>NZ_BMHT01000001.1 GCF_014641455.1 Hymenobacter cavernae
GCTACTCCCTCCTTTTTTGCTTCCGTTTGAAGCCTTGGTTCGTTTTGGGAGTGCAAAGGTACAAAACTTAGTTAGAAAAACAACCAAGCAGTAAAACTTTTTTTCTCCTTCGTCTTCTACCCCCCTTCCACTCGAAGCGGGCTGCAAAGATACTACCGGCTTTTGCCTCGTGTCAAGTACACAGAAAACTTTTTTGAGAGTCTAGGTGCCAGTGGCAGCCAATACCCTTGCCTGTTCCCTCACCGCGTTTCAGTTTGGGAGTGCAAAAGTAGGCATTAGATAGTGAAAACCAAAAACAAACAAATTTTATTTCAATCTACGTTACTCTTTCTTCTCTAAAGTCTTGTCTTGGATTAGAGCTGAACAGACAATGCGTTGTGATCTACACACCATCTGTTCAGTTCCAATTCACTTTAGTTTAGATGAAGGGTACTAGTTCGATCAGGACCAACACTTACAATGCGGACAGGGACTTCTAACTGTTCTTCCAAGTATTGAACATACGATTGTAGTTCAGTTGGCAGAGCATTCACATCTGTGACACTTTGCAGGTCGGTGTGCCAACCAGGCAATGTGACGTATACAGGAGTGGCACTTTGCAGGTCATCACCATCTAAAAACTGATTGGTTTGCTGTCCATCAGCGGTGAGATAGTGGGTACAGACTTTAATCTCGTCAAACTCATCCAAGACATCCGCTTTCATCAGGTGTAATTCTGTTACACCATTCAGCATAATACTATAGCGAAGAGAGGGTAAATCAATCCAGCCACAACGACGAGGACGGCCTGTTGTGGAGCCAAACTCCCGACCTGCCTGCCTGATCTTCTCTCCTACCTCATCGGAAAGCTCGGTGGGGAAAGGACCGCTCCCTACGCGGGTGCAGTAAGCTTTGCTAATGCCGTATACTTTATCTATGTGCCGTGGGGCTATACCTAGGCCGGTACAAGCACCAGCGACAACCGTGCTGGATGAAGTGACAAAAGGATAGGTACCGAAGTCAATGTCCAGCAAAGATCCTTGCGCACCTTCTGCTAGAATACGCTTGCCTTGGCGCAGCATGTCGTTCAGCAGATACTCTGTATCGGTGAGTTGAAGGCTACGCAGCCTTTCTATAGCGGCAAAGAACTCTTCCTCAAGTGCCTCTATTTCCAACTCGCGCTCATAGAAGGCGGCAAGCTTGGCATGACGCGCAACCACTTCAGCGTAACGCTCGGAGAAGCTAGGTAGGAGGATATCGCCTACTCGAAGGCCGCTTCGACCAATTTTATCCTGGTAAGTTGGGCCGATACCTTTGAGCGTGGAGCCTATTTTACTGCCGCCACGAGCTTCTTCCGAGATTCGGTCGAGGGCACGGTGCGAAGGCAGAATAAGCTGCGCTTTTTTAGAAATATAGAGATTCTGCGCCCAATCAATGTTGCGCGCGGTAAGCTTCTCCAACTCACCCCAAAAGATGACGGGGTCCAGAACGACCCCGTTGCCGACTACATTGATGATGTGGGGATGAAAAATACCGGATGGTACCTGATGAAGTACGTGTTTTGTACCCCCAAACGTGAGCGTATGACCCGCATTGGGGCCACCCTGAAAACGGGCCACTACATCATAGGTAGGAGCCAATACGTCAACAATCTTTCCTTTACCCTCGTCTCCCCACTGTAATCCGACTAGTACGTCAACTGGCATTAGCTTACGGCTTTTAATTGTTCAACAGCGGCTGCCTCATCGTCCGCAATCGTAAAGATGGCGTTGAGTTTGGTGAGAGCTAGCATCTTGCGTGGGTGTTCGGCGGGATTGATGAGCACCAATTCCCCACCCCGACTCCGGTATTTGGTCAGGAGAGAAACCAGAACACCTATTCCAGTGCTGTTGATGTAACGAACATTCGATAGGTCGATGGCACAATTCAGGACAGATTCGCCTAAGTGGTTGTTGACCGTATCAAGGATTTGCTGAGAATCGGGGCTGCCGATTAAGTCGCCGGCGAAGCGCACGAAGAGAATACCGTCTTGGACGGTGGAATCAGTTTTCATTCAGAGAGCGGGCAATGGCCTTGGCGCGGCAGTCGCCGCATACGCCGTAAAGGTTTAAAGAGTGGTGCAAGATATGGAAATTCAAAAGGTCGCCGACCATTGTTTGGATGCCATGAATGCGCGGGTCGCAGAACTCAACCACTTTATGGCACTCTGTACAGATTACATGGTCGTGCTGCCGGTAGCCGTATGACTTCTCATACTGAGCTAGGTTGCGGCCAAACTGATGCTTGCTTACCAAGCCATGTTCGACCAATAAGTCCAGCGTATTGTAGACCGTTGCTCTGCTTACCTGCAATCCTTGCGTTTTCATACCGGCGTATAGCTCTTCTACGTCGAAGTGCCCGGTACGAGAGTAGATTTCCTCCAAAATGGCGTAGCGCTCAGAAGTCTTACGCAAGCCTTTATTCTCAAGGTAGGCGGTGAAGATTTTCTTCACTTCCTCAAACTTTTCTTTATCAAGCATTTTGCAACCTTATATATAAGGAGTAACAAAGATAAGTACCCTAGTAGTTTATAACTACGTCAGCGGCTGCTGTGTACGCTTCAACCTAGGTTCTTAACCTAGCTGCGCTCTTATCTTCTATCGGGTTTTGTACTACTTAAAACTTTATTGAGCGGAAAAGAACTTTAGGTGTCAAACCGCTCTACCAGCAACACGCCATCCACCTTCGAAAGCCGCTGGATGAGCTTGTGTAAGTGGGTCGTATCGTGCACAAACACCACGATCTGGCCTTCAAACATGCCATCGTTGGAGTCGACCGTGATGGAGCGCATATTGACCTTGAGACTGTTGGAGATGATGCGGGTGACATCATTCACCAAACCAACCCGGTCGGAGCCTTTGATGCGAATGCCCGCCAGAAAAGCTAGCTCCAGCTGCTCGGTCCACTTAGCTCGCACGATACGGTTGCCGTAGTTCGACATAAGCTCGACGGCTTTCGGGCAAGAGGTACGGTGAATCACAATGCCCTCCTCCGTTTCGAAGCCAAACACATCGTCGCCGGGAATCGGGTTGCAGCAAGGTGCAATGGTATAATCGAACTTGTCGGTCTTCTCCCCGATCAGCAGCATGTTGGCATTTACCCCGCGAATCTTCTGCACTTCATGATCGAAAGGCCTAGGTTCTAAGGGAGAAGGCAGACGCGGTGCGGGCGTGGCAGGGTCAAACAGATGCTCCTTGATTTCCCGACCATCAATCTGCCCGATAGCTAGGCGGTAGAAGAAATCCTGCAGGTTGTAGATGTTGTAGTGCGCGAGCAGTCGGTTCAGGTTTTCCTGATTGTACTCAACACCTAGCAGCTGCAAGCGTTTTTCTACCAGGAAGCGCCCATCTTCGGCCTTGCTGCGCTTATCGTCGCGCAGGAACTCTTTGATCTTGGAACGCGCTTTGGAGCTAATGACATATTGCAGCCATTCCTCCGTAGGGCGCTGCTTCTGAGAAGTAATAATCTCGACCTGGTCGCCATTGCGCAATTGGTAGCTGAGCGGCTCCAATTTCTGATTCACCTTGGCACCTAGGCATTGCAAACCAATGTGCGTGTGAATCTCAAAGGCAAAATCCAGGGCGGTGGAGCGCTCGGGCAGGATGATCAGCTTGCCTTTCGGCGTGAAGACGTAAACCTCCTTAACGAATAAGTTTTGCCGAAACTCGTCCATAAACTCCAGGGCACTGGAGTTATTGGTTTCGAGCATCTCACGCACTTTGGCAATCCAGGCTTCTAAACCTGATTCAGGTTGTGCCGTGCCGGCATCTTTGTATTTCCAGTGAGCCGCGTAGCCTTTTTCGGCAATATCATCCATGCGACGCGAACGGATTTGCACCTCCACCCACTGCCCCGTGCGCGACATGACTGTGGTATGCAGACTCTCGTAGCCGTTAGCTTTCGGCGTACTTACCCAATCGCGCAAACGGTCAGGATTAGGCTGGTAAAAATCGGTGACGATGGAATATACCTGCCAGCATGCAGCTTTTTCCTGCTCCGGCGGCACATCGAGGATGACGCGGATAGCAAATAGATCATAGACCTCATCGAAGGTTACGTTCTGCTTGCGCATTTTGCGCAAAATAGAGTAAATGGACTTAGGCCGCCCTTTTACTTCAAACTGGAAACCTTGCGCCTGCAACTCTTCATCAATAGGCGTCACAAAATCCTTGATGAAACGGTTGCGGGCACTGCGGCTCTGGCGCACCTTATTTACCAGCTCTTGGTATACTTCTGTGTCTGTGTACTTAAGATACAGATCCTCCAACTCCGTCTTGATGGCATACAGACCTAGGCGGTGCGCGAGCGGTGCGTAAAGATAAATGGTTTCGGAAGCAATTTTGAGCTGCTTGTGGCGCGGCATCGAGTCGAGCGTGCGCATGTTGTGCAGGCGGTCAGCTAGCTTAATGAGAATGACGCGCACATCTTCCGAAAGCGTGAGCAGCATCTTGCGAAAGTTCTCGGCTTGCTCTGAAGTTCCGTACTCGAATACGCCGGAAATTTTAGTTAACCCGTCGATAATCCGGGCGACTTTAGGACCGAACTCCCGCTCTACATCTGCAATTTCCCACGGCGTATCCTCCACCACATCGTGCAGCAGCGCCGAGACAATGCTGGTGGTACCTAGGCCAATTTCTTCTACCGCTATCTGCGCGACAGCTAATGGGTGTAAAATGTAAGGCTCGCCCGACTTGCGGCGCATGTCTTTGTGCGCCTCCAGCGACGTATTGAACGCTTTTTTAATCAGCTTGGCGTCGTTGCCGGAGAGGTAAGGCTTCGCGGTACGGAGTAAGCGGCGATACTGCCGCAAAATCTCGTTGCGTTCTATTTCAGGGTCAATCAAAGTAGGCATAATAGGCGGGGCAAGACCAGAGCATCACAATCACCATCTGCTAAAGTACGAAGCCTAAGGGCTTTTTCCGGGCTGCTGACAGGTTTATAACATATGGGTGCCTAGAAAAGGTTTGACAGAAATTCACCTAACATTTTCTAGTCGCCTCGCCTTTTCACCCGGAATTCAAAAGTTATTCAATTATCCATCAACGCTTTACATCTTTCACAGAATCAATTAAGCAACTACATTGAATTACTTGCTTGGATTTTAAAACTCGTTTTGTAGTTTTGCGGCCCCGAGGCAGTTGGCCTTGAAGCGGATGTGGCGAAATTGGTAGACGTGCCAGACTTAGGATCTGGTGCCGCAAGGCGTGTGGGTTCGAGTCCCTCCATCCGCACTTATTATTTTTCTCTGGTATTTAGTACCAACAATCGAATTAGCCCTCAACCCAACCGTTGGGGGTTTCTTTTTAGCCCACAGTCTGCTTTTGGCGCAGCAATCTGACCTAGGTCAAGCGCAGGCTACTTTCATTTACCCTTAACCGACCACTCGTTTTGGACATTACTCTCGATAAAAACGAAGATCAACTTAATGCCATCCTGACAGTAAACCTGACGGAAGCTGACTACGCGCCTACCGTGGAGAGTAAGTTGAAGGAGTACAGCAAGAAAGCCCAGATTAAAGGGTTCCGCCCCGGCAAAGTGCCCGTGACGCTGGTGCGCAAGATGTATGGCAAAGGGATTTTGGCGGAGGAAATCAACAGCTTGCTCGGTAAGTCTGTTGATGGGTACATCAAAGAGAACAACATCAAAATCCTAGGTGAGCCGCTGCCGCTGCCAACGGAAGTTGATTTTGACACGCAGAAAGACTTCAGTTTCCAGTTCGAGCTAGGTTTGCTGCCCGATTTCGAGCTTCCTGCTGATCAGTCTATTACCGTAGACCGTTCGCAGGTAACGGTTGATGAGAAGACGCTAGAAGAAACCCACGACCAGATTGCGCGGCAGTTTGGCGAAAGCACCAACCCGGAAGAATCTGAAGCTGGTGACTACCTCTACGGTAAGCTGAAAAAGGCTGATGCAGAGGGCGAAGGCCAGGTTGTGCTGCTGCCAACCAACAAAGTAAAGAACGGCGCAGAGCGGTTCATCGGCGTGAAGCCCAACGATGTTATCACCTTCGACCTGAAGGATGCTTTCGCTGGTGATGCTTCGGATATTGCTAACTTCTCGGGCTTGTCGAAGGACGAAGCTGCCAACGTAGAAGGCGACTACGTGCTGACGGTTGAGAAAATCAACCGCACTACGACGCCCGAGTTCAACCAGGATCTGTTCGATAAAGTGTTCGGCAAAGACATCGTGACTTCGAAAGAAGACTTCGATGAGAAAGTCCGCACGACGATTCAGGAGAACTACGACCGCGAGTCGGAAGGCCTAATGAACCGTCAGATCGTGGACCAGATGGTGAACAACACCAACATCACGGTTCCGAAGGAGTTCTTCAAAAAGTGGCTGGTGCGTGCCAACGAAGGCAAGCTGACGGCTGAGCAGGTTGATGAGCACTACGACGACTATGAGCGGGAGCTGAAGTGGTCGATGATCCGCAACAAAGTCGTTGAGGAGCAAGGCCTAAAGGTATCGAACGACGAGATTGTTGATCGTACGATGCAGAAGATCCTAGGTCAGTTCAACATGGAAATGACCGACGAGCTGCGCGAATCGGTGCGGAGTTTTGCCGACAACTACCTGCGTCAGGAGAACGGCAAAAATTACGTAAACGAGTATGAAGCCATTCTGGCAGAAAAGGTAATCGAAAACCTGCGCGGCAAAGTTGTTGTTAATGAAAAGCCGGTTTCGGCTGAGGACTTCCGGAGTCAGGCGGCTAGCTAATAGCTAACTGTTCGACTTTGTAACCCACAAAAAAGCCCTTACTTGCCACAAGGGCTTTTTTGTTGCCCGGCGGTTTAGCTCTTAACACTTCTCCCACATTTTCTGTCATGCTGAATAAACAAGAATTCCGCAAGTTTGCCGTAAAAGGCCAGGGTCTTAGCGGACTGGGCGTAGACCAATACATTCAACACGTAGAGGGTCAGACTCGTAATGGCTTGATATTGCCTACGGGCATGACGCGCTCCGTTATCGAGGAACGCCCCACGCGCTTTGCTGAGATTGACGTTTTCTCGCGCCTGATCATGGACCGCATTGTGTTCCTGGGTACGGCCGTAGACGATTATATTGCCAATATCATCACCGCTCAGCTCCTGTTCCTGGAGTCGGCTGATGCGAAGAAAGATATCCTGCTCTACATCAACTCGCCCGGCGGCTCAGTGTATGCAGGCCTAGGTATCTACGACACGATGCAGTACGTGAACCCTGATGTGGCTACTATCTGCACCGGTCTGGCTGCTTCGATGGGCGCTGTACTGCTCGCTGGTGGTGCCAAAGACAAGCGTTCGGCGCTGCCCCACGCTCGTGTGATGATTCACCAGCCTTCGGGTGGCGCACAAGGCCAGTCGACGGACATTGAAATCACGGCTCGTGAGATCCTGAAGCTGAAGAAAGAGCTGTACGACATTCTGGCACAGCACACTGGCAAAACCTACCAGGAAATCTACGACAACTCGGAGCGCGACTACTGGATGCGCGCCGATGAGGCCAAAGAATACGGCCTGATCGATGAAGTACTGGAGCGCAAGCCGCTGTAAGGTCCGTTTGGACCTAGGTTGCAGGACCTAGGTTCTTCTTACGGTTTAGTATTTAAAAGCCTCTGTCTGGTTTTAGCAACCAAACAGGGGCTTTTTTGCTTTTAGATAGAAGCTGTGCAGCTGGCAACCTTTTTGCCTACCTACGGCGTTTGCGTTTTCGTACCTTTGAGGCTGCTTCCCTTTTGAGAGCGGCTCCCCTACCCTATTCTGAGAGATACCTAGCAATGGCAGATATCACGTGCTCCTTCTGCGGCAAGAGCAAAAAAGACGTCTCGGTCATGATTTCCGGCATCAACGCCCACATTTGTGAGCGTTGCGTCGGTCAGGCCCAGCAAATATTAAACGAGGAGAACAAGATTCGCTCGAACACCAAAGCGCCCAAGTTCAACCTCGTGAAGCCTCGCGAGATGAAGGAGTACCTTGATCAGTATGTAGTAGGCCAGGATGAGGCTAAAAAGGTGATGTCGGTGGCGGTATACAACCACTACAAGCGCCTGATGCAGAAGCCGATGAAGGACGATGTGGTGATTGAGAAATCAAACATCATCATGGTGGGCGAAACGGGTACCGGCAAAACGTTCCTGACCCGGATGCTGGCGAATATTCTGCAAGTTCCCTTCTGCATTGCCGATGCCACGGTGCTTACCGAAGCCGGCTACGTAGGCGAAGACGTGGAAAGCATTCTAGCCCGCTTGCTGCAAGCCGCTGACTACAACGTGGAAGCCGCAGAGCGTGGCATCGTTTACATCGACGAAATCGACAAGATTGCGCGCAAGAGCGACAACCCGAGCATCACGCGCGACGTGAGCGGCGAGGGTGTGCAGCAGGCCATGCTGAAGCTCCTGGAGGGCACCGTAGTGAACGTGCCACCGAACGGCGGCCGCAAGCACCCGGAGCAGAAGATGATTGCGGTGAATACGGAAAACATCCTCTTCATCTGCGGTGGTGCCTTTGTAGGTATCGAGCGCATCATCAAGAGCCGTCTGAATACCAAGCCGATGGGCTTTGCCAAGACGATGCTGGAAGATCAGATTGACACCAAGAACTTCCTGCGCTACATCACGGCCCAGGATATGAAGGCTTTCGGGTTGATTCCGGAGCTGATTGGCCGCCTGCCCGTGCTTACGCACCTCAACCCACTCGACCACGCTACGCTGCGTAAGATCCTGACGGAGCCGAAGAACTCTATCGTGAAGCAATACCAGCGTCTGTTTGAGATGGAAGGTATTAACCTTTCCTTCACCGAATCAGCGCTGGAATACATTGTTCTGAAAGCCGATGAGTACCGCCTAGGTGCCCGCGGTTTGCGCTCCATTTGCGAAAGCATCATGACGGATGCTATGTTCGAGATGCCGTCTGAAGTAGGGGTTAAGGACTTCGTGATTGACTTGGATTATGCACAGAGTAAATTTGAGAAGTCGCCGTTGAAGCAGTTGCGGGCAGCGTAAGTTCTCTAACAAAGTCAAAAGGAGCGGGCTGGCAGAATATTCTGCCAGCCCGCTCCTTTTTAGGTCTATGTGTATGTAGTTACGTTGTCAAATACCCTACCATCAGCTTCGCTGCTTTTTTGGCGGCGTTCTGGCGACCTAGCTTTTCCCGCAGTTCAGCGTAACCGGCCTTTTGCTGAGCAATGAATTCCTTATCAACCGTAATCTTCTTAAGCTCCGTGACGAGGTTGCGGGCGTTGAACTCGCCCTGAATCAGCTCTTTCACGACTTCCCGGCCCGCAATCAGGTTCACCAGCGAAATATAAGGCACCTTAATAAGCGCCTTAGCTACCCGATAAGACACGGCGCTGGTGCGGTAGCAAACCACTTGTGGCACCCCGAAAAGAGCGGTTTCGAGTGTGGCGGTGCCGCTCGTGACCATAGCCGCATCGGCGTGCGAGAGCAGATCGAACGTTTCGTCGAAAACGATGCTGATATTCTGGCCGCGCTGGAAGTTCTGGTAGTAGTTAGGATCCAAGTTGGAAACGGCCGCAATGACGAACTGGTAATCCAGAAAAGGCGGCAGAATGGACAGCATTACATAGAGCATGGCCTCAATTTCCTGCTTGCGCGAGCCTGGCAACACCGCAATGATGGGCTTATCGGCCGGAATCTGATTGCGGGTGCGAAAATCGTCGTTGGCCTTGTGCTCCGCTACTGCGTCGGCGGTGGGGTTGCCGATGTAGTCGACGCCGTAGCCGAAGCGCTGGTAGAACTCTGACTCGAACGGCAGAATCACGAACATACGGTCGACCAAGGCCTTCACCTTATGCACGCGGCTCTGATTCCAGGCCCAAATTTTGGGCGAGATATAGTAGAACACTTTGATACCGTGTTCTTTGGCGAACTTGGCTACGCGCAGGTTAAAACCGGCATAGTCGACCAGAATAAGCACGTCAGGACGATACGCTAGTAAGTCCCGCTGGCACTCCTTCAGATAGCGCCGAAACTTTAGGATGCTGGTGGCCGCTTCCAGAAAGCCCATAATGGCCATTTCCTGATAGTGGTGCACCAGCTCACCTCCTGCGGCGGCCATCATATCCCCACCCCAGCACCGAAACTCAGCAGCGGCATCTTCGCGGCGTAGCTCGTGCATCAGATGCGATGCGTGAAAATCGCCGGAACGCTCCCCTGCAATCAGGTAATACTTCATTTGATCATTTATCAATTAACCTTTATCATTTATCAGATCACTTTCAGCAGCGTTCTTACGTCATGAGTGAAGAAGCTGGTAAATGTTAATTGATAAATGATCAATGATTTACTCGCCGTAATATTCTACGAAGTTGCGCGGCGTTTCGTAGAGCTTGATGCAGTGGAGCTGGGCGGTAGAAATGCTAGGTAGCTCGCGTTGCAGGATTTCCCAGAAGGCTACCACCAAGTGTTCGGTGCTGGCCAGCTTGCCTTGCATGAAGGGCACGTCGAGATTAAGGTTTTTGTGGTCGACCTGATCGGTGATATGCTCCCGAATAAGCTGGCTTAGCTGCTTTAAATCAACGACAAAGCCAGTTTCGGGGTCGGGCTGGCCTTTCACCGTCACGATCAGCTCGTAGTTGTGGCCGTGCCAGTTGACGTTGGCGCAAGGGCCGAAAACCTCCCGGTTGCGCTCCTCTGACCAGTTAGGATTATATAGCTTGTGAGCGGCATTGAAGTGCTCCTGCCGGCTGACGTAGATCATTGTTGATGAGTTGATTGGCAGATGTGCGGATGCGCTGATTCGTGTCGGAATGATTCAGACTGGCAGCCAACAAACGTTGACACGCAAGCTGTTTACCTCAGCGGCACCCGAACACATCAATTCTTTTTGCGCCGCAAATATACAAAGAACGGTGCGCCGGACAGGGTCGAGGTAAGACCTAGGTAGCGTAGAGGCGCATTGACTTCGGTGAAGTACCTTTAGGCAAAAATCAGCTCTGCTCTATGATCGTTGTTACTGGCGCGGCCGGCTTTATTGCCAGCTGCCTTGTTACCCGCCTCAATGCCGCCAACTTCAATGATATCGTGGTGGTGGACAATTTCTCCGTGGAGCGCAAGCTCGCTAACCTCAAAGGCAAGCACCTGCGCGCCTACGTCGACCGGAATGAGTTCTTCGACTGGCTGGCCCAAAACCATGAGGAAGTGGAGTTTATCTTCCACCTAGGTGCCCGCACCGATACCACGGAGCAGAGTCACGAGATATTCGACCTGCTCAACTTGAACTACTCCAAGCAGATGTGGCAGGCTTGCTGCCAATACCAACTGCCGCTGGTATATGCTTCGTCGGCGGCCACGTACGGCTCGGGCACCCTAGGTTACTCCGACGATGATGCGCTGCTGCCGCTGCTACGGCCGCTAAATCCTTATGGCGAATCGAAAAACGACTTTGACAACTGGGCAGTCAATCAGGTTGAAAAACCTTTTTTCTGGGCGGGGCTGAAGTTTTTCAACGTGTACGGGCCGAATGAGTACCACAAGGGCCGGATGGCTTCCGTGATTTTCCACGCCTTCGAGCAGATTCGCAACACAGGCTCGATGACGCTGTTCCGCTCGCACAATCCCAACTTCGCCGATGGCGAGCAAAAGCGGGATTTTGTGTACGTGAAAGACGTGGTGGAAGTGTGCTACTTCCTGATGCACAATCGCCAGCATTCGGGCATCTACAACCTAGGTACCGGCGAAGCGCGCACCTTCCTTGATTTGACGCTGAACACCTTCGACGCCCTGGGCCGCACGGCCGACATCCGCTTCAAAGACACGCCCGAAGACATTCGCGACACCTATCAGTACTTCACCGAGGCCGACATGCAGAAGCTGCGCAGCATCGGCTACGACCGGCCTTTCACCCGTTTGGAGGATGGGATTCAGGATTACGTGCAGAATTATCTGGTGCCGGGCGCTTATATGTAAGCCTTAGGCGACATTTAAACTCGTTTTAACAGCAACAGGCCCGTTGAACGCTAGCTGAGCGTTCAACGGGCCTGTTCCCTTTACGAGTAAACCTAGGTTACAATACTATCGCTTGCATCACCTGCGAGAAGCCTTTGCCAACTAACTGCACATAGTATAAGCCGGCTGGTAACCCGCTGCGCTGCCAGGTAAACCGATGCCAGCCCGTGTTTGCCAAGCCTTCGTGTAAGCTTAGAACTTCTTGACCTAGGGTATTAAGAATTCGCAGCCGGACCGCCATCGGCTTAGGGACGGAAAACTCGATCATTGCGGCATCTTCCACCGGATTAGGGCTGACTGGATATAGCTTTGGTGCTGCGCTGATTTCCCGGTGGATCACATAAGAATCAATCAGCGTCTTCTTGCGCGTGAAGAATTGCAGAGCCAGACTATCGGGCGTAGCATTGATGAGCATGGCACCGTAGTCGGCGTTGAAAATAGCCTTGCTTTCGGGTACACGCTGCTTGCTGACCCCATAGATACTGCGTCCTCCCAAGCCATTGACAAAATACAGGAGTCCGTCGGCTAACAGGCGCTCATAATGATGGTCGTGGCCGGCGAGTACGACCGAGGCGCCCCACTCGCGGAAGGGCCATTGCAGCTCTTCCGTGTTGCCGTGCGCGCCCGACGAATAAGGAGCGTGGTGCAAATACACAACCTTCCAGCGCGCCGTAGAAGCAGCTAGCTTTTCTTTCAGCCACCGTGCCTGCACCGACGTAGCATTAACGCCATCCGGCTCCTTGGGGTCGCTGTCGAGGGCGAACAAGTGAACGTCGCCGCGCACAAAATCATAGTAGCGTCCATTGCCGGGCAGCGTGAAGTAGTCCCGGTACGCCTCACCGTTGCGGGTGTAGTAATCGTGGTTGCCAAGCGACGGGAAGAAACGGTTGAAAGAAGCACTAGGCCCATAGCGTCCCCGATACTTATAGATATAGTTGTGGTAGTACTGCCCGATATTCTGGTCGATGGTGGCGGAGTCACCTACGTTGTAATTGTTGTCGCCGAGGGTAATGATAAACTCCGGTTCCCACCCCTTCACCATGTCTGCCACGTCCTTCTCCGGCTGCCCGGCATAGCCATAATCGCCGATGGCGGCAAACCGCTGACTGTGGCTACGCAGCGCCGTGCTACAGAGAAAAACAACCAAAATCAGCCGCAAGGCGGAAAAATGAAGCAAACGCATTGATTTATTCCAGTGAAAAGTACTATATATTAAAGAATTTTAATATAAAATAGCTTATATTAAATCTTTCAGCCGTTATTCGCACCCGCTTTACAGATACCTATTCTACCTCGGCAGATTCTCTATCCAGTTATTCTCTATCCAATTATTTATTGCTTAGTGCACAACAACTCATACTGGTGAACAACTAACAGAACCCGCTTAACAGCACTCCTACAAGTTATTTTTTACGGGCGATAATTTTCGGGCAGCGAAGAGGCTGCCCTGATGCAATTACTGCGCCTAACAAATTAGTAGGCCTTACGCCACCCGGCTATGTAGGCGCTGGGCGCCATGCAAGCATCCTTTCTAAACGACAGATTCATACACAATCCACTACCTCAATTTATGTTTCGGCTCTCTCCTAAAATTAACTATCTGGCTTCCCTGGTGTTTGCGCTTGTTTGTGCCACTACAAAAGCAACAGCGGGTGATACCATTACGGTTGCACCTAGCTTTTATCACATTGATAAAGCACATAAGCTGATCCTGATCAACAAATCTGCTTCTGAAATCAACGCAGCATCTACTGCTGCAAAAACCCACCTTGCCCTTGACGCATATTATGTGCTTCAGGAGCAGCCGGTTAGCGTAAGCACGGCATCATCGTATCACGCCGAATTAAATAATTCGAGCTATACTATTTATTTCACTGAACTGCCAATTATTCATATTGATGCCAAGAATGAAATAATAGATTCGCCGAGTATCTACGCTAAATTCCGGATGTCTGAAGCCAATGGCGCCGTTACGAAATCCAACCTAGGTATAGAAATACGTGGAGGGTGGTCGCAGACTTATCCGAAGAAGTCGTATGAGTTAAGCTTGTGGCAGGATACTACCGGCGCGGAAACGCAGGACATGAGCCTGCTGAACTTGCGCAACGACAATAAGTGGAATTTGCAAGCCATGTATAATGAGCCGTTGCGCAACCGAAATAAAGCTTCTCATGAGCTATGGCAAGAGATACATCAGATTTATTACAAGGATAAAGAGCCAGACGCTAAAAATGGCATTGACATGGCCTATGTTGAGCTTTTCCTGAATGATGAATATAAAGGCGTTTACGCGCTCAGCGAGCGAATTGACCGAAAACAATTAAAGCTAAAAAAATATAATAATGGAATTGTAGGAGAACTTTACAAGGGCGGTGATTGGGGGCCTGCTGTTATGTTCACGGGCCTTCCTGCTATTGATAACACGAGCCTAACCTGGGGCGGCTTCGAGTATAAACACCCTGAAGAAAAAACTGATTGGTCCAACCTGTACGATTTCGTAGGCTTTGTTGAAAATAGCAGCAATCAGGATTTTTATAGCCAGTACCAAAAGCGCTTCAATCTTAAAAATGCAGTAGACTATTATATCTTTCTGAATCTAATACGCGCTACTGATAACACTGGCAAAAACATATACCTAGCCAAATACAAAACCGGCGAGCCTTACTATTATGTACCCTGGGATTTGGACGGCGTATTTGGAACAGATTGGCAAGGCCAATATATAAATATCACCAATGATATCCTGTGCTACGGTCTTTATAAAAGATTAACGAAAGACAACAGTTACAAGGGATTCAATGAAACATTATATAGCCGGTGGGATGAGCTAAGATCTACAGTGCTCACAGAAGATCATATCCTAGCTAAATTTCAAGCCAACCACGATTATCTGTTGAAAAACAATGTGTATGAAAGAGAACACACTATCTGGCAGGAATTCACCTATAATGAGGCTGATATACCGTATACTACTACTTGGCTGAAAAATAGGCTGCGCTACTTGGATATAGCTTTCGACCAATCTTCATCTGTTTTGAAGAACAAAGCCAGCCAACAAAACTCCGCCGTTACTATTTATCCAAATCCAGCGAATAACTATCTGATAATTGAGAGTGAGGCTGCATCACATGAGCTAGCTATTCAGGATATGAATGGCAAAGTAGTGCTGACCTCTTTATTAAGAGGCAAGACCAACAAACTCGATATTGGCCATTTAATAAAAGGTGTTTATGTCGTCGTTATTAAAAATGACAAATCTGTAAGCACGCAAAAGTTAATTATCAACTAAGTACAAACCCTAGTACGTTCCAACACAAACGGCCTGCTATACAAGCAGGCCGTTTGTGTTGGAACGTACTAGGGTTCGCTTCAGAGCGAATTAATTATTCTGCGTGTTGAGCAAGTGTAAGCCAAGTAGTTGTATTAGGCAGCCAGATCCGGATAAAGCGGCCGTACGGTAGCGTCGGCAGTGCTGGCTTGCATAGGTACTACAGCGGTGTCGTCGGTGTGGCGACGCAAGGCACGCATCAGCAAGTACTTGTATTTTTCCGCGTCAGCCAAAGCCGTTTCCAGTGCTTGCAAGGCATCGACGTATGCTACTACCGGCTGTAGCTCCCGACGCGGACGACGTGCTTCAAAAACTTGACCTTCGAGGTACTCAGCTGGGTTTTTCATCAGTTTATCGGGCTTCTACTAGTATAAACTTGTCTGTTATAGTAACAGCTAACCTAGCTTTTAGATTCACTTTTCACCACCCGGTAAATATAATTTTATCGATTATTCCTCTTCAGTAATTCGCAGCACAAGCTTCCCAAATTGCTCGCCATTGGCCATGCGGCGCATCGCAGCTTCTCCTTCAGCAAAGGGAAATACTTCATCGATTACGGGGACAATCTGCTTTTCCTCGATCAATTGAGCCATATCGGCGAAGTCCTGCTC
Source organism: Hymenobacter cavernae (assembly GCF_014641455.1). Taxonomy (GTDB): domain Bacteria; phylum Bacteroidota; class Bacteroidia; order Cytophagales; family Hymenobacteraceae; genus Hymenobacter; species Hymenobacter cavernae. The sequence continues at coordinate 15,902 of NZ_BMHT01000001.1, forward strand.
GGTGCCCATGGTGGAGCCTAGCACAGAGAGCTGCTTCCAAAAGATTTTACGGGCTGTTAGCTCTGGAATATTGCCTTGGGTGGCGCCGTAGAACACGATACGGCCACCGGGCGCAGCTACATCGAGCAGGGAGTTGAAGCCGGGCCCGGCAGCGCTATCCACAACCACGTCGAAAGGCGCACCCACCTCGCTCAGTAGGTTGTCGGACCAGTTGTCGTCTTTGTAGTTGACGCCTCCCCGGGCACCTAGCTTTTGGGCGCTTTCCAGCTTGGCGGCTGAGCCCGACGTAACCCAGACTTCTGCCCCGCGGGCCACTGCCATTTGCAAGCCTAACAGCGCAACGCCGCCGCCAATACCCGTAATGAGCACCCGCTCACCGGCTTGCAGACCAGCCCGCGTGAAGATCGCCCGGTACGCCGTGACACCGCCCAGGGGCAAAACGGCGGCCTGCTCGAAGCTCAGATGCGCGGGCAACGGACGCACATGACGGGCAGGAACGCGCACGTACTGGGCAAATGTGCCTTGTTCCGGCAACCCCAAAATGGTGAAATCTTTGGCTTGTGCCCGCGGATTGCCGCCCCAATTCTGACCTGGGTTGATGAGCACCGCTTGCCCAAGCAGGGCAGCATCGGCGCCTTCGCCTACGCTCGCTACGACACCGGCACCGTCGGAACCTAGGATACAGGGGAAGTGCAGACCAGCGTATTGCCCCTTCTGAATCCAGACGTCGCGGTGGTTGAGGGCTGCCGCGTGAATTTGCACTAGAACCTCACCAGAGCCAGGTATAGGTGTGGGCACTTCTTGTAAGGTTAAGGGCTGATTGATACCGTCTAGGCGAAGCGCTTTCATGCAAGCAGGAAATAAGATGAATGGACAATAACTACTCCTGAAGCGCAGAAACGAAGCTTTTTGTTATAATAATCGTAGTTACTATATTTGTGATTACTAAACTCTGCGAAGCTTTTGGCCCTCAAAGACCGGATACTTTCGCGAGTCACGAAGTAAATAGCCTGCTGTGCTTTGTGGTGCCGGGCAGGAGTTAGCCAAGACCCGAAAGTAAATATTCAGACAACACGTTGTAGGTCGGGAGCAAACTTTAGGAACCTAGCTTCTGGTTTTGGCTAGGTTCCTAAAGTTTGCTTAAGAGTTAGCGTCAGGCAAGGCAGAACATCGTGGCGACGCCTGGATCAGGCGCGTGGGCTTCCGGCAGCGCCCAAGAGCTGCTCCCTTATTTTACCGGATTGCGTAGAATAGGCTTTTGAATTTCTGACTCGCCTATGGCTGCTGCCAACTCGCTTTTCACGTTTGCAAGTCCTGATGATAGTCCTGGATTTCTGCTGTGGCAGGCCAGCAACCTTTGGCAGCGGGAGATTAAGAAAGCATTGGACCAGTTCGGGCTTACGCACGCGCAGTTTGTGGTACTGGCCTCGGCGTACCAATTGGGGCAGCAGTCGGCCCCGGTGACGCAGGTGGCGCTGGCCGAGCACGCCCGCATCGACAAGATGATGACCAGCAAGCTACTGCGCACCCTGGAAGGCAAAGCCCTGCTGGTGCGCACAGAGCATGAGCACGATACACGGGCCAAAGCCATCGAGCTGACACCGGCCGGCACGAAGATGCTGGTGCAGGCAACCTGGGCGCTGGAGGAATTTGACGCGACTTTTTTCGGGGTGTTGGGCGCGCAGCAACCTAGCTTGGGGCAGCTGCTGAAGCAGCTGCTTGGCACGGCAGAGAAAGGTGCGTCGCCGACAACCTAGGTTACAGGAAGCGCTGAGCCAACGCCGGCGTGGGCAACAGGCAGGCTTCTTCGCGGCCAAACCAGCGGTAACGATTCCGGGCGACGAAGCGGTAAGCGGCATCGCGGGCAAAGCGCGGGAGCAGCATGCCTACGTACAGAAATGCCCATGCTCCACCTAGCCCGCGCATAATGCGCAACACGGCCGTAGAGTGTGAATACGCCTTGCCGCCGATTATCAGCACCACACTCTCGGGGTCGGTGGTTACTGCCCGGATGCCATGCGCGGCTAGAAGCGCCCGGCCTGCTTCCGATTGCAAAGAAGCAAAGTGAAAGCGCCCCGCCGGGTCGTGGCGGATGACGAATTGCACAAAGCCATTGCACAGGTTGCAAACTCCGTCGAAGAGAATAGTAGCGGGCTGAGCAGACATAGCAGGCTGAAGTTTTGGGCTAGCGGGCAGTTGCCCATAATACATTGCACAAGCCGCAATTGTTGTTGCGCAGTTGTTGCTGCTTCAATCAGAAGCCTTCTATCCAGGTCTGCTTTGCATTCCTCTAGAATAGCTTGTCAATATTACTATACCAAGTTATAAAGCAGCAAACATATACCACAGAATGTTATATAACATATTGACTAACTTAAGTTTAATCCATAAAATTCATCAGCATATCTACTAAATACTCGTTGAATAAATTCAGTATTTATTCACTATGTCAATCTTCATTCGCAGCGTGAGCAAGGTCGTATAGACGGGGAATTGTACTACTACCCTAAAAAGCTTACACCCCCATGAAAAAAAGATGGCTAACGGCTATACCAGCCGCCTTACTCTGTTTATCGTTAGGCGTAGTATCCTGCGATGATGACGACGATAACAGCACGCCAAGTACGACCTCAGGTACGACCAGCGGCACCACTTCAGGAACTACCAGTGGCAGTTCAACGAGCGGTAGTTCGACCAGTGGTTCTACCAGTGGTAGTTCGACCAGTGGCTCAACTGGTGGAAGTTCAACTAGCGGTACCACCAGCGGCAGCTCCACCAGTGGTAGTTCGACCAGTGGTAGTTCGACCAGTGGTTCGACTGGCGGTAGCTCCACGAGCGGCTCAACCGGCGGTAGTTCCACTAGCGGCGGTGGCGGTGGCACTACCTAATAAGTAACGCAGCTATTGTCACACATTATGTTTTTAGTAGCTGTCCGGTAGCGGGCTCCTTCACACGGAGCGGCGTCGGATAGCTTGCTTTAAACCTAGGTCTCCCGAATTACTTTTTGGTATTTCTAAGCTCGTCATTAACTCATTCTAAACTTGTTACGTAAGCGGACAGAATTCATCTTCTATCCCATTCACCAACATTCTTTCCTCTTTTAACCTCGTATGAAAAAGAATTCAATAATGATCCTGGCTGCTTTGCTGGCCGGCTCGCTTTCTCTGAGCAGCTGTGGTGGCAACAATAGCGGTTCGGAAGGCGGCTCTACCAGTGGCAGCTCTACCGAAGGTTCTTCTGACGCCGGCTCTTCCGACGCCAGCAGCGGCGCTATGTCATCCGATTCATCGGGAGGCGCCATGAGCGGCTCGGGCTCTTCAGATATGTCGTCTACGGGCGGCAGCACGGCCGGCAGCGATGCTAGCGGCTCTATGACGGCTGGCGGCACTACCACAGGTGGCAGCACCGCCGGTGATGCTTCTACTACGGGAGCAGCCGGTACCGGCGCTACCACAGGCGGCTCTACGGCGGGCAGCACCGGCGGTGCGGGCGGCACAACGGGTTCTACGGCTGGCTCTACCACCGGCGGCAGCACCACCTAAACCGCTGCTTAAGCTAGCATCTTAGCTACACAGAACAGCTCAGGCCAATCCTACACCAGGGACTGACCTGAGCTGTTTTAGTACGTAAAAATACCTAGGCATTGCTGACTTGTGCAGGACATTCGTTTAAGAAACCCGTATTTGTCTTAAACCGATTTTGTATACCTAATCCTGAGTTCTCCGTACAAGCCCTTGCGCATCAGCGCTGTCTCTCCTTCCATTAACTTCAACTGCCATGAAAAAGACACGTCTTGTATTCGGAACCCTAGCGCTGACTGCCTTCGTATTCAGTGCCGGTAACAGCTTCGCTCAAACCACCACCGGCACTACCGGCACCATGGGTGGTACTACCAGCGGCACTACTACGGTAGGCTCTACTACGGGCTACGGCACTACGGTTGGCTCCACATCGGGCTCGACTGCAGGTGGCCTCGGGACTACGGCCGGCACCACCACGGCTGGTACAACAGCCGGCACCACCGCAGGCGCTACTACGGTAGGCACGACGGCTGGCACGGGCTCAACTACTTTCGGTAGCACGGCCGGCACTACGGCTGGAATCGGCACCACGGCTGGTTCGAGCGGCACCACAGCCGGCACCACCGGCGCTACGACCAACGGCATCATCGACCAGAGCTCGGGCTCGACCACCAGTTCGACGCGCTCTACGCGCCGCACCCAGACCCGCTCTACCCGCTCGACCCGCACCAGCGGCGGCACTACGTCGGGTAGCACCAGCGGCTCGACGACGCGCTAAGCCTGCTCCGGACAACGTTCCGTAATATCTTGTCTGAGGGCGGAAAGGCCGGTCATTCTTGCGGAGTGACTTGCTTTTCCGCCTTCTTTTGTTCCACGTATTACCGTCGCGGCTGCCTATGCCCCGAATTTTAGCTTTTTTAGCTTTTCTACGGCGTCCGTTTGTGCTCGATCTGCGGGCCATGGCGCTGATGCGTATCGCGGTAGCCGCCGTTGTTCTGACAGACCTAGCTATTCGCAGCACCGATCTGGAAGCGCACTATGCCAACCTAGGGGTGCTGCCCCTGAATGTGCTCTACCAGTTTTGCTGGAACCCCTATCAGTTTTCGTTTCACGCCATCACGGGCTTGTGGCAGGGCGAAGCGCTGCTGTTTCTGCTGGCCGCGGCCGCGGCCGTGGCGCTGCTGCTCGGGTACCGCACCCGCCTGATGACCATCATCTCGTGGCTGCTGCTGGTGTCGTTGCAAAACCGCAACCCGCTCATCGGACAGGGCGGCGACGATCTGATGCGGATGCTGCTGTTCTGGGGTATTTTTCTGCCCTGGGGCCGCCTGTATTCCCTGGATGCCAAGGGCAAGGAAGAGCCGCTCGACTACCAGTATTTCAGCGCCGCTACGGTGGCCTACATCGTGCAGCTCTGCCTCGTGTACTGGTGTACGGCATTGCTCAAGAATGCGCCCGAGTGGTCGAAGGAAGGTACCGCCATTTACTACGCGCTCAGCCTCGACCAGCTGCTGATGCCGGGCGGCCGTCTGCTGTATCAGCACTACAACACGATGCGCTTTCTCACCTTCGCCACGTACTACACCGAGATGCTGCTGCCCTTTGTGCTCTTCATCCCGTTTGGCGTGAAGTGGTGGCGACTGCTATTCGTGGGCGTGCTCTACTCCTTCCACATCGGTATCAGCCTCACGCTGTTTGTGGGTTTGTTTTACCTCATCAACATGGCCTCGGTGCTGGGCTTACTGCCGCCCTGGACGATGAACTGGCTCGACCGGCACATCCGCACGCGGGCGCAGCGGCTGGGGCCGCGGCTGGCGCAGTGGCGACCTAGCCTAGAGCATTGGCGTCGGTTGCCTTTTCAGTTTCGGGTTGAAGCCAGCTGGCACCGCTCAAGCCACACGAACCGCCGGCTGCGGATTATGCGCGAAGCCTTTGTGAGCCTCTTGCTGGTGTACGTGTGCTGGTGGAACCTCGACAGCATTGCCAAGCCCGAATGGTACATGAGAGAGCCGATCCGGTGGTTTGGCTATTTGTTTCGCACCGATCAGCACTGGGGCATGTTTGCGCCGGCCGTGTTTAAAGATGATGGCTGGTACATTCTGGACGCCACCACCAAGAACGGCCAGCACATCGACCTGAACCGCAAGGGCCGCACCGTGACCTACGACAAGCCTGAATCGGTGATGGCGCTGTTTAAGAACGACCGCTGGCGCAAGTATTCGGAGAATTACCTGTTCGTTTCCAATGCCTACATGCGCCCGTATTACTGCAACTACCTATTGCGCATCTGGCAGGAAAAGCACCCCGATCAGCTTCTGCGCCGCCTCGACGTGATTTACATGAAGGAAATATCCTTGCCCGATTACAAGGTTGTTCCTCCTACCCGCGAGGTGCTGTGCAGCTGCGAAACGGAACTGGCGCGGCAAGCCCCTCAGCAATAGAGAGCAAGGTCGACAATACCTTTTTCGCCAACTCTTCAGTAAAAGCCAAGGTACGCTTACAACAGGCTTCAACACTTTACCTGACTCTTACCTCCTTCCTAACACCTGATCCTATGTCTGAACAAAACCATGCTACCCGCGGCAGCACGCCCGCCCTGTACCACGTCGTGCCGGGCGTATGGGGGCTGCGCAATGTGTTCGTCAACCTCTTTTATGTGCGCGACCCCGAAGCGCCCGCGGGTCCGTGGGTGCTGGTCGATGCCGGCTTGCCGGGCTCGGCTCCGAAAGTGCTCGACAAGGCCGCGTTCCTGTTTGGGGAAGACAATCCGCCGGCGGCCATCTGGCTCACCCACGGCCACTTCGACCACATTGGCGCCCTGCACACGCTGATGGCGCGCTGGCCCGACGTGCCCGTGTACGCGCACCCGCTGGAGCTGCCTTACCTGACGGGCCGCTCGTCGTATCCGCCACCCGACCCGAGTGTGGGCGGCGGCGCGATGTCCGCAATGTCGTTCCTGTATCCGAAAAGCCCTATCGACCTAGGTGACCGGGTGAAGCCGCTGCCCGAAGATGGCACCATGCCCGGCCTGGATGGCTGGCGCTGGATTGCGACGCCGGGCCACGCGCCGGGCCACGTTTCCTTCTTCCGCGAGTCGGACCGCACCTTGCTGGCCGGCGATGCTTTCGTAACGACCAAGCAGGAATCAGCGATGGCCGTGTGGCAGCAGAAACAGGAAGTACATGGGCCACCCGCTTATTTCACCTGCGACTGGGAGCAAGCGCGCGCCTCGGTGCAAGCCCTGGCCGCGTTGCAGCCCGAAGTAGCCGCCACTGGCCACGGCATCCCGATGCACGGCCAGGAGCTGCGCGACCAGCTCACCCAGCTCGTGCAGCACTTCGATCAGCAAGCCAAACCCGCCCAAGGCCGCTATGTGCCCCAGCCCGCCCTCGCCGACGAAACCGGCGTGATAGCCGTGCCGCCACCCGTATCTAGTCCATTATCTGGCGTCCTACTAACAATCGGCGTGGTTGGGCTTCTGACCTATGCCTTGGCCACGCAGGACCATCCTGCTCAGCAGCAACGCCTGAAGAAAGCCAAGGCGTAAGCCGACCTAGGTTCCGCTTGTGCAATGAATGGCTGGACAGCAATGCTGTCCAGCCATTTTTGTATTCAAAATCCAGAGGATGCAGACAACAGGTGAATAAAGTGGCACTTTCTGAAGCCGTAGCGGCTAACCTCGGTTTGGCAAACTTAATTTTCGTTGATTTTATCACCAGTTTTCAACCCAGCAACTAACTAAAATTCAATTATTTAGGTATAATACCAGCTTAACAATTACGTAATAACAAGCTCAACTAAGGCAGATTTTCTTTGGAACTCCCGTTTAAGCTTGATAATCTGAGTTGTCACGCCAGAATGTGACAGCAGATTGGTCTTTATTTCTCTGAAGAAAACACCTCTACCTATGCGTACTTTTTTATCCCGGAGTTTAGTGGGCGCCGCGCTGTGGCTAGCTACTTTCACCCCCACCCTAGCCCAGGTAACGCCTACTGTTCCAGCTGCTACCGACACTACGCACAAGTTCGAGAATCCCAGCGGCATTTCGTCGCCCGTAGCTCGGGCACCGTGGTACAAGAGCAAGCTGGTGAGAGCCACCATCGTGCCGGCGGTGCTTATCACCTACGGCGCTACCTGCATCAACGGCAATGGCTTTTACAGCAGCTATCAGGCAAATAAAGACATCCACAAGCTGTTTCCTACCTTCCGCACTCACCTCGATGACGTCCTGATTATTGCGCCGTATTTGGAGCTAGGCGGCGTGCTGCTAGCTGGCGTCGAGTCGAAGAACGACAAGATTAACATTGGCTTAGTGGTGTTGAAAAGTGAGCTGATCATGCTCTCCAGCACCTTCATTGTGAAGTCATTGACCAAAATTCGGCGCCCCGACAATTCGGACATGCTCTCGTTTCCGTCGGGCCACACGGCGCAGGCGTTTCTGGCGGCCAGCATCGTGCACAACGAGTTTCGGGATAAAAGCCAGTGGTATGGCATAGGCGCCTACGCTATTGCGACCAGCGTGGCCGGTTTGCGCATGATCAACAGCAAGCACTGGCAAAGCGACGTGGTAGCGGGTGCCGGCTTTGGCATCCTTTCCGCCCACCTAGGCTACCTCACCCATCGCAACCGCTGGGGCCGCAAGCCGCTCATGCCCACCGGCATGAACATTATGCCTACTTGGCAGCAAGGCGCGCCCGGCCTCGGAATGACCTGGAAGCTGTGATTTATTGATGTGCTATGCTTTTGGCAGCAGGTCGCAGTACCAGAAGCCGGCGGCAAACGGATCGGGCGCATTGGCTTCGGCGGCGCTGCCAGTCGGCGATGCGTAGATTCGGCGCACCAATTCGCCTCGTTCAAAAGCAATGGGCGCACTGAAGTACGGCGCATCGAACACGAAGCTGTGGTACTCGCCGTTCTCGCCGCAGGGGTCGACGCCAGACGGCAGGTCGCGCAGAAAGTCGTGGTCGAGCAGGCGGCCGCAGAAGCTGGCATCCAGGTGCTGCTCGTTCACGCACACTACTACCGCCTGAAAACCTAGGTCTAAATACTCGCGCAGGATGTCGGCGCCGGGGCGCTGCCACAGCGGAAACACGGCCTGCATACCTAGCTTCGCCAGCTGCTGTTCGCGGTAGGTGCGCAGGTCTTCCAGGAAAATATCGCCGAAGATGGCATGAGTGATGCCTTGCTGCTGCAAGGGCGCCAGCGTGGCCGTCATCAGGCGCTCGTAATCGTCCATGGCAGGCATCTCGGGCAGGGCTAGCTGTATGAGCGGCAGGCCGATGCGCTGGGCCTGCATTTCCAGCAACGACACACGCACGCCGTGCATTGAGACCCGTTGGTGGTGGGCGTTTACGCTGGTAAGCAGTTGCGCCACAGCATAATGCGGGTCTTGCAGAATGTGGTACAGAGCAAGGGCAGAATCTTTGCCTCCGCTCCAGTTCATCAGGGCTGAAATCGACATAAGCCAAAGGTAAGCAGGACGCTGTACGGCGCGACGCCTACTGTTTGAGGGAAAAATTCAGGTCGCTGCCTCTTTTTGCTCAGTTTTCCGTACAAGCGTTTGTGCTCTCCCTCCTTTATCAACCATGCTCTCCTCAATGAAACAGACGCCTAACCTACTACTCGCCTTGTTGCTCGGTGCTACGGCCACGCTTTCTGCCTGCGATTCTCGCTATACCCCCGGCGTCGATCCGCAGCGCGTAAACGATTTTGACGTAAGCGCCGCCCCGCCGGCCCGCACAATGGAGATTTACGCCGATAGCATCAACTACCGCCAGAACGTGCAGCCGCCAGCCGGCAAAGGCTCGGCCGCCGACATGCAAACTTCGGCTGACGCGGGCCTGGAAAATGCGCCCGGCGGCAACAGCTCTACTTCCATGACGCCGCAGGGCAACAGCACCTCGCTCGATCCTAGCTCCAAGAACACGGGCGGCACCGGCTCCGGCAATCAGAACGACGTGAAATCGCCGGCGCAGCAGTCGACGCAGCAATAGCCCAACGCTACTCTTTAATAAGCCAGAAAGCCGGCGCAACCTAGGTTGCGCCGGCTTTCTGGCTTATTAGTCAACTGTTTATCCTACACCCCTGGCCGCGCATCGAGGCAATAGCGGTTGTGCTCGGCGTGGCGCAGCAGCAGGATAAAGAAGATGCCATACACCATCTGCGTGCCCACCGCGTCCCAGTTTTCCTGCTGACTGCTGCCAAATACCAAAGCCATCAGCAGGAACATGCCGAGCGTCAGCACGGGCCGCGTAAACAGCCCCAGCACCAGCAGCAACCCAATTCCGAACTCCAGAAACGGCAGCACCGTGGCGAATAATTCGACGAGCGTAGTGGGCAGCCAGGTGGCGGCAAACTGCTTCACCAGCCCGGCGCGAAAGGCACCTAGCTTCGGAATGCGAACCAAGCCGTGGCCCAGGAAGTTGATGCCCAGCAAGAGCCGGCCCAGCACAAAGGCCAGCTCGGAGTTGGTCAGTGTCATAGAAGCGAGCTAACGTTTAAGCCGGCGAATTTCGTGTCCGCTTCGGAGCTTGCTTCACTGCTTTGCGCTTGGCTTGCCGGGCTTTCTTATCGGCCCCGTACGGTGGGTTTTGGAGCAGCGCCAGGCCGCTCCCTACGGTGGTAGCATCTTCCGTCAGCCCCCAGACGGTATCGGGCAGGCCGGTTGCTTTGCCCAGGTATTTGCGGAGCGCCAACATGCCATACGTAGCAGCAACCGCCGCCGCACTGCCGAGCAGTGCCCCCTGCAACAGCTTGCCACCGGCCGCCTTGTAGGTAGCACCGCCCACCAAAGCGCCGGATAAAATTCGGCCGCCCAGCACGGGCGGCACCGTCCGGTCGGGGGCGTTGGGCAGTTTGTCGCCGATCATTTCGCCCCCGGCCATCACCTTCAGCACGGTAGCCGTTGTGGGCGACTGGAGAAAGCCCAACCGCGACTTACGGAGCTTCTTGGAAGGGTTCTTTGCCAGCGTGTGGCTGAGCAGGGCCGGAGCCGTCATGCTGCGCATGCCGGCCAGCACACCCAGCCCCACCGCTTGCCAGAATTTAGTTGCCATATAATTCAGCGTTATGTTCTTGTGAAAAGAGTAACTCCCTTAACGCAACTTATCAGTCAACAGTTAACCGTTGCCATCTAACACCTAGGTTTAGGCATATAAGATTGACAACTAACACCTGACAAATGCTAGCGTGCTAAATCGGCCGCCAGGCGCTGAAAATCCAAGTCTTGAAAATCGTAGCTAAAATCAGTGAGCGGGGAAATTGGCTTCATTTTCATCCCTGTCGCATTGCCCTGTTCGTCCAGGGTAAAGGCGGCGTAAGCATCGGCGTTGAAGCTTCGCTCGCGCCAACGCACTACGTAGGTACTACCGCGGTAGGGCAGCAGCTGCCCCGTCAGGCGCGGCGAACGTAATACCTTCAACCACAAACCCTTGCTCTGCGTGTAGATAATCACCTCTCCTAACCACGGGTCACGGTAGCGGCCAACATACGGCGAGTAGTCAGGTTTCTTTGCTGCCTTCTGCGCCACGGCCACCTGCTTCCCCACAGCGTCCAGCACCTTATCCGCATCCGACTCGCTGCTCTTGCGGCGGTCTACCATTTCCTGCACCCGGTCGAGGCCCGAAAGACCTAGGTAGTGGTCCTCGATGGCATTCGTGACGGCCGTAAACGCGGCGCCTACTTCCTGGTTGGTCAGCACGATGATGCCCAGGTGCAGCTCCGGCAGCAGCGTCATCTTGGTCACCATGCCAATTTCGCCGCCCGTGTGCGACACCTCTTTGTAGCCGCGCACGTCACGCAGAAAAAAACCTAGCCCGTAGGCGGAAAAGTGCGTGTTGTAGGGCGTCGGGGCCGGACTCAGGGGCAGAATGGTTTGGGGCGTCCACATTTCCTGCTGCACCTTGGCGCTAAGCAGCGAAGGCGGCGCGCCCGGTCCGCCGAGCAGCATCTTGGCCCACAGGCTCAGGTCGGCCACGCTGGAATACATGCAGGCCGCCGGCGCCCACAGCGTACCTAGGTCGCGGCGCACCACCTGCACCTTGCCATCGGCAACGGCATGGGCATCAATGACATTGCTGGCGTCGGGCAGCCGCGAAAAGCTGGTGGCGCTGTGCGTCATACCGAGCGGCTTGAGCAGGCGCGCTTCCACAAAGTCGGCCCAGGGTTGCCCGGCTACTCGCGTCACAATCTCGCCCGCCACGATGTAGAGGTTGTTGTCGTAGGCATACTGGCTGCGAAACGACGACACCGGCCGGAAGTAGCGCAGGTTGTGAATGACGTCTTTGGTGGTGAAGTCCGTTGAGTCGGGAAAGAACATCAGGTCGCCCGCGCCCAGACCTAGGCCGCTACGGTGCGTGAGCAGGTCGCGGATGGTGAACTCGGCTGTCACGTAGGGGTCGTAGAGCCGGAACTCGGGGATGTAATCCGTCACCTTATCGTCCCAGTTCAGCTTGCCCTCATCAACCAGCAAGCCGAGCGCCGCCGCGGTAAAGGCTTTGGTATTAGAAGCAATGCCGAACAGCGTGTTGGCATCTACTGGCGCTTTCGTGTTCAGGGAACGGACGCCGTAGCCTTTGGCCAGCACTATTTGCCCGTCTTTCACCACACCCACCGCAATGCCCGGCACATCGAACGCCTTAAGCGTGCGCGCCACTACGGCATCCACGGCGGCTACGTCGAGGGGCGCGGCAGCTGGGGTTGCCATTTGGGCTTGATTTGGTAAAGCTGCTGCTAAGGTCAGACCCAGGCTCAGGAAATAAACTCGAAACATAGAGAGGTTCAGTTTAAAGGCAGACCTAGGTTCCCGCAGAGGTCTGCGCAGAGGGCGCTGAGTTGTTCAACGGACCTCCAGCGCCTTCTGCGGAAACCTAAGTCTGCCCGGTACCACAAAGCTATTTCTGCCCTACTTCCCAAGTATTCATCTTGCGCTCCAGTACCGAAAGCGGCATAGCCCCGTCTTTCAACATCTCATCATGGAAAGCACTGAGGCTGAAATGTTCACCTGACTGATTCCGGTACTTTTCGCGCAGCCGAACCTGGTCGTTGGCACCTAGCTCCTTCTGGTACTTGCTGCGCAATTCCCGAATCTTGAGCGCGCCTACTTTGTAGGAAAGCGCCTGCCCCGGAATGGCCATGTAGCGCTCAATCTCGGCCGTGGCGCCCTGCTCGCTGATGGCTTCGTTGTCCATCATGTACTTAATGGCCTGCTCGCGCGTCATGCCTTTGGTGTGCATCCCCACATCGACTACCAAGCGAATGGCGCGGTGCATCTCGTCGCCGAGCGCGCCCATGTACTGATACGGGTCGGTGTACAGACCTAGCTCTTTGCCCAGCGATTCGCAGTACAAAGCCCAGCCTTCGACCATGGCGCCGTAGCCGCCGAAACGGCGGAACTTCGGCAAGTCGTTGCTTTCCTGTTGCAGCGAAATCTGGTAGTGGTGGCCCGGAATGGCTTCGTGCAAAAACAGCGACTCCATGCCCGAAGTCGTGTTAAATGTCTTGGCATCCAGAATCGGCACGTAGAAAATCCCCGGCCGTGAGCCGTCCGGCGCACCTTGATTGTACTCCGCCGACGCCGATGCCGCGCGGAACGCTTCCGTCTGGCGAATCTCAAATGGCGTCTTCGGCACCTGCCCAAACATCTTTTTTAGGTTCGGCTCCATGCGCTTGTGGATGTCCTCGAAAGCGTTGAGCACCTCCTGCGGCGTTTTGTAGGGCATAAAGCGCTTGTCGTTCTTCATAAATTCGAAGAAGGCTTTCAAATCACCCTTGAAGCCGACCTGCGCCTTCACTTTCTCCATCTCGCCCCGGATACGCGCCACTTCCTTCTCGCCCGTCTCGTAGATTTCCTCCGGCGTCTTGTCAGTAGTGGTATAGTACTTCACGTAATACATGTAGTCTTCCTTGCCGCCCGGAATAGCCGCAATGCCCGTGCTGGTGCGGCTTTTCGGCAAGTACTCGTTTTTCAGGAAAGCACCTAGCTTTTGGTACGTGGGCACCACACTCGCCATAATGGCCTGCTTATAAGCATCAGTCAGGCGCTTTTGGTCATCGGCGGAAATGTCCTTGGGAAAGTTCTTGATGGGGTCGTAGAACAGGCTCTGGGTCGGGTCCGGCACGACGAAAGACTGCATCTGCGGAATCATCTTCGTCACTAAGGTTTTTGGCAGCACCACGCCCGCGGCCATGCCCTTGCGGAAGTTGGCAATAGCCGAATCGGCCCACACCGGGAAGCTCTTCACCCGACCTAGCCAGTTTTCGTAGTCTTTAGCCGTTTTGAAAGGCTGAATGTTGGCACCCGAGCCATATTGCCCCATGCTAATCGGCAAACCCCAAAACTGCTGAAACGGCATCATCCAGGTATTCAGCTTCAGCCCGGCTAGTTGGCTTTGCATCTCATACTGAAAGATATCGTAGCTGATCTTGTCGTTTTCCGATAAAGTATTGCGGTCGAAGGCATTCAGCTTATCAAGGTAGCCTTGATAGTACGCCCGCAGCGTATCGCGGAAAGCGTGCGTCTGGTCGTTGGGGAGCAGGTTGTTGTAGCGGTTATCCCCCTGCGCCGTCGCGTCGAAGGGGAAGAGCTGGTTGTGCTTCTCCCAATAAGCATCAAACAGCTTACCTAGGTTTTGCGCTTTCGCATCACCGTCGGCTGCGCCGTTCTCTCCTTGTTTTTGCTGATTGCAAGCGGCCAGTAAGGAACTGGCAAGTGCCCCAATGAGGACCAGTCTTTTCATGTAAGCTAGAGGTAGGTTGTGGAGCTTAAAGCTAAGTAGTTTGCCCTAGCTATTTGCACATGTAGGAACGCGCCACGGCGCGTTCGTCGTTGCTGACGCCAGAACGAACCCGCCCCGCGCCAATCCGCCACGCCGACGCATCGTTCAACGATGGAACGCGCCGTGGCGCGTTCCATCGGGTTAAAAAGAACAGTCCTGCCACGCTGAGCGCGGCAGGACTGTCCAAACTTAAGCCCAGGCCCTAGCCAGCTACACCAGCAGCGCCAGGAAATCGGGTTTACCGTTCAGGTACTCAAACGAGAAGCCTTCCTCCAGCATCCGCGCTTTAATACCTTCCACGTCGCCGGGCTGCTTCACTTCGATACCTACGAAAACAGGGCCTTTCTCCTTGTTGTTCTTTTTGATATACTGGAAGTGGATGATGTCGTCTTCAGGCAGAAGTACGTTGTTCACGAAGCTGCGCAGAGCACCGGGGCGCTGGTTGAAGGTCACCATGAAGTAGTGCTTCAAGCCTTGGTACTTCATCGCCCGCTCCTTGATATCCTCCATGCGGGTGATATCGTTGTTGGAGCCACTCACCACGCACACCACATTCTTGCCCTTGATTTCGTCTTTGTACTGGCTCAGGGCCGAGATGCTCAGCACGCCCGCTGGCTCCACTACGATGCCTTCCTCATTGTAAAGCTTCAGCAGATCCTGGCAAACAAGGCCTTCCGGCACCAGCACGATTTCATCCAGCAGTTCACGGCAGATTTCATAAGTCAATACGCCAGGGCACTTCACGGCAGCGCCGTCTACGAAGCTGTCGATCTGGGTGAGGGCGCCGTGTTGCCGGTCGTAGTAGGCCTTGTGCATGGAAGGCGCGCCTTCCGGCTGCACCCCGATGAGCTTGGTGTGCGGGCTCATTTGCTTGAACACGCTGGCCACGCCCGAAGCTAGGCCACCGCCCCCGATAGGCATGAAGCAGTAGTCGATCGGCGCGGTAGCAATTTTCAAAATCTCCAGCCCTACCGTAGCCTGCCCAGCTACCACGGCGGGGTCGTCGAAGGGATGAATGAACGTGCTGCCGCGACTGTCGCAGAACTTCTTGGCCGCTTGAAAAGCCTCGTCGAAGGTATTGCCCGTGAGCACCACTTCCACTTGGTCTTTGCCGAACAGCCGAACTTTGTCAACTTTCTGCGCCGGTGTGTTGGCCGGCATGAAAATATACCCCGGCAGTTGGAGCGAGTGACAGGCATAGGCGACACCTTGAGCGTGGTTGCCGGCGCTAGCGCACACAATTTCGCGGGCGCCGGCAATTGGTGGCAACGTGGCCATCTTGTTGTAGGCGCCCCGAATCTTGTAGGAACGCACCACTTGCAGGTCTTCCCGCTTCAAGTACACATTGGCCTCGTAGGTACGCGACAGACCTAGGTTTTGCAGCAAAGGCGTCTTGTAAATGACGCCTTTTAGCAGCCGCGCTGCCGTCTCTACTTGCTCCAAACTAACGGCAGCTGTTGCCGGGGCTACTTCGTTTTCCATGGGGTTACTATTTTGAAGAAGCTAGGTCAGAACTAACAGCTCCCCTCCTTTTTCAAGGAGGGGTTGGGGGTGGTTCCTTGTCGTTGAACAAAGACTAGCTCTAGCTGAACCACCCCCAACTCCTTCTTAAAAAAGGAGGGGAGCTAGCTTTCTAGTGCTAGCTCCCCTTCTACTTACGCTTCTACGTTCTCCGTTTTCGAGCGGAGCTGGCGCACTGTGGCGCCCGTCTGCCACAACTCAGAGTCGCGTACTTCTTTCAGTTCGGCTTCCAACTCTTTGCGGTAGCCGGGGGTCGAGCCACGCTCGATGGTGCGGCGGGCTTCTTCGCCAGAGGCTACGCTGTCGTACAGCTCATTCAGCACGGGCAGGGTGGCGTCACGGAAACGACCTTTCCAGTCGAGGGCACCGCGCTGGGCCGTTACCGAGCAGTTGCTGAACATCCAGTCCATGCCGTTTTCGCCTACCAGCGGCACGAGGCTCTGGGTCAGCTCTTCTACGGTTTCGTTGAAGGCTTCCGAAGGCGAGTGGCCGCGCTGACGCAATACTTGGTATTGCGCCTCGATGATGCCAGCTAGGGCGCCCATCAGCACGCCACGCTCGCCGGTCAGGTCGGAGTAAACTTCTTTCTTAAAGTCGGTTTGGAACAGGTAGCCCGAGCCAACACCGATGCCCATAGCAACTGCCTTTTCGTAGGCTTTGCCCGTAGCATCTTGGAAGATAGCGAACGACGAGTTCAGGCCACCGCCAGCTAGGAACAGACGACGCAGGCTAGTGCCGCTACCCTTGGGAGCCACCAGAATTACGTCTACATCAGCTGGGGGGATGATGTTGGTTTGGTCGTTGAAAGTGATGCCGAAGCCGTGCGAGAAATACAGCGTTTTGCCAGCGGTCAGGCGCTCTTTCAGCGTGGGCCACAGGGCAATTTGGCCGGCATCCGACAGTAGGTTGCAGATGATGGTGCCGCGGTCGGCTGCTTCCTCGATTGAGAACAGCGTTTCGCCTTCCACCCAGCCGTCGCTCACGGCTTTCTCCCAAGAAGCCGAGTCTTTGCGCTGACCCACAATCACATTGAAACCATTGTCACGCATGTTCAGGGCCTGGCCGGGGCCTTGTACACCGTACCCGATGACAGCAATCGTTTCGTCTTTCAGAACTTCATGCGCTTTTGCTAAAGGGAATTCGTCGCGGGTAACTACGTTTTCTTCTACGCCGCCAAAATTGATGGTTGCCATTGGGAAAGGTTAAAAGGTAAAGGTTGAATGTTGATTTTCAGTGTAGCGCGGACTCTGTAGTCCGCGCAGAACGATTGTTGTTGCTTCAGCAGCGCGAACTACAACTGAAAGTCAGCGTAGCTAAAGTCCGCGCTACAGCAGGTTACATCGTGAATACTTTGTCGCGGCTGTTGAGGTACTCGTTCTCAGCCACTTCCGGGCTAGGCTCCGTCCGTTCGAACTCGCGCAACTTGCGATTGAAGCCTTCACTGCCTTTGATGATGGCAATGCGGGCCGAGCGCACAAACTCAATCAGACCGAAAGGCTGGAGCACCTTAATAAGGTTGTCGGTTTCCTCGCGGTGACCGGTGGTTTCGAACACCGTGTAGTCCTTGCGAATCACTACCGCCCGCGCGCCGTTTTCGCGCAACAGGCGCTCTACCAACGCCTTCTCCGCGATGATGTCGGTAGGCACTTTATAGAGCGCCATTTCCTGCCAAATCACGTCGTCGTTGGTGTTGTAGTACACCTTCAGTACTTCCACCTGCTTCTCGATCTGCCCGGCTAGCTTCGCGACGACCTCCTCCGTTTCGTGAATCACAATATTGAAGCGGTGAATCCCTTCGATTTCGGAAGGCGAGACGTTCAGGCTTTCAATATTGATCTTGCGGCGGGAGAAAATGATGGCAATGCGGTTCAGCAGACCTACCTGGTTTTCCGTGTAGGCTGTGATGTTATATTCTTGCCGGTCAATGGGTTGATGACTCATATACAATAAAGTCTTTCGTCGTTTTCCGGTCCGACGCCCTAGGCGTCCGACCGGTTGTCGTGTGCTGACGTCTGCGTAAGCTAGGTGCAGCGGGTAGTTCAATCGCGTCGTTCTAGCGGCAACCGGTCGGACGCCTAGGGCGTCGGACCGGGCCGTTCTAGCGCAGGCGGATTTCCGCTACGCTGCATCCTTGCGGTACCATCGGAAAGATGTTGTTCTCCTTAGTTACCATCACTTCCAGTAGGAACGAGCCGGGGTGTTCGAGCATGCGCTGAATAGCAGGGCGCAAGTCGGCCCGCTCGGCCACGCGCTGGCCGGCGATGCCGTAGCCGCTGGCCACCGTCACGTAGTCGGGGCTGGCGATGTTCACGAAGGAGTAGCGCCGGTCGTTGAACAACTCCTGCCACTGGCGTACCATACCGAGGAACTGGTTGTTGAAAATCATGATCTTGACATCAACGCCCGTTTGCATGATGGTACCTAGCTCCTGAATCGTCATCTGGAAACCACCGTCGCCAATGATGGCAACTACTGGGCGCTCGGGTGCACCAAACTTGGCGCCGATGGCAGCAGGCAGGGCAAAGCCCATGGTACCTAGGCCACCGCTCGTGATGTTGCTGCGCGTCTTCTTGAAGTTGGCGTAGCGGCAGGCCACCATCTGGTGCTGGCCTACATCGGTCACGATGATGGCTTCGCCGCCCGTCAACTCGTTGAGTTGCTGCACGATTTCACCCATGGTCAGCTCTTCCGAAGTCGGGAACAGCTCTTCTTGGATGACAGCTTCCACTTCCTGCGCTAGGTAGTCGCGGAAGCGACCTAGCCATTCGTCGTGCGTTTTGGCTTCGACCAGCTCGGTGAGCAGCGGCAGGGTTTCCTTACAGTCGCCCCACACTGGTACCGTCACGGCCACGTTCTTCCCGATTTCGGTTGGGTCGATGTCGAGGTGGATGATTTGGGCTTGCTTAGCGTACTTATCGAGGCGGCCGGTTACGCGGTCATCGAAGCGCATACCGATGGCAATCAGCACGTCGCACTCGTTGGTCAGCACGTTCGGGCCGTAGTTGCCGTGCATGCCGAGCATGCCCACGTTCAGCGGGTGGTCGTTTGGAATAGCGCTATCACCTAGGATGGTCCAAGCCGACGGTATACCACTTTTCTCGATAAATGCCTGAAATTCCTTTTCCGCTGCACCTAGGATAACGCCCTGACCCCACAGCACAAACGGCCGCTGGGCTTGGTTGATGAGCGCCGCCGCCTGCGTAATGTACTCGGGTCGCACGATGGGCTTGGGCCGGTAGCTGCGGATGTGCGAGCAAGGCGTGTAGCCCGGAAACTCAAACTTCTGCTGCTGGGCGTTCTTGGTAATATCAATCAGCACCGGACCGGGACGGCCGCTGCGGGCGATGTAGAACGCCTTGGCTAGCGCCTCGGGGATTTCGCTTGCATCCGTTACTTGGTAGTTCCACTTCGTAACGGGCGTCGTGATGTTAATGATGTCAGTCTCCTGGAACGCATCGGTGCCGAGCAGGTGCGCGAACACCTGCCCTGTGATGCATACCAGCGGCGTGCTATCAATCTGAGCGTCAGCTAGGCCCGTAACCAAGTTCGTAGCGCCGGGGCCGCTGGTAGCAAATACCACCCCTACCCGACCCGACGAACGTGCATAGCCTTGGGCCGCGTGAATACCGCCCTGCTCGTGCCGCACCAGCACGTGGTTTAGCTGCTCTTTGAAGTCGTATAGCGCATCGTAGATGGGGATGATGGCCCCACCCGGATACCCAAAGATCGTGTCCACCCCTTCTTCCAGCAGCGCGAGCAAGGTTGCTTCGGCGCCGGAAATGGTTTTGGGGGCTTGCTCAAGCAAGGTTGGGGATGGTTGCTCTTTCGTTAACATAATCTTCTTCGAGTAAATCGGTAATGCAGCCGTGGCTGGCGTCGCTCACGGTGCGGATGTACTTGAGCAGCACGCCCTGCCGCACCGGCAGCGGCGGACGTTGCCAAGCGGCGCGGCGCTCAGCTAGCTCATCGTCGGAGAGTTGCACATTAATGGTGTTCTCGGTCGCGTCGAGAATAATCCAGTCGCCGTCCTGCACCAGGGCTAGGCCGCCGCCGTCGTAGGCTTCGGGGCAAACGTGGCCAATCACGAAGCCGTGCGTGCCACCCGAAAAGCGACCATCGGTAATCAGCGCTACTTTGTCGCCGAGGCCGGCGCCCATGATGGCCGAAGTTGGCTTCAGCATTTCCGGCATGCCCGGACCTGCTTTCGGCCCCACGTAGCGAATCACGACGACCTGACCCGGTTGAATCTTGTGGTCGGTAATGCCCTGGTTCAGTTCTTCTTCCGAGTTGAACACAATAGCGGGGCCTTCAAACCGCAAGCCCTCTTTGCCCGTGATTTTTGCCACACCGCCCTTGGTAGCGAGGTTGCCATACAGCATCTGAATGTGGCCATCCGCTTTGATTGGGTTATCCAGCGGACGCAGCAAATCTTGCTCAGCACCAAGGGGCTTTACGTCGGCTAGGTTTTCGGCCAGCGTGCGACCGGTCACCGTCATTAGGTCGCCGTTGAGCAGACCGTAGTCGAGCAAGGTGCGCTGCACGGCCGGCACGCCCCCTATTTTCGACAGATCCTCCATCAGGTACTTGCCGCTGGGCTTGAGGTCGGCTAGCACTGGCACGCGGTTGCTCACGGCCTGAAAGTCCTCCATCGTCAGTTTCACACCAGCCGCGTGAGCAATGGCAATGAGGTGCAGCACGGCATTGGTCGAGCCGCCGAGCACGGTGATAACCACCATGGCATTCTCGAAAGCTTCGCGCGTTAGGATGTCGCGGGGCTTCAGATCCAGCTCCAACAAGCGGCGCAGGTACACGCCGGCATCGAGGCACTCCTGCACTTTGGCTGGGCTATCAGCGGGCAACGACGACGAGGCCGGTACGCTCAGACCTAGGGTCTCGATGGCAGCCGCCATGGTGTTGGCCGTGTACATGCCCCCACATGCCCCCGGACCAGGGCAAGCGTTGTGGATGATGCCTTTATAATCTTCGTCCGAAATCTGGCCGTTTACTTTCTTACCGTAAGCCTCAAAGCAGGATACAATGTTGAGTTTCTGCCCCTTAAACTCCCCGCCCCGGATACTGCCACCATACACCATCAGCGCCGGCCGGTTGAGGCGAGCCATAGCGATGAGGGCGCCGGGCATGTTCTTGTCGCAGCCGACCACGCAAGCCAGCGCATCGTAATAGTGCGCGCCGGCCATGGCCTCAATCGAGTCGGCAATAATTTCTCTCGACACCAGCGAGAAGCGCATACCCGCATTACCGTTGGTAATACCGTCGCTCACACCGATCGTGTTAAACCGCAGCCCGACCAAACCCTGCGCGGCCACCCCTATTTTCACATCATCAGCCAGGCCATTGAGGTGCATGTTGCAGGTGTTCCCCTCGAAGCCGGTGGAGCAAATGCCCACAAATGGCTTGCGCAGATCGTCATCCGACAGGCCCGAGCCGATGAGCATGGCCTGTGAAGCCGGCAGGCTGTCGTCCTGCGTGTAGATGCGGCTGTATTTATTTAGGATCATGAAGGTTGTTACTGTGGTCCGAAGCTGAAGCGGTGCTAAGCGTCGGGGCGGTTGTACTAGAGCAGTGGGTTTCGATTGAATTCTTGAGCGCCTCAGCACACATGAGGCAGAATTTCGTGTTGCAACTACCCACGTTTGCGTTGGAGTCGAAAATCATTTCTGTTTATTGTTACTATTTCAAAAGTGGATTTTTATTTAAGCAAGTGTTTGTTTTTAAGATATTTACCAGAAACACAACTACAGTCTCTAACGTGTTTTTGAAGGTTGTTTTATTGTTTTTTTCTGGGTTTGCAGGAACGCGCCACGGCGCGTTCAATCGTTGAACGACCCGTGGCAAGCGTCCGCCCATCGTTCCAGCGGCGCAGCTGACGAACGCGCCGTGGCGCGTTCCTACCTCGTTCAATAGCAGCCATTCTGCCCGAACATCTCCTATATTTAGCCGCACTGACTTTCGCTTTTTCCGCTGCATGCAGGCTTTACTACCCATTCTATTTGCGTTCGTAGTCGGCATGGGCCACGCCTTCGAGCCCGATCATTTGCTCGCCGTAAGCCAGCTCGTCGCCAAGCGCGACAACATGCTGCTGGCGGTGAAGGATGGCTTGTATTGGGGCCTAGGCCACACCACCACGCTGGTGATTTTCGGAGGCATTATCATGCTGGGCAAAGTCACCTTTCTGCAAAGCGGCTACTTTGAAGCGGCGGTAGGCCTGCTTTTGATTACGATGGGCATCGGGCGCCTCACAAACAAAGCCAACTTCAACCTAGGTCAGCAGGTGAAGTACCAGCACAGCTTTGCCTACGCCATTGGGTTGTTGCACGGACTGGCAGGCAGCGGAGCTTTAGTATTATTGGTAATGAGCGAGTTACCTGATCCGCTACAAGCTCTTGCCTATATTTTAGTCTTCGGCCTAGGTTCGGTGGTAGGTATGTTTGGGGCGGCGGCCCTCATGAATATTCCCTTCACGCCTCGCATGCGCATCAGCCGGGTGCTCACCAGCACCGTCATTGTCATTTCCTCCCTGCTCAGCATCGGCTACGGCAGTTGGATGGTCTATGCGAATGTTAAGTTTTGAAAGCTAGGCTACTAAAGAACGTCCTGCTGAGCTGGCCGAAGCATCTCTCCCGCTTCATTGCCTCTCTGCTGATTGTATAACTTGTTCCGCTCCGTAGCCCAGGGTTTAAACCCTGGGCTATTGAACGAGCTTACCGCGCCGCTCTGGCGAAGCGGGAGAGATGCTTCGGCCAGCTCAGCAGGACGTTCTAAATAGGCATTTTCGAATTCGTTGATTATCATTCAACACTTAAAACTCACCACTCAACACTTCCAAAATGCATCTCTCGCCCAAAGACCTCGACAAACTCGTGCTGCACCAAGCCGGCTTCGTGGCCCAGAAGCGCTATGCCCGCGGCCTGCGGCTAAACTACCCCGAAGCCGTGGCGCTGCTCGCGACGCAGCTGCTGGAGTTTATCCGCGACGGCGAGCGGGTGGCGGTGCTCATGGACAAAGGCAAGAAGATCCTAGGTCGGCAGGATGTGCTGGAGGGCGTGGCCGACATGCTGGTGGAAGTGCAGGTAGAAGGCACCTTCCCCGACGGCACCAAGCTCGTGACCGTGCACCACCCCATTTGCCGCGAAGAAGGCTCGCCCGAGCTAGCTCTCTACGGCTCCGGCCTCACCAAAAAGCCGCAGACGCCCTCACCCGATAACTTCATCAACGCCGCTCCCGGCGAGTACCTGCTCGGTAGCGAAGACATCATCCTGAACGAAGGCCGCGCCACCGTGGAGCTAGAAGTGGTCAACATGGGCGACCGGCCAGTGCAAGTTGGCTCGCACTACCCCTTCTTCGAGACGAACCTAGCCTTGCAATTTGACCGCGAAAAGGCGTACGGCTTCCGGCTCAATATCCCGGCGGGCACCGCCGTGCGCTTCGAGCCCGGCGAGCGGAAGCGCGTGACGCTGGTAGCGCTAGCTGGAGAAAAGATTGTGTATGGTGGGAATGGGTTGATTGATGGTAAGTTGGGAGAGGAGAATAAAGCAGCGGCAATGGAAAAGTTAGCTCGATAATTAATCAAGTTATGAACCGATCCAAACTGATTAGCACGTTCTACACCTGGATTACACCTCTAGTTTTAGCAGTAAGCGTTTTTTACTTTCTCCCAATCCTAGCTTGGCTAACTAGAATTGAACAACAACCTAATCGCTGGTTTGAGATAAATGAAGCTTTGGCCTTATGGAGCCTACCTGTTTTTACCTTATGTATCAGTGGCTTTGTTTTCTGCTACATAAAAAGAAGTAATTACCTAGGCTTAATATATGTGATGCTATCAATCATTGCCTGTGGATTGATTCTTCTATTCGCTGGACTCAGTGGTGCTAGTCCCAAATTAGAGAATTAAATAGAGTTATTATAAATATTGAATTAAACAATCATCTAATTGAAATAACAAGGCAATGCTGATTACCGATCTAAACACAGTTCTGCTTGATATATCAGACGCGGCTATGGTTCAAGTTTTATTTTTTTTGTTTAGCCCTTTATTAATATTTTTATCTTTAATTCTATTTGTTAGGGTTGCGTTATACAAAAAAAGAGTTCAATTAGGATTTGGGTTATTATACTTGGTCAATATACTCATTCTCTGTGAAAGATTGATATTAGAACCATCTTCATTTAAATCAATTAAAAATGACTTTCTACCATGGATATTGAACATGAAAGAAGCGAGTATGCAAGGAGAATACAATCCTTTTGTGTATTCAATTAATATTATTATAGTAGGTTTTATCATTAATATACTTTATATTATCTATAACAAAATTTATCAAAATAGGCAAGCTTAGATCATTAAAATTACTAACTGATATTACATACTCATAGCTCATACGTGCAGGAAAGCGGCTTTTTCTACTTCGAAAAGAACTCTTTTAGGCAATCAGCCAATGCAGTGCGTAACATCGGTTATAATTACTGAATTGAACAATCATCTAATTGCTTTCAGACGCAGAAAGAAAACACATTGCCTATGTCTCTCCCCCTCGACCGGCGCGCTTACGCCGATATGTACGGCCCCACGGTAGGCGACAAAGTGCGCCTCGGCGACACCGACCTGATCGTGGCAGTCGAAAAAGACTACTGCATCTACGGGGAGGAGTGCAAGTTCGGAGGCGGCAAAACTCTGCGCGACGGCATGGGACAGGCAGCGGGCGTGTCGCAGGCCGATGCACTGGATATGCTCATCACCAATGCGTTAGTGATTGACTATACTGGCATTTACAAAGCCGATATTGGCATCAAAAACGGCCGTATCAGCGGGATTGGGAAAGGCGGCAACCCTCACATCATGCCCGGCGTGACACCCGGCATGGTGGTGGGCGTCACGACAGAAGTGGTAGCCGGCGAAGGCCAGATCCTGACGGCCGGCGGCATCGACTGCCACATTCACTTCATTAGTCCGCAGCAGATCAACGAGGCCCTAGCTTCCGGCGTCACGACGATGGTGGGCGGCGGCACCGGGCCGGCGGCGGGCACCACAGCCACTACTTGCACGCCGGGCGCATTCTACATCGAGATGATGATGAAGGCCACGGAAGCCTACCCGTTGAACTTCGGTTTCCTAGGCAAAGGCAACAGCTCCAAGCCCGAAGGCTTGATTGAGCAGGTAGAGGCTGGTGCCCTAGGTTTCAAGCTGCACGAAGACTGGGGCACCACGCCCGCAGCCATCGACCAGTGCCTCACCATCGCCGACCAGTACGACGTGCAGGTGTGCATTCACACCGATACGCTGAACGAAAGCGGCTTTGTAGAAACGTCTACTGCCGCGTTCAAAGGCCGCACGATTCACGCCTACCACACCGAGGGCGCCGGCGGCGGCCACGCCCCTGACATCATCAAAATCTGCGGGGAGCCGAACGTTATTCCGTCGTCTACGAACCCGACCCGGCCCTTTACGGTGAACACCATCGACGAGCACCTCGACATGCTCATGGTGTGTCACCACCTCGACAACAACATCCCCGAAGACGTGGCCTTCGCCGAAAGCCGGATCCGCGGCGAGACGATTGCCGCCGAAGATATTCTGCACGACCTAGGTGCGCTTAGCATTATCAGCTCCGATTCGCAGGCCATGGGCCGCGTGGGCGAAGTGCTGACGCGCACCTGGCAGACGGCCCACAAAATGCGGCAGCAGCGCGGCCTGCTCCCCGAAGATGCCCACGGCCAAGCCGATAACTTCCGGGTGAAGCGCTACGTGGCGAAGTACACCATCAACCCGGCCCGCGCCCATGGCTTTTCGGAGGAAATCGGCTCCGTGGAGCTAGGTAAGCTAGCCGATCTGGTGCTGTGGAAACCGCATTTCTTCGGTTCGCGCCCCGAGATGATTATCAAGGGAGGCATCATCGTGCAGTCGCAAATGGGCGACGCCAACGCTTCCATCCCGACGCCCCAGCCGTACTTTTCGCGGCCCATGTTCGGCTCGTTTGGGCCAGCGATTGGTAAGACCTCGATGATCTTTGTCTCGCAGGCAGCGGTGGCACACGTGCAGCAGCATTATGGCTTGCAGAAGCAAGTAGTAGGCGTTAAAAACTGCCGTAGCGTGTCAAAGAAGGATATGGCCTTGAATGACTATTTGCCCAACATTCAAGTTGACCCGGAGACGTACAAAGTGACCGTCGACGGCGTGCACCTGACCTGTGAGCCAGCCACGAAGCTGCCGCTGGGGCAGTTGTATAATCTGTTTTAGAACAATGTAGCGCGAAGCTCCCGCTTCGCGCATCGTTGAACGATAATCGTTGGAACGGCACCTAGCTTCAGTCGTTCAACGATGCGCGAAGCGGGAGCTTCGCGCTACGACCGCCTTATGACCCAATTTGCTCGCCTGCTTCACCTCGTCGACTCGGCCATTCCGACGGGCTCGTTTGCGTATTCCTATGGGTTGGAGAGCAGCATCACCTTTGGTTTGCTCAAGACGCCGTTTGGGCTGCGCAACTACCTGTATTCCTACTTGCAGCAAGTTGCCAGCATGGAGCTGCCGTTTATTAATTCGTGCGGAAAGCCAGGTTCATCCGACCTAGGTCCGGAGCTGCGCGACATCGTGGAAGCGTACGACGCCATGCTACTCGTGCCGACGATCCATCGGGCCAGTCTTGTGCAGGGCAAAAACTGGCTGAAGCTGCTCGAATCGTTTTACCCCGCGGCGCAGCTACGGAACCTAGGTGGTTGGTTTTCAGACAAACAGCTACCGCTACATTTCACCCTGGTATTTGCCCTGGGTCTGACCCGCGCTGGCTTTTCTGTACCCAATCTGCAAACCATGTTCCTCCACATGGCCCTGCGCGACCAGCTCAGCGCGGCCATCCGGCTAGGGTTTGTGGGGCCAATGGCTGGCCATCAGTTGCAGCACGATTTCTACTCCATCTTTGAAGAACTGCTGGCTCGCTATTCTGCCAAAGAGTACCTGGAGGCTTCGAGGTCGGCTTTTTTGCTGGATACAGCGCAGGTTTTCCACGAGGATATTTATTCCAAACTCTTTCAGAATTAAGCAGTTCACTGACGTTCTGACGAGGGTTCCCGCAGAAGCCGCAGAGGAGACGCAGAAGGCGCGGTGCTCTATTTAGCCCAATTCAACATTCAAAACTCAACACTCAAAATTTCAGACAGATGGCTTTTGTCGACAAGCTAGCTTTGCTGCTGCACGGTCACTCCCACGAGGTGCTGGAGTCGCCCGGCGACTACAACGAGCGGGAAACCCGCCGCCTGCCCTCCTACCGCAACTTTCGCAAGCGCGCTTTTACCGTGGGTATCGGTGGGCCGGTGGGCACCGGCAAAACGGCGCTGCTGAAAGCCCTGTGCGAGCGGATGCGCAACGACCACGAGCTAGGTGTGGTGACCAACGACATCTTCACCCGCGAAGACGCCGAATTTTTGATCCGCAACAGCGCCCTGAGTGAAGACCGTATTGTGGGCGTGGAAACCGGCGGCTGCCCGCACGCGGCTATTCGGGAAGATATTTCGTTGAATATGGATGCGTTGGAAGGCCTCATGCAGCGCTTCAATTATAGACTCGATTTCCTGTTTGTGGAAAGCGGGGGCGACAACCTGGCCGCGCACTTCAGCCGCGAGCTGGTCGACTACTCCATCTACGTCATCGACGTATCGGGCGGCGACAAGATACCGCGCAAGGGCGGGCCCGGCATTACGCAAGCTGATTTGTTGGTTATCAACAAGATAGACTTGGCCGAGATGGTCAATGCCGACTTAGGTGTGATGGAGCGCGACTCGAAAAAGATGCGGGGCGAAGGCCCTTTTGTCTTTGCCCGCGCCCTGCACGGCTTCAATCTGGAGGCCATTATCGACCATATTAAGACGGCCAAAGAACGCGCCTTGCAGTCGGTGCGCGAAGACAGGCGGTAAGAGGCCTGCATACCCCTGTCCCAAAACGAACCAAGCATAAGCTCTGTAGATTATTTCTACGGAGCTTTTTTACTGCATAATACTATATAGTAAACACATTTTTAAGCACTTAGCGCTTGAGCTTATCTGTAATAGGCGCGAATTTTGTGGCAGATGAATCCGAAAATGGCGGCGCGTTATACGGGCTTAGCTGTTAAAAGGTTTTCATATTTTAATAGCAAAATTGCATTTCGTGCCTATGCTATTGCAAGGAGTTTCATCGTCCGACACTGAGAAGCAGCGCTTATCAGCCTTACGCCCCTACCAGGCGATGGTGCAGAGCCGCCAGCAAGTGTATCAGGAGGTTGCCCGCTTAACTGCCAAGATCTTCCTGGCGCCCACCGTGCTTCTCTCCCTGGTAGATGCCGATGACGTCATACATGCCGGCACCACCGGGCTGCCGAACCTGGCCGCTTCGCTTCCTCGCGAAGAATGTATCTGCGCCACCGCAGTGTACCAGCCCGGCACCACGGTTCTCCCTGATCTACAGCTTTTTCCCTGTTCCTGGGTACGCCCCGAGCTGCTGGCAGAACGCGGCGTAAGAGCCTACGCCGGTCACCCACTCCAGACGGTGGCCGGCCAGCCCATTGGCGTGTTGTGCCTGATTGACCAGAAGGCCCGCGCCTTCTCGGCGGAGGATCAGTTGGAGCTTCAACGGCTGGCCGCCGTGTCCATGCGCATCCTGGATCTGCAACTGGCCCTGGAACACGAACCGGAGCAAGGACCGGCCGTGTGGCAGGCCATTCACCACCGTATTGCGCTTTCCATCCAGCGCATCGGCACCCTCACGGCGCTGTCGCAGTGGGAAGCCTCGCCGGAAACTCCCGCGGCTCGCTCCTACCGCACCTCCATGCACGAAGAGCGCCTACTCATTACGCAAGAGATTGATCGTGAGATAAGTATCGCCTTCGCCCAGCTTAACACCGGAAGCGCAAGAATGGGAGTGGCTTAGAACGTCGGCGAGTGTAGAGACGCAATATTTTGCGTCTCTCGTTGCTGATGTTGTTTACCTAGGTCATTCTAGGTGATTAGTAGACTATAGATAATACCATCGTTCAACGATGAGACGCAAAATATTGCGTCTCTACATCGTTCTGGCGCTAGCTTTTTGGGCGGGAATCTCTACCAACACTCCGCTTTGCTTAAGCTGTTTGCCAGCTTCCTCCCTACGTTGCTAATACTTCCTTTTCAAAGGATTGTACCCAAACAACTCCTCCCGAGCCAGCGCTTGCATAAGCTGGCTAATGAGCGGATCAAGCGCCAGTCGGCTCTTGGCCAAAGCGCGAGCCAGGTACACACCCTCTTTCACCTTCGACACGGAAACGAGGTAGTCTTTGGCCGTCATCTGAAAGTGCAGCTCGGTGCTTTCCGGCATCTTGAGCGCCATGAGGGCTTCCGCAAGTAACACGAAACGAGCATCATCCGGGTTGCCCACCAAGTACAGCGACAACACCGTTTGGTACTGATCGAAGTTGGCCGGCGACGTGGCGATGTGCTCGTCGGGGTTGAATACGAACCGGTCGAGCACGACAGGGCGACCGGCAACACTGACTTTCAGCTCCGAACAATAGGAGTCGAACGCGAATTTCTCGCCGCTATCCATGCGGCCAGAGTGCAGCCAATCGGCCACCAGCAGCAAAGAGCCAGGACCTAGGTTCCAGTGCTGCACCTGGCGGTAGCGACTGTTTTCCTGCAACACAACCGGGTCGGGAAATACCACGGCCAGCCCGTTGCCGACCAGCTCGCCTACCAGCACCTGCTCGGCCACGGCGCCATCTACCGACCGAAAAATCTTAGTATTGGCCTGGGTGCTGAGCAACAGCCGGGTATTGGCTTGGCAATGCAGCCGCAGCCAGATTTTGTCGCCGGCTACCATGCCGCCGCCGTAGCTCGACAGCACGACGTAGCAACCCGCAGCCACCGAGCCGGGGTTCAGAATCTTGAGCGGCTGAATATTTTTGCAGGTAATCAGCGCCGACTTGCCGCGCACGGTGGCTACCTCAATCTCACTCCACTCCGTTACGGGCTTATTAACAAGCGCTTGCGGTTGCATGACCTAGGTTTCTACGAAACCGTTTTGCCTTGCAGCACCGCGTCTAGTTCGGCCAGCCCACTGATTTCGTAGGTTGGCCCAAGCGCCCGACACTCGGCGGCATCGCCCATGCCGTAGCTGGCCCAGCACGAATCAATGCCGCAATTGCGGGCAAACAGCAGGTCCGACTGCGTGTCGCCAATCATCAGTATCTCGTCGAGCGGCACCTCGGGAAAGTGCGGCTGGATGATCTGCTGGAAGATCATAGGGCTAGGTTTCAGCTCCAGCTGTTTATCGGGGTAGCTGCCGTCGCCGATCAGTAACGATATAAACGGCAGCATCTCAAAGCGTTCCAACGAAGCTTCCAGCACGCGGCTGCCTTTGTTACTGAATACCACCGGCGTAAAGCCTTGCGCGGCGGCCTGAGCCAGCACCTGCTGGGCACCCGGAAACGGCTTCACCAAAGGCTCGCCCTGCTCGGCATAGATGCCGCGGTAGATCGGAACCCACTCGATTATTTGCGCGGGCGTGGCCGTGGGCTGTAGCACTTGCAGCGTCACGGGCGCCGACAGCCCCATTTCGACGGTGCGCTGAACATCCGCCTCGGGCGGCGTGGGCAGGTTGTACGTCAGGAAAAACTGTTGAAGGCTGTGATAAATGGCCTGGCGTGAATCGCACAGCGTACCATCATAATCGAACAGCAAAAGAGAATAAGCCATAAGCGAAGGTAAGCCGGCGGCGTCAATCCGTAGCGCCCCAAAGTAGGATTGGCGGTTATGCTTGGGTTACCAGATGTTACAAATAGCTTTTTGCAGGCAAGCTATACCGTCGAGCTTCGCCAAGATAACCTAGCTTCTGGTCTAACTCTTCGTAGGCTGGGCCGTAGGCTCTGGTTCGTAGCTTACCTGACTGACAGCGAACCAGCTACTGCCTCCACTTTCAACTAAAACCTCCCAAAAGCGCTTTTCTCATGTCACAAATGGTAAGCGAGTTCCTGATTCAGCGATTGTCGGATTGGGGTGTTAAACGAATCTTTGGCTATCCGGGTGATGGTATCAATGGCCTAATGGGCGCCTTGCGCAAGGCTAAGGACAAGGTCGAATTTATTCAGGTGCGGCACGAGGAAATGGCCTCGCTCATGGCGTGTGCTCACGCAAAATTCACGGGCGAAGTAGGCGTTTGCATGGCTACTTCCGGCCCCGGCGCCATTCACTTGCTCAACGGTTTGTACGACGCCAAGCTCGACCACCAGCCGGTGGTGGCCATCGTGGGCCAGAAAGCACGGACCTCGCTGGGTGGCAGCGACCAGCAGGAAGTTGACCTGATGTCGTTGTTCAAAGACGTAGCCAGCGAATACATCCAGATGGCCACCGAACCTAGCCAGGTGCGCCACCTAGTCGATAGGGCTGTGCGCATTGCCAAGGCCGAGCGGACGGTTACCTGCGTTATCGTGCCCAACGATTTGCAGGAGCTAACCTACGAGGAGCCCAAGCACGAGCACCAGACGATTCACTCCGGCATTGGCTACTTAACGCCCCGCGTGCTGCCGCAAGACGCTGATTTACAACGAGCCGCCGACGTGCTGAACGCCGGCAAGAAGGTGGCTATTCTCATCGGCATCGGTGCCAAGAATGCTGAGCAGGAAGTGACGCAAGTAGCCGATGTGCTCGGTGCGGGTGTGGCGAAAGCCTACCTAGGTAAATCGGTGCTGGCTGATGAGCTGCCTTTTGTAACCGGCTCCATTGGCTTTTTCGGCACCAATGCCTCGCACGAGATGATGCAGAATTGCGACACGCTGCTCATGATTGGGTCGAGCTTTCCGTACGCCGAATTCCTCCCCAAAGAAGGCCAGGCCCGCGGCGTGCAAATTGACCTTGATGGCCGGATGCTGAGCATTCGCTACCCGATGGAGGTGCCGCTCACCGGCGACAGCGCCGAAACACTCCGCACCTTATTGCCCTTGCTAAAACGCAAAGAAGACCGCTCGTGGCGCGAGCAGATCGAGGCGAATGTGCGGGAGTGGTGGCAGCTGATCGAAAAGTCGGCCGCGGAAGAAGCTGATCCGCTTAACCCTAGGTTGGTTTTTGAGAAACTTTCGCCGCTGCTACCTGATGATATTATCATGGCGGCCGACTCCGGCTCCAGCTCCAGTTGGATGGCGCAACACATTCGAATGCGGCCGGGTATGAAGTTTTCGGTGTCGGGTACGCTGGCGACGATGGGTTGCGCGGTGCCGTATGCCATTGCCGCTAAGTTTGCGCACCCCGATAAACTCGCTATTGCCTTCGCCGGCGATGGTGCCATGCAGATGAATGGTAATGAGGAGCTTATCACCATTCAGCGCTACTGGCGCCAGTGGGCCGACCCTCGGATTATCATCTTGGTGCTCAACAACAAAGACCTGAACTTCGTGAGCTGGGAGCAGCGCCTGATGCAGGGCGAGCCTAAGTTCCACGAGTCGCAGGACCTGCCCGATTTCAAATACGCCGAGTATGCGGAGTCGCTGGGCTTTATTGGTATCAGCATCGACAGCCCCGATCAGGTGGAAGCCGCGTGGCAAAAAGCCCTGCAAGCCACGCGCCCCGTGGTGATAGAAGCCCTTACGGACCCGGAAGTGCTGGTCTTCAACGCGAAAGTGGCCATGAAGTACGCGCCCAAGCTAGCCTCCGCCATCGTGCACGGCGACACCGGCGCGGCCGAGCACCTAGGTGATGCGTTGAAAACCGCCGTTGGCTTGTAAGAATATAGCGCGCACCGTTAGCATGTAGCGCGAAGCTCCTGCTTCGCGTATCGTTGCACGACTTGC
Organism: Hymenobacter cavernae; assembly: GCF_014641455.1. Classification (GTDB taxonomy): domain Bacteria; phylum Bacteroidota; class Bacteroidia; order Cytophagales; family Hymenobacteraceae; genus Hymenobacter; species Hymenobacter cavernae. The sequence goes on from NZ_BMHT01000001.1 coordinate 48,524, forward strand.
ACCTAGGTTATAGCAGCGATTGTCGTTCAACGATACGCGAAGCAGGAGCTTCGCGCTACATCCTGATAAACCTTCGCGCACAAACCAGGTTGTAAAGCCTGTTTTAAGACTTACCAAAACAGAATATGGAATCACTAAAAGGCAAAAATGCCTTGGTAACGGGCGCCGGCAAAGGCATCGGGCGGGCCGTGGCGCTGGCACTCGCTGCCGAAGGCGTGAACGTGGGCCTGCTGGCCCGCACCGAAAGCCAGCTGACCGAAGTAGCCGACGAAGTACGAAAGCTAGGAGTAAAAGCCGCTATTGTAACGGCTGATGTGGCCAACATAGAAGCTGTAAACCAAGCAGTTGAGCAGGTCAAGCAGAACCTAGGTCCGATTGATATTCTGATCAACAACGCTGGCATCGGCACCTTCGGCAAGTTCCTGGAAATGGAGCCGGCCGAGTGGGAGAAGATCATTCAGGTGAATCTGATGGGCGTGTACTACGCTACGCGGGCCGTGCTGTCGGAGATGATTGAGCGCCAGACCGGCGACATCATCAACATCTCCTCCACTGCCGGGCAGCGTGGCGCGGCCGTAACTAGCGCCTACAGCGCCTCCAAATTTGCGGTTATGGGCCTCACGGAATCGTTGATGCAGGAAGTGCGCAAGCACAACATCCGCGTAAGTGCCCTCACGCCCAGCACGGTAGCTACGGAGCTAGCTATCAGCAACAAGCTTACCGATGGCAACCCCGAGAAAGTGATGCAGCCGGAAGATCTGGCCGAGTTCATCATCGCTCAGCTCAAGCTAAACCGCCGCATCTTCATTAAGGAAGCCGGCATGTGGTCTACGAATCCGTAGTCTGTTTTAAACCAACCTATTATAAAGAACGTCATTCCGAGGCCACGAGGAATCTCGCGTGCAGTAGTAACTCCACTTATCAGGATTACCGTTGCACGCGAGATTCCTCGTGGCCTCGGAATGATGTTCTTTTTATTTACTGTTTATACAACCTAGGTTATACAGACTAATCTAAAACGGGCATAAAGCGGTCTTCGTCGAAGCTGGGCTCGGCGACGCGGCCGCTGCTAAGCTTCATAATAGGGTTGCTGATTTCTGCCAGGAGCAAGCCGAACCCCCAGGGTTTTGGCTCGATAGCCCGAATGTGGTACACGGCGCCCGACGCAGGTACTTGTAAGTTGGCAGTGGCAACCATCGTCGGCCACTTGGCATTCACACAGATGATGGGCTGACCCACCTGAAAGCGAGCAATAGGATTGTCGTAATCTTGTTCCATCGCTGGGGATAAAGGATAAAGCATGTCGAGCGCTTCTATATCAAAATCGCGCCAATCCTGCTCGTTCGCCTTTATCGCCAACCTAGCTTTTTGATTTTGAGGCTAATAACCGCTTATCTGCTTCTCCGGGCGCAGCAGCTTCACGTAGGTAGGCGCGTTCCGGTCGCAGGTGATTCTTCCCCGCAGGTAGCGCAGCTCCGTTACCTGAATCACGCTCCGTTTGGCGGCGGTGCTGTTTTCGGGGGCGGGTTTGGCCTTTGCCCGGCCGGGGTGGGTGAAGTAGTAGAGGTAGGCCCGGTCGCCGCTCACCACCACGTCGCAGTGGCCGCCGATGGCCTGGTCGTCGCGGCCGGTGCCGGGCGCTTCCAGCAGGCGTTCAGGCTGCGCTTTCCAGTTGACCAAGTCGGTAGAGCTGTACACTGCCAGGCCCTGCCATTTATCAATAATCATCCAGTACTGCGCCTTCCACCAGAATACTTTCGGACCTTCGCCGCGTTCTTTGAGCGCCAGGCCTTTATCCTGCCAATGGTAGAGGTCGGGGCTGTCGGCGTAGTAGATGGACTTCCCGTCTTTCTCGTTGTTGTACCACATGCGCCACATTCCGTTCACCATCTGATACACGCTGGCATCGATGACCTTGTCATTGGCCAGCGGCAAAGTGGCTTCGTAGTGCCAATTGAGCAGGTCTTTGCTGGTCAGGTGCAGGATGTTGCGCGGATGATTCCAGTCGGTGAACACGCCCGGCACGTAGGTCAGGAACATGTGGTAGATGCCTTTATCTTCCACCACATCGGGCGCCCAGTGCGTGTAGCCAGCCTTCGGACGGTAGTCGATATTGGCCGTGTCGCGGTAGGTCCAGTGGGCGCCGTCGCGCGAGGTGGCAATACCGATGCGCGTGCCGTGCACCCACGTCACGCCTTTGGCGGTGCTATCTGTTGCCCGGCGATTGGTGTAGAGCATAAACCACTTTTTCGCCTTCTTATTCCAGATAATAACCGGGTCGGCGGCGCCGTCATAAACCGGGTCCTGGTACAGCGGCTTAGGAGCTAGCTTTCCTGCGGGCTTCTTCTGGGTTGACGTAACCGAAGTTTTCTGTGCTAATGCACTCAGTGGCAGTAAGAAAAGCAGCAAATAAGCCAGAGAGGAGTTCATAAGCACAAAGTATAGAGGCGCAATTTCGTACGCTACCGCTGCCTATACAACTCAGCGCCCTGAAGAAATGTAGCGCGAACCGTAGGAAGGCGTTAGCCAAGCTCCCGCTTCGCGCTACATGTTCTACTGCAATTTCCGGGTGGGCGCCTTCGCGGGCTTGGGCGGGAGCATGGTGCCGAAAGCGCCTTTCTGCTCGAATGATTTAATGACCTCATCTTCCACCGGCGTGCGCTTTACTACAGCGTTGTTGGCCCAGAACTCGGGGTCGTACTTCACGCTTCGGATGTCGTCGAGGTCTTTGGTGTCGCGCGAGGCGCGGGCGTACTCGATGTTGGTGGGCGTCTGGTTGGTGTCGTAGAAGAAAGTGAAGGCCGACACGTTCATCTTGGTGCGCGTCTGGCCGGGCCGCTCAATCACGAAGTTCAGGGTCGTCTTGATATGATCGAGGGGCGAAGCAGCGTCCGGCGTGTTCTGGAATGTCATGTCGATCTGCATCTCCTTGTCCTTGAACTTGAATGCCGGATTATTCGACTGCCCCGAAAAATTCGGGGTTGTCATGCGGAAGCGCTCTACTTTATAGGTATCCACGTCGATCCAGATCGTCCCTTTCGCGTAGTAATTCTTCACCTCCGGCCGGGTTTCGAACGAGATTTCCGCGATGCCGCCCTCCCCTCTTTCCAGAATCCCCACAATCTCCAGGTAGTAATTCTTTACCGTGTTCGGGCTCAGCAGCGACAACGAAGTAGTACTGTCCATGGCCGGATCGTAGAGCCCGTACACCTTGGTGTAGAAGGAGAAATCCTTAAAGCTCATGAGTGCCTGCTTGGCCGCGTAGCGCCCCTGCGCAATGCTGGTACCCTCGATGCGGGAGTTGTTCGACTTCACGTTCCACACCATTTCCTGAATCTCGGTGGGCTCGTTGTCGATGCGCGTCACCTGCCGATAGAAGGCCTTACCGTAGAACTTCTGGCTGTAGTTTTTGCGCATCTGCTCGTAGGCGCGGTCGGCGAGCTGGAAGGCATAGCTACCGACTTTCACCTCCGGCAGCGTAATGGAAGCCGAAGCCAAAGCTATCTGCAGCGGTTTGTCGCCGCTGGTCACGCGCACCGTATCGCGCACGTGCGAGATTTCCGACACAATCAGCGTGCGCGGCAGCGAAGGTAGGTTCAGGCTAAATTCTCCGTTTTCGTTGCTGGCCGTGCCCATCGTGGTGCCTTTCACGGCAATGCTGACGAACGGCAGCGGCTGGTTGGTTTCCTTGTCCAAGGTCACGCCGCGCACCTGGTACTGAGCCTGCGCCGCGTGGCTGAGCGTGAGCAGCAGAACCAGGGCAGCGCAGCCGCTCGCGGCGCACTTTCCCCAGCGTTTTAGCAACGGCATAAAGTCAAAGCGGATGGTGTTGATAGTCAAGGCTAGGATTCGTTAGAATGAAAGGTTTCGAGAGTTGATAACGCGCATTCGTGCCGGCTCCATATGGCTGGCGGCGCAAAAGTAGCTGACCCAGGTTTCCTGAACGCTGCAGAAACCTAGGTTTTGCGCAGCAGCGCGACCCGGTCGGCGCGGCAAAACCGAGCACCAGAACAATGCCAGCTTATGGGCAGGTTAGCCTTGCAGCCGCGCAATTGCGTATTCGGCAGCATGAAGAACCTCGAAATTGTGTTGCTGCTGATGGTAGTAATGGCTGTGCTCTCGGCTATTGCGCACCGGTTTCGGCTGCCGTATGCGGTGCTGCTGGTGCTGGCCGGCTTGGTCATTGGGTTTATCCCGGGGCTGCCCAGTGTAGCCCTCGACCCCGACATTATCTTTCTGGTGTTCCTGCCACCGCTGCTCTACGAGGCTAGCTTCAACGTATCGTGGCACGACTTCAAAGCCAACCGCGCCGAGATTTCGCTGCTGGCAATCGGGCTGGTTTTCTTCACCACCACGGTGGTGGCCTGCGTAGCGCACTACTTTATTCCGGGCTTTAGCTGGCCGCTGGCTTTCGTGCTCGGGGCCATCGTGTCGCCGCCTGATGCGGTGGCCGCTACCAGCGTCACGCAAGGGCTAGGTTTGCCGAAGAAAATCACGTCGGTTCTGGAAGGCGAAAGCCTCGTGAACGATGCTTCCGCCCTGATTGCGTACCGCTACGCGGTGGCAGCCGTAGTGAGTGGCGGCTTCGCGATTTGGGACGCCGGGCTGCAATTTTTGCTTGTGGCGGGCGGCGGTGTTCTCATTGGGCTAGGTATTGGCTACACTATTTCGTGGGTGCAGACGAAAGTGGCCGATGCGACCATTGCCACCACGCTCACGCTGCTGGCGCCTTACTTGGCGTATCTCGGGGCCGAGCACTTTGGGGCTTCCGGCGTGCTGGCGGTGGTGTTCACGGGGCTGGTCGTTTCGTGGCGCTCCCTCGAAATTTACCAGACCAACACGCGCTTGCAGCGCCGCAGCTTCTGGAGCGTGCTGGGCTTTCTGCTCAATGGCTTTGTGTTCATTATCATTGGCTTAGAGCTACCGCATATCCTGGAAGGCTCCGAGCAAGCTAGCCTTTCCACGCTCATTGGCTACGGCCTGCTGGTAAGCGCCGTGGCAATTATCATCCGCATCGTCTGGGTTTTTCCGAGCGCCTATTTCCTGCTGTTTCTCAGACGGCTACGCAACAAAAGTGGCGCGCACAAGCTTGATCTGAAAGGCCTTTTTATTACCTCTTGGGCTGGGATGCGCGGCGTAGTGTCATTGGCGACGGCGCTGGCGTTGCCGCTGGCTTTACAGAACGGCCAGCCTTTCCCGCAGCGCAACGTGCTACTCTTCATCACGTTCGTGGTTATTCTGGTGACGTTGGTCTTGCAAAGCTTCACGCTACCCTGGTTTATTCGCTGGCTGAACGTGCAGGAACCGGAGGAGAAGCTGATAGCCGAGCAGCAGCAGCTCCGGCTGGAAATCGAGAACAGCGCCCTGGCTTTTGTCGAGCAAAAGCTAGCCGACGAGCCCAACGACGCGACGTTGCTGGAGCTGAAAGAAATGGTGGAACGACGCGTGAACCGCCTGCATGAAAGCGTATCCGGCGCAGCCGACCCCAATGACGACAACTCGGACCAGAACCGCTTTGAGGAGTTTTTGCAAAACCGTATTGAAGTGACAAATCAGCAACGCGCGCTGCTGGTGCACCTGCACAAAGATGGCAAGTTCAGCGCCGAGGCTATCCGGCGGGTGCAGCTAGAGCTGGACCGGCTGGAAATGAGCCTGCAAACGCAGTTGGAAGCTGTAGAATAGCCAAGCGGCCCTACTATGCTTCAAACCCGCCGCCGATTTTTGCGCCACACCCTAGCTGCTTTGGCGACGATTGGCGCAGCAGGTACCGTTTTCTTCGACGGTTTCTTTATCAAGCTCACCACGTTCCAGCTTCGCAAGAACCCCCAACCGACTGCGACCTTGAAGATCGTCCAGATTTCTGATTTGCACCTGAAGTCAGTGCATTTCGGGCTGCGGCGGATGTGTCAGCGAATCAACCAGCTACACCCGGATCTGCTGGTGCTTACCGGCGACTCGTTGGATGATGCTACTAAGCTTGGCAACCTCGATGAGTTGCTCGGTTTGCTGGATGCCACCATACCAAAAATTGCTGTCCTAGGTAATTGGGACTACTGGAGCCACGTCGATCTGGAACAGCTCCGCCAAGTGTATGCACGGCACAACTGCCAGCTTTTGGTGAACCAAACCACTTCGCTCCTGCTCCAAAACAAGCGCATTGCCATATCCGGCACCGACGACCTCGTTGGCGGCGCGGCCGATTACGCTAAAACCATCGCCGATTACCAACCCGCCGACTACCACCTGCTGCTCACGCACTGCCCGCAGTACTACGACTTCATTGTGACGCAGTATCACGCCGCACCCCCTATCGACTTGGTTTTGGCCGGCCACACGCACGGTGGGCAGGTCACCTTCCTAGGATTCGCGCCGTACTTGCCGCCGGGCAGCGGCCGCTACGTAGCGGGCTGGTACACCGCGCAACAACCGCCGCTGTACGTTTCGCAAGGGGTAGGCACCAGCGTGCTGCCCATCCGGCTTGGCCCGCGCGCTGAGGTAACCTTATTCACGATAGACCTGTGAATGAAGCATCTGCTCGCCTGAACCTAGATTCGAGTTTATTGACGCAAGCTTTCAGCACGGCCAGCAACCACAACTTCTTGCTAGTTGTAAACCGTATTACATTTTCCCCTCATTTATTCAGAATACCACCTTATGAACCTAGCAGGAAACACAGTTCTCATTACCGGGGGCGGCTCCGGCATCGGCTGGGCAATGGCCGAGCGCTTTCTGAAAGCCGGCAGCGACGTTATCATCTGCGGCCGCCGCGTCGAGAAGCTGCAAGAGGCCCAGCAGCAATACCCGCACCTGCGCACCCACGCCTGCGACCTAGCCGACGAAGCCGACCGCGTGGCGTTGTTTGAATGGGTTAAACGCGAAGTTCCGCAGCTCAACGTGCTAGTCAACAACGCCGGCATTCAGCGCCGAATGCACCTCGCCAACGACGAACACGCCCAGGATTGGAGCGGCCACCGCCAGGAAATTGCCACGAACTTCGATGCACCGATTCACTTGGCTACGCTCTTCATTCCGCTGCTGCGGGAGCAGCCCAATGCGGCTATCATCAACGTCTCGTCGGGGCTGGCTTTTGCGCCGGCAGCCTTCGCGCCAGTGTACAGCGCCACGAAAGCGGCTTTGCACTCGTTCACGCTGTCGTTGCGCCACCAGCTGGCCCAAACCGGCATTCAGGTGATTGAAATCGTGCCGCCAGCCGTGAACACCGACCTAGGTGGCGCCGGCCTGCACACCTGGGGCGCGCCGCTCAATGACTTTGCCGATTCTATTATGCAGCGCGTAGCGGCCGGTGAGCTGGAAGTCGGCTATGGCACTTCGGAAACCAGACGTAACGCCTCCCGCCAAGAGCTGGACGAGTTTTTCAACCAAATGAACAAGTAGGAACGCGCCACGGCGCGTTCGTCGTCCGGGCCGCTTGAAGCTGGTTGTCTTTACATGAAAGACTGTTCAACGCGGACCTTTCAACGACGAACGCGCCGTGGCGCGTTCCTACGTTTTTTCTAACCTTTCCCTGTAATTAGGCTATTTTCGCAATTCACACTACCTGAACACCGCGAACTGCCTTGTCTTTCTCTCGTTCCCTCTCCTCTTTCCTGCTTTTGCTGATTCTGTTGAGTGCTGTTCTCAGCTCAGCTCAACGATCCAAAAAGCAAACTCCAAAAAAGAAAACGGCTCATACAGTCGCCCATCGTGGGCAGACAACGGCTGCCAAGCCGGCACCTAGGTCGGCAAGTGCGCGTAGCAAAGCGGCGAAAGCAAAAGCGGCGGTTGCCAAACCGAAAAATGGTCCGGTGCCCTTCGCCCCACAGCTAGCTAGCTCGCACTGGGTTGACTCGGTGATGAAGACGCTCACGCCTGATCAGCGGGTGGCGCAGCTGTTCATGGTAGCGGCCTACTCCAACCGCAAGCGCATCGACGAAGACTCCGTTTCGACCTTGGTGCAGCAGTACGGCGTAGGCGGACTGATCTTCTTCCAGGGCGGCCCCGTGCGGCAAAGCAAGCTGGTGAACCGCTACCAGAGCCAGGCCAAAGTGCCGCTGCTGGTGGCCATGGATGGCGAATGGGGCGTAGGCATGCGCCTCGACAGCACCACGCGCTTCCCGTACCAGATGAGCATGGGCGGCATCCGCGACAACCAGCTGCTGTACACGATGGGGCAGGAAATCGCGCGGCAGTTCAAGCGCCTCGGCATGCACGTCAACTTCGCGCCGGTGGTCGATGTGAATAACAACGCCAACAACCCGGTTATCGGCTTCCGCTCGTGGGGCGAAAACCGCGAGAACGTGACCGAGAAAAGCTACCAATACATGAAAGGCATGCAGGATGCGGGCGTGCTGGCCGTAGCCAAACACTTCCCCGGCCACGGCGACACCGACACCGATTCGCACCTAGCCCTGCCACTCATCCGCGTTGATCAGCGCCGCATTGATACGTTGGAGCTATTTCCCTTCCGCAGCCTGATGCGCCGCGGGCTGGGTGGCGTCATGATTGCTCACCTCAACATTCCGGCGCTCGATAGCACGGGCATGCCATCCACGCTTTCCAAGCCCATCGTGACGGGATTGCTGAAGCAAAAGCTAGGTTTTGAAGGCATGGTCTTCACCGACGCCATGAACATGAAAGGCGTCATCAGCAAGTACCCGCCCGGCGACGCGGATGTGCGGGCTATTTTGGCCGGCAACGATATTCTGGAGTTTTCGCGCAACATTCCGCTGGCCTTGCGCATGGTGCGCGAAGCCATCAACAAAGGTCTGATCAACCAGGAAGAGATTGACACGCGCTGCCGCAAAGTGCTGGCCTTGAAGCAGTGGGCTGGGTTGAATCACTACAAGCCGATCAATCTCAAGAACCTTTACCAAGACCTCAACACGCCCCACGCCAACTACCTCACGCGCCGCCTCTCGGAGCTAAGCGTGACGCTGCTGCGCAACCAGAACAAGCTGCTGCCCTTGCAGCGCCTTGACACGCTACGGCTCGCCACGCTCACCATCGGCACCAAAGACACCACATTCTTCCAGCGCATGGTAGCCGACTACGCACCCGTGCAACACTTCTGGCTGCCAGCTACGGCTTCACTTAATGAGCTGACGGCCATGCGCGAAACGCTGAAGCCGTACAACACCGTGCTGATCGGGGTGAACAACCTAGGTAGCCTGCCCGCCACCAACTTCGGCGTGACGCCGGAAGTGAACGTGATGCTGCACGAGTTGGTCGGGCAAAAGCAAAAAATGATTGTCAGCGTGTTCGGCAACGCGTATTCCCTGTCCCGCATCCGTGACCTGGACCGCGCTGACGCGGTGCTGCTGGCTTACCAGGAAAGCCAAAACGCGCAGGAGGTAACGGCCGAAATCATCTTCGGCGGCCTAGGTGCTACCGGCAAGCTGCCCGTGACGGTGAGCAGCCGCTACCCGATTGGCGCCGGCCTGACCACCCAAGGCGGCATTCGCTTGGCCTACAGCTACCCCGAGGCGGCGCGCATGAACAACAACCTGGAAGCCAGGGTCGATTCGATTGTCAACGGCGCTATTGCTGCCAAGGCACTGCCCGGCGCGGAAGTGCTGATTGCTCGCAAAGGCGTAGTGGTGCTGCGCAAAAGCTACGGCACCCACAGCTTCGCCGACGCGCCCGCGCAAGCCGGCAAGTCGAGCCGCCCCGTGCGCAACACCGACATTTACGACCTAGCTTCCGTCACGAAAGTATCGGCGGCGCTGCCCTCGCTGATGAAGCTGCAAGACGAAGGCAAGTTCAACCCGGATATGACCATGGGTCAGGTGTTTCCGGAGTTTAAAGGCACAAACAAAAACGATCTGAAGCTGCGGGATGTGCTTACCCACCAGGCCCGCCTGAAAGCCTGGATTCCGTTCTGGCAGAACTACGTGAAGAAGGACGGCACCTTGCGCCACCGCTTCTTCCACGCCGATTCGTCGCGGCGGTATCCGTTGCCAGTAGCGCGCAACATTTGGGCGCGCAAAGATTTTCCGGCGCGCATCCACAAGGCTATTGGCGGGTCGCCGCTGAACGACAAGCCGGGCTACGTGTATTCTGACCTTTCCTTTATTATGTACCCGGCGTTTGTGCAGGCAGCTTCGGGGCAGACGATTGACCAGTTTGCGCAGCAAAATTTCTACAAGCCACTCGGCGCCACGACCCTAGGTTATAACCCCACGCGCCGTTTCCCGCTGGCCCGCATCGTGCCCACGGAGTACGATTCGCTGTTTCGGAAACAGCAGCTCCACGGCACCGTGCACGATGAAGGCGCGGCGCTGCTCGGCGGCTTATCCGGCCACGCCGGACTTTTTGCTGATGCCAACGACCTAGCCAAGCTCGTGCAGATGTACGCCTGGAACGGGCGCTACGGCGGGCAGCAGCTCATCAAGCCGGAGACGTTGGCTGAGTACGAGCGGTGCCAGTTCTGCCCCGACAACCGCCGTGGTCTAGGTTTCGACCGCCCTGCGACGAACCCGGCCGTTAACGCTTCTAAAAACGCGTCGCAGAGCAGCTTCGGACACACGGGTTTCACCGGCACGTATTGGTGGGTTGAGCCCAAGGAAGACCTAGTGGTAATCTTCCTCTCCAACCGCGTGAACCCGACCCGGCGCAACAATAAGATTTCGTCGCTGAACGTGCGTACCAACATCCTGCAAGTCGCCATCGAAGCCGCGCAGAAGGTTGGCAAAGCATCGGTAGAATCGGCCGTGCCGAAGGAATAATAACCAGCACGTCATTCCGACCAGCGGGAGGAATGACATTCAACGGCAAAACGGAACAAGCCCTGATGGTTGCTTTGCGGCAATCGTCAGGGCTTGTTCCGTTTTGCCGTTTTAGACATATCACATGTACATGTGATTTTAGGCTAGCTTTCCTCACTGTAGGTTTGCACAATACAAAGCCACTATCAAGCACCTGATGCTCACCTGCTTCTTATGATTCGTCCTGCTTTCCCACGTACGTTTGCCAACCTAGCTTTTGCTGCAATCCTAGGCCTAGGTGCGTGCAAAAAGGAAGATCCTCCTTTCTACAATCAGCTCACGGCCGAACAGCGGACCTGGACCGCGCCCTACCAGGCAAATACGGAATGGCGCTTCCGCAGCAATCGGGGTGTCGAGCGCACGTATCGGGTGCAGCGATTTTCGGATCAGAAGTTAGACTTCCCGAGGAAAAATGGGCAAGCGGAAGGCTACATCGACATTTTCGAAGCGCTCTTCTACCGCGCCGATACGGTCGCCAAACCAATGGCAACTTTCCTGCTCACCGGCCAACGCACTTCCCTAGCTGTCAATCCTGCTCACTTCCACTTTGAGCACTGCTTCACGGATCTGCCAATCAATGAATTAGCCACGCAGCAGCCCTTGCCGGCCGGCTACGAGCTGCTTCCGCTGTTTACGACCAGCACGGGCACCTACCAGAACGTGCTGCACTACCACTTCACCCAACCCGTGCTGAATCAATCTGTGACGGGCGATGTGTTCTACACGAAAGAGCAAGGAGTGGTACGCTATGTGAGCAAAGGCCTCACCTGGGACCGGTTATAATCCCGCAGACTTTATCTAACCGCTTACGACTTCCACTCTTATGTCCCTTGTTGCTCGCTCCCGCAAGATCAGTTATGGTTTGCCGGCTGCCGCTAGCTTTCTGCTGGCCGGCTGCGGCTGGTTTGGCGAAAATGATAAGCTGCCGTATTACCAGATCACGCCGGAGCAGCGCACTTGGGCTGCTATTTACCAACAGGAGGCTACGTGGCGCTTCCGGAGTGAAGCCAACGGGTACGAGCGCACGTATCGTATTCATAACGCGGTAGATAAGAAGCAGCCTAACACCAAGGGCAAGCTCAGCGTGGAGGTCGCCTACTACCGGCAGGAGCTATATGCGCAGATTGACCGGACCGACTCGGCTATCGTGCGGCCCGCGTATAACTTTCACCCACAGGACTTTCTGCTCCAGGCACAGGTCGAGTCGCCTACTACGTACTGGGACAATGTATTTTTCCGGATCAACTGGGAGGGCACCAGCTTTTCCTTGCCGATGCGGGAGCTAACCACTGGCCAATTGGTGCTGTCGCCGCCTTATCAGCTGTTGCCGCAAGCCACGTTCAACGGGCGCACGTATCAGAATGTGGTGGTGTACTCCGTTACGCAGTATCCGAACACGATCAAATACCCGAACACTGCCGAGCACATCTACTACACCAAAGACCTAGGTGTGGTGCGCTACGTGGAATACAGCGGCGAAGCCTGGAATCGGATGTAACTAAAAAGCTAGCTTGCCGCTACCGCCGTTTGCTTGAGCAGCGCCTCGGCTGTAACCGGAACCGTGAGCAGCTTCGACACCGGGCAGTTCTGGCGGGCATCTTCCACCAACTCCTCAAACTGCTCTGGCGACAGACCCGGCACCACCGCTTCCACCTGCAAGTGCGAGCTGACGATGGTGCCATTTTCCAGCACCAGCTCGCAACGGGTATCAATGGACTGCGGCACGAGGCTAACAGCTTGCAGGTTAAAGGCCAGCTTCATCGAAAAGCAACCGGCGTGGGCTGCCGCCACCAGCTCTTCCGGATTGGTACCGATGCCGTCGGCGAAGCGCGTCAGGTACGAATACTGAGCTTGCTTCAGCACTTTACTAGGCGTATCCAGGTTGCCTTGCCCGGCCGTACCCGTACCGGTCCAATGTGCATTAGCAGAACGTGTAATAGTCATTAGGTGGGAATGGGGGGTAGATATCTGCTTATAAAGAAAATAGCTGCTTGCCGTTGATTCATCTGAATCAGGAAGCTTCGTACTAGTAGTAGCCTTCGCAGTAGCTAGCTTTCGATTGTGAAAATAGAGTTTGTTGCGCTACCTGCAAGCTCAACGCAACAGCAAGCGCACCCGAAAGCCAGGTTATACTTTGATAATCACTCGCTTCTCGTACATTACCCACAGAATACCTAGCCAGATCAGAACGCAGACGATAGCCCCGACCAACGACGCATTGATCGGACTCAAATAGGGCACGAAAAACGTATCGTAGAGCCACGCACACAACCCCACTGCCTTACCATTTGTTGCGGGTATTTTGATCATGTTGAGCAGCCGCGGCACGAGGCCGGAGAGGAAAAATACGGTAATGGCATTCACGCCAAACACCACGAAAGGCTTGATCCAGTTGCGCAGCCCCTGCACGTCGCAGAGCCAGTACAAAGCCGCCAGCGCCATCGTGGCTAAGCCACCCGTGTAGAGCACGAACGAGCTGGTCCACAAGGCTTTGTTGATCGGGAACCAGCCGTTCCAGATCATCCCGAGCACCACGGCACCCGCCCCGAACACAAAAAGCCAGACTACTTTCGTGGCTGCATCGGGCGCGGGGCGGCGCAGCCACTGGCCCGCGAGCATGCCCGCCAAGCCCGTACCGACGGCAGGCAGCGTACCTAGTACGCCTTCCGGGTCCCATGTTTTGCTTTGCTTCCAGAGGTGCGCCGTGCCCAGCAACAGGCGGTCGAGCCAGGCACCTAGGTTGGTTTCCGGCTCCAGGTTAGCGGGGCCGATTCCCGGCACGGGCACCAGTTGGAGCAGCACACTATAAAGAATTAGAATACCGACCAGCAACCTGGCTTGCGTGCGCCAATTGGTTTTGAGGAAGATGATGCCGCAGATCAGGAACACCAGCGCAATGCGCGCCAGCACGCCCGGCAGCCGTGCCGTGCTGAAGTCGAAATGGGGGAACAAAGCGCCAAACAGACCTAGGCCGTAGAGCACCGCCGCCCGCCGGGCAATACGCGCCATAGCGCGGCCGTGGTTCTCAGTTTTTTGCCGCACCGCACCTAGGGCATACACCAATGACACGCCCACGATGAACAGAAAGAAGGGAAAAATCAGGTCGGTGGGCGTGCAGCCGTGCCACTTGGCGTGCTCCAGCGGCGCATAGATGTGGCCCCAGTCGCCGGGGTTGTTCACCAGAATCATGGCCATAACGGTGATGCCCCGAAACACATCGAGCGAGACGAGGCGCCCCGGGCCGGACGCTTCTACCAGTGGCGCCGCGCCCGTCGTTTCGACGGCGGCTTGGGTAATGGTCTGCATAAAAGAACGGAGTTAGGTGAACCGCTACTACCTAGGTCTGCTTCGAGAAAACTAAAAGGCTGTCATGCTGAGCTTGCCGAAGCATCTCTACCGCCAAAGTAACCTGTTTACCATTGCAGTAGAGATGCTTCGGCAAGCTCAGCATGACAGCCTATAATAGACAAAAGGCACTTAAAACAGCGCCCCGACCTACCAGCAAAAGCAAAATTCATTATTAGCAGCTTTATATATAGTTGACTTGCCTAGGCTCGCCGGTTAGCTTTAAATCTGTTTTTTCTTTTTTTCGCCTAACCTTAAGAAATCAGCTACCTATCTATGCCAGACAGTTACTTCTGTTGCATCCGTCTTTTTGTTTGACCAAGCATTTGCGGGGCCGAAACTCAGTGTGTAGCTAGGTTTCGGCCTTTTTCATGACTTCCACCACCTTCTTTCTTTTTCACTTTCATTTTTTCCGCATGAAGAAACTTCTATGGTTTTTCCTGGCGCTCGGCGTGCTGTTGGCACCCCGCAGCTACGCCCAAACCAGCGGCCGAACCATCACGGGAACCGTTACGGCGGTAGCCGACCGGACGCCCCTGCCGGGCGTGAACATCGTCGTGAAAGGCACCACCAACGGCACCCAAACCGGCGGCGATGGACGCTATACCCTAGGTAGCGTTCCGGAAGGCAGCACCCTGGTATTCAGCTTTATCGGCTACACGGCGCAGGAGCGCAAAGCCGACGCTAATACCATCGACGTGTCGCTGTCGTCGTCCACGCAGCAGCTCAAGGAAGCCGTCGTGACCGGCTACGGCATCCGGCAGGAAGAGGACAAGATCAACTCCGCCGTGCAGGTGGTGAAGGCCAAAGACATCATCGAATCGCGCCAGCCCAACATCGTGAATGCCATTCAGGGCAAGGTGGCCGGCGTGCAGATTACCAGCTCAGGTGGAGCGCCCGGCGAAGGTGCTTCCATCGTGATTCGCGGGGGCGCTTCGCTGGATTCTAACAACCAGCCGCTGTTCGTGATTGACGGCATCATCATGGACAATTCGTCGTTTTCGGAGTCGACGGCGCCGGGCGGCGGTTCGGCCTTCAACGGCACCCTAGGTCGCTCGACGGCCAATCAGAACCGGGCCGGCGACCTGAACCCGGAAAACATCGAGAGTATGACGGTGCTGAAAGGCCCGGCCGCTTCGGCCATCTACGGCTTGCGCGCGGCCAACGGCGCCATCGTCATCACCACCAAAAAAGGCACGAAGGGCACCGTCAGCCTCAATTACCGCACGCAATTTTCGGTGGATGAGGTGAACCGGTTGCCCAAGCTGCAAGATCAGTACCGCCAGGGGGCTAACGGCGTCGTTGACCCACTGTCGCGCGTTTCGTGGGGTCCGCGCTTCCAGCCCGGCGAACCGATCTACGACAACCTAGGCAACTTCTTTCAGAAGGGCAAAACCTGGCAGCACTACCTCACCCTATCGGGCGGCAGCGACAAGGGTACCTTCTTCGTGTCGGCTTCCCGCCTCGATCAGACCGGCGTAGCGCCCACCAGCCAGTTCGACAAATCGACGGTGCGCCTGGCCGGTACCATGCAGTTTACCAATCGGTTGAGTGCTTCGGGCTCGGTCGAATACCTAGGTACGGGCGGCCGCACCCCAATTCAGGGCAACGGCTTTTACAACACCACGACGGGCTATTCGGGTGGCTATCTGCTCAGCTTGCTCAACTGGCCCCGCAACGACGATGCCCGCAACTACCTGAATCCGGATGGCTCGGTGCGCCGCCTGCTCCCCTCTCCTCAGAACGCTACCGAGACGGATAACCCGTACTTCATCATCTACAAAAACCCGCAGACCAGCCGCACCAACCGCATGCTCGGCAACGTGCAGCTAGGTTTTAAGGCGGCCGACTGGCTGAACTTCAGCTACAACGTCGGCAACGACTTCTACTTTCAGAAGGACCGCTCGGTGCGGGCTGTGGGCACCACCCAGCCCGGCTACCAAAACGGCGCCGTGGCAGAATCGAATACCTTCAATCAGCTAATCACCAGCAACTTACTCGCTACCGTTACGCACCAGTTTAGCGAGAACTTCAACTCCTCGCTGGTGCTGGGCAACACGATCGAATACCAGCACCGCGAAACGACCGACCAGCTAGGTACGGTGTTCCAGAACCCGGACTTTCCGAGCATCAACAACACGGTAAACCGTAATGCGCTGGTAACCACCCAGGACCGCCGGCTGATCGGCAACTTTGCTCGCCTCAACCTGGATTTGTTGCAGCAGCTGACGCTGGAATTGAACGGCCGCATCGACCAATCGTCGACCCTGCCCCGCCCCGACGAAAACAAGAACTTCGGTAAGCTCTTCGGCTACGGCTCGGCTTCGGCCGGCTGGCAGTTCACCCACATGCTAGGTCTGGATCAGAATCAGCACCTCAACTACGGTAAGATTCGGGTGGCCGTGGCCGACGTAGGCAAGGACACCGACCCGTACCGCGTCTTCTCGCCGCTGGCGCAGTCTACCTACATTGGCGGCGGCTTCCGCAATGGTTTCTTTGGCTCTAATCCTTTCCTGAAGCCTGAGCGCACCCGCGCCGTGGAAGGCGGCCTGGACTTCCGCTTCCTGCAAAACCGTCTGGGCCTGAATGCCACCTACTATTATCAAGTCACCCGCGACCAGATCATCGGGCCACGCGTGAGTCAGGCCACCGGCTTTATTCTTCAGTACATCAACGCGGGCAAGGTGGAAAACCAGGGCCTGGAGCTTTCCCTGACCGGCACGCCCGTGCAGACCGATAACGGCTTCAACTGGGATGTGCTGGCTAACTTCACCCTCAACCGCAACAAGGCGCTTTCGCTACCTAGCTTTCTGACTGAGGTTTATCAGTCGGACGTGAACCTGGTAGGTGCCCGCGGCGGCGCTTTCGTCGGTCGTCCCATTTCCTCGATCAGCGCCACCGATTTTCAGCGCAACGCCGCCGGTCAGGTTTTGATCAACCCGCTGACGGGTTACCCGCTGATTAGCACCACCAACTTCATGTACGCGGGCAACCGGGCGCCGCAATACTCGGTGCAGATCACGAACACGTTCAGCTATAAAGGACTGATTTTCTCCTTTTTGGCTGATTTCCGTAAGGGCGGCAAAGTGTTCAATGGCAATGACCAGTTCCTGACGAACAGTGGCCTGAGCCGGCGCACCGAAGAGCGCTACAAGCAGGTCGTATTCGACGGCGTAGTGGCCAACCCCGACGGCTCCTATACCCAGAACACGCGCCCCGTGGAGTTGACACAATCCTATTATCAGAACGTGCTGGGTGCTATCGGCACGCCTTTCATTGAAGATGGCTCGTGGGTGCGCCTGCGCTATGCATCGCTGACGTACGCCCTGCCGACCGTTTGGCTGGGTGGCGGCAAGTTCATCAAGGGCGTGGAGCTGAACGTGACGGGCCGCAACCTGGTGCTGCTCACCAAATACTCGGGCGTCGATCCAGAAACCGCGACGGCCGGTGCCGGTGTGCGCGGCGGCGGCTCGGGTGGCTTCGACTACGGCGGCGTACCCGCTACACGCGGCGTGGATATGGGCCTGCGGGTGAATTTTTAGGTAAATGGCTGAATGGTTAAAGGCCAATCAGAACGTCATGCTGCGCTTGTCGAACCGGAGGAAGGCGTAAGCCAAGCATCTCTCCCGCCACAGTAAATGATATTACTACTGCGATAGAGATGCTTCGGCCAGCGCAGCATGACAGGCTAGCCGGCAACCATTTAGCAATCAACAAATCAGCAATCAACTTCAATGAAACGATATCTTTTCTTCCTAGGTCTGCTGCTAGGTGGCGGCGCGCTAACGGCGTGCGAAAGCTACCTCGACGTGAATACCGACCCGAACAACCCCGTCTCTTCGACGCCGAACTTCCTGCTGCCGGGCATCATTTCGCAGGGCATCCAAACGCAGATGTTTACCTCGCTCACCACTACCTATCTGAGCGAGTACACGGTGCGCAAATCGCCGCCCGGCAACAGCACCGACCAGTTTTACCTGACGAACGCCAACAGCACGAACACCTTCAACAACAACTTCTATTACTCGGCGGGCAACGTCCCCACGATGACGGCGGTGGCGGAAGCAGAAGGCTCGCCCTATTACGTGGGCGCCGGCAAGATCATCACGGCGATGGACTTGGCCCACACCACCGATATGATCGGCGATATTCCGTACACGGAGGCGTTCAAAGGCGCGGCCAACTACACCCCCAAGTACGATTCGCAGGAGCAGATTTACGCCACCGTCAACCAGCTGCTCGACGAAGGCATCACGCTGATGCAAGCGCCAGCCAGCCAGGAGTTTCGTCCTTTTTACAGCACCAGCCCCAGCATCAGCGGCGATATTTTATACCAGGGAAATGCGGGCCGGTGGATTCGGTTTGCAAACTCCTTGAAGGCGCGTCAGCTGAACCACCTTACGCGCAAAGGGAATAATGCCCAGCAGGTGCTCGATTTGGTGGACAAAGGCTTCACCAGTTCCGACGATGATGCGCAGATTCAGTTACAGACGGCCATTGCGCCACTGACCAACACGACCAACATTTTCGGTCCTACCCGTGCCAACTACGGCACCTCTACTTTTTCGAGCAACATCATCAAGTACCTGAATGGGAACATACCGGGCGCGGCCTTTCCGGGGGTCGTCGACCCGCGCTTTACCATTATGGCTACTTCCAGCAGCACCGGCAGCGACCCTGGCGTACCGGTCCCCGATGCAACGCGGGCGCTGTTGGTCAATAACGTTACGGACTTCTACTCCGGCTGGTACGCCCGCGACCTAGGTACGTTCGAGGTGATAACCTACCACGAGTTGAAGTTTATTGAGGCGGAAGCCGCCTTCCGCGCCGGCAACAAAACCCGCGCCCTCACGGCCTACAAAGCCGGCATTCGGGCCCACATGACCAAAATCGGCAAGGGCGGCACGAACGGCACGCCGCCCGTCACGTTCCCGGTGCTCACCACGGCTCAGATTGACGCGTATCTGAGCAGCGCCGCCGTGGCCCAAACGGCAGATCAGCTCACGATGAAGAACATCATGGAGCAGAAGTACATTGCTATGTTCCTGAACCCGGAATCGTGGACGGACCTGCGCCGCTTCGACTACGACCCGACCATCTACCCGAACCTGCGCTACCCGGCCTCTGCGAACCCCGAGCTAGGAGGCAAGTGGCCGCGGCGCATGCTGCCGGGCGCTACCGAGGTGATGTATAACCCGCAGGCTACCACCAAGCTATTCTCCGATGTAGGGGCCACTTCCAACGGCGACTACGTCACGAAGCCCCTGTGGTGGGACCAGCCGTAAGGCTAGGTTCTGTGCTGCAATGGTCAGCGGCGGCCGCTTGTCCGCCGCACTTCTTCTCACTCGTTAACTGACTTTTCATGGCTTACTCTATAGCTTCTCGTAGTCTGCTGAAGCTGGCCTTTCTTGGGCTAGGTTTGGCGGGCTGCAAAAAGGAAATCGACACCTACTACACCGAAGTAGGCACCCAGATTCCGACCGTTCTGAGCAACGCGCTGCCTACCACAACGAAGTACGCCACCGGCGAAACGTTCTCATTTGAGTTGCAATACGCCCAGCAAACCTCCCCGCTCACCGACGTGCGCATTTACCAGCGGATAGAACCTAACACCGACTCGACGCTGGTGCAGACGATTCCGTACAAAGCGGCCTTCTCTAAGCGTAAAAACGCGGATACGCTGGTGGTCAACTACACCGTTCCGGCCGGCGTGAACAAAGCCAATGTGCGGGTAGCGGCCATCGTGCGGGCCGAAAACGGGCAGGTCAAACAACGCGCCTTCTACTTCCGCCTGGCTGAGGCAACGCCCACCGTTGCCATCAACTCCTCGGCCAACGTGACGGCACCCGGCAACACCACGCCCGTGCCCGGCGACATAATTAACTATGTCTTAACACTAAACGCAGGCGGCATCACTTCCGCCAGCAGCCTCACCACCGCGGGCACGCTCTACAAAGACCTTGACAGCCTGATTACCTACGTGAAGGTGGGCACGGCCGCCGAGCGCCGCTACATCCGGCAGCGTGTGCCCGCCAGCGGTACCCAAACGGGAGCGGCCACGGCCCTTACGGTTCCCGTAACTATTCCGGCCGGCTCTGGTGGGCAAGCCGTTACGTTCCGGTTTGAGGCTAAAACCAACTACCTAGGTACGCCGAGAAGCCGGACCGGCTCCGCGACCAGCGCCGCCATTACGCCGGGCACGCCTACCAGCCTGGCCGCGGCGCGCACCGCCACGCTCACCTACACCGGCACCACCGGCGGCGACCTGGCGGCCTATGATCTGGTCGGCTTCGCGGCCGTGCCGGCGGCCAGCGCGGTCGACACGAAGGATGTTGCCATTACCAGCACTGCCTCTAATGCTGTGCAGCTGAAAGCGCTGAATACCACGAAGTTTGTAAAGAGCGCCGCTGCCGTATACAGCAGCGCCACGCTCAACAGCATCCGGCAGACGTATCTGACGGCGGCCACCACGAACCAGCTCAGCACCCTCGACGCCGTCGTTGTTGGCGACGTTTATGTGGCTCGCCTGCGCAACGCTGATCAGTACGCCATTTTCACCGTAACCGGCATCAACCGCACCGCTACTGCCGTGACGCTCACGATGGATATCAAGGCGCTGTAACCTAGGTATCAGCTTCAAGCTTCAACAAAAAGGCCGCTTCTTCAGGAGCGGCCTTTTTTATTCTCAAAAACTCGCGCCTGCCGGTCCGACGACCTAGGTTTCGGGCAAATAGCAGTTGCCGGCTGCTAGCTGCATAAGAACCCAAAACTAAAAACAGCCGTATTTACTTTGAATTACAAAGTTCTTTTATTTGCTTTACACTACTCACGCAAACCTAGGTTTTACAGCTCACCCCGAAACCTACGCTTTCCGTTACCATGTCCCGTTTTTAGGAGTTTTTCTTCCACGCATCAACCAAAAGCCCGACGATCATGACTCTTACCAAAAGCGTTACTCGCCTTGCCGTTGCTACGGCGTTTCTGCTGCTGATTCCTTTAGTAGCCATGCAGTTCACCCCGGAAGTAGTCTGGACCTTGTCCGATTTCGTTGTTGCCGGCCTCCTACTTTTCGGCGCGGGGCTCACCTTTGAGCTGGCTGCACGACAGGCAAATACACCCGCGTACCGCGTGGCTGTTGGCGTAACGGTGGCGGTGGCACTCTTCCTGGTCTGGACGAACCTAGCCGTGGGGCTCATCGGCAGCGAGAACAACCCCGCCAACCTGCTGTATGGCGGCGTGCTCGGCGTCTTGTTCATCGGGACCATCGTTGCGCGCTTGCAGCCGCGTGGCATGTCGCACGCGCTATTCGCGACGGCACTGGCGCAAATGGCAGTTCCCGTGCTGGCGCTGCTTATTTGGAAGCCGCTGATCATCGCCGAAGAAGCACCTATCGGCGGTATCGTGCATGTGCTGGGTGTGAATGTGTTCTTCGCCGCACTGTGGGTTGGCGCGGCTTTGCTGTTCCGACGCGCAAGCGCCGGCGGCTCGCCTCAGAACCGGCAGCTTGCGTGAGACCTAGCTTAGCCTGAAGTACAGATAACGTTACCGTCTTCCCCCAAACAGCCGCTGGAAGAAGCCGCCCCGCTTGCGGTGCTTGGTTTTGACTTTCACTTTCATCGTCGGCTCAGAAGTGGGCGGGCGGCTGGCTACGCTGGGGCGCGGCGTGGGTGCGGGCCGCGTAACCGGGGCCGGAGCCTGCGGACTGGTTGGGGGCGTGGCCGTTGGCGCCTGCGCTACAATAATTTCGGCGGAGCGGCCGGTGGTCGTCACGCGGGCGGGTGGGCTTTCGTTGTGCAGCCGGTCGACGGCCGTCACGTAGTAGGCGTAGGCGGTTCCGGCCTGGGCCGTGGTATCGATCAGCACGGGCGCGTGCGTGGCAAGCTGGGGTACCAAACCTAGGATGCGGCGCGGATCGTCGGGCGTGGCGGTTTCACCCTGGGCGAAGCGGTATACTACGTAGTATCGAGCCAGGTCGCCGTCGGAAGCGGCGGGGCTGGGCTGCCAGGCCAGCGTGACGGCCAGGCCCGTGCGCGTGAGTACCAGGTTCTGGACCGGGCGCGGCGGTAAGGCATCCAGCCACGGCATTGTGGGAACTAAGGCCGGGTAGCGGAACTCGTGCTGACGCAAGGAATCGGTGGTATTGCGCGGGTTAGCCATGAGCGAACGGGCACTGAAAAATACGCTGCCGCTCACGTCGGTCGGGTACGAGCGGTTCAGGCGCACTTGCCTGGGTAGCTCGCGCGGGTTGCGCCACGTCGTATCCGATTTCGTGTTTTCCAGCATGCGGTACGCGCCGTGCCCGATGTACAAATGGCGGTCGAAGTGGTTGCGCGCCCACCACTCCACCAGCACCGGGTAGGGCGCCGACCGAAAGTTGCTGCTCCAATAAAGCTGCGGCAAAATGTAATCGACCCAGCCCTGGCGCATCCATTCGCGGGCGTCGGCATACAGGCCCGTGTAGCCCTGGAAAGCTCGCGTGGCGGAGCCATCCGGGTTTTCGTTCTGGTTCATCCAGACGCCAAAAGGCGACACGCCGAACTTCACCCAGCGCTTGTTTTGCTGAATCGCCGCGTGCAAATCCCGGATCAGCACGTTCACGTTTTGGCGCCGCCAATCGGCTAGCTTCAGGCCGTTGGGGTTGTACTGGGTGAAAGCCAGCTCGTCGTGAATCGCCTGCCCGGCTTCGGGATACGGGTAGAAATAGTCGTCGAAATGCACGCCATCGATGTCGTAGCGGCGCACCACATCCAGAATTACCTGCGTGATGTAGTCGCGCACCGCCGGCAGACCGGGGTTGTAGAGCAGCTTGCCGCTGTAGCGCAGAAACCACTCGGGGTGCTGCCGAAACGGGTGCGTGGAAGCCAGCCGGCGCGTGGCCGTGTCGGTGGAGGCGCGGTAAGGGTTGAACCAAGCGTGAAACTCCATGCCGCGCAGGTGGGCTTCCTCAATCAGGAACGGCAGGGGGTCGTAGTACGGGCTAGGTGCTTTGCCCTGCTGGCCGGTCAGCCACTTGCTCCAGGGCTCCAGCTCGCTTTGGTAGAAGGCATCCGACGACGGCCGAATCTGCACGAACACCGCGTTGATGCCGTTGCGCTGCTGCGCGTCGAGCATGCGGCGGTACTCGCGGCGCTGCTGCTCGGGCGGCAGCGTGCGGGCGCTTGGCCAGTCAATATTCTCAACTGTCGCAATCCAGACGCCGCGCAGCTCGCGCTTGGGCGGGCCATCCTGGGCGCCAGCGAGCAGCGGCAAACCTAGCAGCAAGCTGAAAATAACACGAAAAGCAACGGAGCAAACGGCGGGAAAAGATCGGAGCATCAGGGCATAAACGGAAACGTGCGCAAAGTACGCACAACGGCGGGGCAACTGCTACTGCTGTTTCGCACCGACCACAACCAGTTTGCCGCACTAGCCAACCAGTTCGCCAAAACAGCCTTCCGGTTGGGGTCTGACCCGAACTACTTCCTGTTTTTGGCCAACTACTTCGCGGCGAAAACGAACTGGTTCAGCGCCGTTGTCAACTGACTCGCCTACTTAGCCAACCAGTTCGCCATTTCAGCTACCCGGAACGGGTCGGCAGCCACCTGCCTCCCCTGCTCACCCAGCCACGTCGGGAGGCCAGCCCAAAAGTCATTCATCATAGCGCAGCCGAAACCGACCTAGGTCGGGCACATGGCGCCGGGGCCGTTGCAGCTCATGCTGGTACACTGCCCGACCTAG
The DNA here is from genome assembly GCF_014641455.1 of Hymenobacter cavernae. Classification (GTDB taxonomy): domain Bacteria; phylum Bacteroidota; class Bacteroidia; order Cytophagales; family Hymenobacteraceae; genus Hymenobacter; species Hymenobacter cavernae. Next base: position 72,349 of record NZ_BMHT01000001.1, read on the forward strand.
GTTGCGCAGAAAGGGGAAGCCCTCCGTGTCGTAGTCGTAGTGGTCGTCGTTCAACACCTCATCCGCGTTGACGTAAATCACGGCGGCGAGCATAAATTCCACGTTGCGGTCGAGGTCCACGATGTATGCGTTGTCGATCAGAAAGCCATACGCCTGCCCGATCTTGTTGAAAATGCGCACGCCCGGCGGCAGCGGACCAGCCGGGCCACCCGCCAGCAGAAACTTGGCGTAGTTGTCGGGAAATTCCTTCGCATTGTAGCGCGGATGTTGGCTTTCGCGGGGCAACATGCTCAGGTAGCGCCGCAGAAAGACGTAGTCTTTTTCCGTGAGCTGTTGAAAGCGCTGCTTTTGGGGCACAGCTTCCGGGAAGAGAATGGCGCGCAGTACGTTCTGCAAGTCGGGCAGCGACGCAAAATTCTTCTGGCTGAAGTCCATGGGCTTGCTGATCAGCCTCCCTCCTTCCAGGTAACTATTCCCAATCTTTTCGCCCCAGCGCGGCAACTCTTACATGGCGCGGGCGGGCTGCACGCCTTCCGGCTGCACATAAAGAGGCCGCTGCAAGCTTGAGTCGGCGTAAAAAACGAATGGATTGGTGTGGAGCGTGCGAAACCCCGAATCGCCGACCGACAGGCGGTGCAGAATGCGCGTGTTGCGGTAGCCGTGTGCCCGCAACCTAGCTTTCAATGGTCCGCGCCCGACGAACTCGTAAAGTCGATTAAAGGCGTCGTTATCACTAACCAGCAGCACTTTGCGGATATACTGCGCAATGCTGGCTCGCCCATTTGCAGCCGATGTATCCTCTACAACACGCGTCTGACCGGCATAAGCCGAGTCGATGCGCAGCGGCGAATCGGGAGCTAGGCCCGGCACTTGCGCGGCCAAACTCCGCAGCTTTTCCAGCGCCAGCGCGGCGGCGGGCAGCTTTATGGTGCTGGCCGGGTAAAAATATTCGCGGGGCCGCACGCGGTAGCGGTAGGTGCGAAAGTGCGGCCGGTTCTGCGCGTCGCGGTTGATGCGGGTGTAGAGAATCTGCACGCGGTAGCGCGCCGGGTCGCGCAGCACGCGCCCAAACCTAGCCGTATCGGCCCGCAACAAGTGGCGCAGCGGGTTGCCTAACTGAGCCAGCACCGCCTGACTGCTGAGCAAGCCAGTCAGCAATAACAAAGACCGCCACCACCAGCGGAGCGCGGAAAGCGAAGTAGTCATGGGCCGGGAAGATAACCTATCCCGAACTTCCGTACTACCTCGCACTACCGTTTTCCAGCTGGCCGTGGCGGTCTTATTAACTCGCCGGGCGCAACATTATCAGGCGAAAACCTAGGCTAGGTCGTCATCATCATCGTCTTCGAAGTCGTCGTCGGCCAGGTCGTCATCGTCCAGGTCGTCTACGTCATCGATATCATCATCGTCATCAAGGTCCAGATCATCGTCGTCATCAAGGTCCAGGTCGTCGTCGTCATCGACGTCATCATCGTCGTCGTCCGGGCCACCTTGTGCGGCGCGCGGCGCGGTTAGGGTGAAATCGTCATCATCCTCGAAGGCCGTTTGACCGCCGAATACCGGGCTGTTGTTGGTTTTGATAGCCATAAGTGAAACTGAAGAAAGTGTGGATAGGAAAGAAACCGCCGCTTGTTGCTGCCGGCGGCAGAAAGGTACTAGTTACAACGACACTTTGCCGGATTCGCCGCCCGAAACACCGGTTCCGCTGGAAGCGGTGCTGCCCCCTACATCGCCTTCATCGGCGTTGCCGGGCTTATCGTAGTGGGTGCTCGTGCTGACGTTTTTGCCTTTGATTTCGTGGCCGCCCTCGGTGCCGCCGCTGCCGGAGTTGTCGTCGGCGTTGAGGCCGCGCAACGCATCCGAATGGTTGTCGGGGAACTGACGGCCTTCCGGCTGACGCTGATCCGGCTGTGCGGTGCCCTCTTGCTCAATAGCCTGGGCGTCGGTGGGTATTTCCTTGTTTTCTGCCATAGTCCTAGCGTCTGTCTGACGGAGTAAGAGGTGAGAAGTAGCACACGATATACGCGGCCTTGGCAAGGTGGTTTTGTGCTTATGCGAATGTTGCGCGGCTTTTGCGCAACTTAGGGGAGTTATCTCAATCTTTTTACGCTCCGCTGAATTTTTCCTTCCTATGCCCTCCTCTTCGGCTGCCCAACCATCCGATTTCTTCTATCAGAAAACCGAAGCCGAGCTGCGCTACCTGGTGCAGCACCCCGATTTTTACCACCCCGATGTGGTAGCCGCCGCCCGGCGCGAGCTGCACCGGCGCGGCGTCAATACGCCCACCGAAGCCGCGCCGCCTGCCCCATCAGCTGAGCCTGAATTTGCCGAGCTGCCGGCCGAGCGCCGCTGGGCGGCCCCGGCCGCTGGCCTAGGTTTGCTGCTGCTGGCGCTGCTGGGCTGGCGCTCCTACGAAGGTGCGCGACCCGCAGCGCCGAAAGCTACGAAGCCGCTCCCGGCCACGCTGCAAGCCGTAGCGCTGCGCCCGCTCCGCTCCTTCGACTCGCTGACGACCGTGCAGGTGCGGCAGCAAAAAGTACTGCTGTCCGCCGCCGACCGAATTGATACGACTGCCACGCGTAAGTATCTGCTACTGGCCCGCCGCTACTGGACGGCCGAAAATCAGGCAGAATATATCTATACTCTAGCTGCTCAAAATCAGACCGATGACCGATTTGCCGGCTTGCTGAGGCTGAACGCCGAGCAGTGGCACAGCTTCACGGGTGTGCTCGGCTATAACCACAAGCTGCGGCCCGCCATGCAGCAAAAGCTAGCTTTGATGAACCGGGCCGCCGACTTGCGCATGGCTGTCATCAATCAGCTGGCCTTTCGCAGCACGCAGGGCCTGCCGCTGCTGATAGCGCCCATGCAAACCAGCCGCGACTCCGCCTTTTATCTGCGCCAAATGGTGCTAGGTATACCCGCCAACCAGCGTATCGTTCCGGGCAGCGTGCCGCTGGAGCAGCCAGCCGCTGAAGATCAAGCTGCCGCTCAGCTGGTCACAACGTTACCCGCGCCGCAGGCCGGTCAGAACCCGGTGTACGTGCTCGACGGCGAAGTGCTGCACAGCAACCCCGGCACCGGCGAGCCGCCCACGGTGGTGCAGCAGCTACCGCCCGAGTCGCTCGGCCGGATTGTGGTGCTGAAGCCCGCGCTGGCCGTGCGCGAGTTTGGTCCGCAGGCCCACGACGGGGCCGTGGTTATTTACACCAAAGCCACACTGCGCTCGATGCAGGACGAACCGGCGGATTAGCTGTTCTAAGGCCATGGAGCCCGAACAACACACCACCTCATCGGAGCCGCTGGCCCGCAAAACCAACGCCGAGCTGCTCTACCTCACGCAGAACGCCCGCCGCTACCCGGCACCGCTGGTGCAGGCCGCCGTGCGCGAGCTGCAACGCCGCGAACTGATTCCGGCGGAGCTGCCCGCCGCTCCCGCACCGGCACCGACACCGGAAAACCTAGGTCGCGGCGGGCTCCACGATGCGCGCGACCTGCTCCGCACCCTGTTCTGGCCCACCGGCTCCCACCTGGTCACCTCCCTCCTGCTCGACCTCAACCTGCTGATCTACTTGCTTATGGGGCTCAAGGGTGTGAATCTGCTGGTGCCGCGCTCCGCTGATCTGGTGGCGTGGGGGTCTAATTTTTCGCCGCTTACGCTACACGGGCAGCCCTGGCGGCTGCTTACCTGCTGTTTTCTGCATGGCGGCCCGGCGCATTTGCTGCTCAACGCGGGCACGCTGGTGGTGCTAGGTTTGCTGGCCGAGCCGCTGCTAGGTCGGGGGCGGTTTCTGTTGGGCTATCTGCTTAGCGGCGTGGGCGGTAGCTTGGCTAGCTTGTGGTGGCACATGCCAGGCGGGGTTAATTCGGTGGGCGCCTCGGGGGCTATTTTCGGGCTTTATGGCTTGTTGCTCGCCCTCAGTCTGGCCAAAAATAGCGGCGTAAGCCATCAGCAGCGCCGCCCGCTATTTGGCCTCTTGCTCTACCTGATGCTCACCAGCCTGCTCGCCGGCCTCGAAGGCGCCGGCAATACGGACAATGCCGCGCACCTAGGTGGCCTGCTCACGGGTTTCGTGGTGGGGTGGCTACTCCCCCGGAAAGCTGCCGCTTGATATAGCTAGTTCAGCACGCTTATTCCCCTTTTTACATACCAATTCCTGCTGTTTATATACAAATAAAATTCAAACCCATCTTCTGTTAATACAGTACGTCTATATTTACGGGCGCGGTGCTGCACTCATCCGCTACGCCTTTCTCCTACCCTTTCGCATCTCCTTCTATGAAAAACCAATTACGCGCTTTTTTCTGTGCGGCAGGCCTGCTGTGGGCCGGTGCTGCCACCGCCCAAAACACGGTGCCTAACGCCAGCTTTGATAACTGGGAAAACCGTCCCTTAAGCAATGAGCGGCCTCAAGGCTGGCTTACTTCGGATGACATTCTGTATCAACTACTAGGTGATTTTCTCACTCCTAGAGCTACACGTCTTATCGAAAAAGTTTCTGAAACACACAGTGGTCCGTCCGCGGCACTCCTTACACCCAAGAACATTACGGTTGTAGGATTTGGAAGCAGGCCTGTTCCTGCCATTTTATTGCTGGGTGACCGTTTTCGCGTTAGTATAGAAGATCTAGCGAACCCAGCATCTCTTGCTGATATTACCCGGTCGCGGGGCGTGCCTTTCACCGGCCGTCCTACGCAGCTGAACTTCTGGTATGTATTCGCCGGTGCTCCCACGGATCAGGCTAATGTTGCCGTAATCCTGACCAAAGGCAACTTGAAAAATGGAGGATTTACCGTTGGCGGCGGCACCACCACAATGCCATTAACCTCCTCGACCACGGAATACACCCGGTTCACCCTGCCGATTACGTACACCTCGGAGGTGGCCCCCGACTCTATTCGCATGGGCTTCAGCATCGGCGGCAACCAGGTGTTTTCCAGCGGCGCGGCCATGGCCATCGACGATATTTCGTTTTCTACCATCACGGCCACGGCTAACCCTACCGTAGCTGGCTCGTTATCGGTTTACCCCAACCCTAGCACCAACGGGCTGTTCTCGCTGGCTTCGCTGCAAAACCCCGGCGTAGCCACGGCCCCGCTGAGCGTGACCGATGCCTTAGGCAAAGTGGTAGTGCGGCAAGCTGCCGCCCCGGCCAGCGCAGCCAATGGCCGTCAACTCGATTTGCGCGGGCGTCCGGCCGGCGTGTACCTGCTCCGCCTCGACACGCCCGAGGGCGTAGTGGTGCGCAAGCTGCAAGTGCAGTAAGCTAGGTCGAAGTCGTTAAACGGCTGACATTCCGAGCGGGGCGAGGAATCTGGGTTATCTACCTAGGTTCGTCAACTCAGATTCCTCGCCCCGCTCGGAATGTCAGCCGTTTTTGCTGAATACAGACCTAGGTCAACCGTAACCTAGGCCATTGCGTTAGCAATTCGTAAACACGTATCGAATTGCTATGAAAATACAAGTTGAAAAAGGCCAGGATAAACCATTTCTGCCCGACGGCCGCCACACGGTCGAAATCACGGACATTGAGGAAGGCACGAGCGAGCACCAGAATGTGCCGTTCTTCGCCGTCCGGTTCGAGAACGAGGATGGCTTTGTGAGCCAGCGCTTCTACAACTCGCCGGCCGGGCTGCCGATTATCTTAGGTCTGTACGAAGCCGTCGGCATCGAACCCGAAGCCGGCAAAGACCTCGATACCAAGCAGCTGCTGGGCAAGCAGCTCTCCATCGAAGTCGGCGACCGGAGCTACACCGACCCCGCGTCCGGCAACGAGCGCACCTTGCGCCAGGCATCTGGTTTTCAGGGCGTATAGCCTAGGTTTGGAGTAAGCAAAGAGGCCCGCAGACTACGTCTGCGGGCCTCTTTGCTTTTAGTCGATTATCAGCGCGCCATCATCGAACGTCATTCCTCCCGCTGGTCGGAATGACGTTCGATGATGTTACAGTCGCAAACCCTGACGATTCGAGTTAGCATTGCACGCGAGATTTCTCCCGCTGGTCGAAATGACCGTTCTTATAAAATGCCAGATTCCTCGCGCTGCTCGGAATGACAGTGTGACTTTCGCGGGAAGAACCTAGGTAGCCGGTACAGCGGCCGCTTTACCCTTCACTACTACTTCGCCGAAGCCAGCATTCACCACCACACTCGGCAGCGTGAGGCCGGTGTCGGTGATGTGCTCATCAGCTTCAACGGCGACGCCGTCAGCTGCCACATCGGTGAGGTCGAAAGGCAAGCCGTGCAGCACGACCCGGTAGGTGGTAAAGCTAGGTTGGTAGTCGCCTTCAATTTCCTGCTTGAGCGAGAGGCTGGTAGCGGTGCCCGCCACCGTGAAGCGGCGCGTGGTGCTCTGCCCCTCCTGGTAGCCGTAGCCTTCGCCGCCGTCGTCGTAGAGGACGCTGGCTTCTTTACCGTCTTTATAATATACGTGCAAGGTCAGCTCTTCCACCACTTTCTCGCCCACGTACTGCATCAGCGGGTAGAACGGAATAACGGCGCCGGCCCGCACGAATAGCGGAATCCGGTCGAGGTTGGCGCTGGCCCACACCTCTGCCCCACCCGATTTCTCCTCGTTAGTCCAGTAGTAATACCACTGCCCCTTCGGCAGATACATCCAGCGACCATCTACGCCGGGCGTGGTAATGGGGCACACCAGCAAGTGGTCGCCGAGGGCAAACTCGGCCATCCGCAGGTAGGTATCCGTGTCGTTCTGGTCGAGGAAAGCGAGGGGGCGCAACATGGGCGTGCCCTTCGTTGCATACTGCCAGAACGTGGTGTACATGTACGGCAACAGCCGGTAGCGCAGCGAAATGAAGTGCCGCGCCAACACCATGTATTGCTCCCCAAACGACCAGGGCTCCTGGTCGCCGTGGTCGCCGGAGCTGTGCGTGCGAAAGAACGGGTGGAAAGCCGCCAGCGCCACCCAGCGCACGTACAGCTCGCCATCCGGCGTTTCCACAAAGCCGCCCACGTCGGAGCCCACAAACGAGAACCCCGAAATGCTCAGGCGCTGGCACTGAATGTTGGCTAGCCACAGGTGTTCCCAGGAAGCAATATTGTCGCCGGTCCAGGCCGAGGAGTAGCGCTGCCCACCCGAGTAGGTGCTGCGCGTGATGGTGAAAGGCCGGTTCGGATACGAGAAGCGCTTCACGCCCGCTGCCGTGGCCCGCGCCATCTGCATCCCATAGATATTGTGTGCCTTCCGGTGCGAACCGGAATGACCATCGTAGTGGAAGCGCACGTCGTCGGGGAAGGTGCCTTTCTCGAACACAGCGGGTTCGTTCATGTCGTTCCACACCCCGCGCACGCCATCTTCCTGAATCAGACCTTTAAACAGCCCCGACCACCACTCGCGCACGTCGGCCTTGGTGAAGTCGGGAAAGTTGCACAGGCCGGGCCACACCGAGCCGCGCATCAGCGGCCCATCGGCGCGGCGGCAGAAGAAATCCTGCGCCAGCGCTTCAGTGTACACCGGGTATTCGGGGTCAATCTTGATACCGGGGTCGATGATCACTACCAGCTTGAAGCCATCCGAAGCTAGCTCCTTGATCATGCGCTTGGGCTCTGGGAAGTGCGTGGGGCTCCAGGTAAAGCACCGGTAGCCATCCATATAGTCGATGTCCAGGTACAGGGCATCGCACGGAATCTGCCGCTCGCGGAAGCCGGCCGCAATTTCCTTCAGGTTGCTTTCCGGGTAGTAGCTCCACTTGCACTGGTGGTAACCTAGGGCCCACAGCGGCGGCAGTTCGGGTGGGCACGTCAGGCGCGTGTATTCCTCGGTCACTTCCGTGAGCGTGGGGCCGTAGATGAAATAATAGTTCATCTCCCCACCTTCGGCCCAGAAGCTGGTCGTGTCGGCGCGCTCGGCGGCAAAGTCGAAGAAGGCCTTAAAGGTGTTGTCGAAGAAAATGCCGTGGGCAATCTTCTGGTGCAGCTCCAGGTAAAACGGAATGTTCTTGTAGAGCGGGTCGGAGCCTTTCACGTAGCCATACGTATCGGAGCCCCAGTTCACGAAACGCTTGCCGCGCAGGTTCATGTTTTCGGGCTTGTCGCCGAGGCCGTAGTAGCAGACGCCGCTCTGCACCTGCTTGCTCATCTTCACGATGTCGTTGCCGGTGTCGTCGTTGTGCTGCCAGTGGAAGCCTTTATCATCTTCGCTGAGCACCGTGCCCGAGCGGTCGAGGATGCGCACGTGCAAATCAGCCTTCGCAACGGTGCAGATCAGGCGGTCGGTGGTGATGCGATAGTGGTCCGGCTTCTCACGAAACTCCAGAAACTGCGGCGCCTGCCTAGGTTGGTCGTCCGGAATGGCGTAGCTGAAATCGGGGGCGAAACCCACCTCAGTTGCGTAGCGGAAACGCAGAATCTTATCGGTAATTACTTGCAGTTGTAGTTGTACACTATTTTCGCAGGTAAAGAGAAAGTCATGACCTTGCTGCTCGCTTCGCACGACCTGTCCAGGAAAAGATTCCTGTTTGGCGCGCTCGGCCAGATCATTGATCATGTAATTATTTTCCTGAATCATAAGCAGCTGGTACTTTTGTCTGAGAGGGGGAGAAAGAGTGAGAATAAATTCTAGCTCAACCGGATACGTACAGTTAAGTTCACAAGGTTAAAAATGATTGCCGCGATTTTTGCCTTACCTTAAACCTGCCTTACCCAAAAGCTGGGCCAATGGCTTCCTGATAAGCATTCAACCTATCCTATATTTTTTGCCAGTTCCGCTTTCATGAATTCTCAAAACTTTACGCTGCTATTGCTAGGCTGGGATGACACCCCGCAGTCCGGGACGCCACAACCTGCCGCCCTCGAGCTGGCGCGGGCCTTATCGCCCCAGACGACGCTGTCGGTTATCCTGCCGCACCTGCCTACTTCATCGGCCGAGAAAGTGCCGCATGCTCATATCACGGGCCTCGGAGACCTTTCGCTGACGGATCTGGAAACGGCGGCTGGCTCCTCCGTCAACCGGCCTGCGGGTGCCTGGGAAGCGCCTGCTGCTCCTTACGCAGGTGCCAGCCCAGAAGCTACTGCCGAGGCGCAGGCCGCAGCCCAGGGCGATAAACCGGCCGACGGCGGCTTGCTGAACCGCGATGCTTTTGCCGCTGAAGCAGCAGAACCTAGCTCCGACGAAGCAGAGGATTTAGAAGAATTCGCCCCGGCTGCGTCGCCGGATGGGCAAGACTCAGCCGAGCCTTTCACGCCGCTGATGCTTTCGCACGACCGCGCAACGCTGACCGAAGCTCTGGGCACCCTGCGCACCAGCCCCGCCGACAGCGCCAACCTTAACTTCCGCGTCATTCAGTATGCGCGCTTTGCGACGCGGCTGGCGCTGGCGGAGCAGTTTGCCGTTATCTATGCCATGGATTGGCCCGTGTGGCTGGCTGCTCTCGAAATTCGCCAAGCCACGGGCCGGCCACTTGTGTTGCACGTACATTCCCTGGCCGCCGACCGCAACACGCCCGCCGACCGCGGCTGGGGCCTGGAACTGGAGCGTCTGGCGCTGCGCCGCGCCGACCTCGTGCTGGCCGATTCGGAAGTCGTGGCAAAGCGCCTCGTTGAGGAATATGATCTTTCGGCCGAGCAGGTGCGCGTTGTATCCGCCTTTGATGAGGAAGCCCTGCTGGATGCGGTACGCCCGCTAAGCCTAGCTTCCTAACTTTATCTTTCTCCTTACTTGATGAGTGATACTACTACTACTGAGCAGTCCTTTGATGCTGAACTGGAGCTACATGGCACCGATGGCGGCGTTTTCGTTACCATCCCGTTCAACGTGCCCGAGGTGTTCGGTACTGAAGGCCAGCTGCACGTGCGCGGCACTATCGACGGGTTCCCATTTCGCCTGACGCTGGCCACAACCCCTGAGGGCGAGCACATCATGGTGGTTCGCAAAGAGATTCGCAACGCCATTGACAAGACATGGGGCGCCACGGTGCATGTGGTGCTGGCACCCGATACCGAAGAACGCGCTGTCGAAATACCCGATGATCTGGCGCGTGCCCTGGAAAGCAACGGCCTGCGCCCCGCCTTCGAGAAGCTAGCCTACACGCATCGCAAAGAATACGCGCGGTGGATTGAGCGAACGAAAAAGCCGGAAACCCGCCAGAAGCGCCTCCGCGAAGCTATTGAGCTGATAAAAGCCGGCAAAAAGCTGAGCTAGCTTTTGAGTTTTAGCCGCCCGATCTCTCACAGCCACTCAGGTCTTCTGAGTGGCTGTTTCTTGTTAGGCGTGGTGTGCAGGTCAGGCCAGCGGCTGCCTACAACCTAGGTTTGTAACTCTAGTAGCGACTCCGTGCCTTCTCTGCCACCCCGGGGCTCTTGCTAGTTGCTGCCGAAAGAAATAACACCTTTGGCACTGATCATAAAGCAGTTATCCAATAGCATCATCTAAGTACAAAAGCTACTTCGAAGAACCTAGCTTACATATACCAGAATCAGGAGTTGGATTTTCACTCAATAGCTCAAGCTTTGCGACCCGCTGCTGCCGCCGCCAGGTACCCGCCGCAGCCGGAAGAAAAGGAGAAAAATACATTATTATTTTTCATATATTCTTTAATTTATACAAAACGTTTCTGAATTTGCGGCGGTTATTGCAACTCTTTCTTCCACCGCAAATCAGTTGCTGGTTGCAGGAATAGGCCGTTTCAAATTTATTAACACAAAAGTTTGTACTTACACTGAGCGAGTTGCAAGCTGGTACGAGCTTTGATATTAAGAGTTTACGCTTAGCAGAAAAGTACACTTTAGACCACCAACTGACTAAGCAGTCTTCCGGCACACAAGAAAAGCCGGAAGCGTACGTTCTTCTCGCTCCCTCCCCCTTCCCACGTTTCGAATCAGGCTCCCGGCATGTATTCCGGTTTTTCGCATTGCCGCTTAGGTGGTGCTGCTTAGCCATTTACATAACCTAGGTCATATTCTGCAACTGGTGTCGGCGCACACTCGATCATGTGCCAGTCTTTTAGGCTTTCTCGTAAATCGCTCGTTCCACCCCCTTTTTCACTTACCTACCGTGTCTTTTGATTTGGAAGCAGGAGCTGCCTTCGCACCGGCTCTGTTTGATCTCTCTTCGGAATGCCAAGGGCAAGCGCCTATCGATTCTTCTGCCGTAGTTAGCGTGGCCCCACCCGTCAGCGCTAAGCCCAGAACTACGTATGCCAACGTGGTTCTGCCCGGCGACTTCCCCGATCCTACGATTACAAAAATTGGTGATACTTACTGGGCCAGTGCCACTTCGGCCGAATGGGGTCCGGTTTTTCCCCTGTTCAAATCGACCAACCTGGTTGATTGGGAACTGGTGAGCCACGTATTCATGGACAAGCCGGAGTGGGCCGAAGCTAGCTTCTGGGCGCCCGAGATTAGCCACGAAGACGGCAAAACCTACATCTGCTACACCGCCCGTAAAAAGGGCGGCCCATTGTGCGTAGCTATTGCCAGCGCCGACGATCCGGCTGGCCCGTACGTAGACCACGGCCCGCTGGTAGGTCAGCGCCGCGGCTCCATCGACGGCTTCCCGCTCCGCGACGAGAACGGCGTGTTGTACCTGGTGTGGAAAGAAGACGGCAATGCTTACGGCAAGCCGACTCCCATCTGGGCACAGCGCATGAACGAGCAGCGCACCAAGCTGATCGGCAAAAAGCATGAGCTGTTCCGCAACGATGCGCCTTGGGAGGGCAACCTGGTAGAAGGCTCAGCTTTTGTGGAGCACGGTGGTTATTTCTACATGTTCTACGCCGGCAACGGCTGCTGCGGTAGCGGCTGCACCTATGCTACCGGCGTGGCGCGCGCTCAGAGCCTGCTAGGTCCGTGGGAGAAGTGCCCGCAGAACCCTATTCTGAAGAAAAACAAAACCTGGAGCTGCCCCGGTCACGGCACGGTAGCCGAGTATGAAGGCCGCTGGTTCCTGTTGCACCACGCGTATCATGCTAGCAGCCACGAGTTTGTGGGTCGCCAAGGTATTCTCAGCGAGTTCACCTGGAACGAAGAAGGCTGGCCTGAGTTTGAAGGCAACAGCCCGCAGGCGGCTCCTCTACACAACGTAGGGATGATGAACTTGACTGATCACTTCGCTGGCAACCAGTTGGCTGGCACCTGGCACTGGCCCATCGGCAAGCGGCCGGTGGTGGGTGTGAGCGACGGCCAACTGCTGCTGAACGCCTGCCCCGAGCAACTTGGCTCGCTGGTAGCCCAGCGCACGTATGCTGCTACCTATAAAGCGACTACTTCGCTTAATGCGGCCGCGCTACCCGCTGGTACGTTTGCTGGCCTGACCGCAGTTGGTGACCCGGATAATGCCCTGGCCCTTATGGCTGGCGACGGCAAGCTGCAACTCTGGTACGTGAAGAAAGGCAAAACCCAATGCCTGACGGAGGTAAGTGTCGAGCTTTCCCGGAACCTAGGTTTGCGCGTAGAAGCCTGGGGCGGACAGCGCTACCGCTTCTCCTATAGCACAAATGGTGTTACCTGGGAAGCGATGCCGATGGACACCTTCGCCGTGAATGGCACATACCTTCCACCTTGGGACCGGGGTATCCGGGTGGGTCTGCTGGCGCAAGGGCCGGAGGATATTACGGTAGCCTTCGACAGCTTTACCATTCGTAACCAGCGCTAGTTTTCGCTACAGAGTAAATTACTGCGGGCTCGGGCGTTCCAGTCAGGAATGCACGAGCCTGTGGCTTTTATATGCCTCTAAGTACACACTCCAGGCTAGCGAAGAGCGCCTACCGAGTTATTAAACAAAAACGGCCCTGCGAACCTAGGTTTGCAGGGCCGTTTTAATAGGTAATACAAGCGTTCAGCCCCGGCGGTAGATTATTCGCATGCTAGCAATAAAGAACCAGCAAACTACCTGTTTGCTTACCGCGTGATGGTGATGCGCCGGTTTTCAACTTTGCCGTTGCTGACTAAACGTACCAAGTACACGCCAGCAGGTATATTCCTATCAGCTAGCGGGAGGTAGTATTCCTGTTTGCCAACTGCTTCTGTGTTGTAGAGTGTTGTCATCAGCTGTCCTAACTCATTGTAGAGGTAGATCTGCGTTTTACCGCCTTGCTGCGTACGGAAATGAAGCGTACCATTTTCCGTCAGTGGGTTGGGGTAAACCTCCAACAGCGTACCAGCCATTTTTTCTGAGCTGACAGTCTGCCGTAGCACCGCGGCGGCGGTGGCAGTGCTAGGAACTACCCGCCGCAGTGCCGACGCTGGGATAAGCTGTTTGCTGAGGCTAGGTCCCTGGTAGCTGACAGAGAATACCTGCTCACCGCCGTTCTGAAAGTAGGTGACCGTGAAGGCGTGCGTACCGGCTCGCAGGCCAATCGTATTCTGTTGCTCCTGTCTGCCGTGTAAGCCGTCATTGTCGACCACCAGCGTGGAACCGATGTAGAGGCGGGAGCCGTCGTCGGAGATGGTGGAGAAGGTATACTGCCCATCTGTTGGCACCGTCACGTAGCCGGTGTACTGCACGGCATAGCCGTAGTTGCGTAGCGCCACCGATACGTCGGGCGTTGCTACTGTACCGGTTTTGATCGGTGTCAAGGAATCAAAGCTAGGTAGCGCATTCCAGAAGCCTTCGTAGTATTTGTAGTCAAGGCCGGCTACGGTGCCCGTGGGGTTCTCAGGCACACGCAGGTTATTGTTGGCATTTACCATTACTGTTACCTGACTAAGCAGGCTGTTGGCACCTAGGTTGTCGGTCACGACTAAGCCAAACACATAGCTACCAACTGCTAAGCCTCTCACGGTGGGGTTAGAGACGGTTGTGCTGCTGAAGCCAGCCGTCGTAGGTCCGCTGAGCTGGCTCCAGGTGTAGCCCGTGATGGTACCGTCGGTATCGATGCCGGTGCCGCTCAGCTGCGTGCTATTGATGGGGAGCATAATACTTTGATTTAAGCCAGCATTCGCTACCGGCAATTGGTTGCTGCTTTGAGCCACTCGTCGTAGGGCCGAGGCTGGCACTACCTGTTTAGCGAGGCTAGGTCCTTGGTAGGAAACGGTCAGTTCTTGGCCACCGCCGTTCTGAAAGTAAGTGACCGTGAAGGCGTGCGTACCGGCTCGTAGGCCAATGGTCCCGTTGGCTTCGAGGGTGCCATGCGAGCCGTCATTATTCACCACCAGCGTCGAGCCAATGTAGAGCTGCGAACCGTCATCGGAGCTAGTGTAGAAGGTGTACTGGCCATCCGTTGGTACCGTCACGAAGCCGGTGTATTGGAAGGCATAGCCATAATCACGCTGCCGGGCACTCAGATCCAATGCGGTAGTCGAGCCACTCTTCAGCGGCGTAAGCGTGCTGAAGCTGGGTAGCACCTCCCAGAACCCTTCGTAGTACTTGTAGTCAAGGCCGGCTACGGTGTTGGCCGGGTTTTCGGGGGTGCGCAATGTGCCGCTTGGGTTCACGGTGACGCTCACCTGAGCCGGGCTGCTCATCAAACCTAGGTTGTCTGTTACGACGAGGCTGAAGACGTAGGTGCCAGCCACTAAGCCGCTCACGGCAGGTGTGGGCGTACTTGTGCTGCTAAAACTAGCTGGGTTAGGTCCGCTCACTTGGCTCCACAAATAAGAGACAATGGTACCATCGACATCGATGGAAGCGGTGCCGTTCAAGGTCACGGAGTTGGCTGGCAGTGTCACGCTTTGGTTGGCGCCCGCATTAGCCACCGGCGCCTGGTTGGTGGTGTTGGCCACGCGCTTGTAGGCGGCAGCCGGAATAAGTTGTTTTGCTAGGCTAGGTCCGGCGTAGCTTACCTGCAAGATCTGGTTGGCGTCATTCTCAAAGAATGCTACGGTGAAGGCGTGCGTACCCGCCTGCAAGCCAATAGTGCCTGCCGCTTCTCGCCCGCCGTGCAAGCCGTCATTATCGACCACTAGCGTCGAGCCAATGTAGAGCGTAGAGCCGTCGTCGGAAACGGTCGAGAAGGTATACTGGCCGTCGGTGGGCACGGTCACGTAGCCCGTAAACAGGAAGGCAAAACCATCCTCACGTAGCGCCACCGACAGGTCTGGCGTAGCCACCGTACCATTTTTCAGCGGGGTGAGCGTGCTGAAGTTGGGCAACGCATTCCAGAAACCTTCATAGTACTTGTAGTTGAGGCCAGCTACCGTGCCCGTGGGGTTCTCGGGCACACGCAGGTTACTGGCTGGCGTAACCGTCAGGGTGTAGTTAGCTGTGGCGGTGCAGATGCCTTTGGTGGCGGCGATGGTCACGGCGGCGTTGGTAGCTACGGCTGTTGGCCTTCCGGAGATAATGCCCGAACTAGGATCAATAGTTAGCCCGTCGGGCAGACCTGTGGCGGCGTAGGCGTAGCCCGTAAGCGTCGTGCTGATCGTCTGGTTATACGGTACTCCTACTCTTGCCGCCGGCAAAGCGCTGCCTGTGGCAGGCGTGAACACGACAGCGGGGCAAGCTAGGTTCACGGTCAGCGTGTAGCTGGCTATGGCGGTGCAAATGCCCTTGGTCGCGGTAACGACTATAGCGGCGTTGGTGGCTGCCGCCGTCGGGGTTCCGCCGATGACACCTGAGCCAGGATCAATAGCAAGCCCGGCAGGCAAACCCGTAGCCGAGTAAGTGTAACCGCCTGGCGCGGTGCTAATTGTTTGCGAGTACGCCGTGCCCGTAGTTGCGGCGGGCAGCGCCGTACCCGTGGCCGGCGTGAACACGACAGCAGGGCAATCGGGCTGCGTGATGGAGTAGCTGCGCGTGGTGGTGCAGCCGCTGGCATCGGCAACAGTGACGGTATAGCTGCCCGCCGTGAGGCCCGTAACGGTGGCGGTCGTCTGAGCTAGGTTCGTGCTGGTAGTGGTGTTGCGCCAACTGTAGGTGTACGGCGCTGTGCCGCCGGTCACCGCAACGGACGCCGTGCCGTCGCTGCCACCAGGGGTCGTGACGTTGCTCTGCGTGCCAGTAGTAGCCAGGGGGTCGGGCTGGGTGATGGTGAGCGTCGTAGTAACCGTGAAGCTATTGGCGGCGGCTACGGTCACGCTGTAGCTGCCGGGCGCGAGGCCCGTGACCGTAGCCGTGGTTTGATCCAAGGGCGTATTAGTTGTCGTGTTGCGCCAGCTGTAGGTGTAAGGGCTAGGTTCGCCCGCGGCCGTCACGGTTGCTTTGCCGTCGGCGGCGCCGTTGCAGCTCACATTCGTCTGGCTGGAAATGCTGGCCGTCAGCTCGTTTACGTTCGTCAGGGTGATGGCGAACACCTTATCAAAGCTGGCGGCAGGCGAGCCACTGTCAGTGGTGCGCACCCGAATAGAATAGCTGCTTTTCGCTTCAAAGTCGAACACCGCCGCCGTGCGCAGCCGGTCGCCGACGATGCTGAACACGGCATTGTCGGTGCTGCCGGTGCCACTCACCAGCGCGTAGGTGAAGGTCTGGGACGGCACGTCGGGATCAGTGCTGCTGAGGGTGCCTACTACCGTACCGCTCGGCTGATTCTCAGCTACGATGCTGCTGCTCAGTGTGATGTTCGTGGGCGGGTTATTCACCGAACCCGTCACCTGAATCAGATCGTAGGCAAACTCCTCGTAGCTCTCGTTGCTGTTCACTTCCAGCTTGAAGTCCACCAAGGCGTTGTTGACGGCGGCCGGCAGGGCAAAGTCGAAGTTGGCCAGGGCCGGCGTGAGAGCAGTGCCTGTGGGCAGGCTGCTGGGGTTGGTTGGGTTGACATCCTGCCGAAGCTGCCCGTTGTTGTTCACCCCGCTGACATCGCCGCGGAACGAGCCAAAAACCACCCAGCTGCCGCCTTCACCACCCACGCGGTAGTACAGCTTCACGTAGTCGGCGGCGTCCCATTGCCCGAACGATGCGCCCAACCGGATCTGAAAATGCAGATTGCTGTAGTTGGTGGCATTCACCTGCTGGGTCTGGAAGTAGCCGATGCGCCTGGAGTCCGGGTTCGTCGTGTTGTTCACCACGCTGCTGAACCAGTAGTAGCCGTTGCTGATGTTGGTGAACGTGGCGTACGTTATGGGACTGTAGGTCTGGTTGAAAGACGGATTATTGGTGCGCGTGAAGGCCGAGCCGTTGGTAGCCACGTAGTGATTGGACAGGTAGCGCGTGCCCTCGCCATCGGAGGTAAAGTCTTCTGTGTAGGGCAGCGCAACGGCAGTGTTGAGGCGGGCCGTTACGGTTACGGCCCGCGCCACCGACGCGCTGGTAGCAGGTGGAGTAGCGTTATCCGTCACAGAAAACGTGATTTGCCGGGTGAGCGGAGAGGCGTCAACGCCATCCGTGTTCTGGTACTTCACCGAACGCAGAGCCGCCTGGTAGGCCGCTACCGAGGCCGTGCCCGTCAGCGTCAGCACCCCGGTAGCCACGGTATACACGCCCGAAATGCCACTGCCAGGCGTGAAGGAAAGCACGTCTTCCGTGTTGTTGAAATTAGCGGTAATCCGCACCGACGCACTGCTCAGGTTGGGGCTGTCGGCGTCGCTTATCGTTAACGTATTGGTTACAATCGTGGCCGGGGCGCCTTCAACGTAAGTAAGCGGGGTCGTTTCAATGTTGGCCAGCACCGGCACGGCGTTGTTGCTCATCGCGCCGCTCACCCGAATATTATCGAAGGCAAATTCCTCGCTGAGGCCTTCCTCCGAGGCCACCACCCGCGTCTGCATCGTCGAGCCGCTGCCGGTCACGTTGAACGTATAATCGGTCATGGTCGTGGTCAGGTAGGGCGAGCTGGCATCGGCCGCGTCGTACGACTTACCATCCAGGTTCGTGTCCTGGCGCAGGTGCCCACCCGAGCCGGGGCTAGGATTATCACCCACGAATTGCCCGATGGTCGTCCAGGCTCCCGCGTTGTTGAAGCGCACCTGCACCTTGAGCGTATCGTTGTTTTCCCAGTTCCCCCCCGAGTTGCGGGCATCCAGGAAAGCCACCGTCACTTTCAGGCTGCCGTAGCCTGCCACCGCCACAGGGTTCAGCGTGACCACGCCCGGCAGCCGGTCAAACCGTGAGGCGGAACCCCGCACGGCTTCGCCCGCCCAGTAGTAGGAGCCGGTGAGCGCCCCGCCGCTTACCGGGTTGAGAGGCCATATAGTCGTCGGAATGGTGTTGGGCGGCGACGTAGTCGACGGGGCCGTTGCGCGTTGGAAGTACTGGTTGGGCGGGTTAACGCCTACCGTGGCAGTCCCCTGCAGCAGCGCGTTGGATACGTAGCGGGTTCCTTCGCCATCCGTCTCGAAGGACTCCTGCTGAAGAATGGTTTGGGCCCGTGCGCCCAAGGCTAGCAACAGGCCAAGAAAAATAAGTAGAAGTCGTTGCCTCATAGTGTCTAATGGTTAGATGGTGGGATGGCAGCTCAAAAGAGAGCAGCGCTACTCTCCGTAGGCGCTGCCCAAAAGCAGTTGTCAGTAGTGCAAACAACTGCGCCAGGCTAGTCGCGCGTGGGGAAAACCCCTTGCACGGCAATGACATAGTTCATTGCCATCAGGGGGGAGCGGTTTTCGTGGGGCATGCCCTGGCCGATGGAGGTAGTAACGCCCTGAATGGCATTGGGCGCCATCTGCACGTTGGGCGGACCGGCGCTATACTGCAACATGCTGCCGGGGGCCGGCACCATCCCCAGCGGGCTCACCTCCTCGGGGCCGGAAGCCACCAGCATGGTACCGCTGAAAGGATGCGCGTGGCTAGGTATCTGCGCCACCGACAGCCTCACGCCTTCGGTGCCGCCGGTTTGCCCAAGCGTGTAGGCCGAAAGCCCGGCTCCCTGCCCCGCACTTACCGGCACCCTCGATTGCAGGTTGGGCAGGTTGAAGTTGGTTCGCCCGTCGCCGCCGTAGGTGGTGCCCAGCAGGGAGAACAGAGCCTGGTTTTGGTTGATAGCCAGCGTTTGTCCGTTGCAAAAAGCCCAGCCTTTCGGGGCATAAGTGCCAGCAATCACGCGCAGCTCGCCGATATATGGTTCGTCCATGATCAAAGAAGAAAGTATAGTAGACTAAGACCTTAGCTATTGATGAGGCGGGAACAGGCCATCCGTGCAGATGATGTAGTTCAAGGCCAGCACGGGCTGAAGGTTGCTGTGTGGCTGATTGCCCCCTACTGGCTGCGCGCTGCCCTGAATAGCGTCGGCACCTAGGTATGCGCCGGCCGTGGGCACTACGGCGTAGAGTGCCTCCCTGGCAGTGCCGGGGTAAGCACCGCTCGGCTCATTTTGTGGGGTGCCGCCCGTGGTTGCGTTCAGCGTCGTGACGAAGCCGTGCTGGTGAGGCGCTAGGTGGCTGGTGTTCAGGGACACCGCTTCGGTGCCGGCCTGCTGTCCTGGGTTGTAGGCCGAAAGCCCGCTCCCCGTGCCCGTACCCACCACCACACGGCTTTGCAGGTTCGGCAGGTTGAAATTGGTTTGGCCGTCGCCGCCGTAGGTAGTGCCCAGCAGGGAGAAAAGGGTTTCGTTATCAGCAATAGAAAGCGTTTGGCCGTTGCAGAAAGCCCAGCCTACCGGCGCAAAGGAGAAACCAATAGTGCGAATCTCGCCTAGATAAGGAGTTGACATAGAAGCAAATTGAAGTCTGACAAATACCGTTATAGCTAGGGTCGTTGGGGAAAAACGCCTCCCAGGGCAATAGCATAGTTCAGCACCAGAAAAGGCATGCGGTTCTCGTGGGGCTGGTCGCCCCCGGCAGTCACTGTTGTGCCGCTGAGCAGGTTGCTGGCCATCGTGGCCGTGTTTGCCGCAGCACCGTACTGCTCCACGCCGGCGCTGGCGTAGTAGCCGCTCGCCGGGTTGAAGGTCGAGCCGGCGCTGGTGCTCACCGGCATGGTGGCGGTGACCCCATGCGTATGGGCAGGCAGCTGCGTAGCGTCCAGGGTAACAGCTTCCGCACCGGCGACTTCACCCGGCGCGTACTGGCTCAAGCCAGCGCCTTGCCCCACCCCGACAACTGCCCGCCCCCGTAAGTCGGGCAGTTGAAACGTGCTGGTGCCGTTGCCTCCGTAGGTGGTGCCCAGCAAAGAAAACAGTGCAGTATTCTGCGCGATAAGCAGCGTTTGACCCTGGCAAAAAGCCCAGCCGTGTGGTGCGAAGCTCAAGCTGAACAGCCGAATCTCCCCAATGAATGGCTCCATAAGAAGTAATAGAATAAAGAAATGAATTGCGTCAGGATGAAGCAGTGGCAAGGCATGCTTACAGTTGGCCGGAAACCCGGCAGGCTCTCAGATCAGGAGAAAGTGCAGAGCGCCTACTGTTTTCACAGTAGAAATATGCAGATCAGGCAGGTAGCCAATAGTAATAGAGCAGTCAACGCCGGTTTATGGTAAGTCAACAGCCGGATATGGTATGCAAAGTTTTTCTTAACCAAGATTGATTTGGACAAGCAGGCAGGTACACTTGCTTTATCTGTATCCGGCGCGGAGTAAGGCAACGCACCTGCTACCGAGTAGCAACGCGGCTTTCGTGGTGGCCCAAACGCGCACATGCCCGCTCATTGCTCGCGGGCGCTTGGAAAACCTAGGTCGACAGGAGAATGCAACCTTCCAAAACAACTCGGGTCACTTCCGCAAGCGCACAAGGATGATTTTTCAGCTCAGCAGCCAAAATCATCCTCTTTCTTTAATTTTCTCAAAGCCAGGCAAATAGAACAAAATAAAGCTCGGCAGTGGCTGTAAAATTGAAGGCATCAGGAAAAAAGTCCGGCTTTACGTCAGTCGCTTTAACCCGCATTTTCGTAAAACGCATTACAGCAGCGACAGGAAAATTAAGCTCAACCATTCGGATGAGAGCTTTTTACCGAGCCGCGCACAGCCACAACTACCCGAACCGGGTCGTAAAATGGGTGCTGCGCAGCTCATATAAGTCAGATTTTGCTACGCGCTGCTTTTGTCACTTTTTCCACCTAGCTCTCCTTTACCACTACTGCTATGAACAACGAAAATGCAGCCCCCACCTCGGAAGAATCAAGCGGCGCTCAGCGCGTAAGCATGGCGCACAGCGGCCAGAATGAGTTTCCGATCAAGAAGCACCCCGGCCAGCAGCCGTTGCAGGAAACCGGCAGCGACGACACGAAACGCGCCATGAATGACGCCGGTGAAACCAAAGAAGACAGCAATCAGGAAGGCGGCACCGCCAAACACTAATTGCCCGAATATCAAAGAAGAAAGGCGCTCCGGAAGATTTCCGGAGCGCCTTTCTTCTTTGATGCTCAACCTAGGTCTACTGCTTTTTGAGCAGCGCACCTGTAGCCAGACCTAGGCCAACCACGGCCATCGTGGCTAATAAGGGATGTTTTTGCGCCTTCACGTAGAGGCTGCCCGAGCGGAACCAGCCTTCGTGGGAGCCGCGTTCGTGGAGGCCGTAGCCCGCTTTGTAGAGGGCGCTGGTTTCGGGGTTGCGCGAAGGACGTTTGGGGTCAATTTGTGTGGGCGGAATCAGCACCTCCATGATCTTATCCATGAGCCGGGGAGCTAGGTGCCCCACCGCTGCAAGCGCTTTGGCCTGGAAGCCCACATACATATCGCGCTTGGGGTGCGCGGCCCCAAACAGAATGGATTCGGCGACGGTTTCGGGTGGGTATACCATGCCGCGGTGCGCCACCTGGTGCTCGTAGTAGCTCTGCGCGTGCTCGTTGTAAGGTGTATCGATGCGGCCGGGGTGAATCAGCGTAACCGAGACTGGTGCCTTTTCCATTTCTAGCTCCATGCGTAGCGCATTGGTCCAGCCGTGCAGCGCGTGCTTGGCGGTGGAGTACGTCGACTGTACCGGCGTGGCCCGGTCGCCAAAGAAGCTGCCGATGTTGATGAGGGCACCCGGCTCGTTGCGCTGCTTGAAGTGTTGCACGGCAATGCGCGAGCCGTACACCACACCCCAGTACACGGTGTCGAACATGCGCCGCATATCCGGAATCGACACCTCTTCGCAGGTACCGAAAATTGATACTCCGGCGTTATTAACCCAGGTATCAAACGTGCCGAACTCCGCAATAGCAGCAGCGGCAATACGCGCGACGTCTTCTTCTATGCCTACGTCGGCGGTGACGGCCAGGGCCTGCCCACCTTGATTTCGGATTTCCTGGGCTAGCTGTTCGAGCGCCTCGGTGTTGCGGGCCGCCACAACTACTTTGGCGCCTTGCTTGGCCGCCATCCGAGCAGTCACCAGACCGATGCCGCTGGAAGCTCCGGTAATAACGATTGTTTGTTGATCAAGTGGCTTGAGTTTCAGTGTCATGGCGTGGTATGGAAGTAAACTATTGTATTTACCCTGCTTGCAGGCACCTAGGTAGCTGCTGAGCTTCGCTGCCGGCCTAGGTAGTGCGTCTTTTTACGAGACCAGCCATTAGGAATAAATACGGATTTACTTTCCTAAAAACACGTAAAAACTAGCCTTATAAGCTCATCACTAATGGTTTACAGTTCCGAATAGCCCGTCATTTCGACCGGCGGAAAAAATGACGTTCGCTTTTCTGTTGCGTTTACACCTTCGCCAGCACCAGCGCCGTGCGGCTGGTCACGTAGAGACTGAGCTTTTCAACGCCATCCTCTCCAAACGTTTCGTAGGTGATGGCATCGTCTATTCGATCAAAGCCACCGAAGCGACCATTATCGGTGGTCAGAATAATGCGGTAACGGGCGCGCTTGGGCGTGGGCACGAAGAAGCGGTAGTCGGGCACGCTACGGCTGACGTGGAAGTTGAACACGAAAACCAAGCCGCCCCGCTCGAAGATAAGCACCTGGTTTTCTGGATCATTGTTGAGCAATTTAGCCTGTCCGGCCGCGAGCAGGCGACGCTCTTTGGCGGTGGCAATCATAGCGCCATCGAAGTTTTGCAGCTGCTGATAGCGCAGATCGGGGTTGTCGGCCAGCGACCATTGCCGACGTGCGTGTTGGTAGCTCCAGTTGTTGCCCAGGCGCGGAAAATCGACCCACTCGGGGTGGCCGAACTCGTTGCCGATAAAGTTCAGGTAGGCTTCGCCGCCCAAGGAAAGCGTAAGCAGCCGGATCATCTTGTGCAGGGCCACGCCGCGCGCCACCACCGGGTCGGGGTCATCCTGGCGCATGTGGCTGTAGAGCGCCGTATCCATTAACCAGTGCGACAAGGTCTTATCTCCTACCAGCGCCTGGTCGTGGCTTTCGGCATAGGCCACGGTTTTCTCGCCCTGGCGGCGGTTGGTGAGCGTATACCACAGATCACCTAGGTTCCAGTCTTCGTCGGGCTTGTGCTTGAGCAGCTTAATCCAGTAATCTGGGATGCCCATGCCCAGGCGATAGTCGAAGCCGATGCCGCCTTCCTGAATGGGCCGGCACAGGCCGGGCATCCCGCTCATGTCTTCGGCAATGAGTAAGGCGCTGGCTTTCATCTCCTTTACCAGCGTGGCCGCTAGCTGTAAGTACAGAATGGCATCATCGTCGGCTTCAGGCCCGAAATACTGATCGTAGCCGCTGAAAGCTACCCCTTCGCCGTGGTGCTGATAAAGCATGCTAGTCACCCCATCGAAGCGGAAGCCGTCGAAGTGAAACTCTTCGAGCCAGTAGCGCAAATTCGACAGCAGAAACTGCTGCACCTCGGGCTTGCCGTAGTTGAACAGCTTGGAATCCCAGCCGGCGTGATTGCCGCGAGGACCTTCGTGAAAGTACTGTCCGCCGGAGCCATCGAAGTCAGCCAAGCCCTCAGCTTCGTTTTTCACGGCGTGCGAATGTACCACATCGAGTAGCACGGCAATGCCGCAGTTGTGGGCTTCGTTGATGAGGTGCTTCAGCTCCTCGGGCGTACCAAAGCGCGAGGAAACGGCGAAGAAATTGGCGACATGGTAGCCAAAGGAGCCATAGTACGGGTGCTCCATAATGGCCATGATTTGCAGACAGTTGTAGCCCAGCGCCTGCACCCGTGGCAATACCTTCTCCGCAAACTCCAGGTAGCTGCCTACCCTATGTTCTTCCGTCGCCATGCCGATGTGGCACTCGTAAATGAACGGCTCGCGCACGCAGTTCGGGATGCGAAACTTCTGGTCGGTCCAGGTGAACGGCAGGCTAGGTCGCCACACTTGGCCGGCAAAGTCGTTGGTTTCGGGGTCTTGCACGGCTCGGCGCAAGGTGGCCGGCAGCCGGTCTTTGGCGCCGTTTTGGGTCACGACGTGCACTTTGTAGCGGCTGTAGTGCCGCAGTGCTTCGCTGTATTGAGCATCCGGCAAAAACACTTCCCACACACCGTTTGATCCTTTCTGTAAGGGCGTTGCGTGCCGGTCCCAGTTGTTGAAGTCGCCTACCAAGTAGAGGGCTTCGGCGGCGGGCGCCCATTCGCGATACCAATGACCACGGCGACGCGAATCGTAGTTAAGACCTAGCCATTGGTGAGCCGAGGCAAACTTGGATAGCGAGCCGTATTCCTGCCGGATGGCGGCCAGACGTTCTTCTAACCTAGCCTGGCGGGCCAGCAACACAGGCTCGTAGGGCGCAAGCCACGTATCCTGCTGCACAAGCGGCAACACGGGAGCAACAACGGGGGCGGGAGTGGTTTCAGGTGTCATGGCGCGGAAAGGTTTGCTTTAAAGCTACGATAACAAATAAGTTGCGGCTGAAGCAGAAGCAGAACTTCGATAGGGCAAGCTGTCATTCCGAGCTAAGCGAGGAATCTGGATTAAATGCCAGAAGTAAACATCGCCCAAAAAGCATTAACGTCATGCTGAGCCTGTCGAAGCATCTCTACCGCCAAAGTATATGATTTACCAGTACGGTAGAGATGCTTCGACAGGCTCAGCATGACCGTTCTTTAATTGTTTTAGGTTCATTACTCAGATTCCTCGCCTAGCTCGGAATGACAGGCTAGGCTCTTACGCTATTCTTGCCTTTCTTGAAAGCCCTGTTGCCGCGCAAGGTAGCAGCCCTCACCCTAACCTGCATGAAAAGACACCTCTACCCTCTCGCGCTGGCTGCTTTGTTTGCCTGCACCAGCACGGCCACGCGCCCGTCAGCATCTACGGCCTCGCAGGCGACGCTGGCCGCCACGCCGCCCACCACGACGGCTAGCGTAACGGCGGCAAAGGCCATGGTTGTTTCCGCTCACCCGGAGGCATCGCGCATTGGGCTGGAGGTTTTGCGAAAAGGCGGCAATGCGTATGATGCGGCCGTGGCGGTGCAGTTTGCGCTGGCCGTGGCTTTGCCAGCGGCGGGCAATATTGGCGGCGGCGGCTTCGTGCTCTACCACGGTGCCGATGGGCAGGAAGGCGCCCTTGACTTCCGCGAAATGGCCCCTGCCTCCGCCAATCGTGACATGTACCTCGATGCGCAAGGCAACGTAGTGCCCAGCCGTAGCACCGCCGGCCACCTGGCCACGGGCGTGCCGGGTTCGGTAGCAGGGATGGAAGCTTTGCACAAAAAGCTAGGTAAGCTGCCCTGGGCCGAGCTTGTGCAGCCAGCCGTTGAACTGGCCGCGAGAGGACTGAGGCTCACCGCGAAAGAAGCCGCTGGCCTGAATAATAACCGCGAGAACTTCCTGAAGTATAATGCCCAAACGCCGCCCGCCTACGTGCGCCCCGACGGCCAAACGCGCCCTTGGCAGCAAGACGACTTAATTCAGTACCCTGACCTAGTCCGCACGCTGGAACGCATCCGCGACAAAGGCCGCGACGGTTTCTACCAGGGCGAAACGGCCGACCTGATCGTGGCGGAAATGCAGCGGGGCGGCGGCATTATCACCAAGCAAGACCTGCAAAACTACCAGGCCAAGTGGCGCACGCCCTTGCACGGCCACTACCGCGGCTACGATGTGCTGGCTTTCCCACCGCCTAGCAGCGGCGGCGTGGCTTTGCTGCAAATGCTGCAAATGTTGGAGCCCTACAACCTAGGTGCGCTGGGCTGGCACTCGCCGCAGGGCGTCCACCTCATCACGGAAGCCGAGCGCCGCGTGTACGCCGACCGCGCCAAGTACCTCGGCGACCCTGACTTCGGCCGGGTGCCGGTGACGCAACTGCTGGATCAGAAGTACAACAAGAACCGCATGGCCACCATTCGCCGCGACGGCCGCGCCACGCCGAGCAGCGAAGTGACAGCCGGCGTCGGCCTGCCCGGCTACGAAAGCGACCAAACCACGCACTACAACATTGTGGATGCGCAGGGCAACGCGGTTTCGTGCACGACGACGCTCAACGGCTCCTATGGCAGCAAAGTCGTGGTGGCAGGCGCGGGCTTTCTGCTTAATAATGAGATGGATGACTTCTCGTCCAAAGTGGGCGTGGCGAATATGTATGGCTTAATTGGCGGCGCGGCCAATGCCATTGCGCCCGGCAAACGCATGCTGTCCTCTATGACGCCGACCATTCTCACGAAGAAAGGCAAGCTGGCGATGATAGTGGGCACGCCAGGCGGCAGCACCATCATTACCAGCGTGATGCAGGGCATTTTGAACGTCATCGACTACCACCAGGATGCCCAGCAAGCCGTAGCGGCGCCGCGCCTGCATCACCAGTGGCTCCCCGATCAGATTGATGCTGAGGAAAGCGCCCTGCTGCCTGCGGCCCAAGACACGCTCCAAAAGCGTGGCTACACCATCAAAACAGGTAGCCACTGGGGCCGCATGGAAATCATCTGGGTGCTGCCCGATGGTCGCTTGCAAGGCGGCGCCGACCCTAGGGGCGATGATACGGCGGTGGGGTATTAACGAAAATCCCCTTACACATAGAACGTCATGTCGACCAACGGGAGACATCTCGCGTGCAGCGGTAAACCCTAACGAATGGAGTTACTACTGCACGCGAGATGTCTCCCGCTGGTCGACATGACGTTCCTCTATGCTAGCAGCCAATTACTGCTGCACCTGCTTCAGCTCGCGGGCTAGGTCGCTGAGTTTCTGACCTAGCTTGTATAGGCTGTCCAGAAAGATGGGGTTGGCACCGTCGGCCAGGGCGTTGATGTGTTCGGCCAGCGTTTGCAGGGAAGCGGAGATTTGTGCCGCGTCGCCGCCAGTTAGGTAGCCTTTCAGAGCCACCAGGTCGCCGATGATGGTGTTGTACGTCGTACCGTTGTCGCCTTGCAGGAGCGTGATCCAGCCGTCAATTTTTGCGGGAGCAGCGGCGGCAAGCTGGTTCAAATCTTCGATACCGAGTGCTGCCAACGTAGTTTCGAACTGTTTGGCGCTATCTGAATGTGAAATGGACATCGTTGCGGGGTTATTCGGGTGAGTTTAAAGGAGCTTTTACGCCATCGGCGGCACGCAGGAGCACCTGACCGAGCTGCTGCAATTGTTCTTTGTATTCGTCACCGGCCTGATCGGCCGCTTTGGTGGTACTTTCACCGAGGCGCTGCAAAGAGCCGCTGATGCGGTCAGTGTCTTTGTCGTTGAGGTAGGTTTTCAGGTTTTGCAGCTCCTCAACCATATCGTTGCCGCCGGTCACGCCGAACGTGCGCAGGGCAGTAATCCAGCTGTCGATAACGATGGGAGCCTCAATGAGGGCCGCATGCAGGTTGCCGCTCAGTATGTCTTTGGTGGAGCGCAGGTTAGCATCCGGATTTGACGGATCAGTTGGCATAAAGCGAGTGGGTTAGGGTAAAAAAGCCTGTCGGTAATCAGGCGGTAAAATCAGTTTATAAAGAGGCCTTTACGTTGCCGGCGACTATCACGAGCAACTGACCTAGGTGGCGCAGCTGGTCGCCGATGCCATTGTGCAGGTGGTCGCCGGCCCAGGTGTGGATGTTGCTGGCGGCGCGTGAGGTTTGCTCGCCGAGGCGTTGCAACAACTCGTGCGTGTTCGCTTTGTCGCCGCTGCGGACGTAGTCGCGGAGCTGTTGAAGGTCGGAGCCGATGGCCGTTAGCGCGGCGATATTGGAGTTTTGCAGAAACGGAATCCAGGTATCTAGGTGGTCAAGCGCAATCTGCGGATCACGCGAGTTGTTGATGGTGTCGGAAATCGCCAGATTGGTTGCGTACAGCTGATCGTTGAGGTTATCAGAAGCCATGAACGTAGAAAGTTTAGGTGAGGGAGCGTACTAGTTTGCTCTTTACGCCTTCCGCCGCAGCCACGTTGTATCGGCCAGCATCTTGCACTTCCGAATCCGATTGGCGGCTAGCGTTCTGCTCGCTCAGAACCTAGCTTTTTGCCCTTGTGCCATAACTGGCCAGCTGATTTTGCGTCTTTTGAAATAGCATGAAGAAAAAGCTAGCTGAATGGGTCAAACGCTACCTGCCCGCCGAGGTGCTCTCGTTGGCTGCGACGCTGGCGGCGGGCGGCGCCACCTTCGCCCTCACGCACAACCGCACCAGCACGGCGCTAGCGGCAACGTGGGCCGGCAACGTGGCGTATTTTGGCTGCATTCTGCTGCAAGACATTCGCACCACGCGCCGCACCCATCGCGCAGCCGGTAAAGACTATACTACCAAGACGTTTGGTAAAAATATCCGGGCCCTCGTGGTGGAGTTTGGTGCCGCTGAGGTGCTCGACAGCTTTCTGATTCGGCCGCTGCTCATGTACTACCTGCCGCTGTGGCTGGGCACTTTATCGGGTGGCATTCTGGCGGCTAAGCTCGCGGCGGATGTTACGTTCTACATCCCGGCCGTCATCAGCTACGAGCTGAGTAAGAAGCGGCTGCGCGATTTTCGGTAACCCCGTTGATAATTCGACAACAAAAACCCTGACAGAGGCTTGAAGCCCTGTCAGGGTTGCAACGACAGCACGAAGCTGAATCTCACCCCCAGCCCCTCTCCTCGGGAGAGGGGTGCGTTCTAGAGAAGCAGCTAGGTTTGTCGTCTGGCACCCCTCTCCTGGGGAGAGGGGCTGGGGGTGAGGTTTTACTTCGCATCCGGAAAGGCTACCGGTTGCCAGGTGTTATTGGCGGCGTTGATGTCGGGCAGGAGCTTCGTGGGGTTCAGCACCACCGACGTCAGCGGCGAGGTGGAGTTGTGGCGGAAGGTCCAGGTGCCGCCGCGCTGCCATATCTCGACGGGTAGGCGCACCGTGCTGGTTTTCCCGCTGGCTTCCTTGATTTCGGCAATAACCGGCATAACGGCCTGGCCGCGGTTTTCGATGGTAATGAGCGCACCTTTGCCAGGGTCCTGGTTGACGTAGGCCACGCCGGTCACAGCTTGGTCGAGGAACCAGTTTTCAAAGAACCACTCGTGCCAGAACCACGTCAGGTCTTCGCCGGCCACCTCGTTCATCGTGCGGAAGAAGTCGCGGGGCTGCGGGTGCTTGAAGGCCCAACGCTTGATGTAGCTGCGGAAGGCGTAATCGAAGCGCTCGGGACCTAGGATTTCCTCGCGCAGCAGGTACAGGCCGTAACCCGTTTTGCTATAAGCGGCAAAACCTAGGTTGCGGGCCTGCGTCACGTCGGGCACGGTGTAGGGCACGTCGGCATCCGGGAGCTGCATGGCGCGGATGATGGTAGGCGCCGTGCGACCTTCCACATCGGCCAACGCCTTGTACTCGCCGTTGTTGAAAGCCTTGGTGGATAAGATGTTGATAAAGGTATTGAAGCCCTCGTCCATCCACGGGTACTTGCGCTCATTTGAGCCCACGATCATCGGAAACCAGTTGTGGCCGAACTCGTGGTCGGTCACGCCCCACAGGCGGCCCTTGGTTGAGCGGGCGCTGCAAAACACGATGCCCGGATACTCCATGCCGCCTACGATGCCGGCTACGTTGGTAGCCGCTGGGTACGTGTATTCGTACCACTGCTTCGAGTTGTACTCGATGCTCTTCTTCACGTATTCGGTCGAGCGGTTCCAGGCGGTATCCTGGGCTACTTCCGCGGGGTAGAGCGACATGGCCAACGACTTCCGGCCGCTGGGCAGGTTCATCTTGGCCGCATCCCACACGAAAGCCGACGACGCAGCCCACGCCACGTCACGTGCCTGCTGGCAGCGGAAGTGCCAAGTCAGGCGGCCGTTTTTGCCAGTCGGGCGCGAGCTAGGTTGCGTCACCTCGTCGGCGCTGCGCACAATTACGGTTTGGTCGGAGCCGGCCGCTTGGGCCAGGCGGCGCTGCTGGGCATCGGTGAGGACTTCGGCCTTATTCACCAACTCGCCCGAGCCACCCACGATGAAGTTGGCGGGCACGTTGATGGTGTAGTCGAAGTTGCCATATTCGAGGTAAAATTCGGCCGACAGGTACGGCAGCGTGTTCCAGCCTTCAATGTCGTCGTACACGGCCATGCGCGGGTACCACTGGGCTAGCTCGAAGATTTCGCCGTTTTTGGTCTGGAGGCGACCTAGGCGGTCGGATCCGTACTGCGGAATGTTGAAGGCGTAGGCAATGCGGATCGTGAGCTTGTCGCCGTGCGGCTTCATGGCCTCGGGCAAGATGATCTGCATGCGCGTGTCGTTCACGCGGTATTGCGCCTTAGTTTTCTTGCCGTGCAACTCAATATCAACGGTTTGCAGCGTATCGCCACCCTGAAAGCCGGGAGCCGAGTTGCCATTGCGCGCGCCCGAAATGGGCGTAGTGGCCGCGCCGCGCGACTTCGGACCGAACAGATTTTGGTCGAGCTGCACCCACACGAAAGGCAGCGGATCGGGACTGTTGTTGGTGTAGGTGATATCGGCGGTGGCGCTGAGCCTAGCCTGCTTTTCGTCGAGCGTGGCGGCAATTTTATAATCGGCCGAATTCTGCCAGTACGTAGCCGAGGGCGCCCCACCGGCGGTGCGCGTTGCGGGGCCGCGCTCAGTGAGGAACGTGGGCGAAAACAGCGCACGGGCATTGTAGCGGGATTCAGCGGCAGGCCCCCCCATCTGCGCCGTGGCGAGCGTAGACAAGAGCATTCCGGCGCTGAGCAGCAGGCCGGGCAACAAACGTTTCTTCATGGGTGATGGGTTGGCAAGAACAGATTTTGGTCAAGAACGGGAAAGCGCCTGGAAAGCTGCTTACCAACCTATTTTTCGCTGGCTGCTACGTTGTACAAAACCTCGTCAGTATAAACATTTCGAGCATACCTAGACTTTTCTATTCCATTCTAACCCTCCATAACACCCTTCATGGAAAAGCGTGAATTAGGAAAATCTGGTCTGCAAGTAGCCCCGTGGGCTTTCGGCGGCAACGTTTTTGGCTGGACCATCGACGAATCAACTTCTTTCAACCTGCTGGATGCCTTCGTGGATGCCGGCTTCAACTTCATCGACACCGCCGACGTGTACTCGGCCTGGGTGCCCGGCAACAAGGGCGGCGAGTCGGAAGCCATCATCGGCAACTGGCTCAAGCAGCGCGGCAACCGCGAGCAGCTCATCATTGCCACCAAAGTGGGCAGCGAAATGGGACCCGACAAGAAAGGCTTGTCGCCGAAGTACATCCGCCAAGCCGTGGAAGACAGCCTGCGCCGCCTCCAAACCGACTACATCGACCTCTACCAGTCGCACCGCGACGACCCCAACACGCCGCAGGAAGAAACCCTACAAGTCTACGCCGAGCTGATCAAGGAAGGCAAAGTACGGGCCATCGGGGCCTCCAACTTCACCGCCGACCGCCTGCGCTCGGCCCTGGAAATCAGTCAGCAACACGGCTTGCCGCGCTACGAAACCCTGCAACCCGACTACAATCTCTACGACCGCGCCGACTTCGAGAAGGAGCTGGAGCCGCTGTGCTTAGAGCAAAACCTAGGTGTCATCAACTACTTCGCTCTAGCCAGCGGCTTCCTCACCGGCAAGTATCGCTCGGAAGAAGACTTCCAGAAAAGTCAGCGCGGCGGCGGCATGAAGAAGTATCTGAACGACCGTGGTTTCCGCATTCTGAAAGCCCTAGACGAAGTGGCCGAGCGCTACAACGCCACACCGGCCGAAGTGTCGCTGGCCTGGCTCATTGCCCGGCCTAGCATCACGGCGCCGATTGCCAGCGCCACCAAAATCGAGCAATTGCAAGACCTGGCGAAAGCCGCCGAGCTGAGCTTAGATCAGGCAGCTGTGGATCAGCTGACACAGGCTAGCGCCTAGCGCCGGTACGTCTTCCATTATAAAGCCCCAGCTACCTTAGGCAGCTGGGGCTTTTTCTGTTTTAGATTGTTGTTATGCAAGCACTTCGCGCTAGTGCTCCTGCTGTTTTTGCTTGCGTCGCACCGGCTTCGCTTGCAGCTCAAACCTGAGTTGAAAATCGTTGCGAATGGCGTAGTCACCTAGGTTTTGAAAGAAGCTCGTGGAGTTGTAGGTGACGCCAAACATCGTGCGGTCGATAGTGGCGGTACCACTCAGGCGCAGACCGTTGGCGCTACGGGTTAGGGCTACCGGAAAGCGAATGGTCTTGGTGACGTTCTTAATGGTCAGCTGCCCAGTCGCCTGGCCTTGCACCACTTCTTTCAGCAGAAAAGTAGCGGTTGGATACTGCGCAACATCAAAAAAATCGGCGCTACGCATGTGTTCTTGCAGCTTTGCATCGGTATGCGCCAGGGTGCGCATGTCCACTTCAAAGCGGCCGTTGCGCAAGGCCGTGCCATCGTAGTCGAATGTGCCCTGGCGTAACTGAATGGTACCGGTTGGTGCCCAGGTGCCCACTTCGGCGTGGCCCGTCCAGGTGAGCTGACTGGCGGCCGAATCAATCTGGTAGCGCACGGCCACCGGGCGAAAAGCTAGGGTGCTTAAAATCAACAAGAAGAGAACGAGCGTTTTCATAGGTTCAGGAAGCTACAAGCGGTAAGTGATTTGCATTGATCATTCATCATTGTTCACTGTTCATTGCTGATCAGAACCTAGGTTTGGCTTCCGTCTCGATCAGGCCCATGCCTTTGTAGAGCTTGCCCTGCTTGTCTTTGGCCAGAATGTACCAGAGCGCATCGCCGCCGTAGAGGCGCTGGGCACTGTCGGCGAAGCGGTAGTTTTTAGCGAAGGTGTAGGTAGTACCGGTCTTGAGTTGCCCACCAGGGCAGTTGAACAGCTCGGCAAACTCGGCGGGCGTCTCGCGCATGTTGGCCTGCCAACCGGCCGCGCTGTACCAGATGAAGCTGCCGCACTCCACCACTTCCAGCTCCCCGACTTCGGAGCGGATCATGGTGCTGTGCTTCCAGACGTAATGGCCGGGCTGCGCCGGGTCAGGCTCCGGATAGTTCGGGTTCGGCGTGTGCCAAAGCGTAAGTCCCACGGGTACTTGCCGGAGCTTGTCGGGTAGCACGCGGGAGTGGTCGGACCAGGTTGCCTGGGCCGCCAGTTGAAAGCTGACGACCAGCAGGCCGATCAGCAAAAGCAAGCGTTTTTTCATGACCGTAACGGAGTTGAAGTACGGTCCGAAGGTGGCAGAACCTAGCCCAGCAAGCGCCCCAATTACAGATGTGGCACGTCCCGAATCACGATTTGGGCGTAGTGCGCGGTTTCGGCAGGTGGTTGTGCAGGAAACTTCTGCTATTCTAGCTTGGCACGACCTCTCGCTCTTCCTTCGCTCTTCCTTCGTGCAGCAGGTGCAGGAAGAATAAGCTTCCCTGTAAGCGTGATGTAGGTGACATAAGCGGACTTATTAGACAGATGCAACAAACTGATTTTAGCCTACCCATTCAGCAATTTGTTAGCTTACTCGTTGCGGCAGACTATCAAGCGGTTGTTGAGATGAGCCATCAGAAAGACCGACAACAGGCCGTTTGGATTGCCGATGCCATCCACTTGTATCCAGGACAACTGACCTTACCTCCTGTAACGGCTTATGACACGATGGACGTGTATGGATATGACGATGGGAGCGGTTATCTGATGGAATTTTTTCTGTGGGTCGATCAGAAGCCTAGTGACCTCATAATTCGAGTAGATGCTCGATGGGCCAATAACCAATTGCATTATACGTTCTGGGATATCTTGGTGCCTTAAAGTCATTTCACGGAAGAAGTCATTAACATAATTTAGTTATAACCGACTTCTTGAAATAATGACGATTCTTTGCTCAATTAGCTGTCGTGCCCATCGTACTACTTTAGCTAGCTGCCTTGTATACTAAATGCTCCGTGAAGTATCCTGCTACCTGTTCCTGCTATTACGTGTTCTTGCTGAGCCTACTCGGCAGCTTCTCTTGCCTAGCCGCCGATTCACTTGGCTTACTCCAGGCAGAACACGTTTCCTTTGCACCTTTCCCACCTACGAACGGCAGTGCCTTGGTTGATTCCATTGAGGCTCGTACGCTCCGGCAGGGCGTTGCTAAGCGGCAGTCCGCCGAGTCGGACGAGGCCTTTTTACAGCGGGTGCTTCCGGCTTCGTTCGCCAACCCGGATGGCCAGCCCCAAGTTATTCACTATGCGTGGCGGCCGAACGCTTTAGGCAAGCAGCTTTTCTTCAGTGCATACGACGCACACGAACACTACCGTTTGTACGTCTTTGTGCTCGACCCTTATCAGGCTGATACGTATGCGGTCGAGCGGTTTGAGGTAGAGCGTGAGGATTCTGATTCGGCTGGTGTCGCGGCCATCTTCTTTGCCGACACCAACCACGACGGCCGGAAGGAACTATTGGTGCTCGTGAATTCCTCGGTCGTGACGCCCACTGTGATTGACGGGGTGAATTGGCAGGCGCACACCTCCCACTACCACACGCGCATCTATGGATATCGGCTGGCAGCACAAGACCAGCGTCCGCACTACCAAGAGTATCCGCATCGCGACGATCTGGATGAGTTCGAAACGGCCGCGGAGGTGCGCCAGGTTCTGGCCACTCCCAACCGGAAGTACAAGGCTCGCAAAGCGCCTCACTCTAATTAAGCTGTTGGGTAAAGATGAGAAAGCAGCTTTCGTCGTGAAGAGACTTTTACATACTGAAAATGACCTTTACAGCACGTAAACTGGCTATAACGTTAACTGAATATTGCTTCAAGAAACGTTACAAGCGGCACTCCAAACGTTTGAAAATAGATTGTTTTACAGACATTTACCACCCTCAGCAAACGTCCTCTATAACCAAGATTTTTGCGCATTAATGGGCTATGTCACATGCGGCCGTACTCACTGGGCGCTACGCCGGTAAACTGTTTAAAAATGCGGTTGAAAGTGGTTTTGGAATTGAAACCGCATTCGTACGCAATACCTAGCAAGGTGAGCCGGGCTACATCGGCGGGGTTGACCAGGCGGCGCTTCACGGCTTCGACCCGGTAGCTATTCACCAAGTCGTTGAAGGACTGACCGAAGC
This sequence comes from Hymenobacter cavernae, assembly GCF_014641455.1. Taxonomy (GTDB): domain Bacteria; phylum Bacteroidota; class Bacteroidia; order Cytophagales; family Hymenobacteraceae; genus Hymenobacter; species Hymenobacter cavernae. The sequence continues at coordinate 107,326 of NZ_BMHT01000001.1, forward strand.
CGTTGTTTACGGTAAAGGAAATCAAGCGGGGCGCCAGGCCGGTGTGGGCGGAAAGCTCAGCCAGCGTCAAGGTAGGATTCAGGTACAGTTGTTCTTCCTCCAAGGCTCGTCGGAGCCGCGCCACGATGGCGGGCTCTACTGCCGCCAGCTGCCGCGGAGCTTCCACAACAACTTGTGCGGCGCTTGCCTGCATGGCGGGCGGAGCGCCAAAGCTAGGTCCGACAGCCTCATTGGTCGGTGCCACTTGCTCGAACAACGCTTCTTCCGGGGCAAAGTTTACGGCCGCCATGTTGGCCTGCCGCAACCCAACTACCCCAATGAGCAGCACCACGCCGCCCAGCAGCCAGGTCGAATAATCGTAGGCGTAATACAGGTCAAAAAACTCGCGCAATACCACTTCCACCAGCCATTGTGCACTCACGACGGCCAGCGCCAGCAGCAGCACGCGCAGCCACGATAGCCGCAGCTGCGAGGTTTCGGAGAAGTTGTCGGGCAGCCAGCGCTGGTACTGTTGCAGCAGGCGCAGGCATAAACCCAGGTACACGATGAGCGACACCCAGGTACCAATGAACTCGACGCGGTAGGTGTAAGGCTGGTGCACCTTTTCCCAAAACCAGAGCTTCACCGCGTACGGCTGAAAGCACAGCCACCAATACAGCGCCGCCTGCATCAGCACGGGCCCAAAATGCCACCAGTGCCGCCGTTTAAACTGAAAAGCGTGATTAACTAAGCTCTGCACGTAGAAATACAGCAGCGGCCCGAAGGCAAACGAGTAGTAGATCGGCTTGAAATACCAGTTTGGGTTCTGCCCGTACACGTCGGCGGCGCGCAACAGGCCGTCGAGCGACCAGAGGGCCATCGTCAGCATCAGCAGGGCTAGAAAGCGGTTAGGCAGCCGGTTGTGCGGGGCAAACCACAGCAGGCCCGTCGCAAAAACAGCTTGCGCCAGTACCGCATACAAGAGCAGAACATCGGACGTGACGGCAATACGCATGCATGATAGCCTTTTTGACTGGCTGTCTGTAAAATAAGGTTTTGATCTTACTCCCCGCGCCTGACAGGCTACCCAAGCCCTCCTGACCTAGCTTTGAGGGACACATCCACGCGCCATATGCGTATTTTGCTGGCTGTCGCGCTACTTGCCAGCTTCTTCCCGCATGAAAGCCTCTACCCTGCCGGTACTGCACCTAGCTTCTTTCCCGCAGCCTTCCGCGCAGCGCAAGCCCTATTATGTGGAGCAGCTGCCGGCACACGCAACCCGGTTTCCGGGCCTGAGCCTGCCGCACAGCCACGATTTTTACTTGCTGCTCTACGTCACGCAGGGCCACGGCACGCACACCATCGACCTGATAACGTACGAGCTTAAGCCGGGCAGTCTGTTTTTTATGACACCGGGTCAGGTTCACAGCCTAGCGTTGGACGCAGAAGCCCAAGGTTTTATCGTGTTCTTCGACCCTAGCTTTTACCTGTTCCGCTACCCCGGCAGCCGCCTCTACGACTACCCGTTTTTCGACACTACGCAGCAACCTGTTCTGTACTTGCCTGGTGCGGAAGAAGAGTTTGGGCCGCTGTTCAGGCGCATGTTTGTCGAATATGCTAGCGCGCACGAAAACCAGGCGGATGTTTTCCGATCGTATCTGCACCTGTGCCTGGAGCTGGCCGCCCGCCACTACCAACAAGCTGAGAGCCACGAGGCGCTGTATAGTCAGCAGCAAATCAGGGCGTTTGGGCAGCTGCTGAACCAGCATTTCCGCACCTTGCGTACGGTGGGCGCCTACGCCGATTTGCTGCATCTTTCGGCCAACCACCTGAATGCGGTGTGCCGCCGGGTGCTGAACAAAACGGCCAGCACGCTGATTCATGAGCGAGTGATTATGGAAGCCCAGCGCCTCCTCTCCCACTCCGCTCAATCAGTGGCGCAGATAGCCGACGACCTAGGTTTTGATGATGCCTCTTACTTCAGCCGCTACTTTCGCAAGTACACCGGTCTCACACCCGAGACCTACCGCCACCAGCGTTGATTCGTCCTGTACAAACCCCGAAGTAGTCCGTGTGTTGCGTGCGTGGCCTGCCTAATTTTGTGGCGCTTCCGAGAGGTATTTTCTGAAAAGTTGCCCCAGAAGGCAGCCTGCCTAGCTCCGGAACGTACACTAACTACCGAGCCCTATGATGCCCACGTCATTGTCTGCCGCTACTCTTATGAAACCCATCGAATCTTCCACGCTGGCAATGTTGGATCAGCGCTGCCCCCGCTGCCACCAGGGGCCGCTGTTCTCGCACAGCGCCTACAACCTAGCCCACTTCACTGACATGCCGGAGCGCTGCCCGGTGTGCGGTCAGCTTTACGAGATTGAGCCCGGTTTTTACTGGGGCGCCATGTACATCAGCTTCGCCTTTGGCACCGGTATCATGCTGGTGGTGGGCATGTTGCTCTACTACCTGGCCGGCGACCCGGATACCTGGGTGTATGTCACGACGGTGGCCGTGGGCGTGCTGCTCACCGCGCCGCTCTCGCTGCGCTATTCCCGCACCATCATGCTGTATCTGTTTGGCGGCGTGCGCTATACCCCCGATTGGGCCAGCTCTCCGGCGCGCCGGGACTAAATTTCAATACTTTGTAAAGAACCCAACAGGACGCTTCTCACAGGAGCACCCTGTTGGGTTCTGGCGTTTTCGCTCCTACCCCACCAATCAGCTGCCGCCGCAGCCACCGCACTACATCGGCATCCACCTGGTCGCGGCATTCATCGAGGCCGTGCCGACAGCCGGGGTACAGCAGCAGCTCTTTGGGCTGGCCGGCCCGTGCGTAGATGTTTTCGGAGCAGGCAGCGGGCAGCACCTCGTCGGCGGTGCCGTGCACGAGCAGCAGCGGACGCGGGCTCACCTGCGGCGCCAGATCGGTGCCGTAGGTCTGGCTGCTCATGGCCACCACGGCTTTCACCTGCTCGCTGAGTGCCCCGGCGCTAATCACCACGGCCCCGCCAAACGAATGCCCCACCAGCGCGATGGCGCCGTAGCCGCGCTGCTGCACCAGGTGTTGCACGGCCAGCAAGGTATCGGCCACACAATCTTCCAGATAATTAGGCTGGCGGTAGTGCAGGCGCAACGAGGCAATACCCAGGTGCGCGAGCTGCCCGGCCAAGCGCGGGTACATGCCCCAGGCGGGTCCGTCGAGGCCGCCACCCGCGCCGCCAACCCACACCACGGCGGGCGCGCCTATCGGGGCCGGGTGCAGCCGGGCCGGCATTTGGCCTAGGTTGGTGTGAAAAGCTAGCTCCTCCACGCCCTCTACCACCTGCTCCAGGGTCACTCCTTCCAGAATGAATTCGCGTTGTTGCTGTTCTCGTGCCATGTGCTTTCTGGTAGTGTACTTCGGTAGTGTACTACAGCCAGCCAGATTGGATATAGCGGAGCTTGGGTGCAGAAGTCGCCCGACGGCCTGGCTTGCTCCAAAACCTAGCTCGTCCGTACGTGTTATGCTCAGGTAATTGCACACTTACGGCAAGTGGCAACCTGCTTACTACCAGCCTCATTCCCTACCTGCATGGCCGCTTCCGAGCAAATAGAGCCTTTCGATTGGCAACGCATTCTGTGGTCGGAAGACGCGCCCCCGGCTTTTCTGGGCGAGGTGGCGCTGCGCTGCGTTATCACCTACCTGCTGGTGCTCGGGGCCCTGCGCGTGACGGGGCGGCGCGGCGTGCGGCAGCTCTCCATTTTTGAGCTGAGCATCATCCTGGCCTTGGGCTCGGCCGCCGGCGACGCCATGTTCTACTCCGATGTGCCGCTCACGCACGTAGCACTGGTTTTTGTCGTCGTGACAGCGCTATACCTAGGTTTCAATCGGCTGACAGAGAAGTCGGTGCGCTTCAGCGACTGGCTGGAAGGAGCTACCGTTTGCCTCATCGAAGATGGCTTGGTAGATATGAAAACCTTCACAAAGCAGAACCTGACGCAGAAAGAGCTGTTTGGCGAGTTGCGTCAGCACCAGGTAGAGCACCTGGGGCAGGTTCGCAAGCTGTACATGGAGGCGACCGGCAACGTAAGCGTGTACTTTTTTCCGGATGCAGAAGTGCGTCCTGGGCTCCCGATCTGGCCGGAAGTAGTACGAAATTCGCAAGATCAACTCTCTCAATCAGGCACTTACGCCTGCGCTACGTGTGGCTACACGGCTGCGCTAGGTTCGGGTACGCACCAGTGCCCACGCTGTGCTAATCAGAAATGGCTGCCTGCCTGTACGGCGAAGCGGCAAGCCTAGCTTTCTGCCCAATTAGCAGAAAGAAGTGGCTAATTATACCTAGCCTTGCAGTTCGTCTTTAGCTTTTCTGCCTTATGCTGCCCTTACTCCACGTCCACCACATTGCCATCATCTGCTCCGATTACGCGGTTTCGAAGCGCTTTTACACAGAAGTGCTGGGCCTCACGATCATTCGGGAAGTGTATAGGGCCGAGCGGCAGTCGTGGAAACTGGACCTGGCTTTGAACGACCACTACATTATAGAGTTGTTTTCGTTTCCGGGCGCTCCACCGCGCCTATCTCGTCCCGAAGCCATCGGGCTGCGCCACCTGGCTTTTGCCGTGTCGGACCTAGATGCCACGGTGCAGGAGCTAGCCCGGCTTCAGGTAGCGGCCGAGCCCATCCGGGTAGATGAATTCACCGGCCGCCGTTTCACGTTCATCGCCGACCCCGATGATCTGCCCCTAGAATTTTATGAAGTGTAAGCGTACCATGCGACGAGCACGTAAGCGTGGCACGCGACTGGCCTAGGTGCTGACGCTGTCTTGCAGCCAGTGCCCTAAACCAAGCAGGCTTCCTAGCCTGCCCCACCAGCCGCCCGGCATGAGCCGCAAATACAAGTTTCGCTCGCAAGACGACCTATACTTCATCAGCACCGCCACCATTAACTGGATTGACGTTTTCACCCGTTCGCTTTACAAGGATATTGTAGTAGAAAGCCTGCGTTTCTGCCAGCGCGAAAAAGATCTGGACATTTATGCGTGGTGCCTGATGACGAACCACTTGCACATGATTATCGGCACGCGGGGGCGTAAAATGGAGCATACCCTGCGCGATATGAAGCAGTTCACGGCCAAACGCATTCTGGAAGCCCTTGCCGAGCATCCGGAAGAAAGCCGGCACGACTGGATGCTCTGGATGATGGAGCGCGCCGGGCGCCGCATGCCCGGCAATGACATCTACCAGTTTTGGCAGCACGACAACCATCCGATTGCCGTGTTCACGCCCACGGTGCTCCTCCAAAAGCTGCATTACATTCATCAGAACCCCGTGGTAGCCGGCTTTGTCGAGCGGCCCGAAGATTGGCTTTATAGCTCGGCCAAGAATTACTACTCTTCGGATTTGCCTTTGCTGGATGTGCTGCTTATCGAATAAACTTAGGCAGGCTGGGAAGCCTGCTGGGTTTTGGGCACTGGCTGTAAGCCAGCGCCAGCTTTCTTATCTACTTCTACCTATGCAACGTACTTGCCTTGCCCTGCTCCTGGGTTTATTTCTAAGCTTTATTCCGAACCTAGGTTGTGCCCAAAACACGGGCTTAGTTACCTGGAAGGATATTGCGCAGCTGCCCGCACCGGCACCCGGCCAGTGCATTTCCTACAGTTCTGATTCACTGCAATTTGGCGAGTTGCGCCTACCTGCTGGCGCGGGGCCGTTTCCGGTTGTGGTCCTTATTCATGGGGGCTGCTGGCTTTCGGAGTACAACGCGCAGTATATGGCGCATATTGGTGCGGCACTTACCAAGGCGGGCTATGCTACCTGGAATCTAGAGTTTCGGCGAGTGGGCAATGCGGGCGGCGGTTGGCCCGGCACGTTTCTAGACGTCGCGCAGGGCACCGACTATGTCCGCCAACTCGCCAAAACCTACCCTATTCTCCCGAAGAAAGTAGTAGTGCTGGGGCATTCGGCGGGTGGGCACCTGGCTTTGTGGCTGGCTGCGCGCCGCCGCTTGCCGCGCAATAGCCCGCTGTACTCCAAGAATCCGTTGAAGCTGAGGGGCATCGTTTCTCTGGCTGGCATCCCCGACCTAGCTGCCTATAGCACGGCGTCCGGCAGCTGCAACGCAGCAGTTGCCAAGCTGCTAGGTGGTCTGCCCACCGACGTACCCGAACGGTACGCGACGGCGGCGCCCTCGCAACTGTTGCCCTTGCGCGTGCCGCAACGGCTCATCCAGGGCAATCAGGACCCGATAGTACCCGTGAGCCAGGCACAGGATTTCGCCACGCTAGCGCAAGCGAAGGGCGATGATGCACGCGTAGTCCTACTTCCCAACGCTGGTCATTTTGATCTGGTTTATCCACCTTCTCCGGTGTGGCCCACGATAGAAAAGGCCGTACAGGAGCTGCTAGGAAGTCCGCGTGAGCATGAGCAGTAAGGCTTGCAAATCCTGGTTGATAAGCCGTACGGCAGCTTGCAGCTCGTTGAGCATATTGGCCCGGATGCGCAGTTCCTCCATGCTATACGTGCCGCCTTCCCCGAAGAACAACGCTTGTTGGCGCCGGCCTTCCGGCGAATCAGGCTGGGCGAGCTGACCGTAGTGCTGCCAGCGCTGCCGCGTATTGTGCGCCACGGAGGTTTCGCCGCGGTTGCTGAAGGCTTTTTGCTGCAAGCAATACCACACGCTCGGCGGATACAGCGCCGACGTGTGCTTTTCCGTCCACACATCCGTGAGTAAGTTACGCGGGTGCGCAAAGGCAATCTTGCGGTGCGAGGTCAGAGTCAGCAAACCTAGCCCGGCCGTGAGCAACCCACCCCCGATACCAAAGGCGTATTGCGGGGCCTTCCGCTCAAAAACCGTGGTGCCGACACCCGCCGCCGCACCCACGCCGATCGACAGTACCGTCAGGCGTTGCGCGCGCTGGCTCTCCTGCTCGGCCAGGTAACCCGCCACTTGGTCGGCCCGCTCGCCTTCGCAGTCCAGTTCGGCGGCGGTGCTGGCAATGGCGGCCGTCATGAGCTGCAAGTGAGCCAGCACTTTCTGGCGCTGGGCAGCGGTGGCAAGCTTGTTGGCTTCGGTGGGTTGCTGCCGGGCGGCCCGCTCCAGCTGCACGAGCACTTTGAGGGTTGGCAGCACTCCGGCGGCGTTGGCTATCAATAAATTGCGTCGCGAATACCGGGCGGTGATGGCACTATCGAGCAGCGGCTGAATAGCGGGCAGCGGCGCCAACGCAGAATCGTACGAGTAGAGTTGCGGCGGGTCGCAGTAGCCAGCTTCTAGTTGCAGCTTCCCATCAGACTGCGAGCGTAGCGCGCAGCTACTCAGCAGACCTAGGCCTATTAGCCAACTGGCAGAAACACGGAGCAGCTTCATCAAGGGCCGAAGGTAAACTTCGCCGGTGAAGATAAGCTGAACTAACTTTCCAGAAAGACTAGCTTCTTTCACGAATGCCAAAGCTTTCCGCCCGATATTGCGGCCGCTATGGCCAAACCCGACCTTCCCTACCTCATTATTGATTTCGACAGCACCTTCACCCAAGTCGAAGGACTCGACGAGCTAGCCGACATTGCCCTGCAAGGCCACCCCGACCGCGAGAAAGTAGTAGGCGACATCCGCGCCCTCACCGATTCGGGTATGAATGGCAGCATTTCCTTCTCCGAATCACTGCGCCGCAGGCTAGGTCTGCTGAGCGCCCGGCGTGAGCATCTACCGTTGCTGGTGGCGCAGCTAAAGACGAAAGTTTCGGATAGCATCGTGCGCAACCGCGACTTTTTTCGGCAGTTTCCGGGGCGCGTGTACATCGTGAGCAGCGGCTTCCGCGAGTTCATCGAGCCAGTAGTAGCCGACTTTGGCATTGAGGCTAATTACGTGCTAGCCAATACCTTCACCTACGACGAGGCCGGCAACATCACGGGCTTCGACCCAAGCAATGTGCTCAGCCGCGACGGCGGCAAAATCGAGCAACTGCGCCAGCTCAACCTGCCCGGCGACGTGTACGTGCTCGGCGACGGCTACACCGATTATCAAATCCGCGAAGCCGGCTTAGCCAATCGTTTCTACGCCTTCACCGAAAATGTGACGCGCGACGCCGTAGTGGCCCGCGCCGACGAAGTGGTGCCCTCTTTCGACGAATTTCTGTACCAGAATAAACTCCCGATGACGCTTTCTTATCCAAAAAACCGCATCCGTGTTTTGCTGCTCGAAAACATCGAGCCCACCGCCGAACAGCTTTTCCGCGAGGAAGGCTATCAGGTTGACATTGTGCAAGGTGGCCTCGACGAAGATGAGCTGGTAGCGCGCATTGAAGGCGTGAGCATCCTAGGTATTCGCTCCAAAACGCAAGTGACGCAGCGCGTGCTCGACGCCGCCAACCGTCTGATTGCCGTGGGTGCCTTCTGCATCGGCACCAACCAGATTGATTTGGTGGGCTGCATGAAAAAGGGCGTAGCCGTGTTCAACGCACCCTTCTCGAACACTCGCTCGGTGGTGGAGCTGGCGTTGTCGGAGATTATTGCACTGGCCCGCCGCCTGCCCGAAAAGAGCGAAAAGATGCACCAGGGCATCTGGGATAAATCGGCCAAGGGCGCCTTCGAAGTGCGGGGTAAAAAGCTAGGTATCATTGGCTACGGCAACATCGGCACGCAGCTGTCGGTGGTGGCCGAAGCGCTCGGGATGCAGGTATTCTACTACGATATTGCGGAGAAGCTCCAGCTCGGCAACGCCCACAAAGTGCGCGCCCTGCACGAGCTGCTGCAACAGGTCGATATCGTGACGCTGCACGTTGATGGTCGCACCAGCAACACCAACCTCATTGGCGCTGAGGAATTTGCATTAATGAAGCCGGGCACGATCTTCCTCAACAACAGCCGCGGCCACGTCGTAGACGTGTCGGCGCTAGCTGCCGCGCTGCGTTCCGGGCACCTAGGTGGCGCGGCCGTCGATGTGTTCCCCTACGAGCCGAAAACCAACTCGGAGCCGTTCGAGAATGAACTGCGCGGCCTGCCCAACGTGCTGCTCACGCCGCACATTGGCGGCAGCACCGCCGAGGCCCAGCGCAACATCGCCGAGTTCGTGCCAGAGCGCATCATGCAGTACATCAACTCGGGCAACACCCAGCAGAGCGTCAACTTCCCCAACATTCAGCTCCCCGATCAGCAGGCGCACCGCCTCATTCACATCCACGCCAACGTGCCTGGTGTGCTGGCCCGCATCAACAACGTGTTGGCCAACCGCCACGTCAACATCCTGGGTCAGTACCTGAAAACCAACGAGCACATCGGCTACGTGATTACCGACATCGACAAGCAATACGAGCCGGAGCTAATCAACGAGCTGCGCCACGTGGAGCACACGATTAAGTTTCGGGTGCTGTATTAAGCCATGTCAGAAGAGAAAAGCAGGCTCAGCCTGAAGTCGGCACATGGGTGCCTTTTCCTCTTCTGGTTCGGCGTATTTCTCTTGCTACTTGGATTGGTGCTCACACTTAAGGGAGTCAAGACCTTTCATTATCCAAGCTCTACCAGTGTAAAGCCACAGAATGGTACACCCAACATGCTTTTTTGGCTAGGCGGAATGTGCGTTGGTGCAACAGTACTGCTCTTACTAATCTCCCGAATAGATCAAATGGTTCAACGCAAGAAGGCCGTTAGAAGAGAAGCCCAAGAGCGACGGCGTATTCGCAAGCACCATAAGAAGCGGCATCAGTGAGGCTGCGTGTGCTCTAGTCAATCACAACTAAGTTTGGGAGTTGTATTAAGAACTAAACCCTATCAGCCCGAGAAAGGCTAGGTTGCGTTGGCGCTCTGACCTCAACACAACCTAGCTTTTACTTTTTTATGCGCTGAGGCAGACGGCTAATAGATTGATAATGGTCTGTATTGAGAACACCCTCACATCCGCTCCCGCACCTGCCCTAGCACGCGCTCCATTTCCTTGCGAATCTCGCTGGTCTCGGCTATGTGGTTGTTGTTCATGAAGCTCACGGCCAGCAAACGACCTTTGCGCGTGCGCAGATAGCCGCACAGGTTGTGATTGTTGGTGAGGGTGCCCGTTTTACCCCAGAACCACGTCCCGCTTTTATCGTGGTACACGCGGCGCAGGGTGCCGTGGCCACCACCTGCCGCCAGCAGACTCAGCAGCCGCGGCTCGGGAACTTCCTGATGTAGCTTCAGCAGCAAGGCCACCAGCGTGCGGGGCGTTACGAGGTTGAACCGCGAAAGACCGGAGCCATCCACCCAGCGCGGCACGTCGGGCAGATCAGTGAGGTATTGCCGGCGCACGAGCCGGATGACGCGACTCGTGTCGAGCGAATCTGTACCTAGCTTGCTGGAGCACATGAGCAGGAGCTGCTCGGCCAGGAAGTTGTCGCTCACTTGCAACATGCGCCGGTAAAGCGAGTCGACGGGCAAGCCGGCGAGGGTACGCACCGAATCTTGCAACCTAGGTTGGCGCCACGGCAGCAAACCCACGGGGCGGCGCAAAGTATCTTGCAACAGCTGCCGCAACAGCTCCGGACTGGTCCGGAAAGGTGTTTCATCCACCCAGTTTTTGGCCGCCGGGAAGTACGTAAACTGATTTTCCAGCAACGCCCGCCGCACATGGTCGGCACTTGTCGCGCCCGTGGGGGCAGCTTGCACCACCGGATTGAAAAAGCGCGGCCTTACCCTAGGTCGCTGCCCCGACCGGCCGTAGAACCGAACCGTGTGCCCGTAGATCGGAAATGGCCCGCGCTCCGGCGAGAAGTAGTAGTTGAAATCATCCCAGCCCCAACCCGGCCCAAAGGCATCAACGCACGGAATACCTAGGTAGAAGAGCTTCTCGGGCCGCTTTTGTAGGAAGTCGAAGGCACGGCGGCTCGGCACATCACCGTGCAAAAGTGTGGGGTCGCCGGTGCCCCAGAAAAGCAGCGAGTCGTGGCGCACCACATAGCGCAGGCTAGGTAGCGAATCACCCAGCAGGTGCAGGCCAGCGTATAAGCTAAACAGCTTCATCGTGCTGGCCGGCGTAAAATAACGGTCGGCGTTTAGCTCGTACAGCTTCTCGCCCGTGACCACATCGGTGATGCACACGCCCACCTGATGTTGGCGCAGCATCGGCGAATCGGTGATGAGCTTGTTGAGCCAGCGCGGACCGTGGCCCCGATTCAGAGAAGTTTCGGCTTCATCATCGCCGCCGCTAGCAGCAAAGACGAATGTGGTTACTAGAAGCAGCGCCAGCAAAGGCAGACGGCGGAAAAGCGTAAGCAGCATAGGCTGCAAGATGCAGCGGTTGCAGGGTAGAATGGAAATTGCGGCAGCGGAAAGTTTTGTGCAAGCAAATCGGGTTTGTCATTCCGAGCAGCGCGAGGAATCTGAATTGATCAACCTAGGTCTTCACTCAGATTCCTCGCGCTGCTCGGAATGACACTACTACACTCCTGAACCTAGGTCATGGCGCCGGTTCTTAACCGGAAATAGACGAAATCCAACACGCCCGCGCCGACTTCTTTTCGTACCTTTGTTTCCCGTTATGCCAGACCGAACTCCAACTTCCGCGGCTGCAACGGCCAAGTATATTTTCGTCACCGGCGGGGTGACTTCCTCCCTCGGAAAAGGAATTGTTTCCGCTTCCCTCGCCAAGCTGCTGCAAGCGCGCGGCTTTCGGGTCACTATTCAGAAGTTTGACCCCTACATCAACATCGACCCTGGCACGCTGAACCCGTACGAGCACGGGGAATGCTTCGTGACCGACGACGGCGCCGAAACCGACCTCGACCTAGGTCACTATGAGCGTTTTCTGAACACGCCGACTTCGCAGGCTAACAACGTTACAACGGGCCGCATCTACAACCACGTAATCCGCAAAGAGCGCGAGGGCGCTTACCTAGGTAAGACGGTGCAAGTGGTGCCGCACATCACCGACGAAATCAAGCGGCGCATGCTGCTGCTGGGGCAAGCCGGCGAGTTTGATGTGGTGATTACCGAAATCGGGGGCTGCATCGGCGATATTGAGAGCCTGCCGTTTGTGGAGGCCGTGCGCCAGCTGCGCTGGGAGTTGCCGCCCAACGATTCGCTCGTTATTCACCTCACGCTGCTGCCCTACCTGGCCGCAGCCGGCGAGCTGAAAACCAAGCCCACGCAGCACTCGGTGCGCGACTTGCGCGAAGCGGGCCTGCAACCCGACATTCTGGTGTGCCGCTCCGAGCACCCGATTCCGATGGAGATGCGCAAGAAAATTGCGCTGTTCTGCAACGTCAAGATCAACTCCGTTATCGAGTCGCTGGATGCTGACAGCATTTACTCGGTGCCGCTGCTCATGCTGAAAGAGCAGCTCGACGACCGGGTTATCAAGAAGATGAAGCTCACCGGCGGCACTGCCGTGCCCGATCTGGAAGCCTGGAAAGATTTCCTGGGTCGCTTGAAAAACCCGACTGAGGAAGTGACTATTGCGCTGGTTGGCAAGTACGTGGAGCTGCCGGACGCCTACAAGTCCATCACCGAGTCGTTCATTCACGCCGGTGCCCACAACGAGTGCAAGGTGACGGTGCGCAGCATTCAATCTGAGCACATCAACGTGGATAACGTGGCTCAGCTGCTGCACGGCGTAGATGGCGTACTGGTAGCACCGGGCTTTGGCGAACGAGGTTTTGAAGGGAAAGTGGCCGCTATCAAGTACGTGCGGGAGAACAACATACCCTTCTTCGGTATCTGCCTGGGTATGCAGTGCGCCGTGGTGGAGTTTGCGCGCAACGTGCTGAAGCTGGAAGGCGCCAACTCAACTGAGATGGATGGCCAGACGCCAAACCCCGTCATCAGCATGATGGAGGAGCAGAAGGCCATCACCCAGAAAGGCGGCACCATGCGCCTGGGCGCTTACACCTGCGAGCTGCGCAAAGGCTCGAAAGCCGCTAAGGCATACGGCCGTAACCAGATCAGCGAGCGGCACCGCCACCGCTACGAGTTCAACAATGACTACCTGGCTCAGTTTGAGGAAGCTGGCCTGCTAGCCTCCGGCGTGAACCCCGACACGAACCTCGTGGAAGTTATTGAGCTGCGGGACCATCCGTGGTTTGTGGCCGGGCAGTTTCACCCCGAGCTGAAAAGTACCGTCCAGAACCCGCACCCGCTGTTTGTGCGTTTCGTACGCGCTGCTATTCAGCACCATAAGAACGAGATTTAGAAATGTTGGGTGTTGAAGGTTGAGTGTTGAATGACGTTCAACTTTTAACTCGATGAAGCATTCCGGGAACGTCATTCCGACCAGCGGGCGGAGTCTCATGTGCTATGGTAATCCTACTGATTGGAGCTACTACGGCACGCGAGATTCTGTCCGCTGATCGGAATGACGTTTTTACAATCGGGAAGCACCTAGGTTCCGAAAAGAAAAACAGCTGCCAAATTGTCCGCCATTCAACATTCAAAACTCAACATTCAACATTTCCCTCTGCCACACGCTACCTTTGTGATTGGTTCGCCCACTTTTTGAGGCGGCCTTTTTCTTGTTTCCTCTTTTAGAAGCCGTTAGGGCTTCGTCATTTTCCTCCCCGTCAGTTCCCGTCAATGGACAAGAACCAAGCAACCGGCCTGTTTTTAATTTCGGCCCTGCTGCTCGCCTATTTGTTTTTCTTTGCCCCGAAGGCCCCGAAGGATAAACCGGCCGCCAAACCCACCACTACCGCCGCTGCTGCTCCGAGTGCCACGCCAGCCGTTGCCGCGCCCCTCGACTCTGCCACGGCGGCCCGCACCCTAGGTACGTTTGCCACGGCTGCGCAGGGCACGGCCCAGCAGGTGCAGCTCAAAAACGACAAGCTCACGGTCACGTTTTCGACCAAAGGCGGCCGCATCGAAGCCGTTCGGCTGAACGATTACAAAACGTTCTTCGGCCAGCCCTTCGACCTGATTGACAGCCAGAGCGCCCAGCTGGATACGCGCTTCCGCACCACGGATGGCCGCACCGTCAAGCTTTCGGACCTTTATTTTCAGCCCGCGGGCGGTGCTCAGCCCATAGCGGAAGGCGAGCAGAAAGGCCAACGCCTCACGTTTGCCGCTGAGGTGGCGGGTGGCCGCATCGAGCAAGTTTATACGTTGTTAGACAACTCTTTCCAGCTCGGCTACAATCTGCGCTTTACGGGCTTGAACAACGTGCTGGCACAGGAGCCGCTGACCTTCACGTTCCTGGACCGCGTGCGCCAGACCGAGCAGGACCGCACCCAGAACCGCAATCACAGCACCATCAACCACTACCTGGCCAGCGGTGACCGGGGCGAAATTGCGGAAGCATCCGAAAAACCGGAGGAAGTGAAAGTGACCGAGCCGCTGAAGTGGGCCGCCCACAAGCACGACTTCTTCGTGGCTGGCATCATTGCCGAGCACCAGTTTAGCAACGGTCAGTTCAACTCTACCATCACCAACGAAGACCCGACCTTCATCAAGACGCTGACCAGCACGCTCACCATTCCAGCGACCGATGTGCAGCAGGGAAAAGCTAGCTTTCGGTTCTACTTCGGCCCGAACTCGTTCAACATCTTGAAAGACGTAGCGCCTGAGTTTGACCGCAACGTGTACCTAGGTTGGGGCTTGTTCCGCTGGATCAACCGCTTTGTGGTTATTCCGGTGTTCCACTTCCTGGAGCAGTTCATTAGTTCCTACGGCATTATCATCGCCTTACTGGTGGTGCTTATTAAGCTGGTAACGTGGCCCTTGACCTACAAAACCTACGTTTCGCAGGCCCGCATGAAGGTGCTGAAGCCGGAGCTGGACCAGATCAAGGAGAAGTACGGCGACGACCAAGCCAAGGTGCAGAGCGAAACCATGAAGCTCTACTCCTCAATGGGTGTAAGCCCGCTCAGCGGCTGCGTCCCGACGCTGCTGACATTGCCCATCCTATTTGCCATGTTCAGCTTCTTCCCCAACTCGATTGAGCTGCGCCAAGAGCCGTTCCTGTGGGCAAAAGACCTGAGCAGCTACGACGTGTTCATCAAACTGCCCTTCGCCATTAAATGGTACGGCGACCATGTGAGCATGTTCACGCTCCTGATGACGGCCTCTACCCTGCTCATGACGTGGCAGAGCAACCAGCTGAACACGGCCATGCAGGGCCCGATGAAGTTCTACAGCTACCTGATGCCGCTCATCTTCCTGTTTGTGCTGAACAGCTACGCTTCGGGCCTGACCTGGTACTACTTCGTCTCCAACGTCATCACCTTCGCCCAGCAGTTTATCACCCGTCGCTTTGTGGATGACACCAAGTTGCGCGCTCAACTCGAAGCCAACAAGATCAAGAACAAGGACAAGAAACCCAGCGGCTTCCAGGCCCGCCTCGCCGAAGCCATGAAGGCCGCCCAAGAGCGCGAAGCCGAAGCAAAAAAGCAAGGTCAGCCGAAGCCGAAAGGCAGCAAGTAAGACCTAGGTTTTTCGGAGTAGAAAAGCCCTTCTGCTACGTGCGGAAGGGCTTTTTGTTTACTTAGGCGCGTCTGTCATTCCGAGCAGCGCGAGGAATCTGGATTAGCCACCTAGGTTCGTAACTCAGATTCCCCGCGCTGCTCGGAATGACAGTTCTGACACCCTATGTTTTACTCCTTGCGCACCCGCTCCAGCACCAGTTGGTTCATGGGATTAGGCGTGAGGCCGTGCACGTTGTTCTGAGTCAGGCGCACAACCTGGTCGTAATACAACGGAATGACCGGGGCTTCTTCCACCACGATGCGGTCCATTTGCTGGTAAAGGGCGTAGCGCTTCTGTGGGTCTTGCTCCAGCTTGGCTTGCTCGTAAAGTCGGTCGTAGGCAGCACTTTTGAAGTGCGTTTTGTTTGGGCCGGCGGGCGAGAAGTTAGGACTGTAGAATAAAGCCAGGTAGTTCTCGGCATCGGGGTAGTCGCCCAGCCATGACTTCGTGAAGAAAGCGGCCCGGCCGTTATCAACCAGCTCCTGGTGCGCCGCCGCCTGGTTCACGTCAATGGTCACCTGCACACCCACTTCGGCCCACTTTTTCTGCAAATACTCACACACTTCCTTGCGCTCCGCCACCGTACTCAGGCGCAGGCGCAACGGCTTGCCAGGCCTGTACCCGGCCGCGCGCAAAAGCTGCCGGGCTTTCTCCGGCTGATACGTGTAGCCCGGCACCAGCTTGGCGCTATAGGAAGGCAGCGACGACGGCACAAAGCCCGAAATACCCGGCACACCGACGTTGTTCAGAAAATAAGCCAGCAGCTCCGGCTTGTTGAGCGCATAGCTCAGTGCCTGCCGCACGCGCTTATCGCCCAATGCCGGGTTAGCGCCATCACCACGCAGGTTCCCCGGATCCAACTGAAAACCTAGGTATTCGGTATTGAGGTAAGGCACCTTTTCGAAGCGAAACTTGCCTTTAAAATCTTCGCGCACCGTACCATCAGGGTACAGAATCAGGTCGCGGGAGCCCTCCCGAATGCCCGACAGAAAGTCCAGCTTGCCCTGCTGAAACGTCAGAAACTCCGTCTTGCGGTCCTGAATGAAGCTGATCTGCACCGCTTCCAGGTATGGCAGCGGCTTGCCTTCCGCGTCGCGGCGCCAATAGTTTGGGTTGCGGTGGTAGATGATAGCGTTGCCTTCATCCCAGAGCTTAAACTGAAACGGCCCCGTACCCACCGGATGCTCCCGAAAATCTTTGCCGTAGCGCTGCACTGCCTCGTGCGGCACCACATAGGCGTAGGGCATCGTCAGGATGCCCAGGAAGGGAATGAACGGTTCCTTGAGGTAGATGCGCACGGTGCTATCATTCGGCGCCACAAAGGCCGTGTCGCTGATTTCCCCTTTGGCGTTTTCCAGCACTTTGCCCCGGAAAACCCAGCCACCAGGGCTAGCCGTGGCAGGGTCGAGCAGACGCTTGAAGCTATAAACAAAATCCTGCGCCGTTACGCGCCGACTTTTGCCCCCCGGAAACACCTCCGAATCGTGAAAAAACACGTTGGCCCGCAGCACAAACGTGTACGTCCTGCCATCCGGAGAAATGTCGTAGCGACGTGCCAGCGCTGGCCCTGGCTTTAGCTGATCATCAAGCTCTACCAAGCCATTATAGAGCTGCGTCACAGCCCAGATATTCGCCTGTTTGTTGGCAAAAGCGGGGTCCAGCGAAGTCAGCGCCTCGGGCTGATTGTAGCGAAAAACACGTCGATCATTGACCGGCTCGCCTGGGCTGCCGCAGCTGGCTAACGCCATGAGCAACGCAGACGAGAACCCAGCAAAACGACGCGGAAACAAGAACATGGGAAAGACGAAACAGTGTATATTTGTGCTAAACTAAGCTGTTAGCAGTTAGCTTTCAGAACAAGTCTTTTCTTTCCTACTGACCAGCTAGCTCCTTTTTTTAGCTTTTTCGTAAGCTAACAACTACAGTCAGCAGCTATTAGCTCCATCATGAACGTAACCTACTACGGCCACTCCTCTTTCCTCTTCGAAATTGAGGGCAGCAAAGTGCTCTTCGATCCTTTTATCAGCCCCAACCCGCTTGCTTCAGCTATCGACGTAACCACCATCGAAGCCGACTACCTGCTGCTCAGCCACGGCCACGGCGACCATGTCGCTGATGCGGAAGCTATTGGGAAGCGCACCGGTGCCGAGGTTGTTGCTATTGCCGAAATTGCCGGTTGGTTTGGCAACAAAGGCCTGAAAGCGGCTTATCCCATGAACATTGGCGGCAAGGTAAAGCTGCCCTTTGGTACCGTGAAGATGGTAGCCGCCGCGCACTCCAGCTCGCTGCCCGATGGTTCTTATGGCGGCTTGGCCGCTGGCTTTGTCGTTGAGGCAGAGGGCAAAACCTTCTACTTCGCCGGCGACACGGCACTGACCTACGACATGAAGCTCATCGCTGAGCAGCACAAGCTCGACTTCGCCCTGCTGCCTATCGGCGACAACTACACCATGGGCATCGGTGATGCGCTGATAGCCGCTGATTGGGTAGGTGCTTCCAAAATCATTGGCATGCACTACGATACTTTCCCGGTGATCAAGATCGACCAGGAAGCAGCCAAGCAGCAAGCTCAGCAAGCCGGCAAAGAACTGGTGCTGTTGCAAATCGGTGAGACGATTACTTTGTAAAAAAGCTAGTAGCTGATAGCTGTTGGCTGTTAGCTTTTTTTGATCAGAACACGAAAAGCTAGGAGCTAACAGCCTAAAGCTAGCAGCTCATCAATCATATGGGAAAAATTATTGCGGTAGCCAATCAAAAAGGAGGAGTGGGTAAAACCACCTCGGCCATCAACCTGGCGGCTAGCCTGGCGGCCTTGGAGTACCGCACGCTTCTGGTGGACGCCGACCCACAGGCCAACGCCACTTCCGGCGTGGGTTTCGATCCGAAAGACATCGAGAACAGCGTGTACGAATGCATGGTCGACGGCATCAACGCCCAGGATATTATCCTGAATACCAACATTCTGCCCCACCTCGACCTCATGCCCTCCCACATCGACTTGGTGGGTGCTGAGGTGGAGATGATCAACCTGCCCAACCGCGAGGAGAAGATGAAGGAAGCACTGCGGCCCCTGGCCGATCAGTACGACTTCATCATCATCGACTGCTCGCCGAGCCTAGGTCTGATTACGGTGAATGCTCTTACGGCGGCGCACTCGGTTATCATTCCGGTGCAGTGCGAGTACTTCGCCCTCGAAGGCCTAGGTAAGCTCCTGAATACCATTAAGATCATTCAGAGCCGCCTGAACACGGAGCTGGAAATCGAAGGCATTCTGCTCACGATGTACGATGTGCGTCTGCGTCTCTCCAACCAAGTGGTGGAAGAAGTGAAGCTGCACTTCCAGCAGCTTGTGTTCGAAACCATCATTCCGCGCAACGTGAAGCTGAGCGAGTCACCTAGCTTCGGCATCCCGGTCATTCTGCACGATGCGGAAAGCAAAGGCTCGATCAGCTACCTGAACCTGGCCCGCGAGATTGTGGAGAAGAACGTAGTAGCTGGTGAGCACGAAGAAGCCGGCGACGAAGCAGCTTAATCTGCTGATTGCTGATGAGTTGAATTGCTGATTACTCTTTTACGAAATGGCAGGTGTTTTCACCTGCCATTTTCATTTAAGCCAACCTAGCTTACTGTGTATTGGTGTTGATGAGCGTCATCGAACACTGCGCCCTTCTACGTTTCCTCTGCGCACCTCTGCGGGAAATGACGTCCGCAATGTGTACCAGCTTTCCATACCAGTTCATCCCAGCCCAATGTTCCACGATTATTTCTGTTCGTGGAACAAAATTTCTGCTGCATCCCCGGCGTTTGTGTATTTTTGAATCTTGCTTTCGCTCGGTGTTGGGTGAAAGCTGATTGTAGGTATGTCAGAGAAGAACGAAGATAAAAACGCTCCCGCAGCACCCAAACGGAAGATTGGTGGCCTAGGTCGGGGCTTGAATGCCCTCATTGAAGGTAGCTACGAGAAGAAAAGTGAGCGGGTGGGCCTTGTCCCGCATCCGGTCAACTCGGTCGGGATGATTCCGGTGGAGCACATCCAGGCCAACCCCTACCAGCCGCGCACGCACTTCGACCAGGAAGCCCTGCGCGAGCTAGCCGACTCGATTAAGCTTCAGGGTATTATTCAGCCCGTAACGGTGCGGCAGACGGGTACGAATGCGTACCAGCTCATCAGTGGTGAGCGGCGTTTGCAAGCGTCCAAGCTGGCTGGCCTCGATACTATTCCGGCCTACATCCGCAAAGCCGACGACCAGCAGATGCTGGAAATGGCTCTGATTGAGAACATTCAGCGCGAAAACCTGAATGCCATCGAAATCGCCCTGAGCTATCAGCGGCTGGTGAGCGAGTGCAACCTGAAGCAGGAAGAGCTAGGCGACCGGGTGGGCAAGAACCGCTCGACCGTCACGAACTACCTGCGCCTGCTCAAGCTCCCGCCCGATATTCAGATTGGTCTGCGCGACACGGTTATCAGCATGGGCCACGCTCGGGCGTTGATCAACATCGACGATATGGAGCAGCAGCTCACGCTATTTCACCGCATCGTGGATGAAGACCTTTCAGTGCGCCGCGTGGAGCAGCTGGTACGCAACGGTCTGGCGCCCAAGCCTGCCTCTGCTACCGAGCAGACTCCCGCCGAGCCTGCCGTGCCGCAAGTGCCCGTGGCCGAGCTGCGCCGCACCGAGCGCCACCTCTCCGACCGCTTTGGCAGCCGCGTGCAGGTGAAACCCGGTCCGCAGGGTCGTGGCGAAATCAAGATTGCCTTCGATTCTGTGGAAGACATGCAGCGCATTCTTCACATTCTGCAACCCGCCTAATTTCGTCATGAACATCAGGCTTCGTGGTCTAGGTATTCTGCTGGGGCTAGTCCTCGCATTAGTAATCCGTCCGGCATTTTCCCAAACTACTTTCCCAGGTGGTACATTGGGCAACTCCCTCGGAAATTCGCTAGGTAATAACACACTAAATAACAGTGTGCTAGATACTGCGCAAGGCCGACCAATCGCGAAGCGCAAGAAAGACACCGCCGCCGACTCTGCTCGCCGGACAGAGCGGCTACTGATCTTTCGCCTTACGAAGCCGGCGAAAGCGGGGTTGCTGTCGCTCATTTTTCCGGGTGGCGGGCAGATTTACAACCACAGCTACTGGAAGCTGCCGTTGGTGTACGGTGGTATTGGCGCAATTACTTACGCCGATTTTTTCTATCAAGTCCGCTACAAAGAGTACGCGAACAGCTTAGAAATCTGGCGAAGAACAGGGACTAATACCGGGGACCCAGGACCTAGGTCTAGCTTGGAAACTTCAGAAGCCAACGTCAGAACAGGCCTTAATGTTTACCGCACTTCGCGCGACAAGTTCATAGCTTACTCGCTACTCGTGTATGGTGTTACGGCCCTAGATGCCGTGGTAGACGCGCACCTGAGTGAATTCGATGTGAGCGACGACCTTAGCCTTCATTGGTACCCTACCCTCATTCCCATGCCGTCGGCGCTACCGATGCCCGGTTTGGCGCTTACGCTTAACTTAAATTCTAAACGCTCACCTAAATGAAGCTGCTGCTAATTGGCTACGGCAAAATGGGCAAAGCCATTGAGGTCCAGGCCGTAGCCCGCGGCCACCAGATTGCTGGTATCGTAGATCCGGCCCGCCCTGGCGTAAGCATCACTGACTTCGATTCGACAGCTGTCGACGCGGCCATTGAGTTTACGCATCCCGACTCAGCTTTCAACAACGTCATGACGTGCCTGCGGCAGGGAATACCAGTTGTTTGCGGCTCCACGGGTTGGCTACATCACTTTTCAGAAGCGCAGGCTTTGGTGCAGCAAACAGGTGGTGCCCTGTTCTACGCCTCCAACTACAGCGTGGGCGTGAATCTGTTCTTCCACTTCAACGAGTACATTGCCGCTAAAATGCACCAGTTTGGCGGCTACGATGTGCAGGTGAAAGAAATTCACCACACGCAGAAAGTCGACCAGCCCAGCGGCACCGCCCTCACAGCCGCGGAAGGCATTCTGAAGCACTTCCCGACCAAAACCACCTGGCGCAACGAACCCACCGAAGCGCCGCAGGAACTAGCCGTTCTTTCGGAGCGTATAGGCCAAGTGGTTGGCACTCATATCGTAACCTACACCTCGAACGTGGATGCTATCGAGCTAAAGCACGAGGCTCACTCGCGGGAAGGCTTTGTGCAGGGTGCTTTGCTGGCCGCTGAGTGGCTGCCAGGGCGCCAAGGCGTATTTGGGATGAAAGAACTGCTGGGCTTATAATCTTTTGTGGGCAGCCACGTTTTCTATCTGTAAATCAGAACCTAGGTACACAGGTGCAGGCTCACGCAACATTCGCGTAAATAAGTAGATATTTACCAATCAGCGCCCGGTGCATCCGGGCTTTATCTTACTCGCTTACTCTGGCTTTCCACGCACAACGATATGGCCGTACAATCCTGGGAACAACGCACTGCTACTCCCCCTCCTCCCATCAAAAAACCCAAAGGCTTTTTCCGGGAATGGGGTGATGCTATTCTCTTTGCAGTGGTGGCGGCCACGCTTATCCGCTGGGCCACCTTTGAGGCGTATACCATCCCGACGCCTTCCATGGAGCACTCGCTGCTCGTCGGCGATTATCTGTTTGTGAGCAAGCTTCACTACGGGCCGCGCACCCCGCAGACGCCTTTGCAGGTGCCGCTTACCCACCAAACTATCTGGGGGACCGACTGGAAGAGCTACTCCGATGCTATTCAGCTGCCGTCTTACCGGCTGCCGGGTTTCTCGGAAATCAAGCAAGGCGACGTAGTCGTGTTCAACGTGCCCTTCGAAAGCCAGCACCCCGCCGACCTCCGCACCAACTACATCAAGCGTTGCGTGGCCGTAGCCGGCGACGTGCTGGAAATCAAGGATACGCAGGTGTTTGTGAATGGCAAGCCCATGAACAACCCGCCCCAGAGCCAGAATCGCTACTACCTACAGGTGAATGATGTCATTCGCGACAAAGTGTTTCGTGACCAGGGCGTGACCGATTTCAACAACCCGTCGGGCATTCCGCAGCCGCAGCCTACGCAGTTTGGCCCCGCGTACATCGTAGATGCCACGCCCGCTACCGCCGACTATTTCAAGCAGCAGTCTTTCGTGAAAGGCATTGTGCAGGATAAAAGCCCGGCTGGTCAGGCTGAGATGGACATTTTCCCCAATAACCCCGACTATCCCCACAGTCAACCTAGCACCCCGGCCAAATTCAACTGGAACCGCGACAACTACGGCCCGCTGCAACTCCCAAAGAAAGGCCAGACGGTGCAACTCACGCCCGAAAACACGCCTTTCTACGAAAAAATCATTCTGCGCTACGAGCATAACGAGGGCGTTACGGTCCTTAATGGCGTGATTCAGCAGAATGGTAAGCCTCTTACCACCTACACCTTCAAGCAGAACTACTACTTCATGATGGGCGACAACCGCCACGATTCGCTTGATTCGCGCTATTGGGGTTTTGTGCCGGAAGACCATATCGTTGGTAAAGCCGTGCTCATCTGGCTGTCAGTGGACCCTTACTCCGATTTCTTCCACAAAATTCGTTGGAGCCGCTTGTTTAATCTGATCGATTAGTCATCAATAAACTCACAACCTAGGTACACAAAAAAGGCGTCCTGCTCAGGACGTCTTTTTTGTGTACCTAGGTTGGGCTAGCTACCACTGAATTGGCGTTTGGCCGTGCTGTTCCAGGTAGGCGTTTGTCTTGCTGAAGGGCCTGGAGCCGAAGAATCCCCGGTCGGCGGCGTAGGGAGAAGGATGCGCCGCTTTGAGCACGAGGTGCTTGCTACCGTCAATGATTTCACCTTTTTTCTGCGCGTAGGCGCCCCACAGAATGAATACGACGTGCTCCTTCTGCTCCGATATTTTCTGAATAACGGCATCGGTAAACTGCTCCCAGCCCTTTTTCTGGTGCGAGCCTGGCTCACTAGCTCGCACAGTGAGCGTGGCGTTGAGCAGTAAAACACCTTGCTGCGCCCAGCGGTCGAGGTTGCCATCGGGGGCGGGCGGTGTGCCGGGCAGGTCGTCGTGCAGCTCCTTGAAGATATTCTGGAGCGACGGGGGCGTGCGTACGCCGTGCGCCACGGAGAAAGACAGACCGTGGGCCTGTCCGCGTCCGTGGTACGGGTCCTGACCTAGGATCACCACTTTGGTTTTGTCGAACGGGCAGGCTTCAAACGCGTGAAATATCTGCGGGCCAGGTGGATACACGGTCGTGGTAGCGTACTCGCCCCGAATGAAAGCCGTCAGGTGTTGAAAATATGGCTTTTCAAACTCATCTTGTAGTACGCGCTGCCAGCTTTCTTCTATCTTTACAGACATGGAATATGTAATTTTTTAAGGAGTCAGCTTACCTTTTTAGGGCTAAGCTGCGTAGATAAACCAAATTCCGGCCACGGCTGTTTGTCTTTTACTGAACTGAATGAGAGCCATGAATACCACGACCACGCAAGGCGTCACGGTTAGCGTCACAACAAATTATCTACCCGACTATTCCAGCCCTAGCCAGGAACACTACGTGTTTGCCTACAAAATTGATATTCGCAACAATAGCGAATATACGGTGAAGCTGCTACGCCGGCACTGGCACATTCATGATGCCAATGGTGTCGTGCGCGAAGTAGAAGGGGAAGGCGTTGTAGGGCAGCAGCCTGTGCTGGAGCCCGGCGACTCGCACCAATATGTATCGGGTTGCAACCTTAAGAGCGGCCTGGGCAAAATGTGCGGCACTTATCAGATGGAACGTCTCGTGGACGGCCGTAGCTTTATGGTAGAAATTCCTGAGTTCACGCTGGTAGTCCCCTACCGTCTGAATTAGTATTTTTGGTACCCGATACTTAGTTAGCAGTGTTTAGCGAACAGGAAATCCTTGATTTTGCTATCTCCGCACTAAGCACGGTTACCTAAGCACCAGAAATTGCTCTACCAGGCACTCAGCTACTTACAGTTTTTACTCCGCTCGGGGAATGCGCATGGGCTGCATTCCCCGTTCGTTTTTGCGCTCTACAACGACGTTATTCAGCGCGGCGGCTTCTACTCCGCGTTTGCACGCATTGAGGCGGAGCGTAAAGCCTTGCTGCACCGGCCCGATTCCATAACCGTCTGCGACTTTGGTGCTGGCTCGCATACCGGTGCCGGCACGGAGCGCCGCGTGCGCGATATTGCCCGCACGGCGGCCAAGCCGCGCAAATTCGGGCAGCTGCTCTTCCGGTTGGTCAATCATTTTCAGCCCCGTACTGTGCTGGAGCTAGGTACTTCCCTAGGGCTGACGACGGCTTACTTGGCTGCCGCTAATTCACGGACGCGCGTCGTCACATTTGAAGGCTGCCCCCAGACGGCTGCCGTTGCCCGCGAGACTTTTCAGAACCTAAGTCTGAAGAACGTCACGCTGGTAGAAGGAAACCTCGATAACACTTTAGCAGCCAGCGCTAAAAACCTAGGTAGCCCCGTTGACTTTGTCTTCTTCGACGGCAACCACCGCTACGAGCCCACTGTGCGCTATTTCGAGCAGCTTCTCCCCTTCCGCACCGAGCACAGCCTTTTTGTTTTCGACGACATTCACTGGTCAGCGGAGATGACGCGTGCCTGGGAAACCATCAAAGCACACCCGGAAGTACTGCTGACGATTGATCTGTTCTTTGTGGGCTTGGTGTTTTTCCGCAAAAACCAGCCAAAGCAGCACTTCCGCCTGCGCTTCGACAACTTAGTGGATAAGCTTCTTAACCGAACCCGGAGCTTATCGGCCTAGGTTGATCAGGTGGCCGAATGATACGGCAAATAAATTTGCTATTATAAATAGCAAACAAATGCCCTAAATGCCAGTATATTTGGCAAGCGTACGGTTGTCACCCCGCCAACACGACTGTTTTGAGCTCTTAAAACAGTGAAGCCCGTGTTGTGAGCACGGGCTTCGGGATAAGTGGGTGTGTGAGCCACCCTCAAATCCACTGGTTATGGGTAAGGGTCGTACAGACTTGGATGGGCTTCATTTCCAATGCTCCATTCAGGTTTCCACTACCTTCCTGGTGAAGGTACTGGCAGCTTTGGGAGGAATGGGAGGTTTATACCTCTTATTTGGCCCCTAGCGTAATGGTAGCAGGAGGCGCGAGCTTCCTGCTATTTTTGTTTTCAACGAAACAAATATAAGGTATGTTTTCGCAAAAAACGGACATTAAAATTGGATAGTTGGCAGCTACAAACCCGCTACACCTAGGTCCGCTACGTGCCCTTCGTCCTGCAAAGCCTGGCGGATATTGGTCAGCTTGGTGAGGAGTCGCTCCAGCTGATCCAGGGGCAGCATATTGGCACCGTCCGACTTGGCGGTGGCGGGCGTCGGGTGCGTTTCGATAAACAAACCATCGGCGCCAACGGCAATGGCCGCTTTGGCAATCGTCTCGATAAGAGCGGGTTGGCCGCCGGTTACGCCGCTGGCCTGGTTGGGCCGCTGCAAGGAGTGTGTCACGTCCATCACGACGGGCACGCCGAAGCTTTGCATCTCGGGCAGATTGCGGAAGTCCACCACCAGGTCGGAGTAGCCGAAGGAGTTACCGCGGTCGGTGAGGATGACGTTCTCGTTGCCGGATTGCTTCACTTTATCGACGGCAAACTGCATAGCCGCACCCGACAGAAACTGGCCTTTTTTGATATTGACCACCTTGCCGGTTTTGGCCGCCGCGATGAGCAGATCAGTCTGGCGACACAGAAAGGCCGGAATTTGCAGCACATCAACGTATTCGGCGGCGAAGGCAGCCTCGCCGGTTTCGTGAATATCCGTGACGGTAGGCACGCCGATTTCCTTGCTTACTTTCTGGAGAATCCGCAGCGCCGTTTCGTCGCCGATGCCGGTGAAGGAGTCGAGGCGCGAGCGGTTGGCCTTGCGGTACGAGCCTTTGAAGATGTACGGAATCTGAAGCTTATCCGTGATGTGCTTCACGCGCTCGGCGATGCGCAGGGCCATGTCTTCGCCCTCAATCACGCAGGGGCCTGCCATTAGAAAGAACTGACCAGAATTTGTATTGCGAAAATGCGGGAGGGCAGTGGCGAGAGAGTTAAACATGAGAGGTAAACGCAATGCGTCGTTTAGTAGGCGCGATAAACAGATGAAGTGCAGGTTATGAATGCGGCATTCGGAGCCGTAATGCTGAGCGAAGAAGCGTAATAAACAGCAACAAGAAAATGACTGACACTATTAGAAAAACAGGGTATACATCAGCACGCCTAGGGTCAAAAAGTACGGTTTTTTGAAGCTCTTCTTCAGTATATAGGTTGAGGTAGTTCCTGTATACTGCCACAGCCCAGACGCTAGTTGACAAGGCACAAGCTAGCACCGCCCCTGTCAAGACAAGTACCCAGATAGCGTAAAAGAGTTTTAGGAGTAATCGCATAACTCTTTTACTGCTGTTCAGAGCCAATTTTCTTCTTCAGGCAAATAAACAACTCACGGCCTTGGCGGGGTTTGATGGAGTTATACGCGGTTTCAAAGTGTACGAACTCAAAGTAGGGAGCGAAGTACGCGCGGTACTCCTCGCGGCTGCCCCCGAAGGGCGGCTCCGACCTAGGTCCGAAATCGGCATCGAACAGTACGCCCATCAGCGTACCGCCCGCTCGCAGGAGTCGGGCGCACTGCTCGGCGTAAGCAGGTCGTAGCGCCGGCGGCAAAGCACAAAAAAATGTTTGTTCCACCAGCAAGTCGTAAGGCGGCGCGGCGGGCAGCCTGAAAAAATCCTGTAATAGCAAATGTTCCTTCGGAAAGCTAGGTACCCGCGCCTGCAAGGCTTGTAAAGCCTCCGGCGCCACGTCGGCCACAAAGATTTTTGTAAAGCCCCGATCATACAGATACTCAGCTTCATAGCCCTTTCCAGCACCCGGAATCAGGATTCGCCGGTCGTCGGGTGAACCTAGCTGCGCAAAATAATCCCGCAGCGGTGGCGTTATTGCGCCTGCGTCCCAGTCGGTGCGCCCCGTAGCGTAGCGCTGGCTCCAGTAAGACTCATCAAAGGTTAAATCCAAATTCGTACAGAATTATTAACTAGAGGCTGAATTTGCGTAGGCAGCTAATCCGTTTATTTTTGCGAATAAAGGTAATGCGCCATCCGGACAGTCCGGGCTTTACTCATTTAAAACACCCACGTTTGCCATGGAACAAAATACCAGCCCCGAGCCCCAGAAAAATAACCGGGCCCTACTTTGGATAGCCCTCATTCTGGTCCTGCTGGGCATCAATGCCGTGTTGATTTATATGAATCAGCAGAAGGGCAAGCAGAATGAGCAGCTTACAGCTACCGTGCAGGAAAAAGACACGAAGCTAGAGGAACAGATCAAGCAATTCGAAACCCTCAAAGCTGATTTTGAGCGGCAAAGCCAGGAGGTGCAGGCAATGGGCCAATCCAACGACTCGCTGGAAGCCAAGATTGCTTCTATCAACGCCGACCTACTGAAGCTGCGCTCCTTCAAGAAAGGCAGCTTCTCGATTGCCGATCAGCAACGCTTCAAGCAGCGCGCTGCTAACCTGGAAAGCCAGTTGAAGGCGAAAGATGCCGAAATTGCGCAGCTCAAGCAGGATAATGAGGCACTCTACACGGAGACAACGACTCTGAAAGAGCGCCAAAACAAGCTCACCGACACGATTTCGACGGTAGTGCGCTCGAATCAGGAGCTGACCGAGAAAGTTAATATCGCTTCGCGCTTGCAGGCTGAAAACATTAAGGTTGGTGTCGTTAACAGCCGCAACAAAGAGAAGGACGACGAAGAAAACGAGTTTAAAGCCAAGCGTGTGGAAAAGGTGAAAGTAACCTTCAACATCGCTCGCAATGACGTCGCGCCGAAAGAAACCAAGCAGATCATGATGCGTCTGATCGAGCCGGATGGTTCGGCGCTCTACAACCTGAGCACCGGCGGCGGCACGTTCATGATTGATGGCGCTGAGGCGTTCTACACGGCCAAGCAGGACATCGTGTACGACAACACGCGCCAGCCTGTGCAGTTTGTGTATGCCAAAGGCGCTCCTTACAAAACGGGTTTGCACACGGTGGAGCTGTACTCCGGCGGCGTGATGATCGGCAAAACGACGTTCACGCTGAAGTAGTCTGAACCACGAATCCCTGCGGGTTTTTCGGATTCCACGGCTTTTGTGGACAATTCATAACCTAGGTTCTATTCAAAAAGAAAAGCCTTCCCAGCAATGGGAAGGCTTTTCTTTTTGAGAGTGAAGTCAGAATAAATCAGGAAAAGAGCAGAAGTGAATCGTCCGCAAAAGCCGTGGAATTCAATTAATTTGATCGAATCCGTGGTTCAGATGGACTGCTCGAACTCCTCCAGCTTCTTGGTCGTGCCGCTGATATTTTCTGTTAGCAACACAACGACGGCGCCCTCGGGAGCAGTAGCCAACACATGGTCAATGGCCTCCATCTCGTTTTCAATGTAAGTTATGGGTAGTTCCGGCTTATCCAGACGCAAGCCACGAGTCATGATTTCGCGCAGCTCATCAGCAGTTTTGCCGCGTAGGTCACGATCTTGGCGCAGGATTACTTCATCAAAAATGCGACCTGCTACGCGCGCAAAACCTAGGGTGTCCTCATCCCGCCGGTCGCCGAGCCCGGATACAACCCCAATCTTACGCGTTGCAGGCGTGTTATTGAGGAACTCTGCAAATTTCTCAAGCCCTGCGGTGTTGTGCGCGTAGTCGACGACCACTTCGAATTTAGGAAACCGATATACGTTCATACGGCCCGGCGTCTTGGTAGCGGAAGGCACAAACGTGCGTAGCGCCGTTTTAATCTCGTCGCGCTCGAAGCCCGCCAGATACGTCGCTAATGCGGCGGCCAGCGAGTTCTCGATGTTAAAGCCTGCACGGCCACCAAAAGTCACCGGGAACTCAACCGCTCGGTCGATGCGCAGCTTATAGCTGTTCTTATAAATCGTCACGTAGCCTTCCTCATAGACAGCCGCCACGCCCCCCTGCTCTACATGCTCGCGAATGCGCGGGTTGTTCTCATCCATACTGAAGAAGGCCACACGGCAATCCAAGCCTTTTGCCATGCCATATACCAGGTTGTCGTCTGCATTCAACACGGCCCAGCCGTTCTTCTGCACGGTACGCGGCACAACGGCCTTCACCTCGGCCATTTCCTCCAACGTATAGATGTCACGCTGACCTAGGTGGTCGGCGGCGACGTTGGTTACCACCGCAATATCGCAGGTATTAAAACCTAGGCCTGATCGCAGCATACCGCCGCGGGCCGTTTCGAGTACCGCGTAGTTTACTGTGGGATCTTTCAGCACAAATTCGGTGCTGACGGCGCCGGTACAGTCGCCTTTTTGCAACTGCTTATTCTGGATATAAATGCCATCAGTGGTCGTGAAGCCCACTTTATAGCCTTTCGCCGCAACAATGTGCGCAATCAGGCGCGTGGTAGTGGTCTTGCCGTTGGTTCCAGAAATGGCAATGATCGGAATACGGGACGCTGAGCCGGGCGGGAACAGCATATCGACCACCGGCGCGGCTACGTTGCGCGGCAGGCCTTCTGTAGGCGAAATGTGCATCCGGAAGCCGGGCGCAGCATTCACCTCAATAACAGCACCGCGGGTTTCATTCAGCGGAATGGCAATGTCACTGGTCAGCAGATCAATACCGCAGATGTCCAGGCCGATAATACCGGCTACGCGCTCGGCCAGTAGGACGTTATAAGGATCTACCAAATCGGTCACATCCGTCGCGGTGCCGCCGGTGCTGATGTTGGCGGTGCTTTTCAGATACACCGTTTTACCCACGGGCAATACCGATTCCAGTGTCAGATCCTGCCCTTGCAAGAGGTCCATCGTATGCTGATCGGCTTTAATCTGGGTCAGCACCTTTTCGTGACCAATTCCGCGGCGCGGATCGGTATTTACCTGATCAATAAGCTGCTGAATCGTGCTCACGCCATCGCCGGTCACGGCGGCCGGCGTGCGCTTAGCGGCCGCAATGAGCTTGCCATTCACCACCAGCAGGCGGTAGTCGTCGCCTTCCACGTAGCGCTCCACAATGACGGCGCGCGAGTATTCCTGCGCAGCTTTCAGGCCCGCTAGGGCTTGTTCCCAATTCTTAATCTTGATGGTGGCGCCCTTGCCGTGGTTGCCGTCGAGCGGCTTCGTCACGATGGGGTAACCTAGCTCTTCAATGGCATCCTGCAAGCCTTCCGGCGAATAAACCGTGGTGCCACGTGGCACCGGCACGCCGGCATCGTGCAGCATGGCCTTGGTTTTGTTCTTATTACCGGCAATTTCGACGGCGAAATAGGCCGTTTTAGAAGACGTGGTTGCCTGAATACGCTTCTGATTGCAACCGTAACCTAGCTGAATGATCGAGCTGTTCTTAAGCTGGATGTACGGAATGTTGCGCGAAGCGGCTTCCGCGACAATGCTCCAGGTGCTAGGTCCAAAGAACTCATCCTCCCGAATTTCGTGCAGCTCCTCAATGATTGGTTGCAGATCAATTGTCTGTTCCTTACACAAAGCCTCCACGATTTGCACAGCAGCTTCCGCCGCGGCACGGCCAGCCCGCTCCTCCTGGTAGGCAAACACCACGAACTCAACGCCTTCTTCGCGCGCTGGGTACGACTTCCCCCAGTAAACCGGCATTCCGGCCATGCGCTGCAACTCCAGCGCAACGTGCTGAATGACATGGCCTAGGGGTTCACCATCGGAAAGCTGTTCGTGAGTAAGCGGCGGGTACTTGGTAGAGTACTTTGTTGCTTCAACGGTCGGTTGCGGCTGGCCCATCGTCGGGAATAGCTGCATGAGCCTGGAATCTAACCCAGGCACCGCATCTGACCATACATTAGCGAAGTCTTCAAGGTCCACCTTCATTACAATCAACTTGTAGTGCTTGACAGACCAGTAGCTTGGGCCGCGCATGGTGCGCAGGTCAATAATCTTCATAGAATAGAAGTGCTTGGAAAGGAAGTGGAATGGGCGGTGGGTAGCCCGCTTGTACGATTTTCTTAAATGTAAGGATTATGTTTTGTCGCCCCACTTACGCATTTCTATGCGCTTTTTCTAGCACTTCCTCCCGACCTAGGCTTCTAACTCAACACTATAGGGCCTAAAAACAAAAACCCCGGTTGGGGCTAATCAACCGGGGTACTGAGCTACTGAAAACAGGAACTATAAAGAGAGGTGACGAGCGGATTCGAACCGCTGTAGGAGGTTTTGCAGACCTCTACCTAGCCACTCGGTCACGTCACCAGAATGAGGATGCAAACTTACAGGTTTATCTGGCTTATGCCAAACCAAGTCCTGCTTTTCCGCTGCAATTAAAGGTAAGCCGCTGTTTTTCTGTGAGAATCAAATAGCGACCTTTTAAAAATCATTCGTTTTTACCCATCGTCTACTACTATGCGCAGCGAAGGACTACTGTTGCCGGGGCTACGATGATTATTAGCTTGAAAATAAAAAAGGCTCCGGAATAACCGGAGCCTTTCTTTACTCAACGACCTAGGGTTGCTTATGCCTGGTCGCCTTCTTTTTTGTCGGCAGCGTCGTCCGAGTCGAGCAGGTGCTTAGCCCGCTCTACTACGTCACCAGCTACTTCTTTGGCTTTCTCGAAAGCAGCCGAGTGCGTAGCAGCATCTACTGCGTCGCTGGCTACTTCCTTGGCTTTGTCGAAAGCAGCGGCAGCAGCACTGGTCACGCTGGCTAGGATGCCACCTTCAGCAGGAGCTTCAGCGGCAGGAGCCGGAGCTTCGGCCGCTGGAGCTGGAGCTGGAGCTTTCTTCTCAGCTTGGGCTTGCAGCTTCTGCTCGCCAGCCTGACGCTCGTTACCCATCATCCGGTCACGCAGGGCGCTTAGAGCGTCCAGGTCACCTAGGGTCGACTTCTCAGCCGGAGCCAGCTTCTTCGCGTCATTCTGCTTACCGTCAGCCTGAGTGTTGCCGGCAGGTTGGCCAGCGGCAGGCTTCTTCTTGGCGAACTTCGAATTGCGGTCGTCTTCCTGCTGCGCCTGCTGACCGAAAGTGGCCGAGTGCGACAGCACGATGCGACGGTCGTCTTTCGAGAATTCTACCACACGGAAGTCCAGCGTTTCGCCGTTCTCAGCGTTCGAGCCGTCTTCCTTCACCAGCGACTTCGGATACGCGAAGCCTTCGATGCCGTAAGGCAACTCGAGCACAGCGCCACGGTCGTTTTTCTCGGTGATGGTAGCGCGGTGAACCGAGCCAGGGGTGAACACCGTCTGGAACGTATCCCAGGGGTTTTCCTCCAGCTGCTTGTGACCTAGGGCCAAGCGACGGTTTGCAACGTCCAGCTCCAGCACCAGCACGTCCAGACGGTCACCAACCTTCACAACTTCCGAAGGATGCTTGATCTTCTTGGTCCACGACAGGTCCGAAACGTGCACGAGGCCGTCAACACCTTCTTCCAGCTCTACGAACAGGCCGAAGTTGGTCAGGTTACGCACCAGACCGTTGTGCTTGGTACCTACAGCGTACTTCGTACCGAAGTCACCACGAGTCCAAGGATCTTCGGTCAGTTGCTTGATACCTAGGCTCATCTTGCGGTCGTCGCGGTCGAGCGTCAGGATCTGCGCTTCCACTACGTCACCCTGCTTGATGAAGTCCTGTGGGTTGCGCAGGTGCTGGCTCC
Source organism: Hymenobacter cavernae (assembly GCF_014641455.1). Lineage (GTDB taxonomy): Bacteria > Bacteroidota > Bacteroidia > Cytophagales > Hymenobacteraceae > Hymenobacter > Hymenobacter cavernae. The sequence continues at coordinate 140,332 of NZ_BMHT01000001.1, forward strand.
AGCTCATTTCCGAAACGTGGATGAGGCCTTCTACGCCAGGGATGATTTCCATGAATGCGCCATAGTCGGCTACGTTCACGATGCGGCCTTTCACCTTCGAGCCTACGCCCATGTCGGCGGGCAGCGAATCCCATGGGTGCGGGGTCAACTGCTTCAAACCTAGGCTGATACGCTTCTTGGCTTCGTCGAAGTCCAGAACTACTACGTTCAGCTTCTGATCGAGCTGCAACACTTCGCTTGGGTGCGCGATGCGGCCCCACGAGATGTCGGTGATATGCAGCAGACCGTCGACACCACCTAGGTCGATGAACACGCCGAAGTTCGTCATGTTCTTGATAACGCCTTCGAGGATCTGGCCTTTCTCCAGGTTGTTGAGGATAGCTTCGCGCTGCTTCTCGAGGTCTTTCTCGATCAGGACTTTGTGCGAAACAACCACGTTGTCGAAAGCAGCGTTGATTTTTACTACTTTCACTTCCATGCGACGACCTACATAGATGTCGAAGTCACGGATCGGTTTCACGTCAATTTGCGAACCGGGCAAGAAAGCTTCTACGCCATCCAGCTCCATGATGAGGCCGCCTTTAGTGCGACGCTTTACCACGCCTTCCAGCACGGTATCATTCTCCAGTGCATCGTAAATGGCCTTCCAAGCCTGCTTGATCTTCGCCTTCTTGCGCGACAAGATTAGCTGGCCGTTCAGGTCTTCCTGGTCTTCGATGAATACCTCTACCTGGTCGCCAACCTTCAGGTCGGGTAGGTCGCGGAATTCAGACAAGGGCACGAGGCCGTCCGATTTGAAGCCGATGTTCAGGATAACGTCGCGGTCGGTGATGCCGACTACCGTTCCCCGTACAACTTCTTCTTCCTGCACGGTCGTCAGCGTGTCGCCGTACATCTGTTCCATGCGGGCGCGCTCCTCGGCGCTGTAATTGCCACCAAAGCCGCTAGCTCCGACGTTGTCCCAATCGAAGTTATCTACTACTTCTGCCATATTGGTCTGGGCCCTAGCTATACACGTTCCGACCTAGGGCCAACAGTCGGCACGCGTTGTTTGTAACTATCTGAAGCTCAGCATCAGACCCTACCACCCTGGAGGGGGCGCAAAGATACAGAATTCGGCTGAAGAAAAATAGCAGCAAGCAACTCAAAAGCTCTTTCCCTGATACGCTATTTAACAAGGATTTACTCCCTCATTCTCTTTCTGATAAAGCACTACAGTAGGCGGCTCACCTAGACGCCCTTTTTAACCTACAAGTAGAACCAGTAAGGTACAGGCAGTACTTAATGGTGCTTATACCTAGACTTTCTAATACCTTTTTCTTTAGCAAAAAAATACAATTAACTATAAATATTATCTTGTTTATATATCTGGGAAAGTTCTACTAAATGATGCCAAAGTTTAATCTAGCTAATTTTCATTTTTACTTAATCTATGCAAGATGTGATTTATAGACCTCTAGGCTGAAAACATAGCTATACAGAAGAACACACCCTAAATAATAGGGCATTCAACCAGCATTGTGCTATGTTTATCGAATTACTACCTAAAAGCAACTACCCACATCATAACAGATAGAATCGGCTATTTGACCTAGGATATGACACCTATTATTGAAAAAATGATCAAACACATTTGTTTTTCTTAAAAATATCATCTTCATTCGTTATATTCTTTGAATTTTTTCCAATCAACCAAACTCTACCACATGAGGAAAATTCTACTACTCTGCCTGTTTACAATACTTGCGCTGGCAGGCCATGAGTTGAGGGCGCAAAGCCGCGCTGTGTCCGGGAAAGTAGTCGGCCCTGACGGAGCTGGGCTACCAGGGGTTACTGTAGTTGTAAAAGGCACGTCTTTAGGTACATCAACTAGCGTTGACGGCACTTACTCGTTGAACGCACCCGCTTCAGCAACCAGCTTAGTTTACTCATCAATTGGGTATGATTCGAAAACCGTTAACATCGGCAACGAGTCAACCATCAACGTAACACTAGCCTCTAGTGCTACGGGCTTGGATGAGGTAGTAGTAGTTGGTTACGGCACCCAGGCCCGGCGCGACTTAACTGGTTCCGTAGCAACGATTAAAGGAGCAGAAATTGCTAATACTCCGGTTCAAAGTTTTGATCAAGCCTTACAGGGACGTGCGTCTGGTGTTAACATCACCACGCCGAACGGAGTGTTGAATAACGCTCCTGTTATCCGTATTCGGGGGGTAAACTCCATAACCCTAAGTTCAGCACCACTGGTTGTTATCGACGGTATTCCAGCCTTTAGCGGCAATACCTCCGCAGTAGGCAGCGTGCCGAACAATCCGCTCAGCAATCTTAACCCAAATGACATCGAGAGCCTGGAAGTGCTAAAGGATGCTTCTGCCGGTGCTATCTATGGTTCGCGTGCTGCTGGTGGTGTTATTCTGATTACGACTAAGAAAGGCAAGAAAGGCCAAAGCCGTGTAACACTTGATTCGTGGGCAGGCTGGTCGCAGCCAGTGCGCCTGTACGATGTGCTTAATGCCCAACAGTACATGGATATCAAAAATGAGGCGGTTCGGAACCTGAATGCAAACCGGGTAGCAGCTGGCGCAGCAGGCAACAACATAGAAGGCTTCCTTCCTTCCTATAATCCTGATGGCAGTCTGGTGGATACGCGCTGGTACGACTATGTTTATCGGACGGGCTTCTCTACCTCTAACAATGTGAGCTTTTCGGGTGGTACTGACAAGACCAATTACTACTCGTCGGTAGGCTATACGAATCAGAAAGGCATGCTGGAAAAAAACCAGTTTAAGCGTTTGTCGGCTCGCTTGAACCTAGACCACAAAGTATACAAGAACTTCTCAATTGGTCTGCGGGTGGGCTACTCTAACACCCAAAATTCATCACCAAACTCAGGCTCAGTTGGCGATGCAGCTTTTGGTATTGCTGGCCTAGGTCGTTTACCACTGGTACTTCCTCCTAACGTAGCTCCCCGGAATCCTGACGGCACCTATAATATTAGTGGTGCTGGCATAGGTCCAGGTGCTAACCTCAATCCGGGCGGACCGGCAGGTACACCACTTTTAACAAGCTACTACAACCCTTTAGTAGATTTGGAGAATAACTACTTCAAATCTGACGGTAATGAAATTCAGGGAAGCGTTTATGCTAATTGGGAAATCATCAAAGGCTTAAATGCCCGTACTACATTCGGCATCAACAATATTTCTTTTGAAGACCGCGCTTTCTATACCTCTATTGCAGGTGATGCCTCCGGTAATGGCCAAGCTATTAACTACTACCGCACCAACAAGCGCTGGAACTGGCAGAATACGTTGCAATATGATCGGACGCTTGGAGAGAATCATAACTTCTCGCTGCTGCTAGGTAATGAACAGCAGCACACCGATGTGCTACGCTGGGGTGCCAACCGTACGGGTGTAGCCGACCCCTACTTCACTACTTTTCAAGGTGGCTACGCTAACGTAGCTGTAGCCGGCAACTTTCAAGGTGCAAACTACCTGTTATCGTATTTCGGTCGTTTGAACTACGACTTTGGAAAGAAGTACCTAGCTACCATCAACTTCCGGCGTGACGGTTACTCGGCTTTTGCGAAAAAGTGGGGCAACTTCTACGGAGCTTCGCTAGGTTACGTGATTTCAGAAGAAAGCTTCTGGAAAAATGTTGCTTTCTCCAATGTGCTTAGCTTCCTGAAAGTAACAGGTAGCTATGGTGAAGTTGGCAACAACCAAGGTATTGATGATTTTGCTTCGTTGCAGACATATGAGTCAAGCTTCTATGGCGCTAATTCTACGTTGTACTTCAGCGCACCCGGCAACAAGCGGCTAAATTGGGAAACCAGTAAGAAGACAGACGTTGGTGTTTCATTTGGTCTCCTACAGGACCGCCTCACAGGTGACTTTGCTTACTACAGGAACCTGGTTGATGGTATGATCCTCCGTATTCCGCAGGCTCCGTCGAAGGGTATTCCAGGTGGTACTCCTGGTGATGTAACCAATATCAACATCAACTCTATTCTGGACAACGTGGGCTCGATGCGTAACACAGGTATCGAACTCAATCTACGGTTCAACGCTATCCAAAAGGCAGATTTCAATTGGACTATCAGTGGCAATCTCACTACGCTGAAGAACCAGGTTTTAACATTAGCTAACGAAGGACAGCGCATTGGCACAGCTACATCTGGTTCAGAGACTGTCAACTATACACAAGCAGGCGAGTCAGTAGGACAGATCCTAGCTGTGCCTTCACTTGGTGTAGATCCTAATAACGGTCGCCGAATGATTCAGAAGGCCGATGGCACTGTGGCAGAGTACGACCACCAAGGTGCTGGGTGGACGGACCGCGAGGGAAAAGCTACTACGGCTCCTAATCAGTTGGTAGATGGCAAATACTACGGTCCGACCCTGCCGAAGTGGTATGGTGGCTTTGATAATACATTCCGCTACAAAGGCTTAGACCTAGGTGTTTTCATTCAGTTCTCTGGCGGTAACTACATCTACAACGGTACCAAGGCTGGCCTGCATGATCAGCGCTTTTGGAACAACGACGTTGACATCCTAGAACGCTGGACTCCGGAACACACAGATACAGAATGGCCACGTGTGGTGTACGGCGACAACATTTCTAACGGCTCAGCTCTGATTATGTCTTCAAACGTAGAAAAAGGTGACTTCGCCCGCCTGCGGAACGTAGCTCTTGGCTACACCCTGAAGCCAACTGTGCTGAGCAGGATTGGGGTTTCTACTGCCCGCTTTTACGTGCAAGTTCAGAACGCTGCTCTGCTAACTAAATACACAGGTATTGATCCAGAAATCTCCACGAACTCATCGGGCTCAAGCGCTAATACGGGTTCAGGCGTTGACCGCAACTCAGTTGGTCAGGCTCGGACTTACACCGTAGGATTCAACATTGGTTTCTAGGTTTCAAAAGCAGTACTCTTCCTTCTAATGAATACATCAATAAAGAAAAAAGCGGCCATGGTGGCTTGCTTGGCACTGCTAGGCATAGGTGCGCCTTCGTGCGATACTGATCAACTTAATCCAGTTCCAGAAGCTGCCCTTCTCCCTGAAGCTGTATATGACACACCCGCCCGTGTTTCTCTACAGATCAACTCCTTATACTCGTACGTAAAGGTTGGCAACTTTTTGGGTGGGCGCTACCAAGTATATGGCGACGTTCGGGCTGATGATTTTCTGAATCGCACTTCGAATGCAATTACTGCCCTACAGGTGTGGAATCACACATTGACAGAAACCTCTCAGAACGATGTAATTAACCTCTGGACAGCTGGATATCAAGCTATCAACCAGATTAATGTCTTCCTAGCAGGCCTTGACGCTAATACGAGCAAGTTTGTAGCACCTATTTTCCCAGAGAGTTTTGCTACTACGACTGCTGTCAACTATCAGGCTGAAGCTCGATTTCTACGGGCACTGAGCTATTATTCACTCCTACAGCTTTACGCTAAGCCTTATACCGATAACAACGGCAATAATCCGGGCTTGCCCCTACGTCTGCAAGCTGAATCTGACCTGACCAATAACGATCTAGCTCGGAGTTCAGTAGCCGATGTTTACAAGCAAATAGTAGCGGATTTAGAATACGCTGAGCAGAACTTGCCACTAAGCTATTCTAGCTCTATCCTAAATGTTACCCGGGCACACCGCAACACGGCCATTGCGCTCAAGACACGTGTTTACTTAAGTATGGGCCTCTACGATGATGTAATTCGAGAAGCCAACAAAATTGTCTCGCTTACTGCTCCATTTACAGCAACCAGAGGAGTAGCACATGCCTTGAGCCCGTCCATAGCAGCAGTATTTGCTCCACCGCAAGAAACATCAGAAAGCATCCTAAGCTTTCCGTTCACGACTCAGAACCAGCCTGGTACGCAAAACCAGTTAGCTTACTATTACCTTCCTGCTTCATTAGGTGGTACGAACCCAGAGTTTAGCTTGAACTCAGCCGGTATCCTCGCTAACCCTGCTTGGCCGGCCAACGATGCTCGTCGCACCAGCTTTGTAACGACTATTGGCACTGCATCGTACCTTAAAAAGTACCCTACAGGTTCTGCTAGTGGTTGGACCGATAAGGCGCCCGTAATCCGGTATGCCGAAGTGCTACTGAGCTTGGCGGAGGCTCGCTTCCGTACTGCTGGCCCTAAGGACCCACAGGCGGTAGCTATTCTAAACACAATACTTCAGCGCTCCAATCCAGCGCCGGTTACTACTCCGCCTACTCCACCGGTTACTTTCCCGGAGTTTAAAACGGTAGACGAAGCCGTTAATGCGACCTTGCTACAGAGGCGAATTGAATTCCTGGGCGAAGGTATTCGCAACATCGACCTCATGCGACTGAAGGCAACCATTCCCGGCAAAGGCTCTGTGCCTGCAATCACACCTGATAAGCCAAATTATATTTGGCCAATTCCTGCTACAGAGCTAGCAGCCAACCGGGCAATGACACGTAATTAGTAGTCTGAGTTCTTCAATAAAAAGGCCTTCCCGAGTGGGAAGGCCTTTTTATTGAACCTAGGTTTAATATCAGAAACAGGCTGCTACTTGCGTCCCATCTCGCGCAGGTGCGCGACGTGCGATGCTACTGCGTAGCGCATCTTAGGGTATTCGTTGTACTCAACCCCAAACTCAGCGCAAGCCTGCTTGATGATCTTGTTCAGAGCGGGATAGTGAACGTGCGAAATCGTGGGGAATAAGTGGTGTTCTACCTGGAAGTTCAGGCCACCTACCAACCAGCTGATAACTTTATTATCGGTGGCGAAGTTGGCGGTGGTTCTGATCTGGTGGATGGCCCACTCATCTTCCAGCTTGTGCGTGATTTCATCGGGCATGGGGAAGGCCGCGTGCTCGACGGTGTGCGCTAGCTGGAACACAATGCTCATGGTGAAGCCAACCACCGTAGTGAATACGATAAAGCCAATCAGCCACGCCCAAAAGCCTACCATATAAATAGGTAGCACCATAAACAGACCTAGGTGTAGCGCCTTGAAACCCCAGAACACGGATTGATCGATAGCGCTCATCTTCTTGATGGGCATGGCGCCGATCTTGCCTTTGAAGTACTTCTGGTAGTCCATGAAGAAGATCCAGGCAATGAAGAGAAGGGAGTAGAAAAACCAGAAGTACAGGTGCTGAAAACGGTGCATCTTGTAGCGCGGCTGGGTGCTGCTCAGGCGCAGCCAAGGCTGGGCATCAATGTCGTCATCCACACCATCTACGTTGGTGTACATGTGGTGAATGAGGTTATGTTTCATGTTCCACATGAAGCTGTTGCCACCTAGCACATTCAGCGTAAAGGAGGCAAACTGATTGATCCACTTCGACTTGCTGAAGCTACCATGGGCGCCATCGTGCATCACGTTGAAACCGATTGCAGACCCAATGAGGCCTAGCAGCGCACATTCGGCCAGCGCTACCCAGCCGGGCGGCGTCAGAAACACCAGGTGCAGGTAAACGGCTACAAAAGAAGCCGTGAGAATAATAGCTTTGACAAACAGGCTAGCATCGCCGGTAGTTGCTTTGCCAGCTTCCGCGAAGTAGTCGTTGATTCTGGTTTTAAGCTCAGTGTGAAAAGACCGCGAAGCCGCGAATTTGGGGATTGACATCAGGAAGCATTAGGTGAACTACCAGCAAAGGTAGAACTCCTTTAACCTGTATGGCTCAGCTTTGATTCAGTTGCTGGTTATGAAAAGCCTACGAGACTCCGGATAGTACCTTTACTAAAGAGCATTATACTGCTTAAGTGACTCAGCTTGTCGCTATTTAGCATGGATGTATATAATTATGACTGCTCTAAAAACCTTACCTAGCATTTTTACTTCTCCACCGGCCAACTAACGAGTTTAGCAGAAGAGATAGCCTCCTAGCAACTAACGCTGAGCCTGCAAAAGAAGGACCACCTGAATCAGGACTTACTTGCGTTCATGAGCAACCTGTAAATACCTCGACAGCTAGCTCTGCTTACGAAGCCTTCCTAAGCTTGAAAACACAAAAAAGCCACCCGCTGGGGTGGCTTTTTCAGTTGAGGTAGTCGTGCCAGTTTTGGTCTATGGTGCCGGCACTAAGCTTTAAGAAACCAGATAAAGTTGGTTTTTTGGGCTGCTGACGTATCGTGAGACCGGCTTCGTGCGGAGTGCGGTGCCCTTTGGCATGGTTGCAACGGGCGCAAGCCGTGAGTAAGTTCGTCCACGACGACTCACCACCGCGGCTGCGGGGCAGCACGTGGTCGAGGGTCAGGTTTTTGGTCGAGCCGCAGTACTGACACTCAAAATGGTCGCGCTTCATGATGTTGTGGCGGCTCAGGGCAATGCCTTTGTAGGGCACCCGCACGTAGCGCTGCAACCGAATGATGCTAGGTTTAGGATAGGCCTGGCTGATGGTGCGCAGCGTGCCGTGTTCCGACTTAGCTATCATCTCGGCTTTGTCGAGAAAGAGTAGCACGAAAGCCTTCTGCACGCTGCACAGCGTAATGGCAGTGTAGTCGCCATTCAAAACAAGAACTTTTTGGTCCATACGCTTGGTCCGGTGGAATCTGGTCTAGCGGAAAGCTAGGTGATTCTAAGCGTATTAACAATAGGCTCTCGTGGTTAGTTTAGGTACTATTCCGGTAATACGCGTTTAATCAGCCGTAGCTTGTGCGTGTACTTTTGGCGCTGCCGATTGTAGATACCGTTGTGGTCGAGTGGGTCGATTCGCACTTCGCCGCTGGCGTGCAGAATCTGCTGATCTTCTAGAAGCAATCCTACGTGCACAATGGCGCCGTCGGCGTTGTCGAAGAAAGCTAGGTCGCCGGGTAGAGTTTGGGAAACGAAATGCACCACGCGGCCGTGGTCAATCTGCTGGCGGGCATCACGCGGGAGTTGGTACCCGACTAGGCCGTAGAGTTGCTGCATCAGCCCCGAGCAATCGACACCGAACAACGACTTGCCACCCCAACGATAGGGCGCTTTCAGGAAGAACTGCGCCATTTTCATCAGTAAAGCGAGGCGCTTTTCGGGGCTGCCGTGCGGACCGTGGCCGTTCTGTGGGTTAGTGGCGGCGCCATTGTAGAAAAATTGCTGCTCCCCTACTCGCAGCATCATGCCATCGAAGAACGGCAGGCGCGTGCCTAGGGTCACAGGAATGCGCGTGGTAGCGTCGCTCACGAGCTGTACCAAGTCGAGGCTGCGCGGATGGTCTTGGGCCTGCCAGTCGGCAAAGTAGCCGGGCGTGACGGGCTGGTGCTGATTGTAGAAAATCCAGCCCACGTACTCGTCGGCCGCCACGCGGATTTGATACCAATTGCCTTGCGTGAGCAGTATGCTGTAGCATTCGCCAAAAGCTAGCTCCGTCACTTGCTCTGCCCTATCGGCAGGCTCGGCGCGCACCGGCACAGCGCTCAACGCGCAAATTCCGTGTTCCAAAAGAGTAACTGAGTAATTGAGTAACTGCTTGTCTTCATCAGAATAGCTGAATGACTGAGTAGCTGAATAAGGGCTAGATCAGTTGAGCAATATTACTCAATTAGTCAGCTACTCAGTTGCTCTTAATAGTCGCGGGTGCGGTCCATTTCGCGCTTTTGATCTTTAGCTTTGAGGTCTTCGCGCTTGTCGTAAAGCTTTTTGCCTTTGGCTAAGGCAATTTCTAGCTTCGCAAAGCCTCGGTCATTCACGAACATGCGGATGGGAATGATGGTAAGGCCCTGCTCCTGATTTTTACCGGCTAGCTGCTTCAGCTCGCGCTTAGTGAGCAGCAGCTTTCGCTCGCGGGTGGGCTCGTGGTTGTTGTAGGTACCCTCGGTGTACTTGGCAATGGTGAGGTTGTGCACCCACAGACTGCCATCGGGATGGAAGATGCAGAAACCATCCTGCATGTTCACGTTGCCGTCGCGAATACTCTTGATTTCAGTGCCTTGCAGCATCAGCCCCGCGTCGTACTTGGCCAGAAACGCATATTCGTGGCTAGCCCGACGGTTAACGATGTTTATCTTCTTAGGAGCGGTATCTTTTGCCATTCTTCGTTTTGAAGTGTCTCGAAATGTTGAATGTTGAGGGTTAAATTTTGAATGTTAAATGGAAGCCAGATTTGACAATAATTCAACACTCAACATTTAGGACTCAGCATTCCTGAAATTCAACACTTCTAAAAGCTAGGTTAATTTCAAACGTGGATCAGGGCTTACGAGTTGGCTGGCAAAATCGCCGGCTTCGTACTGAAAATGACCGGTCATGGCAACCATAGCGGCATTATCGGTGCAAAACTCGAAATCGGGGATGAATACCTCCCAGCCTTTTTCGGTGGCTAGCTCCTGCAATGTGGTCCGCAGGCCCGAGTTGGCCGCCACGCCACCAGCTAAGGCTATTTGCGTCAGCTCCTGGTCCTTGGCCGCACGGATGAGTTGGCGCAGCAGCGTCTGGATGATAGTGTGCTGAATGCTGGCGCAGAGGTCGGCTAGGTTGTTCTGGATAAACTGCTCATCCTTGGCGGTTTGCTGGCGCAAAAAATACAGCACTGCCGTTTTGAGGCCGCTGAAGGAAAAGTCGTAGCCGGCCATAGTGCCCACGGGGAACGGAAAGCGCAACGGATTGCCGCTACGGGCTAGCTTATCGAGGTGCGGACCGCCAGGGTACGGCAGACCTAGCAGCTTGGCGGTTTTGTCGAAGGCCTCGCCGGCCGCGTCGTCGATGGTCTGCCCGATAACGTCCATTTCCATCGGGCTGCGTACCACTACCAGCTGCGTGTGGCCGCCGCTCACAGTGAGGCACAGGAATGGAAAGCTAGGTTTAGGATCTTTGATGAAGTGCGCCAGAATGTGAGCACGCATGTGGTTCACGGCCAACAACGGCTTGCCGAGGGCCAAGGCAAAGGTTTTGGCGAACATACTGCCCACCAGCAAAGAACCTAGCAAGCCTGGCCCCTGCGTGAAAGCCACAGCATCTAGCTCGTCTTTCGATATCTTGGCGCGGCGCATGGCCTCCTGCACCACCGGGATGAGGTGTTGCTGGTGCGCCCGTGAAGCTAGCTCCGGCACCACCCCGCCGTACTGCTCGTGCACCTGTTGCGTGGCTACCACGTTGGCGCGGATTTCGCCCCCGACCATCACCGCGGCCGAGGTATCATCACACGATGACTCAATTGCCAGAATAATAGGAGAAGACATTCGTTCTGAAAAGTAAAGCAGTTAGCGCAAGTTGCAAAGGTCGGCTAAATCGTTAAACCAATCCTTTTTTTCCTTATCTGAACAATACAGCTTCCGATTAAGGTTTACTACGTAAGCCAGTTTGGCACCTCCGCATCCGGCATGGTTGCGTACAACTCCGCATCTTTGTCGTTATCTTACCAACTTTCCGCTGCCTGTGCCTCGTTTTATCACCATCACGCTCCGAGTGCTCATCACCTTACTGGTGTTGGTGTTACTGGCGGTTGGTGGTGCGTTGTTAGCCTTGCGCCTGCCGAGTGTGCAGACCAACCTAGCCCACCGAGCGGCAGCCATCCTCACGGATAAGCTCAAGCACCAAGTCATCGTGACGCGGGTTGATATTAGGCCTTTCACGCGGGTGCTGCTGGAGGGCGTGCGGGTGCTCGATAAGCGTGGGAACGAACTGTTCAACATTGGACGAGCTGACGCCGACATTCGGCTGTTTTCGCTGTTCGACCCTAGCCACCTGCACGTGGGTAAGCTCACGCTGGAGGAGCCACGCTTTGACTTGGTGACGTACGCCAACCAGCCCGATTCAACGAACCTAGACGAGTTTATTGGCGCCGTAAAGCGCCTGATTGGTCCGGCTGACACGACCAAGAAGGCCAGCAAACCCTTTGATTTTCAGATTGAAGCCATTGGTCTGCGCAACGCCCGCTTCGTGCTCGATAGGCAGGATGAGCCGAAAGCCGCTACCTACGGCAAGGCGATGGATTACGCGCACATGTACATCGACAGCGTGTACGCCGATGCCTCGCAGCTCTGGCTAAAAGGTGACACCATTCACGCCCAGGTCAATGGCCTGCGCGCTATCGACATCCCTTCCCAAACCCGGCTGCGCGAGCTAACGGCCAACATGACGTACGCGGGCAAGTTCTGGGAATTCAAGAACCTAAACCTGCGCGTACAGAACAGTCAGCTGCTGAACTATATACGCTTCGAGTACAAGCATTTCCTGAACTTCACCGACTTCAACGACTCGGTGCGCGTGGTAGCCAACCTAGGTCCGTCACGCGTGAACACCGACGACATTGCCAAGTTTGCCCCGCAAGTGGAAGACTGGAACGAAACGGTCTTGATTTCGGGTGAAGCCAAGGGCATCGTGAAGAACTTCACCACCAAGAACCTCGATATTCGCTACGGCAAGAACACGCACGTAGTGGGCAACATCAACGTGGAAGGCCTCCCCGATCTGAAAGCTAGCTTCGTGGAAATGCGCCTGAAGCCCTCCGTGATAGATGGGCGCGACGTGCGCCGCTACGTGCCGGCGTCGGGCTGGCCCTACGTGCAGCGGCTCGGCTTGGTACGCTTTCAGGGACAGTTTCTGGGTTTTTACAACGACTTCGTGGCGAACGGCCGCTTCAATACGGCCCTGGGCAACGTGGTTTCGGACGTGAACCTTAAGTTCAAAAGCGACCCGCGCTTCTCGACTTACGAGGGCGACGTGAAAACCACCGCATTTCAGCTGGGCAAATTACTGGGCAAGGAAGACGTGATTCGTGACATCACGATGAGCGGGCGCGTGGAAGGCGTCGGCTTTACGGCAGAAGGCGCGCGGCTCACGGCCAACGCCACTGTGCAAAGCATTTGGCTGAACGGCTACCGCTTCCACAACGTGACCACCAACGGCCAGTTCCGGCAGCAGGCATTTGCCGGCAAGCTCGCCGTGAACGACCCTAGCCTGCAAGTCACGGCCAATGGCAGCGTCGACCTGAATAAAAGCCACCAATCCATTGATGTGCGGGCCTTGGTCCGCCGCGCCGATCTTCGCGCCCTAGGTTTCACGCAGCAGCACGTCACGGTGGCTACGACGGCCGACGTGCGTTTTACCGGTCTGCGCCTCGATGAGTTACTGGGCCGCATTCAGCTGCGCAACTCTGAGCTAGGTTTTCAGGGGCGCACCGTGCCTATTGATACGTTCGACGTGGTGAGCCAGCGCACGGGGACCGAACGCCAACTTACGGTGCGCTCAGAAGTGCTGAACCTGACTGCGACCGGCAATTATCACTTCTCCAATATCATCCGCGATGTGCAGACGCTACTCACGGAATATCGCCTCAATTTTGAGAGCAACGATGCCGCTATTGCCAACTACTACCGCCGGAAGCGGCAACAGACCAGCGCAGAATATCAAATCGGGCTGAACCTGTACTTGAAGCAGGTCAACCCGGTGCTGCACCTGTTCATGCCGCAGCTCACTATTTCCGATTACTCCCACATTGATGGCTCGTTCCGCAACGCGCCCACGTCCATTTTCTCCCTGGGCGGCCACGTAGCCAGTGTGCAATATGATAGCCTGAAGGTCATCAATAATGACTTTGAATTTAACACCTCGAAGCTGCCTAACCAGCCGGAAGTGCTGGCCCAGGCTAACGTAACTTCTGAGCGTCAAATTGTTCCAGGGCTAGGCAACACCGAGAAGTTCTACGTGGAAGGCGTGTGGGACCAGGAGAAGATTAACTTCTCGACCTCCGTAGCCCAAACCGGCACAACCAACCGGGCCAGCATCAACGGGGCTTTGTCGTTTCTGCCAAATGCCGTGCAGGTCGTGTTCCGCGAGTCGGGCGTAGATCTGCTGAATAAACACTGGACAATTGCGGCTGACAACTCAGTTATCATCTCCGGACAAGGCAAGGAGTTCGATATCAGGAACCTCTCTCTGAGCAACGGTCCGCAGAGCGTGAGCGCGCAGGGCTTTATTTCAACCGACCCCGCCAAACAGCTCCAACTAGCTGTGAAGAACTTCGAGCTAGGTACGCTTAGCTCCCTGACCACTCAGAACATTATGGGTCGGGTAAACGCTGAAGGAAGCATCAGCAATGTTTATAACACCGCAATTATCAACAATACCCTGAACGTAGACTCCCTGAAATTCGACAACGTGCTGATCGGCAACGTGACGGGCAAAGGCGATTGGGACAACCGCAATAATCGGCTCTTGATGGACTTGGATGTGCTGCGCGATGCGCAGCGTGTGGTGCACGTAACCGGCACCTACGCGCCGAACAGTACCGAGCCGCTCGACCTTACGGCGATGCTCGATAATGCGCCAATCAAGCTGGCCGAGCCGCTGCTGCGGACGTTATTTCGTGATATGGGTGGCACGGCTGTGGGAATGCTCCACCTCTACGGTCCGCTCAAAGCGCCTAATCTGGTCGGCAACGTCGACGTGACGGGTGGGCGTATCACCTTCGGCTACCTAGGTACCACCTACACCTTCGCCGACCGCATCCGCTTTGCGGAAGATGGCATTTCGTTGCGCGAGATTCGGGTGCGCGATGTGTTCGGCAACCTAGGTACCGTGGATGGCAACATCTACTACAAAGGTTTTCAGGATATGCGCTTGGACTTACGCGGCACTTTCCGCAAGCTTCAGGTGCTCAACACCATACGTAAGGACAATGAGCTGTATTTCGGGCAGGCGTTTGCCACCGGCGACGCCACCGTGCGTGGCCCCGCCGACAACCTGTTCATTCGCGTGAATGCCAAGAGCGAAGCCGGCACGCGCCTTTCACTGCCGCTCGACAATGCAGCTAAGGCGCAGAAAGCGAACTACATCCGTTTCGTTAATCACAACATTCGGGATACTACCACGACCGTCAGCGTACCGGTAGCAGCGGCGCAGAAGATTGACCTGTCGGGCATTCGCCTGAACATGAACCTGGATATAACCCCGGATGCCTACATGGAGATTCTGCTGGACGAAAGTACCGGCGACATCATCCGCGGAACGGCGGTGGGGCAGCTGCGCCTGAACATCGACACCCGCGGCGACTTCAACATGTTCGGACAAGTGGAGATTGTACGCGGCGCCTACAATTTCACATTGCAAGGGCTTGTGAATAAAGAATTTGTGGTGCGACCGGGCGGTCTAATTACCTGGAACGGCGACCCGCTGGCCGGGGAAATGAACGTAACGGCCACGTACACGCAGCGGACGTCGCTGGCTCCACTGTTTCAGGGCTCTACCAACTCCGGCAATACGACCAGCAACGGCGCCGTGGTGCCCGTCACGGCCGTCATGAACCTGACCGGTCCCTTGTTGCTGCCCACCATCAAGCTAGGTTTGGAGTTCAACGATGCGCCCTCAACGCTGGAAGGCGACCTGGTGGCCTTTACCTCGGCGCTCCGCAACGATGAGCAGGAGCTAAACCGACAGGTATTTAGCTTGCTAGTTTTCAAGCAATTATCCCCACAGGGGCAGTTTACGCAGCTTTCTCTGCAAGGCCAGGACAACAAGCTGCAAAACAGCCTAGGACAGATTGTGTCTTCGCAGCTAGGTTTGCTGACTTCGCAGATTGACCAGAACCTGGAAATCGACTTCAACATCAACGGCCTGACATCGGAGCAGTTGCAGGCGTTGCAAGTGCGTCTGAGTTACAGCTTTATGAACGGGCGGCTGCGCGTAACGCGGGAGGGCGGCTTCAGTTCCAGCGCCAATACTTCCGGCGGCTTTGGCTCTACTACCACTACCTCCAACCAGGCTAGCTTGCTTGGCGACCTGAGCCTGGAATATTACCTGCAAGCCGATGGCAAGTTCCGGGCGAAGCTCCGCTACGAAACCACGCCACGCGACCTGGAAACCATCAACCAGCCCCGCGCCGGCCTCAGCTTGCTGAATACGCAGCAATTTGACTCATTCCAGGAGCTTTTTGCCCGCAAGCGCCTGCGCCGCCGCGAAGCCGCCCGGCGTCGTGCCCGCGAAGTGCTCAACGTAGATGACGACCCCCGAACAATCATGTAATCATTCAACATTTAACATCTATCATTTAACATTTATCATCTACCAGTCGGCAATGGCGAGGTTTTATAACTCACAGTCAGGTTATTACAGCGCAGAATACATTCCAGCAGGTGATAAATGTTAAATGTTAATTGATAAATGGTAAATGTTAAATGACCTTTGCCCTACATGGCTCAGTTGCAACGTTCGCCCATTCGTAAGAAAACGCTCGGTAGCTACCCGCACACGATGGTAGTTTTCAGCATTACGCTGGCGCTGCTGGTCATCGGGTTGTTTGGGCTGCTCTTGATTCACGCCCACCGGCTTTCAACGGTTGTCAAGGAAAGCATTGAGGTTCAGGTGTTTCTGGACCGAGACCTGCCCGAAACGCAGCTCCTGCGCCTGCATCAGGATTTTGCCCGCAAGAAATACATTGCCTACAAAGGCGACCAGCCCCAAGTGCGCTTCCTTTCCAAGGAAGAAGCGGCCCGCGAACTGCTAGGCCCTGCCGATGACAGCCAGTTTCGGCAACTGCTCGGCGACAACCCACTACACGACGCCTTCATCCTGAACATCAACGCCGAGTACTCCGACTCACTTAACATGCGCCGCATCACCGACGAGTTGCGCGCCGAGTCCGGCGTCGATGATGTGGCGTACGTGCAGAGCCTCATTGATTCAGTTAACAAAAACCTGCGCCGCATCAGCCTGGTGCTGCTCACCTTTGCCGCTCTGCTGACGATTGTGGTAGTCGTGCTGATTAACAACACGATCCGTCTGGCGCTGTACTCGCAGCGCTTCCTCATCCGGAGTATGCAGCTGGTGGGCGCAACGTCATTTTTCATTCAGCGTCCCTTTTTGCGCCGCGCGACCTGGCAGGGCTTTATGAGCGGAATACTGGCCGGCCTCACGCTTCTGGCACTGCTACAATACGCTTACTTGCAAGTAGATGAGCTGCGCGTTCTGCGCGACGACCGGCTAATTGCTCTACTGTTCGCCGCGCTGATTGGACTGGGTTGCATTATCGGCTTTCTAAGCTCTTACCGAGCCGTGCGCAAATACCTAGGTTTGTCGTTGGACGATTTGTATTAAAAGAATTTAGAACTCAATCCATATGCTTCAAGATCAGACTCCACGCTTTGCGTTCGGACGGCGCAACTACCGGCTGATGTTCATCGGCTTGGCCATCCTAGCTATCGGCTTTATCACCATGACCCTCGACTCGACTGACTACGGCGAAGGTTTTCTGGGTATTACCCTAGGTCCGATTCTGCTGGTTATCGGCCTTATCATCGAGTTTTTCGCCATTATGGTGCGGCCCGACAGCTCGGCGCCCGTGGCGAATGGAGCAACGGCTCCCACGACTGTAAACCAGCCGCTGGCTCCTCTCTCGCCGCCTGCCGCGCCGGCTCGTCCCACTTATAAGCGCTAATAGATGAGTTATTGGCACGCCTTTCTGCTCGCGCTTGTAGAAGGTATTACTGAGTTTTTGCCCGTTTCCAGCACCGGGCACATGATTATCACCCTAGCCTTGCTAGGTATTCCGGCCACGGCATTCACCAAGCTTTATCTGGTGGTGATTCAGCTAGGAGCCATACTGTCGGTGTTTGCCGTGTATTGGCGGCGCTTTTTCCAGAACATCAATTTTTACCTGAAGCTGCTGGTCGCTTTTCTGCCGATTGTAGTTGTGGGACTACTGCTCAAGAAACACATCGACGCGCTGTTAGAATCGGTGACGGTGGTGGCAGTGATGCTGCTGGTAGGCGGCATCGTGCTGATGTTCGTGGACCGCTGGTTTCCGCAGGAAGAACCTACCGTGGGCGGCCACCCCGTCACGACGCCCAGCTACAAGGAAGCGTTCATTATCGGACTTTTCCAGTGCATAGCGGTGGTGCCGGGGGTTAGCCGTTCGGCGGCTACCATCATCGGGGGCCTTACCCAGAAGCTCACGCGCCGGGCTGCCGCTGAGTTTGCCTTTTTCTTGGCCATGCCAACGATGGCTGCCGCCGCGGCTAAAGACATGCTGGACTATTACCAGGACAACGCTGCACTGTCGTCTACCGAAATCAAGCAGTTGCTGTTTGGCAACGTCATCGCCTTCATCGTGGCCCTGATTGCGATTCGGCTGTTTGTGGGCTTTGTGGCCAAATATGGTTTCCGCGTCTTCGGCATCTATCGCGTTATTGTGGGTGGACTGCTGCTGATTATGATTGCCTTGGGTATCAACCTGAATCTGGTATGAGTCAGCATTCCTTTGACTTCGAAGCGGGCGAGGTATTGCTGCTCGATAAGCCCCTGACCTGGACTTCATTTGACGTGGTGCGCAAGGTGAAGAATACGCTGCGCATCCGCAAAATCGGGCACGCCGGCACCCTAGATCCATTAGCGACGGGCCTGCTCATTCTGTGCACCGGCAAGAAAACCAAACAGATTGACCTGATTCAGGCGCAGGAAAAAGAATATACCGGCACCTTCCGCTTAGGTCAGACGACACCTAGCTTCGACCTGGAGACGCCCGTGGATGCCAGCTTGCCCTACGAGCATCTGACGGAAGCTGAAATCCGGGCTGCCACGCAGTCCTTTGTGGGAATCATCAACCAGACGCCGCCGCTTTACTCAGCGGTGAAAGTGAACGGAGAACGTGCCTACGAACTGGCGCGGCGCGGCGACTCGGCCGAAATCAAGTCGAAGCAGATTGAGATTAAAACCTTCGAGCTCACGCACATTGCGCTGCCGGAAGTGCAGTTTCGGGTGGTGTGCACCAAGGGCACCTACATCCGCAGTCTGGCCCGCGACCTAGGTTTGGCGCTCGGCTGCGGTGCTCACCTGACATCGCTCGTGCGCACCCGCATCGGGGAGTACCGCCTGGCAGATGCCCTCACGATGGAAGCCATTCAGGCCCTCGCTCCACCGCGCCCAGCTCGACCAGAAGCGCCCGCTGGCGCAACTAACCCGAACCAACGCCCACCCCGTCGCCGTATTCAGGCATATGTGGCCCCGACGAGCGCTGAAAACCCGGCGGCAAGCGCAACAGGGCGGGATGCAACTTCGGAAGCAGACTCCGCCCCCGCTCCGTTTGGTGCCGACTGACCGCTTTATTACTAATCTTTGATCTTTTGCCCATGCAAGTCATTCAGGACCCGGCGCAGTTTCCGCACCTCGGCAATGCTGTCGTGACCAGCGGCACCTTCGATGGCGTACACGTAGGGCACCAGAAGATTCTGCGCCGCCTGCTGGAAGTAGCCCGCCAGGATCAGGCGCCGGCCGTCGTGATTACCTACTGGCCGCACCCGCGGCTGGTGCTGGCCCCGCCCCTCGCCCACCCGCAGCCCCTCGACCTGCACCTGCTTTCCACCTTAGATGAGCGCATTGCGCTGCTGGGAAAAGCGGAGGTCGACTACCTGCTGGTGGTGCCTTTTACCAAAGAATTTGCTGAGCTTTCTTCCGAAGAGTATATCCAACGGCTTCTCATCCAGACCGTTGGCACGCACAAGCTGGTCATTGGCTACGACCACCGTTTTGGCAAAAACCGCGAAGGCAGCTTCGAGTACCTGAGCCAGAACGCCGACCGCTACGGCATGGAAGTCGAAGAAATTCCGCGCGCCGATGTGGATGAAGTTGGGGTAAGCAGCTCCCGGATTCGGCGAGCCCTGGAAAGCGGCGACGTGCAAACGGCCAACCGCTACCTAGGCTACCCCTATACCTTTACGGGCACCGTGGTGCGAGGCAAGCAGCTAGGTCGCACCATCGGCTACCCGACGGCCAACATGGTGAGCGAGGAGCCGTTGAAACAGATTCCAAGTCGCGGCGTGTACGCCGTGATGGCGACCACTGCCGAGGGTGACACGTATCAGGCCATGCTGAACATCGGTGTGCGCCCGACTGTGGGCGGCGACCTATCCCAAACCGTTGAAGCCCACCTGCTCGACTTCGACGGCGACTTATACGATCAGCCGCTGACGGTGCAGTTTGTAGCCCGGCTCCGCGACGAGCAGAAGTTCGACGGCTTGGATGCCCTCAAAGCCCAGCTGGCGAAGGATGCCGATGAGGCGCGCCGCCACCTGATTAGCGGATAGAGCAACGAGGAGCTTTTCTCCACAGCATGAAAAATTTAGGGGTAGCAGCTAAATCGAGAGGTTTAGCTGCTTTTTTATGTGGCCCAACTAGCCAGAAGGCTGCACCATTTTCCATAGCTAGGCTTATATTTCGGCCTTATCTTACCAAGCTGTTATTCGTCCTATGCTTATTCATATTCTACGAAAATATCTATTAACGCTTTACTGCTTAGCAATCTATGGAGTAGCATTTAGCCAAGGCACCCTGGGCGGTCAAGTTCGCGACTCGCTTACGCATGAGCCACTGGCGTACGCGAGTGTATTCCTGGCCAACACAACCCGCGGGGTCAGCACAGATGCCAATGGCCGCTTTGTACTAACCGATGTACCCACCGGCCACTACGATTTTATTATCTCTTACCTAGGTTACAAACTCTATCGGCAAACCATTACAGTTGCTAACTCACCGCTGGTTATCAATGCTTTTCTTGCAAAAGCGACGAACCAGCTAGGCGAAGTAGTGGTGCATCCAAACCCAAACCGGGCGGCCGACTACCGCCACTTCGAGCAGCTGTTTCTAGGGGCTACCAGCTTCTCGCGTCAATGCCGCATCCGCAATCCGGAAGCAATTTTCGTCGACAACGACCCCGACAAGAAGCTACTCACAGCCAGTAGCCCTACTTTCGTTGAGATTGATAATCAGGCCCTAGGCTACTGCATCCGCTACTACGGTTTGCGTTTTCAGCTTGATCTGCAAGGGCAAGTCTTCTCGTTTTATGGCTACCCGATTTTTGAGCAGCTAGCAACTACCAGCGCCAGTAAGCGCCGACGCTGGGAAGCCAATCGGCGCAAGGCGTACCTAGGTTCGCTCCCGCATTTTCTGAAGAGCGTGTACGACAACCGCCTCACGGAAGAGGGCTATGTGGTGCAAAAAGTACAACATATCCAGAACCCCAAATGGCAGCGCGCCGACAGCTTGCTGCGCGTTCAGCGTGCTGCTTTGCAGCAACAACATCGCGGCTTCCCCGATGACTCGGTGAGGCAGTGGCAGCAGGTATCACCAAGGCTTTCCTTGCTCTACCGGCGGCCGCTGCCACCCGATAGCGTGCGTGGCACGCAGCCTAATTCGGAGAAGGTGTGGCTGCGTTTCCAAAATTTTATTCAGGTGACCTACCTGCGCGAGAGGCCGGATCGTGCTTACCTGGATGCTATTCTGCGTCAATCATCAGGAGCTTCAATTGCAATAGCAGGGGCGCAACCTGAAGTTTCGCTTGTTAGTTTGCTTGATAAGGACGCCGAAATAGAACGTAATGGGCACCTTATCAATCCTTTGGCTATTCTGAGCGAGGGCTATTGGGCATTCGAGAAAGTGGGAGAGCTATTGCCCTTCGATTATCGCCTGCCTGCGACTGAGTAAACAGCAGGGAGCTAGGCTAGCTGTTAGGGAAGGGACTTGGGCGAAACGCGGTGAACTCCTACCTTGCTGCTTCCACCCACCCTCACCCCTATGATTAACAAAGTAGTAGCCGACGCCCAGGCTGCGCTGCAAGGCATCCGCGACGGCATGACCCTGATGCTAGGTGGCTTCGGCCTGTGCGGCATCCCCGAAAACAGTATTCAGGAACTGCTGCGCCTCGGCATAAAGAACCTCACCTGCATTTCTAATAACGCCGGCGTCGATGATTTCGGCATCGGGCTGCTGTTGCAACAGCGGCAGGTGAAGAAGATGATTTCCAGCTACGTAGGCGAAAACGCTGAGTTTGAGCGCCAACTACTCTCTGGCGAGCTGGAAGTGGAGCTGATTCCCCAGGGCACGCTGGCTGAGCGCTGCCGGGCCGGCGGCGCGGGCATTCCGGCGTTTTACACGCCCGCCGGCTACGGCACAGAGGTGGGCGAAGGCAAGGAAAGCCGGGAGTTCAACGGCAAGATGTATCTGCTGGAAACCGCTTTGCACGCCGATTTTGCCTTCGTGAAAGCCTGGAAAGGCGACACCGCCGGCAACCTCATCTACAAAGGCACCGCCCGCAACTTCAACCCGATGATGGCGTCGGCCGGCAAAATCACGGTGGCGGAAGTGGAAGAATTAGTACCCGCCGGCGAGCTGGACCCCAACCAGATTCACACGCCCGGCATCTTCGTGCAGCGCATTTTCCAGGGCAAAAATTACGAGAAGCGCATCGAGCAACGCACGGTTCGCCAGAGCTAAAAACGTTTTTGTCCTGCTGAGCTGGTCGAAGCAACTCGCGTGCAGTTGTTGCAGAGCTAACCTATTCAGCTAGGTTTAGTATTGCACGCGAGATGCTTCCTACCGTCAGCATGACGTTCCACTTTTATCAGCGAAATTCCCTATGCTCGACAAACACGGCATCGCCCGGCGCATTGCGCAAGAAGTACAAGACGGCTCTTACGTCAACCTAGGTATCGGCATTCCGACGCTGGTGGCTAACTACATTCCGCAGGGTATCAACGTGGTGCTGCAATCCGAAAATGGCCTGCTCGGAATGGGGCCTTTTCCCAGCGAGCAGGAAGTTGACCCTGACCTTATTAATGCTGGCAAACAGACCGTTACGACGCTACCGGGCTCCAGCTTATTCAGCTCCGCCGACAGCTTCGCCATGATCCGCGGGGAGCATGTCGACCTCACGATCCTGGGTGCTATGGAAGTCTCCGACCAGGGCGACATTGCCAACTGGAAGATTCCGGGCAAAATGGTAAAAGGCATGGGCGGCGCCATGGACTTGGTAGCGTCGGCCCGCAACATCATTGTCGCCATGCAGCATACGGCCCGCGACGGGTCGTCTAAGCTGCTGCCGGCCTGCACGTTACCCATCACGGGCCTGCACTGCGTGAAGAAGATAGTGACAGACCTGGCCGTGCTTGATGTTACGCCGGATGGCTTCGTGCTGCGCGAGCGGGCGCCGGGCGTGTCGGTCGAGCAGATTATTGCAGCTACGGCGGGCCGCTTAGTAGTGCCATCAGGGGAGGTGCCGGAGATAGGAGCCTAAGTAGTAGGCGCGCTTGTGGGTGCGCTGAACAGCTATCTGGTGGCCGCGCTCGGCTAAATACATTGCTGTAACAGCCGGTCCTACCTAGGTCTGGCTGTTTGCATTCTCTCGCAGCGCAGTGAGCCTTTTTGCCACTAAACTTGTTGCCTAGCCGTAAGATGAACCTAGCTGCTCCGTGCGAGCGAGGTATCTTTGGCTTTCTTTCGATTATCTCATTCTACTATATGGCAACGAATTCAACGGGCAAAACCGGTGGTAGCCACGCTAAAAAACAATCATTGCCGGGTATGCCGAGCACGAGCGAGCTGCTGACGCCCACGGCCGTACCCGCGCACAAACTGGTGCTCCGGACGCTGAAAAAGAACGACTTCAAAGCCGTGAAGGCCATCATGGACAAGGTTTATTCCAACATGGAAGGCTCATGGTCGTCGGATGAGTACACGGCCTTGCTGCGCAAGTTTCCCGAAGGTCAGATCTGCATTGAAGACAACGGCGTGGTGGTAGCCGCGGCCCTGGCTATCATCGTGCAATACAGCGACTTTGGCGACAAGCACACCTACGCTAAGATCACCGGCAACGGCAAGTTCAACACCCACAATGCCGACGGCGACACCCTCTACGGCGTCGATGTGTTTGTGGACCCTGAGTACCGCTCACTGCGCTTAGGTCGTCGCTTGTACGATGCACGTAAGGAGCTGTGCGAGAACCTGAACCTGCGCGCCATGGTAGCGGGTGGCCGTATTCCCGGCTATGCCGCCTACGCCAACGAGATGACGCCCGCCAAGTACGTGGAAATGGTACGCAACAAGGAAATTACGGACCCGATTCTCACGTTCCAGCTCTCCAACGAGTTTCACGTTCGTAAGATCATCAAAGGCTACCTGCCCTACGACTCCGAGTCGAAGGCGTTTGCGACCTTGCTGGAGTGGATCAATGTGTACTATGAGGAAGAGGAAAAGCTGATTGGTAACCAGAAGTCGAATGTGCGCATCGGCATTGTGCAGTGGCAGATGCGCGCCACCAGCAGCCTGGAAGACTTCTACCAGCAGATTGAGTTCTTCGTGGATACGGTGAGCGGCTATAAAGCTGACTGCGTGCTGTTTCCGGAGTTTTTCAACGCTCCGCTCATGGCGCTTACCAACGAACAGTCAGCTTCCATTGCTATCCGCTCGATGGCGGCCTTCACGGAGCCAATCAAGTCTAAGTTCATGGAGTTGGCTGTGAGTTATAACATCAACGTTATTGCCGGCTCGATGCCGGTGTACGAAGAGGGCAAGCTCTACAACGTGTCGTATCTGTGCCGCCGCGACGGCACCGTGGACGAGCAGTACAAGCTGCACGTCACGCCCGACGAAGCTAGCTATTGGGGCATGCGCGGCGGCGATAAGCTCAAGTGCTTCGACACAGATTTCGGCAAAATCGGCATTCTGGTGTGCTACGATGCTGAGTTTCCGGAGCTCGCCCGTATGTTGTCGGATGATGGCATGAAGATTCTGTTCGTGCCTTTCTGGACCGATACCAAGAACGCCTACCAGCGCGTACGCATCTGCGCGCAGGCGCGGGCCATTGAAAACGAGTGCTACGTGGCCATTACGGGTTCGGTAGGCAACCTGCCGCGCGTGGAGAACATGGACATCCAGTACTCGCAGAGCGCCGTGTTCAGCCCGTCGGACTTTGCTTTTCCCCACGACGCCATTGTGGCCGAAGCAACGCCGAACACTGAGATGACGCTCATTGCCGACCTCGACCTCGATTTGCTCAAGGACCTGAACAGCAGCGGTGCGGTGCGTAACCTCCGTGACCGTCGCAAAGACCTGTACTCAGTGAGTTGGGTGAAGAAAACTGAGCGCGACGACGAGCTGCTGGCTCAGGGCGAGGAGCGCGCGCCCCGTGGAGGCAAGCGCAAGATTACGCACGTTGTAACGCACTTGGCCGAGTAAGACCTAGGTTGCATTCTGACGAGTATAAGCTAGGCCAGCGGATAGATTTATCCGCTGGCCTTTTTGCGTCTGTCAGACTCCTGAGGGTTGTAGCGCATGAAGAACAGGCGAATGGTCCTATATTCGAGTCCTTGTTACCATATTTCACCGTCTCTCCCATGAAACGCATCCTTATTACCGGAGCTAACCGGGGCCTGGGTCTTGAGCTTACCCGCCAATATCTGGAGCGCGGCGACCAGGTTTTTGCCGCCAGCCGCCAGCCTGACGCCGCCACTGAGTTGCAGCAGCTCCAGTCGCAGTATTCCGACAAGCTCATTCTTATCGCCCTCGACGTGACCGATGAGGCCTCCATCAGCGAGGCACATAAAGCCGTGCGGGCCAAAACCGACGGCCTGGAAGTGCTCATCAACAACGCCGGCATCTACCCTGGCGCCAGCGCCGATGAGCCGACGAATCAGCGCCTGGGTCAGCTGACCGGGCAAGGCGCCATCTACGTGATGCAAACCAATGCCCTAGGTCCTATCCTGGTCGCACAGCAGTTTCTGGATTTATTGCAAAATGGAATCAAAGCACGCATTCTGAGCTTGTCGTCCGGGCTAGGTTCGCTGACGTGGAAAAGCTCCGGCGACCCATACCACTACAGCGCCAGCAAGGCCGCCTTGAACATGTACATGCGCTCCTTGGCCGCTGAAGTTGGCCACTACGGTCTAATATCGGTGCTGGTCGATCCGGGCTGGGTCCGGACGGGTATGGGTGGCACTGGCGCTACGCTCCCTCCTTCCGACTCGGCTCGTGGCATTATCCGTATTGCCGATCAGCTGCACGCCGAAGAAAACGGCAGCTTCCTGACGTGGCAGGGACAACCAGTGCCGTGGTAAGCTAGGTACAGCTTTTAATAAGAAAAGGGTGACTTTCCGGAGAAAGTCACCCTTGTTTTTTCTCCTGATTTGCTCCTGATTAATATGCGCCTTCGCTTGCCAGGTGTGCATGGTCGCGCAGTAGCGTGCGCAGGAATGCTTCGTCCGACAACGTGGTGTAAATGCCGGTCAGGTTTTTCACCTTGTTTGCCACTTCATTGAGCAGCAGATAGTTCTGGCGTTCCAGACCTTGCGCCAGCAGCTGACGAATAAGCGCCACATCATGATCCGCCAAGTTGGCTGCCTGCGGAAACACGACCTGATAATTTGGGTCGAGGGAACCTAGATGCGCCGCTGCGCGCCCGGCACCAGCAGCAGGCCGCAGGCGCACCACCGTGGTGCCGGCTGCAAGGTCGCCGAGGCGCTGGCCGTGGCCATTGATGAGGATCGTAATGACGGCAACGGCTCCCGAGAAGACGCCCAGATCGATCAGGCGCAGCAACCAGCGCAGCAGATAGTCGCCCAGGCTAGGTCGGCCGCCGTCGAGGCGAACTACTTTCAGGTCGCGGGCGCGTTTACCCAGGCTCTGCCCGTTGAAAAACACCTCGCTGATCAGATGATAAAATAAATAGGGCACCCCGACCAGCCCGATGGCTAGAACGACCAAAGCCGTTTGCCCGAACTGCGAAGCAATACCAATGACGACAACACTCCACACGAAGAGCACCAGATAGTCGAGGATGGTGGCAATAATCCGGTCGCCGACGCTGGCCACCTCGTACTCAATTGTAACATTCTGGGTTGTCTGAACGCGAATCGTGCTCATAGAAAAGGTAAATGCCTGCGCTTTGGGAGCCGTAGGAGATTATGAATATATTTGTCTAGCTAGCTTTTGCGGCCTTGGCCTACAGCTCGTCTTTTGTTTATTCCCGTGTTTGATAACTATGCGCGAAGCTGTATTCCTACGTCAGAATGCCGAAAAGTGGCGGCTTTACGAAACGCAACCCGCCCAGGGCCCGGATGAGCTGGCGGCTCGGTTTATAGAACTCACCGACGACTTGTCGTTTGCCCGCACGTTTTACCCCGAGTCGCCTACCACGCAGTATCTCAACGACCTCACAGGCAAGCTACACCAAGCTATCTACAAAAACAAAAAGGAGCGCACAGGGCGTTTTGGCCGGTTTTGGCGCCACGAGCTGCCCTTGCTGGTGGCTCGTTCGCACCGGCAGCTTGCTTGGGCACTGGTTTTCTTTTTGCTGGCGACAGGCATCGGGGCGCTTTCCGCCGCCTACGACGATACCTTCGTGCGCGTGGTGCTCGGCGACCAATATGTCAATCAAACGCTGCACAACATCGAGCGCGGCGACCCAATGGCCGTTTACAAAAGCGCAGGTGAAAGCACGATGTTTCTGTATATCACCAGCAACAACATTTATGTGGCGCTGCGCACCTTCGCCATGGGTGTGCTGCTCTCCTTCGGCACAGCCTATTCATTGTTCACGAATGGGCTGATGCTCGGCTCGTTTCAGTACTTTTTTGTGGCGAAAGGCCTAGGTATTCAGTCGGCGCTGACGATCTGGATACACGGCACACTGGAGATTTCAGCTATTGTGCTGGCTGGTGGCGCGGGCTTTGTGATGGGCAACAGCATTTTGTTTCCGGGTACCTTCTCGCGCACCGAATCGTTTCGGCGCGGCGCCCGCGACGGACTAAAGCTAGCTATCGGGCTGGTGCCCATCTTCGTGGTGGCCGGCTTCCTGGAAAGCTTCGTGACCCGCCACACCGAAATGCCGCTGGGCCTGAGCCTGCTCATCATCGGCGGCTCGCTGAGCTTTATCATCTGGTATTTTATCTTTTATCCGCTTCGTTTGCAGCGGCTTGCTGATCATCAACTATCCTAGGTTTCTATGCCTCGTCTTTCCTTTACGCAACCCGCCGACTTCCTGAAAGAGCGCGATTTCGGCCAGAAGCTCGAAGCCACGTTCGACTTTATACGAGCGCACTTCAAGCCGCTTGGCAAGTGCCTGCTTTACATTGTGCTGCCCATTGCGCTGCTAAATGGAATTATGGTGGGACTGCTCCAAGCGCGGCTGGGCAGCTACTTCAGAGCAGCTACTATTGCTAGTCGAACTGGTGGCACAATGAACTACTTCTCTTTCAGCGAGCAGGTGCCACAATCGTTACTCTTTGTTGTCACAGGTCTCATCACTTTTGCGCTTGGCATCCTGACGGTGTATGGCTACATGGTGCTACGGCTGCACCAGGAAGATCCGACTGCAGAGATATCCGTGGCAGAAGTGTGGGCGTTTGTGCGGCGGCGCCTGCTCGGCACCATCTTGGCTTTTATAGGACTGGCCATCTGCTTCATGCTGCTGTTTATACCCTTTTTCGGAATGGTATTTCTGGGAGGGCTAGGTGCCGGAAGCTCCGGTGGGGTGGCGTTTCTGTTCTTACTGATACCGGTTTGCTACTGTGCCTTTCTTTACATGGGAGTCACGCTTAGCCTCTTCTTCATCATTTGGGTGCGCGAAGAGCTAGGTTTCTTTGCTACGCTACGTCGCTGCTTTTACCTGATTTGGGGAAAGTGGTGGTCAACTTTCGGACTGCTTGTGGTGATGAGCATGATCGTGAGTTTGATTATGTTGGTGCTGGTCATGCCCGTTAGCTTCCTGAATGTCTGGTCTCTTGTGAAGCCCGACGATACCCCGGTCAGCCCCATCCTGACGGTAGCAGCCAACAGCTTCAGCACCATCGCTATAATGCTTCTATACACCCTCATCTTCATCGCCTTGGCTTTTCAATACTTCAACCTGGTAGAGCGCAAGGACGGCGAAGGGCTCCGCTCTTTGGTCGACCGTCTGGGGCAACCCGCCGCGGCCGCACCCCTGCACCCAGACGACCACTACCGCCCCGAGGAAGAAGGTGATTACTAGCCTCTACCCTATCACCTATCGCCTTTCTCGACAATACTCTCCCCTGCTGCGGCGCTTCCGGTCGACTATTTTGCGGTTCTTCCTTTCATTTTTTAATGCAAAGCTAGCTTTGCCGCCGTTGCGGCGTAGCTGCTGCGCTTTGCTGCTGCTAGCTTCGCTCGGGGAGCCGCTCGTAGCGGAGTCGCAGTCGTTGGCGCCCCGGCAGTTGCAGCTGGCAGCCGCGCCGGAGCAAGTCTCCTTGCGGCGCCCCACAGCGGAGCGGCTGAAAGCGCTGCGCAGCCAGCGGGAGCTGCAATACGAGATGGAGCCGGTGCCCCAGACCAGCGCCTGGGATTCATTCTGGTACCGCTTTCGGCGCTGGCTAGGTCGCTTGCTGAACCGCCCCGCGTACCAGCACGGCTGGCGCTATCTGGTTTACGGCGCTTTTCTGGTGGCTTTTGTTTTCATCGTGCTGCGCCTGCTCAAAGTAGACCTAACCGGCGCTTTCGGCCGCAATCCGCAACGCATGCCTTTGGCCTACACTACTGAAGGAGAAGACATTCACGCGGTAGACTTTCCCGCGCGCATTGCCGAAGCCGAAGCTGCCGGCGACTACCGCTTGGCGGTGCGCCTAGGTTTTCTCAGCGTGCTCAAACAGCTCACCGACCGCGGCCTGCTCACTTGGCGCCCGGAGAAAACCAATGCCGACTACCTGGCCGAAGTACCCGCCGGACCGTTGCACGCTGCTTTTGGGCAAGTGGCCCGGCAGTTCGAATATGCCTGGTACGGCGAGCTGCCGCTCACGGCCGCTCAGTATGCCTTGGCTCGTGAGGCGCGCCTGGCGCTTTTGCAGCTTCTTACGCCGCACGCCGCCTAATGAAAGATCGTCGTTTTCAACTGTATCTGCTGGGTCTGGTCGTCCTGTTCGGGGCGTATGTGCTGGTCGAGTATAACCGGCCGAAGCCCGTCAACCGCACGCCCACCTTCATCAACCACGACAAGATTCCGTACGGCACGTACGCGCTGTTTGACTTGCTGCCGGATCTGTTTGGCCGCCGGGTACAAACAGTGCGGGAGCCGATCTTCAATCAGCTTTATCCCGAAGCTAGCCCCGACACGCCTGAGCGTGACAGCACAGTCCATTTCCCCCATGATGTCAACTATTGTTTCGTCAACCGCTCTTTCCGCTTCGATTCGCTGGATTGTGACGCGTTGCTGCGCTTCGTAGCCAGCGGCAACAATGTCTTTATCGCGGCCGAAGAATTTGATTCGCAGCTAAGCGACACGCTGCACTTCGATACGGATGCCGACGCACGCGTACGGCCCTTGCGCAACTTTCCCGGTCGACTGCGCGCTGATTCGGTTTCCCTGCGCTTCGCTGCGGGCCTCGCTTCGGGTCGACGCTTTCACTATCCTAGGTCGCTGGCGGACATGCACTTCACCCTCGACAGCGCAGCAGCACCTAGGGTACTAGCGACTGACGCGCAAAACCGGCCGGTGCTGCTGCGCTTTGCGCATGGCCGCGGCAGTTTCTACCTGTGCTCGGTCCCGATTGCTTTCACCAACCTGTACGTGCTGCGCCCCCAGACTAGCGATTTTGCATTTGCTAGTCTTTCCTATCTGCCCGCGCCGCGCACCATCTGGTGGGATGAATACCAGAAGCAAGGGCGACCGGGACAACAATCGCTGTTGCGTGTGGTGCTGCGCTACCCGGCCCTACGCACGGCTTTTTACGCCAGCTTAGTTGGAATTCTATTGTTTATCTTGTTTGAAGCGAAGCGGCGGCAGCGCATTATTCCCGTGCTGAAACCGTTGCCTAACACTACTTTGCTATTCACGCGCACGGTGGCCTCGCTCTACCGGCAGGGCAGCAACCATCAGCTTATTGCCGAAAAGAAAGTCGGCTTGTTTCTGGAGTACGTCCGCACGCGCTTTCAGGAGAATACCACGAATATCGCTGATGAGCAGTTTCGGGAAAGGCTGGCCCAGAAGTCAGGACTTGCCCGCGGCCGGGTCGACGAGCTGGTGCGCCTCATCAACTTCGCCCGCACGGCTCCCCGCGTCTCCGACGTTGAGCTGCTTACGCTTAGCCGGCTGATAAGTGCTTTTCGCCGCGATGCCCGCTAAGGCTTTCTCTACAATCAATTTCGTCGCTACTATCTGCAAAAGCTACTGATTTAATGGAAAACGATTTCGCTGACCTAGGTTCTACTTCTTCCCTGCCGCCTGACTCGCCCCAGCCTGCCGCGCCGTTCTCGCCCCGCGCTGATTTCAGCCGGTTGCAAGCCAGCGCCGATGCTATCCGGCGAGAGCTAGGCAAAGTCATTGTCGGGCAGCAGGCGCTGATTGACTTGCTGCTTACCGCTATCCTGGCCGATGGCCACGTATTGCTGGAAGGTGTGCCGGGCGTAGCCAAAACGCTCACTGCCAAGTTGCTGGCCCGCACCCTGGATGTGCCGTTTAGCCGCATCCAGTTCACCCCCGATATGATGCCGTCCGACGTGCTCGGCACCTCTATCTTTCGGCCCAATAGCGCCGAGTTTGAGTTTCGGCCCGGCCCTATCTTCGCCAGCGTCGTGCTGATTGACGAAATAAACCGTGCCCCCGCCAAGACGCAGTCGGCCTTGTTTGAGGTGATGGAAGAGCGTCACATCACGCAGGATGGCACAACGTATCCGATGCAGGAGCCCTTTCTCGTGCTGGCCACCCAGAACCCCATCGAGCAGGAAGGCACCTACCGCCTCCCTGAAGCCCAGCTCGACCGCTTTCTATTTAAGATCAACGTTGGCTACCCTACCACGGCGGAGGAAGTGGCTATTCTGCAAGGCCATCACGCAGGCTTCGGCGGCACGCCGCTGGAGGCAGTCAGCACCGTGCTGAGTGCTGCCGACATTCGGGCGTTGCGCCAGCAGGTTCGCCAGCAGCACGTCGAGCCGAAGCTACTGGAATACATTGCGCAGCTGGTAGGCAATACGCGGGCTCATAAGGCGCTCTACCTAGGTGCCTCGCCCCGTGCTTCTTTGGCGCTGCTCAACGGTGCCAAAGCGCTTTCCGCCCTGCGCGGCCGCGACTTCGTAACGCCCGAAGACGTGCAATTCCTCGCTCCGGCCGTGCTGCGTCACCGTATTCTGCTCACCCCCGAGCGCGAAATGGAAGGAACCGCACCAGATGACGTGGTGAAACAAATCATTCAGCAGCTAGAGGTACCTAGGTAGTTCAGTTAACAATTAACAGTTACCAATTATCACTGCACAACTCACCTAGGTGTGAGTAGCCAAACGCGGATAACTGATAACTGACAGATGTTAATTGGTAAATGTTAACTAGTAACTGAAAAGTGAAGTCGCTCTATCTTACTTCCCGGTTCTTTCTGGTGCTAGCGGCTGTAGTAACGGGGCTGGTAGTGGCGTTTTTTCTGCCGGTGCTGCTCGTGCCCTTGCAGGTAGTGCTAGCCTTACTTGTAGTGCTGACTTTGCTGGATGGCCTATTGCTCTACACGCCCGGCCGCAACGGCGCGGGCCACGTTTTTGGGCGGCGCGTGCTAGGCGACAAGCTTGCTAATGGCAGCGACAACGACCTAGCTATTTACCTCGAAAACCACTATCGTTTCCCCGTCAGCACCCGGACGATTGATGAAATTCCGGTGCAGTTTCAACGGCGTGATGTGCTGTTTCGGGCAGAGCTGAAAGCTGGCGAAACCACTATCATCCGCTACCAACTGCGGCCTACCAAGCGAGGCGAATACCAGTTTGGAGCCGTGAACGTGTTCGTGACTTCACCGATTGGACTGGTGCGTCGTCGTTTTCGCTATGGGCCAGATCAGGTGGTGCCGGTGTATCCGTCGTTTTTGCAAATGCGCCAGTACGAGCTGCTGGCTATCAGCAACCGCCTGACGGAAGTAGGCGTGAAGCGCATTCAGCGCGTAGGTCACAGCCTGGAGTTCGAGCAGATCCGGCCCTACGTAGCCGGCGACGATCCACGAACCATCAACTGGAAGGCCTCGGCTCGCCGCTCCAATGCAGACACGGATACGCTGGTAGTCAATCACTTCCAGGATGAACGCGCTCAACAGGTCTATTGCCTGATCGATAAAGGACGGGTGATGCGCATGCCGTTCGCGGGCCTGAGTCTGCTGGATTATGCCATCAATGCCACGCTGATAGTCAGCAACATTGCCCTGATCAAGCACGATAAAGCGGGGCTGGTCACGTTCTCCAATCAGCTCAGCGCTGTTGTACCCGCGGACCGTCGTAGCGGCCATTTGCTCAAGCTGCTGGAAGTGCTTTACCGACAGCGCACCAAATACCTCGAAACTGATTTTGAGCTGCTTTACACCAATATCAAAGCCAAAATCCGGCAGCGTAGCCTGCTGATTCTATTCACCAACTTCGAGACGCTGAGCGGCTTACAGCGCCAGTTGCCTTACCTGCGCCGCCTCGCCAAAGACCATCTGCTGCTGGTTGTCTTCTTCGAAAATACTGAGCTGGATCTTTTCCTAAACTCGCCCGCCGAAACAACGGAAGAAGTTTACAACCAGACGATTGCCGAGAAGTTCGCCCAGGAAAAGCGCCAGATCGTGCGTGAGCTGCAACGCTACGGCATTCACGCTCTACTCACCGCACCCGACCAGCTGACGATCAACACGATAAACAAATACCTTGAGTTCAAGTCGCGGGGGATGATCTAGGCTCTGGAATGGTTTTAATACCTTTCCGCCTTCCACCTTCCCGTTCTACCATGTGTTTTTCGCTTCATTTTGGCCGTTTGCTGCTGTGTAGCTACCTGGTTTTATGTTCATTTATCGCACAAACGCAGCCCACTGACACCCGTCAGCTGATGCCTGTGCCGGCGCAGCTTACCTGGGGCGCCAATCATTTCACGCTCAAATCGGGGCTAGGTACCGGCATTCAGTTCGATAGTGATCAGGACCCCGCCGTGCGTGCTGCTGCCAATCGTTTTCTGGTTCGGCTAGCCAGAATAACCGGCCTCAAGCAACCCCGCCCAGCCCTGACGATCCGCTACGGCCGGGTTGGCGAAGTGAAGCTAGGTGAAGACGAATCGTATAGTCTGCGCGTCACGCCGGTCGGCATTGCGCTTACCTCCGCCACCAGCCTAGGTGCACTGCGTGGCCTAGCTACGCTGGAGCAATTGCTCACGCACGAGAAGAAGAGCTACTACTTCCCCGAAGTTGATATCACCGACCAGCCACGCTTTCCGTGGCGGGGTTTGCTAATTGACGCTGCCCGGCACTTTATGCCAGTCTCTGTTATTAAGCGCAACCTTGATGGCATGGCAGCTATGAAGCTCAACGTGTTGCACTGGCACTTATCCGACGACCAAGGCTTTCGGGTGGAAAGCAAGTCCTTACCTAGGTTGCAGCAAGTGGCCGCGGCTGGGCAGTACTACAGCCAGGCGCAGGTGCGCGTGGTGGTGCGGTATGCGGCGGAGCGGGGCATCCGGGTAGTGCCGGAGTTTGACTTACCCGGCCACACCACAGCCTTAATTGCGGCCTACCCGGTGCTGGCCAGCAACGATTCCACGTACGCGCCGGCTCAACGCTGGGGTGTACTCAACATCGCCATTGATCCGACCCGCGAAACTACGTATCAACTGCTCGATACGCTGCTCACCGAAATGACGACCTTGTTTCAGGACCCGTATTTTCACATTGGGGGCGATGAAAACAATGGGCAGCAGTGGCGACGCAATCCGCGCATTGCGGAGTACATGCGCGCTAACAAGATGGTGAAGGAGAATGGCAAGTTTGATACGCACGCTCTCCAAACTGCCTTCAACCGGCGCATCCTGCCCCTGTTCACCAAACAAGGTAAAATAATGGTCGGCTGGGACGAAATTTTTGGGCCTGATCTTCCGCAGGAAGCTGTTATCCAGAGCTGGCGTGGGCACAAAGCTCTGTATGAAGCGGTGAAGGCCGGCCACCAGGCGCTGCTTTCCAACGGCTACTATATCGACCTGAACTACAGCGCCGCTACGCACTATCTCAACGACCCACTCCCAGCCGACGCTCCGCTCACCCCCGAACAGCAACGGCGTGTGCTAGGTGGCGAGGCCACTATGTGGGCCGAATTTGCCGATTCAACGATAATTGACAGCCGCATTTGGCCCCGAGCCGCTGCCGTTGCCGAGCGGCTATGGTCGCCGGCTACCGTGCGCGATGTGCCAGATATGTACCGGCGGTTGGCAAGTACTTCCAGTGAGTTAGAAAACCTAGGTCTGCAACACCGCCGCGCACCCGAACAGTTGCTTTTGCAGCTTGCGGGCCAACAGAACCTAGCCTCTCTCACGATGCTGGCCAGCGTGCTGGAGCCAGTGAAGGAGTACAAACGCCATCGGCAAGGCTTTAGCTACACGACCCAAACGCCATTGAACCGCCTGGTAGATGCCGCTCTGCCCGAAGCCGAAGCGGCGCGGCAGTTTGGCGTCAATGTCAATCAACTGCTGCAATACGTGGCGAGCCCGCCAGCAGGCAAGCTCCCCAGAAACGACCAAGCATCGCTGACGCTGAACACGTTACGCACCACGCTACTACAATGGAAAGCCAATGATGCGCGGGTGCAGCCGCTATTAACCGCGGAGCCATTCTTACGCGAATACGCTCCGTTGTCTACTCAGCTTGCTACGCTTGCGGTCCTAGGTCTGGAGCGGTTGCGTTTGCTGGAAAAGGGAGAGCAGCCAACTGCGGCCTGGCAGGCAGCAGCTTTGCGGCAGGTAGAAGCCGCCAAAGCGCCCGCCGGCCAAGCAGAACTAGCTATTGTAGAAAGCATTCGAAAGCTGATTGCCGCTAAATGATGTGCTGACTAACTCGAAGAAAGCTTGAACCATTTATCAAGCAAAAAGGCCGGGCTTTGTGAAGCCCGGCCTTTTTGTGTTGGCGCAAAGTCCGACTACTCTTTGTAGCTGAACACTTTGTGGCCGCCTTTCAGCAGATACTTGTCGCGCTTGAACAGGCTCACGTCGGCGCTAACCATCTCGCTTACCAGCGCAGCCAGGTCGTACTTGGGCTCCCAACCTAGCTTTTCTTTGCACTTGGTCGGATCACCGATGAGCAGTTCTACTTCCGTCGGACGGAAATACTCTGGGTTTACTTTTACTACCACTTGGCCGATTGGCAGTTGATACTCAGGATCATTGCACTTCGAAACCGTTCCGATTTCGTTCACACCTTCACCAGTGAATGTTACTTCTACGCCTACTTCAGCGAAAGCCATCCGGATAAAGTCGCGCACAGTGGTCGTAACACCGGTAGCAATAACGAAGTCCTCCGGTTCATCCTGTTGCAGAATGAGCCACATAGCTTCTACGTAGTCTTTAGCGTGGCCCCAGTCGCGGCGCGCGTCCAGGTTGCCTAGCTCGATGCATTCCTGCATCTCTGTCACGATCTGGGCTACACCGCGGGTAATTTTGCGGGTAACGAAGGTTTCACCACGCATCGGCGACTCGTGGTTGAAAAGGATGCCGTTAACGGCATACATGCCATAAGCTTCCCGGTAGTTAACCGTAATCCAGTAGCCGTATAGCTTGGCAACAGCATAAGGTGAGCGAGGATAGAACGGCGTTCTTTCCGACTGCGGCACTTCCTGCACTAGGCCGTACAGCTCTGAGGTAGAAGCCTGATAGATCCGGGTTTTCTTGGTCAGACCGAGAATGCGGATAGCTTCCAGGATACGCAGCGTACCGATACCGTCAACGTTAGCCACGTACTCCGGCTCATCGAACGACACCTTCACGTGCGACATGGCACCTAGGTTATAGATTTCGTCGGGCTGAATCTCCTGAATCAGGCGAATCATGTTGGTAGTGTCCGAAAGGTCGCCGAAGTGCAGCTTGAACTTGGCGTCGGGCGAGTTGCCCTCGTAGAGGTGGTCAACGCGGTCGGTGTTGAACAGCGAGGTACGACGCTTTACGCCGTGTACTTCGTAGCCTTTGCTGAGCAGAAGCTCCGCTAAGTAGGACCCATCTTGTCCTGTGATGCCTGTGATTAGAGCGACCTTCATGAGGAAAGTTTTTTGACTTGGTTAATTATGTTTCAGCAGCGCTACCAAGCGGATTAGCTCCGCTCGGTAAGCAGCTTATATGTTTTTAGCAGCCGAAGGCCACTAACAATGTAAGAATTAATAAATTACTACCGAGCTACTTCGGGCGCTTTGGCCAGAAACTCTGCGTAGGCTTTGCGCACTCCGTCCTCTAGCTTGGTTGTGTATTTCCAACCTAGGTTGGTCAGCTTACTCACGTCCATGAGCTTCCGCGGCGTGCCATCCGGGTAGCTTGAATTGAAGCGCAGCTCCCCTTCGTAACCGACAATCGACTTGACCAGCCCGGCCAGCTCCGCAATAGTCACATCTTCGCCCGTACCGACGTTGACGAAGCCCGGCTCATTGAAGTTTTGTAGCAGGAAATAGCAGGCATCCGCCAGGTCGTCGGCGTACAGAAACTCCCGGCGGGGCGTGCCTGTGCCCCAGATTTCCACTTCGGGCGCGTTGTTGAGCTTGGCTTCGTGGAACTTGCGGAGTAGGGCTGGTAGCACATGCGAGCCTTTCAGATCATAGTTGTCATTAGGTCCGTACAGGTTCGTCGGCATCGCCGAGATGAAGTTGGCTCCGTACTGGCTGCGATACGCATCGCACATCTTGATACCCGCAATTTTGGCAACGGCATACGGCTCGTTGGTTTCTTCCAGCAAGCCCGTCAGCAGCGAGTCTTCTTGTAACGGCTGTGGAGCCAGTTTTGGGTAAATGCAGGAAGAACCCAGGAAAAGCAGTTTCTCGACACCGTGCACGTAGCTCTGATGAATCACGTTGCTTTCGATCATCAGATTGTCGTAGATGAAGTCGGCGCGGTAGGTGTTATTGGCAAGGATGCCTCCTACTTTCGCGGCTGCCAACACGACATACACGGGTTTTTCTTCTGCGAAGAAAGCAGCTACTGCTGCCTGGTCACGCAGGTCTAGCTCCGAGGAGCTACGCAGGATAAAGTTCTTATGACCAGCCTTTTGCATTCGCCGTAGGATGGCCGAACCGACCATGCCACGATGGCCGGCAATATATACCGGAGCTTCAAGATTCATAGTAGAATGATATTATTAAGCTGGCCCTCCAGAGTATCTCGAGCACACGCACATGAGCAAAAGTAAATTGTTTGTTCGACATATACCATTTAAACTTTATCCAGATAGAATAGAAAAATTACAGGTCACCTCGTAAACGCCCGCAAATTTAAAACAATATATCGAATATACTATTAATTTCAAACGTTATACGCGCAACTAACACCTAGGATTCAAAAGCATTCATTTTAATTTAAAATAATACAGAAACCTGCATCCGGCCGGTATGCACGATGGCAGCGCCGCTGGCTTTGCGACCGTCGTAGGCCACTGACACATTCAGGCCATTGCTCAGGCGCTGTTCCAGGTTCAGGTTCCAGGTCATGTTGTTGCCGGGGCGAAGCGCATTCAGGATTTCCATGGCTACCAGCGAGCTTTGTTCGCCGCGAAAACCAACCCGAACGTAGCGCGTCGTGGCGGAGAGGGTACGCTTGCTAACCTGGCTCAGCCGGGTCTCGATACCTAGCTCGTCGAAAGTACCGCGCGTTTCCTGGTCGCTTTCAAAGGTATTCTGCTTGCTCGTGTGCAGGTACGTGCCGGTGAAGCGCAGTGTTGGAGTGGGCTGGTAACTAATTTCGGGCTGCACTTCGTAGATCAGCAACCGGAAGTTGCGATTAATTAGGTAATCGGAATTGTTGCCGCGAATGCTCCGGGTGGTGGTGACGCGCCCGGTGAACGACTGAGCGAGCGTCCGCCGTACCAGAAGACTTTGCGTGGCTAGGTTCCGTATCTCGCTTCCATTGGTCAGCAAGGTTTTCTGCTGATTCTGCTGCACCGTAAACTCGGCCCCGAAGATGGGATTGGAACGATTGAAATAAAGCGTGTTGCGAATCAGCTTATTAAGGGAAAGCAACAGTGAGTCATTGGTTTGCAGCGCAAACGGATTCAGGCGAGAACCTAGGTCTTTGTCAATCGTGCGGCGGTCGAGGGTCACGCTGGTGATGGCCGAAAACCGGGCGCCAAAGCCGCGCAAGCCGGGCTGGTCGCGCCATTGCCGCGGCGCGCTGCTCGTGAGCCGATAGCTGAAGCGGTTGGTAAACGCCACAATGTAGTTGTCGGTGGGCAAATACACTTTGATGTACGTGCGGTATTGTGCATCGGGCGTTTGAGCCTCAAAGAACTCGTCTCTTTCCTGAAGCTTATTGCCGTTGGTATCCTGCCAGTAGTGCGTGCCTTGCCCGGCCGGCACGGGCAAAAAGGAATAGTCACGCTTCAGTTCACGCCCCGTCGCGACGCTGTAGCTCAATTCCGAGCGCAACAGATTATTGAAGAAACCAGCATTCCAATCGAGCTTGCTGAGTACGGTGCGTTGGCGGGAGCTGTCGCGGGCAGCTAGGTCGCGGTACGTGAAGAGCAGGTTCAGGTCCTGACTTTTGCCCAGCCTGCTTGCGAAGGTACCCTGCCAAGTTTGGGCACGGCCGCGCAGGTACAAGGCGGTTTGCTCGGTATTAGGCGCTTGGTCGCGACGGTACGTGTAATCGAGACGGAAGCGCGTTTTGGCGCTGTCGCGGCTCTGAATAAACAGAGCGTGCTCGTCGAAGTAATTGGCCGAGGTGAGCGAATCGCCGCCAGGCAGCGCCACACGGTTTTTATCGAAGCGATACGCGTAGCCAGGCACGATAGGTCCGCCCACGTAGCGCCCGGTGGCCTCGCCCCTAGCCCAACTAGAACGCCGGTTGCCGGCCTGCGAATTGAGCACAAACAAAGTCCCGCGCAATTGTGCATTACCTAGCTGCTGCGCCGCATCGAGCCAGTGCTGAACCCCGTTCACCTCGCCAGCCCGGTAGCGGCGACTAAGCCGATATGAAATGGTATTGTTTATATCTTTTACAATGCCCGCCGAGAAATTGAGGATATTGTCTTCACGCGGCGTCCGATAAGAGCCATTGCCCTGCACAGTGTTGGTCGTACTCCAGTTACGGTCGAACTCAATGTCGCGGTAGCGGTCGATGGGCGCGAACTGCCGGCTGGTGTACTCATAATCGAGGGTACTCCGAAGCTTGTATTGCTTCAGCAAAGGTAGGTTCAGCGGCCGATCTTGCACCGCATAGCCAACCCGAAAAGCCCGCCCCGGCGTTGAAGTTGGCGAGAAGCGGTTCAGGTCAAGCTCCGAAGAAGCTAGGTCCACGAACACCGTAGCTGTTGAGTCGACGCGGTACCGGGTGCCGATGGTCATCATCTGTTTCAGCAGCGGAGTCGGCAGAAGCCTCACTGCCTGATAATTGCCTTGCAGCACGCCTGCCACAGGCTCTACATACTCAAACACCCGGCCGTTGGCTCCCGGGTTTTGCGTGCTGAGCCTATAGTCCCCTTGCCCCTGCGCCACTTCCGTGAAGCGTACGTTGTAGACGGCACTCAGCGAGTCCTTCGCGAAAACGAACATGGGTACCCGCTCACCAGCCACGAGCCGTATTTCGCGGTGGTACTGCACCTGCTGTCGGTTGTACGCTACCGCAACTACGCTGGTGTCAGGGGCCTGGCTGACCT
The DNA here is from genome assembly GCF_014641455.1 of Hymenobacter cavernae. Classification (GTDB taxonomy): domain Bacteria; phylum Bacteroidota; class Bacteroidia; order Cytophagales; family Hymenobacteraceae; genus Hymenobacter; species Hymenobacter cavernae. Next base: position 180,628 of record NZ_BMHT01000001.1, read on the forward strand.
GGTCGCCAGCGCTGCGCAGCAACTGCTTATCATCGGCCGTGAGCGTCAGGTTAGGCGAGTTATCGGGGTTGTCGGCTTCGCGATAGTAGTTGGCCTGCACACTGAGGCGACCTAGCTGCTGATAATGGCTCAGGTGAACCAGGGAGCGGGAATAGTTGAAGTCGGAGTACTCAAAATCAACTTTGAGGCGAGAGTTCCGGGTAATCAGGTGCTTGGGCGTGAAGGTGATTTCCGCCTGGTTGTAGTCGATGGTGTAGTCGAAATCAAAGCCGCGGGTCATCAGTTGCCCATCCAGGTACACGCGCTCTGAGTTGGCCAGCACGATGATAAACTGCTCGCCGTTTGGGCCACGCAGGCGGTACGGCCCTTGCACGTTCTCGATGGGCGTCAGATCAATCGAGGCAAATTTTCCTTTGGCTACGCCCCCAGCCAAGGTCGTGGTGCTGCGCCGGCCACGCCCCGGCGAAAAATTGGTTTCGATGGCCGCGCCCTGCACGTTTTTGTAGAAGCGCAGAAAGTAGTCGGGCTTATTGCGCAGCACCACGTCGCCGGCGGTCAGGTTCCAGCGCGGATGCGTCAGGGTGATGTAGATGCGGTCGAACTCCTGTAGCTGCTGGGTGTTGCCTTCCGGCTGAAAAGGCACATTCTGGTCGGAAATAGCCGCCGTCAGGTTGATCTGATCAGTTAGTTTTCCTTCCAGTTGCAGGTTGAGCGAGGAGTTGACGAACACATTCTGCGCGTTGCCAAACGACACCCCACGCGACAGATTGCCGGTTTTATTGATGCCCGGCGTGCTCAGAATCTGTTCTTTCACCACAAAATCCTGGTAGTCGCTCAGGCGCCGCGGAAAACCCAGGGTATCAATGAGGCTACGTGGCCGCCGATAATGCGGGGCGGTGAGCCGCAGGGGCAGCACCCGGTAGCTCACCAGTATAGAATCGAGGCTCGGGCTAGGTGCCAAGCTATCAGCTACCAACGGTACGCTGCCAGGCGCACGCACGATGCGGTACGTTTCAGTCCGCGCATTATAAGCTACCGAATGTCCGTTGGCCGTTACCGATGAAGGCACTACCGTTAGGGTATCGGGCAGAGCAAAGTTGATCGTATCCTGCCCCGGCATCAAGTGTACCCAGCGGCTACGTCGCGACGACATCCCGGCGAGCTGCTGGGCTACCGCTCTATCGGTTAGCAGCAACAGCAGCACCAACAGACAGCACCCTATCGGAAAAATACGCCGCGTAGAAGCTGTCATCAAATACTGCTAGGATTTGGTAGGAGAAGGTTTATTGATAAAACGCTGCCTAGCTCAGCTTATTTCCTAGGCCGGCTACGTTTCGGATGATACCTGACTACAAAGCTAGGTGCAATGGCTGGCTACAGCAAGAAGCCACTACATTGCTAACTTCCTATATATCACTGCCTTCTCTCTGCAATTATTATTCCGGGGCGAGCGGCAACTCGATGCAGAACACTGTCCCAACGCCTTCCTGCGTGTCAAACCAAATACTTCCGCCCGCACTTTCAATACCGCGCCGTGCTACAGCCAGTCCAATTCCGGAACCGGAAACCTTTGTTGTGAAGTTCGGCACAAATATCTTATCGCGCACCGCCTCCGGAACGCCCATGCCATTATCCCTGATGCAGATTCGCACCCGATTTCCTTCGGCGCGCTCCAAGCTAGCTTCAATAACAGGCTTACGGCCCGCCGGCACTGCTTGCAGCGCATTGATGAGCAGATTATTAAACGTACGAACCAGTAGGTTTTCGTCCGTAAAAACGACGTAATGTGCCTCAGCCGCATCAGCAGGCAGCCGCAACTGAATTCCGCCCGTGCCGGCGCCACCCTGGTGCAACCCCACGCAGCGCCGCAAGATAGGCACTACGTCCAACCGCTCCGGGCGCATGGCAGGCAAGTTGGTGAAGGTAGAGAAGGAGGTAGCAATGTCGCTGAGCACATCTACCTGTGTGATAAGGGTTTGCGAAATCTTGCTGATCAACTCTTCCGTGTTGGGCCGGCGCTCAGCAATGGCTTTCTGCAAAAACTGCAAGGAAAGCTTCATGGGCGTGAGCGGGTTCTTGATTTCGTGCGCAACCTGCCGGGCCATTTCTCGCCAAGCGGCTTCTTTCTCCTGGGTAGCTAGCTCCTGCTTGCTATCTTCAAGCTTCAGCAGCATTTCGTTGTATTCGCGCACAAGGAGCCCAATCTCATCCGACGCTTCGTAGGCTAACATTTCATTCTGCCCCGTAAGCGTCGTTTGCTTCAGCTTTTCGGTGAGGAGCTTAAGTGGCTCGGTGAGGAGCCGCGATGCCAGAAACGTCAGCAGCAGAAATAGAATGAACATCACCGTGAAAATGTTCAGGATGGTGCAGATCAGTTCTATCAATTTGTTATCCAGGTCTTTCTCCGAGTCAAAAAACGGGATACCCACGTACCCGATTACGGTGCCCGGCTGCCCGGCCCGCGCCGTAGCCCGCAACGGTAGGTAGAGCGCATTAAACGACAACGAGCCGGCACGCTCCGTCAGCAGCACCCGCGGCTGCGCCTGCTCGGCCAACGCAGCTACGGCCTGCGGATTCATCAACGGACTGAGTACACCCGACTCAAAGATCAGCGGCTGACTGCTTACTTGCAGCGCCCCATGCGCATCGTAGAGGTTGAGGTCCGTTTCGGTCAGGTTCGATACGTTATCGGCTAGCTCAACCAAGGCGGTGCGGCTAGCTGAGTCGGCCAGCAGAGCCCGGTTCTTTAATAGACTCTCCTGCACTGTCTTACCGCGGCGCTCGTAGGTGCGGCGTAAGTCCCGCTTGTAAGAATCCGTCACCTGACTGGCGGTAGCAACGCTCACGATGAGCAGCGGTACTACGATACCTAGGTTCAGAAACAGCTGAATCTTGGTGCTAAAGTTGGCCCGGAACAGATCAATGTAACGTCCTTCTACCACCATGTACAAGCCTGTGCACAGCAGGAAGAAGAACGAATGCAGCAGGAACAGAAAAGAGAAATTGGCCAACCAATCGCCAAAAGAGTAGGTCGCAGTTGTGACGACTACCGTTCGGTTTTGGGGGCCGCGCACACCTAGGTGGTGAAACCTGCGGATCGAAAGGCCCGGATCATACAGGCGCGGATCACGCAGCTGTTGCGCGGAAAGTCGGTTTACGTAGTCAAAATCACCTTCACTGTATACCAAGTGCCCGTTTTCGTAGCCTGCATAACTCAGGTCAGGACCTAGCCCTGGCTGGAAGAATTTCTGATCTACCAGCAACTCGGGCACTACACTATAGGCCGTGAGCTTTTTCAAGGAGAGTTCGAGCAAGATGGTGCAGGTACTGCCTGCAGGTGTGCGTACGGGCACAAAAGCCACGTAGCGTCTAGTGCTGAATGAGGTAGTGCCCCGAATCAGGTACAGATTCTTTTGGTCGGTGCTATCGGCGGTGTGCACCAGTCGCGCCCGAATCTGTGGAAGCGTTGTTGTACCTTGCTCGCCACTGATAGGCCGACCAGCGGCATCAAATAAGGTGACGACAATCTCGTACTTGTCGAAATAATCGCGCAGGTAATACTTGACGATTCGCTGACGGATTGACTCCGGATTAGTGAAGATGTTTGCCAGCTGAGTGGCAATATTCTGGTCAGCCGCAATTTCGCGGGTTCGCAAACCCAGCAGGTACTCTCCTTGCAGATCATTGTCTACTAATAAGTTACCTGCTATCTTTTTCTTGCTCGATACCAACTGGTGATCAAATCGCTCATACAAAGCCAACGCGCCCACAATCGAGCTGACGCTGAGCATCAGGAAAGTAAAAAGGTAGATCTGGTACGGAACAATCTCGCCTACTCGTTTCAGGCCGGTGAAACGAATCACCCAGAAGAATACCAGGGTAAGACCTAACAGTATGAAATGCACCTTCGTGAGCACCAAGCTCAGAGGCAAAACACAGAGCGCGCAGAGCGCCAGCAGAAACAAGCCCAGCACCCGCGTAGGAGGGCGAACTGACGCCAGAAATACCTGAGACAGAACGTAGAACCCTATCAGATACCCAGTAGTATGCAGCACGATAGCTAGGCACAGCAGCAGTTTGAAGCCCGACACCTGAATATTCTGAGTGACATCGAGCACCAGCTGCGAATTGTTGAAGCTGTTGGCGTAGAATTCGAACAACAACTCCAGCAAACCGAAGAAACTTAGCACAGCACTTGCCGCCAGTATCAGCCGTGGAGCTAGCTTGTTAATTCGTTGAATGCGGGTAATCAGGCCATAGTGGCGGAACAAGAACACGCTGTAGTAAGCCACCAGCAGGAACAGCAGCGCGTTGATCAGCAAGTCGCCGAGCGACGGCGACAGCCAGGAGGCGGCATATACCTTCGGGTCGAAGATGCGCACTTCGATAAAGGAGAACGGCAAACCGAAGTACAACAGCGCCGACCGGAACGCCACTAAGGGCAACACAGCCGTAGCGGTGCCGAGCAATGTGCGCCCTTTAATGAATTGCTGTTGCGATAGACGTGCCCAGCCATTCAAGTACAGCCCAAAACCTAGCAGCAACAGCGTTAGAGGCAAGTACTTACCGGTAACGGGATTGGGTTGCAAACTTTCCAGCGAGAACAAGTACGCGCCGGTGGCTGAATACAAGCGAGGCAAGCTGCGCTGGGTAGCATTAGCAACCAGCTTTACGTTTAGCCCACGAAACAAGGCTCGTTCTGCACCTTCCCGCAAGTAGCGGTTGCTGATGCTATAGTGCCGCTCCAGCGGAATATACGTCAGAATAGTGTAGGCGCCCGCGGGATGACGTAAGGCGAGAAACTGGCCAAACCGCATATCAACCAACTTCTCCCGAAACTTCTGCGCTACGTTTTCCGGCTCTGGCCGCGTCGTATGATCAGACCAGTACAGCAGCTTATCGCCTTCAAAAACAAAGCAAGGATACGTTGTACGCCCGACCAGCCACCCAAAGTTGAGTTCATTATTTCGTAAGCGTTCGGCTACTTCATTCGCATCGCGCTCAGCGGTGAGTTCGGCTTCCGTTACTAACGTTTGCAGACGAGCAGCATCGGTACGGAGCAGCACACCATCTCCCTGTCCGTAATAATTGCTCAGGTACGCTCCCAAGAAGCAGAGCGCCGCAGCTATCAACAACACTAACGGAGAGGAGCGCGAGTATATCAAATCGGAGTTATAAGGTAATGAATGTCAATAGGAAGTATTTTCCATAATAGGGCATTCAACAAAAATGCCGCCATTTGGCGGCATTTCCTAGCTCTTCTTGTCGAAACCAATCTATCTGATCGACGAGTATACGCCTGCGTGCATCTTAACAGATTGCACTACTTACGCTGGTGGGCGTGCCGATACCAGAAAAAACCAACTGCACCAATTAGCAAATAAGGAATGGTCATCAGGTACAGAATACCGGTGTTCAGGCCGGAAAAATCCTGGGCGTCCTTCTCCGTACGCGCCGACTCTACCTGGCTGCTGCACAAAGAGCACTGGGCACTTGCCGTTAGGGGCATCAGGCTCAGTAGAGAGCCTAGCAGAAACATCAATATTCCAGCAAAAACCAACTTTTTCATATCTTTTTAACAGCTTCTTTTCGGTAAAATTTCCTCTTTCAGGTACGCAGCCTAGGTGTAATACGGTGCAATCATAAAATAAACGACAACGCCCGTTACGGATACGTACAACCAGACCGGGAACGTCCAGCGGGCAATACGACGATGCTTGCTAAACTGCTGCGTTAAAGCAAAGTACAGCGTAAACAGCACCAATCCCACTGTTACGACTGCTAATGAAATGTGTGTTAGCAACAAGATAAAGTAGACATAACGAATGACACCGACCCCTCCAAAGTGGGTAGACGCTACCTGCGAGTGATATACCACGTAGGAAACCAGGAACAAGGAACCCAGTAGAAACGCCGCACTCATCATTAAGCGGTGCTGTACTACCTGATTGCGGCGAATGAAGTAATATCCGATCACCAAACAAATGGCTGTCAGTGAGTTAAGCACCGCATTTACGGCCGGCAGAAACTTAACCTGAGCACCCGGTATCCGAAATGTTTCTGGGAAGTAGTACAGCACTGCTACCAGCAGCGGCACTACTGCCGCTAGCGTGCCTAGGATGATCTTGTACTTGGTATAACTGCCCGGCTCAATGACGGGCTGCGTTGTCGTGGTCATAGGTGTACAATAAGACTTCGATTTCGGTGATGAGCCGATCTACCTCTTTTTGCTCAGTACCGTCGTAAATTCCTCTTATCCGCTTATCACGATCAACCAGGAACAGCTGCTGGCTATGTGTTAAACCAGGCGCGACGCCAGAAGGTGCCGGCAACCGATAATCTTGCGTAATCAGCCGATCTACCTGCGCTTTTTCTCCAGTAAGGAAAAACCATTTGCCCGCAATTGCTGCATAGCGCTCTGCATAGCTAGCTAGTACAGGCACTGAATCATGTACGGCATCTACGTCGTAGGATACGAGCTTCACCCGCGGCTCATGGCGGAACTGTTCCTGTACGCGCGTAAGCTGACTGTTTACTAATGGACAGGCTCCAACGCACGTTGTATAGAAAAAGCTAGCTACATACACCCCCCCAGCCAAGTCTTTCTGATTGACAATGCGGCCAGATTGAGAAGCTAGGTTAAAATTACCTAGCTGGTGAAAAACAGTATCGCGCTGCCACTTCCCTCCTACCAACGTCGAATCGACATGGTCAGGCAGGTAAGTTGGCAGCGCGTAACGGTTTGTGCCAAAGGTTGTCAGGAACAGAAACCCTAACACCGGCACCAGCAAAAGGAGGCCCAACAACAAGGTTTGCTTGGGCCGCATGTTTATTTGAAGGCGTTGAAGATAGCTTCGCCGATTGAGGAACCTTCTGAAACCAAGGCTACAAGCAGCCACACTAACAGCGCCATCGGAACCAGAATAGTCCAGATGAGAGCTTTGGTTTCATGCTTCAAGTGCATGAACTCAGCTACAATGAAGAAGGCCTTCAGTATAGTCATTACGATGAAGATACTGTTGCGGAATGTTCCGGCGGACATTGTGAAGGCCAACAAGAATTCAACAGCGGTAATAGCTACCAGAATGAAGAAGGTCTTCCAGATCCAGCCGGTATTTGGCTTCGGAATCTCACCGAGTTGGGTCGGAGTATTTGCTACGTGATGAGCCATGAAGTTCTACGTTTGAATGTTGAATCTTGAATTGTCTGCTGCACTGTTCAGCATTCAAAAATTCATTATACCAGATAAAAGAAGGTAAATACAAATACCCATACTAGGTCTACAAAGTGCCAGTACAGGCCGATTTTCTCAACCATTTCATAGTGGCCACGCTTCTCGAACGTACCATTAGTTGTGGCAATAAAGCTCCAAGTCAGCAAGCACAGTCCGCTAAATACGTGTGTGCCGTGGAAACCAGTGATGAAGAAGAATAGGTCACCGAACAAGGGCGGGCCGTACTGGTTCATTGCTAGGTTAGCACCGTGGAAGATTGAGCCGTCGGCCATCTTCGTACCAGCCTCAGTACCTTCAATGAAGTGGCTCCACTCCAAAGCTTGGCAGCTTACGAATGTAGCGCCGAATAAAATCGTCCAGAGCAGCCATTTCTGTACATCTGCTTTGTCCATACGTTGCCCGGCTTCTACGGCTAGCACCATTGTCACTGAACTGAAGATGAGGATCATCGTCATCAAAGCAACAAACGCCAGCGGCAGATCTACACCGTGAAAACCAGGAAAGGCATTAAACACCTTCTCCGGAATGGGCCAGTAAGCCGTCGAGAAAACAAACTCTTTGGCATCACCCACATAAGCCAGATGACGGTGCCGTATTAAGCCATAGGCGGTCAAAAAAGCTGCGAACGTAAAAGCATCCGACAGCAGAAAGAACCACATCATTAGCTTGCCATAGCTCGCCTTGAAAGGTTCATTGCCCCCATCCCAGGTGCCGGTACGCGGCTTTTCGAGAGTGGCGGACGAAGAAAGAGTCTGCGTCGTGGAAGTAGTAGACATAGCGTACGGGTAAAGACGAAATCAGTGGTTCAAAAGTAGGAACAAATACAAGTACAACCAAAGCCCACCTAAGAAGTGCCAGTAGATTGTGCAGTTCGAAATAGCGAGCATTTGGCGCGAATGTACTTTGTACTGCAAGCTACGCCCTAGGGTTATTACGAGAAAGACAAGCCCTGTAATAAGGTGAAATGCGTGAACCCCCATCAATACGTAAGTAAATGAACCTGATGGATTCGAATCGGTGCCACCGAAGTAAACTTTATTAGCTACCAGATCACCCCATACGTTCCACTGGCCAACCAAAAAGATAAGGCCTAGAGCAAACGTAATTAGCATCCCAATCTGTACTTGACGTACGTTGTCCTTACGTGCTGAAAACCAAGCCCATTGCATAGAAGCTGAGCTTAAGGCAATTACGACCGTATTAATCAGCAAACCACTAGGCAGGTCAAACTCCAGCCAGTTACCTTCCTCACGGCGTACGATATAGCCGCTGGTAAAAGCTGCGAACATCATGATGATGCTCACAATTATAAGAATCAAAAGCATCCGCAACGGGTGAACGCCGGTGCCTGGCTCTTTATCGGTGAGCGTTTCAGAAGAGTGCATAAAGCAGAAAACAGTTACAGTTTGTCAAACACCAGCGCGATCTGCACGATTGGCAGGTACAAAAACGACCCAAACATGATGTTCATCGCTGCCTTTTTGGAGCAAGTACGCATCAGATAGAAGGTCTGCATCAAGAAAAGCACGCCACATACTACTGCAATCAACGCAGATGTCTTACCAGTCATCCCAAACTCCAGGGGCAACAAACTTAACGGTATCAGCAGCAATGTGTAGGTCATGATCTGAAAGGCAGTGCGCATGTCTTTGCCTCCCGGAGTAGGAAGCATTTTGAATCCTGCCTTCTTATAGTCCTCATCTAAAACCCATGCAATGGCCCAAAAGTGCGGAAACTGCCACATGAATTGAATACCAAATAGGATCCAGGCTTCTACACCCAGCACACCCGTAGCCGCCACCCAACCTAACAGCGGCGGCATCCCACCAGGAATAGCGCCAACTGCTACGCACACCGGTGAGATGGTCTTGAGGGGCGTGTAGATGAAGCCGTACAGAATCAGAGACAGTAAGGAAAGTGCTGCCGTCAAAGGGTTGAAGAAATAACCTAGGATGAAAAGGCCCAACACTCCTATTAAGATGGCAAATATCCAAGCCTCTGTAATACTAAGCACTCCCATTGGTAAGGGGCGCTTAGCGGTGCGCTTCATCAGCTTGTCAAGGTTTACCTCATGGATTTGGTTAATTGTATTAGCAGAGCCAGTGACAGCCAGCCCTCCAAACAGCACCAATACGGCGAGGCCCCAGTTAAATTCTTTTACGCCTAATAAGTAGCCGATGGCGCTGGAAAATGCAACAGTAAGCGCTAAGCGGAACTTGAGCAGCTGAAAATAGGCCTTAACTTTTATCATCAATTGAGATCCAAGATGCCCGTTAGAGTGGGTCTAACAGGGGCGCAAAGTTACGCAACAACCCGCGGATAAGCGGCTTGCATAGCCGTTTTCGTCACACGATGGTATACCACACTGGTCAGAAATTGCACACCGAATAATAGTGTAGCAATTGTTAAATGCACAGGCTGAACTGCTGCTGGTAGTGCAAAGTAAGCCAGAGTCATACCTGCTACTATTTCCAATATGATCAAGGTCAAGCTGATAGTGGCAAGCTGATGTAGTTCTTTGGAGCGCAGCTGTAGTAGCTGGTACACGACGTATGCATTCACAACCAAAAGCACCAGTGAGAATGTACGATGGTAGCGAAATACTGCTCCCAGTTGCTCTATCCATTGGTCTCTGCTTGCATACTCGGCAGCAAAAGCCACAACATCTACCTGCTCGCGAACCTGTGTACCTAGTATTATTTGTGCAAAGGTCAGCAGCGTTGCTCCCCACAGCCATACGGAGAGCATACCCAATAGTGGTACTGTCGCAACAGCTTTCAATTCTCGCTGAGAACGATCAACCGCATAAATCAACATAGCAACAATTACGAGCGCTAAGCCCATATGAATCGTCACCATAATGGGTAAAAGATTGGTTGAGACAACTAAGGAACCTAGCCACCCTTGTACCCCGGTCAGAATCCATGCCCAAAAGGCTAACCAAAAAACAGGACGATCCAGCTTCCAATAAGGAAGTGCAAATACGACTGTTAAGAAAATGAATATTCCAATTAGAGCACCCAAGAGTCGATTTATGTATTCGATCCAAGTCTTCGTAACATTGAAATCTGTTTCTATATACTGGTTTGGATGAGCAAAAATATTTCCGGCAACTTGCTTGAAGCCAAACCGCTCTAAAGTTGAAGCTAACTTCTTATTCTTCGCTACCCGTTGTGCTGTGTACACCTCTTTGTAGCCAGTGGGGAGTTGCTTTATATCGGTAGGTGGTATCCACATACCAAAGCACTTAGGCCAGTCAGGACAACCCATTCCAGAACCAGTGCTACGCACAATACCACCCACCAAGATCAGCAAGTAAACTGCTACTACAGTTACAATACCCATGAGGCGGAATCGGTGTACAGAAGCGGACGTTGTGATACTCACTTGTTAGCTCTTTGTTTTCTTGATAACATACCTGAGCAGTGTTTTGCTCAAGTCATAAGAAAGAAATGTATCATTAGCTTTGAACGATTTTGCTACAAATGAAATGGGCTCCTGTAATACAGGAGCCCATTTCATTTGTAGCAAAATATCTTAGTCTTGCTCACGCTCATTCGGCATGTTAGAAGATTTCGTTTCTGAGAACGGAACGTTCTGTGGTATGAAATCTTCTGCAGCACCGGGCTTGCTGTAATCGTAAGGCCAACGATAAACAGCAGGAATAGCGCCGGGCCAGTTGCCGTGACCGGGAACTACAGGTGTAGTCCACTCCAGCGTGCTCGAACGCCATGGATTTTCAGTAGCCCGACGTCCGCGGAAAATGCTGTAGAAGAAGTTGAATATAAAGACGAACTGGCCCAAGAAGGCAAAAATCGCGGCAGCCGAAATAAACTTATTCAAATCAGCAAATTGGCTAAAGGAGTCAAAGCCAGTCCAAGCATAATAGCGACGTGGGAAACCAGCAATACCGACGTAGTGCATCGGCATGAACACTAGGTATACACCTATGAAAGTCAACCAGAAGTGAATATAACCTAGTTTTTCATCCATCATACGGCCGAACATTTTCGGGAACCAGTGGTACACGCCAGCAAACAAGCCGAAGAACGCAGAACTACCCATTACTAAGTGGAAGTGAGCCACTACGAAGTAAGTGTTGTGCATCTGAATGTCTAGTGCAGCATTACCAAGCACGATACCTGTCAAACCACCAGCAATAAACAGCGATACGAAGCCAATCGAGAACAGCATAGCGGAGGTAAACCGGATATTACCGCGCCATAATGTAGCAAGCCAGTTGAACACCTTTACACCTGAAGGAACGGCAATGATCAAGGTCAGGAACATGAACACTGAGCCCAAGAACGGATTCATGCCAGTTACAAACATATGGTGTGCCCATACTACGAAGGCCAACACAGAAATACCCAACAAAGAGCCGATCATAGCACGATAACCGAAAATAGGCTTACGCGCGTTTGTAGCTAGGATCTCAGACACCATGCCCATCGCAGGCATGATTACAATGTAAACTTCAGGGTGACCTAGGAACCAGAATAAGTGTTGAAACAGGATTGGTGAGCCCCCAGTGTTGTTTAGAGCCTGGCCGGCAATGTAGATGTCCGACAAGAAGAAGCTGGTACCAAAGCTTCGGTCAAAGATCAGCAGCAGTGCAGCTGAAAAAAGGACCGGGAATGACAAAAGACCTAATACTGCGGTTAGAAAGAAAGCCCAGATAGTGAGTGGCAGCTTGGACATTGACATGCCCCGGGTACGCAAGTTGATGACAGTAGTGATGTAGTTAACACCACCGAGCAATTGCGAGATGATAAACAAAGCCATACTTACCAGCCACATCGTCATACCTGCTCCCGACCCTGGAATAGCCTGTGGCAGGGCACTAAGCGGAGGATAAATTGTCCAGCCGGCAGCAGCTGGTCCAGTCTCCAGGAACAAGGATAAGAACATAACCAAACCGGAAACAAAGAAGAACCAGTAAGAAAGCATGTTCATGAACCCTGAAGCCATGTCACGAGCGCCAACTTGCAGTGGAATCAGGAAGTTGGAAAACGTACCACTCAGGCCAGCGGTCAGCACGAAGAACACCATAATAGTGCCGTGCATCGTTACCAAAGCTAGGTAAAACTCAGGGTTTAGCTTACCACCTTCAACCCACTTACCTAGGACAGGTTGCAGCCAATCCATAGTAGCTTCCGGCCAGCCCAATTGAATACGGAATAAGCTGGATAAGGCACCACCCATAATTGCCCAGAATATTCCTGTAATCAGGAACTGCTTAGCAATTATTTTATGGTCAGTACTAAAAATGTACTTGCTTATAAAACTTTGCTCGTGATGCTCATCATGGTGCAGATGCTCATCGTGCTCGGTACGTGGTTCAGTAGCGCCGATATCACCTTGCACTTGCGAGTGAACAGGAAGGTTAGCAGCCATAGCGTGCGATTAAGTAACGAAGATTAAAGGGAAGCTTTTGTTGCAGGTGTAACAACAGCTGCTGCAGCTTCTTTGGTAACCAGTTTATCAGACTTCTCTTTGAAGCTAGCTAGTACATCAGGGTTCTGTTCTGCAAATGATTTCTGCTGAGCAAACCATGCTACGTAGTCATCCGGCTCATCTACTACAATGTTCAACTTCATAGCAAAGTGCCCGCGGCCACATATTTGGTTACAAGCTAGCTCATAGTTGAATTTAGGATTACCAAGCTGAGCCCGCATTTCATCGGTTGTTTTGGTGGGGGTGAACCAGAACTTTGTTGGCATACCAGGCACAGCATACATCTGTACACGAAAGTGTGGCATGTATACCGCATGCAATACGTCACGGGAACGAATTCGCAACAATACTGGGTGGCCTTTAGGAACGTGCACCTCTCCTGCTACAAAGTCGTCTAGGCCATTTTTATCATTCAGATCGAATCCAAACTCGTTTGTGGCATCAATCAAACGATAATTAACAACGCCTAGCTTTTGGTCACGACCAGGATAACGCACAAGCCAGTTGAACTGTTTGCCCATCACCTCTAATACAACAGAGTCTTTTGGGGCAGGACCAGTGATCTTAGTCCACTGCTTCCACCCAGCGAATACTAGGCTCGCCATCACAATGGCAGGAATCAAAGTCCAGATAACTTCTATCTTATTATTGTGAGAGAAGAAGAAAGCTCGACGGTTGTCCTTATGTTGATAGCGATAAGAAAACACAAATAACATCACTTGAGTAATTGCAAAAGCAATACCTAGGATGATCATAGTAGTCCAAAACATCCGTTCCAAGGCATGGCCATGAATAGAGGCAATGGGCGGATTCATCTTATCGAAGTTGTCCGCGAAAGACCAAGCAAACGCCCCGCCTCCTATCACCATGAATACAAGCATGAGGATAGCGTTGGCACGATTGCTAAGCCCGATGTCACGAGTAAAGCTGCCCGAGAAGATAGAAGTGAGAATCTGGAGGCGGAACAGCAAGCCAAATACGACAAGCAGTAATACCAGAACCAGAAGAATACTGAGAGCAATCATGAGGATATGTTGAGCTACAGAAATGAGAGTTGGGAAGCTATAAGTGAGAGGACTTCACTGATCTACCTTCTCACTCCACAATACTCAGGTCTAGGTTAAGTGGTATGATGCACACTCTCATCCAAGAATGGATGATGCACTGGAACAAGTGAAGCCTGCGACAAACGTTTTGTCACCAGCAAAAGGAAAGACCCTAAGAAGATCATTGCCGTGCCGATCTCAATGATAAACCCATTGTCGGCCTTTAAAGTTGCTGGCATGATCATCAAATAGAAATCAGACCAGTGTCCAATCAGAATAGCAATGCTTACAATTTTGAGCATAATCATCTGCCGCTTAGCATCGCGCGTCATCAGTACTAAGAAGGGGAAAGCAAAATTTATTAACAGGTTGAAAAAGAAGATTCCTGTATAACGGTCATTGAACCCTCCTAGACGTTGATTATAGTACACAGCTTCTTCTGGTAGGTTAGCGTACCAGATCAGCATGAACTGAGCAAACCATACATAAGTCCAGAAGATGCTGAAGCCGAACATGAATTTACCTAGATCATGCAAATGGCTAGCATTTACAAAACGCATGTATCCAGCCTGCTTCAGGAAAATTACAATAAGCGTAGTAGCTGCAATACCTGATACCCACCAGCTAGCAAAAACATACCAGCCAAACATTGTACTGAACCAGTGTGTATCTATAGACATTACCCAATCCCAAGCCGACATTGATGAGGACACCGCAAATAGCACTAAGAATACAGCAGCTACATTGATGCTTTTGTGGAAGTAAGCAGTACCACCATTTAGATCCTCTTCTAACGAAAGCTTGCGCAGTCTTTCAGAGAAGAACCACCAAATACCTATGTAAACTATCATTCTTATGAGGTAAAAAGGCTGGTTTAGAAAGCCACTTTTACCAGAGATGATAGCATCATAGCTTGGTGATTTAGGATCCATAATTCCTTCATGTGTCCAGTGAAAGAGATCATGCTTGCCTACTAAGAATACTAGCAGCATAATAACTCCTCCTGGAAGTAGCCAAGCACTCAGTGCTTCGTTGACACGTTTGATTAGCACTGACCAGCCTGCGTAAGCAACATATTGTAATGCGACGAAGAAAGTGCCAATTACAGAGATACCAACGAAGTACACATTATTCAGCCATAGACTAGCGAACAGGCGCTTTAGCCAGATAGGACTTCCTTCTTCATGGTGTGCGGAAGCTCCCATGCCAGTGCCATGTTCAGCAGCGTGATGGTCAGCACCAACACCCATAGCCGCTAAAATCAACCCAACTACTAGCAGGATTACACCGGCAACAATAATCGTAACAAATGTTCTACGTGTTTTCGCGGAAAGCTCCAGGTGTTCAGCCGTGGCGCTTTCATGATGCGTCAAAGTTGCCATAGTTGATTAGTTAGCTTTTCCGTTTCGTCCTTGAGCACCACCCTGACCAGGAGTTGCAGAACCTTTACCAGCCTGAGCTTCCTCTACTGGTGCTTGATTTGCCCGATCTGTCGATTCTGATTGATCAACTATTTCAGGAGAATCGTCACCTTTAGCTTGTACCAAGTCAGCTAAACCATCTGGACCTTTTCCTTGCTGGAGTACACGTACGTACATAGCAATCTTCCAACGCTCCTCTGGATTAACGATAGATCCGTGTGGCATCATACGGTTACGTCCCCATTGTATGACGTGATAGATGTGCCCATCATTCATCGTCTTATAAGCTCCAGTAGAGTAGTTCGGCACACCTTTAAACTTTTGCCCTACTGGCCCTTGACCGTCACCTTGTTCACCATGACAATGCGAACAAATACGAGTGTAAAGAACCTTACCCTCTTCTAGGTTCGCTTTGGTATAGCGAAATGGGTTTCGCAAGGTATGCTCTGCAATACGAACACTGTCTTTCGGAATATGATCGTAGTAACTCAACTTACCTAATGGTACTGTTCCAACCACTGGTGTGCGCATGTTAAGTCCCATCGGATTGATGATATTAACATTCTCTTGCTTCAGCGGCTCGTAAGGAATTGATTCGTACATCTGCGGAGCATATTCCACACCGGGACTACCGGCTTCATTACAGGCAACAGTGCATACTGCTCCGAACAGTATAGCCGACGCTTGCAGACCTAATTTCAGCGTATGCGTCATTATTTCTGAGTCATTTCTTTTTCGTTCACCTCCGAAGCACCATTGTCACGCAACAATTGTCTTAGGTGGTTCATATCGAAAGTGCTATTGTTCAAATCAATAGCTACTACAAACTTATCGTCAGTGGAGCGAACATCTAGCACTGGAACTCTCCACCGTGGGTACAAACCGCATATAGTGAAGAAGGTAATCATCATCCCCCATGCGCAGAAGAGCACAGTTAACTCGAAAGTCACAGGGATAAAGGCAGGAAGAGCGATGTGTGGCTTGCCACCAATAATCATTGGCCAGTCGAAACCTAGCATATAGATCTGCATCCACAAAGCAAATGAAGTTCCACACAGGCCAAAGAAGAAAGCAGCTATAGGCAAACGAGAGCGTTCAATACCTAGTGCATCATCGATGCCGTGTACAGGAAATGGCGTAAATACGTCGTGGATTTTAACACCGGCAGCGCGGATGTTATCAATGGCGTGCAGGAGCACGTCTTCGTCATCGAAGATGCCGAGGGCGAAGCGCTTAGTCATGCTTATTATAGTTTACAGGAGCTGAGGCAGGAACACCAGGAGTAGCAGCATGTTGAACGGGAGCATGATGATCATGTCCTCCAACATATGTTGGACCATTGTCTACTCCATATTTCAGGACAGACTTCACTTCAGCCATGTTGATGACAGGGAAGAACTTGGCAAAAAGCAAGAACAACGTGAAGAATAAGCCAATGGTACCCAAGTAGATACCAACATCGATTCTGGTTGGCGAGAACATGGCCCAACTAGAGGGCAGGTAGTCACGGTGAAGCGAAGTAACAATAATTACGAAGCGCTCGAACCACATACCAATGTTCACAATGATGGAGAGCAGGAAAGTGAGCGGGATGCTATAACGAACCTTACGAATCCACACCAGCTGCGGGGTAATTACGTTGCAGGTCATCATTGACCAGTAAGCCCACCAATAAGGACCAGTAGCACGGTTGATGAATGCGTACTGTTCAAATTCTACCTGCGAGTACCAGGCGATGAAGAACTCTGTAATGTATGCCACACCTACGATTGAGCCAGTGATCATCATGATCTTGTTCATCAAGGCGATGTGCTCCAGTGTGATATAATCTTCCAACTTAAACACTACACGCGTAATCAACATCAGCGTGAGTACCATAGCAAAACCGGAGAAGATAGCTCCTGCCACGAAGTATGGAGGGAAGATGGTAGTGTGCCAGCCTGGTACAACAGAGGTAGCAAAGTCCATCGATACAATCGTGTGTACTGATAATACTAGCGGCGTAGAAACACCAGCTAGGATTAAAGAAACTGTTTCGTAGCGCGACCAGTGCTTGGCCGAACCCGTCCAGCCGAAGCTAAGTAGTGCATACGCACGACGTGCGATTGGCCCTTTTGCTCGGTCACGGATGGTAGCGAAGTCCGGAATCAGACCTGTGTACCAGAACACCAACGAAACAGAGAAGTAAGTCGAGATGGCAAACACGTCCCATAGCAGAGGGGAGTTGAAATTTACCCATAGTGACCCAAAAGTGTTTTGGAACGGCAATACCCAGAAAGCTAACCATGGACGTCCCATGTGCAGTACAGGGAACATAGCGGCGCATATTACCGCAAAAATAGTCATTGCTTCTGCTGCCCGGTTGATGGAGGTCCGCCACTTCTGACGGAACAACAGCAACACAGCTGAGATAAGCGTACCAGCGTGGCCAATACCTACCCACCACACGAAGTTGGTGATGTCCCAAGCCCAGCCAACTGTCTTATTTAAACCCCATTCTCCGATACCATACCATAAGGTGCGATAAACTGAGTAGAGAAAAACGCCGAACAGGAACAAAGCTACACTCAAGGCTGCCATCCACCGGACGTTCGGCTTGGCTTCAACTTGGCGGCACACGTCCTGCGTAACGTCGTGGTAGGTCTTTCCTCCTGTTACGAGAGGCTCCCTTACGGCTGATACGTGCTGCATAATCTTGAACTTAAAGGAGTGGAAGAAAGAGCCATTTTTTACAACAACTCTTCTGTATTACACAAAAACTAAGCGTTCCGACTCTCTTCCGTATTACGGATTTTAGTAAGGTACGTGATATTCGACTGCGTGTTGATAGAGTCAATTACATGGAAACCTCTTTCTCCATGTTCACGCTGTGTTATTTTGTGAACCTGTGACTCTGGATCGAGTAGGTCACCAAACACAATTGCTTGAGTTGGGCATGACTGTGCACAGGCAGTTACAACTTCGCCATCTTTCGGACGGCGCTTCTGCTTTTTAGCCTCGAGTTTAGCCAACTGGATACGCTGCACACAGAAGCTGCACTTCTCCATTACACCACGGGCACGCACTGTAACATCGGGGTTCAGTACCATCCGGCCTAGATCAGTGAACATGTGACCATTCACCGTTTCAAACTTCTCGTTAGAGTAGTAAGAAAACCAGTTAAAGCGACGCACTTTGTACGGGCAGTTATTTGCACAGTAGCGGGTACCAACGCAACGGTTATAGGTCATTTGATTCAGACCTTCCGAACTGTGCGTAGTAGCCAATACTGGGCACACTGTCTCACATGGTGCGTGATTGCAATGCTGGCAAAGCATAGGCTGGAAAATAACCGACGGATTGTCGGAAGGATCTTCCATAGCCCGGTATGTAGCTAGCTTACCTTCGGTCTCAAATTCATCCTTGTGATGATCTGAGCTATAATAACGGTCAATGCGCAGCCAGTGCATTTCCCGACGGTTGATCACCTCTTGTTTACCGACTACGGCTACGTTGTTTTCGATCTGGCAACCTATCACACAAGAACCACAGCCGATGCATGAGTTAAGGTCAATGACCATTCCCCAGTGGTGGTTTTTATACTCATAATCTTGCCACAGAGAAACTTTTCTGGGATCTTCTAATCCTTCAGGAGTAGCAACCTTATCGTACTCAGTAACTTTTTTCGGATTCTTGGCATATTCATCCAATGTAGCTTCCTGCACTACTGGCTTACGATCCATAATTGTATGGTGCGTCTGCGTCTGTGCAATCTGCGAGTTAGCTCCTGTCTTTTCAATCTTAGTGACCGAAGTAACATAGGAAATGGCGTTATCTGCCGCTACTGCTAACGGGTAAACATTTGCGCCTAATTTATCCCCTACTCGTCCTGCCTTCTCACGCCCATAACCTATTGCAACACTAACAGAACCTTGTGCCTGGCCCGGTTGAATTAATATAGGCAGTTCTACTGATTGACCGTTTGCAGTGGTAATGCGAACTACATCACCCTGCTCCCATTTATTCTCAGCCGCAACAGCCATAGTACGAGGTACAGCAAGGTAGTTACCCCAAGTAGCTTTGGAAACTGGATCTGGCAACTCCTGTAGCCAAGGGTTATTTGCATCAGCTCCGTACCCAGGGCCTACACCTACTTTCTCGTAAAGGGAGAGTTCTATACCTGTTTGCTTCGGTGCAGAAGCAATTTTACTAAGAGCTTGATCAATTGTGATTGTACTACCTAGCTGAGGTTGAACAGCGGGAGTAAGAGAACCAACAGCGACACCATCATGTACTGCTTTATCCCAGTTAGCTTGAAAGTTGCCTCCTAAGACGCCACGCCAGTTAGCACGGAGATAATTGTAGTATGATTGCTGATTGCCTGCCCACTTCAACAAGCTATCCTGAGCTTGGCGGGTAGCAAACAAAGGCGAAATAGTAGGTTGAGCTAAGCTCAAAGCACCACGACGTGGTTCATAGTCATTCCACGATTCCAGAAAATTGTGGTCTGGACAAGCATAATAACAAAGCGAACCTGTCTCGTCTAAACGGTCGTTGAGCGATATGCTCATGGGCACCTTTGCAATGCCTGATCTTACTTTATCTGCTAAAGGATGATTGTATGCTGGATTGGCATGGTAGAAAATAACTGCGCCTACAGTACCAGCATTCATGTCATTCACCAGACGCAGAAAACGGGCATCATCACCTTGGCGAACAAAAGAGGGGTTATCTGTATCAACAGTAGTACCTACATTACCCAAAGCTTGGTTGATGGCAGTTACAACTGTTTGAACCGCTACATCATTTGAGCCTGAAACTACTAGGCTACGACCACGATGAGCCTTCAACTCAGCAACAGCCTTGTTTAACTGCTCATTCTTGAACGATGAACTTCCTCCGCCAACAATACCATTGTAAAGTGCAGCGGCTACTGCCCCCATTTCAGAAGGCTTTACTGCGACACGTACGTCAGCATTGGCACCAGTGAGCGACATAGTCGGCTCAAACTGGAAATGCCGTGACATTGTACGCTTATCACTCGATACTTTGCGGTTGGTAATGTACTGCCGGGCGTACTCTATCGGAGACAACCATGTACCTAGGAAATCAGCACCTAGGCTAACAATGACATCGGCTTTGCTGAAGTCGTAAGCAGGTACAACGCCACCATTAGCACGCAGAAGAGCAGAGCTGGAGTTGGCATCATACATTACATGCTCCGTATTGGGATAACGGGCAGCAAACTCCGCAATTACTTTCTTAGTAGTCGGGCTGATGATGGTAGGAGACACAATTGCAATTCGGCCAGTAGCCCCGGCAAGCTTAGTCCGAATCTCTTGGTCAACGCGAGCTGTTTCTGCTTTCTGCCCTTTTATAGTGAAGTGCTGCAAGCGGCCACCATCGTACAAGCTTAACACAGAAGCCTGCGCTCGTGCCGATAGGCCTCCCCCTGTAATTGGTGAACCAGGATTGCCTTCTAGTTTAATCGGACGGCCCTCACGAGTTTTTACCAATATGCTGTTGTAGTCAGTACCGTTGAAGTACGACGAGGCATAAAAGTTAGCAATACCTGGATCAACTTCTTCTGGCTTATTCAGGTAGGGAATAGCCTTCTTAATTGGTGTTTGGCAGCTAGCTAAAGTGGCCGCGGCAATGCCGAAGCCCATGAGCTTGAGGAAGTCGCGGCGCGGGGCTACCGATTCGTCGGAAGAGCCATAGGTTTCTTTCACCGGTAGAAAATCCGCAAACTCAGTGAGTGCGTTTTTTACAAACTCCGGCGAGTTTTCCAGTTCCTCAATTCCCTTCCAGTACTTAGGCGACTCTTGCATTTGTTTTTAGGACTTAAGACCTTGGTGATTAGGCTTTTTAGAACCGAGTAGGATCACCAAGTTAAGGCTTATTTAGAATCTAAAATCAGTAAAGGTGTTAGGCTGTATAGAGCTTGATTAAGATCAACTTCTATACAGCCCTATAACCTAGTAGTGGCACTTAGAGCACTCCGTACCGCCGTTAGAAGATACGGTAAACGGTGCTGCACTATTAGCTTTGTCGTGCAACTTCACAAGGTTATTGTAGTAGCCGTTGCCTTTCGTGTTGAGAGGCGTCTCGCGGTGGCAGTTGATGCACCAGCCCATGGTGAGAGCAGAGTACTGATACACTACTTCCATGTTTTGAATAGGGCCATGGCAAGTCTGACATTCGATGCCGCCGACTTGCGTATGTTGTGAGTGGTTGAAGTAAGCTAGGTCAGGTAGGTTGTGAATACGTACCCACTGAATTGGCTGTTTCTTCTCAATAGCACGGTAAATCTTGCGAATCTCCGGCGATTCTGTTTTGATCTGCGAGTGGCAGTTCATACAGATATTAGCCGAAGGAATATTGGCACTCTTACTCTTATACACACTAGTGTGGCAATAAGAGCAGTTAATCTGGTTTGTACCAGCGTGTAGTTTGTGTGAGAAGGCAATAGGTTGCGTGGGCTGATAGCCTTGGGTTAGGCCAACGCCCATGGCAGCCTGAACTGATTCGTAGAGGATAGCCAGTGTAAAGACGGTGACAGCAAGCCCTCGTACGATATTGGACTTGTATATCTTCGAATAATCGAAGCGCTGCTCCATCAACTCTACATCACGACCATCCAAGTCTTTGCGGCCGCGAAGTACATCCTTCATGATGTTGGCGATAATGACGAGCGTCACTACCAACACGATCAGAACTACTACTAATACGATCAATAGAACATTAACATACTGACCAGCTCCAGCAGTATCATCAGCGGCAGCATCCTTGCCGTCTGTTGCGTTAACGTTACCTGCTGTTACACCTCCCTGATCAGCCGTACTTCCTTTTCCGCTCTCGGCGCTGATATAAGAGATAATAGAGGTAATTTCAGCATCTGATAGTTGGAAGCTAGGCATCTGCTGCTTCTGATACTGATTGAACAGCTTCACTGCATATTCATCGCCACTGGCTACTACTTTGCTGGAGTTCTTTATCCAAGGGATGAGCCAAGATATCGGACGGCGCTTGGTAATGTCTTTTAGGGCTGGTCCGACTACTACGTCGTTCACAGCGTGACACTGAGCGCAATTGTTTTTGAACAATGCATCGCCGGCAGCAATAGCAGCAGCATCACCTCCACCGGTGGCTGGGTCAGCCCCGGCGGTAGCACCGGGGGCTACTCCATCCTTGCTTACGCCAGGGGCTGAACCCACCGGCGCTGTACCAGAACTTTGCTGTTGAGCCACAGCATTGCTTAGGCCAGCAAAGGTCAGGAACAACGCAAGGAAGAGATGAGAAAGGGAACGTAGTCGGATGCTATCCATAGCACAAAAAGACTGAAGAAAAGAAACGCACAGGTGCTCCAAGGCCACAAATGTAGGTCGTGAATCGCAGACCACAAACCCGGTTTAGGTAATTTTCACGTAATGAATCTTGCTTAGAATCATTCTAAAAACCGCAATAAATACTACTTTATATAGGTACCTAAATACAGCAAGGCCCACCTATTATGCTAGCAGTAAGTAGTATACCCCTACTATTGGTTATACCTTCTACTTACTACTTGGTATACCTTATAGTAGTTGTCAACTTGAACCAAGTTTTTACGAAAGCCCTATACTTCAATCTAGTCTTATTACTTCTGCTGATTGAGTATGAACTAATTAAACCAATATGTTTGTCATGAGCAATAGAAGTAGTACCTTTGCCGCCTCATTTAGTTTTCACTTAATTTTATTCATCCCGTCTAATGGAAGTAAGAAATTACGAGACGGTCTTCATTCTGACCCCCGTGCTGAACGAGGCTCAGGTGCAAGAGACGATCGAGAAGTTCTCGCAGGTGCTTAAGGAAAATAGCGCCGACATCATCAACACTGAAAACTGGGGCCTCAAGAAATTGGCGTACCCGATTCAGAAGAAATCGACCGGATATTACCACCTGATCGAGTTCACTGGCGCTGGCAACGTAGTTGACCAGCTGGAGCTGGCATTCCGCCGTGACGAGCGCATCATTCGGTTTTTGACTACGGTGCTTGATAAGCACGCCGTGTCTTACAACCAGCGTCGCCGCAACGGTGAGATGAACCAGCAGAAAGCCCAAAAACAATCGGACGCCGTAGCCCAGTAAGAAGATGAGCCTAGCTAACGAAAAAATCCACAAACAGGATACTCGCAAAAAGTATTGCCGTTTCAAGAAGAACGGCATCAAGTACGTCGACTACAAAGACCCGAACTTCCTGCTGAAGTTCGTGAACGAGCAAGGCCGCGTACTGCCCCGTCGTATCACGGGTACCAGCCTGAAGTTTCAGCGCAAAGTAGCGCAAGCCGTGGCCAAAGCCCGTCACCTGGCGTTGATGCCTTACGTAACTGACTCGCTGAAATAGACATTAGTTAGTATTGAGTAGTTGGTATTGAGTAGTGAGGCAATCAGAAAGTTTTCTTCTATGCTTACTTAATACCTACTACTCACTACTCAATACTAGATAAAGACATGGAAGTAATTCTGAAAGACGACGTAAAGAACCTAGGTTACAAGAACGATATCGTGACGGTAAAGCCTGGTTATGGCCGTAACTACCTGTTGCCACAGGGCCTTGCGGTTCTGGCTGACAAGGCTAACAAGAAAATTGTAGCTGAAAACGTACGCCAGGCTGCTCACAAAGCAGAAAAAATAAAAACTGACGCACAAAACATTGCTAACCAGATCGGTGAAGCAGTACTAGAGATTCGGGCTAAAGTAGGCGAAACCGGTAAGATCTTCGGTCGTGTAACTACGCTGCAAATTGCCGAGGCACTCAAAGCGAAAGGCATTGAAGTAGATCGTAAGCGCATTTCCTTCGATCAAGAGCCTTCAACTGCTGGTGAGTACACTGCTACTATCAACCTGCACAAAGAAGTGAAGCACCAGGTGCGCTTTAATGTAGTAGCTGAATAGTTCGCATTGCTTAAGTTAAAAGCCCGATCACGCGAGTGGTTGGGCTTTTTTGTTGAAATTGTAACTTCTTTCGTTCAAGTCCTTGTTCAACTACGTGGTTTGCTCGGTAATCAACAGGTTAGCTGAGTAGGCGAAGACCTAGGTTTGGGTTTGGCTAAACGCACAGAGTTCAGTAGGTTGCTTGTTCCTTGTCCAGTCGCGGCCGTATTTAGTTAGAATGTTTCGCACCGAAATTCCTTTTATTGCACACCCGCACCCGCTGCCCGCATCAGCACGCATCCTCACTGTAGGCTCCTGCTTTTCCGATGCAATTGGCAATCGACTTGCGGACGCGAAAGTGCAGACATTGGTTAATCCCTTTGGCACTGTATTCAACCCTTTATCCGCTTGCAAGCTACTACGGGCCGCTGTCGGGGAAGAAGTGGACTGGCAGCAACACCTAGTGGAAGCACGCGGCAGGTGGCAGAGCTATGACTTGCATGCTACCATCGGTGCCGACTCACCCGTTGCGTTGCTGCAACATATTCAGGAGTTGGTGCAGCAAACCGGCGACTTCGTGCGCACGGCTGATGTCGTTGTGCTTACCCTAGGTTCTGCTTTTGCGTACCGGCTGCTGGAAACGCAGGAGCTTGTAAGCAATTGCCACAAGATTCCGGCTGAGCGCTTTGAGAAAGAATTGCTGACGCCGGACGAGATTATTAATGCGGTGGCAGAAACCCACGCCTTTCTGCGGCTACAGAATCCGAAGCTTCGGTTTATCTTGACTGTCAGCCCGGTACGGCATTTGAAGGACACATTGCCGCTAAATGCCGTAAGCAAATCAGTGTTGAGAGTTGCGTGCCATTACTTGAGCGAACTGCTTGCCGATGTAGCTTATTTCCCGGCGTACGAGCTGTTGTTGGATGATCTGCGTGATTATCGCTTCTACGCGGCTGACATGCTGCATCCTTCTGAAGTAGCGGATAATTATATCTGGGAGCGATTCACACGAACGTATTTTGACGCCGATTTTGGTCGTTTCCGGAAAGAATGGGAATCAGTACGGCAAGCCTTATCGCACCGACCGCTTTACCCGAGTGCACCCGAGTATCGGCAATTTCTGGAAAATACACTCGGTCGTTTGCAGCGCCTGTCTACTCAGGCCGACTTACGCGCTGAGATACGCGAGGTGGAGCAGCGACTAAAAGCGTTGCCGACTCCTAAGCCTGTGGTGCTTCCCGAGCCGGAGGAAGACGATGAGGAACGCATTGACATCGGTGCAGCCGAAAGAACTGCTGTTCCCGTGACTCCTGAAGAGCAGCCACTGATGACGGAAGTGGTTGAGGAAGATGAAGAAGAGGAAACCTTTATAGCCGAAGAACCAGCAATAGAAGCGCAGCCAACTACGGAGACGGCAGAAGCGGCGCCTGCTTCGTTGAAGAAAAAGCGTCGTTCAAGAGGTGGAGCTAAACGAACAGCCCGCAAAAAAGCAGCTCAGCTCGCAGCGCTGGCTACTCCTGAAGCTCAGCTACTATTACCATCAGCGGAGCCAGTGGCACTTATTGCTGAAAATGCCACCGCTGAAAGCACGCCTGAGTCGGTTGAGTTACCGTCTGCTGAAAACCAAGTAACGGAGATTCCTCAACCAGCGCATGAGTCGGAACCTAGGCCTGAGCTAGCTTCAGAACCTGAGTTGGAGTCTGTTCCTGCATCCGTTGTCACTTCACAAGCAGAAGCATCCGAACCAACGGAAGATTCGGCTACTCCTTCGGATGATGAACCGAACACTGCCGACCTGCAAACGACAGATGAACCCGTGCCAACTGCCCCTAGAGCTCGCAAAGGACGCACGGCAGGGCAGATTCTGAAGGCAAAAAGCGGCCGTAAGTCAGCAAAAGCTGCGACTAACACGGCTTCTAAAACGGCGAAAGCTAGCTCCGCTGGCACCACTCGCCGCAAAGCACCCGCCGTGACAGCACCAGCGCCAGCAGCAGTTGAGTCTCAGCCGCTTCCTGAGCCTGCGCCCGTAGCTGAAGCTAATCCTAATGATGTACCAACGGCACCTGCTGTCGCGGCGAAGCGGCGCGGCCGTCCACCGCGCAAGAAGCCCGCGAAAACTGACGAATCGACACCTCCTACGTAAAACAAAACCCGGCTGCTCTGGCCGGGTTTTGTTTTTTCAAGCTAGCTCTTTGTTCTCATGTCTACTTCTGCATCAAGTTTCACGAATCGTTTAATCGACGAAACCAGTCCTTACCTGCTCCAACACGCGCATAACCCAGTGATGTGGTATCCGTGGGGAGAAGAAGCTTTGGACCGCGCCAAAGCAGAGCAAAAACCGATTCTGGTGAGCATTGGTTACGCGGCTTGTCACTGGTGCCATGTAATGGAGCGTGAATCGTTTGAGAATCAGCGTATCGCGGAGGTGATGAACCAGCATTTTGTGTGCATCAAAGTAGACCGGGAAGAACGACCGGACGTCGACCAGGTGTACATGGACGCCGTGCAGGCGATGGGTGTACAGGGCGGCTGGCCGCTGAACGTGTTTTTGAACCCGGATGCGAAGCCATTCTACGGCGGCACTTACTTCCCGCCCCGCAATTGGGTGCAGCTGCTAACGAGCATTGGCGAGGCGTATCAGGGTGAGCACCGGGCGGAGCTGGACGAATCGGCGGAGCAGTTTGCCCGCGTGCTTCGGGCCAGTGACTTAGAGAAATATAGCTCTCAAGGCCCAGACCTAGGTTTGTCGGACGAGGAGTTTAGCCTGTTGGTCAATAACCTAGGTGGGCGTTTCGACCGGGACCTAGGTGGCATGAACCGCGCGCCGAAGTTCCCAATGCCCAGCATCTGGCGCTTCCTGCTGCGCTGCCACGCCCTAATCGGCAACCAGGTAGTGCTGGATCAAACCATACTTACACTCCGCGAAATGGCTTGGGGCGGCTTGTACGACCAAATTGGTGGTGGCTTTGCGCGCTACTCGGTTGATGCGGAGTGGCTGGTACCACACTTCGAGAAAATGCTCTACGACAATGGCCAGCTTGTGAGCTTGTACGCCGAAGCATATCAAGTAACAGGAAATGATCTGTTTCGGGAGGTAGTGTATGACACGGTAGCCTTTGTGCAACGTGAGCTGACCAGCCCGGAAGGCGGCTTCTATTCGTCGTTGGATGCGGATAGTGAAGGCGAGGAAGGTAAGTTTTACGTGTTTACCAAAGAAGAGCTAGGTGAGCTGCTCGGCGATGAGGAGGCACTTTTTTCCAGCTATTATAACTGCAACAGCCTAGGTAACTGGGAGCACGGCCGCAACATTCTGCATCGGCGGCAGACAGATGCGGAGTTTGCCGAGGAGCATGAGCTAGCCCCGGAAGTTGTGACGCAACTCGTGCGCGATTGGAAGGAGAAAATCATGGAGGCGCGAGCAAACCGCGTACGACCCGGCCTTGATGACAAGATCCTGGCTGGTTGGAACGCCCTAATGCTAAACGGATTGATAGACGCTTACCGGGCTTTTGGCGAAGCAGCGTTCCTTGACCTAGCTTTACAAAACGCCCAATTTATTCAGGAGAAGCTGCGCAACGGTGTCGGCCTGTGGCGTAATTATAAGAATGGTCGCGCTACCATCGCGGGCTTTCTGGAGGATTATGCGTTAGTCATCCAAGCCTTCACGCAGCTCTACGAAGTTACCTTCGAGGAGCAATGGCTGGGCGAGGCGGAAGCGCTGACGGAATATGTGCTGGCGAACTTCTTTGACCCGCAGGAAAACCAGTTTTTCTATACCGACGCGACCGGCGAAGCACTGATTGCCCGCAAGAAGGAGCTGTTTGATAATGTGATACCTAGCTCTAACTCGGTAATGGCGCACAACCTGCACCGCCTGGGTTTGCACCTGGAAAATGCCCGCTACGCGGAGCTAGCTTCTACGATGCTCCGGCAGGTGCAGGAACTAGCCGTGAAAGAGCCACAGCACCTTACCAATTGGGCTTCCTTGTACGCCGCTTTACTGAAGCCGGCCGCGGAAATTGCCATTGTAGGGCCAGCGGCAGAAACCATGCGCCACGAGCTGCAACAGTACTTTTTACCCAATGCCGTAGTGGCCGGCACGACTAGCAGCAGCGGCTTGCCGTTGCTTCAACAGCGTGCGGCTCAAAACGATCAGACCACTATTTATGTTTGCTTTAACCGGGCCTGCCAACGGCCGGTGCATACGGTAACGGAGGCGTTGGCCCAACTGTAGCGCGGCGCACATTTGGAGGCGCATGGCTCCGGTTGCCCGCTCCATTCGTGTTATCTTTACGGTTCGCCCGACAGTATTCTTTCCCTTGAGCCTCTCTTTTGACTTTGTTTTGCCGGAAGCCACGGCGACGGACCGCATCACGCTTTTCGTCGACGTGATTCTGCCGTTGCCGCTGCCCAAGCTCTACACCTACCGCGTGCCCTACGAAATGAACGACGAAGTCGTGATTGGAGGGCGCGTGATTGTGCAGTTTGGTGCCAAGAAAACGCTGAGCTGCATTGTGGCGGCCGTGCACGAAACACCGCCTAAGCAGTACCAGGCCAAGTATATTCTAGAGTTCATTGATGATGCGCCGGTCGTCACGCAGCCGCAGCTGAAGCTGTTTCGCTGGATGGCTGACTATTACATGTGTACCCTCGGAGAGGTGATCAACGCGGCCTTACCCTCGGCGCTGAAGCTTAGCTCGGAGTCGCGCATTCAGTTGCACCCGGCTTTTGTAGCGGAGGAAAATCCGTACCCGCTGTCGGAGCAGGAGGAGCGCATCGTGAGCATTCTGGCTTCGGAAGATGGCAAGTCGCTTACGTTTACGGAAGTAGGCGACCTACTGGGTATCAGCAGCTTTCATAAGGTAATTAAAAGCCTGATTCAGAAAGACGTCATCTTTCTGTTTGAGCACTTGGCTGATAAGTACACGCCGAAAGTGGTGAAGAAGGTGCACCTGGCGCATCACTTTGTGGAGGAAGGTGTGCTCGAAGAACTGTTCCAAAAGCTAGCTTCCAAACCCAAACAGCTTGATGTGCTGATGCGCTACTTGCAGCGCGTGCCGGTGTACCAGAATATTCACGCCAACCACAAGGGGCTGGAAAAAGCGTATCTCACGAGCAGTCCGCACCTCTCCCCTTCTGCCGTCAATACGCTCATCAAAAATGGCGTTTTGGAGCAATTCGACGTGATTGTGTCGCGCTTTCCGTTGGAAGATGAGCCGGAAGCCAAGCTGCACTTCGCGCTCAGCGAAGCCCAAACCGCCGCCCGCGACGAAGTCCTGAACCTCTTCGGGGAGAAAGACATCGTGCTGCTGCACGGTGTAACGGGCGCAGGCAAGACTGAAATCTACATTGATCTGATTCGCAAGGCCTTGGAAGGCGGCGGGCAGGTGCTGTACCTGCTCCCGGAAATTGCCCTCACGGCTCAGATCGTAACACGCCTGATGCGCGTGTTTGGGTCAAGGCTAGGTGTCTACCACTCCAAGTTCTCCGACAACGAGCGGGTAGAAGTGTGGAACGGCGTGCTATCGGGGCGCTTTCAGGTGGTGGTGGGCGTGCGCTCGGCCGTGTTTCTGCCCTTCGACAACCTAGCTCTTATCATTGTGGATGAAGAGCACGAGTCGAGCTACAAGCAGTACGAGCCGGCCCCGCGCTACAATGCCCGCGAGGTAGCCTTGATGATGGCTAATTATCAAGGGGCCAAAACGTTGCTAGGTTCGGCTACGCCGGCCGTTGAAACCTACTACCAAACCCGCGCCGGGCGCTATGGGTTAGTTACGCTTACCAAACGCTTCGGGGAAGCCGGTTTGCCTGAAATTGAGCTGGTTGATACGCGTAAGTCGCGCGAGGCGAAGAAGATGCATAATCACTTCACGCCCGAGCTGCTGACGGAAATCGAAACCAAGCTCAGCCTAAAGGAGCAGGTTATTCTGTTCCAAAACCGGCGCGGCTACTCGCCTTTTATCAATTGCCTGGATTGCGGCTGGATTCCGAAGTGTAAGAACTGCGCCGTTAGTCTGAGCTACCACAAGCACAGCCACGAGCTGCGATGCCACTACTGCGGCTACGCCGACCGCATGCCGGTGGAGTGCCCCGCGTGCGGTTCGCGCAACCTGAAAACGGTAGGATTTGGCACCGAAAAGATCGAGGACGACCTCAAGATTATGCTGCCGGCTGCCAACGTGCAGCGCATGGACCTGGATACCACCCGCGCCAAGAACTCGTACCAGCAAATCATCAGCGACTTCGAGAAGCAGACGACCAACGTGCTGGTTGGCACCCAGATGGTGACCAAAGGCCTAGACTTTGCCAATGTGAGTCTGGTCGGCATCATCAATGCCGACAGCATCATTCACTACCCCGATTTCCGGGCGCACGAGCGGGCGTTTCAGATGTTTGTGCAGGTGAGCGGGCGCGCCGGGCGCAAGGGCAAGAAAGGCAAGGTTATCATCCAGACCGCCGACCCGCAGCAAGTGATTTTCGACAAAGTAATCCGCAACGATTACCTCGAATTCTACGATTACGAAATCACGCAGCGACGCGAATATGGCTTTCCGCCGTTTATGCGGGTCATCCGAATGACGGTGAAGCATATGGACCAAAGCCTAGGTGAACAGGCGGCCATTCTGCTCACCCAGGAACTGGTGGCGAGGCTAGGTCGGGAGGCGGTGCTGGGGCCGGAAGCGCCATATATTTTCCGCATCCGCAACTTCTACTTGCAGGAAATCACGATTAAGCTTGATCGGGAACACACGGTGCTCAAGCAGGCTAAGCTGCAAATCTGCGAGGCGATGAACGTGGTCAAAGATCAAAAAGAGTTTAAACAGGCTAGGTTGGTAGCCGACGTGGACCCGATGTAAAACCTAGGTTTAAAATAAAAAGCCCGACCATCATGCATGATGGTCGGGCTTTTTTATTGCATTATAGACGCTTATACCTCGTCCAAAATGCCTAGGATAATGAGCACGATACCTAGGATGGCGAGAATAGCGCCAAGCAGGCCGATAATGCCACCAAATATCCCTAGCAAAATACCCACTAACAGCAATACAATGCCTAGCTTGATGTTGCGGCTGAGTGCGTTAGCATCATCCGTCGAAGCAGTTTCGGTGCGCTGCTTGAGTTGCATCTTTGAAGCTACTTTATCAGCCTTCTTCATCACCTTCTGCACCATAGCTTTCTGCACGATGTTTAGCTTGACAGCTTTGGCTGGCTTAGCAACTTCCGCTTTGGCAGTGGTAGCAGCAGGCGCTACAGGAGCAGCAACTTTAGCGGGAACTGCTGGAGCTTGAGCAACTACGGCCGGCGCAGCCTGTGGAGTGCTAACTTCAGGCGTAGTAACGGGAGCAGCTTCTACTGGGGCGGGCGCTACGGGGGCCACTGCTACAGCGCGGTTGGCAGCTGTGCCGTGGTACGACGACGTTTTGGGCAGCATAGCATACTCAGCGCGGTTGCAGCTCGTGAGTGATGCGGCAAAAAGTACAGCCGACGTCATGTAGCCAAGCCATTTCGTGTGGATTTTTGGCATCATAAGAAGAGAGTAAAAAGGTGAAAAGATTGGGTTGAACAGTGCCCTATACGCGTAAAAGTATAGGTTGGCCGGAGTTTAGGGCAGTAAAAATGTAATAATCTGATTTAGCAGTGTTCAGCACCTGCCTCACAGAAGATGTTCTTTGTCAGAACCTCTTTGAGAATCAGCACCTAGCTCTGGCCTTGATTTACCACCTAGCTTTTTTAGCTTGCCTGTATAAGCAAAGGGCTTTCTCCTGCGTTGTAGCAAATAGGGTCAGGGCTTTGCCGAACCCTTCGAAGCCAAGTGCTGTTTAGTTTGGAGGCTTTTGTGAATACTTATCTATGCGTTGCTCTTCCTTGTTCGTAAAGCATTTTCTGGCTCCTGGCGTACTGCTGATGCAGGTAGCCTGTACGCAACCGCCAACAGAAAGCAGCAGCGCAGCTTTCATCGGTGAACAGACGCGCAGCGAAGCTCCTGCTGACTCCAGTGGCTACGAGCTCCGCCCTGCTTCCGACCCCAATGGCATCAGCAAGTACTACCAGGGTCGGCAGATTGCGCACGTAATGGGGCATGAAGGCTCGGGCTGGCTGGAGCGCTCCGACCGCGACGAGGAAGAAGGTACGGACGTGCTGTTGCAGCAACTCAACCTGAAGCCAAACGATGTAGTGGCGGATATTGGCGCGGGCACTGGCTACTTCTCCTTCCGCATCAGTCCGCTGGTGCCGAAAGGGAAAGTGCTGGCGGTTGATATTCAGCCCGAAATGTTGGCCGCTTTGAAGGAAAACAAGCAGCGCAACAACATGCAGAACGTGGAACCGGTGCTCGGTACCACCAAAAACCCCAACCTGCCCGCCGGCGCCGTAGATGTCGTGCTGATCGTGGATGCGTACCACGAATTTGACCATCCGCGCGAGATGATGGAAGCCATCCGCACGTCTCTCACCCCCGAAGGCCGTGTGGTACTGGCCGAATACCGCGCCGAAGATCCGCAGGTGCATATCAAGCGCATTCATAAGATGAGCATCGAGCAGGCGCGCAAAGAGATGGAAACCGTGGGGCTGGAGTTCGACAAGAGCGTGGAAGTTTTGCCGCAGCAGCACCTCATGTTCTTCCGCAAAGCGGAAACCAAGCTCTAAGCACCTAGGTCGAGGCTGGCGGCAGTAGCGCAACCTAGCCTTACCTTTGCGGTATGTCTGCTTTCCCTGATCCGCGCCAGCTTTCCATCCACGATTTCACCTACCAGCTGCCGCCCGAGTGCATTGCCGCCGAGCCGCTTTCTGCCCGCGACCAATCGCGCTTATTGGTGTGGCGCCGCGGCGAAATCACCGACCGGCATTTCTACAACTTACCCAACGAGCTGCCACCTAGCTCGCTGCTCATCTTCAACGATACGAAGGTGGTGCGCGCCCGCTTGTTTTGCCAAAAGCCCACGGGTGGCATCGTCGAGCTTTTCTGCCTGGAGCCGGTAGCGCCGCACCGCGCCATTGAGCCGGCCATGCAACAGACCGGCAGCTGCGTCTGGAAGTGTCTGATAGGCAATGGCAAGCGCTGGAAAACGGGTCCGGTTACGCTTGCTTTCACCGCCAACGGTCAAGAGGCGCTGCTCACGGCTGAGCGCCTGGAAACCGGCGACGGCTACGCCCTGATTCAGTTCAGCTGGGAGCCGGCGGCGCTGCCGTTTGCCGAGGTGCTGCGAGCCGCGGGCCACCTGCCCCTCCCACCCTACCTGAACCGCGCCGACACGGATGTGGACGCCGTGCGCTACCAAACGGTATACGCCGCCCACGAAGGCGCCGTAGCCGCGCCCACCGCTGGCCTGCACTTCTCAGAAGCCGTATTTGCCGACCTAGCTTCCCGCGGCATCACCAAGGGGCAAGTGACGCTACACGTTGGCGCCGGCACGTTTCAGCCGGTGAAGGCCGACCAGATGGCGGGCCATGCCATGCACGGCGAGCCGATCAGCGTGGAAGCCAGCTTGTTGCGGCAGCTGCTGGCGCATACCGGCGGGCCCGTTATTGCCGTGGGAACTACCAGCCTTCGGACGCTGGAAAGTCTTTACTGGCTTGGGGCTTTGCTGGCGCAAAATCCGGCCGCCAACCTAGGTTCTTTGCACGTAGGGCAGTGGCAACCTTACGAAGACTTGCCGCCGCTCTCTACAACCGAGGCTTTGCAGGCGCTGCTTCAGCACCTAGAGGCCACGGGCACCGATATCTTGCAGGCTACTACCCAGCTGCTTATCGCGCCGGGCTATCAGTTTCGGGTGGTGCAAGGGCTGATTACCAACTTTCATCAGCCGGAAAGCACGCTGCTGCTGCTCGTATCGGCGCTGATTGGCGCGGAGTGGCGGCGCGTGTACGACCATGCGCTTCAGCACGGCTATCGTTTTCTGAGCTACGGCGACAGTTCGCTGCTTTTGCCGTGATTATACGCTTTTACGGATGAGCTAATACAACCATTTTCAGGGGGTGCGTATAAGGGCCTAAAGGTTCTCTCCCTTAGCCTAACAATCTCATGAAAAAGTCACTCATGCTACTCGCCGCAGTAGCTTTCTCAACCGCTGCCTTCGCGCAGACTACTACCACGCAAGATCCGGCTACCGGCGCTAAAACGACTACGACCGTTCGTGATAATGGCACCGTGAAAACGGAAACCCGCACCGGCCGCACTGAAGCAGGCGAAAAGATCCACGAAACTAAGGAAGACGCCAAAGTAACAGGCAAGAAAGCTGGACACGCCGTAAAAAGAGGCGCCCAGAAAACGGGTAAAGCCGTGAAGAAAGGTGCTAAAGCCGTTAAGACCAAAGCAAAAGACGTAGTAGACTAGTCTACTAGCCGTATTACCCACCCAGTAAAAAGCCCCGCCAATACTTTGGCGGGGCTTTTTGTTTAGCAACAGGAAGAACCTAGGTTACTGACCAACAAAGAAAAGCGCGTTGCCAAACAGCAGCTTGCCACTTTGCCAGAAGGCCCGGAACAGTGGATTATCGCCCATGTACACCACCTGGCCGCGACCTAGGTCTTGGGTGCCTAGCACGAAGGTATCGGTGAGCTGCTGGCGCGCCTTGGTGCCTGTGAAACCGGCTGCGTAGCTGCCTTTTTTGATGACGCCCACGTTCCAGCCACCTTCCCCGAGGAAGCGGTAGCCCAGCGGCTCGCGGATGAGGGCAAAGTACGTATTACCGTAGCCGAAAGCCAGCGGATGCGTGTTGTCGAGCTGCACGCGGTAGATGCTGCCTTGCACCCGCTCTTCAATGCCGGCGCGGTTGGCGGCACCGTAAGGTTTCAGCAGCGCATAGGGGCTAGCTTTTTTCAAAGCTGTCGAATCGGCGGGCTTGGTTTTGAGCAGAAAGTCGCGCTTGTTGGCCAGGAAGCGTGAGGCACCTTCCAGCGCGATAAGCTTGCCGCCGCTGCGTATCCATTGCTTTAGGTTTTCCAGATTGCGCTCCGAGTACACGTCGGTGTAGTTGCCATCGGGCAGAATCAGCACGTCGAATTTGGCGAGCGGCACCGTGCTTAAGTAGTCAGTACCTAGCACCGTTACGGCGTAGCCGATCTGCTGCTCGAAGAAGTGCCACACCTCGCCGAAAGCCGTCGGGTCGACGCCGGGGCCGGCCAGCAGCGCCACATTGGGTCGCTTCACGAAGTGCACCGACTCCGAACCTAGGTCGCCACCGGTGGTAGAAAAGCCGGACTTCACTGCCTGCACCACCACGCCCGCCGAATCGGCCTGGGCCCGCACGAGCTGATCGAACTTCGCGCCCATGCTTTCGTTGCCGGTGCGCGTAATCACGAGCGTGCCGTGCTGGTACTTCTGGCCTTCTGCCTCAAACGGCTCCTGAGCCACGCGCACCTTCACGTTCTGCTGGAGCAAGCGGCTCAGGAAACGAACATCCTGGAGGCTGTTCCAGCGGGCCAGGTAGGCGTATGGCTTTTCGGCGGTAGCGGCCGCGCTGCCTTTCACGGTGATTTGTGTCGGTGCCGTAGCCGAGGAACCTAGCTTTTCACGCAGCGCGTAGGCTTTCAGGCCAAAAGAATACGGCAACGCCCAGGCCGTAATATCATACGTGAGCGAATCTTCAAGCTGCGGTTTTGGATCAAACAGCACCTTCACCAAGGTGGATTTCGGCTGGTACATGCTCACCACCACGTCGCGTGGCTCGATCTGCACCGCTTCCACTTTGCCCGACGTGTAGTTAAAGGCCCGCACTTTCATTTTCTTCTCCGCGTAGCCGTATTTAATCTGCTGGCGGTCGAGGTACTGGGTGAAAGCGCGGAGCTGGCCAGGGTCGCTGGCGCCCGCCATTACATATGATTTATAGTCGCCTTTCGGCTTGGTGCGGGCATCGTCGTAGTATCTCTGAAACTCCCGCAACAGGTCGTCGTGGTGCTCGGCGGTGGCTTGGATGGTTGCGCGGCTAGCGGCTACGTGGTGCGCAATGCGCTGACCTAGGGTCAGTGTGTCGCCATCGGCGCGGGCGTAGGCTACGCCGGCTGGTCCGCCCCCACCCTGCTCGTAGGTCATGCCGATGGCGCCGTTGAAGGTCGGCCAGGTGTCGCCGTAGGTAGGCGCGAAAAGGTCGTAGACTTCGCGGGTGAAATACAGCCAGCCGTTTTTATCGAACACCTTCTCGTTGTACTCGCCAATGATATTCTGAAACTGGCGCTGGAAAGGCGTGATGTCAGCGTGGAAAGGCTTGGCAGCCGGCGAGAAGTAATACGAGTTATTGGGCCCCATCTCGTGGAAATCGGCGTGTACTTCGGGCAGCCACTGGTTGTAAAGCGCAATACGCTGGCGGCTTTCCTGCTGTGTTTGCCAAGCCCAGTCGCGGTTCAGATCGAAGTAGTAGTGGTTGTAGCGCCCGCCAGGCCAAGGCTCGTGGTGCTCCCACGAATACGGCGAAGCGTTTGGCGACTGGTTGCGCACCCGATTATACCAAGACGAGTACCGGTCGCGGCCATCGGGGTTCACGCAGGGGTCCACGAGCACTACGGTGTTCTGAAGCCACTGCTGCACCTCTTTGTCTTGCGGATTAGCTAGGTCGTACAGCACCTGCATCACCGCCTCCGACGACACAGCTTCGTTGCCGTGCACGTTGTAGCTGAGCCACACTACGCCGGGCATTTGGCGGTTTGCCTGGCCGCTTTCCACGCCTGCCAGGCGCAGATTATTGTGCCGAATATCTTCTAAACGCGTGAAGTTGTTGGCGGTGGCAATCTGCACCACTTCTAGCGGGCGGTGCTCGTAGGTTTCGCCGTAACGCACCAGCTTCATGGTGGCGGGCGAGTGCTGCACAATATGATCCACGTAGCGCAGCAGTTGCGCGTGCGGCGTAAACTGGCTACCCAGCGGATAACCTAGGAATTGAGCCGGCGTGAGTAGCGGACCGGCGTCGGCGGCTGGGGTGTTTTGGGCTGATGCGGGTTCTGTCTGCCAGGTTAGCAGCAGTAGAAAGGTCGCGAGGGTACGAAGTTTAACCACCAAAAAACCGGGGAAAGAAGTGAGAGAAAGAAAGACCAAAGAAAGACTGCAATTGAGCGGAGGCGCTGCACCTAGGTTGCAGCTTGACCTTGCTACTTCAGCAAAGCCAACCTAGGTACACTGCCTAAGCACTTAGCGAATGTAGGCCATGATGACGGCTTTTTCCTGCTCGCCTGTGTCTTGGCAGATGCCTATAACCTAGCTATTGTCCAGCTCCACAGTGTTAGAATCATAACACCAACGTCTTATGCCCTTAATATTCCCTTGACACGCCAGCGGAAACTTTGCGCATCCATTTCACCCCCTACCACCATGCGCCAAACGTTTACGCTGTTTTTTCTCTTGTGGGTGCTGCTCAGCGCGCACCTAGGTCTAAGTCAATCGACCGATGCTTCCATTGCGGGCCGGGTCGTTGATGAGAAAGGTATTACGCTGCCGGGCGTGACCATCGTAGTTCGCAACGAAGCCACCGGTTTCCAAACTACCACCGTTACGAACGGCGAAGGCCGCTACTTTTTACGGCAGCTCCCGCTCGGCAAACCCTATAGTGTGCGGGCCACCTACATCGGCTCGGCGGCTCAAGTTAAAAATGAGCTAGCCCTGAACCTAGGTGACCAACTTGCCATCGATTTCACCATGCAGCCGGCCTCCGTTGGGCTGAAGGAAGTGGTGGTGCGTGGCAATGCCCTGAACAGCCGCATCGACCGCCTCGGCAGCAGCACGGCCATCACGGACCAAGCCATTCGCCAGATTCCGACGCTAAACCGCAGCTTCACCAACCTAGCTTCGCTGGCGCCTACTTCCAACGGCGGCAGCGTGGGCGGACAGCTGCCCTCTTCCACCAACTACCTCATCGACGGGGTAAGTGCGCGTAACAACCTCACTTCCGGTGCCGTGGGTAACGGCCCGTATTCGCTTTCGCTAGAAGCCATCCGCGAGTTTGAGGTGGCCACCAACGTGTACGATGTGACCCAGGGCCGGCAGGGTGGCGGCACCATCAGCGCCGTGACCAAGTCGGGCACCAACACCTTCACCGGCTCTATCTTCGACTATTACCGAGCCGATTTCCTGGCTAGCTCTTATGATATTCGGGGCAACCGCCGCACCCAGAACTTCACCACCAACCAGTACGGCTTTAGCCTAGGTGGCCCGATCATCAAGGACAAGCTGCATTTTTTCACTGCCCTCGACCGGCAAGATCAATCGGCGCCCTTCTTTATTGCCGACATCAAGTCGGATGCTGATGCCAATGCCCTAGGTATCAGCCGCGGCGCCTTGGATACGGTACTGACTATTGGCCGCACGAAGTACGGCCTGAGCAACGCCAAACAAACCGGCGAGTTTGGCCGCAAGACGTTGGCTAACACCTTCTTCGTTCGCCTCGACTGGCAGATCAACGAGAAGAACCGCCTGACGCTACGCAACAACTACAGCGATTGGAACAACCCCAACAGCACCGACGACAACTCCAGCATCAACCTGTTTGAGGTGTATGGCAACTTTAAGTCGCGCGAAAACAGCACCCTAGCTTCGCTGCGTACCCAGTTCAGCCCCAACCTTTTGAACGAGTTGAAGGTGCAGTACCAGACCGTGAAGCGCGACTACACGCCCAACGACGAGCTACCTTCTGCCAACATTCCGCGCGCCATCGTGACGGTGCGCTCCCGCCTGCCCAATGGTCGCCAGGGTAGCACCTCAGTGCAGCTCGGTGGGCAACGCTTCACCCCCGAAAACAACTTGGAAAACCAGATTCAGCTGGTGAACACGACCTACCTGACTAAAGGCCGCTACAACTTCACCTTCGGCACGGACAACACGCTTACTTACCTCGACACCTACATTTCGAGCGAGCAGAATGGGCGTTTTGTGTTCAACAGCTTGCAGGAATTTAACGATTTAAACCCTTCGCGCTATGCCCGGGAAGTGCCGCTGCAAGGCATTCCGTCGGTGCAGCAATATGTGCTGAATACGTCGCTATTTGGGCAAATGCAGTACAATCCGCTGCCGCACGTAGAGGCTATCCTCGGTTTGCGCTGGGACATGACCAGCTACCTAACGGCCGGCGCCTACAACCCCGTGGTGCAGGAAGCCCTAGGTCTGCGCACCGACAACAACCCGACAGACTGGAACAACATTCAGCCCCGCGTGCAACTGACCTGGGATGTGAAGGGCGAGCGGAAAAGCATTGTGCGCTTGGGTGGCGGCATTTTCTCGGCTAACCCCGTGAACTATGCCCAGGTGAACAACATCCAGAACAGCGGCACCAAGGTTGCTTCCATCGACGTAACGCGCCCTTCCACCGGCTCGAATCCGGTGCCGCGTCCCGACTTCCCGGCCTACCGCGCCGACCCTAGCGCAGCCCCAGGGTTGCTGCCAGGCGTGCCCTACGTGTCGACCATCAACCTGAACAACAAGGATCTAGAGGTTCCTAACATCTACAAAGCGAACCTCAGCATCAACCGCATCGTGAACGATTGGCTGCGGGTGGGTGTAAACTTCCTTTATTCCTACACCAAGGACAACTACGTGTACCTCGACCGCAACCTGGTCGATCAGCCGTACTTCACGCTCAGCAACGAAGCCAACCGCGGCGTGTTCGTGCCGGCCAATACCATCACCACGGCGGGTATCACGAATAACGTGCTGGGTCGTAAAACACAAGCCGTAGGCCGAACCCTGGAGTTCAACAACGGCGCTAAAGTTCACCAAGCCAACATTGTAGTAGATGCCGAGCTGCGCTACTTCCGGGATGGTTTCTTCAACGCCAGCTACACCTGGAACTCGACCCGCGATAATACGTCCTACAACGGCAACGTGGCCAACACCTCCACTTTCCGCCCGATCAAGTCGGACCCGCGCAGCCTGAGCGAAATCAACTACTCCGATAACCAGTTCCGTCACAAAGTGGTGTTCTTCGGCACCACGCCCACGGTAAAAGGCTTCGCGCTGAGCGGCCGTTTCACGGGCCTAGGTGGTACGCGCTACTCGCTCACGGTGGATGCCGACATCAACGGCGACTTCGTGGGCGGCCCCGGCACCGACAACGACCTAGCTTTCGTGTTCGACCCGAACAACCCCGAAACGGACCCCGCTGTAGCCGCTTCCATGCGCAAGGTGCTCGACAACCCCGATAACCGCGCCAAGGACTACATCCGTCGCAGCCTGGGCACCATCGCTGACCGCAACGGCGGCATCAATCCTTTCTCTGGCACCTTTGATGTGCGTCTGCAAAAGACCTTCAAGACCTTCAAAACGCAAGGCCTCACCTTCAGCGTGGATGTGTTCAACTTCGCCAACCTGCTCAACAAGGACTGGGGCGTGAACTACAACCTAGGTCAGCAGAATCTGCTGTCGGTTACGGGGTTCAACCAGGCCACGCAGCGCTACATCTACCGCGTGAATGAGAACGTGGGCACGACCAACCAAAACGGCACGCCCTACCAGATTCAGCTCGGCGCCCGGTATTCTTTTTAGCCTTGCTTTTTAGGTCGTCATGCTGAGCGACGCGCAGCATAGTCGAAGCATCTCTACCGCAGTAGTAATCCGCCCACTAGCAACGAAGCGGTAGAGATGCTTCGACAAGCTCAGCATGACGACCGTTGACGTTCTAAATTTTCACAATTCCACAGCCATGAAATCTTTCTTCACCACCCTAGGCCTAGGTCTTGGCCTCACCTTCAGCACGTTCGCCCAAACGGCCAAGCACGTCGTGCTCATCAGCATAGACGGCTTCCGGCCTGATTTCTACCGCGAAACAAAGTGGCCGACGCCCAATTTGCAGCACATGGCCGCGCAAGGCACCTCGGCCGATGGCGTGCGGGGCGTATTCCCGAGCGTGACGTATCCGTCGCACACGACGCTCATTACGGGTGTGGCGCCGGCTCAGCACGGCATTTATTACAACTCGCCTTTCGAGCCCGACGGTGCTACCGGCCGTTGGTATTGGGAGGAAAACCTGATCAAAACCGAGACAATCTGGGATGCGGTGCACCAAGCCGGCCTGAAGTCGGCATCCGTGCAGTGGCCCGTGTCGGTTGGCGCGCCCATCGACTACAACGTACCCGAGTTCTGGTCGCTCGATAAGAACATGGACCGCCTGACACCCATCCGGCAGCAGACCACGCCGAAAGGCTTGTTCGAGGAAATTGAGCAGAACGCTACCGGCAAGCTCACGGCCCGCGAAATGAGCAGCGACTACGCGAGCGGCGACGAAAACGGCAGCCGCATGGCGGCTTACCTGCTGGAAACCTACAAGCCCGCGCTGCTCACTATCCATATTTTCGGGGTAGACCACGCCGAGCACCAGGACGGCCGCGACGGAGAGCATGTGCGCAAAGCCCTCGCCACCGCCGACTGGGCCGTGGGTAACATTGTGGAAGCCCTTACCAAAGCGGGAATTCAGAATGAAACGGCCGTTATCGTGACCGGTGACCACGGCTTTGTGGATATCAACACGACCTTGGCTCCTAACGTATGGCTAGCCCAGAATGGCTTGTACGGCGCTGGTAAAGGCGAGTGGAAAGCGCAGTTTCACACGTCAGGCGCCGCGGCGTTTCTGATGTTGAAAAACAAAAGCGACAAGAAAACGGTGGCGCAAGTGCGCGCTTTACTCAGTAAGCTGCCCGCCGAACAACAAAAGCTATTCCGCGTAGTCGAGCGCGCTGAGCTGGACCAAATCGGTGCCGATCCGAATGCTGCCTTGGCCTTGGCGCCGGTGCCAGGTGTTTCGATGAGCGCAGCGCGGGAAGGTGCAGTTGTGAAGCCGGGCAAAGGCGGCACCCACGGCTTCTTCCCCGATTTCGCGCAAATTCAAACGGGCTTTATTGGCTATGGTCCGGGGTTCACGGCTGGCCAAGTCGTGCCTCAAATGGCGCTGCAAGATGTGGCACCTCGCGTGGCAGAACTATTGGGAGTTCCTTTCCGTGTTGCTAAGCCCGCCACATCGGTACAAGCCGGTCGGTAGCATACGCGAACCTAGCTAACCAAAAGGCCCGTTGAGCAAGCTCAACGGGCCTTTTGGTTTTCATAAGTGAAACCTATGACGGCTAATCGAGAGCGGAAGCTTCCTCTGTATCCAGCGCGGAGGTTTCCGTAGGAATGTTGTCGACGGTAACGGCAGATGGTCCTTGTTCCCGGATCTGGTACAGCACGCTTTCTGCTACGCCGCGTCCGAACAGGCTCACACCTGCGTTGAGTACGGTTAGCGCCGCCGTGCCAGCCAGCACCCACTCGCGAGTAGGCGCTTTCCGTTGCATTTTAGTGGTTGCCCATTGCACCAGGCAAGTGCCGAAGCCAATAACAACTAAGCCCGAGGGGGCAAAAAGCAGCCATTTTTCTTTGTGTGTCATTAGGTAGAAGCTTTAGAAATGAAGTACGAAGAGTAACAGGTGAGGCAGCAGCGCGGCTTTCGCCTTTCTAATCAATCGTACCTTTGCCACCCTAGGTTACAAGAGGCCCGTATTTAATTCAGTCTCGCTAAGCCTAGCCCGCTTACTCCATTTCCTGCTTTTACCGTTTTACCATGCGAATCTACCCTTACGAGCAGCTCCTACGTGCCGCCTTCCGCGCGGAAGCTGACGTGGCTACTTATATCACCGAACCTATTCGCGCAGTCTACGCCGAGTTCGAGCACGCTTCCAAAGCCGACCTGGCTTTTCGCTTCGAGCGGGTTCGCCTGGGCGTGGCCATGTCGCTGCTGAAGCTCGTCGCCGACCTAGGTGACCACGAAGAAAGCCGCCGTGTGATGGAGGTGCTGCACAAAGCCCTGCGTGCCCGCTCCGTCGCCGACATTGACGCTACCATCACCCGCGACGCAAAGCTGTTCGAGCGTCTCTATACCAACCTCTACGTGAACGAGGAAGCCGAACAGCTCTTCAATCTTTTCGAGCGCGCCTTAGACGCCGACACCAAGCCAATGATGGACGATATCATTGCCGAGGCTCTGGACCTAGCTTCCGAGCTAGATTTTGAGGCTTCGGATGAAGACGAGGACGAGTAAGTAAAAGCCAGGCTATAGCGCATAAAGAAGGCCGCTACAGAATTGTAGCGACCTTTTTTGGTATCAGTAAGCTAGGTTAGTAGCTGGCGTTTTGTATCAGGCTAGGATTCACATTGATTTCGCGCTGCGGAACCGGCAGCACGAAACGGGGATTCGTGATGTCGATGGTTACGGGCGTGCCATCCGTGGCCGTGTACGTAACGTTGGTGCCGGTGCGCTTTAGGTCGTGAATGCGGAAGCCTTCGAAAGCTAGCTCCAGCTGCCGCTCGCGCAGTATCGCGCTCAGGGAGATTTCATCCGCGGTGAGTGGTGTAGCATTCGAGCGCGTGCGAATGCGGTTTACATCCGCTAGAGCAGTTTCAGAGTCGCCAGCGCGGAAAGAGGCCTCTGCCCGAATCAGGTACATTTCTGCCAACCGGATAACAGGAATATTCTGGCCATAGGAAGTCCACTTACCGGAACGCAGCAGGTCAGGCGCGCGTGTCGGGCCGGTACCGATGTAGATGAGCTTTTTGGTTTGGTCAGCTGTCAGCGAATCCGTTCCGCGAACGTCAGTAGGACCGTACTGGTTGGAAAAGCTGCCCAGCACCTGCACATCACCGCGCCCAAGCTGGTCAATATTGGCGTAGAAGGTAGCCAGACCGTTGTTGGAAGTACCGGCATTGTTCTGGTCATTCTGCTGAATTTCGAACAACGACTCTGATGAGTTGCGGTTGGTGAAAACCGCCTGTAGCGTGGGCGACAGTGACTTGCCGCTGTTCTTAATTACATCATCGGCTAGGGTGAGCGCCTCTGCGTAGTTGCCTTGCTGCAAATACACCCGTGCCAGCAATGCCTTGGCCGTGTAGCTGGAAGCCCGGAAACCATTCGTGGGCGGTAGTAGCTTAATAGCGGCTTGTAAGTCGGTAATAACCTGCTGGTATACCTGTGCCACCGTTGCGCGTGGCTGTTCTACCGCTGCGTCTTCCAATGTTTGGGCCGGGGTCAGGCTGATGGGCACACCTAGGTCCGTGGAAGCAGTGCCGGCGTTGTACTGCTTGCCGTAGAGGCGCACCAGCTCAAACAACAGGTCGGCGCGCACAAAGCGGGCTTCCCCTTCATACTGTGCTTTCAAATCTTTGGAGGCAACTACCTCCAAGGCATTGATTACCAGATTTGCCTGGTTGATGTCCTGGTAAGCTACCCGCCAGATAGTTTCCGCAATGTTGTTGATACTGGTTGTAGTGCGCCGGATCAGTTCACGATACGTCGTGAAGGAGCCTTGCCAGTTCACATAGCCGTCGCCGCCCAGAACATCGGGCACCAGAATCAGCTGCGTGCCATACAGCGACGGCTCGTCGAGCTTGGCGTACAGGCCAATGACGGCGCTACCTACTTTCGCTTCCGAGTTGAGCGCAGTCGTGGCATCTACCGATTGCGGCGGCGCCAGGTCCAGTTGTTTTTCGCAAGCCGTC
Organism: Hymenobacter cavernae; assembly: GCF_014641455.1. Classification (GTDB taxonomy): domain Bacteria; phylum Bacteroidota; class Bacteroidia; order Cytophagales; family Hymenobacteraceae; genus Hymenobacter; species Hymenobacter cavernae. The sequence continues at coordinate 225,122 of NZ_BMHT01000001.1, forward strand.
AGCGCTAGGGTTGCCCCCAGGGTAAGCGCCACAGCCGAACGGGAAAATATAGTCTTCATTCTAGTAGTCAGTGCAGTAGATTAAAAACCTAGGTTTATGCCCACCAAGAAGGTCTTCGCCAGTGGCGGCGTGTAGAAGTCATGGCCTAGGATGTAGTTGGCGCTGCCAAACGTGGCGGAGTTCACCTCGGGGTCGTAGCCGTCGTAGTTGGTGATGGTGAACAGGTTTTGAGCCGTCACGTAGAGGCGCGCCGTTTTCAGCACACTTTCACCCATCAGCGTCTTGGGCAGCGTGTAGCCCAGCGTGAAGTTTTTTCCGCGGAAGAAAGAGCCGCCCGATATCCAGCGCGACGAAACCGCCGTACCGTTCGAGGCATACAGGCGCGCCTGCGGCACGTTGGTGATGTCGCCCGGGTTCTGCCACCGCTTCAACTGGTCAACCGTTTGGTTGTCGAAGTAGTCGCCATTCACCGACTGATAACTTCCAGCCGTGTTGTAGATGTCGTTGCCATATACAAACTGACCTACGGCGCTGAAGTCAAAACCTTTCCACGAAACACTGGTCGTCACGCCACCCGTGTATTTGGGGTTTGGGTTACCTAGCTTCTGCTGCGAAGCCTCAGCCGGATTGTTCGTCTTGCTGCCGTCAGCGGTGTAGTACAAAGCATCACCTGTCTCGGGATCAACGCCGGCGTACTTGCGACCATAGAACACGCCGATAGGCTCTCCTTCACGCACCTGCGCCAGCGTGTTACCGCCTGCCACAATCGGATCAACCAGCTCAGTGATGAGGTTGCGGTTGAACGAGATGTTACCGCCCACGTTCCACTTCACTGCTTTGTCGATAACGAGGCCATTCAGCGAAATCTCTAGGCCGCGGTTGCGCAGCTTGCCCACGTTTTCAGTCACGAGGCTATAGCCATTGAGGTAGGGCAGCTGCCGATTCAGCAGCAGGTCGCGGGTATTTTTCTGATACACATCGATCTCACCTGACAAGCGGTTTTTGAACAAACCGAACTCCAGACCTAGGTCGGTCTGCGCGGTGCTCTCCCACGAGAGGTTCGGGTTGCCAATGGCGTAAGTCAGCACGCCATTCACCGACGTTGCCGGCGTGATACCCGACTGGTCGGCGTAGAAGATAGCCGAATACAGGCTACGCGAGGCATAGTTACCGATTTCGGCGTTACCCGTCAGGCCGTAGCTGCCGCGCAGCTTCAGGTAGTTCACCACCGAGTTATCCTTCAGGAAGCTTTCTTCCGAAATCAACCACCCCAAGGAGCCGGCGCCGAAGGTACCATAGCGGTTTGCCTTGCCGAAGCGCGAAGAGCCATCATAACGAATGCTACCCGACACGAGGTACTTGTTGCGGAAGGCGTAGTTCAGGCGGCCGAAGTACGATATGAACGAGTAGCCGCTCTGCGAAGAAGCGCTGCCCGCCGTCTTGATAGCGGCACTGGCAATCTTGGTGAACTCAGAATTTGGGAAGCCTCGACCTTCAGCTGAGGTCTGCTTCGTGTCCGAACGCTGGAACGAGAAACCACCCAGCACATCGAAGCTGTGGTCTTCGTGCAGGGTGAAGTTGTAGGTAGCCGTGTTGTTGGTGGTGTAGTTAATCACCTGCACCTGGTTGTTGTACCCATAGCCTGAGTTGCCACCAGTCTGCGTGCCAGCGGCACGGTACAGCTCTTCGTTCAGGTTCAGGAAGTCGGCACCGGTTTCAGTGCGCAGCGTCAGGCCTTTGATGGGCTGATACGTCAGGTAAGCCGTGCTGAAGGAACGGTAGGTACCAGCGCGGTTCATGCCGTTCTGCAGGTCCAGCAGGTTGTTATAGTAGAGAGTCGCTTGGTTCAGCTGCTTCGTAATGGGGTCGTACTTCGGCTGAATTGGCGGTAGCGCATTCAGCTGAATCGGGTTAGAGAAGTCGTTGTCTTCCGGCACCCGGTCGTTCACAGAGCGCGTCAGCGAGAAGTTCAACCCCACTTTCAGCTTGTCGCTGATGGAGTGGTCTAGGTTCAGACGGGCGCTGCCCCGGCGGTAGCGGTTGCCTACAATAATGCCCTTCTGATCGTTATAGGTGGTGCTCAGGTAGAAGCGCGTCTTGGCATCGCCGCCGCTCACGTTGAAGTCATACTGCGTCACGTAGCCACGACGCAGACCAGCATCCACCCAGCTCTCATCATAGGGCGAGTCATAGTCGAGGCCGTTCTCCGTGAAGGCATCAGCGGGGTCGTCGTAGCCAGCATTGATGGCTGCTTCGCTGAACAGCTCCTTGTATTGCGCCGCGTTCAGAAACTTGCGTTTCTTGGTAGCCGAGCTGGTGCCGTAGTAGTAGCCCACGTTCACTTTCGTCTGGCCCTGGCGACCCTTTTTGGTCGTCACCAGCACTACCCCATTCGAGGCGCGCGAACCATAAATAGCTGAAGATGAAGCATCTTTCAGAATCGTGATGCTTTCGATGTCATTCGGGTTCAGATCGCCCAACGGGTTGAGGGGCTCGGTATCGGAGCTTACGTCCTGCGAAGTCACGGGAATACCATCAATCACGTACAGCGGCTGGTTGGAAGCCGTGACGGACGAAGAGCCGCGCACCCGAATCTGCAAGCCGGCACCTAGCTTTCCGGACGTCTGGTTGATGACTACGCCCGGCGTTTTGCCCTGAATAGCCTGCTCAAAGCTTACTACAGGTGTATTCTCCACGTCGCGGGCTGTGAGCTGGGTCACCGAGCCCGTCAGGTCGGCTTTCGATTGCGTGCCGTAGCCTACCACTACTGCTTCATTCAGCTGCGTGGCGCTGGTTTTCAGCGTAACATTCACGGTCGAGCCCGAGCCAACGGTTACTGTCTGGCTTTCAAAGCCGATGGAGCTAACGACCAGAGACGCGCCCGGCTGCACCGTCAGCGAGAATTCGCCGTTGGCATTGCTGCTCGTGCCATTTGTGGTGCCGCGCTCCAGCACCGTAACGCCGGGCAGCCCTGCCCCGTCGGAGCCTACTACGCGGCCACTGATGGCGCGGGTTTGCGCCCAGGCAACCGACGCCAGCAGCAGACACCACACCAAAGTGAGTATAAACTTTTGTTTCATTAAACGTGGCCCGTAAGCCGGTTAAAGTGAAAAAAACTGCCAGTCGAAAAACTGCCAGGAATGAAAAAAGGACCCTGCTACAACACAACTTCATAAATGGCTTCTGCTCAAAGAAGCCAGGCACACAATTCACATCTTACCGAACTAAGCACGGGGGCTTAAGCGCAATAAACCAGGAAAATGGTTGACAGATCGGCAGAAAAGAGGGTCAACGGCTGGTGTCGCGGCGGTAATTAGGCAGGTAGGAATACAAATTTATTAGTGAAATCTATTTTTGTATGCATACCTCCTTCTTTTTTAAAGGAAAATTTAACTCCCTTTTAATATTGCATTAATTATATTTCTGCAATTAAATAGCATAAAGCCCAGATTCATAGCGCGTATTCCATGTATGCAGGCACTTAAGCTTAGCAGCGTTTTTGAGGCATAGCGTGTGCTGCGTGGCTCGTTGAACTCGTTGTCAGCCAGATGACTCATTTGCAGGCTGCGGCATCATAAGACCTAGGTATGTTGGCTTTCCCCGCCGGAGCTTCCTACCTTTACTCCTACCAGAACCAGTCTCCGGTGGCGCTGTTACTCTGGTTTCCGCCTTGTATTATTTCATTCTTAATGACGGACATTCAGTACCTAACTACTTCGACCGATATCCAACAAACGGCCGACACGCTACGAGCCAGCTCACGCCTCGCGGTTGATCTGGAGTTTGACGATATGCGCCACCGCTATGGCCGCAACCTGGCGCTCATCCAGATCTTTGACGGCCAGAAAGTATATCTTATTGATCCTATTCCGCTAACCAACCCAGCGCACGAGCTGGAACCCATCTGGGTGTTGCTGCGCGACCCGGCCATTGAAAAGGTATTTCACAGCTGTAAATCCGACATTCTGCTGCTGGATGAGCTGTATGGCGTGCATGTGCGCCACATCACTGACACGAGCGTGCAGTACACGCTTTTGGGCGAATCAGACAACAACATCTCGCTGGGTCGACTGATTCAGAGCGAGCTAGGGTTGGAGGTTGACAAAGGCGAGCAGAAATCGAACTGGCTCAAGCGTCCTCTCACGGAAGCCCAGAAGCTGTACGCGGCCAACGACGTGCTCTACCTGTTTGAGCTGAGCGACCGGCTCACGGCCAAGCTCACCGACCTAGGTCGTGCGCACTGGGCCGAGGAGGAAAACAAAGCGCTGGAAGAAGTTCGCTATACGCGTGATGAGCGCCCTTACTTGCGCATTGCCGGCAAGTACCGCATTCAGCCTAACGAGATGCCGCTGTTCCGCGACCTGTACCTGCTTCGCGACCGGATTGCGAAGGAACTCGACCGGCCGCCTTACATGGTGTTTGCCAATGATCGGCTCCCGGAGCTGGTGCGCGCCATGCCCCAGGATGCTACCGATTGGAAGGCGACCCGTGGCCTGCATCCGGAGCTGAAACGCTCGCCTTACCTTGACCAGCTGGCGGCGCTTTCGCCCGATAACTTTGTTCCGGTGCCCGAACCGGCATTACCGGCTGAGCAGCGGCGCTTTCCTTTCCGCCGACGCTTGAGCGGCGAAAAGGCAGCCCGAGCCGATGCCCGCGAACAACTGCTGACCGCACTCAAAACACACATTACCACCGACATCAATGGGTACGTAGCAAACCTTGTGCTGTCGAATCGACTAATTGCCGACATCATCGAGCTAGGTGCTGAGCAAGTTCTGCGGCCGTGGCAAAAAACCATTCTGCGGGAAACTACGGAGCGGCACGGCCTCGATTATAACCTGATTGCTGAGCCATTTGAAGCCTAGCTGCTGCGGGTCGACATGTTCAGCAAGATGACTGACAACGCTTCGGAAGCTAGCTTTTTCCTTACCTGATTTATTCAAGGCTATGTCTACTCGCTCCGCCAAAGAACAATTTGACCGTCAGGCCAGCCATTACAATGCGCAGTGGAACTCCTGGACCGGCACGGCCCTGAACTGGCTGCTGGAGCAGGCCGAGTGCCAGCCCGATGACACGGTGCTGGACGTAGCAACGGGTACGGGCTTCACTGCCCTTGCTTTCGCGCCCTTTGTGCAGTCGGTAGTGGGCGTCGATGTGTCGACCGGGATGCTGACGCAAGCCCGGCAGCAGCAGGCCGCGCAGCAGATCAGTAATGTAACCTGGCAGGAAGGCGCCGCCGAAGCCCTGCCCTTCGACGATGCTGCCTTCTCACTCGTGACCTGCCGCATTGCGCCGCACCACTTTCAATCGGTGCCGCAGTTTTTGAGCGAAGTGAAACGGGTACTCCGCCCGCACGGCCGCTTCCTGCTGGCTGATACGTGCGTACCCGACGATGAGCCAGAAGTGGCGGAATGGCAAAACCGGGTTGAGGCGCTGCGCGACCCTTCGCACATGCGCAACCTGGCTCCGCAGGAGTGGCACCGGGCCGTGGAAGCCGCCGGCCTGCACGTAGTAGCACTCGGCGAACCTACTAGCGACATTGCCATGCAGCTCAACGACTGGATGACGAAATCGGGCTGCACGGGCCAGGAAGCTGAGGCTGTACGGGCCGCCTTCTCGACGGCACCACCGGCGGCGGTTCGTTTTTTCAACATCCAAGAACTGCCCGAGGGTGATTATTCGTTTGCCTGGCAGCGTGTGGCCTTAAAGGCTATAAAGCCTTGATCTGTTTGTAGCTTACCATTTTGCCTTCTCCCGTTTCCTCTGCTTCTTCCCCGTTGCGCCGCCGCATTGCGGTGATTTTGCTCGTGCTCCTGCTGTTGTTCGGTGGCGCGGTCTTCTATGCTGCCTGGCGGGTATATTGGAAGCCTAATGTGGCGGCGTCGCCCTTCGGCCCGGCTTATTTATACATCCGCACGGGCGCTTCATTTCTGGAGGTGCTGGATTCGCTGGAACGCCAGGAACTGCTGCTGGAGCCCGCTACCTTCGCGTGGTTGGCCGAACGGCGTGGCTACCCGACGCACATTCGGCCGGGGCGCTATCTTGTAAACTTCGGCACTAGCAATGCCAGGTTGCTCGATAAGCTGATGCTAGGTCAGCAGGATACGGTGGCTTTTCAGCTGGATGCGTTCAAGTACAAACCCCAGCTAGCCCGGCAAGTGGCCCGGCAGCTCGAAACCGACTCAAGCGCTTTGCGCAAGTTGCTGCGGAATAATTCTTTCCTAAAGCAACGCTACCAACTCGATACGACGACCATCCTGACGCTGTTTTTGCCGGGGCCGTACCGCTTTGTGTGGAACACCTCCGCGCAGCAATTTCTGGATTCGGCGGCGGCGATGCACGCTCGTTTTTGGACCGCACAGCGCCGCCGTCGTGCCGATTCGCTTGGCCTCTCGCCCACGGAAGTGCATGTGCTGGCCAGCATCGTGCAGCGCGAAACTGCCAAGCCCAAAGATAAACCCATCATTGCCGGCGTGTACCTCAATCGGCTGCACCACGGCATGCGCCTGCAAGCCGACCCAACGCTGCTCTGGGCTATCGGCAACTTTGGGGTGAAACGGGTTTTGAACAAAGACAAGCTCGTCGACTCGCCCTATAACACATACAAGCACAAAGGCTTACCTCCCGGCCCGATTACCTCCGCGAATCGCCAAAGCCTTGATGCCGTGCTCAAGCCTACCGCGCACACCTACTACTTCTTCTGCGCCCGCCCCGACCGCAGCGGCTACTCCGATTTTGCCGAAACTTACGCCGAGCACAAGCAGAACGCCCGCCGCTACCAACACACGCTCGACAGCCTACAAATCCTACGTTAACAGCTGATCAGTTATCAGTTACCAATTCAGAACCTAGGTTAGTAGCGAATTGGTAACTGGTAATTGATCAGCTGTTAGTTGATTGAAATCAGGCGAAGTTGGAGGGAGTCGCGGCGGGCGGCTCTTTGGAGGGCTAGGGTTTCATCGTAGCCTAGACTCGTGTATTCGGAGTGCTCCAGGAAGAGTAGCGGCGCGGTGAGCAGCGGCTCGGGCCAAGCCGCTACGACGGGCAGTTGGCGCAACGAATCGAAGTTCAGGACGTTTGTCACGCGCCAATAATCATCAAGCAACACGTAGCGGTAGCCTTGCCGACGGAGAGCGGGCAAAGTATGCTCATCGGTAATGACAGCCACCGAGCCAGGCACCACGTAAGGCACGAGCCCCTGCCCTACCGTGCTGATTACCGGCGGACTGCCGTGTTTTCGCAGCCAGGCGGCTACTTCCGGATAGTGGCTAGGCGTGTAGGCATAAATCTCACGCTGAATATGACCTAGGTTGAAGCCGACTGCCACGAGCACCACGAGCGACAGTGCCCACCAACGCCGATCCAGCACCTGGCGCAGACTCAGAAACGTGAGGGCGTAGAGCAAGCCGTAGATGAGCAGCAAGCCGCGTGGGGCCTTGAGCAGCAGTGACATACCTACCAGAAAGCAATACACCCAAATAGCCAGGTAGCGGACAAGATTCGGTTGTTTCAGCTTCTGAAACAGCGCCCGCCGCCATAGCAGCGGGACGGCCACCAACCCCAGCAGCACCAGCGGCGACTCAAAGTCGCGGAGGAATTTGAGGTAATACAGCGCATCTAAGTGCGCCATGCCTTGGCGGCCGGCAGCGTTGGGGGCGCCCGGCCGCACAATGTTGTAGTACACCGCCAACCATCGATACCACGGCAAGCCGACGGCCAAGCTCACGGCGGCCAGTACTACATACGGCGTCGCAAGTATGGCAAGTACGCGCAGCAGGTTACGCGGGCGAAGTAATAACCCATCTTGCTGCAACAGCTCAAAAACGGCGAGAATGGGCAGTGTCAGCAGGAACTTGTAGTTGATACACAAGCCGATAGTCACCCAGACTGCTGCGCGTAACAAAGACCTAGGTGTAGCTTGGCGCAGCCGTTCATAATAGGCTTGCAGCAACCCGGTGAAGACGACGAGGCCCCAGGAACCCATTGTAAAGTCGCGCCCGGAGAAGGTCAGGAAAGTCGATACTCCGATGAAGAGGACTAGCAACCCGGCTTCGTAGCCCGCTAACCTAGCTTCCCGACTGATGAACAGCGTGAGCCACCCAACGGCTACCACCCCCACCAACGCATTCAGGTACTGAAAAACGTGGAAATCGGTGGTAAACCACGCTACCGGCGCGTAGAGCAATGAGAAGCCGGGGCTGCCGTGGTGGTAAAGGTTCCTAAGGTCGCCAACGGCCACTTCCTGCACAATCTGCCAGTTGCGCACTGAGTCGTAGTCGGGTAAAGCGGCCGCGGCCAAGCCGTGCAGGCGCACGCCTGCCACCATCAGCAACGCCAGCAGGAGCCACAACGGCTTATTCATTTAACATTTAACATTTACCATCTACCATTTAACATCAGCCAAGCTGCAAGTAAGGATTTGCAGGCTGTACTTTGCAGTCAGGCTAGCATACTAGCGACACCGATGTAGCGCGATGTAGCGCGAAGCTCCTGCTTCGCGTATCGTTGAACGATTACGCTAGCACAACCTAGGTCCGATCGTTCAACGATACGCGAAGCAGGAGCTTCGCGCTACAGCGTGCTGCATTTTGTGCTACAATTTCAACGAACCAGATACAATGAGAGCAGTTATTCAGCGCGTTAGCGAGGCAAGCGTGACGGCCGACGGACGTGTTACCGGCAAAATCGGGCAAGGCTTGCTGGTGCTGGCCGGCTTTGCGCCCACTGATGATACGCGCAGCCTCGACTGGGTTGCGCGCAAGCTCGTGCAACTGCGCATCTTCGGTGATGACGAGGGCAAGATGAACCGCAGCGTTCAGGATATAGGCGGCCAGCTGCTGGTTGTCAGCCAGTTTACGCTGCTGGCGGATGCCCGCAAAGGCAACCGACCTAGCTATATCGGTGCCGCCCCGCCGCCCGTCGCCATTCCGCTCTACGAGCAGTTTGTGCAGATGCTGGAAAAGCTGCTCGGCCAGCCAGTCGCCACCGGCGAGTTCGGCGCCGATATGAAAGTGCGCCTGCTCAACGACGGCCCGGTTACCATCGTGCTCGACTCGCCGGAGGGCAAAGAGTAGCTGCGTAAATGAGTAACTGAGTAAGTTCGTCCAACGCATACTCAGCTACTCACTTACGCAGCTACTCTCATGACCATCGAAGAGGCCCAAAAAACCGTCGATCAGTGGATCAAAACCACAGGTATCCGGTATTTCAACGAGTTGACCAACATGGCGATACTCACCGAGGAAGTCGGTGAAGTAGCGCGCATTATTTCCCGCCAGTACGGCGAGCAGTCCTTCAAAGCATCTGACCGCGACAAAGACCTGGCCGACGAGCTAGCCGATGTGCTGTTTGTGGTGATTTGCCTCGCCAACCAAACCGGCATTAATCTCACCGAGGCGCTCCAGAAAAACCTGGAAAAGAAAACAACTCGCGACACCGACCGCCACCGCCAAAACGAGAAGCTGAAAAACAGTTAACATTTATCAATTAACATTTAACAGGTATCACTATCAGTTAATACTGCCCAACCTAGGTATCTAGCAGATAAGTATTGGTAACTGGCAGTTGTTAAATGTTAACTGGTAAATGTTAAATGACCAGCTGTCCGTTGCGCCAGATGGGGACTAGGTTGTATTCGTTTAGGCGCACGCAGAAATCCATGTCTTTGTTGGCTTCCAGGCTGTTGAGGCGGCGTACGTGCGACGATTGGAGCAGGTAGCCACCTAGGTCTGGTTTGGCTTGCTGCCACAGCTGATGCGCGGCTAGCGTGGCGTCGCTGCTCGTCACGTCGAAGTCGGGTGCTAGCAGTTCCGCCAAAGCGCCGGCAAAAACGGTGTCTTCCAGGTTGAAATTACCCTTCCAGCCGGCGCATACGACCACCACATCTTTCTGCTGCTGACGCGCAAAGTCTGCCACGGCATTCAGGTTCAGGAAGGCGCCCACTATCACGGCATCGGCGGCCAGGGAAAGCTGAAGGGCGCGGGTGCCGTTGGTAGTGGTGATGGCGACGGCGCGGCCGCGCACGGGCAAGGCCTCGTTGAGGTAGCCGAAGGGCGAGTTACCTAGGTCGAAACCGGGGGCTTGCCGGCCATCGCGCTCGGCGGCGGTGAGGTAGCCTTGGCTGGCATAGGCGCGGCATTCTTCCAGCTCGCTCAGCGGCACGATGTGCGAAACGCCCGCTGCCAGCGCCGTCACGATAGAGGAAGTGGCCCGCAGAATATCCACGACCACGGCCACGCGGCCGCGTAAGTCGAAAAGGGAAAGAAGCTCAGGGGTTAAGCAGACGTCGAGGCTAGGCAACTTATTTTCTTTTAGAAAGCACAAAAAACGTCTGTCATCCTGACGAAGGAAGGACCTCCCTCTGATAAACGAAAAGCTCTCTTCAATGCCCTAAACCTTTTACACCTTGCACCTTGGTGAAAGAGAGTTTAGGGCAGTATTTAGCTTTTTCGCTTAAGAGAGGGAGGTCCTTCGCAAGCTCAGGATGACAGACGGAAAATCACGTTAAAAACACAACCGGATTACTCCGTACCCGGCACAAACGGCAGCTTTACAATGGTAGCCGGCAAGTTCTTGCCGCGCACCTGCACGAAGATTTTGCTGCCGGGCTTGCTCAGCTCCGTTTTCACGTAACCTAGTCCAATGCCTTTGCTCAGCGAAGGCGACTGCGTGCCCGAAGTCACTTCTCCAATCTGCTCCCCAGCTTCATCTACCAGCGGGTAGTGGCTGCGCGGAATACCAGGACCGTCCATCTGAAAGCCGATCAGCTTACGGCTCACGCCTTGCTCCTTCTGCTGCTTCAGGGCATCCGAGTTGGTAAAATCCTTGGTGAACTTCGTAATCCAACCTAGGCCAGCTTCCAGCGGCGAAGTCTTATCGTCGATGTCGTTGCCGTAGAGGCAATAGCCCATTTCGAGGCGGAGCGTGTCGCGGGCACCTAGGCCGATGGGCTTCAGGCCATACGGCTGACCCGCTTCCATAATCTTGTCCCACACGGTTTTAGCGTGCTCGTTGGGCACGTACAGCTCGAAGCCGCCGGCGCCGGTGTAGCCCGTGGCCGAGATGATGACGTTGGGCGCACCGGCGAAAGTACCTTGCACAAACGAGTAATACGGAATGCTACCTAGGTCGGCATCGGTGAGGGGCTGAAGCGCGGCGGCGGCTTTGGGGCCTTGCACGGCAAACAGGCTGATTTCATCCGACACGTTCTCCAGCTCCGCGCCTTCGGTGTTGTGCTGACTGATCCAGTTCCAGTCTTTCTCGATGTTGGATGCGTTGACGACCAGCATATACTCCTGGTCGGCGAGGCGGTACACGAGCAGGTCGTCCACGATGCCGCCTTCGTTGTTGGGCAGGCAGGCGTACTGCGCTTTGCCGTCGGCGAGCTTGCTGGCGTCGTTGCTGGTCACGCGCTGAATCAGGTCGAGGGCGTGCGGGCCGCGCACCCGAAATTCGCCCATGTGCGACACATCGAAAATACCCACGGCCCGGCGTACGGTGTGGTGCTCGTCGAGGTCGGAGGAATAGCGCACGGGCATGTTGTACCCGGCGAAGGGCACCATCTTGGCACCTAGCTGCTGGTGCACCTCATTCAGCGTGACGGTCTTGAGGTCTTCGGCCATAGTTTATGCGTAGAGAGTAGAGGAAAGCGCCTGCGGTAACGGCATGGAACCTAGGTGCTAAAAGCGGTGGGCGAAATTAACTATTTCACCGGGTCCGGCCGCGTCGGATGCAGGTGCTACCTTTGCTGGCTTCCAGACTATCTGCTTTCCGCTGCTACTTCCTGGCGGCCGCCGACCTTTTTCCTAGCCATGAACGACGATCTGAAACAGGATTTTGAAACTGCCCTGGTGAAGCACCTGCTCTTCAAATCGAAGCTGCGCTCTTTCCTGTATGGCAGCGGCACGGCCGAAGAGCCCATTCGTGATGCAAATACTTGCGCGCTCGGGAAGTGGATCAACGAGCGGGCGCTGGTACAATACGGGCATTTGCCTGAAGCGCAAGAGCTTGACCGTGTGCACCGGCAGGTTCATCAGGTAGCCAACCGGCTGATGGACCTGCACGTGGCCGGGCAAGCTGAGCAGGCCATTGCGGGCCTATCCGACGTACAAGTCCTGACCGACCGCATCTCGCAACTGCTTCGCACGATGGAAAACAAGCTGCGGCAAGGTTAATGATTCGCCGTTTGTAGCCTTCTCTTGCATGAAGCTGAAGCTTTCCACCAAACTTATTGCGGGCTTTACGGCCATTCTGCTGCTGTTCGCCGGCGTGGTCCTGACCAACTATCAGCTCTCGCGCAAGGTGCTGCGCAACGCCCAGCGCGTGGCGGAGTCGCAGCGAATTACCAGCGAGGCCACGACCCTGGCCAGCAATATTATCGACATGGAAACCGGCTTTCGCGGCTTCCTGCTCATCGGCGACGAAGCTATTCTGGAGCCTTATTATGATGGGGAACGCAGCCTGCTAGGTCGCTTTGTGCAGCTCCGCAGCTCTCTGAAAGTGGGCACCCCTCAATACGAGCGGCTCGTGCGGGCCCAGCGCTTGTTTCAGCAATGGGCGGCGTATTCACATCTGATGGTGAGCGAGAAGCGAGAAGCCAAGCGCCGCATCCCTGATCAGATTGGCCTGCAAGGCATGGAGCACCGCCTGCTGGCAGAGGGCTCCACCGGCCGTTTGCTCATGGATCAGATTCGGGTGCTGTTCCGTGGCTTCGAAACGACGGAGCTAGCTGCCCGCAATGAGCTTCGCAAAAAGTTGACGGACAGCATTCGGGAAAACCGCATTATCTCGGTTTCCGTCACCTTGGTAGCTAGCATTCTGGGTGTTACGTGGGCTTTTTACATCACGCGGCTTATTGGCGGGCGCATCAGCACGATGGTGGACCTGGCGAAACGCTTGGCCTCCGGCGACTACAAAACGCGCATTGAAGACACCGAGCGCGACGAGCTGAGCCAGCTCACGGCCTCTTTGAACGTGATGTCGCACACCATTGGCACCACCATTACGCAGCTGGAGCGCCGCAATCAGGAGCTGGACCAGTTTGCGTACGTTGTGTCGCACGACCTGAAAGCGCCTCTGCGCGGCATTGAAAGTGCTTCGCGCTGGATTGAAGAAGACATGGGCCAGGAACTGCCGCCGCATGTGCAGGAATTCTTGGTGTTGATGCGGGCTCGCGTGCACCGCATGGAAAACCTGATTACAGGCATTCTGGATTTGTCGCGGGTAGGCCGCGTGGCGCAGGCCACGGAACGCGTCAACGTGCGGGAGCTACTCACCGAAATCATCGATTCGTTGGCTCCGCCGGAGGGTTTCCGCTTGGAGCTGCCCTCCTATCTGCCGGTGCTCACCACCAACCGGGTACCGCTTCAGCAGGTATTTACTAACCTGATCAGTAACGCTTTAAAGTACCACGACCATCCCGAAACCGGCACCGTGCGCGTCACTTGCCGCGAAGACCGGGAGCAATACACCTTCGCCGTTGCCGACGATGGCCCCGGCATCGCGCCGGAGTACCACGAGCGTATTTTCGTCATCTTCCAGACTTTAACCGCCCGCGACACCCTTGAAAGCACGGGCGTAGGTCTGGCTATCGTGAAGAAGATTGTGGAAGGTCAGGGCGGAAGTATTCACGTAGAATCCGCCGAAGGACAAGGTGCTACGTTCATTTTCACCTGGCCCAAATCAGTAGCGCCGCCTGTCGCTGCCCGAAGCGGAGCCAACGTAGATGTGACTCAATCCCGATCTTAATCGTATAGAAGTCCGCGCCAGCTCTACCCACGGCTCTTGTTGTTCTCTTTTTACTATGTCAACCGCCCCTAGTTCTCCCTGTATTCTGCTGGTCGAAGACGATCAGATGGACATCATGAATGTGCAACGCGAATTGCGCAAGCATAATATCAACGTTCCGCTGCACATCGCCGGCAACGGCCGCGAAGCCCTACACCTACTCCGAGGCGAAAACAACCAGCCCAAAATCGATAAGCCCAGCATCGTGATGATCGACATCAACATGCCGCGCATGAATGGGCTGGAACTCTTGGAAGCGCTCCGCTCCGACCCCGAGTTTGTGGGCCTGAACGTGTTCATCATGACCACTTCTGACCTCGAAACCGACCGGCTCAAAGCCAAAGAGCTAGCCGTGAGCGGCTACATTGTAAAGCCTCTGAACTTCGACAAGTTCGGCGAAGGCGGCTCCACCGTCGACGGCTTCAGCTTGTTCCTAGACCTGCTCCGCCTCAAGGAATAGACATTTAACATCTACCATTTAACAGTTATCATCTATCAACCCATGCTTACCCAAAACCTAGGTTAGTGTTGTGGTAATTAATTGACTGTTAAATGGCAGGTGATAGTTGGCAGCTGTTAAATGTTAATTGATAAATGTTAAATAAATCAAAGGAGTCGGAAGCCTAAGCGGTGGTGTTCCGTGACGCCGTGGGTGCGGATGGCAGCGCGGTGGCGCACGGTGGGATAGCCGGCGTTTTGTTCCCAACCGTAGAAAGGGAACTCGGCGGCCAACTCGCGCATGCGTTCATCGCGGAAGGTTTTGGCGAGAACGGAAGCGGCGGCAATGCTGCGGTAGCGCCCGTCGCCGCCGATCAGGCAGGTGTGTTCGATGCCATTGTAAGGCCGGAAGCGTTTGCCATCCACAATCAAATGCGTGGGCGTAGTACCTAGGTTTGCTACGGCCCGGTGCATCGCCAGGTAGCTAGCCTGCTCAATATTAATGTCGGCAATCTCGGCGGGCGACGCTTCGGCTACGGCCCAGGCTATGGCCTCCCGGCAGATTTCAGCCCGCGCCACTTCCCGCCGCTTGGCGGTCATCTGCTTGGAATCGTTGAGGTAAGTGGGCGCAAAATCGGGCGGCACGATAACAGCGGCGGCGAATACTGGTCCGGCCAGGCAGCCGCGGCCGGCTTCGTCGAGGCCCGCTTCCAGGGGCTGATCGGTGTAGGAGGCAAGTAGCATAATAGCTGCAAAAGTAGCTACCCCAAACGTGAGCCGGGCCTCCGCGGCAACAATGTTACCGCGGAGGCCCGGCCGTCAGATTAGTTGCTTAAAACCTAGCTATTTGTGGCTTCCCGCGGCGGTGCCATCGGCAGGGTCATTCTCGCCGCGGCGGTTGCCTTGCGAATCGCGGGGGCCTTCATCCAGGTCGTCGTCTTCGGGTCCATCTTCATTGATAGCCTCGTTGATAGCACTGGTATTTGTGCCTAGCGCTGCTTCGGCTTCGGCATGTTTGAGGTTGAATAGCGGGTCGCCGGCTTCTGGTTGCGTGGGCTTATTTTTGGGCTCATTAGCCATAGGATCTGCGAGGCTGCCGGAATGTGAACGGTCAGCGCTTACGGTAGATACGCCAGCCCGCTGCCGACAGTTGTGGCCTAAAACAAAAAGGCCACTGCATAATGCAGTGGCTTTTTACGCTCCTTCGGCGAGTTTTATCCACTCTTCCTTTGCCGAATTTCGCCACGCGGATAAGGCTTCCTTTCCATAGACCTTAGCCGCGCTGAATAAATTTCTACGACAAAAGTAGATAACCTATTTGCTTCCAGTAAGTATTTTGGCTCAACTGGCGGTTCTACTCGGTCAATGCTGAATCGTGCCCGATAGGGTTTCCTAAAATTAGACAACTTTTCCCAATATTAAACTTTTACGATTCTCATCTTTCTTCCTTTTTCTAATGAGTTCATCTGCTTTCCCTGACCTCGACGAAACGCACAACCCCTGGCAGACGCTCTCCACGGAACTGAAGTACCAGAACCCTTGGATCAGCGTGCGTGAAGATCAGGTTATCAATCCGGCTGGCGGCCGCGGCATCTATGGCGTTATCTCGATGAAGAATAAGGCCATCGGTATTATTCCGATTGATGCGGATGGCAATACGTGGCTGGTGGGCCAGTACCGCTACGCGCTCAACGAGTATTCCTGGGAAATTCCGATGGGCGGCGGGCCGATAGAGCTGGATGTGCTGGAATCGGCGAAGCGGGAGCTGCGCGAGGAAACCGGCTTCAGTGCCGGGCGCTGGACCAACATTGCCCGGCTGCACACCTCCAACTCCGTGACAAACGAGGAAGGCTTTGTCTTCCTGGCCGAAGACCTTATCCCCGGCGAAGTAGCACCCGAAGAGACCGAAGACCTACGCCTGTGGAAGCTTCCCTTCGCGGAAGCCGTGCGAATGGCCCTCGACAACCGCATCACCGATGCCATCAGCGTAGCCGGCCTGTTGAAAGCTGATAAAATTCTGGCAAGCAGGTGAGGTGGTGAACTGGTGAGGTGGTGAACTGGTGAAATAGAGAGGTTTGAGTTAGCGAGTTGATAATACGCAAGTTGACTCACCATCTTACTACTCACCACCTCACCACCTCACCACCTCGCCATTTCCCTCTTACCTTTGCGGCATGCGACGATTTCTGCGTTTCATTGGCCATCGGCTGTACACCACCTGGAGCACCTTCTGGTT
Source organism: Hymenobacter cavernae (assembly GCF_014641455.1). GTDB lineage: Bacteria > Bacteroidota > Bacteroidia > Cytophagales > Hymenobacteraceae > Hymenobacter > Hymenobacter cavernae. Next base: position 241,581 of record NZ_BMHT01000001.1, read on the forward strand.
TGTGCTGCCTTTCGTGCTGACGTATCCCTTGCAGTGGATGCTAGCCCGAAAGCCGCGTTGGCACCGTCATCTGCACGCCATCAACCGCGTTTGGTCGATTGTGTCGATTCGGATGTGGGGGATGCCGGTCACAATTGTGCGTAAGCAGCCGCTGCCCGCCAAGCAGCCGTACGTGTACGTGGCAAACCATAGCTCGTACATTGATATTCTGCTGCTGTTCAAAGCTATACCGGGGTTTCTGAACATCGTCGGGAAGAGCGCCCTGGCGAAAGTGCCGGTTTGGGGACCGATTTTCGGCAGCACTTACATCACGGTGAACCGCGAAAGCGCCGTGAGTCGGGGCCGCTCGATGGTGCAGGCGCGCAAAAGTCTGGAGGAAGGGCGTTCGGTGGTGCTGTTTCCGGAAGGCACTATCTCGAAAAAGCCAGCCGAAGAAATGATGCCGTTCAAGGATGGCGCCTTCCAGCTGGCCATTGCCGCGGGCGTGCCTATCGTGCCGATTACGATGCCGCTGAACCACCGCTTTATGCCCGATGTTGGCGGAATCCGGGTGCGCTACACGCCACTGAAGATCGTTCTTCACGAGCCGATTTCCACCCAAGGCCTCACCCTAGCCGATGCGGAAGAACTTAAAAACCGGGTATTCGCTATCATTGCCAGCGAATTCATCCCCGAAGCCGCTGGTATCCCGGAGCCTACGCCCTACTACCGGCCCAAACCGCCGAAGGAGAAATCAGCTCCGGCCGCTGGTAAATCTGAAGCCGCTGATGCCAACCGTAAGCAAAAGCTGCACGTTCCTAACTCGTAACTTCTAATCCTTATTACTTTGAGTACCGACCTAGCTACCCTGCGCAAACTAGCCCACCTTTCCCGCCTGGAACTCGACGAATCCAAAGAGCAGAAAATGCTCGGTGAGCTGAACAAGATTCTGAACTGGGTGGAGCAATTGCGCGAGCTGGATACCACTGATGTGGAGCCGCTAGTGCACTTGTCGCACGAAATCAACGTGTTGCGTGCCGACGAGGCGAAGAATACCGTAAGCCACCAGGACGGCCTGCGCAATGCGCCCCGCAAAGACTCTGATTACTTCCGCGTACCTAAAGTATTGGACTAGCCGTTGGCGCCTCCTTCCCCCCTCCCTACCGACCGCCCCGTGAGTTGGCGCAGCCCGCTGCTGGTGTTGGGCCTGGTAGCCGGCCTAGCGTTGGCGCTGGCCTGTTACTACTATTTCACCGGCGACGACCACACGTTTCCTATTCAGCCGATAGCGCAGCTCACGCCGGTGCCTACTACACTGCCGCCGGTGCGTGTTGGTTTGGCCGAGCTGCCGGTGCGGGTGAATGGCTACCTCGTCGCGCAGACCTATGACGTAGCGGGGCCATACGTGCAGCCTGCGGCGGCGGCCATGCTGCTCCTATTGCTGGCTGTTTGCCTGGTCTACTACCTCGCCGTGGTGAGTACGCTGGCCCGCACGCCGTTTGTGGTGACCATGGGCTTGCTCATTTTTCTGCTGATGTCGCTCAACGCCGATCAGCTTGGCGTGTTTGACACTGGCAAACAGTACTTTCTGATTACCGCGCTGCTTATCCTAGGTCTGCCGGCTTACGGGTTTCACGCGTTCTGGCCCGACACCTCGCTGCGCTTGCGCTTGCTGGCTTTCGCAGTGCTCATAGCTAGCCTCGTCGGCTTGCTGCTGTGGCGCAGCGACTATCCGGCTCCTTTCATCGTGCTGCATCTGGCCAGCTATTTCACGGCGGGCAGTGCCGTAGTGGTGGGGTTGCTGGCCTTCTGGGTGAGCTTCGAGAATATCTATGCCCTGTTGTGGTTTAACACGCAGGCCGAAAACCCGAAGAGCCGCTTTGGGTTGTGGCCCTTCCTGCTAACCAGCGGTTTGTACCTAGGTATTCTGCTGATGTACTACCTCAACGACGGCGAGGTGTTGCTGCTGGCTGGTCTGCACCTCGATCCGTTTGTGCTGCTGCTACCGGCGGTTCTGGTCGGGTGGCTAGGTTTGCGCCAGCGGGCCGCTACCTACAGCGACTGGGTGCCGTATTGGCCCAGTGCTGCCCACCTCTACCTGATGCTGACGGCTTTGGCGGCGGGGTCACTGGCTTACGCATTTGCCACGGCCAACGACCCGCTGCTGGAGGCCGGCCGCAGCTTCGTAGGGCTCGTATTTCTTACGGGCGGCATCGGCTTTTTGCTGTACGTCTTGATCAACTTCGCGCCGCTCATTCGGCAGCGGCTGCGTGTGTACCGGGTGGTGTATGAGCCTCGGCGTCTGCCCTTTTACGTCGTGCTGTTGTTCGCGCTGGGCGCTTTGGTAGCGGTAGAAGCGCGCAACGATTTCTTTGTGCTGGATCAGGTGGAGGCTGGCTATTATAACAACCTAGGTGATCTGACGCGCCTTCAAAGCGAACAGCAACCGCAAGCCGAGGCGCTGGCCCTGCTGGCCGAGCGCTACTACGCCGAAAGTGATGTACTCGACCGCTACAACCGCAAAGCTAGCTTTGGGCGGGCGGCGCTTTACCGCTTCCGGGCGCAACGCCAAAACGAAATCAACGCGCTGCGGCGCGCGCTCAGCCGTCGGCCCTCTGAGAAGGTATCGTTGCGCTTGGCAGCACTGTACATGGATCAGCGCGACTTCTTCGACCGCCTGCAAGTGCTGCGGGAAGGCTTGAAGGCACATCCGCGCAGCGCCTTTCTGGCCAACGACCTGGCGCAGCTTTACACCCGCTCCACACTCACCGACTCCGTAGCGACGTACCAGGCGCGGGCGGAAGCTGTAGCGCCTGATAACCTGGTGCTACGCGCCAACAAGCTGGCTTTTCTGCTAAAACACCAGCAGTGGAAAGCAGCACAAACAATAGCCAGCGAATCACTGCCGAATGATGCTGTTGCGCTGCAAGCCAACGCGTTGCTTTTGAGCCAGCTTACCGGCAAACCAAACGCAAAAACGCCTGCTCCACTCGGCAGCCAGGACCTAGCTCCGGCTGATTTTGCGCAGGTTTATCACGCGGCACTCAACAACCTGACGCGCCGCGACACGAGCCTGCTTCCGACGCTAACGAAGCTAGCGCAACGGCCAGCTAATGCTTCGTACTTCGAGCAGCTTACTTTCCTGCGGGCGCTGACGCAGTATTATGGCGGTCAGGCAGTAGCTGCACAGGTTACACTGCTGCCGCTCACCATTGGCACCGGTCCCGAAGCCGCTTACTATCACAGCCTTTGGGGTACCTGGCTGCTTGACCAACGACTGTATAGCTCCGCGGCGGCACGCTTGGCCGTTGCGGCGCAGGGTGGCTACACTGAAGCCGCTTTGCCTCGCGCTTATTCTTTTGCGCTGAACGGTCAGCTGGACTCGGCCAGAACGCTGGCGCAGCTGGCCGCACAGGAGAAAGATGCATTAGTAGCTCATCCGGCCCACAGTTTACTGCAAGTGCTAGCCCTGGATTTCAACCGGGATTACCGGCTAGCTTCCGATTCGGTGAAGGCTCAATATCTAGTTATTCGGGGCGCTTCGCTGTACCCGGAGAGCTTGATTATACAGGCTGCTGCGTTGCGCAGCCCGGCGGCGCGGGAAGCGGCCTTGTTGGCTCAGATTCCAAGGGCGCTGCAAGTTGGTCAGGTACAGGAAGCACGGGAGGCTATTCAGCGGTTTGCCCCGGATGCCACGGCTAAAACTACAACTGTGTCGGCCTGGAACGTACTCCGCGGGCAGCTTTATACCCAAGAGAAAGTCACGACTGAGCTACGGCAGCTCTTGCAGACAGCGTACTTCTCTCCTGCCGATCAGTCTTACAAGCTGTACTACCAGGCCACGCTGGCCAGGTTGCAGAAGCAGCTGCCCGCCGCGGCGCGCTTGTATGCTCAGCTTGGTCGCCAGGCATCCTTGCTGGAGCCCGCTATGCTGTCGGCTGCCGATTTTTACGCGGAGCAGCGCAACTACACCGCCGCTTATTCCTTGTTGCAGCAAGCCCTGGCTTATAACCCGGAGTCGGCCACGTTGCTGAAAGCGTATGCCATGACCGCTGTTTCGGCGGGTTTGGCTGACTATGCAGAAGAGCCGCTGGCGAAGTTGCGCACGTTGCTTTCCCCTGCGGAATACGCTACCTTTCGACAGCAGTACGACGCGCGACACGCCGCGCAGCTCGCAGAAACTGCTCCCTGGAAATAACCTAGGCCATGCAGCATCCCGTTATCGAAACTACCGGCATCTCGAAGGTTTACCAGATGGGAACCGAGACCATTCAGGCATTACGGTCCGTTACCATCAGCATACAGCGCGGTGAGTACGTGGCCTTCATGGGCCCGTCCGGCTCCGGCAAGTCGACGCTGATGAACATTGTGGGCTGCCTGGACACGCCAACCGCCGGCAGCTATGTGCTGAATGGGCAGGACGTGAGCCGCATGTCGGATAACCAGCTGGCGGAAGTGCGCAACAAGGAAATCGGCTTCGTTTTTCAGACGTTCAACCTGCTGCCCCGCGCTACTTCGCTCGACAACGTGGCTCTGCCGCTCATCTACGCCGGCTACGGCCGCAGCGAGCGAGAAGCTATTGCGATGGAAGCTTTGCGCAGCGTAGGCCTAGGTGAACGAGCCAAGCACCGCCCCAACGAGCTATCGGGCGGACAGCGCCAGCGCGTTGCCATTGCCCGCGCGTTGGTCAACAACCCCAGCATCATCCTGGCCGACGAACCTACCGGCAACCTCGACACGAAGACCAGCTACGAAATCATGGATTTGTTTGAGGCCCTGTACGCCAAAGGCAACACCATCATCATGGTAACGCACGAGGAAGACATCGCCCGCTACTCGCACCGTATCGTGCGCCTGCGCGATGGATTAGTCGAATCAGACATGGTGAACACCGACATCGCCACGCACAGCCATCTGACAGCTACCAGTTAATCATTTAACATTTACCAACTACCATTTACCAATAAAGAGTGTATCTCTAACCTAGGTTTCTGGTAGGTATGTACTGATAACTGTTAAATGGTAGTTGGTAAATGTTAAATGATAAATGAAAGCATGAAGATTTACACCAAGACCGGCGACCAAGGGCTTACTTCACTTATCGGTGGCACACGGGTGCCGAAGTCCAGTTTGCGCATTGATTGCTACGGAACGGTTGATGAGCTGAACTCCTACCTAGGTTTGCTGCGCGACCAGGAAGTGAATACCCCGCGCCGCGACTTGCTCAAGGAAATTCAGGACCGGCTGTTCACGATCGGCGCTTCTCTGGCATCCGACCCAGAGAAGTCGAAGATGAAAATCCCGGACCTGCACGCCGAAGACGTGGCCTTGTTGGAGCGCGAGATGGACCGAATGAACGAGCACCTGCCTGAGCTGCGCATGTTTGTGCTGCCGGGCGGGCACCAGTCGGTTTCGTTTGCGCATGTGGCCCGTTGCGTGTGCCGCCGCGCCGAGCGGCTGGTTATCGGGCTTCAGGACGATTCGTTTGTGGCCGAGCTGGTCGTTATCTATCTAAACCGCTTGTCCGATTACCTGTTTGTACTTAGTCGCCAGATGGCGCACGAATTAGGCGCGGAAGAAGTTACCTGGAAGCCACGCCTCTAAACTGCTTTGGCACCTAGGTTTTCAGCTTGCTGCCTTTTACGCTCACCAAGCTTCATTTTCACGATTTACCGTTATGCTTGACACCCTAGCCATTCCGACCCAGACCACCTCGGCCTCGCGCCTTTCGCAACTTGACCTCGCGAACCTGGAGTTCGGCAAACACTTCTCCGACCACATGTTTGTGGTTGATTATCAAGATGGCGAGTGGCAAAATCCACAGATTCTGCCTTATGGTGACTTTACGGTTAGCCCCGCTAACTCGGCCCTCCACTATGGCCAAGCCATTTTTGAAGGGCTAAAAGCATATAAAAATGAGCAGGGCGCTATTACTATTTTCCGGCCCTACGACAACCTGGCTCGCATGAATACCTCCGCTGAGCGCATGTGCATGCCGGCCATTCCGGAGGAGCTGTTTATCCAAGGGCTCAAGCAGCTTGTCCGCCTTGATGCTGAGTGGGTTCCGAGCGCACCTAACACGGCGCTGTACATCCGCCCCTTCATGTTTGCCACCGATGGTATGCTAGGTGTTCGGCCTTCGGAAACCTACCGTTTTGCCATTATTACGTGCCCGGTAGGCGCTTTCTTTGGCAAGCCTCTGCGCGTGCGCTTTGAAGAGAAATATGTTCGCTCGGCCGAAGGTGGCGCTGGCTTTGCCAAAAACGCCGGTAACTACGGCGCGGCGCTCTACCCGACCAAGCTAGCCCAGGATGCCGGCTACCACCAGCTGCTCTGGACGGATGCTTCTCAGCATCGCTTTATCGAGGAGTCAGGCACCATGAACGTGGCCTTCATTATCAACGGCACGCTCGTCACGCCCGCGCTCAGCACCTCGATTCTGGACGGCATCACGCGCCGCAGCGTGCTGCAAATTGCCCGCGACTGGGGCATGCCCGTAGAAGAGCGCAAAGTAGCCGCCACCGAAGTGATGGAAGCTATCCAGAATGGCACCCTCACCGAAGCCTTCGGCATCGGCACTGCCGTTACAATTGCGCCGATTACGGTTATTGGCTATCAGGGTCAGGACTATTTGCTGCCGGAGCTTACTTCCGATTCGTTCGCCCGGCGCGTGTTGCAGGCGCTGGATGACATCCGCACCGGTGTTGCGCCTGACACGCACAACTGGATAGTTACCATTTAAGCAGCTTTGACCTAGCTTTTTCTGTGTTGCTACAACAGCCAACCTTACCTAGGTTGGCTGTTATTTTTTCAGGAGCAACCTAGGTCTTTGCTTGAGAGCAGCCCGAAGCTGGCTTGACTCATTGGCGTATTTAGGAGCCTATTATTCAATGGTAACGTTCCGGTAGCGACCTTTACCCATTCAAAATTCAACATCACCATTTAACATTCCCCATGACGCAAGATCAGGTGAAGGAATTGAAGGGCCGCGCTGAGGCTCTGAGGAGGTATCTTTGACTACGATAATCGCAAAGAGCAGATTATAGAAACGGAAAAGCAGACCACGGCTCCTGACTTCTGGGACGACTCCAAAAAGGCGGAAGAGGTATTGAAGGAAATCAAATCCATCAAGGTCTGGACGGATGACTACGAAGCCGTGGAGAAGGCCGTCGGCGATGTAGAAGTGCTCTATGACTTCTACCGTGACGGCGACGTGGCGGAGCAGGAGATGCAGCAGGAATTCGAGACGGCGCAGAAAGCCGTTGAGCAGCTGGAGTTCAAGCGGATGCTCTCCGATGAGGAAGATCAGCTCTCCGCCATCATCGACATCAACCCCGGCGCGGGCGGCACCGAAAGCCAGGATTGGGCCGAGATGCTCATGCGCATGTACATCATGTGGGGCGAAAAGCACGGCTTCGCGGTGCGTCAAGTGAGCTACCAGCCCGGTGAAGGTGCCGGAATCAAGTCGGCTTCGCTGGAAATTGACGGCGACTTTGCCTACGGCTATCTGAAGAGCGAAATCGGCGTCCACCGCCTCGTGCGCATCTCCCCCTTCGATTCCAGCGGCCGGCGGCATACGTCGTTTGCTTCCGTATTTGCCTATCCGGTTGTGGATGACACCATCAACATCCAAATCAACCCCGCTGATATTTCTTGGGATACGTTCCGCTCCGGTGGCGCCGGTGGCCAGAACGTGAACAAGGTAGAAACAGCCGTCCGGCTCAAGCACGCCCCGTCTGGTATCGTTATCGAGTGTCAGATTGAGCGTAGCCAGCTCATGAACAAGGAACATGCCCTACGCATGCTCAAGTCGCGCCTCTACCAGCTAGAGCTCGACAAGCGCAACGCCGAGCGTGACAAGGTTGAAGCCGGCAAGAAGCGCATCGACTTCGGCTCGCAGATCCGCAACTACGTGCTGCACCCTTACAAGCTCATCAAAGACCTGCGCACCGGCATCGAGCGCACCGACGTGCAGAACGTGCTGGATGGCGACCTAGATGAGTATATCAAAGGGTTTCTGATGGAAAGCTAGGTTCCCGCTTAGCTTAAGCCTGAGCAAAACAAAAAGGCTGCCCGATTGGGCAGCCCTTTTTGTTGATAAGCTACTTGTAATAGATTAATCTACTACGTCCCAGAAGATCTTCGTGAACTGAGTAACATTAGCAGGAATATTTGCTGCGTTTGTGTTGGTCTCGGTCAGTGGATACAGCAGGCGGGTTGGTAGTTTATCCGCACGAGGCGAAATAGACTCCAGCGAAGCTTGAATTTTTGGCTGCGCAGTACGGCGATAATCATCCCAGGCTTCGGTGCTAGCCACTGAATTTTCGGCCAAGTACTTCTGGTAGATAATAACCGATTGCTTACCTAAGCTACCTGCCGACGGAGCAAGTGCGTAGTTCACCAATGGATTATTGGTGTTAGCAGCGATGTACGTGTTATACTGTGCTATGCCAGGAGTTCCTGAAGTAGTAGCAGATAACGGCGTGCTATTTATGTCAGTAAGAGATGTACTGGTACGGTAGAAATAAACAAAGGAGGCCTTAATACCATCTTGGAAGTCGGTGCTAGCAGCAGCATCGCCACCAGTGAACAAGTTCCGGGTTTCAGCTTCTGCTTTTGAGAAGAGATGCTCAGACAAAAGCATCAGCGGAGTAGGCGCATTAGGCCCCTTCAACAGGCCACCGCCTTGCAGGAAAAATGATGCCCTCAACGTAGCTGTAGCTCCGGCAGGGCTGCGCTCGCCCAGATCAGTACCTACATAAACATTGCTAGCCCCATCCTTAACTCCGAACGCGTAGAGTTGAGAAACGCGAGGATCATTGTTGTTGACGTATTGGTTGAGGATGAAGTTGGTAGGAATCTGGTAGAGCTGCTCGGTAGCACTTGTACCAGCAGCTGTCAGTCCATAACGGGTAAAGAATGGATTTTGCTGGTTAGCACTTTGGGCATAGCCTGGTTGTACTACTACATCATTCGTAATAAATCCATCAGGTGCCGTCTGAAGAGTAGCTAGCTGCGTCCGTACGTACGTATCCAGTGCTGCATCGCCAGTTTGCGATTCACGCAACAGAATCCGCAGCTTTAAGCTGTTAGCAAACTGCTTCCACTTTTTCATGTCGCCGCGGAAAACAACGTCCTCGGCACCTACCCCAACACCACCACTGGCAGCTGCATTAGCATCCGCAATAGCGCCATCTAGCTGTACGATAAAGTCCTTGTAGATATCAGCAGCTTTGTCGTAGGTAGGCGTTGTGCTCGCAGCTCCTTGCAGAGCAGTGAAATAAGGGATATCCCCAAACTCATCGACCAATAGCAGGAAGTTATACACCTTCATGATCCGGGCGATAGCTGCATGGTTAGGATAACCCACGGCTTGCTGCTGAATGAGGTTGTAGTCATTCAGGTTATCATAGGTGTTGCTCCACAAGCTTTGATAGAACTGGTTCGTGTAGTTATACGTGCGTTCTTCCGTATAACCGTTTACAACCCCCGACTTACCCCAATAATCAGCAGCAAAGCTAGCATAGCTGTTATAGCCTGGGAGAGTACTCGTGTTAGAACCCGACGAGTAGTTAAAAGCCGTAGTGGTCAGTGCTGATGCCAATAACTCACTCGGCGTTGCTGCCGTCGGGTTGTTAGGGTTCTCATTGACGTCGAGAAACTTCTCGCAACCGGTTGCAGCAGTAGTAAGCGCCGCTGCAAGCAGGACTCTAAAAAGTATTTTCATGAACAAGTGAGATTAGAAAGTTGCGCTGAGAGTAGCTCCGTAGAACTTCGTCGGCGGGGTCTGGAAATAGCTGTTAATACCAACGGCATTAGGGTTGGTAGTAGCATTGCTGAACTCAGGGTCAGTGTAGATGTTGGCTTTCGGTACCCACGTAAAGATATTCCGGCCAAACAGGTTAACTGAAGCACCCTTAATGAAACCTACTCTCGATACTAAAGCAGTAGGTAGCGCATAGCTCAGGGAAAGCTCCCGGATTTTGAAGAATTTTCCGGAGGTCACGTAGTTCTCTGACACAGTAGTGTTATAAGCTGCGCTAGACCAGAACTCTGATCCACCAGGCGTTAGCCCTGAGGTGTTCGGAACATACGTTGTACCATCGGGAGCCAGAATAGCTGAGTTAGGGTACACAAAATTCTCACGACCGTATGTAACAGTCCGCTGTCCAGCCCCTGTGAAGTCGAGAGTCTCACCGATAGCGTTATAAATTACGTAACCCGTGCGGAGTTCACCTTGGCCGGATAACGTCAGCCCTTTGTACGTTACGCTAGCATTGAAGCCGTACTTGTATTTAGGTTGGGTATTGCCAAAGCTTTTCAGGTCAGTCGATTTAAGAGGGAAATAACGGGCTTCGCCGGTATTTGGATCTTTGGTCGTAACCATCTTGATTAGCCCATCATCAGTGCGCTGGTAGTAGCTACCCCGCAGTACAGGATAGGCCTGACCGGGAATCGCAAAAAGCGATGCGCTACCAGCTCCGCCGCCACTTGTCAGAGTTAGCTGAGAGAGGCCCGGAGGCAGCGAAATAACTTCATTGTTGTTGTAGTTGAAGTTACCACCTACCGTGATGGTCAGTCCATTGTCAAGACGAACGGGAGTGATATTCAGGTCAGCTTCAACACCGCGGTTTTGTACTTCACCCGCATTAAGGAGTAGAGTGCTGTAGCCGGTAGCAGTTGAAATGCTAGTTCTAATCGTCTGATTAGTGCTCTTCTGCGAATAGTAGGTGAAAGCACCCGTTACCCGATGCTGCAAGAAGCTAAGTTCGATACCAGTCTCAATGGAGCGGGTTTCCTCAGGCTTAAGCCCCTGTTGTACAAGGCCATTGTCTGCCGTGAACGAAGCTAATGAACCAAACGGGAAACCAGTACCAAGACCATAGGTGGAATTCAGTGCATACGCCCCACCCGTCTGGTATATACCTAGGTCGGTAACACTTGTTGGCAATTCAGTCGGCAATGGAGCATTAGGTAGGTTTACCTGGCTAACCTTCGTGATACCTCCGCGGATCTTGCCATAGTCCAGGAAAGAAACGTCTTTGAGGGCTGGAATAGCCTCCGTGAATACAACCGATGCATCTACCCCAGGGTAGAAGAAGCTACGGTTGTCAGGATCCAGATACGAGATGTTATCATTACGACCCGAGCCGTGCAGGAAGACAAAATTTTTGTAACCTAGGGTCACGTCGCCATAGAATGCGTACAGGCGAGTTTGGGCTCTGCCATCAAACCCGATCAGGTTGCCGATCCGGTTTGAGAGGTTAAACAAGTCCGGCTTAGCTAAGGCAGTGGAAGCGGCAAAGTTGAAGCGGCTATCGAACTGTTGTATGTTATTACCTACAATAGCTTGTACTGTAAAGTCGCCGAACGTTTTATCCATGCTGATGAACAGGTCCGAGTTAATGCGGGTCAGGCTCGCGCTCAAATCCTGCACATAGCCGGGCGTTCCAGCACCTGATTTGTTCGTATTGTGTGCCTGCTGATAGGCATTGTAGGTAAACTTATTTTGCGTAGCCAAGCGCTGCTGGGTGGTGTTGGTAGTACCTAGGCGGTACTGAACTTTCAACCAATCAAGAACTTTGTACGACAAATCAATATTGCCCTGCAGCGTGTTGCGCCGATCGTTGGTACGGTAGGTATCAATAATCCAGTAGGGATTATCGTAGAAGGCATTAAAATAGCCATTTGGATTGGCAAACTGATCATTCTGCCAATCCTTATAGGACGTAATAGGAGCCATTACCGTATTGTTGAGCAGGTTCCAGTACACCGTTGAATTCCGGTCTGCATTGGAAGTGATATTAGACCGCTGCTGCGAGTACGATACATTGAAGCCAGCAGTCAGGCGACCTAGCTCCCGCGAAGCATTGAAGCGGAAGGTATTCCGATCAAACTTATCTTTCGGAATGATTCCTTTGTTCTGCAAATTCTGGTAAGAGGTATAAAACTTCGTTTTCTCATCTCCACCTGAAAACGAGACACCATTCTGCATTTGGTAGCCGGTATTGAAGAACTTACGACGCTCATTAGGACGAGCTTCAAATGTCAGCATCTGCACATCACCATTCGCAAGCCGCTCGCCAAAAGGTCTTAGTGATCCATCAAAGCGGGGGCCATACTGCTGGTTTTCGAACCCCTGATACTGAGTGCTGTAGTCGGAGTCTGGGGTGTTGTCGGTAGTAAAAGTTGGGTAAGCAGAGGTGTATGTGTTAGCACCAGGCCCAAACTCCTTTTGTAACTTGGGCATGAACGAAACTGATTCGAACTGCGAGGTTTGCGAGAAGGTAACCTGAGGCGTAACACCACCTTTTTTAGTGGTGATGATCAATGCGCCATTTGAGGCCTGTGAGCCGTACAGCGCAGCCGCATTAGCACCTTTCAGCACTGATATAGATGCAATATCATCAGGATTAAGTGCAACTAGAACATCGTTCGTTGAAATAACACCGTCAATTACAACAAGCGCTTCGTTGTTACCAGTAAGTGACCGAGTTCCACGCAGCGTAACGCGCACACTAGGGTTAACCCCACTGCTTAGCGTCTGAATTTGCAGGCCTGATACCTTACCAGCTAAACCATTCGCTACGTTGGTTACACGAGCTTGGGTAATCTCCTTAGTATCAAGCGTAGCGGTAGCATAGCCCACCTGCCGCTCCTGACGCTGGATACCTAGGGCACCTGTTACCACTACTTCGCCCAACTGCTTGGTGTCAGTAGCCAGCGACACGTTGTAAGTAGTACCACTCCCAATAGGCTGCTCCAAGGTAAGATACCCTATCGAGCTAAAAGTGAGCGCTGTAGCTGTAGTAGGTACGCTCAACGAATAGGTACCATCTGCGCTCGTGGAAGCACCTACCGTTGTGCCTTTCACAACAACGGTCACTCCTGGCAAGCCCTGACCGCTAGTCCGATCAGTCACACGCCCTGAAATAGTCCTATCCTGCGCAATAGCCTGCTGTAGCAGACTAATCATTAGCAGAATGAACACAAGTAACGGTTTTTTCATGGATGATGAATTTGGTTTTAGAAAGTAAGAAAAGGACGATGGTGAGGAAAAGATTGATATAAGAAAGGTACAGGATCCAAACTAAACAAAAAAAAATATCACTTCATCTATTACTCACCTAAAAGTGTTTGTATTCCAGCATTTTCCTGTATAAAACTAGTATAGCACATAATCGATATACGACTGTCTACCTATGAACAATACAGTATGGTGGCTCTTCCATTTCTCTAGCAGTGTGCTCATGCATATCAAGAAGGCGTTGCCAAGATTCGCCGACATTGAAACCTAGGTAGGTAATCGAGGTGCGAACTGCTCGCACTGCCATCTTAAGCGGCTGTGTTCATCCTATAAGCTATTCAGCTACAACTATAGGCTCGTGTGCTACCAGTTACAAGGCCCAACCTATTTCTATTATACTCTTTATTTATTCTCCTGCTATTTCCTAGTATGTCCTAGGCCTGCTTTCTCCATTAATCTATTTCCTACCATATAAAACCTTACGAATTCCTTAGCTAGCTCCATACTGTTCCTTATAATAATACAGATACCAGTTATGCACATATCCTCTTGATTACTAAACAAATCTTAGTGAATACTCTGTATTTCAATTCGCAAGACAGCTTTTATCAATCCATATAGTCCGGAAGAAATCAATACGGAGAAATCTGTTTTCATTAACTTGTTCACGATTTTCGCTTTCGCTTTTTATTCTTTCCTAGTTCATTTTACCAAATTACAATTCACATGAAAAAACTGATTCTACTATGTTTTTTCCTGATAACCACGCTGTTGCAGCAGGCCGTGGCGCAGGATCGAACAGTATCAGGAAGAGTCATTGATCGTTCGACCAATGAAGGACTACCGGGAGTCACAGTACTGGTTAAAGGCACTACAGTAGGGGGCGCTACAAACAGCGATGGCACCTTCTCCTTGTCAGTTCCTGCTACCGGCAACACTTTGATATTCAGCTCTATTGGCTATATCACATTGGAGCAGGCTGTTGCCAGCGGTCCAATGACAGTGTCGCTGTCTACTGACACTAAGCAGCTTAATGAAGTAGTTGTAACGGCACTGGGGATAGAAAAAGAGAAGCGCACCCTAGGTTACGCAACGCAGACGATCGAAGCTGCTCAGCTTACCCAAGGCCGCGACCGTAGCGTACTGAATGAGCTTCAGGGTAAAGTGGCCGGCGTACAGATCAGCAACGCTTCGGGTGGGGTTGGTAGCTCTACCCGCGTTGTTATCCGTGGCAACAAGTCCTTCACCGGTAACAACCAGCCGCTCTATGTCGTGGATGGTATTCCGATTGACAACAGCTCTGTTGGTAGCGGCGACAACCTCAATAACGGGGTAGATACCGGCAACCGCGCCAACGACATCAACCCGGAAGACGTTGAGTCAGTGAACATTCTGAAGGGACCTGCTGCTACTGCCCTTTATGGTTCGCGGGCTGCCTCCGGCGCTATCATCATCACGACCAAATCGGGTCGTAGCGCTGCTAAACGCGGCCGGAAAGCGGAGGTTACCTTCACCTCTTCGTACGTTATTGATGACATTCTCTTCCTGCCTAAGTTCCAGAATGAGTTTGGCCAAGGCTTTCCGCAAAACGGTTTTGCCAGAGTATCGGATACCCGGGAAAATACCAGCTGGGGCCCGCGCTTTGATGGTCAGGACCGCGTATGGGGTCAGATCATCAACAACCAACAGCAATCGAAGCCTTATGTAGGCTTGAAGAACAACGTACGGGACTTCTTCGACCTAGGTAAAACCTGGACGAACACCGTTTCGCTGGGCGGCGGCGATGCCAAAACGAACTACATCGTTTCGGCTTCCAATGTGCAGCAGTCTGGTATCACACCCGGCACAAAGTACGAGCGTAGCTCCGTGAAGCTGGGAGGCGAAACGCACCTGACCAATAAAATTACGAGCAGCTTTACGGCTACTTATACCCGCACTGGAAGCGACCAGGCAGTAACCGGCCAGGGCAACAACTCCATCTACGATCAGCTTATCCAAACTCCGCGCGACATCAGCTTGCTGGATCTGCGTGATCTTAATAATCCGTTCAATAACATCAACGGCTACTATAGCCCTTACACGGTAAACCCCTGGCAGATTCTGCACGACAACAGCTTCCATAATGATGTCGACCGCCTTGTAGGAAATACCCAGCTCGGGTACCAGTTCAACGACCATTTCAAAGTGAATTATCGCATTGGCATGGATACGTACAGCGACCGGCGTAAGCAGTTCTCGGCCCGCCGCGACCTAGCCCCAGGTACCCAGAATGCGAGTGGCAACACCAGCAGCAACGGTTACTACGAGGAAACGCAGATCAACTACAATGAGTTAAGCTCCGACCTGATTGCTACTTATAACGGCAATATCACGGAGGACATCACGGTAAGCGCTTTGCTAGGGCAGAACTTCAACCAGCGCCGCTACGACCAGACCAGCATTGCCACGAATAACCTGGTGAGCAATGCCTTCGGTCCTACGCTGCTGAACAACGCAAATACCGGCTACCTGAACCCACTGGCAAACCCGTCAACAGCATCAGTGGGCACGCCGCACTACTTACGCCGTATAGTAGGGGTTTACTCAACGGTAGACTTTGGCTTCCGTGACTACCTATTCCTAGGCCTGACGGCTCGCAATGACTGGTCTTCTACCCTGCCCAGCAGCAACCGGAGCTTCTTCTACCCGGCTGTGAACCTAGGTTTCGTCTTCACTGATCTGCTTGGTCTGAAGGAAAACGCCTACTTCAATTATGGCAAGCTGCGTGCTAACGTTGCCCAAGTAGGTAACGATGCATCTCCTTACCTGACTGGCTCTACCTTCAGCGTCGCTAGCACCACCAATGGCTACTCGGGTGGTACGCTACAGTTCCCCTTAGGCAATGTGGTAGGCTACAGCCAGGGCAACACGATTGGTAGCCCAACGCTGCAACCTGAAATCACGAAGTCGTTGGAGCTAGGTACTGAACTACACTTCTTCCAGGATCGTTTGACGGCTGACGTGTCAGTTTACGACACGCGAAGCACCAAACAGATTGTCACTATTCCACTTTCTCCAGGCTCGGGCTTTACGGGCTTGGTAGGTAACGTAGGCGAGATTCAGAACAAAGGTATTGAGGTGTTGCTAAGTGGCACCCCTGTCAAAGTAGGTGGCTTTACCTGGGACCTGTCGGTGAACTATACCAAGAACGTCAGCAAGGTTTTGTCTATCATCGAAGGTATTGATGAGATTAACCTAGGTGGTCTTGGTGGCGTGAGCCTGGTTGCTCGCAAGGGCGAACCATACGGCGTATTCCGCGCAACTGATATTCTGACCAATGAAGCCGGTCAGGTAGTTGTTGCTGCTACTACGGGTGTGCCATTGGCCAGCGAAGTGAAGTCGCTGGGCACGATTTCACCGCGCTACTCGGCTGGTCTAAACAGCACGTTCTCTTACCGTGGCCTTTCGCTGACAGTAGTAGTTGATACCAAGCAAGGTGGTAAGATCTACTCCCGTACCCGGGGTACGCAACGTTTCGCGGGCACCGCTCCTGAGACGCTGATCAATGACCGTCAGCCCTTCATTGTAGCGAATAGTGTGATTCAGAACGCCGACGGCTCGTATTCTCCAAATACAACCCCAACTACTGCCTTCGATTACTTCAGTGCTTTAGAAGGCGCTGGTGGCCCTCCCGGCACCAACATCATCGACGCTTCTTACACGAAGCTGCGCGAGGTAGCACTGTCGTACACCCTACCGAGCAAGTGGCTCACGAAAACTCCTTTCGGCGCCCTATCAGTAGGTCTTACAGGTCGCAACCTTGCGTTGTGGAGAGCTAAAGAAAACACTTACGTGGACCCAGAAACCTCGAACTTCGGCAATGGCAACGTGCAGGGCTTCGATTTCTCCGGCTCTCCCTCGTTGCGCAGCTTCGGTGCTAATCTGCGCGTTACCTTCTAGTCGTTCGATCCTTAGAATCTCATGAAAAAAATACATAAAGGTTTAGTTGCTCTGGCTTTAGCAGGCGCAACAGGCCTAACAGCCTGTGAAAAGCAGCTTGATATAAACGTTGAGCCGACCCGACCTGGCACGGCCAGCCCCAATCTGGTACTGCCAGCCGGTACCGGTAACTTGCTCTACGTAATGGGGGCACCTTTCAATATTGCCGGTAATTTCTTCGCCCAACACTGGACGGAAAGCTTGCTAGCTAACCAGTACAAGGATTATGACCGGTACCGCATCGGTCAGACCACCTTCGATAGGCAGTACCAGGACCTGTTCACCGGTGCGCTGAAGAACTTCCGCTATGTGATGGACCGCGCCAAAGGCGACAGCTCAAACTATGCTGCCATCGCGGGCCTGGAATCAGCTTATACCTACCAGGTACTTAGCGATGCCTACGATCAGATTCCCTTTACGGAGTCGTTGCGGGGAGCTTCCAACACGCAGCCGAAATTTGATGAGGGTTCAGTAGTATATGATGGCCTTATCACGCTGATTGACGAGTCTCTGGCTAAAATTAACACGACCACCAATGTTGCCGTTGGACCACAAGATCTTGTGTTCAGTGGCGATATGGAGAAGTGGCGTCGGTTTGGCAACACGCTGAAGCTTAAAATCTATCTGCGGCAGGTATATGCTCGTCCTACTGTGGCGGCGGCAGGCATTCAGGCGCTTTATGCAAGTGGTGCTCAGTTTCTGGGGGCAGCCGAAGATGCTCAGGTAACCGGCTTCACTACCGTTTCGCAGAACAGCAACCCGCTGTATCTCACCGAAGTGTACTCTAGCTCCGGCATTGCAAACAATATCATTGCCAGCCAGACCAGCATTGGTTATCTGACTGATACAAATGATCCTCGTATCGACGACTTTTTCAGCCGTCCGGGCAGCACGACTACCACCGCTACTACAGCCAACCACGTCGGAACGCCCCAAGGGCAGGCAGTAGCCGGCGGATCGGCGGCTATTTCGACCAGGTCGAGGCCTAATCTGGTGAAAATCGCCGGGTCTTCTGCCCCCGTTATTTTCATCAGTGGTGCGGAGAGCTTGTTCCTACAGGCAGAAGCTGCCCTACGTGGCTACGCAGCTGGCGCCAACGCTCAAGCTCTTTACGAGCAAGGTATTGCCGCTTCGTTTGCTCGGGTAGGTCGGACATTGCCAGCTACCTTCCTGGCTAGCCCGCTGGTTAGCTTCACAGCAGCTACTACTTTCGAAGCCAAGCTCGACCGCATCATTACGCAGAAGTGGGTATCGTTCAACGGCTCGGAAGGCTTTGAAGCCTGGACTGAACTGCGCCGGACGCGGTATCCTTCGTTCATTGCTCCGTCACCAGCCAGTGAGCTGCCAGCCGGTGTTATCGTTAAGCGTTTTCTGTACCCTACTTTGGAAACTCAGCGCAATTCAAATGCGCCAGCAGTGGCTTTAGCAGATGTGCCTGTTTGGTGGGACAAGAAATAGTCAACATTCCTAATCATTTCCGGACATGCGCAAACTCAGATTTTCTTTTCTTAGCCTTTCCATCCTACTCTCAATTGCTGTTTCCAGCTGTAAAAAAACAGAAACCGAGAACTTATCACGGGTAAAAAACTACGCCGCGATTACCCTCAAAGGCCCAGCCCTGACGAGCATCAACGTAGGTGAAGCTTACACAGATCCTGGCGCGTCAGCTACTCTTGATGGCGCTGAGATTACAACGCAGGTAGTGGGATCCGTCAACAATAAAGTGCCTGGCTTTTACACGATCCAATATCGTGGTGCCAACACTGAGGGCGACACGGTTGCAACCAGCCGCGTAGTAGCCGTTGTAGATCCTGCCGTGAACAACATTGACCAGAGCGGCACCTACTTACGGACTGGCTTCACGCCTTCTATTGTTAAGAAGATCGGCAAAGGCCTTTACACAACTAGTAACCTAGGTGGCGTCCTGGTTCCATCCACGGCTCTTTTTCCGGCCTACTTTGCCCAGTTGACGCCTACCCGCCTGGAGTTCCCATCGCAGCAGGTTCCCGGCGCTGGCACGGTAGACTTCACCGGAGATGCTGCTGTATTCAATTCCAGCGGAATTGTTACGCAGTTCTCGTATTCAGTAATCAACCCCCTATTCGGCACTGCAACCCGCACTTTTGTGCGACAGTAAAAGCCAAGGTCTTCAGCAAACAAAAAGGGCAGCGAAATCGCTGCCCTTTTTGTTTGCTGAAGACCTTGGCTTTTTTCAAGCAACAGTTACTGTTTATCGGATATAACGGAAGCTTTTCTGCAGGCTCTGAGTACTTGCTTAACCTCCTTGCACCGTTGGTCCACGGAACTCACGGTCGCCAACGAACGTGCATTGCTCAGGATCATCACCATCTAACGTATACTTGATGGTGATGACAGAACCTTCCAAAGTACCTGTAGCAGTTATGTTGCCTTTATACGTTTTACCACCCGCTACATAGCTGTAGGGCGTAGGAGGCAAGGTGATGGTGTTGCCGCTTACAGTAGCTTCATAGACGTCGCCAAGTCCATACAGGTTGGAGATGAATACTTTACCATTCTTAGCATCCGATTGGTTATAGATATCAACGGTATAAGGTTCGCTATTGCATGGTTCTTCACCATAATAGCTTCCTGCTACCGGAGAAAGAATGGTAACATCCGCATCATCCTTTTGACAGGAACTCATGCCCGCAAATAGTAGGCAAGAAGCCAATAAGAGTACTCTAGGTTTTTTCATGTTAACTCAATTCCTTGGAAAAATCAAAGTTTAAGTTTGAAGGTAGCGCTTTTTTTGAAGTCAAGAAAGTTGCATCCTACTTTTTACCCGATAGTATGACAATACCTCGCAAGAATATGATTATTCCATTTTCAAGATTAACATAGCTTATACTTATTTTCTGTAGCTTGTACTACCTTCCTAAACCTAGGTTCTAAGAAAGGGTATCTTGGACACCCCTAAGGCCATTAGGAAACAATGATTATGTGTCACAAGGCCTGTTACGACAGTCATAGGTGCGCTTATTTGCAGATTTTTTATAGAAAGAGTTGACAGATTGCGAGAATATTCAAACCATTAGTATTTTAGCAATCTTAAAAGATGGGTAAGCCACCCATCAATCCATTTCTTCAAACCTTTTTTGCATGAAAAGAATCTTACTCATGAGCTTGTTGCTCATGGTCATCCTGCTTCAGCAGGTGGCAGCCCAAAACCGGAGTATCTCCGGCAGAGTAACAGATCGACAAACAGGCGAGGGCTTACCAGGTGTAACGGTGCTGTTAAAAGGAACTAGCAATGGTATCTCAACTAACTCAGAGGGCACCTATAACCTAAGCGTGCCGGAGGCTGGTGGAACGTTAGTATTCAGCTCTATTGGTTTTACTACCACAGAGCGTTCAATTGGCACTGACAACCAGATCAATATTGCCCTAGGTTCTGACAGCAAGCAGCTTAGCGAAGTTGTTGTAACAGCGCTAGGTATTGAACGTGACAAACGTTCATTAGGTTATGCAACCCAAGAAATCAAAGCGGAGCAAATTTCGCAGAAGTCAGAGCCAAACGTCCTAAGTGCTTTGCAGGGCAAGGTCTCGGGCGTTAGAATCACAACTGCCAGCGGCTTACCTGGTTCCTCTACGAACATCAACATCCGGGGTATCACTTCGCTACAGGGCAATAACCAGCCTTTGTTCGTTGTAGATGGCATTCCGATTAGCAACGACCTAGATCGTACCTCTAACACACTTTTTGGCGCGCAACAGTCCAACCGTGCTTTGGATATAGATCCAGAAAACGTAGAAAGCATCAACATCCTGAAAGGACCAGCCGCGGCAGCTCTTTATGGCTCCCGAGCTTCCGCAGGTGCTATCATCATCACTACCAAGTCAGGGCGTAACATAAATAAGAAGCTGGAAGTGACCGTTACTTCTGGTTTCTCGCTGCAAAACGTATATGGTCTGATGGACCTGCAAAATGACTACGGTCAAGGTACTAACGGCACTAACGTCCTAACTAATGGTGACCCAAACACAGGTGTTACCACATCGTGGGGCCCCCGGTTTGGCACGACGCCTACTCTTGCTAACGGACTTCTATTAGCGGATGGCTCTACCCTCGACTACCGCGCTTACCCCAACAATACAAAAGACTTTTACCGTCAAGGCCACATCTGGCAGAATGGGGTAAATATCGCTGGTGGTAACGCAGACCAGAACTTGTCCTTGAATGTTAATAACACTGCTCAGCAAGGCATTACGAAGTTCTCGAACTTGAACCGTACTAGTGTACAGCTAGCAGGTAACACCAAACTCATCAACAAACTACGTGCTGGTGGATCGGTCAATTTCATCCAAAGCAACCAATTAGGCCCGCAACAAGGCAATAGCGGGTCGCCTTTTGGTCGTCTTAACGTAGTACCACGTAGCTATGACCTGCAGGGCTTGCCTTATATCGACCCAATCTCCAAGCGCAGCGTTTTCATTTCCACAGCTACTGAAAACCCTTACTGGAGCTTAGAGCGAAACTCCACGCGCTCAAATGTTACCCGCTTTATCAACGTAGCTAACCTAAGCTACGAGGTAGCTCCTTGGTTGAACATTGCTTATCGGGCAGGTTATGACACTTACACCGACCGGCGGAAGCAGATTTATGACGTAGGTTCGATTCGTGCCTCCTCTGGGCAGGTAATCGACCAAACATTCTGGCGCAGCGAATTGAACGGCGACTTGTTAGTGACGTTGAAGAAGGATAACATCTTCACCGAAGGCTTTAATGCAAACCTGTTGCTAGGTCAGAACGTGAACCAGCGCCGTATCCAGACGATTACCTCGCAAGCTGGTGATCTGATCTTCCCTGACTTCTTCAACTCATCAAACGCTAAAGTGTTTACTGGCTCAGGTGAGACCAGCGAAATTCGTCGCTTGCTAGGCTACTACGGCCAGTTGTCACTCTCTTACAACAACTACTTGTTCTTAGAACTGACAGGGCGTGCTGATGAGTCCTCCACTTTGCCGAAGAACAATAACACGTTCTTCTATCCCTCTGCTACTCTGAGCTTCGTATTTACCGATGCGTTTAAGATCTCCAACGATTTCTTCTCGTACGGTAAAATCCGCGCTAATGCATCACGTGTTGGACGTGACGCTCAGGTTTACAGCCTGCAGAGTACTTATGGCTCAACTGGTACCGTGGGCAACAACGTAGCCAGCATTACTTTCCCCGTTACGGTAAGCAGTGGCACTTACGCTGGTTTCGATTACACAAATACAGCGGGTGGTGGCTCAGTTCTGACTCCAGAATTCACGAAGTCTTACGAAATCGGCACTAATCTAGGCTTCTTTAATAACCGCATCAGTCTGGAGGCAACATACTTCAACACGATCAGCGAAAGCCAGATTGTTCCTGTATCAACGGCTCCTTCGTCCGGCTTTATCCAGCGTTATGCAAACGTAGGCCGCATGGATAACAAGGGCATTGAGGCTCTGGTGAATATCACACCTATCAAGGGAACAAACTTCCGTTGGGATGTCACGGCTAACTACACCCGTATCCGCAACAAGGTAAAATCAATCTCAGAAGGTGTAACCGAATCGCAGATCAATGGTAATATCTTCTCTGGCTCTAGTCCTTCTTTCGTGGTTGGCAGAGCTTACGGTGTAATTCGTGGTCCAAAAAAGCCGCGTGTTGAAGATCCTTCCAGCCCCTACAACGGCCAATACATCATCAATCCGACGTCGGGCTTATTTGCTCCTGAGCTGACCAACCAAGTGATTGCCGACCCCAACTTTAAGTGGCAAGGTGGCATCACCAACACCTTTAGCTACAAAGGTATCTCTGCGTCGTTCCTAATCGACGGCAACGCAGGTGGCGACGTTCTTTCATTCACTGCTGGCCAGTACAAGAGCTTAGGTGCTCTGAAAGAGACAGGTGTAAGCCGTGAGCTTCCTCGCATCATCCCAGGTGTTATTCAAACCGGTACTGGTGCTGATGGCAAACCAACATATAAGCCTAACAACATCCAGGTTGATGCCCAATCGTATTGGGGTGCACTTGGAAGTTTGCAAAGCGACATAAACATCTATGACGCTACCGTCGCCCGCCTTCGTGAAGTTACCCTAGGTTACTCGCTGCCAAAACAATGGCTTGAGCATACACCTTTTGGCCAAGCTAACATTTCAATCTCAGGACGCAATTTGTTCTACTATGCGCCTAATGCTCCATTTGATCCAGAGGTAAACACGCAGGGTGCTGGCAACATCCGTGGTCTAGAGTTGCAAGGCTCGCCTAACGCCCGCAACTACGGCGTCAACATTCGCTTTACCCTCTAATAGTGCCACTCAGACCAAATATGAAATCACATAAAATCATAGGGTTCACCTTTGCGGCAGCAGTTATTCTAGGAATTACTAGTTGCGACAAGGACAAATTCTTGGATGTAAATACTGATCCGAATAACCCTTTAGTAGCTGCGCCTTCTAACTTGCTGCCTAGTACAGCCATTACTACTGGTTTTGCTAATGGTAATGAAATAAATCGCATCACTTCGCTGCTCGTCCAGCATGTCGCAGGTACTGGTACTCAAAGTGCTCCTCAAGATGTTTACAACATCCGTGGCGGCTTGGACAATCAATGGCAGAACGAGCTTTACGCGGGAGCTTTGCAGAACGCGCAAAGCATGATTGAAGCCGCCGACCGGCTCAATAGTCCAGCTTATGCTGGCATTGGCAAGCTCCTTAAGGCTTATAATTTTGCAATGACTACGGATTTGTGGGGAGATATCCCTTATTCTCAAGCACTGCAAGGCTTAGGAAACCTTCAACCACGGTTCGACACCCAACAAGACATTTACAAGGGAAATGCAGCACTAGGCGTTCAAAGCTTGTTCGACTTAGTGAAAGAAGGCCTTGCCGATCTTGATAAGACGAGCACATTTAATCCCAGCGGTACTGACGATCCTATCTATGGCGGAAGCTTAGTTAAGTGGAAGAAGATGGGTAATACGATGTTGCTAAAGCTAGCAAATACTGTTAGCCGTCGTGATCCTGATTTAGCTAAGTCTATTATCAATGAGGTGCTGAACAAAGGAGCTGCAAGCTATATTTCGGCCAACGCAGATGATTTCGAAGTGCCTTTCGGATCATCGGTAGGCAGCCGGAATCCCATTTATACCTTCAACTACGACAATAGGACTACTGACATTCTACTAAGTCAGCGATTGTTGGATAGCATGGCAGTGCGTAATGACCCACGTCTTCCCTTCTTTTTTACTACTACTCCAACACCGGATTTGAAGTCCAACCCACAGGTAAATCCAACAGGTACTACTACTACCTTACCTGGCCCTACTGCTGGCACATTCCTCACGTTTACTGGCTATCAAAACGGTACTCCTGGTGCAGGCCCAGGCGTCTTGGCTAATCGTTCCCGTTATGGTTCTTATGTGATAGGATCTAGTACGACCCCAGGAGGTGTGGGTGGTGCTCCGATTCGTCTGCTTACGAACTTTCAACGGTTATTTATCCAAGCTGAGTCAGCTCTTATCCTAGGTACTCAAGGTGATCCACAGGCCTTACTGCGTGATGCCGTACGCGCTTCCATGGTGAAAGCTGGTGTGGCTGATGTAGCTGTTACGGCTTATTTTGCTGCTAACCCTACGCTCGTAACCCTATCCGGGCGTACAGACGCTGCTTCCAAGCAAAAGGATCTTAACAAGATCATGACCCAAAAATGGATTGCTTGGGTAGGTAATGGTTACGAGGCGTACAACGACTACCGTAGGACTGGCTTCCCACGTTTGGCACTCGCCCTGAATCCGCAAGGTGACAATGGTACCCTACCTGTTCGATTTGTGTATCCAGCTTCGGAGAGTTCGGGTAACGCCAACAACACGCCTAATCCACTACCGGGCACTGCGGAAAGAGTATGGTGGGATATCGACTAATAACAGCCCACACGGTAAAATTCCAACTTTCGCTTCTCATGAAAAATAATATAGCAAAGCTGCTTACCCTCTGTCTGCTCTCATTGGGCACCGTTGCCTGTGAGAAGGACTATGGTGTCAACCTGGGACCAACGGAAGACAGTATAGCACCTATTCCTGTAACCGTAACGAATGCTACCTACTTTGAGCGGTACGCCATCGTAACAGCTAAAGCCCCTACTACCACAGAAGCAGGTGACTTTTCTATTACTTTTGAGATTCCCGCTGACAAAGGTCGTATCAAGGAAATCAGCCGAGTTGTGACAGGTGCTGCTGGCTTGACGTACTTACAAAGCAGTGTTCGCAGCACAATAACGACACCACCACGCAGCATCACGCCAGCTGAGTTGTCTTTGAATTACAACGGAAATGCCGCTTCGCCAGGCACTAACCCGGTTTTGGGCAATGGCACAAACTCTATCACCTTCACGTCTAGCCTACGAGCTTATAATACGTATCGTAACCGGGTAGGCCCACTGTTAGATGTTGGTGCTACTGGCCTAGCTTTGATTGGACCAGCACCAACCGTAGCTACTTCAGTAACTGCTCCTACACAAATCAGGATGTTCTTCCTGATCACGTTAGAAGACGGCACAGAAATAATTCCGACTGAAGTGCGAGTACGGGTAATATAACTTGCTCAGACTTATCCTAAGTAAAAAGCCCTCGTCAGTTGACGAGGGCTTTTTACTTAGGATAAGTCTGTTATATGTAAGATGACATCTGATTCCTTACTATTAGTATCCAGAATCCATCTTACCACCTTCCCAGCCACTTCTTCAGCATTCTGTAGCTTTCCTTCCGCATGCAGTTCAGCAAACCTAGGTGCTTCGCTGAACTGCTGCGCGTCAGTCGAGCGAATCTGTTCTTGCATGGTGGTATCGATGACACCGGGTGAAAGTGCCCGGACGCGGATACCGGAGCCTCTCAAGTCCTGTTCCTTTTGGGCAGTAAGCGTCAGCATCTCTAAGGCAGCTTTTGAGGCGCAGTAAGCGCTCCAGCCATCGACCGGGCGCTGGGCAGCACCGCTGCTGATGTTGAGAATTGTGCGGGGAACCTGGTAGCTGGCGTAGGCGCTCAGGAAGGTGTTCATGAACATGGCCGGTACTACCGTATTCACGGTAAAGACGAAGGTGAAGTGTTCATTCGGCTGCTCACCTAGGTAGCCTATTTCTCCGAGCACAGCAGCATTGTTGATCAGCGTGACACTCTCCGCATCAGGCCACTGCCCAAACACTTTAGCTAAGTTGTTCTCTACGGCTATGCTATCCGACAGGTCCAAGGGTTGATGATGGTACCGATCATGTTCGATAGTAGCATGGCGTGAAACCCCGATAACCTTTGTATTAGCTTCGGCGAGAATAGCTTGGGTCAACGCTTTACCTAGGCCACGGCTAGCTCCTGTAATGATGTAGTAATGCATGTTCGAAGTGGGAAAGAGAGTTGCACTTCACATACGTAAACAGGCTAAAAAAGAGAAGGCGGCTAATAAGCCGCCTTCTCTTTTTTAGCCTTGCTACTCTAAGATCAAAGAATATACTGCGTTAAGTCGCGGTTGTGCACCATATCGCGCAGGCGTTCTTCTACTAGCTCACGGGTGATAAGGATCTGCGCATTTGCGCCAATCCGATCCGGCACATCGAAGAGAATGTCATTAAGTAAGCGGCTCATCACCGTATGCAGCCGACGGGCACCGATGTTCTCTACTTCTTCATTTACTTCGGAAGCAATTTCGGCAATACGCTCCAGAGCTGATTCATCGAAGGAAAGCTCTACCTCTTCCGCTTTTAACAGCGCTTCGTACTGCTTCGTCAGCGCGTTTTTCGGGTCTTTCAGAATCAGGAAGAAATCCTCCTTCGTCAGACTTTGCAGCTCCACGCGGATAGGGAAGCGGCCTTGCAGCTCTGGAATCAGGTCGCTGGGCTTGGCAACGTGGAACGCGCCGGCGGCAATGAACAAGATGTGGTCGGTGTGGATGACGCCGTATTTGGTGCTCACGGCGCTGCCTTCCACGATGGGCAGCAGGTCGCGCTGCACACCTTCCCGGCTCACATCGGGGCCTCCCCCACCCTTGCCGCTACGGCTGGCCACCTTGTCGATTTCGTCGATGAAGATGATGCCGGCATTTTCAGCTTGACGAATAGCTTCGTCCTTCACCTCATCCATGTCGATGAGTTTGGCAGCTTCTTCGTCGAGCAGCAGCTTGCGCGCTTCGGCAATGGTGACTTTGCGCTTGCGGGTTTTCTTGGGCAGCATCGAACCTAGCATGTCCTGCAAACCCGATAGCGAAGCTTCGTCCAGGCCGGCCGGTCCGCCGATTACGCCCACGCCGGGCGTATTGCTTTGCTGCACCTTGATTTCAATTTTCCGGTCGTCCATCTCCCCGCTACGAATCTTCAGGCGGAACTTCTCGCGGGTACGCTCGTTTAGCTCGTGGTCAGAATCAGGGACAGCATTGCCATCGGAGCCGCCGAAACCTAGGTTTGGCTTCGGCGCAGCGGGGGCGCTGGCAGTAACGGGCGGAATGAGGGCATCGAGAATAACATCTTCCACGGCCTGCGCCGCCTGCACTTTCACTTCTTCCTTGCGGCGCTGCTTTACCATGTTCACTGACTGCTCCACCAGGTCGCGCACCATGCTTTCCACGTCGCGGCCCACGTAGCCTACTTCCGTAAACTTGGATGCTTCCACTTTGGTGAAAGGAGCACCGGCAATGCTCGCCAGACGGCGTGCAATTTCGGTTTTACCCACACCCGTCGAGCCAATCATCAGAATGTTATTGGGCACGATTTCCTGCTGCATCTCAGCGGGCGCGTGCAGCCGCCGCCAGCGGTTGCGCAACGCAATGGCCACGTGCCGTTTGGCGTCGTGCTGACCAATGATGTATTTATCCAGCTCGGCCACGATCTGGACCGGCGTGAGGAAATTGGCGGAATCTAGCATGAGAATAAATAGGTGTAAGTAGAACAGCTGCTGCGGGCGCGGCAAACCGTAAATAAGCTAGGTCGTCTACGCAGGAAAGCCGTAGATTGTCGTAAACTCTTATTTCTAAACGCAATCCTCGTGCATATCCTAGCCTTTTTTAAACAAGGAATTGAGGTTGCGGGCCACAGTGAAGTAGTTGCTGGCCCCAGACGCGTGGTAGTAGGCGCGGGTGTAGTCAAGCTGAAATTGACTGATGCGGATCATCACGCCCAGGCTCATGCCGGCACCTGCTGAGCGCGTATCGAGGCGCAACTCTTTGCGCTGCAAGTGATTGTAACCCAGGCGCAGGTTCAGGTTTTTACTCAGAATAAGCTCGGCGCCTACCACAAAGTGACGGGCAATCTTGTCGCCGATGGTTTTCTTCGGCCTCACTTCGTTGTTGTTTTCGTCTATCTGTCCGCGCTGATTCGGATCGAGGTACACGATGTCGAACTGCTGCAGGTGATGTGCCGTCAGGGAGAAGCGCAGCGGCATGTGTTCGGGCTTGATGGAGGCACCTAGCTGCACATCGAGCGGCATGGGCTCGTGCCCGGCGCCGGTGTAGGTTTTCAGCTGATAGCCAACGTTTTTCACCGTAAGCCCCACGTTGAAATCCTTTGTAGGATGCTTGAACAAGGCGCCGGCATCAGCCAGTGCCGCTACCGAGTGGTTGCCGGCAATACCTGAAACAGCTAGCTTGAGCGTGCCAGCGAGGGTGAAGTTGCCGCTGGTGTAGGCATCGGTAACTCCTAGCGCGTACTCGTTCACCGAGAAGTTACCCATGCTGTTACCGGCCGCGTCAAATTGTTCGAAACTGCCGTAGTTCAGGTAGGTAAGGCCAACTCCAAACCGACCAGCATGCTCCGTATTGAAGACGTAAGCGGCCGTAGTTTGCTTGATATCAGCCAGATAATCGACATAACCCAGACCTAGGGTGCCGTCCATATCGGCATTGAGCAGCGCCGGGTTAGCGTAGAGCATCGTTGCGTCGCCGTCACGGGAGCTGACGTTGGCCCCACCCAGGCCCGCCAGCTTGGCACTGGTTGGCAGGTTCAGAAAGGAAAACGCCTGCTGTCCCCCAATCTGCGCGTATCCCGCACGACTAGCTAGCAAACTACTTGTAAGAACCAGGGCAGAAATAACGGAACCGCGTAGCAATCGAATCATTGGCCTGCTATATAGGGGGTTGTGATCAGCGAAGATAAGACGCAGCGGTGGGCATTTTATTGTACGCCGAAGCCAGAGCGGGAGAAAAGCTAGGTTTGTCGCTCTTTTCTCCCGCTCCCCATTGGCTAAGCTACTTCGATGCTAGGTCCACTCAAAGCTGGTGTTGGCTCATCGCGCACTATTAGCGGCATCGGCTGGCTTACTTGCTCTTCCAGCAGAGCCACTTTCAGCACGTCATCCACGCGGTCGGCGTAGTGCACGGTCAAGTCCTTGAGGTAATCGGCCGGTATTTCGTTGATATCCTTGCGGTTCTTTTCGCACAGAATTACGTCGCGGATACCGGCACGCTTCGCCGCCAGGATCTTCTCCTTGATACCGCCCACCGGCAACACTTTGCCGCGTAGCGTAATTTCGCCCGTCATGGCTAGGTGGCTGCGAATCTTGCGCTGGGTGAAAACCGACGCAATGCTGGTGAAGATGGCAATACCGGCACTCGGCCCGTCTTTCGGCACGGCTCCTTCCGGAAAATGGATGTGCAGATCGTATTGCTCGAAGAGGCGGTAATCGATGCCCAGCGACTCGGCCCGGCTGCGCAGGTACGACAAGGCGGTAACCGCCGATTCCTTCATCACGTCGCCTAGCTGGCCGGAGAGTGTCAGCTTACCACGCCCACGGCTGAGCAGACTTTCGATGAAGAGGATATCGCCCCCAACGGACGTCCAGGCCAAGCCCGTTACGACGCCCGCCGTTTCGTTGTCCTGGTACAAGTCGCGGTCGAAGGTAGCAGCACCTAGGATGCGCGTTATGTCCTTCGGCTCCAACACTTCCGGAAATGACTCCTTCATTGCCTTGTTTTTAGCAATGTTGCGGGCCACCGCGCCTAGCTTGCGCTCCAGGCTCCGCACACCCGACTCGCGGGTATAATCATCGATAACCCGTTGCAATGCCGGCGTTGTAATACTCACATCTTTCGAGGTGAGACCGTGATCAGTGAGCTGCTTGGGCCACAGGTGCTTTTTGGCAATCTGCGTTTTCTCTTCCAGCGTGTACCCGGTCAGGTCAATAATCTCCATCCGGTCGCGCAGGGCTGGCTGAATCGTGTCCAGCGAGTTAGCCGTGGCAATGAACAGCACCTTCGACAGGTCGTACTCCACCTCCAGGTAGTTGTCGGTGAAGGTCGAGTTCTGCTCCGGGTCGAGCACTTCGAGCAGCGCCGAGCTAGGGTCGCCGCGGAAGTCGGAAGCAATCTTGTCAATCTCATCGAGCACGATAACCGGGTTAGAGGCGCCGGCTTTTTTGATCTGCGAGACGATGCGACCCGGCATAGCACCCACGTAGGTTTTACGGTGGCCGCGAATCTCGGCTTCGTCGCGCACGCCACCCAGCGACATGCGCACGTACTTGCGCCCCAGCGACTTGGCAATGGATCGCCCCAACGAAGTCTTGCCCACGCCGGGCGGGCCATAAAGGCACAGAATCGGCGCCTTCATATCCTGCTTCAGCTTCAGCACGGCCAGATACTCGATGATGCGCTCCTTTACCTTCTCAAGGCCGTAGTGGTCGGCATCAAGAATCTTCTTAGTACGCTTCAGGTTGAAGTTATCCTTGGTGTACTCGGCCCAGGGCAGGTCGAGCAGAAACTCCACGTAGTTCAGGCTCACCGGATACTCGGCCGCCTGCGGGTTGATGCGACCTAGCTTATCCAGCTCTTTGTTGAAGTGCTTGGCAACGGCTTCGGGCCACTGCTTGTCTTTGGCGCGTACCCGCAGCTTCTCAATTTCCTGATCAGGGCCGTCGAAACCTAGCTCGTCTTGCAGCACTTTGATCTGCTGACGCAGGAAGTAGTCACGCTGCTGCTGGTCGATGTCGGTGTGGACTTTGCTCTGAATTTCGTGCTTGATTTCCAGCAGCTGAATCTCCTTCAGCATCATCTCCAGGAGCGTGGTGCCGCGCTCCACGCCGTCGTTGATTTCCAGCAGCTTCTGCTTCAGGCCAACCTCTACGTTGATGTTTGAGGATAGAAAGTGCGTCAGGAAAGAGGGCGAATCAATGTTATCGAGGGCGACCTGGGCTTCCTGCGGAATCTCGGGATTCAGCTTGAGCATCTTCACCGCCGCATCCTTCAGCGACGATACCAAGCCTTTTACCTCCTGCGAGTTCTTATTCGGGAACGTTTCGGGGAAGTAGCTAACGCGCGCCGTCAGATAGGGCGTATCCTGCGTGGCTTCTTCAATCTTAAAGCGGCTCTGCCCCTGAATGATGATGGTGGTGTTGCCATCCGGCAGCACCAGCAGCTTCAGGATGCGCGCCATCGTGCCTATTTCGTAGATGTCGGCCAAGCCAGGGTCGTCGCTTTGGCTGCGCTGCGCGATTACGCCGACAATCTTATTTCCTCGGTAGGCTTTGCGCACAAGGCGAATGCTCTTCTTACGAGTGACCGTAACGGGCAATACGACGCCGGGAAAAAGGACCGTATTGCGCACCGGCAGCAGCGGCAGCTCGGCAGGCGCGTCCTGCTCGTTCATGGGCTGGTCGGGGTCAGTAGCTACGATGGACACCATTTCGGTCGGGTCATCGGCCATCAATAGCGAGGAAAACGGTTTGGGCTTACGCGAATTGCGATTTTGGCTCATGGAAGAAAAGGCGAAAAAGGCGCCGTTGTCAGAATGACAGTTAAACGAGGCACCTATACGCTCGGGGAAGAGCGTTTTCCGAAAAATACAGGTTTGTCAAGTGCTATGCCACGTCCAGGCCGGCTCAATTTTGGCTTTTCACTCCGCCAAGGCGGCACAAAAGCAACTTGAGGATCAGCCAGCGCGGCAGATTACAGGTACGCTCAGGGGCATCAAAAAACTGCTATTTTTGATTTCCCCTGTCTTTTTGGGTCAGTTTTAGTTTGATAATTCCTTATGCTTTGTTCTTTACGCTTATTCCTGCTTTTGCTGCTCTTATCGCTATCGGAGGGCATTTATGCCCAGCAACCTAGCTCCGCTCCGTTGCAGCAGCGCAAGCTCACCGGAAAAGTCAGTCCTCGCTTGCGCCTGCACTCCGATGCTACTCCCGACTTCCCGAACGTAAATCGCACGGCGTATTATCAGAACAAAAAAGAGCTGAAAGCCATTCAAAAAGCCGAAAAGCGACACAACTGGAACCAGGCACGCAATCTGCTGACGGCGTACGTGGGGCAGTTTGGCATTCAGAATTTCTATAAAGATACGC
Source organism: Hymenobacter cavernae (assembly GCF_014641455.1). Taxonomy (GTDB): domain Bacteria; phylum Bacteroidota; class Bacteroidia; order Cytophagales; family Hymenobacteraceae; genus Hymenobacter; species Hymenobacter cavernae. Next base: position 273,867 of record NZ_BMHT01000001.1, read on the forward strand.
CTTTACTTTGGCGCTTGGGCCAGCTTTGGGAGCGGACCGGCAACGAGGAAAAAGCCAAGGCCTATTTCCGGCTGGCGCTGAAGCATCGCCGCCAGGATATGACCAAAGTTCAGCTCTACTACGATTCATTGGAGCAAAAGAAGGCTGATTTCTACGTGCCGCTCAAGGTGTATTATGACTTGGTGGAGTACCGCAAGAGCATCGCGACGTTTCATCCGCCCAAGGGCGTTTATACGAGCATGGGCGACGCCATCAACTCCAAAGTCGAAGATTATGGCCCGACGCTGAACTCCGAGGCGGGCATCTTTATCTTCTCTTCCAAGCGGAAGATGCGCGGCATACATGGTGTAATTGATGAAGATCTGTACACGTCGCGCAAAGAAGGTGTGTCGTGGACCGATGCCGAGCCGCTGCCGAAGCCTATTAACAGTTCCTACAACGAAGGCTCGGCCTGCATCACTAAAGACGGCCGCACCATCTACTTCGCCCGATGCGAGTGCCCCAACTGCCACGGCAACTGCGACTTATTCACTTCTACCTTCAAGGACGGGCAGTGGTCGGTGCCCCGGAGCCTAGGTATGCAAGTCAACTCGTCGGCCTGGGATTCGCAGCCGACCTTGTCGCCGGGCGAGGACACGCTGTATTTTGCCTCCGACCGCCTCGGCGGCTTTGGCTTGTCGGATATCTGGTACACGCACAAGCTCAAAAATGGCCAATGGGCGAAGGCTGAGAATATGGGTCCGGTGGTGAACACGCGGGAGAGTGAGGTAAGCCCGTACTTCCACCCGCTGTACAACGTACTATATTTCAGCTCGCGCGGTCAGCTGCTCAACTACGGCGACTTCGACATCTACAAAACCTATCGGGTGCAGGGTCGCTGGCAGGAGCCGCGCAACATTGGCCCGCTCGTGAACGGCAAAGGTTCAGAATACTACTTCACTATTGATGGCGAATCGAAGAACCTGTACTACGCCCGCTCGGAGACGCAGGACATGAAGAACCTGGACCTCTACTCCTTCCCGCTGCCGATGGAAGCCCAGCCGCTCGCCACCACGCACGTTGAAGGCAGCCTGATCGACTCAGTATCTAACAAACCACTGAACGGTACCGTCAGCATCATCGACACGGACAACGGCATTGAGGTCGCCAGCAAATATGTGCGCCCCGATGGCTCTTTCGACTTCGACCTGATCGAAGGCTCGCACTACGTTATGCTCATCCAAAGCCCCGAATCCTTCAGCGTGCAGCGCGAGTTCGTGCTAAAAGGCGACACGGTGATGAAGCTGCTGACCAACTCCATTGATTACAAGCTGCCCCTGATTTTCAAGAACATCGAGTTCGACGCGGGCAAGGCCACCATTCGGCCTTCTATGCACAGCACCCTCGATCGTATTGCCTTGTTTTTGGGCGAGAACCCTAGCTTTCGCCTCAGCATCTCGGGTCACACCGACAGCAACGGCGACCCGGACGTGAACGAGAAATTGTCGCAAGACCGCGCCGAAGCTATCCGCCGCTACATCGAGCAGAAAGGCAAGCTCAAGCCCAACCGCATCGAAAGTATGGGCTACGGCAGTACGCAGCCGTTGAAACCCGAAGTAACGGAGGAAGATGCCCGCATTAACCGCCGAGTGGAATTCCGACTTATTAAGCCGGACGGCGACAAACCGGCCGCCGGTGCTGGCGCGGGTTGGTAGTCAACTGTCATTCCGAGCAGCGCGAGGAATCTGGATTAGACACCTAGGTTTGTAACTTAGATTCCTCGCGCTGCTCGGAATGACAACCTAGGTTACCAGGTCAGCTTCTGGCTTTCGTCGCCTTCTTTGAACAGGGCACTTTGCTTTTTGCCGTTGGCCTCCACGTTCACGATGTTCATCTGGTCGGGGAAGGTATCTTCTAGCAGCAAGTGGCGCAAGTAGATGCCATTTACTGGCTTTGCTAGCTTCACGGCGAAGTACAGCCAGTGTGCGTCGGTTTCTTTCTGAATGCCGATAAACTGGATGGGCAGCGCCTCGCCGGGCTTGGTTCCGAAGATAATGGAACGCCGGAGCAGTGCTGTCACCAGTGCATTCACCTGCGGCTTGGGCGACTGATCGAGGCTAATGGAGCTAGGTTGCCCAACGGATAACGCCTTTTCAAAGTCATCGGTGAAGACCTTGAGCGAAACCTCAAGCTGCTGCTTAGGCGGGTTGTAGTGCAGCTCCATAATGCTGGCATGGTAGGCATGAGCCGCAGCCACAAGGCTAACGAGGAGCGCGAAGAACAGGACAGCAAAGTGGCGCATAACATTCTGTAAACTGTCATCCTGACGAAGGAAGGACCTTTTAGTACCAAACACTACCCATACAACGGCTCGTTCTGGCACTAAAAGGTCCTTCCTTCGTCAGGATGACAATTATTTATTCTAAAACAGCGACTTAAACAAGTCGTTGAAGATCACAAAGACCATTAAGCTCAGAATCAACACCATTCCTACTTTCTGGGCGTTTTCCAGGAATTTGTCGGAAGGCTTGCGGCCGGCTATCATCTCGTAGAGCAGGAACAGGACGTGGCCGCCATCGAGGGCCGGGATGGGCAGCAGGTTCATGAAGGCCAGCACCATCGAGAGCATTCCCGTTAGGGTCCAGAAGCGAATCCAGTCCCATTTGCCACCGTATTGCTGCGCAATCGCCATGGGGCCACCCAGCGACTTACGAGCCGAAGCCTCACCGCGGAAGATTTTGCCGAAGGCTTTCACCTGCGTACCAATCACGCCAAACGCCTGTTTCGCACCCGCCGGCACCGACTCGGCCAGGCTGTAGTTGCGCGTGGCATAGTTCAGCAGCGACTTGGGCCGGAAACCTACTTTCCCTTCCTCATCCACGTTCACGGTGAGAGTCACAGGTGCTCCGCTCCGCTCCACGACTAAGGGCGTGGGCTTGCTGGCGTTGGTTTTTAAGGCTTGCTGTAATTCCGGAAAAAATTGAATTCTCTGCTTACCTACCTGCGTGATTCGGTCGCCGGGCTGCAAACCAGCTTTCGCGGCAGGTCCGCCTGGCACTACCTCATCTACCTGAAACGGATCGAGCGGCACCACGAAAGCTGCCTGGTCCTGATCGGAGAGGCGGTCCATAAAATCAGCCGGTACCCGGATGTCGATGAGTTGCCCGTTGCGGTCGACGGTGTAGTAGCTATGGTTGCCGAGAACTACATCAGCGCTGTACACGTCGTTGAATTCGGTGAACGGCCGACCGTTAATCTTCACGATCTTATCGCCCGTACGGAAGCCGATTTCCTGACCTAGCTTATTGGGCACTACGCCAAAGCGAACCTCGGAAGCGGGCAGGTAGCTTTCACCGTACTTGAACGTGAGGGCGGAGAAGATGACGATGCCGGTAATCACGTTCATGATGATGCCACCCAGCATCACAATCAGGCGCTGCCAGGCTGGCTTGGCGCGGAACTCGTTGGGCTGAGGCTCAGCAGCCAGCGAATCGGCATCCTGGGTTTCGTCGATCATGCCGTGAATGGCCACGTAGCCACCCAGCGGAAACCAACCTAGGCCATATTCTGTCTCCCCGACTTTCTTCTTGAAAAGAGCGAAGTTGGCAACACCCGGCAGCGGAAACAGGAAATCGAAAAAGATATAAAACTTATCGACGCGGATCTTGAAGTATTTGGCGGAAGCGAAGTGCCCGAATTCGTGCAAGCCGACCAATATGGAAAGGCCAAGCAACATTTGGCCGGCCATGATGAGAATTTCCAAGAGGAGAAGGGAATGGAGTTAAGGAGAAGGTAAAAACGTCGGTCATGCTGAGGTTGCGCGGTTAATCCCCAAGAATTGAGATTAGCATTGCACGCGAGATGCTTCCTTGCGTCAGCATGACGTTGTATCGTAGGTAGCTGTGTAAGAACACTTACAACCGCTTGACTAGTTCTTGCGCCACGCGCCGGGTTTCCTGGTCGGTGAGCACATAATCGTCGAGCGACGGTTCGGCAAGGTACGAAACCTTTGTGAGGCAGCTTTCCACCAGATCCGGCATTTGCAGAAAGCCGATTTCGTCGCGCAAGAACCTGGCCACGGCAATTTCATTGGCAGCGTTGAGCACGCAAGGCGCATTGCCGCCCCGGCGCATAGCTTCAAAAGCTAGGGGAAGGTTGCGGAACGTGGCGCGGTCGGGCTGCTCGAAGGTGAGCTGCGGGTAGTCGAGGAAGGAGAAACGGGGAAAGCTGGACGGCAAACGCTCGGGGTAACCTAGGGCGTATTGGATAGGCAGCTTCATATCGGGCAGACCTAGCTGCGCTTTCAACGAACCATCTTCAAACTGCACGAGCGAGTGAATGATGCTCTGCGGATGCACGACCACGTCAATCTGCTCATCGGTGAGATTGAACAGCCACTTGGCCTCTATCACCTCCAAGCCTTTGTTCATCAGCGAGGCCGAGTCGATGGTGATCTTGGCGCCCATGTCCCAGTTCGGGTGCTTCAGCGCTTGGGCTTTCGTGACAGTAGCGAGCTGCTCGGCCGTGCGGCCGCGGAACGGTCCGCCGGAAGCCGTCAGAATAATCTTTTCAATGGGGTTCCGCTCCTCCCCTACCAGGCACTGAAAAATAGCGGAGTGCTCTGAATCGACGGGGTACAAGCCTACGCCGTGCTCTTTGACTAACTGCGTAATTAGCTGTCCGGCAACTACCAGCGTTTCTTTATTCGCCAGCGCAATCGTCTTGCCGGCTCGGATAGCGCGCACTGTGGGCAGCAACCCGGCATAGCCAACCATTGCGGTAAGCACCACATCGGCATCGTCGCGGCCGGCTACGTCGGCCAGGGCGGCAGGGCCAGCCAGCACCTCCGTTGGCTGCTGCGCCAGGGCCGTTTTTACAATTTCATACTTCGCCTCATCGCCGATAACTACGACGGCCGGCTGAAACTCGCGTGCTTGCTGCACCAGCAGATCAGCGTTGGACTGCGCAGAAAGAGCCGTAACCGTGAAACGGCCAGGATACGCACGGATAACGTCGAGCGCCTGCGTACCGATAGAACCAGTAGAGCCGAGCAGCGTGACGCGTTTGGGGTGGGTGAAGGACATATACAAAAGTAGCGCGCAAATTGGTTACGCGTTATTGCACCTGCTCCACCTGAATCTTCTTCCCATTAAATAGCGCTTCCTCGCCTGCGCGTTTACCACTTAAAGCAACGGCTATGGGTGCCGCGGCTGATACAGCAAAGTATTCCTTGCTATCTACCGCCAGCTTGCCCGCGCTGATGCTGAGGTAAAACAAACCTAGGTTGGTCTGTACCAAGGCGCCGGGCCGCACGGTGTCGCACAGCTTTTCGGGGTCGATGCGTGCTAGCTCGGCTTGCAGCTTTAGGGCCTCGTTCAGCTGCACGGCGTTGCGGTTACGCTCTTCCTGGGCCATGGCGCGGCCTGTTTCGTACTTGTCGCCGGCGCTGCTTTTGGTTTCGTTGTTGGCGGATTCCTGGGCAGCCTGCATAGCCTGCTGGGAAGCATCGATGCGCTGTTGCACGTAGTCTTGGCAGGCGGCGTGGAGTTTACTTTTCAGACTCATCCGATTCCGACTCCTCCTGTTTGAGTTCTCTGTAACTACTTAATGCTTCCTGCATTAGCTCGGCAAACGAACGGTAGCGGTTCGCTCCTGGCATCCAATTGGCGAAATGCCATGCTTCCCATTCACCATCGTGCTGTACTGCCGGATTTAAGGCTAGGAACCCGGCGTCTCCCCAATCAGAAATCATCAGACAGCCTCGAAAGTATTCTCCACGCACTTGTCCATCAATCTGGCTATCATCATAGCGGAAGTATTCCTCATCCGGTACGCTGGGAATTGTCTCGACATCGCTTTCCCAAAGTTCCACCAAGTCTTTATCAGTATTTACCAGCCAATCTACTTTCGTGCAAGAGCGCAACCAGTAAGTAAAATAGTCAATGGGTCCAAACCCGTTTGCTGTTAGCAGAAACTCTCGGTAAGATGAAGGCAACTTTACTCCTAATCGCTGCTCCAAATTCAAAATTTCCTGCTCGGTTGCACCCGGTTCGCCTAACCATCCACTTTGTCGATACTTGTTTCTCAGAATGTTTGACGCATTACCGTCTATAAATTCTGGATCAGATAGAACTTCTTGGCTGATCTGTTTCAGAAGATCGGGCCAATTCACGATAATTTTGGTTTCTAGCATTTCGGCTGCTTTATCGTTAAAAGGGCTGCAAGCAGTAGCTATAAATCAGTATCGGCAAGGTTTTTCAGATCCAATTGGTCTTTGAGGCGGCCAGTGCTGGCTTTGTTCTGACGCAAATCGGCCAAGCTGATGAAGTTGATCGGCACTTCGTCTAAAACCTTTGTCTCCCGTTGCGCATAGCAGTGGTCGAAGTCGACTCCATCAACGGAAGTAAGCAGATCAATTCGCAGCGGGGCTACGCCTAATTGGACGATGGTATCGGGGGTACTGAAATCAGCAACGGTATAGCCCAAGCCTCCCAGGCCAAACTGCTGTAAAGTTGCGACAACGCGTTGGGCATTATCAGCGGTTGGTTTCACCCACACATCAATGTCGCCGGTGGCACGCACGTAGCCGTAGCGGGCTACTGCGTAAGCACCTACAATCAGGTACTCAACGCGGTTGGCGTTTAATAACTCGACAAACTCTTTGTATTCCTCTGTAAGCTGGTTGGCTTGTGCCATTGCTGAGAAAGTAAAAGGCATATACTTGCCGCCGGAGAAATTCTAATGCCTCCATACGCTCCTCCACTGTTTTCGTGCGCCAATAAGCGGCGTCATCGGCATCCTGATCGTGATGCAGCGAGGTCTTGCGGGCAGCAGTGCGGTCGAATTTGATCATGACTCAAGGTACGGGGTTTATTCGGTACTGTGTTGTGACCCTTTGCTTGAATCACCAGCCAAACTTTATCACCAATACAGGTGCTAAAAAGCTCAATGCTAACAAGCAGCCGTAGAAGCGCTTGGAGCTACTGAATAAGGCAAAACTTCCAATCACCAGCCAGTAAAATAGCGAGACAAGCAAAGCAAGTAAAACCGGGTAGACGATAATTGTGCCTCGGCCGCACTCATCTAAGCGAGAGTGGTCAGCCGTGATTATTTGATATACGCGAAACCAGCCAGTGCAATACAGCAAGAGTCCAACACAGGTTACTGGATATGAGCAAAGTAAGCGAGCTAACTTAGACATACCGCTTTATCACGCATCAGGTAGAAAGTAACCCCTCAGCTACATTCCGATCATTGCTTAACCTAGGTACTTTGTTCTGTCCACCTAGCTTTCCGAGGCTTTTCATGTAGCGCTGAAACGCTCCCGTCGGCAGCGCCGTGAGCCGGAGTGGCGCCAAAATATTACCGCTGAGTAAATCATCATAGTACACGTTGCGACGGCGCAAACCAGCATCCAATGCGGCGGCAAAAGCAGCGGCATCACGCGGCGGCGTGGCGAATTCTACCAGCCACTCGTGCTGCGAAGGCTCGGCAGGATTGTCGCTCACGCGGGGCGCCACGGTAAACTCGACCACATCGACCTCCGGAAATTGCACCATCGCTTCGCGCAACGTTTGCTCCACTTCCTCCCCAATAACATGCTCCCCGAAAGCCGAGAGAAAGTGTTTGATACGGCCGCTCACCACCACGCGGTACGGGTTCTTGCTCACGAAGCGCACGGTGTCGCCGAGACTGTAGCCCCACAGGCCGGCGTTGGTGTTGAGTACGAGGGCGTATTGCTTGTCCAGCTCGACATCGCCAATCGTGAGCCTAGGTGGATTTGCCTCAAAGAACCGCTCGGCCGGGATGAACTCGTAGAAAATACCCGCATTCAGCAGCAGCAGCAGGCCGGGGTTGCCGGGCTCATCCTGGAAAGCAATAAAGCCTTCGGAAGCCGGAAACGTCTCGATGCTATCCACCGGCCGGCCGATGGTATCGAAAAGTTTCTTGCGGTACGGCTCGAAGTTGACGCCGCCGTACACGAACAGGTTGAAGTCGGGAAACACATCCTTCACGGCTTTGCCAGTGCGCTGCGTGATGCGGTCGAAGTACATCTGCACCCACGGCGGAATACCCGAAATCAGCGTCATGCGCTGACCTAGGGTTTCGCCTACGATGTGGTCGAGCTTGGTTTCCCAATCCTCGATGGTGTTGGTTTGATAGCTAGGCAGCTGGTTACGACGCAGGTAAGCTGGCACATGATGGTTGACAATACCCGAAAGCCGCCCGGTGTGAATGCCATTCACCTGCTCTAGCTCCGGGCTGCCGGATAAAAAGATCAGCTTGCCATCGAGAAACTGGCTGCGGCCGGTGCGGTAGATGTAGTGCAGCAGCGCATCGCGGGCGCCGTTGATATGGTTCGGGATGCTCGCTTTTGTCAGCGGAATGTACTTGGCGCCGGAGGTGGTGCCCGACGTTTTGGCCAAATACAGCGGCTGGCCCGGCCAGAGCACGTCGGCTTCGCCCTCCTTCACGCGGCTGATGTACGGGTACAGCGCCTCGTAGTCGCGCACGGGCACCTGGCGGGCTAGGTCGGTGGCGGTAGCAATGGCGCGGAAGTCATGGTCGTGACCGAAGGCCGTACGCGTACCTTGTGCCAGCAAGTCGGCCAGTACGTGTTGTTGCGTAGCCACCGGATTTTGCATCCACTGCTGATACTGCCGATGCACAAGCGCTGCCAGCGGGCGACTAAGCGCCGATTTCAAACCCATTCTGTTGGAGTAACGGAGTAAGTGAATACGCGAACCTAGGTTTTAGTGCCTGGCAGCGTACAACGCAGTTTCTTACGTAAGAAACGTGTTTGTGGCAAAGGTATAGGCTGTTCTACCAAATCATGGTTGAGTTCCTATCTTTCGCGGGGCTTGGCACGTATGCCTAGCTCACTTACTCACCTACTCAGTTACTCTATTATGATTAACCAACGTGGCAACGCCGTTTGGAACGGCGACATCAAAGGCAGCGGCAACATCACCACCCAGAGCGGCACGGTCAGCGCGCCCTACTCCGTCGGCGCCCGGTTTGAAGGCCAGAAAGGCACCAACCCCGAGGAGCTGATCGGGGCGGCGCACGCCGGCTGCTACACGATGTTCCTGACCAGCATCCTGACCAAAGACGGCAAGCAAGTAAAGCAAATCCGCACCGAGTCGAAGGTGAGCCTGGATACGTCGGGCGAGGTTCCGAAAATCGTCAAGATTTCCCTAACCACGGAAGGCGAAGTTGAAGGCGTTTCGCAGGAAGAATTTCAGCAATACGCCCAAAAAGCTAAGGAGCACTGCCCGGTTTCGCAGGTGTTGAGCGCCGTGCCTGAAATGGAGCTAGCCTCTGCCACCCTGAAGTAATCAGGGCTTAACTATGAGTTGCCAGTTGTCGGTTGTAGTTTTGGCCGCTGAATAACCTAGCTTATTCGCGCCCGGCGACTGGCAACTCCTTTCTTCGCACCGTTTTCTGCCTCTATGCCTCCAGCTTTTACGCGTATTCGTCTTCAGCCCGCCAACACGGCCCGCATTCCGTTTTGGGGTCAGCTGTTCATTGGTACCCTCTGGATTCTCTACACGATTTTCCTGATCTGGTCCGACTCGGGTCTGAACGACTACCACTTTCTGCACTACTTATTCCTGATCTTCAGCTTCGTGTACGTGGGCTACGTGCTAGTACACAACGCCCCAATATTTGGCACTCAGAGCTACTTAGAGTTTACGCCGGGCTACATTGTGCACAAAAGCGGTTTGTTCCGGGCCAAGCAGGTATTTCCGGTAGAAGAAATCGGTTTGTTGGAATTTGTGCCCCAACAGCTGCGCGTGAGTCTGAAAAACGGGGAAATGTATGCCCTGAGCCTACGCGAGGTAAAAGGCTCGCGCCGCAAGCGTATTCTTCGCGAGCAGGTTCGCAGCTTTGCCAGCAAGAACAACATCCCACTCCACGATAATCTGCCGCCGGTTTAATAGCTATCAGGAAATACAAAGCCCGCTTATAGCGGGCTTTTTTGTTGTGCAACCTAGGTTGTTACGATTCCTATTTACCAGCAAACTTCTTACGTAGCTCCTGAATGGTGCTGCGGAAACTCTTGTCGCTGTCGATCAGGTCCGAAACGGTTTGCACGGAGTGAATCACGGTGCTGTGGTCGCGTCCGCCGAAGTTATGACCAATGCTCTTGAGCGAATGACTAGTGTGCTCCTTGGCAAAGTACATGGCCACCTGCCGCGCCGTCACGACTTCCTTCTTGCGCGTCTTGGCCTTCATCAGATCGAGCGAGATGCCAAAATGTTCGGCTACCGTCTTCTGAATAAAGTCTAGGTTCACCTCGGCTTCTACTTCCTCAATGATGTGCCGCAGCGCCTGTTTGGCCATTTCGAGGTCAATCTCGCGCCGGTTGAGGCTCGATTGCGCCACCAGCGAGATGAGCACGCCTTCGAGCTCGCGCACGTTGGTGTGCACCGAATGCGCCAGGTACTCTACCACCTGCGGCGGGATATCGATGCCATCCTGCTCCATTTTGTTCTGGATGATGGCCATGCGCGTCTCGAAGTCCGGGCTTTGCAGGTCGGTGGTCAGACCCCACTTGAAGCGTGAAAGCAGACGGTCTTCCAGACCATTCAGGTCGCGCGGTGGCCGGTCGGAGGTCATCACGATCTGCTTGCCGGCCTGGTGCAAGTGGTTGAAGATGTGGAAAAACATCTCCTGGGTCTTGTCCTTGCCCGCTAAGAACTGCACGTCGTCTAGAATCAGGATATCGACCAACAGGTAGAAATTAGCAAAATCCTGCACACCGTTGTTGCGCAAGCTCTCGATAAACTGATTCGTGAACTTCTCGGCCGACACATACAGCACGAACTTATCGGCGTTGGTGGCCTTGATGTGGTTGCCGATAGCTTGCACCAGGTGCGTCTTACCTAGACCCACGCCGCCATAAATCATCAGCGGGTTGAAACTCGTGGTACCCGGCTTATTCGCAACCGCAAGGCCCGCTGAGCGCGCCAACCGGTTGCAGCTGCCTTCCACGTAGTTATCGAACGAATACGTGTTGTTGAGCTGCGACTGTAGGTAGTTCCGGTCGATGCCTTTGGTCGCCTCGAAAGGGTTGCGCAGCATGTCGGCCGACTTAACCGGGGCACCAGCTGCCGCGGCCACGTTGCGCGCCGAGGACGTCATAGCACCAGCCGCAACTACGGCTGCATCCGTCGCGGCTTGCGCCGGCGCCGCGGCTTTGCGGGCTGTCGGGATGTTGACCGTCCGCGGCTTATTCTGGCTATTTCCCTGATCTACAACGATGCTGTACTCCAGGCGCCCGTCCGGACCTAGCTCCTGGTAGATGCTTTTCTTCAGCACATCCACGTAGTGCTCTTCCAGCCATTCATAAAAGAATTGGCTGGGCACCTGAATGATGAGAACATTATTGTGGAGCTGCACGGGCACGATAGGCTCGAACCAAGTGCGGAAGCTCTGCTCCCCCACGTTTGCCTTGATGACACGAAGGCAGTTCACCCATACGGTTCGACAATCCTTCAGCATCAATCAGTTATAGCAAAAACAGCAGGTGCAACGTAGAAAACAAAGGGCGTAGGCACGGGCATAATCGAGCCCGTTTTTGACAAGGGGAGACAAAAATGTGGAAAAGTCAGGAGACAAAAAAACCTCCAAACTCTTGCGATTGTCACGCAGATAACACGGGGAGCACCGAGGCCATAGCCACCGTAGGCTGGCGCGTGCCGCGGGCAAAGGTGTAATCTAACCGACCTAGGTTGATGCCGGACCAGCCCACCTGATTAATCAGCGTAGCTCGACCGTTGGGGCTGGTGATTGGCTCGGGGGCATCCATGAACGTATGCGTGTGCCCACCTAGTATCAGGTCGATGCCACTGACCTGCGCGGCCAGCTTTCGGTCGTCAATTTTTTGGCTTTCGTATTTATAACCTAGGTGCGAAAGGCAAATAACCATATCGCAACGCTCGGGGCCGCGCAACTGCGTTACCATCTCCTTAGCCTTCGCTACGGGGTCGAGGTATTGCGTAGCACCAAAGTTCTTATCAGCTACCAAGCCGCTCAGCTCGATACCTAGGCCAAACACTCCGATGCGGTGCCCAGCTTTTTCAAACACTTTGTACGGCTGAAACCGACCGGCCAGCGGCGTTTGAGAGAAGTCGTAGTTGGCAATGAGGAAGGGGAAACCCGCGTTGGGTAGCTGCTTCTGCAAGCCTTCCAGACCATTGTCGAAGTCGTGGTTGCCGAAGGTAGTGGCGTCGTAGCCCATCTGGGTCATAAGCTTGTACTCCAGTTCGCCACCGAAGAAGTTGAAGTACGGCGTGCCCTGCCAGATGTCGCCCGAGTCGAGGAGCAGCACATGCGGCTCCTGCTTCCGGACTTGCTCAATCATCGCCGCGCGCCGGGCCATGCCCCCTAGCCCACCCCATTGCTTATCGCTCTCCGGGAAAGGGTCGATGCGCGAGTGCATGTCGTTGGTATGCAGAATGGTAAGCTTGGCTTCACTGGCAGCGTTAGCAGGCAGACTCAGCCCGAGCAAACCTAGGCTTGCAGCTCCGAGAGTCGAGTTTTTAAGAAAATCGCGGCGATTCATTTTTTCAGTTAACAGTTACCATTTAACAATTATCCATTACTAGTTATCAATTACCATTTGCTCGCTTCTCAGTGAACGTTTACCAATTTTTGTCCGCCTATAGGCTTCTAAGATTGGTCACTGTTAAATGGTAGATGTTAACTGATAAATGTTAACTGTCAAATGACTTTCACTCTTCCTTCTACTTTGGCGGTTACGGGTTGGCCTTGCTTGGTAAGCTGCCGAATGTGGTCGGTGATGGCCGAGCGCAGCAGCACGCCTGTGTCGCGGGGCTTGATGGTTTTGAAGAACACCATGTTGTCGCCGCCCCCGGCCAGGTAGTCCGAAATAGCGACGGTGTACGTTTTACTCGGATTGAAGGGCTGACCGCCAATCCGAATGTTTGTGGGTTTCCCGGCGGCATCTACGGTGTAGGTAACATTGGAAAGTGCCATCTTGATGCGGGCCGCGTAGTCGAAGAGCTGCTGCATGACGGACCCCGGCGTATCGAGAACCACCAACTCATTCTCGAACGGCATTAGTTCAAACACTGAACCTAGGGTAATCGAGCCGGCGGGCAGCGAGGTACGCAAACCACCGTTAGTTACGACACCCACATCGACGGGCTGACGGAGCGCCGCGGAGGCCCGCTGCCGCTGAATATCAGCCACAAAGTTGCCCAACGGCGACTCGCCGGAGTTCTTGCTGAGCGGCACTGGCGCGGTGCCCAGCACTTCGCTCATTTGCTGCGTCACGCGCTGGCGGTACGGCTCAATAACGGCAGATACCTGAGCATCTTCTGGCTGCGCTTTGCCGACGGGCTGCGCCGTAACCGGCGCTAGCTGCGGCCTGGGTTGATAAACAGCGCGTTGACAAGCGGGTGCCAACACCACGGACGCCAACAGACCTAGGGCAGCAACGCGTGAATGAAGGAAAGACATCGGTGGATGAGAAAAAAGAAAAAGCGAAACCGCAAAGATAACTTCAACGAAGGTTATGTGCAGAAGAAAGCGCAGAACTGCGACTAACGCCAGATGCTTGCAGGTAGTTGTTCAATCGGGAGCCTACATGCTGCTTCCTTTTTGCGTTACCGGCACAACCCCACCCAGAGCACGCCGGTTCTGAGCCAATACGGTATCTTTAGCCCCTAGCCTTTTCGTATAAACGGCTTACCACCCAGCTTGCTTTATGCCCGATACGCCGCAGCCCACCCCGGTTTCCTTTTCTGAATTCGAGCCGCTAACCACGGCCGCCTGGCAGGAGCGCATCCGCCGTGACCTGAAAGGCGCCGACCTAGCTTCGCTGGAATGGCACACGCCGGAAGGCTTCACGGTGCAGCCTTTCTACCACCGGGAAGCCCTGGAAAACCTAGGTCAGCAGCCGGTTCCGCAGGCGCAGGGAGCTCCTACGTGGCTGAACGTGCCCACCTACCACGTACCCGCCGCCGACCACGGCCACACCCTCATCGACCAGGCTGCTGACGCTCTGGCCCGCGGTGCCGATGGTGTTTATTTTGTGCTGGCTGATGCGGCTACGTTTGACGTTACTTACCTCAGCGCGCGGCTGCCGCTGGCTACTACCTACATCGGCTACTCGCTGAAATCGGCGGGGCTTGACCTAGTGCAGCGGCTGCTGGCCACGGGCGCTACCACGTTGCGCGGCTTTCTGCAATACGACCCCATTACCAACCACACCCCTAACCTAGCTAGCCAGCTAAGCGAGTTGCGCCAAGTGCTCCGGCTGACGCGCGCGATGCCTCAGTTTCGGGGCTTATCACTCCACATCGACAACTTCGGTAATTGCGGCGCGACGGCTACGCAGCAGCTTGCCTTTGCCCTCAGCACAGCCGCCGCGTACCTGAGCGAACTGTCAGATGCGGAGCTTTCCGTCGTGGATGTGGCCGCTACGATGCAGGTGCACGTTGCCATCAACCCTAGCTACTTCATCGAGCTAACCAAGCTGCGGGCGCTCCGGCGCTTGTGGGCAACCTTGCTCCACGCCTACCAATTGCCCCCAGCCGGCGCAGCCTCGCTGACGATTTTCGCCAGCACCGCCAGCTGGTCAAAAACGACGCTCGACTCGCACACTAACCTGTTGCGGGTAACGACCGAGACGATGGCCGCCGTGCTGGGCGGCGCCGATGCCGTGAGCGTTGGCACCTTCGATAGTTTGTATGAGGCGCCCAATGAATTCTCGGCGCGCATTGCCCGCAACCTACCCATTATTCTTCGGGAAGAATCTGGCCTGAACCGCGTGGCTGATCCGGCGGCGGGCTCTTACTACCTTGAAACGCTTACCGATGAGCTAGCTCGCGAAGCCTGGTCGTTGTTCCAACGCATCCAGGCTGCCGGTGGACTACCCTCTGCTACGCGCCTAGTGGTGCAGGAGCTGCACGAGGCTGCCCAGGCTCAGTTTCGACGCATTGCCGCCGGTGAGCAAGTAGTAGTGGGCACCAACCGCTTTCAGAACGCGCAGGAGCAATTCAGCTTCAATCCGAAACGACTGCTGCGCAGTAAGGAATTCGATACGACTCGTGCCACGTACCCGTCCGAAGTGTTGCGCTTGGCTACGGTTATGCACTTTCAGCGCCGGGAGCGAAGGCGGAAGCGGGCAGCCGTAGTGCTGCTCGGGCCCCATACCAATCAGCATATCATGGAGTCGTTCATGCGTACGCTTCCCAAAGAAGAGCGGCCGGAGCTAGCTGCGGCGCATCCGGTGGGCACGCTGTCGGTGCTGTTTTCTTCGCCGGAAGAAGCGACCCTGATGTATGCCACGCCCGAACAGTTCAACGCCTTTGCCCGCACCATCTGCCGCGTCGATCCGGAAGATCCTTCTTTCGCGGCTCCTACCTTACTAAGTGCCGACCTAGCCACCCTGCAGGAAGCCGTGCAATTTTTCGGCTTTCAGGAATTCACCGTGAACGGCTACAGCACTGAAGAAGTGCTAGCGCGTTTGCAAGGTAAGTAAACTACCATCTGTCATCCTTCGCTCCGCTGCGCTGCACTCAGGAGGACAAACCACTCCACCCATGAAGCCTGACTTCTCTCAGATACCATATAATGCGGCTTCGCTTCCGTCGCCGGCGGCTAGCTCGACACAGACCACCACGCCCGAAGGCATTGCGGTGAAAAGCTACTACACCGCCGACGACGTGGCTGGCCTTGACCACCTAGGTTTTGGGGCGGGCCAAGCGCCGTTCCTGCGCGGGCCTTATAGCACCATGTACGTGCAGAACCCGTGGACCATCCGCCAATACGCGGGCTTCAGCACGGCCGAGGAATCGAACGCTTTCTACCGCCGCAACCTAGCCGGTGGGCAGAAAGGGCTGTCCGTGGCTTTCGACCTAGCTACCCACCGCGGCTACGACTCCGACCACCCTCGGGTAGTCGGCGACGTGGGCAAGGCGGGCGTAGCCATCGACTCGGTGGAGGACATGAAGCTGCTCTTCGACCAGATTCCGCTGGATCAAATGTCGGTTTCGATGACGATGAACGGGGCGGTGCTGCCGATTATGGCCTTCTACATTGTGGCGGCCGAGGAACAGGGCGTGACGCCAGAAAAGCTCACGGGCACCATTCAGAACGACATTCTGAAGGAGTTCATGGTGCGCAATACCTACATCTACCCGCCCGAGCAGTCGATGCGCATCATTGCCGACATCTTCGCCTATACGGCCCAGCAGATGCCGCGCTTCAACTCCATCAGTATCTCGGGCTACCACATGCAGGAGGCCGGCGCCACCGCCGACCTGGAGCTAGCCTACACCCTAGCCGACGGCGTGGAGTACGTGCGCGCCGGCCTGAAAGCGGGCATGACCATCGACCAGTTTGCACCGCGCCTGTCGTTTTTCTGGGCCATCGGCATGAACCACTTCATGGAAATTGCCAAGCTGCGCGCCGGGCGGCTCTTGTGGGCCAAGCTCATCAAGCAGTTTGGGGCCGAAAACCCGAAGTCGCTGGCGCTGCGTACGCACTGTCAGACCTCGGGCTACTCGCTCACCGAGCAGGACCCGTTCAACAACGTGACGCGCACTTGCGTGGAGGCGCTGGCCGCCGTGCTCGGTGGCACCCAGAGCCTGCATACCAACGCCCTCGACGAAGCCATTGCTCTGCCCACCGACTTCTCGGCCCGAATTGCCCGCAACACCCAGCTCTACCTCCAGCACGAAACCGACATTACCCGCGTGGTGGACCCCTGGGGCGGCTCTTACTACGTGGAGCGCCTGACCCACGAGCTAGCCGACAAGGCCTGGGCGCTCATTCAGGAAGTGGAAGAGCTAGGGGGCATGGCCAAAGCCATCGAAACGGGTTTGCCGAAGCTGCGCATCGAGGAAGCCGCTGCCCGCAAGCAAGCGCGCATTGATTCGGGCAAGGAGGTGATTGTGGGCGTGAACAAGTACCAGGTCAACGAGAAGACCGACATCGAAATCCTCGACATCGACAACGCTGCCGTGCGCGAGTCGCAGATAGCTCGCTTGAACAAAACCCGCTCGGAGCGCGACAGTGCCGCCGTGCAACGCGCCCTCGACGCCCTCACCGACGCGGCGCGCTCGGGCCAGGAAAACCTGCTGGCGCTAGCCGTAAACGCCGCCCGCCTGCGCGCGACCCTAGGTGAAATCTCGGATGCGCTCGAAAAGATATACGGTCGTCACCAAGCTACTATCCGCGCCGTGTCGGGCGTGTACTCTTCCGAAATGGACTACGACGAGCAGTTCAACCGCGCCCGCCAGATGGCCGACGAGTTTGCCCAGAAGGAAGGCCGCCGCCCCCGCATGATGGTGGCCAAGATGGGCCAGGACGGCCACGACCGCGGCTCCAAAATCATTGCCACCTCCTTCGCCGACGTGGGCTTCGACGTGGACATCGCGCCCCTCTTTCAAACCCCCGACGAAGTAGCCCGCCAAGCGGCCGAAAACGACGTGCACATAGTGGGCGTGAGCAGCCTAGCCGCCGGTCACAAAACACTAATCCCCCAGCTCATTGCGGAGCTAGCCAAGCTAGGTCGCGAAGATATTCTCGTTATTGCCGGCGGCGTCATTCCTGCGCAGGACTACCAGTTCTTGTATGATGCCGGCGTGGTCGGCGTGTACGGGCCAGGGACGGTTATTGCCGTGGCAGCGCAAGAGATTTTGGGAAAACTGTAGTTATTTCAATCTAAATCAGCAAAATACTTATGCCAAATCTCAATCACATAACTGAAGCAGTTGACAAATATTTGTCATCTAACACTAAATATGCAGTGTTAATTACTGGCAAATGGGGCAGCGGCAAAACTTACTTCTATGAAAACACTTTAGTCAAGCTGATAAGGGAGAAAAAAGTTGCTGATAGCCAAACCACTTTTATTCCGATAAGAATATCATTATTTGGAATTAATAGCATAGAAGCTCTAGAATCAGAAATAAGCACAGAGCTATTACCTTATCTTGAAAGCAAAACTATTAAAACGGGCGGAAAGCTACTATTCTCGGCAGTTAGAGGATATATAAAGAACAAAACGGAAGTAGACATTAAAGAATATTTACCTGACACGGTAGAATTTGATAAAAACTCATTGATCAGATACGAGAGAACGGTTATATGCTTTGATGACATAGAGAGGAAGTCGGATGGATTATCTATAAACCAAATTATTGGTTATATAAATTCTTTGACAGAAAACAATAATACAAAGGTAATTATCTTGTCAAACGAAGGTGAAATAACACAAGATGATTATAATAAGATAAAAGAGAAAACCATTGGAGTAACATTAGACTTCAGTCAACCTATTATAGAATCGTACGATTCATTAATAAGTGATCTGTATTCAACAGATACAAATACATACGGCGATTTTTTGCTTAAAAATAAATCACATATATTAAACACACTAAAGCATACAAACGACAACTTAAGAATTATAATAACTGCAATAGACAAACTCCATCAAGTATTTACAACATTAAAAAATGTAGACTTTATTAGCACAAATCATCAACAACAATTAGATTCTATTATTACATTCACATTAGCTTTATCAATTCAATTCAGCAAGAGAAAGATATCGAAAAACGATAAAGACGTTCTTTCAACGAGGCCCATTCTTGATCTATCGAAATTTTATTTAGGTGATGCAAAAAACACAAGTACTACAAAAAGCTCGAAAAGCAAGAGAGAAAAGTTTCTATCCAAATTCTATAGCAACCAGGCATCTTTTGTCTTTATCGAAAGTATATTTAACTATATAACATTATCTATCAATCTTCACGAAAGTGAATTAATAAAAGATATAGAAAAACTTTTTCCGCAGCCAGGAGAAGTAGAAGATCCTCATTTAGTACTAAATCAGCTCGAGTACATAAACCTTGATGCATTAACCAACCAAGATTATATTAATAAAACAAATAAAATAGTACAGTTTGCACAATTAGGCAAGTATGATATTCTAGGGCTTTTCAAAGTTTTTCACTTTGTAACGAGATTTGACAATCTCTTAGAATTAGATTTAGATGATTTAACCAAAAAACTAATAGAAGGCATAGACAACAATAAATATTTAAAATACCAGCCATCACTTTCATTTCAATTACAGATCCCAGAAAGCAACGATAATTATACTAAACTCAAAGAAATTTCCAAATATGCAATAGAGAAGAACGAATCATTAATGAAGCAAGAAGCACTGGAAAAAAGAAGAGCAATTGTAGATCTTTTCATAAACAATAGAAAAGAGTTCTACGAAGAAGCTAATACAGTAAACGGGGACTATATATCGATACCAATATTCATTGAAGCTAACCCAGATGAGATATTCGAAGCACTGAGAAGCCAGCCATTTAATGATTTAGAAAAATTTAAAATATTTCTGAAAATTAAGTATAAAAATCCAGCGTATTCATTTGACACTTCTGAAGAAGAACTATTTTTTAAAAACCTTGATAAAGTATTTACACACTACTTTGAAAACAATAAAGAAAAAAGTTTAACAAACTTTCAACTAAGATCAATACAGCAAGAGTTGTTAGCTCTGCCTTCTGCTCGGCCGGATTTGTAATCCGGCCGAGCAGAAGGCAGACGATAGCTTTACTCGACTTATTATTTCTTACCAGCTTGGGTAGCCAAGAAGTCCAGGCTAGCTTGATCGGGTAAGGGGTGCGCGGCCGGGTTCAGGTCCAGCACCATGACTTGTTTATCGGCGGTTTGGTAAGCGGGCCACTTGGGTAGGCCGGCGCTATTGGGATTGCCGGTGCGGGCGAAGTTTACCCAATAGGCCGTCATGGTATTGGCTAGCTTCTCATCGCCGGGCTCCCAGGGGCGGTCCACGAAGCGCAGGTTGTGGTAGGTATAGGGCACTTCCCCGGTATGAAACGCCCCGTACTTCACGTATTGGCCGGTAGCCGGCACTTTGCGCGCGAAACGGTACACGTACACGGGGCGGCGCAGGGTCTGGCTTTGCACGTTGGCCCAGGTATAATTCGGGACGCCAAAGATGATATCACGCCCTAGGTTCTGCTGGGAAACTTCCGCTTCGGCATCGTCGTGGGCCGGGAAGAAGCGCAGGAAGGTGCTGGCCTGGGCGCCGTATTGCTGCTCGGCCTGCTGCCGGAAATCGGCGGCGTTCTTCAGGGGGCCGGCCAGTAAGCCTTCGTTTTCGTTCCAGCCGGTGAGCAGGGTTACGGGGTTGGCCTTCCCCGCCGCAAACAGCTCGGGGATGGAAGCAGGCAGCACGTAGCCATCGGTGATGGGTCCGCGCAGGCTAGGCATTTTCTGCACGAAGGCGGTGGCCGGCAGCTGGCGCAGTTCCGCTAGCGTCGGCGCTTTCAGCTCTTGGCCGTAGCGCACGCCCTCCTGCTCGGCTTGGGCCAGCGTGGGGTACGGGCGCGAAAACCCAGCCCCACTCTCGGCAATGGCTTTGGTGAACAACCCTTTGGCCAAGGGCGAAGCCACCAGACAATTGACGCTCATCGAGCCCGCCGATTGCCCGGCAATGGTCACGTTGGTAGGGTCACCGCCGAACGCGGCAATGTTTTGCTGCACCCAGCGCAGAGCCGCTAGCTGGTCGAGCAAGCCGTAGTTGCCGGAAGCGTGGTTCTCGGATTCTTTCGTTAGCTCCGGGTGCGCCAGAAAGCCAAGGGGTCCGACCCGGTAATTGAGGCTGACGAACACGACTCCTTTTTGAGCGAGGGCCTCGCCGTCGTAGATGGGTACGGCGCTGCCGCCACTCGTGAACCCGCCCCCGTAGATCCACACCAGCACCGGCCTCCGCTCAGTCGCTGAGCTAGCCCCGGTCCACACGTTCAGGTACAGACAATCTTCGCTAATGGGCGCGGCCGGAATCAGGAACTCCGCGCTCCACATGCTGAACGGTGCGGGCGCCGCTTGCACGGGGCTAGGTCCATACGCCAGGCACGCCCGCACCGCAGACCAGGGTTTCACCGGTTGCGGGGCTTTCCAACGCAAGTTGCCCACCGGCGGCGCGGCAAAGGGAATGCCTTTGTAATAGGCCACATCGCCCGCTTTATTCTGGCCACCTGATACGGGTCCGCTGCGGGTTTTCACCACTCCTAACACCACTGGCCTAGGTTTGAAAGCGCCGAAGCCGAGGGATAGAAAGACCAGCAGGAGGAACGAGGACAGGAACCTGATCATAGTAGAGGAGGGAAGGTGGCGGGCCCCATACGGAACCAGAGGAATGAATTAGCTATCAACCTAGGCACTCATTCAATTGGTTTTACCTGCAACTGCGGTAAAAATTGATGTTTAAGATATGCTAACCGTTCAGCCAAAAGGGGGACATACTCAACTTGCAGTTCGGAACGTACTAGGCTCAAGAAACTTTGCTCCTCTTCGGATAAATCTTCATCCTGGCTAGCATAATACGCTAACGCTTCTGAGGCATTGTAAGCAAGTTGTTCTAACACAAACCAGCCGTTGCGGCAACCTATACCAAGGAACTCTTCCAATGTTTCAGCCACAACGATGTTGTTAACAGAAGCCATAGGCACAGTCATAATGACAGGTCCACAAGCTTCTTCTCCTACACCATTCAAAATGCCAAAGTGAACTCCATTACCACCGGTACGTGCAAAACTTATGGTATTGACTGGCGTGCAGAAGTAGGAATAATTTTCTGGCGGCATAATGGGTTCAAGGCCGCAGTAGTCAACATGCTGATAAGCCTTACGACCCCATTTATTATTTACAAGATCGTCGAGCGCAAAGAAATCCTTAATCGTGAGCATAGAAGATTATTAAGAATGACAGCAGCCTTCTTACTTGGTGAAGGTTAGCGAGCGAATATGGCTTCTAAGAAAAATTAATAGTAACGTCAACTCCAATCTCATCCACAAAATACTGATCGTGCGAAATCAGCAGCACCGAGCCGCCGAAGTCTTTTACTGACTGCGTCAGCACGTCTTGGCTGCGCACATCCAGGTTGTTCGTCGGCTCGTCGAGGACGAGCACGTCGGGTGCGTTGTTGCTCACCGTGAGGCAGCAGAGAATCAGCTTCATCTTCTCCCCACCGCTCAGGCTGGCGCATTTCCGGTCCCAGCTTTCCCGCGGAAACTGATGATAGTGCAACACGGTTTTTAGCTCATGCTCCAGCAGTTGGCGCGAGTTAAACTTCTGAAGCTGCTCAAAAACCGAAAGCTGGTTCTCGATTATCGAATAATCCTGATCGATGTAGAAGTACTCGAAATCAGCGACGAACACCTCCCCCACCGATGGCGGCAAACTACCGGTCATGATTTTCAGCAGCGTTGTTTTGCCCACGCCGTTGTTGCCCGTTATTCGCACTCTATCGCCGGAGCGTACCTGAAATGTTAACGGGCTTTGCCACAGCTGCTGCTCGCCATAGGCGAAGTTGATGGACCTGGATTCCACCAGTATTTTCCCGCGGTGCAAGTGCGATTGGCTCAGGTCTATTTTGAGAGTTTTCTGCTCCTGGATCTGCGTCCGGATCTGCTTCAGGTCGCTGGCAATACCGTTAATTTTCTCGCTTTGCGCCTCTTTCATCTGCGCTGAGCTTTGTTCGGCTTGGCGCTTAAGGTGACCGGCTACGATGCGCGGCAAGGCTTTTTTCAGCCCTTGCGCTTTGCCTCGGGCTTCTTGCTTGTGTCGTTGCTCAGCGACGTCGCGGGCTTTTTGTTGCGCTTGGTGGAGGGTTTTCTCTTTATCGTCGAGTTGGGCCTGCAAGGCAGCGAGCTTCGTTTCCTTCTGCTCTTTGTAGAAGTCATAATTGCCGCCGTAGGCTTCCACGGCGGTTTTGGTGAGTTCCAATGTTAGGTCAACCAGGTTCAGCAGGGTCCGGTCGTGGCTCACGACCAGCACTGTGGCTTTGCTGCGTTGAATGAAATCATAAAGCAGACGGCGACTTTCGGCGTCGAGGTGGTTGGAGGGCTCATCGAGCAGGATGATGCCGGGCGCGTGAATGAGCGCACCAGCCAGAAACGCTTTGGTTTTCTCCCCGCCGCTCAGCGCGTGCATGGGCTGACCTAGGTCGAGGTGCTGCAAGTGCCAAAACGCCATGGCGGCTTGCGCGCGCTCCTCGATTTCCCAATCATCATCGAGTTGGGCGAAGTACTCGGGGGCCGCATCGCCGGCCAGAATAGCCTGCAAAGCCCCTAGCTTCTGGTCGATTCCCAATACCTGCGCTACCGAGCAATCGTCGTACTGACCTAGGTGCTGGGGCACGTAATACGGTTTTTCCTCCAGCGCCACCTCGCCAACGGATGGCGGAATGCGCCCGGCAATGATTTGCAGTAAAGTCGATTTACCCGCGCCATTGTGACCTACCAACGAGGCTTTGCCCCCCCGAGCAACAACCAGATGCAGGTTTTGAAACAGCACCTCGCCATCGGGGTGCCTATAGGAAAGCGCGTTCACTACGATACTCATAGCGTAAGGCGTAAAAAGTAAGGAATGGAATACCCCTAGCTCGCGCAATAAGCAGAAAAGCTAGGTTGAAGACCGGAAATGATGCGGCGAAGCAACACACTTGACGCGCTTGATTTGGCGGGCAAACAGTACCCTAGGTGCAACACGAGCCGGACAGAGCCGCCGGAGCGAATTGCTTGGCTTGGTTCAGTGCGCTACCGTTCGGGTATTGGTTAGCCGGCCTGCCGGCATCTGTGAGGCGCCCTGGCTGGTGCTGTCCAGGAAAGACGGCACCTGAAGTATGCTCCCGCGGCGCTGCCGACAACTGGATTACATAAAAGCTGAGTTTGGTCGCCGCGCGTAATTACTGCGTGATGAACGAGTGGATAAATTGGTTACCAGGCCTTTCTGCTTCGGCAGAACGTGTGCTGGCACGCAATCATCGGGGCAACTCAGCGGATTTCCATTGGAGTACTTCTTGGCTTACCTGGCTGCAAGTATAAGAAAAACTGAAGATTGTTCAGCCCATCCGCGCTTACCAATAGTTGCGTATGAGTTGGGCACAAACCACCTAGCTTTGAAACTACGTCTAATCGCCCGTTACTAATCCTCTCTTTATGCGCATCGACGAACTAGAACAAGAAGATTCTGACATCGAGTGGTTTGCCGTCGACGGCGCCGGATATGTGGTGCACTTTTCCTCCGGCGGCGGGGTGCTGCCCGAGTCGGTGGCTTCTTCCCAGGAGACGCTGCTGCACCTGCACCAGTACTTTCTGGCGCTGCCCGACACGGCCTCGGCGGCGCTGGTGCAGGTGGAAGCCAACGCTGAAAAGAGCGGCCGCAACTACCAGAACGCGGTTCGCTACGCTCGCCGCGGGCTTTTCTCCTTCGATAAGACGTTGTTGAACAAGCATCTGGATTCAAAGTACCATTTAGTAGCACGGCCCGTTAATCCGCTTACGATCAAGGATATTCCAGAGCCCATTTCTACGCTGCTCCTGCACACGCGCTTGCCCATTGCTGTTCTGGAAAAAACGCAGGTTGTTATTTCCGACGTAGCCTAGGCAACACCTTCTGTTTTCCAGCCGAGCACGCTAGCCAGATGAACAACCTCCTACATGTTGGCGCAGTAGCCCTGATCCTGGGTCTGGGCATGCTCTATAGTGTGCGGGCCGGCAAGCTCACAGCGGCCGGTGCCTGCATCGGTGGCGTGCTGGGCGGGCTGCTTTTCCTGGGCGCCGGCTTTACAGGCCTGGCGATGCTGGGTGCTTTTTTCCTGCTTGGCTCGGCGGCCTCGGGCTGGCGCGTGGAAGAGAAACGCAGCGCTGGCTTGGCGGAAGAAAACAAAGGCCGTCGTACGACCAGCCAGGCGCTGGCCAACGGCGGTGTGGCTGGTATGCTGGGTTTGCTGAGCTGGTTACAACCTAGCTTTGCCCCCGTACTCCAACTGATGATTGCCGGTAGCTTTGCCGCGGCTACCGCCGATACGCTGGCCTCCGAGCTAGGAAACATATATGGCCGGCGGTATTATAACATCCTGACTCTGAGGCGTGATGCGCGTGGCCTCAACGGCGTTGTCAGCGCCGAAGGCACGTTGCTTGGGCTGGCGGGCAGCCTCCTGATTGCCGTTATCTACAGCCTGGGCTTCGGGTGGAGCACGGCAATCGGGTGGGTGCTGGTGGCGGGCACCGTCGGCAATCTGCTGGATTCGGTGCTGGGTGCAACGCTGGAGCGGCAGCAGTACCTTTCGAACGATGCCGTCAACTTCCTCAACACCCTGACCGGCGCCCTGGTGGCGGCGTTGCTGTATTTTCTGGCGTAGAAGCGCACGGCTGAAAAGCTCCGGCAAAAACAGGTTAGCGCCAAACCAGGACAAGCCGGCACTGAAAAGTAGCTGATTTATAGCGTGGTAAGCCCAAAAGAAAACCCGTGTCGCAACGATGGCAGTCGCTGCAACACGGGCCGGGGCGCGGGGCCGAAAACGTCTAGCGGCGGCCGAACAAGCCGTGGTGCTTATGATAGGGCTTGTAGTACGGCCGGTGCGCATAGGTGCGACCGTGCAGCAGCGCCTTGGTAAAAGGCGTACCAGCTAGCGCAGCGCTATTGGTCAGCAACACAAAAAGAAGCAGGAAGAATGCAGTAATTCGAGTAAAGCAAACGTGCATAATAGGTAGAAAAGGACAGGAAATGGGATCAGGAAAGTCAGAAATTCAATTCTATTTGGCTTTCATGCTACAAAGGAACGAACTCGACAGTAGAAACACATAGTAATTAGACAATGTATTATGTTTTCTCTATTAACCCTGCAAATTCCTCGTTGGAGCTTCCTGTCAAGTCGCTAGTCTGGCCAGTCTATTTATATTATATCATTAATATACTTATATAAAGGATCTAATCGTTCTGCTTCCACACCAGCCCTCAGCTAGCCAGCGCTTGCTAGCTCGACAAGCAGGCTGGCTTTTTTATGCGTTTGCTTCTCACGGCTATCCTCTTGTTGATTGCGCGCCATGTGCCGCCGGATGCACCTAGCTTTCGGGACCAGCAGCTTATGAATCCGCGGGTGCAGGCGGCGTATGCGGCTACCTGGGAGCCGTTGCGGCACTTGCTCTGGAGCCGCAACATCGATCCGCACCAGCTCGAAATCTTCTTCCGCGCTTTCAAAATCGGGCGTCGGCTGGAAGTATGGGGCCGCAACCGGAGCCTGGGAACTTTTCAGCTGTTGCGTACCTACCCGATTGCGGGCACCTCGGGCACCCTAGGTCCGAAGCGGGCGGCCGGCGACGGGCAAGTGCCGGAAGGCTTCTACGAGCTTGATCGGTTCAACCCCAAGAGCTTGTACCACTTATCATTGGGCCTGAATTATCCTAATGCCTCCGATCGGCTGCTGGGCAGCGCGCAACCTGGCCAGGATATTTTCATTCACGGCTCCAATGTGACAATTGGCTGCCTGCCCATCACCGATGCCCTGATCCGGGAAGCCTACGTGCTGGCCGTGGAAGCCCGTACAGCCGGACAGCAGAGTATACCCGTGCATATTTTCCCTTTTGCGCTGAGTGAAGAAAACCTACTGACCCACCAGCAAAGCCGACATAGTGCCTTTTGGCGAAGCCTGAAGCTGGGCTACAACTACTTCGAGCAGCACCATACGTTGCCGGAAGTAACGGTCGATCCGGCAGGCTGCTACGTGGTTCAATAAGGGCTGCCATGGCTGTATAGGTCCGTCGATTCCCGGCAATGAACCGGCTTTTCCCCAGGCCGCCCGAACAGTCCTTTTAGTTGCTTGTTCCTTGCTGCAACGCAGAACGACGCGCTTAACCAACCTAGGTACCCGTCGTTCAACAGCAAGCGAGGCAGACGCTTCGCACTCCATTCATTACCATCCAACGCTCCCAACAATGCGCTTTTCCGCTGCTCCGCTTTTTCAGGCCGCCGTGCTTGTTCCCGTCTACCGCGATGCGGCCGGCGAGCTGCGCCTGGTGCTGGTGCGCCGCGGCGACTTCGGCGTGCACGGCGGGCAGCTAGCTTTCCCGGGCGGCAAACCTGAGTCTACCGACGCGTCCCTGGTCGATACGGCACTGCGCGAAACGCAGGAAGAAATTGGGCTGCCCGCGAGTGCCGTGCAGGTGCTAGCTACCTTGCCGCCTATCCCGACCTACGTCAGCAACTTTCTGATTACTCCTTTCTTGGGTCGCATTGTGCCGCCCGCTGCGTGGCAACCCATGGAGCACGAAATTGCGGAGGTGCTCGAAGTGAGCGTGCGCCACCTCGCCGACCCAGCCACGCACACCGAGGAAGACTTCTGGATACCTAGCCAGAATGCCTACGTCCGCTTTCCGTTTTTCCGGGTTGGCGAGCACCGGCTCTGGGGCGCCAGCTACCGCATTGTGCTCCCCCTGATTCCGCGTTTGTTGGCAAGCGAGTGGGCTATTTAAGCCTAGCTTGCGCGCCAAATGAGCATTATCTACAGCTTAGCCACGCTACAAACCTGGATCGAAGCCATTGCGGAGCACATTCAGGCGCCCGCGCACCTGCTACCGACGTATGGCCGCAGCGAGGATTTTGCCCGGCCGCACCTGGAAGTAAATGCAGCCGGAATGCACTTCGTGGTGGTAGAACGCGGTCAGGAACTCGAACGACGCACCACGCAGGACCTCGATGAACTGCTGTACTGGGTGTTTGAGGGCGTCACGTTCACAATGGCTGGCACCTACGAAGTAGCGCACCGCGTACCGGGCCAGGATTTCCGGCGCCTGCTGTTTCAGCACCAGTTGCTTCTGCTGGGGCACCTGAGCGCGCAATGGTCCGAACGCCAGCAGCGTCATTTACTCGCTATTCTGGGTGATCATCCGTTTTCCGATGATTGATCGTGGGCGGCAGGTAAAATCTTCGGATCATCCGTATCTCAGGGCACGCTGATATTTCGTTAGTTTACCCGATAACGAATCCTCTCTCCTCCATGTTCTATCGTTTTCTGCTAGCGCTCCTGCTGAGCTTACCTAGCTTTGGCGCTTATGCCCAGCGCGAACAATCCATCTGGTATTTCGGGCAGCAAGCGGGCGTCTCCTTTGCCGACGCCCAACCTACTCCCCTGCTCGACAGCAAGATGACGACCTACGAAGGCTCCGCCGTGGCCACCAACAGCAAAGGTCAGCTGCTGTTCTACACCAACGGCGAAAACGTCTTCAATCGCCAGCACCAGGTGATGCCCAACGGCCGCAAGCTGATGGGCAGCGGCTCTAGCACCCAAAGCGCCCTCATCGTGCCCGACCCTGGCAGCGGCAACGTGTTTTATGTGTTCACGACGGCGCCGCAGGGCGGCGTGAATGGCCTGCGCTACTCGGTGGTGGATATGACCCGCGACAATGGCCTCGGCGACGTGCCTCGTGCCAACTTACTGCTTATCACACCCGTGGCCGAAAAGCTAGCGGCCGTGCGCCACCAGAACGGCCGCGACGTGTGGGTGGTGGCGCACCGCTGGAACTCCAACGCTTTCGTGTCGTACCTCGTGACGGCCGATGGCGTGGCCGGCAAACCCATCATGAGCAACGTGGGCAGCATGAACGCCGGCCCCGGCCGCAACGCCATTGGCTGCCTCAAGTTCTCGCCCGATGGTACCAAGCTCGCCAGCGCCCTGTGGCGGGAAAGCAACAAGTTTGAGGTATTCAACTTCGATCGGCACACGGGCCAGGTGAGCAAGCCGCGCTCTTTCGGGCCTTACGAGGAAGCCTACGGCGTGGAGTTCTCGCCCGACGGCAGCAAGCTCTACGGCACCAGTAACGGCACCGGCGGCGGCAACGCCCAGGTCTGGCAGTTCGACCTGGCCAGCGGCAAAGTGACGGCCATCGGCAACTCCGCCAACCGCAAAGTCGGTAGCCTCCAGCGGGCGCCCGATGGCAAAATCTACGTGGCCCGCGAAGACAACCCGTACCTAGGTGTCATTCAGAACCCGAACGCCGCCGGCAAGGCCTGCAACTACCTCGATGACGGCCTACACCTAGGTGGCCGCCGCAGCAAGCTAGGTCTGCCGATTTTCCTGTTGAGTCCGCAATAGCTAGCTTTTCAGCAATAGTATTAGCCTAAAAAACCTGTTGTCATCCTGACGCAGAAAGGACCTTATTACGCTTGTTGTTCTGGCGTAATAAGGTCCTTTCTGCGTCAGGATGACAACGATTAAGATAAATTCTGCCTAGCGCGTCTTCCCGTCAATCCGCTTTCCCAAACCGAAACCGCAGAAAACCTGCCGCCGCGGACAGATACGGGTTCTTGGAAGTCAGCAAGCCCGGCACGTCGCGGGTGCTGATGCCGGCTTCGTATACTTTGCTCACGAAGGTGATGCCGAACGGAATGCTCACCCGGTAGCCGGCGCCGGCCGATACGCCACTGCTGAGCCGCACCCAACGGACCGGCCTATAATCCACGCCGGCTCCCACGAAGGGCGAGATGATGTTGCCGGCCACGTTATTCAGCGGCAGCGTTACATCGAGGCCGGTTTCGAGAAACTCGCTGATGCGCAGGCCCAC
This sequence comes from Hymenobacter cavernae, assembly GCF_014641455.1. GTDB lineage: Bacteria > Bacteroidota > Bacteroidia > Cytophagales > Hymenobacteraceae > Hymenobacter > Hymenobacter cavernae. The sequence continues at coordinate 303,275 of NZ_BMHT01000001.1, forward strand.
ACCGGCGCGCAGCTTGGTGGGCATGTTCGCCTGACGCGACTGCCCGGCCTGGTACTGAAACAAGCTGTCGGTGCCCGAAGCGAGAATTTCGGAAGCTTCCTTGAAGAAGTTGTAGGTCCCGACTCCGGCCGAGTTGAGCCGCTTCAGCTTCTGATCGTTGGCCGATATGAGGTTGCCTTCCCAGGTCATGTGGCCGATGTCGGTGACGGACACACCCACGCGGACCATCTTGCCGACTTCGGCCGCCAGACCTAGGTCGAAGCCGTGGCCTTTGCCGGTTTTTTCCAGCCCGCCGTTCACTTGCGCGTTGAAGTTGGGGTTGCCGGCCACGATGCTGCTGTAGTCAATATCAAACACCGGCGACAATGAGCTATATGCCCTTAAGTCGCCAGGTTTGATGCGAATATCCAGCACGCCAAAGCCCTGTACGTAGCGGTAGCCCACCCCACCCGAGAGCTGTAGGAAAGGCAAATCCAGGAGGCGCTTGCCCCAGGAAATGTTGTACTCGTTCAGAAACGAAGCCTGCACTTCCGACCCCGACAGCACCTCCGAGATGAGCGGCACTTGCCCGCTGTTCGGGTCGTAGTTGGCGTAGATGGGCGCGTCGCGACCCAGGAACAGCAGCTCCGCCGCGTTTCTGTTCAGCGCCACGTGCCCTACTACCCGTTGTCGGTTGCTGATGGCAATGCCCCCTATCACGGGCAGCTGCACGGCCAGCCCGAGCGTGGTAGCGGCCGCATTCACGTTCAAGGCATTATCCGACGTAAAGGAACGGGCCAGCCCCTGCTTTTCGGATTGGGTTAGCTCCTGGTCGCGGTCGGAGATGAAGCGCTTGAGCTGCTCCCGCGTGAGCGACTGCGAGCTGGCGCCCACCCCAAACTCCCCAATCGTGAAGGCAACCTTGGCTCCGCCGGCCCGACCTAGGTTTGCCGGGTTGATGCCAATAACCTGATAATCGGTGGCAAAGGTATTGATAACGCCCCCGCGCCCTGTGGCGGTGAAGTTGCTTAGCTCATTCTGGGCGCGCAAGGTAAACGGCAAAGCCACCCACAAGGCAGCCAACAATAGCGTAGATTTTTTGGTCATAGAAGGTTAGGTGGGTTCGGAATACCAGGTGCACCAGGAAACGTAGGTAATCTGCTACTTTTATCCGTTTCGCCTCGCGCGACTAGTGGTAAAGGTAGAGTACCTGCGCAAACAATTTATTGAAAAGCCTAGAATAAATAGCACTATGCAATAATGACCAGTCAACGCTTCACCTGTGTTTCTATTGCTTGCGCTTTACCCTTAGGGCGCTTCTTCCGTTTACTTTCTTCCTCAACTTCTCTTTTCCTTGGCCAAACGCTTCACCGCTGACCAGTACGCTGATGGCATTCTGGCCGGCAACCGTATTGTACTTAGCCAAGCTATTACGCTGGCAGAAAGCACCTTACTCAGTGACCAAACCCTGACGCAGCACGTTCTGGACCGAGTACTGCCACACGCCGGGCACTCAGTGCGGGTCGGCATCACGGGTGTGCCGGGCGTAGGCAAAAGCACGTTTATTGAGGCACTCGGGCTGTTTTTGGTGAATGAGCAGCAGAAGCGCCTGGCCGTGCTAGCCGTCGACCCGAGCAGTCAGCGCAGCGGTGGCAGCATCCTGGGCGACAAAACCCGCATGAGCCAGCTCGCGGCGCACCCACAGGCGTATATCCGACCTTCCCCAGCCGGGCGCTCTTTGGGCGGCGTCACGCGCAGCACCCGCGAGGCCATGCTGCTGTGCGAAGCAGCCGGCTACGACATCATCTTTATTGAAACGGTGGGCGTGGGCCAGAGCGAAACCGCCGTGCACGGCATGGTCGACTTCTTCCTGCTGCTGATGCTGGCCGGCGCCGGCGACGAGTTACAAGGCATCAAGAAAGGCATCATGGAAATGGCCGATGCCATCACCATCACCAAAGCTGATGGCGGCAATGAGCTAGCTGCCCGGCGCGCCCGACGCGAGTACCAGAATGCCCTACATCTGTTCCCCACCACCGAGTCGGGCTGGCAGCCGGTCGTCACGACTAGCTCGGCCGTGAGCGGTGCGGGCGTACCGGAAGTGTGGGGCGTGGTGCAGCAATACGTGCAGCAAACACAAGCCAGCGGCTACTTTCAGCAGCGGCGCCAAGCGCAGAACCTGCACTGGCTGCACGAAGCCATTCGCCACGGCTTAGAGGAGCAATTTTATGCCAGACCAGAGGTGCAGGCACAAATAGCAATTGTGCGTCAACAAGTTCTACAAGGTCAGAAGTCGGCTTTTGGCGCGGCAGGTGAGCTACTAAGCATGTAGCGCGAAGCCTACGCTTTGCGCTACAACCTAGCTTTTTGCTGGTTCCAGCAAGTCCCACTTGTTGCCGTACAGGTCTTCAAACACGACGACGGTCGCGTAGACTTCCTGCCTGGGTTCTTCCAAAAACCGCACACCTTGCGCTTTCATGCGGTGGTAGTCGCTCCAGAAATCATCGGTATGCAGAAACAGCCAAACCCGGCCACCGCCCTGGTTGCCGATGTACGCGGCCTGCGCCTCATCAGCGGCTTGCGCCAGGAGCACGCCGGTAGCTGCACTAGCAGGCGCCACTACCACCCAACGTTTGCCACCACCCAGGTCGGTATCTTCCAGCAGTTCGAAACCTAGCTTTTGCGTGTAGAAGGCAATTGCCTCGTCATAATTGCGCACGATGAGCGTAACGCGGCCGATGTGTTGAGCCATAAAATGAGCGTGTAAAGCGGATGCTACCGCAAAGCTAGCTTTTCCTCGTAGCGGCTCTTTTGTAAAAAGGCCGAATAATCCGCAAGGTTCAGCATATCAGCAATGGCCTGTTTCTTATCAGGCATGTCCTCATAATACGCCTGGCAGATTTTGTAGCCGATGAAGTACCCTAGGTCGGCGGGGCGCTCGGCCGTTTCCTGGTCGCCGTTAGCCAGCCAGTTGCGCCAGCTGTTGCCGGTCATCTCCTGCTTGAAATCGGCCCAGAGTTCTTTTTCGTGCAGGTTGCCGTAGGTCATTAGGCGAGCGTTCGGGTTCTTGCCCGTGACTAGCTCGGCCAGGAAGTCGGCCATACCTTCGTGAATGGCACCTTCGAGCAAGGTGCGGCCCCTGGGCTTTTTCTGGATGATGTGGATGTGCTCGTGGGCCACAATGGCGGGCAGCTCATCCAAGGAACCTAGGTTGTTCCGTTCCCACAAGGTCAGCTCGCCGAGTGGCGTATTGGCCGAGCGCGCCTCCATATCTGCGCTGATCAGCATACCGTTGCCGGAAACTGTGCCGCCCGCATTGAAGCGCCCAATCACAAAATATACGTTCGGAAACCACGTGGGCGGATACAGCTCCTTCAGCTTGATGAAGCTCGCCCGAATCTGCTTTTTCATGGCCGCCACTTGCTTTGTGTTGGCTCGAATGGCCCGGTAAAAGGCGCGCTTGCTGTCGAGGTTTTTCACGAACAAGTGCGTTGACCGAATCTTACTCAGATAGTAGTCCTGCAAACCTACCGTGCCTTTATCGAAATACTGGGCCTGGTAGATTTCCTCCTTCAGCCCAGGATTCCTGAGCGTTGCATCGTAGGCTTTCCAGAACAAATCAATGTCGCTCGTGACGAGCTTTGCCTTGCGTGGATTGCGCTGTTTGGCTTCGACTTTTGCCATGCGCCGCAGAATGGCATCGAACTTCGGAAGCTGTCTTAGGTTGATTAAGTCAGCATCTTCCTTCGCCAACGCCACGTTGTGCCAACCTAGCTTTTGAGCGGCTTTCAGCTCCGCTAATGCCGGCTCGGGAGCATTGGCGCGGGCGTAGGCGCAAGCGGCGTTGTAATGCGCGTTGGCTTTCGCCGACCGATATTTTTCGACTTCCGCTTGCTGATGGTAAAAGCTAGCTCCTTTTATAAGGTCGTTAGCGCGCATCGCTCGCCGCGTCCGCACACGCAGGCTATCCAGATTGACCGTACTCGGCTGCGCATTGCACACAGCAGCCATAAGCAGTAAGAACACTACTGCTACATGCTTCTTCGTCATAGAATTTGTTCTGCCCTGCGGCGCTTTTCTCAGCAGATCAGCGTCTTACTGATCGAGCTCACAGCTAATGAACAAACCTAGTTCGACCAAGTTCAACCTAGCTTTCCTAGCCTTTCGCGCCCGGCAGCAAGCGCTTCACCGCTAAGTAGTCTAGGTAATACAGCACCTTCACCGACAGCGAGTTATTGTGCGGCGTGTTCATCGTGTTGCTCAGGTTATTGAAATAGAGCGGCGTGGCTTCGTTGGCTTCCAGAAAGCTGGAGCCGGCATTTTTCCACACAATGCTCATCTGCGAGCCGGGCGCAAACCACCACGAGAACACCGCATCTACGTTGAAGGCGTTGAAGCTCGTGTCGCGGTTGCGGCGGTAGTCGGCGGGCGTTTCGTGGCCGGCCTCATCCAGGCTGAAGAAGTCGCGGTAGCGCACGCTGCTCACGTAGTGGCGCGTACGAATCGTGAACGACATGCGGTTGGTGAAGGTGTAGGAGCCCGACACGGTATTGGTCACTGTCACCACGCGGCGCCGACCTAGCAACGGCGCACTCATAAAAGCCGAATCCAGCGGCTCATCGCCATCTAGGTCGCCGCCGTAGCCGATTTGGTTGCGGCGTATTCCCCAACTGAAATCGTAGCGGAACGTGAGTTGGTTGCTCACCCGGTAGCGCGGACTCAGGCTGATGTCGTAGCCGGTGCGGCCGGTGCGGTTGCCGTCGTTGGCGTGCCGGCGCGTGCGTAGGTTCACGTCGTAGGCTAGCTTCTTGCGGTAGTCAGACGATGCAAAGACGGTGACGCCGAAGTTGGCCGGCACCCGCACGAAGTAGCGCCCCAGTGGCTCGGTGCGCGGCTCGTAGAAGTCGTGCGTGGCGGGCGAGTAGTCGAGGTCGGTGCCAAGGGTCAGGAAGTTCTTGGTGAAGGTGGTGTTGCCACCGGCGTACGCCGTTACGTTCTGATAACGGGTCGGCTTGTATAGCAACGATTGACTGACGCCGTAGTAGGTGTACATGTTGTTCACCTTCCAGAACGGCTTGTACTTGTTGTAGTTGAAGTCAATTGACTGCGAGATGTTGTTGTTGCCGAACAGGATACCTAGGTCGTTCGGGTCGTAGTGGTCCGACTCGATGCCTTGGCTAAGCTTCCAGGTGAAGTTGCCGCTGATCTTGCCAAAACCTAGCTTGTACTTGTAGCCGCTCGGGTTGTCGACGGGCGCTTCCGAGCCGAAGCTTTGCCCCCGCCGCCGCGAGTACACCACTTGTCCATCCACGGCGTAGGCGTTCTTCTTATCGGCAAAGCGAAACAGGCCGCCAGTCACGTTGGCGTCGTAGGTGCTACCTACCCGCGTGACGTTGGTGTTGATAAGCGAAACGTAAGAATTGTTCTTCAGCGACTGATCGAGCACGAAGATGTTGTAGTTGCTGAACGGCTGCGTCAGCACCTTACGCTCGGCGCCGGTGATGCTGTCGCGCACGGTAGCATACACGTTGTTCGACAGTGCGTTGAACAAGCCGATACCTAGGCCCTTCTGCATGCGACCCGAGACTTTGGTGGCGTTCAGCAGGCGCGTCACGCCGGGGTTGCTCACTACTTTCTCCTCCGGCCGCAACTGGTCTTCCACGTTTGAAAAGCCAATCGGCTGCGCGCCTACCCGCCGCGAGTAGAACAGGTTGCCTTTGTTGAACAGCTCGGTGCCTTCGGTGAAAAATTGCCGGTTTTCCTGGTACTGCACCTCGAAAGGTGACAGGTTCAAGACCTGATTATCACTCTGCACCTGTCCAAAATCCGGCACCAGCGTGGCGTCGAGCGTAAAGCTTTCGTTGATGCCGTATTTCAGGTCAGCGCCGCCGTTGAAGCTGGTGCTGGTGTTGCGAGTGCCTTGTTCCTGGTATGGGTAGTGGTTGAGGTACGTGGAGACGTATGGCGTGAGTGAAAGGCGCAAGGGCGGCTTTAGGTCGCGCAAACCGCTCAGCTCGCCCCACTGGTTCACGAAGCCGTCGGTTTCAGGCTTCACTTCGTTCCAGAAAAAGCCTTGGTTGGTGCTCTTGCGCTGCCGCATAAAGTTCAGCCCCCACACCTGCTCGGCGGCCGCGCTGAAGCGAATGGCCGAATATGGAATCCGCAGCTCGGCCACCCAATCGTTGCCTTGCAGCGTGGTCTGGCTTTCCCACACAGCGTTCCAGGCAAAATCTTCGCCGCCTGCGGGCGAGTAGCGTGCATCCAGCTGCACGCCGCCGGGCGTAATGAAGAAGCCGTAGCCATTGATTTTGTCGCGGTACGTATCCAGGAAAATGGCAAAGAAGTCCGTGTTACCTAGGTCATCGCGCTGACCTAGCTCCCGGAAAATCGAATCGGGTGCTACGTCGTGCATCACGGCGCCCACGTACAGCGCCACGTCGTCGTAGAGCACGCGCACCTCGGTGGGGTGCTGCTCGGGCGGGCCGGGGTTGGGCCGGTTCTGGATGAATTTTGTGGCAATGGGCGCCTCGCGCCATACCGCTTCGTTAAGCACGCCATCCAATTTGGGTGCCTGCGTGATGCGCAACGCCGTTAGCTGGCGCTTGGGGGCTAGGTTGGGCGCAGATGACGGAGTAGCGGCTTTTTGGGCGTAGCCCGTCAGTACGCCAAACCATAAACAGCTCAGCAGCAGAAGACAAAAACGCATCGGAGTGGGGCGGGTAGAAAGGTGCAGTGGCAAGACGTTGGGTGGGTAAAAGCTGCCTTGTTGCTTAACCAGGGCAAGTTGGTGGCAAGCTGGAGAATAGATGGTAAGCAGGTCTGAACCGTTGCCTAGGTCAAGTGAAAGGCACAAAAAAACCGGCCACTTGTGCAAGCAGCCGGTTTTGAGCAGACCTAGCTTATTCGCTTACCGAAATCTGGATATTGCGGGAGTTCTTACCCGTCGCATCGGCGGGTGCATCCAGCAGCTCCCGATACTTCTGCGTCAGCGCCTCCGACTGCTTTTTGCCGTTCACCAGCAGGCCTTTGTTATTGAGTTGAAACTGATAGCCTTTATCCTTTTTCCCAATTAGGCCATCCTTGCGCAGTTCCTCCCGGATAGCATCACTATCGAAGGTTGGCGGCATGGGCGGAACTGGTGGTACAGGCGGAACTGGTGGCACAGGTGGTACTGGCGGGACTGGTGCCACGGGCGGTGTACCGTAGGAGAAAGCCCGCTCTGGACGTTCGGGGCGCTCCGGGCGCTCTGGTCTTTCTGGCCGCTCCGGACGCTCAGAGAAGCGGGATGAAAGCGTTCCTCTGATGTTCAATCCAGTAGAATTACGCACGCTATTATAGGAATGCGTGCCCGTGAGCTTCCGGCCAGTTTTATTTTCGTAGATACCTAGGTATTTCTTCAACATGGCCGCCGGCTGCTTCTTGCCATTAACTACCAGCTCGTTGGCGCTCAGCTTTAGCTGGTAATTGTTGGGGTCTTTAAGCAAGCCGTCTTTTTCCAGCGAAGTCAGCAGAGCATCTTCCAGCTCTTCGCGCTTTTCAGCTTCTTCGTCGCGCCGCGCCTGTTCTACATCCCGGCGAGCCTGCTCTTCATCACGGCGCTCCTGCTCTTTGTCGCGGCGGCGCTGCTCGGCATCGAGTTGCGCCTGCCGACGATCTTCTTCAGCCTCGCGTCGAGCTTCTTCCATCGCACGCCGTGCTTCTTCCAAGCGCATCTGCACCTCTTCACGCGTTTCTTTCCGCTGACCCCGCAGGCTCTGCCGCGCCTCCTGAATCTGCCGGCGCTCCTCTGCGGTAGTGGCAGTCTTCTCAGCTTCCTGCAGGCCCTGCTCGGCGCTTTGCAGGGCGTTGCGCGTCATGGCGTCGATGTCGATGTTCTTCAGGGCCTCATTAGCTTGCGCCAGTGCCTGTCGGGTTATTTCACCCACGTTGACGTCCACATCCATGTGCTCAACGTTGCGCTCCGGCAGCTGCACCACTTCTACCTGCGCGGCTTTTTTGCCTTTCGTGGGAGCGGCGGTTTCTATGCGCTGACCATCCACGTACAAATCGGTGAGGCGGCCTTTTTTATCTTTCTTGATAATGACCGTCCCGGACTTCTTGAGGCTGTCTTCCTGCTCGGGCGTGAGCAGCACGGGCTGTGCGAGTACCAGGTGCGTCGTTGGGCCCTTGCTTTCTGTGCAGGCCGCATCCAGGTTGATGGGCAGCTCGCGCAAACTTCCAAGCTTGATAGCGCTTCCCATCGGCTGCGGATCGGCCAGGGCTACGGCTGTGCTCAGCAGACCTAGGCCTGCCAGCACCACGCAAGCGGCCAGAAAGCCTTCAGCAAAAGTTGGGGTGCTGTGACCCTGCACCAGCCGCTTGATGCGACCGAGCAGCGAACCATCCGGCCCTACTGCTGACAGAGCGAGGCGCGGTGTGGCGCGTGGCTCCAGGCTTAGCTCAGCCAATGCTGCCAGAGCACGAGCTAGGTGCAGCGGGTTATTATCGCAAAGCGTAATGGCCACATCATCGCAGCAGTTTTCGCGCTCTGTCCGCAGGCAGGCGGAGATAAACCACACGGCGGGATGGTAGAAAAACAGCGTTTCAGCTACCGATTGCAGCAGGTTCATCAGGTAATCACGCCGGGCTACGTGGGCTAGCTCGTGGGCTAGGATGGCCTCTAGCTGTAGCTGGCTCAGGCCCGTTACGGTTCCCAGCGGCAGCAGAATAGCCGGGCGCAGGTGCCCTACTACCAACGGCACCTTCACCAGCGCCGATTCTAGTAGCAACACCGGTCGGCGCAGTCCAGCCCGCGCCGCTAGCCCTGCCAGCCGGGCGTTCCACTCGGCCGGGAGCGGCTGCACCCGATAGTGCCGCACGCGCTGCACATAAGCCAGGCCGCCGAGCAAACGCAGCGTCATGGCCAGTAAACCTAGGGTCCAGGCCAGCACTAGTACAGGCATGTTCTGCTCAAAGTAGCGCTGCCAGGCCAGCATTCGATTGTTCTTGGCCGGTGCTGGTGTAGCATTTTCGCTGCTCACCTGCACCGAGGCAGTGGTTGTAGCAGTTGCGGTCGTAGTTTTTGCCTGCACCGACGTAGTAGCTGCTGTGCTAATTGTGGGCACCGCTGCGTAATAATGCCGTACAAATGTACCCGCTGAGAGCAACAACAACGTGACGAGCGCCACCGTTGCAGTGGTATAACGCACCTGCGCGCTATGCCTGCGCAGCAGCAGCAGCAACCCGGCCAACGCCAGCGCCACTACTGCGCCTTGCCACACCGAGTGAATCAGCATCCAGCCCAGGGCGCGGATCAGCGCCGGCGAAAAAGTGTGCTCCAGCCAGTTCATTAGTCCTTTTTATTAGGGGTTTGGTCCTCGTTGTTCTCGATGTCGTTGAGCAATGACCGGATCTGGTCCAGTTCTTCACGCGAGGTGCGGCGGTTGCCGAGCGCCTGCATCACCAGCTTCATGGCCGAGCCGCCGAACGCCGCGTCCACGAACCGGTCGAGGAGCAGGCCCTGGGTTTCCTCCTCGCGCACGGCCGGGCGGTACACGTGCGTGCGGCTGTCGTCGTCGCGGTGTACGAGGCCTTTTTCCAGCATTAGTTGCAATAGCTTCAGCGTGGTGGTATAGCCCACTTCGCGCTTCTGGCTTAGTTGATCGTTCACGAAACGGACGGTGCTGGGGCCGTGCTGCCACAGCACTTGCAGAATCTCCAGTTCCGATTCGGTAGGCTTGGGAATGGGTGATGTACTCATACTTACAGGCAATTAATAGTACGAATTGATTCGTATGACAAACATATACGAACGGCGTCGTAGATACAAGCAATGCCTACGATTTATTTCGTAATATATAAAATCGCGGGCCTAGGTGCAAGTTTGCACCTAGGGTTGAGGCTAGTTCCTGAGCTGTTTATCTACATTCCTGTGGCCTTGGTAGAGGCAATTTCGCCCCCTGCTTAGGCGTTCGTAGATTTGTAGTGAGGCAGAATGTCTAAAAAATACGGAACTTGCTGCCACCTTAGTCCTGGTTTTCAACTCTTATTGCTGTACCCTTTTTCTTTTACCGTTTTCGCTTTTTATGAAACACCTTCTCTTCGCGGTTTGCTTACTGCTCAGCGCGTTCAGTTTTAGCTCTTGCAACAAGGATGATAATGATACCGATGCCATTGTTGGTGTATGGAGCGCTGGCGCTCAGTTTGAGGGGCCTCCCCGCAACGGTGCTGTCAGCTTTACCATTGGCAACCGGGCTTATATAGGCCTAGGTTGGAACGGTGTCGACAAATACAAAGACTTCTGGGAGTATAACCCCGACAACAGAAGCTGGCGCCAGATAGCTGATTTCCCCGGCGTGGCTCGCTACCAAGCCACCGCTTTTGCGGTGAATGGCAAAGCCTACGTAGGAACCGGCTATGACGGTGCCAACCGTTTGAAGGACTTTTACGAGTACGATCCAAACGGAAACAAATGGACGAAAAAGGCTGACTTCGCTGGTGGCGAACGGTATGGCGCTGTGGCATTGAGCATTGGCGACAAAGGCTACATTGGCACTGGCTACAACGGCGCCAACCTAAAGGACTTCTGGGAGTACAACCCTGGTTCTGACACCTGGACGCGGAAAGCTAGCCTCTTCGGCAACAAGCGCATCGGCGCCATGTCTTTCACGATTGGCAATGTTGGCTACATCGTGTCGGGCACCGACAACGGCATTAACCTGACCGACAACGAAGCATATGACCCCAGCACCGACACCTGGACCACGCTTCGCACCCTGACCAATAACACGGATCAGGACTACGACTACAGCCGAGTAGCTCGCAACAACGGCGTGAGCTTCGTGGTGAATGGCAAAGGCTACGTTGCGCTGGGCAACACGGGCGCTGCTACTCCTATCGACTGCTGGGAGTACAACCCGGATGGAGATACTTGGACGCAGAAAACAGACTTTCCTGGTTCGCCCCGTACTTACGGCATTGGCTTTGGGCTAGGTAACACCGGCTACGTTGCAACGGGTTCATCGGGCACAACACGCCTCGACGACGTTTGGCAACTGGCTCCAGACGAAACCAATTAATGAGTAGAAATCTGTTTCGTAGCTTAAGCGTGGCCGGCAGTCTGCTGCTGGCTGCGTTGGCTACTGCCTGCTCCGACCCTGGGTCTATCGGGAATGATCTACCCGTCTCGACGGACAAAGTAGGCCTCACCTACGTCGATACGTTCACGGTGCGCACTGCCACGGTGCTGCTCGATTCCATTCCTTCCTCTACCAGCACCAATCTACTGGTGGGCCGCTACGTTGATCCGCGGCTGGGCACAGTGGAAGCGCGCGCCTTCACCCAAGTGGGGCTAGGTAGTGCTTTTGTGCCCTCTGCCACCTCCTCCTTCGATTCGCTGGTAATTACCCTGCGCGCTGATGCATATCGGTATGGCGACACAACGCGCACCCAGCACTTGCTGGTGCAGCGTTTGGAAGAAAATTTTGTCGACAAAACGTATTATACGTCTGATGCCCTGCGCTACAACGATACGCCGCTGGGGCAGATTGGAACTAGCAGAGCCAAGGAGTACACATTCCGGGCCCGGCCCGGCGCGCGTACTTTCCGCATCCGCCTAAACGACGACCTAGGCAAGGAGTTATTTCAACTGGGCCAGACTCAGCAGCTTAATTCCGAAGATGATCTACAAAGACGGTTCAAAGGTCTCGTTCTGTCGCCCGGTGCTTCCGACAATGCTGCGTTGTTGCGTTTGTTAGCAACCGACAATGCTTCGGCCTTAAACCTTTACTACCATGAAGCCGCCGCGCCCGCTGATGCCCTTGTGCGCAGCTTTACGCTCACGGTTGGAAACCGCCACTTCTACCGCCTGCGTGCCGACCGCCGGGCATCGTTGCTAGCGCCCCTGACCAAGTCGTATCAGGCGTTGAGCAGTACCAACACCGCTGCCGAGACGTACATCCAGGCTGGCCTGGGTCTGTACACGCGAGTAGACATTCCATACCTCACCGACCTGCGGGAGCTAGGTGGCACGTTCGCCATAATATCCGCGGAGCTGACGATGGAATCGGTGCAGGGCACCGAGTCGCCTTACCTGGCACCACCCGCTAGGATAACCGTCGGCTTAACGGATGCCGCCAACCGTAGAGGTTCTACCCTTAGCACCGCCGATCCAACGGTGCCGGTTACGGGCACTTATCAACGGCTTATTTCGACCCGTACAGGGCTGGAGCAGGGCCGCTATACGTTTCAGCTCACCACTTACGCACAGGCGCTTCTGAACCGCACGTTTACGAATAACGGCTTGCTGCTGAGTCCCACGACAACGGACGACGTGGCGCGTGTGGTGCTAGGCGCCAGCCGCAACTCTACTAATCCCTTGCAATTCAGAGTATATTACGCTAGAGTTCAGTAAGGATTACGTGTTCGCACCCTTCTTACCAGAACGGGGCAGCCAAAGCGCATGATAGTGCTTGAGCTGCCCCATTCTATTTCCGAAAAACAAGTTTATACCTGACCTAGGTTGCCGACGTTCTCTTCCGCTTGAGCGTGACGCGGGCACGGGTACAAATGCCCCCAAGCGGCGGGTTGAACTTGGATACGCTCACCTTCACAGCGTGGATATGGGGAAAGCGGGCTAAAATCCGATCTATCACCCGGTACCCTAGGTGTTCAAGCAGGCGTGCTGGGGCGAGCATTTCTTCCGCTACCAAGCGGTAGAGCACCTCGTAGTTGATCGTTCGAGCTAGGTCGTCGGAGGCGCCGGCCGCGTGCAAATCGGTGCGGATGTAGAGGTCAACACCGTACTTGTTCCCGATTTTCTGCTCTTCATCATAATACCCGTGAAAAGCGAAGAACTCCATTCCTTCCAGCGCAATCTGCCCCATGTGAGTAGTGAGTAGTGAGTAGTGAGTAGTGAGTAGTGAGTAGTGAGTAGTGGCGTACTTGCTTTTTGAGGCTAGGTTATAAAAAAGGTCCGCACCTACTTGTTGCGGACCTTTTTACTTTATAGTCTGTGACTAAGCACTAAATCTATATCTCGTCAAAAAACGACTTTTCGGCTGCTACGGCTACCATGCCGGGGTGGGTGGCCGGCGAGGGCTGCGTAATTTCAGGATGGCTGGGGCCAATCGGCTGAATATCCGGTGCCATAGGCTCTACGTTAGGCGCATCAGGTTCAGGCACTTGCGCCGGACCCGGCTGGTAGATGCGTGAGGGTTCCGAAATGCCGGGGTTTTCGGCCGGGTGCGCCGGGTCGATGTCGGGACCGGGCGTTTGAGCTGGCGCGCCGGGGTCAGGCTGCTGACCGGGTTTAGGATTATAGCTGCCGGGCTGCGGACCAATAGGCTTAGGTTCGGCCAGCGCCGCGGAGCCGCCAAACGTGGCAGCGGAAGCGCCCGCTACGGCCGCGGCAGAAGAAGTGGAAGCAGTATGTACGAACATGGGAGCGTCAGTTTCGGGTGAAGAATCAGGTTTGTTCACCTTTACGCTTGCGGCTCGGGAAAGGATGGCCGCTACGCCCGCTTTCGGTCGAGCTTTTGCCTTTTCGGCCTTGTCCAGCGCATCCGTAGCCAGGTGGTGCAGGTCGCGCACCAAGGTATCCAGTTGATTTTCTAACCGTTGGCACTCCTGCCCTAGCCCATTCACTTCCGCCTTCATCTCGACTACGATCTTATCTGCCTGCTTGTAGGCGTCGTCCATCACGCTGCGGGCGCGCTGCCGCGCATCATTCAGCAGCTGCTCGGCCTTGAGCTGCGCCTCCCGAATGCGCAGCTCGGCGTCGCGCTGGGCCTGCTCGGTGATGCTGTTGCCGGTGTCTTCGGCAGTTTTGAGCGTGCGGTAAAGCGACGTTTCTACCTCCCGCATCTTGCTTACCTCCTGCGTGGCATGCTCCAGCTTCAGGCGCAGCTCGCGGTTTTCATCGCCCATTCGCTCCCATTGCTGGGAAAGCGTGAGCAGAAAGGCTTGCACTTCGTCTTTGTCAAGGCCCCGAAAGGCTTTTTCAAAGGTCTTTTGCCGGATATCGAGGGCGGTGATTTTCATGGTCAGAGAGCAATGAACAAGGATGAATGAACAATGAGCAACTATCGATTGAACTGAATACCTGATTTTGCCCAACCAGGCAATTGTTCATTATTCATTGCTCATTATTAATTGCCAGATGGCTAGGCTACGGTCGTCGCTACACGAAACTAGCCTATTCTCCCATCCTGACCAAAACAATCGATTGACGGAAGTGCCGTGGCCCGCGTGCCGTGCCCGATCTACCACACGCAGCAGCCGGAACGTTTCGGCATCCCACACTTTTATGGATTTATCCATGCTGCACGTAGCTAGTAGCTGTCCATCGGGGCTAAAAGCCAGGTGGTTGATGGCAAACAAGTGGGCAACAATGCTTTCCTGCTCTTGGTAGCCGGCCGCCACCACCCAGACGCGCAAATGCGCATCGCGGCCGGCGGTGAGCAGGTAGCGGCCATCAGGCGAATAGGCTGCCGTGAATACCGAGTTGGTAGAGCCGGTGAGAACGTGCTTTACTGCCAGAGAATCAGCATCCAGCACCCGAATAAGTGCATCGCTGCTGCCAATAGCTAGCTCGCCGCGTTCCTCGTGCAGGGCCAGGCAGCGCAGACTTTTATCGGTGATGCGCAGCAGCTTTTCCACCCGAAAGTCATCAGTACGCAAAATAGCCAGGGTGCCGTCGCCGAGCGCCACGTACAGGCGCTGCCGCAGCGCCGAATAAGCTAGGTCGAAGATGGCAACGGGCGGCAAGGCCGTAGCGTGCAGCAGCTTTTTTCCGGTCAGCGCAATAGCCTGCACACCCTGAAAATTGTGCCCGATGAGCAGCAAATCGCGCTCGGGCACGTAGCGCAGCGCGTACACCGAGTTTTCCACGCGCGCTATCAGTTCCCCGTCGCGGGTTGGGTCGTTGATGTCCCAGCCCACCACAAAGCCATCAGCCCCGGCGGAGTAGAAGGTTTTCTCGCTTGGTGCGCCCGTCAGTGCATACACACAGTCGCGGTGGCCGGTGAGAGCGGCGAGTTTTTGCACTTGAGGGCGAAAAAGCGGCGGCATGGATTACGGATTGAATAGAAGGACAAAATTAGCGCTTACTTCGGGTTCAATCCCTCTAGCTTGTTTTGCCCATGCCGCTTCACTCCGTCACGCAACTTTCCGATTGTGCTTTGCTTGGCTTATGGCATCTTCAGGAACTCGCCCCGGAACTCATCGAGCAGCTCCCCTACCCCGAGCGATACGCGGAGCTGCAACCAGTTGGTCGTGACACTACACGCGCAACGCAATGGCTGGCCGGCCGGGTGCTAGCCCATGCGCTGCTACGCCAGCTCACGACGTCAGCGCCCCCGCTGCTACGCAATGATGCCAACGGCCGGCCTTTCTGCGAGCATTTGCCAGAGCTAGCCGTTTCGCTCTCACACTCAGGCAAATGGGTAGCCGCCATAGTCGCTACGAAAGGCAGCCTTGGCATAGATATTGAGTTAGTACGCCCTAAGGCCCAAAAGCTAGCTTCCCGCTTTTTATCGGAGGCTGAGCAGGCTGATGCCGGCGACGAAACGACCAAGTATAGCCTTTACTGGAGCGCCAAAGAAACGCTCTATAAGCTGCACAGTCGCCGAGGTTTGGTGTTTAAAGAGCAAATAAAGCTTGACCCGTTTCGGCTGCGGGAGGCAGGTGTGTTGACGGGACACCTGCTGCTAGAAAACTCGCGCAGCCAACACCAGATTCACTATACTTGCCCCGTCGCCGGCTACGTTCTCACTTATTGCCATGAAATGCTGAATGTTGCGTCTTAGCAGTTCGCTGTTGTATCATCAAGCGTACGGCTCAACACCTAGGCTTCATCATTCTCAAGCCAGCATTTGCAACTCAAAACCTCCCGAATGTCTCTCCGCCGAATTTCCACTGCTGTTGCTGCTACGCTGCTGTTCTGTACAGTTGCCGTTGGCGTTGCGCGTGCGCAGGGCAACCGTTCCGTCAACGACTTCAGCCTCAAGAATGCCTCCAATGCCGAGGTATCGTTGCGCAGCTACGCCGGCAGCAAAGCCGTTGTAATAGCGTTTGTTAACCCGAGCTGCGCTTTTTCCAAGCTGTACCGCGACCGTTTTCGCGCCCTGACCTCAACCTACAAGGAGCGCGGCGTACAGTTCATTTTCATTAATGCGCCCATCAACTTGGAAGGCGGCCAAACCGTTGACCCCGGTGATGCCGCTTCCCTGCCTTTCTTCACCGACGAAGGCCAGAAAGTAAGTTCATTGCTAGGTGTCACCAAGACGCCCGAAGTCGTTCTGCTTCAGCCCGTCGGTGATGGATTTGCGGTGCGCTACAAAGGGGCTATCGACGACAATCCGCAGGTAGAAGGCTACGTGAAAGAGCGCTACCTGGCTACCGCGCTGGATGATGTGCTGGCCGGTCGATCCAGCAGCGTGACCGATAAGCGCGCCGCGGGTTGTTTGATCAAACGCATGTAGAAGATGTAGCGCGAAGCTCAGGCTTCGCGCTACATAAAAAAGCCCGACTTGCTGAACCTAGGTTCAGCAAGTCGGGCTTTTTCTTTGGATGCACTACCTAGGTTTTACTCGTCGTCTTCGTCGTCGTCGGTCGATGGCGCGTCATCCGTGAGAATAGCCAGCAGCTTTCCAACTTCAGCCGCTTTGGCGGGTTCCTGCATCTTCTCGAAGCTCAGCATCAGGTTGCGCAAAGCCCGGCGCACAATGTCAAGGTGCGAGCAAGGCTCATAGAAAATATCGTTGGAGGACAGATTCAGCTGCAACACATAGTGCTCAATATCAGCGCGGGAGAGGATAAGACCGCGGTTGTAGCAGTTGATGTAGAATGGCTCCACCTTCCGGATTTCGGGCCGATACGTCAGCACAAACAGGTTCGGCAGGTTTACGCCATAGACAGGCAGGTGCAGGCGCTGCGCCACCAGCATATAAATCACGCAGAGCGTCAGCGGATTGCCACGCCGCGTTTCCAGCACCAAGTGGAGCATGGAGTTGGCCGGCGAGTGAAAATTCTGGGTATTCGCGGCGAAGCGGTGGTTGCGAAACAGCACATGGTTCAGCACCTGCACCTGGTCGGCTGGGTGCATATCAGGACGCATAAGGGTCCAGGCTTCGAAGCGCAGTTGCTCGATGGCCCGGTTCAAGGCCTGAAAATCAGCATCCGGGTATTGGTAGCTGTTGAGCAGCCACATGCCTTCCAGCAGGTTCTCGCCGCCTGAATCGCGCCAAACCCGCAGGCGCTGCTGCAAGGCGTCGAATTGCAGATTATGAATCAGGTCTTCCAGCCGCTCCTGCTGCTTAGGGTCCAGGCTTTCCTCCCACGACTCCTCCAAAAACGGAATGATACTCTCGCCCAACGACTGAATCTTGTCCTGGATCTGGGGCGCAACTTCCGGATCGTCGAGCAGGGAAATAAGGGCTTTAATCTCTTTGTTCGTCATTATACTTAGCTAGGTCGGCTTGCGCCACACCCTGTTCATCATTCATCGTACGGTGAAATAGGAAAAACCGGTTCCGTGCCGCTACGACACGAAACCGGCTAGGTTTTCATACTCCGGAAACACTTGAGAAGTGCGGTATCGTTCACCCGCTCGTTGGGTTGTAGCCGGTTTGAAGAGGTTGTTATACACTCAGCAGCTTCAACCTTAGGCAATAATGGGTATACGTGGACGCACAACGCTATTAGTTAAATCATAAGCATTACTTAGCGACTGTGACGAGCTATTTACGCATATGTTGAGCCGCAGCAAATTGCCAGAAGTTCTTACCGTCTTTACTAAAACTCCAGACGTTACTAACTTCTCGTAAAACCAAGTAAATGTCTCCCTGACGCACTTTGCGGCGAAGTAACCTGTTTGCTTTACGTTTGTCTTGCTTCTCTGATTTGGCATTTGTTATTGCAAAAACAGGAGTACGACGATATGAGCGAGCCATATTCTCTAATGCAACTAATAAAGGACACTCGAGAATTTCAATTGCGTTATTAGCAAGCCCTACAACCTTCTCTACACCTGAATCACGCCTACATTAAACGGCTTCTCAATCGGCGCGTGATTCGCCATAGCAATACCCTCAGAAATCACCTTGCGCGTTTCCAGCGGGTCGATAATGGCATCGACCCACAACCTAGCTGCCGCGTAGTAGGGCGAGAGCTGCTCGTCGTAGCGGGCTTTGATTTTATCCAACAGTTCCTTCTCTGCTTCCGGCGTGATGGTTTCGCCTTTGGCCTTGAGGCTAGCTACCTGAATCTGGAGGAGCGTGTTGGCGGCGGCGGCTCCGCTCATCACGGCTAGCTGCGCCGTAGGCCACGCCACAATGAGGCGCGGGTCGTAGGCTTTGCCGCACATGGCGTAGTTGCCGGCGCCGTAGCTGTTGCCGATGATGACCGTGAACTTCGGTACCACGCTGTTGCTCATGGCATTTACCATCTTCGCGCCGTCTTTGATGATGCCGCCGTGCTCACTCTGCGAGCCCACCATGAAGCCCGATACATCGTGCAGAAACACCAGCGGAATGCGCTTCTGGTTGCAGTTCATGATGAAGCGCGCCGCCTTATCGGCCGAGTCGGAATAGATGACGCCGCCCATCTGCATGGCGCCCTTCTTGGTCTTCACGATTTTGCGCTGGTTGGCCACAATGCCCACGGCCCAACCATCGATGCGAGCCAGGCCGCAGATGAGCGTCTGGCCGTAGAGGGCTTTATAGGGTTCAAACTCCGAGTTGTCGACCAAGCGCCGGATGATGTCCATCATGTCGTAGGGCTTGGCGCGGTCGGCGGGCAGCAGGCCGTAGATTTCCTGCTCGTTTTCGGTGGGTGGTGCGGGTGCTTTGCGCGAGAAACCAGCCGACGGTTGGGCACCTAGCTTATCAAAGATGTTGCGAATGTGGTCGAGGCACTCTTCGTCGTTCTTGAACTTGTAGTCGGTTACGCCTGATATTTCCGAATGCGTAGTGGCACCACCTAGGGTCTCATTGTCAATGGTTTCGCCGATGGCCGACTTCACCAGATACGAGCCTGCCAGAAATACCGAACCCGTACCATCCACAATCATGGCTTCGTCGCTCATGATGGGTAGGTAGGCGCCGCCGGCCACGCACGGCCCCATAATGGCGGCCAGCTGCACGATACCTAGGCTGCTCATCACGGCGTTGTTGCGGAAGATGCGCCCGAAGTGCTCCTTATCCGGAAAAATCTCGTCCTGCATAGGCAGGTACACCCCCGCCGAATCGACGAGGTAAATAATGGGCAGCTTGTTTTCAATACTGATTTCCTGCGCCCGCAGATTCTTCTTGGCCGTAATCGGAAACCACGCCCCGGCCTTCACAGTGGCATCGTTGGCTACTACCACGCACTGCCGACCTTGTACATAGCCGATTACGACTACCACACCCCCGCTAGGGCAGCCGCCCTCCTCGGGGTACATACCTTCGCCAGCGAAAGCACCGATTTCAACGGTTTCGGAATCCTTATCAAGCAAGTACTCAATTCGTTCACGAGCCGTGAGCTTACTTTTGGCTTTGTGCGCTTCAATGCGTTTTTCACCGCCACCTAGCTTTACTTTTTGCAGGCGGTGCCGCAGCTGATACGTCAGCTGTTTGAGTTGGTCTTCGTTTTTGTTGAACGCTACGTCCATGAGTGGGTGGGAGGAGATGGTGAAGTGGTGAGCTGGTGAAATGGTGGGTTTACATTCTACCGTTAATGGGTTTTAAACTCACCATTTCACCAGCTCACCACTTCACCGGATGGGTGTGAAGCAAAAAATCCGCCCGAAGGCGGATTTTAAAGGTAGGAGTTCTGCAGACAATGACGAACAGGTGTTAGTCTTTCTTGGTAGAGTCGGTGGGCAGCAAGGTTTGCGGCGCAGTTGTCACCTTCTTCGTCTCAACCTCTACTTCACCATTCGGCTTCTTTGTCACTTCCTTCTTCGTTTTGTCTTTACCGCCAAACGAAATGAGAGAGAAGTGCACGTAGCGCTTGGGATTTTCTTTCAGGTCGACCAGCAAGTTGTTGGAGCTGGCTGCTGTAGCGCTCAGGTTATTATAAAGCGAATCGTCGTTCATGAGCTTACCCAAAGAGCCACTTGTACTAGTGAGCGACTTATTGAGCGTGCTCATAGCAGTTTGTGCCTCTCCTACTGCCAGGTTCATCTTACGCAAAGCCGGCCCAACAGGAGCGGCTTTGAGCGAATCGGTCAGCTGGCTGAAGTTAGCCGCAATACGGTCAAACTTTTTGCTCGTCACGGCTAGGTCGCCGCTGAGCCGCGCCATGTTGGTCGTGATTTGGTTGATGTTGCGCTGGTTCATCAACAGCAAATTCTTGAGGGCTTCGGAGGAGCCCTGCGCGTTCAGCAGCGTTTGCTGAATGCTCAACCTAGCATCTTTGTTCAGGAAGCCGTTTACCTTTACCAACGTCGAATCGACGGTACCCAGCACCGGTAAGGCCCGCGCCTGAAACGCATCGGTGATGCTGGCCACGGTGTACGACTTTAGCTCTTCGCCGCCATCAAAAACCTTCGAGTTTTTGCCCAGAAACAGCGTTATCGTTTTGCTGCCCAGCAAAGAACCGGATAAGCTAGCCACCGTGGAGTCGCCCACTATCACATCCTTACCTAGCTCTACCGAAACTTTCACGCGGTTCATCTCCTGCGGCAGCAGCTGCATCTCCTTCACCTGCCCCACCTTGATACCGTTGAGCACGACGGGGTTGCCAATTGCCAGACCATCTACGTTATCGTACTTGGCGTAGTACGTTTTGTTAGACGACAGCACGTTGCTTCCCTTCAGGAAGGTGAAACCTAGGTATAAAGCAACTAAGGCAACAATGGCCAACAAGGAAACTTTTATTTCTTTCGACACGACGGATGCGGGAAGAGGTTGGGTTTTGACTGACACGTACTTACGGGTCACGATGTGTACGAAGCGCTATTACTCTTCGTTCATGCCTTCCAGCTCATTTTTGTACTCCCGGAAGGCCCGATAAATACCTGAAGCCATATACGACTGTCCGGCTTTATCGTTCAGATAGTTCTCCTCGGTGCGGTTCGTCAGGAAGCCGGCTTCGATCAGCACCGAGGGCATCGTTGATTTCCAGAGCACCAGGAAACCAGCCTGCTTCACCCCGCGCGAGGCACGCCCTACCTTGGTGCGGAACTGCTGATCGACCCGCTGCGCGAAGCGGAGGCTGTTCTGGACGTGCGCACTTTGGTAAAGCGAAAACAGGATATGGCTCTGGGGCGAATTCGGGTCGAAGCCGTTGTAACGCTCCTGGTAGTTATCTTCTTGCAAAATAACAGCATTTTCGCGCTTTGCGACCGATAAGTTGGCGGCTGTTTTGGCCGTACCCATCGTCCAGACCTCAGTGCCATGCGCCACCGAAGGACCCGAGTTGCAGTGCACCGAGATGAACAGGTCCGCGTTGTGCTTGTTGGCAATGCCGGCCCGGTCGGCCAGCTCCACAAACACGTTGGTCTTGCGGGTGTAAATCACCTTCACGTCGGGCAGGTTTTCCTCGATGAGGCGCCCGACTTCCAGCACGATTTTTAAGGCTACATCGGCCTCGCGGGCTTTGGTACCGGCGCACCCTCGATCCTTACCGCCGTGCCCGGCATCCAGCACCACCGTGCGCAAACGGTACCTAGCCCGCGGCACGCCGGGGGCACCCGGCGCCACGGCCTGCGATGGTCCCGTTAAAAATAACAGACCAAAAACACAAAGAGCGACAATATTCCGCACAGAGTTCGTTAGTTGGGGTAGCTACCCGCTACCTTTGCAAACCGCCACAAAATAAACGAATAAAACTACGTGGCCTTGTCCGCGCTGTTCAGCCCCCCCTCCTTTCGCTACTTGCCCCACCTGGTTCGGCTTGCCACGCTGCTGCCGTTTCTGCTGGTCTGGCTAGGTCTGTCTTCCGCCGCTACGGCGCAGCAGCGTCCGCAAAAACCCGATGAGCCTGCCAGGGTGAGGCGCCTGGGGCCGGATGGCCGGCCGGGCCTGCCCTTGTCTAACGGCGACACTGCCGTTACGCGCACCGTAGTGGTTGCCGACACGGCCCGGGTTGCTGATTCGCTCCGGGTAACGCCCCGTAAAGGCGCCCTGGAAACAACCGTGAAGTACGTGGCTAAGGACTCCATCCGCTTCGAGGTACAAAGCAAGACGGCTTACCTCTACAACAAAGCCGACGTCAACTACGGCAAGATGGAGCTGAAGGCTGACCTGATTACGGTGAACTACGGCACCAACCTGGTGCGAGCTGAAGGCGTGGCCGACTCGACCGGCAAGGTGCGCGGCAAGCCGGTGTTCAATAACGAAGGCGGCGTGTACTCGGCAGGGGTTATCAACTATAACTTCAAGTCCAGGAAGGGTAAAATTTCCGAAGCCGTAACGTCGGAGGGTGAAGGCTACATCCACGCCGAAACCATCAAGAAGAACGCCCTGAATGAGATGTACGGGCGCTACGGGCGCTACACGACGTGTAACCTGGAGCATCCGCACTTCTTCATCAATGCCACCAAGATGAAGGTAATTCCGGGCGAGAAAGTCGTAACCGGACCGTTTAACCTGGTTATCGGCGACATCCCGACGCCCCTAGGTTTCCTGTTCGGCTACTTCCCCATGACGCATAGCAATGGGCGCGCCTCGGGGCTTATCATTCCCACCTTTGGCTCTACCACCGACCGCGGCTTTTTCTTGCGCAATGGTGGCTACTACTGGGCGGCCAACGACTACATCGGCGTGCGCGTCACGGGGGATATTTACTCCGGCGCCGCTGAGTCGTTTGGTGGCTTTGGCCTCACCGGCGAGATGCAGTACATCAAGCGCTACGCCTACAATGGCCGTTTGAGCTTGCAATACAGTCAGCGACCAGCTGAACCCATCTTCCCAAGAACTACCGCTACTACCGATGCGGAACCTCGCAGGTTCACCTCCCCAAAAACCATCTGGCTTACCTGGAGCCACTCGCCGGTGCAGAAGCCGGGTGGCGGCCGCTTCTCGGCCAGCGTGCAGGCCGGCAGCAACGACTACAACCGCCAGAACTCGTTCGATGTGCGGCGCTATCTGACGCCGGCTTTTAGCTCGACGATAAGCTATCAGAAGCAAATCCGAAATTTGCCCATCAACTACGCTATTAATCTCTCGCAGAGCCAGAACACCCAATCTGGTTCGATGACGCTTCTCCTACCTGATATTGCAGTTCAGGTAGCACGCCAGTATCCATACGAATGGCTCGGCATCACACCTAGGGGCCGCTTCTACGAGCAGTTTTCCATCAGCTATGATGTAAACGCCAGAAACACGATTTCCAATTTAGAGTCACCACAGAGTCTAAATGGTCTTCCCCTAATTGGAGGTAGTACCACTACTCGTACTATTCCTTTCGACTTTTCTAATCTGAAGCCTATTCTGCGCAACTCACAGAATGGTATTCAGCATCGGTTCAATATCTCTCTGGGTAACTACACACTACTCAAGCATCTAAGCTTTACGCCTTCTGTAAACTATGGTGCCTCGTGGTATAACAAACAACTCGATTATCAATATGTGCCAGAGGTTCGCGCTATACGGGTTGACACATTAAGAAAGTTTAGCTCGGTCAGTACGATATCGGGAGGCGCAAGCCTAGGTACCACCATCTATGGTATTGTGCCCATCAAAGGCAAAAAGATTGAGGCAATCCGCCACAAGATTACACCTAGCTTGACCTATAGCTTCTCGCCTAATAATTACGGTAATCCTAATTATTATAATTATGATGCTTTACGGCTGTATTACCAGGATATCGGCCAACCACAGCTTAATAATAGCACTGCCTACTACCTGTCTCGTTATATTGGTAGCGGATTTATTTTCGGGCAACCTGGGGGCGCAAAAGTTTCACAGCTCAGCTTTACGCTTCAGAACTCCGTGGAAATGAAGGTGCGCGACAACAACGACACCACAGGGACAAACCCCTTCAAAAAGGTAAGCTTGATTGATGGGCTTGACTTTGGTACTGGCTATAACTTCGAGGCCCCTGAGTTTAAACTAGCTCCCCTTTCGGCTAGCTTCCGCACGCAGATTGCCCGTAAGTTGAACCTTCTCCTGAGCAGCCAGTTTGACTTTTATCAGCGCGATTCTACTGGAACCCGCATCGACGAGTATTTATTCAACGAGGGTCGTTTAGCGCGCCTTTTGGCGGCCAACTTGCAGCTGTCGTACCAGTTCAATCCTGCTGCCAAGCCCAAGAAAAAGTCTAACGTACAACGCGCCGTTGCCCCTACGAACGACCCGGTGCTCGGCGCCTCGCAACAAGCTGACCCGTACGAAGACTACGTAGACTTTGAAATTCCGTGGGAGCTAAGCAGCTCGTTCAGCGCCTCTTACACCGACCCCGGCCCGCGCCCCAGCCGCCTGACGGTGCTTAATCGGTATCTGCGGCCTGTGCCCATCACGGTAGCGGCGCTCAACTTGAGTGGCTCGGTGAAACTGACGGAGAACTTCCGCCTCGGCTACAGCACTGGCTACGACTTCAAGAACAAAAACGTCACCTTCACGTCGTTGGACTTCTACCGCGACCTGCACTGCTGGCAGATCAGCGGCAACTGGCGCCCCTTCGGTTACACGCGCGGCTACAACGTGACCATCGCGGCGAAGTCGAGCTTGTTGCAGGATCTGAAGCTAAATCGCAACCGTAGCTTCTTGAACCGGTAAGTGCAGTGCCTGATAATTGGTGCTTACTACCTAGGTAGCCGTGATGAACGCAGGGGCCGGGTTGCCGTAGGTTTGTAAAAAAATCTTCAGTTTTGGCTCGCGCTATAGCACATCTTACCTGGATAATGTCTGCTAAGCCCTACCAACCAAGCACTAAGCACTAAAACTCATGTCGCAGCACAAAGAAGTTAAGCTCGTGACCACGCACCAACTGCTGGCCATGAAGCAGCGCGGCGAAAAAATTTCCATGCTCACGGCCTACGATTTTTCGATGGCCACCATTCTGGACGGCGCCGGCATCGACGTGCTGCTCGTTGGCGACTCGGCCTCCAACGTAATGGCCGGCCACGAAACGACGCTGCCTATTACTCTGGACCAGATGATTTACCACGCTTCTTCCGTCGTGCGGGGTGTGAAGCGGGCGTTTGTGGTGGTGGACATGCCATTCGGCTCTTACCAGGGCAACTCTTCGGAAGCGCTGCGCTCCGCTATCCGGATCATGAAGGAATCGGGCGGCCACGGCATCAAGCTGGAAGGCGGCGCCGAAATCAAGGAATCCATCACGCGCATTCTCACGGCCGGCATCCCGGTGATGGGGCACCTAGGTCTCACCCCGCAAAGCATCTATAAGTTTGGCACCTACAGCGTGCGAGCCAAAGAAGAAGCTGAAGCTCAGAAGCTTCTGGAAGACGCTAAGCTTCTGCAAGAGCTAGGTTGCTTTGCCGTAGTGTTGGAGAAGATTCCCTCGTCTCTGGCCAAACAAGTAGCCGAGCAGCTTACCATTCCGGTTATCGGTATCGGCGCGGGCCCCCACGTAGATGGGCAGGTGCTGGTGGTGCACGATATGCTAGGTATCAACAAAGAGTTTAAACCGCGTTTTCTGCGCCGCTACGCTGATCTGCACGAAATCATGAGCGAGGCCGTGCAACACTACGTACAGGACGTAAAGAACCGCGACTTCCCAAGCGAACAGGAAGCGTACTAATCCAATGAACAATTATCAATGAGCAGTGAGCAATTGATTGCCATTATCAAGTATAAGCGCTCATTGACAACTGATAATTGTTCATTGCTCATTATTAATTGTTCATTGCCAACTAGTGAACCGTCCTAACTTGTGGTCCGAGCAGAACGAAATTCTGTTTGAAGACAATCACTTACTTATTCTTAACAAGCCCGCGGGTATGCTCGTGCAAGGCGATGCGACGGGCGACGAGCCGCTTTCGGCTAAGGCAGCCGAATACCTACGCTTCAAGTACAAGAAGCCCGGCGCCGCGTTCATCGGGGTAGCGCACCGCCTCGATCGGCCGGTGAGCGGCGTGGTGGCCATGGCCAAAACCAGCAAAGCCCTAAGCCGCCTGAACGAGATGTTCCGCGACAATACCGTGCACAAAACCTATTGGGCGCTGGTCGGCAAACGCCCGGAGCAGGAGAAAGGGCATTTGGTCCACTGGCTGGTGAAAGATCCTATCCGCAACGTCACCAAGGCTTACTCCTCAGCGCATCCTCAAGGCCTTAAGGCAGAATTGGATTACGAGCTGCTAGGTCAGGCAGGCAACCGCTACCTGATCCAGGTGAACCCGATTACGGGTCGCCCGCACCAGATTCGGGTGCAGCTTGCTACGGGCCTGGGTACGCCCATTGTGGGAGATGTGAAATATGGTTTTCTGGCACCCCTGCCC
This sequence comes from Hymenobacter cavernae, assembly GCF_014641455.1. Classification (GTDB taxonomy): domain Bacteria; phylum Bacteroidota; class Bacteroidia; order Cytophagales; family Hymenobacteraceae; genus Hymenobacter; species Hymenobacter cavernae. The sequence continues at coordinate 329,619 of NZ_BMHT01000001.1, forward strand.
GACGTCAGCATTGCACTGCACGCCCGGCGGCTGGAGTTGCAGCATCCCGTCACGAAAGAACCGATGACCTTTGAGGCGCCCGTACCGGACATGGCACACTGGGAAGCAGCCCGCGAGCTGTTTAGCTAACCGACCCAACTCCTGCGGCCTGCTTTTTCAGGCAGTGCGCTAGCCTCCACCACCGGTAAGTAGCCGTTCTGACGGCGTGCTGAGGTTGTGCATTAAGTTGGACCTGAACAAGATTTTGGTCTTTTTCTGCTATATATTGAACTCCCGCAGCACTGGCAGTAGGTTTGTGAAACCAATATGAACTTCTCTGTTCCTATTTGGCTTTAGCGGGCGGCGGCTCGTTGCTCCCCGAATGCGTTCCTAACCTTTTTTGGCCCATGCCTATACTCGTTTTCTTCATTGCCCACTACTACCTTTCGCTGTTCACGCAGACCTTCTACCTGCACCGTTATGCGGCGCACAAGATGTTTACGATGAACAAGTTCTGGGAGAAGTTCTTCTTCCTGTTCACCTATATCTGCCAAGGTTCGTCGTTCCTGTCGCCGCGGGCTTATGCGCTGCTGCACCGCATGCACCACGCCTACTCCGACACGGAGCTGGACCCGCACTCGCCGCTGTTCTCCTCGAATGCCTTCACGATGATGTGGAAGACGAAGAACATCTACAACGATGTACTAAACCGGAAATACGAGCTAGCTGAACGTTTTGAAGGTGACTACCCAGAGTGGAATGCCATTGAAAACCTAGGTGATAAGTGGTACTCACGCCTCGGTTGGGGCACGGCATATGTGCTGTTCTACATCAACTTCGCTACGGCCTGGTGGATGTACCTGCTGCTCCCAATTCACTTCCTGATGGGTCCGTTGCACGGCGCTATCGTGAACTGGGGCGGCCACAAATACGGCTACCAGAACTTCGACAACCACGACCATTCCAAGAATACGCTGGCCCTGGACTTCCTGGCGTTCGGTGAGCTGTTTCAGAACAACCACCATAAGCTGCCCATGCGCGTTAACTTCGGTGTGAAATGGTGGGAGTTCGATCCAACCTACATGTTCATCTGGACGATGGATAAAGTGGGTATCGTTAAGATCAAGCGCAAGGAGAAAGTTGCGGCTCGCATGGCGGCGTAACTAAACCTAGGTTTCATAGAAAAAGGCGGCTCCTGCACAGGAGCCGCCTTTTTTGTTTGTCATTCCGACCGTAGGGAGGAATCTGATGTAACTGGCCAGAACGGTTTTCTCAGATTCCTCCCTACGGTCGGAATGACAGGTTTACTTCTGCATCACCATCACGCCGTTCATCAGGAATGTGGTGCCTTCCGCCGCTACCATGTTGTACACTTTTTGCACGCCGCCGGCGTACTCCTTCTTCTGCAATACGGTGTAGGGCTCGTAGGTTTTGGTGGCTTTGTTGAAGCATAAGACTTCCTCCCCTTCCTGAATCTCACCCATCTTCTTTTGCCCACTGCGGGTCATCATGGGGTGGTTTGGCGTGGCTTCAAGCACTTGGTTGGTCAGGCGCACTTCCGTGGCCGCGGGGCTGGCTACCTCCCGCGCTGCAACCGTGACCAGGCGCGTAATGGCATAGTTATGCGCTTCGTGGGCTACCAGCTCTTTCACCTGCGTAATGGTAGCATGCCTGGTTTGCGGGTCAACCGTCACTACCCGGTCGCCGGGGCGAATGTCGCGCAGCAGCTTTCTGCTGCCATTTTCCATGGCCACTTCTTGGTCGCCGGGGAAGCAGATATCGTTGCCGTACGTGGCCGATTCCAGCTTCAGGTCTTTGCCCTGGTTGATGTTCTTGTACTGCTGAAAACTCATCTCCTTCGACAGCACATAGGAAAGCTTCAGCACGAAGTTTTTCTCTTCCTTGTCGATGGCGTGAATGTCCTCAAAGTACTGCTCCCACACTTTGCCGTCGGCCGTGAAATCGGGCACCAGCGCCTGATAGCGCTTGCCTTTCTCGTTGGTATAAAGCACCAGCAAACCTAGCTCCTGCATACCTTCTTTGGCGAGCAGCTTGTAGAGGTCCATGCGCTTTTTCAACCCATCGTCGCCCGTAATAAAGTAGGGCTTGCGCATCTCATAACGATCCAGAATGTACGTGTTTTCAAACTTGACGTAGGTTTCCGTATCCGGGTCTTTGATTTGGAAAGCTTTGGCTTTCTTGTACTCGTCGAGCGTGAGCGGATTGGTTTGCGCCTGCAAGGCACCTGCCCCGAGCAAAGAGAAAGCTAGGATAAGTAAGCGTTTGTGCATGGTTATAAATGTCTTGGTCAGGTAATCAGAGCTAGGATAGCTGCTTGAAGGCGTCGGCGAAGGCCTGCATTTCATCCATGCGGCCGATGCTCACGCGGCACCACTCCTGGTTGTTGAACTTCCAGTTGCGAATCCCGACCCCACGCCGCGCCATCTCCTCCACGAAGCGCTTGCCATCCATCTTGAGCGGAAACATCACGAAGTTGGTGACCGAAGGAATGTATTCATAGCCTTCCTTCTTCAGGGTTTCGTACAAAAACTCCTTGGAAGTCAAGGTCTTCTGCAAAGTATCTTTCATAAACTCCTGATCCTGGTAGCTCACCAAAGCGCCCCGAATAGCCGGCGCCGAGATGCTCATACCACCCACGGCATATTTGCTCAGCAGCTTAATTGTTGCGGGCTGCGCCACGATGTAGCCCACCCGCAGGCCGGCAAAGCCATACAGCTTGGAGAAGGTGCGCGCTACAATAACATTCTGCCCCTTCTTCACGGCCTCAATCATGGTAGTTGCCTGCGGGTTGGGCACGTAGTCGATGTAAGCTTCGTCGATGAAGATGGGTACCTTCTTCGACACCCGTTCGCAGAAGGCCTTCAGCTTGGCCGTGTCCAGCATCGTGCCCGTCGGGTTGTTGGGGTTGCACAGATACATCAAGGCAGTGCCGCTGCCTACTTTCTGCTCCATTGCCTCCAGATCTAGCTTGTAGTCCTTGGTGAGCGGCACTTCCACGATGATCGCGCTCAGATCCTTGGCGCTGTCGGGCAAGTCGCGGTACGATGGGTCGCCGGTGATGATGGCGCCGCCTTTTTGCGCGTAGTAGATGGCCGCCGCTTGCAGCAACGGGCTGGACCCCGCCTCGACCATAATGTGCTCGGGCGTCACGCCCTCATACGCGGCTATCTTCTGCACCAGCTCCCGTGTGTAAGCAAATGGGTACTGGTAGCTCGTCGACATGGCTTCGACCATGGCTTGCCTGGCTTTTTCGGAAGGCCCAAAGGGATTTTCGTTCGCCAGCAACCTAGCTTTTAGCTGCGGCGGCCCTTCCAGCACGGCGGCTTCATCGGTCAGCTGCTTTGGGCTGTCGAGAACAGCCGAACGGGCCGCAAAGGCCGCAAGCCCATCGGGCAAAAAGGTTAGCCCGCCGGCCAGGAGCGCACCCGACTTCAGCCAGATACGTCGATTCATAGAGGTAGCCATGTAGTGTTCGTTAAGAGGTTTCAGGTTGTAGATCGTGCTCCGCTAGTTGCTGCCGACGCTCGGATAGCTGAGCCGCTGCTCGCTCAGGCGCCCGTGTACGGCGGCCACCACACTACGCGCCGATTCGAAAGCGCCCGCCATCCAAGCCGTTAGGTACGTAGTGTGCTCCCCGGCGAAATACACGTTCTTCTCGGGCTTGAGTAGCGCCGCGTAGTGAATTTTGCGTTCATCGGAACCGTACAAGGCCCAGCCACCCAGGCTGTAGGGCAGCTTGTGCCAGCTCACGGAAAAGGACTGCTCAAACTCCCTAGGGTATTGCGGATGAATGAGCTGCCCCTTTTGCAGAGCTAGCTTTTCCCGCTCCTGATACGTAAGCTCGCCGACCTTCTTCGCCTTTTCGTTGAAGTTGTAGTAGCCAATCAGAATTCCTTTTTTGCCCAGGTAGTCGTAGGAAGGATAAAAGATCTGCGTCAGATCGTTGTTGGTGTGCGTGATACCCCCAAAAATCTGCTCATCCTCCTCCCAAAAGCGCCGCTTGAACTGCAAGCCAATCTTGCCGGTCTGGATGTAGGGCACAAAGTCGATGGCCCGGCTCACATCAGAAGAGAAGTTGTGGTTGATGTTGCTCAACACGGGCAAGGGCAAGGTGCAAATGCACAGATCACCCGTCAGCTCGTGCGTGCCTTTCTGGTCTTTATAAGTGACCTTCACTCCTTCTGCCTGGTTCTGGATAGCCGTTACTTCGGCACCTAGGTTCAGGCTGGTCACTACTCGCTTCTCCAGCGCCTTCGCAATCTGATCCATGCCGCCGACGGCCTGAAACATGGTCATTTGCAGTTCATAAGTGTACTCGGCAACGTTGTAGAAGTCCGGATCAAGCAGGCCCGACTGAATTATTTCGGCCAGCTTAAGCGGGTCACCTAGCTTTCCGCTTTTTGTGCCGGCTCCCGGCGCTTCCAGGTAGCCCCGCCGGGCTGAGGCCTTGTAGAGCTTATCAATATCCAATCCTCCTTCCGCCCTCAGATACTCAATGACTTTCGCAGCATCCTCCTGGCTCAGGCCGGTATCGAGTTTGCGCTGGTCGACGGCTTTGGCGAGCAGCTCGCTCATATAGCCCCGCATATCGTTATGAACTTCGCGGGCGCGCACTTTTTTGTTTGATAAAGGCCCTTTGCCTTCGGCGTAGTAGTAGGTGTTCTCGTTGACGTTGTTGTACACTTCCAGCGGCACGCTCAGCTCCCGGCAGTAGTGCATCGTGAGCTGATGGTGGTGCGGAATGCGCGATGGTCCGGCGTTGAAGTACAGCCCATTATCGAACCTAGCTACCTGTTGCGGGTTGGTTGTTTCGGCGGCAATAGCACCGTTGCGAATGCTCCAACATCGGCCGCCGGTGCGCGTGCGCGCCTCTAGCACGGTACACTGGTAGCCTAGCTTTGTCAGCTCATAGGCCGACGTCATGCCAGCCAGCCCGGCCCCTAGGATGATGATGTGCTTGCCTTTGCCGCTTCCCTGTAGCTGAAAAGCGTGGGCAGGCGCAGCCGGCAACAGGTTCAGTGCTAATAGAGCCGGGTAGGCACCCGCTCCCAGAGCGGCGCTTTTTGTGAGGAAGTCTCTTCGTGATAAAGCTTTCAAGGTGCATCTACTTCTATGACTCTCAAAAGCTAGTAAAACTTATTATTTATTAAAAATATGTTAACATGAAATCAAATCTATTAATAATTCTCCAATTATATAAGTCAAACTCTACTAACATAGCATAGTGCAAATCAGTAGTCATCCTTTCACGGACGGAGCAGTTTTACCCAGCGGATAATTCAAGTTATGCGCTGGGCAATAGAATACTTTTCCGTACCTTTGCGCCTCACTTTCAACCAGACGCACGGGATGCGTCGCATAACCAACCAGGTTTATGGCAGTTAAAATCCGCCTTGCCCGCCGTGGCCGCAAAAAAGCCGCGCAATTTGACATCGTAGTAGCTGACGCCCGCGCACCTCGCGACGGCCGTTTCATCGAGAAACTCGGCACTTACGACCCCAATACCAACCCCGCTTCGATCAACTTCGACGCCGACAAGGCATTCGACTGGATCATGAAGGGTGCTCAGCCTACCGATACTGTACGCGCTATGCTGTCGTACCGTGGTGTGCTGTACCGCAAGCACCTGCAACTGGGTGTTATCAAAGGTGCTATTGCCCAAGACGTTGCCGATCAGCGCTTCGCTGACTGGAAAGAGCAGAAAGACGCCAAGATCGAGAGCAAGCGCACTACCCTGGGTACCGCCAAGGAAGAGACACGCAAAGCGCAGCTTGCTGCCGAAACCAAGGTGAAAGAAGCTCGCGCTGAAGCCATCCGCCAGAAGCAAGCTGCTGCTACTGCTGCCGCTGCCCCGGCTCCCGCTGAAGGCGAAGCCACGGAAGCCGCCGCAACCGAAGAAGCAGCTTCCTAGGTTAATCAGTACTAAGCTGGGGAGTTTAAGAGTAGCGCCTGCATCTCGCGGGCTTGCTCTTAAGCTCCCCAGCTTTTTATCGCCTCCTAACCTTCTCCCAGAATGACGATTGACGACTGCTATCAGCTTGGCTCCATTGTAAAGCCCCACGGCCTGCGAGGCTTGGTAGTTGCGTTCATGGACGTAGACAATCTGGACGCGTACCGCAAAGTGAAGTCGGTGTACCTGGAGCTACCAACGGCGCCAGGCAAGCTAACTGCCTTCACAGTAGAGCGCGTTCAGCCTCAAACGAACGATCGGGCGTTGCTCAAGCTCAAAGGCATCGATACGATCGAGGCGGCCGAGCCGCTGCGCAATGCCAATCTGTACCGCCCGCTTGAGGAGCTGCCGGAATTGGCAGAAGATCAATTTTACTTCCACGACGTAATCGGCTACACCGTTGTCGATGAGCAGCTAGGTGAGCTAGGTACGGTCGAAACGTTCTACGAGCTTCCGCAGCAGGATCTGCTGGCGATGCGCTATCAGGGGAAGGAAGTGCTGATTCCGGTGGTAGATGAGCTGATTTCGCGAGCCGACCAGGAAGCACGAAAGCTGTACGTGAATCTGCCGGAAGGTCTGCTGGACGTGTATCTCACCCCAGGCTCCCGCGAGCAGGACGAGCCCAACGAGCAGTAATTCTCTTCTGCTAACCTAGGCTTTGCACCTGCGCTAACGCTAGTTTACACCCTCCATCATGCGCCTTGATATTGTCACGTGCCAACCCGATTTGCTGACTAGCCCCCTCGCCCATTCCATTGTGAAGCGGGCGCAGGAAAAAGGCTTAGCGGAAATCCATGTGCACGATCTGCGCCGGTTTGCCATCAACAAGCACGGGCAGATTGATGATTATGTGTTTGGTGGTGGAGCGGGCATGGTCTTGCGCGTTGAGCCAATTGCAGCGTGCCTAGATGGTTTGCTAGCGGAGCGCTCCTATGATGCTGTCATCTACATGACGCCTGATGGCGAAACGCTCCGCCAGCCGCTGGTGAATCGCTTGTCGTTGGCGGGCAACCTGCTCATTCTTTGCGGGCACTACAAAGGCATCGACGAGCGGATCCGCCAGGCCTATATCACGCACGAAATCAGCTTGGGCGACTACGTGCTGAGCGGTGGAGAGCTAGGTGCCGCCATCCTGGTTGATGCGATAGTGCGTTTGTTACCCGGTGTACTAGGCAATGAGGAGTCAGCACTGAGCGATTCTTTCCAGGACAACCTGCTGGCTCCGCCGGTTTACACGCGCCCGGCCGAATGGCGTGGCCAGCACGTGCCAGAGATTCTGCTCTCCGGAAACACGCCGCAAATTGAGATCTGGCGGCACGAGCAGGCCGTAGAACGCACCCGTTCGCGTCGCCCCGATCTGCTGGCTGAGTAAGCCAGTAAATCAATTAGCAACAAATTCCAGAATGGCCGAGCTAGCGCTGTAAAGGTCATTTAATCATCAACTTATTCAATCCTTCAAGAAAAGGGTTGACATCTTCGAAACAGAGCGCTATATTTGCGCCTCTTTAGCCAAAAATAATCTGGGCGGCGGCGCCGTCCTTTTACAGTTTTTTCCAGCCATGAGCGTACTACTCGATTTTATCCAGCAGGAATCCCAGGAGCGCCGCGCCAGCTTCCCTGCCTTCGCCGCCGGTGACACCATCAACGTGCACGTAAAAATCCGCGAAGGTAACAAGGAGCGCATTCAGCAGTTCCAGGGCGTTGTTATTCAGCGTAAAAACCCAAACTCGAACGGCGAGACCTTCACCGTTCGTAAGATTTCGAACCAGATCGGCACGGAGCGTATTTTCCCGCTGCTTTCGCCCAACATCGACAAGATCGAACTGGTGCGTCGCGGTCAGGTTCGTCGTGCCCGTTTGTTCTACCTGCGTGGCCTGTCGGGCAAAGCAGCCAAAATCAAAGAGAAGCGCGGCTAAGCTCGCTTCAGCTCTGCTTTTTATTCAAAAAGCCGGCTCCTGAGAAGGAGCCGGCTTTTTGTTTTCAACTAACCTAGGTCGGAACCTAGCCTAGCTTTTGGCATTACTATTCGATAAATCCTCTTCGGGAGTAGTAGTTGGGCTTTGCACCCACTTGGCGGCCTTTAGCAGGGCTTCCCCTAGGTTTTCGACGCGGGGCTTGGTATTGCCGGTGGCAAATACCGCGGCTTTGATGGTGTTTTCACCCAGGCGGCCGAGCAACGTTCCAACCAGACGGTTATCTATCGCGCCGCCGCCAAAGTGCGCTTTCAGCGCTTGCAAATCGACGATGAGCTGGTGTAACTCAGGGTTGTCTACATCTTTCAGGTCTTCAATCCAGCGCTGAAGCGTATTGTCGAGGCCGGCGCGGGAGGCTTCCTCTAGCAGGTCACCGCTCAGAACTTTGGTGGTGCCGTCGAGGTGGTTCTGGTGTTGGGTATCGTCTTTGGGCTGCTTATGGAATGACATATTGGTAAAGGGATGAATCCGCCGAGGCGGATGATGGTGAGAATCTTGTCTTGGCAAACGGGCTAAACTCCGCAAAGGTTATACTCCGGCGTTTCAGGGCTGAAGACGTACTTTCGCGCTGTATCTACCTTTGCTTGCTAACGCCCAACCTTACATGAAGCGCTATCTGGCTGGCATTTGGCTGGCTCTCACCCCTTTGCTTACGCTGGCACAAGCGTCGGTCCCGACTGATTATTGGCAACAGGAAGTCAACTACTCCATTGATGTGACGCTGGATGACCGCCAGCATGTGCTGACCGCTCAGGAGGAGCTTACCTACACTAACAACTCTCCCGATCAGCTGACTTTCATCTGGTTTCACCTCTGGCCTAACGCTTATCGCGACAATACCACAGCTTTTGCCAAGCAACAGCTTCGCAATGGCAGCACGAAGTTTCAGTTTGCCAAGCCCGAGCAGCGCGGCTATATTGATCAGCTTGATTTCAAGGTAAATGGGCAAGCGGCGCGACTGGAATACGACCCGCTAAACCCTGATATTGCCAAGCTTATTCTGCCGCAGCCGCTGGCCTCGGGAGCAAAAGCCGCCATCACGACTCCTTTCCGGGTTAAGATTCCGGATTCGTTTTCCCGCTTCGGGCACGTTGAGCAATCGTACCAAATCACACAGTGGTACCCTAAGCCGGCTGTATATGACCGCAAAGGCTGGCACCCGATGGCTTACCTAGACCAGGGCGAGTTCTACTCAGAATTTGGTTCGTTTGATGTGCGTATCACGTTGCCCGCCAACTATATCGTTGGCGCGACGGGCATGCTGCAAAACCCGGATGAGCAGCAGCGCATGGATCAGCTAGCTGCTGCTACGGCGCAGAAGAAAACAGAAAAGGACTTCGGCAACGACCTCTCTTTTCCTGCGTCTTCTACCGACACCAAAACCCTGCGTTACGTGCAGGACCGCGTGCACGATTTCGCCTGGTTTGCCGATAAGCGCTTCAACGTACTGAAGAGTGGCGTTACGCTGCCTTCTGGGCGACAGGTAACTTCTTGGGTATTGTTTACCAACAACGAAGCCGGCAAGTGGATCAAGGGCTTGCAGGATGTAAATGATGCCCTAACGTATTACTCACAGTGGGTGGGCGAGTACCCGTACTCGTCGGCGACGGCCGTAGATGGGGCCCTGAGTGCCGGCTCGGGCATGGAATATCCTATGATAACGGTGACCATGCCGATGGCTATTGTGCACGAAGTAGGGCACAACTGGTTCTATGGCGTGCTGGCTTCCAACGAACGGGACTATGCCTGGCTGGATGAAGGCGTAAATTCCTATGTAGAAAACCGGGTAACTACACGAGAAGATTCGACAGCGGGTGAGTTTGGCTTCCTGCTGAAATCGGGCAAGGTGGCGGGTACCCTAGGTTTGGCAGGACTTACAACAGCCGCACTCAACCAAGTGCCGTATCAGGTCACTGCCAGCCGCGGGCTCGATCAGCCGGTGAGCGGAGTCATGGCCGCCGCTTATGGCAAGATCAACTACGCGACTATCGTTTACATGAAAACGGCGACGTTGCTCCGCTACTTAGCAGCTTACCTAGGGCAGGAGAAATTTGACGCAGCCATGCATGCGTATTACTCCCGCTGGCAGTTTCGCCACCCTTATCCGGAAGATATGCAGGCTGTGTTTGAGGAAAGCACCGGGCAAAAGCTAGGTTGGTTTTTTCAGGAAATGCTGGGCACTACGAACCGCTACAATGCCACGGTATCTGATCTGCAGGTAACTGATGCGCAAGTGAAAGTATTAGTGCGAAACGAATCTGTAGCGCCTTTTGCCGTGCCAGTAGCGACCTTGGATGCTCAAGGAAAAGTTCTGGAAACGCAGTGGACGCCTGCACTTGGCTTTGGCGAGGAAGATGCCGAAACGCAGCTCAACTTTCGCCGTGCCGGCGTTGCGGCCGTCGTAGTTGATCCGGCGTATGTCACGCCGCAACTCAACCGCCGCGACGACCGAATGAAAATCGAAGGTTCATTGCGGCAACTGGAACCCATCAGCTTGAAGCCCCTGGCTAGCGTGGAGCGCTGGGACAAAGCCAGCATCAACTGGCTACCTGTAGTGGGCGCTAACACCTCCGATAAGTTTATGCTGGGCGCGGCATTCTACAACAGTCCCTTAGATCGAAAGCGCTTCAGCTACTTGGCTATACCTATGTACAGCTTCAAGCGAAATGAGCTGAACGGCGTTGGCACGCTGAACCTCAACGTGCTACCACGGCGGGCAGCACGTCAGGTGGTGCTAGGCGTTACGGTTCAGCGTTTTGAGCGCTACAGCAAAGCCGAACCTAGCCTTACGTTGATGCTGCCACATTCGGCTTATAACGCGCCACAGCACTTCGTGAAGCTAGCTAACACTGCCGTACATAGCCAGGACCAGAACCGTACCTCTAGCATTCAGACGGTTGAGTACGGCGTGCGCGGTGGCAATGCTTTGCAGAAGTGGACCGCTCATGTGGAGCTTAATCACTTAGTACCAACCTTGTCGGAAGACAATAAACCACGGGAAGCTAGCTTGCTGCGCATGGCTGCTACCTACGAGCGGCTGTACGCGCCCAAGAAACGGGTTCAGCTTCGCCTGTTTGGTGGGCGCTTTCTGCAAAAATCAGATGCCACAGAGTTCTTTATGGGCCTGAGCGGCAGCCCGGACTATCGGCGCCAAACGGTGTTCTTGGACCGCCAGCAGATTTCTGATGCGCTTACCGCTCAGGTACACCAAACGGATGGCCGGGACGGGGCATTCAAAGCGTATCTGCCGGTGATAAGCCAGCGTTGGATGAGTACGCTCAACCTACAAATTGATTTGCCCGTGACGCCCCTGGCCGTTTTTACCGACCTAGGTGCCACGAAAGAGAAGCAGCTGGTTGCGCCGGGTCGGGCGGCTCAGCGCGTGTTTTATGATGCCGGCCTAGTGCTGCCAATTGCTCACGATATTTTACAGCTCTACTTTCCGGTGGCCGGCTCGCAGTACCAGAATGGCTTTCCAAGTAGCCGCCAAAATTTCACCAACAACATCCGTTTCATACTGCGCCTCGACCAGCTTAATCCTTTGCGCATGCTCGATGAAGGGCTAGCGCAGTAACGCTGCTTATTATGCGTTTTCTTGCTCCTTACCTTTTTACAACAACTACTCTGATCGGGCTGGCTAGCTGCCAGCCCGATTATGCCAATTTACCCACTTTTTCGTCCGACCATAAACTGCTGCAAGCCGTGGTAGAAACGCCCGCGGGCACCAACCACGAGCGTGAGTATGATCCGGCTACCAAAGAATTCCGCAACCGGCAGCGGGCAGGCACTGATCGTCTTATCGAGTTCCTCCCCTATCCCGGCAACTACGGCTTTATTCCTGGGACTCATACGGTTCCAACGTCCGAGTTTCCGACGGGCAAGCCATTGGCTGTGCTTATTCTCACGGAAAGCCAGCCCAGCGGCACCATATTAGAGGTAGTTCCCATCGGCATGGTAGTGCTGGAGGAAGCCGGCGCTTTGGAAAAGGTAATCCTGGCCGTACCAGTTCGACCTAGCCAGCAGATTCTACCGGATGTAATGACTTGGGCGGCACTGATACGCCACTACCCCGCCGTGCGGGAGAGCCTGCGCCTATGGTTTCTACACCGTAGCGAGGCCGGCGCTGTGCATGTGGTAGGTTGGAAAGATGAGTTGGCAGCTGAGCGAGCAGTACGCGCTTCGATGTAGCGCAACCTAGCTTACTACTCACCTAAGAAGCATAAAAAAGCCTCGTCATACGACGAGGCTTCTTCTTATCGGGCTAGCTTATAACTACTCGATCTTGTTCGCACGGTCCTTCACAGCTTCCAGCGCTACGCGCATGTTCACAATGTCGGCGCGGGCAGCTTCCTGCTCTTTCAGGTTAGCGTCGATCAGGTTGTTATACTGTAACAGTTCGGCTGCGTTCTGAACCAGTTGCTGCTGGATTTCGATCTTGCGCGCCTTGTTTTTCTCGATATCCTTCTTGATGGCCTCAGACTTAGCAATAACAGCTAGGTGGTTGTTCTGCGATGCGACCATCTGCTTTTCGGCTTCGGCAATCTGCACGGCCAAGTCTTCGCGGTAGAGGCTACGGGCGAAATCCTTCAGATACTTTTCAGCAGATTTCCACTGCACCGGCGTAGCTTCTTTGCTCAGGTAAGCGTTACCTAGGTCAATCGACCACCATACCGACGTCCCTGTGGGCTGGGCATCCACCTTGCTGATTACGCGAATTGGCGTCTTGGAAATATCCTCTATAATGATACCATCTAAGCTATAAATACCTTTGTCGCTTTTCATTTTGCTGCCGAACTGCGTGTTCAACTGCTTCTGCCAGGATTCATCCACCCGCTTGCTATCTAGCTGGATAGTAACGCGTTGTCCTTTGCGAGGGATGCCTTTAACTGCCATGTCCGTTTCGTCTACGGGTGACTTCTGAGCGTAGCCGGTCACCGTCATAACGAACACCAGGAGGGAGAGGAGTACGCCTTTTTTCATAAAAATTAAACTATTGATTGAAAGTTATTTACAAGAATTCCAGGGTTTTCGTCTGGTAGAGACTACTTCTCGAATTTAGCCATACTCATGCCATGTATGCTCGCCATCACTTGGTTTTCCCCTACAAAGCATCATTTTATTTAATTCATCACAACCTATATAACCTAAGTACAAAAATAAGCGCCTTTTTCTACGCGTTAGCAGGCCTATATTCCATTCTGATAATCCACGACATGCCTACCTAAGCTAGCTTAATCGGGCAGGCTCCGGTTGCATTGCCCATGCTCCGCTGATGATTGCCGCAGCCAGGTACCAGACCTAGCTTTTTTGAATGAGTCGGACCTTGCAAACACCGCGAACAAAAACGCAATCCACTGGTTCAGGTACGACTATGCCAGTTACTGTCTGTCGCACCGAGCACTTCAATGCCGCCCATCGGCTCCACAATCCAGTGTGGAGCGCGGAACAAAATGAGCGGGTATTTGGCAAGTGCAACAATCCCAACTACCACGGTCATAACTACGAGTTGACCGTTCGGTTAACGGGTCCCATTGACCCAGATACGGGCTATGTCTATGACATGAAGCGCCTGAGCACGCTCATAAAGCGGGAGATTCTGGATACCTTTGATCATCGAAATTTGAACCTTGATACGGAAGACTTCCGTCATCTCAACCCAACGGCCGAGAATATCGCTGTCGTGATCTGGAATCGGTTGCGGCCCCACCTAGCCTCGCACCTAGCCTTATCGGTCACGCTGTACGAAACCGACCGCAACTCTGTAGAATATCATGGATAAATCCGTGCCCGCGGCAACTGCCCCGGACGGCGCTGCTGTCCCGGTTGATGCCCACCTTTCTCCTGATTTACGCACGCCTCTTCGCCCGGATGCTTTTGACCTTAGCGATGAGGAGAAAGTTGCTGGTATTGCCGAGCACTTCCGCGAAATTATGAACCTGCTAGGGCTAGATCTGAACGACGACAGCCTGAACGGCACCCCGCGGCGGGTTGCCAAAATGTTTGTCCATGAGTGGTTTAAGGGCCTCGACCCCGTACACCGCCCAGAAGTGCGGCTGTTTGCCAACCGTTACCAATACCAACAGATGCTGGTAGAGCGCGACATCACGCTGTTTTCCTGCTGCGAGCACCATTTCGTGCCCATTATCGGCAAGGCGCACGTTGCGTATTTGCCTGGCGAGCATGTAGTTGGTCTTTCGAAGCTGAACCGCGTGGTGCAGTACTACGCGCGCCGGCCGCAGGTGCAGGAGCGCCTCACCCGCCAGATTGCCGAAGAGCTGAAGCAAGCCCTAGGTACCGACGACGTGGCCGTGCTCATCGAAGCCGACCACCTCTGCGTGATGAGCCGCGGCGTGAACGACACGAGCAGCAGCACACTCACGGCCGAGTACGGCGGCGAATTTGGACGAAGCGAAGCGCTACGCAGCGAGTTTTTGCGCCTGATTGGAAAGTAAATCGGGCCTCCTGATAAGCGCGTAGTTACGGTGCAGTAGTTGGCAGATTGCGGCAGTCTGTTAGCTTGCATCCGTATTCACGAATCCGACGAACTACCTAGCTGAACAGCTAGCCGGCCCTCTACCACAGCAACTCACCACTGGCAACTACAAGAATGTCGCGTAAGGTTCTCATCACGGGAGGTACAGGTCTTATTGGCTCACGCCTGGCCGAAATGCTCATTGATGCGGGCTACGATGTAGCCTTGCTAAGCCGTCAGTCGACTACGGGACGCTACCGGAGCTTCCGCTGGGACCCTAGCCACGGTACCGTAGATGAGGCCGCTATTCCGTATGCCGACTACGTTATTAACCTGGCCGGCGCGAGCGTGTCGGAGGGAAAATGGACGGCGGAGCGCAAGCGCGACATCATGGACAGCCGCCTGGGTGGCACCGAACTGCTTTTTCGGGAGCTAGCCAAAGGCAAGCATCATGTGCAGTCGTTCCTCTCCGCCTCCGCCATTGGCATTTACGGCGACAGCGGCGACCGGCTCGTGGATGAAGAAACTGCCCCCGCTCCGGCCGAAGACTTCCTGGCTGATGTATCGTATCAGTGGGAACTGGCGGGCTTGAAAGTCCAAGACCTAGGTGTCCGAACAGTGGTTATGCGCCTGGGTATTGTGCTGAGTCCCGAAGGGGGAGCATTGCCGCAGCTTGCGCGCCCAGTGAAGCTAGGTGCCGGCGTCGTGCTGGGTTCGGGCAAGCAGTACATGTCGTGGATTCACCTGGACGATGTTTGCCGACTCTTTATGCAGGCCATGGAAGAGTCGCACTGGCAAGGCATCTACAACGCGGTGGCCCCTAGCCCCGTCACAAACCAGGAGTTCACCGAAACACTGGCAGCCGTGATGCATCGCCCGCTGGTGTTGCCCAAAGTGCCGGCTTTCGGTCTGAAGCTGATGATGGGTGAGATGAGCGAAATCGTGCTTTACAGCCAGCGCGTAAGCGCCGAGAAGGTGCTGCGGCAGGGCTTCAAGTTCGAGTATTCGCAGCTGCGCCCGGCGCTGGAGTCGTTTTATCGGGAGGAAGAGTAGAACAGCAAGTTGCTGCGGCTATTCCACTGGGACGGCATATCGGCTGAACCTAGCTTATCTAACATAACTAAGCCCCAGCGGGGCGACACCTAACCTAGGTGCCGCCCCGCTGGGGCTTAGTTATGTTGCAAAAACGTTTTTACTACCTATATGTCGCCCCGCTGGGGCTAACACGGCTTACAAGCTATCCGGCACCGCAATAGCGCCGCTGTTGATTCGCTCCAGCAGGTCGTCGGCTACGATAGAATCCACAGGGGCACTGCTACGCCGACGCGGTTCGGCGGGCGATACGCAGTTATACTTCTTGGTAATCTTCACCGAGGGCTTCGGGAAAGGTCCCATGGTGATATCTAGGTCCTTATCCTGGTAGAGCTTCTCCATGTAAGCGCCGTAGATGGGCAATGCCATGCGGCCACCTTCCCCCTGCTGGGAATTGGTGAAGTGAATGCTGCGGTCCTCACCGCCGACCCACACGCCCGTTACCAAGTCTTTGCTGACGCCCATGTACCAACCATCGGAGTAGTTGGAAGTGGTGCCGGTTTTGCCGCCGATCTGGTTGTTGTTCTTCCAGAGGTCATACTCCCACAAGGCCTGCGACGTACCGCCCGGCTCGTCCATACCGCCGCGCAGCATGTAGAGCATCAGCCACGCTGTTTCGGCCGAAATAGCGCGCTTCTGCTTCGGATCGAATTGCTTGATAACATTGCCGTTGCGGTCTTCAATGCGCGTGATAAACTGTGGCTCGCTTCGGAAACCGCCGTTTACGAAGGTGCTGTAGGCATCCACCATTTCGTACACACTCACGTCGCCGGCCGAACCTAGGCCAATGCTCGGTACATCAAGCAATCGGCTCTGAATTCCTACTTTGTGCGCATACCGGGCGACGTTGTCCCAACCTACTCTCTCGGTGAGCTGCGCCGTTACGGAGTTCACCGACCTAGCCATGGCGTGGCGCAGGGTCATGTTGGTGCCGGTGTAGGAGCGCGTTACATTGTTTGGCTTCCATTCCATCGGCTTGCCGTTCTCCACGTACTTGATGGTCACGCGCTCATCCCGGATCCGGTCGCAAGGCGAGAAGCCGTTGTCGAGGGCGGTGAGGTACACGAAGGGCTTGAAGGTAGAGCCCGGCTGGCGCTTGCCCTGCTTTACGTGGTCGTACTTGAAGAAACGGAAGTTGATGCCGCCCACCCACGCTTTCACCTGACCGGTGAAGGGGTCCATGGTCATCATGCCGGCGTGCAGGAAATGCTTGTAATAAGCCAGCGAATCGAGCGGCGACATCACCAGCGTGGTATCACCGTCGCCTTTCCAGGTGAACACCTTCATTGGGCGCTTGGCGTGCAGCACCGAATCGAGGCGAGCCGGCTGACCTTTGTAGCGATCGGCTAGCTCTTTGTAGAGCTCAGTGCGCTGAATCTGAGTTTCAATGAAATTAGAAATCTCGTGGCCATCGTCGTCGACCCACGGGTTGCCGCCACGGCTGCGCCAGAAGCGGTCGAACTGCTGTTGCAGGTTTTTCATACGCTTCTGCAAGGCCTCCTCGGCGTGCTGCTGCATCCGCGAATCGATGGTAGTGTAGATTTTCAGGCCGTCGCGGTACATGTCGTAGCCGTTCTGCTCGCACCAGTCATTTACGAACTGGCCAATGGCTCCGCGGAAGTAGGTATCGGGGCCGTCGATGTGTCGCACTACTTTGTAGTCCAGAGCAATCGGCATCTTTTGCAACGAATCGACCGCGCTGGCTTTCAGGAACCTAGCTTGCCCCATGCGTTCCAACACCACGTTGCGGCGCTTCAGAGCGCTTTCTGGGTGGAAGCGCGGGTTGTAGGCTGTCGGGTTGTTGAGCACGCCCACGAGCATGGCCGCTTCTTCGGGCTTGAGGCTGTCGGGTGAGGTGTTGAAGAACGTTTTGGCGGCCACCTTAATGCCAAAGGCTTCGGAGCCGTATTCCACGGTATTGAGGTACATCCGCAGAATTTCCTCCTTAGTATAGCGCCGCTCCAGCTCCACCGCCGTCAGCCATTCCTTCGTCTTGCTGATGAGCGTGCTGACCACCGGAATGTGACCTAGGGCCCCACGCGTTTCGCCCCGACGCGTTTTGTAAAGGTTCTTGGCGAGCTGCTGCGTGATGGTACTGCCCCCGCGCTTGTCGCCGTGCAGCACGGCGTAGATGGAGCCCACAATAGCCTGCGGATCGATGCCGGAGTGCTTATAGAAGCGGGCATCTTCAGTAGCGATGAGCGCTTTGATGAGCAGCGGCGAAATCTGATTGTAGGGCACCGGCGAGCGGTTCTCGCGAAAATAAGTACCGATCAGTACGTTATCGGACGTGTACAGCTGCGAGGGCTGCTCCACTTTCGGATTCTCCAGATCTTCCAGGCTCGGCGACTTGCCGAACAGGAACAGGAAGTTGGTGCTGACCAGAATCGGATAGAGCAGGAACACGCCCAGCCCAACTACAAACGCGGCCCAAAAAGCCCGCGAAATTCGATTAGGCCAGCGCCGTTTGGGAGTTTCGTTTGTCTTAGGAGTAGTGGGAGCGGACATGCAGAGCGTGTTGGGAGCCAGCCAGAGCCGAAACTCCGATAACAGAGCGGCAAATATATCAGTTAGGCGCGGGCTGAGCCTTCCCTGAAGCTAGGCTTGCAAAATAGTACCTGCTTAAACTGTAAAGACCTAGCTAACAGTTTCCTTTATTTCCACAAACTCCTGCTGATTTGCCGCCCTGCTTACGTTCAGTAGCTTTTCCAGCGCATAGCCTAGGCCTATCCCACAGGCATAGCAGGCTAGGTCGCTCCACAAGAAGCCATGGCCTAGCATCAAGCTGCCCAGCGTTGTATCCCTCAGTTGATCCAACCAAATAGTGTGATAGAGTTGGCTTACTTCGATGCTAAACGAAAAGCCCAGGGCCATATTGGCAACCCACTGGCTAGGTTTTCGGGTGAATAGAAACCCGATAAGCCAAAAAACAAGTAGCGCCCATAAAGTATCGCCAGCATACTCGCGCAGAAAGTCGGGCAAATAAGCCCCGAGCTTCCGAGAGGCTAGGCCTAGGAGCATTGTACCTAGGATGAAAAACGTATAGTACGTTCGGCTGCCTCGAGCGAACCTAGCATTGCGCCAAGATAAGCTGCGGCTTCTTGGTCGGAGACTGGTATTAAGCATTGAGAACCAGGATTAGTACGATCAAGGAGAGGCAAGTAGCACCCAAGAACCCTATTACAGCAAATGCGCGCACTAGTGTGTCCCAGGGTGAGCAATTGATACTATTAGCAACACGCCAGGCCAGAACGGATAACAACCACGGCAGCAGCACAAAGCAACTAACCGCAACCACTACAAAGAAATCTTTAGCTCGCGCTGTATTGGGCCAGACTTCATCCTTCAGAGCTAAGTTCAGGAGCGCAAACACGAGCGTTGCCAGCAGCCACCACAGCAACTTGGGCGTCAGGCGTAGCGCTAGCAGCAGGAAATCGAGCAACTGAGCTGCAATGCTTTGGCGTTCTTGGCTTATCATTGGCTTCATAGCTTCAATGTTAGAAAGGCCACTGCCAACCTCTAACGACAGTCGTCACGGCGAGCCAGGCGGCAAATGCCAGACAGGATAGGTGAAACACCACGCACAGCCAGAATACCAGATTGTGCTTCCAGAACTGCGTGTTATCTATCGGGCCAGCGTGTTCCAGGTGCGGTAAAGCCAGCGGCAGCGTCGCCCAGCGCAGCACGGCCGCATTCGTGAGCAGCAGCACAGTGCTAATGGCTGCGGCACCTAGCCACACAGAGTGCAACGCCACGTAGGCGCTGGCATCGGTGCTGCCCGAGCGGTACCAAGCGGGAATTTGTGCCCACACCCAAAGCAGGGCGATGTTACCGATTAGCACACCTAGGCATAGGCCAGGGGAAGACGATTTTAGAGTAGGCCAGAGACTCATTACTGAAGCGCAGAATCTGTAGGCGTAGCCTGATTAGTCAACGTCTCCGCTAACCCGAATAGGTTGATTATCACTCCTAGGATGTAGCCCCAGGCTAAGTAGGTGGCCCAGTCGTGCAATTCAGATTGTAGATCAGCAGACGCAAACAAAAACGCGCATAATACTTCGTGTAACACTCCAATGCCCCATAGCAGGAGTGCTCCGGTTCTACTACTCTTACCCCGTGTTAATCGCCAGCGCAAGAAGTACAATACCAAACCTGGTATGGCAACGCCGAACATAATTCCGAAAATGAGCAATATGTTCATCCCAAGAATGGTGAGTGTGTCTTTGATCTGCTGAGCTACAGCCAGTTTACGCCCAAGCGAAGTAGTTTCTAGTGGCGCTAGTTCGATGGTTGAAGTATTTTCCATGATGTGTGAGTGAGTATCGGTATGTCACTTTTAATGCGCCCAGCGCGGCTGCACACGTTGGCTGGAATCCCAGCTTACCTTAGGTCGGTTGGCTAACACGATGGGCTCCTGCCCACGAATGGTGATGCGCTCGACATGCTTTTGCATCGTTTCGGCCCACACCCACTTGCTCCACACGGCGCTGCTGAACGTGAAGAAGCCGTAGCCGCCAGCGCGTAGCGTGCGGAAGTAGCTCAGCCACACGGCCAGGATGGTGCCCAGGAGCAGCACGCCGTAGGCTTTGCGGACGAACCAATTGGTAAAGCGACTCCGGTGCTGACTCAGGTGGTGCAGCGTGAAGCACTGAAAGTTGATGTGCATCTCCTCATCGGCCAGAATGCGGAGGCATATCTGCTGGAGCAAGCCCGAGTAGGTAGCCTGGAACAAGGCGCGGTAGTACACGGCGGCAATCAGCTCGGCGGTGAGAATCACACGCACGGTGTTTTCCAGGCTGATCTGGCGCCGAAGCCACTGAAAAATTCGGTCGAGTCCATGCGACTTCAGGCGGGGCATCTCTTCCTGGTCCAGGT
Source organism: Hymenobacter cavernae (assembly GCF_014641455.1). Classification (GTDB taxonomy): domain Bacteria; phylum Bacteroidota; class Bacteroidia; order Cytophagales; family Hymenobacteraceae; genus Hymenobacter; species Hymenobacter cavernae. The sequence continues at coordinate 349,981 of NZ_BMHT01000001.1, forward strand.
AACTGCCGAGCACGGCGGCGTGGTCGTGTTCTTCTTGCAGAAACAGATCGAGCGTTTGGGCGTAGTCCGCATCACCTAGCTGCTGGGCCTGCTGGCGAAAGTGACTTCCCGCGGAGCTTTCGCCCTTTTGAAAGTGCTGAACGGAGCGGCGCACAGCGCGTTTCTCCCGTTCGGTGAGCTGGTAAGTATCGTCCCAACTCAGGTTATCGAGGTGGTGTTGGTTGGCGCGGAAGTACGCAGCCCAGTTTTGGAAAGTCATGGTGGTGGTTACTTAGCAATGGAAGTTGGCAGGCCCAATTGGGCGCGAGCGGTGCGGATATAGGTGCGCGACTTGGAAGTTAGGTCGCGGCGGTGCAGCGTTTCGTAGGCCTGCGCGTCGGCGTAGGTCCAGCTTTTCCAGCTGCGCTCGGTTTCATATTCATGCAGCCAGGTGGCTACTCGTTGGTCGAGCAGACGCTGGGCATTTTGAGCGCTGATGAAATCCACCGTTCCGCTCGGCGTGTCTTGGAGCAGGTGCGGAATCTGCGTCAGCACGGCTTGCTTTTCCATTAGCTCGGGCAACATGCGGCCGGGCATGTTCAGCAGGAAACCTAGGTCCAGCGTATCGAAGCGCGACTGAAGGTTGTAGCGCGTAATCCAGTTTTCCCAGTTGCCGCCCGCCAGCAGCAGGAGCACCCCATAGGCGGCCAGCGCATTGAGGCGCACCAGCGAGTAAGCCGAGCGGCGCTGCCAGATCTTGAGCAGAATGGTACCTAGCCCAAACAAGGTCAACAGCAGAAACCCGTACACGCCGATGCGCTTGTAAGCCAGGCCCATGTGCAGAATGTAGTAGTAGTTGCGCAGCCCCACCGACACCGCCAGCACCGCATTCTGCACCACCCACACCGTAGCACCAAGTCGCAGCCAGCGCAAACCCGGCGCGTAGAAATTGAGGTTGCGCCGAAAAAACCATAGCACAATGCCCATGGCTACCAGGATGCTCAGGATGAGCACATAGGTGCCTTCGTGCACAAACTGCGTCAGGTTGAAGCCTTTCTCGGGCACGAAGCCAAACCAGATCCAGGTAATATCAACCAGGTTTTCGACCAGCAATAGCACGTTCACGAGCCCGAACACGGCCAGGGCGGCCAGGTATTCTTTGCGCAGATCGAGCAGGTGGAAAGGCTTGGCGCTGAAATCAGGACGGCGCACGGCGAAGGACGCCACTCGGTCGCGCTGCCGCCGCACAAACTCCCCGAAGCGCGACTCGTGGTCGGCGAAGAAATGAATGGGCACGATAATGAGCGCGCTGGCCGTAAGCGCCAAGCCAAGCAGGAAGAACAGCAGGTGCGGCACTGAAATTTGCTCGAACACTTGCGCCAGCCACTCGCCCAGCACGGTAAAGAAGCGAGCTGCCAGCGCATCGTAGCGCGGATTGGCTACGCTGAACAGCACATGAAACAGCACCAGCAGCCCCACCGGTACCAGCAGCAGGCGGCTATAAAACCACACGCGCTTCAACCGCACGCTGGTATGCTGCGGCGGCTCCCACTGTTTCAGCAGCGCCGGCACGGCCCGACCTAGGTTGCCCAAAGCCGTGAGCAGCGCGTAGGCCACCAGCTTCAGGTCGGGCTGATTGACGTAGCCCAGCACCATCGCCAGCGACACCACACAGGCCAGCTTCGCCACAAAGGAGCCGTACAGCGCCACCAGCGCCCCGCTGAGCAGCGTTCCTGATAAGGCCGCTTTGAAATAGCCGGAGCGCCAGACCGGCGCATGGCGCGGCAAGCCAGCCAGCACCGCCCCGACCACAAACATTGTGTACAGCAGCAAGTTGAGGCCGGCTTGCTGTTGCCAGAACAGAAAATCGAACAGTACCGCGCCAAGGGGTAGCAGTAGCTTTTGCAAAGAAGTGAGAGGAAAACGCATAGAGATTATGAAGAGATGATTTGGATCATTGAAACCTAGCTGTCATTCCGAGCTAAGCGAGGAATCTGGATTTACAGACCTAGGTAGCTCACTCGGGTTCCTCGTCTCTGCTTGATGCGCAGAATGCTCGGAATGACAGTTATAAAGTACTTTGTATTTCAAAGCTTAAGAGCAAAAAAATATCAATTGCCTCCTTTCAGCAGTTTTTCAAGCGCGTTCAAATGCTCCTGGAAAGCTTGTTTGCCTTCCGCGCTGGCGGTGTAGGTCGTGTTTGGCTTTTTACCTACGAATTGCTTGCTAACCGACACATAGCCGGCCTTTTCAAGCGCCGCAACGTGGCTGGCCAGGTTACCGTCGGTCAGGTCGAGGGCGTCTTTTAAGTCATTGAAGCTCACTGAGTCGTTAGCCATCAGCACCGCCATTACGCCCAACCGCACGCGGTGGTCGAAGGCTTTATTGAGCGTATGAATGAGGTGCTTCACGATGGAGTGCTGCGTTCGTAGCGGTTGTACATGAGCAGGCCGTAACCGATGTGGCAAAGGCCAAAACCCAGCGCAAAGAACGCCAACCCCAGCCCAGGCAGCAACATTGCCACCAAACCTAGCCCTATTTCGGTGAGGCCCAGCAGCCGGATTTCATCCAGGGTGTACTTGCTGGCGTTGAGCAAAGCCAGCCCGTAGAACACCAACATCCCCGGCACCACCATGCCCAGCGCCGATTTCAGGTAGAGCTGCAAGCAGAACAACCCGCCCGCCACCAGCGGAATAGCCAGGCTCAGGGCCAGCCGCCGACCTAGGCTGCTCCACAGCACGGCGCCATCTTGGCGCGCGCGACGCTGGGTGAAGTAGAAGGCTACTGCCAGTGCCAGCAGAATAATGGCCGTTGCCAAGCCGAGTAGAAACGGCAGCGCCACCAGCCGCTGCCCTTGGTCGCTGTTCAGCAGACGGTAGAAGCCCTGCTCGCCGTAGTGCTCGCGCAGGTACAGGTGCCCGACACCCGCTCCGGTCAGTGCCACCACGCCTGCCCCTACCCCGGATAGACCGCTGAGCGATATAAAACGCGATGAGCGCTCCATAATGGCGCGAATCTCAGTGAGCTGAGCAAGCGGATCAGTAGCTGGCTTCATATATCTAAAAGCACTTTGTAATGCAAAGCTATAGAAGATTCGTTAGTTTTCCAACTATCCTGCAATTTTCTTTTGAGAGCATCCGGCTAAAGTGCATTTGAGTTTGGCTACTGATTTCACCCTCTGAAACCTCTTACTACTGCCCTATTATTCATTGGAAAACTTCAAAACTGTTCACATCCTTATCTACGTATATTCCCCGGAGCTAGCTTTCCGGCAAACAGGGCCAGCTCAGTCACTATTCCCGAATTACTATATCCTACCTACCTGCAACGATGTGTCTTGTATTCCACTTAATTCCGCCTTATACCTATGGCAAACCGTTCCGCAGCCACCCGCGCAACTTTAGTGCAAACCCTTATTATCTGGTTAGTTAGCAACCTAGGTGGCACTTTTTTCCTGGCTCTTCTCTTTGGCCTCGACCACCCCACTGACGTCGCTATTGCTTTGATCGGAGGAATGCTGGCCGCTCTGCTTTCCCTCTTTCTAATCCCCTTGTGGGTGCCCTTCTTCGCGCTGATTAACTGCGTGGAATGCCGCAGAACGCAGTTTTTGGCAATGCTGCTGGGCAGCGTTACGTTCTATTTCATAGCTAACCTGCTGCTGCTGTACCTATTGCCTTTGGGCACGCTGGATGGGGTGATGGAAATGACTTTCCCTTACCTGCTCTCAGCCTTTATTGCTATTACGTACATGTACCGCACCGTGCTGCCGTTGCCGGTCGGCCCACCAAACGTCGACTTGTTCAAGCTGGACAGAAGCAACTGGCCTAAGTACTAACGAACGCAGCACGTCATTTCGACCAACGGGAGAAATCTCGCGTGCATGGCTGGAACGTCATTCCGAGCCTAGCGAGGAATCTCGCGTGCAATGCTAACTCCAATCGTTAAGGTTTACCATTGCACGCGAGATTTCTCCCGTTGGTCGAAATGACGGTTTTATAAAGCTAGGTTCTTAAGAAATAGCGCGGCAACCTAGACCCAGCGGACGATTCTCCCGTACTTTCCAGCGTGAAAATTCGTCTTCAACTCTTCGAATTCGAAGACTTGCCGTGGTTCCCAAGTGTCGTGCGCGCCGGCATGATGGACTATTTGCGCTTCATGATCAGCCACCTGGGCATCTACCGGCCCATCGTGCCGCTACTGAGAAAGGCATTGCAGGCAACCGGGCAGCACCAGATCGTAGAGCTAGGTGCCGGGGCGGGCGGCGGCACCGAAGGTGTGGCCCGTGCGCTGCGTCAGCTGCCGGGTATGGAGCAAACCCACGTCACGCTTACGGATTTGTACCCGCAGCCGGCTGCGTGGCAGCTTTTGGCGCGGCAGTCGCAGGGGGGAATTGGCTACGAAACAGCGCCGGTTGATGCGCTAGCTGTGCCGGCGCATCTTACTGGCTTTCGCACTATTTTCTCGGCTTATCATCATTTTGCGCCGTCCGCCGCAGAAGCTATCCTGGCGGATGCTGTGCGCCAACGCGCTGGTATTGGCATCTTTGAAGGCGCGGGCAAGCACTGGCACGAAATCCTGCTGGCTTGGACCATCTTGCCCGTGCTACAGCTGCTCGCAACGCTTTTCATGCAGCCTTTTCGGCTAAGCCGGCTGTTCTTCACGTACCTGGTTCCGCTGATTCCGCTTTGCACGATCTGGGACGGTACCGTGTCCATCCTACGCATGTACCCACCCGATCAGCTCCTGGCCCTCGCCCGCCGCGCCGACCCAAAAGCTAGCTTTGAGTGGCAGGTGGGCAAAGTGAAACATTGGTCTGGCTCACAGGTAACTTACTTGCTAGGTTGGCCTAGGTAACTTACTTGACTTAGCGTAAGTCAGAACCAGCGGCAACGGAACACGCGCAAGTTCTACCTTTGGTGCATGTCCCTTGCTGCCTACCGCCATGCGCTGCCGCTGCTGCGCATTCCCTTCTCGGTTTACCTGATGCCCGTGTTCTGGTTCGGGCTTAGTGCGCTGCCCGCACCGCTGGACGGCATGCGCGCTTTTGGGGTATTCGTCGTGCTGCACTTGCTGGCTTATCCGGCTTCTAATGGCTACAACTCCTACTACGACCGCGACGAAGGCAGCATCGGTGGCCTGAAGCAGCCGCCCAAAGTATCCGTTGAGCTGCTGCATTTGGTTTGGCTGTTTGATGTGCTGGCGCTGCTTGGGTCCTGCTTCTTAGGGCCGCTTTTTACAGGTTTAGTAGCTGTGTACCTGGTTGTCTCGAAAGCGTATAGCTACGAAGGCATCCGCCTGAAAAAGTACCCGCTACTCAGCACCGTCGTGGTTGTCGTGTTTCAGGGCGCTTTCACCTTTTTGATGACGCAAGTAGGTGCCGGGGCTAGCTTTGTGCAGCTTTTAGAACCCAGCAATCTGCTCCTGGCGCTCGTAAGCACGCTGTTTTTGTGCGGCTCTTATCCACTCACGCAAGTGTACCAGCACACCGAAGACCGGCAACGTGGCGACCGAACCATCAGTTTGGTCCTAGGTATTCGCGGCACGTTTGTATTTGCCGCCATTGGCTTATTGTTCGGGGCGATGCTGCTGGGTTTCACCTATTGGCAGCGCCAGGAACTGCGCAATCTGGTCATCTTTCTGGTAGCTACCGGCCCTGTCGTGGCCGTGTTTAGCAACTGGGCCTGGCAGGTGTGGCGCAATCCGGCCGCCGCCGATTTCGAGCACACGATGCGCATGAATCAGATTTCGTCGCTGTGCCTGAGCGCCGCCTTCGTGGCTATGCTGGTGTGGCAACGGCTGTAGCGGCAAATGCGCAACCTGAATTTGCAGCCTTCGTTTGTACAGACCTAGGTATTTCAGCTCAACAACAGGCTTACTAAACGTGTCATTCCATGCGCTTTATCTCGCCCATCGTTTTGCTACTGCTGGCTGCCTGCTCTACCAAGGAAGCGGGGCAGGCGTCTCACACAACCACCATGCCCACGGACACAGCCACGGCCGCCGAGCCCATGGATACAACTCGCGCGGCTAAAGTCGACGCCCAATCCGACACGCTGAAGGTTGTCCGTCAACGGCACCTGTTTTCCTCCCCTTCCACGCCCGATTTATTTACGCTCACCTTGCGCGGCCCGAATCTGCTCAGCGGCGAAGCAACCTTCACAATTACCGACACCACCGGCCAGGTCATCTTCCGCGAGGTACTCACTGCTCCCGATCTGGAAGCGGCTATGGTGAATGAGATGCAAGGCTCCACCGCTTCGCAGGCCGAGCGCGAGGCTTATGTGCGCCGCCGTATAGACGAGTTTTTCAAGGATCAGAACTTTCACCAACCCGCCTTCAATGCGTCCGAAACGTACCAGCCCGGCCAGGTAGACCGCGCCACCTGGGACGATCTACGCCGCCGCCCCGATGCTGTGAGCTTCCACTACCTAGTTGGAAAAGAGGAGCGCCGACGCATTGCATGGGCACCGCTCAAAAAGCAAGTCGTGAAGCTAGGTAGCACCGGCGGCTAAGCTATTTTGCCGACTCTTCGCTGGCCTGCAACAAGGCTAGCTCCAGCCCTGAGGCAAACACTTCGTAGCGCTGAAAACCTTGCGCCAGCAAGTAGCCCTGGCCACCCACGCGCAAGATGGAAGTGGGAAAACCCTTTACGCCAATTTGCGCCACGGCGGCAAACTCCTGCCGTACGGCTTTCTGCGCAGTAGCCAGCAGCTGCTGAAAAGCCGCGGCTTCGAGACCATACGGCATCACCAAATCATTGTAAGTCGCCGGGTCGTTTAGGTCTTTGCCATCTTCAAACAAAGCGCGCTGAATATCGTGCGCGAAGCTGACAGCCCGGTTTTGCGCAACATCCAACTGGCGAAAAACAGCTAGGGCGCGGCACGGCAGCTCCGAGTTTTGCACGTAGCTTCCCTCCTCCCCTAGCTTTCGGAATGCCTCTCCGAAGTGCGCGCCCGTCACCCGCTCAATAGCAGCTAAGCTAGCTTCTATCACTGGCCAATTTGGGCCAATAGGCCCCACTTTCTCTCCTTGCATCATGCCGCCGTTAAGTACCGATACGTTTATACGCCCGGCAAACTCCGTTTGAATGCGCTGCACAATCGGCGTCATGCCGTAGCACCAGCTACATAGCGGGTCGTAGATGTACAGTAATTCGGGCAGATCAATTTCGGGTTCCATAAGCAAAAAACCAGCTAAACAGACAAATGTTAGAACATCCTTGGTCGGCGGGGAAGGCAGCCGACAAGCCTCAGAGAAGTAGTATCGTACCTAGCTTACGCGGCTACAGGTAATAATGAAGCTGCGTAGCAAGCCCGTCAGGACGCCCCGGAGCGTCCTGCGGAGGAGCTTTACAAACAAAAGCGCCAGCCCAAACCGGACTGGCGCTTTTGCAATTAACTGATTAACAAAACCTAGCCGTTCATCGACACCAGGAACTCTTCGTTGCTCTTCGTGCCCTTGATGCGGTCTTTCAGGAATTCCATGGCCTCGATGGCGGTCATGTCCGACATGAACTTGCGCAGCACCCAAATGCGGCTGAGCTCGTCCTTACCCATGAGTAGGTCTTCGCGGCGGGTACCGGAAGCCGGAATGTCGATGGCCGGAAACACGCGCTTGTTGGCAAGCTTGCGGTCGAGCTGCAATTCCATGTTGCCGGTACCTTTGAATTCCTCAAAGATTACCTCGTCCATCTTCGAACCCGTTTCAATTAGAGCCGTGGCAATGATGGTGAGCGAACCGCCGTTTTCCACGTTGCGGGCCGCACCGAAGAAGCGCTTAGGCTTATGCAGCGCGTTGGCATCCACACCACCCGACAGGATTTTACCCGAAGCAGGTTGCACTGTGTTGTAGGCACGCGCCAGACGGGTAATCGAATCCAGCAGAATCACCACATCATGGCCGCATTCTACCAAGCGCTTGGCTTTTTCCAAGGCAATGGTCGCGATTTTCACGTGGCGGTCAGCGGTTTCGTCGAAGGTCGAGCTGAGCACTTCGGCTTTCACCGAGCGGGCCATGTCCGTTACCTCTTCTGGGCGCTCATCGATGAGCAGGATCATGAGGTAGACTTCGGGGTGGTTTTCGGAAATAGCATTCGCTACTTCCTGCAACAGCACCGTTTTGCCCGTTTTCGGCTGCGCCACAATCAGACCACGCTGACCTTTGCCGATCGGCGCAAACAAATCCAGAATACGAGTGCTCAGCAGGCTGGATTTCGTCGTAAGCTTTAGGCGCTCTTGCGCAAAGAGCGGGGTCAGGTTGTTGAACGGAATCCGGTCGCGGGCTTCTTCCACCGTGCGGCCATTGATACCTTCCACATTCACCAAAGCAAAATACTTCTCGCCTTCGCGGGGCGGACGAATGGTGCATTTCACCGTGTCGCCAGCCTTCAGGGCAAATTGCTTCACCTGCTGCGGAGCCACGTAAATGTCGTCGGGCGAAGCTAGGTAGTTGTAGAACGGCGAGCGGAGAAAACCGTAGCCGCCGTCGGGCATCATCTCCAGGGTGCCTTCGCTGTTGATCGTGATGTCGAAATCATTGCGCGGCGCGCGTTGCTGCTGTGCGTCAGGCTGCCGCGGCTCGCGGGGTTCGCCCTGGCGCTGCTGCCGCTGTTGGTCGCGGGCGGCAAACCGGTCCTCGCGGCGTTGCTGCTGGTCACGATTACCTAGGCCGTCGCGCTGCTCCCGTGGTTCGCGGGGTTCACGCGGTGCATCGGTGCGCAAAGCCCGCGGGTCGCGGTTTTCCCGGTCGCGTGGCTCACGGGGTGCATCGTTGCGGTATTCGCGGGGCTCCCGTGGCGCGTCGTTGCGCTGCTCACGACCGTCGCGGTTTTCCCGCGGCTCACGCTGAAACTCGCGGTTCTCGCGGCCTTCCCGCACAAAGGCAGTGGGTTGGTCAGGACGAGGTTCACGCGGTGCAGCAGGTACTACAGCCGGCTCGGCTACAGGGGCTTCGATAACAGCCGTCTCCGTTCCAGGAGCTTCTACAACAGGAGATTCCGACGTTTCTACCGCTGCTGGCGCCGGGTTCGCCACCGAAGCTGGTGCGAAAAGCTCCGGCTGCGTCTCAGCATTAATAAGTGTAGCACCGTTCTCCGCCGAGCGCCCGTTGACGGCCGCACCATTGCGCGTGCGGCGCTCGGGGCGCTGGTATATTCGGATGGGTCGGCTAGGTCCCGTTAAATCCTCGGGAGCCGCTTCCGTTGCCGCTACCGGCTCAGGTGCAGGGCTAGGTTCAGGAGCTACTGCTTCGCTAACGGCGGCCGCAACCGCAGGCGCAACAGCCGCTGGCTGTGGTGCGCGCGGCGCGCGGCGCGGCGCCGGCTCGCGGCGGACGGGCGCTGCCGTGGTTTCCTCCGCAGCCGGAGCGGGCGGCGAAGCTACCGCAACATCCGAGAAGGGCTGCTCGGCGGGTTTATCGTCGGCTGGTTTTATTTTTTTAGGAAGCTTATCAGTGGGCGTAACCGCCTGTTGATCCAGGATCTTGTAAATCAGATCTTGCTTGCTGAGTTTCTTGAAGTTGCCAACATTCAGCTCTTCTGCTATCTCTTTCAGTTCGGATAGCAGTCGATCCTTCAACTCTTCAATATTGTACATAAACTAAACAGGAGGAAAAAACGGACAGGGCACAGAACCGGCAATGGAGCACTATAGATCAAACCTGAAGAAGGAGAGTAGCCGCAGAACGGCGCGCGACATTGAGAGTAGCTCGAAACCCGGGGTGATATAAGGGGAGGCGCTGGAAAAAAACGGGCCGTACGCGAGAAATACTAACTGCGGGCCCGGCATCAGCGGCCGGCTTGCTAACGCAATGTTAACAGAATACGCGCGAACCGCCAAATTGGATACACGAATTTTATAGGTTATACGGGTTGTTAACCAGGAAGCTAACAAAACCTAGGTTGCCGGGCACGTACCAGGCTCCGTATAGGTTGCTTACGCTACTTCTATCTACTTTTGTTCCCATTACACTACGCGTTTTCTGCTCTATGCTGCAAGTTTCTGTATTAAAAGAACAAACTGACCTCGTGCTGGCTGGTTTGGCCAAAAAGCACTACCCCAACGCCGAGACGGAAGTAGCGGCTATTCTCGACCTCGACCAGCGCCGCCGTCAACTTCAGACGGAACACGACCAGGCGCAGGCCGAAGCCAACGAGCTGGCCCGCCAGATCGGAGGACTGATGAAAAGCGGCGACAAAGCCGGCGCTGAAACGCTGAAAGCCCGCACCGCCACGCTGAAGCAGCAAACCAAAACCGCCGCTGAAGAGCTAACCCAGGTTGAAACCTCGCTCCAACTAGCTTTGGTGAAGCTGCCCAACCTGCCGCACAGCAGCGTGCCCGCCGGCCGCACCCCCGCCGACAACGAGGTAGTGGCTGAGCACGGCCCGAAGCCCGAGCTGCCGCCTCATGCCTTGCCTCATTGGGAGTTGATTAAGAAGTACGATATCATCGACTTTGAGTTGGGCAATAAAATTACGGGAGCTGGTTTTCCAGTGTATAAAGGGCAAGGAGCCAGGTTGCAGCGGGCGCTGATCAACTTCTTTCTGGACGAAGCGCGCAACGCGGGTTACGAGGAAGTGCAACCGCCGATTCTGGTGAACGAAGCGTCGGGCTATGGCACGGGCCAGCTGCCCGACAAAGATGGCCAGATGTACCATGACGCCCAGGACAACCTTTACCTGATTCCGACGGCGGAGGTGCCCATCACCAACCTCTACCGCGATGAGATTATCGCGACGGAAAAGTTACCCATCCGCAATGCCGGCTACACGCCGTGCTTCCGCCGCGAGGCGGGTAGCTGGGGCGCCGATGTGCGCGGCCTCAACCGCCTGCACCAGTTCGATAAAGTGGAAATCGTGCAGATTGCCTTGCCCGAGCAGAGCTACGGCATTCTGGAAGAAATGCGGGCGCACATCGAAGGCCTGCTACAAAAGCTGGAGCTGCCCTACCGCGTGCTGCGCCTCTGCGGCGGCGACATGAGCTTCACGTCGGCTCTCACCTACGACCTGGAAGTGTGGAGCGCCGCCCAAGGCCGCTGGCTGGAAGTTAGCTCGGCCAGCAACTTCGAAACGTACCAGGCTAACCGCCTCAAGCTGCGCTACCGGGCGGAAGGTGGCAAAACGCAGCTGCTGCACACGCTCAACGGCTCGGCTCTGGCTTTGCCGCGCATCGTAGCCGCCTTGCTAGAAAACAACCAGACGGAAGACGGCATCCGGCTTCCGCAGGTGCTGCACAGCTACTGCGGGTTTGAGAAAATTGGGTAGCTCTTGCGCCAACCTAGGTTTTTCCGCTGTTACTTAACGAAAAGGGCCGCTTTGCCAGTATGGCAAAGCGGCCCTTTTCATTCGGCGGCAACGTGTAAGAAGGAAAAATTACGACTTGGGAGTGTAAGGAAATTTCTTGGAAGCGTTGCGCATCAGCGCATCCACGATGTTTTCGGTAGAGCTGAAAACGGAGCCGGCAGCTACGTAATCGTACTTCCACAGGAGCTTGCCGGCATCCGATTCGTTGATGTTCACCGTGATGTTGGCTTGGTTTGTAGCGCCCCAAGCCCCGGCAATCAGGCCGATGGCTACGGCGGCACCGTCGCTCATGGGCTTGGTGGTCCGCACGCTGGTGGTCAGCACAGCGTCAACACCGAGCATCTTGGCTAGCTCCTGGGCCGTGTGGCTCCGCAGCTCCGCGTAGGCAATATGATTTTCACGAAGCAGAGCGTTGGTTTGGGTTACATCCTGAAACTCGACAGTATAGCCACGCTGCTGGCTACGGCGCAACAGCCAGGAATAAATCTTCTCCTGAAAGTTGGTTCCGCTTTGCTGCTCCATAGTGGCTTGCTGCTCGGCGGTGGTATTCTTGGCCTGATTCGGGCGCAGCTGCATCGTGACGGCAGCGGGCAGGATGGCTACTTTCTTGTGTTTAGGTGCATAAGAGCGGAAGTCCTGAGCCAGGTAAATGCTAGGTCCGCAAGAGGTTAACAGTAAAACAACCAGCGCGGAGGCTAGTGAGGTAAGAGTAGAAAAACGCATAGAAGATGAGAAACAGATAAGGTTTTGTTGGCCGAATTGGCAACAATTTATGAATAATATTCATAAATACATATGTTATAAGAACCACTAAAAATTTTAGTGCCTTTATCCCTCGACAAGCTGCTACTAAGGGTTTTATCGTACTATCGCCGTATTCTACAAGCTAGGTTGTATTAATACTCAGCCATCTGCTCATCCACGTAGCACCAGGCCCATTGCTCGCCCGGCTCGGCTGAGGTGACAACGGGGTGCTGAGTCGCATGAAAGTGTTTGGTGGCGTGCTTGTTTTTGGACGAGTCGCAGCAACCGACGTGGCCGCACGTCTGGCACACGCGCAGATGCACCCATCTATCACCTACAGCAATGCACTCCGGACAAACGTGCTCGGATGGGGTCAGGATAACTGTTCCAATAGCTTGAAGGTGCGTGCAGAGAGACATGACGTAGTTGAATTACTTTGCCAGAATACACTAGCTGCAAAAGCTAGGTTTGATGAATTTAAATAAAACCACGTTCGCCTTCTACTCGGCCAAGATCGTGATGATGCGCATAGCCCCGCTGGTGAGCGTTTTCTGCACCGGGCACTTCTCGGAAACACTATGCAGGCGCTGGCGCTGCTCCGGCGTGAGCGGCCCAAGCAAGCGTAATTCTTTGGTTACTTCTTCCAGCATCTCGCCCGCCGACTCGCACTGGTCACAGTCTAGGCGGTGCACACGTTGGTGGCTGAGACGCACTTCGACGCCTTCCAACGGCCACTTTTTCTGGGTGGCATAGAGGCGCAGCGTGATGGCCGTGCAGGAACCCAGGGCCGCGAGCAACATATCGTAGGGTGTAGGACCTAGATCCTGACCGCCAACGGCAACGGGTTCATCCAGGAAAAACGTGTGACGCCCGGCCTGCACTTCGGCCAGTAGCGCTTCCGGCCCAACTTTTATCAGGACGGCCGCAGGAATAAGAGGCGAAGGTTCCATAAGCGTAGAAGCTAGCAAGATGGGGATTGTTCAGTCCCAAGCTACGCATCTACCCTGATATTCTTGTGCTTAGCTAGCGTCCGTCGCGCGTAGGCGGCAGGTCTAGGTTAAACGGAATTTCGCGCATGCACTTAAAATGGCCGAGCGGGCACTTTTCATAACCGATCTTGGAACACGGCCGGCAGCTGAGCCCTTCTCGCTCCAGAATGCGGAATTCGGTGCGGTACGGATACATGCCGAAGGCCGGCACCGTGTTGCCCCACACGCTGAAAATCTCCTTTTTGAACGCTGCCGCAATGTGCATCAGACCCGTATCGTGGCTGACGACAAACTGCGACTGCCGCACCAAGGAGGCGGATTGATTTAGTGAGAAATGGCCGCAGGTGTTGTAGATGAGCGTTTGCGGCGGAATACCACCCGCGTTCCGGGGAAAGTAATACGGACTATCGGGCACGCTGCGCAAAGCTAGGTTGTCGGCGCTGGCTTGCTGCCGCTGGTGCTCAAAGTGCAACTCAATAACGTGACCAGTGCTTTCATCTTCGGGGCCGCCGAGCAGCACGACAGGGCGCTTCAGCAAGGCGCACAGCTCAATGATGCGCTCCACGGGCAGGCGCTTGGTAGCGTGCTGAGCACCAATAGCAAACGCAACGTAGCCCCGCTGAAACTCGGCCGGCAATACCTCCAGATCCACTTCATCCCGCGCCGGAATGAAATAGTCGAGCCCCTTGCCATCGTTGCTCACACCCAGGGGCGCAGCGGCAGCCAGGTACCGATCGACGATGTGGACGTGCGGCAGCGTATTAATTTTGAAGCGCACCAGCAGCCACTTTTGCAGGTTCAGCTTGTCGAAGCTGGAAGCGTGCACGCCCAGGCGCAGCTTTATCAGGCTGGTGCGCAGATTGTTGTGCAGATCTACAACGTAGTCAAACCGCTCGGCCTTTAGCTCCTTAATCAGCTCGCCGAGGGTGCCGGTGAGGTAATGGGCTTTGTCGACGTACGGATTGGGCTCGATGATGCTACGGTAAGCCGGCTTCGTGCAGAAATGTACCTGCGCACCGGGCACCTGCTGCTTCAGTCCCCGGAGCACCGGCGTCGTGAGCACAATATCACCGATGGAAGAAAAGCGCAGAACAAGGATTTTCATGAGAATTGGTAGGATGTAGCCCGGCAACAGCAACCGCCCGTCTGTCATTCCGAACGAAGCGAGGAATCTGAGTTTACGGGCTTAGATAATTAACTCAGATTCCTCGCTTGGTTCGGAATGACACCTAGGTTTCTAGAACAGCGTCGTTTTGAATACCTCCGCCGGCTTAATATTCGCTTTGCGCTCCGCGAAGTACGTGGCCATTTCTTCTGCCGATAACGCGTTGAAAGTCATTTCTTTGGTTAAGCCACCCTTGCGACCCATCATCACGCCGTAGCGCATATCGGCATAGCCGTTGGTGTGGTGCGCATCGGGGTTGATGCTGAGCTTCACGCCCTGATCCAGGGCGTAGCGCACCCAGCGCCAATCCAGGTCGAGGCGCCACGGGTTGGCGTTGATTTCGATAATCACGTTGTGGCGGGCGCAGGCGTCGATGACGGCTTTGTAGTTGATTGGGTAGCCTTCGCGGCGCAGCAGCAAGCGGCCCGTCGGGTGACCTAGCATGGTGGTGTACGGGTTTTCGATGGCGCGCAGCAGGCGGTTGGTGGCGCGCTGCTCGTCCATTTTCAGGTTGCTGTGCACCGAGGCCACAATGAAATCGAAGGAGGCTAGCACGTCGGGCGTATAGTCGAGGGCGCCGTCGCCGAGGATGTCGCTTTCGATGCCTTTGAAGATGCGAAACGGCGCCAGCTCCTGGTTAAGCTGGTCGATTTCGCGCTGCTGCTGCTGCACGCGCTCCGGATAAAGCCCGTTGGCGTAGTGCGCCGCCTGCGAGTGGTCGCAGATACCTAGGTATTCGTAGCCATTATCGCGCAGAAACTCGGCCATCTGGCGCAATGTGTGCGAGCCGTCGGAGTAGGTACTGTGATTGTGCAGGGAGCCGCGCAGATCACTGTCTTCTAGCAGCTTAGGAATTTTATTCTCTTTTGCCAGCGCAATTTCGCCGAGGCCTTCGCGCAACTCCGGCTCGACGTATTGCAGGCCGGCTTTCTGGTAGATGGCCGTTTCCTGGTAAAACTTCTCCCGCTTCACGACCTGGCGCAAGGAGCTAGGTTGGCCTGGCGACACGCCGGGAATTGGTTCGGTCAGGTGGGCTTCGTTGCCGGTGAGCAGGAAAAGCTGGTTGATGTAGTCTTCCTTTTTGACGAGATGCACCTCCACTTTCACGCCCGATGTCGTGGCCGTGCCGCGCCAGGCAAACGGCCCCGAGCGCGCCGGATCGGCCGTGAGGCCCTCCAAGCTATTGAACAGTTCCTGCGCTTTCCACGGCTGCGCTGTGGCGGCCACGAGGCTTACGGTTTCCACTACTTCCAACCGTCGGCGCACTTCACCTGCTACCGCTACCTGATCGGTGAACAGCGCCTCCTGCAAGCGGGCCGCCAGGTCGTTACCCAGCTCTTCGGCCTGCGGATACAGCAGCTTACCTCGGCTTTCCAGGTTAAACTCCAAAGCTTGCAGAATGGCGTCCTGGGTCTTTTTACCGAAGCCTTTGAGCTTGCTTACGCGGTCCTGCTCGGCAGCTTCGCGGAGGGCGTCGGGGCTTTCGATACCTAGGTCGCGCCACAAGGCCCGGATCTTTTTGGGGCCAATGCCTTTGATATTCAGCATCTCGACCACACCGGGCGGAGTGATGCTGAGCAGGCGCGTCAGCTCGTCGAACGAGCCGGTATCGAGCAGCTCGGCGACGCGAGCAGCAGCGGTTTTGCTCAGACCGGTTCGGTCGGGCAGGCCGGTGCGCTCTACTTCGGCAACGGGAAATTCGAGCCGCTCGAGGGCGGCGGCAGTGCCTTCGTACGCCCGGATTTTAAACGGGTTTTCGTCGTGTAGCTCCAGCAGCGAAGCCGCCAGGCGGAAGGCGCGGATCAGGGCGCGGTTATCCAAAATCAACAAGCTCTGCGGCGCCCGGAATGTGACCCAGGCGCCAGGTGGTGACAGTAAAGGTACAATACAGTACGTGGGAAGCGACCAAGTGCTAACCCGCCTGCGCGACTAAATTGGCCCGTATGACGTATTATTAGGAAGCTGTACGTAAGTCGTGGCTGTTTTGTGAACCTCCTTTTTCCTAGTATCTCCTCCCCTAGCCTTATGCGCCTGTTCACTCTTCTAGCTTGTCTGAGCGTGCTACTGCTGGCCGCGACCTGCCGGCCCGACGCTCGCACTTCATCTCAGTTCCAACAGTTGGAGCGCACCTGGCTGCACGCCCAGGAAGAAGACCAGGGCGACGTGTGGGTGTACCGGCCCAACACTTACAGCTTCCCGCCGTCGCGCGGCCGCACCGGCTTCAGCTTCGACCACAACGGCCTGTTTACGCAGTACGACATTGCCCCCACTGACGGGTTGGAAGGCCGCAAAGGCAGCTGGAAACCCGAAAGCGGCCGCATCATCCGCATTTCCCTCGACGACAAGCGCGACCCGGATTATACGCTGGAAATTGTTTCGCTGGAGAAGGAAGTACTAAAAGTGCGGCGGGTGCAGTAGCACTTGCAACTATTTGTATACCGCTAGGCTCCTGGTAGCAACAATTCTGTTTTACCTATAATCGAACGGTGCAATGCGTTTCGCTTACTTATTCTCATTTCTCCTCTTGTTTTTCCTGGCTGGCAGCTGCAAGAAAGACCAAGATCCTACTCTCGAAACTTCTTTGTTCGGAATCGACTGGGACCGCGCCTCTACGCAGCCTGATGCAGAGGGAAACTACACGTACAAACCTAGAGGCACCTTCACATCTTCGGGCTGGGGCCGCGATGGGTTCCGTCTCGAAAGCGACGGTACCTTCGTATGGTACACGTCTGGTCTTGCTGATGGAGCCCTTGATATTTCAGGCACCTGGACCAGCGAAGACAACCAGGGTTTTCGTCTTAAACCGAACGATACAGGAATTCCAGAATTCATCCTCGTTACCAAGCCCGTACAAAACAATATGGTGCAGGCACGCTACATTTTCCGCCTTTACTAGCTGCTAGCTAGGTTGCGGCGCTGGGGCATTCGGCAGTAGCTTGCGCCGCATGAACTACTGGCTTGTCAAATCAGAACCCGTTAAATATTCCTGGGCGGACTTCACCGCCGAAGGCCGCACCGAGTGGACCGGCGTCCGCAACTTTCAGGCACGCAACTATTTGCAGCAAATGCAGCCCGGCGACCTAGTGCTTTTCTATCACAGCGTCACCGACAAAACCGTGGTTGGCGTGGCGCTAGTAAGCCGCGCCGCTGCCCCTGACTCTACAGCCGAGGCGGGCAGCGGCTGGGTGGCCGTAGAGCTAGCCCCGCAGCAGGCACTGGTGCGGCCGGTCACGCTTGCCCAGATCAAGCAGGATGCTCGCCTGAGCCAGATCGGGCTGTTGCGGCAGTCGCGCCTGTCGGTGATGCCGTTGCAGCCGGCCGAGTTCGATGTGGTGCTGGAGCTGGGCAGCTAGCTTATTTATACCTAGGTCGCCATAAGGGCCGGAGCAGCTAGCTGTTTCGGCCTTCTTTTTTTGGTAAAAACCTAGCCTTGAGCCTGAACGCTACGGCACCACTCAGATGTTGCCAGCAAGCCGAGTAAGGCCCATGAAAGACGCATTTATTGCAAAAATGAACGTGACTTTGCGGCCGCTGCATCGTATCTTAACTGTATAAACGCCCCGGAAAGGCGGTCTTTGCTCCTGCCGCTATGAAACACCCACTACTCCGATTTTTTATGCTCCTGCTGGCTGGCTGGCCCACCTGGAGTCTCGCTCAAGCTCTCACTCCCACCCAGCCCAACCGCCTGGAACTGCCTCTGCAAGCCTACGCCAGCGACGTGTACGTGCAGACCCTGGCCGAAGACAGCAGCGTGGTCTTGCTGGTGAACGATGAGAAAAACGGCACCATGCGCCGCCAGATTAGCTTTCAGAAGTTCGACCGGCAGCTACGGCCGGTCTGGTCGCTGCCGCTGGAGGTAGCGCCCGAGTATGATTTCCTACAGCTCTGCGCGGAAGGCTCGATGGTGTACGCTCTGTTTCAGTCGGAATACACGCCCGACCACTTGTGGGTAGTCAGCCTCGATGCGCACGACGGAATACTGCACTCCGGAGCATTTGAGACGAAAATCAGCCGCACGATTTACGAGGCCAAAGCACTGGGCGGTAATTTGTTCGTAACAACAATGGTGGAAAACCACCTGACGGTGATGCTGCTGAACCTACGGGCTGGTACGCATCAGTTTTTGCCGGCCGTGTACGAAACGCTACCTACGCAATTCACTTTTCTGGCCGACTCCGTCACGAAACGGGCGAAGTTTGTGATGAGCCAGTCGAACGGCCAGAAGACACGTCTGCAAGTGAAGCAGCTATCTGCCGACGGCAAGCTGCTGAAGTCGGAGTTTGTGCAGGCCGAAAGCGAGCGGGGCCTCATCACGGCCCAGATCAGCCCCGGCGACAGCGCCGCCAACCTGCTCACCGGCACCTACACCCTGCGCGATTCGCGCTACTCGCAAGGCATTTTTGCCGCCGATCTTTCGGCGGGCACTACGCCTACCGGCGTGCGCAAGTCGTTGCGCTTCTACGACTTTCTGAACCTGAAGCATTTCCTCGACTTTATGCAGCCCGCCCGCGCCGCCCGTGTGCGCGAGCGGGGGCAGCGCCTGAAAGAATCGGCGCGGCAGATGCGCCACCATTACCACCTGCTCATGCACGACCTGGAGCCTTTCGAGGATGGCTACGTGCTGGTGGGGGAAGTGTATTTTCCTACTTCACAAAACATTAGCAACTACGGCAGCTACTACGCTCGCAGCTTCAGCCCCTATTATTCGAACGGCTACGTACCTAGCTATTACCCCAACCTCAACACGCAGAACAACTCCGCTAACGGGTACATGGCTTCTCAGGCCATTGTGTGCGGCTTCGACCGCAATGGTATGTTACTGTGGGACAATGCGTTTGTGCTAAAGGAAGTACGGCAAGCTAACTTGGTGGAAACGGTGCGCCTGCGCCCGCTCGCCGACGGCAAGCGTTTCGTGATGGCGTATCTGAAAGAAGAGGAGCTGCATTATAAGGTCATTGACCGCTCCAATGCCTCGCCCAACGACTTGGTGGTACCAATTGCCACTTCACCGCAGCCTGACTCGAAGGAAAAACTTATTGATACGAACCAGGAAGGCCTGCTTACCTGGTATGGCAGCCGATTTCTGGCCTACGGCTACCAGCATGTGCGCGCCCCCCATGGGCCGGGCCGCGACGTGTTTTTTCTGAATACGATTGCCTTTGAGTAAGGCTAGGGCCAAACAGCGGCCGGCCGCTTGCGTACAGGAAGCAAACTGTATTTTTTACGCTTTCTGCACGCTTATGAAACTTCGCCTTTTCTCGCTTTTTATTGTTCTGGGGCTGCTGGCAGCCAGTTGCCGCACGGGTGGCCCCGGTCGGCCAGCCAAAACGGTTGCCGCCTTCTTCAACAAATACCAGAACCGCCCCGGCTTTCGCACCACCGACTGGTCGGCGGGGCTGACTACGCGCCTGCTACTGGGTCGGCTCGGCAAGCTAGGTGGCGACAACGACATCTCGCAGGCTCTCACGGCGGTGCGCAGCGTCAAGATTCTCACCTTCACGCCTACTTCCGTTAAGTCGGAGAAGCTGGTTTCGGAGGGCTTACTGAAGGAAGTAGACGGGCTGCTCTCCAATGAGCGCTACACGCCGCTGGCCGTCACGACAAACGACAACAGCGCCGGCCAGCTCCGCTACTCCACCCGCCAGCAAGGCGACCGGGTGCAGGAGCTGGTTGCGACCGGCAACGTGCAAGGCGCCCCCGATTCCTTTATGCTGGTGTCAGTAGCAGGTGATTTCACCAAGGAGCAGCTTAACCAGTTCGTTAAGTTCCTGCCCAGCGCCGTAAGTCAGATTACAAAGTAATTTCTGCAACCTAGCTTTTAACCAAAAAGCCCTGCCAATGATGGCAGGGCTTTTTGGTTAAAAGCTAGGTTGGTTATTGAGTGTGAACAACGTTTAGAAATCAGCAGGCGCGCACATTGGCTAACGCAGTTTGCGGAGCAGACGACCAGCCCCAATGGGGCACTATATCGGTAGAAACAAACGGCATAGTAGAACCTAGCCCCAGCGGAGCGACACCTGGCTTGGGTGTTGCCCCGCTGGGGCTGGGGCGTTTTCACCAGCTCTTTTTACCGATGTGTCGCCCCCGCTGAGGCTCCGTAGTTTACCCCACCACTTCGTGTGTTCCACAACTTGGGTTAATAGCCGCACCATCATACCTAGGTTTGGTGCTTCTTATCTCGTCCTATAGCCAACAAAAAAGCGGCGGACCTAGGTGGTCCGCCGCTTTTGGGTCGGTGAGCTTTCGCTACTCAGCAATTACGGCTGAGGTGCGCTCGGGATATAGAACTCGAATTTGAATTCTACGCGGCGGTTCTTGGCCTGACCTGCTTTCGAAGTGTTCGGAGCAGCTGGTTGCGATTCGCCGAAGCCTTCCGTCGTTACACGGTTCGGATCCATCTTCTTGTTGGTGAAGTAACGCTTAGCCGAAGCAGCGCGACGTTCCGACAAGCCTTGGTTATACTCATCCGTGCCGCGGCTATCAGCGTGGCCCGAGATGCGGACACTGTACTCAGGATATTGGTTCAGGATCGTGATGACGTTGTCGAGGGTTGGGTACGACGACTTGCGCAGTACGGTGCTGTTCGTTTCGAACTGTACCGGCTTCACTTTGTTCATCAGAGCCGGATCAATTACGCGGCAGCCAGTCGAGTCTACAGTCGAACCAGCAGGCGTGCCAGGGCACTTATCGAGGTTATCCGGTACACCGTCGCCGTCAGCGTCCGTTACCAATGGGCAACCTGTAGCGTCTACTTGAGTGCCAGCAGGTGTGCCGGGGCACTTATCGTTAGCATCGGTTACACCGTCGCCGTCCGAGTCGGGGCAGCCACGCAGAGCGGGCAGACCAGCTTGATCTGGGCAGGCATCATCGCCGTCCCGTACACCGTCACCGTCGCGGTCAGGGCAGCCTTCCAGCGTAGCCAAGCCTTTTTCGGTGGGGCATTTATCCTGGTAATCCGGTACACCGTCGCCGTCGCCGTCAAGCGGGCAACCGTTCGGGTCTACTGCTACGCCAGCGGGCGTGTCGGGGCATTTGTCTTTGCGATCAGGCACACCGTCGCCGTCCGTATCCTTGGCTTTGCCGAGGGCTACCGTCAGGCCAGCTGTGTGTTGCAGGAAGCGGTCATCAAAACCGTCGCTGTCGCGGTTAGGGTTGCCGTCGAAGTCAGCTTTGTATCCAACAGTTTGGCCAGTTTGGATGAACAAACCAACTGCTTCGCTCAAGCGGAAGTTAATACCAGCGGCAGCCAGCACGCTGAAGTAGTTCTTATCACGAGCTAGGTCAATGCTCTGACCGTTGATGTTATAAACACCTTCGCGGCTCGTATACAACAGGCCGGGTGCAACCAACAGATAAGGCTGTATAACAGCATCTTCTTTCAGTGCCCAGCCGTTGTTCAGTTTCAGCTTCAGGCCTACATTGGCATTCACAATGTTGGTGGCGAAGTTGGTGCCGAAGTCACCAGTCTTCTTGAGTTCGCCATAGTTACCGTTCAGGCTGATGTCCAAACCAGGCGTCAGGTACATACTAAACGAGATGCCAGGGCCCCATTTAGCGCGGCTAGCGTCCCAGAAGTCGGAACCTAGGTTGCCTTTGTACTGGAAGGCATTTGCGTTTAAGCCGATGGCGAATTTTCTGTCTGCCGTTTGGGCTTGCCCGTCCGGGGCAGCCGCCAACAGCGCCAGACCCAAGGCAGCGGATTTTGCTAGAACGTTTCTCATAGCAGGGTGTTTGAGGGTGAACAAAGATGTCCGGTGTTGTTGCATTGATTAGGTGAATGCGTAAGGGAACTAGCTGCCTATACTTCGTCTTTAAAATAAAGTTGTTGTTCAGGCAAAAAATGGAACCAATTCAGTAGGTATTTATTCCCTACTAGTTTATCTTGGCTAGGTACTACTAGACACTGATTATCAGCTTCTATGAAGCCGTGAGAGCCCTACTATATAGGACTGCTTCATTTCTTATTTCGAGGCAAATATATTTTAGAAAAGCACAAAAAAAAGCCCTTCTGCGTAATCAGAAGGGCTTTTGAGGCTGCTATTTAAGCTATTTAGGACCTGTTACCGGCCTAGCTTTTCCGCATAAGACGCTCTATATCTTCTACCTCCAGCGGAATGGTGCGCATCAGATCTTCGTTGCCGCTTTTTGTGATTAATATGTCATTTTCCAAGCGAATACCTAGGTCTTCCTCGCGGATGTAGATGCCCGGCTCGCAGGTGTACACCATGCCCGGCTCGAAGGTGCGGTACTTGTCACCCACGTCGTGCACATCGAGACCTAGGTAGTGCGAGGTGCCGTGCATGAAGTACTTTTTGTACAGTGGCGCGGCCGGGTTCTGGTTTTTCACATCCGACTCATTGAGCAGATCCAGCTTAATCAACTCCTGCTCCATCGTGCGGCCCACGGCGGCGTGATATTCCTCGATGTTGTTGCCGGCTACGAGCTGCGAAGTGGCAAACTTCATCACGCGCAGCACGGCCTCGTACACGTCGCGCTGGCGCTTGGTGAAGGTGCCGTTCACGGGCAAGGAGCGCGAAAGGTCGGCGGCGTAGTTGGCGTATTCGGCACCAAAGTCAAGCAGCAGCACGTCGCCATCCTGGCACTGGCGGTCGTTGCTCACGTAATGCAGAATGCAGGCGCTGGCGCCCGAAGCGATGATGCTGCCGTAAGCGGGTCCGCGGCTGGCGTTGCGCACAAACTCGTGCAGAATCTCCGCTTCAATCTCGTATTCCCACACGCCCGGCTTCACAAAGCCCAGCAAGCGGCGGAACGCCTTTTCGGTAATGTTGGCCGCCTGGCGCATCAGCCGGATTTCCTCGTCGCTCTTGATGGCGCGCAGCTGGTGCATGAGGGGCGCCACGCGGCGGTACTGATGCAGCGGGTAGTGCTCCTTCATCCATTTCACGAAACGGGCATCACGCGTTTCTACTTCTACCACGGCCCGAATGTGCTCGTTGGAATTCAAATAAACGTTTTCGGCCTCGTTCATGAGGGCGGGCAGCACCTGCTTGAAGGAGTCGATCCACATGATCGTTGGGATGCCCGACTGCGCCCGCGCTTCGTCTTTGGTCAGCTTATAGCCTTCCCAGATGAGGATATGTTCGCTGGTTTCGCGCAAAAACAGGATTTCGCGGTGCTGCGGCAGCTTGGCATCGGGGAAGATGACGAGGATGCTTTCTTCCTGATCGACGCCGGAGAGGTAGAACAGGTCGTTGTTTTGCCGGAATGCCATCGTGCCGTCGGCGTTGGTGGGCATCACGTCGTTAGATTGAAAAATAGCGAGCGACGCGGCTGGCAGGTGCTGCGTGAAATTGCGCCGATTCTGAATAAAAAGCTGCGGATCGATGGGGCCGTAACGCATGAGAGGTAAGCTTTGGGTAAAGAAAACGCGCCGGAGCGCGGCTTGCGCAAGTTAGAACAATGCGCCAGACTGTGTGGTGTGCTGTCATTCCGAGCAGCGCGAGGAATCTGAGTTTACCACTAGAACATGCAACTCAGATTCCTCGCGCTGCTCGGAATGACAGTAGCAAGTTGCGTCAGCAGCCTACACCTAGGTATCTTTGCCGCTTTATTTCCGCCAATGCCTCAACCCGTCGAACGTGCTATCCTGCTGATCCAAACTGCTTTCATCGGCGACGTGATTCTGGCCACGGCGCTGCTGGAACGCCTGCACGCGGAGCACCCCAATACGCCCATTGATTTCCTGGTGCGCAAGGGCAATGAGGGTTTGGTGAAAGACCATCCGCATGTGCGGGAGGTGCTGATCTGGGATAAGAAGAAGGACAAGTACCTAGGTTTGTGGCGGCTACTCCTTCACATTCGTGCCGCGCACTATGACCAGGTTATCACACTCCAGCGCTTTGCCTCCACAGGTTTTCTGACGGCGCTTTCCGGTGCCCGCGAGCGGGTTGGCTTTAATAAAAATCCGCTTTCCTTTGCTTTTACGCGCAAGGTGCCGCACGTTATCGAGGAAGGTGTGCACGAGGTACAGCGTAACTTAGCGCTGCTAGGTGCTGATGCAGAGACGCCGCTCACGCGCCCTCGCCTCTACCCTACTGCCACCGATGAAGCTGCTGCCGCCCATTACACCGATGCGAAGCCGTACATCGTGATGGCGCCTACATCGGTGTGGTTTACCAAGCAGTTTCCGAAGGAGCAATGGCTAGCTTTGCTTCAGGCGCTGCCGCCGCACTATACTGTGTATCTGATCGGTGGACCGCCCGACGTGGCCGCTTGCGAGGAAATTCTGCTGGCGAGCAGCCGGCCCAAGATGCACAACCTGGCCGGCAAACTTTCGCTGCTCGCCTCAGCGGCCCTGATGCGCGGCGCGGTGCTGAACTACGTCAACGACTCGGCGCCCATGCACTTGTGTTCGGCCGTCGATGCGCCGACCTGCGCCATTTATTGCTCCACGGTGCCCGCTTTCGGGTTCGGGCCGCTCAGCCCGCGCTCCTGGGTTGTGGAACTGCTGGAGCCCCTGGCCTGCCGGCCATGCGGCTTGCATGGCTACCGCCAATGTCCGCTCGGCCATTTTCATTGCGCCCGCGGCATTCGCACTACGCAGCTCTTAACGGTGTTAGCTGAAAGTGAAGAGGTGAAATAGTGAGTTGGTGAAATGGTGCGTTAGTTATATAATGAAGATATCCGGCTCACCTCCTCACAGTCTCACCATTCCACCATCTCACCATTTCACCATTCGCTGGTTATTCATTTGAAGGGCGTTTATTTTCGAACATCGCCGCCCACGCTCCACCTCTCTGCTATGTCTGATTACGATCTATACGAGTTGCCGAATGGCATTCGGGTTCTGCACAAACAAGTTTTACACACCAAAATTGCTCATTGCGGCTTTCTGCTCGACATTGGCTCCCGCGACGAAAACGAGCACCAGCTAGGTCTGGCGCACTTCTGGGAGCACATGGCCTTCAAAGGCACCGAGAAGCGCCGTTCGTTCCACATCCTGAACCGCCTCGAAACGGTAGGCGGCGAGCTGAATGCTTACACTACGAAAGAGAAAATCTGCTTTTACGCCTCGCTACTGAGCACACACTTCGAGCGCGCTTTCGAGCTGCTCACTGATCTGACGTTCCACTCTGTGTTTCCTGAGCGTGAAATCGAGAAGGAACGCGGCGTGATTCTGGAAGAGATGTCGATGTACCTGGATGCGCCCGACGACGCCATCATCGACGACTTCGATGAAGTGATTTTCGGGAAGCACGCGTTAGGCCATAACATCTTAGGTACGCGTCAGAGCGTGTCGGGCTTCCAGCAAAAGGACTTTCGGGATTTCCTCAGCGAGCAAATCCGCACCGACCGGCTTATCTTCAGCTCCGTCAGCAACCTAGCTTTTAAGGATGTGAAGCGCATGGCCGACAAGTATCTGGCGCCGCTGCCGGCGCGGCTGGGCGAGCGGCCGCGCACGCCGTTCACGAACTATCAGCGCGTGGAGCAGCTGGAGCGCAAGCCCATTACGCAGGCGCACTGCCTCATCGGCGGCCCAGCCTACGCCATCGAAGATCCGCGCCGCATTCCGTTTTTCATGCTGACTAACATCCTGGGCGGCCCTGGCATGAACTCGCGCCTCAACCTAGGTATCCGGGAGAAGTACGGCCTGGTGTACACCATCGACGCCACGTACTCGCCTTACACCGATACGGGGCTGTTTGGCATTTACTTCGGCACGGAGAAAAAGCAAGTAAACCGCACAGTGGCTTTGGTACAGAAAGAGCTAAAACAACTGCGCGAAAAGACCCTAGGTTCCACGCAGCTGCACACGGCGAAGGAACAGCTGATGGGCCAGCTCGCTATGGCCGAAGAAAGCAACGGCGGCCTCATGCAGCTGCTCGCCAAGAGCACGCTGGACATCGGCCGCGTCGAGCCGCTGAATGAAATCTTCGACCGCATCCGGAAGATTACGGCAAGTGAGCTAGCAGAGCTAGCGAATGACGTGTTGCGCGAGGATAATTTGAGTGTGCTCCAGTACGTGCCGAATGGTGAGTAGTGAGATGGAGAAATACTGAGCTGACAACATATTCTTTATCAACTACTTCACTAACTCACCATTTCACCACCTCACCGCTCAGTGCGTCAATTCGGGCATGTTGGCTCTTACCAGCCGGGCGACATATTTGCGAACCGGCTGGCGCTGTCGGCGGCGGGGCTGCACCGGCCGACGCGAGCGGGCATCAGCGGCACCCAGCACGAAGGCGTTGACTCGATTGTGGTGGCTGATGCGTATGAGGACGACGTGTTTACGGATGAAGAAATCCGCTACGCCGGCCACGGAGGCCGTGACCCACGGACGGGCAAACAGGTCACCGATCAGCTTCTCACCGATCGCAACCTAGCTTTGGTAAAAAGCCACGCAACCGGCAGGCCTATCCGCGTGCTGCGCAAAGTAGCACACGAAGGCAGCACGGTTTTCCGTTACGAAGGCTTGTTTCAGGTAACCGCTTACGAGTACACTCAAGGCATAGCGGGCTACGGAATTTGGCTATTCCGCTTGAAGCCAAGCCGTTTACCGGAACAAACACCGTCCACAAGATCCGCGTAATCCGACAGATCTGCAGGAATCCGTGGTTCAGACAAATTACCTATGCCTTTCACGCCCGCTCATCCAGCCATTATTCTGCCCCTGCTCCGCCGCACGCGTCGGTGGCTCTCGGCGTCCGGGCTCATCGTGGGTAGCATGGCGCCCGATCTGGAGTACTTTTTCCGGCTGCGGCCGGGCGGCGGCGCCGGCCACACGCTTGTCGGTGCGCTATGGCTCGATCTGCCGCTGAGCCTGTTGATCATCGGGTTGTTCCACGGCATCGTCAAGAAACCGTTGATTCTCAGTCTGCCTGCGTTTATTCGGCTGCGGCTGGAGTGGCTGGCGAATCAATCGTGGCCGCTCCGCAACCTTTGGAGCCCGCGCTTGCTGCTCGGTATTCTGGTGGGCTGCGCTTCGCACTTAGTGTGGGACACCTTCACGCACCAACGCGGCCGCTTCGAGCCCGAGCTGCAAATCCTGAGCTATCAGGTGGCGCACATCACGTTGCGGGCGTGGTTCCAGAATGGCTCATCGATAATCGGCTTGGCTGCAATTGCCTGGTACGTCTGGAATCTGCCGACCACCCGAAGCCTCCCGGAAGTACCCGTGAGCGCACAGCGCAAATTCTGGATCATGTGGTCGGTGCTGACAGCGGTGTTCTGGCTGGCTTTCCTTTATGCCGCTCACGAAGCGTATCCGCAGCTGATCAAATCTGCGTTTCTCGGTATCTGTGTCGTTGCTGGCCTCAGCGCTATGATGGCGGCGCTGCTTATCACTTGCCCCTTGTGGCCCTACATTCGCACGACGCGCTCCGCCGGGGAGCCCGCCCGCACCTAGCTCATGGACGACGAAATCAACCTCTACGCCGAAGCCCACACCTCTCCTGAATCGGACGTACTGCGCCGCCTCAACCGCGAAACGCACGTGCAGGTACTCGCCCCGCGGATGCTTTCGGGCCATTTGCAAGGCCGGCTGCTGAGCATGATCAGCCATATGATCCGCCCGCAGCGCATTCTGGAGCTAGGCACGTTCACGGGCTACTCGGCGCTGTGTCTGGCCGAAGGTTTGGCTCCTGATGGCGAGCTGCACACCGTAGAGCAAAACCCGGAGCTGGAAAGCCGCATCCGGCGCTACCTGGCCGAAGCAGACCTAGGTGCGCATGTTCACCTGCACATCGGTCAGGCGCTCAGCATCATACCTAGCTTTCAGGAAACCTGGGACCTGGTTTTTATCGACGCCGATAAGATCAACAACGACGCCTACTACGAGCTGGTGTTGCCGCAGGTGCGGCCCGGCGGCTTCATCCTGATTGACAATGTGTTGTGGAGCGGCAAGGCGCTGGCCTCCTACCCCGTAAAGCCCGCCGACAAAGATGCGCACGCCGTACGTGCCTTCAACGATAAGGTGCAACAGGATGAGCGCGTGGAAAATGTGCTGCTGCCGGTGCGCGACGGAATCCTGGTAGTTCGTAAGCGGTAAGAACGCATCCTATCGGGACAAGCAGAAAAGCGAACGTCATTTCGACCAACGGGAGAAATCTCGCTTGCAGTGGTAACTTCAATCGACAGGAGATTACCACTGTAACCTCAGCACGCGAGATTTCTCCCGTTGGTCGAAATGACACCTAGGTAGATACTCATTCAGCAAGGTGACAGAATTCCCGGCCGACAAACAATTTTTATTTTCTTCCGGGAACTAATTAAACCTTGTCTCATAACCCGCGTCTAGGGGTCAGAAGGAATGATCCTGCGATGCATTGTATGAGAAAGTTACTTACCCTATTTCTGTTATATTGGCTTAGTACTGCGGCTATTGCCCAAACGCTATCCATTACCGGCCGGGCCCTCGACGCCAAAGATCAATCGCCGCTGATTGGCGCCAACGTGCTGCTGGTGCATCTGCCCGACTCCGTGAAGCGCGGCGTCGCTGCCGATCCGAGTGGCAACTTTAGCTTTACCGGGCTGGCGGCTGGTCGCTATAATCTTTCTGTGTCCTTCCTGGGTTATCAAACACTCAGCCGGCCGGTAGTGCTTACTACACAATCGGTTGCGTTGGGCAACCTAGCTTTGCAAGCCGGCGTCACGCTGAAAGGCGTGGAGGTAATCGGCAAAACGCCGGCCGCCGTGCAGAAGGGCGATACGGCGCAGTACAACGCTAACGCCTTCAAAACCAACCCCGACGCCAACGCGCAGGACCTCGTCACGAAAATGCCGGGCATCACCACGCAAGGTGGCAAAGTGCAGGCCCAGGGCGAAGACGTGCAACGGGTATTGGTCGATGGCAAGGAGTTTTTTGGCAACGACCCCGACGCCGTGCTGAAGAACATTCCGGCTGAAATCATCGACAACATCCAGGTGTTTGACCGCCAGAGCGACCAGGCACGCTTTTCCGGCTTTAATGATGGCAACACCCAGAAAACCATCAACATCGTTACGAAAAAGCAGTACCGCAAAGGACAATTCGGGCGCTTCGTGGCGGGAGCCGGCGGCGGTCAGCAGACAGGCGCAGGCTCGTCGTTTGCCGAGCGCTACCAGGTGAGCGGTAACTACAACACCTTCAGCGGCGACCGGCGCATTTCTATTGTCGGCCAGTCGAACAACATCAACCAGCAAAGCTTCGGCACCGCTGACCTGCTGGGTGTTACAGGCAACTCGCGGGGCGCAGGTGGCGGTGGCGGCAATGGTGGTGGCATCTCCCGCACCAACGCTATCGGCCTCAACTACTCCGATCTGTGGGGCAAAAAGACGCAGGTAACGGCTAGCTATTTCTTCAATCAGAGCAACAACACCACCAACCGCCTCACCGACCGGATTTATGCAACGCGCGGTTCCAACGGCGAAGTGCCGGCCAGCGAGCAGCAAACCTTCCAGCAAACTTCGCTGGCCGATAGCCGCAACACCAACCACCGCTTCAACCTGCGCTTGGAGCACAAGATTGACTCGGTAAATTCTCTGCTGTTCGTGCCCTCCTTCACGGTGCAGCAGAACAGCAGCAGCAGCAAGGTAGACGGCATAACGCGGGTAGGCGACGCGGAGCGCGGCAACGTGACCAGCACCTATGGATCCAAGGCATCGAGCGTTTCTTCTTCGAACCAACTGCTTTACCGTCACCGCTTTGGCAAGCCCGGCCGCACGATTTCCGTTGATCTGAATGCGAACTACAACACGCGCAACTCCGACAACAACCTGTACTCCTTCTCCCGCTCGCTGTCGACGGTGACGGGCACCAGCCGCGACACGACGCTGGAAACAACCCTGGATCAGCTTTCGCGCCTCGACCAAACCGGCTGGCAGCTCAACTCGGGCATTTCGTACACCGAGCCGCTGAGCAAGCAGGATTTGCTGCAATTCAACTACAACGCCTCCTACGCGCCAAACGACTCGGACAAGAAAACCTACGATTTTTCGGAATTGACGGGCGACTACGACAATCTGAATACGGGCCTGAGCAACGTCTTCAAGAGCAACTACCTGACCCAGGGCCTAGGTGCCAGCTACCGCCGCCAGAACAAAGACTACCAGGTGATGCTAGGTGTGACGGGCCAAAAAGCGGATCTAGAGAACAAGCAGCATTTCCCGCAGGAAGGCACCCTGAACCGCACGTTCTACAACTTCCTGCCCAACGCCATGCTGCGCTACAACTTCTCGCAGCAGCGGAATTTGCGCTTCAACTACAACGGCCGCACGTCGGCACCTGGCATCAGTCAGTTGCAGGAGGTCGTGAACAACTCTAACCCGCTCCAGCTCACGACCGGCAACCCCAACTTGATTCAGCAGTACCAGCACGTGATGACGTTGCGCTATTCGACCTCGAAGCCGGAGAAATCAACGTCCTTCTTCGTGGGCGCATTCGCCACCTTCACCGATAACTACATTACCAACAGCACCTTCGTGGCACTACGCGATACGACCATCAACATCAACGGCGGCGTGGTGCAGCTGCCACTGGGTGGGCAGCTCACGCGACCCGTGAACCTAGGTCAACAGTACACGCTGCGCACGTTTGCGGTGTACGGTATGCCGATTGCCATTATCAAATCGAACCTGAACATAAACGGCAGCTTGGGCTACTCGCGCACGCCGGGTATCAACAACGAGCTGGTCAACTACTCCCGCTCGCCTAACGCCAACCTAGGTGTCACGATCAGCAGCAACATCAGCCCGAACCTAGACTTCACGGTTTCCTCGAACGGTAACGTGACCTACGCTCGTAACACGGTGAATACACGCCTGAACACCAACTACTACACCCAGAACAGCTCGGCGCGCCTGAGCTGGATTGTAGGGCCAGGCATCTCGATTCAATCTGACATCACGCACACCTACAACCAGGGCATTGCTTCGGCACCCAGCCAGCAGTATTTCCTCTGGAATGCCAGCATCGGCAAGAAGGTGTTCCCGAATCAGCGGGGCGAGATTAAAGTGTACGCCTTCGACTTGCTGAAGCAAAACCGGAGCTTGCAGAACAACATCTCGACGGCCTACAACGAGACGGTGCGCACCAACAACCTGCAACAGTACTTCATGGCCATGTTCACCTTCAACCTGCGCAAAGGCAACGTGCCGCAGGAAAACCGGGGCCAGGATCGGGAGCGGAACTCGGATAACCCGAACCGCGGCAACTGGCGGCGCGGTAGCGAAGGCGGCGGCATGAGTCCGGGTGGCTCGGGTGGCGGTGCGCCGGGCGGCGGTTTTGGGCGCCCTCCTGGGGGCAACTAATCAGAGAATAGCACTTTTTACTGCGAGCCTCCCAGGATTTTTCTCCTACTTTGTAGGCTAAGGGGCTCGCAATAGTAGTAAGTGCGGTTCCTGCTTAGCTGTTCCTGCCCATGAAACGAATTGTGCTTTTGCTGCTCTGCCTGCTGCCACTCCTGGTGGCTGCGCAAAGCGTCACGGTACCCAATACCATTGAATTTGCTGGCCTGCACCTGCGCCTCACGGATGGCGGGCGCCGCGCCGTGCAGGAAAAAGTGGACGCGCTACGCCGCCACCAGCCTTCCTTCCAGGCTCGCGTCGACCTGGCCGATGCCCATTTCCCGCTTATCGACCGGGTGTTTCAGGAGGAAGGTATTCCGCTGGATTTCCACTTTTTGTCGTTGCAGGAAAGCGGTTTGCAGGGCGATGCGCAATCCATCCACGATGCCGTGGGCTACTGGCAATTCAAGCGCGAATCGGCGACGGAGCTGGGCGTGCAGGTGAATGATGTGGTGGATGAGCGCAAGCACATTGTGGTATCATCGCACGGGGCGGCCAAGTACCTGCTGCGCAACAACGGCGTGCTGCACAACTGGTTGAACACGCTGCTCACCTATAACCTAGGTCTGACCGGCACTAAGCCCTACACGCTTCCGACCGACTATAATGCGACGGAGATGGAGATTACGCAGAACACACACGCGTACATTCTCACCTTCCTGGCGCACAAAATAGCTTTCGAGCCGGCCGTTGGACAAAACCCAAGGCCCCCGATGCAGCTTCAGGAGTTTCCTGCCATTGGGGGGCAGCAGCTCTCGGCTATTGCGGCCGGCCTGCAAACGGAGCCAGCTGCCCTGGCCAGGCACAACCGCTGGCTCATGGACGGCGCCACCGTGCCCCTCGACCGCGCCTACACCATTCTGGTGCCCGTCATCGATCCGATTCAGCTCACGGCAATGGCCGCCCAGCAGAAAGTCGGCACGAAGGGTCAGCTGCTTTCCCCACCCGAAACGGACCCCGAAAACGCTGATTTCGTGCGTATTAATGGCTTGCGAGCCCTGGTTGCCCTGCCCGGCGACACGAAAGAAAGTCTGGCGAAGCGCGGGGGCCTGAAAATGCGCAAGTTCATGCAGTTCAACGACCTGATGGCCTTTGATAACATCGTGGTTGGGCAGCCCTACTTCGTGCAGAAGAAGCGCGACAAGGCCGCTGTTGCCTACCATGCCGCCCAGCCCGGTGAAAGCGTGGCTACCGTGTCGCAGAAGTATGGAATACGCGTGAAGGCCATTCTGAACAAGAACCGCATGGCCCGCAACGAGGAGCTGCGCCCAGGCCGGGTACTGTGGCTCCAACATACTCGTCCGCGTGAAGTGCCGGTCGAGTATGCGCAGAGCGAAAACACGGTTGCGCAAGCGGCTTTCGAGCGGCCGGTTGCTCAGCCGGCTGCTAAGCCTACACCTAGGTCGGCTGCTCCTGCGCCAGCTTCTGCTAACCCGTCTTCGGCTGCTCCTGCGCCAGCACCTGGCCCGCGCAAAGCGAAAGACACCGAGTCAGAGCCTTACGCGGGCAGTGTCGCCGCGCACAATCGTCTGGAAGAAGACGCCGCCGAAGAAGACAGCACCACGATGACGTCCGGAGATCTGACAATGGAGAACCTCAACGAGCTTCCAGCTGCCTCCACTGCCTCCGATTCTGCTTCGGCCGACACGGCAGAGCCTGCTTCTGCGCCTAGTTCCTCTCCTGCCCCTGCTCCTGCACCCCGGACGGTTTACGCCGGTCGGCCAGCTATGCCAGCTTCTTCCGCCCCTGCGCCCACCGAAGAACCTAGCCCTGCGGCATCAGCCACCGCTTCTAGCAAAGCCCCCACACCAAAGCCAGCTCCTACCGCATCAGCTCCCAAAGAGCCGGCGACCGTCGTGCTGCGTGACCCCGCGCCCGCAGCAAGCGCAGCTGCTACTAAGCCAGCATCTCAACCGAAAGCAACTCCGACTTCTGATAGCCCGACAGCAACCGTAGCGTCGGTACCGACTGCCATTGAGGCGATGCCTGCTAATGGCCTGTACATCGTGCAGAAAAGCGAAGGGCTCTACGCCATTGCCCGCCGGTATGGCCTGCGCCCTGCCGACCTTATTGCCTGGAATGACTTGCCACCAAACCCCTCCCTGCAGCTAGGTCAGACGTTGCGCCTGACTCCGCCCAGCGTCCCAACAACAACACCAGCCGCAACAGCGCCACCAGCCACAGCGGCGCCAAAACCGGCCGTTCCTCCGGCATCGGCACCTAGCTCGCGTCCGGCACCAGCATCACCGGCTACTTCTGCCGCGGCTCCTGCGGTCGTTGCGGCTCCGGCTGCTACTTCCATTCAGCATACCGTGGCGCCGGGCGAGTCGATGTATGGCATTTCCCGCAAGTACAAGGTCACGATCAAGCAGATTATGGAATGGAATAACAAGCCCGATTTCAATGTGAGACCCGGCGAGGTTCTGACCATTCAGCCCGCGAAATAACCTAGGTTATTTCCTGCGCTAAAAGCAAAAAGGCGGACGACTTAATAGTCGTCCGCCTTTTTGCTTTTATATAGAACTGTGTTCTACGACGCGTAGGTAAAAGCGCCACGCTCGATGCGCTGGGTGCGCGACTTCAGCAGCGTAATAACATCTGCATCACTGCCGTATCTGTTACCTAGGTTCACAAAATTTCTGGCTAACAGATCATAACGCCTCGTCATCAGATAGACAAACACATGCAGAAAATGGATGCCATCGAAGACAATGGCATCATTGGCTGCGTAGTGGTCGATGTTCTGCTGAAACGACCTGGGGTGCTCGGTCCAGTGCATGGCCGGCTTCAGGTGGTGGCTGATGTGGTAGCCATCGTTCCAGCACTTATGGTTGTAGGGCGTGTTGATGCAGGTGATACTGTTGGTGTAGCAGTTATCGGGGCTTTCGGCCGCAATGAACGCATGCTGGCTCCAATTGCCCAGCATCATCACGATGCGCGAAATAATAACGGGCAGCACAAAGACCACCAGCGTAGCCTGCCAATTCACGAACAGCAATACAACACACAGCGCGATATACAGCAGCTCGCCCCGCACCGAGCGCACTAGTAGTTTCTTCTTCTTGGTGCGCACGAAGTACAGGAACAAGCGTGGAATACCCAGCACGAAAAAATCACCTAGGTAATGCAGGAAGCTTAGCCAGGAGTCGCGCTGGTAAAACATGGTGGAGCTTTCATCATCTGGCAAGTTGTTCTCCGGATGGTGCATACCTAGGTGGTGGGTGAAGTAGGACTCCGGCGTTTGCCCAAATAGCGGCCCAATCACCCACGGAATGTACTTGTTCAGAAAGCCGTATTTCTTCTTGAACAGAATGCGGTGGCAGGTGCAATGCAGCATCAGCCCGAATGGGCCTTTGAAATAAAAGTTACTCAAACCTAGGTAGATGGCTACAATACTACCCCAGAGCCAGCCCTCAATGCCTGGCACGAAGATGAGCACCGCTAGCGGAATCAGCGTGACGGAGATGCGCAGGATAAGGTGGAGAAATGGCAGGTCGCGCGCATCCTGGCACAAGCTGAGCAATCGTTGGTCGAGCCAAGAAACGGAGGATCCGGTCCGGGTCCCCGGATCGGTTAAAGGCAGCAGATGTTTCATGTAGGGGGTCCGACGCGGTACCTTGGCCGGTAAGGAGGAAAAAGCCTATTGAAGGCTGTAGGTAACTAGTACACTGATGGTTGATAGCACTTTGGGTGCGTACTAGTGCCTTTTACCGCTTAGATACAGACCCGAGCAAACACTCAGGCAGGTTGACGGACCGAAACCCTAGCAAGGGACGGATGCAGGAAGGTAAACAGTTGTGCAAACAGTTGAACTGACAACTATCGACCACTTAGCCTGAAAGCTATACGCTTAAGCTGCTTGTCTAAGAAGAGCTTGTATCTTCAACGGGTAGCCCGTCTTTATCGTTCAAAGCGCGACCGTATTTAATGCGGTATCATTATCCTTTGATTCGTAAGCTCACGGAAGTATCAGACAGGACGGCTCGAAAAGCCATTCTTTTTTGTTCTTGATACACAGAAACATCTGGTCCGGCAACTTTCCATTCCCACTCAACGGCGGTAACTTTACTGAACCCTAGGTGCCTTCTGCCCCAACTTTGCTTGCTATGCCTGTTTTCTCCCACCTTCATTGCCACACCCAGTATTCCCTCCTCGACGGCCAAGCTAGCATTGGCGCGCTGATGAAGAAAGCGCAGGCTGACGGCATGCCCGCCGTTGCCCTTACCGACCACGGCAACATGTTCGGCGCCTTCAACTTCGTGGCCGAGGCAAACAAGTACAACGTGAAGCCCATCGTGGGCTGCGAGTTTTACCTGGTAGAAGACCGGCACAAGAAGCAGTTCAGCCGGGAGAAAGGCGAGCGGGACGTGCGCCATCATCAACTGCTGCTAGCGAAAGACCAGGCAGGCTACCACAACCTAGCTAAGCTCTGCTCGATGAGCTTCATTGAGGGTGTATACTCGAAGTACCCGCGTATCGACAAGGAGTTATTGCTTCAGTACCACGAAGGCCTGATCGCAACGTCGTGCTGCATTGGTGCCGAAATTCCGCAGGCGTTACTGTGGAAAACGGAGGAAGAAGCCGAGAAGCAACTGAAGTGGTGGCTCGATGTATTTGGCGACGACTACTACATCGAAATCCAGCGCCATGGCATCGAGAACATCGACAACACCGGCAAAAGCCAGGAAGACCTGAACCAGGTGCTGCTGAAGTGGGCCAAGAAGTACAACGTCAAGGTCATTTGCACCAACGACTCCCACTACGTCAACCAGGACGACTTCGCACCCCACGACTTGCTCTTGTGTGTGAATACGGGGGAAGAGCACAGCATTCCGGTCGGCGACTTCCAGACCAAGTACTTCCGCTTGATGTCGTCGGAGAAAAAGGTGCTGTATGATCATCTTGATAACCTGCGCCCCCTAGCTTCGTCCGACGACCAGGTGCGCCGCCAGCTCATGCGCATCGATGAGGAAGCCCAGATGCCCAGACCTAGGTCTCGCTTTGGCTTTCCTAACGACCAGTTCTACTTCAAGAGCCAGGAGGAGATGAACACCCTTTTCCAGGATGTTCCGGAAAGTGTGGATAACACGAACGAGATTGTGGATAAGATCTCGCCGCCCAAGCTGGCCCGCGACATCTTATTGCCCAATTTCCCGTTACCCGCCGGCTTTGCCAACGCCGATGAATTCCTGCGGGAGCTAACGTTCGTGGGGGCTTTTGGACCGAGTGCCGGGAAAGGTATCGTGACGATGACCAAGCCGCCGCGTTACTCCGAGCGCACGCCCGAAATCGAGGAACGGCTAGAATACGAGCTGCGCATTGTTCAGACGATGGGCTTCGCGGGCTACTTCCTCATCGTGCAGGACTTTATTAACAAGGGCCGCGACATGGGCGTGGCCGTGGGGCCGGGCCGCGGCTCGGCGGCGGGTTCGGCAGTGGCGTATTGCGTGGGTATCACCAACATCGACCCCATTAAGTACTCGTTGCTGTTCGAGCGTTTCCTGAACCCGGAGCGTGTGTCAATGCCTGATATTGACATCGACTTTGACGACGTGAACCGCCAGCGCGTGATTGACTACGTGGTCGATAAGTACGGCAAAACGCAGGTGGCTCAGATCATCACCTTCGGTACCATGGCCGCCAAGTCCAGCATCAAGGACGTGGCGCGGGCTATGGAACTGCCGCTGCCCGTGACCAACGAGCTGGCCAAGATGGTACCCGAAAAGCCCGGCACGACCCTAGCCGGCGCTTTCGCGGAAAACCAGGAGCTCGATATGATCCGGCGCGACGATGCGCCCGACAACCTGCGCGGCCAAATTCTGCGCCTAGCGGAGAAGCTAGAAGGCTCGGTGCGCAACACCGGTATCCACGCCGCCGGCGTCATCATCGCGCCCGACGACATTACCAAGTACATCCCGGTTTCGACCTCCAAGGACTCGGACCTACTCGTCACGCAGTTCGACGGCAAGGTCATTGAATCGGCCGGGATGCTCAAGATGGACTTCCTGGGGCTCAAAACGCTCACGATCATCGTGGACGCCTTGGAGCTGATCAAGAAGAACCACGGCGTTGACATCAACATCGACGACATTCCGCTCGACGACCCCAAGACCTACGAACTGTACCAGCGCGGCGACACCATCGGCACGTTCCAGTTCGAATCCGAGGGCATGCGCATGTACCTCAAGGACCTCAAACCCACCAACATCGAGGACCTGATTGCGATGAACGCCCTGTACCGGCCCGGCCCCATGCAGTTCATTCCGAACTTCATCAACCGCAAGCACGGCCGGGAGGTGGTCGAGTACCCGCACGAACTGCTGGAGCCCATCCTGAACTACTCCCAGGGCATCATGGTGTACCAGGAGCAGATCATGCAGGCCGCCCAGATCTTGGCCGGTTACTCCCTCGGCGGCGCCGACTTGCTGCGCCGCGCCATGGGTAAGAAGGACATGAAAAAGATGGCCTTGGAGCGCGAAAAGTTCTGCAAGGGCGCGGCCGAGCTGCACGGCATCAAGGAGAAGAAGGCGAACGAGGTGTTCGACGTGATGGAGAAGTTTGCGGCCTACGGCTTCAACCGCTCCCACTCCGCCGCTTACTCGGTGGTAGCTTACCAGACTGGCTACCTCAAGGCCAACTACCCCGCCGAGTACATGGCCGCCGTGTTGACCAACAACATGTCGGACATCAAGAAGGTGACGTTCTTCATCGAAGAAGCCCGCCGCCAAGGGGTACCCGTGCTAGGTCCCGACGTGAACGAATCGATCCTCAAGTTCAACGTAAACGAAAAAGGCCAGATCCGTTTCGGCATGGCCGCGGTGAAGGGCGCCGGTGAAGCCGCCATTGAGAACATCGTAGCCGAGCGCAGCAAAAAAGGTCCTTTCACCGATATTTTCGACTTCTCGAAGCGCGTAAACCTGCGGGCCGTCAACAAGAAGACGTTTGAAAGCCTAGCCTTGTCGGGCGCCTTCGATTCGTTCGAGCGGTACCACCGCCGCCAGTTCGTGGAGGCCCCCGGCGGCGACCAGAACCTCATCGACAAGGCGGTACGCATGGGCCAGCAGTACCAAGCCGACCAAGATTCCGCGCAGCAGAGCTTGTTTGGTGGCGGCGCTTTCGGTGCCGTAGCCATGCCCCTACCCAAAGTGGCTGACATGGAGCCCTGGCCCGCCACCGAGCAGCTCCGCCGCGAAAAGGAAGTCGTAGGCTTCTACCTCTCAGGCCACCCCCTCGACGATTTCAAGCTCGAAATCGACTCATACTGCACCTGTGGACTGGACAAAGTAGAGAGCTACAAGAACCGCGAGGTAACGGTAGCTGGCTTGATTTCGAACGTGATGTTCAAAACCACCAAGACCGGCCAACCATTCGTGTCGTTCAGCGTGGAAGATTACGAATCGAGCTTGAACCTAGCTTTGTTCCGCGACGATTACTCGCGCTTTAGCTCTATCATCAATCCCCGCAACTACGATAAGGAGCAGGTGCCGCCCATGTACATCCGGGGCAAGTACGCCCAGCGTTTCCGCGACTCCGACCAGTTCGAGTTTAAGATTCTGACCATGGAGCCGCTGTTCAACGTCGCCGAAAAGCTAGCTAACGGCGTGCGCGTGCAGCTTGACCTCCGCACTGTAACGGAGCCGTTTATGGACCGCTTCATGGCCGCCGTGGAGGAGTCTAGTGGTTCTAAGAAGCTGGAAATCAAGTTTGCTGAGCCCCACGAGCACCTGACAGTAGACACGTACTCGCGCCGCTACCGTATTGAGCCGAAAGCGTTTATCCGAAAGATGAAGGAGATGGAGATTGAGGCTTGCCAGCTGATTTAGTATTATCCCGTAGGAACGCGCCACGGCGCATTCGTCGTCTGGGTTACCTGGATATGCTATGTAGTTGTCCAGGTGTCAGCAACGACGAACGCGCCGTGGCGCGTTCCTACAAATATTCTTTCAATTATTATTGAAAGTTCAGAACTCAATCTTACATTTGAGCCATGCAACTCGACGAAGCCAAAAGCAAATTCATTGAAGGCTGGGGTACCCTAGGTTCGGCCTGGGGCGTGAGCCGGACGATGGCGCAGGTACACGCCTTATTGCTTGTGTCGCCTAATGCGCTGAGCACCGAGGACATCATGGAGCAGCTCCAGATTTCACGGGGCAACGTGAACATGAACGTGCGTGCGCTTATGGACTGGGGCATCGTGCGCAAAGAGCTGCGGCCCGGCGAGCGGCGCGAATTCTTCTCCGCCGAGAAAGATATTCACCGGGTAGCTACGCTCATTTTGCAGGAACGTCGCAAGCGGGAGCTAGAACCCATCATGCGCGTGCTCGGCGAAATCAGTCAGGTAGAGCCCTCCCCTACCTCCACGCCGGAAGAAACAGAGGCTTTTACGAAGATGATAGCCAGCGTTCAGAGCTTTGCCAACTTCGCTAATAGCGCCGCCTCTACCCTCATCAAAGCCGATGAAAATTGGTTTTTGAGCACCTTCATGAAGCTGATGCGCCCAGGCTAGGTACTAGGCTTATTTTTTTACTCTTGTATT
The DNA here is from genome assembly GCF_014641455.1 of Hymenobacter cavernae. Classification (GTDB taxonomy): domain Bacteria; phylum Bacteroidota; class Bacteroidia; order Cytophagales; family Hymenobacteraceae; genus Hymenobacter; species Hymenobacter cavernae. The sequence goes on from NZ_BMHT01000001.1 coordinate 389,979, forward strand.
TCAAATTTTATTGAAAGTTTAGAATAATAAAGTAAACCTCATTCAAATTGCTTCCACCATGGAACAGCCTAAGATGATCATCGCAGGCGGCAACGGGTTTCTTGGGAAACACCTCGCCCGCTACTTTACCCAACTCGGCTACCGGGTAATTATCCTGAGCCGCAAACGTGGCTACCGAATCGGCATGCTGCACTGGGATGGCCATAACCTAGGTTCGTGGACGGCAGCCTTGGAAGGCGCGGCAGTGGTGCTCAACCTGGCCGGTCGCTCCGTGAATTGTCGCTATAACATTGTGAATCAGTACGCTATTATTCGCAGCCGGGTCGATAGTACAAAGGTGTTGGGGGAAGCCATTGCGCGTTGCCAGAATCCGCCGGTGGTGTGGCTTAATGCGTCTACCGCCACCATATACGCTGATACGCCAGATGAGCAGCCCGCCAATACGGAAGCCGATGGGGTCATTGGCCGCGGCTTTTCGGAGCGCGTGGCGCAACAATGGGAAGCGGAGTTTTGGGTAGCCGCCACGCCGCGTACCCGTCGGGTGGCCTTGCGCACGGCTATTGTGCTAGGTGCCGATGGCGGCGCCCTGCCTGTCATGGCGCGACTGGCGCGCCGGGGCCTGGCCACACCCCACGGCAACGGGCAGCAATGGATGAGCTGGCTGCACGTCGACGATTTCTGCCGCGCTGTGGAGCTGCTGGTTGCCCGCCCTGACCTGGAAGGCGCCTTCAACCTTTGCGCACCACAGCCTATTCGGAACCGGGAATTTAACGCGCAGCTCTGCCGACACTACCAACCTAGGTGGCAGTTGCCGCAACCAAAGTGGCTCCTGGAAATCGGTGCTTTTTTATTGCGCACCGAAACCGAGCTGATTCTGAAAAGCCGCAAGGTGGCGCCGCAGCGGCTGCTGGAAAATGGCTTCACGTTCCGCTATCCAAGCTGTGACCTAGCCTTCACCGATTTGCTACCTCAACTTACCTAGCTTCTCTCTGATTTCACTTTTACACACTCCTTTTTTTCACTTCTAACTTCTTCAAGATCATGAACTACTATCTGCTGGTGTACGGAGTTTATCTGCCCGTCACGGTGCTGCTTACGGTGTGGGTAGCGCGCACGCTTTTCACGAATGGCCGCACGTTTTTGGTCGATATTTTTCATGGCAATGAGCCGCTGGCCGATTCTGTGAACAAGCTTTTACTCACCGGTTTCTACCTGATTAACGTGGGCTATGCCACCCTCACGCTGCGCAGCACCGACGAGGTACACAGCTACCAACAAACCGTCGAAACGCTCAGCATCAAAATCGGCACCATCATCCTGATCCTGGGCGCGATGCACTTTTTCAACCTTTACGTTTTCTATAAGCTCCGCAGCAAGGCCCGCGACGAAGCCCGCACCTACGACTTTGTAGTTGATAAATAACGAGTTGCAGCTATTAACCTAGCTTTTTGCTGAGCACGACCGTTATTTAGGAGCAGCTATGCTTTGCTGTCAAGCTAAAGGAAGAAGATTAACTTTGAACTTTCCCGCAGGCTGCTTGTTGAACTCCCAACTGCTACCTTGCGGCCTGGTTGACCGTAAACAGCACATCCTTTACAACATCAAACCCCTACTATCATGGGACACAAAGCCATCGAAATTACCGATGCTAACTTCGACCAAATTATCAACTCCGATAAGCCTGTACTCGTGGACTTCTGGGCCGAGTGGTGCGGCCCGTGCCGCATGGTAGGCCCCGTAGTGGAAGAGTTGGCCGGTGAATATGAAGGCAAAGCCGTTATCGGCAAAGTCGACGTAGACTCTAACCCACAGACGTCAGCCAAGTTCGGCATCCGCAGCATCCCGACGCTGCTGGTGTTCAAGAACGGCCAAATCGTTGACAAGCAAGTAGGTGCCGTTCCGAAGCACGTACTGGCCCAAAAGCTAGATGCGCAAGTAACCGCTTAGTTCACCTAGGCTACTTAATAGAAAAGCCCCGCTCCTCAGATGAGGAGCGGGGCTTTTTCGTGTTTATGCCGATAACCTAGGTTAGGCCTTTACTTGCTGTGGCCATTGTGGCCACGGTCGTTCTTGTGCTTGTCTTCCCACTTGGCGCGTCCAGCAGCTCAACTTTTAAGCCCGACCGTTCGTTATTATTCTTACTTTCTCACCTTATCCCTACTACCATGTTCCGTCCCCTCCAGCTTACCTGTTTGTTGAGCTTGTTCAGCGCTGCTGCCATGGCCCAGACTCCTACCACCACGCAGCAGGCGACCAAAAGCACAACGGCCACCAAGACGTCTAAAACGACCGTTAAGCCGGCTGCGGCTACTACCACCACAACCAAAACCACCAGTACTTCCGGCAGCGGTTCGAGCGTGAAGGCCACCACGACCCATCATCAGGCGGCGCCTGCCACCGGCGCTACCCAGCAAAGCGCCACCAGCAAAACCACCAAGACGACCACCAGCACAAAAACCAACCGGTAGGCGACTGCACTGGCAAGCCTGCACCTAGGTTTAAACAGAAAGAGCGCTCCTATTTGGAGCGCTCTTTCTGTTTAAACCTAGGTGCTTAACGAAGTTGTACGGGGCGGTTCAGGGTTTCCTCCAAGGAGATCAGCGTTTCGGTGCGCTCGATGCCCTCGATGTGCTGTACCTGGTCGTGAAGCACGTCGCGCAGGTGCTGGGTGTCGCGGCACACGATGCGGGTGAACATGCCATAATTGCCCGTAGTGTAGTAAATACTTACTACTTCCGGGATCTTCCGCAGCTGCTCGGCCACACTATTATAAAGAGAGCTTTTCAGCAGATAAATGCCCAGAAAGGCCGTCATTCCGTAGCCTAGCTTCTGATAATCAACGCGTAGCGTGGCACCTTGCACGATACCTAGCTCTTCCATCCGGGCCATCCGGACGTGCACCGTGCCGCCGGATACATGCACCTTGCGGGCAATCTCGGTGTAGGGCATTTTGGCATCCTCCAGCAGTAGCGCCAGAATCTTCCGGTCAGTGTCATCAAGTTCGTAATTCCTCGACATATTTGGGTGGGGTGTTTGAGTACGTTGCAAAAATAAAAGCTTTTTATTAAAAATACTGTAAATTTTCAGTTAAAAGCTAGCAACGTTTTTATAATAAAGATTCTTCCTCTACATTTGTCATAATCAAACGCGAACGGCGGACGATTCAAAATGTAGAATGATGAAATTGGCAGACATGCCCTCCTCTCTCGGGGGTGGTGATTTGGGAGAAACTGGTCCGGCGGCCGGCTAACTACACCGTGGAGGTTCGAACCCTTCTTCTACAGCTTTTTGGGTGGACAATGTGTGAGGGGAAAAAACGGAACGTATCTGGGTGGGTGCGTTCTTATTTAAGAGGCTGCATCTGGGTGGGTGCAGCCTTTTTATTTGTACTCTAGGCCAAAATTTATCCGGCTTACTCTACGTAAAAAAGGACGCCGCAGTCTGCTCTGCGGCGTCCTTTTTCGTTTTCTATGCAGCGGTAAACGGAATGAAGGAGCCGTTAAGAAAAAAGCTAGCTCCAAAGCTAGCTTTTTTCTTAACGGCTGGCCACCGGCGTTGTCTGCTGATGATAGCGCGCTAGTCCGGCATCCAGAAACTTCACGAACTCCGCTATGTTGGGCTCATACGCCACCGGCGTTATTAGCGGTTGGCTGCTGGCGTTATCGGGGTCGAGAAGCACATAGTAGGGCTGGGCGTTCACACCGTAGCGCACTACCTGCAAATCAGCGTTTTGCTTACCTAGGGTTGTTTTCTCCTGGTTATCGCGCTTCGAGGTATACCATTCATTCTTCGGCAGCTCGGTTTTGTCATCGACGTAGAGGGCCACCACCACGTAGTCGTCGCGCAAGCGCTTGAGCACTTGCGGGTCGCTCCACACGGTTGCTTCCATCTTGCGGCAGTTCACGCAGGCGTGGCCCGTGAAGTCGATAAAGATCGGCTTGTGCTGCTGCCGCGCGCACCGTTTTGCCTGCTCCAAATCGAAGTAGCCTTGCAGACCGTGCGGCAGTTCCAGGTATTCGGCATGGCGCGGCGCTTCGCACAACGTGTTGGCGGCGGCTACTGGCATTGCTTCGCTGCCAGCCAAAGTGAAGTCGCGGCTGCTCTGGGGCGGTAGGTAGCCGGCGAGCAGCGGAAGCGGCGCCCCAAACAAGCCGGGCACCAGGTACACCATAAAGCTGAATGCCAGCACCGCCATCAGCAGCCGACCAACACTTACGTGCGGCAAATCGCTGTCGTGGGAGAGTTTGAACTTACCGAGCAGGTATAAGCCAAGTAATGCTGAAAGAACAATCCAGAGCACCAGGTACACGTCACGGTTGAGCAGATTCCAGTGATAAGCTAGGTCGGCCATGCTCAAGAACTTGAGCGCCAGCATCAGCTCAATGAATCCTAGCACCACCTTTACCGTGTTAAGCCAGCCACCAGAGCGCGGCAGACTTTTAAGCCATGAAGGAAAAATCGCGAACAGCGTAAACGGCAACGCAAACGCCAGTGAAAAGCCAAACATGCCCACTACGGGCATGATCGTCTGGCCACGGGCTGCCAGACCTAGCACCGTTGCTACAATCGGCCCCGTGCACGAGAACGACACCAACACCAGCGTGAAAGCCATGAAAAACACCCCCAGCCAGCCGCCTTTGTCGGCTTGTGCGTCCGCTTTATTCACAATAGCGTGGGGCAGGGTGATTTCAAATAAGCCCAAAAAGGAAAGACCAAAGACGACGAACACCACAAAGAAAATCAGGTTCGGCAGCCAGTGCGTGGCCATGAAGTTAGGACCGTCTTCCCCTAAAAGACGCGCTACCACTACACCGATAATAGTGTAAATCAGAATGATAGACAGGCCATAAACCAGCGCTTTTAGGATTCCACGACTGCGGCTATCGGCCCCGCCGGTAAAGAAGGAAACCGTCATCGGCACCATCGGGAACACGCAGGGCGTGATAAGCGCCGCCAGACCCGATAGAAAGGCAAGCACGCCGAAGCTCCACAAACTACCGCCATCAGCTGCTGTGGCCGCCGTAGCACTTGCCACGGCTGGTGCAACTGTAGCAGCACTGGCGGTAGCCGAACCTTCTGCACCCGCACCATGCGTTGTAGCATCTGAAGCAGCCGTAGTAGAAGCAGTCGAATCGGCCTGCGTGAGTGCTGTGGGGGCCGCTGCCGGTGTAGCCTCCGGGGCAGTGCTTGCCACCGCAGCGCTATCCGAACCTAGGTTTACGGCGCTCGTCGGCTTACTGGTTTTGGCCGGAGCGGCGGCTTTACCAGTCACCTCAATGGGGCCAAAGCTCAGCTTCTCGTCGCCCGGAATGCAGCGACCATCCACATCGGTGCAGCTCTGGTACTCTACGCTGGCCTGAATGGTAAGCGGCCCCGGCTGTAGCACCCGAATGCGCTGACGAATCTGGCCGGTTTTCTCGAAGTACGTCACATCGCCATTGAAAACCTTATCGAAGTGCTTCGTAGCGCCCACCGACTTAGGCTTGCCTACTACTTCGTAGGCTGTGCTTTTCGGAAAGGTGAAAGCAAATACCGTCGGACCTAGGTCCGGGTCGAAGTCGGTGGCATAGAGGTGCCACTTATCATCGATGCGAGCATTCACAATCAGCTCAATCTCCTCGCCCACCTGCGCCGCCGGCTTGCTGACGGCAGCGGAGAGCTTCGTAGGCGTGAGTATTTGCGCCGAGGCAGCCACAGACACACACCAGACTAGTAGCCAGGTTATTACATTTATTTTTCGAAAGACAGACATAGAGCAGGGGAAAAGCAGCAATCCTGAGTAGCAACAAACAAAGTACGGCACTAAGTGTCACACTTTCTGCCACAAGTAGGCACGATACCGTGAACCAGCAACACGGTCAAGTGGTTGTATACATCGCCACCCCGAACCGCTTGAGCGGAATCTCGTACTTTTGTGGTAAAATGGGTGCTAGGCCGGCTAAGCCTACGCAACCGAACTTATGGGATTAAACATACTATTCACCGTTCTGCTTGTTTTGCTGAACGGATTTTTTGTAGCGGCAGAGTTTGCGCTGGTTAAGCTGCGTGTCTCTCAGATGGAAGTGAAAGCGCAGGAAGGCAACCGCCTCGCCAAGCTGACACTCTCCTTGCTCCACAACCTAGATGCCTATCTTTCAGCTACTCAGCTTGGTATCACCCTAGCTTCGCTAGCCCTGGGCTGGATCGGCGAAAGCGTGGTGGCAGAGATTGTGCTGGCTATCATTCATAAGCTGAACGTCTCCCTATCACCCGAAACCGTGCACCGGATTGCCCTGGGCACGTCGTTTTCGCTGATTACCACGTTGCACATCGTGATTGGGGAGCAGGCGCCGAAGGTATTGGCTATTCAGCAGCCGGAAAAAACCAGCTTGATTATAGCAGCCCCCTTGCGCGGCTTCTATATCATCACCTACCCCTTCATCTGGCTCCTGAATAAGCTTTCCAACTTAGTAGCAGGCTTTTTTGGCGGCCAGGTAACACATACTGGCGACGTGCACTCGGCCGAAGAAATCAGGCTACTGCTTGATCAGAGCAAACAGAGTGGTGAGATTCAGGAATCGGAGCACGAGCTGATCGAGAACGTCTTCGAGTTCAACGACCGCATGGTGAAGCAGATTATGGTGCCCCGCACTAAAATTGCCGCCATCGATGTGAAGTCGCCGCAGGATACGGTGTTGGAAACGGTGTACAGCGAAGGCTACTCGCGCATTCCGGTGTACGAGGAATCGATTGATAACATCGTCGGGATTCTCTACGTGAAGGACTTGCTTCAGCTCATCCGGCGCAACGAGTCGGTGGAGCTATCCAAGATCATGCGGCCGGCTTACTTCGTGCCCGAAACCAAAAAGATCAACCGCCTGCTGCGCCAGTTTCAGCGCAAGCACATGCACATTGCTATCGTTAGCGATGAGTTTGGCGGCGTTTCCGGCATCGTTACCATAGAGGATATTATCGAGGAGCTGGTCGGTGAAATTCAGGACGAGTACGACAACGAAGTGCCCGTGGTCGAGAAAGTGTCGGAAGCGGAGTACCGTGTTAATGCCTCCACGCCTATTTCCGACGCCAACGAATATCTCCCCTACCCGCTGCCCGAAGGCGACGACTACGAAACGGTAGGTGGCTTGCTCAACCTGATCTACGGCAACATTCCGGAAGTAGGCGACGTGGCCGTACTCGACAACTACGAGTTCCGGATTCTGAAACGCTCCAAGCGTGTGGTGGACTTGGTGCAGCTCCGCATAACGCGCCCGGCTACTAACAGCGACGATGATGATCTATCGGGCCTGGTAACAGGTAGTTAGGGTTCTCATACTCAGGAATCTTGCCTTTTCTAAACAAAAAACGCCACGGTAAACCGGGGCGTTTTTTGTTTGAGCAATTACTCGTGAGCCTTAGCGGCTACCCAACCTAGGTAGCGCATTTGCATCCATACTTCCTGCGCCCACAGCCACGCCAGCAAGGGCAGCACCACCACGACTAAGCGGTTGTAGTGCCAGGCCTGTGCCCAGTCAAGATGCAGCGCGTGCATACAGGCTCGGGTGATGCCGCAGCCGGGACATGCGCGGTGCAGCAGCAGCTGACTCAGGCAAATGGATTGGCCTTGGTCGAAGAACGATGCCGGCAGCACCAGCAGCGTCAGCCAGAGCAGGACAGAGCCTACTACTACAATCAATGGCCGTCCTCTATTAAAGTTTCTTTGCGTACTCACCACCTCTGGGTTTCAAGTCGCCGGTAATGATGCGAATTAGGTCAATCAGGGCCCAGACCCCGCAACCGCCAAGCGTGAGAAGCTGCGCTACGCCGATGCCGGTATACCCTAGGTAGAAGCGGTGAATGCCGAGGCCTCCGACCAGGATAGCGAGGATCAATGCTATTACCTGGCTTTTGCCTTCCGCTTCCGCAGGCTGAGGTGCTTTCTTCAGCGCCTGCTTTACCATCTGCTTCACAGCTTTACGCTCAGCTTTGGTGGAAGCAGCTGCCGAGAAGCCAGCTTTTTCTTCGATACTAGCCGATTTTGCCACCGGAGCGGCTGTTTTCGTCTTGGCTGGTGCGGCCAATGCTTTGGCAGCGGCATACGCAGAAATTGCAGTCGGAGCAGGCGCAGCTTCCGTCGAGGCGGTCAGCATAGCATCATCCAAGGTAGCGGCTGGCGTTTGATCGGGCGTAGCAGTTGCCACAACATGCCGGGTGCTGCCATGATAAGGCGACGAAGCAGGCTTGAATGCGAAATTGGCTTTGCTACAGGCCGAGAGCGAAGCGACACCTACTAAAGCGGCTAATAGGTGGGCATATACTTTGTTCATAAAAGTGGTTGTTGGGGGTTGAGAAGTGAGATAAAATGAAGATCTAAGGGGAGTTTCAGTCCTTCTTGGACACGACTGTCACCTCGACATCAAGCCTAGCTTTTCAACTGATTACCAGTACGTTTGATGGGGTAACTGTGCGAGCAAAGGTATAGCTACACCCTCCCAGCTGTCAATCACACGATAATGTGAGACAGCGGCACTTCAGCCCCGGAAAACCACTTTGCACCTAGGTTCTTCTACCCCGCCGGAGCGTCGCGGAACCAGCTGGCATACAGCACATAGTTGTCGGCGGTGCGCAGCAGATTAGCGCGCTGCTCCTCCGTAACGGGCTTAATCTTGCGGGCCGGCACCCCGGCGTAGAGGTAACCGGCCTCGCACTGCGTATTCTCCAACACCACCGCTCCGGCCGCAATAATGCAGCCCCGGCCCACCACCGCGTGGTCCATTACGATGGCGCCCATTCCGATAAGCACCTCATCCTCAATGGTGCAGCCGTGCACGATTGCCCGGTGCCCAATGCTCACGCGCGCACCTAGGTTGGTAGCAGCCCGCTGATACGTGCAGTGCAGCACGGCTCCATCCTGAATGTTGGTTTGCTCGCCGATGCGGATGCTGTTCACGTCGCCGCGGATAACGGCATTGAACCACACGGTGCAGTCGGCACCTAGGGTCACGTCGCCCACGATGGTTGCGTTGTCGGCGACGAAGCAATTAGGCCCAATCTGGGGCGCGATGCCGTGAACGGGGAGAATGAGAGCAGGCATGAGGTGAGATGGTGAGGTGGTGAGATGGTGAGATGCTCTCCAAAGTAATAGAAGGATAACTCACTAGTTCACCATCTCACTAATTCACCATTCCACCATCTCACCAGTTCACCACCTCACCATCCGCTTCCAGGTGCCTTTGTGCAGGTTGTATTTCAGGGTACTCGGCAAAGCTTGCCAGAAATACTTGCTGGTTTCGACGGCGAAGCTAGGTTGCATGTAACAGTTGATGGTGCAGCCTTCGCACTGCGGCAAGCGGCCTTCGAGCGCGGCTAGGCGCTGCACTTCAGCGGAGTTATAAAGCTCAAATAGCTGGCCCGTTACCGGAAACTTCTGCTCGCCCAGGTGGTAGCAGGGCAACACCAGCTCGTTGCTGGGCGAAATAACCAGCGTGGTACTGGCCGCCCGGCACACCGGCGCGGCTACGTGGTTGCCCCCGTCGCGCCGCAGCTGAATGAAAGCTTCGTTGAGGTACACGCCGCGGCGTTTGCCGAAGGCTGAAAGATAATCTAGCTCGGCGGCGGTGAGCTGCTCGCCGGTAGCCACGCTGTTGTACTCAAAAGCCGGATTAAGAATGAGCATCAGGCCATTAGGCTGAGCAATATCGCGGTACACGGCTTCCAGATCGGCCAGGTTCTCGCGGAAAACGGTGAAGAGAATATCCGGCCGCTCACCTAGCTCTTTAGCCACCCGAATGCTTTCCAGGACGAAATCGAAGCAGGCCACGCCGCGGCCTTTGTCGTGCACTTCTTTCTCGGAAGCGTCCAGCGAAAAGTGCAGCATATCCACTTTGCCATGCAGCCGCTCCGCGTATTTGGGGTAAAGTAAGCAGTTGGTGGTGAGCGTCGTAATAAAACCTAGGTCGTGCGCCAAGCCTACAAACTCGTGGATCTGGCGGTGTAGCAGCGGCTCGCCGCCGGTGAAGTCGACGACGCTCACCCCTAGCTTTTTCAGGTCGCGCAGGTTCTGCTCCACATCGGAGAGCTGAATGTAAGGCGACGGTTTCTCCCAGATGTCGCAAAACGAGCAGCGGGCATTGCACCGGTACGTGACGTAATAATTGCAGAGAACCGGATGACGAACAAGGCGCATGCGCTGGGTTTTTATTTTTGACTGCTCGTTTTTCGCGGAGGTAGCCGCGCTCAGAGAAGTTGCCAGCTTAAAGCAAGCACCAAAAAACGAACAACCAAAAACAAAAAACGATTAGTGTTGCAGCTCACCCCACGCCGCGTTCCAGTGCTTCGGGGTGGCGGCCAGCGCTTCGGCCGTGGCCGGGCCATAGTGCTCCTCGTAATAGTTGCAGAAGCCTTTCAGCGGGCAGCGGGCGCAATCTGGCTTGGTAAAAAAGCAGATGTGCTGCCCGTGCCAGTAGTTGTGCTTGTGGAAGTTGAGCAGCACCACCGGATCTTTCGGCAACTGACCTAGCAGCAGCTGATGCGCTTTTTCCACTGACACTTTCGGCCCGATCATGCCCACGCGCTGCGCCACGCGGTGCACGTGCGTATCAACCGGCAGCACGGGCTTCTGAAAGTTGAAGAGCAGCACCAGAGAAGCCGTTTTCAGCCCAATGCCGGGCATGTCTGTCAGCCACTGCAAGCCTTGCTCTACGGGCCACTCAGCCAAAAAATCCAGGTTAAACTCGCCCCGCTCGGCCTTAATGCGGCGCAGGATCTCCTGGATCCTAGGTGCCTGTGTATCTGGCCAACGCGTGGTACGGATGGCGTGCGCCAAGGCTGCCACGGGTGCCGCCAACACGCCCTCCCAATCCCCAAATTCTTCCAACATGCGGCTATACGCCAGCTCTTCCGCTACGTGGGTGGTCCGGTGCGAAAGCAACGTAGAGATCAGCTCCCGCATGGGCGTGCGGCGCGGCGCCAGCGGCAGCGGACCGTAGAATTCGTGCAGAATGAGGTGGTTTTGCCAGGTTTTTTGTTCGGGCGTCATTCTCAATGGGCAATTAATAATGAGCAATGAGCAGCGGGTTTGCTCAGGGGGAAAGGACATAAAAAAGCCCCGCTACTGTTTAGGTAACGGGGCTTTTCAGTTTGAGTTGACAAGCAACGACTCATTGTTCATTGCTTACTGTCAATTGCTCATTGTTTAGATGGTGCCTTTCTCAGCGGCCTTCTTCAGCTTTTCGTTGGCGTAGATAGCAACTTCCACGCGGCGGTTGGCAGTGCGACCAGCCTCCGTCGAGTTGTCGGCAACAGGCTCCTTCGAGCCATAGCCTTGCGTGGTCAGGCGCGAAGAATCGATGCCTTGGGCCGTAATGGCGTTAGCAACAGCCTGCGCACGACGCTTCGAGAGCGGATCGTTGATGGCATCGGTACCGGTGTTGTCGGTGTGGCCTTCAATCAGCACGTTGGTGTCGCCATACTTCTTCAGCGTAGCAGCCAGCGTGTTGATGTTTTCGGCGGCGGCGCTGGTTAGCGTAGCCGAGTTCTTGGCGAACAGGATACCCGAGTTGAAGGTAATCTTGATGCCTTCGCCCACGCGCTCCACTTTCGCGCCTTCCATGTCCTTCTTCAGCTCAGCAGCCTGCTTGTCCATGCGGCGGCCAATGAGGGCACCAGCACCGCCACCCACGGCAGCTCCGATGATAGCACCACCGGCGGTGCTGTTCTTGCCGCCAATCACGCGGCCTAGCACGCCACCCACTACGGCACCACCGCCAGCACCCAGCAGACCGCCTTTAGCAGTTTTGCTCCAGGGCTTCTTGGTTTTCGTGGTGGTGTCCTGCGCTTGCGCGAAGCTGGTACCAAGCACCAGCATCATCAGCATAAATGCGAAATACGAACGGAGAGTTGTCATGTTCTGAGTTTTGTTTTGGTGGTAAAGGGGGATAATGATGAGTAAAAGTCCGGTCAGTCGTAGGGTCAAAAATAGCCGGCTTTTAATACTTGTTTTGCAACCTCCTTGCCAAAACGTTGAGCATTGTGAAGAAATTATTTGAAAAGGATAAATAATCCTCCCAAAAAGCTCTTTTTGCCGGCTAGTTCTCTTACTACTACCTTCTTGTATTGCTAAACACGGCGGCAAAATAAGGCCGTTTTCTGTAAAACCACGGTTTTTGTGCTGCCCCTTGGGCTTGGCAGCACCTAGCTTTGCGCTGGTACAAGGCAGGCAGCTCCCTGGCTGCTACAAGCTTGGGGACTGCTACCAACAATAGAAAGGCGGTGCTTATCGCACCGCCTTTTGTTACTACCTAGGTCTGGTTCAGAAGCTTACAAGCGTCCGGCTTCAGCGGCTTTCTTCATCTTCTCGTTAGCGTAGATGGCAATTTCAACGCGGCGGTTTGCTTGCCGGCCAGCTTCGGTTGAGTTGTCGGCGAGAGGCTGCGACGAGCCGTAGCCTTTGGTGGTAATGCGCGAGGCATCTACTCCTTTGGCGCGCGTATAGTCGGCAACGGCTTGCGCGCGGCGCTCCGAAAGGGGTTGGTTGATGGCATCAGAACCCGTGTTGTCGGTGTGGCCTTCGACGAGCACGTTGGTATCGGGGTATTTAGTCAGGACGGTGGCCATTTTCTCAATTTCCGTCATAGAAGCGGGCCGCAGATCTGCTTTGTTCACATCGAACAGAATGCCCGCATCGAAGGTAATCTTGATGCCTTCACCGACGCGCTCCACTTTCGCATTCTGCATATCGCGTTGAAGCTCTTCAGCTTGCTTGTCCATCCGACGACCGATGAGGGCACCACCGGCGCCGCCCACGCTAGCTCCGATAATGGCACCGGCGGCCGTACCGCTTTTACCGCCGAGCAGCCCACCAATCACGGCGCCGGCCACCGCGCCGCCACCAGCCCCGAACAGACCGCCCTTGGCGGTTTTGCTCATGCCCGTTTTACGCGGACCAGTGCCGTTAGCGGATCCAGTCGTGGAATATCCATCCGACTGGCCGGCTTGCTTGGAAGAAGCACATGACCCCAGCAGCAGGGTCAGGGCCATGAATAAAGAGAGAAGCGATTTGGGAGATTTCATAAATGGGAACTTTGTGTACTTGGGAGAGAGCAGGCAAAAAAGCTCTTTTGAAGGTGCTTACTGCATTCGAACAAAAAATGTTTAGCTAGGTTAAGCAGCTCGCTGATGCTCAAAAAAGAAAAATCCTGGTTTCCAGGCAGCTCCCGTTGCGGACGGGCTGCTTGGAAACCAGGATAAACCTAGGTCAACCGTATGCTAGGAGCGGGCTCCCGATTTCACGCGGGTTGGCGCAGCAGGCACTGCTACTTCGGCCGGGCGAAGCATGGTAATCAGATCCGCGAGCTGCTGCTTGAGCTGCTTACGGTCTACGATGAAATCGAGGAAACCGTGTTCCAGAACAAACTCAGCGCTTTGGAAATCCTTCGGCAAATCTTTACCGATGGTTTCCTTGATAACCCGCGGACCGGCAAAGCCGATCAGGGCGCCGGGCTCGGCAATGTTGAAGTCGCCGAGCATGGCAAACGAAGCGGTTACGCCACCCGTCGTAGGGTCGGTGAGCATAGAGATGTACGGGATGCCAGCTTCGGAAAGCAGTGCTAGCTTGGCCGAGGTTTTCGCCATCTGCATGAGCGAGTAGCCGGCCTCCATCATGCGCGCACCGCCCGATTTGCTGATCATCAGGAAGGGCGTGCGATGTTGGCGGGCGTAGTCGATGGCGCGGGCAATCTTCTCGCCCACCACCGAGCCCATCGAGCCGCCAATGAACCGGAAATCCATGCAGGCCACCACCAGATCAAGCCCATCGAGCTGCCCGTGCGCGGTGCGCACGGCATCTTTCAGCCCCGTCTGCTTTTGCGTAGCAGACACGCGCTGCGGATACGCTTTAGTATCGACGAAATGTAGTGGGTCGGCCGAGGTCATGTCGGCGTCCAGTTCCACAAACTGGTTGTTATCGAACAGAATCTCAAAGTATTCCGCCGAGTCGATCCGGTCGTGGTGGTTGCACTTGGCGCAGGTGTACAATAGCCGCTTATGCTCGGCCATGGTAGCCACCGTTTTGCACTCAGGGCATTTGTACCACAGCCCGTCCGGCGTTTCTTTCTTCTGCTCCGTCGGTGTGACGATGCCTTTCTCTACGCGCTTAAACCAAGACATATGTTTTCAGGAAGCTATTAAGCTATAAGCCGTTAGCTACAAGCTTTAAAGGAAGTTAATCATACCGCAACCGCTGCTTGCCGAGCAGGCTAAAACCTGATACCGGAAGCTAGCTACTTGTGGTGTGAAGCTAATTAGTTAGGTGAAGCAGGAGGATACGATAATGGTCCGGCGCTCTGGCAGAAGCACAGAAGTGCTTCGGGGTTGCGGATGGATACCATTCGGTGGAAATTTTAGAGACAAGGCCGGAAGAACAAGGCAAATATAGTCTGAAAAACGGTTCGCAGCCGGGCAGAGTTGCAACTTGCGGCCGTCGGGCCCTACCTTGCCGAGCAGACTTGCGCCCGAAACAAGCCTAGGTTCGTTCTCTTCTCTTTTTAACGTATTCTTCGTGGTAAAAAAAACACCTATCCTATTCCTGTTCAGCACCGCCCTAGCGGCGGCCACTTTACTACCTGGCTGTGTTGCGTCGAAGAAATATGATGACCTGCGCGCCCGTCAAGCGGCCATCGAGCAGGAAAAAGCTACGGCTGAGCGCCAGTACCGGCAGGCCGTAACCGAGCTAAAGAAGGCCTCCGATGAGTTGGCCCAGTTGCGCCTCGACAACCGCCGCCTCGCCGACGACTCCACGCAAAATGGTAACGCGCTACGCCGCACCCGCACGCTCTACACGCAACTGACGGACAGCTACGATAAGCTGCTCAAAAACAGTGACCGGGCGATGGCCGACAAATCGGCTGACTACAACAAAGTGGCCAAAGACCTAGCCCGCCGCGAAGCAGAGCTAGGTGAGCTAGCCACTTCCCTGAACAAGAGTAAAGCCGACGTCGACAAACTCAACGCCGACCTAAAAACTCGCGAAGCCAAGCTCGCTGAACTCCAGCAAGCCCTAGCCGACAAGGATAAAGCCGTGAACGACCTGAAAGCCAAAGTGAGCAATGCGTTGCTTAGCTTTAAGGACAGCGATTTGCAGGTAAAAATGAAGGACGGCAAAGTGTACGTGTCGCTTTCCGAGCAGCTGCTGTTCAGGAGCGGCTCCACCAAAGTCGACCCCAAAGGCGTAGACGCGCTAAAAAAGCTAGCTTCCGTGCTGCAAGAGCAGAAAGATGTGAACGTAGTAGTGGAAGGCCATACCGACAATGTGCCGTTTAAAGGCGCAGTTGGTGGCATGAAGGACAACTGGGATCTGAGCGTGCTGCGTGCCACCGAAATTGCCCGCTTGCTCACGGAAGGCGGTGTGGCGCCAAACCGCGTCACGGCGTCGGGCCGCTCGCAGTACGTGCCGGTAGCCATCAACGATTCCCCTAGCAACAAGGCCTTGAATCGTCGCACCGAAATCATTCTGACGCCCAAGCTTGACGAGTTGTTCAAGATTCTGGATACGAATACTACATCATCTACTTCGACTACTAAGTAAGCCGACAGCCTCTTTTACCGAAAAAGCGCCAGTGAGACAACCTAGGTCAGGTTTCTCACTGGCGCTTTTTGTTCATCTATAGGTGACTACTTTCTTGTTGATGTATTCCCATTTTGAAGTAGACTATTTCGATAAAAGAGTAAACTATTACATTAGAGATATGCTGGTGATTCACTTCGTAGTACCTCTGTATCTTAACCCCTTAAACTTCCCGAACTATGCGTTTATCCTTATTGCGTATTCTGTTGTTTGCTTCCTTCTGGGCTGGTGCAACAGTGACTTATGCTAGCCATATCATTGGAGGTGAGCTAGCTTTTGAACCTGTAGGCGGCTCTACTAATCAGTATCGTATCATTGCCCGGCTTTATCAGGATGTAAGTCCAATGACAGTCACATTTGGACCTTCGCTTACCCTGATTTGTGGCAAGAATAGTTGCTTGAAAACAGCTCTCGGAAGTTTTACCGCTGAGCTTTCTTTGACGCAGCGGCGACGTAGTACGCTCGCCTGCTCCAGCAGTTCAGCGTACGAAATGGGTGTCTTTGAAGGAATTGTGACGCTACCGCCGGCCCGTTGGACGCTCAGCATTTACGCTGAAAACCGTAGTTTCAATGTTTTCAACCTCATTGAGGCGTATCAAAAAGATATTCATGTAGAAGCCCTGCTGGATAACTCTAGCGGCTTAGTGGATTTTTCTCCAAAGTTTTCGTCTTTCACGCTGCCCTACGTTAGCATGAATGCGCTGCACCGCAATAGCTTTAGCGCCTTCGACCAAGATGGCGACTCACTAGTATATCGCTCCGTACAGCCTTTGGCGAGTTTACAAGGAGAAGGCGAGTGCAGCACACCTATTGCCTATAGCGGCTCTACAGGTGGCGAATTTGTCGATCCAGCTACTGGAGCGCGAGTGCCTTATGGTCCGGTCCAGTTTACTCCTGCTTTTCCCTTTCTATCCTACCAAGCCGTTAGCGGCACGGCTGTTCCCTTTTTTCAACTGAATGCCGCAACTGGTGAGCTACTCACTCAGCCTATCACCCTAGGTTACCAAGTTGTTGCTATACGGGTCGATGAATACCGTAAGCAAGGTGGCAGTTGGCAGCAGATTGGAAGTATTACACGTGATATTGCGTATTATACGCTCAATGGAGAAGGGAACCACAACCCCACCATCACAGAAGTTAAGCTAGCTAATGCGTCAGCCTCGCAGTCGCCCGGCAACGTTATTCCTGTAAATCCAGGACAACTGGTTTCCTTGACCCTCACAGCAACTGATCCAGACGCTGGTCAAACGTTGAAATTGAGCAGTGATGTTGCTGCTATTATTCCGGGGGCTGGCTTTCAAACGCTCATCAATAATCAAGCGCAGCTCAGCTGGCAGGTACCGGCGCAACTTCCACTCGGCCGGTATTCCTTTACAGTTACCGTTAGGGATAATAGCTGCCCTGTCAACGGGAGCGAAGTGCGCACCATCACTTTTCTGGTTACCGATAAAGTTTTGGCTACTCGTAGTCGTGAGCCTTTAGCGCAGCCTGCTTTTCCTGTTCCTTTCCACGAGCAAGTTCGGTTTCAGCTTACGACGCACAAAGCACAGGCTATTCTTATTGTCGATGAGCTAGGTCGCACAGTTGACCAACTCACGAGCCGTGCTGATGGCACCGTTATCTGGCGGCCGGCAGCTACTATCCGGCCGGGTTTATACATCGCGCGCACCGCTAATGGCCAGCAATTGCAGCGCCTGATACGCCAATAAGTCAGCGGCTTACCAGAGCAGGGCTTTCGTGTAAAAAGCTAGGTACAAAGCGAGTAAAGGGAATATCAGAAAACAAAAGCGCCATCCGTCAGGCAACGGATGGCACTTTTGTTTACCAAAGTATTATACAGCTACTGGTCATCCATCACAACGCCGCACCCGATATGCACCCCCGAGTTGCCGGAAGGCTGGGTTACGTAATCATCCGCGCCAGCGTGCACGATAACGGCTTTGTTCAGGATGTCACGGCTAGGATCATTGCCGCCGATGTTCCAGTCTTCGGCCGTGAGTGCCAGCACACCGTTGCCGTTCGCGTCTACGCTCATGTTGCCGATATCGCCACGGTGAAAAGGCGGGGTGTCCCGCCGACCGTGTGGCTCGTTGGTTGGATTCCAGTGTGTGCCTACGTTCATGGCCGTCGGGCCAGAGCAGTCGCCATTCTGGTGCAGGTGAACGGCGTGCTGGCCAGGCGTTGCCCCACTCACGACTACATACACCCGGACGCCGCGCCCGTTTAGCTGACTAAAGCTGACGGTGCCGAGCAGACTACTCCCGCTCTTAGCTTCCAGGTTGGCGTGGGCTAGGCGGATAATGTCACCGGTGCTGTCATCGTCGCAGCCGGACAAGGCACCTAAGGCTAGCAGCGCCCCTGTGAATAGTAAATGTTTCATCATTGTGGGATTGGGGTGAAAGAATAGCGGATGTGGAACAGTCGGCAAGCAGCTGCTAGCTGTTCTGTGGTTAGATAGTGCGCTGAATGTCAGAACATTTATCCAAAACCACAACCTCAATCGGGAATCTTTCGACTATGTGGTGCGAAGGTCCTAATCTTCGCTTAACGCCTTTGCCAAATAAAGCGCTTGGTTTAGGCGCAGTATGCCCAACTCCAACCCTATCAGAATTGGTTCGCCCCCACTGGTTCGACTGGCTAGATAGCCGGTACTTCACACCGCCAACCTAGGTTTAGCTGCTTGACTATAGTTATATCTAACCTGAATAGTTAGGCGTCCGAAAGCCCATTGTATTCCGGAGACTTATGGTACTCTCGAATAAGTATCCACTGCTTCTTCAGATTAGAACGCTGGTATATCTTCCATGCTCCTAGCAGAATTACAACACTAAACAGAACCGCACCAAACCTTGGTTGAAATAATATAAACCCGTAGCTTTTTAGGCTTAGAAAGCGCAAAATTACTTCCATGTTGAGAAAATAAGCAAATGACGTTAAGACAAGAAGAACATAATCGCGTGCAACAAACGTATAAGCACCCAAGAAGAGAATAGATGCGTGCCAATAGCGTTCATGCATTTGTGTATTAAAGTAGCTAAACACCACCGGAATCAAGCCAAAACTCAATAACACTAAAGGCACTTGCCCCTTTATCGGGAACCGTTTCGTCAATATACTCGTAAGCATAGCAATAAACAGCGGAAACAATACAATAATAGAAGCAGCTATAAATAATAATAAGCCCCACTGCTTATACGTAAGAACGAAGAAGATATCATTATCAGACATAGCACTTAGTTCCTGATGTGGAAGCAGTAAAAACCACATATTAAAAGCATTCATAGAAATCTTCGGATACCTATCTACTGCACCAAAAACAACTTTCAGAATACGCCCTAGGTCATTCTGATCGCCGCCCCACACGAAAGGCGCTACCAGAAGCACCTGCAAGAAAGCAGCCACCGCTAGTGACAAGACGAATGTCCTCCTAGAATCAATCCATTGTGGCACCCAAAGCATTAGTAACGCAGGCAGAAATATAATAGCCTGTGGCTTAGCGTTGCACGCCAGAACATAGAAGCACAGACTTCCTACAAGTTGCTGGCGTATAGCGAGCAGCATGGCAACAAACGTTAAGCATGTAAAAATAGAGTCTATCTGCCCCCAGGCTAACGTATTATATAAGTAACCTAAATTAAAGAGCAGCAACAAAGACAATAGAAAGCGCTGATGATAATTTACTCCAGCTAACGAAGCTGCTAAAATGGCTCCTATAAAATCGAATAGTAGCGCGACAGCTTTCAACCAATGCCGGTGATGATAAATATTATCTATACTGCCTGCTACTTTCCCATATACAAATAAAACATAGTGATAAAGCGGCGTATAATCATTAGAGCTTACTCGATGATAAACATTGCTTAACCCGTAATTAAATATACCTATTGCCCAGTCGGTCCAAAGGTAAATATCAGGCTCATACCCACTTTTAGGCACAAACAACATCACAACAATAAATAATAAAGCATATACTAATAAATACTTTATTTTCAGTTTCATACAAATATTAAGTTAATATTAACTTATTATAATAACATCCTTATAACTCAAAAATGCACAAGAATATATAGCAGCTCTAACAACAACCTACCCATCCTACAACAAGCCTTGAGTTTGAACTTTGATTATGTTTTTCTATAGCCTCACTACTATACAGTAAGAGCGTATCTGGAATTTACCATCAATCATGATAAATTCCAGATACGCTCTTACTGTATAGTAGTTAAGCGCGATTTATTATCCAATCGCCTGCCTTAAATCCTCAATCAGATCCTCCACATCCTCAATTCCGACGCTCAGGCGGATCAGCGAATCGGAGAGGCCGGCTTTGCGCCGCTCTTCGGGCGGGATGCTGGCGTGGGTCATGGTAGCGGGGTGGCCGCACAGGCTCTCGACCCCACCCAGGCTCTCGGCCAGGGCAAACAGCTGAAACTTTTCAAGCACGGCCACGGCATCTTCCTTCCGGTCGCCTTGCAGCACAAAGGAGATCATGCCGCCGAAATCGCGCATCTGGCGGGCCGCTATTTCGTGGTTGGGGTGGTCGGCGAAGCCGGGCCAGTACACTTTTGCTACTTTCGGGTGCTGGCGCAGGTACTCGGCCACGGCGCGGCCGTTTTCGCAGTGCCGCTGCATCCGCAAATGCAGGGTTTTGATGCCGCGCAAAATCAGGAAGCAATCCTGCGGGCCGGGCGTGCCGCCTGAGGCATTCTGAAGGAACGCCAGGCGCTGGGCCAACTCATCATCCTGCACCACAAGCGCGCCCATCACGGCGTCGGAGTGGCCACCCATGTACTTCGTGAGCGAGTGCACCACGATGTCGGCACCTAGGTCGAGCGGGGTTTGCAGGTAAGGCGTGGAGAACGTATTGTCGACGACCAGCAGCGCCCCGGCTTCCTTGGCCACGGCCGCCGCTGCTTCAATATCAATCACGTTGAGCAGCGGGTTGGTGGGCGTTTCGACCCAAATCAATTTGGTACGCTCCGTGACCTTTTCGCGCACGGCCGTCATGTCGTGCATGGGCACGAAATGAAACTTAATACCTAGGGGTTCAAATACTTTCGTGAAGATGCGGTAGCTGCCGCCGTACAGATCGTTGGTCGAAATAACCTCGTCGCCGGGCTGGAGCAGCTTGATAATGCAATCAGTAGCGGCCATACCGGAGGCGAAAGCCAGGCCGTGCTTACCATTTTCCAAGGCAGCCACCGAGTTCTGAAGCTGGGTACGGGTAGGATTGTGAGTACGGGAATATTCGTAGCCTTTGTGGTCGCCGGGCGAGCGTTGCACGTAGGTAGAGGTCTGGTAGATCGGGGTCATAATGGCCCCGGTGGCGGGGTCTGGGTGCACCCCGGCGTGGATGGTTTTGGTTCCGAACTTCATGTGGAAGGGTGAGCTGATGGGACGTAGGAGCTAGGGCGCAAGTTAAAGAAGTGTGCTCACTAGCTTGCGTCTTATTCGAACAGCCCAGGGTTGATTACGTTCAACCTTTACGGGTGCTGATTCTCGTCGTATTTCCTTTGTGGCTGCCTGGCCGCTGCTGTTGCCCATGAATTTCATCAAAGAGCTATTCCGAAAAAACGCCTCCACCCTGCTGTCCATGCTGTTTTTATCGGGCATGCCGCTGCTGGGCGTTTCGCTGGTGAGCTACGTGCTGTACCGCTCGCCCACGCTGCTCCAGAGCCTGAACTTAGGTCAGAGCGTGCTCTACTTCGTGGGGTTGGCGTTCCTGATGACGTTTGCCCTGATGCCCACCACCGTAGCGGTGCTGATTACGGGCTTCTACTTTGGCTGGCTGGGTGCGCCAGGAATGCTGGTGGCGTATGCACTGGCAGCCCTGACGGGTTATCAGGTCGCGTCGTCCCTCGACCACGGCAAGATGACGAGCTTCCTGCATCACTTCCCCAAAGTGGAGGCCGTGATGAACGAGCTGAAAACCGACAGTTGGCAATTGATTTTCCTCACGCGCATCTCGCCCGTCACGCCCTTCGCCCTGATGACGTTTGTGCTGGCCGTGTTGCGCGTAGATCGGCGCCGGTTTCTGCTGGCTTCGGTTGTCGGGATGCTGCCGCGCAGCTTGTTTTTCTACTGGCTGGGCACCAAAGCCCACGATGTGCTGGCGCTGGTGCGCGACCCGAACGCCGGCCCCACCGGCAAGCTGCTGCTTTTAGGGCTTGTCATCATCTCAATTTTTGGACTGTACTACATCTTCAACCGTGCTTTGAAGCGTGCTTTGAGCAACGGTGCCGGAAATCAGACAAAAAACTCTGCTTGAAAATCAGCTGCTTGCGTGTTTTTTCTATCTTTTTTCAGGTTTAAAGTGTAGAAAAGCTTGTTTGACTGAAAAGTTACAGCCTATCTTTGCACCACCAAAACGAAAAACGGTCACGTAGCTCAACTGGATAGAGCACCTGGCTACGAACCAGGAGGTTTGGGGTTCGACTCCCTACGTGACCACAGAAAACGCCTTCAGCATTGCGCTGAAGGCGTTTTTCGTTTTTATCATTTCTGCCAATTAATTTTCTGTTTACTTTTTCGGCAGAACAAGTGCTCTCCCACTCAGCAACTTGGCAAGCGCCCCTCTAGTACACCAAAACGCCCCTATTTCCGAGCTGATGCTGGATTATCTAACCCTTTTTAAACCGCTGGGCGCGCAAAGCCAGGTAGTATACTTTTCCTACCACCTAGCTACGCGCCGACTCGTGCACGTGAGCCCTGCCTACCAACGGGTATTCGGCAGCTCGCTGGAGCAGGCTCCCGACGAGCTGGCACAGCTGCTCAGCTACTTGCACCCTGACGACCGGGAATATGTGGCCGGGTGCGTGCAGCAGCTAGGTCCTGAGCAGCTGGCGGAAGAAATAGAGCTGCGCCTGCGCTACCCCGATGGGCATCGTCAGTGGCTGAGCCTTACCCTAGGTCGGGTGCGGACTGCTGACGGGGAGGAGTTCCTGAGCGGCTACGTGCAGGATATAACGCGGCTAAAAGCCTACATGGACAATGCTGACAAGTTCAACGCCAAGAAGAACGCCACGCTGGAAATTCTCTCGCACGACCTGGCCGGCCCGCTGCTGCTGGTTCAGCAGCTGGCGGCTCACGTCGATCAACAAGCCAGTACTTACAATAATCCCGAGCTGAAGCATCTGCTAGGTCTCATGCAGAAGACCTGCCAGGAAAGCGTCGACCTAATTCGTGACTTTGTGAATCAGGAGTTTATGGAGTCGTCTAACGTCGAGCTGAAGCTGGAACGCATTGACTTGATTAAACGGCTGCGCTGGCTCCTGAATGAATACCAAAGTTCCGAGCAAAACATAGATAAGCACTTTGAGTTTCGCGCCCCGGACGAGCCCTTGTACCTGCTGCTCGACGACAACAAGTTTCAGCAGGTGATGAACAACCTGCTCAGTAATGCTATCAAATTCACCTACGATGGGGGCCACATCACAGTTTCTGTCGAGCCACAGCCCCATCACGTCCTGATTACCGTCTCCGACGATGGCATTGGCATCCCCGAGAAGTTTCATTCGGTCCTCTTCGATAAGTTCACCAAGGCGCGCCGGCCTGGCCTGCGTGACGAGAAAACAACGGGCCTAGGTATGTCAATTATCAAGCTCCTTGTCGAGCTACACGACGGCAGGATCTGGTTTGCGAGTACCGAAAACCAAGGAACTACTTTTTTCATTCGCTTACCCATCCGGGAGCCGCACGAGTTACCGGCCAGCGAGCGATAAGCTTGTTTTAGCTGGTTAGTACTTTAGACTTAGTATGAATTACGTGGCCGTGGCTTCTATCTTTGCGGCGCCGTAGTCCGGCACCTAGGTACTCGCTGTCTTGCTGCCAATTTGGGCCGCGGGTGGCATACTTTTGAAGAAGCCAGCCAACGATTCCGGGGCTTTATTTGTTAAGCAACTGGGCGTTAGCCGTTCATTCGTACTTGCTGTTTTAATTCATGACCAATACTATTTCCACCGATATCTGCATTATCGGGGCGGGCCCGGTCGGGCTGTTTGCCGTGTTCGAAGCCGGCTTGTTGAAATTGCGTTGCCACGTAGTCGATGCCCTGCCGCAGGTGGGCGGGCAGTTGTCGGAAATCTATCCGAAGAAACCCATTTACGACATTCCGGGCTACCCCGAAGTGCTGGCCGGCGACCTGGTGCAGAACCTGATGCGCCAGATCGAGCCCTTCCACCCCACCTTCACGCTGGGCGAGCGGGTCGAGCAGTTCACCAAGCTCGACGACGGCTCTTTCCGGCTGGTGACTACCGACGGCACCGAGATTTCGTGTAAAGCAATTGCCATTGCCGGGGGCCTAGGTTCGTTTGAGCCGCGCAAACCCGCCATTGAGAACCTGGAAACCTTTGAAGGCGGCAAAGGCGTGCACTACATGGTGCGCGACCCAGAGCACTTCCGCGATAAGCGCCTGGTGATTGCCGGCGGCGGCGACTCCGCGCTCGACTGGACCATTTTCCTGGCGAATGTAGCCAAGGAAGTGACTTTGGTGCACCGTGGTACTACCTTCCGCGGCGCCGCTGATTCGGCCGAGAAAGTAAAAGCGCTGCACGATGAAGGTCGCGCCCGCCTGGTGTTGTCGTCGAACGTGACGCATGTGCACGGCGATGATGCGCTAAAGTACGTGACCATCACCGGCAACGACGGCACGCCGGAGCAAGTGCCGGTTGATGCGTTTGTGCCGCTTTTCGGACTCACGCCCAAGCTAGGTCCGATTGGTGACTGGGGCTTGGAGATTGAGGATAACGCGGTGAAAGTGAACACCGTGGATTATTCCACCTCAATTCCGGGTGTTTACGCCATTGGTGATATCAACACGTATCCGGGCAAGCTCAAGCTGATTCTGTGTGGCTTCCACGAGGCTGCGCTCATGTGCCAGGGCGCCTACAAATACATCTTCCCCGATAAGAAGTACGTGCTCAAGTACACCACCGTCAACGGCGTACCGACTATGTAAAAGCTGCTGGCTTTTGGCGGTTAGCTGTTAGCTTTGCCCTAGGATTTTTAGAAAAAGTTAACAGCTAACAGCCAAAAGCTGGCAGCTAAAGCCAAAAGCTTTACAATGAGTGCAGATAACCTGGATGTACGCGTATATGTGGAGGAAGCTCCCGGTCAGCGCCGCGAAATAATTGCCCCAACGGACATGGGCCTGAGCCTGATGGAAGCGCTGAAAGCCAGCGGCTACGACATTCAGGCGACGTGCGGCGGCATGGCGCTGTGCGGCACCTGCCACGTCGAGGTGCTGGCCGGTCCCGCCCTCGACGAGCCCAGCGACGACGAGATGTATATGCTCGAAAGCCTGCCCATTCTGAGCGAAGGCAGCCGCCTTTCCTGCCAGATTCGCATTACGCCCCGCCTCGATGGCCTGGTAGTGCGCCTCATGCCGCAGATGGCCTAGGTTCTGCTTAGAAACCTAGCTTTTTCCCGCAAGCCAATAAAAAAGGAGAGCCCCAGCGGCTCTCCTTTTTTATTGGCTTAATGGCACCTAGGTCACTTAGCGACGACGCCTGGTGCCAGGTTTCTTCGTGACGTGCTTCGACTTAGTCGAGTGCGACTTGCTCGTGGTTTTGTGCTTCGTCGAGGTGGTGCGGTGGGAGCTGCTGCGCCGGTGATAGGTGCGCGTGGCCGTTTTGGCGGCAGGCACGGCGGCTTCTTCAGGCTCTGTTGCCTCGGTAGCTTCCAAATTGCGGGCCGTTACTTCCAGGGCGGCCTGCTGGGCTTCTTCCACTTTTGCAGTGGCCGCTGCGGCTTTCTTGCGGCGCGTGGGCATCAGAAAGTCACGCTCGGCACGCTCCTGCGCTGAAAGCCTCTCTTCACCGGGCAACGCGGGGCCAACGGGCAACGCTGCGTGGCTTTTGTGGTCGACAGCTGTTTTCTTCTCGCTTTGAGCAAAAGCCGACGCGCTGCAAAGCAGCAGGCCAGCCAGTACATAGATCTTACGTTTCTGCATCATTCCATCATACTATGAATCGACAAAGGTAAGCCGCACAGGCGGCCTAGTCAACTCGCGCATTATCTACGGGTTGCCAAAAGCCTGCCAAGGCATATCAGGGCCGTTTTCAGATTGTACAAAATTATGGCCTAGGTTTTCACGTGTGGCGAGTAGCGCGCGCGTGCTAACGTTAGCAGACGTCAGAACTCGCGCTGCTCGTCGCGGAACGGATTTCTGCGCTACATGCGTTACGGCGCAATCGATAGGCGGGTGCCAGCCGAATGCGCCGTAAACTCCGGGGCATACAGGCATTGCAGCTGCGAGAGGCCACTGGAAAAGTCGCCGCCCTGAACCGCCCGTAGCCGGTACTCAAAAGTGTGGACGCCCTTGGGGAAGTAGCTGATGAAGAAGTTAGTAGCGGCGTCGCGGGGACTTTCGTAGTAACCTAGCCCACCCTGGTAGCGGTAGCCGCTGAGCTGCCCGATCAGCTCCAAGCCGGCGGCGCGCTGGTCTTTGAGGTGCACGTATTCCAGGTCGCGGTCGGAGCGCAGCACGAGGCGCACCACCAGCACGTCGCCGATGCGCAGGGGCGTAGCTGGCGTTATCTTTTCCAGCACCGGGCCACCTGCGGTGCGCTGCTCCCGCAGGAGTTGCCGCTCCAGACTCAGGAGCGTAGCGGCAGGCATTATTTTATCCAACTGCTCGAAATACTGCCAATATAAAGCGCCCCAGGTCAGACCAGCATCGGGCTTCGTTACGCTCACCTGCCCTTGCGTTGGCTTGATTTCGGCAGCCGGGAAAGTGGTTTTGAAGTAGCCCGTACCTGCTTCGAGCGCGCCATGCTGCACCGGCTTCCCTCCTATCTGCACCGTCACCGGCGAGCTAGGTTGCAGCCAGTCGGAGCCGCGCAGGAGCAGAGCGTAGCAGGCATCGGCGGTGGCGCGGGTGCTGGGCCAGTTTTGCGTTTGCTTCTGGCGGAGCAGCCACAGCTTCATTTCGTCGGTCGCTTGCTGGTCGTTGGCAATTTCGTCGAAGGCTTCGATGAGCGTGGCCTGGGTTTCGGTGGGGGCCTCGCGCCAATAGTAGCCGCCGCGCACTTCTTTCCAGTACATACCTAGGTCAGGGCTGTGCAGGGCATTCTCGCGGAGTGCGGTTATGATTTCTGCCGCCGACTGCTTCTTTTGCCGGTGCAGTGCCAGAGCAAGCTGCGCTTGCATGTAGCGCGTCTGGCTTTGCCAGAAGCCAGCGCCTTGCTCCTGATAATAACTTAGGGCTGCCTGTGCGTCCTTCGCGACGGGTTGCTGCGGCCAGAAGCTGCGAGCGTACAAGGCCTGAATCTGTAGATCGGAAAGATGATTTGCCTTCAGGTCGACAGCCTTTTGACGGCGCAACTGCGCGTAATCCTGCTGAAGCTGCGTATCGAGGTAGCGCAGAGCGTTTTGCAGGATAGCTTTGGCTTGCTCGTTCTGTGTGGCATCGAAGGCACCTAGCTTTTGCAGCTTGCCAAAACCCGCCACAATCAACTGCGTGATGTAGCGGTCGGCGGGCATCTTCTCGAACCACGGAAAAGCGCCGTCGGGTTGCTGCATTTGGGCTAGCTTGGTAAGCGCTTTGGCGGTTTCGGCTTGCAGGCGCGACTCGTCGAACAGCTCGCCCAGCCGGCGCATCCGCTCGGTATCGGTTTGCGCGTCGCGCACCCACGGCGTTTCCTGAAGCAAAAGATTTTTCAGCTCCTGGTTTTGTTCGAGCTTGGAAGCCAAGGCTTGCTTATTACCGCTTTGGGCAGCGCGCTTCCACTCGGCCAGAATCGGCTTGATGCGCGGATTGCTCTGTATAATCTTCGCCGCCAGCAAATTAGCATACAGCCGACTGAACAGCTGCTCGGAGCACTCGTACGGGTACTCCATCAGGTACGGCAGCGCCTGCACGGCATACCACGCCGGGTTCTGACTCATTTCCAGTGTGAGTGAGTAGTTGCGGCGCGTGGGCGACGTGGTGCTGGTCAGCTTTTTCAGCTCGAAAGCCCGCGTGCCCGGCCCAACGACGGACAACGGCAGCGCCTCCGTCACGAGCAGGCGGTTGGGCAATACGGGCAGGGTGTTTTCCTCGCCGTCGCTGAAAACTCGTTTTTCGTTTTTCGCTTTTCGTTTTTGGTTTTTGGCCGGTTCGGTTTGGGCGACTACGCGGTAGGTAATGGCCTCCAGGGGCACTTGGCCGTCGGCAGTTTCGGGAACAGCTAGGTCCCAGCTCAGCGCGCTGCTTCGGTTGGCACCTATGTCAAACTGCTGCTGTGCCTTGCCTTTCAACAGCTTACTATCAATGGGCTGCTGGGTGCGGGCGTCGAAGAGGAACAGCTGGGCGGTGCCGCGCATGGGCTGCGCCGTGAGGTTGCTCACTTTAGCGGCGAAGCGGAGCTGGTCGCCTTCGCGGAAGAAGCGCGGCCCGTTGGGCGTTACTTGCAGCTCCTTTTGCGTCACGAGCGTGCGGCGGAGCAGGCCGCTGCGCAACTGTTTGTCGTGGGCCAGGGCGAGCAGCTGCCAGCGCGTCACGGCTTCGGGTATCTGAAACTCCAGCACGATTTCGCCTTTGGCGTTGGTGCGTAGGTCGGGTCGCCAGAAAGCGGTTTCCTGGAAGTTCTGGCGGGCCTGAACGGCGGAGAGGTCGGGCGCTTGACGTACGCTTACGGTTGATATACTGCTAGTTAAATCGCTGCGCTTCTGAGTACCATAGCCCACTACTACTACTTCGTTGAGCTGCTCGGCCATTGGCGCGGGTGCCGCCATTGAGGAATTTCCCCGGATGCGAATGTTGACATTACTGCTACGCGCCCCTCTGATCTGCACACCAGCAACTTTGCCTTGCAGCGCATTTTTAATCTGTGATTCTGCCGTATTCGACCTCTCAGCCGCGTCAGCTAGCCGCGTTAAGCCCCACTTATTCAAATAAGGATAGGCTAGCTCTGCACCCGAAGCAGGCGTTTCCTCTTTCACCAACCACCGTGAATTCGCAACCCTAAAACTCCCCTCCCAACCTAGCCTAGGTGACTCGTATGCGGTCGGGAAACGCAACCCTTCAAACTGATGCGGCCGGAAGTAATCCAACGACTGGTCATACAGCGCAGCTAGCAGCTCTGCTTCAGCGGGTTTGCCGTTGATGTTGTGAATCGTGACGCGCCAGGTTTCTTTTTGGCCGGGCTGGAGCTTGTCGCGGAAGGTAGCAATGCTGACGGCCAGCGGCTCGGCCGGGCTAGCTACCTGCACCGTGGCCGTGTGGGTGTAGAGGCGATTATCGCGCACCTGCGTGGTGTGAATGTAGAGCTGCGTTTCACCTAGCTTGCCGGGCGCAGGCACCGTGAGCAGGCGCTGCTCGCCCGCCGTTAGCGTCAGCCACTCGCGTTGCAACGACTGGCCTTGCGCCTCAACTTCTACCAGCACCCGTGCGTTGGCCTCACTGCTACCTACCAGAAAGCGAACGGGTTGTCCGGCCGGCACGCTGTCCTGTAAGCTCACAAACCAATCAGGCGTAGGCACGGGCAGCGTGGTAGCAGTAGGCGTGTAGAGGGTGACGCTTTGCTCCGTTTTAACCGGCTGTCCTGCCTCAGAAGCAGTTGCTTCCAGCAGGTAGCGGCCGGGCGTTTGCTGCCGAAGCTGTGCCACTAGGGCAGTAAGCAGCGGGCTTTTTTCGGTATCAAACTCCTCGGTCAGCACCAGCGTGCGCGCCCATTTGCTTTCGTCGTCTTCGTCGGCGTAGGCGTCCCGTGGGAATTTCTGCTTGAACTCTTCCCGACCTAGGTTTTCGCGCTCAGGCCGTTCCCAGAGGCGCGGGCGCCAGCTTTGGGCAGGCGGCGTGAGGCGATAAAGCCGTAGTTGCCCACGGGCAGGCGCGAACTGCCCTGCGGCATTCGTACTCAGCAAGCTAAGCGCCGGCACACGCTCCTGATTCAGCAGCTCGGGCATAATCAGGCGCAGGCTGAGCGTGCTGGCTCCGAGGCTAAGACTTTGCTGGCCCGTGCGGGTTTCGCCGGCTGCGTCGGTCACGTCGGCGGTTATTTCAAAGATGTAGCCCGGCCGGCCGCCTTTTCCACGAGCAGCTACGGTATCGGCCTGGGCAACGAAAGTGACGCTGAAGCTGCCATCAGCCGCTGTCTGGGTGGTGCCGTTGCCGATTTCCACTTCCGCCTGACTTGGGTAAAGTTCGGGCCTGTAGCGCCCACCTAGGTTAGGCCGGAAGAGCGGCCACACCGTGCGGCGCACCACGCGGTATTGCACCGTCGCCCCGTCGATGGGCTGACCAGCATACGCCGTGGCTTGCCCGCGCACGGCTACTTCTTTGCCTAGCTGCGGCGTACCTTTTACCGGCTCAACTACCACCTGGAACGTAGGGCGCTTGTAGTCTTCCACAGCGAAGCTTACGCTGCCTTCATCGGCCTCCTGCGCTTGTAGCTGCATCTCGCCATTCAGCAAGCCCGTGGGCAGCACGAACGAACCGTGGAAAGAGCCAAATTCATTGGTGCGGAAGCTAGCCTCGTGCACCGTCTCGCCGTTCACGTCGTGCAGCTCAATCGTTTCTTCCGTGTTGGTCAGGAGTCGGGTTTGGTTGGCCGTTTTTTCGACGACAATACCTTTGAAATACACCGTCTGGCCGGGGCGGTAGATGGCGCGGTCGGTGAAGAGGAAGGTGCGGGTTTCGGCGGGCTGCGGTTCGGCTCTCTGCCCGTAGTAACCTAGGTAATCCTGTACGATCAGGCTGTCGTTGCCGTGGTGCAGCACGACACCGCGCGTCTGGCTGCGAACCTCAAGCTGCCTGTCAGCAACATCCGCGGGCAACGACACGCGTCCTTCCGCATTGGTCTGCCGCGTATCCCCGAGCACTGTTCCCCACTGATTTTTTTCTTTGCTGAACTTGTTGAGAATAGGCGTGACCTGCGCGGAAGCAACCGGAGTTCCCTGTCGGCGGTGCAGCACCAGTAGTTCCGCGCCGCCCTGCGCTTCTGGGCTTTGCCGCCGCACCTGGCTTAATTCACTCACGGCTAGCTGCTCGAACGCCGTCGTCACGCCCTTACTCGCCTTCGTTGGGTTGTCATCGGCAGTGCTGACGATAATCAGGTAACGCCCTAGCGGCAGCGCCGGCCCGGCTTGCTGCACCGAGTGGCTTTTGTAATCTTGCCGGCCGGGCACGCTCAGGGTCCAGGCGACGGCCGGCGCGGCACCTAGGATGCGGGCGTAGTTTTTCAGCCACGCTTCCGTGCCATCGTCGCCGCGCTGCAAGCTCTGCAACGCCTGCGCCGTGCTGATGCGGTACGCCTTGGCATACAGCCGCGTGGCGTTGCGCACGTCCAGCTTCAGCAGCCACGGCTGATTCGGCAGCACCACTTCTTCCGTCGTGAAGCTCAGCTCTACGGCTTCGATGCGCTGCCGTAAGGCCGTTGCCGCCTGCGCTCCGCGTGATTTCGGGAACCGCTTTTCGGCCTGCAAAGCTAGGTCGCGCGCCTTGGCCGGCTGGCTTTCTTCCAACGTTCGAGCGGCGGCAGCTAAAAATTGCGTGCTGATTGGCAGCACTTTGTAATGTTCTGCTTCGCGAAGCAGCGCCGCCCGGTAAAGAGAATCTTTGTCGGCAAACTCGGCGTGCTGCTGCACAAAAGCCAGCCGCTTCAGATCGACATCAGCCAGGGCCGCCAGGTTGTCGGCCGCCGCCAGGCGAAACGCGGTGAGCTGCTGCAACAACCCCAACGCGTGAAAATGCCCGTTGAGTGAATCGGCAGGCGGCGCTTGCAGCGGCAGACGCGCAAACGCCTGCGCCGGACCCAACAACGCCCGATCTGTCAGACGAAACTGCGCAGCCGGGCGCGTGGTGTAGTATTCATCGTTGCCGAGGCCATCAATGGCGCGGTGGGTCAGCACGTCGTAGAGGGTGGGGCGCAGAGCCCGCCCTTCCGTGTCGCCGCCGCGCACGGCATAACCTAGGTCCTTGAGCAACAGCTTCTGCTGGCGATGTGGCTCATCGGCAACGGATGCCTGATAGTGCCGCACAATAGCGCTGCCGAGGCGGGCCGCATCCCAGGTACCTAGGTCGACGGAACCGAAGGCCGCAACACGGGTGCGGTCGTAGAGCTGATAGCGGTGTTGCTGGTAGTAGTTGGCGTAGAGCTGAGCCAGCAGACTGTGCAGAATGGGTCGGGCAGGAAATTTGGCAGCGCCCAAATCACTCTCTACCAGTGCTATCGACTTTTCGTCGGCGTTTTCCTCTTTGGCTTCCAGCAGCCGCAGCTTGTAGAGCAGGGTCCGCAGGTACTCGGGCGCGTCCTGCCGCTGGCGGGCGGCCTGGTAAATTTCCTCTACCAGCTTGCCGGCGGAAGCCGTTTGATCTTTCGCGAGCAGCGCATCAATCTGCTTCCACTTCTTGGGGTTTGGGCCGGTAGGCGGCGTAGGAGCA
Source organism: Hymenobacter cavernae (assembly GCF_014641455.1). GTDB lineage: Bacteria > Bacteroidota > Bacteroidia > Cytophagales > Hymenobacteraceae > Hymenobacter > Hymenobacter cavernae. Next base: position 421,940 of record NZ_BMHT01000001.1, read on the forward strand.
GAAGAGCCAGCATTAAACAACATCAGCAAAAACAGACAGAGCAGAGCAAACGGACGCATAAGGGTAGCTAAACAGTAGTGGGGCAAGTTCTATAGAAGGTGGCGGTCGAAGCGTTGGGGCAGTAGGAACGCGCCACGGCGCGTTCGTCGTTTGCGCCGCTAGCACCTATTGTGGGCACGTCACCCGGACGAGAACGCGCCGTGGCGCGTTCCTACTGACTACCCGCTTCGACCACCGGCCTACAGAATAGATGCCGGACCTAGGGTTATTCCATACCCTAACTAAGAAATTACTTCAATTCTTATCCTTCTCCCCCACACTCGCTTAGCTCAGGTAGCCGTCATTAATATTAAGAATTTAATATATTAATCTTACGACTTACTTTTGCAATAGTATTTCTCTTCTCAAAGCCATTTTCATGGACAACTATCTATCAAAAGGATTATTAATTGCTGGTTTATTGCTGAGTGCGGGTGCGGTCAGCGCCCAGGTTTCGTTTGGACCGCGTGTGGGCCTGAACGTATCCAAAATTTCTTATGAGCTAAGCGAGGCAACAAAAAAAGCCGGCATAAAGAAGCCGGATTCCAAGCTAGTATTTGGCCCACAGATCGGGCTTGCAGTTAACGCGCAGTTTGGCAACCTAGCTTTGCAGCCAGCTATTCTGTTCACAATGAAAGGAGATAAGCTGGAAAGCGGCGGCTCTTCTCTGACCAGCAGCTACAAAAATGAAGAAACCCTGCGTCTCCGGTATGCCGAAATTCCGGTCAGCCTGGTGTACAGCACCAACGGGGCGAAAGGTGGCTTTCAGGTGTTTGCTGGCCCTTACGTAGCGTTTGGCCTAAGTGGAACCGTGAAAGGGAAATCCACCTACACGTACAGCGCACAAACCGGCACCGACTCCTACAAAGACGATGTGAAATTTGCCAGCAAAGAAGGTAGCAGCAACAAGTATTATGTCCGGGGTCTTGATGCAGGAGCAAACCTAGGTATCGGCTACAAGGTAGACGGTACGCAGATCCAGCTTAGTTACGGCCTAGGATTGAGCAACTTAACTCCAGATAATTCGGCTGGTAATGGTTCCGAAGACAAAGTTCGTAACCGTGTTGTCCAACTCACGTTTGGCTATTTTTTCTAAACGAAATAGCTTACCACTTAAAAGCCCCGGTTAGCAAACGCTAACCGGGGCTTTTTTAATCAGGACAGCTTTGTATTGTGCTTGTGTTCAATATTCTAACAAGATGTTATAGTATCCTTAGCTATTCGCGCGCGCTTTCTGGCCGGACGGTGCTCGTCAGCACGCGTTCGGCCTGCACAACGTGCCGCTGCATGTGTACCACCAACAGCTCCAGCTGATCGGGCAAGCGCAGGAACACCAGCGGAATAATGACGTTGGGAATGCGCACGTTGTTGGCATTCACCTCGCGCGCCTGCTCAACCAGGTTCAGCAGCTCATCTAGCTGCCGGCTGAAAACTTCTACCACGGTGCGGGGCAGGCGGCTGCCGCTGGGAGCAAATTTCTGCGGCGCCTTCTGCGGCCTGGCGGCGTCATCGGGCCGCATCGATTCAACTAACCGGCGGCCAATAGGGCCAAATTTCACCATCTCGGCGGGGCGTGAACCTCGGTCTTTGGCCCGGCGCAGACGAAGCGCAATGCTGGGCAGATAGTGTCCGCCCACAATATTGAGATGCTCCAGACACTGGCCCACGCTCCACTTGCCAGGGCTAGGTCGCCGGTTCAGCTGCTCGTCGGTGAGCGGCCGGAACTCGCTGGCGGTGATCGAGCGCAGCGTTTGCAGATCAGCCTTCAGGCGGTCCAGAAAGTCGGTGGTACGAATAGCGGTGGGACTCATGGCAGAAGCGAGCGGAAGCGAATAGGGAGAGGAATATGCTGTAATGATACGTGCCACAGACATGAACGGCAACGCTATGGCCGCTTCCTACCCGGATTTTGTCCTAATCTCGGTATCTTGGCTCTATGTTTCGTCCTTTTATTCGGTTGTGCCTGCTGCTGACCGGCGTTATTTTTTCCTGTTTTGCCCAAGCCCAGGCCGTGCCCAATCCCGGCGAGAACATTGCCTTTCTGGTAACGTTCGGCAACAAAGCCGAAAAGAGCTGGGGCGACGATGACTTTGCGCAGACCTTCTTCTTTCTGGTGCCGAAAGCCAACCGCCAGCCCGTGTACATCCGCGTGTTCGACCCCGACTGCGGCGGCCAGCACGACGAGCGGAAATATGGCTGGAATACCACAACCCGCTTCAGCCTCTACGGCGGTACCGGCGCCCACTCGGGCGTCGATGCACGCAAGCCGGAGCCTAGCGGCAACTTCCGCGAGGGCACGCTGCTTAAGCAGCAAAGCTTTGGCGCCGAACCTAGGTACGACAACGCGTGGTACACCTTCGGGCCGCTCAACCCGCTGGAAGGTGAGTTTGTGCCGGAGTTCGATGGCTACGTGTTCAAGCTCGTGGCGCAAGGCCTGGGTGGCGACGACGGCAACCTGTACCGCTATTTCCTGAGTACCAGCCCGAGCCAGAATGTGCCGGTGGAAGGTGGCAACGCTTTCACCTACGAGTACTCCTTCCGCCTTTCGCAGGGCAAAACGCGCACGCACTTGTATCCGTTTGTCAACGACCGGGTGGTGAGCATTAAGCAAAGCAACTTCGATCTGGATAAAGACGCCACCATCAAGATCTTCAGCGTGGCGAAGAACGGACACGCGGCCACCGTTAGTGGCGACAATGAGTGGACCAGCAGCACCCACCCGATCAGCGAGAAAGAGCACGGCCTCTCGCTCGACATGCAGATTAACTCGCTGTCGAGAGCGAGCAACGACCTGGTTTTCTACGTCACGGACCAGTACGATACGGCCCTGCCCTTTTTTGCCATTCCGCTGGGCGGCCCGCCCAAGTACCGCTACGATGTAGATGTGAAGATCAGGCGGTAACCAGCGCTGTAGCGCGAAGCTCCCGCTTCGCGTATCGTTGAACGAAATCGTTAGCTAAACCTAGGTACCAGTCGTTCAACGATACGCGAAGCGCAGGCTTCGCGCTACATCGGAATGATAATTGATTTTCGGAGCACTTTGATACGCTAAGCTGCTATTAACGTGCTTTATGAAGGTTAAACAAGCCAGGTCTTCCACACCTCCTCCCAGCTTTTTTATCAAAGCGCAAACGGCTATTCGCCGCTACTTTGGGTTTTCGCGCCGCGAAACGTCGGGGTTTGTGGTGCTGGTGCTTTTGCTGCTGCTGTGGCTGTTTTTGCCGGCGTTGCTGCGCCCGGCTTTGCCGCAGTATGATCCGGCGGCTGATCAACGCCAGCTTGATAAGCTAGCCGCTGAGCTGGCCGCCCAACGCCAGCCGCGCACCTTCTCGCGCTACCCGCGCCGGCGCTATGCGGCGCGGGTCCCAGTGGCGCAGGTTGCGCTGGCTCCTTTCGACCCAAATACGCTCACGCCGCTCGACTGGGAAGCGCGGGGCTTGCCGCACTTCGTAGCCGAGCGCATCGTGCATTTTCGCGATGTTATCGGCGGCTTTAAGGCCAAAGAGCAGATTCGGCGCACCTATGGGTTGCCCGATTCGGTGTACGCACGCCTGGCGCCTTACATCCTGCTGCCCGACCAGCTGCCACCCCGCGCTGCCCGCGACTACGCCGCCAGCAACCGCTTTGCCTCGAAGTTTGCCGACCGCCTTGGCTTCCCGGCCAGCAAGTTTGCCCGCAAGCCCACGCACCTGGCGGCCTTCGACCTGAACGCCGCCGACACGACGCAGCTGATGCAGATTCGGGGCATCGGGCGCGGCATTTCGGCCCGCATCGTGGCGTACCGGGCGCGACTGGGCGGCTTTGTGCGCGCCGAGCAGATGGCCGAAATCTACAGCCTCCGCGACGCGCCCGACCTAGTAGACAGCCTGCGCAAGTATACCTTCGTGAAACCTAGCTTTGCGCCTGCGCCCGTGGATGTCAACAATGCATCGTTCGATGAGCTCCAGAATCATCCGTACTTGGGCAAGCGTCTGGCCCGCGTGGTGGTAGCTTTCCGGCAGCAGCACGGCCCCTTCAAGCAAGCCGACGACCTGCGCCAGATCCGCATCTTGGACGACGCTACGTTCGAGAAGCTGCGGCCGTATCTGCGCTTTTGAGCCTGATAACACCTTGTAGATCAAGGTCACCCTAACGAAGGCAGGACCTAATGGCAATTAGACGACTTGCGTGAGCTTTGTTCAAGTGGCATTAGGGCCTTCTTTCGTCAGGATGACACAAGTTTTTATCTTATACCTCTTCTTCTCAACACATTAGATTATAATTCTCTTCTCCAAATCGTCCTTCTACCTCAACCTTGCGTATGCACGGACACGGCGGGCCAGGTAACAGCTTGTGCTTTGCGCGGAGCCAGCCGGATATTCACTATGGTTCCTCCTGTACTGTTTTTGCTGCGCGATAAGCTGTTCCCGATTGCTGTTTTTGTTCAATCCGTGTTCTGCGGCTGCGCCAAAGATCAGGGCCGCGGCAACTTCGAGAAGGTGCGCAAAGACTACACGGTGCAGCAGGTCGGGCGAATGCAGAAGCACGACGTGGTGGAAAGCTCCGGCTTTGAGCTGGCCAACCCGGAAGGCGACCTCTGGACCCACGCCGACGGCGGCAACACGGCCCGGCTCTACAAAGTGACGCCCCAGGGCGATTTGCTGCAAACTCTGAACCTAGCTCCCCTGGTCAATATCGACTGGGAAGACCTAGCCCAGGACGACGAGGGCCGCCTCTACATCGGCGACTTTGGCAACAACCAGAACAAGCGCCAGAACCTGGTTATTTACCGGCTCAGCGGGTTGCCGCAAAAGCCAACTATCGACACGATCCACTTTCGCTACCCCGATCAGCGCACGTTTCCGCCGAAGAAAGTAGCCCGCAACTTCGACTGCGAGGCCTTTTTCTACCGTCAGGACAGCCTGTATCTGTTCACCAAAAACCGCGGCGAGGGTCATTGGGTGAAAGAATACGTGTTACCCGCCCGGCCCGGCCGCCACACCGCCATCCTGGTCGACAGCATCCAGATAAATACCTGGATTACAGGCGCTGATATTAGCCCCGATGGGCATACGGTGGCGCTGCTCGGCTACGGCCACATCTACCTGATTGAGCGGCAGCCAGGCCGCAAGCTCTTCGATGGCCTCAAAAGCTGCCTGCCTATTCCGAGCAGCGGCCAGGCCGAAGCCCTGGTTTTCGTCAACAACCACGATTTTGTTTTCAGCAACGAGAAGGGCAAGATCTTCCGGGCCCAAAAGCCGGGAGGTGAGGTGAAACAGTGAGCTGATGAAATAGTGGGCAAAGCCGGAACCAAACCTAGGTTAGCAAGCTGCCCGCTTGAGTGGAAATTAAACGGCTTGCGCAAGCCAGCCGTACGCTACTACTCTCACCAATTACAACTCACTACCTCCTCTGATGTCTCATACCATTCTCGTTACGGGTGCCACCGGCACCGTAGGCACCGAAGTAGTGCTCGACCTGGTTAACCGCGGCGCCACGGTGCGCGCCGGGGTGCATTCTATTATCAAAGGCGACCGGCTCCGGCATATATACCCTGATATTCAGCTCGTAGAAATCGACTACAACCGCCCCGACACGCTGCACGTGGCGCTCACGGGCGTTAATAGGGTATTCATGATTACGCCCGCCACCGAAAATCAAGTGGCTATCGGCAAGCAGCTCATTGAGGCGGCGAAACAGGCCGGTGTGCAGCAGCTCGTGAAACTTTCCGTGGCGGAGGCCGATGCGCAACCTAGCATTCAGCTGGGGCGGTGGCATCAGGCGGTCGAAGAGCACCTGGTGCACAGTGGCCTGAACTACGTGCTGTTGCGCCCGTGCAACTTCATGCAGAACTTCGCCAACCGCAATGTCGACTCTATCTGCCACGAAAACCAGATCAAACTCCCCCTGGGTGAGGGTCGCGTCAGCTACATCGACGTGCGCGACATTGCCGCCGTCGCCGCTACCATTCTCACCAGCGACCTAGGTCAGCACCAAGGCAAAACCTATACGCTGACCGGCCCCGCAGCGCTTACTGTGCAGCAAGTAGCCGATGCAATAGGCCAGGCCGTGGGACGCCCCATCATGTATGCCGACATCTCAGAAGCAGAGGCCCGGCAGGCTTTGAGCCAAGCGCCACCTGTCATGGCCGAGGTGATGCTGGAGCTATACCGCGCCGACAAAGATAACCGCGCGGCAGCCATTACGAATACGGTCGAACAGCTTACGGGCCGGCCGCCGCACACCATTGCACAGTTTGCGCACGATTACCGCCAGCACTTTCAGCCTGCTTCTTAGGCAAAAGCTGCTAGCACAAAAAAGGCTTCTCATCAACATGAGAAGCCTTTTTTCTTTACCTCAACCTAGGTTTTAGTCGTTGTTAGCCGTGTCGCGGCCTTTGTCGCGGCGCGGCATTGAGCCGTAGTCAGCTTTGTCGTCGGAGCGATATTCGGGGCGCTTGTCGGCGCCATAGTTCTGGGCTTTGTCGGCGTTGTCGTAGTCGCCGCGCACGGGTGCTCCCTGCGTGTTGTTGGGGTCCGAAGAAGCGTACTCGTCGTCGTAGGAGCCGCCCTGTGAGCCGAAGCCATCGGTGCTCTTGCCGCTGTAGTCGCCCTTGCCGTCGCCCGAGCCGCTCCGGTTCATCTTATCCTCTTGCCGGTCGCGGGCCGACGGCTGCTGGTAGGTGCCGCGGCTGTTAGTATCGGAGTTTTCCGCCTGATCATAGCTTTGCTCCTGCTCGTCGCGGTTTTTACGTTGGCCGTTGCCACCCTGGGTGTAGTCCTGGTTGTCGTAGCCGCCCCGCGACGAGTTCTGATCTTCGCTCTGGTTCCGCTGCCTGGGTCCCGTTGGGTTGGCGTTGAAGTTGGTGCCCATGTTGCTGTCGGTCAGCGACGAAGTGCCGTAATCGGCGCTGTAGCCCTGGCCGCGCCCGTAGCCGGATCCGTTATCATTGAGGTACGTACTGCCCTCGCCATCGGCTTGGGAGCCAGGTTGCAGCTGTTCGTAGGGTAGGTTGTCTTGTCCGTAAGCAGCGTAGCCTGGCTGGCGCTGCTCCGGGCGGAAGGTATCGTCCCGCCCGCTGTAGCTGCGGTAAGAGTTTGCCTGCGGTCCGTCGCTGAGGTCGTACTGTCCCTGTGTATTCGTGTCGCGAAACTGATTACCGTAGCCGCCGTGGGTGTTGCCATGAGCATGCGTCCCAAACTCGCCCCGACTAGCGCCGCTCAGCTGGTTTTCTTCGCGGTCGTGGTCCTGGTAAATGCCTTGCACGCTGTTGCCAAAGTTGCCGCCGTAGCGGTTGCCAGGCTCCGAATCCGGGTGCTGCTTGCGCTCCTGCTGCTCCTGCGACTCGCCCGCGCCGGGCTGCACACTGCCGGGAACAACTTCCTTGTTCTCCTGCTGACCACCCTCGCCGCCAATGCTGCCTTGACCGACGCTCGTTTCCGAGTCGGCCAACGATTCGCTGGAAGTGGCTGCCTGATCCGGGCGCGGGGCGCCGCTCATGGCGGGGGTTTCCCGTTGCGTTGGGTTATTGGCCAAGGTGTTAGTGGCGTCGGGCCCCATCTTGGCGCGCATACTGATAGAATCAGCCGAAGCGCCATCTGTCACCTGCGAGGCATTAGTATCGGGGTTCTGCTTATCGTCTTTCATGGAAGAGTACATAGATGGGTGGAAAACAAGTACTTCTTGATCTGAACTATACGCGTGCCCTTCAGCAGAGTTGATGCCCCACTCCGGAATCTGCAATGGTTCTGCTACGCGGCCAGGTGACGGCGCTTTGTTGCCGCTATTTGTCACTTTCCCGCTATTCTGCCTACCTAGGTTGTTGTAGTTCCTGATTGGTACGCTTATTTTCGCCCCGGACTGCCGCCTGTGGCTACGTCTGGGTTCATTACTGTTTCCTTTACTCTATTCTTTTTCTTTTCACAATTCCAAATCACCTGCTCTTTATGAAAACAGGCAAAGTGAAGTTCTTCAACGAATCGAAGGGCTTTGGTTTTATCGTTCAGGACGACAACAACCAGGATATTTTCGTGCATCAGACCGGCCTCATCCACGAAATTCGCGAGAATGACCGGGTATCCTTTGAAGTTATCGAAGGCAAAAAAGGCTTGAACGCCGTCAAGGTTGAGCGCATCTAAGCCTTCTACCCTCCCAGCCTAGCACTATCTATTTGCGCATCCCGCTTCGGGTTCGGCCCGAGCGGGATTTTGTTGTTCCGCCCACTACCTAGCCTACCGCTGGCTAAAGCGCTAACAAGGTGGCAAGCATCATATAGCTGAGTTACAGTTCAGTTATGCCTTCCTGTTAGCTCAAGCTATTTAGGAAAAAGAGTTGGCTGGTTTTCTTGCGCAGTAGATGATAACTCGAAATAATTTTTACCTTTAGCGCATTCTTTCACCACAATTCATTTCATTTCCTAGCACAATATGAGTACCGGTACCGTAAAATTTTTCAATGAAACCAAGGGTTTCGGTTTTATTAAGCCAGATGACGGTGGTGAGGATGTTTTCGTTCACGCCTCTAACCTGATGCAACCCGTACGCGACAACGATAAAGTAGAGTATGATGTGCAGCAGGGCAAGAAAGGCCTGAATGCCGTTAAAGTACGTCTTATCAGCTAGTCGTAGCACCTGCCCTTATTGGGGCAATAGGTACAAAAAAGCCGTCCGGAAGCTAGCTTCCGGACGGCTTTTTTTATGTTCTGCCAACTCAGCTGGAACCTAGGTCCCGGCTGAGTTACTTCTTAGCCACTTTCGCTACACGTACCCCGACCGACATAATATCGGGCAGCTGATCTTGGCGCATGTACTGCTCCAGCACAATCTTATACATACCGGGCTGGCGGAAATGCTGATTAGGCAGCGCCAGAAACTGGTGGTCGAAAATATCGCCGGTGCCGCTGCCCCAAGGTTCGCCGGTTTGCGGATCCATGAGCAGCATTTGATGCAGCAGCTGCGAAACAACCTTATTGTCGGGCCCGGTGAGCGTGTGCTTCACATAAAGATTGTAATAGCCGTACGAGAGCGTATTGCGGATATTAATGTAGATATCGTAGCGCTGCGTGGTGTCGGCTATTTCAAACTCGAATGTGGGCTTCACCCGCACGGCCCAGTGGTTGTAGTCGAGGTCGGTGTTCTTCTCAACTACCTGGTTGGGGTCGCAGGAAGCCAGCGTGAGCACTAAGCTCAACGCTAGCCACGAGTAAATCAGTTTACGCATTGCAAAAATCAGGAAGCTGGAGTGGAAGGTGCACCGCCCAAACCCGCACCGCCGGGCCTGGGTGGGCGCGGACCGCGGCGCGGTGGGCGGCCATTCCGCTCGCTGCCTTCGTTGCCCGTGCGCGGCGCGTCACCGCCTGCGTTGCCCGCAGAACGGGGCGGACGTGCCTCATTACCGGGGCGTGGTGGCCGCGGTGCGTCAGCCCGCCGACCTTCGCCGCTTCCTTCGGGCTTGTTCTGGTCTTTATTGTCCTTGTCTGAGCGGTTGCGGTTGTTGCGCCGGTTAAGTGGGCGCGCCGCCGAACCACGCGGCCGGCGAGGCTCGGCCTGCGCTTCAGCCCCTCCTGTAGCACTTGACACAGGTTCAGGGCTAGGTTCCAGAGTAGGCGTCTTTTCCTTTTGCGGCTGACCAGGCTTAGGCGCGGGTGCAGCTGCTACCGGCTGGCCCTGCTCAGCGCTGATTTTCTTCTTTTTGCGCTTGCTGCGCTTGCCTGCCTTGATCTTGTCGTCGAGGCGGTCGAGGTTGCCTTCCACGTGCGCCGATACTTCCGGAGCGCGCTCCTCTTCTTTCACCGGCGCCAACAAGTTTTCGGGCTTCTCGCCGCGCTTATTCATGTCCTGAATCTCGCGCACGCGCTCCGTCGGGATCATCACCCAGTTGTTGTCGCCCCGGAAAGCAAACCACATCCGCTTCTTGAAGATGTCGGTTTTTTGCAGGAAAGCCTCTCCTTTTTCCGTCTGCAAAGGGCGTTGCACCTGCGGAATGTCCTTGAGCGCATCGAGGTAGGTATCCAGCTCATAGTTCAGGCAGCACTTCAGGCGGCCGCACTGACCAGAGAGTTTTGCCGGATTCAGGCTCAGGTTCTGGTAGCGCGCTGCGGTGGTGCTTACGCTCTTGAAGTCGGTGAGCCAGGTGGAGCAGCACAGCTCGCGGCCGCAGGAGCCGATACCACCGAGGCGACCAGCTTCATGGCGGAGCGAAATCTGACGCATCTCTACGCGCACCCGAAACTCGTCGGCGAGGCGCCGGATCAGGTCGCGGAAGTCTACGCGGTCTTCGGCCGAGTAGAAGAACGTGGCGCGGGTCCGGTCGGCCTGGTACTCCACGTCGGAGAGCTTCATTTTCAGCTTCAGCTCTTCCACCACCGAGCGAGCCCGGAACATGGTGCCGGTTTCGAGGTCGCGCACGGCATTCCAGCGCTCCACATCTTGATCGGTAGCGACGCGCAGAATCGAACGGATTTCCTTGGAGTCGATTGGCACCTTTTTCTTGCGCATCTGCAAGCGTACCAGCTCACCCTTCAGCGACACGTGACCTAGGTGCCAGCCGTTGCCGGCGGCTTCTATCACTACCGCATCGCCGGTGACGAGCGGCAGCCGGCTGCTGTTGCGGAAAAAGTCTTTCCGACCACCTTTGAAGCGGATTTCGACGAGGTCGAACTCTTTAAAATCGCTGGGCAGGTCGACGTCCTGAAGCCAGTCGAATACATTGAGGCGGGTGCAGCCACCAGAGCTACAGCCACCTTTGGAGCCACAGCCCTTCGCAGAGGAAGAGCAGCCGCCCCCGGAGGAACAAGAAGTGCAAGCCACGGCTTGGAAAGATCTATAGGTAAGGCGGACAAAGAGCCGCACGAAATCGGTTGTTTACAAAGATACCGCTTCTTATTTGTCAGTCATCTGTTGCCAGATTCTGGTTGTAAGCTACCGGTTATCCACTGCCCCTTAAGGTAACCTAGGTCTTGAATGTTCCTTGCCGACCTAGAATCAGCAATAACAAAAAAAGCCCGCCAAATGGCGAGCTTTTCGGAGAATCTATGATACATGCTATACTGTCATCCTGACCTTCAGTAGGTTAGTTAACCTAGGGTTTCAGCACTACCTTCACACAGTTGTCTTTCTTGTTGCGGAAAATATCGTAGCCATGCGCGGCTTCGGAAAGCGGCAGCCGGTGCGTGATAATGTCATCGAGCTTCACTTTGCCTTGAATAACATACTCCAGCAGCTTATCGATGTGCTTGTGCGCGGGCGCTTGGCCACCTACGATTTTGATGCCTTTATCGAAGAACTGCCCGATGGGGAAGTTGTCGTAGGTGGTAGGATACACCCCTAGCACCGACACGATACCCCCGCGCCGCACGGCGCTCATGCAGGCTTCGAGCACTTTAGGCGAGCCTTTCTCTAGATTCACGACTGACTTAACCCGGTCGAACAAGTCGCGAACTGGCTCAAAGCCAACGGCTTCCACTACTACGTCGGCGCCACGGCCGCCGCTCATGGCGCGAATCTGCTCAATTGCGTCCTTCTGATTTTCCCACAGAATAACTTCACAGTTGGCCGTGGCTTTCGCTTTATCAAGTCGGTATTGCAGCGGGTCGACGACAACCACGCGGGCAGCACCGCGCAGCCACGCCGACTTTGCGGCCATAATGCCCACCGGGCCCGCGCCGAAGATGGCCACCACCTCACCGCCTTTCACCTCTCCCCAGTCGATGCCGGAGTAGCCGGTGGGGAAAATATCGGTCAGGAACAGCGCCTGCTCATCGGTGAGCGAATCGGGAATGATGCGCGGGCCATAATCGGCGTAGGGCACGCGCACGTACTCGGCCTGGCCGCCGTTGTAGCCGCCGTAAAGATCAGTGTAGCCGAAAAGAGCGCCGCCTTTTTCCGTCAGCAAGCCTCCTTCCGGGCCGTAATGGTCGGGGTTGGAGTTTTCGCAGTGTCCGGGCAAATCGTGGTTACAGAAAAAGCACGTACCACACGCCACCGGAAAAGGCACCACTACCCGGTCGCCGCGCTTGAGGTTGCCCACGCCCTTGCCTACTTCTTCCACAATTCCCATGAATTCGTGCCCGAGCACCATCGGCCGGGGCTGCGGAATGCCGCCGTTGTAGATGTGCAGATCGGAGCCGCAAATGGCCGTGCTGGTAACGCGAATGATGGCGTCGCGCGACTCCTCGATTTTAGGATCGTCTACGGTATCGACGCGAACGTCTTTCATCCCGTGAATCACGAGTGCTTTCATAGAAATCTAGGTTTGGGTGTGGAAGAAGTTGAATCGGCAAGGGCCAGCCAGTCTGCCATTTAAGCTTTCAATAACGGCTCGACTATTAAGTGGGTTACTGACACCAAGCTCAATAAGGGCGTATAGCCATAATCTTCTTTTGCTGGCAGCTTACTTTCTGCTTCCCCAGGCTAGCTTTTCGTCAGTTGGTAGACCAACACCCCCGCCGGCGTGATAACGTAGGCGTACTGCTCGCCTAATAGTACCTGCCTCACCTCCACAGCAGCAGCAGGCAGCGGTACATCTCGCTCATTGAAAGCATAGAGATGAAAGAAATGTAGCTGATTACCAACTAAATAATATAGCTCATCTTCTTTAAAGCCCACGTTATTCAGGCCGGTGAAAGGAAGCTTCTTGCGGTAGTTACCTAGGTTGTCGAACACGAAGATCCCGCTCGTGCGGTCTACCAGGTAAAGGTTGTTCTGGTATTGCCGCAGGAAGCGAAAATCGGGTTTAGAGCGCCCAATAATCAAATCGAGTGGCGTGCTGAGCGTGAGCCGCTGTGGCCCGGGGTCGAACTGTCGCAGGGTCAGGTCACTTTCGTTGAACAACCAAAGGCGGTCGTCGGGAGCCAGAGTTGCTACCCGAATGCTGCCGTCCACGAAGTCGGTGAGCCGCACCTTGGCAATGGAGATCAGGAAGCGGTCGAGCAGTACAATCTCCTGCCGGTCGTCGTAAAAAAGCAGAATTTTGGCGCTATTCCAGGCCTCAATCTGAGCAGTATGACCGGGTTGCGGCGGCGAATACGTGTTCAGCGTCTGACCGTCGGGGCCGTACTGATGGATGTTATCCTGCTCATCGGCCACGTAGAAATTGCCGCGTCGGTCCAGAGATGCTGCACCGGGCCTAGCTAGCTTGATAGTACGCACCAGCTTCCAGCCATTCACGTCAGCTACCGGCTGGGCTGGGTTAGGTGTTGCTGTAGGCGCCGAACTGATCGGAGCAATCTTAGAAGCCGGCGCCACCGAAGCCGCCGATGGCACTGTGGTTTGGGCTGTTAGAAGTGAGTAGTGCGTAGTGAGTAGTGAGACTAGAACAAGTCTTTTGATCCAAACTTTCTTATTAGTCTCTCTCCTACTCATTTCTCAGTTTCTGTTAAATCATAGAGCCTACTACTAAGCACTTACTACTTAATCCTGCTCAAAATGCATCAGCGCTAGCTGCTCGCCGTCGTAGCTGGCGTACGAACGGTAGTTCACCCACTCACCTAGGTTGATGTAGCGGCTGCCGGGCGCAACTTCTACATCCAGCGGCAAGTGGCGGTGTCCAAAAACATAGTAATCATGGTGATGCAGGCGCTCCAGTTCCCGGCAATACACCAGTAGCCACTCCTCCTCTCCGAAGTATTTCTCGTCCTTGGCCGTGTTCTGAATGCGACTGCGACGGCTCCAATTATTGGCAATACCGATACCTAGGTTTGGGTGTAGGCGCGCAAACAGCCACTGCGCCACCGGACTCGCAAAGACCTGCTTCAGAAACTTATACGTATAATCCTTCGGACCTAGCCCATCACCGTGGCCCATGTGAAAAACATGATTGCCAATGCGTTGGCTCACCGGGTGGCGCAGAATGGGAATATTCAGCTCCTGCGTGAAGTAGTCGAACATCCACATATCGTGGTTGCCGGTGAAGAACGTCACGGGAATGCCGCTATCGGTTAGCTCGGCTAGCTTGCCTTGCAGCCGGATAAAGCCGCGCGGAATGGCATGGCGGTATTCAAACCAGAAGTCGAAAATGTCGCCTACCAGATAAATAGCGGCGGCGTCGGCGGCACACTGATCGAGCCAGCGCACGATGCGCCGTTCGCGGGCGGCGGAGCTGGCAGCGTCGGGGGTTCCGAGGTGGAAGTCGGAGGCAAAATACACGCGGCGGCCGGCCGGCAGCGCGAGGTCAGGTAGTTGCGGCGGGCGCGTCATCCAATAAAAACAGCACGATGCTGCGCGGGCCATGCGCACCGAGCACCAACGTTTTTTCAATATCAGCCGTGCGGCTTGGCCCGGTTGTAAGCGAAATCATAGAGGGCAGCTTGCCGGCGTGATTATCCTTCACGGCTTGCAATCCTTCTCCAATATCAGGCACAATCTGCGACATGCGCGCCAGCACCAGGTGCTGGTCGGGGTAGATGCTCAGGCGGCGGCCGCTGGCAGAAGCACCACTCACCAGCACGCTACCCGTGCGGGCCACCAGTGCTTCGCACGTCGTTAAGCTAGCATCAGCTTTTTTAATGAAATCTTTTTCGTCGCCCACAAACACGAGTCCGGCCTTGTGGAGCAGCTTTTTCAGCTCAGGTTCCCACACAAACAGGTTCTCCAAGCTTTTCTCCTTTTTATAGGTAAAAAGCTGGTCGAAGAAATGATCTTCTGACTCGCAGTAGTAGAAAACACCACCAGTCCGCACGAAGCTCTGCGCGAACATCACCGCTAGGTCGTCAGCTGGTGCCGGGTGCAACGGAGCCGTAAAGTCGGGGGCAGCCGGTTGTGGGGCCGGCTTCTCCAACGACTCGCGGATGCGGCGTAGAATACTGTCGCGTGAACTTTCAGCCATTAGAAGTCTGGCAGGTCATAAGGATGATACCAGCCGTCAAAGATACGGACTCGACGGGCACTGAGTAGCCACAAAACAAAAGAGCTAGCCTTTGGGGCTAGCTCTTCGGTGACTTACATCACAATACGTACTTAAACCGGCGTTACGGCGCTGCCCGAAGGCACATCCGAATGACCGTTGGAATTCGGCTTGTCGTCTACACCCGGCAGGTTCATGTCAGGCAGATCATCACTTAAAGGAATAGGATGCTCCTGCTTCCGCTCGCTGAGGGTTTCGCTACGATCGGTGCCGGCCATGTGTGCCTGGTAAGTGGTCTGGCTGTCGTAAGGACGTTTGCCCACCAGACGCTCTAGGTCGTCTTGCAGCAGTACTTCCTTGTCCAGCAGCTCCTTGGCAATCACCTCCAGCTCGTGTCGACGCTCGGTCAGCAGCTCCTTGGTGCGGTTGTAGGCATTCTCGATGATGGTGCGCACCTCTTCGTCGATCATCTGCGAAGTAGCTTCCGAATACGGCTTAGTGAAGCCATATTCGTTCTGCCCTTTCGAGTCGTAGAAGGAGATGTTACCTAGCTTCGAGTTCATACCATACATGGTCACGATGCTGTAGGCCATCTTCGTGATGCGCTCCAAGTCGCTCAGAGCACCTGTGGAGATCTTACCGAACACCAACTCTTCAGCGGCGCGACCACCTAAGGCCATGCACATCTCATCGGTGAGCTGCTCGGTGTTGTATAGGAACTGCTCGCGGGGCAGATACTGTGCATAACCTAGGGCAGCCACGCCACGCGGTACAATGCTCACTTTCACCAACGGATCAGCGTGTTCCAGGAACCAACCCGCAATAGCGTGGCCAGCTTCGTGATACGCTACAATGCGCTTCTCATCGGGAGAAATGATCTTATTGCGCTTCTCCAAACCACCGATTACTCGGTCAACGGCGTCGGTGAAGTCCTGCATTGTCACCATCTTCTTGTCGCGGCGTGCGGCAATCAGAGCGGCTTCGTTGCAGACGTTGGCAATTTCAGCACCCGCAAAACCAGGCGTCTGAGCAGCTAGCTTCTTGGCTTCTACATCAGGACCTAGGGTCAGCGGCTTCAAGTGCACGTTGAAGATCTGCGTGCGACCATTGATGTCTGGTTTGTCGATACTGATCTGACGGTCGAAACGACCGGGACGCAGCAGCGCCGAGTCAAGCGTATCAGGTCGGTTGGTAGCAGCCAGGATGATAACCCCGGAGTCCGTACCGAAGCCGTCCATTTCTACCAGCAGCGAGTTCAGCGTGTTTTCGCGCTCGTCGTTGCCACCGGGCACGTTGCCGCGTGAACGGCTCCGACCAATGGCGTCAATCTCGTCGATGAAGATGATACAAGGCGCTTTGGCTTTAGCTTGCTTGAACAAGTCACGCACGCGGGCAGCACCCACACCAACGAACATCTCTACGAAGTCGGAACCCGACAGCGAGAAGAATGGTACGTCAGCTTCACCAGCTACGGCTTTCGCAAGCAAGGTTTTACCGGTACCGGGAGGACCTACCAGCAGCGCACCTTTCGGGATTTTACCACCTAGGATGGTGAACTTGGAAGGATTCTTCAGGAACTCGACAATCTCTTGTACTTCTTCCTTCGCTTCTTCCAGGCCAGCTACATCTTTGAACGTAATCTTTACCTTGTCGCCACCTTCAAACAAAGCAGCGCGCGATTTACCGATGTTGAAGATCTGACCACCGGGTCCGCCTGCACCGCTCATGCGACGCATCAGGAACCAGAAGCCCACGAACAACAGTAGGATGAAGCCCCAGCTTGTAATCAAGTCGCCATAGCCTTGGCGGTCTTTCACGTCGAGGCCTACGCGCTGTTCACGCGGCAGGTCAGCCTGCACTTTATCAAGGTCTTCCTTAAAGGTCTTACCATCTACCACACGGAAGCTGTACTGTGGTCCCTGCTCCATGGCAAGCGGACCACGACGAGCTAGCTCCGGATTATACTTGGCATTCTTAACGGCTTCTGGTTTGAGCGTTACCTCTACCATTCGGTCGTTTACGAGGGTCACGTCGCGCACATCGCCGGCCAGCAGCATCTGCTCGAAGCGCTGCTGCGTGGTCTCGATGGTCGAGGTGCTCCGGTTGAAGTAGAACATCCCGAAGATGAACACCACTAACCCGGCCAGCACCCACATCTGCATACTCGGCCGCGGCGTGGGCGCGGGTAGCATGGGTTTTTTCTTTTTGGGGGTCGTATCAGGCATGAATTGGGATTTCAGAGCAAAACATAAGCGGAACACACCGCTTGAAGGATTTGTTCGGGGCCGCTACGCTTGTTTTAGCGCGCTTCAGCCTCTTCTTCGATGTGAGAAATCTCGGCATCGCCCCACAGCTCCTCCAGAGCGTAGAACTGCCGCCGGTCGCGGAGGAACACATGCACCACCACGTCTACATAATCGAGCAATACCCACTCACGGTTGGTACGCCCTTCAGTTTGCCACGGGTTTTGGCCCGTCAGCTTTTCTACCTCTTCTTCTACGGAGCGAGCAATAGCGTCGAGTTGGGTATCAGATGAAGCCGAGCAGATAACAAAATAGTCGGCTACGGCATTCTTTAGTTCTTTGAGATTGAGTACCACGATATCGGCAGCTTTTTTTTCTTGCATACCGCGCACTACTACATCTGCCAATCTGTCCGAATCCTGCCGGACGAGGGTACTTTTCATAGGATACTATTAGGTTTGAACGTCACAAAGTACGAAAATCAGGTGGAGGCACTATCCCCCAATACCCTGTTCACGGGCCAGCAACTACTCTGGTTGCCTGAATGTGAATCCACAAACACGGAAGCCCAGCGCTTAATCGTCAAAAACAGCGCCACCGAAGGTTGCACCGTAATTACCGACAAACAGACCGCCGGTCGCGGCCAACGTGGCAACCAATGGGAGGCAATGCCGGGCGAAAACCTGACACTTTCGGTAGTCTGGTTTCCTGGTTTCCTGGCTGCCAACGATCAATTTCAACTCAGCCAAGCCGTGGCGCTAGCCGTGCACGACTGGGCTGGTAGTTTGCTCGGCCCCGATCCGGTGCTGCGCCTGAAATGGCCCAACGACCTGTTCTTTAGCGACCAGAAGCTAGGTGGAATACTCATTGAAAACACGGTAAGCGGCGCTAAAATTCAATCTAGTATCGTCGGAATTGGGTTAAATATCAATCAACAAAATTTTGGCATTGCCACCGCCACGTCTTTCGGAAGGCTTACCGGCCGCCATTATATGCTGCCGCCGT
This sequence comes from Hymenobacter cavernae, assembly GCF_014641455.1. Classification (GTDB taxonomy): domain Bacteria; phylum Bacteroidota; class Bacteroidia; order Cytophagales; family Hymenobacteraceae; genus Hymenobacter; species Hymenobacter cavernae. The sequence goes on from NZ_BMHT01000001.1 coordinate 440,047, forward strand.
TAGCCGCCCGATTGCTCGAATGCCTGGAGCGCCGCTACCTGCAACTGCGCGCCGGACAGCTCACCAACCTGCGCGCTGACTACCTGCGCGCTCTGTACCGCTACCAGGAATGGCACCCCTATGAGGTAGCCGGCAAAAGAGTGCAGGGCCGCATTACTGCTATAGACGAAGCCGGCCGCTTAATACTTGAAATTGATGGAAGATTATTCCACTTCGGCCTGCAAGAAGTCAAGTTCGTCTACGATTAGGTGCAGAACGTAGAAAAATACGCTTTGGTAAAAGAAGGACAGGCAATCTTTGACGCATCGTAGGCTGATTTAGTATGCCGAATGACAAAATTGTTCATCTGCCGTTCAGGCAATTAAACCTTCTTGCAACCTTTTCCTCTAAATAAACATCAGTACCCTGACAAGTTGCTAGGTTTCTCTCACGAGGCACGGTGCTTGTCAATCTGATCGTCGTACGAGTAAATCTCGTGGCTCCTTTTACTGAAGAAACCCGATATTTGCCGGATTGCTCTTTTTCTTACCCCACCTTTGCACCATGAAAATTTTTACGCGTTATGTACTGATTGTGGCTTTCATAGCTGCGCGCCTGACGGTTTTGGCCGCCAGCGTCACGCCCAAAGCTAGCCTCTTGGCCCACTCAGCTCAGGAAGTCCGCGCTACTACTGCTAACCCCGTTTTAAGTATTTATCCGAACCCGGCTAAGGGTATCGTGACGGTTTCGCTGAACCAACGCATTGGCCTAGGTCAGGATTACAAACTGCGCCTGAGCAATATTATTGGCCGCGAAGTACGCACCACATCGTTGCGCCCCGAGGATAACACCAACTCGATGGCCATGAACCTGTCGGACTTGCCGGGCGGCATGTACTTCTACAGCTTACTCATAAACGATAAAATTGTAAGTACGAAACGTCTCGTATTACAGAATTAATTGATTACCTTGTCATCGTTTTCCGAGCGAAAGCAGCCGATTCTTCGGCTGCTTTTTTTGTGCTTCGTGCTGGCAAGCTGACTTTAGTAGCTGAAAACCGCATGTGGCACGGCCGGATTTATTGCCTACTTTTGGCTCTTCTCTGATTTAGTAAGTATGCGTCGTTATCAAAGCCTGAATAATTTAGTGGGCTGGCTGGTATTTGCAATTGCCACTCTCACTTACCTGCTTACCCTAGAGCCTACTGCTAGTTTTTGGGACTGCGGCGAGTTTATCGCCTGCTCCTACAAGCTGCTGGTGCCGCACCCACCGGGAGCACCCACCTTCCTGCTGCTAGGTCGCATTATGTCGCTGTTTTCCTTCGGCGACGTCACGAAAGTAGCGGTGCTGATCAATGCCTTGTCGGCGCTAAGCAGCTCCTTTACAGTGCTCTTCCTATTCTGGACTATTACCATACTGGCAAAGAAGCTGGTGCTTGGCAGCAATGTCCCGAACGACGAGCAGCTAGTACCAACCAGCGGCCAAACACTCCTGATCCTAGGTTCAGGCGTAGTGGGTGCCTTGGCTTTTGCCTTCTCCGATTCGTTCTGGTTCAATGCCGTAGAAGGTGAAGTGTACGCTATGTCGTCACTGTTTACGGCGGCGGTTGTCTGGATTATGCTGAAGTGGGAAAACCGCGCCCACGAAGCCGATTCTGATAAGTGGCTGATACTGATCGCGTATGTGGTCGGTCTGAGCATCGGGGTTCACTTGCTGAACCTGCTGGCACTGCCGGCACTTGGCTTTATCTACTACTACCGTCGCACGGCTAACCCTACTACAATGGGGGGCATCATCACGCTGGTAGTCAGTATGATTATCGTGGGAGCTATTCTGGTCGGCATCATTCCGGGCTTGCCTTCGCTGGCGGGCGCGGTGGAAGTGTTCTTCGTGAATACCCTAGGTCTGCCTTTCGATTCGGGCCTGATATTCTTCCTGATCGTTTTTGTCGCGCTGATCTGGCTAGGTTTCCGCTACTCGTTCCGCACGCGTAACCGTCTGGTGAACACCGCCATGCTGAGCTTCGTGTTCATTCTGATCGGCTACTCGACCTACCTTATCGTTCCGATTCGCAGCAGCTACCACCCCACCATCAACGAGAACGATCCGGAGGATGTGTTGTCGTTTGTGAGCTACCTGAAGCGCGAGCAGTACGGCGACCGGCCCCTGCTCTACGGTCCGCAGTTCAATGCCGAGCCGGTTAGCCAGGAAGAAGGCGCGCCCCGCTACGTGCGCAAAGGCGACAAGTACGTGGTAGCCGAAAAGCGCCTCGAAACCATTTACCGCGACGAAGACAAAATGCTGTTGCCGCGCCTGTACAGCTCGCAGCCGGAACACATCTACAACTACAAGAAGTGGATTGACATCCAGCAATATACCGACCCCGAAACCGGCCGCCCAGCGTATGCCAAGCCGACCATGGGCCAGAACCTGAGCTTCCTGTTCCGCTACCAGATGGGGCACATGTACATGCGCTACTTCCTCTGGAACTACGTGGGTCGGGAAAGTGACGTACAGCAGGCTGGCGTGGTATGGCCTACTTCGTCGAAGCAAGGCTTGCCGGAGCGCGTTGCGGAAAGCAAGGCGCACAACAACTTCTTCGCAATTCCGCTGATCCTAGGTTTAGTGGGTCTGTTCTTTCACGTACGCCGCGACGGCCGCACCGCTTTCATCGTGGGGCTGCTGTTTGTGTTCACGGGTCTGGCCATTGTGCTTTACCTGAACCAGCCGCCGATTGAGCCGCGCGAGCGGGATTACACCTTCGCGGGCTCTACTTACGCTTTTGCCATCTGGATTGGTCTTGGCGTGCTAGGTATTGCCGAGCTGCTCCGGACGGTGCTGAAAGCCGATACGGCACGTGGTGCGGTAGCATTGCTGCTAGGTTTGTTGGCTCCCGGTCTGATGGTAGCGCAGGGCTGGGACGACCACAACCGCTCCGACCGTTATGCTTCAGTAGACTCGGCGAAGAACCTGCTGAACTCCTGTGCTCCGAACGCTATTCTGTTTACCAACGGCGACAACGACACCTTCCCGCTCTGGTACGCGCAGGAGGTAGAAGGCATCCGAACGGACGTGCGTGTGGCCGTATTGAGCTACCTGAACACCGACTGGTACATCGATCAAATGAAGCGCCGGGCTTACAAATCGGAGCCGCTGCCCATTTCGATGGAAAACAAGGACTACTCGCAGGGCACGAATGACTACCTGCCCTACGTAGAGAATCCGGGAGTTAAGGAGCTAAACCTCAAAGAGTTCATCCAGCTGGTAGAGCAAAACAGCCCGTTGCTGCAAGTAGGTACGCAGAGCGGCAGCACGATGCTGTCGTTCCCGGCGCGCAAGTTCTTCCTGGACGTTGACACTGCCGCTGTTGAAAAGCTAGGTATCATCCCGGCCGAGCGCCGCAAGCAGCTCGTGCCGCGCATGGAGTGGGACCTAGGTAAGGGTGCCATTGAGAAGAAGAACCTGGTGATTCTGGACATTCTGGCTACGAATAACTGGAAGCGCCCCGTGTACTTCTCGACAACCGTCGACAACTCGGATTTCATGAACCTTCAGCCGTACTTCCAGTTGGAGGGCATGGCAAACCGCATCCTACCGGCGCGCGACCCAAGCTACGACCCCAAAGCTGACCGCGAGGGCTACGTGGCTAAAGACGTCATGTACAAGAACATGATGCAGGTCTTTGCGTATCGCAACCTCAACGATCCGAATATTTTCTACGACGAAAACAGCCTGCGCTTCCCGGCCAACTACCGCGACAAGTTCAACCAGCTGGCTGAAGCGTACCTGGCGGCCGGCGACAAAGCGAAGGCCAAGGAAGTGCTGAATAAGTCGTTTGAAGTAATGCCGGACAAGTCGATTCCATATGACTTCTACACGCCGCAGGCCATTGTGCCGCTGGTAGAAGTAGGCGAAAAGCAGCGCGCCAACGAGATTATGGACACCGTAACGAACCGTGCGCAACAGGCATTAGCGTATTACTCAACGCACAACAGCGCCCTGTTCGACCGCGAGATTCAGACGCACCTGATCAGCTTGAGCAATGTGTACCGGGCTGCCGAGCAAATTGGCGACCAGCAACGCGCTTCTAAAGCCGTGTCGCTGCTCAACCAATATTATCCGCAGCAGTAAACCGACCTAGGTTTAGAGAAGAAAAGCCGGTTCCTTTCGGGAATCGGCTTTTTTCGTTGTAATACGTAAGCAAACTTGCGGCGAAACGTTGTGAAGAGTAGGCTTGCCAGTGCGATAGTAATTGCTGAAATGAAAAAACCGATTCTTCTTGCCTTAGCGTCTCCTTTCTTACTTGTGCTCAGCTTGTTAAGTCTGCTGAGCGCAGTACCGGCTGGTCCGCGCCGCGACTTTTCGGATCAGTATCGCACCGAGCGCCAGGTGCAGGTTGATACCCGCCGCGAGAACGACAGTCTGCACGTTTTTCTCCGCTTCGCTGATGCGCAAGCGCCCCGCTCCGGTCAGCCGCTGCAAGTGGCCGCTTGGCCCGATTACGAAAGTCGGCGCCCGGTTTGGCAGGACAGCGTGCGGCACCTGTCCCGGCGCACCCGGCACCTAGGTTCGGCTACGCTGGTCGACTTCTCGCTGCCGGTTGCCTCCCTCGCTGCCGGGCAGCTGGTGAACGTGTACAGCGGCACAACCAATAATGAGGACAGCGGTGCAGGTGTGTGGCTGGAAATCACGCCGGAGCGACTCAATCGCACCTTTATGTTGACTGACTCTGTCGGCGACCCGCTTCTGCGGCGCTATGTACGTGTCGGTGAGGTTTTTCAAGTGAGCAGCTATGGCGCTCAACAGCCGCTTACGATAAAGCAGTACGAGCCGAACTTCATGGCAGCGTTGCCGCCGATGACCAATCCGGCAACGCTGCCGCCTCCGCCCCGGACGATGACCCTCCAGGACTCTTCCACCATTCAAGCAGGACGCCGCATCAAGCTGGCTGGTCCGGGGTTGTACTCGCTTCGGGTGAATGGCAGCACCCGGCCTGTTGGCCTGCTGGCGGAGCGCAATAGCTTTCCGGAGCTAACGGTAGCCGTTGAGCTTATTCAGCCGCTTATTTACCTTACCTCGACGGCGGAGCGCCAGAAGCTGTACAACTCGCCCGACCCTAAGCGGGCAGTTGACCAGTTTTGGCTTGGCGTAGCCGCCAATCAGCAAGTAATAGCTCGCCAGCTGATTCGCACCTATTATGAACGGGTGGCGGCGGCTAACCGCTTGTTTTCAAGCTACAAAGCTGGTTGGATGACTGACCGCGGCATGCTTTATATTGTGTATGGCCCACCGGAAACGGTGTATCGGACGGCTACAGAGGAGCGCTGGCTGTATCGGCCGGGCACCACGGGCGAAGGCACGTACACGTTCCACCCGAAACCGAGTACCTTTGCACCCGAACACTATGAATTGGTGCGCCGCCCCGAGTACGAACGACTCTGGTATGCCGCCGTCGAGCAATGGAGAAAAGGACTGACCGCCCCGACGGCCCGCTGAATGAGCGCCGCCGCTTTTACGATTCCGAGAACCGCCCGGTGAACCGGCCAAACGACCGCGCCGAACGGGGCGCGGAAGGCGACCGTGCGCCCCGCGGCGACAAGCCGCGCTACCCGCACAAGCCCGCCGCCGACCGCAGCATTGAGATGCTGTTTGGCCTGCGCCCCATCTTGGAGGCGCTGAATGCAAACCGCACGCTGGAGAAAATCTACCTGCTGCGCAGCACCAAAAACAGCATTACGCAGGAGATAAGCGAGTTGGCTAAAGCTGCTAATATTCCAGTGGCCTTGGTGCCGCTGGAAAAGCTGAACGACCTTACCCGCAAAAACCACCAGGGCGCAGTAGCCTTCGTGTCGCCTATCGACTATCAGCCGCTTGATAGCATTCTGGCCGGCTTGTACGAGGAAGGTAAAACGCCGCTTCTGCTTCTGCTCGACCGCATCACTGACGTGCGCAATTTCGGCTCTATTGCCCGAAATGCGGAGTGCCTAGGTGTTAACGCCATTGTGGTGCCGAGTCGTGGCGCGGCCCAGATCAACGGCGACGCTCTCAAGACCTCGGCCGGCGCCCTGAACCTGATTCCGGTGTGCCGGGAGCCTAATCTGAAAGAAACCATTGCTTTCCTGCAACAGTCGGGGGTGCAGGTGGTGGCGTGCACCGAGAAAGCAGAATCTAGCCTTGAGGCTGGCAACGTTGACCTTACCGGCCCGGTAGCGGTGCTCATGGGCAGCGAAGAAGATGGTATTTCGCCGGAATACCTAAAGCTGGCCGATCACAAAATCCGCATTCCGATGGTGGGGCAGATTAGTTCGCTCAACGTGTCGGTTGCCAGCGGTATTATGCTGTTTGAAGTGCAGCGCCAGCGTCTGCGAGCCGCAGCCGGCCAGTAAGCTTACACCAGACAATTACTTATTATACTTTGAGCAGCTAGGTTTCGCTTCGGCAAAACCTAGCTGCTTCATTTACGCTCATGCTTGATTCTCTTCAATTTACTCCTGCTACCCCGGCTGACGTTCCGGCCTTGGTGGCACTCGTAAACAGCGCCTACCGCGGCGATGAATCCCGCAAAGGCTGGACTACTGAAGCTGATTTGCTGGAAGGCATTCGGACGGACGCTGACTCTTTGCACGAGATGCTGCAAACGCCGACCGTCACCATTCTCAAATGCACCGATGCCGAAGAACAATTGCTTGGGTGCGTGTACCTGGAGAAGAAGGCGGAGACGCTGTACCTAGGTATGCTCTCCGTAAAGCCGGGCTTGCAGGCGCAAGGCATCGGCAAACAGCTACTGCAAGCGGGAGAAGCCTACGCTCAGCAGCAGCACTGCCAGACAGTGACGATGACGGTCATTTCGGTGCGGCACGAGCTGATTGCTTGGTATGAGCGGCGCAGCTACCGCCTAACTGGTGCTACCGAGCCGTTCCCAACCTCCACTAAGTTCGGCATTCCGAATCAGAAACTCCTGTTTGTGGTGATGGAGAAGTCGCTTTCGCTCACCGCCTAGTAGCAACCTGCTTACACGCAAAAAGCCCCGACACTTGGCAGGTATCGGGGCTTTTCGTTGGAACGCTGCAAGTCTTAATAGCCTGGGTTCTGAGCCAACGTACCGTTGGTGTTCAGGTCGATAGACGTCTGCGGAATGGGCAAAAGCAAGTGTTTCTGCGTCAGGCCCGTTACGGAAGCGCCGTTCAGGCGGAGCGTGCGTTCTACGAGTGTGCCGGTGCGCATCAGCGTAATGCGGCGCTGCTCCTCGCCAATCAGCTCGCGGGCGCGCTCATCGAGGATAAAGTTCAGGTTTATCTGGCTGGCCGTCACCTGCGGAGCCTGAGCGCGGGTGCGCAGCATGTTGATGCTAGCGGCTGCTTCGGCCAGTTTGCCTTGCTTGAACTGCGCCTCGGCCAGCAGCAGATACGTTTCACCTAAACGCATCATAGTCAGATCTTTAATAGTACCGAAGCCGAAGGTGTCGGCGGGGTCAAACTGGTTCCACTTGGTGGTGTAGGGCGTAATATTGTAGATAGTATCCGAGCCCGTCAGGCCCGTCACGCGCTTGCCGTAGGTGGCGGGCATCGTGGCGTCGTTGTAGTAGAAGCGCCGCTTGAGGTTATACTTCGAGTTGCGCATATCTGGATTTGAGTACAGCCGGTAGTCGACCCAGTTGCTGAGGCGCAGGCGACCTAGGCCACGGCCTCCGAGCGAATCAGCCAAGGCCATCCCTTTGATGTTGTAGTAAGCGGGCACCCACATGCGGCGCTGCTGCGCGCTGGTGGTGGCACCGGGTACGAGCAACTGCTGCTCAATACCCCAGATGACTTCCGTGTTGCCTTGGTTGCGACGCTGGTTGCCAACAATAAACATGTCGGAGAAGTAGTCGCCGGGCTGGCTGGCTCGCACCCCATAGCGGGCCATGATGAGCTTGTACTGATTGCTGTTGATCAGGGCTTGCAGCACTTGCTCGGCCTGCGCGTTCTGGCCAGTGCGCAGGTACACTTCACCGAGCAGGTGCTGGGCTGCACCCCGCGTAATCCGCCCCGACGCAGCTTGGCTCGCAGTGAACATACTTGGAATAGCCGTTGTCAAGTCGTTGATGATAAATGCATTGACGTCCGCAACTGGTGTGCGCGTGAAGTCAGTGCGCGGCGAGGTCACGGGTGCTTCTACCAGCGGCACGTCGCCCCAGAGGGTTGCCAGGAAATTGTAAGCGTAGGCGCGGAAGAACCTAGCTTCCGCGCTGATGCGGTTTTTGTAGCCCTGCCGCAACGTGGCCGGCGCATTGGCTGCGCCCTGAATAATCTGGTTGCAGTTGTTGATGGTCCGGTAAGCCCAACTCCACATCACTTCTGCGGCCCGGTCTTGCGGGTTGAGCAAGGTGTAGTTGTAGTAGGGAATCTCAGCCCCCTGCACCTGACCAGGAATGGCTACGTCGGTGCCTTCCTGCATCATGCCGAGCAGGCCCTGCTCATCGGAGCGGGTGTACTGCTCGCGCACCACCGATTGCAGGCCGGCCATAGCCGATTCGAAGCCCAGCGAGTCCACAAGCACCGTTTGGGGCGTGTAGAGCGAGGCGGGGTTTTCGTCGAGGTAATCTTTCTTACAAGAGCTGATAAACTGAGCCGTGACCAGCAGGGCTGTAAAGGCTAGCGCAAAGCGTTTCATATGTCGAAGTGGGATTTTTTAAAATGAGCTGCCAGCTATTATTGCTTAGCTGATGGCTGTTAGCTGTTAGCTTTTTCGATAAGGTGGAAAGGCTAGCAGCTAACAGCCATCAGCTAACAGCTGAAAATTTTAACGCAGACCTAGGTTGAGGCCGAAGACGAACGTGCGCACGGTGGGGAAGTTGGGGTTGGAGCCCTGCGTCGCACCCGGCGTGCCATTATTGACGTTCGTATTGGGACTGAAATTCGTGGATGAGCTGAGCAGGCTGATGGGGTTGTCGATGTTGCCGGTGCCGTTGCCGAGGGTGTAGGTCTGCTCGGGGTCCCAGCCAACCCACTTGGTCCAGGTGTAGAGGTTGCGCCCGCTCACGTACACCGACAGTGCACCTAGCTTGAGCTTATCGATCAGGGCGGCCGGGAAGGTATAGTTCAGCGTTAGGTCTTTAAGGCGCGTGAAGCTACCGTTGCTCGGAAAACCGTACTGACGGGGGTTGATGTAGCTCAAGCCGGGACGGTCTTGGCTCTTGTTTTCGGGTGTCCAGTAGCCAACTTCCCGCGAGGTGTTGAGGCGCCCACCTAGATCCAGAAAGTTCAGGTTGTTGTTGTTCTTCAGCACGCCCTGCACCGTCTGGATGAACACCCGCAAACTCAACCCTTTGTAGGTAAAGGTGTTGGTGATGCCGCCCTGCCATTTGGGAAGGTTCGTACCTAGGTACCGGCGGTCGAGAGTTGTGATCTGCTTGTCGCCGTTGAGGTCCGCAAACTTCAGGTCGCCGGGCTTGGCGGTGGGGTCCTGGCCGCTGGGGTCTTCTCCCTGCTGCCACACGCCGGTTTTTACGTAAGTGTACACGCCGTTGAGCGGCCGACCAATGAAGAGGTTGTTGCCGATGTCATCGGCGCTGGTGTACCCTAGGCTCAGCAGCTTGTTGCGGTTGCCCGAGGCGTTCAGGGTCGTTTCCCAGGTGAAGTTGGAGTTCTGCACGTTAGCCGTGGTCAGGCTCACTTCCAGACCGCGGTTGCGCACCGAGCCTACGTTGTCCAGAATGGTGCCGTAGCCCGAGATAATCGGAATCTGACGGTTCAGCAGCAGATCCTCGGTTTTGGCGTCGTAGTACTCAACGGTACCGGTGATGCGGTTTTTCAGAAAGCCAAAATCCACCGCATAGTTGGCGCTGGTCGTTTGCTCCCACTTCAGAAGTGGGTTTCCGATCCGGTTGGGCTGTACGCCCGTGGTGGGTACCCCGCCGTAGGCATATTGCAGCAGCCCGTTGCCCGTGATGGTGCCATACGGATTGATGCCTTCATTTCCTGTAGTGCCATACGAAAAGCGCAGCTTCAGCACGTTCACCGTGCTTTGGTCTTTCAGGAAAGCCTCGTTGCCGATGTTCCATCCTAGGGCTACGGAAGGGAAGATGGCGTACTTGTCGGCCTCAGCACCGAACACCGACGAGCCGTCGCGCCGGGCCGTCACCGTGAACAGGTAGCGGCTGTCGTAGTTGTAGTTGAGGCGTCCCATCTGCGACACCAGTGTGCGGCGCTCACTATACGAGCTGATGGTGGGCGTGTTCGCACCCGAGCCAATGCTGTTAAAGCCAATCCGGTCGTTGATGAAGCCGGTGGCCGTTTGGCTGGTCGTGAAGTAGCGGTTTTCCTGGGCGCTGTAAAGGGCCGTCAGATCGAAGTGGTGCTTGCCGAACGTCCGGTTGTAAAACAGCAGGTTCTCCACTGTGTAGTTCTGGCGCTCATCGTTGATGAGTTGGGCCGTGCCGCGCAGGTCGCCGAAGGCCCGACCGTTGTAGTTGGCGAAGCGCCCGGGTCGGTACGAGTACGTGGCGTTCAGGCGGTATTTCAGCCCTTCTATAAAGGTAGGCTCCACCTCAGCGTAGCCGGTGCCGGTGAGCTGATTTACGCGGTCCTCGCGCTGCGTGGTCAAACCTAGCAAGGCATTCTTCACCAGCTGTTCCGGCGGCTGCGGATAAATCGTGTAGGTGCCGTCGGGGTTGTAAGGCGTGCCGTAGGGGCTCAGCACCTGGGCCAGGCTCAGGTCGGCGCGGCCGCCGTTGTCGTTGGAAGTCGAGTAGAAAGCCGAGGTGCCTACGCGCAGCCAGTCCGTGAGCGTGGCGTCAATGTTCGAGCGCAGGCTAATCCGCTGAAACTGGTAGCCTTTGATAATGCCTTTCTGCTTGAAATAGTCGCCCGATACGAAGAATTTCACGTTTTCGGTACCACCCGAAATAGAGGCGTTGTGGTCCTGAATAAAGCCTTGCTGCTTAACCAGATCCATCCAGTCGGTGGTGCGACCGGCATTGTAGTTTTCCAGCTCACCGGTGTTTGGTACGGGCGAGAGGTTGATGCCGCGCTGGCGGGTAAACTCCTGCCACTTCTCCGAGAAGGCTGGCCCATTGAGCGGGTGCAGCTTGTTGACCATGTACTCGGGTCCGGCGTAGCCGTTGTAGCGAATCTGGGGCTTACCGGTTTTGCCGCGCTTGGTCGTCACCAGGATTACCCCGTTGGAGCCCCGCGTGCCATAGATGGCCGTCGAAGAAGCATCCTTCAGAATCTCGATAGAGGCAATGTCGTTGGGGTTGATGTCGTTCAGGTTGCCCGGAAACGGCACCCCATCTACTACCAGGTACGGGTTGGTGCCGGCAGTGATGGAGCGCACACCCCGGATCTGGATGTTAGGCTGACTGCCCGGCACGCTCGACGAAGCAGTGATGTTGACACCTGCTACCGCACCTTGCAGCGCCTGCGCCACGTTCGAAACCGGAATACGCTCCAAGCGGTCCTGCGGCACCGAAGCCACGGAGCCCGTCACGTCGGAGCGTTTCTGGGTGCCGTAGCCCACCACCACTACCTCGTTCAGGTCCTGCGTGTTCTGGGCTAGCTTGATAGAAAAAGTAGTCTGGGTGCCAACCGGAATTTCCTGCTTCACGTAGCCGATGGAGGAAATGACCAACGTAGGCGTGGTGGCACCCGCCGGAATGTTGAGGGTGAAGCGGCCGTTTACGTCGGTGGTAGTACCTAGGGTGGTGCCTTTCAGCACCACCGTGGCGCCCGGCATCCCATTGCCCTTTTCGTCGAGCACCGTGCCGGTTACCGGTCCTTCGGCAGCTAGCTCCGTGTTGGCGGGCAGCGCTGAATTGGCGACTGCCTTGTTGTTGCCCTCCGCGTTCTTCGCATAAGCAGCAGCAGAAAGCGAGGCTTGTAGAGGCACAAGTGCCCCGCATAAGAGTAATGTTTTTACTCTCATAGATGAAAAGAATTAGCATCCCGGCCGATGCCGGAACAGGTGGGAGATGGAGAAGACAAGCACGAATTATCCGCCTGAAAACCTAGCACATGCGTGAGGCTACTGCCCTCGCCCCGGCGGCTCGCCAGCAGGCAGCGCCACAGCCAGACTTCAATTGAATAGTCGAAAAGTACACCTCCTTTCCGGAGCAGGACGGGGTGCTTTTAGTCAAAATGGGGGATAAATTAGGCAGCTGTCCGATTTTAGCAACCTAGGTCTCAACCCGTTGTATAAACCGCCGTTGCGGCCCACCCGCCACCCCCGCCGGCGCAGTCAAGCCCTTTGCCGGGGGCGCCAGTTAGCTGACGAGGAAAAGGCAGGAGCAGGAGGCATGGAAAGCCCCGGCTTCTTACCTTAACGCCCACTAACCAAAACGGACCTCATGGATACATCATCCCTTTTCGACCTGACCGGCAAAATCGCGCTGGTAACGGGCTGCAACAAAGGCATCGGGCAAGGCATGGCCCTAGGGTTGGCGGCAGCCGGCGCCGACATCATCGGCGTGTCGGCTTCGCTGGCTCTGAGCGGCAGCGAAACCGAACAGGCCGTACGCGCCCTGGGCCGCAACTTCACCGCCTACCAGGCCGACTTCAGCCAGCGCGACCAAGTCGACAGCTTTATTCAGCGGGTACAGCAGGATTTCCCCCGCATCGACATTCTCATCAACAACGCCGGCACCATCCGCCGCGCCCCCGCCGCCGAGCACTCCGACGAATACTGGGATGAGGTGCTCACCATCAACCTGGATGCGCCTTTCCGCCTGGCCCGCGCTATTGGCGGGCAGATGCTGGCGCAGGGCTCGGGCAAGATCATCTTCACGGCTTCGCTGCTCACGTTTCAAGGCGGCATCAACGTGCCGGGCTACGCGGCCAGCAAAGGTGCTATCGGTAGCTTGGTGAAGGCGCTGGCAAACGAATGGGGCGGCAAAGGCGTGAACGTGAATGCTATTGCGCCCGGCTACATTGCCACCGACAACACCGAGGCCCTGCGCAACGACCCCGACCGCAGTCAAAGCATCCTAGGTCGCATCCCGGCCGGCCGCTGGGGCACCCCCGACGATTTCAAAGGCCCAACGGTTTTCCTCGCCTCCAAGGCTGGCGACTACGTACACGGCACCATCCTGACCGTCGACGGCGGCTGGATGGGACGGTAAGAAAATGTTAAGTGTTGAATGTTGAGTGTTGAATTGTAGACGCAATGCGTAATCCACTCTCCTTATTCAACACCTGACATTCAACATTCAACACTCAACATTCAACACTTCCATGATTCAATACTATGCCTGTAGCCCGCGCGAAACGGCGGCTATGAATACGACGGAGCTGCGCAGCCACTTTCTGGTTGAAACCGTTTTTGTGCCCGGCGACATCAACCTGGTGTACACGCACTACGACCGCATGATTGTGGGTGGCGCTTCGCCCCTCTCGGAGTCGCTGACGCTTCCTTGCCCTGAAAATCTTAAGGCGAACTTCTTCCTGGAACGCCGGGAGCTAGGGGCGCTCAACATCGGTGGCCCCGGCCAGATTGTAGTCGATGGGCAGACCTACGACCTAGGTACCCAGGATTGCCTGTACGTGGGCCGAGGCTCGCGCGAGGTGCAGTTCAGCAGCGTCGATGCTGCGAATCCGGCCAAGTACTACATCTTGTCGGCCCCCGCTCATAAGGAATACCCGACCACGCGCCGCACCCAAGCCGAAGCAACCCCGGTGGAAATGGGCGCGATGGAAACGGCCAACCAGCGCACCATCTACAAGTACATCTATAACGAAGGCATTCCGAGCTGCCAGCTCGTGATGGGCCTCACCCAGCTCAAGCCCGGCAGTGTGTGGAACACCATGCCCAGCCACGTCCACGACCGGCGCATGGAGGCGTACCTCTACTTCAACTTGCCCGAAAACCAGCGCGTGCTGCACATGATGGGTGAGCCGCAGGAAACCCGTCCGCTGTGGATCAGCAACGAGCAGGCAATTCTTTCACCGCCCTGGTCGATTCATACGGGTTGTGGCACCAGCAACTACGCCTTCATCTGGGGTATGGCCGGCGAAAACCTGGAGTACACTGACATGGACCCCGTTGGCATCTACGACCTGAGCTAGGTTTTTAGCGTCGAAGTAGGTAGCGCGAACCGAAGGAAGGCGTTAGCCAAGCCTTCGGTTCGCGCTACATTTTTTCCTACCAATCAACTTTCAGCAACGACACGCCTTGCCGCGGCAAACCTAGGTCGAGAGCAAGCGTACCGTTTTTCACATGAAATTTTGCTGGCTTACCTAGCATTTGTAGCTGCCCGGCTTTTTCCAGTGCTGTTATCTGCGCGGCGGTTGGCTGCGCTGGTGAGCCCATCTTTTTCCAGGCTTCGTACGAGTTGCTGCGCTCATTATCAATTCGGTAATGTGTTACCGTAACGGCGCTGGCGGGCACATCCTGCAAGCGCACCTGCACGGGCTCAGTGGGGCCAGCCTGATTAGCATCATGATAATTCCAGACCAATACAGTAGCCGTGCGCTGCTCTTTGGCGGCTAGCGCGCCGATGTCGGGGCGGGCGCGCACGCTCGAGTCGAGCACGGTTTGGAGCGGGTACATGCGCGGGCTTTGCACGGCTACGCGTTGGCCCTTCATCATACCTAGCATGCGAAACACGTTCAGCACCGGCTTATCGACGCCATTGGTAGCTAGGTCCCGATAGCCCGCAAACCACGGCTGGTTCTCAAACTCGAATGACCAGTTTGTAGCCCCGATGAGGTTGGCTTGGTAGGCATCCATTAAGGCATACTCGCGGGCCAGCGAGGCCGCCGTGTAGCTCGAATACATGGTGCCGTTGCGGTACGCGTTTTCCGGGTTAGTCTGCATGCCGCAGGCCGCGCACCCTTCCGGGTCCGATTCGCCGAGGATGATGGGTAAGTTCTTCAGCTGCGGGTACTTGGCGACAATTTTCAGGTGCCCGTCGATGTTGCGCAGCTGCTGGCGCACATCCATCACCACCATGCCGTTCACAAGTTTCGGGGCGCCTTTGGCATGGAACAGGATAGCATCCAGCGGTGAACCTACTTTACCGGTCGCGTAGTTGGTTTCCTCCAGGCAATGCTTGAGAAACGCATCCAGGTACTTCTGCGCGCCACCCGTCACGTTGGGGCCGCCGATGCGGGCGGTAGGCAGGGCACGCTTCACGCCATCGGCGGCGTAGTCGTAGAGCTTGAAGAAGTCGGCTTGCGTGCCTTTCCAGTAGAAGCCGTCCGGCTCATTCCAAACCTCCCAGTACCAGCTTTCCACCTCCTTTTGCCCGTAGCGCTGCACGCAGTGGCGCACCCATTGGTAGGCTAGCTCGCCCCACTTCTGGTAATCTTTGGGCGGGTAAGCCCAGCCGGTCACAATGTTCTGGTACGGCTGCCCCGGCTGCCAATAATGGCGGTACGGCTCCGGGTGCGTCGACATAGCCTCAGGCATAAAACCTAGCTGCGCCAACGGCTTCATACCACGCTTGATGTACGTGTCGAAAATGCTGTCGACAATGGCCCAGCTGTAGTGCGGCCGGCCTTGCGCATCTTCGGTGTACACGTTCGTGGAGCCCCATTTCATGGCTGCGGTGCCGTCGCCGGACGTCAGCAGGTTGTGCGCCCGCACGTACACCGGCACCGGACTAAGCTGGCTCAGCTCGGTGAGGAGCTTGCGGCCGTCCTTCATATAGGTGTAGTTCGGCTCGTCGTAGCCAAACCACGCCCAGATCGGCTTCATCGGACCTAGCTCCTGTTGCAGGTTCACGTCGATGCGCACGGGCTCAGGAGTTGGCGCCTTTTGGGCGCGTCCTGCTTCGCAGACAAGCAGCATTAGTAGCAGCAGCCAAACCGGCTGCCGCAATGAGCTAGCTGTTTTAAATAGCATACCTAGGTTATGCCTGCCTGATAAGTGGGTGGAAGTGCGGGCGCTGAGCGGAACAGCAGGCGCTTAAAGCTAGCTGATTATCAGGTTCCGGCAAGCAGCTGGCTTCAGGCAGAACTCCTTCGATACCTCCGTGAACCGACCTAGGTATGCGTGCTATCTGTTACGCTTTCTGCGCCACCACCAGCATGTTCTGCGACAGCACAAACTCCGTATGACCGGTTTCGGCCATCAGCAGCAAGCGGTGCGGCGCCGTCAGCACGCCCCAGAGCAGGCGGCGGATCAGGGACGTAACGCCGTGAACAACAGGTTTATCCTCTGAGTACGCAACTGTGGAGAACCCCACGGTTTTCAGCAATTGGCGCATCGAGGTGGGCGTAAATGCTTGTTCGTGGGTTAAGTCACCGTAGCGTATGCGCATGCCGTAGAGGCCTTCGGCATTTGGAACGTGAATAATCAGGCGTCCGCCTTTGTTGAGCTTGACGAAGATGCTGTCAAGCAACTCAAAAACAAACGTTAGCGGCAGGTGTTCCAGAATGTCAATCAGCAACACGACATCCGCCGACTCCTTATCGTCGGACAGGAAATCCTCAATATTACCGAGTTGCACCTCCTCGACGCCCAACCGATGCGCCAGCTCCACTTGCTCGGCCGACGTATCGACCCCAACCAAGTTCTGATAGCCGCATTGCTTCAGAAAATAGAGGTGCGCTCCGTGTCCGCAACCTAGGTCCATAATCCGGACGCTTCGATCCGCCGGAATGTGTCGCTTGATTAATTGGGTTATGTAGGGAGCATTGCCAGAAAACAAGCTCGTGCCGTTCTGTAGCTGGTCCAGCACCTTCCCGCCGCCCTGTTCACTACTAACGTAGACGTTGTACAATCTGTCCTTGAAATCCATACCACTCCGCCGTTATGTCGTTACCTTCAAACAAGCACTTGCGCTAGAGGCATTTACCTCAAATACAAGTCTGTTGTGAACTCCCTCTTCTCACGCCCTGAAATCCAAGAGTCAGGTCGTGCAGCCTAGCTTCGCTAACCGGCAGCGTTGCGGCCGATTATTGTAAGCGCCAACGTATAGGTGTGGGAATGAAGCATCTGCAGGATAATTTGCATAAGATGCTCAGTAGGTGATGGTCTGGTTATGCTAGTAAGCTATGGAATGGCTCGTCTGGCCAAACACGCACGGCAGTTCGCGTCTCTGAACTTTATTGCGCCACTCAAAGCTAGCTCTGCAACTGCCGCTCAGGCATTAACGAAGCCCTAGGCCCAGACACTTACCGCCTAAGAAGACTAGCTCGATGGGACTAAAGCGTTGGGCTTTAACAGGTCGTATTATTAGCAAGTATACAGTATAGTAAGTACATAGGTGTTAAAATCACATTAATAGTAGATAATTATTGCTAATAATAACCTTGGCTAAGCAGCGTACGTTGCTTCAAAGTACTCCAAACGGCAAGAGCACATCCAAAAGAACAGTCCCCAAAATACCTCCTAGCGAAGAGGCATCTTGGGGACTGTTCTTTGCGATAAGCTTATCGCTGCGGAGCTGTTTCCAGGCAGCTGTTAGTTGTAACCGCTACCCTTCTTGGCTTTCACGTCGGCCACGAACTCTTTCACGCGCTGCTCTTCGGTGCGCTTGCAGATGAGCAGCACGTTGTCGTACTCGGCCACGATGTAGCCATCCAGCCCTTGCACCACTACCAGGCGCTCCGACGGCGTTTTGATCACGCACTCGCAGGTGTCGTAGAGAATCACGTCACCGTCGACCACATTGTTGCACTCGTCGGGGCGGCCGATGCGGTGCAGCGAATCCCAGGTACCTAGGTCGCTCCAGCCGAAGTCGGCGGGCAGTACGTACACGTTGTCAGCCTTTTCCATGATGCCGTAGTCGATGCTGATGTTGCGGCAACGTGTGTAAGCCTGCGTGATGAACTCTTCCTCCTGCGGCGTGCCGAGTTGCGACAGGCCATCATCGAATACTTCGGCAATGTCGCTCAGGTAATTGTGGAAGGCCTGCACAATCACGTCGGCGCGCCACACAAACAGGCCCGAGTTCCAGAGGAAGTCGCCGCTTTCCATGAACATCTTCGCCAGTTCCAGATTCGGCTTTTCCGTGAAGGTTTTCACTTTCTTCAGGCCGCCGGGCATCTCGGCTTTGTTGTCTTCCTGATCCAGGTACTGAATGTAGCCGTAGCCAGTATCGGGGCGGGCGGGCTTGATGCCGAGCGTGATCAGCACTTCGTGGCTGCGGGCGGCATCCACGGCTTTGCTGATGTTGGTGCGGAACTCTTCCTCCCGCATCACGGCATGGTCGGCGGGCGTCACCACGATAACGGCTTTCGGGTCGCGCTGCGCGATGCGGTAGCTGGCATAGGCAATGCACGGCGCCGTGTTGCGCCCGATCGGCTCGCCCAGGATCTGATCCAGCGGCAGCTCCGGTAAGTGCTGGTGTACCAGCTCCGTATAGTCGCGGTTGGTCACGACAAACACGTTTTCCGGCGGACAAATGCCCTTGAAGCGGTCGACAGTGAGTTGCAGCATCGAGCGCCCCACGCCCATTACGTCGTGAAACTGCTTGGGGTGATTGGTGCGGCTGAAAGGCCAGAAGCGGCTTCCAATGCCGCCCGCCATTACCACGAGATAGGTGTTCTGTTCCATAGTCAAAAAAGTCAGCAACTAAGAGTCATGCAAAGCCCTTGAGGCTTAAAGAAAGCAAATATGCTATATTTCCCATTCATAATGCAGCTTATACGATATTATCTTATTGTGTTAAGACAATAGCGAGTTGCACCAGCGGCGAAGATAAGGCAGCTTTTTCTCTCTCAAGTCTATACCAATCCTTCGCGCAGCAAATCGTGCAGGTGGATGAACCCGCTGAAGCTACCCTGCTCCGTCACGATAAGCTGCGTGATATTGCGCTGTTGCATACGCGTGAGGGCTTCCACGGCAAAATCATCCAGGTCCACCGTGACGGGTCTTGGGGTCATAATGTCGCGGGCGCGAACATCATCGAGGCGAGCAAAATTAGTGAGCATCCGTCGCAGGTCACCGTCGGTGATGATGCCCAGCAACGTATCGTCGTCGGGGTCAAGCACCGCTGTTGCCCCCAGGCGCTTACCCGAGATTTCGAGGATGATTTCTTTGAGCGGTGCCTCCAGCGTCACCTTAGGTTTCTCATTCTGGCGGCTTAGGTCGCCCACTTTCAAGTAGAGCTTCTTGCCGAGCGTGCCGCCGGGGTGCAGGCGCGCAAAGTCGGCGCTGCTAAACTGGCGGGCTTCCAGCAGGCACACCGCCAATGCGTCGCCCAAAGCTAGGGCCGCCGTCGTGCTGGTTGTCGGGGCCAGGTTGTGCGGACAGGCTTC
The DNA here is from genome assembly GCF_014641455.1 of Hymenobacter cavernae. Classification (GTDB taxonomy): domain Bacteria; phylum Bacteroidota; class Bacteroidia; order Cytophagales; family Hymenobacteraceae; genus Hymenobacter; species Hymenobacter cavernae. Next base: position 459,207 of record NZ_BMHT01000001.1, read on the forward strand.
GCGCTCCACGGGTGCGTGCAGCACGTAGTCGGCCTGAGTAGCCAGGTAGGAGCTGGCATTGCACACCAGCGCCGCCAGCAGCACACCTTTGCGGCGAAGCAGCGGCACCAGTACTTTTATTTCGGGCGTGTCGCCGCTCTTGCTGATGGCCACCACAAAGTCTTCCGGCTGAATCATACCTAGGTCGCCGTGGATGGCGTCAGCGGCGTGCATAAACAGCGCGGGTGTGCCGGTAGAGTTCAGCGTTGCCACTATTTTGGCTGCAATGTGCGCACTCTTCCCAACGCCCGTTACGACCACACGCCCTCTTAAAGAGAGAATTGTCTCTACACATTGTGCAAAATCTTGGGTTTCCGAAATGGCAGCGGCTACACCTTGAATTGCTTCAGCTTCTTGCAGAAGCACTTTTTTTGCAACGGAGTTGATATCGTTCTGCGGTTTCAATCTAAATTTGGTATTGAGTAGCGGATAAAAGGAGCTTGAATGGAGGTCTAGGTTTCAAAGCAAGCCCAAGTCTTTTTACTCGCTGCCCAGTATTCACTACCGTAAAATTCCTAGATTGAGAGTTCAACCAACATTGGTTGCGACTCTCTTCTACAACCCCAATTGAGTAAGCGAGGATGTCTATGCCAGCCGTAAAAAACGCCGTGATTCCGACGGCCGATCTGAAAGGCAAGTTAAAGGAAGTTTTTGGGTACGGCCAGTTCCGGGGTACCCAGGAAGCCGTGATTCAGAACGTTATTGAAGGCAACAACACCTTCGTTATCATGCCAACCGGCGCGGGCAAGTCGCTGTGCTACCAGCTGCCGGCGCTTGTGCTACCCGGCACGGCCATCGTGATTTCGCCGCTGATTGCCCTGATGAAAAACCAGGTTGACCAGCTCAACGCCTTTGGGGTAAACGCGCAGTTTCTGAACTCGACGCTGTCGAAATCGGAGATAAACAAAGTGAAAAAAGACGTGATTAGCGGCGAGATAAAGCTGCTCTACGTCGCGCCCGAATCCTTGACCAAAGACGAAACCATCGACTTTCTCCAAAAAGCCACGGTTTCGTTCGTTGCTATCGACGAAGCGCACTGCATTTCGGAGTGGGGCCACGATTTCCGCCCCGAGTACCGCAAGATCCGCGGTATCATTGATAACATCGGGCCCAGCGTGCCCATTATTGCCCTCACCGCCACCGCCACGCCCAAAGTGCAGCTGGACATCCAGAAAAACCTGCAAATGGACGATGCTTCGGTCTTTAAAACCTCCTTCAATCGCACCAACCTCTACTACGAAGTTCGCCCCAAGCACAACACCAAGAAGCAGCTGATTCAGTACGTGAAGCAGCACAAAGGCAAGGCGGGCATTGTGTACTGCCTGAGCCGCAAGAAGGTAGAAGAAATTGCGGAGCTGCTGCGTGTCAATGATGTGAAGGCCCTCCCCTACCACGCCGGCCTCGATCCACATGTGCGCATGGCCAACCAGGATGCGTTCCTGAACGAGGAAGCCGACGTAATTGTGGCGACCATCGCTTTCGGCATGGGTATCGACAAGCCCGACGTGCGCTTCGTGGTGCACTACGATACGCCCAAGAGCATCGAGGGCTACTACCAGGAAACTGGCCGCGGCGGGCGTGATGGACTAGAGGGCAACTGCCTGATGTTCTACAGCTACGACGATATTGTGAAGCTGGAGAAGTTCAACAAGGACAAGCCCGTAACCGAGCGCGACAACGGCAAGCTGCTGTTGCAGGAAATGGCCAACTACGCCGATTCGGCCGTGTGTCGCCGCAAGCAGCTGCTGCATTACTTCGGCGAAATCTTCGAGAAAGACTGCGGCTTCTGCGACAACTGCCGCCACCCGAAAGAGCGGTTTGAGGGCAAGGATGAGGTATTGCTAGCTTTGAAAGCGGTGGTGCAAACCGAAGAGCGCTTCGGCCTCGACCACATCGGTACGGTGCTAATGGGCATGAACAACGCCCACGTCGAAAGCTACGGACATAACAGCCTACCCGTTTATGGCCAGGGTAAAGAGCACGACGCGCAGTTCTGGCATTCGCTTTTGCGCCAAGCGTTGCTCAATGGCTTCCTGGAGAAAGATATTGAGAACTTTGGCGTGGTGAAGATCACCCAAAAAGGGCTAGATTTTATTGAAGCGCCGCACTCCATCAAGCTCACCAAAGACCACAACTTCGACGAAGAAGTGCAGCAGGAGCAGGAGCAGGAAGAAGTGCAGCAAGCCGCCGGCCACGACGAAACGCTGTTCGACATGCTGAAAGCGCTGCGCAAGAAGATTGCCCAGCAGAAAAGCCTGCCTCCGTATGTCTTGTTCCAGGACCCGTCGCTGAAGGAAATGGCCACCACCTTCCCCACGAAGATGGACGACCTGTCGCACATCGGGGGCGTGGGTCAGGGCAAAGCGCAGAAGTTCGGTGCGCCGTTTCTCGCTCTGATTCAGAAATACGTGGAGGAAAACGACATTGTGACGGCTGCCGACGTGGTGGTAAAATCTGCCGTTAATAAGTCGAAGATCAAGATTTACATCATTCAGCAGATCGACAAGAAGATGGACTTGGAGGAAATTGCTTCTTCCAAGGGCATCGACATGCGCGAGCTGATCGAGGAAATTGAGCACATCTGCTACTCCGGCACCAAGCTCAACCTCGATTACTACATCGACGGCGTGCTGGACGAGGAGCGGCAGGAGGAACTTTACGACTACTTCATGCAAGCCTCTACCGACAGCATTGCAGTGGCCCTGAAAGAGCTAGGCTCCGACGATTACACGGAGGAAGATATCCGCCTGATGCGCATCAAGTTTCTGAGCGAAGTGGCTAATTAAAGCCCATAAGCGCTAAAACGAGGAAGGCTAGGTGACAATCACCTAGCCTTCCTCGTTTTATTGTTCTGCTAGTCCAGGCGGCGCTTTATGAAATTAGGGCGGCGTGTGGTTTTCAAGTTGATACGGTGAATGTACTCGCCCAGAATTCCGATACCTAGCAGTATCAGGCCAACCCCAAACCCGATGGAAATAATAAGCGACGGGAAGCCTAGCAGGAAGTCATCATAAACCAGTTTACGAATCAGCACATAAGCTGAGTACGAGGTGGTTAGCAAAAACACCAGAATCGACATGAGCGAGAGCAGCCGAATGGGCAGGTTGGAGAACGTAGCAAAGATGTTGATCGAGTAAGCGACCAGTTTGCCAACCGTGTAAGCGCTTTGTCCGGCAGCTCGTTTCTGGTGCGTAACAGGCGTGCTGGCAACGTGCATCGTTATCCAGGTAAGATAGCCGTCCAGAAACGTGTAGGAATTGCGCATGTCCAGACAATAGTGCGCAATTTCCATTTTGATCAGCCGAAAGGCCGAATAATCAGGGTGCAAATCCGGGATACCAACTCGCAGCAACAGCCGCATCATCCGGGAGGTGACATTGCGAAACAGGGAATGCTGCAATTCTCCTAGCTTTCCGTAAACGATATCAAAATCGCCTTCCTGCTGGCGCCGGATTAAGTGCTCAACGTCGGCGGGTCGGTGCTGTAAGTCTTCGTCCATCGTGATAATGAAGCGGCCTTGCGCCTCCTCAAAGCCGCAGAGCAGGGCATTGTGCTGCCCAAAATTGCGCGACAGATGAATTGCTTTAATAAGCCCAGAACCTAGCTCTGCTTGCAGTGCTTTGATGACTTCCCACGAATGATCAGGCCCACAATCGTAAACAAAGATGATTTCGAATGTGCGATTAGTAGCCGTGAAAAACTGATGGATTTGCTCGCACAGCGGACGCAACGTGTCTTGTCCGTGGTAAACCGGAATTACTACTGAATACTCAGGCATACTGCTTTGCGTGTTTGCTGCCAAACTAAACCGGAGAGGTTCAGCAGCTTCGTCTGGCTTTTCCTCTTACTATACCCAAGCTAGAGCCAGAGATGATACAAATATTCTTCGTGTTCTAATCGAAAGCCTTCTCGTTCGTAGAGCCGCCGGGCCGGATTGCCAGCCTGCGTCACGACCTGCAAGCTAGCTTGGTTGCGCGCCCTAGCCCGACACCGGGCAGCTTCGATGAGCAGGCTACCGAGCCCGCGGCCGCGGCATCCTTTGTCGACCGCTATAATGGCTATTTCAGTCCGCTCCTCCGTGTTGCGCAGGATCAGCACGCCGGTCGCTGGCAGATCATCGTGAGCTTGGTAAACCAGCACTTCGTGCGTCAGATCCTGTGTAAAGGCTTGACGCAGCCACTCCGCATAAAGCCGGTCGGCAACATCCGCTTCAAAGCCAGGATCAACACGAAAGCGCGAGTATTCACTGGCCTGGATAGCCAGTGCCTGCAAGTGGTCCGTGGCTGCCGTGGCCGGATAAATACGATCAGGCAAGTGCGTTGCGCCAGCCGCTACTGATTGCACCAGCCGGATTTTGTGGTCAGCCAAAAAAGCACCCACTGCCTGCGCACTGGCTATTGACTCGGAGTCATGAGGGCTAACGGACCAATATAACAGCCGGTAGCCAGTTGCTTGGGCAAGCTTGAGCTGCTGCTGGAATTGCCTCACTGATAGCAGATCAGCACTCAGGCGTCCTACTTGAAAGCTCAGGAATTTACTGTCCCAGGCGAGATGCTGGACAGTGGCGGCTCTACTCATAATGTGCAAGCTAAAGCTACCAACGAAAAAAGCTCGCCTTGAGAGCGAGCTTTTTCTTTTGGAACACAGGCAGGAAACTACCCCAAATTGGAATATGCCTAGCAGTACTCCTCGAACGCACCTTGCAAATTATCGACAATGCGCATCATGTCATTGCCTTCGATGTGGTAGCGCTCGATCATGTGCACCAGCTCGCCATCTTTGAATAGCGCAATGCTGGGCGACGAAGGCGGATACGGCAGCAGGTGCTCCCGCACCTTGGCAACAGCCTCGGTTTCCATGCCGGCGAACACCGTTACCAGCTTGGCAGGCTTCTTATCGGAGCTGGCCAAAGCTAGCTTGATAGCCGGACGGGCTTTGCCGGCCGCGCAGCCGCACACCGAGTTCACGGCTACCAGCACGGTGCCATTTTGCTCGTTCAGCACGCTGTCTACTTCTTGGGGGGTCATGAGTTGCTCGAAACCGGCTTCTACCAAATCTTGCCGGATGGGCGCTACCATATATTCAGGATAGGTGGCCATAAGAGATGCAAACTTTAAAGTGAGGAAAGTGCAGTACACAAAGATACGGCATTCACTTTACTAAACCGGCGACCTAGGTATTCGGTTCCAGCAGTATTCAACGGATAAAATATTATAAAACGAGTACTATTTTTCAGAAATCTCTCGTATATCTTTATGCCTGAACCTTACCTTATCAAAGAGAGTAGCAAGCTCAACAACGGCTACTTTCTTTATTCTTTGACTTTTTCATGCCACCCTCCGCCAACACGAAGCTGCTGAGCTTGCTTTTCTGGGCTAGCACGCAGCTGGCAGCTGAGGCACAGCCCACTGCTGCTGCTTCGCTAAATGGCTTTCGCCCCACCATTTCTCACCAGCTTCCGTCTGCACCTGCCTCCGCCGAACCTAGCCTGCGCACCGACCACAACTCGCGAATAGCCGGCGACTTACAACGGCTCTACGCCAGCTGGAGCGCCACCTCGAGGGCTCGCACGGCTACGCCACAGCTTCGTGCCACGTATCCGCAACTCCTACTGAATACTGACGCGTCGTCCGTGCTGGTGCGCATTACTGGGAAAGACATTAAAAGCCTGCTGCCAGCCTTGCAGGCGCACGGCTTTAAAGAGCAATCCTCGTGGCCCGCGCTGCACTTCACCGAAGGCTTCCTACCGATTGCCGAGCTAGGTCGGGGCCAAAACGGTGTAGCCACGCTGGCGGAGCAGGGCTTATTGGGCGTGCGCGCCTCCTACCGGCCTTTCACCAATGCCGGCCGCGTCACCAGCGAAGCCGACCTGGTGCTACAAACGGAGCGCGTGCGGGCAACCCAGCCAGGCCACTACAATGGTCAGGGCGTCCGCATCGGGGTGATGAGCGACTCGTTTAATGCGCTGGGCGGTGCCGCCGTCGATGTAGCTTCCGGCGACCTGCCGGCCAGCGTGCAGTTGTTGCAGGACCTAACCTCCAGCACGCCCGGCGTCACCGACGAAGGCCGGGCCATGTGCCAGCTGATTTACGACCTAGCCCCCGGCGCGCAGCAAGTATTCAGCAGCGTCTTTCTAGGCGAAGGCAATTTTGCAGCTCAGATTCACCGATTGGCTAATCCGGGCCTAGGCAACTGCAAGGTCCTTACCGATGACATCCGCTACTACGAAGAGCCTTTTTTTCAGGATGGTGTGGTAGCGCAGGCTATCGATGAAGTAGTCACCGAGCGCGGCGTGGCCTACTTCTCATCGGCCGGCAACTACGGCAGCCAGAGCTACGAAAACGCCGCACCTAGCTTTGTAGCTATTGGTAACCAGGGCAGTGTCCAGCTCAACTTCAGCACGACCGGCACCGATCTAACGCAGGAGTTTTCCATTCCGCAGGGCGGCAACGTGCTACTGGCCTTGCAGTGGTCCGATCCATTCTACACCGTGGCCGGGGTGAAAACCGATCTGGATGCGTACCTCATCTCCTCCCGCGGCGACACGGTAGCCCTGGCCAACGACAACAACATCGGGCTGCAAACGCCCTCCGAGTTTCTGGCTTTCACCAACGATACAGCCCGCACGCATACCACTACCTTCTCGCTCACCATCGTCCGCTTTCGGGGCACGGCCAACCCCACCCGGCTGAAATACATCAATGCCGGCACCGGCACAGCCACCGAGTGGCTCACCAATAGCGGCACCGTCATCGGGCACGCCGCCGCCGCGCAGGCGCAGGCCGTTGCTGCGGTTGGCTACTATAATCAGCGCACCATTCAGCCGTATTCCTCGCAAGGCTCGCCTACTATTTTGTTTGCCCCGAATGGCACACCGCTTAGTGCGCCCGAAGTCCGCGCCAAGCCCAATCTCACCGCCGTCGATGGCGTGAACAACACCTTTTTCGGCTCACCTGGCAACGACTTGGAGGGTGACGGATTTCCGAACTTCTTCGGCACTTCGGCGGCGGCGCCCCACGCGGCGGCGGCGGCGGCTTTGCTGCGCCAGGCCGAACCCGACCTCACCGGCACGCAAGTATATGAGCGCTTCGCCCGCACTGCCCGCGACCTAGGTCCGCCTGGTTTTGACGCCAGCTCGGGGGCGGGCTTGCTCGATGCGTATGCGGCGCTTTACGGCACGACCGTCAGCACGCCCGTCCCCACGATTCAGAATTTTGAAGGCGGCGCGCTGAATCAATACTGGACCACCAACAACGATCTGGCTGGTCGCGTGCAGATCCGCATGGATGAAGGGCCAGCCATGGGCCGAGCGCACCTTGTGCTGAGCGCCGCCACAGACCGGTATTTCGACCAGCAATTTTCCAGCCCCAGCGAAGCCATTTTCTACACCGACGCCAGCGGTGTTACCGGCGACGTGCTGCTGATTTTCCGAGAAAAGGAATTTAACAACGAAACCGATGACGTGCTGCCCCTGGAGTTCACCGGCTCCCGCAACGGTGACGGTGTGGCCCTGAGCGTGGATGGTGGCACTACCTGGTACCGCCTCGCCGACCTGACCGGCCCCAATTCTACCACCGCCTACCGCAGCTTCGCCATCAACCTTAGCCAGTTTGCCCGTGCCCGTGGCCTGACCCTAGGTTCCGACGTGCGCCTGAAGTTTCAGCAATATGGCAGCGGCCGCCCGGAGGCCACCGTCGCTGCGCAGCAAGGCGGCATTGCCTTCGACGACCTGGCCCTATCGGTGGTGCTGGGTCTGGCTTCTAATACCGATGCGGCTGGGCTACAGGCTTGGCCGACTCCGGTCAGTCGTGGCACTTCGCTCAATCTGGCTTTGCCGGCGCAGGACGGTAGCGCCACGCTGACGCTGGTAGATGCGCTGGGGCGCACGGTGTGGCGACGGGAGGTGCCTTCGTCTGGCAAGGTGCTACCGCATACAGCATCGGCGCCCCTGACACCGGGCTTGTATACGCTTATCTATCAACCTGCTAGCGGCAACGGCGCCGCCCGACGTATTCTGGTTGAATAATACGCGGTTTAACTTTGATCTTTCGGCTAATAGGGGCTGGGTATTTCGGTACTCAGCCCCGTTCTTTTATATTTCGGAATCCATTTTGCTTCTATTGGTTGGCTATGAAAACATTTTTATCTTCTAAAGTACAATTTGTTCTTCCTGCGCTCCTACTAGGTAGCTTCGCCGTGCAGGCGCAGGTAGACACCGTACGTGCCAGCACCCTGCCGCCAGCCCAACTGGCGGAAAAGTACTACAACAGCGGTGTGGCCAAGTATAATAGCAAGAGCTACCAGGCTGCTCTCCAGGATTTTGACAAAGCCTTGGCCGCTAAGCCCGACTTCGTGAAGGCGTATTACAACCGCGCCACCACACGCTACGAGTTGAAAAGCTACGTGCCGGCCGTGCAGGACTACGATCAGGCCATCCGCCTCGAGCCGGCCAGCCACACGGCCTACTTCGGCCGGGGTCAGGCACGCGAGGCCCTAGGTCAGCGCGACGAAGCCGAGCAGGACTACACCAAAGCCGCCGAAGTGCGGGCCGATTACGCGCCAGCCTGGTACTACCGCGGCGCTCTTCGCTTCGAAAAAGCTGACTACAAAGCCGCTCAAGCCGACTTCGATCAGGCGATAAAAGCGGATGCTAACTACGCCTACGCCTACCACGACCGCGCCAGCGCCGAGCGCCAGCAAGGCAATTTTCAGGCGGCCATTCAGGACTACACCAAAGCCCTGAACCTTCAGCCCGAGTTGCTGCCCGCTTTGCTGAACCGGGCCGCGACCCGCCGCCGCGCCGGCGACCTGAAAGGCGCCCTGGGTGATTATAACAGCTACATCAGCAAGAAATCAGACAACGCTACGGCTTACACCAACCGCGGCGGAACCCGCTATGAGTTAGCTGACTACCAAGGTGCCGCAGCCGATTTCACGAAGGCCATTGAGCTGAATGCCTCCTACGCTTTTGCGCTGAACAACCGCGCCGCCGCTTACCTCAAACTCAAGGAATACCAAAAAGCCGCAGACGACGCCACGAAAGCCCTAACGCTGAATCCGCAATATGCGGAGGCGCACCTGAACCGGGGCCACGCCCGCGAAATGCTCCGCGACGCCGACGGTGCCTGCCAGGATTGGCACAAAGCCGCCGACCTAGGTTTGGAAGTCGGCACCACCTACGCCGCCAACTCCGGCTGCGGGGGCGAATAGGCAAATTAGTGAGTTAGAACAACCTCTGCGGCCCTCAGCGCAACCTCCGCGAACCTCTGCGGGAAATAAATCGTCTGCCGGCCCAGCCCCATACCACCAGCATATGTATAAGCCTCTGCTATTTAGCTTCTTATTATTATCCTTTGCAGCTCGCGCCCAAAGTGTAGAATTCAGCAAAGACCGCTTCGGCAACGACAAAGACGGCCTGAAAGCTGCTTTGCGCGAGCTGAAAGAAGGCGACCAATGGTATAACAGCGACCCGGTCCGCTACGAGCAGGCGTTGCCGCACTACTTGGCGGCGCAGAAGTTTAACGCCGATAATGCCGAACTCAACCTTAAAATCGGCGATTCTTACCTGCACTCCGGGGCGAAGCCGCAGGCACTGCCGTACCTGCAAAAAGCCTACAAGCTGAACCCAGACGTGGACCCGCGCATTCACTATCTGCTCGGTCGGGGGTTGCATCTGAACGCGAAATGGGCCGAAGCCATTGCCGAGTACAAAGCCGCTCAATTAGCCACAACCGGCAAAAATCCGCCGGTTTCGCTTATTGATATTCGCAAGAAAATAACGGAGTGCGAGAACGGTCAGAAGCTAGCCGAGCACCCGAGCCGCGTGTTTATCGACAACGCCGGCCCCAGCATCAACTCGCCATATGCCGACTACAGCCCCGTTATTTCGGCTGATGAGTCGGTGATTTTGTTCACTTCGCGTCGCGACAACTCGACGGGCGAGCAGAAAGACCCGGAAACCGGCGGCTACTTTGAAGATGTGTTCGCCAGCACCCGCACTGGTGCCAAAGACAAGTGGAGCGCCGCCCACAACCTAGGTCAGCCCGTGAATACTGACGGCCATGACGCCACCGTGGGCCTCTCGCCCGACGGCCAGCGGATGCTGGTATATGTGGAGGATAACGGCGGCGACCTACAAGAAGCCAACCTGCGCGGCACGGAGTGGCGCAAGCCGCAAAAGCTGGGTTCGCGCATTAATACCAAATACCACGAATCGTCGGCGGCCTACACGCCCGATGGCCGCAGCCTGTTTTTTGTGAGCGACAAGGAAGGCGGCCAAGGCTCGCGCGACATCTATAAGATTGAGATAGAAGGCCGTGGCCCGGCCCAGAACCTAGGTCCGGTTATCAATACACCCTACGGCGAAGAAGGCGTTTTTCTGCACCCCGATGGCAAAACGATGTACTTCTCCTCGGAAGGTCACAACTCGATGGGCGGCTACGACATCTTCAAATCGATGTTTGAGAATGGTAAGTGGAGCACGCCCGAGAACCTAGGCTGGCCCATCAACACGCCCGACGACGACGTATTTTTCGTGATTTCGGCTTCGGGTCGGCACGGCTATTATTCTTCCGTGCGGGAAGATGGGCTAGGTTCCAAGGACATTTACCTTATCACCTTCCTGGGGCCGGAGAAGCCGCCGTTTTTGTCGCAGGAAGATCAGCTGCTGGCATCTCGGGCTCAGCCGGTTAAGGAAACTTCGCTGGCCCCACCTGTCCCGATTGCGACGGCGCAGGTTACCATCATGAAAGGCGTCGTGACGGATGAAGCGACCAAGCAGCCTCTGGAAGCTACGATTGATGTGATTGACAACACGCGCAACGAAGTCATTGCCTCGTTCCGGGCCAACGTGCAGTCGGGGCGCTACCTGGTGTCGTTGCCGTCGGGCGTGAACTACGGCATTGTTGTGCGGCAGGATGGCTATCTGTTTCACTCCGAGAACTTTGACCTGCCGGCTGGAGCAGCCTACTCGGAAGTAGTGAAAGATATTGCCCTGAAAAAGCTTGACGTGGGCGTGAAGGTGGTGCTCAACAACATCTTCTTCGACACCGGGAAGGCGACACTCCGGAAGGAAAGCACCAACGAACTGGAGCGTTTGCAAGCGTTGTTCACGGAGATGCCAACGCTGCGTCTGGAAATCTCGGGCCACACCGATAACGTGGGTAAAGCCGAGTACAACAAAGACCTGAGCCAGCGCCGTGCCAAGGCCGTGGTCGATTATCTGGTTGCTAAAGGCGTCGACAAAGCTAGATTAACCTCGGCTGGCTATGGCGATACGCAGCCCGTGTCGACCAACCTGACCAAAGCGGGTCGTCAGCTCAACCGCCGCACCGAGTTTAAAGTAACTGGTAAATAACCTTTTACGCTCGTGCTCAGTATGGTGCGCTATCTGCTGACTGTGTTGCTGCTGCTCGCTGGCCTGGGTTTCCGGGCGCAAGGGCAGCAGCACTACCTGAAGCAGTTTGGCGCCACCGAAGGGCTGCCGCAGCCGTTCATCTACGCACTCCTGCAAGACCGCACCGGCTACCTCTGGATTGGTACCGGCGAAGGCCTCGTGCGCTACGATGGCACCGAGTTCGTCACTTTTACCACGAAAGACGGGCTGGCCGAAGATTTCGTCACGAGCCTGCGGGAAGATCCGCGCACGGGCCAGCTATGGGTCGGGCATTACCAGGGCGGCGTTTCGCACTGGAACAGCCAGCAGTTTGAGCCGATACGCAACCCGCAGAAAGCTAGCGTTCTGAAGCCTATGCGCGGCTTGCCGGCTGTTGATAATCAGAAAATTACGGCTTACCTAGGTCAGTATCGGCCGGAACTGCCACCGGGCACCATCGTCAGCTGCCTGCTGCCCGACCGGGAAGGGAACATTTGGCTAGGTACGGCGGGGCAAGGCTTGTGGCACCACGCCGATCTGCATTTAACTTTTTACCCCAGCGCGCTGCCGCTAGCCACAGGAATTACGGCACTCGGCAGCGATAATAATCTTGCGCTAGCGGGTACCGACCAAGGTACGCTTCGGGTGCTAACGGCTAACGGCAATGTTGCACAGCCATTCGTCAACCTAAACCTAGGTTCGGTTCCGGCAGCCATTACGGCGTTCGTGGAGCAACCCGCCGCGGCCAAGCAGCCTAGCTTTTACTGGCTTGGCACAGCCGGGCGGGGAGTTTGGCGCGCTGCCGCTGACCAGCAAGCTCAAGTCGAGCAACGACTGCCCGCTGATTTGCAGGTAACGGCCTTGGCGCTGGAAGCTGATGGCACTCTCTGGGTGGGCACAGGCAGCGACGGAATCTACCGGCTGCCAAGTCAATCGAAGCAACCGACCCAGCACTTCACAACGGCTAACGGGCTGCTGCATAACAGTATAAAAGCTTTGCTCGCTGAAGCCAATGGTCAGCTTTGGATTGCTACGCACGGCACTGGTTTGGCCGTTTGGAAGAACGGTCAGTTCAAGTACCATCGTCTCGCGCCGGGCGGTCTTGATGCCACGGCGTTGGCGACTGATACTGCTGGCCGCATCTGGATCGGGACGGAAGGCGACGGTTTGTTTTGCTACGAAAAAGGTCATTTTCAGCGGTATACCACTGCCAATGGTCTGCCTTCCGACTACTGCTACGCGCTGGCGCCGTTCCAATTGGCGCACTCCGTTAGTCGCAAGCGGAGAGCCACGCAATTGCTCATCGTTCACCGCAACAGCCTAACGGTTTTCGACCCAAGCTCGCGCCACTCTTGGTCTGTAGCCAGCCCCACCAACCCGTGGGTGCACGACTGTTTGCCACTCATTGCCAAAGACCCGCAGCACATCTGGCTTGGCACCCGCACCGGCTTGTTGCGCCTGAACCTAGGTCATAATTTCTGGACGTTGGAGCCGCACTTAGCGCCGGTGGCGCTTCTGCTGGCGGAAGTAGATGGGGCCACGCGCATCCCCAACCACCTAGGTCAGCTTGCGGCCGGGCTGCACCGGGTGGCATTTTTATTCCGGGGCGTGAGCTTGCGGCACGCCGGCACGCTGCATTATCAGTACCGCCTACGCGGACTCGCCGACGCATGGAGCCGGCCCAGCACCGTCGACGAAGCGCAATTTCCCGGGCTCGATGCCGGCGACTACACCTTTGAAGTGCGGGCGCGCAGCAGCGAAACCAGCTCGTGGTCGGCTCCTACGCCGGTGACGTTCTCTATTGCTACGCCGTTTTGGCGAATGCCTTGGTTTGTTGCTTCCGGAGTGGCCGCGCTGCTGCTCGGCGCTTATGGCCTGGTGCGAGCCCGCGAGGCAACCTTGCGCCGCCAAAAGCTACGGCTCGAAACAACGGTACGGAAGCGGACAGCCCAGTTGCGGCGCCAGAAAGAGCGCATCGAAACGATCAACGAAGAGCTGGTAGTAGCGCGCGACGCGGCGGAGGCGTCCAGGAAAGCCAAAGCGCAGTTCCTGGCCAACATGAGCCACGAGATTCGCACGCCCATGAACGCCGTCATCGGTCTGACGCACCTGCTCCGCAACACCGCCCCCACGACCGAGCAGAACGAATATCTCACTGCTATTCAGTCGTCGTCCCAGAACCTGTTGGTTATTATCAACGACATTCTCGACAGCTCCAAGATTGAAGCGGGCAAGCTTACGCTGGAAAACGCGCCCTTCAATTTGCCGGAGCTGCTGGGCCGCGTGGCGCGCATGTTCGAGTTTGCTACGGCCTCCAAAAACCTAGCTTTCCAGCTGCAAGTGGCCCCCGAGGTGCCCGCAGCCGTGTTCGGCGACTCGGTGCGGCTCAATCAGGTGCTGGTTAATCTGGTTGGTAATGCCGTCAAGTTCACCACGCACGGCGGCGTTGCCCTTACCGTTATAGCACAACCAGCCGCCACGCCCGACAGCGTGCTGGTGCATTTTGCCGTCACCGATACGGGCATCGGTATTGCCGCCGACAAGCTGGAGGCCATTTTCGAAGACTTTTCCCAGGCCAACACCAGCACCACCCGGCAGTTTGGCGGCACGGGCCTAGGGCTGAGCATCGCCCGCAACATCGTGCAGCTGCACGGCGGCCGGCTCTGGGTGGAAAGCACCGAAGGGCTAGGTTCCGTGTTTCACTTTGCAATTCCCTACGCTGTTGCCGACGCCGCCCAGGTTCGCCCGGAAGGTGCCGTCAATCTGCGGCCGTTTGAGCCGGCCTTGCGGGTGTTGGTGGCCGAGGATAATACACTGAATCAGCTGGTTGCCCGCAAAACTCTGGAAGCCTGGAACGTGCAGGTCACGATTGCAGAGAATGGCCGCCTGGCCGTGCAGACAGCACAATTGGCCCCGTTCGATGTGGTGCTCATGGACGTGCAAATGCCCGAGATGGACGGCTACGAAGCCAGCCGCCAGCTGCGCACGCATTTTCCCGATGCGCAAGCGCTGCCCATCATCGGCCTCACCGCTTCCGCGCTGCCTGAAGACCGCGCTCTGGCCCTCGAGGCCGGCATGAACGATACCCTGGCAAAGCCATTCGATCCGGCACTGCTCTACGCCCGGCTGGCTTACTTTACCGGTCGCACGTACGAACCCGATTCCCTTGCACCAGAGCCCGCTTCTCTTCAAACGCCCACCAACCTAGGTCTGCCTTCCGAGCTGACCTTGGACTGGACGTTGCTGGAAGAGCTGGCGGGCGGCAGCCCCAATTTCATCGCGCAGCTTATCAGCACCATTCTGCAACAGGCGCCTTCACTGCTCGACGAGCTTACCGCCGCTGCCGCTCATTCCGACTGGGATACGCTGGCGCGCTCGGCGCATAAACTAAAGGGTCAGGTAGCGTATTTTGGCGCCTCTGCTATGCAGGCTCAACTGGAAATGCTGGAGCAGCAAGCCCGTCAGGCTGAGCCCAAAATAGATTTTCAGGAGGTGGTTGCGGGCCTTACGATGCAGTGGGCCGGGATTCATCCTCAGCTCGAAACCCGCCTGACCGAGCAAGTTTGGCATCATAATTCCGAGTAGCCTTCGCTCATCTATCAATTTTATCTTAAAACTATATGCCCACTACCGCTACCCCATCCCTGAGCTGCCTGGTCGTTGATGACGATCCGCTTTCCATCAAAATTGTTAACCACTGCATCGCCAACACCACTTTTCTACAGGCTGCCGGTAGTTGCGACAGCGCCGTGAAAGCGGCGGAAGTGTTGCGGCATCAAGCCGTCGATTTACTATTCCTCGATGTAGAGATGCCGCTGATGTCGGGTTTGGACTTGCTCAAAACCTTGCATAATCCGCCGCTCGTTGTGCTTATCACCAGCAGCAAGGAATACGCGGTAGAGGCCTTCGAGTATGATGTGGTCGACTACTTGGTGAAGCCCATCAGCTACGCCCGTTTCCTGAAAGCGGCGCAGAAAGCCCTGGAAGTAGCCGGGCAGCGCACCGAAGCCGAAGCCCCGGCTCACGCGCCCGACGCTGATTATACCTTCGTTAAAGTGGATACGAAGCTTGTTAAGGTCGCTTTCAACGAAGTACGCTACGTAGAAGCGCTTGGCGACTATGTACATATTGTATTAGGGCAGAGCAAGTTAATCGTATACAGCACTATGAAGGCCGTAGAGGAGAAGTTTCCGGCTTCGCTGTTTGTACGCGCGCATCGCTCGTTTATTGTTAATATTCGCGCTGTACAATCCATTGAAGACAACATGATTGTGATTGAGAACAAGCACATTCCCATCGGCCAGACGTACATGCGCGACGTTCTGCAACGTCTCAATAAGTTTTAGGAACCTAGCTTTTCCGTGCATTCCCAAACGCTGCTTGTCCGCTTTCGACTGTTGCTGCTTGTTTGCTGCCTGCTATTGGCTGTGGGCGCGCACTCCCAACAAGCCGGTGATACCGTGAGTGTTGCCTGTCCGTTGCCGCATGTGGTCGACTTGTGCGTTGAGCTGGATGCCTCGCGCTCCGTCGATCCGCTCAGCGGTCCTCTCACCTACCGCTGGAACATGGGCGACGGCACCACGCTTACCGGGCCTGTCGTGTCGCACTGCTATAAGGAGCGCAAGCGCTACACCGTGCAGCTCGATGTAGTCGACGATAAAACGGGCGAAGTGCGGCCCGCCGAAAAGATGCTGCCAGTTGACTTCACCCAGGAAACCGTGCTCAACTTCTCGGCCCCCGATACCGTGCGCGTCGGCCAGGTCATCACCTGCGACGCCGTCGATTCGCAGCTGCCGCTCTGTCAGAACTTGCTGGTAATCTGGGATTTCCGCGACGGCTACGTAACCAATGGGCGCCGGGTGCAGCACGCCTTCCGGCGGCCGGGCCAGTACGCCATTCGCATGAGCTTGCGCGGCAACGGCCCCGATCCGTGCCCGGAAAGTCATTGCGTTAGCCGGCCGGTAGTGGTCATCCAGCCCTAGGCTAACCTAGGTTGCTGCAAAAGCTAGGTTGCCGATTTCGAGGTCACGCCGAACGACATGAGAGCCAGCAACCTAGCTTTCAAACTTCTACCGATACGCCATCAGTTCTGAGGCTGCTAGCTCTTTCGCATTCACACGCAGAATCTCCAGGGTAAGCGCCCACAATTCTTCGTAGGGAATGATTTCAATTTCGGCAAATGCTTCACCGGGCGGTGGCGTTTCGCGCAGGCGATTGAGCAACGCTTGCCCTTTCTTCTCGCAGGCCTGCACGTCAAAGTTCTCTTTGATGGTGAGCATCAGCAGACGCAGGAAAAGTTGACTGCGCAGTGTTTCGGCCTCGCGCAGGTGGCGCTGCTGGTATTTGCGCAGTCCTTCCATACGCGTGAGCAAGCCCTCCGCATCGTGGCTGCGCAGGTAATACAGAAACTGTAGAATCAGAATGGCGACATTGTGCCCGCGTTTGTCGCGGCTGTAATCCGGCACCGTCAGCACAAACTGCGAGAAGTGCAGCTTGCGCAGCGGTGACTGCTCCGGCTGCACGAAGTGCAGGTACGTCTCAAACAGCTCCCAACGCTGTTGCGCGGCCACACGCTGCTTGCGGTAGTAGGGGTTTTGCCGGGCTAGCTTTAGTAGCTCCTGCGCACGCGTGTAGTTTTTGGCATGAATGGCGAGTAATAGGTAATGTTCCAGAAAATAAAACCAGTTGCCGGACGACGGATGAAACTCCTTGAAGTATTCTTCCGCCAGCTTCAAACCCTCCTGCGCCTGCCGGCTACGCAGGTGCGCGTAGACGGTCATAAAGTGATTGAAACGCTTGTCAAAGCGCTTCTTGTTGATCTTGCCTTTGCTGGCTAGGCGCGCCGTGTCCATCGTCAGGCGGATAATTCCTTCATAATTGCCAATCATGCCCTCGTACATCAACTGCGTTGTATAGAGGTAATGAAAGGTTGCATAGCTTTTGGCTTGCTTATGGAGCGCTTGCAGCCGCTGAAGGTACTCCGGCAGCTTGTTCAGCAGGCTGCGAGTTGCTCGCACGGTTTGTACCTGCGTCATCTTAGTTGCCCAGTACAAGTCGCTGGCCTCCTCTTCTAAAGCAAGAAGCTTCTGGTAATGATTAAGCTGCGTAAGCGCGGTTTTGTAGCGGGCAGGCTGGCGCTGTTGCGCGTACAGGTTGCGTAGCAGCCGGGCTGCAATTACACAGTACTGAGTAAACTCCCCGTCAGTGGCAAGCCGCAGACACTTGCGCAGGAGCCGCTCGGCCATTTTGTACTCGCCTTCTCCCTGCAGCACACTCACTTGGTGTACCAGCTCAGCGCATTGCAATTCATACTGACGTGATACTAGGTGGCGAGGATCAGTCTGATCCAGGAAATACAGATGATGTAGCAGTTTTTGCTGTACCCTAGACTTTAGCTTACGCAACGCTGCTTGATTAGCGCTGCTTACCGAGCCATACAACACTTTGGTTAGCTGTAGCTGCGTGCTATCAGGTGCCTTTTCTAAGGCTCTCACCAACTCCACTTCCTTATTAGAAGCATTCTTATTTCCAAAGTCTAGCAGAGGTGTCGCTTTCAGGCGACGATCAGTCACAATACGAGCTAAGTTGGCTAGTTCATCCATATCAAGAAAGGCTTTTCAGCAGCTTGAGAACGTGTATTCATCAACTAAGTGTGTGCTGAGTCTATGTCACAAAAAATCAAATTTGTTCCTTTTTATTGACTTTCTAGTACCACTACTTTGTATCGTGATTAATTATACAGTGTTATAAATGATAATGTCACAATTATAGATAAAAATCATACTATTATGGATTCAGAAATCATTCTGGCTCACTTAAACAAGGATTTATAAATCTTAGAATCGTAATAAAGTTTAATAAAATGTTTGCATTATACAAGTCATAGTATAGAACAAACCTTCCTTTACACGGGCAGAGTTATAGGCCAAATTTGTGTCATTCAAACGCTTGAGACACACACAACCCTTATAACATAAAAACATCATGTTCGAGCTCATCGCCCTCGCCCTTTTCCAATTTGCTACCCTCACCGGCAACCCCGCCTCCGATGTATTCCCTGCTGCTCAGCAATCTTCAGTTGAGACAGGCGGTGGCGCCAGCGGCTGGGGCGACGGCCACATCAGCAGCGACACGGGTGGTGGTGCCAGCGGCTGGGGCGATGGCCACTTGGTTGATCAAACTGGTGGTGGCGCCAGCGGCTGGGGCGACGGCCACTTGACAGGCGGCGGTGCTAGCGGCTGGGGCGACGGCCACTAGGCCAAATGCTAGCTTAGTCTATCTAAATATTGCCTAACTTGCCTGGCAGCCGCCATTTCGCGTGGCTGCCAGGCAATGACGCGAATACTATCTGCTGGACTCACTCTGTTGGCTATCGTTGGGCTGACAACCTGTTCGAGCCCACGAACTCCTTCTGCTACCGTACGCATCCGCTGGGCACAGGACCCAGGAAACCTAGACCCTTTAGCGCCTTCTAATCCGTATGCAACTGAAAGCCTTAACTTGCTGCATACGTACTTACTGGCATCCGACAACATCACTGGCACACCAGCTCCGTGGCTTGCCGAAGCCATCCCTACCATTCAGCGCACTGATTCTCTCACGCTGATAACGTACCGGCTGCGCAAGAAAGCTAGGTGGGATAATGGAGAACCTGTATCAGCTCATGATGTGGCCTTCACCCTGAAGGTCATGAATTGCCCGGGCTTACCTAACGAGGCTGTAAGAGCACGCTTCGACTTTATTGAAGACGTCCTATTCGATAAAAATGATAATCGGCACTTTACACTTGTATGCCGCGGTCGGGCACCCGAGTTTTTGAAAGCATCCGGTGACTACCCTATTTTACCCGAATATGCGTTAGACCCTCAAAGAACGTTGCGTTCTTTCTCGCTGCGCACCCTGCAAAAAAACGACAATACGTTTGCCGCTAATCCGGTGATTACGGCCTTTGTTCGTCGCTATTTGGCAGCCGACTTGCCGCACCATCCGGAACGGCTGCCGGGCTGCGGTCCTTACCAGCTGCAAAAATGGCACAGTGGACAACAGCTCACGTTTAAGCGCAAACGGAGTTGGTGGGCCGATCAGTTGCGACCGGTGCCAGCACACCTACTGGCACGTCCGACTACTATTGAGTATCAGGTAATTCCGGATGTCGGCACCTCGCTCTTAGCCTTGCGGCGGGGCGAGATTGATATTTATCCCTTAGTACCCGCCAAAGATTTCTACCGCCTGAGCCGCTCTGAAGCGGCGCGGCGCTTGCAATTCCATACGTTCGACTCGTATGAAATGGTGACCCTAGGTTTCAATACGCGTCATCCGTTGCTACAGGATAAGCTGACGCGGCGGGCACTAAGTCATCTGGTAGACATACCTGGGTTGATAAAAGCCACTCAACAAGGCGTTGCTCAACGGACAGTAGGTTTAATAAGTCCTCACAATAGGGCTGCTTATAACGACAGTCTGCCGCTGCTTTCCTATGATCTGACAGCTGCTACCCTGCTTTTGCAAAAAGCAGGTTGGCTGCGCCAAGCCGATGGCCGCTGGTTGCGGCGCATGGTTAGTGGGCAAACGCAGCCGCTCTCTTTAACGGTAAGTTACCGCGCTGGTGATCCGCTTTATGAGCAGGTTGCTGCTCAGTTTCAGACGGCTGCTACCTTGTTGGGCGTACCTGTGCGCCTGCGCCCAACAGAAGCCTCGGTGCTCACAGGAAAGCTGAAAAGTGGTGAGTTCGAGCTTTATATCCGGACCTTAATGGGCAATCCGTTTATATTCAACTTTGCACCCATTTTACACTCGGCAAGTGTCGGCACCAGCAACTATACTGGTTTCGGAACGCCAACCAGTGATAAGCTTATCGAGGCCATAGCCTTGGAAGAAAACCCAAAGCGCAAAATCCGGCTTCTACGAAAGTTTCAGATACTGTTACAACAGGAAAGCCCATTGGTGCCGCTTTTTTTTCTTCCGTATCGATTAATTGCGTCCAATCAGATTGCCAACTTGCAGCCTTCCGGTCTCAACCCCGGATACGAAGTAAAAACTATTATAACCCAATCGGCTAATTAGAGCCTAGGCTAGCAATGCTGCGCTTTCTGCTTATTCGTCTGCTGCGGCTGATTCCAACTGCCTGGGGTATTGTTTCCGTTGTTTTTATTTTGAGCCGTACGTTGCCCACGGATCAACTGCTCGCCCAAGTCTTGGGTGAGCAGTTGGATGTTGGTAGCCGAACGATTACACCTGCCGAGCGCCAGGCTGCTGAGCAAGCGGTGCGCCACCGCCTAGGTCTCGATGAGCCTATTTTTTATTTCTCTATTCAGCGTGCTTCGACCAGCGTTGGCCCTCAGTGGCACTGGAACGGTTTGCAGAATCAATATCACCGATGGTGGCGAGATTTGCTGCGCGGCGAGCTAGGTCGTTCTTACCGTGATAACAGCCCTGTCGCTCAGGTACTCGCCGAGGCACTCCGCTGCACGTTGCCACTTACGCTGCTGGCCGCCGCTCTTGCTGTTGGCCTTTCGCTGTGGCTAGCCTTGTGGATGACGCAACACCCACGCGGGCGTACTTTTTTGCTCACGGCTTTGTACAGCCTTGATACGTTGCCCCTGTTTGTTGTGGCACTGGTGCTACTTTATTCGCTAGCCAACCCAGATGCGCTGGCCCTCTTTCCAGCATACGGATTTGGAAGCTACGAACTGGCAGATTCCTGGCCCGAAGCAGTTGGCATTTATCTTTACCACTTAGTTTTACCTATATTAAGCTTGGTACTCATTACCCTGCCAGGCTTAATTGCGCAGCTTGATGCATCTCTTCAGCAGGAGCTACAAACTGCTTACGTTATAACCGCCAAAGCGAAAGGCCTGGCTTTTTGGCAGGTAGTACGGCACCACGCCCTACGTAATGCCTTGTTGCCGGTGGTCACGTTGTTCACAGATTTGCTGCCGGCGCTGGTTGCCGGAGCAGTCATTGTAGAAGTAATCTTTGCCTTGCCCGGCATGGGCCGGCTCCTGGCTGATGCCGCCGCGACCCGTGATTATCCGGTGTTGCAAGCTGGGGTTCTGCTTATTACGCTGGTTCGCCTGCTCTCCCACAGCATCGCCGATAGCCTGTACCTGCGGATCGATCCGCGCATCCGCTCCAGTTCATGAATACGCCGCTCCGCACTACCAATCGGCGCCGCTTGCTAGCGTCGGCGTGGCTGAGCTTTGTGCTCCTGCTTGCGCTATTGGCGGCGTGGCTGCCTCTCCCCTACGCTCCTGCCACCACAGACCTAGCTCACGTAGCCGAGCCTCCCTTACAAACCGCCGCGGCATATCCGCACCACTGGCTTGGCACCGACCCCTTTGGGCGCGACTTATTAGCTAACCTGATCTTTGGTGCGCGCACTGCCCTGCTGGTTAGTGTGCCCGCAGCGCTATTCTCAACCGGACTTGGATTGATGCTAGGTAGCTTCGCCGGTTTCTGGGGCGACACAAACCTTCGTGTAGCCCTAGGTTATTGGCTCGCATCGGGCAGCGCTCTGCTGGCGGCATTCTTGAGTTTTGCGGGTTTTTGGTCAACAACCGCCTTTCTGCTCCTCAGTGGCTTCACATTAGTGATAGTGCTAGCTACTCCGCGGCTCAGGTTACTGCGGCACTTGGCAGCATTTCCAGCCGATCGGCTCGTGATGAGTGCCGTTGCCTTGCTGGAATCTATACCTAGGCTGGTTCTGGTGCTCGTTATGGCGGCGGTGCAGGAAGCTTCCGTCTTTAACCTACTGCTTGTGCTAAGCTTTACGTATTGGACGGGCCCGGCACGCCTGATCCGGGCTGATCTTCAGCGGGTTAAGCATTTGCCCTACATAGAAGCCGCCCGCGCCGCTGGTTTGTCTGACTTCTCTGTACTACTGCGTCATGCGCTGCCCAATGCTAGTCGGGGCGTACGCACGGCTTTCCCACTAAGTATTGCCGCGCTTATCGGCCTGGAAACCACACTTTCCTTCCTTGGCATTGGTCTGCCAGCCGAAACGGCTAGTTGGGGCCGCCTCATGGCTACCGTTCGGCTGGAGCCTGCGGCGTGGTGGCTGATTGCAGAACCGGGGCTGCTGTTGCTAGGCACGATGCTAGCCCTTCGTCAATTAGCCGGCACTCGCCCTACTACTGTTTAAATAACGAATATTACCCATGTCACAAATAAGGGCACAAACGCCTCATATCAAGTTAAAGTATCCTACTTAAAACCTAGCTTCAGGCGGAGCTACATACTTTTCTTATACCTGATAACCAGTAACATATCCATTATTCATAGCTAACTCCTTCGCCTGTGGCTCTTGGCTCAATGCCAAAGTTGAGGAGCATAAAACAAGTCACAATCCTCGGTTATATTTCCTTTACAACCCTTCCTGAAGCTAGTAATATTGTAATGTAAATAACAGACGGCACCACAGCAGAAAGACACAACGTTATTCTTAATCGCTCGCCTGTTATTCAAAGTATGGATCGTCTTCTTCTCAAACGTCATCCCGGTTTTGCTTTAAGCTACTTGCTGCTTGAAATGGCAGCGCTGCATACCGCAACCATGATGCCTGCTGATTACCAGACGATTGATGGTGAAATGGTATCTTATTCGATAGGTGAAGCTGCACTGCGCAACGGTTCAGCGGTACTGGTAGGTGGGTTGCTCGTCGGAGTACTACCGCTAGTTGCTGAAGTCGAAAAGGTATGAAAATATAAAATAAGGGCGCGTATTACTGCTCTCACTCGCAGTAGTCGCGAAAGCCCTAAAGGTTGTTGCAAATAGGTGTGTAAAAAACCCGCAGGCATTGCCTCCGGGTTTTTTGCGTTTACAGGCTGTCACAAAGTGGCGCTGATGTGGCAGCTGCTCACTCCGCCGCGTTCTGTTGCTGCAGGAGCGCGATACCCTGCACAAACGAGTGAGGCTGAAAACCTAGGTCGCGCTGCGCCTTCTCGATAATGAAGCCAGTGCGGAGCGGCCGCTTGGCAGGCTGCGAAAAGCTGCTTGCATCAACCTTGGTAATGAGCGACTTATCGAGTTGAAAGTAATCGGCAACCTGTAGCGCCATTTGGTACGGCGTGAACAGCTCGTTGCCGCTGATGTGGTAAATGCCCGTGGCATTGCGCCGGGCTGCCAGCCAACAGCCCTGAGCTAGGTCTTCGGCCAGCGTGGGCGTGCGCAGTTGGTCGTCGACTACGCTGATGGCTTTGCCGGCCCGCAATGAATCGCGCACCCACAGCACGATATTGGTGCGGCCGTAGTCGTGGGCCGTGCCGTACACCAGCACCGTTCGGAGGATGGCCCAGGCACCTAGGCTGGCTTGCACCACGTGCTCGGCTGCCAGCTTGCTCTTGCCGTAGAAATTAACCGGGCCGGGTTCAGCCTCTTCCGTTAGAGGTCCTTCTTCGCCGCTGAAAATGAAGTCGGTGCTCACATGAATGAGATGCACCTGGTGCTCAGTGCAGGCTTCGACCAGGTGCTCAATGGCCGTTACGTTCTGTTGCCAGCACTGCTCCTGATTCAACTCGCACTCATCCACGTTGGTCATGGCCGCCGTGTGCAGCAGGTGCGTTGGCCTTTCAGCAGCAATAACTCGCTGCACCTGAGCGCGGTCTGTGACATCGAGCGGCACAAAGTACAGATCCGGATAGATGTTGGCCAGCTTGTTGGGGCCGCGCGAGGTGGCAATCAGCGTGACATCAGGCTGATTGCGAAGCAGAGCCACTAGTTTCTGGCCCAGCAATCCGTTGGAGCCGGTTAGTAAAATGCGCATCCTGGTAGAAGTTGGCAGCTGAAAACCTAGCTTACTGGTACTTATAGCCGTAGAGCGCGGTGATTTTTTTCTTTTTCAGCTTCTCTACCTTCACAGTCATTTTGATGTCGGTTTGCGGCCGGTCCATCATATTTTTGGGCTGAGCCGCAATTTTATCTACCACATCTACCCCGCTGATAACCTGACCAAACACCGTGTAGGCGCCATCAAGGTGGGGCACACCATTATGGTTCTGAACGATATAAAACTGCGACGCGCTGCTGGCACGGGTGGGATTCACAAAATCGCCCTGCCGGGCGGCGGCAAGGGCGCCGTACTTATGATGCAGCTCCGGGCGGATTTCAGCCGGAATCATCTGCTCACTGGCCGGGCCCATACCGTCGTTGCCGGGGTCGGCATCTTTCGAGTTCGGGTCGCCGCCCTGAATCATGAAATCCTGAATGATGCGATGGAAGGTCGTGCCGTTGTAGAAACCGCTCTTAGCCAGCTTCAGGAAGTTTTCCTTGTGCTTCGGCGTTTGGTCAAATAGTATCAGCCGGACGTCGCCCAATGACGTGCTGATCGTAACGACTTCATCCTTTTTGGTTTTCTTCGGGCCTTTGACTTTGGCGGCTTGTGCGGCTGGCGCCAGCAAGCACAAAACAGCCCAGAGTAGCAGCGAAATGCGAAATACAGACTTCATAGGTAAGGTAAGTTGAATAACAGAAGGCACGAAATTAAGCGGGTTCATCGGATTTGGTGAGCCGCAAAAGCAAAGGACCCACGACGGTACCGCGGGTCCTTTGCTTTTGCGACCTAGGTAGGCTTACGCTTCCGCCCGATGGCTGCGGATTTCGTCGAGAATCTGGCGGCCGCCGCGTCGTAGCACCGTCTCCGCCACGTTCACGCCAAGTGCTTCTACCTGACCTAGGTCCGTGATGGTTTGCAGCTCCTCAATGTACTCCTCTCCATCCAGGCTGATCAACCCACCGTGAAGCTGAAGCTTGCCGTCTTCGGCGTAAGTGGCTAACGCAAAGGATGGAATGCTACAGCCGCCTTCCATCGTGCGCAAGAAGGCTCGCTCAGCCTGAATGCAAACGTGCGTGGCTGGGTGGTCGAGAATGCGCTGAAGGCTAGCTTTTAAGGCTGGCTCTAGATTGCGGGCGCATTCAATGGCCACGCTCCCCTGACCAGCAGCCGGCACAAACTGCGTCTCGGGTAGCATGTGCCGGATGAGCGGGTCGTACTCCATGCGGTGTACGCCGGCGTAGGCCAGCACCAGCGCATCGTACTGACCTTCTTCTAGCTTGCGCAGGCGCGTTTGGAGGTTGCCACGGGCTTCGGCGGCGGTAGCGGCCGGGTAGTAGCGCCGCAGCAAAGCCCGGCGCCGGGTGCTGCTGGTACCGAGCACGATACCCGGCGTATCCAGCGAGAAATCAGGATTATAGCTCACCACTACATCGTTCACAATTTCCCGCTCCATGAAGGCCAGCAGTTCTAGGTCCTCAGGAATAGAACTTTGCACGTCTTTGGCGCTGTGTACGGCAATATCAATGTGGCCAGAGCGCAGGCTTTCTTCCAGCTCAATCGTGAAGACGCCCTTGGCCCCAATCTTCGCCAGAGAGCGGTCGAGCACCACATCGCCGGTCGTGGTGATGATGACGATTTCGGTGGCAAACTGCTCGCGCTCCAGACAAGCCGCTACGTGGTTTGCCTGCCATAGTGCCAACCGACTGCCGCGGGTGCCAATGCGAATCTTTTTCATTTAACAATTATCATTTACCAATTAACAGCGCGCGACCGCACGCCGGTGGTGCGGCCTGTTCGCTCGCCGCAACAAGCAGTTGCTTCCCTGATACAACAAGTAGGAAAGCTTCGTTTCTTGCGTCGTCACAAAGGTACAAGTACCTGCTCGATGGCTTTGGCTATAGCTTATTTACCAGTAGCTATACCAAATTAGCAAACTGTATTTCCTGCGTTTAAACACTCAGGAGGCCATTTTCAGGTAGCCAGCTACGCGCAATGATGTATCCACGAAGGTCATGCGCGGGTTGGCATTTCGCTCGATGTGGTAGTGTGCGTCGTTGATTTCGCGGGTCAGCGGGTCGGCGTTGCGCAGCGTCACGAAGCGGCTAAAGCCCGTGATGAACTGCTGCTCAGCGGCGGGCAAGTGCGGCACAAACTGCGGATCGATGCCGAACAGCAGCACTTTGCGCAGCAAGCCCAAGGCATATTGCAGAAACTCCTTCTGATTTTCGCGACCTAGCTTTTGAAACTCGTCGCTTTGGGCGAGCAGCTTATCCACTTTGTAGCCGTAGCAATGGCGCATCCACTCGGCGAATAAGGTAAAATAGTCGTTATCGGCGGCAGCTTCGCGGGCGGTCAGGGCGGCACCTAGGTTGCCATCGGCGACTTGCGCCAGCTGACGTGCTTTCACTTCGGGCACTTTGTAGTGGTCGCGCAGGTAGTCGGCTATTTCCGTTTCGGCGAAGGCGCGCACTACTACCGGCTGCACGCGGCTCACGATGGTAGGCAGCAATTGCTCGGGCGCGTAGCTGACCAGCAGAAACACGGTAGCAGCCGGCGGCTCTTCCAGCAGCTTCAGCACGGCATTGGCGGCGGCCGGGTGCATCAGCTCGGGCAGCCAGATAATGACAATTTTGAACTGCCCTTCAAACGCCTTCAGCGAAACTAAACGCAGCAATTGCAGGCTTTCTTCTTTCGAGATGCTGCCTTGCTTGTTGTCGGCGCCGATGTGCTGCATCCAATCATTTAGGCCTTGATAAGGATTTTCGAGCACGAAGCTGCGCCAATCGGCTGCGAATTTGCTGCTCACGGCATCCTTGGGCACCTGCTTAGTCGTGGTAACGGGCAGAATGAAGTTCAGGTCGGGGTGAATGAGTTTGTCAATTTTCTGACAGCTAGGGCATTGCCCGCAAGAATCGTCAGCTTCAGGGCCGCGGTTCTCGCAGTTCAGAAAGGTAGCATAGGCCAACGCCAGCGCTAGCGCCGCTGAGCCTTCTGCCCCGCGAAATAGCTGCGCGTGCGCCACATGCTGCCGCTGCACCGATTGAACGAGTAGTTTTTTGACGCTGGCTTGACCGGGTATTTCAGAAAATCGCATGAATCAAGTACCAAAAAGAACGTCATGCTGAGCCTGTCGAAGCATCTCGCGTGCTGATGTTGCCAAAGTAATTTGATTACCATTGCACGCGAGATGCTTCCGCAGGCTCAGCATGACACCCGTGTTTTACAAACTTTTCTCCCAAACTCGCTCGTCCTTCGTTTCCTCGAAGATGTGGGCCATAATAGCTTGCTCCGTAGCATCATAAGCTAGGTGCCGCCGCGCCATCACGCGCTCGGCTACTTCGGCTACTTTCGGGAGCTTGAAGGTTTCGAAGCCCGAAGCGCCACCCCAGCTGAACGACGGCACAAACGTGCGGGGGAAGCCAGCTCCAAAGATATTCGCGGCCACGCCTACAACGGTACCCGTGTTGAACATTGTATTGATGCCGCACTTGCTATGGTCGCCCATGAGCAGGCCACAGAATTGCAGGCCGGTGCTCACGAAGCGTTTGGCCGTGTGGCTCCAGATTTTGACGGGCGCGTAGTTGTTCTTCAGGTTCGAAGAATTCGTATCGGCACCTAGGTTGCACCACTCCCCGATGACGGAGTTGCCGAGGTAGCCGTCGTGGCCTTTGTTAGAAAAAGCAAAGAAGATTGTATTGGCTACTTCGCCACCGACTTTGCAATACGGCCCCACGGTATTGTCGCCGCGCATCCTGGCTCCGGCGTTGATATGCGCGCCCTCTCCCAGCGCCAGCGGGCCTTTCAGAATAGCGCCTTCGTGCACCTGGCTGTTCTTACCTAGGTAGATCGGGCCGTCTTCCGCATTCAGAATCGCCGCCCGAATCTTGACGCCTTCTTCAATAAAAATGTTCTCCGGCGCGTACACGATGGTATGCACATCGTTCACCGGCTGCGACTCCCGACCGCGCCGCAGCAACTCAAAATCGCGGCGAATCTCGGCGCCGTTGTGCAGGAACAGCTGCCACACCTGCCGAATAGCCAGCACCGGCTCGGCTACTTGTTTGGTAGCCGTGAAGCCATTCTGGATCAGTTCGGCTACGGCGGTGGCATCGGTCAGGTGGGCCGCCACCAGAAAGTTGTCGTCCATGAGCACCTCGCCGGGTTGCAGCGCCTGCACTTGGCGCGCCAGCAAGTCGTCGGGGCAAATAGCGCCATTGATCACCAGCGCCGGTCCATCAATTGGGCCGGTCGGGAATTTTGCTTGCAGGTAGTTTTCGGTGAGGTAACCAACTTCCGAACCGAGGCGATGCTGCCATTTTTCGGCAATGGTCAGGATGCCGCAACGCAACGCCGCTACTGGCCGCGTGAAGGTGAAAGGCAACAGATGCGGCCGAATAGCGGGGTCATCGAATAGTAGAACGTGCATGGAAAAGCTGTTAGCTGGCAGCTAGTAGCTGTTAGCGGATAAAGCCAGGTAATGGAACAACCACAAAATTGGCAAATAAAAAACTCCCGTCGGCGGGCCGGCGGGAGTTCTATAAGCTAGCTGTATTGGGAAGGCTAAGCACCAACGACGCAGCGCCCAACACCAAAAAACTACTTCTTCTGGTAGCGGTTGCGGAATTTCTCCACGCGGCCAGCGGTGTCGATGAACACGTTTTTGCCGGTATAGAAGGGGTGCGACGCGCTGCTAACTTCCAATTTGATAACAGGATACGTCTTGCCGTCCTCCATCGTGATGGTCTCGTTAGAGGTCATCGTCGAGCGAGTGATAAATTTGAAGTCGCTCGACGTGTCCTGAAACACGACTTCGCGGTACTGGGGATGGATGTCTTTTCTCATGGTCAAATGCCGTTTATACCTTCGGTGCCTGCCGATTTTGCGGAAGGGACTGCAAAAGTACACGTTATATACGAAATCTAAAAATTGAGTTCCGCCTTTTCTCCGCAACCTAGGTCTGCTCCGGAACAGACCTAGGTTGCGCAGAGCAAGCCCCGAATTTTTTCGACTCGTACATTCGCGCACTCGGTCAAGCGACCAGCAATCAACCATTTAACAGTTCAACAATCCATGCGCCTTTGTTTTGCCACCAATAACGAGCACAAGCTCGCCGAAGTGCGGCCGTTGCTGCCCGCTTCCGTCGAGCTGGTTAGCCTACAGGAAATCGGCTGCCACGAGGAGCTGCCCGAAACGCAGGAGACTTTGGCCGGCAACGCCCGCCAGAAAGCTGAATATGTGTGGCAGCACTACGGCGTGCCTTGCTTCGCCGATGATACGGGCCTGGAAGTAGCGGCGCTCGATGGGGCGCCGGGCGTGTATTCGGCGCGCTACGCCGGCCCCCAACGCAGCGCCGCCGACAACGTTGCGAAGCTGCTACAGGAGCTACAAGGCGCTACCGACCGCAGGGCGCAGTTCCGCACCGTCATTGCCCTGATTCTAGGTGATAATCAGTACCACGAGTTCGACGGCGCCATCCTGGGCAGCATCACCGAGGAAGTGCACGGCGACGAAGGCTTCGGCTACGACCCCGTGTTCCGGCCGGAAGGCCACGCGCAGACGTTTGCCGAAATGACGCTGGAGCAGAAAAACACGATGAGCCACCGGGCGCGAGCCGTGGAGCAGCTGCTAAGTTTTCTGCAAAAGCTAGCCTAGGTAGCGCCGCAATTAAACAACGATTTCACCATGCTGAATGATTGTGCGGCCGCAAACTCTTGCAGTACTACTATTCTCTAGGGGGTAATTACTAAATTTGCACGGTTGGCCCCGCCGGTACGGGCTGCATTCTTACTCCATGCAACATCCTTTCATCGTCGGTATCACGGGCGGCAGCGCCTCCGGCAAGACCACGTTTCTGCGCCGCTTGCTGGCTTCTTTTCCACCCGAGGAAATCTGTCTGATTTCGCAGGACAACTACTATCACCCCCGCGAGACGCAGCAAGTCGACGTAAATGGCGTCACTAACTTCGACCTGCCTTCTTCCATCGACTCGGCCAGCTACGCGGCCGATGTGCTGCGCATCAGCCAGGGCCAAGAGGTGCGCCGCAAGGAGTACACCTTTAATAACCCCAACGTGCAGCCGAAAGACCTCGTGTTTTTCCCCGCGCCTATTGTAGTGGTGGAAGGCATCTTCGTCTTCTATTTTGAGGAAGTCGCTAAGCTGCTCGACCTCAAGGTGTATATCGATGCGCGGGAGCATGTGAAACTCCAGCGCCGCATCGTGCGCGACCGGGATGAGCGCGGCTACGACCTGGAAGATGTGCTTTACCGCTACACCAACCACGTAGCCCCGACGTACGAGAAGTACATCAAGCCCTTCAAGCACGACGCCGACATCATCATCCCCAACAATCATCACTTTGAGCGGGGGCTGGAAGTATTGGTTTCCTTCCTGCAAAGCAAAGTGACGGCCGGCAGGCAAGCCGCTGGCTAGAAAGCCAGGTTCAACCGCCAAAAAGAAGGGCCGCTCCTGGTTGAGCGGCCCTTCTTTTTGGACCATACCTAGGTTAAAGAGAAGCGTCGACTAACCGAAGCACAAGAAATTTGTTTTCCCGCCCGACGCAACTGGTTATATTTGTAGCCATTGCTTCTCTGATGCGGCTATTTAGTATTCCCGTTTTGCCCCGCTTGCGTTTTGCGCTGCTCACAGCCACGTTGCTGTTTGTGCTGTCGCTGAACCATCAGGCTGTTGCCACGCTGCGGGCACCAGCCGGCAAAACGACGCGCGTTGGCGAAACGCCGCGGGCCACCGTTGTCAAGCAAAAAGTAAGTTTTGAAGCCACGGCTACCCTAGGTCCGTGGCTGGTGCCCGCCGTTGATGCGTGGCTCCCGGAGGCCGAGCCGCTGCTGTGGCGTCGGCTGGCCAATCAGTATACGGCGCCGCGCCCCCGGCCCAGCGCCGTTCCGGATTTATTCCGTGCCCGCCTGCTGCTGGCGGCTCTTTCGCCGCACGCGCCCTAGTTGATTTGCTGATTTTTTGATGTGCGCGGGCGCTGATTTTCGTGAATCAGCTGCTCCCGCCTTTATGGCGCTGCCAAATTAGGCTACCCTAAGGAACCTAGCCCATCAATAAATCATTATCCCGGCACATCAGCATCTTAACCCCCTTAGCACATCAAAAAACCTTACTAACTAATGCGTAATAA
The DNA here is from genome assembly GCF_014641455.1 of Hymenobacter cavernae. Taxonomy (GTDB): domain Bacteria; phylum Bacteroidota; class Bacteroidia; order Cytophagales; family Hymenobacteraceae; genus Hymenobacter; species Hymenobacter cavernae. The sequence continues at coordinate 490,531 of NZ_BMHT01000001.1, forward strand.
AGGACTTATTATTGCCCTCACCCTCATTGTGTCGGTGTTGTGCATTTACTTCCTCACCTTCACCTTCGTCTCGCGCGGGGTGCAGCAAAAGGCCGTGGTGTATGGCACGCGCAACGGCAAGCTCGACGAGCGCCTGCGTCAGCACTACCTCGATTCGGTATGGCGGGCGCCCGTGTTCGGCTCCTATACCTACCGCGACGTACGGCAGAGTGAGCTAGGCCTAGGTCTTGACCTGAAAGGCGGTATGCACGTAACGCTGGAAGTTTCGCCGGTGGAAATCGTGCGCGCTATGTCGGGCAACTCGAAAGACCCGGCATTTAACACGGCTCTGACGAAAGCGCAAGACCTTCAGAAGTCGAACCCTTCGACGCCTTTCACGGCGCTGTTTGCCCAGGCTTACAGCAGCGTATCGCCTGACGGCAAGCTAGCGCGCATCTTCGCTAACACAACCAACAAGAGCCGGGGCATCGACATCAACTCAACGAACGCGAAAGTAATTGGTGCTATCGATAAGGAAGTGGAAGAAGCTATCGACCGCTCCTTCAACATTCTGCGCACCCGCGTCGACAAGTTCGGGGTAAATCAGCCCAACATTCAGCGCGTGAAAGGCACCGGCCGCATCCAGATCGAGCTGCCCGGTGTCGACAACCCTGACCGCGTGCGCAAGCTGCTCCAAGGCCAGGCTAAACTGGAGTTCTGGGAAGTATGGCGCCAAGACGAGTTCGGCCCCTTCCTGGCCCAGCTCGACCAAGCGCTGACTGCCAAAGAAGCTTCTGAAAAGACAACCGGCACTACTGCTGCTACGACAGCAACCGACACTACCAACGCTACGGCTGCAACGGGCGACTCAACTTCGCTGGCTAGCCAGCTTTCGAAGAAAGCACCGAAAGACTCGGCTGCCAAAGCAACCGCCGCTGCTAACAAGCAAGGCAGCCCTTTGGCTCGCCTGTTCACGATGCCCGGCACCCTAGGTGCCAACGTGCGCGACACCGCCCGCGTGAATGCTCTGATGGCCAGCCAGGAAGCCCGCGCCGTGTTGCCTCCGAACCTGACGTTCCTGTGGGACGTGAAGCCTAAGGTGATGGAAGGCCAGGAATATCTGGAGCTTTATGCGATTCGCAAGAGCCGCGAAGGTGCTGCCCCCATGGGTGGCGAAGTAGTGAGTGACGCCCGCCAGGACTACGACCAAGGTGGTCGCCCGGAGGTTTCGATGCAGATGAACCCGAGCGGTGCCCATAAGTGGCAGAAGCTGACCGGCGCCAACATTGGCCGTCAAATCGCCATTGTGCTTGATGACAACGTGTATTCAGCTCCTAACGTGCAGTCGGAAATTGCCGGCGGCAACTCCAGCATCTCGGGTAGCTTCTCTATTGAAGAAGCGCAAGACCTGGCTAACGTACTGAAAGCCGGTAAGCTACCCGCTCCTACCCGCATTGTGGAAGAAGCCGTAGTTGGTCCGTCGCTGGGCCAGGAAGCCATCAACCAGGGGTTGTATTCTTCGTTGGCTGGTCTGGTTATCATCATGATCTTCATGGCTTTGTATTATGGCAAAGCTGGTCTGGTGGCCGACGTGGCGCTGTTGTTCAACATGTTCCTGATTCTGGGTGTGCTGGCGCAGTTTGGCACGGCTCTCACGCTGCCGGGCATTGCCGGTATGGTGCTCACCATCGGCATGTCGGTGGATGCTAACGTGTTGATCTTCGAGCGTATCCGGGAAGAGTTGAACCACGGCCTAGGTGTGAAAGACGCCATCAACAAGGGTTATGCCCGCGCCTTCACCGCCATCTTCGACTCAAACGTGACGACGATGCTTATCGCCATTATCCTGGGCTTCTTCGGTACGGGTCCGGTGCAGAGCTTCGCCATCACCCTAGGTATTGGCGTTCTGACCTCATTCCTGTCGGCCGTGTACGTGTCGCGCCTCATCATTGAGTGGCTCACGAAGGGCAAGGAAACCACGAGCATCTCGTTCAGCACGCCGCTTTCGCGCGGTCTGTTCCAGAACCTGAACTTCGATATCGTAGGCAAGCGCAAGATTGCTTACGTCTTCTCGGCAGCCGTTATCGTGCTCGGCTTCGTGCTGATGGCCGTGCAAGGTGGCCCGAACCTAGGTGTCGACTTCCGCGGCGGCCGCAGCTACGTAGTCGATTTCAACAAAGCTGAAGTTGCGTCTGACGTACGCGAGTCGTTGGCTGATGACTTCAAAGGTGCTGGCACAGAGGTAAAAACCTTCGGTGCGCCGAACCGCCTGCGCATCACAACCGGCTACCTGGCTGAGGATGAAAGCGTAACGGCTGACAAGCAAGTTGAGCAAGCCCTGCTAACCGGCCTGAAGCAGTACGGCGCCGACAACCCGCAGATCCGCAGCACCTCGAAAGTAGGCGCTACCATCGCCGACGACATCAAGAAGACTTCCGTGTTGAGCCTGGCTCTCACACTGCTTGGCATCTTCGTGTACGTATTGTTCCGCTTCGAAAAGTGGCAGTACTCGATGGCGGCGGTTATTGCGCTGTTCCACGATGCGCTGCTGGTAATTGCGGCCTTCCCGATTGCCCGTCTGTTTGGTTTGAACTACGAAATGGACCAGGTATTCGTGGCCGCTGTGCTGACGGTTATCGGTCTGTCGATGAACGACACGGTGGTTATCTACGACCGTATTCGTGAGTATCTGCGCGAAAACCCCAACCTGACGTTTGCGCAGGTGGTGAACCCGGCGCTGAACAGCACGTTCTCCCGCACCATGATTACGTTCACGACCGTGTTCCTGGTCGTGCTCGTACTCTACATCTTCGGTGGTGAAACGTTGCGTTCGTTCTCGTTCTCGATGCTCATCGGTATCATCTTCGGCACGTATTCGTCGCTGTTCATCGCTACGCCGATCATCCTCGACACCTACGGTCGCAAGGAAGCGCGTGAGCGGGGCACGACAGCTAGCACTACTATCACCGACGCCGAAGCGCCCAAGCTGTCGACGGCAGTGAAGTAAGACCTAGGTTTTTCAATTCCAAAAAAGCCCGCCTAGTAGCCAGGCGGGCTTTTTTGTGCCGTTTGCGGTAGGAACGCGCCACCTAGGTAGGCTAGGTAGCAGCCAGTAAGTATGCAGGCGACGAACGCGCCGTGGCGCGTTCTTACATTCTTCCGAAAAATTAGCTACTTTTTTCTTCGCTACAGGCAACCCTTTTTCAAAGCCTTCCGAGTTGTCAGATGTAACCTCCGAAGCCCGTGTCTCAACTCGACCACACTCGCGAAAGATGCCTTGCCCTGCTAGCGGGGTGCCGTCGTGCGCAACGGGAAAGTCAGCGGCAGCTATATGCGCTGTACTATGGCTACGCGTTGAGTATTTGCCTGCGCTACGTACGCGACCGGGAGCAGGTGATGGAAACCGTAAACGACGGCTTTCTGAAAATTTTCCGGGACCTGAACCGCTTCGACGACACGCAGCACCAGGACGTGGAAGGCTCGTTTCGCGGGTGGCTGAAGCGCATCATGGTGCACACAGCCATCGACCACTTCCGGGCGGCGGAGAAACACGCGTTTCAGCAAAGCCTCGACGACGTGGCCGTGTCGTACCCCGATGCGGGCACGTCGCCGCTGGACGAGCTGTCATTTGAGGAGCTGCTGCGGCTGATTTACCTGCTGCCGCCCGCCTACCGGGCCGTGTTCAACCTCTACGCGCTGGATGGCTTCACGCACGAAGAAATTGCCGAGCAGCTCCGGATTTCGGTGGGAACTTCTAAATCCAACTTATTCAAAGCCAGGGTTTACCTGAAAGACCTGTTAAAAAAAACTAAACACCATGCGTACGCCGGAAATGTCGGATGAGGAGCTAGATGCGCTGTTTCGGCGCGGCGCCGAGACATATCCGGATGAGGTCCATCTGGGAGCCTGGGCGCGCATGGAAGACAAGCTGAACGAGGACACGCTACACCGGTTGCTGCGCCGGAAAATAGCCAAGCTGTTTGCCATTGAGCTTGTGCTGGTCGGCCTAGCTTTAATTGTGTGGCAGATTAGCTGGCGTCATCGGTCAGATGCTGAAGCAGCGGGGCATGAGCGGAAGCAGGCAATAGTTGTTACCTCTGAAAAACTGCAGTCAGGGTCAGTAGAAAAGCATTCGACCGTAACAGTCGGCACGGCACCTAGGTCTGCTGCCAAGTCATCTTCAGCCGCTGCTACTGCAAGCGCAACGGCAAGGCTTTCTAAACCTCAACAATCCTCAACTGAGCCGACTACAGCTACTTCAACGACTTCTTCAGCAGCTTCAACTCTGCGCTCAACCACGAATCAACCTGCATTTCCGGCAAGCCATTCTACATCCGCTTTGCTACTCGCGCCCAAACTACACCGCGCAGCAGTAGCCAAAACGCCCCGGACTTCCAAACATGAAGCCTACCTAGCCCCAACTGCGAAAAAAGAGAAAGCCAGCCTGGGTGCCGGAGAAGAACCTAGCTCGGTGGCTGAGGTGCCAACGATGGAAACCGCGGCAGCCGTTGCGGAGCCCACAACACCAAAAGCAGTAACTCCGTCTGATGTACCTACTGCTCAGCCTACTACGCTGGCGCAGGATACGACCACGCAAAAAGCAAATACGCCCGAAGCAGCCACCGACTCTACTAGAAAGAAGGAGCATGCTCAACCCGCTTACCGGTTGCTGATCAGCGCCATAGGCGCACCTTCTCTTAGCGCCGTTCGTGACTTTCACACGGCCCGCATTGGCGGCGACCTAGGTCTGAGTCTGGAATACCGGCTGACGAACCGGCTACGGGTGCGCGCCAGCCTGATCCGGAGCGTGAAGCGCTACGGCGCCGCCAGCAGCGACTACACCCCGCAGCCTAATTGGGGCTGGTACCCAGGCAATTATGAAGTAAACGGCAACTGCCGTGTTACGGAATTACCCATTGATCTGCGTTACGACTTTATCAATCGCCCGACTTACACCTTCTTTGTCAGTGCTGGTATGAACTCGCTGCTCATGCGCAATGAGCGTTACAATTACGATTACCAACTCAACGGGCAGACCAACACCGCTGCCGCGTGCGTGGAAAACGGTTCCAACTACGCATTCGGCATGGTAAACCTAGCCGCCGGCGCCGAACGCCAGCTGAGCAACCGTTGGTCGTTGCAGGCTGAGCCGTTCTTGAAGCTGCCTTTGGGCAACATCGGAGCTGGCAAAGTGCGCCTGAGCAGCGCGGGCCTTCTATTCTCGCTCAAATACGGCTTTCTGCCGACCCACCGGGCCGTAGCGCCCTAGCCTGCCACACCTAGGCTTCTCCCCTCCTGCTGTTGCTGGTCTCGCTCGCGACGAGGCTGCCTTTCTTCGGACGCCTTTTGCGCCCGCCGGACCCGGCGTGTGCTACCCTGCACGGCTTCCGAATGCCTGATCTATTTCACTACCAGCATCTTACCCCTCCACGAACCATGCTCAAACCTTTCTATGCCGTTATTACCCGGCACCTAGCTTTTGTGCTCAGCGCCCTGCTATTGCTCACTGTTGCCTGCGATGATGACAATCCGCAGGAGCCCGAAGAACTGTTTTCCGTTAAGCTGACCAACACTGCCGCCTTCGGCAATATCCTCACCGACGGCCAAGGCAATACGCTTTATTATTTTACCCGCGATGTGGCCGGCACCAGCGCCTGCACCGGCGGCTGCGCCGCCGTGTGGCCCGTCTTTTACTCGGCCGATCTGACGCTGGGTGATGGCCTGAATGCTGCGGATTTTGCCACCATCACCCGCACCGATGGCAGCCTGCAAACCACTTACCGCAGCTGGCCGCTCTACTACTACGCGCCCGCCAACAGCGCCGGCCAGAACGTGCGCGAAAAGCCCGGCGAAACCCTGGGTGACCAGGTTGCCAACAAAACGTGGTTTGTAGTGAAGCCCGACTATACCGTGATGGTTGCCACGGCTTCGGTGCTGGACAAGAGCACGAATCAAACGACTACGCAGAACTTTCTGGTTGACCCACAGGCGCGTACGCTTTACATCTTCGACCGCGATACTCGCTTGCCCAACACGTTGCCCACCAACTGTACGGGTGGCTGTATCGCGGCTTGGCCGGTGTTCTACACCGACAAGCTCGTGCTACCTTCCTCGCTCAAGTCCTCCGACTTCGGCGCTATTACCCGCATCGATGGCCCCAGTGGCACGAGCCGCCAGCATACCACCTACAAAGGCTTACCCATCTACTACTACACGCCCGACGGCACGACGCGCGGCAAGGTGGAAGGACAGGGCGTGAAAACCGGCCAAGATCCGTGGTATGTGGCTAATCCTTAACGGCTTGCAACCTAGCTTTTCTATTCACCAATCTCTTTAATTCTATGCGCCTCCGATTTTCTCTTGTGTTGTTGCTGAGCCTGGGCTGGCTCAGCAACTGCACCTACGACAACGCAGAAGACCATGCCCCGGACCCCGACCCGGAACCCACGCCCACCTGCGACGTGAGCAGCGTGACCTACACGGCGACTATTTCCCCCATCCTGGCAAACTGCCGCGGCTGCCATAACGCCAGCGCGCCAGCCGCCAACGTGAACCTGGTCGATTACACCCAGGTGAAGCGCCACGCCGACAGTGGCCGCCTGATGGGCGCCATCACGCACGCCACGGGCTACAAGCCTATGCCCTTAAATGGTGCAAAGCTAGGCGATTGTGAAATCGCCCGCATTCAAAAGTGGATTGACGCCGGAGCTCCCAACAACTAATCTAGTCTCCTCTGATCATGAAGTATTTTCTCGTCGCCTTGTCGTTGCTGAGCTGGAATCTAGCCAGCGCACAGAGCAAATACACGACCCCGTCGGGCGTAGTTACGTTCTTTTCAAGTACACCGCTGGAAGACATTGCCGCCAATAGCAATCAGGTAGGTGCCGTATTCGACATGACCAGCGGGCAGATGGCTTTCACGGTGCCGATGAAAAGTTTTCAGTTCAAGCGCAGCCTGATGCAGGAGCACTTCAACGAAAACTACGTGGAATCCGACAAGTTTCCGCGGGCTACGTTTGCCGGCAAAGTCGTGAGCTTTCAACCTGATGTAGTGCGTAAGGCAGGTCCGCAGCCGGTGCAGGTGGAAGGCGACCTGACCATCCACGGAGTGAAGCGCCACATCCGGGTGCCGGGCACTTTAGAATTGAAAGATAACCAGCTCATAGCGAAGTCGAAGTTTGTGGTAGCGCCCGCCGACTACAACATTGAGATTCCGGCGCTGGTGCGTGAGAATATCGCCAAAACAGTGGAAGTGAGCGTGTCGCTGCTATGCAAGCCGGTCATTACCGTTGCTCAACCCTAGCTTTTTACGCCCATGACACGACGCTTTACCAGTTTGGCAGGAAGTGGACTCCTGACCATGGCCCTGCTCCTCGCACAGACGGAAGCCAGAGCCCAAGATGACCTGCTGAAAACCCTGGAACAACAGGCTACCGACAGCGCCCGCGCCGAATACGTGCAGGCCACCTTCAAAGGCACCCGCGTGATCAACGGTCAATCGGTGGAAACGCCGGGCGCAGGCACGATGGTGTTCCTGATTTCGCACCGCTTCGGTACGCTCAACAGTGGTGCCTACAACTTCTTCGGGCTCGACCAGGCCACCATCCGGCTAGGTCTGGAATACGGCCTCAACGACCGACTGACCGTTGGTGTGGGCCGCAGCTCGCTGGAAAAAACCTATGATGGTTTCCTGAAATACCGGGCTCTGCGCCAAAGTACCGGCCCGCGGGCCGTACCGGTTTCCGTTACGCTATTTGCCAGCTCGGCGCTTACCAGCTTGAAGTTCACGGGTGAAGACCGGCCGGACCATTCGCGCCTGACCTACACCTACCAGGCCCTGATTGCCCGCAAGTTCAGCCCGGCGCTGTCGTTGCAGCTCATGCCCACGCTTGTGCACCGTAACTTCGTGAATACGCGGGCCCAGCAAAATGATGTGTATGCCCTCGGTATTGCCGGTCGCCAGAAGCTGACCAAGCGCGTGGCGCTCACCGCCGAATACTACTACCTGCTGCCTGGCAACACCGCCGACGAGTTCCGCAACTCGTTGGCTCTGGGCTTCGACATCGAGACAGGCGGCCACGTCTTTCAGCTGCACTTCACCAACAGCCAGGGCATGATCGAGAAGTTCTTCATCCCCCAAACTACTGGCCGCTGGACCAAAGGCGACATCTACTTCGGCTTCAACATCTCACGCGTCTTCACCCTCAGGAGCAAGGAATGAGTAGTACCTAGCTTTTGCTTGCTTCAGGACATGTGTCTTCTCCGTTTGTCCATTAAAAAAGCCTGACTGTTTCAGTCAGGCCTTTTTGGATTTGAGAAAACCTAGGTTTTATGTCATCCCTGGCTTCACTCGAAATGGCAAACTGCTAATAAGCGGTTACGCCTTCGGCAATAACTTCTTTCACTTCCGGCACCATGCGCTTGAGCAGGTTTTCAATGCCCGATTTCAAGGTCACGGTAGCCGAGGGGCAGCCCGAGCACGAGCCTTGCAGGTTCACCGTCACGATGCCGTCCTGGTAGCTGCGGAAGGTGATGTTGCCACCGTCCTGCTCCACGGCGGGGCGCACGTAGTTATCGAGCAGGTCGATGATTTTCTGGCTGGTTTGCTGGTCCTGCTCCGAGCTATTGCCGGCAGCAGCTTCCTGCGCGGCTTTCTGCTCGGCGGCTGGGTCAACGGTAAAGATCGGCCCACCGGCTTCCACGTACGACTTCAGGAAGGTGCGCAGCTCCGGGATGAGGTGCGTCCACTGCAAGTCGGTGGTTTTGGTGATGGTGACGAAGTTGGCGGCGATAAACACGCGGCCCACGTAGTCGAAGTTGAACAGCTCCTGAGCCAGAGGCGAGTTGGCGGCAGCCTCCACGTTCGGATAATCTACGCTCACACCGTCGCTGAGCAGCGTGGTGTTGAGCACGAATTTCATGGATTCGGGGTTCGGGCTAGCCTCGGCGTAGATAGACACCGGTGCGGCGGGAGAAATGGTATGTTCGGCCATAGTCAGCAGACGTAAAAAGACAAAGTTAAACGCGAGAATCAACGTTACTGGAGCGCCGCGTTAGTACCTAAACATCGCAGCGGACAAGAAGTTGCAAAGCTACGCAACTCCACGATTTTTTGGTGTAGGACCTAGGTTTTACAGCGCCTTGTGCTTGCCATATATTAAAAATTTTATATGTTTTATTTAGTGCTTTTCAGAGATTTTATGTAACATTGTAGCAACGCTCTACACACCTATTTCTCCCCTCTTTGGCAGTTGCTAAGGAGGGGTTTGCCGTTTTTAGAGGAGTGTATTTCAGTGATGACAATAAGATCCGTACTGAAAGCAAATACTCGGATTCTTACGCATACAACACTAGAACGATGACTAAGCCCGGCTCAGCCACCGTTTTAGTGCCGGCACATTACTCGACGCACTTACCGGACAATGGTGATGCGCATGTTTTCGGCTCTGCCATTGCTGATCAGGCGGCAGAGGTACACGCCAGTGGAAAGATGTTCGGTGGAGAGCGGCAAATAATATTCCTGCCCACTCACTACGTTTTCCTGGTAGATAGTTGAGATAAGCGCGCCTAACTCATTGTACAAGTACACCTGCGCCGGACCATCCTTCTGCGCGCGGAAGTGAATCGTCCCGCGTTCCGTCAGCGGATTCGGATAAACTTCTAACATCGAGTGCGTTTTCCGTTCGGAAATCGAAGCTGGCAGCGCAACAGCAGCAGAGGCCCTGGCTGCTCCGTTTACTACACGGCGCAACGCTGAAGCAGGAATAGCCTGTTTGACCAAGCTAGGTCCCTGATAATGAACAGCAAGATTTTGCCCACCTCCATTCTGGAAATACGTAACGGTGAAGGCGTGCGTGCCCGCTTGTAGACCAATGGCGCCGCTGGCTTCTCGGGTGTCGTGCGAGCCATTGTTGTCGACCACCAGCGTCGAGCCGATGTAGAGCTGTGAGCCATCATCGGAGCTGGTAAAGAACGTGTACTGTCCATCTGTCGGCACGCTCACGTAGCCGGTATATTGAAAAGCGTAACCATAATCCCGCTGGCGCGCACCTAGGTCCATGAGCGCAGTAGAATTACTTTTCAGTGGAGCCAGACTAGTGAAGCTGGGCAGCACATCCCAGAAACCTTCATAGTACTTATAATCGAGGCCGGCTACGGTATTAGCCGGATTCTCAGGCGTACGCAGATTGCTGGGCGGTGTAGCACCTGCGGCACGCTTATAAGCCGAAGCCGGCACAATCTGCTTACCGACGCTTGGTCCGGCGTAGCTCACCTCCAAAATCTGTCCGCCATCATTTTCGAAGAAGGCAACCGTAAAGGCATGTGTGCCAGCTTGTAGGCCAATGGTACCGTTTAATTCTCGGCTGCCGTGCAGTCCATCATTATCGACTACTAGCGTGGAGCCGATGTACAGGCGCGAGCCATCATCGGAGTTGGTGTAGAAGGTGTATTGCCCGTCAGCGGGCACCGTAATGTAGCCCGTGTACTGCAAGGCGTAGGCATTTTCCCGCTCCGCCGCTACCAAGCCAGGTATTGCAATCGTGCCCGATTTCGCGGGTGTAAGCGCACTGAAATTAGGCAAAGCATTCCAGTACCCTTCGTAATACTTATAGTCGAGGCCGGCTACCGTGCCAGTAGGGTTTTCCGGCGTACGCAGATTGCTGGGCGGTGTAGCACCTGCGGCACGCTTATAAGCCGAAGCCGGCACAATCTGCTTACCGACGCCTGGTCCGGCGTAGCTCACCTGCAAGGTTTGTCCACCGTCATTTTCGAAGAAGGTAACCGTAAAGGCGTGTGTACCGGCTTGTAGGCCAACAGTGCCATTCAGCTCTTGGTCGCCGTGCAGTCCGTCATTATCAACTACTAAGGTTGAGCCAATGTACAGGCGCGAGCCATCGTCGGAGTTCGTATAGAAAGTGTATTGCCCGTCAGCGGGCACTGTTATATAGCCCGTGTACTGTAGGGCGTAGGCATTTTCCCGCTCCGCTACGGTCAGACTTGGGGTTGCTACCGTCCCACTTTTCGTAGGTGTGAGTGCCGCGAAATTGGGTAAGGTGTTCCACGAACCCTCATAGTACTTATAGTCGAGCCCAGCTACCGTGCCAGTAGGGTTCTCCGGCGTACGCAGATTGCTGAGCGGCGTAGTACTCGCCACACGCCGCAAGGCAGTAGCGGGAATGCTGGTCTTGCTAAAGCTAGGTCCCGCGTAGCTGACTTGTAGGTTCTGGCTGCCGTAGCCTTGCAGGTATGCGACCATGAAGGCGTGCGTGCCGGCTTTCAGGCCGATGGTGCCGTTGCGTTCCTGGCTGTCGTGCGAGCCGTCGTTATTCACCACCAACGTCGAGCCAATGTAGAGCAGGGAGCCGTCGTCGGAGTTGGTGGAGAAGGTGTACTGCCCATCAGCAGGCACCGTGATGTAGCCCGTGAACTGGAAAGAAAATCCGTAGTCCCGCTGCTGCGGTGTCAGCTCGAAAGTCGTGGTGGTGCCGGTCTTCAGCGGTGTGAGCGTACCGAAGCCAGGTACAGCCTCCCAGAAGCCTTCGTAGTACTTGTAATCCAAACCCGCTACGGTATTAACCGGGTTTTCCGGGGTGCGCAGGTTCGTTGAACTGCAATCGGGGTAAAGCTTTACGTCCTGGGTGGTGGCCAGACCTAGGTCGTCCGTCACGGTGAGCCGAACCTGGTAGTAGTATACTTCGGTGCCACAGCCTAATGGGGAAATGGTCGTCGTGGCTTCCGGCGATGTAATGACCGGGTCCGGATGCACATGGTCGTCGTGGTGCAGGCTGGTTTGCCACTGGTAGGAAAGCTGACCACTGCTTTGCTCTTGATCGGCTACAGCAGCCCGCAACGGATAATTAGTTGTGCTTGTCAACGGATATTTCGCACCGTCGCTTAGACTGGTAATTGTAACGCGCGGAGGCGTGTTGTTAGCCGAAATAACCAACGAAGTCTGTGCGCTACTGGCATTGTCCTTCACCATCAGCGTAACGGTATAGTTGGTGGGAGAACCGCCTGGAAACGTGTGCGCCGGGTTGGCTAATGAACTGGTAGTACCATCCCCAAAATTCCACAGGTACATTAGCGTCTCCCCATCCGGGTCGCGCGAACTATTACCGGTAAACTGCACCGTCAGCGGACCATTACCATAGGTTTTATCGGCGGTGGCTATTGCCACCGGCGCAGTGTTCACGGGGGCATTGTACACCACCTTCCTGATCTCGGACGGCCAGAAATTAACGTAGTAAAGTCCGCCGTCGGTTGGGTGGGTTGCCATAGCTACTACCACCGCACCATCATTGATGAAATTGCGCACTGCTACGGGCTTATTGCTGGCATCAGTGCTCAGACTGCGAATCCAGCCACTGGCATAATCCCCAAAAAAGCAGGTGTTCCGGTACTCGGCCGGGAAGCTGGAATGAGTGTAAAAGCCTCCTACCATTCCGGAGCTGCCGCCAAACTGCGCTCCGGCAACCGGCGAGCCTGGCGCGCCTATATTAATTTCACTGGCTATCCCTCCGGTGAACGTACCGGTTCGGGCAGGGCCCATAGGCAGGTGCCGCCAATCGATGCTGGGGCGGCTGTGCACAAAGGTGGTGATGCCCGCCGGAACAGCCTGATTCGTTGCACACGGATTGGAGAAGGTCGCCGAGCCCGTAGGAGTTTCCTGCTGAATCAAGTCCTGAAAGTAGAAGTACGACTGAGCGCAGCCTGCTATTCCGGTCGGCGTATACGGGTTGCCTGTTTTCTTCGGCCAGTAAAGCTCCTGCTTGGTCAGGCCCTCAAACAGCGGCCAGCCAAAGTTCATCCCTGGCCGCACGGCGATGTTAACCTCTTCCCACGTATCAAAACCCACATCGCCGATGTAGAGCACACCTGGGTCGGTGGCACTTCCCGAGCCGGGTTTGAGCGCTATTCGGAAGGGATTTCGCAACCCCAACGCCCATACTTTAGACTGCGCAGCACCTGGAAAGCTAGGTCGGTAAAAGGGGTTATTGACAATACCATTCCCGGTTTCCGGATCGATGCGCAGAACTTTCCCGTTGTAGCTTTCTAATTGCTGCGCACGCAGCGCTCCTACGTTCTGCTCGGGCGGAATAATGCCATCGGCCAGTGCCTGAGTAAAGTACGATTCGGAAGCGCTACCCACATCGGCGCTTTCATAACTGGCGCCATCGCCGCAAGAAACAAACAGACTTCCGTCGGTACCAAATACCAGGCTACCGGGTCCGTGGCTCATGTGCAACACTGGAATACCCGTTTCCTTTGTGGCACCGAGCAAGACTTTGCGGCTGGCTGGGTTAACCGTGTAGCTACTTTCGTTTCTTATTGCCGTATAGCGCGTTACGCGGTTGATGGTCGCGTTGTAGTACTCGTCGTACTGCGGATTATAGCTGCTGGTGCCATAGTTCAGCAGATGATGCCGGTCGACCGTGTACAGCACGTAGAAATAGCCATTCGTCTCGAACTGTGGGTGCAAGGCAAAACCGAGCAGCCCAAAATCCCGCCAAGCTCCTACTTCCTCGCTGATGTCGAGCAGCAGTTGGCGCTGTCCGTTGCCTGCGACCCAAACTTTGCCGGGCCTTTCCCAAACAAACATGTGGCTGCCGCTTTGATTGAACGCAAGGCCAACTGCTTCATTCCAGCCTTCTGAGATGGTCACGGAGGAAAAGCCACTAGGCGGCGCTTGAGCCAGCAGCAGCTGCCCACCCGTTAACGCCAGAAAAATCAGAATAAGTAAAAGTTTGTGCTTCATGAACTAAGGAGAGAGTTGAGGAATGGTGTGCTATTCGAAATCAATTTTCAGATGAGCTTCTACTCGTTTCTAAAAGCAAGTGCATCCCGCCACCCGACCTGCATTAAGCGGGATGTAGAGGAGTCCAAGAATGTGTGGGAATAAAAAGCAGCTAAAAAATCACGACAGCATCAGGGACTAGAAAGACGATACATGGCGTCGGATTCACATTGCACACAAATTGCTTCAATATAAAGGTATACATAAAAAATATAACTAATCTTATGTCGAGTTTAAGATTAATCGTATCCAATTGATGTCCAAGTACTTTAAAGCGCCGTGGGCACGAAGAAGTATCCTGTAGCTGTTGCACCTTATTCAGCATTTGGCACTGCGTAAAAGCAGGAGCAAAACGTCCAAGCCCGGCGCTAACCTAGGTCCTGTATTTTGCGCTAAAAGCACTACAAGTATTTTGCTTCCGTGCTACGCCGCCTCACCACTTCGCTGTTTCGCCCGATTGATATTGCCTGGCTCGTCTTCTTTCGGATTGGGGCCGGGTGGCTGCTGGCGCTGGAAGAGGCGGGCAGCCTTGCCCTAGGTTACAGCCGCGAATACACGGAACCGCAGTTTCACTTTTCCTATTTGTTCACGCAATGGCTACCCGTGCCACCACCCGCGGGCATGTACGCGCTGCATATCCTGGCGATACTCGGGGGGCTAGGTGTAGCAGCGGGCTGGCGCTACCGACTGAGCGCCGCGGCGTTGTGGCTCGGGTATACGTGGCTGTTTCTGGTCGAGCAAACGCGCTACATCAACCACTTCTACCTTTATTGCCTGGTGGCAGGGTGGCTGTTTTTTATGCCCGCGCATCGGGCGGCCTCCGCTGATGTACGAGCCGGCCGGGTTGGCTACGCGGCTACCGTGCCCGCCTGGACGCGACTGGTTCTGCTCTTTCAGCTCGGCGTGGTGTATGCTTACGCCGGCCTGGCCAAGCTAAATACCGACTGGCTCACGAATTCGCCGCTCGTGCTGTGGCTACAAGCCAAAAGCACCCGCCCCGTCGTGGGGCCGCTGTTGGCACAGCCTTGGCTCCCGCCTCTGATGAGCTACGCCGGCCTGGCTTTCGACTTGCTGGTGGTGCCGGCGCTGCTGTGGCGTCGCACGCGGCCGTGGGCATTCGGAGCAGCCTTGGTTTTTCACCTTTCCAACGTCATCATCTTTGGCCTAGGTACGTTTCCGTGGTTTTCGCTGATGATGACGGCCGCTGTTTTCTTTCCGCCATCCTGGCCCCGGCACGTTGCCATTGGGCGCGTACGACAATGGTTTGCGCGGCACGTACCCGCGGCAGAAAACCCTCAACTAAACCTAGGTCTTCGCAACTTGGCGCGCACCGGGGCGCTGGCCGCGGGACTGGCCGCTTATGCGTTAATTCAATTGCTGGTGCCGCTGCGCCACTTTCTTTACCCTGGCAGCGTGCATTGAACGGAGGAAGGGCATCATTTCGCGTGGCACATGATGTTGCGCACCAAATCGGGAGGCTTGAGCTACCGGGTGCGCTGCCCGGATGGGCGCGTAGGCATCGTGCACCCAAGCACTTATCTCACGCCGCGCCAATGCCGCAAGCTTCTCGCCCAACCAGATGCCATTCTCCAGTTTGCCCATTTTCTGGCCGCTGAATACGCCCGGCGCGGCATCACGCCCGTGGCCGTGTACGCCGATTCGTGGGTGCAGTTGAATCATCGGCCGCCGAAGCCTTTAGTTCGCCCAGACGTAAACCTAGCCGCGCAGCCCCGGATCCTAGGCCATTATAGCTGGATAGCGGCGGAGTAGCAAAAGAGGAATCTCGCGTGCTGAGCTTGAACGTCATGTCGACCAGCAGGAGACATCTCGCGTGCCATGGCAACTTCAATCATCAGGATTCGCCATTACAATGACAGCACGCGAGATTCCTCGCTGGGCTCGGAATGACGTTCTGACGAAACGCTATACTTTGTTAGCACGGGCCCGCAGCAGCATGTCAGCTACCACCAGGTTGGTCATGGCATCCACGATGGGCACGGCGCGGGGCAGCACGCAGGGGTCGTGGCGGCCGCGGCCCGCGAGGCTGATTTCCTCGCCTTGGTCGTTGATGGTGGCTTGCGGCTGTAGAATGGTTGCTACCGGTTTGAACGCCACCCGGAAGTAAATATCCTGGCCGTTGCTGATGCCGCCCTGAATACCGCCCGAATGGTTGGTGCGCGTGCGTACGGCGCCGTTTTCGTCGGTATAAAACGTGTCGTTGTGCTCGGAGCCAAACAGCAGCGTGCCCGCAAAACCTGAGCCGTACTCGAAGCCTTTCACGGCATTGATGCTCAGCATGGCTTTCCCTAGCTCGGCGTGGAGCTTGTCGAACACCGGCTCGCCCAGGCCCGCCGGCACGCCCTGCACCACACCTGTCACGAGGCCGCCTACGGTATCGTGCCGGTCGCGGGTCTGGCGAATGAGCTCAGCCATGCGCTCGGCAGTTTCAGGGTGCGGGCAGCGCACGGGGTTGCTGTCGATCAAACCTAGGTCGAGCTGCTCGTAGCCCACCGGCACGGCAATGGCGCCCACCTGCGAAACGTAGCTCTGCGTCCGGATGCCGTAGTGGGCCAGCAGCTTGCCCGCCACGACGCCTGCCGCCACGCGCGCCGCTGTTTCCCGGGCCGAGCTGCGCCCGCCACCGCGGTAGTCGCGGCGACCGTACTTCACGTCGTAGGTGTAATCGGCGTGCGAAGGCCGGTACGCGTGCTCGATGTGGGAGTAATCGTGGCTGGCCTGGTCCTGATTGCGAATGAGCAGGCTGATCGGCGTGCCCGTAGTTTCGTCGCGGAACACCCCCGATAGCACCTCCACCTGATCGGCTTCCTTGCGGGGCGTCGTCAGATCCGACTGGCCGGGCCGCCGCCGGTCGAGCGCCGCCTGAATCTCGCTGACCGTCAGCGGCAAACCGGCCGGGCAACCATCCACAATAACCCCAATACCTACCCCGTGAGACTCGCCAAAGGTGGTGATGCGCAACAGTGTACCGAAAGAACTAGACATTCTTTATAGAAAATGAGCAATGAACAATGAGCAGTGAGCAATTGCACTGGTAAGCAAAGGTAAAAGCATCCGCGACAGCGCCGCCCTCCTTCGACCTAGGTTAAAGCGTCCGTCACTCACTGTTCATTGCTCATTACTAATTGCTCATTGTTTCGGCTGCCACCACCAGCCAACCAGCGCTACGACCAGCAATACGATTAGAACTAGGTTGGCGTAGCGGCGCACATCGTGGTACTCATCAATCGGTTGCAAAGTGGCATCGGCCGAGGCTAGAGCTTCGGTATAGAACGGGTCATCGGGGCGCAGGCTGAAAGTAGACGCGGTGCGGACCGGCCCGCGCACGTCGGGCACTATCTCGGCACGCAGGGTATCGTAGCGGACCGTCGTTGGGTTAAACACGACTAAGGTAAAAAGGCTGTCGAGCGGCAGCGTGCCGGGGCGCTGGGCCACCAGCTGGTAGCGGAAGCTCTTGCGCCCGCCCACGCGGCCGCCCTGGCGGGTTAGCTCCTGCTGCACATCGGGGCCATAAAGCTCAAGGCTAGGTCGAGCAGCCAAGCCAGGTCCGCTCACAGCCGCCAGGTTGCCTTCGCCTTCCACCGAAAAAGTGTAGGTAAATGCCTGCCCCGTGCGGAAAGCCGTGCGGTCAATGGACTCGCGCAAGCGGTAGTCACCCACGGGTACCTGGTCGCGCAACGGGTGCGGCGGCAACGGCCGCACCGCAATGGTGCGCACGTTGGTGTGGTAGGTTTTGTAGCCCTCCATGCGGTTGTCCAAGCCTTCTGCCGGATTTTTGGCCAGCCGGTACTTCACCATCTGCAACGACACTTCCGGAAACGTCAGCGGCTCTGTATTTAGCGGGTAATATTCAGCTTCATATAGGCGGTAGCGCAGGTAAGCCTTGCCGCCCATCGTCACATTTTCCGGCACAATCTCCTGTTCATCAAATGGTTCTTCCCAGGCCGTGCGCTGGCGCAGCTGCCGCAGAATGACCGGCAATTGCGTAGCGAAGTTGTAGAAGTTCAACAGGCCTTGGTCGGCGGCAGTCAGGTAGAAATACAAGCCTACGTGCACACCTTCGCCCACAAATACGGAAGTTTTGTCGGGCAATAGCAGCAAAAACGCGTTGTCTTTCGGCTCCACGTAGTCCTGCGGCCTAGGTTTGCCGAAGAGCTGATCCAGCGAGCCCACGCCCTGTAGCGCGCCGGCACTTGGCTGCGGCGCCGCTACCTGCGGACCAACTTTCAGGGTAGCGCCCGCCGAGCGCACTGTCAGGCCGTTGATGGTCATGCTGAACGGTTTCACCACGTATTCGCCCTCAGCGTAGGCGGCGTAGCGCTGCGTGATAGTCAGCTCGACGGAGGTGCGGCCGTTGACGATGCGCGTGGTAGTGGTGCTCGATTTACCGCTTTTTTTAAAACCCTCCAGGTCCGGAAAAGCCGAGTAGCGTTCCAGCGGTGCCCCGCGCAACCGAAAGCTGATGGTGTAGTACTCACTCAGGGCAAACGCCGTGGGGCCAAGCACAATGTCGGCCTCCGCAGTAGCAGCTGTCGGTTGCGCTACTGCCAGCGAAGCCTGCATCAGCGCCCACATTAGCCCAAGCAGAAAAAGAAAGCGCGACAGCTGCGGCATGACGAAAAAATTGACAAGGCCAAAGCTAGCAAAAAAGGCCTCTGACAACATCGGGTCAGCTTTTAGCCGACGGAAACTAAACCAAGTATTGAAATAGTATAAAAGTTATATAAAACAAGTTTTTTACAGCCATCGCAATCCGTGGCTTTCTATACTCCGTAACCTAATTGTGGGCAGTTCATTTCTACCTGCCAACCACTTTCCGGTGGCTGAGCAAATGGGTTAACGTACATGATTTTAGCCTAGGTGCTTGTGCTGAGGTCCAGCTTTCAAGTTGGTTTTCGGCATTTTTGCCCCGTATGTAGCTGACAGGGCTACATTTATGATTTTAACCTAAACAGTTGCACTCTTTTTGGAAGCTCAGGCAATACCAACATTGTACACGAGCTGTCGTAAGCAACTCACACGATCCTAACCTGACCCTTCTTTGGGTGTACCAGCAGCTGAAGGCCTGTTAACCAGCCATTTACTTTGTCCCTCATTATTAGCCACTCAAAAACGTTACTCATGTCCAAAATCACCCAACCCACTAGGGAGGAAGCGGAGGTTGCGAAACCACTTTTTGTACCCATCAAGCGCCGTTCTTTCTTCATGTACGCCGGTGCTACCGCCGGCGCCACCGCCCTGCTGCTGGCCGGCTGCGACGATGACGACAACAACAGCAACGACCCGAACCTGATCGATGTAGGCTCCGGCGACACCGGTATCCTGAATTATGCCTACGCCCTGGAGCAGCTCGAAGCGGCGTTCTACACCCAGGTACTGACAGGAGGCTACTACACGAGTGCCAACACCAACGCTGCCGAAAAGCAAATTTTCTTGGATATAGCGTTGCACGAGAAAATCCACGCTGATTTCTTCAAAACAGCCTTGGGAAACAACGCTATTCAGGGGCTTACCCCGGATTTCTCAGCTATCAACTTTGGGGACCGCGCCAGCGTGCTCAACTACGCCAAGGCGTTTGAGGACCTAGGTGTGGCTGCCTATAATGGCGCCGGCCGCTACATCGAAGATCCAAAGAACCTGGTATTGGCTGGCAAGATTGTATCGGTAGAAGCACGCCACGCGGCGCTCATCCGCGACTTGATTTCGCTCAACACCTTCGTGGGCGATGATGTAGTCGACTTCAGCCTGACCAGCGCGACTGCTCGCCAGGAAAAATCGAAGACGCCGGCGCAGGTGCTCGAATCTGCTAACCTTTACCTAGCCCCTGGCTCGAAGCTGAGTGCTAATAGCTTCAAGTAGTCGGTCGTAATCCTCAAAACTTATTTCGCTTCTCCACATGGATCTGTTTAAAATAATCTCCGATATCGAAAAAGTAGACCCTGAGGTTTACGAGCGGTTTGATACCCGCCGCCGCGTGTTCAAGCATATGTCAGGCCTAGGCAAGAAAGTAACAGCGGCTACGCTGCCGGGCTTGCTCAGCGCAATGTTCCAGAAGGCTTACGGCCAAACCAGCGGCTTGAACGCTGATATCGTTGCTACCCTAAACCTAGCTTTGCAGCTGGAGTATCTGGAGCGCAACTTCTATCAGACAGCTTTAGCAACAACTAGCCTTAACCTAGGTAGTGACGCGGCAGCAATTGCTATCATTCGCGATGATGAAATCGGGCACATTGCGGCGCTGAAGCAGGTGCTAGGCACTCAGGCCTTCAACGGCGGCAACGACGTTCCTGCTGCTGCTTTTGATTATACCGCTGGTGGTAAGCTGCCGAACCCTTTTGCTAGTACAGCTAACTTCTACGCTACTGCGCAGTCGTTCGTCGACACGGGCATGCGAGCCTACAAAGGCGGCGCTCCGAAACTGATGAGCAACAAGGACATCCTACAGGCAGCCCTGAATATTCACTCGGTGGAAGCTCGTCATTCGTCGCACGTTCGTATGGTGCGGCGCGGTGGCCTGACTGCTGCTGGCAGCACGACGGATCAAAGCAAGCCCAAAAGCTGGATATCCGGCAACGAAAATGGTGGTCCGGTACCAGCTGTTACAGCACCGGTATACAATGCCGGCAACCCAGCTACCGACTTCCCGGCTGAGAGCAACATCATGCAAGCTGGTGTAAACGTGCAAACGAACACCACGCCGCCAATGAACCAGACGATTACCACTGCCGCCGCTACCGAAGCCTTCGATGAGCCGCTGGATGCTGATACGGTAAAAGCCATTGGACGTATGTTCCGCTCGAACACTACGCTTGGACAAAGCCTGTTTGCTTAAGCAAACATCTTTGTTAGCAATAAGAAAGGCGGCCTATTGGGCCGCCTTTCTTATTTGTGTTACTTGTATCCGTTTCCTTATCAATTAATTAGCAACAGTCGAACCTTAAAATATTTAAGCTCCTCAATTGATACTTATCTTCTTTTTTTCAGAACTTACGTATACTAGTCGTTCCACCCCGAATCTACCCACCCACCTGAAAACAAATTGCTGAGATGTTGGAATATGCGAAGACCATCCTCGTAAAAGTGAGCTTTGATAAAATGTTGTTTGAGAAGGAGTTACGCAAAGCTTTGCGCCAGCTCGTTCCCGACGAGCTGCACCAGTTTAAAGCCTGGTGCTATGAGCAGTTTGCCAAAAGCTACCGGCGCATCCTCAACCGGGTGTTTGCCCAGCTGGCTTAAGACCTAGCTTTTATCTTAACTATTTACTTAACAAGAAGCGGCCGCAACATCTGTTGCAGCCGCTTCTTGTTTACATCCCTGTCATTCCGAGCAGCGCGAGGAATCTGAGTAACAACCTAGGTATAAGCTCAGATTCCCGTGCTGCTCGGCATGACAAACTTACTCCGTTCCTGCTACAAAGCGAATGTTGCGCGTGAGGCCCGCATAGCCCGTGCGCTTCACCGCCGACTGCCGAAACAGCTCCGAAAACAGCTCGTGCGTAATTTCCTGCCAGTCCCTCCGACCTAGGTTTTTCAGCGCCGGGTGCGGCTGAAACTGTGGCTCATTATGCGCCTTGGCGAAGCGGTTCCAGGGGCACACATCCTGGCAGATGTCGCAGCCGAAAACCCAGTTACCTAGCTTGCCGTCTACCTCCGTCGGAATCTGGTCTTTCAGTTCGATGGTGAAGTAGCTGATGCACTTGCTGCCATCTACCACGTACGGCGCCGAAATGGCATCGGTGGGGCAGGCGTCCATGCACTTGGTGCAGGTGCCGCAGTAGTCCTTGATGGGGCCGTCGTAGTCCAGCTCCACGTCCACGATCAGCTCGGCGATGAAGAAGAAGCTGCCCGTGCCCGGCCGGATCAGGTTGGAGTTTTTGCCCACCCAACCTAGGCCGCTTTTCTTAGCCCACACCTTATCCATCACCGGCGCCGAATCAACGAATACCCGCCCCCCGACTTCGCCGATTTCGGCCTGCATATCGGCCAGCAGCGTCTTCAGCTTGTCTTTGATGACAAAGTGATAATCCTTGCCGTAGGCGTACTTACTGATTTTCAGCGTGTCGTCTGGCTGCTGGTCTTCCTCAGGCGGGTAGTAGTTGAGCAGCAGCGAAATAACGGATTTAGCGCCGTCGACAAGTAGTCTTGGGTCGAGGCGCTTGTCGAAGTGGTTGGCCATGTAGGCCATCTTGCCGTGCATGTTCTGGTTGAGCCAGCTTTCCAGCCGCGGCGCTTCCTCCTCCAAAAACTCCGCCTTCGAGATGCCGCAGTACATAAAACCTAGCTCCGCGGCGCGGCGCTTAATAAAGACAGTATAGTGAGCGGTGGGGAGCATTGTAATTGTATTCACTAGACGCATACGAAGTACGTCTAAAAAGCCGGAACGCCCCGGAAGCGGCGGAGCGTTCCAGAACAGACGTGAAATTGTCGGTTGCTACTACCTAGGTGCTATTGCCGGGGACTTAGCGAGCCCGTTAGCTTCTTCCGATACTAGTTTTGTGCTGAGCATCTCCAGCTTGGGCTCTCACTGTCGTTCGTTGAAGCTGGTCTTCTTGTTCTTCATAGCCACTTGCCAGCCCGCAGGAAAAATGGCCTGACCATTTTTCCTCATCAACTCCATTTTTTGTTTGACTGACGTTTGCAAAGAAATTGGCAAATCATAAAATGCTTTGTCAACCTGTGTTTCTCTTGCCAAGTCCAGCACTCCATTCTGGTGTCTGATGGCCACCTTTCGCCCTTTGTGATAAATCAAAATTTTTATTCGTCCATCGTCGTAACCGTTCAAAGCAGAAGTTCCATAAACAATGATTGGGTCAACTAAACCATCACCGTCGTAGTCCTTAAAATCGGTGTATTTTGTCCAAAACCAGATAGACGTTTCATCATTCTCATTTTTAATAATATTATCATTAATCTCCCAATTTTTAACAAATGAGCTATTATCAGCCTTAAGGCTTACAGCTCTAATCTTATGATTTAGCGTGTCTTTGTCCGTGGCTATTTCATCTTTGCTTTCGGTCAATATGCAATAATGATGTCCGTCATTATCAACGTACTTGTAAACTCTAAAAATTGGGAAGGTTATATTCAGTGTCTTACGAACAACTTCGGGCAACAAGCTAGCTATTTGCCTGGAAGTAAGAACCTGGGGAGAAATTCCCAACTTTTGAGCAGTAGTTGTTAGATAAAAGAGAGCAAGAAATAAAGTAAATATGTTTTTCACTTTAAAAAGAATGTTAAATAAAGAAATGCCACGGAGTAGGACCATCTTTCCCAAAGTAATATGCTTGACACGCTTAACCCAATTTTGTCTCTTTACAACCGAGTAGCGTTATGCTACCAAATAAACAAAAGCGGCGGAAAGCAGCTCAAAATACTGCTTTCCGCCGCTTGCAAAAACGACCAAAAATAAATTATTAACTAAACAACTCCCCAGTAGCTGTATTGCCGCGCAGGTGTTGCGGCATCTGCTTACCTAGGTGCAGGTAAGCGGCTTCCGTAGCTTCGCGGCCGCGGGAAGTGCGCTTGATGTAGCCTTCCTGAATCAGGAACGGCTCGTACACTTCCTCGATGGTTTCGGCTTCTTCGCCGCAGGCCGTGGCAATGGTGCTGATGCCCACCGGACCACCTTTGAACTTGTCGATGATGGTGCTCAGGATGCGCTTGTCCATGTCGTCGAGGCCGTGGTGGTCGACGTCGAGGGCATTGAGGGCAAACTGCGCAATTTCGACGGTAATGGTGCCGGTGCCGCGAATCTGGGCGAAGTCGCGGGTACGGCGCAGCAGGTTGTTGGCAATACGCGGCGTACCGCGCGAGCGGCGCGCAATTTCGAAGGCAGCATCCTCATAAATGGGCGTACCTAGGATTTCGGACGAGCGCAGTACGATGTCGGTGAGCAGTTTGGAATCGTAGTACTCCAGGCGGGCATTGATGCCGAAGCGTGCCCGCAGCGGCGAAGTCAGCAAGCCGGAGCGCGTGGTAGCGCCAATCAGCGTGAAGGGGCTCAGGTTGATCTGCACCGAGCGCGCATTTGGGCCCGAATCGAGCATGATGTCGATGCGGTAGTCCTCCATGGCCGAGTACAGGTACTCTTCCACCACCGGGTTCAGGCGGTGAATCTCGTCGATGAACAGCACGTCGTGCGGATCGAGGTTGGTCAGCAGACCGGCCAGGTCCGAGGGCTTATCCAGCACCGGACCGCTGGTCATCTTGATACCGGCACCTAGCTCGTTGGCAATGATGTGAGACAGAGTGGTTTTGCCCAGACCGGGAGGCCCGTGCAGCAGGACGTGGTCGAGGGCATCGCCGCGCTGCTTGGCCGCCGCTACGAACACCTTCAGGTTATCTACGATCTTGGCCTGGCCCGCAAAATCATCAAAGCTTAGCGGGCGGAGCGCCTTGTCAATCTCCTTGTCGGAGGGATTCATATGGTCGTCGCCGCCAGTCAGAAAAGGTTCGCGCATGAGTCTATATTCAAATAAGGCGTTGGATAAAGGTAACGCTTTTGCCTAGTAAAAAGCTCCTGTTTTTTAGCAAAAATATACGAGCGAGTGCAAGGCAGAAGCATTTTACTAATCTATTTAGCTAATTTGTATATCATTCCGAGCCAAGTAAGGAATCTGAGTTAAGACCTAGGTTGATCAATTCAGATTCCTCGCGCTGCTCGGAATGACATACGCCCAACATTTATCCGGCGGCTTCGTTCTTTGCAGCTCGTTTTCCGACCTTTGCGCCCATGTTTTTCGCAGATACTCCGGGCGCTTCGCTCCAGCAGCTTCCCGCCGATGCTTATTCGCGTCTGGCGCCGTGCTTATCATTGCTTGGTATGGCGTGCACGCATCTGTTCAGCCATTCGGCGGGGCCGGTGCCGCAGCAGGTAACAGCCCTTACCGGCTTGGATGCAGCAGCGGTAGCCACCCTCAATGCCATCGACTCGACACCTGGGTTACAGCACGTACTCACCGAGCGCCCCTTGCGCCTCTTCGATTTTGTGGTGGTGGGGCGACTTTGTCTGGAAAGTCCGTTGGCAACGCCCGTGCTGGCGTTCGTACAGCAGCAGATGCAGATAGATACCGCGCAGCTCCGAACCTTACAGGAGTATTGCGAGGTGCTTAGCGCACAACTGCAACAGGCGCTTGAGCAGCACCTTGCCGGACCTAGCGGCGCGGCCGCACTGGCGCCCCTGCACCGCCGTGCGCAGCAGCTCCGGACGCTGTTTGAGCAAAACGCCGAAACGCTCCGGCCGGCGCTACCCGCCGTCGTGACCCTAGGTTTTGACGAAGGCCGCTTGCAGATGCTGCGGCTCGCTCTGCTCCTCGTGCAGGAGCTTCGCCACACCAAATCCAGTCATCCTTTTCTGCAAGCGCTGCCACGTCTTGCGGCGTTGTCTGTGGCAGCCACGGAAGCCATGAGTGCGCGCCTTGCTGCTATTCATCAGACTGATCGTCTGGAGCTTAGCTTGCCGGAGCTGGTATTGCTTTACCAGGCCATGCACGTTTGCGCGCTGGCGTTTGTGTCGGATGTGCTGGGCACCCTAGGTATGGAAGCCGCCTTCCCGACAACCGCAACGACGCCGAACCAGACCACCGGCAGCAGCCGACAAGCAGTAGCCGGCTTAGTAGTGGGTTTCACGCGCTGGGTTGAGCAGGAATTCGGGCAGGAGCCGTCGGTGCAGATTGCCCGCCAGGAGGTAGCGGAATTGGCCGGAACTTTAAGCTGAATCATATGTATAGCAAAGCCGAAGTTTCGCAACTCCGCCAAGCCTTCTGGACGACATTCGGCCAGTATATGGCCCCGGTGCCTTCCGCCGAAGGCATACCGACCAACTGGATCAACTACAAAACCGGGCTTAAGCACGTCTATTTTCGGATGCAGGCCGATGGGCGGCGCGCTACCATCGGCATCGAGCTGACGCACCCGGATGCAGACATTCGGGCGCTGTTCTTTGAGCAGTTTCTGGCGTTGAGAACCCTGTTGCACGAAACCCTGGGCGAGACCTGGCAATGGGAGCCGGAAGCGCTGGATGCCAACGGCCAGCCGCTGGCGCGCATCTACCAAGCCCTCAAACCCGTCAACCTTTTCAGCCGCGACGACTGGCCGCAACTGATTTCTTTTTTTAAGCCGCGGATTATGGCTCTAGACGAATTCTGGAGCAATGCCCAGTATGCGTTTGACGAGCTGCGGTGAGAACCTCACCCCCGACCCCTCTCCTCAGGAGAGGGGGGCCATTGTGAACAGCGACTTTGGAATTGCCTCTTGATGTCAGGCTCCCCTCTCCTGAGGAGAGGGGCCGGGGGTGAGGTCCAAGCGGCCACTACGTTCTCTGTGGCTCAATCAGTTCTTTAATAGAGTCGTGGAGCATGTGGTGCAGGTGATTGTATTGCCCCTCATCCATCAACTCCTGCAAGGCGTGCATCACGCTGGAAAAAGCCTTTTGTGCTTCTTCATCCGACGGAAAGTCCAGCACGTTGGCGCGGTTGTCATAGGTGCGGATAAAGTCCAGCCACTCCTGCCGGTTCCGGATGTTGATCGGAACGGGCCGGATTTTGAACCCTTCGAAGTAGATTCCTTTCCAGATAATGGGTAGCTGCGCACCTAGGTGCACTGCTTCTTCTGCCGGAATCCGGTCGCGCAGGGCGTGCAAAACCGCCCGAAAAATGCGGCCGGCCTGCTCCCGCTCCATCACGAGGTGCCGGGCTACTACTTTCAGCCAATTGTTGGCATCGCGCTGATAGTCTTCAAAGTTGAGTGACATTGCGAAGCTGATTTAAGGGGAGCAAGTAGGAAAACACCCGGCCTGATCGACTAACGACCAAGTCGGGTGGTACTAAAAACCTAGGTTTTATTCCTGATTGCCGCTGCGGCTTCCTTTGTGGCCGCTCTGGCCGTGGTCGCCACGTGGGCCACTCTCGGCTTGGTGCGACGATTGGGCGCTTGGCGTGTGCAGGTGTGGCTGCTTGCTTTGGCCGCCACCGAGGGTACCGTCGTCGCTGGGACTGTCGGTTTTGTCACCTACTGCGCCGCCAGGGCCGTTGTTATTGCCCCCGGAGCCCGTCACGACGGTAGCTACGCCGTCGGAAGTACCATCGTCGCCGGTGGTGCTAAAGTCCTGGGTAGGGTCGCCCTCGCGAGTGCGCTCGTGGTGCGGGCGCGGGTCGTTGCGGTCGGGCTGAATACGCGACTCGGGTGTTTCGTGGTAGTCCTGATTGCCTTGCGCACGGCGCTCCTGGCGGCGCGATTCGGCATTTTCGTGGTCGGGTTGCTGCTCGTTGGTTGCCATAGCTCGTAGGGTGGTTGGTGGAGCTAGGGTATACGACAAACCCGTACGCCAGGGCAACGGAAGAGGTACAGCTTTTTGGGGTTATATAGCTGAGCAATAACAATATGCCAGCTACCAACAACTATCCTAACAGACCTAGGTTCGTCTGCTTTACCCGCCCCTACTCTGCCATCAACAGCACTTCCATCTCCAGATACAGCCATTCATCTTCCCAAGCTTTGTGGGTGAGGCGGCCACCTAGCTTATACCCCGCATCGAGCAAGCGGGCAATGGTTTCGTTGCGGCCTTCGGGCAGGTAGCCGAGCCACATGGCGTCGGCATCGGCGGTGTACACGCGCACGGCCCAATCGTCGTAGGTGCTATCGGCTTCACGGACTAAAGTCAAAGCTTGGCCTACTTGCAGATTTGGCTCGTAGGGCTTCAGGCCCTCACGGTGCGAGGTACCCGCAATGAGGCTTTCGAGCAGAACAAGGGGCGCAGAGGAAGCAGGAGACGCAGCGGCCATAGCAACGCGTGGAAAGAGTGGTTAGGAAATGAATGGGCTAATATAGGTACAGCAATCAACAGGTTAGTCGTGGTAGATACGTGACAGCACTGCCGCCTTGCGCCATGAGTTGCCTTCTCTTCTGTAAACGCGCAACTCTTCATGCCCTCCAGGCCAGAAGACACGGATGATAGCACGTTTGTGATTTCTCGATAACAGAGGACAGAACATACCGTATAGGTTCCTGCTGCCATATCGCTTTAACAATGTATCTTCTACTCGGTATTCTGTAAGGATATCTGCTAATATTCCTAACTGCTTGCTCACACGCTCACGGAAGGCAGTAAGTGTATCAAACGGCAGTACTTTTACTTCTGGCAAGTGAAGTTTTGTTTGTTCAAACTCAAACTTTGCTACGCTTGGCAGTTGCCGGCGCATGTAAGCTAGGTCAGTGGCCGAAAAGTACTTGAGCAATAAGGCATGGTTTGATTTACTGCCTCGCTTAACAGAATCCACCATTGGATACATGTTGTTGCTTAGGTAGCAGTGATCCAACAAGAGCTGAGTTGCAGCTACTGTGTCCTCAGGTGTGTAAATTTTATTCCCCAGGTAAATCCGCCCTTGTGTCTGTTGTTGTAAGAAGCTTATTGCCTCTTGCCGGTTTTCGTCCAAAACTGATTCTGCTAATTGATAAATCAGCTTCTCAGGTACTTGCTGTCCTAGGCATCGGCTAGCATTATGTAGCAGAAATAGTAGCAAGCAGAGGGAATAAACTCTCATAATCAAGAAATCAAAAAGGCTGCCCCATGTACTTGGAGCAGCCTTCTTTTACTACTTTGATAATCTTACTTAAATGCCTGAATGCCCGTAATATCCGCCCCCGTAATCAGCAGGTGAATATCGTGTGTGCCCTCGTAGGTAATCACCGATTCCAGGTTCATCATGTGGCGCATGATGGGGTATTCGCCGGTGATTCCCATGCCGCCGTGAATCTGGCGGGCTTCGCGGGCTACTTCTAGCGCCATAGCTACCGAGTTGCGCTTAGCCATGCTGATCTGGGCGGTGGTGGCTTTGCCTTCGTTTTTCAAGGTGCCTAGGCGCCAGGCCATGAGTTGCGCCTTCGTGATTTCGGTAATCATTTCGGCTAGCTTACGCTGCTGAAGCTGGTAGCTGGCAATGGGCTTGCCGAACTGCTCCCGCTGCAACGAGTACTTCAGCGCCGATTCGTAGCAGTCGATGGCGGCCCCGATGGCACCCCAGGCAATACCGAAGCGGGCCGAATCCAAGCAGGAAAGCGGGCCGCGCAGCCCTTCCACGTTGGGCAGCACGTTCTCTTTGGGAATGCGCACGTTGTCGAAGACCAGCTCGCCGGTAGTGCTGGCGCGCAGGCTCCATTTGTTATGGATTTCGGGCGTGGTGAACCCCTCCATGCCGCGCTCCACAATGACCCCTTTGATCCGGCCTTCCTCATTCTTGGCCCACACCACGGCCACTTGGCACTCGGGTGAGTTCGAAATCCAGAGCTTGGCGCCGTTTAGCAAGTAATAATCGCCTTTGTCTTCTAGTTTGGTGACCATGCCACCGGGGTTGGAGCCGTGGTCGGGTTCGGTGAGGCCGAAGCAACCTAGCCACTCGCCCGAAGCTAGCTTGGGCAGGAACTTGCGGCGTTGTTCCTCCGAGCCGTATTGGTAGATTGGGAACATCACTAAGGAGCCTTGCACCGAAGCCGTAGAGCGCATGCCGGAGTCGCCACGCTCAATTTCCTGCATGATGAGGCCGTAGCTAATATAGTCGAGGCCACCGCCGCCGTACTCCGTCGGGATGGTTGGTCCGAAGGCGCCTACTTCACCAAACTTCCGCACGATTTCCGAGGGGAAATGCGCCTCTTGTGCCCATTGCTCGATATTGGGTGAAATCTCCTTTCTCACGAAGTCGCGCATGCTCTGGCGGATGAGCTTGTGCTCCTCGGTCAGCAGGCCATCGAGGTCAAAATAATCGGTGAAGCCGGCGGCGTTGGTCGAGCCGCGCTGCGCACTGTGCGCTTTGGCGTTCGTGGAAAGGATATCAGCTTGGGAAGACATAGCGAATTCAATTAGGGGTGGTTTTCAAAGATAGGAAGTTACCAGAGCTAGGTAGAAACAGGCGGGAATAAAAACGTCTGTCATCCTGACGAAGGAAGGACCTGCTGCCAGTTGAACGACCATCATAACAACTCGTTCAACTGGCAGTAGGTCCTTCCTTCGTCAGGATGACAGACTGGTTTGTGTTGCTTCTCGTCTTAGAACTTCACTCCTACCGAAGCCAGCACGTTGCGGGTGGCTTGGGGGAAATACCAGTTGAACGTGTCGAGGCTGCCACTGGCACCTAGGTAGCTGTAGGTGTAGCCGTTGGCTACATATTTACGGCTCAGCACGTTATTCACCAGCAAACCTAGCTCAATCTCCTTCACGAACGTGGGATGAATCGAGTAACGCACCCGAAAGTCCATCACCTGATAGGGCTTGATGCGGCGCTCGTAGCTGGCGGAATTATCAAGGTACTGGCGACTAACCGTTTTATAAAGCAGTGCCACCCGCAAACCCTTCAGCGGCTGACCTTCGAGCGTATGCGCCGATATCACCGAAGGCGAGTACGAAATGGTAGAGGTGCGCGCCTCAGCTACCACAGGATTATAGTCGATGTCATACGTTACATCACGATAACCTAGGATGCGGTTGCGGCTTACTGTGATGGTGCTGCTCAGGCTGATTTTGTCGTTGGCGGAAGCAAAACCGGTTAGTTCCAGGCCGGCGCGGTAGCTACGCGCCACGTTGGTGCGCAAGGCGGTGCCCACGTCGTTCAGCTGGCCGGTAGCTACCAGCTGGTTGCGGTAGTGCATGTAGAAGTAGTTGGCTTCCAGGCGCAACGCCGCACGCTGACCTAACAAATTCGCATTGGGCATGTTGAGGCGGTAGCCGCCCTCGAAGTCATTCAGGCGCTCGGCTTTGGCGGTTTGGTCGCCGGCGGGGCGGTCGGTGAAGTCGGAGCGGATGGGTTCGCGCTGGCCCACGGCGAAGCTGGCGTAGAGCTGCTGCCCTTCGGACAGGGCGAAAGTGGCGCCAGCTTTGGGGTTGAAGAACGTGTAGCGGGCGCGGGTCGTCACGTCGTTCTGATCATCCTCAATACCATCGATGTTGTAGGTGATGTGGCGCACCTGCACGTCGCCGTACACGCCTAGCTTAGGCAGCACCTGCCAGGTGGCGCGGGTGTAGGCGTTGTAGTCGGTTTTGGTAGCATCGTTGAAGTAGTAGCGGTGGCGGATGTCGCCACTGGAAGCATACTGCGCCCAGATCACTTCGCCGTAGTGGTCATTATCGAACCGATTCCAGGCGCCGCCGATGGTGGCCTGAAGCTTGTCGTTGTCGCGGGGCTGGTAGTTCAGAGCGAACGTGCCGCCGTAGAAGTAGTTATCAAGCCACTTGCGGTCAACCAAATTGGTGCGGGTGATAGTATCGCCGCCGATGATAACATTAGCTAGGTTGTAGTCCGAAAAGCGCCGGTTAGCGCGGTAGTTTTCGTAGTAGCCGAAGCCGCGCGTGAGGTGCAAGGCGGCACCTAGGTTCCAGTCCTGACCTAGGCCTTGCGAAAGGTGCAGCTGGTAATGGTTCTGCTGGTAATTGTCGGTTTGGTTATCGTAGGTGTAGTAGCTGTAGCGGCGGCCTTCTTGCAGCACCCGCGCCGCATCAGCCTCGCTCAGCTCGCCGTTGTCGATATAATTCTGCAACAACGCCCGATTACCGGTAATGGCAGGTTCGGGCACGCCGTTCCAGGCCTGGTAGGTTTTTTCGCGGCCAGAGAAGGTGATGAACTTCAGCAGCGTATTCTTGGCCTGATAACCGGCCGAGAAATAATACGATTTCAGATCCGACGAAGCCCGGTTCATGTAGCCATCCGAAGCAACTCGCGACAAGCGCCCATCAACCATGAAGTGCCCACCGAGCAGCCCCGTGCCGAACGACACGTTGTTGCGCCAGGTGTTGAAAGAGCCGTAGGTATTCTGGGTTTCGGCGTAGGCTTCGCGGCGCACATCCAGGGTTGAGATGTTGATGCTGGCCCCGAAAGCCGCGCCCCCGTTCTGGCTCGTGCCCACGCCGCGCTGCACTTGCAGGCTGTTCACCGACGAAGCTAGGTCGGGCAGGTTCACCAGGAAGGAGCCGTGCGACTCGGGGTCATTCAGCGGCACCCCGTTGATGGTCATGTTGATGCCTGTGTTGCTCGTGCCCCGAATCCGAATATCGGTGTAGCCCACGCCGGCACCTGCGTCGGAGTTCACCACCACAGAGGGTGTCTGGTCGAGCAGATAAGGCAAATCCTGGCCGAAGTTGCGCTGAGCTAGGTCTTGACGGTTGAGGTTGGTGTAGGCCGTGGCCGTGCGCTCGTTGGCGCGGGAGGCTGTTACGAGCGCCTCGCCGGTGAGCACGCCACTCGGTTGCAAACCTAGGGTCAGCTGCTGAGCGGCAGGTTGACCTTCGATGCGCCGGACTAAACCTTGATACCCGATAAACGTGATGCGCAACTCGTGTGGGCCAGCGGGCACGCTAGGTACTGTAAAAGAGCCATTCACATCAGCAGCGGCCGAGGCCGGTGCGCCATCCAGCAGAATGGTAGCGCCGGGCAGGGCAACGCCCGTGCGAGCATCCGTGACGGAGCCCGACACCAGTCCTTGCGCCCACGCCGAAAGCGGCAGCGCCAACAGCGCCGCGCCCGAAAACAATAAATTTTTCAAGAAGAACTTGATAAAGTGGAACGAGCCCAGCGCCAGGGGTCGGCGCAGCAGGCAGATACGTTCGCGGATCGTTTGTTCCCTTCGCCGGCATTACCCGGATCAGGTTCAATGGGTATGATCTCAGCCTGGTTGTTTTTGCGCGCAAAAACAGCAGGCACCCCTAAACTCGTATTGTCCTGCAAAGCTAGACCCCACCGGCGCTAGTTCCAAACTGAGGCGGCTTGCTCTTTACTTTCGTCTGAAAATCATCTACCTTAGGATAGGTATTTGGAGCCGGATTTTTTGGGTTGAAACAGAAAACAACTCCCATCCTTCTCCCGTTACCCTTTTGCCGCCCACGAGACTCCTACCGTTCCGCCTGCTACTATTTACCTGCCATGATCAGCTTAATCTACACGCTCGTGGTACTTGCCATTCTGGCTTATTTTATGGTGGTACCGCGCCGGCGTTTCCAGCGTCCGCCCTCGCCTGACAACGACGATGACGGCGGCGAACCGCTCGACGACGGCCTGCCCGACCTAGACTTACCGCCCGGCATCAGTCGCCCCATTAACGATTGGGAACCCGACTACAACCGACGCCCCAAAACACCGCACCCCAGCACGCCGCTGCTGTCGTAGCACAGTCGCGAGGCAACCACATCAAAGGGCCCTTACCGCTACTGCTGCTCGCCTTCCGGCGGCAGCAGTAGCGGTAAGGGCCCTTGGCTTTTCGGGTACCTAGCTTATGGCAGTGCTTTCTGCATCCGCACGTAGGCAATCGGGCCTTTGTAAAACACTGAGCCTACCGGCTTCATCCCGAACTTGTAGTACAAACCCGTGGCTTCCTGCCGCGCGTCGCAGGCAATGGTCGTGGCCCCGCGCTGCCGGGCTTCCTGCATTACCCGCGTCAGCAGCTCCGAGCCGATGCCTTGCCGCTGATACTTAGGGTCGACGGCGAACTTGCGAAATCGGGCAGCTTCCTTTTGCACAAACAACGAGATAACACCTAGTAGGCGTTCTTCGTGAAAAGCCCCAAAGTGCTGCCCTTCGTTGTCCTCTGCAATTTTGACGTACTCCAGCGGTTTGTCCGGCCACAGCACCGAATGACGCAGCGCGTACGTGTCTTCGGGCTGAATGACGCGAATGATAATCGGTAAGGGCATGATTTGTTTACGATACCGTTATCGTGTACTCGGCCGTGAAGGTCTGGCCGGAAGCTAGAGTCAGAATGCCTTCTTTGTCGGCTAGTTCGCCGGAGTCGCCGACGGAGCTAGCGATGCCCTGCCACGGCTCGATGCACACGAACGCCGCGCCCGGCCCTTTCGTCCAGAGACCTAGGTACGGGAACCCATCAAAGCGTAGGTTTACGGCGCGCTCCGAACGGTGGCTGCGCAGGGCGACCTGCGAGAAATCAAACTTCTTCAGCACCAGCGCGTCCTGGGCAAACAGCTCATACGTGAGCGGCAGCTCGGCAGTGTCGGTCAGCAGCGGCTCGGTTTGGCCGTTGAGTAGACCGCCTTCCAGTAGGTGCCGCTCCAGGGTTTCCGGCGCATCGAAGGCAAAATAGTAATCCTCAAACTGCTCATCGGGCAGCAGCGGGCACCGGAATGCAGGGTGCGCCCCAATACTGAACAGCAGCTCTTCGCCGGCCGGGTTCTGCACCTCCCAACGTACCGCGAGTGTCGTGTCTTGCAGCCGATACGAGATGCGCAGCACGAAATCGAATGGATATACGGTGCGGCTCTGCTCATCAGCGCGCAGTTCGAAGGTGAGCGTATCGGCGGTTTGCTGCGCGAGGGTAAACTCCCCATCGCGGGCGAAGCCGTGCTGTGATAGTTTGTAGGTCTGGCCATTGTGCTGGTACGTATCCTGCGGCAAGCGCCCAACGATAGGAAACAACACCGGCGCGTGTCGTGCCCACACGGCCGGGTCGGCCTGCCACATGTATTCGAGGTCACCTAGGTCTTTGCGGATAAAGCTGCTAAGCTCGGCGCCGTGCGCCTGCACGCTCACGCGGCACTGGTCGTTTTCGAGAGAGTAGGTCATAGAGGTGAAAGTAAGAAGGTAACGCGGACTCTGTAGTCCGCGCTACAGTTGCACGCTTAAAGCTAGGTTCTACTACGCAATACGCGGACTATAGAGTCCGCGCTACAAACTTTCGAGCAGCTTATCTACCAGTTCACACGCCCGCGCCAGCCGCTGCTCCCCTGTCCCGCTGATTTCGGCAAAAGGAATACCTAGGTTTCGCAGCTCCTGCTGATAAAGCTGGTAGAAATACGTGCGCATGTGCGGGTGTTCGCGCAAAGGATCCGGCTCCCAGGGCAGGTCGATGTTGAGCAGCAAGGTCAGGTCGTGGCGCTGCTGGGCTAGCTTTTGCAGAATCCACGCGGGGCAGTGGCCGAAGGCATGTTCCGCCCATATTTTTATGACCAGTAAATCCGTATCTACGAACACGATGCGCTGAGCAGTGGCTACAGCGGCTTCTTCGGCCGCTAACTGACCACGGGCAATTTCTTCTAAGTCAGTAAGGGTATAATCTGGGCCGTGCGCATCTAGGTACACACGGGCGTACTCGGGCGCCCACGTGGTGCCGTAGTGCTCAGCCAGCTGTCGGCTCAACGTTGATTTGCCCGTAGATTCTGGGCCGGTAATAGCGATGCGCACCATGCTAGGAAGTCGTTAACGATTCGTTAGCTGCGTACGCGGCTTTCGCCTCGGCGCGGCGCCAGGCCAGGTAGCCGTAAGTAGCCAGCACCAAGTACACGGCGTAAAGGCCACTAGTCGGGTACAACTCTTTGTGCCACAGAATAGGCACGTATAGCGCATCTACCAGAATCCAGAGCCACCAGTTTTCCAGACGTTTGCGCATCATCAGGTATTGCGCGGCCAGGCTAATGGCCGTGGTCAGGCTGTCCCAGTGCGGCAACGAATCGTCGGTATAATGCTGGAGGTAGTAGCCAAAACCTAGGGTAAACAGCACCACCCCTATCAGCAGCAGCACCCACTCCACCGGACGGGTGCGCGATACTTTTAGCTCCGTGTTGCGGGCACCGCCGTACAGCCATTCGTACCACCCGTACAAACTCATCAGAATGAATACTACCTGCAAGTTGCGGTCGGAGTACAGCCGCGCGCCATGGTACACAATGATGTAGAGTCCACAGCTAACAATGGCCACCGGAAAATTCCACAGCGATTCGCGGGCCGCCAGCCACACGCACGCCACGCCGGTAAGCACCGCCACCCACTCGAGCGGCGTGCTGCCGGCTGCGGCA
Source organism: Hymenobacter cavernae (assembly GCF_014641455.1). Taxonomy (GTDB): domain Bacteria; phylum Bacteroidota; class Bacteroidia; order Cytophagales; family Hymenobacteraceae; genus Hymenobacter; species Hymenobacter cavernae. Next base: position 526,103 of record NZ_BMHT01000001.1, read on the forward strand.
ATCCAAAAATCATAAAGCGACTGAAGCACAGAAAAAGACGTAAGCGCGTACCGGGAAAATCAAAGCTAAGACGGCATGGTTTATTTTTGCAGCTAGCTTTCTTTTTCCTTTTTCTCCAAACACCAGTTTATGCTTCCTGAACTCACGCCCGAAGCCCTTCACGCCCGGCTCCAGCAGGGAGAAACTATTCAGCTGATCGACGTGCGCGAGCCGGAGGAGTACGCCTACTGCCGCATCGAAGGCAGCCAACTCATACCGCTCGGGGAGGTAGCGCAGCGCGCCGAAGAAATCGACCCCGACCAACCCGCCGTGCTCATCTGCCACCACGGCGTGCGCTCGATGCAGGCGCTGGCGTATCTGCAACATCGTCACGGCCTGACCAACTTGCTGAACCTGCGCGGCGGTATTCACGCCTGGAGCTTACGCGTCGACCCGACGGTAGCGGTGTACTAGGCGGGCGCCTGCTCTGGCAAGCTTACTTCGGGCAGTTTTTTGGTAGACGCCGGTGACGTTGACTGAGCTAGCTTTTGTTTATTCAGCGCCCGCATATGCAGCAGGCCAATCAGCATCGCCATAATGCCGGCACCCAACACGGTATTCTGCACACCGATATGCTGCGAGGCCGCGCTGATGAGCAAACTACCCAACGGCAGCAGGCCCGCGTAGGCCAGCACGTAGAGACTGAGCACCCGCCCGCGAAGCGCCAGCGGCACCGTAGTTTGCAGCAGGGTGTTGCTGATGGTAAGCTGCGTTACCATCCCGAAAGCCCCGAAGACGAGCGCCAATAGCGCCAGCACATACCAAGCTAGGTGCGAAAACAAGATCAGCCCCACCCCCAGAATAAAGGTGTTGATCATCAGCAGCTTCTTCAGATCTACGCTTGGCCCACGCGAAGCCAGGAAGAACGCCCCGATGAAAGCACCTAGCCCCACGGCTCCTTCCAGCATGCCGAACGTGGTGGCCGAGCCATGAAAAACATCCTTGGCATACACCGGCAGCAGCGTGGTAAAAGGCAGCACAAACAAGCTGATGAGCATCAGCATGACGATGATGTGCCGCACGGCAGGTGTCGCAGCCACGTACCGCAGGCCTTCCTGCAATTCCTCCAGCATGCCTTTCGTGCGCAGCCTGGCCTCGTAAGCGGGCAGCTTCATCGCTACCAGCGAGCCGATGACGGCCACGAAGCTCAGCGCATTCAGGCCAAAGCAAGCCACGGCACCTAGCTTTTCCAGGGCGAAGCCCGCCAGAGCCGGCCCTAGCAGCTGGGCCAGCGTTACCATCGAGGAATTCAGCGCTATTGCGTTGGGCAGGTCTTGCTTGTCATCGACCAAGGCGGGCACAAGCGACTGACGCGCAGGCACGTCAAAGGCATTGATAATACCCAGCACCACACTCAGACCAATGATGCCCCACACCGCACCCGGTCGAAAGAAAACCAACAGCGTCAGCAACAATGCTTGGCCCATCGACAAAGCTTGCGTCAGAAGCAGCACGCGGTAGCGGTGGTAGCGGTCGGCCACACCGCCACCCAAAAAGGAGAAAATGGCCGCCGGGAACAGTGTAGCAAACACGCTCACCCCCAGCATAAACTTAGAATGCGTCAGCGAATACACCAGCCAGCTGACTGCCGTTTTCTGCATCCAGGTACCCAGAAGGGAAAGCGACTGTCCGGCAAAAAATAAGCGGTAATTGCGGCTGTGGAAGGCGCGAAAAGTACCTGAATTCATACGAGATTTTAAAAGAAGAACGGCCAGCGCGTCTTATTCGGCATCAACCAGCTTCGTCAGAGCCGGTAGCACCTGATGCACCTTCGCCAGCTCCTCGGTCGAGCAGGTTTCCTGCAACGCTTTCACCAGCCACTCATCCACTTCATGCCGCACCTCCTGAAGATACGCCCGCCCTTCCGCCGATAAGCTAATGCCAACTTTCCGCTTATCGGCCTCCAGCGCCTGCCGCGTGATGTAGCCTAACTCGGTCAGGTGCCTGAGAATCTGCGACATCGCCTGAGTAGTAACCTTCTCTCGGGCGGCCAGCTCGGTGGGCAATAGCTGCGGATGCTGATCGAGCAGTTTGAGCACCGACCGTTCAGTAAGCGAAATCTTGCTGTGGGCTGAGGATTGACTGCGCAGCTTTTTAATCAACCGAAATACGACGGTGCGCAACTCTACTGCCAGCTGAGCCGCATCAGATTGTTCAGCCATTTAACAAGCTCAATTACGTAAGCCACTTAACAAATATACCCTATACAATGGGCTAGGTTGCAACTCCTACCGTCAGTTTTTCAAGCAAGCAGGCTTCGGACCTAGGTTGTAACTTCGCGCAGCATAGGGCAAAGCACATCAACTTCACTTTGCTATAATGTATTTCCAGAGCACTGTTAAGCTTACGACAATAAGCGAACCAGCTCTTTGCTGACTGTCTCCCCCACCGAATGCTACTCCCCGACCTTCCCATCCGGGCTGCCCTCCCGGAGTTACTCACGACCCTAGGTGCCACCAACTGCGCGGTGCTACAAGCGCCGCCTGGCGCGGGCAAAACCACCGTAGTGCCCTTGGCGCTGCTGGAAGCCGACTGGATGCCCGCCAATGGTCGCATCATCGTGCTGGAGCCACGGCGGTTGGCGGCACGGGCCGCAGCGGCGCGCATGGCGAGTTTGCTGGGCGAGCCGGTGGGCCAAACGGTAGGCTACCGGGTGCGCTTGGAAAGCAAGATTTCAAGCAAGACCCGCATTGAAGTCGCCACGGAAGTTATCCTGACGCGCATGTTGCAGGACGACCCGGCGCTGGAAGGCGTAGCGGCCGTGCTCTTCGATGAGTTTCACGAGCGCAGTCTGCAAGCCGACCTAGGTTTGGCCTTGGCGCTGGATGCGCAGGCGGTACTGCGGCCCGATCTGCGCCTCCTTATTATGAGTGCCACGCTGGAAGCGGAGCGGCTGGGGAGCTGGCTCGGCGCGCCCGTGGTGCGCAGTGCGGGCTTGCAACATCCGGTGGCAACGCACTACCTGACCCCAGCCCGACTGGCCGCCACCAGCAACCGCCCTCACGAGCGGCTCGCGCATCTTACCCCGGCCATCGTGCGCGAAGCCCTGGCCCAGCACCCCGGCGACGTGCTCGTGTTTCTGCCTGGCCTGGCCGACCAGCGCCGCACGGCGGAAAAGCTAGGTTCATTGCCCAATAACGTTGATGTGCATGTGCTGCACGGCGAGCTGCCGGCCGAGCAGCAGGATGCCGCGCTGCGCCCCGCGCCAGCTGGTCGGCGCAAAGTGGTGCTGGCCACCAGCATTGCCGAAACCAGCTTAACCATTGAGGGCGTGCAGGTGGTAGTGGATGGTGGCTACGCCCGCGTGCCTCACTTCGAGCCGCACACCGGCCTCACCTCGCTCGAAACCGTGCCCGTGAGCCAGGCCGCCGCCGACCAGCGCCGCGGCCGGGCCGGGCGCCTGGGTCCCGGCACCTGCTACCGCCTCTGGACCGAGGCCGAACACGCGCTCCGCCCGGCCCACCTGCCCCCCGAAATCCTGACCGCCGACCTGAGCGGGCTGGCGTTGGAGCTAGCCCTCTGGGGTGTGCAGGATGCCAGTACTTTGCGCTGGCTCGATGCGACTCCGGCCGCTGCCTTGGCCCAGGCCCGCGACTTATTGATGAGGCTAGGTGCCTTGCTGCCTTCCGGCAAACCCACCGAACACGGCCGCACACTGGCGGGCCTGGGTCTGGTGCCGCGGCTGGGGCATTTGGTCATTCGCGGGAAAGAGGCGGGCCACGGCGCTACGGCCTGCGCGTTGGCGGCGTTGCTCACCGAGCGCGACCTACTGCGCCTGCCCGACGGAGCCGCTACGCCACCCGATCTGCGCCTGCGCCTGGAAGCCGTTGCGACGGGCCGCTCGCCACTACCGGGTCTGGTGCCCGATCAGGGTGCTTTGCACCGGGTGCGCGAGGCAGCGGCCGTGCTCCGGCACCGGGCCGATGTCAGGACAACGCAGCTCGAACCGGATGCCGCTGGCTTGCTGGCGGCGCTGGCCTATCCCGACCGCCTCGCGCAACGCGAGTCGCCGGAACGGGTGCGCCTCGTGACGGGGCAGCGCGCCAGCTTGCCGGCCGAGTATTTCGGGCGCGATGATGTGTTCTTTGCCGTGGCTCACCTCGATGGCCCACCTGCGTTGCCCCGCGCCGTGCTGGCCGCCCCGCTCGACCGCGCCGAGCTGGACCAGCACTTTGCCGACCTCATCGAAGTGAGTGAGGACGTAAGCTGGGATGCTGCCGCCGGACGCGTGGTAGCCCGAAAGCGCCGCCGTTTGGGTGCACTCAACCTTGCCGAAATGCCGTTGGCGAATCCTGCGCCCGAGGCCATCGAAGCAGCGCTTTTGGATGGGTTGCGTGCCGCTGGCCTAGGTCGGTTGCCGTGGAGCCCGGAGGCGCAGCAGGTGCGGGAGCGACTGGCTTTTCTGCACGCCTTAGCTCCTGCGGAATGGCCGGATGTGTCGGATGAAGCACTGCTGGCGCAACTGGAAGATTGGCTCGGGCCTTACCTGGGCGGGCTGAAATCAGTAGTGGAAGTAAACCGCCTTGATCTGCGCCAGGCGCTGCTTGCGTGGTTGCCGGGCGGCTGGGGCCAGCAGCAGGAGCTGGACCGCTTGGCGCCTGCCCAGCTTGCGGTGCCCACCGGCTCGCGCATCACCCTCGACTACTCCGACCCGGCAGCGCCGGTGCTAGCGGTCCGCTTGCAGGAAGTTTTTGGCCTGCTCGATACGCCTGTAGTTGGAGGCGGGCGCGTGCCGCTCACGCTGCATCTGCTTTCGCCGGGCCACCGGCCGGTGCAGGTGACGCGGGACTTGCGCAGCTTCTGGACCAACGGCTACTTCGAGGTCCGCAAGGATATGCGCGGCCGCTACCCCAAACACTATTGGCCCGACAACCCCTTGGAAGCTGAGCCGATGCGCGGCACCCGCCGGCAGAACGGGCTGAAATAACCTAGGTTGACCAAACTTAGGTTTTGCCATTTAAGCGTGCTTGCCGTAGACCTAGGTTCACTGCCTTGTCTCATGCGTGCATTCTTTACCTTTTTGGCTAAACGCCTTCTCCTGCTGACACTAATCTCGTGGGGAAGCCTGACTGCGCGCGGGCAAAGTGCCACCACCGGCCGCATTAGTGACCGAAACAACAACGCCTGGCTGATGTATTTCGGGGATGCGCGCTTCGCGGAGCGGTGGAGCCTGCACACGGAGTTTCAGTACCGCCGTACCAACGGTCTGCGCGACCCGCAGCAGTATTTCTACCGCATTGGGCTTAACTATCATGCGTCCGAAAAGCTGATGCTGACGGCCGGCTACGTGTATTTGCTTTCGCTGCCCTACGGCGACTATCCCGACCCCGGCCGTTCGTGGGAGCGACGCTTTTACCAGCAGCTTCAGCTCGAGGAAACGTACGGCAAGCTAGGTATCATGCACCGCTTCCGGCAGGAGCAGCGCTGGCTGCGCGATGCCGGCTCCGACACGTACAAGATTTCCAACCGCAGCCGCTACCGTATCCAGCTCACGCTGCCCATCAAAGGCAAAAACGATGAGCCTAACACCTTATATGTCACTGCCTACAACGACCTGTTTATCAGCTACGGGCCCAACGTGAAGCAGAATATCTTCAACCAAAACCGCCTCTATGGTGCTCTAGGTTATCAGTTCACCAAAGCGACTTCGCTGGAGCTAGGCTACCTCTACCAGATTGTGCAGCACGACGATGGGCAGGTATTTGAGTACAATCATACCCTGCAAGCCAGCCTAACGGTGAACCCGGATTTTCGCAAGAACAAGCCGTAGCGCAGCCTGCGCTTCGCGTATCGCTGAACGATAAGCGTTGTGACGAACCTAGGTGTGAGTCGTTCAACGATGCGCGAAGCAGGAGCTTCGCGCTACAACCTAGCCTGGCCCTTGCTCCGAATCGGTGGCAGCCGAGTAGCCCCGCGCCGAAGTGTAGTGGCGGTGCAGCCACCGGCTCAGCCCACCTAGGCCCGGAAACAGTACCCGCTCCGTGATATTTGCCTGATCGAGTTTATCGCGCACTTCCCATTTCAGGCTAGCCGGAATGATGATGCGGAAGTACAGCGTAGGATGGGCTTCCAGCCAGTCGTGCAGGTTAGCCTGTGCCGTCGACATGAGAGCAAACAGCGCATATTGGTGCACGATGCGCTCATCCAGCGAAGGTGGTTCCAGAAACAGCACGAATGGCTCTTGCTGCATCTGCTCCAGGTCGCGCAAGGTGGGACAAACCGGCTCCAGCAGCTCCGGCGTAAACACATTGGAGCCTTCCTGCCGAATGGCCTCACGCAGGGGCGCCGGTAGGCTTTCGGCCGCTTTCACGTAGTTGATGGCCCAAATCACGCCGTCCTCGTTGTAGGCATTCAGGTCTTCGGTGGCAAAATGCAGCGCTACGTAGGGCGAATACGTCCAGTCGAGCATGCGCGTGGGCAGGCCGTGGTGCTGCGCCAGCGCCATCCAGTTCCAGATCGACGTTTCGGAGTCGGCGGTGCCGCGGGCGTACTTGCGGAAGTTACGCAGCAAGTGGTGCTCCAGCCGGTCGAAATCGCCCCCCAGCCGCGACAGGCTTGTACTCAGCGTGTAGGTGTGCGAACGCAGCCCCCGGTACACGAAAGGCGAGCGGTAGCGCCCGATGCGCCCGTCCCAGGTGTCGCGAAACAACACATGTTGCAGCTCCTCCCAGGAACGAACGTGAAGATCATTGATGCTCGAATACACGGCTAAGGTAAGTTGGCTCGCCCTCAAATACGGCAAATGCGTTTGCGCGGACAAGCTGAACCTAGGTAACCAGCGTGCTTTTCCGGCCCTCTTGAACAGTTGAAGCAGCTTTCCTCCCGTCAGGAAAAGGCTAGGTCTTCAGAAAATTATAGGTTAGCAAGCAAGGCTGCTACTTGGGTTTACAAAACCTAAGAACGCCGCAGCTAGGTAGCTGCGGCGTTCTTAATTAAGCTTCTTTTCTACTGAAGTAAGCAGCCGAAGCGCCTATTCTCCCTCCGGAAAATCAGCCGCGTTACCGATTTCGGCCACACCTTCCAGCTCTTTCAGCAGGTTCGTAAATTTGTCGCGGGCGCCTTTCACGGCGGCTTTACCCAAGGGCAGGTGCAACGGCGGATTTTCTTGGTTTACTACATCGTACATGGCTTGCGCCGCACGCACTGGGTCGCCGGGCTGCTTGCCGCTGTAGCTCTGAATGCCTTTCAGGTTTTCGCCCACCGTGGCGCGATAGTCCTCAATAGCCGTGTCTGCGAAGGTAGCCGAGCGGCCGGCCCAATCCGTGCGGAAGCCGCTGGGCTCGATGTTCGTAACCTTAATACCCAGAGGCGCTACCTGCTGCGCCAGGCTCTCTCCGATAGCTTCCAGGGCAAACTTGCTGGCGTTGTAAACGCCCACGCCAGGGAAGGTTTTCAGCCCGCCGATGCTAGTAATGTTCAGCACATGGCCGCTTTTCTGCTGGCGCAGGTGCGGCAAAACGGCCCGTAGCACATGCAGCGGCCCAAATACGTTCACGTCAAACTGCCGCTGTACTTCCTCGGCCGGGATTTCCTCGATGCTGCCCATCGAGCCGTAGCCGGCGTTATTCACCACCACATCAATGCGGCCAAACACATTGATAGCCGTCTGGATGGCTTCTTTTACCTGCTGCTCGTTGGTCACATCGGCCACCACGCCGTGCGCCCGGTCATCGGCTTTCTGGGAGAATACTTCGGCCTGCTCCAGCTTGCGGAACGTAGCCACGACCTGGTCGCCTTTATCGAGCACGAAGCTCGCCAGCGCCTCTCCGAAGCCGGTAGAGGCTCCGGTTATAAACCATACTTTGGAAGTTGTTGCCATGAGGAAAATGAAATTTAGGTAAGCAAGGCAGCCTACGGGCCGCACTTACCCTGCTTCAACTGCCTTGCCCCGAACTAGGTTTTCGGTTGAGCGCTTTAGAAGCACTGAACCCAGGCGGTCATTTCGACCAGCGGGAGAAATCTCGCGTGCAATGGTAATCCAATCATCAGGTAATTAGCACCACAACCTCAGCACGCGAGATTCCTCCCGTTAGTCGAAATGACGTTCGCTTTCTTTCGGCCCTGTAGGCCTGTTAGTCAGCCGACAAACCTAGGTTAGCACACCTAGCTTTTCCCTTTACAAAACCTTAATCACACAGAACCCAACTTTTCACCGTATCTTTGTCCGGCAATAAGAAGTACCTAAACTCTTGTTGCTATGGCCGACCAGCCCGCCAAAATTGCCTTTGAGGCTCTCACCTACGACGACGTCCTGCTGCTACCTGCTTATTCGGAGGTACTGCCCCGCGACGCCGACACCAGCACCCAGCTCACCCGCAACATCCGCCTGAACCTGCCTTTTATCTCGGCAGCGATGGACACCGTCACGGAGTGGGAGCTGGCAATTGCCATGGCCCAGGAAGGTGGCATCGGCATTATTCACAAGAACATGAGCATCCGGGCGCAGGCCGAGCAGGTCCGCCGCGTGAAGCGCTCGGAAAGCGGTATGATCCTGGAGCCCTTCACCTTGGAAGAGCATGCCACCCTAGGTGATGCCAAGCAGCTCATGCGCGACAACAAGATCGGGGGTATTCCGATTGTTGACACTGAGCGGCGCCTGAAGGGCATTCTCACCAACCGCGACCTGCGCTTCGAAAAAGACATGACGCGCCCGGTAGCCGAGGTGATGACCAAAGACAAGCTCGTCACGGCCGAAGCCGGCACCGAACTGGCTGTTGCCGAGGAGATTCTGCAAGATTCCAAAGTTGAGAAGCTGCCAGTCGTTGATACCGAAGGCCGGCTCGTCGGCCTGATTACCTACCGCGACATCCGCAAGCGCCGCCGCTCGCCCAATGCCTGCAAAGACCAGTATGGCCGGCTACGCGTCGGCGCCGCTGTCGGGGTCACCCACGATCTACTGGACCGCATTGCGGCACTGGTCGAGGCCGGCGTCGATGTGGTAAGCGTTGATACGGCGCACGGCCACTCGAAAGGCGTGCTGGATGCTGTGCGCAACATCAAGCAAACTTTTCCTAACCTGGATGTCATTGCCGGCAACGTAGCCACCGCCGAAGGTGCCCGCGCCCTGGCCGATGCCGGCGCCGACGCCGTGAAGGTCGGCGTGGGCCCTGGCTCCATCTGCACCACGCGCATCATCGCGGGCATTGGGGTTCCGCAGCTTTCCGCTGTGCTGGAAGCGGCTCGCGGCCTAGAAGGCACCGGCGTTCCATTCATTGCCGACGGCGGTATTAAATTCTCCGGTGATGCCGTGAAGGCCTTGGCAGGTGGCGCTTCTTCCATCATGATCGGCTCGATGCTGGCCGGTACCGAAGAAGCGCCCGGCGAAGTAATTATCTACGAAGGCCGTAAGTACAAGACCTACCGCGGCATGGGCTCGGTAGAAGCCATGGAAGACGGCTCGAAGGACCGTTACTTCCAAGATGCGGAGGAAGACGTGAAGAAGCTCGTGCCCGAAGGCATTGTGGGGCGGGTGCCGTTTAAGGGCGCCGTCAGCGAGATTCTCTACCAAATGGCGGGCGGCCTACGCGCCGGCATGGGTTACTGCGGCGCCGCTTCCATCGATGTGCTCCAACAAGCCCGCATGGTACGCATTACCAACGCCGGCCTGCGCGAAAGCCACCCCCACGACGTCCAGATTACCCGCGAAGCCCCGAACTACAGCAGCCGCTAAGGAGCTAGCAGTTGCGTTTACCAACAGAATCCTGCCTGCCGCTTGCGCAGGCAGGATTCTGCATTTTTCTGATATTACATAACCTAGCTCGACTGCCTCGTATAAACACGTATCCTAGGTTATAAATACCTACTAGTTGTGTTGGCAATAGCCTCATACCCTACTCCGATACCATCCAGAAACAGCGTAAAGGCTTGATTTAGCAGAAATAACTCTCTCTAAAGTACTTTTTAGCTATAGCTATTCGCAACCGTCGTTTACTAACCTTGTTATAGCCATCATAAAGCCGATTTAACGAGGAAGTCTTATCTTGCCGATCCATTGTGCTTTTTTGTCTTAGGATTTTCAAGCAAAAAACTGTACTTTATCTTTCTTCATGACAATTCGCCAGAAGCTAGAAACGGCTCTTCTGCCGCTAATGCTGCTGAGTTGGATCGTGCTGCTCGCTAGTACGCTGCTGCACGCTAATCCGGCTGCTGCTAGCCGGTTTGGTACCCCACCCGATTGGATAACGCTAGTGGCGCAAGCGGCTTTTGTGGCTGCCACCTTTGGCTTCCAGCGTGCCCAGGCTGACTTATTGCGTGGCACCGATTTTATTGGTTTGCTGCGCCGTCTGGTGCTCGGGCCGGGTTTGCTGGCTACAATCTGTGTGGGCCTACACCTGCTGGAGCGGCTGGTGCAGTTCAACCACCCGAATGCCGACCGTACGTTTTTCGCCATCGTTTACACGATTAACCTAGGTCTGTTCGTCGTTTTTCTGGCGTTCACGAACTATGCGTGGCGGTCTTTAGTCTTGTTCCGGGCCTCCGAACGGCTGCGGCGCGAGTGGCTCTGGTTCGAGGTTCTGCTAGGTGCCACGCTGCTTTTCCGGCTCATCAGCTGGCAGTTGCCTTTATATGTGGCACTGCCGGTGCTGGGTGCGCTGGCGTTTTTCGGCGTGTATTTGAGTGGCAACCAAAAATGGGTGGCTTACCTGAGCCGGCGGCAAAAGATGGAGGCGGTAATGCTGCAAGGAGCTATCCTGCTGAGCATGACCATCTTCGTAGCCTACTTCCTACGCGTCGACCGAGATCCGAAGTTGGTAGCGCCGGAGCCGCAACATGCTTTTCTACTGCTTACGGTTTTCTTTGCCGCGTTCTACACCATCATGGGACTGCTGGTCACGCTGTTTAACCTGCCCACGGCCGGTGTTTTCGAGCAAAAGCGCGAGGAAATTCTTAGCTTACAGCGACTTACTCAACTCATCCAACGCGGCCAGACGGAGGAAGAGGTGTATTCCATGCTCTTCGACTCGGCCGTGCAGACCGTGGAGGCCGACGCAGCCTGGCTCGATGTGGAAGAGGAAGAAGGAGTTAGGTGCCAGCAGCGCTATAACATTGACGAACAAGGCTCTGTGGCCATTCGACACCTGCTTGCCGACTACAACCTAGGTCAGATCGAATACCTGAACAACGACCTGAATAATAGTAGCGGCTTCCGAGCCCTAGGCCTGGAATTCGAAGCGCTCATTGTAATGCCATTGCGCGCAACTAAGCGCAATTACGGCACGCTTTACCTACTCAAAAAGCAGCGCCAAGGCTTCGACCGCGAGAACATGAGCATCCTGCAAACCTTCACCAGCCAGACGGTACTCAGCATTGAGAATCTGCAACTGGTGGCGCGCTCTATCCAGAATGAACGCGTGCAGGAAGAGCTAAAGATTGCCTCGTCGGTACAGGAAAGCCTGATTCCGAAGAACTTACCGATTGACAACTGGTTTGAAATCAGTTCGCACGCGCTGGCGGCCAAAGAGGTAGGCGGCGACTTCTACGACTTTCTGCACCTGCCCGGCCGCCGCTTGGCCATTCTCATCGGCGACGTGTCGGGGAAAGGTGTTACGGCGGCTTTTCACATGGCCCAGATGAAAGGCATTTTCCACGCGCTAATGCAGGAAAATCCACTGGCCCGCACCGAGCGCGATAAGTTTCCGGTGCCCAGCCGCTTTATGGCAATGGCCAATACGGCCCTGATTCACTGTCTGGAAAAGTCGTCGTTCATTACGGCCGCCCTGTACATCATTGACTATGAACACGGTGGCTTCGTATTTGCCCGCGCCGGGCACTGTCATACGCTTTATTATCACTCGATCAAGGAGGAAGTGTCGTACTTTCGGACGGCAGGCCTAGGTCTGGGCATTATCCGCAACGACACTTACGAGAAGCACATCAAGAACCAGTTTTACGACTACAACCCCGGCGACGTGATGGTGATTTACACGGATGGCATCGTGGAAGCGCGCGGCGCCGACCAGTCGGAATACGGGGAGGAACGGCTGAAACAGATGCTGGAGCGCACGTATTATCTCAACGCCAATGAGATTAAAGCTCAGATCCTCGCCGACTTAGCCGAATTCAGCCGCGGTCAGCCCATTCACGACGATCAAACCCTACTGGTCATCAAGTTCCGGACCTCTCAACCCGAACCTAGCATCTAACGTAGAGCCCCGGTATGAAAGTGACTCAACAAGCCTCAGACGGCATCCTTACGCTCATTCTCGACGGTGAACTGGATGCTAGCTCTTCCGTGTTGCTCGATACGGAACTGACGAAGCCAGAAATCCTGAACAATCAGAAAGTTCTGATTGACTGCCAGCGGCTGAACTATATTTCTTCGGCTGGTTTAGGTGTTTTTATTTCTCACCTGCAACGGTTCCAGGATGCAGGCGTGAAACTGGTATTTTTTAACATGCAGGATAAGGTGCACAACGTGTTCGAAATCCTAGGTTTGGATGCGCTGATGACCATTGTGCCATCGGCCGCCGAAGCCACTGCCATCTGATTAGGAAGGAGTACTGAACGAGAATGAGAAACGCTATCAGAATTAGCTGTAACCGCCACAACCTGAAGGTAGTGCGCGATTTCGTTACGGCATTTCTGGCAACGTACCATCTTTCGGATGTACTGCTCAACCAGCTGTTGGTAGCGGTAGATGAAGTAGTAGCCAACCTAATTATTCACGCTAACGGCGAAGACGATTCCCAGTTCCTCAACCTCAAGCTATCCGTTGAGGACCAAACATTTACCATCGAGATAGAAGACGGCAGCAGCAGCTCCTACCAGCCATCCTCCTACCGGGAGCCCGACTTGCACGAGTTTATCCGGCTGGGTAAAAAAGGGGGCGTCGGCATGGCGCTCGTCAACCGCATTATGGATCGGGTGGAGTTTGCTACGGCAAACAACCACAACGTGTGCCGGCTCTACAAACGACTTACCTAACACTTAGGCACGCCTTACCCACAAACCTAGCTTTACTGTCAGGACCTGCTTCTTCTTGAGGCAGGTCCTGTCTATTTGGGGCTGTTTTGGCTGGCTTGGCTTACTTTGATTATATCTGTTCCGCTAATCATGCAAGGCCTAGGAGAGCCGGAAAAAATCCGTAAAATTGCAACAGTCAGCCGGTCATGCCCTTTTCTTATTTTTTAAGTACCGGTCGCTCTTCAGATTCTTATCCCCTGTATGCACAAACGCATTCTGTACGCTGGCTTTGCTGCCGGTGCGCTACTGGCCGGTTGCCAGTCTACGAAATCTACTACCACCGCCAAACAGCCTGTACTCGAAACCCTAGGTACGCATGAGGTTCCCGCGTCGGAGTTTGCGTACGTATACCGCAAGAACAACAGCACGTCGCCAGAATTTGGCACGCGCCCGAGCGTAGCCGAGTACCTGGATCTGTACACCAACTTTAAGCTGAAAGTACTCGAAGCCGAGCAGCGCGGCCTCGATACCACGCAGGCGTTCAAGCAGGAACTGGCCGGCTACAAGCAACAGCTGGCCCAGCCTTACCTCACCGAGAAAAGCGTAACCGACCAGCTCGTGCGCGAGGCGTATGACCGCATGAGCAAGGAAATCAGCGCGTCGCACATTCTCATTCGTGTGGCGCCCGATGCCGACCCCAAAGACACGCTGGCTGCCTACCAGAAAACCACGGCGCTGCGCCAGCGCATCACCGGCGGCGAAGACTTCAACAAGGTAGCGCGCGAAGCCTCGGAAGACCCATCGGCCCGCGAAAACGGCGGCAAGCTAGGTTACTTCACGGCCATGCAGATGGTGTACCCGTTTGAGTCGGCGGCTTACCGTACAACTGCAGGGCAGGTATCGCAGCCGGTGCGCACGCGCTTCGGCTACCACCTGATCAAGGTGAATGACGTGCGGCCGGCGCAGGGCGAAATTAAAGTCGCCCACCTGATGATTCGGGCCACTCCGGGTCAGCCCAAAGCTGATTCGCTGACCGCCAAGAAGAAAATCGACGAGCTTTACAGCCGCCTCCAGCGCAAGGAAGACTGGGAAAAGCTGGTAACGCAGTTCTCGGAAGATGCTGGCTCCGCGGCGAATGGTGGCGAGCTGCCACCCTTCAGCACGGGCCGCATGATACCTAGCTTTGAGGAAGCCGCGTTCAAGCTCCAGAAGCCCGGCGACTTATCGTCGCCCGTGCAGACGCCTTACGGCTGGCACATCATCAAGCTGATTGAGAAGCAGCCCATTCCGACTTTCGAGGCTATGGAGCCGACGCTGAAAAACAAAGTGGCGAAAGACTCCCGCTCGGAGCTGAACCGCACGGCCTTCCTGAAGCGCATTCGCACCGAGAACCAGTTCACTGAAAATAAGGCCGGCAAAGACTACGTGTTCAGCAAAGCCGACACGTCGCTGGTGAGCGGGCACTTCAAGTACACGCCCGCCGAAAAGGACAAAATGACCAATGCGGCGCTGTTTACCATCAAAGGCAAGCCGTACACGACCAAGGATTTCCTGACGTATGTGCAGCAGAATCAGCGGCCGCGCCCCGGCTCGGAGCCCCGCTACGACATGCAGCTCCTCTATGATCAGTACGTGGATCAGAGCCTGACCAACTACGAGAAGGAGAACCTCGAAACAAAGCACGAGGACTACCGCATGTTGGTGAAGGAGTACCGCGACGGTATCCTGCTGTTTCAGCTGATGGACGAGAAAGTTTGGTCGAAAGCCATTGAGGATTCAACCGGGCTGGAGAAGTTCTTCACTGAAAACCAGAGCAAATACCAGTGGGAGCCCCGCGTGCAGGGTAGCGTCATCAGCGCCGCTAGCCCCGAGCTGCTGACCAAAGCACAGCAACAGCTAAAAGCAGGCGCCTATCCGCTGAAGGACAACCCGTTGACTGGTTTGCAGTTCAAAGGCAACACGACGGAGCTGCAACCTGCCAGCCAGGCCGTGCTCGAGCGCCTCGCTACGCAGCTTGCCACCGACACCACCATGCGCTTCAACCCGAGCAGCCTGACGGCTATGAAGCTGCGTAAAGGCGAAACGGCAGCACTTGCCAAGCGCCGCGCCACCAGTGTGCTTAACTACCTGAAGCAGAAAGGTGTTACCACAGCTAGCTTCTACACGCCCAAAGGCACTGGCAGCGCACAGACGGCACTGTTCAGCACCAACTCGGCCATGCTGGAAGCTAGCCTGAACGAGCAGAATTCGCTGGCGGTGCAAATCACGCAACGCAACTTCCAGAAGGGCGATAACAAAGTGGTAGACGAGCTGGCCGGCAAAGGCCCCGGCACCTACAACGTGCAGAAAGACGGCCGCTACTACCTCGTTACAATCAACAAAGTACTGCTCGCTGGCCCGAAAACCCTTGCGGAAGCCCGCGGCCAAGCCACATCCGACTACCAGAATTACCTGGAAAAGCAATGGATAACCCAGCTCCGCGAGAAATACCCAGTGCAGGTAAACCAAGCCGAAGTAGATAAGCTGGTAACCAAGAAGTAAGTACGTCCCAACTCATTTGACAGCGCCCCGGCCAGTTAGCCGGGGCGTTTTCTTGTCAGAGGCGCTTGAAGGCATCCAGCGACGCAACCTAGGTAGTGCCCGCGTGCAACCTATCAGGGCGCATTTGGCTCCTCTGGCTGCGGCCGGCAAGCGTGACCTAGGTGCAGCTTTTGCCGGAGAAAGGATTTATGTTGAAATTTACCGGCCGCTTTTTGCGTTTCTAAAGCGGTCTGGTTCACAGGCAAGCTAGCCCTTGGTGAACATTACGTTTGATTCCATGACTCATTTTTTTCGTACGTCGGTCCGCGGGGCGCTGCTGAGCGTCTTTTTGCTGGCCGGCACAGCTGTTGCCAGCTTCGCACAGCTAGGCGTAGGTCGCCCGGTCGGCCGTCAGTTGGCGGATGCCATCATCGTGAAAATCGACAACCAGATTGTGTTGCAATCGGATCTGGATGCCGGTTATGCACAGGAAGTCGCTCGGGCTGAAGGCAAGCCGCTGCCCCCCGATATCCGCTGCCGCCTCCTGCAAAGCATTGTGATGGGCAAGCTGATGCTGGCGAAGGCCGAAACAGACTCCGTGACGGTGACCGACGACCAGGTAAACAGCGAACTGAACCGCCGCATGGCTTATTTTGTGCAGCAAATTGGCTCCGAGAAAAAGCTGGAAGAGTTTTACAACAAGCCGCTCAAGCAACTCAAAGACGACTTGCGCACCCAGGTGCAAGAGCAACTCGTGCAGCAGAAGATGCAGGAGACCATTGCCGGCAAAGTGACTGTTACGCCGCGCGAGGTGCGCCAGTACTTCAGCCGCATCCCGAAAGACAGCCTGCCTTATTTCTCAACCGAAGTAGAAGTAGGTCAGATTGTAAAGCTAGCTCAGGTAAACGAGTCGGCTAAGCAAGCTACCATTGCCAAGCTCAACGAGATAAAGGCTCGCATTCAGGCTGGGGAGAGCTTTGAGGAGCTGGCCAAGCAATACTCGCAGGACCCCGGCTCAGGGGCGCAGGGTGGCTACCTAGGTTTTTTCAAGCGCAAAGAATTGGTGCCGGAATACGAAGCAGCCGCTCTGCGCCTAGAACCCGGCCAGATGTCGCCTATCGTTGAGTCGCAGTTTGGCTTTCACCTGATTCAACTAATCGAGCGTAAGGGCGATTCGTTCAGCACGCGTCATATTCTGCTGAAGCCGGAAACCGGCGGCAACGACGTCAACGCCGCTGCCGATCAGCTGGCTAAGCTGCGTCGCCGCATTTTGGCCGACAGCATCACATTTGCCAAAGCCGCCAAAGATGCCTCGGACGATAAGACTTCCAGTGCTAGTGGTGGCCTGCTAGCTAACCGCCAGGACGGCAGCTCTTACCTGCCGCTCGATAAGCTGGATCCGGCCATCTTCTTCACCATCGATACCATGAAGGTAGGCCACATCACGCCTCCCCTGCCCTACCGTACCGACGATGGCAAGGATGCCATGCGCATACTTTGGCTAAAGTCGAACACGCCGCCGCACCAGGCCAACCTCAAGGACGACTACCAGAAGATTTCGCAGGCAGCCCTGAACGAAAAGAAAAACAAGGCCCTGGATGAGTGGTTTAGTAAAAACCGTGGCAGCGTCTACCTCGAAGCAGATCCGCAATACGCCGATTGCAAGCTGCTAGCCCCCACAACTCTTTAAATAATTTTACGAGCTAGGAGTCAGAAGCTAAAACCTAGGAGTTGCTCACGCTGCTTTTCTCCTAGCTTCTAGCTTCCAACTCCTAGCTTTTTATTTCTAGCCTTTCCTACATGCGTACATTCTCTTCCGACAAAGAAGCCGCCGACGCGCTGGCTGCCTCCTATCAGACGCTGCGTCAGGAAATCGGTAAGGTTATCATCGGACAAGATGAAGTCGTGCGGCTGGTGCTAACGGCCGTTTTCTCCCAAGGCCATTGCTTGCTGGTAGGTGTACC
Organism: Hymenobacter cavernae; assembly: GCF_014641455.1. Lineage (GTDB taxonomy): Bacteria > Bacteroidota > Bacteroidia > Cytophagales > Hymenobacteraceae > Hymenobacter > Hymenobacter cavernae. The sequence goes on from NZ_BMHT01000001.1 coordinate 543,529, forward strand.
GGGCCTTGCCAAAACGCTGCTGATTCAAACCATCGCCGACTCGCTCGACCTGTCGTTCAACCGCATTCAGTTCACCCCCGACCTGATGCCGTCCGACATTGTAGGTTCGGAAACCTTAACCCAGGACCGTAGCTTCCAATTCGTGCACGGCCCCGTGTTTGCCAACATCGTACTGGCCGACGAAATCAACCGCACGCCACCCAAAACCCAGGCGGCGCTGCTAGAAAGCATGCAGGAATACTCCGTAACGGTGGCCGGTAAGCGCTACCCCCTGGATCGGCCCTTCTTCGTGCTGGCCACTCAGAACCCGATTGAGCAGGAAGGCACTTACCCGCTGCCCGAAGCGCAGCTCGACCGCTTCATGTTCAACATCGAGCTAGGTTATCCTAGCTATGAGGCGGAGCTTCAAATTGTGAAAAACACAACGACGGACAAGAAGCCCAGCGTGAGCAAAATACTCCATGCGGCTGATATTCAGGCTTATCAAAGTCTGGTTCGCCGCGTGCCGGTAGCCGACAACGTGGTAGAGTACGCCGTGAACCTGGTGCACAAAACCCGGCCGAATACCGAGCGCGCCGCGGCTCGCGTAAGCCAGCTTCTGGAATGGGGCGCCGGGCCGCGGGCTTCGCAGCACCTCATCGTGGGCGCGAAATGCAATGCCTTGCTCAACGGCAAATACTCGCCCGATATCGAAGATGTGCGCGCCGTAGCACTGCCGATTCTACGGCACCGTCTTGTCCGTAACTTCAAAGCCGAAGCAGAAGGTATCAGCGTCGAGCAGATCATTAAAGAGCTTTTGTAGTCATCTATCAATGATCATTTAACAGAGCGTTTCGGCGCTTCTGGTTGAATATTTAATGATAGCTTGCCGAACAATTGGTAAATGATAATTGGTAACTGTTAACTAAAAAAATGGAAGTTCCTGGCTACTATCAGCAGTTCGAGCGCAACGTTGAAATCTTGCTAGAGGCTTTGCAGGCGGGGCTGGATCTGCGCACGACGGCTTTACAAACCTCGTTGCCGCTGGAAGTTTACGTGCTGTGTGAAGTACTGAATCAGGGCGGCGACCATTTCCGCCTAGCCACACAAGGCTTGGATCGACTGGCTGAGTTTCATCAGCAGTACATGCAGCACGAGTCGGAAACGGAAGCCATCATGCGCCGCATCCTAGAAGACAAAAAGTCGTTCATGCGTACGCCGGAAGGGCGGGTGCTCACCAAGGAAATGCTCATCCGCCGTCTGGAATTCTTTAACGAAGCTGCTCGCCAGGTGAACGTGATGCGCACGCAACAAGCCTTGGGCAGCCCGGCCCAGCACTCTTTCCCAGATTCCAGAAGCCAGTCGCGGAAGTCGGCTATCTAGCTTCTCCTCCAACAAAAAGAAAAAGCCCTCTCGCGGTTGAGAAGGCTTTTTCTTTTTACGAACTGAGCTAAAAGCTAGCTTACACCATCTTGCCCGCATCCTGCGGGCGAATCTCAGTATGCCCATCCTTTTCGTGCTCCACGGCCAGCACACCTTCCGGCTCTTTCGCTAGGTCACTGGGCACCTCATCACCGTGCGGACCTTTCGAGATGGTCACGCCGCCGTCTACGTAATAAGTAGCGCCGGTTACATAGCTGGCTTCGTCGGAAGCGAGGAAGGCGTATACGTTGGCGACTTCTTCCGTAGTGCCGCGCCGACCTAGGGGTACGCCCTGCACCGTCAGCTTCTCCATCTTCGAGTCCATTGGTCCCGTCTCTTTGTGCGTCCAGGCCGTATCGATCGGCCCCGGCCCGACAACATTCGACCGGACGCCGAACTTGGCCTGCTCAACGGCCACGCCGCGCTGAAATGCATGGACAAAGCCCTTCGTGCCACCGTAGGGCGTGTTCTGCGGTTCGCCCATGTGCCCTGCTTCCGACCCCGCCGAAACGATGTTGCCTTTGGTCTTCTGCAAGTAAGGCAGCGCCGCCCGCGTCATCATGAAGTTCGAGTAGATGTTGTTCTTAATCATGTACTCAAACGCTTCTGTTGGGTACTTGTCCAGCGTAGCTACGGCCGGGAACACGCCGGCATTATTAACGAGCACATCAAGCTTACCAAACTGATCCACGGCCGTTTGCACGCAGGCTTGGGCCGTCTGCTCGTTTGAGATATCGCCGGTGAAAGCCACGGCGCGGCCACCCGCAGCTACAATTTCTTCGACTACCTGCCGCACCGGGTCTTCGACAAAGCCGGCCACTACTACGGCCGCACCTTCTCTGGCAAATTTCTTACTGATGGCTTCGCCGATACCGGCACCCCCACCTGTCACGATGGCCACTTTGCCCGTGAGTCTTCCTGTTATATTCGTCATCTTCAGTCTGCTTTTTAGGGTATTGATTTACAGCTACCTAGGTTCTGCTTAATCAGCATTATGGCTTGGCAGCATAAAACTTAACGACAATGGGCGCAGGGGGTTACTGCTAGATTGTGGCCAAAAAGCTAGGTCCAGGATTCTTAACCATTTGGTCCTGTTTGTGCGTACAGGGTAGCTCATAGTGTTATTCCGCTATTTATGCAGGTTGTTGATCCAATGCACATTGCGCCGCCCGCGTGGGCTCCTGTCCTGACTACCAGACTTACCATTCGCCCCTACGAGGCGACCGATGCCGGAGCTTTCTTTCAGCTAATCAACGAGAACCGCGCCCGTTTGCAGCCAGCCTTTCCGGCGCGGGTCGCTGCTGTGCGCACGCTCGCTGATGCGCGCCGGGTCATCATGCTTTTTCAACAGGACTGGCAGGCGCGGCGCCTGTTTGTGTTTGGCATCTGGCTCACGGCTACCGGCGAATACCTAGGTGACATCAGCCTGAAGCCCACCTGGAGCCAGCCCACAACGGCCGAGCTAGGCTACTACCTGGCCGCCACGGCGCAAGGCCACGGCTACGCCCGGGAAGCCCTGGCCGCAGCGGTTCAGTTTGGGTTTGGCGCTGCCATCAATGCCAGTCGTCTGGATATTCGCTGCCACGCCGACAACCGCCGCAGCCATGCCGTAGCCAACCACGTTGGGTTTCGGCCGCTGCCAACCCGGCCCCGATTGTGGCCTTTGCGCCAACCCGAGTCGGAGATTAGGCACTTCGCCTATGCCCGCACCGACGCCCCCGATTTCGCCCAGAAAGATTATCTTCTGTCTGCTTGAAGTTAGAAGAAAAAAGCTAAGATTCTGAGCAACAGTACATAGCTGATTCCAATGGTTATAGCGCGTTTCTATCAGGTTTTCAGCAGTAAGAATCAGCAAATATTTTTAGCATTACGGGGACAAAATATAGGTCGGGTGTGTTACGAATAGCCAACCCTGAAAGGGCTTCCACCAGTCGTTAGAAGGACGACTAACTGGTTGTAAAAACGGTTCCAAAAGCTTACCTTCACCATCTCTAAGTTTATATTCAATTCCATTCTAATGGCTGCAACCACTGACAAAGCCGTCAACCCCAACGCCGAGAAAATGAAGGCGCTTCAGCTCACCCTGGACAAGCTGGATAAGAGCTACGGCAAAGGCACGGTTATGAAACTGAGCGACAACAAAGTGTCTGATATTCCCTCCATCAGCACCGGTTCGCTCGGCCTCGATATCGCCCTCGGTATTGGCGGTCTGCCACGCGGCCGTGTCGTTGAAATCTACGGGCCGGAATCGTCGGGTAAGACGACGCTGACCATGCACTGCATTGCTGAAGCGCAGAAGAAAGGCGGCATGGCTGCTTTCATCGACGCCGAGCACGCATTTGATAAGAGCTACGCTGAAAAGCTAGGTATCGACACGGAAAACCTACTGATTGCCCAGCCCGACAACGGTGAGCAAGCTCTCGAAATCGCCGACCAGCTGATTTCTTCGGGTGCTATCGATATCATCGTTATTGACTCGGTAGCGGCGCTCGTACCGAAAGGCGAGTTGGAAGGCGACATGGGCGACTCGAAAGTGGGTCTGCACGCTCGCCTCATGAGCCAGGCCCTGCGTAAGCTGACCGGTACCATCAACAAGACTAACTGCTTGTGCATTTTCATCAACCAGCTTCGTGAGAAGATTGGTGTGATGTTCGGCTCGCCGGAAACTACCACCGGTGGTAACGCTCTGAAATTCTACGCTTCTGTTCGCCTTGACATTCGCCGCATTGGCCAGATCAAGGAAGACAAAGACAACGTGACCGGTAACCGCACCAAGGTGAAGGTGGTGAAAAACAAAGTAGCGCCACCCTTCAAGGTTATCGAGTTTGATATTCTCTACGGCGAAGGCATTTCCAAAGTCGGTGAGATTCTGGACCTAGGTGTTGACATGGGCATCATTGCCAAGTCAGGCTCGTGGTTTAGCTACAACGGCGACCGGCTCGGCCAGGGCCGCGAAGGTGTTAAGCAGATCCTGCTCGACAACCATGAGCTAGCCGACGAAATCGAAGCCAAGATCCGGGCGATGGTAAAAGGCGAGCCTGCGGCTGCGTTGGCTGCCATCCCAACGGACGAGTCGACCGACGAGGACGACGACGAATAATCCGGCCGATCTTCCGCTTACAAAAGCCTTCCCACCTCTGGGAAGGCTTTTTTGTTTTATTACCATGATGTTGTAAAGTCCCCGAATCTAGGTTTTACGTATGCCATCATTCTATTCGGTAGCACCTAGGTTTGGGCTACTACAGTGGGGTTTAATGAGTTACTAGTATCTTTGCTGGCACCTCTTTTGAGCTAGACCAGCCACATCGTATCTTGCCTCCTAATGAAGCGTCGCTGGCTATTTGTCTCCCCTGCTATCTTATTTGTTTCGGCAGCCTTGCTGGCGTTCCAGCTAGCAGATAGCCTTCGGGTTGTGCCGAATACCAGCTTCACGCGGGGCGAAGTGCTCAGCTACAAGGTTCACTATGGGCTCATCAACGCGGCCGAGGCCACCATTGAAGTCTCCAACGACATTCACCGCGTAAACGCCCGGCCCTGCTACCGGGCTACCGTGACGGGCCGCACCAACGGCTCTTTCGACTTGTTCCTGCGCGTGCGCGATACGTGGCGCTCCTACATCGACACCACGAGCATCCTGCCGCAGAAGTTCTTTCGCAACATCGAAGAGAACCATTACCGCAAGAAGGAAACGGTGGATTTTGATCATGCCCGTGACCTAGCTATGGTCGAAACCAAAAAGAAGGAAGTAGATCCGGCCAAACACGAGACGTTTAAAGTGCCCAACAACGTGCAGGATCTTGTTAGTGGCGTGTACTACCTGCGCACGCTCAACTACGATCAGCGCCGCCCCGGCGAAGTCATCCGGGTGCAGGGCTTCTTCGATAAAGATGTCTTTACGATGGACGTTATTTACCGCGGCCGTGAAACAGTAGAAACGAAAGCCGGCGTCATCCGCACCATTAGGCTGGTCCCTAAAATGCCCAGTAACAAGCTCTTCCGTGGCGAAAACGCTATTTCCCTTTATCTCTCTGACGACCGCAACAAGATTCCGGTACTCATTCAGGCCGAGATGTTTGTGGGGTCTGTAAAGGTTGATATGTACAAATATCAAGGCTTGAAAAACCGATTGAATCTGGTGGCTCAAAACTGACTTTCCTAAAAGCGACTCTGATGGGTCGCTTTTTTTATGGCGCAACCGCAGACGGCTTCACAATATGGTAACACACCCTACCGCCCGGCAAGCGGTATTTTTGTCCTCGCGCATCTTCTTTTACAACCAAAAACCCCGTACCGTGCAACCAGCCGCCAACGCTAACGTCTACAAAATTCTGGTAGTAGATGACGACCCGGACATTGTAGAGCTACTGGAATACAACCTGCGCAAAGAAGGCTACGAGGTAGCCAGTGCCCCCGATGGTCGCAAAGCCTTGGATGTAGCGCCGCAGTTCAGCCCCGACATTATCTTGCTTGATGTGATGATGCCGCACCTTGATGGTATTGCTACCTGCCAGCAGCTGCGGGAGCAACCTAGGTTCAAGGATACCTACATTATCTTTCTAACTGCCCGCGCTGAAGAATTCTCGGAAGTAGCCGCTTTTGAGGCTGGCGCCGACGACTTCATTGCCAAGCCCATCAAACCACGCGCGCTCCTGAGCCGCCTGGCCGCCCACGTGCGCCGCGACAAAGACCCGCAGCTTCTCTCGGATACAATCGAAATCAACGGCCTCACGATTGACCGCACCGGCTTTGCCGTCTTCCAGGATGGCCGCAAGATTACGCTTCCCAAAAAAGAGTTTGAGCTACTCGCCTTTCTGGCTACTTCGCCGCACAAAGTATTTGGCCGCGAGGAGCTTCTGCAAAATATCTGGGGCAATGATGTCTTCGTGCTCGCGCGCACCGTGGACGTGCACGTGCGTAAAGTGCGCGAGAAAGTCGGCGACCATCACATCCAGACCATCAAAGGCGTCGGCTACAAGTTCAACACCGATTAGAGGAAGGTTGAAGGCTGAATTGGAAAACAGCAATGCCAGGTTTCAGTCGGGTTCCGGCCAGCAACCTAGGTTTTCACTACCTAAGCTACCGCTCAGAACTTCCAAAATCATTCAAGACTAAACATTTAACACGCAACACTTCAAATGTCGTCCCGCGCCATTGCGATTTTGCTTTCCTTGCTCGTGGCCGGGGTGCTTACTGCATTTGCCTGGCTCGGCCCGACGCTGCCGTTCCAACAGGCCTTCCTGACGGGCGGCGTGACGATAGCGGCGTGCTTTCTGCTGATTTATCTCTCGTTTGAAGCGCTCATCTTTCGGGAAATCAACAACATCTACGCGGGATTGGAGCACATCAAGCGCAAAGAATTTCGCAAGCTTTCCAACCGCTTCCTGTTCCGCCCCGAGCCATTGAAGCGGATGCGGGACGAAATTCTGCAAATGGCGGAGCGCAAGCAGCGCGAGATTGACGAGCTCAAGCGCCTGCAAGTGCTCCGCCGCGAGTTTCTGGCCGATGTGTCGCACGAGCTCAAAACGCCCATTTTTGCCGCCCAGGGCTTCCTACACACAGTGCTGGATGGCGACGTTGACGACGAGTTTTTGCGCCAGAAGTTTCTGCAAAAAGCCGCCAACAGCCTTGATACGCTCGACACCTTGGTGCAGGACTTAATTACGATAGCGCAGTTAGAAAAAGGTGTGGTACGCTTGCGCAAACAACCGTTCGATTTGACAGGTCTTATTCAGGAAATCTTTGAACAGCTTGAGTTGAAAGCTGCTCAGCGCCGTGTTACGCTGGAGCTGGTTGGTAGCGAGGAGCCGCTTAATGAGGTGTGGGTGCTAGCCGACCGCAACCGTATCCGGCAGGTACTGGTTAACCTGATTGACAATGCCATCAAATACGGCCGGGAAGAAGGGAAAGTCATTGTCACGCTGACCGAGCGGGCTAAAGTAGTATCCGTTAGCGTCCACGACGACGGGGAAGGGATTCCTAAACAGCACCAAAACCGCATTTTTGAGCGTTTCTACCGCATTGATAAAAGTCGCTCGCGCGACTCTGGCGGCTCAGGGCTAGGTCTGGCCATTAGCAAGCACATTGTGGAGGCGCATAAATCCATAATCCGGGTGCACAGCGAAGTAGGCGAAGGCACAACGCTGGAGTTCAAGCTACCCAAGCCGAAAGCCGTCGTAGCAGAGGCCATGGCGCCTACCTAGGTTCGTTTGGGCCAGCAGGTACAATCGTCTACGCTTCCTTGCCGTACCTTTGGGTATCATGAAGCAGCCCGATTTCCAAGACCTTATTCTATTCGAAGACGACGACTTCGTCGTCATCAACAAGCCGCCGTTCCTGGCCACGCTCGACGAGCGTATCGGCAATGCGCCCAACATCCTGCGCCTGGCCCGCGAGTACCACCCGGACATGCAAGCCTGTCACCGCTTGGATAAAGAGACTTCAGGTGCATTGGCGTTGGCGAAAAATCCGGAAGCCTACCGGCATCTTTCGATGCAGTTCGAAAACCGGCAGGTGCAGAAGCTCTATCATGCCGTAACTTGGGGAGTGCATCAATTTGATAATAAGCTCGTTGATCGTAGCATCGAAACGACCACAAAAGGGAAAGCTAGGTTAGCTTATAAAGGCAAGCCCGCCGAAACCTATTTCACGACCCTGGAAACGTTTGCCCGGCATACACTGGTACAATGCGTGCCCATCACCGGCCGTATGCACCAAATTCGCCTGCACCTGATGTACCTGCAAGCGCCCATCGTGAATGACACCCTGTATGGTGGCGAAGAGTTTTATCTGTCGTCGTTAAAAAAGCGCTTTAATATAAAAGAAGGTGAAGCCGAGCAGCCGTTTATCAAGCGCTTTGCTTTGCACGCAGCTAAGTTGATTTTCGCCCGGCTCAATGGCGAAGAAGTAACTGTAGAAGCGCCCTACCCTAAAGACTTCCGGGTCTTGGTAGAGGTGCTTCAGCAAAACCGATAGTTTGTAGCAAAGCACTCAGTAACTCTTTCAGGCACAATTATCAGCACGCTCTTGCTTTTCCCCTGAAAGTCAGTAATTTTGTGTCCGTTTTTCCCGGACCATATTTGGTCCTTCCTCATTTTCAAACGCTTACTCAACTCCCCAATGGATCATCTGAGCTTCAAGACGCAATCCGTCAACAAAGCCAACGCCAATAAGGGCTGGGTCGTGATTGATGCTGGCGATGCACCGCTCGGCCGTTTGGCCAGCCAGATTGCCAATATCCTGCGCGGCAAACACAAGCCCTCATTCACGCCTAACTCTGATTGCGGCGACTCAGTTATTGTAGTTAACGCCGACAAACTGCGCGTGACTGGCAAGAAACTGACCGACAAGATTTACGTAACGCACTCGGGCTACCCAGGCGGCCAGAAGCGCGTAAACCTACGCGACAAGAAGGCTAAGAACTCGGCTAGCGTAATTGAGCACGCTGTAAAAGGCATGCTGCAAGGCAACCGCCTTGGCCGTGAGCAGTTCCGTAACTTGTTCGTGTACGCCGGTGCCGAGCACCCCCACGAAGCCCAGCAGCCCAAAGCTGTTGAATTCAAGAACCTGTAAGTCAATCTGACTTGCTCTTTTTCTCTAATTCATTCTAATGGAAATCTCCAACACCTCTGGTAGAAGAAAAACCTCGGTGGCCCGTATTTACATGCAGGCCGGGCAAGGGAATATCACTATCAACAACCGGGAAATGAAGGCCTATTTCGGCAATGAACTCCTGGAAAACATCGTGAACCAACCTTTCGCAACGCTTGAGAAACTCGGGCAGTACGACGTGAAGGTTAACGTGCGCGGCGGTGGTATTGCTGCTCAAGCTGAGGCAATCCGCCTGGCTATTTCTAAAGCCCTCACCAGCGAAGACGCCGATGCGCGTCCGGCGCTGAAGAAAGAAGGCTTCCTGACGCGCGACCCCCGCATGGTTGAACGCAAGAAGTTCGGCCGTCGCAAAGCTCGCCGCTCGTTCCAGTTCTCGAAACGCTAATCTTCCAGAGGAAATCACATCATGGCTCAGTCCACCACATATAAAGACCTGCTCGACGCTGGTGCCCACTTTGGTCACCTTACGCGCAAGTGGGACCCGAAAATGGCGCCGTACATCTTCATGGAGAAGAACGGCATCCATATCATTGACCTGAACAAAACGCTTGTTTCGCTGGATCAGGCTACCAACGCTATCCGCAACATCGCTAAGAGCGGCCGCAAGGTTATGTTTGTGGCTACCAAGAAGCAGGCGCAGGAAATCGTAACGGAAGAGGCTAAGCGCCTTAAAATGCCGTTCGTAACTGACCGCTGGTTGGGTGGTATGCTCACCAACTTTGCTACAGTTCGCAAGTCGCTGAAGAAAATGAGCACCATTGACAAGATGGTGAAGGAAAATACGGCCTATGCAGCTTTGGCTAAGCGTGAGCGCCTAATGCTGTCGCGTGAGCGTGAGAAACTGGAGCGTGTGCTAGGTGGCGTAGCCGACCTAAGCCGCCTGCCCGCTGCCCTGTTCGTAGTAGACGTTAAGCGCGAGCATATCGCCGTGAAAGAAGCTCAAAAGCTGAACATCCCGGTATTTGCTATCTGCGATACGAACTCGAACCCTGAGCTGGTAGATTTCCCGATTCCCGCTAACGATGACGCCTCGAAGTCAATCTCGCTGATTGTGAACGCAATTGGCAAGGCTATCGAAGAAGGCCTTTCAGAGCGCAAAGTTGACAAAGAAGAGTCCGACCGTAAGCAGTCGGAGGACGAAGGTATCCAAGAGAAGCAAAACGCCGACGAATAGGCTGCTTCTTAATTGAGAAGAGGGGAACATGCGAAGCACTCGGCTCCGATGTTCCCTTTTTCTTTACCCACTTTCCCTGTCAAATTGACCGGCACCTAGGCTCTGGTACAATCAATGGAGAAGAATACGGAAGGTTTTACACCTTCTGTACTAGAAGAAATTATCACCCCTACACCCATAAACTCACAGGAATGGCTATTACCGCCCAAGACGTGAACAAGCTCCGCGCTATGACTGGCGCGGGCATGATGGATTGCAAAAAAGCTCTGACCGAAGCCAACGGTGACTTCGAAGCCGCCCGCGATATTCTGCGCAAGCAAGGTCAGAAAATTGCTGACAAACGTGCCGAAAACGAAACCTCCGAAGGTATGGTTTTGGTGAATGTAAGCGAAGACGGTACTGCTGGTAAGCTGGTAGCTTTGGCTTGCGAAACAGAGTCCGTAGCTAAAGTGGCGAACTTCCGTGAGCTTGCTCAGCAAGTTCTCGATGCTGCCGTACGTACAAACGCTAGTACTAAGGAAGATCTGTTGGCAACCAAAGAAGCTGACGGCCTGACTGTACAAGAGCACATCACCGACTTGATGGGCAAAATTGGCGAGAAGATCGACGTAACTTATGCTACGCTCACTGCTGAGAAAGTAGCCTCCTATATCCACTCCGACAACAAAAAAGGTGTGTTGGTAGGCCTGCAAAACGTAGGTGGCGCCGACATCACTGAAGTAGGTCGCGATGTAGCCATGCAAATCGTAGCCATGAAGCCAGTAGCCGTTGACAAGGAAGGTGTCGATTCTGCTACCGTAGAACGCGAAATCGAAATTGGTAAGGAGCAAGCCCGCGCTGAAGGTAAGCCCGAAGCTATGCTGGAGAAAATCGCACAAGGCAAGCTCAACAAGTTCTACAAAGACAATACTCTGCTGAACCAAGAGTTTGTGAAAGACAACTCTGTAACGATTGCTAAGTTGCTCGACAACAAACAAAAAGGTTTGACGGTAACAGACTTCAAGCGTGTAGCTATTGGCGCTTAGCTTCTGCGCTAATCTTGAGCTTAGATCTTATGTAAAGCCACTGGTAAGACCAGTGGCTTTACTTTTTATAATTATTTTTATAATTTATTAACATAAATTAACATCCTCAATATGAGAAATAGCCTAATACATTACATGGACCAAATAGCATGATAGCTGATTAAAATAATATTAAAGTATGCTAACATGGCTTATACTTGCCGTTCCATATAACTTTATCTGTTTAGATACGTAACATTACTAATTTTCTATTATTGGGAATATTGTACATTTTTAGGAAAATTCACTTTTTAACACATCGCTGATTTTGTTAATAAACCCCTTTTATCTTGAGAAAAGTTAGTTTGACCCACATTTTAAGCGAATTGGTCTATAAGAGGATATATTGATTTTTCTAATAATCAATATATAAATATTTATATTAATATAAATAATGTAGAAATTGCTTGCGTCTTCAGGACTTAACCAACCTCTTCTCACCATTATTTGCACAATACATTATGAAACTGAATGCCAGTCCCTTCCATTCCGTAACAGGGGAGTTATTACCAGCCTACCGCGACGCCTACCTACGCGGTGACCTGTCTAGCAAAAACACAGAAGCGGTAGACGCTTACATGAAGGCTAACAGCCGGCGTGCTGATGAAACGCTGCGTCGCTTTTATGAAATGAAGAACCTAGGTCACGATGTAAAACCTGTGGGCTGGGTACAACGTCAGTTTGATTTGATTCATACGGAGCCGCAGCGCTTCCGCCAGCGGGCCGCTACCCTAATTGTTAGTGCTGCAATGCTTGGTGGAGCTGTGTTTGCTGGTAGCAATGGCTCCGTGACAAATGCGTCTACATCTAACTCGGAGCTCTCTGCTTCTGCGGTTGCGGAGTCGGAAGCAGCCAATAGTATGCTGCGAATTGCAACCGTTCGTGGCCGCATCCTAGACGAAAGTGGTCGTCCGTTGGTTGGCGCAACCGTAATGCAGAAGGGAAGCTTCCATGGGGTAAGCACCAATGCTAAAGGAGAATACACCCTTCGCTTGCCAGCCAACCAGCCCGTTACACTCCAATATGGTTATGGCGGCTACGCAGATGAGGAAGTGAAAGTGCAAGGCAGCCGGGTAGAGAACATGACTCTCTTACCGCGCGAAAAAGAAAAGAATACGAAGAAGAGACACTGGCTCTTCTTCTAAGTGCTAGGTTTATCCTGGTCTGTCAAAAGCTCTTTATTTCAAAGGCTTCGACAGACCAGATTTTTTTGTATCCTCTCGTAATCCTGTCATTTACTTGCACAAAGCTGTAAGCCAAGGCCAAAAAGCACACTTACTTCTGTGTGCTTACCGCCGTTAAGAGATCTATTTTTTATAAAAGGCAAACACAACGCTTGTGTTAAGATGATATTGGTCTAGTTTTTGGAATAAGCCAATTATCCAAGCGTTTTTAAAGCATATGGTCAAATCCGTATTGGATAAATCATAATATACAAACATCCTCTTCTATTCTTTTTTTGTTAGATGAAAATCCCTTTCCTAACTAAACCTACCATTAAGAAGGTCACTGGAGAGGCATTTGGCACTGAGCGAACCCAACTTGCTACACTCGTGGATAAGTTTCTGCAGGAATTACCTGAACTGATAGCTTTATCTGTGGTAGAAATAAAGTCGGGACGCACGCTGGCTGCTTATACTTCACATGTCAATTTTGACCCTTACAAGCTTACCACACTCAGTACCAAAGTTGTAAAAGAGTTCCAAAAAGCCCTTACGACTCCCTGGCTCACCAATCAGGAAATCAACGATTTAGCTATCGTACTCGAAGACCAGTTTCATATCATCCGCCTTATGGCCGACAAGCGTCGCTACTGCTACTTGGCGGTTAAGACCAGCGATACGAATATGGCTATTGCGCGCGAAATTATGCGCACCCTCACAGCATAGACTTACACATTTCCCTCTCTAATTTTTCACATCTTATTTTTTACTTATTCAAATGAGTGCCACTCCAAATTCAACCATTCAGAGCATTCTGAAAGAACTCCCCACCCTAGTTTCTGTAGCAGTAGTTGAAACTGAAACCGGCATGCCGCTGGCTTTCCACTCCAACGTGGCTGATTTCGACGTTGAAACTGCTGCTGCTTACAACACAGAGGTAGTAAAAGCTAAATTAAAAGCTCTTTCTGCTCTGAAGCTAAACCAAAAGATTCAGGATATCCTGCTGACGCTTACTGATCAGCTGCACCTGCTGAAGCTTTCTCCTGATGGTGGCAAGTTCATCTATCTGGCTGTTAACGCCAAAGACACCAACTTGGCTATGGCTCGTAACATCCTGAAAGGCCACGCTGACGTGTTGAACTAGTCAGGTTCGCTCTGAAGTAATTTACGAGAAAGCCCGGTAGCACTATGCTACCGGGCTTTCTTCGTTGGTCGGAATGATAGCTAGGCTATATTGTGTTGGATTAGGGTTATTGCTGTTGCCAAGCTTCTACCCGGATTACGGCGTTGCGGCGCAGATTCAGGTAAAACAATCCATAATCAGCGATGTGGAAAGATGCACGCAGCTGCGGCTGACCAGGCAATAGGAAACGAGGATAACCGGTTAAGGCTGGAGGATGAATCCAGAGTAGGCCATTATGCACTTTAGCATCGACGAGATGCAAGTCAATCCGGTCGAATGATTGTGGAACACCACCTAGGTTTAGCTTAGCGGGAGCAGCAACTGTATCAATTCGCCAGGTAAGGGGATTAGTGGCTATGCCGCCTTCGAAAGGCGGATAATCTTTGCCCCATTCTACAGAATTCCAACTTACGTAGCAGCCGGTTTGAGTTGAGTCGAGGCACGGCTTGATGGTTTGATATTCATCACCCTTAACGTTGAAGCCGATCAGATAGGCAGCAACGAGTTGTTTGCGCAGCGCTGGATTGCTATCAAAGAAATCGTGGAGCAAGCGCGTAGCATGTACGGTGCCTTGACTGTGGCTCGCGATAATGATGGGGCGACCTTGGTTGTAATGATCTAGGTAATACTGAAAAGCGGCTTTGATGTCGCTATAAGCTAGGTTTAAAGCTTGCTTGCCATCCTCCCCTTTTACATCGAAGAACGAAAACAACGTGGCCTGCCGGTAGCGCGGAGCGTAGATGCGACCAGCGGCATTGAACACACTGGCTTGCTTGCGCAACGTGCTACGATCCGTAAACCGGTTTACGTTCTCATCCCGCAAGCTAGCATTCCAATTGCCTCGCCCGTAGAAAGTAGTAGGATGCACAAAAAATACATCGGCAGCGGCAGTACGCTGCTGGTCTGGAAGAGCGGTACCGTGCGGCACGGCGTCGGCGGAGTCGCGGCGGGTAGGCAAGGCAGCCCAGTTGTTTAGTTCAGCGTAGTCGGGGCTATCCGACGGTTTGTAACTGGAAAAATCACGGCTGGGTTTAATAACCTGCGTACACGAAGAAAGAACACCAGCGGCCAGCACGAGTGACAAACCTAGCTTAGAGCGAAACACAAAAAAGAGCGACATCAAAGAAGCCGGCGAATGACCAGTGAAATTATTGAGCTAGCAGACAGCGGATGCTAGCTCAAAAGGCTAATCCGTAAAGGTGTTTTCCAACAGCCGCTCTTGGCGCAGGTACACGATCTTGTAATTCTTGTCGAAACGGACGCGCACCTGAGCGGTAGTTTGCTGGTGCTGCTGCCGAGACTGCCGGAAGGCCTTGCCTTTTTCCAGGTACGTCACAACGCGCGTACCGTCGTTGGCTACCGGCCCTACTTGCAGGCTAGCCGGATCGACTTGCGTCTCCGCCTCCAAAAATTCCGGAAAGTGCGTTTTGGCCAGATCGTCGTTGATGGCGGCTGGGTTCGTATTTTGAAGTGTGTAGAATCGTTCGACGGCTGGGGCAAAGTGTTGCGCCGCATCGAAGGGCGCTTCTTTTAAATCATCGTAGTAGGAAGTCAGCGCATTCAGCACTTGGCTCCGAGCGGCCGCCTCATCAGCCGCCGTTGGGGCAGCGGGTGTTGCGGCGGGCGTAGTGACAGTAGCTGCTGAATCGACAGTAGGCGCGGCTACCGGCGGCACAGCAGGTACGACCCGCACCGTTTCGGGTGCGGCGGCAGGAGGCAAATCAATTTGTTGGGCCTGCGGACCTACTTCGGGCTGTACGGCTACACTGTCAGCTTCAGTGCGCGACGTACTGGTCAGGCGCTCTGACTCTCGACCGCCGAAAGCTAGGTAAAGCACTAATCCAAGCAGCGCCAACACGCCAACCACCGTCAGGATGAGTGCTAACGGGCTGCGGGGCGGTGTTGCCGGGGCGGGCTCCTCCATCGGTTCATCCGGCGATAGAGCTGCGGAGTTGGGATACGCGCCCGAACCAGAGAACCTAGGCTGCTCCGGCTCAATGGGCGGCGCTACGGGCGATGTCGAGTGAGTAAAAGTTGGAGGCTCAGACGCAGAAACAGGGCTAGCTACTACCGGCGGCAACAGTGGTTCTTCAACTGGACCGGCAATGGTAGAGGACGTCGTAGCCGAAGGTTCCGGCGCAGCTTGGCTGTCATTAAAGAGTAGCTTTCGCTTCAGAGTATCAAACTCGGCAGGCGTGATGGTGCCAGCGTCCAGCCACTCTTTTAGTTGGCGCAGCGTATCAAGAGGGGATGGGTCTTTTTCCATACAAGTAACGGCGCAGGAAAGCAGTTGCCGGAGATAGCAGTAGTTGAGCGTGAATTATTTACGGTTCAGGGCTTCTAGTCGGTCGCGGCGGCGCTGCAATTGCTTGTTGCGCAAGTCGATCTGCTGACCAGTGGTAATCACCTTCACCGAATCTTCGCGGGCTTTGAGCGTATTGGCCACGTTTTGCTGCTTCAACGATTCAATCTTAGCTAGGTTGCTGGTAGTGTTGGCCTGCAAGGTTGTGATTTCCTTTTGCAGCTTTTCCTTCTCCTTTTCCGATTCACGCAACTGCTTTTCGGCCTCAGCAAGCTGCTCCTGGTAGGCTTTGCGCCGCGCCGCTGCCCCGAAGCTCTGCACGATAGTACGCAGGGCGGCGTACTCGGAAGGCGTGCGGTCGGGGTTGATCCAGGTATTGGAACCTAGGTCGGCAAAGACAGACAGCTCCGATATGGTATCGGCCGGCGACGTTACCATGGAATACAGATCGATGAGCTTGCCGGATACGCTGGAAGCCGGGGTTTGCTTGGCTACCAGCACGTCCTTTTTGCCGACGCCAAAAACTCCGTCACCCTTGAGCTTAATATTGTAAGTGTCTTTCAACCAGCTCTGCCAGAAGTCACGCGTCCAGGCGGCGGTGCCATCTACCTGCACCTTCAGGGCATCGCGCTCTTTGCGGTCGAAATTGACGGTTCCGCCGCGCACGTCGTAAAGCTGGGCGTTGGCGCGAGGCGCTATGGCTACGAAAGCAATCAGCAGCAGAATAAAAGGTACTAGTCGCATGAGTTGAATTTTGATAGAAAAGACTGGGTTGCCGCAACCTAGGTCTACAAATCGTGGCGGGCGAAGGCGGCCTGCAAATCGTGGCGCATCTGGCTGAAGCGCTGCACGACGGCCTGCACAAACTCTTCGTCGAGCAGGGCGCGCACGTCGTCTTCGCTGGTAACGTCCATCTCGCTCACTTTGTAGGTTTGCTCAAACGGGCCTCGTTCGAGCTTGATGAGGTACTTTCCGTTCCAGGAGAAAAGCGTGATTTTGACTTCAGGATGCGGAATATCGGCGAGCTGGCGCATAACGGCAGAAGGTTTTATCAATGAAAAGGCGAAGATAGGCAGCAAGCCGCAAGCTCGGCTTAACGGTCGGCTTGCAGCAGCGTATACGCAAGGCACAAGCAGTTTCTCCCAGGTTTCACCTCTTTAATTATTTGTATCATGCCACAAGGAGATAAATCAGCCTACACGGACAAGCAAAAGCGCGAAGCCGAGCATATTGAAGAAGGCTACGAAAAACGCGGTAAATCGCCGGAGGAAGCCGAGCGCATTGGCTGGGCCACGGTGAACAAGCAGGATGGCGGCGGCAAGAAAAGCGGCGCGGGCCGGAAGAAAGCCGATGACAAGTAAAACCTAGGTTTCGATTATGGCAAAGGGCCACTTCGTTTTGAGGTAGCCTTGTGCTTTGGTTACCCCAACCAGCTGCCTGTGTATTGTGTCAACAAATGGCAATGGCAAATTATTCTCAGTGCTAACACTGAGAATACCACATTACGACAATAATATTGTATACTACCTGTCAGATGTATCTTATCTCTACTATCCGCTACCCGTGCCTGTTCGCTTATTCGCTTTCTGGCTTCTGATTGGCGGTCTGCTCGGCTCCATACATGGTTCTGCTCAGCAGCTTAGGCCCGCTCTGGCTGATACCCTGTACTTACAGCAGTCGAACGGAGCGCACCTGTCCGAAAACTACCGCTATTGTACCGCGCCGTTCGACTCCCCTTCTACTCCGGCCCACGCCGATTCGCTGTGGCAGGTCGGTCACTTTCAGCCGGGGCCCTGGCACCGGACGCTCAACCTAGGTTTTGTGCATCGGCGCCTGTGGCTGCGGCTGGCAGTAGTCAATACGCTTCCGCACCCGGCGCGCTTTCTCTGGAGCCTTTACAACTACACCGATAGCGCCACGCTCTACTGGCAGCGGCGGCGCGACACAACCTTTACGCGGGTAGCAGCCGCCAGCTCGCGCGTGCCAGCTGCCGAACGGGTTTTCCCGGCGCGGGCCTTATGCCTGCCGTTCACATTGGCGGCCGGTGAGCGTGCTGTGCTCTACCTACGGATTGACCACCATGCCGGCGCCCTCTACATGCCTTCCGACGTGACTACCACGGAGGATTTGCTGGCTTGGGAAGTTAATTATGTTTTCTATAAGCACTGGATCTGGCTTATCGGTTTTTACCTGAGCAGTGCCCTGTTCAACCTGGTGCTGTTTGCTTTCCTGCGCGACCGAATTCACATCTGGTATGTGCTGTACGTAGTTTGCACCACCATTTTCCTGCTGATGGAAGATGGCCTGGATGCCCTATTACTGCCGGCAGGGCCTTACAAGCTGCTCTGGTCTATCGGTCAGTTCAACTTTATGCTGCTGGCCTCGGCGTGTGGTCTGCACATTATGCAGCTTTTTCTGCGGCTGCGAAAAGGTTGGCCTTGGCTGCACCGACTAGGCACCGCGCTGGCGGTATTGGCTATTGGGTTTGTTGGGGCTTACTCGTTGCTTTATCCTACGGCAGTCCGCACGAGCGGCACGGGCCTGCTGACGCTCAACGCGGCCCGCGAAGTACTGCTGCTGGCTACTTTCGTGTATGGCTGGGTGGCCTTGGTGGCGGTGGCGCTTACCCGGCGGCGGCGCTTGGCCGCTTATTTCAGCCTGACGTACTTTTTCTTTTTCACTGGCTTTCTGCTGTTCTGGCTCAACCACCTAGGTCTTACCAACCTGCATCTGCTGCAGCCTAATGCGCTAGCCTGGGGTTTGTTCTTCGAGCTACTAGTCATGAATATTCTGCTCACGGGTCGTTTCCGGCACACCTTGCGTCAGAATGCCCAGCTGCGTATCCGTCAGCTCGATCAGCGTAACGCACTGGGTTCGCGCCTGATTGCGGCCCAGGAAGAAGAGCGCGAGCAGCTAGCCCGCGAGCTACACGACGCCCTGGGTCCTAACCTCGCTGCCCTGCACCTAGCTTGGCAAGGCCCGGCCATGCGCGAAGCCTTAGCCAGTTCGCCAGCGGCGGCGGCGGCCGGGCACCATGCAGAATTATTATTGCGCCATCTGCGCGACGAGGTGCGCACTTTTAGTCACTCCCTCATACCCACTGAACCGGGTCATAATAGCCTCGCTGAGTCGATAGCAACGCTGAGCGAACTGTTCAACCTCTATGGCAACCCAATAGTGCGTACCTACTGCGACGAAGGCCTCGACCGGCTGCCGCCGCCTGTGCAACAGGCTGCTTACCGCATCACGGCCGAATTGCTCAACAATGCACTGCGCCACGCACGGGCCACGGAGGTGCTGGTACAGCTGTTGCGCCACTCTGACGCGTTGGAAATTATGGTGGAAGATAATGGCCGTGGTCTGCCCTCTACGCCGTCGGGCAGCGGTATTGGCCTGCGCGGCGTGCGGGCGCGTACCGACTACCTGCGCGGCCACCTGCACATCGACAGCTCCAACAGTGGCACCAGCGTCGTCGTGCGATTACCTTGCTAAGTGAAACCCGTAGTAAGCAGACGAAATAGTGAGCTTAGGCACTTATTATAGCCTACCTTATTACAGCTTCACGGCCCCTACCTTTTACTTCGCCAAATTTACTATTTCATTCCCTGACCCGCATGTCCTCTCGCTTACTCATTCTGGATGACCACCGAATGCTGGCTCAGGGGCTAGCCCTGCTGCTGGCAGAACAACCTGACCTGACGGTTGTTGAGCAGTTCGCCGATGGTCAGGCGCTGCTCACCTGGCTTGGCTCGGGTGCACTGCCGCCAGCAGATGTGCTGCTGCTCGACCTGCACCTGCCCGGCGTCGATGGACTCACGCTGTTGCCTCAGTTGCGCCAGCAGTGGCCTGCTTTACGCGTGCTGGTGTTCAGCAATGCCGCGGCACCGGAGCTGGTAGATCGGCTGATAGCGGCCGGGGCCAGCGGCTTCGTACCTAAGTCGGCCGACGCGGAACAGCTACTGACCGCTATTCGGGCGGTAGGAGCCGGCGGAACTGTGTTTCCAAAACACGCCCGCGCCGTGCTGGCTCAAGCTTCAACTGCTCAGACCGATCCGCTTTTGCGGCTGCACCGCCTCTCTGGCCGCGAGCGGCAGGTAATCAGCCTTGTCCGCCAGGGGCTTACCACCCGCGAAATTGCCGAGCGGCTTTGCCTGGCTGAATTTACCATCAGCACGCACCGCCGCAACATTATGCACAAGCTAGAGCTAGGCAACGTAGCGGCTTTGGTGCAGTTTGCTATCGACTACGGCTTGTAGCATCTGTTGCTCCTTTTGTGGCATCTGGAAGCCAAAAAAGGATCTTGCCGGATTGTTTATGAAATTTATTTATATTGTTTTGGATTATTTAGCTAAGCCACTATATTTATGCAAGACTTACTATGTTTTAATCCATGCACTTGTGGGTAGCTTTCATTAGGCTATTTTCGAACGGTTTGTACCGCTCGGCACGGAGTGCTGCGCCTGCTTCAGAGAAGCAGCAGTCTAGTGATTCAACTTACCTTTTTGGTAAACGCTGGTGCTGTTTTGCCGTAGGCGGCATACTGGTTTTAGGCCTGCCTATAGGGAAAGCACACGCGCAACAGCAACCTAAGAAGCCTGCTCAGGAAGCCACAAAAAACTCAGAAAAACCGGCTCCTTTACCACCCAAAAAGCTAGAAGAAGCCCTACAGCTTTTGTTGCAGAGTACCGCGAAAGGCCAAGACACGGTGCAAGCCAACCAACAACGTCGCTTTCGTCCTACCGAAATAGAAGGCCTGGTTATCGACCAGACAATCACGAAGATGGGCCATGATTTCTATGATGTTTTCTACGCTCAGTGGGAGCCGCCCCAAGACCTAGGTGACTTCACCGTTGTGATTCGGGAGAAACCAAGCCGCGGGATTAATTCGCTGGTTTCGCTTGAGGTTAATGAAAACGAGCTGCTGGAGTTACCGCTGCAACCACGCTACGAGATAATCGAAGAAGCTGCCGCTTACGGGGTCGAAGTAGCCCTAGGGTATCTGATCAATGCCAAAAATGTAGGCCAGCAGCTCGAACAAGGGCCGGATAACCCCGGCAAAGAGACATTCTGACGTTCCGCTTATCCTTTCTATTTTCCCACCCATTCGTTCTTCACCTTCCGCATGAAAGTACCCTTACTTCGCTGGGCACTCCTGCTAACGCTGCTGACGCTAGGTCTGCGGCAGGCAAAAGCCCAAGACTTTATCTATGAGCCAAAGAATCCCTCATTTGGGGGCGGCAACACCTTCAATTATTCGTGGCTATTGAGTTCAGCCCAGGCCCAGAACTCCATTCCGGACCCCGCTACGCGCTCGGCCAGCACAGCCGCGGCGGATCCGCTGAGCAACTTTGCTGCTAATTTGAATCAGCAGATTCTGGCGCAGCTTACCAACCGCTTCATCACGGCGCAGTTTGGCACGGGCGCCATTCGGGAAGGCAACTACACTGTGGGCAACTACAGGATTCAGGTGACGCCGGGCAGTAGTGGGGTCTCCATTCAGGTCACGGATGTCTCTACCGGCAACCAGACAACCGTTACGGTACCCAACGGGCCGTAAGCTGCTTTCCCTCGCTACTATACCTAGGTACGTACAGCCCGATTATTCCGGGCGGATCATTATTCTTTTGCTTACAGGCTCATGTTTATCCGTTCAGGCTGCCGCTTGTTGGGCGCCGCTTTGTTGCTGCTTTTGAGCAGCTGTGCCCCTTATTTTCATCAACCTCTTAACACCGAACGTGCCCGCTTAGGAGCCGAAGTCGCAGGAAACACTGAGCTGCGCGCTTTGCCGCCCGCCAGAGAAAAAGCCGTAGTGGCCGTGTACAAGTTCCGCGACCAGACCGGCCAGTACAAGCCCCAGCTCAACGGCTCCAGCTTTTCCACCGCCGTCACGCAGGGCGCCACCAGCATCTTGCTGCGGGCCCTGGAAGAATCGCAGTGGTTTGAGCCAATCGAGCGCGAAAACCTGAGTAATCTGCTCAACGAGCGCAAAATTATCCGCTCAACCCGCGCCGAATACACGGAGCAAACCGGCCAGAAGCAGCCCGCGCTGCCCCCATTGCTGTTTGCAGGTATCATCCTGGAAGGCGGCATTATTTCCTACGATGCCAATATGCTGACCGGCGGAGCAGGCATCCGCTACTTCGGAGCTTCGGCCTCGGGGCAGTACCGGCAAGACCGCGTTACGGTATATCTGCGGGCTATCAGCACCAGTACGGGCCGCATTATGAAGACGGTTTACACGTCTAAAACCATTCTTTCGCAGCAGGTAGACGCCAGCTTATTCCGGTTTGTCAGCTTCAAGCGGCTGCTGGAAACGGAAACCGGCTTCACCTACAACGAGCCCAGCGAGATGGCCGTGAAAGAAGCCATCGAAAAATCTGTGGAAGCCTTGATCTACGAGGGTATGCAGGCGGGCTTATGGGCTCCGCGCGACCCCACTGCGCTGACCAGCCCGGCAATGCTGGCTTACCAGAAGGAGAAGGAAGAAAACCTTGAGTTGGATGTGCTTGGCAACCGCAAGATGGACCGACCAGGCTTCATCGGTATTGGCCTGACGGGCGCTGCCCAGCGCTACTCCGGCGACCTAGCCCATACCCTGACGCGGCCAAACGTGGAGCTGACGCTACGACGGCAGTGGGGCCAGAGCCGCTGGACCTCGTTCCTGAACCTAGGTCGTGGCAACCTGGCCGCCGAGCGTTACTTCGACCAGAATTTCAACTATCTCGAAACGGGCGTACAGATGCGGGTGCTGCCGCACGAGCGTTTTACACCATACCTGTTGGCAGGTGCGGGCATCACCACGCGCAACCGCCCCACGTTCACCTCCCGCAATGGCCTGCTACCCCACGTAGTGTTCGGCGTGGGTGCCGAATACCTCGTGACTTCTTCCCTGGGCCTTAACCTAAGTGCGGACAATCATACCTTCCTAAATGACCGCCTGGATGAGATAAACCAGGGCAAGTACAACGACTACTATTGGGCCGGGCGCTTTGGTGTGGTGCTGTACCTAGGTCGGCGTACCAAATAGTTATGCCAGCTTACTTTGATCAGCTACTTAAACGTTTGCAATCAAGAATTATTTGTATTTTTTTTATAAAAACTTATTAAGACCTTAATAGATAACGATGCCCCTATGAATTTTCAAATAATGAACTATTCTAACTTTTTTTATTAATTATTTTATTTAAATTTGAATCGTTCTTCCGGAAAGACAAAAAAATCATAGCTAAAAACAATTAATCACCACACAAGCGAATAGCTGTACAACCCACTCCTACAGTATGAAAACCATTCAGATTCTTGCTGCCCTCCTATTTGTAGCCGGTGCTGCTCATGCCCAAGCTCCTGCCCTCACTCCTAATGGTGGCCCTAACGGTGCACCTAGCTTTGCTGTTCCCGGTTCTTCTTTAGCACCAATTCCGGCAACCCGCCTCGGCTCTGACAACGACTCCTACGTGCAGCAGGTTGGTAGCAACAACTACGGCAACGTAAACCAGCTTGGCAGCATTCACACCGCTGACCTGTTACAGAATGGCAATGGCAACGATGGCTTCCAGGTGCAAAAAGGCGTTGGCGCTGGTGTTGGCGTACGAAACATTGCCTATACCAGCACGACTGGTAATGACAACGTGACTTCGCAGGTTCAGGAAGGCTCCAACAATATTGCCTCTATCACGGAAGTTGGCTCGAACAACTACGCCATCCAACGTCAGTTCGGCACTGGCCAAGGCAACCACGCCGGCATCGACCAAAGAAGCTCTTCTAACTACGCCATCCAACTCCAGGAAGGCAACCTCAACACGGCCGTTACCCTTCAGGGCGGCAGCACGTCGTCGGCTTCGGGTACTACTGGCAACCAGTGGAGCGCTACCATCCAGCAGGGCAACAGCAACACGGCTTTCGTTACCCAAGACCACAACTAAGTCGTAAATGCTACACCTAGCCTAGCTAAATCAAGCCGGACCTAGCTTCCCGCCGGAGCACAGGGTCCGGCTTGATTTAGCTAGCGCCAAGTTGTAACTTGCTCGACACAAACATTTTCCGCTGGCTCCATGAACCTAGCTTTTCTGACAGGCAGTGTACTCCTCTGGGCTGGCCTGCAAGCGGGCGTAGCGCAGGCACAAGTGCTCGGCCGCAGCGAGGCCAGCACCGCCGAACAGCGCCTGATTGAAGACCTAGGTCCTGAGCGGGTATCTACCGCCACCCCGCTCAACAGCCTCGATGCCCGTAACCTGGCCGAGCTGACACAATCGGGCACAAGCAATGCCGCCACCATAACGCAGAACTACACGGCCGGAAACCAGAACCAAGCGTTTATCTTACAGGTGGGGCAGTACAACTTAGCCGACATTACGCAGACGGGAGCCGGCAACACCACTTCTGTTTCGCAGAATGGCAGTTTCAACCAAGCCGAGCTGAACGTTACGGGCACGAACAACGACATCGACGTCATGCAGAATGGGGAGCGGAACAAAGTACTGGGCACCGTCAGCGCCAACGACCGCCAGTACCAGGTGACGCAAACCGGCAACGACAATGTGCTTACCCAGCTCGAAACCACGCGCCAATCGCCGCAAGGTTACAGCATTGAGATGCGCGGACAAGGCATCCGGGTGAGCGTTGAGCAGGGCCGCGTAACAACACCCTAACCTTCACCTCGACCATACCAGCCATGAAAGAAACGGCCACTGTAGTAGTGGCCGTTTCTTTTTTAAATTATTCTGCGAAATATTTTAAAAATTCTTTTATATTTAAAAACACTTATATTATTTAGATCGTCTGTTTGTCTTTTATGAACTGTAATCTTCTTTATGCTAGCTTGCTCTCTCTGGCGCCCACTTTAGCGCAGGCACCGGCGCCGTGCGAGGCACACCTAGACCTAGGTCGCGAAGGCACGATACTGACCGTGACGGGCCGTTGCCGCAACCTGCTCGCTACGCCCGGCCACTACCGCTACGAGTTGTTGCTGGATCGGCAGGGCCAGGGCGGCCGCTCTCACAATCAGCAGGGTGGTGCGTTCGATGTGCCGCCCCGGCAGGAAGCTGTATTGGCCCGCCAACAGCTGAATGCGACCCCGAAAGATGCCCTACGCATCCGGCTGCGCATCCTCAGCCAGGAAGGCCGGCTGCTTGCCCAGGATTCAGTACTGCAATCACCAGAAGGATAACTTATTAACACTCTATTTTCTTATTCCGCTCCTCGCGTTCAGCCTCACCCACCCGATTTCCATGCTTCTCGCTCTACCCCGCACCTTAGCGCGCTTTTCGCTGCTGAAGACCACCTGCCTATTGTTCACACTGCTATTTGCCGTTGCTTGTGAAGAAACGACAGTAGAGCCCGCCCAAGTGGGTTCCTTGTCAGGCATCGTGCTGGACGCCCGTACGAACAAGCCGCTGTCTAATGTTGCCATCAGTACCAACCCGGCGACCAGCTCATACGTCACGGATGCGCAAGGCAAGTTTACCATCTCCGACGCGCCCATTGGCAAGCTGCTCATTACGGCCAGCAAAGTGGACTACCAGCAAGTTCAGACTAATGTAACGGTGGTGGAAGACACAACCGTGCAGGTGTCGTTGCTGCTCGAAATGGCCGCCTCGGCCGTAGCGCCTTCAGCACCCGTTAAGCCTGAGCCCACCGACCAGGCTACCGATCAGCCCATTAACGTGATGCTGAAGTGGCACCCGATCAACTCAATCCGCTCCGATTCGCTGCGCTATGATGTGGAACTGGTAGAAAGCGGATCGACCGGGCGGCGAACCCTGCTAACCAATGCCGCCGACACGACCGTACAGACTTCGGGACTGCTCTACAACACCACATACTTCTGGCAAGTCACGGTCCGCAACAAGGCCGGCGTGGCGGTGCGCGGCAGCCTGTGGTCGTTCCGGACGCGTGCTTTGCCCGATAATCGCTTTTTGTACGTGCGAGCGGTGAACGGCAACACGGACATTTATTCTTCTGATGATCAAGGCAATAACATAGTACGCCTGACCAACTCTGCCTTTGTAGAAACGGCGCCCCAGCTCAGTCCTAACCGCGACCGGGTGGCGTACACGTCCAACGAGCTAGGTCAGTTTCAGCTTTACACCATGAATCGGGATGGTTCTGATAAGCGCCGCATCTCCTTGTTCTCGGTAGATGGCTACAATAACCCAGGCGTGGGCTACCGCTGGTCGCCGGACGGCTCGCAGCTGATCTATGCGCACTACAACGTGTTGTACCGCGTCAACCGCGACGGCACGGGCCATGCGGTGCTAGCCACTGCCCCTACCGGCCGCCACTTCCGGGAGTGCGACTGGACGGCGCAAGGCAACCGGATTCTGGTTCAAACTATTGGCACTGACCCATTTGATTCCGAGGTTTACCTGATGAACGCCGATGGCTCGAATCCAACGCTTGTACTCGGCAACCTGCCCGGCCGCCTCGATTCGCCTTCATTCAGTATCGATGGGCGCGATATTCTCTACACCCGCGACCTAGCTGGTTTTAATGATGCCACGGGCCGACAACTGAACGCTCACGTGCTGATGCTGCGGGCCGATGGCTCGACAATAGATGTCTCGGCCGGCAATTCGGTGCCGGGCACGCCGAACACCAAGCCCGCAGGCACCAATGATCTGTACCCGCACTACACGCCCGATGGCAGCAAGATCATCTTCGTGAACACCTCCAACGACAACCTCAGCCCGCCCGAGGTGTGGGTAATGGATCTGGATGGTCGCAACCGCACCCGGCTGTTTCAGAACGCGACGCTACCCGACTGGAAGTAAGCCCGCCCGAACCTAGGCCAGCGCACCAACCGGCTCCTGCGGCACCGGCTCTACCCGGAGCATTGCATCGGTCACCCGACCAATATCACTGCTTACCTTCTGAATAAAGTCCAGTTGCTCGATTAGTTGCCGATCGTCGGCCGTGAGCTGGTCTTTGCGCCGGGCTGGAGCTTCGGCGGGGCCAGCAACATCCAGGAGGCTAGGTTCGGGCATTGCAGGGTCCAACTTTTTGAGGCTGGCATTCAGCACCGAGAGCGAGCGGCGAACGGCCCGGATGCCTTCGTGGGGCTGTTCGGTGGGCTCTTTCGCCATCAAGGTGGAGGTGAGCGTCGCAATATTGGAAGACAAAATGTGGTTGAGCACCACAAACTGGTGCACATCTTCGCTGTTGCGCTGCTTACTTTTTGGCTCCGAAAGCATCCGCTGGAAGGCGGAAGCTAGGTTAGCCGAACTCACAATCACGTCTTTGCGCGTGAGCTTGTACTCGGTCAGGCTAATGGACTTGCCAGCGAGACCTTCGGCAAGCTTCTGCAAGTAGCTCAGGTTGGCCTTGAGCACATCGCGCATGTAATCGTTGAGCTGCTCAAACTCCCAGCTCGGGAACAGCAGGTAGCCCGCCAAGAAAGCAATGACGCAACCAATAACCGTGTCTTTGATGCGCTCTTCGGCCACATCCAGGTAGCTCAGCCCCAGGAAGCTTAGCAGGATGAGAATGAAAGGCGTCATAAACGTGACGTACACCACGTAATTGCGCCGCTGGAAGCTGTACGACAGCACCATAAAGAACAGCAGAAAGGCGAAGTGCAGATCTTTGTTGTCTGTGAGCAGCAGCAAAACAACGGCAATAAAGCCACCGCCCAGTGTACCGATAACGCGCTGATAATTACGTTCTTTTGTAAAGCTAAAGGCCGGCTTGAGCATGTACACCGTCGTCATCACAATCCAGTAGCTGTGGTTTCCGGCAAACAGCAGCTTGGCTACCAGAAATGCTACCCCGCTGGCCAGCATCATCCGGACGGAGTGGCGGAAAACCGACGAGCTGAAGGTTAGGTTGTCGCGCAACACTTTCAGGTCGTAGTCCTGGTGCGACACGAAACGCATGTACTCCTGCTCGGTGTGGCGGGTGGGCACCGACTCCGACTTGGCATTGAAGTAGTTTAACACGTCATCGAGACGCTGTGTGAGGCTGCGCAGGTTGATGAGGAGCTTCTTGAGCACCAGGTTGCTGGTGCCTTTTTCCTGCTCCCCTACCGCGTCAATGCGGGCCTTCAGATGTTCCAGACGTTCGGGGAAATTGCTGCGGCTCCGAAACGAGTGGTTGGCCTGAATGGCAAAGCCGATGTTGTCCAGCTCGGCGGCTATCAGGTCGATGAGGCTAGCTATTTCCTCCAGAATACCGGTGTGGCCAAACTGCGTCCGGATGGCGGCGTAGTCGTAGTAGGTGGCAGTAATGTGCTCATACAAATCCATCACATCCACGAAGGTGAGCAGCAAACGCCGGCTCGTCGCGTTGGATTCCTTCACGATCTGACGCGTTTTGAACAGCAGCTCGCGCACGGCGTCCTGCTTTTCGCTTACCGTAACTTGCTGCGCCACAAGCTGACGGTAATCCTCATTCAGATCGGTGCGGATGCGGTAGAAGGCAGCTTTGAGCTTGAGGTACCTAGCAATGGCATGAATGCACTCGCCCAGCGCCTGTTGAGCCGGTCGGTAGGGCCACACCCGAAACAGCACCAGCCCCAGAGCCATATACCACACGCCACCCGCCAGAACCAGGCCGCTGTGCACGAGCACTTCGGCGGGCGTGAGCGGCTGATCCATCGTCAGAATCATGACCAGCAAGGCCGCCGACCCAAGCGAGGCTGCGCGGTTGCCGTACACGTTGAGCATGGTCATCAGGAAGCTGAGTGCCAGCACCTCTAGGCCTAGAGTCCAGGCATTGAAGCGGGCAAAGCCCGTGAGCAGAGCAACTAGAAAAACAACCAGGTTGCCGTACAGCATACCCGTGCGCTTGTGCACGACGGGCCCCGGCGTATCAATGATGCTAATGCAGACCGCCCCGGTCGAGAGCGTGACGCCGGTAGCGAGTTCGCCTAGTTGCGCAAACAACAACGCGGGCAGCAGCACAGCCAGCGTGATGCGCACGCCATCAGAGAAATCCTGACTGAAGAGAAAGTACTGAATCGTACGGGTTTGCGAATTCATCGGAGCGGTTGACAGGGTTGTGGGGCCGCACCAAACCTAGGTTCTGACGCAGTTCCAGCCTCATGTCTGGGCTTGCTTATGGGGTACTATACGGAAAACAGCGTGAAGGCTGACAAGCTGATCTGCTTATTCTGGTTCAGCCGTGGCCTGACCTGAGGGCGCCGACTGGTTCTTAATAGCTCGTCGTGGGAATAGTAACCCAGCCTGTAGCTCACAAAAAAGCCGCTCTTGTCTGGAGCGGCTTTTCTACCAACCTAGCTAAGCTTGCTACGTTTCCATGGGCAAGATAACCTAGGTTTTGCGGTTTGAAGTGGATAATCGGTACGTTATCCGGAGCCCGGATGATGGATTACATGAAATCCATAACGTGTTAATAAAGAACATCATCCACTGGCTTCAGCGGTGGCGGCAGCTTCGTTTCGCCCATCATTTCACGCAAGTCAATTTCAATGGAACGGCAAATGGCGGTCATGGGCACGTCGTTCATCTCGTTTTCAAACGGATTTTCGCTGAAGTGCCCGACGGCTTCAATCGTGTTGAACACCCAGGCTACCAGCACCGAGAACGGTACCGTGAGCCAGAAGTGACTCGGGCCCATTTTCTCAAACTCACCGATCAGACCCAACGGCAACAGAAACGAGAAAATCTGGACGAACAGGTAGCTGAAGTAAGCGTACTGGCGTGGGAACGGCGTGTTCTTGATTCGCTCGCAGCCGCCTTGCAGGTTATACAGCTCACGTAGCGTGTCGACCATCGTGACGTGCTGGAAGTCGTTGAGCAGGCCGCGCTCTTCCCGCAGCACCCGCATATCGGCGGCTTGCTGACGCAACAGCTGGGCCGGGGCATTGCGGTAGTGCCGCATCCGCTCCGACTCGTCATGGTCGAGATAGGGCGCCACGGCGGTGTCCCACAGCTCCGGCTGCCGACGCAGGTGCAGGCACACGGCATTCACCCACGCCACTTGCCGGTACACGAGGCGCTGGTGCCAGTGCGTCAGCTCCTCGGCGGAGGCACCGGGGGCATTTACGCCCGGCGCATCTACCACGGAGGTCACGTATTCCAGGGCCTGAATGGCCCACGAGCGGCTGTAGTTTACGATACCGCCCCACAGCTTGCGGCCCTCCCAAAAACGGTCGTAGGACCCGTTATTTTTGAAGCCAATGTAAAAGGCAACGGCCGTACCTAGGGTAGCCACGGGCTGCCACGGAATATCCAGGGAACGCAGCTGCAAAGGGCCGTACAAATAACATACTACCGTTGAGTAAACAGTGTATAGAATGACACTCCGCCATGCGAATTTCCAGATAACGCGCAGGC
This sequence comes from Hymenobacter cavernae, assembly GCF_014641455.1. Classification (GTDB taxonomy): domain Bacteria; phylum Bacteroidota; class Bacteroidia; order Cytophagales; family Hymenobacteraceae; genus Hymenobacter; species Hymenobacter cavernae. The sequence goes on from NZ_BMHT01000001.1 coordinate 573,715, forward strand.
GCAGATTATTACGAACGTACATAGCAAGGGGATAACTCGACTATTGAGGGCGGCGCTACTGCCTCAGCCCGTTGTGAATAGCGGGACCAAGGTAAGAGCGTGACATTAAGATGTTAAAACTACTCTTTTTGCCGCTTATTCTCCGGATCAGCCTTCATTCTCGTCGCTGTGGTCCTCGATGGCAATGCCCATCAGCTGCATGAGCTTGCTAGCGTTGAAGCTGCGGCACACGCCCGGCGTGAGGTGGTAGTCGAACCGAATCTCGTCGCCCTCGATGGTACTGTTGAAGCTGTAGTTCACCACCGAGCCGGGCAGCTCGTCGGCCAAGCTAGCTAGCTCCAGGTCGTGGGTGCTGACGAGGCCGCTGGCTGGGCGTTGGTGCAGCTGGTGCACTAAGGCGCGGGCGCCACGGTGCCGGTCGCGGGAGTTGGTGCCTTTCAGGATTTCGTCGAGCAGGTAAAACACCGGCTCGCCCGTGGTCGACAGCTCCAGCAGCAGGCGCAGGCGCTTCAGCTCGGCGTAGAACGACGACGTGCTTTCGGCTAGGTTATCCTGGGTGCGCATGGCGGTGTACACTTGTGCCGGACTTACGCGCAACTGGCGGGCGCAGGCCGCGGCGCCCGCCAGCGCCAGCACCATGTTCAGGCCTACCGAACGCAGAAACGTGCTTTTACCCGACATGTTGGAGCCCGTCACGACGCCGGTGTGCCCCGCCCCCACGGTGCTAAAATCGTTGCGGATGCGCTGGGCGGCAAAGATGAGCGGGTGACCTAGGTCCTGAGCCGTAAACTCCAGCGTGGCCGCGCTGATTTCGGGCACGGCATAGCTAGTATTCGCAAATTGAAACCCTGCCAAGCTCACCAGCGCTTCCAGCTCGGCCCCGGTTTCCAGCATGGCATCGAGTTGGCCGCCGAGGCGCCGCTTCCAGCCTTCGAGCCGCCACATGCAGAAGAAGTCCCACAGCAGCAGGTTGTTGGCCAGCACCGCAATGGCCGGACTTTCGCGCATGGAAAACAGCCCCACAATGCTTGACAGCTGCCCGATGAGCCGGGAAGCCGGCGTACCGTTCTCGGCCGCGTGCAAGCTGCGGTGCAGGCGCAGCAGCATAGGCGACTGCCAGGTACGCGCCTCAAACAAAGCGAGCTGATCGTGGTAGGCGCGCAGAGCGTCGCGCATAGCCATGCTGTGCTGGAAGTAGTCGGCCCTGGCTTTTTGAAAACGTGCGTTCAGGCTGCCAAGCACCACCACGGCTATCAGCAGCGGGCCGGCGCCATTGCCGGTCAGCCACAGCACCACGGTGGCGACGGCCAGCGGCGGCAGCACAAACAGCAAGGCTTTCAGCCAGCCTTTATCGGCGAAGAAATCGGGCTGCCGCAGCCACGTCGTGAACTGGCGTGGGTCGGCATCCTGGCGCGGAAAGTGGCGGGCGCGGGCTTGCCATTCCTGCTGCCAACCTAGGTCGGGAGTTAGCTCGGCTACGGCGGCTTGCCGCTCGCGCACCGTAGCAGCGGGTGCAGGCGCCAGCAGCCAACCCGCGAGCCAGTCGTGGCCCAGCCGGGAGGTGGCGCGGTTCAGCAATTGGAACAAGGAGTGCGCGCCGAACACATCTAGGTCGGCGGCGTAGGGATGCGCAGCATCGAGGTAGCGCAGGCCCGCATCGAAGGAACCTAGCTTGCCTTGCAGCCGGGCGGTTTCGTTGTGGTTCAACTCGCCGAGCAGGCGGTGGTGCTCGCGCAGGTAGCCCACGCTGCCGTGCCAGCGCACCAGCAGCAGAAATACCAGGTAGGCCACGAACAGCAGCGCAAACGCCCCCTGCACTTGCCCCAGACTAAACAAGTAATACACGCCAAAAGCGCTCAGCCCAAACGCCACCACCCGCAGCCACGCCACTGCCTGATGCCGGGCGGCGTAGTGCTGCTCGCGCGCGGCGTGCACGGCTTGGTTTTCCAGGAATACGTCGGCGGGCGGTACGGTGAGGGGGCGAAAGTCAGTGGCAGGCACGGGCACGAAAGGAAAGTTTCCGCTAAAGATACACGGCTATGGCTGCTGCTTAGGTGCCAGCCGCCGCAAGGGGCTGTTGGGGCGTAAGTAGAGCTGCAACGCGGCAAAGCTGATGGTGGGCGCAAAGGCACTTTGATACTGCTTATACATCATATAGTACATATCAGCATATTCAACGCCATACGGCAAGGCTACGGTGTCCTTCCGAATAATGATTGTTCCTAGGTTGTCGTAGCTAAACCGTTGACCGTTTAAGCCAACACTATCACTTGCATCGAAATACCCATTTTCCCGCACATATTTGGCTATTTGTTGCTGAAGCTGAGCATCACAGTAGGCCACGAATGCTGCCATCTTCTCCTGCCGGATTTCACTGCCTATCTGAATTCCAAAACCGGTGCGCAGATCTAAGCTGGTAGTAGTTATACCAGAATTCACATTAGCCCCTACATCTTCTTGTGTTTGCGTTATACTCAGCAGGCAATTTGCATTATAATTTTCCTCGAAAGACAAGTCCATAAAGCCTCGAATAGCATCTTTCGGCGGTGCTTGCTCGCGTAGATCGGCTAGGCTCGTTCCTGTAGCTGCCTCAATACTGAACTGCTTGGCCAGCAGCTTATTTACGCCTTTGTCGGAAGTAGTGATAATCGGCACAGTGTACCGGCCGAAGTAGGTACGTTCCCGCACCTGCACAGCGCAGGAGCGCCCAGGTGGTGCGGCTCCATCGTAGCGGCGGAGCGCAACAGATAGGTTCCGGGTGCCATCGGGTGCTTGCCAGGTGCCGGTCAGTTCCTGCGCTGTGGGTAGCTGCACCGTAAACACGCCGGTTGCCGGCTTATTATCACCAGCGCCGTACTCGCGCAGCTTCAAATTACCCGCCGCATCTAGGTGCCCGCGGAGGGAAATCAGCTCGCCTTTTGACAGATAGTAGTACTCACCCCACCAAACGGAATCGTTTGGTTCCTGCGCATTGATCAGTAAGCGGATCGGGTACTTGTCACCTAGCTTTCCATCATACACGCCCGCAAAATCAACGGCATCGGCTACCAGCGGGCGGCTTACTGTAGCGGTTGGCTCCTTGGGCGTCTTGTGCGGTTCAGCCTGACAGGTGAGCAAGGCTATTACGGCGGTTATAAGCGTAGAGCGAAAGCATACAATAGAATGAAGCATAGCAATTGACTTTTGATAGGCAACGCAAGCTAAAGGTTCAGCTTGAAACCTAGGTGCCATTTCCTTTGTCATTCCGAGCAGCGCGAGGTATCTGAGTTATCTACCTAGGTCCATAAACTCAGATTCCTCGCGCTGCTCGGAATGACACTACGCTTTTTATAACTACCCATATGACAATCTCTTCCCGTTTGATAATCGTGGCGCTGCTAGGTGCAGCTAGCTTTACTGCCCACGCCCAACAGAAGCTCAAGTACCCGAAAGCCCCCAAAGCCAACGAAATCTACGACGCGGTGGCGCAGCCCGCCGTGCCGCTGGGCGGTGTGGAAGCGTACGCGCACTACCTCACTGAAAACCAGCAATACCCCACGGCCGCTTTGCAGCAAGGCCTGCAAGGCACCGTGAACGTGACTTTCGTGGTGGAGAAAACCGGCGTGGTTTCCAATGTCACGGTGCCACAACCCCTCGCTCCTGCCTTCGATGCGGAAGCCATCCGGCTGATTAAAGGTGGGCCAAAATGGACGCCCGCTCAGCAGCGCGGCGAAAAGGTGCGGCAGCGCGTCAGCATTCCGGTTACCTTCCAGATTCCTCAGGGCTCCGAAACCGGCAGTGCCCCTGCTCCTACTAACCTTAGCTCCGACCAACCGCAGATCATAACGCCCGATGAGCCTGCCCGGCCCGTGGGCGGCACCGACGCGTTTTTTGCCTGGGTTCAGGAGAACTTGCGCTACCCGGCCCTGGCCCGGCAGCGCAAGGTGGAAGGCCGCGTGATGGTGGAGTTTGTGGTCCAGAAAGACGGCTCCCTGGCGGATACCAAGCTCGTGAAGCGCCTAGGTTCTGGCTGCGACGAAGAAGCGCTGCGCCTGATCAAAGCCGCGCCCAAGTGGAACCCAGCCCGCTACAAAGGCCAGCCGCTGCGGCAGAAAATGGTGCTGCCCATCGTATTTCAGCTGTAGCGTAAAGTAACCGCGGCCGTTGTTCGTCTGTTATACTATACCACTCGTTCAATGCGCTGCTTAACTTATTGGCGGCGAAGCAGAACTACAGACCTGATTCGTTTTTGTAGCATTGCTTCGCCACCAGCCACGGCGCTTTTTCCGCGGGTGGGCATCGTCGGCCGGTTTGGCCGCGTTTAGAAATGATATCCTAGCTACCTTCCTGCCTCATGCTTACTCAGCTTCCGCTTATTGCCGCGCCGCCGGTGGCTCCGCAGCTTCCCGCGTCCGCGGAAACCCTGCCGATCTGGCCCAACCAAGCTAGGTTTCGTCAGGCGGCGCAACTGCTGGCCAACGATCTGTTCAGCGTCCTCGACGACGAGGTAGACCCGTCCGTTATTCTGATCGGAATTCCCGTGGAGCAGGAAAACCAGCCGGTGCTGCCCGTGTGCCTGGAGCCTTCCGATTGCGGCCTCGACTTTGCCAGTTTCGGCGCCGTTACGGCCCGCAGCACCCGACTGCAACAGGTTGAGCTGTGGCTTAATTCCGATCAGGAGGGTATGAGCGAGAGCTTGTTGCGGCGCCGGCGGCACGGACGCAGCCTGCGCATGGCCGTGCAGGAAGCCTTGGATACGCTGGAAACGCCTATGAGCAAGCGGCAGTCGTTCGCTGGCTGGCCGGTCGAGATTGGGTCATTCTACGTCGTTACGGTATTGCAGGTCAATCGGCGGGCGCTGCGCACGTATCCTTCCCTGCAACCCAACCGCTACTACCTGAACGGCCGGCCGCTGGCTTTTTCGCTGCTCCAGTCGGCCATTCTACGCTTTAGTGAAGAGTGTGGCAAGGCACTATCGGAGCTGGAGCCGGGGTCGAGCATGATGGAACGGGCCCGCGAGAAGGATGAGCTGCTACGGGCCGCTGGGCGCCTGCTCATGGATACGCCCGCGCAAGCACTGAGCGTTAACCCTAATGCCGCCAAGCTGTTTGACACCTGCAACACCATCTCGTCGTTGCGCTACGAAGGCGCCGAGGGCGTGGGCAAGCTGCTGCTCGCCCAGCGTCGGCACCCAAACGTGGAGGAAGTGTTTGCCCTGACCTGTCCCACGCCGCTCACCGACTACCGCGCCGTGCGCAAGCTGCTGGAAATGACGACGCCAGATATTAGCCTGCTGGCCGACGGCGAGAACGTGTACGCCCTAGGTCGACTGGTGGGTACCTACGACGACAGCCGCGAAGATTTGTTCGTGGTCAACTTCATCAATCACTACGCCTGGGAGCTTCAGCACGACAGCAAGGTGCTGATGCGCGCCAGTTACGGCCTGCCTACCCTGCCGCGCACTCGCCTGAACCGCAGCCGCTTCCGCAAAGACCTGAAGCGCACCTTCGGCCTCACCGACCACGCCAAAGTGGAGCGTCTGTGGGATGTAGTGTCGGAGGCAAGCCGCCAAAAGCACGGCACGCTCGTGGTTGTGACGACGGAAGCACTGGCCGAAGCCGACCGTCTTAAGCTCCAATGCACGCTCATCGAGCCGGTGCCGCTCACGCCGCTTATCACGCGCCTGGTCACGGCCATCGATGGAGCCGTACTCATCGACCCGGAGGCGTATTGCTATTCCATCGGCGTCATTCTGGATGGCAAAGCCTCGATGCGCGGCCGCGGCAACAGCACCCGCGGCGCCCGCTACAACTCCGCCATTCGCTACGTGGAAAGCTCGCCTTACCCGTGCATGGCCATTGTGGTCAGCGAAGATGGCCTGGTGGACGTAATTACCAAGGAAGAGCCGGAGCCGGAAATAGAGTAACGGCCTTTTTCTTACCATATAAAACCTAGCCCTCGCCGGCGACATCAATCGGCAACGATGATGCGCCGGCGAGGGCTTTTTCTCTAGGCCAGGTTCTGTGCTGCCACCTAGGTCGTCATTCCGACCAGCCGGAGAAATCGCGTGTGCTTCGCCAGAACGTCATTCCGAGCCTCGCGAGGAATCTTGCGTGCAATGGTAAACCCTGTCGATTGGAGTTACCAACGCACGCAAGATTTCTCCCGCTGGTCGAAATGACAACCTAAGAAGCTAGGTCCTAAGCCGACAGCTAGGGCGGAAGTCCACCAATTCAACGGCAGGGAAGTGCTGGAAAGCAGCCTCGCAAGATTACCGAACTATTACCAGAATGTACAAAATCGACAAAGCACCAAAAGCTATAACTAATAAGTCCTACTTGCTCTGCTATATCCAATTCTAAAACGATTACACCTAAGTATAAACACGTATTTTATTGAGGTTGAAATCTGAAAATCAACTTATTGCGTATCGTTGTAACCTAGTATTCTTTCACGTTTTAGTTCAAAAAAATATGTCAAAACTTCTGTCCAAAAAACCTGTTAATGCAGACTCCGAAAAAGAGTCGAGCACGCCTTTGCACCGGCGCACGTTTCTGCGCTATACTGCCGGTGCCGGCGTAGCCGCCGGAACCCTGGCTCTCACGGGCTGCGACGACATTCTGGAGGAAATTTTCAACAACCCGAACGTGCCGCCGAGCCTCATTGAGGTGAACGTCGGCAGCGGCGACTTTGGCGTGCTGAACTTCGCCTACGCGCTAGAGCAGCTGGAAGCCGCCTTCTACACGAAAGTAGTGGCCAGCGCTTACTACACCGGTGCTTCGGCCGCTGAGCGCCAGATCTTCTCCGACCTGGAAGCCCACGAACGGATTCACCGCGACTTCCTGAAGACGGCCATCAAAGCCAACGGTGGCACGCCCATCCGCGACCTTGATCCGGACTTTACTACCGTCGATTTTACTTCGCGCACCAGCGTGCTGGCTACCGCCAAGGCTTTCGAAGACCTAGGCGTTGCCGCTTACAATGGTGCCGGCAAGCTGATTTCTAACCCTGTATACCTAGGTTTGGCCGGCAAAATCGTGTCGGTGGAAGCCCGCCACGCCTCCCTCATCCGCGACCTTATTGCCAATGGCACCTTCGTTGGCCCCGACGTAGTCGACCAGACCACGGGCCTTGAAATGTCGAAGACACCCGCCCAGGTAGTAGCCATTGCCAATAACTACCTCAAAAAGGGCTCGAAGCTGAACGTCAGCAACCTACCCACTGAATAGCATCGAGTCGAGTTCCCTTTCCTCTATTGTCAAAACTCATACCCCATGAATATTCTCAACATCATTTCTGAAATCGAGAAGATCGACCCGGAAGTCTACGATCGGCTTGATCAGCGGCGTACCATGTTCAAGCACTTCGCGGGCTTCGGCAAAAAGCTAGCTGTCGCGGCTGTGCCGTTTGCCATGGGCGCCATGTTCAACAAAGCCTACGGTCAAACCTCGGGCTTGAGCCAGCAGATCAAAGATGTGCTCAACTTCGCGCTGCGCCTAGAGTACCTGGATAGCACGTTCTATAACGAGGGCGTGAACCGCCCCGGCCTGCTCACCGGCCAAGACCGCGCTGACCTGATTACCATCACCAACGACGAGTTCAACCACATTAAGTTTCTGCGGAACGTGCTAGGCGCTGACGCTATTGCGCCGCTCACCGCCAACAACTTCGACTACACCGGCTCGAAAGGCGGCACGCGTGCGCCTCTGTTCCCGGATGTATTCACCAACCGCGCTACGTTCCTGGCTGTTGCTCAAGGGCTTGAGGATACCGGCGTGCGGGCCTACAAAGGCGGCGCCCCCCTGCTCATCAGCAACAACACCATTCTGGAAGCTGCCCTGAACATTCACTCCGTCGAAGCTCGCCACGTAGCCCACTTCCGCACCATGCGCCGGGGTGGCCCACAGGCGCTGCCAGGTTCTCCACAAACTGCACCGAAGAGCTGGATCAGCGGCAACGACGCTGGCGGACCTTCTCCAGCCATCACCTTACCCATCTACGGTTCTGGTAACCCGGCTACCGCTTACCCAAGCGAAGCTAACACCGTGCAAGCTGGTGTTGAGCTGGTTGGTCCGTTCGCCACGGCTGCCCAAGCCTCGGAGGCTTTCGACGAGCCGCTCGATATGGCTTCGGTGCTGGCTATTGCTTCCAACTTCATCAAGTAGCACCTACTATTCCTTCAGCATCAAAAAGGGGCAGCCGTCGAGGCTGCCCCTTTTTTGTAACCTAGGTAGATAAGCTAGCTAGCTGGTTTTCTTCGTCCGAAACGACCACACAATCCGAAACACGGCTACTACGTCGCCAGCCTCATCGACGCCGGTACTGGTTGCTACTACCGTGCGCCCTTCGCCCGTCGTGCGACTTTCGGCCACGGCCTTGCTGATGCTGGCGCCATCGGGGCAGGTGAAGGTAATCAGGCCCACGGCTTTCTTGGTGAACTGCGCTTCCAACCCCGTCACCAGCATCGACACGGGCGCGCCGCTGCTCACGTGCATCATGGCTTGCACGCCGCTGGCCAGCTCAGCCGCCATAGCCAGGCAAGCGAAGTAGATGCTCCGGAATGGGTTCTGGGTGAGGTATTTAAAAGAAATCGTTACCGCAGCTTCGTCGGTGGTGAGGCGCTGCACCCGCAACCCGGCCAGGTACGCCATCGGCAGACGGCGCAGCATAAATAGCCGCAGCTTCAGCGGGTGCAGAATTGTGCGCCGGAAAGCAGCCATCTGCGGCGTGTCTTCCGGGGGCGGCGTTTTGTCAGAACTCATACGGGCTAAGTAAGGTGTAGCCTGATGAAGTTAGGGCTTTTTCGGCGAAGCTTTGGCTGGCGTTGCCGACCTAGGTTTTGGCGAAGCTGGGTAGATGCTCAGCTCCTGGTACGTAGATACCGGATCGGTTTCGCGCCGAAAATCCAGCTCTTCCAGCACCCCGATTACCAGCTCCGCCGTCGTATAGATCCGGTTGCCATCCAGCAAATGCCCACCTAGGGTCCGCCCCGTCGAATCGGATACGGCCAGGTGCAAGTGGCTGCCATTCACCGACAACGTGCCCACCAGCGACACAATCTCGAAGTGCCCCTGGTATACCGTCGGGCCTTCCTGATTGGCGAGCCGCAGCGTCGTTGTTGTCAGGCTGCCCACGCACGTCACGATGGCGCCGGCCTTGATGCTGTACTGTTGGGCAAAGGCCGTGAGCTGTTGCCGCAAATCGTCGCCGGGGCGCAGCCGCAGCGCGTAGGTGCGCATCGGGGAAGAAAGAGCAGCCGGAGCAGCAGGCAAGGCAGACATTTTTTGCTGGGCAAAAGCGGCTGGCGCGCTCAGGCTACCTAGCCCCAGGAATAACGATAGAACGAAACGACGCACAAAGCTGATGATGTAGAGCGGCCCAAAGATAAGCGAGTAGAACCTAGCAAAACGTGCCGGCCAAATGGCTCATCCAACCACCCAACCGACACGCCGCATTCCTAGGTTCTACTCGCTTAGCGGTTGAAGCGCACGTTGCCGTAGCGCACTTTGATGTTCACGTTACCCGCATTTTTGGCCACTACGCCGCCAAACCGGCCCTGCATGTCGCTCGACGAAGCGCTGCTTTCCTCCGACTGCACCTGAATCAACTTTTTATCAACCAGCAGCTTGCCGTGGTCGGTGTTCACATCGAAGTTGAAGCCGGCGCCGTCGGGGAAGTTGAGCAGAATCGTGCTGTAGCCGCTATCCACGTTGATCTGGCGGAAGTTCTTGCCCGTGTTGCGCACCTCGAACGAAGGGCAATACTGCACCTTCATGTCGAGCTTCTCATTGATTTTATCAATGCTGAAGGTAGAAAAACCGGAGCTGCCGCGCAGGTTGCGTACGGTGCCTAGGGCTACGTCGCCGTACTTGCTATGCACCGTCAGGTCCTGCACCGTTCCCATGTCGATGTCGGAGTAGTTGTTGCGCAGGTCGACCAGCACGCCTTCGGTGAGGCGCAGTTTGGAGTACGACGCATCAATGCTAGCCTTGCGGACAAACGCCACGGCCGCTTGGCCATTCCCGACGCGTAACAGATTCTGCGCCCCATCGAGCCGGCCGGTGCGGAGCGAACCATACTCTACGGCCAGTTGGGTCGAGCCGGTCAGGTCGCCGCTTATGCTGATGTCGCCAAAGGTGTTGTACACGCGCAGCGGCGTGTTTTTGGGCAACCACACGGTGTAGTTCACTTCGTACAGACGGCGCCGGCTCCAGCACTCGTGCGGCATTGCGCCGAACTTCGAGCGCACGGCTACCGCACCCGTTTCGGCGTCGTTCGGCGTCATCTGCACCTCAATCATGTCTTGCAGCTGCTGCGCCTTTTGGTCGGTATCCGCGTGGGTGATGACTTCGGCGTCGGTGCGGATTTCGTTGCGGCTCCAGGTGTTAATCTGCACGCGGCCGTAGCGGGTCTCGAGCACATAGGGCTGACTGGCGCTTACCTTAAACGTGCGGCTCACCTTCCGGCTTTTTTCGCTGGTGAGGGCCGCAGCCGATTCGCCTTGCTCTCCTTGTTCGCCCTGTGTGCCTTGCACCTCTGTGGCAGAACCTTGCTGGGTTCCTTGCTGCACACTCACCGGCCCGCCCTGCGCCCACACCGCAGCTTTTGAGCTGATTAACGGGTGCAGCGGGCTGCTCACAGAAGCACTTTCCGCGTAGCTAGTATGAGCAATGGCAGCCGTCAGCAGCACCGCCGCCGACAGAAACCGGTGCCACCCGCGGGTACCTAGGAGGTGCGCTATCATCATGGCATACGGTGGTTATCGGCGGCCAGCATGGGCGAGGCGGCGTGGTACGCCTGAATCTGCTCGCGCGTGCGCAGCTGCTGGTTAAGAATATCAAGCCGGATCTGAAGGTTGCGGTTCATGGCATCCAGCACCACATCGGGCTCCGGATTGCGGTACAGCTCCACCCGCAGCTGCCGGTAGGTCGAGTCGAGGCCGGTCAGCTCGTGCTGCCAGTCGGCGGGCGCGTTGCGTAGCTCGCTGTCCAGTTGGGCTAGTTCGGTTTCGCGCTCCGTAATCTGGGCGGCATAGTAGGCTTCCATGCGACTCACCGCCTGCGAAAGACGCTGAGTCGGCGCATTGGCCGCGGGCGTTGCCTCAGGCAATTGACCTAGGTAAGCCGGCGGCGTAGACCGCAAGTCAGCGGCCGGCTGCACCGCGAAAGGAGCTGCTTTGCTGCTCGTCCAGGCAAACGTCTTATTTGCTTGTTTCCAAAAATAACTGCCACTCGCCAGCAGCGCCAGCGCCAGCACCGCCGCTAGGCGATAGTAGCCACGCGGTTGCGCAGGTTGCGCAGGTGTGTCAGGAGCTAGCTTGATAACGCGCAGGGGCGGTTCTTCGTCCGCCTCCGACGAGGTAGCAAGCTCACTTTCAATAGCATCCCAAAGGTCAGGGCGCGGCTCGAACGCATCGAAATCAGCTCGATGGTGCTCGACAAAAGCCTCTAATCCGTTTTTGTTCTCGTTCATACAGGTGGTTATACGCACGTTTCTCCCCTTGGCTGGCCGCTTTTCGTCATGGTTGCCGGGTGGGCGACAAGCGGCTGCCGTTTTTTGGTGTGTCTGCTTTTACAAACCGCGCAGGCGGGCCAGCTCCAGGAGTTTCTTGCGGGCCCGACTATATTGTGATTTCGAAGTTGATTCCGTGATATTCAGAATGCTAGCTATTTCGGCGTGGTCGTAGCCCTCTAGCAAATACAGTGACAGAACGACGCGGTAGCCATCGGGCAGTTCCTGCACACAGCGCCGCACCACGTCGGCGCGCCACGTTACCTGCTCGCCCTCCAGACCTAGGTCATCGGTTCCGTCTGTGCCGGCACCGTCGTGCTGCTCGGCCAAGGGCACGAGCTGCAAGCGCCGGTTACGCAGGCAGTTGATGCTTTTGTTGATGACAATCCGCTTGAGCCAGCTGCCAAACGACGAGTCGCCCTTGTACCCATGCAGCTCCCGAAACGCGCTCAGAAACGACTCCTGCAACACGTCTTCCGCCTCGGCGTAGTCGCCGGTGATGCGCAGCGAGGCGTTGAACATGGCTTTGGCGTAGCGTTTATAGATTTCGGCCTGAGCACGTCGGTCGCCCAGGCGGCAGCGCTCCACCAGCGGAGCATTGATATCAGTGTACGCAAAAGCCTCCATAGGTCCTTCTTCGGTTGCAGTTAATCGAGAGCAGATAGGGTAAATATCATACTTTCCGGGCTAAGCTGCTAATCTGGTAGGTAAGCGGGAGAAAGACAAGGCAGGAAGGCTAGGGTTGCACGGCAGCAGCAACTTTGGAGGAGTGGGCTGCTATAACGCAATTACAGCTCAGCTTAATCAGATTATACGGCATCCAGGAGCTACCTAGTGAAATCAGACAACAACAATTAGATATAATAAAAACACAAAATAACAATTACTCATCCCTAATCAGTTAAGCAGAATACGTTTTCATATTCCAACAATAAATTTGAATTATTTAATAATATTTAATTTGCTATTATTTGAATATAATCAACTGATTTACTGCAATATAACCCTAATAATATGTCGGCAGATAAGAGCAAGAAGTATAGTATATAAATATCTTAATTATTTCCATTACCACACGATTCTAATAATTTTGCGTCGTATCCATTCCTCTAATTTTAACAGAATAAGATAATTATGAAGAACAGTTTAGCTCTCTAAATGACACTCATTAGAACATTATTCTATTACAGGTTTCATCAGCAACAGGCTGCTGAACTCTAGCATTGAAAAGCTAGCTCACGGTTCCATAGCACCTCTATGAAACCACAATAGGACGCCCCGAGAAGATCCTTTTACCATAGTTGGTACTAACAGCATGCCTGCTCTTGGGCGCTGTTTACCTGTCAATATCATCAATACACTTTTGCTTATGAAAAAGTCTTACCTAACTCCGCATAGGGCCCTCACTGCCTCTACGCTTCTTACTTCCTGCGCATTCGTGCTGTTGCTCCCGGCTAAATCGGTGCAGGCGCAGGCCCCTACTATAACCAGTCTCTCGCCGGCACGCAATGCGGTGAGTGCGGCACGCAACAGCAATGTATCTGTAGGCTTTTCACAAAACATGAGTGGCACCGCCGCCACCGATGCAGCTATCAAAGTATTTGGCTCTCAGACGGGTAAGCGGGCCGGCACCTTCTCGGGTGCGGGCACCAACACCATCACGTTCGACCCAAGCCAGGACTTGAAGCCCGGCGAAACGGCTTCAGTGAGCGTAACAACGGCAGCTAGGTCGGCGAGCAACCTGGGCCTGGCCAAAGCAAGTGTGCATCAATTTACCGGAGCAGTAAGCGCAGGCTCTGGTACCTTCTCAGCTGCTACCAGCGTGCCAACCGGCAGTGGCGCTTATGGCGTAGCCGCAGCTGACATCGACGGCGATGGTGATGCCGATATGCTCGTTGCTAACTATAGCGCAGGCAACGTAAGCGTACGCTTAAACGATGGTTCAGGTAATTTTTCCGGTACTACTACCCTAACAACAGGCGGTGGCGCTAACAAGCCAGTAGCAGCAGATATCGACGGCGACGGCGATGTTGACCTGCTCGTTGGCAATACCACAGCTGGTACGGTCAGTGTCAGATTCAATGACGGACGAGGCAACTTCTCCGGTACTACCAACCTAACTATAGGTGCACCCTATGAACTTGCCGTTGCTGATATAGATGGTGACGGCGACCTGGACTTGCTGTCAACTTCCTACAACGCCGGTGCAATCCTTGTACGGCTAAATGATGGATCAGGTAATTTTTCGGGCTCTGGTTCTGTAGCCATTGGCGATGGTGCCGGCAGTGTAGTAGCCGCTGACGTAGACGCCGATGGTGATATAGACCTCTTCGCTGGTGCTGTCAATGGCCTTACTGCCGTTGTACGAATCAACGATGGTCAGGGGAACTTCTCAGGTGGCAGTACCATCGCAACGAACGTTCGCCCCTATGCTATGACATCCGCCGACGTAGACGGTGACGGCGATATGGACCTATTAATCGGCGACTTTCTTTCTAGGACTGTACTTGTGCGTTTGAATAATGGCACAGGGTCATTTTCAGGTACTACCAGCGTAGGCATAAACGGTCAGCCTAGCGCCATACAGACAGCAGATATCGACGCTGATGGTGACCTAGACTTCCTTACTGCCAACAGCAACAATACGGTGAGCGTTGCTCTTAATGACGGCAGCGGCAACTTCTCACTTAAACCTAGCTTATCAGCTGGCAGCAGCCCACAAGGTGTAACCTTGGCTGATGTCAATAATGATGGTGCAATAGATGTTCTCGTTGCGAATTACAGCAGCAACAATGTAAGTGTACTACTAAACAAAGTAGTTTCACCTCCCACTATCACGAGCTTCACGCCCACGAGTGGCACGGCTGGAACGAGTGTAGTACTGACTGGCACCAATTTCACGGGTGCTACCAGCGTTAAGTTTAACGGCACGGCTGCTGCCAGCTATACGGTTAATTCAGCCACCCAGCTTACGGCCATTGTGCCTGCGGGCGCTACCACCGGTACCATTTCTGTCGTTACGCCCGGTGGCACGGTTACTTCGACGCAATCCTTCAATGTGGTAGCCGACCTGGTTGTCGCTAACTCGCAATACGTTAGTGGTTCTTACCGTAACGTAACGGTAACCGGCAGCGGTACGGCTATCCTCCAGGGCAACCTGACCGTGACCGGTACGCTCACGGTCCAGAATGGTGGCAACCTGAATATCAAGGGCAACACCGTGACCGGTAACAGCTTCGTGCTCGCGGCCGGCGGCACCCTGACTATTGGCGGCATCGAAGGCATTGCGGCCAGCGGCAACAGCGGTGGCATCCAGACGACGGACCGCTCGTTCAGCTCGGATGCCAACTACGTGTATGGCAGCTATCAGCCCGGCGCCGTGACCGGTTCGGGCTTGCCGGCGCAGGTACGCAGCCTCTCCGTAATTGATATCTACGGCGATAATGAAACGTATTTGCAACTGAGCAACGACCTAGCCATTGCCCAGACGCTGAACCTGGACTATGACCTGAATACGAACGGTCGGAATTTGACCTTGCTTTCCAACGCTGCCGGCACGGCCCTGGTCGTGAACAATGGCGGCGTCGTAAACGGTGCCGTTACCGTGCAGCGCTATGTTGATGGCAGCTTGAACCCAACCGCTGGCTACCGCCACCTCACGGCTCCGGTGAGCAACACCACCGTGGCTGACCTGGCCACCCCAGGCTTTACGCCGACCGTGAATGCGGTCTACAACAACTCGGCTACGCCGGGCATGACTACGCCCTATCCGACCATCTTCGGCTACGACGAGCAGCGCCTGGCCACCAGCCCGGCCACGGGCCTAGGTGCTTTCGACAAGGGCTGGTTTTCGCCGGCTGACTTCTCCTCTGCCCTGCAAGTAGGCAAAGCTTACACCGTGAACCTGGCCGCCAACCAGACCCTGGACTTCGTCGGCACGCTCAACGACGGCCGCGTAGACCTGCCCCTGACGCGGGGCACCGACAGTGAAGGCGGCTGGAACCTGATCGGCAATCCGTATCCCTCCCCGCTGGACTGGAGCCAGGTAACGGCGCAGCCGGGTGTCGATGCCGCCATGTACGTGTATCAGAGCACCTCGCAGTATGGCGGGCAGTACCGCAGCTACGTGAATGGCATCGGCAATCCGCTGGTGGCGCTGGGCCAAGGCTTCTTTGTGCGCACCAGCCCCGGTAGCAGCACGGCCACGTTGACGTTGAACAACAAAAGCCGCGTGACGAGCTTCGAGCTACAGCCAGCGCTGCAACGTACCACGACGAGCCGCCCGCTGGCGCACCTCACGCTGAGCCGTAGCGGCAACACGTTCACCGATGAGACCTACGTCTACTTCCAGAAGGATGCTACTGCCGGCACGGATGCCCGCTACGACGCGCTGAAGATTCAACACAACTCGGGCGGGGCACCCTCGCTGTACTCGCTGGCCGCGGCGCAAGAGCTTTCCATCAATGGTTTGCCTGAGCTGAGCACCAGCACCGAAGTACCGCTCGGCATCGACCTGCCCCAGGCAGGTACCTACACGCTGGAAGCCAACGAGCTGCTGAACCTGAGCACGGCCAGCGTGTACCTGCTCGATAAGGTGACCGGCGAGCAGGTAAACCTAGCCCAGCAGCCCCGCTACACCTTCAGCGTAGCCGCCGCGACCCAGACCAATACGCGTTTTGTGCTGCGCTTTGCGACCACCGCCGTATTAGCCTCGAAAGCGGGCCTGACCGCTCCCGGCGTGAGCCTCTACCCCAATCCGGCTCACCAGAGCGTGACGCTGCTGGTGCCCGCGGAGGCGGGCACGCAGGAGTTCTCCGCGGAACTCTACAACAACCTAGGTCAGGCGGTGCGCCGGCAGAGTGCGGCGCTGCCCACCAGTGGCGCGCAGCTTTCCTTCGATGTGGCGGGCCTGGCCCCCGGTGTGTACACGATGCGCCTGCACCTAGGTCAGCGTATAGTAAACAAACGTTTGGTTATTAAATAATTGTCTCAGCGGCGGGGCAGCTCCGATCCGCAGGAGCCGGTGCTGTCCCGCCCTTATTCTTACACTACAACAAGTCAGAAGTACCATATCATGAAACAACTACTCAGCTACTCGCTCGCTACGGCCACGCTGGTTCTCGCACTTACCACGCAGGCGGCCCTCGCCCAGGGCCCGGGTTCAGGTGGCCCCACGCCCGGAGCCCCCGCTGACCCCACTGAGCCCACCGCGGTGCCCATTGATGGCGGCGCTTCGCTGCTGCTGGCCAGTGGTGCCGCTTACGGTCTGCGCAAACTGCGCCGTCGACGCGCGTAACCTGAAAACGAAATCCGGCCGGGCTGGTGCAGCCGCGCCAGCCCGGCTTTCTTTCTCTATACCTAGGTTTTAAGAATAAGAATATGCTAGCACTACGTACCTTCTTTGGCGCCCGTCCTATGTTGCGCTTTGTGCTCACGGCCGCGGCCCTCTATCTAGGTTGGGTAGTAGGATATGAGCAGGGCCTGGGGCCGGACAATGCCCTCGACCGAACGTTATCCGTGCACATTGCTACCACTGCGGCAGCGTTGCTACGTGGCCTAGGGTTTGCGGCCCACGTCAGCGCGTTAGCGCCCTCCACCGTGAGCTTAGCGGGTCATCCTGCCGTATTCGTCGGTGATCCTTGCAACGGCCTGGTCCTGTATGCCTTGTTCATGGGCTTTGTGCTAGCTTTTCCGGGGCCGATACGGCACAAGCTCTGGTTTATGCCGCTGGGTGTGCTGGCCGTTTATAGCCTGAATGTGTTTCGCGTGGCCGTTCTGGCCCTGAACCATGCGTACTGGTACCATACGGTCGAGTTCAACCACCATTATACTTTCACGTTCGTGGCCTACGGCTGCATTTTTGGGCTCTGGATGATCTGGGTGCGCCGACTGGCGGGCAATGCAGGTGCCACCTTCTCAACAGCATTGCAACATGCTTAGCCTTAGTACTTTCCGGATTCCTGCGGTGCTACGCTACGGGTTGGCGACAGGGCTAGGTCTGCTGCTGTTCATCGCTGGCGCCAACAGTGAGCAGTTCTTCCCCAGCCTCACGAGCTTCTGGCAACACGTTTTTTCCAGTGTCGGCCTAGCTCACCGGGTCGGAGCTTTGCAGCAAGGTGTAAGCACCCAGGTAACCACGCGCAGCCTACCCGCGATGCTCACGTACGGCCTACTCTACACCAGCGTCTGCTGCCTGATTATGGCGCTGCTACTGAACTCCGGTTATCGGCTTAAGCTAGTCATACGAGCCTACCTGGCGGTTTTCCTTACCTGCATTCTACTGCTGAGTATTGGCAAGCTAGGTGGTGATATTACGTGGGCTTATCAACTAGGCCGACGTCTTATTGATGCTGTCGTGTCGCCGCTACCGATAATGGTTCTTACTCCAACAATTAGTTGGTACGCACCTATGCGGAAGACAGAGGAGCTTTCTATGACTTCCAAAAATGCTGACGAACTCGGCGCATCAACTCAGAGCCGTAATTATCATAGCGCTAAGAACGTTGCTATAGCAGCCGACAAGGCCGCACTATACTAGCCACAAGTTATTTAATCAAAAGAGCAGCGCCCGGCGGAATCTCCCGCCGGGCGCTGCTCTTTTTATAGCAAGAAGAACCTAGCCTAGCTTTGCCACAAGCTCAGCAAGCCTAATACCTAGCTTACACGTCAAACTTAATCCCCTGCGCCAGCGGCAGCTCGCGCGAGTAGTTGATGGTGTTCGTCTGGCGGCGCATGTACACTTTCCAGGCGTCGGAGCCGGACTCGCGGCCGCCGCCGGTTTCCTTCTCGCCCCCGAAAGCGCCTCCGATTTCGGCCCCGCTTGTGCCGATGTTCACGTTGGCGATGCCGCAGTCGGAGCCGGTAGCAGCCAGGAAGGCTTCGGCTTCGCGCATGTTCAGGGTGAAGATGGACGACGACAGCCCTTGGCGCACGCCGTTTTGCAGGGCAATGGCTGCTTCTACGTCGCCGCTGTAGCGGATGAGGTAGAGAATCGGCGCGAAGGTTTCTTCCTGCACCGTAGAGTAGTGGTTTTCGGCTTCCACCAAGGCAGGTGTTACGTAGGTGCCGGTCGGGTACGCATCACCCGTCAGCACCTCGCCGCCGGTCAAAAGTGTGCCTCCCTCCTGCTGCACTTGGGCCAGGGCTTTGGTAAAGCCTTCCACCGCCTGCTGATCGATGAGCGGCCCGACCAGCGTGCCATCCTGCAACGGGTGGCCGATGGGGAGCTTGGGATAAATGCCGAGCAGCCGCTGCTTTACTTCCTCGAAAATAGAGTCGTGGATGATGAGGCGGCGCGTAGTGGTGCAGCGCTGGCCAGCCGTACCTACAGCTCCGAACACCACGGCGCGCATCGCCATATCCAGGTCGGCGTGCTCGGTGAGGATGATGGCGTTGTTGCCACCTAGCTCAAGCAGCGCCTTGCCTAGCCGCGCGGCCACCACCTGCCCCACCTGCTTGCCCATGCGCGTGCTGCCCGTGGCCGACACCAGCGGCACCCGCCCATC
Organism: Hymenobacter cavernae; assembly: GCF_014641455.1. Classification (GTDB taxonomy): domain Bacteria; phylum Bacteroidota; class Bacteroidia; order Cytophagales; family Hymenobacteraceae; genus Hymenobacter; species Hymenobacter cavernae. The sequence continues at coordinate 592,710 of NZ_BMHT01000001.1, forward strand.
GGCGGCTAGCAGCTGCCCGATTTCCGCGTCGCCGATGATGAGGTTGAAGACGCCTTCCGGCAGCTCATTTTCCTTGAGTACTTCCTGCACGATATGCTGCACGGCTACCGCTACCAGCGGCGTTTTCTCCGAGGGCTTCCAGATGCTCACGTCGCCGCACACGGCGGCCAGCATGGCGTTCCAGCTCCACACCGCCACCGGAAAGTTGAAGGCCGAAATGATACCCACAACACCTAGGGGATGGTACTGGTCGTACATGCGGTGCGCGGCCCGCTCCGAGTGCATCGTGAAGCCGTGCAGCTGGCGCGAAAGGCCCACAGCGAAGTCGCAGATGTCAATCATTTCCTGCACTTCCCCCAGGCCTTCCTGCATGATTTTGCCCATCTCGTAGCTCACCAGCTTGCCCAGCGGCTCCTTGTACTGGCGCAGCTTGTTGCCGATCTGCCGCACGATGTCGCCGCGCTTGGGGGCAGGCACGAGGCGCCAGGTTTGGAAGGCCGCTTGCGCAGTTTTCACAACTTGATCGTAATCTTCGGCGGTGGCGAAACGCACGGCGGCAATAACCTTTCCGTCGGCTGGCGAGTGAATGGTGCGAGCCTTTTCGTTGGCTTCGCCGCCCCAGGTTAGGCCGGTGCTGTAGGCCGGATTATCGGCCCGCACACCTAGCTCCTGCAAAATCGTCTGGATGCCGTGCGGATCTTCTGGGGCAGGCGCGGCGCCGGTGGCAACGGCCTCTTCGAGGGCTTGTTTCATGGGGAAAGGTAGATTGAGAGGTTTCGCGGAAGTCACCTGCCGGTCCGATAACCTAGGTATCGGACCGGCAGGTGACGTCAGGGGTGCTTCTTACAAAGCTAGCAAAATAGCCTTGCCTCTTTCAGCGCTCCAGCGCCCGCAGCGCCTCCAGCGCTTCTTCGGCTTGCTGGCGCTCCTTTCGGGCTTCCCGCTGGTCATCTTTCTCGTCTTCGTCTTCCGCTTTCAGGGGCGGAATGCCTTGGGTGAAATACGTGAGCACGTACTGCCGCAGCGCGGGCGTGAGGTGCTCAAACTTATCCTTGTGCAGCTCGTGCAGCCACTCGGCGGCGGTTTCGTCGGCGAGGGCGTAGGCGGCGGGTTGGGTTGGCTGGCCGGTGTCGAGGTTGGTGTTAGCTAGGTTCGGGACCGTGGCGGCCGTATCCAATGGCTGCTGGCGAGTGAGGGTGCAGTAGCGGGCCAGCACGGCGCGGTAGCTGGCCCGAAACCTAGCTTCGCCCTCGGCGCTGGGCAGCTTGAAGGCGTAGGTACGGAGCGGGCCGATTTTGGGCAGCAGGTTGATGATATTCGCCATGAGCCTAGCCCCGAAACCCGGCTTCTCGTACTCGGTGCCGAACTCCTGCTCAAACCGGCGTCGGTTGGTTTTGTACAGATACTCACGCCGCCGCGCCCGCCGACTTACCTGCCGGATCTTCTTATGCTGACTGTGCCAGGCGGCCCGCGCCACCGCCGGCAACAGCTGATTGACGGCAAACCGGAACGAGGCCACGCCCGCATCCACGTTGAACACCACCCGACCTAGGTCCAGCCCGTAGGTCAGCCGAAACGCCCGCTCCAGCACCGGCTTGCTCACCCGAAACCCAATGAACTTGTGGTAATCCTGGGTGCGGTAGTGTCCGGCCGCCACCTGCACCACGTCAAACGAAAACTCCAGCTCGGTGTGGCGGTGCGGGGCGTTTTCGTAGGTCACGACGGGGCCGTACCTGGCTTTCAGGTCGGGGTACACGGTGGGCATAATCAGGTTGGTGCCTTGGGGGTGGCCCACGACATCGGCCGCGTAGTGCGACAGCGCCCCGAGGGCAAACGCGTACTCGTTGCGGTCGTGGGCCAGGTCGAGGAGGTTGCGCACGAAGTCGCCGGGGCGCACGTAGTGGGTAAGGTCGGTGAACAGCTCGCCCCCCAGCGGGTAGTAGCCCATATCCTGAATAATGGCCCCACCGTAGGCGTAGCTCTTGGCCTCATCCAGCTGCGCGGGCGTGGCGCCGGGGTAGTGCTGGTGCAGCAGCGGCACGAGGCATGTTTGCCAAGTCGAGTCAATTACGGCTTGGTGGGTGAGGAGGGAATACGCCGCAGCGGGTGTCAGCGGCGCGAGGAGCAAGAAGAGGAACAGCAAAAGGCGGAGCATGAGGAAAGGTAGCAGAGCGGAGGAGAATGGTAGTAACCAGCAAAGCGGCGCAACGGTTAACCTCACCCCCTAGCCCCCTCTCCCCAGGAGAGGGGGAACTAGCTTCTAATTTTCTGGCTATTCTTCCAAACTAAAAAGCTACCCCTAGAGCTAGTTCCCCCTCTCCTGGGGAGAGGGGGCTAGGGGGTGAGGTCCCTCTTCCGTATCTTCCGCCTTTCCTTATTCGCTATTTATCCTTCTCCATGCCCGAGTTAGTTCCCCTCTTCCCCGCCGCTGCCCTCCCCGCTCCTTTCACCCAGTATGACCCCACCCGCGCCCTGCCCGACTTTGCCGAGCGCCTGCGCCACCTGCGCCGCTGGCAGCAGGGCATTGCCGATGGCTACGTGCGCAGCCAGAAGGAAGAAGCCTTGCAGGCCGAGTTTCTGAACCTGCTCTTCGGGCAGGTGCTGGGCTACGAGTACCAGGCCACCACTCACCGCCAGCTCCAGCTCGAGTTGAAAACCCTCACCGACGGCACCAAGCCCGACGGCGCCCTCGGCGACTTCGTCGCCTCGCCGGGCGGGGGGCTAGGTGGGCCGGTGCGCGCCGTGGTGGAGCTGAAAGATGCCCGCACTCCGCTCGACGCCAAGCAGCGCGGCCACCAGAAAGGCCGCGCCGAAACGCCCGTGGAGCAGGCTTTCAGCTACCCCAGCAAGTTTGGCAGCGCCTGCCGCTGGGTGCTGGTCAGCAATTTTGTGGAGCTGCGCCTGTACGCGGCTTCCGACCAGACCCGCGCCGAAATCTTCCGCCTCGATACGCTGCCCGACCAGCCCGAGCAGCTCCGGCGCTTCTTTGCCCTGCTGCTGCCCGCCCACCTGCTGCCCGCCCCCGGCCGCGCCGAAGCTCTGCTCGACGAAGCCCTGCAACAGCGCCAGCAGGAAGAAATCAAAATCACGAAGTCGTTTTACAAGGACTACAGCCTGGCCCGCCGCCAGCTCCTCGACCACCTCATCGAGCAGAACCCCGCGGTGCCGCCGCTGGAGCTGCTGGCCCACACCCAGAAGCTGCTCGACCGGGTCATCTTCGTGTGCTTCTGCGAGGATAAGGCCATTATTCCGCGCCAGACGTTCCGGAGGCTGCTCAACAACGTGCGCGAAAACAACTTCGACCCCACCGACGAAGACAAGGTGTACCGCACCGTGCGCGGCCTGTTTCGCAGCATCGACCTAGGTAACCCCGCCGCCAACATCAACCGCTTCAACGGGGGGCTGTTTGCGCCGGATGCGGCCCTGGATGCGCTCCGGATTCTGGACCGCACCCTCACGCCCGTGATTCAGCTGGAGAAGTACGACTTCGCCTCCGACCTGAACGTGAACATCCTGGGCCACATCTTCGAGCAAAGCCTCTCCGACCTCGAAGCCGAGCGCGCCCGCCTGCAAAACCTAGCCTATGACCAGAAACAGGGCAAGCGCAAGCAGGACGGCATCTTCTACACCCCCGAATACATCACGCGCTACATCGTGCGGCAGGCCGTGGGCGGGTGGCTACAGGAACGCCGCCGCGAAGCCGGCCTCGACCAACTGCCGGAGCTGACCGACGACGACCGCGCCAGCATCCGGATTGGCGTGGGCAACCGCCTCGTGCAGCCTACCACGCGGGTGCAGAAGCACATTGCGGCCTGGGAGCAGTACGCCCAGCGCCTCGAAAACATCCGGGTGCTCGACCCGGCCTGCGGCTCGGGGGCGTTTCTGAACGAGGCCTTTGGCTACCTGCTGCGCGAGGGCGAACAGGTGAACCAGGAGCTGGCTACGCTGCGCGCCGGCCAGTTTAAGGTCTTTGACTTCGACCGCCACATCTTGCAGCACAACCTCTACGGCGTCGACCTGAACCCCGAATCGGTGGACATCACGCGCCTCAGCCTGTGGCTGCAAACCGCCAACCCCGGCAAGCCCCTCACCTCCCTCGACCACAGCATCCGCTGCGGCAACTCCCTCATCTCAGACCCGGCAGTGGCCGGCCCCCGTGCCTTCAACTGGCACGCCGCTTTCCCCGAAGTATTCGAACAAGGCGGCTTTGACGTGGTGATTGGAAACCCGCCGTATGTATTTGGAGGCAATGCTACTTTATCAAAAGACGAAAAGAAGTTTTTTCAAGTCAATTACCAATCTGGTTCAGGCAAAGTAAACCTCTTTACTCTTTTCAATGAACTTTCTATAAACTTGCTTCAAGAAAAGGGGAAATTATCTTTTATCATTCCCAATACCTTTCTAAGAGTAACTTCATATGATAGCTCACGAAGATTTTTATTAGACAATGCAAAGCTAGAATATCTCACTGACCTAGGTAGTGGTGTTTTCGCGGATGCAACTACTAGCGCAATTATTATATCTGCTGAAAAGACCAAGGATAATAACAAACACGAAACCATCATCCGTTTTGATACTGAATCAAATATTGAGCAAGCTATCAAACAAGATGATTTTAAAAAAGCAGGGTATGTTATAGGCATTAATACAAATCTTGCCAACAGTACAATTCTAGAGAAGCTTACCAGTAACTCTATACTTCTTGGCGAACTATGTGAAGAGCTGATCTTTGGTGTTGTAATTACGCATAATCAAGAAGATATAATCTCAGATACTCCTAAACCTAACTATAAAAAGTTCCTTGAAGGCAAACATGTAGGACGTTATATTATAAGAAGCTTTAAATACTTAAATTACGATCCTAAACAACTCCATAGAGCTAGAAGCCCAAAAATATTTGAAGCAAGTGAAAAACTACTTATTCAAAGAATTACAGGTGGCAGCCGACCTATCACGGTAGCATATGACAATCAACAATTTTACAACAAAGAGTCAATCAACAATCTAATACTAAAAGAAGATTCTAAATTTTCCATAAAGTATATCTTGGGGCTTCTTAATTCTAGATTAATTAATTGGTTTTACACGATTCGATTCACTAATGAATCAAAGCTAACTGTTAATATTTCTAAAGAATACTTATCTCAAATTCCCATTCCCGACATCTCCCCCGCCGAACAACAACCTTTCATCAGCGCGGCCGAAGCCTTACTGGCCGGGCACAAGGAATTGCACGCGGCGGAGGCGCAGTTTGAACAGCTGGTGCGGGCGGAGCTAGGCCTAGGGGTGCCGCTCACGGGCAAGCTAGCCCCGAGCCAGGAGTGGAAGCCGTGGAGCACGGCCCTGGAACGCGCGCTGGGCCGCAAGCTCACGCTGACCGAGAAACAGGAGTGGCTGGGCTTTTACGCCGCGCACCAGGAGCGCCAGCAGCAGCGCCGCGCCGCCCTCCAAGCTCAGGATGCCGCCCTCGACCAGCTCGTGTACCAGCTCTACCAGCTCACCCCCGCGGAAATAGCCCTGGTGGAAGGCCGCTAGTCGGGGTCGGGGCCTACCGGGCTGCCCGCGCGGGCCAGGGGGTTGGGGCTGCGCCGAGGCAGTTACCTAAAAAAGACAACCCGTTCGGCGCGGAGCCGAACGGGTTGTCCAAAACAACGAACGAGTTCGGCAAGCCGGCCAACCGGGCAGCCAATTCGGCAAACCAGTTCGGGTCGGACCCCAACCTAGGTACCCAAAAAGACGAACGAGTTCGGGTCTGACCCGAACTCGTTCGTCTTTTTGGGTACCTAGGTTGGCTAGTTGGCCGAGGCCTTGGCGGGGTCGGCTTTCACCTTGCCTTGTCCGGCGAAGCGCTGCTTCAGATCCTCGAAGGCGGTTTGGGCGCCGGGCTGCTTGTTCTGGGCCAGGAACTTGATGTTGTTGTAGATGGTGAGCGAGTTGCCGTAGGCTTCGGAGCCGGCCGTCATCATCGTGGAGTCAACGTCGAGGGCCAGTTGCTCCAGCTGCTGGTGCAGGGGCGTGAGAGCGGTGAGGGCGGCCACGTCCTGCTTCAGCTCGGCCAGGTCCACGAAGGGCGGCACGAAGGCGGGGTTGGAGGTGGCGTAGTCGTTCGTTTTTTGCACGAAGGCCACGGTTTTGTCGGCCATGCGCAGCATGGTTTTGCGCTCCTCGGGCGTGAGCGACACCAAGTAAGGCGCCAGCGCCGCCTTGATGGTGTTGAGGGCTTGCTGCACCTCCAGCACTACACTTTGGGGAATGTCGGAATGGAACTCGTTGGGCATAGAATAGAAGAAATGAGATAAAGGAAAACGTAAAAAATCAACGCGTGCAAACAGGTAGTGCAGAACGGCAAGCCCCAGGCAATAAAACAGCCAAAACCTAGGTTGCAGGGCAGAAAGCGCACAAAAAGAACGGTAGTAGCCGCCCGTCATTCCGACCAACGGGAGGAATCTCGCGTGCAGTCGTTGAACGTCATGCCGAGCTTGTCGAAGCAGCTCGCGTGCAGTAGTAACTCCAATCATCTGGTTTACCATTGCACGCGAGCTGCTTCGACAAGCTCGGCATGACGATGGTCTAGCAATGACGTTCAACGATTGCCGCTCTGCTACTGCCGTTCTGCTAATGCTGTTCTATTAATCCAAATTCTGTAGCTTCAGGTCCTTTCCTGCCCTACGCTCGTGGCATAGGATGTGTTAGCTAACGCCGCACCATCTGCTACTGCTCTCCCACCCTAGGTTCCTTTCCGCGCTATGTCTACTACTACGAGTACTTGCTTCATCACCCATCGCCCCGACCTAGGGGTGCTGGTTGCCCGCTGGCTGGATAATGCCCCGCTGGCCCAGCTGCAAGCCGATTTCACGGCCCTGCTCGCCCAGGCCGAGCAGCACCACACCGCGCGCTGGCTCCTCGACGTGCGCCGCCGCGACCAGCTCAGCCCCGAGCTAGGCCACTGGACCACGAGCACCTTTTACCCACTTGCCGCCACGCAGCTGCTGCCGCAGCAGCTGCGCATTTCGGTGCTGTGCTCGCCCGCCCGCATGGCCGTCTACGAGACCAGCTCCGAGCAGAAAGAATACCTGAGCTACGGCCTCTCCAACGAGCGCACCTACCGCATGCGCCTCTTCGGCGAAGAAGGCCCGGCCATGCAGTGGCTGCTGGGGTAGCCTCACCGCTGGGCCTTACGTAACGGGTATCGTTCTGGTGGGCGCCTCACCCCCCGGCCCCCTCTCCGAAAAGGAGAGGGGGAGCCAGACGAGAATGAGCAATTCTCAATGAGTAATGAGTAATTGTTCATTCTACATTACCCATTGTTCATTGCCGCCGTGGCTCCCCCTCTCCTTTTTCGGAGAGGGGGCCGGGGGGTGAGGCGCACCGCCAGAACAAAGCTACTTGCCCCGCTGTGCGAGTACCCCAAGTCTCAACAAAAAAGCCCCGCCAAGTACTGGCGGGGCTTTTTGCATTAAAGAGAAGCTAGCTTATTCAGCCTGCCCGATGGGGTAGTACGCCTTGCGGCCGTCCGGATAAACGCCTTCTACGAGGGCGCCATTGCCTTCCTTGGCTTGCTCCAGATACGTGGCTACGTCCTGAGGCTTGCTCACTTTGTTCTTGTCGATGCGGGTGATGATGAAGCCATCAGCAATGCCGGTTTCGCGGAAGTTGCTGCTCTTGATGCCGCTGATCTTCGCGCCACCCTCGATACCTAGCTTGTTCATCTCCACGCGGCTCACCGGGGCGAGCGTCGCGCCTTCGTACTTCATCGTCGCATTGGCCGTCTCGCGGATGATGTCCGTGGTGCCTGTGGCGTTGCGCAGGGTAGCGTTGGCGGTGCGCTCATCGTCGCCGCGCAGGTAGGTCACCTTGATCTTGTCTCCGGGGCGGTAGCGGGCTACCTGCTCCTGAAGCTGCGACGAGGTGTTCACTTTCGCGCCGTTGATAGCCGTAATCACGTCACCTTCCTTCAGGCCAGCATCAGCAGCGGCGCTGCCTTTGGTCAGCCCCATCACGTACACGCCGTTCAGGTTCTTGATTTTCTTCTCGGAAGCCAGCTGCGCGTCTACTTCGCGGATGCTCACGCCAAGCAGGGCGCGCTGCACCACTTTGTATTTCAGCAGGTCATCCACCACTTTACTCACGATAGAGCTAGGTACGGCAAACGAGTAGCCTTCGAAAGCACCCGAGCGCGAGGCAATAGCGGAGTTGATACCGATCAGGTCACCGTTGAGATTCACGAGGGCCCCACCCGAGTTGCCGGGGTTCACCACCGCGTCGGTCTGCAAGAACGACTCGATGCCCATGTTGTCCTCGCGGCGCAGGATGTTGATGTTACGGCCTTTGGCAGAGATAATACCCGCCGTTACGGTTGAATTCAGGTTGAAGGGGTTGCCCACGGCAAGCACCCACTGGCCTACTTTCACATCGTCGGAGTTGCCGTATTTCACGAAAGGCAGATTATCGGCCTCTACTTTCAGCAAAGCTAGGTCGGTGTTGGGGTCAGCGCCCACAAGCGTCGCTTTGAACTTGCGCTTGTCGTCGAGCACAACCTCAATCTTGTCGGCTTTGTCGATAACGTGGTTGTTGGTCACGATGTAGCCGTTGGCGGCAATCACCACGCCCGAGCCCGAACCCATCTGCGGCCCCGACTGGCCGTGGAACTGGTCGGCATCATCACCGAAGAACTGGCGCAGGAACGGGTCCATCTGCATGGCGCGCTCATTCACCTTCGGCGCATACTCGGTCATTACGTGCACCACGGCCGGCGTCACGGAAGCCGCCGCCGCCACAAAGTTCAGACCTTCCGGCACATTGTACGCGCTGCGGCGCAGCTCGCTGGTGTACCGCACGTTGGGGTCGGCCGCTACGGCCTGAGGCGCGTAGGTGCGCTCCGGCTCCAACAGCTTGTACCCACCCACGGCCACGCCCCCGCCTAGTACCGCGGAAGTCAGCAGGCCGAGCATCATTTGTTTTGCTTGCATGGGTAAGAAATGGGTTGTTTTATTTGAAAGAAGAGAAGGGAAGTTACAACAGAAATCGTGAGCCGCCAATGAACTACGAATTCAAACGTAGAGAGTCGGTTTCTTGGTATTCGGTTGCAAACTATATATTGATAACACGCATTTCAACAAAAAAGGCACCGTAGCCGATGCCTTTTTTTGTCGTGTCGCAGCCGCTTAGCGCACTTCGATGTGGTGCTTGGTCACCTTGTTGGTATCGAAGGGCAAGGTCACGCGCAGGATGCCGTCGGTCAGCTGAGCGTCGATGGCCGTTACATCCACGGTTTCCGGCAGGCGGAAGCTGCGGGTGAAGGTGCCGTACGCCGTTTCGACGCGGCGGAACTTCGGCGCGTTTTCCTCGGCAGCCGGCGCTTTCCGCTCGCCGCTAATCACGAGGTTGCCTTCCTGAAAGTCGATCTTCACGTCTTCTTTTGCTACGCCCGGCACGGCCAGTTGCAGCTCAAAACCGTGCTCCGATTCTAGGATATCGGCCTGAGGCACGAAGCTCTTGGCGGGTTGGTTTACGGTAGGAAGCGTGTCGCGCAGCAGCTCGTTTAGCACTGAGTTGAAAGCGCGCGAAGGACGAAGAGCAGGACGGTTGTTATACAAGAGAGTTGCCATGGTTAACAAGTCTTTTTAGAGTCTGAGTCAAGTGGTATCGTTACCGGTACACCCCTATTCTATAAATTCTGTACCAAGGCAAATTGGAGCCTCAAACAATGCCAAAAAGTCTTAACCTAGGTTTAATGCTTGCCAGCCGCTAAAGCCTTTTGTCTGAAAACATAACTTTTTGAGCTGCAAACAAAGCTTTCAAGTAAATCATAGCCGCGACTTTTTGACATATAACCCTAACAACTTGTCGCAGCCACACGGTTGAAGCAAGCCCCAGCGGGGCGGCAGATCGGTAGAACATAGCCTGTAGAAAACGACCAAGCCCCAGCGGGGCGACACCGGTCGTTGGAACCTAGGTGTCGCCCCGCTGGGGCTTGGTTATTTTACGGTGTTGTTTTCTACCGATCTGCCGCCCCGCTGGGGCTACTCGGCTTAGGTCGGAACCTAGGTCCTAGGTTTTGCGGCCCTAGCCGTTAGCACCTAGTGCTGCGTGGGCAGCTGCCGCCGCTCAAACACCTGCTTGCCGCGGAAGAGCGTGTAGCGGACATCCAGCCCCAGAACGGGCGTCACGAAATTGCGCCGGCCGCCGGGAATGGTCACGTTGCCTTTCGCGTCGGTTTGGGGCAGCGTGAAAGCGTAAGACGTCTGGTGGGCGAACCACGGCGTGAAGTCGAAGTGGTCGGAAAGCCGCACGCCTACTTCGGCCCGCAGCGTGGTGTAGTCAATTACCCGTTCTTTCGGCTCGTTGGCATCGCGCTGCAAGCGCAGGAAAGCCCGCCCTTCATACGCCACGCGCGGCCGCAACACAATGCGCCCCACGGGTACCAGCCGGTCGAGGTCGAAGCGCAGACGCACCAGCGCCCGGCTCTCGGCATTGCCGGCCGGAATGTAGTATTCCAACCCTAGCCGCTGCCGGAAGTTGAACCCGCCGAACGTGTTCCAATGGCGCAGGTAAGCCTCCGGCGTCACATCGGTGTAGCGCGTCGACTGCGCACCAGAATACGAATCGAGGCGCAGCAAGCCGCCGCCGCTCCACTTCGCATCCCAGAAGTGCTCGTAGCCGGCCCGCAAACCTAGCTGCTTCCGCTCCGTGTCATTGTCAGTTGCAATGGGGCCATTCAAACCTAGCCAGGCGTAACTGTCGCCCTCCAAAGCGTATTCGGCCTGTAGCTCCGGCCACACTTCCAGGCTGTTCACGGCCCGCCGGCTTTGTGCCATTGCTGAGTTAGCGCCGGTTAGCGCCAACAGCAAACCTGCCGCACACAAGCTTTTCCGGCCGAAATTATGCATGAGCCCCAGCCGCCGAAGCAGCCGCAAGCGTTTCCGTTGTAGTTGTCGATTCACCTGCTCCCAACTCACAAATAGCTAGCCAAGCCATCAGGCCGGGGCCCACCTCCAGCGCTTTGGAGTCGATATCGAAGGTAGGCGTGTGCACCGACGAAGCAAAGCGCCCGTCGCCGCTGGCGCTGCGGGTACCGAGCCGGTAGAAGCAGGCATTTGTCGCCTGCGAATAGTAGGCAAAGTCTTCAGCAGCCATCCACTGATCTATCTCAATAACGTTTTCGGCACCTAGGTATTCCTCGGCGGCGGCGCGTACGCGGGCCGTCAGCTCCGGCTCATTATCGAGGCAAGGATAGCCGCGCCGGATTTCCAGCTCGCAGGTCGCCCCCATCGATTCGGCCAGGCCTTCCACCAGCTTCCGCAGAATAACGTGAGCCTCTTCGCGCCACGCTTCATCAAGGGCGCGGAACGTGCCCTCAATGTGCACCTCATTCGGAATAACATTGGTGGCACCGTTGGCAATGACTTTCCCGAACGACAGCACCGTCGGAATCTTCGGGTTCACGCGGCGACTCACGATTTGCTGCGCCGCTACAATGATGTGCGCCGCTACGAGCACGGGGTCTAGGTTCTGGTCGGGCATGGCGCCGTGGCCGCCTTTGCCGCGCACGGTCAGATATAGCTCATCGGTGCTGGCCATGTAGCGGCCGCTCCGAATACCTATCTGCCCGGCCGGCAACATCGGAAATACGTGCTGACCCAGCACGCTGGCGGGCGCGGGGTTTTCCAATACGCCTTCCTTGATCATAAGGGAAGCCCCGCCGGGCACCAGCTCCTCGCCGGGCTGGAAGATGAGCTTCACCGTGCCCTCAAACTGGTCGCGGAGCTGCGTCAGGATGCGGGCTACTCCTAGCAGGGAAGACGTATGCACATCGTGGCCACAGGCGTGCATTACGCCTGGGTTGGTTGATTTATACGGTACGTCGTTCTGCTCCAGAATGGGCAGCGCGTCCATATCACCGCGCAGCGCCACGGTGCGGCTACCGGGGTTTCGCCCTTCGATAAGCACCACCACACCGGTGGTAGCCATCGGCTGCGGGTCTAAACCTAGGTTTTTCAGCTGCTCCGTGACAAATGCAGCTGTTTCAAATTCCTTGAACGAAAGCTCCGGATGCGCGTGCAGGTGCTGGCGTAGCGCAATCGTATCGGCGGTAGCTGAGGCCGCGAGTTGTTTGATCGTCTCAATCATATCTGAACCACGGATTCCTCCGGATTTTTCGGATTACACGGATTTTGTGGGTGCTGTTACGGAATTATCATTCCGGGCAAAGCGAGGGATCTGATTTACTATTTGACTAAAGTAATTCAGATTCCTCGCTTTGCCCGGAATGACAAACTCAGTTATCCAGACCCAATTTATTATTGAACAGCAAAAAGCCAACTGACCTAGGCACTTAGTACCTAGGTCAGTTGGCTTTTCAATACGCCGTCTTATTTAGCACCACCTGGGCCGGTTGCAGCTCCGCTTTCGGCGCCAGCGGCCGGATGCGCTGCATGGCCTGCTCGGCTTCCAGGCGCGTGAGATAATCGCCGACCCATAGGCGGTAGATGGGCTGCTTGAAGGTGATGTAGTCGGTTTCTTCCGGGTACTGCCCGATGATAGCACGGCGCACGGCCATCGCCTGATTCCGCTCCAGCCCAACATACGCCAGGATACGGTAGCCCTGGGCGTACTTCACGTTCTGGTTGGTGTAGGCCTGGTCGCGCAGGCGTTGCTCAATCTGGGCGTTTACCTGATTAGTTGGCGTAACTGGGCGCGGCTTAGCAGCTACCGCGGGTGGGGCAATTTCAGCTTTTGCCGCGTTAAAGCTAGGTCGGTACTTACTTAGATTCTCGACCGGCAAAGACGAGCTAGTTTTTCGCGTGGTATCCGTAGGTACGGGTGCCGTGGTGGGCGTACTCGGGGCAGTAGCCGCGCAAGAAGCTAGGGCAAACAGGGCAAATGCAAAGGACACGTTAGGGAGCAGGTGTTTCATTTTCTTCCAGCAAGGCCACGCTATTCGATGACCCAATCCGGTCGGCACCAGCGGCTACCAATACCAGCGCCGCCGTGCGGGTGCGAATGCCGCCAGCCGCCTTAATACGGATATGACCAGGCAAATGACGACGCATCAGCTTGATATCGGCCTCTGAAGCGCCACGACTGGCAAAACCGGTGGAGGTTTTTACGAAATCAGCGCCCGCGTCGGCGCAAAGCTCGCAGGCCATGATGATTTCTTCTTCCGAAAGCAGAGCCGTTTCAATAATTACTTTAAGCAGGGCACCTTTGAAGTGGCAAAGTTCGGACAATTGCCCGATTTCTTCCTCCACTTCCTCCAGCTGACCCGATTTAAACGCCGCGACGTTCATCACCATGTCAATCTCGCGGGCACCGTCGGCCAGCGCCTGGTGGGCCTCAAAGAACTTGACCTTTGTGAGCTGGTACCCCAGAGGGAAGCCTACTACCGTACAAACGACAACACCAGTATCCAAGAGCTTATCAGCAGCAAACCGCACGTAGCACGGCGGCACGCACACGGTTGCGAATTGGAAATGGCTAGCTTCGGCGCACAATTGCGCAATCTGAGCTTGCGTGGCATCCGGCCGTAACAGGGTGTGGTCGATACGGCTGGCGAGGTTCGTAGTGGTAGCACTCATCGGGTGAAACATCGTGCAAATGGTAGTTAGCCGGCGCGCAGAAAGACAAGAATCAGCCCAACTGCTCGCTAGCTCGGAAAAGAGCGTGACGAATATAGTCTAAAAACAATTAATGGCAGATGGGTGCCCACCTGCCATTAATTTCAAGACAACTTAGTCAGATTTTCGCTAATCCAGAAGCACGCAGCGGTTGTTTTCCAGATCGTCTTCTACGGTCTTGTATTTCACGTCCCGAACGATCCGGCCGTCCATATATTGCACGCTCACCTTGTCGTTGCGGTTAGCCACTTTTTGCGCCCGCACGGGCTGTTGCTTTTCCATAACAGGTGCGTCGGCCGGACCTAGGTCCTCGGGGCCAGCCCCGAGCGATACGGACGAAACTTCCTTACGCGCTTTCAATTTCGGAGCGGGCGCAGGAGCGGGCAGCTCGTCTTCCAAGAAGAACTCGGGCTCGTCGTAGCCCTGGGCACCCTGCTGCACCGGCACATCGGCGCGGAACAGGAAGGAAACCGTTTCCTCGTTCACTTTGCCGATCATCTGCTTGAACAGCTCAAACGACTCGAACTTGTACACCAGGAGCGGGTCCTTCTGCTCGTACACCGCGTTCTGCACGACTTGCTTCAGGTCGTCCATCTGGCGCAGGTGCTGGGTCCAAGCCGTGTCGATGACGGATAATACCACCACCTTCTCCATGCTCCGGATCACCTCGTGCCCGCTGCTAGCCTGCATGCGCTGCAAGTTGGCAATTACCTGAAGCTGCTTGCGGCCATCAGTGAACGGCACAGCAATGTTCTCGTACGGCGCATTCTGACTCAGCAGGTCGTTGACCAGCGGCAGGGTATTGCCGGCAATGAACTCGTTTTTGCTCTGGTAATAACCTAGGGCTTCGTCATACAAACGCTGTGTGAGCTGCGGCGCCTGTACGGCGCTGAAGTCCTGCGGCGTGAGGTGCGTGTCGTAGCCAAACACGCGGATGATAGCTAGCTTGAAGTCTTCGTAGTCGTTGGAAATCTTGTGACCGACCACGATGTCTTCGCAGACGTCATAGATCATATTCCAAATATCCAGTTCCAGACGCTCACCGAACAGGGCGTTGCGACGACGCTTGTACACGACCTCGCGCTGAGCGTTCATCACGTCGTCGTACTCCAGCAGGCGCTTACGCGTGCCGAAGTTGTTCTCCTCCACTTTCTTCTGGGCGCGCTCGATGCTGCTCGTAATCATGGAGTGTTGAATCACTTCACCTTCCTCCAGGCCCATGCGGTCCATGAGCTTGGCAATGCGGTCCGAGCCGAATAAGCGCATCAGGTTGTCTTCCAGGCTCACGAAGAACTGCGACGAACCTGGGTCGCCCTGACGGCCGGCACGACCACGCAGCTGGCGGTCGACGCGGCGGCTTTCGTGGCGCTCGGTACCGATGATAGCTAGGCCACCGGAGTCACGCGAGGTTTCGCGCAGTTTGATGTCGGTGCCACGACCAGCCATGTTGGTAGCGATGGTCACAGTACCGGGGAAACCAGCGGCGGCTACAATCTCAGCCTCACGCTGGTTCTGCTTGGCGTTCAACACCTGGTGCTTGATGCCGCGCAGCTTCAGCATGCGGCTTACCAGCTCCGAAATTTCAACCGACGTTGTACCTACGAGCACCGGACGGCCGGCTTGTACCAGCGTCTGGATTTCCTCGGCTACAGCGTTGTATTTCTCACGCACGGTTTTGTACACCTTGTCGTGCTCGTCTTTGCGCGAAATCTGACGGTTCGTCGGGATAACCACGACGTCGAGCTTATAGATTTCCCAAAACTCGCCTGCTTCCGTTTCAGCCGTACCGGTCATGCCGGCCAGCTTGTGGTACATGCGGAAGTAGTTCTGCAAGGTCACGGTAGCGTAGGTCTGCGTTGCATCTTCCACGCGCACGTTTTCCTTGGCCTCAATGGCCTGGTGCAAGCCATCGGAGTAGCGACGACCTTCCATTACGCGGCCGGTCTGCTCATCTACGATTTTTACCTTGCCGTCTTCGGTCAAGATGTATTCCTGGTCGCGCTCAAACAGCGTGTAAGCCTTCAGCAGCTGGTTCACGGTGTGCACCCGCTCCGACTTCTCCTGATACTCGTGCATCAGCCGGTCTTTCTCGTGCACTTTCTCTTCGTCACCTAGGTCTTTCGACTTCTCGATGTTGGCGATTTCAGAGCCGATATCGGGCATGATGAACAGGTGCGGATCTTCGCCCTGGGCCGTAATCAGGTCAATACCTTTTTCGGTCAGCTCGATCTGGTTGTTCTTCTCGTCGATGGTGAAGTACAACGGCATGTCAGCCTCCGGCATCTGACGCGAGTTATCTTGCAGGTAGAAGTTTTCTGTTTTCTGCAACACAGCGCGAATGCCCGTTTCCGACAGGAACTTGATGAGCGGCTTGCTCTTAGGCAGTCCACGGTAAGCGCGGAACAACATCAGGCCACCCTCCCCTTCTTTGGGGCCGTCTTTCCCTTCTTTGATGAGCTTACGTGCCTGCACCAAGTAATCCTGCACAAGCTTTTTCTGCGCATCCACCAGCATCTGAATGCGGGGCTTCAGTTGGTAGAACTCGTGCACGTCGCCGCGCGGTACGGGGCCGCTGATGATAAGCGGCGTCCGGGCGTCGTCGATGAGTACCGAGTCCACTTCGTCGACCATGGCGTAGTGGTGCTTGCGCTGCACCAGCTCTTCCGGGTCGCGCGCCATATTGTCACGCAGGTAATCGAAGCCGAATTCGTTGTTGGTGCCGTAGGTAATATCGGCCAGGTAAGCCTTACGACGAGCATCCGTGTTGGGCTGGTGCTTGTCGATGCAATCCACCGTGATGCCGTGAAACTCGAACAGCGGCGCATTCCACTCCGAGTCACGCTTGGCCAGGTAGTCGTTCACCGTTACAAGGTGAACACCGCGCTTAGCCAACGCATTCAGGAAAGCAGGCAGCGTCGAAACGAGGGTTTTACCCTCACCTGTCGCCATTTCCGCAATCTTACCCTGGTGCAACACCACGCCACCAATAAGCTGCACATCGTAGTGCACCATGTCCCAGGTGATTTCCGCACCGGCGGCAATCCACTTATTAGCCCAGATGGCTTTGTCACCGCTGATGGTCACGTTGCTCTTCTGGCGGGCTATTTCGCGGTCGAAATCGGTGGCAGTTACCACCAACTGACCATTTTCTTTATAACGACGGGATGTCTCTTTAACAATAGCAAAAGCCACTGGCAGCACTTCGAGCAGCACTACTTCCAGCTCCTTGTTACGCTGCTTTTCCAGCGCATCAATCTGGTCGAAAAGGGCTTCTTTCTGCGTAGCATCAAGGCTAGTCTCGTTGGCAATGTGCTGGTGCAGCCCGGCAATCTGGTCATCAATGGCTTTCAGATGCGCATCAATGCGGCCGCGCACCTCCTCGGTACGCTGGCGCAGCTCATCATCGGAGATTGATGCCAGTTTGGCATATTCGGCATTGATAAGTGCCACGTATGGGATAATCTCCTTCAAGTCCCGGTCCGCTTTCGAGCCGAAAATCTTGGCGACGGTCTTCCCTATAAAATCAAGCATGCTAGTGTTTTTTAGCTGAAACGCCGGGGCGCACCTCAAATTTACGGCGTTTTTAGGAAAAACCCGCCCGTGGTGCTCCTTGGTTCCCTGAACGAAGAAACCCTGCTACTTCAAAGAGTATGCAGGGTTTCAGAAAAGGAAATCTTGGCAGAGTTTCAAACGCTTGCGCCTAGGGCTTATCAGCCAAACCTAGGTTGCCTATAATAGCTTGCTAAAGTCGGAAGGGCAGAGCCGATGCTTTGCCTCAGTCTGGAGCCCAACCTAGGTTCTACGAGGCCACTGCCATTGACTCTTCGGGGGAGTTGCGCATGGCCGTCATCACCTCCGATACGCAGCGGTGCAGCCGATCCTCGGTAGTCGGCAGCAGGTTACCTTGCTTGCTGCCAAGCACGCTGTAAGCGGGCCGGGTAGCCGGTAAGCCAAAGGCCTGCATGGAGCGCGGCACAACAAAGGACGTATCCAGGCTGGCCATGTCGGCGGCCAGGCGAGCCAGGTCGGCCCAGGTGTAGGCGCCCTGGTTAGCCAAGTGCCACACGCCGCGCTCTTCATCAATGAGAAGATCCAAGGATACATTCACCAAATCCGGCACAAAGGTCGGGGAAACGAGCACATTGTCGGCGGCTTCGAAGGCTTGCTTCTGGTGGCCGGCCCGCAAGGCATAATACACGAAGTTGTATTCGTCCCAGGCACTAAAGAAAGCACTCGTGCGCACCACTAGGGCTTTGGGCATGCGCGCCAGCACATCACGCTCGGCGAGGCGCTTGCTGTTGCCATACACGTTGAGCGGACAGGTTGTGTCGCTTTCTACATACGCTGCCGACTTGTTGCCGTCGAATACCATATCCGACGAGAACGTGAGGAAATAAATGTCGCGGTAGGCGCAAGCGGCGGCCATAATGGCGGGGCCGGTGGTGTTTTCGCGGTAGCACCGATCAAAATCCTTCTCGGCTTCGTCAACCTTTACATAGCCGGCGGTATTTACCACTGCCCACGGGTTGTAGCGCGACAAGGCTGCTTCTACCGAAACCGGATCGGTGATGTCCAGTTCGGCGCGGCTCAGGGCAACTGCTTCGATGCCCCGAATGGCACAAATGCGTTGGAAGGCGCGACCTAGGGTACCATTGGCGCCGGTGATGAGCAAAGGCCGGACTGGTGGCTGGGTGAGGCCGCCGATCAGGTCGTTTCGTTCGAGTATTTGCATAGTTTAGGAGGTCTTGGAGGTGGGACAATGGTGATGGTAGCGAAATCGGTCGTCGCGCTCCCACCACCCCTTATTCCGCAGCAAGGGGTGCTCATAATAACCTTGCGTAGCGAGGCTTTTGACCATTTTGAACAACGCGGTAGGCCGAGGTTTGCCCCCACGCAGATCAAATACGCCGCTTTCGTAAAAGGCTCCTTCCTGGGTGAGCAGCGAGTTCCAGTCGTAGGCGCCGAGCAACGACCAGATGGTAATGGCTCGCATGTCTACGCCTTCTTCCTTCAACTTGTTGGCTGCCTCCCACGCATATTGCACCCAGCGCATCTGCTCCTCACGCGTACAGTCGAGGTGTACTTCGGTGATGGCAATCGGGATATGATACCGTTCCCAAGCCTCTTTCAGCAGCCCGTGGAATCCCATAAGCTGGATTGGGCGCACCCGTACGGCTTCTACATCGGCGTAGTCGGGGCGCTCATGACCATTGACGCGCCGATGTGCTTCAAAGAACTGGTAGTTCTCGTCGAGAAACCGTTCGCTGGTAATGTAATGATTGATACCTAGGATGTCGGGCGGCGATGACTCATTCACCAGCTCCATCAGTTCCTCAGCAGAAGCGCCATTATCACGCAGGTAGCCCCACATTGGGTGGTGGTCGTCGAGGTAGCCGCAGAGCAGGTCGTAGGTAAGCCAGCGCCGGTTGTTTTCAAACTCCGCCTGATACCCTAGGTTGGGCGTGCTGTGCGTTTTGCCGAGGTCTTCGGTCTGCACCAGCTTGGCATTCGGGTTTACCTGCCGAATGGCTTTCATGGCCTCTTTCGTGCCCTTAATGTGATTCAGCTGCACCCGCACAAAGGTATGATCATCAATGCCGTGCGGATACCAGATGCCGTACAGGCCGCTGAAGCGGGCCGTCGTGAGGGGTTCGTTTACGGGGGTGTAGTGCGTTATCCAGGGGTAGCGCTCGGCCACCATCCCGGCAAAGCGGGCCAGTAACGGCACAAAGTTATCCTGGTGAAGCGCCGTGTAGCGCGGCCCGCTGCCGTGGTGCAGCAGCGTCACAATCGGGTCGATACCTAGCTCCTGTAGGCGCGCCATGCGCTCGTCGGTCCAGGTCCAGTCGGGGTTATCGAGGCTTTCCGGGGCTACCTGCTCCCAGAGAATCGGGTAGCGCAGCTTGCGGATACCTAGGTCAGCAAACAGATCCAGGTCTTCGACGCGGGTCCGGTGGCCGCTACTGACGAGCTGGTCCGAGTATCCTTCGCCAATGCGTCGAATTGTGCACTCGATGCCACCCCATACTTCTACTGCTTCCATCAAAC
The DNA here is from genome assembly GCF_014641455.1 of Hymenobacter cavernae. Taxonomy (GTDB): domain Bacteria; phylum Bacteroidota; class Bacteroidia; order Cytophagales; family Hymenobacteraceae; genus Hymenobacter; species Hymenobacter cavernae. The sequence continues at coordinate 612,374 of NZ_BMHT01000001.1, forward strand.
GTCTAGTTGTGGGTAGCGCTCAGGGGGTTATCCTGTTCCCCCGTTGAGTTCTCCCCGGTACAAAATGCGACTGTCATCCTAAGCTGCCTTTTAGATCTTTCTCACTGTGTCAGGTCCTGAAACCCAACCGTGCAAAAGATCCTAGGCAAGCTCAGGATGACAGGCGAACCTTTTACCAGCTACTACCAGCGCAGCGGGCTACTCTGTGTTACGTGTTCTATTCTTTAGAAGGTGCACGCTTCACAATCTTATCCAGAATGGAAGTCGAACCAGTGATGGGCGGCAGCTTAGTAGCAGCTTCCTCCGACTTCTCCGTCAGCTTCTTGTAAAGCGTTAGAGCTTGGGCCACTACCTGGTCCATGTTGTAGTAACGGTACGTAGCCAAACGGCCTACGAAGTGTACGCCAGGGGTTTCGTCGGCTAGCTTCTTGTACTTGTTATACAATTCCGCGTTTTGCGGTTGTGGCACTGGGTAATATGGGTCGCCTTCTGCCTTCGGATACTCATACACGAGGCTGGTTTTGGAGTGTTTCTGACCGGTGAGGGCCTTAAACTCCGTGACACGCGTGTAGAGGTTGTCGTTCGGGTAGTTCACTACCGCAGCAGCTAGGGCTTGCTCCGTGTTCAGCGTTTCGTGCTTGAACTCCAGCGAGCGGTAGGGCAGCTTGCCGAATTTGAAGTCGAAGTACTCGTCTACCGGACCCGTGAAGATCATTTCCTTGAACGGAATGAAGTCAACGATGTCGTGGTAGTCGGTGTTCAGCATGATGCTGATGTTGGGGTGATCCAGCATCCGCTCGAACATACGAGTGTAGCCGTGCAGCGGCATCGACTGGTAGGTGTCGGTGAAGTAGCGGTCGTCGCGGTTGGTGCGGGTAGGCACACGTGACGTTACCGACTTATCTAGCTCCGATGGGTCGAGGCCCCACTGCTTGCGGGTGTAGTTGCGGAAAAACTTCTCGTAGAGCTGGCGACCAACTTTGCTTACTACTACGTCTTCGGAAGTACGGATTACGGGCACTTCCTCTGCCTGCGACTCCAGGAACTGCTCTACCTCGAAGCTATTCAGGTTCAGGCCGTACAGCTTATTGATGGTATCGAGGTTGATGGGCATTGGCACCAACTGGCCATCTACTGAAGCAAGCACACGGTGCTCGTAGGGACGCCAATCGGTGAAGTTGGATAGATATTCAAATACGTCTTTCGAATTGGTATGGAAGATATGGGGACCATACTTGTGCACCAGCACACCTTCCTCATTGTAATGGTCATACGCATTGCCAGCAATGTGGCTGCGCTTGTCTACGATGAGGACTTTCTTGTTGGAACGGGTAGCCAGCCGCTCGGCTAGCACGCTACCGGCAAAACCGGCCCCGACGATGAGATAGTCGAACATAGCTAAATCTGTGTCTTGGTAGAAGAGATGGAAAGAAGCGCGAGTAGTGAACGGCCTAATCGTGTTGAAGGTTAGCTGGCTCCGTTCGGACCAGTATGCTTAGCAGCTAATTTTTGCTGCATCAGATTCACCATAGATTCCCAGGTCAGATCCCAGGAGATGGTACCTAGGTATTCGTCGGTCCGACGCTGCCAGTCGGCATCATCTTTCTGGGTTAGTGCAACCTGGATAGCTGACGCGAAATCCTTGGCATTGGCTGCAATCTGGACGAGATTTAATTCGCCGTAGGGCCGCACTACATCCCGGATGGGCGTGCTCACAACGGGCTTACCAGCGGCCAGATACTCCGGCGTTTTGGTGGGTGAGATGAACTTAGTGCTCTCGTTGTCAGCGAAAAGCAGCGTGGCTACATCCCAGCCTTTGATGTAAGCGGGCAACTGTAAATAATCCTTGCCACCTAGGTAGTGGATGTTGGCGGGGCGGGGCAGGCTGTTCGGATCAATCTTCACAACTGGTCCGATAATCACAAACTGCCATTCCGGATGAGCAGCGGCCAACTGGCCAAGCAGCTCAATATCCAGGCGCTCATCTACAACGCCGTAAAATCCAATTCGTGGGTGCGGGATAGCGGCTTGGTCCTGCGGATCGGCAATTTCGGTGCGAGCCAGTCCAAAATGATCCTTATCGATGCTGCTGGGGAAAGCGTGGGCATCGTTGTGCTGCTTGCTTTTGGCTTCGTACAGGCTCTGGCCACCCGTGAACACCAAATCAGCCTTTTGGAAAAGCTCTTGTTCCAGCTGCCGCAGGCGTGGGGGCGCAAACTTGAAATTAGCCAACTCATCCATGCAGTCATACACGGTAACAGCGGGCGTAAAATCTCTCGATTTATCCAACGCCATCGGGGTGTAGTACCAGAACACGTACTGGTTGATGGCGTTGTCGGCGAAGTAGCGCTTCAGCAATTCCTGCTGGATTTCGTTGGACCTAGCTTCGTCTAAGCCAGTTGGCAGGTGCGCCACCACTACTTTCAGACCGTTCTGCCGTTCTTTGATTTCCAGGTGCGGCTCTACCTGATCCGGGTGAACAAAGGGTTCTTCAACGTAAAATACGCGGCCCTGCTGGGCAAATCGAGAGAGTAGATGCTGCGGCCGTTGCCACACAAAATCCCAGTGCAGGTGCGCAAAGCACACAAGATCGGGTAGGGAGTAGGAAGAGGAAATAGGCGGTGTAGTAGTAGTGGTACGAGCAGTCGGAGCGTTTTGGTTAGTTGGAGAGGCAGCGCGTGGCGTTGCCTCCGCCGAGGTCGGGAGCGGCATATCAAAGAAGCTGGAAAGTAGAACGAAGGATTGGTAATTCTGTCCGGTACAGGTGCCTAATCCCGCAGTGATTATTTATACGGAGGTCAGCGAAAAAGGATACCTTCCGGCCGAAGGTTCTCGATGCTGCGCTGGTTGAAGCTCAACACTAGCTGTAAGCGGTTTCGCCTAAGTAGCTGATTAACTTTTAGGTGCTAACGCTACTTCTGTTTTAACTAAATTTTAATTATGTGCTGCATTTCAATGGCATCCTGCCACCCGGAGCCCGTGCGCAGCCACTCCCGGCGGATACCTACCTGCTGAAAACCAGCGGCCTGGAACAACAGCAGGCTAGCTTCGTTGCCGGCGGCAATAGTGCAATACAGCTGGTGCAGGCGCAGGTGCCGACCCGCATACTCCAGCAAAAGCGCCAGCGCAGCCTGGGCATAGCCACGGCGCCGCTCGGAAGCCAGCACGGTAATGCCGACTCCAGCCCGCTGATGCAACGGCTCAAAGTTAAAAAGATCGAGGGCTCCTACGGCACGCTCATCCGCTGTAGAACAGATAATTAGCCGCAGCTGACGCACTTCGTGGAAGTCGGCGGAAGCATTGGCCAGATATTGCCGCAGCGTGAAGCGCGAAACCGGCGCCAGCGTATCCGATACGGCCCAGATAGCAGGGTCATTCTCCAAAGCGTACAGAAAATCCAGGTCAGAGTCTTCCAGCGCCCGCAGCAGAACGGTATCAGACTGTAGCATTTAGAGTATATTAAGGAACCTAGGTGGTAAACGAATTGCCGTATCACATAACCAGCAGATTGGGCAATGTATGCTGTGAGCCACGGGGAAGAGGTGTATACAGTTTAGCAAATGAAGAAAAAGGTTAGATGAAACTTCTTCAATTACCAACAAATATTAGAATAAAACAAGACGTCGTCCTTCTACCCTCGCAAAAACGGAATAGTATTTCTTGAAATAGAACAGAAGCTCAGCTTTATCTATAGAGGACCTGCATATAATTATTTTGATTCGTGCAGTTATTATTCCTTTAATCAGCCCTTAGCAAAAGCTGAACTTCGGGAAGCTGAGCATTAAGGCAAATGGTGAGGTGATCTAAAGATCCTTGCACTATGAGGCAGAAGATCACCTTAAGCTAAGTCGCTGATCGTCAAAATGCAACAAGCGCCCGACTAGCAGGTCGGGCGCTTGTTGCAGGTACAGGTATTTCTGGCTATGCGGGTGAGAAAGGCGGCAACTTAGCCGTGAATCGTGCCCTCGAACACCCAGGTCGCCGGGCCGCTGAGGTAAACGTGGGTGAATGAACCGTCCGGATGAGCTTCGAACGACACGCGCAAGTCGCCGCCGCGGGTGCGCAGGTGCACGGGGCTAGTCGCGCCGCGTCGCGAAGCAGCCAGGGCCACCGCCGTGACGCCGGTACCGCAGGAAAGCGTTTCGTCTTCCACGCCGCGCTCGTAGGTGCGCACCTGCCAGGGCTGCCCGTGGGTAGCCGGTGCTTCCGCGAAGTTGACGTTGGTGCCTTTCTCTTTGAAGTAGTCGCTGTAGCGCACGGCTTGGCCCTGGGCAAAAACGTTGAGTTCGGCCAGCGTATTCGACGGCAAAAACTGCACGACGTGTGGGGAGCCGGTATCTAAGAAAATGCCGTGCTCCTCTAGCTCCTGCTGACCCGGCACGTTCTGCATGCGCAGGTGCACGGTACCATCGGCTTCGATGCGCGCTTCGTGCGGACCGTCGGCGGCGAGGAAATGGGCGTGGTCCTGAATGACGTGCAGCTTCCGGGCGAAGGCCACGGTGCAACGGCCGCCATTGCCGCACATCGAACCTAGGTGCCCATCGGCGTTGAAGTACACCATCTCGAAATCGTAGTCGGCGTGCTGACGGAGCAGGATCAGACCATCGGCCCCGATGCCCAGGCGCCGGTCGCAGAGGTGGCGCACAAGTTTATAGTCTGTTATATCAAACTGCCGGGCGCGGTCGTCGATCATCACGAAGTCGTTGCCGGTGCCCTGGTATTTGTGAAAGTGTAGCGTCGTCATAGCAGTAAAAGAAGGCAAAGATCGGCAGCCGCGGCCTAGCGTTGGCACCTAGGTCCTCAACATATTTTTCAGGCAAATGCTTTCCGTAGCAGGGCTATTTGGCCGGTATGATAGAGATTATGCTGCACCAATCCGTGCAGCAGCACGTAGTACGGTCCGGGCGTACTGGCCGGGTAGTCGTCGAGCGGCTGTAAGTGCCGGCCTAGGTCTTCATCGCGCAGACTGGCAACCTTTGACAGCAGCTGCTCGTGTGCCCAACCTAGGTTTGCTTGCGCCTGCTGCCAGGCCGCCTCATCTGTTACAACCGGTAAGCCAGGCCAGTTCTGCGCATCCGTCGGACCGATCAGCTTGTCTTCTTCCAGCCGCTGCTGTACGATTTCGACCCAGGTTGTTAGGTGCAGCACGATTTCCCAGATACTATGAGCGCCGGGCAGCGGGTGAGCAGCGGCTTGCGCGGCCGTGACGCCCTGAAGCGTATCAACGAGCGAGGGACCCGCCCAGGAGTCGCCGTTGTAAGCACGGCGAAATTGATCCAGCAGACGTTCTATTTCAGTCATAACCGTGCCGTATAACGGGTTAGCCAACAACGATACCGGGCAACAGACTACCTTTGTCCTTCCGCCTGAGCGGTTTTACCGAAAGTTATGTATTCCTTCCTGACCACCGGCACCTGGCCCGATTATGAACTAATCGACGCCGGCAATTTTGAAAAGCTGGAGCGCTTCGGCCGCTATGTGCTAGCCCGCCCCGAGCCTCAAGCCATTTGGGACCCGCATCTGCCCGCCAGCGAGTGGCAACGGGCCAATGCCACCTTCCGCCGCGAAAAGGGGAGCACCGAGCGCGGCCAGTGGCAGCTCAAGCCCGGTATGCCCGAGCAATGGGTTATCAATTATAACCAGGATGATCTGCGCCTGCGCTTTCGGCTAGGTCTGTCGGCGTTCAAGCATGTCGGGCTGTTTCCAGAGCAAGACCCCAATTGGCGCTTCATCTTCGAGCAAACCCAAAAGCGCAAGGCCGCGGTGCCGCGGGTGCTGAACCTCTTTGCCTACACCGGCGCCGCCACCCTGGCCGCCCGCGCCGCTGGCGCCGACGTGACGCACCTCGACTCGGTGAAGCAGGTAAACTTCTGGGCCCGCGACAACATGGAAGCTTCCGGCCTCGACGGTGTGCGCTGGCTCGTGGAAGACGCCATGAAGTACGTGCGGCGCGAGGTGAAACGCGGCACCAAGTACCAAGGCCTCATCCTCGACCCTCCTGCTTACGGCCGCGGCCCGAACGGTGAGAAGTGGCAGCTGGAAGATGAGCTGAACGAATTGCTCAAGCTCTGCCGCCAACTCTTGGATCCGGAAGACCACTTCTTCCTGATTAACCTGTATTCGCTGGGCTTCTCGGCGCTGATCCTGGATAATCTCGTCACTAACATCTTCCCTCCTATCCAAGGCGTGCGCGAAATCGGGGAGATTTACCTGCACGACCAAGCCCAGCGCAAGCTGCCGCTCGGGACTTTTTGCCGGTTTAGCAGCTGAGGTTGGTTTTTGGTTGTTTGTTTTTGGTTTTAGCTGGCCGGCTAAACGTACGTTATTCCTTAGCCTCCATACCCTTTTACAAGTAGCCAAAACCAAAAACAAACAACCAAAAACCAACATATGCTTCACCACCAGCGCCTGGCCCTCATCGACATGGGCACGAATACCTTCCACCTGCTGATCGTGGAACTGCCCGAGCCACGTCATGCCACGCCTACGGTGTTGCTTCAAACGAAGGTGGGCGTGCGGCTGGGCGAAGGCGGCATCAGCAACGGGGAAATTGCGCCAGCGGCTTATGCGCGGGCGTTGCATACGCTCACGGCATTTCAGGAAGATATTGAGCTGCACCAAGCTACGGAAGTGCGCGCAACGGCTACGAGCGCCGTGCGAAGCGCCCGCAACGGCGCCGAGCTGGTGCAGGATATTTTCGAGCAGACAGGTATTAAGGTCGACGTGATTCCCGGCGACCGGGAGGCAGAGCTGATTTGCCAGGGCGTGCGGCAGGCCGTGAACCTAGGTCAGCAGCCACATTTGCTGATGGACATTGGCGGCGGCAGCGTGGAGTTTATCATTGCCGATCAAACCACTATTTTCTGGAAGCAAAGCTTCGAGATTGGAGCGCAGCGTCTGCTCGATCTATTCATGAAGCACGATCCGCTGACGCCTGAGGATGTGTGCGCCGAGCAGGAGTATCTAGCCGAGAAGCTAGCTCCGCTGACAGCTGCCGTGCAGCACTACCAGCCAATAGATCTGGTGGGCGCTTCCGGCTCCTTTGATACCCTAGGTGATCTGCAAGCCGCGCGTGTCGGGGTTAATCGGGCGGAACATGCCTTACCACCTAAAACTGAAATCACGCTAGACAGCTTCTACGAAAGCTATAATCTGCTGCTCAACCTCGACCGCGTGGGCCGCCTGGCCTTGCCCGGCATGACGCCCTTACGGGCCGATATGATTGTGGTAGCCTGCGTGCTGGTCGACTTCGTGCTGAAAACCTACGGATTCACCCGCATCTGCGCCTCGGCTTACGCCTTAAAGGAAGGCTTGCTGGCGGAAATGCTTCGAAGTTAGAAGTGTTGAGTTTTAAGTGTTGAATGTTGAGTTAAGAGAATTCCCAAAAAAGAATATTCAACATTCTAAACGCTTAGCATTCGAGACCCAACACTTCTAACTCCCAAGCATCCAACATTCAACACTTAAAACTCAAAACTTCAGTGCAGTTCTCTTATAACCAGCTTTTCACCTTCACGGAGTCCGTCTTCAAAAGCATTGGCTGCCCTGACGACGATGCGATCCTGGCTACCGAGTCGCTGCTGGCGGCCGATTTGCGCGGTATCGACTCGCACGGGGTCGCCCGACTGATCGGCTATGTGCGGCTCTGGGAAGCCGGGCGCATCAACCCGACGCCGTGCGTGGGTGTGGTGTACGAAACGCCGAGCACGGCCGTGGTCGACGGTGACGGTGGCCTAGGTTTGGTGGTAGCACCCAAAGCCATGAACGTGGCTCTGGAGAAAGCGCGGATAGCTGGCACAGGTTGGGTTTCGGTTAAGAACTCCAACCACTTCGGCATTGCCGGCTACCACGCCATGAAGGCGCTGGCCCACGATATGATCGGCATGGCCATGACCAATGCCAGCCCACTCGTAGCCCCTACCTATTCGCTCGACCGCCTCCTGGGCACCAACCCGATTGCCGTAGCCGTGCCCGCCGGCGAGCAGCCCGACTTCGTTGCCGACTTCGCCACGACCACCGCCGCCAACGGCAAGCTCGAAATTTTGCAGCGCAAGCAGCTGCCCGCCCCCGACGGCTGGATTCAGGACAAGAACGGCCTAGGTTCCACGAACCCAAATGAGCTAAAGGACGGTGGCGCTCTGCTCCCACTCGGTGGCGAAACCGGTTCGCACAAGGGCTATTGCCTCGGTAGCATCGTGGACATTTTCTCAGCGGTGCTCTCCGGCGCCAATTACGGCCCGTGGGTGCCGCCCTTCGTCGCCTTCCTCCAGCCCCCCGCCGATCCGGTGGGCCAAGGCATCGGCCACTTTTTCGGGGCCATGCGCATTGATGCGTTCCGCCCGGCCGCCGAGTTCAAAGCCCACATGGACAACTGGATTTCGACTTTCCGCAACGCCCGCGCCGTGGAAGGCAAGCAGGTTCTCATTCCCGGCGACCCGGAGCGCGAGATGTCCGCGCACCGGCTGCTCGACGGGATTCCACTGTTGGAGCCGGTGGTGAAGGATCTGGAAACCGTCGGCAAGAAGTTCGGCCTTACCTTGTAAAAACCTAGGCTACGCTCACAAAAAAGCCCGACTGCTAGATCAGCAGTCGGGCTTTTCGTTTATTCAAAGTCTGGTTAGATCGTCGTCTGAGTGCCACCTAGGTAGGCGTTCATTGCCAGTTCGGTGTTCAAGTACTGCGAAGAATACGTGGGGCTCTGCCCGTTGATAAACAAGCAAGTGCCGCCGTTTACCGCGTCGATAATCTGCGCGTATTGGTCCATTGGCAGAGCCGGGCAACCTAGGCTGCGGCCCAAGCGGCCATTCTGGCGGATGAAGTCTTCGCTCACGTAGTCGGCGCCATGCATCACCACGGAGCGCATAAGGGCATTGTCGTTGTAGCCCTGGTCGACGCCCTGAAGTTTGAGCGAGCGGCCATGCTTACCCATGTACTCGCTGTCGGTCACGTAGAAACCCAGGCTGCTCATGTTCGACTCGTTCTCGTTGGAGAAGTTGGTCGCCATGTTCTCGCCCGAGTTGTGGCCGTGAGCCACGAGCGTATGGAACAGCACCTGCTTGGTAGCCAGGTCCAGCACCCACAAACGCTTCTCGGTAGAAGGCAGGCTAAAGTCGACAACTGTCAGCAGCTGCTTGTCACCTAGCTTTTGATCTTGCTTGAGGTTGAGGTAGCCGGTCATGGCTTTCTCAAACACATCGTAGCGCAGGCCTTGCTGCTCCACGTTCAAGCTCTGATAAAGGCTATGAAGGTTCTGCTCGTAGAAAGCAGTTTGCATCTCTTTGGCCGAGGGCGTCCGCGCTTCTGTGCGCACACCCGTTGCCATCGATTTGCTGATGGGCGAAGCCAACGGCGTCGCCATGAACAACGAAGCGATGAACGGCAGCACGCGGCGCATCATCCGACGTGCGCGACGCTTATGACGCTGGCGATGCACTACATTTGGCTTTTCCATCTTCACTGATCGGTTTCGGTTTATTGGAAAAGGCCTCCCAGTGCCGGGAAACCATCTGATTCTTTGTACGCAAAAAACCATCAAGCAGCTTAACTTTCCTGATGGTTTCCAGCTATTTAACCCGCATGGGCGCAAATTGATTCCCTCCTTGGCCATTCTCTCGGGCGCCGAAATAAACCTAGGTTGCCGCTGGCAAGCGCCTACTTGGAGGTTGTTTCGTTTAAATACCTAGCTTTCATACCCTCCCGTTGGCAAGGGCCAGCGCCAGGCTGCGCGTGAAGTCTATACCTGCCGGCTTTTCTTCGCTACTTTTGCGGCCCAAAACGGTTTAAGGAATAGCCAAGTCTGGCAAAACCGTTTTGTTCACTCCGCGCGCTCCGGTGCGCCTTCTTCTATACGCATGGCCAAAGTCGCAATCAACCTCTCCACCGGGAGCATTCAACAGGAAGAAATTATTGTTGGCATTGACCTAGGTACGACCAACAGCCTAGTGGCCTACATTCACCCGGAAGGCCGCCAACCCGTGGCCATCAACGACCAGGGCCGCGGCACCATCGTGCCGTCCATAGTGCACTTCCCCGCCGATGATGCCGATCCGATCGTCGGTAACGAGGCCAGGGAGTATTTGCTCACCGATCCGCAAAACACAATTTACTCGGTGAAACGCCTGCTCGGCAAATCATACCGCGACGTGGGCGAGCACGCCGGGCATTTCGGCTATAAAATCATTGACGACAACTCCGAAGGTTTGGTAAAAATCCGGGTCGGTGACCGATTTTACTCGCCTATCGACTTGTCAGCCGAGATTCTGAAAGAGCTACGCGCCCGCGCCGAGCACGCCCTCAAAACGCCCGTCAACCGCGCCGTCATCACGGTGCCCGCTTACTTCAACGACTCGCAGCGCCAGGCTACGCGTGATGCCGGTCGCTTAGCTGGTCTGGAGGTACTGCGCATTGTAAATGAGCCCACGGCAGCGGCACTGGCTTACGGCATCGGCCTCTCGCCCGACGAGGAAAAAACGGTGGCCGTGTACGACCTAGGTGGCGGCACCTTCGACATCAGCATTCTGCGCATTCAGCAGGGCATCTTTGAGGTGCTGAGCACCAATGGCGACACCTATCTAGGTGGCGACGACCTCGACCGCGCCATCATCGACCATTGGACGTTTGAATATCAGCTAGCCACAGTTCTGTTCAACAATGGGAATGCGCAACAGGAGCTGCGCCTGCTAGCCGAGCAAGCCAAGAAGCATCTGAGCCAGAACGACGAGTTTGTGGCGGAGTTTGCCGGCACGCGTTTGCCGCTCACTAAAGCCAAGTTCAACAGCCTCATTCAGCCGCTGGTGCAGCGCACGATTGATTCGTGCCGCCAAGCCTTGACCGACGCAAAGCTAGGTCCGAAAGACTTGGATGCGGTGCTGCTGGTTGGCGGCTCTACGCGCGTGCCGCTGGTGTACGACACGGTGTCCGAATTCTTCCAGCAGCCCGCCAACAACTCGCTCAACCCCGACGAAGTAGTTGCCTTGGGTGCCGCCATTCAGGCCGACATCTTGGCCGGCAACCGCCGCGACGTACTGCTGCTCGATGTGACGCCGCTGACCCTAGGTATCGAAACCCTGGGCGGGCTGATGGACCCCATCATCCCCCGCAACTCCAAAATCCCGACCAAAGCCGGCCGCCAGTACACGACTTCCGTGGACGGTCAGGTGAACCTGAAAATCTCGGTGTACCAAGGCGAGCGGGATTTGGTAAAAGAGAACCGCAAGCTCGCCGAATTCGACCTGCGCGGCATTCCCGCCATGCCGGCCGGCTTGCCCAAAGTGGATGTAAACTTCATCCTGAACGCCGACGGCATTCTGAAAGTTGAAGCCATCGAATTGCGCTCAAACACCCATCAGGCCGTCGAAATTAAGCCTCAATACGGCCTCACCGACGAGCAAGTAGAGCAGATGCTGATGGATTCGCTCACCCACGCCCGCGAAGATGTAGCCGCGCGCATGGTTATCGAGGCCCGCACCGTAGCCGAGCAGATGATTTATCAGGTGGAACGCTTCATCACGAAGAACGCGGAACACCTCACCCAAGAGGAAATCACGCAAACTACCGCCCAAACCCAAAAGCTGAAAGATGCCCTTACCTCGAATGACAAGGATACCATCCTGAAAGCCGTGGACGAGCTAGAGTCGCTGACGAGCCCGTTCGCTGAGCGCGTGATGAACATCTCCATCAAGCAAGCCATGACCGGCAAGAAGATAGAATAGCTTCTTCCAACCTAGCTTAATGCCCAAAGCCCTTCTCGCAGTCAGAGCAACGTCTGTTGTTCAGCTGCAAGAAGGGCTTTGGTCGTTTTCAGGAAAGCTATTTCTGCTTACGCTGCGGTGCTGGAATCAAGGTGAAGTTCAGAATACGCGTGGCGGTGGAATCGCGGAAGCTGACATCGAGCAGCACCCGCGGCTTTGGCTGCAACGTGTCGCTTTTGAATGAGAATGAGTAGAAATAGCGCGTCGTCGGCCCATCACTGATGCGCATACCTAGCTTATACAACGCAATGCTTGAACCCAGCCGCTGGCCTTGCTCCACTAAGGGTTGCGCCGAAGCCTCAAACTGCCGCAACGTAACGGCCGCACTCACCTCCGGAGCCAGCAGCTGGTACGCCTGCTTGTATTGCTTCTGTAACAAAGCAAGCAGAAACTGCCGCGCCACCTGCACCTGCGATGGCCGAGCTACCCTAGGTTCAGCGATACAAGGCTTCAACAGAAATACCAGACTTAGCACCTGCGTGAGCCCAAGCACAAGCAGGAGATATCGGTATGTGACAGGAAAAAGCTTCAACATAGTGCCAATACGCAACAAACTGCTTCCTAGCTGCTTCACTCGTCACAAGTCGCAGGCTTATGAAACCTAGCTCGCGAGAAGAATGGCTTAGTTTTCCTCCTGCGGCACCAGGATGAAAACGTCCTCGCTGGGGCGCTTCATGATGTACTTCTCCCGCGCAAACTTCTCCAGCAGCTCCGGGCTACTGAGCAGCTCCGCTCGGTCCTTCTTCACCGACTCAATGTTCTTCAGGTAGTAATCCCGCTCCGTTTGTAGCTCCCGCCATTTCGAGTACATCTCGTATTGCTTCACAAAATCGTTGGCGTCGAACACGAACATCCAGATCAGGAAGCCCAATCCAGTCACGAAATAGAAGCTGCGAAAGAAGCGTGGTACCCGCTGAAATAAGCCGTAAATCTCCATAGCAGTCCAAATATAACAAAACGGCTGACTCCATCTTCGTGGAGTCAGCCGTTTCAATTAGCTGTGCTTTTTGCAAAAGCTACATCTTCTTGCCGGGGAAGTAGGCGATTTCACCTAGCTCTTCCTCGATACGCAGCAGTTGGTTGTACTTAGCCATCCGGTCGGAGCGCGAAGCCGAGCCCGTCTTGATCTGGCCGGTGTTCAGCGCCACTGCCAGGTCAGCAATGGTGTTGTCCTCCGTCTCACCCGAGCGGTGCGACATGATGCTCTTGTAGCCATTCCGACGACCTAGGTTTACCGCGTCAATCGTCTCGGTCAGCGTACCAATCTGGTTTACCTTGATCAGGATTGAGTTAGCAATCTTCTCATCAATGCCGCGCTGCAAACGCGTTACGTTGGTCACGAACAAGTCGTCGCCTACCAGCTGCGTCGTCGAACCAATGCTGTCGGTGAGTTGCTTCCAGCCAGTCCAGTCGTCCTCGTCCATACCATCTTCGATGCTGATGATGGGGTACTTCTTGGTCCAGTCGGTCCAGTAAGCCACCATTTCCGCAGAAGTCAGCTTGTCGCCGGTGCTCTTCTTGAAGTGGTAGTGCCCATCTTCGTAGAACTCCGAGGTAGCAGCATCCATGGCAATCATCACGTCGTCGCCGGGCTTGTAGCCAGCCGTTTCAATGGCTTGCAATACAATCTTGATAGCGTCTTCGTTGGACTTGATGTTGGGGGCGAAGCCGCCTTCATCGCCTACGTTGGTGCTAAAGCCTTGCTTCTTCAGCACATTCTTGAGGTGGTGGAAGATCTCCGTACCCCAACGCAATGCTTCCGAGAACGAGCTAGCTCCCACGGGCATAATCATGAACTCCTGGAAGTCGATGGAGTTGTCGGCGTGACTGCCACCGTTCAGGATGTTCATCATCGGCACCGGCAAAGTTGTTGCCCCTACCCCACCTACATAACGGTACAGCGGCATACCAGCATCCTGCGCTGCCGCACGAGCAGCCGCCAGCGACACACCTAGAATGGCATTAGCACCTAGGTTGCCTTTGTTATGCGTGCCATCCAACTCCAGCATGATCTTATCGAGCAGTGCCTGCTCGTACACCGAGAAACCGACCAGCTCTTCCGCAATCTTGCTATTTACGTTGTCAACGGCTTTCAGCACGCCCTTGCCCATGTACTTGGACTTATCATCATCGCGAAGCTCTACGGCTTCGTGCTTGCCCGTAGACGCCCCCGATGGCACAGCGGCCCGGCCTACTACACCTGTTTCAGTGGTGACATCTACTTCAATAGTTGGGTTACCGCGCGAATCAAAAATCTGCCGAGCATGGATGGCTGAGATAATGCTCATGATGAAAGAAAATGAAGGTGAAAGATGGTATTCTATCCTAGCCCAGCTTAAGAAGGAAGAAGATACAAGGCGAGGGTTTTTCCGGGCGCCAAGGTAAGGAATTCAATTAACAGGGCTAACGTGTTACGCAGAATGTAGCGTTTGCCACAAACAAAAAGGGACGTGCTATGCAGCACGTCCCTTTAATTATCTACTAGCTAGGATTACGAAGCAGCTTCTTCGTCAGCAGCCTTCGCTTCATCCCGAGTTTCGCCTTCTTCAACCGTAGTTGTAGGGGTGTCTTCAGGAGCGCTAGTTTCTACTACTGCTGCCGGAGCCACTGCTTCACCAGTCGTAGCAGTTGCGTCCGTTGCTTTCTTACCACCACGACGCGAACGACGGGTAGTAGTTTTAGCTTCACCAGCATTCTTAGCTTCTAGCAGCGCTTCGTTATAATCAACCAACTCGATAACGCACATTTCGGCATTATCACCTAGACGGTTGTCACTCAACTTCAGAATGCGGGTATAGCCACCAGGGCGATTCGCAATCTTAGTAGCTACTGCATCAAATAGTTCTTTGATCGACTCTTTGTTCTGCAACGTAGCGAAGATGGTACGACGCGAGTGCGTCGTGTCGCTCTTCGACTTAGTCAGCAGCGGCTCTACGAACTTGCGCAGAGCTTTCGCCTTTGCAACAGTAGTTGTAATACGCTTATGCAGGATCAGAGAAGATGCCATGTTTGACAACATAGCGTTGCGGTGCGCAGCCGTGCGACCTAGGTGATTGATGGTTTTACCGTGTCTCATTTTGTATTATGCGTTTTGCAAAAGTATACGCTTGCGGATGGCAACCACGGCGGACAGTTGGTGTAACAACCATCTCATTAGAACTGCCACCCCTAGGGCGTATTGATGTATGAATGTGTATAAAATGAATGTGCTGACTAGTTGATGTACTCGATGCATTAAGGCATCAGTACAAGAGCTAATCAGCACATTTAAAACGCTAGTCCTCGTCGAGACGATACTTGCTTAGGTCCATACCGAAGTTTAGACCTTTTTCTTCTACGAGGTTCTCCAATTCCGTAAGAGACTTCTTACCGAAGTTGCGGAACTTCATCATGTCGCTCATATCCAGCTGCACCAAGTCACCAAGCGTTTTGATGTCGGCAGCCTTCAAGCAGTTATAAGCACGTACAGATAAGTCCATATCCGCCAATGGCGTTTTCAGGACTTTGCGCATGTGCAGTGTTTCTTCATCAACCGTCTCCTCCTCTTCAGCTTTAGCCGTCTCGAAGGTCATCGTGTTGTCAGAGAACAACATGAAGTGTTGGATCAGGATGTTAGCAGCACCTTTTAGAGCATCTTCCGGGTGAATCGAACCATCCGTTTGGATTTCGATCAACAAGCGCTCATAGTCAGTCTTCTGCTCTACACGAGTGTTCTCAATGCTATACTTCACATTCTTGATTGGCGTGAAGATGGCATCAATAGCAATCTGGCCGAACACTTGGTCAGAAGGCTTATTCTCTTCAGCAGGTACGTAGCCACGCCCTTTCTGAATCGTAAATTCAAACTCTAGCTCTACGCTTGGATCAACGTGACAGATCACTAAGTCCGGGTTTAGAACCTGGAAGCCATTGGTGAACTTGTTGATATCGCCACCTGTGAACGTGTCCTGACCTTTGATACGAACCGTGATTTTATCCTCAATGGCATCACTCGCTTTCTTGAAGCGAACTTGCTTAAGGTTCAGGATGATTTCGGACATATCCTCAATCACTCCTTCAATAGTCATGAACTCGTGCAGAACGCTAGGGGTGCGAACCGACGTAATAGCGTAGCCCTCCAGCGACGACAGCAGGATACGGCGCAATGCGTTGCCGATCGTGACGCCGTAGCCTTTCTCCAGCGGTTTGAATTCAAACGTTCCGTAAAAGTCGTCGGATTTCTCCATAACAACCTTCTCCGGCATTTGAAAAGCTAAGATTGACATAAATGGGGCTTTAAAAATAAAACAGGAAAAAAATCGAAGTAGCCTAGGCTTCCATCTTGTCCTAGGCTAATTATTACTTCGAATACAGCTCGACGATCAACTGCTCCTGAATTTTCTCAGGAATCAGATCACGAGAGGGGGCATTGAGGAACTTGCCCACCATTTCCTTACCATCCCACTCTAACCAAGAGAATGCACGTGAATTACGAGCACTCAGACTAGTTGCAATGGCTTCTAAAGACTTTGATTTCTCACGAACGCCAACTAAATCACCAGGACGTAGCTTGTAAGAAGCAATATTCACTACTTCCCCGTTTACCGTGATGTGCTTATGAAGAACCAGCTGACGAGCAGCACGACGAGTTGGAGCAACGCCTAAGCGATAGATCGTATTATCGAGACGCGACTCCAGCAAAGACAGTAGGTTTTCACCTGTGATACCAGGCATCGTAGCAGCTTTGTGGAATAGGTTCTCAAACTGCTTCTCCAACATACCGTACAAGTACTTCACCTTCTGCTTCTCCATTAACTGGATAGCATATTCAGATTGCTTCTTGCGACGGCCGCGGCCATGTTGGCCAGGAGGGTAATTCTTTTTATTGAGCGCCTTACTTGGGCCGAAAATCGGCTCCGAGAAGCGGCGGGCAATCTTGGTTTTAGGACCAGTATAACGTGCCATTTCGGGGATTTTGAGTTTTATTGGGGTTGAACTTTACATGCACAGCAGTCAGAGATGTACTTACCAAGGCACTTACATCAGAAAGCTGGCACCAGAAGCAAGACAACAACAGAAGGTCATTGCTCGCTTGTTCAATATATCAAACGCGACGACGCTTAGGAGGGCGGCAACCGTTGTGAGGCAGCGGCGTCACATCGCGAATGGTCGTCACCTCAATTCCCACGTTTTGAAGGGTCCGGATAGCCGACTCGCGGCCGGAACCTGGTCCTTTCACAAACACCTCAGCTTTGCGCAAACCCAGATCATGAGCTACCTTACCACAATCTGTAGCTGCCATTTGAGCAGCATAAGGAGTGTTTTTCTTCGAACCACGGAAACCCATCTTGCCAGCAGATGCCCAAGAAATTACTTGGCCGTTGTTGTTGGTGATGGAAATAATGATATTGTTGAATGAGGCTTTGATATGCACTTGGCCTACTTGCTCAACAACGACAACGCGCTTTTTAGCTTTGTCTTTTCTTTTTTGTGCCATTTAGTTATCGCAAAAATGCGGAAGGTGTTGAAGCCTAGCTAGGTACTTGCTTTACCTAGCTAGGCTTCGATTTCCGCTACAGTTTATTTAGTAGCTTTCTTCTTGTTGGCAACGGTTTTCCGCTTGCCTTTACGAGTGCGCGAGTTGTTCTTGGTACGTTGTCCGCGAACCGGCAACCCCTTACGGTGACGTAAACCACGGTAACACCCAATGTCCATTAGACGTTTGATGTTCAACTGCACTTCAGAGCGCAGCACACCTTCCGTCTTATGCTCCGCAGCGATAATGCCACGAATCTCACCGGCTTCAGCTTCTGACCAATCTTTAACCTTCTTGTCTAGCGAAACGCCAGCTTGATTTAAGATCTTCTGAGCCGAGCTGCGACCAATTCCGAAAATGTACGTAAGGGCGATTTCGCCACGTTTGTTATCCGGGATATCTACCCCTGCAATACGAGCCATGTGCTTTTTTTGAAAAGTCTGGTGCTATTAACCCTGACGCTGCTTATAGCGTGGGTTCTTTTTGTTGATAACGTAAAGCTTGCCTTTACGGCGGATCACCTTACAGTCAACGCTGCGCTTCTTAACCGATGCTTTGACTTTCATGTCGTCGGGTTATTTGTAACGGTAAACAATTCTGCCCTTAGACAAGTCGTAGGGCGACATTTCCAGCTTCACCTTGTCTCCAGGCAGGATTTTGATATAGTGCATTCGCATCTTTCCGGAAATATGAGCCACCAACTGGTGTCCATTTTCTAACTCTACACGGAACATCGCGTTAGAGAGGGCTTCCAGAATTACTCCGTCCTGCTCAATGGAGGATTGTTTGGCCATAAGGCTACTGTAAGGCTTTTTCTATGTATTCGAAGGAGGTTAAAATCTCCGCCTTTTCTTTTCTTACTACTACTGTATGCTCAAAGTGTGCTGAAGGCTTCCTGTCTTTCGTACGGATAGTCCAGCCATCTGCCTCCTGAACAACATTCTTGGTACCAAGATTCACCATAGGCTCAATTGCAATAACTAAACCTGTTTGCAACTTCAGTCCAGCACCACGTTTACCGTAGTTAGGAACTTGTGGCGACTCATGTAAATCCTGGCCTACACCATGACCAACCAGTTCTCTCACTACACCATAGCCCCTCTTTTCGACAAAGCTCTGAATAGCGTAACCCACGTCACCAAGCCGATTGCCAGCTACTGCCTGCTCAATACCTAGGTACAAGGATTTTTTTGTTGACTCTAATAATGCTAATACTTCTGAGGATACTTCTCCCACTGAGTAAGTATAAGCACTATCACTATGATAACCATTCAACAACACACCACCGTCAACAGAGATGATGTCACCATCTTTTAGCGTGTAATCGCTAGGAAAACCGTGAACAACAACTGAGTTTGGTGAAATGCAAAGGCTAAAAGGGAACCCATTGTACCCTTTAAAAGAAGGCTGACCACCATGGTCACGGATGAATTCCTCAGCACGGCTATCTAGTTCCCGAGTAGAAACTCCTTCCCTAATCATGGAAGCCACTTCTCCATGAGCTTGAGCTAACACCTTCGCGCTAGCTCGTATGAGTTCTATCTCTTCTTCAGTTTTGTAGACCAACATGCTTTAAGAGGCCATTGCGATGTTCTGCGTACGGCCACGAAGCTTACCTGTTTTCATCATACCATCGTAATGGCGCATCAACAAGTAGCTTTCTACCTGGTTCAATGTATCTAGCACAACACCAACCATGATGATTAGTGAAGTACCACCATAGAAAGCTGACATAGGACGGGTTACCCCAGCTAATAAAGCAAGTGCGGGAAAGATAGCAATAAGTGCTAATGCTACTGCTCCTGGCAAAGTAATTCGAGTTAATACTTCATCCATATGCTCCGATGTATCTCTTCCTGGCTTTACACCTGGAACAAAGCCACCGCTTCTTTTCAAGTCGTCAGCAATCTGATTGGGATTGACACTAATTGCAGTGTAGAAATAAGTAAAGACAATGATAAGAATACCAAATACCAGGTTATACTGCCATGAGGTATAGTCCGAAAACTTTACACCTATATAACTGGCAGTATCGCTATCATTCTGCCAAATTGATGCTACAATTGCTGGTACGAACATCAATGATTGAGCAAAGATGATAGGCATTACACCAGCGGCGTTCACCTTGAGAGGGATGAATTGTCGTTGAGCGTTCAGTTGAGTTGTACCGCCTACTTGCTTAGCGTACTGTACAGGAATACGGCGCACGGCTTGAGTTAAGACAATTACTGCCATAACTACTAGAAACAACACAACCATTTCAATCAAGAAGATCAATGAACCACGCATACCTTTAGCGGCTGCTTCACCAATGATAGCACCAGGAAGACGGGAGACGATTCCGATCATTATGATCATTGAAATGCCATTGCCTATTCCTTTGTCAGTAATTTTCTCACCTAGCCACATACAGAACAAAGTACCTGCAGTTATTATTACCATTGTAGAAATGGTAAACAAAGTACCAGGATTGATGATTGCGTCTGCGTTAATCGTAGCAATAAAACCAACGGATTGTGCCATTACAATTGGAATAGTCAGAACCCGGGTATACTGATTGATTTTCTTACGGCCTGACTCTCCTTCTTTCTGTAACTTCTGAAAGTACGGTACTGCTATTGTAAGCAGTTGTAGTACAATTGAAGCTGAGATGTAAGGCATAATGCCTAAAGCAAAGATTGAAGCATGGCTAAATGCCCCTCCTAATAAGGTATCTAAAATACCGAACAACCCTTGGGCACCTTGCTTCAGCCGAGTAGGATCAACGCCGGGCAACACAACGTAAGAACCCAGCCGATAAATGGCAATGAAGAAAAGCGTATTGAAGATCCGCATCCGCAGATCTTCAATCGCAAAAATGTTCTTAATCGTTGTGATGAACTTGTTCATTGCCTATAGGCTTAGAGCGTCACGGCCTTGCCACCAGCTTTCTCAATAGCAGCGATAGCCGATTTTGAGAAAGCATGAGCATGAATTTCAATAGCTTGAGTGAGTTCGCCTCGACCCAATACTTTTATTTTAGCATTTTTTGATACTAAGCCGCTAGTTACAAAGTAAGTAGCATCCATAGTAGCGGACCCGCTTTTCTCAGCGAGAGTTTGTAGAATATCTAGGTTAATACCCTTGTACTCTACTCGGTTGATATTGTTGAAGCCAAACTTTGGTACTCGGCGCTGTAGAGGCATTTGACCACCTTCGAAGCCAGACTTCTTGGAATAGCCAGAGCGCGATTTAGCACCCTTGTGTCCTCGTGTCGATGTGCCACCACGGCCTGAACCTGTACCACGACCTATACGCTTTTCATTGCGTGTAGCACCGTTAGCAGGCTTTAAATTGCTGAGATTCATATCGACTAAATTCTAGAGTTCTGTTACTTCTACTAAATGCTGAACAGCAGCTACCATACCAGCAATTTGCGGAGTATTTTCTTTCTCCGTCACGCTACCCAACTTACCTAAGCCCAACGCTTTTATTGTGCGCTTTTGCCGCTCAGGACGATCGATAACACTTTTTACAAGCTTGATTTTGATCTGTGTCATCTCACTTAACCATTGAAGACTTGTTGAAGAGAGATACCACGCTGTTGTGCAATCTGCATAGGATCACGCATCTTATTAAGCGCATCAAAAGTCGCTTTCACTACGTTGTGCGGGTTTGAAGAGCCTTTTGATTTAGCAAGAACATCTTTGATCCCTGCACTTTCAAATACAGCACGCATAGCACCACCTGCAATTACCCCTGTACCAGCTGCTGCCGGCTGAACAAGAACATAACCTCCTGAGTACTTTCCTTCCATTACATGAGGAACAGTATGCTTGTACAAGGGAACTTTGACCAAGTTCTTTTTAGCATCATCAATTCCCTTTGCAATAGCATCAGTAACTTCATTGGCTTTGCCTAAGCCGTAACCTACCGTGCCATTACCATCTCCTACTACTACGATTGCCGAAAAGCTAAAACGACGACCGCCTTTTACTACTTTAGCAACTCGATTGATAGCAACAACCTTCTCTTTCAGATCGGTGTCACCAGCACGTGGAGCTTGTTGGTCTCGGTTACCACCACGGTCGTTGCCACTACCCCGGCGATCGTTACCGCCACGGTCATTGCCACCACGGTTGCTGTTGTTAAATTCTGCCATGATGATTTAGAAATTAAGGCCGCCTTCGCGGGCTCCTTCTGCCAATGATTTTACGCGGCCGTGGTAGAGGTAACCGGAACGGTCAAATACCACCTTCGTAATGCCTTTACCTTGAGCACGGGAGGCAAGTTCTTTACCAACTGCGGCAGCGAGGGCGACTCCGTTACCCCCCTCCACCGATACGTGCTTCGAGGAAGCAGACGCTAACGTGTGACCAGTAGTATCGTCAATAATCTGGGCATAAATACCCGTATTGCTACGAAACACCGACAGACGCGGGCGCTCGGACGTGCCAGCAACCTTAGTGCGGATAATGCGCTGGATCCGTTTTCTTCTAGATGCTTTATCGAAAGCCATGATGTGAAGTTATTTCGAAGCTGTTTTACCAGCCTTGCGACGAATTTGCTCACCCACGAAGCGTACGCCCTTACCTTTATAAGGCTCAACTTTACGCAGTGAGCGAATTTTAGCTGCTACCTGACCCAGAAGTTGCTTATCAATGCTGTTCAGTGTAACAATTGGGTTTTTACCTTTCTCCGTTACTGCTGTAGCAGTAACTTCTTTTGGTAGCGCTAAAAAGATATTGTGTGAGTAACCCAATGAGAGTTCTAGTGTATTGCTAGCTACAGTAGCTTTGTAACCTACACCTACTAACTCCAACTTTTCTTCATAACCATTGCTCACCCCTACAACCATGTTGTTGATGAGCGAACGGTAAAGACCATGCATAGCCTTATGACGTTTTTGCTCAGTCGGACGAGTTACTACTAGTTGTCCATCAGCCGTCTCAACGGTGATATCACGGTCAACGGGAGTAGTGAGCGAACCTTTTGGGCCTTTCACAGTCACCGTATTTTCCTGATTTATTTCAACCTGAACATTAGCGGGCAGGCTGATCGGCAATTTACCAATGCGTGACATAGTTTCTCTACTCGCTTAGTAAACGTAACACAGCACTTCGCCGCCTACGTTCTCAGTTTTTGCCTCTTTCTCTGTCATAACACCTTTTGATGTTGACAGAATTGCAATACCTAGCCCGCTTAATACGCGGGGCAGGTTTTCAACATGCGCGTACTTACGCAAGCCTGGCGTGCTAACACGCTCCAGCTTAGTTATAGCTGGTTGCTTAGTAGCAGGGTTATACTTCAGTGCGATTTTGATCGTGCCTTGTACAGCCGAATCATCAAAACGGTAGCTCTGAATGTAACCCTTGTGGTAGAGCACCTTTGTGATCTCTTTTTTGATGTTGCTAGCCGGTATTTCCACCACCCGGTGGTTTGCCTTTATGGCATTGCGCAACCGGGTAAGGTAGTCGGCAATTGGATCTGTATTCATTTGATGTAGAGAATAGTCGCTCCTTTTTCGGGAGCGCAAAGATATGAAAATTTCGCCGCTGCAAAAAGCAATGACGAAATTTTCAGTTAAGACTACTTGGCTTGCTCAGTGATGACACAGCCAATGGTTTCTTTTGGCGACCTGCCAAGTAAATCGCTGGTATGTAACAGCTGCTAATGAGAGGAGAGCTGACACAAAGCTACTCCTCTCTTCTTAACTTTACCAACTTGCTTTAGTGACACCCGGGATTTTCCCAGCTAAAGCCATCTCACGGAATGTAACACGGCTGATGCCGAACTTACGCATATAGCCACGAGGACGACCGTTGATCTTATCACGATTGTGAATACGTACGGGTGAAGCGTTGCGAGGCAACTTATCAAGACCTTCGTAATCGCCAGCAGCTTTTAGCGCTTTGCGCTTCTCAGCGTAACGGGCTACTGTAGCAATACGCTTTCTTTCTCTTGCTTTGACGGATTCCTTAGCCATTGTTTTGTTTCTTGGCGTTGGTGAACGGCATACCGAATGCTTTTAGGAGCTCATAGCTCTGCTCATCGTTTTCGGCAGTCGTTACGAAGGTAATGTCCATACCAGAAATTGACTTGATCTTATCGATCGAAATCTCTGGGAAAATGATTTGCTCCTTGATGCCGAGGGTATAGTTACCACGACCATCAAAGCCTTTATCGTTGATGCCTTTAAAGTCACGTACACGTGGAAGAGCAACCGTTAACAGGCGATCCATGAACTCGTACATCCGCTCGCCACGCAAAGTAACCTTAGCGCCGATGGGCATACCTTCACGGAGTTTGAAGTTCGAAACAGAACGCTTAGCAATAGTCGGAACAGCTTTCTGACCAGTAATAATCGTTAGTTCGTCCACACCGTTATCAACTAGCTTCTTGTCAGCTACAGCTGATCCGATACCGCGGTTGATACAGATTTTGGTAATGCGTGGAACCTGCATTATGCTCTTAAACTGGAATTTCTCCTGGAGAGCAGGTACTACGTCTTTTTGGTATACTTCTTTAAGTCTAGCCATTGTCGTGAACAGGTTAGGCGTTGGTCGACTCTACGCGCTTCACGTTGCTCACGTGAATGCCAGCTTCGATCTTAGTGATGCCACCCTGGGGATTCTTTGCACTAGGTTTATTGTGCTTAGTCACCAAGTTTAGGCCTTCCACGATAACGCGTTGAGTCAAGCGATTAACCGACTTGATAGTGCCGGTTTTACCCTTCTCATCACCAGCAATCACTGTTACAGTGTCACCGGTTTTCACATGCAGTTTCGCGGGCTTTTGGTCTTTTGCTTTCGTTGCCATGTGCTACTATGCTTACAGAACCTCAGGGGCCAGTGAAACAATCTTCATGAACTGGCGCTCACGTAACTCGCGAGCTACTGGTCCAAAGATACGAGTACCGCGGGGCTCATCATTATTATTGAGCAATACAGCAGCGTTATCGTCGAAGCGAATGTATGAGCCGTCTTTACGACGTACTTCTTTCTTTGTGCGAACTACTACTGCTTTCGATACAGTGCCTTTTTTAGCGTTGCCAGAAGGAATAGCAGACTTAATCGATACAACGATCTTATCTCCTACACTAGCATACTTTTTACCCGTGCCACCTAGAACACGAATACAGAGCACTTCCTTAGCGCCGCTATTATCAGCGACGGTTAGACGGGATTCTTGCTGGATCATCTTACTTGGCGCGCTCTACAATTTCTACCAATCTCCAACGCTTGTTTTTGCTAAGAGGACGGGTAGACATAATCCGAACCGTATCGCCTTCGCCACATTCGTTGTTTTCGTCATGAGCCATAAACTTAGTTGTCTTGCTCACGAACTTACCATAGATCGGGTGCTTTTGCTTCTGCTCTACCACCACCGTAATGGACTTATCCATTTTGGAACTGGCTACGCGCCCGATGATTTCTTTTCGCAGATTACGCTCTACAGCGTTAGTAGCCTGCTGCTCTTCGTTACTTGCCATCGTTTATTTAGCAGTTTGATTAGCCTGCTCTTGTTCGCGACGGGTAAGCTCAGTCTTCAGACGGGCTACGTTCTTGCGGTTTTGCTTCAGGCGAATCGGGTTTTCCAAAGGCGAAATAGCGTGTGCAAAGCGCAACGATTGGCCATTGGTTTGTTCAGTCTTAATCTGATTCTTCAGCTCCTCCAAAGAGAGGTTACGGATATCATTGTTTTTCATCTTCCTAGCTTTCTACGTAGTCACGACGAACAACAAACTTCGTCCTTACGGGCAATTTCTGCGCCGCAAGACGCAACGACTCCTGAGCCACCTCTAGCGAAACACCATCAGATTCAAACATGATGGTACCGGGTTGTACAATAGCTACCCAGTACTCTGGAGAGCCTTTGCCTTTACCCATACGCACCTCAGCAGGCTTTTTGGTGATAGGCTTATCTGGGAAAATTCGGATCCATACTTGGCCTTCACGCTTCATAGCACGGGTCATTGCGATACGAGCGGCCTCAATCTGGCGAGCCGTAATCCACGCAGTTTCCAGCGACTTGATAGCAAATGAACCGAAGTCAATGGAGCTGCCGCGGTAGGCTAGGCCTGTAACGCGACCCTTTTGCATCTTCCGATACTTGGTCCTTTTCGGTTGTAACATGAGTTATCGAAAATAAAAATTCGAAAAGAGAAAAGGGCTAGCGACGTGGACCACGGTTTTGTCCACCTGCACCGCCACGACGTTGGCCACCACCTTGACCACCTCGGTTATCACCACCACGGTCGCCACGGTTTTCACCGCCCCGATCGTTACGGTCGCGACGTGGGCCACGGTCATTACTACGGTCACCACGCTCACCGCGAGGACCACGGTCATTACGGTCGCCACGGCTGTCACCACCTTGGTTAGCTGGCTGCTGATTTGGGGAGAGATCAGGCTTGCCGAAAATCTCGCCACGCATAATCCACACCTTGATGCCGATTTTACCGTAAACCGTTTGTGCCTCTGACAAAGCATAATCGATGTCAGCTCGCAGCGTATGTAACGGTGTACGACCCTCTTTATATTGCTCAGAGCGAGCAATTTCAGCCCCACCTAAGCGACCACCGCACTGTACTTTGATGCCTTCAGCACCAACACGCAAAGCAGCTTGGATAGCTTGCTTCATAGCGCGTCGGAACGAGATACGAGCTTGTAGCTGCTGAGCAATGCTCTCACCTACCAGTTTAGCATCAAGTTCAGGACGCTTGATTTCGAAAATATTGATTTGAACGTCCTTGCTAGTGATCTGCTTTAGTTCGTCCTTGATCTTATCTACTTCTTGACCGCCTTTACCAATTACCACACCAGGACGAGCTGTATTGATGGTAATAGTGATACGCTTCAAGGTACGCTCAATCACGATGCGGGAGATACCGCCTTTCGGGATACGAGCAAGAATATATTTACGGATTTTTTCGTCCTCAACCAGCTTGTCGGCAAAATCCTTACCACCATACCAGTTCGAGTCCCATCCTTTGATGACACCTAGACGGAAGCCAACCGGATTTACTTTCTGTCCCATAGTGCTTATGCGGTGGCTTCAGCCGTATTTTCAGTGGTAGTTTTCTTAGAAGAACCGCGACGAGTGCGAGTAACATTAGCTTGAGACGAATTAGTTTCCGTAGCCTGCTGAATAGCAGCTTTGCTACCTAGAGGCTCTACTTTCGAATCGATTACCAATGTCACATGGTTGCTACGCTTACGGATACGGTGGCCACGACCCTGAGGTGCAGGACGCAAACGCTTTAACTGGCGGCCTTCGTCAACAAAGATTTCTTTGATGTAAAGGTTGGCATCTTCAATACGCTCGTTCTCGTTTTTCTGCTGCCAGTTAGCTAGTGCTGACAAGAGCAGCTTTTCGATTTTCTCAGCACCCGAGTTCGCCTCGAACTTCAGCAAGCCTAAGGCGCGAGTTACTTTCTGACCGCGAACCAGATTGGCTACCAGGCGCATCTTACGAGGCGAGGTAGGCACGTTACGGAGTTTAGCAGTAGCTTCCATCTTAGCGCTTGCCTTTATCTTTCTTGGCAACGTGACCACGGAAGTTGCGTGTAGGTGCAAACTCACCGAGTTTATGACCAACCATGTTTTCGGTCACGTATACCGGGATGAACTTATTGCCGTTGTGAACAGCGAAGGTGTGGCCAACGAAATCTGGAGAAATCATCGAGCGGCGCGACCAAGTCTTTACCACTGATTTCTTGCCGGACTCATCCATAGCCGAAACTTTCTTCTCGAGCCGGAAGTCAATGTACGGCCCTTTTTTTAGCGAACGTGCCATTGGTTATTTCTTCCCTTTACGGTTAACGATGAGCTGCTCGGAATACTTATTTTTATTACGGGTCTTCTGACCTTTTGCGAAGATGCCGTTGCGGCTACGTGGGTGACCACCGCTCGACTTGCCTTCACCACCGCCCATTGGGTGATCCACTGGGTTCATTGCGACACCACGTACGCGTGGACGGCGGCCTAACCAACGGTTACGGCCAGCTTTGCCAAGGCGTACATTCATGTGGTCACCATTTGATACTGTACCAACTGTAGCCATGCAGGTAACGAGTACCATGCGCATTTCGCCAGATGGCAGTTTCAAAGTAGCGTATTTGTCTTCACGAGCTACTAGTTGTGCATAAGTACCAGCTGAGCGAGCAATAGAAGCTCCACCACCAGGCATCAATTCAATATTGTGAACGATAGTACCTAACGGAATTTCGCGCAGAGTGAGAGCATTGCCTACTTCAGGGGCAACACCGGGACCCGAAACAACTGTCGTACCTACCTCCAAACCAGCTGGCGCAATGATGTAGCGCTTTTCCCCATCGACATAGTTGAGCAGTGCGATACGAGCAGTGCGGTTTGGATCATATTCGATCGTCTTCACCGTGGCTGGAACACCAGCTTTGTCACGCTTGAAATCGATAATACGATACTTTTGTTTGTGCCCACCGCCAATATAGCGATTAGACATTTTGCCCGAGTTGTTACGGCCACCGGATTTTTCCATGGGTGCCAACAACGATTTCTCCGGCGTCGACGTGGTTATCTCGTCGAAGGCCGGGGCGATACGAAATCGTTGACCCGGTGATGTTGGTCTTAATTTTTTGAGTGCCATTTTACCTTAAAATGTGCCTTTGCAGACTATCTGCTTAGATTCCGTTATAGAAGTCGATAACATCTCCTTCTTTCACGGTTACAATGGCTTTCTTGATCGAAGCACGGCGGCCTGATACGGCACCACCTTTTGTAAACTTCGACTTGAGCTTGCCTTGAGTGCGGACCGTGCTGATGCCAGTTACCGTCACGCCATATAACTGCTCAATATCTTTTTTGATCTGAACTTTATTAGCAGTGCGCTCTACTTCGAAAGCGTACTGGCCTTTTTCATTCAGAGCCGTGGCCTTTTCGGTCACAATGGGTTTCTTCAGCGTGCTCATTACTCAGCAGTGGTGTAGAGTTGTTCCAGCGACTTCAGACCGTCTTCCGACAACAGTAACGTATCTGTATTAAGCAGATCATGCGTGTTTAAGGCAACTGGGGTAGCAACTTTCACTCGCTGAATGTTGCGGGCCGACAGCAGAACGTTTTTATTGGCTTCACCAGTCACGAGCAAGGTTTTCTTACCGTTGTTTAGTTTCAGACCAGCTAAAATCGAGGCAAATTCTTTAGTCTTAGGCGTATCCAGCGTGATAGTTTCTACTAATGCTACTTTGCCTTCGTTTGCCAGCGTGCTCAGAGCAGAGAGACGAGCTAAACGCTTGGTCTTTTTGTTGAGTTTAAAGCCATAATCACGAGGCTGAGGACCAAATACACGTCCCCCGCCTATGAACACAGGCGACTTCATGCTACCTGCACGAGCTCCACCTGTCCCTTTTTGCTTCTTGAGCTTCTTCGTAGTGCCATGCACTTCGTTACGCTGCTTCGACTTGTGCGTACCTTGGCGCTGATTAGCCAAGTACTGTTTCACGTCGAGATACATCACGTGCTCGTTGGGTTCTACACCAAAAATGGCATTTGACAGCGTAACCTTCCGGCCAGTGTCTTCCCCTTTAATGTTATATACTGACAGTTCCATCTCGCG
Organism: Hymenobacter cavernae; assembly: GCF_014641455.1. GTDB lineage: Bacteria > Bacteroidota > Bacteroidia > Cytophagales > Hymenobacteraceae > Hymenobacter > Hymenobacter cavernae. The sequence continues at coordinate 641,213 of NZ_BMHT01000001.1, forward strand.
TTATTTTTCCAGCACTACGTAAGAGTTCTTAGCGCCAGGAATAGAGCCGCTAACCAGAATCAAGTTCTTATCAGCTACTATACGCATCACCTTCAGGTTCTGCACTTTTACCCGATCACCACCCATGCGGCCGCCCATACGCATGCCTTTAAACACGCGAGAAGGCCAGGAGCAAGCTCCAATAGAACCAGGGTGACGTAGGCGGTTATGCTGACCGTGTGTTTGGCCACCTACCCCAGCGAAGTTATAGCGTTTAACTACACCTTGGAAGCCTTTACCTTTTGAGGTACCTACTACATCTACAAACTCACCTTCTTCGAAAAGGTCTGCTTTAATCTCGCTACCAGCTGTGTAGCTCGCTACTTCATCCGTACGAAACTCTACAAGTTTCTTTTTGGGAGTAGTACCAGCTTTAGCAAAATGGCCAACTAAGGCGTTGGTCGTGTTTTTGGCTTTTTTTTCGCCGTAACCGAGCTGAACAGCTGTGTAGCCGTCATTCTCTAGCGTTTTCACCTGCGTCACTACGCACGGACCCGCTTCAATGAGCGTGCAAGGAATATTCTTCCCGTCCGGAGTGAAGAGGCTTGTCATACCGATTTTCTTACCGATGATGCCAGGCATTCGTTTTATATTTAATTGAAAGACACAGTGAAAACGCCCAAATAGCGTTTTCGTAATGGGAGTGCAAAGCTAGGAAACTGTTGGCTATTATCCTAGAGCCGCCTTCAAATATTTTATAGTACTCCGCACAAGCGCTACAATATGTTAATGCCTAAGAATCAATATGTATGCAAACTGGGAGGCTCACTAATCACCTTCTTGTTGCAAGTTTAGCAACCCTGTAGGAAGGCAAGGTGTTTTCACATGCCCAAAGCCAGTTAACTGTATAGGAAACTGTGATCATCTTATTGCTGAACATATGGGTGTGAACAGACTATCCTGATGTATCTGAACTGGACGATTTTGGGGAAATACTACTAGCTTCAGCGAGAGACACCAGTATAAATAGCAGGCTGTAAGTAAGCCCCACCTGGTTCTTCTGATCCAGAGTAAATTCAGCTATAAAGGATAAAGTAACTATTGAATATTGAACAAGCAACAATGGTGGTACTCGGTTCCAAACTCTATACAACGGGTAATAAAATGAACATAGAAAAGCTAGCAATCCAACACCACCAAACGCTACCCAATAGTAGAGAAATTGATTATGAGGCATTAGATAGGATGTAGACTCAATCGAAGGAAAGTCTCTCTTGTAAAAGCGTCCTACCTCCTGCTCCATGTCTGCCTTCCCTACACCAAACCATGGATTTTGGCGTACCAACTGCAATCCTACTTCATAAGAATAGAATCTTCCAACTAAAGATAAGTTGTTGGCCGAGCTTGCAGTCTGCACTTGACTAACATCATATTGGGTGTTGTAGTATTTATGCCGGAAAGTAGGAAAGCATACAAAGCTTACTACTGGTAATGCTATCAACAGCAATGTAACTATTATAGCTTGTTTGTAGCTCTTTTGTTTTATGATCAACCATCCGACAACGAGCAAACCTATTGCATTGAAGGAAAGCAGCCCACTACGTACCGCCAGCAAATAGGTATATAGAACCAGGAAGGCAGTGCCAATCAGTATAGTCCAACGCTTATACCTGCTTACTAACTTGTCTTTAGTAAAAAATATTCCTATCGATGTAGCAAATACCACCATCAGACTGAACCGTATATAGTCGGGTACCGTGGGCATTATCTTCGATCGAGAATACGATTCATTGATCTCAGCCGCGTGTAATAGATAATACCCTGTGCTACTTAGGGCAGATACAAGCACTAAGTTGAAGAACAAAAGATATAAGCGCCGCAGGTAAGTTGCAGGCCATGCCGGCAATAATGTGAAGGATAGAGGCAGCAATAAAAACGGCAGCTGCATAACTACATCTTCCAAAAACGCTTCTTGGTGTACCACCTCGGTATTAAGACCAGAAGCTAGGTGAACGAGAAAAACACCTGTTAATGAAATATAAATTACCCTATAAGGTTTTGCTACTGGGGCTCGTTCTTGTGTAATAAAATAAAATAAGGCTGTCAGAGCTAGGCCAGCTATGCCTACATTCGAAATATAGGGCAGAAAATCATGTGTAAACAACCCTATTATAGTTAGTCCACAAAATACAGCAGCAGCTCTTTGAATATGGGGTATAGATAGGTTAGGCATGCCGAAGAATGATAGGGCGTCAAATATCTTGTGCTTGCAAGTAACCTAAGTTTATCTCTTGTTGATAATGATAAAACAAAAAAATACCCTCCGATAGTTAAACCGGAGGGTATTCCTAATTAGATAAGCTCTCTTATCAAACCTTAATTTCTACATCAACGCCGCTTGGCAACTCTAGCTTCATCAATGCATCTACTGTCTTCGATGAAGTCGAATAGATATCTACAAGACGTTTGTAGGTGCAAAGCTGAAACTGCTCACGCGACTTTTTGTTCACGTGGGGCGAGCGAAGCACGGTGAACTTCTCTTTATTGGTCGGCAACGGAATAGGACCGCTTACTATGGCGCCCGTAGCCTTAACCGCTTTCACGATCTTCTCGGACGACTTGTCCACGAGGTTATGATCGTAGGACTTAAGTTTGATACGAATTTTCTGGTTCATTTTTCTTAGTCTGAAAGCAGTTAGCGGACAGCGTTGCCTTTTGTTTTAGCGATAATGCCTTCTGCTAAGTTCTGGGGAACTTGCTCATAGTGCGAGAACGTAAGCGAAGCAGAAGCACGGCCCGAAGAGATTGTACGTAGATCCGTTACGTAACCGAACAACTCAGAGAGAGGCACATCTGCTTTGATAAGCTGAGCACCTGCCTTTGTATCCATACCTTTCATCAAACCACGACGACGGTTAAGATCACCAGTTACAGGGCCGGTATACTCATCTGGGCAAACAACCTCTACCGCCATGATAGGCTCAAGAAGTTTAGGACCAGCTTGACGAGCAGCTTCACGGAAGCCGCCGCGTGCTGCAAGTTCGAAGGACAGAGCGTCGGAGTCAACATCATGGTAGGAACCATGGAACAGACGCACTTTCATACCTTCCACAGGGAAGCCAGCAAGTGGTCCGTTCTTCATAGCTTCCTCGAATCCTTTCTGGATAGGAGCAATGAATTCACGGGGAATTACACCACCTACAATAGCATTCTCAAACTCAAAACCAGGCTTCTCTGGTTCAGTTTCTTTTGGTCCTAGTTCAAAGACAATGTCACCGAACTTACCACGACCACCGGTCTGCTTCTTATAAGTTTCGCGGTGCTCTACCTTTTTAGTCAGTACCTCCTTATAAGCAACCTGGGGTGCACCTTGGTTAATCTCCACCTTAAATTCACGACGCATACGGTCGATGATAATTTCAAGGTGTAGCTCTCCCATACCACGAAGTACCGTCTGCCCAGTTTCAGGATCAGTCTGTACTGTCAAGGTTGGGTCTTCCTCAACCAATTTAGCAATTGCCATACCCATTTTGTCTACGTCAGCCTGAGTTTTAGGCTCGATAGCATAGCCGATAACTGGCTCTGGGAAGCTCATCGACTCAAGAACTAGTTTGTTCTTCTCATCGGTCAACGTGTCACCTGTCTTGATGTCTTTGAAACCAACACCCGCTCCAATATCACCAGCCTCTAGACGGTCGATTGGATTTTGTTTGTTGGAGTGCATTTGCATCAAGCGCGAAATGCGTTCCTTCTTCTCCGTACGGTTGTTGAACACATACGAACCAGCTTCTAGCACTCCGCTGTAGCAGCGGAAGAAGCACAAACGTCCTACAAATGGGTCCGTAGCAATTTTAAATGCCAACGCTGAGAAAGGAGCATCGGTAGTAGGCTGACGAACTTCTTCTTCGTTGGTATCTGGGTTGGTACCAATGATAGGAGGCATGTCCAACGGCGAAGGCAAATAGGCCATTACACCATCCAGCATTGATTGAACACCTTTGTTCTTGAATGCCGAACCGCACATTACAGGCGAGAATTTCATGTCGATAACCGCTTTGCGGATTACCACCATCATTTCCTCACGAGTGATGCTATCTGGATCATCAAAGAACTTCTCGAGCAGCGCATCATCATATTCAGCTACGCTTTCTACTAGTTTTTGACGCCACTCTGCTACGGTTTCTACTAGATCCTCCGGTACTGGAATCTCGTGGTATGACTTACCTTGCGTAGCATCATCCCACACAATAGCCTTACCTGTAAGCAAATCTACAACACCTTTGAAAGTGTCTTCAGCGCCGATAGGAATTTGCAGAGGCACAGGGTTAGCACCTAGTTTATCCTTAATCTCAGTAACAGCTTTGAAGAAGTCAGCACCAGCGCGGTCCATTTTGTTAACAAAACAGATACGTGGCACCTTGTACTTATCAGCTTGACGCCACACAGTTTCTGATTGAGGCTCAACTCCAGATACAGCGCAGAACAGAGCAACTGCTCCATCAAGTACTCGCAATGAGCGCTCTACTTCTACCGTGAAGTCTACGTGACCAGGAGTATCGATCAGATTGATCTTATACTGCTTTGTCTCCGGGGTTGGGTCGCCTTTCTCGTCAGTAGGATAGTTCCAGAACGTAGTAGTAGCAGCCGAAGTAATCGTGATGCCTCGCTCCTGTTCTTGCTCCATCCAGTCCATCGTAGCTGCACCTTCGTGCACCTCACCGATTTTATGGGTTTTGCCCGTATAATAAAGAATGCGCTCCGAAGTTGTGGTCTTACCGGCGTCAATGTGCGCCATAATTCCAATGTTGCGGAGGTATTTAAGGTCTTGCTTAGCCATTTTCTTGTTGGATCTTAGAAGCTAGGGGACTCAGAGTCCTAATTATTGTATGAACACAGAATTAGAACAGTAAGTCCCCTAGCTTCCAAAAATTGCTAATACTAGAATCGGAAGTGCGAGAAAGCTTTGTTAGCTTCAGCCATCCGGTGGGTATCGTCTTTCTTTTTAACAGAAGCACCTTCACCTTTAGCGGCGGCGATGATTTCACCAGCTAGCTTATCCTTCATGGTCTTTTCACCACGACGACGAGCATACTGAATCATCCATTTCATACCAACCGAAATCTTACGATCAGCACGTACTTCAATCGGCACTTGGAAGGTAGCACCACCTACACGGCGGCTCTTTACTTCTACGCTAGGCATCACGTTGTTCAGAGCCTTGCGCCACTGCTCCAAGCCATTTTCCTTCGTACGTTGCTCTACTAGCTCGCAAGCGTCATAGAAAATGGTGTATGCTAGGTTCTTCTTCCCGTCGTACATCATGTAGTTTACGAAACGGGTAACTAGCGTCTCCTTGTACTTGGGATCAGGCAGGAGAATGCGCTTTTTTGGTTTTGACTTTCTCATGGTTAGTATTAGGTACTGAGTATTAAGTATTGAGAAGAGAACAGGTCTCAATACTCAATACCAATCACTCCCTACTAGCTTATTTTTTCTTACCGGGGGCTGGTTTGCCGCCTTTGCCAGTTGCTACGGGCTGACCTGGCTTCGGACGCTTAGCTCCATACTTAGAGCGGCGCTGCAAACGGCCATTTACACCAGCGGTGTCAAGAGCACCACGGATGATGTGGTAGCGTACACCTGGCAAATCTTTTACACGGCCACCGCGAATCAGCACGATAGAGTGCTCCTGCAGGTTGTGGCCTTCGCCTGGAATGTAGGCGTTGACTTCTTTGCCATTGGTGAGGCGCACACGAGCGACTTTACGCATGGCCGAGTTCGGCTTCTTAGGCGTAGTGGTGTATACACGGGTGCACACGCCACGGCGCTGCGGGCAAGAATCGAGAGCAGGCGACTTCGACTTGGTCGTCAGCTTCTCTCTTCCTTTTCGTACTAATTGATTGATGGTTGGCATCTATAGAATGGTTTGTCGAGGGGGGTTCTCTCCCAAAAAATTAGGCTTGCAAAGGTAGATGTTCTAATCTAGAATAGCAAACAGGTTGAAATAGATTATTTTATAGAAACTCAAAGACGTTCTTCCAGTGCTTTTAAGCGCTAAATGTGACTCACTCAATACCTTCGAGATGCTACGAACAGAGTTCAATAGTATGTATCAGTATACTTTTTGTTACCTGACCTTCTTATATCCTGTTCCTACCTAGCTTAGGGTAACTGAGGCGTACAACAATATTTGATCCTAATAAATCCCAGGAGTAGCTCGTTAGATACTCAACTGTTGCTTCAACGGTAGCAATGAACCTTGCATGTAATGTGTCTGTAGCTGGTATTTCGATCAGTTTAGTCTTTACCCTCAGTGCTCCTCTTAAGCTTCACCCATTGTTCCACCGAAGTTCATTGGAAAGCTAGGTACATCCGGATGCTGTTTGATAACTCCAAATGTTTGTTCGAAGCGAGTGATATTGTCACTTAGGGCACTTAGCAAGCGTCTGGCGTGCTCCGGCGTGAGTACGATACGTGACTTCACTTTCGCTTTTGGCACTCCAGGCATTAAGCGGATAAAGTCAATGACGAACTCACTACTGCTATGAGCTATCATAGCTAGGTTTACGTACTCGCCTTCTGCAATAGCCTCTGGCAATTCAATATTGATGGCGTTAGGATCTTGAGGATTATTCAAGTCAGAAGGCTCTTGTTCCATGGTGTGTAGTTCTGTTTGGGACTAGATGATCTGCTAAACTACTAAAAAGAAAAAGCCGGCTGGTTATCCCAGTCGGCTTTCCTATTTAAACACGAATCGGAATACTACTCCTGTACAGAAGTTTCCCGCTTGCTAGCTCGCGAAGCACGCTTTGGCTCGGGAGCCTCAGCTTTTGCTGCTTGCAGAGCTGCCAACTCTTCCTTCGATCCTACTACCTGACGCGTGTATTCACGCAGACCAGTACCGGCCGGGATGAGGTGGCCCACAATTACGTTCTCCTTCAGACCGAGTAGTTCGTCAGCTTTGCCACGGATGGCAGCTTCCGAAAGCACCTTCGTAGTTTCCTGGAAGGATGCGGCCGAGATGAACGACTGCGTGCCAAGCGAAGCTTGCGTGATCCCTTGTAGTGTCGGACGTGATACAGCAGGCTGCGCCTCACGTACCTGCACCAGCTTGAGGTCCCGACGCTTCAGACTGGAGTTTTCGTCACGCAGGCGACGAGCACTCACAATCTGACCAGGCTTCAAGTTCGGAGAATCACCTGCTTCGGTAACCACCTTCATGTCGATGATGGTATCGTTTTCCTCCATGAACGTAATCTTGTCGATTACCTGGTTTTCCAGGAAGGTTGTATCACCGGCATCAAGGATGACTACTTTCTGCATCATCTGGCGAACTACCACCTCAATGTGCTTGTCGTTGATCTTCACACCTTGCAGGCGATATACTTCCTGAATCTCATTCACGAGGTATTCTTGCACCGCACCCGGACCCTGAATGTTCAGGATGTCAGTTGGCGTAATAGCACCATCGGAAAGCGGCATACCAGCGCGTACGAAGTCGTTGTCCTGTACCAAGATGTGCTTGGACAGCGGCACCATGTACTTCTTCTTCACGCCGTCTTTCGACTCAACGAAGATTTCACGGTTACCACGCTTAACGGTACCGTAGGTTACCACACCGTCGATTTCCGACACTACAGCCGGGTTCGATGGGTTACGCGCTTCGAACAGTTCGGTAACGCGGGGCAGACCACCCGTAATATCACGAGTTTTGCCTACAGCACGCGGGATCTTAGCTAGGATATGACCAGCTTTGATCTTGTCACCGTTCTCAACGTTGATGTGCGAACCAACTGGGATGCTATACCCTTTCTGACCTTCGGTGTCGCCTGACTTACCGGGCTTCACAATGATCGAAGGGTTCTGCGTCTTGTCTCGCGACTCGATGATAACCTTCTCGCGGTGACCGGTTTGTTCGTCCGACTCTTCACGATATGTGACCCCTTCTGTGATAGCATCGTATTGAACAGTACCATCGAATTCCGAAAGGATGACTGCGTTATACGGATCCCAGTTACACATCACGAACCCTTTTTCCACTTGCTGACCTTCGTCAGCGTAGAGGAACGAGCCGTAAGGCACGTGGTTCGAGATGTATACTTTACCCGTGTTAGGCTCCACAATCCGGATTTCACCCGAGCGCCCCATCACGACTTTCACCTTCTCGCCTTCAGCATTGGTGCTGTCAACGGTGCGGATGTCCTCGAACTCTACTACCCCGTTGAACTTAGCACGAATGCTAGCTTCAACAGCGATGTTAGAAGCTGTACCACCTACGTGGAAGGTACGCAGCGTCAGCTGAGTGCCAGGCTCACCGATAGATTGTGCGGCGATAACACCTACTGCCTCACCTTTCTGTACCATGCGGCCAGAAGACAGGTTACGGCCGTAGCACTTAGCGCAGATACCACGCTTCGATTCGCAAGTCAGTACCGAGCGGATTTCCACCGTTTCAATACCAGCGTTGTCAATCAGGCGCGTGTACTCTTCTGTGATTTCCTCACCAGCCGGCAGAATGATTTCATCTGTTACTGGGTGAACCACATCGTGAACAGCTACGCGACCTAGGATACGCTCAGCCAGAGACTCTACGATATCTTCGTTGTCCTTCAAAGCCGAAACTTCGAGGCCACGCAGCGTACCGCAGTCTACTTCGTTCACGATTACGTCCTGCGACACGTCTACCAGACGGCGGGTCAGATAACCTGCGTCAGCCGTCTTCAGAGCAGTATCGGCCAGACCTTTACGAGCACCGTGGGTTGAGATAAAGTACTCGATAACGTCCAGGCCTTCTTTGAAATTAGACAGAATTGGGTTTTCGATAATCTCACCAACCGAGCCTTGCAGCGACTTCTGCGGCTTAGCCATCAGACCCCGCATACCACCAAGCTGACGGATTTGCTCACGCGAACCACGCGCACCGGAGTGCATCATCATGTAGATCGAGTTGAAGCCTTGGTTCTCCTTTTCGAGGCGACCCATCAGCGTCTCCGTGATCTGGTTGTTGATGCGCGTCCAAATGTCAATAACCTGGTTGTAGCGCTCGTTATCCGTAATCAGACCCATCTGGTAGTTCTGCGTTACGGCAGCTACATCGGCCTGAGCTTGGGCAATCAGCGCATCCTTTTCCTTTGGAATCTGGATATCACCTAGGCCCATCGACAGACCACCTTTGTAAGCAGACTGGAAACCTAGGGTCTTGATGTCGTCGAGGAACTGAGCGGTGCGAGCCATACCCGAACGCTTGAACACCAACGAGATGATTTGCTGAAGCTTTTTCTTCGTCAGCAACTCGTCAACAAAGCCTACTTCCTCCGGTACGAGCTGGTTGAACAGCACGCGACCAGCAACAGTCTCGATAACTTTTGTTACGAGTTCGTCATTTTCATCACGCACTTTCGTCCGCACCTTGATGTAAGCGTGCTTTGAAAGCTGGCCTTCGTTGATGGCAATTACTACTTCCTCATCGGAGTAGAAAATGCGACCTTCACCTTGCACCTTCTCATCGTCGGTGCTGCGCTTGCCTTTCGTTACATAGTACAGACCTAGAACCATGTCCTGCGACGGTACCGCGATAGGCGCGCCGTTGGCTGGGTTCAGGATGTTGTGCGAAGCTAGCATGAGCATCGAAGCTTCCAGAATAGCGGCCGGTCCTAAAGGAACGTGCACAGCCATCTGGTCACCGTCAAAGTCAGCGTTGAAAGCCGTACAAACGAGCGGGTGCAGCTGAATAGCTTTACCCTCGATCAGACGCGGCTGGAAAGCTTGGATACCTAGGCGGTGCAACGTAGGAGCACGGTTCAGCAGGACAGGGTGTCCTTTCAACACGTTCTCCAGGATGTCCCATACCACGGCATCTTTGCGGTCAACGATCTTCTTCGCTGATTTCACCGTCTTCACAATGCCGCGCTCGATGAGCTTACGGATGATGAACGGCTTGAACAGTTCAGCAGCCATGTTCTTGGGCAAACCGCACTCGTGCAGCTTCAGCTCAGGACCAACAACGATAACCGAACGGCCAGAGTAGTCAACACGCTTACCGAGCAGGTTCTGACGGAAGCGGCCTTGCTTGCCTTTCAGCATATCAGACAGCGACTTCAGCGCACGGTTACCTTCGGCGCGCACGGCGTTTACCTTACGCGAGTTGTCGAAGAGTGAGTCAACAGCTTCCTGCAACATGCGCTTCTCATTCCGCAGAATCACTTCCGGCGCTTTGATCTCGATCAAGCGCTTCAAGCGGTTGTTACGGATAATTACGCGACGGTACAGGTCATTCAAGTCGGAAGTAGCGAAACGGCCACCATCCAACGGAACGAGTGGGCGCAATTCCGGCGGAATCACCGGCACCATGCGGATTACCATCCACTCCGGCTTGTTCTCGATGCGGGTAGCTGCATCGCGGAACGCTTCTACTACACGCAGGCGCTTCAACGCTTCAGCTTTACGCTGTTGCGAAGTCTCGTGTGCGGCAGAGTCGCGGAGCGAATAAGAAAGCTCATCTAGATTGGTGCGCTCCAGCAGGAGTTGCAGCGCATCAGCACCCATCCGGGCAATGAATTTATTAGGATCCTCATTCGGCAGCATCTGGTTCTCCCGGGGGAGCTTATCGATGATGTCGAGGTACTCGTCTTCGGTGAGGAAGTCGAGTTGCTGTACACCTTCTTCAGCCAGTACGCCGGGCTGAACAACTACGTACCGCTCATAGTAGATAATCTGATCTAGCTTCTTGGTGGGCAGGCCCAGCAGGTAGCCGATTTTATTGGGCAAAGACTTGAAATACCAGATGTGCGCAACGGGCACCACCAGCTCGATGTGGCCCATCCGCTCACGACGCACCTTCTTTTCGGTCACCTCTACGCCGCAACGGTCGCAGATGATGCCTTTGTAGCGAATGCGCTTGTACTTGCCGCAGTGGCATTCCCAATCCTTCACAGGACCGAAAATCCGCTCGCAGAACAAGCCACCCATTTCAGGCTTGTACGTCCGGTAGTTGATCGTCTCGGGTTTCACTACCTCACCGTTCGACCGCTCCAAGATGGATTCGGGCGAAGCCAGCGAAATAGTGACTTTCGAGAAGTCCTGCACCAGTTTTTTATTTTTTGCAAACGCCATGCTGTCGTTTCTCTAAAAACTTATGTCGGAAGAAAATATGCCTTGCAGCCTAGGGTAACACTAGAATAGGTACGACTCGTTCCATCGTATGGAAGCTGAGTCGTACCTTACTCTGTCTAATCAAGCGTAATTTCCAGAGCCAGACCACGTAGCTCGTGAATGAGCACGTTGAATGATTCAGGGATATTCGGCTTGGGAAGCACGTCACCCTTCACGATAGCCTCGTACGCTTTGGCACGGCCAATCACGTCGTCCGACTTCACCGTCAGGATTTCCTGCAGTACGTTAGAAGCACCGAAGGCCTCCAGTGCCCACACTTCCATCTCGCCGAAGCGCTGACCACCGAACTGCGCTTTACCACCCAGCGGCTGCTGCGTAATGAGCGAGTATGGTCCGATAGAACGAGCGTGCATCTTGTCGTCAACCAAGTGACCTAGCTTCAGCATGTAAATTACACCTACCGTTACAGGTTGGTCGAAACGGTCACCCGACAGACCATCGTGTAGGTAAGCACGGCCAAAGGTTGGCAGACCTGCTTCCGTAAGTTCTTTGGATACTTCCTCTTCGGTAGCACCATCGAAAATAGGAGTAGCATACGTACGACCTAGCTTCAGACCAGCCCAGCCTAATACGGTCTCGTAGATCTGGCCAATGTTCATACGGCTAGGTACACCCAGCGGGTTGAGCACGATGTCCATCGGAGTTCCGTCGGGCAGGAAGGGCATATCCTCATCGCGAACGATACGAGCTACAACCCCTTTATTACCGTGACGGCCGGCCATCTTGTCACCCACTTTCAGCTTGCGCTTCTTCGCGATGTACACTTTTGCAAGCTGCACAATGCCAGCGGGCAGTTCATCACCTACCTCTAGGGTAAACCGGTCACGCTTGAAGCGAGCTGTGATGTTGTTGCGGCGCTTGGTATAATTCTTTACCAGTTGCAGCACCATGCCATTCACTTTCTCGTCAGCCGTCCAGTTTTCCAAGATAAGGTCCTTGAACATGTTCACCTCCTCCGGCACAGCGTAGTTGCTCTCATCTTTGTAAGGGTTCTTCTCGGGGAAGAGAGCCTCCGTGATGTTCTTCTTACCGAACTTGGCGCCTTTAGACAAGATTTCGTCACCGAACTTGTGCTTAACGCCTTGCGACGTTTTACCTTCCAGCAGTTGCACTAGCTTGTCAACCATCACTGACTTCACACCACGAAGCTCCTGGGCGTAGCGGTCTTTCAACTCTTCTACTTCCTTCTTCGACTTGGCACGTAGGTTCTTATCTTTCTTGGGCCGCGAGAACAGCTTCGTACCGATAACCACACCATTCAGTGAGGGTGGCGCCTTAAGCGAAGCGTCTTTCACATCACCAGCTTTGTCACCAAAGATGGCGCGGAGTAGCTTCTCTTCCGGCGTCGGATCCGTCTCACCTTTCGGCGTGATCTTACCGATGAGGATGTCGCCTTCCTTCACCTCAGCACCTAAGCGGATAATACCGTTGTCGTCGAGGTTGCGAACGGCTTCTTCACTTACGTTCGGAATCTCCGACGTTAGTTCTTCCTCGCCGCGCTTGGTCTCACGTACTTCTAGCTCAAACTCCTCAATGTGAATTGAGGTGAAGATGTCGTCGCGTACTACTTTCTCCGAGATTACAATAGCATCCTCGAAGTTGTAACCCTGCCACGGCATGAAAGCAACCTGCATGTTACGACCTAGGGCTAGTTCACCATTGTTGGTGCCATAACCTTCGCACAACGGCTGGCCTTTCTCAACCCGCTGACCGCGCTTTACAATCGGCGTGAGGTTGATGCAAGTATCTTGGTTGGTACGACGAAACTTGATGAGGTCGTAAGTTACACGCTCAGCGTCGAAGCTTACCAGAATGTCTTCTGGCGTTAGATCATACTTAACAATGATCCTATTCGCATCAACGTAGTCGATAACCCCTGTACCTTCAGCTACAACCAGCGTACGCGAGTCAATAGCCGTGCGGCCTTCCAATCCAGTACCGACGATAGGCGCCTGTGGACGGAGCAACGGTACGGCCTGGCGCTGCATGTTCGAGCCCATCAGCGCACGGTTAGCGTCATCGTGCTCCAAGAAGGGAATCAGCGAAGCAGCCACCGACACAATCTGGTTCGGCGCTACGTCCATATAAGAGTACTCACCGGGCTCTACTACCGGGAAGTCACCTTCGAAACGTCCTTTCACGAGTTCCGACAAGAAGTTGCCTTCTTCATCAATACGAGCGTTAGCCTGCGCGATGTGGTGCGTGTCTTCTTCTTCGGCAGTCAGGTATTTCACCTGCTCGCTTACATCTACCTTACCTTCTTTAACAGCACGGTAAGGAGTTTCAATGAATCCCATGCCGTTCACACGAGCATGCACACAAAGAGACGAGATCAGACCAATGTTTGGTCCTTCCGGCGTTTCGATCGTGCAAAGACGACCGTAGTGCGTGTAGTGAACGTCACGTACCTCAAAGCCAGCACGCTCACGCGACAGACCTCCTGGCCCAAGAGCTGATACGCGACGCTTGTGCGTCACCTCAGCTAGCGGGTTCGTCTGGTCCATGAACTGTGACAGCTGGTTCGTACCGAAGAATGAGTTGATAACACTCGAAAGCGTACGAGCATTAATCAGATCAACCGGCTTGAAGTCCTCATTGTCACGCACGTTCATGCGCTCCTTGATAGTACGCGCCATACGAGCCAGACCTACGCCAAACTGCGCGTAGAGCTGCTCCCCTACCGTGCGCACCCGACGATTCGACAAGTGGTCAATGTCGTCAACTACAGCTTTCGAGTTGATCAAACCAATCAAGTATTTCACAATGAGAACAATGTCCTCATTCGTCAATACCCGAGCCTCCCAGTTCTTGTCGAGACCTAGCTTTTTGTTGATCCGGTAGCGGCCAACGTCACCTAAGTCGTAGCGCTTATCCGAGAAGAACAGCTTTTGGATGATGTCACGAGCCGTTTCTTCGTCAGGTGCCTCCGTATTCCGGAGTTGACGATAAATCTGCTCAACAGCTTCCTTCTCCGAGTTGGAGTTGTCCTTCTGAAGCGTATTATAGATAATTGCGAAATCCGCAATGTTTACGTTTTCACGGTGCAAGATCACCGACTTCGCCCCAGCATTGAGGATCGTGTCGATGTCTTCTTCCTCTATAGTAGAGTCGCGCTCCAACAGAACTTCGTTCCGATCAATAGATACGACTTCACCCGTATCCTCATCCACGAAGTCCTCTGTCCAGGTGCGTAGCACCCGAGCAGCTAGCTTACGGCCTACTGCTTTCTTCAGACTCTTCTTATCGGCCTTCACTTCTTCTGACAAACCGAACAGATCCAGAATATCTTTGTCAGTGCCGTAACCAATAGCGCGCAACAGCGTCGTTACCGGAAACTTCTTCTTCCGGTCGATGTAGGCGTACATCACGTTGTTCACGTCAGTGGCAAATTCAATCCACGAGCCTTTGAACGGAATGATACGAGCAGAATAGAGCTTAGTACCGTTCGTGTGCTTGCTTTGCGCAAAGAAAACTCCCGGTGAACGGTGCAACTGCGATACGATAACACGCTCAGCACCGTTGATTACGAAAGAGCCCTTCTCCGTCATGTAGGGAATATTCCCTAAGAAAACTTCTTGCTCAATCGTCTCGAAGTCCTCATTGTCCGTATCATTGCAGATCAGACGCAGTTTAGCCTTCAAAGGGACTGAATACGTCAAGCCACGGTCAATGCATTCGTCAACCGAATACTTGGGCGGATCAACGTGGTAATCAATGAACTCTAGCACGAAATTTTCGCGCGAGTCCGAAATCGGAAAGTTCTCCGCGAATACCTTGAACAGACCTTCGTCAGCACGGCTTTCAGCAGCCGTCTCCAACTGAAAGAAATCCTGAAACGATTGCAGCTGCACGTCCAGGAAGTCTGGGTATTCAATAACTTTCCTAATCTTGGCGAAATTAATTCGCTCGTCGGCTTTCTGCAAAGCCTCTGCTTTCGGTGTAGCCAATGCGTTTGGGTGTTAAGAAATGGACACTGAAGCGTAATCTAACAATGGCAACCTTTTGCCACACTCTCTCCCGTACCTAGGCACAAAAAGCCGCAATGCGGCACGCGAGAGTAATTCAATAAAACCTTATAGTCTACAAACAGGAAAAGACCTGGCTTAGTTGCCAGGCCTATCCATGTTTCTAAAAGAAAAAGTGGGCCGCAGCTTACTTAACTTCTACTTCAGCACCAGCTTCTTCCAGTTGCTTCTTCAACGAATCAGCTTCGTCTTTAGCAACACCTTCTTTCAGAGGCTTAGGAGCGCCGTCAACTAGTTCTTTGGCTTCTTTCAGGCCAAGGCCGGTCAGGTCTTTCACCAGCTTCACAACAGCCAGTTTCTGGCCGCCAGCAGCCTTCAGGATAACGTCGAACGAAGTCTTCTCTTCAGGAGCTTCAGCAGCAGCAGCGCCACCGCCACCTGCTACCATTACGGGAGCAGCAGCAGCAGGCTCAATGCCATACTCTTCCTTCAGGATACCAGCGAGTTCGTTTACTTCTTTCACCGTCAGGCTAACGAGCTGCTCAGCGAATGCTTTCAAATCTGCCATTTCTGTAGATTGTTAAAAAAGTTGTTTGTTGTATAAGTTGAAAGTGAAAAAGATGAGCAGCGGTTAGCCTGCAACCTCTTCTTTTTCGGAAAGCGTTTTAAGGATACCAGCCAGTTTGCTGCCGCCGCTCGACAGAGCAGAGATAACATTCTTGGCAGGCGATTGGAGCAAGCCGATGATTTCACCAAGTAGTTCCTGCTTACCTTTAATAGTGCTAAGAGCTTCGAGCTGATTAGCACCTAGGTAGATGCTAGCATCAACGTATGCACCTTTAAGTGCTGGCTTTGGCTCTACACCTTTTCCATAAGCTTGCTGCTTATAAAAGTCTTGTAGAAGCTTAGCAGGAGCTGAGCCTGACTCTTTAGAAAACAGAACACCTGACTGACCTTTCAGCGCAGCATCGATTTCTGTTGTATCCCCACCAAGCGTGTCAAGTGCTTTGCGGATCAACGTATTCTTGTATACCTTGAACTCCATGCCGCGGTTGAAGCACAGGCGACGGAATTCATTTATTTTCGCTACCGTCATCGCCGAAGCATCGGTGATGTAAAACGCGTTGTGCGATTGAAACTTCTCGCTCAACTCGTCGACGAGGGCTTGTTTTTCTTCCCGGGTCATATCGTCGTCTTAGTTATACTTAAGCGGAAGTTACTTGCGTGTCGACTGGTACCGCTGGGCTCATCGTGCTCGAAAGCGTGATGCTCTTGATGTAAGTACCTTTTGCCGACGAAGGCTTCAAACGGTTCAAAGTTTGAATAACTTCGAAGGCGTTTTCAGCAAGCTTGTTATCGTCGAACGATACTTTACCAACGCTGCAGTGAATGATACCGGTTTTGTCAACTTTGAAGTCGATTTTACCAGCTTTCACTTCCTGTACAGCTTTAGCTACATCGGTAGTTACCGTACCTGATTTTGGGTTCGGCATCAAACCACGAGGACCTAGCACACGACCTAAACGACCAACCTTTGCCATTACAGATGGCATCGTGATGATTACGTCAATGTCTGTCCAACCTTTCTCGATCTTGGCGATGTAATCGTCTAGACCAACAAAGTCGGCACCAGCAGCAGTAGCTTCTGCTTCTTTATCAGGTGTAACAAGTGCGAGCACGCGTACAACTTTGCCAGTACCGTGAGGTAGCGTAGCAACGCCACGTACCATTTGGTCTGCTTTGCGTGGATCAACACCCAAACGTACGTCAATGTCAACAGAGGAGTCAAACTTAGTATAGGTAATATCCTTTACTACTTTAGCAGCCTCTACCAACGAGCGTACTTGTGTCAGATCATGTTTGGCAAGGGCTTCCTTGCGCTTTTTGCTAACTTTTGCCATGAGTTCTTCTTGGTTTAAAAGTTATTGAGCGAAAGGAGCATCACCTTTGATCGTGATACCCATGCTACGAGCCGTACCAGCTACAAGCTTCATTGCTGACTCAATCTTGAAAGCATTCAAGTCAGGCATTTTCACTTCAGCAATCTGGCGGATTTGATCCCATGTTACCGAGCCAACTTTATTCCGGTTAGGCTCTTTCGAACCGCTCTGAATTTTAGCAGCATCTAACAACATCACCGGAGCAGGTGGGGTTTTCACCACGAAGTCAAACGACTTATCCGTGTACATGGTGATCAGAACAGGACATACTTGGCCAGCCTTATCTTGGGTCCGAGCATTAAACTGCTTACAGAACTCCATGATATTAAGGCCTTTGCTACCAAGTGCAGGTCCAACCGGCGGCGAAGGGTTCGCAGCGCCTCCCTTTATCTGAAGTCTCAGATAACCTCTAATTTCTTTGGCCATTTGGTTTGAAGGGCTTCGAGCTTGTTAGTCGTAACACGAACAGCTCTCAGTTTTAGATATTGCTTCTGAATATGTGGAAGCACCACCAGCCCGAAGCAGCTAGCTAGTGACGATAACTTACTTGATGTTATGATTCTTTTTCGACCTGTGTGTAGCTCAACTCCATAGGAGTACTACGGCCAAATATCTTCACGATTACATTCAGCTTCTTACGCTCTTCAAATACCTCACTTACTGTACCTGAGAAGCCACTAAATGCACCATCTACTACTTTCACCATTTCACCGGTGATAAATGGCGTTTCGAGAGAAGCTACTTCTTCCTCACTTTCATCTACGATTCCGAGGATACGGTTGACCTCAGCTAAGCGCAATGGGATTGGTTTCGTATTCGTGCTCTTTCCCTCTTTATCACTCAAGAAACCAATTACACCAGGAGTACTGGTGATAATATGGTCAACTTCACCATGGGTAAGATCAGCGTGAATAAGAATATAGCCAGGAAAGAAGTTACGCTCACGCACGCGCTTCTTACCATTACGCATCTCATATACCTTTTCGGCAGGAATCAACACCTGAGGTACTAAGTCCGCAAGACCATGACGACCAATCTCAGTCTCAAGGTACTGCTTAGCCTTTTTCTCCTGTCCGCTCACCGAACGAACAACATACCACTTCAATTCTCCCATCAGATCAAGAGATTAACGGAACGAATTGTAAAACACTTCTAAGCTCTTGTTGAACACAACATCCATAAGTCCAACAACGGCAGCAAATACGAGTGAGCCGATGAGCACTAAACCAGCACTCTTTTGTAGTTCCTCGAGAGAAGGCCACGTTACCTTGTAACGCATTTCCTCAGTCGTATCGCGGAAATATTTCGTCAGCTTACTCATGATTTAGCGCCAGTTTGGCTTTAAAAGTTAATCCAGTCAAGCTGGCTTTTCTGCACGGGCGGAGAGATTCGAACTCCCATCAAAGGTTTTGGAGACCTCTATTCTACCCTTGAACTACGCCCGTAGAAACACTCCCTTCAAAACCTAGGTTTCAATTGGGAGTGCAAAGGTAATGTAAAGTATAGATAAAACAAATCCGCCTCCGAAAAATCAGAGGCGGATTGTTCTATAAAGCAAATTAGTCAAGAATTTCAGTAACCTGACCAGCACCCACTGTACGACCACCTTCGCGAATAGCGAAACGCAGACCTTTTTCCATCGCTACTTTGTTGATCAACTCAACTTGAATAGTGATGTTGTCACCAGGCATTACCATTTCTACGCCTTCTGGCAGCGTGATGATACCAGTAACGTCAGTGGTACGCAGGTAGAACTGAGGACGATAGTTGTTGAAGAACGGCGTGTGACGCCCACCTTCTTCTTTCGACAGGACGTACACCTCAGCTTTGAACTTTTGGTGAGGAGTTACTGAACCTGGCTTGCAAATAACCATACCACGACGGATATCGTCTTTTTCAATGCCACGGAGCAGCAGACCTACGTTGTCACCAGCTTCGCCACGGTCAAGGATCTTGCGGAACATTTCCACACCAGTAACTACCGACTTCAGACCTTGCTTAGCACCCATACCTAGGATGTCTACTTGCTCACCTGAGTTGATGATACCACGCTCGATACGACCAGTAGCAACCGTACCGCGACCTGTGATTGAGAACACGTCCTCAACTGGCATCAGGAAGGGCAGGTCAGTTAAACGAGCAGGAATTGGGATGTAGCTATCAACAGCGTCCATCAACTCCTCAATCTTGGGAACCCAGTTAGCGTCGCCGTTCAGACCACCTAGAGCCGAGCCCTGAATAATCGGAATATTGTCGCCGTCGAAGTCATAGAAAGAGAGCAACTCACGGATTTCCATTTCAACAAGCTCGAGCAGCTCGGGGTCGTCAACCATGTCCACTTTGTTCATGAACACTACTAGTTGAGGAACACCTACCTGACGAGCTAGGAGGATGTGCTCACGAGTTTGCGGCATTGGGCCGTCAGTAGCAGCAACTACCAGGATAGCACCGTCCATCTGAGCAGCACCCGTTACCATGTTCTTCACATAGTCAGCGTGACCAGGGCAGTCAACGTGCGCATAGTGACGGTTTTCGGTTGCATACTCTACGTGAGCCGTGTTAATCGTGATACCACGCTCTTTTTCTTCAGGAGCGTTGTCGATCGACGAGAAGTCACGCTTAGCGGCCAGACCTTTGTTCGCCAGTACCGTAGTGATAGCAGCAGTCAGGGTGGTTTTGCCGTGGTCCACGTGCCCGATCGTACCGATGTTCACGTGCGGCTTGGAACGATCAAAATTTTCTTTAGCCATTGTAAAGAGATTAAGAGGAATTTTGTGGTGTAAGAGGGAAAAACGCGACTCGACTATATTGCAAGAAAGCGAAACACAGCTTTACCAAACTAGGAAAACTGCATGTCGCTTTTACTTGCTTGATAAACCAACGCTACAATCGCGCTGCTACGCTGGCACTATTTATAACTGGAGCCATTTATGGGATTTGAACCCATGACCTCTTCCTTACCAAGGAAGTGCTCTACCACTGAGCTAAAACGGCTGATTTCACTAAATAATTCACAAGGAACGTTCAAAAGCTCGCGACTTGCTTTTAAACAGATCTGTGCTTTGCTCTGAGCGGGAGACGAGGTTCGAACTCGCGACCTACAGCTTGGAAGGCTGTCGCTCTACCAACTGAGCTACTCCCGCAAATAGATAAACTAAGTGAATATCTAGGTAAGATTTCGCAAGTTCCACCTAGGTGCTCAACTAATTATCTGTGGGGGCGAAAGGACTCGAACCTTTGAACCCGAAGGAGGTGAGTTACAGTCACCCGCAATTGCCGCTATGCGACGCCCCCATATTTAACTTTTCAATCGATTATTAAAAAGTTCTCTTTCCTTAAGTTCCTACTTGCACTAAGGTGGAGGGCTTAAGGAGCTGCAAAATTAATGGGTTTATGATGCAAGTCAAGCGTTAAACGAAAAAGGATTCAATTATTTTTCGTTTAACGCTTGTAGTATAGAAGCAAGCCATAGCCATAAGGAAGCTAGGTATGTTGACTTGCTATTTGACTTATGTACTCTATTGCAACATGTTGAACATGCCTTTCACTTGCTGGTCTTTTTCTTTGTCTCGGATATCACGCATAGTGCTTTTCAGACTAGGACTAGTATCTGCTAACATACCTAATGCTTTGTATGCACCTAAACGAACGTAGAACTTAGAACCGGTACGCGCATAGCTTTCCAAGCGCTGCAACCCCTTGTCTCGCTCTACAGGCGGCATTCGGAGCATGAGCGTGGCAAAATTCTCGAAGTAAGATTGGTATAGATCTTCATCACTCACATCATTCATGCGGCGTAAGAACCACTGATACTGATCAGCAGTACCGTTCAGCGCGTAGTAGTTAGCGAGGGCCGTGAGCAGCGTTTCATTGCGCGTCTCCTGCAACAGATTGATACGTTCACGTGCACTGACCGTAGGGTTCTTGGCTAGTGCCTTGATAGCACTACCTATCACCATATACGAACTATCGTTGAGGGAGGTGGCATAGACACCACTGAAGTCTTCGTTGGGGAAAGAAGCTAAAGCCGTCAGGGCCGATGCTCGTACCTGGCTTCTGCTGTCTTTCAATGCGACACGCTGAAGATCTTTGCGGATGGCTCCTCCTTCAGGGCCTTTGTACTTGCGTAAAGCATCTGCTGCGCTTTGTCGCACTGCCCAGAAATCGTCGTTCAGGGCGTTGCGCAACATTCCACTGACAGCCAGGTCACCTACCTTGGGGCGGAGTTCCTGTATTGCTTCATACTTCTGTAAGTAGTTGCGTGCGTGATAGTACTGAAACAGCAATTCGTCTTGGGTACGCTCCTCTTCTACTTGGGCTAGTAGCTGTCCTTCGGAGTCAAACTTCACCAAGCTAGGATGTTGAGCGGCAGGTAGGGAGAAGGTCTGGTCGGCTTTGCTGATTATAATACGATGGTCAGTAGACTGATTATTATTCCAGACCGTGACAGTGATGGGCAAGCGGTAGATCGGGGAGAACGTAGTATCCTGAACCTGTTGTACATGCAGGTTTACTTGGCCGTTCGCGTAGCTATGCGTGATGTGTAGCTCCGGATGCCCACGCTGCATAAACCACTGATCGAAAAACCACATCAAATCCTCTCCCGTGACTTCTTCGAAAGCAATGCGAAGCTTAGCGACTTCGCTAGAGGAGAACTTGTTTTGCGTCAGATAATGGTTTAAGGCCGCGAAGAAAGCATCATCGCCGACATACTTCCGGAGCATATGCAGTACTCGCCCGCCTTTGCTGTAGGAATGTGAGTCGAACATATCTTCCCGACTCTCATAATGATAGCGAATTAACGGCTCTCGCTTGCTCTGGGCTTCGTAGAGGTATTGGCCCAGGCCTTTTTGCTGCTCCAGGGCAGCCTCATTGGCGCCTTTGCTATGTTCAGCCCACAGAAATTGCGCGTAGTCAGCAAATGACTCGTTGAGCGGCAAGTTCGACCACGATTCACACGTAACATAATCACCGAACCAATGGTGGAACAGCTCGTGCGCAATTGTGGCATCATCGTCGCGGTCGAGCAAGTCGCGCTGGGTGAGCTGCGTATCCTCCTGACGATGCGTTGTAGCCGTTGTATTCTCCATTGCCCCCGATACAAAGTCGTAGACAGCTACCTGCGAATACTTTTCCCACGGGAACGCCACACCTAGCTTGCTGGAGAAAAACTCCATCATTTCGGGCGTGCGGCCAAATACGGCGCGGGCTGTTTTCTCGAACCTAGGTTCTACGTAGTAGCTTACCTCCTTATCGCACCACTTGTCGCTTACTACGGCAAAGTCCCCGACAGCTATCATCGTCAGGTAGGGAGCAGCTGGCAGGCTTTGCTTCCATACATCCGTGCGGGTGCCGTCCGGGTTTGTTTTGGAGGAAATCAGCAGGCCGTTGGAAAGCGTTTTATACTGCGCGTCCACGGTCATCGTGATTTCCTGCGTCATGCGCTGGTTAGGCTTATCAATTGTCGGAAACCAGCAGGAATTTGCCTCTGTCTCGCCCTGAGTCCAGATTTGCCGCGGCTTGTTCTTATCTGTACCTAGGGGGTTGATGAAGTACAAGCCTTTATCGGATGTAATAGCGGCGCTGCCTCCAGCTGCCAGCTCATAGGGCTTAGCTACATAATTAATACGTATTTGGTAGGGTTCCGTACGTGTGTACTGACGATCAAGCGCAACGATGAGCTTACGCTTATCATACGTATAGTTGAGCGTCTTCTCCTTGCCTTTGGTCAGCAGACGCACATTCTTGATATCGAAGCCTTTGGCGTCAAGAATCAGCTGATTTTGCGTATGGAAATGCGGCCGAACCGATACAGTAGCGACCCCTATAAGCTGTTGTTTAGCCCAATCGAAGCGAATATCCAGCTTGGTATCAAGTAGATCAGTAAGGATAGTGGCAGCGGGCCGCACGGGCGTAGTAGGCGGCAACCAGGAAGGTACAATTAATGTGGTAGCAGTGGGTTCGGATGCGGCTGGGGCAGGTACGGTTGCTGTTTTCTTACGGGTTGCTGTCTTAGTTGATGTCGCTTTGGTAGATTTAACCGTTTGAGCAGGAGCGGTTATATGACACGTGAGGACCAGGCCAATAATGCCGAGGACCGAATATTTCATGATAGCAGACACTATGGGAAGGTGGGCTAAATTTCCGAAAATATTTCAGATTTGACCTATCTTTAAGCCCTTTTCCGCGACCTTTTTACTCCGTCTTTATGCTTCAGATAAGCGCTGAGTCTCACAAAACCTGGGAGATAGATTACCAATCTGACGGCGCGATTACCGTTGATGGCCAGCTATTCACTTGGGACTTAATCAGACTAGAGGAAGGGCGCTACCATTTGCTTTATCAGGATCGGTCGTATGCGGTTGAGGTAGTTAGCGCGGATTACACAGCGAAAGCATTTTCGCTGAAAGTCAATAACCGCTTGCTCGAATTGCATGCCAAAGACCGCTTCGACCTGTTATTAGACAGGCTAGGTATGTCCGGCGCAACTGCCCAAAAGGTTAATGAGCTGAAAGCGCCAATGCCTGGTCTTATCGTCGACATTCGAGTGGAGCTAGGTCAGGCAGTTCAAAAAGGCGACCCGCTGCTGGTTCTCGAAGCCATGAAAATGGAAAACATCCTGAAAGCACCCGGTGACGGTGTTGTAAGCGCCATCAAAGTGGTCATGCGGGATAACGTGAACAAAGGGCAAGTGCTACTTGCCTTTAGCTGAGCTTACTACCCCAATCAGTCTTTGAAGTAAACCTAGGATGCTATGACCGACAAAACACGCCTAGCCCAGCTCGAAGCTTTACTGGTTTTAATGCTACAGCGGCAGGATAAGCTTGAGGCAATGGTAGCGGAGCTGCAAGCTCAGCGCGACATGGTTGAGCAGCGCCTGCAACGACTTGAGGAATTCATCGCGACGCAACAGCAGTCTACCCAAGCTGCTCCGCCTCAGCCAGAGCACCGAAATACGCCGCAAACGGTGAGCTATCTGCTTGATGAGCTTCTACGCTTGCCGCATTATAACTGATTTCTCCACCTAACTCTCTCTACTTTGAAGTACAATCGAATTCTGCTGAAGCTAAGCGGTGAAGCACTGATGGGCCAGCAACAATATGGCATTGATGCAGCCCGCCTGATGCAATATGCGGAGGAAATCAAGGCTGCGGCCGAAAGCGGTACGCAGGTAGCTGTCGTAATTGGAGGGGGTAATATCTTCCGGGGGGTGCAAGCTGCGGCTTTTGGCCTCGATCGGGTACAAGGCGACTACATGGGCATGCTCGCTACCGTCATCAACTCGATGGCGCTGCAAAGTGCGCTTGAGGTACTAGGGGTACAAACCCGCCTGCTTTCCGGGCTTACCATTCAGCAGGTATGTGAGCCTTACCTGCGGCGGCGCGCGCTACGGCACCTAGAAAAAGGCCGCGTTGTCATCTTTGGGGCTGGTATTGGCTCCCCTTACTTCACGACCGATTCGGCCGCTTCGCTGCGCGCCATCGAGATTGAGGCGGATGTGGTACTGAAAGGCACACGCGTCGATGGCATCTATACTGCTGACCCGGAGAAAGACCCAACGGCCACGCGCTTTCCAGAAATCACCTTCGATGAGGTTATCGAGAAAGGCCTCAACGTGATGGATATGACCGCTTTCACGCTGTGCAAGGAAAATAACCTACCCATTATTGTGTTCGATATGAACACGGCCGGCAATTTACAACGGCTCATCGACGGGGAAGATATTGGCACGCGCGTGGTTATGTTCAGCTCAGATAGTGAGCAGCTTAACTCAAAGCAAGCCAGCTTACAGTCAAGCCTAGATACGCCAACTGGGCAAGCCTAGCCATTTGGATCTTAAACAGCTGCGCCAGGTGTTATTGAGCCATACTATCCTCGGCACAGCATTCAACTTTTAACATTCAGAATTCCAGGAAATGGACGAAGAAATTCAGTTTTATTTAAGCGAAGGGGAAGAATCAATGGCGAAGGCCCTACAGCACACCAGTGTAGAGCTAAGCCGCATTCGGGCAGGTAAGGCTTCGCCGGCTATGTTGGAAAGCCTGCGTGTAGATTACTACGGCACTCCTACCCCGGTAAGTCAGGTAGCCAACATCTCAGTGCCTGATGCTCGCACGCTGTTTATCAAGCCGTGGGAGAAGAACATCATCAGTGAAGTTGTAAAGGCTATCAAGAACAGCGACCTAGGTCTTAACCCGCAGTCTGATGCGGAAGGGATTCGGCTCAACATCCCGCCCATGACGCAGGAGCGGCGGCGCGACCTAGTGAAGCAGGTAAAGAACGAAACTGAGAGCGGCAAAGTCCGCATCCGCGGTATTCGCAAGGATGTGAACGAATCGCTGCGGAAGCTCCTAAAAGAAGGCGCCGCAGAGGATGCCGTGAAAGATGCTGAAGCGAAAGTGCAGAAAGCAACTGACAGCTACATCAGCAAGATTGATGATCTGATGAGCAAGAAAGAAGCTGAAATCATGACGATCTGAGTAAGTGGTAGCGCCATAAAAAAGCCCCGCCTGCTAGCTAGCAGGCGGGGCTTTTTGTATAACTAAGACCTAGGTCACTGCCAGAGTCTTTTTTCAAGGATTTCTTTCTCGACGGCAGCCGGCACTAGATAACGGATGGATTTGCCAGCGCGAGCGCAGCTACGAATAAATGTAGCCGAGATATCGAGAAAAGGCGCTTCAACGATTTGAACCTGGGCAGGTACAACAGGCAACGTAGTGGCTCCGGAACGTGGGTAAACGTAGATGGTATTCTCGGCCAAGATTCGGTCCGCTTCTCTCCAGCGCGGCAGCCCACCTAGGTTGTCTTCGCCCATCAGCAACACGAACTGATGATCAGGATGCTGCAACCGAAGCGCATCAAGGGTATCAATTGTGTAGCTAGGTTTGGGCATAGCAAACTCTATATCCAAAGCCCGCAGCCGGTCATTACCAGCAATAGCCAACTGCACCAAGTTGAATCGCTCCTGCTCCGGCAGCAGTTCCTGGTCGATCTTGAAGGGACTCTGAGGCGACACAACGAGCCATACAGCATCTAGGTCGGTGTGCGTGGCCATGAAGTGCGCTAGGATCAGATGCCCGCTGTGAATCGGGTTGAAGGAGCCAAACAGCAATCCTACTTTACGCGGCGCACTCACAAAGCACCCGAGGCTTGTGCCAGGAAGTCTCGCACCAGCTTTTCAGCTTGTGCGTAAGCTTCCTCCAGGTTGTCGTTGACAATGGCGACGTCAAACCGATCTTCGAACGTCAGCTCAAACTTAGCCTTGTAAACGCGCCCCGAAATGCTAGCTTCTGAGTCGGTGGCACGCGTGCGCAACCGGCTTTCCAGTATTTCCAGGGATGGCGGCTTTACGAAGACAGCCAAGGCCCGATCCTGGTAGAACTCCTTGATACTCAAGCCACCCTTCACATCCACATCCAGAATAGCGTGCTTGCCGCTGGCCCAGATGCGTTCAATCTCGGACTTAAGCGTGCCATAGAAGTTGCCGGCGTATACTTCCTCCCATTCCACGAATTCATCGTGGCGGATTTTCTCCTGAAATTCTTCGATGGAGATGAAGTAATAGTCTTTGCCGTTGGCTTCGGTGCGGCCGCGCTTATCGCGCGTGCAAGCCGAGATGGAAAAGCTTAGCTCCGGAATACGATCCAGCAGCCGATGAACGATGGTGGTTTTGCCGGCCCCGGAAGGAGCCGAAAACACGATAATTTTACCCTGCATCGGGCAAAATTAGGCCATTTCTGTCTTAAGCCGCGCCATAATTGTATCGGGCAGCGAGTTAGGAGCACCTTTACGGCCTACATACTGCGCCAGGAATCCAACGAAAAGGCGCTGCTTATCAATGCTATCGAAGCAAGGGGAGCAGTCTTCGGCGTGGTTGATGAAATAGTCTTCATCTTCCTCGCTGGGCGCTTGGCCCACGATGAGTTGGTCGAGAATTGTCGTCACGCGTTCACAGTCGGGGCCGTTAGCAGCCGCGGTCTGGTTGGTTGGTGTTGTAGACGTAGCTTTCATAATGAAATCATGGTTTAGTCGTTATCGTCATCGCCAGTCATGGCAGCATCGGCATCTTCTTCGCTGCCGTACCCCATCGACTTGGCGTATTTCTCTAGTTTTTCCTTCAGGAAATTTCGTGCCCGGTGGAGGCGCGAGCGGACAGTCCCGATTGGAATGTCAAGCACTTTTGCCATCTCCTCATAGGTAAACCCTTCCAGGTCGCAGAGGATGATGACGGTCCGGAAATCGACGGGCAGCGAGTTTAGTGCGCTGGCCACCTCATCACCGATGAGGTCGCGCACGGCCTGCTGCCGCATGTCCGACGACGTGCTTCCCACGTCGCCCTCGGCTTCTACGTCTTCCGTATTGTAGTAGCCTTCTATTTCGCTGTAATCGACTTTAGCAGGCTGCTTACTTTTTTTTCGAAAGTCGTTGATGAACGAGTTTTTCAAGATGCGAAACAACCACGCTTTTGCGTTGGTTCCCGGCTCGAAATATTCAAAGAATCGATATGCCTTTAAATACGTCTCTTGAACGAGGTCATTGGCGTCGTCTTCATCAAGAGTAAGGCGGTAGGCGAAGTTGTACAAAGGATCCAGCACCGGCATCAGTTCGGCTTGGAACCGGCGGTCTTTTTCTTCTTTGCTCAGCTTAGGAACCCGTTCGGGAGATTCGCTCATGGCGCTAGGTGTAGATGGCTAAAATTGTAAAAAAAGAGCCATTGATCAAATAATCAGGTGGTTCATCAACCTGACTTAAGCAATTTTGTCTGGTAACAGTTGGACTTGCCGCTCGGCATTTACTACCAAAAAGCCATAGAGAAAAACAAAAAGATTGAAACCAATCTGAAGCTGTAGCATTGAATCTGTAAGCATTGCTACACCCATAATGAGTAGGAAATGTATCACGTACGGGTTACGACGTACTCTAGGTTGCGCTAATGGCCCTAGCAAAACAAGTAGCCAGACAAACAGTCCTACTATGCCACTGCCTAGCAGGTAATGTAAATACTGGTTATGAACCATTACGCGGTTAGCCGGCAATAAGCCGAAGTCACGGTAGCTATACTGTTCCATCATTGCCATTTCAGTGTCAGCCAGCCCTACACCGAACCAAGGATGCTCTGTGATAACCGCCTGCGCTGTTTGCCAGGCAGCGAGGCGCTTAGAGAGCGAAAAATCGTTTATGTCGTGGTTGAACTCGAATTGCTCTAAGTCATAGTACGTGCCGTTCACCCTAGCTTGTACCGGCTCAAGCGTTTTGTGGGCGAGCCAAGGCAAGGCCACGAATACCAAGAGCAATCCTAAGCCTAATACAAATTGACGGCGGGCCACTATCAGCAAGATAGCATCAGCCAGCAGCGCGCTGTAGAACACGAGCAGACCAGTTCGGTATGCCAGCATATGTAGCACTACCACAATCAGCAACACTGCCAGCGACAAAAGCCACCGCCAAGGACGAGTGGCATTAGTAGTGCGCAGCAGAAAGATGCCGAAATAAAAAGCCAGAGCCAGCATTACGCTGAAGTGGATATGGAACACCCCCGTGATGGTCGGAATGTTCTGGCCAGTATTGAACATCTCGTGTACTTCCCGCGCGGTGAGCAGGTAGCGGATCAGGGTATCCGTGCCTAATGATGCTGTACCTAGCACAAAGGTGCAGCCCACGAGGAAGCGTTGGCGACTACTCAGGGGAGCTGCAACGGCAAAAGCCAACGGCACACCAAGGAGCGGCAATTGCCGAAACAGCTCGTGCCGCCACACGGCCCACTCGACAGTATATAAGCCACTAACCAGCAGCACGGCATAAAGTAAAGCAGCAAACCACGCTGCCGGGTTGCGCCACCAACTAGCTAGCGCCACTCGCCAATCTGGGTTGGTAGCCGCTGCCAAGAGCCCTACTAAGGGACTTAGAGCAACCAATGCACGAGCTGCGAGCAATCCAATTACGCCAGCAGTGCACGCTAGCAGAAGCAGGTGCTGGGAAAGGTAGCCGGTTCGGTAAGCTTGCCGCAATGCAACTCCCAGCGAGGATGAACTCATAACAAGGTGAAAAACGAACGATGCGAAGTCAGGAAGTAGCAACGGACAGGCGCTGCCACTTTAAAATACGGCCTAACACCTGACTAGGTGTTAGGGCCTTAATACAGGTACAGCTAGCAGGCTGCTCTCGGCAAGCGACGCAATCAGGCCGATCAAACACTAGGTATTCGGCATGCAGGCCGAGCGGCGCCCACCGCCCTGGATGAATAGGCCGCATCGGCGGGTATAAACCTAGGGCATGCCGTCCTAGCGCTGCCGCCAAGTGCAGCGGTCCGGTGCTGGCGGCTACTAGGCCATCGGCGGCGGCAATGAACGCGAGTAGTTGGGTCAGGGTCAGCTTACCCGTTAAGTCACCAGCTAGCAGAGCGGCGTGCGTCCCTAGCCAGGGCCGCAGTTCCTCCCCTTCCGCGGCTGTACCCGTCACGAATACCCGATGGCCGGCTTGGTGCAGCAACTGAGCTAGCTTGCCAAAATGCTCAAGCCCCCACTCGCGGGCACTACCTCTTGAGCGAGGATGCAAGATAATGTTGAACTGTTGAGGACTGCGAGCGGCTAGCAGTTGCTGCCACGCTGGTGCCAACGCCTCCATCGGCTGTAACTGTACCAACTCAGCCACTTGAGCTAGTGCTGGTGCCTGTTCATAACCCAAGGGCTGCAGTAGCATCAGATTAAGCTGGGCTTCATGCAAAGGTGAGTGACGACGGCTCAGGCGCACCAGCCGATTGCAGGTAAGCCAATGAAACCAACGGCTGCTTGTCCCGATCCGTATCGGGATACTTGCTTTTCGTGCTAGCCGGGCTAGGTGCTTATTAGGAAAAATATGAAGAACAGCATCAGCGCGTAGCGCACGCAGACGCGTTAACTGCTCCTTCTCTGTTAGCAACTTTAGCTCGTCGTAGTTCAGAAACGCATCTACCCACGGACAGGCTTCTGCTACGGCTTGGGTATATGTACGCCCTAACAGCACCACACGGCAACCCGGCACCAGCAGCTTTAGCTGACCGCACACAGGCAAGGTAAGCACCACATCGCCAATGGCGTCGGTTCGGCTGACTAAAAACGTCTTCATGAGGCGGCTGGAGAATGCCGTAGCTTGGTGCGCAGCTTAGCAAATTTGAGAAAAACACCCCAGGCCGAAATAACAGCAATACACAATCCAGCGAAGCCGTCGAGCAGACCCAGCCGCAGAAAGTAACCGTGCACAAACTTCCACCACGGCTTTAGGAGCAGGTGAAACAACGTAACCTGATGCTTACCACGTAACGCTAGCTCGTTAGCGGCAATGCTGGTGAAGCGGTTGAGCTGCGTGATATGCTGCTCAACTGAATCGTACGAGTAATGCAGCAAATCACCACCTAGGTCAGCCACCTGTTGCCCTGGCAGTAACTCGTAGCGCTCATGCAGCAGCAAGCCCTCCCACTTGCCTAAGCGTCGGTCGTAGAGGCGCAGCTTGCGGTCAGGGTACCAGCCGCCGTGCCGCACCCAGGTGCCGCAATAGTTCGTGAGGCGCGCCAACGTGTAGCCGGCGGCTTGCCAGTCATTTTTCACCTGCCGAATGCTACGGCGTAGTTCCTCCGTCAATACTTCGTCAGCATCGAGCTGGAGCACATGGTCGTAGCGCGCCTGGGCCGTGGCAAAGTTCTTCTGCTCGACGTATCCTTCGAAAGCGTGCCGTATTACCCTAGCCTTATGCTGATGGCAGATTTCAACGGTGCGGTCAGTGGAAAAGGAGTCGACTACCACCACGTCGTCGGCCACTTCCTGCAAGGCTTGCAGGCAACGACCAATGTTCTGTTCTTCGTTGTAGGTAATAATGACGACCGAGAGCGGAATAGGCATAGAGCCGTAAATATCCGGATTTTACCAGCAATGCAATTAGGCTCTTGACGCATAATCACGTATTCAGGTAGGCACACTTCTCTCATAAATGAGGTTTGTGCTAACAACCTAGACTAAGAATTGAAGGTTGAAAAGGTAGCCTGTGGCAGGATTTCTGCCCCTTTGCGCCTTCTAATTTCCTTCACGCTTACTCCTTTCAGCGCACCAGACCCCGTTTGAGTGCTTGCTTCAATTTAACCTTTATGCGAATTACACTTTATCTAATTTCGCTATTCAACTTGTTTACTATTAACAAGTTATCAGCACAATCAATTTTAGATTACAAGAATTATCATGAAATATTCAGGGACGACTTCACCTATACAGAGCGAGAAGAGCTAGCGAAGAACTGGCGCTTCGTCAACCCCAATGATCCTAAT
This sequence comes from Hymenobacter cavernae, assembly GCF_014641455.1. Classification (GTDB taxonomy): domain Bacteria; phylum Bacteroidota; class Bacteroidia; order Cytophagales; family Hymenobacteraceae; genus Hymenobacter; species Hymenobacter cavernae. The sequence goes on from NZ_BMHT01000001.1 coordinate 672,562, forward strand.
CAAGGTTGGGGCGATGAATACTTTGCACCGGAGCAGGTAACCCTCCGCTCCGACGGGAAACATCGCCGTACCGGATTGCTTCGGCTCTCTGCAAAGCGCTTAGCAGAAGCTGAAGCACGTGAGCACGGCAATAAGCTTTTCGCTTCAGGTAAGATAGAGTCAATCGTTGATATGGATGGCACTCCCAATTGCGACGGTATGTACCAGGGGTTCACTTACGGGATGTTTGAAATTCGATGTAAGTTGCCTTATGGTCATAATGGTGTGTGGCCCACTTTCTGGTTTCTTTCCAGTGCTACCGAAATTGATGTGATTGATAATCTAAAACCCGATCCTGATAATGTTATTCAGTCGAATGTTATTGACTGGCGAAAAATTTCGCCAAAAGATTCGTCAGCGCATGTAGCGAGCGAAGCTATATTCAATAAGCCTTATGGCCCGTCGCTGTCCGCTGGTTTTAACACCTATACTGCGGTATGGACACCTACGCGCGTGTCATTTTTCTTCAATGGCCATCACCTGTATGATGTTGATGATACCGCTGTTGCAACGAACCGCTGCGCGGGCATGTTACTCGCTACTTTACAGATGAAAAACTACGATGCCTCTGTAAAAAAAGCGCATATGGATATTGATTATATCCGGGTATTGAAGCCGAACAATAATGACTATACGGTAAGCTACACAAAGAACGTTGATAACATTAATAATTCACTAAAAGCAGCACTCCCTGATGTAAGTCCGACAGCAGGTGCAGTGGCAGTGAACCCAATGATGCCGGAAGAAGAAGTATTCTACCAAGGTAAGGATAATGAGCTTTATCGTGCTTTGCGCCGAGGTAAGAGGTGGCAGATTGAATCTTTACATAAGCTTGCCTCCTTACAGCAGGATGATTATCTGGTACAAGGAAATTTAACCTTTGACTCGCGTAAAGGCATTATCACTTACCAAGGACGAAATAATAGAAAACAACTGTTTTACTTTGATGCTGGCTGGCACCACGCAGAAGTTACGTCTGATAATTTATAAGCAAGTCAGATATTAATAATACACCTCTAAGTAATTTTCATCTTCTAAATAAATTGCTTTCGTTATACCATTAGCATGTGGTCGTATTCACTTCTTCTCGTAGTTCTTACAAAGCAACAAATTAGATGACGAACTTACTCTGGTCTGCGCTGAACCTAGCCCTAGTGCTAGGTCTGTTATATACTTCGTTCCAAGCCACACAGTTGGTGAGGCAGCATATAGGTTCGGGAACGGCCCTGTTTTTTGTATTCGGTTTACTCTTAATCGGCTGCGGAAAATCTACTAAGCAGCAAATTGCTTCTAGTAACCTACTTTCTCACATTCCCAAAGACGCTCCCTTAGGGAATGCCAGTTCACATCAAGCCATCAACCTAGGTGGTAGTAATAAGCTGGAGTTACGAGCTGAATATTATCAGGAGAACGGCAAGGTCCGGCCACGCGGATTGTACGCCACCGTGTCTGGCTTCATGGTAGGTCATACTTGGCAGCCCAACGGTGGCTTCTTGGAGCAGAGCGGCAGACACCTACGTTATCATACATTTCTGACGCATAATTGGAATTTGCTAGGTGTGCAAGTATTCACGCAGACGGAAGAGTTCAGCGGCGCCATGTCTATGTAAAACCAGTAACACCAGCTTCCGGCCCATAAAAAAAGCCGACTCTGCACGATGCAGAGCCGGCTTTTTCTTGCGGCTTTTTGAGTTAAAGCGACCTAGTAACGGTACAGATCCGACTTGAATGGGCCTTGTACATCGACACCGATGTACTCCGCTTGCTTCGGCTTCAGCTCATCTAGCTCCACGCCAATCTTAGCTAGGTGCAGGCGAGCTACTTTCTCATCGAGATGCTTGGGCAGCGTGTATACCTTGTTCTCGTACTGGTCCGAGTTCTGCCACAGCTCCAGCTGCGCTAGAGTCTGGTTGGTGAAGGAGTTCGACATCACGAACGAAGGGTGACCAGTGGCGCAACCTAGGTTTACCAAGCGGCCTTCCGCCAGGATGATAACTTCCTTGCCGTCGATGTTGTAGAGGTCAACTTGCGGCTTCACGGTGTCTTTCGTGTGGCCGTAGTTGGTGTTCAGCCAAGCCATGTCGATTTCATCATCGAAGTGGCCGATGTTGCACACGATAGCCTTGTCCTTCAGCGCACGGAAATGCTCTTCCGTGATGATGTCGCAGTTGCCGGTAGCCGTTACCACGATGTCAGCCTCTTTAATGGCGTTCGACATTTTCTTCACCGCGTAGCCATCCATAGCAGCTTGCAGGGCGCAGATTGGGTCAATTTCCGTCACGACAACCCGCGCACCAGCGCCGCGCAACGAAGCCGCGGTGCCTTTGCCTACGTCGCCGTAGCCGGCCACTACGGCAATCTTGCCGGCCATCATCACGTCGGTAGCCCGACGGATGGCGTCCACCGCCGACTCTTTGCAGCCGTACTTGTTATCGAACTTCGACTTCGTAACCGAGTCGTTAATGTTGAAGGCGGGAATGGGCAATGTGCCGTTTTTCACGCGGTCCAGCAGGCGCAGCACGCCGGTGGTAGTTTCCTCCGAAATGCCTTTGATGCCAGCTGCTAGCTCGGGGTACTGATTCAGCACCATGTTAGTCAGGTCACCGCCGTCGTCGAGAATCATGTTCAGCGGCTGGCGCTCTTCGCCGAAGTACAGCGTCTGCTCGATGCACCAGTTGAACTCCTCCTCGTTCATGCCTTTCCAGGCGTACACCGGAATACCGGCAGCAGCAATAGCCGCGGCGGCGTGGTCTTGCGTCGAGAAGATATTGCACGACGACCAGGTTACCTGAGCACCTAGGGCAATGAGGGTCTCGATAAGCACAGCCGTCTGAATCGTCATGTGCAGGCAGCCAGCAATACGGGCACCTTTGAGCGGTTGCGACGGGCCAAACTCGGCGCGCAGGGACATGAGTCCCGGCATCTCGGCTTCCGCCAACCGAATTTCCTTGCGGCCCCATTCGGCCAGCGAGATGTCTTTTACTTTGTAGGGAACGAAGGTTGTCTCAACCATATCAGTAGCATTTTGCGATTCAACTGCAAAGGTAGCTAGTTTGTTCTTGCCTCCTTAATAAGCTAGGCATAAGCTGGGTACGGAATGTTATTCTCTTCTGCTAAGAGCCAGCCATCATTTCTCCCGCTGGCCGAAACGACACAATCACGCGCCCAGGACTAGCACCGTCTTTGCTATTATTCGAAAAGGACTATATCCTACTCATCCGAACGTAAGGCTCGTGCGTTTTGTTGAGCCCTGATAGCGAGCTTTCTATCACGGCGGTTACGCTACACCAAGCAGCCGCTTGCCACTTTTTTATGTCCCATTTCTTACCTCAAGCTCCGGCTTCGCGCAGCCGCCGTTTCACCTTTTTGCTGCCATTTCTATTGTTCTTTGGCGCTGCGCACGCTCAAAATGCACAGCCTAGCAAGTCCATTATCACGCTGAGCCCGGAAGATAAAGATCGGGACCTAGGTGGCGAGCAGTCTAACTTCTACTTTGCCGTCGGTAAAAGCACTGATTATCAGAATGCCGGCTTTTTCGGCCAGCGCCTGCGGCCTTACTTGGCTGGCAACTCCGCGGCCCTAGGTTATCTGAATAGCTACCGTCGGCAGAAGGCCTTGTTCCTGGGCGAGCGACTGGTTTTTGCTGGGTCAGTAGGGTTTTATGCGCAGCAGGTGCTAGCTGGCGATGCGAAGGTGTACTTCAATGACAAGCAGAAGGTGATTGTGGGCGTGGCCGCGGCTAGCTTGCTCGCTAACATCTTTATCTCACGCAACACTAACCAGCACTTCAAGCGCGCCGTGGAAGAATATAATAGTGGTCTTCCCACCAGCTATCATAACTTGTTGCGGCGACTTTCTCCCACCGCTGTTGGCTTCACGGCTCCTACTGGCCGGCCACAGCTTGCAATACGTTGGAGTTTGCACTAAACTTCCGATTTTTTCGTAGGAGTATTTCATGGAATTTCCGCTCCCGGCAGCGGCTCGGCAGTATGTTGCTGATCACCTGCACGAAGACCCCGCTCAATTGGCGTTGCAAGCGCGCCGTTTTCCTAGCCTGCCCGTGCCCGATTTGGTGCGCCAGATTCAGGCACGCCAGAAAGCCCGGACCAAATTGCCCGAATGGGCCAACAACCCCGACCTGATTTTTCCGCCCGCTTTGTCGGTGGAACAGGCTTCGTCGGCCCGCACGGCCGCTTTCAAAGCTAACCTTGTAAGCGGCGAGCGGCTCGCCGACCTGACCGGCGGCTTTGGGGTAGATGCCAGTTACTTCGCCCGCCAGATTCCGGAGGTGCACTACGTGGAGCGCGACCCGGCGCTGGTAGCCGTGGTGCGCTACAATCTGGAGCAGTTAGGGCAATCGAACATTATCTGCCACGCCAGTGATGCCGTGAGCTTTCTGAAGAATACCGATCAGACGTTCGACTGGCTTTACCTCGACCCGGCCCGGCGCGATACGGCTGCCCGCAAGATCTACCGCTTGCAGGACTGCGAGCCGGATGTGTTGCGCATTATGCCGCTGCTACTGCACAAAGCGCAACGCGTGCTGCTCAAGACCTCGCCTATGCTCGACATCGAGCAGGCGCTGCTGGAGCTGAAACAAGTGCGCCGCCTGTGGGTAGTGTCAGTGGATAATGAGTGCAAAGAGGTACTGTACGAGCTAGGTCCGGAGCCGGCTGTGGACCCGGAGCGCTACACGGTTAACCTGCTCCGCAATGGGCAACAGCAGGAGTTCCGGCTGAACAAAGCCCGTGAGGCCCGCGCCATATCGCGCTACGCGGAGCCGCAACAATACCTCTACGAGCCGAATGTCGCCATCCTGAAAGCTGGTGGCTTCCGCAGCATCGGTACGGCTTTCGAGCTGCTGAAGCTGCACCAGCACAGTCACTTATACACCTCTGATGTGCTGCGCCCCGAATTTCCGGGCCGCATCTTCCGCATTATTGCCGCTGAGCGCTACGATGGCGATGCGCTACGAGCACACCTAGGTCCGGAAGCGCGAGCGCACGTAACCACCCGCAACTTCCCCGATTCGGTAGCTGATTTTCGAGCCCGCACGGGTATTCGCGAAGGCGGCGACCTTTACCTTTTTGCTACAACTGATCTGCGCGGCCGCCCCATGGTGCTCGTGTGCGAGAAGAGCAATTAATAGCCAAGCAGTTTTAGGAACGCGCCACGGCGCGTTCTGGCGTGCGAGCACCTGGAATACCTAGGTTGTCCAATGTCAGAACGCGCCGTGGCGCGTTCCTATTTCGCTGGGCTGGTCCACTTGCTGCCTTTCAGGCGGAAGCGCCACGGCAAGGCGGTGTCGGCACCGGCGTAATCAATTCCGACGCGGGGGCTGGCGAGCACCAATTCATCAGGAACAACGTCGCCGCGGTCTTCGAGCCAGATTAGGTCGCCGGTCAGGTCGGTGCCGTAGTGCGGAATGCTGATGCCCAGAGCTTGGGTAAGCAGGCCGGGGCCAGCGGTGAGCTTGGGGGAAACTGTCGGGAGGCCGCGGCGCAGGAGCATTTCGGGGATGCCTTCCACGGGTTCTAAGCCCCGAATCAGAACCGCATCGGCTTTGCCGGCCTCGTTGGTGATGATGTTGAACAAAGCGTAGCGGCCGTAGATCAGATAAACGTAGGCCACGCCGCCAGCTTCGTACATCACGCGGGTGCGCTTGGTGAAGCGACCTAGGTGCGAGTGACAGGCCTGGTCATTGATGTGCGCATACGCTTCCGTTTCGACGATGCGGCCACCGGTCATAACGCCATTAATGTTGGTAAACAGGTATTTACCCAACAGGTCACGGGCGATTTGTACAACGTCGGGTTGGCGGTAAAAAGCAGTGGCTAGCTTCATTCTCAAATAGTTTACTAAAAAGGCCTCTTCCATTGCGGAAAGAGGCCTTGTGCGTAGTAGATGCTCGGTCGCTGATTACTTCTGCGTTGGGTTCTGAGGCTCATCCTCAAGACCATCCCGGTCACGGTCGTGGGCATCGGCGGCGTGGTCGTAGAGTTGTTTGCCGGTAGGGTGCTGCACCGAATCGGGCCGCAAGCCTGCGGTAGTAGAGTCAGATCCTGCGCTGGCAGGGCCTTCCTGCATCGGCGCATCCGATTTGCTGGCGCCGCGTTCTACGTTGGTATCACCAGAGTCGGTACCCGTGCTGCAAGCAGTAAGCGAAGCTGCGGCCACCAAAAAAGCAAAGGCTAGTGGGCGAAGCAAATGTGTGGTTTTCATAATCAGAGAGGCTAAAACTGGATAGGGACAACTGCAAGTAGCCTCTACGGCTGATCAGCCCAACGGTTTTTGCGTACACCCTAATTTATGGTTGACCACCAACGGAAAGCTAGCCCAGATAACGAACCTAGGTTATCATTCACCATCCGGAGCACTAGCCAGAACCCCTAGCTTTGCGCGTGAAAAGCACTAGGCTCCGCGAAGCCGCACGCAACCAATATATTTGCTATTCACCGATTCAGTATGCTACGGTTTACCTTTCTTCCTGCTCCTTATCAAATGCTCCTGCGCCGAGCTGCCGTGTTGGCTAGCGTCAGCTTTGGGCTAGCCTTGCTGTTGGTCGCCTATCTGTTCGGCACCAGCGACGCCTTCTTCACCCGACTTTTTGGCGCTTTTTTCGTATTTTTCTGGCTGCTGGCTGTAACATTTTTAGGGGTAGTACCCTTTGTTAATTGGGCGGCGGCCAACTGGTTCGGCAAAGGCTGGTCGGAAATAACGGCTGCATCTTCCCGCCAAAAGTCTCGTACTAGTCCTGCGGCTAGCTCGTCGGCTACTCGCAAGGCGCCAAATGTTAAAACATCAGGTACTACTAAACGGTTGAATTAACTCAGTATCCGTAACCATACCCCGCCCGTGAAAACAACCTTGCTCCATATTAAAAACATGGTGTGCCCGCGCTGCGTCGAGGCGGTACGCCACCTTCTTGAACAAGCTGGCTACAAGCCGACCAGCGTACAGCTAGGTCAGGCCCAGCTCGACCAGACTACGCCCGCCGACCCGGTAGCGGTAGCGCCGTTGCTGCGGGAGGCTGGTTTTGATGTGCTTACGGGCCGGGCCGAGCAGCTCACCGAGCAGATCAAGGCTTCGCTGGCGGAATACCTGGAGCACCTGCGCACCGCGCGGATGCCACTCACGACTTCTGCTTTTCTCACTGATCGGTTTGCCGCTACGTACTCGCACCTGAGCAAGGTGTTTTCGCGCACAGCCAACCTGACGATTGAGAAATACCTGATTCGCCTCAAGATTGAGCGCGTGAAGGAAATGCTGAGCTACGGCGAGCTGACGCTCAGCGAAATTGCCGACCAGATGCGCTACAGCAGCGGTCAGCACCTGAGCAACCAGTTTCGGCAAGTGACGGGCCGCTCCGTGAGCGAGTTCCGCCGCGAGCTGATGCCCAAGCGCTTGTCCTTGGATGAGCTAGCCTAGGTCTGGCTAAGCGACGGTAAGCGAAAGTTTACACGTCGTCAGCGAAATACTGCACTATCTTTTTTCTACAAAGCGGAGTACTTGCCAAGAGAAATTTATGGCGGGTACTCCGCTTCGTTTTTATGAAGAAAATCGGCTACATTCTTTTCACAATCCTAGGTCTAGGCCTTGTTCATCAAACAGTTGCGCAGCACTCGATGCCCCAACATTCGATGAGCACCGATACCTCGCACGCTGGTATGCAGATGGGCGACATGCCGTTAACTGGTCATGCTAGTCCACTGCACGTCAATCAGCTACAACATAGCATGAGTCACGCTTACTCGCGCTACTTGCCAATGTCACGCAACGGCTCGGGCACGGCCTGGCAGCCCGATGCCACGCCCATGTACATGTGGATGCAGCACAAAGGACCGTGGATGCTGATGTATCACGGGGCGGTTTTTGGGCGCTACACCAACCAGAACCTAGGTCGTGAAAATGGCCAGCGCGGCGGCCGCACCTTCGATGCGCCGAACTGGTTTATGACCATGGCCCAGCGTAACATCGGCCAACGCGGCCTGCTGAACCTCACGCTGATGATTTCGCTCGACCCACTCACGGAAGGCAAGAACGGCTACCCGCTGCTCTTTCAATCGGGTGAAGCGTACAAAGGCCGCCCGCTGATCGACCGTCAGCACCCGCACGATTTGTTTTCGGGGCTGAGCGTCGGCTACACGCACGCCTTCTCGCAGGATGTCGACATGACCTTGTACCTAGGTTATCCCGGCGAACCGGCCGTGGGGCCAACGGCCTTCATGCACCGCATCTCGGCCATGCCCAACCCCGATGCGCCGCTCGGCCACCACTGGGTTGATGCCACGCACATCACCTTCGGCGTCGCGACCCTAGGTTTGCGCTACAAGCAGTTTAAGCTGGAAGGCTCCAACTTCACCGGCCGGGAGCCCAACGAATACCGCTACGGCTTCGACCGGCCGCGGGCCGACTCCTGGGCCGCGCGCCTCATGTGGAACCCCACCAACGAGCTGTCGTTGCAAGTCGGGCAGGCGTGGGTGAAAAGCCCGGAGGAGCTGCACCCCGACGAAAACGTGCAGCGCACCACGGCCGGCCTGATGCACAGCCGCCAGTGGGGCGACTACCACTACATTGCTTCGTCGCTCATCTGGGGCATGAACCACTACACCTTCGGCAACGAGCACGCCGTGCTGGCCGAAACGAACGTTACCCTAGGTCGGCCTACGTTCTATGGTCGCTACGAATTCTTGCAGAAAGACCCCGAAGAACTTGAGGTGCCGCACACTGCCGGCGAGCATCCCATCTATAATATCCATGCCCTGACCCTAGGTGCCAGCTACCGCTTCACGCAACTCGGGCAGCACGGCCCTGAGCTGCACATCGGCGCGCAAGGCAGCGTGTACCGCCCCGATGATCAGATCCGTGGCTACTATGGCAAAACGCCGGTGTCAGCGGAGGTGTACGTGCGGCTGAACGCGCCACTGATGAGGATGAGTGGGATGAAGATGTAAGTAGTTGTAGCGCGAAGCCTGCGCTTCGCATATCGTTGAACAATGGACAGTAAGAAACAGAAGCAACTCGGAGGAAACTTTACCAGCCTCAACCTAGGTTACGTTGCCACTATACTATATAAGAATGGACGCCGACCGCACTGGCTAAGCGCTTTCGTATCTTTGTGGTCCGCTTTTTTGTTGTGCCCTCGTGTCTACGCTCCGCATCCTGCTCATCACGCCCCCGCTGACTCAGCTCAACACGCCGTACCCGGCCACGGCTTATATAAAAGGCTTTTTGGGTGGGCGCGGCTACGCCGTTACGCAGGCCGACCTAGGTTTGGAGCTGGTGCTGAAGATGTTTTCGGCCGCCGGCCTGAAGCGCATCTTCGCCGAAATTGAACAGGGTGGCTACAACCTCAGCGACAATGCGCGCCGCATGGTACGTCTGCAACGCAGCTATATCAGTACCATCGAGCCGGTCATCCGGTTTTTGCAGAACAAGGATAATACCCTGGCTCCGCGCATCTGCCACAGCCGCTTCCTGCCCGAAGCTGCCCGCTTCGACAACGTGGCCGACCTAGAAAGTGCTTTCGGCACAATGGGCCTCACCGACCAGGCCCGTCACCTCGCCACGCTGTACCTCGAAGACCTAGGTGATTTGATCAAGGAAACCGTGGGGCCGCAGTTTGGCTTTTCGCGCTACGCCGAAAAGCTAGCTTTGTCGGCCACCAGCTTCGAGCCGCTGTACGAAGCCCTGCAAGCCGCGCCCAATCTTGTGGATCAGGTGCTGCTGGAGTTGCTCGATGAGTTGGTGGAGCGTGTGCAGCCGGATGTGGTGGGCTTCACGGTGCCTTTTCCCGGCAACTTGTATGGGGCGCTGCGCTTGGCGGGCCGCGTGAAAGCACTCCGCCCGCAGACTAAAACCCTGATGGGTGGTGGCTACCCGAACACCGAACTTCGCCAGATCAAGGAGCCGCGCTTCTTCGACTACATTGATTATCTGACGCTTGATGATGGTGAAGGGCCGTGGTTGCGGTTGCTGGAATACCTAGGTAGCCAAAAAGAACGTCATGCGGAGCCTGTCGAAGCATCTCTCCCGCCAAGGTATTCCTTTACTACCGCGGCAGAAATGCTTCGACAGGCTCCGCATGACGTTCTGCCGGAACAAGCGCCACCCCAATTCCAACGAACCTTTTTGCGGGATACTAACGGCCAAGTTCAGTACATAAACCAGCCTTTCGCTGATATTCCGCACCCCGAGGTAGGCACCCCGGATTACTCCGATTTGCCCCTGGCCGAATATCTTTCGGTTATTGAAGTCCTAAATCCGATGCACCGGCTCTGGAGCGACGGACGCTGGAACAAGCTCACCATTGCCCACGGCTGCTACTGGAAGCGCTGCTCCTTCTGCGACGTCACGCTGGACTACATCAGCCGCTACGAGACGGCGCCCGCCACGCTGCTCGTCGACCGCATCGAGCAGATTGTGCGGCAAACCGGGCAGACGGGCTTTCACTTCGTGGACGAGGCCGCCCCTCCCCTGGCCCTGCGCGACCTGGCTATTGAGCTGCTTAAGCGCCGCGTCAATATTACATGGTGGGGTAATATCCGCTTCGAAAAAACCTTCTCGCCCGACTTGTGCCGCTTGCTGGCCGCGGCGGGCTGCATTGCCGTTTCCGGCGGCCTGGAGGTAGCGTCAGATCGACTGCTGGCGCTAATGGAAAAAGGCGTGACCATCGCGCAGGTCGCCCGCGTGACGGATGGCTTCACCCAGGCGGGCATCATGGTGCACGCTTACCTGATGTACGGCTTCCCGACCGAAACGGCGCAGGAAACCGTCGATTCGTTGGAGGTGGTGCGGCAGCTGTTTGGGGCGGGCATTGTGCAATCGGGCTACTGGCACCGCTTTTCCATGACGGCGCACTCGCCCGTAGGCAAAAACCCCGCGAAGTACAACGTGGTAGCCGTCGGCCCCGAGCCCGGCGACTTTGCCTGGAACGACCTCTGGCACGACGACCCCACCGGCGCCGACCACGAGCAGTTTGGCCCCGGCCTCGCCAAAGCCTTGTACAACTATATGCACAGCGTGGCCTTGCAAGAGCCGCTGCAATTCTGGTTTGATTTCAAAGTACCGCGCTCCACAGTACCGCGCCACCTCATTCAGCAAGCGCTGCAAGAGCCCGGCAAACCAGAGTTCGCAAAGCAAAACCTGCGGCTTTTCTGGCTAGGCAATGCGCCGGAGCTGCGGTTGGAGCAAGCGAAAAAAGGCGCACGCGCAGTACTCACCTTCTACGAGCAAGCCGAAGATTTCGAGGTCAAAACTGCTCCGGTCATTGGCGAGTGGCTGCACGCGCTTCTTACCCAGCTCACAGCCGACTACGACACGAAGGTGTTGCTGAAAGAAGCGGCCAGCACGTTTCCTGCTAAAGTAGCCGGGCTTTCGTTCGAAAGCTTCCTGGCCTCGCCAACGTGGCTGCTGTTGCGCGAAAAAGGATTGCTGCTGTTTTAGAGAACCTAGCTTTTTAGCGCTGGTCGCTACAGCAGCCTTATAACCTAGCCCGCAGCCAAGCCAACAAATCCTCTACATAGCCAGTAGCGGGGCGCGACCATTCCCACTTGCCATCGGCGCGGGTGCCGCCGGGGAGGGCCAGATTGTGGTTCGCATTTGGGTACACCCGCACCGTGGCGGCCCGGCCGCCCAGCGCACTACGCAAACGCCGGGAGCTTTCGCGCACGTCTACAGTCGTGTCATTGCCGCCATAAAGAGCCAGCACCGGAATACGCTGGCGAGCCAGCGCACGAAAAGGCTGCTGCGCCTCCGCTGAGCTTACCGGTACGGCCTGTACCACCACGAAAGCAGGGCTAGCTTTGCCACGAGTAGCTAGGGCAAGCGCCCTCGGCGCGTTTTTGCCTGTCACCCACAGTCCTACGTGAGTCGTGTCGACGCTGGGCGTGGCGCGTAAGGTGGCAAGGGCGGCTTGCGCCATCTGCCCGGCCGCGGAGTCGGGCGTAGTGGGTGCGGGCTGGGTAATGAGCGTAGCAAATCCTTGCCGGGCCAGCAGATCGGCCACCTGATTCAGGTTCGTCGCCGAGTCGGGGAGCAGCACCACGGCCGGGTGCCGCCGCACGGTATCGTCGGGAAGCCGCAACGTACTCCGCATGTTTTGCGTGCCGTAGCGAATGGTCAGGCCCTGCGTGCCATAAGGGCGCGGGTCAGCTTTGCCACGCCGCACGAGCAGCAGCTCGGCTTGGGCGCTATCGGTGGTTAGGGTTCCGCGCCAAAAATCACCTTCCCGAATGGCTTCCACGATCATGTTATCGGGTGCGCCGGCTTGGCGCTCGAAGTGCAGCATCGGGGCATTGTAGCGCAGGTTGGCGGCCGGAAAACCTAGGCCTTCCTTGTTGGCAAACTGCAGGTCACCCTCCAACCGCCCGGTGGCGTCTTCCCGCAAATCAAGCACGACTCGCTGCTCGGTGCCCTGATACGTAACAGGACCTTCGTAGTGGCCGGTCGGCAACGGTCCCGCCGACCGCTCCCCCGACGAGCACCCTTCCACCACGAGCAAGCACGGCAGCAGCCATCCGGCCACGCGGGGCAGCAAAGGCAGACAAGGGAACTGACTCAAGCGCATGACAAGCAGATTGATGTATATCGGGCTCAAAAGTAATGCAGCCGTGCTTTATCATCGTGAACCGGCCAATAAGGCAAGCAGCCTTTACCTAGGCTTGCTACAAACCCTTGCGCAGAATCAGATCGTTTTGCAGGTCCTGACCTAGCTTAAAGGCGGTATTACCAATAATTTTGAAGCCAAACCGCTGGTAAAATACAAGGGCGCGCTCGTTCTTTTCCCACACACCCAGCACGATGCTGCGGCAACCTTTTGCCTTAGCTTCTTCAATAATCCGCCGCATCAGCGCCGCCCCCAGCCCCGTCCTGATCCAATCCTGCCGCACGTAGAGCCGCGAGATTTCCACCTGCGTATCCGCTGCTTTGCCGGGAGCCAGACCTAGGTTCGAGCCAAAGCGCAGCTTCGCCGAGCCGACCAGCTCCTGCTGCATTTGCGCCAGCAAAAACACGGTATTAGGATCTTGTAGCTCAGCGAGTTGTTTTTCCTCTCCGAAGCTTTCCTCCAGGTACGCCGCCATATCCTCCGGCGTATTGTCGGCCGCGAAGGTGTCATAAAACGTCTGGCGCCCGAAGGCAGCAAGCTGAGCCGCCACAGCGGCAGTACGCTTAGCAATGGTAATGCGAAGAGGATGAGACATCAGAGAAATATTGGCAGAAGGGCGCAAAGGTACAGGCTCTCTCCTTTCGGCGTGCCGGAAAAACCTAGCTTTTCCGTTAATCGATGGTGTGGCCGCCCCGCCACATGCGCCACCCGGCCCGCAACATAAACAAGGCACCGACCAGAATCACCAGGCTAAGAAAGAAGCGGGGCGTGTCGAGGTTTTTCACCTGCCAATCAGCATAGAAGCCTGGCATTCGGTAAAGCTGTACAGCCAGCAAAAGCAGCCCTGCTACTAGGTAAAGAGTGCCCCGGTTACGGTTGGAAGAAGCCATGAGTCAAGATAAAAAGCAGCGGATGAGCGTGGATAAGTCGCATAAATGCGCTTCGGCCACGGCAGTTTTACGTTAATGGCTGAAAGAAAGCTGAACCTAGGTCTGGCCCGCTGAGCTGTTAGCGCTTGTCAGGCAAGCTCCGCAGTTGCAATTTGATTTTTGCTGTGTATTTTTGGCTTACCAATTTCCTCCGCGAGAGTAGCTCAGTTGGTAGAGCATCAGCTTCCCAAGCTGAGGGTCGCGAGTTCGAGCCTCGTTTCTCGCTCATTCATTATCAGCCACCTAGCATTACTGCTAGGTGGCTGATTTGTTTTTAGCTGACAGTGCCTGTTACAGAAGTCAATCTTTGTCGAGTTGTTTCTATAGCAAAGATTTGAGTAGTACCGTAAGAAGGGGCCGTGAACTAGCATAGCTTGGTTTTCAAGTGCAGCTCGAATGAATGATGGAGAGTAACCCAAGTAATCTACTCACTTGACGCCGGCAAAAGCGTAGCCAGCTTACTTGCAAGAACAACAGTCGTGCGTGAGCTCCTATTTAGCTCGTAGGGTCGAAGGCTTTGTTGTATTTTCCTAAATTCCTTGTCCGCTCCTACCTAGCACCCGCAATGGCTAGGTGGACTGCTGAGCAAAGTAAATTCGGACTTTTGAACAAAACGCGACGGTTGAGGGCTGCTTACTTTTGTATGGTCAAGCTGCGCTTCACCTTGGAGCATGGCACTTGACAAACATTGAGATGCAAGTACCTATGGCATTTAAGCAATTCAACCGCTACGCGGAAATGGTAGTAGCTTGTCGAGGCGACCAGCGCTACCGAGGAGAGCTAGCCTCGGATGATCATACCCTGGTAGGAGTGCTGGCGGGCGAGCTAAAAGTGGTGCAAGCCGACCGTACTCTCAGTTGCGGGCCAGGTGATACGCTGCTGTTGCCCAGAAAGCAACCCATAACCCTGCTGAAGTATCCGAAAGACGGCGTAGCGTATCAGGCTGTGGTCATGAAGCTGCCCACGGCGCTTGTGCGGGCCTATTATGCGGAGAATATCCCGACGCCAGTCCGACTGGCTGCTACCGGCATGCTACTCTTCTCGAAAAGCCCGCTGCTACAGAGCCTCTTTGCCTCCTTGCTGCCCTACCTGGAGCTAGAGCACCGCTTGCCGGAAAAGCTCTTGGCCGTCAAGGTAACGGAGGTGATTGAGATCCTGCGCAACCTCGACGAGCACAGCGACGAGGTGCTGGCCGATTTTTCCGAGCCAGGAAAAATCAATCTGGTTGAGTTCATGGAGGCGAATTATATGTTCAATATGCCCCTGACCACCTTTAGCTACCTGACCGGCCGCAGCCTAACTACCTTCAAACGAGACTTTAAGAAAGCTTTTCTGCTTAGCCCACAGCGCTGGCTCACGCAGAAACGGTTGGCGCTGGCACATTATCAATTAGTAGAAAAAAGAAGAAAGCCTGTGGAGCTTTACTTGGAGGTGGGCTTTGAAAACCTAGCCCACTTCTCGCATGCGTTTAAAAAGCAGTTTGGCTATCCCCCAACCGCCTTGGCTGGCAAAAGAGCTACCTACCCATCGGCAGGTGATTGAGATGAAGAGCCAACGGAGCCAGTAGGCACCACTCTGCTAGTAAACAACAATTTATAACAACACCAGCTAAGACCCCATGCCTTAAGCAGATGCCGCGTACGCTCCCGGAAAGCATGCCGGCTACTCTCCACCTAGCTTTCCGAAAGGCAGCACTACCTGCCTCCGGGAGAAGACTCGGGCAAGTCGGGTCTTCAGGGCTCATCATGTTCTTAGAGAGCATTTTACAGGACACTGACAAGTGTCTCACGGATACTGCTATTCCTTATAGTCAGCCGGTAGGAATGGGTTCGCCGGTTCATTTTTTTCACTTCTATTTAATCAGTTCAACCCATGAAGTCAGCATTAGTAACCGGCGCAAACAAGGGCATTGGCCTGGAAGTCGCCAAACGCCTCGCCCAACACGGATTTTTCGTGTACCTCGGCAGCCGTAGCTTGGAAAGTGGACAAGCTGCTGTGGCGCAACTCAACACCATCGGGCTCACGAACCTAGCAGCTGTTCAAGTAGATGTCACCAGCCCCGACTCCATCCAAGCGGCTCGGACGGTAATTGGCGAAAAAACATCAGTCTTAGATGTGCTGGTCAACAACGCTGGTATTTCCGGCGGGGTACCCCAACCAGCGCTGCACACCACGCTGGCGCAGTTCCGGGCTGTATTTGAAACCAACGTGTTTGGGGTAGCCGGGGTCACGCAAGCGTTCCTTGACCTGCTGGGAAAATCGCCGCAGCCGCGCATCGTCAACGTGAGCACCGCCATGGCATCCCTGGCACTGTACGCCGACCTCGCTAACGAGAATTTCGCCTATCGGCTTCCCGTGTACCAATCGTCGAAAGCGGCCGTAAACATGTACACCATCAACCTAGCTCATGAGTTGCGCAACACTCCCTTTAAAGTCAATGCAGTATGCCCAGGCTATACCAAAACGGACTTTACGGGTTATCAAGGTACCAGCACGGTGGAAGAGGCCGGGCAGCGCATCGTGAAGTATGCATTACTTGGTCCAGATGGCCCAACCGGCCAGTACTTCAGTGAAGAATACTTTCCTGCTCCGACAACATGCCCGTGGTGAGCTTCGCAGACGCTACGAAATGCAATGGATAAATATAAATCAAGCGAGTAGGTAAACTGTACCCGTTAAACATCTTACTTCAGTAGCAGAAAAGGCTACCTGGCAGTGCTCTCGAATATGGCCGACCCCTGTTTCAGCGTAGCGGCCCTGCCCGCCCTGATGGCGCTGTGCCAAGCTAAAATAGAAGGCTCGCAATTCACCACCTATATGGCCCTGGTAAACTTCTGCGACGTACTTAGCGCGAAGATCAACGGCTGGGCTCTGAGCTTTACTACTGCGCCGGTGCTAGGTCTGGTTAGCGGAGCAGTAGTGGTGCTGATGATTGTGCTGCTGCGGCATGTCAGCAAGGAGGTGGTAGGCACCGACGAAGTAGCGTTAAGCCGTCGTTAAGTATAGATTGGGGCGAATTTCGTATTCCACTTCGTCACGTATCCAGTAAGTCATCCTCGCCTAATTTCAGCAGCCAATAAGGAGGCTCAGCCTCCAGTGCCAGAGTTGCCAGGTTCAGCCACGCACCGGCGCGGTCAAGCGCTGGCACTTGCGCCTGGCCGCTGTTCGACAAGTCGCGCAACGCCCCGACGCGTGCCTGCACGCTGGGCAGTCTGCTGCTCTACGCCGTAGCCGTGCGCGTGCCAGGCGCGTCGAGGTACCCCTGATTGGGTTAGTAAAGTACTCGGCAAAACCTAGGTCTGCGGGCAATGCGAGTCCACTGGGTTATTCGGCTGGCGGTACTGGCTTGTTTTGCAACGGCGCCAGAATTTTATGGTCTACGTAGAACGTGCCGAAGGGCACGAGGCAGGCCAGCAACACCTTCCAGGTGGTAGTAGCAAAACGCCAGTGGTACTCGATACCTACGCGCAACGTATTGAGCACAAACAGCACAAACAGCAGGCCGTGCACCGGCCCAATGGCACGCACCAGCGCCGGGTTGTCGTAGAAGTGCTTAAGAGGCACCGCCACGCCGACGAGCAGCAGCAGCGAAGTGCCTTCAGCCAGCGCCAGCAGACGCAAGCGGCCAATGGGTGATTTTAACATACAGGTTTGCTTTATAAACGAATAAGTGGCCGCTGCGCGAGCGGCGAGAGAGGCCACGGTATGGCCACCAGAATGGTGAGCAGGGCCAGCGTAAACCAAATGGCCATCGTGCGAAACTTCTCTTTATCAGTAGCCTGGCGCTTGGCAAGGGCCGAGCCGATAGTGAGCACCGTGATGGCAATGGTCATCAGAGCCACGTGCTGCACACCGAAAAACAAAGCACCAGGGTCGTGTTCGGCGTCGCGCAGGTGAAAGGAGGCTATCAGCGGACTCACCAGGTACAGCCCATAGCCCAGAATAAGCTGCACATGGGCGGCAGTGGCGCTGCTGTGCCGGATGGTGTTGTCGAGGGCCGTGAAGGTCCGCCCGCCGAGCCAGCCCCGATAGGCCCGGAAAATGCCGGTTAAGACGCCAATCAGCACAACCCAGCGAAACAGGGAATGCAGGGCTAGAACAGTCAGGTACATACAGCTTTGAAAATCAAACGAGTAATGGCGGTTGCCATTCAGTCGGCTAGCTCGTGCTCATCCGCTCACCGGCGCGTGTAGAACTCCGCTCACTACTTAAAGAATGAGGCAAAGGTGCAGCTGGTTAGCCGGGCTGTGTTAGTACACAGCAAGCAGATTTTAGGACAAATTATTCCGCTTGCGAAAGGCTAGTGGCGTCAGGCCCGTGTGCTTCTTAAAAAGGCGGCTGAAGTACGAGGCATCCTCAATGCCCACGGCCACGGCCACTTCGCCCACCGACCAGCCGCTTTGAAAGAGCAATACCTTGGCTTCGAGCACGATGCTTTCCTCGATCCAGCGAGCCGGAGATTTACCCGTGATGCTGCGCACACATTTGCTGAGGTGGTTGGGCGAGATGTGCAGCCAATCGGCGTAGTCGCTCACGCGGTGCGTCGTCTTGAGCGACGTGGCCACCAGATGCTTGAAGTGGTTGGTCAGGGTCGCGGCCGCCGTGAGCTGCTTCGGCGATTCGGCGGTGTACGCCCGGTGCAGCTCGTGCAGCAGCGCCAGCAGATACGCCCGCACAAGGGCTGGGTAACCTAGCTGGTGGGTGCTGTACTCGACGAGCAGTCGGCGTAGGAGCTGCTCAACAAATTCGCCGGTTTGCCCTGGCAGCTCAATTACAGGCCGGCCCCAGAAATGCAGAAAATCGAACGGAACCTGAGTATCGTTGCCCGCGCCGCTTTGCCCCAGCAGTATGTCGTCGTGAAAATGACACACAAAGCCCGTATTCACGTCGCCCGTCTCGAAAGAATACACTTGCCCGGCCCGCGTAATCAGCATCTCGTGCGGGCCTACACAGTAGCTGTCATTGCCAATGTTCATCCTGGCCTGCCCCGAAGTAAGAAACACCAGCGAGTGGCCGGTAGCCCGCGACGGTGGCACGCCCTGCGTGAATAAAGGATAAAGCTGCTCGACGGCCACGATGAAAAACTGCTCCGTATCGGCTAGCACCAATTGCCGGATTGCCGTCGGCTCCGTCGTAAACCGCTGGACATAATCTAGCATCTGGTAGGTCTTGATGGCGTTGAAGGCAGCAGTAGGCATCAGGAAGTAAGTGGAATGAAAAACGGCGAGGCTGACCAGCGGCCGCCGACTACCTGCTAAGTAGCTTTATAATAACCCAGACGGCGAAGTAGGGTGAAATACTTTAGTTGCGCTGTCCGAAAATGGCTGGTTTGCTTCCAACCAAGCTACAGCCTAATTGAGGATACTGGTAAAAGCAGGGCGCTGACAGTGGTTCTATCTCGGCGAAATCCTCGTCCTTTTTCGCGTTTACCGCCAGCACATTGAGCCGACGGGTGGAATGATGCTGTAGCTAGCGTTAATCAACGGGCAAAACTCTGCTCGTCTGCTTTATCCCCAAAGAGTACGCAATTGCTGGAAAAACCAGTGGCTGCGTACTCTTTGATTTTACGCCAACGGCACTACAGCTCACGGTGCTGTATGCTACACCCGGCTACTGCCAGCGGCCGACCTCGTGTGGGTAATGCGAAGAGCAAAGGAACCCGGCTCTGGTCAGCCCCACTTGCTTATTCCCTATTGTGCTATAAGCCAGCCAGCACGTTTACCATCCTCGGCGGCTGAGTCGCTTGATCAAAAATATGGCATTCGGCTGTGCGCATCATCAGCCCGCAAGCTGGAAGCTAGGCAGCACTCAAAACTACCCGCGTAACTGCCGCCGCTACCAGTCTGCCTGTAAGAACCGGCAAGTGGCTTTTGTGGACTGCCTCCCTACTAACTAACGTCCTGGTGCACCAACCGGTTAGAAGCCACTACTTAGGCAACGCTATTATACAATTTGCCAAATACCTGCTTACATCCTACAAGCACTATTCTACCGAAGACAAACTCTTGCGATAATTACCTTATTTAATTTTTATGCAGGCAGCGCATTATTTACAGCCTATGACAATTCAAAACTAGTTAGCAGCTTAAATAAGCTTTGTTCTAGCATATCTTTCGTGTAAACAATTTAGAATAACACAATCAAAAAATGGTTTTTACCAATATAAATGCCTGATTTTCATGAATGAAGCATAAATCCTTAACATATATTAAATTACATTATTATATAAAATACTATGTGTTTTTACAAACAAATTCCAATAACAAAAACACCTATCCCATATCAGAAAAACCAATCATATTACTTTCGACATTATATAAAAAATCAACTAAGAGCTTATACAGCTATTAAAGCAAGAGCACAAACACACTAAGACTATCTTCTTTGCTGATCCTGAATAGTCCTAAAACCAGAGATTAAACCTGTACTCTTCCCAAAATAAGCTACGACCTAGCAGGTAGGTCACGATCCACATAGCGCCCAACCTTCGATTCATCCAGTAATCCCCCTTTATGAAGACAACTTTACGTTTGCTGGGGCTCCTGCTAGCCCTGATTCCCTTAGGGCCACAAGCCTGGGCCCAGTGCATTACTACTAGTACATTAAACTACACTACGGCCAACCTAGGCAACCGGAAAACCGCAACGGAAACCGTAAGAGGGACGTCCTTCACATTCGGCGGCTACACCAGCAGCGTTCCGGGTCTCCAGACAAACACCTTTTCGGTAGGAACCGATGGAGCGCTTACGGGACGGTCGCTGGTGTGGCAGCTGGATAACACGGGCAATAGTGGCACCAATGAATCGTCTGTTACGCTCACTTTCACGCGCCCGGTCAACAACCTGGCCCTTCAGCTCCAAGACATTGACGCCGACGTCAATTTCGTTGACAACCTAGCGTTTGAGGCATACACCAGCGGTAGCACAATGGCCGCCCAGCTCACCAGCGACAACTTCTTACGGGAGCCAACAACACCTACGTGGGGGATGGGGAAGTGCAGGGCACGGCAGCCAGCGCGGCCGGTGCAGCCAGCGGCGACCTGACGGCCATTCTGCCGGATAATGTCACTAAGCTGGTAATCACTCATCGTAATACGCGGCCTTATGCCCCCAGCACCAACCGTATTCAGACCCTAGGTATCAACTCAATCAATTGGTGCGCGCAGGCCGATCTGTATGCCCGCTTTACTGGCGGCCCGACCAACGGGGCAACCGGGCAAAGCCTGACCTACACCGTGCAGTTTGGCAACAACGGCCCCAACCTAGCGGCGAGCAACGTGACGAGGCAAGTGGTAGTGCCGGAAGGGGCCACCATCACCAATGCCGGCGGCGGTACGATTTCCGGAAATACCATCACGTTTCCGCTTGTTGAAACAATGAGCTCCGGCGTGAACAACTCGTTCACCTACACCTACACGGCCCCCATCATTCCATCGGGCGACGAAAACACGGCGACCATCTCGGCTACTACCGCGAGCGGCGACTCAATAGCTAATAGGCGACTCAATAGCTAATAACACTACCAGCCGCTGGCTGCTCGTAACTTCGGCTTCCGACCCGTGCACCACGGCAGCTACCGCAGTCGACTTCAACAGACGGGCGGCTAACGAGAACTGGAAGAACCGGGTTCAGGAAGGAATTTCGGGCACTACTTCCGCGACTAAAGTCACAACTGCTTACACTTCTACGTCTGCGGATGCTAACAGCACGCTCATGACGGGGCAGTTCAATGGCATTCAGACACTTCTTTGGTCAACTGATTACACCTCGGCCAACCAAAGCGCTTCTACGGTTACCTACACGTTCAACCGGCCGGTATCGAACCTAGCCGTGCGCGTGCAGGATATTGACGCTTATTATTTATTATGGTGGCGGCCTATTGGGTGGCCTGTTGGTGCCCCGGCAGGCGTTCACGGATGAAGTAGCGTTTACCGGATCCTTAACGGTGAACGGCACTACAACAGGCGTCACGCCCACGTTGTCGAAGGCAAGAGCCGGCTCCAACTTCTTTACCATTTCGGGCACTACCGCCACTGGCGTAGTAGCAACGGGTGACAATACCAGCGCCATGGACGCTAGCGTTATCGTCACGTTCCCGAGTGCCGTTACGAGCTTCACCATCACGTACCGCAATGCCTAGTCGCAGCTTTCTGATCCTAGCGCGCAGAGCATCGGGATTGACTGCTCTCCTTCTGCCGCGTTCTGCCAGTAGCAAACAATGTTACTAACTCCGTGACACTCCCGAGCAGCGCCGCGCAGGTTTCACTCGACAACCTCAGCAGCACAGTAGACGGAACGGTGCAGTCATACACGATTACGGCTGTACCCGCCAGCAGCGAAGGCACCTTATATTACAACGCTTCGGAAAAGAACAGCGACCGGTTTGTGGTAGAACGCTCCCTTAATGGGCAGCAGTTTACGGTCATCGGCACGGTAGCCGCCCACGGCTCGACCAGCCTGGCACATACCTACAGCTTCGTTGATAAAACGGCGGCTCGCCTGAGCCAAACCATCTACTACCGTCTGCGGCAGGTAGATACCGATGGCACCGAGTCGTTCTCGCTCGTACGCACGGTACAGTTTGCGGCTACCGCCAACGTCAAGCTGAGCCTGTACCCGAACCCAGCCGTGACGACCACCACGCTCGACCTGACGCAGGTACCGGCTGCCAGCTACTCGGTTGCCCTGCTCGACCAGACCGGCCGCACCCTGAGCACGCAGCAGCTAGCCGGCGGCGCAATCCACACGCTGGACGTCCGAAACCTGCCGGCCGGCGCTTACATCATGACCATCATCGGCGGCACGGTTCACCTGAACCAACGCCTGGTTAAGGAGTAGCGACTACTTCATTGCCAATACTTACAACGAAAAAAGCCTCTCCCAAATGGGAGAGGCTTTTTGTTTCAGACGACGCTGTGAGTTCTGGTTGAAAGCTAGGTTTATCATCTTTGGCTGTCGCCGGCTCAATCTCATTGCCAACCTAGGCCTAGGCTCTTGACTCTTACAACATTGCCTGGCCGCTCTGGATAGCTAGCAATGAGCAGGTTCGACGGTAGCCGTGTATATTGGTGGTAAACCTAGCTTTTTCCCTTTGCTATGCCTGCCGACCTGACCCCGGATGAGCTGCTGACGATTACTACCTTCCAGGGCTTGCCCGCCGAAACCATCGACTGGCTGCTGACCCAAGGCGAGCGGCGCGACTACGCCCCCGACGAACCCATCGTGCAGCCCGGCGACCCGGCCGAGTACATGACGGCATTCGTCAAAGGCGGCGTTCAATTTTTCAAGGTGCAGAACGGGCACCGGGAACCTAGGTTTCGCATCGAGACGGGGCAGGTGAGCGGCGTGCTGCCGTATTCGCGCCTGCAAACCTTGCCCAACTACGGCGCGGCCGTTGGCGAAACCGTCATGTACGGTTTGCACCGCCGCTTCTTTCCGGAGCTGGAGCAGGTGAGCCCCGAGCTGGTGCAGCGCCTGGTGGGCGTGATGAGCGACCGGGTGCGGGAAGAAGCCCGCGGTCAGGAGCGCGACGAAAAGCTGCGGGCCCTCGGCAAGCTCTCGGCAGGCCTGGCGCATGAGCTGAACAACCCCGTAGCCGCCATTGCCCGCTCCGCCGAGGCCCTGGCCAACCGCGCGGCTACCAAGCCGGCGCTGCTGCTCAGCCTGGTGCGCCACTGCCCCACGCCCGAGTCGCTGGAGGCACTGATGAACCTGGCCGAGTCGGCGTGCAGCGTGGAGCCGGCTGTGCCGCTATCGGCCTTACAGCGCGCCGACCAGGAAGACGAGCTGGCCGATTGGCTGGAAGAGCAAGGCGTGCCCGAAGGCTACCAGTTGGCGGGTGGGCTGATTGATGCCGGCCTGACCCGCGACCAGCTTGCTCCTGTAGCCGCCGACCTGCCGCCGGAGGTGTTGCCCGCGGCTTTCGCGTGGCTCGAAGGGCAGCTCACCACCTACCACCTCGTCTGCGACGTGCAGGAAGCCAGCGCCCGCATCAGCACGCTGGTCGATAACGTGAAAACGTACTCGCACATGGACCGGGGCTCCGACATGGCGGCCCTCGACGTAGTGGCTGGCCTGGAAAGCACCGTGAACATGTTCAGCTACCAATTGCGCAGCAAGAACATCAACCTCGTGCGCGACTACGCACCCGCGCTGCCCAAGGTATGCGGCCAGGTCAGCAGCCTCAACCAAGTGTGGACCAACCTGATTGACAACGCGTTGGATGTGCTGCCGGCCGGTGGCACCATCACGCTGCGCACGCGCCAGGAGGGCGACTTCGTGCGCGTGTTTATTATTGACAACGGTCCTGGCATTTCGGCCGACGTGCTGCCGCGCATCTTCGAGCCGTTCTTTACCACCAAGCAGGCCGGCGACGGCACCGGCCTGGGTCTGGACATTGCCCAGCGCACCATCCGCAACCACAACGGCCGCCTGGAAGTGCAGTCGCGGCCGGGCCACACCGAGTTTTGTGCCTGGCTGCCTACTAATTTGAGCTGTTGAGTTTTAGCTGTTAGCTGTTGGCTGTTAGCTATTAGCTTGCTGCTGTTTCTGATGAACGTCAGCCGACCACGGCTCACTTACTTCTGCCTGCTGCGCAGCTGATTCCGCTCCTACTTATCTGATATACAACCCAAACAAAAGCTAACAGCCAACAGCTAGAAGCTAACAGCTAAACCCTAACAGCTAAAAATGAAAAAACCCGTTATTCTAGCCGTCGACGACGACCCGCAAGTGCTGAGCGCTGTTGATCGGGACCTCCGCAGTGAGTTTCGCCGCGACTACCGTGTGCTACGGGCCAGCTCCGGGGCCGAGGCGCTGGACATCATAAAAGAGCTGAACGTGCGGGCCGAGCCCCTGGCCCTCGTGCTGGCCGATCAGCGGATGCCGGGCATGGAAGGCGTGGAGCTGCTGGAGAAAGTCCGGGCGATGTTTCCGAGTGCCAAGCGCGTGCTGCTCACGGCCTACGCCGACACCGAAGCCGCTATTCGCGCCATCAACCAGGCCCAGCTCGACTACTACCTGCTCAAGCCCTGGGACCCGCCGCAGCAGCTTCTCTACCCCACGCTCCACGATTTGCTGGCCGCCTGGCAGGCCACGTACAAACCTAGGTTTCAGGGCGTACGCGTCATTGGCTTTCAATGGTCGCCGCTTTCTCACGAGGTTAAAGACTTCCTAGCGGGCTACATGGTGCCTTTCGAATGGCTGGATGTGGAGACGAACCCGGAGGCCCTGAACTTGCTCAGCAGCACCGGCTTCACTACGGCCAACTTGCCGGTGATCATCAGCGAAGACGGGGAAGCAATGGCCCAACCCGAGCGCGGCGCCATTGCCGCCAAGCTAGGTCTGGCCTCGCACGCCTCTTCTGATTTGTACGACGTGGTGGTGGTGGGTGCCGGGCCTTCGGGCCTGGCGGCCGCCGTGTACGGGGCTTCCGAAGGCCTGAAAACGCTGCTGATTGAGCGTAACCTGCCCGGCGGCCAGGCCGGCACCAGCTCCCGCATCGAGAACTACCTAGGTTTCCCGACCGGCGTGAGCGGCAGCGAGCTGACGCATCGCGCCTGGTCGCAGGCCGTGCGGCTCGGGACGGAGTTTCTGGCGCAGGAAGTCACCAGTATGTGCGTGCAGGGCGGTTATTATAAGGTACTTACGCTGGCCAACGGCAGCGAGGTGCGCACCAAAGCCGTGGTGCTGACCCTAGGTGTGAGCTACCGCACCCTCGATATTCCCGGCATCGACCAGCTCAACGGGGCCGGCGTGTACTACGGCGCGGCCCGCACCGAAGCCCGCTCCTGCGACCAGGGCGACGTGTACATCGTGGGCGGCGGCAACTCAGCGGGCCAGGCGGCCATGTACCTGGCGGCGTATGCCCGGCAGGTGTACATCGTGATTCGGGGCGCGAACCTGGCCGCTTCTATGTCGGCGTACCTGATTGAGCAGATCCGGCAGACGCCGAACATCGAGATTCTGCCGTTCTCGGAAGTGAAAGAAGTGTGCGGACAAGAACGCCTCGAGGAAATCGTGCTCAGCATCAAAGGGCAGCGCGAGGTGCGGAAACTGCGGGCGCTGTTCGTGTTCATCGGCGCCAAGCCCAGCACCGAATGGCTCGACGGCACGGTGCTGTTCGATGCGAAAGGCTTCCTGCTCACCGGCCGCGACTTAGTGGCCGACCCGCGCTACGCCGCCCACTGGAAGCACCCGCGCGAGCCATACCTGCTGGAAACCTGCGTGCCGGGCGTGTTTGCCTCCGGCGACGGACGGGCGGGCGCCATGGCGCGGGTAGCCTCGGCGGTGGGCGAAGGCTCGATGGCCATCAAGTTTGTGCACCAGTATCTGGATGAATAATCGGCGGCGTAGCTAGGTTTCTAAAATTCAGATAGTAACAGATCTTGCAAGTTGCAACGTAACCACTAAAAGAGCAGGAAAATGGAAGAGCAAAAGAATGAGACGGCAAACACCCCTTCCACCAACGACACAACTCCCAAGGTAACGGGCATTGGAGGGATCTTCTTTTTTTCAGATAATCCGCAGGAAATGAAAGAATGGTATGCTAGGAATTTAGGACTTGAAACCAATGAATGGGGTTCGAGCTTTGAATCCAGAAACGCCAGCCGCCCCGACGAGATAAGCTACCTTCAATGGAGCCCTTTCCAAAAAGGAAGTGACTATTTCGCACCGTCAGAAAAGGAGTTTATGATCAACTATCGAGTTCAGAATATGGAAGGGCTTGTAGCTAAACTCAAAAGAGACGGAGTAACCATCCTGGATGACATTGCGAGTTACGACTACGGCAAATTCGTCCATATTCTGGATGCCGAAGGCAACAAGATTGAACTGTGGGAACCCGCCTGACAGTGAGTGCCGACCCAAATGAGCAGTAACAGCGTAGTTGGGTAAGCTAACCTAGGTTGGCCCGGCGCTCCATTATCTTGGTGTGGATTGCCTGAACCTTATTACTACTCAACGGCTTATGAATCAGCTCGGTTACGAGCGTATAATCCTTGGCGCGGGCTGTATCGGAGTACGCGAGGGAAGACGTTAGTAGGTAAATAAAGCACCGCGTAACGAGTTCAGCCTCGTAGGGCTTGAGGGCCTCCAACACATCCCAGCCGCTCATCAGCGGCATATTCAGGTCTAGGAAGATGAGTTCCGGGGTTTGATCGGGGATGGCTTGCTGAAGGTAGCTCACCGCCTCTTGCGGCGACTGAAACGAGCGTACCGTGTCACCCAGGCCTTCTCGCTTTAATAATTTCTCGGTTAGAAACACGCTGATGAAGTCGTCATCGATCAGAACCGTTTGCATACGTCTTACTTAGGGGAGATATAAAAAGAATTGGGTGCCGGCATCGGGCTGGCTTTGCACTTCTATGCGGCCGCCCATGGCATCCAGGTGCGTTTTGATCAGGTATAAACCCAGCCCCCGCCCCGATGACGTTGCGTGAAACCGCTTGTAGAGCCTAAACACATCATTACCAGCCTTTTCGCGGTCGAAGCCCAGGCCATTGTCCTCGAAGGTGAGACGCGCATCACCCTCGGGCTGGCGGGTGCCCGTGATGATCATTTCCAGGTGCCGGGCGGGCGAGCGGTACTTGAGGGCGTTGGTGAGCAGATTATAAAAGATGCTGTAGAGATAAGCCCGGTTGCCATGCACGCGCAGCTCATCGGGCACGGCGAGCACCACCGTGGCCTCGGCCTGCTGCAACGAATCCTGGAGGCTGTGCAGCACCTGGTTCAGCACGTCGGTTAGCTGCACGGGCTCGGGGAGCGCCACGCCCTGCTGGTCGCGCACCGAGAGGATGGCGTTCATATCGCGGAGCACCAGATCGAGCTGCTCCAGGCTGGCTTCCAGATAGTTCAGCGTTTCATTAGGCGCGGCGCTCTCCGCCTGAAGCACCTGCGCCAGACCTAGGGCGTTGGTCAGTGGGGCCCGTAGATTGTGGGAAACCAGATAGGTAAACTGCTGCAAGTCCTGGTTGTGCCGGTACAGGTCTTCCGTAAGCTTTTTCTGACTGGTTTGGGCCTCCTGACGCGGCGTGATATCGGAGAAATACACCGACAAGCCTTCCTCCGAAGGGAAAGCCTTCACCTCCAGCCAGAGCTGTCCGGTGGCATAATACGCTTCAAAATGAACCGCATGGCCGGTGGCCAGCGCGTGGTGGTACTGCTTGTAAAAAGTCCCGTTTACTTCCGCGGGAAACACCTCCCAGATGTTGCGCCCCAGAATCTCTTCCCGCCGCACGTGCAGGAGCCGTTCTACCTCGTGGTTGAGGAACGTCAGCCGCCAGTTCCGGTCGAGGTGAAAGAGCGCATCGGTGATGCTTTCGAAGATGGTATTGAGCTTGCGGGCCTGCTGCTCAATGAGTTGGTGGGAGGCCGTCAAGTCGGTGATGTCGCGCGCGACCATGTGCACGCCCTTCACGGCGCCGTCGACCCGCAGCGGCACTTTGGAAATATTCAGCACCCTAGGTTCGGCACCCTTAAACTGAACGGCCACGTCGAACTGCACGCGGGTGCCCGCAACGGCTTGCTGAAGCTTCTCATGGAACACCGGCACCAGCTCATTGGGCAAAAATGCATTGATATGCCGCCCTGTCACATCCGCTTTGGCTCGATGCAACAAGTCGAGGAACGAGCCATTTACATCCTGAATAACACCTTCGCGGTCCTGAAACAGAATCAGATCCAGGCTATTCTCGAACAAAGACCGAAGCCGCTCCTCGCTATCTACAAACTGTGCACTTTCACTCATGGCAGGGTAAGCTGGAAGTAGTAGCCCGATACCGAAGCAGCTGGATAAGCCTGATAGACAACCACATGACCTAGGTGCTACAGTTACTGCAAGCGGCTCAGACCAACTATTGCCCGATCAGACGGGGCTGCGCCTGGCGAAAAGCACATCCGTTACTTCACTTTTACGCATACCAAGAATAGAGTTACGCAGCACAGCCGTAAACCTAGGTTTTCCTGCACAAACCCTAAACGGCGCTCCGCCATTCGCCACCCGCTCAGGTAGACGGTTGCGCGCCTTCGGGCTGGACGCACAACCTAGCTCGTCATTCGCAACCTGCACCGCCGCGCATAGGTACAAAGGGGTGTTACCAAATTGTTACCTACTCCCCTCGCCTCATGTCAGTTGCTTTGCACACGCTGCCTGCGCAAAATGCAGAAAGCCAGAACTTCAATGTCATTATCGAAACGCCCAAAGGCAGCCGCAACAAGTTTGCCTACGAACCTGAGCTGGAGCTGCTCCAACTCAAAGGCGTGCTGCCTGAAGGCTCCAGCTTCCCCTACGATTTCGGCTTTATTCCCTCCACGCAGGGCGAAGACGGCGACCCGATTGATGTGCTCGTGCTGATGGATGCCCCGGCTTTTCCGGGCTGTATGCTGGAGGTGCGCCTGATCGGGGCTATCGAAGCCGAGCAGACCGAAAACGACGGCCGCGTGGAGAAGAACGACCGGCTGCTGGCCGTGTCGGCCGTGTCGCGGCAGCATCAGCACATCCAGGATATCAAGGACTTATCGCCGCAGCTGCTCCATGAGATTGAGCACTTCTTTCATTCGTACAATGAAGCTAAAGGCGGCGAGTTTAAGCCCATTCGGCGCTCGGGCGCCAAGCAAGCGGCCAAGCTGGTAGCCCAAGGGCAGAAGCTGGCCGCGGCGCAGTCGTAACTCAGGTAGCCCTCAACGTCTATGATACCCCACTAGCTCAACGACTTACTCGACCTGCACGCCAGTTCGCACACCATCATGGCGGGCGCCATGTGCGCCCGCGCGGTTGTGGTCTTCTTCGTGGCGCTGGTTCTGTTGCGCATAGCGGGCACCCACGCCTTTGGCGCCGGCACAGCTTTCGACACGGTACTGCGCATTATTCTGGTTGCCGTCCTAAGCCGGACCATCGTGGCGGCTTCGCCGTTTTTTGGCACCCTGCTCGCCAGCACGGTGCTGGTGGTGCTGCACCGGCTGCTGGCTATCGCCGCCTTCCACAGCGATTTTGTCGGCAGCCTTATCAAAGGCGAACCTAGGGTACTGGCGCAGCAAGGCAACCTCCTGCAAGACGAGCTGCGCAAAACCAACATTTCGGAGAAAGATCTGCACGAAGGCTTGCGCGACGCGGCCAACATCGACTCGTTGGCGGAGGCCGAAACCGTGCGACTGGAACGCAACGGCAAAATCAGCGTGGTGAAACGGCAGGATGGCTCGTCTGGCCCCGCGCCAAAACCGGGCGCCCTTGCACAAGCCGGCCAGCTGACCTAGGTTTCAGAGCACGTCATGTCGACCAACGGGAGACATCTCGTGTGCAACGCTAACTCCAACCGATAGGGTTTACCATAGCACGCCAGATGTCTCCCGTTGGTCGACATGACGTTCTTTCTATAACGTTCTTTTCCTAACTGTCACGCCTTATTTAACCGGGCGAGTAGCCACGGCAATCTTGGAATCGGCCGTGCCGTAGTAGAGAAACCACTTGGAATTGAAGCGGGCCAGCCCTTCCAGGAACACTACCTGATTTACCTGGCCGGTGGTTTCGTAAGGCTTTTCCGGACGCATGAAGTAAGTATCGGTGCGGTTCAGGAGCTTGGTGGGGTCGTTTTTATCGAAGAGGGCTTGGGCAGCCGTGTAGGTGCCTTCGGGCAACGATTTATCGCCGATGGCGGGCACGTTGCGGCTGTTGTAAATCAGCAGGATACCTAGGTCGGTGAGCATGGCCGGCGGACCAGATTCGACCAGGTCGCTGTCGAACTTGCCTTCGCGGGTGGGCAGAACGATTTTTAAATCCGGCATGGTCACCGCCTGAGCGCGCAAAGGCACGGGCGGCTTTTCGCCGGCTGCCATTTCGATTGGCGTCCAGTGAATGAGGTCGTCGGACGTAGCCAGCCAGATTTGCGCATCGCCCCAATACATCCAGTACTTGCCCTTGATCTTGGTGGCTACGATGCGGCCATCCGGCTCGTAGCGCGACACAATCGAGCCCGATTTGCTCCACTTATCCACGTACTTACCCCCGGCGGCATCCGTGAAGGCATTGCCGTACTTGGTCCAGTGCAGCAGGTCTTTCGACGACGCAACGTGCAGGCGGGCCAGGGTGCCGTCGTAGGCGGTGTAGGTCATGTAGTAGGTGTGATTATCATCTTCCACCACCCTAGGATCTTCGGTGCCGCCGGGCCACTCGTATTTCTTCTGCGCGTCGTTGTCGGGGTACAGCACCGGCTCCTTCATGCGGGTAAAATGAAACCCATCAGTGCTGGTAGCCAACCCAATACGTGACGCTTTCTGGATGGCGCCCACCTTGTTTTCGGCCCGGTACAGCATGTAAATCTTGCCGTCTTTCACCACCACGGCCGGGTTGAACACGTCCTTTTCTTCCCACATCACCGGCTGCTTCAAAATCGGGTCGATAAACCGCCCGGCCATGCTCGGACCTAGGATCGGGTTGATGCTGTCGACTTTGGTAAAATCTAGCATTTTCCAGTCGGCTGCAGCGGTGGGTTTGGCGGTGTTCTGCTGGGTT
The DNA here is from genome assembly GCF_014641455.1 of Hymenobacter cavernae. Lineage (GTDB taxonomy): Bacteria > Bacteroidota > Bacteroidia > Cytophagales > Hymenobacteraceae > Hymenobacter > Hymenobacter cavernae. The sequence continues at coordinate 703,642 of NZ_BMHT01000001.1, forward strand.
TGCTCTGCATTATTGCAGCTCAGCAACGTGGTGAGTGCCAGGGCAAGTACGCCTCCAATCAGGCGGCTTTGGGCGGAATTCGTCATATGATTTCTCAGGTGAAATGTAGTTTACCTCACCCCCGGCCCCTCTCCCCAGGAGAGGGGTGCGTTCAACGACAACTTGCGTCTGGCACCCCTCTCCTGGGGAGAGGGGCCGGGGGTGAGGTAAAGGTTACAGCGATTTTTCGATGGTGTAGATCGACGTCACTTCTGCATCGGTGAGGGCGCGGTTGTAAATGCGGATGTCATCGATCTGCCCTTTAAAAAAGGCCGGGCCGTAGTACTCAAAGTAGTCGGCGGCCTGCCCGGCGGTGGGCTTGCGGTTGTACACGTCTTTGGGCAGCTGCTGACCGATAGCTAGGTTTACCGGCTCCGGGATGGTTTTCATGGTGCCCTTGGTATCCGCCCAGGCTTTCGCCAGCGTGCCATTGACGTAGAATTTCAGCGTGCCATCCACGTAAGACACCACAATGTGCGTCCACACGTTCACGGGCACCACGCCCGACTCGGCGTCGCGGTCGAAGATGCCGGTGGTGGTAGAGGCCGTCAGGAATGGCTTGCCGGCGCCTTGCAGCTGAAATTTGTAGCCGTTCCAGCGGTTCAACGACACCAGGTAGTTGTCGCTGTTGCTATCGATGCGCTTGCACCACAGGCTGATACTCAAGGCCTGCGGATTCAGGGCGGCTTTGTAGGGTACTTCGATATAGGCGCCGTTGCTGAACTCGTAGGCCTGATTGGGGCGGTTGAAACGGTCAGGCACCAGCTGCGGCAGCGTGCCTCCGTCGCCGGGCGCTGTGCCGGGGCCAGTGGGGCCTGATTTCAGCGTGCCATTGTTGCCGTTCGCGGTGGCATCGTTGGCGTTGCCCTCAAACTTCCACTGCGCCACCAGGTTAGCCGCCGAAACCTCCTGAATGAGTCCGCTCTGGAACGCGGCTACGGCCCGGCGCAGGTTGGCGGTGGCGTTGTTCACCTCCAGCTGCGTGTAGTTACCGGCGTCTTTCGTGCTGGTGGCCAGATCCAACGCCGTTTTCAGCGCCGCCTTCGAGCCCACCGCGTAGTTGCCGGGCTTGTTGCCCTCCACGGCCGCGTTGTAGCCCACGGTTACCGAGTCGATGAGAGCCGTTAGCGCAGTTTTGTCGGCGTTAACCTGGGGCGTATTGTCGTCATCGTCGGAGCAGGAAGATAGCGCGGCCGCGAAGCCGAAGAGCAGCCAGGGCAGGATGAATAAATAAGCTAGGTGCCTTCTCATGTTCAGATCACAAAAGGGTGGGAATGAAAAGCATATCCAAAGCCGGGCTACTTACCTAGCTTTCTGTTGGTATCCCGCTCGCTCTGCGGAATGGGGTAAAACTGATTGCGGCTGTAGTTGAAGTTGGGCCGGTCGCTCAGCGCCTGGCGGGCGTAGGCTTCGCCGTAGCGCACCAGGTCGAAAAACCGGTGGAACTCCAGGGCCAGCTCCGAGCGCCGCTCCCGCCGGATCAGCTCGCGCAGCTGGCTTTGGTCCGTCACCGTGATGTCGGGCAGCAGCCCCGCGGGCACCGTGCCGGCGCCCGGCAGCGAGGTATCGTAGAGGTAGCTTTCGCGGGCTCGCTTACGCACCTGGTTGAGGGCGGCCAGCGTGGCGGTGCTGTTGCCGCTTTCGTTGAAGGCCTCGGCCTGCATCAGCAGCACGTCGGCGTAGCGAATGGCCTGGTAGTTCAGGCTACCGTCGCCTTTGATGGTGGTCGGAATTTCGGTGAGCGGCTGTAAGTGCTTCTTCGACACGTAACCCGTCGAAGTCCAGGCAGGATCAAACGGCTCCCCGAAAAATGACTGCCCGGCCCGCCCAACCGTGTAGTCCAGGCGCGGGTCCACGACGCCGGCCGGAGTGCGCTCGAAGTTGTCGACCAGGCTCTGAGTCGGGAGGAAAAAGCCGTAGCCGTTCTGCGGGCGCGGCGCAAACCACTGATTGAGGTTGTTGCCCTGGAAAGGACTCAGGCCGCTGGTGTGCTGCACCGAGAAAATGGCTTCCGTGTTATTCTTCGTGGCCGCCCGGAAATTATCAGCAAACACCGGCGTCAGCTTGTACCCTAGGGCGCCCACGGCTTGCGCGGTTTGCGCGGCCAAAGCCCATTTCTTCTCATAGAGGTAGGTTTTGGTCAGCAAAGCTAGAGCCGCACCTTTCGTCGCCCGACCTAGGTCGGAGCCGGTCCACGAAGTAGGCAGTGCATCGGCGGCGGCCTGGCAGTCGGCTTCAATCTGGGCGTAAATCTGGGCCTGCGGCAAGGCTGGGCTTTGCAGCTCCTCCGGCGTTTCCACCTTCACCCGCAGCGGAATCTCGCCGTAGAGCGAAGTCAGCTCCAGGTAGTAGTAGGCCCTTAGAAACTTAGCCTGGCCCACCGCCTGCTGGCGCACCGTGGCACTCACGCTGGTGTTCGACTCCGGCAGCCCGTCGATGACCACGTTGCACTTGAAGACGCCGTCGTAGTCGCGCTTCCACTGGGCTTCCACCGCCGCGTTGATGGGCGCAATGCTGAAGTTATCCACGTTCTCGAAGTCGGCCTGGTCACCGGGGTTGCTGCCCTTCACGACATCGTCGGAAGCCACATCGCCCAGCACCCAGATGGTGTTCGAGCCTCCGTCGCGAAACGACAGCGGCACGTAGGCGGCATTCACGGCCAGCAAGGCGTTGGTGTCGGAAGTGAAGAACTGCCCGGCCTCATATTGCCCGAGCACCGGCTGATCCAGAAACTTCTCGCACCCGGTCGTCGTCAAGGCCAGAGCGCCCAATAAGCTTGTATATAAAGTCTTGCGTTTCATACCTAGGTTGGTTTCTGGTTTCTGGTTGTTCGTTTTTGGTTTTTAGCCGGAGAGGTGAGACCTCTCAACCAAAAACCAAAAACGAACAACCAGAAACCAATTAGAAGCTAGCATTGATGCCGGCCGTGAAGGTGCGGGCCGAAGGATAGGTACCGAAGTCGATGCCCACGGCGCGCACGCCGTCGCCGAGGGAGTTGCTGTTGGTGCCCTGCTCGGGGTCGAGGCCGGAGTATTTGGTGAACGTCAGCAGGTTCTGAATACTGACAAAGAGCCGCACCGACGACACTTTGATGGGCGTCAGCAGCTTATCCCCGAAGGTGTAGCCGAGCTGTAGGTTCTTCAGGCGCAGGTAAGAGCCATCTTCCAGGAAGCGGTCGGAGGGCTGTTTGTTGTTGGAAGCGCCGGTCCACGTCAGGCGCGGATACTCGTTGGTGCTGCCTTCGCCGGTCCAGTAATGGGTGGCAGCGCGCTCCGTCAGGTTGAAGGCGCGGTAGAAGCCTTCGATATCAGAGTTTACCTGGTTGTAAAGCTTGTTGCCCTGCACACCCTGAAAAAACAAGCTCAAATCCAGGCTCTTAAAGCGCAGGTTGCCCGTCAGGCCGTAGGTTAACTTCGGGATGGGGCTACCCACAAAGGTGCGGTCCTTTTCATCGATAACGCCGTCGGGTACGCCATCGGGGCCGCTAAGATCCTTGAACTTCACGTCGCCCGGCTGAATACCTGGGCCTTGATACGCGTGGGTAAAAACCTCCTGCGCATTCTGGAAAATGCCTTCTTTTTGCAGCAGATAAAACGAGCCAATCGGGTGACCTATAGCGGTCAGCGTGGAGTTATAATTGTTATCGACGCGGCCACCGGGGCTAGGCGTAGCGTCACCCAGCGACACCACCTCATTGCGCAGGGTAGCTAGGTTGCCGGTCACGTTATAGCTCCAGTCTTTGCCGATGGTGTTGCGGTAGCTCAGCTCCACCTCCAAGCCCTGGTTGCGGATTTTGCCGGCATTCACGGCCGGGTTGCCGCCGTTGCCGGCGCTGCTGGGCTGGGGCAGATTCAGCAGCACATTCGAGGTGTTCTTGATGAAATAATCCACCGACAGCTGCAAGGCGCCTTCCAGCACACCTAGGTCGAGGCCGAAGTTGCTCTGCGTGCTGGTTTCCCATTTGATGTTCGGGTTGCCTTTGCTCACAATGCTCAAGCCCTGCGTAGATACGCCGCCGAACGGATAGTAAAAGTTGCCGCCCACCAGCGAGGCATAGGGGTAATTGCCGATGTTGGAGTTGCCCAGCTGGCCCACGCTCGCCCGCAGCTTCAGCAGCGACAAAGCCGACACGCCCTGCATAAACTCTTCCTGGGCTAGGTTCCAGCCCACCGAGCCCGAGTAGAAGCTCTCAGCCCGCCGACCCGGCAGGAACTGCGAGGAACCGTCGCGCCGAAAGTTGAAGCTGGCCAGATAGCGGCTGTTGTAGTCGTAACTCACGCGGGCAAAACCCGAGAACAGCGCCGAGTGGGCCGAATTCCCACCGTTCTGCTGCACGCCCGTGCCGCTGTCGAGGTACTGGAATGTAGACGACTGATCGACGTAGCCCCGGCGCGAAGCCGATATAGCCTCCACATTGTTCTTAATGGCTTCGGTACCAAGCAGAAAGCTAAAGGTGCTGTTGCCGATGGGCAGGTCGTAAACGGCCGTATTCGTCCAGTTGTAGTTGAATTCCTTGGTGCTCGACTGCGCCAGCTGGGCAGGCGAATTGAAGGAGCGGTCGATGCCAAACGTCTTGAAAAACTGCTTGTAATCGGTGATGAGGAAGGTCGCGCCGAAATCGGAGCGGATGCGCAGGCGCTCGATGGGCGTGACTTCCACGTAGGCATTTCCCAGCAGCGAGTAGCGGTTGAAGTTGCGGTCGGCGGCGTCAGCCAGGGCCACGGGATTGATGCCGTCGCCCAGAAAACCAGTAGCTAGGTTGCCGTCCGGAGTCCGGGGCAGATCCACGAACTGGCCTTGCGCGTTGTAAACCGGCGTGCCCGGCGTGCGAAACAGCGCGTAGCGCACAATGCTAGCCCCAGGGTTGCCGTCGCCAAAACCGTCGCCGGAGGTGCCTACCTGCCGGGTTTTGTTGTACGAGAGGTTAGCGTTGGTGCCCACCTTCACGTACTTCGACAACGTCGTGTTCACGGCCGTACGCAGGTTGTAGCGGTCGAAAGACGAGTTCTTAATCAGGCCATCCTGCGTGAGGTAACTTCCTGACACAATGTATTGTGAGTTCTCACTACCGCCGCTCACGTCCATCTGCACGTTGTACTGCCGGGCGGGCTTGAGCACTTCCTTCAGCCAGTTCACGTTGGGCAAGGTCGCGGCTACATTCGCCGGAATCTGGTCCCTACCATCGTTCTGCGCCGCCACGTTGTAGGCCGCCACGTACTGGCTGGTGTTGGCCATCTTGATCAGGTTAGAAGCCGTTTGCACCCCACCGTAGGCACTGACGCTCAACCTAGGTTTGCCCGATTTGCCGCGCTTTGTGGTGATGATGACTACACCATTTGAAGCCCGCGCGCCGTAAATGGCCGCTGAAGAAGCGTCCTTCAGAATGTTGATGCTCTCAATATCATTAGGCGAAATCTGGTTGATGCCGGTCTTGGTCGGCACGCCGTCGATGATGTAGAGCGGGTCGTTATCGTTGATGGTGCCGATGCCACGGATGCGCACGGCAATGTTTTCGCCCGGCGCGCCGGTTTGCTGCGTGATGGTCACGCCGGCCGCTTTGCCCTGCAAAATCTGGCTCGGGCTGGTCACCGGCAGGTTGGCAATATCGCGCTGATTTATCTGCGACACGGCACCGGTTAGGTCAGCTTTGCGCTGGGTGGTGTAGCCGATGACTACCACATCATCCAGGGATTTCACATCTGTTTGCAACACCACCGTGACCTGAGTGCGGCCTTGCAGCGGCACCTCCTGCGTGATAAAGCCGATGGCCGAAATTGTCAGGGTAGCGTTGGCCTCGGGCAAGGCCAGGGTGAAGTTGCCGGTGACGTCGGTGGAGGTGCCGTTGCTGGTTCCATTCACCAGCACCGTCACGCCGGGCAGCCCTTCGCCATTGGCCTGCGTCACGCGGCCCGTCACGGTCACGGCTACCGGCAGCGGCGAGTTGTGCGCCTCCAAGGTGCTGGGCGGTGCCACCGCGCCCATCGTCTCGGCCCGGCTGATAACCACTTGGTTTTGCAGCACTTCGAAAGCTAGGTTGAGCGGCGTGAGCAGCTGGTTCAGCACTTCATCCAGGCGCTGCTCGCGGGCTTGCAGCGTCACTTTCTGCTGCGTATTGATGAGGCGGGAGCTGTACACAAACTTCACGTCGGCCTGCTGGCTGATCTGGCGCAACGCCGTTTTCAACTCCTGATTATTGATTTGCAGATTGATACGCCGGTTCATGGCATCCTGCGCGGAGCGAGGCGTCGCGCCCACCTCGCCACACACACCAACCACCAGTAACAGAGCGGAAAGCCACAGCAGCTTCGTGAGCCGCTTTTGGTCGAGTAGGTTTTGGAACATACGGTATGGAGGTTTTGGAGGGAAGACAACTAGTAGCGCGGCCTATGTAGTCCGCGCCCGTGCGAAATCAGGCGCGGACGACAAAGTCCGCGCTACTCTACCAGCTAGGTTTTCAGCCGGATAAGCAGCAGCAAACGTTTGCGGAAGGCATCATAACAGCAGCGAAAAATCATTTACAACCAGCGCCCGTCACTACGATTTGCGCGTCGAGCACTTCGTAGTTGGCTTGCACCGCTTTGCAGATCAGACCTAGCTTTTCGAATAGCGGCTCATCAGTGAAGGACGCCGTGAGCGGACAGTTGCCGAGCACGGCTTCATCGTACACGATATGCACGCCGTAGGCTTGTTCCAGCTGCGTAAACACTTCGCTCAGAGGCGTTTCGATGTATTCAAAAACAGCACGATTGGCGACAGCTTGCAGGCTAGGCTGTGGCAGTAGCGTCCGCAGCAGCTTCTGATCGGCAAGCCGGTAAGTGGCCTGCTGGTTGGGCACGAGCACGAAGCCTTCCAGCTTGCGGGTGCGGCTTTGGGCCAGCGCCCCTTCGCTGTTCTGCGGGTACACCGACACGCGGCCGGTTTTCACCGTCACTACCACGCGCGGCGCGGCTGACCTAGCCTGCACTTCAAAGCTGGTACCGAGCACTTTCGTGACAAGGTGGGCCGTATTCACGAAGAAAGGCCGGCTCGGATTTTTGGCCACTTCGAAGAACGCCGCGCCATCGAGGTAAACGGTACGGCTAAGCCCCTCAAAGCGCGTCGGGAATGCCAGGCGGCTGCGCGGGCGCAGCAGTACGGTGCTGCCATCGGGCAGCGCGACCAGGTGCGTATCGTTGGTATTATTGGCTACTTCTCTCAGCGAGTCAGCTGTTTGTGCCTTCACCTGAGCTAGGTAAGAAATAGCAGGCTTGATCTGACGCGCTTGCCACAGCTGCCAGCCACCCACCAACAAGCCGAGCAGCAGCACCGCGGCCGCCCATTGCCAGGTAGCTCGTCGCAGCGTGCGCACAACCGGCGCTTGAGCTGTCTGTTCCTGGGCCTCAATCTCGTCGAAGATACGCTGCTTCAAGGCCATCTTTTCGCCTGCTGCCAGTCGCACTTGCGGCAGCTGGTGCAGGGCTAGCACGAGGTGGCGCGCCGCTTCCACTTCGTCCCGCCGGAATGCGTAGGTGCTCAGCCAATTCTGCCAAAACGTTTCCGTTTCCGCATCGGGCAGCAGCACCCAACGGACGAAAAAGTCATCCTGCGCAAAGTCTTCGGCGACGAAGTGAAGGTAGTCGGGCATCGGAAAGCACCGCGCCGCCGCAGAGTTGCGGCTAGTAGGCGTTGGTAGTAAAGAAGAGATAGCCCCTGTTTTTTTCTACCACGTTTGGCCTAACTTTTTTTCTAAGCCCCTGTCATTCCGAGCATTCTGCGCATCAAGCAGAGACGAGGAACCTGAGCCAATCACCTAGGTCGCTGATTCAGATTCCTCGCGCTGCTCGGAATGACAGAAACCTAACCCCAAATACGCCACAGCCAAAACACCAGCCCAAGCACCACCGACTTGCGCAGCTTTTTCAGGGCGCGGTGCAATAAGTTAGAAACGGTTTGCTCGCTAAGGTGAAGCAAATCAGCAATTTCCCGAATCTTGAAGTTGCTGAAATACTTCAGGTTGATAATCTCCTTCTCCCGGCTTGAAAGCTGCTCAAGGGAAGAATTCAGCTTAGCGGCAACGTGGTGCTCATCCTCAACCTTTACCAGCTGCTGCTCAATGGAGGGCTCGTACGCCTCCATCTTTTCTAGGCGCAACCTAGGTGCTGCCGCTGTTTTGAGCAGCTCCCGTTTCAGGCTGCGGTACAGGTAAAACTTCACCGTGACTACCTCCCCTAGGTTTGCGCGCCACATCCATAGGTGCACGAATACCGTCTGGATGGCATCTTTCACCATTTCCGGGTCACTCACCAGCTGGTGTCCGTAGGCGAAAAGCTGTTGCGCGTAGCGGTCGAACAACACTCCCAACGCCTCGCGCTGCCCCGCCCGAAAGGCTTGCCACAAGGCAAGATCTTCGCCGTATCGTTGCTCATGGTGCGCGGGAGGCGGAGTATACATAGACAACGGTAAGTCAACTACTTACATTAACCAGATTCGGGACTAAAGCTAGCAGAATGACTCGGATTGTCCAGTTTATTCTGTAGAAAGATCAACGGCTTACCAGCATCACAAAAAGGGGTACCATGCTCCCAGGATAAGTTGACACTCAATCCCGGAGCACGATACCCCATTTTAGTATACCAATAAAACCAGCTGCTAATCCCGCTTCGACTTCAGCATCTGGCGAAGCTGAGCTAGCTCGTCGCGGTACTTGGCGGCTTGCAGGAAGTCGAGGTCTTTGGCGGCGCCTTCCATCAGCTTCTCGGTCTTCTTGATGACCTTTTCCAGCTCGGCCCGGTTCATCGTGGAGATGATGGGCTCGGCGGCTAGGGTCATCGTATCGCCTGATGCTTCGGGGCTGACGTACGCCTGCGGATCGATCTTGCGCATGTCGGCCACCGAAGTTTGCCCCATAATCGCCTCGCGCGACTTCTTCACGGTGCGCGGCGTGATGCCGTGGGCTTCGTTGTAGGCCATCTGCACGGCACGGCGGCGGTTCGTCTCGTCGATGGCGCGCTGCATGGAGCCGGTCATGCGGTCGGCGTACATAATCACTTTGCCGTGGTCATTCCGGGCGGCGCGGCCCATCGTCTGAATCAGGCTGCGCTGGTCGCGCAGGAAGCCTTCCTTGTCGGCGTCCAGAATAGCCACTAAGCTAACTTCCGGCAAGTCAAGACCTTCGCGTAGCAGGTTTACCCCAATCAGCACGTCGATTTCACCGAGGCGCAAGCGCCGCAGAATCTCCACCCGGTCGAGGGATTTCACCTCACTGTGCACGTATTCGACCTTGATACCCAAGCGGTCCATGTACTTGCTCAGTTCTTCGGCCATGCGCTTGGTAAGCGTGGTCACCAGTACCCGGTCGCCCATCTTTACCCGCTCATCCACTTCGTCGAGCAGGTCGTCAATCTGGTTCACGCTGGGCCGAATGTCGATTTCCGGGTCAAGCAGGCCAGTCGGACGGATAATCTGCTCCACCACGACCCCCGCAGCCTGGGTCAGCTCGTAGTCAGATGGCGTGGCCGACACGTACACGGCCTGCCGGAACATGCTCTCGAACTCGTTGAACGTCAGCGGTCGGTTGTCCATGGCCGAAGGCAAGCGGAAACCGTATTCCACCAGCGCCGTTTTGCGGCTGCGGTCGCCGCCCCACATGGCCCGGATCTGCGGGATGGTGGCGTGGCTTTCGTCAATCACCATCAGGTAGTCGTCGGGGAAGTAGTCGAGCAGACAGAACGGCCGGGCGCCGGGCTGGCGACGGTCGAAGTAGCGCGAGTAGTTCTCGATGCCCGAGCAGTAACCTAGCTCCCGAATCATCTCCAGGTCAAACTCGGTGCGCTCCATGATGCGCTTGGCCTCCGAGTCGCGCCCCTCCTTTTCGAAATAGGCATGCTGGGCCACCATGTCATTCTGAATCTCATAGATGGCTTGCTGCAAAGTATCTTTCCCCGTTACGAAGAGGTTGGCGGGGTAAAGCGTCACACCGTTTTGCTCGTCGGCGAGCTTCTTGCCGCTGGCCGGGTCAATCTTCTGGATGCTCTCGATTTCGTCGCCGAAGAAGTAGATGCGGTAGGCAAAGTCGGCGTAGGCGGGGAAGATGTCTACCGTGTCGCCCTTCACCCGGAACGTGCCGCGCGTGAATTCTACTTCCGTCCGCGAGTACAAAATCTGCACGAACTGGTAGAGCAGGTTGTTGCGCGAATACTTCAGGCCCGGCGCCAGGTAAATAACGTTCTTGCCAAACTCCGCGGGGTTGCCGATACCGTAAATACATGAGACCGAAGCCACTACAATCACGTCGCGCCGCCCGCTCATCAGCGACGAAGTCGTGTGCAGCCGCAACTTCTCAATCTCTTCATTGATAGCTAGGTCCTTCTCGATGAAAACGTCGGTGCTGGCAATGTAGGCCTCGGGCTGGTAGTAGTCGTAGTAGCTGATGTAGTACTCGACGGCATTATTGGGGAAAAATGCCTTGAATTCGCCGTAGAGCTGGGCCGCGAGGGTTTTGTTGTGGCACAGCACCAGGGCCGGCTTGCCCGACTGGGCAATGACGTTGGCCATGGTGAAGGTTTTACCCGTGCCCGTCGCGCCGAGCAGCACCTGCGCCGGCTCGCCATTGTTGATGCCTTGCAGCAGCTGCGCAATGGCTTGGGGCTGGTCGCCAGTGGGTTTGAACTCCGAGGTTAGTTGATATTCCATGCAGGGATAAAGTTAGCTGAGCTAGCTTTTAGTTGGCAAAATAGCCAGCCTATGATAACCCCGTTCAGCTAACAGTGGTTTCCGCAGAAATAAAAAAGCCCGGTTGAAACCGAGCTTCTTCTGGTATTTAGCGTTTGGTCTACCTATGCAGTTGAATGTCCACGTAATAATTCAGCTCTACCCAACGCACAATGCTTTGCTGCTGGAGTTCGGCCAACCATTTCTTTTCCTCCCCTACCGGCACTTTCAACAGGTATGAGGTATATAGCTGAGGCTGTTCTTGTAAGCGCAACTGCTGCATGGTAGCTAGCCAATCCTGCTGATTAGCCAAGGACATGTTCATCAAGCGCAAATTGGTAAACAGGGTGTTATTTTGATTATTCGGTAAGACCTTGGCACTCCACCCGTCGCCGTTGATGTAAGGTTTGGTGTTCAGGATGCGCTCAACATACTTCAGGCTATCGAGGGGCAGCGTAGAAACATAATGCGGCACCGAAACGGAGAGAATAGACAGATTATAGCTGTTAAGCAGTTGACAAGTTTGCGCTACTGTAGCGGTTTCCCGCGTGCCTATCGCCAGCTCGCCCGGCACAAACTTAGCCTCCTCTTTCGGCTCTACAGTATTTTTCTGGCAGCTTACCAGCGTAAACAGGAGCAGTACTAACACCAAGAAATAGTTGTGACGCATGAGAGCTTGAGTTAGAAGGTAAATAGGTGATAGTGCGTTTAACAACGTCCGTCTTCCTTCACGGCCAGTGTTCTTCTGACTTATTTTAATAATGAGGGTTACTGCTGAGTAAGCCTCTACTGCGGATTCACGGCAAAAAAGCCTGCTATTTCGGCCCAGCACTTACCACCCCATCAAAGAAGTAGATCGTGCTACCATCACTATCAGCGATATACGCTTCCGGGTAGCTCTTGCCTTTTGGCAAAATATGCCAGGCTCGCACCGTCTTGTTGGGCATACCAACGCCCCGATAGTTGTAGTAACCTAGCTCCGCCGTCAGGCACTTATTGAGGAAGTCTTCTACTTTCAGATAGGAACCCTGCTGGCTGTACTTTCTGAATTCATCGAAATACAACGACCGGACGGCCGCCAACGACAGCGTAGGCGTCGCACTGATGTCAGTGGTCAGCTTCTCACCGCCTGTAAAGTTTAAGCGGCCGTTTTTGAAGGCGTAGATGATCGTGCCGGTGAAGAAAGGCAGGGTGTTTTGGTACTGCGTAACCGACACATTCACGTGATGATTAGTCACGCCGTTCAGAACAATATCGTCTTCCAGAAAGCGCGTGATTCGCAGGTTGGTAAGCGAAATGTTGTTTTGCTGAAATAAGCTGGTCGCCTTCGTGTAGTTGGCTGCGCTTATTTCATGCTCCGTCGGTGCAACGGCTACCTGCTCAATGCAGCCGCTGCCGCCTACTTCATCCGACGTGCTTTTTGAACATGCCGAAAAACCTAGGATAACACTTAGCAGATAATAACGAAGTTTCATAAGCGTCATCTAAAACTACCGGCTTACCGCTTGTTTGCCGCCGCCGAACTCCACGCTCGTAGCCAGCCCCACCGAGTACGGCCGCGACCGTTTGAGGAAGCGCTGCGCCGGATCGGCATTCAGCGTTGTCAGACCTAGCTCTGCCTCCGGTCCAACCAGCACGCTCCATTGGCCGTCGGGGGCGCGGTAGCGGGCGCCGGCTCCGCCGCGCAACGAGGCCAGCACCTTCCGGTACGGCGAATCGGAGGAGCTTACCGAGTAGGTGCGCGTAGCTTCCGAAGCACCTGCCACCTCCACGCGGCTGCCCAGCAGCACGTTCACGGCTGCGCCCAGGCTGGCGTAGAGCGAAAGGCCATTTTTGGGCGAGCCGTACCGCACACTTACCGGCACGCCCGCCGAGGTATAACGGTAGCGCGTGGCAGTCGTGCCGCCTTGAAAACTATTAGCATTGGATGTAAGGCTTTGACTATAAGCAGCATTGCTACCCGTAAACGCGTTAGCGGAGCGCGAGTAGGCGGCCGTAACAACGTTGAACTGCGAGACAGCCGCTAGTTGCGCCACCTCCACGCCGGTAGCTAGCTCCCAGCGCTTACCCAGCGGCCGTGCAATACCTAGCTTTCCGCGCAGGCCGGGCCGCGACTCCAGGTGCTGCCGGTACTCGGTAGCGGCCTGCTCGTAGAGCGCTGCCTGGCTGGCGTTCTTCACGTTCTGAAAATCCATCGGCCCCGCCGAATAGGCTAATCCATTAGAGATGTTGCCACTGCGGCTGAAGTTGATGTTGGGGTTGTACGCCGCCGCCGCTACGCTGGCGCTCAGGCGCCACAGCCGACCAGCGGAGCGAGGCTTCGGTTCCGGCTCTACGTCTTGCAGCGCCAGCATTGGCGGACCGGCTGGCAGGGTGGCTTTGTGCAACGTATCTAGTGGCAACTGCTGGGGGGCGCTGCTTCCGCTCGCGGCACCGAGCAGGCTTGCCATTCTGCTCAGCAGCAGCTCGGGCAGCAAGCTGTGGGATTGGGCTGGCTCGTCGGCGCGGAAGCCACTGGTGTAGCCACCCAGCGCAGCGTGGCGGGCAAATGCAGGAGCTTGCGCCCGTGAACCTAGGTCCACCGAGCCGCTGTAGAAACGGTTAGCTCCTGAGCTGAACGCCAGCGCAGCTGACTCATCGGCCAAGTTCGCAGGAGCGTCAAACCTAGGTTCGTCGGCGTCGGCAGCCACCGGCGAAGTAGCGCCAGCCGATATTGCTAATGCCTGGTTTGCCGGAGCAGCAGTAGCTGATACCGCATCGGGACGCACTTGCGCAGCCAGCGCGGCATCAGCCGTGGCAGCAGTTGCGGAGTTTCCCTGTCCGGTCTCACTGCTCGCAGCCTGCTGAGCCACGGAAGGCGTTGCAGCTTCGTGCCGGAAGCCAGGTTTCAACATCCACAGACCGGCCGCCATCAGCAGCAACAGACAAGCCGCGGCCAGCCAGCGGTGCTGCCCGAGGCGGCGCCGGTACGTTTCGTTCTGCTGCACCAGCAGCTCATGATCTATCTGCTCCCACACGTTGCGTCGGGGCATCACCTCAGCGTCGGCAAACTTCTGGCGGAACAGGTGTTCCAAGTCGCCTTTTGGCTGATCAGCAGACGGTTGGTTAGCGGAAGGTTCCATTAGTACGATGCGCGTCGAGGCGCTCTAATTTTGTTTTTAAAATAGCCCGGGCCCGGGCAAACTGCGACTTGCTGGTGCCTTCGGAAATGCCGAGCAGCTCGCCGATTTCCTTGTGGCCGTAGCCTTCGATGGCAAACAGGTTGAACACCATGCGGTAGCGCGGCGCCAGATCCTGCACCATCGCCAGCAACTCCTCAAACGCGTAATTGGAGAGCGTAAACTCCTCATCCTGCAAATCGACCGGGTACTCACCCTCGCTCATGGCTACCAGGGGCGTGTTGCGGCGGTGCTGCCGCAGGGCCGCATTCACCATGATGCGCCGGATCCAGAATTCCAGCGGGCACTCGCGCCGGAAGCTGCTCAGCTTCGAGAAAACCGTCACGAAGCCTTCCTGTAGCACATCTTCGGCCTCGAACGTAGTCTGGGCATAGCGCAGGCACACGGCCATCATTCGCCCGGCAAAGCGCTCGTATAGCTGCTTCTGCATGGCCCGGCTTCCGGCGAGGCAGCCCTCTATTAGTTCGGCCTCGCTGAGTGGGGATGAGGGAGTAAGCTGGCGCACGGTAGCAGACGAAGAAACGATGGATCCGGTAGCCGCAGCAGTCGGCTCGCTGTCGCGCGACAACAGCCGGCGCAGCCCGCCGATAGTGTTCAGGGCGGGTAGTGGCGCGCTCATCGCAACGACCGGTGCTGCGGACCGGCTCCGTGGTTTAAGTCAGGAATGAACTGCTGGCCGGCTGGTTTTCTCCTCCGATAGTTTTGCTGCATACGCTGATCGGCTAGATAGATCAAAGTCACAAGTAAATGGCTAGGTCATTGGGCTTTGGCAGGAAGAGCCCGGCACGGCCGGGAAAGGTTGCACTGGCCACGCAGATTTTTTCCGAAGGCTTCAGTTGATGCTTACTCAACTACTTCTTCTTTCTCACTCCAACAGCAAAGCTAGCTTCAGGCTACCACCTAGGCTTGCTCAGGCACAAAGATTTATAAAATATGTTTGTACATTAAATGTATATACATACATTTGCATCGTCATCACGGCTCAGCCATTCGTACACGGCGAGAAAGTTTCTATTTCACTTTCACCTCCAAGCTCATCCTATGAAAACATTAGTGCTGTTTTACTCCACGTATGGCCACATCTACAAAATGGCGGAAGCCGTGGCAGAGGGAGCCCGACAAGTACCTAATAATGAAGTAGTAATCAAGCGCGTGCCGGAAACTCTCCCGCAAGAGGTGCTGGACAAAACCGGGGCTACCGGCGCGCAGCAGGCTTTCGCGCATATCCCAGTAGTTTCGCCCGCCGAGCTGACGGAGTACGATGCCATTATCTTCGGCACTCCAACGCGCTACGGCAACTTGTGCGGCCAGATGCAGGCCTTTATGGACAGCACCGGCGGCTTGTGGGCGACGGGTGCGCTGGTCGGAAAAGTAGGCAGTGTATTTGTAAGTACCGCCACTCAGCACGGAGGACAGGAAACGACCATTCGCTCCTTCCACACCGAGCTATTCCATCACGGCTTTGTAGTAGTGGGCCTGCCCTACGCATGGCAGGGCCAGATGGGCCACGAGGAAGTAACGGGCGGCACGCCTTACGGCGCCAGCACCGTAGCTGGTGGTCAGGGCGAGCGGCAACCTAGCCCCAACGAGCTGGAAGGCGCGTTCTTCCAGGGCCGTCATACCGCCGAAATTGCCAGCAAGCTAGCTGCTAAATAGAGAGTTAATAGAATTTTACCTGCGCGCCTTTTGCAACCTTCGACAGCCACCCCGCAACGGGTGGCTGTTGTCGTTTAAAGGAGTAACGGAGCAAAAGCCGTTACTCTTTATTCCAAATCCTCCAGGCGGCTTCGGCTTGTAGGCAGAGCATTTCAAAGCCATTGAGGGTGTGGGCACCGGCTTCTAGGCCCTTGCGCAGGAACTCGGTTTCGCTGGGATTGTACACCAAGTCATAGAGGTAGTGCTGCGACGAGAGAACGGCGTACGGCAGCGCCGGGCTTTCCTCTACCCGCGGGTAGGTGCCGAGCGGCGTGGCGTTGATGATCAGGGAGTGCCCTCCTACCAGGGCCGGCGTCAGGTCGTCGTAGGTGAGGCCGCTGCCCATTGGGTTGCGCGACACTACCCAGTAGCGAATACCTAGGTCCCGCAATGCTACTTCCACGGCTTTGGAAGCGCCGCCGGTACCCAAAATTAAAGCCGCCGCGTTTTCGCTGCGGTGCGGATAAAATCGCTCCAGCGACTCCTTGAAGCCAACATAGTCGGTATTGTGCCCAATGTAGCGGCCGTCCTCGGTTACTTCAATCACATTCACGGCGCCCACGCGAGCCGCTGAGGGCGCCACTTCACTCAGGTACGGCCATACCTGCTCCTTGTACGGAATAGTTACGTTCAAGCCCGCTAGGTTCGGGCGACTCGCCAGCAGCGCCGGTAGCTCCGCAATGGCGGGCAGCTCAAACAGCTCGTAGGAGCAGTCGGTCAGATCCAGGTTCTGAAACTTTTGGGTGAAATACGTCTGCGAAAACGAATGACCTAAGGATTTTCCAATAAGACCGAATTCTCTCATATGCTGGGGCTAGCGCCGCTAATTCTAGCTTAAAGCAACAAAAAAAACCGCCCCGGTCAATTACGCGGGGCGGTTTTGATGAAATTAGTATCGGGCACCGACTAGGCTTCCGAAGGGCTGCTGCTCAGCTTTTGCTTCAAATACTGAAACAATGGAGGCAATACTGAGAAAAGAATAATACCATAGATAACATAGGTAAAATTATGCTGTACCCATGGAAAATTACCCAGAAAAAAACCCGCTAAGGTCAGCGATATAACCCATAGCAAGGCGCCGAGGACACTATAGCTGATGAAATAGCTATACTTCATGGTGCCTACTCCTGCTACAAAAGGTGCAAACGTGCGCACGATAGGGATAAAGCGAGCCATGATGATTGTCTTGCCTCCATGCTTGGCATAAAAGGCCTGCGTCTGCTCCAAATACTTGCGCTTCAGAAACTTAAAATCTTCTCGAAATACACGCGGCCCCAGATAGTCGCCGACAAAGTAGTTGAGATTGTCGCCAATAAAAGCAGCAAGAAACAGCAGTGGAATCAGGTAAAAAATGTTTAGCAACGTGCCTTCACCGGAAGGTGCAGGCTGGGCCGCTAACGTACCCGCCACGAACAGCAGTGAATCGCCGGGCAGGAATGGCAACACCACTACACCCGTTTCGGTGAAGATGATCAGGAACAGAATCAAATAAATTAGGTTGCCATACTCACCAACGAGCAACTTTAGGTGCACGTCAAGGTGCAGAATGATGTCGAGAAAATGCTTGATTAGCTCCATTGAATGAAATAAGTGAGGAAAACGAGTAGATCGTAGCCGGCAAATATCCCACAAAGAAAACAGGCTGCCGGGAAAGGGCAGCCTGTTGCATCACATTAGTTTGGTTTGCTAAGGAGTTGATATGCTGACGAGTTGCTAAAGCGAAATAGATTCGTATTGACTTTTGCCAATTTCTGTGTTAGCAAATCAACTCATCAACGAATCAAATAGCACTCACGCGCCACACGCGGTTGCCGGCGTCGTCGGCCACGAGCAGCGAGCCGTCGGGCAGAGCTAGCACGCCCACCGGGCGGCCGTAGGCTTCTTTCGAGTCGCCGCCAGCCAGGAAGCCGGTCATGAAATCTTCCGGCTTGCCGGGCTTCCCGTTCTCAAAGGGCACAAACACCACTTTGTAGCCCGAAAAAGTAGAGCGGTTCCAGGAACCATGCTGCCCCACGAAAGCGCCGTTGTGGTACTTGGCCGGGAAGGCATCTTTGGTGTAAAAAGCTAGCCCCAACGAAGCGGTGTGCGCCCCCAGGGGCACGTCGGGCACAATGGCTTTTTTCACCAGATCGGGCCGTTCGCCCTTGCGGCGCGGGTCTTCGTTCTGGCCATAATATGAGTAAGGCCAGCCGTAAAAGCCGCCTTCCTTCACGCTGGTCAGGTAGTCGGGCACCAGCTCGTCACCTAGCTCGTCACGCTCGTTCACGGCGGCCCACAACGTTTGGGTACCCGGCTGCCAATCTATCCCGACGGGGTTGCGCAAGCCGCTGGCGTAGACCTTCTCACCCGTGCCATCGGGGTTGATTTGCAGGATATCAGCGCGGCGGGCTTCGTTCACCGGGCCATGCTCCATCACGTTGCTACCTGAGCCCACCGTCACGTAGATCTTGGCATTATCGGGGCTTGCCAGCAGGTTGCGCGTCCAGTGATTATTATAGCCGCCGCGGGGCAGATCCAGAATCTGCTTGCCGTGGCCCGTGATTTTCGTTTGGCCCGGCTGATAGGGAAAGCGCATGACGCCATCCGTATTGGCTACATAAAAATTATTGCCGATTGCCAGCATTCCGAGCGGCTGATCTAGGTGCGCCAGGAAGGTTTCGCGCACATCAGGCTTGCCGTCTTTGTTCGTGTCGCGGAACAGCGTGATGCGGTCGGCGCTGGTGGCCCTCGAAGCCTTCGACGGGTCCAGCTTCAGCGTCACAATGGTTTCCTTAACGGCCGTAGTCGGTACCGTATTGGCTTCGGCCACCAGCACGTCGCCGTTCGGCAGCACGTACATCCAGCGCGGGCTGTCCAGGTCGCGGGCGTACTCTTCTACTTTAAAACCGGCAGGCACAACCGGCGTTTTGCCAGCCGGCCAATCCACAATTTTGACGCGGTTCGTTACCGACTTTGTTTCGTAGGGCACCGGCAGATGCACGGCCTGCGCATCGGGGGTTTCAATGGTTTTGGCGGGGTTGGTAGCCGCCGCTTCTTCTTTTTCCTTTTTGGAAGGACCGCTACAAGCAGCCAGAAGTAGGAAAGCGCAATAAGAGAAAGTCCGTTTCATAGTCAGGAAAAGCAGCAAATTGATGAGCTGCTTTGCTGCTGTACGGACTTGATTATGGTTAAGTTAGGCCGTTGCCAGATTACGCAACTGCTTGAGCACACACAAACAGACGTCCTGCCGCTCAGAGAGATATCCGAGCAACAGGACGTCAGAATTAGATACGCTTACCTAGGTTTTAGAGCTTCACAATGCGCTTCATTACCTGCGTTTCGTTCTGCTGAAGCATGTACACGCCCGCGGGCAGATCCCGCACCGAAACTTCGCCTTCGGTGAGCTTCTTCACGGCCTTACCCGTTGCGTTGTAGAGCGTGTACGTACCGGACTTAGCAGCCTCGATATGTAGTACATCCTGCACCGGATTGGGGTAAGCTGCCAGCGCAACTTTTGCCTCAATGTTTTTGCTAACCGGCAGCACGGTGGTCGAGTTGACGGACAACGTATACGAGCTGCACGTAGAGGTTGCTGTTACGCCGCTTACTACCAATACCACGGTTTGGCCAGGTGTCAGATTGATTCCCATTGGCGTCGAAGTTGCTCCTACCGGGCTGCTGCCCATATCACCCTTGTAGTTGGTAGCCAGGTTGGTAGGCACGAAGCTGGTTGTGTAAGCCGAGCCAAAGATGAGGGCGTTAGTCGTGCTTTCCGAGCAGGCCGATGTGAGCGTAACCGTAACGCACGACGTAGTA
This sequence comes from Hymenobacter cavernae, assembly GCF_014641455.1. GTDB lineage: Bacteria > Bacteroidota > Bacteroidia > Cytophagales > Hymenobacteraceae > Hymenobacter > Hymenobacter cavernae. The sequence goes on from NZ_BMHT01000001.1 coordinate 723,039, forward strand.
GTCGTGCTGGCGTTTCTGATCGTGTATGTGTCGTAGTGGACACCCGTAGAGCCCGCCGATGTGCCTGGATAGGCCTTGTTTGTGCCACAAGCAGAAGGCACAGCGTCGCGAAACAGCCGGTCACCCGGAATAGCGGGGTCGGTGAGCATCAGTGCGCCGGTGAACGTCTGCGTAAACTGCGCATACGCTGGCAGGCCAAGCAGTGAAATTCCTAGGGAGAGTAGCAAGTGCTTCATACTAATAGAGTTAGGTGATGGTCTGAACAGAATAAACGTACGAAATAGTCTTTATAAAGTATATCTGTTTTTAAAATTTAGCAGGATTTATTGTAAATATTCCATTGATCATTGTTTTTTCCTATTGTCTGCCTAGCTCAAGCACAAACAAAAAGAGCTACTGCTGGCGCAGTAGCTCTTTTTGTTTTATTCTGATGAAGATCCTCTTACCCGCGGGGCATCGAAGTACCGGGTTTGCCGGTAGGCTTGGCAGGCTTGAACATCTCATCCACGTTGTCCATGTCCAGGAAGTGCGTGAACGTGTCGCCGCGCAGGCCCAGACGGATAGTTTCCAGGCTTACCACTTCATTGGGCGCAATGTTACCTAGGTTTACGTTGGCCCCTAGCAGCTTAATAAACCACACTTGCTGCGCTTTTTGCGGGGCTTCCCACAGGATTTTCTCCACCGGCACCTTGGTCAGAATTTCTTCCACGAGGCCCGAGCGCACCTCACCGGTGCTCCGGAACAAGCCAACGTTGCCGGCCTCACGGGCCTCCCCGATTACCTTGATGGCCCCGGCTTCCAGCTCAGTCTGCATCTGCGAAATCCACTTGTAGGGTGGGATGATCTTTTCCGCATCTTTCGAGCCTACCTCCGACAACACCTTCACCTCCTTCGACAAGGTCCGGATGTACTCCAGTTTCTGGTCGTGGTTCAGGTCCAGCGAGCCATCCGATACTTCCGCGTACTCCATTCCAAATTCGGAAAGCAGCCGCCGATAGTCGTCGAACTGGTTCCGGATGATGAACGCCTCGAACAACGTGCCGCCGAAGTACACGGGTACGCCAGCTGCCTTGTACACTTCCAGCTTGCGCTTCAGATTAGGCGTTACGTAGGAGGTAGCCCAACCTAGCTTTACGATATCAGCGTAGGGTGCGCCTACTTCCAGAAAATCTTCGGTTTCACGGATGCTTAAGCCCTTGTCCATCACCATCGTATAGCCCTGTTCGCGGGGCTTGCTGGTACGTTCGGGCAGGTCGTTGAGGTGATAATTCATACGTGGGGTGTTAGGTACTGAGAGGCTTGGTTCTTGAATTGATCGAATGCCAGACCCAAAAGTACGCCCGAATTTTATAACCGCTCGAAAAGTAGCTTGGGGTCGTGGGAACCTAGGTGCCGCTCTGCACGCAAGCAGAACGAACCAGCTTCCCACGACCCCAAGTAGCGAAGGCCCTGAAATTCTTACTTGCGATATTGCTCGATAAGCCGCGTTAGCGCACGTTGCGACTCTAGCTCCGGGAAGTACTCGAATAGTAGCCGGTGCTTGCTGAAGTCCAGCGTCAGAGCGTTTTCCAGGTAGTAGTACGCCTCCCGGTAACGGCCCGCTGCCAGCAGATACGCGCACAAGCGGTAGTATAGCTCAGCCTCATTCGGCTGCACTTCTACCGCGTTACGCATCAAATCAATAGCGCCATCGTAGTTGCCCTGCTCGTAGAGAATAATGCTCCAGTTGAGCCAGACATCCTTGTTATCGGGGGCTACCTGGGCGGCGCGCTCGTAGCATTCCAGCGAGCTTACCACGTTGCCCACTTGGTACTCGGCGGCGGCCAGGGCCAGCCAGTATTCCAGGCTTTCTTCGTACAGCGTAACGGCTTTGCGGAAGAAGTGAATGGCTTCAAACCAACGCTCCTGCGCATTCAGGATAACGCCAATTCCGAACCAAGCCTCGTCCAGCGTAGCATCTATGTCGATGGCTCGCTGGTAGTTACGGCGCGACTGATTCCAGTCACCTAGCTTTTCGTAGCACTCCCCGATGTTGCAGAATGCTTCGGCCGTTGGGTGCTTCTCGTCGTAGCTGAGGTGAAATTCCTTGATGGCTTCCTCGTACTTTTCCTGGCTCACGTAGGTGCTCGCCAGAAAAGCATGCGCATCGTAGAACTTGGCGTCGATCAGAATAGCGTACTCAAAGGCCGCAACGGCATCGTCGTACTTTTCCAGCCGATAATACGCCTGACCTAGGTTGTACCAGGCCGGCGCCGAATACGGATCGTCGTCGGTGAAGCGCTTGAAGAAATCGATGTTCTGCTCCAGCCGTCCCGAAACTTCCAGGCAGTAGAGCAGCTCATTCACGGCCACTTCGTTTTCGGCGTTCAGGCGCAGGCTCATTTTATAATATTTGGCAGCGCTCTTATACTTCTGCCAACTTTGGTAAGCCAGACCTAGGTTGAAGTAAATATCGTCACGGTCGGGCGAGTGGGCGGCCGCATCCAGAAAGAATGCCACTGCTTTCTCGAATTCCCCGCGCTGCGTGGCAATAATGCCCCGCGTAACGGCCACATCCGGGTTCGTGGGGTCGAGGTGGGCCACGTCCTCAATCTGCTGAGCAGCGGCCGTATACTCTCCTTTCATCGCCAGCACCTGCGAGCGGTCGATGAGTAGCTCGGTGCTGAACGGGTACTGCGCAATAGCGGCTTCACAAGCTTGTAAGGCCTTTTCGTACTGCGTATTAGTGGTATAGTGGTCGATGATGTTTTCAAAATCGGCCAGATCAAAAAACACGGTTTCGTTGCTGGCAACCATGCGTTCAAAACGGCGCACGCTATTCAGCACCTCGTCCCGATCCTCAAAATTGTCGTTCATTCTCATTCGGCTACAATCAGCGCAAGGCCGCCAAAACGGCAGGCATCACGGGTGTTATCAAGCGTACTTCTAATATTATAGAAGTACGGCCTAAGATACAACAACCGAACCGGAGCATCACTAGTTCGGTTGCAGGCCCGCGCAGCACCATTCAATTGTTTCGGCCAGTGGCCGGAAAGCTAGGTTGGTCGCGGCTTGTACTTTTTGGGTGTCGTAAATGGTAGCCCGGCGGCCGGCACGGGCCGTGTCTTTGGTGATGAGCGGCCGGACATTTGTCAGCACAGACCGTACGTGCTCGAAGCGCCAGATCAACTCCGCCGCCCACTCGGGCACGGCCACTGTGGGCGGCTTCTTATGAAAGCAGGCCGCCGCCTGACCTAGGAACTCTTGCAGAGGTAAAGCGCCAGCGTTCAGAATGTAGCGCTGGCCACTAATGTTAGTTTGCAGCGTCAGGCGCAGCATGGCTTCCACGACGTCGCGCACGTCCACCAGGTTCAGGGTGTTGGGCGTGTAAAAAGCGTGTTCCTGGTACGCGTAGTGAAAAAGTCGGGTGCTGCTCCGCTCCCAATCGGCAGGTCCCAGAATCACCGACGGATTCACGATGACGGCCGCTAACCCTTCCGAAACGCCCCGCCACACTTCCAGCTCGGCCAGGTATTTCGACGTAGCATAGGCCGGATGCTCGGCACCTAGGTCCCACTTGGCATCCTCATTCAGGGTTATTGGTCCGGGCACCGCGGTTTCCGGCTCTCCGCTTGGTCGGCCCAGGGCCGCCACCGACGAAACATGGCAGAGCCGCAGGCCCGGCCGCTCCAGACAAGCATCGACCACGGCCATGGTGCCTTCCACGTTGGTTTGCTGTAGTGCCTGCTCATCCTGAGGCGCATACGAGACCAGGCCGGCGCAATGAAAAACGTGCGTAACGCCTACCAGCGCCTGGCGCAGCAGCACCGTATCGCGCAGGTCACCTTCTATCCACTCCAGGTTTTCACTCGCTGGAATAGCCGGAACCCGTTGGCGGTACAGGCCCCGCACTTTGTGGCCCTGTGCGAGCAGCGCCGACAACAAGAAGCTTCCAAGTAGTCCGCTGCCGCCTGTAACAAAAATCATCGTTCGTACTTGATTGTATTCGTGCGTGGTTGCTGGTGCGCAGTACTTAGGCGCTCAACATAGGTAAGCAGGAATCAGCAATTCTTAGCTAGGTGCTAACAGGCAGCCGCTACTACAACGAACTATTAAGCAGAGGCAGCGCCAACGCTTTGCGCAGATACTCAGCTGATAACACTTTTTCGCGCAGCGTGGCCGTATGCTTAAGATTGTGTGCGTCAGTGCCCAGCAAATCCACCAGGCCAGCATCAATCAGCTTCTCCGCCACGCGCTTGGCGCCTCGCGAATAATAGCCGGCCAACGAGTTCAGGTTGACTTGCAGCAAGATGTCGTTGGCGCGCATCTTCTCCAGCGCCGGGAAGTTGTCGTAGAGAAACGTGTAGCGCTCCGGGTGCGCCAGCACCGGCTGGTAGCCCGCCGACTTCAGCTGAAAGATGATTTCCTGGAAGTTGAAGGGCTCATTAATGTAGGAAGTCTCAATTAGTACGTAGCGCTTGGCGCCGCCGAACGAGAGCAATTCCTCCCCATTTTCCAGCTTTTGCACAAACCATTCGTCCAAGTAGTACTCCGCCGCGCAAGCCAGCTCTATATCCGTGATACCGGCGATAGCTACAGCTTCGCGCAGGCCCACCAGCGCCGCCTGAATAGCAGCCGGCGTGTTTTTATAAAAATCGCCCATTACGTGGGGCGTCATCACCAGCTTACGATACCCTAGCTCTTGCATAGCCCGCACCAGCTCCACCGATTGCTCCAAGGCTTCGGCGCCATCATCCAAGCCAGGCAGCAGGTGCGAATGCATATCTACCTCCAAGGCAGCCAGATCCGGCACGGGCGCTACAGATGCGAGCGACCGGCCAAAAATCCTTTGCAGGAATGACCCCATAAATCAAACAGAAAGCGGGTGGGTGGGAGTAAGAAGGGCGGAAATTCTAAGCAACTACGAGAATTGCTTCTTCAAACGTTGCACTAATCCCTCGGCAGGCTTGACTTCGTCGTAATAACCCTGCCCGTAGCCGTAGCCATAGCCGTAGCCATAACCGTAGCCATAAAGGCCACTCGCCTGAGCATCGTTGAGAATGGTAGAAAGCCGGGTGAAGTTGTTGGCCCGAATAAGCTTGTTGATATTCTTCAGGAAAGCCTTCTTCGAGTAGTTCGCCCGCACGATATAGATCGGAATATCGGCTTTGCGCATAATCAGAATACCATCCGTGACTAAGCCCACCGGCGGTGTATCAATCAGGATAACGTCGTAATCCTGGTACAGCTCGGTCAGCATTTCATCGAAGCGCGCATTCAGAATCAGCTCTGATGGGTTCGGGGGCGTTGGCCCGGCTGAGATGAAATCCAGCGAAGGAATGGTCGTGTGCTGAATACACTCCTGAATGGAATGCTTGTCGATCAGAATGGTACTGACGCCTTTCACGTTTTCGGCGCCAAAAGCTAGGTTCACCTTGGGCTTGCGCATGTCCAGATCCAGAATAACGACTCGCTGACCGGAAAGCGCAATGATGCCACCTAGGTTTACCGTCACGAAGGTTTTCCCTTCGCCGGAAATCGTGGAAGTAATCGAAATCAGCCGCTTCTTCTTGGCCGAACTAATAAAGTCCAGGTTGGTACGAATTGAGCGGATAGATTCCGAAATAGCCGATTTTGGGCTTCTATCTACGACGAGCTTCGAGACGCTCATCTTTTCTTTGTCGTAGGTCGGAATCACGCCCAGCACCGACGCCGTGGTAGACCGTTCCAGCTCACGCACGCTAGTGACAGTATTGTGCATGAAATACCGCACGGCTATCACTCCTAGTCCTAGCATAATACCAGCGGCCAAGCCAATGGCATAAACCATCATTCGGACAGGCGCTATAGGCGCACTAGGCCCGCTGGCGGGAGAAAGGATCTGGAAGTCGGCGGTGGCGCCTGCCTTGGCGATGCTGAACTCCATTTTCTTATCCAGCAGCATGAGGTAAGTCTTCTCATACAGGTTGTAAGGCCGCTGCAACCGGGTTTGCTGGGTTGCTATTTCCGGCAACTGTTGCAACTGCGCGTTCAAGGCATCTCGCTCCCGGTTCATGTCGTTGAGCTGCTGCTGCAACAAGCGCCGACTCCGTTGAATCAAGCGTCGGGTGCTGTTCTTGGCTAACCTCAGATCGGCTTGTAGCTGCTGCACCGTGAAGGTTGTTGGCTGGTAGGAGCGCAGCACGCGCCGCAAGTTCCACTGCAAGTCATTCAGCTTGGTCACCTGCTGCGCAATTTGCTCGTCACCTAAGCGGTTCAGCCCCGGAATGCTTTCCGCGATGCTCGCTTCCTCGTTGCTGGTTATCTGATCCTGCTCGATGAGAGCGGCAATCTCATCTAACAGATCTGCCTGCTGCTCCAGCTGTAAGCGCGCCTTTTCTTGCTCCACCAGCTTACTTGTAATAGCAGACATGTCGGAACGAACGTCGTAGGTCTTGTTCTGACGGGAGAAACGCTTCAGGTTTTCCTCCGCGCCCTGCAAGCTGTCTTTGTTCTCGATGAGCTGCGTATCCAAGAACCTGAGCTGCCGTTGCGTAGCCTCCTGCTTCTGCGCTAGCTTTTCCCGCAGATACACCGTATCTACTTTATTCACAATAGCTTGAGCCTTTACAGGATTGAAGTCAGTAAAAGAAATCTGAATGGTATTCGCATCCGGATTCACGATCTGCACGTTCAACCCTTTGTTCAGGTAGTTGCCTATCGTGCCCCCATCGTTGATGAGAAAGTAATATTTCTTACCCGGCACATTCTGGCTCATCCAGGGGGTTGCGGTCAGCTGCAGCTCCAGCGCCGGCGTTGTTATAGGCTGCCCAAGGCGATACTCGCCGCTTACCTCCTGACCCTGATGGTTGTAAGACAGCCGAAACTGCTGCGCGTTCAAGAAAACAACATCGAACCTCGTGTTATAGAGGCTGCCTTCCTTCACTTTATACGTCACCTTGAAGGGTGAAATGCCATAAAGTTCGCTTTCTAATACAGTGCCTTCAACGTAATAATTTACATCCAGTGCCAGCGAATCTACCAGGTGCGCATAGATGATATTAGACTTAATCAACTCTACCTCGCCGGAAAGCTTGCTGGAGCTGGGACGAACATCACCACTCCCGATTGCACCACCTAGACCTAGGGCGCCAGCCTCCGTTTTCTCATCTATCTTCAGGAGCGAAGACGATTGATACACGGGTTTGGTATAGCGCAGGTACAGCCACGAACCAGCCAGCCCCAGGGCAATCAGCAGCAGAACCCAAACCAAGCTACGGCGTGCTACCAACAACAGCGTGACCAGATCCAGTCCGGCCCCACCGTCGTCTTCCACCTCTGCTTCGCTGCCACCCGCACCGCGAATAAGCTCCTCAAGCTCGGTGTTTTCGTTTGCTGCCATCTATTTTTGAAGTCAACGATTTAAGTAATGTATCAATCGTGGTAAGGTTAAAAAAGCTCCTCACCTACCTGCCAGCTCAAGTACTCTAAACCTTAACGGCAAAGAACTAGTTGCTGAGGCTCCGTATTTTAGCGAATCAGAGTCAGATAAATAATAGTAGTAGTTACGCCCGCCAGGCTACTTACCAAACCTAGGATAGGACTAACATCATTAAGCGCTTCGAAAAAAGGACGGCGAATGGGCTCGATGTAGACAATGTCATTGGGCTCCACTTGCAGGCTGGCCCGCTGCATTCCTTCGATAGTTGTTAGATCAATTATCTGTACCTGCGGGTTTTTCAAGTCACCCCGGATCAGGCGAATGTTGTTGGCTTTGCCGCCACTTCTGGCGGAGCTTCCGGCTCCGCCATCGATGCCTCCGGCCAGTGCTAATACTTCCAGCAGGTTCACATTGTCATTCTCCAGCGGAACCACTCTACCGCCGGGAGTACCCAGCACGATAACGCGGTTGTTAGTGACGCGGGTATCAACAAACGACCCTTTATAGAATTCATTGTACCGCACCTGAAGCAGGCTATCCGCTTCGAGCAGGGTTAATCCGCTCACCTTCACCCGGTCAACCAGCGGCAGCCGCACATAACCATCTACCTGCACCAAGAATTCCGAGCCCGTGGAAGCTGCGCCACCCGTGGCGCCGGTTCTGGTCGTTGTTCGGCTGCCGCTCGCACCCAGGCCGCCGGGCGAACCAAATTGCAGCTCCCCGTTCGGATCCAGAATCCGCTCCCCATTGTTGGTAAAAACGCGGATTTGCAGGTAGTCATTCGGTTGAATGAGGTAGTTGCGTTCGGCCCGATTCACGACGGCGCGCAGCCGAGTGGTATCAATGCCCTCTCCACCAGTGGTGCGGAAGAGGATATTCTGACGATAGTAGATAGACTTAGCGCAGGAAGAAGCCAAAAACGCGAACGGGACGCACAGGAGCCAAAGGCGCAGAAGGCGGCAAAAGACGGATTGTTGCATGCAGGCCGGCCAAGCCGGATTTATAGTCGAAGGCCCAGGAAAAAACCAGTCGTAACCCTCAATTTTTCCTGAAAAACCTTCAAAGTAACCGAATCGGCACGCCCTTTCAAAATACGTGCCTCACATCCTGCTGCTTAACGCGCTGGCTTCCCGACGGCCAAAGTGGTATCTTCACCGCTCCAGTACGGCACCCACCCACTTCCCGCCGTACTGTCCACCCAAACCAGTTCTCTTTATTATGGAATCAGTAGCCACTGAAAACCAAACCATGATTGCCCACATGGTGCGCGACTTTGCCGCCACACATATCAAACCGGATATGATGCGCTGGGATAACAGTCAGGAATTTCCCGTTCACATCTTCAAGCAACTCGGCGAGCTAGGTCTGATGGGCGTGCTCGTGCCGCAGGAATACGGCGGCTCCGGCTTCGGCTACGCGGAATACGTGACGGCCATTGCCGAGCTGTCCAAGGTTGATGGCAGCATTGGCCTGTCGATGGCCGCCCATAACTCGCTTTGCACGGGCCACATCCTACAGTTTGGCTCCGAGGAGCAGAAGCACAAGTGGCTGCCCAAGCTAGCCTCGGCCGAATGGATCGGCGCTTGGGGCCTCACTGAGCCCAACACCGGCTCGGATGCTGGCAACATGCGCACAGTAGCCGTGGAAGATGGCGATTATTACGTGCTCAATGGCGCCAAGAACTTTATTACCCACGGCAAAAGCAGCGACATCGCCGTCGTTATTGCCCGCACCGGCGCAGTAGGCGACTCGCACGGCATGACAGCTTTCGTGATTGAAAAGCCAACCGAAGGCTTTACCCACGGCCTGAAATCCGACAAGCTAGGTATGCGTGCTTCCGAAACCACCGAGCTGATTTTCACCGATTGCCGCGTGCCGAAAGAGAACATCCTAGGTAAGGTCGGCGATGGTTTCATTCAGTCGATGAAGGTGCTGGATGGCGGCCGGATTTCTATCGCAGCGCTTTCGCTGGGCATTGCACAGGGCGCCCTGGAAGCTGCTACGCAGTACTCAAAGGAGCGGCACCAGTTCAACCAGCCAATTTCGAACTTCCAAGGAATTTCGTTTAAGCTAGCCGATATGGCAACGGAGATAGAAGCGGCGTCGCTGCTCACCTACCGCGCCGCTACGCTAAAGGACCTAGGTCAGAACGTAACGCAGGAATCGGCCATGGCGAAGCTTTATGCTTCGGAAGTGGCGGTGCGTGCGGCCAACGAAGCCGTGCAGATCTTCGGCGGCTATGGCTACACCAAAGATTATCCGGTGGAGAAATTCTACCGCGACGCCAAACTTTGCACGATTGGCGAGGGCACTTCCGAAATTCAGAAGCTGGTCATTGCCCGTACGCTCCTGAAAGGCTGATTTATACGGTTTGGAAAGTCTAAACTCACCTTACAACCGGTGCGTAGAAGGAATCATAAGCAACTCGTTTTGAAATCATAAAAAACTGTGCTTACCTTTGCCACCCTTTACAGCGAATTTTCAACTCCATTGAACATATGATCATCGTCCAGATTAAGGATAACGAGTCGGTAGACCGGGCTCTGAAGCGTTTTAAGAAAAAGTTTGAGCGCACGGGCGTGCTGAAAGAGCTGCGTCGTCGCACGTTCTTCCAGAAGCCTTCTGTTACCAAGCGTAAGCAGAAAGAGAAGGCCGTGTACAAGCAGACCATGTACGCTACCGACAACCAATAGACTGACGGTTCGCTGAAATCTTCGATAACCGGCTGATTTGCTTACAAAAGCGAATCAGCCGGTTTTTTCGCGTCCGTACATCTCAGTTTAAATCCATACCTTAACCGCCCGGCCTACCTAGGCTCAGGCGTTCAGCGTATGGATTTATTTTTTGATTACCTCCGGTTTGAGCGGCGCTTTAGTCCGCACACGGTTCTCTCCTACCAAACCGATCTGCGGCAGTTCGCGGCTTTCCTGCTGAAGACTTACGAGCTGGCGGATACCACCCAGGCCGACCACATGCTCATCCGCTCCTGGATTGTGGAGTTGATGCAGCAGCAGCACGATCCGCGCACGGTGAACCGCAAGATTGCCTGCCTGCGCTCCTACTACAAATACCTGCTGCGCACCAACGTGATTACGCGCAACCCTATGCTGCGCATCTCGGCCCCGAAGATGGCCAAGAAGCTGCCTGATTTCGTGCCCGAAGATTCGCTTAATAACCTGCTCAACTCCTTCGAGTTTCCGGATACGTTCATCGGGCGGCGCGACCAGCTGGTGCTGGAGCTGCTCTACGGCACCGGAATCCGGCTTTCGGAGCTTATCGGCATCCGGCACGACGACGTGAGCCTGGCCTCTCGCACGGTGCGCGTGACCGGCAAAGGCAACAAGCAGCGCGTGGTGCCGCTGAACCCCACGTTAGCTTCCGTAATAGAGCGCTACCTGGCCCAGAAACAAACAGAATTTGGCACTACCGACAACGCCCGCGGCGCCTTACTCGTTACGGAGAAGCTAGAGCCCCTCTACGAAAAGCTTGTCTACCGGACCGTGAAGCAGTACCTAGGTCAGATTACAACCGCCTCTTCGCAGCAGCATCCACACGTGCTGCGACACTCGTTTGCCACGCATCTGCTGGGCAAAGGTGCTGATCTGAACGCCATTAAGGAGCTGTTGGGTCACGCGAACTTGGCAGCGACTCAGGTGTACACGCACTTGTCCATCGACAAGCTAAAAGCCGTATTTGAAAAGGCCCACCCAAAGGCCTGATTGTTTATTCTTTTACCTAAACTTTTACAACTGATGAAAGTACAGATGCACTCGGTGCACTTCGACGCCGACCAGAAATTGCTAGACTTCATCCAGAAGCGCCTCGATAAACTCGAAACCTTCTACGACCGTGTCATTGAAGGCGAAGTTATTCTGAAGCTTAACAATAAAGATGGTATCAGTAACAAAACGGTAGAGGTAAAGGTGTTTGTACCCGGCTCTACCCTCTTTTGCCAGGAAGATGCCCCTACTTTCGAAACCGCCACAGACGCTGCTTATGACTGCCTGCGGCGGCAAATTGTGAAGTATAAAGAGAAACAAGTAGCTCATTAACTGGCAGAACCTAGGTCTGAGAGCTTGGAATTTAGAGCCTCGATCATCCTTATTTCAGTTAAAACAAAAGCGCCCTTCCTGAAGCAGGAAGGACGCTTTTGTTTTAGAACCTAGGTAAGCAGCAGGACTTACAAATTGAAAGCTGCTTTAATCGTATCGACGTAGTCGAGCTTTTCCCACGTGAAGGTTTCAAAGGTTTTCACTTCGCCGCTGGGAAGCTTCACTTCTTTCTTGCCGGGCTGGTGGCCCATGTGTCCGTAAGTGGCCGTTTCGCCGAAGATGGGGTTTTGCAAACCTAGGCGCTGCACAATGGCGTAAGGCCGCAGGTCGAACAGGGCTTGCACTTTTTCTGAGATCTGCCCGTCGGTGAGCAGGTTGCCGTCGGCATCCTTGGCTTTGGTGGTGCCGTAGGTGGTCACGTACAAGCCGACGGGTTGGGCCACGCCGATAGCATAGGCAACCTGCACCAGCACTTGGTCGGCAACACCGGCAGCTACTAAGTTCTTGGCAATGTGGCGGGTGGCATACGCCGCCGAACGGTCTACTTTCGAGGAGTCTTTGCCCGAGAAAGCACCGCCGCCATGGGCGCCTTTGCCGCCGTAGGTATCCACGATGATCTTGCGGCCGGTCAGGCCCGAGTCGCCGTGCGGACCACCGATGACGAACTTGCCGGTCGGGTTGATGTGGTAGGTAATATCGTCGGTAAAGAGTTGCTGCACGCTGGGGCTCAGCTTGGCCATCACTCGTGGCACTAGCACCGACTTGATATCGTCGGAAATCTGCTCCAGCATCACCTGCTCCGAATCGTCAAACTCATCGTGCTGGGTACTGACCACGATGGTATCAATGGCTTCGGGCACGTTGTCGTCGGAGTAGCGAATCGTGACTTGCGCTTTCGCATCGGGGCGCAGGTAAGTCATCACTTGGCCCTCCTTGCGGATGGCTGACAACTCGCGCAGCAGGCGGTGCGACAGATCCAACGCCAGGGGCATGTAGTTGTCGGTTTCGCGCGTGGCGTAGCCGAACATCATGCCCTGGTCGCCGGCGCCTTGCTCTTCCGGGCTCTGGCGCTCTACGCCCTGGTTGATATCGGGCGACTGCTCGTGCAGGGCCGACAGAATGCCGCAGGATTCAGCTTCGAACTTGTACTCGGCTTTGGTATAACCGATTCGGCGGATAACGGCGCGCGTAATTCCCTGTACATCAACGTAGGCGGTTGATTTAACTTCGCCGGCCACCACGACGAGGCCCGTCGTGACCAAGGTTTCACAAGCTACTTTCGCTTGTGGATCTTGCCGCAGAAAGTCATCAAGGATAGCGTCAGAAATCTGGTCGGCTACTTTATCTGGGTGTCCTTCCGAAACGGACTCAGAAGTAAATAGGTAAGGCATTCGGTTCGTCGTCGATGAAATGATGGCCTGCTTATGCAGCACAATGCGGGGCGGAGCGCAAAGCTACGGTTTTCGCTTGGGAATTGGCGGCAAATCCCCTGGGTAGTTGCATGTATACTGATAATCTATCTGCTACTACCGGGCTTCTTGGCAGCAGCCATATGGCTTGGCGAATCTCATACTCAGATAGCAGAACTCTGTTGATTTATATAGATTTACATAAAACTATACTTGTATGAAGAAAATACTACTAGCACTTTTATCCTTTTTCTATGTGCGGTTGTCGTACGCTCAACAATTTGAACCGGGTTATTTAGTTCTTAGTCATGGCGATACGCTGCGGGGCGAAGTAGAAAATGAATTTTGGGAAGAGCCACCAACAGCCGTTCGCTTCCGAAAAGCGCCCGACGAGCGGCTTCAGTCGTTTCCGGCCGGACAGCTACGCAGCGTGTGCTTATCAACGGGTCGGCTGCTGCGGCGTGAGCTACTGCCCATTGATCGTTACGCAGAAGTTCGCCTGCAATATCTCACAACGGGCGTACCACACAAACAAGTACCTGAGTCCGTTTTAGCCGATGTGCTGGTAGAAGGCCCTGCTTCCTTATTAGGCATAATCATCAACGAGACCAAGCACTTCTTTGTGCGGCGTGAAGGCCAACCCTACCTGGAAATGGCAGAGCGGCACTACCTAGCTTCCCAGAATGGACAGATGAATGTCTTCGACGGCAATGACTATAAGAGTCAGTTGCTGGTATATTTTGGTGATTGTGAATCAGCTGTCAAGGCATCGGAGACGGTACCCTTCACAGCTGAGGGCTTGAAAAAAGTAGTACAAGCATACAACCTGCAGTGCTCGGCAAAGCGGCAGGCTGGCCAGGAAGTTATACCCGATAAGCTTCAGCGGGCGCGAGTAGCCGTTCGGGCCGGTGTACTAGCCGGAATGCGGTATAACTCGCTACGTTTTAGCGAATCAAACAATCCGGAGAATACACTTGGCGGTCTTAATGCCGATGGCCGGGCCCACCTACAAGGCGGCGGCTATGTAGACGTCGTGAATGCCGGACGCCGCCTCGCCCTACACTCTTCCCTGCTCGTTTCGAGTTTTGGCAACAGAAAGCCAGTCGCCTTTGCCGCTACTCCGACGGTGTCAGCTGGTAGCTTCGAATGGCATGGCACGCATGTCTACCTACAATTCGGTTTGCGCGGGTTCATTCCGGTTGGGTCATCTTACCAGATCATGCTAGGTGGTGGCTACGAGCTAAATACCTTCTGGAATCAAACTTCCGTTTTGTATTTTGGGAGTGGGCACAGCGATTTTTTATACGGCTTTAATGGAACCCCGCTGCCTTATCTGGAAACTGGCCTGAGCCGCGGCCGCTTCGGCCTACTGGTAAACGGGCGACTATATGAGACGCAGAATTATTACCAGTACACAAGCACTGACCCCATTACTTACACCATATTTCCCGTGAGCCTCAACGTTCTATTTAGCTATCGGCTGAACGCTAATTCGGACACGCAGCAAACGCTCGCTCGCTAAACCAGCTTGTTGTATAGCAGGAAAGCTTAGGTTAAGCCATTTCGTTGCACACCTCCAGACCAGAGAAGTAAGTGGGTTAAAGAGTCGCTCAACTTTACGGTTGAGTCGCCGTTATATAGCTCCTACCCTATTCTCACTGTATGAGACACTTCTTCCCTTGGCTCCTTTCCCTAGGATTGCTCACGGCTACCAGCCCTGCTGCCTTGGCTCAACAGGCGCCTTCGCCCTACCACACCCGCTTCGCCGTAGATGCGCCGGTTACGCTGGGCCTAGGTGCCGTGAGCAGCCTCGGGCTTTACCTGGTTTCGCAGAAAGACGGCTTAACCCAAGCGCAGCTAAGCGCCCTCAGTAAGAGCGATGTACCTAGGGTCGACCAGTTTGTGGCGGGCAACTACAGCAAAACCGCCCAAACCGTCGGCGACTTCATCGTGTATCCGACGCTGCTGATTGCGCCTGGCTTGCTGGCCCTGGACTCCGACGTGCGGGGCCGTTATGGACAGGTAATAGGGCTTTACCTTCAGACGATGCTGGCGCAGAATGCTATCTTCACAATGACGGTGGGCAACGTGACGCGCTACCGGCCTTTTCTCTACGGTTCGGAAGGTGGCAGCAGCCGCAACAGCCACATTTCCACTAACTCCTTCTTTGCTGGCCACACGGCGAATACGGCGGCGGCTACCTTCTTCGCAGCCAAGGTGTACCACGATTTTCATCCGGGTTCAGCGGCGGAGCCTTTTATATGGACGGCTGCGGCCATTGTGCCCGCGGCCATGGCCTACACGCGCATTGAAGCCGGCAAGCACTTCCTCTCCGATAACCTGGTGGGGTATGCGGTAGGCACTACGGTTGGCATTGTGGTGCCGCAGCTGCATAAAACCACTGAGCGAACAGGGCTTTCACTAGCGCCGCTACAAGGCGTGAATGTAAACGGCTATTCCTACAGCGGCTTGCTGCTGACGAAGCGCCTTTAACTGGCCGCCCTATTAACTGCCGCTACCTAGGTTATTTCTCAGGAAAAAGGCCCGTAGGAGGAAACCACATACCAAT
Source organism: Hymenobacter cavernae (assembly GCF_014641455.1). Lineage (GTDB taxonomy): Bacteria > Bacteroidota > Bacteroidia > Cytophagales > Hymenobacteraceae > Hymenobacter > Hymenobacter cavernae. The sequence continues at coordinate 738,468 of NZ_BMHT01000001.1, forward strand.
GCCAACTCAGGGCGGCCAGCAACACCAACAGCCGTTGATAGGGCAATGGTCGCCGTAGTAGCAGCAAGGCCAGCACGCACAGCAAAATAGGAACTAAGGTGAAGGTTAGCCGCTCAGGATAGTAGCCTATCAGGGCGTAAAAGGCGAAGAACAGCAGGAACACAAACCCGAGCACCGGCCAGACGCCGGCTGGTGCTTTTAGGCCGCGCCAACGTTGCAGGCCACCGAGCAAGAGCGCAGCCAGCAGGAAACCCTGGATGGTACCTAGGTTAGTCCAAAACGTCAGCAGGTTTGTGCTGAGCGTGGAGAAGAACGTGCCGGGCGATTCGCGCCACGCGTCGAGCATCCAGGTGAACTGATGAAAGCGCACGGCTTCCTGATTGTAATACGTGACGCCGTAGAGCTTTAAAAGGCCGATCCAGGCAAACGTGGGCAGCACAAAGCAGGCCGTAGCTGCCAACATTCGACCAAGCAGCACCGGAGTTGAATACCTAGCTCTGTAGGTCAGTAATTGATAGAGCAGGCAAGGCAGACCTAGCACGAAGTTGCCGTACACCAATGCCAACGCACCTAGCCCCAGTGCCCACCCTAGGCTTTGCCGCCAACTGAGCACAACCGTGCGGTAGCGCAATAGCCCGTAGAGGTACAGCAGCGGCGTAAAGAAGGCAAACATCTGCTGGTGCGCCGTCCAGAAAAAGGCTTTGGTGATGGGGTTGGAAACCAGAAACCAACCTAGGCCATACAGCACAATTTTGTCGGTCGGGCCTTCCGCGAGCAATTCGCCTATCCGCACGAACAGGTACAGGCTAGCCAGCAGCACCACAAAGTTGAGCAGCACGTAGCCAGCGTAAAACCCCAGGAAGTCCGGCGATTCGGCGGCAATTCCGCCCCAGGTATCGGCTACGTTGATGCTGCCTAACACCGGTTGCAACGCATACCCCAGGCCTGAACCTAGCAGGATGTACAACGGCCGGGACTGCCGCACTTCCTTTTCCTGCAAGAGGCGGGCAGGCTCGCGGGCAGCAGCTATGTATTCGCGAGTATCGCCGTTGATGACAAAGCCCATGCGGGAATTCACCTGAGCATAAGTGCCCCAGTACTCCTCATCGGCCTGGCCCGTGGGTGCCGGCGAGAAGAAAAAGCTGCCACACGCCAGCAGCAGCAATCCCGTCAGCAGCAGCAGCTTTTGCATAGAAAACACCTCCTACAACTCACTGCCCGCTCCCGCCCTGACTAATGCCTACTGGCTTCAGGTTCGTTTCAAATAGCTTCAAAATGCGCTTGTACTCATCGGTCCAGGAGGCGGGTTCCTCGAAGCCGTGGTTTTCGACCGGGTACACGGCTAGCTCCCAATTCTCCTTGTGCAGCTCAATCAGGCGCTGGCTGAGGCGCACGATATCCTGGAAGTGCACGTTCGTATCGACCATGCCGTGGCACATGAGCAGGGCGCCTTTCAGCCCCTCGGCATAGTAGATGGGCGAAGAGCGGGCGTAGGCCAGGCTGTCGTTGTAGGGCTCGTTGAGGATGTTGTCGGTGTAGCCGTGGTTGTAGTGCGCCCAATCGGTTACGGAGCGCAGGCCGGCACCCGCCCGAAATACATCGGGTTGGGTGAACATGGCCATGAGCGTAATAAAGCCGCCGTAGCTGCCGCCGTAAATACCGATTCGCTGCGGACTCACGCCATATTTCTCGACCAGAAGCTTGGCACCATCGACGTGGTCGGAAAGGTCTTTGCCACCCATGTAGCGGTAGATGCCGGTGCGCACGTCGCGGCCGTAGCCGCTGGAGCCGCGGTAATCGATGTCCAGCACGGTGTAGCCTTTGTCTACCAGCAGGTTATTGAACATGTACTCGCGGAAGTACTGGCTCCACCACTTATGCGCGTTCTGCAAATAGCCCGCGCCGTGCACGAAAATTACCGCCGGGCCTTGCGCCGTAGGACTAGCCGGCCGGTAGAGCCGGGCATACACATCAGCACCGTCGCGGGCTTTGATCTTGATGATTTCGGGCTCACGCCACGGGTAGCTTTCAAACTCCGGCGTGGTACTGTGCGTGAGCTGGCGGGCTTTGGCGCCGGGCTTGTTCTCCATCACGTACAGCTCCCAGGGCTTATTGGTGTAGCTATAGCGCACGGCTAAGGTCTTCTCGTCGGGCGAAACGGTGACTTCGCTGGCGCCGGGCAGCGTCGTAAGCTGCGTGAGGTCGCCGCCATTGGCGGGTAGCCGGTAAAACTGCTTCTCGCCCGGCGCGGTTTTGTTCGCCGTGATGTACCACGTCTTCTGGTCGCGACTGAGCCTAGCTTCCTGAATCTCGAAGCTGCCGCTGGTCAGGGCTTTCTTCTGCTTGCTGGTGGCGTCGACGGTATACAGGTGGCTATAGCCGGTTTCCTCGCTCTGAAACCAGATGCGGCGGTTATCCGGCATCCAGCCCACGTTGCCTTCATCGTAGCCGATGCCGGGGCCGTTTATCCACGCGTCGTCGTGCTGGCGGTCGAGGGACGTGAGGCGGCGCGTGGTCGGGTCGAGCGCGGCAATCCAGCGGTCCTTGTTATCAGCGGAACGGATTACCAGGAAGGCTCGTTCGCCGTTTTCAGACCAAAAAGGGCCGAAAGGTGCCAGCGCACGGTCAGTAGCGGTGGCTTTTTTAGCGCCTGCCGTCTTTGCCGAATCAGCTGATGGTCCTGCCTTTGATTTGTTGGCGTACTCCTTTAGGTAAGCGGGTTGGTCGTTGTAGCCGGGCAGGTCGCGGAAGCTGATGGCGTACGTAGTGTCGCGCCCGACATCGTAGAAACCTAGGCTGTAGGTGCGCTGCGCAACGCCCACTTTGGTGCGGGCCGGAATGTCCTCGGTGTAGCCTGAAGCCGTCACGAAGCTAGGTACCACGGCCGTCTTCACGGCCGTTGGGTCCAGCACCAGGCGGTAGGTCACGTAGCGGCCATCCGGGCTCAGCACGATATTATCGACGTTCTGAAGGCCGGTATAAATAGGTTTGGGCTGCAACCTGGCCAGTGCTTTTTGCACCCGCTCCCGCGCCTGCCGGTCCTGGTCGCGCTGCCGAATAATCTGGAACAAAGCGAGCTGCTGCGCTTTCAGAAACTTCTCTTCCTTGCTGGTCAGCGGGTCGCCGGGCTTGGTGCCTTTGCGAAAATCCGTGCGCTGCACGGTTTCGCCGGTGGCGGGGTCCCAGGTGTAGAGGTTGCCGGCGCGCAGGTAGCTGATGAGCTGCTCGCGCAGGGCAAACCTAGGTCCCGACTCGCGCTCGGCCGTGTTGGTCACGCGGCGCGTTTTGTTGGTTTTCAGGTCGAGCAGGTAGATGTCGCCGTCGCGCTCGTATACTTTGCGGGTGTAGCGCTGGTCGTACTCGCCGGTAGTGGTAGGCAGCGTGCGCTGCTCCCGCAAGCTCACTTTGCGCGGCGTGCCACCACCGGGCGCCACGGAATAGAGCGAATCGCGGCGGTTCTTCTCCGGGTTCCAGTCGAAATAGATGCGCTTGCTGTCTTCGGCCCAGGCAATGTTGGAAGGAGCCGTCCCGAGCCACTGCACCGGGTCGCGCATGATTTTCTCAACGGTAAGCGGACCTAGGTTGGCGGCGGGCTTGGTCTGGGCCACGGCGCCGGAAATCGGCAGCAGCCAGGGCAGCAACCGAGCAAAGGAGGAGAAACGCATCAGCTTTAAAGAAAGGATAAGCGCAGGCAAGATAACCTAGCTTTCCTTTAAAGACGCGGGCCTCACTTGGGCGTTGCAGGTTCTCAGAGCCTGTTTTGCGCTACAATCCGCTCTTATCGACTACCCTAGGTCCTGCAACTCGGCTCGTAGGTTGCGGCGGGCAGCGGCCTCCAACCGGCTCCGAAAATCTTCCGTTTGATAAAGCTGCGGAACCCCCAGCAGCTTCTCCAGCACTTTGCGCCGGCCCCGGCGATACATAAACTCCGGCACGAGGCGATACTCCTGGCGCACTTGCCGGGCATACTGCCAGTAGTCCGCCTCGGGCGCGCCCAGAATTTGTAGGTCCGCATCCAGAAACCAGAGCAGGTCTTTGTCGCCGGCGGGCTGCGGTTGGGTGTGGTCTTTGGTGCGCTCAATCAGGAAAACCACGCGGCTGCAACGCTCCGCCGACAATGTGGTTTTTGATAGGAATTCCTTGGCTAACAGCGCGCTCCGCACCTCATTATCGTCGCGCAGGTAGCTATACACCGCATCGTGAAACCAGGCGGCCAGCTGCACTACCAGGGGGTCCTGCAAAGCCAAACCCGAGCGCTCCAGCGCATCGAGCATGCTGCGGATGTGGGTTAAGGTGTGATAATGCCGGTCGGAAGAGCCATACGCCTCCGAAAGCTGGCGAAACATAGTTTCGCGCAGCGCGACGTCGGCCGTGAGCGGCGTGGTGAGGCGCTGCCAGCGAGTAGCGAGGGTCGTGTTCAAGGAAATGCTGCCGTTAAATAGTGACATCAAATAGCTATAAAAAAATAGAAGCCAACGTCGCGGCCCGGTCGATCAATTTGCCGTTGCCACGCCGTAGGGGTTAGGTAGCTTACTCTCCAAAAAACGGTCCGGCGTTGTGAGCGGCGCGAAACCAAATTGCGTGTACAGGCTGTGCGCGTCGAGAGTGGCCAGCATACGGCGCCGTAATCCTTGCAATTCCGGGTGTGTCCAAACGACTTCCATCAGCCACTTCGACAAGCCGACCCCACGGTAAGCAGGCAGCACAAACACGTCGCACAACCACGCGAAGGTGGCTTTATCGGTCACCACCCGCGCAAAGCCAGCAATTTGGCCCTGAGGCGTATACAGGCCAAAGTTGAGCGAGTTCTGGATTGCTCTCTCTACCGTTTCGCGCGGAATATTGATCGCCCAATACGACTCTTCCGCCAGAAAACGATGGATAGCATCTAGGTCTAGCTGCGCGGGGTCGGCGCTGATCTGAAAGCCGTCGAAACGCTGTTGAAAATAATGTGTGACCATTGAAAGCAAATAGGTTGGTTGGATCAAATAAAACCTAGGTTAGCCTTGCAGAATGACGTTCTTCTGCTCACTGCCCACCCAGCCTAGGTTTTAGAAATTGAGCGGCGAGTGTTTCTCGTCGAAGTCCGTAGCGTCCTGGTAGGCTTTGGCCAGCGCCAGCAGCTTGCCTTCTTCGTAAAGCTGGCCCATGAAGGTAATAGTCGTCGGCAAGCCTTGCGCCGTGAGGCCGTTGGGCAGCGCGACGGCCGGGTGCCCGGTGAGGTTGGTCAGCACCAGATTAGCGCCCACGAAGGACGGCGATACGTACGCGTCCAAGCCTTTTAGCTGCGTATCCATTTGCTCAATTAGTAGACTACGAACGCGCTGGGCCTGAATGTATTCCACGGCCGGAATGAAGCGCGACGAGCGGAACGTGTTGGGCCAGGCAAAGCGGTTTTGCAGCACCATCTGCTGGTCGCGGCCCGAGCGGGTGAGGTCGTCGAAGGCCGCGGCGCCTTCGGCCGTCAGCACAAAGCGCAGGCTGGCCGGCGGAATAGTGGGCAATGTAATGGGTACCAGCTCGATACCTAGCTTACCCAGCACTTCCAGTACGGCCTGGTCGTTGGCTTTGGTCGGGTAGTCTGTGTCGAAGCTAGCTTTCACGTAGCCTACGCGCAGCTTTTTCACATCGGTGTCGAAGGCGTAGCGGAACGTATTGGAAGCCAGCATCGTAGCCGGGTCCCGCGGATCGGGACCCGCGGCCGTGAGGGCAGCTAACACAATGGCACAGTCTTCGGCGGAGCGGGCCAGTGGACCGGCTTTGTCCATGCTCCAGCTCAGGGCCATAGCGTTGGCCCGACTTACGCGTCCGTAGGTGGGGCGCAGGCCCGTAACGCCGCAGGCGGTGCTGGGGCTCACGATGGAACCTAGGGTCTCGGTGCCGATGGCAAACGGCAGCAAGCCCGCCGCCACCGCCGACGCCGAGCCGGCCGAGGAACCGCTGGAGCCTTTCGCAACGTCCCAGGGCGTGCGGGTCTTGCCCCCAAACCATACGTCGCCCTGGGCTAGCTCGCCGAGGGTCAGCTTGGCCACCAACACGGCGCCGGCCGCTCGCAACCGTTCTACGACGGCTGCGTCTTCATTCAGCGTTTGGTCTTTGTAAGGCACGGAGCCCCAGGTGGTTTTGTAACCTCTGGCGCTGAACAAGTCTTTCACGCCGAACGGCACGCCATGCAGCGGACCACGGTATTTGCCCGCTTTAATTTCCTGATCGGCCTGCCGGGCTTGCTGCAAAGCTAGGTCTTCGGTAAGCGAAATGACACAGTGCAGCTGCGGATCGTACTTTTTGAGGCGAGCCAGGAAGAACTTGGTCAGCTCTTCCGAAGAAATCTGCTTGGTGCGCAGCAGCTCACCGAGTTGGCGCACGGTATAGAAAGCTAGGTCGTCGCGGTTGGCGGGCAGCTTTACTTTAGCGGTTGTCGGCAGCTTACCGGCGTCGGCTTTGGACGCACTCAGCATGGCTTGGCGCATGCGCAACGGCCTCGGGTCGAACACCATACTCGGCGCGACGCTGTTGGGCAGTGTGATGCCGCGCAATGTCTGGTAGCTCTCGCGGTACGAAGCCAGGTTGCGGCGGGTCGAGTCGAGCTGGGCATCAGTGAAGCTCAGGCCGAATAGCTCCTGCGCGGCGCGGGCCATCGGCACGGTGATGTCGGGCAGGGCGGCCGGGCGTGGCACCAGTGCTCCGGCGCCAAAGGCAACCAGACCAACCGTGAGGAGCGGTAGAATTCGTTTCATCAAATCAGGAGGGGAAAGTGACACTAACAAAGCTAACCCGGAAGCGGAATCCGGCAAGTTTAGTAGATTAAAGCTTTTCGCCAGTGCTTTTCGTAAGGATAGTATCCATTCACCATCAACAACTTATCATGAAAAGCTTTATCCTATTTTTTCTGGGAATGATGCTGCTGCTCAGTAGCGTTTCGGCTCAAACCACGACTTTTCCGGTAGGGGCCACTACGGTTTCGGTGACCCCGCTGGCCACTAACCTGAGCGTGCCGTGGGAGTTGATCTGGGGACCTGATAACTTTATCTGGATGACGGAGCGCGGCGGCCGCATCAGCCGCGTGAACCCAACCACCGGCCAGGTGCTGCCCCTCATCACCGTACCCGATGTGGTAACCAGCAGCGAAGGTGGCCTGCTCGGCATGACTTTGCACCCCGATTTTACCGCGTCGCCCTACGTCTACATTGTGTATAACTACAACGATAACGGCTACAAGGAAAAGCTGGTCCGCTATACGTATTCGGCGGCCGGCACGGGCTCGTTGAGCAATCCGACGGTGCTGCTCGGTGGCATCACGGCCAATAGTACGCACGCCGGCTCCCGCCTGATTATCCTGCCCGACCGTACCCTCCTGATGACGACCGGCGACGCGCAGCAGCGGCCCGAAGCGCAGAATACCGGCGCGTTGATCGGCAAGGTGCTGCGCCTGAACCTGGATGGCACCATCCCGGCCGATAATCCGGTAGCAGGTAATCCTATGTACAGTTTCGGCCACCGCAACCCGCAAGGGCTGGTGCGTGCTAACGGTAAGATTTATAGCACTGAGCACGGCCAGGATGCGGAGGATGAGCTAAACCTGATCGAGCCGAACCGCAACTACGGCTGGCCCACGGTAGAAGGCAACTGTAATTTACCCAGTGAGCAAGCCTTTTGCACCGCCAACAACGTGCGGGCGCCACTCTACAGCTGGGCTCCGACGGTAGGCATCGCCGGCGTGGCGTATTATGATCACCCGGCGATTCCGGAGTGGCGCAACAACCTGCTGGCGGTATCGCTTCGAGGCAACAAAATGACACAACTGCCGCTCACCAGCAATGGGGAAGCCGTGGGTAATGCCGCCGATTTTCTTTCAGGTTTTGGTCGTCTGCGGGCCATCTGCGTGTCGCCGCAAGGGCGGATCTACGTGAGCACCAGCAACCGCGACGGCCGCGGCAACCCCGCCGCCTCCGACGACCGGATTCTGGTACTGGAAAACCGCGCCTACGTACTCGCCACCAACAATGCGCGGGCGGCGGCTTTTCAGCTCTGGCCCAATCCGGCGCAGCACACCGTAACGTTGCACCTACCTGGCTCTTCGTCGGGCGCTACCGTAGCTACCCTGCACGACGCCCTAGGTCGCGTGGTGCGCACAACGGATTTTGCGGCCGGTCAGAATGATTTGCAGGTGAGCCTTGCCGGGCTGCGCGCCGGCGTGTACGTGGTGCGCGCTACATCCGGCACCGAGCAGTTCACCCGCCGTTTGGTGGTGGATTAAGGCTGCTTCTCGGAACTGTTGCGTTCTGGCGTGGCTCGTTCTAGCGGGCGCCTCACCCCCCTGGCCCCTCTCCTTCTCGGAGAGGGGCCAGGGGGGTGAGGCGCCCGCTAGAACATAACAGCCTTGAAGGTGGGGCTACCCTTTACTGCTTCTCCTCCAACTCCGGCGTCAGGTGGTGGCGCTCGTTTTTAACAGCATTGCCAAGTGTCCAGGTGATTTCCTTGGCGAAAGCATGCTGGCGCACGGGACACTCCGGCATGTGGCACAGCGAACAGGCCGCAAACGTGCACGGATCGGCGTGCACGAACATTTCCACTTCCACGTCAAAACGCTGACGAATAAGATGTTCGATCTTATTCAGCTCAGTGTGGGTTTCTTCCAGGCTGAAGTAATACGGCATCTGAATGTGGCAGTCGATGTGCAGATCGGCGCCGTAGCGCAACACGCGCAGGTTGTGCACATCAATCCAGGCGGGCTGGCGGTAGCGCTGCAATTCGGCAATAACGTCGCGCACGACGGTAGCATCCGACTCATCCATCAGCGCCGACACCGAGCGCCGCACCATGCGGTAGCCGTTCACCACAATAAAAATACCTAGCCCTAAGGCCGCACCGGCATCGAACAACACGTTGCCCGTGACGGCTACCAGCACCAACGCCACGCACGAGATGAGCGTGCTCAGGGCATCGAGGTAGAGGTGCTGCCCATCGCCCACCAACGCTACCGAGCTGAGCCGCTTGCCGGAGCGAATCAGCAGGAAGCCGGTACCTAGGTTTACCAGGGCCGTAAAGCCGAGCAAGGCCATACCCGAATCGGGGCGGGCCACGGCGTGCGGGTGCAATAATGCCTGCGTGGCGCTGTAGAAGATGTAGACGCCCGCAATCAGAATCAGCGCCCCCTCGAAGCCTACCGACAAATACTCGATTTTGCCGTGGCCGTACGGGTGGTTTTCATCTTTGGGCTGCCCGGCCAGATACAGGCTGTACAAGGCAAAGCCACTGGTGAAAACGTTGATAATCGACTCCAGCGCGTCGGTCAGCACGGCTTGCGAAGCCGTCAGGTAGTAGGCATAAAACTTAATTGCCACCAACCCTATGCTCACAACGAGCGATATAAGACCGAACTGGTTTTTGGTTTTGGCGATGCTCATGTGCTAGGAACCCAAAATGGGGCGACAAAAATCCGGTAAAAAACTCACTTTCCGGCTTTTCGAAACATTTAAGAGAAAAATGTTGTATTTAAGTGAGCTTAAAAAATAATTTAGGCCTTTCTAAAAATAATCTCTTCGTGAAGCCAACTTTTCCGAACGATATGCCGCCAGTTGTACAAAATCCGCCTGTGGCTGCTCCGGTTTCGGTCGAGGCCAGCTCCGAATCGGGGTGGCGGCGGGCCCGGCAGGCGCCTTCGCTGAGCGAAGTATTTGCCAGCATCAAGGTGCCGGCCGCAAATGCTCCTTTTTGGCGTAAGTTCCTAGCTTTCTGGGGGCCAGGCCTGATGGTGGCGGTGGGCTACATGGACCCCGGCAACTGGGCCACCGACATTGCCGGTGGTGCCCGTTACGGCTATACGCTGCTGTCGGTTATCCTGATTTCCAATCTTTTCGCGATGCTCTTGCAGCACTTGGCCGCCAAGCTAGGTATCGTGACGGGCCGTGACCTGGCCCAGGCCTGCCGCGACCATTATTCCAAGCCGGTTGCCATCGGGCTGTGGGTGCTCTGCGAGATAGCCATTGCCGCCTGCGACTTGGCCGAAGTTATCGGCTCGGCCATCGCCCTGAACCTGCTTTTCGGCCTGCCGCTGCCCTGGGGCGTGGGTCTCACCATCTTGGATGTCTTCCTGGTTCTGCTGTTTCAGAGCAAAGGCTTTCGCCTGATTGAAAGCATCGTCGCCGGACTTATCTTCCTGATTTTCGGGTGCTTCTTGTACGAAATTATCGTTTCGAACCCTGATTATTTTGGCATTCTGCAGGGTTTGGTGCCGCAAAAGCAGGTGGTTACCGATCCGGGCATGCTCTACATCGCCATTGGCATTTTGGGCGCAACGGTGATGCCGCATAACCTATATCTGCACTCCAGCATTGTGCAGACGCGCGCCATCGAGCAGACGGAAACTGGCAAGCGCATGGCCATCAAATTCGCCACCATCGACTCGACCCTAGCCTTGTTTCTGGCGTTTTTCGTGAACGGCGCTATTCTGGTGACGGCCGCCGCGGCTTTCCACAAAAACGGCATGCATGACGTAGCCGACATCATGGACGCACACAAGCTGCTGGCGCCGGTGCTAGGTGCCGGCGCGGCGAGTGCCGTGTTTGCGGTGGCGCTGCTGGCTTCCGGCCAAAATTCAACCCTGACGGGCACGCTGGCCGGGCAGATTGTGATGGAAGGCTTCCTCAACCTGCACCTGAAGCCGTGGGTACGCCGCCTCATCACGCGCGGTATTGCCGTGGTGCCGGCCTTCATTGTCACGCTGCTCTACGGAGAGCAGGGCACCAGCGACTTGCTGGTACTCAGTCAGGTAATTCTGTCGTTGCAGCTCAGCTTCGCAGTGGTGCCGCTCGTGCTATTCACCGGCGACCGGGCCAAGATGGGCGTGTTTGCCAACCGCCCTTATGTGCAGTTCACCGCCTGGGTTGTGTCCGGCATCATCATCCTGCTGAACGTGTACCTGCTCTACAAAACGTTCTTCGCATAGCCTACCTAGGTCGCTGCTGGCATCAGCAGCGACCTTTTTTTGCCCACTGATTTAGATTACCCTAAATAAATTTTTAAGCTAAGCTTAAGGCTCATGAAAGCTTTCTTTACTTCCTGGCGAGTATTGTTCATAGCACTGTTGCTGAGTACTTTTTGGCAGAACGCGCAGGCGCAGCATGGCACAATTCGGGGCCGGGTAACGGCAGAAGGCAAGGCGCTCGAGTTTGTAAGCGTGATGCTGGCAGGCACGGCCCTCGGGGCTACTACATCAAAGGAAGGCCGCTACCAACTGACTACTGTAGCGGCCGGCAGGCACGAGGTCGTCTTTTCTTTTCTGGGCTATGATTCGCAACGCTTGCCGGTGGAGGTCGTTGGCGGCCAGACGATTGAGGTGAATGCCACGCTCAAACCTACCACCTCGAAGCTAGGAGAAGTGGTCGTAACGGGTGTGTCGCGGACCACTGAAATCCGGCGCAGCCCCGTCCCGATTGCCGTTATCAGCAAGCGCGAGATGAACCTGAACCTCAACACCAACCTGATCGACGCGGCGGTGCGCGGCGTGCCCGGCCTCACGGCCATGACCACCGGGCCGAATATTTCCAAGCCCTTCATTCGGGGCCTAGGGTATAACCGGGTGCTGACCTTGTACAACGGCCTGCGCCAGGAGGGCCAGCAGTGGGGCGACGAGCACGGTATTGAAGTCGATCAGTATGACATCGAGCGGGTGGAAGTGGTGAAAGGCCCGGCCAGCCTGATGTATGGCTCGGATGCGGTGGCGGGCGTTATCAACATGCTACCGGCGCACCCGAGCGGGCCTGTCGGGAAGCTGCGCGGCGATGTTGTGACGGAATACCACACCAATAATGGCCTCGTTGGCACGTCCTTAGGTCTCTCCTACCGTCAGCCCGATTGGCAGTACGCGTTTCGCGCTTCGCAGAAAACAGCCGCCAATTACCAAAACCGCGTCGATGGACGCGTGTACGGCACCGCCTTTCGGGAGCTAAACCTGTCGGGCATGGTGGGCGTGGATAAGCCGTGGGGCTACTCGCACTGGTACGCCACGGCTTATCACAACCGCCAGGAAATTCCCGACGGCAGCCGCGATTCGCTCAGCCGCCGCTTTACCAAACAGGTGTTTGAAGCTGACTTGGACGACCTCAAGAACCGGCCGCTGGTAACGAACGATGGGCTGCGCTCCTATTCCATCGGCACGCTGCACCAACTCATCAAGCACTACCGCCTTTTTACCCGCAGTCAGTTGCGCCTAGGTCAGCACGAGTTGAACATAATGCTGGGGGCGCAGCAGAACTTCCGCTACGAGTTCAACCACCCGACAGCACCCAAGCAAGCGGGTCTTGCCGTGGCGCTTACCACCTTCAACTACGACCTGCGCTACAACCTGCCCATGTGGCACGGCCTGGAAACAACCCTAGGTCTGAATGGCATGGCGCAGCACAACCAGAACCGCGACGCCACCGACTTTCCCATCCCGGACTACTCGCTGTTCGACCTAGGTTCTTATGTGTTCCTAAAGAAGTCGTTCGGCAAGCTCGACCTCTCGGGCGGTGCGCGCTATGATGCCCGGCGCCTGGCCTGGGATGATTTTTACGTGGGGCCGAACCTAGGTACGGGCTTCGATCAGCAGCTTTCCGCCGGCGAGGCGAATGGGGAAACACCGCAATTTCCGGCGTTGCAGAAGTGGTTCCGGGGCGTTTCGGGGAGCTTGGGCGCGACGTACGCTTTATCGGAGCGGCTGCTGGTGAAGGCCAATCTCGCCCGCGGCTACCGCGCCCCAAACATCACAGAAGTTGGCTCCAACGGCCTTGACCCCGGCGCGCACATCGTGTATTTGGGCAACCGTAGCTTCCGGCCCGAGTTCTCTTTGCAGCAAGACCTAGGTCTGCTGGCTTCCCTGCCCGACCTGGATGCCAGCGTGGAAGTGTTTCACAACAGCATTCAGAATTACATCTACCAAGCCAAGCTTTATGACGCGGCCGGGCAGCCGGTCGTCATTGTGCCCGGCAACACTACGTACCAGTACCAGCAGGCCGCCGCGCGCCTCTACGGCCTGGAAGCCAGCCTAAAGCTGCACCCACACGCCGCGCCCTGGCTGCTCTTCGACAACAGTCTGGCGTTTGTGAATGGCCTGAACCGAAACGGTGCGTTGAAGGAGCAACACGGCCGCGCCGCCCGCTACCTGCCGTTCATGCCGCCGCTGCGCACGCGCTCGGAACTGCGGGCCACGCTGGCTAAGCCGACAAGTTGGCTCGCCCAAACTTACGCGCACATGGGGCTGGAAATGGTGGCTACCCAAAATCGCTTTTACGCCGTCGACAACACCGAAACGGCCACGCCCGGTTACGCGCTCTGGAGCCTGGGAGCCGGCACTACGTTCGTCAATAAGCAAGAAAAGCCGTGGCTGCAACTCTTTGTGCAGCTGGACAATGTGTTCGACAAAGCCTACCAGTCGAACCTAAACCGGCTCAAGTACTTCGAGTATTACCAGACCTCGCCAACGGGTCGGCTGGGCATTTATAACATGGGGCGCAACTTCAGCGTGAAGGCGATTGTGCCGTTTTGAAGCCAGGCGAAACCATATCCTGGCGCCGCCGACGCCGTATGAAGGAAAACTCTCCCTTTCCCTTATACAATGAGTCCTTCTTACTCCCGACTAATCGTCGCGGCCCAGGTACTGCTGGCTGCGACGGGTGCCGCGCGCGCCCAAACCAATGACACAATTCCGGTAAATAAGCATCAGTACTCGCTGTTCAACCCGACGCCGCGCAAATACATGCGCCCCTTGGTGCCCGACAGACCCGGCATTACGGATAGCCCGTACACTGTAGATGCTGGCCACTTTCAACTCGAAAACGATGGTTTTCGCCTGATTAATGGCCGGGAGGGTCAAAGCCGCGACCGAGAGCTGTACCTCAGCCATGTACTGCTAAAGCTAGGTCTTACCGATAAAACGGACGTGCAGCTACAGGTTAATTCCTACAGCATCAACAAACACTGGGAAACGCCAAGCACTGCTTCTCCTGAGCGCCAGGCCGGTTTTGGCGACCTCACTTTCCGGGTGAAGCGAAATATACTTGGCGATGATAACAAACCCTTTGCCTTAGCCGTGCTGGGTCTGGTACGTCTGCCTACTGGCGGAACTTTGGGTGAAGGCGGAACAGAAGTAGGCTTTTCAGTGCCCGCTGTTTACAAATTGCCGCATAATTGGAACGTGGGCGGCCAGGTTGCCGGAGTTTGGAGCTACGACCGCGAAACGACTTCACACTTCATGCTGCTCACGCCCACCTTCACCATCGACCGGGAGTTTACCAAATGGCTGGAAGGCTTTGCCGAAATCGTAGGCTACTGGGATATGCGCCAATCGGCGTGGCGCAGCTCCATCAACCTAGGTCCGCAGTTCGACATCGGCGACAACCTGCAACTTGACTTTGGCACTCACCTACCTCTCAATCATCAAACTGACCGTGAATACTTTATCGGATTCAGCTTCCGACGGTAAGCCACCATATGTGCTAATGTAGAACATCATGTTTCCTGCTGACCGACATGACGTTCTAGCGCAAATGCTTTCAGCTGGCTTACTAAAAACAAAAAGGCCGACGCGGTTTGCACCACGTCGGCCTTTTTTGTAGAAGCCTAGGCTTCAATTATTCTAACGGTTATGATCGGTCATCAAGCTACCGCGAGCATTCGTCTGGGTTTGGGCATGCCAGTCGGTAATCATCCACACGAGTAGGAAAACGATACCCATTGCCACGAAAAAGTTGCGGGCTACGAGGTTGTCGTTGGCGAAGCCAAACAGCCAGGGCGAAGCCAGCATAATAGGACCACTCACCAGCTCAAAGCCGCCGTGCACCGGGAAAGGAATCATCTTGATGGCGCCCATCGGGAAAGCCGTGAGCAAAGTAACTACCAGGTAGCCAGCCGCCAGCACATAGCATACAGTAGCGTAGGTGCCGGTAAATTCAAAAATGGTAGGAGCCAGGGCAAACAGAGCGACCGTTGCGTAATCCATTACGCCGTGGGCCGATGGGGATAATATTTTCATGAGTAAGGAGAGTTTTGGTTAGTTTGGTAAGGTTGTTTGCTCTCCTCTTACGCACGCAGGAATTTATGGATATTGTCGAGATTAAAAAAATTTGAAAAATTTCGACACCCTTCACCATAATTACCTGGTTCACAGAGGCAGCACTTCTACACCAATCCGCTTAATCGCTCGAACTCCGTACCTAGAATGGCTTTATCGTCGGCGCCGAGCCAGTCGCGAAGCACGGTGGCGTACACGCTGCGGAAGTCGAGCTGGTAGCGCAGGTCGCCTTGGTCTAGGTTCGCTAGGTCGGGAGCGGCATTCAGAACACCCGGCTTTCGCAGAGCGCCGCCGAGCAGCATGATGTTGTTGGCCGTGCCGTGGTCGGTGCCGTTGCTGGCATTTTGCTGCACGCGCCGTCCAAATTCCGAGAACGTCATTACGAGCGTGCTGTCGAACTGCCCGCTCTTCTGCAAGTCCTCAGCAAAGGCACCTAGGCCCTCCGACAGGTCGCCGAGCAGCTTGCCCTGCTGCTCCTGCTGCCGTACGTGCGTGTCGAAGCCGGCCAGCGACACGTAGAACACCCGAGTTTCGATGCCGGAGTTGATCAGCTCCGCCGTAGTCTTGAGGTTGCGGCCAAACTCCGTATTCGGGTACGCCACATTCGATTTGTAGACCTTGGAAGTCTGATACAGATACTCGGCCGACGAGGAAGTTTCCACCAGTGTTTTGTACAGATAATCCAGCTCAGAAGCCGCCGCACCGGGCACTTTTTCGCCGCTCACCTGCGCCAAAAAGTGGTTCTGCGTAAGCTGATGAAACTTCTCCGGGCTCTTGAGCGCCAAGCCTTTACGACTCTTGCCTTTCATGGCAAGGCTCAGGGTATCATCTACTTCCACACCATTATAAGGCACCTGACACTCAGCGCAGTTCGAGTCGAGGTAGCGGCCCAGCCAGCCCGTCGTCACGATCTGGTCGGCGGCCGAGCCGCTCTGCCAGATGTCCATCGAGCGGAAGTGCGAGCGGTCGGGGTTAGGGTAGCCCACACTGTTGAGCACGCCCATGCGGCCATCGTCGAAGAGTGCCTTGAGCCGGGTCATGGCCGGGTTCAGACCTAGGTCGTCATTCAGCGTCAGGATGCCGCTTTGCTCGCGCAGCGCCAGCGTGGGCCGAGCTTTGTAATACAGGTCGTTGCGGTACGGCACGATGGTATTCAGCCCGTCGTTACCGCCCCCAAGCTGAATCACGACCAATCTCCGCCCATTCGAATTACCTAACCTAGCCACGCCCTGTCGGTCCAGCGCGTGCAGGAACCTAGGCAAAAACAGCAGCGAGCTAGCCAGCACCGACGTTTTCAGGAAGTCGCGACGAGTGGTCATGGGGTTAATTGTTTGATAGGGTGATGTAGCGCGAAGCTCCCGCTTCGCGCATCGTTGAACGACAATCGTCAGAACGACCTGTCACCATCGTTCGACGATGCGCGAAGCGGGAGCTTCGCGCTACATGCTACATCAACTGATATTCTGGCAGTGCCAACAGACTTGTAATCATCGTTTTCAACCTTGCTTCCGATGGCGCTTTAGTGGCCATTTGCTGCACTAAGGCTAGGTTTTCAGGCCGGATGGGCGTTTGCAGCAAAAACTCGCTCAGCTTTGCAGCGTGCTGCTCTTCCGGAATTTTTGCTAGAAAATCCGCTAGCGGCTTCAGCTCTAAGTGCGTTTTTACCTGCTGCCGAAAGGTGCGGTCAGCCCTGGAAACCGAAGGCGCAATGTCGTTTTCATCCTCCTTGAGTGCCACGTTGAACTGCGCATTTTTGAAGAGCACCTGCGGCAGCTGCAAGCGCAGCAGCAGCGACGAGCTGTCGATCCAGTTGCGCCCGCCCGGCCAGCCGGCCACATTCGGCGGCTCAAACAATGTCTGACCCAGCGCTTTCTGGTAGCCCAGCAGCGGCCTCGGGTTTTCCAGCCGCACGCCGAGCGTACGCTTGATGCCCGCCAACAGCTCAATCGGCGACTTAATCCGGGTGCCCACATTGGCGGCCTCGTAAAACCAATCGGCGGAAAACATGCGCTCCAGCAGGTCGCTGATATCGTACTGGCTTTTGTAGAATGCCTGCGCAAGCGACTGAATATGAGCTAGGTTCGGCGTGTCATTCACAAAAAAGCGGTAGAGCTTCGTGGTGATGAACTCCGCCGTTTTGGGCTGCTCCAGCAGGATGTTGAGAATGTCTTCGCCGCCAAAGTTGCCGGTGCGGCCCAGGAAAGTTTTCGGACCGGCATCGTGCTGCTTTTGCCGAAAGATGAACTGGTAGCTCTCGTCGGACGACCAGCCGGTGAAGGCGCGGGCGGCCTCTTTCACGTCGTGCTCGGTGTAGTTGCCGCGCCCGATGGTAAACAGCTCCATCACCTCACGGGCAAAGTTCTCGTTGGGGTGCTGCTTCCGATTCTGCTGATTATTAAGAAATTGCAGCATAGCCGGCTCCTTCGACACGGCCAGCAGCAAGTCGCCGAACTTCCCCAAAGCTAGCTTCCGGATGGTGTTGTTGAGCTGCAAAGCCGGGGCGGGCTGCCGCACCCGACACGCAAAATGGCCGTGCCAGAAGAACGTCATCTTCTCCCGCAGCTGGGCCGACGAGCCAGCCATGCGGTCGAGCCAGCCGATATTCATCTGATAGAAAGCTTCCCGAATGCCTTCATTTTCCATTTTGCGCTGCTGCGGCGTGAGCTGCCGGCGTCGCAGCAAAGGCAATTTGGTGGCATCACTCCCCGTCAGCAACGACCTAGGTGTCAGCGTGGCTATAACCGGTGCGGTGTTGGCAGAAGTTGCCATTCGGTCGGGCGTAGTCGTCATGCCGGCTACGCGCGAATCCGGTCCCGAAGCGGGCGCTGCGCTGGGCACAAATGGCGGCCGCAGCTCGGCGTAATGCATCGGCGGGCTGTCCAGCGGCTCGTACTTTTCCGACTCGCGCAGCAGCTTACGCAGCGCCTTCCGCGGCGACATACTCGCGTCTACGTCTTCGGGCCGCGGCCCAAATCCGGCGCGCCAGTACAGGTGCTGGATTCGTTGTTGGGTGGTCATAGGCAGCATGGTTTGGGCCAGCACTGCGTTGGACGTTGCTGATGATTAATGGTTTAATCGTAGGAACGCGCCACGGCGCGTTCGGCATTGAACAGCCTTTTGCCCTACGTCTGAACATTGCAAATGGCGCGGACGCCGAACACACCGTGGCGTGTTCCTACAACCTGGCTCCTAGCACAACGGTGCGCTTGTATTCGTACTTCAGGCCGCTGCTTGGCTGAAGTAGCTCAATAAAAAACACGTAGTAGCCGATGGGCGCCTTACGGCCCTGGTCGTTCAATCCATCCCACGGCAAAAAGCCGGTCACGGCCAAGCTCTCGTTGCGCACGAGGCGCCGCGTCAGGCGACCTAGGGCATCGTACACGGTCACGCTGGCCACGTAGCCTGGCTGGTTCAGCGTGTAATTAATAGAGGTAAAATCCTGCTGACCATCCCCATCGGGGGTGAATGTTTCCGGCTCAACGCGAAAGAACTTGCTCCCGCCTGGGTCTGCCTGGTACTGCGAGTTCGGGCGGCCGGGCGTAGCGTAGCCAACCGTGCTGGCTGCTGAGTGGAAGTTACTGGCAAGGCTAGGTCCTTCGGGCCGGGTGCGCTCCAGCGATACGCCGTTCAGGTCGTCCAGCAAAGCTAGGTGCTGGCTTTTGTTGTAGGTGTAGCTGTCGAGCTTTTGGCCGGTGGTATTGAGCAGGATTACCGTTCCGGCGTCATCGGGCAAGGAAGGAAAACTACTCAGCGCCAGAAAAGTCGTGGGGTCGTTGGTCGGGTACTGGCTTTGCACCACATCGGGACGGGTAGTCAGCACCACAAGCTGCCCCGGTGCCAGCACATATGGCTCGCGGCTGATGTTCTGTACATCTGTACCCGTCTCGGTTTCGCTGCTGAGCTGCCAGCCGCGCAGGTCCAAGTACTGGGCCGAGCGATTCAGCAGCTCCACGAAATCGACGCCACTGGTGCGCGGATTGAACAGGATTTCGTTGATCACGACAGCATCCGGCGCAGGCACGTCGGGCAGCGCGAAAGTGGTGGAAGTAGCCGGGCCAGCCGCATTTCCTACGCAATCGGTGATGCGCTGTGCCGCTACGGTTGTACGTTGGTTTACCGTCAACGGTGAACCCAAAGCTAGGTCTACCATCCGGAAATCTGGCCCGACGGGCGCAACGCGGGTGATGCCAACAGCCGGAACCAGCCCATACAACGCCGGATTAGCTACCGCCGCGCTGTCCAGCTTTTCTCCAAAGAACAGTCGCACCGTCGTCGGGCTCAGCGCTACGGCGCGCAGCAAGGCCGGCGGCGTCCGGTCGGGGTTAGTGACTTTGAGGGAGTTAGCGCGGCCGGGCGTGCCACCGCTGGCGTCGGTGCTGGCCGTCCAGTTATCGATGCCGGCGCAGGGGTTCGCCAGATCCACCATTTCCAAGGCCCAACCGCCTTCTTTCTTGCGGTTGTCTTTGTACCAGGTGTCGGAGTAGCTTACTTCAAATAAGGTTTGGGCGGTGCGGCTGCGCAAGAGAAGCTGGTCGCCGCTGTTGCTTAAGCTGGAGAAGTTGCTCAGCCCGAACACCTTCCCAAAGCCGGCAAACTCCGCCGCCCGCGTGCTGCCACACACAATGGCGTATTCGCCCGGCGCCAGCACCGCGCCCGCCGGAAACACCGCCGCCGTGCTGCTGCCCGCTTTTTGCAGCCGCAACCCACCTAGATCCAGCAGCGCGCCCGCCGTCGGATTGTAGATTTCCAGGTACTCGGAAGCGGGCAGCCCAACAGCCGGCGTTTCATCGGCCATGATTTCGGTGATGAGCACCTGATTGACGCCCGGCAGCACCGGAAAGCCTTTGTTCAGGAAGCTCAGCGTGAGCGGTCCGGCAGCTGTATTTCCGTACAGATCAGCCACATTGCGCACCTCCAGCGTGTTGTTACCCAGAGGTAGATCGGAACCTAGGGTCAGGTGTACAAGTGCTGGATCAGCAGCGTCGCGCTGGGCGGTAAGCACGGCCGGAGCGCCCGCGCCGGTCAGGCGGTAGCTCACGGCACTCGGGCTGGCATCCACCAGCTCATTGAACACTACATCAAGTTGACGAGCCGTTGCGGGCGTGGCACTGACCAGCGTGGGCGGCGTGGCATCCGTCACCCGAAAATCGTCGAAGTAGAAGTTGCGGCTGTTGGCCGAAGAATACGTCAGCAGCACGCCCGTGTAGTTGCTGCGCTGGTGCGTGGCGTCGGTGGCGGTACCTTCGGTGATGTAGCTCGTACCTGCGCCGGTCAGGTCGCGCTCCAGGGTCCAACCGTTTTGCAACGAGCGGGTTACGCGCACCCGCACCACGTTGTTGGTCGAAGAACTCAGGGTGCCATCCAGCCCGTTCACCACGTACACGGGGCTGCCGCTCGCGTCTTTGCGGAACAACGACACCTCATCGGGTGTGCCGCCGAGACGCACGAAGTAGCCTTTGGTGCCGGGGATTTTGAGGTCGGGTTGGTCGGCCATAAGCCACACGTCGGCGTAGTTGCTGCCCGAGGTAGCTAGTTTCAGGTTGGCATAAAACTCCCAGGTAGTGCCCGTGGCCGCCTGGCAGGGCGTGACGAGCTGGAGCGTGGTGCCGGTGGTAGCAGGGCCGTTGCTTTGCAACTGAAGCTGCGTATTTACCTGAAAGCTAGCTAGGTCGCCGGTCCAGGCGGGGCTTTGGGTGCAGTTGCCGTCGGTGAAGGAATCCGTTAGCTGAGCGGCAGCGGGAAAGGATAAAAGAGCGAATAGACTGAGTAGTAATTTTCTCATAAATAGAAGCGCGTAGCAAGGCTTCGCCCCGTTCCAAAACCGCGCCACCGCCACCTAGCTTATCTTCAGGTGCTCCTTATAATTAGCCGCGTAAAATATTCCTTGAGTATCAATGTGCTCAAGATCTTATCTTTGTCCTAGAGCCGCATTTCCTGTGCGGATTTCAAACCCTTATTTCACTCATGAAAGTAGCCGTAGTAGGTGCCACCGGCTTGGTCGGCGGCGAAATGCTGAAAGTGCTGGCCGAGCGGAATTTTCCGGTCAGCGAGTTGTTACCCGTGGCCTCCGAGAAATCGGTGGGCCAGGAAATTGAGTTCCTCGGCAAGAAATACAAGGTTGTAAGCATGGACGACGCCATTGCGGCCCGTCCGGACGTAGCCATTTTCTCGGCCGGTGGCTCGGTCTCGAAAGAGCAGGCGCCGCGCTTCGCGGAAGTCGGCACCGTCGTTATCGATAATTCCTCCGCCTGGCGCATGGACCCCACCAAGAAGCTGGTGGTGCCCGAAATCAACGCCAAGGAGCTGACGCCCGACGATAAAATCATTGCCAACCCCAACTGCTCGACCATTCAGATGGTGTTGGCCCTGCACAAGCTGCACGAAGCCTATCAGATTAAGCGCGTGGTGGTTAGCACGTACCAAAGCGTAACCGGCACCGGCAAGAAAGCCGTCGATCAGCTCATGGCGGAGCGCGCCGGCAACTTCGACGGCCCCCGCGCCTACGCCCACCCCATCGACCTGAACGTGCTGCCCCACATCGACGTGTTCGGTGAAAACGGCTACACCAAAGAGGAGATGAAGATGGTGAACGAGACCAAGAAAATCATGGGCGACGACTCCATCCGTGTGACGGCGACCACCGTGCGCATTCCCGTGATGGGCGGCCACTCGGAAGCCGTGAATGTGGAGTTTGCCAAGGATTTCGACCTGGCCGAAGTACGCAGCCTGCTCGAGCAAACCGACGGCGTAGAAGTAGTGGACGACCCCGCCAACAACGTGTATCCGATGCCGAAAGACGCCCACGGCAAAGACGCTGTGCTAGTAGGCCGCTTGCGCCGCGACGAGTCGCAGCCGAACACGCTGAACATGTGGGTAGTAGCCGACAACCTGCGCAAAGGTGCCGCCACCAACGCCGTCCAGATTGCCGAGCACATGATCAAGCTAGGTTTGCTGAAGGAGAAAGAAGCGGAAGCGGCAGTTTAAGCGTTTGCTGAGTATTGCAAAAAAGGCCTCTTGGTGTAGTACCAAGAGGCCTTTTTTGCATTATACTTTTCAGCGTGTGGGTTATGTGGTATGTTAAAAAAAAGCTAGGTATACTTGATTTAGAAGCTCTTATCTTGAGTATAGGACTATACTTACTACTTGTTTACTACCAGCACCCATGAAAAAAGCTCATTGCCTTGCCTTGACTGGTGCACTACTTACCATTACTTCTACCTTATTAGCTCAATCTACTCCGACCGCTATCCTCTCAAAAGAAAACCCATCTGTTTACAATTATGTAGAGCAGATGCCCAGTTTTCGAGGCGGCCCTGATTCGTTGCTGGCATACATCCGGAATAACACGCGCTACCCGGTCGAAGCGCTTTATAAGGGTGTAGTAGGCAAGGTGTTCGTGTCCTTTGTGGTAAATGCTCAAGGGAAGGTAAAGCAGGCATGTATACTTAAGGGAGTACACCCTGCTTTAGATCTGGAAGCTTTACGAGTGATTTCAAATATGCCAGCGGCTTGGCAACCAGGCAAACATGAGGGAAAATCAGTAGCTGTGTCCTTTACAGTACCTGTTACATTTTATACACCTGAAGCAAGGCAGCTTTTAAACATTAGAGTGCCTAAGAAACCCTAAAGCAGCGCTATATATAGAAAAGCCCTCGTGCTTCACAACACGAGGGCTTTTTGTTTATTCCGACCTGAATGGCTGGTACTTCGGCAACTTAGTGTTTGGTGGTTTCATCGGTATGCTCATCGTCGATCCGGCAACTGGCGCGATGTATCGTATTTCTGACCGCGATCTGCAAGGCGTTCTGAGCGAAACAACGGCGCAACTCAACCCATTCGACAGCAAAGGCCTACAAATCGTCTCGATTGAAGACGTGCCTAGCGATATGCGCAGCAAGATGGTACCGCTCAAGTAACACGTATTGCTTGGCTGTTCACCTGGAAAAGGCGACGCATTAGCGTCGCCTTTTTGATACTTATGCTTCGGCAAACACACCCGCGGCGAAGGCCAACACGGCGCGGCGCGTTTCGGTGGGTCGTTCGAAGAAACCTAGGTGCCCTACCTTTTCCAGCAAAAGCGCCGTGCTGACGGGCGGCAGCGCTACCTGGGCCAGGGAGGTTTCCAGCGTCACGGCCAGGTCCTCTTTTCCGACGATGAACAAGACCGGGTACGTGGCTTTGCGCAACACGTCAGTGCGGTCGGGCCGGTCGCGCATAGCTTGCATACCGGCCAGCACACTAGCCTGGGGCGTGTTGATGCCCATTTCTTCGAGCTGCTGGCGCTCGTTCATCATGGTTTGCTCGTTGGCGTCGGCGAAAAGTGGCCGGATAAACGTGCTCATAAACTTCTCAACCCCGTGCCGCTCCACGAAGCTGATGTTCTTGTTGCGGTTCGCTTTCTTGGTCTCGTCGTCGGGCAGCGCGGAGGAGTGAAACAGCACCAAGCCAGCTACTTGCGCTGGATATTTCTCCGCAAACGCCAGTGCGGCATATCCGCCCATCGAGTGCCCAACGAGCACGGCTGGCGCTGCCCCGGCCCGCGCCAGCTCTTCCCGGATAAACTCCGCCAGTGCTTCCATCGAATAATCGGCGGCCACCGGAGCGCCCGACGAACCGTAGCCAGGGAAGTTGGGCGTCAGAACCTGGTACTCCGCCGGAAAACCACGAGTGAATTCGGTCCAGATTTCGCGGCTTTCGGCGAAGCCGTGCAGAAAGAGGAGAGTTGGATTATTAGCCATTCTGGGATAAAGTGAAACGCTCCGTAAACATACGGAGCCAGAGTAGCTGGTACGACCTAGGTCCATCCAGGGATACCCAAGAGAACAGGTCTCAATCCAAGAAGCAACTTATCCCGAACCAAGAAAACACCAGCATGTCTTACGGCTTCCTTGGCTTGAGCAAAAATTCATTAAGAATTTTTCTACTGTCGATCTTCGTTTATTGTACTATTCCAGTAGCGAGTTTTTCTTAAAAAATAATACTCCTCACCCCTGTGACTCTGCAACTAACTGTTATGCAAGCATCATAATTAGTGGCAGACGGATTGTGAGGAAATTATGAGAGAGAGAAGAAGCGCTATTTATATAATATATCGCATGTATGATAAATCATATACATAGCACTGGAAAAAGTAATGTGATTTTTCCCTTAGTGTTTTCTCGCTCTTAGCATTATCAGGCTACTCTAAATAAACCAAAACGAGAATGAAGGTACTTTTACGTTTATGGGCCTTTTTGTTACTGACGACAGCAATGCCCATAGCATCTGCGTTGGCTGTGCCGACTATAGTCAGCCTTTCTACGCCGATGCTCTCGGCCGCCACGGTTCGCCAAGACCTAGCTCCGTTGAGAGCAACGGTTGGCACTCCTACCAGCTACCGGCTTACGTCGCTACCCGGCGGAGGTACGCTGTATGTGAATGGCACCGCCGTAACGGCTATCCGCAACCTGACGCCAACGGAAGCCACACAGCTTACTTTTACGCCTTCCGGTGCGGCAGGCAACTACACCTTTCAGTTTACGGCTACCGACAATACGGGCACCTCAGCGGCAGCTACCTACGCCATTCCGGTAAGCCTGAGCGGCTGCGGAGCCGGCAATTTTGACTTTTCAACGCGGGCTGCCAACGAAAGCTGGACTGCCCGAACGAACGTAGCCGCGGGCGGCGTAACTATCTCGACCAGCGCGTACGCAGCAGACCCCGGCACCACGCGCTTTCAGATTGGGAATGACCAGGGAGGCGCCCACAGCACCTCCCTGAGCTGGTATACCTCCTACACCAGCCGGTCGGCCAGCACGAGCACCGTGACGTTTACGTTTAGCAAAGCCTTATCCGGCTTTTCTATTGTGATTCAGGACATTGACGCAAGTACCACGAATGGCAGCGCCTTTATCGACCAAGTACAGTTTGATGGCTACCGCAGCAACACGGCTACTACGCCTATTGCGCTGACAGCCGCTAACATAAAGCTAGGTACCACCAGCGCCTTCTCGGGCAACAACCGCGTTACGGGCACCGCTAACAGCACTGCCAGCCCGACTGACAACGTCATCGTTACGTTTCCGGACGCCATTACCAGACTAACCTTAACTTATCGGAACAGCCAGGCTGTATCCACCACCCCCACGCAGCAGGGCATTGGCATTCCTTCGTTTAGCTGGTGCGCAGTAGCTGATGTTGCTACTGCTCTGAGCGGACCACTAAGGGCGCAGGCCGGCAGCATCGTTACCTACACCGTCAGCACCACCAACAACGGCCCGGATGTAGCGGGTAGCGTTACGCCCACGCTTCAGCTGCCAACCGGTCTGACCGGACTTACTTCCAGCAACGGCGGCAACTACAATTCGACAACGGGTCTGATTACGTTCCCGACTATTGCCGAGCTGACTGCCAGCGCTATTTTTACGAATACCCTGAGCTTCACGATGCCGGCGAATAACGCCGTAGCAGGTACCGCCACGTTTACCTCACCCGTAATGGACGGGGTTGCCGCCAACAATACCGCGGCGCTGACAACAGCCCAGAACCGGGCGCCGGTGGCTAACGCGGTAACTAACTCCCCGGCGATGCTCAACACCAACGGAGCCACAGCCATAGCAGCGCCGAATGCCACTGACCCCGACGGTAACAGCACCATAGCTAGCTATACGCTCGTCACGCTACCAGCTTTTTCGGAAGGTGTACTGTACGTCAATGGGGTGGCGGCTACAGCTGGCCAGAGCCTCACTCCCGCGCAGATCAGTCAGCTCACTTTTGCACCGGTTGGCACATTCGCAGGCAATTCTACTTTTAGGTTCAGTGCAACTGATGACGTGGGGGTAACCTCCAATGTAGCGACCTACACGGTACCTGTAACGGCAGGTGCCGATCTGTCAACGACTATTAGCGGAGCTACCAGCGGGGTGGAAGGGCAAAGCCGCATCTATAGCACAACGACCACTAACTTAAGCACCGGCACGGCTACCAATGTCGTGACTACTATTACGCTTTCCAACAAGCCTCCTTTTAGTAGCATTTCGGTTACCAATGGCAGCTACGATCCATCTACGGGAGTTGTCACATTCAACCCAATAACTCTGGCCGGAGGAGAGCGGGCGCTGCAAACGATCAACTTCCTCGTCCAGCCCTCCCCGACTACCATCTCGGCTACGGCTCGTAGCACTAGCAGCACCGCTGATCCAGTTCCCGGTAACAACAATGGCAGCCTAGCTGGTGCTACCATCACAACGACCACATCACGGGTAGGACCAGCAGCCTCAGCGGCAGAATTAGCAGCCTGTGCTACTCCCGGCAACGACGGTTCGCCAACCCTGACGAGTAATCCCGATGCCTATTACCCCGGCACGTCCGCATCCGGAAGTGCCGTAGTGGTGGGGGCAGCCGCACCTGGCGGTGCCCAAACCCCCATTTCCGTCGGGGATCTTGTATTAATCATTCAAATGCAAGGGGGTGAGTTCAGCACCGGCAACAACGACTCGTATGGAGACGGCGTAGCGGGTGGTTTGGCCTCTGGCAACCTGAATACTAACTTAACAGCAGGTCAGTATGAATATGCCCTAGCTTCCAGCGCGCTAGCTACTACCGGTGGCACGCTTACGCTTAGCGCTCCGCTACGCAATACCTATTCGACGGCTGCTGCCAGCTCGACGGGCGGTCAGCGGCGCTTTCAGGTAATCCGGGTTCCTCAATACCTTGATCTGACCCTAGGTGCTACCATTTCGCCCCTGGGCTGGAACGGCAGCGTAGGTGGCATTCTGGTGCTGGACGTAGCTGGCGGAATGAGCTTTGGCACTACGACTAAGTATACGATTGATGCCACGGCCGCTGGTTTCCGTGGCGGGGCAGGCCGTGCGCTAGCTGGCACTACCGGCTTAACCAATACTGGCTTTCGCACCCTAGCTACCCAAGCAGCCAACGCCATGAAAGGGGAAGGCCTTGTGGGTACACCTAGGTACGTGAACAACGGGTCTGCGATAGAAGATACAGGCGTGGAAGGCTACCCCAACGGAAGCGCCGGTCGGGGTGCGCCCGGCAACGCTGGCGGCGGCGGCACCGATGCTAACCCTACCGCTAACAACCAAAATTCGGGTGGCGGCGGCGGCGGCAACGGCGCCCGCGGCGGACGAGGTGGCAATTCAGCTACGGCTAATACAGCAATCGGCGGTGAGCTAGGTTCGCCTTTTGGCCCGCCCAGCACGAGTCGTCTGATCCTAGGTGGCGGTGGTGGCGCAGGGGTTAGCAGCTCGACCAACGGCACGACCGGCTACGCTAGTAGCGGGGCTGCTGGCGGTGGCATTGTGCTACTACGCGTAGGCTCCATCAGCGGCGTGGGCTCCATTGCCGCCAACGGTGCCAGCTCTGCTGCTTCCGGCAACGACGGCAGCGGTGGCGGGGGTGCCGGGGGTTCTATTCTAGTAACTGCCAGTAATACCACCTCTCTCGGAAGCTTGAACTTATCGGCCAGAGGCGGTAACGGTGGCTCGAACAGCGGCACCACGGCCCGGGGCCCCGGCGGTGGCGGTGGTGGCGGTATTATTCTGACCAACGCCAACGTAGCAAGTGCCGCCGCTACAGCCGGCCAAAACGGCGTCACGACTGGCTCAGCGGCTTATGGAGCTGAGCCTGGAGCTACTGGTTTGGTTAACACCCAGATCAGCTCACTCATTAAAAATAGCACGGCCGGCATCAATTGCAGCGCCGATATGACAGCCTCCATCACAGGTCCGGTCGCAGCTACGGCGGGCCAGACGGTAACACTCTCGGCCGTGTTTAATAATAACGGCGGCCTAGATGCCAGCAACATAACGCGCCAGATAACATTACCCGCTGAAGCGACAAACGTGCAGGCCGCAGGTGCGGAAAGCATCATTACGGATGCGGGCGTAACCACGATTACGTATCCGGTTCTGTCAACGGTAGCAGCTGGCACCAGCACTTCCTTTACGGTGTCCTACACAGCACCGGGTACGGCTTCGGTAACCGCTAATGCTACTACAACTACCAGCACACCGGAGCCTGTAACGACCAACAACACGGCGTCCATTGTCACGAGCATTAGCGGCAACGCCGATGTCGTGACGGCAATGGCGGGTTTGCCAAGTCTCAACGCCGGGCGACGTTCGGGCACTTATTCGGTCGTATTTGCCAATAATGGTCCTGCTGCCGCTACCAACGTTACCCGTACCGTAACCATTCCTGCGGGCATCCCCCGCGACAGCCTAACTGTATTTGGCGGAGCAGCTTATACCTACGACCCAATAACCGGCATCATCGACTTTGGCTCGGTGGCTTCGCTCAACAGCCGTATAGGTGAGCCCTTTACGTTCCAGTTTGTAGTGCCATCGACCGGAATCACTGCTACGATCAAGAGCAATATCTCGACTGCTTCGCTCCAGGGCAGCAACCTAGCAGCGGATGAGTTTACGATCATGGCCAGGCTCGTCAATGTAGCCGATGTTGAAAGTAAGGTAAGCGCTCCGGCTGCAACGGTAATAGCTGGGCAAACGGGCACGTTTAAGATTGATTTTCTCAACAATGGCCCTTCTACCTCTACTGGCGTTCTGCGTCGGGTACAACTAACGGCTGGTCTGCAAAATGTGGTAGCCACTAATGGCGGTACCTACAACCCCACAACGGGCGTAGTCACTTACGCATCTACGGCCGACTTATCGGCCGGCGATAATGCTTCCTCGGTTATTACGTTCACGGCCCCGGCCATCGGTCCGGTAATCGCAACAGCGAACATGAACGACGCCACCATTTTTTCGGGGAATGCCGATAACAACCAGGCAACGGGCCGCATTGAGGTGACGCCCCTGGCAGATGTAGCGACAAGTATTGTAGGTCCTAACACTAGCGTGGCAGGCAACCTAGCTACCTACTCTATCATCACGACCAACAATGGCCCTTCGCCGGCTGCCAATGTTGTGCAAACCGTACAACTCCCTGCTAACCTAGCCGGCGTGTTTGCCACAAACGGGGGCGTGTATAATGCTAGTACGGGCGTGGTAACGTACCCAAGCGTGGCGGTGGTGCCCGCTGGTACAATAATCAACAACGCTGTAAACGTAGTAGCTCCTACCGTTGATTTTAGTGCTATTGCCCAGGTAGCTACGACTACGACTGAAAGCAATGCCGGCAACAATAACGCTACCACCGTAACTACGGTTAGCGCACCAGGTACCACCGCCTCGGCTAATATCTACACGAATATCAACTTTGGTATCCGTGAAACAGCCCCTGGCACGCCCGTCGTGTTTACCGTTATAACTGGCAACAATGGTCCTCAGCCGGCCGCCGATGTAGTGCAGCAGGTAGCGTTGCCACCTGGTCTGTCAGGTGTTACGGTCTCCGGCAGTGGTAGCTACAGCAGCATTACCGGTATAGTTACTTTCCCGGCTGTTGCTAGCTTCATCAGCGGCACCGCAGAAACCCACACGATTACGGTAAATGCGCCTACCAGCGGACTGCTACTAGCGATGGCTAGCGTGACAAGTACCACCTCCGATCCTATGCCCGCTAATAATATGCAAGCGGCACTGGTAACGGTACTCCCGATGACGGATGTAACCACTACGCTGCTTGCACCCTCTACCGCTTCCGCTGGTCAGGACATGGTGCTTACGGTCAATACGATCAACAATGGTCCCGCGGAGGCAAATGATGTCGTGCAGACAGTGGTTATTCCGTCGGGCCTAGCTACGGCAGACGTAATTACGAGCGGCACCTATAATCCGCTGACGGGCGTGGTTACTTTCCCAACCCTAGGTACACAAGCTGCCGGCAACGTCGTTACAAATACCATTACCTACAAAGCTCCTGCTTACCGCTCGACGGATACTGACGCGGCCCGCGTGTTCGAAAACCGTGCAACGGTAACGACCACAACCACGGAAAGCGTGAGTAGCAACAACGTGGCCCGTGCTCTGACAGAAATGAAGTGGAACTCCGACGTGGCGGTGGCCGTGAACGGACCGGCCACTACTGTTATCGGCAACCCAGTGCTGTACACGGTTTCGACCATCAACAACGGTTCGGCGCTGACGGATACCGTCCGGACAACAGTGCGTATCGTAACGGGGCTAGCTGGGGTTGTCGCCTCGGGTGGAGGTGTTTACGATGCGGCTACTGGTATTGTAACCTTCCCTCCTATCATTCGGCAAACGGCTGGCGTAAGTGGGGCCGTGACCAACACGATTTCGTTTACTGTTCCTGATCGTCCATTTATTGGCATTGCGGCCGTAGCAAGCGCTTCCCGCTCCACCAATGATGCCAACCTCACAAATAATGCCTCCACGATTTTGGCTACTGTCCAGCCAGCTACTGCAACTCGCGTCGATTTGCAGGCGAATATCACATCGGATGTAAGCCAGCAAATTGCAGGAAAGCCGGTTCAATTTACGGTTACGGCTACCAATAATAGCGGGCTTACGATTCCTCTTCGTACCCGGATCAGCCTGCCGGCTGGCCTCTCAGAAGTGATAGTGCGCAGCAATACAGCTGATGGTACTATTGTAGCCGACGTTTATGATCGAACGACAGGAGTAATTACCCTGACAGAGGCGAATCTGGCCGCTAATAGCAACGCGAACTATTTCATCACGGTGAGTGACCCTGGCAACGATCCGCTCGTTGCTACGGCGAGCGTCAACAGTAATTATTCTGACCTGACTTCCGCCAACAACTTTAGTACGGTCAGCGTGACTATCGTTCCCGTGGCGGATGTTAGCACTCGCCTTAACGGTCCGGGAGAAATAACGCCAGGTAGTGTAGCTACTTACGAGATAGTAACCCTGAACAACGGGCCATCACCAGCCAACGGCGTAGTGCAGCGGGTGCAACTGCCCACCGGCCTGACGGGCGTCATCCTATCGGGTGGGGGCACCTACGACTTAGCTTCGGGCGTGGTCACTTTTCCAGCAATCCCCAATCAACTGGTAGGTCTGGCTGGTCAGGTTACGAATACTATTTCCTTGCCTTTCCCAACTACCGCTTACACGCTGACTGCTACCGTGGCCACCACGACCACCGAAGTGATTGACGGGATGGCAAATACGGCGAGTATCACTACCAACTTGGCGGAGGAACATCCTATCGCTAACACGCGTAACAACCGTCTGCAAAGCCCCCAGAGCAACACAGCTAATGCCCTAGCTATTTCGGCGCTGCTCGCTTACGACACCAATGGTGATGTTGATTCGTACCAGATTGAGTCTATCGTCGACCCCAAAGCAGGAGTACTGATGCTCAACGGAGTGGCTGTAACAGCTGGGCAGAGCATCCCCCTATCAGATGTTGCTAACCTACAATTTAAGCCTAATAGCTCGTTTGTAGGAAACGCATTCTTTACCTATAAAACAATTGAGACTGATGGAGTACAGTCGTCGCCGGGTTTGTATACCATCATCGTTGGAAAGGATAATGCTTCGGTGTACACCAACATGCCACCCAAAGGCGGCGCAAATCCATACCAGAACAATGATGTGTTAGCCGACGTCGCTGATGTGAATGGCAGCACCTATAACGCCAGCGCTGAGATGACAGATAACGGGGTGCGCTCGGCGGTACTAACGGATGGCAGCAATCGGCTACCAGCCGGTGTGAGCCTGAACCCGGCAACGGGTCAGCTCTACGTGAGCAACCGGAACCGACTTGTGATGGGGTCTTACACGGTGGGCATCACCACTACCGACGCTTACGGTGGCGTTACGACGCAAGCCGTAACCTTCCCGATTGGAGCTTTGCCACTGCCTGTTGAGCTTACCGCCTTCGAGGCCAAAGCACAGGCACAGAATGCGGTGCTGAGCTGGAGTACGGGTTCGGAAAAGAATAGCGACTATTTCGTGGTGGAACGCTCAACCGATGGCCGCACCTTCACGGAAGCGGGCACTGTACGGGCCAACGGCACCACGAGCCAGGCACACGCGTATTCGTTCGTAGATGCCGGCGCGGCCCGCTTGGGCCAGTTGCTCTACTATCGCCTGAAGCAAGTTGATGCTGATAGCAGCACGCAGCATAGCCTGGTACGCACCGTGAGCTTCTTTACAACGGCGAGCAAGGCAAGTGTGACCTTGTATCCTAACCCGGCCAGCACCACTACTATGCTGGACCTAGGTAAGCTGCCGATTGGCACCTACACCGTGACGCTGCTGGATATGATGGGGCGCATGACCCGCCAATACACCCTGCAAGGCGGCCTCCAACAGCCGCTGGAACTAACCGATCTGCCGGCTGGCAGCTACGTAGTAGTTGTGCAGGGCCAGAGCACGCACCTATCACTGCGCCTTGTCAAGCAAGACTAGTAGTATTGCAAAAGCGGCCACCTCTGCTCAGAAGTGGCCGCTTTTGTTTGCTACTCAACTTCGATAAAACAAAAAAGCCACCTGTTTAGGTGGCTTTTTTGTTGCTAGGCAGGCGCCTAGGCTTGCTTCGCGAATTGTACGCTGGCAACCAGTTTCACCTCGTCGCCTACTACTACGGAGCCGGCTTCGGTTACGCCGCTCCAGGTCAGGCCAAACTCCTTGCGGCTGATTTTGCCCGTCACATCGAAGCCGGCTTTGAAGTTGCCGTAGAAGTCGCTGGTAGCACCGCCGTACTCCACGTTCAGCGTTACGGGCTTTGTTACGCCGTGCAGGGTCAGGTTGCCGATCAGCTTGTATTCGTCGTCGCCGGTTTTCTGCATGTCCGTCGACTCGAAGGTCAGCTTGGGGTACTGAGCAGCGTCGAAGAAGTCAGCGCCTTTCAGGTGCTCGTCGCGGCCTTCCTGGCCGGTATCGATGCTGGCGATGTCAGCGGAGAACGTCACTTTGGCGTTGTGGAAGTCTTCGCCGTCGGTTTCAGCTTCACCGGAGAAGCTTTTGAAAGAGCCAGTAACGGTTGAGATAACCAAGTGCTTCACTTTGAACTGAAGCTCGGAGTGCATGGGGTCAATGACCCATTTGGTGGTTGCCATGAGGCGGAAAGCTAAAGAGATAAATAAAACAAACGTCAATGCTTGGCAGCTGCTTTGGCGGCATCTGTTCTGGCGGAACCGTGCGCCAGCAACTACTGCGACAAAGGTAATAATTAATGTACGTACATCAATTACTATTTATCCTACTTTTATTTTCCTCGTCCAATTTCTACCCTAGGTAAAGTTCGTTGACTCCCGTTGTGGCGTAAACGGCGTGAGCCCCAGCGGGGTGCTATATCGGTAGAACCTAGGCTGTAAGCACAACCTAGCCCCAGCGGGGCGACACCAGTCGCTGGAGCGATGGTATTGCCCCGCTGGGGCTAGGTTTTGATGTTACTTTGTTGATTGCTACCGCTGGGGCGCTCCGCTGGGGCTAACTTACCAATTCCGCAATGTGGGCTAGCGAACTGCGGGCAGCACGCCAAAAGCCTCCAGCTCCGTGCGCAACTGTTCCGGCGACTGGAAGTGCACGGTATGCAGCCCGATGGCCTGCGCCGCCTGAATGTTGCGCAGATTATCGTCGATGAAGACTGCTTCTTGCACTTCTACCCCGTAGCGGGTGAGCAGCAAGTGGTAAAATTCGGCCGTTGGCTTGCGCATCCGCTCCGTACCTGACACCACAATGCCTTCGAACCAATTCAGAAACTCGAACTGAGCCTGCGCCACCGGAAACGTCTCGGCCGACCAGTTGGTGAGGGCATAAAGATGATAACGCTGGCTGGCCCGCAACTCGGTCAAGATATCCACTGTACCTTGAATGGCGCCCCCTAGCATTTCCGACCAGCGGCCATAGAAATGCTCAATCAGCTCGCGGTGCTGCGGATGCCGAGCTACCAGCGCCGCTGTTCCGTCGGCCAGGGAGCGGCCGGCGTCCTGCTCTTCGTTCCAGTCGGGGGTGGTGATGGTGTCGAGGAAAGTGGTCATTTCCTGCTCATCGGTGATGAGCTTGCGGTAGAGGTGGCGCGGGTTCCAATCGATGAGCACGCCGCCCAGGTCGAAGATGATGGCAGTGATGGTGGGAGAAACCATTGAAAAAAGAGAATTAAATTATGACACCAGCTTGTTCAGGCGCTGAAAAGCTAGCTCGTCGCGAAGGTAGGTACGTTAGCAGGCAATGATATTGCCTTTTATGCTTTAGACTTGTAAGCTAGGCCCCTCCTACCTAGCTCCTTTGCCTCGTGCTTCTACAACATAACAGCTTGCTGTAAAAGCAAAACGCCCGACAGAGCCGGGCGTTTTTTATAACAAGAACCTTGAAAGCCAACAATTAGCGCTGACCGCCTGTGGTAGAGCCGCTGCCGGAAGTGCTGCCGCTGCCACCGCTGCCGCTGGTGCTCGACGAACCACCTGAACGACCTCCGCCGCCTTTGTTGCCGCGCATAGAACCGCTCTTGCCTGATCCTGATCCTTTATGCACCGAACGTCCAGAACCACTGGTAGAACCCGACATCCGGCCGCTGGAGCCCGAGGTGGACATGCTACCCGAACCAGACGTGCTGCTGCCCGAAGTAGAAGAGCCGGATGTGCTGCCACCACCCGAGCCGCTGGTAGAGCCGGAAGTAGTTTGGGCTTTGGCCGTAGCCAGCGTAGCCGCCATAACGGCGACCATCACAAGTACCTTTTTCATAAAAGTGTTTTTTGGAAGTGGGTGTGGGGGGAGGAGAAACGTTAAAGCTGAACCTAGCTTTTGTATACCAGCCATTCACGTACGGAATTAAAACTAGATTAAAGAATCATCTCCTGTTCAGGCCCAAGTAGCTCATTACTAACCCACTAATTTTTGCAGCCAGGATGCGTCTGGTTAAGCTTAGTACCAGGCTCTAGGTGGAGCAGTACTCTGGCAACAACCTAGGCTGCACCGCAGAGGAGCCGGGAGGCCAACATTTGGATTACTCGCTGATTTTAGCAATCTTTTTGAATTAAAGGCCGTTACACCCTCACTAGCACCTGCGCATTTCTCTCTTATGAACATAGTTAAGCTCACGCTTCTGCTAGCCAGTAGCAGCCTTTTAGCGGCTCCCACTGCCCAGGCGGGCTCGGGCAACCCGACCGCCACTTCATCCGTCACCGTAGTCGTGTCCGACCTAGCTTCGACCAAATCGGTGGTGAAGCTGTACTTCTATAATCTGCGCGAGAAGTTTCTGAAGCCTGATGGCTACGTATTCAAGAAAGTGGTACAGCCCGGCGGCCAGCAGCAGATAACGCTGCCCGTTGAGCTGGCGAACGGCGACTGGGCCGTGGCTATCACGCAGGATACCAACAACAACGACAAGTTGGACAAGAATTTTCTGGGTATTCCGACCGAGCCTTTTGCCTTTTCCAACAACGTGCGCCCCAAGCTCAGCGCACCCGACTTCAACGAGTGCAAGTTCACCGTCAGCGGCGCCCGTACGGTCGTCACGATTGCCTTAAAGGAATAAGCAGCGGCCTAGCCCGCGCCAACAAAAAGGACCGCTTCGGGGTGAAGCGGTCCTTTTTTATTTAGCTAGGTCTAATGGCGGTCGTGGTCATGGTCACGATCGTGCGCGTAATCTCGGTGGCGGTCGCGGTGCCGGTCGTATCGATCGTGGGAGCTATACCTTCTATCATGGTAGCCCTGGTCGCGGTAGCCGTAGTCGCGGGCATGGTAAACGCAATTGGAAAGTGCAAAGCACGACGCCACGGCGAGGAACAAACGGATAGCTTTCATCTTCTCGATTTTCAAAGTGGAAGAAAGGCTCTCCCGATCAGAAGAGTCGTTATATAGTAACACGACATTCTCGGGTGGTAGTTCATTCGCTCTTTGCCAAGCACCAGGCTGCCACCTAGCTAGGTTGGTGTGTTACCGGACAGATCCGGGTTCCCGCCGAGGTGCGCAGTATTATACTATATTATCACCTACCTGCTATTCCGTTGCCTTTGCCGCGCTCTACGGCCCGCATCACCCGGAATAAGTTGCCGCTCCAGATCTTGTTGATATCTTTTGCGGAGTAGCCGCGGCGCACCAGCTCTAGGGTCAGATTAGGAAAGTCGCCTACGTCGGCCAGGCCGGTGAGGATGGTACCGCCGTCGAAGTCGGAGCCGATGCCGACGTGGTCGATGCCGGCTACCTGCACGAGGTGGTCGATCTGGTTGGCGGCATCCTGCACGGTAGCGAGGGGCACAGGGTACTGCTTGTCGAGCTGCGCATATTCGGCCATTGCCACCTTCTTATCGTCGGGGGGCAGCGCGTATAGGTTCAAGGACGTTTTGATGTGCCACTTCGCAAAAAACGCCTGCTCCGCGGCCTGCCGCTCCGCCGATTTAGCTTCGGTTTTCACGTACGGACTGTAGAGGTTCAGCTGCACCACGCCGCCTTGCCGCGCTAGGTCGCGGAGCATGTCGTCGGTGAGGTTGCGGGCCATGTTGCTCAGCGCGCGGCTGCCGGAATGGGAGGCAATAACTGGCACCGTGGAGAGCCGCAGCACATCGTAGAATGTAGAGTCGGAGGTGTGCGAAATGTCGACCATGATACCCAGGCGGTTCATTTCCTGCACCACTTGGCGGCCGAAAGCGCTGAGGCCCTGGTGCTCGGGCCCGTTCGGATCAGTGGCGGAATCGCAGATATCGTTGTTAGACGAGTGGCACAGCGTGATGTAGCGGGCGCCCTGGTCGTAGTATTTCTGGAGCATACCTAGGTCCTGTCCGATCGGGTAGCCATTCTCCATGCCGATGAAAATAGCGCGCTGCCCCGCCTTGCGAATGCGTTGCGCTTCGGCCGGCGCGGTGGCCAAAGCTAGCTCGGTGGGGTGCTGGCGAATAGCTCCCTGAATAGCATCGAACATGGCTTGGGCTTCCTTACGAATGGCGGCAGTGCCCTCCGGCGTACGCGGACCCTGGGCTACGTACACGGCCCAAAATGCACCATCTACGCCGCCACGCTTCATTTTGGGGAAGTCGACTTGAGCTTCTTCGGCGGGCGTGTGGTCTTTTGTCAGGTCGAAGCCGGGTTTGATGAGGTTGCTGGGCGTATCCTGGTGGGTGTCGAGCACAAACGCTTTTTCGTGAATGGCGCGGGCTTTGGCCTGGAGCTTTATGTCGGCGGTTTGGGCTAGACTAGGTAGAGTGGCAGTGAGCGTCAGCAGCATAGGCAGCACGGCGGAACGGAGGTGGAGCATGAAAGTCAGCAGCGTTAGGTTGGCCGAACAAGGTACACATGCGTCGGAAAGATGCCACAAGGAGATTTAGCAACAATTCTTCTGAATGCCTGATAACTAGTATCTTCAGAAGTACTAGCGCTTGCAGATGCTAGGTAAAACCGCTGCTCGCATGAAGAAACTACTACTACTTTGCTGGTGGAGCCTGGCGCTGGTTGGCCTAGCCCAAGGCCAACAGGCACCTCCTGACATAGTGCTGTTGAATGGCAGAATCTTCACGGCCGACTCAGCGCAGCCCCGCGCGCAGGCGTTGGCTATCCGGGGCGAGCGAATCGTGGCCGTGGGCACTACCGCCGCCATAGCGAAGCTGGCGGGCCCAAAAACGCGGCGCATCGACGTGCGGGGTCGCACCATTACGCCGGGCTTCAATGATGCTCACAATCACTTTGCGCCCAACCCGGTCGGCGTGGAAGTACCGCTGCCTAGCCTTGACCCTAGCTGGGAACAAACGGCGCAGGCGCTAACCGCCGCCGCTAGGCAGCATCCAGCCGGCACTCGCTTATTTCTGACAGTAGGAATAACTGTAATCCTCGACGAACGTGCTACCCGCCAGGCACTTGATCAGCTGGCGCCTAATCATCCGGTGCACATCAGTACGTATTTTGGTCACGGGCGCATCCTCAACTCCCGAGCCCTGACGCAGTCGGGCATCACCGATGAGGAGCCTGACCCAGTTGGCGGTTCCTACGGCCACACGACCATCGACGGGCGCACCGTCCTTGATGGCCGCATCGGGGAATATGCCCAGTGGAAACCCGAGCGCTACCTGGCCACGCAGCTTTCAGACGACGAGATAGTGCGTGAGCTGCGAAAGCTAGGTCAGCAGGCAACGCGCTATGGCATCACCAGCCTTCAGCTATTTCCGGGAATGCCGCCGGCGCGGTTCGTGCCGCTGCTGCAACGGGCGGCGCTGCCGGTGCGCGTGCGGGCCATGTCCTTTGCGGGCACCACACCGAAGGGTCGCGATACGGCCGAAATGCGCCAGATCACGCAGCCGTACCCGAAAGCGCCACGCATCACGATCAGCGGCATCAAGTGGATTCTGGACGGCACACCCCTGGAACGCGGCGCTGCCCTGCGCCACCCCTACCTCGACCGCCCCAACTGGTCGGGCGAACTACTATTCACTCCGACCGAAATTAACCGCATGGTGCAGGAGTCGTTGCAGCTGCGCCAGCCCTTGCTGCTGCATTGCGTAGGCGACCAAACTCTAGCGACCGTGTTGGCAACGCTCGAATATACCAGCCCAAGTACCGGCTGGCCAGCCCGGCGCGTACGCCTGGAACACGCCGACGGTCTGGTGTCCGACCTCGCACAACGGGCGCGGCAGCTAGGAGTAGTGGTGGTCCAAAACCCATCGCACTTCACCGAAACCAAGACTTTACCCGTGCGCTGGGGACCAACGCTGCAACCAATACAGCCTCTGAAATCGTTGGTGGCCGCCGGAATACCCGTAGCCCTAGGTTCCGATGGCCCGCTGAACCCGTTTCTGAACCTGCTCTGGGCCACCACGCACCCGATCAGTCCTACCGAGGCGCTGACGCGAGAGCAAGCGGTACGTGCCTATACCTACGGCGCGGCTTTCGCCGAATTCGCGGAAACTAGCAAGGGCAAGCTGGCGAAAGGTCAGCTGGCGGATATCGCCGTGCTGTCGCAGGATATTTTCAGCGTCTCGCCGGCGGCGCTGGTTGCTACCACCAGCGTACTAACCTTGGTAGGCGGCCAGGTGGTGTACGATGCCAAAGTGTTGAAATAGCAGGGTGCTTCCGTGAACCGCCGCTACTGGTTTCGATCTGGCTGGTAGGTGAGTACCACCACGTTGGAGCTGAATGTCGTGGAGCCCACCAGCTTCAGATCGGCGGTACTTCCTTCTTTGAACAAGCGCTTGCCGCGGCCCACCACCACCGGAAAAAACATCAGCCGGAATTCGTCGATGAGGTTGTGCTGCATGAGCGTTTGCACCAGCTGGCCGCTACCGCTCACCAAGATATTCTGACCAGGCTGCTGCTTCAGCTGAGCTACTTCCGCCACGATATCGGCCCCGAGCAGGTGCGAGTTTTGCCACTCCACATCACTGAGCGTACTGGATACTACATATTTAGGCAAGCTATTCATTCGGTCGGCGAAGCCTTGCGGGTCGGTTCGGGAAGGCCAAGCGGCCGCGAATCCCTCGTACGTCACACGACCTAGCAGCAAGGTATCAACGGTCAGCAGCTCGTCGAGCTTGTAGCTGGCTTGCTCTTCGCCGAAAAACTTGAACGTCCACATAGGCTCTTCCATGACCCCATCTAAGGACAGAAACTCCGATACAATTACTTTCCGCATTGAACTTGTGGGTGAAACAGGTGAGCAATTCCGTTTACAGCAGTGAGCAGGCCGGCGCTCCGGTAGTTAACCTAGGTGGCTAGGCTACTGCTTGTTCCGGCTCAGATGCTAGTCGTAGGGTAGTGGGTTGCCTGTGCGCAGCAGCTCGCGCCAGCCGCTTTTTCCAGAAGAAATAAGTAATGAGCAGCAGGCCCAGAAACAACAGCGGGGAAACAATCAGGCCCGTGCTGTCGCCAGCGTAGGCGCGGGATGCTGCCGCTCCCAGCATATTGATCGTGAAGCCAGCGTAGGCCCACTCCTTCAGCGTGCGAAACCTGTTCTGGGTAATAGCCAAGGCTCCCAGAACTTTGCCAACGCCGATGATGGTCATCACATACACCGGATAACCTAGGTGCCGCATAATTTCCTGACCTTCCGTGGAGCGCATCATCTCGGCGAGGCCCGCCATAAGCATGGCAGCAGCGCATAAACCGGTGAGGCTCCAGTAAAGAATGGCTACAATTTTTGGTTTCATGGCTTGGTTCTTTTAGTGGTAGGCTTGGTGATAAACACTTGATCAGCACATGACAAAGGTGCTCGAAAGCCTACAGAATCAGCGGGGGTGAATGCGGCGAATAGCAGGGTAATTTGCGACAAATTTTAGCAGGAGAATGCGAAAAAAGTTAGTACATTTTGACTCGCTAAGTCTTGGTTGAACGCGACCCTAGGTTGCATTACTTTCTGGCTATGAAGCACATCACCATCCTGGTTCCGCGTGGGGCCGTGCTAGGCAGCATCGAAGGCCCCCGACTGGTGTTTACCGAGGTGAATGCGCTGCTAGGACGTATGGGAAAGCCGCCGTTGTTTCAGGTGCAGCTAGCGGGGCTAGCCCACGAAACACCCGTGTGCGGCGGCCTGTACAACATCCATACAGCATTGCTGACCAGCGACATCGACCACACCGATTTGGTCATCATCCCGGCCGTGGACGGCGACCCGGCAAAAGCGCTGGAGGCCAATCAGGCCTTCATTCCTTGGATTATTCAGCAGTACCGGCAGGGCGCCGAAGTGGCTAGCTTATGCTTAGGAGCTTTTCTGCTGGCTTCCACTGGCCTGATTACGGGGCGGAAATGCACCACACATTGGGCCGCCGCCAACGACTTTCGCCGCATGTTCCCGGAGGTGGAGCTGGTCGAAAACCGGCTCATCACCGACGAACACGGCATCTATTCCAGCGGCGGCGCTTTCTCCTACCTGAACCTGGTCCTTTACCTGATCGAGAAATATGCCGGCCGCGACATGGCCGTGCTGTGCGCCAAGGTATTCCAGATTGATATTGAGCGGGTTAGCCAGTCGGCTTTTGTCATTTTCAACGGGCAAAAAGAGCACGGCGACGCACCCGTGAAAAAGGCCCAAACCTACATCGAGGACAACTACCAGGAGAAGATTACCGTCGATCAGCTGGCCGATATGCTCGCGCTGAGCCGCCGCAACCTGGAGCGGCGCTTCAAGAAAGCCACCGCCAACTCGGTGGTCGAGTACATTCAGCGGGTGAAGGTGGAGGCGGCCAAAAACAGCCTAGAGTCGTCGCGGGAGAACGTGAACGAAGTGATGTACCACGTCGGCTACACCGATCCGAAAGCGTTCCGGGACACGTTCAGGCGCATTACGGGCCTCTCGCCCAAGCAGTACCGCGACAAGTACAGCCGGGAGCGGGTAGCCTAAGCACGACCAAACCTAGGTTTTCATGTCCGCCATGCCAGGTCGTTCAAGTCGGTTATTCTAGTGGGAGAATCGGGAGCATACTCAACTATGAGGAACGGCTCACGTACTTATGAATCGAGTTATAGTAATTTAAACTTACCCCATGACCGCACACACGAAAGGCGAAGCTTCCCAGCCAAAGCGGGATATTGTGGTGATTGGCGCATCATCGGGAGGAGTGACGGCCTTAATGGAGCTGGTGCGAAGCCTACCGCATGATTTTCCAGCGCCTATTCTCGTGGTGCAACACATGGCTCCTTACGTTGACAGCATCTTGCCGCAGCTCATGAGTCGGGTGTCGGCGCTGCCAGCTAAGCATCCGCAGGATGGCGAGCAGGTGCAGCCCGGTACCATCTACGTCGCCCGGCCCGATCATCACTTGCTGATCGAGGACGACAAGGTGCTGGTGAAGCGCGGCCCGAAGGAAAACCGGTTTCGGCCTTCGGTGGATGCGCTGTTTCGCTCGGCGGCCTACGAATACGGCCCGCGCGTGATTGGGGTAGTTCTGACCGGCTACCTCGACGATGGCACTTCCGGGCTGTGGTGCATTCAGCGGCTGGGCGGTGTTACGGTGGTGCAGGACCCCCATGACGCGCATTCGCCGGCCATGCCCACCAACGCGCTGGAGTACGTGAAGGCCGATTACATAGTGCCGCTGGCCGAGCTGGCCGCGTTGTTGGTGAAGCTCACCTTAGAGCCCGCTCCCGCCGAACCCGCCGTAACCAAAGAGGATCTGGACCGGATGGAGATTGAGCTGAGTATTGCCAAGAACAATAATGCCTTTGAGATGGGAATTATCGATAAAGGCAAGCTCACGGCATTTACCTGCCCCGAATGCCACGGCGCCCTCACGCAACTCGTTGAAGGCAAGCTAATTCGCTTCCGCTGCCACACCGGGCACGCGTACACTATCAGCGCGCTGCTCTCGGAAGTAACCGAATCGGTAGAAGCCATCCTCTACCAATCGATGCGCGGGCTGGAAGAAAGCAAAATGCTGCTCCAGCACTTAGGTGAGCACTTCGAGGAAGAGGGGCAGCAAGCTATAGCCAATACGTTTTTTGCCAAAGCCGAAGAAACCGGCCGCCAGTCCCGTATTGTGCACAGCTCCATTTTCAAGCACGAATCGCTCAGCGGCGACATAGCGCCCCGCCGCCCAAACCGGCGAACGAAGTAAGCTGCTCCAACCTAGGTTCTCTCCTGCTGGTTAAGTCCTGTCTGGCAAAGCCGGGGACCTAGGTTGCACGCGACCTATTTCCAGCAAAGCCGCGTACTTTGTAGCAAAGATTCCTTGCTATGTCCGAACCTACTACGGCCGCTGGTTTTCGCAAAGCTGAAATAGAATGACTGAGGCTATAACGCCTGACTTAGAGCCAGAGCGGAATGAATTGCCTAGGTTTCGGTATTTCTGTCTGAGCCTGACTATTCACTAATTCTTCTCTGAAAGTAAATTACGCCAAGAACTTCCTGCATATCCTGATCCGTAAAAATCACGCAGTCACCTTCTGTAAATTCAGCCTCAATAAGTCGCACCTCTTCAAGGCTACTTTGCTTCAGTGCTTTTACGGTTTCCTCTAATTCTTCGAACCAATCGCCAGTTACTTCGCGTGCTAATCCTAAGCGCGTATTATAAACGTC
The DNA here is from genome assembly GCF_014641455.1 of Hymenobacter cavernae. GTDB lineage: Bacteria > Bacteroidota > Bacteroidia > Cytophagales > Hymenobacteraceae > Hymenobacter > Hymenobacter cavernae. The sequence goes on from NZ_BMHT01000001.1 coordinate 781,348, forward strand.
GTGCATATGGAGACGGGGCATCACAAAATCTATCTTAGCAACTGGGGTTAAAGACCTGACTAATGTGAGCAGAGCAAGCTTGTTGAGATATTTCCTTTTGAATAGGCGCCGCAGTTCGTCTTGTGATATAGAAGACATAAAAGATAATAGCCATAGGAATGCGACAGGTTTAAAAGTACGGATTTCCGTGTAGCAGAACAGGCTAAAAACACTGCCCCGCTAGCTTCCAAACGCAGGAAACCAGCGGGGCAATATGGCTTTTGCAGCGGCAGAGAAACCTAACCTTCGTCCTCGTCGTCGCTGACGGTGGCGGCCAGAACCGGCTCAGCTTTTTCTTCGCTGCCTAGCTCGCTGAGGATGCGCTTGGCAGCCTGCACGCTTTTCACCTCTTCAATGCTGATGATGAGTTGATCTTTGCGCTCCTTCATACGGGCCTTGTTCGGGTGCGTTTGCACGTAGTTCAAGATGTTGCCGAACTGCGAACCTTGAAAATACGCTTCGTTGTTTTCGGCCGGAATGTAGCCTTTCAGCAGGTCTTTCTTGAGCGTAATCTTCTCAAAGCCAGCCTGACAGCCCTGCCAGCGCAGCTTCACGATGTCAATGAGCTGCTCGACTTCGTGCGGTAGCGGGCCAAAACGGTCGACCATACCGTTCACCAGCTTGCGCAACTCGCCGAGGTCCTTCACCCGGTCCATCTTCGAGTAGAGCTGCAAGCGCTCTGACACGTTGGTCACGTACTGCTCCGGAATCAGGATTTGCAGGTCCGTTTCGATGTTGCACTCCTTTGGGCGACTGATGGCAGCAGCTTCCTGCAAGCGGCCCGTCTCGTCGCCCAGGAACAGGTCGCGGAACTCCGTTTCTTTCAGCTCCTGCACCGCCTCATCCAGAATCTGGTGGTAGGTTTCAAAACCTAGGTCGTTGATGAAGCCGCTTTGCTCACCGCCCAGCAGGTTGCCCGCGCCCCGAATATCCAGGTCGCGCATGGCCACGTTGAAGCCTGCACCTAGGTCCGAGAATTCTTCCAGCGTGTTCAGGCGCTTGCGGGCGTCGGCGGGCAGGTTAGCCACCGGCGGCGTGAGCAGGTAGCAATATGCCTTCTTGTTGGAGCGCCCCACGCGGCCGCGCATCTGGTGCAGGTCGCTGAGGCCGGTGAGGTGGGCACGATTGATAATCATGGTGTTAGCGTTCGGAATATCCAGACCGCTTTCGATCAGGTTCGTGGCTACCAGCACGTCGTACTCCGCCTCCACAAACTTCATCATGCGCTTTTCGAGCTGGTCGCCTTCCATCTGGCCGTGCACGTACGTCACGCGGGCGTCGGGCACGAGGCGCATAATCATAGCGACCTGCTCCTCAATGTCTTTCACCCGGTTGTGCACATAAAACGCTTGCCCACCGCGCTTTAGCTCGCGGGCAATGGCGTCGCGCACGATGGCTTCATCGAATACGTGCAGCTCCGTTTGCACCGGCTGGCGGTTCGGCGGCGGCGTGGCAATGACGGATAAGTCGCGGGCACCCATGAGCGAGAAGTGCAGCGTGCGCGGAATTGGCGTGGCCGAGAGCGTGAGCGTATCTACGTTCACCTTGATTTCCTTGAGCTTGTCCTTGGTTTTTACCCCAAACTTCTGCTCTTCGTCAATCACCAGCAAACCTAGGTCTTTGAACTTAACGTCTTTGTTTGCAAGGCGGTGCGTACCGATGAGAATGTCGGTTTTGCCCTCCCCTACCCGACCCAGGGTCTCCTTGATCTGCTTCGTGGTCTTGAAGCGGTTCACGTACTCCACCGTCACAGGCAAGTTGGCAAGCCGCTCGCGGAACGTCTGGTAGTGCTGCATGGCCAGGATGGTCGTGGGCACCAGAATAGCTACCTGCTTACCATCGGCCACCGCCTTAAAGGCAGCGCGAATAGCAACTTCCGTCTTGCCAAAACCCACGTCGCCGCACACGAGGCGGTCCATCGGGTGCGGAATTTCCATGTCGTGCTTCACGTCTTCGGTGGCCTTGGCCTGGTCGGGCGTGTCCTCGTAGATGAAGCTCGACTCCAGCTCGGCCTGCATGAAGCTGTCTTTTGAGAAGGCATAGCCCGGCGCCGTTTTGCGCTTCGCATACAGCCTAATCAACTCAGCCGCAATGTCTTTAACCTTCTTCTTAACCGTCTTTTTCTTGTTCTCCCACTCCGGCGAACCTAGCTTGCTCATGGTGGGCGGCGTGCCCTCGGCCCCGCTGTACTTGGCAATCTTGTGCAAGGCATGAACGCTGACGGTCAGCACGTCGTCGTCGCGGTACACCAGCCGGATGGCCTCCTGCACCTTGTCGTTGATTTCCACCTGCATCATGCCGGCAAAGCGCGCAATGCCGTGGTCCTGGTGCACCACGTAGTCGCCGGGCTGAAGCGTGCGTAGCTCCTTGAGCGTAAGCGCTTTCTTCTTCGAGAACTTTCGCACCTCCTGGGTGCGGTAGTAGCGCTCAAACAGCTGGTGGTCAGTGTAAACGACGAGCTTCAGTGTATCATCCACGTAGCCTTCGCGCAGGGCAATCAGCAGGTGCTGAAACTGCACATTGTTGTCCAGCTCGTCGAAGATGGTGCGGAGCCGGTCGGCCTGCCGCACCGAGTCGGCCGCAATGACGTTGGTGTAGCCCTGCTCCTGGTTCTGCTTCAGGTTCTTAACGATGCGGCTGAAGTCTTTATTAAAGCTAGGTTGGGGCTTGGCGGCAAAGGCAAATTCGGTGGGCGTCTTGTAGTAAAAGCGCTTTCCAAACTCCACCACCGTGAAGTTGTCGAGCAGCTTCTTCACCGACTTTGCCGTTTCAAACAAGTCCTCCGGCTTGCTCACGATCTGCACGCCGCCGCCTTCTTCCAGCACCTGCTTGAAGCCCTGCTCCGCCTTGTCGAACGACTCATCTATCACATCCAGCATCTGGCGCAGGTCTTTGGCCCAGATGGTGGTGTTGCGCGGAATGAAGTCCAGGAACGCCTCGCGCCTCTCTTGCAGCAGCTTGGTCTGCACATTGGGCACGATGCTGATGAAGTCGCGCTTCTCCACCGAAAGCTGACTTTCCGGGTTGAACGTGCGGATACTTTCTACCTCATCACCAAATAGTTCGATACGAAACGGCAGCTCGTTAGCGTAGCTAAACACGTCCACGATACCACCGCGCACGGCATACTGGCCGGCTTCGTACACAAAATCAGTGCGCTCGAAGTCGTACTCGGCCAGCATCTCGCCCAGAAAGTTCACGTCGAGCTTGTCGCCAATTTTCGCCGAAAACGTATGCTGCACCAGGCTTTGCCGATTGATAACCTTCTCCGTCAGCGCCTCCGGATACGTCACGAGCAGCTGCCCGACTTTATCCCGCGAGTTCAACTGATTCAGCACCTCGGCGCGCATGAGCACGTTGGCATTTTCCGTCTCATCAAACGAATACGCGCGTTTGTAAGAGCTCGGAAACAGCATTGGCTCGTGGTCGTTGCCGAGCAAGTGCTGCAAGTCGGCCAGGAAATAGCTAGCCTCGTCGCGGTCGTGGAGGATAAATAAATGGTGCTGCTCGGGTTGCAGTTTATGCAGCGTCACGGCCAATACGGCATCCTGGCTGCCCACCAAGCCGCGAATATGCAGGCGCGGCGCGGCATCGGCCGGCACGTCTTTCAGGGCATTGGCAACGTGCAGCACGTCCGGGTCGTGGCGATAGAGCTGAGTAAATTCGGAGGCTTTCAAAACGGATATCTTCTAAAGCGAGGGGCAAAGGTAGAAGCCCGACCAAAGGTTTTCTCGGGTCGGGCGCGGTACGTAGGCAATACCGTTGCCGCGGCGCGAAAGTTTCCGCCGTATATTCGGAGAGCGGACGCAATTTCGCCTGTACCCTAGCTACAAGCAGCCAAACAATGGACGACAAGAATAAAGACCGGCCCTTAGTAGTTTCCGAAATCCTGATCGAGATGCAGGAAATGCGAGCAGAAATGCGCCAAGATCGGCAGGAGATGATCCAAGTGCTTAACCGAACTTTTGAACTGATAATCCACAAGCTAGGCGAAATCAAGACTGAAGTAAAAGAGCTAAAAACCGAAACGACGGACCTGCGCACCACCGTTGAAAAGATGGACAAGCGCGTGGCTGGCATCGAGGAATCCTTGACCGGCGAATACGAGCGGCGCTTGCGCGTGCCCGAAGGAATTGTACTAAAAAAAGCTTCTTAGATTATTACCTAGGTTGCCGCGCCGGTATCTTCGGGCTTTATTTTCTATCCATCTGTTACTTGTGCGCGGTTCTTCTCACCTGGCCATCGGCCTCATTACCGGCGTTGCTGTGGCCGGCTTAGTGCCCGGCGTGCCCTTCTCTCCTTTCGGTATTGCGTTGGCGGGCTTCTCCTCCCTCGCCCCCGACCTCGACCACCCCGACAGCCGCCTGAGCAAAAGGCTAGGTTTCGCCCAGAACTATGTGCGCTGGGCATTTGCCATTGGCGCCGGCTGCATTGCCGCTTACACGTATTTCATGCTCGCGCCCGGCCGCGAGCAGCGCATGAGTTACACCGCTGCCCTAGCTTTCGCCCTGATTGGGCTAGGGATGCAGGGCGGCTCGGCCCGCAAGCTAGCCTTGCTGTTTACGGGGGCCAGCACGGCTGTGCTAGGTTTATATTTCGGTTTCTTGTGGCTCAGTCTGCTGGGTGCGTTTGTGGCGCTGGCGCCTTTTACCGCCCACCGTTCCTGGACCCACACCCTCTGGGCTACGGCCCTCTGGACTTACACCGGGTATCTGGCCAACCAGTCATTGGGTTGGCACGGGGTGGCGCAGTTCGCCGGCGCCGGCTACGCGTCGCATTTGGTGGCAGATTCGCTTACCAAGCAGGGCGTGCGCTGGTTTTTTCCCTTCGCCGATATTTCCCTGAAAGTTCCCCTTATTTCTACCGGTTCAGCTTCCGGGAACTTGTTGGAAGTCGGAATTTGTATTGGTTATGGACTGTTAATTTTGGGGTTGGTGGTAGGCCGGATGCACTTTTGAGCAGGTTTGCGTTTTACAGGTATAAAGTTAGGATTAAGCTTCAGACTGTTTAGTCGTCTTTTCCAGCTTGTCTGTCTACATGCGCGCTTAATTCGTCGTTCTGGCTAGGATAGTATTATTAGGATAAAAGAATGGAGTGTTATCTTTGCTTTAGCAATTTCCATTCTACTTTCAGGCAGTAGCAGGACAAAAGACGCCCCTCTTGCCAGGTTTCTATATAATTGGCAAAGTTTTATTTCCTAGTATTGCATCTTCTTAATGTTTAAAGTAAAACTACGTTAGTCGCTGTTGCTTTAGGTGTTTTGACCGAGCGTTTAGATTGGTTTGCTGCTTCACTGTTTTCTCATACACAGGTCACAGTTTTGGTTGTTGCGCTACTTTACCCTTTAAACCTTACTTCTTGCTGCTTATTTAGATAGCTGCAAGCCATTGAGGGTCGGGTTGAAACAACCTAATCATTGTACCTTGTATCTTTGACCGACTTATGGGTTTGCCCTGAGTCACTTGCTCCAGTTTACCGCTCCGATTACCCCACCTTTTTGCGCACACAAAAATTTCTCGTATGAACCAGATGAATAGCCCACTGATTCGGATAGGCGTCTTCTATGACGGCAATTATTTCCTGAAAATCAGCGATTACTACTACTTCCAGCACGAGCGCAAGGCCCGTATTAGCCTGGAAGGCCTCCATGAATATATCCGCCACCAAGTGGCTGAGGAAGAAGATGTTGATGTGCGCCTGAGCCAGATTACGGACTCGCACTTCTTCCGGGGACGTCTGAGCGCAACGGAAGCCCGCGATAAAGACCGGCTGTTTCACGACCGCCTGCTCGACGATATTTTGATGAACCTAGGTATCACGACGCACTACATGCCCCTGAAAACGCGCGACGGCCGTTTGCAGGAAAAAGGCATTGATGTGTGGCTGGCCCTGGAAGCGCTGGAACTAGCGCTGCACAAAAGCTTCGATGTGATTGTGCTCATCGCCGGCGATAGCGACTACGTGCCCCTGATCAAGAAGCTGAACACCATCGGCACGCGCGTGATGCTGCTGAACTGGGATTTCAAATACGTTGATTTCAAAGGCGAAAACCGCGTTACCCGCGCTTCGCAGCAATTGCTGGAGCATGCTACCTATCCTATTGGCATGCACGATGTGATTGACGCTGGCTTGGCTGCCAACGAGGAAATTATTGAGAACCTCTTCGTGAACCAGCCCGAGCCTGTGGCTTTCCCTGCACCGAAGCCGGTGCGCCCCACCGGCCCGACGGCTGCTGGCCCAGTTGGCACGGTAGGTATCAGCACCATCAAGAACCTGAAGAATGGCTTTGGTTTCGTGGTAATGCCGCCGAACAACCTGTTCTTCAGCTACGCGGATATGTCGGAAGGCGACTTCAACGACCTGCGCGAAGGCGACTGGGTGGAGTTCACGGTTGGTCGCAACCACCGCGACGAAGACTGCGCCCGTAACGTGCGCAAAGTGCAGCCGCCGCAGGATGGCGAAGAGTACGAGGAAGAGCAGGAAGAATCTGCCAGCTCATCCGATCGGCTGTAGTTCGCCCGGAACCTAGCTTAACACTTCATCCGCCGGATGATCCCGCAGCAACACGGGATTATCCGGCGGTGTCTTTTAGGGGATTGTTGATTTATAGATATTTACATCAACCTTCAACCATTTACCCGCTCAACCCTTCAAAATCACGCTTGCTGGCGGGGTAGCGGTTAAAGGTACCTAGGGCGCGAGCTACGACTGCGTTGTCGCGGCTCGGGCAGGTGATAGTGGCACTGGCAACTACCAGCGTTTTGCCTGCCTGCTCTACCCACCCATGCGCCACGAGTACATCGTGCAGATACACAGGCTGTAAGTAGTTCATCTTAAACTCAACAGTAGAAACCAACTCGCCTTTGGGAAGCGCTAGCGTGAGCGCCGCAGCACCTAGGGCCGCATCCATCAGACCCGCTATTGCACCGCCGTGACAAGTATTCGGCGAGGAAAGATGCTCTTCGCGCACGGCCATGGTATAGGTTACGTCGCCAGGCGCTTGCACCTGTAGCTCCATGCCATTGGTGCGACCATAGTTATTGATCTTATTGTAGATAGCTAGCATCGTAGCTAGGTCTTGGGGCGGCGGCATTGGTGTCGGTAAGAAGGTGGTTAAGGACGAACCCGGATGGTGATACTTAGGTCTTATAGCTTAAGTGCTTAGGAGCAATACTGACTTACAACAACTTCCGCATCAGGAAATGCGGGATGCTGCCGAACAGCGTGTGCGACGGCGCTACTATTTCGTAACCTAGCTTTGCGTAGAAAGGCACCGCGGCTTCGCGGGCGTGCAGAATGCACTCCGTCAGGCCTTGCTGGCGCGCAGCAGCTTCCAGATACTCCAATAAGTGGCGGCCGATACCCTGGCCCTGCTTCGCTGGATCGACGGCCATGTAGCGCACCTGCGCCTGAACCGGCGCAGAAGGATGCAGGCGAGCCACACCAATTGCAGTGCCATCGGGAGCCGTGAGCATGGCGTGCACGGTGGTGGGCAGGTCATCGTCGTCGGCGCGCTCCGAGCCCAGGGGCTGCCCCCAGGGCGCCCGTAGCACACGGTAGCGCAGGTCGTAGTAGGCGGCAAACTCGGCGGGAGAACTCGGGGCAGTAGGTTGCATAGCGCGGTAGACGTGAGAGAAAGGTGAAGAAACCGACAACAATGTAGGCAAACTCCTACCTTTGAACTCAAGCGCCAACAACCTACACGCGTTGGCGTACAGCCTACCTCACGTATAAGCTGCTGCATTATGGCATCCTTCGACATTGTAAGCAAAGTAGACCCCCAAACGCTGGAAAACGCGGTAAACACGGCCAAAAAAGAACTTCAGACCCGCTACGACCTGCGCGATACGAAAGGCGGGATGGAGCTGGATAAAAAGGCCAACACCATTCAGCTCAGCTCTGAAAACTCGATGCGCTTGAAAGCGCTGGAAGACATCCTGTTGGGCCGCGCCGTGAAGCAGGGCATCGATGGCACCGCCCTCGACTTCTCGGCCGAAGAGCAGGCCTCAGGCGCTTTGGTGAAGAAAACGGTGAAGGTGCGCGCAGGCATCGATAAAGACGCCAGCCGCAAGATCATCAAACTCATCAAGGACAGCAAGCTCAAGGTAGAAGCCCAGACCCAGGATGAGCAGGTGCGCGTTACGGCCAAGAAAATCGATGACCTTCAGCAAGTTATTGCCCTGCTGCGCGGCGCCGACCTAGGTCAGCCGCTGCAATTTGTGAATATGAAAAGCTAGGTGATTGATGTGCTAGGGAGATGATGAGTTGATGTGCTGATAAGTTGATCTACCATGTAGCTCTGCATCAGTGTCAAGCATTACTCACCTGGTTAGCCCATCAACTTACCAGCACATCAATTCACCAGCTTGTTAGATAATCAGCAAATCAACTCATTAGCAAATCAGCACATCAGTTAATGTTCGACTTTTCGGCCTTTTCCAGCATTCACACCTGGGTCAGCTTGCTCACGCTGACGTTCATGGAAATCGTGTTGGGCATCGATAATATCATTTTCATCTCTATCGTCGTGAACCGGTTGCCGCACGAGCAGCAGAAACAAGGGCGCACCATCGGGTTGCTGCTGGCGCTGCTGTTTCGCATCGGGCTGCTGCTGAGCATCACCTGGATTGTGGGCCTGAAAGAACCGTTATTCACGCTGAACCTATCGTTTATGGACCAGCCCAACTTCGGGGTGGCGGGCCGCGACCTGATTCTGCTGGCTGGTGGTTTGTTTCTGCTGGCCAAAAGCACCACCGAGATTCACACCAAGCTACAGGGCGAGGGCGACGAGATGAACGCGGGCAACTTTCATAGCCTTACGCGGGTCATCATCCAGATCGTGCTGATTGACATCGTTTTCTCCTTCGATTCGATTCTGACTGCTGTTGGCCTGGTCGACAACGTGCTGGTCATGATTGCGGCCGTTATCTGCGCGATGGGCATCATGCTGGCCTTCTCCGGCTACATCAGCGACTTCGTGAACAAGAACCCCACCATCAAGATCCTGGCTTTGTCGTTCCTGATTATGATCGGCATCATGCTGGTGATGGAGGCTTTCCACAAGGAAATCGAGAAGGGCTACGTGTACTTTGCCATGGCCTTCTCGCTGGTGGTCGAAATCCTGAACATGCGTGTCCGCAAGAAGTCGACGCCTGTGCCGCTGCGCGATTCGCAGTACGATTAAGCGTTCTACCCTAGGTCAACAAAAAGCCCGCTACTCACATAGCGGGCTTTTTGTTGACCTAGGGTATTCTTTTTTGGCTAAGCGCGGGGTAGGAACGCGCCACGGCGCGTTCTCGTCCGGGCGACGTGCCCACAGCAGGTGCTAAGCGGCTCAAACGGCGAACGTGCCGTGGCGCGTTCCTACCCCGTGCTTCGACCGCCGCCTCTGTTTTTACATAAAGAGCAGGTATACAATCAGCAGTAGCAGCGCTACGGAATTGACAAAACCTAGGTTGAAGGCATGATCGATGCGCAACGGCGGATAGAAAATACCGACGCCACTTCCAACCACTAACGCGAGTAGTACCCAGGCATACCCAAAACTATGGGGCCGCAAATGCACCCCCTTCGACAGCTCGTCCATCACTGCCCTGGATACTTCAGGGTTACCTTCTAGTTGCAACTGCACTCCCTTCAATTGCTCGGAATACAGACTTACCTGGCGCACTTTCCCAAACCACGGCGTTTGATACACCGTCACCCGATCGTCTTTTGTTAGACTCGTCGTGGGTTCAACCTCAAACTTTGCATGTTGCGTCGACACGACGAAGTAAGTTGCCGCGTTGTTCTGACCTAGCTCATGCACGTACTCGAAGTCCTGCACGGCCTCATTCGGTAAAATCTTTGTCCGCAGGAAATCGACCATCACCAACAGGGCGAGCACCAGACTCAGGCCCGCCACAATGCGTAGGCGAGGCACAATACGGCCGAATTCGGCCGCGTAGCGCATATGCAAAGGCTGTGTAGTCGGCACTGTCAATTGTGGGCGCCGACGTCCACGCCGGCGCATGGCGGGGTCAGGGTGCAGCTCTTCGGCCGGGCTGGCTTCTACCTTCACGGGTACGGCTGGCTGCCGCAATAAAGCGTCGTAGTATTGCCGCCTTACAGGATGACTCAGGACTTCATATGCTTCATTTATAGCTAAATAACGATCATGGGCGGCTAGGTCGGGTGTGCGGTCGGGGTGGGTTATCAGCACCAGACGTCGGTACGCCCGCCGGATATCAGCGGCCGGCGCATAGTTTGGTAATTCCAGTATCTGGTAATAGTTCTTCATTCATCAGAGTTTGCCAACGCCAACTGTTCCGCCACCGCTGCTGCCTGGCTTTGCACGCGTTGCGTGGCCAGCTCCAGCAAGCGCCGGTTCAGCTCGGCGCGGTGTTGGCGGTAAAAGGCTGTTTCATCTGCTGTAAATAAGCCACTTATAATGCCAATAATGGTGTAGCGCAGCTTCACGTTGCGGGTCAGCAACTCGGCTATTAGTCGTTCGCGCTCGGCAGCGCCGGCTCTCGCAAACGGAATATGGTGCTCGCGCACGAAATCCGCTACCAGCAGCAAGAGCACGTCGTTCTGAAGCTTAAGCACGGGCCGTAGCGTGCGGTGCAGAAAGTCGCCGACGGTGGCGGTGGGTACATCGGGTAGCTCAGCGGCCACCACGGGGCGCAAAGCGAGCAAGGCAGTGGTACGATCAGACATAATCAGTAGTGAGACAGTAGTATTCGGCAATAAGACCTAGGGCAAAACGCTGTCTGGCAGCAGCATACCTAGGTTGCTCTCCGCTTTTACTTTTGACTGAGTGTTTAACGAATACGTAAAAGCTCACTTATAACCAACAAAAAACCCGATGAGCGGAGCCCATCGGGTTTTTTGTTACGCGGAGCGGCGGCGGATAGCGGCCGTACCTAGACCTAGGTCTTAGTGCTGGATGAGCACTTTGCGGTTGAACGTGCCAGCGCTGGTGTGCAGCTGCACGATGTACAGACCGGCAGCCACGTCGCTGATGTTGACGCGGGCACCTTGCTGCAACTCACCTGAAGCCACGGTAGAAGTCTGCACCGTCTTGCCCAACAGCGTTAGCAACGACACCTGTACGGGCGTCTTGCTGCTCACGGGCAGACGTACGGTCAGCTCGCTGCTGGCGGGGTTCGGGTACAGTTCTAGCAGCTCGTTGCGCTGCTGTTGCGGCTGCGAAGCCAGCACACGCGTCGGAATCAGGTAGCCAGCCTGGTTGTCGGTGAGGCTGTTGCTGGAACCTTGTACGGCATCGATACCCATGCCGCGGCGGGCAAACACCTGCCAGATCTGGTAGGTATTGGCTTTGTTGTTATAGATGGAGTCAGCTTTCAGGATTGCGTCGCGACCATCCAGGAAGCCGGGGCGGCATACCTGCAGTTTGCAGCCGTCGAGCACCAGTTTCAGGGCAACGTTGTTACCGCCGGTCTTGGCTTTCATATCCTTATTGTAGCCATACTTCTCGATCATCTTCCAGTTCAGATCCCACAGGGTAGCCGCCCATACCGAGCCAATGGCGTGCACCGCGGTGTAAGCACCCGTGCCGATCAGCGCGTAGGTCTGGTTGTTCACGGCGAAGTCCGTGGAGTAACGCTGCGGACGAATACCGTAGCCATCGGTAGCTGCACCCGTTACGTAGTTGCCGATGCCACGGGGCGTGTAGCCCTGGTCGCCGGGCTTGGTGGTCATCCACAGGCCGAAGAAGTCGCTCCAGCCTTCACCCATCTGCTCGGCATTGCCTAGGCAGTTGGAGTTCGCCGGCCCGCCGGTCAGGCGGTTCGAGATGCCGTGGCCGTATTCGTGGGCGATAACGCCGTTATCGAAGTCACCGTCGCGGATGATACCGCTAACGGAAACCGTAACGGCCGTACCAGAGGTAAGAACCGCTCTGATTTTATCACCATCGGCTTTGGAAATCGCCACGGAAGGAATGCGAATACCAACGGTATCCGTAGCGCCGCCGTAGTTGGCAATAGCCGTGTTCGGAATGCTATCCGCAATCATTACCATGCGAGCACCGGCATTTTGCGCGTTGCGAATCTTGGTGGGCGTCGAGCAAGTGCCACCCCGATACACCAGCGCGATATTGCCACTTATGGCAGCAGCATTCACCAGCGGGTTACAAGCGCGCGGAGGGTTAGCAGAGCCGTCGTCGGCCAGTACCAAGCGCCCGCTGATAGGGCCCGCTGCCGTCAGGGTTCTGCCGTATGCCGTGCCGCGCATGGGCAAGCTACCGGCAATAGTAGCCGGAGCCGTGATGCTGCCGGTGCCACCGGGCCACAGATACATCTGCATGCGGGGACGGGAGCCGTCGTTTGGAGTAGAGAAGTTGGCGTTGTTGGTGCCGCCGCCGTCCTGGGCTTCAGCCCGCACGTCGTCGTTCCCCAGCCCCGTGCCGGTGTAGTTCTTCACTTGGAAGTTACCGCTCACTTCGTCAAAGCCTTTGTAGGCCATGTAGTCGTGCATCAGGTTATTCCAGTAGAACAAGTTGGTGATAGCCGCATCCTGGTAAACCTGTGGTGCAGCAGCCTGGTTGAAGGGGTAGTCAAAGATCAGATCGGTGCCACCATCAGGGCTGTAGCCAGGCGTGTTCCGCGCAGTGCGGTCTTCGTAAGCGTGCACGTTGTTGCCGCGCGTGATGGTGTACTCAGGTCCGGCCACCCCGTTGGTGTCGTGCCAGCCGAAGGGCGAGTGCGTCGGGTCGGCCGGGTTAACGACTACCTGACGAGCACCATACAGCGGGCTCTCTACAGTAATCGGGTAAACATTGTAGCTATTAGGAGCGGCTACGCCGTTCGTAACGGCTGGTTCAGGCCAGTTCTTCGTAGCCAGGGCATGTTGCGTGAGTTCGGCAAAGCTTACCGGCTCCGAAATGGTGTAGTCGTACTTATCTACCAGACCACCGGTTGCGGCATTTACGCGCGCGTTCCAGTAGTGCTCCGATTTCAGATCATCAATGGTCACGTCCCACACCAGCACTAGCTCGCCGCTTGCATTAGCCTGGTACATGAGCTTTACGGAGATTGGCGAACGGGAAATACCACCTTCACTCAGCTTCAACCCTGCGGCCGGCTCGCCGCCTTGCAGAACATCCAGTCGGCTGGGTGCAGCCAGACCTAGGGCTCGTGCCGCAGCAGCTACGGCTTGCGCAGGCGACAGGGTGGGCGCAGCAGCGGCAGCGCGGGCGGCATTCGCTACATTGGCCACAAAGTTACTGTGCAGGCTCACCAGCTTGTTACTGCCATCCAAGTGCAGATCAGCTTCAGCCCCGTAGATTTCGATGCCTTGGTAGCGCTGGCGCAGGTACACGTGCGTCACCTTGGAATCAGCCTCGGTATACGAGCTGGTCACGGCCGGGTCGGCAATGTCGGGGGCGCTCAGACCTAGCTTGGCGCGTTGCGTTGTCAGCTGGCTCAGGGCGCTGCTTAGCGCTGGCGAGGCATTCTGGGCCGAGGCTAAACCTGGAACGGCTAGCAGCGCGGCCAAAGCCAATGCCCGACCTGTCGCAGTAGTAAAGGTTGCTCTCATAGTGTAGTGCTAGAAAGTGAAAGAAAGTATGGTAAGTTTTTGAAGAGGCTGGTCCCCAAACCTATACAGGCTAGACCACAATAAAAAATATAATTTCATCTAAAATTCATTTTATTCCATCTACCCTCTACTGCGTGATTTCAGGCCATTTTTCTAGCGCTGATAATAGCTGTGAAGGTGGTCCTTCACAGCTATTATCAGCTGTTCCTAGCCTTCTACCTAGGTTTGCCGTTCAGCGGTCCTAGGTTGCTGCACCAAGGCAGTGCTGCCTCCTTTCAACAGCAAGCGTCAGCAGGAACCTAGCGTACCACACAGATGAACTATTAGCCAACAAAAAACCCGGTGAGCAGCTGCCCACCGGGTTTTATTTCAACTGCCAGACCTAGGTCAGGCGATTTGCAGCTTAGTGCTGAATGAGCACTTTCTTGGTGAAGGTACCAGCATCCGAGCGCAGCTGCACAATGTACAGACCAGCGGCTACGCTGCTCGTGTTCAGCTGAGTGCCCTGCTGTAGCTCCACGGTTGGTACGCTAACCGTTTGTACCGTTTTGCCCAGCGTGGTCAACAAGGACACCTGCACAGGCGTCTTGCTCTTCACGGGCAGACGCACGGTCAGCTCACTGTTGGCGGGGTTTGGGTACAGCTCCAGTAGCTGGTCACGATCCTGCTGCGACTGGGTAGCTAGCACGCGGATCGGCACGAGGTAACCGGCCGTGTTGTCGGTGAGGCTGTTGCTGGAACCTTGTACGGCATCGATACCCATGCCGCGGCGGGCAAACACCTGCCAGATCAAGGCTGTGTTAGCCTTGTTGTTGTAGATGGAGTCAGCCTTCAGGATGGCATCACGACCATCCAGGAAGCCAGGACGGCATACCTGCAGTTTGCAGCCATCGAGCACTAGTTTCAGGGCAATATTGTTGCCGCCGGTTTTGGCTTTCAGGTCTTTGTTGTAGCCGTATTTTTCTACCAGCTTCCAGTTCAGATCCCACAGCGTAGCGGCCCAGATCGAGCCAATGGCGTGCACAGCGGTGTAAGCACCCGTGCCTACCAGCGCATAGGTCTGGTTGTTCACGGCGAAGTCCGTGGAGTAACGCTGCGGACGAATGCCAGGACCATCAGCAGCCGTTGATTGTGCATAGTTGCCGATACCGCGGGGGGTCTGCCCTACGTCGCCGGGCTTGGTGGTCATCCACAGACCGAAGAAGTCGCTCCAGCCTTCACCCATCTGCTCGGCATTGCCTAGGCAGTTGGAGTTCGCCGGGCCGCCGGTCAGGCGGTTGGAGATGCCGTGGCCATATTCGTGCGTGATGATGCCGTTGTCGAAGTCACCGTCGCGGGGAATTCCACCGGTTATGGCGCCGGAAGGAGTACCACCAGCAGCTAGGTTGGCTTTGAGCGCATTGCCATCAGCCAGGGAAATCATTACGGAAGGAATACCCGTGTTCGTAGTATCAGCACCAGCCCCCATCGTGATGGGGTCGCCTGCTACGTTGTTGACTACTACTACGCCTTTGGCGCCAGACAATTTAGCATTGCGCACCTTCTCCGAGAAGTCGCAGCCGCCCCGGTCCAGAACGGCTATTTTACCGCTGATGGCGGCCGCGTTGAGGAAGGGCCGCGTGCAGCCTAGGCTAGTAGAGGCGGCGTCGTTTACGAGCACAAACTGCCCGGTGAACGGAACACCCGGAGCGAGTTTCTTGCCAAAGCCGGCTGGTATTGCTTTGTAGGTGCCGGCAACCGGTGAAGGGGTGCTGATGACGAGCGAAGCCGGCGCCGACCACAGATACATCTGCATGCGGGGGCGGGAGCCATCGTTTGGGGTAGAGAAGTTGGCGTTGTCGGTGCCGCCGCCGTCCTGGGCTTCAGCCCGCACGTCGTCATTCCCCAGCCCCGTGCCGGTGTAGTTCTTCACCTGGAAGTTACCGCTCACTTCGTCAAAGCCTTTGTAGGCCATTACGTCGTGGATGATGTTATTCCAGTAGAACAAGTTGGTAATAGCCGCATCCTGGCTGGCTTGGGGCACCAACGCTGGATTGAAGGGGAAGTCGAACACTAGGTCGGTGCCGCCATCGGGGCTGTAGCCGGGTGCGTTAACATTCGCCCGGTCTTCGTAAGCGTGCACGTTGTTGCCGCGCGTGATGGTGTACTCAGGTCCGGCCACCCCGTTGGTGTCGTGCCAGCCGAAGGGCGAGTACGTGGGGTCAGCCGGGTTGACGACCACTTGGCGGGCCCCATGGATGGGGCTTTCCACCGTAATGGGCCATACCCCGTAGCTGTTTGGTGCTGCTACGCTGTTCGTTGCAACAGGCTCAGGCCAGTTTTTCGTAGCCAGGGCCTTCTGCGTAAGCTCAACAAAAGTGGTTGGCTCCGAAATGGTGTAGTCGCTCTTGTCTACTAACTGGCCAGTGCTGGCATCCACGCGCACGTTCCAGTAGTGCTCCGATTTCAGATCATCAATGGTCACGTCCCACACCAGCACTAGCTCGCCGCTTGCATTAGCCTGGTACATGAGCTTCGCGGCAATCGGCGAACGGGAGATGCCGCTTTCCGAGAAAACCATTCCTTCGGCAGGCGTGCCTGCTTTGTTCACGGTCAGGTTGCGGGGCGTAGCCAAACCTAGGGCCTTTGCTGCCGCCGCTATGCCTTGTGTAGCCGACAGCGAGGGAGTTGTCGTGCGAGCCTGAGCAGCTGCGTTGCGCACAAAATTGCTGTGCATGCTCACCACCTTCTCGCTACGATCTAGGTGCATATCAGCTTCAGCCCCGTAGATTTCGATGCCTTGGTAGCGCTGGCGCAGATAGACGTGGGTTATGTCAGAGCCTGCGTCGGTGTACGAGCTGGTTACGACTGGGTTGGCCACATCGGCCTCGCTCAGACCTAGCTTGGAGTGCTGGCTGCTAAGCTGCCGCAGAGCGCTCGTCAGCGGAGTAGACTGCGCGGCTGCCAGACCGGGCAAAGCGAGTAGGGCAGCCACAGCCAGAGGTCGACAGATAGCTGGAGTAAAAAGTGTTTTCATTAAGTATCTTGAGAGATTAGAGAAAGTTCGAAAGCAGCTGCGTGAAGGGCCGCTGTCCAAACCTATATATGAATTGTGACAATGCGAAATTTATTTCTGTATAAAATTCAGTTATTTATAAATATTGTATATGAAATATTACCTGTTTTACGGATCCAGCTGGCAGCTGGTAAATTCCTCAGCCCTCCTGCTGTCGAGCGAAGCTAAGACCGTTCGATCCGGTTGAGTAACCTAGCTTTCATTCAGAGCGGCCAAAAAGAAACCCCGCCTAGCACGGAGCCAAACGGGGTTCTTTTTGCCTGCGCAGGTAAGCTGGCTACTAGCGCCAGCCTTCCGCCTAGTGTTGCACCAAGACTTTCTTCGTTACAATACCGTTGGAAGTATTGATCTTCACCAAGTACAGACCGTTAGTCAAGGAAGCAGTATTCAACTGCGTCCCGCTCTGCTGCATGACAGCAGCCGGAACCTCGGTTGTTTGTACGGTTGCCCCTAGCATCGTCAGGAGCGAAACCTGCACGGGCGTACGGCTGCTGATCAGGGTACGCACCGTTAGCTGGCTGCTGGCCGGGTTCGGGTACACAGCTAGCATATCCTCGCTGAGCTGCTTCTGCGTGGCCAGCACGCCGGGCGGCAAGTCGAAGGCTTCCCTGTTATCGGCTACGCTTTTGCTGGAGCCTTGTACGGCGCTGTAACCTAGGCCCCGGCGGGCAAATACCTGCCAGATCAGAGCGGCATTGGCCGCCTTGTTATTGAGCGTATCAGCTTTCAGAATGGCATTGCGGCCATCTACGAAGCCCGGGGTGCAAGGCTGTAGCTTGCAGCCATCCAGCACAAGCTTCAACGCAATGTTGTTGCCACCAGTAGGGGCTTTTAGGTCAGCGTTGTAGGGGTATTTCTTGATAAGTGCCCAGTTAAGGTCCCACAGCATGGCTGCCCACACCTCCCCTACATCATGAGTTTCGCTGAACTTGCCCGCAGCAGTACCTAGCTGTCCGTACGTGAAGTTATTCACTGCAAAATCAGTAGAATAGGGCTTGTGCCGGATGCCGGCACCCGTCAGGGCGGGCAGGCCGCTCACGAAGTTGCCGATACCGCGGGGCGACTCGCCTTTGTCGCTGGGCTTGGTCGTCATCCACAGGCCGAAAAAGTCGCTCCAGCCTTCGCCCATTGTCTCATAGCCCGTCGTGTTGGGCAAGCAGTTGGAGTTAGCCGGCCCGCCAGTCAGACGCGTACTGATACCATGACCGTATTCGTGAGCCACAATGCCGTTGTCGAAGTCGCCATCGCGCACAACCGGCCCGATGGTAACGGTAACCGGATTGCCAGCGGTAATCGAGGCTCTGATTCGGTCGCTGTCGAACTTGGTAATAGCAATGGAAGGCACCCGCAAGCCAACGGTATCGGTGCTGCCCCCAATGTTGAGCAGACCAGCATCCGGAATGCTGTCGGCTACGATTACCAGCTTAGCACCAGCAGCTTGCGCATTCTTAATCTTATCAACGAAGTTACACTTACCCCGCACGATTAGCGCAATGTTGTCCTTCACGGCGGCGGCATTCACAAAGGGCGTGTTGCAGCCCCGCGCCGGATTAGTTGAGCCATCGTTTACGACAACGATAGTACCGGAAATTGTGCCTAAAGCGTTCAGGGTCTTGCCATAAGCTACACCAGCCGCCGGTACAGTCCCAGCCAAAGGAGAAGGAGCCGTGATACTGAGCAAAGCGCCGGGCCACTTATACATCTGCATCCGGGGGCGAGTGCCATCTGCAGGCGTCGAGAAGTTGGCGTTGTTGGTGCCGCTGCCGTCCTGGGCTTCAGCTTGCACGTAGTCAAGCCCGCGGCCTTGCTCAGTGTAATTCTTTGCCTGGAAGTTGCCGCTCACTTCGTCAAAGCCTTTGTAGGCCATTACGTCGTGCATCAGATTGCTCCAGTAGAACAAGTTGGTGATGGCCGCGTCCTGATTGGCATTTGCGGTGAGCAGGCTTTGATCGAATGGGAAGTCAAAGATCAGATCCGTACCACCATCGGGGCTGTAGCCGATGGCATTGGATGCGGCCCGATCTTCGTAAGCGTGCACGTTGTTGCCGCGCGTGATGGTGTACTCGGGCCCGGCCACCCCGTTGGTGTCGTGCCAGCCGAAGGGCGAGTACGTGGGGTCAGCCGGGTTGACGACCACTTGGCGGGCGCCATGAATGGGGCTTTCCACCGTAATGGGCCATACCCCGTAGCTGTTTGGTGTTGCGGTAGCACTGGAGGTAATAGGCGCAGGCCAGGCAGCGGCACCTAAACTGCGTTGCGCCAGCTCAATAAAGCTAACTGGCTCACTGACTGTATAGTCACTCTTATCTACTAATTGGCCGGTGCTGGCATCCACCCGGGCGTTCCAATAATGCTGGCCATCCTTCGGCGCAATGGTCACATCCCACACCAGCACCAGCTCACCGCTGGCAGCGGCTTGGTACATGAGCTTCACCGGAATCTTCTCCAGGGATATACCCCCTTCACTGAAGACCAAGCCTTCTTCCGGCTGGCCGTTTTGCTCTATTGTCAGGTTGCCTGGGGTAGTCAGCCCTAGGGCGCGAGCCGCTGCTGCTACTGCCTGCGCAGCCGTAAGTGTCGGGGCTTTGGCACGGGCCTGCGCGGCTACATTAGCGACAAAGTTGCTGTGCAGACTCACCAGCTTGTTTGCCCGGCTCAAGTGCAGATCGGCTTCGGCACCGTACACCTCAATGCCCTGGTACCGCTGCCGCAGGTATACGTGGGTTACCCCGGAGCCAGCATCCGTGTAAGAAGACGTAACCGCCGGATTATTGAGATCAGCCGCGCTGAGACCTAGCTTGCCGCGTTGGGTACTGAACTGACTTAGCGCAATACCCAGCGGCGTGGTTTGGGCAGCTGCCAGCCCCGGGGCCGCCAACATGGCCGCCAGCGTCAGAGCACGATAGGTAGACAGGGTAAAAGATTTACGCATAGAGTAATGTTGGGAAATTTAAGGAAGGCAATGTGGCTTTTCAAAGAAGAGCTTGATTTTCAAAGCTACACATGAATTCTCAAAGAATTACAAGAATAATTCTTTTTTACAATCCTCTATTAATCAGCAACAAGCAACATAAACAGGCCCCAGTTGGCCTCAGAGGGCGCATCACAACTACCAACAAGTGTAACCTAGGCACTGACTTCAACGGCAATGCCTAGGCTACACTTATTTGAACTTAAACAATATTTATTATAACTAAGCTAAAGCTTGCTAGGTGAGTGCCTGAGCTAACTCACACGCAGCAGCAGCTATCCAGCTAAGCCCATCTTTTTTAGAAAATCCCACAATACCACCCCAGCGGCCACCGAAACATTGAGCGAATGCTTGGTGCCAAACTGCGGAATTTCTATGGCCGCGTCGCACAGGACCAGCACTTCATCCTCTACCCCAAACACTTCGTTGCCCATCACCAGCGCATAGGCGCGGTTGGGGTCAGGCTGGAAGGTGGCCAACGACTGGCTTTGGTCCGTTTGCTCCACGGCCACGATTAAATAACCCGCCGCTTTCAACTGCCGGATGGCTTCGCTGGTCGTCGGCGCGTATTCCCACACCACCGACTCAGTACTGCCTAGGGCTGTCTTGGTGATTTCGCGCTGAGGTGGGCGCCCCGTGATGCCACAGAGCCATACTTTCTCCACCGCAAAGGCATCGGCGGTGCGGAAGGCAGCGCCTACATTGTGCAGGCTGCGCACGTTGTCGAGGACGAGGGTTAGGGGGAATTTTTGCGTATTTTTGAAGTCTGTCACCGTCAGCCGGTTCAGCTCTTCCATCGTGAGTTTGCGCATATGCAAAGGTAGGAACGCGCATCGGTGCCGCCGACGTTGACAATCAGAACCTGGCAACCTAGGTTCAGCGAAGTATGCCGGCCCGGCCGCTTTGCTCTTTAACTCCGTTTCTTCCCGCTCGTGAAAACAAGTACCGCCTCCCCTAAGAAGCCCATTCCGATGCACGGCACGCTCGGCCCCGCGCCCGTGGCCGATACCCCGCTGATGAAGCAGTACTATGCTCTAAAGCAGCAGCATCCGGGCGCGCTCATCCTGTTCCGCGTGGGCGACTTCTACGAAACCTTCGGCGAGGATGCCGTCACCACGAGCCGCATCCTGGATATCGTGCTCACGAAGCGCGGCGCTGGCACACCCGCCGAAACGCAACTCGCTGGCTTTCCGCATCATTCCCTCGATACGCACCTGCCTAAGCTCGTGCGTGCCGGCCAGCGCGTCGCCATCTGCGACCAGCTTGAAGATCCGAAGCTAGCCAAAGGCCTAGTGAAGCGCGGCATCACGGAGCTGGTCACGCCCGGCGTTTCCTTCAACGACAACGTGCTGGAACGCAAGAGCAACAACTACCTGTGTGCCATTCACTTCGGCAAGCAGGAAGCCGGTATTTCCTTCCTCGATATCAGCACCGGCGAGTTCCTGGTGGCGCAAGGTGACCGGGCATACCTAGGTAAGCTCCTGCAAAACTTCGCGCCGGCCGAGGTCTTGTTCTGCAAGAAAAGCCGCGCCGAGTTCGAGCAGCATTACGGCCCCGACTTCTGCCATTATGCCTTGGATGAGTGGGTTTTCGGCTTCGACTACGCCCACGACACACTTACGCGTCACTTCAAAACGACTTCGCTCAAAGGCTTTGGCATTGATGGACTGCGCGAGGGCATCACGGCTGCTGGCTGCATTCTGCACTACCTGGCCGAGACCAAGCACACCGACGTCGGTCACATTGCCGGTATCGGGCGCCTGGAGGAAGATAAGTACGTGTGGCTCGACCGCTTCACGGTGCGCAACCTGGAACTGGTACTGCCCCAGCACGTCGGGGGTGTGCCTCTCATCGACATTCTCGACCAAACCGTGACGCCGATGGGTGCCCGCCTGCTGCGCAAGTGGGTGGTGCTGCCGCTAAAAGAGCCCGCCCAGATTCAGCGCCGCCTCGATACCGTAGACGCCCTGCTGCAAGACGACGAACTCCTAGGTCAGCTCACGCAGCACTTACGTCAGATCAACGACTTAGAGCGGCTTATTTCCAAAGTTGCCGTACGCCGCGTCAATCCGCGGGAGCTGTTGCAGCTCAGTCGCGCCCTCGATGCCATCGAGCCGATGCGGGCGCTCCTGGCGGGCTCCGGAATCCGGGCATTGCAGAAATCGGCCGATCAGCTTAATCCATGCGCCACATTGCGCGAAGAAATCAAGGCCAAGATCAAGCAGGATGCCCCGCTGCTCACCAATCAAGGCAACGTGTTAAATGACGGTGTTGACAAGGAGTTGGACGAGCTGCGCAGCATCGCTTTTTCGGGCAAAGACTACCTGTTGCAGATTCAGCAGCGCGAGCAGCAAAACACGGGCATCTCTTCGCTGAAAGTTGCTTATAATAAAGTCTTTGGCTACTATCTGGAGGTATCGAACGCGCACAAGAACAAGGTACCTAGCTCCTGGATTCGCAAGCAGACGCTGGTCAATGCCGAACGCTACATCACCGAGGAGCTAAAGACCTACGAGGAGAAGATCCTGCACGCCGAAGATCGTCTGTTTGTGCTGGAGCAGCAGATTTACAACGATCTGGTGCTGCTGGCGATGGACTTCGTGCCGCAGATTCAGCAGAACGCCCGCGCTATCGGCATCACCGACTGCTTGGCTAGCTTTGCTACTACGGCGCGGCAGTACAACTACGTGAAGCCTATCGTGAACGACACCACGGTGCTCGACATCAAGCAAGGCCGTCACCCGGTTATCGAGCGGCAGCTGCCAGTTGGCGAATCCTACATTCCCAACGACATTCGTCTGGATCAGGATGAGCAGCAAATCGTGGTGATTACCGGGCCGAACATGGCCGGTAAGTCGGCGCTGCTACGGCAAACGGCGCTGATTGTGCTGCTGGCACAGATCGGCTCTTTCGTGCCCGCTGAAGCTGCCACCATCGGCGTCATCGACAAGATCTTCACCCGTGTGGGCGCTTCCGATAACCTGAGCAAGGGCGAAAGCACCTTCATGGTGGAAATGACCGAAACAGCCAGCATCCTCAACAACCTCTCCGACCGCAGCCTCGTGCTGATGGACGAAATCGGGCGCGGCACCAGCACCTACGACGGCATCAGCATTGCGTGGGCCATTGTGGAGCACCTGCACAACAATCCGAAGGCAAAAGCCAAAACGCTCTTCGCCACGCACTACCACGAACTCAACCAGCTCGCCGAAGACTGCCCTAGGGTCCGCAACTTCAACGTAGCCGTGAAGGAAGCCGACGGCCGTATCCTGTTTATGCGCAAGCTGGTGGCGGGCGGCTCCGAGCATAGCTTCGGCATTCATGTGGCCCGAATGGCTGGTATGCCCACCGCTGTCGTGCTGCGCGCCAATGAAATTATGCACCACTTGGAGCAGGAACGAACCAACACCAGTTTGGAAGATGGCCCAACGGAGTTTGACGATGTACTGGCAGGCTTGGAAGCCGAACCGGCAGCAACCGGCGGCAAAGTAGTTCCCCTGAACAGTCAATCCTCAGATGACCAAGCAGCCCGCGGACCTAGGCCACAACCTGCCGCAGCCGTGGCTAGCGTCCCAAGACCTAGCTTGCAGCTCAGCATGTTTGAGCCCGCTGACCCGGCCCTAGAGCGCGTGCGCGACCTTCTCCAACACCTCGACGTGAACACCCTCACCCCTATCGACGCACTGCTTAAACTGAATGAATTGAAGCTAGCCCTAGGTAATCAGTAAATCTGAGCGATAGCCAGGCAGCGAGCAGCAGGAGTGCTTACCATCTCGATCATTCCTGCTGCTCGCTTTTCGAAGTGCAACAAAAAACTTAGTAAAAAAAGCCCCTGATAATGAGCTAGAAGCATTTTCAAGAGAAAGATTTCACGACTTTTTTTCTTCCGCCTCTTGACAGAAAGAAAAACCCTTGTACCTTTGTCGCACCATTCGCCACCGCAACAACGCGGACGATACGCGAGAGTAGCTCAGTTGGTAGAGCGCGACCTTGCCAAGGTCGAGGTCGCGGGTTCGAACCCCGTCTCCCGCTCCAAACAAAAGAGACGTTGCTTTTCAGCAACGTCTCTTTTGTTTTTACTCCAAAAAAGGCAGAGGTCGGGGTTTTCTTTTCTTGTGTGTCTACCTTGTTAGCAGTGGTTTTCATGCTGCACTGAACAATCCCAGACATGCCGCCGAAAGTAGCCGACGTACAATTCCGCGAAGTAGTAGCGCAAAGCTTATCAGTCGCCCAAGTAATCGTACGGCTAGGTTTGGTGCCGGCGGGCGGCAATTACAAAACTGTCCAGACGCGTATTGCTACGCTACAATTGGACACCAGCCACTTTACAGGCCAAGGCTGGAACAGCGGATCACGCTATCGAAAGTTCGGGAAGAGCAAACCATTGACTGACATTTTGGTGGAGCACTCCCCTTATAAGTTCACGCACGGCTTGCGCAACCGATTGCTGAAAGAAGCTGTAAAAGAGCACTATTGCGAAGCTTGCGCGTTGCGTGAATGGTTTGGTCAGCCAATTCCATTGGAGTTGCACCACATAAATGGTCGCAATGATGACCATAGAATAGAAAATTTGCAGTTACTTTGTCCTAATTGTCACGCACAGACTTCGTCTTACCGGGGCAAGAGCCAACATAAGGCACAGGCCGGAGTGGTGGAACAGGTAGACACGAGGGACTTAAAATCCCTTGCCGAATAGGCGTACGGGTTCGATTCCCGTCTCTGGTACGACGAGGGGCCTCCTTAGCTAATTGCTGAGGAGGCCTTTTGTTGTTTAGTCCTTTATCAAAGCAAAGCCCCTAGCGCACGGTTAGTGGAGAAAGCTCCTTTGCTTACCGTCGCTTCGACGACTTTAATTTGTATTACTACAAAAAGCCCCGCTAGACCGAAATCCAACGGGGCTTTTCTGTTTTCAGAAACCTAGCTTTTCGCTACAGAATCACCGTTTCGATGCCAAGCTGTGCGGCTACTTTGCCGGTTAGCTCACGAACGGCGGCAGCAATGCCAGCAGCATCGAAGCCGCACTCTTTGTAGAGTTCGTCTTGTGTGCCGTGCTCTATTACGCGGTCCGGGATGCCGAGGCGCTTCACAGGAATGCTGTAGCCATGGTCGGCTACGAACTCTAGGATAGCGGAGCCGAATCCACCTTGCAGACAGCCGTCTTCTACCGTCACAATGGCTTTGTAGCGACTTAGAATGTCGTGCAGCATCTCCTCGTCGAGCGGCTTCGCAAAGCGCATATCATAGTGCCCAGGCTCTAGGCCTTCGGCTAGCAACTGATTCGTGGCACGTACGGCGTAGTTGCCTATGTGGCCGAAGCTCAGGATAGCTACACCTTCCCCTTCACGAACAACACGACCGGTGCCCACCGTGATTTTCTTGAACGGCGTACGCCATTCCGGCATCACACCTTCACCACGTGGGTAACGGATGCTGAACGGGCCAGCGTCGGGCAGTTGTGCGGTGTACATGAGGTTGCGCAGTTCGCTTTCGTTCATTGGAGCTGATACCACCATATTCGGGATGCAGCGCATGTAGGCGATGTCGTAGGAGCCGTGGTGCGTGGGACCATCAGCACCAGCGAACCCAGCACGATCGAGGCAGAACACGACGTTCAGGTTTTGCAGCGCGACATCGTGCACCACTTGGTCGTAGGCGCGCTGCATGAACGAAGAGTAGATATTGCAGAACGGCACCAAACCTTGCGTAGCGAGGCCAGCTGAGAACACCACAGCGTGCTGCTCGGCAATGCCCACATCGAAGGCACGATTCGGCATCGCCTCCATCATGATGTTCAGCGACGAGCCGGAAGGCATAGCCGGCGTTACACCCATGATCTTGGCGTTCTGCTCGGCTAACTCTACAATGGTATGCCCAAACACATCCTGATACTTCGGCGGCTGGGGCTTGTCGTGGTGCTTCTTATAGATCTCGCCCGTAATCTTATCGAACAAGCCGGGCGCGTGCCACAGCGTTTGGTCTTTTTCGGCCAGAGCATAGCCTTTGCCTTTTACCGTAACACAGTGCAGAATTTTGGGACCGGGAATGCTGCGCAGGTCACGCAGAATGGTCACCAAGTGGTTGACATCGTGCCCATCAACCGGGCCGAAGTAGCGGAATTTCAGCGCCTCAAATAGATTACTTTGTTTCATCAAAGTAGCCTTCATGGCGGTTTCCACTTTGCGGGCAATGTGTTGCGGGTTAGGACCGAACTTGCTCAGCTTACCTAGCACATTCCACAGCTCGTCGCGCACTTTGTTGTAGGTGCGGGAAGTGGTGATGTCGGTCAGATATTCTTTGAGCGCGCCCACGTTGGGGTCGATGCTCATGCAATTGTCATTAAGAATCACCAGCAGGTTCGACTTCTCAACGCCCGCATGATTCAACGCTTCGAAGGCCATACCGGCTGTCATGGACCCATCACCGATAACGGCAATATGCTGACGATCTTTCTCGCCTTTGTACTCCGAAGCTACCGCCATACCTAGGGCTGCGCCAATGCTAGTGCTGCTGTGGCCGACGCCGAAGGCATCGTACTCACTTTCACTACGCTTCGGGAAGCCCGACATGCCACCGTAGCGGCGATTAGTTGGGAAACGGTCGCGCCGGCCGGTCAGTATCTTGTGGCCGTAAGCCTGGTGGCCCACATCCCACACGAGCTGGTCGTAGGGCGTGTTGAAGATATAATGCAACGCCACCGTCAGCTCCACTACACCGAGTGAAGCCCCGAAATGACCGCCATAAATCGAAACTGAATCGATAATAAATTGTCGGAGTTCCTGGCTCAGTTGCACCAGTTGATCTTCGGAAAGCTTCTTAAGATCATCGGGCGAGTTTACAGCCGCCAGCAATTCACCAGGTTCGACAATCATCGTAGGAAAAAAACAAGGAGTAAATAACTGTGGGCAACAGACGTAAGAGGTGAAATGTTAAGCCTAGCTGTCAGTTGCGCTAACACGTACAACAGCCAAAGTTACGGGTTTTCCAGTTGACCGGTTGTTGTGTTTACCCGACAAGCTCAGCCTTTTCACCTTAGACTAGTACAAATACGGAGCCACGCACCTTACATAATTCCCGACTGCTGGGGCGTTCATGCGCCCGGCGGCCGATAATGCCTATTTTTGCCCACCCAGCTTACGCCTATGCCCCTTACCCAGCAAAGTCAAGATCAGCAGCTTCTGGATAAGCTCAAGCCCTCGCGCATTATCCTGCCCGTTCTCATCGGCATTGGGGTCGTAGGCTTCATGTTTTGGCGGAGTTATCATCCTGGCGACCTAGCTCCGCTCCGCGAGGCCAAGTTCCAATGGCTCCTGATTACGCTGGCCGTGCTGGTGGCCCGCGACCTAGGTTACATTTACCGCATCCGCGAAATCTCGGAACGCGTGCTTAGCTGGCGCCAAAGCCTAGATGTGATTATGATTTGGGAGTTTGCCTCCTGCGTGCTCCCATCGGCGGCGGGTGGCACATCGGTAGCGCCGTTTATTCTGAACAAGGAAGGCATCACCCTAGGTAAGTCTCTGGCCTACGTGATGGTAACGGCCTTGCTGGACAATATTTACTACGTTATAGCGGTGCCGCTGGTGGTGCTCTGGGCGGGCGAAGGATTGTTCCCAGATGAGCTGAAAGGCGCTTTCGCAGCGTCACTACGCGTTGCTTTTGTCGTGAGCTACGTGTCCGTGACTTTGTACGCGGGGGCCATGATTTACGCCTTGTTCATTAGCCCGACTGCTATGAAGCGGTTTTTGGTGCGGCTGTTCTCGTTTCGGCTGCTACGCCGCTGGCGTCCTAATGCGTACAAGCACGGCAAGGAGATGATGCTAGCTTCGGCCCAGCTCCGCGGCAACAAAGCAGGCTACTGGATACGAACCGCGCTGGCCACGGCCTTCGTCTGGACGGCGCGCTACCTGATCATCGGCTGCATCATTGCCGCTTTCATTCCGATCAACTTCGGCGAGTTCTGGGTTATTTTCAGCCGCAACATGATCTATAAAGTCGTGCTGCTGGTCGCTATTACGCCCGGCGGCGCAGGCATTGCGGAAGGCGCTTTCCCGATCTTCTTCGGGCGCTTTATCGGCACGCCGACCATGACCAACTTCGTGATTTTGTTCTACCGCATCGTCACGTATTACCTGTATTTGGTGCTGGGCGCCGTGTTCCTGCCGCGCTGGGTAGCGCGGGTGTTCAGGCGTTCGGCTACCGTCTAATACGACTTCACCCCTAGCCTTCCGTGATAAGTAGAAAGCTAGGGGTGAATCATTTACAGCTCAGCAAAAGCTCCTTAAATCGGATACTGACGCGGCTCGTGCTGCACGGATACCCACTGCACTCGGGTCATTTCATCCATTACCCACTCGCCACCAAAGCGACCTAGGCCTGACTCCCGCTCCCCGCCGAAAGGCGCGTTGGGCTCGTCGTTCACGCTCTGGTCGTTTACGTGAATCATGCCGGTTTCTACTTGGCGGGCCAGTTGCACACCGCGCTCTACGTTGCGGGTGTGCAGGGCGCCACTGAGGCCAAAATCCAGCTCGTTAGCTAGCTTCAGCAATTCTTGTTCATCCTTGAAGGCAATAACTGGCGCCACTGGGCCGAAAATTTCGTTGTGCGCAATGGGCATATTGTTGCGCACGTTGGTCATCACCGTTGGGTACAGCACCGCGCCTTCGGCCTGGCCGCCACATTCTATTTTGGCGCCCTGAGCTACGCTTTCTTCGATGTCTTTCTGAATACGCTTCACTTGCTTCTCATCGATGAGCGGACCGATGTCGGTGTCCCGGTCGCGCGGGTCGCCTACTTTCAGGGCTTTGGTGCGCTCCACCAGCTTGCCGCAGAACTCACCGTACACGGCCTCGTGCACCAGGAAGCGGTTGACAGCCATGCAGATTTGGCCCTGGTGCATGAATTTGCCCATCATAGCGGCGGCTACTGCCTGGTCAATATCCGCGTCCTCCAGCACGATAAACACATTGTTGCCACCTAGCTCTAGCGCCACTTTCTTGAGGTTTTCGCCGGCCAGCTTTCCGATGCCTTTGCCCACTGGCGTAGAGCCAGTGAACGAAATCAGCTTCGGAATAGGGTGCGCCACAAACGGGTCGCCAATCACCGACGACTTACCGACTACCACGTTGAAAACGCCTTTCGGCAAGCCAGCTTCTTCGAACAGCTTGGCTAGCAGCGTGCCACCCGTCACGGGCGTTTGCGAGGCTGGTTTCACCACAATGGCATTGCCGCAACCTAGGGCCGGTGCGATAGAGCGCATCGACAAGTGCACCGGGAAATTCCAGGGGCTAATGATGCCGATTACGCCCAGCGGCTTCCGGTACACGCGGCTTTCTTTGCCGGGAATGCTCGAGGGCAGGATGAAGCCGTGCAAACGACTCGGGAAAGTTGACGCTTCAATAATCACCTCGCGGGCCAGCATCACTTCAATTTCGCCTTTGGCGTGGGCGCCACCCGCTTCCTGGGCAATCCAGTGGGCAAATTCATCCTTGCGGGCCAGCAGAATGTCAGCTGCTTTCAGCAGTACATCCCGCCGTTCTTGCGGCAGAAGCGCGGCCCACGTTACACCAGCGCGCTGGGCGGCTTCGTAGGCTTCATTCAGCTCGGCCAGGCCGGCGCAATTTATTTCCACCAGCACCGAATTATCATACGGATTGATGTCCTGGATAGTATCGTCTTCGCGGCCGTCGCGCCAGACGCCATCGATGTACTGCTTATTCAGCTCTTTGTAGGGTTCCATGTTGTGGTTGAGGGTTGGTAGATTTTGCCCCTGAGGACAGCAGATCAAAGCCGATTAACCTAGGTTTCTTCGGGTTTGTTTGACCCTAGCTCCAGAAGCTCAACCACAACGAACAGCACAAAAAAGCCCTTCTACGTGCTGTAGAAGGGCTTTTTTGTCAACATGTTCAAAATTTGGCTTTTGTCAACCTAGGTTAGTCAGCCTCCAGCATCATCTGCGAGCCATCGGGGGCTTTCAGTGTGATTTCGTCCTTGGTCAGGTTCACCACATCGAAGGTCAGCGAATTAGGTGCGCCATCAGGAGTCAGCGTGATTTTCTTGCCGGCTTGGTCAAACGTGTACTTGCCCTGCATCGACTGTGCGGGCGAGGTCATGTTGAAGTTGCCGTTAGCGTAGAAGCGCAGCTCCGTTTTCTTGTCGGCGCTTGTCTGGGCTACCTTTTCGCCGCTGGCGCTGGTTTCTTTGTTGGTTTTCCAAACTTTGCTTTCTGTGCCGTAGAGCAGGTTGGTGTCGCCTACTTCATTTTTCTGGCTACAGCTGAAGGTAAACAATGATACTAGCACCAACAGGCTAGCCAGGTAGCGCAAGGGAGATGACAGGGTTTTCATACTAATTTGGGGGTAAGGTTAGGGAGAGAGAAAGGTTTGTGAAGGTTCCGCAGTTGTCCGTTAGAAACAACTGTGCAGATGGGCTTCATACGATGAAGCGTGCCTAGGGTTAATTGTGGCGCTCAGGCCGTTAACTAAGAGCAACTTAATCATTGTCCCCCCGTACTGTTCTCTATGATTAGCTGGCGCTGTTTTACTAGGGCTCGGCTGTCGTACTCTCTCCCTCTTACTTCTAACCGACACACAAGCATGGGACTATTTGATTTTCTCAATAAAGGCGAAGAAAAACCGGTTCAACCAGCTGCCAAGCCTGCTGCCGGTGCTACTGATTTCTTTGGCAGCAACGCGGCTCAGCCCGCCGCGGCCACTACTACCCAAGGTGACTCCTACACGGTGGTGAGTGGCGATTCGCTCTCTAAAATTGCCAAACATCATTACGGCGATGCCACCAAATGGCATCAGATCTACGAAGCCAACAAGGCTACCATCGGTGCCAACCCCGACCATATCGAGGTAGGTCAAGTGCTTACCCTTCCTAAAATCTAGTTCATACCTTTCGCGCAAAAAAGGTAAAAGACGCCGTATCATCTTGGTACGGCGTTTTTGTTTGCCCTAATCAGAGAAGAAGTTGTCATTTTACGTATCCAACAGCGACAAGGATCAAATCCAGTTAATGACCCAGGTTGATTAACTCAGGTTCCTCACGCTACTTCGAATGGCAAAGCGTAGCACCAAAAATTTTCAACTTTTTTTCTGGTGCATTTGCAATTCTAAATTCCAGCTGTACATTTGCCCTCACCAACCCGGTACTCCTCCGTTAGAGACGGAGCAGTTTTTTTAAGAATTTATACAGAAGCGGCGAGAGATTAGGCTCCGAGACCCGCTGGCAACCATCGATCATCGAAAGGTGCCAATTCCTGCCCACTCAAAAATTGAAAGTGGGAAATATAAGTTGAGTACCATGAAAAACCCCCAGCTTACCCTCGATTACCTTTCTGCTTCCGCTGCCGGCACGCTGACGGATTCTCGCGTTCTGGCTTCGGCCAATAGCTGCTCCTGCACTTTGCTAGCCAGCCCCGCAGTCATGCGAATGCGAATGCGCACTTGTGGCGCGTGTTGTTGCTAGGCTCTTCCTAGCTTTCCTTCCCGCTTTTCTTTTAACCTACTGGCACTAAGCGCTTTTCTATGCGCTGCTACCTAGGTTTCTCTGCTCCGTAACGCCTAATCCGGCCCCGGAGCAGCCCTCAGCGGGATCTTTGTGCACTCTCAGTTGCACTTTTCCAATTGGCTTCAAAAACTCCTCTTTCTTATACTTCTCTCACTCATGTCAACGCAAAACTTCCACTTCGAGACTCTCCAACTCCACGCTGGTCAGCAGCCTGACCCCGTTACCGGCTCCCGCGCCGTCCCGATTCACCAGACAACTTCGTATGTGTTTAAGAACGCTGAGCATGGAGCTAACCTATTTGCTCTGAAGGAGTTCGGCAACATCTACACCCGTCTGATGAACCCCACGACGGACGTGTTTGAGCAGCGGGTAGCCGCGCTGGAAGGTGGTGTAGCCGCGTTGGCGGTAAGCTCGGGGCAGGCAGCGCAGTTCATTGCTCTGAACAACATTCTGCAAGCCGGCGACAACTTCGTTAGCACGTCTTTCCTCTACGGTGGCACCTACAACCAATTCAAAGTAGCGTTCAAGCGCCTAGGCATTGAAGCTCGCTTCGCTGACGGCGACAACCCTGAGAGCTTCGAAGCCCTGATTGACAACAATACCAAGGCTATCTACCTGGAAACCATCGGCAACCCTAGCTTTAGCGTGCCGGATTTCGAAAAGATTGCGGCTATTGCCGAGAAGTACGACCTGCCGCTGGTTGTTGATAACACCTTCGGCGCGGGTGGTTTCCTGTTCCGCCCCTTGGAGCACGGCGCGCACATCGTGGTAGAATCGGCTACCAAGTGGATCGGCGGCCACGGCACCAGCATCGGCGGCGTGATTGTGGACGGCGGTAAGTATGACTTCGGCAACGGCAAGTTCCCGCAGTTCACCGAGCCGAGCGAAGGCTACCACGGCCTCGTGTTCAACGACGTATTCGGCAAAGGTGGCCCGTTCGGCAACATTGCCTTCATCATCCGTGCTCGGGTAGAAGGTCTGCGCGACTTTGGTCCGGCAATCAGCCCCTTCAACTCGTTCCAACTACTGATCGGTCTCGAAACCTTGTCGTTGCGCGTGGAGCGCACGGTGGAAAATGCCCTGAAAGTAGCTACGTGGCTGGAGCAGCACCCACAGGTAGAAAGCGTAAACTACCCTGGCCTGAAGAGCAGTCCTTATTACAACCTAGCTCAGAAGTACCTGACCAAAGGTGCGGGCGGGGTATTGACTTTCAGCATCAAAGGCAGCAAAGTCACCGCCACGAAGTTCATCGATAACCTGAAGCTGGTGAGCCACTTGGCCAACGTAGGTGATGCCAAGACGCTGATCATTCAGCCTTCGGCCACTACGCACCAGCAGCTATCGGAGGAAGAGCAGCACGCCGCCGGCGTAACGCCCACGCTCCTCCGCCTGTCGGTTGGCATCGAGCACTTCGAAGATATCAAGGCTGATTTGTCGGCCGCTTTCGACGCCGTAGCTAATGCCGCTACACCCGACGAGGCTGAAAGCGCCCTGCTAAAGCCGGAAGTAGAACACGCGCAGCCGCTGGAAGTCTAAAGAGGAGACATAAGCGGAAGCGTATGAGTCGTACGCTCCCGCTATTCCTTGGCTGTCGTTTGCGGGTGGTAAAGTTGGTTTTTTGAGAGGGACCGAACCTAGCTATCCTTCAGTAGTCTTCAGGTTGAGCCGGCGTTGGCGAACGTAAATTCAGGGGTGGGTTAACAATCTGCCAACGCATCGGTTCAACCTGGGCTATTGAGAAGCTTTTTTGTTTTTGTGCTGAATGACCGAAAGCCAGCTTTTTAATCTTCCTACTCCTCTACAGCTTGAAAGCGGGGCCACGCTACCAGCTGTGCAGGTTGCTTACCACACCTACGGCACGCTCAACGCGGCCCAGGACAATGTGGTCTGGGTTTGCCATGCCCTGACCGCCAATGCCGACGTGCTAGGTTGGTGGCTGGGCCTGTTTGGTCCTTCGTTTTTCTTTGACCCTGCCGATTATTTCATCATCTGCGCCAACGTGCTTGGTTCGTGCTACGGCTCTATGGGGCCGCTCACGCCTGTTACGGATAATGGCGAACCACTTTACCACGAGTTTCCGCTCATTACCATCCGAGACATGGTAGCCGCGCACGATCAGTTGCGGCGGCACCTAGGTCTCACCAAGATTCACACGCTTATTGGCGGTTCGCTCGGCGGACAGCAGGCAGTAGAATGGGCGATTCAGCAACCGACGCTTTTCGAAAACCTCATCTTATTAGCTACCAACGCCCGGCATTCTCCCTGGGGCATTGCTTTTAACGAATCGCAACGGCTTGCTATTCAGGCTGACCATACCTACTATTCAGCTACGCCGGAAGGCGGTCAGCAAGGTTTGAAAGCGGCTCGGGCAATGGCACTACTGAGCTACCGCAGCTACGAGGCCTACGGCACGACGCAGGCGGAGCTTACCGATGAAAAACTAGACCACTTTCGAGCTAGCTCTTACCAGCAATATCAGGGCGACAAGCTGGTGGCGCGCTTCAATGCCTATACTTACGTGGCGCTTTCCAAAGCCATGGACTCGCACAACGTAGGGCGTGGGCGTGGTGACCTAGCTACGGCGCTCGGCCAGGTTCAGGCGCGTACGCTGGTCGTTGGCATTACGTCGGATGTGCTGTTTCCGCCGATTGAGCAGCAATTATTGGCGCGTTATATTCACGGCGCGCAGTACGTGGAGATGGAGTCGCAATTCGGCCACGATGGCTTCTTGATTGAAACCGTGCAGATTACCAACTTCCTGGAACGATTCTACTCTCGTAAGCTAGTGCATTCTTGACTTGCTGTAGCGTCTTTTGATGATTGATCAGCAGAGAATAATAAAGCTAGCGCCGCTCTGGTGACTTGAATAAAGTTGCCGGGGCGGCGCTAGCTCTATTTTAGAACTATTCAAATACAATGCGTTGCGGCACAATTCCTTCACCACGCAGCACATATAAGCCTGCTTTCAGCGAACCCCGAGGCAATACAAACTCCGGCTGCGACCAGCGAAACCGGCGCACGATGCGGCTGGTAGCGTCAAGCAGCTCTATCTCGCGCGGTTGAAATGCGACATTGCCAGGTGCCAGCAGCCGCACGGCATCGATGGCTGGCGTTGGGTACACTTGTACGGCGAGGGAAGGTTTTGCGGCTTTAGTAGCCGTAATGATTGTGCCCGGCTGCCGAAGAAGCGGACGGAGAAAGTCGCGCACAACGCGGAACGTGGTATCCATGTAGGCCACGCTTGGCTCCGAGACTCCATTGTACGGAACGTGGTTGGCACCTTTGAACGTGTACAGCGTGTTAGGAACGCCCACAGCATCCGCGCGCACTTTGATAATGCCGCTGCCGTAGAGCTGCTGGGGTGGCAGGCCGAAGCCGGGCTTGCCGGAGTTGTAGGGCACCCTGTTGTCGTTGGTGCCGTGCAGGCTTACCAGCGGCACGCTGCCGGCCTCCAGCCACTCGCGCCGACCCAGCGCACCGCACAAATTCACCACGCCACGCACGGCGCTCGAGTAACCTAGGTTGTTGCTCCCTTCTAAGCCGCCGAGCGCTGCGGCATCGTAGAAGCTAGGTACTTCACTCAGCTTGTCGAGGTAGCCGGTTTGCAGCGCCACAAACGCGCCGGCCGAAGAGCCGCCCGCGAAGATATAGCCGGAGTGAATACGATACTGCCGGTTGGTAGCGGCGTCTTTGCGGAAGAAGCGCACGGCTGCTCGCATATCCTGAGTGGCAAGCAGCGCCCCTTTCGCAAAATTGATGGTGTCGCCGGGCAGGAGTAATTGAATCAGGCTCAGCAGTCGATAATCAATGCTAGCCGTGACGTAGCCTAGCCGGGCAAAGCGGGTGCAGATTTCCGTCATGGGCTGGTCGCTTTTGGTGCCCTGCACAAAAGCGCCTTCGTGGGCCATAATGAGCAGCGGACGGCGCACTGCCGTATCGCCGGCCGGCTCGTAAATGTCCATTACTAGTTGCTGTGGAAGGCCGATTAACGTATTCGCTGAACCATACACGACATCTCGGGTCACCCTTACATCAGGAAATATGGGCTTGTAGTAACGGCCGCCGGTAGTATCGATTTGGGCAAAAGCCGAACGACTTGCCAGCAATGCCAGCAACAGGAAAATAAAGGCATTGCGCATGATTAACAGGGGCTTAGCTAATACCTAGGTTGACGCAAGGCTAGCTTACTAGGTTGTGGTAACATTCAGGCAATCTTCTGCAATAAATCGTGTTGAAGGCAGCATGCTCTAGCAGCTAGCTCCGATTGTCCGTAGGTTTGTCGCCGCGCAATTCACTCTCTTTATGCCTACCACTCCTCCTCCCCTACGGCCCGGCGACCGGGTTGCTATTGTTTGTCCCGCTCGCAAAGTTTCCCACGCCGAAGTCGTGGCGGCAGTAACTATTCTCACCAGTTGGGGGCTTGAAGTCGTTCTAGGTGATACGGTAACGGCGGAGTATCATCAATTCGCCGGCCCCGATG
Source organism: Hymenobacter cavernae (assembly GCF_014641455.1). GTDB lineage: Bacteria > Bacteroidota > Bacteroidia > Cytophagales > Hymenobacteraceae > Hymenobacter > Hymenobacter cavernae. The sequence continues at coordinate 816,943 of NZ_BMHT01000001.1, forward strand.
AACTGCGCCGCTCCGACTTCCAGCGCATGCTCGACGCGCCCGACATTCGGGCGATTCTGTGCGCCCGCGGCGGCTACGGCACCTCCCGCATCATCGACCAGCTGGACTTCTCCCGTTTCGCCGACAACCCCAAGTGGATTGCCGGCTTCAGCGACGTGACGGTGCTCAACTCTCATTTGTTGGCCCTAGGTCACGAAAGCATTCATGGCGTGATGCCGCTGCTCTTCGACCAAGAAGGTGGCGAAGAATCGTTGGAAAGCCTGCGCCGCGTGCTGTTTGGCGAGCCGGTGAGCTACGACGCGCCCGCGCACCCGTTCAACAACCTAGGTACCGCCACGGGCGAATTGGTTGGCGGCAATCTGAGTCTGCTCCAAAATCTCAGCGGCACCCGTTCGGACTGCTCCACCCCGGGTCGCATTCTGTTTCTGGAAGATATTGACGAGTACCTCTACAACATCGACCGGATGATGGTGCACCTCGACCGCACTGGTAAGCTCCAGAACCTAGCTGGCTTGCTCGTAGGTCACTTCACCGACCCACACGACAACACCATCTCCTTCGGCCAGACGCCTTACGAAATCATCCAGACCTACGCCAGCAAGTACAGTTTCCCGGTAGCGTACGGCTTCCCCGTCGGGCACGAGCCGCAGAACATGGCGCTAGTTTGCGGCCGTATGGCTCAGATGGTGGTAGATGCAGAGGGCGTGCGGGTGGCGTACGTTTGAGTGTGCCCTAAAACCTAGGTAGCCCCGGCGAGTGTAACACTTAGAACTAGAGCTACACTCGCCGGGGCTACCTAGGTTTGTAGATTGTGCTCTACTTGTTTGAGTTCTGCAGCACTTGCAGAATCAGGTCTATCTTGCCCCCTACTCCACTTAGCTCGGTCTTGATGCCGGCTACGTCAGTTTTAAGATCAGCTACATCCGTCTTGATGCCAGCTACTTCGGTCTTGATGCCGGCTACTTCGGTCTTGATGCCGGCTACATCCGTCTTGATGCCGGCTACATCCGTCTTGATGCCGGATACTTCGGTCTTGATGCCGGCTACTTCGGTCCAAAGCTCAACTTGGCCTTGTTTAAGCTGTACGATGTCTTGCCGCATTGCAATCATTCCTGTTTGCATGTCAGCTACTGTTGTTTGCAGTGCAGCTTGACCTGTCAGCAAGAAGCTGATGTTACTGCTTTGCTGTCCAACCAACCCAATCACTTGCTTGATCTGGGCTTGGGTCTGGCGGTGCAGGGCGGTGTGCTGGTCCAGAATAGCCATTGTTTCGGCTAGCAGCGGCTCTAGTTGGTCGAGGCGTTCGTCGGGAGTCATGTGGGAAAGCTCGGTAGAAATCAGGTAACGAATATCCGACTTATTTGGGTATTGCTGAAAAACAACCTGCATGAAAAAAGGTGATGCCTGGCACCACCTTTTTCTAATCTGGCTACTGGCTTGCTGATTTGCTAGCCAGCATAAATCGTTTGCAATACCGTCTGGCCCACCGCTTTGAGCGTGCGCTTGTCGATGATGCTCATGTTGTCCTGCGTGGTGTGGTGATACGCCGGGAAATATTCGTCGCCGACGGGCAGGTGGTCGATGATGTCGATGGTGCGGACGCCGGCTTGGTTCGTGAAAACGTGGTCGTCGGTGATGCCGGGGCTATCTTGGAAGAGGAAGTAGTCGGAGTAGCCGATCTGGGCGGCCGTATTCCACACTTTATCCACAATGTCGCGGGCTTTTTCTACCGAAAGCTGCTCGCGGCTGAACTTGGCGTTTTTAGCCCCAACCATATCCAGCAAGATGCCATAGTCGGGCTTGTAATTAGCGGGCAGCAGGTGCTGGGCCCAATATTGCGAACCTAGGCACCAGCTCGATTTACCTTGCTCTTCCTGGGCTTGCAGCTGGTTTTTCAGGTCGCTTTGGGTGCTGCCGTCGTAGCCGTAGTCTTCAGAGTCGAAGAGAATGAAATCGATACCGACATTTGGCCTGAGGCTGTCGGGCTGAGAGGCTAGCACGCGGGCCATTTCCAGGGCAATACCGACGCCGCTGGCCCCATCACTGGCGCCATCGAGCGGCGCGTTCTTGTGCTGATCATCTTTATCGGCGAAGGGGCGCGTGTCCCAGTGCGTGAAGACGGCGACGCGGCGAGTTGCCTGGGGCTGAAACTGGGCGATGATGTTGCGCGAGCGTAACATCTTGCCATCAAACGCCATGGCCTCGAAGGGTTGCTCTTTCACCGTCAGACCTAGGTTCTTGAACTTCTGCACGAGCCAGTCGCCGGTGGCTACGTGGGCTTTGGAGTTCGGCACGCGCGGCCCGAAAGCGACTTGCTTGGTGGTGTAGGCGTAGGCTGAATCGGCGTTGAAGCTCGGGGCGGCGGGCACTTTGGCTTCCTCAGTTTCGGCCGTTTCGGTGGTTGCCTGCTTGTCCCGGTTACAGCTGGCGGCCAGCAGCACAAGAGCCAGCGCGGGGGCCAGCCAGGAGTATTTCGATTTCATGGTGTGCAAAGTAGCGCGAAGCTCCAGCTTCGCGCATCGTTGAACGATTATCGTTGAGTAACGCAAACGAGTTGTTCAACGATGCGCGAAGCTGGAGCTTCGCGCTACAATTTGCCTACTCCTCGCTATAAGCCCAATCAACACCCGCTTTGGTGTCCTTCACCACGATGCCTTGCTCCTTCAGCGCCGCCCGAATCTGGTCGACTTTGTCGTAGGCTTTGGTGGCTTTGGCTTCCTGATAGAACGTGAGCGTGAGGCTGAGCAGGTCTTCGGCGTTGGCCCGCGGCTCGTCGACTAAACCTAGAACGTCGGTGACCAGCGTGCGATACGCTTGCGTAGCTTCCTGCAAAGCGGCGGCACTTACATTGGCCAGGGTAGCCAGGTTGGCGCCGAAGCCGTTGAATTTGCGCAGCAGGTTAAACAAGCCAGCTATGGCGCGGGCCGTGTTCAGGTCGTCGTTCAGGCCGGCGAAGCAATCGGCGACGAGCTTGCGCAGCTCGGCGTCGGCTTTTTCGGTGTCAACAGCGCGCTCGGTTCCTTCCGGTAGTTGCAGCTTGTCGAGTAGGCGCAGGCCGTTCATGAGCTTGCGGTAGCCTTTGCGAGCGGCTTGCAGGGCTTCGTCGCTCACGTCGATGGGGCTGCGGTACTGCGCTTGCAGCAGGAAGAAGCGCACCGTCATGGGCGAGTACGGCTGCGAGAGAGCCGACGCGCCGCCTTTAAACAGGTCATTGAACGTGATGAAGTTGCCGAGCGACTTGCTCATCTTCTGGCCGTTCACCGTAATCATGTTGTTGTGCATCCACACGCGGGCCTCGTCGGAATGGCTGTGGCTGGCTTGGCTCTGCGCAATTTCGCACTCATGGTGTGGGAACATCAGGTCGAGGCCGCCGCCGTGAATGTCGAAGGTCTGACCTAGGTATTTGCGGCTCATAGCCGAGCACTCCAGGTGCCAGCCGGGGAAGCCCTCGCTCCACGGCGAAGGCCACCGCATCAGGTGTGCCTCCGAGGCTTTTTTCCAAAGCGCGAAATCCAGCGGCGAGCGTTTCTCGTCCTGGCCGGCCAGGTTGTCGCGGGTGCCGGCGAGCAGCTCTTCGGTCACGCGGTTGGAGAGCTTGCCGTAGTTGTGCTGCTCATTATAGCGCGGCACATCGAAGTACACCGAGCCATTGACTTCGTAGGCGAAACCATTGGCCAGAATTTCCTCGATCATGCCGATCTGCTCGGTGATGTGGCCGCTGGCGCGGGGCTCGATATCGGGGGGCAAGCAGCCCAGCGCTTCCATGTGATTATGGTAGCGGTTGGCGTAGTACTCGGCCACTTGCATGGGCTCCAATTGAGCGGCGCGGGCGCGCTTCGAGATTTTGTCTTCGCCTTCATCGGCGTCGCCTTCTAGGTGGCCTACGTCGGTGATGTTGCGCACGTAGCGCACCGTGTACCCTAGGTGGCGCAGGTAGCGCACCAGCACATCGAACACAACCGGCCCGCGGGCATTGCCCAAGTGGGCATCATTGTAGACCGTCGGGCCGCAAAGGTAAACTCCCACAAACGGCGGATGAAGCGGTTCAAACGCCTCCTTCCGGCGCGTCAGGGTATTATAAAGCGAAAGCGCGTGCTGCATTCGGCAAAAGTAGAAAGATTTGATGGGCCTTTCGGCGCAAAATCGAGATGAGTACATTCATCTGTTCAAGCAGCCAGAAAGTTTTGTACCAAGCACTTTTCTTTAGAAAATAGCAGTGACTTGCTCTTTATCGGAACAAGTTTCTGCCACTTACGAGCAACAAAGTTTACTATCTAGTTTGTGTGGCACAAAAGCTAAGTTGGCGAGTATATAAAGTTCAATTAGCAGTACAAGATTTTTTGGGAGAGTATTAAATGTTGTTCTCAAAGCTAGCTTCTTGAACGTCATGCTTCGACAAGCGGACGCTAGATGAAGCATGATGCTCTTTTAGCATTCTATTCTAAGAATGACGTGCTACTCAGCTTCATCCCTAGCTCGCAAGTCGTAAGTAGCGGTGGTGGGAAAGTGGTCGGAGTACGGAATTTCGTAGTGCACTTTAAAGTCTTCCACTGTCCAGTGCGGGCTGGCAAACTGGTTGTCGATGCGCATGAAAGGCAGCCGGCCATTATAGGTGCTCCCAATACCGTTGCCCACCGTGGCCCAGGCATTTTGGAAGTAGTCGGCCAGCTGGTCGTAGCTGTAGCTGTAGGGCAAATCGTTGAGGTCGGCGCAGAGTAGCATGGGGTAGCGGCACCGCTCGAAGCGGCGCACCAGCGTATCGACCTGCACGCTGCGCGCCATCATACCTACCTTGAAGCGCCGCAGCAAACCGCGGCTTTTATGCTTGAAGCCAGCCTTGCTGGAGTAGCTCTGCACGATGTCTTTCTCTTGCATGCTCATGCTTTGCAGGTGGAAGTTATACACCCGAATCGTGTCGCCGCCAGGCAGGCGCAGGTCGGCAAACATGGCGTGGTTCTGCGTGAGCTTGCCGAAGGAAATGGTGCCGCGGCGCAGAATCGGGTAGCGCGAGAAGATGGCAATGCCAAACTCGGCGCCAGCGCTATTCGTCAGGCTTTTCGACAGGAAAGCGTGCCGCCCAGCCTTGCGCCCGATCTGCTCAACGGTGCGGAATACTTTCCCGTCGCGGGTGTGCGTGCTGCGGGGTTCGTTGTAGAACTCTTGCAGGCAGATGATATCGGCTGGGCTTTCGGCTAGCCACTGCACCAGCTTGCGCGAAGAACCTAGGTCGGGGTCGCGCAGCTGCGGGTACACGTTGAAGATGCGCACGTTGGCACTCAGCACGCGCACCTGGCGGTCGGGTGTGCCGGTAGCTTCCACGGTGCGCCACGGATGCAGGGCCAGCCCCCGCTGAAAATGCGGCCACGTAAGCACCGTCACCAGCAGCGGCAGCAGCGCCAGGCGCCAGTTGCGCAGCAGCCAGTAGAAAACTAAACCTAGGTTCAACCCGAGCGCGACGGGCAATGTGAGGGCACCGAAAGCAGCGGGCCAGAAGGTATGCGGCGGAATCTGCACGCAGGCAATAGCCACCAGCAGCCACAGCACCACGAGCACAGTACAGGTAAACGCAAACGAACGACGCACCGCCAAAAGTCTGAAAAAGAGCCTCGGACAAAGGTAGGCGTTCGGGCCGGAAAGCGACCTAGCTCAAGCAGTTGATATACGCCGGCTGGCTGCCTTTTCGTTGTATCTTGCATCATAAACTGCTGATTTCTGTCTGGTTCCGCCTATGCTTCTTTCTACTTTTCGTGGGTTCCTCTTCTTATTCCTTCTTGCGGCAACGCAGTTGTCGGCGGCCAGTCCGCTGAGTTCGGCGCCAGATAGCCGCACCCTGGAATTTGTGGAGAACAAGGGCCAGTGGGACGCCCGCGCCCGCTACATGGCCGAGTTGCCGGCCGGCCGCTTATTCCTTAATACTACCGGCTTCACCTACGCCTTCGTCGACGCCAAGGCCCTGCCCGACCGTACGCACAGGCACCAGGCCCAATCCAAGCCAAGCACGGGCCTGTTGCGGGCGCATGCCTATTCGGTTACGTTTGAGGGTGCTAATCCGAACCCTAGCCTCAGCGGCAGCGAAGCCACGGCCGGGCATCGCAACTACTACCTAGGTCAGGACCCCAGCGCTTGGGCTTCCAACGTGCGCGGGTTTCGCACGGTGCGCTACGCTGAAGTGTACCCTGGCATCGGCGTGCAGCTCTACGAAAATCAGCACCAGCAGCTCGAATACGACTTTACGGTAGCCGCTGGCGCGCAGCCGGCCACTATTCGCCTGCGCTACCAGGGCGCCTTGCAGCTTAAGCTGCAAGGCGGCAAGCTGCTGATTCAGACCTCGGTGGGCACGGTGCAGGAACAGGCGCCACAAGCCTGGCAGCAGATCGGAGAAAAGCGCGTGGCGGTGGCGTGCGCCTTTGTGTTGAAAGACAACACCGTAAGCTTCAAGCTAGGCAGCTACAACCGAAAGTACCCGCTCGTCATCGACCCGACCGTTGTCTTCTCCACCACCACCGGCTCCTACGCCGATAACTGGGGCTTCACGGCCACTTACGACGAGCAGGGCAATATGTACTCGGGCGGCATTGTGTTTGGCGTGGGCTACCCCACCACTACCGGCGCCTACGATACTAGCTTCGGCGGCAACGAAGACATCAGCATCATCAAGTACAATACGGCGGTTAGTGGCCCGGCGGCCCGGCTGTATGCTACCTACCTAGGTGGTAATCAAGGGGAGGCGCCACACAGCTTGGTGGTAAACAAGCAGGGTGAGCTGGTGATTTTCGGCTCGACCGGCTCCGGCAATTTCCCGACGACCAGCGGCGCTTATGATCGTTCATTTAATGGCGGCCCGGCAGTAGAGCCTTTTCCTACTCCAGCACCCTTACCTGGTCAACCCGATGTTACGCTTAGATACCCTAATGGCGTAGACTTGTTCGTGGCCAAGCTCAGCGCCAATGGCTCGGCACTCACAGGCTCTACTTTTCTGGGCGGTACCAGCACCGATGGCCTGCACATCAATTCGCCGCTGGCAGCTAATTACGGCGATGAGTTCCGGGGTGATGTTATCACCGACGACGATGGCAACGTTTACTTGGCTTCTACTACCAGCAGCAGCAACTTTCCGGTTCGCAACGGCTACCGTATGAGCTACCAGTCCGGCGGCTCTGATGCGGTGGCTTGCAAGCTTTCGTCTGATCTAAAAGAACTGGTTTGGAGCACTTTCCTAGGTGGCTCCGGCTACGATGGCGCTTACTCAATTCAACTCGATCCTAACCGCAACGTGTACGTGTGCGGCGGCACTACCAGCTCTAACTTTCCAACCACCAGCGGCAGCTACCAACCCAGGCCCCTAGGAGGCATCGATGGCTTCGTAACCTGCCTGAGCAGCGCGGGTACTGTGTTGCAGAAGAGCACCTACCTAGGTACCAGAGCGTACGATCAAGCGTATTTCATCCAGCTTGATGCCGCCAACGACGTGTATCTACTCGGCCAGTCAAGTGGTCCGTACCCTATATCCGACCGGCAACTGTATCACGTCGACAATGGCCGCCAGTTTATCCAGAAGCTGGATAACACTTTTGCACGGAGCCTATACTCAACCACGTTTGGCAGCGGCCGTACCAGTTTCGATTTATCTTTAACGGCTTTTCTAGTTGACAACTGCGAGCGGGTCTACATCAGCGGCTGGGGTGCTGACCTCAACGGGACCAGCACCGCAGGTTTACCTGTCACGCCGAACGCTATTCAGCCCACAACGGATGGCTCCGACTTCTATCTGGCAGAGTTTACGCCCGGTCTGCAGTCGTTGGAATATGCTACTTTCTATGGTCAGTATGGCGTCGAGGAACACGTTGATGGCGGCACGTCGCGCTTCGACAAGCGCGGCGTGGTATATCAGGCGGTGTGCAGCGGTTGCGGTGGGGTCTCCGGCTTTCCGGTGCCGGACGGCGCTAATACCTATACACCGAACAACAACTCTAGAAACTGCAACAACGCGTCCTTCAAGATTGACTTCGGCGCACTTCTCGCTGACCCCGGCCCCAGCCGCTACGTGTGCGTGGGCGCAGCCCCGATTAAGCTAGGTGGTACCCCGGAAGGTGGCGTCTGGAGCGGGCCGGGCGTGTCGGCAGCGCCGGGCGGCGGCTACCAATTCACGCCAACTACCGCCGTGCTAGGTCGCAATACGCTTACGTATGTGGTAGCCACAGCGGGCGTTTGCTACAGCACCAAAACCGTGCGCATGACCGTGACACCCGTCGCGACACTGACGTTTGCCAGCGTACCTAGCGTGTGCCTAGATTCCAAAGCGGTAGCACTTACGGCCAGCCCACCCGGTGGCACGTTCAGCGGCCCCGGCATGAGCGGTAATACGTTCAACCCGGCGCAGGCCGGCGCGGGCACCCACCTCATCCGCTACGCCCTACCCGATTCCGTGGCCTGTGGCAGCATCACCCAGAACATCACAGTAAGCGCGCCGCCCGTCGTGCGCGCTGGTCCTGACACCACGCTCTGCGCTGACGAAGCCCGGGCTTTCCGCCTGCGGCAAGCCAGCCCCACCGGTGGTACCTGGAGCGGCCCCGGCGTCACGGCCGACGGATTATTTACGCCGCCCAACACCAACAACCGCGGCGGCATTTTCAACCTGCGCTATACCATTGCCCAGAATGGCTGCGAAGTGGAAGCCACGCGCCGGGTGGTCATTGCGCCAACTTCAGGCAACAATGTTCCGCTGGATATACCCGTCTGCGAAGCCGCACCGCAGTACACGGGCCTGGCGCCCTTCAACTGCCAGTTTACGCCCCTACTGCCCGGCGGCACCTATCAGTGGGACTTCGGCGACCAGACTACCTCCACCGAGGAAGCTCCATTGCACCTCTATAGCAAACCGGGCACATACCTAGTAAAACTAACGGCCCGCTACTCCAACTGCCAGGTAGAAACGCGCTTTGCGCCGGTGGAAGTCGGCGAAACGTTTATTCCAAACATCATCACGCCCAATGGCGACGGCAAAAATGAGTTATTTATCCCGCGCTTTAGCTGCGCTCCGGCTACGCTTCGCATCTTCTCGCGCTGGGGCAGCCAAATTTTTGAGACTAAAAACTACCGCAACGACTGGCACGGCAACGGCCTCGCCGATGGTGTATACTACTATCATCTACGCGACACGGAAGGCCGCTCGGCGAAAGGCTGGCTGGAGGTCAAGCGCAACTAAGCGGTGAGTTCTTTATTAAGGAGTAGTCTGCTTTTAATAACAAGTGAGGCTAGCTTACCCAACCGTAGAAGTGAAGCAATTCCGATTGCATATTTTCTCACGGCCTGGGAACCAAGTATATTAATCTGCGGCTTATCAGAATAACTGGAATGTGGGCAAGCAGCCAGCCAATTTCTACTACTATTTGCTGTACATGGCCGATGGTACTAAGATAAAGCCTGGCTGGAAGTACAGTCCTAGCTTACCCCGGCGTGCCCCTTGCGCTTCCCCAGATTTTGTAGTATATTTGCGCCAGCAATTGAAAAGAAAGAGGGGACGCGTAGTCCCCTCTTTCTTTTGCCACCTAGCTCTATCGCATGAAATTCTCTCCCGCCCAGCTTAACGAGATGCTTCAGGACAGCCTTGCTGGTCTGGACCTTTTTGTTGTAAGCCTTTCCATATCCGATTCGGCCGTTCGCCCCAAAGTCACGGCAGTTCTGGATGGCGAGCAAGGTGTAGGCATTGATGAATGCGCGCAGGTTAGTCGGCGTCTGGCCCGTCGCATTGATGACGCGTACGGCGAAGAAGCTAGCTACACGCTAGAAGTCACATCGCCCGGCGCCGACCAACCATTGAGCGACCCACGCCAGTATATGCGCCATGCTGGCCGTAGCCTCAGCCTGAAAATGGCAGATGGCACCGAGAAAACCGGCACGCTGGAGGCATCCGATGCCACTGGCATTCAGCTGACGGAAGTAATAAAAGAGAAGAATAAGAAGAAAACCTTACCAGCGGCCTTCATTCCGTACGCGGATATAAAGGAAGCTAAAGTGGTTATTTCGTTTAAGTAAATAGTTGCATGGTTAACTGGCTGCTTGCCACCTAGGTTCTCAGCTGTTCAACCGCCAACAATTTAACAATCATCAATTTCTACAATGAACAGTCACGTCTTAATCGAATCGTTTGCCGAGTTCGCTCGCTCCAAGAACATCGACCGTCCCACGATGATGAGCATCCTGGAGGACGTGTTCCGCACGATGATTCGGAAGAAGTACACGACCGATGAGAACTTCGACGTCATCCTGAACGTGGACAAGGGCGACCTAGAAATCTACCGCAACCGCGAAATCGTGGATGATGACTCAGAAGATATCTGGGACTTCGATAAGATTCCGCTGGAAGAGGCCAAAAAGATCGAGCCCGACTACGAAGTAGGCGAGCAAGTTGCCGAGGAAGTGAAGCTGGAGGACTTTGGCCGTCGCGCTGTGCTCATGGCCCGTCAGACGCTGATTCAGCGCGTGAAAGACCTAGAGCGAGACAATCTTTACCAGCAGTATAAAGACCAGGTTGGAGAGATTATTACCGGCGAAGTGTACCAGGTGTGGAGCCGTGAGGCCCTCATCTTGGATAAAGAGGAGAATGAGCTGGTTCTACCAAAATCGGAGCAGATCCCGAAGGACCGCTACCGCAAAGGTGACACAGTACGTGCCGTTGTACACCGTGTAGAGGTAATCAATGGTACGCCCAAGATCATCTTATCGCGGGCTGCCCCGGCTTTTCTGGAGCGCTTGTTCGAGCAGGAAGTGCCAGAGATTTTTGATGGTCTTATCACCATCAAGAACATCGTGCGGGAGCCGGGTGAGCGGGCCAAGGTAGCCGTTGAAAGCTACGACGACCGCATTGACCCAGTAGGCGCTTGCGTCGGTATGAAAGGTTCACGCATCCATGCTGTCGTGCGGGAGCTGGAGAACGAAAACATCGACGTCATCAACTACACTGACAATCTTGAGCTTTATATTCAGCGGGCTTTATCGCCGGCTAAAATTGGCTCGATGAAGATCAATGAACAAACTGGCCGGGTTTCGGTGTTCTTAAAGCCAGACCAGGTAAGTCTGGCTATCGGCCGCGGCGGTGCTAACATCAAGCTAGCCAGCCGGCTGGTTGGAATGGAAATCGACGTGTTCCGGGAAGCCGAGGACTACGACGAGGATATCGCGCTGGACGAGTTCCAGGACGAGATTGAGCCTTGGGTTCTGGCCGAATTTAAGAAGATCGGCCTAGACACTGGCCGGGCTGTTTTGGCCGTAAGTAAAGAAGATATAGTACGCCGGACGGAGTTGGAAGAAGAGACTGTAGAAGACGTCTTCCGCATCATCCGACAGGAATTTGAGGATTCCGAAGAAGAGGCAAATTCCGGCGACGCGCAATGAGTGTGCGGCGGCCGGTCCGGTAACGGCGTTAAATCAAGCTACATGGCGTGATTTAACGCCGTTCGGCAAGATTTAATGTAGTACCTTTGCAACTGAATACGAGTATCGTTCGCGAGCATAGAATGGCGGAAGCAACACCCAAACGGCTACAGCAGGCAGCCAAAGACCTGAACATCGGCTTGTCTACTATCGTAGACTTTCTGGCGGGAAAAGGGCATCAGATCGAAAACAAACCCACGACGAAGCTAACCTCTGAGCAGGTTTCGCTGCTCAACAAAGCCTTTGAGTCGTCGGCGCAAGATAAGATCGAAGCCTCTAAGCTCAGCCAGGCCAAGCGCCAGAGCGAGTTAGAGGCCACCCCACCTCGCCCTGAACCCGTAGCTCCTAAAGCTAACGGTAGCGTAGCTGCGCCCGTTGTTACCGCTGCTCCCGCTCCCAAACCAGTCGAAGAACCGAAGCCGGCTGCCCCAGCGGCACGGCCTGCACCGGTTGCTGCATCGCAACCGGCTGTTCCTGTTTATACGCCTGCTCCGGCTCCGGCCGCTCCAGCACCTACCCCAGCTCCCGCAGCCTCAACACCTGCACCAGCTGAGGCACCCCGGACACCCGGTCTGAAAGTGCTTGGTAAGATTGAGCTTGATGCGAAAGGCCGGCCAGTACCACCGCGTCCGGCAGCCAGCGCGCCTGCACCTGCTCAGGCTGCACCAGCTGCTCCAGTAGTTAGGCCCGCCGAGCCCCGCCCGGCACCGACACCAGCCCCTGTAGCTGCGCCCGCTGCTCAACCAACTGTAGAAGCTAAGGCAGCACCTACACCCCAGCCTGCTACACCTCCGCAACCGGCTCCAGCAGTAGTAGCTCAACCTGCAGCACAACCAGCGCCCATGCCGGCAGCGGCTCCTCCTGCTGCAGCTGCACCAACACCGGCTGCACCAGTGACTGAAAACCCAACTGCACCAGAAGACACCAGCACGATTGTAGCCAAAGCCGATCAGCTGAAAGGCCTTACTGTGCTAGGAAAGATCGAGTTGCCGGTTGATTCTTCCCGCCGTAGCGGTGGAGGCAACAACCGCCGCCCTGTGGCTTCTTCCGACGTGCGCAAGAGCGGCCTTAGCGCTGCGGATGCCAAGAAGAAGCGTCAGCGCCTTCCTACGCCTGGAGCCGCCAATACTGGTGGGCAGCAAGGTGGTAGCCAAGGTCAGGGAGGTCAGCAGGGTCAAGGCAACCGTCCGCACAATGCACCGGGGCAGCAACGGCCAGGTGGCCCAGGGCAGCAGCGCACTGGCAATCAAGGTGGCCGCCCAAGCCAAGGTAACTCAAATGCTCCTCGTCCGGTTGTTCCAGCTACAACGCCCGAGCAAAACGAGCGTCAGATTCAGGAGCAGATTAAGGCAACACTCGCTAAGCTGAGTGGTGGCCGAGGTGGCGCTCAGAACAACCGCGCTAAATATCGCCGCGATAAGCGCGCTGGCGCAGCTGAAGCTGCTGACTTGCAGCGCCAGCAGAATGAGCTAGCCTCGAAGACCCTTAAGGTTACTGAGTTTATCTCAGCCAACGACCTAGCTTCGCTGATGGACGTGTCGGTGAACGAAGTCATTAAGATATGCCTCGGCATGGGTATGTTCGTCTCGATCAACCAACGCCTCGATGCGGAAGCTATTACGGTCATTGCCGACGAGTTTGGCTATGATGTAGAGTTCCTGTCGGCGGAGGAAGAAGAAGCCGACCTAGGTGTTGAAGACGCAGACGAAGACTTACAGCCACGCGCCCCGATTGTAACGATCATGGGTCACGTCGACCACGGTAAAACGTCGCTGCTTGACTACATCCGCAGTGCTAGCGTAGCCAAAGGCGAAGCTGGTGGTATCACGCAGCACATCGGTGCTTACGACGTAATGACAGCTTCAGGCAAGCGTGTTACCTTCCTAGATACTCCGGGTCACGAAGCCTTTACCGCTATGCGTGCTCGTGGTGCGAAGGTGACGGACATTGCCATCATCGTGGTAGCTGCTGACGATTCGGTGATGCCGCAGACTAAGGAAGCCATCAACCACGCACAGGCTGCCGGTGTGCCGATCGTAATTGCGTTCAACAAGATTGATAAGCCATCGGCCAACGCGGACAAAATTCGGGAAGAGCTGTCGGCTATCAATATCCTGGTGGAAGAATGGGGTGGTAAGTACCAGTCGCAAGAAGTATCGGCAAAGTCGGGACTCGGCGTGGAAGACTTGCTGGAGAAGGTACTGCTCGAAGCAGAACTGCTGGAGTTGAAAGCCAACCCTGACCGCAACGCAGTGGGTACCGTTATTGAAGCCTCTCTGGATAAAGGCCGCGGCTACGTAACGACGGTACTAGTGCAAACGGGTACGCTGCGCGTTGGCGACATCGTGCTGGCTGGTCCGCACTATGGCCGCGTGAAAGCGATGACTGACCACCGTGGCAAGAAAATGAAGCAGGCTGGGCCAGCCACGCCGGTGCAGGTGCTTGGCCTAACTGGCGCGCCACAGGCTGGCGACAAGATTCAGGTGATGGAAACGGAACGCGAAGCTCGCGAGCTAGCCACCCAGCGTCAGCAGCTTACCCGCGAACAGAGCATGCGTACCAAGAAGCACATCACCCTCGACGAGATTGGTCGCCGTCTGGCAATTGGCTCGTTCAAGGAGTTGAACGTGCTGGTAAAAGGCGACGTGGACGGTTCGGTAGAAGCTCTCTCGGACTCGCTGCTCAAACTGAGCACGCCGGAAGTGAAGGTAAACATCCTCAGCAAAGGGGTAGGTGCCATCTCCGAATCGGACGTGCTGCTGGCTTCGGCTTCGGATGCCATCATCATCGGCTTCCAGGTTCGTCCTTCGCAGAGTGCGCGTAAGCTGGCTGAGCAAGAGCAGATTGACATCCGCCTCTACTCGATCATCTACAATGCCATCAACGAGGTGAAGGATGCCATGGAAGGCATGCTGGCTCCGACGGTGCAAGAAGTGGTGGTTGCCAACGCCGAAGTGCGTCAGGTGTTCCACATCACCAAAGTGGGTACGATTGGTGGCTGTATGGTGACCGATGGTACGTTCACCCGCAAAACCAAGGTACGGGTTGTGCGCGACGGTATTGTACTGCACACGGGCGATATTCAGGACCTGAAGCGCTTCAAAGACGATGTGTCGGAAGTACGCCAAGGCTACGAATGCGGTATCAGCGTTAAGGGCTTCAGTGACCTTCAGGAAGGTGACAATATTGAAGGCTTCGAAGAGAAGGAAATTAAGCGTACGCTGTAAACAAGTGATTTCAGCGTGCAACTTATACCAAAGCCCCAACGGATGCCGTTGGGGCTTTGGCTTTTATAAGCATCTCGCTCCGGCTGGCAGAGATTAAGTCAGTAGATTTGTACTATCAACGGCCAGCAGAGCGTATACTAGGATCTGTTTGAGCCGAAGCTCAACTTACCATTCTAGGTTATGACGAAAAAGCTCGCCGCTCGGCTACTCATTCTTTTCTTCTTGCAAGCTAGCTTCGTGGCACTCGCGCAAACTAAGAAGCCTGCTAAGTCGACTACAGTTTCCAAAAAAGAGGCGGCAAAATCTACTGGGGCTAGCTCTTCGACAAAGGCAGCTCCCCCCCCTGCGTCTCAAGAGCCAACAACCCTTCAGAAAGGCGTTACGCAGGTACAGACGGTGCTCAACACAATGTATGAGCCACAGACAACGTCTACTTTTCATTCTGGCAACACGGCTGTGAACGTTGGTCTTGGATTATTAGGAGCGAATCATGGCTACGATGTTTTTGGCAGCGTAAGTCAGTCGCCAGCTCTGAGTGTGTCGTATGAGCGAGGCATCACCGACAGCTTCGGTCCGGGTACCCTCAGCGTAGGCGGCCTACTTGGCTACAAGCATTACTACTATGATTTTCCGAAGACGGATTATAGAGCCAGCTGGACAGATGTGCTATTAATGGCGCGTGGGTCTTACCACTACAACCTTACTGATAATCCGCAAATAGACACGTACGCAGGACTGACCTTAGGTGTCCGCCTCAACACGTATTCAAATAGTAATGCTAATTCTGTAGCGCGAGACGTCTACAACGACCAAGGCTTGCACCTGGCTACCGGTATCTTCTTAGGTGGCCGCTATTTTGTCACCAACAACCTAGGTGTTTTTGCAGAAGCCGGCTATGATATGACGTACCTAAAGTTTGGACTCACGGCGAAATTCTGACACGAATTAACTTCTACTACGGCAGTAATAAGATCAAAAAAAGCTCCGGCAGTATTGCCGGAGCTTTTTTTGATGTCTTAGAAAAACAAGAAGTGATGCTTCTTCCTGTGCTTGTGTACGAGAGGCTTGCCTTTCGGATCGATACCGGGCGCTGGCCGGGTTTGGCCGCGTTTTTGGCGGGCAGTACCGATGCGGTTGTCTCTGAACTTGCGCACCGTGAACCCCCCATTGCCTTTCTCAAACTGGCGGGCTGGACCAGCCGCCCGCCCGAAGCTCGTGTTGGAAGTTCCCCCTGATCGAGCCTCCAAAATTTCCATCTGCTGGTCGCGCTTTACCTGATCGGGGTTCATGCTCATGCGCCGTTGCATGCGCGCAATATCCGTTGCTGAATCTTTTTTCTTGGACTTGCGCGCGCTGGACTCCATGCCCGGGGCACCCTGCATAACAGAGGTCGAGCGCGAATCTGAGGTTTGAGCCTGCACGCGCGGAATAAAGAGCAAAGCCGCCAGGGAGGTAGCAGCAATCAGTTTTTTCATGCAACTGGGAAGTAACGGCTGAGTCGTTGTGTGGCAGAACTGGCAACGCCCAACCCTATGCAAGCCGGCAACGGGCAACCCATGAACTTAGTTTCAAATTACAGCAAAAAGACAACGAGTTGATAGACTTATTATTTCCTGCTGCTACCGTTGCGCAGCGCGTCACGGATTTCGGCCAGCAGTACCTGCTCTTTCGTGGGCCCTGGCTCAACGACCGGGGCCGCTAGGGGCCGCAGCTTGACTCGGTTAGCTACTTTTACGAGCAGGAATACGCAGAAAGCAATGATGATAAAATAGAAAATGGCATTCAGAAACAGGCCATAGTTGATGGTAGCTGCTCCGGCCGTTTTTGCATCCTCAATGGTTTTGTAAGATTGCCCGTTCAGGGCGAAGAACCAGTTCTTGAAGTCGATGCCGCCGGTTACTAAACCTAGGACTGGCATCAGGATATCCTCGGTGAGCGAGGTTACAATCTTGCCGAAAGCTGCGCCAATGATAACGCCGACAGCCAGGTCCAGCACATTTCCCTTGGAAATAAATTCCTTGAATTCTGTTATGAAACCCATTAGCTTTTAGTGTTTTAAAGGTGAGCGAATAACGGTTGAGGTAAATGTAATGATTAAGAAGTCATATGCGCTATATCCTAGGTTAAGGCTTGACAGAGGGCTGCCAACACGGCTATAGTGCTCCTGAACCAGCCGGGTCAGGCACGTAGCGGGCCAACAAACTGCCACTGTTTTGCTTCTATCTTTGCTCCTAATCTGACCTAGCTTTTGCTCTTTATGGCTCTTTTCGAAAACCTTCTGTATGCGCTGGATGGCACTTCGGGCATTCTGACTATTACCCTGAACCGCCCAACCAAGCTGAACGCGCTGAACGCCGCAACCATTGAGGACATCCGCCACGCCATGCAGGAGGCGCTGGATGATGCGCAGGTACGCGGCATCATCCTGACGGGCAGCGGCGAAAAAGCCTTCGTGGCCGGCGCTGATATTGCCGAACTGGCGGGGTTAAACGAAATTACCGGCCGCCGGGCGGCGGAGCGCGGCCAGGAAGCATTTTGCCTGATTGAGGAAAGCCCGAAGCCGGTTATTGCCGCCGTGAATGGCTTTGCGCTGGGCGGCGGCTGCGAACTGGCCATGGCCTGCCACATGCGCGTGGCGTCCGAAAACGCCCGCTTTGGTCAGCCCGAGGTAAACCTAGGTCTGATTCCCGGCTACGGCGGCACGCAGCGCCTCACGCAACTTATTGACAAAGGCAAAGCGCTGGAGCTGATGCTGACCGGCGACCAGATCAAAGCCGATGAAGCCTTGCGCCTAGGTCTCGTCAACCACGTTGTGCCGGCCGCGGAACTCCTCCCCTTCTGCCAACAATTGCTCGGACGCATTCTCACCAAGGCACCGCTGGCCGTCGGGCTGGTGATTGACTGCGTGAATGCCGCCTTCGACCAGGAGCGCCACGGCTTTCAGGCCGAGGCCAATGCCTTCAGCCGCTGCTGCGGCTCCGAGGATTTCCGCGAAGGCACCACCGCCTTTCTGGAGAAGCGCCCGGCGGTTTTTAAGGGTAATTAAGAAGTAAAAGTAACCCTACAGGTGTTTGTCTCGCTGACATTGGCCTACCTAGGTTTTAATCTATCCGGATGAGTGTAGCCAAGAAGCTGGCAGGCCAAACGGCCGTGTACGGCGTGAGTAGTATTCTGGGGCGGGTGTTGTCGTATCTGCTGGTGCCCGTGTATACGGCCCGGTTTGCTGCGGCTGAATACGGCGTCGTGACCGGCCTGTATGCCTACGTATCGTTCCTGAACGTGCTGTTCACCTACGGCATGGAAACGACCTACTTCCGCTTTGCCAACCGCCCCGGCACCGACCGCAAGCGTCTCTACAACGAAGTGCTCAGCTTGCTGCTTGTGAGCAGCATCGTGCTGTCGGGTTTGCTGGTGCTCATTGCCAAGCCGCTCATGCAGTTCATGAGCCTGCCGCCCGAGCAAAGCATCTACGCTGTCTGGATTGCCCTGATCCTAGGTGTGGATGCCCTTGCGGCTATTCCCTATGCCAGGCTGCGGCTGGAGAACAAGGCGGGCAAGTTTGCGGCCATCCGCATGACCAATATTCTGCTCTACGTTGGCCTGAACCTGTTCTTCATCGTGCTCTGCCCGGATATACTGGAGGGCAAGTACCTGACGGCTTTGAAGCCGTTGATAGCAACTGTTTACAACCCGAGTATAGGCGTCGGCTATGTGTTTTTGTCGAACCTGGCGGCCAGCGTCATCACCTTGCTTCTCCTAGGTAAAGAGCTGACCGACTTCCGGTTCCGCCTGAACCTAGAGCCGCTGCGGCCGATGTTGAAGTATGCCTATCCCATTATGCTGATGGGCTTGGCCGGTATGGTCAACGAAACGCTCGACCGGATTTTGTTGGGCTGGTGGCTGCCAAAGGGGTTCTATCCTGGGCAGTCAAGTCTGGCGGCGGTGGGCGTATACGGCGCTTGCTACAAGCTCAGCATCTTCATGTCGCTCGTCATTCAGGCGTTCCGCTATGCGGCCGAGCCGTTCTTTTTTGCCCAAAGCACCGAGAAGAACTCGCCGGCTACTTTCGCTATGGTGATGAAGTGGTTTACGCTGAGCTGCGCGGTTATTTTCGTATTCATCAGTATTAATATTGAGGATTTCAGCCTGCTTTTCCTGCGCCGGCCCGAATACCGCGAAGGCGTAAGCGTAGTTCCTATCCTGCTGCTGGCCAACCTGTTCCTGGGTGTTTATTACAACCTCTCGGTGTGGTTTAAGCTGACGGACAAAACCTACTTCGGCACCTACATTTCCTTCGGCGGCGCCCTGCTCACCATTGCCCTCAATTTTCTGCTGATTCCGCTGCTCGGCTACATGGGCTCGGCCCTCACGACCCTGGCCTGCTACTTCATGATGGCGGCCGTGTGCTGGTACCTAGGCAATTACCACTTCCCGGTACCTTATCCAATGGCGCGGCTGCTGAGCTGGCTGTTGCTCGCCGTTGGGCTGGTGGCGGTTTCGTGGTTTATCTCCGTAGCTGATTTCTGGCTACGCCATGCCTTTCACGCGGTACTTAGCCTAGCTTTCGTGGGGCTGATTTATTTGGTTGAGCGCCCGCGAAAAAGCACGCCCACACCCGCGCTGACCAGAAAATAGACCTAGGTTCGGAGGCGTTGTATCATGTAAACATTCAAAATCTTCCGCGCGGGCGCTCCTGACATCAGGTTCGGTCTATCTTTGTCGCGAAGCCCGGCAACTGCCCCCTTATTTATCCATGCAAATTCCTATTATAAATCGCTCGCGCCACCCTTTACCAGCCTACCAGACGGAACACGCGGCCGGCCTTGATGTGCACGCTAACCTCGCGGAGCCCGTTACCTTGAAGCCCCTGCAACGCGCCCTCATCCCGACTGGGCTGTTCATGGCCATTCCGGTGGGGTATGAAATGCAGGTGCGGCCCCGCAGCGGCCTGGCGTATAAGCACGGCATCAGCATCGTCAACAGCCCCGGCACCATCGACGCCGACTACCGCGGCGAGCTGAAAGTGCTGTTGGTCAATCTTTCCGAAACTGATTTTGTGGTGCAGGACGGCGAGCGGATTGCGCAGCTCGTGGTAGCCCGCCACGAGACGATTGCCTGGGAACCAGCCGAAGAATTAAGCGAAACAGCACGCGGCGCAGGTGGCTACGGCAGCACGGGCATGCAATAGCGCACAGCATACCTAGGTTTGGGCCGACCTTTCAGCTCATCTTCCGTATTACTGCCAGGTTTCACTTCTTTGCCAGAATTTCCTTTCTTACCTGCCCACAGCAAAATCTCACCTCACATCTTCTATTATCACCTTCACGACTATGAAAATCATCGTTCCGATGGCCGGCATGGGCAAGCGCATGCGTCCACACACACTTACGGTACCCAAACCGCTTATTCCGATTGCAGGCAAACCCATCGTGCAGCGCCTGGTGGAAGATATTGCCAAAGTGTGCGGTGAACAAGTCGATGAAGTAGCCTTTATCATTGGCCACTTCGGCGAAACGGTGGAAAAGAGCCTGGTGCAGATTGCCGAATCGGTGGGCGCCAAAGGCTCTATATATTACCAGGACGAGCCCCTAGGTACGGCCCACGCTATTCTAGCTGCTAAAGATTCGCTCAGCGGCCCACTAGTAGTAGCTTTCGCCGATACTCTATTTAAAGCTGATTTTACGCTGGACAGCTCCGCCGCTGGCACCATCTGGGTGCAGCGCGTCGATGACCCGAAGCCTTTCGGCGTAGTAAAGCTGAACGATAACGGCGAAATCACGGACTTCGTGGAGAAGCCCGAAGAGTTCGTGTCGGACCTAGCTATCATCGGCATCTACTACTTCCAGGACGGTGCTTACCTGCGCGACGAGCTTCAATATCTGCTCGACAACGACATCAAGGACAAAGGGGAGTACCAACTCACCAACGCCTTGGAAAACATGAAAAACAAAGGCACCACCTTCGTGCCTGGCCGCGTAACGGAATGGCTCGACTGCGGCAACAAAGACGCTACCGTGTACACGAACCAGCGTTACCTGGAGTATTTGCAGGAACGCGGCGAAAACCTGGTAGCAGAATCCGCCAAGGTGACTAACAGCGTACTGATTCAGCCGGTGTACATCGGCGAGGGCGTTATCATCACCGATTCCGTGGTAGGACCGCACGTCTCCATTGGGAACCAAGCCAACGTACGCGGCTCGGTAGTTTCCAATTCTATCGTGCAGCAGTCGGCTAATGTGCTTCACACGACGGTAACTAACTCAATGATTGGTAACTTCGCTACCGTAGCCAGCACGCCCAAAGACCTGAGCCTAGGTGACTATAACACGCTGCGCGTGTGATATTTTTGTTGCTTGTGACGTTATCAGGAGCGCGGATCTTTGCTTGCCTAGTTTCGTAGTTGGCTTAACTCCTTTTCCGAATGGCGGACAACGGTCCGCGCTCTTGCGTCCATGAGTCGTTTTTCACTTTCTATTTTCCTGTTCCTGAGCGTACTGGTCGTTCCTGCCAGCTATGCGCAGCAGACCAGTGCTGGCTCGGAGGCAGCTACGCCCAAGCCGCGCAAGCTCAGCCGCAAGGAGCGCAAAGAGCTAGCACACCGCGCCGAACTAGAGTCGGTGAAGCAGCAGGCGCAGCCCCTTTCGGAAAAGGACCGCGAGATGAGCGAATCCTTTTTCGTGGATGGGGTGAAATACCTGATGCTGGAGGATTACAATAAGGCGTTGGAGCGTTTGCTGAAAGCCTACGCCCTGAACCCCGGCAACGCCGCCATCAACTACAAGATTGCGGAAACTAACTTACTGAGCGGCAACTACAAAGACGCGACTAATTTCGCCAACGCCGCCGTAAAGCTAGATCCTAAGAACGCCTACTATTACATCTTACTGGCCCAGATTTATACCAGCCAGAAGCAGTTCGACCAAGCGGCCAAGGTGTATACCAGCCTCATTCGCGACGTACCAAACTCGGGCTACTACCTCTTCAACCTAGCCGACCTGTACATGGCCCAGGGTAAGCTGAACGAGGCGCTGGCTACGTTTGATCAGGCCGAAAAGCAGTTTGGACCTATTGATGAGGTATCGTTTAAAAAGCAGCAGATTTATCTGAAGCAGAACAACCTCGATAAGGCGTTAAAGGAGGGCGAAACCCTCATTACCACAAATCCGGAGGAAATACGCTACGTGTTGGCGCAGGCCGAGCTGTACGCTTCCAATAACCGCCTCCCCGATGCGATTCGCGTAGCGCAGCAAGCCCTTAAGCAGGACCCCGATAACCCACAAGCGCGAATGATTCTGGCCGACGTGTACCGGCAGCAAGGCAACGCGCCCGAATCGGAAAAGCAGATCAAGCAGGCGTTTGAAAGTCCGGCCTTGGACATTGACGACAAGGTTCATATCCTGGTTGACTACATCCGTCAATTGCCCAACCCTAAGCTTGAACAAACGGCGCTGGACCTAGCTTCTATCACAACGCGGGTACATCCAAAAGAGCCGAAAGCCTACGCTGTGGCTGGTGATATCCAGACGATTACTGACCATAAAAAAGAGGCCCGCGACACGTATCTGAAGGCTATTCAGCTCGATAATTCTAAGTTTCAGTTGTGGCAGCAAGTCGTGCTCATCGATGCCGAGTTGAACCAGACGGATTCGCTGCTACATCATTCGGAGCGGGCGCTGGAGTTATTTCCGAACCAAGCTTCGCTCTGGTTCTACAATGGCGTTGGCTATATTCTCAGCAAGCAGCCGGCCAAGGGAGTGAAGTCGCTGGAATACGGCCGTAAGCTAGCTACCGACAACCCCGAGCTATTGGCGCAGTTCAATACGCAGCTCGGCGATGCTTACCACGAGCTGAAGGACAACGTTAAGTCGGATGCTGCCTACGAAGCGGCCCTAGCTTTCGACGCCAACAACGCGCAGGCGCTGAATAACTACAGCTACTTCCTATCGTTGCGTGGCGAAAAGCTCGACAAGGCCAAAGAAATGGCGGGCAAGCTGGTCAAGCAATTTCCCGACAACGACACTTACCTTGATACGTACGCTTGGGTACTCTACAAGCAAAAAGACTACAACGGCGCCCGCCAGAGCCTGGAAAAGGCGCTGAAAACATCCAAGGACGCCACCATCGTAGAGCACTACGGTGATGTGCTCTATCAATTGGGCGACCAAGAAAAAGCGCTGGCACAATGGCAGCGCGCTAAGGCCATCGGGGGTGCATCACCCTTAGTTGACCGTAAGATTAAAGAAAAAAAGCTGTATGAATAGATGCTTTCTGCTGGTGTTGCTTCTCTCGGTTTTCCTAATGGGAAGCTGCGCTCGCAAGGCCGTTCCCACTACTTCGAAAGGTCCAACAACTTCGGCGCCCGCAGCAGATGTTGCCCGTGCGACTAACGTAGATTTCCGCTACCTCTCCGCCAAGGGCAAGGCGCAGATTGACCAGGAAGGCAACAAGCTGCCGACGGCCAACATCACGTTGCGAGTGCGCAAAGACAGCATCATCTGGCTCTCGGTTTCGGTGGCGGGTTTTGAAGGTGCCCGCGCTTATATCACCCGCGACTCGGTGCGTGTACTCAACAAGCTACAGCGCGAGTACTACGCCGGCGACTTTGCTTACCTGAGCCAGCGCCTGAACGTGCCTGTCACTTTCGATCAGGTGCAGGCCATCCTGCTCGGCAACTATCTGCTGGCGCCGGCCGGTGCTACGCCCACCGTCACGACGGAAGGGAACAACCAGCGGGTGCAGTTTCAGCAAGCTAGCTTGCTGGTGGAGCAACTGATCAACCTAGGTCAGCAGAAAGTCCAGAAGCTCAACGTGCGCGATTCGCAAAGCCAGAACAACGTCACGGTTGACTTCAACGATTTCCGCCCTGTCGCGCCTAGCAATCAGCTGTTTGCCTACAACGTGGTGCTTCAGATTCAGCAGGCGCAAGGGCCGGCTTCTTCGGCCACTATCACCTACCGCAACGTGGACGTAGACAAGGAGCGTCTGGCTTTTCCGTTCTCCGTGCCTTCTGGTTATGCGCGGAAAAAGTAAAAGCTGGGGCATTTGGGTGGTTGCCGGTTTGCTGATCCTAGGTCAGGTCACGATGCCATTGGCCCAGCAACGTCGGCGCCCGACTTCAACAGCCAAAACGAAGGCTCAGCTGCAACGGGAGCGCCGCGCGACGTTGAAGCGCATCAGCGAAACCAGCCGCATACTTGCCCAGACCCAGAAGCAAAAAGAAGCATCCCTGGGCCAGCTCAACGCCCTGAAGGAAAAGCTGACGGTGCAGCAAGGCGTTATCCGTAATATTTCCTCGGAGTTGAAGTACATCGAATCGGATGTGCAGCAGACGGAAACGCAAGTACAGCACACTTCGCAGAGCCTGAAGCAGTTGCAGGAAGAGTACGGTCGTCTAGTATACGCCTCGTCCAAAACGGCGAACAGCTACAACCGCATCATGTTCCTGTTTGCGGCGGAGTCGTTCAACCAGTTTATGCAACGACTGCGCTACGTGCGCCAGTATTCGGAAGTACGCTGGGACCAAGCCGCCCAGATTGCCAGCACGCAGCAGCGCCTGACGCAGCAGCTCACGGGCCTTACGGAAAAAAAGCAGGAGAAAAGCAGCCTGCTCAACACCCAGCTTTCCGAAAACCGCAACCTGATTACGCTCAAGACGCAGCAGGATCAAGTTGTTACGCAACTCAGTCAGCAGGAGGAGCAACTCCGCCGCGAGCTAGCCGAGCGCCAGCAAGCCGTCGTGCGGCTTGATAATTTGATTGCCCAGCGCGTACGGGAGGAAATTGCCCGCGCGGCCCGCGCCGCGGCCGCTCGTGCGGCCCGTACGGCCGCCGCCCGCAACAGCGGCACACGTCGCAGCCCAAGCGCCACCAGCCGCAACAATGCCGCGGAAGAGGCTGCCGTAGCCGCCGCCGAGCGTGTTGATCGGGTAACGCTCACGCCCGAAGCTGCGGTGCTCTCCTCTTCCTTCGCCGATAACCGTGGCCGGCTATTGTGGCCAGTGGCGCGTGGTTTTATCTCCCAGCACTTTGGCCGGCACGCGCACCCCGTGCTCAAGCATGTGGTGGTGGAAAACCGCGGCATTGACATTCAGACCAGCGCCGGCGAACCGGTGCGCGCTATTTTCAATGGTAAGGTACTCACCATCGCCAACATTGCTGGTATGAATAACATTGTCATGATTCAGCACGGTGAGTACTTCACGGTATACGCGAAGCTGCGCAGTGTGAGCGTGAGTGAAGGTGAGCAAGTGCAGATGCGGCAGCAGATTGGCACCATATATACCAACGGCGAAGGCACTTCCGAGCTACAGTTTCAGGTATGGCGCAACAGTGCTAACCTCAACCCGGAGAATTGGCTGGGCCATAAATAAGAGCGCAGCATGGCGGCCTCTTTTCTTTTCAGGACTTCCAACCTAGGCTGTTCCGAAAGAAGAGCCTCCTAAATAGCCTGGCATAAAAAAACACCGTACAGCATACGGTGCCTTTCCAAGCTATGAAAACAAACTTAGCTAACGAAAGCTCTTCAGTACTTAAAAGGCGGCAGCCCCAATCAGCCTACAAAGTTCTTCCGCTAACATTCCGAAAGATAGGAAAAGGCCTAGGTTAAACGAAGAGCAATTCGGCCAAATAACATTTTTTCTCGACTAGCTGGCTTATTTTGCCCGCTAGTGATTTGCTGGATAGCACCATTTCAGGAACTACACCAAGTTCAGGCGGCTCAGCAGCGCATTCTTATAGGAGTTACCAATTGGAACGGGCATCAGGTTCGCCGCTTCCGTGCCGCGGCCAGTGTCAACCAGCGCGGCATCTGCCTCGATGGACACGATGCGGTCGAGGCGCACGATATACTTGCGATGTACGCGGGCAAACTCGCGGACAGGCAGCTTGCCTTCCAGCTCCTTCATGGTACTATAAACTGTGAACCGCTCGCGGCCAGTATAGATATTCACGTAGTCGCCGAGCGCTTCGACATACCGAATGTCCTCTGTCCTAACACGGAGCAGCTTGTGTTCCTGCTTGATAAAAATCTCGGCGCGACTGACCAGATACATCGATTCGGCAGCATCGTTGGCCATGCGCAGCAACCCGTCGAGCTTCTGCTGCTCCTGCTCCAGCTGCAACCTAGCCCGGCGCAGCTCCAGGTGCGATACTACTTCGCGGGCCAGAATACGCATGGCTTCGCGCTGCTGCTCGCTCAGCCGACGCGGCACCGTATCCAGCGTGCAGATGGTGCCGAGTGGCTGACCTTCCGGCGTTACTAAAGGCGCGCCGGCGTAGAAGCGAATGTTGGTATCACTCGTAACGAGCGGATTATTCTGAAACAGCGGGTCTTTCGTCGTATCCTCTACTTCAAAGACATCCGCGGCCAACATCGCATACTGACAAAAAGCCAAGTCGCGGCTGGTGCTCTCTATTCCTTCAAAACCCGTCTTCGCCTTGAACCACTGCCGGTCGGCATCAATCAGCGAAACCAGCGAAACCGGCGTGCCGCAGATGTAAGCGGCCAGCCGTACTAAGTCATCAAAGGCCTTTTCGGGTGGAGTGTCCAGAATTTGGTAATTACGCAACACTTCAAGGCGCTCTACTTCGTTTACAGACCGAAGCGCGGAAAGTGGGGGCCGGGTTATCTCAGAAGAAGGATTTGCTTTCGACGGCATCAGACAAAGGTTGGAAGGATCGGACCACGACAGTAGGTAGTAGAGTGGGTCGTAGCAGGCGCAGGCAGATGCGCTTACAAGAATACAAATTACTGCTTCTGTCTCAGGTATTTTGTATGCTATTCGATGAAATACGCTTCAGCTTCGACAAACTGCTTTCGCATTCATGAACTTAATCGTACGCGGGCGAGTCTTTGGAGGGGCGTACGTAACTGCCCCAAAAACGGATTGACCCAGGTGCTGACGGTGAAAAGATTAAGGCTTCTCAAGCGCTTTTGAAAATTATCCGGTACTTTTACCAATCCTGAGCCCAGCGGAAACGCGTATACCTAGCTTCCCACTTCTAACCCGGCTTCAGGCCGTTATCGTATGACACTTGCTTCGCTCTTCCTGATCGGCAATTTCGGCACTACTGAAATCCTGCTGATCGTTGTCGCTATTATCTTGCTGTTTGGCGCGAAACGCATTCCAGAGCTTTTCCGGGGTATGGGACAAGGCATTCGTGAGTTCAAGGACGCTTCCAAAGAAGAGAAGCCTGAGTTCCGCGACCGGCCTGCTAACCCCAACGACCCCACCCAACCTCGCCTATAATTTACAGCCATGAACACTTCACTTCTGCTTTTTCTAGGTGATATTGGGGGTAGCGAACTGATCCTGATCATGGTCGTTATCCTTATTTTCTTCGGCGCTAACAAAATTCCAGAGCTAGCTCGTGGCTTGGGTAAAGGTATCCGCGAGTTCAAGGATGCTTCGCGCGAGATTCGCAGCGAAATCGAGAACTCCGGCCAGCCGACGCAACAGCACTATAATGCCCCGGCTTACCAGTCGCCTGCTCAGCCTACTTACCCGGACACGCCCACGGAGCCTCACCCCTATGTTGGGCCTGAGCCGACGATAGCACCGCCCATGGATGGTGGCATCACGCCGCCCGTTACGGAGCGGCCTCGCCCTGATCAAACAACCAACTAACCTTGTGATTTGAGACGGTTTAACTCTCTTACCGAAGTTCGTAGCGAGCTGACGGCAGGCACTACCACCTGTCGTCAGCTCGTGGAGTATTATCTGGATAACATCCAGAGGGAAAGCCACTTGAATGCTTTCCTGGAAGTGTGGCCCGAGGAGGCCCGCGCCCAAGCTGATGCCGTTGATGCAAATCTAGCTGCTGGTACTGCCGGTAAGCTGGCGGGCATGGTTATCGGCCTGAAGGACGTGCTGGCCTACAAAGACCACAGCTTGCAGTCGAGCAGCCATATTCTGGATGGCTTCAAATCCCTGTTCACGGGTACGGCCGTGCAGCGCCTGTTAGATGAGGATGCCATCTTCATCGGGCGGCAAAACTGCGACGAATTTGCCATGGGGGCCTCCAATGAGACGTCCTACTTCGGGCCGGTGCGCAATGCCCTTGACCCAAATCGGGTGTCGGGTGGCTCTTCGGGTGGCTCGGCGGTAGCAGTACAAGCTGATTTGTGCCTAGCTTCTATTGGCTCCGATACGGGTGGTTCAGTACGTCAGCCAGCTGCGTTTTGCGGCATTGTCGGCTTCAAGCCTACCTACTCGCGCATTTCGCGCTACGGGCTAGTTGCGTATGCTTCTTCCTTCGACCAGATCGGCACACTGACCCGTTCGGTGGAAGACGCGGCGCTGCTGTTGGAAGTGATGGCGGGCCCAGATGAGTTCGACAGCACCGTGAGCAAAGAGCCGGTGCCCGCGTATAGCGAGCTACTGACTCCGGCTCCGCACTACCGCATCGGCTACATCCGCGACTGTTTGGAACGGCCGGGTCTGAACCCAGAAATTAAGGCAGCTACGGAAGAAGCTTTGGAAGTAATGCGTGCCCGAGGCCACGTAGTGGACGCGGTAGAGTTCCCTTACCTCGACTACATTGTTCCTTCCTATTACATTCTGACCACAGCCGAAGCTAGCTCCAACCTGAGCCGCTTCGATGGGGTGAAGTTCGGCTACCGCGCTCCTGACTCTACCGACCTGGAGTCGTTGTACAAGAAGACCCGCTCGCAGGGCTTTGGGCCAGAAGTGCAGCGCCGCATTCTGCTCGGCACCTTCGTGTTGTCGGCTGACTATTATGATGCGTACTATACCAAGGCGCAACGCGTTCGGCGTTTGATTAAAGAGAAAACTGACGAGCTACTGCGCCAATACGACTTTTTGGTGTTGCCGACCACGCCGACCACGGCGTTCCACATCGGCGACGTAGAGCAGGATACGCTGGCGATGTACCTAGCCGACATTTTCACGGTGCAGGCCTCACTGGCCGGCGTTCCGGCTGTTTCGGTGCCATCAGGTACCGATTCGGAAGGTATGCCGATCGGCTTGCAGATTCTCAGCGGCGCGTTCCGGGAAGAACAGCTGCTGGCTTTCTCAAAATTGGTTACGGAATCGCTCACTCCTGCACTGCCCTGATGAAAAACGTGTTGGTTCGTGCCATTGCCGGGCTTCTGTTACTGCTCGCTTTTGCCTCGCCTACGGTGGCGCAAATCGTACCCGAACAAAACCTAGGTTATGAACGGACTGACTCGGTTCAGCTCGTGCTGCCTGATTCCCTGGTAGCTGCACCAGTCATTATTGACTCGGTGCAGCTCGCTTGGCTCCGCACCCCGCCTACTATGCGCGACTTGGTAGCCGACCGCATCGGCTGCCTTGAAACAGATGTGCCGCACCTGTTCAATAACACGGTGATGAGCTTCGTGAATTACTTCACGGTAAACAACCGAGCGTATACCCAGCGGATTCTGGAGCGGGAAAATCTTTACTTTCCTTTATTCGAGAAGTACCTTGAAAAGTACCACTTGCCCAAGGACCTGAAGTACCTGGCAGTGGTAGAGTCGGCGCTGGTGCCGCAGGCGCGTTCCCGCGTAGGTGCGGTGGGCTTGTGGCAGTTTATGGGCCCGACGGCAAACGACTTCCGGCTTGTGCGCAACGATTACATCGATGAGCGCATGAACCCGGAGAAATCGACGGAAGCCGCCTGCCGTTTCCTGCGCGATTTACACCGCATGTTTGGTGACTGGGAGCTAGCCCTGGCGGCTTACAACTACGGCTCGGGCAATATTATGAAGGCCATTCGCAAGGCGGGTGGGCAGCGCAATTTCTGGGCTATTTATCCTTATTTGCCCAAGGAGACGCGCAACTACGTACCGACTTTCACGGCAGCACTTTACACGCTTCGGTACGCTCACGAACACGGCCTGCACTCCGATTCGCTGCATTATCTCTATCCCGAGCCTACCGACACGCTGATCATTTCGGGTCGGTCATTGGATCTGCGCAAGTTCTCAGCGCAGTTTGGTCTCGACTCGACGGAGATTTCGCGGCACAACCCGGAAATCCGGAAGACTTATCTGCCGGAAACTATTCAGAACTACCGGCTTACAATTCCGACCTGCGTGCGGCAGGAAATAGCCGTCGTAGACCGCAATACGTTGCTGGATTTCTGCAAAGTGACAGTCCCGCCTCCGTCGCCGCTGACACCCCGCATACCTAGCCTCGAAGGTGTAGCCCCGATACAGACGCTTCTGGCTAAAACCGAGAAAAGTGAGGCGACTGAAGTTCGTTACCGACGTGTCCGCCATTCTGTGCAACGGGGTGAAACCGCTGCCACGATAGCCACGCACTACGACGTGACACCTAGCCAACTAGCCCGTTGGAACAGCCTTCGTCGGGGCCGGGCGCTGACGCCTAAGCAGCAGCTTGTCGTTTATGTCCCTGTTCAGCGGGAAAGTACGCCGGCACCTGCGGCAACAACCGTAGCTGTTCGGAAGGCGGTGGTACCGGCGAAACTGCCGCTGCCGGGCGCGAGCGAAGCAGTAGCCGTTCGCAGCAAGTCAACCCGTGTATCAGTGGCGTTAGTTGAAGCAGAGAAGGACTCGGAAGCAGTAGCGCAACAGGTGCCAGCACTTGCCAGAACGGCCGCTGTTGCTACCAAAACCCTAAAAGAAGGCAAGAACTCTGGCTCCGCTCCGGTTGAGGCACTTTCGGCCAACTCATCTACTACCGCTGACAGCGCGCTGACCAACTACAGCGTACGGCGCGGCGACAACCTGGACAAGCTGGCGCGGGCGCACGGCGTGACAATCGCGCAGGTTATTGCTTGGAATCATCTGCGGTCGGAGAACCTAGCTTTGGGGCAGAAGCTGGTATTCTATGGCGCGGAAGATGGAGTGGCGCCACTTGCTTTGTCGGCCAAGCCCGTGGTAGCTGCTACGGCTACGGTAGCTCACGCTCCGGCTAAGCCTGCCACTACCACCCCCAAGCTCCCGAAAGTGCACTTAGTGCAGCCCGGCGATACGCTTTACAACATCTCCCGTCGCTATCAGGGCGTTACGGTGGAGCAATTGCGCAAGCTCAATCACCTCAAGTCCGACGAAGTGAAGCCCGGCCAAAGGCTGATGCTGGCGCAAGGCTAGGTAGGCCGGATAGGTAACTCACTTAGCTGCAGGTTTTTACCTCCTGATTTAAGGACGTTCAATCTACTGCCCTTACTCGCTCTTAGCCCCCCGAACTACGTTGTGGTTCGGGGTTTTTTCATGGTCGAGTTGGAGGCCCGCGCCTCCCATTCCGGGCAAATTCGCCAACTTGCTTAACGGAAGCAGATTATTCCACCCCTTGCCTCTACTTTTCCAATGTTAAAAATTAATAAGCAAGACGCCCTCAACTACCACTCGCAAAGTCCTGCCGGCAAGATTGAGGTTGTGCCCACCAAGTCCGTCAGCACCCAGTCGGACCTAGCTTTGGCCTACTCCCCTGGCGTAGCGGAGCCCTGCAAAGAAATTGCGGCCAACCCGGCCGATGTGTACAAGTACACCGCTAAGGGCAACTTGGTGGGCGTGATCAGCAACGGCACGGCGGTGCTAGGTTTGGGCAACATCGGGCCGGCCGCTTCCAAGCCAGTGATGGAAGGAAAAGGCGTACTCTTCAAGAAATTCGCGGGTATCGACTGCTTTGATATTGAGATTGATGCCACTGACCCCGATGAGTTTATCCGCATCGTGAAGGCGTTGGAGCCTACCTTCGGCGGCATCAACCTGGAAGATATCAAGGCGCCTGAGTGCTTCCGCATCGAGACGGCATTGCGCGAGCAGATGAACATTCCGCTCATGCACGACGATCAGCACGGCACGGCCATCATTACGTCGGCCGCTTTGCTGAACGCGCTGGAACTGGTTGGTAAGAAGATTGACGAGGTAAAGCTGGTAGTTAGCGGTGCCGGGGCAGCGGCGGTTTCGTGCCTGCGCCTGTACCTGGAGCTAGGTGTGAAGCTGGAAAACGTAGTGGTGTTCGACAAAGACGGCATCATCACGCCCGCTCGTACTGATTTGGCCAACATGCAGTTACGATTCGCCACGCACCGGGCCATTACCACGCTGGCCGAAGCCATGCAGGGCGCCGACGTGTTCCTGGGCCTTTCGGCGGCCAATGTGCTGCCGGCTGAGCTGCTGCTGACGATGGCCGAGAACCCCATCGTCTTTGCGCTGGCGAATCCAACGCCGGAAATCGACTACGACCTAGCTGTGTCGACCCGCCACGACATCATCATGGCGACGGGCCGCTCCGACCACCCGAATCAGGTGAACAACGTACTAGGTTTCCCCTACATTTTCCGCGGGGCGCTGGATGTGCGCGCCACTGAAATCAATGAGGCGATGAAGCTAGCCGCCGTGCACGCGTTGGCTGAGCTAGCAAAGGATGTGGTGCCGGAAATGGTGAACCAGGCTTACGGCGACACTACGCTTACGTTCGGCCGTAACTACCTCATTCCGAAGCCGCTTGACCCGCGTCTTATCACCACAATTTCGCCGGCCGTAGCCAAGGCCGCAATGGAAAGTGGCGTGGCTCGCCTGCCGATCACCGATTGGGCAGCGTACGAAGACGAGCTGCGCGGCCGCCTGGGTGAAAACCAGAAGCTGATGAACCGCATCACCAGCGCCGCCAAGGCAGATCCGAAGCGCGTGGTGTTTGGGGAAGCTGATAACTACAAGATTCTCAAGGCAGCCCAAACCCTGCGCGACGAGAACATTGCCATCCCGATTCTGCTGGGCAACCACGAGAAGATCCGGCAGATTGCGCAGGCAAACAGCCTGGACCTGGAGGGCTGTGAGATTATCGACATTCTCCAAGAAGACGCCAAGCGTGCCGAGTACGCCGAGCTGCTCTACCGGAAGCGCCAGCGCCGCGGCATCACGCTCTACGAAGGCCGCCGCCTGTTGCGCGAGCGTAACTACTACGGCTCGATGATGCTGGAAACCGGCGAAGCCGACGCATTCATCACGGGTTTGACCAAAGACTACGGTAAGTCGATCCTGCCTTCGCTGCAAGTCATTGGGGTGGAAGATGGCGTGAAGCGTGTGGCTGGTATGTACATCATTCAGAACAAGAAAGGCCCGTTCTTCTTCTCCGATACTACCGTGAACATCGACCCGACGGCCGAGCAGATGGTGGATATTATTGGGCTGACGGCGCGGGCGGTGCGCTTCTTTGACGCCGAACCTAGGGTAGCTGTGCTGAGCTATTCCAACTTTGGCTCGAACCCCGGCGACCTGCCCGACAAAGCCCGCCGCGCCACCGAGCTGGCCAAGCAGCGCTACCCCGACCTGATCATCGACGGCGAGATGCAGGCCAACACCGCCCTGAATCCGCAGCTCTTGCAGGAGCAGTATTCATTCAGCGAGCTGGCGGCCAAAGGCGGCGCTAACACGCTGATCTTCCCCAACGTTATATCGGGCAACATCGCCTATAAGGTGTTGCAGGAGATCGGCGGCGCGGAGGTAATCGGGCCGGTGCTGATGGGGATGCGCAAGCCGGTGCACATTCTACAGCTGGGTGCTTCGGTGCGTGAAATCGTGAATATCGCTGCTATTGCGGTAGTCGAGGCGCAGTTTGCCGCCCGACCATTATAACGAAAGCTAGGTAGACTATAACTAGAGCTTTTTTTGCTCAGTACTCCGATTTCACTAGCTTTATGAAGTGTTGATGAACTCAGCCGTGGCAGCACGGGCTGGCGGCTGAGTTCAGCACTTCTTACTGCTCTGCTGAAATCCCCTCTATGATTGCATACATCGACGGCAAACTGGCTTATAAGGACCCCGCACAAGCCATCTTAGACGTCAACGGCATTGGCTACGAAATCAAGATTTCGCTGGCTACCTACTCCAAGCTTCCCGCTGAAGAAGAGCGGATTAAGCTCTACACGTACCAGCATATCAAGGAAGACGCACACACCTTATACGGGTTTCTGGACCCGAACGAGCGTGCCTTGTTTATGCTCCTAATTTCGGTATCCGGTATCGGGCCGGGCACGGGCATCGTGATGGTTTCGTCGATGTCGGTGGGCGAAATCCGCCAGGCCATCGTGCAGGAAGACGTGCGCGCCATCCAGAGCATCAAAGGCGTGGGGCCTAAAACCGCGCAGCGCGTGGTGCTGGAGCTGCGCGACCGGTTACGCAAAGATGAATTATTAGCCAAAGCTGGCGTGGATACCGTTCCGCTGGCCCGGGCACACAATACCAACCGCGCCGAAGCGTTAGCCGCTTTAGTTACCCTAGGGTTTGCCCGCGCTGCTGCCGAGAAAACGCTGGACACTATCCAAAGCCGCCACGGTAACGACTTAGGCGTGGAGGCTCTCATCAAATTTGCGCTGAAATCCAATTAGAACTCTACTCGGCCCCGGCCTATTTCTTAGCTCTTGAATACCGGTAAGAAGTCTCTCGCCGCCCCTGTCGTTATTGTGGTGTCGTTGCTCGCCGCGTGGTGGTCCCAGGCTGCACCTACGGGAAACAACCCGTTTGCGTTGCATCAGCTGTGGGATTGGCTCCCGAAAGCAACCAACCCTTTAACCCAGGCGCCCGATACGCCCCGCACGACGCCGGCCGATACCAGCCGCTACCGCCCCAGCCGCCGGCCCAAAGTGGGCCCGCAGGATCGGATTGGTACGCCGTTTTCACCTCAGCGTCGTCGCTCGCCGCTGATTCTGCCCCTGCCGTCGAACGTGAAGATGGACGTCACTCCCGACGACAGTTTACAGTTCTACGACATCCGGGAGAAAATAGGTTCAGAAATCGACTACCGCGACCCTAGCATGATGTCGGCGCAGGAGTACGCGCGCTGGCAGCAGCAGCAAGCCATTCGCAATTACTTCCGCGAAAAATCGGCGGGTGGTGTGGCGGGCGAGACTGAAAGCCCAACTACCGCCAAGCGCCTGATTCCGAAGATCTACCTAGGTCCGATGGCCGACCGCATCTTTGGCGGCAGCTACGTCGATATCCGGCCTCAAGGCTCGGTGACGCTGCGCATGGGCGCGCAGTTTAACCGCAATTACAACCCCACGCTTACACTACGTCAGCAGAAAGTCGGCGACTTCCAGTACGACCAGAACATGAACCTCAACCTCACCGGCCAGATCGGGGAGAAACTGCGGCTCACGTTTAACTACGACACGAAGGCGGCCTTCGACTTCGAGAACAACATGAAGCTCGACTACACGGGCTTTGACACCGATATTATCCGCAAAGTCGAGCTAGGCAACGTTAGCCTGCCGCTGAACAACTCGCTGATTCAGGGCGGCCAGAACCTGTTTGGGGCTAAGGCGCAGCTTCAGTTTGGCCGCTTGTCGGTGACGACTGTGGCCTCTACCCTGCGCGGCCAGGCCGATGCCGTGGTGGTACAGAACGGCGCGCAGAGCCGCAACTTTGAGGTGAAAGCCAGCGCCTACGAATACAACCGCCACTTCTTCCTGTCGCAGTTCTTCCGCGACCGGTACGACGCGACGCTGCGTAGCTTGCCCACGGTGCAGAGCGGCATCGAAATTCGGCGCCTAGAAGTGTACGTGACTAACGATAACCGCAGCACCGAAAACCTGCGTAACGTCATAACCCTCATGGACCTAGCCGAGCCCACCAAGGTATACCGGCCGCAATTTCTGAAAGGCGGCGGCACGTCGGCCAGCACGGCCGTTGGCAATAATACCAACTTGGAGTTTTCGCGGGTAACCGCTGGGGGCAGCGCTGCCCGTGGCAACCTGACGGTTGATGGATACCTTCAGAACAGTCTGCAGCTGACGCGCAACGTGGACTACGAGCGGGTGCGCGCCCGGAAGCTTTCGCCCAACGAATACACCTTCAACCCGCAGCTCGGCTATCTGTCACTGACGACACAGCTGCTGCCCGAGCAGGTGTTGGGCGTATCGTACGAATACCTCTACCGCGGCAAGACCTACAAAGTGGGCGAGCTGACGGAAGATTACGCCAACGTAGATCAGGACGAGGTTATCTTCCTGAAGATGCTGAAGGCGACAAACCCTGGCGTGGGCCTGGCCGATCCGACTGTCAATCCGCAGAACCCGAACCTGGCGACGCGCAACCTGCCGACGTGGGATTTGATGATGAAAAACATCTACTCCCTGAACGCCAGCCAGCTTAACCGCGACAATTTCCGCCTCAACATCATCTACAAAGATGACCAGACCGGCGTCGACCTTATCTCGCTGAAAAACGGCGCCCGCGTGGCGAATATTCCGCTGGTTCAGGTATTTAACCTCGACAACGTAAACCCCAACAACGACCGCAACTCCGACGGCAACTTCGACTTCTTCCCCGGTATTACCATCGACCCCGAGCTAGGTCGCATCATCTTCCCGAACGTAGAGCCCTTCGGCAGCTACCTGCGGTCCAAGTTTGATGCACCTGCCGAGCAGGGCTTCATTGATCAATACGTTTATCAGGAGCTGTACAATCAGACGCAGAGCGATGCGCAACAGGTGCAGGTGAAGGATAAGTTCGTGCTGCGCGGCCGCTTTCAGGCGACGTCTACCGACGAAATCAACCTACCCGGCATTGGCGTGGCGCAAGGCTCCGTGCGCGTGATGTCGGGCAGCACGTTGCTGCAAGAAGGCGTAGATTACCAGGTTTTCTACGATCAGGCCAAAGTTAAGATCCTGAATCCTAGCTACCTGAACTCGGCTAATGCCCTGAACATCACCTTCGAGAAGAACGCGGTGGTGCAGGTACAGCCGCGCAAGCTGCTCGGAGCCCGCTTCGATTATCGCCTGAACCAGGATGTGAACTTCGGTGCTACGGTGCTGCACCTGACCGAAAACCAAGCGCCCGGTATCAACCGTGTGAATATCGGCGACGAGCCGGGCAACAACACCATGTACGGCCTCGACGTGAACATGCGGCGCGAGTCGCGGGCGCTGACCAAGTACCTCGATGCGCTGCCATTTATCTCCACCAAGGAGCCTTCGTCGGTAGCGTTCAGCGGCGAGTTTGCGCAGTTTGTGCCCGGAAAAACCAAGCTAGGTCGGGGCGAAAACGGCGTTTCATACATCGATGACTTTGAGAATGCCAGCACGCCGTACACGCTCGGCGGCACCAACGTGGCGACAGCTTGGCGTTTAGCAGCTACGCCCTCACCTTTAGTTGGCTCTGCAACGGGACGTGCCACGGCCTACAATCGGGCCAAGCTAGCCTGGTACACCATCGACCAGACTTACTACACCAACGGACCCAGCAAGCCGGCCGGCATCTCGGATTACTCCGCGACCAAGAACCACTACACGCGTGGCATTCTGCGCACCGAGGTGTTTCCGAACCGTGATGTAGGTGCTACTGGCAACGGCTACGAATACCCGCTGGACCTAGCTTATTACCCTAATGAGCGTGGGCAGTATAATTATAATCCGCAGGTAAGCAGTGATGGTAAATTTTTGAACGATGGGGTTAACAATGCGGTGAACCACTACGGCGGCATTAGCCGAGAAATCACCTTCGATACCGATTTCGACAACGCCAACGTAGAATTCTTAGAGTTCTGGTTACTGGATCCGTTCATTAAAGGCCCTAATGGCGTAATTGACGACTCAGAGCCTAATAATCCTTATAGTGGAAAGAACAATACAACCGGCGGTGACCTGTACCTGAACCTAGGTTCGGTTTCGGAAGATGCACTGCGGGATAACAGCCAGTACGAGTTTGAAAACGGCCTGCCTGACGGGACCGAAGCGGCACCCAGCGATGTTGTACGGCCTACTGATTGGGGCCGCGTAACACGCCAGCAGTTCCTGACTGATGCTTTCAGCACCGCACCTGGTGGCCGCACGGCGCAAGATGTTGGCCTGGATGGCTA
The DNA here is from genome assembly GCF_014641455.1 of Hymenobacter cavernae. GTDB lineage: Bacteria > Bacteroidota > Bacteroidia > Cytophagales > Hymenobacteraceae > Hymenobacter > Hymenobacter cavernae. The sequence goes on from NZ_BMHT01000001.1 coordinate 854,392, forward strand.
CGGTAACACAGATGAACAAAGATTTTTCCAAGGCGCCTACAGCCAATTTAATGACCCTTCGGCCGACGACTTCCGCCATCACTTGGATGATTCGTATGGCAGCACCCAGATCCTAGGTCGCTACAAGCAATACAACGGTATGGAGGGCAACTCGCGGGAGAACAGCCAGCAAAGCTCCACCGCCTACCCCGACAAGGAAGACCTGAACCGCGACAACGTGATTTCAGACACGGAACGCTACTACGAGTATCGCGTTCGGCTCCAGCCGGACCAACTACAGGTGGGCCAGAACTACATTGTGGACAAAGTCACAGCGTCCCTCAACGGCACGAGGGGTGACTCAGTAAACTGGTATCAGTTTCGGATTCCGATTCGTCAGTACTCGGCGGTTCGGGGCAATAACAACCAGGAGTTTGGGTTCAAATCCATTCGCTTCCTGCGCATGTACCTCACGCAGTGGCAGCAGCCCGTGGTGCTGCGTATGCTGCAAATGCAGTTCATTGCCAACCAATGGCGTCGCTTCCAGACGGTTATTGGCCAACCCGGCCAAACCTACGTGAACACCACCACCGATGCCGACGCATTCAATATCTCCACCGTGAGCCTGGAAGCGAATGGAACAGCCTTCGTGACACCTGGTACTTCCAGCGCTATTCCGTATGTATTGCCGCGAAACATTCAGCGCGACCGAGAATACGGCTCTACCACCACCAGTCGCCAGCAGAACGAACAGTCGCTGCGCCTGTGCGTGGATGGACTGCGCGATGGTTTCAGCAAAGCCGCTTACAAGAACACCAGCATCAACATGCTACGCTACAAGCAGCTGCGCATGTTCCTGCACGCCGAAAGCGAAGACCAGAACATAAAGGATGGCGATGTTCGGGGCTTTGTTCGTATTGGCACCGACTATACTCAGAACTACTACGAGTACTCGCTGCCGCTGAAAATCACCAGGCCAACTGAGCCCCAAACAGATCAGTATATCTGGCCTGAAGAGAACGAAATCCAGATTAGCTTCAAGGATTTCATTGATGCAAAAGCGGAGCGTAACCAAAAAGGTTGGCCCTACACAATTCCCTACGTGAAAACGGTTACAGCACAGAATAATGTTGTGGCCCAAATTACCATCCTAGGTAACCCCGACTTCAGCGCCGTGCAGGGCGTGATGATTGGGGTGCAGAACCCGGTAGATGATAAGGCACCGAAGTCGCTGTGCATCTGGGCCGACGAATTCCGTGTGTACGACTTCGACCGGGAAGGCGGCTTCGCGGCCACGGCTCGCTTCAACACCAAGCTGGCCGACGTCGCCAACATCACGGCCACTGGCAGCTACACGTCGGTTGGGTTCGGCGGCTTGCAATCCAAGCTGGTTGACCGCACGACCAGCAGCATCACCCGCGGCGACCTGAACGCTACCGTGGCCGCCGACAAGTTTTTGCCCGCCAGCCTAGGTTTGCGCGTGCCGGTGTTGGTGCAGGCTGGCATCGAAACGGCCGCGCCGAAGTACGACCCACTCGACCCTGACACGGAGCTGAGCCAGTCGCTGCAAAAGTTCGAGAATGCCGCCGAACGAAATGCTTATAAAAAGGAGGTCATTTCGCAAACCCGAAGTCGGAGCATCAGCGTGCTGAACGTGCACAAAGAGCGCGTGAATCCGGAGAAGAAGGTGATGCCCTACGACATCGAGAACTTCGCCCTGAGCTACGCCCTCACCGAGCGCACGCACACCGATATCAACACCGACCGCGACTATACCAAAACGTACACTGGCGCCTTGGCTTACACCTACCAGACCACGCCCAAGAGCTACTCGCCCTTGGCAAAGGTGAAGCTGCTGGATAATCCGTACCTGAAGATTTTCCAGGATATCAACTTCACGCCGCTACCTAGCCGCTTCTCCTTCCGCGCCGACCTCGACCGGCGCTACAACGAGCTGCTGCTGCAACGGGTGCTGGAAGTGGGCCAATTGCCGACCACAGCGGGCATTGCCGGCGTGTACCAGAAGAGCTTCTTCTTCAACCGCATCTACGACCTGAAGTGGGACCTGACCAAGAGCCTGATCCTCGATTATACCGCCCAGAACCGCGGCGTGATAGACGAAGGCGCTGGCCCAACGCTCGGCAACGACGCTGTGTCGCAGCAGAACCGACAGCTGCTGCGCGACAATCTGTTCCGCCGCGGTGGTCGCACGACCAACTTCAACCAGACGGTAGCGGCGACGTACCGTCTGCCGCTGGACAAGTTCCCGCTCACTGATTGGATATCGTCCGACATCCGCTACCAGGCCAACTACAGCTGGCAGGCTGCTTCTACCGCGTTGCGCGCACCCGTGAATCCGGCGAACCTCGACGATACCACTTCGGTGCGCCTGAACCTAGGTAACACCATTCAGAACAACCGGGAAATCAGTGCCAATGGCAAGATTGACCTGGTGAAGCTCTATAATAAGGTGCGCTTCCTGAACATCATCAACAATGCGCCCGCACCCGGCAAGCCGATTGGTGGTGCCGCGCAGGATCGGCCGGTTGGGCCACAGGCATTGGGCAGCGCCAACGCGGCACCGAAGGACACGACCAAAGCGCAGCTCCGTGCCTTGAAAGCCGTGCTTCGCTCCCTGATGACGGCCCGTTCCATCAACTTCACCTACGCTCGCAGCAACGGCACGTTGCTGCCCGGCTACCTGCCGAACACGCGCTTCTTCGGCTTCAATAGCGACTGGAACGCGCCGGGCCTGCCGTTCATCCTAGGTCAGCAGTTTGAGCTTGACGACTTGTATCAGCGGGCAGCCAGGAATGGTTGGTACACCCAGCGCAGCGACCTGCTCAACACCCCGCTCAGCTCCTTGCTAACAGAAAACCTGACGCTGCGCACGGCGTTGGAGCCTTTCCGCGACTTCAACATCCAGATTGATGCCCGTCAGCAACTGGTACGTAGCCGCGAGGCTTTCTACCGTTTGGCAGTTGACACCACGACGCTGCTGCCATTCAATCTTGATAGTCTTCAGAACCCTCAGCAGCTAGGTACTGGCTCATTCAGCAGCTCGTTCATCACCATCCAGACGTTATTTGGCGACCGAAGCGCCAATGGAAACATCTCCAAAGCCTTCAATCGATTCGTTGCTAACCGCGCTATTGTGCGCGACCGACTGGCAGCCGCCAACCCTCGCTCGGCCGAGAACAACCTGAGTGGAGACAATCCTAGCTACGGCACAAACCCCACCTACGGTTATAACTCGCAGGATGTGTTGCTGCCTGCCTTCCTTGATGCGTACCGCGGAAAGACCTCCGACGGCTACAAGGCAACGCTGTACAAGTCGTTTACGGACATCCTCAAGATGGTACCGTTGCCCAACTGGCGCATCGACTACAACGGCTTGGCGGAAATACCGTTCATCAAGCGCTACTTCCGGAGCATTACACTGAACCACGCTTACTCCTCGGTTTATAGCGTAGCCAACTACAACACGGCTGCGCAGTATGCCACTCCTAGCCCGCCCAAGTCGCTCAGCGACATCACGCAGATCAACGCCAGCGGGCAGTTCATTCCGTACTACGTCATTGGGCAGGTTACTATTTCCGAGCAGTTGGCGCCGCTTATCGGCCTCAACTTCACGACGGTAGACAAGCTGACGGGCCGGATCGAATACCGCACCTCGCGCAACATCGGCCTGAACACCACCAACGCCCAGGTAACCGAGCTGTACACGACGGAATCGGTGATTGGTCTAGGTTTCGTGACCAACCGTCTGAAGCTGCCTTTCCGCGTGGGTGGCGAGCAACGGGTTCTGCGCAACGAACTGAACGCCCGCCTCGACCTGGCCATCCGCGACAATACCACCATTCAGCGGAGCATTGAGGATATCGTAAACCCTGATCAGGCAACGCTCGATGCACCTAGGTCTGCTGGTCGGGCCGTGAGTCAGACCACCAACGGCAACCGCCAGGTGCAGCTCCGCCCTACGATTGACTACACGCTCAACCAGCGCCTGAACCTGCAATTTTACTTCACGCGCACGGTTTCGGAACCTAGAGTGAGCAACTCATTTAAGAACACCGCGACCGAGGGCGGCATCCAGCTCCGCTACAGCCTGTCGCAGTAACGGTGAGCTGGTGAGTAGTGAAATGGTGCGTTGTTGTTCCATCTGTCAGAACAACAACGCACCATTTCACTATCTCGCTATTTCACTACTCTCTAAATCACCTTTTCCGCTTATTTTTGGGGCGCTGGCGTTGTGCTGAACCGCAGCTCACCAAATCACCATTTCACTATTTCACTTATATGAATCTGCCTACCGAACTGAAATACACGAAAGAGCACGAATGGGTCCGCGTAGAGGGCGACGTCGCTTATATCGGCATCACCGACCACGCCCAGAAAGAGCTAGGCGACATTGTGTATGTCGATATCGATACGCTCGACAAGGAGGTAGCGCAGAACGAAGTGTTTGGTACGGTGGAGGCCGTAAAAACCGTTTCGGATCTGTTTAGCCCCATTACTGGCACCGTGCTGGAGGTGAATGCGCACCTGGACGGCAGCCCCGAGTCGGTAAACTCCGACCCATATGGCGACGGCTGGATGATCAAGATGTCCGTTGCCAACACGTCGGAGTTGGAGGGCTTGCTGACGGCCGAAGCCTATGGCGAGCTGATTGGAGCCTAGGTTGATTAACTGATGCTCACTACTACTGCACCGCCCACGTCCCGCCGAGCCTTTGTTGCCCTGCCGGTGGCGTGGGCGGTCATTGTTTTGGTGCTGACGCTCACGCCTGCCAACGAAATGCCCCGGACACCGGAGTGGGAGCTGCTGTCCTTCGACACGGCGGCGCACGCGGCGGTGTTTTTCCTGCTGGCCGTTCTCACCTGTTTTTCGACCGGGCGCCAACGGCGTTTTCCGGCGTTGCGCACCCACGCTTTCTGGCTCGTGCTGGTCGGCTGCGTAACTTTTGGGGCGCTCATCGAAGTACTGCAAATGACCATGAACCTAGGTCGGCACGGCGAATGGTCGGACCTGATCAGTGATTCTATTGGCGCCATCCTAGGTTTGCTGGGTATGGCACTGCTGCGCCGTTGGTGGCAATAAACCAACCATTTATAGGCTGGCTGCTGATGAGGTTTCGTACGGTTCGCTCTCTGCACACGCTACCTTGGCTCGCTTGGCTGACCTTCAATTCCACGCCGGCAGCCGGGCAGGATATGGCGCGGGTTCGTCAGACCATCGGCACCCTAGCCGCACCCGCGATGCACGGCCGCGGCTACGTGCGCCAAGGCGACCAGCAAGCCGCCCGCTATCTGCGCAAGCGTTTTCAGGACCTAGGTTTACAACCTCTGGCTCCCGCCTACAGCCAGCCTTTTACATTACCCGTCAATACTTTTCCGGGTCAACTCAGCCTTCAATGCGGCAGTGTGCGGCTGAAACCCGGCGTCGATTTTATTGCGGAGCCCGCCTCTGGTGGTGGCTCACTCACTACACTGGCTTTACCGCTCGATACGCTCGCTTTCACCGACGAAGCCGTTAAGCAGCAGTTTCTAAATCAACCGCTGCAAGATCGGGTGGTTGTACTACACCAGCGCAACCTGGCGCGACTGCAACGCTTCCCTGACCTGGCTCGGCACCTAGATGAAGCGCGGACGCGTATTACGCTGGTTGACAACAAGCTTACGGCTTCTATCGCGCAGGAACAGGCTTCCCAGATTCGGCTGCAAGTACTTGCCAGCAAATGGCCCGCTTCGGAAAAGGCTCACGTACAACTAAAGGTTGAGGCCAAGCTACAGCCTGCTTACACCACCCGGAACCTGATCGGCTATGTGTGCGGCCGCGTGCAGCCCGATTCCTTTCTGGTCATCACGGCCCACTACGACCACCTAGGTCAGATGGGACGCCGCGCGTATTTCCCCGGCGCTAACGACAATGCCAGCGGCACGGCCATGCTGCTGGAACTGGCCGCGCACTACTCGCTGCCCGCTAACCGACCCGCGTACTCGGTTGTGTTTATCCTGTTTGGTGCCGAGGAAGCTGGTTTACTTGGCTCGCAGTACTTCACCGAGCATCCGCTTTTTCCGCTGACCCGCATCCGTTTTCTGGTTAACCTAGATCTGCTAGGCACCGGCGAGGAAGGTCTTACCGTTGTAAACGGCCGCCTGCTGGAGCCCACTTTCCAGCGCCTCACCCAACTTAATGACACTGGCCACTTTGTGCCTCAGCTAGCGGCGCGTGGCCGTGCCGCCAACTCCGACCACTTTCCATTTTCCGAGCGTGGGGTTCCGGCTTTCTTCTTCTATACCCGCGGTGGCATCACTGCCTACCACGATATCTACGACCGCGCCGAAACGCTGCCGCTCACAGCGTTCACCGGCGTTTTTCAGCTCCTGACTGCTTTCCTAGCTAGCTTCGGACCTGAGAAATAGCAGAGGCTAGCTTGAAGGGCGTTTTCAGCACACCCAAGCTAGCTTCAAGGAGCAAGGTTCCACAAGCACTATCTATCAAAAGCAACAACCCCAGATAGCTTCTTGCGAGGCTGTCCGGGGTTGCAGTTGTTCCAACAGGAACGTATCGATTAATGCTGATCGTTGGTTCTGAACGAGCCCATGATCTGCTTGGCAATTGCTTCCCACTCTGGCTTCTGACGGTCGGCGCAAGTGAAGTTGCACAGCAGCAGCTTGTCTTCTACATCGGTGAAGAACACCAGGTTGTACACTTCGTGACCTAGCTCAGGCTTCATTAGCTCCATGTAGCCCACTTTGCGGCCGTTGATTTCTTTCACACCGTTGGAGAACCACTTGGCACCTTTGAACTGCTTGGTGTAGGTCTTGTAGAAGTTATCGGCGTACATCTGGATCATGTCCTGGTCAGCGGCCGTCTCCGTGTACGTGAAAGCAATGCTAGCTTCATTGCTATTGGTGTAGATAACGCTCGGACGGCTCTGCGCTTTCGCGTAGTTGAAATCCATCTGCTGCTCACTCATCACCTCAAATCCTTTAGGAATCAGGATTTCTACTCGCTCGCTCAGAACGCGCTTCTTAATGAGCTCAATTTCAGAGCGAAATGCCATCAACGATAGCATCAAAAACAAAGCGGGAAGTAGTAATACTTTTTTCATAGCACTAACCGGAGAAAGGTGATATTTCATTTTTGAACAGTTTCCAGACGCAGCCAAGTGCCTTTGTTTGGATAACACAATTTACGTACAAAAATACTACTTACAAGCACTATACCAAAAATTACTTCAATGATAAAATAGGAAATGGTTAATACTACTATAACTAATTGATTTACAGTAAATATCTCTACTACACAAAATTAATACATTGTCAATGGCTTAGTTTTATTCTAAAACATGAATTATATAAAAGATTACTAATATCAAACATTATCTTACAATAGTTCAAATTTTAAACCTTGAACTATTTCGATTTGGTTTGAGAGGTCATAGAATATTGTTAATCTGTTCTTTTATCTTTTCCAACTCCTCCTTCATTCCGACCACGAGGTGTTGAATAGTTGAATCATTCGCTTTGGACCCGATGGTGTTAATCTCGCGGCCAATTTCCTGGGCAATGAATGCCAACTTCTTGCCAGCTGACTCCGGTAGTTGGGTAGTTTCGGCGAAGTAGTTTAAATGACTAGCCAGCCGTACCTTTTCCTCGGCGATGTCCAGCTTCTCTATATAGTAAAGGAGTTCTTGCTCAAAGCGGCTGGGGTTGAACTGTTCGCTGGTGGTAAGTTCCCCCAAGTGCTGTTGCAAACGCTGTCTTACTTGCTCAATGCGCGCGGGGTCGTGGCGGCTAGTTTCGGCTAGCTGTGTCCGGATGGTGTTCACATAGCTCAGAATCTCAGTGGTTAGCGTTTGTCCTTCATCCTGCCGGAACTGATTTACCCGCTCCAGAGCCTCTTGGAGCAGTGGGAGCAGTTCTTCCCAGGATACTTCCTCCTCAACATCAGCAGTTGGCATTTCAGCCGGAGACTGCACCACACCCGGCAGCCCTAGAGCTAGAGCAAACAGCTGTTCTTTGGGAGCTCCCACTAAGTCGGCTGCTTTTTCCAGCTCGCGATAAGTGGCAAGCAGCACTTCCTGGTTGATGGCAGCCCCGGCACGAGCAGTATTGCGCGGGCGCACAAAATCGAAGCTCAGATTGACTTTCCCCCGCACCAGACTTTTGGTAATCAGGTTGCGAATTTCAAGCTCACGATCCTGTAGGAAGCGAGGCAGGCGCAAGCTTAAATCCAATGTTTTCGAGTTCAGAGATTTGATTTCGACCGTAGCCGAATAATGGTCGGTTTCGCGATGAGCGATACCGTAGCCAGTCATGGATTGGAGCATGGGGCAATGACTAAAGAAACGAAAATGAGCAAAAAGAAGCCCAATCTAAGAACTGGACTCAACAAGCTAGGTACTGACAGGAGATGAGACAGTTACAAAGCCATAGAAGCAACAAAGCAACAACTACCTCTTACTTAAGCGTCATAGCAGAGTAGCAGTTAAAAGCGGAGTGAGGCAGGTAATGATTACATAACACAGGGGAAATAATGAGCTAATGGGCTTGCGGTACTTTTGTTGCCGATATGGGAAACATCTACTTCAAAACCGCTTTTGTCTTATTTTTCCTTTGTCTTTTTACTGCTGCTCAAGGGTTTGCTCAGAAAGGCATTATTAAGGGAAAAGTTACGGATGCGAGCACGCAGGAGGCCATTGTAGGCAGTACGGTGCGGCTCGATGGAACGACGCTTGGTCAGCAAACGGATCCGGATGGCAACTACACCATCACCGATGTGCCTGCGGGTCAGTATACGGTTATCATATCGTCAGTTTCGTACCAGAACCGCACGCTGCCGCAAGTTGTTGTGACGGCCGGTAAAACTACGGTCCTGAACTCCACGCTCAAAACCGACAGCAAACAGCTTAACGACGTAGTCGTGACCGGCGTACGGCGCACGAATACGGAAGTGTCCGTTATCAACGAAATTCGGCAGGCCAATGTGGTCGTCAGCGGCGTTTCGTCGGAGCAGATCGTAAAAACCCAGGACCGCGATGCCGGCGAAGTAGTGCGCCGCATACCTGGCGTGACAATCGTCGACAACCGCTTTATCCAGGTGCGGGGCCTCAGCGACCGGTATAATAATGTGTGGCTCAACGACGTGACGGCACCTAGCTCAGAAACGGACCGCAAATCGTTTTCCTTCGACATTATACCTAGCTCCCTACTCGATCGGGTACTGATATTTAAAGATCCATCGCCCGAGTTGCCCGGCGACTTTGCCGGTGGCTTGGTGAAGGTGTACCTGCGCAAGCCGGTGTACAATGAGCGCGTGCTGAACATCAACTACGTTGCCGGTTACCGCGATGGCACCACCGGCAACGACTTCTATACCGATAAAGCTCAAGCTGGTGATGCTTTTGGCTTCGGTGCTCGTAAGCGCGAGTACCCCCGCGGCTTCCCGACGCTGACTACCGCCTACCAGCAGTACGAACGTGATTTCTACGCCAAGCAGTTGGAGAATACCTTCGGCATGTACCGGATGAAGGCCATGCCCGACATGCGCTTGAACTTGTCGTATTTCGACCAAATCAAGATTGGGGACCGAGAAATCGGGAGCGTGTCGTCGCTGAACTACACCAACACATTCACCCGCTTCAACATCGACCGCAGCCTGTCCGATGTATCGGGTGCCCGCACCGACCAATTCAAAGACGACCAGTCGACCCAAAACATTCGCTTGGGTGCCATCCAAAACTTCAGCTACGTACTGGACAATGGTGACCGACTGGAATTCCGCAACTTGTTCAACCAACAGTCGCGCAACCAGCAGGTAACACGTCAAGGTTTTTCGAATGAGGGTGCTCTAACGCGCCGCAGCTACTTGATGGGTTATCAAGGCCGCACAACTTACTCCGGCCAGTTTGCGGGTACGCACAGCTTCAACAAGGAAAAAACACACTTTGACTGGGTAGGTGGCTATGGCTACTCCAACCGGAATGAGCCCGATCTGCGCCGTCTCTCGTACTCTGTAACTCCGGCTAGCACCGATGGCACACCCGAAACACAAACTGCACTGACCCCAGCTGCGGGTGGTGTCGATGTGAACAACGCGGGTCGCTTGTACCAGAATCTCGACGAGCACATCTTCACGATCAACGCCAATGTGAAGCACAAGGTGAACGTGGCCGAACGGGACGTAGAAATAGGAGCTGGTACGTACCTAGAGTATCGTCGTCGTCACTTCAACGCTCGCGCCTTTGGTTACTCCTTAAACCAGGGCAGCGACCCACGTCTACTCAACGAGGACGTAGGCAACATCTTCGCTCCCGAGAACATTGCCAAAAATGGTTTTCGCGTCGACGAGGACGTAAACTCGACCTATCGCTACGGAGCTTCCAACGAACTAGAAGCCGCTTACCTGAGCTTCAATATTCCCTTCACGAGCAAGTTGAAGTTGCTCACTGGCGCTCGCTATGAGCGCAACGTTCAGAAGATTGCCACCGGCATCAACGGCGTACCAGTTAACCTAGATGTACCGACCAACTTCGTACTGCCTTCGGCTAACCTAAGCTACAACTTCACGGAGCGCAGCCTGGTTCGCGCTTCCTACGGCCGCAGCCTCAACCGCCCTGAGTTCCGCGAAGCCGCGCCCTTCTACTACTACGACTTCGATTTCAACGTCCTGAACCTAGGTTCGCTGTACGTGAATCCTAATACGCCGCTGAAGGTCGCTACCATCGATAATTTCGACCTGCGTTACGAGTTCTATCCTTCGACCGGTGAGCTCATTCACGTGGGAGCTTTCTACAAAAACTTCAAAAATCCGATTGAAAACTCGGTGGTACTGACCACCAACTTAGTCTATACCTTCCTGAATGCTCCCAGCGCCAACGCATACGGAGTAGAGGTAGACGTAAAAAAGAGTCTAGGCTTTCTGGATGATGCTTTTGGCACGGGCGCCTTCAAGAATATCTCGGCGGTGTTTAACGGTGCATTGATTAAGAGCGAAGTGAAGCTCGGCGACAACTTCGTATCCTGGAACGGCAACCGGGCCCTGCAAGGCCAGTCGCCGTACACCTTCAACGCCGGTTTCTACTACCAAACGCCCGAAAATACCTGGCAGATCACGGCCCTCTACAACGTGTTCGGCCCGCGCATCGTGTTTGCCGGTAGCAACGATTACCCCGACGTAGTAGAGCTGCCTCGTCACACGGTCGACCTGTCGCTGGCCAAAACGGTATCGAGCCGTTTGTCGATCAACGCGGGCATTCAGGACCTGCTAAACCAGAAAGTAAACCTGGTGCAGGACTACAACCGCGACGGTAAGTATCAGTCCAGCGACCCATCGCTGCAAGGCTACCGCCGCGGCACTTACTACACCCTAGGTCTGCGCTTCAACATTGAGCCCCGCACGGCTAGCGTCCCGGTGCCCTAATAACCTAGGGTCGCTTTTCTAACTCTCGCCTGTTTCACTCACTCTTGTATGAAAAAGAATACCTTCTCCCTGGCTCTGGTTGCTTCGTTGATGCTAGGCCTCGCCGCCTGTCAAAAAGATGCTGTTACACCTGCCCCTAACGTAGTAGGCAGCGGTGACAATACCCCAACGACGCCGGTTAGCCAACTACCCACCACAACAGTAGAGGGGAATATCACCGCGAATACGACTTGGTCGGCTTCCAACCGCTACTTGCTGAAGGGTTTCGTGTATGTAGCAGAAGGCGTTACACTCACCATTGAGCCCGGCACCGTTATCAAAGGCGACAAAGACACGAAGGGTACGCTAGTTATTAAACCAGGAGCTAAAATCATGGCTATGGGCACAGCTCAGAAGCCCATTATCTTTACCTCCAACCAATCTAAAGGCGCACGCAACTATGGTGACTGGGGCGGAGTTGTTCTCGCCGGTAAGGCTCCCGCGAATAATATAGTTGATGGTAAACTGCCTACCGTGGAAGGTGGTATTCAGTCCAGCTATGCCGGTCAAGATCCTGCTGATAATTCAGGTACGTTGCAGTACGTGCGGATCGAGTTTGGGGGCGTAGCACTTTCGCCAGGCAGCGAGATTAACGGCCTTACAATGGCTGGCATAGGCTCGGGCACGACCATCGACCACATTCAGGTATCTTATAGCGGCGACGACGCTTACGAGTGGTTTGGCGGCACGGTGAATGCGAAGTACTTAGTAGCGCACCGCACTTGGGATGATGATTTTGACACCGATAACGGTTTCTCAGGCAAAGTGCAGTTTGCCGTGTCGTTGCGCGATCCACAAACAGCTGACCAATCGGGTTCAAAAGCCTTTGAATCTGATAACGATAATAGAGCTAGCGACGCACTGCCACGTACGGCACCGGTATTCTCGAACATCACAGCTGTTGGTCCATTGATTAACCCAACCGGGGTTGGCAGCATAAGCACGCAGTATATTGCGGGTGCTCATATTCGTCGTAACTCCAGCATTAGCATCATGAACTCGGTGCTGATGGGCTATCCAACCGCAGTGCTTGTAGACAATGCCAAGACAGCCGCAAACATTGCCAGCGGTGGTGTCCAGTTCAAGAACAACATCATTGCGGGCACTCCGACGGGCTCGAACTCGGTGGGTGGACAACGCAACATTATCTTCATCGGTGGTAGCGGTGGCCCTGGCGACCTAACGCCTAACAACTCGATGAGTGCTGACTCCGCCGTTTGGGGTAGCGCCGTTGGCCCCCTGACCTGGCTCAAGGCGAGTGCAAATGCTAGCCGTCAATATGCTACGGCCGACGCGGTGCGCCTGACCAATGCGTTCAGCCTAATGGCGCCTAGCTTTGTGCCACTCACCCAGTCGCCTATCGTCTATACGTCGGCTGATAAACCAACTACTCCGGTGGTGCCTGGCGACTTCTCAAGCGCTAAGCTGACTGATGCTTTCTTCACGAAAGTTGGTTACATCGGTGCTTTCTCTGGCAACTCGAGTGAGAACTGGCTAGCTGGCTGGACCAACTTCGACCCGCAGAACACGGACTACTAAGCTAGCTAAGTGAATTATTTTGTTCTTATGTTATCAAAAGGAGTCTCGGCGGGGGCTCCTTTTTTGTTTACCTCCGTGCTGTGTTCGGCTGATAGCCCGAAACGCTTAGCTTGCGCCTACGATGAGCAAGTCCCGCGTGCTAATGTTGCCCAAGTGGTACCCCCACCGCTACGACGACCAGGATGGTGACTTCGTGGCCCGGCACGTTGCTGCCATTGCACCTCACGCCCAGGTGGCCGTGCTATTTGCTACTGTGGCTCATGAGCCGCTTCCTACCTGGACGGTGTGCGATGCTGACCTAGATAACGCAGTGCCTACGCTGCGCTATTATTACCGGGCTCGCCCCATAGGGCTAGGTCCACTGGACAAAGTGCTTAAGCTGCTGCTGTATTTCTGGTGCTTAAGGCAGGGCTACCAGCAACTGGTGCGGCATTGGGGCGGACCGCCGGAGCTTGCCCATGTGCATGTGCTGCTGCGCACCGGCTTGTTTGCGTGGTGGCTGAAACTCCAGCACCACATTCCGTATGTTGTCACGGAGCACTGGACCTTGTATTTGCCCGAACGTGCCGCTGGCATCAGTTGGCTGCGACACTGGCTGACGCGGGCGGTGGTCCGCCGGGCGCGGGCACTCCACACGGTATCGAAAGGACTAGGTTGGGCGATGCAGCAGCTAGGGTTCACAACTGACTACACCACCGTTATTGCCAACGTGGTAGACACCGAGCTGTTTTGTCCCAATTTGCCGACCGATGCTCCTACCCTACTTCATATCTCGGCGTTTCATGATGCGGTGAAGAATATTTCGGGGGTGCTGCGGGTGGTAGCACAACTCCGGGCTACGGTCCCGGACCTGCGCTTGCGCATTGCCGGCTACGGTCCGGATGAGCAGGCGCTGCACCAGCAAGCCCACGCGCTAGGTCTGCTCACGTCGGGCACGGTTACCTTTCTCGGTAAGCTGCCGCACGCAGTAGTAGCCGCTGAGATGCAGCGGGCCCGCGCTTTGGTTTCCTTCAGCCGCGCCGAAACCTTTGGCTGCGTGCTGCTCGAAGCTAGGGCCTGCGGCCGACCGGTGGTAGCGACGCGCACGGGTGGCGTGCCCGAGCTATTTCAGCCGGAAGGCACTTTCGGCTTGCTAGTCAACCCGGATGACGAAACTGCCCTGCACGACGCGCTGCTAGCTGTGCTGACCAACACGACCCATTTCGACCCAACCCAGCTGCGCGCCGATGCCATTGTGCGTTGCAGCCCGGCGCGGGTGGGCCAGCAGTTTGCCGCCTTGTACGCGCAGGTGCTAGGCAATGCCCTTTATTCTGTCGCATCTTAGCGCTATGGTGCGTCGTATCCTGCACAACTTTGCTACCCGGCTTGCTACCGCCCTGCTCAGCTTCGCTATCGTGTGGCTCACGGCGCGCTACCTAGGTGCTGCCGGCCGCGGCGCCGTGAGCCTGTTCGTGACGGATTGCGCGGTGCTGCTGCTGTTCATCGGGTTCCTGGGGGGCTCGTCGCTGATTTACCTGGCCCCGAAGCACAGCATCTGGTCGCTGCTGGTGCCTGCTTATGTCTGGGCGACAGTCGTTTGCACCGCAGGCACTGCGGCGGTCGGGTTGCTACGGCAAGTCAGCTGGCCATACCTAGGTCACTTGTGGGGCCTTTCGCTTGTGCAGGCTTTCTTCACAATTAATACGCTGCTGCTGCTGGGCCGCAAGAAGGACGGCGTCTACAATCTCTTCACGGTTTTGCAGGTAGCCATTCTGGCCGGCCTGCTGCTGCTAGCCTTTACCGGAAGCTATAGCTGGCGCGCCGTAACTACTTACTACTATGCCACCTACCTAGCTTACGGTCTGCCACTGATACTCAGCTGGCTGGTGCTGCTCCGCCTGCCCGACCGTTGGGAAGCTGGCCACCTTTTGCGCGCTACCACCCGCGAACTGGCTAGCAATAGCCGGGGCGCACATTTCTCCAACATCCTGTCTTTCATTAATTACCGCCTGAGCTACTACTTCGTGGCGCACTACACGGGGGCGCGAGCCGTGGGCGTGCTTTCCGTGGGGGTGGCGCTGGCGGAGGCCATCTGGCTGATCCCGCGCAGCGCGGCCCTGATTCAGTACGTCGACCTGGTACATGCCACCGATAAGCAGGCGCAGGTGGCGTCGACCTTACGCGTGGCGAGGCTTTCGGTGCTCGCTACGGTGCTAGCCGTTCTGGTGCTGTGCGCCTTACCGCCGGCAGTACTAGTGGCAGTATTCGGCCCCGAGTTCGGCGCGTCGCGCCCCGTGATTCTGCTGCTGGCGCCCGGCGTGGCCATTATGGCTATCAACATGATTTGCAGCTCGTATTTCGGTGGCATCGGGCAATACCGTGTCAACAACCTAGCTACTACCCTAGGTCTGGGCGTAACGATACCAGCCTGTTGGCTCCTCATTCCAGCTTTCGGTATTCGCGGCGCAGCTGCCGCCAACACGCTTTCCTACCTAGCTTCTACGGCGTACTTGGTGTGGTCTTTCAAGCAAACTACCGGTGCCGGCCTTCGGGCTTTCCTACCTAGCTTTCAAGACGTTAAAATGGCTCTATCGAAGCAACTGAGTAGCTGAGTAACCCGCCTGTCATCCTGAGCTTGCGAAGGACCTCCCTCTGATTAGCGACAAACCTAGCTAAACGCAAAAGGCTCTTAATCAACCTTATCGGATAATTAAGAGCTTTTCGCGTTTAAGAAAGCTTTACGCTTAGTTGAGGAAGGTTCTTCGCAAGCTCAGGATGACAACGACTTTTGCTCAGCTACTAAGTAGCTCTAGCTAATCGGCACTTTGCGCAGAATGGCGTCGATTAAGTCAGCGGTGCGGACGCCGTCGGCTTCGGCTTCGTAGTTGAGCAGGATGCGGTGGTTGAGCACATCTTTTGCTACTTCCTTGATGTCTTCGGGCAGCACATAGTCGCGTTGGTCGAAGAAGGCCACAGCTTTGGCAGCGCGATGCAGGGCAATGCTAGCCCTTGGACTCACGCCAAACTGCACGTACTGCGCAAACTCGGCCAGGTCGTAGTCGGCGGGCTTGCGGGTGGCGAACACCAACTCGATGATGTACTTTTCCAGCGTCTCCGAAATCTGCACTTGGTTAATTAGGCCGCGGATTCCGAAGATATCTTCCTTCGTCAGCACGGGGCTTACGTCGCCGACGTAGCTCAGGTTGGCCATACGGCGCATCACCTCCAGCTCGTCGGTTTTCTTGAGGTAGTCCACGTAGATCTTCATCATGAAGCGGTCGACCTGCGCTTCGGGCAGCGGGTAGGTTCCCTCCTGCTCCACGGGGTTTTGGGTAGCCAGCACCAGGAAAGGCAAGTCGAGCGGGTAGGTTGTCTCCCCAATGGTCACCTGCTTTTCCTGCATGGCTTCCAGCAGGGCGCTTTGCACCTTGGCCGGCGAGCGGTTCACTTCATCGGCCAGCACCAGGTTCGAGAAAATCGGCCCTTTCTTGACTTCAAACACCGATTGGGTCTGGTTGTAAATCATGGTGCCCACTAAGTCGGAGGGCAACAGGTCGGGCGTGAACTGCACCCGCTGAAACGGCAGATACAGCACCTTCGACAAGGTACTGATCGTCAGTGTTTTTGCCAGGCCCGGCACGCCTTCCAGCAAGATGTGACCGCCCGTAAACAGCCCGATCAGCAGCCGATTGACCATGTATTGCTGGCCCACCACCACCTTACCGACTTCGGCAAATACCTGTTTTATTTTCTGCTGGTAATCTTCAGGTAGCAGCGCGGCGGGTTGCCCAGGCGCGGACATTGGTAACGACATAGGAGAAGGCAGAATAAGCGAGCGTAGAAAGTAAAGATACGGGAAGGCTGGCTTTTGGCTGCCACATAATGTCGGCCGCAGTTCCGCCTAACATCCGCTGCTTGAGCGGCCATAACCTAGGTCTGAGTAGCCGGCTCCGTTGGCGCCTGCTTGCCGCAGCAGCCCACCGACGGCGACTACCTAGGTTGGGTAACCAGCAGACTATCAGCGGCGCCTGCTTATTTCTTACTACCTGGCCGGCTTACAAACTATGCAAACAGCCGTTCAGCTTGCATGAATTTCCCTATAATTCAAGTACGCCTATTTAATTATTCCCGGTTCACTCAGCTTATAGTCGCACGTCGTACTCAAATTAATATAGGATGAATACGATTACCCAGTTAGTCATAAAAGTGTGTACAAAAATCATTTGTTATTTCTAGCTAAGATATATAACAATATTAATAACAACCCACCTGTATATTCATGGATTATATCTTTTGACAATATAATAATAAGATAAATATAAATTTTTATATGTTTTTGCAATATCTTGTTTATCAGTATTTTATATATAATAAAATACTCAATAGCAACACCCATCTTTGATATACAGCAGAGGCATTGGGCCTAGGCTCAGGCGGTTATAAATTTAATTCTTGTATTAAACTGGTCGACTAATTGCTATCCACCAGCCATGGCCCACCTAGGATATATTCAATACTAATCCTAGCTACCCGGTGCTTGTGCTTCGCGATTTTCTTGTGTTACATTCCAGACCACGTTCTATGAGGAACAACTACGACTTTGCGTTTTTCCGTGCTTTTGCATTATCTAAAGTAACTAGACTTATAACAGGAAAGCCCAAGCCTGTTCTTGCGCAGGTTCATGCAACTTCCACCAACCGCGGAGCCAGGTTCCTGGGGAGGAATTATACATCGGCCGTAATGACGCTGGCGCTGCTGGGCAGCCTAGGCATCCGGCAGCAGGCGGTGGCACAGGCTGCCATTTTCAACGCCAGCCCGAGCGCGCAGCCCGGCGACGCCATTAGCCTACAAGGTCATTTCGGGGCGAACGCCAAAGCCTACCTGGCCCCTGGCACTTCTTCCGCAGGCATTCCGATGCCGGTTCTGATTCATAGTGCGGGCCAGACCACTGTGCAGGTGCCGACCAACGTTAGTCACGATATCTACCAGGTGTGGGTAGAGGACGGTGGGCAGCGCAGCGCCAGCGTTTATGTCAACCGGGCGCAGGGCATGCACTTCGATTCGCCGGAAGTGACGCCGGGCGGCTCTTTGCGCATTTTCGGGCGCAACCTGAAGCTGGCGGGGGCCAATCCGCAGGTGCGCTTTGTGGCGCAAAACGGCGGTTCCGGCGGGGGCACGGTCAACGTAGATCCAGGTCAGAGCGACGCTTACACGCTGAAAGTGACCGTGCCTACGTCGCTCCAGCCCGGCACACGCTACGACGTATTCGTGACCAACGGACACGGCGGCGGCACGGGCGAAACCAAGATTACCCAGACGATAACTGCCATTCAGGGCGGCACCGACTACTTCAACCTAGGTGTGCCGTGGGCGACGAAGCTCAACTATTATAACAACGTTTATAACGTAAAAACCGACTCGCGGCTTAGCCGGCGCGCAACCGGCAACGGCCAGCAGAACGACCAGGCTGCCATTCAGGAGGCCATCGACAAGGCCGGGGCCGATGGCGGCGGCATCGTTTATTTGCCGGAGGGAACCTACAAGCTAGCCCCGGAGTACGGCTTGTGCCTGTACATGCAAAACCGCGTGACGCTGCAAGGTGCCGGCAAAGATCGGACGATCATCAAGTTTGGCTACGGCACGCCAGCCCCCGACAAATGGGGCATGGTGTGGGACAACAAGCAGCAGTCGGGTCTGGCCGATCTGAGCATGGTTAACGTGAACGAATCGGGCCACTGGATCCAGAACTGGACCGGCCAGGGCACTGAGATTTTCATGCAGCGCATCCGCTTCGATCTGGAGCGCGGTGACTGGATCTGGTGGGCTAAGTCGGACAAAGTGGTGATTACCAACTCCGACTTCACTCAGGGCGTGGATGACAAAGCCGGTTTTCACGGCCCCTTGCAGCTGAATGATTGCAGCAACTTCGTAATTGCTAATAACAACGTGACTTATGCCGTGGACGGCATCAACCTGAACGGAGCTCACGACGGCGTATTCGAAAACAACCGCGTGTACCGCGACGGCAGCGCCCGCTACCCCACCAACATCACGAACCACGTACTGGTAGTAAACTTTGCCGAGGACGTTGCCATTGTCAACAACCTGTTCAAAGTTATCAACGGTCCGGCTCAGAACTCCAACGACGGCGAAACCATCATCGCCGAGGGCGGCGGCGGCCACGGCATGCGCATCGACGAAGACGCGGGCTCGGTGAGCGAAGCTACCGCCACTACCTTGCGCGACAACAGCCGCAACTGGAATCGCTGGACGCGCAAGCCGGTCGTAACCATCGTGAGCGGTAAAGGCATGGGCCAGTTCCGCACCATCACGGGCAGCAACGGTAACACCCTGACTGTTGATAAGCCCTGGGATGTCGTGCCTGGCGCCGGCAGCCACTACGCCATCTTCAACTGGGGCTCGCGCAACTGGCTGATCAAGGACAACGTGATGGAAGGCAACCGCCGCGGCATCACGCTCTACCAGAATGCGACCCTGGAAGTTGCCATTGTTAATAACAAGCTCATCAACAGCGGTTCCATCGACCTGACGCCTTGGCAAATCGACAACTCCAGTGCCGGTGTTCCGCAGGAGTTCCTGCCCATGTACAACAACCAGATCATCGGCAACGACGTGGCCAACCTGGATGGTTCCAACGGGGTATTCATCGGAGTACACACGGTGCAGCATATTCAACCCCAGAGCTTTGGCTCGTCGGTGCTGAACCTGGAAGTGCGCAACAACAAGCTCACCGCCCACTCGCCGAACGTACCGGCCATCGTGGATGCGTCTTTCCCTGAAGGCTACCTCAACTACCTAGAGTATCACCCGCTGAGCAACTACATCGACCAGCAGGTTCCGGCCGTACTCGGTACGATCTTCCAGAACAACACAGCCGTCAATTGCGACAACGCCTTGTACCTCAACACCGGCTCTTTCAACACGCTGGTGTGCAACATGAACATGGTTAACTCGGCCAACCTTATTAAGGATGAGCACTTTGACGGCACCGGCCGCGGCTCCATGACGACAACTACCGCCTGTGCTGGCACGGCGGTGCTAGCTTCCACAGCGGCCAAAAACTCCGATGCCGCCATGCGGGTGTATCCGAACCCCACGCAAGGCGCCTTCACGCTGGAATACGCTGCTAAGTCGGCCCAAACGGGTACGCTTACGCTCACTGATGGCCTAGGTCGCCAGGTGCACCAGAAGGATGTATCGTTGCGAGCCGGCACCAACCAGGTTCCGGTGCAGGCACCTAGCTTGGCACAAGGGCTCTACCAACTCATTCTGCGCACCGCCGATGGCCAGCAGCAGGCCCAGAAAGTGATTATTGATTAACCCACCCACTTAGTAGACCTCGTGTTTGATCTGATAGTTTATCCTTAATTATTAGTGTTTATTCAGAGTACTGGCAAAAACAAGAAGCGCTACCCCGGCCGGGGTAGCGCTTCTTGTTTTAACAGAATCAGCGGCTTAGCAATTACCGTCGACGTCGCAGGCGGCCCCAGCCTGGCCGGCCACTACCACGGGCTTTTCCTCGCTCCGCACTTTTTCCAGCACTTCCAGGAATAGCTCGGTCGGCTGCGCCCCCGACACGGCGTACTTGTCGTTGAACACGAAAAACGGCACACCACGGGCGCCTACCTGCTGGGCTTCGTACTCATCCAAGCGCACTTGCTGGGTGTAGGCGTCGGTTTCGAGGGTGCGGGTTACCTCGGCGGCATCCAGGCCAATTTCGGCGCCGAGCTGCGCCAGGGTAGCCAGGTCACCCACGTTTTTGCCTTCCGCGAAATACGCTGCGAATACCCGCTCTTCGCCCGCATCTTGCAAGCCGTGCGCGGAAGCCAGGTGCAGGAAGCGGTGCGCCAGAAACGTGTTCGTCGGAATCATGCGGTCGAAGTCGTAGTGCAGGCCCACTTCGGCGGCTACGTTGCCCATGTAGTCGTTCATTCGTTTGCCTTCCTCCACCGAAACGCCCTTGCGCTCGGCCAGCATCTCGTGAATGCTCTGGCCCGGCACGGCTTGCATGTTGGGGTCCAGCTCAAAGCTGCGCCATTTCACTTCCACCGTTTCGCGGTCAGCGAATTGCTTGAGCGCATTCTCGAATTTCCGCTTGCCGATGTAGCAAAACGGACACATGATATCAGACCAGATTTCTACTTTCATCTTACGATAGGTTTTGACTGCAAAAGCGTTTTCCGGCCCGAAAAGTTTGCTCGCGCGGTTGTAGTGCGGTTGCTAGCGGCAGAACCTAGGTTCGGGCGCACGGTTCAGCTTGCGAATTCATCTTAGGCACAGCTCTGAGGAGCAGTAAGCCTAGCCTTTAAACGCGCGCTGCCGGTTCGCCGTAAGCCTGTGGGCGCGGGCGCTACTGCCCAGCACCATTCTTCCTGTTCCTCACCCTCTTCGTTATGAAAACAGCACTCGTACTGGTAGCCGCTCTGGCTGCTACCATCAGCACGGCCGCCGCCCAAAATGCGGGCAGCCAAAATACTGGCAGCACCACTGGCGGCTCCGGCAGCAGCACCACCGGCGGCGGCACCTCTGCTCCAACTACTTCCAAAGGCAACTACACGCCCGGCGGCGGCACCAAAGGCGTGTCCAAAACCACTCCGGGCCAGGTGACGCGCTCAGGCGGCCAAGGCCACAATAGCACCCAGCCACCCAAAGGTAAAATCCAGATGGCACCTACCACGCCTAACAAAAAAGGCAGCGCCGTTGGCAATACCAACAGCGAAACCATGCAGAAAAACTCGGCCAACGCCAACAAGGGACAATAACCTAGGTTGCGTAGAATACCATTCAGAACACTTTTTATGGAATACAAAGAATTAGGCGCCTCCGGCATCAAGACTTCCGTTATCACCTTTGGCAGCTGGGCAGCCGGCGGCTGGATGTGGGGCGGTACCGAGCAGAATGATGCCGTGGGCGCCATTCACGCCGCCTACGACCTAGGTGTCACTTCGATTGATACTGCGCCGATCTACGGGCAAGGCTTGAGCGAAGAAATTGTGGGGGAGGCCATCAAGAGCTTACCGCGCGACAAAGTGCAGGTTCTGACCAAGTTCGGAATGCGTTGGGACTTGGCTAAAGGCGACTTTGGCTTCAAAACCAAAGACAACAGCGGCCACGACCTCGACGTGTACAAGTACGCGGCGCCGGAAAGCATCATCAAAGAGTGCGAAGACAGCCTGCGCCGCCTCGGCACCGACTACATCGACCTCTACCAGATCCACTGGCCCGACATCACCACGCCCATTGCCGACACGATGGGTGCCGTGGCCAAGCTGATCGAGCAGGGCAAGGTGCGCGCCGTAGGCGTTAGTAACTACTCAGTGGAACAGATGCAGGAAGCCGAAAAGGTAGTGAAGCTAGCTTCCAACCAGGTGCCCTACAGCATGGTGAAGCGTGACATCGAGCAGGACGTAGTGCCGTACTGCTTAGAGCACAACAAAGCTATTCTGGCCTACAGCCCCATGCAGCTAGGTTTGCTCACGGGCAAAATCACGCCCGGCTACCAGTTTGGCGAAGGCGACCTGCGCAAGAATAATCCGTTGTTTTCGGGCGAAAACCTGACGCGCATCAACGGCTTCCTCGACAAGATCCGGCCGCTGGCCGAGAGCAAGAACGCCACGTTGTCGCAGGTGGTCCTGCGCTGGACTATCGAGCAGCCCGGCATTACGGTAGCGCTGGTAGGTGCCCGCAACGCCGACCAGGCCACTCAGAACGCCAAGGCTATCGACGTGAAGCTGTCGGCTGAAGAGCTTGACTTTATCAGCAAGCAGTTGGCGCAGTTGCAGCTAGCCTAGGTCTGCCAACCGCTCATTTTTGGAAAGCGCTGCCAGCTTTGGCAGCGCTTTTTTTGTACATAATTCCGGGCAAAAAGCGCCCCTCCAACCTAGGTTTATGCTCCCTGTTTGGGGTTGATTTTTCGCTTGAGTTGAGGCTAAAAAGCACCTGTGCTTTGCCTGCTTCTATATAAGTACGGTTGGAATTTACCGGGTCATAAACAGGCCCATTTTCCGGCGGCATTTCCCTGCTTGCGAATTGCCGTTCGGGCCGAACCCTAGGCTAGCTCCACTACAACCTCCCATTCAGCAGGTCGTATAGCACTCACACAACCATTTGATAATAAGTTATAATCAATGAATTCCTCCCAGGATTTTGGTCAACAGGCCGCACCAGACCCGCAGCGTATTTCGCCTACGGAGCCGGAAAAGGTGACGATTCCCGTGATTGAGGAGTACATGCGCATCGGGCGCGAAGTGGTGGAAACCGGGCGAGTGCGGATTACCAAAACGGTGAACGAAGCCCCGGAAGCCGCCGTGGTACCGCTCGTGCACGAGGAAGTCAGCGTGGAGCGCGTGGCCCGCAACCAGTACGTCGACACGGTACCCACCGTGCGGCAGGAAGGCGACGTGACCATCATCCCAGTGGTGCGCGAGGTGCTCGTGAAACGACTGCTGGTCGTGGAAGAGTTGCACGTCACCAAACGCCGGGTCGAAACCCTGGAAACGCAGCAAGTCGTGCTGCGCAAAGAAGAAATCAGCGTGGAGCGTATCTCCCCGGATGATGCTCCGGCTACTGCTCCTACCGGACCGGCACCGGTCTAACTCACAAGCTTTTTCATAGTACTCTTTTTCAGTTCTCCCTTTTTTAACTCTCCCAAACCCTAACTTAAAACTTCAGAAATCATGGCTCAGACCGTAGTAGGATTTTTCGACACCGCTGCCGAGGCGCAGCAAGCTGCTCAACAACTCGCCGCTGCTGGCTTCAGCCTGGACAGCGTAGATGTAGCCCAATCGTCGCAAGGCGGCAACCGCGGTAATTATTACAACAGCGCTGCCTCAACGGGCGCCGACCGCGACCCATCTGATTACCAGAACACAAGCGGCACGCTCACGGAAGGTGCTGCCGACGCTGCCGGTCGTGGCGGTGATAAAGTAAGCGGCTTCTTCAGCAGCCTGTTTGGTGGCGATGACGACGATGATGCACAGCGCTATACCCACGTAGCTCGCAACACGGGTTCTATCGTGACGGTGCACGTAAGCTCGGCTGAAAACGCTCACCGCGCCGCCGAAATTCTGGACGCCGCCGGTGCCGTAGACGTAGATGAGCGCGCTAGTCAATCTGGCTATCAGGCTAATAACCTGACTGCTAACACAGGTACTACAACCAATGCTGAAGGCCAGGTATCGGCTCAGGTGATTGAGGAAAACCTGCAAGTAGGTAAGCGGGTAGAGCAAACCGGCGGTGCTCGTCTGCGCAGCCGTATTGTAGAGCGCCCGGTAGAAGCCAGCGTACGTTTGCGCGAAGAGCACGTAACGGTGCAACGCAACCCCGTAAACCGCCCAGCTACTGAAGCTGACTTCGCGGCTTTCAAAGAAGGCAACGTGGAAATCACGGAAAGTGCTGAGCGTGCCGTAGTAGGCAAAGAAGCTCGCGTGGTGGAAGAAGTAACGCTAGGCAAAGAAGTAACCGAGCGTGAAGAAACCATTCACGACACGGTGCGCAAAACGGAAGTGGACGTGGAGCAAATCCCAACCAGCGGCACCACGAACACAGGTACTACCCAAACAGGTACGACCAACACCACGAACACAGACTCTAACTACTAGTTTGTAGGCAGATAGCTCTTTAAGTGAAAAGAGGCGGCTCCGGTGGAGCCGCCTCTTTTTGTTTTGTGAAGGGTCGTTCCAGTGGGGCGCCTCACCCCCCAGCCCCCTCTCCGAGAAGGAGAAGGGGAGCCTGACGTAAAAAGTGAGAAGTCCTAGGTTTTCAGTTTTAAGTGACCTTTTTAACTCAACCTTCAACCCTTCTCATTCAACACTTCAGACGAATGGCTCCCCCTCTCCTTTTCGGAGAGGGGGCTGGGGGGTGAGGCGAACCACTGGAACATCTTATCTCACCGTAAAGCTGCTGGAACCTAGGCCGGGCGTGCCGGTCGTCGACAATCCTTCCATAGACACTGTGAAGCTACCACTCGCGTCGGAGCAGTAGAAGGACAGGTGGGCGGTGCCGCTGGCGTCGGTGCTTACCCTAGGGTTCCAGTAGAGCGTGGTGCTGCGGAAGTCGGGGCGCGTAGGGGCTTTGGCCGAGCCGTCGTACTGGGGCACGTAGAACTCGCGGGCCCGGTAGAAGCCTGCCCGCCGAACGTAGGCCATGCGCGGCGGTATGGGGTCCTTGGAGTAGTCGTACTTGGGGTTGCCGCGCTTGGTATAGATGGCAATAACGCCGCCCCCACCCCGGCTACCATAGATGGCAGCCGAGGCGCCTTTCAGCACTTCTATCGACTCCACATCGGTGGGCGAGAGGGAGTTGACGATGCTGTTATCAACCGGCACGCCATCCAGCAGGTACTGCGGCGAGCCTTGCCCCCGGATCTGGGCCTGCATATCGAAGCCGTTGCCGGTGATGGTCAGGCCGGCCACCCGGCCTTGCAGCACTTGCAGGATGTTGATGTAGCTGCTCGCGGCGGGGATGTCGCTGAGCTTGATGGTAGCGTCGGCGTTCGTGTAGAGCTTGCGCGAGTCCTGCTGCGTCGTTTTCTGACCTTTCACCGTCACGTTGCCCAGCATGATGGTTTTGGTGGTATCCATGCGAAACCGGCGCTCGGCGGCCTGCTGCTTCTTGCTGACTTGTAGGTACTCCGCTATTTCGGGCTGCGGACTGATCAACCTAGGTAGCGGCGTGGTAGGCAGCGGTGCTACGCGCTCTACCAGCTTCACGACGGGGCTGCGGTTGCCCTTGGTGCCTTTGGCCTGCACAATGCCCTGCGTGGTGTCGCGCCCGCTAAACCCGCTAAACAAAAACCGTCCGTCGGGGTCGGTAGTGGCGTTGGCGAAGCCCCGATCCGGGCTGGATATAATCAGGGCGACGTCGCTCTTGGCAATGGGCCGCTTGCCATCGTTCAGCACCTGGCCGCTGAGGCTCAGCATCCGCTCCAGCGGAAACGGGTTGGGGTCAAACGTATTCGCCAGCAGCTGTTTCCAGACGAAGCGGCGCCAACCTTGCGTCATCAGCAGGTTATCCAGCGCGAGTTTCGCCTCGGGCACATTGTCTTGGAAGTAATAGGCCGGATTTTCCACGTAGCCCTGCAAATCAGACGTAAGCAGCAGGTCGGCGAGGATGTTG
This sequence comes from Hymenobacter cavernae, assembly GCF_014641455.1. GTDB lineage: Bacteria > Bacteroidota > Bacteroidia > Cytophagales > Hymenobacteraceae > Hymenobacter > Hymenobacter cavernae. The sequence goes on from NZ_BMHT01000001.1 coordinate 880,495, forward strand.
TGCGCGTCGGGATTGATGGCAAGCGCCTGCGCGCTATTCACGGCCAACGAAAGCTGGGAGGCCACGGGCTGTCCGCTAGCGTCGCGCACTTCTACGGCCAGGTCCACCTTTTCGCGGGGCGCATAGCTAGGTTTTGAAGGCGTGATTTTCAGTTGAAGGCCAGAGGTATTGCGCACAAACACGAGCCGCTCGCCCAACGCCACGCCCTGCGCGTTAAACAAGGTGAAGTGCGCAATGCCCGTCGGGAACTTGCTTTTCGGTACCCGCGCCGTAAATGCTTTCGAATCGTCGATCTGGCCGCGACCCGCGTAGCCAAGCACGCCCCGAACGTGCGCCAGCAGCATAATAGCCTCGGGTGGCGCGTTGCCGGCCAGCGTCCGCCGCCGGATCGTCACGTTCAGGTAATCACCTATCTCACTAACACTAAGTGACATTCCTTCTGGCTGCACCGCCGGCAACGGATACACGGCCACCGTACCGTTGGGCAGCTTCACCGTGGCCTGGTAGCGCTTGCCGGCCGCGGGGTTCAGCAAGAAGTTGCCCATACCTAGGTGCTGACTTCGGAAAGCCAGCACGTCAGCACCCTGTTCATCCTTCACCATGCCCGTCACGTCGATGCCATGGCCGTAAGCGTCGGTAGCTTTGAAGGCCACACGGTTATCCATCTGGGCGATTAGCGTACCGCCTTCGGGGAAGAACTGCACATCAGGCTGGCGGGCGACGGTGGGCGGCGCGGCGACTTCCGGCGCCGTTTTCTTACGGCGAGTTGCGGCCGCGGCCGGCGCAGCAGTCGGGTCGGTGCGCCACACGGCAATGCGGCGCGAGAAGAAAAACCCCGGCGCGGCGTTGCGCATCCAGCTGGTATAGGCCCGCACTGTGTACACGCCTTGGGCCAGGGTATCATCCAGCATGAAGTCGCCGTTGGCGGTGCCCTGCTGCAAGTTGAGCACGCGCTGCGTCACGAGGCGATTCTGCGGCGAAAGCAAATCCACGTACAGCACAGTACTGAGCGTATCGGGCAGGTGGCGCGAAGCATCGACCATGTAAGCCTTGAACCAGATCGTTTCGCCCAGGGCATACACCGGCTTATCGAGGTGGACGTAGCTTTTCTCGGGGTAACGCGCCTGGTAAAAACCGGCGAGCTGGGCCGCCGCCCGCTGCAAAAAATCGTCCTCGGGAATCTGGAAGCCGGCACTGATCAGCAGGGCCAGTAACCCGCTCAAACCTAGGGTAAGCCAACGAAAACGTCGCATAAAAGCCAATAGGAATAAAGAGAGAATGAATAAGAAAATTTCGGATGAATATAGGGTGAACGCTGCCGTGGAGCTTTACCCAGACACACAAAAAAGCCGCCCACTACCGGACGGCTTTTCCTTTTATAGCTAGCTTTTCACTGGGCTGCTTACTGCTTCTCGATCGGGAACTTGTCCAGAATCTCCTTGGCCGCTTTGGCGAACTCCGGACCGATGTTGGCCGGGTTGTTCACGTCGTCGGCTACGGAGCCGCGCCACACTAGGTTCCGACTCCGCGAGTCGATGAAATCTAGGATAAGCGTGCCTTCCTTGTAGGTCTCGGTGCGGTAGCCGGTGTTATACATGGGCGGGCCGTACCAGTAGCCGTAATTGACGGGAAAGAAAGCACCCCGATACGAAAACGCGTAGGGATAGGCATAGCCGGTCGCGGGCGGGTTAGCGACGGTGCGCTCTGCTTCCTCAATATAGACGTGATAGGCCAGGAATAAATCGGGTTTGGCATTGCCTTGTGCGCGGCGCAGCCCGCGCTTGCCTAGCTCACTGGATATGGCATTCTGAATCAACTCGTCGTTTAGGCTGCTTTTGTAGATGGGATTTTGAGAGTTGGCCGCTTTCACGTCCATCTTGCCCCAGTCGTAGGTGCGGTATTTAGTGAAGTCGACGCCTGCTTTCTGCTGTACGGTTACAGCCGGCGAACAGCCGCCGAGCAAGCTCACCAGCAGGAGCACTGCTGCATATAAGGTAGGTTTCATGGAGGGTTGGTGGTTGGCGTAGTAGTTGGAAACCTTACTTCATACTCACTTACGCAGTAGAAGTTGCAAGCGCGGTTACTTCTATTTAGGCCAACATCCAGAAGGTCAGTTGGTACGGTTGAGCTGTCTACTCATCGGCTGGTGCTGCTTTGTTGAGCGGTTGTATCAACCTAGGTTAGCTGGATTCCCGGCTTTCCTAGCGCCACTACTGAGTAGGCAATAGCTCCGCGGCACGCCCTAAAACCCGATATCCAGCACCAACGGCTGCACTTCCCAGGTGCCCAGGCGCTGGTTGTAGATGGTGCGCGTACCCGCCTCGAATGGCACGCGCAAACGCAGGGTATTGAAAACAAACGTGACATCCAGCCCCGCCGTGCGGTAGTGCTGCGTCGGCTGACCTAGGTTCTGCCCATCGGCTACATCCAGAAAACCAGCGGCTTTCACCCGCTGCACGTATAGCCACCGCCCGAGCGCCCAGTGCATATCGGCCACCGGCAGCCGGTACTCAATGCTGCCCGTGCGCAGCCGGTCGAAGCTCACATAGCCTTGCCCACGCGGGTAGAACACAGCTGCCCCAAACTGGTATGACTCGCGGCTTTGGCGCTGGTAGCCGCCGCGCAGCCGCACGGCATGGTGCTTCAACAGCCCCGGCACATACAGGCCACCCTGCACCGCCCACTGGCTAGCTTGCAAACCCGCCGCAAACGGCGTGGTGCGCCACGACGCGCTCAACGACTGCGCCCAGCGCGGTGCCACGTCGCGCTTGCTTTGCAGCAACTGCCGCGCGTACGACAGACTGTAGGTAACGACGTGCAGGCTGCGCCCAAAGCCCACCTCATCGCGGTAGCGCACCGGCAGATCGTAGCCCCGTACCTGCTCTTCACTGTAGTAAGTACCTAGGTTCAAGGCTTCCAGATAGCGCGAGCGGGTTAGGTTGAGGGGCAGCCGCGCTCCGGCCGTGAGGCGCGTGTACTGCCAACGGTCGGTGCGCACACTATCGACGGGTAGGTTGCGGTCGATGGGGGCCGAGGTTTGGCGGCCTCCGTGTTGCAGCATCACATCGAAGACCGGAAACAAGCCCTGATAGCTTAGGTTGGCCGATACGTTGCCTACGCGCTCGGTCTGGTCGTAGCCCGCTCCTACCACGGCCTGGGTGGTGTTCAGCAGATCCTGCGACCGTACGCCCAGGGTCAGGGCCTGCCCCGATGGCGCCTGCACCAGCCCCCAGCTGTACACGTTGAACGGATGCTGCAACCGCCGGTAGCGGGTGGCACCTAGGTTGGGCGCTACCGAATCGGGCAGGCCGGCCCGCACCCGCGCCGCGCCCGGCTCCTGGGCCACCAGCGGCTCGGCGTAGGAAACTGGCGCGGGCGCTGCGGCCGGCACTGGCGTCCACTGCCTGGGCTCGAGCGGCATCGTCACGACGCGCGCTCCTTCCGCCCGAAAATCGTGGAAAGCCAGCTGCTGCCCACCCGGTGCCACCGCCGCATGATAGGCACCCAACGGTCGCGACGTTACCTGAAACTGTCGGCCCGAGCGGGTGTCCAGAGCATACACGTTATCAATACCTGAGCGCGGCGAATTGTAGAACACGTAGTCACCCCAGGGCTGTGGATGGCTCAGGTTTTCGTTGGCTACCGGCAGCAACTGTTGGTGCTGTTCGGTTTCCGTGTCAATGAGTTCCAGCGTTTTACCACCTGGTTTTAGCACTACTACCACCACGCTGTTCAGGTCGGCGCGCCAGCGCGGCTGCTGGTAGAAGTCGTTGGTGGGGTTAGCCAGCACTTTGCGCACCTGGCCAGTTTTGGCATCCAGCAGCACCAGCCGGTGCTGGTAGGCCGAATCGGTGCGCACGGCCACGAGGCTACGCCCGTCGGGCGAAAGCGCGGCGGCGGTGTAGCGGGTGCGGTGGGTCAGGTGCGTGAGGTGGCCGCTACCTAGGTCGAGCAGCCGGATTTCGGAGAACACCCGCTGCCCCCAGCGCGGGTCGTAGCGGAACTCCGGCCAGCACACCTTCCCGCCGCCCACCGACAGCATCTCCGGATTGTTCACCAAGCCTTGCACGAACACGCGCTTCTCCTTGCCCCGCCGGCTCAGCAGCACCAGCTGCGAAATATCGCCCAGCCCGGTTTTCACGGCCAATACCGTGCTGTCAGTCACGTACTGCGGATATTGGTATTCGGTGAAAACGCCCCGCTCCGGCTGCACCGCCAGCGGGCTGGCTTCGGTAAGGTGCAGGTTGCGCTGCTGTGCCCGCCACAGCGAGTCGAGGTCGGTGAGGGTGCGCTGGTACAGCTCCTCTACCCGCAGGCCCGCGGTTTGGCGCAGGCTGTTGGAGAACGAAAACGGATACGCTGGAAAGTTGTAGTAGCGGTCCAGCACCGGGCTCCAGGCATTGGCGCCGTTGGTGCACTTGAGGTTGGTCGTCAGGAAGTAGCCGAGCACGTAATGGTTCGGCACGTTGTCGCGGTAGGAGCCGGCCACCGCTTTCGGGTAGCTGAACCGTTTACCAGCCAGCAGATTGGCCCGAAAACCTAGGTCGAAGTTCGGGATGCGGCCCCGGCCGCTGCGGGTCAGGACGGTTTCGGTGCCCACGGCATCACCCTCGGCAAACCAGTCGGGCAGACCTAGGCCCGCTACCCCCAAACCACCGTAGCCAAAGAGCTGGTAAGCAACTTTGGACAGGCCCTGCAACCCCTTATCGTACTGCACCACATGCCGGAGCTCGTGCACCGAGAGCAGGTCGAGCCAGTCGAGGGTGCCGCTCAAGAATGGGTCTTGGGGCGGCGTGGTGAAAAACTCGGAGTGGCGCGGCAGAATCGTAACGAAGCCGTTGTTCACTGTTGTCTGATTTTGCAGCAGCAGCGGAATTGGGCGGGGCGGCCGCTCCAGCGTGGCGCTCACCGGGGCGTACACCTGCTCTAAGCGTTGCGCCGTGCGTTGCGCTCTGGCCTCAAAGCCAGTGGGATAAAGCACCCGAAAATGCGCCGTGCGCAATTGGTACCAGCGCAGCGAAGCCGGGTTTTGGTCCAGCACCGGCAGCGATTGAGCGCAGACGGGCAAGCTGGCCAGCAGCAGCGCCACCAGCGAAAAACGAGAGAGCAACGGGCAGAAATTCACGCTGGCAAAATAGCCCAAACCCCGCACAACCGCACCAGCTAATTCTTCCTCAAAGGCCGGAGGCATTTAGCCGCGTATTCCAGCCGGCATCCTTTATATTTATGAGTTTAGAAGCGCCCAACGAAGTAGCAAACCGCCTGAATAGTGTAGCTACACGCGTCCGCCAATTAGCCATCTTATCAACTAACCAAGAGTACTTAGCAATTTATTTATGAAAATAAGCCACTATCTTTCAGACGCTTAGAATTATTTTCACTAATCACACTGTTACACTGCAACCTTTATAGCCACCTAAAAATCATCTTTACCGGGGCTTGTTTTATTCTTACTTAGATGCCATGCCTATTTACCTACGTCTATTCTCCTGCTTGTTTCTGTCGCTGGGCTTGCTCCTGAGCAGCTACAGCCCGAAGGCCGAATCCGCACCCACAGCGGCCCGGTCGAACCCGCTGGCGCAGCATTGGGTGCTACGGACGCTGGACGGTGCGACGGTGCCGATTTCCCTTCAGGCAGATGATGCCACGGCGCGGCTGCTGCGCTCCACTAGCGGTAGTGCACAGAAGGCGGGCAGCCGGCGCTACGTGGGCGTTTTTACGCACAGCCTGGGCACTCGCCTGATGGCCTTAACCAAGGTCATTAAGACGCTGATCAAGTGCGACGGCAACACCATGAGCATGGAGCTGCACTACCTAACTGCTTTAGAGCAAAGCACCTACTACAAGCTGGATGGCTCTACGCTAAGCTTATTTGATAAAGAAGGCGCTGCACCGCGAGCTACCTTCGAGGCCATACAGTAACCCCATTGATCTAAGAATACAGCAGCAGAGGCGCGGACGGAAGTCGCGCCTCTGCTGCTTTTAGGGGAAGAGAAAAGTGCTCTTAGGTATGCTGGCGGTTTTTCTCTTACGCGACTTGCCGCTTAAAAATTTTTGGTTGCTCGTTTGTGGCGTCCTTGCTGATCAGAGCAGGCGCCTTTTGTGTTGCACCTTGGGAAATTTATCCCACAATGACACAGAACCGGGCGATTACGAGGCGTTCAGGCAACGGTACGTATCGCAGTGCTGGAGCCAAGCGTAGGCCGCCGGCAGGTCGTTGAACGCAGCCACAATTGGGCTATCGACCTGCTGTAGGATAAAGTCGGCGGTGTACCGGCTATAGCAGTTAGACGAGTGAACCCAGGCGATGTAAGCTACCCCAATATCAGCTAGCTGTTGAAATAAATTTAATTTAACCCACTCACTTGCAGCTGTTAAGGAGCCCAGCACCCGTGTGTTATCAGTCAGGAGCTTGTGGCATTCCTTGTCCTTCAGACACTGTAGCAGCAGCTCGCTACCGGCCTGCACGGTTGCCGGACTTTGCTGTTCCTGCCAGTCAGCATAAAGCCACTTGTTGACGTAGTCGTAGGAAACCGTAAGGTAGGATGCGGTGTGTAGTGAGCGGAGACACATAAGCGCGGCATTCAATTGCACAAAACCGATAGATATTTTACAAGAACGATGCCCGTAGCTCTACCAGTGCTGCCGCTGGTAGAGGAGCCGGGGAGCCAGTTGCAACTGATTAGCAGTGCATGCGTTTTTAAGAAGATCTAGCTTTTCCGTGGCGCCTTCGCCCTTCACCTAGCTTTTCTACATTCATTTGATCCAACCGACACCTCCTGTTCCGCCCGCGTCTACCGTCAACGAAGTACCTACCTTAAGCACTGAACCCAAAGCGTGGGCCCGGCGCCAGATTCTTCAGATTTGTTTTTTGGTAGCCGGTGTTTTTTCGGCCGCCCTGGGGCTGGAAAGCTTCCTATTGCCGAATGATTTCATTGATGGCGGCGTGACCGGCATTTCCCTGCTCACACGCCAGCTCACGAAGCTGCCGCTGCCGCTGCTGCTGCTGGTTTTCAATATCCCGTTCGTGGTGCTCGGTTACTTTCAGATCAGCCGGACATTTGCGCTACGCACGCTGCTGACCATCTCCGGGTTGGCGTTGGTGCTGCTGATCAGCCACTTTCCGGTGCTTACCAGCGATAAGCTACTCAGCGCTGTGTTCGGCGGATTCTTCCTGGGTGCCGGCATCGGCCTCACGATTCGGGGCGGGGCCGTGCTGGATGGCACCGAGATTCTGGGGGTATTTATCAGCAAAAAAACCCCGCTTTCCATCGGGGACGTCGTGCTGGTAATCAACATTGCCATCTTTGGCGTGGCGGCCTTGCTGCTGTCTATCGAAACGGCCTTATATTCCATTCTAGCCTACCTGGCGGCGGCCAAAACCATGGACTTCATCATCGAAGGCATTGAGGAATACACCGGCGTCACCATTATTTCGCCCAAGAGCGAGGCCATTCGCAAGATGATAACCGAAGACCTAGGTCGTGGCGCCACGCTCTACATTGGTAAGCGCGGCTACGGCTCCCGCGCCGACGAACTCGACACGCTCGACATTATCTTCACCGTCACGACCCGCCTGGAAGTCACACGCCTCACTGATGAAATCGAACGAATTGACCCCCAAGCCTTTGTCGTAATGCACAGCGTGCGAGACACGAAAGGCGGCCTGGTCAAGAAGCGCCCGCTACATTGATCAGTTTTCAGTTAACAGTTACCATTTAACAGTTATCAAGCACTATTGCGCACCTAGGTCGATTGTGCAGTGGCAATTGGTAGATGTTAATTGTTAAATGATAAATGGAAATCACATCTGCTTCAGCCAGGCTTTTGCAGTGTCGATATTGTCGAAGGTCAGCACGACGGGGCGCGTGGTGTGCTGAATCGTTAAATCTGTGGAAAGGCGGCTGAAGATATTGGGCGAGTACACCCAGGCGAAGTATTCCAGGCCGGCCTCCATCATGGCCGGAAACCATGTTCGTCCGCCCCACTCGGCGGCATCCGACCACATGCTGGTTACCAAGCTGTTGTCATTTAAGACTTTATGACAACGCTCGGCCTTCATGTAATCCAGCATCTGCAAGCAGCCTTCCTGAACGGATTCCAAGTTTTGGTCCCCGATCCATTCTGCGTATAACCAATCATTTTTGTGGTCAAAACTGATTTGGATAGTAGGGCTTTGTAATAAGGTGCGTAAAAACATAAACAAGCAAGCAGATGTGTAGGCGGAGCGCGGAGTATAATAATAAGAAGATTGGGCAGCCAATTTCAGTAAGCAGTGGAGCTTACAACTTGAACGCCTTACGTAAAAGCTCAAAATAGGATACAAGCCAGCTCACCAACCTAGGTTTGCTGATGACTATCCAAACAAATAATTGACTCTAAATCAGCATCATCCCTTCAAGATCTTTTTTACAATCTTTCGTGTTTGTAAAACACACAGCGATGTTGACCCAAAATGGGAACGTAACTGTACTAGCTAATAATGCCTGACAGACCTAGGTCCGACCAGATAGCCTCCAATTTCGTACATCGCTGCTCATCCTTTTCAACGGACATGATAAAATTGAAAATATACCTGTTGAGCTTGCTGCTGGTCATGGGGTGCGCCCAATCCTCCTCTGATGCTCAAACGGTTGTTCGCTCCACGGCTGGCGGTGCGCCCACCAACCTGCAAGGGCTGGCCGTAGCCACTTTTGCCGGCGGCTGCTTCTGGAGCTGCGAAGAAACGTTTGAGGAGCTGCGCGGGGTGCGTGCGGCAGTATCCGGCTACTCGGGCGGCACCGTGGCCAAACCTAGCTACGAGCAGGTGGGCAGCGAAAACACAGGGCACGCCGAATCGGTGCAGGTGTACTACGACCCCAAGCAAGTGAGCTACCAGACTCTGCTCGACGTGTTCTTCCTGGGCGCCCATAACCCCACGGAGCTGAACCGCCAGGGTCCCGACGTAGGCCCGCAGTATCGTTCGGTGGCTTTCTACCGCACGCCAAAGGAAAAGCAGGAAATCGAAGCCACGATCAAGCGCGTGAATGCTTCCGGGCACTATCCTGATCCTATCGTCACGCAGGTTGTGGCCTTCAGGCAGTTCTGGCCCGCCGAGGACTATCACCAGGGATTTTACCGCCTGCACCCGGATCAGGGCTACATCCAGCATGTGTCGGAGCCTAAGGTGGCGAAGTTTCAGAAAGCCTTCAAAGACAAGTTGAAGAACCCGCTGTAGCATATGTGTAGCGCGAAGCGCTGCTTCGCGTATCGCTGAACGACCAGCACCTAGGTCTTGCTGATGCAATCGTCCGTCGATACGCGAAGCAGCGCTTCGCGCTACATTCGCATCTGCACAGCCTATACCTAGCCCCTCCTATGCCTTTGCCGCCGCTTGTCTCGAAACTTCCCGATGTAGGCACCAGCATTTTTACCGTGATGACGCAGCTAGCCACCGAGTGCGGCGCCATCAACCTAGCCCAGGGTTTTCCGGATTATGATCCGCCGCAGGCGCTGACCGAAGCGCTGGCCCGTCATGCTCGCATCAGCGGGCACCAGCAATATGCGCCCATGCCGGGGCTGTTGCGTCTGCGGGAACTGATTAGTCAGAAGACGGCACAGGTTTACAAGGTGCCCGCGCCAGACCCAGGCACCGAAATTACTATTACGAGCGGCGCGACGGAGGCCCTGTACGCGGTACTGGCGGCAGTAGTGCGGCCCGGCGATGAGGTGCTGGTGCTGGAACCGGCTTACGACCTCTACGGACCGGCCATCCGCTTGCAGGGCGGCACGCCGGTGTACGTGCCTTTGCGCTCCACCGATTTTCGCCCCGATTGGGACCAGGTCGCCGCGGCTCTTTCGCCCCGCACCCGGCTGGTGATGCTTAATACGCCGCATAACCCGACCGGCGCGGTTCTCACCGCCGAAGACCTAGGTCAGCTGGCTGCCTTACTGCGTGATACGGCTACGCTGGTGCTCAGCGACGAAGTGTATGAGCACATGGTGTACGACGAGCAAGCTCATCATAGCGTGCTGCAACAGCCGGAATTGGCCGAACGGGCTTTCGTGCTGTCGTCCTTTGGCAAAACCTACCACGCAACCGGCTGGAAAGTGGGCTATTGCATTGCGCCGCCCGCGCTTACCGCCGAGCTGCGGCGTGTGCACCAGTTCCTGACGTTCAGCGTCAGCACCCCCACCCAGCACGCGCTGGCCGATGTTTTGGCGGATGTTGCTCACTACCAGGCGCTGCCTGCATTCTACCAGCATAAGCGCGACTTGTTTGCGGAGCTGATGCGCGCTACCCGCTTCGAGCTGCTGCCGGCGCCGGGAGCTTACTTCCAGCTGGCTCGCTACAATCAGCTCTCCGCCGAAGACGACTTTACGTTTGCTCGCCGGCTGGCGCGCGAAGCCGGCGTGGCCGTGGTGCCGGTTTCGGCCTTCTATCATCATGGCCAGAGCGAGGGCCTGATTCGCTTCTGCTTTGCCAAGCGCGATGAGACGTTGGTGGCCGCCGCTGAGCGGCTTCAGCGGCTCTAAGCTAGGTCTGAATCCATCATTCTGGCTTGTTCTCGGCCTAATCCCGTAAATTCATATGTTCATATCTATCTAGTACTCAACGGTCAAGTGGCAGATGTAAAATCGATTCATACTTATTGCATTATTTTAGTTTTTTTTATCAAATTTTTACTATGTTGCCAGAATAATTCACGTCCACTACCACACCTAGATGCCTGATTTCACCGTCTCATTTATTCAAGCAGCTTTACAGTGGCACGACCCGGCCGCTAATCGCAAGGAGCTGGGTCGCTATATCGGCCAGATCTCCATTGCTACTGATCTGATTATTTTACCGGAGATGTTTACGACGGGCTTCACGATGGAAGCTCCCCAGATGGCGGAAAAAATGGACGGTCCTACCATCAGCTGGATGCGTGAGGTCGCCGCCGGCCATGATGCCGTTGTCACCGGCAGCATTATCATCGTTGATGAGCACGGCCACTACTACAATCGCCTGCTGTGGGTGCGCCCCGATGGCTCGCTGAGCTACTACAACAAGCGCCATCTGTTTACGATGGCCGGCGAGCACCACACCTATAGTGCTGGCACTGAGCGCCTCGTAGAAGAATGGCGGGGCTGGCGCATCTGTCCGCTGGTGTGCTACGACCTGCGCTTTCCGGTGTGGAGCCGCAACTCGGCCGAGGCACCTTACGACCTGCTCCTGTACGTAGCTAACTGGCCCGCCGTGCGCCGCACCGCCTGGATGACCTTGCTCCGCGCCCGTGCCATCGAAAACCTAGCGTATACAGTTGGCGTCAACTGCGTGGGCGTGGATGGCAACAGCATTTCCTATGCCGGCGATTCGGCCCTGCTGGACATGCGGGGCGAGTACCTAGTTGAAGTTGGCAACCAGGAAAGCAGCATCACGCGCCTGCTGCGCCGCGATGACCTAGAGGCTTTCCGGTCCCGCTTTCCGGCGTTGCAGGATGCCGATCCCTTCACGCTTTCCTGACCTGACCTAGGTTGCGGGGCGGCTGGTAGTACGTTAGCGCACTACCAGCCGCTGCACCGCCGTTACGCCCTTCTGCGTTTCGCAGCGCACCACGTAAACGCCAGCTGCTAACCCACCTAGGTCCAGCGTGTGCTGGCGCGCCAGGGTGGACAGCACGCGCACGGTCCGCCCCATCATGTCGAGCAGCGTGGCGCGGACTGGCTCGGCAGCTTCTATGGTAGCGGTGGCTGTGGCGGGGTTCGGGTACACGCTCAGCGGCAAAGCGGCGGCAGCGGCGGGCGCAGCGGCCAGCACCTTGTCGCGCGCCGTCAGGGCTACGATGCCGCCGGTTTCCAGCCCGATCAGCAGCTCCGGCACGTTGTCGCCGTTGAGGTCGGCGGCGGCTGGGGATGAGCGACCCGTACCTAGCCTAGCACTCTGGTACTGAGCCATTACGGGATTATACACCACATCCGTGCGGGCCGTGAAGGCGCCGGACTGCGCCCGGTAATTCGGGAACAAGCGCAGCTCGCCCGACGCGTCGGCCGTGAGCAGGTCGGGGGTTCCGTCGCCGTCGAAATCGGCAACGGTGGGGTGCAGGTTCACGGGGCGCGGCTGGAAGGTATCGGCCGTGCGAATTTGCCCGAAATCGTTATTAATCAGCGTAAAAGCCTGACCCAGGGGCTGACTGCCCGTGTTGCGATAGTAGCGCAGCGAATAACCCGGAAAGCTGGACGTATTACTATTAGTACCCAGCAGCAAATCTACGTTGCCGTCGCCATCCACATCCGTGAAGCAGGGCGCGTCGTAGAGGCGGTTGGGCAAACCCGTAATGGCCACGGCCGCACCAGCGTTGAAGGCAGCAGGCTGCCCGGCCGCGGCTGTGTTCAGCACGTAGAAAATGCTGTTTTGATTCTGAATAGCCGTGGAAAAAGCCAGGTCCAGCGCGCCGTCGTGGTTCAGATCGACGAGCACTGGCTTTAGGCCCACGTAGTGCCGGCTTGCCAAACCTAGGTAGTCGGTGCTGATGAGCTTGAAGATTGGCTTGGTGCGCGTGCCCACGTTGCGATAATAGTACAACGAGGAACGGTAGCGGCCGTTGGCATTGGCCCGGCTCGTGCTGCCCACCAGCATGTCCAACAGCCCGTCGCCGTCCAGGTCGCCCAGGGCCGGCGCGGCTCCTTCGCTGACCTCAATCATGTCGCGTTGCAGGAAATCGGACTGCCGAAAGGCGAAGCTCGGGCTCGTGCCGGCGCTGGTATTTTCGTAGAAAGCCACCGACTGGCGCGAGTCGACGGTATCTTGGTTGTCGTACAGGTTGGGTGCTACTACCAAGTCGGGGCGGCCATCGAACGTTACATCCACGGAGTAAGCGGCCGGGAAATTGGTGATGCGAATAGGCGTGGAACCCGTGGGGAAATTCGTATTCACGCTGCTGGGCGACATGCTCGCCAGCTGCGCCGTGCCCTGGTTGGTGAGGCTGACCAGCTCGGTGCAGTAGTCGCGGCCGGTCAGCACGTCCTGGTCGCCGTCGCCGTCGAGGTCGATGGCCAGCAGGTTGCGGCCGCTGGTGTGGTTAACCTGACCCGGCCGGCACGAAACGTTGCCGAACAGAAACTCGGTGCAGGTGGCCGTGCAGCCGTACAGCCCCCCCCACACGGGCGTTTCCTGCCGATAACTTAGCCCGCCGCAGGTCGCGCTGTTGTTTAGGTACAGCTCCACAGTAGAGCTGGAAATCCAATCGAAAGTGATAATGTCGAGCTTGCCATCGCCGTTGATGTCGCGAATGTCGGGCATGTTGGCGCTACCCGTCAGGATGTTGCCACTGTTATTCTGCGTATTAAAGAAGGAAAGCTGCTCGTTTACGAGCTGAAAAGTGGGTTGTCCGCTGGCGCTCGCCACGTTCCGGAACAGCCGGATATTGCCGCCTGGCGCGGCGGTGAACAGATCGGGTCGATTGTCGCAGTCGTAGTCGCGCAGCAGCGCCCAGCCTTGCAGATCAGCTGGAAATAAAGCGGCATATTCGGGGGCCAACTTCCACGCACGTCCGTTGTCAGCCGCTACATTAAGGTAGGCGACAGAGCGCTGCGAAAGCCGGTCGAATACGTACAAGTCGGGCTGGTTGTCGCCGTTGAGGTCAATAGTCGAAAATTGCGGCGAGTTGAAGCCACCGGCCCAGGCGTTGCGCAAGGTATCGGCGCCGTGCACTACTTTTGCCGCCGCCTGAAACTGCCACCCAAACGGCTGCCCCGATTGTGCTTGCGAAGCTAGATTGGGGCCAAGCGACAGAAAAAAAACCAGGAACAGTAATCGTTGCAGCATGGGATAAAGGGTAAGAAAACGAACGGCTAAAAGACGGCCGGCGGCTGACCTCCGCTTAGTAAATACAGGAACGCCCAAATGGTTCACGCTAGTACAGAACCCAGGTACAACTCCCGCCCGAATTTAGCTACACGTTGCCTTAGTATACTCTTGCTCATTTAGCTACTCAGTCACTCAGTTACTTAGTTACTCTATGGAAGATGTAGCGGCGCTTTACGCCCACTACCAGCAGTGCGCCGCCGTCAGCACCGATTCGCGGCAGGCCCAGGACGGCACCTTGTTCTTCGCCCTGAACGGACCTAGCTTTCGGGGCCGCGACTTCGCGCCGCAGGCGTTGGAAAAGGGCGCCCGCCACGCCGTCGTCGACGACCCAGACCTGGCCGCCGCCGACCCTGGCCGCTATACCTACGCACCCGATCCGCTCGTGGCCTTGCAGCAGCTGGCGCAGTATCACCGCCGCCAGCTCACGATTCCGGTGCTGGCGATTACGGGCTCCAACGGCAAGACCACAACCAAGGAGCTGGTTAACAGTGTATTGAGCCAACGCTACCGGGTGCAGTACACACGCGGCAACCTCAACAACCACATCGGGGTGCCGCTCACGCTGCTCAGCATCCGCCCCGACGAGCACGAGCTGGCCATTGTGGAAATGGGCGCCAACCACCAGGGCGAAATCGCGCTACTCAGCAGCCTCGCCGAGCCCACGCACGGCCTGATTACCAACATCGGCAAGGCGCACCTGGAAGGATTTGGCGGCGAGGAAGGGGTGGCGAAGGGCAAAGCCGAGCTGTTTCAGTTTCTGGCCGCCCACGACGGCACGGCGTTCATCAACACCACCGACCCGAAGCTACCCACCCTTGGCGCGCCAGTGCCGCGGCAGGTTACCTACCCGAACCTAGGTGACACCTACCCCGCGACGTTGCTCAACGCTGCGCCACGTATTGTGCTGCGTCTGTTCGACGGCACGGTGGCCGAAGCGCAAATCACCGGCGACTACAATTTCCCGAACCTAGCTGCCGCCGCCGCCGTGGGTACTCATTTCGGCGTTTCTACCGCTGCTATTGCCACTGCGCTAGGCGCTTATGAGCCCACCAACAACCGCTCGCAACTGGTAGAAACCGCCCGCAACCGTGTAATTCTGGACGCCTACAACGCCAACCCGAGCAGCATGGCGGCAGCCTTACGGAGCTTTGCCGCCCGGCCTACGGATGCGCAGGGCAAAGTGGTAATCCTGGGAGACATGTTTGAGCTGGGTCCGGAAAGCAGCCGTGAACACGCTGACCTAGGTCGCCTCCTGGCTGAATTGCCGATTGATACCGTTTTGCTCGTCGGGGAAGAAATGCAGAATGCGGCGGCTACCAGCGCTGCGCTCTACTTTGCCACCAAAGCGGAAGCCGCTCAATGGCTCGAAATCCAAAACCTTCACGATCAGCTTATTCTCATCAAAGGCTCCCGCGGCATGGGTTTAGAAACCTTGTTGCCGCTGGTGTAAGAGTAGCTTTGCTAGAATAACTGAGTAAAAAATCGTTGTCATCCTGAGGCACGAAGGACCTCCCTCTTTTTCCCGACCAACCTAGCTAAACGCGAAAAGCTCTTAACTATCCAGTACGGTTAGTTAAGAGCTTTTCGCGTTTAGGAGAGCTTAGTGTTTAACTTCGTCAGGATGACAGACGATTTTCACTTATCCCACTCTAAAACGGGCTGTCGAACTCGGCGAGGGTTGGCAGCACCTGATCTTTTGGCGAAATAGTGGGGTTGGTCACGCGCCAGTTGATGTTGAGCTGCGGGTCGTTCCAGAGGATGCCGCCCTCGGCATGGGGCGCGTAGTAATCGGTGCACTTGTAGAGGAACAACGTATTGTCTTCCAACGCCGTGAAGCCGTGCGCGAAGCCGATGGGTACGTACAGCATGTTGTAGCGCTCGGCATCCAGCTCCACGGCCAGGTGCTGGCCGTACGTGGGCGAGGCTTTGCGCAGATCCACGATGATATCCAGGGCGCGGCCGGTCGCTACGCGCACGAGCTTGGCCTGCGCGTGCGGCGGGTTCTGAAAGTGCAGTCCCCGCACCACGCCCCTATCGGAGCGCGACTGGTTATCCTGCACCCACTCGCCAACGATACCGGCCTCGGCCATGCGCCTGGCGCTGAACGACTCAAAGAAGGCACCACGGGCGTCGCCGAAAACACGGGGGGCAATTTCCACCACGCCCGGCAGGTCGAAATACTTGAACTCCATTAGCTGAAATTGAAAAAGCTAGCTTTTATAGGCAGCGCTGACTAATAGTTACTTAGATGCAACGGGCCGCCTAGCCTGCGTTGCTTCCTCTACTACCCGCAGGTATTTATCCAGCACAATCCGCTCGTCGAACTTAGTTTCGGCGAGCTGGCGGCTGGCTTTGCCCATCGCGTGCAGGGCCTCATCCGGAAGCCGAAGGATTTGCAGCATCTTGTCGGCCAGGTCGGCGGCGTCGCGCACCTGGCAGAGCAAGCCGTTGTACTGGTCAACCACAGTTTCGCGGCAGCCGGGCACGTCGGTCGTCACGATGGGTTTGCCCATGGCGGCGGCTTCGAGCAGCGTTTTGGGCGTGCCCTCGCGGTAGGAAGGCAGCACCACGCAATCGGCGCGGCCGATGTGCTCGGCCACGTTGTCGGACGTACCTAGGTATTCGATGTTGCCGGCTTGCAGCCACTGTTCAAACACCACGCGCTTCACGCCAATGTTGCCCGATTCATCAATGCCGCCCAGCAGCTGCACCCGCGTGCCGGGCACCGCCTCCCGCACCAGCCGGGCCGCTTCGAAGTATTCTTCAATGCCTTTTTCGTACAGCACCCGCGCAATCATCAGAAACGTGAACGGCTGGTTGCGCTGAAACGCAGCGGCGGGCTGGAACCGCTGCACATCGATGCCGGAGCCGGGCAGCAGGTCGGTGATGCTAGGTTGCACAAGGCGGTGTTGCAGAAACAGTTGCCGGTCGTCGTCGTTCTGGAAGAACACGCGGTGCGGAAAGCGGAACGCGAACCGATACAGGCGCAAAGCCACCCGGCTCACGAAGTTCTGAATCAGAAACACCGTACCGAGTCCCGACACATTATTCACGCACGGAATACCGGCCATGCGCGCGGCCAGCGTGCCGTAGATGTTGGGCTTGATGGTGTATTGCAGCACCACATCGGGCCGCTCGCGGCGGTACACCTGGTAGAAGCGGCGCGTCAGCTGCGCATCCTTCACCGGGTTGGTGCCTTTGTTCTCCATCCGAATCGGGACAAAGCGGCAACCTAGCTCTGTTTCGAGGCGGGCCGAGTAATCGTCGGGCGGGGCAATGGCCAGCACTTCGTGACCGGCCGCTTGCAGGGCCTTTACCAGGCTCCGCCGGAAATTCCAGATATTCCAGGAGGTATTAATAACAATAGCGACGCGCATGAACCACAGGTTATTCGGGCCGCAAAGGTAAAAGCATAATTAAAGTATCATGCCCATTTAGAAGAAGATACAAGATAAGTGCTACCTTATCCCGCTTCCTTCGCATTCTTGCTTTCGCTGCGCGCCGCACCTAGGTTCGGGTGCTGCGCGCACGCGTAACACTTTCATAATACGCTCTGCTACAGCAATTCTCTTTCTTTGTCGCGTCCTTCTGTTTCTCTTTCCCAAACCCTCAACCCAACCAAACCTTATGAAGCGTTTTTTCTCTCTTGCCGCTGCCTTGTGCGCCCTCGGCACCACGGCCTTTGTGACGGCCTGTGACGAGGACACCCTACCCGGCCTCGACCTCTCGATTCGGGTGAAATCGCTGCGGTTTATCGGCGAAAAGATCGTGCCCTTTCAGCAGAGCTACAACGGCACCACACTCGGTGGCTTTTCGGGCATCGACTACCGCGCCGACAACGATTCGTACTACATTATGTGCGACGACGCCTCGGCGCTGCAACCGGTGCGCTACTACACCGCCAAGCTAGCTTTCGACAAGAACAGCTTCACGGACGTCTCGTTCACCTCCGTCACGACGCTGAAACGCCCCGACGGCAGCAACTATCCCAGCGCCACCGCCGACCGCTACAACGCCATCGACCCGGAGGGTATTCGCTACGATGCGGCCACCAAGCACATCGTCTGGACGAGCGAAGGCGTGCGCAACGTGACTGTTGCCCCGCCGGTGCTCACCAGCCCTTTCCTGCGCGAATCCACCACCGAGGGCACGTTTGTGGCCGATTATCTGGTGCCACCAATATTCCAGATAAAAGCCACCGAAAACGGCACGCGCTCCAACGGCTCCTTCGAGGGGCTGTCGTTCACGCCCGACGGACAGTACACCTTCACGGCCTCGGAAGAGCCTTTGTATGAGGATGGTCCACGCGCCGATGTGAACGTGGAAGGCTCGCCTATCCGCATCATTAAGTACGATAAATCGACGCGCCAACCCATTGCGCAATATGCCTATCGGCTGGCGGCTGTGCACAAAGCGCCTATTCCCGGCGACCAGTTCCGCCTGAACGGCGTGGTGGAAGTGCTGGCTTTATCCGACACGAAGCTGCTGGCCATGGAGCGCTCCTACGCCGTGGGCGCTACGCCCGACTACTCAGTCAAGATCTACGAGATTGATCTGACCGGCGCCACCGACGTATCGAACATGACCCTGCAAGGCACTAGCTACACCACCGTGAGCAAGCGCCTGGTGCTGGATGTGGCCACCACCGGCATCAACCGCGTGGATAACATCGAGGGCTTCACCTTCGGCCCGAAGCTGTCGAACGGGCACCGCTCGCTGGTGCTGGTATCTGATGATAATTTCAGCAGCAGCGCAATTTCCCAGTTCCTGGTATTTGAAGTTATACCCTAGCTTTCCTTTTAAGCGCATTTAACAAAAACAGGCTCCTTCTAAGGAGCCTGTTTTGTTTACCATCTACAGATTCAGCTGGCTGAATTTTCAATCACTATGCTCACCATTAGGAGAGGAAACCACCTGCAAGAGCGCGGCGCAGGTCACGGTTCCTGCCAGGAAAGAGCCCATCGCCAACCAGGTTTGCCAGACTTTTGGATCAATGAACAGGCACTTGAGCATGAAGGCAAAATTGAGCAGACAGAGCACCTGAAGCGTTTTGCGAGAATCGGGGCTAGCTACTGCGACGGCCAGGGATACGAACCCCGTAGAGAAAAAAGCTAGCGCGTGCGGAATAATCAGCAGCAACAGGCGCCCCCAGAAAGCTAGGCCCTGCTGCCCCACCAGCACCCAATCGAACCACATGACAGACAGCTGCTGCACCACGTGAGCCGCTAGCAGCCAAGCAATTATCGTGAGTCCGATAGCCAGAATATTTTTCATAATAGAAACCAGCCTGCGAATGTCTTTCGTTGAATTATGCTAAAAGGAATACCGGACGCCCCGCAGAAGTTAATCGGGTTTGAAAAGCCGAACAAACCTCAGAAAGCAGTAGCTCAGGCCCTTGTTGAGCTTATATGTTTATTATTAAACAACAAATTAATTGCATTTATTTCACAAATAACCCTTTTTGTTTACAAATAAATCCTATAAAGCAGCACAAAGTATCTAACGGTGTGCTGTTACCTAGCTTTTAGCTACTCGCCCAAACCTAGGTACACCAGCTTGTTGCCTGCTATCAGCGCGTGGATTCACCGACTTCTTACTACTAAACGAATGTTTGTTAGTTTTGTAAAAGCTGATACATTTAACCTCGTTTTGGTCTTATATAGCAAGTACCTGGCGCGATTGGCAGGTAAAAATCTGCGGCGCTTAATGGTCTGTGCTCCACAACGCCCATTGCCTAACTTCTTTGAAAATGGTCAAAAAGGTCAAAACGAATAAACGCCAGCTGATTCTGGATGAGGCAGCTAAGTTGTTCAAAGAGAGGGGTTTTTCCGGCACCTCGATGCGCGACCTAGGGGCGCAGGTGGGCATGGAAGCGGCCAGCATGTACAATCACATCAGCTCCAAAGACGAGATTCTGGAGACGATCTGTTTTTACGTGGCCAACACCTACATCTCGCACCTCACGGAAATCGAAAACACTGAGGCCACTTACGTCGACAAGCTCAAAGCCCTGATTCAGTTGCACATCCACCTGATGGTGGAAGATGGCGCGGCCGTTTCGGTAGGCAACAACGACTGGAAGTACCTGACCGGCGACAAGTTGGCTGAATTCAAAGAAGCCCGCAAGCGCTACGAGCGCGGCTTCGCGGCGCTCATCGAGCAAGGCATTGCGGCCGGCGAGTTTCAGCCCGTGAACGTGTCGGTGGCGCTGTTCACGATTCTGTCGGCGGTGCGCTGGGTGGAGCTGTGGTACCGCCCCGGCCGTGGCGTTTCGCCCGAGGAGCTGGAAGAAAACATCATGACCATTCTGCTGAATGGGTTAGCCAGGTAGCAGGTTCGTTGTTCGTTTTTGGTTGTTCGTTGTTCGTGTCAGCTAGCTGTTCTCAACGTTCTTATCAACCATTTGCAGGCACAACCAACCAACAACGAGCAACGAAAAACGAACAAAGCATGAGCCGCTTTTATAAGGTTAGAATCAAGCGCATTGCCAAGGAAACGCCTGACTGCGTGACCCTAGCTTTGGACGTGCCCGCCGAGCTGCGCGACACGTTCCGGTTCACGCAGGGGCAGTATCTTACGTTTCGCCGCCACCACGAAGGCGAGGAGTTACGCCGCTCGTACTCCATTTGCAGCAGCCCATTGGATGGCGAGTGGCAAGTGGCTATCAAGAAAGTGCCCGAAGGTCGCTTTTCTGCTTTGGCAATCAGTGGCTTGCGTATTGGGGAAGAGCTGGAAGTAATGCCGCCGGCGGGTCGTTTCTACACCGAGCTGCACCCGGAACACGCCAAACACTACGTGGCTTTTGCGGCGGGCAGCGGCATTACGCCGGTGTTTTCTATCATCAAAACCGTGCTGCTGACCGAGCCCAATAGTCAGGTTACGCTGGTTTACGGCAACCGCGGCCGCAACTCGATTATCTTCAAGGAAGCGCTTGAGGCGCTGAAGAACAAGTTCTTAGCCCGGCTGAGTGTGCACCATGTCCTGAGCCGCGAGCAAGGCGACACCGATCTGCTCTTCGGCCGCTTAGACAAGCAAAAAGCTAGGTTATTTCTCGACAAGATCATTCCGCCTCACGAGATTGATGAGGCCTTCATCTGCGGGCCGGAGGAGATGATTTTTGGGGTAAAAGACGCGTTGCTGGAGACTGGCGTAGCGCCGGAAAATATTCACTTTGAGCTGTTTACCTCGGCTAGCGCCACGCAAAGGTCGGCCGAACGCCAGGCGCAACGCCCGGCTAACCACGACGACAAGCATAGCCAAGTAACGGTGCAGCTCGACGGCAGTACGCGCGTGCTGGAAATGTCGTACTACGGCGATACCATCCTGGATGCGCTGCTGGAAAGCGGCACCGATGCGCCTTACTCCTGCAAAAATGGTATGTGCAGCACTTGCCGAGCCCGCGTGACGGAAGGGAAGGTGGAAATGGACGTGAACTACTCTTTGTCGGACACAGAAGTGGCGAAAGGCTACGTGCTTACGTGCCAAGCCAGGCCGCTGTCGGAGAAGGTGTGCGTGGATTTTGACCAGTAAAGGAGAACCTTACGGGCGCCTCACCCCTAGCCCCTCTCCGAAAAGGAGAGGGGGAACTAGTACTAGCATTTAGTCTAAGTTTAAATAGCTAGCTCTAAAAACTAAAAGCTAGTTGCCCCTCTCCTTTTCGGAGAGGGGCTAGGGGGTGAGGCGCTCAGTGTGCGCCTCTTACCAGAACTTTTCCCTACCTTTAACTAACGTTTGTTAGTAGCAATTCGTTAACACAGCATGGAAACGGCAGAACTCACCCAGGAAGAGCTATTTCAGCAACGCATTGATGCTGACCAACGCATTGAGCCGAAAGACTGGATGCCGGACGCGTATCGCAAGACGCTGATCCGGCAGATTTCGCAGCACGCGCACTCCGAAATTGTGGGTATGCTGCCGGAAGGCAACTGGATTACGCGGGCGCCGTCGCTGAAGCGCAAATCTATCTTGCTGGCCAAAGTGCAGGATGAAGCCGGCCACGGCCTTTACCTCTACAGCGCAGCCGAAACCCTAGGTGCTTCCCGCGACCAAATGCTGGCCGACTTGCACGCGGGTAAAGCCAAGTATTCCAGCATCTTTAACTACCCGACCCTGAGTTGGGCCGACATTGGCTGCGTAGGTTGGCTGGTCGATGGCGCGGCCATCCTGAACCAGGTGCCACTGTGCCGTACCTCTTTCGGCCCCTACGCCCGTGCCATGGTGCGCGTGTGCAAGGAAGAAAGCTTCCACCAGCGCCAGGGCTTCGAGATCATGCAGACGCTGTGCGAGGGTGCACCCGAGCAAAAAGCCATGGCCCAGGAGGCGCTGAACCGCTGGTGGTGGCCCACGCTGATGATGTTTGGCCCCAAAGACGACGAATCGCCAAACACAGCTAGGTCGATGCAGTGGCGCATCAAGCGCTTCACCAACGACGAGCTGCGCCAAAAATTTGTGGACATGATGGTGCCGCAAGCCGAGTTTCTGGGCCTCACGGTGCCCGACCTAGCTTTGCAATGGAATGAAACCAAGCAAGGCTATGATTTCGGCGAGGTCAATTGGGAAGAGTTCTGGCAAGTGGTAAACGGCAACGGCCTCTGCAACCACGATCGGCTCCAAGCCCGCGTCGACGCCTGGGAAGAAGGCGCCTGGGTGCGTGAAGCCGCCTTGGCCCACGCTGAAAAGCGCCGACAGCGCCAGGAACCTATCCACAAAAGCGGGCCAACCCGGAAAGCAGAGTTGCCCCAGGATTAGCTAACCGGAACAATGTAGAGACGCAATATTTTGCGTCTCATTGTTGAACGAGCTGCCTGGAACAGCCTAAATAAACAACATCAGCAACGACGAGACGCAAGATATTGCGTCTCTACAGCCTAACTCACTTTATGTCTCAATCCGAATGGCCGCTGTGGGAAGTCTTCATTCGCAGCAAGCAAGGCCTTGACCACAAGCACGTTGGCAGCCTGCACGCTGCTGATGCAGCTATGGCTATCCAGAACGCTCGCGACGTGTACACGCGCCGCATGGAAGGCGTTAGCATTTGGGTGGTAGAGTCCCGGCACATTCACGCCTCAAACCCGGATGACGCCGCAGCCTTCTTCGACCCGGCAAACGACAAAGTGTATCGGCATCCGACTTTCTACCAAGTCCCGGACTCCATTAAGCATATGTAAATCTGATGCTTATGCAAGCTACTCTTAACGCAGCCGTTGCGCCGGCCTACTCGCCTGAAGTGCGACAACTTCTGTTTGACTACGTTCTGCAACTCGCCGACACGAGTCTGTTGCTGGGCCACCGGCTGTCGGAGTGGTGCGGACACGGGCCGATTCTGGAGCAAGACCTAGCCTTGGCCAACATTGCCCTAGACTTGTTGGGAGAAACGCGCAGCCTCTACCAATACGCCGCTGAGTTGGAAGGCCGCAGACGTACTGAAGACGACCTAGCTTTCCTGCGCGTAGCCACCGACTACCGCAACCCTCTGCTGGTGGAGCAACCTAATGGCGACTTCGCGCACACGGTGGTGCGTCAGTTCTTGTTTGATAACTTTCACTACCATTTTCTCCAACAGCTCCAAACTAGTCCCAATGAGCACTTAGCCGCCATTGCGGAGAAATCGGTGAAGGAAGCCGCGTACCACCTCAAGTGGAGCGCCGAGTGGATCATCCGCCTCGGCGACGGCACCGAAGAGAGCCGACAGCGTATCGATAAGGCTATCAGTAAACTATGGCGCTATGCTGGCGAGCTTACGACGCCTACGCCCACTGAAAAAGCTTTGCAAGACCTAGGTCTTATTCCAAACTACACCGCGTTGCAGCCCACCCTGGATGCTTACGTGGCGCAGGTATTTGCCGAAGCTACGCTACCCGTTCCGCAGCAAATAGCCGTGCAGCTCGGCGGCAAGCAAGGCCGTCACTCCGAACACCTAGGCTACATTCTGGCGGAGCTGCAATACATGCAGCGCACCTATCCCGGTATGCAATGGTAGCTTTCTCCTGAGCTGTTAGCTGTTACTGCAACCCGCTGGTTTGCAAAGTGATATTGGATATACCTGACTGCGAGACACTAATAATGAACGAGCTAATAGCCAACAGCCAACAGCTAACTGCTAAGATTTGGCAGCTGCTCGAAGAAGTTTCGGATCCCGAGGTGCCGGTGCTCAGCATCCTGGACCTAGGTATCGTGCGTGGCGTGCGTATCGCAGACAATGAGGTGCACATCACCATCACGCCCACGTACTCGGGCTGCCCGGCCATGAACACCATTGCCACCGAAATCCGGCTGCGGCTGCTGGCAGAAGGTATCAGCAAGCTCACCATTCACAATCAACTCAGCCCGGCCTGGACGACCCAGTGGCTGTCGCAGGCAGGGCGCGAAAAGCTAGCTGCCTACGGCATCGCACCGCCACAGAATGACACAGCTATGGGGCATGTGCTGAAGCTGTTTGGGCAAGATACCGCCGTGCCGTGTCCGCTCTGCAACTCTACTAACACGCACTTAGTCAGCCAGTTTGGTTCTACTTCCTGCAAAGCGCTGTACCAGTGCAACGACTGCCGCGAGCCGTTCGATTATTTCAAATGCCACTAATAACGGCACTCATCAGAACGGTCATGCTGAGCTTGCCGAAGCATCTCGCGTGCAATGCTAACCAATAACGTAGCAACGAAGCGGTAGAGATGCTTGGCTTACGCCTTCCTTCGGTTCAGCAAGCTCATCATGACGTTTCTTATTCTTCTTTTCAGCCTCTCTCAATGCCTGAAACTCCCACTCTTCTTTTCTCCCTCGAAGCTGGCGTTGCCACCCTGTGCCTCAACCGGCCGGAAGTCTTCAATAGTGTTACTAAGCCGCTAGCACTAGCGCTGCAACAGCACCTGCGTGATTGTCAGCAGGACGCTTCTGTGCGCGCCGTCGTGCTCACGGGAACCGGCAAAGCCTTCTGCGCGGGCCAAGACCTAGCCGAGATAACCGGCCCAAACAGCCCGGAAGTTTCGGAGATTGTGGAAAAGCATTATAACCCGATCATTAAGCTGATCAGGGAGTTAGAAAAACCGGTAATAGCGGCCGTGAACGGCGTTGCGGCCGGCGCGGGCGCCAACATTGCCCTCGCCTGCGACATCGTAGTGGCGAAAGAATCGGCTTCTTTCATTCAAGCCTTCAGTAAGATCGGGCTGATTCCGGACAGCGGCGGCACCTACTTTCTGCCGCGCCTGGTCGGCATGCAGCGCGCCTCGGCTCTTATGATGACCGGCGACAAAGTAAGCGCCGCCGAAGCCGCTCAGATGGGCATGATCTACAAGGCGTTTGCTGATGAACAGTTTGACAGTGAAGTAGCTGCGCTGGCAAAAAAGCTAGCTTCCATGCCCACCAAAGGCCTAGCTTACACCAAGCAGCTCCTGAACAGCACCTTCAGCCACGACTTGGAGCAGCAGCTCCGCGCCGAAGGCGACTACCAGCTCCGCGCGGGCCACACCGCCGACTACCGCGAAGGAGTGGCGGCTTTTTTGGAAAAACGTCAACCTAGCTTCACCGGCCAATGATTATCGGAATTATCGGGAGCGGGGCCATGGGTGCGGGCATCGCACAGGTAGCTGCCACGGCGGGCCACACGGTGCACCTACTCGACCAAACCGCGGAAGCCTTGGTGCGCGCCGAGCAAGGTATTCAGCTCAGCCTCAACAAGCTAGCTGAGAAAGGCAAACTAACAGCCGAAGCGGTGGGAGCTACTATGACCAACTTGCAGTTCACCAAAGACTACCAGGATTTCGCTGGTTGCGAATTGGTGCTGGAAGCCATTGTGGAAGACCTAGCAACTAAGCAGCAGGTTTTCAAGCAAGTAGAAAGCGTGGTAAGCGCCGAGTGCGTACTAGCCAGCAACACCTCGTCGCTCTTGATTACGTCGCTGGCGGCGGCTTGCCAGCGGCCGGAGCGCTTTATTGGCATTCACTTCTTCAACCCAGCGCCCTTGATGCAGTTGGTGGAGGTCATTCCGGCCGTGCAGACACGCCTTGGCCTAACCGACGAAATTAAACAACTCATGCAGCAGTGGGGCAAACTGCCCGTGCTAGCCCAGGACACGCCCGGCTTCATCGTCAACCGCGTGGCGCGGCTGTTCTACGGCGAAGCGATTCGCATGCTGGAAGAAGGCCTAGCTGACGCCGCTACTATCGATTGGGCCATGACGGAGCTAGGTGGCTTCCGCATGGGGCCGTTCGCCCTCATGGATTTCATTGGGCACGACGTGAACTACCGCGTGACGGAATCCGTGTTTACGGCCTTCTTCTACGACCCGCGCTACAAGCCGTCGTTCACCCAGAAGCGGCTCTTCGAAGCAGGTTACTTGGGACGCAAGTCGGGCCG
This sequence comes from Hymenobacter cavernae, assembly GCF_014641455.1. Taxonomy (GTDB): domain Bacteria; phylum Bacteroidota; class Bacteroidia; order Cytophagales; family Hymenobacteraceae; genus Hymenobacter; species Hymenobacter cavernae. The sequence goes on from NZ_BMHT01000001.1 coordinate 906,674, forward strand.
CGGCTTCTACGATTACCGGGAAGGCGCTACGCCACCCGAGCCGACCCGCGACCCGGAGCTAGGTCGCATGGTGCTGCACCGCATCTTGGCCATGCTCATCAACGAAGCTGTGGATGCCCTATCCTTCCAGGTTGCTACCAAAGAAGACCTGGAGCTAGCCATGACCAAAGGGGTGAACTACCCGAAAGGTCTGCTCGTCTGGGCCGATGAGCTAGGTTTGGCAAACGTGCTGAACACGCTCGATCAGCTTTACGACGACTACCGCGAAGACCGTTACCGCGCCAGCGCCTTGCTGCGCCGCATGGTGCGGACGGCACAAACGTTCTTTCCGCAAGAAGCCTTCGCGAATCACTAACCTAGGCTCTTAAAACCCACCCAACTCACGATGCCTGCCACCCTCGAAAACTACGCCCTGGGCCGCTGGATGCCTGGCTCAGGCCATAAGCAAGAGCTCTACGATGCCTCCACCGGCGAAGTCATTGCGCTGGCCGATGGCGAAGGCCTCGACTTTGCCGCCATGCTCGACTACGGTCGCCGCGTGGGCAACCCGGCGCTGCGCCGCATGACCTTCCATGAGCGCGGCCGCATGATCAAAGCCTTGGCCCTGCACCTCACCGAGAAAAAGGAAGATTTCTATACCCTGAGCTACCGCAGCGGTGCCACGCGGGCGGATAGCTGGATTGACATTGAAGGCGGTATCGGCAACCTGTTCGCCAATGCCTCGCTGCGCCGCAAGTTTCCCGACAAGCCGTTCTACGTCGATGGCGACCCAATTGGGTTGTCGAAGGCGGGCTCGTTTATGGGCCAGCACCTGATGGTGCCGAAAGAAGGCGTGGCGGTGCATATCAACGCCTACAACTTCCCCATTTGGGGCATGTTGGAGAAGATTGCGGTGAACCTGCTGGCCGGTATGCCGGCCATCGTGAAGCCGGCTGTGCCTACAGCTTACCTCACCGAAGCCGTAGTGCGGGAAGTTATTGCCTCCAACATTCTGCCCGAAGGCGCGCTGCAATTGGTGTGCGGCTCGGGGCAAGGCATCCTCGACCACGTCACGTACCAGGACGTGGTGACGTTCACCGGCTCGGCCGAAACTGGGCGCAAGCTGCGGGGCCATCCGCGCATCATCGCCGAATCGGTGCCGTTCAATCTGGAAGCCGATTCGCTGAACGCAGCCGTGCTAGGTCCGGATGCGGTGCCAGGTACGCCGGAGTTCGACTTGTTTATCAAGGAGGTGCGCAAGGAAATGACGACCAAGGCTGGGCAGAAATGCACCGCCATCCGCCGCGTGATTGTGCCCGAAAACCTGCTGGAAGATGTGCAGATTGCCCTTGGCAAAGCCTTGGCGCAAACCACCATTGGGCACCCGCTCGCAGAAGGCGTGCGCATGGGCGCCCTCGCGGGTATGGATCAAGTGAAGCGGGTGCGCGAACAGGTGCGGCAACTCGCCAAGAACACGCCCATCGTGTACGGCGACCTGGAAAACGTGCAGGTGATTGGCGGCGACTGCAAAGTGGGCGCCTTCTTCTCCCCTATCGTGCTGCTCAACTCTGAGCCTTTTCGCTTCACCGATACGCACGAGGTAGAAGCATTTGGGCCGGTCAGTACGCTCATGCCATATAAAGATGTGGATGAGGCCATTAAGCTCGCTAACCTAGGCAAAGGCTCGCTCGTCTGCTCGGTGGCCACGAACGACCCAATGGTGGCGCAGGAGTTTGTGCTCGGGGCTGCCACGCACCACGGCCGCATTCTGGTGCTCAACCACGAAGTAGCCAAGGAAAGCACCGGCCACGGCTCGCCCCTGCCCCTGCTGATTCATGGCGGTCCGGGCCGCGCGGGCGGCGGCCAAGAGCTAGGTGGCGTGCGTGGCGTGGAGCACTTCATGCAGCGCGTGGCCATTCAAGGCTCACCCACCATGATTACGGCCATCACAGACGTGTATCAGCAAGGCGCTAAGCAGTTTGAGCGCGATAAACACCCGTTTCAACACTACTTCGAGGAGTTGGAAATCGGGCAGACGTACACCACGCACCGCCACACCGTTACGGAAGCCGACATCACCAACTTCGCGCAGGTGTCGGGCGACAATTTCTACGCCCACGTCGATGCTACTTCGCTGGAAGGCACGTTGTTCACGGGGCGCGTGGCGCACGGGTACTACATTCTTTCGAAGGCGGCCGGCATGTTCGTGGACCCGCGCAAAGGTCCGGTGCTGCTGAACTACGGCCTCGACGAGTGCCGCTTCACCAAGCCCGTGTACCCCGGCATGACCATCGGCGTGAAGCTGACGGTGAAGGAGAAAATCGCCCAGGAAAAACGCTCGGAAGAAGATGTAGCGAAAGGCATTGTGCGCTGGCTCGTAGATGTATCCGACGAAACCGGCGAAACGGTGGCCGTAGCTACTATCTTGACGATGGTGAAGAAAAAGAATCAGGAATAGATTTCCCGCAGAGGGCGCAGTGTTCGCGCAGAGGACGCTGAGTCGTTCAACGGACCTCAGCGTCTTCTGCGCGAACACTGCGCCCTCTGCGGGCTAAAACCGTATGCACCCCATGACCCCCAAAGTAGAAACCACCACCGACGACCTAGGTATTACCACCGTCTCCTTCTTCCATCCAGCGCACAACTCTCTCCCGAGCACCTTATTAACAGAACTAGCCAACTCCATCACCGCCACCGGTCAGGACCCGCAAACGAAAGTCATCATCCTGCGCAGCGAAGGCGAGCGGACATTTTGCGCCGGAGCTAGCTTCGATGAACTCATTGCTATTCAGGATGAAGCGCAGGGCCTAGCTTTTTTCTCCGGCTTCGCAAAGGTGATTAACGCCTGCCGGACCTGCCCCAAAATCATCATCGGAAGGGTGCAAGGCAAGGCTATTGGCGGCGGCGTGGGCGTGGCCGCGGCTACCGACTACTGCTTTGCCAGCACTCAGGCAGCTGTGAAGCTCAGCGAGTTAGTGGTGGGCATCGGCCCGTTTGTGGTAGGTCCGGCCGTGGAGCGAAAGATCGGGCCGGCCGCCTACGCCCAGCTAGCCCTCGATGCCGCCGAATTCCGCCCGGCTACCTGGGCCAAAGACCGGGGCTTGTACGCCGAGCTATTCGACACCACTGCCGAGCTAGATGCCGCCGTGCAAGTCTTCGCCGAAAAGCTAGCCCGCTACAATCCCGACGCTTTAACTGCCTTGAAGCAAGTGCTTTGGGAAGGCACGGCGCACTGGGAAGCGCTGCTGGTGGAGCGTGCCGCCATCAGCGGCCGGCTGGTGCTGTCGGAATTCACCCGCCAGGCTATTCAGCAGTTTAAGAGCAAGTAATACAAAGACCTAGGTCAGCTTACGATTTGGGGGCTTTAGGGGCGCGGGCTGGTTTGGCCGGCCTGTTCTTATGGCTTTTGCTTGCCCAGGTCAGCAGGGAAAGCTCCGCGAAGACGTTGGCACCGTAAGGATTGCTGGAGCTGAAAAGCGCAGGCAGGTTGTTGGTGCCAACGGTTAACGGACCTAGCCGCGCCGCCAGGCCATAGGCCGGTATCCGGTAGTTGTTGATCAGCGAAAACGGGGCTGCCAGCTCAAGCCAGCGGGTTTCAAAGCGGGGCGTGAAAGCGACGTAGGAAAAGGTGCGCATGCCCACGGCGTAGCGCCCACGCAGCCCCTGACTAACAGCCGCGTTGGCGTAGAGTTTCCAGCCTACGTGGTAGTCTACATCCACATTCAGGGCCGTGGGCAGCCCGGCCCTGAAATGGTCTTCCTTGGCTTGCTGCTGGGCGCGTACAATATCACTCACCCGCTGGTAGAAGTTGCCGATGTTGCCGCCGTTTATGTCGGACTCGCTCACACCTAGGTTCCTGACTTTAGTGGCGTTATAAGCCACAGCCTGCTTATCGTAGCGAATAGAACCTAGATCGGTGATGGCCGCCGAAACCCGGAAATGGTATTTATTACGACCATGGTCGGCGTGCTCTTTTCCTTTCGCGTCACGGTAGCGGTACTGCTCGGCATCGGGCCGGTATTCGTACACCACCCCGAAGTCAGCGCCCCAGCCGGTGCCGGGCGCGCCACCCGAGGTAAGCCACTTAGCGGCAGTTTTCGCGTCGAGGTCATCGAAGGCATCCGGGTTGGAGTAGCCAAAGGTCGCGTCCAGGTTGTGCAGCCGCACCGTCGTGTCGTTGACGGCTGTCGCCTTGTCGATAATCTCATAATCAACAGTTTTGGCTTGTAGATAAGCCGAGCCCGCCTCCATCAACCGCTTCACCGTGACGCCCGCTTTCAGGAAATGTGGCCCTTCCTCGGTCAGCACCCGGGCGTAGGTCACGTCCCACTCGGCGAAGGCGTTGAGGTTCAGGTTGAAGGTATTGTTAGCGGCCCGCCCCTTGACGTCGAATTTAGCTAACGTATTGCGAATCAGCTCCTGTGAGATGTTATTCCCCTGCAAAGCAGAGCGCACTCTGGAGCTGACGGCTACGCTTTGCTTCTCGCCTAGGCGCACCATCAGGCCGGGGCCACGTAGGCTCACTCCCGTGCTCAGCAGCTTGGGGCGGTCGTTTTCTTGCAGCGTAAAGTAGCGGGGCGAAACGTTGAATTTCTGGTCCAGGTCACCTAGGTTCCAGGGCCCGGTATAGCGGTAAGCCGAGTTAGTGGCGTGCCCATCGAGCGAGAGCAGGTGCAGCTGGAAGCCTTAGCGGCTATCGGCAATTGTCCCTGGGTTCCAGCTTACCTCATTGAGGCCTACGTAGTTGCTGTGTGAGCTGGTAAAGAGTGCTGGGCGGATACGACGTGGGTAAGCAACACAAGCAGTGGGCCGCTGCCGTTAAACAGTAATTTTTTAGCATGTGCAAACAGGTAGTGAGCCGGCACCTAGGGCCCAAGCCTAAGTACGCGGCAGAAGTGGCGCAGGAAGGAAGATATTCGGCAATAAAAGACCTGCTAGCCGGCCGAAACCAGCTAGCAGGTGCTATAGCTCACATTAATCAGTACCAGCGTGTTGTATAGTTTACAGGCTCGCTATCAATAAGCTTCTAAGCACTCCAGCGTTCAGGCAGACGCGTGACCAACTCCCTGGCTGCTAATAGTCTGTTATCAAGTATCCTTTATATTGTGGCAATATTAGGCCCTAGGCGCACTCCTGTAAATACCTATATGTAGGTAATTTTTTGGCAGATAGGCGCCCAATCCGCAACCTCATCAATCCCTTTTTCGTGGGGCACCGGCTACAAAGCCACGTTGCCGTTCAGCTTACGCGTTTGACCCGGCTCCGAATTGCAGCTCAACTACTTTGTCGCCGGAGCGGGCTGATCAGGATAGATCTACTTTGAAGCCGCCGAAAGCTATAGCCACGGCTCCTGTGCTATCCTGACCTGCTGAGCTAGGTTTGCTCCCCGGCCGGACGCCGAAGGTGTCCGACCAGGGAGCAAACCTCAAAACCAATAGACTCTTTGGTTACTTTGCGGCCCGTTTGGGTGTTCTGTCTGAGCCTATGAAATACTCTCCTTTATCACGCCAAGCTAGCTTTCTGGGCAGCCTGACGGTTTCGCTTCTGCTGCTGAGTTGCAGCTCTGTTGATACGACGCACATCGAATCGGACGAACCCACGGGCGAAGCGGCCAAGGGTGCGGCGCAGAGTGCCATCATGAACACTCTAGAAAACGACGCGGTGGCGGCAGGCAAAGCCTTGTTTCAGCAGAACTGTGTTGTTTGCCACGGCAGCAATGGCAAGCTCGGCGCTAACGGCGCCCACGATTTAACAAAGAGTAACCTTACTACCACGGGGCGCGTGTACATTGTAACGAACGGTTTGGGCAAGATGCCCGCGTTCAAAAACACCCTTACCGAAGAGGAAATTGAGCAGGTGGTAGCCTATTCACTGACGCTTCGCTAGGATTTGACGCTCAATCTGTTTCGCCGCCGAATGGCGCGTTTCGCAACCTAGAATTAAACCTACATGGCAAAAAATAACGACTGGGGCTTCAACAGCAGTGGCACTCGCCACCCCAACCAGGACGACGGCAAAAACAAAACTCCGCAGCCCAAGCGCAACGCCGACGGCACCTACGAAACCGGCACCGAGCAGGAAACCGCCGTGTTGGTAGCCGTGCCCGATAAGCGCCAGGCCGACGAGAAAACCCAGGAATACCTCGATGAGCTAGCTTTTCTGGCCGAAACCGCGGGTGCGCAAGTCACGAAGCGCTTTGTGCAGCGGCTCGAAAAGCCCGACACCCGCACCTTCGTGGGGGAAGGTAAATTGGCCGAAATCAGGGCCTACGTGAAGCATTCGAAGACGAGCATGGTCATCTTCGACGACGACCTTTCTCCTTCGCAGCTGCGCAACCTGGAAGCGGAGCTAGAAGTAAAAATTGTGGACCGCTCGCTGCTGATCATCGATATTTTCGCCCGGCGGGCGAAGTCAGCGACGGCGCGCACGCAGGTGGAGCTAGCTCAGTATCAATATTTACTGCCCCGCCTCACCGGCCTCTGGACTCACTTGAGCCGGCAGCGTGGTGGGGGCGTGTCGCAGCGCGGTCCGGGGGAGACGGAGATTGAAACCGACCGCCGCGTGGTGCGCGACCGGATAGCATTTCTGAAAGAAAAGCTAGAAGATCTCGATAAGCAGAGCAACACCCAGCGTAAGTCGCGCGAGGGCGTGGTGCGCGTGGCGCTGGTGGGCTACACCAACGTGGGCAAGAGCACCATCATGAATATGCTGAGCCGCTCCGACGTGTTTGCCGAAAACAAGCTTTTCGCCACCGTCGACTCGACGGTGCGCAAGGTGGTGCTCGACAACATCCCGTTCCTGCTCTCCGATACGGTAGGATTTATCCGCAAGCTGCCCACCCGCCTGATTGAAAGCTTTAAGAGCACGCTCGATGAGATTCGGGAAGCCGACCTGCTGGTACACGTCGTGGATATTTCTCACCCTGGCTTCGAGGAGCAGATTGAGGTGGTGAATGATACACTCAAGGACATCGAGGCCGCCGACAAGCCGATGCTGCTGGTCTTCAACAAAATCGACCTCTACAACCCGGAAGCGCACAACGAAAACCATGACGGTTTCGAGGGCATGAACCCCGAGGAAGGTCACACGCCGCGCCCGACGCTAGAGCAGCTCAAAGCTACCTACATGGCTCAAATGCACGATCCGGTGATCTTCATCTCGGCCCAGGAACGCGAGAATATCGATGAGTTGCGGGCACTGCTGGTGCGTCACGTAGCGGCCATTCACTATAAGCGCTACCCCAACCAGCAGCCGCAGGATGTGGAGTAAGTAGCTGAGCTTTGAAGCACGATGCAAACCTAGCCCCGCCAAGTTGGTGGGGCTTTTTTGTGCCTGTTAGAAGGCTCGACTTTTATTCTCCACAGCTCGGCTCACTCCAGTGTCAGATCAAAGCGACCATCGGTAAGCTGGTGCGTTTCGGTCCCGCTTTCTTCCCGCACGATCAGATCGAAGGTGCCGGAGACGACGTGCGCCACCGTGTCGAAGCGCGTAATGGTCACGTTGCCCACTGCATCCGGACCGGTATAGAAGATGGTCGGGTACCGCGAATCGGGTTTGACTATGCCGAAGGCGGCATAAGCTGGATTCGTGCGCGCAAGAGGGACGGCCTGTCTGTCTAAGTGAAATAGGTTCGGCTTGTTTATGCGAGGGATGTATATTTCTATACTTTCTCCCCCATTGTTTTCTTGGTTTGCACGACTAAACGCTATATGAAGAATACGCCCATCTCGGTTACTGCGAATTGAATACGCGTTTATAGAATTACTTGTACCAAGAGGCCCCCGACGCGGCAACCATGCTTTATCATCGAGCAAAAATCCAAACGTATTCTTGCCTGCTTGCGTGGCAGGGGGCAAACGGTCGAGCTCGGTTTTTTCTTTCTTGCAGCTAGCTGTAAGCAGTGCCAAGACGGAGAGAGGAAGTAGCAATTTCACGAACAATGATGCTGGAAAGCGTGTAAACATTCATAGGCCAGGCTCACTCCAGTGTCAGATCGAAACGACCGTCGGTGAGCTGATGCGTTTCCAGCCCGTTTTCTTCCCGTACAGTCAGTTCGAAGGTGCCGGAGACAACGTGCGCCACTGTATCGAAGCGGGTGATGGTCACGCTGCCTACCGCATTGGGACCAGTGAAGAAATCAGTTGGCTGCCTAGAACCTGATTTTAACACGGAAAATGAGGCGTAAGCTGGCCTACTTCGAGCAAGTGGATCAGCTGTTTTTATCAAGGGAAAGTAACTTGGCTTGGTGATATGAGGAATATACAAGGAGAGACTTTCTCCCTCTTGGCCTCTCTCAGGGAAGCGCTCAAAACCAATTCTTACAATTCGTCCATCTCTAGTAGTTCGGACAGAATAGGCATCTATAGAAGAGCGCGAAGACAGGTAACTACTTACAGGCAGCCAGGCTTTGCCGTCGAGCAGAAAGCCTGCGGAATTCTTGCCTTCTTGCGTGGCAGCAGGTAGACGTTCGAGTTCTGTCTTTTCTTTCTTGCAGCTGGTGGTGAGTAGCAGTAGAGTAGCTAGGAAAAGAGGCAGCTTCATGAGAGTTGAAAATTCGAGAGGAGGAGGAAGAAGAACAAAAGACACTAAGTGAGCTCACCTAGGCTCATTGCAATGTTAGATCGAAACGGCCGTCAGTGAGTTGGTGCGTTTCCGAGCCATTCTCTTCCTGCACCGTCAAGTCGAAGGTGCCCGAGACTATATGAGCTACCGTGTCAAAGCGGGTGATAGTCACGCTGCTGACTGCATCCGGGCCGGTGTCGAAAACAACAGGGTACCTTGAACTAGATTTAAGTATGCCTAGCGTAGCATTAGCTGGGTTCGTACGAGCAAGGGGAACGGCTACTTTATCTAAAGCGAAATAATCTGGCTTAGTAATGTGAGGCAGGTAGAACGAGAGACTTTCCCCTTCCTTACCGTCCTTTGGAAAACGAACGAATGTTAAGCTTAGAATTCGACCGTCTCTGCTAGTATTAATGGAATAACCTCTGATGGGAGAATCAGAACAGACGTAGCACTGTGCAGGCAGCCAAGCTTTTCCATCCAGCAGAAAGCCTGCGGAATTCTTGCCTTCTTGCGTAGCAACAGGCAGGCGTTCGAGTTCGGTTTTCTCTTTCTTGCAACCGGTTGTAAGTAGTAGCGGGATAAACAGCAGGAGTATAGGTTTCATAGAATACCAGTAATTGAGGAGCAGCACTAGAGTTAGTTGCTGTTGAATTGATAGGCAATGCTAGGCACAAGAGCGAGGAAAACGAAGCCAATAAACTAGCTTATTAGGCTTTTGGCGGCTTACACAAGTGGGGAAAATAGCGCATAAAACTGACCGCTGGACCCAGGCACCTAGCTTTTCGGCTGCTTTTATTCAGACTTTTCAGCCTTGGTTTTGGCGCCACTTACTTTTCAAATCTGTGACTGCTCTGGACGCGGCTTTTTTGTGACTGGCTTAATCTTCGCCACTACCTGCTCCACATAACCATTTCAAGAAGTCGACAGTAAAGAAACTTCCCTGTTCCCTAGCCCCTTACCTCATGAAAACGCTGTATTTGATGCGCCACGCTAAGTCGAGCTGGAGCTTCGATGACCTGACCGATAAGGAGCGCCCCCTCAACGACCGGGGCCGCGACGACGCCCCCCAGATGGGCCAGGCACTGGCTAAACGCAACATCCACCTGGACCTGATGGTCAGCTCGCCGGCCGTGCGCGCCATGAGTACCGCGGCGCTGGTTGCCCACGAGGTAGACTATCCACCGGCCCGCATTGAGGTGATAGAAGGCATCTACCGGGCCGAAGTTCTGGATCTGCTGGCCATCGTGCGCGGCCTGCCCGATGCGGCCGACTCGGTGCTGCTGCTAGGCCACAACAACACCATCACCGACTTTGCCAACCTGCTCTCACCGAGCCAACTCAACGAAATGCCGACGGCGGCCATCGTGTGCCTGAAGTTCGGCTGTGACCATTGGGCCGAGGTCGACCGCGCCAACGCGGAGTTCTACTTCTACGATTACCCCCGCAAGCAGTGAAGAAGTGTTAAATTTTGAATGTTGAGTTCTGAATTATTGAATAGTATAAAGCCAAATACCTAGGTAACAATATGATGATTAAGGATATAATCATTCAACACTTAAAATTCAGCATTCAACATTTCAATAATGGAATCGACTAAAAAAACGCAACCTAGCTTATTGAACCGCGAGCTGAGCTGGCTCACATTTAACGAGCGGGTGTTGCAGGAAGCGCAGAACCCGGAAGTGCCGCTGCTGGAACGCATCAAGTTCATGGCTATATTCTCTTCCAACCTCGATGAGTATTTCAAGGTGCGAGTGGCCACGCTGCGGCGCCTGGAAAAGCTCAAGAAGAAAACCCGCGCCAAGCTAGGGGAAGACCCCGGCAAGCAGCTCCACGACTTGCTGGAAGAGGTCGGGCGGCAGCAGCAGGAATTCGGCGAAACCTTCCGCAACCAGATTATGCCCGAGCTGCGTCGCCAGCACATCCATCTGGTGTCGGAGCACGACCTGACCGATACGCAGCGCACATGGGTACACGAGTATTTTCAGAGCCGCGTGCAGGATCTGCTTTCGCCGATTGTGCTGGACGACAACCTGCACCACCTGTTCCTGAAGGACCAGACGGTATACCTGACCCTGCTACTGAGCGAGCCGGTGAAGCAGAAAAAGCACGAAGACGATGAGCGCATCATGGCCCTGGAGCTGCCCTCCAAGCGCCATGGCAGCCGCTTCGTGCAACTGCCCGCTGAAGGCGAGGAGCATTACGTGATGTTTCTGGACGACGTGATTCGGTGCTGCGTGCGCACGCTGTTTCCGAACTACGGCCGCGTGCAGGTGAATGCCATTAAGCTCTCCCGCGACGCTGAGCTGGACATTCAGGAGGAAGTGTCGGGCAACCTGATGGCCAAGATCAAGAGCAGCTTGCAGAAGCGCGCCACCGGCTACCCGGCCCGTTTGCTCTATGACCCGGCCATGCCTAAGCAGGTGCTGAAAGCCATTATGCAGAAAACCGGCATCGGCAAAGAGGAGCTGGTGGAAGGCAGCCGCTACCACAACTTCCGCGACTTTTTCGGGTTTCCGGGCCTAGGTCAGCCCGAGCTGAAATACCCAGATTTTCTGCCCCTGCCCCACCCGACGCTGCCGCGCCTAAGCGGCAAGATGCTGGATGCCATTGCTGAGCGCGACCACCTGCTGAATCCGCCTTACCAGTCCTTCGACTACGTAACGCGCTTCCTGACCGAAGCCGCCCACGACCCGGCCGTAACTAGCGTGAGCATTACGCTTTACCGCGTAGCTGAGAAAAGTGAAGTGGCCAAAGCCCTGCTAAAAGCCGTGAAAAGCGGCAAGCAGGTGACGGTAGTGGTCGAGCTAAAGGCGCGCTTCGATGAGGAGTCGAACATTCATTGGGCAGAGAAGCTGCAAAAGGCGGGCGCCAACGTCATCTTCGGCATTCCGGAGCTGAAGGTGCACAGCAAGCTAGCTTTGGTGACGCGCGTGGAGAACGGCCAGAACCGCCAGTACGCCTACCTCAGCACCGGCAACTTCAACGAGGTGACTAGCCAGATTTACGCCGACTATGGCCTGTTTACGGCCGATACGGGCCTGACCGCGGAAGTAGAACAGGTATTCGGCTATTTTCTCGACCGGCAACCTAGGTCGTTCGAGCACCTGCTAGTTGCGCCTTTCGAGCTGCGCGAAAAGCTGAATGCCTTGATTGACCGCGAGATAAAGCTAGCCAAAGCTGGCAAAGACGCTTACATCATTCTGAAGCTGAACGCCTTGCAGGATGAACGCATGATTCTGAAGCTCTATGAAGCCAGCCAGGCCGGCGTGCGTATCGAGCTGCTGATTCGGGGTATTTCCTGCCTGATTCCGGGCGTGGAAGGCCAAAGCGAGAACATTCAGCAGCGCGGCATCGTGGACCGCTACCTGGAGCACGGCCGCGTGTACGTGTTCGGCAACCACGGCGACGAGAAAGTGTATGTGGCCTCTTCCGACTGGATGGCCCGCAACCTCGACCGGCGCGTGGAAGTCGCCTTCCCCATCCTCGACCCAAGCATCAAAGCCGAAGTGCGCCACCTGCTGGATTTGCAGCGCCAGGACAACGTAAAATCCCGCGACTGGCACAACCACTTCCTCGGCCAGGATGACCCCAATGCGCTCAAAGTACGGGCGCAATTTGCCACGTACGAGTATCTGAAAAAGCTGAGCCGCAAGAAGACCACCAAATCGAAATCCTAGAACGACGTAGCGCGAAGCGGGAGCTTCGCGCTACGTCGTTCTAGGCGCTACTTGTTCAGCGTCTTGTTCAGGAACTTGCGGGGCGGCACCAGGAACAGCTCGATGCTGGCGTAAGGCGCGCCGCCCAGCGTGTTGTCGATGATGCGCGGGCGGGTGCCTTTCCGGAACAGGCTGAAGCCGGAGTTGCCCTCGTCGTCGAAGGTGTTGAAGGAAGCGTTGTAGCGGTAGCCAGCTTCCAGGCCAAACCACAGAAAATCATAAATCTCGCGCTCCAGACGCAGGCGCGGCTTAAACTCAGTTTCGCGCAGAATCAGGGTTTGCATGCCGTTGGGCAGCGGCTGCCGCAGCTTGATGTTGTAGTTCATGCCATCGACGGTGTAGCCGCCGAAGAGCAGCGTTTTGTCCGACACGTTATAGCGAAACGACACGCGGGCCGGAAACAACGCCTCTACGCCCCAGCGCTCGTTGAAGGTGCGGTTGTAGAGAATAACCGGATAAACGCTCTGGCGCCCAAAGGTATAGCTCAGCTGCAAACCCACCCCCCAGGCAAAATATTTGGTGCGCTTCCACCCGTAGATGAACTCGCCCGACATCTTCAAATAATCTTCCACATCCAGCTCGCTGGCCGTGTAGTCGCCGTTTAGCTCGCCTTTCACGCGGGCAATGTACCAGTGCACATCATCGACGGGGCGAATAACGGCGAGCTGCGCGCCCAGCACCTTCAAGCCTTTGTCTTCCAGATTGCGGAAGAAAACGGAGTTATCTGGTTTGTTGAATTGAAACTCCTCCCGGTCATAGTTAATACCTAGGATGACTTTCAGGTGGGGCCGGTTCCAGGCCGGAATGTAGCCTTTGATGAACGCCCGGCTGTTCTTGGTGACGGTAGCGTTAGCCGTGTTCGGCGGCCCGTTCTTCGTCTCCGACTTAATGGAGAAATCCGTGAGGCGCTCTATGTGAGCCACTAAGCCTTTACTAGGTCCTTGTCCTACCACCGAAGGCGTGGCAAATTCCTGCGAATTACCCACCTGATTAGCGCTGGCAGTATCAGCAGAAGCGGGTGCGGGCGGCGGAAACACGGGGGTGCGCAGCGGATTGTCCTGGGCTCGGGCGGCTAAGGCACTCAGGGAAAGTACAACGGCGAGGCCAGCACGTAACGCGCAATGCCAGGGAGTAGAGGAAGCAGACATAACAGACAGAAGGGCAGGTCTGGTAGAAGCAAAAAAGACGTTAGGCTTTGGCCTTAACGTCTTTTTCTAAAAAAAGGATGAAGTGACTTCGCCAGAGTAACTGAGCTGCTCAGTAGAAAGCGTCTGTCATCCTGAGGAACGAAGGACCTTCCTCTTTTCACCGGCAAACCTAGGTAAACGCAAAAAGCTCTTAACTAACCTTCTCGGCTAATTAAGAGCTTTTCGCATGGAGGAGAGCCTGGTGCCTAAGAGAGGAAGGTCCTTCGTTCTTCAGGATGAGAACGACATTGCTTTTACGCAGTTGCTCTCTAAAACAAGAAGTCGAAGCCCAGGAACACCAGTTTCTCTTCGCCCACTGAGTAGGTTACATTGATGACGGCCTGCTTCAGGATATCCACCCACACGCCACCGCCCACGGCGGTGTGCAGCGCGTCGAAACCAGTTTTTACGTCGTAGCGGCTGTACACGCGGGCAGCGTCGGCCAGACCTAGGATACCGAACTTACCGGGCAGCAGATACGCGTTGAAGGTGAAGAGCTGCAAGCGCACTTCGCCGTTGGCGTAGAACGAGCTACGGCCCGAGAAGCGCGTGCGACGATAGCCGCGCAGGTTGGTGGTGCCGCCCAGCGTGTTGGCCTGGTAGAAACGGTAATCGCCCAGGTTGCGGGCGGCTCCGATGCGGCCGGCCCAGGTGAGTTGGAAGGGAAAGTTCGGGCTCACGTAGAAGCGTACTTCCGAAGCCAGGCGACCAAACTGGAGCTGCTCGCCATTGAGCTGGTAGTTATACTCGGCGCTGTTGTACCAGCGGATACCGATGCGCGGATTTTTGGGCGAGCTGCTGGCATCCAGGTTCAGATACACCTTACCACCTAGGTAGCGGTTCAGCTGGAAATCGGATTCGCGGATGCCGATAGCGGCGCCGGTCCGGTCGTCGTTACCCGTACCTAACCCGTCCAGAATCTTCTTACCCATCTGGTCGCGGTCAACACGGAACTGGTCGTATTGCGGACCAAAACCTAGCTTGAGGAAGCTGAAGATGCTTTTCTCCAGCATTGGGGCCACGTAGAAGCGCGAGAAGCGGATGCGGTAGGTGTCGTTGATATCGCGGTTGCGCACGCGGCCGCCGCCTGCGGGAGCTTCGTTGCGCGTGTCATTACCTAAGCCGAAGTAATTATACAACAGCTGCGGCCCGTAGAGCTGGCTGGTCAGGTTCAGGTCGAGCTTCCCGAACACATCCACGAAATTGCCCGTGTAGCGCACGTTGTAGGCATTCTGCGAAGGCGACCAGTTGGCCATCAACGACTGCTGCGAAGCGTAAGGCGCCTTGCGGAAACCATAGCGCCGGTACGTGATACCGCCGCCGACGAAAACCCGGTCGTCGATGTTATACCCAAAATAAGCGGCCGGACCTAGGTAATTGAGCTGGTAGTCTTTGCGGTCGGTGCGGTTGGGGTAGTCGTAGCGGCTCACGTCGGTGCCGGGCTCCAGGCGCAGACGCGTGGTGCGGCCGGGCACAATCACGTTGCCGGTATCGGCATCGTACACTTGCGTGTAATTGCCTAAGCCCCGCACCCGCGAGCGGTCCACGATGGAGTCGCGGTCGGTGCCGGCGATAATGCGCACGTTGGTGCCGCTCTTCACGTCGCCGCGCACGTCGTACACGTCGTTGCCGGCGAAGCCGTAAAGGCGGATGTCCTTGGTGACTTTGTTATCAAACGTGCGGTCGAAGAGAATTTTGGTCAGCTTGCCATCTTTGTTGATTTTCTGCACCGTCACGCGGGTTTTGTCGCCCTCAAGGCGCTCGACCACGAACTTCTCGTTTTTCGAGCTGCCCTTCACCTCCGTAATCTTCGACACCATGGTGTAGTAGTCGGCGGCGAGCTGCGGCAGCAAGTCGCGGCGGCTCTTGAGCTTGGCGGCAATTTCGGGCCCGTGCTCGTCGTAGATTTTCTTGGGCCAGCGCTGGCGCAGGGCTTTGTCAATCTCGGCGTCGGTGAGGCGCTGCTTCAGATCCTCGGCGGTTTTCACCCAATCTTCTTTGCTGACTGAAGCCAGGAACACCCGATCATTAGCCAAAGCCGTCAGATTCAAGCCTTTCCAGTCGGCGTAGTCGGGGCCAAAGTTCTGGAAGTTGCGGATGGCCCATTTGCGCGAAGCTAGGTACGGGAACACCCCGTCGCCCTTGAAGAAGGCAATGTCACGGTCTTCGGGTACGGCTGTGAACTTCCGGTCGCCTTCCTTGTCTTTGCGCTCCGCCCAGCGCCACTGGTCCTCGTGCCGGTCCCAGTCGCCGATCCACATATCGAAGAGGCGCGAGCGAGCAAAGGCCTTCTCGTCTACGCGGTTGTCGTTGTCTTCCTGTAGGCGCTCCAGCACCTTGTCGGTACCCACCAGGTTTTTGGCATTGCCCAGCGAGGCCACGTCGCTCTGGTCGTCCTTGGCATCTTCTTCCAGGAAAACCGGCGTGTTGGCAAAGCGGTCGTAGTACTGCTCCAGCAAGGGGTCCTGCGGAATGTAGCGCAGCACAGGGTTGGTGTGCAGAATGCCCGCCGCCGATGCCAGCGGCGGAATTGCCAACGCCCCATATGGGTGTTGCGCCGAAATCTGATCCTGCAAGATGTCCTTGGCCGCTCCTTCCCGCAACGCCTCCGGCAGCACCGCCGAGGGGTCTTTGTTCAGGCCACGCAGCGTGTAGTTGCGGCCTTCTTCGTTGCGCACCTTCAGCGAAGCCGTCTGTTTGCCGCCGCCCACGCGGTAGGGCGAAAGGCCCCCTTTCTCGGTACCTAGGTCGAGTACCCGCATCCGCACGGGCGTTGCCCACTCCTTGCGGTAGTGCTCGCCGAACAGAAACTTGTGGAACTTGCCGCGCTCATCGTAGCGAGGGTGCGCGGCCACCGTGATGGTGCTATCCTTGAACGAGGGCGCGGGCGCCTGCTGCTTCACGGCTACTTCCTGCACAACGGCAGTTGGCTTGGCGTAAAGCGGGGTGCGGAACACCCGCCGGGCCGTCTGGCCGCTATCCACCGGAATCAGAAACTCGGTCCAGACCTGCCCATCATCATAGTAGTTCACGCGGGCAATGCCTTTTTCCTTGTCCGAAAACATGGCATCGGCGCCACTACCAGGCTTCACGTGCTGGGTTTTGCAGCCCGAGCCGCTGATGATCTGGTGGTAGGTAGGCGTCTTGAAGTACTGCAAGTTGTGCTCGTGCCCCGATACGTAAACGATGTTCGGGTAGCGCGCAAAAATGTCTTCCAGCCCTTTCTTGTAATTCTGGTAGAACGGGTGGGCAATGTCCTGCGTCACGCCGCCGTATTTGCGGGCAAACGGGTAAATCGACCCGATAACCGGCAGCGGCAGAAATGCATACTTGAACACGATGGACAGCGGAAAAATATGGTCGCCGACGGTGAAGTAGCCGCCGTGAATACCGTCCGACTGAATCGGGTGATGGGCAACGACCATGATGTTCTTGTCCTTGTTGCGGGCAATAACGTCTTCGAGCTGCGTGAAAAAGTCGGTTTCGTTGGCTACGCCGCAGCCGTTGTTAGCGCCGTAAGGCTTTTCGGTAGCTTGCGTTTGCAGAAACCACTGCGAGTTGATCATGATCATGACCAGATCATCCTGCACGCGCACTTCAAAGGGACCCGGGCAGCCGTCGCGCGGAATGAGGAAGTCGCCGGTGTAGGCAAACGCCGCCGAATCCTTCATCATGTAGTCTTCAATGAACTGCTGCTGGCGTCTTACTTGTTCTAAACCGCCGGCTAGGCCCTGGCGCCAGTCGTGGTTACCGGGTACCATGTATTTTTCGCCGGCGTAGTCGCGCAGCACATTCAGCTGATCAACGAGGCGGCGCTCCGACTCCTTGCGGTCGGCGGCATCTTCGGGTGGCAGGCCGTACTCGTACACGTTGTCGCCGAGGAAAACGGTGGTGCTTTTAGCTCCCGCCGCCACAATCTCCTTGTGCAGATAGTTCAGGGACGGTTCGCCGCCCTGCTCTTTCGGAATTGGCTTGCCCACGTCGCCGATCAGGAAAACGGTGTAGCGAATGTGGGTGCTGTCGGGTGGCGTTTTGGCCTGCCAGTTTTCGCCGCCATGGTGATAGTTCGGCCGGACCGGATGGGGGGTTTGGCTTTTCTTCTGCGCGGCAGCCTCGGGGAATCCCAAGCCGCCACCGGCAAACAGAAAGCAACAAGCAAGAAAAAATCTTCTCATACAGAAGCAATAAGCGTAACAAGTAGGCAATAACCCATCAACGTAAACCCGGAACGAAGGAATGGGGTTAGAAAAAAACTGGTAAACTTAGGGATAAGCCCCGTTGGCTTATCGTAAAACCGTGTCGGCTGCCCTACGCAAACCGACCGGATACAGTTCAGGCTAGTAACGAAAAACCTGGACCTGATATTCGCGTTCTACCTTGGTTTAGCGCTGCTCTCCCTTGGCAACGTCCCTTTTCACTCCCCCGCATGGAAACCACCGAGATACTGAAGGAAGCAAAATCCGAGATTATTGACCAAGCCAGCGCCTACATCACGGCGCTTTTCGAGAAAAAGCTGCCGGGCCAGCTCGTTTATCATAGCCTTAAACACACGCTTACCACGGTGAAGGAGGCGCAAGCCCTCGGAGAAACGGCCGGCCTGAGCAAGAGCGACCTGGAGGTGCTGGTGCTGGCGGCCTGGTTTCACGACGCGGGCTACACGGAGGTATACGATGGCCACGAGTATCGCAGCATGGAGCTGGCCGAACAATGGCTGACCCAGCAAGGCTACCCGCCCGAACGCATTGCGCAGGTGAAAGATACCATTCGGGCCACTCACCGCAACGAGCGCCGCGAAACCGAGCTGCAACGGCTGCTGGTCGATGCCGATATGAGCAACCTAGGTAGTGAGGACTTTATTGCCGGGGCCGAGCTGCTACGGGCCGAGTGGGAAACGACCGTTGGCAAAACCTACTCGAACGTGGAGTGGGCCGAAAACCAGCTCGACTTCCTGCTGACCGCCAAATACTATACGGACGTTGCCAAAGAACGATACCAGGACCAGTTCAAAGCCAATATAAAGGAGCAACGCGACCTGCTGAAGAAAATCGAGAAGAAGAAAAAGAAGAAGGAAAAGGAAAAAACCGAGACGTTTGCCGAGCCCAAGCGCGGCATCGAGACGATGTTCCGGACGATGTACGGCAACCACATGAAGCTCTCGGACATGGCCGATAAAAAGGCCAGCATGATGATTCAGCTGAACGCGGTGCTTATCTCGGTCATTGTCACATACCTAGGTACCAAGATCGGGGGCAAGTCGGCGGCGCTGAGTCCGGCCTTCACCCGCAACCCGCTCCTCATGGTGCCAATGGGCCTGCTGCTCATCACGGCCCTAGGTTCGGTGGTGTCGGCTATCCTCTCGGCCCAGCCCGACGTGACGAGCTTCAAATGGCTCAAGAAAAGTCCGCAGGTAGCCAACAACCGCCGCGTGAACCTGCTCTTCTTCGGCAACTTCAACAAGCTCAGCCTCGACGATTTTCAGGGCGGCATGACCGAGCTGATGCGCCAGAAAGATTCGCTCTACACCAACATGGTCACCGACATCTACTACCTAGGTGACGTGCTGGCCAAGAAATACCGCCTGCTCCGCATCAGCTACACCATCTTCATGGTCGGCCTGATCCTGACGGCGCTGTCGTTCGGTATCGTGCTGCTGTATAAGGTGTAAGTGCTGCAGGAACGCGCCACGGCGCGTTCTCACCCGCGCCGTTCGATAATTGGTAGTAGGTCGTTCAACGCCGAACGCGCCGTGGCGCGTTCCTACTCACTCTTCAGCGCCGCCAGGTGCTTGATGGACTCGCCCAGAAAGCGGTGCATGCGGCGCAGCTGGCCGAAGCGGATCAGGCGGCTGGGGCTGGCTACGTGGCCGTACCGGAATTCCACCGTCAGCAGAGACGTGCGGTCGGTGATGGGCTCGATGAAAAAGAACAGCAGCGAATTAGGAAAAAGCCGGAAGTGCGAGATTTTCTCGACATATTCAATCCGGTGGTCTTCGTCCTCGAAGTGCTGCACGGCCTGAAAGTCAATCTGGCCGTTGTTGATGTCGACTTTGTAGGTGGTGCCCAGGCGACCGGCTTTGGTCACATCGTAGTGCACCTTGGTGGCGCCCGCCATCCAGCGCGGCCGCAGCCGGAAGTTGCTCACAACGCGCAGCACGTCGCGGGAAGGCAGCCTAATTACCCGGCGCACTTTCAGGGCGTTATTCTGCGTGGCGCCGGGGCGGCCGGGCGCCAGCTGCTCATCCAGCAGCAGGCGCAGGGGTGTGAGGTGGGCGTAGTGGTAACAGATCTGACCTAGGTAGTCGTAGGTGCAGGTGCCGCGCAGCAGCCGCGTCCAGGAAAAGCTGCGCACGATGTCGGCTGGCTTTTGCGTGGCCAGGTAGTCGTCGGACAGCAGCAGGTATTCGCTGCCGGTCACGTTGTTTTTGAGCAGCCGATGCACCACAATCAGGTCGCGGCCCATCAGCTTGGTAAAGTCACGAATCTGAGCCACGCTCACGCGCCCGTAGTGTACGATAATCTTAAGGGTCAGATCGTTGCTGCGCAAGGCCGCGGCCAGCGCCGAGTCGGTGTCGCGCTCCACCAGCCGGATGTAGTTCTGAAAATCGAGGAAGATACGGCGGCACTGCGTCACTAGCTCCTGAATGGAAGGCGGTGGCCCAAGCCGATAAAACAGAATGGCATCGCCCTGAATCTCACTTACTTCCATACCTAGGGTGTTCGCCTCAATCAGGATTTCGAGTAGGTCGGCTACCAGCCACGGCGCCAGACTATTGCCCGATTCCTGAATAAAGCGCGTGAAACCGCTGATATCCGGAATAAATAAGAGCGCGGGTTGCGTGCCGTCCGTGCCGGTAGTGGTGCGCCCTCCAGCGGCGCGGCGGGCAGCGTGCAAATCGTCCAGTAAGCCCATGCGTGCGGAAAACGGTAACTGAACAGATAAGAGAATCGCTGCTTGACAGGTAACGGCGTTTACGCAGAGGTTCGCATCGCAGTTTGGCAGTGGCGCTGCTTTCCCGTTACCTTTACGCCCAGAAACCACCGGGCCCCGTAGTTCAACGGATAGAATAAGGGTTTCCTAAACTTTAGATGTGAGTTCGATTCTCGCCGGGGCCACCAGAAAACGGCCTCCCCAACCTAGGTTGGGGAGGCCGTGTTTGGTTTTTGGAATAGCTACGAAGTCGTTCAAACAGCCGAATTGCAAATCTGGCTGAGCGGGCAATTCAGCACCTAGGTGTGGGTAGCTTCTGGTTTGCAAAGGCGTACCTACTCGGCCGAATTTATAATTTGGCTGAGCTGATCCTTTCTAACAGTTTCTATGTGGTAAGTGCATGTTTGGTAAAGTAAGAGGCGAGCTTAACCGTCAACTGGTATATCGCACGCTTTTCTACGCCAACTCATGCAAACGTCTTCTCAATACAACGGCAAGAAATACCTCAATACCCTTGCGACCAGTGTAGCGCCGCCTAGTGGCTATGGCCGCATGCTGCGGCGCTGGCTGTTAGGTAAGGAAGTGCGCGAGCCACACCAAACTCCAGGTCCGTTTTCCGTCGACCTGACCGCGCTGGCAGAGCCGGTGCCCGCCGCTGTACTCCGGATAACGTGGCTCGGGCATTCGTCGGTGCTATTAGAAATAGATGGAAAACGGTTCCTGACTGACCCAGTATGGGGGCGTGCCTCGCCGTTTGGGTTTGCGGGTCCCAAGCGCTTCTTCCCGATGCCCTTGCCTATCGCGCACTTACCTGCACTCGATGGCATTATTATCTCACACGACCACTACGACCACCTCGACGAAGCCGCAGTGCGGGCCTTCGCGCCAACGGGCGTATCTTTCTTCTGTCCACTTGGCGTCGGTGCGCACTTGCGGCGGTGGGGTGTGGCGGCCAACCGCATCACGGAACTGGACTGGTGGCAACGCGTGGTGATAGGAGAGACACACACGCTGGTAGCAACGCCTGCCCGGCACTTCTCGGGGCGCGGCTTGCGTGACCGGGACAGCACGTTGTGGGCATCGTGGGTGGTGTTGGGTCCGCAGCACCGCGCCTTCTTCGGCGGCGACTCCGGCCCGTTCGAAGCTGGCTTCCACGAAATTGGCGCTGCTTACGGGCCTTTTGACCTGACGATGCTCGAAATTGGTGCCTACGATGCGGAGTGGGCCGATATTCACATGGGGCCCGAACATGCCGCAGCGGCCCACCAGGCTTTGCGGGGCCGTTTGCTGCTGCCGCTGCACTGGGGAACCTTCAACCTAGCTTTTCACAGCTGGACCGAGCCGGTGGAGCGTTTGCAAGAAATAGCCGCTGCCCGGCAACTGAAGCTGCTGCTGCCACGGCCGGGCCACCGAATTGACATAGCAGACGGAGCCATAGAATCGGGTTGGTGGCGTAGCCTAACTTAACCGACACGGTTTTTTATTGGTGCCAGCAATGCTTATGCAAGCGGATGTGATTACTCCAGCCCAACTCGGCTGATGTATAATCCGGCCAGGTAAGCTGAGCTAGGTTGCGGCGCCTCACACCGTCATGCTTTCCTCTACTACTTCCGCTAAGTCAATTTCTTCCAGCGGCGGCACGGGCGCAAACCGGGATTCGTGGAAGTTGGCTTCCGGGAAGCCGGGCGCCACGTCCGCATTGTTGATTTCGACTAACGTGATACCGTAGCCGCGGTGCGTGTCGTAGATGCCGCGCACGGTGTAGATCGGGCCGCGCTTGGGCGTCTGGATGTTGGGGTTCTGTACGAGGAGCAGCGTGAAGTCATCGTTGGTGCAGATAACTTCCTGGCCAGGGTGAAAGAGCGGCGGATTCATGATTGCAAAGGTAATGGTGGTAATCCGTTGCCGTATAGTCTGAAAAGTGTGAATGCCTAGGTTATAGGCACTCTAGTACAAGCCGGATAACAGGCCCAGCCAGAACGAAAAAGGTCCCGTGGAATATTCCAAGGGGCCTTTTCATGGATGGGCAGCCAAGCGCAGGTAGTAGCGCTGGTATTCTGCTAGTCACATGTTTGTGTAATTGACTAGGCAATAGCAAAACGCAATCTTGCTTTTCCTAATGCGCAAACAACGATGAAAACCATTGCGGCAGGAATCTTACTTAACCTCGTCCTCATCAAGCTCAACCGGTGCTTCACTCACGTTTGGATGAACACGACGGGCACTTGACTGCTGGTGGCACGCCAGGCCAGCATTGTGCGCTAACTAAAAACGCAGGAGCTTAGCAAAGCTAGGTTCAAGTGGGTTGCGCAGCGGCCGGCTTTCAACCTAGGCTTCCCGCAGCCAGGCGGCGGCCACCTGCGCGTCATTGAATACCCGGTAGATTAAGGCGCCTTCGCGGGCATCATTCATCAGCGTACTCACGCCCAGCCGCGCGAAAACATCCTGCGGCAGCAGCACGGCCGCAATCATTTCGCGTTGCAGAGCGTGGCTGACGGTTAGCCACTGCTCCCGGATCCAGGTGCGCTCTTCCTCGGTGAAAGGCGACATAGCCCGCTGATTAGCAAGCATTTTGTTCCAGCCGCGGCGCTTCATCAAATTCTCCAGGTGATTCAGGAAGGCCCGGTAGTCGGTGAAGTTTCGCCGGCCGGCTTTGTAGTCGACCACCACGTAGCCATCAGGGTGCTCGTACAGGCGACCAGTTAAGTTTTCGTAATAAATTGGGAGGCCAGATAAAATAAGCATAAGCGCAAAATACGTCATCCTGGGCGTTCGAGATACCTCTGCACCTCAACAAAAAGCCCCGGCGTATGCCGGAGCTTTTTTGTTGAGACCAGCTAGATTTTACCAAATCTGGTGAACCAGCGGCCGGATGCGGCGGTCGTAGATTTCCTGTACCTGCTGCATCTGCTCGGTCGAGAGCTGTGGCAGCTCGGCCGCGTGCAGGTTGGAGGTGAGCTGCTCGGGCTTGGAAGCGCCCGGAATCACGCAACTTACTTCGTTGAACATCAGCACCCAGCGCAACGCCACGGGAGCTAGGTTCGGCTGGTCGGGGAACACAAGCTTGAGTTCTTCCACGGCTTCCAGGCCCGTGTTGTAGTCGACGCCAGAGAAGGTTTCGCCCTTGTCGAAGGCCTCGCCGTTGCGGTTGAAGTTGCGGTGGTCGTCGGCAGAAAATTTGGTCTCGGGCGAGAACTTACCCGTCAGCAGACCACTAGCCAGCGGCACGCGCACGATCAGGCCCACGTCGCGGCGCTGGGCTTCTTTGAACAGCAGCTCCGTGGGGCGCTGCCGGAACATATTGAAGATGAGCTGGATGGTCGTCACGTTCGGGAATTCCAGCGCTTTCAGGCCTTCTTCCACTTTCTCCACGCTCACCCCTAGGTTCAGGATTTTACCTTCCTCCTTGAGCCGGTCGAACACCTCGAAGATTTCGGGACGGTAATACACCTCTGTGGGCGGGCAGTGCAGCTGAATCAGGTCGAGCGTTTCGAGCTGCATGTTGCGCAGGCTCGCTTCCACAAACCGGCGCATGGCCTCCGGCGTGTAAGCTTCATTCACGTGCGGCTGCAACTGCCGGCCGCACTTAGTCGCCACGTAAATGCGCTCGGAGCGGTTGCGCACGAGCCGGCCCACGGCTTTTTCGCTTTCGCCGTCGCCGTACACGTCAGCGGTGTCGATGAAGTTGATGCCGGAATCGACGGCGGCGTTCAGGATCTTATCGGCGTTTTCGTGGCTGAACGGGTCGCCCCATTTGCCACCTACCTGCCAGGTACCCAGGCTGATTTCGGAGATAGAAAAGCCGGTTTTACCGAGTTTGCGGAACTGCATAGAAGTTGAGAATAGTAGAAAAGGAAGCCAGCCGCGCCACACTACCCGGACGCTTTTGGTGGAGCGAATGTATACGCTGATTCTGAAAACTCGGCTTCATGCGGTTCGGGCAGGCTACCTAGGTTTTCGTGGGCAGGCAAACGGCCACTTTGCGTATCTTGGGCTCATGTCGGCTGCTCCCCTCCCCCTTGTTCCGTTCCCCGCCCAAATTCCGGTACTCGAAACCGAGCGGCTTGTGTTGCGTGGCTACCAGCCCAACGACCTGGATGAGTTTGCCGCCATGTGGACCGAGCCCGATTTCTTCCGCTACCTAGGTGGTCAGCCGCTGACGAGGGAAGAGGCGTGGCGCCGCCTCCTGACGCATCAAGGTCATTGGGGCTTAATGGGTTACGGCTACTGGTCGGTGGAAGAGAAAAGCACGGGGCGGTTTATCGGTGCGGTTGGCTTCGCTGATCTGCTGCGTGATATAACGCCTTCCATCATCGGCCTGCCCGAAATAGGTTGGGTGCTGGCGCCACGGGTGCACGGCCTGGGCTACGCTACCGAAGCCGTGCGGGCGGCGCTGAACTGGGGCGAGCAGCATTTCCCGCAAAAGCAAACCGTCTGCATCATCGACCCGGATAACACTGCTTCTCTGCGAGTTGCGCAGAAATTCGGCTATCAGGAGCTAGCCCGCACCACGTATAAAGACCACCCGATTTTGATTCTGAGTCTATTTTCGGATAGTTAACTGTCATTCCGAGCGGCGCAAGGACTCTGGGTTCATCGTTTGAACGAGGTACTCAGATTCCTCGCGCTGCTCGGAATGACAGCCGATTTCGCCAAAGAGGCTAATAGCCTTTCGACAGATCAACCGGATTTTGCAGCGGCTCGCCTTGCCGGAAGTGACCTAGGTTCTTCAGCAGCAGCTCGATGCGGCCGTCTTCCTCGCCGGGCTGGCCGCCAGCGGTGTGCTGGGTCAGCAGCACGTTGGGCAGGCTCCACAGCGGACTGTCAGGGGGCAGGGGCTCTTTGGCCGTCACGTCGAGTACGGCGCCGGCTAGCTTGCCGGTTTGCAGCGCTTCGAGCAGGGCCGGCTCGTCGGTGGTGTTGCCGCGCCCCACGCTGGCGTAGAGGCTGCCGGGGGCCATTGCCGTTATCAGCTCAGCGGAGAAAAACTTATCGGCGCTGCCGGGCAAGCAGTTGACGACCAGATCAGTCTGCGGCAAAGCGGCTTTCAGGTCTTCCACGGTATGCAGCTTCGCTTTGGGGTTGGTGCGCGCCAGGCATTGCACCTGGCAGTTGAAGCCGGTGAGCTGCTGACGCACGGCGCGACCAATGGCTCCGGCCCCCAGAATGATAACCCGCTTGCCGCGCAGCAAACCTAGCTTTTTGCGCACCGGCAGCCCCACCCATTCCTTTTCGGCCTGCAGCACAGCCAGTTCCGGAATGTGCCGGTACCACGCCAGGATGCCCGCCACCATCGTTTCGGCGCACGGCCACGCGAAGAAGTCGCCCATGTTAGCCACCGGAATACCTAGGTTGAGCTGGGCATAGCGCTCAAAGCCCGCCGAGTCGATCTGCCAGAACTGCAAGGGGGGCGCGGCTTCGCTGAGCCAAGCCGTGGGCGGATTCCCGAACAGCAAGTCGGTTTTCTGAAAGGCGGGGCGCTGCTGATCTTCCCGCAGATTGGTGCGAAATATCACCGACACATCGGCCGGAAGCTCCTGTTGCAGACGATATTGGCCAGCTTCGCTGAAGGCAGAGTACACGAAAAGTTGCATGATCTATTCTCGTTTTGAAAGCTGTAGCGCGAACCGCAGGAGGGCGTAGCGCGAAGCCTGCGCCTCGCGTATCGTTGAACGATTACACCTGCAAGACCTAGGTTTAGCTAACGATTTCGTTCAACGATACGCGAAGCGGGAGCTTCGCGCTACATACGCAGCTACGCCAGCAGTGGCCAAATCTGACCCGAACAGTACAGGAGGGTTAGGGCCTGATTAACCGCGTTCTTGGATTGCTTCTCACCCCATGCCGATGCCTTTTCGGCTTTCCCACCGCATGAAACGAGTACTGCTTCTGGTCTTTTCGTGGCTGAGTGTCGTCGGTGCTGCGGCCCAAATCGTGCGCCGCCCGATACCGGATAAGCTCGTCGTACTCACCTTCGACGACGGCCCCGTGACGCACGCCACCTTCGTGGCCCCGCTGCTCAAGAAGTACGGCTTTGGCGGCACCTTCTTCGTGTGCGAGTTTCCGCCCGACTTCGCCGACAAAACCAGGTACATGAGCTGGGCGCAAATGCAGCAGCTCGACAAAATGGGCTTCGAAGTGGCCAGCCACACGCTCACGCACAAGCACGTGAACCGAATCAACAAAGACCAGCTCACGGCCGAGCTAGATTCGCTGGAGCAGCGCTGCAAAACCCACGGCATTCCGCGGCCCGTCAACTTTGCTTACCCCGCCTACGACACCAGCCCGACGGCGTTTGAGGTGCTAAAGGAGAAAGGCTACGACTTCGCGCGCACCGGCGGCAACCGCCTGTATAATCCGAAAGTCGACCACCCCTACCTCATACCTAGCTTCACGACCAAGGCCGACAACAGGCAGCAAATCATGGACGCCTTTCAGCAGGCTAGGAATGGCAACATCCTGGTGCTCACCATCCACGGTGTGCCCGACTACGCCCACGACTGGGTCACGACACCACCGGCCTTGTTCGAAGAATACCTGAAGTACCTGCACGACAACCACTACAAAGTCATTGCCCTGCGCGACCTCACCAGGTACATCGACGTGAAGGCCGCCCAGCAGCTCAGCTTACCTGCTAACTAGCCCTTTCTCCTCGCTCCCAAAACCCACCTGCCATGAACAAGCTTTCTTATCAAGTCACCCTAGGTTTATTGCTCGTCGCGGCCGGCGCGCAGGCGCAGACCAGGCTCGAAACCGGCTCCAAAAAGCCCATGCCGACCGAGTGGATTGACCAGGACACCGGCCACAAAGTGGTGCGCCTGACGCGGCTGGCTGGCAGCAATTCCAGCTTCTACTTCCACAACAACCCCTTCATCAAGCAGCGCGGCAGCGAGGGCGACCTCATGGTATTTTACCACACGGGCCCGGCCGGCAAGCAGCTTTACACCCTGAACCTCAAGACCTACCAGGCGCAACCCCTGACGCGAGCTTTCGCGCAGGTGGGCGGCGAAATTGTAGCGCTGAAGAGCCGGCAGGTGTTCTACCAGACGCAGGATACCGTCTACGCCACCAACATTGACACGAAGAAAACCCGGACCGTCTTTGTGTTTCCGAAGGATTTTAAAGCCAGCATCACCACGCTCAACGCCGACGAAACCGAGCTAGGTGGCGCCTGGTCGACGGATGCGGAAAAGGAGATTTATCGCCAGTACCCCGAGAAGCACGACTACTTCACGCGCATTTATGAGGCCAAGCTGCCGCGCACGCTCTTTAGCGTGAATGTGAAGACGGCCCAGCTGAACAGAATCTTCACGGATAGCGCCTGGCTCAACCACGTGCAGTATTCGCCCACCGACCCTAGCTTGCTGATGTTCTGCCACGAAGGCCCGTGGCACAAGGTCGACCGTATCTGGACCATCAACACCAAAACCAAGGCCGTGAAGCTCGTGCACAAGCGCACAATGGACATGGAAATTGCCGGCCACGAGTTCTTCAGCCCCGATGGCAAAATGATTTGGTTTGACAACCAGCTGCCCCGCGGCGCTACGTTCTTCCTGACCGGCACCAACCTGCAAACCGGCCAGGAGAAGAAGTACCAGATGACCCGCGACGAGTGGTCGATCCACTTCACCGCCTCCCCCGACCAGAAGCTTTTCGCCGGCGACGGCGGCGACCCAGGCCAGGTAGCCAAAGCCCCGAACGGCCAGTGGATCTACCTCTTCCACCCCGAGGGCGACAAGTTTCGCTCCGAGAAGCTGGTGAACATGAAAGCCCACGGCTATAAGCTGGAGCCAAACATCCACTTCTCGCCCGATGGCAAATGGATCATCTTCGGGGCCAACTTCGAAGGCGAGAAAGAGGTGTATGCCGTGGAAATAGCCCCGGCTAGCATGAAAGGCAGCGTGGGTAAAGCCGGCCAGTAGTTGCTTACAAACACCTTTTCAGTAAAGCTAGCTTCATGATGCGTCGTACTAACCTTCCTACGTTGCTTGGCACGCTGCTTCTGTGGGTCGCGGCGCTAACGGCTTTGGGTGCTGCGCCGACTAGCCCGCGGGTGAAGTACAACTTCAATCCGGGCTGGCGGGTGTACGTGGGCGATGCCGCTGGCGCCGAGGCACCTAGCTTTGATGATGCCAAGTGGAAACCCGTGACGCTGCCCTGGGCGTGGAACGAAGACGAGGCGTTTAAGAAGGACATCAAGGACCTTTCCACCGGCATTGCCTGGTACCGCAAGCACTTCCGTTTGCCGAAAGCGGATGCGGGCAAGAAGGTGTTCCTGGAATTTGAAGGCGTGCGGCAGGCCGGCGAGTTTTACCTGAACGGCCAACGCATTGGGCTACACGAGAACGGAGTTATGGCCTTCGGCTTTGATGTAACCAAGCTGCTGAAGCCTGCTCCTGAGGAAAATGTGCTAGCCGTACGTACCAACAACGACTGGGATTATAAGGAGCAAGCCACTGGTCAGAAGTACCAGTGGAGCGATAAGAACTTCAACGCCAACTACGGCGGGCTTTCCAAGAACGTGTTTCTGCACGTTGCGGAGCCGCTCTACCAAACCCTGCCGCTCTACTCTACCCTAGGTACGACGGGCGTGTATGTCTACGCCAAGAACTTCGACATTGCCGGCCAGAAAGCCACCATCATGGCTGAGTCGCAGGTGAAGAACGAGTACCCGGCGGCCCGCACGTTTGAGTACGAAGTAACGCTCGAAGACCTAGGTGGAAAGGAAGTGAAGCGGTTCAGCAGCAGCAAAACCACCTTGCAACCAAGCGCCACAGCAACCATCAGCGCCAGTGGCTCGGTTGATGGGCTGCATTTTTGGAGTTGGGGCTACGGCTATCTGTACAACGTGTACACCACCTTGAAAGTGGATGGCAAGCCTGTGGACGTGGTAAAAACGCGCACCGGCTTCCGTAAAACGGAGTTCAGCAACGGCATGGTGAAGCTCAATGACCGGGCGCTGCAAATGCACGGCTACGCCCAGCGTACCAGCAACGAGTGGCCCGCCCTGGGCCTATCAGTACCTGCTTGGCTCTCAGACTACAGCAATGGCCTGATGGTGGAAAGCAACGGCAACCTCGTGCGCTGGATGCACATCACGCCCTGGAAACAAGATATTGAGTCGTGCGACCGGGTGGGCTTACTACAAGCCATGCCGGCCGGCGACGCCGAGAAAGACGTGAACGACCGCCGTTGGGGCCAGCGCACTGAGCTCATGCGTGACGCCATCATCTACAACCGCAATAACCCGAGCATCGTGTTCTACGAGTGCGGCAACGAGAGCATTAGCGCCGAGCACATGCGCGAGATGAAGGCCATCCGCGACCAGTACGACCCGCACGGTGGCCGCGCCATCGGCTCCAGGGAGATGCTCGACATTGCCGATGCGGAGTACGGCGGCGAAATGCTTTACATCAACAAGAGCGCCACCAAGCCGCTCTGGGCAATGGAGTATTCCCGCGACGAAGGCCTGCGCAAATATTGGGATGAACTTTCGCCTCCTTACCACAAAGACGGCGACGGCCCGCTATACAAAGGCGCCAGCGCCGCTGATTATAACCGCAACCAGGACACCCACGCCCGCGAAGATGTCTTCCGCTGGTACGACTACTGGCACGAACGCCCCGGCACCGGCAAGCGCGTGAGCTCGGGCGGCGTGAACATTGTTTTCACCGACTCGAACACGCACTACCGTGGGGGCGAAAACTACCGCCGCAGCGGCGAAGCCGACGCCATGCGAATTCCGAAGGACGGCTTTTTTGCCCACCAAGTCATGTGGGATGGCTGGGTGGATACGGAGAAGCCGCGCACCCACATTATTGGGCACTGGAACTACAAAGCCGGCGTGAAGAAGGACGTGCTTGTGGTGTCGAATGGCGAGAAGGTGGAGCTGTTTGTGAATGGCAAGTCACTGGGCAAGGGTGAGCAAAGCCACCGTTTCTTGTTCACCTTCAAGAATGTAGCGTGGCAGCCGGGCACCATCAAGGCCGTGAGCTACGATGCCAGCGGCAAAAAAGTAAGCGAAGCCTCGCATCAAACGGCCGGTGCGCCCGCCGCGCTGCGCCTGACAACCATAAACAACCCCAACGGCTTGCAAGCCAATGGCTCGGACCTAGCTTTGGTGCAGGTGGAAGTAGTGGACGCCAAAGGCTTGCGCTGCCCTACGGCTTTGAACATGGTGAATTTCTCACTGAAAGGCAATGCTACCTGGCGCGGCGGCATCGCGCAAGGCCCTGACAACTACATCCTAGCGCAAAGCCTACCGGTAGAAGGCGGCGTGAACCGCGTGCTCATCCGTTCGACCACGCAAGCCGGAAAGATTGACCTGCAAGCCACGTCGGAAGGGTTGAAACCGGCTGCGGTGAGTTTGACCTCGAAGCCCGTAGCCGTCACTGATGGCCTCGCCCTCCAACTGCCCGGCACCGACCTAGCTCCTAGCCTCAAGCGCGGCCCTACGCCAGCCAGCGCCTCGTTCAAAGTGTCGCGCACTGCCATTCCTATTGCGCAGGTAACGGCCAGCTCCAATCAAGCTAATGCCGCCTTCAGCTACGATGACAATGAGTTGTCGGAGTGGATAAGCGATAAGCAGCCGAACACCTGGATTCAGTACGACCTAGCCCGCCCCGCGGCTGTGAGCGAAGTAGCGCTGAAGCTCAGCGGCTGGCGCTCCCGCACCTACCCCATTCGCATTTTGGTCGATGACAAAGAAGTGTTCCGCGGCACTACGGAGCGCAACCTAGGCTACTACACCGCCATTTTTGCCCCGCAAACCGGCCAGCGCCTCCGTATCGAGCTGACCGGCTCCGGCAGCAACCAGGATGCTTACAACATCACCGAGCTAGCCGACCAGAAAGCCCCGCCGAAAACTCCCACGGCTGCTACCGACCAACCCGGTCCGGCGGGCACCCTAGGTATTGTGGAGGCTGAGGTGTATGAGAAGCCGCGCGCTAACCTAGGTACCTCGCAACGCAATAATCCTTAAGTTCTTCCCAACAAACACCAATCACCAAGCTATAGAATGAAGAGTCGCTCTTTCCTTATTCGCCAAGCTGCCCGCACCGGCGCCCTGGCCCTCGCCCTGGCCATCGGTGCCGTCACCACGCAGGCGCAGAAACTACCCAAGCCCAAGGTCATCCTGAAAACGATGACCAAGACCAACGACTACTTCATGAAGCTGTGGCCCGATCCGGGCAAGGAAATCGTGACGAACATCGCCCGCCCCAGCAACATCTGGACCCGCGGCGTGTACTACGAAGGCCTGATGGAGCTCTACAAGCTGGATAAGCAGAAGCGCTACTACGACTACGCCGTGGAGTGGGGCGAGAAGCACAAGTGGGGCCTGCGCAAAGGCATTGAAACGCGCAACGCCGACGACCAGTGCGCCGGCCAGACCTACATCGACCTTTACCAGATCGACCCGAAGCCCGAGCGCATCCACGACATCAAGGCTAGCATCGACCTGATGGTGGCGAGCGAAAAAATCGACGATTGGTGGTGGATTGATGCCTTGCAAATGGCGATGCCCGTGTACGCCAAGCTAGGTGTGATGTACAAGGATGACAAGTACTTCGAGAAGATGTACCAGATCTACAACTACTCGAAAACGGTGCACGGCGGCAACGGCCTCTACAACCCGCAAGACCAGCTCTGGTGGCGCGACAAAGACTTTGTGCCACCCTACAAAGAGCCCAACGGCGACGATTGCTACTGGAGCCGCGGCAACGGCTGGGTGGTAGCCGCCATGGTGCGCACGCTGGAAATCCTGCCGAAAGGCGCCCCGCACCGCGAAGAGTACGAGCAGATGTACATGGCCATGATGAAGGCCCTGCCGCCCTTGCAGCGCGAAGACGGCTACTGGAACGTGAGCCTGGTCGACCCAACGCACTTTGGCGGCAAAGAGCTGAGCGGCACGTCGTTGTTCATCTACGGCATGGCCTGGGGCATGAACAATGGCCTCTTGGATAAGAGTGTTTACAAGCCGATTGTGGTGAAAGCCTGGAATGCTATGGCGAAAGAGTGTGTGCACCCCGACGGCGCCCTCGGCTACGTGCAAGGCACCGGGAAAGAGCCCAAAGACGGCCAACCTGTGAGCTACGACCACATGCCTGATTTCCAGGACTATGGCCTAGGTTGCTTTCTGCTGGCTGGCAGTGAGCTATATAAGTTGAAGTAAACTGTAGCGCGAAGCTCCAGCTTCGCGCATCGTTGAACGAAATTCGCTACAATCATCTACTAACGGTGCGGACGATGCGCGAAGCCGGAGCTTCGCGCTACAGTTCCTTTCTTCATGCAAAAATCAACTTTACTTCTTCTTCTCGGCCTTACGGCCTCTCCCCTCCTAGGTCTGGCGCAGGCGCCGAAGTGGCCGGCCATCACCCAGCAAAACAAACCCTGGACGCGCTGGTGGTGGGAAGGTAGCGCCGTGAACCAAAAAGACCTCACCAGTCTGCTGGAGCAATACAACAAAGCCGGCCTGGGTGGCGTGGAAATCACGGCCATATACGGCGTACACGGTGCTGAAAGCCAGTTCATTGACTTTCTGTCGCCGAAGTGGATGGGCATGCTCACCCACACACTGAAGGAAGCTGGCCGCTTGGACATGGGGGTGGATATGGCGCAGGCTTCCGGCTGGCCGTTTGGCGGCCCCTGGGTGACGCCGACGGATGCCTGCAAGTACGTGGCCTACCAGACCTACACGGTGAAGGGCGGCGAGCAGCTTAAAGACGCCGTGACGTTCATGCAAAAGCCGATTATTCGCGCTGTCAACCACCAGGTTGACATTAAAACGCTGGTTGATCCGGTGGCGAAGAACAAGGACTTGCAGACCCTAGCTTTGGACCAAGTGCGGTTTGAAAAGCCGCTACCTTTGCAAACCCTGATGGCCTATTCCGACAAGGGCGAAACGCTGGACCTGACCGTCAAGGTAGACGCCAACGGGAAGCTCAACTGGACCGCTCCGGCGGGCAACTGGACTTTGTACGGGGTGTTTCAGGGCTGGCACGGCAAGCAGGTGGAGCGCGCCGGCCCCGGCGGCGAGGGCGACGTAGTCGACCACCTCTCCAAAGACGCCACGCAGCACTACTTGCAGCGCTTCGACGAAGCCTTCAAAGACTACGACATCAAGCCGTTGCGGGCTTTCTTCAATGACTCCTATGAAGTCGATGATGCCCAGGGCGAGGCCAACTGGACCCCGGCCATGTTCGCCGAGTTTCAGAAGCGCCGCGCCTACGATTTGCGCAAATACCTGCCGGCCTTGTTCGGCAAAGACACCGAGGATAAAAACCGCCGCGTACTCTGCGACTACCGCGAGACGATTTCGGAGCTGCTGCTCGAAAACTATACGAAGGTGTGGAGCGACTGGGCCAAAACGCAGGGTGCGCTCATCCGCAACCAGGCCCACGGCTCGCCGGCGAATATTCTTGATCTGTACGCCGTTACCGACATTCCCGAGACCGAAGGCACCGACTTGCTGCGTATCAAGTTTGCCTCATCGGCGGCCAACGTGACGGGCAAAAAGCTAGCTTCCTCGGAGTCGGCGACGTGGGAGAACGAGCACTTCCTCTCCAAGCTCAGCGACGTAAAGCTGTCGATGGACCGCTACCTGCTTGGCGGCGTGAACCACACGTTCTATCACGGCACCAACTACTCGCCGGCGTCGGCGCCGTGGCCGGGTTGGCTGTTTTACGCGGCCGTGCACTTCAACCCGAACAACACGTTCTGGACGGATTTCGGCAAGCTGAACACCTACGTGGCCCACTGCCAGTCGTTCTTGCAGCAAGGCAAGCCCAACAACGACGTGCTGGTGTACCTGCCCATGTACGACTCGTTCTCGAACCCGAGCGGCAAGGTCCTGCTTCAGCACTATGATGGTATCGACCACGGCTTCAAAGGGATGCCGGTGGAAAACACCACCGAAGACATGCTGAAGAAAGGCTACGGCTTCGACTTCATTTCCGACAAGCAGCTCCAACGCGTGACCGGTGCCGGCCGCGACCTGCACACCGGCGGCGTGACGTACCAAACCATCCTGCTGCCGGATGCGCGCCTGGTGCCGCTCGCAACGTTGCAGCGGGTGCTGGACCTAGCTCAGAACGGCGCGACCATCGTGGTGCAGAATCAACTGCCCACGGACATTCCCGGCCTCACCAACCTCGACACGCGCCGCGCCACCTTCAAGAAGCTGTTAGCGCAACTGAAGTTTACCGACGGCGGCAAGGGCGTGCAGCAAGCTAGCCTCGGCAAAGGCAAAATCCTCGTCGGCAAAGACGTGGACCAGCTACTAGCCGCGGCCGGCGTGAAGCGCGAAATGATGGTGGATCAGGGCATCCAATACGTGCGCCGCAGCCACGAAAAGGGCCATTATTACTTCATGGTGAACCGCGGCGAGAAGGCCGTGGAAGGTTGGGTGAAGCTCCAAACGCCCGCTAAATCGGTGGCGCTCTACAACCCCATGACCGAGAAGCTAGGTATGGCCGCGGTGCGCAATGCCGGCAACACGCCGGAAGTGTACGTGCAGCTGGCGCCCGGCGAGTCGTGCATCCTGGAAACCAACACCGCCGCCGTAACCGGCCCCGTGTACGCTTACCTGAAAACGGCCGGCGCGGCCCAGCCCATCAGCGGCACCTGGGACATCAACTTCGTGAAAGGCGGCCCCGATCTGCCCGCCAAAGTGCAGACCAAGGACCTAGGTTCATGGACCAACCTGAGCGGTGATGCCGTGAAGAAGTTCTCCGGCACGGCCACTTACACCACCTCTTTCCCCATGCCTACCGGCTCCGACGAAGGCTTTATCCTGGACCTAGGTAAAGTAGCCGAAAGCGCCCGCGTGCAGATCAACGGCCAAGATGTCGGTACGCTGATCGGACCCGTGTATCAGGTGTTCATCCCGAAGAACCAGCTAAAAGCCACGAATACGCTGAGTGTAAGCGTGTCCAACGCCATGGCTAACCGCATTGCCGATATGGACAAGAACCACGTGGAGTGGAAGAAATTCTACAACATCAACGTCTCCGCCCGCCTGCCGCAGAACCGCGGCGCCGATGGCGTCTTCACCGCCGAAAAGTGGGCGCCGCGCGAGTCGGGTCTGCTCGGCCCCGTGACGCTGACCCCGGCTACAAGCGGCACGCAGGTGCAGTAAGGTCTTCACGGTTTGCTCAAACGTGCGCCTCACCCTCTAGGACCCTACGCCGCTTGATGCGCGGAATGAAAAGGAGAAGGGGAACTAACTTCTAGTTTGCTAGAGCTAGCTTTTCTAAACCAAAACTTAGTATTAAAGCTAGTCCCCCCTCTCCTTCTCTACCACGACATGAAGGTGAAAAACGGCAAAGCGCGCCTTAACTTCGACTACGTGGCGGGCGGCTTAGTTGCCAAAGATGGCCCCTTGCGGCAGTTCACCATCGCCGGTGCCGACAGCGTGTTTGTGCCCGCGCAAGCCAAGATTGAAGGTAAGTCGGTGGTGGTGTGGAGCGACCAGGTGAGGCAGCCGGTGGCGGCGCGTTTCGCGTGGCGCGAGGTGCCCAAGCCCAACTTCTTCAATGCCGCTGGCTTGCCGGCGGCGCCGTTCCGCACCGACAAGTGGCGTATGGCTACGCAAGGCAAATTATGGCGTTACCTAGCTTTTGCGAGGGAAGGTGGAGCCACAAAATTTGTCTTACTGATAGTGGTGTGTACTGCTGCTAGTTTCGCTAGCGGCGAGGGCAGCCGCAGCAGCGCACTGATTCGGCCCACCACGAAGGACAAGGTGAACAGGTACATCAGCAAGGCAAGGCGGAGTAGC
This sequence comes from Hymenobacter cavernae, assembly GCF_014641455.1. Taxonomy (GTDB): domain Bacteria; phylum Bacteroidota; class Bacteroidia; order Cytophagales; family Hymenobacteraceae; genus Hymenobacter; species Hymenobacter cavernae. The sequence goes on from NZ_BMHT01000001.1 coordinate 942,826, forward strand.
AGGAGTTTCATTAGGGGTAATTAACCGTTAAGCCTGCTGCTTTTCTAAAAGTGTACCAACCTTAGAATTATTCAATAAATAACCTAGCTAACCCTGTTGCTTACTGCTTTAGTGCCGTGCCTTACACCAGCTACGACCTAGCATCATTTCCTAACAGAACTTAGCCTGTTTCATTACTAGCGCATTTTCACACCCAAATCCAGTTCTTATGGAAGAAGTAGCCTTCACGATGAAGCTCAAGCCCGGCTTCGAAGCCGAGTACAAACGCCGCCACGATGAAATCTGGTCCGAGCTCTCGCAGACCTTGACCGAAGCCGGCATCCGAGACTACTCCATCTACCTCGACCGGGCCAGTGGTACGCTCTTCGCCGTGCAGAAACGAACGGAAGGCCATATTATCGACCAGCTACCTAGCCTCCCGATTATGAAAAAATGGTGGGCCTACATGGCGGATATCATGGAAACCAACCCCGACAACTCGCCCGTGTCGACGACGTTGGAGCCCGTGTTTCACGCTGATTAGCAGCAAGTAGCACCAGGAGTTACGTTCTCGCAGCCTCTTACCCGCCGAGCCTATGCTAAAACCTAGGTTTGGCGGGTAAGAGGCTTCATGCTTTAGCTATTCTCGACAATTGCAGGAGAGTACGGGAGAGAAGCACTCTTTATAAAACTATTATTTGTGAAGAATAGATGAAGTTTTTGTATTTTCAATCACCTCTCCCTGTGCCCCTCTTTTTTTGTACTCTACACGTAGCGCGCATTCTTTTTAGCCCTTGTGCAAACGATTGCATACTCTCGGTACTCAGCTAATTCCTTCACCCAAACCTATTCATGATGATGCACAAAACTGTACGCAAATTGTGTCCGTACCTGGTGCTGCTGACGATCTGGCTGCTCGCTCAGCAGTCGGCTCAAGCCCAACGTACCGTTACGGGCAAAGTGGTAACTCTGGAAAGCAGTGAGCCGCTACCGGGCGTCACCGTGGTGTTAAAGAATACCACCGTAGGCACGGCTACCGACAACAACGGCAACTTCTCCCTGGATTTGCCTGGCAACGTTGGCACGCTGGTCTTTTCTTTTATTGGCTATGCAACGAAGGAAGTTCAACTCGCTGGCCAAAGTAACCTCACCGTTACCCTAGGTCAGGGCGCTAAGGCTCTGGACGAAGTTGTGGTAGTCGGCTACGGCACCCAGAAGAAAAGCGACGTGACCGGCGCCTTGTCGTCGGTGTCGGAAGGGCAGATTCAGCAGGTCACTACCCAAAACCTGACGCAGGCCCTACAAGGCCGGGCCGCCGGGGTTGATGTGGCGGGCGGGAACTTTCGCCCGGGCGAAGTGCCAGCCATTCGTATTCGGGGTAACCGCTCGGTGCGCGCTTCCAATGAGCCGCTCTATGTAGTTGATGGCATTCCGCTGGCGCCAGGCACCGGTCTTAACGACTTCAACCCGCAGGATATTCAGTCGGTGGAAGTGCTGAAGGATGCTTCAGCCACGGCCATCTACGGGTCGCGGGGAGCCAACGGTGTAATCCTGGTAACTACCAAGCGCGGCCAGGAAGGCAAGTTCAGCATCAACTACAACTCCTACGTGAGCCTGGACCAGGCCAACCGTAAGCTGAAGCTGTTTAATGGCGGCGAATTTTTGGAAGTGCAGCGCGAGTCATACCGCACCGGGGGCAACTACGCCACTCTCTACCCCGACCCGGCCCGCGACTACACTTTGTTTGGTGCCGATCCGAACGCCTGGGAAGGCATTGCTGACGGCTACGAGTGGACAGATCGGGCCAACCGGGTAGTAGCTACCCGCCCCACCACGCCGGAAGAGCGCGAGCGGTACGGCGCCAATGTTGCCCAAATTCCAATCTATGATCCGTCGAAAGTGCGCACGACCGATTGGCAGGACCTAGCCCTGCGTACGGCCGTTACCCAGAGCCACCAGTTGAGCGCCAGCGGCGGCACCGAGAAACTGCGGGCATCCATGTCGGTAGGCTACCTCAAGCAGCAAGGCATTCAGCGGGGCCAGGACTTCTCGCGCTATAACGCCCGCTTCACCGTCGACTACAAGTTCAACAAGGTTATTTCGTTGGGGGCCTCCACTAACGCCAGCCTAGGTATTCAAAACTACGGCCCCGATGTTTACGGCCGGGCCATTGGCCAGCTTCCGTATGCGACGCCGTACGCACCAGATGGTACCTTCATCGAAAACCCCGGCGCGGATCCGTTGATTTTCAACCCCTTGCGCGAGCCCGAAAACGCCTTCAACGAGCGGCGCTTCAACCGTATCTTCACCAGCTTGTACGCGGAAGTTAACATCGTGAAAGGCCTGCGCTACCGCATCAACGTGGGGCCCGACTTTCGCCAGAGCCGGACGGGTATCTTCCAGTCGCCGCGAGCGGTGGCTCGGGGTGGTGGCCAGGGAGCTACTTCCTTTGCCCAATACGACCAGAGCCAGAACTTTACGTATGTGGTCGAAAACCTACTGTTCTACGACAAGCAGTTTGGCAACGACCACAGCTTGGGCGTTACGGTACTGCAAAGCTCGCAGCAAGACCGCAACGAAAGCTCCTCGCTCAGCGCCAACAACCTCCCCTACGACAGCCAGAAATGGTACAACCTAGGTACTACCCGCAACGCGGCCGTGCAAGGGTTTGGCACCGGCTTCTCCCAACGTCGCCTGATGTCGTTCATGGGCCGGATCAACTACAATTTCCGCGACCGGTACGTGGTTACCCTAACAGGCCGGAGCGACGGCTCGTCGGTGCTGGCAGCTAGCAACAAGTACGCTTTCTTCCCGGCCGCAGCTGTGGCTTGGAAAATCCAGGAAGAACCGTTTCTGAAAGACGTAAGCGCTATTACCGAGCTTAAAATCCGCGGTGGCTATGGCCAGGTGGGGCAGGCTTCGGTAGACCCTTACACCTCTGGCGGCTCCCTGCAACAAGCCAACTACGTTTGGGGCGAAACACCTGCCTACGGCTATTCGCCCACGCCCGGTACGCTGCCGAACACCCTAGGTGGCATCCCGAACCCCGACCTAAAGTGGGAGCGTACCGCCACCACCAACATCGGTATCGACTTCGGTTTCCTGCGCAACCGTATCACGGGCTCGGTAGAGCTCTACCGCGCCAATACCACCGACCTGCTTTTGCCCCGCGCTCTACCCACGGCCGGCGGCTATGCTAACATTCTGCAAAACATCGGGGCCACCCGCAACACCGGCATCGAAGTTTCCTTGTCGACTACAAACATTGAGACGAAAAACTTCCGCTGGGGTACCGACTTCATTTTCACCAAAAACAAGGAGGAGTTCGTGAAGCTAGCCTCCGGTGCGCAGGATGACATCGGTAACCGTTGGTTTATCGGGCAGCCGCTGGGCGTGTACTACAGCTACCGCTACGCCGGTGTGTGGCAGTTGGATGAGGCCGACGCCGCTGCGAAGGTTAGCTCCAAGCCCGGCGAGCTGAAGGTGGTAGACACCAACGGCGACGGGCTGATCAATGCGAACGACTACGTAATTCTGGGCTCTAACCGCCCTAAGTGGTCAGGCAGCATTAACAACACATTATCCTACAAAGGCTTAGAGCTGAGCTTCCTGTTGTATGCCCGCGTGGGGCAGTACCTAGGTACCGGCTACCGCCCGGGCCTAGGTGGCCGCTATCCCGGCTGGGCCGTCGATTACTGGACGCCCTCCAACCCGACCAATGCTAACCCGCGCCCCGACCGCACCCAAGACACGGCCAAAAACAGCGAGGGTACATCTTTCCAGAGCGGCAGCTTCGCCCGCGTACGCAATATCTCGCTGACTTACACCTTCCCCAAGACCATCACCTCGAAGTTCAGCGGCAACCTGCTTAGCGTGTACGTCAACGCAGTAAACCCCTTCCTGTTCACGAACTACCAGGGGCTGGATCCCGAAGCTTCCGACATCGGCAGCACGAGCGGTGAGCTGGCCCAGGCCCGCAACCTAGCCACCCGCAGCTTGGTGTTTGGGGTACGCGTAGGATTTTAGTCTTCCTTTCTCTGATTTAACGACATGAAAATCAATTATAAACTACTGCTGGCTACGGTGGCTACTACCTTAGGCCTAGGTGTCAGCTCGTGCAAAGACTACTTGCAGGAAGAACTGGTAGGAACGCTTACCAACGACTACTTCAGCACGGAACAGGGCCTGGAAGACCTAGTACGGTCTAGCTACGAGCAAACTCGCTACAAATTCGCCCTGGAACACTCCTACGGCATGTTCAATTTTGGCGTGGATGAGTATACCAACGGCGACCAGTTCAATGCACTCTGGTGGAACACATACGACCCGCGCCTTAATGCCACCGACGGCTTCGTGGACGGCATCTGGACGGCCGATTACGACGGCATCAACCGCTGCAATATCGGCCTGGCCCGCATCCCGGCTATTCAGGGTACCTCTACCCTGCGCACCGAAGAGCAAAAGCGGCAGCGGATTGCCGAGCTGCGCTTCCTGCGGGGCTACTACTACTTCCAGCTCGTGCAGCAGTACGGGGCCATTCCGTTGGTGCTACAGCCCACGGAAGGCGTGCAGTTGGAATATACCCGCGCTGCCGTGCCCGACGTGTACAACGTTATTCTAGCCGATTTGCGGTTCGCTGCTACCAACCTAGCGCCTACCAACACCGACTTTGGCCGGGCTACGCAAGGAGCCGCCCAACACTACCTAGCCAAAGCCTATCTGACGCGGGGCAGCGCCGTGACGGAGCAGCGCGGCCAGAAACCCACTGACATCGACAGCGCTGCCTACTTCGCCGACCAGGTGATTACCGGTGGGCGCTATGCGTTAGAATCGGATTACGCCCGGCTGTTCGACATTTCCAGCTATGCCAACAGCTCGGCGGCCCAAAGCAGCCGGGAGATTATTTTCTCCGCGCAGTTCAACAACGTTATTGCGCTGGCGGGTCGCTTCGGCAACAGGGTTCACTCCTACTTCACGCTGCTGTACGACAACGAGCCTGGTATGACTCGCGACTTGCTTAACGACCGTCCCTTCCGCCGGTTGATGCCCACCAACTACGCTATGGACATCTTCGACCGCCGCAACGATTCGCGGTTTTATAAGATGATGAAAACGGCGTGGATTTCTAACAACGCAGCTACCATTACTCGGTGGACGGCCGCCAACGCTCCTACTCCGGCGCTCGTGAACCAGCCCCGCTTTACCGTGGGCGATACCGCCTTCTACGTCATCGTCAACACCCCCCAAACGGCCATTCCGCAGGCGCAGCTAGACCGCACGCGCTACCGGGTGTATGCCCGTTATTACCGGGATGCCAATAACGTAGTACGGCAGGCGTACAACCCCGCCAGCAGCGATGCCGGCCTACGGAGCAAGTACCCACAGCTAGTTAAGTACATCGACCCCTTCCGACAAAACCTCAACGAGGAATCGGGCACGAAGGATGGCATTCTGGCCCGCTATGCCGAAACGTATCTGATTGCGGCGGAAGCCTACGGCCGGAAGCAAAACTATGCCAAGGCCTTAGAATACATCAATGTAGTACGGCGCCGGGCCGCTTACAAAGTCGGGGAGGTTCGGCCATCGGTCAACTGGCGCGTTGAGGGCGGTACGCGAGGCGACGTGACCAGCTCGTTTGCTGCCATCGAAGCCAAACAGTCGGACTTCGAGAATAACTCTGCCCGCGAAATGTATCCGGCAGGAGTTAACTCAACGGCCCAGCGTTTCATTCACTTCATCCTGAACGAAAGAACCCGGGAACTGCTAGGAGAGCTGCACCGCTGGGAAGACCTAGCTCGCACTGAAACGCTGGTTTTGCGTGCTCGTGCCTTCAACCCCGATGCAGCGGGTATTCAGGATTTCCATCGCTTGCGCCCAATTCCGCAGACGCACCTGGAGCGCATCTTCCGCAACGGCAAGCCGCTGACGAACGAGGAGCGCCAGGCCGAGCAGAACCCTGGCTACTAAGCTAGGGTTCCGCCAGCGGCATTCGTTATCCCAAAGCCGGCTCAACCTAGGTTGAGCCGGCTTTGGCTTTTGATACACAGCGAGGTTAGCGGCTTTCTGCACTTAACAACGATCAGAAATAATTTAGAGCAGACAGGAGGGTGCGGGAGGGTTTCAGCACTAAGCTATCCGAATTTTATAGTACTAAATCAGGTGGGCAGAGTTCAATTTCGGGCGTGTTCCACTTGATCAGGTTGTCCATTCGCTTCTCTTTCCTGCTTACCTATTCGTCTTCCTTCACTTGGCCATCCCACACAATCGATTGCAGCTACAGCTCAACAATCGATTGCAGGCTACTCTCCTCACCTTATTATCTACCTAGCTCTCAAACTCATGCAACAACCCCTACCAAGACTATCCCAATTGGTGGTGCTGACGGCCGTTTTTCTGCTCTCGGTGCAGGCCGCACTGGCGCAGGCCGTTACGGGCAAAGTAACCGCCACCGACAATAAAGAAGGCTTGCCTGGCGTGACGGTTGTGCTGAAAGGCACCACCATCGGGGCGGGCACCGGTCCCGACGGCACGTTTAAGCTCGACGTTCCGAACCGTACCGGTACGCTGGTGTTTTCTTTCGTGGGCTACCTCACCAAAGAGGTGCCCATCAATGGCAAGTCCCAAATTGACGTTCTCCTCTCTTCCGATACCAAAGCCCTTGATGAGGTAGTGGTAGTCGGCTACGGCACCCAGAAAGCCGGCAACGTGACCGGCGCAGTAGCCGGCGTGACGGCCAAGGAGATTGAGGAGCGCCCCATCAACCGCATTGAAAATGCTTTGGCCGGCCAGATGCCCGGTGTGACGGTGCAGACGACCACCGGCGAGCCGGGCGCCGACCTCACCATTCGGGTGCGGGGCACGGGCTCCATCAACGCCTCCAACGAGCCGCTGTACGTAGTCGACGGTGTGCCGGTAGACAACCTGCGCGGCATCAACCCGACCGACGTAGCCAATATTGAAGTACTGAAAGATGCCTCATCGGCCGCTATCTACGGTTCGCGTGGTTCCAACGGCGTGGTGCTCGTGACCACCAAGCGTGGCAAGAAAGGCAAGCCGCAGCTTCAGTTCTCGGGCTTCACGGGTATCCAAACCCTGGAGCGCCGCCTCAACATGATGTCGCCGGAAGAGTGGATTCAGCAGCGCAAAGAAGGTATCGACGAAGCCTGGGTGAACCGCGGCAAAACCACCGCCGTCAACAAGCCCTACCAAGCCTCCGACCCCATGAGCTACCGGGCCGCCGAGCTAGGTACGACGCTGAGCACCCCGAATGCCACCTACATGTACGACCCCTTGTGGCAGTACGGCTCCGACAGCCTGGCCTACACCGACTGGCAGGACGCTTTCTTCCGCAAAGCTATCATGCAGCAGTACCAGCTCGGCGTTTCGGGTGGTACCGATGATTTCAACTACAACGTGAACGGCTCTTACCTGAACCAGGACGGTATTGCCGTGGGCACGACCCTGAGCCGCGCTACGCTGCGCGCTAACTTCGACGCCCGTATTCGCAAAGGCGTGAAGCTGACCATGACGCTGGCCCCCAGCACCGAGTGGTCGAGCCTAGGTCGGGTGGATGGCAAAGACGCGCAGGCTATGAACGCTGTTCAGATGCCGCCGGTTGGCCCCAAGAAGGCCGGCGAGCTGGTAGGCGCTGACCCTTACTCGGCGTATGGCTGGTCGGGCCGCTACATCAGCCCCATTGCCGTGATGGAGCGCTCCACCTTCAAGACCACCCGCACGCGCCTGAACGCCAATATGGGCCTGAACGTCGATGTGACGAAAGGCCTGCAGCTGCAATTGCTGGGCGCGATGGACAACAACTACAACCTCGACAACCAGTTTACGCCCACCAACGCCACCCGCGACTGGGCAACGGCCGGCGCTGCTGGCGCCGCGAGCCGCTCGGTGCGCAACCAGGATTATGGCACCCGTTACCTGGCCCAAGGTGTGCTGAACTACACCCGCCAGATTGGCAAGCACAACATCAGCGCCTTGGTAGGCTACTCCAACGAATGGACGCGGCAGGATCGGAGCCAGCAGGTAGCCACGAAGCTGCCCAACGACTGGACGTATCTGTTTAACAGCTCCAACTCCACCACGACAACCAACACCACGGTTCCGTACACCACCAAGCTGATTTCCTACTTCGGCCGCGTGCAGTACAACTACAAAGAGAAGTACCTGCTAGCAGCTAGCTTGCGCCGCGACGGTTCTTCCAAGTTTGGCGTCAACTCGCACTGGGGCTACTTCCCGGCGGCTTCCGTGGGCTGGCGCGTATCGGACGAGGAGTTCATGAAGGGCATCACCTTTATGAGCGACCTGAAGTTCCGGGCCAGCTACGGCGTGACGGGCAACAACCGCATTCCCGACAACGTGCAGTACGGCCTTCTGAACCCGGCCAACTACTCGACCAACGGCACTGCCGTAACCGGCTACGGCCCGGCCAACTACGCCAACCCCGACCTGAGCTGGGAGCAAAGCAACAGCTACAACGTGGGCTTCGACTTTGCCGTGCTGAATAACCGCCTGCAAGTAACCGCCGACGCGTACACCCGCAAAACCACTCGCCTGCTGCTTCAGGCGCCGCAATCGGCCCTAACCGGCTTCAACAGCAGCTGGCAGAACATTGGCAACGTGAATAATAAGGGCCTTGAGCTAGGTTTGAACTCGCGCAACCTGATCGGCGCCTTTGCCTGGAATACGTCATTCAACGTATCGTATAACCGCAACAAGGTGCTGGCCCTTGCCGGCAACAACACCCCGATTCCGACCGGCTACGACAACCTGACTTCGATCATCCAGGTTGGGCAGCCGATTAACGCGTTCCTGCTGTATGATGTGATTGGCGTGTACAAGGATCAGGCGGATGTGGATGCCAACCCGCACATGACCAAAACCGCCCCCGGCGACTCGAAGTACCGCGATGTGAACGGCGACGGGGTGATTGACAACTACGACCGCACGATTGTCGGCAACCCCCAGCCCAAGTTCATCTTCGGTATCACGAACAGCTTCACCTACAAGAACTTCGACTTGTCTATGCTGATCAACGCGCAGCAGGGCGGGCAGATCTATTCCATGATCGGCCGTTCCATCGACCGCCCCGGCATGGGATACCTCTACAACAAGCTGGACCGGTGGGCAAACCGCTGGAAGTCGGTGGATGACACCGGCGACGGTATGACCCCGAGCATCAACGCTACCACGGGCGCCTACTATGACACCCGCTGGCTGTACAGCTCCGACTACATCCGCATCAAGAACATTACCCTAGGTTACAACATCCCCAGCACCCGGTTCTACAACCGTGCCCGCGTCTACCTGGCCATTGAAAACGCTTATATCTGGCACAAATACTACGGCGGCTTCACGCCGGAAGCCGTGAACAGCAGCGGACAGGGCGCTTATGATTACGGCGGATATCCGCAGGCCCGCACCTATACGTTCGGTTTCAACCTGACGCTGTAATCATCTTATTCAACTATCAGACAAAGACTTGCTACGATGAAATCGTTTAAAGCTTTTACATACGCCACCCTGCTGAGCCTAGGTAGCCTGACGATGTTCTCCTGCGAGGACTCGCTCAATATCAGTCCCGAAGCGCACAACAGCATCGAGGACTTCTACAAGACGGAAACCGACGTCAACCAGGGTGTTATTGCCATCTACAGCAACCTGCTGACGCTGCCCACCAACTCCCACTGGAACATGTCGGAGATGCGCGCCGACAACGTGGTGGTAAACACCGCCCTGAACGTGCAGCGCGATTACGCCGACATCAACGGGTTCCTGGCGACTTCTCAAACCGGACAGTTCCAATCGACGTGGTCGAACCTGTACCAGATTGTGTACCGCGCCAACACGGTGCTCGACCGCATCACGCCTTTCACCTTTGCCCGCGTGCCGCAGTTCCAGGGTGAAGCTAGGTTCCTGCGTGCCCTGGCCTACTTCGACCTGGTGCGCTACTGGGGCGACGTGCCGATTGTGAACAAGCCCGTGACCATCACGGAGGCTAAAAACACGCCCCGCTCGTCGGTTGCTGATGTGTATGCCTTCATCGTTGAGGACCTGAAATTCGCGGTCGATAACCTACCCGATGCCTATACCGGAACGGCCGCTGGCGACAAAGGCCGCGCTACCAAGTGGGCCGCCAAAGCCCTGCTTGGCAAAGTGTATCTGACTATGTATGGCTACCCGCTGAAGCAGGCTGATAAGCTAGCTTTGGCCAAGCAGCAGCTCGGCGACGTGGTAGCGGCAGAGGGATCTGTCAGCGTACCAAGGATTGCCGCCAACTACCCGGATATCTTCAAGACGGCCAACGACAACTCCTACAACATCTTCGAGGTTCAGTATATCTCCGGTACGGGTGGCCTGGGCAGCCAGGTTCCTTCCGACCAAGCGTTTCAGTTCCCGTCGCAGTGGTCGGCCTACCAACCTTTCGGCCCCGATGCGACGATCAACCCGAACTTATATACAGGTCCTCTATGGCCAAAGGCTGACACGCGTAAGGCAGCAACCCTTGATTCTAGCTACGTCGACACCAAGACTAACGCCAGATCAGGCCGCAGCCAGTTTACCAAGTTCCTGGAAAAAGGCACCACCGCTCCTACCGGTCAGCGCGACTACCCGAACAACTTCCCCATCATTCGGGTGGAAGACGTGCTGCTGATGTACGCCGAAGTGCTGAACGAAGAAGCCGGTGGGCAGGTGCCCGCTCAGGCCCTGTCCATCCTCAACCGCATCCGGACCCGCGCCAAGGTGCCCGCCTTGGCATCCATGTCGAAAGAGGATTTCCGCCTGGCGCTGGAGCGTGAGCGGCGCTGGGAGTTTGCCGCTGAAGGCATCCGCTGGCACGATCTGGTGCGCACGGGCCGCGCGATTCCCGTCATGAACCAGTTCATCAAAGACAACGGCATCAAGCTCACTCGCCAGCTCGATGAGCATGACCTGCTCTATCCGATTCCGTTGCAGGAACTTCAGATTAACCCTGGCTTCTGGCAACAGAACGCTGGCTACTAAGGCTAACAGTGCAACGGGCAGTTCTGACGAACTGCCCGTTGTTTTTCAATTGCTTCTAGTCTTTGTCGCCTCGCTCCTACCCTAGCTTTTCTCTTACCTGATCATTTACCGCATGCCGCTGCTCTTTTCGTTTCTCTTACTACTTCTTACCTGGCTAAGCACCTTCGTTCAGCCCGCCGACTCGCCGGCCTGGGTCAAGCAAGTGGGCGCCAAAACAACGCCGACCAGCAAAGCCATTTTCCCGGTTGGCAAATACAAAGCCGTCGGCGACGGCAAAACGCTGAACACGCAAGCCATTCAGGCGGCCATTGATGCGGCCGCGAAGAAGGGCGGCATCGTCACCTTCGAACCGGGGCAATATGTTACCGGGTCGCTGTTCCTGAAGAAAGGCGTCACGCTGCAAATCGATAAAGGCGTGACCATCCTAGGTAGCGAGAACCTCAAAGACTACCCCGAAATCCAGACCCGCGTGGCCGGTATCGAGATGAAGTGGCCCGCGGCCCTGCTCAATATTCTGGATCAGGATAACGTCGCCATCACCGGACAGGGCACCGTGGATGGGCAAGGCAAGGTGTTCTGGGATGCGTATTGGGCATTGCGCAAAGAATATGAGCCGAAGGGCCTGCGCTGGATTGTCGACTATGATGCCAAGCGCCCGCGCACTTTGCTCGTTTCCAATGCCAGCAACGTCACGCTCAAGGGCATTACGCTGCAACGCGCCGGCTTCTGGACGGTACACATTCTGTACTCCAAAAACGTGACGGCCGACGGGCTCACCATCCGCAACAACATCGGCGGGCACGGACCTAGCACCGACGGCATCGACATCGACTCCAGCTCCTACGTGCTGGTGCAGAACTGCGACATCGACTGCAACGACGACAACTTCTGCCTTAAATCGGGCCGCGACTGGGACGGCCTGCGCGTGAATCGCCCCACCGAGTACGTCGTCATCCGCGACTGTGTGGCGGGCGCCGGTGCGGGCCTGGTTACCTGCGGCAGCGAGACTTCCGGCGGCATTCGCCACATTTTCGCGCACAATCTCAAGGCCAAAGGCACCTCGGCCGGGCTGCGCATTAAGTCGGCCCTCACGCGCGGCGGCACCGTGGAAGATATTGTGTTTGAGGACGTAGCAATGGATGGCGTGGGCTCGGCGGTAGAAGTCGAAATGAACTGGAACCCGAGCTACAGCTACTCCGAGCTGCCCGCCGGCTACTCCCTCGACACGGCCCCGCCCTACTGGAAAACCATGCTGATGAAGGTGGAGCCCGAGCGTGGCCTGCCGCACTACCGCAATGTGCGCGTGGCGCGGCTCAAGGTGCAGAATGCCAAGATCGGCATCCGGGCTGTCGGTCTGCCCAACTCCATCCTCGAAAACTTCTCCTTCGACGACCTAGCTATTACGGCCAACAAAGCGGGCACCATCAACTACACCAAAGGCTGGACGCTTAAAAACATCGACATCAAATCGGCCGACGGCGCGCCCGTCGCCATCCAGAACAGCGCGGAGCTAAAGCAGTAGCGCACCCATTTTTTCATGCAAAAACGAAGAAGCTGCCTCATCTTGGGGCAGCCTCTTTTTTTAACCTAGGTTGTGTAGCGCGGAAATCCGTTCCGTGCTACTGTGGTGCCAAACCGCTTCCCTCCTTCTTAAAAAGCAGCCGCAAACTCCTTGGCGAAATCGGCTAGCTTGACCTTGCCCATCGTGGGCTTATGTCGCTCATACTCCTCGCCCAGCTTGCCGCTGTGAATGCTGGCGTACAGCTCCACAACCGCCGCGGCGACGGGAGCCGGCACGCCGTTCTTTTCCAGGTTCTCCTGCATCTGCGCATCCGTCAGGGTTATCCATTGCAAATCAGGCTTGCCGATAGCGGCACCCAGGATCTGCGCGGCTTCGTTGCAGGTGCACTCGTCGCTGGACACGTAGCGCACCTGCTGGCCGGGGGCAGCGGGCGTCGTTAGCTCTTCGGCCGCAGCGGCAGCAATGTCGCGGTAGTGCACCATGGCTACCTTGTCCTCACCGCCGTAGTTGGCCCCTATAAACCCTGCTCCTTTTATCTTCCCAACAAAGCCGAACAAGTTGGTATAGAAGGAAGTAGGGCGCAGATGCGTAAGAGCAACGCCGGGTAATTCATTCAAGATGCCTTCCACATCGTGCGAGCCTAGGATGACGCCGGTGCCTTCCGCCAGGTGCGCGCCCCAGCTGCTGAGGTGCACCACCCGCCGAACTCCAGCCTGCCGAATGGCTTGCGCGTAGCTCTGGCCAACGCGCTGGTAATAGGCGCGCATATCGGTGGCACCAAAATTAGGCGGCACCATCACATACACTGCATCAGCCCCGACAAAGGCAGACGTCAAAATATCAGCGTCTTCCACGGAGCCAATTGCCGCCGTGGCACCTAGGTTTTCAATGTCGTGCTGCTTCTCCGGCTTGCTGCTGATGACCGTGACGGCCTGGCCTTTTTGAATCAACTCCTGGGTCAATGGCTTGCTGATGTTTCCCAGCGAGCCTGTTACTACAACTTTCATACGTGCGGTAGTTTGGTTTACAGACGCAAGTATACTATACAGTATAGTATACTTAATACCATCAGCACAAATAATTAAGTGACCTAGCTCCTGACGAGGCTACTTACCGACTCTGCAACGTGGGTTAGCTGCCTAGCTGAACCCAAAGCTGCCTACTTTTACTTGCGGGAAGGGCTAGCTTCTTATTCAGCACAAAACCAGTATGGCTAAACGTGGTGCCGAGCTTCGGCAACAGATGCTATTTGCCGCCAAGAGCGTGTTCCTGGAAGCCGGCTTCGAGCGTGCGTCAATGGACCAGATTGCCGAGCACGCGGGCACAACCAAACGCACGCTTTATGCGCACTTTGTCAACAAGGAAAACCTGTTTCTGGCCGTATTCGACTTAGTACTGGAGTTGCAGCTCGACTACTTGAAATCGCCGGCCGACTATGCTCGGGACACGGTAGAAGCGCTGGTGCTGTTTTGCGGCCGCTTTCTCGAAAATGTGCTGTCGAGCCGGCCTCTGCGCCTGTGCCGGCTAGGTATCGCCGAGGCCGAACGGTTTCCGCAGGGAACGGTGCGCCTGCACGAGGCAGTATTTGAGAACGTGCAAGCGCGAGTAGCATTGTTTCTGAGCGAACGACTCGCCGTGGGCACCGAAGAAGGCCAGCACCTGGCCCAAGCCTTGATCGGGCAACTGCTTTATCCGCGCTTTACGCGTGCCCTATTCGGCTTCGTCGAGCCCCAGGCTACGTGGTCCGACGACCTGGGCGCTTGCCCGGCCATCGACCTAGCCTCTATTCAAAAGGTTGTGGCAGAGCTATTACGATTGAAGGCATAGGGCTAGGTCACGGCTCCTTCTCATTTAAACCGTCATGCTGAGCTTGTCGAAGCATCTTTACCGCTCCGTTGTAGACCCAGCACAATGTAGAGACGCAACAGTTGAAGTCTCCTCGTTGCTGACGTTGTTGACCTAAGTTAGCATGGTTCCGGTCGTTCAACGAGGAGACTTCAACTGTTGCGTCTCTACATCGTGCAACCACTGCACGCACGATGCTTCAATTGGCTCAGCATGATGGCCTTTTAAGGTAGCTTAGGCCGACATTCTACACCAGCAGCACCGTCAGGCTACGCGCGCCGTGAGCCCCAATTACCAATGACTGCTCAATATCAGCCGTTTTGGAAGGGCCCGCCAGGAAAATGCCATAGTCGCCGACGGAACCTAGCTTGGCATAGGCCTGGTGCATAGTCGGCACAATCTGCTTGTGGTCAAGCACCAGCACCAGGTGCTGGGTAATCATGGGCAGCGCGCGGTTCAGCATATTGGCTTCGGGCAGCCAGATCGTGCCGTTTTCGGCTACGCCAAACTCGCCCTGTAGCACCGCTATATCCACGGCCGCTAGCACTTCAATCGGCGTTTGCGCATCTACTAACACGCTGGAGGCCATGAGCGTAGAAGCCACCCGCTCATCGGTCGGGAACAGCTCCTGGACAACCACATCCAAGTGCGTAATGCCTCGAATGGGCACCACTTTGCCACCGATACCTTCCAGAATCGTTGTAAACTTTTCCAGCGAACCATCACCGGTGAAAGCGGGCACGTCGGGCAGCGGCAGCTCCTCGGGCTGATTCGCCTTGACGGCGGCCAGAATTTTCTCGCGTGAGTTACTCATGGTGAAATGGTGAGGTGGTGAGATAGTGAAATGGTGAAATAGTGGATTCGTAGTTCGTCGCCCAAACGACAACTCACCAGTCCACCACCTCACTATTTCACCTTTTGCTGCTGTTCGTACCACTCGCGGAAGCTCTGCTTGGGCGGCTCTGGCAGCTCGCGGGCAATGGCCCAGGGGTTGTAGCCTTTGGCGTGCGTGAGGCCGTGGGGCAGGAAACGCAAGCCTTGGCGGGCCATTTTGCCACCTAGCCCGTACATGCCCGGCCGAGATAATACGCTGCTCAGCAGGCGCATACTCCACTTTTTGCTGGCGGGAATCTCGCCCTCAGCAGCCAACACCTGCCGCCACTTATACAGCTGCGTGTGAATGTCAATCTTCACTGGGCACACATCGGTGCAGGAGCCGCACAGCGTGGAGGCAAACGGCAACGATGCGTGCTTGCGCATGTCGATGTTGGGCGAGAGAATCGCGCCAATCGGGCCCGGAATGGTGAAATCGTAGCTGTGGCCGCCGCTGCGTCGGTACACGGGGCAGGTGTTCATGCAGGCTCCGCACCGGATGCACTTCAGCGACGCCCTGAAGTCGGGGCGACCTAGCTGCTTGGTCCGGCCGTTATCCACAATCACGATGTGCATTTCCTTGCCGGGCGCAGGCTTCGTGAAGTGCGAGGTGTACGTCGTAACCGGCTGACCTGTAGCGCTACGCGTGAGTACGCGCGTGAACACGCTCAGATCGGAGAGGCGCGGAATCAGCTTTTCCATGCCCATGCAGGCAATGTGCACCTTGGCCAGATTTACGCCTAGGTCGGCATTGCCTTCATTGGTGCACACCACCACGCTACCCGTTTCGGCAATGGCGAAGTTGACGCCCGAAATGGCGACTTCACCCGCCAGAAACTTCTCGCGCAAGTGTTGGCGCGCGGCCTCGGTGAGCTGCTGGGGGTCGTTGTTGCCCTTGGTGGTACCTAGGTGGATGTGGAACGTGTCGCCCACGTCTTCCTTTTTCAGGTGAATGGCCGGCAGCACGACGTGGCTAGGGGCCTCCTCGCGCATCTGAATGATCCGCTCCCCCAGGTCCGTGTCGATTACCTCAATCCCGTTCTTGATCAGGTGCGGATTCAGGTGGCACTCTTCCGTCAGCATTGACTTGCTTTTCACCACGCGGGTGGCGTTGTGCTTCCGGATGAGGCCCAAGACAATAGCGTTGTGCTCAGCCGCATCGGCGGCCCAGTGCACCTGCACGCCGTTGCGCGTGGCAGCTTCCTCAAACTGAACCAGATAATGATCGAGCTTGCTGAGCGTGTGGTTCTTGATCTGCGAAGCTAGCTCGCGCAAGTCCTGAAACTCAGGCAGCGCATACACCGCTTTGTCGCGCTTCTGGCGCACAAACCACAGCGTTTCGTCGTGCCAGGTCGTGCGCTCGGCATCGAGCAGAAAAATATCGGAACGTTGCGAATGGCTCATTTTGGAAATGTTGAGTGTTGAATGTCAAGTGTTGAATGCTAGGTATTAAATGATATGAGACGTCGAACAGCAGCTAGATAAGGCTTTACTATTCAGCGTTATACTTCAACACTCAACACTCAAAATTCAACATTATAGGATTGCTCCGTTTAGGATTTCGGCTGCGTGCATCACTTTGATCGGCAGCTTTCCGCGGCGAATTATGCCTTCCAGGTGCATCAGGCACGACATGTCGCCGCCGGTGAGCACCTGGGTGCCGTTGCGTACGTGGTCTTTCACCCGGTCTTGCCCCATGCGGGCCGAAATACCCGCTTCCGATACGCAGAACGTGCCGCCGAAACCGCAGCACTCGTCGTTGCGGTCCAACTCGGTAAACTCCAGCCCCTTCATTGAGGTCAGCAAGCGCTTCAGCTGCCCGTCGCGCACGGGCGTCATCTCCGATTCATTGGCCTGGTGCAGGCCGCGCTGACCGTGGCAGCTCAGGTGCAAGCCGACCTTATACGGAAACGAGCCCGGAATATCCGTTACACCTAGCACGTTGATAAGGAAGTCGAACAGCTCGCGCGTATTCTCGCGAACGTGCTCCACTTTCGGGGTCTGGTCGATGATATTGAAGTGCTTCCGGACGTGGTACACGCAGCTCCCCGCCGGCCCCACCACATAGTCGTAGTCCTGAAAAGTGTCCACGAAGTTGTGGTACACCGGAATAGCATCCTGCTCGCAGCCGCTGTTGGCCATCGGCTGACCACAGCAGGTTTGCTGCTTCGGGAAATGAGCCTTCACGCCTAGCTTTTCCAGCAGCTGGAGGGTTGCAATGCCCACCTGCGGGTAAAACTGATCGACGTAACAAGGAATAAACAGCCCTACTTTCATTCGTTCGTTCTTGGCTTCTGAAGCCGTCAAAAGCATTAGTCATGCTGAACTTGTCGAAGCATCTCTACCGCCCAAGTAGCTTAATTACTACTGCGATAGAGATGCTTCGACAAGCTCAGCATGACGTTCTGTATACTATCGATTTTACGAAAACAACAACTGCGTTTTCTTCCACGCCTCGCCTTGCTCCAGATGAATCAGCGCGCCCATGGCGGTAGCTTGAGGCACCTCCAACGTCTGGATTTTCACATCGGGGAAGTTCCAACCTAGCACCTGCATAAACAGCGGGTTACGAGCAAAACCACCATCGACGTAAATCGTTTTCTCATCCTGCCGAATTAAGTTGATCGATGTCGTCAGGATATCAAGCAGGCCGTGAATGAGGTGCTGATAGGCGTCGCCGGCGGTGTGGAAGCCGGTGATGTCCCACTCCTCCGCTGGTTGGTGCGGGAACGGCCCCGTGCCCGTCATGCAAGCGGGCTTGAAGCTGTGCGAAGCCGCGTCGTACGGCCGGGCCAGCACCCACGAGTGGAAGAAATCGGGCTGCACGTGGAAGTGCTCCGCGATGCGTGCCACCTGGTAGTCGTGCTCGCGCCCGAAGAACACCCGCGATGCTTTCGTCATCTGCCCCTGCGGCGACAGGTAGCTCAGGCAGTCGCGCTCCAGCAGCTCCGGCGTGAGCGGCTCCCGGTTGAAAGGATTCAGCGTCACCGACCACGTTCCGGTCGAGACGAGCAGGAACGGTTCGGTTTGCTGCTGCAAGTACGGCAGCACCGCCGCCGAGCTGTCGTGCAGCCCCACCCCCACCAGAATACCATCGACCACCGACGCCACCGAATCCTTGATCAGCGGAGCTAGCTTTTCCTCGATGCCTTCGCGCTGCACCCAATCGTGGTAGCGCTTGTTGCGGAAATCCCAGAGCGCCGTATGGCATCCCACGGACGTGTAGTCGCTGTACTTTTCGCCCGAAATCAGGTACGATAAGTACTGCGGCAAGTGCAGTGAGGTCTGAATCTGAGCGAATTGCTCCGGCTTGGCATATTTGAGCCAATACAGCTGCAAGCCCGAGTTGAGCATACCTAGCCTGGGCGAGCAGGTATCAGCCGCAAACTCCTCGGGCGTTTGCCCCAGCGACGCGTAGAACTGCTCCGCGTACTGCTCGGGCATGGGCTTGAGGTAGTTATACAGCGGCAGCACCGGCTTCCCGTCGGCCCCCAGGTGCACGAAGCTAGCCCCGTACGCCGTAAAGTTGACGCCTTTCAGGGCGTAGTGCGGATTGTGGCGCAGGTCGTACCAGTGCGTTTGTACCCACTGCGTCAGGCGGGGCAGGCTTTCACAGGCAAAACCATCCTCATCCGCGGCCTCCTGGCAGATGTGCTGCTTTTCCTCGATGATCTGCCGATCTTCGTCGAAGAGAATAACCTTCTTGTTGGTCTTGCCAACATCGAAGACGGCGTAGATAGATTTTTTCTTCATCACAGACCAGTCGAAACGCTGAGTTTGCCCCGGCGCTGAATCAGCTGCTCGCGGATGCGTTCGGCGCGGTAGGCAGCAATGGGGTCCAAAGCGCCGCCGCTCTGCCGGTAAGCTTCCATCACCAGGGGCCGCACATCTGTCAGGAAGGCGTCGCGCAGGATTTCTTCGGCTTTCACCACGTCGTTGTTCAACTGGGCGTCGCGCAACGTAGCACGGTCTACAATCAGGGCTTTCGCGTAGCTGGTCAGGATGCTATTCACCGACTGCAACAAGTCCTCTAGCGGATCTTTGGTGTTGTGGCTGGCGTCAATCATGTACGCCACGGCTGGGTTGTTCACCGCCTGATCTAGCTTGCCATCTACCAATTCGTTGAAAATCAGGAAGAGTTGGAAGGGCTTGCTGCTGCCAGTCGTCAGGTCGTCGTCGCCGTAGCTGGAGCCGTTGAAGTGGAAGCCACCGAGGCGGCCAAAGTGCAGCAGACGCGCCACAATCTGCTCGATGTTGGTGTTCGGCAAGTGGTGACCTAGGTCAACGAGCACCTGCGCGTTTTTGCCGGTCGCCTGGCTGAGCGCATACGACGTACCCCAATCGGGGATTACCATCGAATAGAAGTGCGGCTCGTAGGGCTTGTACTCGATCAGCATGGTCCAGTCGGACGGCATGGCTTCGTAGATAGAAGCCAGCGAGTCGGCGGTGCGCTGATATGCCTGGCGGAAGTGCTGCTGGCCGGGGAAGTTGGAGCCGTCGGCGAGCCATACAGTCAGCACCTTGGCACCTAGCTGCTTGCCGTAGCCAATGCAGTCGATGTTGTGCTGAATGGCCTGTTGGCGCGTGGCTTCTTCCGTGTGCAGCAAAGAGCCAAATTTATAGGAATACGGCTGCTCTTTCTGGTCCTGGAAGGTGTTGGAGTTCACCGAGTCAATCACCAGCTTCTGCTCGCGCAGCTGCTGCTCCAGAGCCGGAATGTCCTGCGGAATGTCCCACGGAATATGCAGCGAAATCGAGTTCGACGAGCCGTTGAGGCGGTGTAGCAAGCCTACATCCTCAATCTTTTCTTCCAGGCTGCGGGGCTCACCGCCCGACGGGTAGCGCCCGAAGCGCGTGCCACCCGTACCAAGCGCCCAGCTCGGAATAGCTACTTGAAAATCAACAATCTGCCGGATGATATCCTGAGCATCCAGCTGACGGCGGCCTAATAAATCGGTAACGTAATTGAGCTGAAACTGGTGGTTAGCCAGCAACGACTGATTAAGATCGTGGATTCGCTGATCAGGTATCATGGGGGTCCGGGTTGGGGTGAGGTAAGAGCAATGAGCTAGCCGCCGGGGCTTACACAAAATCGGAATTTCGTTAAGCAAAATAGCGCCCCAACCCGCCCAAACTGTTCTGAACTCTCCTGCCCGGTTGGAAGTGTTGAGTTTTGAAGGTTGGGTTTGACGGTTTAAGGTTGAGTGCTGAAGGTTGAATTAATTGCTGCTCATCTACACACCTTATAACGTGTTGGAATTTGCTGCTCAAGAACTTTCGGAACCTAGGTTGCGCTAGCCCCAGCGGGGCGGAACATCGGTAGCAGAAATCCCATAAAAACAACTAAGCCCAGCGGGGCGACACCGGTTGTTCAAACCTAGGTGCCGCCCCGCTGGGGCTTGGTTCTGCTAGAGCATTGGTTTCTACCAATATGCGGCCCCGCCAGGGCTAGGTTCGCCTACTCCAGAATGAGGCTTGTTAGCGGTTCAGCATGGCCCAACCAAAAAGCTTAAAACCCGCTCTCAATTCAACACTCAACATTCAAAACTCAACACTTCCTAAAGTGAGCCGCGACGGATAGTGTAGAAGGGGTTTTTCACCTTGCAGTGCTCCTTGGCCAGCAGCTTCTCGGCGGCGGTGCGGCCCATGGCCTCGAAGTCGGTGGTGATGACGGTGATGCCCATCACTTCCTTCAAGGTCGTTTCATTGAAGGAGATGACGCCGATTTCGCGACCTAGCAGGTAGCTTGTTTGGCGCACCTTCTTAATCAACTCCGCTAAGTCACTGATTTCTACTACGACGTACGCAGTACCAGCTTGCAGCACCTCGTTCATGGCGTTTTCCTTCACCGTAAACTCCTTTTTATAGTTAATACAGAACGTACGGAAACCCCAGGCAATTTCGACCGGGTAGTTACCGTCGCTGGGCAGCACAAGTACCAAGCGATGGTACTTCGCTAGCAAGTCCTGCAAACCCTCCAGAGCTCCGAAGATATCTTTGTCAAAATCCTGATATACAGTCAGGTGGTCGTTCTTGACTTCAGGAATATCTTTATCCAGCAACACTAGCTCATCAGCCGGAATCATGTTCAGCACTTTGCGAAAATCAACCTTGTCCAGGTCCTGCGTGAAGTGCGGCATCACCACATAGTAATTGTACTTACCCAGGTTCTTCTCCATTATCTCCTGGAACAGCCGGGCGCTGTAGTGATGAATCTGCAAATCAACTGTGGCCCGGTCGCCAAGCGCCTTAATGAAGGCGTAGTAGATGATCTTCTTGTAGGAGCTGAGCTTGTTGAAAATCAATAACACCTTGATTTTCACTGCATCATCTGCCTGCACGTAGTAGCCTTTGCCCTGCACGGAAGTCGAGAAGCCCCGCTCCCGCAGCTCCCGATATGCCTTCTCCACGGTATCGCGCGCCAGGTAGTACTCCGAGCTTAACTCACTGATGGAAGGCAGCTGGTCGCCCTTCTTCAGAATGCCTCGCTCGATGTCCGTAATAACGGATTGCACAATCTGTTTGTACTTCGGTGTCTTATCGAAAGGCTTAAACTGCAGCTTGTACATACTAGTGAAAACGATTGCATAAGTTGAGGAAACTAGGAAATGATGCCTTCGTCCGGGAGAAGAAGAAATCAACTTACGGAATCATTGTGCTTTTAGGGTTTTTCTAAGTCAGAACCTAGTTTAGAAGAACTGACGAGCTGGTTAATCGTCACAAAACTTACCTAAACAGGTGCATATTTAAAAGGGAACAAGGGAAATAATCGTGCAATCGTTGTCGGGAACGTTGCCAAAAAGGCTTTTGCAAGCCGCTTATTATAGCCTTATAAGCTCGATTTTGCTTAACCTAGGCTGCTCAAACGGTTAAGCAATCCTACTTGGCGGTAGCCGCAGAACTTAGCTTTATCCAAGAAAAGGCAACAAAAAAGGCCGACTATGTAGCATAGTCGGCCTTTCTGAATTTGGATAACCTAGGTTGCTAGCGAACGAACGCCATAGCTACACCGCCATCCACGTTGAGCACGTTGCCGGTCGATTTGGCCAGTGAGCCATCGACGAACACGAGCACAGCTTTGGCAATGTCTTCGGCCAGCACCTCTTCGCCGAGCAACGTGCGCTTGGCGTAGTGCTGGGGCAGATCTTCCACTGCAATACCGTAGGCTTTGGCCCGACCAGCGGCCCAGTCGCCTTCCCAGATCTTGCTGCCGCGCAGCACGGCGTCGGGGTTCACGGTGTTCACCCGGATTTTATCCGGACCTAGCTCGGCGGCCAGCAGACGCGACATGTGCAGCTGGGCTGCTTTTGCCGTGCCGTAAGCTACGTTGTTCGGGCCGGCTACCAGGCCGTTTTTGCTGGCAATGTTCACGATGTCGCCACCTAGCTTTTGCTTGCGCTGGATGATTACGGCTTCCTGGCTTACCAGGAACTGGCCTTTCACGAGCACATCATTCAGAATATCCCAGTCGGCTTGCGTGGTGTCGGCCAGCGGTTTCGAGATGGACAGACCAGCACAGTTCACGACGATGTCGACGCCGCCGAACTGCAACACGCCCTGGCGCAGCGACTCCGCAATGCTCTCGGCATCCGTCACGTCGATGCGGGCTGATAGGGCCGAGTCTTTGCCGTATTTCTGACGCAGTTCGGTTTGAGTTTCCTCCAACCGGTCGCGGTCGACGGCTACCACGCAGGCGCCGTTTTGCAGCAGCACTTCGCAGATAGCTTTGCCGATGCCGCCGGTGCCGCCCGTTACATAGGCAATCTGGCCCGACAGGCTCTTGGGCTTGGGCATGCGCTGAAGCTTGGCTTCTTCCAGCAGCCAGTACTCGATATCAAAGGCTTCCTGCTCGGGCAGACCTAGGTATTCGGATACGGCCTCCGCGCCCTTCATTACGTTGATGGCGTTGGTGTAGAACTCAGCGGCTACGCGGGCGGTCTGCTTGTCTTTGGCGAAGCTGAACATGCCCACGCCAGGCCACAGAATGATAACCGGATTTGCGTCGCGCATACCCGGTGAGTTGGCGTGCTTGCTGCGCTCGTAGTAAGCAGCATAATCCTGACGGTAGGCTTCAAACTGACCTTCCAGGTAGGTTTTTACGCTGGCCGCGTCGCCTTTCATCGTCTCGGCATCGAGTACGAGCGGACGAATCTTGGTGCGCAGGAAGTGGTCGGGGCAGCTGGTACCTTTCTGGGCGAGGCGCGGCAGATCGTTGGAGTTTACAAACTCCAGCACGCGCGCATCGTCGGTGTAGTGACCTAGCATGCGACGCTGGCTCGAAGCCAAACCGCGCAGCACGGGCATCACATCGGCTGCCAGGCGCTTGCGGGTGGCCTCGTCGGGGCCATTCGCCAGCTTCACGCCACCGAACACGGGAGCCTTTTTGCCGTAGTTGGCCTCCAGGTACGTGGCAGCCATCTCAATGACTTCCAGCGTGTTCATGTACGACTCGTAGCTGGTGTTGCCCCAGGTAAACAGGCCGTGGCCGCCCAGAATCACGCCGCGCAGCTGCGGGTTCTCCTGAACAATTTTCTCTAGTTGCAGACCTAGGTCGAAGCCGGGGCGCTGCCAGGGCAGCCAGCCCATCGTGTCCCCCCAGATTTCTTTCATAATCTGCTCGCCGTCTTTGCTGGCCGCAATGGCAATCAGCGCGTCGGGGTGCAGGTGGTCGATGTGCTTGAAGGGCAGCAGGCCGTGTAGGGGCGTATCGATGCTCGGCGCGGCTGATTTCGGATCGAACAGGCAGTGGTTGAACAAGCCCACCATCTCGTCTTCGTTTTCCAGACCGCGGTAGCGGTTTTTCAGCGCGTGCAGCTTCTCTACGTAGAGCGTGGCGCAGCCCGCCTTGGTCAGCGTGCCGATGTCGCCACCCGAGCCTTTCACCCACATCACCTCCGTCGGCTCACCGGTCAGCGGGTCGGCTTCCGTGATTTTGCAGGATGTATTGCCACCGGCGTAGTTGGTCAGGCGCAGGTCGGCACCGAGCAGGTTGGAGCGATAAATAAAAAGGGCGACCTCATCGCCGGCCAGTTCAGCCGCTTTGGCCTCGTCCCACAAGTAGCTGACGTGCTGAAAGGTTGACGTTTGATTCATATGCGTGTGCTTCAGTTGATGTACCGGAAACAATAACGGATGGCTTGGATGTGCTTTGAAACAAATTACGCTTATGCTACAACCGCTAACCTCCTGCACTCTCCTGCTTCCCCGAGGAAAATATAGATTTGCCCGGAGCTACGGCCAGCAGGAGCGGGCTTATTTACGGCACTTTTCGAAGTCAGGAGAGAACAGGACAGTGCAACGCAACGAGTAAAGCAAGTTTGTCTAAAATCCTTACCACTATGGCTGTATTTCTGGGAGTTCTTTTTCACGCTTTGGGCGGCTTTGCCTCCGGCAGTTTCTACCTACCTTATAAGAAGGTGAAGGGCTGGTCGTGGGAAAGCTACTGGCTGGTGGGCGGCATTGTATCGTGGCTGATAGTTCCGTGGCTCCTGGGCTTCCTGACCATTCCTAACCTGACGGAGGTGCTGCACCAGACGGACAGCACAACGCTGTTCTGGGTGTATTTCTGGGGCGTGCTCTGGGGCTTTGGTGGGCTGACGTTCGGGCTCGGTATGCGCTACCTAGGTTTGTCGTTGGGGATGGCCGTCATCATGGGGCTGTGCGCGTTGGTCGGTACGCTGGTACCACCCATCTGGGGCGGCACGATCGTTCAACTCTTGAGTACCACCTCCGGGCAAGTGACGCTGCTGGGGCTGCTCGTGTGTCTGGTTGGCATTCTGATTTGCAGCCGGGCCGGTATCATGAAGGAGAAATCAATGTCGGCCGAACAGAAAAGCGAGTCGATTGCTGAATACGACCTGCGGAAAGGCTTGATGGTGGCGGTGTTTTCGGGCATCATGAGCGCCTGCTTCGCCTTCGGGCTAGAGGCCGGGCAAAAGATTGCCGACCTGGCCGTGCAGCAGGGCGCCGACCCACTCTATAAAAACAACGCTATTCTGGTGGTGATTCTACTTGGCGGCCTTACGACCAACGCCGTGTGGTGCCTCTACCTGAACCTGAAAAACCGCACCTACAGCGACTATCTCAATCCGTCGTATCCGGCCCTGCGCAACATCCTGTTTTGCGCCATGGCAGGCACCCTGTGGTACTTCCAATTCTTCTTCTACGGCATGGGCGACACCAAGCTGGGCGTTTACCGCTTCTCGGGCTGGACGCTGCACATGGCCTTCATTATTGCGTTCAGCTCGATGTGGGGCATCTACCTGCACGAGTGGCGGGGCGCCAACCGTGCTACCATGCGCACCGTATCGCTCGGCATTCTGACGGTGGTGCTATCCACGATGATTGTAGGCTACGGCAACTACCTGGCTTCCTGACCTAGGTTTAGCTAGAACCTAGATTTCTATTAGAGCTGCGGCATCGTTGGCACCATACGCCAACGATGCCGCAGCTGTGTTTTTCAGGCTTTCAACTCAATGTTGCAGAATAGACAACTCAGCCCTACCGGGGCGGCACATCGGTAGAGCCTAGCTGGCACAAAACGACCTAGCCTTAGCGAGGTAGTTGCTCTATACCAAGATGACGATTTGCCTAGCAGAGCGGCAGTCTACAGGAGGGTAGGCGGAGAGAAGGAGGATACATTGAATTGAATATCAGGCAGTAGCTGCCAGCTAGCTTACGCGCAACCTAGCTTCCGCTGTCGGATACGCTTTCCACGCTGCCTTCCCTTTTCCTCCACCTCCAAACCCATCCTTATGAAAACAGCTTTTCTTTTCCCAACCAACCCACTATCGGCACTAGAGCGGCGGCGCTGCTACCGCCGTGCCATAAGCTATGCGCTACTGACGGCCAGCTTGCTCGGCGGCTCGGGCGTGACCTTTGCCCAAACCAAGCCTAACGCCGCTGCTACAACTAACCGGCAGATGGAAGCTTTGGACCGCGGTGTAGTAGCCGTTAAGCAAGCTGATAACAAAGTGTTTATCAGCTGGCGCCTCCTAAAGAACGATGCGCAGTGGGTGAGCTTCGATGTGTTTCGGCAGGTAGGTACCAGCGCACCCGTGAAGCTGAACAGCGCCCCCCTTACCGCCGCCACCAACTGGGTCGATGAAGCGGCCGACCTGACGCAGGCGCCCAAGTACTTTGTGCGTCCGCTGCAAAATGGCGGCGGCAGCCAGGCCGCTTCGGCGCCGGTTGCGGTGTGGAACGAAGGCTTCCTGCGCGTACCCCTGCAACGCCCCGCCGGCGGTACCGTGAGCAGCGGCACCAACACCAGCGCCTACACCTACAGCCCGAATGATGCCTCTGTAGCCGACCTCGACGGCGACGGCACCTATGAAATCGTGCTGAAGTGGGACCCCAGCAACTCCCGCGACAACGCCTCGGCGGGCCTTTCCGGCCCAACGATCCTGGACGCTTACAAGCTGGATGGCACGCGGCTGTGGCGCATCGACCTAGGTAACAACATCCGCTCGGGGGCGCACTACACGCAGTTTATGGTGTACGACCTCGATGGCGACGGCAAGGCCGAAGTAGCCTGCAAGACCGCCGACGGCAGCCGGGATGGCACCGGCAAAATAATCGGGGATGGCACCAAAGACTGGCGCTCGCTCACGGTGCCCACCGATGGCGTGTTGGTGCCCACCACCAGCGATGCCCGCTACGGCAAAATCATGGCCGGGCCCGAGTACTTCACCGTCTTCAACGGCCTGACCGGCGCCGAGCTAGCTACCACCACCTACATCCCCGGCCGCGACCCGGTGGATGGCTGGGGCGGCGTAGGTGGCAACGGTAATAGCGACAACACCGGCAACCGCAGCGACCGGATGCTGGCCTGCGTAGCCTACCTCGACGGCGTACGCCCTAGCGTAGTGATGTGCCGCGGCTACTACGGCCGCTCGGTGCTGGCCGCCTGGGATTGGCGCAACGGGCAGCTCACCTCGCGTTGGGTGTTCGATTCGCAGAACCGGACGAACCCGTTTTCCGGTATGGGCAACCACAACCTGAGCGTGGCCGACGTAGATTTTGACGGCAAAGATGAAATCGTGTACGGCTCGATGGTGGTCGACGACAACGGCCAGGGCTTGTTCACCACGGGCCTGCGCCACGGCGACGCGCTGCACGTCAGCGACCTAGACCCTAGCACGCCCGACCTGGAAGTGTGGGGTATTCACGAAAACGAAGTGTCGCTGCCGGGCTACGAAAACAGCCCTGGCGTGGCCATGTACAACGCCCGCACGGGCGCCGTGCTGTGGTCGGGCGACCCAGGGCAGGACGTAGGCCGCGGCATGGCCGCCGACATCGACCCGCGCTATTGGGGCGCCGAGGTGTGGGGCGGCTCCAGCACCATCGGCCTGCGCTCGGCCAAGGGCGTGCGGATCGGCAATGCGCCTTCCTCGGCCAACTTCGGCCTGTGGTGGGACGGCGACTTGCAGCGGGAATTGCTGGACGGCACCACCATCAGCAAGTGGAACTACCAGACCAGCACCCTCGGCACCCTGCTGAATTCGGCCTCTTTAGGAGGAGCTTCCAACAACGGCACCAAAGCTACACCTAGCCTCAGCGGCGACCTGCTGGGCGACTGGCGCGAGGAAGTTATCTGGCGCAACACCAACAACCAGGAGCTGCTCATCTTCACCACCACTGCTCCCACCAACTACCGCATTACCAGCCTGATGCAGGACCCCGAGTACCGCCTGAGCATTGCCTGGCAGAACGTGGGCTACAACCAGCCGCCGCATCCTAGCTTTTACTTAGGTGAAGGAATGCCCGTGGTTACCGGCTCGGCGCAGCAGAAAGCGGCAAACAGTATTGCCATCTTCCCCAACCCCTCGGCCGGCTCGTTCCGGGTGCAGGCAAAGGGCACTTTTACCTACGAGATTCACGACCAGCTGGGCCGCAAGCTAGCCAGCGGCAAAGGGCAGGATGAAGCCGTGCTGGGCGAAACCCTGCGGCCCGGCTTGTACCTGATCAGCATCCGCACCAGCGAGGGCAGCCACGTTCAAAAAGTAGTGAAACAGTAGTCTTCCTCAACGCCGATTGCAGCAGACCTAGGTAGCCGGCTGGCGTACCTAGGTCTAGCTCGTTTTTAAAACTAAGTACGACGTAGTACCGCATGAATTTTCCCCTCTCCTTCTTTGGCCGGCTTCGGTCATCTGGTCAGCTCGTGAGTGCGAGCCTGGTAATCAGCAGCTTATTTGCCGGACTTAGCGCGCACGGCCAGAACGCCCGCCCTGGCAATAGCAAAGCACCGAACGCGCGGCAAATGGAAAAGCTAGGTCGGGGCGTGGTGGCCGTAGCACGGCCGGGCGCTGGCGTGTTCGTCAGCTGGCGGCTGCTGGCTTCGGACCCGGCTGGAGCTAGCTTCAACGTCTTTCGCAAAACGGCTGGCGGTGAAACCATTAAGGTTAATAATCAACCAATTACCACCTCTACCAACTGGCTTGATGGTTTTGATAAGATAACAAGTGCCGCGGAACCAGTTTCCTATTCCGTACAGCTAGTTGGGGCCAAGGCTGGACAAGATGCCAAGCCCGAAGCAGCGCCTGTATGGGATCAAAACTTCTTGCGCGTGCCGCTACGCCAACCCGAAGGCGGCACTGTGAGCAGCGGCCCCGACGTGAGTACCTACACGTACAACGCCAACGACGCCAGCGTAGCCGACCTCGACGGCGACGGCACCTACGAAATCATCCTCAAATGGGACCCCACCAACTCCAAAGACAACGGCTCGCCGGGCCTCAGCGGGCCGGTGCTGCTGGATGCGTACAAGCTGGACGGCACCTTTCTGTGGCGCATCAACCTAGGTAAGAACATCCGCTCGGGGGCGCACTACACGCAGTTTATGGTGTACGACCTTGATGGCGACGGCAAGGCGGAAGTGGCCTGCAAAACCGCCGATGGCAGCCTCGATGGCAGGGGCAAAGTCATTGGCGACGCTAAAAAAGATTATCGCTCGCTCACGGTGCCCACCGATGGCGTGCAGGTACCGGGTCCGCGCGACGGGCGCTATGGCAAGATCATGGCCGGGCCGGAGTACTTCACCGTCTTCAACGGCCTGACGGGCGCTGAGCTAGCTACCACGCCGTACCTGCCCGGCCGCGACCCGCTCAACGGTTGGGGTGGCATCGGGGGCAATGGTGGCAACGACAACACCGGCAACCGCAGCGACCGAATGCTCGCCTGCGTGGCCTACCTCGATGGCGTGCACCCGAGCGTAGTGATGTGCCGCGGCTACTACGGTCGCACGGTGCTGGCCGCCTGGGACTGGCGTCAGGGTAAGCTCACTTCGCGCTGGGTGTTCGATTCGCAGAATGCCGAGAATCCATTCTCCGGTATGGGTAACCACGGCCTGAGCGTGAACGATGTGGACTTCGACGGTAAAGATGAAATCGTGTACGGATCGATGGTGGTTGACGACAACGGCAAAGGCTTGTTTTCGACCGGCTTGCGCCACGGTGATGCGCTGCACGTCAGCAACTTCGACCCCACCACGCCTGACCTGGAAGCCTGGGGCGTGCACGAGAATGAAGAGCCGATTCCGGGCCACGAGCTAGGTCCGGGCGCCGCGCTCTACGATGCTACGAACGGCAAGATTCTGTGGTCGGCCGACAAAGGCCAGGACGCCGGGCGCGGCATGGCCGCCGATATCGACCCGCGCTACCTAGGTGCCGAAGTGTGGGCCAACTCGCCCGAAACCGGCTTGCGCACCATCCAGGGCCAGCGCATCGGGGAGGCGCCGCGCTCCGTCAACTTCGGCATCTGGTGGGATGGCGACCTGTTGCGCGAGCTGCTCGACCGCACCTACATCGATAAGTGGAACTACCAGAACGGCAAGCTGGATCGGCTGCTGGATGGCGGCCCGCTGGGCGCGACTTCCAACAACGGCACCAAAGCCAACCCCTGCCTCAGCGCCGACCTGCTGGGCGACTGGCGCGAGGAAGTTATCTGGCGCAACGCCAACAACCAGGAGCTGCTCATCTTCACCACCACCATCCCCACCGAGCACCGTTTCGTGACCCTGATGCAGGACCCCGCCTACCGCCTCGGCGTGGCGCGCGAAAACGTGGGCTACAACCAGCCGCCGCACCCTAGCTTTTATTTGGGCGAGGGCAAGCCGACGGCGGCCCCGACCGGCCGCGTGCAGCCGGCTTCCGGAGCAACCTCCCCTACTACCGTGCAAGCCGCTCCGGCTCGTAAATAGACCGGCATTCTTCAAACGCAAAAAAGCCGCGCGACACAATGTCGCGCGGCTTCTTTGCGTGTCAACCTAGGTTGCTACTCGTTGAGCATCCCGTTGCTGACGGCGTATTTGATGAGCGCGGCCGTGTTCTTGGCCTGGGTTTTCTCGATGATATTCTGGCGGTGCGTTTCGATGGTGCGCTTGCTGGTGAAAAGCTTGTCAGCAATTTCGGCGTTGGTCATGCCTTCGGCTATGAGGCGCAGTACCTCCAGCTCCCGCTTGGAAAGAATGCCGGCTTTGGGCGCTTCATTATTTGTTACTGGCTCCGAGGTCTGTAAGCGGCGCAGCAGTGCCATCCCGATGGCCGTGCACAGAAACTGATGCCCGTTTGCCACCGACGAAATAGCATAAATCAGCTCCGAGCGGCCCGTGTTTTTGAGGGCGTAGCCAAGGGCGCCCGCCTCCAACGCCTGCGCCACATACCGCTCGTGGTCGAGCATGGAGAGCACCAGCACTTTCACCTCCGGGTGCAGGCGGCGCAGATGGCCGATGGTCGTAAAGCCATCCATAATGGGCATGTTCAGGTCGAGCAAAACCACGTCGGCGGAAGCAGTTTCCAGAAACTCCAGCAACTGCTGCCCGTTGGCAGCTTCGCCGACCACCTCCAGGCCCGACTCGTCGCGCAGCAAGGAGCTAATGCCGTCGCGGATGATAGCATGATCATCGGTCAGAACTACACGAATCATAGGAAGTAGAAAGAGGAACAATGAAATAAGTAGCACCCGGCAAGCCGAATCCATTAGGTGCGGGAGGTATCACTCGGGCAACCCATTGCGTAGCCGTATTTTTTGCTACGCTTTCCAGATAAATAACCACCATGGCTCCAATAGATGAAGCTGGTGCAAACCTAGTATTTATACGGAGCAAACAGCATTTTGTGACCTGAATTATTCTGGCAAAGGGCAATAAATTGATGAACGTCATTTTTCAATCGAGGTTAAATCGCAGCTTGTTGCCCCACGGTCTAGGTTGCGCCTTCGGTCGTTATTTTTGCCCGAAACCTAGGATGTCGCTTTCTGAGGCTCTAGGCGTATGCAGCTTCTGTTTACTCGTCTGTTTTATCCGGTCAGCATTTTGAAAACAGTAGCAAGATGCAGGATACGCAAGGCACGACCTAGCTCGAGCCAGATGCGCCGCAGCACAACCGTGATGTCATTAGGCTCGCATGAGCAATAGCTGCGAAACAAAGAAACACCCCCTAGCGGCGCAGGCAAGCAAGGTTATCACAGTTGATTAGCAGACACTCAGTTGGCACACCCGTGATCTGGCTCAACGAACGGGCTGTTTCCAGTGGGTCGGCGCCGTTAAAGTCTATTTCTAAGATGAGGCTCGCCAGCGGCTGACCTAGGATGGTGGTTGCATACGACATACAGCGGAGCATTGAAAGTGACAGAGCCTGCCGGCCGGTTCGAAAGCATCGACAAAGCTAGCTTTCCTGACTTGCCTCGACTACCGATTAAACACTGATTTTCGAAGCTCCGTACTCTCTGCCGGGCTACGTAGTTACCGCTGAAAATCAGCATCATGAAGAAAGACACAACTAGCTGAACAGTAGAACATTGGCGCCGTTATTGAATAAACTTTTTGATTATTCGTTGCTTGTTATCTTACTAACTGCCACTCTTCACTACACACCTATGATTCGGTTGATTTTAGCTGATGATCACATCATTCTGCGCGATGAGTTACGGGTGCTGCTCGCGCAGGAACCCGATCTGGAAGTAGTGGAGCAAGCCAGCAATGGCCTGGTTCTGCTCGAACTACTGGCCCAAACAGCCGTGGATGTGGTAGTGCTGGACGTGAATATGCCAGTTATGGATGGCTTGGCTACCACAAAAGCCATCCGCGAGCGGTTCCCAACGGTACGGGTGCTGGTACTCTCCATGCTCGACCACGAGCAGTATATCCAACGGATGCTGAAGGCGGGCGCGCTGGGTTATTTACTTAAGTCATCTGATATACAAGAAATTACCTACGCCATCCGGACCGTAGCTCGCAACCGACCTTACCTCTGTACGGATGTTGGACTGAGCCTGCTGCAAAAGCTCACGCCCCCGGAAGCCACTACGGCCGACAAATCGGTGGCTCAGGTAGCAGGTGGGCTTTCCGCACGCGAGCAGCAGGTGCTCCCGCTGCTCGCCGCAGGGCTGACCAATGCCGAAATTGCCGATCAGCTCTTCACTAGCAAGCACACCATCGAGGTTCACCGCCAGAATATTATCCAGAAAACGCAGGCAAGCAGCATTAGCGTGCCGCATGCCGATGGTCGGGCTAGCCTTGAAGTTTAGCTACTCCTTACTGAGTAGCATCAGCTGCCAGGTGTGGCCCCGCCCGGCCCCGACTCGCTGCAACAGGTAGCTGCCTTGCAGGTACTTACCCTCTAGTTGCAGTGTCAGGCAGCCTTTTGTCAGGGCCTGGCGCACTGTGTGGTTTGTTGTTTCTGGCAGCCCGTTCACATGCGGCACCACCAACCGGCACGGGCCTTCATCGTGGTGCGCTGCCGGCATTATGCCCCCCACCGACTGCAATAGAAAGATCGTGGGCTGGCGCAACCCTTGGGAGCCATCGGCCAACACAATCCAGTGCTCCAGTAGGTTGGTGCCTTCTAGCAGCCACAGGCTATAATAAGAAGAAGAGCCCAGACAACGACTCAGTACAAAGCTGCACGTGGGCGTGGCCACGTGGTGGTCGGGGGTAGTTACCTTGGCTGCACAGCCAAGATAATGGTTGCGAGGGGAAACAGTCCGCATGGTACATTTGGTTGACGGAGGAAGAGCAGGCAGAGCGGATAGTAAACCAGTAGTGCAGGCCGCTGGCTACGGGGTAGTCATTACCTTGGAGGTACTTCGGAAAACAGTAACGGAAAGGCTGCTGAGGTAAAAGACCCGAGAGGTAGTTGCGGGCTCATTGGTGCTACGAGGAGCCCGGTACGCGAGGTTCAGGTCGTTTTCATAGCCTGAAAAGGCACAGGATAGAGAGTAGAATAACCGTCCTACCCAGGCGGGTAAGAGCTGTATTACAAGATTCAATTTTACTAACTAATCCCGCCAGGGGACCTAGGGATAGATACTTATTTAGGCCGGGTACAGTACGTATTTTTACTTGATGTAAATGCGGATACGGTTGAGTTTACTAGCTGCTTACGATAGCGCAGCTTAGGCTTTAACTAATTACTCCACAATATACTAGCTCCCGACCAACCAGCAAAGCCAGTTGGTAATAGATACTGAGGCCAGCGGCCAAAAGCTAGGTTACGATTCCGCCTTCCCCCGTTTAAGGCGTATAC
Organism: Hymenobacter cavernae; assembly: GCF_014641455.1. Taxonomy (GTDB): domain Bacteria; phylum Bacteroidota; class Bacteroidia; order Cytophagales; family Hymenobacteraceae; genus Hymenobacter; species Hymenobacter cavernae. The sequence continues at coordinate 976,585 of NZ_BMHT01000001.1, forward strand.
CTTTCTTTTACGCTGCTCTATGTCTACCCGCAAACAAAAACCTTCCGCTTCCGAATCTGCCTGTCCGCCACCAAAAGGATTACTTATCGCCGTGGGCGGCCACGAAAACAAAGGCGAGACCCCGGAGCGCGGCTCCAACCAGGACAAGAACAACAGCTTTGCGCCGGAAAGCATTCTACGCCGCTTCTGCGATGAGCTGGTGGGTGAGCAGCCGCTGATTGTGGTAATTCCTACCGCGTCGGGCGTGCCCGATGAATCGGCAGCCGACTACCACGAGGCGTTCGGTCGACTGTGCCAGGGCCGGGTGGAAACGATGGACATCCGCAACCGCGCCGACACGCTGCGCCCCGAATACCTGGAGCTGGTGGAGCGGGCGGCCGGCTTCTGGTTCACGGGCGGCGACCAGCTGCGGCTCACGGGCATTCTGGGCGGCTCCCACATTCTGCACCGCCTAAAGGAACGCTATGCCTATGAGCGCATTATCGTGGGCGGCACCAGCGCGGGCGCCACGGCCATGTCGACGCCCATGATTTATGAGGGCACCAACAACGCCGGCTTCCGCAAAGGCGAAATTGCCATTACTACGGGCTTGCAGTTTCTGCGCGACGTCGCCATTGATACGCACTTCATTGCGCGGGGCCGCATCGTGCGCATGGCCCAGATTCTGGCAACTAATCTTTCCTGCGTTGGCCTAGGTTTGGAGGAAGACACGGCCGTGGTCGTGCACGATGGCCGCGAGCTGGAAGTGATTGGCAGTGGGCTGGTTACCATTCTGGAAACCCAGGAGGACACTTGCACCAATATCTACGACATCGCGCCCCAAACGCCATTCTTTATCCGGGACCTGCGCGTGCATTTCCTTTCCGCCGGCGAGCGGTACATGCTGCCCACCACCCCCGAACTGCACTTGTGAGCAATTATCGGTGAGCAATGAAGCCTGAGCAACTTAGAACGACTTAGCAGAAGTCTCGTTTACTGATAATTGCTCATTATTCATTGCTCACTGCTCATTGTTCACTACTCGTTGCTATGAAAGAAACTTCCGCCTCTACGCAGCCCTCGTGGTTTGGCACGGCCCCGCCGCTCCCTGATTTCCCGAAACTCACCCAGAACAGCAAGGCCGATGTGGTCGTGGTCGGGGGTGGCATTGCCGGCCTCACCACGGCCTACCTGCTCACCCGCGAGGGCCGCGACGTGGTGGTGCTGGAAAGCGGCAAGCTAGGTAGCGGCGAAACCGGCCGCACCACCGCCCACCTTTCCAACGCCCTCGACGACCGCTACACCACCTTGGAGGAGCTGTTTGGCGAAGAAGGCGCCCGAATTGCGGCCCAAAGTCACGGCGGCGCCATTGATCTGATCAACGACATTGTGCGGGCCGAGCACATTGCCTGCGATTTTGCCCGCGTAAACGGGTACCTGTTTTTGCCCAAAGATGGCAACCCCAAGGAGCTGGCCGACGAGCTGGCCGCTGCCCACCGCGTCGGCCTCACGGGCGTGCGCCGCCTCGCCGATTCGCCCACCAAAGGCTTCCAGACGGGCGAATGTCTGGAGTTCCCGAACCAGGGCCAGTTTCACATTATCAAGTACCTGCGTGGGCTGATTGAGGCCATTACGCGGCGTGGGGGCCGTATCTTCACCCATACGCACGTATCGGAGGTGCAGGGTGGCAAAAAAGCCCAGGTGACGACTGCTGATGGCTTTACCGTAACGGCCAAAGCCGTGCTGATGGCCACCAACACGCCCGTGAACGACCGGGTAGTGATGCACACCAAGCAGCACCCCTACCGTACCTACGCCATAGCGGCCCGCATTCCGCACGGCTCCGTGACGCGGGCGCTGTACTGGGATACGCCCGACCCCTACCACTACATTCGCCTGGAGGAAGTGCCCGGCGAGCCCGACGGCATTAATTACGACCTGCTCATTGTAGGCGGCGAAGACCATAAAACGGGACAAGGTGTGCCCGAGGAAAGTCTGCGCTGCCTGGAAGAATGGACGCGGGAGCATTTCCCGATGATTGAAAGCATCGAATACCGCTGGTCGGGGCAGGTGCTGGAGCCGAGTGACAGCCTAGGTTACGCCGGCCGCAATCCGCTCGACAAGGATAATGTGTACATCATCACCGGCGACTCGGGCCACGGCATGACCCACGGCACGCTCGGCGCCATGATCGTCGCCGATCTTATTCAGGGACGGAAAACGCCCTGGGAAAAGCTCTACGACCCCGGCCGCGTGACCCTGCGTCCAACGTCCATCAAGGAGTTTGCGGTCGAAAATGCGAACGTCGCGGCCGAGTACACCGACCTGCTCACCGGCGGCGACGTGTCGACGGAAGAGGAAATAAAGCCGGGTGCCGGCGCGGTGCTGCGCCGCGGCCTCACGAAAGTAGCCGTGTACCGCGACCCGCAGGGCCAGACGCATACGTGTTCGGCCATCTGCCCGCACCTAGGTTGCGTGGTACACTGGAACGGCCTGGAAAGCAGCTGGGACTGCCCCTGCCACGGCTCCCGCTTCGATGCCTACGGGCATTTGCTTGCGGGCCCCAGCAACGAGGATCTGGCCTCGGCAGAATAACCTAAACAAGAAGCTGCGAAGTAGCCGCGCCTAGCCAGCGGGGCGCCCCAAACCTAGGTTTTGCTACGCCGTCGTCTTCTACCATTATGGCGCCTGGCCGGGGCTGGGCTCATTTAGGATTCAACTTAGCCCGCCCAGGTAATAAGCCGCAAGCAGAGGAGAGTGGTGGCCGTTTCGCCGGGCAGGCGCGACCAGGTCGCCACTCTTTTTTGCATCCTGCTACTGGACGAAAACCTGGGAGATGGTAACTTATACGTATCTCTTTCACGCAAATACCATTTAAAACCAGTACTTTACGCTTGTCGTAGCCTACATTGGCTTTCTATCTTTGTAGAGTAGGGTCCGAGAAATCTCTCTGCTCAAAAACAGGGTTAGACTGTCAAAACGTAGCGCTATGGATTTCGACAAAGTAGTGAAGTCCGATCAGTTCCTGCTCCGCCTGCGCGGGGCTTGCTTAGGCGATGAAAACGTAAGGCAGTTAACAAACCTGCTGCTGGAAGCGGCGCAATGCGGTGCCCGGCGCGTGTGGCTCGACTGCCGCTACCTGACGCAAATGGACTACCGGGGCCTGCGCGTACTGCTCCAGCTTTTGCCGCAGTTTGAGGCGATGGGCACCACGCTCTTGCTCTGCGGCCTGCAACCCGCCGTACAGGAACGCCTCGATTCGTCGGGGCTGGCTTCCCTGCTCACGCTGCTGCCGGCCGAAGCCTACAACGGACCTGATCAGCAAGGGTTTTAGTAGCCAATCATTATAATTCATCCTTCACCCCTTATTCTCTTTTCGACCATGAGGGAAGTGTACCGCGAAATCCTCCCCGAGAGCTACCTGCTCATCCTAGCCCCCGAGCACCACACGCTCGGCAGCGTACCTTTGGCGCAAGCCTTATACGGGGCCGCTCACAGCGGCAAGCCCAGCGTCTGGGTTGATTGCAGCAACCTTCAGCAGCTCAGCTCCCGAACCTGTCAGGTGCTGCTGCACTACTATCAGCAGTACAGGCAGCGGGGTATTAATCTGGTGCTTTGCCATTTAGAGCCGGAGGTAGAGCAAGCGCTGGTGCAAGCGTGCCCCACAGGGCCGCCGCCCATCGTGCCGACCTTGCTGGATGCCGATCAGTACTGCCACGATCAGCAGATGCAGAAGCTATCCGCGGCCCGAATTTCACCAAAATCTAGCCTCCAGACCCACGTGATAAATTGGACTGAGGCCGTGCTCGACTAGCACCTAGGTCAGCTACAGCAAGCTAGCCAGACTACTGATGCTCAAGGCAATAACGGCCGTATTGAAGCCGTAGGCCAGAATGCCGTGCAGCAGTGCCAGGCGCCGCAGCGTTCGGCCGCTGATGCTGATGTCGGCGGTCTGGGCCGTCATGCCAATGACGAAGGCGAAATAGGCAAAATCCAGGTAGTCAGGCTCTTTCTCGGAGCCGGGAAACTCCAGTCCGCCTTCGCGGCCGTCCACTTCCGGGTCGTAGTAGAGGTGGGCGTAGCGCAGCGTAAAAAGAGTGTGCAGCAGCAGCCAGGAGCTAGCCACCGCCCCCACCGACAGCACCACCTGCGCCCGCACCACATGCCCCGGCGAGGCGTGCATAATGCTGAGCAGCACAGCCACAGCCAGCACGCTGGCGATAGCGCCGATCAGTACCAGCACAAAGGAGAGAATCCGGCCGGGGTCTTCGGCCGTGGCCACGCCCCGAATCCGGTGCACATCGCTGACGATAATGCTGCTCCAGAACAGACCTAGGTTGGCGCACGCAAATCCATCCCACCCCGCTACGAACCGCGTGATTGGGTGCAAGTCTCTTGGCGCCAAGAAGTAAGCAAGCAAGCCCAGACCGAGCCCCACCGCCAGCCGAAACCGCGTGGATACGGAACCCAGGTGGTGCAGCAGGCGAAACGGAACGCGGGAGGCCGGCATAAAATAAGCGGTGAGCAAGTATTCAAGTTGAGGAATAAACGAGGACTTTTGTGGCACGGCACCCAAGCGCGGCTAATTGCGTATGTTGCCAATCTGCCCCATTCGTTTTCGCATGAATCCAGCTCCGCTCTCTGGCCTGTACGCGCCCTCGCTCAGCCTCGTTACCGATCTGTACCAGCTCACCATGGCCTATGGCTACTGGAAGAAAGGCCTTCAGGATCGGGAAGCCGTTTTTCACCTCTACTTCCGCAAGCCGCCCTTTTCGGGTGGCTACGCCGTGTGCGCCGGCCTCGCCTACGCCGTCGATTGGCTTGAAAACCTAGGTTTTTCGGAAGACGACTTGGCCTATCTAGCTAGCCTGCAAGGCTCGAAAGGCACGCCACTGTTTGAGCAAGGCTTCCTCGACTATTTGCGCGAGCTAAAGTTCACCTGCGATGTAGACGCCATTGCAGAAGGCACGGTCGTTTTTGCCAACGAGCCGCTGGTGCGCGTGAAAGGCCCTTTGTTGCAAGCCCAACTGCTGGAAACCGCCCTGCTCACGCTCATCAACTTCCAGACGCTGATTGCCACCAAAACCGCCCGCATCCGCGAAGCCGCCGGCTCCGACCTCGTGCTGGAGTTTGGCCTGCGCCGCGCCCAGGGCTTCGATGGTGGCCTCTCGGCCAGCCGCGCCGCCTACCTGGGTGGCGCTGATGCTACCTCCAATGTGCTGGCCGGCCAGCGCTTCGGCATTCCGGTGCGCGGCACGCACGCCCACAGCTGGGTGATGTCGTTTGAAGATGAGGAAGCTGCTTTTGCGGCATATGCTGAGGCTTTTCCAGACGATTCGGTTTTCCTGGTTGACACCTACGACACGCTGGAAGGCGTGCGGCACGCCATTGCCGTGGCGCGCCAGATGCGCGAGCAAGGCCACGAGCTGGCCGGTATTCGCCTCGATTCGGGCGACCTAGCCTACCTCAGCCGCGAAGCCCGCGCTCTGCTGGATGAAGCCGGCTTCCCCAACACCCGCATCGTCGCCAGCAACGATTTAGATGAAAACCTCATCACCAGCCTCAAGCTCCAGGGCGCCCGCATCGATACGTGGGGCGTGGGCACCAAACTCGTAACGGCCTACGACCAGCCGGCGCTTGGCGGTGTGTACAAGCTAGCTGCCCTGCGCCACGCCGACGACAGTGGCTGGGATTTCACGGTCAAAATCTCGGAGCAGCTCGCCAAAACCAGCATCCCCGGCATCCTGCAAGTGCGCCGCTTCGAAACCGAGAAAGGTCAGGCCCGCGCCGACATGCTCTACAACATCGCCGAGCCGCTGCCCACCGAACTTACTATCATCGACCCACTCGACCCGACGCGGCGGCGCCCCGTGCGCTCCACCACATTCCGGGAGCTGCTGGAGCCGGTGTTCCGCGAAGGCAAACTCATCATGACGCTACCTAGCTTGCAGGAAAGCCGCGAGCGGGTGCAGCGCGAGGTAAATTCGCTTGACCCCAGCATCCGCCGCTTCCTGAACCCGCACGTGTATCCGGTGGGCCTGGAGGAAAGCCTGAACACATTCCGCACAAACCTGATTCTGGAGAAACGGCCGCAGCGCCCGGCGTAGCGGCTATTCTCCTCTCTTCGTAACCTCTACCCTTGTCCAGTCGTCGCCGATAGCCTCGCGGAAGGCCACCTGACCCGCGGGCAAATCGAACAGGGCATTGATGGTCAGGTCGTGCTTCACGACTTGCTCCAGGGCTACCAGCATCACGGTATCGGTGGTAGCCGGCGCGTCGGTTAAGAACTGCCAAGCGCCGTCTTCCTCATCATGGCGCACCCGGAGAATAGGTTTGTTCTCCTTGAAAACCTGCTGCGCCACAAAGACGGGCGTATTGCGCTCCTCGAAGAACTTGAAGTCAAGCTTATGGTCTAGCTGCGGCTGCAAGAATCTGTAGCGCTTATCGTACTGCTCGGACCAGGGATAGTGGTTCTGGTCGTCGGGCCACAGCAGCTGAATCGCGGGGAACGGCTCGAAGTTGTAGTACCAGCGCGCATACCCGAAATAGTCGGCAATATTCTCCTCTTCCACTCGCCGGAACTGCACCGGCGAATCCTCCAGAAAATCGAAGTTATCGGTAGCCAGGGCGAGCGGCTGATTGACCTTCACCGCCTCGGCTGCCCCGTGCAGCAGCGCGTGCATCGCCGGCAGCGGCAGCCCAAACGTGATTATTTCCGGCTGCTGAAAGTTCTTCCACAAACCAATGGTATAGGCGAAAGCGGGCGTGGCGCTGTCGGCTTCAAACAGCGCGATGTGCCAGCCAAACGTATCTATATTATACCTGATTTGGTCTTCTGGGCTTAGGTTATGTTCCTCGTGTGCCATAGCTTTTATGAGTTCTGCACGAAGTAACCCAAAACTCTGCACTCCGTCAGCCAAAGCCTGTACAGCATCTTCTAGGTGCGGCCGCTACTCTTGTAAGGCAGCAATTGTTATAGCGACAATGCTTTATTTCAGTCTAGAAGATTCCATTTACACCAAAAGTCAAACCCTTGTGCATTTAGCTGCTGCCTCTCTGTTTCATCTAACAGCATTACTACATAGTCTTCATGACTTATAGTGCCTAGAAGTAAGCTATCCTCTCGAAAGAACGCTGGATTTTCCATAGTTTAGCCATTCTGGGTAGGCTTTGCTTTTCACGAAGTCAATCACCTCTGGTGTTAGTCGAAAGCGATTGGTAGCGGCGTATACACGCTGGATATCCTTTGGCAAAGCGACTTCATTGGTTTACTTGGCGGATATTCCTCAAAGTTGTCGTTACAATAATACTTCCTCATCATTCAGCAACGAAAAGACAGATAAATCTAGCGTAAAAGTTGTACTCTATTAGCTAAAGTCTATACCACTGCACCAAACCCTGATTACTACTTTTGATACCTGTTCATTGTTATAGGAGCACCTTAACTACTTACTCCTCATGTCTACCCTAAAGTTCAAAACCAGCATCAACTGCGCTAACTGCCTGCGCGCCGTAACACCTTTCCTCGACGCCGAAGCCAGCGTCGAAAAGTGGAGCGTCGACACCAACAACCCCAGCAAAATCCTGACGGTGGAAGGCGAAAACCCCATTCCCGAGCTAGTGATGAAAGCCGTGTCGCAGGCTGGCTTTGATATCGAGCCGGTACAGGCTTAACCTAGGTTTATAAAGAAAGGGCCTGTTCTTCTCTAGAAGAACAGGCCCTTTCTTTCAACGGTTTCGGGGCTATTTGTAGCTCAACTCTCCTGCTCCCACCTTCAGGCGAATGCCGGGCTCAGCTGTAATACGACCCGCCACCTGCGCCTGATAGCCACCTTCTTGCAGCTTAGCCACAACGGCATTAGCAGCGGCTTCGTCAGTCACGAGCAGCATGCCATTGCCCATGTTCCAGTAGAGATACGCATCAGCGGGCTCAATGCCAGCTAGCTCCGTGAGGCGCTGCATGGCCGGCAGTGGCTCAAAAAGATTATCCAGTTCGGCCCCCACGCCATTTTTCAGCACGCGCTTGAAGTTATCGGCAATGCCGCCGCCGGTAATGTGCGCGGCTGCGTGCAGCGGCAAGCCCGCATCAAGCACGCTCGCCACGCCGGGCGAGTAAATGAGCGACGGCGCCAGCAGCGCTTCGCCCCAGGTGTGGCCCATTTCGGCGGCGTCGGAGCCGTCGTAGCTAGCTTGATGCCAGGCATCGCCGAATAGATTTTGCAAGGTCCGGCGCGCTAGCGAGAAGCCATTGGAACGGAACGACGGCGAACGAAGTGCTACTACTGCTTGGCCCGCTTGAACGGCCGCGCCGCTAAGCGGCTTTTCCAAGCTAGGGTGCAGGCTGCCAATAGCCGTCGAGCACCAGTTAAAGTTCATGCGCGCACCAGCCCAGCCGCCAATGCGGTTGCCTAGCTCCGCAATTTCGCCGCCCGTGATGGCAATACCGGAGAAGTTACAGGCGTCGTGCAGGCCGTGCATCAACTCATCAATCACGCTGTAATCGAGCGTGTTCACGTCGATGATGTTCGAGAGGTTGGTGGGCACAAAGCCACCTACGATGAGGTCGTCAGCGGTCATGGCTACCAGGTCGTACCCTAGGGTGTCGTACTTGCCCACACGCTCGGCTACTTCGATCTTGGTGCCGATGCCGTCGGAGCTGATGCCTAGGCGGGCGTTGCCGAAGCGGATTTCATTCGAGAAGCCGCCGTCAAGGTCCTGAGCAGGCTCACCGGGTTTGCCGGCACGATTGGCGAAGGTTTTCTTCGACCAAGCATAAGCGTTGCGGGAGCATTCGTTGCCGAGGTCGATGTCGTAGCCGGCGGGTTTTTCAGAAGACACAATCTACTTTCTATGTAGCGCGAAGCTCCAGCTTCGCGCATCGTTGAACGAAACTCGTTGAGCGCCCTAAACCTAAGTCGTTCAACGATGCGCGAAGCTGGAGCTTCGCGCTACACCCTTAATGTTCCGTCGCAGCCGGAGCTTTGGCACTGACGGAAGTCTTCGCCTCTTCGCGGTCTTTCTTGCTGCGGTGGCTTTCGCGCTCCTCCTGAATATGGCGCAAGTAACGGCTCACATCACCGGTCGGGTACTTACCAGAGAAGCAAGCGAAGCAGCTGCCGCCGTGGCCGCGCTCCTCGCTGAACAGCTCCTGCAAATCTTCCAAGGTCTGGTATATAACTCGATCAGCACCAATGAACTGGCAGATTTCCTCATCCGTGTGGTTGGCGGCAATCAGATCCGTGCTCATCGCCATATCGATGCCGTAGATGCAGGGGCTCACGATGGGCGGGGCCGAGGAAATGAAGTACACTTCCTTGGCGCCAGCCTCGCGCAGAATCCGCACGATGCGCCGCGAAGTGGTGCCGCGCACAATGCTGTCGTCGACTACGGCAATCTTTTTGCCTTCCACAAACGCCCGGATAGGGTTGAGCTTTTTCTTCACGATGTCCTCGCGCCCGGCCTGGCTGCTCACAATGAACGAGCGGCCCATATGGTTGTTCTTCACCATCGCGCGGCGGTACGGAACGCCAATAGCTTCGGCCAGCCCAGAGGCGGCGAAGTAGCCCGAAGAAGGTACGTCGATGACCATATCCGGCTCCAGACCCGCTTCCAACACCTTACGACCTAGCATCTTACCCAGTCGCACCCGCTCACGCGCCACCAAACGACCGTGAATGGTTGAGTCTTCGCGGGCAAAGTAAATGTGTTCGAACACGCAGAACGCCTTCGGCAGATTGTAGGGGTTCTTGTAGTGAACCTGGAAGTTCTTGTCGATGAACACCGCCTGCCCCGGCCCTACGTTCTTGATGAACTCAAAACCTAGGTAGTCGAAGCAAGTGGACTCGGAAGCAAACGCGTAGACCGGTCCGGCGGGCGTGTCGCGGCGACCCAGCACCAGCGGACGAATTCCCAGCGGATCGTTGAAAGCCAGCAAGCCGTGGCCGGCAATCATGGTGATGGTGGCGTAGGCGCCTTTCACCAGCTCCTGCGTCGTCTCAACGGCATCAAAAATATCGACTACCGAAAGGTGGTCGAGATCTTTGATGCGCAGCTCCGAGGCGAAGGTGTACATGATGAGTTCCAGGTCGTTGCTGGTTTTGGGCAGCACGTGGTACTTCTCATGCAGGCGCTTGGCGGCATCCCGGAAGTTGATAACGTTGCCGTTGTGCACCATGGCCAGCCCGAACGGGTAACTGGTGGTGAACGGCTGGGCTAAGTCGGCGTCGTTGGAGCCCTGCGTGGTGTAGCGCGCGTGGCCAATTCCGATGTTTCCTTTCAACTTTTTTACATGCTTCGGCTTGAACACATCGTTGATGAGCCCGTTGCCTTTGTGCAAGTGAAAATTTCCGTTGAAGGTGGCAATGCCGGCGGCATCCTGCCCGCGGTGCTGCAAGGCAGTGAGGCCGAACACGATATCGTGGACGACATCATCAGGACCGTAAAAACCAACAATTCCGCACATGGGAAGAGAATTAAAAATTGAGAAGAAGAATCAAAAACTGAGAAATAGGAAAAGCGCCTCACCTAGGTTAAAGCGGCCTTTCAATTTTTAATTCTCAATTTTCAATTGCCCAACCAGTAGTTGGACCAAGGTTTCGGCGTATAGTTCGTGCTCCACGGCCAGGCCGCGCTGCTCGACTTCCGCCAAGGTATTCGCGCCGCGCAAATCGACGGGCCGCTGGGCCAGCACCGGACCGGTGTCGAGGCCTTCGTCCACGAGATGAACGGTTATTTTGGTTTCAGGCAGTTGATTTTCAAAAGCCCATTCGTAGGCGTGCAGACCTTGGTGCTGATGCGTATCGGCCGGGTGGATATTGAGGATACGCCCGGCAAACGCGCGAATGAATACGGGTGACAAGATACGCATATAACCCGCTAGTACCAGATAATCAGGTTGATAGCCTCGCAACAATTCGACCACTTCCGCGTCAAACTCCGCCCGCTTTCTACCCTGCGACGATAAGCTAGCCGTCGGACAACCTAGGTTGGCGGCCGTAGCCAGGCCCGGCGCCTCCGGATGGTTGCTGAACACCACAGCCACCTCCGCAAGTTCGCGCAGCACACCATTTTGCACAGCATTTACCAAAGCTACCATATTGGAGCCCCGGCCTGAGAGCAAAATAGCTAGGCGCTGCTTGCGATTTGAGGCGGTGCTAGTAGGCATTGGCAAGGCTAGGTGCGGGCCGGCGGCCGATATCGGTTCGGTAGTACATATCTTGGAAGGATACCAAGGCACACTCATCATATACCCGCTGGATGGCTGCCTCCAGGTCATTGCCGTGCGCTACCAGCACCAACACCCGACCACCATTGGTCACCAGTTGCCCGTCCTGCTGCCGCGTGGCGCCGTGGTAAGCTAGCGTATTAGGGTGCAGCTCGTTGAGCCCTTTGATAGGGAAACCCGTTGGGAAACCAGCCGCCGGATAACCGCCGGACGCTAATACCACGCCCACGAAGTAGCCGGGCTTCTGCCGCACTACAGTCTGGTTCAGGGTCCCGTTCAGGGCCGCCTCAATCAACTCCAACATGCTGCTGGCCATGGCTGGCAATAGCACTTCCGCTTCGGGGTCGCCGAGGCGCACGTTGTATTCCAGCAGCTTCGGGCCGTTGGGCGTGAGCATAATACCGAAGTAAATAAACCCTTTAAAGTCAAAAGGCTCATTCTGAAGGCCACGCAGCGTAGGATCTACAATGTTGGTGCGGATGGCAGCCAGCGCGTTATCGTCGGCGAAAGGGACGGGACAATAAGCGCCCATACCGCCCGTGTTCGGACCTAGGTCGCCGGCCAACAGTTGCTTATGATCCTGCGAAGTTGCCAGCAAACGAATCGCCACACTATCGGTAATACCGATAATGCTAATTTCTGGACCAGTAAGCTTCTCTTCGAGCAGAAACGAAAACCAGCCGGTGTGCTGGGCCTGCAAGTCGCGCAGTGCCTCTTCCGCTTCCTCCACCGACGAGCACACGTACACGCCTTTACCAGCCGCTAGGCCATCGTATTTCACTACCACATGCCCGCCTAGCTCCTTGGCTTTGGCGCGTGCTTCCTCCATCTTGTCACTGCGGTACTGCCAGGCTTGCGCTGTCGCTACGCCGTGCCGCCGCATAAAGTCCTTCGACCAGATTTTGGAGCTTTCTAGCACCGCACCGCGCTTATCGGGCCCGAACACTTTGATGTCGGTTTCGGCGAAGAAATCCACGACGCCAGCTGCCAATGGCGCTTCTGGCCCTACCACAATCAGCTTCACGTCGTTGGCTTCGCAGAACTGCTGAATGGCCGGGAAGTCGGTGGCGCTGATGCTAGGATTGCTGCCTGGAATGCCCGCGTTGCCGGGTAGCACGTGCACAGTACCGCCGTCGCGCGTCAGCTTGCAAGCTAGGGCGTGTTCGCGGGCACCGGAGCCGAGGAGGACAATATTTTTAGTTGTGGTCAAGGGTCTCAAATTGTTCTATCGTTGGTTCCCGCAGAGGGCGCAGAGTTCTTCGCAGAGGTTCGCAGAGTTGTTCTAACTAATGTCTTCGATGGAAATGATTTTGCCGTCGGCAAACTGGAAAACGGACTTGCCCTGCAAGTGCAACGTGTCACCTGGCTTCAAACCATTGGGGAATTCAATAGCAGCCACAGCCGAGTAGTCAATCAGTACCTCTATTCGGTCGTCAGTCGTTTGCCAGTTGGTAACGCGTTGCGCTCGTTGCGAGAAGTACTGCTTCGCCTGTTCAGCCTGCTGTCGGAAATCATCTTTGCCGGTTGTGGTCAAATTCACTTCTCCATTGGAAATGTTCTTGAACACCACATCGTCGTGCAGATGGCGCACCATCCCGTCAATATCAAAGCGGTTGTACGCTTCAATATAGGCTTCAACGATTTGTGGTGAACTAGACGTTTTCATTAGAATACCTAGGTTGTTTACAGCGTCTTGAACTCCGCGTCGGCAGCTTTCAGCTTCGCTTTGATGCCAGCAATTGCCTTCGACAGCTGCTCACGCAAACGAGGCAAGTTCAGGGCCCGTACAGCGGCTAGAGTAGCGCTATCGTGACGAACGATGGTCAGGTTGAGCTTGCCGCTCAGCATAATTACCGACGAGTTCAGGTTCATAGCTAGCTCGGCGTCATCAAGCCAGCACGCACCAGATTGCCCACGAGGCGAGTGGTTACGTCACCGTCAGTCGTCAGCTCAGAACTGGTCGGGAGCGGGCTGCCCACGATGCGCTCGTAGATGTCGAGGTAGCGGCGGCTGGCTTCGGCCGAAACTTCCGGCGTGAGGGCGCGGGGGTATTTGCCGTCTTGCTTGTTAGCAATCAGCCACTGCCGCACGTACTCCTTGTCCATCTGCTCGGCCGTTTCGGGGTTCTTGGCATAGTCTTCGGCCGACCAAAAGCGCGACGAATCCGGCGTGTGAATCTCGTCGATCAGAATCAACTCGCCGTTCAGCAACCCAAACTCGTACTTGGTGTCTACCAGGATGATGCCTTTCTCCTTCAGCAGGTCTGAACCTACTTTGAAGAGGGCTAGGGCTTTCTCAGCCATTTGATCGTACAGCTCTTGGCTTACCCAACCTTCGCTCACCAGGTTTTCGGGCGTGATTTCGCGGTCCGATTCCTCTTTGGTGGTAGGCGTTAGGATGAACTCAGGGAAGGGCTGGTGCTTGGTCATACCATCGGGCACCGTCACGCCGGAGAAGGTGCGCTGACCGGCTTGGTAGCCGCGCCACATCGAGCCGGTGAGGTAAGCCCGCACCACCATTTCCACTCGAATCGGCTCGGCTTCTTTCACCAGCATGGCGTTGGCATCTACCAACTCAATTACGTGGTTGGGAATAATGTGCTTGGTTTTCTCAAACCAGAAATTAGCTAAGCCATTGAGCACGGCACCTTTGTAAGCTATCGGCGTTTCCAGCACCGAGTCGAAAGCCGACAGACGGTCGGTCACGACGATGAGACGCTCGCCGTTAGGGGCGCGAAGCGAATCGCGCACTTTGCCGCGGTGCAGAAGCTGGAGCTGAGGGGTGTCGAACTGGTTGAGGGTATTCATAGGGGCGGTAATCAGTCGGGGTTGTGCCGGCGGGTTACAGGGGTGTTACGATGAAAACTGACTTGCTTCTTGGGGTACAGCTTCGGCGCGCTGACCTTGCACGTGTTCCACGATGTTGCGGAACAGCTTTAGGCCGTCGCCTTCCTCGCTGATGCCACGGTTTAGGCGCTTGCGCCGAGCCCAATCGGGGTGATTGTATAAGGAGAGGAACGCCTCCGGGTGCGGCATCAGCCCGAATACCTGGCCGGTTGGGTCGGTCAGGCCGGCGCAGTTCAGGTCGGCGCCGTTGGGGTTGTGCGGGTACACGTCGGTGGGCGAATCGTCGTAGCCGATGTAAGTGAGGCAGTTCAGGGCTTTGTCCTGAATATGGGCTAGGGTGTCGGCGCCCGAGATAACCAATCGGCCTTCACCATGCCGCACCGGCACTTCCATCGTGTCGATGCCTTTTAGGAAGGGGGTGTGTGCGTTCGGGTTCACCTTCAGGCGCACCCAACGGTCTTCGTAACGGCCCGAGGCGTTGTGCGTCAGCGTCACTTCGGGCGTCACGTTGCCGCTCAGGTTCGGCAGCAAACCTAGCTTCACAAGGACTTGAAAGCCGTTGCAAATGCCCATGACGAACTTGCCGTTGGCGATAAACTCCTTGATGTCGTCGAGGAGCGTGCGGCCGCTGGGCGTTTGGCGGTAGCGCAGCTTATTGGCCAGCACCACGCCCGAACCTAGGTCGTCGCCGAAGCTGAAGCCGCCGGGGAAGTTTAGAATATCGTAATCGTGGATGCTGACGTGACCGAGCAGTACCTGGTTCAGGTGCACGATCGTCGCCTCAGCGCCCGCCAAGCGGTAGGCCGCCGCGAATTCCTCTTCGCAGTTGATGCCGAAACCTGTTAGAATGAGTGCTTGAACCATAGTTTCCGAAGCGCCAAGCTAGGCTTGTGCGCTGTTTGTAAGTTTTAGCCTAGGCCTCCCGTTGAGCTTTCGTTCGTGTTGCGCAAAGCATCATGCCCTAAGCCAATCACTTGGTTCACTGGACCATTGCTCCACGTGTACCGCAGATCAGCAGTGGCAGCCGAAATAACCGTCTGCCCGGCGTGCTTCACCGTTAGCTGACCATCAGTCGTTACCACACCGAGGCGAGTAGCGCGAGTGCCGAAGTGCTGTTCGAAGGCCACTACATCTTCCGGTGCCACCGTCACTACGAAGCGCGAATGCGACTCCGAGAACAGTTGCGCCGCTAGGCTCAATTCGCCTTTCAACTCTACCTCAGCCCCGAAACCGTAGCCAAACGTAGCCTCCGCCAGCGCCACGGCTAGGCCGCCGTCGCTCAGGTCGTGACACGATTGAATGAGGGCTTGGTCGTTGGCTTGCCCGATGAGGGTGTAGAGTTCTTTGGCTTGCTCGAAACGAACTTGCGGTACGTTGGCACCTAGCTCGCCGAATAGCTGGTAGAACTCCGAGCCACCTAGCTCGTCGTAGGTTTCGCCCAGCAGATACACCACATCGTCGGCTTGCTTGAAGTCGGAGGTGATGGTGTGGCGCACGTCCTCAATCTTGGCGGTCATGGAGTACAGCACCGTGGGGGGCACCGATATTTTCACGCCGTCGGCCTTAAAGTCGTTCTTCATGCTGTCCTTGCCGCTGGTTAGCGGGATGCAGTAGGCAGCTGTAGCGTCGCGCAGGGCTTCGCACATGCGCACTAGTTTGGCTAGCTTCTGCTTGCCATCGGGGTTGCCGGTGGGGTCATACACCGAATCAGGAACGCAGAAATTGTCGTTCACCGACCAGAAGATGTTGTCGCCAGGAGCTAGGTTCGGCAGCTTCCCTCCCACCGAAATGATCTGCCGCACCGCCTCATCGAAAGCGCCGGCTGACATGTGGTAGGCATCTAGGTCGCCGAAGCGGGGCAAAATGCCGTTGCTCACGGCCACGCCTTCCCAGCTCTCGAAGTTGAAGCGCACGACGGCGGCATCTTGTGGCGCCTGGCCGGTCGCGCCCATCAGCGGCTTGATGATCGTGCGGCCTTTCACCTCGTGGTCGTACTGGCGAATAACCGACTCGCGAGAGCAGATATTCAGGCTGCCGAGCAGGCGCGTTAGCACGTCGGTATAATCTAGGTCAGTAGCCAGTTGCGGCTCTTGCGCTTGTGGCGCTTGCCACTCGGCTTCGAGCGTTTTGCGCGGCACGCCGTCGTGGAGGAACTCCATATTCAGGTGAGCCACCGGCGCGCCGTCGAAGCGTACATCGAGGAAGCCATCGGCGGTGAAGTAACCGATGTCGGTCAGCTCCACTTCCATCTCGCGACCTAAGGCTAGCAGCTCCTCCAGCTTGCTCGGCTCTACGGCTAGCGAAAAACGCTCTTGTGATTCGGAAACGAAGATCTCCCACGGCCGCAACCCTGGATACTTGAGCGGTACTTTCTCCAGTTCCACCACGGCGCCACTGCTGATGGTAGCTAGCTCGCCAATAGAAGACGACAGGCCGCCCGCGCCATTGTCGGTGCTACACTTGATGAGGCCGCGCCGCGTAGCAATCATCAAGAAGTCCATGGCTAGCTTCTGCGTAATCGGCGAACCGATTTGCACAGCCGTAGCCGGTGAGGTTTCGTCTAGCTCAATGGAAGAGAAAGTGGCGCCGTGGATGCCGTCTTTACCCACTCGGCCACCAGCCATGATGATGCGGTCCTCAGCGTCAATCTTCTTTTCCCAAGAATCTAGTCCGGCCAATTGCATCGGCATCACGGCGCCGGTACCGCAGTATACCAGCGGCTTGCCGGCGTAGCGGTCGTCAAAAACGATGGCGCCGTTTACCGTCGGGATACCCGACTTGTTACCGCCGTCCTCAATGCCCTTGCGCACCCCTTCAAAGATGCGGCGCGGGTGCAGCTGGTTCGTCAGCAGCGTGCCGTTGAATTCCGGATTGCCGAAGCACAGCACGTTCGTATTAAACAGGAGTTGCGCGCCGCCAATGCCGGTAGCCAGCGGGTCGCGGTTGTTTCCTAGGATACCGGTAATGGCCCCGCCGTATGGGTCGATAGCGGAAGGTGAATTGTGCGTTTCGACCTTCCACACAAACAACGACTCCGGGTTGATGCGCACGGCGCCTGCGTTGTCGCTGAACACCTTGATCAGCCAATCGTTGCCATTGGCGCGCAGTTGGCGGTCAACTTCGGCGGTGGCGTTCTTGATGTAGGTCTTAAACAAGGAGTCAATTTCCTTCTCCTCGCCCGTACCTAGGTCCTTGTACTTGATAACGGCGCTGAACTCCTTGTGCTTGCAGTGCTCCGACCACGTCTGCGCCACAATCTCCAACTCGCAATCGGTAGGGTCAGTGGGCAGGCCAGCGGCTTGGCGCTCTTGCTGCGTTTCGGGGCTAGCATAATAGGCGCGCACTGCCTGCATTTCCTCTAGGTTCAGCGCGTACAGGTTGTCTTTCGACAATTGCACCAGCGCCTCGTCGGAAAGGCCCGTCAGCGACACCAGATTCGTAATAGACTCGGCCCCACCACCCGGGCGCGGCGTGTAGTCGCGGATCTGGGAAATGGGGCCGACTTCGAATCGGTTGATCAGCTTGTTGCCTAGCAGCTCCTCGGCGAGGCGGCGCAGACTACTTTCCGGCAGTTCTTGCTCCAGAAAGTACAGGCGCTTACTAAAGATATGCTGGGTGTGCGTGTCGAGCGGCTGGTTGAGGAAGTCGCCGAGGGCGTTCTGCGCCGATATGCCCTCGTCGTCGGTTACGCCGGGCAGCTTAGCCACCAGAATGTAACTCTTGAACGCGGGTTCGTGTCGTAGCTCATCCAAGGCTACGTCGTGTAGCACAGGGTCTTGGAGGCAGCGCGTGGCAAAATCATGCAGCTGTTGGTCCGTGACGGGGTAGCGCACTGAGTACACGGCCGTGCTTTGCACCCGGCCGGTGCGCAGACCCAAATGGCGGCGAGCCGCCTCAGCTACTCGTTGGCCTTCCCCGTCGTGAACGCCGGGTTTGAGCAGTAGCTGAATAGAACGAAGTATGTTTTCCAAAAGGAAAAGATGTAAGGTTTGCTATTTCCCAGCTCGTTTCCCACTCATTATATATATGGTGCGGGAACAGGACCAGGAATGCCTTGCCTAACCGACAAGCTAGGTAGGTTTAAGAAAACGCTTTCTCCGGCCGACTGCCGGGTTTCACCACCGGAATACCTGCCCGACACAGCGGGCAATCATCGGGTGCGTAGGTGGCCGCCGTGACCGGCAGCAGTGCAAAGTTCGGAAAACTTAGCTCAGCTTTCCCACCCGTGCGGTCAATTAAACTTGCAACGGCCAAAATTTCCGCTCCAAGGCTCGTCAGCAGCCGAGCTACTTCGTTGGTACTCTTGCCCGTAGTTACCACGTCTTCGGCAATAATAATTCGCTCGCCGGGCTGCACCGTGAAGCCACGGCGCAGGGTCATCTGCCCCGTATCGTCGCGTTCGGTGAAGATGCCGGGCACGCCGAGCTGCCGGGCTAGCTCATACCCAATCACGACGCCACCCATGGCTGGGCCCACCACCGTATCGGGCTGCAAGCCAGCTTCGCGGATCTGCGCGGCCAGCGTAGCGGCTGCCGGAGCAGCTAGGTCGGGGCGACGCAGGAAGCGGGCACACTGCACGTAAGTATCGGAGTGCAGACCGGAAGAAAGGCGGAAATGCCCGCGTAGCAGGGCGTCTTCCTGCACCAGTTGGCTTTCCAAAGAATTTGCTTCGACTTGAGAGTTAGGCATTGATGACGGCAGGACGATACGAATTGATTTGTTGCTGTAGTTCGCGGGCAGCAGCACCGGCATCAGCCGCCTGCCAAATAGCCCGCGAAGAGTTAATGAGAACCCCTTGCCCATCGGGCCGCAGCCCTGCTTGGAGCGTAGAAGCTAGGTCACCGCCTTGGGCCCCAATGCCGGGTATCAGGAACCACTGGTCGGGGCAGGCTTGGCGCACGCGGGCAAGGGCCTCGGGGTTCGTAGCGCCTACTACCAGCCCAATGTTGTGATGCTGATTGTCTAGCTCCTTGGCCACACCGGCGGCTAGGTCGCTGAGGTAGCCGCCGCGGGTCAGGGCCACGTCTTGCAAGGAATGGGTTGGTTTGTTGGAGGTCTTCGCCAAAACGAACACCATCTTGCCCGGCTGAGCAAACGGCACGATGGCATCGTCGCCCATGTACGGGTTCACCGTTACGGCATCCGCTCCCACCACTTCGTAGGCGAAGCGGGCGTAGTGCTCGGCCGTATTGGCGATGTCGCCGAACTTACCATCCAGAATCACGGGTATATCCTTCGGCACCCGATCAATCACAATGCGCAGCAAGTTCACGCCATCGGGCCGCGACAGAAAAAAAGCTAGGTTGGGCTTGAAAGCCGCTACGTACGGGGCCGTTTGGTCGATTACTTCGTGCAGGCGCGCTAGCACTTGGTCGTCCGCTCCGATGGGGTCCAAGCCCACACATACCAGGGAGTCGGCTTGCTGAACACGTTGAATGAGTTTTTCCATAGAACTTGGGTGGTAAGCAAAACCTAGGTTTTGCATGTCGCTGGGCGACAGTTAACAGAGTTACTCAAGCGGCGCGGAGGCCGTACTTCTTGACTTACAACTTTACTGCGTTGGGCTTCAAGTGGGCGCACTCCGAGGCGAGGCGAGCCGACAAGCCGGGCTCCAGCCATTCGCCGCTGGCAATCTGCACCGCGCTGGCACCTACCCGCAGGTAATCGGTAACATGACCCGCCGTGAAGATACCGCCCGTCCCAAAAATAGGCAACGTCACCCGTTCATCGTGGGCTAGCTCGTACACGCAGCGCAGCGCCACGGGACGTAGTGCCTCCCCCGACAACCCCCCTGCTAGTACATCGCCCGTAGCATCGTCAGGTAGGTGTAAGGCTTTCAGCGTGTTGGTGGCAGCCAGCGCCGAAGCACCTCCTTCTTGGGCGCCGATAGCTAGGCTGCGGATATGCTCCGGCCACGGGGGCAGCTTCACGACTACCGCGGCATCGCGACCTAGCTCGTTGCGCACAGCCTGCGTCGCTTCCCGCACGAACTTGGCGTTCAATTCGTAGCCTTTGCTTGTGTCATGAGTGGTGATGTAGACTTCCACGCCCGCAATTTGGTCGCCGGCTTCGCGCTTTAGGAAGCGCGCGATTTTGCGAAACCCTGGAATACCAGGCGCCGTGATACTCACCAACACCGGCACACCATAGCGGCACAGGTTCGGCAAGTGCTCATTCACTAATATTTCTGCGCTTTCGGTGCGCATGTTGGTGGCGTTCAGCAGCGTTTGGTCGGCTACCTGCCAAATTCCTTCTTCGTAGAGCCCCGGCTTGGGCTCCATCGTGACGGTGCGCGTGAAAATAGCGCCAAGTTGCTCATATCCCGTTCCATTAAGCTGCCACGGCGCGGCGGCTAGGCAGATGGGGTTCTTTAAAATATGTGTTCCCAGTTGCATAGCATGAATGTTTTGAGTTATGATTCTAGCCTTTATCCTCTCTCTTATAAAGGCTAGGTAAGCAGGGGTGAAATGACACTCTCCTAAAAAGCAAAAGCGCCCGGCTTTCACCGGGCGCCTTAGTAGTCAGCAGCTTAGATAACGTTCTCGCGGTTGATCAGGAACGGTACACAGTCGTGGGTGTCTGTTTGGCTGAGGATGAACTGCGCCACGCGCGCCATGCTAACGCCAGCACCCGAGTGCAGCTTCACGTTACAAACAAAGCCTTCGGACTCAACATACTTGCGAGCACCGCGGAGCATAGCATTCCACACTTTGATGATGGCTATTCGTTTGGGGTCCGTGCTCAAGTTTATGCTGCAAGTAGCAACGGAGGCCGCAGCCGAGATTTGTTGGGCGAGGGTGGTGGTGTCTTGCATGATACCGGTTGGGCTAAACTGGTTCTGAATGAAGCTTGAAAGCACTAGAAACTCGCCCCGACCAATTCGGTCGGACATAAAAAAACCGCTACGGAAACCGGAGCGGTGAACGGAATAAAAGCCGAAAAACAGAAGAGCCAACGGAGGAAAAGACCTTCTGGTCTTCTCGCAGGACGGCGTCTTGCAGCGTCCCGCGCTTCATCACATGGTTGGTGTTTAGCTGAAGCACGTAACAAAGGTACTAACTAATTTACAATTTGATAACATGGGTCATTAAATTAATATTAAGAAATCACTAAGTCGCCTTGGCAGCCTATTTGTAATAGCAAAGCTACATCCACTATATCTATCCGTTGCATCTCGTTGAATATCAGCTTAGTTTACAAGAAATAAACTCACTACTTCGGTAGAACAACCTAGGTATTCTTGATTAGCTCATGGCTTTACCTAGGTCTACACTAAGCTTCAGCAAATTAGCTTTTATTAATAAAGTACAATTTATAAATCTTAACTATTGCACCGTCAAATCGAGGCAAACCACCTCCTTTTTCTCCTGAACCATTGTTGCCAGCAGCATTCATTTGCTCATTTCCTCCGACAATGGCATCAATAATGTTCAACCCTCTAACCGACACGTGGCTTTGTCTCATTGGCTCTGGCTTGAGCTGCATACTGGCATGAATATGAAAAAAGTAGTACTAGGATTGTTGTTTGGCGGCTTGCTAACGGTGGCCTCCACGGCTCACGCCCAAAGCACCGCCCCTATCGAATCGACGGAACAGGTAAGTAGCGACAACACCACCGCGGAGCTGTATTTGCGCGCTACGGATTGGGTACAGAATCATTTCCCCAAGCAGCCCACCACCGACTTTAAAGCCAACGCGAGTGCCCACGAGGTGCGCGTGACCGGCACGAGCAAAGTTTCGCCGGTGAACAGCGCCGGCAAGGATCTACCGACCGTGCTTTATTTTGACTTTGTGTTCCGTACTACCAGCCAAGGCTACACTTACTTCGTCAACAACTTCCGGGTCGTTACGACCACAGGTAAAGTGGTCGGCACCAAGCCACTGGACGAATTCATTGCGGAGTTCGCCGCAGATCGTAGCGATGCTAAAACGCACAACAGCCGCCGCGTCACGGCGCAGGCTAGCTCTATCTCCAGCGAAGTGGCGCTCAGCTTCCGGTCGTACATGAACAACGCCCCCATCACGGAAGAAGGAACCGTTGGCTTACCCGCTGCCGAACACTAGGAAGAAGCTTATCAGAACTGCCTTAAATGCGAAAAGCCCCACTGACCTGCACAGCGGGGCTTTTACTTTCACGAAGGATAAAAACGTAGGATATTCGATAGAATAGGGTTGCACACCACAAAACCCGCCTAGTAGTTGGCGCCGACCGAGCTGGCGAGCCGCGTATTCAGCGTGGCTGAACAGGCCACGCCCGCCAGGATGCCGAAGATAGAACCGGCCCGAGAGTCAGCAGGCACACTGCGGGCCAGTTGCACCCGCACCTTGCTCGAAGCACCTAGCAACGCCGGATCCAGAACCATGTAGTCTGTTTCATTCTCTGTGGTCAGGGCAGCAGCGTTTTCGCAACCAGAGCTACATACAAAAGCTAAACATTTTCTTTCATCCGCACTTACTATCTTTGCGGAGTAGATAACGTCCGGGTTTTGTGCAGAAGCTTTATACGTATAGAAGACCAGAACCAACAGGCAGACAAGGTGACGTAACGTCGCCGGGTACAAGCAAATAGGGTAGGCCATAAGGGTAGAGCTGAGTTTTACATATTCAAACGTATTTCCTTAATAAATGCAATTATGCTTCCACCTTACTACAACTATGCTATATATCTGATAATCAACATGGTATACATATAATGAAACCTTAATAAGCTCCCATTATTAGATTGCGCGTGCTATTTTGGGAAAGTTTGGCAAGCCAGGTTCTGGGGCTTATACTCGCATAAAAACGCTCTTCCTACTTTCACTCACACTTTATTGCATACGCCCGTTGGAAGGCAGCACCTAAGGGTGCAACGCTTGGCTTGCCCCGGTATAATCCGGAACAAGACAATGAGTAGCCTGCCTTTCCGCTGGATGATTATTATCGCATGACTAGTTCTTTACCTATTACAATTTTCATCGTAGAGGATAATCTCTGGTATGGTGAACTACTGGAGTATAAACTCGCCCAGAATCCGGATTATACAGTGCGCCGCTTCACCACAGCCAAGGATTGCTTGGCAAACCTAGGTGAGCAGCCGGACCTGATTACGCTGGATTATTCTTTGCCGGATGGCAAGGGCGACCAGGTGTTCCGCCAGATCAAAGAGCGCCTGCCGGATGTAGCCGTTATTATTATTTCAGGGCAGGAAGATATTCGCACGGCCATTGGTCTGCTGCGGCAAGGCGCCTACGACTATCTGGTAAAAGATGAGGAAACGGCCGACCGCCTTTGGAACGCCGTCGGGAACGTAGGTAAGCAGCTAGCTTTGCGCCAAGAAAACGCCCGCCTGCGCGAGCAGATTGGCCGTAAGTACGATCCTAAACGTGCGATTTTAGGCAGCAGCCAACAGATGCGCCACGTCTTTTCGTTAATTGAAAAAGCTGCTCGCACGAACATCACGGTTTCGATAAGCGGCGAAACCGGAACAGGCAAGGAGCTGGTAGCCAAAGCCATCCACTTCCAGTCGGAGCGGAGCAATCATGCATTTGTGGCCATCAACGTCGCGGCTATTCCGCGCGAGTTGTTGGAAAGCGAGCTGTTTGGCCATGAGAAAGGCGCTTTCACAGGTGCCGTGAATCGGCGAATTGGTCGTTTTGAGGAAGCACACAAGGGCACGCTCTTCCTGGATGAAATTGCGGAGCTTGACTTAAGCCTGCAAGCCAAGCTACTGCGCGTGCTACAGGAGCGCGAAGTGAATCGGCTGGGTGGCACTTCCACGATTCCGTTTGATGCGCGTCTGATGGTGGCCACGCACCGCGACCTAGCCCAGGAAGTGCAGCAGGGCCGCTTCCGTGAGGACTTATACTATCGGTTGCTAGGTTTACCCATCGTGCTGCCGCCGCTGCGCGAGCGTGGGCAGGATGTGTTGTTGCTGGCAGAGGCTTTCTTACAGGAATTCTGTACCCAGAACAATCTGCCTAACAGCAGGCTCTCTCCTGACGCTCAGCAACTGCTACTTCAGTATCCCTTCCCCGGCAACATCCGTGAGCTGAAAGCGGTGATAGAGCTAGCTGCTGTTCTAACAGATGGAGAGATTATTCAGGCCCAAGCGTTGTCCTTACGCCGGCAATCAGCGGGTATGACCGTTAGCGAAACAGACGAAGCGCCACAAGACGAGTCGCTGCGGGCGCAAACTGCCAACATCGTGCAGCGCTACCTCGATGCGTACAAAGGCAACATTTTGCAGGTAGCGGCCAAACTGCAAATCGGCAAGTCTACCATTTATCGCATGGTACAAAATAATGAGGTCCGTATCCGCTGACCAGCCATCTTTCTGTACTATAAAATGAGCTCAATTGGATTACGACATCTGCATCGGCAGCTGCAATGGGCACGCCGGACGCAAGCAACTACTACCGACGAGCTCCGCACCTTACGCGAGCGAATTCAGCAACAGGATATAGCGGCTGCCCGCCAAGCCTCGGCGTTGTTCCAAACGATGAGCACGGCCGTGATGGTGCTTACTCAGAACTGGGTCGTGGCGTTAGTTAATGAACGTCTGTGCAACTTGTTTGGGCTACCTGATCCGCCTGAACTGTACGCTGGTCAGCATTATGATGATCTTTTCAGTAAGATCACCATTGGGTTCCAGGATTTCGAAGCGGTACGGATCCAACTGCGAGCAGTTGTAGCCGGCCAGGAAAGGGTCACGGGCATGCTCACCACGCTGACGGATGGCAAGATCCTGCAGTGCGACTACTTGCCCGTTGTGCAGAACGGACAAACTATGCTTCACTTGTGGAGCTTCGAGAACGTAACCCAGCAGCAGCAGATTCAGCAGCGCGTGCAGGAGCTTTCCCGGTTGGCGGAGCAAAGCCCCTACCCGATCATTCACTTCAACCGGGCTGGTCAGGCGCTGTACGCCAACTCGGCCGCCGAAAGCGTGCTGACGGCCCTCGCTGCTCCTACCGAACAAGCCTGCCAGGCGCATTTGCTGCGGGAAATAGCTGATGCGCTGGCAGAGGGGCAGCCCCGCACATCAGAGCGGCAGCTTGCCGACCGCTTTTATCTCTGGACGGTAGTGCCACTGCCCCAGGAAGAAAGTACCAACGTTTATCTGACGGACATCACTGCCCGGCGTAGTGCCGAAGCCGACCTGCTGCGTAGTCAGCTGTTTGTGGCGCGTATCAACGATACGGTACCAATCCTTGTCTTACTGTATGATATAGAAGCACAACGGGTTACTTATTCTAACCGGCAGTGCTATCATTTACTAGGTTACTCAGAGGCGGAGCTGCTGGCCCTAGATAGCACTGGCTTGATTCAGCTCGTAGTGCCGGAAGACCGACACTTACTGAAACAGCAATTAACCGCTCATCAACGCCTAACTGATGGGCAGACAGTTACGACTGAATACCGGCTGCTGCGCCGCGACGGCACCCCTAGATGGTTTCGCTTCGTGAGTACCGTATTCACCCAGGATTCTGACGGTCAGGCGCTGCAAGTAGTAATTAGTGCTCAGGATATTACCAAGAAGCGCACCACTGAGCTAGCCTTGCGGCAGAGTCAGCTGTTTGTCGAGCGGGTTGCCAATACGGCTCCTAACCTGATCTACATCTTCGATCTGAAGACGCAGAGCAACGCTTACACCAACCGCCAAGCGAGCAGCTTACTCGGGTATACCAGTGAGGAGCTTCTGCAAATGGGCGCGAGCGTGTTGCCGAACTTGTTCCCAGCTTCCGAAGTGCGCCGCATCGAACGGCACATGCGCGAGTCGCAAAAGCTAGACGATGGACAGATTCTGAATCTGGAAGTGTATATGATTCACCGCAACGGCTTCGTACGATGGCTACGCCTGAGCCATTCGCCCTTCGAGCGCGATGAGAATGGTGTTGTGCAACAGATCGTTGGCATTGCGGAAGATATTACCAAGTGGAAAACGGCGGATGAGCAGCGGCGGGCAGCCAACAGACGCCTAGCGGAGCAGAACCACTTGTTCAGGCAAGTAATTGACACGACTCCGCACTTGGTTTATCTGAAGGATGAGCAGGGCAACTACCTGCTGGCTAATCGGGCTACGGCAGATTTGTATGGTCTGAGCACGGCGGAGATTATTCGCACCAACCCTGATCAGCTGCCTATCGCCCCCGAAGAAGCGGCCCTGCACCTACAATATGACCGGCAGGTAATTACGACCGGGCGCGAGATTGTGGGGGAAGATACCTTCACGCGGCCCGATGGGGAGGTCATGTGGTTTTACAGCATTCGCCGCCCGTTTGAGCTAGCGGATGGAACCGTGCAGGTGCTAGGTGTCTCCAGCAACATCACTGAGCTTAAGCAAACCCAGACCGAGCTGCGCGCCGCGAAGGAGGCCGCCGAGGAAAACGCTAATGCTAAGCAGGCCTTCCTGGCCAACATGAGCCATGAGATCCGCACGCCGATGAATGGCGTGCTAGGCCTAGCTTCGCTCCTGGCCAAAACGCCGCTCGATGAGCAGCAACGGCAGTACCTCGACCATATCCGTCACTCGGCGGAAAACCTGCTGGTTGTCATCAATGATATCCTAGCTATGGCGCAGATTGGCGCGGGCAAAATACAACCCGAAGCCACGCCATTCGATTTGCGCGAAGTGCTACAGTCCAGCCTTCATTCACTACTGCCCCGCGCTTCCGAAAAAGGCATTAAGCTCCAACTGGCGCTGCCACCAGTGGAGGTGCCTACCAATGTAATCGGGGACCCCTACCGGCTCCGACAGGTGCTGCTCAACTTGCTCAGCAATGCCATCAAGTTCACCCATCAGGGCTCGGTGTGGCTTTCCTGCCAGCTGCTGCATACGTCGGAAGAGGCGCTGCGCTTTGAATTCGCAGTGCGTGATACGGGCATCGGAATTCCCCCGCATCAGCTTCAAAACGTGTTTGAGGCCTTCACCCAGGCTTCCGATAGCACGGCCCGCGAATACGGAGGCTCGGGGCTAGGTCTGAGTATTTCGCGCGGACTGGTAGAGCTGCTAGGCGGCGAAATCTCAGTGGAAAGTGTGCTCCACGAAGGAAGCACGTTCCGGTTCAGCCTGCCCTTTGCGCTTGCTGATGCAGCGGAAGCTCCTACGTTGGCCGAAACCCCTGCTCCTTCCTATAATAGCCTAGGTGCCCGCCGAGTGCTCCTTGCGGAAGACAACCGCATCAACCAGGTGCTGGTTGAAACGATACTGCGCAACTGGGGCCTGCACGTCGATACGGCTGGCACCGGCGCTGAGGCCGTTACCTTGTTTCAGCAGCACCGCTACGATGTGGTACTGATGGACATCCAAATGCCTGGCTTAGATGGCGTTGCCACTACGCAGCTGCTGCGCCAGCACCCCAACGCCGAACGTGCGGCAACCCCCGTCATTGCCCTGACGGCCCACGCCATGAGCGGCGAGAACGACCGGTATCGTGCGGCCGGACTTGACGGTTATTTGTCCAAGCCCTTCCGCGAAGATGAGCTATTCCGTGTTATTTCGGCTGCGCTACACGAGCGGCCGCAAGCGCCAGAACCTGTAGCAGCGCCTGTACAGGAAGCACCTGCGCCGAAGCCCGATGATGGGCCATTATATGATCTGAGCAGCATCCGCCGCCTAGCCCACGACAATGAGGCCTTCGTCCGCCGTCTGGTGCATCTCTTTATCCAGACGACGCCGCCTTGTGTGCGGGACTTGGAAGACCACCTGGAGCACAGCCGCTGGGAAGCCTTGAGCGCCGCCGCTCACCATCTCAAAAGCTCACTCGACGGCCTGAATGTTCGCCCATTGCACAGTACTATTCGGGAAGTTGAGGCTTGCGCGTCAACTCCTATGAAGCGGGAAGAACTGGAAAAGCGGGTAAGTAATATTCGACGCGTAACGGAGCAGGTAATTGCGCAGCTACAGGTGGAGTTTCCCGCTTAGTATTGCCACCTAGCTTCCTCTCTCCGAAAAGAACATAATTATACCTAAACTCATTTACTGATTACGGAGTTAAGTAATAAAGTAGTCAGTATCTTGTAATCGCTTCCACGGTTTCTTACCAAGCTGGCTTTTTCTTACTTAATCTCTACCGCAATGTCCCTTCTGATTTTCTTTGGGCTGATTATCGCCACCGCCATTCTCGCCCTCAATACGGTTGACAACATCAAAGCCATGCTGAAGCCCGAGCCAGTTCGCGCCAACAACCGCTAACCTACGGCCATTCGCCTTTTGATAAACAGCGCCTTTCGGTTGGAAGGCGCTGTTCTTTTATAGGCGCTTTCGAGCGGAAGGAAACCTAGGTAGCGCATAAAAAAAGCAGCCGTTAGGCTGCTTTTCAAGAAAACATAGGGCGAAAACAGCTAGCGGATAACCAGCTTACGCATTTCGCTGCTATTGTCGGAGGCTATTTTGATGTAATACAAACCGCCGGCGAACTTGGTCAGGTCCAGCGTTTTGGTGTAGCGGTCATTCAGTTCGCTCAGGTTTTCGCGGTAAATAACGGAGCCGATAACGTTCAGAATCTGAAGCTCCAAGCGGCGACCTTCGAAGCCGTTGATGGCAACGTGAACAATGCCGGTGCTCGGATTAGGATAAACAAGCATCGATTTATCGTCGCTGCCGCGCGGAGCCGGGGCAACCCGCTCGGTTGCCGGCTGCGCCATCACAGCGGAAAGGCTGCTACGTGTTGCCACGAGAGTCAGCACGGTGAACAGACAAAGAAAGTGTAACCGTTTCATCATAAAAACACGCCAGCGTGAATAGTGCTCGCAGAATACCGTAATTAACGGCTTCCACTTAATTAAGTTGACAAAGGTAGAGAGAATGATTCATTAAACGACTTGAATATAACTCTACTTTGCGGCAAATTTTACTTTTTTCCTTGTAATCATCTCTTTAGCTACTTCTATCTCCTGAGCAAGTTGGATGTTCTCATTATTGGTGGTGGCCTGGGCGGCCTGACGGCAGCCTTGGATTTAGCAGGTCGTGGCTACCAGGTGGCCGTCGTTGAGCGCAAAACTTACCCTTTCCACAAAGTATGCGGGGAGTATGTATCGAACGAAGTGCTGCCTTATTTGCGGCGGCTAGGTGCGGAGCCGGCCGCTTTACAGCCGGCCAAGCTTACCCGTTTTTTGCTTAGCTCGCCCGCTGGTCGAACCCTTACCACACCGCTCGACCTAGGTGGCTTTGGCGTGAGCCGCTACACCCTCGACCACTATCTCTACCAGCTGGCAACGGCACGCGGCGTGGCTTTTTACCAGGCCGGCACGGTGACGGATGTTACTTTCGACTCTGCCGCCGATCAGCACCAGGTGCAGCTCGCGGATGGCCGGCAGCTAACGGCGCGCGTGGTGCTGGGTGCCTACGGCAAGCGCGCCAACCTGGACCGGCAACTTCAGCGAGCCTTCTTTCAGCAACGCTCGCCTTACCTAGGGGTGAAGTACCACCTGCGCCTGGACCACCCGCGTGATGTGATTGCGCTGCACAACTTTGCCGATGGCTACGCGGGCATTTCGTCCATTGAAGATGATAAGCTCTGCTTTTGCTACCTCACCACGCGGCAGAATTTAAAAGCACACGGCACTATTCCGGAAATGGAACGGGAGGTGCTGGCCCGCAACCCACTGCTAAGTCGCATTTTCAAGGAAGCGGAGTTTCTGTACCCGCAGCCGGAGGTGATCAACGAAATATCATTTGCGCCAAAAAGCTGCGTGGAAAACCATATTCTGCTGTGCGGCGATGCGGCGGGGCTCATTACACCGCTCTGCGGCAACGGCATGGCCATGGCCATTCACGGCGCTCAGCTCGCGGCGGCGGGTGTCGATAAATTTCTGGCCGGAAAGCTAGATCGGGCGGCGCTGGAAGCCAATTACCGCCACGACTGGCAGGTGCATTTTGGGGCACGCCTGCGCGTGGGGCGGCTGGTACAGCGGCTATTTGGGCACCCGATTCTGAGCGAGGCGGCCGTGGGCGGCCTGCGCCACTGGCCGGCTGCCGTGCGCGCCATTATGCAACGCACGCACGGGCAACCGTTTTAGCACCAAATTTTACCTGTTCGGCTTACCGACCACTGCCCAGGTAAATTGCGTATACTGCACTCAATGACCACGTACCTGTGTGCCATCGGCACGGCCACCCCTCCGCACCTTATTCCTCAGCCTCAGATTGCCGACTTTATGGCGTCGGCGCTGCAACTTGATGCGCCTGATACGCGCAAGCTTCAGGCCTTGTACCGGGTATCGGGTATTGGTCAGCGCTACTCGGTGCTGCCAGACTACGGGCGGGTGAATGGCGAGTTTACCTTCTTCCCTAATAGCCCTGATTTAGAGCCTTTTCCGACGGTCGGCCAGCGCATGGGCGTGTATCGGGAGCACGCCTTGCCGCTGTCGGTGGCCGCCGTGCACGACTGTTTGCGGCAGGTGCCGGATGTGGCTCCCAGCGCCATTACGCACCTTATCACGGTGAGTTGCACGGGCATGTATGCGCCGGGGCTGGATATTGAGCTGGTCGCGAACCTAGGTTTGTCGACGGCCGTTCGGCGTACGTGCGTCAATTTTATGGGCTGCTACGCAGCATTCAACGCCCTGAAGCTGGCCGAAGCTTTTTGCCAGGCCGATGCCGACGCATGCGTTCTGGTTGTGTGTACGGAGCTGTGTACCATTCACTTCCAGAAGAATCACGAGGAAGATCATCTGGTGTCAAATGCTTTGTTTGGGGATGGTTCGGCGGCGGCGCTGGTGCGGAGCCGCCCGGCTAAGCACGGACCTAGCCTGGCGCTTACGGCTTTTCACTGCGAGATAGAGCCGGATGGCCACGCCGATATGGCGTGGCACATCAACGACTTCGGCTTTGAAATGACGCTTTCTTCTTACGTGCCGCGCATGATTCAGCGGGGCATCCGGCAGCTGACCGATGGCTTGCTGCGTAACTTACCCGTCGAGCTAGCTGACATTCAGGCGTTTGCTATTCACCCCGGTGGGCGCAAGATTCTGGAGACTATCGAAAAAGAGCTAGGTCTTACGACCAACGACAACCGCTTTGCCTACAGCGTGCTGCGCGACTACGGCAACATGTCGTCGGCGACGGTGCTGTTTGTGCTGCGCGAGCTGCTGCAAAGCCTAACGCCCGCCAACAACCAAGAGCCGGTGCTGAGTTTCGCCTTTGGCCCCGGTCTGACCCTGGAAGCGATGCTGCTGACTGTAGCGTATTGCGAGTGCGCCGCTTTGTAAGCTAATCTTTTTCTGATCTCTACGCAGCATAAAACCTAGGCTTAACTGATGCCTTACGGGCATTTATGCTGTATGCGCCTTACAGAACCTAGCCTCCCAATGGATTTCAGCCGCCGCGCTACGGAAGAAGAGTTGATGGATAATCTCACCTTAGCTTCCGACGACCTACGCCGGAATCTGGACGAGCTGGAAACCGTGAACACCTGGCTGGGCGGCTATGCGCCGGTTTTGCAGGCGCTGGACGCGTTGCGCCGCCGTTTTCCGCGGCAAGAAACCTGCTTACAGGTGGCAGACCTAGGTTGTGGCGGCGGCGACACGCTTCGCCGCATGGCTGCCTGGGCGCGAAAGCGCGGAGAGCAGCTAGCTTTCATCGGCATTGACGCTAACACCTTTATGCTGAACTACGCCGCGGCGCGCAGTCAGCAATACCCGGAGATTGAGTATCAGCAGGCGGATGTATTTGCGCCGGCATTTCAGGCGCAGCAATATGATATTATCACGGCTAGTCTCTTTTGCCACCACTTCCCCGACGAGCAGCTCGTAACCCTTCTGCGGCAGTGGCAGCGGCAGGCTCGTGTCTGCGTTATTATCAACGATTTGCACCGGCATTGGCTGGCTTATTACAGCATCAAGTGGCTTACGCGGCTGTTTCGGGGCTCTTATCTGGTGCAAAACGACGCGCCGCTTTCCGTCGCCCGCGCCTTCACCCGCCAGGATTGGCAGCAGCTTCTCCAGCGTGCCGGCATTACCAAATACCAGCTGCGCTGGCGCTGGGCCTTCCGCTGGCAGGTTGTTATTGAGAATGACTTCGGCGGAGCGACTGAGTAAAAATCGTTGTCATCCTGAGCTTGCGAAGGACCTTCCTCTCCTTTTCGACAAACCTAGCTAAACGCGAAAAGCCCCAAGTTAGCTCTGGGGTTAATTAGAAGCTTCTCGTTGAGAAGAAAGCTTGTCGCTAAAAAGAGGAAGGTCACGCCGCTTGATGCGCGGAATCTTCGTCAGGATGACAGATGATTTACTCAGTCACCCACTCACCAGAGGTGCGCGGCGACGCGGAAGGTATTCGCGTGCGCTTCGATGATGTCGACCAAGCGCTCGGAGTAGCCGCCGCCCATGCACACGACTACCGGAACTTGCTGGCGCTGACATAGTTCCAGCACAAATTGGTCGCGCTGGCGGCAGCCGTCGCGGCTGAGCGCCAGGTAGCCTAGCTTGTCGGTCGCCAGCACATCGACGCCGGCCAGGTAGAAAATGAAGTCGGGGGCTACTTCGTCGAGCAGGCGGGGCAGCGTGGCGCCCAGCAATGCCAGGTACGCGTCGTCGCCCGTGCCGTCGGGCAAAGCCAAGTCCAGGTCGGAGTGCTCTTTGCGGTGCGGGTAGTTGCGGGTGCCGTGCACGGAAAAGGTGAACACCCTAGGTTCGTGCTGAAAGATGGCCGCCGTGCCATTGCCCTGGTGCACATCCAGATCTATTATCAGAACCTTCTGAATGCTAGGCTCATGCGTCAGCAGGTAGTTGGCAGCCGCGGCCTGATCGTTGAGCAGACAAAACCCTTCGCCGTGGTCGGCGAAGGCGTGGTGCGTGCCCCCGGCTACGTTGAAGGCAATGCCCTGCTGCAAAGCCCGACGCGCGCATTCGATAGTGCCGCCCAGAATAGTTATCTCTCTGATAAACAGCGCCTCCGACCACGGAAACCCGGTTACGCGCTCTTCCTGCCTGGTCAGCTGCCCATGTTGCAGACGATAATAGTAATCAGCCGTGTGCGTGCGCAAAATTTCGGCTGCCGGCGGTGGCACGGACGTGAAGAAGCTAGCTTCCGTTACGGTGCCTTCCCGCAGTAATTGCTCAGGCAACAGCTCGTATTTGAGCATGGGAAAACGGTGCCCGGCCGGCAGCGGATGCGCGTAGCAAGGCGCCCAGGCAATAGAAAACATGCTTTTGATGTGTTGATGAAGTAATATGCTGATGTGACACCAACTCATCAGCACATCATCTTCCAAGGTCTAAAAACAAAAATAACCGCCAGGCAGGGGCGGTTACTTTCGGACTCCTGGCTTTCTAGTGAGGCGTACTGGGCTCGAACCAGTGACCTCTACCCTGTCAAGGTAGCGCTCTGAACCAGCTGAGCTAACACCCCAAAGCCATCTGGCGGCGGCCGGAAGGAAGTAAATATACACTTTGTGCCGGCATTTGGAATAGCCGACCTGAAAATTATTTTCAAAGTGCGCACGTAAGCCGTTGCAACCTTCTCATTAGGTGCAAGTATAGCATTATACAAACATTTAGTGCGCTTTTCCAAATCCCGCTCTTTAGCCTCTTTCCCTCTATGAAAAAGCTTCTTCTCTCCCTCACGTTTGTTCTGCTCACGCTTGCTTCGGTGCGGGCCCAGGAAGGACCTCCCGGCGTTCGTTCCTCCACCGATTACGCCCCCGGCACCACCGAATCGCGCAACAACGGCTTTGGCGTGAAAGGCGGCTGGAACATCTCTAACGTGCACGGCGACAACAAAAATACCCTTTCTAACCGCGACAACCTGAACAACTTCATGGCAGGCATTTACGCGCAGTTTGCCCTGAATAACAAGTTTTCCGTCCAGCCGGAGTTTTTGTACTCGCGCAAAGGATATCGCCTTAACAAAGCGACACTTTCTGCTGACTCCACGGTTCGCCTTGACTACCTGCAAATACCTGTTCTGCTGGTTTACAACTTCTTAGACAACGTAAGTGTGCACGTTGGTCCTCAAGTATCATTGCTTGCCAACATCAACAGAGACCTGAGCATCAGTGCTGCGGGATTACATAGCTTAGATTATGGTGTCGTTGGCGGCTTGGAAGCCCGCATTGGTCCGGCTCGCTTAGGTGCGCGCTATGATCTAGGTTTAGCGAAGATTTACAAGACCTCTATTTTGCCCGCGGGCAACAAAGTCTACAACCAGACCTTGCAGGTGTACCTAGGTCTTGGCTTCTCGCAGTAACTTATTGAGTGCTATTCTCTTTTACAAGGAAGCCTGTTTGGGCTTCCTTTTTTTGTTCTTCACTTTACTGGCAAAGCTAGCTTCCCTTCCGTATGCCTGACTACCAAGCCGTTGCCTTCAACCAGCACCTGTTAGCCGCCATCAACCAGAGCCGGGAGCTGCTGCTGGAGCATGGCATGGGTGCGCTGGGAGCGTGGGCGCTGCTCAACCTGCTGGTGAGTGGCTACTTCGTGGCCCACACCGATAAGCGCACCGAGCTGCACTACTTCCACCAGATGAACGTCGGCTGGAATTTCGTGAATGCGCTACTGGCGGTGGCGGGCGTTTTGCGCGCCCACCCTAATCATGTGGAAGGAATGGACCTCGCCACCAGCCTCACCGATCAGTTCACGACCGAGAAAATTCTGCTGTTCAATGCGGGCCTCGATGTAGCGTACCTAGCTTGCGGAAGCTGGCTGCGCGCCCGCGCCGCGTCATCTCAGCAGTTGCCAGAGCGCCTGTTGGGCTTTGGCCGGTCGTTGTGGCTGCAAGGCGGCTTTCTGTTCCTCTTCGACCTAGGTTTTTACCTGCGCTATCATTCTTTTGCCGCGGAGCTGCTGAACCTGCTGGCCGCCGTAAAAAGCTAGCTTTCAGTTTTTCGCATAAAACAGAAAACCCCGCTGGTGGCACCGGCGGGGTTTTTCCTGTTTTGTGTGGGTACCGTAGGAACGCGCCACGGCGCGTTCTGGTCTGGGCGACGTGCCCGCAAGTAGGTATGAAGCGGCATCGTTCAACGACGAACGCGCCGTGGCGCGTTCCTACGGCATCCGTTCTTACGAGCGTGGCGCGTGTTGGCCTTCCAGCATTTCTTCCACAATCTTCTTGTTGAAGGCCGGAATGTCATCAGGTTTGCGGCTGGTGATGAGACCTTTATCTACTACCACTTCCTCGTCGACCCAGTGCGCGCCGGCGTTCTTGAGGTCGGTTTTGAGGCTAGGCCAGCTGGTCATGGTTTTGCCGTGCACCAAGCCGGTTTCGATCAACGTCCAGGGGCCGTGGCAGATGGCGGCCACCACTTTGCCGGAGCGCATAAACTCGCTGGCGAAGCTGACCACCGCGGGTTCGATGCGCAGCTTATCAGGGTTAATCTGGCCGCCGGGCAGCACTAGCGCGTCGTAGTCGGCCACGCTTACTTCGTCAATCGTTTTATCGACGTCCACTTTGTCGCCCCAGTCGGTCTGGTCCCAGCCTTTGATAGAGCCGCTTTTCAGCGAAATCACGTCGACGTCGGCGCCCTCATCTTCGAGGAATTTCTTGGGTTTGGTAAGCTCTACTTGCTCAAAGCCATCTGTAGCGACGATGGCAATCCTTTTACCTTTCAGTTTATCACTTCCAAAAAGACTCATAATCTTAGGTCTAGTAGGTGTTTAGTAGGTGCGAACGGCCGTTTGAAGCCGAAAAAAGCCGAAGCACCTAGGTGCTTCGGCTTTTCTTTAACGCGGTAGCGCTACAGTGGTTAGTACATCTTCCGGGCCTCATTCGGCCCGCTCCCGCTTCAGCTCTTTGCGCAGGCGGCGCACCCGCTCATCGAAGCCATCGGGGTCATAGTCGATTTCTTCCACGTCGAGCTCGTCCAGCAGTTCCATCAGCTTGTCGGAGTGGTCGGTGCGGGTGGCGCTGGCAATTTTCACGAACGCCATTTCGGCCCAGAGCAGCGCCTTCAGACGGCTGCCCGTTTCATCTCGCATCTGCATTTCTACTACCAAGTTCGAGTTATCGAAGTGAATAATCTGGCTGCGAATCAGCACGTTCTCGCCGTGGTTGGCGGGCCGCAGGTACGCCAGATGGTGCTTGGCAACCACCCAGCCAGCCCCCGACTTAGTAGCGAGCTCAGTCATGTTGAGCGCGTAGTGCTCCAGCACATGATCTTCCCGCGCGTTGAGAAAATAGTCGAGGTAGCGAGCGTTGTTAAGATGGCCGAATGGGTCGCAATCCTGAAAGTGAATGCGGTGCATGGTTTCCGGCGTTTGAGGCAAAGCAGGCATGAGGGCAGAAGCTGAGGGTGAGAAGCTAGGAAAAGATACGCGAAAGTATATCCGGGTGTCCGAACAGAATTGTGCGCTACCTAGCTTTTCTTCTCCCCGCCAGCCGGCGGCCCCAGCACCTTGAGTTTGTCTCCTTTACCGACGCCCGACACCACTTCCACGTTGATACCGTCGGAGAGACCAGTTTTTACCAGGCGCTTCTGAAACTGCTGCGGCCCGGTTTCTACTTCCACGAACACGCTGTCTTTGTGCAGCTTACCAAATTGCAGCAGGCTTTCGCGCACCGCCAGCACCTGCGTGCGCCGACCTAGCACAATGTCGCCATTGGCCGAGTAGTTGGCGCGCAGAAACTCGCCTGGCTTCAGCCTCACCTTGGCCCGCACCAAGAACTTGATGGCGCCGTCTTCCAGCACACCTTTGGGCGCGATGTATTCGAGCGTGGCGGGAAACGTCTGGTTTTCCAAAGCCCCCACGCTCAGCGCGATATCCATACCTTCACGCACTTTCCCCACTTCACTTTCGTCAATTTTGCCTTCAAAAATCAGGCTCTGCATGTCGGCCACCGAGGCGATGGTAGTGCCTTCGTTGAAGTTGTTGCGCTCAATGACCGATGAACCCACTTTCACGGGCACATCCAGCAGCAGCCCCGTGATGGTGGAGCGCACCAGATTTAGCGAGCCGCCGGTGTTGCGCGAGGCGCCGCGCTGGGCAATCTGAAGGTTGCTTTCGGCGGCTTCGAGCTGTTGCTTTTTGGCTTTATAGTCGGCTACGTAGCGGTTGTATTCCTGCTGCGCAATTACCTTCTGGTCGAAAAGCGCCTGCTGGCGGTCTAGCTCCATTTTACTGGTTTCAAGCGCGATACGCGCCGCCTGAATGCCGGTTTGGGCTGTATTTACGTTGGCAGCGCTGGCCACAGTCCGAATGCGCGCAATGAGCTGCCCCTGCTTCACCGGCTGCCCGGCTTCCACGTACAGCTCTTCCACGATACCCGAAACCTGTGGCTTAATCTCGACCTCGCGGCGCGGCACGATGCTGCCGGTTGCCACGGTTTTCTTCACGATATCCGTCACGAATGGCGTCTCCGTTTCATAGGTCACCGGATCGGTGTGCGCCTGTCGATAAAAGTAATAACCCAACCACCCGAAACCCGCCAGCACCAGAAGGAGCAATATCCCCAAAAAGACTCGTTTCATTGACGTAATATAGTGTTTTGGCCAGGAATAATGGGCAGCTCTTTTGCCCGATTCCCCTTCCGAAAAGCCTGAAATCAGCTTAAGATTTTTTGCTTACAGATCAGCAACTTACTGCGAAAACCGAGTTTATTCATCTTTCAAGGCTACAACGGGTTGCACCTGCGCCGCTTTAGCCGCCGGAATCAGGCCGGCAATAGCGCCGGCCACCACCAGCAGCCCCACCGCCGTGAGAGCCACGCTGACATCGACCTGCGGATTGGCGAAGAAACCGATTTCCTGCCCGGCAATCATCGAATTGATGCCGGCCATGAGGGCAGTGCCGAGCAGCAGCCCGAACATGCCGGCCGCGGCCGTAATCACAATGCTTTCCTGCACGATCAGGCTCACGATGCTCCACGGCGTAGCACCCAGGGCTTTGCGAATCCCTATTTCCTTGGTCCGCTCCTTCACCACGATAAGCATGATGTTGCTCACGCCAATGATGCCGGCCAGGATAGTACCAATACTCACCAGCCAGCTAAAACTGGAAATACCTAGGAATAAGCCTTGTACGCGTGCGTATTCTTCTTCCACGTTGGCTGAGCCGAACGCCCGCTCATCCGTCGGGGCGACTTTGTGCTGCTGGGCCAGAACCTGCTTCACCTTCACTTCCACCTCTTTGGCAGGAATACCGGGTTTGGGAATGAAAGCAAAATAACCTACTTCGTTGGGTTTGTTGAAGGTATTCTGAAGCGCCGTGAGCGGGATATAGATGGTCTGGGCGTCCTGCTGGGCTTCTTCGGCCTCACCGCTGCCCTTGAACACGCCCACCACCCGGAAGTAGATGCCTTTGATGCGAATGTCCTGACCGATTGGGTTTTCGGAGCCAAACAACACTTCCACTACCCGCTCGCCGACAACCGCAATTTTGCGCCGCTCCCGTATGTCGGGCTCGTTGATGAAGCGGCCTTGCGTGAGGGCTACCGGCCGCACGGCCGGGAAAGCCGGGTACTCGCCATTGACGGAGAAAGTCGAGCTTTTGGTGCCGTATTGTACTGAGAAGGTGCCATCCAGGGAATTGCGCGGCAGCACCAGGGCTGCCTCCGGTACACTGCGCTGCAATGCTGTCACGTCGTCGTTCGTGAACTTGATAAAGCGCCCTACTTTCAGCCCCGCATACGGTACGCTCGTGCGCTGCGACCAGACAAACACGGCATTCTTCGCCACGTCAAACTGCCGCTCGACCCCGTTGCGCAGGCCCTTGCCCGCGCCCAAGAGCACCACCAGCATAAAAATACCCCAGAAGACGCCGAAAGCCGTCAGACCCGTGCGCAGCTTGTGCCGCCGCACCGTCCCCCAGATTTCCCGCCACTTATCTACATCGACCATTTAACATTTAACATTTAACATCTACCAGCTACTATCTAGTTGACTGGCTGGTTCTTTAACTGGCGGGTAGAGCGTAGGGTGGTAAAGAGCATCTTAGCTAGCTCATCAGCGTCGGCGAAGATGCTGGTGTAGGTCTTTTGCCCGATAAAGCCGGAGTCCATTATTAAGCTTAGCCAGTACTTGGTTTCGAGGCACTCTTTGTAGGCAATGGAAATCTTTGACGAAAAATCTGCGTCGGAAATCGCCCCGTTTGCTTCAGCTACATTAGCGCCGATGCTCGTGCCGCATCGTAGCAGCTGTTTTGCAAGCACAAATTCCTTCTTCTCCGAAGTTAAGAACTGATATGCCTTGATAATGCGCAACGCAAACGCATATGCCTTCTCATATAACACATTCTCCTTCCCTCCTATCATAACGCTAACACAAACTGTTAAATGGTAAATGTTAATTGTTAAATGACTAATCGGCGCGTAAGGCTTCTATAGGTTTGATATTCGCTGCTTTCATGGCGGGCACCAGGCCGGCTACGGCGCCAGCTATTACGAGCAGCACTACCGCCGTGACGGCTACGCTGGGGTTTACTTCCGGCCGATCGAAGTAGGGAAGCTCGGCGCCGGTTTTCTCGATACCGTAGCGGGCGGCGGCAATCAGGGCCACGCTGGCCAGCAGACCTAGCCCTCCGGAGAAGCCGGTGATGACAATGGCTTCCTGCAAAATCAAGCTCACAATGCTCCAGGGCGTGGCACCCAGAGCCTTGCGCACCCCGATTTCGCGGGTCCGCTCCTGCACGATAATGAGCATGATGTTGCTGACGCCTACTACGCCTGCCACCAGCGTCAGCACGCCGATAACGGAGACGAACAGCCGGATACCGTTGAACAGCCCAGTGAAGCGTTTCCGGTTCTCCTCGGTGTTGTCGAGCTGCAAAGCCTGCGCGTCGTCGGGGTCGAAGTGGTGCTGGTGGGCCAGCAGCAGCCGGACTTTATCGGATAACTCCTTCACCGGCACGCCATCGCGGGTACTGAGCACCAGCAGCTGCACCTGGTTGTACTGGTTGAAGGTTGTTTGAAACGTACTGAACGGCGTGTAGGCGCGCTCCTCGTTGCGGCCATTGTTCTGGGTGGTGGTGTAGATGCCCACCACCCGGAAGGACACGTTGCGCACCTTCACGTACTGACCTAGGGCATCTTCGTCGCCAAACAGCACCTTGCGCACCCGCTCGCCCAGAATAATTACTTTGCGCCGCTCCAGCACATCCAACGGACTAAGCATGCGGCCGGAAGCTAGCTTTTCCCCGTTGAGAAAGAAGAAATCCGGGTCGGCGCCAAACACCTGATACGAGCCGTTCTTGTCCCCGCGCACGATGGTGTACTCGCCCGACAAGCGGTTGCGCGACGCAATCAGCTCCACATCCTTGATCTGCTGGCGGATGGCTTTTACATCCTCATTCGTGAGCTTGATTTCGCGGCCGGGTTGCAGACCTTGCCACGGCAAAGACACTTTGCCGCCGCTCACAAATAAGCTATTGGGTGCGCTGCCGAAGTTCTTCAAGACGCCATTTTCCAGCCCTTTTCCTGCCCCAAGCAGCAGCACCAGCATAAAAATCCCCCAGAATACCCCGAACGCGGTCAGGAAGGTGCGCAGCTTGTTGCGCTCCATCGTACCTAGGATCTCCTGCCATTTATCGAGGTCGAACATACTTCGGTGAGCTGGTGAGCTGGTGAGTTAGCAAAGTAGCAATGAGTCAAAACGATAACAACTCACCATTTCACCAGCTCACTACTCATTAACAATAATCCCGTCGCGCATGCGGATGAGGCGCTGGGTTTGGTCGGCGATGTCGGTTTCATGGGTCACGATGACGACCGTCATACCCTCACGGTTCACCTGCTTGAAGATGTCCATCACCTCCTGCGTGGTTTGAGTATCGAGGGCACCGGTGGGCTCGTCGGCGAGGATGAGCTTGGGCTGGCTGATGAGGGCGCGAGCAATGGCCACGCGCTGCTTCTGCCCGCCCGACAGCTCGCTGGGCAGGTGGTCGGCGCGCTCCCGCAGGCCCACCCGGTCGAGATATTCCAGAGCGAGGCGGTTTCGCTCGCGGCGGCTTACCTTTTGGTAGTAAAGCGGCAAAGCCACGTTTTCCATCGCATTCTTGAAACTCAGTAGGTTAAACGACTGAAAGACAAAGCCCAGGAACTGATTGCGATAGTGCGCAGCCTTGCTCTGCGACAGATTACGATCGATGCGAGTGCCGCCCAGGTAGTAGTTGCCGGCGTCGAAATCGTCCAGAATACCTAGGATGTTGAGCAGCGTGCTCTTTCCCGAGCCCGAGGAGCCCATGATGCTTACTAGCTCGCCTTCGCGCACGTGCATATCAATGCCTTTCAGCACGGGTAACTGGTTGGCCCCTACCGCATAGCTTTTGCGAATACCTTCCAGCTTAATCATAAAAGACGAGAAAAATCAAGGAGCTAGCTTTTATCAATTCTATTGATTCTTCAAAACTAGACGATAATTTTTCTCAACAATGCAAACCAAACAGCAATTTATCGGCAATTGATTCTGGCCTGTTTACCCAAACACAAAGGCCCGGCTGTGCTAACACGGCCGGGCCCTCCTGTTTGGCTGAGGCTAGGTTACTGCCCGCCCGATTTGCGGGCTTGCATCTGGGCTTGCATCTGCCGCTTCTTGGTCTGATACTGCTTGTACTGCGTGGGCGTAAGGGCCGCTTTGAGTTGCGACTCGGAGGAGGCATTGATGCGGCGGAGTTCTGTCATCAGGGCGGTTTTGTTGCTGCCGTACTGCTGCTGGGCCGCATTTACCTGCTGCACGGTACCAGTCAGAATGCCACGCACTTTGGTTTGCTGAAGCGCCGTCAGATGCAGCTCGTCGGTCATCACATCGGTCAGGTCGCGGGCGGCGGTGGGCGCTACAGCAGGAGCCGGCGCGGGCGCGACCGGCACAGACGTTCGAGCCTCCGGAATGTCGGCGCGGCGCCGACGGGCGCAGCCAAAGGCGAGCGAACAGAGCAGAACAAGGGTCAGGAGAGAGCGGCTACAGGACATAGATGAGCAAAAGGTGAGTGTATGCCTGCATACGCGAAAAATTCGTGCGTGGCTATGTCTGGCAGTTGCTTGCCCTGAGCACCTTTTGCTTGGATGCAGCGTGAACCCTCGGAAGGCCTTAGCCAAGCTTGCGGTTTGCGCTGCAAACCTAGGTATTCAGCACCGAGCCGCCGTTGGGGTGAATGGCCTGGCCCGTGATGTAGGAGGCATCTTCCGAGGCCAGAAACACATAAGCCGGCGCTACTTCCGACGGCTGGCCGGGGCGCTTCATGGTGGTATCCTGACCGAACTTGGCAACTTTATCGGGTGGGAAGCTGGCCGGAATAAGCGGCGTCCAGATGGGGCCGGGCGCTACGGAGTTAGCCCGGATTTTCTTCTCGGCCAGCTGCTGCGAAATAGAGCGGATGTAGGCCGTGATAGCGCCTTTTGTGGCGGTGTAGTCGACGAGCTGCTCGTTGCCTTTATAGGCGTTTACGGAGGAAGTGGCAATGATTGAGTCGCCCTCGCTCATATGCTTGAGGGCCGCTTTTACCACGTACACCATCGGGAAGAAATTCACCTTGAACGTATCCTCAAACTGCTCATCGGGCAGCTCCGACACATCGGTGCTTACGAACTGCTCGGCCGCGTTGCTCACCACGATGTTCAGCTTACCTAGCTCATCTATTGTGCGTTGCACGATATTCTCGCAGAAAGCTTTATCGCGCAGGTCGCCCGACAACGTCAGGCAACGACGGCCTTCGGCTTCCACTAGCTGGCGCGTATCGTAGGCATCCTGCTCCTCTTCGGGCTTGTAGGTGATGGCCACATCGGCGCCTTCGCGGGCAAAGTGCACAGCCACGGCGCGGCCAATGCCGGAGTCGCCGCCGGTGATGAGCGCCACTTTCTCTTTTAGCTTGTCGCTGCCTTTGTAGTTGGCGCGGATGTACTCC
Source organism: Hymenobacter cavernae (assembly GCF_014641455.1). Lineage (GTDB taxonomy): Bacteria > Bacteroidota > Bacteroidia > Cytophagales > Hymenobacteraceae > Hymenobacter > Hymenobacter cavernae. The sequence goes on from NZ_BMHT01000001.1 coordinate 1,019,380, forward strand.
GGCTGCGGGGTCATCTCCTGCTCCAGGCCAGGCTGCTGATCCTGGGCCTGCGGGGGCAAGGAGGTTGGTTTGTTTTCCATAGTAGGTAGGTTAGTTGGGTTGCCCGTTTAAAACGCGCTACCTAGCCTAGGGTTATTGTTCAGCCGCCCACAATTCAGAGCCAGCTTGCGGAATTCTGACTTCCATTTTATATTTCTGGCTTCTACTGTCCAGCATAGCAAAAGCCTGCCCGAGCATTGCGCTCAAGCAGGCTTTTGGGTTAGAAAACCTAGGTTTTAGGTTAGTGCTTCATCACTTTGATGGTTTGGGTAGTACCGGCAGCCTGCACTTTTACCAAGTACATACCGGCTTTGAGCTTGCTGCCGGCAGCGTACTCATCCTGGCCGCTGCCTTGTTCCACTTCCTTACCTACCTGGTCGTAGATGTGGTACGTGAATGCGCCCGGCGTTTTGATGCGCATGGTGCCCGAGGTGGGGTTCGGGTACACGCTGATAGCCGATTCGGCTTTCGTGGCGGAGCGCGTGCCTGTTACCACGTCGCCGGCCAACACGATGTTGGGCGTGGGCGCGGGAGCCATGTCGGTACCAAGGTAGAAGCTAGGATGCGGCGGCTGGTTGTAAGCCGAGTTTTCGTGCGCCACGGCCACGCGGTACTGTGCATCGTGCATCAGCGTATAAAGGCGCTTGTCCGTCAGGTTGGTGGTTGTGTACAGCAGCAGTTGCGTATTGTCGCGGCTGCGCAGCAGAATCTCCTCGCGCCAGTCACCTAGGATGTCGGCTGTCACGCACGGATTCGCTTTCGTGGTGTTATTAGTTTGCGCATCACCGTTTTCGGGCAAGCTAGGAGTTAGCAGGCGCGTCAGCGAGTTGGTGAGGTGGTTCCACTTCTCCAGGCGCACGGTTGCGACGTTAGTGGTCGAGTTGTAGCCCGCGTCGAGCAACTCGCGCGACAAGTCACCATCCCACCACACGGCGAAGTTGATGGTGGGCTTGGCCGTGCCGATCTGCACGCCTTTACAGGTGTAAAGCCCACCCGTAGACCCCCAGCACTCGTAACCTTTGTAGCGCGGGTCGATGTCCGCAGCTAGGCCGCGGCCAATATCACCAGTACCTGGGACGCCCCAAATGGGTTGGCCGGTTTTGGCATTGCGGAACTCCAGGCCGTAGCTGCCATACTGCGAAGGTGTTTCGTGGGGCTGCCACACTTCCTGCTCGGGCGTGTCGGGATCCATGTCGCTCATGTGCAGCGCGTCGCCGTGGCCCAGGCCATTCACATACAACCCTGTACCGTCAGATTTGATAGCGCTGGGGCCGTTTATCACTTCATCCCTGCCGTCGCCATCCACGTCGCCCACCGTCAGCTGGTGGTTGCCTTGCCCGGCGTAGGCGCTGTAATTGGGGTTATTGCTGTCGAAAACCCAGCGACGAGTGAGTTGGCCATTGCGCCAGTCCCAAGCCACGCGCACCATGCGCGTGTAGTAGCCGCGGCCCATAATAAGGCTAGGTCGGCGGCCATCCAGATACGCCACGGTCGACACGAAACGGTCGACGCGGTTGCCGTAATTGTCGCCCCAGCTGGTCACGGCGCCACGCTCCGGCACAAAATCGGTAGTGGCCATGGCCGCGCCGGTCTGCCCGTTGAAGATGGTCAGAAACTCCGGTCCGGTCAGGATGTAACCGGAGGTATTGCGGTAGTCGGCAGTGGCGCTGCCAATGAGGGTACCTTTGCCGTCGACGGTGCCGTCGGCGGTGCGGCAGGCTACTTCCGCTTTGCCGTCACTATCTAGGTCATACACCATAAACTGCGTGTAGTGCGCCCCGGCCCGGATATTCTTACCTAGGTCGATGCGCCACAACCGCGTGCCGTCCAGCTTATAGGCATCCAGATACACGTTGCCGGTGTAGCCGCTCTGCGAGTTGTCTTTCGCGTTGCTGGGGTCCCACTTCAGGATGATTTCGTAGGTTCCGTCGCCGTCCAGGTCGCCTACGCTGGCGTCGTTGGCGCTGTAGGTGTAGGCTACGTTGTCGGGCGTGGTACCGCCAGCGGGCGCCTGAATCGGGATGCTCAGGTACTGTTTGCCCCACACGCTGGCCGTCTCAGAGCTAGGTTGCTCGGCACCGTTGACGACGGCCCGCACGCTGTACGTAGCATCGGTGCCGGCATCATCGAGGTAGTTGGTGGAGCCGGTAATGGGCGTGGCGTTCAGCTTGGTCGTGCCTCGGTATACGTTGAAGGCGATGCCCGCCGGATCGGTGCCGGACAAGCGCCAGCCCACGTACACCTGACTCGCGCTGGTGCGCACGGCCACCACCCCACGGTTCAGCCGCTCCATGTACTTCTGAGCCTGCGCCGCGGGTGCCGCCAGCAGGCTAGCTCCTAGGGCTAGCCCTGCCCACCAGCTGGCAGTAGTACGCGGAAAAATGGTCTGCCTGGCCGCAGTGGGTTTCTGTCGTCGCAGATTCGGGAATGGGTGTAAGGTTTCGGTCATCTTTGGGTAGGAATTGGAGTGTAGAATTCGTACCCAAACAAGCAAATGAAACCGCGGCGGCTGTACTGTACTGTGCTGGCTTTGTTGCTTTTACTAAAATCTTGTTCACCCCGGCCCGGCGCCATCATCATCAAGCTGGGGTGCAATGCGTTAGCTAAACCTAGCTTTTGCCTACAGCTTTCCTACGCCTACTCACCCCATCACCACTACCCTGCTGCTTCTATGCCAGCAAAAAGGCCTACCCGCTTGTGCAGGTAGGCCTTCGGGTGCTGCGTGACGCACGGCGTAGACCGTGCTCCTGATGCCTGCTTAGTGCTTTATTATTTTGGTAGTGAGGCGCTCCGTGCCGCCGGTGTACACCAGCAAGTAGTTTCCGCGCGTCAGACTCTGTAATGAAACAAACGTCTGTTGGCTGCCTGGCTCGCTGGCAAACTCCGCCACCTTCTTGCCCTCGAAGCTATACACGACTACCCTGGCGCCGCGCACGGCGGTTGGATGCGCCACCGTGAGCTGCTCGCTGGCCGGGTTCGGGTACGCCACCAAAGCGCCGATTCGGGTCGTGCCGGCCTTCACGCCGGTCACGACCGACGCAATGCCGTTGAGGTAATTCTCCAGCGCAGTGTAGCCACTCGCATCGCGCACGTTGCGGTCGTTGGGGTCGTTGGGGTTGAGGCCCTGGTTTATTTCCCAAGAATCGGGCATGCCGTCGTGGTCGGTATCCGTGGGCGCAGGCAGCGAGTTCAGCACGGGCCAAGCACCTACGGTCTGCTCGTAAGGCGTGCCGTGTGGGAAGCCGCCCTGCACGTCGATGATGGCGCCGGTGCGGTTGCGCACGTCGTTCACAATGCGCTGATCCAGCGCGTCGCGCTTCGGCAGGCTAGCTCCGGCGTTGCGCAGCACAGCTTCGTAGGCGTCGGTGGCGCTCTGCGTGGGCATGGCCAGAATATCGAACGGCGTCGTGACTTTAGCTAAGGTGGTGTCGTTGCGCGTGCCGCCATTCATTACCACGCCCAGCCAGTTCCGCTTTGTCACGGCCTCCGAGCTCTCCACGTAGTTGCCGGTCAGGTAATACTTGCCGTAGGGCAGCACCGGCGACGACGTCTGTTTGTAGGGGTTCAGGATTTCGGTGCGGATGCTCACGCCGCCCGAGCTACCGGTGGCGGTAGAGGGTCCGTATTTGTAGTAGTTGTTGACGATGTTGTAGTTACCACCCTCGCCGCCGTTGGTGTTGTAGGAGCCCCAGTTATAAAGCACGTTGTTGCGGAAGTCTGCATTTTCCTGTCCGGCCGTGTTGGGAGCCAGGTTGCGGCTGCCATCGAAGCGTGGCATCCGACCCAGGCAGTGCGCCAGCAGGTTGTGGTGAAACGAAGCGTGCCGGCCGCCCCAGATGCCGCCGTAGCCGTGCCGCTCAAAGTCGGTGTCGCCCGTTTCGAAGTGGTAGGAGTAGTTCAGCGGCTCGCTGATGATGTTCCATTGCAGGGTGGTGCTGTCGCCGCGGTATACAGTGCAGGCTTCGTCGCTCGACCAGCTCATGGTGCAATGGTCTACCATCAACTTGCTCTGACTCAGCGCGCCGAACGTATCATCGCTGCCGCTGCCATTCACCATGCCTTTGTTCTGGTTTTTGTCGCCCATGCGAAACCGGATAAAGCGCACAATCACGTTGCTGGCCGTGATGCTGACCGGATGATCGGCCAGGCAAATGCCGTCGCCGGGTGCGGTTTGGCCGGCAATGGTGGTGTTGGCCCGCGAGATGCGCAGCGGCGACAACAAGTGAATGGTGCCCGACACGCGAAACACCACTGTGCGGTAAGTCGCCGACGAGTTTTGCGTCACGGCGTAGCGCAGACTGCCGGGGTTGTTGTCGTCGTTGAGGTTGGTCACTTCATACACCGTCGTTGGTACCGTCGCAGTGCCGCGGCCGCCGGAAGTGTACTTACCAGCGCCTTCTGCGCCCGGAAAAGCCGGCGTGCGTTGCGCGTGCGCAGGTGCGCTCAGGCCTACTATGGCTGCAAAGCAACCAAGTGTCAGCCACTTAAGCCCTGCACCGGTGTGCTGCCGATGAAGCGTAGAGTTTATTAGCATAAAGAATAGCGTTGGGTGAGCGGATGGATGGAATGGGCGGAATCTTGGAGTATTGCCTTATAATCCTAGCAAAATCTTAGGGAAGTGCTGTACAACAAAGCTAGGTTTATTACTGCAATCGTTATCGGGAACGTTACCAGAACCAGAAAGTTGACGAAGCATAGGCTCCTCGGAGTACTGGAGGGCATGTTATGCAAGCCCTTTTAAAGGCAGGAAGCGTATAGCGGCTTTTCCTTTGCTATTGGAGCAGTGCATCTTGCTCCCGATTTCAGGTTTGAACGCTTCCATGCCAGCAACTTCCGTACGCTCTCTTTCACCTGCGCGGGCGCGCCTTGCTACCGCAGTTTTCTTCTTTGTATCCGGCTTTGGGTTTTCTACCTGGGCGTCGCGTATTCCCACCATTCAGCAGCACCTAGGTCTCAACGAGGCCCAGCTCGGGGGCGTGCTGCTGGCGCTACCGGCCGGCCTCATGCTAACGCTGCCCGTAACGGGCGCCTTGCTTCAGCGCCACAGCAGCCGCCGGATTATGCTTATTGGCGCCGTGCTGTACAATCTGATGCTGGCCCTGCTAGGTTTTGTGACGCATACCTGGCAGCTCGTGCTGGTGCTATTTTGCTTCGGCTGCTCGCGTAACCTGCTGAATATCTCTGTCAATGCGCAATCGGTGGGGGTGCAGGGGCTATACGACCGGCCCATTCTGGCTACGTTTCATGGCGTATGGAGCGTGGCGGGTTTTGCCGCAGCTGGCCTCAGCGCCTTGCTTATTCCTGCCAACGTTTCGCTTCCCTACCACATGGTGGTAGTCAGCGTGCTGCTGACGGGCGTGGCGCTAAGCTTCTTCCCTAACAGCTTGGTTCTCAAACCAACAAAACAAGCGCAGAAAACCGGTTTTTCCCTCCCCGACCGCTCGCTGCTCGGCTTTGGCCTTATCGCCTTCACCTCGATGGCTTGCGAAGGCACGATGTACGACTGGAGCAGCATCTATTTCGAAAAGGCTGTGCACGCTCCCAAAGCCATCGTCACGGCGGGCTTCACGGCCTACATGGTCGCCATGACGGTTGGGCGCTTCTCCGGCGACTGGCTGGTGAGCCGTCTGGGTATTAGTATGATGCTGCGCTACAGTGGGTTTCTCATGAGCCTAGGTCTGCTGCTGGCGGCGCTGTTCCCAACGCCCATTACGGCCGGGCTAGGTTTTGTGATGGTGGGGCTTGGCGTTTCCTGCGTTATCCCGCTGGTGTTTGGCATGGCCGGCAAGTCGTCGAACCTAGGAAGCGGCTCGGCTATTGCGGCCGTGTCCACAGTTGGCTATTTCGGGTTTCTGATTGTGCCGCCGGTGGTGGGTTTCGTGGCGGAAGCCGCTAATCTGCGCTGGTCGCTGGCCCTAATGTCAGTGTTAGGCGCGGTGATGATTGGCTTAGTCTGGAACTTGAAAGAACCTAGCTAACCGCATCTGCCAATTGCACCCTAGGAACATAATTTGGCTCTATTCTGCTAAACTACCTACCGCAAACGATACCGGCACGCTACCGAAATCGTTTGTGTAGTTTATCTGTTACCTAGGTATGCTTGGCGCATGCTGCCTCCCGCAGAAGTGAATACATTTATACTACGGGATGCCGACTTCCCGGTATTTCTACCATTGTTCCCACCATAATTTATTGTCAAACAGTATGATCAACACTTACCCGCAACAAAAAAAGATCGGCTCACCCAGCATCAGGAAGGCTTATTTCGCCGGCAGAACGTTGCTGCCGCGCCTGGGTCTTTGCGCGCTGGCTCTTGGCTTCAGCACCACGGCCAATGCGCAGGTAAACCCGGCGTACGAGGTAGCAACCTGGTCGAAGTTCAAGACGGCAGCTATTACCTACACCTTCGACGATAATACTGCTAAGCAGCTGCCGGTAGCCTTGCCACTATTCGACCGGTATAACTTTAAAATCACTCTATTTACCGTCACCAACTGGAATCCGAACTGGGCTGGTTTGCGCACTGCTTCCACCAACGGACACGAGGTAACCAGCCACACGCTCAGCCACCCGAGCTTACCTACGCTCACAGTAGCTCAGCAAGTTACGGAGCTGCAACAGTCGCAGGCAATTATCAAGACCAACGTTCCGACGGCCAGGTGCGAAACCATTGCGTACCCAAACTGCAACATCGGCGACATTCCCAGCATCCAGTCGTACTACATAGCAGGCCGCACGTGCAGTGGCCAGATAATGACCAGCACGCCGCCTGATTTCTACAATCTCAGCTCCATCATCACCGGCACCACGGGCACGGTACAGACGGCCGCCACGTTCAATGCACGGGTAGAATCCGCCAAGGCATCCAGGGGCTGGTGCGTGTTCCTCACCCATGGCATCGACGACGATGGCGGCTACTCCCCGACCCAATCGACGGAGCTAAGCGCGCACCTGGCGTACATGAACACCAACATCGCCGATTATTGGGTGGGCACGTTTTCGGATGTTGCAAAATACATCAAGGAGCGCAACGCGCTTTCGCTGACGGAAACCACCATTTCGGCCGACCTGCTCAGCCTGACGGCTACCGACAACCTGGCCAACAACGTTTATGACGTGCCGGTGACGGTCAGAAGGTTGCTGCCCGCCACATGGGCAAATGCCGCCGTAGCGCGCGCCGGCGTGACGGTTCCTTCTACCATTTCTACCGTGAACGGAGTGAAGTACATCGTGTTCGATGTAGTACCCGATCAGGGCGAAATCCGGCTGGCGAAAGCCACTGTCACCAGCAACCTAGGTGCCAGCCAGGCAATTGCCACGGAAACCTGGCCGAACCCCTTCACCGACAGAACGACGGTAGAAGCCAAAGGCAACTTCAGTTACTCGGTGTACTCGCTCGAAGGCAAACTGGTAGAAACCGGCCAGGGCACCAACTCTGTAAAGTTCGGCAACAACCTGGCTTCCGGCACCTACGTGGTCAAGATCAGCCAGAACGGCAAAGTGGTCAGCTCCAAGGTCATCAAGAAGTAAAGCCGACGCTACTCAACTCAAGAGGCTGATTGTCAGCTCTCGCTGGCTTTTTCAAGTAACAAGACCTAGGTTCTGGCCGATGTTAGCATCGGTCAGAACCTAGGTCTTGTTGTTTCTACGTGATGCGGCTAGCAAACAATGCTGGTGCTAGAAAAGCGGCTTTTTCACCTTGCGGTTGCCGTCTTCATCAATCTTGATTTTGGTGCCGTTGGCGCGTTTGATCTTCACCTCGTTCGGGTGATCTTCGTCGCGCTTTATCTTCGCTCCATTCACAAACTTCACCTTGCGGCCATCATCCGAAACCTTGTCGATAGCAGGGCCGCGCCGCACGCGGTGCGTGGGCAATGCGCGGTGGGTAGCGGTGTACGGCCCATCGTAGTACGTACCTAGGTTCGATTCGTAGGTGCTGTACTGGGTCGAGTTGCCCAACGCCGTTTTCACCTGCGCGGCCGTGTTGTCGTTGATGGCGCGTAAGGCGGCATATTGGCCCGTCGTATCGGTGGCGTACTGCTTGCGGGCGGTGGCCATCTGGCTGGCGCGCTCGTAGTGCGCTTGTCGCACGCGGGCTACTGTGGCCGTGTCGGTCAGGTTGGCGTCGGTGGCAATTTGCTGGGCAATGCGGTCGGCCTCAACGCGGTACGTAGAATCCATCACGTCTTTCACTTCCGTCGCCGTCGAGTCGGTGGTGGCCGTGGCCGTGGTGGGCTGCGCGTCGGTCACGACGGCAGCGGGCTTGTCCTGGGAGCAGGCCGCCAGTAGCAAGCCAGCCGCGCAGGAGAGCAACAAGGTCTTTCTCATCTTGAATCAGGTCAGCTATAAAGCAGCACGACTATGGGTTGCCGATGGCCGCTCTACGGACGAGCCTGGCGGATGGTTTTTGTGCCGGCGACTTGCCAGACCTAGGTTTTACCGAACGTCAGCCTCAACGCGCTGAAAGAAAAAGCCGCTTGAGTTCTGCTGATTCATTAATATTACCACGAACTAATACAAAGCCGTTTATCAGCCTAAATCCTTATGAATCAGCAACCGTCCGGCGCCTTCATTGCCGCTTCCTGGGTCGCTTTGCTTGCGGGCGCCGTCAGCTACAACGTCGGCCTGTGGAACGCTCAGATGCCGCTGAACGAAAAAGGCTACTACTTCACCGTGCTGATGTACGGCTTGTTCTCGGCCGTTTCGGTGCAGAAAAGTGTGCGCGACCGGATGGAAGGCATTCCAGTCACGAACCTCTACTACGGTATCAGCTGGGTTTCTACGCTGCTCGCCGTGCTGCTGCTGGTAGTCGGCCTCTGGAATGCGACGCTCACGCTCAGCGAGAAAGGCTTTTATGGTATGTCCTTCCTGCTCAGCCTATTCGCCGCCATTGCCGTGCAGAAGAACACCCGCGACGCGCAAAGCTCCACCAGCCGAACCCCAGAAAGCTGATTTTCAGTTATCAGTTATCAGTACTTGGTTGCTCAATACCTAGGTTAGTGGTGCATTGGTAACTGGTAACTGACAACTGCCACCCTAGCCTCGCCGCTTGGTAGCGGGCTGCGACTTCGTCGCTACGCCGCTCGGCGTGGCCAGGCTATTCAGGTAAGCTTCCAGCATCGTGTAGCCATCGGAACCTAGCTTGCTGCGGTCGGCAGCATCTTTGGGGTTCAGCTTATGAGCGGTTTCCCAAGCATCGGGCATGCCGTCGTGGTCGGTGTCGGTGGGTGCGGGCTTAGAGCTCAACACGGGCCACGCTTTCTGCGACTCGCTGTAGGGTGTGCCGTGCGGGAAGCCACCCTGCACATCGATGAGGCCGCCAGTGCGGTTGCGCACGTCACTGATGATGCGCTGATCTACCGCGTCGCGCTTCGGCAGGCTAGCTCCCACACTTTGCAGCACAGCTTCGTAGGCTTCAGGTGCACTCTGCGTCGTCACTGGACCTAGGTCAAAGGGCTTGTCTACCTTCGACAGCGCCGTGTCGGCTGGAGTGCCGGCGTTCATCACCACCCCCGACCAGTTGCGGCGACTCACGGCGGGGCTGCCATCCACGTAGTTGCCGGTGAGGTAAAACTTACCATAGGGCAGCGGATTCTTGCCTGTTGTGAGCTTATATGGGTTGAGAATCTGCGCCTTTACTTTCTCGTTGGTCGAAGGGCCGTATTTGTAGTAGTTGTTGACCATGTTGTAGTTGCCGCCTTCCCCTGCATACACGTTATTCTGACCCCAGTCGTAAATGACGTTGTTGCGGAAATCACAGTTCTCAAAGCCAGCCGGGTGCGTGTAGCGGCTGCCGTTCCAGCGCGGCGTGCGGTTGTTGCAGTGCGCAAATAGGTTGTGGTGCATCGAGGAGTGTTGCCCACCCCAGATACCGCCAAAGCCGTGATGCTCAAAATCTTTATCCCCTTCCTCGAAGTGATAGGAGTAGTTTAGCGGCTCACTCATCAGGTTCCATTGCAAGGTGGTGCTGTCACCTTCATACACCGAGAACGTCTCGTCGGTGCTCCAGCTCATCGTACAATGGTCGATGATCAGGCGGTTGTTGCGCGTGCCGCCGAACGCATCATCGCCACCCGCGCCATCTATCATGCCTTTGTTCTGGTTTTTGTCGCCCATTCGGAAGCGGATAAAGCGCACTACCACGTTGTTAGCGTGCACGCTCACCGGATAATCGGCCAGACAAATTCCGTCGCCGGGCGCCGTTTGGCCAGCAATAGTGGTGTTCGATTTGGAAATTGTCAGCGGCGAGTTCAAATGAATCGTGCCCGACACACGAAAGACCACCGTGCGGTGCGCAGCATCCGATTTTTGAGAAACCGCGTAGCGGAAGCTTCCCGGATTGGTATCGTCGTTCAGATTCGTGACTTCAAACACTGTAGTAGGCGTGGCGCTGGTGCCGCGCCCGCCCGTGGTGAAGCGGCCCGCGCCTTCCGCTCCCGGAAAAGCTAGCTGTTGCGCCACTACCGGCTGGCCTAAAGTAATGAGTGCCGTCGTCAACCAAATAGCCAGGTGCCGCCGTTGGCCGAAGCTGGTAAGCGCACTTGAAACAGGAAATGCATGCATAAAGCGGGTAGTTATTGAGGGAGAAGTAACCGGAACAAAAGGAAGCTCCTCCAATTGCAGCCTGATACTACCGAAAAACTCAACTATATGTCCACCTACCTAGGCTATTTATCTACGCAAACGTTGCCGGAATCTAGCTACAGCTGATAGCAAGAAGCTAGCTTTCCTCCTTATAAGCCAAGAAGAAAGCTAGCTTCTGCTTCAAGAATAATCTTGTCCTTTAAAAGCTCACTGTATAGCGCACTGCCACGTTCCGGCCCGGCAGGTTATAGCCGCGCTTTTCGTAGTAGTTTTCGTTAGTCAAGTTGTTCACATATAACGTAAAAGAATGACGCCGCGCATAGGTACCCGTAACAGAGAAATCTAGCGTCATGTACTCGGGATATTCGATCAGCGGGGAAGGATAAGTGGTAAAGTCCAGGTCTTTGCGGTGGCCAACGTAGCGGCTGCTCAGCTGGGCCCTCAGCCACTTGAAGTTGTCATACGATACGCCAAAGTTGGCGTTGAAACGCGCCACATTATAGATGGGTGTACGCGTTTCAGAGCCGTCGGTGTTGTTCACGATATCCTGAGCTTTGAAGATGCGCGTGCCATTGGCAAACACCCGCAGCGAGTGCCGGTAGGAGTTCAGCGCCCCAAAATCGTAGCCTAGCCCCGCTTCTAGGCCGCGAATTTGACTGTTATTAGCATTCGCGTAGGTGCTGCTTGTGAGGACAGTGTAGCCTTCCGGCGTAATAACACCAGCAACGATAGTTGGGCGTAGCACAATGCGGTCTTTCACCCGCGTGGCGAAGTAGGTTACGTCGGCTGTGATGCCAGTTTCAGGTTTGTCGAAACCAACGCCGGCGTCCCAGGTCACACTGTTTTCATTCTTCAGATCGGGATTACCTTGTACGATACTCGCCTCCCTTTTAGCGTAATTTACCGTTCGCGAATAGCCGGCTACGTTGTAGGCATCCGGCATCACATAGGCCCGCCCGAGGGTACCATGTACGCGCAACGATTCCAGCACTTTATATTGGCCCCCCAAGCTAGGAGTGAAGAACGGATTGGTTTGCTTTCCCGCCTCAAAGTCGATGCTGGTTCCCGCTTCGTAGGCATACAGCGAGTCGGCCTGAGTGCCGTTATACGTAATAAAGTCGTAGCGCACGCCGGGCGTCAGGATCAGCTTTTCGTTGAGCAAGCTCAGTTGACCTTGAGCGTAAATACCGGTCGTGGTCAGGCTGTAGCTAGGCGAGTAGGCCGCTAGCTTGGTGCCGGTCGGCGCGTATCGACTCGGGCGGCTGCTGGCTTTGTTGTGGTCGATGCCAACCGTAATTTGCTGACTACCTAGCTTTATAACGTCTTTCACCTGCAACCCCTTCCAGTAGTTGTTGGTCTGCGACGAGCGGTACGCCCGCCCCGTGCTGGGCAGTTCGATGTAGGCGTTGAACTCGCCCGAGCTATAGCCGCGCACGAACAGCTGATGATGCTCGTAGTTGCCGGTGGTGCTCAGGTCGAGGTTTTGCCGCGTAATGTCGGCGTCGGAGGGGCTGGAGTCGCCGTAGGAAATGTAGTCGTTGGGCGACTCTGCCCGGCGGGCCACAAACCGCTCCCCACGCACATCCACGTGCCAGTGCTCCGACACCTGATAGCCCAGGCGCAACGCGCTGGAGTAGTAGTTAAGTTTGGTATGCTGCCGGCGGATACCGTCGCCGTATCTGTCGTTGATTTGGGCAGTGCTATCCGGGTAGATGCGGGTAGCCTTGTCGCCGTCGAGCCAGCCCCGGAACACGCCTTTTTTGCCCAGCTTATAATCTTCGGCGCGGTCGAAAAAGGAAAAACCCAGGTCGAAGTCGAGTTTATCGGTGATGTTGCCGCCTGTCGATCCACCCGCTTTAAACGTCTGAAAACTAGCATACTCCGCAAACAGCGATGTGCGCACCGGCCCGCGCGACTGGCGCGTAATCACGTTTACCACCCCGCCCATTGCCTGCGAGCCATAGAGCGCCGAGGCAGGCCCCTTCAGCACCTCTACCCGCTCGATGCTGCTTGGGTCGAGGGTGGCGAGGTTGGTGGTGCCGGCCGGGCGGCCATCTACCAACAGCAACGTGCGCGGGTTCAGCGTGCCGTTCTGCGGCCGAAAACCCCGGATGCCCACGCCCGACAGCAAGCCAGGATATTGCACCACATCCACGGAAGCGTTTTTCTTCAGAATATCGGTGAATTCCAGCGCCTGCGTCTGCCGAATCTCCTTGCTCGTAATGACCTCCAGCTGCTGCGGCACCTTACTGCGCTCCGTCTCCGAGCGCGTCGCCGTCACGACTACTTCGTGCAGCTGCCGCGCGTTGAGCGTGTCGGCGGCCTGCTGCGCGTGAGCGGCACTACCGACTACAGAAAGCACCGTAGCCAAAGCAGCCGCTTGTTTTTGAGATTTAGGTAAACGCTTCATCTACAAATTGTAAGAGCAAAAAGAGGAAAGAAGATTAATCAGAGTTGGGCTTGACCTAGGTCTGGAACAGTGCGCAGATAAGTCAGCAAATCGGCAATGGAATGGTGTGACTGTATTTGTCCGGCCACATGGCTAACCCACTGGCTAGCGCTGTTTTGCTCGCGCAATTCCACGCGCAACGGTGCTTCATCGTCCGTCAGCATAAAGCCTTCGCGCTGAAGCGCGCGGCGCGTCCAGAAAGCCAGCGGGCCGCTGCCGTCCAGCCGCACCAGGCGCGTGCCGGGCTTGTGAATGGTGAAGGTGCCGGTGGCCTGGTCGAAGACAAGGCCTTCGCGGGCAAAAGCAACCTCGAAGGTGCCGCTCAGTACAAGGTCTTCCGGCACACCGGCGTGCAGTTGGCCTTCGTCGTGCAGAAGCCACACGCGGTCGGCGGCTTGCAAGGCTAAGTCCAGCTCGTGAGTCGAGAGCAGAATGGCTTTCTGGGTTTGGCGGGCGAGCTGGTGCAGCAAGCGCATGAGCTGCACGCGGTTGGGCAAGTCGAGGTGGGCCGTGGGCTCGTCGAGCAGAACGACGGGCGTATCCTGGGCCAAGGCGCGGGCGAGCATTACCTTTTGCCGCTCGCCGTCGCTGAGCGTTGCTACGCGGCGCGTGGCAAACTGCGCCGTGTTGGTAGCAGCCAGGGCCTCACGCACAATGGCTTGGTCGTGGGCCGTGAGGTTGCCGAGCCAGCCCGTGTGCGGGTAGCGACCTAGGGTCACCAACTCCTGCACCGTGAGGTTGCCGGCTTCTACGCGGTCCGTCAGCACGATGCTGAGCTTGCGGGCCAGCTCGGCCGCGCTAATGTGCTGCGTATCAATTTGCTCTATTTGCACCTGCCCACTTAGCGGCGGTTGCAAACCCGCCAACGTGCGCATCAGCGTCGATTTGCCGGCCCCATTCGGCCCGAGCAGACATACTAGCTCGCCCGCCTGCAAAGCTAGGTTCAGCGGCCCCGCTACGCGCTTCCGCTCCGCCCGACCTAGCTTGTAGCCGATGACCAGCGCCTGCATTTCCAGCAAAGGAGTCGGAGCCGTCATCATGAAAAGGAGGAGCGAACAAAGGTTCGGCGCAGCGTAACCCAGATTACCACCGGCGCCCCCACCAAGGCCGTTATAATGTTGATGGGCAAAGCCGTAGAGCTGCCCGGCAGTTGGGCCAGGCAGTCGCAGAGCAGCGTTAAAGCCGCGCCCACCAGGCACGCGCCCGGAATGAGCAGGCGGTGGTCGGCGGTGTTGAGCAGGGCGCGGGTAAGGTGCGGCACGGCAATACCGATGAAGCCAATCGGTCCGCAAAAAGCCGTAATGCTCCCCGCCAGCAGGCTGGTGCTGGCAATGATGATAAGCCGTGCGCGCCCGACTGTCAGGCCCATGCTGCGCGCGTAGTTCTCGCCTAGAAGTAGGGCATTCAATGGCTTAGAAGACGCAAAAGCTAGCCCTAGCCCTGCCAGCACCACGCCCGCCAGCACCGCCAAGTGCGGCCCAGCGACGCTGCCCAACGAGCCAAACGTCCAGAGCAAGTACTCCTGAATCTGTTCCGGCGCGCTGAAATACTGCCAGATGCTCACCACCGACAGTGTAATGTTGCCAATCATCACGCCCACAATGAGCATCACCACGTTGTCGCGCACGCGGGCCGAAATGGCAAGTACCAATAGCATCACCAACGCGGCACCTAGGGTAGCGGCCAGCACAATCAGCCAGCTGCCACTCAGCCCAAGCTGCTGAATGGCGTAGAGGCTCGCCGCGCTGCCCGCCGACAGCATCACCAGCGCCACCCCCAGCCCCGCCCCCGCCGTGATGCCCAGCACCGACGGCCCGGCGAGCGGATTGCGAAACAACGTCTGCATCTGCAAGCCACTGACTGCCAAGCCACAACCCACCAGCACAGCCGTAATAGCCTTGGGCACCCGAATTTTGGTGACAATAAAATCCCAGGCCACAGTGCCGCTGCTCTTGCCCAGGAGCACATCGACCACCGCGGGCAGCGGAATGCGCACCGAGCCTAAGGCGATGTCCAGCAGGAAGGCTAGCCCAACCAATCCCACCAGACATGCCAGTAGCCAGCGCCGCCGACGTGCCACGCGGTGTTCCCGCGCCGCTGTCGGCTCAGCCGTAAGTGTGTCCATTACTTTAACTGTTTGTAGTACACCAGCTTGTGCTGCGGCAGCAGCTCCGGGTGCAGAATCTTTATGAAGTCGGCCAGCACCACCTCGGGGTGCACCGCGCCGGACTCCCAATAGTCGTTGGCGCCTTGTGCGTTAGTGCGCTGATTATTGTTGTACACCGCCCCCGTTTTGAAGGGCCGGAAGTCGGCGTAGCGCGCATCCTGAGCTAGAATATCGGCTTTGGTATCGGCGGTGCCGGTGTTCACCCAGCAATCCGCCGTTAAGCCCACCGGGTACACGGCCTCGAATGACAGCGCCAAGCTGCCAGCGGCTCTTTCCTTATCCCAGTGGTACGCCCCACCAGCGTCGCGAAAAAATTGCGCCGTGTAGCTTTCCCCATCGGGCATGTACCAAGTGTCTTTGAAGGGCAAGCCCGTCAGTACCTGCGGACGTTTTAGTAATTGGCGCGTAAGCGCTGTGAGGCGCTGATATTCGGCTTCTACTTTACCAAACCGTTGATTGACAACATCTTCCTTATTCAGCAAGACAGCCATCAGCTTCACCCATTCGGCGCGGGCCAGAGGCGTGGTTTCCACCCATTCCGAATTCACCATCACCGGTACGCCCGCTTCAGCCAGCGTGTGGTAGCGCTCCACCGGTGCGCCGGGGCTGCCCATCGTCATTACCAAATCGGGGTGCCGCGTAATGAGCAGCTCTTCATTGAGCGCATTTTCGCGCCCAAATTCACCGATCTTGCCTTCAGCAATGCGCTTGCGCGCGGCCGGCGCCGAGGCATATTGCAGACTACCTAGCCCCACCAGCACGTCGTCGGCGTCAAGGAAATCCGTCAGCGCAACGTGCATCGACGACATGCCCACCAGCGTCCGGATCGGAATTTCAATGACTTGGCTGTTGTCGTAATCGGCTGGATGGGGAGTGCCGCGCTGCACCAGCACGTAGCGGGCGGTGTCGGTGTGGTCTTTAAACGGATTCAGAACCCTGACAACTTTGTAGTTATCAACATATTGAATCGTAAAGCCTTTGGCGTACTTGATGGTAGTTTTCTCCTGCGCACCTAGTGCCTGCGGTTGAGCAACAGCCGTTTGCGGAGCCGTGTCCGGCGTCGGCTGCGAGCAGCTTCCCAGCAGGCCCACGCCGGCCAAAGCTAGGTTGGCGCCCAGCAGCTTCCAGGCGGAAAATACGAATGAATGGCCACCGGCAGTCCGGTGGGCGGAGGAGTTTTGCATAGTTGACAAGCCCTTCTTCCGAAAGCTGTAACGGTATGTAGCAAAGGCAGGTCTTCTGACTTCTCCCTCGCCCGACGGCCTTCCCACTCCCAGTCGGAAGCAGTGGCCCGGTCGTGTCGGCCGAGTTGTGATGGAGTTACAGCAGCGGAGACTGTTCCGGATTCACACCGGATTCCCTCTTCGGACTGCTTCCGAATAAATCGGAGCAGCCACCTTTACTGGCCCCAAAGGTAGCGGGAAATAAACTACTACCTAGATGCAGCGAAATTTCGAGCATTAAGCGCTGTACTTAGCTTGGCTTTTACCTAATGCCTGTGCGGTCAAGAAGTCAGCCTAACAAGTAGCTGGCTAGCTTTTTGTGCCGCTACCTCCGAAGGCAAACATATCCTTCTATCTATTTTCTTGCGTATTTACTATGAAAATCGCGTAGGCCGCTCAGTCGAGGACCCTTTAGGTTTTGCCCGCCTGATCTATCATCGCGGTACGCGTACGAAAGCAGAGTTTCAGGCTCTTCTGGGCCACACAACGCGGCTGCTGGCCCGGCGCGGCGACGGCCGTTTGCTGGTCGATCAACGCCTGATGACGCCCTTCACCCCTGACGAGCAACAGTTTGTAATTCACGAGTGGCTGCCTCTTACGATTCTGGAGGGCGGCTACCGCTGCGGAGCCGTGGTACTGGCCCACGATGTATTTGCCCGGCTGGCTACCGCCACAGTCGTCACGGCCGTCCGCGACTTGCCCATGACCTATCGCTATTTCGACAACGAAGCCGAAGCTATTACTTGGCTGGTTACTACCTAGGTTTGCTGATTGTTGCGCCGTTAAAAGGATAAAATAGCAATATCGCTATTCCTCGCGGAAGCGGCACATCATTTGTACAATTGGGACTCGGATAATACAACTATATTAGTCGCTTATGCCCAAATCGTACTTTACTGCCTTCCCGCCGGACCTGCCGGCTGATGAACTTACTGCCCGCCGCCAACGTCAAAAGTATGCTGAATGGGGCTTATCTGTTGCCACGATGAGCGGCACCCCACCCGGCCCAGGCGTAATCGCCAACCTTCAGGCTTATATCAATGGTGAAGTTCAGATTGAAGATCTAGCCCGTGTTGGCCCCGATGATCCGGATCTGCCCTCGCCGGCTTACCTAGCGACCCTCAGCCGTCACCGTCTTAAACAGTCCTAATTAGCTCCCATCAAACCTCCTACATGCAAAACGCCCCTCACAGGAGGGGCGTTTTGCATGTAGGAGGTTTGGATGAGGTCAGCCGCGCAATGGCTTCTGCGGCGGTGCTAAGCTCCTGTTTTGTATTCTTTCTGCAATAGGCTCATCTCAGCAGCCAGCTCTTCCAGTTTACTGACGAGCGTTTGGGCTTTGCTACCATAGGACTTACGGCTATCCGTCCAGCTCAGAAACTGTTCTAGCTCGTTTTTGCCATATTTTATCATGGTAGCAGCATTCGCTAAAAACGTTTCTTCTGGCTCCATAATCCTGCTTAGTAGCTGTAAAACAAATGGTATTGATAATTGCACAAATAATCCACCAAGTTTAGCCTGATAAGAGGATGTGCAAAAAATATAAAATAAATAGCTACCTGAGGCTGCCAGCATTTTACGTTGTGCAGGCCTGTTTTCTTACTTACAAATTGACTTCTCTGGCTTAGGGGTCAACTTGACAACTTAGGCAAACCTGCTGTTCTTTTATACGGCCGAATAGCCCCAAAAAGTTGCCTTTCCAACAGCGGAAGTTCAGCTCAAATATTTAGTAAAATCAGCAAATATTTTTAGCAATATTGACCTAAAAGGTTGATCTTAGTGTTCTCATATTTTCCTCCCTAACCTCTTTCTATTATGCTAGAAATGATGATTACCAAGAAGATTGGTAACCGCAGCTACCACTTCAACGCCACAGGCACCGATCTGCACGAACTGCTCACTGAGCACGAAAAGCTGAGCTTTCCGGATGTACCCGCTTGCGGGCTGTGTGGCTCTGTAAATCTGCGCCTGACCAGCCGCGTAGCCCAAGACAAGTTCAAGTACTGCGACATCAAGTGCGACGACTGCTTTGGCTCCGTTACGTTTGGCCGTCGTCAGGATGACGATAAGGTGTATTTCCTGCGCAAAAAGGAAGGTGGCAAACCCGGTCAGCTCGACTGGATAAAATACGAGCCGAATGTAGCTGTTGCTGCTACTGCAGCACCCGCCGTAGCTAAACGATAACTATCTTCCTCTGCTTACTTCAAAAGCCGCTCTGATCGAGCGGCTTTTGGTGCTTTATAGCACTGCGTTGCCCCACTTTAGCTAGCTTACTCTTTTGGGGAACAAGGTTCTCCAAGTAGCCTTTTACCATTCGGCCGGTTTTACGCTCATTGGGGGAGCCCTATTTACCACTCCCTGAAAGCTTCTTTCTCTAGCCAACTGAGAATCCTAGGTTTGAGACATCAATCACCTAAACCTAGGTTCTTATGAAACGCTTCTCTCTCCTCTACCCGCTTCTGCTGCTTCTGGTGTTCAGCCAAGCTGCCTTCCTTCAAGCTGCTCCTATAGCCGATCGGCCAGCTAACCATCCTAGCTTTACAGTCCGAGTAGTCGGCAAAGGTCAGCCCATGCTTCTGATTCCGGGTCTCACGTGCCCCGGCGCCGTCTGGGACGAAACGGTGGCTAAATACCAGAGGCAGTATCAGTGCCATATCATCTCGCTGGCAGGTTTCGGCGGGCAGCCAGCTGAGCAGCCTGTTTCTCAACAGTTTTTACAAGACGTACGTGATCAGCTACTAGCTTACGTTCACACGCAAAAGCTTATTAAACCTATTCTTGTAGGACACAGCCTAGGTGGCTTCTTGGCTTTATGGATGAGTACGATTGAGCCAACTGTCATCGGGCCACTTGTGATCGTAGATTCACTGCCCTTCTTAGCAGCTGTGCAAAATCCTGCAATGACGGTTGAACAGGCTAGGCCCATGGTCGCCAGCCTACGTCAGCAGATGAGCCAAAGCACGCAAACCATTGCCATGGCTCGTCAGACGTCGGCCGGCATGATGACCGATACAGCCCGCATCAGCCAGGCGACTCGCTGGAGCGTGACCTCGGACCCCGCTACGGTAGCCCAAGCCATGTACGATTTGTACACGACCGATTTGCGTCAAGATGTTGCCCGCATTCAGCAGCCAGTGCTGGTGCTAGGTGCCTGGGCCGCTTACAAGCAATATGGCTCAACAAAGGAAAGTACCCGCGCCATCTTCGAGCAACAATACGCCAAGCTGCCCCAGCACCGCATCGAAATGTCGGAAACAGGTAAGCACTTTCTGATGTGGGACGATGCACAGTGGTTTTTTGCGCAAACTGATGTTTTCCTGAAGCAGCAAGCCGTTGCGCACAAATAGTATGTTTGACGAGGCGCACCTAGCCTGCTCAAAAGCTAGGTGCCATCAATGTGCATCTTTTACTCACGATAACCCTCACGAACTTATGCTACTGGAAGAGGAATTTACTGCGCTGAAGCTTGAGTTGTCAGTAAAGGCAAAGAACGGGCTCGACTTCATTGTAGCAGCCAGTATGGTCTGGGCTGTTATTGCCTTCGTCTGGACACTGCCTAACTCGCCGACACAGAACGGATTTATTACGTTTTTCGTGGGTGCTACTATGCTGCCTTTAGCATGGGTTCTTTCCAAAGTATTTCGCACCACCTGGACGATAACGCATAATCCACTTCAACCGCTCGGTCTGTGGCTTAATTTCGCGCAACTGTTTTACTTCCCTTTCCTTATTTTCATCTACAGTAAATACCCTCAGCATTTTATCATGACGTATGGCATCATTACAGGTGCTCATTTCTTCCCATACGCTTGGTTTTATAATGCTAAACCTTTCGCCGTTATGGCTGGCGTAATTCCGATAGGTTGTCTACTTATTGGTCTACACACCTCGGGCGCTGACCTCTACCTCATTCCGGCCTTTATGACTTGCGCACTGCTGCTGCTAGTGGGGTTACTACTTACTTCGTACCGCCACAACAAAAAGGCTTATCTCCTTACAGTAGCTCATCTACACTAACAGTTAACGACTATGTTTGCCTACACTTCCGCGCCTGCTCCTAGTCGTTTGTACTGGCGCGCCCAACTGCTTGGCTGGTTCCTCTACGCAGTCTTCAATGTGGTACTCTTTGGCGCATTCGGTAAACTTTCGGCCGACACCCTGCTGGTAACGGTAACTATTGTAATACCCCTGCTGGCGCTAACCCACTGGTTACGCTACCATATAAGGGCCAATGCCTGGGAGAGGCTTCCTCCTTTGCCGCTGCTAGGTCGGTTACTACTCACTAACCTGATCCTATCAGTTCTTAGTCAGGTTATTATTTGGGCGCTTATTATTTGGGTGGTGCGGCCCGTTAGAGATGGAGAGCCTCACGGATGGGCCCAATTTATTGGGTATACCCTTAACGTCAACTTTGTGCTGTGGCTATGGGAAGGCTTTTATTTTGGCTGGCATTATCTGCTCAGCTATAAGCAAGCGGAAGTAGATAAGTGGAAGCTAACTGCTGCCGTGCGTGAAGCAGAAATGCGGACATTAAAGGCCCAAATCAATCCTCACTTCATGTTTAATGGATTAAACAACATCCGTGCTTTGGTAATGGAAGATCCGGGCCGCGCCCGCCAGATGATTACACATCTATCTGATTTGCTGCGTTATTCCATTCAGCTCAACAGCGCCGAGCAGGTACCATTGATCCGCGAGTTGGAAATCGTAGAGCACTACTTAGAGTTGGAAGCCGTACAACTGGAAGAGCGCCTTACGTATTCGCTCGATGTAGATGAAGCTACGTTGCAAGCGCTTATCCCGCCAATGACACTTCAACTGTTGGTTGAAAATGCTATCAAGCATGGCATCGCACCTCGGCCTCAAGGCGGCAAGATTGCTCTCACGGCGCATCTAGAGTTAGCTAATCAAGCGTTGCTCATAACTGTACGCAACACCGGCCGTTACGAACCCAATGTAGGCCACAAAGGGCTAGGTTTACACAATGCTCAGGAACGCTTGTCTCTACTTTTTGGGGAACAAGCCCAATTAACCATCACCAACGACCCGCTCACGTTAGACACTGTGCTGGCTCAGGTACGTTTACCCCTCGTATTGCACGCTGTCACAACACCTAATGCTGCAAACCTCTCACACTTCCTTTCTTCATCGCATGAACGTATTGCTGGTTGACGATTCGCGTCTAGCACGCATTGAATTACGCCATCTGCTCCAAAGCTTTCCAGACTTAGTAGTAGTAGGTGAAGCTAAAAACATTGACGAGGCTCACAACCAGATCCAACAGCATCAACCTGATTTATTATTTCTCGATATTCAGATGCCAGGTGGCAATGGCTTTGACTTGCTAGAATCTCTAGAATCAGCTCCGTATGTTGTCTTTACCACGGCTTACCTTGATTATGCCTTGCAAGCATTTGAGGTTAACGCCTTGGACTATCTACTTAAACCTATTCAGGAAGCTCGCTTAGCAGCAGCCGTGGAGAAGGCGCGCCAGCAATTGCTAGCTCGGGCACCTGCTTCCATTGAGATAAATGCTACTCCTTTATCTGGAGCTGATCAGGTGTTTGTAAAAGATGGGGAGCGGTGCTGGTTTGTTCGATTAGAAGCCATTAAACTATTCGAAATCAATGGCAGCTATACTCAAATCTACTTTGAGCAACACCGACCACTTATTCCACGCACCTTGCAACACTTGGAAGCCCGCCTTGACCCCAAAATATTCTTTCGGGCGAATCGTCAGCAAATCATCAATCTCAAATGGATTGATAATATTGAGCCGTGGTTTAGCAATACTCTAAAGATCAAACTCAAAGAGGGCCCTGAAGTGGAAGTTTCCCGAAAACAATCAGCTCTATTCCGAGAAATGATGAGCTTGTAATTATCTAAATCTAATTATTGATGCAACAGTGCATAACTTAACAATACAAGCACTGATAAGCAAGTTGATCTACTTGAAACTTGTAAAAATTAGAATTACCTAATGGAACTAGGTCAACTACACTGTTCAGAAGCCAACAAGACAGATATTCCAAGTGACTTCTTATTTGCTTCGCAGTATCAGTTGACTACAAAAGCTAAAAACAAAGGCCAGTATTTTGGATATAGCTGCCTGTCGGTTCATACATCGAAACTTGACCTACTCGCTTCGTTGCGCAGCGAAGGGTGGGGGGCTAAACGAGTTCAGCCCTGACTGTTCGCGCGGAGGGCAGCGACCAGCCAGGGCTGAAGAACAAGCAAAGGTTGGCGGCGACCGACTCTCCCACCGGTGAAGGCAG
>NZ_BMHT01000002.1:0-394594 GCF_014641455.1 Hymenobacter cavernae
ACGCTATGTGCGCTGTACCGCCGAAGCAGGCACAGCACCTTACCAATTTGTCTTTTCCAATCACTCAAAGAACGTCTGCTCATCCCAATCAGATGAACGTGGGGGCTAGCACGCTAGCCCATGTATTCACTACCTCTTTGCCTGCTCAGCAGCACCCGTTGCGAAACTGTAGCAAGGCACACTTTTGTTCCCGCGGCTACTCTAATTAGCTTCCGATTGAAGCCTTGGTTCGTTTTGGGAGTGCAAAGATAGCAGCTTCTTTTCTAAAAACAAGCAGAGAGCAAAAATATTTTTCTTAACTCGGTAACTCGTGCGCCCTTCCGGCTGAAGGGGGCTGCAAAAGTACAAAGCCTTTTCATATTCGCAATACCTACCTCCTGTTTTTTTTAGCGACGCCTTTTTTCTATTAAGCAAAGAATGAACTCTGAGGGAAATAAGAACTATGCGCTAGCTTCTAAGCACTTTAGCTGCTAGCGTGCATGAGTTACTATATCCTTTCTAGTATATCACTGAGCATTGTATCTGTCAAGACTTAAGCACGCTAGCGTAGCATTAATAGCAGAATCTAGTGGAATGATCAAGTCTTAACCGATGCCTTAGCGCACCTTTCATTGCAGGTATAAGGAGTAAGTGGGAATCTGTTGTGTTTATTGTAACTCTGCAAGCATGTTTCTAACTAGGTACCAACGAGCTTACTGATGGTCCCAAGCGGCTCCTCATCCATGGATACAGATTTTCTACCTGCTATCAAAGCAAGCGCTATAGTAGGCGCGCTGATTTTTAACATTCTGTTCAGCGTGTTCCTTGCTAAGATTATGCAACGGTTTTTTGACTTGCCCACACGTTTGCCTCGCTGGAATACATTCATTAATAGTATCTGGGTACCCGGTTCTATAGTGAGCTTGATTCTGGTGGTCTTTGGCATTAATACAGACGTGCTGGTCAACATTTTCTGGAGCTGTGCACTGGTGATGATTATACTAGTGCTGGTAAGGCTACGCGATTACCGGCCAGCACGCACTATTCTGACGGCAGTAGCACCTTATACACTTCACCTAGCTGTTACAACCATTTTGCGGCTTCTGAATAGTGGTCTGTTGAAGTACTTCGACGATTTCTTCGAGTCGTGGCGTGTGTTTGGATGGATTTGGCTTTTTTCTTTCATCTGGATTGCTCGAAATCAGAAGAAAACTCTTGCTAAAGAGCAGCTTTTGCGAGAGGAAGAGGAGAAAGCCAAACAGCAAATAGCTGCTCAGAATACAGAGCTAGAGCGTATGGTAGCCGAGCGCACAGCAGCATTGACCCAACAAGCGAAGGCACTACAATCGACGCTTACGGAACTGCGCACCACTCAAGCACAGCTGATTCAGGCGGAAAAGATGGCGAGCCTAGGTGAGCTGACGGCTGGTATTGCTCACGAGATTCAGAATCCGCTGAACTTCGTTAACAACTTCGCTGAGGTGAGTGTGGAGTTGTGTCAGGAGTTGCGTGAGGAGGTGGATAAGCTAGGTTTAGCGGAGGCAGACAAGGAATATATGCTTGAGATTCTAAATGATCTGAGTCATAATCAGGCGAAGATCAACCAACACGGCCAGCGGGCTGCCAGCATCGTGAAGGGAATGCTACAACATAGCCGCGCCAGCACTGGCGAGCGACAAGCCACGGATCTGAACGACTTGGCCGACGAGTACTTGCGCTTGGCTTATCATGGGTTACGCGCCAAAGACAAAACATTTAATGCTACACTTAGTACGAGCTTCGATGAGAAGGTAGGCCAGATAGAAGTGCTGCCGCAAGACCTAGGTCGGGTGCTGCTGAACCTGTTCTCGAATGCTTTTTATGCTGTACAGCAACGGCAAAAGCAAGGGGAGCCTGACTATCAACCCACCGTGACGGTGAGCACCAAACGCGAAAACAGCCAGATAAAAATCTATGTGCGCGACAATGGCACGGGCATTCCGGAGGCAGTGCGCCAGAAGATCTTTCAACCATTTTTCACTACAAAGCCTTCGGGCGAAGGCACCGGCCTAGGCTTATCGTTGAGCTATGACATTGTCACGAAGGCTCATAACGGCACGCTGGCGGTGGAAAGCCAGGAAGGCAAAGGCACCGACTTTATCGTTAGCTTGCCCGCCTAGGTTCTATTTTGCCTACCCATTATTATCTTCGCTGACAATGAAAATACTGGTAGTTGACGACGAAATGGACGTACGCGTGCTTTTTGAGCAGCGCTTCCGAAGGGAGATTCGCAGCGGAGAATTCTCTTTTTCCTTTGCGTATTCGGGCGAAGAGGCGCTGGCCTACCTGCACGAACATGCCTCCGAAGTTGTGCTGATTCTCTCCGATATCAACATGCCGGGCATGAGCGGTTTGGAGTTGCTGCGCCATATCCGGCAAGAGTACCCGGCACCACCTGCTATTCCGTCGCTTCAGGTGATGATGATCACGGCTTATGGTGACGAGACCAGTCGCCTGCAAGCAATGCAATTGGGTGCCAGCGACTTCTTAACCAAACCTGTAGACTTTGCCGCGCTGAAAACGAAACTCATCTCCCTGGAAAATCATGAAAACTAAGATTCTGGTGGTAGACGATGAAGCGGACCTAGAGTTGCTCATCAAACAGAAGTTTCGGCGCAAGATTCGCGAGAACGTATACGAGTTCCTGTTTGCCAGCAACGGCCAAGAAGCCCTGACTCGTGTGCAGGAAACACCAGACTTAGATATCGTACTGAGCGACATCAACATGCCGGTGATGGATGGGCTGACGCTGCTCAGCAAGCTACCAGAAGCTAATCCGGTGATCAAAACGGTGATGGTTTCGGCCTACGGCGATATGCAGAACATTCGCACGGCCATGAACCGCGGGGCCTTCGACTTCGTGTTTAAGCCCGTGGATTTCAGTGACCTAGAGCTGACAATGGACAAAACTGCCTCGCATGTGCAGCAGCTCCGAGAAACACTACGAGCCATCCAGGAAAACAACATCCTGAAGATGTACGTCGATGAAACAGTGCTAAACGTGATGGGGCAACCGGGCTTCGAGAACAAGCTGATGGTAAGCGAATTGGTGGAAGCCACGGTCGTTTTCATGGACATTTGCGGCTTCACAGCTCTTTCCGAAGTACTGCCGCCCGGCGACGTGGTGGGATTGCTCAACAAGTACTTCGACCAGATGGTGCAGGAGGTGATTGCGCAGGGCGGCTACATCGACAAGTTCATGGGCGACGCGGTAATGGCCGTATTCCGCGGCGATTACCACCTCGACCGCGCCATCGACGCGGCGCTATCGGTGCGCAATGTGATACAGGCCAACGAGGATACACTACCGAATGGCAAGCTCTATCGGCCAGAGGTCAGCATCGGCATCAACACGGGCGAGATGGTGTCGGGCAATATCGGCTCAGCGTCGCTCAAGCGCTTGGATTACACCGTAATAGGTGATAACGTGAACGTGAGTCAACGTCTGCAATCGGCGGCCAAGCCGGGTCAGATTATCATCACTGAGGCCATTTATCAGCGCGTAAAAGAGTCGTTTCAGTGCAACCCGGTTGGCGAAGCAACACTGAAGAATAAGACCTTACCTGTGATGACGTATGAGGTAGTAGCGTGAGGTGAGGTGGCGAGGTAGTGAGTTTACTTTTCGGCAATTAGACCTAGGTAGACTCACCACCTCACTATCTCACCATTTCGTTCTGCCGGCGCAGGCGTTGGCATAGCACCCGCATGATGTTGCGCAGCACTTCGCTGCGCTCTTCCATCACATCGTAGAAGTCCTCCTGATCGAGGCGAAAGGCAACGACGTTGCCTTTCGTCACGGCAGTGGCGGAACGCGGCTCCGCGTCGAGCAAAGCTAGCTCGCCGAAGAAGTCGCCTTTGCAGAACGTTGCCAGCTGCTGCGCGCCGTTGAAAATCCTGACTTCTCCCTCATAAACAATAAACAGCGAGGTACCTAGGTCGCCTTTGGCAAATATCTGCTCCTCATCATGAAAGGTCACTTCTTTCATGATGGGCACAATGCTGCTGAGCACGTTTTCGGGCGTAGTAGCGAAAAGGGCAGTATTTTTCAGAACGGCGACGCGCTCGATAGCGGCGATGTGGGAAGTGGTGGCGTGGTGGCTCATGCGCAAAGACGTAAGAGTGGGGTGAGCGGCAAGCAAGGATTGATAAAGCGCAGGCCGACGTTCGGCCACTTGGTCCAGCACCTCAAATGCGCTTTCCTGAACGAGAATATTGGTACTACCTAGGTGCGGCAAAAGCTCCTTTGCGAGCGAAGCTATGGGCTGCCACTGACGCAGCGCCACGCTGATGGTCCAGTCGGAAAAGGTGGTTTCGCCGCACCGGATGATGGTATTTACAATGGGTTCGGCAGCTAGGTTCGAAGTTATCAACCGATCGAATACGCGGACTTTCTCCCGGATAGGCATTACTTCCAACAACGTTTGGAGACCTAGGTAGATGGGACGGGCAATGACGTTGTCCAGCATCTCCAGGGCGTTGGCCTGCCGTTCGCGGGCGGCGTGCGCCACCCCGCGCTGAACGTCGGCAATTGTTTGGGGAGAATACAGCTGAAACAGCAAGCCAAATAGTCGCTGCTGTACTTTGGTCAGCTCGTAGTCGAGGGCACGGTGGAGACCTAGGTCGGCGGTATCTGCCTGACCATGCAGGAGCACCTGAGCCAGCTGCATTTCGGCTAGCACCAAGTCTTCAAACAGCGGTGCGTCAGCGACATCGGGCTCGAAGCTGCGCAACGCCCGCAGGGCAACCTCCCGCCGCGTGAGGCTAGGTTGCTGCGCCAGCTTCACCAGGGCCTGCCGACTAGCGGGCACCCGAATCTCACCGCAAACTCTGGCTATGCGCCGCACCAAAGCATCATCGGAGTTGGTTTGCAGCACAGCCGCCAACTCAGGCACAGCAGTCTGACCTAGCTGCACTAGCTGCTCAGCCGCGATGTGGCGCCGCTTCTTATCAGTTAGTGCCTCGATAAGCTGCTTGACATCTGGCCCGATAGAAGGCTTCGCCGTTGCGTCGTTTTGTTTGTTGCCCGATACTTCTGCCCAGCCTTGGCTAGGTGTGCTAGCTTCATCATGATTCGTGAAGCGGCGACTCAGGGCGTGTTGCAGCTCGGTGAGGTAATGACCATAGGTGCGGTGCAAAAAGTAAACGGCACCGGCCATAAATAGCGCCATCCAGGCAAATGGTGCCCATTGGCTAAGCGCCGGAAAAAAGTGCAGGCCAAAGAGCAGCCCGCCGGCCAGCGCCATACCGAGCGGCTCGTAAAAGCCCTTCACCAACGTGTGCGCCTGCAAGCGCTCCGGTGCCGATAAAGGCTGAAACAGCACCAGAAACACGGGGTCGAAGATGGCGCGGCGCAGCACTTCCAGCAATAGATAAAGGCCACAGAAGTAAAGCAGCAAGGTACTTTCCCTGACCTGCTCCACCCACAAGCCACCGAACAGCAGCAAGCTGGCCAGCACCACAATGGGCAACGCAATCAGCATCCAGCGGATGCCGAGCTTATTCATGACGGCGTGCGAAAACAGCAGCTTGAAAAGCGACGCCAGCAAATACGTGAGCACCAGCACGCTGCCCACGTACCTCATCACGCTGGCCTGGTCGTGAAACTTGTGCTTCACATTCACAAAGAAGGAGTATTCCACGCCCGTCGTGACGGCGGCAATGGCGGTCAGGCTCAAGCACAAGGTCAGCACCAACTGACTATCACCGAACCACTTGCGCAAGCCCGGCGCCACGGCTTGCGTGCGAGCGGCGCGGGCTGCCGCCTTCACTTCTACGTCGTGCAGGCGGCCGGTAGCCCGCAAGGTCAGCAGGGCACCTAGGTAGGCTGCGAAGGCCGTGAGCAACAGCCACAACAGATCCGAGTGGTGGTGAATCAGAATGGCCAGCACGGCACCCAAGGCTTTAGCGGGCATGTCGCCGGAGCTGATAACGCTGAACAATCGACGACCCTGGCGCACATCGAACACCACCGCCGAGACGCCCCAAAACTCCAGATTAGTAAGCAGATAAATAACGCGGTAGCCCGCCATAATAGCCAC
This sequence comes from Hymenobacter cavernae, assembly GCF_014641455.1. Classification (GTDB taxonomy): domain Bacteria; phylum Bacteroidota; class Bacteroidia; order Cytophagales; family Hymenobacteraceae; genus Hymenobacter; species Hymenobacter cavernae. The sequence continues at coordinate 6,057 of NZ_BMHT01000002.1, forward strand.
GGCCGCTGCCACCGAATGACCTAGGGTGATGAGCACGCCCAGCACGCCCGTGACCACCACCACCGATAGCAGTACCCGCACAGCCAAGCTTTGCAGCGGCAAATGATGCTCGTAGTGCCCGTAGATTTTGCTGGCACCCATCATGGCCAGCGCGGCCACGCCATACGCCAGGGGCAAGTTCCGCTCGGGGTTGTTTTCGAGCAGAATCACGTTGGCCGACACGTACACCAGAATGGTCCCGATGCCCAGCAGAAAGTTATGCAGAAAGAACAGCCCGACCGTGCGCCCTTCCTCAGGACGGATGCCAACCAGCTGCTGCCAGCGTTCAAGTAATGTCATGCCAGAGAAAAAAGGAATGTCTAGCGGCTTAATAGAACTGCAAGATAGGCGCCCAATCAGCGCACAGTATCGAATTTTCCTTTTAATATAGAGCATCCTACTCTCCCCGCTGCCTGCCATGGACTGTCACCGCGCCGAAACGTACGTGCTGCGGGAGCTGCGTGAGCACCTCTCGCCTACCCTCCACTACCACGGTCTGCACCATACGCTCGACGTGGTAGCCCAGGCGCAGTTGTTGGCGGAAGGCGAAGGCATCACTGATCTGGAAGACCTAGCCCTGCTGCGCACGGCCGCGCACTACCACGACGCTGGCTTTCTGACTACTTACCAAGGTCACGAGGCGGCCGGCTGCGAGCTGGCGCGCCGCGTGTTGCCCGGCATGGACTACTCGCCGGCGCAGATTGAGCTGATTTGCAGCCTCATCATGGCCACGCGCCTACCCCAAAGCCCCGGCGACTTGCTGCTGGCCAAGATCCTCTGCGACGCCGACCTCGACTACCTAGGTCGGTCGGAGGATTTCTGGCCCATCAGCCACACCTTGCGCACCGAGCTGGAGGCGCACGGCTCGGTAGTAGACGACCAAACCTGGAACGAAGGCCAGGTTAAGTTTTTGAGCGCGCATCACTACTGGACGGCCACCGCCACTGCCCGCGGCGAGGCCAATAAACAAGCCCGCTTAGCGGAAGTGCGCGCTTTGCTGCGCTAAGCAGTCGTTTTCGTTCCTGAGAGGCTGCTCGGCCGCATGTTCCGCTCATAGCTTTATGGTTGAGCTTCAGGAACCTAATGCTGCTGTTCTTACCTTCGCCCTCATGCTTTCAGAAATACTTTTTTACTCCCTCGACCGCGCCATCCGGCAATACCGCAAGTTTGCCCAGGGCAACATCGACCGCGCCGGTATTGACATCACCGTGGATCAGTGGCTGGTGCTGCGCGTGATTGAGGAGCACGACGACCTGACGCAGGCCGAAATGGCAGAGCGCGTGTTCAAAGATCAGGCGTCGGTGGCGCGCATTATTGCCCTGCTGCTCAAGCGGGGTTTGCTGAAAGCCGAGCCGCTGCCGCAGGATGGGCGGCGCATGCGCCTGCGCGTTTCGACGCTCGGCCACGAGGTGCTGGCCGCCGTGCAGCCGGTGGTGCTCAGCAACCGTGCCGTTGCGCTGGCAGGCCTAGCCGAAACCGACCTAGCCCAAATGCGGCAGAGCCTGGAACGCATCTACACCAATTGTCTGCCGAAGACGCCGGTTGTCGAAAGCACGCCGGCCGCGCTGCCTTTGCCGGATAATACCAACCGGTAAGAACCCAGGTTTGATCTTAAAGGAATATACGATTCTCCGCTCCCGGCATTTTGAGCCTGCTTTTTGCATGCTCCTTTATCTGAACCGGAAAAGAACTATCAGAATCTTTATTCGCGCCGCTCACAGGCTAACCTGATCAGCGGCCCGCTTTTGGTCGTATGCTTACATTAATCGACTCATCTTCAAACAACTTGCTTTGCGCAGGCACCGTTGTGCGCGTCGTGTTTTCAACTGTCCCGCCCGAGAACAAAGGCTTGCAGGGCGTGATCCGCAAGCGCTTCAAAACGCACATGCCCAGCTTCCGCATCCGGGCTTGTGGCAAGCTTACCGGCGAGCGGTATTACGTTGATTTTACGGCCCCGAAGGACACGGAAATGCGCAGCATCCGGTACGAAGTCGATACGCTCGCCATGGCGTACGCGGTTAGTATTAAGGATGCCAAAGACGCGCAGCCAGCCTAACCAACCTAGGTGTTATCGGAGCAAGCGTAGCGCCGTGTCCAGAATCACATCCGGGCCGGAGGCGGCGTTGGCTTTACCTAGGTCGATAAACATTCTGGGGCGGTAATTTTCTCGCAGCGTGCCGTTCAGGTGATACAGCTTTTCGGCGGGCAGGCTGAAGCCGATGCCAGAGTTGGGCAACTTGTAGGAATAAATCGCGCCGTTCAGCTTAGCCAGCTTGGTGCCCACTACAGTCGCGCGCTGCATGGCATCGAAGGCAATGGTGATGCCCTCGCCCATGCTGGCCGTCCAATGGTTTACGAGCACAGCCACCGGCCGCTCATACGGCTTAGGTCGCGGCGACACTAACTCCCGCCACTTGCGTTTCACGCCGTAGCTTCTTTCCTCGGCCACCAGCTCGTGCTCCTGGTACGCTTGTTCCTTCGTGATAAAGCGACCTAAGATGGCGCGCGCCACGGTCGTGTTGCCGCCGTTGGGGGTGTCGCGCAGATCCAGCATCAGGGCGCTGGTTTGCTGCATACGGGTAAGCGCGCTGTCGAAAGCTTGAATCAAGCCGTTATTGGACAGCGAGTTATTGATTTTGACATAACCCACTTTCCCGAGTAGCCGCGTCTCGACCAGGCCGTTGTAGCGCACATCTTCTTGCAACATCATCGGCTGATCGGGCAAGTACTCCTTGACCGTACCGGCAGCTTTCACCGTCAGCTTGCGCGGCACATTATGCTTGCCGGCCAGCGCCGCATTCAAGGCGTAGTTCCGCACGCCGGCATCAATGCGCCGGAGGCTCTTGCCGATAAACGGCTGAATGGCCTGTGCCACCGGCACGTCGTTGATAGACACAATTTCCATTCCTGGCCGAATACCTACTTTTTCGGCACCTAGGTGCTGACGCACATCGAGCACTACGGCCCGGCCATCGGCGCTAAACTCCGCGTACAAGTCGCTGCCCGATGGCACCAGCCGCTGCGAGTCGAAGCGGTTGGTCGACAGGGAAGCGTGGTTGTCGTAAAGCTCCACGAACATATTTTCCAGCAGCCGCACCATAGCTCGCCGGGAGCTGATGGTGTCGGCCTGAGGCTGGTAGAGCTGGCGGGCTTTGTTCCAATCCGTCTGCTTTTTGTCGAAGTAGGCGTAGTTGTCCCGCACCACTTCCCAGAAGAAATCGAAGTCTGCGCGGTATTGCTGCGGGGTGAGTTTGGCTTGCGCCGGTAGCGCTCGTGGCAGCAACAAGCACAATAGCAAACCAGTAGCGCCCAACAGATGTCTCATGCACGAAGAAGGCAATAAAGGCTAGCACCGCAAAAAGCGGCGGCCGCTTTTCGTAGCTTCGCTGCGTTTTCAGCTTAGCGCTGTCGAGAAAGCTAGGTTTTAACCAGTGCCTGGCTTCTGACAACCTAGGCCCACTCCTTCTGTATGACGCACCGCCACTTCCTCATTCATAAGCCGTTTGGCTACCTCAGCCAGTTTGTGTGCGAGCTGAAAAAGAAGAAGCTTCTGGGCGAGCTGTACGACTTTCCGGAGGGCACCATGGCCATCGGCCGGCTGGATGAACACAGCGAGGGCCTGCTGCTGCTGACCACCGATGGCCGCGTGAGCGAACAGGTTCGCAGCAAGCACATTGAAAAGGAATACTACGTACAGATTGACGGGCTGATAACGGACGAAGCGCTGGAGCAGCTTCGGCAAGGCGTGGAAATCGGTATTCGGGACGTGAAATACCAGACCAACCCTTGCACGGCTTTCCGGCTAGAGACGGCACCTGGGTTTGCGCCGCGCACCAAGAAAATACGCGACGACCGGCATGGCCCTACCAGCTGGATTTCCGTAACTTTAACGGAAGGAAAGAACCGGCAGATCCGCAAAATGACGGCGGCCGCGGGTTTTCCGACCCTGCGGCTGGTGCGCGTACGCGTGGGCGCTATCCACCTGCACGATCTGCCGCCGGGAATGGTACAGGAAGTTGCTAACTTTGCTCTTCCTGAACGAGAAGAGGTTGACGACGCACCGTCCTTCTTTTCTGGCGCTGAGCAGCAAGAGCTCGGCTAATATGCGCGGCTGCTACGGCGTGAACTATAGTGCTGTAGCATCTGTTTTTAACTATACACCCGCCTCAAATCCAGGTACCACCGGGTGCCTTACATACCCCTTAAGAAAAAGCATGGGCAGATCACAAGCCACCTTCGGCAAGAAGGAAAACGAGAAGAAACGGTTAAAAAAGCGGAACGATAAGGCCGACAAGAAGGAAGAGCGCCAAGCCAATGCCAAAAAAGGCCAGAGCTTAGACGAAATGCTGGCCTACGTGGACGAGAATGGCAACATCTCGGCAACGCCGCCAGATCCGAAGAAGAAAAAGGAAATCAATGCGGACGACATCCGGATTGTGACCCAGAAGCAGGAGGATATGGAGCAGGAAGACCCAATCCGGAAAGGAACGGTGACGTTCTTCAACGAATCCAAAGGGTATGGCTTCATCAAGGATTCGCAGAGCCAGGAGAGCATCTTTGTGCACGTCAACAAGCTGGTGAGCCCGATCAAGGAGAACGATAAAGTAAACTTTGAGGTAGAGATGGGCCCGAAAGGTCCGAGTGCCTTCAATGTAAAGCTAGAGGCTTAACCCTCTACTCTCTACTTATATTGAAAGAGGCAGCAGCTCCGGGGAGCTGCCGCCTCTTTGCGTTTGTGGGCACTGGCCTTAACCTAGGTTTGGCACCTAGCTTTTGCAAACCAGGCCTTTACAGGAGCAGCACGTCGATGCGGTGGGCGTGTACCATCTGCATTTTGGTCGACCAGGCGAAGACGGTGAAGTAGCCATCCTGGGAGGCAACCAAGGCAATGGAGTCGCGCTGATCGTGCACGAACTGGGCGGCGGCCAGGTGGCGGGTACCGCCGTTTTGGGCGGGGTGCATGTGTACGGCCGCGCTTCCCAGCACTGGCTCCGTCATCACCATTTTATCGACGGGCGTGCCAGCCTCGGCGCGGGTGACTTTCACGCCAAAGGCCAGCAGGTCGTAGTCCTGGGTGATGACCGTGGCGCCATCTACGGCAGTAAAGCCCCCGACTAGGCCAATCGTGTGGAGCAGTTTATCCTGCCACTTGCGCTTGGCCTGGTCTTGCTGCTGCATCTCGGCGATGCCGGCGTAGGCCGGTACCACGGGGTAGATCATCGGCTGAACGATAGAGTCTTGCCAGCTATTGGAGCCGGGCGGCACCACCAGTACCAGCCCGCCCCGACCGTGGGCGCGCATGGCCGTAGCCAGCTCCACCAGCACCGTGTTGGTTTCGCCGCTTTTGGTGAGCAGACCGCTCTCGGGCAGAAAGGCTTGCAGCGCGGGGCAGTCGCCGACGGCAGCATTATCGGCGTCAACGACTTGCAACTGGTCGCCGCGCAGAATAGCGACGTTGACGAACTTACCGAAGCCATCGGCGCGGCGGTGCTTAATCACCAGCAAGCCAGGCTCTACCACTTCCAGCACAAAGCACAGGGGCGGAATATTGGTGGTAGTGCCCCACACGTACAGCCCTTCCTCGTCGTGCCACACGCCCAGGTGAATGCCGGGCTGCTCGACGGCAGGAGCTAGCTTGAGCAAGTTGTAGGGCGTAAGCCGGCGCCGCTGCCCAAACAACAGCGGTTGCGGCGCCTCATCGGGCGGCAGCAAGGCCAGCGAGATTTTGGGCGGGTGCCCTTCCTCGCGGCGCAGACTAGCCCAGAAAGCCGCATCAATAACTGCTTCTACTAAGTACGATTCGGGGGGCGAAGCTAAATGTGGTTCTTCCTGAGCCGTAGCCGCCGCCCGATGCCGGGCAAAATGGGCTTCAACCATCGGAGCAACCATGCGAGCCGCCAAGTATGTGGGTTCGGACAACATAGGAGCAATAACAGCGCTTTTCATATGGGAACCTACTTTACGCGAAGCCGGCCGCAGCGGTCGTGCTGCAGCAATTCGCGTGCAAGCACAACCGTGGCCAGTATCATAAGATTAATAACGAGCGTGGCAGTTTAAACAGCTCAGCAGGCAGAATGGCTCGGGGCGGCCACAGAACCTAGGTTCCGGCCTGCTTTACCCGCCCGAAGTCGTCGAATTTGTCGCCTTACTTTCTGTAATTTACCAGGCATCGTAGTTGGTGCGGTCGGCCCGGCCGTGCCGCACGGTGCCGTCACACTCTCCACCTCCTATCCACCCAACCGCCTTGAGAACAATCACTTGGATACGCTACCTAGCTTTGGTTTTTTTCACGGCGGCGCTCTGCCCGAACCTAGCTGCTCAAGCGCCCCAGCCCGCCAGGAGCAGCTTGCCGGCCGCTGGCGGTAGCTGGCAGCAGCTCACCACCAACGCTTCCCGGACCGGCAAACCAGCGTGGCGGCCCATGCTAGCCTACGTGGCCAGCTTACACCAGAAAGGCACCCATCCGGCCACGTGGCCCTTCGACTATGAATGGGAAGACCTAGGCCCGGGCTACGTGTACGGCAATGCTTTCGGGCACTGGGATGTGGTGCATGAGATTATCGACGTGCTGCCCTCGTACCCGGAGCACGCGCTACATCAGCTGCTGAACGACATCAAAAATCAGGAGCCGAATGGGCTGCTGCCGGGCTCCATCTACATGCCGGGCGGCCTGTCGAAGCGCGACTCGGTGACGTGGAACAAGACGACGCAGGGGCATCCGCCGCTCTGGCCCTTGGCCGTGCAGGACTACGTGCGGCTGACCAAAGACAGCGCCGTTATCCGAACCTTCTACACGCCGCTGATTCGGCAGATAGCGTGGTTTGAGAACAACCGCAAGGCAGAAGGTGAAGGCTTTTTCTACAACGACATCCTGCTGAAAAAGTGGGAAAGCGGCGTTGATGAGGGCATTCGCTTCGATGAAGTGGCGAAGGGCCCTCTGGCCTGCGTCGATGCAACCAGCCATGTGTATGCGCTCTACCAAATTGCGGCGCAATGGGCCAGGCAGCTAGGTCTTGATGCGCGCTATTACGAGAAGCGCGCCACCGACTTGCGCACCTTCATCCAGACCGGCTTGTATGTGCCAGCCGATGGCATGTTCTACGATAGCTGGGCCGTGAAAGACCCGGCGCTCCGCAACTTGCCCTTCGAAAGCATGTGGCCCGTTGTGACGGGCGCTGCGACGCCAGCGCAAGCCAATCAATACATCGACAAGTATTTACTCAACAAAACCGTATTCCTGACGGACCACCCGATTGCTACCGTCGGGCGGCGCGACCCGAAGTTTGAGCTGCGCATGTGGCGCGGTCCGGCCTGGAACAGCATGGCGTACTGGGCCGCCCGCGGCTGCCTGCACTACGGCCGAAAAGATGCCGCCAAGATCATCCTGGAAAAGGCTTTGGATGACTCGGCGAAGCAATTCAAGCGCACCGGCACTATTTGGGAGTTTTATAACCCACTGGGTGGCAAGCCCGAAGACGTGAAGCGCAAGCCTAACACCAAGTACAACACGCCTTGCCGCGACTACCTAGGCCATAACCCTTTGATTGAGATGGCCCGGCTGTATGATTCTATAAAGTAGCTTGAGTCAAGTACGTTCGGCGTTTCCCCTGTTGCTATGTAAAATATTTTTAGCACTACAATGAAATAAAAATATTTATATGGTCTCCTATAATTAATTGACTAATTTTCAATTAACACAAGACTCAGTGGCGAACCAATGCAACACTTAGAAAAATATTATCAAACCAATAAAACACATTTTTATGTGCCACGCACCCACTTATGTCAGTTCAGAAGATCGTAAGCAGCTATCAGAGGAGCTGCGTTTTATTTACGACAAACACCTGAGCTTATTCAATGTCAGACGAGAGCATGAATGGAAAGTATTCTTCGGCATGATAACATTAATAGGGCTTTCTAGCGCCGCTTTGATTAACTTTAACATTAAGTTAGTTTCTATACAGCAATACTTCTGGACAATCGGTTTAGCCATTTTATTTTTCGTCCACTTATTCTATCAGAAGGGTATACAACGCAGGAACAGAGTTGATAGAATAGTAATGGATGAAGTCAACCGGCATCTTTGTGCCTTAATGAAATTAAGTGACGATTGCGCTATTAGAATAAGCGTTGATACAGGTCTGAGGCGAGAGACTGTTACTCACGAAAAAATAATTCGCGGGCCCTGGTATAGCCCACGATATCTCTGGGCTTTTATCTTGCAGAATGTAACGCTATTTATAATATGTTTCTTTTCCTGCGTCATTGTTTGGGGAGGTATAACTAAGGGGAAAGATCCAGATAAGAATTCTGCTAGCTCCGAAGTATCAGGCGAGCATTATGCGCCCACATCAGTTGCTGCTAACAAGAGCAACTAACGCCTTCACCGTTTAGCGACTTTGTTGCTTGGATGAGGATTGAAGGTATGAAAGGATTTGGCGCGATAATGCGGCAACTCTCGCTAGCTTTGGCGGCTTTCCACCATCTATGAGTTGCCCCATTGCATGTCTCAGCCCCCCAAAGATACCGCCGACGAAAAGGACAGCCTGCACCCGCGCAACCGCCACCGCGGCCGCTACGATTTCGCGCAGCTCACGCAGAGCGTGCCGGAGCTAGGTTCGTTTGTGGCCGTGAATGCGCACGGCGATGCCAGCATTGATTTCGCGAATCCTGATGCAGTGAAAGTCCTGAATAAGGCCTTGCTGAAGCAGTTCTACGGCATTCAGCTCTGGGATATTCCGGCCGGCTACCTGGCCCCGCCTATTCCCGGCCGCGCCGATTATGTGCACTACCTGGCCGACCTGCTCGGCTCCGTGAACGACGGCGTGGTGGTAACGGGCAAGCGCATTCGGGTGCTCGATGTGGGCGTGGGCGCCAACTGCATCTACCCCATCATTGGGCACCACGAATACGGCTGGCGCTTTATCGGTACGGATGTAGACCCGGTTGCCATTCGGGTAGCCAAGCAGATTGTAGCCAGCAATAGTGGACTGACCGGCGCGGTGGAGCTGCGCCTGCAACCCTCGTCCACCAACATCTTTATCGGCGTCACGAAGCCCAAGGAGGTATTCGACCTGACGATGTGCAACCCGCCGTTTCATGGTTCGCAGGCGGAGGCCGAAGCCAGCACCCGGCGCAAAGAGCAGAACCTAGGTACCAACAAAGGCCCCGCTCCCACCCCAAACTTCGGCGGCAAACCGGGCGAGTTGTGGTACCCTGGCGGCGAAGCTACCTTCCTGTGGCGCCTGGCGGAAGAAAGCGCGCTGTTCCGCGACACGTGCTTCTGGTTTACGGCGCTGGTATCCAAGAAAGAAACCTTGCCCGGCTTGTATAAGTCGCTGCAAAAGCTAGGTGCCGCCGAGGTGCGCACCATCAACATGGCCCAAGGTCAGAAGGTCAGCCGCATCGTGGCCTGGACGTATCTGACTGCCGAGCAGCAGCAGGCGTGGCGCGAAAAGCGCTGGCTGGCGCAGTAGCGCCCTGCGCTGGCGCGAGCTTGCAACTCGTGCCTCACATGCCTGGAGGCTGCGCCTCCGGTTTTCAGACCTAGGCTCTACCCAGGCAATCTTCGGAGCAATACCGCATTGCCGCTGCGCGGCAGTGGAGATACAATCTCCACACCATGTTAGGCACGAGCTGCAAGCTCGCGCCAGCTAGGAGCAGCGCCAGATGGGAGCAGCCCTGACAACGCCGACCTGATTGGCAAAGCTGCCGCGCTGCCCGAAGCCAACATTACCATGCCCTGAGCTGTCCGCGCCACTTAACATTTAGGTAGTGCCAGTGTTCTTCGCTCTTAAGCGGCTCCCGACTGATAGCGGTTATTTTTCCACCTATTGCCTTTTGCAAATTGAAAACCCTCCTTATTTGCCTGCTGAGCTTATTGCCCCTGCTGGGTCTGGCGCAGGCCACCCCAGCCAAAAACCAACTCAGCACCCACATCCTGGACATCAGCACGGGCCAGCCGGCCCCCGGCGTAACGGTGCGCTTGCACCAGTACAATGCCGCGCAAAAAACGTGGACCACCGTGGCTGAGAAGAAAACCGATGCTGCCGGCCGCATTCCCGATTTTCTACCCTCGGCCAGCGCCACCGGCACACCCGGCACCTACAAGCTCACCTTCCTGACCCAGCCCTACTTCGAGAGCAAGAAGCAACAGTCATTCTACCCCTTCATTGAGATAGTGTTTGAGATTAAGGACGGCGCGCACTACCATGTGCCCATCACCCTCTCGCCCTACGGCTACTCCACCTACCGCGGCAGTTGAGGCTACCCGGTTCCTTACCAAACGCAAAAGAGGCGGCAGCTCCTGGGAACTGCCGCCTCTTTTGCGTTTTACTGCAAGCAGATAATTACATATGAATCGCGCGGTTCTCGGTAGCGGCCAAGCAGGCTTCCTTCACGGCTTCGGCGTAGGTTGGGTGCGCGTGGCTCATGCGGGCTACGTCCTCGGCGGAAGCGCGGAACTCCATAGCGGTTACGCCTTCGGCAATCAGGTCGGCGATGCGCGGACCGATCATGTGCATACCTAGGATTTCGTCGGTCTGCTTGTCGGCCAGCACCTTCACGAAGCCGTCGAGGTCCATAGAAGCGCGGGCGCGGCCCGAGGCACGGAACGGGAACGAACCCACTTTGTAGGCGCGGCCGGTTTCCTTCAGCTGCTCTTCGGTGTAGCCGACGCCGGCCACTTCCGGCCAAGTGTACACCACACCGGGAATGAGCAGGTAGTTGATGTGCGGCTTCTGCCCCACGATGGTTTCGGCTACATACACGCCTTCTTCTTCGGCTTTGTGGGCGAGCATGGCACCGCGAATCACGTCGCCGATGGCGTAGATGCCGGGCACGCTGGTTTGCAGGTGCTCGTCGACCTTGATGCGGCCGCGCTCTTCCATCTGCACGCCGGCGGCTTCCAGGTTGAGGCCTTGGGTGTAAGGCACGCGGCCTACGGCCACGAGGCAGTAGTCGCCCTCAAACTTCACTTCCTCACCTTTCGGATTGGTAGCGGTTACCGTCACGGTGTCGCCCTCACGGGTGGCGCCAGTCACTTTATGGCTCAGGAAGAACTCGATGCCGATCTTACCTAGGATGCGCTTCAGCTCTTTGCCGAGGGCACGGTCCATGGTCGGGATAAGCGAATCCATGAACTCGATGATGGATACCTTGGCACCCAGGCGAGCGTACACGGAAGCCATTTCCAGCCCGATAACTCCGCCACCAATCACGATCATGTGCTTGGGCACTTCACGGATGTTCAGGGCCTCGGTGCTGGTGATAATACGTTGCTTGTCTTGCTGAATGAAGGGCAGCACCGTGGGCTTGGAGCCCGTGGCGATGATGACGTTTTTGGTCTCGATCTGCTGCTCTTCGCCGCCGTTGGTCGGCGTAATCTTGATGTGGTTCTTATCGATGAACGAACCCACGCCTTGCAGCACGTCGATCTTGTTCTTCTTCATCAAGAACGCAATACCATCGACGTTCGCCTTCACCACCCCATTTTTGCGGTCGATGAGTTGGTTCATGTTGATCTGCAAGTCGCTCAGCTCAATGCCGTGCTCCTTGAAGGTCGTGTGGGCATTATGGTAGTGCTCCGTGCTATCGAGCAGCGCCTTGCTGGGAATGCAACCTACGTTCAGACAGGTACCCCCTAGGGTCGGGTACTTCTCGATGATAGCCGTTTTGAGGCCTAGCTGCGCGCAACGGATGGCGGCCACGTAGCCCCCAGGTCCGGAGCCGATGACGGTAACGTCGTATTGATTCATGATAAAAAGAATTCGGTGAGCATCATTGGGGCTAAAGTTACGAACGGTGAAATAGTGAGATGGTGAAATCGTGAGTTTTCTGCTCCGACTACGCCAAACAGCACGCTAAGCCCTTCTTTTTATAACAAAGCGGCGCAGGAAAAGGCGCATCAGGATCAAAAAAGCATCAACGCCCATTGTAGGAACGCGACACGGCGCGTTCGGCATCCGACTTGTTTGCGTTGATTACACGTCGGAGCCTAGGTTTTATCCTTTCCAAGAAGTCGTGCAACGCCGAACGCGCCGTGGCGCGTTCCTACAGCGCAGCCACTTTGATGTAATAATCAAAGGTATCTACCTCCAGGTTTTCCTTCGTGACTTTCGGTAGGGCCAGCGGCTGCCACTCCGTAGTCGGCGTGATGAAGCGGTACGTGCCGCCCTTGGTGCGCACCTGCACGGGCATGTTGAAGCCTTTTACGTCGGCGGCCCAACGACACTCGGCTTTGTCCTTCTGGAAGCGAACTTCGAGCGTGGGCAGCGTAGTGTAGCGCAGATACTGGTCGAAAACCTTGGTCAGGTCCTTGCCGCTTTGCTGGTTGACGTAGCCGACGATCTGCTCCGTCGTGACGGTCTGGTGATAGAAGGTCTTACCTAGGCCCCGCAGAACCTGGCGCCACTTTTCGTCGTCGTTGACGATGGTCCGGATCATGTTCAGCAGCACCGAGCCTTTGTCGTACATGTCGCTGGAACCCTCCTGGTTCACATTGTACGGCCCGATGATAGGCTTGTCGTTCTGGATGTTTTTGCGCTGCCCGTAGATGTACTCCTGCCCGGCTTTCTTGCCAAAGAGGCTTTCCACAAACAGCGCTTCCGAGTACGTAGTAAAGCCCTCGTGCACCCACATGTCGGCTATGTCCTTGCTGGTGATGTTGTTGCCAAACCACTCGTGCCCACTTTCGTGGATGATAATGAAGTCCCACTTCTCGCCCCAGCCCGTGCCGGAGCGGTCATGACCTAGGTAACCGTTTTGGTAGTGGTTGCCGTAGGCGACGGCGCTTTGGTGCTCCATACCTAGGTGCGGCGCATCCACCAGCTTGTAGCCGTCTTCATAAAACGGATACGGCCCAAACCAGTGCTCCATCGACTTGAGCATGGGTTTCACGTTGGCGCCGAATTGCTTTTTGGCTTTCTCTACGTTCTCCGGCAGCACCCAATAGTCGAGCGTCAGCTTGCCTTTCTCACCGTCGTAGATGTCGCTGAAGTGCTGGTAGTCGCCCACGTTCAAGGCCACGTCGTAGTTGTTGATGGGGTTGCGCACGGCCCAATCGAAGCGAGTGGAGCCATCGGGCAGCACAGTAGTTTTGCGCAGCCGCCCATTTGACACGTCCTTCAACCCTTTCGGCACGGTGATGCTGATGAGCATGCTGTCGACCTCGTCGCTCTGGTGGTCTTTGGTGGGCCACCACACGCTGGCACCCAGACCCTGGCAGGCGGTAGCCACCCACGGTTTGCCCTGCGTATCCTGCGTGAACACAAACCCGCCATCCCAGGGCGCTTTCTTGGCAACGATGGGCTTGCCAGCATACTGCACTGTGAACTCATCCTTCGCCCCCTTGCGAATCGGCTGCGGGAACGTGACAAATACAGCATTGTACTCCCGCGTGAACGGTACCGGCTGCCCCTTGTACAGCACCTTCTCCACGGTCAGGTTAGCGAACAGATCGAATTGCAGCCGCGTGAAGTCCTGCGTGGCCGTGAAACGAAACAGATTGGAACCCGCAATCGACTGCTGCTCAATGTCTAGCTTCACATCAAGGTGGTAGTAGTTGATGTCGTAGCAGGTACGCAGCGGTGTCAGGTTGCCGCGGAGTGAGTCGGCGCGAGTAGTGGTGGGTTTGGTGGGTTGGGCTTTGCTCAGCACAGGTAGCAAGAGCAGCGAAGCATAACACAAAAATGCGCGGAGCATATACGAAAGCTAGGTGGCGGTGGGAAAAGGTACTGCTTTTTACCAGACCGCATGTCTGCATCTAGGTTGCATTGTGGCTGGCTAAAAAGACGATAGAACCGTCAGCCAAAGCACCTGGCTTGTTTGCCCAGTGGCAACCCTGACGATGGATTATTAGCATTGCATGCGCGATGTCTAATTCGCCCCGCTACATGTCATTCCTTGTTTGACTATTTTCCCGTTTCTGCTCCCGTATGCCTGATACCTCAACCCCGCCACCTTCCAAAGCAGCGCTCCTGCTGGCCTTCGCGCTGGTTTATATTATTTGGGGATCTACTTACCTAGGTATCCGGTTCGCCATTGAGAGCATGCCGCCCTTGCTGATGGCGGGCACCCGCCACCTGCTTGCCGGGTTGCTGCTCTACGGTTTTATGTGGTGGCGCGGTGATACTCCGGCGCCAACTGCAAGCAATTGGCTAACAGCGCTTATCATTGGCGTTTGCCTGCTTGCTTTTGGAAATGGCGGCGTGACGCTCGGCGAGCAATACCTGCCCTCAAGCTTAGCCGCTTTGCTGGTCGCAACCGTGCCGATGTTTCTGGCGCTACTTGGTTGGCTGAGTGGCGTATCGGCCCGCCCGACGCTGTGGGTTAGCCTAGGTTTGAGCCTAGGTCTGGCGGGCGTCTACCTGCTGGCCAGCACGCCTGGTACCAGTCATGTATCGCTGCCGGGGCACAAAGCCATGGGCGTCGGGTGCGTGCTGACGGCCGCGGTGCTGTGGTCTGTTGGCTCGCTCTACTCGAAGCGGAAGCAAGCATCGGCTTCGCCCTTCGTGGCCGGTGGTATGCAGATGATCTGCGGCGGGCTGGTGATGCTCGTAGCCGGTTTCCTGCACGGGGAAGCCACTGGCTTCACGCTTGCCAACGTTACCGCCAAGTCGTGGCTGGCTTTCGGATACCTCGTTTTGTTCGGTTCTTTGCTGGCTTTCACCGCCTACATTTGGCTGCTGCGGGCCGTGGAGCCTGCCTTGGCAGGCACGTATGCTTTCGTGAACCCGGTAGTAGCCGTGGTGCTCGGCTGGGCCTTCGCCGATGAAGTATTGAACGTACAGATGCTCGGCGGTGCTACCCTGATTGTGGCCGCCGTGGGGCTCGTGGTATTAGGTGGCCGGGCAAAAATACGGGCAACTGAATCAAAGCCGAGCTCTTCGCCCTTGAAGGCAGAAGTGTAGCCTAACTTCACTCCTGCCTTACATAGAACCTAGCCTTCTTTGTACAACGTGCCGGCTTTCTCCGCCGACAGCTTGATACCTTTGATCATGGCCGAACTGAAGCCATTGTGCTCCATTTCGTTGAGGCCTGCAATGGTGCAGCCTTTTGGCGAAGTCACTTTATCGATTTCCTGCTCCGGGTGCGAAGCTAGCTGCAACAGCAAGTCAGCGGCGCCTTTAGCGGTTTGGGCGGCCATCTTCAGCGCATCGTGGGCGTGAAAACCAATTTCGGTGCCGCCCTGCGAGGCCGCCCGAATAGAACGCAGAAAGAACGCAATACCGCAAGCGCACAGCGCCGTAGCCGAAGTCATCAGTTCCTCATTAATGCGGATGGTGCTTCCAACGGTATTGAAAAGCCCTTCCACCAAGGTCATCTGCTCCTCGGAAGCGCAGTCACTAGCCACGCACGTCATCGATTGCCCGATGCTGATAGCTGTGTTAGGCATGGCACGCACCACCGGCACCGCCACTCCTACTTCCTGCCGGATGTCCTGGCAGCTCACCCCTGATATAACGGAGATAATCAAGTGCTTATCTGGGTTGATGCTAGCTTTGATGCCATCGAGCACCTTATTAAGCTGCTGCGGCAACACAGCCAACACAATAATATCGGCTTGCTCAACGGCAGCTAGGTTGTCGCTGCTGGTTGCGTAGCCATCCTGTGCCAGCGGCGCCAGCGCAGCGCTGTTGCGCCGGGTAAGGGTAATCTGAGCAGGGTCAAAAATTTCGGCTTTTACCAGCCCTTTGGCTAAAGCAATACCAATGTTACCACTGCCAAGGATAGCAATTTGGGTCGTAGAGTTCCGCATGGAAAAGATCATATTAGTTTGTAGGTCTTTACACGTCTCAGTAGTACAGATGCCCAGTCATATAGCAAGAGCTGAAGTAAAGCTGCTACAGATAGGGCGCAAATAGACGCCCGCTAGGTTTATTTGGCAGCAATCCTACGCGTTGTAGTTGTTCAATATGATGCTGTTGACAAACACCACTGAATTTTACCGCCTGACTCAAGCAACCCTCTACGCGGCAAGGGTTCTCACTCTCCTCAAATATATTCTGATCAAAGTAGTTACGCATCATGACCGAGTAAATCATCCATGAGGCAGGTTGGGTATATTTCTCTTTATACCATTCTTCAAGCGTTATCTCAGGCACTTGAAAAGCATATTCTCTATTCTCAAAATTCCATTCTCGCCCAGTCTGCCAATATTGGCCACAACTTGAGCAACGCAGGAGTTTAAGTGCAAAACGCTCATCCTCAGCAAGGAGGATGAGCGTTTTGAGAATTGGTTTAGTCTTTCTTATGCGTGTCTCGATACTTTCCCGCTGCATGTCAATCGCTTGGAATGACGAGCATTGGCATCCTTGACTACGAAAAAAAGGAAAGCGCATATTACACCCCTAGCAACAAACGCGTAGGATCTTCGAGAAGCTCCTTCACGCGCACCAGGAAGCTCACCGATTCGCGACCGTCAATGATACGGTGGTCGTAGCTGAGCGCTAGGTACATCATGGGCCGAATCACCACTTGCCCGTTCACGGCAATCGGGCGCTGCACAATGTTGTGCATACCTAGGATGGCCGACTGCGGCGCATTAATAATAGGCGTACTCATCATCGACCCGAAGATGCCACCGTTGGTAATGGTGAACGTTCCACCGGTCATTTCTTCGATGGTCAGTTTGTTGTCGCGGGCTTTCATAGCGAGGCGCACCACTTCCTTCTCAATACCGTCGAAGGAAAGCTGCTCTGCGTTGCGAATAACCGGTACTACCAAGCCTTTGGGGGCAGAAACGGCAATGCTGATGTCGCAGAAGTCGTTGAACACGATGTCGCCACCATCAATTTGGGCGTTCACCGAAGGAAACTCCTGCAAGGCCACGCAGCAAGCCTTCGTGAAGAAGGACATGAAACCTAGACCTATCTGGTGCTTCTCCTTGAACTTGTCCTTGAACTTGCTGCGCATCTCCATGATCGGCTGCATATCCACTTCGTTGAAAGTGGTCAGCATAGCGGTTTCATTCTTAACCGAAACCAAACGACGGGCAACAGTTTTGCGCAGGTTGCTCATCCGCTCGCGGCGCTGATTGCGGTTGCCACCAGCAGTAACCGGTGCGCTGGCAGCTGCTGGTGCAGCAGCCGGTGCCGGAGCCGCTGGCTGCGGAGCTGGAGCAGCAGGTCTAGGCTGAGCGTTCAGCGCATCTTCCTTGGTAATGCGTCCATCACGACCAGTGCCTTGTACGCTGTTGGCAGCTACTCCTCTCTCTTCCAGAATTTTACCTGCGGCTGGCGAAGGAGTACCGGTAGCATAGCTTGTGGAAGCGGAGCTAGGTGCAGCGGGAGCCGCTGCCGCAGTGGGGGCGCTGGCAGGAGCAGCCGTTGGCGCAGCAGCCGGGGCAGCGGCTACACCGCTACCACCTTCGATGCGCGCTACTACGGTACCAATAGAAATCGTTTGGCCTTCCTCAACGGCGTGGCGCAGCGTACCGGCAGCTTCCGCAGGCAGTTCAAAGGTAGCCTTGTCGGATTCCAGCTCGGCAATTACTTCATCTTGTGCCACTTGTGCGCCGTCGGGTTTGAGCCACTTCGACACCGTAACTTCCGTGATAGACTCCCCTACT
Organism: Hymenobacter cavernae; assembly: GCF_014641455.1. Classification (GTDB taxonomy): domain Bacteria; phylum Bacteroidota; class Bacteroidia; order Cytophagales; family Hymenobacteraceae; genus Hymenobacter; species Hymenobacter cavernae. Next base: position 23,665 of record NZ_BMHT01000002.1, read on the forward strand.
GGTGGGATCTTCATTTCCTTCGTTGCGCTGCCAGCCGGAGCACTCGCAGCGGCCGGAGCAACGGCCGTAGGCGTATCAGCGGAACCTGACTGCGAACCACCGTAGCCCGACTGATCACTGGCCATTGGGTTTTGCTCACCCTGGCTGATCGGGTCAGCGGCGGGCGTAGCAGGAGCAGCTGTTGGTTGTGCCGTACTATCAGAAGCGGCTTCGGCAGCCGGAGCAGTAGCTCCGCCGATTTCCGCAATGACGGTTCCAATGCTGATGGTTTCACCTTCCGCTACGCGGATTTGCAGCGTGCCATCTGCTTCGGCAGGCAACTCGAAGGTGGCTTTGTCTGACTCCAGTTCGGCAATGACTTCGTCACGCTTTACAGTTTCACCATCTTTCTTGAGCCATTTGGCAACGGTCACCTCAGTGATTGATTCGCCAACGGCGGGGATTTTAATTTCCAGACCCATAAGTGGGAGTAGGTTGAGAAGTTTCGGGAGTAAGGAGAGAGTTAGGTACGCGAACCTAGGTTTGCGTACCTACCGCCTCTAACGCTGTTATCGAGAATGGTTGGGCGGTTACCAAACAGCTTTTAAGCATCTACGTGTTTGTCAGCTTCCTCTACGGTTGCTTTCGCATTTTCAATAGCTGGTGTTGCTGTTTCGAAAGCACGAGCTACCAGGTCTTTCTGCTCTTTTACGTGCACCTTGTTGTAGCCGGTTGCGGGCGAAGCGCTGGGCTTGCGGGCAATTACGTCTTCCAGCTCGCGGCGCATAAAGCGCAGCATGTAGTTCCAGTAACCCATGTTCTCCGGCTCCTCCTGTACCCAATACAGCTTGGCTTTCGGATACTTAGCTAGCTCTTCGCTGAGTTGCTTTTGCGGGAAGGGGTGCAGCTGCTCTACGCGTACAATCGCTACGTCTTTGCGCTGCGACTTCTGCTGCTCTTCAAGCAGATCGAAGTACACTTTGCCCGAGCACAGCAGCACGCGCTTCACCTTTTTATCCTCAGCGTACACGTCGCCGAGCACTTCGCGGAAGCTACCACTCGTGAATTCCTCAATCGGCGACACGCACAACGGATGGCGCAGCATCGATTTAGGCGACATCACAATCAGCGGCTTACGGAAATTCCAGGCTAATTGACGACGCAAGGCGTGGAAGAAGTTCGCTGGCGTGGTCATGTTCGCCACGATAATGTTGTTCTCGGCAGCTAGCTGTAGGAAACGCTCGGGGCGAGCGTTGGAGTGCTCCGGACCTTGGCCTTCGTAGCCATGCGGCAACTGCATCACGATGCCGTTCATGCGCTGCCACTTGCTCTCCGACGACACCACGAATTGGTCGATCATCGTCTGAGCGCCGTTGGCAAAGTCACCGAACTGCGCTTCCCAGATTACGAGGGCCGTGGGGTTAGCCATGGCGTAGCCAAACTCGAAACCTAGCACCCCATACTCGCTCAGCAGCGAGTTGTAGATGCTGAGCTTCTGGTGCTCGCCTTCCATGTGGTTTAGCGAGTTGTACGGGGCCGAAGTTTCGGCATCGTGCAACACCGCGTGCCGGTGCGAGAACGTGCCGCGCTGCACATCCTGGCCGCTCACCCGCACAATATGGTTTTCCTGGAGCAACGAACCGTAAGCCAGCAATTCGCCGGCGGCCCAGTTCAGATTGCGCGTTTCGTAGAACATCTTCCGACGCTCCTTCAGCAGGTTATCAATCTGCTTGATCGGCTTGAAGCCTTCCGGAATGGTCGTCAGCGCCTTGGCTACTTTCTGCACCACTTCCTCGCTCACGCCAGTTGCAGGCGATTGGTCGAAATCTTCGGGCTTGGAGCGGCGTAGGCTGCGCCATTCGTTTTCCAGCGCCTGATAGTTATACGGCAGCGGCTTCTGCTTCACCATATCCAAGCGAGCTTGCAGTAGGTCGCGGAACTCGCGGTCCATCTGGTTAGCTAGCTCGGCATCTACGTCGCCCCGGTTCACCAGCATGGTATTGTACACCTCGCGGGGGTTGGGGTGCTTCGAGATGATATTATATAGAGTAGGCTGCGTGAACTTCGGCTCATCCGACTCATTGTGACCGTGCCGACGGTAGCACACCATATCAATGAAGATATCGGCGTGGAACTGCTGCCGGTATTCGGTAGCCAGGCGCACGGCAAATACCACGGCCTCTGGGTCGTCGCCGTTCACGTGCAGCACCGGCGCGTCGATGATCTTAGCCAAGTCAGTGCTGTAGATCGAAGAGCGGGCGTCTTCGAAATCAGTCGTGAAACCTACCTGGTTGTTGATAACGAAGTGGATGGTACCGCCGGTCTTGTAACCTTCCAGCTGCGACATCTGCGTTACCTCGAAGCCAATGCCCTGGCCAGCCAAAGCAGCATCGCCGTGGATGAGGATGGGCAGAATCTGGTGGTAGTCGTCGTTGTACTGGTGCTCGATTTTGGCGCGCACAAAACCTTCCACTACGGGGTTAACTGCCTCCAAGTGAGAAGGGTTAGGAGCTAGCTTTAGGTTTACCTTCTGACCATTCTCCGCTTCTACCTCCGAGCTGTAGCCCATGTGGTACTTCACGTCGCCATCGCCCATAGTGAGGTCCGGTACGGCGGTTCCCTCGAATTCCGAGAAGATCTGCTCGTAGGTTTTGCCCATGATGTTGGCCAGCACGTTCAGGCGGCCACGGTGCGCCATCCCGATCATCACTTCTTTCACACCTAGCTCCGATGCCTTATTAATAATAGCATCGAGGGCAGGGATAGTTGTTTCGCCACCTTCCAGCGAGAAGCGCTTCTGTCCCAAGAACTTAGTATGCAGGAAGTTCTCAAAAACAACGGCTTCGTTCAGCTTCTTCAGAATACGCTTTTTGTACTCAGTACCGGGATTGAAGCTGAGCGAATCCTTCTCCACTTTCTCCCGGAACCAATCCAGAATCTGCGGGTCGCGGATGTACATGTACTCGAAGCCAATGCTGCGCGTGTACACCTTATCTAAAGCCGCTATAATGTCGCGCAGCTTGGCGCTGGTACCTAGGCCTATCACTTCCCCATTGCGGAAAGGCGTGTCCAGATCTGCTTCCGACAAGCCGAAGCTACCTAGGTCAAGGCGCGCTTTGCGGTCTTTGCGCTCCCGCACAGGGTTGGTGTGGGCAAGCAAGTGACCGCGGCTGCGGTAGGCATAAATCAGGTTGCGAACGGCCGTTTCCTTATCGGCTACCGTCACGTCCATCGTCTGGGCAGAAGCTTGGGCGTTGTTGGTAGATGCCGCCGTGTTCAGAACGCCAAAGTCTTGCTTTTGCGCCGAAGTGGCCTGAAGCGCTGCCGCGCCATTGCGAGTGACCGGCGCAGCTTGTGCTGCACCACTTCCATCGGCAACCGACTCGCCGTCAGCAGGATATTGCTGCGAAAACTCGAAGCCTTCGAAGAATTTACGCCATCCGAAGTCGACCGATTCCGGATTTTGCTTGTACGCTTGGTACAGCTGTTCAATGTAGTCGCCGTGGGCGTTGGCGATATAAGAGTAAGCTTCCATAGGTGAGGAGCTGGGTGAGTCTGAAGCAAAAATAACGTAATGTACAACAAGGCAAAAACCCATATTCGCATTCACGAATACGCCTTATTATCAAAGCTATTATGCTATTTACCTGTTCTATTTTTGGTTGATACTCTCTGCCAATCTATACAAAATAAAGTAGAAAAGCCTTTAAAAGGGTGAGAAAACGCTTTCCTCAAACGTTAAAGATGAGCTATTTGGGCAAGCTCATCTTGAAAATATGGAAGGGCTGATTCTGCTTGTCTACTCCTTTATTCCAGGTAGGCGTTTTATGGATTGCCGAGTTCGTAACATATAACGTACCATCTGCGGTGAAGCTGAACGTGTCGGGCCACTGCAAACGTTTGTCTTGCGCTACTGTCTCGATCTTACCATCAGGGGTGCGACGCACGATGGAGTTTGTTTCAAAAGCCGTCAGATACAGGTTATTGTTGGCATCAATTTCCATTCCGTCGCAGGCAGGCACCTTACCTAGGTCTTCGATCTGCTGCGCCAGCTGCGCGTCGGAAAGAGCTGCGTTGCGCAAGGCTTCCGTCTTAATGCGGTAAAGCTTATAGCTGGTAAGCGGCTTCCAGTAGAGGTATTGAAAATCACGGCTCAAGGCAATGCCATCGGCATTGAACTGCATCTTCTTGCCGGTAGCATCCACCAGTTCCTGCCCGTTGGCTTTGATACCTAGGGTACTATCCCCTAGCATCGACGGGTGCTTTGCCAATACCTGACGCGCTTTTCCTGATTTAAGATCAACGACGACCAGACTACCCACGCCCGACTCCGTGATATAGGCGTAGTTGCGTTGGGTATCAACCCGGACGTCGTTCAGGTAAGACTTACGCGAGGCAACGCTTTCGGGGAAGCTGATGTTCTGCACCACCTTATCGGTTTTGGGGTCGATCTTAACCAATTTCGGGCCGCCTGGCACTGTGGCTTTCAGGCCCGGCGCAGCCGGATCGAGCACCCAAAGCATCCCGCTGGGGTCAGCGTACACGCTTTGAGGGCAAACCCAATGCTTCTGCGGCTCGTTCCGGACCGTTTCATTCCAGAGGCACCAGTTTGCATCGGGGTACGGTTTCAGCGAACCATCGCTGCCGAGCTGCGCAATGGGCATCACCGGGTTATAATCCCAACGGGGAAAGTCGAGGAACGTGCGGCCATCCGGCAGCACGGCTACCCCGACAAACTGCGGCCCTTTCAGCGAAGCAACTACTTGTAGCGGCGAGTTGCCGGCACCCTCGCTGCTGGAGTCGGCACTGGTGGTAGTAGAGGCCTCGGAGCCCTGTGCAGTTGGCTGTGAGGGCGAAGAGCAGCCGGTAATCAGGAGGGCTAGCAGGCTAGCTCCTCCGACCAGGCGAGCGACGCCCGGAGCGGTAGGGAGGGAGTGAAGATGCATAAAAATTTGGGGAAAGAAAGAGCTATCTACGTGAGATGGTTGGGTTTAGCATCTACGGAGTCTTATGCGCCTTGTTCGGCTTTAAACAATGATTTGTATCACATCTCCTCGAAATTCATACTAATTTTTTTAGTAAAATATAAGCCAAACGAGCACCTTGGCTGGTAGCCAATAGCACTCTTAAACTATTTGTCGGTACTTTTTTTATTAACTTGCGAACTTCACGCTCGTAAGGCTGTTCAGATGCAACATTTCTTAGTAAGCAGCGTGCATTTTTGGCAGCTTGTTCTGCTCGGCTAATGTCCTTTCTCTTCGGACGAAAGAAGAGTTCACCAAATTCACCATCATGTCTATTGCACTACTGGTTTTAACCTTCCTTTTCCCCCCGCAGGTATTCCCAACGGCAGCCGCGCTGCCTTCCACCGTCGCGCACTTGAGTCCGCGGCAGGTGGCGCTTTTTGTACCGAAGCCGGTACCGGCTCACCACCCTAGCACTCTCCCAAGCTATCAAGTAACCGCAACAGTATATTCGGCACAAGCCCGACAGACTGATTCTGAGCCACATATCACCGCCGATAACTCCCGCATCTCGCGGCACCATAGCAGCAAGCACCGTTGGATGGCTCTCTCGCGGGACATGCTCAAAGACTGGGGCGGCAAATTCAGCTACGGCGACTCGGTGCGCGTGCAAGGGATTTCGGCCGAATTGGATGGCACCTACATCATCCACGACACCATGAACCGCCGCCTGCACCGCACCATCGATTTGTTGGTAGGCCAGCACGAGCAGATCTACGGCAAATGGGACAAGGTCCGCATCAGCAAGGTAGAGGAAGCCGAGCCAACCTGGCAGGCTAGCTAAGCACCTCTCTTTCAATTAGTACAAGTAGCGCCGAAATATTTTGGCGCCATTCCCCAACTCACCTAGGATGCCACGTAGGCATCCATAATGCGCGGCTGACCTAGGTCGTCGTACAAAAAGCTCAGTGGCTGCGCTGGATTTTGCATGATGGCTTTGTAGGAAATATCCCAACGTTTCCACATTTCCTGCAACGACTGTCCATAAGCCGAGTTTTCCCACGGGTTGAAAACCGAGCTGGTAATGTCATCAATCAACGTATCGTACACGAGGTGGTCGTCGCCGGGCTTGAGGGGCCGGGCGTAGTAGTCGGGAACCACGTTGAACAGGTAGGCGCCGTAGTACACACGGGCCTTAAACTCAGCTATTTGAATTGGATGCAATGGGCGGGCCGTGTCGGCTACTACCCGGCGCATAGCGTCTTTCACAATCCCGTTGTCGGCGAAGCACGCCATCAGTACGGTGTTACCTAGCTTGATGCTGAACACCATAGTGGTCAGGTCGTCGTCGTACTCGAATGAGATGGTGTCTTCCCGCGGGTCTACTTCCAGGATGTATAGCGAAGCCGGCGTAAAATCCTCGAACTCAATCGGTACGCGCAGAGCCTGGAACGTTTGAAAGAAGGCGTGGAAGCGGCGGAACATCTGAGCGTTTTCGGCCAGCGGGTAGCGCGGCTTCACCAATGGGTTCAGTTCCGTGAGCAGCTCGGTGATGAACACGCCGTAGAACATCTTACCCAGCCACAGAAACAGCGTTTTGGCCGATAAAGCGCGCCAGCCGTCCAAACCTAGCTCCGCCGTTTGCTGGGCCTGCGCCTCCAACGGCTCGACGTGGTGCGTGCGGCAGTGCTGGCAGCACGGAATCCGCAGGTCGCGGTACGTCACGATGCTTTGATCGAGCAGCTGAATCTGCCGGTCGGCCAGGTCGTAGCGGTCCATAAGCCAGTAGGCAAACACCGGCACCGAATCAATCGGCGGCTCGGTAGGCGCGCCGCACAGAAAGCAATACTGCGGACCTAGGCGCATGCCTTCTAATGGATCGTACAACTGGAGGTGAGCAGGAATAGCCATAGCAACAGGAAAAGCAAAAGAGGCGCAAAAGTACGGCGTTGCTTTTGCTTTTCTTGCTTTAGGAACTGTGTTAAAGTAGACAGCAGACACACAGGCGCAGACTGTAAAGCATAAACCCAACACTACCTGACCTAGGTTTATATTTCTATCGAAGCTTTACTTAGAAGCTATTAACAGCCTTGCAGAAGCAATATGAATGTACTGTCAACAATGGACTTCTTAAGCATTTTTGTAATTATAGCGTCTATAAGTTCAGGGCTAATCTTTTTGTTCTATTGGATACCTAAGAAGCTAGGTCATCAAAGGCTAGGTAAGATCCTGTCTTCATCTATTGGTGTTTGTATTTTGCTTTTAATTTTGTTCATCACATTTGAAGATCAGTTATTTACAGAAAGTGACGCCGCAGAATTATTATCAGAACAAGACATTAACCTAAGAGAAATTTTTGAAATTGTAGAGAATAAATCAATATCGGGGATTGGTGACTATTACCACACATTTACATTGAAAATCTCTAGAGATGATAAAGAGGCCATCATAGAACAGATCAAAAGTTCACCAGATTTCAAAGGATTAAATGATATTAAAGACGATTTGCTACATTCAACAGATAGATACACGGGAAGTAAATTAGTTCAGAGCTATGAAGATGAAGTTCAGCTTGTTAGAGAGTACTTTGAGCCTAATGGACAAGGATACGCGCCAACATATAGGAAAGTAGAAGTCAGCAAAAAAGAAGACACATTGACATTCGAGGATATTGACGAGTAAAAATTTACTAGTATCTATCAACATGCTTAATCAAAATTTTTTATAATACAAAATATTAACGAACCACATCTTAATACTTAAAAATAAAGAAGCCCTGCTCTTACCAGAACGGGGCTTCTTTATTTAAAATCAAACAAATTCTACCGCGATAACGCGTTGCTCATCTTAATCAGCAATTTACCTAGCTGCGTGAGCGGGCCTGTGTAGCCATTGCTGGCTTCGTCAGCTACTTTGTTGGTTTCGGCACCTAGGGTAGCGAGGGTTTCGGCTAGCTCGTGTGGCTGCGTGTTGGGAGCGATAAGTTGCTCGCGCAGGGTAGCCAGCTCCTGAATAATCTTGGCAAGCCCTGGCCGCTCGGAAGCCGTCAGGACGGCTTCCCAACGGTCTACCTCGGCCAGACCACGCTGTGTTGCCTTATCCGGCACACCATCGTTGAGCAACCCAACGGTATCGTCGAGCAGGGCAGTGGTTTGCTCATCAGTTACCTCAAGTGGAACGGATGGCACAAGGGGCGTTTGGGGCGTGGGGGTGGTCGAGTCCATAATCAAAAGTCATTAGCTAAAAGGAGTACCTCATATACTTGCTTCACTACGGAAAAGTTAAGAACTGCGAAACAAGCCGTTACGCACGCGGACCTAGGTCCTGCTCCAAGCTCAACAGCAGGTAAAATACTGGGCTCAACGGGTTACCTATTGTTGGGTTAGGTATGAAGAGAAATTTCCATTGAACCTCTCTTCTACTTTTTGCCATGAAAATCTCCTTCAAGACCCTGTTTGTTGCTGCCGCTTTCTCTACGTTCGCCATGACCTCGTGCGGCGATGGCGACAAAGCTGCTAATGCCACTGAAAACGCTGCAAACGCAACTGAAAACGCCGCCGAAAACACCGCTGATGCTGCTGGCAACGCCGTAGACAGCGTGAAAGCTGACATGGCGACGGAACCCGGCGACACGGCCGTTGTGCAAAACAAAGAAGCTGACAAGCTGATCGAAGAAACTCCTGAGAAGAAGTAATTTCTTCATTTCTTATTGATAAAGAGCCCATTCTTACGACAAGGATGGGCTCTTTGCATTACTTGATACAAGTTGCGGAGTAGACAAACCTAGCCCCCGTGGGGGCTAGGTTTGTCTACTCCGCAACTTGTATCGATTACAGCTTCTGAAGAGCAGGAGCCGCGCATGCTAGCTCCAGCAGAATTTCATAGTACGGCTTGCGCATCATGCGCGCGCGCAGCCAACCGTAAAAGCTAAGCGCCTGTAAATCTTCGCGCTCCAGGGGCAGGAATGCCGGCATTTGCCCCACGCGCTCGGCAAAGGCAGGCTGGGTGGCCGTGGCAGGGTCGTCAATAATTTCTCGTACCAGCGCCAGAAAGCTGAGCACGTAGCGGTAGCCGCCACCATCGGCGAACCGCTCGCGCACCATGCGCTCGATGGCGCGCAGGCGGTTCAGGGCTAGGTCGGAGTTGCCCAGTTCCAGCTGGGTCAGCATCTCCCCTAGGTTTTTGTTCAGCACCCATTCCAGGCCCATCTGCTGCTCGCACCAGTGGTCGGAGCGGCCGATGCTGATGAGAATCTGGTTGGTTTTGTGAAACTGACTTTCGGCAAAATAATGGAAACTCAGACCGAGCCGGGCCGTGAGCTGGTCGCGGGAGGAAAGTACCACTTCGTTGCTGTTCAGCAAGCTCTCTACCAACTGAATACTTTCCGCGTTGCGCCGCAGAAATGCATAGTTAGCGGCCAGTAGAAACGTGTATTTGGGCAGAAAATCGGCGTAGTGGCTGCGCGGGCCCGTGTAGAGCGCACAGCGCAGCTGTTCCAGATACGCCACCGACTCAGCAAAGCGCCGGATGCGGTACAGGGCGTGGGCAATCATGTACAGCAAACCTAGCTGGTAGTACCGATTGGCCGGCGCGAAGCCGTGCCGCTTCTCCATCAGGTGGTAGCAGCGAATGATAAAAGGTGCGAACGAGGCAAAATCGCGGCGCACGAGCATGGCGCTCCGGGCAATCGACATGAGCCGGTAGAGCAGCGACGGTCGCCGCGCGAAAGCTTCCAGCAGCTCATACTCGCGCAGCACTTCGTGCATGATGGTGTCGAAGGCCTCGCCGCCCCGGCCGCGAGTGCGCGCTTCCCGCAGGCGCTGCCGGATCAGGCTGTTGGCGATACTGGCGCGCTCTTCTTCGTCGGCCGCTTTCTTGTTGAGGTTGCGACGCCGGATGATGTCGGTTAGCTCTTCGCCGGTGGGCGCGGTGTCGGCGTTGGCAATCTGAAGGTTGTAGACGGTGTTCAGCAGCTCGTATTGCTCGTTCTGGCGGGCTAGCTTTTCAGCTTTGCGCAGCGTGGTCCAGGCCAGGCGCGGCACCCCGGCTTCAAACAGATACTGCGCCAGGGTCAGTTGCCCGCGCACCGGGGCCGCGGCTGTTGCATCTTGCTGGCGCTGGCGCAGCAGCAGGAAATCGGTGAGGTGGCGCATGAGCCGCTTGCGCAAGGCATAGTAGGCCACCGGGTTCGGCTCCTCGGGGTACAACTGGTGCAGCAGCTCTTCGGTGGAATAAGCGCGCTGGTGGAGCAGCAGCTCGTAGAGGCGCGCATCAAGGCGGCCTTTGGTTTTCTTGCGCTGGCGCTGAATGAAGCGGCCGAAATCTTTGCGGTCGTCGGGCGAGAAGGTGGCGAGCGTGGTGCGCAGATCATCCATGTCGTTAAGATCGGGAATAAGCCGGGCAAAGCAACACCCAGATCAAAACCTGATAAGTCAGATTAATACCTAATTATTTTACTGAATTACAGATACATAATTTATTAAACTATTGTAATACAAAGTCTAATATTCATAAAAGTTCGTTGCCGTTTCGCTTAACCTAGGTTGCATCTTTCGGTAGTCATCCCACCCTAGCTGCTGCCCCTATGCTACGCCTGTTTTTTACCCTGCTGACGTTGAGCTTACTGAGTCTATCTGCCCGTGCGCAGGATGTGCTTACCAAAGTGAGCGGCGAGGAGCTAGCCGTGAAAGTGCTGGAAATCAGGCCCACCGAAATCACCTATAAGCGCACCGACAACCCGGATGGCCCGCTTATCACCATTCGCCGGAGTGAGGTGTTTATGATTCGCTACGCCAACGGCACCAAAGACGTCTTTCAGGCCGGACCGCCGCCCGGAACACCGGCTGTGGCTGCACCTACTGCTCCCGCCCCCGCTCTAAGCGGCCCCATTGTGCCTGGTGACGAACCATCCATCTATCAGGAAATACACCTCAGTGGCCCGCGCCTGGGCATGACACTGCTCACGGGCGGCGTGGCCCGCAAAGCGGATGATCGGCTCAGCCTCAACCCCTTCCTGACGCAGTTTGGCTGGCAATTCGAAACGCGCATCTTCCGAATGCCCAACGGCACTTCGGGGCTGTTCGAGTTCGTGCCGCTGATTGGTGGGCTGGAGCAAGGCAAGTTTGTACCTAGCCTGAACGCAATGGTCGGTATTCGTGGGCCGAAAGGCTTTGAGTTTGGCCTAGGTCCGAATTTGACCCCGATCAGCGCCAACGTGGCGCTGGCGATTGGCACATCTTTTCACGCCAACGGCGTCAACTTCCCCGTGAACCTAGCGGTGGTGCCCGGCAACGGCGGCGCCCGCATCAGCCTGCTCCTGGGCTTTAATTCCCGAAACCGCTAACTTACTAACCCTGCTTATACCTAGCTTTTTATGCGCCATTTGCTACTTATTTGCGGACTGCTGCTCGTGGCTTTCCGAAGTTCCGCCCAGGATGTTATCCTGCAGACCAACGGCGAGGAAGTGAAAGGAAAGGTACTGACTATCACGCCCGAGCAGATTACCTACCTTCAGGAAATCGGCGATACGCTGCGGCTAGCCAATAGCGCCGTTTTTCTGATTCGCTACGCCAACGGTACGAAGGAAGTACTGCACAATCCGGCCGCTCCGCTCTCCGCCGAATTGATCAATCAGCATAAAATGCAGGGCATCGCCGATGCGCGTCGGTACTATCGAGCACCTGGCGCATTTTGGGGTTCGTTCGGAGCAACTTACTTGGTAGGACCATTTGGTGCTGGCGCCGCCATAGCAATTGCCCAAAAACCGCCAAAAGAGGCAAACCTAAATGCGCCTAATCCTGCCCTCCTTCAAGATTCAAGCTATGCAGCAGGCTATCGGGCGCAAGCTCACCGTCAGAAGAAAGGTGCCGCCTGGGCTGGATTTGGCACAAGCCTAGGTGCGCAGCTGGTTGTCACAACAATTGCGTTTGCAGTCCTTCTGGGTGCTTTCCGCTAAATGCGACCAACATGACTGTTAGGCTTTCGTGTAGCCAATGGTATCAACTACGCCAGCACACAACGCTAATTTAGATCACCAAGAAAGCTAGTGAGATAAGTCGTTTGACCATCGTTCAATAGCGGAGCGGCCAAACAGTTGCGGAAAGCGAAGACTGGTTTTAACGCAACTTTCGAGCAATATTTTGCTTTATTCTTCAGTTAAAAGAACCCCCGTTTCAGCTAGTTAGTTGAGGCGGGGTTCTTTTGCCTTTTTTACTGAAGAGCGTCTATTAAAATTCCGAAAGCCCGTACGTAGCAGTGGCTATCGGTCCGTTTTACTCATGTCAATTGCTCCGGATGAACTGCACACGCTCGGCAACATCAACTTACTGCGGTTGATTAAAACAGCGTTTTTGTGCTCCCGCGACTATCCTGCTACTATCGAGCGTGCGACGTATCTGTGGGTGCTGGAACAGCGGCAGGTTGGGCACTGCCTGCTGTCGGGTTTTCATTCGCAGCTTGAACAGAGCATCTTCCGCTACTTACTTACCCGCCATTACCCAATCGTATATGCCCTAGGTCGTGGCATCCAACAGGGACTTAAACTCGAATACGAAACCGAGCTTGCGGCCGACCACTTACTCTTCGTGACGCCCTTCGAGCCACGCGTGACCAGTACCACGCAGGAAACGGCCGATATTCGGAACCTGCTTGTGGGGGATTTGGCGGATAATTTCTTTATCCCTTACATGGCGCCAGACGGCAATTTGCAGCGGTTATTCGATAGTGAAATAGTACAGGGTAAGCCAATTATCACCCTCGACCTACCTGAAAACCAACCGCTGATTCAAAAGGGTGCGACCATTTACCGGCCCAACGATTTGTTTGGACGGGAAAGCCAGCCTTAGTGCATTGGTCGGGGCTGTGCACGCAAATGGCCTGCTTAAGGAGGCAACAGAGTTGAGCTAACCAACACTCTAGCAAGTAACCATTTGTGACACCAGTCACGTAGAGCCGCTATCTGTAAGCTCCTCCCCTCCCTACTTGCCATGGCACTTTCTGTTTCTCCTACTCTTCCCTCGCCTTCCGAGGGTATTCGCACGCTAGCCCGCTTTGGCTTCGCGGCAAAAGGCATTGTATACTTCCTGTTGGGTGGGCTAGCCTTGTTGGCTGCCACCGGCATAAAAGGTGGCCAAACGGCCGACAAGCAAAAGGCCGTTCTGACGATTCAGGCGTTACCCCTGGGTAGGTGGTTGCTAGGCCTAGTCGCGTTAGGACTCGCAGGCTACGTCATCTGGCGCTTCGTGCAAGCCGTGCGCGACACGGAAAACAACGGCAGCAAGCCTGTTGGGCTAGCCAAGCGCCTGGGCTACGCTGGCAGCGGCGTTGTCTATGCCGCACTTGCACTCTACGCCGGCCGTGCGGCGCTGCAAGGTGCTCCTACAAGCAGCGGAGGCGATACCAACCGGCAAACGCTTGTGGCAAAAGCGCTGGCACTTCCCCTTGGAGAATGGCTGGTGGGTGCCGCGGCGCTGGCTACCATTGGTATAGGGCTGTATCAAATCTACCGCGCCTATGCAGGCAAGTTCAAAAAGCACGTTGATTCAAGCTCTCTATCCAGCGAGCAGAAACAAATAGTGGAGCGCACCGGTCAGGCTGGCTACACGGCCCGTGGCATTGTGCTCGGCATCCTAGGGTACTTTCTACTGCAAGCGGCCCTCAACTCTAATTCGCAGGAAGTGCACGGCACCGAGGGCGCCTTTGATCTGCTGAGTTCCATGGGGCCGGCCGTTCTCGGCATCGTAGCTCTAGGTCTGATGGCCTACGGTGTTTACCAGATTGTGCGCGCCCGCTACCCCGTGCTGCAAGTAAGATAAACGGTTAGGCCCTTACGCGCACCCCCGAGTCGTTGCACCACCCTAGGTCACCGACTCGGGGGTTGTTTTTAGATCGGCTACGTAATCCTGCAAATACTGGTAGCGGTCGGTAAGCTGGCCGTGGCGCGTAATGGTGGCGCGTTCAATTATCTCATCCGGCGTGTCGCTCAGCAAGTGCGGAAACACCGTATCAAGCAGCTGGCGGCCGAAGTCGCGGGAGGCATTGCGCGGCAGCTCGCACGGCAGGTTGTCCACGGCCATGATGGTGATGTTTTTGGGGCGTGAGCACGGCGGCTCCAGCTCACCGGTGGCGGGGTTGTAGTCGAAGGCCGGTTCCGGGATGCTGGTGCTGCGCTTGGTGCACGGAATGGAGCCATCCACATCGCAGGTCACGTCGGCGATGGTGTTGATGCGAAAGCTAGGTTGCCGGGTTTCGGCTTCGGTGAAGAGCCTGGGGGCTGTCGGGTTCCAGTAGGCGCAGGCAATCAGCAGATCCGTGACGGGCAGAAACTTATCGAACGTTGATTTGTAGGCGTGCGGATTCCGGTGGAAATCAGGCGTATCCCACACGCGGCCATCCATGCGGGCATTGTAGTCGGAGGAGCGAAGCTGGGTGTACACCGGCTCGTTGAATTCCAGGTATAAGTAGTCGTACACGCTCACCTGCCGAATGCCCATGCGCGTAAGCACTTCCAGGGCGCCCTGCGCCACGCGGCCGGCGCCAGTCACGGCAATCTTGATGGGCGGCAGCTTCTTCACCTTGAAGAACTCTTCCTGCATATCATCCATGTCCACGCACTGGTATGCCGGCTTCAACTCATAAAGCTGGTGCTTGCGACCATACACCAGCAGTCCGTTGTAAGCCCCCACAATACCCGCATAGCGCCCGAAGGCCACGATTCGCTCGCCGCGCTCATTAGTCAGCATCTCATAATCGATGAGCGTGATGTTCCTGGCCAGGATCTGCCGCAGCAGCTCGCGGTTGCGGGGCTGCTTCTTGACGGTATGGGAGAAAAACAGGTAGGTTTTGTTGGGAATAAGCTGCGCTACGGGCACTTCCTTCACGCCCAGCAGCATGTCGCAATCCGACACATCGGCGCGCACCTCAATACCTAGGTCGCGGTATTCCTGATCGGCGTAGCTGCGCACGGGGCTTTCCTGCACCACAATCCGCAAGCCGGGAAAGCTGCTCAGCGCCTCAGCGCATTTTTTGGGCGTGAGGGCCACGCGGCGGTCGGGCGGATTTTTTCCTTCGTAAATGAGGCCTAGGGTAACTTTCCGCATAGGATTTAGGTTGAGCAGGCAGGACGAATGTAAGTAAAGCGCAGCTTCCGGCACCTACGTAACATTGGTTTTCACCTTACCTTTGTGGTGTTTAGCCGTGCGAGTTGAGCTAGCTAAGTGCGACTACTTCATTGCTTTCTGTGTCTGTGGTCTAAACCTAGCTCCTTGCTTGCTCGCTTCGCCCGTTTTACCAGTCACTTCTACTCTTCTATATGACTCTTCACCCCAAGCCCGCCGACGTATTCGTTGACCGTCATAACGGTCCCGACGAGGCTGCTATTGCTCAGATGCTGCGCACCATCGGCGTGGATTCGGTCGAGCAGCTTATCGACGAAACGGTACCGGCGGCCATTCGGCTTCAGCGTCCTCTGAACCTGCCCGCTGCCCTCACGGAGCGGGCTTTTTTGACGAAGTTCAAGCAGATAGCCAGCCAGAATAAGGTGTACAAAAACTACATCGGCCTAGGCTACCACGACACGGCGCTACCTGCCGTGATTCAGCGCAACATCCTCGAAAACCCTGGCTGGTACACGGCCTACACGCCTTACCAAGCGGAAATCGCGCAGGGTCGTCTGGAAGCGCTGATCAACTTCCAGACGGTTGTAATTGACCTGACCGGCCTAGAAATCGCCAACGCTTCGTTGCTCGACGAAGGCACGGCCGCTGCCGAGGCGCTGCACATGTTCCACAGCCAAACCAAGAAAAAGAACGCCACCAAGTTCTTCGTCTCGGAGCAAGTGCTGCCCCAAACCATCGACGTGCTGCGCACCCGCGCTACGCCGCTCGGCATCGAGCTGGTTGTAGGCGACCACCGCACCGCCGACCTAGGTTCCGACGGCTTGTTCGGCGCTATTCTGCAATACCCGGCCGCTGATGGCCAAGTGTTTGACTACACTGACTTCATCACCCAAGCTCACCAAAACGGCCTCTTCGTAGTAGTAGCTGCCGATTTGCTGGCTCTCACGCTGCTCACCTCGCCCGGCGAGATGGGCGCCGATGCCTGCGTGGGCAACTCCCAGCGCTTCGGCGTACCGATGGGCTACGGCGGTCCGCACGCGGGCTTTTTTGCTACTAAAGATGCTTTCAAGCGCGTGATTCCTGGTCGTATTATCGGGCAGAGCGTGGATGCGGCCGGCAACAAGGCCTACCGCATGGCCCTGCAAACCCGCGAGCAGCACATTCGCCGCGAGAAGGCCACCAGCAATATCTGCACGGCGCAGGTGCTGCTATCGGTGCTGGCTGGCATGTATGCCGTTTACCACGGTCCGCAGCGCATCAAGCAATTTGCCGTGAACATTCACGCGTACACTCAGGTGCTGGCTCAGGAGCTAGGTGCCCTAGGTGTGGAGCAGCTAAATGAGAACTACTTCGATACGCTGCACCTAAAGCTGGAAAGCCCCGAGCTGCGCCACGTATTGAAATGCGAAGCCGAAGATGCCGGCGTGAACTTCCGCTACTTCGGCGACACGAGTGTGGGCATCTCTTTGCACCAAAACACGGAAGCCGCCGACGTAGCCCAGATTGTAGAGTTGTTCGCGAAAGTGCTCGGCAAAGCGCCCCGCGTAGAAACCCTGCTACCCGGCGAAATTGAGCTGAACTGGCCCGCTGGCCTCATCCGCCAAAGCAGCTACCTCACGCACCCCGTCTTCAACACGCACCATGCCGAGCACGAGATGCTGCGCTACATGAAGCAACTCGAAAACAAGGACTTGAGCCTGGCTCATTCCATGATTCCGCTGGGTTCGTGCACCATGAAGCTTAACGCCACCGCCGAAATGATTCCGGTAACTTGGCCCGAAATCGGCAGCCTTCACCCCTTCGCTCCGCGCGAGCAAGCGCAAGGCTACGCCGAAATCTTCCGCGACCTGGAAGCCTGGCTGTGCGAAATCACGGGTTTCGCGGCCATGAGCTTGCAGCCGAACTCGGGCGCGCAGGGCGAATACGCCGGCTTGCTCGTGATTCGCGCTTACCACGAAGCGCACGGCCAAGGCCACCGCAACATTGCTCTGATTCCGGCTTCCGCGCATGGCACCAATCCGGCTTCGGCCGTGATGGCCGGCATGCAGGTGGTGGTGGTGAAAAGCACGGAAGAAGGCAACATCGACGTGGCTGATTTGAAAGAAAAAGCCGCCAAGCACGCCGATAACCTTTCCTGCCTGATGGTGACGTACCCGAGCACGCACGGCGTGTACGAGGAAACTATCATCGACATCTGCCAGACGATCCATCAGCACGGTGGGCGCGTGTACATGGACGGCGCCAATATGAACGCCCAGGTGGGCCTCACCTCTCCCGCCACCATCGGCGCCGACGTGTGCCACCTGAACCTGCACAAGACCTTCTGCATTCCGCACGGCGGCGGTGGCCCCGGCGTAGGCCCGATCGGCGTAGTAGCCGACCTAGCTCATTTTCTGCCCGGCCACGTGGTAGTCGATGCTGACGGCCGCAAGGGCGGTGCTGTGTCTGCCGCTCCTTGGGGCTCGGCCAGCATTCTGCCCATTTCCTACGCTTACATCTCGATGATGGGCGGCGAAGGACTGAAGGCAGCTACAGAAACGGCTATCCTGAACGCTAACTACATCAAGGCCAAGCTGGAAGAGCACTACCCGGTGCTGTACACTGGTGCTAATGGCCGTTGCGCACACGAAATGATCTTGGACTGCCGTCAGTTCAAGAAAGTGGGTATTGAGGTGGAAGACATTGCCAAGCGCCTCATGGACTATGGCTACCACGCGCCTACGGTTTCCTTCCCGGTAGCCGGCACGCTGATGGTAGAGCCCACCGAAAGCGAAAGCAAAGAGGAGCTAGACCGCTTCTGCGAAGCCATGATTTCGATTCGCGAAGAAATCCGGGCCGTGGAAGAAGGCCAGGCCGATGCCAAGGACAACGTGCTCAAGCACGCCCCACACACGGCTGCTACGGTGCTGATCCACAACTGGGAGCGTCCGTATTCGCGCGAGCAAGCCGTGTACCCAACCGAGTACACCCGCGCCGCGAAGTTCTGGCCTAGCGTCAGCCGCATCGATTCCGCCTTCGGCGACCGAAATCTGATCTGCTCCTGCACGGCCATTGAAGAATACGCCGACCAGGAAGAGAGCTTGGTTCCGACCGACCGAGGCCCTTCGTATTAATTTTTAATGTGCTGGTGAGTTGATGGGGTAATGTGCTCATCTGCACATAGAGTGAAAAAGAGAAAAGGCTCGTACGGATTGTACGAGCCTTTTTATTTATTTGAAAACATCAAAAACAGGAGTCTATCAATCTAACTACTCACCAGCACTCCAACTCACCAGCACGTCAACAACTTTATTGCGCGAAGCAGGTGCGATACATGTAGCCGCTGAGGGTCTTGCCGTCTTTGGTGAGGCGAGCCTTCACGAAGTATTGGTCTACCGTGTCCGTGACCTGCACCTGGGTGCCGGAACCTAGGGTAGCCAGCACGGTCGATTCTTTGGTCATGCCATTGTACAAGCCGCACTCCACGATGCTGTTGTGGGCGACAGGCGTCCGGTTAGCGCGCGAGTTGCTGCCAATTTCGGCGGTGCTGCACGATGCCAGAGGTGCAAGAGCGAATAAGCAGAGTATGAGTCGTTTCATAGTTTTTATCGTATAAATCTGTAAATAGAAAATTTCGCGCCAAACAATATCAAGGCAAAAAGTCCGTATGAATAAGTACTCGGCAAGCCTACTACTTTGGAACGTTGACGCTTGAGCTAATGTTAACATACCAAGAAGGAGAAACGGCTTTCGCGCACACTAGCACCTAGCTTATTCGTCCTCTAACTACACCGCATAACCAACTATATGAACCGCATCACCCGCTTTTTTGCCCGACCGGCCGCGTTGGCTTTTGTCGGTCTTTCCTTACTGTTGGGCGCTACGAGCTGCGCCACTACGTCGCGCGTAGGTGTCTCTTCCGACTTTGATCACTCTGTAAACTTCCGGGCCTACAAAACCTGGGCCTGGTATCCACAGCAGCAGCCTGACACCGAAGGCGGCCCTGCCAAAGGCTACGAGTCGTTCCTCGATAAGCGCATGCGCGCTGCCGTCGAAACGGAGATGCAGAAGAAAGGCTTAGCCTACTCTGAAACCAACCCCGACCTGTACATCGCCTACTCGGCTAAGGTTGAGGATAAGCAGAGCGTATCGCCTTACTATAACGGCCTAGGTTATCCGTACTACGGCTATGGCTTCTACGGCCGGGGCTACGGCTACACGCCTGTAACTGAGTACAAAGCCGGTACCGTCATCATCGACTTCGTTGATGCACATCGCAAAGAGCTGGCTTGGCGCGGCCAGGGTCAGGCTCAGCTGGATCAGCAAACCATCTCGGAGCAGGAAACCTACCGCATTGTCGGTAGCATCCTGGGTACGTACCCGCCGCAAGACACTAACGCTCGTCGTTAGGCTTCTAGATCAGAAATGATAAAGCCCTTCTCAGTTCGCTGAGAAGGGCTTTATGTTTAGTAGGAAAGCGCCACGGCGCGTTCGGCACCCGCACGAATTAAGCAATCCGATTACCTACGACTAGGCTACTAACCCTTGCCAGATTGTTCAATGACCGAACGCGCCGTGGCGCGTTCCTACAGCTAGAACAAATCATTCTTAGCGGGCACCGTGTACGGCTGCTTTTCCCCGCTGGTCTTGGGCAGGCCGAAGAAGAAGTACAAGGTGCGCTTGGTGCTGCCACTTACGTGGTTCACCTCGCTGTTCGGACCTAGCTTTTGGGGGTTGGCATCCACGTTCAACGCTAGCTTGGTGCCGATGGGCGGAATTGCATCCAGGAAAGATAGGTTGCCGATGGGCAGCGCCGGGTGCGGCTTTACGCCCGACAGGCCGTAGAAATCCAGCATCCGCACGTACAGACCTTTGTCGGGGCTGGCTACCAGGAATTTGCCTTCTACCGTGTTCATCTCCAACCAGGTAATATCCGCGAAGTAGCCCTTGAACTCGGGGTAAATCCAGGGCGCGGCGCCGGTCTGGGTGTTGTTGTAGGCATTTTCCCACACGTTGTCGGTTACGCCTTGCAGACGGTTTTTCCACACGCGGTAGGGGCCTTTGCCCAGCCACTTAGCACCTAGCACAAAGTTTTCGGGATAGGTGAAGCTCACGCCCGTAAAGGGGAAGTCGCCGTTGAGCGCGTACTCGTAGTCGAGGCTGAGCCAGCCGGTGCCGTGCATCTTCCAGCGCACGTACTTCAGGTCGCCGGTGTAGCTGGCTTCCACTACTTCGCCGTCGTTCTCCTTGCGGTGCGTGAGGCCGGTGAAGCTAGCATTGCCGCTCACCATCACGGGGCCATTGCCGAAGGACAATCTATCGCCGCCGTTGCCTTTCACGCCCGTAAGCTTGCCGTTGCGCTTGTTGAACGTCACGGTGATGTCGCTGGCTTTCAGCGTGAGGGTGCTATCCGTTTCGGTGGCTTCTACGGGCAGCGGCTGCTTGTCTTGCAGCGTCAGGATGCCGTCCAGCAGCTTATCGTTACCTACGGTTTTCCACGACCATTTATACACCAGGTTCTTGGCCGGGTCGTAGGCCGAAAGCAACAGCGCGTCGTAGCTTTTCCAGTCTTTGGGCAGTTTCAGATCGAGCTTACCGCTGGCAAGCGGCGCCACATTGGGGCTAGCTATCCGGCTCTTTTTCAAAGTAGTGTACCCGGAGAAAGCTTCGCCCGGCTTACGATACTTCACCAGCTCCCACTGGAAATAGCACTGGTTCAGGTTGGTGAAGTGGTAGCGGTTTTCCACCGGAATGCTGCCCTTGAAGGAGCTAGGTAGCTCTTTGAGCGTGATGTGCACCGGCGAGAAGATCTCGCGGATGGCGTAGAAGCTTCCCTCTTTCTCGCGGTGCGGACCCACTACGCCGTCGGGTGCGTTCACGCCGTTCACGTCGATGATGTTGTTCAGGTCGGTGCGCACGATGCCTTCATCCACCAGCGCCCAGATGAAGCCGCCGCCCGAGCGCTGCGCCTTCCAGTGCACTTCCCAGAAATCAGCCAGCCCCACGGCCGCGCCGCCATCATCCTGGGCATGCAGAAACTCGGTGGGCATGTAGATGAGCGAGTCAGCCAGGATTTTCTGGGTGCTGTAGTAGTCTTCGTAGTGGTTGCAATCGATGCCATTATAGGCGTTACCGGGGCGGTGATGCGCGTGGATAACAGGGCGGTTGGAGAGGTCATATTTACCAAAATCATCGTCCAGCTCCTTGTTGGTGCCGCCTTCGTTGCCGTTGCTCCAGAAGATGATACTAGGATGATTCACGTCCTTTTCCACCATTTCCTTCACCAGCTTCTCGCCGGCTTTGGTGCTGTAGGCTTTCTGCCAGCCAGCTAGCTCGTCGAGCACGTACAAACCCAGGGAGTCACAGATTTCCAGAAACTTAGCATCGGGCGGGTAGTGCGACATGCGCACGGCGTTCATGTTCATCTCCTTGATGAGCTTCACGTCGCCGAGGTGAATGGAATCGTTGAGCGTGCGGCCGGTTTCGGGCCACCAGCTGTGCCGGTTGATGCCTTTCATCTTCACCTGCGTGCCGTTCACGTAGATGCCTTTGCCGTGCCTAATCTCGATGGTGCGGAAGCCAAACTTCTCTGTGGTTTGAAAAGCTAGGTTGCCGCCCGTTTTCAGCGTCACGTTGGCCCAGTACATGTTCGGCGTTTCGGCCGTCCACTGCAAGGGCTTATTCACCTTGGTGCGCAGCGTAACGACCGTATCCTGTGCGCTTGCCGTGCCTTTGGCCGTGCCTACTACTTTGCCCACAGCATCCAGAATATCAGCTTGTAGCTCAGCATTCTGCGGCGCACCTTTCAGGAACACGTTCATGGCAAACGTGCCATCTGCTTTGGCAGCAATGGCCGTGCGGGCAATAAACTGCTTCGGATACGCCTCCAAGTACACGGGCCGGAAAATGCCGCCAAAAATCCAGTAATCAGCTAGGCGCTCGGCGTTGTTTACGGAAGCATCGGCCGACATCTTGCTCACCGTTACTTCCAGTAGGTTGGCTTTATCAGCCTGCAACTTGTTGGTAATGTCGTATTTGAAACGATAGAAAGCGCCCTGGTGAATCGGGCCAGCGAGCTGGCCATTTACTTTCACCTCCGTGTCCGTCATCGAGCCTTCAAACACTAGGTACACCTGCTTGTCTTTCCAGCTCGCCGGCACCTGAAACTGGCGCTTGTACTGGCCCTTCTCGTCGGCGAAGCGGAAGTTCTTGCCGTAGGTCTTGTAGTCGCGGCCGTAGTTGTAGCTGCCGAAGCCTTGCTGCTCCCAGCACGACGGCACCTGAATGGTAGTCCAGTAGCCGCTTTTGCGGCCGCCAGTGCAGTAAAAATCCCAGGTGGCGGTGTGGTTGTTATCGGTGCCGGAGAGGTATTGTACTTGTTTGCGTGTGTCAGTTTGGGCGCGCAGACTGCTTGTAAAAAGCAGTAAAACGCAGATAATCAGAGAAGCTAGCTTTGGAAGCATGAAGTAGGAAGCTTTGGCAGAGGTGCAGAACAGTGAGGCGAACATACGCGCTCCTGCTTCGATAGCTAACCTGTACCGTCCTGTTCACCGTTAGAACGTCATGCTGATAAAGGAAGCGCATCTCGCGTGCTGACGTTCTGGAGTTGACCAAAAGCAAAAAGGACAAGCTGGCAGCTTGTCCTTTTTGCTTTTGGTCGTCTTAATCAACTAGATTGGCACATTCACATGGCGCTCAGCGTGGTAGCTGCTGCGAACCAGCGGACCGGACTCTACATACTTGAGGCCGCGTCGCAGACCTTCTTCGCGGTAATGCGCGAACAGATCCGGATGGATAAACTCGGCTACTTCGATGTGGCGCTTCGTGGGTTGCAGGTACTGACCTAGGGTCAGGATATCGAGGCCGTTTTCAGCCAGGTCGTCCATAGCTTTGTAGACCTCTTCCTTCTGCTCGCCCAAACCTAGCATGATGCCCGATTTGGTGCGCTTGCCGGCTTCTTTCGTGCGCCGAATCTGCTCCAGCGAACGATCATATTTGGCTTGCGGGCGTACCAGGCGGTAGAGGCTGCCCACGGTTTCCATGTTGTGCGATACCACTTCCTGGCCGCCGGCAATCATCGTATCCAGCGCGGCCCAATTGGCTTTCACGTCGGGGATGAGCGTCTCGATGGTCGTGGTGGGCGAAAGCTGCTTGGTTTGCACCACCGTTTCGTACCACACGCTGGCGCCGCGGTCCTTCAGCTCGTCGCGGTTCACGGAGGTAATCACGGCGTGCTTCACGCCCATCAGCTGAATGGCTTCGGCTACGCGGCGCGGCTCATCTAGGTCATACTCGTTGGGGCGACCCGTGGCAACGGCGCAAAACGAGCAGGAGCGCGTGCAGACGTTACCCAGAATCATGAATGTGGCCGTGCCAGCACCCCAGCACTCGCCCATGTTCGGGCAGTTGCCGCTTTCGCAGATTGTATGCAGCTTGTGCTCATCCACTAAGCGACGGACTTTCGCGTATTCGGGGCCTACGGGCAGCTTCACGCGCAGCCAATCGGGCTTCCGCGGCTTAGTAGGCGCGGCAGGCTGTGGTTGTATTATCGGCAGAGTCAGCAACAGATCATCCATGCTACAAAGGTAAAGGTCAGTTAACAGTTATCAGCTACCATTTAACAAGCCAGATGATAAGTTGATACTACACAACCGATAGCCCCGGCAGGAGGTTCGTAGCGCGATGCTGCCCGTCTGCCAGTTGTTAAATGCTATCTGTTAAATGACAACCGATCAGCTACGATGACCTAGGTAAATCGTCAGGTACACCGAAGGATAGAATTGCTCATTCAGCGACTTGGTTTCGCCTGCTTGCTGCACCTGCAGGATTGTCAGCTTCTTGGTGTAGGCTTCGAGCAGAAAACCCGCTTCTACGCCCGCCACGGCATCCCGATAGCGACCGTATTCGAAACTCAGAGCACCGCGTAGGTGCGCGCCGAAATTTGGCTTAGTTTCACCAATACCGCTGAACAACGGGGCGCGGTCGTATATGCGTCCGTCACTGTGACGGTTCGGATCGTATTGCTCATTCACAATCTTGACCTGCTTGTTTGGTGGCACCTGACCATTAGCATTTCGATCCGTTTCATCGTAGGCAATATAGTAGGGCATAAGCAGCCCGATTGAAGGGCCCACACCTAGGCTGCCATTCACCTGCACACCTGATTCCGGCGCTTTGCGAAAGATCACCCGTTGAACGCCGAACGAAGGCCGCAATGCAAATAAGTAATTTGACTTGCCATACACATAGGTTCCGCCGGTGTTCAGGTTTGTGCGGCGTTGCTCTTTGGGGTGCTTTACCTCTACGCCTTCGATGCTCCAGAAACGCGACCAGTTCTGCGACAATGTCTTGGAGGAGCGCACCGTCGCCCCACCGATCAGGCCGCCACGGGTGTTGAAGTTGATACCATAGGTAACTTCCTTCCGGTAGGAAGGCTCATCGGTGGCGCTGACGCTTCCACTCTCGCTCTGCGCCCACGCAGAAGGTGCGACTGCCATAGCGGCGAGTAGAAGACATCCGAAAGCGGGTAGAGTACGCACGGGTGGCGAAGGAGCTGGAAATTGAACAATGGAGGCAAAAGCCTGTCGCTGAACAGCCGACTTATCGAAAGTACGTAAATTTACACGCATTGTCTTACCCTCTTTTGTTGATTTATGAGCACTGCCACCGCCCGCTATTCCGGCCAGCTACGCACTGAAGCCACCCACATCGCCTCCGGCAACTCCATCGTAACGGATGCCCCGGTGGATAATCATGGCCGCGGAGAAGCCTTTTCGCCTACCGACCTAGTTAGTGCGGCGCTCGGCTCGTGCATGATGACCATTATGGGCATCGTGGCGGAGCGCAGCCAGCTTGATCTGACGGGCACTACCTTCAACGTAACCAAGCACATGCTGGCCGAACCGCGCCGCATCGGTCAAATCGACGTGCACTTCAACCTGCCCGCCGCTCTATCACCGAAACACCGCGCCATGCTGGAAAACGCCGCCCGCACCTGCCCGGTTGCCCTGAGCCTGAACCCGGAAATCCGGCAAGAGGTTCAGTTTACTTATGGCGAGTAGTAAGCTAGTGAAATGGTGAGTTGAGGTTCGGTCTGCTGACAAGTCCTTCAACTCACCATTTCACGAGTTCACGAGTTCACCGCCGTCTTCACGTCGCTGAGGCGGATGCCCATGTGTGAGGCGTCGTAGCGGCATTCGCCATCCTGAATGAGCAGCAGCTGGGGCGACTCATGGCGCACACCAAACTGCTCAGCCACCTGGGCAGAAATGGGGCGGTAGCGCAGTAGATCGAGGTAGTAAATCTTCGCGTTTTCCAGCCCCGCATCGGCCCATTGGCGTTCCAGCTTGCTCTTGGCAGCGGCGCTGATGGAGCAGGAGGTGCTATGCTTGAATATGAGAACGGGCTGCTCATGCGATTCGCGGACGATATCGGTGAGCTGTTCGGCTTGGGTGAGCGGTTGCCAGGGAATCATTGCAGGGTGGATTAAGGAGTTATTCTTTTTTCTTGTCCTTCTTTCGAAGACGCAGCCCAGGGTGCGTTGGTTCGCTTATGCGCGCCGTGCCGGTCTTATCAAACTTATAACTGGCCCGACCGTCGTGGGGTTGCCCGGCTTGTCCGCCTTCCCCGCGGCGCAGGTCGGTGCGGCTTACTGCTAAGTGCGAGTCCTTGTATTCGGCTGGATAACGCTGCGCCTCGCGCAAGGCATGCCGGTTCTCGGCCCGCAGCTTCGCGGGGCTGGTTTCCTTGGTTTGCGCCGCAGCCGACCCGGCATAAGCAACGCTTAGCAGCAATACGACGGAAAAAGCTAGGAGATGACGCATGAGCGGGATAGATATAAATTTGCAGATTACTCTTCGTTCAGATCAGCCGGCTGCTGGTCTAGGTATGGGGGTGGCTTATTTGAACATCAATATAATACGTAGCTTGTCTACCTCTGGTATAAGGATTAAAAAGGTAGCACAATTCCCAGAAACTTGCGTTGCCCGACTTTGTGCCGAAGGCGGCGATTCTCATATTTGGGCTTCTTCAATAGCCCATTTTTGTCGTAGCTGTTGCGCTGCGGTTTGATCTCAGCCGTTGTGGAGCCATCAGCGGCTTCGTTGCCGTCGGCACTTTTGCTGGCTTTCACTTTGGGCTGCGGTGGCCCCGTAGGGCTAGGTATGCGATAAGAATGACAGGCTGCCACCGCTAGCAGGCTACTCAGTAGGAGCACTTGCAAGGCCGGGCGCACGCTACGCAGGACAAAAGATATCATAAGCCAGAAGGCAGGCCACAACCTGCGTGTTACGATGTTAGAGCTAGGTTCCGCACCCTGCAAATCCCCTTCTGTCTGAAGACAAATCACAAAGGATGCGGCTAAGGCATTGCGGCTACCAAAACACGTGCCTTAAGCAGCTGCTTATGTGTGCCGAAACCTAGCCGCTTAACCGGCTGGCAGCACAACCTAGGTTCTGCTGCGCTGGTCAAACGATTTATCATGGGTTTAATACGCTAATAGCTTCTCGATTCGCTCGCGCAGGCGTTGCTGGGGCAGGAAGTCTTTTTCCAGCGTCGGCGCGAATGGCACCGCCGTATCCAGCGACGCGACGCGCTGCACCGGTCCGTCCAGATACTCGAAGCAATGCTCGGCAATCCAGGCCACAATTTCGCCGCCGATACCACCCGTGAGCGTGTCTTCGTGCAGTAGCAGCACACGTCCGGTTTTCATAGTGGTCTGGCGCACAGCTTCTTCGTCCCAAGGAAGTAATGTGCGCAGGTCCAGGATGTCGCAATCCAGGGCCAGCTCGTCGGCAAGCTGCGTGGCCCAGTGCACGCCCAGGCCGTACGTAATAATGCTCAGACTGTCGCCGGTGCGCGCCAACCTAGCTTTGCCGATGGGCGTGGTATAATACTCATCCGGTACAGCCCCGGTGATGGAGCGGTAGAGCAGCTTGTGCTCGAAGTACAGCACCGGGTTGGGGTCTTCAATGGCCGCATTAAGCAAGCCTTTGGCATCTTCGGGAGTGCTCGGATACACCACCTTCAGGCCCGGCGTGTGCACAAACCACGCTTCGTTGCTTTGCGAGTGAAACGGCCCAGCAGCGGTACCGGCTCCGGTAGGCATCCGCACCACTACGTCAGCATTCTGCCCCCAGCGGTAGTGGCTTTTGGCTAGGTTATTCACGATCTGGTTGAAGCCGCAGGTCACGAAATCGGCAAACTGCATTTCTACCATGCTCTTTTTCCCGCGGATACTCAGCCCGAGGCTAGCCCCTAGAATAGCGGATTCGCACAGCGGCGTGTTGCGCACCCGCGCCTTACCAAACTGAGCCACAAGCCCCTCCGTTACTTTGAATACGCCACCGTATTCGGCAATGTCCTGCCCCATCAGCACCAGCTCGGGGTAGCGCTCCATGCTCTGGCGCAGCGCATCCGAAATAGCATCGACGTAGCGCTTATCAGCTTTTGGCTGTTGGCTGGTAGCTGGTAGCTGTTGCGTTGTATCGGGCTCAAACGGCTGGTACATATCGGCCAGCTCGGTGGCGGCGTTGGGGCTAGGTGCCGGCAGCGCGTCGGCAGCTTGCAAGCCTTCTTCAATCTCCTGCCTGATCTGCTCCCGAATCTGATGGCGGCGGATTTCACTGAGCACGCCTTCCGCGAGCAGCCATTGCTCATAGCTCATTACGGGGTCTTTAGCGGCCCATTCGGTCAGCAGCTCCTGCGGCACGTATTTGATGCCGCTGGCTTCCTCATGGCCCCGCATCCGGAAGGTAAGCGCCTCTACCAACACCGGACGCGGCTGCTGGCGCACGTCTTCGGCTAGGCGCTGAATGGTGCCGTACACCTCCAGAATATTGTTGCCATCAATCTGCACGGCCTCCATGCCGTAGGCGGGTCCTTTGTCGGTGAAGGAACGGCAGCGAAACTGCTCATTGCTCGGCGTAGAAAGGCCGTAGCCATTGTTTTCGACCAGGAAGATGACTGGCAGCTGCCACACGGCGGCTACGTTCAGGGCTTCGTGAAAATCGCCTTCGGAGGCGCCGCCGTCGCCGCTGTACACCAGCGTCACGCGCTTTTGCGCGTCGAGCAGGTCGGCCAGGGCAATGCCGTCGGCTACGGCCAGCTGCGGACCTAGGTGCGAAATCATACCCACGATATGGTGCTCGTTGCTGCCGAAGTGGAAGCTCCGGTCGCGCCCTTTGGTGAAGCCGCCCAGCTTGCCCTGCCACTGCCCAAACAGCCGACCTAACGGCACCTGGCGGGCCGTGAATACCCCTAGGTTGCGGTGCAGCGGTAGGATGTATTCGTCGGGATTGAGTGCCAGCGTGCTACCAACCGCAATAGCCTCTTGCCCTACTCCCGAAAACCACTTGCTCACTTTGCCCTGTCGCAGCAGAATGAGCATTTTCTCTTCGATAAGACGAGGCTTAAGCAGGGCTTTGTAGAGCATCAGAAGCTGCTCGTTGGTGTATTCTTTTCGATCGAACGGAAGGCTTGCAGGAGCTGATTGCATGGGCGGCAAAGTGGAAGATACCAGCATCAAAAGTACGGGTTTGAGCGCAAGGAGCCGCCTGCTCTTCTTACCAGCCTGAGCTTTCTATCTAGGTCAGGGGCATTAGCTGCTTGTTATTTCCCGGTGTCAGCTTGCACAGTTCTGTTTTTGGGTCTGCGCGCTGCGTATAAATAGTACCGAACCTAGGTCGACCTCTAGCTTAACCAGGTAACAGCAACTCAGCCATTTATAAAGAATATGATTATACAAAGAAGTTATATTATGATTATTACTATATTTTTTTTACCTTAAACACCATCAACGTTGTCGCGCCTCAAAACTCCACCCTATTTCGCACTTCTACTTTTCCAATGCTCCGCTCTATTTCTCCGCTTTGGCAGCAGGTCATCCCCTGGCTGCTGGTTACCGTATTGGCTTACCCAATCTTGTTTCAGCTTATTAATGAGCTACCGATTCAGCAATGGGATGAGGCGCGTACCGCCCTGAACGCGGTAGGAATCTGGCAACATCATGATTGGATCGTGTTGCGGCACTTAAACAGGCCTGACCTGTGGAACTGTAAGCCTCCTTTGTGGCCTTGGCTGCTAGCTATCAGTATCAAATTATTTGGTCCCAGCGAGTTCTCTATCCGGCTACCTACTGCCTTAGCGGCGTTTGCTACCACGCTGATCGTATTCAAAGCAGGCTGGCACTGGCTCGGTAGCTGGCGAGCCGGGTTGTTAGCCTCGCTGGTGCTACTTACCGCACAAGGCTACGTCATGCTGCACGTAGCCCTCACTAGTGATTTCGACACACTCCTCACGCTCTGGACTACCTTAGGAGCATTGTCCTGGCTAGGCTATCTGGTTACAGGGCGTTCCCGGTTGGTGTGGCTCACGGGCTTATCTTTTCTCTTGGCTGTACTCACCAAAGGAGTGGCCGGGCTACTCTTTGGCCCAGGTCTGCTGCTGGCCACAATCGTCATCGGGCAAGCACGACGGCTATTTCAGCCTGCCGTATATGGTGCCCTTGCTGGTGTGCTTGTAGGAGGCGCTTTATGGTATGTGGTGCGTGAAAGCATGGCGCCGGGCTATCTGGCGGCCGTGTGGGAATATGAGCTCGGCGGACCCGCGCTCCATATGCTGGAAGGGCATACCACTTCTTTCAGTACCTACTGGCTGTTGATGATAGAAGAGAAATTCACGCCTTGGATAATGCCAATGCTTTTGGGCGGGGCTCTTAGCTACTTTCTACCTAGAGGTAGTCGCAGTTGGCAGCTAAGCTGCTATTGCCTTTGTGTCAGCTTCACTTTTCTGCTGACGATTTCGCTGATCCAGACGCGTCTGCCGTGGTATGCGGCACCTATGTACCCTTTGCTAGCGCTACAAACAGCCGCGGGGCTGGTATGGGTTGGACGGATGTTGGAAGCACAATTAGCTTATAAGCTTCGTTCTTGGAGCCAGCTGCTGGTAGTGCTGGTCGTAGCAACGCCTGCTTATTGGTTACAGCTGCGTTACGTGGAGCAGGTGTATAATGCCCGAAGCAGAGATGCTAGTACCTTATACGGCAGGCATTTACAAGCCCAGATCCGGGATTGGCCAGGTATCCAGGAGTACATCATTGGAGTAGATGGGAAGTTCAATGATGTGGTTGAACTCTATCGGCAGATCGCCAAGTGGCGCTATCAGCATCACACCACCATTATCACGCCTTGGGATGCGAGTAAAACTTCTCCAGGACAAATCGTGGTTGCGTGTGGCGTAGATGCACGTCGACCTTGGCTGCGGCAGTTTCGAACTACCGTTTTGGTTCGGAGTGACTCCTGCGTGACCCTTAAGCTAGAAGGATGGCGCTGAGCAATTACTGACTGCCAGATTGCTATGAGTGCATTTTGCTGGAGCTAGGTCAGCCAAACGTACCGCTGTAAACCATTAGGTTTGCGCGCCACACGATAAGCTCCGGTCAACGACAAAGCACCTTTCTCCCCAAATTGAAACTTTGGCTATACCCATCAGTTGTTATACCCAAGCTTCTCTACCCACTTTGCTTAGAGTTTCATGATTCACTTCGAAGAATTCACCCTTTCCAACGGCCTACGCTGCATCGTCCATGAGGACCATACCACGCCAATGGCAGTGCTCAATATCCTTTATAATGTTGGCTCCCGCGACGAAGACCCACAGCACACGGGTTTCGCGCACCTATTTGAACACCTGATGTTTTCGGGCTCCGTCAACATCCCGAACTACGATGAACCATTGCAGCGGGTAGGCGGCGAGAACAATGCCTTCACCTCGCCCGATATCACCAACTACTACCTCACGCTTCCGGCCGCAAACATCGAAACCGGCTTCTGGCTTGAGTCGGATCGGATGCTGAGCCTAGCTTTTTCGGAGCAGGGCCTGGAGGTGCAGCGCAAAGTAGTAGTCGAGGAATTCAAGCAGAACTACCTTAACCAGCCCTACGGCGACGTGTGGCTGAAGCTGCGTCCTCTTGCCTACCAGGTGCACCCCTACAGCTGGGCCACGATTGGCAAGGAAGTTAGCCACATCGAGAATGCGGTGATGGACGATGTCCGTGCTTTTTTTGCCAAGCACTACTCGCCGGCTAATGCCATTCTGGTGGTAGCCGGTGCCGTAACAGTGGCCGAAGCCCAACGGCTGGCAGAAAAATGGTTTGGCCCGATCCCGGGCGGCACTTACTACGACCGGCACTTACCCGCCGAACCCCGCCAGACCGCTCCCCGCCACCTCGACGTAGCGGCAGATGTGCCCGTAAGCGCTTTCTACAAAGTATATCACATGCCCGGCCGCACTGATGCTGCTTATTATCCGGTCGATTTGCTCGGCGACATGCTGGGCCGGGGCAAATCGTCTCGCCTGTACCAGCGGCTGGTAAAGGAGCGGCCCTTATTTAGCAATATCTCGGCCTCCTGTACAGATTCTCTGGAACCCGGCTTGTTAGTTATCAGCGGCAAGCTCAACGCGGGCGTAGCGCCCGAAGAGGCTGATGCAGCCGTTGAGGAAGTTCTGACCGAATTCCGCACCACGGAAGTGCCGGCTGAAGAGTTGGAGAAAGTAAAAAACCAAGCCGAAGCCAGCATTGTGTTCAGCGAAATAGAATTACTAAACCGCGCCATGAACCTAGCTTACAGCAAGTTGATGGGTGACGCGAACTTGGTAAACCAAGAAAGCGCCCGTGTGCAGGCCGTTACGCCGGCGGCTGTATTGGCAGCGGCGCAGGAAATTCTGCGGCCCGAAAACAGCAGCACGCTCTATTACCGCGCTCAGCCTAAAGCAACGGTTGAGGAGTTGGCGGAAGTCGATACGGAGGCTGAGTAAGCTTCAATTCTAAAGCTAGGTTTCAACTACAGAAAAGGCCGGTGGCTCAAGAGCTACCGGCCTTTTCTGTACCTAGGTCATCGTCAAGCTTTATACTACCTACCTAGCTTTCAGCGCGCTGAGTGCTTGACCGGTTTACTGGCGGGCTTGGTGGTCGACTTACTCGCCGACAGACTGGTTGCGCCCGAGATAACCGGTGCCGATTTCTTCTTCAATGGCCGGCCCATGTAGTCGGTAGTGGGCGGACTGGGCATGTTCAGGCGCAGGCCGGGGGCAAGCTTTAGGTTGTCTTCGTCGCGGCGGTTCGAACGGTCGTACCGGGCGTAGGCACCCGAGCGAGCCTTGGCTTTCACGTTGCTGGTGTGATGGTAGCCGTTCGCAGTGCGGCGGGTTGTCTTTTAGGCGAGAGCAGGCGAAGCAGCCAGCGTTACGAAAGCGAGCAAAAGTAGGGAAAAGCGCATAGGAAGGAAGCGGAAGGTGAATAATAGCTTCCTTACGATATTCGTGCCGTCCCCGGACGTATTCCTATCGATTAGTTGAGCTTACAACGGCAACCGGCGTCAGCTTAGCCGACTTGGCAGCCATGCCAATGGTAGTGGTGCGAACCGGCTTGCGCAGGGGCCGCCCCTGATAATCGGTACTCACCCCACGATAAGGCGCGGTGTTCATGCCGGGCGCAATCATCACCCCGGAGCTGTGCATCATCGGGTCGTCGTTGGATTCGATGGAAGCTAGGTCAGTCACGGCCACCCGCTTTACCTTAGGTTGCGACTTGAGCGGACGCCCGTTGTAGTCGGTAGTGGGCCGCTGATGCACGCTCAGGCTCATGCCCGGTGCACTGCTCCAGCCGGTGGGATACTGAGGCGCGTCCGTTGTCGCCTCAGGCGTGGCCCAAGGATCAGTCGCAGCAACAGCAACGCCGGCTCGCGTATCAGATTGTGCCTGAGCGTGTATCGTAGAAGCGCCCAACAGCGCACCTAGCAGGAAAGTGGAAAGCAAAAAACGAGACATGGCAAACAGTGATATCGGTATGGAAAGAAAGAGAAGTACAGCAACTGCCGAACCAGGGAGCGAGGGCGCCTCTCGTCCCTAACGGCCTTGCAGGTGCTGATCGTATTGCATCAATCATACCAAATCCTAAAATCCTCCTACTCACCTGCTCTTCTATAGGATTAAGGCTAGCTTCACCACTAATTCAGGACCTACCTCATTCAATTCAACATTCAAAACTCAACATTCAGCACTTCCATAATTCAACCCTCAACACTTCTTTCCACACTTCTCCTAACTGCCGTACCTTTGCAGTACTATGCAGGAGAATATCATGCGGCTACGCGCCGAAATCGAAGCCTACGACCTTACCGCTCCCGAGCAGTTGGAGCAGTTTCGCATTGCTTTCACGGGCCGCAAAGGCCAGTTGGCTGATTTATTCGACCAGCTCAAAACGGTTCCGCAGGAGCAGCGCCGCGCCGTGGGTCAGGAGTTGAATCAACTTAAGCAGCTAGCCCTCGACAAGTTCAGTCAGCGTCAGCAGGAGCTGGAGGCCGCTGCGCAAAACGCGCCGGCCGATGCCACCTTCGACTACACCTTGCCGCCTGCACTTAATACCCTAGGTACCCGGCACCCGCTAAACTTGGTGCGCGAAGAGATGGTACGCATTTTCTCGCGCATTGGCTTCAACGTAGCCGAAGGTCCGGAAGTGGAAGATGACTGGCACAACTTCACGGCCCTAAATTTCCCGGAGAACCATCCGGCCCGCGACATGCAGGATACGTTCTTCATCGCGCCCAGCGCGCCACCGGCGCACCTAGGTAGTGGCGAAATGGCGAGCGATAAAGCCCTGGCTACACCTCACCACCTCACCATTTCGCCATCTCACCTGCTGCGCACTCATACCAGCAACGTGCAGGTACGCCTGATGGAGAGCCAGAAGCCTCCTATTCGTAGCATTATGCCCGGCCGGGTGTACCGCAACGAGGCTATTTCAGCCCGCGCCCACATGATGTTCCACCAAGTGGAAGGCCTGTTCGTGGACGAAAACGTGAGCTTCGCCGACCTGAAGCAGACGGTATATTACTTCGTGCAGGAAATGTTCGGGCAAGACATTCAGATTCGTTTCCGCCCGTCGTTCTTCCCCTTCACCGAGCCTAGTGCCGAAATTGACATTACCTGCCTGATCTGCAAGGGCAAAGGCTGTAACATCTGCAAGCAAAGTGGCTGGGTTGAAATTGGCGGCTGCGGTATGGTCGATCCCAATGTACTCCAGCAATCCGGCATCGACCCCGAGCAGTACTCCGGCTACGCCTGGGGCATGGGCATTGAGCGCATCACTATGTTGAAATATCAGATCAAGGATCTGCGTTTGTTCACGGAAAATGACATGCGTTTTCTGCGGCAGTTTGAGGGCGTGCAGCTAGGCTAGCTTAGCTGAGGGTGGGTGACAATTTCATCACCACGCAGACATTGCCACCCACTACGTCGGCCAGCCCGTAAGAAGAAGCAATAAAAAGAGTAGGAAGATATGCGTACATCGAAGAACCTAGGTCTACTCAGTACGGTAGTGTTGCTTGGCAGCTTCCTGGTAGCCTGCGGTGATTCCGGCTCCGACGTTCAGCCACAGATACCAATAATTGCCTTCACCACCACCATCAGCCTGCTCGACCAGCAGAATACTGCCCTGCGCTTCGATAACGGCGTGCAATATGTAGATGGTGGCCTGAAAGGCCTGATTGTGGTGCGGCAGAAGGCAGGCTCTTACCTAGCTTTCGAGCGTACTTGCCCCTATCGCCCTACTGATGCCTGCGCTTTGGTCAGCATTGACCCATCTAGGTTGTTTCTGGCTGACACCTGCTGCACCTCTCAATTTAGCATCCAAGGGCAAGTTCAAGGCGGTCCTTCCCGTTACCCATTACGTCAGTACGCCACTTCGCTTAACGGCAACCTGTTGACGATCAGCAATTAAATTATTTTACAAAAGAAAATCTAGCTAACTGCTTGCAAAAAGTAAATTAGTGCTTTAATATTGCACCCGCAACGACAGATAAACGTCGCCATAACCGCTTCCTTAGCTCAGCCGGTTAGAGCATCTGACTGTTAATCAGAGGGTCCCTGGTTCGAGCCCAGGAGGGAGCGCCACAAAGCCCGGTAATAGACTTTAAGTTAGTCTGTTATCGGGCTTTCACTTTATCCGTGGTACAGCTCACGGAATAGCACTTATAAAGCACAAACCGGCAACAGGGCAAACTACTCTATCTCTAAAGGCTGCTGCGTGTGAACTCCTCAACGGTACTTCTTAGCCGCAGATTTGTATCTGTGTTCATACCCGGACGTAGCCGAATTTTGGCAAAATAAAGTCCGTTGAACCTACACGTCTTCGTCTACCCCTTATGATGGCAAAGGCCTTTCGCTTTTCGTTACCGCCGGTACCGGCTGTGTTACTCTCTATCATCAGCGTACAAGGAGGCGCAGCTATTGCTAAAGGCCTTTTTCCAGTTCTAGGAGCCGCAGGTACCACGAGCATACGCATCGGCTTGTCGGCTTTGGTACTTCTGGTGGTAGTGCGCCCCCGCTTCAGCCGATTGGAGCCCGCGCAGTGGCGGGCCGTGATACCCTATGGTTTAGCGTTGGGAGCTATGAACTTCCTGTTTTACTGCGCGCTAGCTCGTGTGCCCCTTGGTTTAGCGGTGACCCTAGAATTTATTGGTCCCTTGGTACTTGCCCTAGCCGGCTCCCGGCGCTGGATCGATGTGGTATGGGTCGTGTTGGCTGGGGCAGGCATTGCTCTTATTACTCCCTGGACTGGTGAGGGCATCAACTCGCTAGGAATGGGCTTTGCGTTGGCTGCGGGCGCGTGTTGGGCCGTGTACATCGTGCTAGGACAGCGCACAGCAGCTGTATTACCTGGGCCGCTGGCCGTTACTGTAGGCATGCTGTTTGCCGCCCTGCCAGTGCTGCCGTTCGGGGTTGCTAGCGGCAGTTTACTGCACTTAACGCCCCACCTACTGCTGCTAGGTGGAGGGCTAGCCCTATTTTCCAGTGTGCTACCCTTCTCCCTGGAAATGCAGGCTCTGAAAACGATGCCAACCCGCACCTTCAGTGTTTTGATGAGCCTGGAACCCGTAGCAGCAGCCTTATCAGGCTGGTTTTTGCTGGGTGAGCAGCTTACAGTCGCGCAATGGTTGGCCGTGAGCTTCATCGTACTGGCCAGCGCAGGAGCTACACTCACCAGCGCTCAGCCTCAACCAGCGTTACTTGGTGAATAACAAAGCTGCCGGGCAAAGACTGTAAGCTACTATGAGCATACAGCCAAGTTTTTAACTTTAAAACAACAGGGGACGCATGCTAGGCATACGTCCTCTGTTGCTGTTTTTAGCTAGGAGGAATTGGCTAGGTTTTACCAGCCACTATTGCTGGTGTCACCCCAACCGTTTGATTGCTTCTTTTTGGCAGCCGGTGCTGGCTTTTTAGCCGGAGCTGCCTTTGGAGTTGGAGCACTCGTGCTTGTGGCCGACGATTTTAGGCTACTTGGTTTAGCAACTGGGGCGGGCGTTGAAGTTGGAGTCGCGGCAGTGGGAGTGGCTTCGGCAGGCACTGCGCCAGCCGAAGCATTAGTGGCGCCAGCATCGGCATTACTTTGTACCGGCGGCGTCGGCGAGAGTGCGGGAGCAGATGAACGCGAAGTAGGCCGGTGCGTAGGAGCACCCATCGGCCGACCACGGTAATCGTACCGCACCCGCATAGATGGAGCCGCTGTGAAGCCAGGCGCAATGTGTGCGCCCTCCATGCGAGAAGTAGCATCATCGGTGGCGTTTCCAGTGGTGGAAGTAGTCCAGGATGAAGCCGGAGTGGTAGGGCCGTCGGGCTTAGTGGAAGTGGTAGCCGGCTCGGCGCCTTGCTGTGCCATAACTGAGTGACTGCTTAAAGCCGCCACGAACAGAGTCGAAAAGGCAAATCGTAACATATAAACAAGAATTAAATTATTCAACGCGAACTGAGATTTGCTCCTCATACGTAACAACTTGCACAAAAGTGCCTGAACAATACCTAGTTCAACCTAGCTTCGCGTTTACAGTTGAGCTACCAACTACGACAGCCCTGATTGGTCAGAACCTTGCTGCGCGTCTGTCTACCACGCAATTCTGTAATATCTCAACCTTTTTCTGCCTAGGTCAGTATCATTCTGAGACGCCCATTGGTGCTTTGTTTCTCTCCCACTTTCCCTCAGACTTATCATGAAAAACGCTCGTTTTTTACTCGTCTTTTCCCTTATTCTTCTCACCTTCTCGCTTAGCAGCTGCGAGGCCATCGGTGATATTTTCAAAGCTGGCGCCTGGACCGCCGTTATCGGCATTTTCCTGGTTGTGCTGCTTATTTCCTTCTTGGTCCGGAAGATGCGAGGCTAGCTTTAGCTAGTGCTCATATAAAACAAGAAAGGCGCTCGTGAGCGCCTTTCTTGTTTTATATGAGCACTACAGTTTACTCTTTTATCACCTTCAGCACAACAGTACCGCTGCTCGTTTGCAAATGAACAAAGTACACCCCTACTGGCTGTTGGCTTAGATCAAACATTGTGCGTTGCGGGCCAGCGGCCAGTGTTTGCGCTAGTGTAATGATGGGTGCGCCGAGCGTGTTAGTTACGGTGCCCGTCAAGGTAGTAGCGGACCAATTGGTATACAATTCAAATCGGCCAGTTCCTGGATTAGGTGCTACCGTTACGTCGCTAGCTAGGCAGTCTGCGCATCCTTTCACTGCTACTACCGGAGAAAAGGATTCCTCCCCGTCGGTATCTACTTGCCGCAGACGGTAGTAATTAATACCTAGAGTAGGCTGCTGATCTACGAATGAGTAGTTGCTTGTATTGGTGGTAGTACCTGCTCCCTCAACGGTACCGATGGCCTGAAACGTTTTTGCGTCGAGGCTACGCTCTACCACAAATTTTTCATTGTTCTTCTCGCTAGCGGTTGCCCAGGTGCAGGAAACTGTTGTGCCTGTCCGTGCAGCATTGAAGGCAGTTAGCTCGACGGGTAGCACACCACCACCGTTTGACGTTACAGCAAAAGGAGAAAAGTTGCTTATGCCCACACGCTGTACCGCCATCTGACTGCCGTCAGTGAATGCACTTACGTTTGCTGGCATCCGGTCCCAGCTATTGTTGGTTGTACTAAAGTGGTCAATAAAGCTTTTCGTCTTATCAAAGGCTGCCCCCTGCCGAGTGGTAGTAGGCGTCCAAGCCAGTTTAAGAGTAATTGACACCGGAGTAGTGGTTTCGCGACCAACGAGCCACGTATTATTTACATTGCCAGAATTCTTAACGGGATTAGATGCCACACCCTGCTTTGAATAGCTTGCAAATACTTCCGAAATAACCCGCACCCGGAATGTTTCATCTTTGTCAGAGCTACCTGGCGTGATTGAGGCTGGCAGATAATCGGCTGCTGCACCGGATGTAGCAACTGGGAATAATACGGTGCCACTGGTAGAGGTAAGAGTAGCCCGATATTCCCCGAGGCCATTCGTTACAATCTGACCACCATTTGTGCGCGTGAGCGTTGCTGCACGCAACAAAGTCAGATTGTAATCACCTAGCTGTACGGCTTGGGGTGCTGTAGTGCTACTCGTCAAAGTCAGTGCTTCGCTAACGATAGTTGCACCTACAAGGGCTTTCGGGCTTTGTCCACTAAAATTCAGTTTAGCATAAGTAGCGGGCAACACGTTTTGGGCTGTGCCACTATTTCCCAGATATTCTACTGTGCTTCCCGCGCCTAAGTCGCCGATCTTCAGACTAGTAGGTGTAGCTCCTAACTGTAGTTTAGAATTATCGGTGACATCCACCGTACCTGTTAGTTGGTCTCCTGCTCCCATGTAAAGGGTGGCTGGTTCTGCTGGGGAAGCACCAACTACTATGCGTGAGGTAGGATTCAGATCAATGATTCCGGTTAGCCGGTCTGTCAGGCTGCCGTCACCCCGTACATAATACGTATAGTTGGTATTGCCGGTAAAGTCGATGGATGATGGCCGGATTGCGCTGGTGGTGCTCTGTGACCACGCGGAAGCATTGTTCAGATTACCATTCGTATTAGAATAGAGAACATTGGTTTCAGGGTATACAGCAATGTCGTCCAAGCTTATTCCATTACCGTTGTCAGCGCTGTACACGTAAGTAAAGCGGATTACTATTTCAGCATTATTTGCTAGGTTCAGACCAACGAGGCGGTGCTGGGCAGCACGCCGATAGGTGGAGGAATTGCCATCCGATTGCCCAATCAAATTACCTGTGCCAGGAGCTTGAAGATCTAACTGAGACAGATCAGTCCAGTTGTTAGTACCTTCTGCTTGTACCAGATCGTTATTGGTGAAGGCATTAGGGCTTACAGTAGTTGCATTAGAATACACGCGATAATCAGCCCGGAAATACGCTTCATTCGCCTTGGATGAATTATACCATTGCTCCATCGCGTAGCGGATATCTAGATTTTTGATGATTGCTCCGGATGTATTCTTTAAACGGATAGCAATGTAACCCTTACCAACTGTAGCTAGCCCTCCTTGCGTACCAGCAATGCCGCCCAACGCCCGATCTGGGTCACCTACGGCACCAAAGTTATAAGCGCCCGTAGTAGAATTGGAGCCGTCATTAGCAGTAGGAGAAGGAAGACCAAGGAAACTAGTGCCGTAAGCGTAACCTGCTATAACGCCAGGCAAACTACTGTTGGTACCCCCAACAAAGGTAGGCGTACCGGTACCCATTCCATCAAAGTTTTGCTGGTATGGACCTAGGCCATTAGAGCTGGCGTCGGCAGCAGCCTTAAACTGGTATTGTGCTCGTGCAGTGAAAGACAGTAGTAGACATAAGCACCAAAGGCTTAAACCCCGAGTAAAATAACGATGTAGCATTGCAAAGATGGTTAGGAAGATAGAGCAGCAGTTTTTCCCAATAAGAGAATCAAGAATACTTTCCCTTATTGAGACACAAATATGCTAGCGCAAGTATATATATGCAAATGCTTGTATAATAGAAAATTAGTTAAGCACCATATATATTCAAATATCATAATTTGTTTACGCAATAATCTTGCAATAATTACATAATTATTGCATTCCCATTTTGCTACTTTCACCTTATCTTCCTTTCTGAATTTTGGAAAGAGCTGTTAAATGGGCAAAAAAAATGGGGCTCGTAGCCCCATCTTCCCAAAATCAAACTTACGTTATTCCTATTTCTCTTTGCCGGGCATGGTTCCAACAATATGGTCCCACAAAGTGCTGGAAACCCCGAAAGCTACTTCATCTTGCCGATAGTGGTGCTGAGCATGGTGGTGCCACCACACCTTCAGGAAGTTCTTCGGCGGGGCATATACGTGAATGGCATAGTGCACAAAAAGGTACAGCGCGTAGCCAAACACGAAGCCAGCCAGAACGCCAAAGCCCGCGTTGCCAAAGGTGAAACGGAAGATAAAAAACAGCAACGACGCCACGAATACCGTCAGGATAGGCGGCATGGCCAAGCGGGTCTTATCTTTTGGAAACTCGTGGTGTACGCCGTGCATGGTGTACTGAAACTTGGCGCGCCCCGGCGTGGTAGCTGCAATGTGGTACACGTAGCGATGCACCAAGTACTCGGCCAGGGTGAAGAGCAGCCAACCTGCCAGGAACAATCCGAAAGCTGATAAGCCCGTGAGCAAGCCACGGCTCAGGCTGTAATAGAGGCTAACAGCCGCTACACTGAAAAAGATGGTGAGTGGCCCTGCAATGTGCGTATGTGTCAGCCGCTCCAATACGGGATTCTTAAACAATTGAGCCGAGCCTTTCTGCTT
Organism: Hymenobacter cavernae; assembly: GCF_014641455.1. Taxonomy (GTDB): domain Bacteria; phylum Bacteroidota; class Bacteroidia; order Cytophagales; family Hymenobacteraceae; genus Hymenobacter; species Hymenobacter cavernae. Next base: position 64,330 of record NZ_BMHT01000002.1, read on the forward strand.
GGGCTTAATAGCACCAGACAGCTTAACCGGCGTTGGCTTCACATCGGGCTCAGGAGTTGCGGAGGCAGAGTTCATACTAAGTAGTTAGCTGATGTAAGGAGCAAAAGTACGCAGCAACGCACAAATTGCACGCCGTCCCTTGCCGTGGGCACCTAGCTCAAGCGGTAGTTTGGTAATGCAGAATTAACCGCTGAATGTTCTCCACTGAGCAACCTGCCGCTGCACACTGCAAGGGTGCGCGGGTGTAAAACCGTTCGCGAGCGGCTAAGGTTTCGCGTAAACGTGTTTCCAGCGCCTGCTGGTCGGGGAGGCTGGCCAAGAGCGGCCGGGCGGCCGCCGCCCGGCCTAGACGCCGTACCAGTTCTTCGACGGGCACGGCCAGGTACAGCGTCAGGCCGGTAGCAAGCAGCAGATCTAGGTTTTGGTGAAAGCAGGGCGTGCCGCCACCGGTCGCCAACACAAGCTTCGGGTACTGCGCCAGCACTGCGTGCAGCGCCGCGGCCTCCCGCTCCCGAAAATACGCCTCGCCCTCCTTGCTGAAAATAGCGGCAACGCTACGGCCTTCCCGACGCACAATTTCCTCGTCCAGATCAATGAAAGGAACGCCGTAGAAAGTAGCTAAAGCTCGCCCCAGGGTAGTTTTGCCCGCCCCCGGCATCCCGATAAGGTAAAGACGCATGAGTTTCAATTAACAATGAAGAATGAGCAATGAAGAATGAGCAATGAAGCAAGGTGTCTTCTAAGTCATTATTAAACTGTTCTCCTTACTGTTCATTGCTCATTCTTCATTGCTCACTGCTAACTTAGTTTCACCCGCGGGTCCAGGGCGGCATAGAGCACGTCGACCACGATGTTGATAACCACAAACAAGAAGGCGATGAAGATGGTAGCGCCCATTACAACGGGAAAATCCAGGTTCTCAACGGCGCGCAACGTGATGGTACCTAGGCCTTTCCAGTTGAAAATGTACTCAATAAAAAAAGCGCCAGCCATGAGCGACGCCAGCCAGCCGGATACGGCCGTGATAACCGGATTTAGGGCATTGCGCAGCGCGTGGCCCATTACGGTATGGTACCCGGATAAGCCCTTGGCACGCGCCGTACGAATGTAGTCCTGGCTCAGCACATCGAGCATGGAGCTGCGCGTGAGCTGCGTGATGACCGCCAACGGACGGATACCGAGGGCCACGGCCGGCAGCAGCAAGTTGCGCAGCACGAGGTGCGTGCCGGTAAATGGGTCGGTTTCATAGAGCTGTCCCGTTAGGTTGAGACCCGTCCAGCGGCTCCAGTAAAAGCCAAACGTCATGGCAATGAGGATGCCGGCCACAAACGACGGCACTGAAATACCTAGGACTGATACAGTTACCAGAGAGCGGTCGAGCCAGGAATGCGGCTTCAGGGCAGCCAATATGCCAAACAGAATACCGAGCCCTGCTGCCAGCAGCATGGCCGCCAGCGCCAGCCAAAGCGTACCCGTAAAGTGGTCGAGCAGAATGTTTAATACCTCCTTGTTGCTCTGAAAAGAACGCCGCAGATACGGCTTTTTGAGCACAAACGCCTTGTTGCCTAAAGGCAGCAGCGCCACGCCGCCGTATTTCGCCACGCCCGCCGAGTCGCGCGAGTGCAAACCCAGGGGCGACACATCGTTGAGGTAGCCCGCAAGCTGAGCCGGAATGGGCTGGTCCAAACCTAGGTCGGCGGCAATGGCGGCGCGCGTAGCGGCATCGGAGCGCTGCCCAGCGAGCAGCGCCACCGGGTCGCCGGGCAGCACGGTAAAGAGAAAGAAAACTGTGAGTGCTACGCCCAGCAGCACCAAAAAACCTTGCCCCAGCCGTCGAAGAATAAAAAGAATCATGATTTAGTGCATAGTGCTTGGTGCCTAGTGCTTAGTAGCTAGCTTTTCTGGCTAACCATCATATACCCAGCACTAAGCACCAAACCAAACTACAGCAGCTTCTCCAGTTTCGCCGCGTCGGGAATATCGTGGTAGTGGTACTTGCCTTTCACCACGCCGTTTTGGAGCAGCATCAGGCCGGGGTTTGAGCGGATCATGGATTTGAGCACGGTAGCGTCGGCGTAGTAGAACGGCACGGCCAGGTTCACGTCGTGGCGGAAGGCGTCGAACTCGGCGGGACTGCTGCTGGTAATAACCAGCGTAGAAATGTTCTTGCGCGATTTTTTTACTTCATCAAACAGCGCATCAAACTGCTCAAACCGGTCGCGGTCGGCATTGGCGGTGCTTTGCACGATGAGCACGAGGCGGTTACCTTCCAGGAGCTGCTGCGTGAAGTCGCCTTCATCGTTCCACACCTTGAAGTCGGTGATTTTCGGGCCAGCTTCCGGATTCAGCGGCACCATCTGCTTGAACTTCCAGGTGGTATCGGTCGGGTAATCGGTGAAGTCCTTCGTCTCGCCGTTGCGCGTCATGATGTACTTGTAACGCAGCTGCGCCGAAGGCTTCATGAGTTTGCCAATGTCATTACCAACTTTATAAGGCAGAAAGTCGAAATACGGCAAGTGACCTAGGGCCCGGACGCCAATACCGACCGCCACGGCCGTGGCCACGGTGATGTACATAATCCCGAGCAGCCCTCGCGCAAACGTGCGGCGTAGGTAGCGCTGGTTGAAGTGCACCACCGCCCATAACCCCAACAGGAACAAATCTTTGATGAAGGACGCCCAAGGCGTGAGCTTGATGAAGTCCCCGAAGCAGCCACAGTCGGTTACCTTATTAAAGGCCGCCGAGTAGAAGGTGAGAAAGGCAAAAAACACCAGCAGCCCGAGCAGCGCCCACATGATCTGGCGCATTTGCCAGCGCAGCAGCAGCGCTACGCCGAGCACCACTTCCACCGAGCTCAGCACAAGAGAAAGCGTGCGGGCAATGCTGCGGAAGCTCAGAAAAAATGAGCCAAAGTCCTGGGCAAATACTTCGAAATACTCTTCCAGCTTCAACGCCGTGCCAATGGGGTCGTTGAGTTTAATCAGGCCAGAAAAGATGAACAGGCCGCCAAGCAGCGCCCAACAAATACGCGTAATGAGTTTCATTTTAGGGTCTTGGGGACTTAGGAGCTTAGGATCTTGGTTTTTGTTCTGGTGGAAAACACTACGGAAATGGCAACCAGTGCCCGCTAGTTAGCACGGCTTATGCCGCTTGTTGCCAACTACATGGTTAGTTGAAAGTACCCGTTTGCTTAGCTGCTGCAAGATACGGCCGCATATCCAAGACCCTAAGCTCCCAAGTCCCCAAGACCCAACTTAATAAGCGCAAATACCGCATAATTCAGCATGTCCCGGTAGTTGGCTTCCACCCCTTCCGACACGTAGGTGTGACCACCTAGGTCCTCGATCTGCTTGGTGCGGTGCAGCTTCATCAGGATGATGTCAGTGATGCTTTCCACACGCATCTGGCGCCAGGCCTCGCCGTAGTCGTGGTTTTTGGCGAACAGCAGCTGCCGGTTGATGCCGACTTCCTCGTCGTAGGCATCGGCCACCTTTTCGGGGTCCAGGTCCAGGGACGCGTCGGTGGGCAGCTGCAGCTGCATGAGCGCAATCACGCAGTAGTTGACGATGGCCACGAACTCCTCCTCGATGCCATCGGCTACCAGCTGTTTGCCCTTCTCCTGAATGGAGCGGATGCGCTGCGCTTTGATGTAAATCTGGTCCGTAACGGAGGGCAGGCGCATGATGCGCCACGCCGTGCCGTAGTCGTGCGCTTTGGCTAAAAACAGCGCCCGACAGTGGCCAATTACCTGGTCGTACTCGTGCTGCGTTTGGGTTTGCAAGATATTAAAGCTAGATTTAGGAACTTGGGGGGCTTGGAAACTAGGGTTTGTTTTCGGGCAGCGTACAAGGAATTGTGCATTGGTTTTACCGCGCCATGCGGTAGCAGCTCCCCCATCCGATGCTGGTGCTGGCGCGCTTGCCAGTGCCCGGAATCAAAGCGACTTTTGTCCACCCAGTAAGTCCTTGCGCTTCCAAATTCCCATGATCCAGACCGCTGCGAAAGATACGTGTTTTTCCCCGAGGCAAACCCTGCTTTGCCCCGGTGGCCGCCTCCTGGATCTGCGCCGCCCACAAGTAATGGGCATCCTGAACCTGACGCCCGATTCCTTCTTTGCCGATAGTCGGGTAGCTGACCAAGCCAACCACACAGATGTGCTCCGCCGCGCTGAAGCCATGCTCAAGGCTGGCGCCGCTGTCCTCGACCTAGGTGCTTACTCTTCGCGGCCCGGCGCCGAGGATATCAGCGCGACCGAAGAGCAACGCCGCTTGCTGCCCGCGCTGGCAGCCGTACGCGAAGCGTTTCCGGAGGCGCTTATTTCGGTTGATACTTTTCGCGCCGCTGTGGTGGCCGAAGCTGTAGCAGCCGGCGCCGATATCATCAACGACATCAGCGGCGGCACTCTCGACGCGGAGATGTTTGCCACAGTTGGGCGCCTGCGGGTGCCTTACGTGCTGATGCACATACGCGGAACGCCGCAGACCATGACCCAGCACACCGAGTACGCCCATGACATCGTACTGGAGCTAGTACGCTACTTCCGCGACAAGCTCGTGGCGCTCCGGGCGCTGGGCGTGGTGGATGTGGTGCTCGATCCGGGCTTTGGCTTTGCCAAAACGCCTGCCCAAAGCCACGAACTGCTGCGGCGCCTGCAGGAACTGCAAGTGCTGGGGTTGCCCGTGCTGGCAGCTTTATCGCGCAAGGGCATGGTGTACAAGCCCCTAGGTTTGACTGCCGCGGAAGCGCTGCCGGGTACTGTGGCCCTCAATACGGTAGCGCTGCTTAACGGCGCCCGGCTGTTGCGCGTACATGATGTAGCGGAGGCAGTACAGGCTGTACGCCTCGTTTCCCAAACTTATCCTTCTCTGGCTCCGTGATTGGCACCTTCGCTATCGGTTTCCTGCGCATCGGCTGGATCGACATCGTGGACGTGCTGCTGGTCACCGTCCTGTTCTACCAGCTCTACAAGCTGCTGACCGGCAGCGTGGCCCTAAAGATTTTTCTGGGCTTTATGTCGGTGTACCTGTTCTATCTGGTGGTGAAAGCCGCTGGTATGGAGCTGCTTACCACGATCCTAGGTCAGTTTATGAGCGTGGGCGTGCTGGCGGGTATCATTCTGTTTCAGCAGGAAATTCGTCGCTTTTTGCTCACGGTGGGCAAAGCCACGGCCCTGGACCGCGTGCGGGTGTTTCCGTGGCGGCGCGACGAGCCAGCGACCCGCATGAGCGTGACGCCTTTCGTAGAAGCCGCCAAAAGCCTAGCAGGCAAGAACATTGGGGCGCTGATTGCCTTCACAATGGTGTCGGACTTGAAGTTTTATGCCAACTCCGGCGACAACATCGACGCGGTAGTGAGTAAGCGTTTGCTGATGAGCATCTTCAATAAAACTAGCCCGCTGCACGATGGCGCTGTTATCATTACAAACAACCGCATTCAGGCGGCCCGCTGCATCCTGCCGGTGAGCGAAAACCCGGATGTGCCGGCCTCCATGGGCCTGCGGCACCGCGCCGCCATCGGCCTGACGGAAGTGACGGACAGCGTGGTATTGGTGGTAAGCGAAGAAACCGGCCAGATTTCGCTGGTCCGGGGCGGGGAGGTGTTCCGCAACCTAGCCCCCGCTGACTTGCGCGCTCGGCTGAACGAGATGCTGTTCGGGGTGCCGCCGAAGTCGGCGTCTTCCAGCGCTACCGGCTCCGGGAAGACCGTAGCAGCCTAGCTTCTAGCACTATTTATTTAAGCAACCTAGGTTTCGCGTGACCTCTCCTAAAGAGAACGTCATTTCGACCAGCGGGAGAAATCTCGCGTGCAGCCGTTGTGATAGTAAACCAGATGATTGGAGTTAGCCCTGCACGCGAGATTTCTCCCGCTGGTCGAAATGACGTTCTCTTTACTGCTAAGTTCTATCGGAACAAGCTGTAAGGAGTATTTCCCTCAAGCAAAATTCCTTTAACTATATTAATATTCTAGATAACTTTTCGTACATTCAACTACAATCATTACGCTAAGCCCTGCTGGATATCCAGCTATTATAGCACACGGGCGAAAGGCTATCTTTTTCCTATGCTTCAGGTGAGGCGCACACCCCTTGCCTTCTATTTTTTGCGCTTGGCGCACTCGCTCGCCCTTGCCTGCAACTAGCTAAAACCTAGGTTGGCAAAGCTTTGCATGCTTTTTCTGGTGACACCTAGGTTAGATGACCGCTCGGTGCTCGTCTTGATTATTGCTCACCCTTACTCACCGCAATCATGGCACTCTCCTCCGCTGATTTCACCGAGTACCCTAGCGTGCGCAGCGCCCTTTCCCGGATGCAGGAATATCTGACAAAGCACCCCGACTGGACAGTGTCGGATGTAGTAGATATGGGGGCTGACGGAAAACCACAGCACCAGTACGTTGACCTGGTAATGGAAGGCGGCGGGATGCTGGGCATTGCGCTGGTGGGCTACGTGTATGCGCTGGAGCAGGCCGGTATCCGCTTTTTGCGCCTGGGTGGCACCTCGGCGGGTTCCATAAATGCCTTGCTCATGGCTGCTAGTGGTCCGCGCCAGGAGGCTTCTACACAGTGGATTATCGAGCAGCTTGCCAACCAGAACTTCTACGACTTTGTAGACGGCGACAAGGATGCCCGCGCTTTTACGGCTGATTTGCTGCGGCCGGAAGAGGAACACCACGGCCTAGGCGGCTTCCTGCACGGACTCACGAGCAAGGCCAGACTCGTCAACGATGCGCTGCAAGTGATTGATAACATACGAGAAGACAAAGGCTTGCACCCCGGCGACGCCTTTCGGCAGTGGCTCCAACGCCTGCTCAAACAGAAAGGCATTAAGTCGATTGAGCAACTGCTGGAGTTGCGCCGGCAGGTGCCCGCGCAGGGCTTACAGCGCCGCGCTTCCCCCGAATACAACCGTGCGACGCCAGAAACCTACACGCCCGCCGACTTGTCGCGCATAGCGCTGGTGACTGCCGACATTACTACGCAAACCAAGGTCGTGTTTCCTGAAATGGCGCCGCTGTACTGGAAAGATTGGAAAACCGTGCCCCCAGCAGACATGGTGCGCGCTTCTATGTCGGTGCCGCTGTTTTTCCAGCCAAGTACCGTATCAGATTTGCCCGGCCGCGACGGCGCGCCAGATAGCGAGCTTTACCAAACCGCCTGGAACGCGCTGGGCTACACCGGCGAAATTCCTGAAACGGTGTTTTTTGTGGATGGCGGCATCATGTCCAACTTCCCCATCGACTTATTTCACGACAACACGCAGGTGCCAGCCGCGCCCACCTTCGGCATTAAGCTCGGGGTCGACCGCGCCGCCATTCGCACCACCGATTCGCTGCCGCAGTACCTAGGTGCCATTTTCGACGCGGCCCGCACCCAATACGATTTTGACTTTATCCACCGCAACTCCGACTATCGCCACCTGGTGCATTGCCTGAACGTGGACGGTTTCAACTGGCTCGACTTCCAGATGGCCGACGCCGATAAGCTGGAGCTGTTTGCCGTGGGCGTGCGCGGCGCCGTCGAGTTTCTGCTGAATTTCGACTGGTCCGGCTACAAAAAGCTGCGCGCCGCGAAGGTGCCGGTCGTGCAGCAATCCAAGCAACTGGATGCCGAAAAAGCTAGGTTGCAAGCTGCGCCCGCAGTTGAGCTGGAGTGGCCGGGCGGCATCCGGCCGGGGTATATGAAAATGGACCTAGGTCTGGTAGCGCAACAGTAACGTTTTTCTCGTTAGCGAACGCAAAAGCCCCATTGCACTTGACAATGGGGCTTTTTGCATATCCTGTCATTCCGGGCAACACGAGAAATCTGTGCTATGAACCTAGGTATCTGATCCAGATTCCTCGCGTAGCTCGGAATGACAAGTGTATTACGGCGTGTTCGTCACCACTTGGCCCGCCTCGGGCCGTTGCGCGGCCCGGTCTTTCAGCGTACCTAGCTCCTGCCCTACTTCGACGAACGCCTGAATGGCCTTATCCAGATGTTCCCGCGTGTGGGCGGCCGAGAGTTGCACCCGAATGCGCGCCTGCCCTTGTGGCACCACGGGGTAATAGAAGCCTACCACGTAGATGCCCTTTTCCAGCATCTTGGCGGCAAATTCCTGGCTCAGCTTGGCGTCGTAGAGCATGACGGGCACGATGGGGTGCTCGCCGGGCTTGATGTCGAAACCCGCTTCGGTCATCTTCGTGCGGAAGTACTTGGTATTTTCTTCCAGCCGGTCACGCAACTCGGTGCTCTCGGTGAGCAGCTCCAAAACGCGCAGGCTCGCGCCGACAATGGTCGGAGCTAGGGTGTTAGAAAACAAATATGGTCGGCTACGCTGCCGCAGCATTTCAATAACTTCTTTGCGGCCCGACGTGAAGCCGCCCATGGCCCCACCTAGGGCCTTGCCGAGCGTACCCGTGATAATATCGACGCGGCCCATCACGTTGCGGTATTCGTGGGTGCCGCGGCCGGTTTTGCCCAGAAAGCCCATCGAGTGGCACTCGTCAATCATCACCAAGGCCTGGTACTTATCGGCCAGGTCGCAGATTTTATCGAGCTGGGCAATGGTGCCGTCCATCGAGAACGAGCCATCGGTGACGATGATACGGTGGCGCGTGCCTTTTGCCTGGGCGTCCTGGAGCTGCTTCTCCAAATCGGCCATGTCGTTGTGGGTGTAGCGGTAGCGCTGGGCTTTGCACAGGCGCACGCCGTCGATGATGCTGGCGTGGTTCAGGGCGTCGGAGATGATGGCGTCCTGCTCGTTGAACAATGGCTCAAACACCCCGCCATTGGCGTCGAAAGCGGCGGCGTAGAGGATGGTGTCTTCGGTGCCCAGGAACTCAGCGAGCTTCTGTTCTAGCTGTTTGTGAATATCCTGGGTGCCGCAGATAAAGCGCACCGATGACATGCCGTAGCCGTGAGTATCAATGGTTTCTTTAGCGGCCTTAATCACTTCCGGGTGCGACGACAAACCTAGGTAGTTGTTGGCGCAGAAGTTCAGCACCTCACCGGCCTCATTGGTTTCGATTTCGGCGCCTTGCGGCGAGGTAATGATGCGCTCCTTCTTGTAAAGACCTGCATCTTTTATATCCTGGAGCTGTTTTTCGAGGTCGGGTTGGAGGGTGGTATACATGGAAATTTTGAGTGTTGAACGTTGAGTGTTGAATGGGTGGCGCCGCTCAATTTTTGACGTGTGATTTGTCAAAAAACACCTGCACGCCCTGTCGCCCACTTTCTACTAATTGCTGCTTTTGCGCTTCCGAAATGCGCTTGATTTTCGGGTTGAAACCTAGGGTGCTGATGCTCACGGTGCGCTTCCAGTCTTCGGGCTGGGCCGGGTTTAGGTTTTCGATAGCCAGCGTGTACAAAGCGCCGATGTAGCTACCAAAGTTACTGATTGTGTAAGGAGCGAGCTGCTGCCGACCGGTGCGCGCGGTATCATACGCAATCTGCTCGGCGCGGTCGAGGCGCAGACCCAGGGTTTCGGGGTTGATGATGCGGTTGTTGCTGGGCTGCGCAGAGGAAGTTTGATTGGGCAAATACCTAGGTTTATCAAACAAGTCTATCGGATAATTGGCTAGCAGGCCACCATCCACTAATACATTAATCTTCTGGCCTTTCATTGGTTTCACGACCACATTACCTTGCTCATCTAGCAGCACTGCCCGGAAGTACAGCGGAATACTCATCGAAATGCGTACAGCATCGGCTACGCGTAGCTGCGGATGCGTTTCGTAGCTGAAAACCTCAACGCGCTGAGCCGTGAGGTTGGTGCCCGTCACGTACAGGTCGCGGGCGCGGCCAGCTTGGGCGAGCTGGTGCAGCTGGCCTAGGTTCAGATCGGGGTTGCCGGTTTTGCGCCCGACCAGCTCGCTCAGGTACCTGGCAAACTGGTCGCCGCGGTACCAGCCGTATTGCTTCAGCAGGCGCGTGCTGCCACCGAAAAAGATGAGTCGCCCATCGTTGAGCCGCTGCACCGGGGTGTGATTTACCACCTCGATAATCTCCGCGGGCGAGTAGCCCACTGCTAACAGTGCCGCCTGAATAGCCCCAGCCGACGTGCCGCCCACCCGCTGAATACCGGCCAGCACGCCGCGTTTTTCCAGCTCCTGCAAGGCGCCGCCGTAGGCTATGCCCCGAATGCCGCCGCCTTCCATCACCAGATTGCGGTAAGGGCTAGGTGCGTCGGATGGGTGTTGTGCCTGCGCTGCCACGCTCAGCAGAAAAGCGGCTGCAATGGGTAAAAAACGTTGCACAAAGCCGGAATAGCACATGTTCAAACATAAGCAAACCCAGCCGATTTTCGGGCGCTTCTCTCCTACCGGCGCTTCGTTCGGGCACGACTGTTGACCGATGCAAGTCAGCCCAACCCGGTATCTTTGCAGTCCACCCGCCTGTTGTAGAATTGTATGCAAACTAACCCTAGTGCCGCCCCCAGCGACACCATCCTCGTCATTGGCGCCTGCGGTCAGCTTGGCGTCGAGCTTACCTATGAGCTGCGCCGGCAGTATGGCCCTAGCCGCGTTGTGGCCGCCGATGTACGCCCGCCCCAACAAGCCGAGCTGCGCGAAGCCGGCCCGTTCGAGCTGCTCGATGTACTCGACCGCCCACGTTTAGAAACAATTATTCAGCAATACCGCCCGCGCCAGATTTACCACCTAGCCGCACTGCTGTCGGCTACGGCCGAAAAGAACCCTCAGTTTGGCTGGCGCCTGAACATGGAAGGCTTACTCAACGTGCTCGACGCAGCCGTGGCCTACCAGGTAGCGCAGGTATACTGGCCTAGCTCCATTGCCGTTTTCGGGCCGGCCACGCCGCGCCACCAGACGCCCCAGCTCACCGTGATGAACCCGAACACGGTGTATGGCATCAGTAAGCTAGCCGGCGAGCAGTGGTGCGAGTGGTATCACCAGAAACACGGCCTCGATGTTCGCTCGTTGCGCTACCCGGGCCTTATTGGCTACAAATCCTTGCCCGGCGGCGGCACCACCGACTACGCCGTCGACATCTACCACCAGGCGCTGGCGGGCAATGCCTACGAGTGCTTCCTGCGCGAAGACACCTACCTGCCGATGATGTACATGCCGGACGCGCTGAAGGCCACCCTGGACCTCATGCACGCGCCCGCCGACCAGATTACCGTGCGCTCGTCCTACAACGTCAGCGGCATGAGCTTCTCGCCCGCTGAAATCACGGCTAGCATCCAGCGCCACCTACCTGATTTTGCAGTTAGCTACAAGCCCGATTCGCGCCAGCAGATTGCCGACTCGTGGCCCGCCAGCATCGACGATTCGCAGGCCCGGCAGGATTGGAACTGGCAGCCGCACTACGACTTAGATAAGATGACCGACGATATGTTGGCGCACTTACACCTAGCTCAGGCGGAGCTGCAATCCGCCGCGTTAGCGCATCATTAGGAAAGTATTATCGTCAACGAAAGAACGTCATGCTGAGCTTGTCGAAGCATCTCTACCGCAATATTAACTCCTGATAGGAGGACGAAGCGGTAGAGATGCTTCGGCAAGCTCAGCATGACGTTCTGTTCTTTCGCTTACTCATCGTGCCCGGCAATGCTGCTGTGCGGCGCGTTTTGTAGCTCCTTTTCTTCTGCCATCAGCCGTTGTTTTTCTTCCGCTGACAAGCTCTTGGGCAGCGTATCTAAATCGGGCTGACCAGCATCAACCCAGCAGGTGTACCACATAGCCCCGACCAGCTGCATGGCCCGGCGCATCTGCCGCTCCACTTGCCCATGCAAACGCTCGTGGTAGGCCCGACTAAAATCGCGGCTGTAGGTGCGCACGGTCTGGTTGCCGCGCTCCTCAAAGCCAAACTTGCGGTCTTCGGGAAAGCTGGCGGTCAGCTCCTCCTCGAAGCACAAAACGGAATCGACTGCCGCATGGGCACGCCCCACGGCTTGCCAGATGGTCTTCGTCGGGTTGTCCAGGTAAGGCGCGGGTCCGGTGAAGAAATCGTAGTTGGCGCTCAGCAGCTCCGGCAGCCGGCTTTCCCACAGCCCGTGAATGCCGCGCTGTCCGCTGAGCTGCCCATTGTAGTTGCGGGTGGTGTGCAGCGGCACGCAGGCATCCGCCACGTAATGACCTAGGTCGGCCGACAGGTGCAGGATGCGGTCAGTATCGTGCGTGCGAAACGCCTCAGTAAGCTGGTACTTCATGCGCGCCACCTGCCACGGCACAATGCCGTGCCGCTGCAACGAATCTTCCCCGATCTGGGCCACGGCATCGGCGTAGTTGTGCGGCAGCTGGGCAATGGCATTAGGGCCGTACACATCGGCATCCAGAAAGTGCCGAGCCGCCTCGCCGGCCACTACGCTGCGGCGCTGATCGGGGCGGGTGGCATTGTCAGTGAGGTAGTTGATGTTGGCTTTATAAAACCCGATCATCTCCGGTGGTAGCGTAAACACCGCCAATCGGTTGATCAGCCGGTGCCCGAAGAAACCCCAGGCCCGCGGCTGGCGAGGCACCATCAGCAAGCTGATTAATAATAAAAACCCGAATAGCTTCTTCAACGATTGCAAGCAATAAAAATAGATAACGGATAGCAGCCACAGACCTAGGTTGTCTCCGCTTTTCGCCTTAATGCAAGAACTATACAATAAAAAACTCGCCTGCTTTGCCTGGCTGAACCGGCAAAACAGACGAGTAGAAAGTTGACCTAGGTTTGGCAGTTAGCGCCGACCGGCCGACACGGGGAATTTCATCCGGTAATCCGCATTCACGTCGCCTTTGCTGATGCGGGCCAGCTTGCCTTTGATGAGCTGCTTCTTAAATCCGGACAGGTGGTCGGTGAACAGGATGCCTTCCAGGTGGTCGTACTCGTGCTGAATAACGCGGGCCGTCATGCCCGAGAAGGTTTCTTCGTGCTGCTCGCGGTTCTCGTCTTCGTAGCGTAGCACCACGGTTTCAGGCCGATACACCATCTCGCGCACACCGGGAATGCTCAGGCAGCCTTCTTCAAAGCCCCATTCTTCGCCGGTTTCCTCCACGATTTCGGGATTAATGAAAGCCCGTTTGACTGGCGCGGCCGTCGGAGCTGGCTCGACTTTCTCGCCGGTTTCTTCGTCCTCATCATCTATCATAGGCGCCGAGTCGATTACGAACAGCCGGACACCTTTGGCAACCTGCGGTGCCGCCAGGCCCACACCATGCGCCGAGTACATGGTTTCAAACATATCGGCCACCAGCTGACGCAGTTCGTCGGCCGGGTAATCAGCGGGAATATCTTTGGCGGGCGTTTTCAGCACCGGGTCGCCGAAAGCAACAATGGGGTAAATCATCGGGAATTAAGAAAAGATTGCAAGATCAGGGTGGCACTCACACGGTCGACGGTGGCTTTGTCGCGACGGTCTTTTTTGGAAAGGCCACCAGCCAGCATCGCCTGATGGGCCATGCGGGAAGTGTAGCGCTCATCGATTTCGTGCACCGACAGGTCGGGCAATTCCCGGCGCAGGCGGCGCACCAAGCCCACTACGGCGCTGGTCACATCGGTTGGCTCGTTGAGCAGCGTGCGCGGCATACCGACCACTACGGCGTCCAACGGCTCCCGTTGGTGATAGGCCTTCACGTATGTCAAAACATCTTGACTGTGAATAGTTTCGAGCGGCGTGGCGATGAGCTGTAGCGGATCGGTAATGGCTAGCCCTACGCGTTTATTGCCGTAATCGATGGCGAGAATGCGGCCCATTACTTTTTGCTACTAAAGAAAACTAAATAAACAGCAAGCGCCCCTGCTCAAGAGCGTGCTATACCACAACGCAAAGATACGGGACCTAGGTTGAAAGCGGACGTCTGCTGTGGCAAACCAGCTAACCTAACGCCTTTTTTCACTAAGGGATTTCGAAGCACAGGATAAATTTTAATCTAGATTAAATCACATTACAAACAACGATCATACAACTTCATGCAATGAGCTGCACCTAGGATTATTCCTTATAAATGACCCCTTTTTTGCCCTAAATAGATAATATTTTACACTTTAACCAGAATCATATTCAACTAACACATAATTGGGCATTTTCTTGGAAAAGTTTTAATATATTTGATCTTATCCTCTTAGAAGTACGCTTTTCTATTGCTTAAACCGCTACTCTCCCAAGAGCCTATGAATGGCGAGCCAACTACCGCTCCGACGCCTCCACCGGCTGCTACATCGCAACCTAGGTTGCGCAACAATAGGGCACAGGTGCGGCAGCCGCTGCTGCTGGCGTTTGCTTTAGCGTGTGGCGTTTTGCTGGGCGCCAACCCATTCCGGCCCTCCGACCAAAATCCCGATGGTACGGCGCGGGGCTACTTGAAATTCAAAGAAATCCTGAGCTACGTCGACCGCGACTACGTGGATACGGTTGATGCCGAGGCGCTTTCTGATTACGCTATCAGCCGGATGCTGGAGCGCCTAGATCCGCACTCGACATTTATTCCGGCCAAGCAGCAGCAACAGGCATCGGCTTTTCTGCAAAGCGACTTCGACGGGGTTGGGGTAGAATTCAACCTGTTTCACGACACCGTAACGGTAGTAGCACCGCTGAGCGGCGGCCCCGGCGAGCTAGCCGGCTTGCAGCCCGGCGACCAGATTTTGCGCCTGAATGGCGAGCGGGTTTCGGGCGTGCAGCTCACCGTGGAGCAGATGAGCGCCAAGATGCGCGGCCCGCGTGGGAGCAGCGTGCAGTTCGCGGTTCGTCGCCGAGGCCAGAACAAGCCTTTGAACGTAGCCGTAACGCGCAACCGCATTCCCAATAACTCGGTGGACGTGGCCTACATGGTTGATAACCAAACAGGTTATTTGAAAATAAGCCGCTTTGCTACGGGTACTTACGATGAGTTCAAGAGCGCCCTTGGCGACCTGCGCCGCCAAGGCATGAGCCGGTTGGTGCTGGATCTGCGCGGCAACCCCGGCGGCTACCTCGACCGCGCGACCCGAATTGCTGATGAGTTTATCGGTGGCACGCGCAAGATCGTGTACACCGATGGCAAAGGCGACCAATACGACACCCAAACGTTCTCGCGGGTGGCCGGCGAGTTTGAAGAAGGTCCCTTAGTAGTGATGGTTGATGAAGGCAGCGCTTCGGCGTCTGAGGTAATTGCCGGCGCGCTACAAGACCACGACCGGGCGCTGGTAGTCGGGCGCCGCACCTTTGGCAAAGGACTTGTACAACAGCCTATCACCCTGAATGATGGCTCGGAGCTGCGCCTGACCATTGCGCGCTACTACACGCCTTCGGGCCGCTGCATTCAGAAGTCGTACAAGGGTGGCCGGGAAGCTTACGAGCACGAACTCAGTAACCGCCAGCGACACGGCGAATTCTTTCACGCCGACAGCATCCACTTCGCCGATTCACTCCGCTTCCGCACCGACCACGGCCGCACGGTGTACGGCGGCGGCGGCATCATGCCCGACCTTTTTGTTGCCCGCGATACGTCGGCGTATTCGGCTTACTTCACGCGCTTGCAGAGCCACAATCTGGTTCGGGAGTTTGCATTGAAATTCTACCAAGAGCATAAAGCAGAGCTGGAAGGCCTGCGCTTCGAGCAGTTTAACGCAACCTTCCGCATCTCTGATGCTCAGCTTCAGGCACTAAGCGCCCGCGCCGTGAATGATGGGGTGAAGCTGGATGCGGCCGGTATGCGCCGGGCGGCGCCGCTGCTGCGCACGCAGCTGAAAGCCTACATTGCGCGCAGCACGTACGGTAAAGCAGGGTACTACACAGTTCTCAACGACCAGGACCGCGAAATGCAGCAGGCCCTACAGGCCTTGTCGAACACCAGCAGTTTGCTAGCCCTAGGTCAGAAATAGAGACTACTCTAAATACCAACAGCAGAAAGGCGGACTACACGTAGTCCGCCTTTCTGCTGTTCACTAACTATAAGTTGCGGCGTTGGTGGGTTAGCCCCAGCGGGGCGGCATATCGGTAGAAAACAACGACATAACAGAACCAAGCCCCAACGGGGCGGCACCCCTCGTTGGAGCGTTGGTGTCGCCCCGCTGGGGCTTGATCATTTCTTACAAGCTAGGTTCTACCGATATGCCGCCCCGCCGGGGCTAGCTTACCAACGCCGCAACTTAAGTTATTAAGCCATTGAAATACCTAGGTTTAGCGCAGCCCTACTGCCTGTTTATCCGCATCCTTATAAGTAAACTTCTTATCAACATTCGTGAAGGGCTGCCCATCCACTTCGGCATAAGGGTAGATGAAGTAGTTCAGCGGTTCGCCTTTCTGCGGTGGGCTGAGCACTAAATCGCGGCCGCGGGTGAACTCGACGCGGTTCTCATCGTGGGCGCCGAAGAAGTACTTACGCTTATCCGGGTTTTTGGCCGCTTCTGATGCATCGATAGGCACCCAGCCGGTTTCTTTCGTGTAAAACTCGGCCCAGCAATGATAGCCTTTGATTTCGCCGGCACCACGCTCAGGCGGCAGCGGAAAGCCGATACTGAAGCGGGCCGGAATACCTAGGCTCCGGCAGTAGCCGATGAAAATGGCGTGGAAATCGGTGCAGTTACCGCGACGGGCATCGCAGGCGTAGTAGATATCACCACGGCCCCAGCCTTGGCCGGTTTTGTCGTATTTCACCGTCGAAACGACGTGGTTGTAAATAGCTTGCGCTTTTTCCAGGTCAGTTTTAGCGTTGGCTTTGGTTACTACTTCCGTGGCCCATTGCTTCACTTTAGCGTCGAGCGGCACGAGGCGGTCGTCGGTGAGCCAGCGCTGCATGTTGGGGTCCTGCTCCTCCGAAGCTAGCTTCTGATTCTTGGCACCGCTGAGCAGGGGGTTCTTGTGCTCGCGGCGCACGGCGTCAAAACGCATCGTCACGGCAATCGGCGTTTGCGGCGGATTGCTGACTTTGAGATGCAGAATCTGATTCCCGTATTCTCCTTTCACCACCTCGTACGGGTAAGAGGACGTGATTTTCAGATCTTTAATATCCTGCGACTTATCGGAATGCGGCACCGGCAGCCACAAGTTTGCCTCTTTCGCACCAGCTGGCACGTCGTGCACCGTTGCGGTGTATTCGAAGGAGAAGGCTCGGGTAGCGGGTGCGGCCAGCGCAGGACGTTGGGCTTGCGCAACCGTGCCGAGACCTAGCAGGCTGCCGATAAGACACAAGCCAGCCACTGCCCGGCGGGGGGCGCGGCGTAAAAACCAAAAGGGTGTTTGCATGAGCGCGAGGTTTGGTTTCGCCTGTCTCAATCAGGGAGACCGTCTGCACCCGATATCGCCAACAGGCCCGTTCCACTAGAGGAATTCTAAGCGACCCTCAAAGGTACGGCGGGTGGTTCACAAAGATTTATCTTCTACCCCTCAGCGACACAAAGCTTTGCCGAATAGCGGGCTGGCTTACGTAAGTCGCGCTATTCGTTTGAGAAATTATAATCTTTGCTTACCATCCTCACCCCACCCACCCATGTCGTACTATCACCGCCTCGGCCAGATTCCGCGCAAGCGGCACACCCAGTTCCGCCAACCCGACGGCTCCTTGTACTCGGAGCAACTCGTGGGAACCCTAGGTTTTCACGGCGTATCGTCGCTGCTATACCACCGGCACCCACCAACTCAGATTAAGTCTGTAGGCCAACCAATCCCGTACGGCCCGAAGCTGCTGCGCGACCGGCCGCTGCAACCTAGCCACCTGCGTACCCTGGACCAGACCACCACCGGCGGCGACTACCTCCAGGCGCGCCAGACCTTGATTGCCAACGCCGACGTGACGATGAGCATCTGCAATCCGTCGGAAAAGCAGATGACGTATTACTACAAGAACGCCTTAGCTGACGAAGTCATTTTCGTGCACGAAGGCCGGGGCCAGCTCTGGAGTCAGCTCGGTAAAGTCAGCTTCGAGCCAGGCGACTATGTCGTGATTCCGCGCACGATCATCCACCAGCTACACTTCGAGGAAGGACCAGTGCGCCTGCTGATCATTGAGTCGTTCAGCCCCGTGGAAACGTGCCGGCGCTACCGCAACCATTTTGGGCAGCTGCTGGAACATTCGCCGTATTGCGAACGAGATTTGCGGCCGCCGTATGAACTAGTATCCGACGATGAACAAGCCTCGGGCGAATACTTACTTCAGGTCAAGAAGGAAGGCTACCTGCACCAGCTCACCTACGGCCACTCGCCGTTCGACGTGGTGGGTTGGGACGGCTACTTCTATCCGTATGCCTTCAGCATCCATGATTTCGAGCCGATTACGGGTCGCCTGCACCAGCCGCCACCCGTGCATCAGACGTTTGAGGGTCATAACTTCGTCATCTGCTCCTTCGTGCCGCGGTTATTTGACTACCATCCGCTGAGCATTCCAGCGCCGTACAATCACTCCAACGTTGATTCCGACGAGGTGCTGTACTACGTGGCCGGCAACTTCATGTCGCGGCGCGGCGTGGACCTAGCTTCGTTCACGGTACACCCAAGCGGCATTCCACACGGGCCGCACCCCGGCACCGTAGAAGCTAGCCTCGGCAAAAAGGAAACGCACGAGCTAGCCGTGATGGTCGATACATTTCGGCCTTTGTACCTCACGGAAGCGGCGCTGCCTTACCTTGATGAGCGGTACGCAATGAGTTGGAACCCTGACTTCGTACCAGATCCACCACGCTCCGCCGACCTGATGGATTGAGCAAGACCTAGCTTTTTACGTCAGCTTATGTGCTTGTTGCGTTTACTTGAATCCTCATAATCAGCGCATAAATAAGGATTTTGAACGGACTATATAACTCGGCAAACTATTTGGTTATCGAGCTTCGTACGTCTGCAAAATCCACTCACATGAGAAAAATCCTGTTACTCACTTCCGTTTTCGCCTTATTACTTGCGGTAAGCTGCAAGAAAATCGATCAACTGCTCACCTTCTACATCGACGACACAGAAAACATTAAGGTGGCCGCTAGTTCCCCGCTTGGTCTCAACATGCTTTCGCCTGTAGCGGTACCAACGCAGTCGAGCCAAAAGTTTGCGAACAATAACACCAGCGCCGATTTGGTAAAAGATGTGAGTCTCAGCAAGCTCACGCTCACCATTGCGGACCCCAACACGGAGAACTTCGATTTCTTAAGCAATATCGAAATCTACATCAGCACGAGCTCGAACGACCAGATTCTGCTAGCCTCCTTGAGCGACATCCCTAAGGGTGCGCAAACTATCACTCTGAAGCCCACCGGCGCTAAGCTCGATAGCTACATCAAAGCTAGCAGCTACACACTCACCACGAAAGCAAGCGTTGCCAAGCTCATCAGCAAAGACATCACGATCCGTTCGGATTCCCGTTTTAAAGTAACTGCCGATCCGCTGTAAGGTGAGATGGTGGAATGGTGAGTTAGTGAGTTTGTCGTTCTACTTATACTACCTGTGCAAGTAAAACAGAAAGCTCACTAACTCACCATTCCACTATTTCACCATCTCACCGCCGAGCATCTCGTGCAGCACGGTCTGCATAGAGAAGACGCGGTTGCCGGCTTCCTGTATCACCAGTGAGTTAGGTGAATCCAGCACAGCATCACCGACTTCTACGTTGCGGCGCACGGGGAGGCAGTGAATGAACTTGCCGTTGTTGGTCAACGACATATGCTGCGCGTCTACCATCCAGCTAGGGTCTTGGCTGATTACTTGGCCATAGTCGCGGTAGCTGCTCCAGTTCTTGGCGTACACGTAGTCAGCGCCTTCTAGGGCTTTCTTCTGGTCGTACTCGATGCGGGCGCCTTTGGTGAACTGCTCGGCTAGCTCGTAGCCCTCGGGGTGGGTGATAACGAAATCGACCCAATCGACTTCTGAGAACCAGTCAGCGAAGGAGTTGGGCACGCACTGGGGCAAGGCGCGCACGTGCGGAGCCCAAGTCAGGACCACTTTCACGCGCTCGGTTTTTTTGGTTTCGGCCACCGTAATTAGGTCAGCGAACGACTGTAGCGGGTGCAGCGTCGCGCTTTCCAAGCTGATAACGGGCACCGTGGCGTACTTCAGAATCTTGTTGAACGTCACCTCATTGTAGTCTTCGTCGCGGTCTTTTAGGCCGGGGAAGGTGCGCACGCCTAGCACATCGCAGTACTGACTCATCACGGCAATGGCTTCCTTGATATGCTCCTGCGTGGAGCCGTTCATCACGGCGCCATCGTTCATTTCCAGCGTCCAGGAGTCAGCGCCGGCGTTGAGCACCCAGGCTTGGGCACCTAGGTTGTAGGCAGCCTTGATGGAGCTCAGGCGCGTACGCAAGCTAGGATTGAAGAAGATCAGCCCGACGGTCTTGTTCTTGCCCAGATGCTGATAGCTGTAAGGGTTCTGCTTAATCTCTAGCGCCTTGCTTAGCAGAGCTTTGTAGTCGGGAACGTCGGCGAACGAGGTGAATTTTTTCATGAGAGAATGTATTTACGCGCAAGTACGGTATAAACGAAAAACAAGGGGCTGAGCCGCTTGGCCCAGCCCCTTGCAACCCTAGCCTATCCAGTGCCGGGCCGCGGCGGTAAGCACCGCCCGTACCAGTTCCTGAACCAGCCACCACCAGCGGAAACCATTTTCAGGCGCTAGTGGTATAGGTTTGTGAAGGTTAACTTTTCGTTTTACCTTCGACGCACGTTTTCTTCTCATTGCGACAAGAAGTTAGGTGCTTCTTCCACCTACTTCTCGAAGCCCTAGCTGTTCCACCAGTTAGGGCTTCACCTTTTCAGGAGGTAGCCGTGTGGTGAGGTGGAATAACCGTGCGGTAGGGCAAAAGTACGCGGCCAAGATCAGAGTGCAATTTTACCGCTGCTCCATATCCAAAACTCATCATAGCCTAGAAAGAGATGGCAGTCCTGCTTGTCTTGTTCCGTTAAGGGCTCAACAATTTGCAAGGTCAAATCTTCAAGCCATTCTTTTACTGTTCGTGGTTCACCATAAACGTCTCCATATTTCCGCCAGAAACCATAGAGAGGAGCTTCCTTCGCTTTAACCAGTATTGTATCAGGCAGAAAGCAAAACTCATCATAGGTGAGCACCTGATTAGTGTAGCAGCCTTTCCCCTTACAAACAAGACCTAGGTCGTTACACCAACTTGCGTGACTTCTCGGCTCGGGTTCTTTATAAGTTCTCATGACTGTCTACTAGCTCTCACATACTTAGCATATTCCTCCTGAATCATACCCCCTGCGACAAACCTATCCGCAGCAGCGCCATAGTTTTCAATAGCAAAAGCCACAGCTTCTTCTACTGAGTCAAACGAGTGAGTAGTATCATTATCAGGGTTCAGCGCGTAGAACTCATATACATCATGGAAACCTTCGTCGCCCTCATCGAACGATTCATGATAGGCTACTGTGAACTGGCCTTCATATTTGTAAATAACTAGCCATCTTATTACTGTATAGTCTGCTTCACGGTAGTACGAAAGCCATTGTTCGACTTCCTTACCTAGGTGTGCACGTGCTGTAAGTTCTAAGCTGGAAAGATACAGAGTCATAAAACGAAGGCTCTAAAGAAAGAACGTCATGCCAAGCTCTCGCTCAACATGACGTTCTTATTAAGATGTTCTAGCCTGCGAGCGTTCTACTACGCTTCTACACTTACCGCTTGCGCCTTGAACTCCTTCCAGCTTTTGATGCTCAGGTCTTCCATCTTCAGCGTACAGAAGGCCTTAATGAAGGCTTTGGCTAGGCGGGCGTTGGTGATGAGCGGGATGTTGAAGTCGACGGCGGTGCGGCGGATTTTGTAGTCGTTGTCCAGCTCGCCCTTGGTCAGGTTCTTCGGGATGTTGATGACCAGGTCAATCTTCTTCTCGCGCAGGTAGGTCAGGGCATTGGGCTCCTGGAGTTCGTCGGGCCAGTAGACCAGGGTACTAGGCACACCATTTTCGGTGAAGAAGAGGTGCGTGCCATGGGTGGCGTAGAGGGTGTAATCATTCTGCACCAGCAACCGGGCAGCGCCGAGCAAGGCGACCTTGGAGATGATGGGGCCGCTAGAAATCAGCACCGACTTCTTCGGGATGCGGTAGCCCACCGACAGCAACGACTTGAGTAGCGCCTCCTCGGCCGTGTCGCCTAGGCAGCCCACTTCGCCGGTAGAGGTCATATCCACGCGCAGCACCGGGTCAGCGCCTTGCAGGCGGGTAAAGGAGAACTGCGAGGCCTTCACGCCCACAAAGGGCAGGTCATACACCAGCTCGCTCGCGTCGCGCTCCACATGAATGCCAAGCAGCACTTTCGTGGCTTTCTTGATTAGGTTGTTGCCCGACACTTTGGATACGAACGGGAAGCTACGCGAGGCGCGCAGGTTACACTCAATAACGCGAATTTCGCCGTTTTTCTCCAGGAACTGAATGTTGAACGGCCCGCTGATCTGGAAGCGCCTGGCAATCTTCTCGGCAATGACCTTGAGCTTGCGCACCGTGCCCACGTATACGCGCTGCGGCGGGTAGTACATGGTAGCGTCGCCGGAGTGCACGCCGGCAAACTCCACGTGCTCAGAAATGGCGTACGACACGATGTCGCCCTTGTCGGCTACGGCATCCAGCTCGATTTCCTTGGCTTCCTGGATAAACTCCGACACCACTACCGGGTACTCGGCGCTAACAGCCACGGCTAGCTTTAGGTATTCCTCCAACTCCTGCGGATTCGACACCACGTTCATGGCCGCACCCGACAGCACGTACGAGGGACGGATCAGGACCGGAAAGTTGACTTCTTTTACGAAGTCGTAGATGGCCTCCATCGTGGTCAGCTCGTTCCAACGCGGCTGCGCAATACCTAGCTCGTCCATGATGCTGGAGAACTTATGGCGGTTTTCGGCCTCGTCGATCTGGGCGGCGGCGGTACCTAGGATGGGCACATTTGCTTGTTCCAGGCGCGTGGCGAGGTTGTTTGGAATTTGGCCGCCGGTGGAGAGAATAACGCCGGTCGGGTCCTCAAACTCCAGGATGTCCATCACCCGCTCGTACGACAGCTCCTCGAAGTAGAGACGGTCGCTCACGTCGTAGTCCGTCGAAACGGTTTCGGGGTTGTAGTTGATAATGATGGACTTGTAGCCTTCTTCTGCCACGGTTTGCACGGCATTCACGCCGCACCAGTCGAACTCAACCGACGAACCAATACGGTACACGCCCGAACCTAGCACCACCACCGACTTGTCGGTTTCCGGCTCTAGGTCGTTTTCGGTGCCGTGGTAGGTGGTATACAGATAGTTGGTCTGGGCCGGGAATTCGGCGGCAAGCGTGTCAATTTGCTTTACTACGGGCAGCACACCTAGGGCCTTACGGCGGGCGCGCACCGTTAGCTCATTGGTTTTTACGTCGCCCTGGCCGAGCAACTTTACGGCTAGCTGTTGGTCGGAGAAGCCCATTTTCTTGGCTTCGCGTAGCGTCTCAGTATCGAGGGCATCTAGGCCGCCGTTGTTGCGCTTCCCTCCTAGCTGGTTGCCTAGTTCAAAGATGCCATAGAGGCGCTGCAAGAACCACCGGTCGATGCGCGTCAGCTCGTGCACCCGCTCGATGTCATAGCCGGCCTCGAAAGCTAGGTTAATGGCGAAGATGCGCTCCTCGTTCGGTTCGCTCAGCAGATGGTCGATGGTATCGTTGTCGAGTTGCTCCGTTTCGTTGCCTACAAAGCCGCGCTTGCCGGTGTCCAGCATGCGCAAGCCTTTCTGAATGGCTTCCTCGAACGACTTACCAATGGCCATCACCTCACCCACGCTCTTCATAGCCGAGCCAATCTGCCGCTGCACGCCCGAGAACTTACCTAGGTCCCAGCGCGGCAGTTTCACCACGAGGTAGTCGAGGGCCGGCTCGAAGTAGGCCGAGGTCGTCTGGGTCACGCTATTTTTCAGCTCAGCCAGTGAGTACCCTAGGCTCAGCTTGGCGGCTACGAAAGCCAGCGGGTAACCCGTTGCCTTCGACGCCAGTGCCGAAGAGCGCGACAAACGCGCATTCACCTCAATCACGCGGTACTCCTCGGAGTGCGGGTCGAGGGCGTACTGAATGTTGCACTCGCCCACAATACCTAGGTGGCGAATGGTCTTGATGCCGATGCTGCGCAGCTTATGATACTCACGGTTGCTCAACGTCTGCGACGGCGCCACCACGATGCTCTCCCCGGTGTGAATACCGATGGGGTCGAAGTTCTCCATGTTGCAGACGGTGATGCAGTTATCAAACGCATCACGCACTACTTCGTACTCCACTTCCTTCCAACCCTTCAATGACTCTTCCACCAAGATCTGGTCGGAAGTCGAGAAAGCTTTCGCGGCTAGCACGCGTAGCTCATCCTCGTTGTAGGCAAAGCCGCTACCTAGGCCACCAAGCGCAAAGGCCGAGCGGATAATCAGCGGGAAGCCGATACGGTTGCCGGCTGCCAGCGCATCTTCTACTGAGTTTACGGCTTCGCTACGGGCGGTGAGTACACCGATCTGGTCGAGCTTTGCCTTGAAGATGTCGCGGTCCTCAGTGTCGATGATGGACTGCACAGGTGTTCCGAGCACCTTCACGCCGTACTTTTCGAAGATGCCGTCGCGGTACAGGGCCACAGCGCAGTTCAGGGCCGTTTGGCCACCAAACGCAACGAAGATGCCATCGGGCTTTTCCTTCTGAATGACGCGCTCCACGAAGTAAGGCGTCACCGGAAGGAAGTACACGTCGTCGGCGATGTCGTCCGACGTTTGCACGGTGGCAATGTTCGGGTTGATCAGGATGGTGCGGATGCCTTCTTCCTTCAGCGCCTTTAGCGCCTGCGAACCAGAATAATCGAACTCGCCGGCTTCGCCGATTTTGAGGGCGCCCGAGCCGAGGACCAGAACTTTGTTGGGTTTGTTCATTCTTGTGGTTAAGTAACAGACTAGCAGGGTAGTCGTGTTAAAAAGCAGCCGCGCCGGGTTGGCTACAGCCTATTGCTTACGTGGGCAGGTGAAGTTTTTACTTGGTAAAGAGAGTGTCGCTTTTTACTATTTTCCATTCGCCAGACGGCTGCATGGACATCCAGAGTTTGATGTTTGCGGTAGACCGCTCGCCTTCCAGAAGAAATCGGAAGACGAGAGAGTCTTTTTTGGCGCTAAGATTCTCCACCTTGAAGTTTTTCGCGGTTATTCTACCGGTGCGGTTGGTTATCCGAGGAGAAACTCTAGCCGAACTCATGGCGGCGGTAACCAAATCAGCTGGCTCACCTAGCACCGCTTTCATGAGCGTCCGCTGGCCCATGTTCTTGACAAAGTAGAACGTCG
Source organism: Hymenobacter cavernae (assembly GCF_014641455.1). GTDB lineage: Bacteria > Bacteroidota > Bacteroidia > Cytophagales > Hymenobacteraceae > Hymenobacter > Hymenobacter cavernae. The sequence goes on from NZ_BMHT01000002.1 coordinate 89,481, forward strand.
CAAAAGCCAGAGCGCCGAATAGTAGCACCCACCAGTTTTGCAAACTTCTACTTTTTGCGGGCATAAGAGCGTTGCGTTGGAGTGGCCAAAGTTAGCACGTCATGCTGAGCTTGCTGAAGCATATTTACTGCTCCGGCAGCACAACGACATGTCCTATGATTCTAATAATGTCGCCACTCTGCATCTCAATAACTACCGTTTTTTCAGAAGTTATAACGGTATTTACCTGGCTGCTTGGGCCCCATTCAAAGTCTCTAGTTGCGTGGAATGAAGTTACCTTGGTTATCCTCAACAGAAAGCTTGGGTTCAAGTAGGTTCGCAAGTGAAAATCTACCACTCCAGTTTCCCAAGTGAAATTGACATGTACCAATGTGGCATCATGTAAATCTTCGAGTAAAGGCCCCATTATCAGAGGTTATTAATCAACCGGGCAGCTTTATTTTGACAACGAAGCGGTAGAGATACTTCAGCAAGCTCAGCATGACGTTCAGGAGCGCTGGTGTGCTAAAACCTAGCTGCCTTGCTCAGCCTTGTGCTTCTCTACCAAGTCTAAGAATTGGTCGAACAGAAACTCCGTGTCCTCGGGGCCGCCGGCGGCTTCGGGGTGGAACTGTACTGAGAAGAACGGCTTCGACTTATGCTTGATGCCTTCGCAGGTGCCGTCGTTCAGATTCTCGAATAACATCTCCCACTCTTCTGGCAAGCCTTTGGTGTCCAGCGCGAAGCCGTGGTTTTGGGAGGTGATGTAGCACTGCTTCGTGCCCGAGAGCAACACCGGCTGGTTGTGGCTGCGGTGACCGTACTTCAGCTTGAAAGTATCGCCGCCGGCTGCTAGGCCCATGAGCTGGTTACCTAGGCAAATGCCGAAAATAGGCTTCTCCGTACCATACGCCGTTTTCAGGTGGCTGATGGTGGGCTCGCAGGTTTTCGGGTCGCCAGGGCCATTGCTCAGGAACAGGCCGTCGTAGTCAATGCTGTTGAAGTCGTAGTCCCACGGCACGCGGATAAGCTCCACGTCGCGCTGGAGCAGGCAACGGATGATGTTCGACTTGGTGCCGCAGTCCACGAGCACGATTTTGTGCTTGCCCGTGCCGTAGCGCTGCACTTCCGGGATGCTCACGGCGTCTACCAAGTTGTCTTGGTTGGGGTCGTGCATCTCGATGTCATCGGCGGCTACAATTTTGCCGAGCATAGCGCCCTTCTCGCGCAGCTTCTTGGTCAGCAGGCGCGTGTCGATGTCGTAGATACCGGGGATGTTGTACTCAGCCAGCCAGTCACCTAGGCTTTTGGCAGAGTTCCAGTGGCTATGCTCCTCGGAGTAGTAATTGATTACCAGGCCGCTGATGTGAATCTTATCCGATTCAAACACCTTCGACACGTACTCGTAGAGCTCCTCGCCGGGCACGCCGTAGTTGCCTACCATGGGGTAGGTCAGCACTAGGATCTGGCCTTTAAAGGAAGGATCCGTGAGGTTTTCGGGGTAGCCGGTCATGGCCGTGCTAAATACCACTTCGCCCGCGGCCGAGGTGAAAGCCCCAAAGGATTTACCCTGGATTTCGGTGCCGTCTTCCAGCACTAGCTTCACTTGCTTAGTCAATGTTATATTGGCTGAATTGGGGAGGTCCCCGTGGTCGTTGCTTGCAAAAATTAGCGCCACAAAGCTAGGGCTAAAACGATAACTCCCCTCCTCATCTGAGGAAGGGAGTTATCGTTCTACGCCGTTTTGGCTTCTGCTTCTGCGGCAACTAAGGTGTACAGCGCCTGCAAAAACTGGTCGATTTCTTCCTTCTTGATGTTGAGTGGCGGCAGCAAACGCAGTACCGTCGGGTCAGAAGCATTACCCACGAAAATGTGGTGCTCCGTCAGCAGTTGGTCGCGCACGTTCTTGATGGGGAAGTCGTACTTCAAGCCGACCATCAGGCCACGGCCGCGTACTTCCTGCGCGTCGCCGTTGGCTAGCAGTTCTTGCTTCAAGTACTCGCCCATTTGGCTGGCGTGCTCCAAAAGGTTTTCTTGCTCAATAACTTCCAGCACTGCCACCGCAGCCGCGCAAGCTAGGTGGTTGCCACCGAAGGTAGTACCGAGCAAGCCGTACGACGCCTTGAACTCCGGCGAAATTAGGATGCCGCCGATGGGGAAGCCATTGCCCATGCCCTTCGCCACCGAGATGATGCCTGGCTTGATACCCGCATGTTGGTGCGCGAAGAACTTGCCGCTACGGCCGTAGCCGCACTGCACTTCATCGGCAATCAGCACCACGCCATTGGCGCGGCACAGCTCATCCAGCCCTTGCAAGAACTCATCCGACGGCATGATGATGCCGCCTACGCCTTGAATCGGCTCGATGATAACGGCGCACGTCGGCTTCTCCTGTATCAAGCGCTCCACTTCCTCCAAATCGTACGGCAGGAAGGAAATGGAGTGATTTGCGTTGAACGGCGCTACAATTTTCGGATTGTCGGTAGCGGCTACCGCGCCGGAGGTACGGCCGTGGAAAGAACCTTTGAACGCAATAACGTGGCTCTTGCCGGTGTGGAACGAAGCTAGCTTCAGCGCATTCTCATTGGCCTCCGCGCCCGAGTTGCACAGAAACAACGTGTAGTCGGGGTAGCCCGCCACCTCCCCTAGCTTCTGCGCCAGTTCGCGCTGAATTGGGATATGCACCGAGTTGGAGTAGAAGCCGATTTTCTGCACCTGCTCCGTAAGGCGCTGCACGTAGTGCGGGTGGCTGTGCCCGATGGAAATCACCGCGTGGCCGCCGTAGAAGTCCAGGTACTGCTGACCCTTATCATCCCACAGCTGCGCACCTAGGGCCCGCACCGGAGTGATGTCGTTGAGCGGATAAACGTTGAAAAGCTCCATTTTCTCTTAGCTGTTAGCTACTAGGCTAGTAGCATCTTAAGGAAATACTTACTCAAAAGAACGTCATGCTGAGCTTGCCGAAGCATCTCTACCGTGCCGTTGGAATTAGGCTTAAAACTGTTACCTGTTCTGCAACTATCGTATGCGAACCAGCAGAAGAAGAAAAAGAACAATCTATTGCATCATCCCTTTCTTCAAAAACAACGTCGAAGAAAACAAGAACATGGTCAAACACTAAAGCTGTGTTTCTCACATTATCGAACTGTAGTTCAATGGTGCAAGGTTTAAACAACTTGTAATGACCTTGCTCATCAACTTCGTGTGTAAACTCGGCTGTTGCTATTGAAAATGTGACGCTGGTTTTGTGTGAATGAACCTCAAAGGTTATTCTTTCGAGCGTTGCATCATGAAATCTTGGCCAATAACCAAAATGCTGAACTACAAGCTCGGAATTAATTATTCTATTAATTCCGAGCTTTTCATTTGCTTCCATGTAGTACTGTTCGGGAGAGATGCTTCGACAAGCTCAGCATGACCGCCTAGATAATTACCAAAGGCTAGCTTTCAATCCCAATCCCTCCTGCTCGGGTCGGCCGAACAGCAGATTCATGTTCTGAATGGCTTGGCCCGAGGCTCCCTTTACCAAGTTATCAATGGCCGACGTGATAAGCACTTGCGAACCAAACTTTTGCACGTGCAGCAGGCACTTATTGGTGTTCACCACCTGCTTTAAGTGTATCTCCTTGTCCGACACCGTCGTGAACGGCGCCGTGGCGTAGTAGTCTTTGTATAACTGCCGGGCTTCGTCCTGGGTCAGGTCGGCTTTGGTGTACACCGAGGCGAAAATACCACGCGTGAAATTTCCGCGGTACGGGATGAAGTTTACCTCAATATCGGAGCTAGGGTGTAGCTGTTCAAGGCTCTCTCCTATTTCGCCCAAGTGCTGGTGCTTGAAGGGCTTATAGATGGAGATGTTATTCGTGCGCCAGGTAAAGCCAGTCGTTTCCGTCAGCTCCCGACCAGCGCCAGTCGAGCCGGTGATGGCCGAGATGTGCACGTCGTTCGTGAGCTTGCCAGCGGCTGCGAGGGGCAGCAAGGCTAGCTGAATGGCCGAAGCGAAGCAACCAGGGTTAGCAATGTTCTGCGCCTGCTGGATTTCCGCTTTGTTCAGCTCCGGCAAGCCGTACACGAAGGCACGGCCGCCGAACTGTTTATCGGCATTCAGGCGGAAGTCGTTGCTCAAGTCAATGACTTTCGTCGACTCCGGCAAGTTGGTTTTCTCCAGAAAAGCCTTCGAGTTGCCATGCCCTAGGCAGAGAAACACTACATCTTCCGCGCCGCTGAGCTCCGAGCTAAAAGCTAGGTCAGTTTCGCCCACCAAGTCGTCGTGCACCTGGAACACCGGGTTGCCGGCGTTCGAGGAGCTAACGATAGAGATGATTTCAGCGCTCGGATGGTGCAGCAAGATGCGGATCAGCTCGCCGGCTGTGTAGCCCGCGCCGCCGACAATACCGACCTTAATTTTGTCCATCGAAGCTGCCGTGAATCCGAAGTTGGTTGCTGAAAATCTTGATGAAGCCTTTGGCGTCGCGCGAATCCCAAGCGTTGTTCTCCTCGCCGTAGGTAGCCACTTTCGACTGCATCATGTCGTAAGGCGACGAAATACCTTGCAGCTCAAAACGATAGGGTTTCAAGGTCACGTACACCGTGCCCGACACACGCTCCTGCGACGACGCAAGGAAAGCTTCCATGTCGCGCATCACGGGGTCGAGGTACTGGGCCTCATGTAGCAACGTGCCGTACCAGTTGGCGATGTAGTCTTTGTGCAGCAGCTGCCAGCGCGACGATGTGTGCTTCTCCAGCAAGTGGTGACCTTTGATCAGGATCAACGGCGCGGGCGCTTCGAAGCCTACGCGGCCTTTGATACCTAGGATGGTGTCGCCCACGTGCGTGTCGCGGCCGATGGCGTACTTGCCCGCTAGGTCATTCAGCGCTTGGATCAAGGCTACCGGGTTCATCTGCTCGCCGTTCAAGGCCACCGGCTCACCTTTCTCAAAGGTGATTTCGATGTCCTGCGGCTCAGACTCACTCAGCTGGGTGGGCCACGCCGTTTCGGGCAGACCTTTGTTGGAAGTCAGCGTTTCGACGCCGCCTACACTGGTGCCCCAGATACCCTTGTTGATGGAGTACTTAGCTTTTTCCCAGCTCATCTCCACGCCGTTCTTTTGCAGGTACTCAATCTCAGCTTGGCGTGACAGACCTAGGTCGCGGATGGGCGTGATGATTTCGGTGTTGGGCGAAATCACGGAGAAAGCCACGTCGAAACGCACTTGGTCGTTGCCAGCGCCGGTGCTGCCGTGGGCGATGTAGTCGGCGTTGTTTTCGCGGGCGTACTCAGCCAGCGCCAACGATTGGAACATGCGTTCGGCGCTGACGCTCAGCGGGTATGTATCGTTCTTCAGAATATTCCCCGCCAGCAAGTAGCGTAAGCACTCTTGATAGAAGCGCTCGGTAACGTCGATTACTTCATGTCGTGCCGAGCCGAGCTCGTACGCACGTTTTTCAATAGCGGCTAGCTCTTCTTCCGAAAAGCCGCCCGAGTTGACGATAACCGTATGGACTTCCAGGCCCAGTTCTTTCGTCAGATACACGACACAATAGGATGTATCCAATCCGCCACTGTAGGCGAGAACTACCTTTTTCATTAGTGCTTTTGGGGTTCTTCGATGAAATTGATGGTTGCTTGGGGTTTCTGCGCGTACTTGTCGTTCAGGTTGTCGTACACCATGCCGGTGCACAGGCACATTTTGCGGTCGTTTTCTTGCAGAATGTGATAGTTTTTACAGCTCATGCAGCCTTTCCAAAAGTCGTCGCTCTGCGTCAGCTCCGGGAAGGTTACAGGGCGGTATCCTAGCTCCGAGTTGATTTTCATCACGGCGGCGCTGGTCGTGATACCGAAAATCTTGGCGGCGGGGTATTTGGTGCGGGAAAGCTTGAAGACTTCGTTTTTGATGGCGCGGCCTAGGCCTTCCTTGCGCACTTCGGTGCTCACGATGAGGCCCGAGTTCACAACGAACTTGTTGTCCTCGAACGTCTCAATGTAGCAAAAGCCCGCTAGCTCATCATCGACGAATGCAATGATGGCGTCGCTATTCTGAATCTTCTTGATTAGATAGTTGGGGTCGCGCTTGGCGATACCCGTACCACGTGCTTTGGCTGATTCCACATACCATTGGCACAAGGTGTCGACATATTGAATGTCGGCGAAAGTGGCGACACGTAAAGTCATGGGGACGGCAATAGAAGTACCTACCGGGTAGGCAGTTGTCTCGAAAAGCAAAGGAATTGCGGGAACGGTGAGCCGCTTCTCTCGAAGCATGTGTGGCAGCCGGGGCGAGGCGAGTGGCCTAGGGTCCGGCAGAGGCTTAAATCCGGCTAAAACATGGCCGGGCCGGCTAGGCACCAGTGCCATTACCAGCAGATTTACAGCGTCTACACCCGTCGTCGAGTCATTGTCCGTTTGGATCTTTTGCGCAGCGACTGACCAATACGGGCAGTCCACATGCGGATATTTTTTGCAAACATAGAAACCTTGGGGGATATTGCAAGCTTCCGTGAGGGGCAAGTTACGCGCCGACACTATTCAACCAACTGATTATAAACGGGTTGGCTGATTGAAAAAGTGTTATTCGTCACGATTTGGTAACTGCGGCACCGCTTGCGTCGGGTGGAGAAACGTCGCTACCCCTTGGCTTTACGTGGCGTATGATGCAGTGTTGCTTCCGCCGCTGACAATCAGCCTGGTGTATCTAGGTTTTACACATCTCGATTACGTGCAAATCACTGTCCAAACTGTCGTACGAGCGTCTTTGTGCGGGTGCTTACATTATTCGGGGTTTGATCTTATTATAGGTATAAGACCTTTGCACTATCCAAACACATTTCTGAAATCACAGTTCATTTGTGACCTAGGTTTTGACTTGTAGAGACGCAAAATTTTGCGTCTCGTCGTTGAACAACTTGGCGCTGAACAAAACGGTAGCAGCATAAAAAACAGCATCAGCAACGACGAGACGCAAAATGTTGCGTCTCTACACGGCGATATTTATAAACAGTCAATGAGAGAACTTCTGAAAGTATTCAAGATTGGCGGCGGCATCATTGACGACAGCGCGCAGCTAGGTCAGTTTGTAACGGAGCTTTCGAAAATAACGGGCAAAAAGATCCTGGTGCACGGCGGCGGCAAAGGCGCCAGCGACATGCTGCAAGCCCTTGGCATCGAGCCCCGTATGATCAACGGCCGCCGCATCACCGACGCCGCGACCCTCGACATCGTGACGATGTTCTACGCCGGCAAGACCAACAAGCAGATTGTGGCGTTGCTGCAACAGCAGCAGGTCAATGCCTTAGGTTTGTCGGGTGCCGATGGCAACGTGATTCGGGCTTCCAAGCGCCCGGTGCGGGAAGTAGACTACGGCTTCGTCGGCGACTTGAACGACCAAAGCGTCGACGCCAATTTGATTCACCAACTGCTGCAACAAGACCTCACACCCGTCTTCTGCGCCATCACCCACGACGGCCAAGGCCAGTTACTCAACACCAACGCGGATACCATAGCTAGCTCCGTGGCGAAGGCCCTAGCTTCGCAATATGAAGTGGAGCTGCATTTCTGCTTTGAAAAAAACGGCGTGCTAGCCGATGTGCAGGATGATCAATCGGTAATTCCGCAGATTACGCCCACGCAGTACCAAGAGTTAAAGGCCAACGGCGTCATTGCTGCCGGTATGTTGCCGAAGATGGAAAATGCTTTTGCCGCGCTAGAAGCCGGCGTGGAGCGCGTGGTAATAGAGCACGCCATGAAGATCAACGAGCCTATCAAAACGGTGCTATGTCGGAGCTAGCTTCGCAGCTTTCGGAAGAAGCTATTCAGCTTCTGATTCAGCTAATTAAGACGCAATCTTTTTCTCGAGAGGAAAATCAAACGGCGGCGCTACTCTACGACTTTCTGCAAAGCCACCAAGCCAACGTCTTCCGCGACGCCAACAACGTGTGGGCTGTATCGCAAAACTGGGTGGAAGGCCGCCCGACCATCTTGCTCAACTCCCACCACGACACAGTAAAGCCCGGCGCTAGCTGGACCTACGACCCGTTCGGCGCTACCGTGGAAGATGATAAGCTCACCGGCCTAGGTAGCAACGATGCAGGCGCTTCGGCGGTAAGTTTGCTCGCGACGTTCCTGTACTTTGAGCAACACCTACAAGCCTTCAACCTGATCTGCGCCATCACGGCGGAGGAGGAAGTTTCGGGGGCGAATGGCATTCGGCGCTTGCTACCGCTACTGCCGGAAATTGACCTAGGTATCGTAGGCGAGCCGACCCAGATGGACCTAGCTATTGCCGAAAAAGGCCTAGTCGTGCTCGACTGCGTGGCCCACGGCAAAACCGGCCACGCTGCTCGCAACGAAGGCGAAAATGCTTTGTATAAAGCCGTTGCCGATATTCAGTGGATTCAAAACCATCAGTTTCCGGAAGTCTCACCGATGCTAGGTCCGGTGAAGATGACGGTGACCCAAATTCAGGCTGGCACCCAGCACAACGTGGTGCCCGACCGTTGCCAGTTTGTGGTGGACGTGCGCACCAACGAGTTCTACTCGAATGAAGAAGTAGTGCAGCTCGTGCGCGAAAACGTGCAGTCGGACGTGACGCCGCGCTCGACGCACCTGAACTCGTCGCGCATCGCGCTGGAGCATCCGTTTGTGCAGAAAGGCATACAGCTAGGGAAAAACACCTTCGGCTCGGCCACCCTTTCGGATCAATCCATGATGAGCTTCCCGACGGTAAAAATTGGCCCCGGAGACTCAGCCCGCTCACACACGCCAGATGAGTATATCTACCTGAGCGAGATTCGTGGCGGGATCAACGACTATATCCGTTTGCTGGATGGGCTAGCTCTGTAGCGCGAACCACAGGAACGTCGTAGCGCGAAGCTCCCGCTTCGCGCCGCGTTGAACGATGGGTGCTGGTTCGTTCTGACGATTTTCGTTCAACGACGCGCGAAGCGGGAGCTTCGCGCTACGACGTTCTGTTGTTTGCGCTACAGTCGTTCTTGTGGTTCGCGCTACATTTGTTCAACGATGCGCGACATCCAAGCTTCGCGCGCTATTCTATACGCATGAAAATCTGGGAGAAAGGCATTGCCGTCGATGAGAAGATTGAACAGTTCACCGTTGGCAAAGACCGGGAGCTAGACCTATACTTGGCTAAGTTCGACGTGCTGGCCTCGAAGGCACAGGCCAAGATGCTGGCGAAAGTAGGCCTGCTTTCTGAGGAGGAAAACCAGCAGCTTCAGCAAGGCTTGGGTGAGCTGGAAGCGCAGCTAGCCGACGGCAGCTTCACCATCGAACCTAGCTTCGAGGACGTGCACTCCAAGATTGAGTACTACCTGACCGAGAAGTTTGGCGACGCCGGCAAGAAGATCCACACCGCCCGCTCCCGCAACGACCAGGTGCTGACGGCTATTCAGCTGTTTCTGAAAGACTACACCAAGCAAACTGCTGCTCAGATTGTGGCGCTGGTGGAGGTACTGCTGCAAAAAGCAGAAGCCCACAAAGCCGATTTGATGCCCGGCTACACGCACTTTCAGGCCGCTATGCCGAGCAGCTTCGGCTTGTGGTTTTCGGCTTACGCCGAGCACTTGCTACTGGATATTGCCCTGTTTGAAGCCGCCCACACCGTAGCCGACCAAAACCCCCTAGGTTCGGGGGCCGGCTTCGGCAGCAGCTTCCCCATCGACCGCAAGCTGACGACCCAAGAAATGCACTTCGGCAACCTAGCCGTGAGCTCCGTCGGTGCACAGATGTTGCGCGGCAAGACGGAGAAAACGGTGGCCTTTGCCATTGCCGGCATTGCCGGCACCCTCTCGAAGCTAGCCTACGACCTCGTGCTCTACAACAGCCAGGACCTAGCTTTCGTGGAGTTGCCGGCCGCCTTCACGACAGGCTCCAGCATCATGCCCCACAAGAAGAACCCGGATGTGTTCGAGCTGATCCGGGGCCGCTGCAACACGCTCCAAGCGCTGCCGAACACCATCATCCTTGCTACCAACAACTTACCCAGCGGCTACCATCGCGACTTTCAGCTGCTCAAGGAAATACTCTTCGAGCCGATGATGCAGTTCCGCGACATTCTGGATATGCTGCTTTTCGCGCTGCCGGAGCTGAAGATCAAGCCAAACTTGGTAGACCAAGACAAGTACGACGGCATTTTCTCGGTGGAGAACATCAACCAGCTGATCCAATCGGGTACGCCGTTCCGCGAAGCGTATCAGCAGGTAGGGCGGGCCGTGAACGATGGCAGCTACGTGCCGCACAAAGACTTCCACACCACGCACCTAGGTAGCGTACACAACCTAGGCTCAGAGGAAATTCGGGCGAAAGTGGCGAAGGTGCGGGAAGGGAGCAAGGTGCTGGGAAAGTAAGGCCTACTTTTTCTGCTTTAAATCGGGCGGAGAAAAGGTGATAGGCACTGTGAAGCTAACATCTACAGGTTTGTTTTTCTGTGCTCCTGGTATCCATTTACCAAGCAAGCGGGTTACGCGTAAAGCTTCTGCATCAAATGGCTCACCCAAGCCTTTTAAAATTTTCGCGTTACTCACATCTCCGGTTTTGGTAACGGTAAAGTTGACGAATACTTTACCCCTTTTAGTCTGGCCTTTGGGGTAGCGCAAGTTTGTATTAATGCAGCGGAGAACCCCATCATTTCCTCCATCCTTATAGAATGGCATTTGTTCGACGTAATCAATAATCTTCCCTACATCTTCTGAACTAGTTTTCTCAGTAGCCTTCCTCAATGGAGCGGCTTTCACCTGCGCCCACGCTTCGCCACTCGTCAAACCTAGCCCGCACACCAGCACCAGCGCCACCAGAAACCGCCGCAGCTTCGGGCGCAACTGCAGCCTAGGAGCTAGTTGCTCGCGGCGGAAGCGGCCGCACAGGCGGCCATCGGGCGAAGCGGCGCGGGCTTGGGCTAGGTCGGCGGCGGAGGCGTTGGTGAAATCGTGTACCACCCGGTTGCAGTGGGCGCAGTGACGGCCTTGGGCGGTGAGCGTCATCTGCTGCCAATCGGCGTCGCAGGGCTGGAGATGCACGTTGAGGATGGGCAGCGCGAGCATTAGGCGATGTGGCTGAAGCACTTATCTGCGTGAAGACGTAAGCGGAACCGTGAATGCCACGCTTACCGGCTTGCCATTCTGCTGACCGGGCACGAAGTCCATGCGCTTTAACAAATGCGCCACTTCCTGGTACGTGCTGGCAGGAATGCTTACGTTATTCGGTACCGGAATCAGCTTTGCCTACGTTGGCTTGCCGCTTTTATCCACGACAAACGACATAAAAAGTTCCTTAGCACCAGCAGGCAGCGTTGGACGGTTCTTTTTGATAAAAGTCAGCAGGCCGGCATTCCCGCCTTTTTTGAAAACCGGCATTTTGTCGACGCGCGTGTACTCCTGATCATAATTTGGCAGCAGGCGGAAAGGCGAGTTGCCCTCTTGTGGCGTTTGGGTTTGGGCCCAGGCATTGTTGCCGAAAATACCCAGCCCCCAGCCAACCAACAGAACTGTGCGCAGACAGCTTAAGAGAGACGCCGGAATCACTGAAACTAAATAGCTCATAATCATCTGCTTTAAGGGTTAAACACAAGGATTGAACGCTTTATGCCTGCAAGCTCGGCTCCGGTTTTCTCAACGCCTGCTTCAATCCTTGAAATATTCCTCGCCCCTGGCATCAATGTAGCCGGGCTGGCCGGCTTCCGTGACGACCCGCGCCACCCCTTCCTGAAATGGCGCCGCGGCGCGGTACTTGGGCTTCACCAGCAGGCGTCCGTCGGCACCCAGGTAGCCGAAGTGGCCCTGCTGCTCGATGATGGGAAAAGCCGACTCGTTGTCGGCACTGGCCCGAATGGCGTCGTAGGCCAGCGGCAGCACCAGCTTGCCTTTGCCGTTGATGGCACCCCACTTTTGCCCCTGGCGCACCAGTAGCACGCCGCTGGCCAGTTCCCGAATCTCATCGTAAGCGGCGGGCACCACGGCGTCGCCGACGGTGAAGCGGTAACCTAGCTTGCCACTTTGGTGCGTGATGTGGCCCAGGCTCAGCACATCTGTTTCGGGCGCGGGAGTGGGTGGCGTGCTCAGGCGCCGGCCACCGGCGTCGATATCGAAGGTTTCGGAACCTAGGCCTACCGTGGCGCGGCCACGCTGGAAGTTACCGGCTTGTGTATAATGCAGGGGCGTAATGAGGTTGCCGCTGGTGTTGATGTAGCCAAAAAATTGTCCTTGGCGCACCCAGGCTAGGCCATCGGCAAACGGGCCCGCTTCGTCGTATTGCAGGGGCAGCACCAGATGCTGGCGCTGGTCGGCGTAGCCCCATTTAGTGCCTTGCCGAAATGGTACTAACGACGGAGAAGCAAGTTGATTTTCGGCAATTGCGCTGCCCGTAAGAAGAAGTAGGGAAAGAAGAATTTTCATTATTTAGGTGTGAGAAGGACAGGAACAGCAGTAAGATAGCAGAGCGCGCCGAAACAGAAAAGCAGTTTTAGTGGTTGATTCACGTTTTCTTCACAAGCCTAAGTCAACTTTCGCGGTTTCCGACACGTGGCCTTTTGCTACGGCAGATTTAGCTCAACCTATTCCGGACGGCCGCGCGTGTTGTATCTTTGCAGTTATCAGGCGCCGTTTTGCCGCCGCTTTCTTATGTCAACAATACAAGACTATCCCCGCTTTGTGCTAGGTAATAGCCTCACCGCAGAGCAGTTGGCGTTTTTTAAGGAATATGGCTTCCTCCATTTTCGGCCTTTCATTTCGCGCGATAGAGTGCAGGAATTGCTGCAAGCCTCGCAGCAGGTGCAGCAGCAATGGCTGGAGGAAGGCATCCAAAAAGTAAATGGCGTACCCATCAAATACGGCAAAGATGTCGATGGCTCGCGTATCGTGCAGCGCTTCGCTTTTGCTTCACACTATAGTCCCGTGCTGCACGAGTTTTTGCAGGACGCACGCTTCAAGGCGCTGTTTCCGCTGCTCGAAACGCCCGGTGGCCGGGTGGGTGAAAACGAGAAGGACGGCCTCGTGATTAACCACTATGTGAACGTGACCGGCAGCGAGTTTTCGCAGATGGGCTGGCACACCGATTCGCTACGCGACGTGTTCTACGGCAAGCGCATCGGGCCAATGCTGAACGTGGGCGTACACCTCGATGGCACGCCCGCCACCAACGGCGGTCTGCGCCTGCTCGCCGGCACGCACCGCCAAGGTTTGAAAGACATGCTCTTTCGCAAGAAGTACTACAAAGACGTAAGTGCCGACGACAACGAAATAGCCGTGGAAACCGAACCCGGCGACCTCACCGTGCACGACGGCCGCATGTGGCACCGCGTTGCGCAGTCGCCCCTCATCGGCGAAGTTTCGCGCCGCCGCGTGATGTATATTCCCATCATCGCGGGCAAATACGAGCCCAAGCACGCCAACAGCGCGACGCCCTTTTACCTGCGGTTTTTACACTTGGTGAAATAGTGAGGTGGTGAGATGGTGAAGTGATGAGGTGGGAAGTTTCCTATCCCCTGTCCTACTTGTGCAGGAGCAATGAGAAACTCACCGCGTCTCCATCTCACCACCTCACCACCTCACTATTTCACCATCTCACTATTTCACCACTTCACCATCTCACCTCATGCCCTACGCCCTCGTTACTGGCGCTTCCCGCGGAATTGGTCGGGCTATAGCTACTGACCTAGCTCGCCGCGGCTACAACCTGCTGCTGGTAGCCCGCTCGGCGGATGTGCTGGCGCAGCTGGCTACCGAGCTAGGCCAGGCGCACAGGGTGCAGGCGAAGGTGCTGGCCGCCGACCTGGCTGCGCCGGGTGCGGCAGGACGCGTGGCGGAGTGGGCAAGCGCTCAGGCTCCGGACCTAGGTATTCTGGTCAATAATGCGGGCTATGGCTTGTGGGGACGCTTCGAGGAGCTGCCGCTGACCGATCAGCAGAACATGCTTCAGCTCAACATGATGGTGCCCGTGGAGCTGACGCACCACTTGCTGCCGCTGCTGCGGCAGCAGCCCAAGGCACACATCCTGAATGTGTCGAGCACTGCCGCTTATCAGGCGGTTCCGACGCTGTCGTTATACGCGGCCAGCAAGGCGTTCCTGCTCACCTTTAGCCGCGGGCTGCGCTATGAGCTGCGCGGCACATCTGTGTCGGTGACGTGCCTGAGTCCGGGTGCAACGAACACTGATTTCCCGAATCGCGCCGGCATGAACGCCGATTTGCAGGCAACAGCCAATAAATTTGGAATGACGCCGGAAGAGGTTGCCCAAATTGGCACCACGGCCATGCTAGCCGGCGAAGCGGAAGTTATTCCGGGCGCCCTAAACAAGATTTCCGCCGCCCTGACGAGCTTCGTCCCAAAAGCCGTGACGGAAAAAATTGCCGCCGGGCTCTACGAAAAGCACCTGAAGTAAGAAGTGTTGAGTGTTTTTACAATTTTCCTCACCGGCTCACCACTTCACTTTCTCACCACCTTACCGGCCAGCCAGAAGCTCAGGGCGGCGAAAAACGGCGCTGCCACTACATCATAGGTATAGTGTGCGTGCTGCACCAGCACCAGAAACCCTATTGCTACCGTAGCCAGCAGCAGCAGGCGCTGCAGCCACTGGCTCCGCACACCCAGGGCGAGCAGCATGATCGTGGCGGTGTGGCCGGAGAAAAACAGGTCCTTGGTGATGGGATTGGTGGGGTAAAACAGCGTATCCACGATGGGGTCGTGCAGGAGAACCAGGCCCGTGGGTGGGTCCAGCGGCGCAAACCAAAGCGTACCGATGCGGATCAGGTGCATGATGCAATAGGCCCACAGCACCCGCACAAAGGCGCCCGGCCGACGGCCCAAATGAATGAGCGCCAGCAGAATACACAGGTAAATGATGGTAAACGTCGTCCAGGACATGTCGCGGGCCGGCAAGTGCGGCAGCAGCGGATCGGCCAATACCTTTCCGACACGCGCCTCGATGAAGGCGAAGTAGTGCGGCATTCCGAAGGCGAGGATAATACCTAGGGTGAGGCCCAAACCTAGCTGCCACCGAAACCGAGGCTGCTCCCATGCCCGCATCCAGCCTCTGGTCCCTTTCTCCGCAAAAGGAGCCGTTACCAGGGGCTCCCGATTTCCTAAACTAAACATGTAGTGCAATCCAGCAGCGGCCATACAGGCCGTTGAATCTGCAAAAATAACCAGCGCAAACCGGTTACAGCTGAATGCCGGCTGCATTGTACCTTACGCCCCGTTTTCCAGCCTCATGCCGTGCTCGTTATGAAAATTGCTTACGCTCTTCTTACCACAACCCTGCTGACCAGTGCCACCGTGGCGCCTCCTTCGCCGAATGCTGCCCTTGATGCGCGCATTGCCAAGCTGGCCGCGCAGGAAGAAGCCAAGGTTATTGCCTGGCGCCGCGACATTCACGAGCACCCGGAGCTAGGCAACCACGAAACGCGCACGGCTGGCATTGTGGCGGCGCACCTCAAGAGCCTAGGTATTGAAGTGCAAACCGGCGTGGCCCGCACGGGTGTGGTAGGTATTCTGCGGGGCGGCAAGCCGGGCCCGGTAGTGGCCTTGCGCGCTGATATGGACGGACTGCCCGTCACGGAAAGCAACAGCCTGCCGTTTGTCTCGAAAGCCAGGGCGACGTACAACGGTCAGGAAGTGGGTGTGATGCACGCCTGCGGCCACGATTCGCACGTGGCCATGCTCATGGGCGCGGCTGAGGTGCTGAGTCAGGTGAAGAAAGACTTGCCGGGCACCGTGAAGTTTATCTTCCAGCCCGCCGAAGAAGGCTCGCTGCCCGGCGAAGAAGGCGGCGCCAAGCTCATGGTGAAAGAAGGCGCGCTGGAAAACCCGAAGGTCGATGCCATTTTCGGGGTGCACATTCAAGCCCAGACGGAAGTCGGGAAGCTCTCCTATCGCTCTGGCGGCGAAATGGCTAGCTCCGACGTGTTCAATATTGTGGTGAAGGGAAAATCGGCGCACGGCGCGTATCCGTGGTTGGCCGTCGACCCAGTCGTGACGGCCGCGCAGATTATTATGGGCCTACAAACCATCGTGAGCAGGCAAACGGAGCTGACTTCCGACGCGGCCGTTATTACGGTGGGCATGGTGCACGGCGGCGTGCGCAACAACATCATCCCCGAGCAAGTGGAGCTAACCGGCACCATCCGCACGCTCGACAAAGACATGCAGCAGAAGATCTGGGCCGCCATCCGCCGCACGGCCACCAACATTGCCGAAAGTGCCGGCGCCACCGCCGACGTATCGATTCAGAACTACGCGCCGGTGACGTACAACAACCCGCAGCTCACTGAACTCATGCTGCCGTCGTTGCGCACCGCCGCGGGCAACGCGGATAAGGTAAGCATGCAAAAAGCCGTAACGGGCGCCGAAGATTTTGCCTTCTTCCAGGAGAAAGTCCCCGGCTTGTTCGTCTTCGTAGGCGGCATGAGCAAGGGCACCGATCCGGCCACCACGGCGCCGCACCATACGGCCGGCTTTATGCTCGATGAGAGCGGCTTCACCCTAGGAGTCAAGACGTTGGCCACGCTGGCGGCCGACTACCTAGCTTTGAAGAGCAAGTAATCTGAACCCATGAATTCAACGATTTTTTCGGATTACGCGGATTTCGTGGCTGTTTTTTGATGTAGTGCTCTTCACTAACCTAAACTGTGCGCTGTGGCTCGTCTGGTCGGAGTCAGCAGTGTTAACTGATAAATGGTACCTGTTAAATGAAAATTGTTCTCGTCACGTACGAACCTGTTATTGATTACAGCGCTGCTGGTGTCGAAAATGAAGATGTGCTGCTCGCCAACTACCTAGGTCAGTGCGGGCACCACGTAACGATGGAGCGCTGGACCGAGCCCGGCATTGACTGGACCCGCTACGACGTGGTGCTGCTTAAGTCGCCGTGGGACTACTTCGACCGCATCAACGAGTTTTACCAGTGGCTCGACCAGCTGGAAAACCTAGGTGTGCGGGTGCTGAACCCGATCAAGACGGTGCGCTGGAACGCCGACAAGCGCTACCTCGACGACCTAGCCATGGCCGGTGTTCGGGTGATTCCGACGCGGCGACTCACGCGCGGCGCTACGTTTGAGCCTGCCACCTTGCTCGAAAGCCTAGCTACGGACCAGCTAATCGTGAAGCCGGCCGTGAGCGGTGGCGCCAAGAACACGTTTTCGTTGAACCGCACCGAAGCGCAGGCCCATGCTGAGCGGCTAACCAGCCTGCTAGCTACGGAAGACTTTCTGGCGCAGCCTTTCCTGCCACAGATCCAGACGGAGGGCGAATGGTCGTTTATTTACCTGGGTGGTCAATTCAGCCACTGCGTGCTCAAAACCCCAAAGTCGGGCGATTTCCGGGTGCAGCACTACCTAGGTGGTGGCATCGAGCCCCGCGAAGCGCCGGCTCACCTGCGCCCCGCCGCCGATGCCATCGTGGCCCGCTTCGCCACCGATTGCCTCTACGCCCGCGTTGATGGTGTGGCCGTGGAAGGCGAGCTACTGCTCATGGAGCTGGAGCTGATCGAGCCATTCCTGTACCTAGCTTCTGGTCAGGAGGCATTTGCCCAGTACGAAGCGGCGTTACGCCAAATGGTTCAAGCTTAAATGCTTACGCGAACCTAGGTTAACAAAAAAGCCCCGTTGGTCAGCGGGGCTTTTTTGTTAACCTAGGTTCGCGTTTAGAAACCATTCACCGTGAAGCCGCCATCCACGCTCAGCACCTGGCCGGTGATGTAGCTGGCGGCGGGCAGGCACAGGAAAGCCACGGCGGCGGCCACTTCTTCCGGCTCGCCGATGCGCCGCATGGGCGTGCGGCTTAGTACTTCGTTGCGGTAATCGTCGTTGCTGAGCACGCCGGCGGCCAGCGGCGTCTGGATGTACCAGGGCGCCACGACGTTCACGCGAATTTGGTCGGCAGCCCACTCCACGGCCAGGTTGCGGGTCAGCTGAATCATGGCCGCTTTGGTCATGCCATAGACGGCGCCCGTGCGAATGTGCAGCAGCCCGGCCACCGAGGCAATGTTCACGATACTGCCCCCACTAGCCGCTTGCAGCAGCGGATATGCCAGGCGGCACAGCTCAAACGTCGAACCCAGGTTGGTCGCCATAATGTGCTGATATTCTTCGGGGCTGTAGTCGGGCGTCTTCTTGCGGATGTTGGTGCCTACGTTGTTTACCAGAATGTCCAGTTTGGGCGTGCGCTGCTGCACGGCTTGGAGCAGCGCGGCGCGGCCTTCAGGGCTGCTTACGTCGGCGGCCAGGGCGTGCGCGTCGAGGCCTTGGGCGCGCCACTCGGCTACTTGCGCGGTCAGCGTTTCCGCTTGGCGGGCCACGGCCAGCACAGTAGCGCCAAACTGAAGCAGCTCAGCCGCCACAGCCGCGCCGATGCCTTTGGAAGCTCCCGTCACGAGGGCCACGCGGCCAGCTAGGTTCCAGCGGTTTGGGAGCGAAGCAGAGGTTGGAGAAGTCATGGGTTATCGTAAAATAAAAAGGTTGGAGTGACTTGATTGTCAAGGACGTCTTGCATCAAAAACGACCGGCTGAAAAGCGAGCTTCAAGAAGCAATAACCTAGGTTTCCACTTGATTTACAGGTTCTTATTAAACATAATATAGGCCATATTTGGACAATAGCCACCTAGTTGTGACATGCTAAGTTAACCGGATTAAATTCCGATTAACTTGTGCTCAACCTATTTGCCAGTACAACTCGATCTATTATTTCTCCACGATTTAAAACCATCCTATGTCCCACAAGTACTCAGCCGTCCTTCTATTACTCGGCGGCCTGGCCCACTTCAGCACGCACGCCCAGGACCTATCGCGGGTGCAGCAGAAAGTAGTTGCCGAAGACGGCTCGCCCGCCTTCGTTCATTTCAAGCCGGGCAGCAAAGCCTATGGCCAGAGTGAAGCCACCAAAGCGCTTACCGATCAGCTCCAGCTAACTAAAGACGATCAGGTGCTGCAAACCAAAGCGGAAGCCGACCAGCTCGGTTTCGTGCACCAGAAGTTTGAGCAATATTACCGCGGCATCAAGGTAGAGCATTCGGCCTACACGGTGCACGCCCGCCGGGGCGCTATTGAGAGCATCAGCGGCCACTTCGCGAAGGTGCGCGGCCTGAACGTGACGCCTTCCCTGTCGGCGCAGGCGGCCCTGCAACGCGCCCTCGACTATGTAGGCGCCAGGCAGTATATGTGGCAGAGCGCGGCTGCCGAAGCCGACCTGAAGCAGGAGCAGAACGACCTAGGTGCAACCTATAAGCCAAAGGCTGAGTTGGTTATCGTGACGCCCCAGGCCGAAGCCCTAGGTGTGGAAGCGGGCATGGTGAAGCCCGTGCTGGCCTGGAAGTTCAACATCTACGCCCAGCAGCCGCTGAGCCGCGCCTACATCTACGTGGATGCGCAATCGGGGCAAGTAGTGTTAAAAGATGACATCATCAAGCACGCGGCGGCCACCGGCACGTATGCTACGGCCTATAGCGGCACCCGCTCCATCGCCGACGAAACCACCACCGGCGGGTACCGTCTGCGCGAGTACACGCGGGGCCTAGGTATCGAAACGTATAACTGCAAGAAAGGCAGCAGCTACACGGCCGCCACCGACTTCATCGACGCCGACAACAGCTGGACCGAGTACAACAATGCCAACTACGACAACGTGGCCGGCGATGCCCACTTCGGTGCCCAGGCCACGTACGACTACTGGAAAGCCGTGCACGGCCGCAACTCGTTCGATAATGCCGGCGCCAAGATCAAGAGCTACGTGCACTTCGACGATGTGCCCGGCGGTGCCGGCTACGAAAATGCGTTCTGGGACGGCGCCCGCATGACTTACGGCGATGGCGCCAGCACCTTCAAGCCCCTGACGGCGCTGGACGTGTGCGGCCACGAAATCGGCCACGCCGTGTGCGAAAACACGGCGAACCTGACGTATTCCTACGAGTCGGGCGCCATGAACGAAGGCTTCTCCGACATTTGGGGCGCCGCAGTGGAAGCCCGCGCCGTGGGCACCTACGGCCTGACCGGTAAGAGCACCTGGCTTATCGGCGAGCAAATCATGAAAGCCGGCGGCGCCCTGCGCTCTATGAGCAACCCCAACGCCTACGGCCAGCCTGATACCTATAAAGGAACCTACTGGGCCACCGGCTCGGCCGACAATGGCGGCGTGCACACCAACTCGGGCGTGCTCAACTACTGGTTTTACCTGCTCAGCCAAGGCGGCAGCGGCACCAACGACATTGGCAGCAGCTACTCCGTAACCGGTATCGGCATCGACGCCGCCGCGAAAATCGCCTTCCGGGCGGAAGATGTGTACCTCACGGCTTCCTCCAACTACGCTAATGCTCGCACGGCTGCTATTCAGGCCGCTACCGACCTGTATGGCGCGGGTTCGGCCCAGGTAATTGCGACGACCAACGCCTGGTATGCCGTGGGCGTGGGCGCCGTTTACAACGGTGGCGGCACCACCACGCCTCCGCCTACCACCGGCACAACGTATTGCACGTCGAAGGGCAGCACTTCTTATGAGTGGATTGACTTGGTAAACCTAGGTTCTATCAACCGCGCGTCGGGGGCCGATGGCGGCTACTACGACGGCACGGCCACCACAACGAGCGTAGCGGCCGGCTCTTCGCAGACGATCAGCTTCAGCGCGGCCTTTGCTACCTCGGCTTACACGGAGTACTGGAGAATCTACATCGACTGGAACCAGGACGGCGACTTCACCGACTCGGGCGAAACCATCGTTTCCGGCTCCTCGGCCAGCGCGGGCACGCTGTCGGCCAGCTTCACGGTGCCCACCACCGCCAAAACCGGCAAAACCCGTCTGCGCGTCGTGATGAGCTACCAGTCTGGCGCGACCAGCTGCGGCACCTACAGCTACGGCGAAACCGAGGACTATGCCATCAACGTGAGCGGCGGCACCTTCGCCAACACCGGCGTAGCAGGCATCAGCGCCGGCGGCGAATCGCTCAGCCAACTTCCTGGTCGTCAGTTTGAAGTGTATCCCAACCCGGCTACCGACGTGCTGCGCCTGGCCCTGCCCGACAACGCGGAAGTGAAATCAGTGAAGCTCTTCGACGTGCGTGGTGCGGCCGTGAAAGGCGCCACCTACGACGGCAACGGTCAGCTGAACGTAGCGGGCTTAGCCAGTGGCCTCTACACGCTCACCGTCAGCGACGGACAGAAGGAGTTCCACCAGCGCTTCGTGAAACAATAAGCTGCTCCGCTCCTGCCACAACCAACAAGAAAGGCTCGTCGTGTGACGAGCCTTTCTTGTTTTAAGCATGCATGTAGCGCGAAGCTCCCGCTTCGTGTATCGTTGAACGATTGTGTCAGAAGGCGTTTGATTTTTTTGCGACGGCGGAACGGTGTGTAGAGACGCAACATTTTGCGTCTAATCGTTGCTGATACTGCCAAGTCGTTCAACGACGAGACGCAAAATATTGCGTCTCTACGGCGTTTATAGCTAACTCAAACAGCCTCTTAGCACAACCTAGGTGCGAGTCGTTCAACGATGCGCGAAGCTCCCGCTTCGCGCTACATCCTACCAAAACGCATATTCCACCTTCAGCTCGGCGCGGCCGTAGCCATCTTTGGCGCCGGAGTTGGCCCGCTTGCTCACGTCGTCGAGGTAGTCGGTGGTGGTGAAGTAGTACGCCGCTTCGGCGGTAGCATTCAGGGTGCGGCTCAGGCGAAACGTGAGGCCTAGCCCCACCGGCGCCACGATGGCCATAGCCGGGTAGTCGTTGCGCTCGGGCGGCAGAAAGGACGTAAATTCCTCGGGGCGCGCAGTGCCATTGTAGCTCTTGGGGTTGTAGAGTAGCAAACCGACACCCGCTTTCAGGTAAGGCTTTACGAACGCAACCGGACCACGCGGCGCGGCAAACTCGGCTTCATCGCGGAACGGCTCGTAGCGGAAGAACACTTCGCCGGAACCATTGCGGGCCCGAAAAGCCAGGTTGCGGTCGGGAAGGTCATCTTTGGCGCCGATCTGAAAGGCAGAAAGCTCGGTGCCAACCAGCAGGTGCGGCCGTAGCAGATACAACACCCCCAAACTACCGCTCAGCCCCGGAAAATTATTCCCCAGGCTACTCGTCAGGTCGCCATTGTAGAAGCCGGCCCCTAGGCCTGCCGTGAGGCGCACCGGCCCGCGGTGATACGGCCGCCCCTGGCTGTTGTAGTAGCGACGACGCCGTTCGGGGCCATCTTGCGCGGCGCCGGTGCGCGGCAGCAAAGAAGTAAGCAAAAGCGCGCTGAGCAGCAACGGGCGGTAGTTCACGAAAAAGCTAGCTAGGTGTGGAACGGAATGAGCCGGACATACGAGGCCGCCCGGCTCGCGGATTAAAACAACGCGTGCGGAAATAATTTATTTGAACGTACCCTGCGGATCGGGCATCTTGCTCACCAGATCGCCAATGAACTGAAAATCAAGGGCGGCTACGCTCAGCTTCTGCCCCGTGTGCACGGCTTCCCAGGCTTTCGCGTAGTTTTCCTGGAAGTAATAGCCCCGCGCGAGCTGCTGCCAGGCTTCCGCGTTCTGCGGATCGGCGGCTACGGCTTTTTGCAGGTACTCCATGCCTTGCGTCAGGTCTTTTTTCTTCTTGTCTTTTTCGTAGCGGATCACGTAGCTGGCACCTAGGTCGCTCAGCAGCAAGGTGCTGTTGGGCTCCACGGCCAGGCCCTGCGCCAGCAGACTGATGGCCTCATCGTTGTTGGAGCGCTGGCTGGCGATTACGCCCAGCCCCCGGTAAGCTTCCGCGTTCTTCTGATTGAGCAGCCAGGCCAGGTTGAAGCGATATACGGCTGTATCCGGCTGGTTTTCTGTCAGATACTCATACCCTTTATCGGAGAAGAACTTGCTGGCTTCGGTCCGTGAGGCAAAGCTGCGCTCCACATCGGCCAGGAAAGCCGGCCCCACGACCTGCTCGGCCTGGGCCACCGACGCCCCTCCAAAGAGCGGCAGCAAACGGCTGCTTTTGTCGGGGGCAACCGCGTTGCCGGGCTTGGTTTTTACTTTAACCTTGCGTTGGGCCTGCGTAGGAGCAGCGGCCAGCAGCAAGAGCAGCGCAGGCAGCCACAGAGAATTTTTCATGATGATTGGCGTAGAAAAGCAATAATAATTTCCCGGCAAAATACTACCAGCCGAGCAGTCAACAAAGATACAGCACTTGGCCCTGCTCACAACCTAGGTACTACCGCTCCGCACACGGTGTACCGGCTGGCTGGCGGTCGTACTATTGGATTTTGCCCTTGGCATACTCCTCACGAAAGGACTTTCAACGCTGGTTAGGGCCATTTTATTTCTTTGCGGTTGTAAAAAACGGGTACGGATTACAAAGATTCGTAGAACGCGCCGCCCGGAAAGGCATAGCTTTTGCCCTAGCCGCCCAACTAAGCGACAAGCTGTTTGTCCGAACGTCGGCGCGGAGCGCGAAGCGGGAGGAAATGCGTTTTGTCAAGCTTTGTGTTCTGTTGAAGCGGGTGATGACAGCCGCCGCCGGCAGGGCTCCGCTCGATCCATATTCCCTGATGAAGCACTCTTTATTCAACTTTCCGGTCCTGGTTTTCGCATTGGCCTTTCTGGCCAGCCGGCCTTTTGGTGCCGTCGCCCAGACGGCTGAGCGCCGCACCAGCATTGGTTTGAATGTCAGCGTCCTGCAATATCGCGGGAACTTCGGTTCCGATTATTGGAAATTTGACGATAGCCGCTACGCGCCGGGTCTGGCCATTAATCAGTACCTGGGGAAGGGCCTGGACCTTAACGCCCAAATTTTTTACGGGCAGCTCACCGGACGACACAGTGCCACCTCGTACTTCACCACTACCTTGGTTAACAGCAACCTAGGTTTCAAGCTCAAGCTCAACAATGGCTGGGCGCTAAAGGAAAACGCCCGGATTCAGCCGTACCTCGTAGCCGCCTCGGGCTGGACGTTTGCCAGCCGTGCGGGCCTGACCGATAGCAGCCGCATCAATGAGGAAAAAGGCTACATCGATGTAATGGCCGGCGCCGGCATCAACCTGCGCCTGGGTGGCGGCGTGAGCCTTTTTGTGCAGAGCAGCCAGCACTTGCCCATGCACGCCAACCTGGACGGCATGCGGGAAGCACCTACGCCCCGCTGGGCCGACCGCTTCCTTCAGCACACGGTCGGGCTGACGTTCAACCTAGGTCAGGCACCCGATGCCGACGAGGATGGCGTGCCGGATCGGCTGGATCAATGCCCCAAAACGCCCGCCGATATCGAGGTCGACGACCACGGCTGCCCCCTCGACGACGATCAGGACGGCGTGCCTAACTACCAGGACCAGTGTCCTTCGCAGCCGGGCAAAGCCGAGCTGCACGGCTGCCCCGATGCCGACAACGACGGCGTAGACGACGTAGACGATGCCTGCCCCGACACGCCCGGCTCGCCGGAGCTGCACGGCTGCCCCGACACCGACCAGGATGGCGTAAGCGACACCGAAGACCAGTGCCCGAACACGCCCGCCGGCACCGAAGTAGACGCCAATGGCTGCCCTCTGCCGTCGGCCGCTCCGACGGAGCCTGCTACCAAGGCTGCTGTCAACGCCGACGATACGGATGGGGACGGCATCCTGAACGCAGATGACCGCTGCCCGGAGCGGGCCGGACCGGCCTCAAACCACGGCTGCCCGGAAATCCAAGCCACTGTGCGTCAGCGGTTGAAGGAAGCGACGAAGCTCATCGGCTTCGAGCGCAACAACGCCACGCTGCTGCCCTCGTCTTATGCCACCCTGGATACCATCGCCCAGATTCTTCAGCAGTACCCCGACTACTCGCTGAGCATTGCCGGGCATACCGATAGCCAAGGACCGGCCGCGTATAACCTACGCCTCTCCCGCGACCGGGCTGCCTCGGCCCGCCGCTATCTGCTCGCCAAAGGCCTCGCCGACACGCGCGTGGAGTGGCGCGGCTACGGCATCAATCATCCGCTGGCTACCAACAACACCGAGGCTGGCCGCGCCCGCAACCGCCGCGTGGAGTTCGACCTGTTCCTGACCGGCGACCCCAACGCAGCTCAGGTGAAGTACGGCGCTGAGCCAACCACTCCTACTACCAAGAAGCCCCTACCGGCCAAGCGCAAAGCGGCTCCTGCCAAGAAAAGCTCCGCTAAAAAGAAGACGCCAGTAAAGCGCCCGGTGGTGAAGAAAAAATCCACTTGGGGCGCTACGCCTAGTGGCTGGTAGGTTGTTTCTGGAAGAAGTGCGGAACGTCATGCTGAGCTGGTCGAAGCATCTCTACCGTAATGGTAATCCTGATGCTAGCTCAACGAACCGGTAGAGATACTTCGACCGGCTCAGCATGATGTTCTAGTTAACGCAAGTTGCGGAACTGGTAAGCTACCTAGGTTTCAACGATGGGTGTTGCCCCGCTGAGGTCCGGTTCGGTCGACCTAGCTCAGGGTTGTGGGCGCAGCTTCCAGACGCTAAAATCCCCCACTTTGGTTAGCCGCTGCTCTAGATACGGCTGCAAACGGGCATCTTTGACAGCGGTCGTATCATTGGTGTACAAATACCGTGCTCCGCGAGCAATACAATCTGCGATGTACGGCTGTCCATTGGGAGTATTGTCCAGCAGTTGGGCTGTCCATTCAAAGCCGAAGCCTTTCTTATGTAGGAAATACAGGTCAATGCAGCTGGAGTTGTCGGGGCCGACTACGCACAAGGCACCCGCTGGCGTGGCGGCTTCTAGTTGAGCTCGGCTCACTGGGTTAAACAGCTCCGGCGCGACATCGGGATTGAGGTGCATCCACCGGTTATAGTTTACCCGTGCAAAAGCCCAAACAGGCTGCACGACGAGCAACGCCAACAGCCAAACCCTAGCTTTTGGCAAGCGCTGTAGCCAGGCAGCGCCCCACACGGCGAGCAGCAGCAAGGGCGGCAACAGGGGCAACATGTAATAGGTATGCCCCCGCATTTGGTGAAGCTCAATCAGGTAGTATACCATCAGCGCAAGCCCCCAGATGAGCCCAGGAACGAACCAGGGATTCTGAACCGGAGCATGGCGCACTAGCCGCCATAGCCCCACTAAAAGCAGCGCCAGTGCCCCATAGCCTAATAGAAGCTCCGGCCAATCAGATAACAAATTGCGCTTCAGGATAGCTAGCCCGGTAGCTAGGTCCTCTGCCGGCCGAAACTCTAGCCCAAAATTCTCGAGCCCAGAGGTTTTAATCAGCTTCAGCGCGTAGGCATACCACGCCAGAGACACCCCTACCGCCACCACCGCGTAGCTAATTAGCAGCACTATTTGCTGCCAAGAGTAGCGACGCTGGAGCAGATCACGCATTACCAACACGGCAATGGGAAAGCCGACGGCTAGAAACTGAAGCTTGGTAAGCCCGCCCAAAGTCACCCCGACCAGACTCAATCCGAGATAAGCTAGGCTCTTCTCTTCTCGCCACCGGCCAAACCAGAACAGGCCGGCAATAGAAGCGGTGAGCGCCAGGATGTCGGGTAAGGCATTGATGCCGTGGTAGTACGTCTCGGGGCTCCAAGCCAGGCACCAGGCGCCTACACCCCCGAACCACTCCGACCCGCTTACCTGCCGCACCAAGTAGTAAAAAGCCACCACCCCGGCCATGTAGATGAGCCAGTTGAGCAACCTAGGTAGCGCTTCGTGGAAGCCAAACAGATGATAGCTGCCGGCCACCAGCCATTCGTACGAAGGAAACTGCATACCCGTAATTCCATCTGTGTCATTGCGCTTATCAACGCGAGGCTCTAGGATGTTCATGCCTTCCTCGTAGAAGTTGCGCGCAACGGCCATGGTATCAGACTGCCGCCACACATGGATGCTGGCGGGAGGAAGCCGAAAGTAAGGAGCGTGCAAAAGGAAATTCAACCCTAGCAACAGAGGCCAGAACCAGCGGGGCAGAGCGGCGGTAGTTAACGAGTTAATACGCATATGGCCGCAAGTTAAGGCAAGCCGGCTTGAGCGGCGAGAGGCTTCTCGGATAATGTCCGTGCAATAGTGCTAGCGCGAACGATGATTACGCACGTCAAGCAACATCTTACAAGTTGAGTAAGTAAGCCTCCTAGGTTTCAGAACAACTCGCCCTGCGCTGGCGGATTCTCGAACGCTAGCAGCCACTTCTTGCGGGCCAGCCCACCGGCATAACCTGTAAGCTGCCCGCTGGTGCCAATAACCCGGTGGCACGGCCACACGATAGCCAGCGGGTTCTGGCCGTTGGCCGCACCCACGGCGCGCACCGCTTTGGGGTCGCCGAGCTGGCGGGCCAGGTCGAGGTAGGAGGCGGTGCGGCCGTAGCCGATGCCCGGTAGTGCGGCCCACACGCGGCGCTGGAAGTCAGTGCCCTGACGCAAGTCATAAGCTAGGTCGAAGGTGCGCAGCTCCCCGCCGAAATAGGCCTGTAGCTGCCGCACAGCTTCGCGCAGACACTCTGGCACCGCCCCAACAGGCGTCACCGCACCCTCATTTTCCTCCTGAAACAGCACCGCCGACAAACCCGCCTCAGTGCCGCGCAACTCCAGCAAGCCCACCGGTGAAGCGAGAAATGCTGATTGAAGAAGTGTTGAGTTTTGAATGTTGAGTATTGAATTGGGCGGCAGCATATCCCCTTTTTTCAGTTACCAGTTATCAGTTACCAATTATCATTTTAAAAACTCAACACTCAACACTTAAAACTCAACACTTCTTAAACTCCATCGTACTGCTGCATTTCCGACCAGAGGCGCTCGAACTCGGTGCTATAGCGCTGCACCACAGTAGCATCGTCGGTCACGAGCAGGTTTTCGAGGTTGGCCAGGGCCGCCGAGCGGGTCCAGTTGTAGCTGCCCGTGAGCACCACCCGGTTGTCGGCCACGGCAAATTTGTGGTGCATGTGATTGGGTGTCCGGTCGATGCGCACCGGTACGCCCGCCGCCTGCAACGACTTGATGTCGGAGCCCTGGTCGTGGAGCTTGTCGTTGTCGGTGAGCAGCCGGATGGCCGCGCCACGCCGGTGTGCCGCCAGCAGCGCCTCCGCAATTCGGTCGTCGGAGATGGTGAATACGCACACATCCAGCCGATGCGCGGCATGGTTGATGAACGCCAGAATAGCGTCCAGGCACGCCGTGCCGGGGCTAAAGAACACTTCTGAGTGGGCTGCCTGCGGCTCGGCAGGTGGCAGCAACAAGGCGCTGGCAGCCGCCAGCCACTCCACCATCTTCTTGTCCTTGAAGGTATTAAACCGCTCTTCAGCCAGGGCAAACAACTGTCGGCGCAGCTCTTCCAGCTCCTTGCCTTGTAAGCCGTGCGCCGCCAGCCGCTGCCGCAAATCCCGCGCTTCCTCTGCCGTCAGGACCGAATCGGTGAAGGCGCGACGGAAGTGGGTAAGCAACTCGGCGGTGGCAGCTGACTGGCTCATACAAGGTTACGACAAGGAAAGGCTAGCTTTCGAAGAGGGGACTTTCTTGGGAACTGCCGCGGCGGCTACTTTGGCTTGGGCTTCCCGTAGTGCCTGCGCATAAGGCGCATACAGTACCCGATGATGCGGCTGCCCGTCGGTACGCAGCTCCGCGTCCCACAGGCCCGATTGATGCCAAGGCGTGAGATGGTCCCAGTCAGGCCGGTCGATGATGGGGTACAGGCACACGCCCCACAACGGCACGCCTTTGCGCAGCGCCAGGGCACATTCCTTGGCAATCATACGGGTCCACTTAGGCCGGTCGATGCCGGGGTGGCTGGTTTCGGTGATAACCACTGGCCGGTTGTAGCGCTTATGAGCAGCCATCAGCAACTCGTTCAATGGGCGCCAGCGCGCGTCGGCGGGCTCCTCTGCCCACGGAATCCGCTCGTAGGGATCAAGCTGCCACTGGTTGTCGTAGTAGAAGTTAAAACCTAGGATATCAACGAATTCCGGCCGACCACCCAGCTCGGGGCACATGCGCCCGGCCAGCATATCGACCGACTGAAACTGGTGGTGGTGGTATTCGTCGATACGACGACGGTGTTCCGCATCAGCCCACGGCGGCGGCACGATGTTGATGAGCGGCTCGGTAGTCAGGATGCGGATGCTAGGATCGGCTTCGCGCAAGGCGGCCACGCCTTCCACGTAGCCCTTCATCAGGCGATACTTCACCTCCCAACCCTGCCCCACGCAATACGGCGACGTGCCGCGCGCATCGCCGCCGAGCCACGACATAAAGCTCACTTCGTTGATGGGCGTCACGATGAGCGTGTCGTCGGGGCGCTGCGAGCGGTAGAAGTCGACGAAGGCGCGGCACAGCGCCGCGAAGCGCCGGGCGAACATGGGGTGCAAGGGCGTGAGGTCGTCGGGGTAGCCAAAATGGCACAGGTCCCAAACCTGCTGGATGCCGTGGCGCTTGCCCGCATCAAGCAACACCTGCACGGTGCTCCAGTCGTATTGGTACGGAGTTTTTTCGACGAAGCTCCAGCGGATACCTTCGCGCACGGTGCCAATACCGAAGGGCTTAAGATCCTGATAATCCTGATCAAGCAACTCCAGGTGGTTGGTCACGTTCAGAAAATCTACCCGGTTGCCGAAGGCGTTCAGCTGGTCGGTGCACTCGTAGCCGCCCATCCAAAAAGCCTGGAACGGGCTAGAGCCAAAATCAGATTTCAGGGTGTGTTGAGGACGCGGCATGGTGCAGGAAAAAATAAACACAAGGTACCAACTCGCAGCCGATCAGCGGACCGCCTGCCGAGCTTAGCGCTAGCAAAGTACCATTCTTAATCAGCTTATCGGGCTAAAGTTGCAGCACGATCTTTTTGGCCCAGCGACTTTGCCTCAATGAAGATGCGCTTAAACTCCGGATGCTTTGCCCGAATAGCGTCCTGTAAGCCATCAATAGTTTGCTCTACCTGCACGGCGGTCAGGTTGCGGCTGAATTGCACGTCCAGAGCCAGTACTACATCGTGCGGACCTAGGTAGGAGGTGAGCGGGGGGCGCACGTTTTCCACACCGGACTGCGCCCGGGCAATTTCCTGCAAAGAAGCCAGGGTTTCTTCGTCTACGCCCTCGCCTACGAGCAGGCCTTTCGTTTTGTAAATCAGGAAAATGGCTACGGTTACCAGCAGCAAACCAATCAGAATGGAGGCCGCACCATCGAAGTACGGATTGTTCAGAGCATGACCTAGGTATACGCCGGCCAGGGCAAACACCAGCCCTACCAGCGCGGCAATATCTTCCATCAGAATGGCAAACACCGACGGGTCTTTGCTGCGGCGCAGGGTTTCAAGAAAGCCCATATCACCCCGATCCTGGTTGAAGGCTTTCAGTGCCAGCGTGCAGGAAATGCCTTCGAAGACAATCGACAAGCCTAGCACCACGTAGTTCCAGGTCGGGTCGGTGATGGGCGCCGGGTGGTTCAGGTGCTCGATGCCTTCGTAGAACGACATGCCGCCGCCCACTGAAAACACCAGCACGGCCACAATCAAGGCCCAGAAGTACAGCTCTTTGCTGCGACCAAAGGGGTGCTGAATGGTGGCGGGCTTCTCGCTTTGCTTCACACCGAGTAAGATCAAAAAGCCGTTGCCGCTATCCACAAACGAGTGAATGCCTTCGGAGAGCATGGCCGAGCTTCCGGTGAAATAAGCCGCCACAAACTTGCTGATGGCAATGGCGATATTGGCCCCAATGGCCCCGTAAATGGCAAACTTGGAGGAGGAGTGTCCGGACATAATGTAGTGTTACAGAGCTATGGTACGCAGGGTGTGGAAGTGGGGTTGGAACGCCTAAGCTAGCTCCTGCCCTCCTTCCAACGGCAGCTAAGCTAAAAAATACCCGTTATTTCCGGCACCCGAACATATTTGGGGGTACCTAGCTTTTACTCTGCAATACCCATTTTCGTAGCCAGGCTACCTGGCTTTCGCTCCTACTTTCGCTCTATGCCGCACGCCGACTCTTCTGCGCCTACCCTTCGTCGCAACCTAGGTCTGGTGCAAGCCACCGCCCTGAACATGATTGACATGGTGGGCATTGGCCCGTTCGTGACCCTGCCGCTGGTGATGGGTTTCATGGGGCCGTACTTCCTGCTGGCGTGGCTGGTGGGCGCCGGCCTAGCCATCGTCGACGGGCTGATCTGGTCGGAACTGGGCGCGGCTTACCCGGCCGCTGGTGGCTCCTACCGCTTCCTGAAGCTAGCCTACGGCGAGCAGAAGTGGGGCCGGCTGATGTCGTTTCTGTACGTGTGGCAAACGCTGGTACAGGCGCCGCTGGTGGTGGCGTCGGGTGCCATCGGCTTCGCGCAGTACTTCGGCTACCTAGTGCCGCTCACGGCGTGGTGGCAGCCCAAGCTGGTATCGGGCGTGGTGGTGCTGGCCCTGATTGCGCTGCTCTACCGCCGCATCGAAGATATTGGTCGTCTGGGCGTTATGCTGTGGTTTGGTGTGCTAGGGCTCATGGGCTGGCTGATTTTCGGCGGCGTCACGCACGCCGAGCACACAGTAGCGTGGCTGCCCACGGGCGGCTTTTCGGCGCTGCCCGGCGTGCTGCTTTCCGCGGCCATGGGGCAGGCCGCCGTCAAGACAATCTACAGCTACCTAGGTTATTACAACGTGTGCCACCTAGGGGCCGAAGTCATTAATCCGCAAAAGCTGATTCCGCGCAGCATCTTCCTGAGTATCCTGGGGATTATGACCTTGTACCTGCTACTCAATTGGAGCGTGGGCACCGTCATTCCGTGGCAAGAGGCGCAGCATTCCGAGTTCATTGTCAGCACCTTCGTAGAGAAAATCTACGGGCCGGTGGCGGCGCAGTTTGCCACGGCGCTGGTGCTGTGGGTGGCGTTTGCGTCGCTGTTTGCGGTGCTGCTGGGCTACTCCCGCATCCCCTACGCCGCCGCCGCCGATGGCGAGTTTCTGCCGCTTTTTGCCAAAGTGCATCCTACCAAGCAGTTCCCGCACGTCTCCCTCCTGATTCTGGGTGGCGTGGGGTTCGTGTTCAGCCTGCTGTTCCGGCTGGGCGAAGTGATTAGCGCCATCCTGGCAATGCGCATTCTGGTGCAGTTTGTGGGGCAAGCTATCGGCCTCGTGCTACTACGGCGCCGACGCGGTACGGAGGGCCTGCCCTTCCAGATGCCGCTTTATCCGCTGCCGGTAGTGGTTGCCGTGGTGGTCTGGCTGGCTGTTTTTTGGAGCACCGGACCTAGGTTTATGCTCTCCGGCCTGGCGGTAATCAGCGCGGGCATTGTAGCGTTTCTGCTCTGGAGCCGGCAGCAGAAACGGTGGCCGTTTGCGGAGTAGTTGCCGTGAGCCTGCTTTGGGTGTACCGACAATTTCAAAGCTTTATAAAGCCTTCCGCTGTATCTTCTCGCGCCTGTTTCACTAGTCATGTTTTATGAAGATACTGCTAAGCACCGTTGCCTTATTATTCAGTTTTATAACTGCTTTTGGTCAAGCTCAAAGCCCCGCGGCTGATCTGGTATCGTGGAGCGCCAAACATCGCCTGAGCGTCAGCGACTTTGGCGTTAAGCTGAAGAAAGGGAAAGTAGGAAAAGCCGGGTTTCAGCTTGCTACCGAAACGCGCACCAACCTCTACACGCACCAAAAACGGGTTATCGTGCGCAACAACATGGTGCGTTCCGCCTCCAGCATCAATCCTGGGCAGCACGTGCAGGAGCAGCTGCGCTTCCAGCAAACGCTGTTCGACATCATGGAAATTTACGCCCGCCAGCTGCGCCAAGCCACTCAGACGCCCACCGCCGCCACTTCAACCGCCAGGAAACCTGGCCCGGAAGAGCAGATTGTGGCCGCCGCGGCCAAGCGCCGCCAGCACTACGGAGTCGACACGCAGTACGGCACGCTTGCAGCCAAGCAGGCAAAATGGGAGAAGACGATCAAGCAGGAGTTGGCTGCTTTGCAGAGTTTCGCGGTGCCGGAGTGAGTGTAGAACGATGTAGCGCGAAGCTCCCGCTTCGCGTATCGTTGAACGACTAATACCGGTGGCTTTTCAACGATTGTCGTTCAACGACACGCGAAGCAGGAGCTTCGCGCTATAACCTAGCTAGGCCAGCCGCTTCTCGTAGCAAAAGAACCGCAAGCCTGGCCGAAACCCCAGCGAGATTTCGCCTGCAAAGCGGTAACCTAGCTTCGGAAAAAGCCGCTGCGTGGCCTTGTTTTCGGAGTTGGTATCGACGCGCAGCACCTGCACGCCCTGCTCGCGGGCTAGGTCTTCGGCTTTGTTCAGCAGTGCAGCCGCCACGCCCTTGCCCTGAGCAGCGGGATCTACGGCGAGCCGGTGCGTAACCAGCGCAGTTTCGGTTACATCCCAATCGGCTTGGATATATTCCTCGTCCTGGTCGTTGGTGAGGGCCGCTATGCCGACCAACTCACCGTCGAGCTCGGCTACCCACAGGTGCTGCCGGTCTATATCCCGCTGAAAAACAGCCTCATTCGGGTAATCAGCCGACCATTGCAGGTTGCCGGCGGCATTCATCAGCGGCACTACCCGCCGAACAAGGCCCAGGATTCCGGGCACATCAGCCGCGGTAGCTCGGCGTAAAGATAAGTTAGAAGCGTGGTAACTCAAGTCAGTAGGTGAAAGATGGTTAGCTTAATGCTGCAATCAGCGCATCATCTCATTACGGCCGCCAATACTACTAACATTCATGAACAACGTGGGCCGCAAAAGCTTGCCCGTGCGCAGGTAATGCGCCATGAAGGCCTCACAATTGTGCAGCTTGGCTTCGGCTTCCTGCAACGAGCCTTCAAACTGCTTCACAATGGTCTGGTTTTCGGCTCCCTGAAGGTGCACGGTTGCCAGCAGCGCCCGCGAATGCTCAAAATCGGCAGCTATTGGCGGTAGTAGCTGCTGCAACTGCGCGTCGGTTTTCTTGGGCTGAAACTGCCGGTTGAAGAATTCGATAAAGGAATTCAGCTTGTTGGCGCCTTCGCTGAACGCTTGCATAGCGTCGTTGTACGCTTCAATATGGCAGCTCTCTTCCTGCTGACGGCTGTTCGCCAAATAATTGAAAGTCAATCCGTTTCTTACACCATTACGCTCTATCCGGCGGTTGGTGGCGTGCAGCTGTTGCAGGGGCGTTTGCTGCTCGTACAGCGCCACCGAATCGGCGAAGGCAAACGCGGGCTTCGGCTCGGCGGGCACAATTCCTTGCTGAAACTGCTGCGGCGTCCGGGGCGCCCGCAGCAGCTGCCACAGCGGATCAAAAGGCATGTGCGTTTCAATGAAGCGTGCGGGCTTCACTTTGTAGTACTCGTTGCTCAGATGCGGCACAAACGTATCATTTGAGACGTGGCCCGCGGCCCAGGTTGGGTCCATCAGGTACCACTGCCCGTCGATGCGGGTGGCGCACCACACGTGGCCCACCGCCGATTTCAGGCTGCCGTAGCCAGCTACCACGTAGCTCTTTAGGCCCGCTTGGTTTGCCAGAGCGCTGTATAGCTCGGCGTAGTGCCGGCAAACCCCGGTGCGCTTCGCCAAGGTTTCCTGCACCACGACTGCCGGTTCTCGTTGAAATTCAAGCATGTACTGATTCTCTACATCGTAGCGAATGTTGCGGGCTACCCACACAAACGCCGCCCTAGCTTTATCCGCTTCCGTTGAGAACGAGGCGTTGATGTAGCGCGCCAGCCCGCCCACGGTGTGCGTAGCGGAGTCGGGCAGCTGCCGCATCTTCGTGTCCACCGCCTGGTAGATGTTCGGGGGCGGCGTGCGGCTTTTAACTGACTGTGCCTGTGCCGTTACGCTGAAGCTATACCCCACCAAGCTAGCTACGAGAGCATATTGATAAAAACGCGTAAACATCGGCGCACTTAAGAATCAGATATAAATAAAATTGGGCAAACCCTGCGGCTCACACCACAGAGTTTGCCCAATGGCAAAAAATCAGCCAGTCGCTACTTTTAACCGCGCTTCAGCACGGCAGCCGCTTCCTTGGCAAAGTAGGTCAGGATGGCATCGGCACCGGCGCGCTTGATGCTCATGAGCACTTCCATCATAGTTTTTTCACCGTCGACCCAGCCGTTCTGGGCGGCAGCTTTCACCAGCGCGTATTCGCCGCTCACGTTGTAGGCCGTAACGGGCAGCGTGGTGGCATTGCGCACTTCGCGGATGATATCGAGGTAGCTCAGCGCGGGCTTAATCATTACCATATCAGCACCTTCTTGCTCGTCAAGAGCTAGCTCCCGCAGCGCTTCGCGGCGGTTGGCGTAGTTCATCTGGTAGGTTTTCTTGTCGCCTTTCTTGGGCGCTGAGTCTAAGGCGTCGCGGAATGGACCGTAGAAGGCCGAGGCATACTTAGCCGTGTAGCTCATGATGCTCACATTGCTAAAGCTGTTGCTGTCGAGCACGTCGCGGATGAAGGCCACACGGCCATCCATCATGTCGCTGGGCGCAATAACGTCGGCGCCGGCACGGGCCTGCGCCAGTGCCATCTGGCCGAGTACTTCTAGGGTGGAATCGTTCAGGATTTCGCCGGATTCGGGGTCCACTACGCCGTCGTGGCCGTCGCTGGAGTACGGGTCCATAGCCACGTCGGTCATGAGCACAACTTCCGGAAACTGCCGCTTGATTTCGGCGACGGTGCGCAGATAAAGCCCGTTCGGGTTGGCGCTTTCGCGGGCAAGGCGGTCTTTCACGCTGTCTTCCAGCCCCGGAAACGGCGCGAAGGATTTGATACCTAGCTCAACGCAGGCGCCAATTTCGTCGATGATGCGGTCGGGCGAAAAGCGGTGAATACCCGGCATTGATTTTACTTCAATAACCTGGTTCTGCCCCTCGATCATGAAGATCGGGTAGATAAAGTCGTGAACGGAAAGCGTAGTTTCCTGTACTAAGTCTCGAATTACCTGCGACTTACGATTGCGCCGAGGCCGGTGCGTGGGGATAATAGCCATACTACATTCAGAAGATTCAACCGGGGAGAACAACGCCGGCAAAGGTAAGGTTGCCACAAAGGCGATTTTAAACAGCTGTCATTCCGAGCTAAGCGAGGAACCTGAGTTTATGATGCAGCAACGCTACTCAGATTCCTCGCTTAGCTCGGAATGACAGATCGGTTACAGCTGAAACAGCTCATTCGCCACTTCCAGCCAGGCATTAGGCCCCAACAAGCCCTTCATAAAGAAGAAATAACCCAGCAGGCCAATCGGCAGCCCCACAAAGAAGCCCGCACCGCCGCCAATCAGGAATCCAGCTACCACACCGGCCACAACTAGCACAATCCCCAGCACCAGCAGCGCCGGTTTGCCTTCCCCTTCTTCCCGCACGCCACGCCGCGCGGCAGTGTTCGGTTTATTTACCAGCTTTGGGCGCATTGTGCGGCTGGCTACTGTGGCTCGCTGCTTTAAGAATTGAGCCGCTTTGGCTTTCGCCGTTCTTGGCAACCTAGCTTCGCGGCGCGGCACAACAACGTTCAACGGCTTAGCACTGTGCTTTTCTACCGCTGATAAGCTAGGTTCAGCGGCCGGCAAAGGCTCCGGCTTATTTGCGAATGCAGTTTGTTGCTCACGCGGGGCTGTAAGCTGAAACATAGCCTGTTCGCTGCGGCAGCTGGCCAGTAGCGTCAGGATAATCAAGGCCAGAAAGCGACTCGGAGTAGATATGATCATGCGGGTAACGAAAAGCGGACTGCTCATCGTAGGGAAGCCCGCTCAATTAGGAATGAAGCGCTTGTGGAGCCTGAGTTTGAAACCTAGGTTGCCGGCAACTAGAAAGCCAGGATGACCTGCTCGATAACGTCGCAGGCTTCGTGCAGCTGCTCTTCGGTGATAACCAGCGGCGGGGCAAAGCGAATGATGTCGCCGTGCGTTGGCTTAGCCAGCACGCCGCGTTCCATCAGCGCCACGCACACATCCCAGGCGGTGCGACCATCCTCGAAAGGCGTGATAACCACTGCGTTGAGCAGGCCTTTGCCGCGCACTTCTTCAATTACCTGCGGGCGCTTGGCCTGCACCTGGCGCATCCGTTCGCGGAATAGCTCACCTAGGTTTGCCGCATTGTCGGCCAGCTTTTCTTCCTGCACTACGTTCAGCGCGGCGCGCAACACGGCGCAGGCCAGCGGATTACCGCCAAACGTGGAGCCATGCTGCCCCGGCTGGATGGTGAGCATAATTTCGTCGCGGGCCAGCACCGCCGACACTGGCAGCACGCCACCCGATAGCGCTTTGCCCAGCACCAGAATATCGGCGTGCACGCTTTCGTAATCCGTCGCCAGCAGCTTGCCCGTGCGACCTAGCCCTGTCTGAATTTCATCAGCAATAAACAACACCTTGTGCGCCTGGCAGATGTCGTAGGCTTTGGCCAGGTAACCTTCCGAAGGCACCATCACCCCCGCTTCCCCCTGAATCGGCTCAACGAGGAAAGCACATACGTGCGGATCTTTCACGGCTTCTTCCAGCGCACCTAGGTCATCGTAAGGCACCACCTGATAGCCAGGGTTATACGGCCCAAACCCGCCGGTGCTTTCGCGGTCGGTGCTGAAGGAGATGATGCCCGTAGTGCGGCCGTGAAAGTTGTGCTCAGCTACTATAATGCGCGCCTGGTTCGGGGCAATCCACTTTTCCTGGTAGCCCCATTTGCGGGCTAGCTTCAGGGCAGTTTCCACGGCTTCGGCGCCCGAGTTCATCAGCAGCGCCTTGTCATAGTTAAATAATTCACAGAGCTGTTTTTCCGCTTCACCGAGTTGGTCGTTGAAAAAAGCCCGCGAGGTGAGGGTCAGCTTTTGCGCCTGCTCCGTCAGCGCCCCGATGATGCGCGGATGACAATGGCCTTGATTAACAGCCGAGTACGCCGAAAGAAAATCGTAGTATCGTTTGCCTTCCACGTCCCACAGGTGCACGCCTTCGCCCCGGCTAAGCACCACGGGCAGCGGATGATAGTTGTGGGCGCCATAGCGGTCTTCGAGAGCCATTATCGCCTGGCTGCGGCTGGCGGTAGCAGAAGTAGCGTCCATAAAGAGAAGAGTAAATTGGTGGGAAGGGCTACGAGAGCGGTAGGCTCAAACTTACGGAAAAAGCGCACGCAGGGCTGACTACTCAATTTTACACTACCTCAACAATAACCCTAGACACGCTGTGCCCCGTACCTCTACCAACAGCGAATAAAGCACTGAAGCTCAACCGCATTCAACCTAGCTTTCCCGGCGCAGTGCCTAGTTTGCTATAATCCCCTCTGTATGGCCTCCCGCTCCTCCAGCAACCGCAACTACCGTAGAAAAAGTCACCCCATCCGGAATACCCTCTTGATCCTGCTTTTGCTGCTCGTAGTGGCCGGCGTGGTTGGCTATTTTGCAACGAACCGCGGCAAAGACCTGCTCCCAACCCTGAGCAACGTTAGTATGCAGACCGGTAACATCACACCCGATTCGCTGAAGGCCCAGATGCGCGTGCAGCTCCGCAATAATGTGCCCCTGACGATGAAGGTGGACAGCTTCCGCTACGTGACTTACATCGACGGCACGGCCATCAGTCGCGGGGCCAAAGACCAGCCGACGGTGGTGCAAAGCAGTGGTATGAGCACGCTCAGCATTCCCGTGAACATGGACCTTAGCAAGGTGGCGCACAAGATAAAATCCATCCAGCGCGACTGTGTCGACGTGGCCATGACGATGGATATGTACACGCATCTGCCGCTGCTCGGCACCGAGAAGATTCCGGTGCGGGTCAGCAAGCGCATCTACGTGCCGAAACTGCCGCACTTCGAAATTGCCGACATCGACGTGACTCACCTAGGTTTGAAGGACGGCCAAGCCACCATCACCATCAAAGTGACTAACTACAACCCCTTCCCCTTCACCGTGAAGAATGTCGCCTACGACTTCCGTATCAGCGACGACATGCAGGTGAAAGGCGTGGAAACCAAGGACGTATCCTTCCGCAAGCGTGGCACCGAGCTGATGCCCATCCACGTGAAATTTGAGCCCAAAGCCATGCCGAAAGTGGCGTTCAAAACCTTGTTTAAAGCCAAGAAGACACCTTACAACCTAACCGGCACCATCACGGTAGCGGCCGGCAAGCAGAACCCCAAAGACAGCAAAGTAAAATTTCAGAGCAGCGGCTCACTTCAGGACTTGAAGAACATTCCAAAGTAGAACTCTGAATGTATAGCTAGCTTTACTGCTGAAGACTAGCGATGTATTTACCAACGAAGTTTCCCTCTTCCGAACCGTCGGACCGGGTAATAATCCAGTCCAGTACGTGCTTCTCCGAGAACGTGATAACCTGTCCTTCCTGGTATTCCCTGACTGTATCTAAATCACTGACGATTACCGCAGTTATAGAATCACGCGACCAATCCTGTACCTCCGCAAACACCTGCTCGAACACACCGCTTTTGTCGAAAATGCGAGCCGTCAGGAGAAGCTTCTCATCCGATTCAAGACCGAGCAGGTAGCGTTGCTTGGTGTGGGGCAATGAGCGGTGGGCCCGCAGTATTGGCGCAGCGATGACTGCATCAAGCTGTTTTTTCACCCGGATAGCTTGTTCCATCTCAGGCAAATCAGCGTGCGCTGTTAGCACTGGCTTATCAGCAAGGCACTGCTGCGCGGAACTACAAACACTCGCTACCAGGATAAAAGCACCTGTTAGTATAATTTTAACCATATACTGAAGCCGTCGGATACGATAAAAGCTGCTTTACCTTAAGCAGATAGTACTGGCGCGGCTCCATCCAAATAGCGTTCCTAAGTTCGCGTCAGGTTGTATCTTGCGGCCTTCTATTATGCCCAACGTCACGCCGCAACCGCTGCAACCCGGTGATTATTACCTCACGCCGGAAGGTTATATAGTCTTCACCGAGCAATATCATTTGCGGCGCGGCTACTGCTGCCAAAGCGGCTGTCGGCACTGTCCGTGGGGATTTCGCAAGGAAAAAAAGCCGCGTTCTTGAGCTTCCAACCTAGCTAACCTGCTATTTTTCAGCTTAGGAGTTTGGTCTTGTCAGACTTTTACCGATATTTGCGTCCCTTTTTCCAGCATTGAAACCTCTAAGTCTCTAAATATCATGGCCCGAGTTTGTGATCTGACCGGCAAGCGTACCCGCGTAGGCAACAACGTTTCGCACGCCAACAACAAAACCAAGCGTAAGTTCTACCCGAACTTGCAGAAAAAGCGCTTCTACATTCCGGAGCAAGATGCTTGGGTAACGTTGAAAGTTGCTGCCTCTACTATCCGTACCATCAACAAGAACGGCATCATGGCCGTGTTGAAGAAGGCCAAGGAGCAAGGCTTCATCGTCTACTAGCTTTCCCTTCAGGAGCTTCGCAGCGCAAGACCTAGGTCTTATACAAGCCGCTTTCTCCTGACCGCTTTACCGGCAACGGAACAAGCCCGCATCCTCGGATGTAGCTGCTCGTTTCGTTGCCGCTTTTTTAGGTGCCTGCCTGAGCCGTCAGGTGCCGAGTACGTGCGTTTCAGAGAACCAGCAGCTTATAAATAAAGTACATAGCCGGCTGACTATTTGATAATTTCAAAAAACGCCGTACCTTTGCAGTCCTTAATCCAAAAAACCCAGTCGAGATGGCTAAGAAAGGAAACCGGGTGCAGGTAATCCTCGAGTGCACCGAGCACAAGAACTCGGGACAGCCGGGTACCTCGCGCTACATTACCACGAAGAATCGTAAGAATACGCCTGAGCGCATCGAATTGAAGAAATTCAACCCCGTGCTCAAGAAGATGACCGTTCACAAGGAAATCAAGTAAGCTGAGCAATGGCTAAGAAAGTAGTAGCAACCCTGAAAACCGCAACGGGCAAAGACTGGGCAAAAGTCATTCGCGCCGTGAAATCTGACAAGACTGGCGCCTACACGTTCCGCGAGGAAATGGTGCCCGTTGACAAAGTTCAGGAGTACCTGACCACCGGAGTCAAGTAGGCTTCGCCTGATGGCGTTTTACCTGAAGTGAAGAAGTCCCGCCAGCGTGGGACTTTTTTGCGTTGTAGCGCGAAGCTCCAGCTTCGCGCATCGTTGAACGGCTAGCTCCTAGCTGTTACATTGGTCGTTCACTCTCAGCAACGACACGCGAAGCTGGAGCTTCGCGCTACCCCCGAACTACATGGGACTTTTCGACTTTTTCAAGAAGGACAAGGAAAGCAAGGAGCAGCAGGAGTCGCTGGATAGAGGTCTGGAAAAGACCAAAACCAGCTTCTTCAACCAGCTCAGCAAGGCTGTTGTCGGCAAATCTAAGGTCGACGAAGAAGTGCTCGACGACTTGGAAGGCGTGCTCGTGCATGCCGACGTGGGCATTGATACTACTGTAAAGGTTATCAAGCGCATCGAAGATCGGGTGGCCCGCGACAAATACGTGAGCACCGGCGAGCTGGACCGCATTCTGCGCGAAGAAATTGCCGACCTGCTGTCGGATAACAACTCCGGCTCAACGGCCGTGCTGGAGCGACCGGACAACACCGGCGCGCCTTTCGTGATTATGGTGGTTGGGGTGAACGGCGTGGGCAAAACCACGACCATTGGTAAGCTAGCCCACCGCTTCCACTCGGCCGGCAAGAAGGTGGTGCTAGGTGCCGCCGATACGTTCCGGGCCGCCGCTGTCGACCAGCTGATTATCTGGGGGCAGCGCGTGGGGGTACCGGTTATTTCGCACGGCATGAACACCGATCCGGCGTCCGTCGCCTACGACGCGGTGCAGAAAGGCGTTGAGATGCAGGCAGATGTAGTGATTATCGACACCGCCGGCCGCCTGCACAACAAGGTGAATCTCATGAACGAGCTATCGAAGATTAAGCGCGTGATGCAGAAGGTGATTCCGGATGCGCCGCACGAAGTTCTGCTCGTACTGGATGGCAGCACCGGGCAGAATGCTTTTTTACAGGCCAAAGAATTTACCAAGGCCACCGAGGTTTCGGCCCTGGCTATTACCAAGCTCGACGGCACGGCCAAAGGCGGTGTGGTTATTGGCATCTCCGACCAGTTCAACATCCCCGTGCGCTACATCGGGGTGGGCGAAAAGATGACCGACTTGCAGCTTTTCGACCGTCGCACGTTTGTCAACTCGTTGTTTTCCAAGCAGTAAAAGCTATTGCTATCGGTAAAAACTAGTTCTCACCTTGCAACAAGGAGGGAACTAGTTTTCTGTTCTCAGCCTTAGCTCAAATCATATCAATTCAGCAGTACTGTGAAAGTTAGAAGCCAGCAGGCCAATAAAGTAAACGTCATTACCCTAGGTTGCTCGAAGAACGTGGTCGACTCGGAGGTTCTCATGGGGCAACTACAAGCCAACCAATTCGAGGTAACACACGAAGCCGAGCAGTCCGACGCTAACATTGTGATTATCAATACCTGCGGCTTTATCGATAATGCCAAGCAGGAAAGCATTGATACTATTTTGCGCTACGCCGACGAGAAGGAAGCCGGCCGCTTGGAAAAGTTGTACGTAACTGGCTGCCTCTCTCAACGCTACAAAGACGACCTGGAGGTGGAGATTCCGCAGGTTGATGCTTATTTCGGTACGCTGGAGCTGCCGCAGATGCTGAAGGTGCTCAACGCTGACTACAAGCACGAGCTGGTAGGCGAGCGGCTGATTACGACGCCCAAGCACTACGCTTACTTCAAGATTGCGGAAGGCTGCAACCGCCCGTGCTCGTTCTGCGCCATTCCGCTGATGCGCGGCAAGCACGTTGATCGGCCGATTGAGGATCTGGTACGCGAAGCCAAGCGCCTCGCCAGCATGGGCACTAAGGAGCTGATTCTCATTGCCCAAGACCTCACCTACTACGGCCTGCAACACTACGGCGAGCGGAAGCTGGCCGACCTGATGCGCCACCTCTCCGACGTGCCCGGCATCGACTGGATTCGTTTGCAGTACGCCTATCCGTCGCAGTTCCCGTTGGATGCGCTGGATGTGATGGCTGAGCGCGAGAACATCTGCAAGTACCTGGATATGCCCTTGCAGCATATTTCGGATAACATGCTGAAAACCATGCGTCGGGGCATCTCGAAGCGCCGCACGATTGAGCTGGTGGATACCATCCGCCAGCGCGTGCCGGACATTGCTTTGCGTACGACGCTGATTGCCGGTCACCCCGGCGAGACGCAGCAGGATTTCGAGGAGCTGTAT
This sequence comes from Hymenobacter cavernae, assembly GCF_014641455.1. Lineage (GTDB taxonomy): Bacteria > Bacteroidota > Bacteroidia > Cytophagales > Hymenobacteraceae > Hymenobacter > Hymenobacter cavernae. Next base: position 132,430 of record NZ_BMHT01000002.1, read on the forward strand.
GATTTCGTGGCCCAAACGCGCTTCGACCGGCTAGGTATCTTCACTTACTCGCACGAGGAAAGCACCCATTCGTATACGCTGGAAGACAACGTGCCCGCCGAGGTGAAGCAGGACCGCGCCGACCAGATCATGGAGCTTCAGCAAGGTATCTCGCTGGAAATGAACGAGGAAAAAGTAGGTCAGACCTACAAAGTACTCTTTGACCGCAAAGAGAGCGGCTACTTTGTGGGTCGTACGCAGTACGACTCGCCCGAAGTAGACAACGAAGTGCTGGTGCCCGCCACGCCTGATACGTACGTGCGCATCGGAGATTTTGCCACGGTGCAGATCAATGACGCCTCGGACTTCGACTTGTACGGCACGCTGGTGTAAGCTAGCTCCGCGCTACAACCGCTCGAAGGAACATTTACGACACTCGCGGGTTCTGCTTGGAACCCGTTGCAAAAGCAGACCCAACGCGGGTCTGCTTTTTTTTTGCGGACTTTTGCACCTGCACCCTCTGACTTTCGTCATGCCTCTTCATCACCTCGACTATAAAACAACCGGCGCTTTTTCCTCGCTGCTTACGGATTACCTGGCTCAGCACCCAGCGCTCCAGCCTTATTATCAGCGCTTTCCAACGCTGGAAGCGTTTGAGGCTCAGATTGAGGAGAAGAAGCAAGCCTACTCGCCCGAGGCGCGTCAGCGCCTGGTTGCGGCGCTGCGGGAGCAATACGCCAGCCTGGCTGATGTACACCCCAGCGTAGCGGCCAACCTAGGTCTGCTGGAAAAAGACACTACGTTCACGGTAGTTACCGGGCATCAGCTGAACTTGCTCACCGGACCGCTGTACTTTGTTTATAAAATCGTGACGGCCATTAAGTTGTGTCAGCAGTTGAAGGAACGCTACCCGCAGTACGATTTCGTGCCGGTGTACTGGATGGCGACGGAAGACCACGATTTTGCCGAAATCAACCACTTCAACCTGTTCGGCAAACGCTACGAATGGGCGGCCGACAACATCGGTGGGCCGGTAGGGCGCTTAAATCTAGGTGGCCTGGCAGAAGCTATTCTGGATCAATTGCCCGCTGATGTGCCAGCGTTATTCCACGAAGCATATCGTGAATCGGCGACGCTGACGGAGGCGACGCGCAAGCTCACGCACGCGCTGTTTGGGGAGCTAGGTTTGGTCAGCCTTGATGGCGACGATGCCGCGCTGAAGCAGACCTTCGTGCCTGTATTGGAGCGTGAAATTCGGGAGCAAGCTTCGAACCAGGCCGTGCAAGTTACTGATGATCAATTGGAAGAGGCCGGCTACAAGCCCCAGGTTTACTCACGGCCAATCAATCTGTTCTTCATCACGGAAGAAGGCAAACGGGAGCGACTGGAACCCGAGGACGACTGTATTGCGGTGCGCAACACCAGCCGATGTTACAGCCAGGAAGAGCTGCTAACCCTAGCCCAGCAGCACCCGGAGCAGTTTAGCCCGAACGTAGTGTTGCGCCCTCTGTATCAAGAGATTCTGCTACCGAACCTGTGCTACGTGGGTGGCGGTGCGGAAGTCGCTTACTGGTTTCAGCTCAAACAGGTATTCGCCGATAACGGGATGCCTTTCCCGATCCTGCTGCCGCGCAATTCTGCCCTGTACCTAGGTCGCGCTAACGCGGGCAAGCTCCGCAAGCTAGGTCTGACACCAGTCGATTTGTTTAAGCCGCTGTCCGAGCTGAAGAAGCAAGTAGGCGCCGCTCTTGGTCAGGAAGAAGTGAGCCTGGCTGCTCAGCAGCAGGCACTTGCGACCATCTTCAAAGAGATATCCGACCTGGCCCAGCGCCTCGACCCAACCCTGGTGAAGACCGTGGCCGCTGAAGCGCAGAAAGTGGCTGGCGGCGTGACAGGCCTGGAAAAGCGCCTGAGCAAAGCCGCCGAAGCCAAGCACGAAACGGCTTATTCGCAGCTTACCGCGCTGAAAGACAAGCTATTCCCTGGCGGCAGCCTGCAAGAGCGTGAAGACAATGTGCTGTCCATTCTGATTAACAATCCGCAGTTTGTGTCGCAGTTGTTAGAGGCGTTTGAGCCGCTGGCGCTGCAGTTTGCTATTCTGGAGGAAGAATAGCGTGCGCAAAGCCGACCTCCGCCGACAGATGCTAGCTCGCCGTCGTGCTTTAGCAGCCGAGGAGCTAGCCTCCCGGAGCAAGCTGCTGTGCGAGCAGCTGTTTCGTCATTTTGAAGTAACGAAGTGGCAGTGGCTACACTTGTTTCTACCGGTTACCTCTCAGAATGAGCCGGATACATGGCTGATTATCCAGCGGGTATGGCGCGAGCAGCTGCCGATGCAACTGGCGGTGCCCGTTGTGCAGCCGGATACGGTTAGCCTGCGCCATTATCATCTTACCCCCGCAACACCGCTGGCAGAAAACCGCTGGCATATTCCCGAGCCGGTTGGGGCGACGGAAGTAGCGCCCGCAGCCTTCGATGCGGTGTTGCTGCCGCTGCTGGCTTTCGATGAGCTAGGTCACCGGGTAGGTTACGGGAAAGGGTTTTACGACCGATTTTTGCTGGAATGCCGGCCGAAAGCGCTGCGAGTTGGTTTGAGCTTAGAGCCACCCGTTGAGCGCATTGTCGATGCTTGGGCGGGTGATATGCCGCTGCACGCGTGCATCACGCCGGAGCGGGTGTGGCGGTTTGGCAGTACCGATCTAACAACCTAGGCCTTGGTTGATGAACCGCTATACCTAGGTTATATATTGATAAAGCAATACGGTGGCAAGTGGCTACGTTGGGTGAGTACCAATATCTTTCACCTCAACCAACTCACCAATATGGCCGAAATCCAGCCCTCCGCTTCCGCCGCGAAAGACGGCAAACCCCGCGCCCGCAAAGTGGGCTTCCGCCTCGACATGACGCCGATGGTAGACCTAGCTTTCCTGCTGCTCACGTTCTTCATGCTCACCACCACGTTCAGCAAGCCGACCGTGATGACGCTGAACATGCCCAAACCAGATGAGCACAGCTCCGAAATCCCCGCCAGCAAAGCCCTTACGCTCATCCTAGGTAAGCACAACCAAGTGCATTACTTCTATGGGGTGAACGATGCTCGCTCGCAGCCCGAGCTGCACACTACTTCGTTTGCGTCAGAAGGATTGCGGCAGCTGCTACTGGATCGGCAGCACCGGAAACCCGGCTCAGTTGTGCTTATTAAGCCTACGAATGAAGCGTCTTACCAGAACCTGGTGGATGCGCTGGATGAGATGAGCATCACCAACCAAAAGAAATATGCACTGGTTGACCTTGATCGGACTGATCGGGAATTGCTGAAGCAAAATGGGTTGTAAATAGCATCTTTCACTCAATAGCCCAGGGTTTAAACCCTGGGCTACGGAGCGGCTCAACAAGATTTGTAAAACCTAGGGCAGCACCTGCGCTTCCGTAATCCTGGCCTGGCCCCACGGGGCGATGCTCACGCGCACTAACATGTTGTGATGACGTCCTTTGCGCTCCAGCTCTTTGCCTTTGCCTTCGGGCACGTAGTAGCGCTCCAGGTTGTAGCGAATGTGCAGGCTGCGCCGATACCGGTCTTCGATCCAGCCGCGCAGCACAATTTGATCGGCGGGCAATTCGGTGGGCTCCTGAGCGTAGACGCGCACGGCCTCGTACGCCTCACCGGCCGGCCGCAGTACCACGTACACCGCCTGCCGACGACGCGGCAACGTAGTTTCCTGCCACAGCGAAATGGGCACTTGGCTAATGGTATAGTTCAGCCGCACGTAGTCGCCGTAGAGCAGGTCGCGCGGGTCGACGGGCAGCGTGCGGAGCGTAACCACGCGGCCGTATGCGGTGGTGGCGTACCCGGCGGCGGCTACGGCTAGGATAAACAGCATCTGCGCTGCCACGAGCAGCAGCACCCAACGCCGATGATTTGAGGGGAGCGGAGTGGCCATGCGCAGTTAAGACCTAGGTTTGTCGGTTGGCTCAGAAGAGGCCAGCGTTTGGGCAGCCCGCCGTTGCAGATACCAGCTGAGCCCCAGCAGCAACACGCCGCCCAGCAGGAAAAACAGCGACTTATCCATGAAGCCCCAGGTCAGCTTGAAGTAGGCCACGGCGGTGGTCAGGATGAACAGCACAGTGCCGAGGGTTACGCGGTCGGAGTTTTGCTCCTGGTGGGCGCGCCAGAGCAGCGTGCCGGTGTAGGCATACAGCACCACCAGCGCAGCAATAGCCAGCGGCAGCCCACCGGGCAGGTAGAAGCCGGGCAGCAGCAGCAGCCAATCGGTGGCGCCACCGAGGCGGCCGCGCTTGCGCTTAGCCACTAATGATAACCCAAACACTGCTCCCAGGGCAGCCAGGTACGCCAGTAGCGGCGGCCGGAGCATATCGGTGTAGCTGCCTGCTTCGCCAAAAACCGCCAGCCCTAGCATAAACAGGAACGCCGCCGCTATCGGCGGCCCCTGCATGGCGCGGCCCGCCGGCCGGTCGTTTTGCCAGTCGCCGAGCGTGTAGATCAGCATGGCACCCACAAAGAACCAGGTGATTTTGATGTGCAGAAAGCTCACCAGCAAGCCCGCCTGCCAGAGCAAACCTATTGCCAGCACGGTGCTAAGAAGTGCATCGGGGTGGCGCCACCAGTAATAACCTAGGCTCAGCGCGGTAAAAGCGGCCGTGGCGTAGCTGAAAGCGCCGAGCTGACCCGTGTTGTAGCCCTGCACAATGCAGCTGATAACCACCGTCATGATGAACAGCGCCCGGCTCTGATACAGGTACGTGAGGGCGGTAGCGGCCACGGCCCAGGCCACAAGCCCCGTAACGTCGTAGCCGATGAGCTGGTACATCTGGCTGACCAGAATGATAGAAGCGCCGAACAGGATCAGACCTAGGCCCGTCAGCCCAATGCCGAGGGAATGGTTGCCGCGGCGCAAAAAATGCTCGCCCGCGGCATAGCTCCCGGCCAGCGCGCTCAGCAGAATGCCCAGCCGCACCGTTTCCGGCAGCCCTTGCCAGTTAGCGGCAATCAAGCTCAAGGCGCTCAGGCCCACCAGCAAACTACCAAGCAGGGGCAGCAAGCCGATAGCCTTTTCATCGGGCGGGTAGAGCCCGAGCAGCCGCTGCTGCTGCTCGGCATTGATGATGCCCTGCTCCACCCACTTCGGGCTTTCCGTTTCAAGAAATTTACGACTCATAGCTTCTGCAACATACGCAGAATGCGGGAAGGCGGAGTCCTAGGTCAGGCACCTGGTCCGGCAGCTAGGTTTGCGGCAAATTTGCGGCTACTCCCAAATGCCGTTCATGGCGGTCAGGATGAGGGGCTTGCCATTCGTAACGACCAGCGTGTGTTCGTGTTGGGCCACAAAGCCGCCGCGGTTGCCCAGCAGCGTCCAGCCATCCTGCTGCTCCTCGGCGTAGCTGGAAGCCGTGGAGATGAACGTTTCGATGGCTACCACCGAGTTCTTCTTGAAGCGGGCCCGGTTGCGCCCATCGTAGCAGTTGAGGATATCGTGCGGCGCTTCGTGCAAGCTTCGGCCGATGCCGTGCCCGGCGAGGTTGCGAATCACCTTGTAGCCCGACTTTCGCGCTTCGTTTTCAATCAGGCGACCAATTTCCGCAATCTTCACGCCGCCTCTGATCTGCGAAATTGCCTTTTGCAGAATGCGCTTCGACGCCTCCACGAGCGGTTGATGCTTCTGGTGGTCTTGTCCTAGCACGAAGGAGCCGCCGTTATCAGACCAAAAACCATCTAGCTCCGCCGACACGTCAATGTTGATTAAGTCACCTTCTTTCAAGATTTTATGAGCCGACGGAATACCGTGCGCCACTTCCTGATTTACGCTGATACACGTCCAGCCCGGAAAATTATACGTCAGGCGGGGCGCCGACTTGGCACCTAGCTCCTGCAACAGCTGCCCGCCGTAGTCATCCAGCTGTTTTGCCGTCATGCCCGGCCGGGCATACTCCCGCATGTGTTTCAGCGTTAAGCCCACCGCTTCGCTGATTTTCTGCATTCCGAGCAGGTCGCTTTCTGAGGCTATTGACATGGCTTATCAAGTGGTGCTAAGGTCAGATGTCTAGTGGTTATAAATTACTTGTCCAATAGTTTAGTTTTCTGCATCCTGAATTTGCAGCGGCAAATGCGTGGCTTGCAGCAAACAGCCTACTGTTTGCTGGCTCGAGTCATTTCCCGTTTGCCCGCGGGGCCAGGCAGTTTTTCTACGAGCCAACCGGCTGCTTTCAGGCTGCGTCGGAAGCTACCCTTCGCGCAGTAGCTCGTGAGCAGGCAGCCCGGTGCGGCAGCTTCGTAAAGTTGGGCAAACACCTCTTCCGTCCACATATCGGGCTGCTTTTCAGGGGCAAAAGCATCGAAGTAGATGACGTCGTAGTGATTGGAAGCTAGGTGCGTTTCCTGCAAAGCGCCCGTAATCTTGCGCAGCAGAAAGCGCGGCAGCAGCGGCACGGCCTCATCCCAAGCGGCAGTGTGCAGTTGCTCATACAAGCTTAGTAACTCCGGATTCAGCAAGTAGCGCTCCGCCTGAAGGCTGCTGATGACGTCGGGCGCCAGCGGGTATTTTTCTACAGTATCGTAGGCGACGGCAACGGTAGCCGTGAGGCTGCGCTGCAAAGTCAGCACCGCGTTCAGCCCCGTACCAAACCCAATCTCTAACACCCGCACCGGACTCTTGCCTTTCGCCATAGCTGGCTCCAATCCAGCACCTAGGTACACGTGCACTGCCTCCTGCACAGCTCCGTGCGTAGAATGGTAGTGCTCATCCAGGGCCGGCACATAGAGTGTGCTGGAGCCGTCTTGGGTGGTGCGAACTTCTACTTGCATTCGTTTTTTTCGTTTAGAACATCAGACCAGCACAAGCAGCATTTCGCCTGCCAGGCTAGTGCTGACGCTTGAAAGTTACTATTGCCGGCGAGATGCTGCGTTGCCTCAACCTAACAGACCAGTAGAAACCATACAATAACATGGCCCGCGTAAAAGTAGCCCTCCCCGAGACATTCTTATTCACGGTCAAGATTCCCGTCCGCATCACCGACCTCAACTACGGCGCCCACCTCGGCAACGATGCGCTGCTCAGCATCTTACACGAAGCTAGGGTGCAATTTCTGCAACACATCGGCTTGCCGGAGTTTGAGCCCGAAACACAGCTAGGTCTCATTATGGCCGACGTTGCTATTGAATACAAAGGCGAAGCTTTCCACGGCGACGTGCTCCACATTCAACTAGCCGCCGCTGACTTAAACAAATACGGCTTCGACGTAGCATACTGGGTAAAAGCACAAGATGACCGCGAAATTGCGCGAGCCAAAACCGGCATGTTGTGCTTCGACTACAATACTCGCAAGCTCCGCGCCCTACCAACAGGCATTATTGCTCGCTTGCCAGAGCACAAGTAAGTACTTGGCTTATATGCGGTTCAAGCTTTTGATTATTTCTCCACCAGAGGAAAGCCCAGAGGAAGTTGCGGTGCTGATCCGGCTGTTCGAAGCCGGGCTGGCGTTGTTTCACCTGCGCAAGCCTGCTTGGCACGAGGCGCGTGTGGAAGAATACTTGCAGGCGATACCAGCAGTTTTTCACCCACGCATGGTGCTGCACTCGCACTATGCGCTGGCAAGACGCTACGCGCTACATGGCTTGCATCTACCAGCTTGGGCGCGCGCTAGTTGGCAACCTAGCGCACGCCAGCCAGGGCAAACGTTATCTACTTCCTGTCACACGCTTCAGGAAGTGCAGCAGCACCGCCACGGCTACGACTACGTGCTGCTCAGCCCAATTTTCGACAGTATCAGCAAAGCAGGCTACAGCAGCGCCTTCGACCTAGGTCTGCTGCGAGAGGAACTGCAAAACTTACAGTATCGGCAGCAGTATACGCCGCAAGTTCTTGCGCTTGGCGGCATCACCGCCGATACCATAGCCACTACCCGAGACCTGGGCTTCGCGGGTGCGGCGGTGCTCGGCGCCGTGTGGCAGGCTCCCGATCCGGTGGCAGCCTTCCGAGCTATCAAATCAGAAATCAGCTAAGCCATTGCGCAAAGAGGCGACTTGTTCGAAGCCGTGCGTCTGTAGCAACCGCACAGCTTGTTGGCTACGGCGGCCGCTGGCGCAGTGCACCACAATAGGTTGAGTGCGCTCCAGAGTAGGCAAAGCTGCCGCGAGTTGTCCTAGCGGAATTAAGCGCCCACCGATGTTGTACGCGGTGTACTCGTGCTCTTCACGCACATCAAGCAATAGTAGGTTTGCCTGCTCTCCAAGCCAGTGCTTCAGCTCGTCGGCCGTGACTTCTGGCACCGTATCCGTTTCACAGACACTCTGATAATCAACTAGGTCCCTAGGCACCTGATTAGACGAAATAGCTTCAAAAGAAAACGTAGTAAAAGCGAGTTGCAACGCATCCAAGATGAGTAATCGGCCGCTCAGCACCTCCCCTACCCCGGTGATGAGCTTGACGACTTCGTTGGCTTGCAACGTACCCACTATACCCGGAAGCACACCTAGCACCCCAATTTCGGAGCAATTGGGTGACTCATCCGGTGGCTCGGGGAAGAGGCAGCGGTAGGTAGGCCCGCCCTGGTAATTGAAGACAGTTACTTGCCCTTCAAACTTGAAAATCGCGCCGAACACCAGCGGCTTACCGAGCAACACACAGGCATCGTTGAGCAAGTAGCGTGTGGCAAAGTTGTCGGAGCAATCGACTACTATGTCGTAGTCAGCCAGCAGCGTACGGGCATTAGCCGCGGTTATCCGAGTTAGGTGCGACTGCACGCTGATGAGCGAATTTTGCGCCCGCAGTTTTTCCGCTGCTACTTCCGCTTTCGACCGGCCGACATCAGCCGTGGTGTAAAGCACCTGGCGCTGCAAGTTGGTTTCGTCTACTGTGTCGAAGTCGAGCAACCCTAGGTTGCCTACGCCAGCGGCAGCTAGGTACTGGAGTACCGGGCAACCTAGGCCACCGCAACCTACTACGAGCACACGGGCAGCTTTCAGCTTGTGCTGGCCTTCCAACCCGATTTCCGGCAGACGAATGTGGCGGTCATAGCGACGCAGTTCGGCGGTGGTCATAGAAGAAAACGTTTGATTTAGAGCGACGATTAGACGCGACACTTCGCGTCTAATCGTCGCGGATGTTGTTTAGCTAGTTGGCCAGTTTCAGCTGTTCAGGAGACGCGAAGTGTCGCGTCTCTACACCATTCAGCCGTTCGTAGCGCAACTACCTATATAATTGAGAATCAGCGCGCCAAAGCCGTAAGCGAGGCGTCCCAATCTTTCCAGACGGGTTCGTAGCCTTGGCGGCGCAGCATGGCGGCAATTTCCTGGGGGCTGCGTTCGTCGGAAATCTCGAATTGCTCCAATGACTCGGGTTCCACGATGTAGCCGCCGGGGTTGGTCTTGGAACCGGCACTGATGGAAGTAATACCTAGCCGCACAATATGGTCGCGGAAAGTGGGCGTCTCGCGGGTTGAAATGGACAGCTCAACTTCCTCATTGAGCAAGCGGTAGGCGCAAATCAGCTGCACTAGTTCGCGGTCGGTCATTTCGACTTTGGGCTGGAGCAGGCCCTGAGCTGGGCGCAAGCGCGGAAACGAGAGGCTGTACTTGGTTTGCCAGTAGGTGCGCTCCAGGTAGTTGAGGTGGAGGGCGGTGAAGAAGCTGTCGGTACGCCAGTCTTCCAACCCAAACAGCACCCCTAGCCCCATCTTGTGCACGCCCGCTTGGCCCAAGCGGTCGGGTGTTTCGAGGCGGTAGTAGAAGTTCGACTTCTTGCCTTTCGGGTGGTGCTTTTTGTAATCCTGCTGATGGTACGTCTCTTGGTAGACTAATACGGCATGCAAGCCTCCTACTATTAATAACTCATAATCAAGCTCATCTAGCGGCTGCACCTCCATAGAAATCTGGGCAAAGTGCGGGCGCAGCACCTGAATGGCTTTGTGCAGGTAGTCAACGCCGACGGTTTGGTTGGCCTCGCCGGTCACCAGGAGCACGTGCTCATAGCCCCAACCTTTGAGCACCGCTGCCTCTTGCAGCATCTCTACTCCGCTGAGCGTGCGCCGCCGAATCTTATTATCGAGGCTAAAGCCGCAGTACGTACAGATGTTCTGACACTCATTCGACAGGTACATAGGCACATACAGCTGCACCGTATTACCGAAGCGCTTGCGCGTGAGCTGGTGGCTGAGTTGGGCCATACGCTCCAGGTAAGGCGCAGCGGCGGGCGAAATCAGCGCTTTAAAGTCTTCCAACGTGCGTTTCGGAGCGCGCAAAGCTAGCTCCACATCAGCCGCCGTTTTGGCGTAGATGCTGGCTTTGACATCGTCCCAGCTATGTGCGTCGAAGATCGGGCGGAAACTCATGGGCTTGAATGACCTAGTTTAGTTAATCCAAAAAGGCCGTGAGCGGCGAACTAGCTTCCGCATGCGCCACGGGTGCTGCAAGTCGCGCCTCATATGCTAGCCGCCCCGCTTCCACGGCCAGCCGGAAGGCCTGCGCCATTTGTACCGGTTGACCCGCCACAGCAATAGCCGTATTGACCAGCACCGCATCGGCGCCCATTTCGAGAGCGGCGGCAGCGTGCGAAGGCGCCCCAATACCGGCATCGACCACCACTGGCACCCGGCTCTGGCTGATAATGATTTCCAGAAACTCTCTGGTCAGCAAGCCTTTGTTACTACCAATAGGCGAACCTAGGGGCATCACGGCGGCTACGCCTACTTCTTCCAAGCGCTTACATAGCACCGGGTCGGCGTGGATGTAGGGTAGCACTACAAAACCTAGCTTCGCGAGTTCTTCGGCGGCCTTCAGCGTCTCCAAGGGGTCGGGGAGCAGGTACTTGGGGTCGGGGTGAATTTCGAGCTTGATCCAGTTGGTTTCCAGTGCTTCGCGGGCCAATTGGGCAGCAAAAATGGCTTCGCGGGCCGTACGCACGCCCGAGGTATTGGGCAGAAGGTTGAACTGTGGGTGAGCCAGGTGGCGCAAAATATCATCTTGGCTATCAGCAACATCAACACGCTTAAGGGCTACCGTCACGAGCTCAGAGCCAGAAGCAAGCAACGCTTCTTCCATGAGCACCGCTGAGCTGAACTTGCCGGTGCCGGTAAACAGGCGCGAGGAAAACACGCGGCCTGCAATAGTGAGTGGCTGAGGCGTCATACAGAAGCGGGTAAACTGGCGAAGGCGGCTAAAAACTTAGCGGCGGCCGCAGCCGGATCTGCCGTGACCGACACGGCGCCCGCTACCGCAATGCCGTGCAAGCCCGTTGCGCGAAGCGCCTCTACATCACACAGAACAATGCCGCCGATGCCAACAATCGGCACCGCGAAACCCGCAGCGCGGCATTGCGCCAGCAGCGTTTGGTAGCCCTTCAATCCTAGGATAGGGCTCAGATTCTGCTTGGTGGTGGTGAAACGAAATGGACCTAGCCCGATGTAGTCCACACCAGCCGCTACCAAGCCTTCAATATCGGCGAAGGTGTTGGCCGTGCCGCCTATGATGTAACCGGGGCCGAGAATAGCACGGGCTTCCTGCGGCGGCATATCTTGCTTGCCTAGGTGCACCCCATCGGCCCCGATGGCTTGCGCTATTTGCGGGTTGTCGTTGATAATGAGCTTGGCGCCGTGCTGGCGACACACCTGCTGCATCTCGCGGGCGAGCTGCTCCCAAGCGTCGTAAGCTAGGTTCTTCACCCGCAGTTGCACCCAATCGACTCCGCCCTGGCAAGCTAGGTCGGCCAGTGCGGGCGAGTCAGTGATATAATGAAGTGGACTGATTTGCATGTGGTTTTACTTTGTAGCGCGGACTCTGTAGTCCGCGCTTGCTTCCGTTCGCGTCTATTCTTCCAGGCGCGGACTACAGAGTCCGCGCTACAGCGTGATAGCCCAGCAGCGTGTCATTGCTGGCCAAGAAGGCAGTAGTGTAACTCTTACCTTCGCTACAAGCTTCTACCAATGAATTGCCTTTCGCCAAGCTCGCCAGAATAGCCGCCGATAACACGCAACCGCTGCCGTGCTTCTCGCCGTGCGGCAGGCGCGGTGCGGTGAAAGCGTATTGCTCCCCATCCACGAAGAGAATATCGGTGGCAACCTCCCCATCAGCGTGGCCGCCTTTTAGCAGTACCGGGCAAAACGCACTGACAGCCAATGCGGCTTCTTCGGCGCTGGCCGCTGGCCATAGGCGCAGCATTTCGGGGCGGTTGGGTGTGAGCAAGGCGAGTTGTATGCATACTCGCTGCACTAAGTCAAAGCTAGGCTGGCCATGAAATTCATAACCAGCACTCGCTTTCAACACTGGGTCCCAGATAATTTGTACCCGCGGCTGTTGTGCCCGCAGCCACTCTAGTAGTTCAGGCAACTGACTCAGGCTCTCAAACAGTCCGATCTTTACCCACTTAACGGGGAAGCGCGTAAAGAGCAGCCGCGCTTGATCAAGGATGGTAGCGGCCGGCATCCAGTTCACCTGCTCAAACTGCACATCGTTCTGCACTGTCAAAGCTGTGCACACCCCTAGGCCATAGACGCCGTTCGCTTCCATGGTTTTGCAATCAGCCAGCAAGCCAGCGCCGCCGCTAGGGTCGAAGCCAGCGATGCTGAGGGCGTAAGGGCGAGGCGTGAGCATTCAGCAACTTTTTGTTAGAACGTCATTTCTCCCGCTAGTCGAAATGATGTTCTGTATGGGTTACAGATAAATCTCGCTGCCCTTCTCCACGAACTCCCTAGCTTTTTCAGCCAAGCCTTTCGTCAGGGCATCATCTGTCGCCACGTCTTGCTGGGCGGCGAAGTCGCGGACTTCCTGCGTAATTTTCATCGAGCAGAAATGCGGACCGCACATCGAGCAGAAGTGCGCCACTTTCGCGCCTTCAGCCGGCAGGGTTTCGTCGTGGTACTCGCGGGCAGTGTCAGGGTCGAGGCTCAGATTGAACTGATCTTCCCACCGGAACTCAAACCTAGCTTTGCTCAGGGCATTGTCGCGGTACTGCGCGCCGGGGTGGCCTTTGGCGAGGTCGGCGGCGTGGGCGGCGATTTTGTAGGTAATTACGCCGTCCTTCACGTCCTTTTTGTTCGGCAGACCTAGGTGCTCCTTCGGCGTCACATAGCACAGCATGGCCGTACCGAACCAACCAATCATCGCCGCGCCGATGGCCGACGTGATGTGGTCGTAGCCGGGCGCAATGTCGGTGGTGAGCGGACCTAGGGTGTAGAACGGCGCCTCATGGCACTCCTTCAACTGCTTGTCCATGTTCTGCTTAATCAGGTGCATGGGCACGTGGCCGGGACCTTCAATCATCACCTGAATGTCGTGCTTCCAGGCAATTTTGGTCAGCTCACCAAGGGTTTCCAGCTCCGCAAACTGCGCCGCGTCATTGGCATCAGCAATGGAACCAGGACGCAGACCGTCGCCAAGCGAAAACGCCACGTCGTAGGCCTTCATGATTTCGCAGATTTCCTCGAAGTGCGTGTAGAGGAAGCTTTCCTTATGGTGCGCCAGGCACCACTTCGCCATGATCGAGCCACCGCGCGACACGATACCCGTCACACGCTTGGCCGTCAAGGGAATGTAAGCTAGGCGCACGCCAGCATGAATGGTGAAGTAGTCGACACCTTGCTCGGCCTGCTCAATGAGTGTGTCGCGGAACAGCTCCCAGGTCAGATCCTCGGCTTTGCCGTTCACTTTTTCCAGCGCCTGATAAATCGGCACCGTGCCCACCGGCACCGGGCAGTTGCGAATAATCCACTCGCGCGTTTCGTGGATGTTCTTGCCCGTACTCAAATCCATGAGCGTGTCGCCGCCCCAGCGGCAGCTCCACACGGCCTTATCTACCTCTTCCTCAATGCTCGACGTCACGGCCGAGTTGCCGATGTTGGTATTAATCTTCACCAGGAAGTTGCGTCCAATAATCATCGGCTCGCTCTCCGGGTGGTTGATATTGGAGGGGATGATGGCCCGGCCAGCCGCTACTTCGTCGCGCACAAACTCCGGCGTGATGAAACCATGCGGCGTATTTGCCCCGAAGCTGTAGCCCTCGTGCTGCGTTTTCAGCGCGTCATCATTGGCTATTTGGTCGATACGTTGGTTTTCGCGAATGGCGATATACTCCATTTCGGGCGTGATGATGCCCTGTTTGGCATAGTGCAACTGGGTCACATTTTGACCCGGCTTGGCCCTATATGGCCGCCGAATGTGCTCGAAGCGCAGGTGGTCTAGCTTCTCGTCGTCAGCGCGCAACTGCCCGTACTCCGACGAAACGCCGGGTAATTCTTCCACGTCGCCGCGGCTCACGATCCACTCTTCGCGCAAGCGCGGCAGCCCTTTCCTTAGGTCGATTTCCACGTCAGGGTCGGTGTAGGGGCCGCTGGTGTCGTACACCGTCACGGGCGGGTTCTGCTCCGTGGAATTGGTAAAGTTGAACTTGCGTTGCGTATCTGTCAGGACGATTTCGCGCATCGCCACCCGAATGTCGTAGAGTTGGCCGGGCACGTAGATCTTGCGCGAGCCGGTCAGGGGCGCGCGTTCCACCAGCGTTTGCTGGGGAGCTTGGTCTTTTTTCATCGTAGGAAAGAAGGAGAGGAAAATGCGCGGCCTAGCCGCCCTGCGTTGCGCGAATTACAGTGATGCGGTCTTGGGCCTGGAGGGCATAGCTAGCCCAATCCGTGCGGGGCACAACCCGGTCGTTCACGGCTACCGCTACGCCTCGTTGGTCGGCAAGCTGTAGCTCCGTGAGAGCAGCGGCCAGCGTGGGTTCCACGGCGGCTTCGTGCGGTTTATTGTTGACGTAGAAAACCATTGAGCTAGGTTTAGCTGGTTGATTATCAATACAATAAACTTTAGTAGGTGCACGCCCCTGCCCGCAGGCTCTCGCTTCTCACTTTTCCCTTCGCCAGCATTACCTGGATCAGGTTCCAAGGGTATTTCTCAGTCCCGCGCGGCGGAACACCCCTAAAGTTTATGCAGCCAAGGTAGGTGGATTTATTTTAGTTGAGCAAATAAAATTCGGCAGTGTTCGTCTTACCGGTCCGACGCCTAGGGCGTCGGACCGGCGCACGCGAGTCGTTCAACGACTAGACGCAAAATATTGCGTCTCTACTATCCAGAGGGAACCCAACTGCCTGCTACGTTGTATCTTTGCAGCTATGATATCCTTGCCCGTACTCACCAAACGCGACATTCGCAAACTCACTCCCGACGAGCTCAAAACCTTTATGGTGGAGCACGGCGAAAAGCCTTTCCGCGCCAAGCAGGTGCTGGAGTGGCTATGGAAAAACACGGCTTCGTCGTTTGAGGAGATGAACAACATCTCGCTGAGCACGCGGCAGTTACTGGATCAACACTTTGCCATCAATGGCGTGAAAGTGCAGAATCAGCAGCTCTCCAACGATGGTACCATCAAGTCGGCGTTTCGGCTGTACGATGGCAACATTGTGGAGGGCGTGCTCATCCCGCACGATACGCGCATGACTGCTTGCATCAGCTCGCAGGTAGGCTGCTCGCTCACGTGTAAGTTCTGCGCCACGGGCTACATGGAGCGCAAGCGCAACCTCGACGCGGCCGAGATTTACGACCAAGTGGTGCGCATCCGGGAGCAGTGCGAAGCCCAATATGGCACGCCACTCACCAACATTGTGTACATGGGCATGGGCGAGCCGCTCTTGAACTACGCTAACGTCGTGAAAAGCGTGGAGCGCATCACGGCCCCCGATGGCCTGAACATGGCCCCGCGCCGCATCACCATCAGCACGGCCGGTATTGCCAAGATGATCAAGAAGCTGGCCGACGACGACGTGAAGGCCAACCTAGCTTTGAGTCTGCACGCCCCGAACGATGCTAAGCGCAACGAGATTATGCCCATTAACGAGGCTAACTCGCTGGCCGCCTTGAAGGAAGCCTTGCAGTACTACCACCAGGTAACGGGCCGCAAAGTGACCTACGAATACATTGTGTTCGAGAACTTCAACGACACCTTGCAGGACGCCGAGGAACTGTTCCAAATTACGAAGTGGTTGCCCTGCAAAGTCAATCTCATTGAGTATAACCCCATTGAGAATGCCGACTACCGCAACACCGGCGACGACAAGCTGGTAGCTTTCCATAAGTACCTGGCCGACCGCGGCGTACAAACTAACGTGCGCCGCTCGCGAGGCAAAGACATCGACGCGGCCTGCGGTCAGCTCGCCGTTAAGGAGAAGCCGGTTGAGGCGTAGAAGGTCTTCCAACAAAAAGCCCCGCCTTGTCGACAAGGCGGGGCTTTTTGTTGGAAGATGTCAGATTGAAGTACGACTACCCGCCGGTTTTTATAAGTAATCTAGGTTGGGAAATAGTAGCCCTACTTCATCATTTTGGACGGCTCTGGCCCACACCACTGATAGTGCCAAGCGACGCGGGGCAATGTTCAGCCATTTGGATGGCTAATTTTGACCCTACCTCCTCCATTCGCTTGTTGTCCAGAAAGATATCGGGGCCATAAAACTGGCTTAGCTCCTTGGCATACGGCTTCATAGCCTGCTGCATGGTCTCGCCCAGCAACTGGATGCGTTCTTGGGCCGACAAAGTGGCAAGGTCCTGTTTCTTCTGCCGATCCTCCAGGTTCTGGCAAACCGCGGAAGCTATTGGGGTCAATAGCTTGATTTCCTGTTCACTCATGGAGTGCTTTTCCCGCATTTGCTGTGCCCCTAGCTTCATAAAGAGCGGCAAGCTGACAGGGCATTCGCTTACCATCAATGTAGCCACGTTTTTACCTAGCTGCTCCCCATAGCTGCGGGCATCGCTCTTGTGCGCCACGATAAGCCTGGTGAAAGTCGGGTTGTTGGCGGCGCTAGCCAGCATCAGCCGGGTAAATAGCTGGATGGCTTCGTCTTGGGAAAGCTTTGTCAGTGGTGATTTTTTGTTTTCCGCTTCAAGCTGCCGACACATATCGGCGCTGATGTTCTTAATCATGCTATGCTCGCCGGTAGTATCGATAGCAGTAGCTGTATCTGCGGCTTTTGTGGCATAAGAACCACCGAGCCCAGTTGATAATAGAGCAATAAATAAGATCTTCTTCATGCAGCAAATTACTTAAATATTAGCTAAAAGCTATCATTCGCCACCCGGAAGACCACTGCCATCAGGCCCGCCACCGGCCCGTAGACCTAGGTCGGCCCGTACTAATTTCCTCTTTGCTCTCCCCTTCCGGCACTTCGCGTGATTCGACGCGTACGGCGTGGGCTTTGGGCTGCACTTTCTGGCCGAAAGCATCGGCAAACTCCTGGGTAAACTCGGCCCCGAAGAAGATGATGAGCGAAGAATAGTTGATCCAGACGAGCAGCACGATGGCCGAACCTGCCGCACCGAATGCCGAGCCCGGATTGGCATACGAGATGTAGAAGGCAATCAGGAACTTACCTAGCACAAACAGCGCCGCCGTGATAAGTGCCCCGATCCAGACGTCGCGCCACCGGATGATGGCGTCGGGCAGGAAGCGGTAGATCATGGCAAACAAGGTGGTCGTAACAGCTAGTGAAATTGCGAAGTCAATCAGGCGGATGAGTAGGATCGCAGCATCGGGCCAGATACGCTGCAGATAGCCCGTAAACACGCTGAGCAAAGCACTGATTACGAACGAAGTAAGCAGCAGCAGCGCCACACTCAGAATCAGGCCGAAGGAAAGCACCCGGTCGCGGAGAAACTGCACGATGCCGTTGCGGGGCTTGGCTTTCAGGTTCCAGATGTCGTTGATGCTTTCCTGTAGCGTCACGAAGAACGTGGTAGCCGTGAAGATCAGCGTACCAACGCCAATGGCCGTCGCGACCCCACCTTTTTGCTGCACGGTAAACTTAGCAATGCTGTCTTGCAGAAACTTGGCCGAATCGGCCCCGACCAAGCCTTTCAGCTGTTCGTAGATCTGCCCGGTTAGGGCCTCGCCGCCAAACACCGCGCTGGCTACCGTGATGACAATGAGCAGCAGCGGCGGCAGCGAAAAAATGGTGTAGTACGACAGCGCCGCCGCGTGCCGAAACGAGTTGTTGTTGCTGAACTCGGCAGCCGACGCTTTTAGAACAGAAACAACGTCGGAGAAGCGATAGTGAGCCATGAGAATGCAGATGTAGAGAACGATGACGCAGACCGTTTTGCTAGTAGTACGGCGCTCGGGCGCTTGCGTTGGGCTTGATTAACTGTAACCTAGCTTTTGCGCAGCTCCCACTGCAACGTTCGGATCGGGGCAGCGCGCAAGGCAGCAGCAAGCTCGGCATCATCCTTAAACTGTAGCTGGCTGAGCGTGCTGGCCTCCACACTCACCGTGAATTGCGGCACGACGAAAGGCCACGGCGTGACAATCACAGGGCCGTCAGCATCAGGGCGCGCCACGTCGTAGCGGCGCCCGTCGGGGCCGGTGCTGATTTCGAGGGCACGGCCCATTTCGGGCAGTTCGTGGCGGCAAAGAATAAGCGAGAGCCGGTCGCACCACTGCATGAGGTCGTAGGCTTGCTGCGCTTCTTTCTTGTTTACCTTCAACGCTTTGCGCCAGCGTTCCTGGTTGGCGTGCTGCTCATCCAGGAATGCATCTAGTTCTTTTTTCTGGCCGCGTAGGGTTTCGTAGAGAAAGCTCAGGTGCATGCTGGTGAGTAGGCTGCGCCATTGCCCCTGAAACCTAGCTGCGCGCAGCACGCCAGTGGCCTGCTCCAGAGAAAACTCCTTCATGGTGAAGTTGGCCGGGGCGCCGGCAGGCGTCAAGCCGTAGTGCCCGTCCCAGGCCTGCTGCTCGTCGTCGTGCTGGGCGGTGGCGGCCAGAATGCCCACCCAGCGGTCGGTGGGGCCGAACGGCTGCCAGTGCCAGGCGAGCTGGGTGGCCAGCAAGGCGTGCGCCTGCTGGTAGATGATCTGCCAGCCGTCGGAAGTGTAATTAACAATCATGAAAGAAGAGCAACTGAGTAGCGGAGCAATTGAGTAATGACGTTCAATACGCTTAAACCGTTACTCAGCCACTCCGTTACTGAGTTGCTTTATCACTTAACTACTCTTTCATGAAAGGACTTTCCACCATCGTGCTGCTCACCATTTCTAACCTGTTCATGACGTTTGCCTGGTACGGGCACTTGCAGTTCAAGAAAATCAGCTGGCTGCATGGGCTTGGACTAGTAGGTGTTATACTCATTAGCTGGGGGCTGGCGTTCTTCGAGTATGTGTTTCAGGTGCCCGCCAACCGGATTGGCTTCGAGGAAAATGGCGGACCGTTCAACCTCTTTCAGCTAAAGGTCATTCAGGAAGTTATTTCCCTGACGGTCTTTACCTTATGCGCCGTTTACGTGTTCAAAACTGACAAGCTAGGTTGGAACCATGTGGTTGGGTTTGCCTTGCTGGTGGCGGCGGTGTACGTTATTTTCCGGAAGTGGTAAGCCGACACGTCGAACCTAAATCAGCTCCAACAAACCTAGGTTGGGTGGAGCGCCGGCAACTCCTCGTCAAGTCATAACTTGCGGGCTGTCGGTGCGTAGGAAACGCGCCGATAGTGGCCCACTGCTCAGCTCGTTCTTTTATGCCGAAACCCTACGCGCTTCTCGTCTCCCTGGTGTTGCTTCTGAGTGTTTGCGGGGCGGCATCGGCCCAGAAAGTGGGGCTGGTATTGAGCGGCGGCGGGGCGAAGGGATTGGCGCACGTAGGCGTGCTGAAGGTGCTGGAAAAGAACAACATCCCCATCGACTACATCATTGGCACGAGCATGGGCTCGGTGGTGGGCGCCATGTACGCGGCGGGTTATTCGCCCGCCGAGATTGAGAAGATTGTGGTGAACCCGGAGTTTCAGAACTGGGTTTCGGGGCGGCAGCTGGAAAGCAAAACCTTCAACTACCTGAACTCCGATGCGTCGCCGTCGGCGCTTCGCGTGGGCGTGGCCATCGACTCGGCGCTGCGCACGAGCATCACGCCCAACCTGATCAACGACGTCAACCTGAACTTCGTGCTGGCCAAGCTGCTGGCCCCCGCCGGTGCCGCGGCCGACTACAACTTCGACAAGCTGTTTGTGCCGTTCCGGTGCCTGGCGGCGGAGGTTTTCACCCGCAATCAGGTGGTGCAGCGCAGCGGCTCGCTGTCGGATGCGGTGCGCAACTCGATGGCGGTGCCGCTGGTGTTCCGCCCCATCCGCAACCCCGACGGGCGCTACCTGTTCGATGGTGGCATCTACAACAACTTCCCCACTGACGTGATGAAGGCCGAGTTTAAGCCCGACATCATCATTGGGGTGAACGTGGGCGACGTGGCCTACAAGAAATATCCGTTTCAGAAGGACGACCAGCTGCTGGCCGGCACGCTGGTTTTTCTGGGTGCCAGCGTGGCCGACACGCTGGCCGTTGGTCCGAATGGCGTGTTCATTCAGCCTGACCTGGAAGGCTACGGCTCCACGGATTTCGACAAAGTGCGCGAGCTGATCGACCTAGGTACGAAAGCCGCCCAGGCCAAGCTGCCGACTATGCTGCGCCGCATCGAGCGTCGCGAGGATACGGTAGCGCTGGCCTCCCGGCGCGCGGCGTTTCACAAAGAGGAGCCGGCGCCGGTTTTCAGCCGCATCACGGTGCAAGGGCTGAAGCCGGGTCAGGACACCTACGTGCGCCGCTTTTTTCAGCGCGAGGGGCGCACCTACACACCCGATGATATTGAGGAAGGTTACTACCGCCTGGCCGCCGACGACTTCTTTCGGGGCGTCTACCCGCGCATCCGCTACGACAAAGCGCAGGGTGGCTACACCTTCAGCGTAGATGCCAGCAAGAACAACAACCTGTCGGCGGAAGTTGGTTTTGTGCTGGCTACCCGGCCGGTTGATAACATCTACCTAGGTTTGGAATTCCGCTACCTGAAGAAGTTTCTGTACACGACGGCCGCCAACGTGAGCCTGGGCCGGTTCTACAACGCGGGCCAGGGTCGGTTTCGGATTACCATTCCGGAGAAGCTGCCGTTCTACATCGAGCCGACCATCACCTACAATAACTGGAGCTACCAGAAAACGGGCGGCTTGCTGGGGCGCGACATTCAGAACACGCTGATTCAGCAGAGCGACCTGAGTGCGACGCTACAAGGCGGCATCAGCCCCAACTACCGCAGCCGCGTGACGCTGGAAGCCGGCTACTTCGGCAACCAGGACAACTACGCCAACAACCGCACGGTTTCTTCCAGCGACACCCTCGACCGCACCAGCTTTCGCGGCCTCACGGCAGCGGTGCGCTTCACGCGCAACTCCTTGAACCGCAAGCAATACCCAACGGGCGGGCGACGAGCCGCTATTGGCATCCGCGCCGTGCAGGGCACGGAGAAATACACGCCCGGCTCCACCTCCGTATTCGACAACAACTACTCTGATAGCCACCAATGGCTTCAGTTTTCGGCCACTACGGAACAGTATTTTGCTGCCATCAATAAAAAGAACGTCTGGGGCTATTTCGGGGAAATTATGATCAGCGGCCAGGGGCGGTTTGCCAACTACCGCTCCTCGTTGACTACCGCGCCGGTATTTGCGCCGCTGGTCGATTCGCGCACGCTGTTCCTGGATAATTACCGCGCTACACGCTACGCTGCGGCTGGTCTGCGCTTCTCCCGCACGGTGCTGGGCAGCTTAGAATGGCGTTCCGAAGGGTTTGTGCACCTGGCTTACCGCCCCTTCGTGGAAGGCGCCAATCAGCAAGCTGTCAGGCGCGGCAGCTTCGACCGGCCGCGCCTGACGGCCAGCACGGGCTTGGTCTACTTCACTCGCCTGGGTCCGCTGGCCGTCCACCTCATCCACTACGACGACTCGGCCAAGCGCTGGGGTGTGTTCGGCCACATTGGCTTTTTGCTGTTCCACAATCGGTCGCTGGAGTAGGTAGCGCTACTCGCTCAGCACCTACCTAGGTGTTTCTACCCGCCGCCCAAACTTGCGCAGCAGGGCGGCTACTTCCTGCGGCGCCTCATAGGGCAACAGGTGCCCGGCGCCGCTGATAATTTCCAGGTGCGTGCCTTCGGGCAGATAGGGCAGCGTTTCCAGCCCGTGTACCGACGGCGACATCACCGCATCGGCATCGCCGACCAGGATGGTGCAGGGCACCTGGATGTCGCACATGTGTCCGGTGATATTCTCACGGCTGCCATGCAGCAGCCACGCATCCCAGGCTTCGCGGCGGCTCCGCAGGTTGTCCTCAATTATCTGAACGCGGATTTCGGTGCTTACCGGCCGCGCCGTGATGTGGGTGAAGGTGCCAAGCGCCGCCGTAGCATTGCCATAGGCGCGCAACGAAGCGGTGCGGTCTTCGTCGGTCATGGGCTCGGGCGTAGGCGGCGAAGGCGAAAGCAGCACCAAGCCCCGCAGCCCCGCCGGGTGCCGAGCAGCTAGGTTCAGCGCGATTTTACCGCCCATGCTATGGCCAACCAGAATAAAGCTCGTGAGCTGCTTTTCCGCAATCAGCGCGGCGATGGAATCGGTGTAAGCCTCTATGCTGTGGCCACCTTTGGGCACTGCA
The DNA here is from genome assembly GCF_014641455.1 of Hymenobacter cavernae. GTDB lineage: Bacteria > Bacteroidota > Bacteroidia > Cytophagales > Hymenobacteraceae > Hymenobacter > Hymenobacter cavernae. Next base: position 154,846 of record NZ_BMHT01000002.1, read on the forward strand.
GCAACCCCGAAACCACCTAGGTCAGGCGCAAGGCACTTAAACTCTGGTGCCAGCTCTGCTGCTACCTGGTCCCACTCGCGAGCGGAACCCGCCCAGTAGTGCAGGCAAACAAATACCGGATTGTTCAGGAAGCTGTCGGTATCAGGCATGGGCGGGTGGCTTATCGCAATTAGTATAAGCTCCACTACGCAGAACGGGCCTTGCCGGCTACCGTATAGTCCCTGATCGGTGCAAAGACCTTTTTTGCAACAAAAAACCCCACTGCCTACTTGGTAGACAATAGGGCTTTTAGCGTTGACAAACAAAGGTTTACTTAGCTACCTTTCGGCATACCGCCGGTCACTTCCAGCAAGCTGCCTGTCATGTAGCTCCCGTCCTGCGAGGCAAACAGCACGTAGGCACCCGCTAGTTCTTCGGGCTGCCCAGGGCGACCTAGCATGGTTTCATCCCCAAACTTCTTCAGGTCCTCTTTGATCATGGTGCCTTCGATGAGCGGCGTCCAGATGGGGCCGGGCAATACCGCATTCACCCGAATCTTCTTCTCGCCCAGGTAAGCCGCCAAGCTTTTAGTGAAGGTGTGAATAGCGCCTTTGGTAGAAGCGTAATCCACCAAGTGCGGGTTGCCCATAAGGCCCGCGATGCTGCCCGTGTTAATGATGGAGTCGCCTTCCTTCAGAAACGGAATGGCCGCCTGCGCCATGAAAATGTAGCCTTTGATGTTGGTGTCGAAGGTGCGGTGAATGTTCTCCTCCGGAATGGTTTCGAAACTCTCGTAGCCCATCTGGTAGGCGGCGTTGTTCACCAGAATATTGAAGCCACCTAGCTCCTCGTAGGTCTGACGCACGGCATTGCGGCAGGCATCTGCGGAGCGCACATCCGCCTGGATGGACAGGAACTTGCGCCCTGCTGCCTGCACAGCTTGGCCGGTCACGTCAGCATCAGAGGCATTTTCGTGGTATATCACCGCTACGTCGGCGCCTTCTTTGGCGAAGGCAATGGCTACGGCCCGCCCAATGCCGGAGTCGCCGCCGGTGATGAGGGCGACTTTGCCCGTAAGCTTGCCGGCCGCTTTATAGTTCGATAAATCCGAATCGGGCTGGTGCTTCATGTCCTCCTGACTGGTTGGGTAGGGCATGGGGCTAGGGTTCAGCTCGCTGTTGGTAGGCCGTGGTTCGTTTTGCTCGGTGTTCATTGTCAAGTAGATGATTGGTCGCCTTGAAATACGCAGAACACCCAGGAAGGTCCGGCCGAACCCAAAAAGTTGTGAGCATTTTTCTGTAAAGACGGCTACCTAGGTCTTCGGAGGAAACGTTCAGCAAAAAAGCCAACTGCTACAAAGCGGTTGGCCTTTCTCTTTTGAAAAGCTAGGTTTTAGCTTTTGCTCTGCTCGATATCCTGGGTGGCATAACCGGCTTCCGCCAGCGACGGATAGTCGATGTAGCCCTCATCACCGCCCCCGTAGAAGGTAGCCTGATCGGGGTCATTGAGGGCTGCGCCTTGCTGGTAACGCTCTACCAAATCGGGGTTCGAGATGAAGGGCACACCGAATGCAATGAGGTCAGCCTCATTGTTTTCCAGCGCTGCTTCGGCGGTTTCCTGGGTGTAGCCGCCGTTCAGGATGAACGGCCCCGTGAAGATCTGGCGCAAAGTTGGCGCAATCAGACCCTGACCGGGCTTAGCCGCCATCGGGTGGCCCGGCAGCGCTTCAATCACGTGCAGATACGCCAAACCTAGCTTATTGAGCTGCTCGGTTACGTAGCTAAACGTACCCAGGCGGTCAGCGTCGTTGATGCCCCCCATGCCACCATTAGGCGAGAGGCGAATGCCCGTACGGTCGGCGCCAAACACGCCGGCCACGGCCTGCACCACTTCCAACGCGAAGCGGGCGCGGTTTTCCACGCTGCCGCCGTATTCGTCGGTGCGCTGGTTGGTGCCATCCTGGATGAACTGATCCACCAGATAGCCATTAGCACCGTGCACTTCTGCGCCGTCGAAACCAGCTTTTTTGGCGTTTTCGGCAGCTTTGCGGAAATCTTCTACGGCGGCCTTCACTTCGCTGGTTTCCAAAGCGCGCGGCGTCGGAATTTCTTCCATCCCGTTGGCCGTAAAGGCTTTAACGCCCGTGGGCTGCACCGCCGATGGTGCTACCGGCAGCTCTCCATTGTGGAAGGCGGGGTGCGAAATGCGGCCCACATGCCACAGCTGAATAAAGATGCGGCCGCCGGCAGCGTGCACGGCATCCGTCACTTTCTTCCAGCCCGCTACCTGTGCCTCCGAGTAGATACCCGGCGTGAAGATGTAGCCCACGCCCTGCTGCGAAACCTGCGAGCCTTCGGTGATGATGAGGCCCGCGGAAGCCCGCTGCACGTAATATTTTACCGTCGAGTCGGTCGGAACATTGCCTTCGTTGTTGGCGCGGCTCCGCGTCATCGGGGCCATCACAAAACGGTTGGGCAAGGTAAGCGCGCCCATGGTGAAGGGCGTAAAAAGCTTGGTTTTCTGAGTCATGATAAGAAATATGTGAGCATACTAAGTTGGATGCAAACTATTCAAGGGCATCAACCAGTGTAGCTACACGAATGTTTAGGGCTGTAGGAACGCGCCGCGGCGCGTTCGGCACCCGCGCCGTTTGAAGGCGGTTGTTCAACAAAGGTCGTTCAACGCCGAACGCGCCACGGCGCGTTCCTACATGGCAGCGCTTACTTTTCCACCGTTCCGCCGTATCTTTGCCCTGATACTTATCCAGAAAGACCGAGGGACTGGGCCCTGTGACGTCTTGGCAACCTGAAATAAAACAAGGTGCCAACTCCCATTCGGCCGGAATTCGCGGCCGGAGAAGATAAGTACGGAACCTGCGCGCGCAGTTTTCTCTTTCTGGATAGGCTCAAGTAGTACGCCGATTTCCGAAGGAGAAACCATGAAAATAGCCTGTCCCGACTCGCCCCTTTACAACATCCTCCAACAGCGCATCCTCGTGCTTGATGGTGCGATGGGCACTATGATTCAGCGACATCCGCTGACGGAAGAGGATTTCCGAGGCACGCGCTTTGCGGATCATCCCAAGCCTCTGCGCGGCAACAACGACCTGCTGAGCCTCACCCGCCCCGACATTATTCGCGGCATCCACGCCGAGTATTTTGCGGCCGGCGCCGATATGGTGGAAACCAATACATTCAGCGGCACTACCATCGCCCAAGCCGACTATGGCCTGGAGCACGTCGTGTATGAGTTGAACTACGAGTCGGCGCGCCTAGCCCGCGAAGCCGCCGACGAATACACGGCCCAAGACCCAAGCAAACCTAGGTTTGTGGCCGGCGCCATCGGCCCGACGAACCGCACGGCCTCCCTCTCGCCCGACGTGAACCGGCCTGGCTTCCGCGCTATTACCTTCGATGAGCTGGCTACTGCCTACCATGAGCAGGTGCGCGGCCTCGTGGACGGCGGTGTGGATGCGCTATTGATCGAAACGATCTTCGATACGCTTAACGCCAAAGCGGCGCTGTTTGCGGTGCAGAAGTTCTTCGACGAAGGCGGCCGCGTGGTGCCCATCATGATTTCGGGCACGATTACCGATGCTTCGGGCCGCACGCTTTCGGGGCAGACGGTGGAGGCTTTCTGGAACTCCATCAGTCACTTACCGCTGCTAAGCGTGGGCCTGAACTGCGCCCTAGGAGCCGCCCAGCTCAAGCAGTACGTGCAGGAGCTGAGCCGCATTTCGGACGTGCACATTTCGGCTTACCCGAATGCCGGACTGCCAAATGCCTTCGGTGGCTACGACGAATCAGCTGAGGAATTTGCTGGCGTGGTAGAGGATTACCTGAAAGATGGCATCATCACCGTCATCGGGGGCTGCTGCGGTACCACGCCTCAGCACATCGGCGAGCTAGCTAGGTTGGTAAATCAGTATCAACCTAGGCCGCTGCCCGAAATACCGCCCGTGACGCGCCTAAGCGGTTTGGAGCCGTTTGGCTTCGACGATAACAGCCTGTTTGTGAATGTGGGCGAGCGGTGCAACGTGACTGGCTCGCGTGCCTTTGCGCGCCTCATTCGTACGGGTGCCTACGAGGAAGCTTTGGCCGTGGCCCGCGCTCAAGTAGAAGGCGGCGCCCAGGTTATCGATGTGAATATGGACGAAGGCATGCTCGATTCGGAGCAGGCCATGACGACCTTCCTCAACCTGATTGCCTCTGAGCCCGACATTGCTCGCGTGCCTGTTATGATCGACTCCTCGAAGTGGAGCGTGCTGGAAGCGGGCCTGAAGTGCGTGCAGGGCAAGAGCATCGTCAACTCCATTTCGCTCAAGGAAGGCGAGGAAGTGTTCAAAGAACGCGCCCGCACCGTGCGCCAGTACGGCGCCGCGATGGTAGTCATGGCCTTCGACGAGCAAGGCCAGGCCGACAGCTACGAGCGGCGCATCGAAATCTGTAAGCGCAGCTACGACATTCTGGTGAACGAAGTCGGCTTTCCGGCTACCGACATCATCTTCGACCCTAACATCTTAACAGTTGGCACCGGCATCGAGGAACACCGCAACTATGCCGTCGACTTCATCAACGCCGTGCGCTGGATCAAGGAAAACCTACCCGGTGCCCGCACCAGCGGCGGCGTTAGCAACGTCAGCTTCTCCTACCGCGGCAACGACGTGGTGCGCGAGGCCATGCACTCGGCTTTCCTCTACCACGCCATCCGCGCTGGCCTCGACATGGGCATCGTAAACCCCAGCCAGCTAGCAGTATACGATGACGTGCCGAAGGATTTGCTGGAGCTTTGCGAAGATGTGCTGCTGAATCGTCGCGATGATGCTACCGAGCGCCTCGTGACCTTTGCCGACACCGTAAAGCAGAAAGACAAAGCCGTAGTCGTAGCCGACGAGTGGCGGAGCTTACCCGTAGCCGAGCGCCTGAAACATGCGCTGGTGAAGGGCATTACGGAGTTCATTGACCAGGATACGGAAGAAGTACGCCAGCAAGTCGGCCGCCCGCTTGATGTGATTGAAGGCCCGCTGATGGCGGGCATGAACGTGGTTGGCGACCTGTTTGGCGCGGGCAAGATGTTCTTGCCGCAGGTAGTGAAATCGGCGCGCGTAATGAAAAAAGCCGTGGCTTACCTGGAGCCGTACCTGCAAGCCGAAAAAGAAGGAACCGAGCGCCAGACCGCGGGTAAGATCCTGCTAGCCACCGTGAAAGGCGACGTACACGATATCGGTAAGAACATCGTGGGCGTGGTGCTGGCCTGCAACAACTTCGATATCGTGGACCTAGGTGTGATGGTGCCACTGGAACGCATTTTGGACGAAGCGCAGAAGCAAGGTGCCGACATTATCGGCCTGAGCGGCCTGATTACGCCTTCCTTGGATGAAATGGTATACGTGGCTGCCGAGATGGAAAAGCGTGGCCTGAAAACGCCGCTGCTCATCGGTGGCGCGACGACCTCACGCCTGCACACAGCCGTGAAGATTGCACCTTCTTACACCGGCCCGGTGGTGCACGTACACGACGCTTCGCGCAGCGTGGGCGTGGCGGCCGGTTTGCTCGGTTCGGGCAAGGACATGTACGCCAACACCGTGACGGAAGAGTACCGCCAGCTCCGCGACGACCACGCTGGCCGCCAGCGCGATAAGCAGTACCTCACCATTGAAGCGGCCCGCGAAAACCAGTTTAAATCCGATTGGAAAACGACGCCCATCACCAAACCTAGCTTCCTAGGTACCAAGGTGCTAGAAGATTATCCGCTCGATGAGCTAGCCCAATACATCGACTGGACGCCCTTCTTCCACACCTGGGAGCTACGCGGCCGTTACCCCCGCATCTTGCAAGATGAAACATTAGGCGAGGCTGCCACGAAGCTGTTTGAAGATGCCCAAGCGATGTTGCGCAAAGTCATCGATGAGAAGCTGCTGACCGCACGGGCAGTAGTTGGCTTCTGGCCGGCCAACACGGTCGGTTACGACACGATCGAAGTATACGCCGATGACTCGCGCGAGCAAGTAGCTACCGAGTTTTTCACCCTACGCCAGCAGGGCGAGAAAGGGCCCAAGATTCCGAACCTGGCTTTCTCCGATTACGTCGCCCCCAAAGCAACTGGCCGCGAGGACTACATCGGCGGCTTTGCCGTGACGGCCGGCCTAGGTATTGAGAAACTGTTGGAAAGGTTTGAGGCTGAGCACGATGACTACTCCAGCATCATGATTAAAGCCCTGGCCGACCGTTTGGCCGAGGCCTTTGCCGAGCGCCTGCACCAGCGCGTGCGGGAGGAGTTCTGGGGCTACGCGCCCAACGAAAACCTCAGCGGCGACGAGCTGATTCAGGAGAAGTACCGGGGCGTACGTCCCGCGCCCGGCTATCCCGGCTGCCCCGACCACACGGAGAAAATCACGCTATTTGAGCTGCTGGATGCCGAGAACAAAACGGGTATTCGGCTCACCGAAAACCTAGCTATGTACCCGGCTTCGTCGGTGAGCGGCCTCTACTACGCGCACCCGGATTCGCGGTATTTTGGTCTGGGTAAGATTGGCAAAGACCAGGTTGAGGATATCGCGCAACGCAAGAACATGCCGGTGGCAGAGCTGGAACGCTGGCTCTCGCCTAACCTTAATTATAGCCCCACTGCTGTACCCGTTACGGCGCTGTAGCGCGAACCGAAGGAAGGTGTTAGCCAAGCTCCCGCTTCACGTATCGTCCGCGCTGTTTGTATTGTACTCACAATGATTATCGTTCAACGATGCGCGAAGCGGGAGCTTCGCGCTACATTCCGCTCCGTCTACTCCTTCACCGAACCTAGGCGGCTCTCTACATGAAAGTAACCGACCACCTCGCTAGCGCTCAAGGTAAAACGCTTTTTTCCTTCGAAGTGCTGCCGCCGCGCAAGGGCGAAAACATCCAGAACCTGTTCAGCAACATTGAGCCGCTGATGGAGTTCAAGCCGCCGTTTATCGACGTGACGTACCACCGCGAGGAGTACGTGTACCAGCGCCATCCGAACGGCTTATTGGAGAAGAAAACGGTGCGCAAGCGGCCCGGCACCGTAGGTATTTGCGCGGCCATCAAGAACCGCTTCGACGTGGACACGGTGCCGCACCTGATCTGTGGAGGCTTCTCGAAGGAGGAAACGGAAAATGCGCTGATTGACTTGCACTTCCTGGGTATTGACACGGTGCTGGCCCTACGCGGCGACCCGATCAAATCGGAAGGGCACTTCATTCCGAATCCCAACGGGCACGCGTATGCCGCCGACCTGATCGGGCAGGTACACGACCTCAACAAGGGCGAGTACCTGAACCAGGAACAGGACGAAACGGCCGCCACCAACTTCTGCATCGGCACGGCGGGCTACCCCGAAAAGCACTTCGAAGCGCCTAACTACGGCGCCGATATTCGCTACCTGAAGCACAAAGTAGACCGCGGCGCCAACTACATCGTGACGCAGATGTTCTTCGACAACGAGCAGTTCTTCAGCTTCGAGAAACGCTGCCGGGAAGCGGGCATCACCGTGCCGATCATTCCCGGCCTGAAGCCACTCACCACCAAAAGCCAGCTCACCATGCTGCCGCGCTCCTTTTACCTGAGCATCCCGGAAGCCTTGGCGGAAGCCGTGCACCTAGCCCCCGATAACGAAGCAGCCCGCCAGATCGGTATCGAGTGGTGCATTAATCAATCGAAGGAGCTGATGGCCCACGGCGTGCCCTGCCTGCACTACTACACCATGAGTAAGTCGGAGTCAATCCGCCGCATAGCCGCCGCACTGTTTTAGTCAGTTAACATTTACCAATTAACATTTAACATCTATTCAACTTCTTGCGGTATAAGTCCTTGCTAACACTTCTCACCTGGTTCCTACCTAGGTCACTAAGTCGTCAACCTATGAACTGGTAACTGGTAACTGGTAATTGTTAAATGACAAATGACCTCGACGATTTATTTGAGCGGCTGCGGCTGGCCAAAGCGCCAGCTGAGATAGAAGCGTTGCAGGATGGCATCTGGCAACTGTGGCTCACGACCGGCGACCAGCAGCTCGATAAGCACCTGGAAGAAGGCATCCGAGCCCTTTCGGCCGGTGATTACACCCAGGCTATCAGCCTGTTTACGCATCTGATCGAGGCACAACCTAGCTTTGCGGAAGGCTGGAACAAGCGGGCCACGGCCTACTACCTGCGCGGCGAGTACCGCGCTTCCCTGCTCGACGTGACCGAGACGCTGCGTAGGGAGCCGCGCCACTTCGGGGCACTGGCCGGCTGGGCAACTATGCTCCGGATGCTGGGTGACCAACGAGGGTCGTTGCACGTGCTCCGGCGGTTAGAGCGCCTCTGCCCGAATTTGCCAGGATTACCAGAGCAGATTCGGAATCTAGAGGATGAGCTTGAGTGAACTCAACATACAAGCTGCTTTTAGGCGTACCAGCTAGCTTTTGAAGCTATCCGGTACGCCTTTTGTTTTGGCTGGTACTCAAGTCACTAATACTTACTTGTAAAGCCCTGGCTACTCTCTGCAAGCTAGCTTAGCAAGACGTCTGGAGTGCTCGACTCTGTCAAGCTGCTCAGGTAACTATTTGTCTACATCAATCGATTGCAATCATTTATAATACAATCTGCAATCGATTGCGAAAAGTGGTTTATTATTTGCATATTCTTTATACTTAAAATAAGATCTGAAGCGCAGTACTCCTATACAACGTAATTATTACGCTATTCAACCGCTATAAGGCACTATCTAGCGGAAGCATGTTACCAACTTAGCTATAGCCGTATTCTACTAATCTAAGAACATGAAATAACAAAAAGGGGCAGCTTCCTTGGCTAATCCCTTAATTTTCCTCTTTTGAATATGAAACAACCTTTACTTGCGTTATTCTTTTGTCTTGCACTTCCTCCAACCATCAGTAAGGCGCAGCGCAGCGTTAAGACTGAGTTCGAGCAGGGCACGATGGATAAGGGGAAGAAAGTAGGCGTTTGGGAATACTACAACTATAGCCGCAACACCGACCAACCCATGGTGGTGCAGAAGTACGATCATACGAATAATAAGCTACTCTACTACTTACCCGTTGAGCCTCAGACCTATGAGGTAGAGAAGCACCCCGGCGACTGGATGATGAGCCAGGTAGATCAGCCTCCGATATACATTGGCGGAACAGGTGTGCTTAGCTCCTATATTTCTCAGATGAAGTACCCGGAAACTGCGCAGCAAGCCGGCGTGCAGGGCAAGGTAATTGTCTCCTTCACCATTGATACGCTTGGCCGGGCCACTGGGCATAAGGTGACGAAATCCGTTGGTGGCGGCTGCGACCAGGAAGCGCTCCGCACCTGCCAATCTATTCCGAATCAGTGGCTTGCACCGCGTATTGGCAGCAAAGCCGTAGCCGTGCGCTACATGATGCCCTTCTCCTTCAAGCTAGATAAGTAAAGCGCTCGACACTGATAGTCGACCAGACAGCAGCTAATATGGCAGAACGTTTATAGTAGTCAGATTTGGCTCATGGCGCAGGCTGTGAGCTGGCTTTGTGCTTTTAAGTAGGTCCGGTGCCCCGATTTCGAGGCGCCAACAGAATCGATCTTGGTACCCACCCTCCAACGTTTCAACCTATGAAGTACCATTTACTCTTCTCAGTTGCTCTAGTTTTTACGGCCGCTTCGGGCTGGGCCCAGCGCATACGCACCACCGAGTGGGAAAGCGGTATGCTCGAAAAAGGTAAAAAAAGCGGCGTATGGGAGTACTACGCGCCCACCCGCGACGGCAAGGTGATGGTGCAGAAGTATGACCACTCCACCAATAAGCTACTGTTCTATCGCCCCATCGAAGACATCGAATACAATGTGGAGCTACAGCTAGGGCAGTGGAGCCGCAACCACGTAGATCAGCCCCCTTTGTACCTAGGTGGTGAGCAGCCTTTGGCCTTGTTTCTGGCTGGCAACTTAATTTATCCGGTTAGGGCGCAGGAAGCCAAGATGCAGGGTAAAGTTCTGGTGTCGTTCGCTATTGATACCCTAGGTCACGCATCCAACCACAAAATAGTGCTTCGCGTGGGTGGCGGCTGCGATGAAGAAGCCCTGCGCGTGTGCCGCAACATTCCGAACCAGTGGATTCCGGCCCGCAAAGATGGCCGGGCGGTGGCGGTACAGTATGAGCTGCCCGTCGTGTTCCGAATGCCCACCAATTAGTCGACAGTAACAACTTTTCGTATAAGGCGCTTATGGAGACATCAGCGCCTTATTTTTTGCTCTTTCGGACCAACTTGCTGCTTGCCAGCCTGGTTTGGCTCACGGCTTGCGACAGCACGCCACGCGAGCGACAGGAAATTGTGCGGCAGGAAGCCCGTAAGCTCGATACCCTCGCCGACAAAGCAGCCGTGAAGCTCCGCGCCGCGGGCCGCCGCACAATGCAGTACGATTCAGCGGCCCGCGTGCGCAAAAGTCAGCCACTCGGTAAAGCAGCTGAAGCTAGCTTTACCAAGGAATTGCTCGGCACCTATTCTGACTTTCAGAGTATTAATCCTGATAATGTGGCGGCGGCTTACACCCAGTTTATGCGCCAGGTTCGGGCCAAGCGCCGCACCTGGACTCAGCGCGACTGGGATTATGCTGACGCCATTTATAAGCACCTGAATGAGCGCCGCCGCGCTATTCGCCTAGATATTCGGGCCTCTGACGATGTACGCATCAAGAGCTTACAGGCTGAGTACCTAGCGCTGGAGAATGGGCGTGATCTTAAGGACTACGGCCAAGCCATCGGCAACAAGCCAGCGGCCGACCGTTAGTAAAACAGCATGTTGCGTGCTGCCTGTATGCACTTTTCGCGTGGGTGTGGCTTGTTAGCTGGGCTAATCCTTAGCTATAAAGCCACTTACGCGCAAACGCTTATTCAACGAGCGGAAACGGTGCCGGCGGCCGATCAGTGGCTGCAACCCGGCGACCGGCTGCAAGTGCGCGTGCAAGCGCAGGCGGGTTGCCAGGCCACCTTCTTCGGCGGCAAGCCACTGGTGGAGCTAGCCCCTGCCCTCACGAAAGGGCAGCGCGGCATCTACCAAGGGACCTATGTGGTGCAGCCCGGCGACACGCTGCACGACCGCCCCATCACCGTTGAAGTGCTTGCACCTGATAGCACCCGATCCACGGCCAGCACGCGCAACAAGGTCCGATTTCTGAACCCCAACGAGCCGCAGCTTGCCCTGACGAAAGGCGCCCTGGCTTATCTGAACTATGGCATTGGCGAAGACCGGCTCGGCGGCGCCAAGCTAGGTTACCTGGATTCGTTGGTGGTGCTGCACCTCACGGGGCGCGTCGGCAACCTCTACCGGGTACAACTATCTGGTAGCCAAATGGCTTGGGTGCCGCAGGAGGTAATTCGGCTGTTGCCGCCGGGTGGCTTCGTACCTAGGTCGCTCACGGGTTCGTGGAGCGTGTACGGCGACTCGCTGTATGACTACGTGCAGGTACCTTTGGACGCCCGCTTGCCTTACCGCTCCCAGCTTCTTACCGAGCCGACTCGCCTCGCGGTGGATGTATTTGGAGCCACTTCCAACACTAACTGGATAACCCAGCGCGACGGTTTGCAAGCGCTGAGCGACGTTCATTATGAACAGCCAGAACCCGACGTATTTCGACTCGTGCTGGACCTGCGTCATAAGCAAGCCTGGGGCTACAGCATTGCTTACCAGGGAAATACGCTCGTTATTAAAGTAAAACGCCCGCCTGCCAAGCTGCGCCTGCGTGGGCTAACTATTGCCGTGGATGCCGGACACGGCGGCACCAACGTAGGCGCTACCGGCGCTACGGGTGCCCGCGAAAAAGACATTACCCTCGCCATTGCCCAGCGCCTGCGCCAGGAGTTAACCCGCCACGGCGCCCGTGTGGTGATGACGCGGGAAACGGAAAAGACCGTCGAAAACAGCGACCGGATTCTGCGCTTGCGCCAGCTCAACCCGAATCTGCTGGTGAGTATTCACGTCAACTCGACGGGCAATGCAACCACGCAGGGCACGAGTACCTACTACCGCTACCTGGCTTTCCGGCCGTTGTCGGTGGCGCTGTACGAGGCGATGCGTAGGACAGGCTTAAAAGGATTTGGCAATGTGGGCAGCTTCAACTTTGGGCTGAACGGCCCCACGGAATATCCTAACGCTTTGGTAGAAACCGCTTTTATCTCCAATGCAGAGGATGAAAAGCGCCTTATTGATCCACGATTTCAGCAGCAGATAGCCGAGCAGCTGACCAAAGGAATAGAAGAGTTTTTACGCCGCACTCGCCGGAGAGGAATTGGCGGCTGGCTGTCGGCAAAAGCGCAAGAGCAATAAGTCTAAGTTCAATCCTTTCAGACCTAGCTTTTTAGCTTCCGGCTTCGTACACCGCTTTTGCCGTCTTGGCCTTGCGAGAGGCAGGCGGCACTTTCCCCTCACTCCCTCATCCATTCCCCCTCATGGCAACCACCTCTCTACTGGATACTAGTTCGGCCAGTACCTCAGTCCTCAACCGCAGCCGCACCGTTGCCGGTCCGGGCTATAACCGCTGGCTCGTGCCGCCGGCTGCTTTGGCGATTCACCTGGCTATTGGGCAGGCGTATGCGTTCAGCGTGTTCAACAAGCCCCTGGGTTCCCTCATCAGCGGCGACCCGAACCATCCGGCGCCTGCTGACTGGACCGCCGGGCAAATTGGCTGGACGTTCTCTATTGCCATTGTGCTGCTCGGGTTGTCGGCGGCGGTTTTTGGGAAGTGGCTGGAGCGCGTAGGGCCGCGTAAGGCCATGATGGCGGCCTCGTTGTGCTTTGGCGGCGGCTTTCTGATCGGCTCGCTTGGCGTGCATTTACACAGTTTGGCGCTGCTGTATTTCGGCTACGGTTTCGTGGGCGGCATTGGGCTAGGTATCGGCTATATCTCGCCGGTGAGTACGCTGATTAAGTGGTTTCCCGACCGCAAAGGTGTGGCAACCGGCATGGCTATTATGGGCTTTGGCGGCGGCGCCATGATTGGTTCGCCGCTGGCAGTGGCCCTCATGAACCATTTCCAGGGCTCCGCACCGCAAGGGGTAGCGCCTACGTTCATCGCGATGGGCATTATTTATTTGCTATTCATGCAGTTCGGCGTCTGGACGATTCGGGTGCCGGCTGATAACTGGGCGCCCGAAGGCTATGTACCTAGCACGGAGCACAGCGCCCTTATCACCACCGGCAACGTGTCGGCCGACAACGCCATCAAGACGCCGCAGTTTTGGCTGTTGTGGGTGGTGCTGCTCACCAACGTGACGGCGGGCATTGGGGTGTTGGAAACCGCTTCGCCGCTGATTCAGGAAACCTTCTCCGATAAGTTTATGGGCACGGGGCGGGGCGTAACGGCGGCGGCAGCGGCTGGCTTTGTGGGTTTGCTGAGCTTGTTCAACCTGCTCGGCCGATTCTTCTGGTCGTCGGCGTCGGATAAGCTAGGTCGGAAGGTGGCGTATGCTATCTACTTCGGGCTGGGCATTTTGCTTTACGCCCTCATCCCAACCCTAGGCCACAACCTGCAACTGACGCTGTACGTGGTAGTTGCGTGCGTGATTATCAGCATGTACGGCGGCGGCTTCGCAACGGCGCCCGCCTACCTCTCCGATTTGTTTGGCAAGTACCAGGTCGGCGCTATTCACGGGCGTCTGCTTACGGCCTGGAGCACGGCCGGCGTGCTAGGTCCGCTGATTGTGCACAACCTGCACGAAAGCGCCGTTGAAAAAGGCTTGACCGGCGCAGCGGCTTACCAGAACGTGTTCTACACCATGGCCGGGCTGCTGGCCGTTGGCCTGCTCGCCGACCTTCTGGTGCGGCCCGTAGCCGAGCGTTTTTACGAAAAAGGCCCTGTTACCATCGAAGCGGGCAGCCACTAAGCCGCGCTTCCACATCACTAATTCTTTGATTATCATGACCCAACAACCTAATTCTTCCACTCCCGTATCTGACGAGCCAGCTACCGGCGGTTCTGTGGTTCTTGCCTGGCTGTTCGTCGGCATTCCGCTGCTTTGGGGCGTGTCGCAGACCTTCATCAAAGCATTGGCTTTGTTTAAATAGCTCACCCGGCCACGAACCGTCCCACTAGGTTCGTACTTTCGAAGAGCACTTGGCACCGAGCCGGGTGCTCTTTTGTTTTCGTTGAAAACACCTCCTGCTCATGTCTGCTGACTCTGCCGCCGACCGCATAGTGCTGCTCGAATCCTTCCCGAATTACATTGCAGCGCACGTAGCCAAAAGCCGCCTCGACGCTGAGAATATCCCGTGTTTTCTGAGCAACGAAAATCGCCCCTACGGCCCTATTGCTGGCGGCGTGCGCCTACACGTCCGGCAGCAAGACCTAGCTACCGCGCAGCAGATTCTGCTGGATGAAGTAGTGCCGATGCGGGTAAATCCCGTTGTCGAAGACGAAACAACGACGCGCACCTGCCCGCGGTGCGGCTCCCACGACGTATCAACCGAGCCTGTGCTCGATCCTTCGGCCAACGTTCCGATGCGTGTGTTCGCCTTGATTAGTTGGTCGTTGCGCGGCGAACATTACCACTGTTTTCACTGCGGGTTCGAGTTTAAAGGCTAGCAGACCGTCATGCTTTGAGTAAGATATTATGCCCGGAAGCGCCACACAGGCAACACCGTACCGGCCGGAAAGAAGTCTTGCTCGGCGGGCAACTCTAAAAATCCGTCGCTGGGCAGCAAACTAGCTAGGTCGCCGGAGCCATGCGCCCGCTCGGGGTGCGCCAGCACGCGGCCATCGGAAGTTGATTCGAGGCTAACGAGCAGAAAATGAACAATCTTAGGGCGAAACGTGACATCAGTAGCTAGCATGGCATACGCCATTGGCACAAAGCTAGGTGCAGGCAGCTGGATGGCCCGAAGCCAAGGCTGCGCGTAGCGGTAATAATTTACGAACGTAGAAACCGGATTGCCCGGCAGCGCAAACACCACGGCGCCATCGGGGTGCTGCCCGAACCAAAACGGCTTGCCCGGCCGCTGCTGCACCTCATGGAAAATCTGCTCAACGCCAATTTCTTGCAGCGACGCTGGCAGAAAGTCGGCCTTGCCTTTTGATACGCCGCCGCTGAGCAGCACCGCGTCGTAGTCGCGCAGCAGGCTAGGGAGGCCGGTGCGGAGCGCTTCGGGGTCGTCGTTGAAGTGAAAGGCTTCGGCGGTGCCGCCGGCCTGTTGCACGGCGGCGGCCAGCATGTAGGAGTTGGAGCGCCGAATCTGGTGGGGCAAGGGCTGCTCTCCGATATCAACCAGCTCATCACCGGTGCTTACCACGGCTACTTTCGGGCGCCGGGCTACCAGTAAATCCACGGCGCCGACGGTGGCAGCTACGGCTACTTCGGCCGGACCTAGCAAGGTGCCGGCGGGCAGCAGCACGTCGCCTTGTTGGCGGTCGGAGGCCTGGCGGTGTACGTTGTGGCCGCTGGCGGTTGGCGGCACTTGCAAGGTGGCGAAGCGGTTGCCGCTGCCGTCTTCTTCGATGAGGATATCCTCGTAGCGCACGACGGCGTCGGTGCCCGGTGGCAGGGCGGCGCCGGTCATGATTTCGATGGCGGCAGCAGGGTCGGAGAGCGGCACGGGCGGCTGACCGGCAAACTGCGTTTTCTCAATAACGAAGCGCGTTTGCCCGTTTGCTACGGCGCTATAAGCCAGCGCAATGCCATCCATGGCTACCCGGTTGAAGGGCGGAAAGTCGCGGTCGGCGGTTATGTCCTGGCGCAGCACCCGACCTAGGGCAGCGGTAAACGGCACCGTTTCGGGCGGCAGCGGACGAGCGGTAGCAAGCACGCGGCGCGTGGCTTCTTCGACAGAGAGCATAGAGAAAAAAGAGGGGGGAATGTAGCGCGAAGCTCCCGCTTCGCGTATCGTTGAACGACTAGCACCTAGGTTGCCGTGCTAACTTTATCGTTCAACGATACGCGAAGCACAGGCTTCGCGCTACATTCTACGTTACTTTTCATGTCTGACACTCCCAAACTAACGCACCTGAACGACGCCGGCCAGCCTTCCATGGTCGATGTGGGCGGCAAAACCGTGACGCGGCGCGTGGCGCGCGCCCGGAGCCGGGTTATCCTAGGTTCCGAAATTATTCAGCTGGTGCAGGCCGGCGACCTCCCCACGCGTAAAGGCCCTGTGTTCCAGACGGCTATCATCGCCGGCGTCATGGCAGCCAAGAAAACGTCGGACCTTATTCCGCTCTGCCACCCCATCGGCCTCGACGACTGCCAGATTCGAATCGAAGTAGCTGCACCTGACGCCGTTATCATCGAGTGCACGGCCACCGTAACCAGCAAAACCGGCGTGGAGATGGAGGCGCTAACGGGTGCTTCCGTGGCGGCGCTTACCGTGTATGATATGTGCAAGGCTCTCTCGCACGACATTGTTATTGCCGAAACCCGCCTGCTCGACAAAACGGGCGGCAAACAAGATTTTCATCATGTCGACTAACATCACGGCGGGCGTTGCCCAGCACACCAAACACCCCCCAATGGCCCGGCCCCACCTTGGCGAGTTTGGCCGCCACGAGCTAGCTATTTTGGGCGCGCCGTGCGGCAAGATCAAGGAGTTGGTGGCGCGCCTGCTGCCGCACCTGGCTCCTGCGCTCAGCGTAGCCTACGTGGATGCCGACCACGCCGCCGGCGACGATGCCGCGGGTGGCGGCGCCGGCGGCGCTAGCCCTATTATGCTGGCCGGGGCCTCTGCCGAGCTGACCGACAAAATCACCTTCTGCCGTGTCGATCAACGGCTTACGCTTGATCCTTTCACGCAGAAAGAGCTGCTGGCCAACCAAAGCATTGTATTGGTGAATGGCAATCATTTCCGTGCAAAACAGCAACTCATCATCCTCGACCCCGCCAAGCCCCTCGACCGCAAGCTCGACCGCCTGACGGATGTGCGCGCCATTTTGCTGCCCGAAGGCGTGACGGAACTACCGGAGTACCTGCGGGTGCACTTGCCGCAAATTGAGCAGTTGCCAGTGCTAGCTCTAGCCAATACGGCTGCTATTGCCGCCTTTGTGCAACAATGGTGGCACGAGAGCCGTCCGCCGCTACGTGGCCTGGTGCTAGCCGGCGGCTTCAGCCAACGCATGCAAACCGACAAAGGCCGCCTGCACTATCACGGCCTGGAACAGCGTCAGTATACCGCGCAGCTGCTGTCAGAATTCTGCACCGATGTAATGGTTTCGTGCCGCCCGGAGCAGGCTACGGAGCTGCCGCAGGGCCTCACGCCTCTCCCCGACCGCTTCCTTGGCCTAGGTCCGGTAGGCGGCATTCTCTCGGCGCTTCAGCTCGATCCGAACTCGGCCTGGCTGGCCGTGCCCTGCGACTTACCTTTTTTATCGACTGCTACTTTGCAGTATTTGGTGGAGC
The DNA here is from genome assembly GCF_014641455.1 of Hymenobacter cavernae. GTDB lineage: Bacteria > Bacteroidota > Bacteroidia > Cytophagales > Hymenobacteraceae > Hymenobacter > Hymenobacter cavernae. Next base: position 172,185 of record NZ_BMHT01000002.1, read on the forward strand.
ATCGGAACGCGGGTAAAGTCGCCACGGCTTTCCAAAGCCCCGAGAATGAGTTTCCCGAGCCGCTCACCAGCATCTGGGAGCCGCGTAGCTATGGCGTGCTCCTGCGTTTTATGAGCCTGGGTTACTCCTGCCCACGTAAAGCGCTGATAAACTCTGATATTGAGTTGATTACGCCCCCTAAGCCGGAAGAGCTACGCAACGTGAACACGCCGCAGGAGCGCGAAGCAGCTGAACGAGAGCTTAGAAGTTTTGAATGTTGAGTGTTGAATAATTCTTCTTTTAAGATTTCTCATTCTCAATTCAACATTCAAAACTCAACACTCAACATTTCTAAGGATGCGCGGCTACCCACACGGCGCCGTCCTCGTACTCCTCTTTCTTCCAGATCGGTACCACTTTCTTGATGGTGTCGATGATGAACTGGCAGGCGGCGAACGACTCGGCGCGGTGGGGCGTAGAGACGGCAATAGCCACGGCCACATCGCCGATTTCGAGGGTGCCTTTGCGGTGTACCACGGCTACTTTTTGCAGCATGGGCCACTTTTCCTGGGCCTGCTCAGCTACGCGCCGCATCTGCCCAACGGCCATGGCATCGTAGGCTTCGTAGTGCAGGCGCACCACGCGCTTGCCAGTCGATTGGTTGCGGACGGTGCCCACAAAGGCATTCACGGCGCCGGCGCCGTCGGCTTCTACCATGGCCAGCACAGCGGCGACGTCAATTGGTTCGCCGGTAAGTTCTATATGCATGAGAATCAGTTGTCAGTTATCAGTTACCAGTCATCAGTTATCACGGCACCACTAACCTAGGTGTCAGAGAGGTACGCTTTGGTAACTGGTAGATGATACCAGTTACCTGTTAATTGTTAACTGGTAAATGAAAATTAGCCGCCGCTTACGGGTGGAATCAGGGCAATTTCGTCGTGCTCGTGGAGTTGGTAATCGTCGGCGGCGTAGTCGCTGTTCACGGCCACGGCGAAGCTGGTCAGCTCGTTCAGGGCCGGATATTTCTCACGAAGTTGATCTATGAGACCAGCTACAGACTGCTCGGCGGAAGCTTCTAACTCCAGCTCCGGCTTACCGACGATTTCTTTTGTGATGCCGAAAAGGGCAATTTTTAGTTTCATTTGTTCTATAGCCAGTAACGTTTCGTATACGCCGGGCAGCTCGTAACTGCAAAGCACGCTAAACGTTTTTTGTTCAGAATTCGTCCTTACGGATATTCCTCTCTTTGTGTGGTAGTTTAACGCTGCACGCCTCGCTTTTTGTTGCTCTTTATGGCTCACGCTACTCCGTCCGTTTTATTCGACAACCACGGCCGCCCGCTCGAATACGTGCGCTTGGCCGTTACGGACCGCTGCAATTTGCGCTGCTTTTACTGCATGCCCGCCGAAGGCATCGAGTATCTGCCTAAAAATGAGCTACTAAGCTACGAGGAGATGGAGCGCACGGTGCGCATCCTGGCCGGCCTCGGTGTCCGCAAAGTGCGCCTGACCGGCGGCGAGCCTTTCGTGCGCCGCGACTTAGTGCCGTTTATCGGAAGGCTGAGCGAAATCCCCGGCATCGAAGATATCAGCCTGACTACCAACGGCGTGCTTACCACCCCGCACGTACCGGAGCTAGCTCGCATCGGCGTGAAAGCCGTGAACCTGAGCCTCGACACGCTCGACCGCAACCGCTTCCACCGCATCACGCGCCGCGACGAGCTGCCGCGGGTGTTGGACACGTTTTATGCCCTGTTGGCTGCTGGTATTCAGGTGAAGATCAACGCAGTAGTAATGGACGGGCAGAACACCCAGGACCTCGTGCCGCTAGCCGAACTCACCCGTGAGCTGCCCGTCGATGTGCGCTTTATCGAGGAAATGCCCTTTAACGGCGGCAGCCACGCCGCCATCGGCATACCTTGGGACCACCGCCGTATTCGGGAGCACCTCGCCGAACATTTCCCCGGCCTGATGCCTGTGGCTTCCAAGCCCGGCGCCACCGCTACTGACTACACCATCCCTGGCCACCTAGGTCGGGTGGGTATCATTGCGGCGTATTCGCGCACGTTCTGTGGAACCTGCAACCGCATTCGTCTCACGGCCGAAGGCGGCCTGAAAACCTGCCTCTACGACCAAGGCGTCCTCGACGTGCGCGCCCTGCTGCGTGGCGGCGCTTCCGATGTAGAGGTGCAAGAGGCGCTTGCCAATGCGTTCCGCTACCGCGCTGCCAATGGCTTCGAGGCGGAGCAAAAGCGCCCGCTGCACCAGCTCAGCTTCGAGTCGATGTCGACGATTGGAGGCTAGGTTGCCTGTTTACTTCTTTACCTGATGTAGAGACGCAATATATTGCGTTTCATCGTTGAACGATTGGCATCTAGATCAACCTAGGTAAACAACATCAGCAACGACAAGACGCAAGATGTTGCGTCTCTACAACCTTAAAACCGAACGCCGGCGCTGTAGCCAAACCAGCCGAGTACCCGCGTTCTGGCGGAGCCTTCATTCAGCCAGAGCTTACGGCCTTTCGTGAGGTTGGAGTAGATTTTCTGTTCGCCAGAGTCGTAGCGCTCCGTTACCAGCACGCTTACTGTGGGGCCGGCCACAATGCGCAGTCGGCTGCCCGCTTTGAAGGGCGCAAACCCTAGCATTATCCGCAGCTGATTGTGCAGGTTCAGCTCGTCCGTCCAGCCGCGCTGCTCTTCGTTTACGTGCATCGCCACTGCGTCCAAGGCTAGGCTCAGCCGCTTGCGCGACCACGCTTCGGTACCGAACCCGTAGCCAAGCGCCCAACGCCGCGGGCCGCTCCCAAAGTCATCGTAAGCGCCAGTGACGAACGTGTAGAACGCCGACGAGCCACCTAGCTTCAGGGCGGCACTCACCGGCCACGTCTCCGAGTTCGTGATTTCCAGCCGATGGTAGCCGTGTCGCACGAGGTTGAAGGGCGCAATGCTGATGCCGTCCACCGAATCAGCAATGTTCACTACCCCAGCCAGTTGCACCCCATGCACCAAGCGCGCCACGTTGAACACGCCTGCTGCCTGCACCCCGCGCATTTCTCCTAAAGTGGCGTTGAAGACTCCCGCCGCTTGCCCGCCGCTCACTGAGTTCTTGGCTAGGTTTAGCACGCCGGCAGCCTGCCAGCCATTTGCTTCGCCACCTAGCACGTTCATCACCCCAGCTCCCTGAAAGCCTGTGAGTTGCTTCCCGACAACGTTGCCGACACCCGCTACCTGCGCTCCTTTCACGTCGTAGCGGTCTACGTTAAGCAGGCTAGCTGCCTCAAAGCCGTCGACCCCCGCCTGGTACCCCGCTAGTACATTGAGGGAAAGTTTGTTGACGGTACGACCGCTACTAAACCCGTTCGAGCCTAAAGGCCAGAAGAAGGATACCTGCACGGGCTTGGTGATAGTCGCGCGGTTTGCTTCCTCGGAATCGGCTTTTTCCTCGGGCGTGCTGGTGGGCTGCGCACTTGAGTCGGGAGCCGCCGGCTGATTAAGGACGGCGGTAGCTGGCGCCGTGGAGGCCGTTACGCCGTTGCTGTCTGACGAGCTAGGCTCTGTAGTGCCGCTTGCTCTTGGCGTGTTTGTACGTTTTGGTGAGTTGCTGCTCACCGTGCTTTTGCCGGCACTCGGCGCGGTCGTAGCGCTAGTTGGCTTACGCGGCGTGGGTTTGCTCGCCTCCTTACCGGGCACGGTTGCCGGTTTAACCAGTGTCGTTTGCGACGCAGGCTTGTTTGGTGCCGTCGGCTCGTCCGTCGCTGGCTTAGGTTCTGCGGTGCGTGTGGGTGCTGCCGTGCTGGCCGTCGTACCAGCAGCCGAAGCGGTTATGGTGGTTGGCTTCGTAGGTGCCGGGTGCAGCACCACCTGGTTGCCCACCAACTGGTAGCCGACGTTGGTATCGCGCAGCAGGTTATCGAGCACGGTACGCAGCGGCTGATTTTGCAAGCGCAACGTCACGGGTTGGCGCAAGTCCAGGGCGGTGTTGCTGTAGGAAAGATTGACCCCGTAGCGCTGGCGCAAGGTGCGCAACGCCGATTCGAGCGGTACTTTTTGAAAATCTACCGACACGTTGCGCTCCAGCACAGGGCTAGGTTTTGTTTGCGCGATGAGGGGTTGCTGTATGCTTAAGCACAGCGCAGCCAGAACCAGGCATACGCAGTTTTGCGCAGTGTTTATCATAACGAAAAGACTTAATAGAAGGGAGAAAGCCTAGCGGCAGCCCGCGCCATCGAGCACGTAGCCGTCGGCAGATTGCGCCACGGTAAGACCCGCCGAAAGGCTGACGATGTGCAGCGCCTGCGGCAAGGTCATTTCCCGGAAAGAGCCCGTGAAGCGGCACTCGCCCAGCGCCGGCCGGGCTAGCTTGACGGGCGCACCGTAGTAGCGCGCCAAATCGTGCGCTACCTCGCTGAGTGATTGATTATCAAATACTAACTCCTGGCGCTGCCACGCTCGAAAGTTAGAATCGGTGATGGCGTGCTGCACGGCTACGAGCGGCGCTTTCTTGTAGATAACGCCCCGCCGTCCCGGCAGCAGCAGCGAATCGTTGGCGGTTGGCTTTGTGCGGGAGCTAGGTTGGAAGGAGACGCAACCCGTTACGACGGCGACTTCCACGGAGTCTTCGGCGGGGTAAGCGCGCACGTTGAAAGAGGTGCCGAGCACCCGAGTGCGGGTGTCGTTGGCAAATACCATGAAGGGCCGGACGTAGTCTTTCTTCACCTCAAAAAACGCCTCACCTCGCAAATGCACCTCACGGACCGCTCCGTTGAAGTCGGCGCCGTAGGTGAGCGTGGAGTTGCGGTTGACCCACACGCGGCTGCCATCAGGCAAGGTGGCGAGCTGAATTTCGGGACCAGCTGCCACGGTAACTTCTTGATTACCTAGCTTCTTGGGCAGCCACGTCCGCACCATTCCCCACACGCCAACGAGCAAAGCCACTGCCGCCGCAATACGCATGATTCCGGCCGGCGTCGACCACATCGGCACAACCCGCGCCGGACTAGCTTCGACTGGTTGCGGCGCCGGCGCTAGGCCGGCCGTAGCGCGGAAGCGTTGCCAAGCCGGCTCTACGTCGGCTTCCGTGAATACTTTGGCTGCGTTTCCGCCCCGCTCCCAGGTCCGTGTGGCGTCGGTGAGCAGCTGCAACCGGCTGGGCTCGGCGGCCAGCCATTGGTGCAACTGCTGCTGTTCCGACGCAGAAGCTTCGCCAGCCAAGTGCCTGGCTAGCAGCTCCCACGGAACACCGGACTCGGGTAAAAAATCGGCCATAGTGCGAGTAGCAGAGGTAGTAGCGCGGACTTTGCAGTCCGCACCTAGGTCGTTCATTGCACGGACTACAGAGTCCGCGCTACAGCTTAGTTCTCAGGCACCACTTTCCCCGAACCAGAAATGCGGGAGCTTACCTTCGGATTGCCGCGGTAGTACACCGAACCGCTGCCGCTGAGGTCAACTTCCAGGTTGCGGGCAGCCGCTACGTAGGTTCGGCCCGAGCCGCTGATAGAGGCGTAAGTATCCTGGCTAGCAAGCTCATAGGCGTAGATCTTGCCCGAGCCGCTGATGGTAGTGTTATGGCTTTGCGCCACGCCGCTCAGGCGCACCTCACCCGAACCCGATACGTTCGTCCGCAGGCCATCGACCTTCGCGAAGCTCATGATAATCTCGCCCGAGCCGGATACGTGGGTGCGGAAGCTGCTGGCCGTCCAGGGCCCGGCACTTCGGATTTTGCCGGAGCCGGCCACTTCTACTTCGGAGAGCGAAGGCACCGTGATGTACACTTTCACCGGGTCGTGGCCTCTCACGTTGTAGTGCCCGTATTCGATTTCGAGTTTGTCGCCGGAAAGCTCTGTTTCCAGAACATCGAGGATGTTGCGCTGGGCTTCAATGCGCACCTCCTGCGTGGGGCCTTGCGTTAGCACGACGTCCGCATTAATCTTCAACTCTACCTTGCTGAAGCTATTCAGGGTGCGTGTTTCCGTTTCCGTTGGCCCGACGCCGCGCACGTTGGGTGATACAAGATCGTTGTCGCAGGCCGAGAGGAACAACATGGGGAGCAGCATAGAGAGCAGTACTTTTTTCATTGCTTGGAAAGGCGGTTAGGTTAGAAAAGCTGGTTTTGATTCTAGGACCCAGAACCTAGCTTTTACCCCCACGCCGCCTTAAATAATATTTTCAACCATAATCACCACGCACATGCTCATGCCTGACAGAAAGCCACTTAGCCGCTCCCGCAGCAGGCGCAATGCCTTGCCCATCTGGTTCTCGACGGTTTTGGGGGCCACGTTCAGGGCTTCGGCAATCTGGCGGTAGCTCATGCCCTCTTCCCGGCTCATCACGAACACGGCCCGACACTGCGGCGGTAAGGCGTCCAACGCCCCCGCCACGGCCAGCTCGGTTTCCTCGCCATCAAGGTATTCGGCGGTGGCATTGCGGCTAGGTTCGGGTACGCGCGCATCATCCCAGGCCACCTGCCGCTTGTGCTTTTGCAGGTGGTGCAGGGCCGTATTCATGGCGGCGCGGTAGAGGTACGCTTTGTAGGTCGTGGTGATGACGAGCGTGCCGCGGTTGTTCCAGACCTTCAGGAAGAGGTCCTGCACCAAGTCTTCGGCAACGGCGCGGTCTTGCACTACCCGGTAGATAACGTTGCCCAGCGGCTGGTAGAACGAGCGAAACAACAGCTCCATGAAGACTTCGCCATCAGCTTGTTGCAGCGTCGCCAGCCGGCTTTCCAGTATGTCAGCGTTATCCTCGGGCGGCATAGCTAGCCTTACTTTTGTGAGTGCATTAATCTGTTGATTAAGGCGTTACAAAAGTAGACTACACAACAAAGAGGGCTTATCACATAAGCATGTGATAAGCCCTCTTTGGTCACCAGCTTTAATGGAACGTCATGCTGAGCTTGTCGAAGTATGACGTTCTGGTTTTATTCTTTGACTACCACGGGCTTATTCCCGTCTCCGGCGCATTATCATCACTGAAGAACTGGCTGGTTGGGCCGTCCGGACCTAGCATGGCAGCCTTCACCAGGCGAGCGGCCGCGTCGGATACGGTGCCGGGGCCGCTATGATGGTTGAAATCGGTGGCGGTGTAGCCAGGGTCTACGGCGTTAACTTTGAAGGGCGTATCCCGCAGCTCGTAGGCCAGCATAATGGTGTAGGCGTTCAAGGCCGCTTTAGAGGGCTGATAGGCAGCGCCTTTCACCGGGTAATACTTCCAGGAAGGATCGTTGTGCAGCGTAAGCGAACCTAGCCCTGACGTCACATTAACGATTCGCGGCTCGGGCGATTCCCGCAGCAGATCGATGAAAGCCTGCGTCACGGCAATCACGCCGAACACGTTTGTCTCGAACACCTCTTTGATCATACTGACGCTGCTGGTGAGAGGCGGTTGCGAGGGGTCGCCGAGAATGCCGGCATTGTTGATGAGCACGTCGAGCACCTTTGTTTTCTGACCTAGGGTCTCGCGCGCAGCGGCGACGGAGGCGCTATCGGCGACATCGATTTGGATGGGTTCTACCTGCGACAAACCTTCCGTTTGCAGTTGATCAACGGCTTGTTGGCCTCTTTGTAGGTCGCGGCTACCTAGGTACACGTAGTAGCCGTTTTGTAGAAGCTGCCGGGCTGCTTCGAAGCCAATGCTCTTGTTGGCCCCTGTAATGAGTGCTGTTTTCATGGTCGAGTAGATTAACAATACAAAACTACCGGACGCCCTTGGCGTGGCTGTTGCCCATTCTGCGGTATCACTGGTACATTTTCCGGATGGAGGTGCGGTACTCGGCCGGCGCGACGCCGGTTTCCCGCTTGAAGAAGCGGTTGAAGTACGACGCATCCGAAAAACCTAGGTCGAAGGCAATTTCCTTCACCGACTGCTGGGTGTGAAACAGCAGGCGCCGGGCCTCCAGCACCAACCGCTCGTGAATGTGTTTGATGGCCGGTTTGCCGCTCTGAGCTTTCACCACTTCACTGAGGTGCCCCGCCGAAATATGGAGCCGCCCCGCGTACGCGCCCACCTCGTGCAGTTCGCGGTAATACTCCTCAATGTGCGCCTGATAGGTCTTCAGCAGCAGCTTATCATCTGAGGGCTCGGCGGCGGTAAACTGCTCGGTGTACAAGCGACTCAAGTACGTAAGCAGCACCGTGAGGTAGGCGCTGAGCATCTGGTGCTGCCATTCGCCAGGGCGGGTATACTCGGCTTGGATCTTCGCTAGCAGCTCCTCCACCACGGCCACATCCGCCGCCGACAGCCGCAATTGGTGGCCGTTGTAGGGGTTTTGGATGAGCGGCAGTTCGCGCAAAGCGGCGTTTTGCTGCAAGGCCAAAAACTCGTCGGTAAACGTTAGGTGGGAACCCCAGGTGGGGCTAGGCTCCTCTTTGATAAGAATTTGGTGCGGGGTTGTGAAGTAGAAGATGTTGTCTTCGTGGTCGTAGGGCACCATGTCTACCCAATGCCGGCCGCGGTTGTGCTTCAGAAACACCATCAAGTAATACGCCTTGCGGTGCGGCGTCAGCAGATTGGGCTCGTAGACCAAGCCGCCCTCTGATTGGGCGATAGTAAACGACTTGTTCCCAACGGCTTCGTCTGGCTCAAAGGCATGAACGGGTATCTGCTGCGTGCTACTAAGCGTGTGCATGAAAGCTGTTTTGAGAAGTCACAGAAAGGCTGGTTTGCCTGAACAAATAGGGTCCTGCTAAGCCCCCTATCCGCATCTTAGCACAACAAAGACTGTTTTGTTCCTATGTTGTTCAACAAAACTACCGTGGCTGTTGCCGAAATCCCAGTAGTAGCTCTGCCAGGTAGCCTCGACAGCAATAAGAATCTACTACGCCCTGAATAGCGCCACTAGCTGGTAGTAAAGGCCTGCGAGTGAAGCCGGTCAGTCGCGGAAAGACCGGAACAAGCGCCTGGTGGAGTTGACGCGGCGTGCGGTGGGTGTTTCAGCGTAAGAAGGCGGCCGGTTATTGTCGACAATCCCCTATTTTCATCCCCGAGCTGTGCCCTTGCTACCCCTGCTCCGGCAGGGTAGTTTGGGGGCAGCACATTGCGTCACGGCCCTTGGTCAATAGCCGCTATCCTCTCGTTACCTAGCATGACGTTTAGTTTCTTTGCGACGCCCGATTTTGACTTTATCACCCAGTTTGCGCAACACCTGCAGGTGCCGGCGCACAACGACCGATTTCTCCTGCCCGCGCACCTAGGTCAAGGCTACGTCCGCAAGCTGCTCTTTGGAGCCGACTTCAAGCTCATCATCCATCGCTACGAACTACACGAAGACCTCATTATCAGGCGCCAGGCATTCGAAGGGGGCAACGACCAGATTACCATCTTCTTTTACAACAACGAGCAGCCGCTGGACATTGCCTACACCAACCATCCGCAGGTCCGGTTTTCTCAGCGCGATGAGTCGGCTATTCAGCTCACGTCCAACGATTTGAGCTCAACCATCTGCTTTCCCGCGCACCACGCCGTGCATTACCTGGTGGTAGCCATCAAAGCGCCCCGGTTGAAGGCGCTGCTGGCGGGTAGTGAGCCCCACGCGGTGCTGGATACCCTGACAGAAGCGGGCAGCTCCTTTCTGTTTTTCGAACGGATGACGGCCGAAGCCAAGCTGCTGCTCAAGCACATCACGGAGGTAAACCAGCACGACAGCTTAAGCCATTTCTACACGCAGGTGAAGGTGCAGGAGCTGCTGTACCTGGTGTTTCGCCAGCTAGTGCTGCGCGACGCTGCCCCGTACCAGCCCATCAATAGCGCCGACGCGGAACGGCTGCTGCAAGTACACAATCAGCTGCTCACCGACCTAAGTACGCCGCCCGTGCTACGGGAGCTAGCCCAGCAGGCAGCCATGAGCGAAACCAAGCTCAAGCAGCTCTTTAAGCAAACCTTCGGCAGTTCGGTGTACACCTACTACCAGCAGGCCCGCATGAAGGAGGCCGCCTTTCTGCTCAAGCAGGGGCAGCACTCCGTGGCTGAGGTAGGCTACGAGTTGGGCTTTTCCAACCTGAGCCATTTCAGCCGACTATTCGAAAAGCACTACGGCCTCAACCCCAAGCGTTACGCGCAGTCGTAGGGAGCGTTAGCCGAGGTAGTCAGGCGGAAACACCTGCTGCCCGTACTGCTGAGCCAGGGCCTGGATGCGCTGGATGGCCGCTGCGTCGAGCACCGGTGGCGGCAGAAACTGGCCGGGGGCTACCGGCTGGCCGACTTCCTGAAAGAACTCCTCCAGGCCTGCCGGCACTACCGTGCACAGCAGCCGGGCCGGCTGCGCGCTCTTGTTTTTGAAGCCGTGCACCACACCACCCTTCGGAATGCGGATGAACGAGCCGGCGGCGGCCAGGTGCGTGCCGTACTCAGATTTGACTTCCACTTCGCCTTCTACCACAAAGAAGGTTTCCTCAATGTCGGCGTGGGCGTGAGGACCGGGGCCACCGCCGGGCGGCACCAGCATGTCGATGGTGGCGTAGGCGCCGTCTGTGTCCTGGCCGCTGGCCAGGATGCGGTAGTTACTGCCCATCACGGCCAGAGTTTGACCCTGTTGGGGGCCCAGAATGGTGGGGGCTTGTTTGTGCGTGTCCATTTTGTTTACCTGAAAGTGTGCTGCAAAGGTGAACCGGCAACCGCCTCGGTGCTACTCCAAAAAGGCGCAAAAACAGTCCGATCGGGCAGCCGCGCTGTGCCGCCGTATCGGACTGTTTTTGCGCCTTTTTGGAGTAGCACCAGAGGCCGCAATCCGCTCACCTTTGCAAGGCAATAACCACCCCGCGGCAGCCAGAACGAACACCTAGGTTTCAGGCAACTGCGCAGTGACGACGCCGGGCGCGGCTTTCGAGAGCAGCCCGATGCAACAGCACATACTTTAAATCAAACACCACCATGCGCAAAGTACTGTATAGCCGGTTTGGCGACGAACGGGTTCTGGAGGTGCGGGAGCAACCGACCCCTGCCATCGCCAAAGATCAGCTGCTGATTCAAGTGAAAGCGGCGTCTATTAACCCCCTGGACTGGAAAATTTACCACGGCGAGATGAAGCTCCTGTCGGGGTCAAAATTCCCGAAAGGCGTCGGCATCGACTTTGCCGGCATCGTGTCTCAGGTGGGCCTCGGCGTCGCGCGCTACCAGGTGGGCGACGCTGTATTTGGCTTCCTGGATGTTTTCAAAGGTGGGGCGCTGGCCGATTATGTGGTGGTCGCCGAGGCCGCTATTGCTTCTAAGCCTGCCACCATTTCGTTTGACCAGGCGGCAGCTCTGCCAGTCACCGGCCTGGCTGCCCTGCAGATTGTCGACCAGCTGGCCGCTGTGGGCCAAGGCCACGAGGTACTCATCAATGGGGCTGCCGGCGGCGTGGGCCTGTTTGCTATCCAGCTAGCCAAACGGTGCGGCGCCCGCGTCACGGCGGTGACCGGCCCGGCGGGGCTGCAACGCGCCACCCAAATGGGCGCCGATCTGGTGGTTGACTACACCAAGCAGCGCATCAGCCAGCTACCGCAGCGGTTTGACACCATTATAGATCTATCAGACAAGCTGGCCTTCAAAGCGGCCAAAGAGCTGCTGAAGCCCCGGGCCACATTTGTCAGCATGCTGCCGTCGCCGCTGGGGTTGGCAGGGTCATTTTTCCATAACCTGTTCTCGTCCAGAAAGCGTAAGATTCTCATCCTTAAGCCCACCGCCACAGGACTAAACGCCTTAGCCGCTCTGGCGCAGGATGGGCTGCAGATTCCGGTGGAAAAGGTGTACGACCTAGCTCACGTCCGGCAGGCCTACGGGGAAACCAGCCAAGGCAAGGTACGGGGCAAAGCGGTGCTGGTGCTCAACTGAGGCAATTTCTCCGAAGTACACTTTAGAAGAAATTGATTAGCAGCGATTTTACTAGCCGTCTTTATCAGGGAAGAACGGAACATTCCCTGATAAAGACGGCTCCATCCAGCAGGAACACTTACCTACCGTACAGGCATCGCCTCTTGTCCCATCCTACAAGAAGACCTAGGTTCCTTACCCCCGCCATTGAAGTCACCGTAGCCCGCGCGCCTCGGCTTAGCTGCCCTCTTCAGAACAATCAAAGCTAGGATTTCTTGCCTTTGCCACCAGCCGAAATCCGGTAGAAGCCCGCACCGTGCCGCCGGATAAAAGGCGAGAAACCTTTCGTGAACGTGCCCACTTTCTTGTCCGTCCATAAGTCCTGCACTGTAACGCCGGCAGGGAAACCTAGGTCTTTGAGCGCCACCGATACGCGCGCTGAGTCAGGTGGCATGGCTTGCATCGGGCTCGTAGTAAATACTAGAAACTTGAGCGTGCCGCCAGTATTTTGCCCGGCAGCTGCCTTATCGAGCCCTACCGTGGCTTTGAAGCGCGTGTAGCCGGCCGGCAGGTCGTATTCCATCACGGAGTTAGCGTGGGTGCCGATACCATTTTCGTACACCTTACCATCGACGGTTAGCGCCCCGCCGGACACAGATTTGTTCACCGTCGTTTTGCCCCAGCCGGCCGAGGCGTCTTTCCAGGTCACGCTGGTGAGCGGCAAGGTCTTGTCGCCGTTGGTGAGGGTTGGGTTGAGCCAGTTGGCGTGGTCCCAGGCGGTGCCGTCCGTACCGCCGCGCACGCACAGATACAGCTTCTTGGCCCCGGTAATATCGATGTCTACTGTCTGGCTAACGTTCTGCCGCGTAATCTGGCTGCTCACCCACTTGGCATCTTGCTCAGCAGCGGGTTTCTGGTCGGCGGCGTTGAACAGAGCTAGGTATTTGTCGCCGGTTTGCGGGTCGTCGGCCACCCAGCCAACGGCGTCGCCGTTGCGAAATAGCTGCTTGTTGTTCTTGCTGTTATGATGGACGGCCAGCACGTTCTTATTCGTCAGCAACGATAAGGTGAAGGCGTCGTTGCTGGGTAAGTCGCCGCCAAACATGAGCGGGGAGCGGAAGATGCTCCACAACGTCATAAGCGTGTATTGCTCGTCTTTGGTGAAGCGCGTCATGCGGTCGTCGCCACGCTCCGCCCGGATACCTAGGCGGCCGAGGGGCAGCATGTCGGCATCAGGCCAGGCACCGGGCATGCTATACGGCGCCCACCGCTCGCACACTTCGAAGTGTTCTTTTAGCTGCTCCCAGCTGTCCCAGAAGTCGCCCACGGTGCGCCACATGTTGGCGTGCTGCTGGGCGTGTTTGGCATCGGCAATGGGTGTTTCGCCCGGCGACATACTCAGCACGATCTTGCGCCCGGTGCGGTCGATGGCCTTGCGGATCATCTCGATTTCAGCCGTGTGATAGGGCTCCGACAAGTCGTCAACCTTCACAAAATCAACGCCCCAGCTAGCGTACAGCTCAAAAATGGAATTGTAGTACTCCTGCGCGCCGGGCTTACCGGCCACGATGGTGTACATATCGTGGAGCCAGTTGCACTGCCCTTCCGGGGTATGAATGTCGGCCGCCGTGACTTTGGTACCTAGGATCGGCAGCTTACGCTTCACCGCTTCCACCGGCACGCCCCGCATGATATGGATGCCAAATTTCAGCCCCTTGCTGTGCATGTAATCGGCCAGCGGCTTGAAGCCTTTGCCACCTGCCGCCGACGGAAACCGATTCGGCGCCGGTGTGAAGCGGCCGTATTGGTCGATGTTATACTCCGGATTTTTCTCGTTGTAACCGTGGGCCGTGTCGTTGCCCACGTACCAGCGGATGTCCACCACCACGTAGTCCCAGCCGTAGGCTTTGAGCTTGCTGGCCATGTAGTCGGCGTTGGCCTTTACTTCTTTCTCCACTACCGTCGGGCCGTAGCAGTCCCAGCTGTTCCAGCCCATCGGCGGCGTGGCGGCCCATTGGTGGAAGTCGGTCGGCTTGGGGCTAGCTTTTTGGGCGGAGGCAGCATGTCCGAGACCAAGCAAGGCGCTGCTGAATAGAAGCGTACGGTTGAGGTTCATTCGGGTCGTGAGTGGGTAGGATAGGGCATCACGAAAGCTAGGTAGCTTTTGCGGAGGGGTAAGCAAGGTAAAAGGGGAAGCATAAATAAAAAGAACGTCATTTCGACCAGTGGGAGAAATCTCGCGTGCAATGCTTATTCTAATTGGCAAGGTTTACCACCACATCAGCACGCGAGATTTCTCTCGCTGGTCGAAATGACGTCTTGGAAAAGCACGTGAGATGCTTCGACAAGCTCAGCATGACGTTCTACTATGTTATGTATCCACCTCCTACTTCATCTGCAGCACCTTGCGCTTCATGATATCCTGCACAGACACACCCTCAATCTTACTCTCCAGCCACGAGATGATATCCAGATACAGGAAGGGCCGGCGCTCGAAGGGATTATCCGCAATGCTGATCAGCTTCTCTTTCAAGTTGATGAAGGCTTCTTTCACCCGCGTCGGCTCCACGTTACCTAGGTTGCGCAGAAAGCGGAAGATTTCGACCTGCATCTGCTGCTGGTTGTTCATCTTACCCAGGAAGTGGTACACCGACCGGATTTGATATTCCAGCCCGTCGTCCTCACCGGCTTCGTAGTAGGCAATGAGGCGCAGGATGCGCGCAAAGCACTGTAGGTCTTCGCGTAAGCTGCCTTCGCGGTGGTGAATCACCTTGTCGAGGTACTCGATGGCCCGGCGGTTGTCGCCGCTGCCAAAGTAGAGGCTAGCTATTTTATAATAAAGTACCAGCACGCGGTGCGGATCGAGTTGGCGCTGGTACTCATGCATGTCTTCCAGCAGTTCCGGCACGATGGCTAAGCCATCGGTGAAGCGGCCTTCCATGAAGTAGGCGTTGATGCGGTGCTGGTAGATGTGCAGAAACAACAGAATCTCCGTATTTGGCGTGGTGCGCCGGTCTTGGTCGGCGGCAAACTCTTCCAGGGTCTTCAGAACTTCCATGAACTTACTGTAGTACAGCAAGTTGTAGAGCACTGCCAGCAGATTGTGCAGCCCTTTGATGTAGAGCATGGTCTGCGCCTCCTTCATGTCGGGCGCGGCCTCGAACAAGTCGACCCACTTCTGCGCGTAGCGGTAGCACGCCTTAAAATCCTGCACGATGGTGTAGTACCACACGTGGGCCTGGTAGTAATACAGCTTCTCGAAAAAGCCCGCCTCCTGCAAATACAGTGGCACTAGGTTGGCTTTGAAGAAACTAGTCACCTCCTCGTGGTCTTCTTGATTGCGGGCGTGACCAACTTTCAGGTACAATCCATACATGCGCAGCGACAGGTTAGAAAGGTCGTGCAGCTGACCTAGGTGCTTCACCGTGTCCTGGGCTTCCGCCGCCAACACTTCAGCGTGCCCTTGCAAGCTGCGCGTGATGTACTGCGACTCAATCATCTTCTCGAAGTCGATGGCAATGAGCGCCACATGAGGCATTTCGGCCTGCTGGGCGGCGGCTTTCACCTTTTCCAGCATCTTCAAGCTCTGCTGGTAGAAGCCTTTGTTGTAGAGCACGCGAGCATAATCGAGCTGCTCGTGTAGCTGAATATCAGGGTTTTGGTGCGCTTGGTACACCCGCAGGCTCGACAGGAGCTGCCGGTAAAGATTGGCCTTTAAGTTCGCCAGCTGAATCTTCTTGATAGACGGCACCTGCGTGAGAATCCGCTCCTCGTCGTACTGCTCTAGGTTATCGAGGGCGTCGAAGAGCTGCAAGAACTTCAGGCCCTCCGTCGAGCCTTGGCGATTGCAAAACAGGCGAAAGTGGCGCTTTTCGGAACGCGTCAGTGAATTGACTAAGCTAAAAACTGGATCTGTGTTTCCGTTAGGCATTGTACGTATAAAAAGGGCAACTTTCTGATTAACAGCTGTTTTTAGCAGTTGATTAAAGTATTAGAAATAGTAAAGCCTTTTAAAACTCATTTTTGTAGCTGGGTTTTAACCGAGATGTTGCATACTGAATTCTGTAAGCAAACAGCAACGACACGATGACGGCTCAACGAATCCAAATCTTCGACACAACCCTGCGCGATGGGGAACAAGTGCCAGGATGCAAGCTAAACAGGGAAGAGAAACTTGTTATTGCCCGGCAGCTTGAACTGCTAGGCGTAGATGTTATCGAAGCCGGTTTCCCTGTATCGAGCCCCGGCGACTTTACGGCAGTGCAATCCATTGCTGCTCAGACCAAAGAAGCCACCGTGTGCGGCCTAACTAGGGCCGTAGAAAACGATATTCGGGTAGCCGCTGAGGCCCTAAAGCTAGCGCGTTATCCGCGCATTCACACTGGCATCGGTACTTCCGAGTTGCATGTGAAGTACAAGCTCTGCTCGACGCAGGAATTGGTATTGGAGCGAGCCATTGCCGCCGTGAAGCTAGCTAAATCCTTCGTGGAAGACGTGGAGTTTTACGCCGAAGACGCCGGCCGCACCGACAACGTGTACCTAGCTCGCGTGTGCGAAGCCGTTATAAAGGCCGGCGCCACCGTGCTCAACATCCCCGACACTACCGGCTACTGCCTGCCCGAGGAGTACGGCGCCAAGATCAGATTCCTACGGGAGAATGTGAAAGGCATTGAGAATGTGACGCTTTCCACCCACTGCCACAACGACCTAGGTCTGGCTACGGCCAACTCCATTGCCGGCGTAGTACATGGCGCCCGCCAGATCGAGTGCACCATCAACGGGGTCGGCGAGCGGGCCGGCAACACGGCCTTGGAAGAAGTCGTGATGATTCTGCGCCAGCACCCCTACCTGAACCTCGACACGAACATCAACACCAAGCTGCTCACCGAAACGTCGACGATGGTGTCGCACATGATGGGCATGCCGGTGCAAGCCAATAAGGCCATTGTGGGCGCTAATGCTTTCTCGCATTCCAGCGGCATCCACCAGGATGGCGTGATCAAGCACCGCGAGACCTACGAAATCATCGACCCGCGCGAAGTAGGCGCCCCCGATTCATCTATCGTGCTGACGGCCCGCTCGGGCCGCGCTGCCCTAGGCTATCGGTTGCAGAAAATTGGCTACGCATTCAACAAGAGCGTGTTAGATCAGGCCTACGCATCGTTTTTGGTGCTAGCCGACCGCAAAAAGGAAGTTGTGGACGAAGATTTGCACATTCTGGTCGAACAAGAAAACTTGGTTGCAGCAAGCTAGCTTGTAAGCAGTTGTAGCGCGAAGCTCCCGCTTCGCGTTTCGTTGAATAATCATCGTTGTGACGACTTAGCCTGAGTCGTTCAGCGGTACGCGAAGCGGGAGCTTCGCGCTACACCCCACCACCCCATGGCAAAGACCCTATTTGATAAGATTTGGGACGCTCACGTTGTGAAGTCCTTCGGCGACTTATCCGTCGTCTATATTGATAAACACCTCATTCACGAAGTCACCAGCCCCCAGGCTTTTGATGAACTGACTGCGCGCGGCCTGCCCCTGTTCCGCAAAGACCAGATGCTCGCCACCGCCGACCACAACGTACCCACGCGCAACCAGCACCTGCCCATTGAGGAGCCCCTCTCCCGCTCGCAGGTAAACAAGCTGACGGAAAACTGCGCGAAGTTCGACGTGGAGCTATATGGCCTAGGCCATGAGCGCCAAGGCATTGTGCACGTTATCGGACCAGAGCTAGGCCTCACCCAGCCCGGCATGACCATCGTGTGCGGCGACAGCCACACCTCTACGCACGGCGCTTTTGGGGCTATTGCCTTCGGTATTGGCACGAGCCAGGTGGCCCAGGTAATGGCCTCGCAGTGCTTGCTCATCAGCAAGCCCAAGCGCATGCGCATCACCATAGATGGCGAGCTGCGCCGTGGCGTAACAGCCAAGGATTTACCGCTTTATATCATCTCGAAGCTAGGTACTGGCGGCGCCACGGGCTACTTCGTGGAATACGCCGGCAGCGCCATCCGGGGCCTGAGCATGGAAGGCCGCATGACGCTCTGCAACATGAGCATCGAGATGGGCGCCCGCGGCGGCATGATTGCCCCCGACGAGACGACTTTCGCTTATGTGGAAGGCCGCCCCTACGCCCCGCAAGGCGAACGTTGGGAGCAGGCCCTCGCCTACTGGCGCACCCTCTACTCCGAGCCCGACGCTACGTTCGATTCGGAGTATCACTTTGATGCCCAGGATATTTACCCGATGATTACCTACGGCACCAACCCTGGCATGGGCATCGCGCTCAACGGGTTAATTCCGACGGAAGTATCGAGCAGCGAAGCCGTGAGCTTCCAGAACTCGCTCAAGTACATGGGCTTTGCGCCGGGCGAGTCGCTTTTGGGCAAAGAAATCAACTACGTATTTATCGGTAGCTGTACCAACTCCCGCATCGAGGACCTGCGCACGGTGGCGAGCTACGTGAAAGGCAAGCACAAAGCCCAAAACGTGGAGGCCATCATCGTGCCCGGTTCGAAACAGGTGGAGCAGCAAGCCATTGCCGAGGGGTTAGACAAGGTTTTGGCGGAAGCTGGCTTTGAGTTGCGCGAACCTGGTTGTAGCGCGTGCTTGGCCATGAACGAGGACAAAATTCCGGCGGGCGCGTATTGCGTTTCTACCTCCAACCGCAACTTCGAAGGCCGACAGGGACCCGGCGCCCGCACCTTATTGGCCTCGCCCCTCGTGGCCGCTATTACGGCCGTGGAAGGTCGCATTGTCGATATTACCCAGTACCTGAACTAATTAACGCACAGCCCCTAGGTGTTGCTCCCGGTGAGCAGGACCTAGGGGCTGCGGCTTTCTAGCATATGGAAAAATTCCAGATCCTTCGCACGACGGCCATCCCGTTGCCGATTGAGAATATCGATACGGATCAGATTATCCCGGCGCGCTTCCTGAAGGCGACGTCGCGGGAAGGCTTCGGCGAAAACCTATTCCGCGACTGGCGCTATACTTCCGAAGGCACACCCAAGGCTGACTTCGCGCTAAACAACGCGCGCTACGGCGGCCATATTTTGGTAGCGGGCAAGAACTTCGGTTGCGGCTCTAGCCGCGAGCACGCCGCTTGGGCGCTGTATGATGCCGGTTTCAAAGCCGTTATTTCGAGCTACTTTGCCGATATTTTCCGCGGTAATGCCCTGAATACGGGCTTGTTGCCTCTGCAAGTATCCGACGAAGTGCTCCAACGCTTGCTCGACCAAGTGGAGCAAGACCCGCAAACGGAGCTGGTAGTGAACCTGCCGGAGCAAACCCTGACGGTACCGGCCTGGGGCGAAAGCATCCACTTCGACCTAGATCCTTACAAGAAGGAGTGCCTGATTAACGGCTACGACGACATCGATTTTTTAGTCAACCAAAAGGAGGCTATTGCCGCCTACGAAACCACACGCGCATGGGCATATTAAGAAAGAAAATTGCCGTACTGGCCGGTGATGGTATCGGACCAGAAGTCTGTCACGAGGCCATCAAGGTACTCGACGCCGTAGCCGAACGCTTCGGCCACCGCTTCACCTACGACTATCAGCTGATGGGTGCCTGCGCCATCGATGCGACGGGCGACCCGCTGCCCGAATCGACGCTAGCCGCTTGCCGCGCCGCCGACGCTATTCTGCTTGGTGCCATCGGCGACCCCAAGTACGATAACAACCCCGCGGCCAAAGTGCGCCCGGAGCAAGGCTTGCTGCGCCTGCGCAAGGAGCTAGGTCTGTACGCCAACATTCGCCCCGTTACGGCCTATGATATACTGCTACCTCACTCGCCGCTGAAGGCTGACCGCATCAGAGGCGCCGACATGCTGATCTATCGGGAGCTGACCGGCGGTATTTACTTCGGGGAGAAAGGCCGCACCGAAAATGGCGCCTTCGACCACTGCACCTACACCCGTCCCGAAATTACGCGCATCACGCACCTAGCTTTTCAGTCGGCCCAAAACCGCCGCAAGAAGCTAACGCTCGTGGACAAAGCCAACGTGTTGGAAACCTCGCGCTTGTGGCGCGAAGTGGTGCAGGAGCTAGCTCCTGCCTACCCAGACGTTGCCGTAGACTACTTGTTCGTAGACAACGCGGCTATGCAGCTCATCCTGAACCCCAAGCAGTTCGACGTAATGCTCACGGAGAACATGTTCGGCGACATCCTTTCGGATGAGGCTTCGGTTATTGCTGGCTCCCTAGGTCTGCTGCCCTCTGCTTCGGTGGGTGATAAAGCCGCACTGTTTGAGCCTATTCATGGCTCGTACCCGCAGGCCAAAGGCAAGAGCATTGCTAACCCGATTGCCACCATCTTGTCGGTGGCAATGATGCTGGAACACTTTGGCCTGCAGGAAGCCGCCAACGTGGTAAAAGAAGCCGTGCAGGATGCTTTGGTGCAGAATGTGTTGACGCCTGAGCTGAACGCCACATCGCCGTCGACTACGGAGCAGGTCGGGACGCACATCGCGCAGTGCGTGCTAGGTTTCCCCACCTCGCAGCTCCACCGCGACAACATCAAGGCAGGCTTGAGCACGATTATCTAACTCAACTTCCTTGCGAATCAACAAGTGGAAAAGCCACCTCGCATGAGGTGGCTTTTCTTTTTTAGTATTCGTTAAAACCGACGGAGCTCTCACCCAAAAAAGCTAGGTACCGTACTAGGCTAGAAGCATTTCGACCTTCGCTTTTAGCCTTTCGCACCTTGACCAGCTTATCTACTTCCCCTCCGCAATCCGCCGAGCAGCCTTCGTCCAAAACAGCGATTTTCGGGGCACTAGCGGCCAACCTGGCTATTGCGATTATCAAGTTTGTGGCCGCGGCTTTTACGGGCAGCTCGGCCATGCTTTCAGAAGGTATTCATTCTGTGGTAGATACTGGCAACGAGTGGCTGCTGCTACTCGGGCTGAAGCGCAGCCAGCGCCCCGCCGACGAGCAGCGGCCGTTTGGCTACGGCCGCGACCTGTATTTCTGGTCGTTCGTGGTTTCTATCTGCATTTTTGCCATTGGCGGCGGCATGTCCATTTATGAGGGGATCAGCCACTTACGTCACCCTAGCCCCATGACTGACCCGAAGTGGAACTACATTGTGCTCGGGCTAGCTTTTCTGTTTGACGGAGCTAGCTTTTTGCTCGCCCGGCGTACGTTCAACGCCTCGCGCGGCAGCCAATCGTTCTGGTCGGCCTTTCGGCGCAGCAAGGACCCCGCTACGTTCGTGGTGCTGTTCGAAGATACCGCCGACTTACTGGGCTTGATCGTCGCCTTCTTGGGCGTTTTCCTGAGTCATCAGCTTCAAAATCCGTACCTGGACGGCATTGCATCGCTTATTATCGGCTTGATCCTCATTACGATAGCCATTCTGCTGATTCGGGAAAGCCAGAGCTTGCTGCTGGGTGAAACTGCCGAGCCAGCACTGCTGAAACAGCTCACGGACCTAGCTCAGGCCGACGAAGCCGTAACCCGCGTTGCTCCTCCCATGACGGCCTACCTCAGCCCCAACGATATTCTGGTCGTGATACGCGCCGAGTTTCAGCCTGCGCTGTCGGCGGAGCAGGTGACGAAAGCTATCAGCCGGCTCACCCAAACCATTCAGGCGCGTCACGCTGATGTAAAGCATCTTTATATCCAGCCCGATTTTATTACTGCCCCGAGCACCGCCCCTGCTTTGTAGTCGGCGAATAAGCAGCTGCTCTTAGGATTCCTGGTTGTTAGTCTTCTTGAAGAAATACGCCCACGCCAGCGGTACCAGGAACATGCCTACTGTCAGCACTGTCAGACCTAGGTCGGCGGTGTGGCTGCCCAGAAATTGGCTGAACGGATGCCGCGGCTGAAAATGCTCGAACAAGGAAAGAACCAGCTTCAAACCTAGCAGACCAATCACCAGAAAAGCAGCTACTTCCAGGAAGGGATACTTACCCATCAGCGTCACGAAGGCCTGAGCTACCAGCCGCATGGCCAGAATACCGATAAAGACGCCAGCGCAAATAAGAATAAGATTGTCGGTGAAGGCCACCACTGCAAACACGTTGTCGATGGAAAAAGCTAGGTCCATCAGCTCGATGAGTGCTACCGTGGCCCAGAACTTTCCAAACAGACCTAGGGTGTAGCGGTATACCAAGCTCCTGTCTTTGTCCGGCACTTCCTCTTCGCTCGACTTTTCAGCTTTGAAGTAGCTATAAACCAGATACAAAAGGTACAAGCCACCTAAGGGCTTCAGAAACCAGAACTCAATCAGGAATGACGCAAACAGAATGCAGATGCCCCTGAACACGTACGCCCCGATGATGCCATAACGGAGAGCCTTGAAGCGCTGATCACGCGGCAAATCGCTCACCATCGTAGCGAGTACAGCCGCATTATCAACTGAGAGCAGACTTTCGATGATAACCAGATTGCCAATAATAGCCAGCGAGGGCAACGGGTGCGTGAGAATATCCTGAAGATGAGCGTTCATGCAGAAATCGGGTTGTCGGTGTTTGCAGGGGCAAATGCCAGCTACAAACGCCAACCAAGATGGAAGGTTAAGAAATCAAGCACTGCGCGCTACTGCTTGTTTGCGCGCGGGGCAAGCACCAGAAGAACCTAGGTAGCAGGCAATCCGGCAGAAAAGCGAAAAGCTTTTAACCGTAAACATAAAACGACTAGCTGCCTTCTCCATACAGACCGTCGTTTTTGCCCTTATTTTAACAAAAAAGCAGCCCCCGGCGTCGAACGCCAAGGGCTGCTTTGTCACCAGCGGAAACTGGCGTTGCTTACCAAGAAGCTTAGTTGACGGTCAGGCGCTGGCTGTACGTGCCGGTGGCCGTTTGCAGACGCACCGTGTACACGCCGGCTGCTACGCTACCTAGCTCCAGCGAACGAACCGTTTCGGCCGAAGCTGGCAGCGTCTGGTGCCGCACCGACTGGCCCAGCGTGTTCACCAATGACACGTCAATGGCTTGGCGGGTCAGGTTGGCAGGCAGGCTCAGGGACACGCGGCCGCTTTCGGCCGGGTTGGGGTACAGGAAGATAGACGCACTAGCGGCGCTGGCAGCCTTGGTGCCCAGCACGGTGTTCTTCACGTACTCGCGCAGCCACACCAGGGCCGACCGCTCCGTGTTATCAGCATTCACCAGGTAAGCGCCCTGGGCGGTACGCCAGTGACCAATGCGGTGGCCCCACATCGTTACACCTTTGATGGCTGGATACTCCCAGAACAACGGAAACACGCGCTGGTACTCGGCCAACTGCGCGGCATCAGTCAGGCCATCCGAGTCGTACTCGGTGATGTAAAGCGGTACTCCTGGAGCTGCCAGAATATCTAGGTTGGATTTCAGCGTCGTTACCGACGTAGAAGCCGTTGAGAAGGCGTGGCCCTGAATGCCGACACCATCAATCAGGTTGCGGGCCTTGAGCAGATTGATCATTGTGACCATCTTCTCTGCATTCACCCGTTCGTTTTCCACACTGTACTCGTTCAGCACCAGCTTAGCATTTGGGAAGTACTGGCGAGCCATCGTGAAGGACTTGATGATCCAGTCGTAACCAGTAGTGCCGGCGCCACCCAGCGCGTTGATGTAGCCGCCACCAGACGGATCTGGGGAGCCTACTGGTATGCTGCCTCCTCCGGTTGTTACCAAGCCGGTGGGGGGAGTGTGAATCGGCTCGTTCACAACATCAATGAAGTCGATGTTGGGGTAACGAGTTGCTACGGCCGAAAACCAGGCAGTGATGGCCGCCAGTTGGTCGGCATCCGACAATCCTTTGAGCCAGGTTGGCTGCTGAGAACCCCAGATGAGCGTGTGCATCCGGAACGGGCCGCCAATCTTGCGGCTCCGGTTGTAGGCGCTATCCAGTTCGGTCCAGTTGTAAGAGCCACGAGTGCCTTCCACGCTGCCCCACTTACCGCCATTTTCGGGCGTTACCGAGTTCCAGTATTTCTGGAAGTATAAGGACTGCTGCAAGCTGTAGGCAGAACCTAGGTACTTCGATTTCCCAGTAGCCAGAGGCGGACCATTAGGCACGAAGGCTACCGGCGGCGTAGTTGAGCCCTGCTGACCAGCGTCGAGGTTAGCCACTGTGAAATAAAGTCCGGTAGTACCAAACACGAACTTGTCGAAATCGAGGCCATCCTCACGAGCACCAATCTGGAAGGTTTGCGTCAGAGCACCAGCAGGCACGGTGAAGGTGGTAGCTGCGCTGCCATTCACCGTGAACTTCGACATATCGACCCACTTCCAAACCCCAGTGCCTGCACCACCAGCACCATCAACAGCCAAGCTGTTGCCAGCGATGTAACCGACGTTGTTAAGGCCATTGGCTGTTACCCAATCGGCGCTGGTAACAGAGAAATCCTTGGAGCCGAATGTTTTGGCGTAGAAGTAGCTGTCGTCGTTGGCTCCGCCCGAACCCACTCGCATGCGAGCGTAAAGGTCATAGGTACCAGGTCCAGGGAAAGTAACTGTGAAGGTTAATACTCGTGCGGCAGTGCCAGGCGCTGAGCCCCCACTCGGTACAGAGGCTACATCGGAGAGCGAAGTAGCATACGTAATAGCCGGCGTGGTCCCGTTTGCAGCTATCGTCCGCACGGCCCAGTCGCCGGTAGTAGCGCCGGTAGCGGGCGGCGTGGTAGAGGTGCCGGCCTCAGCTTCCACCACCACGGGCAGGTTCTGAGCGGAGAGCGTAAAGTGACTGCCAAGCGCCGTCACTAAAGCAAAAGTTAAGAGTCGATGTTTCTTCATGCTGAAGAGAGAATGTGTGAGAAAAGTGTGGGACAAATAGCAGGTAACTGTATTGCAAGATTCTAATACCACTTTAAAAGTAAAGAGGAAATACGAGCTTCACTACTACACAACAGCTCCATAAACCATATTTCTTCTCGCAAACGTTTGTGATAGTTAGAAAACCTTTTAGTAGGCTTAGAAAACGTTTGCAACTAGTGGTAAGCAGGTCCAGCACCTAGGATAGATTCTATCCGGGCTTACCTAGGTACCAAACAAAAAGCACCAGCCAGAGCCAGTGCTTTTTCTAACGCAAACCTAGCTTGCGCTACCAGATCTTGGCGCGGTCAGTGGTGGCGCGCACCATCTTCTGGCCCTCCTTGCAGCCGAAGGCATCGTAGAATTGCGGCATATTCATCAGCGGCCCGATGGTGCGGTATTGGCCCGGCGAGTGCGGGTCCGTCAGAATTTGCTGGCGCAGGGCTTCCGGGCGGATGTTCTGGCGTCGTAGCTGCGCCCAGCTCAGGAAGAAGCGCTGCTCGGGCGTGAAGCCGTCGTAGAGCGGACGTGGGTTATTGCCGTACTTCTGCTGAAGCTGCTTTTCGAGGGCGCCGTACACAATGGTGAGGCCAGCGAAGTCGGCCAGGTTCTCGCCCATTGTCAGTTTGCCGTTTACGTGCACCGAATCGAGCGGCGAGAAGGCGTCGTACTGGCGACCCACCACGGCGGCGCGCTTCGTAAACTCGGCCGCGTCGGCGGGTGTCCACCAGTCGCGTAGGTTGCCGTCGGCGTCGTATTGCCGGCCCTGGTCGTCGAAGCCGTGGGTCATTTCGTGGCCCATCACGCCCCCGATAGCGCCGTAGTTCACGGCATCATCGGCGTTCGGGTCGAAGAAGGGTGGCTGAAGGTAGCCCGCCGGAAACACGATTTCGTTCATCGGCGGATTGTAATAGGCATTGATCGTGGAGGGCGTCATTCCCCACTCGTTGCGGTCGATAGGGCCGCCGTACTTCCTGGCTTCCTTCTGATACTCCCATACGCGCGCCGCCAGCAGGTTTTTCACGTACGACTCGCGGGTGATGGTCAGAGCGGAGTAGTCCTTCCAAACATCCGGATAGCCGATCTTTACACGCAGCGCATTCAGCTTTTTCAGGGCTTCGGCTTTAGTGGCGTCGCTCATCCAGGTGTTGGTCTGAATGTGCTCGGCCATTGATGCCTTGATGTTGCCGACCATCTCCAGCGCCTTTTTCTTCGCTGCCGGCGAGAAGGCCTTGTCCACGTACAGTTGGCCGAACGCTTCGCCAAGCGTGGCGTCGGTTGAGGCCAGCATCCGCTTCCAGCGCGTGGGCTGCTGCTTGGTGCCGGCCAGCACCTGCTGGTAGCGGAAAGCTTCATCGACATACGCTTTGGGCAATGCTGTAGCCACCGAGCGCACCAGATGCCAGCGCATGTAGGTTTTGAGGTCGGCCAGCGGCTCGGTTTTGAATACGGTGTTTACCTCATCGAAAAAGGCCGGCTGCCCGACAATCACTTCCTGAGCTTTACTTAATTGTAAATCAGCGAGAAGGCGCGGCAAACCTAGGTTGGGGTAGCGCTTCTGGGCGGCGGCTACGGTTAGCTTATTATAGTTGGCCTGCGGGTCGCGCAGCTCCACGCGGGTGCGGGCAGCTTTGGCAAGGCGCGTTTCGATGCGCTCAACCGCCGCGGCATTCTTCTGCGCCGTAGCGGCATCGTCGCCGAGCAAGCCAAACATATTGCGCAAATACGTGCGGTAAGCGCCCCGGATGGTTTCGGTGCGGCCATCCTGTTTGAAGTAGTAGTCGCGGTCAGGCAGGGTGAGGCCGCCCTGAGCCAGCCCTACTGCATACTGCGTGGAAATCTTATCGTCTACATCGACACTAGCGCGGAAGAAGGCGCCGGTTTGCAGCAGCTTCTGCCGGGCCACTAGGTTGGGTAGGCCGTTGCGGTCTTTCAGCGCGGCAATCCGGTTCAGCTCCGGCCGCAGCGGCGCTAGGCCGGCTTTTTCAATTGCTACGGTATCCATGCCGGCCGCGTAGAAGTCTCCTACTTTCTGCAAGTTGCTGCCCTGCGGCGCGTTCGGGTTGGCGGCCGCTTCTTCCAGAATCTGGCGCAGCAGCGCCTGGGTTCGGTCGCCGAGCAGGTTGCGCGGGCCCCAGCTGGAAGCATACGCCGGCACGGGGTTGTTCTTCAGCCAGTTGCCGCCCGAATACTGAAAAAAATCGTCGCACGGCAACACCGAACGATCGAGGTCAGCCATGTCCAGGCCCACGCCTTTCAGCACGGGGCCTTCCTTGGCAGGAGCAGGAGCAACGGCCGTGGACCCTACGCTGGCGGTGGTATCCTGGGGCGCCTTGGTACTGGTTGCGCAGCCAGCCAAGGCCAGGCTGGCGCCGGCTATACCGGCCAAAAGCAGATGGTTATAGTTCTTCATAGAGGATGCGGATTGCAACAAAGTCCGCAGTACGAAAGCTGAATAGAATGGTGGTCAAAGTCGCCGAGCACCCGACCTAGGTTGCTTCCGGTACGAGCAGGAACCTAGGTTGCTTCTACTCTTTTTGTAGTTACCTCTCGCTGTTCTGCCCACGCGGACGTTCCGGCCAGCAAGCCACTCCGCGACTATGCAACTGACCAGCCCGCAACCACGCGGCTTAGTACGGCTTCTTGGATAAAGGCTCAATCCATTGACTACCAACAATCAACCAACAATACATTAAATATTTATGTATCTTAATCTATAATTACTTTAACTTAATTGTGCAGTTCTTCGTACGGGTTGACGCCGGTTCTACCAGGAAGGTCTTCCTAGATCGGTACCTCGTTAATTCTTGTCATCACCTGTACTTCTCCGTTCAATTCACACCTTTCAACCGCCTAGTTTATGCAACACTCTGCTTCCCAAAGACACCCTTCCAACTACCGAGCTTTACGAATTCAAGTTTTCGGTGAAAAAATTTAATTACCAGGAAGTTAATACAATTTGTTTTTGAAAAAGCTATATTCGCTACTGTCCTATGTAGAGTTTGGTCCATTCAGCCAAGCACTACGATCTTGGTCAGCGGCTTTTATGCTTTTGCTGTTGTTTTTTTATGCATAAAGTCCAGAAAACTGGGTCGATCCTGTGCTTGTTGTTGGTGTTCCTAGGTTTGCAAAGCTGCGTAACGCAAGGTAAGCTGCCGTACCTGCAAGGGCGTAAGTATTCCACGCAAACGCCTACTTCCGTCGATAATGCGCCACCGGCTTACCATATTCAACCCAACGACGTGCTCAGCATTCGGGTGCAGAGCGCGCAACCCGCTCTCAGCGAGCTTTTTAATCTAACCGGCACCCAATCCATCTACTCCGGCGAGCCAGGCACACTGTACCTGTCGGGCTACCCGGTCGACGAAACCGGCAACATCACCTTGCCTACGGTGGGCAAAGTGACGGTCCGGAACCTGACCCTCGACCAGGCCCAGCGCCAGGTGCAGCAGCAGGTGGCCCGCTACGTGCGCGATGCTAACGTGCTAGTGAAGCTGCTGAGCTTCAAGATTACGGTGTTGGGGGAGGTGCGCACGCCGGGGCGCTACTTCATCTACAATCCCCAGGCAACGGTACTGGAAGGCCTAGGCATGGCCAACGACCTCACTGAGTTTGGCAACCGCCGGAACGTCAAGCTTATCCGGCAGACGTCTAAGGGCTCGGAAGTGGTTTTGCTGGACCTGACAGATCCGAAGCTACTGGAGTCGCCGTACTATTATCTGCGGCCGAATGATGCCTTATATGTAGAGCCGCTGCGGGCCCGCACCGCGCGCGGCAACGCCACCAACCTAGCCCTCATCTTCTCGGGTATCTCGGCCGTGGTGCTGCTGCTGAATTTCGTAATCAACAAGTAATCAATTAGCTGTTCCGCTACTTTCCCTTCACTCTCTAATCCGCTGGTATGGAATCACGTCATACAGCTTCCGACGAAATTGACTTGCACGAGCTGTTTTTCAAGCTCAGCAAGCGCTGGCCGCTTTTCCTGGCTTCCCTGCTCATCGCCGGCCTTTGCGCCTGGATGTATCTGCAAGTGAAAGCCCCCACTTATGATTTTCGCTCGACGCTGCTGGTAGGCAACCAGAGCACGGGCTCCAAGCAGGCCCAGGAGCTTCTGCAACTCCTTGATCCTAAGGACAAAGGCATGAAGCTGGAGGACGAAATCGGCTTACTGACTTCGACCGACATGCTGCGCCGTACCCTGACGCGCCTACCCTTCGACGTATCGTACTACACCGTGCCCGATTCGTGGCTGAACTCGGTGAAGAAGCTCAAGGTACGTGAGCAGGCCATTGGGGCGGTACCGTTTCGGGTGCTGCCGGTGGCCGGCAAGCCGCAGCTCGTGGGCGTGCCAATCTATGTGGAGCCCCTTTCGGATGGGCGCTACCGCGTGCACGCCGAGGTGAAGAAAGGCGAGCTGCACCAGTTGGCTTCGGGCGAGTTGGTGCGGGAAGTGACAGATACCGAGCTCGACCAGACCGTGCGAGCCGGTGAAACTCTGAGTAATCCGCTGCTAACGGCCGTTATTGCTGCCGAACCGAACTACCCGGCCATTCCGACCAAGGAACGCTACTTCTTCAAGCTCCACGACATGCCCGGCCTGATAGGCGACTATCAAAACCGGTTGAAGGTTCGCCCCATTGACCATGAATCACGCATTCTGGAACTGACTACGCAAGGCTCAGTACCTAGCAAGGAAACGCAGTTTCTGAACACGCTGATGGCCGTGTACGTGGAGGAGGACCTGAATCAGAAAAACCAGATTGGCCGCAAGACCATTGCTTTCCTCGACAACGAAATCGATAAAATCTCGCAGGCTCGCGTGAGTGCGGCCGAGGCGGTTAGCTCCTTCCGGGCTTCGGCGGGCGTGGTGGATGCGGGCGCACAATCGGGCGCGGGCATTCAGCGCCAGGGCGAGCTGCAAACCACCCAGGCGCGCTTGGCTACCAACCTCAAGTATTACCAAAACATGCTGGGCTACATGCGGTCGAAGCGGGCTGCCGGGCAAGTGGCTTCGCCCAGCAGCGCGGGCATCGACGATCCGGCGGTGCTTTCCCTGGTGCAGCAGCTTGCTAAGCTCAATGCAGAGCGCGCTACGCTGGCAGTTAATGCCAGCGCTATCAACCCGCAGCTTGTCATCTTGGATGAGCAGATTGGCACTACGAAGGAGGCGCTGATTCAGACCCTAGGTAACCTGATTCACACGGCTAATATCGGCTTGCGCGATGCCAACCAGCAACTTGCGCAGGTGCGCACCCAGATCAGCCAGATGCCGGAAAACGAGCGCCGTTTGGCGGCCCTGCAAACCCGTAGCAACTTTACCGACAAGAACTATAACATGTTGGTAGAGAAGCGTAACGAAGCTGCTATTGCGCTGGCTACCAACACCACTGACAAGAAAGTAGTTGATCCGGCCAAGCAGAACGGCATCGGTCCGTCGGCCCCGAAGCCGGGCTTGGTGGCGCTGATAGCCTTACTGGCCGGCGTGGCCATCCCGATCGGTGTGGTGCTGCTAGGCACTAAAACCAACCGCCGTATTCAGAGCAAGGAAGACCTTTCGAAGGTTACCAACATTCCGCTGCTGGGTGTAGTGCCGCATGGTACCAGCGCCGATAAGCAGCTGATGCTGCACGACCCGCGCAGCCCGATTTCGGAGGCTTTCCGCTCGATTCGGGTGAGCTTGCAGTACCTGTCTACAGGGCCGGATAAGCGGTTCATCGGCGTCACCTCATCGGTCCCGGGTGAGGGCAAAACCTTCTGCACCGTGAACCTAGCTGCTGAGCTAGCCCAGGGTGGCCGCCGCGTGATCTTGCTGGAGTGCGACATGCGTCGCCCGACGATGGCCGGCTACTTCGGCATCGATACGCGCCGGGAGCATGGCCTGAGCACGTACCTAGCCGGCACCAGCACCCTGGAGGAAGCCCGCGTTGCCACCGACGTACCGAACCTGGACGCCGTGTGCTGCGGCCCGATCCCGGAGAACCCCACGCAGCTGCTGGAAAGCAAGCGCCTGAGCGACCTGATGCACCAGCTTCGGGAAGACTACGACTACGTGCTGGTCGACATTCCGCCGATGGGCTACGTGGCCGAGTTCTTCGTGCTGCTGCGCTACCTCGATGCCAACATCTACGTGGTGCGCCAGAACTACACCGACCGCGGCCTGGTGAACCAGATCAGCGAGCTGCACCGCGACCAGAAGGTGAAGCAGATCTATATGATTATCAATGACGTGCACTTCGCACAAACCTACGAGTACCGCTACAAAGGCAAATCATCGATCTACTAACCTATTTGTCATTCCGAGCTGAGCGAGGAATCTGAGGTAAATACCTAGGTTCTGAAACTCAGATTCCTCGCTTCGCTCGGAATGACAAACTGTGCTTACCCTACCTATCTTTTACCCCGCTCCTGCCACTCTCTCCCCGCGCGCAGAACCGGAACTCCGCTGCTCACACACCTTCTTGCTCGTTTTATTGCTTATTCTATGAGTACTATTACTAGTTCCAAAAGTCTCTCGTCGGCGGCAGTGCGCGGCGTGCAGTGGACCACAGCCGCTTCGGTGCTGACGGCCCTTATGCAAATCGGCTACACCGCCGTCATGGCCCGCCTGCTGGACCCGGCCGCGTTTGGCCTGGTAGCTATGGCAGGCGTGGTACTCCGCTTCGGTACGTACTTCGCCGAAATGGGCCTAGGTCATGCGATTGTGCAGCGGTCTACCATCAGCAAAGAGGACGTGCGGGCCGCTTTCACGGCGTCGCTGGGGCTAGGTGTGGGCGTGGCCGGATTGGCTTGTTTGCTGGCACCGCTGGCGGTTTTCTTTTTGAAGAATGATGCGGTAATTCCGCTGGTGCGCTTTCAATCGTTGGGCTTCGTTTTCGTGGGGCTAGGTATGACGGCCACCAGTCTCTTGCGGCGCGAGATGCGCTTTGAAGTGCTGGCCAAGATTGAAGTAGCGGCTTACATCCTAGGTTATGGCGGCGTGGGCGTCACGCTGGCCTGGCTTACCAGCCGCGGCTTGCTGCCGATCAGCGGCGTGTGGAGCCTGATTGCAGCTAGCCTGGCGCAGCAGCTTTTGGTGGCGCTCATGAGCTATCTGGTGGTGCGGCACTCGCTGCGGTTTATCTTTAAGTGGAACGCTTACAAGCAGCTGCTTGGCTACGGCAGCCGGGTTTCGATTATCAGCTTTCTGGAATTCATCAACGGCAACCTCGACACGCTGCTGATCGGGCGGCTGCTCGGCACGGCTTTGCTCGGCATCTACAACCGCGCCTACATGCTGCTGTACCTACCGATGTATTTCCTCACCAACAGCCTGGCGCGGGTAGCCTTTCCAGCCTTCAGCAAGGTGCAGGACGACGTACCGCGCATCCGGACTTTATACCTGACCAGCAGCACCTTGGTCGCGACGGTGGTGCTGCCGCTGTGCGCGGGCGTGGCCGTCGCGGCTCCCGAAATGGTGCAGACGCTGCTCGGGCCGAAATGGCTGGCCTCGGTGCCGGTGCTGCGGGTGCTGTGCATCTCGATTCCGCTGAGCATGACGACCATGTTTGCCGGCATTGTGGCCGACGCTCGCGCCAACCTAGGTCGCAAAGTGGTGCTGAACCTGGAGTTTATGGTGCTGCTGGCTAGCTTGTTCTGGCTGCTGCAAGGCTACGGCTTGCGCGGTATTGCCGCGGCTATCGGCACGGGCGAAGTGGTGCGCACCTTCCTCTACATGCGCATCACCCACAACGACCTAGGTCTGCCCTACCGCCGCATGCTGGCCATGTACCTGCCGGGGCTGCTGAATGCGGCAGCCGTGGGGCTAGGTATCCTGGCGGTTTCGCTGGCTGTGCGGCCGCTCCATCTCCCCTATGTGCTCACGTTGCTGGCCCAAATGCTCACGGGTGCGCTGGTGCTGAGCGCGGTGGTCCTGCGCTGGCCCTCGGCCGAGCTGCGCCCACGCTTGCAGCAGATCCTGCAAAAGCTGCAAGGCCTGCGAGCTTTGCCTGCTGCGGCTCAAAATCTGCTCACGCGCTATACAACGTACCTAGACAATGCTGCCGTGGTTTTCCCCACATTTGAGCCGCTTTCTAAGAATCTGGTCTAATGAACATTCTGTTGACTTCGCTGATGGTGCCGGGTGCTCCCTCGGGCGTGCGGGTGCACTATGAGCGCCTTGCCGAACAGCTCCGCCAGCAGGGCCACACCGTTACGGTAATAACTCAGGATAACCTGCGCCCCGGCATTCGCAAGACCATCGGGGCTGTGCGCCGGGGCCTGAAGCTGGCGCTAGGCAAGTTCGGCTTGCAGCTTGCCATCGAGCTAGGCAGCGTAGCTGAAATCTACTTCGCCATCGACCGTAGCGCCCACTACGATGTGGTGAATGCCCAGGACGTGAGCAGCGGTTGGGCCGCTCGCCTTGCCTTTCGCGACCGGGTGCCGGTGGTAATTACAGGCCACTTCAACGACCACCCGGCCGAGGAGCTGGTTCATCAGCAAGGATTTAAAGGGGTAACGGCTAGCTTTCTGCACCGCTGGTACAACTTCCTGCTGAGCCGCACCCGCTACTTCATTGGGGTGTCGGATTACGTACTTCAGCGCACCCTGCCCTGGCTGCCTGCTGATGCGCTGCACACGGTGGTGTACAACGGTGTGGACATGGCAAAGCTAGCCCGCCCGGCGGCCTACGCGGCTCCGACCGACGTGCCTGATCTGCGGGCTATGTTTCCAGGCCGCAAAATCGTGCTGAACATTGGCCACCTGGAGCCGCGCAAGAACCAGCGCTACCTCGTGCAGGTTGCCGCCGAGCTGCGCCACCACGACCCTAGCTTTGTGCTGGTGCTGGTGGGCAAAGGCGAGGACGAACCAGTGCTAAAGCAGATGATAGCCGAGGCGAAGCTGGAACAGAACGTGGTGCTGCTCGGCTACCACCGCAACGTAGTAGCGCTGCTGCACGCCGCCGATCTGTACGTACACGCCGCCACACGCGAGAACTGCCCATTGGTGCTGCTGGAGTCAATGGCCGCCGGTTGCCCCGCCGTGGCGCTGGCTGTGGGCGGCATTCCGGAGCTGCTCGCCTCGACGCCCGACGCGCTGGTGCCGGTGACCACCGAACCCGCCGTAATGGCTCAGCACCTACGTGCCTTGCTAGCCTCGCCGGATGCCCTGAACCGAATGCAACAACAACAGCACAAATTCGGTAAAATACAATTCGATGCCAGCACGATGGTCGCACGCACCGTGGCGTTTTTTGAGCAGGCTCGACAGCACCAACAACCAGTGCCCGCCAGCGCCCCAGGGCAGACTACCAACACGGCACAACCTTCTTACCTCGAAGCACTTCCTTCTGCCAAAGAAGTAGGCTAACCCTATTTCGCTACGCTGCATTTCTTGAGTACAGCTTACTAGCGCCCCGGATTATGAAAATCAGCTTACGTTTTTTGCTGCTGTTGCCCATGCTGGCCGTGCTGGCGACGAATGCGGCGTTCTGGGAATTCGTCTACGGCCCGCAAGTCGACCAGGAGCCGGATGCCATCAAGCTTTATACCTACATGCTGTTTGCGGCTTCTATGGGCTGCATCGTGCTGTATTGGCGCCACATAGCGCCTATTATGCGCCTGTGGATACTAATTACGCTGGCCTGTATTGGTGGGCTCATGCTGGAATCGTACGGCAATTGGGGCTTGGTGATGGTGTACCCGCACGTATTCAGCAAGCTGCTGGTGCTGCTGATTTTGTTCGGCATCTACACTTTCTACCGCCGTTTTGGGATGCCGCCGCTCCGGCAGCTTTTCAATGTACTGACCATCGTGCTGCTGGCCGACCTGCTGGTTTTTCACCGCGACTCACTGAGCGCTAGTGCTTTCGTGGAAAATGAGCGCGGCTACGGCGCGGCGGCGGCTTACCTGTTCGTACCCATCACGTTGTTCAATTTGAATAGCTATCTGGTGAAAGGCCGCATCAGCTCGTTGCTGTTCTTCTTCTTTTGCTTGCCGCTCATCATCTTCCTGCAACACCGCTCCGTTTGGATTGCGACGGCCGTAGCGATTCCGATCAACGTGCTGCTGCTGCGCCGAGTGCCGGGCGTGCGCTTCTCCCTGCCCAAGCTCGTGATGCTGATCGTGCTGCCCGCCATCCTAGGTTCTATCGGCGTCACGGCCGTGGTGCTCGACAACCCCGAAATTGTGCAGCGCCTGCAAGACAGCATTGAGGACATCAGCAATGCCGACAAGCAGGGCACTGGTAGCTGGCGCCTCAAGCAGATCGAATCGTATATGCCGCTGGTACAGGAGCGCCCCGTAGCTGGCTGGCGCTTAGAGGGTTTTGAGGTACCCATGCAGTTCTACGACCCCAGCAGCGACCAGCCCATGTGGGCCGACCGCACCGGCCACCACTTCCACAACTTCTACCTCGACCGGGCCTTCTACTTTGGCATCCTGGGTATTATGCTGGTACTGGTGGTGCCCATTATCAGCGTAGTACGGCGGCTGTTGCAGCGGGCGCCCTTGGTACCTGAAACGGCCGCTTTCATTGCCTATTTCTTCTGCCTGCTGGTGTACTCGGCTTCGTACGATTGGGCCACTTACCACTTCGGGATGCTAGGTCTGATGCTGGCTTCGCTGCCGCTCCGGGCGCCCGAACCAGAGCCGGAATATGTGCCAGCTATGGAGGTTCCGCAATCCATTGCGGAACCGCTTGCACCGGTAACCTTCTGATTTTCTTGGAAATATTATTCGCCTATATTAGAAACATCCATTATTTTCGGGATAAACTGCCCTCTACCTATTTGTACTGCTTATCTCTATGAAAATCCTGTGGCTTGCTCCTTATCCTCATCCGCTCGAAACGGCGGCGCACCCCGTGCCGTGGGTGGGCACCCTGGCCAACCTGTTGCGCCAGGAGCCAACCGTTGAGCTGACTATTCTGAACTGGACCCACCGCATCAGCACCCCAGTCGATGAGTTTGACCGCGACGGGATGCACTTCATCTACCTGAAAGTGCCGACGGTGCGCAAGGATATTCTGACCCTTTACCAGCGGCGCATCGCCATTGTGCGTGAGTACTTGCGCAACCATTACCAGGAATACGACGTGCTGCACCTGCACGGCTCGGAGCTACAGCTGCCCGTCATGACGGCCGGACTGCCCGCCCCGATGGTACTGTCAGTGCAGGGCATTGTGTCGGAATACGCCAAGGTGGTGCCGAATACGTTCTCCATGCTGAAATTCCTCTGGACGATGGCCGGCTACTACGAGCGCAAGTACCTGCCGACAGTGAAGAACTTCATCTGCCGCACGCATTGGGATAAAAAGCACACGGCTCGGCTGAGCCCCGGCTGTCGCATCTACCATAACTGGGAGACGATCCGGCCGGAGTTCTTCGCCGCTGCCGACCAACCTAGGCCCACTCCTACCAAACGGCCGCAAGCCTTATTTGTGGGTGGCAGTCAGGTCATTAAAGGCTTTAAGGAGATGCTGATGGGCTACAACCTGATTCGGGCGAAAGTCGACATCAAGCTCATCATCGTAGGCCGCCTTGAGCAAGCCGACGTGCAGCAGGTTATCGAGCAATACAACCTAGGTCACATCGGTCCCGATGATGTGGAATGCCGACCCTTCCAGACGGCTGCCGAGCTAGCGGCCCTCTACCGCGAGTCATTCTGCCTGTTACATCCTTCTTACATCGATAATAGTCCCAACAGCGTATGCGAAGCGCAGCTCGTGGGTTTGCCCGTGGTGGCTTCCGATGTGGGCGGCGTTAGCTCGCTGATTACGGAAGGTGAAACGGGCCTGCTCTGCACCCTTGAGCCCGAAACGCTGGCTCAGCAAACCTTACGCCTGCACGCCGACCCTCGCCTCCAACGCCGCATTTCCGAGCAGGCCCAGGCGGAGGCCCGGCAGCGGCACGACCCAGCTGCCATCGTGGAGCAGACCCTGGCTATTTACGAATCTGTCCGCCAATCTTTTCAGGAGGCTAAGCTGTATCCGCCGCCAACTTTCGCCGGTTCGTCGGTTCAGCTTCAGCTCGCCTAGTCCGTCTTCTTAACCTAGCTTTTCAACGCCAACCTGTTTGTTTTTATGCCCTTGCCTTCCGACGATACTCAGCCGGGCACGGCGCTGCAAGCTCCGATTCTTCTGCTCATCTTCAACCGCCCCGACACCACGCGGCGCGTGTTTGACACCATTCGCAAAGCTCGCCCCACGCGCCTCTACGTAGCCGCCGACGGTCCGCGCGCTAATCACCCGACCGATGCTGCCCGCTGCGCCGCCACCCGCGCCGTGGTGTCGGAAGTAGATTGGCCTTGCGAGGTGTTTACGCTGTTCCGCACCGAAAACCTGAACTGCGGCGTGGCCCCGGCTACGGCTATGGACTGGTTTTTCAGCCACGAAGAGGAAGGCATCATCCTGGAAGATGACTGCGTGCCGGCACCTAGCTTTTTCCGCTTCTGCGAAGAGCTGCTGGCCCGCTACCGCCACGACACCCGCGTGATGCACATAGGAGGAAACAACTACGGCTCGGAAGCGCGCCAACCGTTGGACCCCAACGGGCCTTCCTACTATTTCTCGGGGCAGCGCAACAGCTGGGGCTGGGCCACCTGGCGCCGGGCCTGGAGCTTGTACGACTACCATCAGAAAGACTTCCATAAGCTCGTAGCCGAAGGTGCTTTCGATGGCGTGTTCAGCAGCCGTTTGGAGAAGCGCTACCGCCTGGGCAAGATGGAAAGCGTGTTTCACCTGCCGCAGCCCGCCGACGTGTGGGATTACCAATGGGAATACACCATTGCCGTTAACTCGGGCCTGTACATCGTGCCAGCCGTGAACCTGGTGGGCAACATCGGCTTCGGCGACGACTCGACGCACACCTTCGACGCGGGAGACCTGTTCGGCACCGTTTCCAGCTCTGACCTGACCTTTCCGCTGCGCCACCCCGACCATGTGATGGTTGACTACCAGCGTGATAAACGGCGCTTCAACGAGTTCCTCTTCAGCCGAATTACCGCGAAGGTGCGGCGTGTGCTCACGCGCAGCCCGCAGAAGGCGGCGCAGTACATGACGCCCAAACCTAGCCCCGTTGCGCCAGCCGCAACCGAACGCGCCAAGGCAGTACCCTCATGAACATTCTGACATCGGCCTACGCCTGCGACCCGACTCGTGGCGGTGAAGAAGGCTTTGGCTTCAGCTGGGCCTGGAACACGGCGCAGCAAGGGCACACCGTGCGGTGCCTTACGCGCCCCGTTGGGCGGGCCAACATTGAAGCCCACCTGGCTAATCAGGAGCCGAACGGCGCGGCTGGTCGGCTGCAATTTGAGTACGTGGCCGTTCCGAAGTGGGTGGATTTTCTGGCACGCTGGCAGTTTGGCATCTACCTGCACTACATGGTGTGGCAGTACCTAGCCTGGCGCACGGCGCGCCGCCTGGAGCAAAGCACCC
Organism: Hymenobacter cavernae; assembly: GCF_014641455.1. Taxonomy (GTDB): domain Bacteria; phylum Bacteroidota; class Bacteroidia; order Cytophagales; family Hymenobacteraceae; genus Hymenobacter; species Hymenobacter cavernae. The sequence goes on from NZ_BMHT01000002.1 coordinate 210,092, forward strand.
CCTTCGACTTAGTGCACCACGCCACCTACGGCAGCCTGCAAATGACGTCGTGGCTGTGGCGCCTGGGCAAGCCTATGATCTTCGGGCCGGTTGGCGGTGGGCAGCACGCGCCCAAGGCGTTCCAGGCCTATTTGCCCAACTGGTACAAGACCGAAATTCCGCGCACCTTCATCAGCTGGCTGCTCGTCACTTTTGACCCGAACGTGCGGCAGAACCTGCGCCACGCTTCGATGGTGCTGACTACCAACCAGGAAACGGCGGCGCTGGCCCGCAAGCTAGGCGCCCGCCGGGTGGAGCTGTTCCTGGATTCTGGCCTACCGGATTCCTTTATTCCGGACCAATTTCCGGTGCGCCAACCCGCGCCCGAGCTGCGTTTGCTCTGGCTAGGTCGACTCATCAGCCGCAAGGCGCTGCCCCTCGTGCTGGCGGCCCTGGCCCAGGTGGATCCGCGCGTGCGGTTTCACCTGACCATCGTAGGCGACGGGCCAATGATGCCGCTACTGCCCGGCTTGCTGCAACAATATGGCCTCGAAGGCAAAGTAACAACCCTAGGTACGCTGCCTTGGAGCGAAGTGCGACAGGCCTACCTCACCCACGATGCCTTTATGTTCACGAGCCTGCGCGATTCCTTTGCCGCGCAATTTCTGGAAGCCATGGCTACGGGCCTGCCCATCATCACGCTCAATCACCAGGGCGCCCGCGACTTTATTCCGGCTGGGGCCGGGCTGAAAGTACCCGTCACGACGCCGGAAGAAACCATTGCGGCCCTGGCGCGGGCCGTGGAGCACTTCTACGACAACCCCGCCGCCCGCGAAAACATGGGCCGTGCGGGCTACGCCTTTGCCCTCACGCAGGTGTGGCCCAAGCGCGTCAGCCGGTTGCTTCAGCTAGCTTCCGAAGCCGTCAAAACGCCGGCGACTGCGCCAGCGCCTCGTTCTCATTCAACCTCTTACCCCATTCCGGGCTAGCTCACCTTTTGTATTCCTGACTTCTGTCTGTCAGGGCCTTACGACTATGTTGTACATTGTTATTCCCGTTTTCAACCGTGCCCATTTCACCCGCGAGTGTCTGCTGTCGTTGCGCAAGCAAACCGATCAGCGCTTTCGCACGGTGGTCGTTGATGATGGCTCGACTGATGGCACCGATAAGATGCTCGCCACCGAGTTTCCCGAAGTGGAAGTGGTGACTGGTGATGGTAATCTGTTCTGGACGGCTGGCGTGAATGCCGGTATCCGCCGCGCCCTCGACCTAGGTGCCACCCGCATCATGACGCTCAACAACGACCTCGTGACGGACCCCGACTTTGTGGCCCAAATGCTGGCTGCCTCCGACCAGAATCCGACGGCCGTGCTCGGCGCTCTGGAGTTGGATATTGCCACCGGCAAGCCTATCTACGGCGGCGAAATCCTGGATTTCCGCACCAACACCCGCCGCGACCTTCTGGATGAGCTGAAGCCGGAGCAGTACCAAGGCCTGCACCCCGTTACTTACCTGCCCGGCCGGGGCTTGCTCATCCCCAAAGCCGTGATTGATAAGATCGGCTTGTTCGACGAAAAGCGCCTGCCGCACTACCTCGCCGACTTCGACTACACGAGCGTAGCGCGTCGCGCCGGCTTCCCTGTGTACTGCAACTACGACGCCCGCCTCAGCACCTACCCCGACGAGAGCGGCCAGACCCTTACCCGCAAGCACCGCAGCCTTAAAGGCTACTTTCAGCATCTATTCGGTATTCGTGGCGGCGGCAACATGGTCAATTTCACGCACTTCGCGCTGAAGAATTGCCCGAAGCCTTACCTGCCTTACTTCCTGCTCAACGGCTACGCGCGGCGGGTGGTCGGGTACTTCCTGCACTAACCTAGGTCGTGGTGGGTCCGACGACCTACCACGACCTAGCCGGCAAGCCACACCTTTGCGACCCAATGCTCTACTTCATGGATACGCTTACCGGCAGTCTGCTTTCGAGCCTTTTCGCCTGGGCAATCAGCGCCTGCACGCCATCGAGCGTGGCGAAGGACGACCACACCATTGTAATCGAGAAAGGCGGCACGTACTCAGGCACTTACCGCAGCTCCGATTCGTCGGTGCCCTGCATTCGCATTGCTACTACGGAGCCGGTGGTGCTGGAAAACTGCATTCTGGCTGGCGCCGGCGACCTTATTCGGGCAAACACCAACGGCGCCGACCTGATTGTGCGTGGGTGCAGTGGCTACGGCCTGCCGCCGTCGGTTGATGATCAGACCCGTGGCCGCTTCCTCGATATTGCTCAACCTAAGCGCTTAACGCTGGAACATAATTACTTAGAGCAAACTACCGGCATTGTGGTGTACCGCTGGAGCGGCAATGGCTCGCCCCAACAGACGCTCACCGTGCGCTACAACCTAGCCCACAACATCAATGGGCGCTTTCGCAATGGCAACGGCAGCACGCGCAGCAGCTTCCTGCTCCTGAACACCGTGCAGCACCTGGCCGGTATCGAGGTCAGCTTCAACGAAGTACAGAACCTACCCGACCAAAGCGCGGTAGAAGACAACATCAACTTCTACAACTCGTCGGGCACTGCCGAAAGCCCGGCCCGCGTGCACGACAACTACGTGCAGGGTGCCTACCCCTACCCCGCCACCGCCGAGCACTTCACCGGTACCGGCATGACCACCGACGGCGACGGCACCACCGCCGCAACCACTACGGCCCACGTTGAGGCTTACAACAATCAGTTTGTGGGCACCTGCAACGCGGCCATGAACATTGCCGCCGGTCACGATATCTACTACCACGACAACCGCATGGTAGCCAGCGGTTTACTGCCAGATGGCACCAAGCTCCGGGCTACCTATGCGGCCACGGCCGTCTTCAACTACTACAAGCAACCTAGCTCTGTCTTTTTCAACAATCGCACGGCCAACAACACCATCGGCTACGTGCGCTGGGGTGCCGCCAGCCCCTACCCGAACCGCCAGGACCTCAGCCCCGATTGCGCTACTTGCATCGGCACCAAGCACTTACCCAACCCCGTTACGATAAAAGTGGAGCAAAACGAGCAGAAGCTCTGGCAGCAAAAGCTAAAGAAACTCCACCTCTACGTAGGCGTAGGCAGCAAGCCAGCTGGCGGACCCACCAAAGCAAAACCAGCCCTGAAGGAAAGATCCAGATCGTAGCTGGCTCCTCCTTTCACTCGTGCCGCTTTGGCTGAGAAGAGCTTCTAACGCTAAACCAGCTCGTAGATTTTTCTGGTTTCGGCTCTGAATTTTTCCCAGCTAAACTGCTTGTAGCGCTCTGTCCCCTTGGCTATCAGCTTATTCCGAACGTCAGTATCGTAGAGCACCGTGGCAGCCGCATCCTGAATCTGCCTTATTTTCTTCGGATCAAAATAAAGCGCCGCATCTCCGCCAACTTCCGGCAGAGAGCCGCCGTTGCTCGAAATAACCGGGCACTCACTGGCAAAGGCCTCCAGCAGGGGAAATCCAAATCCTTCGTACAAAGACGGAAATATAAATAGCTCCGCATTCTGATAAACCCAGGCCAGTTCACCATCATCTTTTAAATAAATATGGCGCATCTGATTTCGAATACCTAGGTCTTCAAAAAACTGTAACTCCTGCTTTTTGAATGGGACTCCGGTACACAGAATAGTTAACTGCCTGTCACCTTTTAATATCTCTGCTAATGCCGTAGTGGCATAGTAGAAATTTTTATAATTATTCCGATTACCTACAAATAAGATATAATTCGTCAGCTGCTCGGCGTTTTTCGGGCGGCTCGGCACCACATCCGCAAAGCTGGACGCGAGCGGCACCGTATGAATATTATCAGCGGGCAACTTAAATATATCCAGCAGATCTTCTTTGGTTTTCTGCGAAACCGTAACGATCTGGCTGGCTTTCTTGCACAAGAGCAGCTTATCTCGTGAGGTACTGTCTATCAGCGGGAAATACTCCTTATAGATCTCATGAATCATGTCGTGCACGGTGAGTACGAACGGCTTATTCGTGAAATTCAGGAAATAAGGATTATAGTAGGTTGGATGAAAGATATCAAACTTACTTTCGGAAAATATACTCGATACTTCTTTCGGCAGCTTTGCAAATTCGTTTATTTCTTCTAAACCTAGCTTACGCCTCAAGAAGCGCTTGCCCCGCGAAAAAAGCTTGTAATTCGATTTCAATAATAAGTGTAAAGGCGTCCGTCGGAGCAACTCCGGGTCAATACTTTCCACTTCAACGCCTTCCTTTTTCAGCAGCTTTAATTCGTTGAAGTAACGATTAATTCCTCCAAAGCTGTGCTCAAAAAAAATCTGGTGATCGTACAAAACTTTCATATAGAAAGGCAAGAATAAAAATAGGTGGCAGATTGAGGAATTTTGCAGAGTGGCGAACAGCTTAATCGAAGCCGATAGTATTATAATGTGCACACTACGATTATTCCGGACCAGGATAATTCAACCTCAGCCATATTGCAGCAGCTCACCTACACTACCAGCAGGATTTAATACTACTACCTTAATTTCCTAAACTTGGTTACAGCTAATTGCTGCACTTAACTAATATATCAGTAGAACAGCCAAGCAAAACCTATCTTTTTCAATGGCAACTACTTAGCTACCAAGTAGCTACCCTAGCTGCCGCCCGGCTCAGCTAAGCTGCTTTTATTACCCCATGAAACCTGGCCCAGACCTAGCCTTCTTCACATTGCCACGCAGCAGGCATATTGTGATAAGCCAAGTCATGCTTAGCTGCGGCCTTCAACGCTAACTTGGTGTCGCTCAATCTGCTACCGACAGGTGGCGCCTATGTTAAGTTATAATTATAAATGTATGACGCGTGTGCCATAAATGCCGCCAGACAAAGCGCGCAGAACCTCATAAAAGGTCCCGTTTTGAACCCATAAAAGGTTATCTGCTACTGCCTTTATAAAAATAAGTTGTTACAAAATTTGGGCATTATGCTGCCGCAAAACCCTTAATACAAGGTCGATTTTCGTCCTGATTTTACCCTATTTAAGCGCTCTGTCTTCAACCTGTGTTGCGCCGTTCGGACCTGCGCCGGTACAGTCAAGGCACTGCGTGCAAAAACCGGATTTTAAGCTTATAGTGCATATTTTTTGCGCGCAGAGCTATCCTACGCAAGCTTTTAAAGCCCCCTATTTTGTAAGGCCACACAACTAAATTTTATAACAAATCCACTATCAGATCGTGACATCGCGCCTTCAGTAAATAATAGAATATTATAATTCTTTACTATTCAAGCATTGAACGCTAGGCCTTTCAAATCTATTCCAGACAAGGATTTCTTGTTTACCTTTGTACTGTTCAGCGGCTGACAACTATAACTTTTTTAAGCAAACGCCGAAAAGCGTCTTTCGCTCGAAGAAGGAATAGGCTGGTCAGTTGACCTATGCTCACCCTTGTCCTGAGCCCAATAAGGAGCACGGCTGCACTCTCCCGCAGCACTTTCTATTCGGTTTATCCAAAGCGAAGCTCACTTGTAGCTTTTTAGGGGCAGTTTTCCTGGTTTTAGTCTAAATGAGCCTTTGTTGCTCGTAGGCGCCCCGCAGCAGAAAGAAGGCAGACCTTCCCGGATCTTGCTCATTTCTTAACAGTTCTACTTCCCTTGATTCAGAGGGCAGAAATAGAACAAAGTTTATTTCCTGATAATCTCCGCTGCTTTTCCATCCCACCACGACCACAGCCTAAAACTCGTCACCTTAAACACCTAAAAATGCAAAGAGGTAGCACCGCTTTTATCTCAAAATCGTATTCACGCACTTTCACTAATCCATTAGTACTTCTCAGTTTGCTATTGGCTCACCTGCTGACCTTCGGTGCTACTACCGTGCGGGCGCAGGCACCGGAGCTAGCTTATTCGGGGCCCATAACTATTTCGCGGGGTGGCACTTACACCGGCAACTACCGCAGCCTGGATTCGGGCACGCCCTGCATACGGATAGTCACCACAGAGCCAGTTGTGCTCCTCAACTGCACCCTAGCCGGGGCCGGCGACCTGATCGTGACGGGTGGCGGCGCAGATCTTACCGTTCGCAATTGTAGCGGCTACGGCCTCACGCCTAGCCAGGACAACCGCCCCCGTGGCCGCTTCGTGGATGCATGGCAGGCCAAGCAGCTGGTGCTTGAGCATAACTACCTAGAGCAGACCACGGGCATTCTGGCCAACCGCTGGAGTGGCAATGGCTCGGCCCAGCAAACCATTACCATTCGCTACAACAAGGGCTTGAACTGCGATGGGCGCTACCGCAATGGAGGCAAAGAGCACCGCAGCTTCATTCAGCTGAACACCGTGCAGCACCTAGCTGGCATTGAAATCAGCTACAACGAGTTCCGCAATCTTCCGAACCAGAGCGCGGTGGAAGACAACCTGAACTTCTACAACTCGTCGGGCACCTCGCAAAGTCCTATCCGCGTGCACGATAACCTGGTGCAGGGCGCTTACCCGTATCCTGCCACCGACCGCAACTTCACCGGCACCGGCATGACCACCGATGGCGATGGTTTGCTCCCGAACCTGACCACCGGCTACCTGGAAGCCTACAACAATCAGTTTGTAGCGACCTGCAACGCAGCCATGAACATTGCCGCCGGCCACGACATCTACTACCACGACAACCGTATGGTAACCAGCGGCTTGCTGCCCGATGGCACGAACCTCAACTCGAACTACGCCGCTACTTCTATCTTCAATGGGTACAACGTGCTAGGTTCCGTGTTCTTCAACAACCGCGTGCAGAATAACCTGATTGGTTATACCAAGAAAGGCGCTAACTTCCCCTACACCGACCGCCAGGATCAGGATGTGCAAACAGGGCAGAACCAAATGCCAATGTCGGGCAACAACCACTTGCCCAATCCCATTACGCTGCAAACCGAGCAGAATGAATGGTCGCTGTGGCAGCAGAAGCTTCAACAGAATGGCATTACAGTAGGCGTTGAAGGATCTGCCCCTACGCCTACGCCGGAGCCGACTCCAGCGCCTACTTCTTCCAACTTAGTTGCCAATCCAAGCTTCGAGGCTGATCAGGCACCTACCCAAGAGCCTCAAGGCTGGCAGACTTGGACCGGGCGCGGCACGGCTAACAATGCCGACTACACCGAAACCTACCCTGGTGCGCACACCGGCAATTACCACGGCACTCACTACCGGCCCAATCGCTACGAGGTGTATACGTACCAGAGCGTTACGAACTTGGCCAACGGCACCTACACCGCACGGGCCTGGACTAAAAGCGCTGATAATCAAAGCCAATTTCAAATCAAGAACTATGGTGGCGGCCAGCTCACGGCTGCCATCCCGGCTACTTCAGACGGCGAGTGGAAGCAGGTAGTGGTCGACAACATTCAGGTTACGAACGGCCAGTGCGAGCTAGGTTTCTACTCGAATGCCGATGGTGGTCAGTGGCTCTACTTCGATGATGTGGAGCTAGTCCGCCAAGGTGCTCCGGCCTCCAACACGGCCCCAACCGTAAGCCTGACGCTTTCCAGCACCCGCCTCACAACCGGCTCGCAGCTGAACCTGGCGGCTACCGCCGCCGACGCAGATGGCAGCGTTGCCAAAGTGGAGTTCTTCAGCGGCGACACCAAGCTAGGAGAAGACACGTCGGCGCCTTTCCAGTTCAGCTGGACGCCTAATTCGGCGGGCAGCTACTCGCTTACAGCGCGTGCTACAGATAACAGCGGCGCTACCACCACTTCCACGGCTGCCACCCTCACGGTAAATGCACCTACCCCAACGCCCAGCAATGGTACCAACTACTCCCGTAATCCTGGCTTCGAAGCCGACCGGCAAGGCGTACAGGATATTCAGGGCTGGCAGACCTGGACCGGACGTGGCACGGCCGACAATGCCGATTACACCGAAACCTACCCCAGCGCCCACACCGGTACCTACCACGGCACTCATTACCGCCCTAACCGCTACCAGGTCTACACCTTCCAGATTCTGACTGGCTTGCCGAACGGCCGCTATAGTGTGCGTGCCTGGACCAAGAGCGCCGCCAATCAGAGCCAGATCTACGTTCGCAACTACGGTGGCGGTCAGATTACGACCAACATTCCCTCGACGCCAGGTGGCGTAAATGGTGAGTGGAAGCAGGTGATAGTTGATAACGTCCAGGTTACAAACGGCCAATGCGAGCTAGGTTTCTACTCCGACGCCGACGCTGGTGAGTGGCTCTACTTCGATGACGTGGAGCTAGTGCAGCAAGATCAGGGCCGCAGCGCCACTCCGCTGGAAATTAGCCTTTATCCGAACCCGGCGAACAACCAGGTTACTATCGGGGCAGCGTTCGAGCAGGCCGGCACCGTAGACATCACCATCACAACCCTGCAAGGCTTGCAGATGGCTCACCAGCAGCCATACGTGCAGGCTGGCACAAACGAGGTGCGCGTCAACATTTCGGATCTGCCTGTAGGCACCTACATTCTCCAGCTCCGCGACGGCGCCCAAGTGCGCACCCAACGCCTGGCAGTAGAGCGTTAAAACCTAGGTTCCCAGCTCATAGTCAACACAAAAGCGCCCTTTGTCTTTCGGCAAAGGGCGCTTTTGTTTTATACGATCAGCAGCACACGCGGCGGAACCTGGCTTAACCAAAAACCTAGGTTTAGCCTAAGGCGCTAGCCAGCTTCTTGCGCGCCATCAGGTACACGAAGTGCGAATTGGTGACGAGGTAGCGCCGCCACAAGCGGCGCGGCTCCAGCCACAGTCGGTATGCCCACTCCAGCCACAGCTTGCGCGCCCACACCGGCAAGCGGCGCTCTAGCCCTGCGTACACCAGAAAAGCCTGCCCAACCCCGAGCATACAAGCTTTCACCTGTTCCCGGTGGTTCGCCATCCAGCGCTCCTGCCGTGGGCAACCCAGGGCCACGAACAGCAGATCCGGGTCGGCCGCGTTGATGGCGGCTACGTCCGCGGCATCTTCTTCGGGTGTGAGCGGCCGGAAAGGCGGCGAATACGCCCCGACAATGCTCAAGCCAGGTAGTTCCCGCTTTGCCCGTGCCACAATAGCGTCCAGCACCTCATTGGTGGTGCCGTAGAAGTAGACCGATTGCCCACGGTGGGCGGCCTCAGCGAGTAGCACCGGCAATAGATCCATGCCTGCTACCCGCGGCTGGCCCAGCGCTGCCGCCACCGGACTACCATCCGGGGTCACGAGGCTGGCTTCGTCGAGCACTTTTCGAAACTCCGGGTCTTTGTGGGCTTCTACTACCATGTGCACGTTGGCGAAGCACACGTAGGCCGAGGAGCGGGCAGCACCCAGCCGCAAGATTGTATCTACGAATTCGGAGGAGGAGCCCGTCGAAATGCCCGCATCCAGAACACGTTTTTTAGGCAACATGAAAAGTCAGATTTAGAAAAGCTCCATTGCATTCCCGCGCTTTACGGAATCACAATGGAGCTTCTGGTCAAGTAGTAGCAAATTCCGTTAGTGCCGTTTCAGCTTAAAGCTAGGTCTACGGAAAGTCGATGGCAAAAGATTCTATTTATTATATATTTAAAAGAAGCGGAGCTGAACCTAGGTTTAGTAGGCGTTCTTTTCGCCTTTCACCATATTCCACACGGTCTGGCCGATGATCTTCATGTCCAGCTTGAACGACCAGTTTTCCACGTATTTCAGGTCGTATTCCACACGCTTCTCCATGGCCTGTGGTGCGCGGGTTTCGCCCCGGTAGCCGTTCACCTGCGCATAGCCCGTGATGCCCGGCGTTACGGCATGCCGCAACGGGTAGGTATGAATGTGCTTGGAATACTCTTCCAACTGCGAAATCATGTTGGGACGCGGCCCCACTACCGACATATGACCCAGCAATACATTGAAGAATTGTGGTAGCTCATCGAGGCTGGTTTTGCGCAGAATACGGCCGATGCGAGTTACACGGGCATCGCCTTTGGTAGCTTGCAGCTCCGTGCCCGAGAGGTCGGTGCGCATGGTACGCAGCTTGTAGCACGGGAAAAGCTGGTTGCGCTTGCCGGGGCGAAGCTGCTTGAAGAAGATCGGGCCGGGCGAATCCAGCTTAATCAGCAAGGCCAGAACTGGCATGATGATCGGGAAGATTCCGAAGATCACCAGGCTCGAAAACGCAATGTCGAACACGCGCTTAGCCAGTTGGTTGGGCCGGAAAGCCAACGGGTTCTGACGCACCGTCAGGATCGGCATGTGGTCGTAGTAGTACACGTTCACATCCGTCTGCACTGTGCCTTTGAAGTCCGGAATGATGCGAAACGATACGAAGTGGTCGTCAGCGAACTTGGCCAGGTCCTGAATCAGGCTACGTTGGTCGAGCGGCAGCGCGAAGTAGATTTCATCGATCTGCTCGTTTTTGCAAAACTCCTTCAGCTCGGCGATACCACCTTTTACCAGCGGCTGCAGATTGCTCGGCGCGGCTTCATCGGTGAAGAAACCACGAAACTGGTTACCCACCGGATCATACGACGTCAGGGTGCGATAAAGCTCCTGCCCGCTCGGGCTGGTACCGACAATCACGAAGCGGCTATAGGGCCGGGCTAGGTGTCGTTGGTAAGCACGCCGGAAGAATGCCAGCAGAAACCGTCCGGCGACCACACCCGCCAGCACGAAGCTGTAGACAATGACGATGTAGCGCGCGGGCATCCAGTACACGTCCAGCAGCATCGCCCCCGATAGCAGCAGCCCCGCGTGCAGCAGGAACGTGCGAGCTAGGTTGCGGAACCGCTCCGGGTACGAAATCAGCTCACCAGCCCGGTACACGTTGGCGTACTGCACCGATAATATCCACCAGAGCAGCGCAAAAACCGCGTAGAATAAAGGATAGTACCCCGCAAACTGCCAGTTACCTAGGTACGCGTAACCAGCCAGTCGGAAAGCCCCGAAAATGATGAGTACGTCAAGTACGGGCAAAATTACCCGGTTAGCATTTGTGTAGTGTGTGTAGCGTTCCATAGATCCAGAGTGTGTGATCAACTAGCAACAATCCAGGTGGGTATGGAAGTAAGGGCGGTAGAGCGTGGTGACAATCACAGTCCTAAGTTAGGCTTGTTTATACTTTAATCAATAAGAATTATGATTATTTTTTTGTAAAGTCAAATCATAACTCAGCTTAGTTATACGCCTTTTGCCCCGCGTTATGTTGCAATGATTCTAAAATACTTTTTATTGAAACTTTATATACTCTGAATATCAAGGTGTTACATTTTCAACATTTCACCTTTCTTACCAAAATTCCTTTTCTAGTATAGAAAGAATCTATTTTTAACTAAAAAAGGATTGCGGGAACGTTTGCATTGCTAGAAACTGCTATTCAAAGCAATAGAAAGCTTGTAACAGTGCGAAAAACTCAATGGTGTAAGCTACGGCTGCTATCGGACAAAATACATGCGCTTAGCGCTGTTAACCTGCGCACCGACTTAGGCGCAAGCCAAGGGTACTCAGCGAGGCGCTCAGCTTCGTTGCTTAAGCTAAACTGATGCTTTACAGCTGGTTCTTTGCCGGCAATTGAGTGGGCAAACAGGTTAAAAGCAAAAAGCCGGTTGTCTGGGTAGACAACCGGCTTTTCTGAGGTAGCGGGGACTGGACTCGAACCAGTGACCTTTGGGTTATGAGCCCAACGAGCTACCAACTGCTCCACCCCGCACTGTTTGGTTCTGCAAATGTACGAGCATTATTGAGATAAAGGTAATCTACCCTAATAAAAAGCTCTACCCAGAGGCTTTCAGCCTGATTATCAATAAGAATATTTTTCCAACTACTTGCAAACACAGGTCAGCAATGCACCTAAGTTTTCAAAATCGGCTGGTGATACCGAAGTGAATCTTGGAAGCATTGGGAGCTAGCCGCTGACCTTTGGCTTGGCCCATGGAATAAACGAATTGAAAAACACCCGCGCCGGTGCGAAAGCTCAGGCCGGCACCTAGCCCGGTGGGTGCGTCCCAAAACTTGTCGTTCGCCAGATCCCGGCGCAAGTAGCCCTGATCCAGAAAGACAAACACGTACGCATCAGTACCCGTAAACTGCCGGAATTCGGCCGTGCCCACCGCGTAGCTGTTGGTGTAGAAGAAGTTTTCGCTGAAGCCACGCAGCGTAGCTAAGCCACCGATGCGGAACATATCGTTCAGGAACAAGCGCTGGTTGAGCAGCGATTCGCCGCGCACCCGCGCCAGAAAGACGCCGCTGCGGCCTACGCGCACGTACTGCTCTAGCCGGCCGCTCAGCGTTATCTGATTGGAATGCAGCGCTATCCGTCGGTAGAGCGTATCGTTCAGCTCCGGGTTCTTGCTGATGTTCTTCGTGCCCACTGCGCCTTGCAGATACACCAGCAAGCCTTGCCGTGGGAAGTACAGATCGTCCAGCCGATTCCATTCGTACGACACGCCGTAGGAATTATACTGCGAGTCGATGGTATCGGGCAGAGAGGTTCGCTCTTTCAGGGCCGGATCGAGCAGGCGGGAGCCGCGGCGCTCGGTGAAAAACGCAATGCGTCCGGCCTGCGCCGTCGGATATGTCACCTGCAAGCGCGGCCGAACCGTGAGAAAGGCGTTGGCTTGCTTGTAGAGGTTAAAGCTAGCGCCTAGCTCCAGGGGCGTCCCGAAGAAGTTGGGGTGCAGGTAGTGCGCATCCAACGACTGCGTGGCCACATCCACTTTGCGCCACTGCAAGCCGATCTGCTTGCCGCCGCCGCGCAAGTTGCGCAGGTTGATGGTCACGTCGCCGGTCAGCTGTAGTTTGCTCTGCCCCACCGACGTCGTCGAGTTCGGCACCACGCCTATAATAGCATCAAACTGGTTGGCGTTGCGGTCATCAATCAGGAGGTAGACCCGCGCCCGGCCTCGCGAAAACCGCACTTCGGGGTTGCCTTTCACCTGCACGTAGGGCAGCTGGCGCAACAGCTGCGCCGCCGCATTCACGCGCTGCTGGTTGTAGGGCTGGTTGGGAAAGATCTGTAAGTACTTGGTCAGGAAGCGTTTCTTCGTTTTCGAATTGCCCACAATCTGAATGGAGTCGAACAGGATGACCGGGCCGCGGTCCAACACTACCCGTGCATCAATGTCAGCGCCGCGCAGTTGCACCGAATCCAGCCGCACAGTGGCGAAAGGATGCCCCTGGTTTTCGGCCTCATCCACGATGCGCTCCTGCAAGCGGGCCCACTCGGCGGGCAGAAAAGGTTGATTCCGGAAAAACTTCTCGCGGTAACCCGCCCGTGTCAGCAGGCCGTCACCTAGGTTGCCGTTGCGCAGCCTAGCCCACCGAAACTTCTCTCCTACATATACTTGCACGACCAGCGTATCGCGGCGCCAGTGCATGGTATCGGCGGAAGCGGTCAGGTACGCGTCAGCCTGCATGGCCAGCAGCAGGTCGCGTACTTCATGCAGCGCCGAAACCGAGTCGGGCAGCGTGGTGCGGTAGCGGTAGTGGCGCAGCACCGGCCGGTCGGCGGCTTCGGTTTGCAGACGCACCACTTTCGGGTGCACTGGCTTCCGCACAATCCGGCGGGTGGTGTCGCGCGCGACCGGCGTGGGGGCCGGCATCCCCGAGGTGGTCACTTGGCTGGGCGAAGGCGAAGCGCCGGGAGCGGTAATCTGCGCCCAGGCCACCGGCATGCCGCCACCCAGCCACCACGCAAGCAGACTCAGAAAGAAGAGGCGGACGTACATTTGCGGGAAGAACGTCGGCACGACGTACTTAATTTTAAATCAGTAGCTAAAGCTACGCAACATAACGCGTGCCGCTTCGCCGCGCCACTTTCTTCCGGCTAGCAAGTGGCCGTAAACTTATTGCCGGCTCCTGCTTGTTAGGAACCTAGCTATCCTTTTCCCCTGATCTTCCGTGCCCGGACTTTACCTTCATATTCCGTTCTGCAAGCAAGCCTGCCACTACTGCGACTTTCACTTCAGCACGTCCATGGCGTTGAAAAGCCGCCTGGTTGATGCGCTGGTGCATGAGATGGAGCTACGCCGCGACTACCTAGGTCCGGCGCCTACGCTCGACACCATCTACTTCGGCGGCGGCACGCCTTCTCTGCTCACCGCAGCGGAGCTGGATACAATTTTCGCGGCTATTCACCGGCACTTCAACGTGGCCCCGCAGGCGGAAATTACGCTCGAAGCCAACCCCGACGATCTGACCCCCGCGAAGCTGCGCGAGCTGGCTGCTTCGCCTGTTAATCGTCTGAGCATCGGTTTGCAAAGCTTCCACGAGCCGCACCTTCGCCTGATGAACCGCGCCCACTCCGCCACCGAGTCGCTGACGGGCGTGCGGCTGGCGCAGGATGCCGGCTTCGAGAACATCTCGGTCGATTTGATTTACGGCGTGCCTGCCCCCAACCACCGCATCTGGGAGCAGGATATGCAGCAAGTATTCGACCTAGGTGTGCCGCACCTTTCCTGCTACGCCCTCACCATCGAGCCCGATACCGTATTCGGCCGCCGCCTGCGCAAAGGCACGTTCGTGGCGCCGCCCGATGATTTTGTTGCCCAGCAGTTTGAGCTGCTGCTCACCCGGATTCGTGCGCACGGCTACGAGCAGTACGAAATTTCCAATTTCTGCCAACCCGGCCGGGAGTCGCGCCACAACGCCAACTACTGGCGCGGCGTGCCCTACCTAGGTTTGGGGCCCAGCGCCCATTCCTTCGATGGCGTAAGCCGACAATATGCCGTGGCTAACAACACCCAGTACGTCACGGCCCTGTTGGAGCGCAACGAAGTACCGGCCACCCACGAGGTTCTCTCCCCCACCGACCGCGCCAACGAGTACCTGATGACCAGCCTGCGCACTGCCCGCGGCTGCGACCTAGGTTATCTGCGCGATTCCTTGGGCGTCGACCTGGCTGCTCAGCAGGCTGACTACCTGCAAACGCTGGCGGCCAACGGTTGGGCCACGCTGCGCAATGAAGTGCTCGTACTCACCGACGCCGGCAAGCTGCTCGCCGATCAGATTACGCTGGAGCTGTTCCAGCCGGCCAGTACCTAGCCCGGCACCTTTCTGTACCTGTAGCCTCCTAGCCGTCTGTAGCTTATAGATTAGTAGTCGTGAAGCGCAGCGAAATCAAGAAAATCAGCGTAAATCTGTTGCTATGAAACGCTTGATTGAGGCTCTTGCCGATGACACCGATTTTTTTGTCGAACAGGTTCAGATTACGGCCATTGTGTTCGATAACACCGATGATGTCACGGTGTGGGCCACCACTATTTTCGACGACGAGTTGTATTTCTTCCACCTAGGGCTTCAGTTTTCGTCCCTCGACCTGCTGCTGCGCTTAGCCGGCGAGCGGGCCGAAGCGCTACAGGAAGAAGTTGCAGACGCCTTAGCTACTGTGACCGAGTGGCCATGCCTGCTCGAATACGCCACCGAAGAGAAGCCGCCGGTGCCGCTGCAAGGCGTGGCGCTGAAGCTCTCCTGCACCTACCCCGCCACGGAAGAGGGCGAAGAGCCTGACGAGGATGCCATGCCGCACAACATCTTCTACCTGGAAGGCGTCTTTCTGCGCATCGAGCCGTAACCTAGCCCTTTGCCGTGCCCGCTCCCATTTTCTACCTCATCCCTGGCCTAGGTGCCGATGAGCGCATCTTTAGGAACCTACAACCGCTTCTGCATGGGCAAGTCACTGTTCTGCAATGGTTTACTCCGCAGCCAAATGAGCAGATCGATGCGTATGCACGGCGCATGGCCGAGGCTATTCCGCCTGATCAAACTTGCTGGGTAGTCGGTGTATCGTTTGGTGGCACCATGGCGCTGGAAATCTGTCGGATGCGCCCCGAGGCGCGGGCTGTCCTAATTTCCAGCATTCCGGATGCTGATTGCCTCCCGCCTTTGCTACGCCTGATTCGGGCAACGGGTATTTATAAGCTCGTTCCGCCGCAGTTGCTGAAGCTGTTTCCGCGGGCCGGGCAGTGGTATTTCGGGATAAAGAATGGTGAAGAGTACCAGCTCTTCCGAGAAATCCTGCGGGATATGGAGCCCACTTACACGCGATGGGCCATCCATCGGCTACTGCACTGGGACAGCGCCGGTGTCGGGCGCTGCCTGCAAATCCTAGGTTCCGCCGATCGGGTGTTTCCGCCCGGCCCCGCTCCTGTTGATTACCTTATCAAAGGTGGCAGCCACTTCATGGTGCTGAGCCACGCAACACAGATAAGTCAGATCCTCAACAACCTAGCTACGAACCCAGACGCTGCCCCGCTCGTGCGCTGGGATTAAACCCGCCCTAAAAACGCCGCGCTCATGCTCGCTACCTACCCTTATCAGGGCCGTACCTTCTCCTTCGATCCGGCCGCACCCATCGACATTTCCTTGCCCTTGGCCCCCGGCGACCAACAAGTAAATTGCTTTTGGGCGGAGCCGGTGCAGTTCGAAACTATCCGGGTGGGCAACTTTGTGGGCAGCGTGGCCGAAGGCGGCAGCACCAACTATAAGCGCGTCCACCTGACGCCGCACGGCAATGGCACGCACACAGAATGCTACGGCCACATTTCCGCTGAGCCTAGCGCTACCCTCGACCGCTGCCTGCGTCGTTTTCTGTTTGTCGCAAAGCTGATTTCGGTAGCGCCTCGTCGGCAAGATAATGGTGATGAGGTGGTAATGCTCGCGGATGTTCAAGTCGCTTTCCAGAACCTAGGTTCACATGTTGAACTGACTCCAGAAGCTCTTATCCTGCGCACGCTACCGAACGACGAGACGAAGCAGACGCGCCATTACTCTGGCACCAACCCAACATACATAGAACCTAGCTTGGCGCAGTACCTGGCCGAGCACCACGTCCAGCACCTACTTCTCGACCTGCCCAGCGTAGACCGGGAAGAAGATGGCGGTGCCTTACTCGCGCATCATGCCTTTTGGCAGTACCCACACGCTACGCGCCACGAGGCTACCATCACCGAACTTATCTTTGTGCCCGATGTCGTGCAAGATGGGTTGTATTTGCTCAACCTTCAGGTAACCAGCTCAGTACTCGACGCCAGTCCAAGCAAGCCGGTGCTATACCGACTCATCTGAACCACGAATTCGACGGATTAATCGGACTTTGTGAACGAGCAATAACCTAGGTTCTAGTTTCTGGTCAACAAAAAAGCCTTCCCAGCAGTGGGAAGGCTTTTTTGTTGAATCAATCAGGAAAAGCGCGGAAAGAGCCGAAGCGGCTCGACTACAAAATCCGTGAAATCCGATTAATCCGTAGTTCAGATCAAACTAAGCAGCAACTTCTGCTACTTCCGTTTGAGCGGTAGCAGCCGGTACTACCGATACGAACGAACGCTCGTTGCGGCCCTTGCGGAACTGCACGATACCGTCTACCATTGCGAACAGCGTGTGGTCCTTGCCGATACCCACGTTCTGGCCGGGGTGGTGCTTGGTGCCGCGCTGACGCACGATGATGTTACCGGCGATGATGTCCTGACCACCGAAAATTTTCACGCCGAGACGCTTGGAATGCGATTCGCGGCCGTTGTTGGATGAGCCGACGCCCTTCTTGTGTGCCATTGTATTGGAGCTTTTAGCTACTAGCTGTTGGCTGTTAGCTTATGTTCGAGGAAAAACGGTTCGAAAAAAGCAGAAGCTAACGGCTAAAAGCCATCAGCTAACAGCTTTTAACTAGCCGATGCTGTTGATCATTACTTTAGTGTAGTCCTGGCGGTGGCCGTTGAGCTTGCGGTAGCCCTTACGACGCTTCTTCTTGAACACCAGAACTTTGTCGGCCTTCACGTGGGCCAGGATGGTACCGGTCACTTTCACGTCCAGCGTTGGAGCGCCGATGTTTACCGTACCATTGTCCTCGGTCAGTAGTGCGTTACCTAGCTCAACTGAGTCGCCGACATTACCTGCCAGCTTGTGAGTATAAACAAATTTATCGGCTTCGACTTTCGTCTGCTTGCCAGCTATATTGACGATTGCGTACATCGGCGTCTTCGCGGTTTCTGAAATAATGGGAGGCAAAAGTAGAAGTTTCTATTCAGATTTCCAACTCTAACTTGCTAATCATCATTTACTCGCGTCGGATCAATAGGTTGCGCTTCCCGTTGCTGTATGGTGAAGTCGCCTATTCAAGGAACGCGTAGCGGGTACGCGAATAATAATTTTGTGGATAAACACGATTGTCCACACCTAAAATGTGGATAACTTCTTAAAAATGGCTTCATATGTCGCTTTTAAGATACCAGTCCGGGGAATCTGCTGGTTTGTGGAGCCTAGGTGCCTGTGGAAAAGTTTGTGGAGAAAAAGCGCTCCATTGCGGGCTGCCTAGCCGGCAGGTTGGTTATCTTTGACTCATAACCGCGCTCCTGCTTTTTTACAGCGCATCGAACAAACTCTGCTTTCCTGGGGTTTGCAAGCCTCCGGCTTTCGCCCTTGTTCAGGTTACTTACTCTCTCAACTTCCCTGTTATGGAACCCTTACTGACTGAAAATCCCAACCGTTTTGTGCTGTTCCCGATCCAGCACAACGATATGTGGCAGATGTATAAGCAGGCGGAAGCCTCGTTCTGGACGGCCGAAGAAATCGACCTAGGTCAGGACCAGAAAGACTGGGAGTCGCTCAACGACGGCGAGCGGCACTTCATCAGCCACGTACTGGCATTCTTCGCCGCCTCCGATGGCATCGTGAATGAAAACCTAGCTGTCAACTTCATGCAGGAAGTGCAGTCGGCGGAAGCGCGCTGCTTCTACGGCTTCCAGGTGATGATGGAAAATATTCACAGCGAAACGTATTCGCTGCTGATTGACACCTACGTCAAGAACCCACAGGAGAAGGACCGTCTTTTCAACGCCCTCGAAACGGTGCCCTGCGTGAAGAAGAAAGGCGAGTGGGCCATTAAGTGGATCAACTCCGACAACTTCACCGAGCGCCTGATTGCCTTCGCCGCCGTGGAAGGCATTTTCTTCTCGGGCTCCTTCTGCTCGATTTTCTGGCTGAAGAAGCGCGGTCTGATGCCCGGCCTAACGTTCTCCAACGAGCTCATCAGCCGCGACGAAGGCCTGCACTGCGACTTCGCTTGCTTGCTCTACAAAGACCACCTGGTCAACAAGTTGCCTGAAGCCCGGGTGCAGGAAATCATCCGCGACGCGGTGCAGATCGAGCAGGAGTTCGTGACCGACGCGCTGCCGGTGAACCTTATCGGGATGAACGCCGCTGCGATGTCGCAGTACATCGAGTTTGTGGCCGACCGCCTGCTCGTGGCCCTAGGTTACTCGAAGATCTACAACTCCACGAATCCCTTCGACTTCATGGAAATGATTTCGCTGCAAGGCAAAACCAACTTCTTCGAGAAGCGCGTGGCCGAGTACCAGAAAGCCGGCGTGATGGCCGACCGCGACCAGAACGTCTTCTCGCTGGACGAGGATTTTTAAGGTCTAAAGACAACTGCTTTTCCAAGGCTCTGCAACTTCAGTTGCAGAGCCTTTTTGTTTAACGGCCAGCTGCCTCCTAGCATACATTTTTCAGGGCAAATGAACAACCTGATTTTGCTAACATAATTAGGCGCAACCAGCGCAGCAGATAATTTAAAAACGCCTCATACAGTGATGGTTCCGCTTATGTGGAAAACTTCTGAACAGAAGGTTTGTCCTACACGCCAGATAGAAATATCTTCCGCTAGGAATGAACCCAGAAAGTTCCTGTTCACTCCTGTTTTTGCACCATCTATTTGCCTTATCTGCCTAGCCTTATAAAGCAGGCATTTTTAATAGCAACTCTCTTCAAACCGCTACGCCTATGTTGGTAATCAAACGCGACGGCCGCCGCGAATCGGTCAAGTTCGACAAAGTAACCGCCCGCATTGAAAAGCTCTGCTACGGGCTGAACATGCTGTTCGTCTCTCCTATTGAGGTCGCCAAGAAGGTGATTGATGGGATTTACGACGGCGTGACAACGGTAGAACTCGACAACCTGGCGGCCGAAACCGCTGCGTCGCTCACCACCCGCCACCCCGACTACGCCATTCTGGCGGCGCGCATCGCGGTGAGCAATCTGCACAAGGTGACTTCCAAGTCGTTCAGCTCGACGATGAAGCGCCTCTACACCTACGAAGACCCCAAGACGGGCGAAAACGCTTCGCTCATCGCCAAAGACGTGTGGGAAGTTATTCATAACCATGCCCATACGCTCGACTCGGCCATTATCTACGACCGCGACTACAGCTACGATTACTTCGGCTTCAAGACGCTGGAGCGCTCGTACTTGCTGCGCATGGATGGCAAAGTGGTGGAGCGCCCCCAGCACATGATCATGCGCGTGGCCGTGGGCATCCACAAGAACGACATCGAGTCGGTGCTGGAAACCTACAACCTGATGTCGGAGCGGTGGTTTACGCACGCTACGCCTACCCTCTTCAACGCGGGTTCGCCGAAGCCGCAGCTTTCCTCGTGCTTCCTGCTCACGATGAAGGACGACAGCATCATGGGCATTTACGACACGCTGAAGAACTGCGCCCAGATTTCGCAGTCGGCTGGTGGCATTGGCCTGAGCATTCATAATGTGCGCGCTACCGGCTCGTACATCAAGGGCACCAACGGCACTTCCAACGGCATCATCCCGATGCTGAAGGTGTTCAACGATACGGCCCGCTACGTGGACCAAGGCGGTGGCAAGCGCAAAGGCGCCTTCGCCATCTACATCGAGCCCTGGCACGCCGACATCTTCGACTTCCTGGATCTGAAGAAGAACCACGGCAAGGAAGAGAACCGCGCCCGCGACCTGTTCTACGCTCTCTGGACGCCCGACTTGTTCATGAAGCGCGTGGAAGAGAACGGCAGCTGGACGCTGATGTGCCCCAACGAGTGCCCCGGCCTCGGCGACACCTGGGGCGAGGAGTTCGAGCGCCTATACCTGAAGTACGAGCGCGAAGGCCGCGGCCGCAAGACCATCAAAGCCCAAGAGCTGTGGTTTGCCATCCTGGAAAGCCAGACCGAGACCGGCACGCCCTACATGCTGTTCAAGGACGCCGCCAACCGCAAGTCGAACCAGCAGAACCTAGGTACCATCAAGAGCTCCAACCTCTGCACCGAGATTATGGAGTACACCGACCGCGACGAAATTGCGGTGTGTAACCTAGCTTCGTTGGCGCTGCCTCGCTTCGTAACGGAGGGCCCGAAAGGCTTGGTGTTCGACCACCAGAAGCTGTATGAGGTAACCTACCACGTGACGAAGAACCTGAACAAGGTTATCGACATCAACTACTATCCGGTACCGGAAGCCGAGAAGTCGAACCGTCGTCACCGCCCGATTGGGCTAGGTATCCAGGGGTTGGCCGATACGTTCATCGCGCTGCGCATGCCGTTCGAGAGCGACGAGGCCAGCGGCTTGAACAAGGACATCTTCGAGACGATCTACTTCGCGGCCATGACGGCGTCGAAGGACCTCGCTAAGAAGGATGGTGCTTACGAAACCTTCCAAGGCTCACCGCTGAGCAAAGGCAAATTCCAGTTCGACCTGTGGGACGTGACGCCCGACTCGGGCCGCTGGGATTGGGACAGCCTGCGCCAGGAGGTGATGGAACACGGCGTGCGCAACTCGCTGCTGGTGGCACCGATGCCCACGGCTAGCACCGCCCAGATCCTCGGCAACAACGAGTCGTTTGAGCCTTACACCTCCAACATCTACGTGCGACGCGTGCTGAGCGGCGAGTTCATGGTGGTGAACAAGCACCTGCTGAAAGACCTGGTGAAGCTAGGTCTGTGGAACGAGCAGATGAAGCAGGACATCATTGCCGCCAACGGCTCGGTGCAGAACATCGACCGGGTGCCGCAGCACATCAAGGATCTGTATAAGACGGTGTGGGAAATCTCGCAGCGTCGGATCATTGATATGTCGGCTGACCGCGGCGCGTATATCTGCCAGAGCCAGAGCCTGAACCTACACGTGATGAACGTGAACTTCGGCAAGCTCACCAGCATGCACTTCCACTCCTGGAAGCGCGGCCTGAAAACCGGCATGTACTACCTGCGCACCAAGTCGGCCGTGGATGCCATCAAGTTCACGGTGCAGAAACAAGCCGCCGAGACGCTGGAGCCGCTCAACGTAGCCGCCCAGAATCAAAGCGACATGGCTTGCTCGCTGGATAATCCAGACGCTTGCGAGGCCTGCGGCTCGTAAGAAATAAAGAGAGATGAAATAAAAAAGGCGAGGTAAATTACCTCGCCTTTTTTATGCAATAAGTATATTTAACTACTACCCATACATAAGGTATCATGAGAAATATCAGTTCTCTATTACCCCTTACACAAGAATACAACATAATACAGAAATATTTTAATTCTTCACCAGAAAAATATTTCTGTAAAATATCATATGACACATACACAAAATTCCTAAACGAATGTTTGACAAATAATAAAATCAATCTCATCCAGCTTCTTTTAGAAAAAGAAGAAGCATTTAATATTGCATACAAATTACTTCAAAACATAAACACCAAAGACATTCATGAATATCAAATAAGCGATAAAGACGCATGGTTCATTGATGAATATGTAAACTATAGTTATTTACAGCTTCTTGAAGGAGTATTGCTGCCTTACATGCAACTTGCAGCTTATGTAGAATTAGTAAACAAAGGGAAGGGCACTGACAATCTAGACCTGTATACATGCATTAATAATATAAACAAAGGTGATTTAAAATACATTGAATCTCTTTATGATCACAACTTAAGAAATGGCATAGGACACGGTAAAATAGTTTACCATGAAACCAAGGCCGAATACATAGATAAACGCGGCCAGGTAAAAGTCATGTATTTCTACCAGTTTGTAAGAAAACTAGATGAATTAATAGATGTATTAAATGGGTTTACACTAGCATATATTACATTCATTTTAAATAATAAACACGCAACAGGGATCAATCTACCGCGCCAGGCAATATTCGACGAAATAAAATCAAGATCTTCTTCTGATGACTGGACTTTAACAAGCGTAGTTAATCAAACGATTTTAAATAAAAACCAATTAGCAATTATTATTGAATCTGGATGCAAAAGTCAATCTGATTTGCAAGATAGAATTATAAACACAGTAACAAAATCAGCCAATTTGATTAAGCATAGTTTCGATATAATATACCTGCATATTACACATAACAAATTTCCTGGCTTCATAAAATTTGACGTAAACAAAATAAATAACATAGATCCCTTAACAGCAACAAAGCAGCGCTATTTAGACGCAGCTATTGATTCACTGGAATGGTTTTTAGATGGATTTAGCAAAGATATGCCTGTTAGCATGGATCTCAAATCGTTTCCGAAAGATTTACAATTCAAAGGTATATCTATTTATAAAGAAGAAATTATAAACGATTTTTTATTCAAAGATATACAACAACATGCAAGCACTTATAACAAATACCTTTTGGTAAAAGATGCTAATTATGTCTACATAGGAGATGTTGCCAATAATGAAAATATAATAAATTCAATAAAGGACTCCTTATACAAACTAATTGAACATACGAAAGAAAAAAGCATTGAACTTACCAAAATATACAATCACAGGCAGATGCCTTTAAAATACATTTGCATCAGCATTTTCGAAAGTGATAAAAGAACAAGAGAATTACGAACTACCGGAATTAAACCAAATAGAATATGCACTATCCAGATAAATACAACTAATGAAGTAGGAAATATCAATCTTATGGATAGCAAAACAGAAGTTTACAAAGGCGCATTCTTCAATTGGAATCATTATTGGAGAAATAATTTTGAGTATGATAAAATGTTTCCTGCATAGCTAATATATACTCTAATTAGCGTGCATTTAGCGCAGCGTAACTCTCACCTAGTTTTGGGATGAGACTGTACCTTATTTGCCTCATAGTAGCAAGCCTGCACTGCACTATTGTTTTCAACCACTCTTTTACATGTTCGCGAACTACGAACCTGACTTTGGCAAGCTTAATCTAAACTGGTTGTACGACGTCAGGATTGAACTAGCTGAAATCCAGGAACTCTTACAACAACCTGATAGAGCCTGGACGTATATTAGAGCTGCCAACCAGTTTGAGCGAGTAGGATATACCGCCAGCTATCGGAAATTTATAGCGGTACAACTGACGTTAGTAGATCATAAAGTTGTCATTGACGACGTAAACCTAGCCGACTATGAAGCCATCCGAGAGGTTGTCATCCGCCAGTTCCTCGAAGACACCGACTAATCTTTCGATGAACGGTAAAACACCCGAAGAGTGGGCGCAAGGGCGGCTAAGCGGTCCACTCACTGACCGAGAGCTTCGAGCTTACTTGAAAAAGATTGGCAAGCTGCCACCTGAGCAGGAGACAAAGCAAGCGGAGTAGCTTGGCCTCCAACTGGCCTAACTGGCGCGCGTTTAGCATTCCGCGCATCAAGCGGCGACGTAACTCGTGCCTAGCTTTCGGTGGAGGTTGCACCTTCACTGCCGCACAGCGGCAAGCTGGTATCGGGCCATTAGCCAGCAGACGCAAGTTGTTCTAGCGGGTGAGGCACAGCCTCACGGCAAGGAAGGAACGAGTTACGCTGCCGCTAAACTCGCGCCAGCAATGCTTACCCACGCTAGTGCCAACGCCTAGCCACAAGCCCGCTGCGCCTTCCCCGTACTTGCTGGGTTTCTACAATGCGGTGCCGAGTCTGCTGTGGTCGGCGCTGGGCCTTGTGCCGCTTACCATCTTTTGCTACCAACACGTAGCGCGGCCGTGGCTCTATGGGTTCATCATCGTTAGTCTGCTTGCGTATGGGCTGCCTTTTTCGCGGTTCCGGCGCTTGCAGCTGGGTGCTAGCGTTGGCCTCTACCAAAAGCTAGGTGTGCCGAGGCTCAACCATTTCACGCAGCACGGCACGCTCATCAACTGGCTGATTCGACGCCAGTATCCGCAGTACCGGCGCGTGCGTACCCGCGCTTCGCTGGCGGGCTTTGCGCGAGCTACTTACTACCAGGAGCAGTTCCATTTGGTGATGTTCGTGTTCTTCCTGCTTGTCAGCGTTTACGCGGTAGTGCGTGGCAACCTAGGTTGGGCCATGCTCCTGACCTTCCTCAACGTTCTCTACAACGTGTACCCGATGTGGCTGCAGCAGTACCTGCGGCTTCGCCTGGCTGGGGCGCCAAAACCGGATAAATAAACCGGGCGGCTTCCTGGGTCGTCAATAAGACTGGTGCTAAAATAGCAGCGTCCGCTTACGACAGGTAGGCGGACGCTGCTATTGGTAAGTACTTACTGGTAAACTGTTTGGCGCTATTTCTTGACGATGTTGCCCCGGATTTCGCCGCCCGGATATGCAGGCGTGTGGAAGTTGGCGTAGAAACCGCCGTTCAGCAGCAAGTCCTCATCGGCCTGGGTGAAGGTGGCCGTACCCGAGACGGGAGACGTTAGGCTGGCAAATGGATACACAACCGGGCCATTCGTGCCGGGTGCGCCCCGGTGCAGGTGGCCGGCCGTGGGCGTGAGGCCTTGGTAAGTAATGGTGTAGGTCAACACCTTAGTTGACTTGTCGTACACGCCGGTGAACGTGCCGCTAGCGGCAGAAGGCGTGGCTGGTACTTCCTGCGACCCATTTATCGTGGCTGTCAGGTTTACCTTGGTGCTGGCCGGAGGATTGCCGATCAGGATAATCTCATCCAGCAATTCCTGGCAGCCAGTGAAAGTTATGGCGGCGGTAGCCAGCAAGGAAGCGGTGATTAGTTTTTTAAGCATAATGGTATGGGGTTGAGTGGGTTGACAAAGAGGCAGGCTGACGATACTAAAAAGCAAGACCTTCGGCTGGGTGCTGGAGAGCCGGCACATCGGCTTATAATAAAGAGCAAGGCGGCTTGTGCGCACAACTGGCTTTCCGGCCGGTACGGTAGTGGCTCACGCAAGTAGCGCCCGGTAGTTAGCTGAACTACAGTAAGGTATATAAAAAGATCAAGTTTTACTTGAAATAATTACGCCATGTAGTACTTAGGCTTCGAGCCAGGTTGCGGGTGCTGCGTCAGTTTACGAACCTAGGTAGCCAGGGCCTCGTGTTCGGTGAGGCCCGACAGCCTGGCGCTTCCGTGATTTCACACCTGTTTGCTGCCTGCGCAGGGCTCAGGCGCGCTGTTAGCAACCTTGGGCGCGGGCCGGCAACGCACACAAAAAGACTTCCGCGGCGTGCGAAAGCCTTTTTGCAGGCATTTGCCGGAAAAGCTAGCTTTTTCTACAGCGAAGCCGAAGCCGGGCTCATTTCCGGCAGGTGCGTTTTCACAGTGAGCGTGCGCAAGGCAGCGTAGCTTTGGGGCTGGCTTTGCACCTGCACAATGTAGCGGTACTTGCTCTGGCCCACTTGCAGGATAAGCCGGTACTGGCCTTTCTGCAAATCGCGGAAGTCTAGGTTGCAGCCGTATGCAGGGGCGTTGTATGGCTGATCAAGCAACGTCTGCCCGGTGACAAGGCTCACCACCCGAACCCGACCAGACTGCTGAATGGGGTCTTGGATGCGCAGGCGAAAAGTGGTATCGTTTACTTTCTGTAAGGCTACTGGCTGCGGGTGCTGCGCCAGGGCTGGGGCAGCCAGGAAAGATCCACCAAGCGTCAGGAGTACGAAGCTAGCTTTTTGCAGATAGCGGCGCATTGCTCTAGCGGCAAAGCTAGCTGGTACTTCGCTGTACTTCGTGCTGACATCCGCGGATGAGTTAGCAGCAGTACGTTGGGCGTTGAGGCGAGCGGAAGGAAGAAGGCTTTTCATGGTTGTAAGGTTTGAAGAAGTGAACTGATCAAGCTGACCGCTACTCAGATCAGGAAGGCTTGGGAGCCAGTAGAAGCAGCGGAGCCGCTGACCTAGGTTCTCAGTTCTGTGGGCAGCACATGCGCATTTCTGAACAGCTTTAGGTACGCGGTATAAGGATATAGCCAAGGCGCGTGCCATGTACACAATTTACTCAATATCAAATAGTTGTAGATACACACCTGGATTCTAATCCTCCTAAAACTGTCCGCTTCCAGACAGATCGTTCGCTTTTGATACGCTTTGCTGCGGCGCTGGCACATAACCTAGCTTTAGCAGATCTGCACTGAATCTATCAGGCATAAAAAAGGCTTCCGCACATTGCGGAAGCCTTTTTTGCTGGTGCTGCTATCTTCTAGTGCTTACCGTGTCCATGCCCATGCCCATGCCCATGCCCATGCCCATGCCCGCGTCCATGGCCATGACCATGCTCATGAGGCGCGTAATAGGCAGGACCGGCCGGCACGAGCATGACCGCATGTCGTCGGTGCTTGGGCGCCCGATACACCCGTACGGGCTTCACTTCGCGCACTACCACGTAGCGAGGAGGCGGAGGCGCGGGCTGGCCGATGTTGATATTGATTTGTTGGGCATGCGCTGGCGCAGAACCGAGGGCAAGGGCGGCCAGCGTAAGGAACGCGGCGGCGAGGAATGCTTTCATCAGATGGGAAATACGTAGGTAAAGGGAGCATGGCGAAATTCAAATATTAAGCCAGAGCCGAGTACCTATATGTGCTAGAAACTGAACTACTCGCATCCAAATTGTGCCTGGCGTAGCCCAGGCTCCGTCTGTGAGGACGCTTAGGTACACTTCCCTCCTCCATTCTCAACCAACCTAGGTTTATGAAACCTCGTGTCATCTGTCATCACCAGAGTAGCATCGCGCAGGCACGCTACCAAGTAGCGACGATCTGGAGTCGCTGATTTAGTTGGCCGGGTTTGTAATCTGCGCGTACTGATTGGCAGCTTCCCGATCCTCTTACCTTCTCTTCACATTGCATGACACCTTCTAAAAACGACCTGGGCGGACGCTTGCCGCTGCTCGACTCCGACGAGCTCAAAGCAGACCAGCACACACTTTATACCGAGCTGCAAGCCACGATGGTACCCTGGGCCAAGAAGTCGGGCTTCCAGGCGGAAACCACTGACGGCAAGCTGATTGGTCCCTTCAACGCGATGCTGCGAAGTCCGGCTATCAGCAAAGCCCTGATGAGCGTAACTGCCGCCGAGGGCACGCACACTTCGCTCAGCGAAAAGGTACGGCAAGTGGTTATCCTGACCGTGGGCGCGGCCTGGCAGGCGGCCTACGAGATTTACGCGCACACAGCTGTGGCGGAGAAAGCCGGAATAGAAGAGCACAAGATTCAGTTGCTGGCGGCCGGGCAAAAACCGGAAGGCCTCTCCATAGAAGAAGACGTGGCCTACGACTTTGTGCGGCGTCTCACCACCACACACCAGATTGAGGCGGCGCTTTATGAGCGGGCTCTGGTAACCTTCGGCGAAAAAGGCATTGTGGACATGATCTACCTGGCGGGCCAGTACATGACCATCAGCGGGCTGCTCAATACCTTCGCCGTGCCAGCTCCTGGTCAGTAGCTGGCTCCGACCTTATTCCGTTTGTTTTGTCAGTCGTTGCTGCTTCGGTAGTGATTAACAAAGCAGGCTGTAGAAGCCGCACCTAGGTTATGGCCGCGTAGCGCGGGGCTGAGCGGGCGCGGTGCGGCGGTTGGCAGCTGGGCTCGGCAGCGTATCAACCGGGCCGGCCGTTACCTTACCGCTCGGAATGTAGGGCTGCGGCAGCACGCCGTTGGGGCGCACCTGTGTCGGCATAGGCAAGGGCTCGGCCTTGCCTTGCCCCACCCCATTGGGCAGCGTCACGCCGGGCAGCGGACTTACGCGTTCGGTGGGGTTGCGCTGGGCAGGCGTAACAGGGGCGCGGTTTTGGGCCGGTGCGGCACTCGCCGCACCGCCAATCAGCAGCAGAGAAAGGGATACGAGGCGCAGCATGGCAGACGGGCAAAATGGGTGAGAAAGCAGGAGCATGCCGACGCAGCATCGGCAGTACCTAGGTAGACTGACGGTGGGAAAGAGCAGCACTAACAGAACTACGGCTGGTCTCCGGCCTGAGTTCAGACGCTGCCCTGAAATAAGCAAAAAAGCGCCTCCGGGTTGTTAGCCCAAAGGCGCCTGCACGCTGCCTAGTCTGGCTGCCAAGCGGGCAGTGGCCAGGTTTTTCTTAAAACAAGTTGAAGCACGGATAGCGGCGCTGACGGTAGATTTTATCGTCGCGGAACTCAAAAATCAGGCTGAGCTGCGCCGTGATACGATGTCCCCGGATGATGGGCAGCATATCGTTGATGGCCGTGGCTTGCCAGAGCCCTTCTACAATGACGGTACCGCTAGGCGCGCAGTGGATATGCTGCACATCGAAATCCGGGTCGCGCAGCAGCTCCCGCCCAGCCCGCAGGTTGCGCAGAATCTCGTCGAAGGAACGGCGCTGAATGGTCTTATTCAGGAAGTTAGGAAACTCTGTCTGTTCCACTTCCGGGTGCAGCACTGCGGCATAGGCGGCCGGGTCGGTATTCAGGGACTGTACTAGATCGAGGTAAGTAGCAATAACGTCAAGATGCGCATTCATGAGGGGATGAACTAGGTGTGTAGACTTGCAAGATAGCTAAGATGTTACTGGGAAAATGGGATGCTTATTTCCCACCCGAGCAGGGCTAAAAATATTACTCTGACTTTTGTAGCGGCTACCCACCAGCTTTTACCACCGGCGCCTACGAGCCGCCAGTTGCCAGTGCTCTAGGTAGCGGCCCTACAACCGGGCTGAGGCCGGCTGCTGTAAGAGCCACGCTACTGCGTCTGCCTCAGCATCGAAAGAACGATATGTGAGGGGCAGGTTTTGAACGTGGGTGGTGATGTAGGCGGTAGCCAGGCGCACTATCACATTGGGCGAGACGACCACGGCGCCGTACCGATAGCCGCCTTCGCGCACTGCCCTGGGCACCCACTCGTGGGCAACCCAGGCCTGCTCCTTGGGTGAGAAGGGCTGCATCCCGACCTGATTGATTAAAATGCGGCTCCAGCCGTTGCGCTGCAGCGCCAGCAGCATATGGTTGAACAGCGCCTGCGTATCGGCCAGCGTACGCGACTTGCTATACCAGTTTGCCCGCAGAAATCCGGCGGAATCCTGTACTAATTCGCCGGCGGCGTTCTGAAAATATCGCGTGAGCAGCTCCATGTCTTCTTGTGGATACAAAGGTATAACGCATCCGCGCTATATGGTTTTCCCAAGGGTGTTTTTCACTGGTTGTCAAGCATAATTTCGCGGCTTCTGCTGGTAGCTCGCCTTGCCAAACCTAGGTGGCAGTTGCTGGTGAGCAGCGGCGCTCTGATGGTCGTGCTCGGGCCGGCACTTCCTTTTTCCCGAAGATGAAATGTAGCCAACTGATAGTGAGAAACGTACAAGGCAGTTGTATTCGTTTTACTCTCCCACTACACCTTTCTACCATGCACCGTTTCTTGTTTTTCTTCCTGCTGCTTGTGTCGGCCGGGCTAGGCTGGCCGGCCGCGGCGGCGCCCGCCGATGGGGTGCTGGCTCGTCCTTCGCCCTTCCGCTTCGTGACCGATGAAGCCAAACTGCTGAGTCTGGCTAATGCGAAAACCCTGGAAAATGGCCTGCGCCACTACGCCGACGATAAAGGCACCCAGATCGTGGTGGTGACCGTGCCCACCCTGGGCGGCCGCGACGTAGCCGACTACGCCCGCAGCCTGGGCGAAGCGTGGGGTGTGGGGCAGCGCGGCAAAGACAATGGCGTGGTGCTACTGCTGGCCGGGCAGGAGCACAAAGTAAGCGTTCAGGTCGGCTCCGGTCTTCAGAACAAGATTTCGCCGGACGTAATCACGCGGGCCATCAACCAGGACATGACCCCTAGCTTCAAGCAGGGCAACTACTTCGCGGGCCTGCGCAAGGGCCTGAATACGCTGATGGCCGCGGCCGATCCGAACCCACCTAAAACGCAGCCCGCTACTGCCCCGGCGACGGCGATGGGCAGTGCCGCAACCACCAACGCTGATCTGAACAACGACTTGGCAACGACTACTCCGGCGCCACAAGCAGATCCGTACACGCCGGCACCTTCTACACTCTTAGGTGGCCTTGGTATTGGCACGCTGCTCATCGGGGCGCTGCTTATTGGTGGCGTAATCTGGTTTTTGGTACGGATGTTCCGCAATCGTAGTGCAACCTCCACCCCGAATACTCCCTACGGCAACGCCCCCAGCAACACGCCTGACTTTTATACTAACCGGGGCAACGGGCCCACCGGTGGCGGCTACAATCGCGGTCCAGCGGGGCCGCAGGGCAATGGTTCGGCGCCAAACTTCTACCCCAACCAGCCTACGGGCGGCGGTATGATGGGCGGTATGGGCAACATGGGTGGTGGTGGCAGCGGCATTGGCGGCATCCTGGCTACGGGCGCGGCGGCGGCGGCGGGCGCTTACCTAGGCAACCGCATGGCCTCGGGCAACGATCATGACACAGCCGGCAATGGTTTGTCACAGGCTGGCCTAGGTGCTGCCAACAACAATCTCGATCCGCCGACCAACTACAGCGGCACGCCTTCCGGTGAGTTTCCGGCTTTGGGTGGTGCTGCGGGCAACGACTTTAGCGGCGACAACGCTGCTCCCGACTACTTCTCGGGCGACTATGCCGCCGACGACTCCGGTGACTATTTCTCCGCCGACGACAACAGCTCTTACGACGACCAGTCGTCGGATGACACCGGCGGCGGTGGCTTCGACGATGACAGCGACAACAGCGGCTCGTGGTAAACCACTGAAGAGCTTGCCATTAAAAGCAAACGGAGCCGCTGGCAGTGCCGGCGGCTCCGTTTTGGTTGTAGCAAGAAGGAAAACCTAGGTTCCGGCCACCCGGATTTTGAAGACCACCTTTTTCACGACGTCGTAGCCTTCTACTTTGATGGAAGGGCGGTGAGCATTGCGGGGGAAGAACAGGTAGAACGTGCCGGGTTCCGCGACATAGTATTTGCCGGTGCTGCCGCTGTAGTGCGCCACGTCTTTGGTTTCGTTGTAGGGGTCCGTGACGGTGAGCTTGGGAAACTCTTCCACGCCCATCCTTTCCTTGCCGCGCACAATGTATTGTAAGTCAATATACTTCTTGTGCGACTCCCATTGTGTTTTGTCGAATTCCTTGGAGGTCGGCTCGGTAACGGAAAGCGTCAGCCGGTCGCCGTCGATTTTGGAGGAGCCATTGGGCAAAGAAGCCAGGTCGTGGTCGCGCATGTAGGCGAAGGCCTGGTCCCAGATGGCTTTGTTGGCCTGGTACTCGCGGGCAAACTCCACGGCATCTACGTCGGCGTATACGTCCAGCTTCAGTCCGTTTTTCCAGGTGCCGCCTTTCACCCATTTTTCGGCGCTTTTGGTGGTTCCATCGTGGGTGGTTGTCGCCATTTTGAGCGAGCAGGAAGCAAACAGAGCCGCTCCGAGCAGGAGCGTCAGCGGCATAGCAGCGTAGTGGTTCATGGTAGAGCTGGAATGGGAGTGGTGTTGCGTAAAAATAGGCAGGCGAGCGGTATTTGCGGTTCTTTGCGGCCGCTGAGCCGATGATTTAAGTTAGCTTGCACAGGAGGTTTGGCAAATCGGGCACTTCCGGTGACCTGTTTACTGTCAGAACCTGCGGTTGCTGGCTCCGTAATGATGAAGGGGGCCGCCCCTATTCTACTCCTGTCTTTCTCATGACTGATATTACGCTTATCTCGGAACCTTACGGGTCTATTCTATTTACTCCCGCGGTGCCGTGCATCACCATTCAGTGGCATAGTTTCGCTAATCGTCAGCAGTTTCGCTCGCTCATGGACCGGGCTTTGGTGGCCTACCAGACGGAACTAGCGCACCACCCCCGGCCGCTGGGCTGGATAGCCGACTCGCGTCAGCTCAGCGCCCTCACCCCCGATGACCAGAACTGGTGCGATACTGACTGGAACCCGCGCGCTTATGCGGCCGGTATCCGCCACATCGGCATCGTGATTCCGGAGAGCATCTTCGGCAAGATTGCGGTGCAGCAGTACGTGACCAACGTGCTCCACAGCGACGGCTACACGTTCGAAACACGCAACTTTTCTTCCCCGCAGGAAACTAAAGAATGGCTGCAAGAAGTGCTGCCGACGACTCAGCCCTAGGTTGCCGGGTTCTACAGCGGGCCTTGTCAGGCAACTTCACGCATTTTCTATTTCGTATTACCAACAGCTACTTCGCCTGCTCTCATCTGCATCTCACGCTTTTCTCTACTTCCTGTTTCTGAGAGCACTGGCATACAACATTACTATGAAGCAAGAACTCAAAAGCTCCTTGGGCCGGGCATTTTTAACCATTGAACCGGACCCAGCGAACCGCTGGATTCACGTCGACTGGCGCGGTTACCTGACCGCCGAAAACATAAAGACCGGCGCGCTGGCCTACACCGAGGCCTTGGCCAAGGCCAACTACAGCTGCGTACTCAACGACACACGTGGCGTTATCGGCCCCTGGGAGCACTCCATCGAGTGGGTGGTAAACGAATGGGCTCCGAATGCGGCGGCGGCCGGCCTCAAGCACTTTGCCATGGTGGTCACGCCCGCTTCTATGGCCGACACCTCCGCTATTTCTTTCTACGAGAAGCTTACCGCATTCAAGGCCGAAGTATTCTCGGATCTTGATGCTGCCAAAGCCTGGCTGCGGCAGTTTTCGCGGGAGTAAAGAGAGTGTTGAATGTTGAATAATTCTTTTTCAGCGATTCTCATCCGCTAATTCAACATTCAATACTCCTTACGGCTTCCACTCCAGGATGTAGACGGGCTGGGGAGCTAGGTTTTCCAGGGTTTCGCCGTCGCCTTGGCCGGTGCGCTGCACGAATAGGTTCAGAATGCCCGCGCTTTTCCAGCGCTCCGTGTCGTAGCTAGGTTCCCAGTTGCCGACGGAAGTTGTGGTCAGGTCCGTGATGGACCAGCTGGGTTTGCGCAGGTCGGGGCACTGGGCCAATGATACTCGGTCCTGGCGTTCGGCGTCGCGGAAGATGAGGTAGGCACCTGTTTTGCTACCTTGCTTACGCACAACGAGTTGCGGGCGCGAAATCGGTATTTTTTTGGTACCGCCGCCGCTTAGGCTGAAGGGCGTTGTGCGCTTCGATACCTGCGTCACCTGCCACTGCTTTCCCGTTTTATAAATCAGCTGGTACTGCGGCACGGCGGTGCCCGCGGGGCGCCAGTAGGTAGCAATGTAGGGGTTGCCTTCCGCGTCGGCGCTGATGGCGGTTTGGTTGATCAGCTCGCTGCGCTGCGGAATGCGCCAAGCGTACTCGGCGGAGCTTTCCGTGATGGGCAGCTTGTAGGTTTCACCGGTGCTTTTCTGCCAGGTGCGGCCGCCGTCCAGGGAGCGGGCGTAGGCCATGTCGTGGTTGGAGGCCACATCGGGGCTTTCGCGCCACACCCACGAGACGTGAATGGTGCCTTTCGCATCAAGCGCCACTTGCCAGTAGGCGTTGCGCTGACCTTCCCCATCAATCAGCACGTCGTGCAGGCGAGTCCACTGCTTGGTCTTCACGTCGTAACGGTTGATGACCAGGTTGCCGTTGCCGGAGCCGCCGTCGCGGTAAAGGAACAGCAGGTCGCCGCTCGGGAAACGGTAAAATTCCGGGTACGACACCTTGCCTTCTTGCTGACCTAGCATGGGCATCATGTCGGTCAATTCCAGCGAGCCGGGCGCCACGCTGCGGCAGTAGTGCAGCGGGTTGTTGTGGTGGTCGAAAGCCAGGTGCAGGTACCCAGTGCCATCCACCATGATGCTGATAATATTATGAGCATCAGCTACTTTACCCTTGTACTTGGTGCGCTGCACTTGCCAACTACCGGCGGGCAGTACGCGCTTAGCCAGCACCACATAACCCACTGAATCATAGAAAGCGGTGTACTGCTCATTCTTATGCGACACCACCGAGTTCTTGCGAAAGACAGCGCCGTTCACGTTGTTTTTGGCCCAACCTAGCCCCACAGGCGTTTGGGCGTAAGCGGCCCGACCTAGGTCTAAAAGGCTAATAACGAATAGCCAGCAAAGTAGACGCAGGCTCCGGGAAGTAATAGTGGATTTCATATTTCGCATTTAAAAACAACACCTTCAAACTGTCATTTCGACCAGCGGGAGAAATCTCGCGGGCAATGGTAAACCCTGGCGATTAGAGTTACCATTGCCCGCGAGATTTCTCCCGCTGGTCGAAATGACGTTCTAGCGTCAGCACGCGATATTTCTCCCGCTGGCCGAAATGACGCCCTATTTTCTGTTGAGCCCTACTAGAGCAGGCTGATTAATGCTGATATACCCGCACATAATCAATCTCGTAGCGGTTGGGAAAGGTCGTTCCGGCAGGGTCGCCGCCGTTGTCGCCGCCAATAGCTAGATTCAGTAGCATGTAATGCGGTTGCTGCATGGGGTTGAAGCCGGTACCATCCTGGTTGACGGTTTCGCTCGTCTTTACTTCGTTGAGCAGCAGATCATCTACGTACAGCCGGACAGCCTGCGCATCCCAATCCATACGCCAGATGTGGAAGCTTTTCGCCCAGTCAGGGGTTGCGAATGAAACCAGAGGCTTGCTGGTACTGAACCACTTAGCCGTGTAAGGCGTGCCCGTACCAACCGCTACGTTGGCCAGCAGCTTGCCTTGGTAATACTCCATAATGTCGATTTCGCCGTTGCTGGGCCAGGGCCGGCTTACCCCTAGGGTCCAGAAAGCGGGCCACATGCCGGGACTGGTGTTGATGCGGGCCCGCATTTCGAAGCGACCGTACTGCCACTGGTGCAGCCCGCCGCCCGTGTTCAGGCTAGCCGCCGTGTAGTCGATGAACTCGCGGCTGGTTTTCCAGTTGGTACTGCCTGCTTGGTAGTTAGGATTAGCCCGATGCTCTTTGCGCGCCTCAATGATGAGCATGCCGTTTTCACACCACGCATTATCGGGCTGGTACCATTGCAGCTCATGGTTGCGCACGAAGCCGGTTTCCTGGCGCCAGTTTTTCGGGTCGGGCGCGCCGTTGGTGTTGAACTCATCGGCCCACACCAGCTTCCAAGCAGGCGTAGTTTGCGGAGGACTACCTAGGTCATCAGGAGCAAACAGAACGCCGAGCAGGGCAGCAAGTGCAAGCTTCATAAGGTTAGGGCTGTAGAGACGCAATACTTTGCGTCTCGTCATTGCTGATGTTGTTTACCTAGGTAGGCCGTTCAAAGAGGAGTCGCGAACCGAAGGAAGGCGTAAGCCAAGTGTCGCGTCTCTACAGTTGATCATAGCTGCGGGCTTTTCTCATCAATCAGCCGCAGAGTGTAGCTGTAGGAATACGTTTTGTCGAGCAGACGATAAGGATCGTGCGGCAAGGCGCCCCAACTGTTGTCGCCGCCAACGCCGCGCTGCTTCAGGTCCACTTGCAGGTAGATATTAGGGTTCTGCTTTACGTCGGTGGGATGCTGCTGCTTCTTGGTCAGGCCGGGGTCCATCTGCTCGGAGCGGGCGTGCAAGGCACTGAAGCAGATGGGTTGCAGCCCTTCGATCCGCAAGCCCTGGCCGGCGGCATTTGTCAGCGACACCCAACGCACATCGGTGCGGTAGCCATTTTCCTGCGGCCGGATGTAGCTGTAGGTAAACTGGCGGCTCAACGAGTCCTGGTACGTACCCAGGAAAGAAGCCGTGTTCCGGTCGCTGTAGTTTTCCCAGGGGCCACGGCCATAGTAGCGCAGCTGGTCGTAGCGGCCGGGCAGCTCCATGCGCATTCCAAACCTAGGTAGCTCCGGCAACTCTTTGCCGGTCATATCGATAGAAGCCATTACCTGCACGGCGCCGTCGTTGCCGATGAGGTACGCCACAGTGTATGGCACGCCAATGTCGGCCAGCAGGTATTCTACTTTAATGGGCAGGCCCGCAGGCGTTTGCTCGCCTACACTCACACGCTGCACCTTGCGGTTGGCGTGTGCCGTACGCCACACACCTAGGCTCTGAGGCATGCCGCTCCCGAAGTCATTATCAGTGGGCGCGCGCCAAAAGTAGGGCTCAGGGTACTGGTTGATAACTTGGTTATCGCGCAGGCGGTAGTTGCTCAGCCGCCCTTGCGCCGTGTTGAATTCGCCGCTCACGTTGCCGGCCGTGAAGGTCAGCTTGTCGCCTTCGCGCTTGACTTGCAAGCTATTGCTGGCTGCCGAAGTGCGATTAGCGAAGTAGGTATTGCCTTTGCTCAGCACAAACTGCTCACGCGCTACTTCATGCCCCGCGGGTATCATAGGAGCGGCCGCTTTGGTTTGCGCAAATACATTCAGCACGTATTCCGCGCCCGGCTCCGAAGCTAGGTTCGGCAGCGGCAGCTTTACCTCTTTCTGCTGCTGCGGAGCTAGCTTCACCGTGAAGTTGCCTTCCTTCACCACACTTCCATTCTTCACCAACTGCCACCGAAAGGCGTAGTTATCCAGGTTGCGGAAAGCAAAGCCGTTGATTACGGTAATGCGGCCCGTAGTCGGCTGTGCTGCGCTGAAACGTATGTCCTGGTACACCTTCTTCACCTCGTACAGGCCAGGGTGCGGCGTGCGGTCGGCGGCTACTAAGCCGTTGGCGCAGAAGTTCTCGTCGTTTTGCAGGTTGTAGCCACCTAGGTCGCCGCCATAGGCCCAGAAGGTTTGACCGTTATCAGCCTTGGTCTTGATGCCTTGGTCAACCCAGTCCCAGATGAAGCCGCCCTGCATGTGCGGCTTGCTGCGGATTAAGCTCCAGTATTCCTGAAAGTTGCCGTTGCTGTTGCCCATGGCGTGCGAGTATTCGCACATGATATAAGGGCGCTTCTTATCGGTAGCTTCGGCGTACTTCTTCATCGAGTTCATGCCCGGATACATGGGGCACACGATGTCGGTGTCCACGTCTTCGCCGGCTTGCTCAAATTGCACGGGGCGGCTCGGGTCGCGCTGCTTCAGCCACTTGTAGGCGTCGTGAAACACGGGGCCGTTGCCGCACTCGTTGCCCATGCTCCAGATGATGACGGATGCGTGATTTTTGTCGCGCTCCAGCAGCCGCTCGATGCGGTCGAGGTGGGCGGGCGCCCACTCGGGCAGGTAAGCAGGGTGCTTGCTTTCATCGAAGCGACCCTGCAAGCTAGCTCCCATGCCGTGCGTTTCGATGTTGGCCTCGTCAACCAGATACAGGCCGTACTCGTCGCAGAGCTCGTACCAGCGCTCGGCGTTCGGGTAGTGGCTCGTGCGTACTGCGTTGATATTGAACTGCTTCATGAGTTGAATATCCTTGCGCATCAGCTCCTCATTCGGAACGTGGCCGTGCACATCGTCGTGCTCGTGGCGGTTGGTGCCGTGCACTTCCACGGCTACGCCATTCACCATCAGCTGCGCATTCTTTATCTCGACTTTGCGGAAGCCAATTTTGGCACTCGTCACGGCCAGCGGCTTGCCCTGCGCATCTTCCAACGTAAGGATGCACTGGTACAAGTTCGGCGCTTCGGCGCTCCACGGCCGCACGTTCTTCACGGTACCACCCAGGTTTATGACTTGGGTGGTAGCGGCGCCAAAAGTCGGCACCGGCCGCTGCTGCCGCAGCACGGTTTTGCCACTCGCATCCTGCACTTCCACCGTTACGCGGGTGGCGGCAGTAGGAGCCTTGGCGAAGTTGCGCAAGGTCACGTCGGCATTGAAGACGCCGTTTTTGTAGCTAGGGTCTAGGTCACTTTTGAGGAAGAAGTCCCACACCGTTTGCTTGGGCAGGGCCGTCATAAACACGTCGCGCTCAATCCCGGTGAGGCGCCAGAAGTCCTGATCCTCCATGTAGCTGCCATCGTGCCAGCGCATTACCTGAACAGCCAGCAGGTTTTCGCCGGGCTTCAGGTACGAGGTAACGTCGAACTCGGCGGGCGACTTAGATGCTTTGGTCATACCCACGCGCTGCCCGTTCACATACACGAACGCGCAACCGGTAATCGAGCCGAAGTGCAGCAGCACCTCGCGGCCAGCCCAACCCGCCGGCACCGTGAAGGTGCGCCGGTAGCTCCCGACGGGATTATAGCGCCCATCAATGAAGGGCGGGTTCTTCGGGAAAGGGTAAACGATGTTGGTGTAAATCGGAATGCCGAACCCCTCCAGCTCCCAGTTCGAGGGCACCGGAATGGGTTTCCAGGCGGCGTCGTTGAAGCTAGGTTGGAAGAAGTCCAGCGGTCGATCGGCGGGCCGATCCACATAGTTGAATTTCCAGGTGCCGTTCAGCGACTGATAGTAAGGTGAGCGGTGATAGTCGTTGGTTTTGGCATCAGCAACCTTATCGTACACCATGAAGCTCGCGTGGGGCTTCTCCTTGTTTTGCTCGAACACCCGCGGGTTCTCCCACTCGCTGGGCGTAGTCTGCGCCAGAAGCTGCCGCGAGCATAATAGAATAAAAGCCAGGAATTTAGGAACGCGCATTGGGTGGAATAGTAAGTAAGAACAGGCCTTATTGAACAGGTACAATAATAGGCTGCGCTGCGCGCCCGGCAGGGGGTGATTTTAGGAGATTAGCAGGTGTATATTCGTCGGAGCAGAAATGTAGCGCGCTATAGCGCGAAGCGGGAGCTTCGCGCTATAGCGCGCCTACTTACCAACTGTCACTTCCGCTGTCGGCTGCGTAATCAGGTCGATGTCCAGAACCTGACGCGGAAACCACACGGTCATTTCACCTTTGCCACGGTTAGCCCAGGCGTAGTATGGAAT
The DNA here is from genome assembly GCF_014641455.1 of Hymenobacter cavernae. Taxonomy (GTDB): domain Bacteria; phylum Bacteroidota; class Bacteroidia; order Cytophagales; family Hymenobacteraceae; genus Hymenobacter; species Hymenobacter cavernae. Next base: position 249,538 of record NZ_BMHT01000002.1, read on the forward strand.
AGCGGTCATGGTCTGCGACACGGTGCTGACGGAGTTGCTGGCCGCATCCACTTTGATGGCCGGCACTTTGGCCGTCAGCTCCATTACGCCGTTCAGCACGTCGGGCTTGTAGGCGGCCGTAAAGGCGGTGTTAGATGGCACGATGAGGTTGCTGGTTTTGCCACTGTTGTCGGTCCACTCGGCGCAGTAGACGATAGGGCCGCGCTGGATAGCCACCTTACCTAGGTCGTCTCGCACGAGCGGGTTGGCTACCACCTGGCGCACTTCCATCGGCAGCTCCACATCCACTACGTCGTTCTTCTGCCACTTGCGGGTTAGCACCGCGTAGCCATCCTGCACGGAGTATTGCTGCGGCTTGCCGTTGATCCGAATGGTCACCGTTTTCTCGGAAGGCGCGGCGAAGGTGTAGAGGTCGGAAGGCATGGCTTGGCCACGAGCCCAGCCGGGAATGCGCACCCGGAGGTTGAAGTTGGTCGCCGAAGCGGGGTTCACGGTAAACTTCAGACCACCATCCCACGGGTAGTTGTTCTGCTGAGTGAGCTGCACCTTCTTTTTGTTGACCAGCAGCTCGGTGCTGCCGCTCACGAACAGGTTCACAAACACGTCGTTACTGCGCTGGGCGTACACGTAGCCGGGCAGCGACGGGAACAGGCGAGCTAGGTTCGTGGGGCAGCAGGAGCAGTCGAACCAGCCGGCGCGAGCAGGCTCCGTCTGCGGGAAGCTGGCGCTGTTCTTAATCTGCATGGCGTTCGAGTAGAAGAACGACTTGCCATCCAGCCCCACACCCGAAATCAGGCCGTTGTATAACACCTTCTCCATCACATCGATGTACTTCGACTGGCCGTGCAAGAGGAACATGCGCTGGTTCCAATACACATCGGCCACGGAGGCGCAGGTTTCGTTGTAAGCGGTGGTGTTGGGCAGCTCGTAGTTTTTGCCAAACCGCTCCCCACCAGGCACCGCACCCGTGCCGCCGGTCACGTAGAACTTCTTCGAAACCATGTTCTCCCAAATGCTATCCACGGAAGCTAGCATCCGCTTGTCGTCGGTCAGCGCAGCTACGTCGGCCATAGCCGAGTAGAGGTATTCGGCGCGTACGGCGTGGCCGATGGCTTCGCGCTGGTCGTACACCGATTTGTCGTCCTGCCAGTAAGAGCCGTTTTTCCATACATCCGGGCTCTTGGGGTCGTAGCCTTTGTAGGTACCCCGCTGCTGAAGAAAGAACTTGGCCGTGCTCAGGTACTCAGGTTTGCCCGTCACGCGGTAGAGCTTCACCAAACCCATTTCTACAATCTCGTGGCCGGGCGCCACGCTACGCTTGCCTGGCCCAAAAACCGAGCACACCAAGTCGGCGTTTTTCAGGGCGATGTTGAGAAAGTTCTTCTTGCCAGTAGCCTGATAATGAGCCACTGCCGCTTCATAAAGGTGGCCTGAATTATACAGCTCATGGCTCAGCTCACGCTCCTTTTCCCAGCGTTCCTTCCCCGCCCAGGCGTGCGGATGCGCCGGGTCGATGGTGCGGGCCGTGTAGAGGTAGCCGTCGGGTTCCTGCGCCGCCGCCACTTTCGCAATCAGCGCATCGACGTAAGCACCTAGCTTTTCATCCGGGTACAAGCTCATCGAATACGAAGCGCCCTCGATGGTCTTGTAGATGTCGGTGTCGTCGAAGGGGAAAGTGGTGGCAAACTTCCCTTTCTTCGCCGCCGCCATTTCAAAGTTCTTCACCCGGTTCGTGGCTTGGCAACGCTGAAAAGAAGCCGGAATCGTAACGTCGGTATTCGTCTTGAGACGGGGCAGCCAGAAGTTATCTGTGAGCTTCACCTTGGTGAACGACACCGCCTGAATCGGGTAATCGGAGTGCTGCGCCAGCGCGGCCGTGCTCAGACCTAGGGTCAGCGTGAAGGCGGTAAGAAGGGTGGATTTCATGAAAGAGCGAGGTTGGTTGCTTTTGGGATGGGATTAGCAGGTTGTAGCGCGAAGCTCCCGCTTCGCGTATCGTTGAACGATGACGTCTGAAAACCTAGGTGCAAGTCGTTCAACGATGCGCGAAGCGGGAGCTTGGCTTACGCCTTCCTTGGGTTCGCGCTACATGTTCTTATTTAGCTTATCCAGCTCCTTTTTCGTGATGCGCAGCACGGTGCCGTGGCGGGCGCCCGCCGGGAAGTGCACCTGATCGGAGACATCAGTCCAGTTTTTCAGGTCCGTCGATTGAATAGCGCCGTACTTGTGCAAAGTGTATTTATCGAAGTAAACCAGCCACTTAGCACCTAGGTTCACCGCCGTTGGTCCTTCCGCCCAGTACTTGCCCGTGATGGGTGTCGCGGCCAGCTCGTAGGGGCCGGTTAGCTGGTTGCCGATTGCCACGCGCAGGTTTTTCTGAGCCGGTTCGCGGGTTTCGTCTTTTAGAAACATCACGTAGCGCTTGCCATCGGGCACGATGGTGGCGTCGATGGAGTTGAAGCCGGGATTGTAGAGCAGCTTCGTTTCCGAATACGTTTTAAAGTCCTTGGTCGTGACGTAATAAAGGCGATGGTTGTAGCTGGCGTCGGCGGAGGTTTGGGTTTCGGGAAAACGCCCGGTGATGGTGCTGGCCCAATAAATCATGTACTGCTTGCTGGCCGGGTCGTAGGTGATTTCCGGTGCCCAGGTGTTGCGGGTGCCTTCTTCCTTCGCCATTACGGGTAAAAACTGCTGCTCCGACCAGTGAATCAGGTCTTTGGAGCTGGCATAGCCGATGCCTTTATCCTTCCAGCTCACCGTCCAGACCATGTGAAACTGCCCATCAACACCGCGAATAATGCAGGGGTCGCGCATGAGCTTATCGTTTGCCACGGTGGGCCGCAGGAAGGTGCTGTCATTGTGCAGGGGCGTCCACTTGTAGCCGTCGGGGCTGCTGGCCAGGTGCAGGCCATCTTCGCCGTTGCCTTTGAAGTAAGCAAAGAGCAGCACTTCGTTTTTCTTCAGCGGCTGCTGCGCCAAGCTCACGTAAGAGCTGAAGAGCAGCGCCCCGGCGCACAGCGTTTGTCGCAGATTAGTAAGCATATAGCAGTAATCGAAAGGAGTAAGAACGGAACCCGGCCGGAAGGTAAACACGGCCGCGGGCGGGTGCATCCTGCTCCATCCGGTTCGCCCTCGCTCTGACGACCTAGGCTAAAGCGCGTGGTCCGTTTTCACATCCTGCCCCGACCAGATTTTGCGGGCGGTCCAGTCGGCGGCGGGGCTGGTCCAGAACGCATCCGTGGCGGGCAGACCTAGGGGCAGAAAAGCTACCGTGCAGAGGTAAAGGCTGCCCGTCGAAATGTAGGTTTCGCCAATGGAAGGTTGATGGCCGCACAAGCCGATCTGGAGCCAGCCTTTCGCATCAAACGTGCCCTTAGGCTCCATCGTGCGCCGGATGACGGCGGTGAGGGCGCTCCGCACTTGTCCGGCACCTAGCTCCGGCGGAAGCTGCTGCTGCAGAGCCATTTGCCCTAACAATTGAAATGCTCCGCACCGATACGCCAACGACCGCCCAAACGCCGCGAAGGAGCCATCCGGCCCAATCAGGCGCTCCTGCACGACGGCGTAGCGGCGAGCCCGTGCCACCAGGGTTTCCAGCAAAGCCGGCGATTCTTTCTTGGCATCTACCAAGGTGCGCACCACATCCAGCAGCATCGGTTGAATGACGTAGCTGTTGTAGTAATCCCAGTGAAAATCAGGACCATCGCCGTAGGTGCCGTCGCCTTTGTACCAGGCTAGGTGTTGCTTGATGGCGTAGTCCATTCGCACGACGTCGCCAGTGCCGGTGAGCTTGAGCAGCGCCGCTTCCACCATCGCCGTAAACAGCAGCCAGTTGCTGTATACCGGCTTGATGACGCGGCTGCTCTGCAATGCTTGCACGACCTGCGCCTGGGCGGCGGCCGGCAGCTGGCTCCACAATTGGGTGGGTGCGCGCAGTAGTCCGTGCGCCAGAAACGCGGCATCCACCAGCGGCTGCCCTCCCTGGTTGAAGTTCAAAAAGTCCGGTGACTCCGGGTTGACGGCCAGCGCAATAGCTTGCCGCGCCATCACGGCATAGCGCTGTTGCTGAGCCTTTTCCGCTTCGGAGCTAGCCGAGTGTTCGAGCCAGGGAGCCAGCCCGGCCAACGTGCGGCCCAGCGCTTCCAGGTGCGACACCGCTTTGCGGCCTTCCAGCTGCCCAGCGGCGGCTTCTATGGGCATGTTGGCTTTCAGCTGCCCGCGGGCCGCCGCTGTTAGTACCGGGTCTACGATCTTGAGCAGAGTTTGCAGCCAATAAGCGCGGTCGTTGGCGGGCGCGGCTGTTGGTGCGGCGCTGCTTTCGGCGCTGGCTATTCCCGGCAATGCCAGCACGGACAAGCAAGAAGCGCTTTGGTAGAAAAACGTTCGGCGCTTTATCATTAGGGGAGAAGCTAGGAGTTAGGAATTGGGAAGCCGTCTGTCATCCTGACGAAGGAAGGACCTACTGCCAGTTGAACGGAATCATTGCGAAGAACTGCGCGCCGGGCAATAGGCCCTTCCTTCGTCAGGATGAAAACGGTTTATATAAAATGGTATCAGTCAAACAATTACTTCAACTTAATCACTTCAGAGCCAGCCAGTAGAAATGCACCGGTGCCGTATACCTCCCAGCTATCCGCGGAGAAGTCGCGGCGGGGGTCGGCGCCGATGGGCTGCACCCAACCCACGCGGCCTTCCGGCGAAACCAGCTTGTTCAGGGCAACCCAGGCTTTTTGCACGGCGGGCAGGTATTGCTGCTTATCCAGGATACCTTGGTTGATGCCCCAGGCCATGGCGTAGCAATCGAAGCCGGAGCCGGAGCCCTCGCCGCCGGGGTACGCGCCGGGGTCGAGCAGACTGGAGCGCCACAGGCCGTCGGGTTGCTGAAGCTGCAACAGGCGGGCGCTCATCTGCTGAAACAGCGTGACGTAGAAGCTGCGGTTGGGGTAGTCTTTGGGCAGCTCGCTCAGGATTTGTACTAGGCCGCCCATCACCCAGCCATTGCCCCGCGACCAGAAAATCTTCTGCCCGTTGCTTTCCTTTTTGCCCTCCCCTGCTTCGTTCCAGAGGTAAGACGCATCGCGGGTGAACAGGTGCTCCTGCTGATTATATAACAGCTTGTAGGTCTGCTGATAAAGCGAGTCGTTGGTCTTGTAATACGCTGGCTGATTCAGGATACCACCTAGCTTAAGCAGCACGGGCGGACCCATAAACAAGGCATCGCACCACCACCAGGCAATGTTGTGGTTTTGCGTTTCCGGCCCCGGCTCCCGACGAAATTTATTCACCACGTCGATGGTCGGCTGGATCATGCGCTTATCCTTTTTCAGCCGGTAGAGGTTCAGGTAGGTTTGGCAGATGGCAATATCGTCGGCGTGGTCGTAGCGCTTACCGGGCTGCCACTTGGTCCGCTCCCCCATAGCCATAAGCGAATCCAGGATAACCTTCGATTTGGTGGTCTCATAGGCGGCAAATACGCCCGAGTAAAAGGCACCATTCGTCCAATCGACAAGGGTATGCTTGGAGTGAGCCAGCTGCCACTGCGTGACCTGTAACAACCTAGCTTTGATGTACTTGGCTCTAAAAATCTGCTTGTCGTCTGGGGCCGGCTTGGCGTCTTTGGCGTGCGCCGCACTCGTGATTAGCAAGAGGCTCAGACCGCCAGCGCGCAGCAGCGATTTTAGGGAAAGAACAGTCATGTTGTGAGATGAAGTGTGGGAAGAGCAGACAGCGGAACTTAGAAAAGAACGTCATGCTGAGGCGCCGGCCGAAGCATTTCGCGTGCAATGCTAACCTTAATCATCAGATCAACTCACGCGGGGAGCAGAAAAAGTGCTGGTTGTGGTAGTACCAACCCCTCACGACGATTGGCACTACCACGCTCGCTGCACCGGCATCCCACACTCCGGCGAACGATTTTCAGCAATAGCTACGGGCTGAATGTTGCCAGCGCAACCTAGGTTTTCGGCGGGCTGAGCCGGAGCCTGGTCACTGGATTTACGTCATGATTTCTTGCCCGCTTTCGTCAGCCTGTTACAAGCACTATTTGAATAGTTTAAAGGTAGAACTTGCCGATAGCACCGGCGGGGGCTTTTTTAGTCGAAAAAAGGGAGTAAATTAGTCTCCTAGTAAAAAAGGCAGCAGGCTTTTCCGGCCCCTTTGTTCTTCTCTTTGCTGCTTCTCCCACAGCCATTTACTGCACAATGTGTCTGGGCAATAGCTACTTCCTTTCTTCTGAGCAACAAGTGCAAACGTTTGCACATAGCTCCCTGAGCCTTTCCGCTGAGCACAAGCCTGAGGCCTCCCCGCAGCGTTTGGCCTGGGTGTTTGTGCGGGTTGTCTGCGCGCTGTTGCTGGGCTGGCACCATCAGCCTGCCCTGGCGCAATGCGACCCGGCCGAGTTTCGCTTCGAGCATCTCACCGTCAACGACGGGCTTTCGCACAGCGACGCCATGACCGTCACGCAGGACCACGCGGGCTTCATCTGGGTGGGCACGAACCGCGGCATCGACCGCTACGATGGCTACGGGCTGAAGAAGTATTTTCTGCCCGTAAATACGCTGAACGGCTTATCAAGCAACCGCATCAAAGTGCTGCACGTCGACCGGGCCGGGCACCTATGGGTGGGCTCCGAAAGCGCCGGGCTCAGCCTCTACGACGCCGATCATGACCGCTTCGTGAATGTCAGTGCCCACTACGCTACGCCTGTCTCCCGCCAGCTGCTCCGCGTGCTGGGTCAGTCCCACGTGACGGCTCTCGCCTCCGATTCGCTCGGCCGCCTCTGGATCGGCACTGCCCGGCAGGGTGCTTTCGTGCTCGACCTAGGTCAGGCCGACCAGCTGACTATCCGCCAGATACCACTTGCCGGCACTAAATCTACTGCTTACCACGTCACCAGTCTGGGCGTGGATGCGCAAGGCCAGGTGTGGCTCGGCACCTCCGACGCCGGCCTCCGAACCCTGACCGCGTCGCGCACGCTGCCTTCGGCGCTGCTGGCCCAACCAACAGCGCTGGCTAATACGCCCATCCTGGCCCTGCACCTCGACCGCCGCGGCGACCTGTGGCTTGGCGCCGATCAGCAGGTGCTTTGGGTGTCGGCCCAAAACCGGCGAGCCGGGAACCTAGGTGCCAGCTACGCCTTGCCGCAAACCTACCAGGAGCTGCAAACCATCTACCTGGATTCATTCGGGCGGCTGTGGATCGGGACCAATTTCGGCCTGCATGTGTGGGCCGCGGCTCCGGCGCAGGCTGCCGCCCCGCCTATCCGGCTCAACCAGCCGACGCTACTCCTGCCACTCGATAATGCTCCGTTTAGCATCAACTCCGAGCGCGTACACCAAGTATTTGAAGATCAGAACCATATTCTGTGGCTGGCGGCCTCGGCGGGCGGACTGAACAAGGTAGATCTGTACCAAAAGCCCTTCCGCTACCTCCGCCGCCAGCAGACCGACCAGCCGACGCTGCCCAACAACTACATCAACGCCATCTACAAGGAAGAGGCGCACAATCTGCTCTGGATTGGTACCCGTAACGGCTTCTCCTGCTACGATCCGGCCAAGAAGACGTACCGTAACTACCTGTATCTGAGTTGGAAGCTCCCGACCAGCACCAGCGGCGTCGATGTATCCACCATTACACAGGCCTCCGACGGCGCGCTGTGGTTTGGCACCCGCAACAATGGCGTAACCCGCCTAGAGCGCCACCGCGGCCACGATTCGCTCAAGACCTTCCCGGCGCTGCCGGCAAACCTAGGTTGGAAAAATGCCGTGGTGGAAGACCTGGCCGAAGACCGCCACGGCACTATGTGGGTTGCCACTTTCGGCTCTGGCATCAGCCAGTTCAGCTCCACGGGACAGTTTCGCAAGCACTATCACACCGGCAACAGCGCCCTGCCGACCAACTCCTTCACCTACCTCCTCTACGACCGCACGCAGGATGTGCTGTGGGCCAGCACCCGCGATGCCGGTCTGCTGAAGCTGCGCGTTTCGGCCGACTCGCTGGTGCTGCTGAAGCAGTTTCAGTATGAAGCCAATAACCCGCATAGCCTCAGCGTGAACTACACCTGGCCGCTTTTTCAGGACCGCCAAGGCACGCTCTGGATTGGCACCATCGGCGGCGGACTGCACCACCTTGCCACCGATGCGCGCGGGCAGGAAGTCGTTCAGCGTGACAAGCAATGGCTCCCCGAAAGCGACATCGAAAGCATCCTGCCCGATGAAGACGGCAACCTGTGGCTAGGTGGCATGGGGCTTTACTGCTTCAACCCCACCACCCGGCAGTATCTGCACTACGATGTAGCCGACGGCCTACAAAGCAACTCGTTTAAGATCGGCTCAGCCTGCCGGGCCCAGGATGGCACCCTGTACTTTGGCGGCATCAATGGCATTACCTACCTGAATCCGCGCGCCATCAAGCCAAATCCTTTCCCGCCGGTGGTGCAGATTACCGGGTTGCGCATTACCAATCAGCCCGTAGTGGTGGGTGATACCATCAACGGCCGCGTGCTGCTGACTAAAGCCTTTACCAACGCCCAAACCATTGATATTAAGGCCAATGAGAATGACTTCGCCATCGAGTTCGTTGGCCTGAACTACGCCAACCCCAGGAAGCACCGCTACGCTTACCGGCTGGTAGGCTACAACGGCAGTTGGGTGTACCCCGCCCTCGGGCAGCGCACGGCCAGCTTCGCCAACCTGCCGCCCGGCGACTACACCTTTATGGTGAAAGCCAGCAACGGCGACGGCGTGTGGTCGAAGCAGCCGGCCGTGCTGCACTTTGTGGTGCTGCCGCCGTGGTGGAAAACGTGGTGGGCCTACCTGCTCTACGCTACCGTGGTGGTGGGTACGCTGGCCTTCTACCGGCGCATGGAAATGGCACAGCAGGCCTTGCAGAACAAGCTAGCTTTGGAGAAAGCGCTGGTAGAGAAGGAGAAAGAGCTGACCGATCTGAAGCTGGATTTCTTCACCAACGTGTCGCACGAGCTGCGCACGCCGCTCACGCTCATCCTAGGTCCAATGGAGGAGCTGCTAAGCGCCCTGCGCCCGGTGGATGGGCAGCGCAACAAAGTCATGCTCATGCACCGCCAGACGCGCAAGCTCCTCGACCTGGTGAATCAGTTGCTGGATTTCCGCAAAGTGGAATCAGGCAAGGTGCCTTTGCGGGCCAGCTACGGCGATATGGTCAGCTTCCTGACCGAAGTGTTTCTGATTTTCAGGCTGAAAGCCGAAGAGCGCCACCTCGACTACACGCTGGAAGCACCCGACGAAGCCATCAGCCTGTATTTCGACCGCAGCAAGCTGGAAGTGGTGCTTACCAACCTGCTGGCCAACGCTTTCAAGTACACGGCGGAAGGCGGCAAGGTGCGCGTGGCGATGCAGGTAGTAGGCAGTGCCCAGCAGAATGCCGTTATCCGGCAAGGCAACTTGCTGGATAACTACCTGCGTATCGAGGTGCAGGACTGCGGCATGGGCATGAAGCCCGAGGTGCTGGACAAGATCTTCGACGTGTACTTTCAGGCACCCCAAACCGAGAACCTGCGCATGGTGGGCACCGGCATCGGGCTGTCGTTGGTGAAGCAGTTTGTCGAGCGGCATTCGGGCCATGTGCTGGTGCAAAGCCAGGAAGGCGTGGGCACCACCTTCACGCTCCACCTGCCCTTGGGCCGCGCCCACCTGGCGCCCGCCGACCTGCAAACCGACACGCCGGATTCCGACCTGGCTATGGCTGATGCCAGCTTCACAGTCGACCTAGGTTCTCAGTCCGACGGCACTGCTACCCTGCCGCCGATACCGCTATCGGCCAGCGGGCAAGGGCCTTGTCAGCTGCTACTGGTCGAAGACAACGACGAAGTGCGCCGCTACCTGCAACAGCTTTTCGAGACTGACTTCGTCGTGACAACCGCCGCCGACGGTCTGGAGGGCTGGGAAAAAGCCCTTACGCTGCTCCCCGACCTGATTATCAGCGACGTGATGATGCCACACAGCGACGGCCTGGAGCTGTGCCGCAAAGTCAAGCAGCACCCCAAGACGCTGCACATTCCGGTGGTGCTGCTCACGGCCCGCACGGCGGCCATGCACGAGCAGGAAGGCCTGGAGCACGGCGCCGACGACTACATTGCCAAGCCCTTCAACGCCAAGTTATTGCAGGTGAAGGTGATAACGCTGCTGCAAAACCGCGACAAGATGCGCGAGTACTACCAGCGACAGATTTTGCTAGAACCGACCGAAGTAACCGTGCCGGACGCCGATAAAGCCTTCCTGGAAAAAGCCATGCGCATCGCCGAAGCCAACCTGGCCGAGCCGGAGTTCAACGTGCAGGTGCTGGTGCGCGAAATGGGCATGAGCCAATCGGTGTTCTACCGGCGCCTCAAGGGCATCACGGGGCAGTCGGTGGTTGAGTTTATCCGTGATGTGCGTATGAAGCGCGCCGCCCAGCTTTTAGCCCACACGCAATTGCGCATCTCTGAAATAGCCTATCAGGTCGGCATCGACGACAGCAAGTATTTCCGCAAGACTTTCCAAAAAATCTACAACATGGCCCCTTCCGAGTACGCGAAGCAGCATCGGACGAGCAGCACGCCCGAGCATATTGAGTACTAAGCTTTTATAAAAATACCTTTTCTAGCTGCGGCACTTCTCTAATCGTCTGGGACTACAGTCTCAGACGATTTTTTTGTATTCGCAGGTTATTTCAAGAATAACGATGTAACTATTTAATCATATAATAAGTACAAATTATTGTCCGTATCTTTACATGACAACCGCCACTCTCTTCTCCATGACACCAAGCCTACTATTCGACGAACGCGAATCCTCCACGTTGGTCACCCAGTTCAAAAACCAGGACTACCATCAGTTTTCCTGCACCATCATTCGCAAAACCTTAGAAGCTAAGAAGTTCAGCAAGCACGAACCCCTGATTGTAAATGCGCTCATGGGCATCATGAACAACGTGCTCGACCAGTTCAAGGAGGTTGAAGCCGATCCTGATTCCATCCTGAAGCTTTCCAGCGGCTTGTACAATCTGCTGCTGCAGGTGGAGTGCATAGAAGCTGAATACGCGGAATAAATTGCTGTGTTCATTAACGCCAAAAGCTAGCTGCCAGTAGTAGCTAGCTTTTGGCGTTTGCAACGCCCGCCGGGCCGCAAACGTTAGGACAGGGAAAGCACGTAGCGCGTTACGTGTTGCTTTGCAAGCCTTTACCCTATTTGCTGCTTATGAAAAAGGTGCTGCTTCCGCTTTTGTTCCTGCTTACCGTCGCGGCCTGCGCTCCGGTGCGGGTTGTTTCCACGGATGTGCAACCGGGCGTCGATTTTTCGTCCTACAAAACCTACAACTTCCTGGATGTGACGGCTCGTAGTGAGGCCGCGCTTCCGGGGCCCGGCGGCGTTACGTACCAGCTGAAAGAGGCCGTCGCGGCGCAGCTTCAGCGACGCGGCTACCAGCAGGCGGCGCAACCCGACCTGTGGGTGAATATTGGGGTGGTGGTGCAAGACCGCGTGCAGACGCGCGAAACTAACATCCGGGATGCGCCCCGCTACATCGGGCAGCGCAACTACCATTGGCAAAGCCAGGAAGTAGTTGTAAATCAGTACGAAGAAGGCACCGCAACGGTCGAGCTGGTGGATGCGGCCCGCAACGAGCGAATCTGGAGTGGAGCCGTGGCCAGCACCATCACGCGCAACAGCGACAAGCTCGAAAAGCGCATCAATGAGGCCATGCAAAGCTTATTCAACAAGTACCCCGTGCCACCGAAGCCGTAAAACCTAGGTATAAGCCAGCACCAGGCGCCTGCTCAACCTAGGTGGGAATGCCACGAAAAGTTAGCTGGCCATTGCACTAGTAGCAGGCCAGGATGTGTTACAAAGCCACAGTGTACACATCCTTTCTTAAGCTTTCAATTCATTGGCAGCTAGCTTTATAAAAACAGTCCGTTTGTGGCGCCGGGTGGAATTCGGCTGGACCTGGCTCCGCTTTGGTTATTGCGTTTTATTGACTTTCGCAGGCCTGGGTTTGCTGGCGGCGGGTCGGCCGGCTACCCCAACGCCTATTGTGTTGCGCGCCGCGCCCCTGGCTTTCACGCCTAAAGAGTTTTACGTAGCCAACATAGTAGATGAGCGCCCCGACCGCAAAGCGGTTGCGTATCTGCTGCCCGTGCCGCTCACGACACCTGCCGCTACTCCGCAACCTGTTGACCTTCAAGGCGGCGCGCATGCGGCCATTCAGCAGTTCATCCGGCAAAGTCTTCCGGCTGATAAATCGTTGCGCCCGCTCACGATCCGCCTGCGGGAATACCAGCTCAAAGAATCGCTAGTGCCGGGTGCTACGGGGCAGGTTGAAGGTAAGGTTACGCTGAAAATGAGCTTCGAATGGCCCCGCAGCGGCAAGATGATCCACCTCACCGACTACCAGGGTTCGGCGCGCTATGTGCGGCCGGCAACGCAAGCCGTGCTTGTGGAGCCGGTGCTACGGCAGTCCTTAGTGTCAGCGCTTAACTACCTGAATACCTGGATGAACCAGGAAGCCCCACGCAGCCTACGGCTGGCGACCGGCCTCCAGCTTTCCTTTTCCGACTACACGGATAACACCGAGGATGACACCGTATTCTACGACCCAAAGCGCCCGCTGACCTGGGATGATTTTCGGGGCGCGCCCCGCCCCGGCAAGGCCGCGGCCGTCGTGTACTCCAGCTTTGCCTACCAGGGCTTGCCAACGCTGGCGCACGGCAAGCTCCGCCTGGATGTCAAGATGAAGGTTTTTGTGGTGCGCAGCTCCTCCTGGGTGGGCCCCACCGGCCGCGACGCTTACAACCTGAACCACGAGCAGCGCCACTTCGATATCGTGAAGCTGGTGGTGGAGCGCTTCAAGAAGCGCGTGCAGGCCGATTCGCTGATGAACGTGGACTACTATCAGGGCAACTTACAGTATCAATACCTGCAGTCGTTTCGGGAGATGAACCGACTGCAGGATCAATACGATGATGAAACGCACGGCAACCCCGCCGCGCAGGAGCGCTGGAACCGTACCATTGATAATGAGCTACGCGCCCTGATGGCGGCCAACTCCCGTTAGCCCAGCTTGCTAGGCTAGGTTTTGTTACCTACCTAGGGTTGTGTGGCCTGATTTGCGATGTTGCACCGGTGTAGTAGTACGGCGTTTTTTGTGGCTGGTCCGCTTAAATACGTGGGTGCGGCGCCGCCGATGCCGCGAACCGCGGTAGGTTTTGTAGCTGGGTCGGTGCACATACACGCGGCCCTTGGCTTTTGCGCGGGCATAAGGAGTGCCCGGTTTAGCCAACAAGGAGGAAGACGCCAGTACAAGCAGCGCCCAAAACAGTAACAAGATTCTATACATACGAGTTGAAATGAAGTGCGCGGGATCAGGCAAAATGCGTACCCAAGCGCCACAGCTTCCAACACGCTATAGCTGTCTGAACCAATGAAGCTGGTTGCCATTAGCTTCTCGGTGCTGCATGGGTTCTGAAGCAGCTTTTTATTTGCATCTATAGCTTCTGAAAGATAATTAGGCTGGGTTGACCAGTCCAGCTTAATTTAACTATTTCAGTATTTAATAGTCTGCTAACCTAGCTTTCCAAGAGCGTTATGAGTAGTATGAAACTCGTAAAGCGCTATTTCCTATCCTCTTACTAAAGCACAATTAATTTACACTTACCAAGACCTGAAAATTTTAAGTAGGATATTCTTGCTGCTCACGCTCATTTTTGTATTATTGTAACATGATGAACGTCCTCCTACTCCTGGCTACCTCCTATTGGACCTATTGTAGCCTGTTCTCGCTGTTTGTACTGGTTGCGCTGCATCTTGAGACCAAAGCGCTGAGCCGGAGCAGCCAGGAGCAGCCGAGCCAGGATTCATGGCAAAATTATGTTTCGGTCTCTGCTGAGCAGGATTTTAGCTACTCCCTGGAAATAGTCTACGCCACCGAAGCCAAGTAGCGGCCGGCATTTGGTTTTCAGGCAAGATGCGCGCACCTGCCTGAGTAAACCCACGGAGTTCTTTCATACGCAGCAGGCCTGCGCTTTTTCAGCAAGTAACAGCTGAGAAGCGCAGGCCTGCTGCGTTCAAGCGGCTTCCTTGTAGCACCGCCGCCAGTTGTAGCCTAGCTTGTAGTAATACCTGAAACAAGTTGATACCTGAGCACCTCTCGCGGGAGAGTCAAAACTATCCGGGCAGGTCGGTAGTATTGGCATAACCTAGGTTCACTTGCCACTAAGTCCACCCTTTTATGCGCACCATCAAGCAGCAACACCGCGCCGTTAGCGCCCCCATAGCCGACCTAATTACGTACCGGGCACTTCCAACGCAATCGGTGGAGCACCTCGACCCGTTTCTTTTTCTCAATCATCATGGTCCGCAGCACTATAGTCCCAATAACCGTGGGCTGCCGTTTGGCCCGCACCCGCACCGGGGCTTCGAAACCGTCACGTTTATCCTGGCCGGCGACATCATGCACCAGGATACGGGCGGCCACGAAAGCATCATCGAAGCCGGTGGTATTCAGTGGATGACGGCCGGCAGCGGCCTGATTCACGCCGAGGTATCGTCGCCAGCCTTCAAGCGCACGGGCGGCGACCTGGAGATCTTGCAGCTGTGGGTCAATCTGCCCGCGAAAGACAAGCTCACCGCGCCGCGCTACATCGGCCTCCAGGAACCCGAGATTCCAACCGTAACGCTCGACGAAGGCCGGGCACAGATTCACGCGGTATCGGGGGAATGGGGCGGCACGAAGGGCGCCGTGCAGCCGTTGGCGGATATTCAGTTGGCTACCATCAACCTGCAAGCCGGCGGCAAGCTCGATCTTATCATTCCGGCCGACCATACCATCTTCTTTTACACTATCCGGGGCAAGCTCCGCGTGAATGGCCAGGAAACAGAAGCCCTGCGCCTGACGGAGTTCAACTACGACGGCGACGACCTGCACCTGGAAGCTCACACGGATGCCGTAGTGCTGCTGGGTCATGCCAAGCCCTTCGAAGAGCCGATCGTGGCGTACGGCCCTTTTGTGATGAACA
The DNA here is from genome assembly GCF_014641455.1 of Hymenobacter cavernae. Lineage (GTDB taxonomy): Bacteria > Bacteroidota > Bacteroidia > Cytophagales > Hymenobacteraceae > Hymenobacter > Hymenobacter cavernae. The sequence continues at coordinate 264,566 of NZ_BMHT01000002.1, forward strand.
CGCAGGAAGAGATTCAGCAAGCCTACCGCGAGTACCAGGCAGGCAAGTTCGGCACCTGGAAAAGCTAGGTTAGGTAATCTGGCAGAAGTGAGTTAAAAGAACGTCATGCTGAGCTTGTCCAAGCATCTCGCCCGCAGTAGTAACATCATTTACTTTGGCGGTAGAGATGCTTCGGCAAGCTCAGCATGACGGCTTTTCGGCGTCCTATCTGCCCCAACCTAGGTTTACTAAGAAGGCCGCTCGTGTTTGGAAGGCGGAAACTGTGGGTCGAGCTTGCGCAGGGCGTCGCGGAGGGCTTGCGCCACGAAGTAGGCTTTGTACCAGTTCTGATCGGATGGGACGAGCTGCCAAGGGCACGACTCAGGGCTACAATGCTTGAATACGTCTTCGTAGACCTCGCGATACTGGGGCCACTGCTTGGCCTTATCCTCATCGCCGGCCTCATATTTCCACTGCTTGGCTGGGTCGTTGATGCGCTCAGCCAAGCGCTTGCGCTGCTCTTCCTCCGATACGTGCAGGTAGAATTTCAGAACCGTTGTGCCGGCGTCTTGCAGCAGCTGTTCGAAGGCATTAATGTGAGCAAACCGGCGTTTGGCCTCCTTATCCGTGATGATGCCATTTACGCGCGTCACCAACACGTCTTCGTAGTGGGAGCGATTGAAGACCTGGATCATGCCGTGCCGCGGCATCTGGGCGTGGACGCGCCACAGGAAATCGTGGGCCAGCTCCTCATCGGTAGGCTCTTTGAAGGCGTGCACCGTGACGCCCTGCGGGTTGAGGCCGCTGAATACTTTGCGAATCAGCCCATCTTTGCCGCTGGCATCCATGCCCTGCAACACCACCAGCACGCTGCGGCGGTTTTCGGCGTAGAGGCGCTCTTGCAGCTCCACCAGCTCCTGTCGAATTTTTTCGGTTTCGCGGAGTGTAGGCTCTTTCCGGCAATCTTTGGGCGAGCGGGTCGGGACTTTGAGCAGATCGTAGGCGTCGGGAGTTTTCATACGGCGGCGTAGCTGAAAGCCTTAGCGTACGAAGCTAGCCTGCAAAAGGCTGCTCTCCCCTCTTTTTCTTCATGCCCGACCAAACTAGTTAGGCCTCTTTGTGCTTGTGCAAGCTGAACCATTTTTCACCCATTTTACTGCCCTATGGCTGAAACTGACCTTACTTTGCCCGCCCTCGTTGAACGAGTTGCCCGCTCGGAAACCCGCATTTTTAAGGCAGTTTTCCCTAATACCACTAACCATTACGATACCCTGTTCGGCGGCACAACGCTGATGATGATGGATGAGGTCGCCTTTATCACGGCTACCCGCTTCAGCCGGTTGAAGATGGTGACGGTCTCCTCCGAGCGCGTCGACTTCACGCACCCTATTCCCGGCGGCACGCTCGTCGAGCTGATCGGCACGGTTGTGCGCGTGGGCAGCAGCAGCCTGCAAGTGCGGGTGGAGCTGTTCGTGGAGCAGATGTACTCCGAGGAGCGCGAGAAAGCCGTAACCGGCCTGTTCACCTTCGTCGCCATCGACCAGGACAAGAAGCCGGTTAAAATCCTGTCTTAGTAGCACAGCACACTTTGCGTGAACCTAGAACCTAGCCTTTTGTGGGCTAGGTTCTGGTCCCTGCGTGGCAGCCTAGACCGGCTCGTAACCATCTGCTTACTAGCCCCTGGACAACTAACGCTTCCATGTTTTCTGCCACATCATGGTTAAGCTTCATTATAAGTTCCCGCTTCAAACGTGCTTGCAGATCAACATCCAGTCTTAACTTTGTCTAATTCCAAGCGCCTCCTATTCCAGTGGTGATTTTAACTCGTCAAGCTACCAGCAATTCTACTTTTTGCTTATCTCATCTTTGTATATAAAACATCTATATATATTAATTGATTTTTAACGCTAATTTGTGTTATCCTAATTAATACCTAAATTCTTTTATAAACTGCTTACGTTTGATCTGTTTGGCTTTGCCCAAGCCTGAACCCAAACGAGTGCCTCGCTACTGACTACCTTTTGCTATGCCTCATCCTACTTCCTTGAGTGGCTCTTGCAACCTTAGCCCGAAGTCTGACGCTAGCTCCCCTACTACCAGCCAGATTACCCCGCGCTCTTTTGTCCTGCCCTATTTAGTACCACCTATTTGGTTTACGCAACACCAATGGATCAGCATCGCCCATTTTCCATTCCGGATGCTTCTCCGGCGGATGTGCGGCCGCAGATGGGAACCGTTAAGCCGCCCTCTCTGGCTTCAGCTGCTGGCGCTCCCTCGTCCGGTCATTCCTTTGCTTCTGTGCCTGGCTCGCTGGCCGAGCAGCTGGCCCGCAGCCAGGCCGCGCTAGTACAGGCTGAGATGCGCAACGCCGAATTGCGGCGGGCGCTGGATGAGGCCAATTACACCGCCCAAACGGCTACGGCCCGGCTCGCTACGTTTGCGAGCTACTTGCCCGAGGGTCTGCTGATGGTTGACCCGCGAGGTACCATCGCGCTGCTGAACGAGCACTGCTGCAACTTGTTCGGCCTGCCTCTGCCCGCCAGCAACTGGTTAGGCTACTCGGTGCGCAACATTGCCAACTGGTTGCAGGAGCAGACAGCCGACCCAACTGGTTTTCAGCACAATGTGCAAGGATTGTGGCAGGGTGGGCAGGCCGTGCTAGGTCAGGAGTTGCTCATGCTCGATGGCCGCGTGCTGGAATGGGACTACCTGCCCACCAGCGAAGCCGCGCCCGGCGCTGTGGCCTCCATTGGCTTTCTGCTGCGGCTGCGCGATGTCACGGAAGCGCATCGCCAGCGACAACAGCAGCAGCAGGAGCGCGCTTTCCACGAAGCCATTCTGAACCAGCTGCCCGCCGAAGTATTCGCCATAGATACAACGACCAATCAGTACAACTTCCTGAATCCCCAGGCAGAAGCGCAACCCACGTTGCGCGAGGGCCTGCTCGGCAGCAAGCACCCCGCGCAGCCAGCCAACCTAGGTAGCTTACCGCAGCAGCGGCAACGCTACTTCGAGCAGGTGGTGGCTACCGGCGCACGCGTGCACTGGACCGAGACGATTATCGGCACGGATGCTACGCGCTACCTGCTTCGTACGCTACAGCCCATCCGGAATGCCGCCGGGCAGCTGCAACTCGTCATTGGGCACAGCATAGATATTACCGATCAGGAAGTTGCGCGACAACGCATTCAGGAGCAGGAAGCATTTTACGCGGCGATTCTGAACCACATGCCGGCCGATATTGCCGTGTTCGACGCGGCCCACCGCTACCGCTACATCAACCCCCAAGCCATCCGCGACCCGGAACTGCGCGAGTGGCTCATTGGCAAAGATGATTTTCAGTACTTCCTGCGCCAGCAGCGGAGTCGCACTACCGCCGAGCAGCGGCACTTCCTGTTTGAAGAAGCCGTGCGCAACCGCCGCCAGATGAGTTGGGAGGAAACCACGCCGCGGCCGGATGGCACCCTGAGCTACTCGCTGCACTACTTCTACCCCGTGTTTGGACCCGACGGCCACCTAGAGATGGTCATTGGCTATGGCGCTGATATTACGGCCCGGCGCCAGGCCGAAGACCGCATCCGCGCCAGCGAGCACCGGGTGCGGGCCCTGCTCACGGCCCTGCCCGATACTATTCTGGTGACGAGCCGCATGGGCTTTGTGCACGACGCTAAGCTAGGTGACGACTCGCTGCTCAGCCAGGCCGCCGACCAGCTCATTGGTAATCACCTGGCCGATGTACTGTCGCAGGCCGCCGCTGAGCCCATCTTAGCCAGTCTCACGGAGATGTTGCGCACCGGTCAGCGCACCGAAACGTCGTTCAGCCTACCACAGACCGACGGTTTGCTGCTGTCGTACCAAGTGCGGTGCACGCCGCTCGACGCGGAAGAAGCGCTGATCGTTCTGACCACTCGCAAAGCCCCGCCATTACTTGGCAACCCAGGTCTGACCACCCCCGATTTTGGGGCCTGAGCAGCACAGGAAACGCCCCGCTTCTACAGAAAAAATAGCACTCACGAGCTTGAAACGCTGTTTTTTGAAACCTAGGTGTAATAGAATTAGTAAGATGGCCTGTCAGTCGACAACCTGTTTTAACCTCTAAATACACCTACTATCATGGCTATTCAGAAGTATCAGGATTCGTTTTCCGACATGATGCCGGGAAGCTTCAGCTCCATGCTCGACCGCTTCTTCAATGACTCGCTGGCTGCCCGTGGCCGCGCGTCCAGCTTCTCGCCCCAGGTCGATGCTTACGAAACCGAGAAGGGCTACGAGATAGAAGCCGCCCTACCCGGCATGAAGCGGGAAGACATCAAGGTTGACTTCCACCAGGGCCGCCTGACCATCTCGGGGGAGCGGCAGTTCCGCAACGAGCAAGACCAGCGACGCTACCACGTCGTGGAAAGCTCTTACGGTTCGTTCCAGCGCTCGTTCCAGCTCCCGGACACCGTTGATCCGAGCAAGATTGAGGCTTCGTTTGAAGACGGCGTTTTGCACGTAACGGTGCCCAAGGACGAGCAGAAAACGATGCGCCACCAGATTCAGGTGCGCGGCAGCCAAAGTGGCAGCAGCCAAAACGGTCAGCTCTCCGACCACCTAGGTCAGCAAGCCACCGATGTTCCGGTGCAGCAAGACAGTGGCCAGCAAAATGACAGCACTAATTCGCCCAACAGCAATCCGGCCAGTCAGCCTACTCAGCCTAACGGACAAGGCAGCGTGAGCACCACGATGCACGGCTCCGGCGTTGGCTCCTAAGCTAGGTTTATCACTCTTTTAATTCCCTTGCAAAAGGCACCCAAAGCGGGTGCCTTTTGTTGTATTTATAGCCTGAAAGTCACTCGGTGAAGCGCATTTTTCAGTCGTTAGCGGCTACTGCCATTATGGCTAAAAACGGCATAAACCGCAGCTGAAAGCACCGACAATATGACGCTAAAAGAGGCCTAAAAGACCGTTTCAGAGGTTGGTACGTCGTTTGATTTTAAGCACTTACCAATCACAAGAGAGAAGAAAGCCATGAAGTTGATCAGCCAAGAATTTATCCGCAACATCGCTCCGCAACTCGACCTGCTCAATACCCTGGGCGGCGGTACGGCGCAGGCGATGCTGCGCGTCGATAAGCGTGACAAAGGCGTGGTAGTGCGCGTGGCCGTTCCTTCGGTCAGCCCCGAAAACTTCCACGTGGTACTCAACAATAACCGCCTGACGGTGTACTGCGAGTACCGGCACGAGCCCGGCGACGAGCTAGCCGCTCCGCTGTTTGCCCAGACCATCGATCTGCCCGCCAACCTCGACCTAGCTCGAATTGATGCGGTGCACGAAGCCAACGAGCTGCGCGTGCGCATCCCCTACAAAGACGCCGCCAGCCAGCAGCGCGAAATTGAAATCAAACAGCGCTAAGCTGTTCTCTTTTATATATAACGCCGGGACCGACCGGCCATTTTGTTCCATCACAGCCACTGCCCCGCAGTGGCTTTTCCATTTTAAGGCTAGCCAAACAGCGGAATGAGCAGAAAGAAACCCGTGAGCAGTGATAAGTAAAACCAGCCCATCACCTGCCCGCGGTAGCGCCGGGGCAGCCGGTTGCTGAGAATGAGCACGGCCACCACTACCAGCAGCAAGTGCAGCAACAGAAACACCACCGTCTTGACCCAGTTGCTGACGATGGTATTTTCCGGCTGCATTTGATCGGGCATACCTAGGCCAGAGGTGGCAAAGCGCAGCACGTAGTACGTCACCGTTTCGAAGGCCAAGAACAGCAGCAAGCCCACAACCAGTGCGGCGCCACTCGACTTTTGTGCGACATCAGCCATGCAGTGAGATGGTGATTTTGTGAGGTGGTGAGTTCGTCAAGTTATAAATGAGTGAGTGGGGCCAGTCAAGCCAGGCAGCTATTCACGGGTTTACACGCTGACTATTTGCTGTTTGCTTTCCGTAATACTTCCTCCGAACGGGTGTGGATGTAGAGTTCCTCGACTTTGGCGCGGGCCCAGGGCGTGCGCCTGAGAAAGGTCAGGCTGGACTTGATGCTGGGGCTCACGGCGAAGCAGTTGATGCGGATGCGCCGGTCCAGCTCGGTCCAGTCGTAGCGAGCCACTAGGTATTCCAGAATCTGCGCCAGCGTCACGCCGTGCAGCTCGCGGATGAGGTGCCCGGATTCGTCGCGGGCGTCGGACAGATTAGTGGGAGTGGCCATGCGAACGGAGGTTTTAGGTAGGCAAAGGTCAGAAAAAGTACGTAGGCGCGCGGTTTTTATCCAAGTTTTTACGCGTATAACCTAGCTTTTGCTGTGCGGCAGGCACCATGGGCCGGATACCGTACGTTATCTTTGGGATGGTAAAGCTGATGAATCAACCTCGCCGCTCCGTTCCCCCCCAACGCGCCGCCACTCCGCGCCGCTTGCTTCCGCTCGCCTTGTTGGTGCTTTTGCTGGCGGGGCTGGCCTACTATGGCCGGCACTGGCGACAGTTCAACCGCTACGTGCGCCGCACCTACGCCAGCCTCACCAGCAGCCGCCTCACGGGTCGGGAAAAATCGCCGCTGCTGCCGGGCTACTCCGTGCACGGCATCGACGTTTCGGCCTACCAAGGCAACATCGACTGGAAGCTGGTGGCCAGCCATCAGGTGCAGTTTGCGTTTATCAAAGCAACCGAAGGCGTTACGCTGCGCGACCCTCGCTTTCAGCGCAACTGGCACAAAGCGCACGAAGCCGGCATCGTGCGCGGAGCGTACCACTACTTTCAGCCCAACTACAGCGGCGCTAAGCAGGCGAACTTATTTGCCCGCACTGTGCCGCTACTGCCCGGCGACTTGCCACCCGTGCTCGACGTAGAAGCGCCTGAATTTCATGATGTAGCCCTTATGCGGCGCAACGTAGCTACCTGGCTGCGGCTGATGGAACGACATTACGGCGTGCGGCCTATTCTGTACTCTAACTACAGCTTCTACCAGCGCCACCTGGCCGGCCACTTCGACAAATACCCGTTGTGGCTGGCGCACTATGAGGTGTCTAGCCCCAGGTTGCCTAAGGAAAAATGGATCATTTGGCAGCACAGCGACGAATCATACGTGCCCGGCATCCGTGGCACCGTCGACTTCAACGTGTTTCAGGGCAATTTTCAGAATCTGCTTTCCTTGCGTATTCCGGCAAAGGCTGACGCGCCGCGCAACTAACCTAGCTAGCTTTCCCCCTCACCTTTCCCCTGTTTCCGCCCTTAATGACGTTTTTGCTTCCTTTTCGCTGTTTGCTGCTAGTCGGTGGGCTGCTGCTCGCGGGCTGCGGCACCGGGCGCAATGCCTTCACTCAGTCGGGTCAGGCCTCGTACTACGCTGATAAGTTCAAAGGAAAGAAAACAGCCAGCGGCAGCACGTACCGACCCAGCAAACGAACTGCAGCCCACAACACGCTGCCATTCGGCACCATTGTGCGCGTCACGAATCCCCGGAACCATCAGTCCGTTAAAGTAAAAATCACCGACCGCGGCCCGCACGCCAAGGGCCGTGTTATCGACCTTTCGCGCAAAGCCGCCCGCAAAATTGGCTTGGTACAAGCCGGTGTTGCGCCCGTGCAGCTCAAAGTAGTGCGCGCGGCGCGGTAGCTGTGCTTTATACTGTATTGAAAGCTAGGTTTTCAGACTCAATAACCAGGCTTTCTTCCTAACCTATCAACTATGCGAATCCGAAAGAAAGTAAAGTGGCCGTTGCCTGCCGCTGCCAGCCGGTTTGAGGCCCTGGGGCTGTTCGTAAAAGCAGCGGAAGCGCAGGGCTGGACCGAAGCCGAAATCCAGTTTGTGATGAATGAAATCGTGGAGGCGGCCGACGATGCCGAAGCCGCCGTCATCCTGCAAGACTATACGCAGCACTGAAGCGCAGCTAGTTAAACCTAGGTTAGCCTATCCGATTAACCCACGCGCCGCGGGCGCACAACAACCTAGGTTGCTGTGCGCCCGCGGCGCGTGGGTTAGCTGAAGTAGCTATTTTTTCTTTTTCGCCTTGCCTTTGCCCGGCTCTTTGCTGGCCGTCAGCAGGCTATCCTGCTCGGCTTTCATGGTGGCGGTTGTAATGCGGCCACTCAACGACATCATGTCGCCTTCCTTCAGTGTCGTGGTCGTGCCATTTGCCAACGTCACGGCCCCCACCGGGCTGACTTTGGTACCGTTGGTGAGGGTCAGATCTTGCGTTAAAGGATTAGTGAGGCCCTGCTGAGTCAGCAGCACTTTGCCGTCCTTCATCATTACGCCGTCCTTCATGGTAGCGCCGTTGCTTACCATACGTGGCTTGGGGGAGGCGGGCTTACGAGCGGGCACTTTAGTTTGGGCCTGCGCGGCTACACTGCCGAGCGTCAGCAGCAGGATAATGCTCCGTAAAATGGGGTGTGTCATAGAACAAAACGGTTGGGTGGGAGTGAACTGTTCTTGCAACGAAACAAGTAGTCGGGTCAGTGTACGAGGCTCACTGCCAGGAGCTAGCAACCCCTATGGTCAGGCATTCGTTAAGTAGTAGAATCCAGAACAGCCTTCTTCACTGAAGAGCGCTCGTACTCCCTACCACAGCCATGAGCAACCAAGAGACACCGGATACTATTTACGCTGAATTCAAGCAACAGGTAAACATGACGGCGGCCGAGCTAGAGAAATGGCTGACGACTGAGGAATCTAGGTCGGTAGGCCAGGACAGTGGCGACGGGGAAAGCATCGGCCACAAGTCGGGCGAGCACATCATCGAGATTCTGCGTAAAAAGAAAGCTGACCTCACCGAAGCCGACGAAGCGCACATGCACAAGGTACACTCCTACATTAGCCGCCACCTGGCCCAAGGTCCGGCGCACGATGTGGAGCATTCCCGCTGGCGCTATTCGCTTATGAACTGGGGCCACGACCCGCTTAAAAAATGACGTTGATAGGCTGGTGCGCTGATGCGTTAATTTGCTGCTGATCTAAATACTTAGCCAGAACACGCTATTGGGTAAAATACCTCATCTTTTCATTAACTCATCAGCACACTAGCACATCACTCAATCAGCACGTTAACCCATCAACTCGCCACCGGTGGACTATAAAGACTATTACAAGATTTTGGGGCTCGATAAATCGGCCACAAAAGACCAGATCAAAAAGGCTTACCGCAAGTTGGCGCGGGAGTACCACCCTGATGTGAACCCCAATAATCCGGAGGCTGAACGAAAATTCAAGGAAGTAAATGAGGCGCACGAAGTTCTTAGCGACGACGAGAAGCGCCAGAAGTACGACCAGCTCGGCGCCGATTGGCAGCGCTACCAGCAAGCCGGCGCCGGCCGTGGCGCTGGTGGCTTCGATTGGTCGCAGTACGCGCAGGGCAGTCCGGCGGGCGGTGGCTTTGGCGGCTTCAGTGATGCCGGTGGCTTCGAGGGCGCCGACTTCTCCGATTTTTTCAGCAATATCTTCGGCGGTATGGGCAGTGGGCGTGCGAGCAGCACCCGTGCCGGCGCCGGGCAAGACTACCAGGCCGACCTAGAGCTGACGCTGGAAGAAGCCTACCGCGGCGGCCCGCGCACCATTACCGTCAACGGCAAAAACCTGCGCCTGACCGTGCAACCCGGCGTAGAAGACGGCCAAACAATCCGCCTGCGCGACCAGGGCGGCCCCGGCCGTAGCGGTGGGCCCCACGGCTCGTTGTACATCACGTTCCGCATTCTGCCCGACCCGCGCTACACCCGCACCGACAACGACCTGACGATGGATGTGCCGGTGAGCATCTACAAAGCCCTGCTCGGCGGTGAGCAAGTGGTCGAAACGCTGTCCGGCCCGGTTAAGATCAAGATTAAGCCTGAAACTCAGAACGGTACGCGCCTACGATTGCGTGGCAAGGGCTTCCCCGTCTACAAACAGGCAGACCAGTTCGGCGACTTATACCTCCGGTTGAACCTAGCTTTACCCCAAAACCTCACCACGCAGGAGAAAGAACTCATCAAGCAGTTGGCGGCTCTCCGTGGCGAGTAGATAGCCAGGCAGCAGCTGAGTCCACGACCCGAACGTAGAATTATCGGCTATGGAAACGCATATCACCATCACCTACCGCGAGTGTGCCGCGACGTATGGCCTGAGCGAGCAGGATTTGCGCGAGTTTGTAGACCTAGGTTTGCTGCGCGCCGCGGAAGCGCCGGATTCTCTGCGCGAGGAACCCGAGCAGCTGGCACGCATTGCGCGCCTGCACCACGACCTAGGTATCAATAAGGAAGGCATTGACATTATTCTGGCAATGCGCCGCCGCTTGCTACACTTACAGCAGGCACTCGCGCATCAGACCGCCCGCGCCACACAGCTGGAACGCAACCTGCACAATTCCGGCCCCACCCTCGAAGCCGACGACTGGCTGAGCTGGTAGCTGGTAGCTGGTAGCTGGTAGGATATACTTTGATGGTTAAACCTAGATTGGCTTAGAGTGATGAAAAAAGCTACCAGCCAACAGCTATTAGCTAACAGCTTTTTTAAACTAAATCAACGGCTAACGCCAGCAGCATACCAGCCAAGGTAGCAGTAAGCTTGGGTAGGTTGAGTCGGTGTTCCGGGCTGGTTTCGAATAAAATAGTAGTGGAAACGTGCAGAAAATTGCCCGCTACCAAGCCCAGCAACGCCGCGTACCAGCCGCCCTGCAACAGCTCCGATAGCACCACATAGTTGCTGGCAACGACACCGGCCGGCGCCGCTAGCGCAAACAGCACCAGGTAAGGCAACGCGCGCCGGAAACTGCCCAGGCGCAGCAGCAACGCGGCCATTAGGGCAAAGGCCGCCGGAATATGGTGCAGCGCAATGCCTGCCAGAATAGCGTAAAAACTCTCGCTCACCTCGCCTGTAGCCGGCGTCGGCACCAGGATGCTACCCTCGAGAAAGGAATGAATAACCAGCGAGAAGAGCAGCAGAAACGGTACGTGCCCGGCGTGGCTGGTATGATGGTGCACATGCCCGTGCTCCACGCCTTGCGAAAACACCTCCAGCAGCAGCTGTCCGAAAAAGCCAGCCAGGATGAAGTACCCAATTCGGTGATGATCAGATGATAACACTAGCGCTTCCGGCAGCAGGTGCGTAATGGTAAGCGTGAAAAGGTAGGCCCCGCTGAAAGCCAGCAACGGCTTCATCCAGGTGGTACGTGCCGTTGGCATCAGCCGGGTGAGCCAACCAGCGCCCAACACGGTGCAAAATAACAGCAGAACGGCAAACCACATGTACTTAACTATTAGGTAAATCACTAGCCAGGATGAGGCCCGGCAAAAACACAGGTCACCGGATAACCAGCTTTTATGCAACAATGTTACACAAAAGCCGCTTATCAGATGACCTATGCCTTATAGAGAGTCGGTAGCGGCGGTGCCAGCGGCTGGCTTGTAGCCGGGGTTGCGCTCTAGCTCCATTTCGCACACCGGGCATTTGCCGGGCTTGTTGCTGGCACTACCTTCGCACCCCATCGGGCAGCGGTAAGCCATAGCAGCGCCCTGACTACCAGCAGCTTGCCCGGCTGGAGCTTCCGCTTTTTCTGCCGTGCCTGCCGGTTGCGAGCTGCATCCGGCTAAAGTCGTAGCCGCCGCCAGCATACTACCGACGATGGCTAGCTTCATTTTATTTACGAGCATTTTCCTATATTAACGCTGCACTTCGTGGCCGCCCGCAGTCGTATCCTCCTGGCTAGGTTTAGCTTGGCGCTTACCCGCGTCGGTCTTGTCTTTGGTGCGCATCACTTCTTCTGCGTTGGCGGAAGTCGCCTGCTCCGCCGAAGGCTTAGGCCGGGCATCCAAGGTAGCGTGCGAGCTGATCGGCTCGGCAATAGCGCCGCCCCTGGCCTGATTTGTTTCGTGATCAGAGCCCTTGTCAAAGTCTTCGTCGGTGCGGGTACCGGGCGCTACCATATCTACCGAAACTTTCTTGTCCGGACGCCAATCGGAAGGTTCGCTGCTGCATGCGTTCAGTGCCAGGGTAGCTAGAGCCAATCCAGAGAGCAGAAGATTCTTAGTCATTAGTAAAAAATGTTGAATGGTTAAATTATTCAGTGGTCGGGCGTTAACTAGCGAATAAAGCTAGGTGCAACTTGTCGTTGTCTGCTATTCAGCCATTCAACCAGTTAGAGATACCACCCGTGTCGCTTGAAAGTTACGCGGGCGTTGACCCAGCCGTAGCCTCAATGGCAGGCAGCAAGCTCTTGCGCCGCAGCATCGAGTCGAACAGCTTGATATCGTTCGGCGAGTTGAAGATGCGCAGCGGCAGGTGCAAGAATACCGGCACATCGAACGTGGTGGCTATCCAACGACGCCAGCCGGCTAGCTCTGCCGGCGCTTCGCCCTGCTTCAGGTACAGCACAAACGCATCCGGCTCGCGCACGGCCCGCGCAATCATATCCCAGGTCAGGTTCATGCCTTCCCGCTCATTACGGCGCATCAGGATCTGGCGCTGATCGATTTCATAGCTCAGGCGCTCAAACAGCGGCTTGCTTTGCTCCATCTGCGTTACGCCGGTTATCTGAGCCGAACGCAGCAGCACAAACAGCAACACCAGCACAATAGCTAGCAGCACCCACCACCACGAGTGCCAGATGAGTGCCGGAGCTAGCCCCAGCGCCAGCGGAATAAGGGCATATGGCCACTCCTTGCGCCATACTTGCGCCATGGCCATGCGGGTGTATGTATTTGTGTCAAGCTGATATTTCTTGGTCCGGATAGCGAGAGGAGAAGGCCCTTGCGCCTGCCGGAATCCACGTTGATTAGGCTGCATCATAGTTGATGTACTGATTTCTTAAAGGCTGGTGTGTTGATGGGCTACTGTGTTGACTTACTGATGTGCTGATGGGACTTACCGGGAATAAATAACCGCTACCTAGGTACAATCAGGACATCAACACGTTCATGAATCAGCACATTTAAAACGCTTTCAGGCTCAGGTCCAGAATGCCGGCGGAGTGCGTCAGGGCCCCCACGGAAATGTAGTCTACGCCGCTGGCGGCTATGGCGGCAATCGTCTGCTCCGTGATGCCACCAGAGGCTTCCGTCGGGAACCGGCCGTTTATCAAGGCCACTGCCTCGCGCAGCTGCTCGGCGGGCATATTGTCCAGCATAATCCGGTCGACGCCACCCGTTTCCAGTACCTGCTGCACCTCGGCCAGTGTCCGGGTTTCAATGACGATACCTAGGTCACGGTTCGTACGCGCCAGATAAGCATGCGTTGCTTCAATAGCCGCCCGAATACCACCGGCATAGTCTACGTGGTTGTCCTTGAGCATAATCATGTCGAACAAGCCGTAGCGATGATTCACGCCGCCCCCGATGAGTACCGCCCATTTCTCGCAAATCCGAAAATTAGGAGTGGTTTTTCGGGTGTCGAGCAGTCTGGCGTGCGTATCACCTAGCAAGGTCGTGAGGTAGGCCGTGTGAGTGGCAATGCCGCTCATGCGCTGCATGCAGTTGAGCACTAGGCGCTCCGCCGTCAGAATGCTACGGGCGGGTCCTTCTACGATAAAAGCTACATCACCGTATTTTACGCGGGTCCCATCGGCGAGCAGCTGCTCCATACCTAGGGTCGCATCTACCTCCCGAAAGATCAGCTGCGCCAGCTCTACACCGGCCAGCACCCCTTCGCCTTTCACCAGGAGTTTGGCGCGGTTGCGGGCTTCGGCCGGGATGGCCGCTAACGATGAGTGGTCACCATTTCCGACGTCTTCGGCCAAAGCCGCACGGATGAAGGTAGAAAGCGCTTCTGGTGTAAGATAGGAGGTGTTTTGCACGATGCAAAAATAGAAAAAGGCCCCGACTTCCGCCGGGACCTTTTTTCAGGCTATAAGAATAGAAAGGCGAGTGAAGCAATAGCTGTCAGTCGTTGGTAAGTGCTTCTATATCAAACAGCTACTATTAGGATCAAGATTTACTCTCCGCCTTTGGTGAAGTCAATGGCATCAATGACCAGCGTGCCATGATCGGGCTTTACCTTCACAAACACGCGGTATGCCCCATTTTTGCCGTTGTACTTGCCCACCGCCAGCTTCGCACCTTCGGCGCCATTAACGTAGTGGATAAAGTCGAAAGTAGCCGGTGGATTCTTGGCAAAGAAGTCTTTCATCACGAATTCAGCCTGGGTGGCGCTGTAGCTTTGCTTGTCGCCATCGAAGCCTAACTCGACAGAGGAACTGAAATATTGAGCCAGATCTTTGGACGAACCGTTACGGATCGCACCGCCGAGAGGCCCAAATGCCTCACCCTGGGCCTGAACAACTACGGACAGCAGCATCAGCCACGCAATGGCAAGGGTTTGTAATAAAGTAGGTTTCATACTAGAGTAGAGAATGCGTCATATCGTTTGCTAAAATTATGCCAACTACTGATTATAAAAAAAGGTTACCGCACAATTTATTCTACCTTAAGTTACACTGAACGTACACAGACGAAATGCAGTCATTCCGGGCGCACCGCCTATCTTTGCAGTCATGAACAAACAGGTATTGCTGGTAATTTTGGACGGTTGGGGTCTTGGGCAGAACAAGGAGATTTCTGCCATTGATCATGCTAAAACGCCGTTTTTCGATTCGCTTATCCAACGTTTTCCCCACAGCCGGCTACAGGCTTCTGGCGAAGCAGTGGGTTTGCCGGAAGGCCAGATGGGCAACTCCGAAGTTGGCCACATGAATATTGGCGCCGGCCGGGTGGTGTACCAAGATCTGGTGCGTATTAACAAGTCCATCCGGGAACGGAAGCTAGGTACCATCCCAGCGCTGACCAAAGCCTTCGACTACGCCAAAGCCAACGGTAAGACCCTGCACCTGATGGGCCTGCTCTCGGATGGTGGTGTTCACTCCCACATCGACCATCTTAAAGCACTTTGTACGCTGGCCCACGACGCAGATGTACATAAAGTATTCATTCACGCCTTCACCGATGGCCGCGACACGGATCCTAAGGGCGGCGTCGGCTACGTGAACGACCTGGAAAAACACCTGGAGCGCAACGGCGGCAAGATTGCCTCTATCGTGGGCCGCTACTACGCCATGGACCGCGACAACCGCTGGGAACGGGTGAAAGTAGCCTACGACTTGCTGGTAAACGGCAAAGGCACGCCTTCGCAGAACCTGATTCAGTCCATGCTCGACTCCTATAAAGAGGGCGTGACCGATGAGTTTATGAAGCCAATCGTGAAGGTAGGTGCTGATGGGCAACCTTTGGCCACCATCCAGGAAGGCGACGTGGTGCTTTGCTTTAACTTCCGCACCGACCGGGGCCGGGAAATCACGCAGGCCCTGACGCAGCAGGATTTCCACGCCTTCCAGATGCACCGCCTGAACCTGCACTACCTGACCATGACGAACTACGACGCCACGTTCGCTGGCGTCACCCCGATTTTCGACAAGGACAACCTGGAAAATACATTGGGCGAAGTATTAGCGGCGCATCACAAGACACAGATTCGCATTGCCGAAACTGAAAAGTACCCGCACGTTACGTTCTTCTTCTCGGGTGGCCGCGAAAATGAGTTTGAGGGCGAAAACCGCATTATGCGTGCTTCACCCAAAGTTGCTACGTACGACTTGCAACCCGAAATGAGCGCCGGCGACCTGCGCGACGCCCTGGTGCCGGAGCTACAGCAGAAATCCGCGGATTTCGTGGTGCTCAACTTCGCTAACCCCGACATGGTGGGCCATACGGGCGTCTTTGATGCGGTGGTAAAAGCAGTCGAAACCACAGATGCCTGCGCCCAGGACGTGGTAGAAGCGGCTCTGGCCAGCAATTACGCCTGCATCATCATCGCCGACCACGGCAACGCGGACGTGATGCTTAACCCGGACGGCTCGCCTAACACGGCCCACTCTACTAACCTGGTGCCCTGCATCTTGGCGGATAACGATTACCGTGGTACGCTGGCTGATGGCAAGCTAGGTGACATTGCCCCGACGGTGCTGGCCTTGATGGGCATTCCGCAGCCGGCTGAGATGAACGGCCAGTCGTTGTTGCAGCCCGCTCCTGTTTTAAACCTAGCTGCTAATGCGTAACTGCTGGCTGCTAGGTCTGCTGCTAGTAGCCGTTGCCGCGTGCGATTCCGACGGTGGTGCCAGTCAGTCAGCAGCGGCTAGGCGCAAGCCACTGTACTTCGATCTGAAGGGGTTCCTGGACACGCAGACGCAGCTACTCAGCCGCCGCAACCCGGTAGTGGTGAAGCAGGTGCAGCTACGGACCGGGCAGCAGGAAACCGCTAAGGTTCCCCACACCGATTGGCGCAAGGAGCTGCAGCTCTTCTATCAGGCCGACATCAACAAGTCGGCTTTGCGTGGAGCGTACACCATTGAGCCGCCCGTGCAAGTTGCCGGTGGTTTACAGCGACAAACCTACAGGCGCAAACCTGACGTTGAAAACGCCGTGGAGCGGCTGACGGTGCTTTCTGATCCGCAAGGTGTGCGCGAGGTAACGGCAACGCTTAGCCAGAACAATGCTTTGTTCTTCTCACGTAAAGACCTACTTCTGCGGGCTGCTCAGGGCCTGCTGAACAATTACCAAGTGAATGGCGTGCAGAAGCTGATCCTGTTCGATACGCTTCGCTATTCGGCTGCCGTTCGGGTACAAGCGCAGTAAAAGCGGCGCATACTTTTCTGCGAAGCCTACTGTTGCCCCATCAGCGTAGCAACCACCCAGCGCCGCCCGCCGTGGTTACGGTGCTCACCTAGGTACACGCCTTGCCAGGTACCTAGGGCTAGCTGCCCATTCGTGATAGGAATCGTGACGGAAGTACCTAGCATGGCAGCTTTTAGATGCGCTGGCATATCATCCGGACCTTCTGAGTTATGGTGAAAGTACGGCGCATTCTCGGGTGCCGTGCGGTTGAAGAACTCCTCGAAATCATGGCGCACAGTGGGGTCGGCATTCTCGTTGATGCTCAGACTCGCGGAGGTGTGCTGAATGAAGAAGTGCGCCGTTCCTACCTTAATCTGTTCTAGCTCCGGCAGTTCGGCCGTGAGCAGGTCGGTGATGAGGTGAAAGCCCCGACGCACCGCCGGCAAGCGCAATCTTTTTTGAAGCCAAATCATAAAAGTGTAACGGAGTAAAGAGTAACTGAGTGATCTGTTCAGGATATTGCTCAGTTACTCCTTTACTCTGTTACTTGCTTAGGGGTTTACCTGCTCGTAGGCACCTAAGTCGGGCAGCTTCGGGTCGCGTAGATTGTTGCGCAAGTCGCGGGCGATGATGGACTCGTAAGCGGTGCGGTTGCTGGCCGGCGAAGGCGTGTTAAGACGAAAATCAAGCTTGTCATAGGCCGGAATTTCGCTGTCGGAGGCGCGCTTGAAGTTAGGCGGTTGGTTCAGCACGTTCTGGTAGTCGGCGCGACCTAGGCCGGGCTTGTCAGGTGCGTCGGTAGCAGCCTGGTAGGCGGTGGTACGAAGCAGACTATTACGGACGCTGAGGCTATTCTTGTAGTTGTCGCTCCCTTCAAAAAGCAGCTCATCCTTTACAAACCCCGAATTAATCCCCCAAATGATCGAGTTGCGAATATCAATTCGCATGGGCAATGGGTCTTTTACCTCCTGCAAAAAGGACGCGTTGCTGAAGCGAAGCGAGGCAGTTTCGCGCTTAAACTGTGGTGTATAGTTAGCAACAGTGCAAAAGTTCAGGTTGTACTCGCCGCCACCTATGGCTCTGATGGCGTACTCGCCGCAGTTAGTCAGCACCGTATTTACCAGGTCGAAGTCGCCGCTGATTCCGAAGATACCCGCGCCGTCGAAGCCTTCTTTACCATTAGCAAAGGAAATGGCAGCCCCCGATATATTCTTAATGACCGTATTTTCAACCCTTACTTTTGGATGAGCTAGGTTCTTAGGATTGAAAATGAGCAAGCCGAAGGAAGCGTTTTTTATCTCAGCATAACGCACCACATTGTTTCGACTCGTCGCATCGAACTGAATACCACGCCACTGACCTGGAATATCGTTGTAGTACGGTTCGCGCCGGTCGCCGGCAAAGCGCACGATGTTGGGGTTGTTCTCGCCGACTGAATCTGTGCCCGGATTAAAATCCGGATTTACTAATAGCCGACCTTGCACCACAATAGCCGCATTGGCGTGAAAGTACACTCGGCTCCCGGCCGCGATAGTAAGTGTACAGCCCTGCCCGACAGCCACAGTGTCTAATACAACGTGTGGCTTATCGCTGCGCCAAACACTGTTGCAGGCTACGTACTCAAGGCCACGGTGAAAATAAGCATTCTGGCCATACGCCAACAGCTTCACGTCCTGATCATTGCCGTTCGTACGAAAGCGCAGCTGGTCTTCCACTACAAAGGGTTTATCCTCCTGCCCCGGCGTAATGCTTGTGCGTACCAACACCAGCAAGCTGTCCTTGCCGCGAATCTCAACGTTCTGCACGGCAGTGCCTTGTTGCCCACCAATGATGAGCGTATAAGGCGAGTTGGTCGGTGCACCTAGCCCTATCTGCTCTACCTTCACTGCCCGATTGTTGCGGTTGTACACCCAAAGCCGCTTCGTTACGGAGCCCGTCTGCACGAATACCGTGTCGAAGAAGACAGTATCCGTCGAGAATGCTAGCTTGGCTCCGCCATCTTTTGTAACGATGTCTTCTTTCGGCTCGCAGCCGGGCAGCAGGCAAAGCGCGCAGGCAAAGAGAAATAGAACGGGTAAAAAGTAGCGCATAAACCAGACCTAGGTAGTAAGTTACGCTGCACCAATCAGGCCGCGCAACAAATAAGAGAACCTGAACACAAACGTGCGCCGCACCACCGAAAGTACTTCGATGATGCGGCGCACGCTACACTTTCTACGCTTACGCTACGCCTTCCTTCAAACGCTCGGCGCTCTCGGCGATACGCAACTGCTCTACAAACTCGTCAATGTTGCCGTCCATCACACTCGACAAGTTGTACACTGTTAGGCCGATGCGGTGGTCGGTAACGCGGCCTTGCGGGTAGTTGTAGGTACGGATTTTATCTGAACGGTCGCCGCCGCCGATCATGCTCTTGCGCTGGGCACCTTCGGCTTCGTTCTTCTTCGCCAGCTCAATCTCGTAGATGCGCGAGCGGAGTACCTGCAACGCCTTGTCGAAGTTCTTGAGCTGCGACTTCTGGTCCTGGCACTGGGCCACCAGACCAGTCGGGATGTGCGTGAGGCGCACGGCCGAATACGTCGTGTTTACGGACTGACCACCGGGGCCCGATGACATGAACAGGTCCTTGCGGATGTCATTCATATCCAGCTGGATATCTAGCTCCTCCGCTTCCGGCATCACCACGATAGAGGCTACCGAGGTGTGAATGCGGCCTTGGGTTTCAGTGGCCGGCACGCGCTGCACGCGGTGTACGCCCGACTCAAACTTCAGCTTGCCATATACATCTTCACCCTTCAGCGACAGCACAATTTCCTTATAGCCGCCCGAAGTACCTTCCGTAGCGTCAATCAGGTCCATACGCAGACCATGCTTTTCAGCGTAGCGCATGTACATGCGCTGCAAGTCGCCGGCGAAAATAGCCGCTTCGTCGCCGCCAGCTCCAGCCCGGATTTCCATGATGACGTCCTTGGAATCGTTGGGGTCTTTTGGGATGAGTAAGTCTTTAATCACTGCTTCCAACCGCTCCTGCTCCGGCACCAGCTCGTCGAGCTCAGCCTTCGCCATCTCGCGGAAGTCTTCATCTTTTTCCGTAGCAATGACTTCACGGGCACCCTCGATATTGGAGAGTACCTGCTGATAGTTGCGATACTCGGCTACGATCTTGCCGAGGTCTTTAAACTCTTTATTGAGGGCCTTGTAGCGCTTCATGTCGCTCATTGCCTCGGGCTGCATGAGCTGTTCGTTTACGTCTTCGTAGCGCTGGCGAATGGCCTCCAGTTTATCTAGCATAGTGCCTTCAGAGAATTGTATTTAGAATGCAAAGGTACAGATTCTAACACGACTGCCAGCGTCTCCCGTTCCCGGTAGTTCGCTGGTTTTCTGCCCTTGGAGTACCGGATTTGTTCAAAAATGCCCTAATATGGTGCCGCAATCCGGCCCACCCCGCCAGAAAGTGCTGAAATACACTTCTGCTGCTTTTCATCCTTAGTTCACCAACCGCGTTTGTATGCAGGTTTTAAAATTCGGGGGCACATCGGTAGCCAACGCAGAGAATATCAACAAAGTAGTACGGGTAGTAGTAGCCGCAGCCCAGAAAGACACCACCGTAGTAGTAGTCTCCGCCCTTGGCGGCATTACCGACGCCCTCATTGAGGCTGGTACCCTAGCTGCCGCCGGGCAGGAATCCTACAAAGACAAGCTCCGCCAGATCGAGGAACGCCACCTCGAAACAGCCAAAGCCCTGATTCCGGTGGCCAACCAAAGCGCGGCGCTCAGTTTGGTCAAGAAGAAGTGCAACGAGTTGGAAGGCATCTGCGACGGCGTGTTTCTGCTGGGCGAGCTTTCTACCCGCACCCTCGACCGCATTATGAGCTTCGGCGAGTTTGTGTCGTCGTCGCTGGTAGCGGCCCGTTTGCAGGCCCTAGGTATTCCGCACCAATGGAAAAACAGCTGCGAGCTGATTCGCACCAACAGCCGCTTCGGCTTCGCGGAGGTCGACCTAGCTACCACTTACACCCAGATTGCTGATTTTGTGGCCGCCTCGCCACAACCCCTGTACGTGGTGCCGGGCTTTATTGCCTCCGATGGCGCCGGCACCACCACAACCCTAGGTCGGGGCGGCTCCGACTACAGCGCCGCCCTGTTCGCGGCAGCCTTGAATGCTAGCTCACTGGAAATCTGGACCGACGTGAGTGGCATGATGACGGCCGACCCGCGCCTGGTATCGACGGCCCGGTCTATTCCGCACATTTCCTACCAGGAGGCCATGGAGCTTTCGCACTTCGGCGCGAAGGTGCTGTACCCGCCCACCATTCATCCGGTGATGCACCGCGGTATTCCGCTCTGGATCAAGAACACATTTGCGCCCGACGACTACGGCACGTTGGTAGAAGTAACGCCGCCCCCGAGCCAAAACGTGGTGCGCGGCATTTCAAGCATGGGCAACCTAGCTTTGCTGAGCCTGGAAGGCAGCGGCATGGTAGGTGTGCCGGGCTTCTCAAAGCGGTTGTTTGAAGCCCTATCGCGGGAGCAGATCAACGTGGTGCTGATTACGCAAAGCTCCTCCGAGCATTCAATTTCGGTGGCTATCAGCGCCCTCGATGCTGAGCGCGCGCAGAATGCGGCAAATACTGAGTTTGCGCCCGAAATTGCCGTGCACAAGCTAGAGCCCGTGCAGTTGGAGCGCGACCTAGCTATTGTGGCGGTAGTGGGCGAAAACATGAAGAACCACCCCGGCATCAGCGGCCGGAAATTTGCCGCCCTTGGCACCAACGGCGTGAATATCAGAGCTATTGCCCAGGGCTCGTCGGAGCGTAATATCTCGACGGTCATCCGGGCCAGTGACGTGCGCAAAGCCATCAACGTGCTGCACGAAGCCTTTTTTGAAACGGCTTATAAGCAGGTTAACCTGTTCATTGTCGGCATTGGCAATGTGGGCAGTAAGCTGCTGGAGCAGCTTGCCCAACAGGAAGCTTATTTGCTGGAAAAGCTGCGCTTGCAGGTGCGGGTAGTGGCCATTGCGAACAGCAAAACGTTCGCAGCCAGCGATGAAGGATTAAACCTAGCTACCTGGTCGGAAACCCTGGCTGACGGCGAGCCGATGCAGCTCGATGCGTTTGTGGAAATGGTGCGAACCAAGAACCTACGCAACAGCATCTTCGTGGATGTAACGGCCAGTGCCGACGTAGCCAAAACGTACGCATCGGTGCTGGAGAAAAGCGTGTCGGTGGTGGCGTGTAACAAGGTGGCATGCTCCTCTCCTTATGCTTCGTATGCCAACCTGAAAGCGCTGGCCCGGGGCTACAACGCAGCCTTCTTATTCGAAACCAACGTAGGTGCTGGCTTACCCGTTATCGGTACGCTGAACGACCTGCTGCGTAGCGGCGACGTGGTGCACCGCATCGAGGCGGTGCTGTCGGGTACGCTCAACTTTGTGTTCAACAACTACGACGGCACCGTGCCGTTTGCCGAAGTCGTGCGCCGGGCCCAGCAAGAAGGCTACACCGAGCCCGATCCCCGCCTCGACCTAGGTGGCACCGACGTGGCGCGCAAGATCCTGATTCTGGCTCGCGAAGCCGGACAGGTGATGGAAATGGACGACATTACCAACGAAAGCTTCCTGCCGGCTTCGTGCATGGAGGGCGATGTGCCCGCCTTCTACGAGCAATTGGCCGTGCACGAGCCGCACTTCCGCCGCCTCTACGACGATGCAACGGCCGAAGGCAAGAAGCTCAAGTTTGTGGCGCGCTACGCTGATGGCAAGGCTTCGGTCGGCCTTCAGCACGTCGGTCCCGACAGCGACTTCTACAAGCTGCAAGGCAAAGACAACGTGGTGCTCTTCTACACCAACCGCTACCCCGAGCAACCGCTGGTAGTGAAAGGTGCCGGCGCGGGCGCCGACGTCACGGCCGCCGGCGTATTTGCCGACGTCATGCGCGCCTCCCGGATTTAATAGCAGCCTCTCTCCTTAGCTGTTTAACGGTGCGCCTCACCCCTAGCCCCTCTCCGAAAAGGAGAGGGGAACTAGCTTTAGATTTTAGAGCTAGCTCTCTAACGGATGAGAACCTAGATCTAGCGCTAGTTCCCTCTCCTTTTCGGAGAGGGGCTAGAGGTGAGGCGCACGTGAGCCAAATCAGCAACTTCCATGTCCTCAACTACTTCCTCCGGCCAGATAACGGTGTTGGCACCCGCAACGGTAGCCAACGTCGTGTGCGGCTTCGATGTACTCGGCTTTGCTCTACACGAGCCCTACGACACGATGCGGATGCGCTTGTCTGACAAGCCCGGCGTTACCATCATCAACAAAGACGACTACAACCTGCCCACACAAGCCGAGCGCAACGTGGCAGGCGGCGCATTGCTGGCCCTGCTGCGCGACACGCCGGATGTAGTCGGGTTTGAAGTGGAAATTGCCAAGTCCATTATGCCAGGCAGCGGCATCGGGTCGAGTGCAGCCAGTGCGGCGGGTGCGGTGGTAGGCGCTAACCATTTACTAGGCAACCGTTACTCGCCAGCGGAGCTGGTGCGCTTTGCCATGTTCGGGGAGGAAGTGGCTTCCGGCGTGCAGCACGCCGACAACATTGCGCCTTGTATCTATGGAGGCGTGACGCTTATCCGGTCTACGCAGCCGCTGGATATTGTGCCCTTGGCTGCACCACCGCTCTGGGTGACGGTAGTGCACCCACAGATCGAAGTGCGCACCTCCGACGCCCGCGACATTCTCAAGAAGCAGGTGCTTCTGAAGGATGCTATCCGGCAGTGGGGCAACGTGGGCGGCTTGGTAGCCGGCCTGCTGAAAAGTGATTATGCGCTGATTGGCCGCTCGTTGGAAGACGTTATCATCGAGCCAGTGCGCAGCATTCTCATTCCCGGTTTCGCTGACGTGAAGCTGGAAGCTAGGCGCGCTGGTGCCCTGGGTGGCGGCATTTCAGGTTCGGGACCGTCTATCTTCATGCTTAGCCAGGATGAAGCTACGGCCCGGCAAGTGGAAGCTGGCATGGATGAGACCTACACACGCCTGGGTATTGATTTTCACACCTACGTCACCACCATCAACCCGGAAGGGGTGCGCGTGGTAGCCGAGTAATTGAGTAGCGCGAAGCTCCAGCTTCGCGCCTCGTTGAACGACTTGCGCCGGGGATAGTTCAACGAGTATCGTTCAACGATACGCGAAGCTGGAGCTTCGCGCTACAACCCTTCTATCATGCTGTATTACAGCCTTAAGAAGCAGGCGCCAGCCGTCGACTTCCGGCAAGCGACGATTGCCGGGCAAGCGCCCGACATGGGACTCTACTTCCCGGAAAGCATCCCGAAGTTCTCGCCCGATTTTCTGCGGGAGCTGAAACATAAGAACAAAGCTGACCTAGCTTTTGAGGTGATTCGGCCGTACGTGGGCGATACGATTCCGGCGGAAGCGCTCCATCAAATCTGCGCCGAAACGGTAGACTTTGACTTTCCGCTGGTTTCCATCACCAACCGCATCAGCACGCTGGAGCTGTTTCACGGGCCGACCCTGGCTTTTAAAGACGTAGGCGCGCGCTTCATGAGCCGGTGCCTGGGCTACTTCTCCCAACAGCGTGAAGGCAACATAACGGTGCTGGTTGCCACTTCCGGCGACACGGGCGGCGCCGTAGCCAGCGGCTTTCTTGGCGTGGAAGGCGTGGAGGTGGTGATTCTCTACCCGGCCGGCAAGGTTAGCTCGATTCAGGAACTACAGCTCACGACCCTAGGTCAGAACATCACGGCGCTGGAAGTTCAGGGGACGTTTGATGATTGTCAGCAGCTGGTAAAGCAGGCCTTTGTGGATCAGGAGCTTACGCAGCGGCGGGCGCTCACCTCGGCTAACTCCATCAACGTGGCGCGGTGGCTGCCGCAGCAGTTTTACTTTTGCTACGCCTGGCAGCAGTGGCAGGGCGACGAGCCGCCGGTAGTAGCCGTGCCCAGCGGCAACTTCGGCAACCTAGGTGCCGGCCTGCTCGCCTACGAGTCGGGCTTGCCGATCAAGCACTTTGTGGCGGCCTGCAACATCAACGACGCGGTGCCGGCGTATTTGCTCAACGGCGAATTTGAGCCGAAGCTGGCCGTGCCCACCATTTCTAACGCCATGGATGTGGGCAACCCTAGCAACTTCGTGCGCATCCAGGAGCTATTCAAGCTTGATTACGAGCACATTAAAAACACCATCACCGGCTACACCGTCACCGATGAAACGACGGCCGACACCATCCGGCGCGTGAAAAATGAGCAGCAGTACCTGCTCGATCCGCATGGCGCGGTGGCGTATCATGCCCTGGAAGACTACCTAGGTCAACACCCCGGCGACACAGGCTTTTTTCTGGAAACGGCGCACCCAGTCAAGTTTTACGACACGGTAGAACCCATTACCCAGGAAAAAATTGCGCTGCCATCGGCCGTTGAGGTGCTCCTGAACCGGGAAAAGCGCAGCATCCGGATGGCGCCGGATTTTGCCCAGTTGAAAGAATACCTGTTGGCTTCGGCGTAAAAGCTAGGTTAGCCTAAAAGCAGAAAGCCCGGCTGGAACTTCCAGCCGGGCTTTCTTTAGTGATTAGAGCGCAGCCTAGCGGCCGCCAAACAAGCCGCCGAGCAGGCCGCCCATGCCACTGCCGCCAAGCAAGCCACCGAGTCCACCGCCGCCTGCGCTACGGGGCGCAGAGTTAGGCACTCCGCCCAGGCCACCCAGAATCGAGGTGAGCGAACCCAGGCCGCCGCTGCCCACGTGCGTGCCTTGCTGCGGATAAGACGATTGGCCGCCACCGAGCACGCCACTGAGCAAACCACCGCCGAGCAGGCCGCCGAGCAGGCCACCCATACCGCTGCCGCCACCCATTGCGCCGCCCAGCAGACCGCCCATGGTGCCGCCGCCGCCAAAGCCGCCCATGCCGCTGCTGCGGCCGCCGCTCATCACGCGGGACAGAATCATGGGGGCCGCAATGCCGAGCAGGCCAGTCATCAGGGCGCCTTTCGGGATGCCGACGCTGCTGAGCTTATCGGTGATGCCGCTCAGAAAGCCTTGCTTGGCCGGATCATTGGCATCGTGGGGCACTTGCGCCGCCTGGTCAACTACCGTTTCCAGCGTTTGCTGCTGCTGTTGGTTGATACCCAGGTAGCTGGCAATCTTATTTACCATCGCCTCTTCGTCGTTGGAGTACGCTCCGTCGGCGCGGGCAAAGCTGATCAGGTCAGTTATCAGCGAGAAACGCAGGTCGCTGCCGCGCAGCATGTCGAGGTTATGCTGCACGCTCTGGTTGGTCGAATCCTGGGCGGCGGCAATTACCTGCTGCGTCGCTCCGGCCGAGAGGCCAGCCGCCTGGGATAGTTGCTGCAAAAACTCCACTTCGGCCTGCGAAGCCTGACGGTCAGCGGAAGCCAGGCTGGCGATAACGCTCAGGTAAGCAGTCTTTTCGGGTTCGGAATAGTTCTGAAGAACTTGTGTCTCATTCATAGCTAGGAGTGGTTGGAGATGGGAGATAAAACCGAACTCCTTAACGGGAAAAAGTTGGAAACGTTGATTACCGAGGTAGTGGGACGTGAGATGTTAGATGTTAAATGTTAGACAGGAGACGTTAGACATGAGAATTGTTCTGACATAAGGATCTGCCCTTCTCATGTCTCCTGTCTAATGTCTCCTGTCTAAAA
This sequence comes from Hymenobacter cavernae, assembly GCF_014641455.1. GTDB lineage: Bacteria > Bacteroidota > Bacteroidia > Cytophagales > Hymenobacteraceae > Hymenobacter > Hymenobacter cavernae. The sequence goes on from NZ_BMHT01000002.1 coordinate 290,748, forward strand.
AACAGCCCTGCTTGAGGTAGGACGCAATAGTTGTGGCTCTACCTCGTTCGTGCTAACTCAAACAGCTTCTCAGAACCTAGGTTGCGCGAGCCCCAGCGGGGCGACACATTGGTAGAACCTAGCTTTTAGAAGCTCCGCACAACTCAACCGAAAGCCCGAACCCACTCTAAAAGTTGAAATACTCGCCGGTTTGCGGCTGCGTCGTTTTTTTCTCCGGCTTTTTCACCTCAAAAAGTTTACGCGGCTCCGTCGGGTTTGTGGGTGCCGGAGCGAGCGGGCCAGCGGGGCGATTAGCCGCCGCATTCTGCAACGGACGGCTGGCGGCCGCGGCATTGGCGCGGTTGGCCTGCACCCGTGCCCGGTCGTAGCTGACCCGAAAGTCATCTTCGGTGCCCTGGATGGCGAGCAGCAAGCTAGGTCCGACCGGAGCGCCGCTGCTGCGCCGCAACAGCCCCGGCAGCAGCGGAATAGAAATATGGTAATCCATCACCTGATCGAAGGTGTGCGTGCCCGTGACGCGCAGCACCGAGGCCGCCCGCACGTTGGAGCGCACTTCCATCTCGGGCAAGTACACCGTCCGGCTCTGGATGTAGAAGTTGTTGGTCAGCTCGGCGAAGCGCAGGTGGCGCAGCTTTTCCCGGCTGGCTATCATCGAAAGCTTCTGGAGCGGCTGAAAGTTGTTCAGCTCCCCGTTGCGCACCGTCGCCCGGATTTCCGCCTCCAGCCGATCCGTCAGAGGCGTTAGCTGGCGATCCAAGTAGATGTCCGATTCGGCGGAAGCCGTCAGCGAGCCGCGCAGGTGCCGGGCCGTGATAAACTTCTGGCCGAAGTCTTCGAACACGTAAAACAAGCTATCCAGCGGCAGCTGCGAACAACCCACTGTCGTGCTCACTTTCAGCAGCTTAGGCTGACGCGCATCCACGTAGCCGCGCACGGTAGCCGAGCCGGTAATAGCCGCAATACCTAGGTTCGGCGACGAAACCACCTGGTTGTGCACCCGAATAATGCCACGCAGATCATGCCCACGGAAGCGCCGGAACCGGACGCGTCGCACCCGCGTGTTCAGGTCGAGCGACAGGGTGGGCGACACGGTAAACTCGTACGGGCTGGCTTGCACCACCGTTTTGCGGCCGCGCCGGGTGCCGGCCGCTGGCGTATGCACGCGCAGCAGCTGGTCGAAATCGAGCAGCGACGACGTGAAATCGGCTTTGGCCACCAGTGGCTGCCCGCGCACTAGCAGCCAGCCCAGGGCATTCTTCCCCAGGCCTTTTACCTGAAAATCGGAGCGCCCGAGCTGGCCGGTGAGCAGGGGCACCGTCACGTCGTTATGTTGCAGGCGGAAGGTGCCGTTCAGGTTAGAGAACGGCTGGGCAATGTCGCGCACCTGTAGCCGCACGTTTTGCAGCGTCAGCTCGCCCGCCGACTGCACCGCCGCCGCGGCCGGCTGCGCCCGAAACTGGCGGAGGTTGCCGGCAAACTCAAAAGCTAGCTTTGCCTGGCCGCTCCCGCCGCGCACGGCCGCTACGGGGTAGAAGCGCAGCAAGCGGCCCACGTCGAGGTCAGCTTGCAGCTTCACCCGGATACTGGGGTCGGTGAAGTTCTGGTAGCGCAGGTCGCCGCTGAAGGGCCGGCCTTGCAGCGTGCCGCGCGCCTGGGCCAGCGTCAGCGTGGAGGTGCGGAAGGAATGTTCGCTCCCGTTGTCGAAGGAGCCGGTCAGAAAGACGTGCTCCGCGCCTTCGGCGTAGCGGGCATGGTAAAAGGCGGCGTCGCGGCAGCCGAAGTTTACCTCCACCCTAGGGTCGTGGTGCGAGGTCATCAGCCCGCGCACCGAGCCACGGAAGTACACCTCGCCCCGGCTCCGGTACACGCTGAAGCGCTGGGCCATGCGGGGCGGCAGCAGCGCTACCACCGACTGCACATCGGTATGGTGCCCATCGAAGCGCAGGTCGAGGCTCGTCGCCCCGCTGTAGTCAACGGTGCCGGCCACGCCGTACGCCGCCGGCCCGATCTGAAGCTCGGAGGGCCGGATGGTGAGCACCCGCCGCGCCCGATCAACGACCATCCTGGTGTTCAGCTTCAGTTGTTTATCGCGCACGTACTCGTCCTGATCCAGCCGAATGGCTTTCACCTGCGTGGTGCCCGTGGCCTGAATAGCCACCTGGTTGTTGGCCAGGCTAAGCGTAGCGCGCAGGTCGGGCACCTGCGTGGTGATGCGCTGCCGCCGACCTAGGTCGGCGTATTCCACGGCTACGCGCCGCACCCGAATATTCTCCAGGGCAAACGCAAACGGCTTGTCGTCGCCCTCATCGCCGGCCTCCGAGGCCTCGTCGCCGGTCTTGATGACGTCGTAGTTGGGCTTGCCCTGGGCGTCGAGGCGCACCTGCACCTGCCCATCGACCAGGCTCACGGTCCGGACGCGGTAGTGGCCTGCCACCATATCCCACACATCGAAGGCAAAGTACAGCTTGCGCGCCCGCGCCAGCGGCACTGTATCCTGCGGCAGCGAGCCCGACACCACCACGTCGCGCAACGTAATCGAGACCCGAGGAAACTGGTCGAGCAGCGACAAGTCGATTTTGCTGACCCGCACCGGCGTGCGCAGGTAGTGGTTCACCTCCTCGACAAAGAGCCCGATGATGCGGTCTTTTCCCAGCCACACGCCTAAAAACACGCCGCCGACCACCAAAAGCAGGACCAGCACTACGGTTTTGAAAAAAAATTTTAAGCGACTCCGCAAACGAAAAAATCTGGTAATGAAACGGTTGGAGATTTTCACCTCCTTCAACCCACAAAAATCTTTACCGAAGGTCGCAGTTTTTTTTGCGGAATCGAAAAGACCCCCCATATTTGCACTCGCAATCGGGACACAAGCCCGGTCAGCAACGGGAGATTAGCTCAGCTGGTTCAGAGCATCTGCCTTACAAGCAGAGGGTCGTAGGTTCGAACCCTACATCTCCCACGACTGATTAACAGGCACTTAGTAGCAATACTGAGTGCCTGTTTTGTTTTTGGTTTAAACTACCAAAACCTAGCTAACGACTGTAATTAAGTGTCACAGCTTTTTACAGCAAAGGACTCAACCAGATTGTTAGTCTGACATGAAGCTTCTCAACCTACTTTTTCAAATTGAGGCTGCTTCTTGATAAGATGTAATTCGAGGACGACAAGAGCAAGTACCTCGACCTCTACGACAAAGTGCGCCCCGGCACCACCAAGGGAAAGGAATCCATTCTGAACGACGTGGACTTCGAGCTGGAGCTGATTCACCGCGACGAAATCAACGTGGCCTACATTCTGGGGCTGCTGGCCAAGCTGAACGGCGCCCCGCCCGACGAGCAGCAGCAGAAAGCCATCCTAGACATGCTCACCAGCGAGGCCACGCTCCGCAGCAAGCGCGAGCTGATCCAGAAGTTCATCACCGAAAACCTGCCCCACCTCCCCGACCCCGACACCGTGCCCCAGGCTTTCGAGGACTACTGGGCCCAGGAGCAGCAAAACGCCCTGGAAACCATCCGGCGGGAAGAGCAACTCGACCCGGAAAAGCTTCAGGCGCTACTCAGCACCTACCTGTTCACGGAGCGCAAGCCCCTGAGCACCGACGTGATTGATATGGTGGAAGTGAAACCCAGGATTCTGGAGCGCAAAACCGTGTACGAGCGGGTGGTAAACCGGCTGCTGGGCTACGTCGATACGTTCATCAACGGCATGGGCGCCCGACCCTAGGTTAGCTCTGGAACGTCATTACGCTGCCGCACCGTCATTTCGACCAGCGGGAGAAATCTCGCGTGCTTCGTTGTCCGGTGTAGAGACGCAACACTTTGCGTCTCCTGGTTGCTGATGTTGTTTATCTAGGTAAGTTGTTTCCGATTGTTCAACTACCAGACGCAGAGTGTTGCGTCTCTACATGGTTCTGGCGGCAAGCACGCGAGATTTCTCCCGCTGGTCGAAATGACGTGCTGATAAAGCGTGCCCTCACAATCTTCCTTCTGCTTACTCTGCCAGTCCCTGCCACTCCTGCGCATCGAGCGCCAGCGTGCGTTGCAGCCACGCCTGGGCGCTGCGGCGGCGGGCTTCGCTGCGCTGCCAGCGCTGCAAGTGCGGCGTCGGGTCGGTTAGTTTCAGGGGCGAATCCTGCGCGGCAGGCGTGTTGTTGCTAATGGGTAGCGTGTGCGGATGCATAACAGGTGGATAGGAACAGGTTGGCGTTGTACTTTATTAACAAGCGTAAATATAATAATTTATATTATCATATATAAAACAGAAAATTTCCTCTTTTTGATTATTGTTCAGGCGGGGCGCCGGAGGGTGAGCTGTTAGCTGGTAGCTCTTGTTCTTCAAAAAAAGCTACCAGCTAACAGCCCGAAACCCAGGTTAGTCGTGGCGCATCCGTGAGGTGTGCTTGGTATCGGGCATGCGCAGGTACACGACCAGCGAAATGGCCGCGCAGACCGTCACGTACCAGTAGAACCAGGATTCGACGCCCTGCTCCTTTGCCAGCAAAGCCAGGTATTCGGCCGAGCCCCCGAAAACCGCTACCGTCAGGGCGTACGGCAGCCCGACGCCCAGGGCGCGAATCTCCGTGGGGAACAGCTCCGCTTTCACTACCGCGTTGATGGCCGTGTAGCCGCTCATAATGATCATGGCAATTACCAGCAAGCCGAACGCCTGCCAGGTACCGTGCGTCTGCCCGAGCAGGTGCATCAGGGGCACGGTACCGAGCGTGGCGCTCACGCCAAAAAAGAGCAGCACCGGCCGGCGCCCGGTGCGGTCGGACAGCGCGCCCACCAGCGGCTGTAGCAGCATGGCCACGGCCAGCGCCCCGAAGGAAATCAGGGTTGCTTGGTCTTTGGTGAAGCCCGCCGTATTCACCAGAAACTTCTGCGCGTAGGTGGTGAAGGTGTAGAACACGATGGTGCCGCCCAGGGTCAGGCCGATGACGGTGAGCACCTCGCGCGGGTATTGCAGCAGGATTCGCAGCTTGCCGGGTTGCGCTTCGCGGGTCGGGGCGGGTGTCGTTTCTTCCTGCTGCACAAAGGCATCCGTCTCTTCCATGTGCTGGCGCAAATACAGCGCGATGATGGCGGCGCAGGCGCCAATCACGAATGGCACGCGCCAGCCCCAGGCGTGCAGCTCTTCGGACGTGAGGCTTTGCTGCAAACCTAGCTGCACCAGCAGCGCCAGCAGCTGACCGGCAATGAGGGTGACATATTGAAAGCTGGAGAAAAAGCCCCGGTGCTGCTGGCCCGCCATTTCGCTCAGGTAGGTGGCCGAGGTGCCGTACTCGCCGCCCACGCTCAGGCCTTGGAGCAAGCGGGCCACCACCAGCAGCGCGGGAGCAAACACCCCAATGCGGGCGTACGGCGGCAGCAGGGCAATGAGCAGCGAGCCGCCGCACATCATCAGCACCGAGAGCAGCAGGGCGGCTTTGCGGCCGTGGCGGTCGGCGTAAAGCCCTAGGAGCCATCCGCCGAGTGGCCGCATCAGAAAGCCCACGGCGAAGATGGCGGCCGAGTTGAGCAGCTGCGCCGTTTGGTTGCCTTTCGGAAAAAAGGCCGGCGCAAAGTACAGGGCAAAAGCCGAGTACACGTACCAGTCGTACCACTCGACCAGGTTGCCGATGGAGCCGCTGACGATGGATTTGAGCCGGGAAGCCGTGGTGCGCGGCGCAGCATGAACAGGCGTAGAAGAAGGCATAGCAGGCGCTTTGGCGGCAAGATACACGTCGGCTTACGCAGAAAAAGAAAATCAGAAACCTAGGTTGCCCGGCCCGGATTCGCGGGGGTGTCGCAAAGCTCAGCCATAACCTAGGTTCCCCGATTCGCGCTACAACAGGCACCATCCACCTCTCTCCTGCTATGGCAACGAACAAGCTGCGCGGCAACGACCTGCGCAAAATCGGCTACCCCGAAGGCCCGGCCATCGGTATGGCGCTGGACATTCTGGAAGATCGGCAACTGAAAAACCTTGACAAGGGCAGCGCTTTGGCTTTGCTCCAGAAAATAAAGGAAGACCCCTACGCCTACCTGCGCGACTCGCTGTGGCGCGAGCTGGCCAAGCAGTTTGTGCCCAGCCCCAGCCGCGACGTGCGCCTCAACCCCGAAATCAAAGACTACCGCCGCTACGGCGAGGCCTTCATCGAGGACGGCGCCCGCAAGCAGATGGACACGGCCATGAAGCTGCCCGTCACGCTCGACGGCGCCCTGATGCCCGACGCGCACCAGGGCTACGGCCTGCCCATCGGGGGCGTGCTAGCCGTTGATAATGCCGTCATTCCGTACGGCGTGGGCATGGACATTGGCTGCCGCATGGCCCTGTCGGTCTTCGACTTACCCCCGCACTACCTGGAGCAGCACCACCAGGAGCTGAAGAAGATGCTGCACAACAACACCCGCTTTGGCGGCAAGGAAGTGTTCAAGAACCCCACCGATGATCCGGTGCTGGAACGGCCGGAGTTCAGAGAAATCGGCATTGTGCGGAGCAAGCGCGAGGCGGCCATCAACCAAATGGGCTCGTCGGGTTCTGGCAACCACTTCGTGGAGTGGGGCCTGGTCGACATCACCGCCGAAAACAACGACCTGGACTTGCCCATTGGGCAATACCTAGGTTTGTTGTCGCACAGCGGCTCGCGGGGGCTTGGGGCCGCTATTGCGCAGCACTACACCAAGGTTGCCATGAGCAAGTGCCCGCTGCCGCCGGAAGCCCGCTACCTGGCCTGGCTCGGCCTCGACACCCAGGAAGGGCAGGAATACTGGCGCGCTATGAACCTGGCCGGCGACTACGCCTCGGCCTGTCACCGCGACATTCACCGGCGGCTGAGCAACGCCCTGGGCGAGAAGGCGGTGGCGAAGGTGGAAAACCACCACAATTTTGCCTGGAAAGAAACGCTGGCTGATGGGCGCGAAGCCATTGTGCACCGCAAGGGCGCCACGCCGGCCGGCAAAGGCGTGCTCGGCATTATTCCCGGCTCGATGACGGCGCCGGGCTTTATCGTGCGCGGGCGCGGCGAGCGGGACTCCATTCAATCGGCCTCGCACGGGGCAGGGCGGCGCATGTCGCGCACCCAGGCCAAGCAGAGCGTGACCGAGGGCGAGCTGCGCCGCCTGCTGCGCGACCAGGGCGTAGAGCTGATCGGCGGCGGCCTCGATGAAGCCCCGATGGCGTACAAAGACATTCATCAGGTAATGGCCCACCAGCAAGACCTCGTCGACGTGCTCGGCTCGTTTCAGCCCCGCATCGTGCGCATGGACGCCGGCGGTGGCGGCTACAGCAAATACGGCGGGGAATAATCGTTGTCATCCTGAGGAACGAAGGACCTTCCTCTCCTAAGCGTACAGCTCCCCTAAAAGCGAAAAGCTCTTAATCAACCGATGAGGTCAGTTAGGAGCTTTTTGCGTTTAGCTAGGTTTGTCGATGAAGTGAGGGAGGCCCTTCGTTCCTCAGGATGACAGAGTATTTTTACTCAGTTACTCACCCATTCACTCCGCCGCAGTCGTTGCCACATAATCAGCGGAAACATCAGCATGGCGGGCTCGGCGAAGTAGCGCCAGCGGAAACCAACAAAGAACACCAGACTCAGCAGCCACACGACGACCAGGGGCAGCAGCAGCAACAGGTCGCGGCGCTGGAAGCGCAAACCCCGGTAGCGCATGAGGGTGAGCACGATAGCCAGCAGAAAAGTCAGGTGCACTACGGCCGTTATGGGATGATAGCCAGTAGGTGGTCCGTCGGAAATGAAGTTTTCGGGGGAGAAGAACAGCGCTGTTTTGCGCAGCCAGAGTTGCAGCTCCGCGCCGGGGTGCGTACGAACCCAGCGCCAGGCCAGGCGCGCCCGCGCCTGACTTTCCTGGTACTGGTTCAGGCTGTCGAGGCCCGGGATATTGGCTCGCACAAACTGGTCGAAGCTGCCTTTGGGCTCGTCCCAATCGTACATGAAGCGGCCTTCGGTGGTGGAATTATGCCCTTGCAGCAGCTCAAACCCGGCCTGGTTGCTGAGCGTGTACGCCCCGAAGAGCTGATGATTCTTTTGCAGAATCGGCAGGTGCGCTAACACAACCACGCCTAGCGTGAGCAAACCCAGCCTCCACGCCGCGCGGCGCACCCTAGGTTCGGCCCGCCGGCTCAGCAGCAGCCAGGCCGCGAACAAGAGCCCATACACGGCCAGCAGGTAGCCCCGCAAGAGGCACGAAAGAGGAACGGCCCCAACGATTAGCAGAGCATCGATCAAGCGCAGCGGCCGGCCGCCAGACAGCCGCAACAGCTTATATACGACCACGATCAGCAGCGGCAAAGCCAGGTTTTCGTACCAGAAATAAGCCCCCACGTAGTACACCACCGACGGGTACACGGCCCACAAACCCGCGCCCGCCCACGCCAGCGGCGGCCCCACGCCGTAGTAGGCCAGGGTGCGCTGCACATACAAAGCACCCAGCAGATAGGTCCCCACTGTAAGCGCAAACACCAGCAGCGTGAAGCGGTGCTTGGGCAAGCCGGCGTTCTGCCAGGCCACGTACACAAACACCGGAAAGCTGGCGTGAAAGGAATCGGGGCGCAGCTGCTGCCGCTTCGCGTCGAAGCTGACGTAGCCGCGCCCAGCCAGGTAGTTGTCGGCAATGCGGCCATTGCGGCGCTCATCGTAGTTCCACTCCAGGCCGGGGTTCAGGTGAATAAGCAGCACGAGCTTGAGCGCCGCCAGCGCCAGTACCACGGGCCAGACGAAGCGAGGAATAGTTTTTAGCACGGCGCGAATTGTCGTTGACGGCTCTATAATTGCGGGGTTGCGGCCGGAAATCGGGAGTAAAAAATGTCCGGCACAGCAAGGTAAAACGGATGGCCGTAGCTTTCGCCAGCGTTTGGGCAAATGAAGATTGTGAGGAACACGAAGTACAGGAAACCTAGGTCTGACCGGTGGCGCCCCTGGGTGGTGGGCGCGTTTTTTGGGTTACTCGCGCTGGTGGGCGTGCTGCTCCACCGCGACTACGGCGTGCCGTGGGACGAGCAGATTGACCGGCTCAACGGCATCATCAACGCCAAGTACGTGGCGCTGCACCTGGCCCCGGAGCTAGCCAAGCGCGAGGAAAACTTTGCCACCATCCCCGACATGAGCCAGAACGAAGACCTGGATCATGGCGTGTTCTTCCAACTGCCGCTGGTGCTGCTGGAGCGCGTGGCCGGCGTCAACGACACGCGTGAAATCTACTTCATGCGGCACCTGGTCACGTTTTTCACGTTCGTGGCGGGCGCTTACGTCTTCTACCGGCTGGCCACGTGGCGCTTTGCAAGCTGGAAGCTAGGTTTGCTGGGAGCGGCAGCGTTGGTGGCATCGCCGCGCTTTTTCGCCGAAGCGTTTTACAACTACAAGGACCTGGTGTTCCTGTCGTTCTTCACGCTGGCCATCTACACGCTGTTGCTTTTGCTGCGGCGCCCAACGTGGCAACGCGCCCTGCTGCACGCCGCCGCTACCGCCGCCGCCGTCGATGTGCGCTCGATGGGCATCATTCTGCCGGCGCTTACCCTAGGTTTCCTGTTTCTGGAAGCTAGCTTCCGGCCTTTGCGCCGCCGCGGCTTTGCCCTTGCTGCGCTGCTTTACTTGCCCTTGTCGGCCCTGTTCATTGTCCTTGGCTGGCCTTACCTGTGGGAGAACCCGCTCAGCCACTTTGCTGCGGCCTTTCTGCACTTCAGCCGCTACACCTACGAGTCATCGACGCTGTACCTAGGTCAGCAGATTTCAATACTGCACCTGCCGTGGCACTATGTGCCGGTCTGGCTCCTCGTCACCACGCCGGTGCTGTACTCGGCGCTGGCCGGTATCGGCATCAGGGCGTTGCTGCGCGATGCGCTAAAAGCCCCGCTTAAGTGGCTGAGTACCACCGAAGGCCGCCACGATGCGCTGTTTATGGCCTGGCTGCTGGGGCCGGTGCTGGCCATCATCGTGCTGCAATCGGTGCTGTATGACGGCTGGCGCCATCTCTACTTTGTATATCCGGCCTGGCTGCTGCTGGCGTTACGCGGCGTGCAGGCGGCGCAGGCTGGCTGGCAGCGCGCCACCGCCTCCACCCGCCGTCTGCTGCGAGTTCCGGCGGGTATGTTGCTGATCTTAGGTCTGTTGCATCCGCTTTACCGGATGGTGCGCGACCATCCGTACCAGAATATGTACTTCAGCTTTCTGCCGGGTACTGTGGCCCACCAGTTGTTTGAGCGCGACTACTGGGGGCTTTCCGGCTGGCAGGGTATGGCCTGGATTCTGCGGCAGGATGCCAGCCCCCACATTACGGTCGGCACTGATCTGCGCACCCGCACGATTGTGCTGCTCAATAGCCGCTTGCTGCTGCCGCCCGCCGAGCGCGCCCGTGTGGAAGTAGTGCCTTCCCCCAAGCAAGCCAAGTACTTCATGACGGTATACCGCTGGCACCCTGCGCCTTACCCACCTAGCTACGGCCGCGAGATCTACCAGATTCAGGTGAATGGCAATAAGATTCTCTCCGTGTTCCGGCGGCCTGATTAGGACCGCTTCCTTTGTAGCACCCAGAACGTCACTCCGACCAGTGGGAGACATGGCATTCTTGTCGTGCTTCAGCCAACTCAGTATGAGGGCTGGTCAGGCAGAAATATTCCTTCAGGCACAGCCCCAAGAAAGCTGAACAACCGATAAAGTTAACGTCCTGTTAAATCTGGCTAACAATATTGTTAAGCCCACGGCAGTTTGTAATATTATAATTCACTATTGAACAATTCTAATCATTAAGTTACCTGTGCCCAGCGCCGCTCTACGAACTTCCAGCTTAGCAGTTATTACCTTCTTCAGCTTGTTGCTAGCGCTGGGGCTACTGCTCTATCGCGACTACGGCGTGTCGTGGGATGAATCGGTGGAACATTATTACGGCGTGGTCAACATCAAGTACATCACCAAACGCCTCTACCCTGCCGCCGCCAACTCCGGCCGGAAAGTACAGGACCTAGCTTCTTCCCCTGACCGTGACCACGGGCCCGCTTTCGAGATTGTGGTACCGGTCGTCAGCCGCCTTTTCACCTCTGACAGTCCGCGGGCGTACCTGCTCACGCGTCACTTGCTGGTTTTCAGTTCTTTCCTACTGGGCGTTTGGAGCTTGTACCGCTTGGGGCGCAGCCGATTTCAGGATTGGCGCCTTGGCTTGCTAGGTGCCGCGGCGCTGGTTCTGTCGCCGCGCTTTTTTGCGGAAAGCTTTTACAACGGCAAGGACATCGTTTTTCTAAGTCTCTTCACCCTAGGCATTTACACCTTAGTTCGACTTATCCGCCGGCCAACGCTAGCGCAGGCGCTGGCTCAGGGCCTGATTACGGGCCTGGCAACGGATGTGCGTATCCTAGGCCTGCTCCTGATTCCTTTCACGCTTGGTATGCTGGTGCTGGAAGCAGCGTTTCGGCCACGCACGGAAGTACCTCGGTGCAAGTGGCTAGGCTTTGGCTTGCTTTACCTGGGCGCAGCAGCGGCGGCTACAATTATAGCCTGGCCTTACTTGTGGGAAGCACCCTTTTCCAACTTCCTGGAGGCGTTTGAGCGCCTGAGCCATTACCCGTGGCAGATGACCAACTTCTACCTGGGTCAGCTTGTGCCGGCCGACAACCTGCCCTGGCACTACGCGCCCGTCTGGGTGCTGATTACCACGCCATTACCTTACACCTTCGCGGGCCTGGCCGGAGTAGGCGCTTGGCTGCGGACGATAATCCGGGGCGGCCTAGGTTCGCTTGCCGTACGTGAAAATCGGCTTGATCTGCTGTTCATCGGCTGGCTGATCGGGCCTATTTTGATGGTCGTCGTGCTGAACTCGGTGCTCTACGACGGGTGGCGCCACCTGTATTTTATTTATCCGGCAATGCTGCTGCTCGGTTTGCGCGGCGTGCAGGCAATTTATCGGGCTAGCCAGCAGCATCTTGCGTGGCGGCGCGTGGCGCTAGTGGCGGCCTTGGTGGCGGCGCTGGAAGTAGCGCACACCGCAATCCGGATGGTGCAGATGCACCCTTTTCAGCAGGTTTATTTTAGCTTTCTGCCCGCTGCCACGGCCCAGCGCTACTTCGAGCGTGACTACTGGGGTCTGGCTTACCGGCAAGGGCTCGAATGGATCTTACAGCATGAACCTAATGCTCGCGTGTTGATCAGTTCCCCCAACGCCGATCCTATTGATAATAACGTATTGATACTGAAAACAGAGCAGAGGCAACGGATTCAGTACGTGCCACTCAAAACTAGTCAGCACCAATACTTTCTCACGGGCTACCGTTGGCATCCGCAGTCGTATCACGACAGTATAGGCCAGGAAGTATACTCCATTACGGCAGATGGCATCAAGATTTTGTCGATTTTTCGCCGAACACCTGCCCTAAGTCAAGTCGATTAAATCTTTTTACGGCGCAGCTTTGTTCGAGAGTGCTGTTCTTTGTGACAGTAATTGCTTTGTCTCGCCTGCCCAATCTTAGCAGATGCCATTAGTAGAAGTAACCGACACGCACAAGGCCCGCCTCTTCCGCGACCTGGCTGCTCGGCTTTATCAGGAACATCCGCAGTGGATTTCGCCGATCGATGACGAAATAGAAGCGGTATTTGACCCCAAGCGCAACCCCAATTTCGCGCACGGTGAAGCTATTCGCTGGATTCTGACCGATGCGCGAAACGAGCCGATTGGTCGGGTAGCAGCCTTCATCAACCAGGCGACGCCGCAAACGGATCCTACGCTTGTAGTGGGGGGAATGGGCTTTTTTGAGTGCATCAACGACCAGGCGGCGGCCAATCAGCTGTTTGACGCCTGCCGGACCTGGCTCGCCGCCCGCGGCATGACCGCCATGGATGGCCCCATCAACTTCGGCGAGCGGGACCGGTACTGGGGGCTGCTGATTGCGGGCTTCACGGAGCCCAACTACGGCATGTTCTACCACGCGCCGTACTATCAGCAACTATTTGAGCAGTACGGCTTTCAGATCTACTTCAAGCAGTACACCTGCCACCGGGAAGTGGCGGCTCCGCTTCATGCTAGCTTCGAGCGGGCTGCCGAGCGCTACGCGCAGGACCCTAGCTTTCGGTTTGCGCACTCCGTGGGCCGCAGCGTCGAGCAGATGACCTACGACTTCCACCGCGTGTATAACCTAGCCTGGGCCAACCACTCCGGGGTGACGGCCATGCCGCTGGACAAAGCCCGGAAGCTGGTGAAGCAGATGAAGCCCGTGCTGGACCCGCGCCTGCTGTGGTTTGCCTACCACAACGATGAGCCGGTAGCTTTCTTCGTGAGCTTGCCCGAGCTGAACCAGATTTTCAAGCACGTAGGACCTAGGCTCAACCTAGCCGGCAAGCTGCGCTTCCTGTGGGAGCAATGGAAATTTCAGCGGCAACAGCCCAAGAAGATGTTCGGCGTAATTTTCGGCGTCGTGCCTGATTATCAAGGGCAAGGCGTGGAGTCGGCGATGCTGGTGCACGCGCAGCAGGAGTTCATGCGGGCCGGCTACACCGATATCGAAATGAACTGGATCGGCGACTTCAACCCGCGCATGCTGGTGCTGATTCGCTCCATCGGTGCCCGCATCTACAAGACCCACGCCACCTACCGCAAGCTCTTCGACGAAACCAAGCCTTTCGAGCGTTGCCCGGTTATTCGGTGAGATGGTGAACTAGTGAGGTGATGAGCTTTTGTCACCATCTCACTAGTTCACCATCTCACCATGCAACGCTAACACCTGCGGGATGAGTAAGTGTTCGTCGTCGTTGTAGATGACGTAGTCGGCGCGGCTCATTTTCTCCTCTTCGCTCATCTGCTTGCCAATGATGTTCAGAATGTCGTCGGCGGTGCGGTGCGGGTCGCGACGGAGTACGCGGGCTTGGCGAAGTGCTAGCGGTGCAAAAACCGTAATGATGCGGTTGAGCTGCTGGTAAGCACCTGACTCGTAAAGCAAAGCGGCTTCCTTCAAGATATACGCGTGGCCCGCCTGGCGCTGCTCTTCGGCCCAGTTTTCGAAGTCGCGGCCTACATGGGGGTGCACCAGCGCATTCAGCCGGGCTAGCTGCGCCGGATCGGAGAAGGCAGTGCGAGCTAGATACGTGCGGTTGAGTTGGCCAGCTTCGTCGAAAGTTTCGGGGCCAAAAGCCGTGAGCAGCTCCGCACGCAGAGCTAGGTCGTGCGCCATCACCCACTTTGCCCGAAGATCGGAATCGTAAACGGGTACTCCTAGCACGCGGAACAGCCGGCAAACGACACTCTTGCCCGATCCAATACCGCCGGTGATACCCACCCGAATCATGGCTTAGGAATCTTAGAAACCCGAACGCTGTGCGTCAGCGAACTCACGCCACGCGCAAAAGCCGGCACCTGCGACACAATCGGCTGCATCCGAATGCTAGGTCCAGTGAACGGCTGATACTGCAACAGCACATGCAACTGACCTAGGTCGAGGCGGGCCGTATCTTCGGGGAAGCACTGCACCTGCACTTGCACGACACTAGGAGCCAAAGCAAAAGTAAACTGGCTGTCAGCTGGAAAGTCGTGCAACTCCGGTACTACTGCTACTACCTGCGTAATGAGCGGCCGGGGCTGCAAGCGCACCCGCACGGCTTCCACGTTGGCCCGCACCAGCGCCGGCCCCCCGATAGGCACACTAATGTCGCCGTTGCTGCTGCCGGCCGGCGCCTGGGGCAAATGCACCGGATACGGATTGCTCAGCCGGTCGACGGTGCTGGCTGGTCCTTCAAACAGTACGCTTTCGGGCGTAAACCTAGCCGCATAGGGCAACGCCGAGCCGTTAGCCGCTGGGCTAAGTGCCAGTGGTAGGCGCCGTTGTACGCGCAAATCAAACTGCACCCACAGCGTATCGGTCAGAATGTAGTTGAACTGCAACCCTTCCATCGACGCCTGCAGGGCTGGGCGCAGCGCAGTGCCGGTCACGAAGCGCGTAGCGGGTAAGCGTCCCAGGCGCACCTCCGCAGGCTTCACATCGATCATCAGGTTTTTGCGCAGCAGCTTCCAGCCGCGGCCAGTTACGTTCACGGCCACTTCCGTTGGTAGGGGGCTTAGCGGTACGTAACGGCGGGCGTCGTACTGCCACACCACAGGATAGGTAATGCGCGTGGTGTAGGTTTTATTCAGGGCATTCAGCAGCCAGAAGGTAGAGGCCGCCAGAAAACAAGCCGCTACAGCCCGCCAATAGCTCCTCTCCTGCCCATAAAATGGGCTGGTAAACCAGCGCAGCAAACGGGCAGGACGAACAAATGGCACACTAGCAGCAAATTAGGAATTGGTAGAAGTCGGGGCGACAGTACTGGTTTTGGTAACGGCTTCGCGGGCAATAGCGGTGCGGTCGAAGCGCAGGCGCACGCCTTTATCTACTTCAATGATAACGGACTCATCACTGAGGTCAACCACTTTGCCATGTAGCCCACCAATCGTTACGACGGAAGCGCCTTTCGTAATCGACTCGCGAAACTTCTTGGTCTCATTCGAGCGCCGCTGTTGCGGCCGGATCATGAAGAAATACACGACCAAGGCAATAGCAATCGGAAAGATTAGCTGCGTAATGCCTTCGCCCGAGACCTGCAAAAGAAGAGTAAGGAACATTTTGGTGAATGGTAAGAGCGTAAAATGGTGAGGTGGTGAGGTGGTGAGGTGGTGAGGTGGTGAACTGGTGAGTTAGATGTCTTTCCTGCGCTAGCAGAACGTCAAGCTCACCAGTTCACCACCTCACCAACTCACTACTTTGCCGCCTCGCCTTCCGGCAGAATGTTGGCGCGGATGGCTATTTGCGTGATGCTAGGTTGGGTGTTAGCCCGAATAGCCACCTGCTTGTTTTGCAGGCCCGATTTGCCGTGGCTATCAAACTGCACCTCGATGGTGCCTTTAGCGCCGGGCGCAATTGGATCTTTCGTCCAGTTGGGCGTGGTGCAGCCGCACGAAGCCGTGGCATTCTCAATGAGCAGCGGCGACTTCCCCGAGTTGGTGAAGTTGAAGGTGTGCTTCACCACGTCGCCGGGCTTAATGTCGCCGAAGTTGTATTCGGTTTCGGTGAAGGTCATCACCGGCGCGTTCGGGTTCGGGGCTTCCGTTTCGCTGGCTACGTTGGGGTTGTCTACGGTTGGGTTGGCGGCGGCATCGTTGGCGGCCGTAGCGGCAGCGTTCATGCCTTCAGTGCCTACTTCGGCAGGCTTATCCTGATTGCAAGCGCTTACCAACAGTGCGCCGGCTAGGAAAAAAGCAGGAAAAAAAGTGCGTTTCATACAGCAGGAAAGTCAGTTAATGGCTGACTTAAGGGTAAAGTTACGGTTAAAAAACCTAGGTCTATCAAGATGTAGCGCGAAGCCTGTGCTTCGCGTATTGTTGAACGAAACCGTTGCTACAAACCTAGCTTTAGTCGTTCAACGATACGCGAAGCGCAGGCTTCGCGCTACAGCAATTCCAGCGTTAGGCCAGATTATCAATCACATTCTGCGCAAACTCGCTCGTCGAGGCTTTGCCACCTAGGTCGCCAGTGCATTTGTCTTTCTGCTTCAGCGTAGCGTTCAGAGCTTGCTCAATGCGGTCGGCGTGGGCGTGTTCGCCCAGATGATGCAGCATCATCAGGCCCGAGCGCAACATGGCCGTGGGGTTGGCTTTGCCTTGCCCGGCAATATCGGGCGCCGAGCCGTGCACGGCTTCAAAAATGGCAGTTTCGTCGCCGATGTTGGCGCCGGCTACTACACCCAGGCCCCCAACCAGACCAGCACACAGGTCAGAAAGAATATCGCCGAAGAGATTGGTCGTCACGATAACATCAAACTGCTCAGGCTTATTCACCAGCTGCATGCACATGTTATCAATGATCTTGTCTTCGAAGATAATCTCCGGATACTCTTCCGCGGCGGCGCGGCAGGCGTTGATCATCATCGAGCCGGCGAGCTTCAGGATGTTGGCTTTGTGCGCCAGGGTCACCTTCTTGCGGCCGTGCTTGGCGGCGTAGGCAAACGCCGCCCGACAGATCTTGCGGCAGCCATCGAGCGTAACACGCGCAATGGAATCCGCAATACCTAGCCGCTCATCAAACATTTCCAGCCCCGAATACAAGCCTTCCGTGTTTTCCCGGAACAGCACCAGATCAATGCCCGAATAACGGCTGGCAATGCCCTCCGTCGTGTTGGCGGGCCGCACGTTCTGGTACAGGTCGAATTTCTGACGCAGCGTGATGTTGATGCTGCGGAAGCCTTTGCCCACGGGCGTCGTCAGCGGGCCTTTCAGACCAACCTTATTGCGCTCCAGCGAATCGAGCAGCGCCTGTGGCAGCAGCTCCCCCGATTGGTCGAACGTGGTTTGGCCGGCGTTCTGTTCTTCCCACTGCACCGGCACCTGGGCGGCAGCAAAAATATCCGTGACGGCCTTGGTTATTTCCGGTCCGATGCCGTCGCCGGGAATGAGCGTGATGGTATGCATTCTGTTGATATGCTGATGAGTTGATTGGCTGGTGTGCTGATGTACCCGTGCGCTACTAGATTACTAACTGATTAACAATGTAAAACGGTTCTTTTCTCTACTTGTCAAAAAATCAATCTATTATCTAAATCAGCGCGCCGGCACATCAACTCATCAGCACACTATAAGGCTCGGCGGGAGTTAATCTGGTTGATGAGTTGGTCGACGTCGCCGAGCAGCTGTTCGGCTTTGTCTTTGGCCTCACGAATCACTTTTTGACCTTCCGATTTGGCCGACATAGGACCGGCATCAACGCGGCTGGTTACCAAACTTTCAGTCAGATCGGCCAGTACTTCGCGATAACGCTCCAGCTGATAGCTCAGCCAGCTGCGAGTTTCGCGGCCTTTTTCGGGGGCATACAGAATGCCGAGGGCAACTCCGGTAAGAGCGCCGCCAGCAAAGCATAAAATGCCGGTAATGGTTTTGCTACCCATACTTTTAGAAGTGAATATTTTGAGGGAGAGAGTACAATGACGGGAGAAATATAACGAGTGCCGCAGAGATTAGGTACGAAGCACGTCGAAACGCGCCACCAACCTAGCTTCTACTGGTTATCCAGCAGACCACGCCCCGACTTGCGGATGGCGCCGCTCGCCGTTAGGTCCTGAGCTAGCTTGTCGAGAATACCGTTCACGAATTGCTTGCTCTTTGGGGTGCTGTAGAGCTTGCTGATTTCGATGTATTCGTTGATGGTCACTTTCACCGGAATACCGCGAAACAGGTGCATCTCGCACAAGGCCATTTTCAGGATGATCTTGTCGATGAGCGCCACGCGCTCCACGTCCCAGTTCTGCACCGATTCGGCAATGAGTTTTTCGTACTTGGCGTCGTCGGCGAGCGTCTGTTTGTAAAGCGTTTCAGCAAACTCCTTGTCGTCCTTCCAGTTGGCTGATAGCGACATAAGCTCCAGGTTTTCGTCGGCAGCCTCATCGAGCATCTTCACCGTCTTGATGACGAGGTTCTTCACGATAGGCCGGTTTTCTTCCCAGTTCAGGTCGTCATTCTCCAGCTGTGCCGGCAAAGATTCGCCCTTGAAGATGAAGTTCTTGTAAAGATTCTTCAGCATCTCCTGGTCTTCGGTGTAGCGGGCGGCTTCGTCGGAGCTAGGTGGCGTGGCCAGGTAGCTCTGGAACTCCGCATCCGGCTTGATTTCCGAGCGCCAGGCCGTACGCAGCGCATCCATCTCTTCTTCGCTGTGCCACCGCAGCGAGCGGCGAATGGTCAGATCCTGGAGCTGCTTGTTGCTGATAAGCTTCTGCAAAGCTAGGTTCTCTTCCAGGCGCGTCGTATTGAGCGGCGCTTCCTTGGAGGGAGTAAACCGGCGCGACTCCCGGTTCTTCTCTTCCTCAATCACCTGGAGCAACGCCTCGGGCAAGTTGAGCAAGTGAATGTACTGATCGTGAATGCTTTCCGCGGCCGTTACCATTTGTCCGCCAAAGAAGGTACCATCTTTGGCTACCTGCTTTTGGTAGTACTTAATGGCGTCGGCTACGGCGTCGTTCACGTCCGTATCGTCCAGTTTTTCCGGTTCCTCGCCGGTTTTGTGCCACTCTTTGAAGATAACCTCCGCCATCTTCCGCTGCCCCTGCAACAATTTGCGGTCCTGCGGTTCGGGAGAATTTAGATCGGGCGCGAAGGCATCCGCAATGCGGTCATTAGCCAATGAATAATCGGACCCGACAGCCTGATGGTAGGCGTACAGGGCCTGCATGACCTTAATGCGAAGCGTGCGACGGTTGAGCATGTTCTGAAATAGTGAGATGGTGAGATGGTGAAATGGTAAGTTGATGCTCTGTTTGCGCTACCCGCGCCAGCGGAACGACAAACTCACCATTTCACTATTTCACCATCTCACCGCTAGTATGTTGATTTGACCTTACCAAGGGACGCAATGCGCTCCTTGGCCTGCCGGATGGCAGCTGCTTGGGGGTGACTTCCCTCCTGCTCGGCTTTGTCGAGCACTTGCCGGGTGAAGTCGTAAATCTTTTCGGTTTGGGTTAGGGCACTCTGGCGGTTAGAGCCAATTACTTCCGTGTATACATTGATCAGGCCGCCGGCGTTGATCAAAAAATCGGGGGCGTACACGATACCGCGCTCCACTAGGGCCGGGCCGTGCACGTTTTCGTTTTCGAGCTGGTTGTTGGCGCTGCCCGCAATGACCTGGCATTTCAGGCGGCCAATGGTGTTGTCGTTGATGGTGGCACCTAGGGCGCACGGCGAGTAGATGTCCACGTCCTGGTCGTAGATGTCATCCAGACCAACCATTTTGGCCCCAAAGCGGTTCGCCGCATCCAGCGCGCGGTCCTCGTAGTAGTCAGTCAGCACAACCTGAGCGCCTTCTTTCGTGAGGTGTTCCAGCAGGTACAGACCCACGTGGCCCACGCCTTGCAGCGCTACGCGCTTGCCAGCCAGGCTATCCGAGCCATATGCTTTCTTCACGGCTGCCTTCATGCCCATGTACACGCCGTAGGCCGTAACGGGCGATGGGTCGCCGCTGCCGCCGCTGCTTTCGGGCAGGCCGGCTACGTGGCTCGTCTCCATCCGGATGTACTCCATGTCCTTGGTGGTCATGTTCACATCTTCGGCTGTGATGTACTTGCCATTCAGGTTCTTCACGAAGCGACCAAACTTGCGCAGCAGCGCCTCGGTCTTCTGGGTGCGCGCATCGCCGATGATGACGGCTTTGCCGCCACCTAGGTTCAGGCCCGAAATGGCCGCTTTGTACGTCATGCCCCGCGAAAGGCGCAGCACATCGTGCAAGGCTTCCGTTTCGGAAGCGTAGTGCCACATGCGGGTGCCGCCTAGGGCCGGACCTAGCACGGTGTTGTGGATGCCGATAATGGCACGGAGCCCCGTTTCGTGGTCGTGGCAGAAAACCACTTGCTCGTGCTGATGCTCAGCAATTTGACCGAAGACCGACGTATCGGTCGCTTCTTGAATTTCAACCATGGGTGGAAAGTTGAAAGGGTGGAAAAATGGGTGGGAGGATAGGGGAAGGGTTGGGGTACGCGGTTGTTGTATCTTTGCGGGTAGGCGGCTCTTGGTGCGTTGCAATAAATGACTTGGGTGGAACCGTAGCCAGCCGCAGTCGTTCATTGATACGTGACTCAACCAGGGTGCCCAACCCGTAAAATCGAGTGCAAAAGTAACCTGATTTTTCCTGATTCCTTTGGTATACGACTAACCTAGGATGCGTTGCCGCTGTTACCTTCAGCAGTCTTTTATCTTGTCTTAAGCCCAATTCTGTGAGTGCCCTCGCCTCTACCAATAAGTATATTCTGCGCTATAAGTGGCACTTCCTCGGTGGCGTGCTGTTCGTAGCGCTATCCACGCTGCTTGCTATTTTCCCGGCCCAGATCGTGCGCTACGCCTTCGACTTGGTGGGCGAAGGCATCGACTTGTATCATCTTTTCGCCGGCACGCAGGCGCAAAGCAGCGTCTATCAGCTCTTTGGCCGCAATGTGCTGCTCTACGGCACCCTCATCGTAATAATGGCGCTCTTGCGGGGCGTGTTTCTGTTCTTCATGCGCCAGACGCTGATTGTCATGTCGCGCCTGATTGAGAATGATCAGAAGAACGAAATCTTCCAGCACTACCAGTCGCTGCCGCTGAGTTTCTACCGCCGCCACAACACCGGCGACCTGATGTCGCGCATCTCCGAAGACGTAGGGCGCGTGCGCATGTACATCGGGCCGGCCATCATGTACTTCCTGCAACTCGTGGTGCTGTTCGTGCTCATCGTGCCGCTTATGCTGATGGTGAACGTGAAGCTGACGATCTACACCCTGCTGCCTTTGCCGATTTTGTCGGTGAGCATCTTCTACGTCAACAATCTGATCGAGCGCAAGTCCGACGAGATTCAACGCTCCCTGGCCGACATGACCACGTTCGTGCAGGAAGCATTTTCGGGCATTCGGGTGCTGAAGTCCTTTGTGCGCGAAGAAGATTCGCACCAAAACTTCGTAACGGCCAGCGACAACTACAAGGAGAAATCCTTGAGCCTGAACTTCGTCAACTCGCTGTTTTTCCCGCTTATCTTGTTTTTGGTAGGAATCAGCACCATCGTTACGGTTTGGGTTGGCGGCCAGGAAGTTATCCGCGGCACCATCACGACGGGCAGCATTGCTGAGTTCCTGATTTACGTGAACCTGCTCACCTGGCCCGTCACCGCCCTAGGTTGGACGAGCAGCCTCGTGCAGCGTGCGGAGGCCTCGCAGGCCCGCATCAACGAATTCATGAACCAAAAGACGGACATCGTATCGCGGCAGAATATTCAGCAGGAAATCAAAGGCGCTATTGTGTTCGAGAATGTGTCATTCACGTATCCCGACACTGGTATTCAGGCACTTAAAGACGTGTCGTTCCGTGTTCGACCGGGTCAGACCCTAGCCGTTATCGGCAACACGGGCTCGGGCAAGAGCACCATTGCCGCCCTGCTGTGCCGCCTGTATGATACAACAGCGGGCACCATTCGAATAGATGGCGTAGACGTGCGCGACTTCAGCCTGAACTCCCTGCGCGCCCAGATTGGCTACGTGCCGCAAGACGTATTCCTGTTCTCCGATAGCATCCGCAACAACATCAACTTTGGCCTCGACCAGCCGAGCGAGGAAAAGATGCAGCAGGCCGCTAAGGATGCCAATGTGTACGACAACATCGTTCTGTTCCCCGAAGGCTTTGACACAAAGCTAGGTGAGCGGGGCATTACGCTCTCGGGCGGTCAGAAGCAGCGCGTCAGCATTGCTCGCGCTCTGGTGAAAGAGCCCAAAATCCTGATCTTGGACGATTCGCTTTCGGCCGTCGATACCAACACCGAGAATGCCATTCTGAACAGCCTTCAGCGCATCATGGCTAACCGTACCAGCCTAATTATCTCGCACCGCGTGTCGTCGGTGAAGCTGGCGGATGAGATACTGGTGGTTGACGATGGTGTGATTGTGCAGCACGGCCCGCACGAGGTACTGATGCGCCAAGAAGACGGCTTGTACCGCGCCCTGTATGAGCGTCAGCTCCAGAGCGAAGACGCGGTCTAGGCAACCTAGGTCTTTAAAAACAGAAAGCCCGCCCGACTCATCGAAGTCGGGCGGGCTTTCTGTTGGATAATACTGCTTGCTGTTATTAATTCAGCATCAGGCGCTTAGAGCCTTTGCGCGTGCCGGAGGTGCACTGCACAATGTACTGACCAGTAGGCAGGAGGCTCACATCAAGTACGGCGGTTCGGTTGCCGGTAATCAGGTCGCGGGTGAGCACCGGGCGGCCATCTACATCGTTGATTTCCACGCGAGTCGGCCCCGAAGCATCCGTTTTCACCGATAGGCGCTTAGTGATGGGGTTGGTATCCAGGCTAATCTTCAGCGCATCCGACGAGGGTTTGGGCGTTTCCATTTTGTCGGTGATGAGCGCGGGCGCTTCGGCCGGCTTAGTTGCTTCAGCAACTACCGTTTCGGCGGGTTTGGCAGTGGTGGGCGTTGCTGTTTTAGCGGCGGCCGGTTTGGCAGTGGCTGGCTTCGTCTGTGCCTTCACAGGCTGAACCCATAAACAAGTTGTTATCAGACCTAACAACAGCATAATCGTTTTCATACGCGTTCTTAACAGATGAGGTAAAGTCAGTAAACTAAATAGAAGTGTAAAAATAGATAACGCTCATCATACTTTCTGTATTTTATCATTGGTCAAAAATATATTGGCTTATTTATCAATGGATAAGCTTTATAATTTGTTGGCTAATTCCAATAAGCCAGATCCTTTAGCCGGCTTAATACGACCGCTAGGTGGCTGATATTTTGTGGGGTTTTCGAGGTTGGCTGCCGCAAGCGTGCAAGCGCCGTGCCGTAGCTAGCTTTGGGGTTATCTACCTAGGCCAGGGCATTGCTAATCAGCAGTATTAATGCTTTTTACTACTCTGTTAAAATATTTATCTCAACTCTGATTGCACAGAACGCGTATTTTCTTTTACATTTGTGCCTCAATTCTATCGGGGTGTAGCGTAGCCTGGTATCGCGCCAGCATGGGGTGCTGGAGGTCGTAGGTTCGAATCCTGCCACTCCGACGGAAGAGCTTCCGGCTCTAAGAAGCCTCTGGACCTAGGTCCGGAGGCTTTTTTCGGCCGAAAGAAATTTACCTGAATGCCCGTTGCGCCCAGGCCGCACAATGTATTCGGGGTGTAGCGCAGCCCGGTAGCGCGCGTCGTTCGGGACGACGAGGCCGTAGGTTCGAATCCTGCCACCCCGACTTTATTGGCATCAACATGAAAAGCCCGCTGAACCTAGGTTCAGCGGGCTTTTCTGCTTTCCGAGGCACATCAGAAATCCTTTAGTGCTCAGCCTCAACTATGTACAATCTTTATTCTGTTATCTTCAAATAAAGCTATTTATGGTGCGTTTTGAGCTCACTTTATTGCTCATCTCATCCCACAGCTTTTATGAACACGCAAAAATTAGTTTTGAGTACGTTGCTGCTAGGTGCAACAGCAGGTATGGCGCAGGCCCAAACAGAAGCAGGTAAGGTATTACTCAGTGGGCAAGTAAATTATCAAAGCAATGATTCCAAAGAATCTCCATTAAACAACCCTGCTGGAGTTTACCCAAACATGAACACAAAGAACAAATACAATCAGTTGAACTTCACTCCGCAAGCCGGGTTCTTTGTAGCAAATCATCTAGCAATAGGACTAAGCGCAACTATCGCTTCAACAAAGCAGAACAACTCTTATGTTGATTATACCGGCGCCATTACGCCAAGTCCTTACGCCTATACTAATAAAAATACGAACACAAGTTTCAGCGTTGGGCCTTTTGTGCGTTATTACAAGATGCTCGGAGAAAAGTTCGGCTTGTATGGCCAATTGAATACTGGGTATCAGCGCGGTACACAAAAATATAGCAGTGACTATCCTAACTACTACCCTTCTACAACGACCTCAAACGGTGGCTATATTTCAATCAATCCAGGATTTGTATACTTTCCAACGAACAAGCTTGGTTTGGAACTCACTTTGGGTAGCCTAGGATACCAAAGGGGTAAGAGCGAAGAACGTAGTACAAGACCTGATTATATTAGTATTAATAGGAGTTACAGCTCTTTTACAACTAACCTTAGTATTCAATATTTAACAGTAGGTGCTTCTTTCTACCTAGGAAAAAGTTAGGCATTTACACCGGTAGCATAAAACAGGAAAGCCGCGCGGGTAGCTGTATCCGCGCGGCTTTCCTGTTTGTTAGTATTCTGTCTTTACTCAATCACGGCCAGTACTTCTGACGGGCCTTCTTCCGCAAATTGCTCCAGGTACACCTGCCGCAGCTTGAGCTTCTGCTGTTTGGCGGTTTCTTCTATAGCAGGGTAAAGCATATTGGGCGCTATCAGGTAGCTGGCCGTAGTGCGCGCCTGAATGACGCGCTGCCCGGCCGCAAACGTGCGGTAGCGGTAATCAGCCGGCACTTTCTGGCTTGTCGTATCCGCTACGATGAGGCCAATGAAGGCTTCCACCGTGTCGCGGGTTTTGGAAGGGTCGTTGTAATAGATGTTGGCCAGCTCACCGCGCACGGTGCCGCTGGCGCGGAGCTGCTGTGCCTGCCGGAACAAAGGCCCAAAGCCTTCATCACGCACCGAGCCTTTATAGTAATGACCTAGCAGAAAGATCGGCTTAGGGGTATTGACTACCGCAATTTCAGGCTTACGAAAGCCACCTAGGTAGCCATAAACTGCTACGCCGGCAGCGGTTAAGAACAGAATAATCAGGAAAATCCAGCGGGTCATTTTTATGGGTATTAAGTACTGAGACGTGCGTATTGAGTACCTAGGTTGTTGCAATGATGCTAGCAGTTTCTTCATCATCGAATGCGAGTACCATCCATTCCATCCTTGTCTACCTACTCAATACTCAGTACTCACTACTAAAACCCTACTCCATCGGCGTGCTGAGCACGTCTTTGTACTGCATCTGGTAAAGCTGGGCGTAGAAACCACCCAGGCGCAGCAGTTCGTCGTGGGTGGCGCTTTCCTTGATTTCGCCGCGGTCGAGGACGATGATGCGGTCGGCTTTCTGGATGGTGCTCAGGCGGTGGGCAATGACCAGCGACGTGCGGCCTTCCATCAACTTCTCAATGGCCTCCTGAATCAGCTCTTCCGTCTCAGAGTCGACCGACGATGTGGCTTCATCCAGAATGATGATGCGGGGCTTGTACACCATCGCCCGCACGAATGAAATGAGCTGCCGCTGACCGACGGAAAGCGTGGCGCCGCGCTCCATCACCTGGTAGTGCAAGCCGCCGGGCAGCCGCTCGATAAAGCGCTTAGCGCCTACTAGCTCGGCGGCTTCCCAGATCTGCTCCTCCGTGATGTCTTTGCTACCTAGGGTGATATTGTCGGCAATACTGCCCGCGAACAGGAACACATCCTGCAACACAATGCCGATGTGACGGCGCAGCTCCTTCAGGTCGTACTCGCGCAAGTCGTGGCCATCGACGGTGATGGTGCCTTTGTTGATTTCGTAGAAGCGGCTGAGCAGGTTGATGATGCTGGTTTTGCCCGCGCCGGTAGCGCCCACAAAAGCCACCGTTTGGCCCGCGTTAGCTTCGAAGCTGATGTCTTTCAGCACGTACTCCTCGTCGTTGTAGGCAAACCAGACGTGGTCGAACTTCACGTCGCCGCGAATGTCGGCGGGGGCGTAGGTGCCGTTGTCGGCAATCAGCTCTTTGCTGTCGAGCAGGCGTAGCAGGCGCTCGGTGCTGACCAAACCTAGCTGTAGCGTGTTGAAACGGTCGGCAATCTGGCGGATCGGGCGGAAAAACAAGCCGTTGTACATGATAAAGGCAATCAGGGCGCCTTTCGAAATCGTGCCCTCAATCTGCCCTTGCGCGGCGTACCACACCAGCAGGCCAATGCCGATGGCACCTAGCACTTCGGCTACTGGATAATAAACCGAATAGTAAAGCACCGAGCGGATGTTGGCGCGGGTATGCTCTTGGTTGATTACCTTGAATTTGGCGTGCTCACGCTCTTCGTTGTTGAAGATCTGCACTACGTTCATGCCCGTGAGGTGCTCCTGCACGAAGGCGTTGAGGCTAGCAACAGCCGTGCGCACTTCCTGAAACGATTTCTTGACCTTCTCCTTGAACACGTAGGTGCTGAACACCAGCGGCGGAATCACCGACAAGCTCACCAAGGTTAAGCGCCAATCGATGTAGAACATGAAGGCCATGATGAACACCAGCTGCAGAATGTCGCCAATCATAGCGGCCAAACCTTCGCTGAACACGTCGGAAAGCGTTTCGACGTCGGAGATGTTACGGGTCACGAGCACGCCGATGGGTGTGCGGTCGAAAAACTTAAGCCGCAGATCCAGAATGTGTCTGTACAGATTCACCCGAATGTCGCGCACGATGTACTGACCTAGCCACCCGCCGTAATAGGTTTGCAGATAGCTCACCAGCGTGTGCGCCACCAGCAAGATCATCAGCAGGCTAAACATCTTGTTCAGGCCCACCAGGTCGCCCTGCTCAATGCTCACATCGACCATGCGCTGAATCAGGAACGGGCGGATGGTGCCGAGTACGGCTGTGGCGACCGTCAGGAAAATCAGGAAGTAAAAGATGCGCCGGTAAGGCTTTATGTAACTCAGCAGGCGGCTCAGCACCTGCCAGTCGAAAATGTTACCGGTTTTGGTAGCGGTGGTTGATTGCTCCACAGGGCGAGGTACTAAGGGGAAAGACTATAGGAAGTAACTAACCTAGCTAACACAAGGTTGCAAATGGCCTTTACCATTCTGCGCAAGCGCGGATACTTGGAAAAGCTAGCCTGCAAGATACGGCATTCCGAGCGGCAACAGGCCATCCGGCACCAGCTCCGCGGGGTACTCTACCCGACTCAGAAACAGCCCCGTAGCCGGCGCGGCACCGCTGGCTGCTATGCGGCTTTGCGAAGCCAGGATTTCGCCGAACTCGGCCACGGTCAGCTTGCCGCGCCCCACGCTCAGCAGCGTGCCGACCACCAGCCGCACCATGCCGCGCACAAACCGATTGGCCCGAATACGAAATACCAAGCCGCCGGGCGTGTGATGCCAACCGGCTTCATAACAGACACATACATAGTGCGTTTCAGCGCCTTTCACTTTCGAAAAGCTCGTGAAGTCGCGCGAGCCGAGCAGCAGCGCCGCCGCTTCGTTCATGGCTGCTACATCGGGTGCCCGATCGAGGTAGATGCTGTGCGCCACCCGAAACGGATTGGGCACGAGGCGCACATGGTACTCGTAGGTGCGGGCGTTGGCGTCGAAGCGGGCGTTGGCTTTGTCGTGAACGGGGTGCAAGGCCAGAGCGGCAATGTCGGAGGGCAAGGCTCGATTCAGGCGGTAGAGCACCGTACCTAGGTCCAGCGTCTCGGGTATGTCGGCGGTGAAGTGCGCTACCTGGTGGCTGGCGTGCACGCCCGTGTCCGTCCGGCCGCTACCTAGGGTGCTGATGGGCTGGCGCAACACCTGCGACAAACAACGATTCAGCTCCTGCTGCACCGTAATGGCCTGGGGTTGTACCTGCCAGCCGTGGTAGTTGGTGCCGTCGTAAGCTAGGTGTAAAAAATAACGCATGAGACTATCAATGAACAATTAGCAATGAACAGTGAGCAATGAAAAAGCGAATGGCTGGTAGTTTCCTTGCCTATTGCTCATTGTTCATTGCTCACTGTTCATTAACAATTGCGTACAGCAGACTATCAATGGTCTGCCCTTTTTTGGTGATGCTTTTGCGCAGCCGGCCTTCCAGCTCGTAGCCGCATTTTTCCAGTACGCGTGCCGACGCGGTGTTGTGGGCAAAAACACCCGCAAACAGTCGGCACACGTCGAAGTGGGCGAATGTGTAGTCCGTCAGGGCTTGCGCGGCAGCGGTCATGATGCCGCGGCCCCAGTAGCGCCGACCTAGCCAGTAGCCAATTTCGGCGCTGCGGCGCTCCACGTCGTTTTTGAAAATGATACTTATCCCGCCACCCGCCGCACCATCTACCTCGATGGCCAAGTGAAGGTCGGGCGAGTTGGTCGTGGCGA
Source organism: Hymenobacter cavernae (assembly GCF_014641455.1). Taxonomy (GTDB): domain Bacteria; phylum Bacteroidota; class Bacteroidia; order Cytophagales; family Hymenobacteraceae; genus Hymenobacter; species Hymenobacter cavernae. The sequence goes on from NZ_BMHT01000002.1 coordinate 319,230, forward strand.
CAAACTCCAGGTACCAGCGCGCATCCTCCATATGGTACGGAAACGGAAAGGTGTCGCGCAGATTCTGCGCGACACCTTCGTCGTTGGCACAAGCGGTTAGGGCCGCCGCATCTGTTAGCTGCCAGGGCCGCAGCCGCGCTCCTGCTATCGGTAACACCAGCGTAGGACGCAGCCGCGAATCAGACATAAGCTAGGTATGAGGTTAGACTTTCTCGTAAATCACGGCTACGCCCTGACCCACGCCGACGCACATCGTAGCCAAGCCATAGCGCACATTCTCACGGCGTTGCATCTCGTGCAGCAGCGTGGCCGAAATGCGGGCGCCGGAGCTGCCCAGCGGGTGCCCGATGGCAATGGAGCCGCCGTTCACGTTCACCTTCTCGGGGTCCAGACCTAGCTCGCGCATGCACACGATGCACTGCACGGCAAAGGCTTCATTCAGCTCGATCAGGTCCATGTCGTTGATGGTCAGGCCTGCGCGCTGCAATACCTTCTGCGTCGCCGGAATCGGGCCTAGGCCCATATAGGCCGGATCGACACCTACGACGGCCGAGGCTACTACCCGCGCCATTGGCTTGAGCTCGTAACGCTGTAGGCTTTCTTCGCTCACCACCAAAGCCGCCGCCGCACCATCGTTGATGCCCGCCGAGTTGCCGGCCGTCACGCTGCCATTCTGCGGATCGAAGGCGGGCTTCAGGGTAGCTAGCTTTTCCAGCGATGACAAGCGCGGTGGCTCGTCGGTGTCGAACAAGGGCCGGTCGCCTTTCGGGTCCGGAATAAACACGGGCACAATCTCCTTGCGGAAACGTCCTTTTTCGTTGGCCTTATGGTACTTACGCTGCGAATCAAAAGCAAATTGATCCTGTTCTTCGCGGCTGATGTTGTACTTGCGAGCCACGTTTTCGGCGGTTTCACCCATTGCGTACGGGTAGTGCATCTTCGACAGCTTCGGGTTCACGAAGCGCCAACCTAGGGTCGTGTCGTGGGCGGTGAAGTCGCGGGCAAACGCTGTAGCCGACTTCGCCATCACGAACGGGGCACGGGTCATGCTCTCGGAGCCGCCGGCGAGGTAGGCCTCACCTTCGCCGCTTTTGATGGCGCGGGCGGCATCCATAATGCTTTGCAAACCAGAGCCGCAAAGGCGGTTGATGGTGACGCCGGGCACGCTGATAGGCAAGCCAGCCAGCAGCGCCGCCATGCGGGCTACGTTGCGGTTGTCTTCGCCGGCCTGGTTGGCGGCACCCATAATTACATCTTCTATGGCCGTCTTCTCCAGGCTAGGATTGCGGCGTAGCAGCTCGCGCAAAACGTGCGCGGCTAAATCATCAGGGCGGACGCTGCTAAGGGCACCCCCAAATTTGCCGATGGGAGTACGGACAGCGTCTACAATATAAGCAGTTGACATCGAGTTGAAATGCGGTTTTTCCGGTCGTTGTTGGCTACTTTTGCCGCCCTAGCTAAGCTAGGACCAGCAGTTTGAACCGACAAAGCACAAAGATGATACAAAGAATCCAAAGCGTTTTTTTACTGTTGCTGGCGCTTGCCATGGCGAGCGTAATTTTCGTGCCGATCTGGGGGAAGACCGACCCGCTCACCGGTCAGGAGCTAGTATTGCATGCTACCAAGCTAGCTTTCGTGAATCCTGGCTCCCAGGCTCCGGCCACGGTAAGCACCTGGCCGATTGCTGCTCTGGCGGCGCTTTCGGCCGCCGTGGCCCTGTTCGAGATTTTCCAGTATCGCAGCCGCTTCACGCAGCTAAAGCTAGGTATGGTCAATTTGTTATTGATCGTGGCCAACATCGGCGCAAGCTACTACTACTCAGGCGTTGGCGAACAGATGCTTAACATCAAGCTCATTGGAACCTTCGAAGCAGGCTTTTACCTGCCCACGCTGGCTCTGATGCTGAACCTACTAGCCAATCGCTTCATTCGGCGCGACGAGCAACTCGTGCGCTCTATGGACCGGCTTCGGTAAGCACCAACACACTTCAACAGAAAAGGCTCCTGTTTAGTGCAGGAGCCTTTTTTATTTTTTAGAACTAATACTCAATCAACTAATTGCGCTGCCGGCTGATATACTCCTGCAATTCGCGGCTGCTCATGGAATAATCGAAGGCATCGTATACGCGGTAGAAGTTTTGGCGGTCGACCACGCGGCCGTAGCCGTACTTGGCCAGGTCGAGGCGGTTGCTTTCAAAGCTCAGCGTACGCATCAGGCGGGCTAGGTTGGCCGATTGGATCAGCGACTCGCCCAGCGCCTGTTTGATAACCGGCAACTTGTTGTCATCAAACGACTTGTTCTTTAAAAACTGCACTAAGCCATCCACATCTGCCGCCGACATCACGCGGTAGCTGCTATTCCCGTTGGGGTAAGGCGCTGGCTCGGGTACGGGGGGATACGTCGGGTAGTTGGGGTCCGGACCGTTTGGACCCGGAATCGGGTTGGCAGGGCCGCTGTAGCCGCCGTCGTTGTAGTCGCCATTGTTGCTTCCGCTGCCATTTGGGTCGGGGCCGTAGTCAGGATTGTAGCCGCCCGGATAGCCCGGCGTGCCCGGCGAATAAACGCCCCGCGACCGGATTGGCACCGCCGCCACTTTGCGCAGCACGGGTGGGTAGCCGCTACGCGCCAGCAGCACGAAGCTTGTTTCCACGCCTGGGTCCAGGTATAGCCGCGTCCGGTAGTTTACGGCGCCTCCATAAGCCGTCGGAATCCGAAATTCGGCCCAGTGAAAGCCCGGCGTGAGCCGATCAATATGTACCTGGCTAGCTTGCGTACGCAACAAGGGCCGCCCGTCGAACACCAGATGGAACAGCAATCCTCGCTCAGAAGCGAAGTTCACATTGGCTGGTGCTGCTATACCGCGAAAGCTTAACAGCATCAGTGAGCTAAGGCACAGGAGCAGAATCTTTTTCATAGCGGTAGCAAAAACGGGCGGAGCTGAGCTTTACTTACTCAAGTTACAATAAAACCAAGTATTGTGCCATATTCCGCACCTAGGCTAACCTCTTGGTTATATGTCTATTAATTATTGAGTACTCAATTAGTAGGCTTCGCAAGGGATAAACCTCGCTGGCAACTTAGGCAACGGAACAGCAGGAGCAGCTATTGCCTATGATCATCCTAGGATGTCTGTTCTATGCTAAAAGGTGATAGTTGAACACTATATGAGTGACAAAATCTTGTACCATCGTGCAGCAAAAAGCCCCTACCCAGGTTTCATCCAGGCAGGGGCTTTTTGCAGATAAGAGAAACCTAGCTATTCCGTAATCTTCGTCACCTTGAACTCGGTGCGACGGTTACGCTGGTACTCGGCCTCGGTTTTGGCGTTCTTCACGACGGGCTGACTTTCGCCGTAGCCTTTGGCCGTGATGCGGCTCTTGTCGATGCCTTTCGAGATGATGTAATCCACGGCCGATTGGGCACGGCGCTGCGACAGAGTTTGGTTGTAAGCATCCTTACCGCGCGAGTCGGTGTGGGAGCTTAGCTCGATGGTGATGCCAGGGTTATCATTGAGCGTTTCGACCAGCTTATCCAGCTCCACGGCCGCATCGGAACGGATATTGGCCTTGTCGTAGTCGTAGAAGATGTTTTCCACCACAATGGCCTTGTTCTTCACGATCTTGGTCAGGGTCAAGGTCACAGGCAGACGAATGTCATTCTGGTCATTCGGCAGCTCCTCCTGCTTCGGCGTGCGGCCCACGGTAGTCACCGAGTTGCGCGCCGCGAAGTAGCCGGGCCGGTCGGCGATGAGCGAGTAAGCAGAGGCGGTGTCTAGCTTGGCAGTAAACTTACCGTCGGGGCCGGTCGTGATATCCTGCTTTTGCCCGTTGCGGCCGGTGATGGTCACGGTTTCGCTGGCCACTGGCGCGGTTTGGCCGGTCTTGTCGTCGCGCTCTACCAAGGTGCCATCAAGGTAGAAGGTCACCAGCTTGAGCTGCTTTTTGTGGAACCGATACAGATCGTCGCTACCTTTGCCACCGGCGCGGTTGGAGGCAAATATGCCCGTGTCTTTGCCCGTGAAATAAGCCGCGAAGTCGTCGCCGTTGCTGTTGATGGGAGCACCTAAGTTCTTCACCTTGCCTTTGTCCACCATAAAGATGTCGAGCTTGCCCAGACCGGGGTGGCCGTCGGAGGAGAAGTACAGCGTGCCATCCGGCGCCACGGCCGGGAAGTTCTCGTTGCCGGGCGTGTTGATGTCCTCACCTAGGTTTTCGGGCGGCGAGAAGCGGCCGTTGGCGCCCATCGTGGCTTTGTAGATGTCGGTGCCGCCCTGCCCGCCTTTGCGCGACGAAGCGAAATACAGTGTCTGACCATCCGGCGCGAACACCGGCGAGAACTCATCGGCGGTGCTGCTGTTCACCACGCGCAGAATTTCGGGCTCGCTCCACGCGTTGTTTTTGTAGTACGAAGCCCACAGATCGACACTCAGGTAGCCTTTTTTCGAGCCATTATTCGAGCGCGCAAACACCATCATCTTGCCGTCGGGCGTGTAGGTGGCGCTGGCTTCGTGCTTGTCGGTGCTGTTGAAGATGGGCTCCAGCTTGCGCACAGTGCCGCCGGTCATCTTATCCGTATCGTCGAACTTGATGGCGTACAGATCATTGAAGCCGTCGCCATTACCGAGGTACTTCTTGCCTTCGCGGCCGGAAGCAAACACCAGCTCCTTCGTTTCGGGCATCATCGTAGCGCTGAAATCCGCGGATTCAGAGTTCACCTGATCGAGCGGCATCACTTCGCTGTTGGTACGCATCGCCACCACTGCGGGGCTCAGGCGAGCGTTCTTGGCTTCCAGCTCGGCACGGGCCGCCAGCGTGCGGTTGGTGCCGGAATGAGCGTAGGTGTCGAATTGGGTGGCGGCTTCTTCAAACTTACCGCCCGCTTTCAGCGACTCGGCGTAGCGAAAACCTAGGTCGGCGCTCTTGAGCTTGCCATCCAGAGCAGCTTTGTAGAACGGCTCGGCCTGCTCGACGCGGTTGGAAAGCCGGTACGATTCGCCAATCCGGTAATTTGCCATTGGGGCGTTCTTGCCGTGAGCCACTTGCGCTTTATACAGTGCAATGGCTGTTTCGTATTCGCCGCGGGCAAACCGTTTGTCGGCTTTGCTCACGCCGCCTGAAGTAGCGCAGCCGCCTAACAGCAGCGCCGAACCCGCTGTGAACCCGATGATTAGAAGATTCCTCATTCGTAGATGAAGTGGAATTGATGTTGGAATAGCGCTCTGCCATTGCCACCCCCACGCCTAGCAATTATACTAAGATTAAATAGGATTGTGGCCGAAGAGCTAACGATTTATACGCCTGCAAAGTATCGCGCCAGCCAGGTAGAAGCCGCCGGCGCGGGCCACTCGGCACCTAGCTGCTGATGCTGCACGACGGTGTTGTCGAAGTACGGAGTTTCGGGTCGCAAACGGCCTTCTGCCACCGCAGCCTTCAACTGCCGACGATCCAGCAGCTGCACTTTGCCATCGACCAGAAAAGCCAGCTGCGACTTTTCCAGCAGCGTCACGTTCAGGGCTTGTTCCAGCGCCCGCACAAAGCGCACGGAAGCATCGATGGAGCAGCCGCTGGCATCAGCAACGGCCTCATCCAGCCCAATCACAAGAAACTGGTGGTGCAGGAAAGCCGCCGATGCGGCCAAGGAACGGCCGTGGCTGGTCCACTCTTCGGCAAATTGCATGAGAGCGGGCGCTACAGCAGCTAGCTCCTCGCTCGTGAGCGGACGATTAGCTTGGTATATCCAGATGCGGGCGTGGGCCGGCAGCTGGTCGAAAGGAACAAACATGAATGATCGGGTCTTGGGGACTTGGGAGCCTGAGGTCTTAGTTTCAATTATAACTTCAAAACCAACTAACTTATTTTCTACAAAATAAACAGCCCCAACGGAAGTTCCGCCGGGGCTGTTTTGTTTGTTTGATACCTAGGTCTGCTTAGGCATTCAGACCCTCGGCCGTAGCAATCAATTCCGCCAGGTCAAACACCTGCACGTTGTTTTCGCGCTCCTTGTTCTTCACCCCGTCGCTCATCATGGTCATGCAGAAGGGGCAGCTCACGGCAATAATGCTGTTCTGCGCGTTGGTTTTCGGCGCCGGCGTGGCGCCTTCGTTGCCGCTTTCTACGCCGTAGAGGCTGTCGAGCGCGGCGGCGTTGCCATCGAGTGTTGCCAGAGCTTCTTCGGTGCGCTCAACGTTGACGTCCTTCTTGCCGGGTTCCGGCTCTTTCCACATCTGAGCGCCGCCGGCGCCGCAGCACAAGCCGTTGGTTTTGCAGCGCTTCATTTCCACCAGGTCCGCATCCAGCACAGCCAGCACGTCGCGGGGCGCCTCGTAGATGTTGTTGGCCCGACCTAGGTAGCAGGAATCGTGGAAGGTAATGCGCCGGCCCTTGAACTCGCCACCGCCGGCAACACCTACTTTGCCCTCATTGATAAGCTGTTGCAAGAAGGTGCTATGGTGAATGACTTCGTAGTTACCACCCAGGGCGGGGTATTCATTCTTAATCGTGTTGAAGCAATGCGGGCAGGCCGTCACGATTTTCTTGATGCCGTAGCCATCGAACGTCGTGATGTTCTGCATAGCCTGCATTTGAAACAGGAACTCGTTGCCGGCGCGCTTGGCCGGGTCACCGGTGCAGGTTTCCTCCATGCCCAGCACGGCGTAATTGACGCCAACGTGCTCCAGAATGCGCACGAAAGCACGCGTTACGCGCTTGTAGCGGTCATCGAAAGCACCAGCGCAGCCTACCCAAAACAGGATTTCGGGCGTCTCACCGCGCGTGGCGAGGTCAGCCATAATAGGAACGGTAACTTGACGTTTGGCAGTTGGCTCAGCCATAATATTTTAGAAGCTAGAAGTCAGAGGTGGGAATAGGCAGCATTTAGAAGACCAGCAACAGCAGAAAAAAGCGCTTTTCAGCACCTAGCTTTTAGCTGCTGTCTCCTTTTCCGCCATGTACAGATCGTCGGCCCAATTAAACCGATCGGAAGGTGAGAAAGCCCACGGCGCGCCGTTGTTTTCGATGTTGGAGAACATCACGTTGAGCGAGTTTGGCGCGGCCGACTCTTCCAATACCAGGAAGCGCCGCATCTCGATGATGCTTTCCAAGGGGTTGATATTCACCGGGCAAGCTTCCACGCAGGCGTTGCAGGTGGTGCAGGCCCAGAGTTCTTCGGGCGTCACGTAGCCGCGCAGCAGCGTGTGGTTTTCTTTGTCGAGGTGCTCTTGGGTTTCGTGCTTGGCTTCGGCGCCGTAGAGGTTAGGTTGAAAAATTAGCGGCGAGTTGTACTTCTCCTCCACCCGGTCGCGCGTGTCCATGATGATCTTGCGCGGCGACAGTAGCTTGCCCGTGATATTGGCCGGGCACACCGACGTACAGCGTCCGCACTCGGTACAGGAGTAGGCGTTCAGCAGGTTAGTCCAGGCTAGGTCGTTCACGTCCTTCGCTCCGAATGGCGTTGGCGCTGCCGCGGAACCATCCGGCCCAACGGGCGGCGCGGGCACCTGATAGCTAGGGTCCAGCATGGCCTTCACCTCGTGCGTGATGCTGTCCACGTTCGAAAACTGCCCCTGCGGTACCAGCCGCGAGTAATACACGTTCGGGAAAGAGATGATAATGTGGAAGTGCTTCGAGGAAGGCAAGTAATTTAGGAACAATAGGATACCCACAATGTGCGCCCACCAGCCTATACGCTCCAGCACTTCTAAAGCCTGCATATTGCTCGGAAACAAGCCTGTCAGCAGCGAGCTAATCGGGAACGTGCCCGGCATGTCGGCCCCGCGAAGCTGGTGCAACTTCAGGTCGGCGGTGTTCATCGTGAACAACGCCAGCATGAGCACCACTTCGATGTAGAGGATGATGTTCGCATCCAGCTTCGGCCAAGCCCGCAGCTCGGGGCCGGTGAAGCGGCGCACCGGCTGGCTGCGGTTGCGGCGCCACCAAAAGGCGATTACCGCTACAATCACCAAGGCCCCCAGCACTTCGTTGGTGGCCATCAGCGCGCTGTACACCGGTCCCAGGAATTGCAGCACCCGGTGCGTGCCAAAGATGCCATCAATCATGATTTCGATGACCTCAACGTTGATGACCAGAAAGCCCACGTACACCACCAAGTGCAGCAGCGCCGGGGTGATACGCTTGAACATTTTCTGCTGACCGAAGGCCACGAGCAGCATTTTATTGAGTCGCTCGCCGACGTGGCCGCTCATTTCTCGGTCGCGCCCGACCAAAATATTCGCGCGAATCTTGCGAACCTGCCACACGAACAGGCCAATGCCTGCTATGGCAACTAGCAGAAAAATAAGGTTTTGGATCGTCACGGGAGTGGAGCTAGGTTGGGAATGGCCGAAAAATACTCGTTATGCCTAACAAATTCACAGGTTTCGACAGAAAGATTTTTTTACCGTAAATGTTGCAGGTTAGTTTTGGTTTACTACTTTTGCCACTCCCAAAGCCAATTAGGCAGGGAAAATGGTAACGTAGCTCAGTTGGTAGAGCACAGCACTGAAAATGCTGGTGTCGTTGGTTCGATTCCAACCGTTACCACAGAAAGCCCACTTTGTAAACTACAAAGTGGGCTTTTCTTTTTACCGGCGCGCATCTTCGTACGCGTTTACTGGTACTTGCCGCTTGATTATCACGCCACAGCAGAAGGCCACAGCGCGCCCACAGCTAATACTTGCGCTGCCAGAAGCGATACCAGTTCTTATTGGCGGGATAGTGGCGAGTGGAGGTAATATTGTTGAACAGCAGTGCTATCAGCAGCAAAATCAGGACGCCCGATAGCACCGGCACCAGCACGTACCAATAACCTAGGGCCTTCAGCTGGGGCGAGCCGATGACGGCAATGAGCGCCGTGGCCCCGCCGGGTGGGTGCAGCGTTTTGGTGATTTGCATCCCGACAATGGCAAGGGATACGGCCAGCGCGGCCGTCAGCCATAGCTCCTGCGGGAGCAGCCGGTACACAGTCACGCCGATAAAGGCACTGAGTACGTGCCCACCCACCAGATTGCGCGGTTGCGCCAACGGACTGTTGATGACGCCATAAATCAGGACTGATGAGGCCCCGAATGAGCCGATGAGCAGCGGCGCATCCACGTCGGGCAGCTGGTAGCGGTTCAGTAAGCCAATCAGGCCAATGCCCACGAAGGCGCCTACAAACGTCCAGAAGTGCTCTTTGTAATTGAATAAGGTTTCCTGGTAGATAACTACCTTGATCCGCCGCGCGTGTCGACGCAGTCTGGTTCGCATAGTCAAAAGAAAAAGAAGCGGCTGTTCTGAAGTCGAACAGCAAAAGTAGCCAATAGCGTTTCACGCGGCTGCGAGCAGGCCAAAGCGTGGCGACCCAAACTTCTCGTTGATCGGTAACGCCCCTACGGGCACACGCCTTTCTGAGCCTCGGCTGCGTAGCTGTAACCTAGCTGCACGGCTTGGCGAAAAAATGCACAGGCCGCCGAGGCGTTTCCCTCCTGCTGCGCCAAGCGACCTAGCAGAAAATGAATCTGCCCATTATCCGGGTCCTGAAGCAATACTTGCTGATAATCATTGCGGGCCGCCGGGTAGTCGCCGAGCTTGTAGTAAGCTAGCCCTCGATACGTCAAATACTTCAACGACAGCTCTTGCTTTGCCTTTGCGCGCTGCCGCAAACCCGCCGAGAAGTCCTGAATACCCGCTTCAAACTGGTTGAGGCCAAACAGCCGCGCTTCGCCCCGCGCCAGCCTGGCACCGCTCAGCAAGGAATCCAGCGCGAGAGCCTGGCTTAGGCACTGCACCGCCGAATCAGGCTGGTTTAGATTGCCGTGGCACTGGCCAAGCCGGAACCACAGTTGCGCGTTGATGTGACTTTCGGTGCTGGCGAGAGCGGCGCGGTAGTCGGTGCGGGCGGCGCGGTAGTTCTGGTAAACGAACTGCTCGATTTCGCCCCGGCGCTGTAACGCAGCCGCATAGCTAGGTTTGAAGTGCAGCGCTTCCGTGAAGAATCCGTGCGCCGTGCCCCAGTTGCGGTGCACGTAGGCCTGCAAGCCGTCCTCATAGTTGGTCACCGCGGTGATATGGTCCATGGTCACCTTCACCGACAGCATAAACAAGAGCAACAGGCCGAATATGCCGAACGTGAGCACATAGTCGCGCCGCGTGAACCTAGGTTTCTGCTTCGGAATGGTGCGGTAGTGCCGTTCGGCCGACCCGGCGGGGCGCCGGGTGCGAAGCGGCGCAGGTGGCGGCATCGGCACGCCATACACGTGCTGCGACTGCGGGCGGTATTGCTGCTGCCGTCGCGCCTCTTCGGCCCGGCGAGCAGCTACTTGCAGTTGATAATCGTAAACGGCGCGCTTTCCGGGGTCACCCAGCACCTGGTAGGCGACGCTTACGCGCTTGAACTCCTCCTCAAACTGCGTGCTCCCGCCGTGCTTATCCGGGTGATACCGCACGGCCAGACGTTTATAGGCTAATTTTATTTCGCGTGCTGTAGCGGTGGTTGCCACCCCTAGCACCTGATAATGATTCTGGCTCAAAATACGGCGGTATAGGGTAAATATAACTCATTTTTCAGACATAATGTCGCCTTTTCCGTATGGAAGGGGCAACCCGAAAAGAACCACAAAACGTTCTTTTCGGGTCCCGATCCGTAACATTATTTCTGACCTTTCTTTCTACGCCGTATGGCTAACGACGACGCTTCCAAAACGCCCCGCAATGACAGCCTGATGGGGAACCTGATGGGCTACCTCGACACCCGCATCGACTTGGTGCGCCTTGAGGCCCAGGAAAAAGCCAAAACTGCCTTTGTAGGCACCGTACACGGCGTCATGATGGGCCTGATCGGGCTGATGTTCCTCATCTTTCTGAGCATCTTTGCCGGCCTGGCCCTCAATGCTGCCCTCGATAGCACCTACTGGGGCTTCGGCGTGGTGGCTGGCTTCTACCTCGTGCTGCTGATCATCTTCCTGGTGGGCGTAGACAAGAAAATCTTCCAGAGCCTGGCCGATAAGCTGCTGAATAACACCATCTACAAATCTGATAAGCGTCAAGCATAATATAGCGTATGGCAGAGCTAACGAACCCCTTGTTTGAAGACCAGAAGGAATTTTTGGAGCGTCAGAAGCTGGAGTACGAGCGTGCTTTACTCGGCGACGTAGACCACATTAAGGAGAAAACACAGGAAGTAGGCAAAAAAGTACTGATTGGGGCTGGTATTGCGGGTGGCGTTTGGCTAATTTCCAAGATCTTCCGCAGCAGAAAGTCTTCCAAGCACGATGAAGAGGAGGAATCGACCATTCATCGGCTGAAAGCAAAATCCCGAGCCAAGAAGAACCGGAACTTGCACCACTACACCGAAGCCGACACGTCGCTGGCCGACGATTTTGGCTTTGGCTCAGGCAGTGCAGCTTACCGTGGCTACTCCGCGCAGCCGCACGAGCGCGCCCACCTAGCCCCGGATGTGTACCACACCGACTTAGATCCATTTCCGCCGCTACCCTACGACGATGCGCGTCGTCTGCCCTCTTCCTCGTTCAATAAAAAGAGTCGGCCTGCGCCCGAAGAGGATGATTCGCCTTCCTTCCTAACCTCCACGTTCCACTCCTTCCTGGAGTCGGATACCGGCAAGCTGCTGATGGCGCAGGTGACGGCCGTGCTGATGGCGTACGTGGCGAAGAAAGTAGGAGAATATATGCCTGTGGTTAAAAATTCCGACCTTGCGTCTTCGGCGCCGCACGCAACTGCGGAACCCGAGACGAAAGACATCGAATTTACCTTCCACGACGACGCGGATGCGCCTCACCAGCCTCTATGAAGCCCTTAGCAAACGCCGGACACGCGGCCAGAAATCTCTGGCGGTACTGCTCGACCCCGACCACTTGGACGAGGCGGGCTGCCAGCGTTTGTTGGAGCTAACTGAAATACATTCTGTTGATTACTTTCTGATGGGCGGCAGCCTGGTGACGAGTTCGCACCAGGCGTCGCTCATTCGTTTTATCAAAAGCCGTAGCGCTATTCCAGTGCTGCTTTTCCCAAGCCACAGCCTGCACCTCGATACCCAGGCCGATGGTATCCTGCTTTTGTCGCTGATTTCGGGTCGCAACCCCGATTTTCTGATCGGTCAGCACGTCATCACCGCGCCGCTGCTACGCGCCAGCAACCTGGAGATTCTGCCCACTGGCTACATGCTCGTCGATACGGGCCGCCAGACGACGGCTAGCTACATGAGCAACACGACGCCGCTGCCCTACGACAAACCTAGCATTGCGGCCTGCACTGCCATGGCCGGCGAGCAGCTAGGTCTGCGCCTGATGTACCTGGATGGCGGCAGCGGCGCCATGTACCCCGTGTCGCCGGCCATGATCCGGGCCGTACGCCAGGCCGTAGAAGTCCCGCTGCTGGTTGGCGGCGGCATCAACACCACCGAGAAAGCCCAAGCCGCCCTGGCGGCCGGCGCCGATGTTATCGTGATTGGCAATCAGATCGAGAAGGCACCGGAATTCCTGGGTGAGGTATCCAAGGTTGTCCACACCTTTAATACGGTGCTGAAAGCCGTCTGAACCACAGATTCCTGCGAGTTTTTCGGATTCCGTGGGTTTTGTGGACGATTGACAACCTAGGTTTCGCAGGCATACACAAGCAGAGAGGCCTCCCGGATGGGAGGCCTCTCTGCTTTTTACAGTAAATGTTGTCTCTTCTCTATCGAAATTCAAGGCCCACGAAATCCGTGGGATCCAAACAATCCGTCGAATCCGTGGTTCAGAAACAGCTACCTAGATGTTCATGGCCGATTCGCGGCGGCGCATCTTGCCGGCCGGAATGCCGAACATCATTTTGAAGCGACGGCAGAAATACGCGGTGTCTTTGTAGCCTACCTCTTTGCCGATGTCGCGGATGCTCTTCTTGGTCGTGCGCAGCAGGAATACGGCGCGTTCCATCCGCTGGTATTCAATGTAGTCCTGCGGGTTGATACCGGTGAGCATCTTGAAGTACTGACCTACATAGTCTTCCGATACGTTGGCAACGCTCGAAAGCACCTTGTTGGACAGGTCGCCACCGATGTTCTCCTTGATGTAGTTGAACAGGTCGATGAGACGTGGGTCTTTGAAGTACGTGCTGTTGGTAGCCAGTTGCTCCACAAACATCTTGTTCTTCAAGATGTAGCGCACGATCTCTACTACGATGTTCTCAGTATAGATCGTGATGAGACGCTCGCGGCCTGGTAGATCCTGGAGGCTTTCCTCCACAACTTTAATGACCAGGTTAGCTAGCTTCGAGTTGCCGGTAATTAGGAACGCTGGTACGTCGAGCGAGGCGAAGAAGTTGACGGAGTCGAATACCTTGGCCTCGAAGCTTACGTGGCTGTGGCTTTCTTCGGCGTCGCCGATCAGATCTAGGTCAGTGTTGGAGTGAAAGAACTTATCCTTATTGCTAATCAGATCGTCGTTCGTGATACTCTTATTACTAATGTTGCCATAGCTTACCTTCGTAGCACGACCGCCGGGGATGAACAGCATCTCTCCTTCTTCGACTACCTGCTCTTCTTCACCAAAGGAAACACGGCCTTTGTGCAACAAAATGAGGTTGTTACCAACATCATAGTAGTTGCGCACCGTGAAGGGCTGCTGCAACACCAGGTTCTTCGCCTTGATGTAGCGCACGCCGAGCGACTCTATGACTTTATTATAATCTTCCATATTCGGAGTGTGGCTGGTATGATGGAATATAACGGGTTCGGGGTGGTGTCTGGTTTAGACAATGCAAAATAAGATATAAAAATTCACAAAAACGAAAACCCAGCCGTTTTTCGGCTGGGTTTAGTGCAAATATTCTGAATTTGAAACAGGTTAAACGCTACTTCAGCAATTCCCGCGAGATTACAATTTTCTGAATCTCAGAAGTGCCTTCGTAAATCTGGGTAATTTTTGCGTCGCGCATCAGGCGCTCGACGTGGTAATCTTTGACAAAACCATAGCCACCATGAATCTGCACGGCTTCTACAGCGGTGTCCATTGCAACTTTCGAAGAAAACAGCTTCGCCATCGCGCCCGACTTGCCATAGTCTAGGTGCTGGTCTTTATCGTTGGCGGCTTTCAGGCACAAAAGGCGTGCGGCGTCGATGTTGGTGGCCATATCCGCCAGCTTAAACTGAATAGCCTGATGTTTAGCTATTTCCACCCCAAAAGCTTTCCGCTGCTGAGCATATTTCAGCGAAAGCTCCAGCGCGCCGGAGGCAATACCTAGGGCCTGCGCCGCAATACCAATGCGGCCGCCGGCCAGCACCTGCATGGCAAACTTGAACCCGAAACCATCGGCGCCAATACGATTTTCCTTAGGCACTTTCACGTCCGTAAACATGAGCGAGTGTGTGTCGGAGCCGCGAATACCTAGCTTGTTTTCCTTCGGCCCGATGGCAAAACCCGGCGTGTCCTTCTCCACGATCAGCGCATTGATGCCGCGAGATTTCAATTCCGGATTGGTTTGGGCAATGACCAGATACACGGAAGCCGAGCTGCCGTTGGTTATCCAGTTCTTGGTGCCGTTCAGCAGATAATGGTCGCCTTTGTCTTCGGCGGTGGTCCGCTGCATGGTGGCGTCGGAGCCGGCTTCCGGCTCGGAGAGGCAGAAAGCGCCAATGATTTCGCCAGTTGCCAGGCGCGTCAGGTACTTCTGCTTCTGTTCTTCGGTGCCGTATTTCTCCAAGCCCCAGCAAACGAGCGAGTTGTTCACCGACATGATAACGGAGCAGGAAGCATCAACCTTGGAGATTTCCTCCATAGCCAGCACGTACGACACCGTATCGAGGCCGCTGCCGCCGTATTCCGGGCTCACCATCATGCCCAGGAAACCTAGCTCGCCCATCTTCTTGATCTGCTCGGTCGGGAATTTTTGGTGCTCGTCGCGCTCAATTACACCGGCCCAAAGCTCGCTCTGAGCAAAGTCGCGGGCGGCAGCCTGCACGGCGAGCTGCTCTTCTGTGAGTTGAAAATCCATAACGGGTACGTTGGGTGGGTAAAACAACAGCCTGTTGTGTGGTGGTGCTGCTGTCCATCAAAAATAATTGGAGATTCCGCAGGTTAGAGCAATTGCCCGTATTTTTCTTCGGCATGCATACTTTTATCCAACCAAACCTAGGTCCTGCTAGGCCTAAGACATTCTTGAAGAATTCAAAAACAACGGCCGCTTCGCGTTGAGCAAAGCGGCCGAAGCATTTGAGCAGAGAACCTAGGTTAGCGACGGTCGCGGCCGCCCATAAAGATGCTCACGTAGTAGAGCAGCGTAGCCAACGACGACAGCGCAGCAACTACGTAGGTCATGGCGGCCCACCACAGCGCATCTTTCGCCATAGCGTGCTCCTGCGTGGTTACGATGCCCCGACGATCAATCCAGGCCAGGGCTCGACGGCTGGCATCAAACTCAACCGGAAGCGTGACAAAGCTGAACAGCGTGGTGAGAGCAAACAGCGCAATACCAATACCTAGGGGCAGCACGGTCGTGCGAATCATCAGTACGCCAGCCATCAGTACGAACGGCATAAAGCGCGATACAGCACTCAGGGCCGGCACCATTGCCGAGCGGAACTGCAACATGCTGTAGGCGGTGGCGTGCTGCACGGCGTGGCCGCACTCGTGGGCGGCAATAGCGGCGGCGGCGGCGCTCCGCTCTTCGTACACGGCTTCGCTGAGGTTCACGGTTTTATCGGCTGGGTTGTAGTGGTCGGTCAGGCGACCTTCCGTGGAGATAACCCGCACGTCGGTGATGCCGTGGTCGGCCAGCATCAGTTCGGCAATCTGGCGGCCGGAAAGGCCCGCTTGCAAACCAACCTGCGCGTACTGCGCCATTTTGCTCTTTAATCGCCACTGGATCAACCAGCTCACGACCATCATCAGAATCAGAAAAGGAAAAATCGGAAAGCCAGACATGGAAGAGAGAGTTTAGAGTTGTTCGCGGATGCGCTCCACGATGCGGGTGGTACTGTAGCCCGCTACCAACGGTACGGTCAGAACCTGTCCACCGTTCTCTAACACAAATTCGTGGCCTACAATTCCGCTGATTGCGTAATCGTCGCCCTTCACCAGAATGTCGGGCCGCACCTGCCTAATCAGCTCCAGCGGCGTGGGCTCCCCGAACAGCACCACCGCATCCACGAACAGCAGCGAAGCTAGGATGCGGGCGCGGGCGGTTTCATCCTGGAGCGGCCGGCCGGGCTTGAGGCAGCTTACCGAAACGTCGGTATTCAACCCAACTACCAGCGCATCGCCCAGGTGCCGGGCTTTTTCCAGGTAGTCCACATGACCTAGGTGCAGCAGGTCGAAGCAGCCATTGGTGAACACCACGCGGCGTCCCTGAGCGCGCCACTCAGCGGCGACCGAACCAATATCGGAGCGGCTGAAAATCTTGTCTTTACTCCACATCGATGGGCGAAGCTACGGTGAGAGGAGCAGCAGCTAAGGCTCGCGCCGAGCGCCCCGATTTAATCATGCTCACGGCGAAGCTGATACCGCCCATCAGCACGACCAGCAGCGTTTGGGAGCCGTGCACCACCAGCGCGTAGGCAATGCCGGCATCCTTGCTAACGCCATACGCCAGCAGAATGCCCTGTACCATGACGTGGAACGGGCCAATGCCACCCGCAACCGGCGCAGCCATACCGAACGCCCCGAAGGTGAGAACCGCCAGGCCGGCCCGCATACCTAGGTTGTAAGTGGCTGGAAAGCAGGCAAAAGCCAGGTAGTCCATCAGGTAGTACACCGCCCAGGTGAAGAATGTATGGAACAGGAACAAGCCTTTGTTTTCCAGCTTCAGCACGCTGAATACGCCCGCCAGCAGGCCTTTCACAAAGACGACACCTTTATTGAACAAGGCGTTTTGCCGCAGCCGTTCCAGGTTCCGGAACAGCGTGTATAGCAGGCCAGCCAGCAGCACCAGCGTAATCAGGCCTGCCACCAGCAAGGGCGTCGGATTGCGCGCCAGCTCATCGTAGCGCCCGCCTAGAATCTTATCGGTCACGAAGGTCCAGAAGGTTTTGAAGTCGAGCAGCAACGTAGCACCGAGCAACCCAAGCAGCACCATCACGTCGATAACCCGCTCAGTAACAACCGTGCCCAACGACACCTGCACGGGCACCTGGCTGGTGCGCTGCAACACCGAGCACCGGATAACCTCTCCCATGCGCGGCAGCACCATATTGGCTAGGTAACCCACCATCATGGCGTGGTACACATCCCAATAAGAAGGTTTGTAGCCCGTCGGATCGATCTGCATCTTCCAGCGGTAGGCCCGGCTGAAGTAACCCATTGCCGATAGCAACATCGTAACAATCAGCCACGAATAGTTGGCTTCCCGCAGGCTCTGCCCGATCAAACCTAGGTCTTGCCCCTGCACCGCGTACCACATGAGCAGCCCCGATACGGAGAGCAGCAACGCATATTTAAGAATGGTAACAAGCTGTTTCATTAACGGCAGGTTGCTTGGTTACTAATCAGGTAGAAAGCCAACAGCAGAACCTAGCCCGTGAGGCTAGGTTCTGCGGCTTAATATTACATAAAGAAAGGTAGGATAGTAAGAAAGCAAGAAAGCACTACTCTTTATAAGCGCCTTGCTTACGGATGCTTCTCTAGGTCAGACGGTTGTGCTGATCGGGGAAGACGAGCGTGGGCTTGTGCGCCCGCGCCTCGGCGAAGTCAACGAAGCCATAGGAGAAGATAATGACGATGTCGCCGACGGCTACTTTGCGCGCAGCGGGTCCGTTCAGGCAGATCATGCCCGAGCCCCGCTCTCCGCGAATGGTGTAGGTTTCGAAACGCTCACCGTTGTTCACGTTCACAATCGTTACCTTCTCATTCTCAACCATGTTGGCTGCGTCGAGTAGGTCTTCGTCGATGGTGATACTGCCTACGTAGTGCAGCTCGGCTTGCGTGACTTTAACCCGGTGAATCTTAGACTTAAGAACTTCAATATGCATGATTGAAAAGCAGCTGAAAATAAAGCTGACAAAGATACGAAGTGGTGAGTTGGCGACATGATGATATAGTGAGTCACTCGCCACATCACTATGTCATCAACTCACCACTTCGTTATCAATCAGGCGCACATCACCGAGGCTGGCAGCCAAACAGATAGCCAAGGGCTGCCCCGGTGCTGGTTGCTCGGGGGCGGGCTGCAAGGTTTGAGCATCCGATATTTCCAGGTACTCCAGCTTAATGGCCGGCTCCTGACCTAGGTAGTCAATGGCGGCCTGCCGGGCAGCAGCGGGCGACTGGCCCGCGCGCAGCTGCTCGGCGGCTAGCTGCAAGGCCTGATAAAGGCGCGGCGCATGGGTCCGGTCGGTGGGCGTGAGGCGGCGGTTGCGCGACGACATGGCCAAGCCATCAGCCTCGCGCACCGTTGGGAAAGAAATTACCTCCAGATCAAACGACAGATCGGCCACCATCTGCCGAACGATGGTCACCTGCTGCAAGTCTTTTTGCCCGAAATAGGCCCGGTGCGGCCGCGCCAAGTGAAACAACTTACTCACGACTGTAGCCACACCGCTGAAGTGGCCGGGCCGAAAAGCGCCCTCCATCACCTGCTCCAGGGGGCCGAAGTCGAACCGTAGCCGCGTGGGCGCCGGGTACATCTGCTCGACGCCCGGCAAAAACAAGGCCGTGCAACCGGCCGGCCCTAGCAGTGCGGCATCGGCCTCGGGCAAGCGCGGATACAATCGAAAGTCTTCAGCATTATTGAATTGCGTTGGATTTACGAAGACACTGGTGACGACTACATCGTTTTCCTGCGCGGCGGCGCGCACGAGTTGCAAGTGGCCTTCGTGCAGCGCCCCCATCGTGGGCACCAGTCCGATGCGTAAACCTTGCTGGCGCCAAGCTTCCGTTTGGGCTTGCAAGGCAGTGGCAGATTGCAGGATCTGCATGGGTAAAGTAGTGGTTGACACAGAAGGCCAAATGGGTTTAGTTGAAATTTCCCTCAAATTTGTTTAATTTTGTGCACCCAAAGTGTTGTCCTTTCTCAACCACACGAAACTACCCATTATGTCCAAGCTGCGAATACTCTATGCTGCCACGGAAATCAATCCTTTTTTGCAGACCACCAAGGTAGCGGAGTTTCTGCGGATGTTGCCGCAGGGGATGCAGGAGATGGGGATGGAGATCCGCATTTTCGTACCCCGTTTCGGTATCATTAACGAGCGCAAGAATCGCCTGCATGAAGTAGTACGGTTATCGGGCATCAATATCGCCGTGGGAGAGGAAGAAAAGCCGCTCATCATTAAAGTAGCCTCGATTCCGAACGCGAAATTACAGGTGTATTTTATCGATAACGAAGATTATTTCCACCGCAAGTCGGTGCTGGTTGACAAGAACGATAAGTTTCACGCCGACAACGACGAGCGTGCTATCTTCTTCTGCAAAGGCGTGCTGGAAACCGTGAAAAAGTTAGGTTGGGCACCCGACATCGTTCACTGCAACGACTGGATGACCGGCCTGATTCCGATGTACCTGAAGACGACCTACAAGAAGGACCCCATCTTCAAGGACGCCAAATCCGTTTTCACGGTCTACAACAACGAGTTCAAGCATAAGTTTGACGGCGACATCATCGAGAAGGCTAAAATGCTCGATATTGATGATGAAATGCTAGCCGCCTTGAAGTCGGCTGACTTCGATGGCTTCATCAAAGTAGGCATGGAGTACGCCGACTCGGTGCAGAAGTCGGACGAAGACTTCAGCGACAATCTGAGCGCACTGTTCGCTGAGTACTCGCAGAAATGCCGGTTCGCGCAGGTTGGCGCCGACCAAAACCCGCTCACTTCCTACTACGACCTCTATAACGAGCTAGCTAGCTAACCTAGCTTACCCCCGATATTACCTATTCTCCGTAGTCGTACTGTTCCAACGGTCGGCTACGGAGTTTTTATTTACAGCGGGTATAAAGCAAGCTAGCTTTTTGGGCGGTAATAGTCGGTAAGCACAGTCTTGTGATTGAGTGAGGCTACAACAGCACAGCTTTATATATAACTTCGTTATGTAACTCTATTAGAGGCAGCTCAACGTATTATCCTGAGTTTCACGGCTCCCCGCTTTCTCCGGAACATTAGCGCCGGAAGATTTGTCGTATATTCGTCTGCGTTATGATGAGCATTGGCACCGTATTATTGCGGCACGGCCTTTGAGACCGGCAGGTCCTTTCCCCCTTTTTATCACCTCTTCTTTTCTGACATAGCATGTGCGGAATTGTCGCTTACATCGGGCACCGTGAAGCCTGTCCTATTATTATCAAAGGATTACACCGCCTCGAATATCGTGGCTACGACTCAGCCGGTATTGCGCTGCTTAATGGCACGCTGAGCGTATATAAGAAGAAGGGCAAGGTAAAGGAGCTGGAAGCATTTATTGCTGAAAAGAACACCCACGCCACGGTGGGCATGGGCCACACCCGCTGGGCGACACACGGTGAGCCAAACGACACGAACGCCCACCCGCACTACTCGACCTCCGAGCGGATTGCCATTATTCACAACGGCATCATTGAAAACTACGCGGCCCTGAAAACGCACTTGCAGCAGCAAGGCCACGAGTTTCATTCGGATACGGACACAGAAGTGTTCGTGAATCTGATTGAGGAGATTCAGCAGCAAAACCACTGCTCGCTGGAAGAAGCCGTGCGGCTAGCTTTGCACGAAGTAGTTGGTGCTTACGCCATTGTGGTGCTTAGCCGCGACGAGCCCAACCAGCTGATTGCCGCCCGCAAAGGCTCGCCGCTGGTGATTGGTATCGGGCAGGATGAGTTTTTCCTGGCTTCCGATGCCACTCCGATCATCGAGTACACCAACGAGGTTGTTTACGTAAACGACCACGAAATTGCGGTTATCCGCGACGGCAAGCTCGATATCCGCACCAAGGAAGACATCCACCAGACCCCGTATATTCAGAAGCTGGAGTTAGAGCTGGACAGCATCGAGAAAGGTGGCTACGAGCACTTCATGTTGAAGGAGATCTTCGAGCAGCCCAAATCCATTCTGGACTCAATGCGAGGCCGTTTGGAGATGGAAGCCGGCCACCTGAACATGGGCGGCATTCGCGCCTACGAACAGAAGTTCGTCAATGCTCAGCGCATTATCATCGTGGCT
The DNA here is from genome assembly GCF_014641455.1 of Hymenobacter cavernae. GTDB lineage: Bacteria > Bacteroidota > Bacteroidia > Cytophagales > Hymenobacteraceae > Hymenobacter > Hymenobacter cavernae. Next base: position 340,323 of record NZ_BMHT01000002.1, read on the forward strand.
TGCGGCACTTCGTGGCACGCGGGCCTAGTAGCCGAATACTTGCTGGAAGACCTGGCCCGTATTCCGGTGGAAGTGGAATATGCGTCGGAATTCCGTTACCGCAACCCCATCATCACCGAGCGCGACATCGTTATTGCTATTTCGCAGTCGGGTGAAACTGCTGATACGCTGGCAGCTATCGAGCTAGCCAAGAGCAAAGGCGCTACGATCTTTGGTATCTGCAACGTGGTGGGTTCCAGTATTGCCCGCGCTACAGATGCCGGTGCGTACACCCACGCTGGCCCGGAAATCGGGGTGGCTTCTACCAAAGCCTTCACGGCCCAGGTAACGGTGCTCACCTTGCTGGCCATGATTGTGGGTCACAAGCGCGGCACGCTTTCCGAAACCAAGTTGCGCGAGCTGATGGTGGAGCTGAGCAACATTCCGGCGAAAGTAGAGCAGGCGCTGTCGCTAAACACGGAGATTGAGCAGATTGCCGAAATCTTCAAAGATGTACCGAATTTCCTGTACCTAGGTCGCGGCTACAACTTCCCGGTAGCTTTGGAGGGCGCGCTGAAGCTCAAGGAAATCAGCTATATCCACGCGGAAGGCTACCCGGCCGCCGAGATGAAGCATGGCCCTATCGCCCTGATCGACGAGAACATGCCGGTTGTGGTTATCGCCACCAAGGACAGTTCCTACGAGAAGGTCGTTTCCAACATTCAGGAGGTGAAAGCCCGCAAGGGCCGCATTATCGCCGTTATTACGGAAGGCGACACCGTTATTCCGCAAATGGCTGAGTTTGTGATTGAAGTGCCTGCTACCAGCGAGGCGCTGATGCCCCTGGTATCAGTAATTCCGTTGCAGCTTCTCTCCTACCACATTGCCGTGCTGCGCGGCTGCAACGTCGATCAGCCCCGCAACCTGGCGAAATCGGTGACGGTGGAGTAAGCTAGGTTTCTGGTAATCAAATCTTTTGAGAAAGCCGCTGCGGGAAACCGAGCGGCTTTTTTTACGTGCTAGCCGTCATTCCGAGCAGCGCGAAGAATCAGAGGTTATCTACCTAGGTTATTAACCGAGTTCCTCGCACTGCTCGGAATGACAGCTAGGTTCTTACTTTGCGTACCCCATTATTAATACATCTGACTTCCCTTTCTATGGCCAACACCATCATTTACTCCGATCAGGCACCTGCTGCAATTGGGCCTTACAGCCAGGCTATTCAGGCGGGCAACACCATTTATCTCTCGGGCCAAATTGCCTTGGATACTACCGGCCAGCTAGTTGGCAACGGCGATGTTGCGGCCGAAACGCACCAGGTAATGCGCAACCTGCAAGCCGTGCTGGGGGCAGCCGGCTACTCGCTCACCGATGTAGTGAAGGCCACCATCTTCGTGAAAGACCTAGGTAACTTTGGCCTGATCAACGAAATCTACGGCAGCTACTTCAGTGCCGACTACGCCCCAGCCCGCGAAACCGTGGAAGTAGCCCGTTTGCCCAAGGACGTGCAAGTAGAAATCTCCTGCATTGCGGTGAAGTAGTAAGGTGGTGAGGTGGTGAGATGAAAAAAAAGAGTGAGTCAGTGTGGAAACGTAGCTGCGCGAGCATCTACTGTTTATCTCATTAACTCACTATCTCACCACTTCACCTCATGAAAGAGCTCGGACTTGGCCTGTTTTTGTTTGGTTTAGTATCCTTAGTGCTGCCCTTTTTTGGCCTCCACCACATGCTGCTGACGTGGATTGACCAATGGGGCCCCAGCGTCGCCTGGGCAATCCGCGGCGGCATTACGCTGCTCGGACTGGTGCTCTACCTAGGTTTTCGCAGACGGTGAGATGGTGCAGTGGTGAAATGGCGAGTTTGATGTTTTGGTGCCGTAAGCGAAGCATAACAGGTTAAACTCACCATTTCACCACTGCACCACCTCACCATTTCGTACCTTTGCACCGCGGTTTTTGACTGATTGAGGCCGCGACCTATTTGTATGGAGAGAGAAGTACGGGTGCGTTTTGCACCTAGCCCTACTGGTCCGCTGCACATTGGCGGCGTGCGCACTGCGCTATATAACTACTTGCTGGCCCGCAAGCTAGGTGGCAAGATGCTGCTTCGCATTGAGGATACCGACCAGAATCGTTTCGTGCCCGGCGCGGAAGACTACATCCGGCAGAGCCTGGAGTGGTGTGGTATCGAGCTGGACGAAAGCCCCTGGGTGGGCGGCCCGCACGCGCCCTACCGGCAGAGCGAGCGGAAGCCCATGTACATGCAGTACGCCCAGCAGCTCATTGACAGCGGCCACGCCTACTACGCCTTTGATACACCCGAAGAACTCGACGCTTTGCGCGCCCGCCTGACGGCCGCCAAAGTACCGAACCCACAGTATAACTCCATCACGCGCAGCCAGATGCGCAACTCGCTCACCTTGCCCGAAGACGAGGTAAAGCAGCTGCTGGATAGCGGCGCGCTCTACGTGATTCGCCTGAAGGTGCCGCGCAAGGAGGAAGTGCGCTTCAACGACCTAATTCGCGGTTGGGTGGTGGTACACTCGTCGGCTATTGATGACAAAGTGCTGATGAAGTCGGATGGCATGCCGACCTACCACCTGGCCAACATCGTGGACGACCACCTGATGGAAATCACCCACGTAATTCGGGGGGAAGAATGGCTGCCCTCGGCGCCGCTGCACGTGCTGCTGTACCGCTATTTTGGCTGGGAAAGCACCATGCCGCAGTTTGCCCACTTGCCGCTGCTGCTCAAGCCCGACGGCACCGGCAAGCTCAGCAAGCGCGACGGCGACCGGCTAGGTTTCCCGGTCTTTCCGCTGGAATGGCACGGCACCGATGCCGAAACCGGCCAGCCGACGGTGAGCAGCGGCTACCGTGAAGGCGGCTACCTGCCCGAAGCGTTCATCAACTTTCTGGCTTTCCTGGGCTGGAACCCCGGCACGCAGCAGGAGCTGTTCACGATGCAGGAGCTGATCGACACCTTCACGATTGAGCGCGTGAGCAAGTCGCCGGCCCGCTTCGACCAGAACAAAGTGCGTTGGTACAACGAGCAATACCTGCGGGCCAAACCCGACGCGGAGCTAGCTCAGTACTTGCTCACGGCGCTCAACGAGCAAGGCATCAGCGTTGATTTTCCGGCTGACAAGCTAGAGCAGATTGCTGGCCTGGTGAAGGAACGCGCCACGTTCCCCGCCGACCTGGCCCGCGAAGCGCAACTCTTCTTCGAGCGCCCCACCAGCTACGATCAGCAGGTAATCAGCAAGAAGTGGAACGCGCAGGTAGCAGGCGGCCTCACAGAATTCGCAAAGGCGCTGCCCACGGCTGCCGATACGACGCCCGACGGCATCAAGGCGCTGCTCTCGCAGGTGCTGGAGCAGCAAGGCATCAAGATCGGTCAGGTGCTGCAAGCGTTGCGCGTAGCCGTGACGGGCGCCGGCGCCGGCCCCGACCTGATGCACATTATGAGTATTTTGGGCACGCAGGAAACTGCCGAGCGTATTGAGCTAGCAGTGAGCCAGTTGCCAGCCTAGCTTTCCAAGCGGTGGCTTGAGGCGCATTAAACAGATGGTACCAAACAGAAACGCCCGGCATTGCTGCCGGGCGTTTCTGTTTTATCTGCTTTGTGGATAGCTAGGTATGAAACGGATTCATCTAAAGCCATTCCTGTATTGTATATGATTTTGTGATAATTACGGTTAAAACGCAGTAGCTCGGCTGGTAAGATGCTATAATTTTTGGAACAACTCGTATGTCCAGCGGTTGAATAAATACTGCTCAGCTAAGCAGTTATGCGGTTATAGGTAGTTACTACCAACAAGTACCTTTTTAAGCACAACCGGAAAGGCTAGGTCCTAAACGCAAGCCAAGTAACTTAAGCTCGTCAACATCGGAGTGAATTCTTGCGTAAGACTTAATCAGGATAATTTACTTATTCCTGGTTCTTATTCCCAGCAAGGGTTTCAACATGCCTGACAATCACAACGATATATATACTGAGCAATATCTTTCTTTTATAAATAAGAAAGATTTCCCGTGCGTAGCTGCCAAAACAGCTTTCACCTTTCAGCAGCTACAATGCCTGGTGGTTGACCACCTGGCATGCCCCAAGGATGATACGGCCATTCTGGAGTTCCTCTACAACTTTGTAGACACCTACCGGCAGTCGGATAAGCTGTATCATAGCGCGGCTATCATCTTCAAAGGGCCGGAAGAGCCGAACGAAGCACTGTTTGAAGAGCTGTTCTGGCAGCGAATGCAGTCCATCTCCAACCTGGATGCCCGGCGGTACGGCTACGACCAGCGGGTGGTAGCCGACCCAGCCTCGCCCGACTTTAGCTTTAGCCTTAAGGAAGAAGCCTTTTTCGTGATTGGGCTGCACCCCGGCAGCTCACGGTTGGCGCGGCAGTTTGCCTACCCGACCCTCGTGTTCAATCCGCACGCGCAATTCGAGCAAATTCGTACCAACGGCCGCTACGACAGCATCCGCAATACCATCCGAACCCGCGACGTGGCGTATTCGGGTTCCATCAACCCCATGCTTCAGGATTACGGACAAGCATCGGAAGTTTATCAGTACAGCGGCAAGGCCTACGACGAATCCTGGAAATGCCCTTTTTTAAGCCAACATGGAGCAGTTAACCATCATTCCGCCGCGTAGCGGCACCGCCTTTGTGTTGCGCAAAGGCCAGCGGCTCAAGGTAGTAGACATTGAGGGCAAGCAGGTATCCGATTTTGTGTGCTATAACCTGGCCGACAAAGCCGAGTACCTTTCCTCGGGGCGCACCATCGACTATGCCGAGACAATCTTCCTGACCAAAGGACACCCGTTCTACTCCAACCGCAGCAACATCATGTTTGAGCTAGTGGAAGACACCGTCGGTCGGCACGATTTCCTGCTCACGCCATGCAGCGCCGATACGTTTCGCATCATCTACGGCCACACGCATCCGCACCGCGGGTGTTTCGGCAACTTGTGCGAGGCGCTAAAAGAGTACGGCATCAGCCCCGACGCCATTCCGATCTGCTTCAACATTTTCATGCACGTAACGGTGGACGGAGAAACCGGAAGAATAGATGTGCTGCCGCCGAAAAGCAAAGCGGGCGACTACGTGGTGCTGGAAGCCAAAACCGATTTGCTGATCGGCATGACGGCGTGTTCCGCGGAGATGTCGAACAACTACGCCTTCAAGCCGATTGGCTACCAGATTTTGACGTAGCGTCTTCGCGCATAACTTCAGACATCCCGCAGGCAGAAGGCTGCGTACTAGCCAGGTAGCCAGGCGCCCACTTGCCAGTGCGGCTGCTGCGACACCTAGGTAGTTGACACTTTTTATCCTCGTCACTCATGGCCAAGAAACCCACGAACAGCAATAAGAAGAAAGCTGACCCCGATAAAAAAGCCCGCGTTCATAAGGAGTTGGAAGGGTTTGAGATTAAGGTGAACCCGCTGGGCGAAATCACCTCCACGTATTCCATTGAGGAGGTGAATGCCTTCCTGAATCGCCACGTACGCGACAAAAAGCTGGTGAACCGCGACGGGCAGTTTGGCGAGAAGATCGAGGAAGATGAGGAGTTTCCTTTGGAAGATGCTCCGGAGCCGGAAGAATCAGACGAAGACTTTATGCGCCGGACCAGCCGGGAAGCCAAGAAGTCCAAGAAGGAAGACCCCGACCCCGCCGCCGAAGCGGCCGATACCACGGCTAACCTGCCGGAAGAATAGCAAGCTAGGTTGTAGCGCGAAGCTCAGGCTTCGCGTATCGTTGAACGACTGGCACCTAGGTTATCGTGCTAACGTAATCGTTCAACGATACGCGAAGCCTGAGCTTCGCGCTACATCCGTTGATGCCACTCCAAACCGGGGTGGCATTGTTGTTTTAGAAGGTCGAAGATCGGGCATAGTTCCTTATACTTGAAGTGGAAAACTCCTTACTTCAACCCTCTCCTACCATGCGCTCCCACGACGTCGATTATAAGATTATCGGCAATGACATTCAAGTACTTGAAGTTGAGCTAGACCCCAACGAAACCGTAGTAGCCGAGGCCGGCGCCATGGTGTACATGGACGAAGCCATTGCTTTTGAAACCAAGATGGGTGACGGCTCGGAGCCCGACCAGAGTGTGTTGGGCAAGCTATTTTCGGCTGGCACGCGCCTGATCACGGGTGAGTCGCTGTTTATGACGCACTTCACGCACCGCGGCGGCTACGGCAAGAGCCGGGTGGCCTTCTCGGCGCCATATCCCGGCACCATCATCCCCGTAGACCTAGGTACGCTGCCCAACGGCCTGATCGTGCAGAAAGACGGCTTTTTGGCGGCAGCGCGGGGCACCAAGATCAACATTCACTTCAACCAACGGCTGGGCGCGGGCTTCTTCGGCGGCGAAGGCTTTATCCTGCAAAAGCTCACTGGCGACGGCAAGGCCTTTATTCACGCGGGCGGCACCATCATCGAAAAGCAGCTGCGCAATGAACTGCTGCGCGTTGACACGGGGTGCGTGGTGGCCTTCGAGCCGGGTATCGACTTCAGCATTGCCCGCGCCGGTGGGCTCAAATCGATGATTTTTGGCGGGGAAGGCTTGCTGCTGGCTACGCTGCGCGGCACCGGGCGCGTGTGGCTGCAATCGATGCCCGTGAAGAAGCTGATTCAGGCGCTCATGCCGAACGGCAGCAACGCTAACAAGGAAAGCGGCAGCGTACTGGGCAATATGTTTGGCAACATTCTCGACGAGTAAACCTAGGTTTGCTAAAACCCAACGCTTCTGCCTCCCTGCCCGGCCAAACCGAGGGGAAGCAGAAGCATTGTGCTTTTTGGGCAGGCTCGGATAAAGCGGCTACCTAGGTTGGGCAGATGTGGGAACGACGGTTATCACGTTGTCTGCCACATCTGCGGAAGCTGGGCTGACCAGGTTGGTAGCAATAATACCCAAGCTGACGAGCAGCCCCAGCAGGAGCAGCCCGATTACGCCAACCATCAGCTTGCTGCTGACAGAAGACGGATTCTGGGTGGAGGAATGACGCTTCCGACGGGAAACGTAAGCACGCTTGGCAGTAGGTGTGGGAGCAGACATAGAGTGGGGATTAGGCAAATAGCACGCCGAATACACAATATAATTCTATTTCTGGTTCCTCACTAGTTTATAAAAATTCTCTGCAGAATATTATTTGTAATCTGTGCAATATTCAGCAGGCGAACGGGTTACAGTCTTAATCCTGAAATATTCCGTTCCGGCTCATGCTGGGTTAAACCCAGCTGTCAGCTCAACGGTGCATCATTTGAAAGTACCAATCAGATAATACCGAGCAGCTCATCCATCAGCTCGCGCGAGTTGCTCAGGCGCGGCACCTTGTGCTGACCACCCAGCTTGCCCTTGCCCGCCAGCCAGCGTTCGAAGGTGCCCGCGGGTGCTACCGTGAGCAAGGGCGGCGCCAGGGCAATGTCGCGGTGGCGCTTGGCGTCGTAGTCGGAGTTCAGGTGGCGCAGGGTTTGGTCGAGGACGGTGGCAAACTCGGCCGCGTCGCGGGGTGGCTGGGTGAACTCTACCACCCACTGGTGGCCGCCGCGGGAATGGTCGGAGGCTTCGAAGTAGATGGGCGCGGCCGTGAAATCGCGCACGGTGGTGTGCGTGGCCTGGCAAGCCGCTGCCACAGCTGCCTCGGCATTCTCAATCACGACTTCTTCGCCGAAGGCATTCAGGAAGTGCTTGGTGCGGCCCGTGATGCGGATGCGGTAAGGCGCCAGACTGGTGAAGCGCACCGTGTCGCCGATTTTATAGCGCCACAGTCCGGCGTTGGTGCTGATTACCAGCGCGTACTTCTTGTGCAGCTCTACTTGTTCCAGCGTCAGGGTTTGCGGGTGCTCGGCGTCGAACTGATCGGCGGGAATAAATTCGTAGTAAATGCCGTGGTCGAGCAGCAGCAGCATATCCTCGGAGTCGGGCTGATCCTGCACGGCAAAGTAGCCTTCCGAGGCATTATAGACTTCGAGGTAGCGCATGCGGGCATCCGGAATGAGCTGATGAAACAGCTCCCGGTACGGCCCAAAGGCCACCGCTCCGTGCAGAAACAGGCGCAGGTTGGGCCACACTTCCGTGATGGATTGGGCGCCGGCCAGCTCCGTCACGCGGCGCAGCAGCACGATCATCCAGGTGGGCACGCCGGCCAGCACCGTCACGTCGACGTGCTGCACGTGGCGGGCAATGCGCTCAATTTTCTCTTCCCACTCGTCGAGCAAAGCCAGCTCCAGCGGCGGCGTGCGGATGAACTCGGCCCAGGTCGGCAGGTTCTGCATGATGATGGCCGACACGTCGCCTGCCCTCGAGTCGGCATCATCGGGCCGCAGCGGGTTGGGGCCGTGCGTGCCGCCCAGCGAAAGGGTTTTGCCGCCCAAAACGCGCGCTTCCGGAAACAGGTGCGTGGCCAGGGCCGTCATGTCGCGACCGGCGCGGTAGTGGCAGTCGTGCAGCGACTCGCGGGTAACGGGGATGTACTTGCTGCGGGCATTGGTGGTGCCCGACGACTTGGCGAACCACTCCACTTTGCCGGGCCAGAGCACGTCGGCTTCGCCGCGCAGCACCCGCTCCAGCTCCGGGTACAGTTCTTCGTAGGCAGCGCAGGGCACGCGCTGGGCAAACTCCCGCGAACCTAGGTTATCAGCAAAGCCGTAGCGCTTGCCCCATTCCGTAGCCTGAGCCGTGTGCAGCAACGAGCGCAGCACGGCGGCTTGCGCCTCGTGCGGGTGGTCGCGAAACTGATCAATCGCAGTCAGTCGCCGCTGCACGGCCCAGCTCAGGACTTCATTTATCATTTAACAATTAACATTTACCATTTAACAGCTTTTCAGTTACTAGTAATTGGCCTGATACGCATTCTGACGCAATACTGCTGCCCTGCACGCTGAGTTGACGGTTCAGATTCCGGTTTTGAACGAGAATAGTAGCAGATATCGACTGATAAGTAATGAATGGTAACTGGTAACTGAAAAGCTGTTAAATGGTAATTGTTAAATGATAACTACCCTAAATTCTGCGTTTTAGCTCGAAGTTCTTGCCTAGGTACACGCGGCGCACGACTTCGTCGGCGGCCAGCTCTTCAGCGGTGCCGGCTTTCAGCAGCTTGCCTTCAAACAGTAGATATGCCCGATCCACGATGCTGAGCGTGGAGTTCACGTCGTGGTCGGTGATGAGGATGCCGATGTTCTTGTGCTTGAGCTTGGCCACGATACCCTGAATTTCTTCCGTCGCAATGGGGTCGACGCCGGCGAAGGGCTCGTCGAGCAGCACGAACTTCGGATCGACGGCCAGGGCGCGGGCAATTTCGGTACGGCGCCGCTCGCCGCCGCTCAGCACCCGACCTAGGTTTTTGCGCACATGCGTGAGGCTGAACTCATTAAGCAGCTCTTCTACTTTGTCGCGCTGGGCCTGCTTGGGCATGTTGGTCATTTGCAGCACCGCCAGGATGTTTTCCTCCACCGTCAGGTCGCGGAACACGGACGCTTCCTGGGCCAGGTAGCCGACGCCGCGCTGGGCCCGCTGAAACATCGGCAGGCGCGTGATTTCCTCGTCGTTGAGGAAAATCTTGCCCTCGTTCGGCTTCACCATGCCCACCATCATGTAGAAGCAGGTGGTTTTGCCGGCCCCGTTTGGCCCCAGTAAGCCCACAATTTCGCCCTGTTCCACCGTCACCGACATGTCGTTGACCACAGTGCGCGCTTTGTATTTCTTAATCAGGTGTTCAGCTTTCAGAATCATCGTACCGGCAAAGGTAAGGGGTGAAAAGGGAGTAGCCTCGTGGGGCCTTGACCTTTGGCGAACCACGAAAATGCCATCCGGTTTGTTAACACGAGCTAAGCGGCTGTTTCGTACGTGCCCTTTCTAGAATGTGGATTGATGAAGATAAAATAGTATAAGTATATGCAACCTTTCCTATCTACAAATAATCACCTTATAAGTCTATCATTCCACCTTCTGTTCTTGTTTCTACTATGCCAACACGATTTATTAAGAAAGCTTTTTTGCTATTAAGCACTAGCTTATTGACCCTAGCTAGCTATCAGAGCCAAGCGCAAGGGCCAACCATTGACCCTACGTTTCAGCCGTCGCGCATCTTCGTGCGCTATAGCTCTGGCACAACCTCTCGTGGAACAGTCAACGATGTGGTGCGTCAGCCAGATGGCAAGTACATTATTGGGGGAGATTTTACGGAGGTCAACGGTGTACCGGCCCTCAACCTTGCTCGCCTCAATGCTGATGGTACGCCGGATGTGGCTTACACTGCCGCTTGTCGCGTTAACGATCAGGTGCTAGCCTTGGCATTGCAGTCCGATGGCAAAGTACTAGTAGGCGGACGCTTTACAACACTCGCGGGGAATAACCGATTAGTACTTGGCCGCTTACAAACTGATGGCACAATAGACGAATCCTTCGCACCACCTACGCTACCCCTAACTCCTACTAACCGTCCCCAAGTAAAGCAAATCGTACTACGGCCAGACGGCAGGATCTTGGTTGTCGGAACATTTAATGTGCGAGGCGCTAGTGCGGAGCCGCAAAGCCTTGTTCAACTATTGTCAACTACTGGCCAAGAAGATGCTAGCTTTAGGTACATTTCCGGAATCCAAGGTGCTAGTACTAACCAAATCCTATTGCAACCCGATGGCAAGGTTGTCATAGCAATAAATAACACTTCTACTTATAATCCCTACATTCATCGAATTTTATCAGATGGTACTTTGGATGGTAGTTTCACACCCCTAGGAGACTATTTTGTACAATCACCCAATGTACTTGCGATTGATAAGGAAAACCGAATTTATATTCGTGGATTAAGCTATCTGCAACGATTACTTCCGAATGGTCGCGGTGATAATACCTTCCCTATTTCAAGTTATTTAGGCTCGCCTACTCACTTAGTGATACAACCCAACGGTCGTTTATTGATCAATACAGTGAGCAGTGTCGCATTTCCAAATCCACCGCCAGGTACTAGGAGTTTGATGAGCCGCTTGCTTGATAATGGCACATCAGACCCAAGCTTCGTGAGTGCTTATGGGCCCCTCGACAGTTCTAGTGGCCTGGTTTCGAAGATTCTCGTACAACCTGACGGCGCCATTATCGCCGCCGGTTCTTTTGAGCAAGTCGGCACCAACACCGGCATCAGTGGCCTGGTGCGCTTGCTCGACACTAATGTTCTGCGCGTAGCTAGCTCTGAAACGGCAGCCCGCACTGCCGCGTGGCCTGTACCAGCCCACGACGAGCTGCATCTGCAATTAGAAGCAAAAGCCCGGCCGCAGCATGTCAGCCTCATAGATGCCCTAGGCAAAGTTGTACACAGCCAAGCCATAACGCAACCAGAGCTAACCGTTTCTACAGCGGCGTTAGCGGCGGGCGTGTATATGCTACGAGTGCAGTATGCCGAAGGGATGGTGACGCGTCGCATTGCAGTGCAGTAAGAATCAATACCTAGGTTTCTTACCGAAGGCGGCTCAATGATGAGTCGCCTTTGTTGTTTATAGCGTTAGCGGCGCGTCATGTGCTTGCTGTGCTTGTGCTCCCGGAGCATAAACTCGGTGGGCCGACAATGCACCAGCTGCGTGAACGTATTGCTGAACGCCGACAAGCTATTATACCCCACGCTATAGGCTATTTCGCTGATATTCTTACTGGTTTGCAGCATCTGCTCCATGGCCGCAATGACGCGGCAAAGCTTCAGATACTGCACAAACGACAGACTCATGCGCTGCTGAAACAGGCGCGACAGGTTGCGCATACTAAAGCCAAACCGCCGCGCCACGGCTGCCACTTCCAGCGGCTCACCTAGGTTCTGGTGGAGGTAGGCCAGCACCGGTTGCAGGCGCTCATCGTCGGTGGTGGGCAGCACGATGGGCAGCGGGTGCTGGCTGATCTTGGGCAAGATCATCTTCAGCGTTTGCAGGAACAGGTACTGGTCGTGGTCGTCGGGGCAGATGTGGCCGTCCCACTTTTCCGTGAACAGCAGCATTTCGTACAAAAGCGTGGTGACGGGGTAAATGCCCATCGTGCTGTAGAACGGATGACCTAGGTCGTCGTCAACGGCAAAACACAGGCTATGCAGCAGATGCTGAGGCGACTGCACGAACACGCGGTGCTCCAGCAGCGGCGGAATCCAGACGTAGTGGCGGGCCGGAATGAAGTAGGTTTTGTTGGGCGCGTAGAGGTACGCCAGGCCTTCTTCCACGTACACAAACTGCCCTTTCTGGTGGTGGTGCATGGGGTAGTTGTGCTCGGTGCGGGCGTGCTGCACAAACATGCAAGCCGGCCGGCTGTCGATGTCGATGACTTGTTGGAGAAACTGCGCGGTAGTGAGCATACCTAGGTTTTGGCCGATTTCAGCAAATCTATGGCGAATTAGAAAAAGCGCCGCACTCCAAGCCAATTTACCTTTGTTCCGTATAAAAAAATATGGAAATGATCTACCAAAGTCGGGCCTGGATTTTGGCAATAACTATCTTAACAGTAGCGTCTTACCAAGCTCAAGCGCAGCCAAATACGCAAGCTCAACTAGTACTTACCCTAGATAAAGCTTGGCAACAGGCCGAAACCTACAACAAAGAGGTTCAGCTACAGCGCCAGCAAGTCGTTATTAGCCAAGAGCTTGTAAAGGACCGCCAGACGGAGCGGCTGCCTCGCGTAGTCACCCGCGGCGAATACACCTACCTAGGTGCCCTGTACGGCTACGAGCCCAAGAAATGGCTTAAGAACCCAGAGTCGGTGGCGGTACCCCCTAGCCCGCACGTGTATAGCGCGGCCCTCAGCACCGAGTGGGACCTGTACACCGGCGGCCGCATCAAAAATCAGATTGAGACCCAAGCCGTGAACGCCGAGCTGGAAGGGCAGCGCCTCAACCTAACGCGCGCCGACATTCGGGTGCGCGTGGCGCAGGTGTACCTCGATCTGAAGCGTAACACCGTGTACCGGGGCCTCACGGAAAGCAACATCAAGGAGTCGGAGCGACGCCTGCGCCAGATTCAGTCGCTGTATAAGAATGGCGTGGTGCTGCGCAGCGACGTGCTGCGGGCCGAGCTTCAAACTTCGCGGCAACAGCTGCTGCTCACCGAAATCAACAATAATATTATCCTGGCCAACCAGCGCCTTAACATCCTAATGGGTGTGCCGGAAGATCAGCTCAATGTGCCCGCTGAAGAGATTCTGCCGGCCACCGCTATGCTCACTGGCAGCTACGAAGATTACCTACGCCAAGCGCAAGGCCAGGCGCCCGAACTGCGCGTGGCGGGCTTACAGACGCGCCTCAGCCAACTGCGACTAGAAAGCACCGAGGTAATTCGTCGCCCGCAGGTGGGCATGTTTGCGGGCTACAGCTACAACTTTCCCAACCGCCTGACTTTCCCCTTTGTGCCCCAGGTGTATAGCTTCGGTGAAGTAGGCGTGCGGGTGTCGTACAACATCACGGGGCGCTACTACGACCGACACGCCGAAAGGGCTGCCGAGCTAGGATTGGAGCGCCAAAAGCTAGCCGAAGAGCATGTGCTGGACCAAAAGCGCGAAGAGGTAAAAACGGCCTACGTGCACTTCCAAGAAACGCTAGAGCGCATTCGGGTGGCGGAGCAGAACATTCAGCAAGCGTCGGAGAATTACCGCATCGTGAACAGCACCTACTTCAACCAGCTCGCCCTGCTCACCGACCTACTCGACGCAGATAACCAGCTACTTCAGTCGCGCTTCGACTTGGTATCGGCGCAGGCACAAGCGGCTACCCAATACTATCAACTACAAAAAGCCCTGGGCACTCTATAAGTCAGCATGGCAACGAAGATTGAGAATTCCAGCAAGCGGGCCGACCGCATCATTGCCCGCATCACGACGTGGCTGGCGGGTTTGCTGTTTGTGGCGCTGCTCGTGTGGGCCGGCGTTATCGGCTGGCGCTTGTTTCAGTACGAAGAAACGAACGACGCGCAGGTGGAGGAGTACATCAACCCCATCAACAGCAAAGTGACAGGCTACATTCGTAAAATCAAGTACAAGGAAAACCAAGCTGTGAAGGCCGGTGATACGCTCGTTGTTCTCGACGACCGCGACTACGTGCTACCCGTGGCGGAGGCCGAAGCATCTCTGGCCAACACCCAAGCTCAGCTAGAAGTGCTTGGCAGCAACGTGCAAACCTCGCAGCGCACTTCACAAGCTAGCCAGGCGCAGATCGGGGCCGCCCGCGCCCGTCTGGAAGAGCAGCAGAAGGAATACAACCGCTACCGCCAGCTGCTGGCCGACGAGGCCGTGACGCGGCAACAATTTGAGCGCGTGGAAACGGCCTTGCAAGTGGCCCGCTCCGACTACCAAGCTTTAAAAGGGAACTACGCCACTTCTTTGTCGCGGGTGGGTGAGGTGCGTGCCCAGCGGCCGGTGCTGCTAGCCGAGCTGAAGCGCCGCCAGGTGGCGTTGCAGAAGGCCCAACTAGACCTCTCCTACACCATCATCACGGCGCCTTACGACGGTAAGATGGGCCGGCAAACCATTCAGGAAGGTCAGCTCATTCAGGCGGGCCAACCCCTTGCTTACATCGTAAACGAGGACGCGGGTAAGTGGGTGACGGCCAACTTCAAGGAAACGCAGTTGCGCAACATGCACGTGGGCCAACCCGTGAAGATCAAGACCGACGCGTACCCGGACCAAGTGTTCAACGGCCGTATTGAGTCGTTGTCGCCGGCTACGGGCGCCCGCTTTTCGCTGCTGCCGCCCGACAATGCCACGGGCAACTTCATCAAGGTGACGCAACGCATTCCCGTGCGCATTCAGCTCACCGACAAGTCCGAAAGAACGGTGCAGCTAGCCGCCGGTATGAACGCCCTCGTGACCGTGGAGAAGTGATTCGGCGAGTTAGTGAGCTGGTGAGTTTCTTCCATTCTCCCAGCAGAATACCAGTTTCTCAGCTCACGAAGTCAACGACTCATTCAGTCGCTACTATGGAACAATCCGAACCTATTTTTAAGAAGTGGGCCCCCGAGTGGTTTGTGCGGGTGGTGCTCTTTATGGCCCTGCTGCCTTCCTTCGCGCCGCTGGGTTTGTATGCTAGCTACTCTAGCTACGCGGCGGGCTACTACGGCATTGAGCCAGCCGACGTGCAGTTTTCCATCCTAGCTTACTACGCGGGATTGGTATCGTTTTTCCCGTTCGACCCGCGGCTGTCTAGCTACTTGCTTTCGCGCCAGTATTTCATCCTGAGCGTTTCGCTGCTGGTGTTCGTAACGTGGCTTTGCTCGCTGGTGCACGAGCTGCCCATTTTCCTGTTTCTGCGCTTCGTGCAGGGCGTGATTGGCGCTACGGTAGGAAGCCCTTGTCTTACCCTCATTTTCTCACGCCTCGATACTTCGCGGGCGCGCGCTATGGGCTACACGGTTTTCTACGGCGCCCTGCTTACGGCGGGTCCCGTGAGCACGGCCATTGCGGGTCCGGTGTTGGAGTATTTCACCTTCCCCACGCTATACCAGATCTATATCCTGATTCAGTTGCCTGGCGCACTGCTGCTAATCCTGATTCTGAACAATGTGCGGCTGAAGAAGCGCATTCCGCTTTATCAGCTGGAGTGGCCTAGCTTTTTGTTCTTTGCCGTTACGCTGCTCTCGTTGGGCTACTTGGTATCGTACGGGCAAAAGCTGTACTGGCTGGAAGACAATTCGATACGGTTGTCATTGGTATTGGCGCTAGTGTTCGGAGCGCTCTTCGTGGTGCGGCAGTTGCACCTGAAGCGGCCGTACATCAACCTAGGTGTGCTGCGTTTCCGCAACTTCCGGCTCGGACTGCTGCTATTCCTGCTCTTCTACCTTTTTCGCGGCACGACGGGCATTGCCACCGCTTACTTTGCCGGCGTGTTGCGCATGGATGGTTGGCACCTAGCGGCCCTTCAGGTGCCTACGTTGCTAGGTATTGGTATCGGAATGGCCCTGACTGTGCGGTTTGTGCTGCTCAACTACTCTGTGCGTGGCATTTGGCTCGTGGGCTTCACGTTGTTGCTGGTGTATCATGTGTGGATGTACTTCCTGTTTGGGCCGTCACAAGGGCCGGGAGTTTTTGTAGCGCCGCTGTTTCTGCAAGGGCTGGGCGTCGGCACGCTGATGGTGCCCATCACGGTGTTCACGCTGTCGTCGTTGCCGCCAGCTATTAGCCTTTCGGGTTCCTACACGGCCGTTACGGCACGCTACCTTGGGTTTATCAGCTCCATTGCCCTGGTCAACTTCTTTCAATTGTACTGGCGCACCGAGAACATCAACCGCTTGGCCCAGGAAGTGCTGCCGGGCACCAGCCAACTTACCACACGCTTGCAGAGCTATCAGCAAAACCTGCACAGCAAAGGCATGGACCTAGGTTCAGCCCAACGCGTGGCCACGCGCCTGCTGGAAAACTCGCTCGAAGTTCAGAGCCAGCTACGCTACTCCATGAGCTACTACGGCATGGTGAGCGTGGGCATCGTGTTGTTGCTGCTGCTGATTATTGTGTTGCCGCCCGTAAGGCAAAAGGTTCTTTCCTTCCGGCAACGGCCGCTGTAGCACCGCGCCTACTTGCCTTATACAGGCAAAGCGGGAAACGTTGAGGCAGGAGCTACGTTAAAACGCGAGTTCACCTAGCTTTCTCCTTATGACTACTACATCTCCTGCTCTCAACCTCTGGTCTTCCCGGATGCTCAGTGTTTTGCGCATTGTAGCGGGTTTTCTGTTCATGCAGCACGGCATGCAAAAGCTGTTCAACTTCCCGGCCGGCGGCCACGGCCCAGTGGAGCTGTTTTCGCTGATGGGGCTGGCAGGTGTGCTCGAATTTGGCGGCGGCTTGCTGCTGATCTTCGGCCTTTTTACGCGACCGGTATCTTTTATTCTATCAGGCCTGATGGCAGTGGCTTACTTTATGGCCCACGCGCCACAAGGTCCGCTCCCGATCCTGAACCAAGGCGAACCGGCTGTTCTCTACTGCTTTCTCTTCCTCTTTCTGGCCGTAGCCGGCGCGGGCGAGTGGAGCCTCGATGCGTGGCGCGAACGGATGCAGGCGAGGCGGTAAGCCGTAGCGTGGAAATTCGTTTTTCTTGTATTAAGTAAAGGGTAGGCTGATGAGGTATTGTCGAGCGCAGCACTACATTTAAGCTGTTCTTTCACCTCATCAGCCTAGCTTTATTTATGTTGTTGAAGCAGCTATTGCTCCCCAGCGCCCTATTAGTACTTCCCCTAACCCTCTCAGCCCAAACCACAACTACCGGCACCGATAATCCTGCCTATAGTGCGGCCGTGGCCACTACTGCCCGCGATTCATTGTTCCGACAAGCTAGCCTTGTACGCCAGCAGATTGAGCAGCAAAGTGTACAGCGGCCGACAAAAGCGCCCCGGAATGGCGCTTACCGCATCTTAGCGAAAGGGTACTACCTGCCAGGCGCCAAAACCAAAGGCAGCTCGAAACTAGCCTGGAAGCACAAGCTGATCTATCGCTTCGACGGCACGCGTACCGAACTCTACACCGCTTACCTGGAAGATGGAAAAGTGACGCTTCAGGAGCGGCGGCACAATGGGGAACTCACATGGCTGCGGCTACAGAGTTATCAAACCCCTAGCAATCTGATTCTCTCCATTCCAACTTCGCGCGCCAGCGGCACCTACGCCGCCAGGAACTACGTGTGGTGGAGCGGCAAAAGCTACCTGCTGCCCAACCGCTTGGCGAAGCCGTAAGGTGTCATTCCGAGCCGCACGAGGAACCTGGTTGATGACCTAGGTTCGTAAACTCAGATTCCTCGCGCGGCTCGGAACGACAATCTGTTAGCCAAGCCCCTACTTCGGCGCACCTAGGTTAGCCATCTTTCGCGGCGCCCGTATAATGCCTGCCGCTCCCTAACTTGGCGCCGACCTAACCTTAATTACGCCACACTCCAAAACATGATTGAAGCAGTTAAATTCTGGAACGAACCAAACAACAAATCACACTGGGCTTTTGAGATTGATCCGGAATGGCGAACGTTCGGCGAGATGGTGAAGCTGGCGGCGCAAGCCGTGAAGGCTGAAAAGCCGCATATTTTACGCGTTTTGGGCGGTATTTCGCCTATCGACCCTACGTTTATCAAGCGTTTAGAAGGCTACGGTGCGCTTCAGGATTTGAACGCCATTGCCGTCCACGGCTTCCCCCTCGACTGGAATTTGTGGTCGATTCATGAGTGGCCGGATAAGATTGAGGAGATAAAAACCGCTACTAACCTGCCTATCTGGGTGACGGAAGTGGGCGCCTCGAGCTTCGGCGCCGAGGAAGTGCAGGAGTTCGGCCTGCAAAAAACGGCGGAGCTGCTGATGGGCCGCGTCGAGCGCCTGTTCTGGTACAGCCTCTACGACTTGCCACGCACCTGGGAAGCCACCACGCGCCACCGTGAGGCCGAAGGCTCGTCGTATTACCGGCACTTTCACATGGGTCTGCTGCGCGAGGATGGTTCGCCCAAGCTAGCCTGCAAGCACTTCTCCGACTTCACGCCGGAGTTCGGCATCTGCCAGTGGTTTCACTACGAAGATCACCGCCTCGACGACGCCGTGAACTGGCTGCGCAAGCTAGGTGTCAAGAAGTTGCGTACCGGCCTGAGCTGGGCCGACTGGCTCCGCCCTGACGCCGACAAGTGGTTCGACCATGTGATGAAGAAGCTGGACGAGTTCGACGTAACAGCTACGTTCTGCTTCACGCCCGAGTCGAAAGGCGTGCAGCCGCACCACACCAGCCCGCCCCAGCACATCGAGGAATTCGCTGATTTTTGCGTGGAAATGATGCGTCGCTACGCATAAGCTATTATTTGTTCGCAAGAACGTCATGCTGACCTTGTTGAAGCATCTCGCGTGCAGCAGTAACTCTACTTGATAGGGTTTACCACTGCACGCGAGATGCTTCGGCAAGTTCAGCATGACGGA
Source organism: Hymenobacter cavernae (assembly GCF_014641455.1). Classification (GTDB taxonomy): domain Bacteria; phylum Bacteroidota; class Bacteroidia; order Cytophagales; family Hymenobacteraceae; genus Hymenobacter; species Hymenobacter cavernae. The sequence continues at coordinate 359,206 of NZ_BMHT01000002.1, forward strand.
TAACGTATAGAATAGCACCAACACTCTATGAGCCACGACACTCCGGAAGACGCGCCCGACTTGTGGATGCGCCACATGCTGCGCGGCGAATTTGAGAAAGCGTGGCAGAAGACGGACAAAGACCTGGCAGCCCGCGCCGACAAACCGTGCTGGCATCTGCCGCGGCACTTCCAGTACATCTGGAACGGTACCTCCCTGGATGGCAAGCGCGTGCTGGTGCGCTGCTACCACGGCCTCGGCGACACGATTCAGTTTATCCGCTACATGCCGCTGCTGAAAGCCGTTGCAGCCGAGGTAATTGTGTGGGCGCAACGGGAGCTGATTCCGCTCCTTAAAACCGCACCGGGCATCGACCAGCTACTGCCGCTCCACGACGGTACGCCCGAGGTGGCCTACGATGTGGATGTGGAAATCATGGAGCTGCCGCATATTTTTCGCACCACGCTCGAAACTATACCTAGGTCCATCCCCTATCTGCACGTCGAACCTAGGTTCTTGTCGCCTGATAAAGAGCAGCTTGCCGTTGGCTTAGTATGGAAAGCCGGCGACTGGGACGGCCGCCGCTCTATCCCGTTTCCGCTGTTAGCGCCATTAGCCACGCTTCTGGGCGTACAACTCTACATTCTACAAGGCGACGCCGAGCAAGCTGGTTGGCAGGAAGGCATAGGCATCAATCCCGGTGCGCTGAACCTGTACGAATACGCCCGTGTCATCCGCGGCCTCGACCTACTGATTACCGTCGATTCCATGCCCGCGCACCTGGCTGGCGCGCTCGGCGTACCCGTCTGGACCCTGCTGCACGCCGAAGCCGATTGGCGCTGGATGCAGCACCGCGACGACAGCCCCTGGTACCCGACCATGCGCCTGTTTCGGCAGGCGGAAGCAGGTGATTGGGAAGGTGTTGTGGAGCGGGTGATGGGTGAGTTGAAACAGCTACACACGCAGCACAGCAACGCTTAAAAAAGAACGTCATTCCGACGGCAGGAGGAATGACGTTCTTTTACAAGTCCTCTTAGGCCTTTCTCAAGCCATCAAACCGCTTCCGCATCTCGCTAAAGTTGCCTTGATGATAGGCTAAGCCGTGGTAAATAGATAGCACCATGCGCGCCCAACCTAGGTACAGCTGCGGACTTCTGAGCGCGCGCGCAAGACGGAAAACTCTATGGCTCCCCTGCGTGATGAAGTTGCGCATGCGGTAAATCAGCTTGCGCTGCTTCGTCTGCGTTTTCGAATCGGGAGCCACGCGCTTGCGGGGACGCACGCCACGCTTGCGCCACGTCAGCCGATAGGCTAGGCCTTCGCGGCGCTGGCGAAAACCGGCGGCTTGCGTCTGCTCAACGAACTTAGCATCAACCGTTTCGAGATTCAGGCGACCTGCCTGGATAGCGCTTTCTACCAATTGCTCCACCAAAGGTGAGCGAACGACCACCACGTTGGTACCGCGTCCATCGGAGGAATACGGCTCAACCCAGGCATCACCGAAGGAAATGTCGGAGGTTTCGGCCACTACGTCGTCGCAGAAGTTGCAGGCGTTATTCATGTAGAAGCCCGCTCCCCAGTCGCCGTCGGCCAGGTTCCACCAGTCGCGGTTGGCGCTGCTGCCGTCGCGCAGAGTAAGCTTGGCGTTGTACCAGTTGGCGGGGCGGTCGGGAAGCTTTTGGCGGTACTCCACGCGCTCCACTTCCTTGATCGGCACGTTCAGCTGCCAGGCAAAGCTCTCCACAAAGCGGGCGCTTTTCATGTGCCCGCAAAACAGGCCTAGGGTAAACTGAATCCGCTCCCGGATGATTGGATCTTCCTGGCGCAGCAGCTGCACCGCCTTGATGAAGCACGGAATACCGACCACCGCGTAGCGTCCCGGCACCTCCCGAATGGTGCTCAGGATTTCGGACATTTCTATCGGGTAGTACCGCGACTTGGCGCCCTCGTTGATTTCGGCTTCGGTGCGCGAGATGCGGTAGCGAAAATAGCGGCCGTCGGCTTGCGGGTCTTTGGTAGCTACCACGTGCGCTACGCCGTCGATCAGCCCTTTGCGCAGCAACTCCATCGCCACCCAGGTCACCATGCCGCCCGAGCTGCCCTGCATACGGAACTCCTCTTCGGCCACGTAGCCCACGTAGGCCGACTGGAAGCTACCGAGGGCCGCGTCGCGGTGGGTGGGCGCCGGGAATAGCTCGGCGGCTAGCTGATCTTCGTTGCGGGCACCGGGCGAGAACGGGCAGGTGCGGGTAAAGCTCTCGGAATCATGGTGAAACCACGACGACGAGCCTTCGGGTTTGAGCTGCCCATAGGCATCGAACTCCATGTGTGTGTCGGCCAACCTAGCTTGCGCCACGCAGCTTCCGCACCCAATGCACAACCCGGAGCGGACAATGTCCTTCGGACTTAGTAGCTCCTTCATGCGGGTTGTAGTTCTTTAAGCTTCAGCGCCCGGTCGAGGTAGGCGTTGGACGTTTGCCGCAGGGCTTCAATCTTTTGCAAAATCTCAGGGTTCACCGGTTCGCTCAGACGGGCGTCGTACACTTCCGAGGGCGTGCTTTCGGGCAGCAGGTGCTTCTCGCCGCCGATTTTCGCCATTAAGCCCTGGAGCTTGAACTGCCGGTAAGGAGTAGTTTCGCACACGAAGGGCCGCGCATTGCGCAGGGCAAACACGCAGCCGTGGAAGAAGTTGGTGGCTACGGCCTCGGCGCGTGCCATAAACTGCGCAAAGTCGTGCGGGTCTGCGGTCAGCCACTGTTCATCAGCCCAATCATTGCGGTAGCCGATGCTGATGAGCGGCAGCTGCTTGCGCTTGGCCCACTGGCGAATTTCGCGGATAAAGGACTCCGTGAAATTATGCCCGTACACGGCCACGTAGGACTTACCTAGCTTCGCGTCGTTGTCGCGCGGGTCGGGCGTTATCGGGAACTGAAGGCAGGGGTCGAGCACCATTTCCGGCACGAAACCTAGGGCATTGTTGATGATAGCCTGCGAGTTAGCATCGCGCACCGAAATCATATCGAAGTTCCGCAGCTTCTCGGCCCAGTCGGGTTCCAGGCCCCAGGTCGCATCGTAGTTGCCGAAGCTAGCGGCGTACGAAATCAGGCGTTGCGCCCGGATACCTTCGCCGTAGAACAGCGGGCAGCGGCCAAACCACGGGTGCGTGAGGTTCCACACTTCGTCGCTGCCCACCACGACCAAGTCGTACTCTTCCATTTCGGCGGGGTTGTCCAGCGAAAAGCGTGGGGACATCGGCAGCGTCTTAAACAGCTCGAAGAACTTCAGAATCTTCTCGCGGTAAAGCGGGTAATCGGATTTTGGTACGGCCGTGGGCAGCACCGGCTGAAAGGCGCAGGTCCATTCGGCCTGATTAACGCGGTCCGAATCGTGGTCGAGGATAACGGCTTGGTGGCCGCGGGCTTGCAGCCCTTCTACCAGACACTTCGCCTGCCAGTAGCTGCCGTAGTTGATACAGCGGTGAAAGGTTAAAACGCCAATTTTTAGAGCGGTCTTCTTCGAATGCGCCAAGATATGGTTGGTTAGGATAGGTTGGGGAAAGGCAAAACCTAGGTTTTGGTCAGATAACGACTTGCTGCCGTTCGTACGCGTTGCAGGCAGGTAGCGTTGGTAGCCAGCTCTTGCTTACTAGCCCATTCGAGCAAGATAGGTGTTGTTGAAAGCCTATCCAACGAATGTAGCGCGAACTGTAGGAAGGCGTTAGCCAAGCTCCCGCTTCGCGCATTGTTGAACGATTTTTACCTAGGTTGCCGCTAAATCAATCGTTCAACGGTGCGCGAAGCGGGAGCTTCGCGCTACATTCTTCCGAGAGTTCGCGCTACATTCTCACAATCTCATGACCCGATTCCTCCTGATCCGCCACGCTACTACTGACTCCGTTGGCAAACGACTTTCTGGCCGCACGCCGGGCGTGTCGTTGAACGAAGAAGGGCGGACACAGGCGCAATACCTAGCCCAGCGGCTCGCTAGCTTGCCCGTCAATGCCCTCTATAGCAGCCCACTAGAACGCGCCATGCAAACCGCTGAACCGATTTCCAAAGCCCTAGGTCTCGAAACTATCATCTGCGAAGAGGTGCTGGAAATGGACTTCGGCCAGTGGACGAATTGCAGCTTCAAGGAGCTGGAAAACGACCCCGTGTTTCAGCGTTTCAACACCTTCCGCAGCAACACGCGCATCCCCGGCGGCGAACTGATGCTGGATGCGCAGGCGCGCATCGTGAGAGGCCTTGAAAAGCTAGGTGCCCAACATCCAAACCAAACCGTGGCCGTCGTCAGCCACGCCGATTTGATCAAGGCTGCCGTGGCCTACTACGCCGGCATTCACCTGGATATGTTTCAACGCCTGGAAATCAGTGCAGCCTCGGTGAGTGTGCTGGAGCTTTACGACGAAACGGCCCGGCTGCTGCTGCTCAACCACACGGGCGAGATAAAGATTTAATAATCAACGAGAAGCAGCTAAGTAGCTTCTAAAGCCCAACCTAACCCTAGGTTCTTCCGTTTTCACTTAATCCCTAAAGCTTTGTACCTGCTGGTGAAAAGCTACTGTTGAGCTAGCTTATGCAGTTGTTGTTCTTTCCAGAATGGTTCCTTAGCTTCATAGCTTAAGCAGGCGTTTTTAAGCTAAGTAGCTTCTTCTACTTAGCTGCGTGAGGCACTGCTTTGCGGCTCTTTTTTACACTGATTTTTCCGGCTGAAGCCCACTGTTTTGAACCGGCTTCACCACCCCACTACACGCTACTCCCACTACCCTCGAAAACCATTCACATGCAGAATTCTATTGGCAAAGCAGAAGGCAAGCTCGGCATCCTCATTCCTGGTCTGGGCGCGGTAGCGACTACGCTCATCGCAGGCGTGGCCACCGTGAAGAAAAACCTAGCCCAACCCGTCGGCTCGCTCACGCAGATGGGCAACATCCGGCTGGGCAAGCGCACGGAAGACCGCTACCCCAAAATTAAGGATTTTGTGCCGCTGGCCGACCTGAATGACATTGTTTTTGGCGGTTGGGACGTGTTCAACGACAATGTGTTTGAAGCGGCCTTGAAGGCTAGGGTGTTGGAACCCATGCTGTTGCACGCCGTGCGCGATGAGCTGGAAGCCATTACGCCGATGAAAGCCGTGTTCGACCAATCGTACATCCAGAACCTAGAAGGCGAGCATGTGAAGCAAGCCGACACCAAAGCCGACCTGGCCAAGGCAGTGATGGATGACATCGAAAACTTCAAGGAGGCCAACGACTGCTCCCGCGTAGTTATCGTGTGGTGCGGCTCCACAGAGCGCTACCTGGAACCTTCGGCCGTGCACGAAACCATCGAGAGTTTCGAGGCAGGCTTGCAGAACAACGACCCCGCCATTGCGCCTTCCATGATCTACGCCTACGCCGCCATCAAGCTAGGTGTACCCTTCATGAACGGAGCCCCCAACCTGACCTGCGACATTCCGGCTCTGATTGAGCTAGCTCGCCAAACCGGCACGCCCATCGGCGGCAAAGATTTCAAGACGGGTCAAACGCTGATGAAAACCATCCTGGCGCCAGGTCTGCAAATCCGTTCCCTGGGCATCAAAGGCTGGTTTTCGTCGAATATCCTCGGCAACCGCGACGGCTACGTACTCGACCACCCCGATAACTTCAAGACTAAGGAAGTCTCGAAGCTGAGCGTGCTGGAAGATATCCTACAGCCCGACGTCAATCCCGAGCTGTATGGCGATATGTACCACAAAGTGCGTATCAACTACTACCCGCCCGCCGGCGACAACAAAGAAAGCTGGGACAACATCGACATCTTCGGCTGGCTCGGCTACCAGATGCAGATCAAGGTAAACTTCCTGTGCCGCGACTCCATCTTGGCCGCGCCCCTGGTGCTCGACCTAGCTTTGTTCAGCGACCTGGCCAAGCGCGCCGGCATGTCGGGCGTGCAGGAATGGCTGTCGTTCTACTTCAAGTCGCCGCAGATTGCCGCTGACTCACGCATTGAGCATGATATCTTCAAGCAGCTCATCACGCTGCACAACACCCTGCGCCACCTGATGGGCGAAGACCTCATCACGCCGCTGGATCTGGATGATTATGACCAGGATCTGGTAGCGACGCTGTAAGCTCAACTGATTAAAAAACAAAGGCCTAGGTTCCCCGTGCGGAACCTAGGCCTTTTTGTAGGAACGCGCCGTGGCGCGTTCGTCGTTGAACGATGTTGTTAGAACACGTTAGAACAGCAATAGGAATGCCGAGCAAAAACGCCCGAACGGCGCGGATGCCGAACGCGCCGTGGCGCGTTCCTACAGGCGAATGTCCTTCAGCCGCAGCTGCAAGGATTTCACGCCGCGGTACTCGTTCAGATCCACCGTGTAGCACATGCTGAACGGGTAGCCTTTGGCAATCGGCTCGTAGTAATCAGCCAGGCCAAAGCCGATGGCGTCCACGGTGTGATGGCCGTCTTGCGTAACCACCAGCTTCAAATGCGAATTGCCAACGACGCGCGCCGAATCCGGCACTGCGTACACCGACTCCGACTCGAACACCGGATTGGGATTGCCCGGCCCGAACGGCTCCATCTGGCAGAGTAACCGGTAAAAGCTGCTGGTTATCTCGTTGAGGTTCAGCACTCCATCAATTTCGATGGGTGGAATAAGCTGCTCGGGGCGAATCCGGCCCGCTACGATGCGCTCAAAGCGCTCCTGAAAAGCGGGCACGTTTTCCACGGGCATCGTCAGGCCGGCGGCGTACATGTGGCCGCCATACTGGTCGAGCAGGTCGGCGCATTCGCCGATGGCCTCGTGCACATCAAAGCCAATAACCGAACGGGCCGAACCGGTGGCTTTGCCGTTGCTCTCCGTCAGGATGATGGTCGGGCGGTAGTACTTATCGATGCAGCGCGAAGCCACGATGCCGACTACGCCCTTGTGCCAATCCTGCTTGAAGAGCACCGTGGTGCTGGCATTCTGGAGCGCGATGCTGTCTTCAATCATTTGCAGCGCTTCCTTCGTGATACTCGTGTCGAAGCCGCGCCGCTCGGTGTTGGTTTTATCAACTACGCCGGCTTTTTGAATAGCATCTTCCTTGGTGGCCGCTAGCAGCATTGCCACCGAGCGCTTGGCGTCGCCCATCCGGCCCGCAGCGTTGATGCGCGGCGCAAAGCCAAACACTAAACTGCTGATATTCAACGTGCCATTATGCAGGCCGGCTAGCTCACGCAGGGCATCCAAGCCGGGGCGCATGGGCCGGTTTTGGTCATTGAGCAGGCGCAGGCCGTGATAAGCCAGGATGCGGTTTTCGCCCGAAATGGGCACAATATCGGCCGCAATGCTCACGACCAGCAGATCCAGCAGATCGTAAAGCGGCTCCTCATCGAAGCCCTGGCTCTGGGCGAAGGCCTGCATCAGCTTGAAGCCTACCCCGCAGCCGGAAAGGTTCTTATCCGGGTACGGGCAATCGGCACGCTTGGGGTCGAGTACGGCTACGGCGGCCGGTATTTCCTCGCCGGGCAAGTGGTGGTCGCAGATGATAAAATCGACGCCCCGCTCGTTCGCGTACACGATTTTCTCCACGGCCTTCACGCCGCAGTCGAGCGCAATAATCAGCTTGAAATCCTGCTCAACGGCGTACTCGATGCCGGCTTCCGAGATGCCGTAGCCTTCCTGGTAGCGGTCGGGGATGTAGTAATCGATGCGCTCAGGCCCGAAAAACCGGCACAGGTACGAGTACACCAGCGCGACGGAAGTAGTCCCATCCACGTCGTAGTCGCCAAACACGAGCACTCTTTCGCCATTGTGGAGGGCCCGCACGAGGCGCCCAACGGCGCGGTCCATGTCGCGCATCTGCATCGGGTCGGGCAGCTCCGTAAGGCTAGGTCGGAAGTAGGTGCGGGCCTCGTCGAAAGAGCATACGGTCCGCTGGCAAAGCAGCGAAATAATGGCTTCGTTGATGCGTAGCGCATCGGCTAGGTGCCGGACCTGCGTCGGGTCGGGCGCGGGCTTGCGAATCCATCGTTTTTCCATATGCGGGGCGGGAACCTATCGGGGCGTTATCTTCAAAAGTAAGAAGAAAACGGCGTTAGGCCATTCTCAGTCTGTCGGCCCGGCCCCAAAAGCGTACTTTTGGGCGCCGCCGTTTATTCAGTCTTCATGAAGAAGCTCCGCGAATTCTACACGCAGTACCGCCAATACATTCTAACCGATGGCCTGATGTATCTGGTGTTTATTGTCTTTATCGGGCTGCTGTTCGTGTTCTTCGGCTAGGAAGGCGCCACAGCACGTTATGCCAGGCTAGGTCTGGAGTTTAGTTGCTGTAAATAGAACGGCCATGCGTCCGGAGGCGGAGCATGGCCGTTGGTCCTGATTAAAAGCTTGGTTTAAAACTCCCCTTTGGGCGGTAGGCTCTTCGCAGCAGTTTCCCTATTCGAGAATAAGCAACGCACCTAGGTCGAAGCGTAGCGCACTCCTTACCAGGGTAGCGGACCAGCGGAAGAAGAAGTCGTGCCGGTGGGGCCATCGGCGAGCAGCAACGCCAACCGGATGGCTTCCGCCGCTCCTTGCGCGGGGGTGTCCGTGCCCGCAAAGCCGTTTAGGTCGGTAGCCGTGTAGCCGGGGTTGGCCGAGTTTACCTTGATGGCCGTATCCCGGAGTTCGTAAGCTAGCTGCACGGTGAGCATGTTCAGCGCGGCCTTCGAGGCGGAGTACCCCAGCAGGCCCCAGTCGTTCTGACCACTGAGGGTGAGCGAGCCCAGCGGACTAGACACGTTGACAATGCGCCCCGCCGCAGCCCGCTTCACCAGCGGTAAAAGCGTTTGGGTGACGGCGAGCGTGCTCAGGAAATTGGTTTGGAGCGCTTGTTCCACGCTACGCACGTCGGCACTGCTGGGCGAGCCGTCGCCGGCCACATTGATGCCCGCATTGTTCACCAGAATGTCGAGGCGGCCTTCCTCGCGCTGCAAATGAGCCGCCGCCGCGTCGAGCGTCGCTTGGTTGGCTAGGTCTACTGCGAGGAATCGGACGTCGCCTTCGGCGGCTAGCTCCGCTACAGCTTGCTGGCCTTTGGCGGCCTCGCGGGCACCTAGGTACACCCGGCAACCCGCCTGTAGCAGTCCCCGCGCAATTTCGAAGCCGATGCCTTTGTTGGCGCCGGTGACCAGCGCAATTTTCTTGTTTGCCATGTTGCCTGCGGGTTTTACCTCCTTGAATAAGGAGGCGAGTAAGTACACCCAAAGGTCCAGGTGATAGTCGGGCAGTAAACTTCGCTAGTCAACCCATCTGTTTTACAATTCAAACATGTTAGACGCCAAACACGGCCAAATGCCGGAAGTCGCCCGGCGTCTGGCCAGCGTGGCGCTTGAAAAAGGTACAGAAGTGGGCCACATCGGCAAAACCTAGGCTATCGGCAATTTCCGAAATGCTCCAGGTGGTTTGCTTCAGCAAGAGCTTAGCTTCCTGCATCAAGCGGCTACTGATGAGGGCCGTGGTGGTGTGGCCCGTCGTTTCCTTCAGCACGCGGTTGAGGTGGTTGACGTGCACCGCTAATTGGTCGGCATAGTCGGCGGCAGTGCGCAGACGCAGGGGCGGTTGCGGGCTTTGGCGCGGAAACTGCCGCTCCAGCAGCTCCGTGAATTGGGTGGCAACGCGTTCGGCGGCACCGTGCGTAGCCAGTCGAGCGGCGGCCGGCTGTAGCTTCTGCACCAGGTGAATCAGCTCCCAGAGGTAGGTGCGCAGCAGGTCGTGCTTGTAGGCGTAGCCCGACACGAGCTCGTGTGCCATCTTCTGAAAAATAGCTTCGAGCGCCACGCAGTCGGCCTCGGTCACTTCCCACACCGGGTAGGCCCCGGGCTGAAAAATCGGCAGCTCCGCCAGCACTACCCCGGTGCGGGCGGGCAGCAAAAACGCGTCGTCGAAGAGGCAAGAATAGCCTGCGGGTGCTTCGGTAAGCGGCAGCCACCGGTAGGGCACGCGCGGCGTCACTAGAAATAAGGTATTGGCGCCGACGTGCGGGGCCTGGTCGGCATATTCCACCTGGCTGCGCCCACGGCAGAGCGTAATCTTATGGTAGGACCGCCGGTTAAACGTCATCGGGGGCGCTCCGCGGAGGTCTGCCAATGGGAATACGTTAAAATGCCCCACTCCTTGCTCCATATCCGGCGGCGGCAAGACACCAGCCGCGGACTCAGCAGTAGGGGCACACGCGTCGTAAAAGGCAGTGAGGGAGTTCGGTTTCATACGGGTAATTGGCACAAGTCACGCGGGCGAGTAGACAGCACTAAACTTACAACCAAGGCCACCTTTCCGGAGTTTTCAGGAATGATCTGACAGAACCTAGCTGTTCAACGATGAACGCGCTGTGGCGCGTTCCTACTGATTTACGGCGTCGCCGCGCAGCTTGCGGAAGCGCTTGCGGGCTTCGGCGGTGTAGATACTGCCGGGGTATTTCACCAGCACTTCGTTGTACACCTCCTTAGCCTTTTCGCGGTCCTGCACATTCTCTTCCAGGATGCTGGCTGTGAGGAAGAGCGCATCATCGCTCAGCACATCGTACTTCGGGTTGGCCGTGATGCGCTGAAGCGTGTTCAAGGCACCTTGGTAATCGCCGGTGCGGCGCTGCAACTGCGCTTTCAGGTACCAGGCGTCGTCGGTGAGGGCGTGGCCGGGGTACTTCTGCAACAGATTGTCAAGCCCCTGAATGGCCTGCGGCATCTTGTTCTGAAACACCATCTGCTCCACGGCGGCATAGTCGTGCAGGGCAATGCCGGCGGTGTCCATGGCCGTGTTATCGGTGATGAACAGCGAGAGCTGCATGGCATCATTGGCGATTTCGCGGCTCGTGGCGAGCTTCAGAATGTCGAGGTGGCTCTGGGCTAGCTTGAAGTCGCCGGCGAAGTAGCTGAGGCGTGCGTTACGCAGCTTGGCCTCGTAGCCCACCGGCGAATCCTTGTGCGACTTCTCTACCTGCGAATAAAGCAGCGTCGCCTCCCACGGCTCCCCGCGCAACAGGTAGATATCGGCCAGGTTAATCTTGGCTTCGTCTACCACATCGGAGCTGGCCCGCGGCATACTGATTACCTCCTGCAACAGCGTAATGGCTTTGTCCTTCTCATCAAGCTGGAAAGCGTAGAGCGTCGCCATGTTGCGCAGCACGGGCGCGGTTTCGGGCGTCTTACCTAGCTCGGTCAGCACCTGCTGGTACTCCCCTATCAGGCTCCGGATTTTGGCCGGATCGACGGGGTACGTATTGCGCACCTGCTCCTCGCGGGCCTGCACCAGCCGCTGCCGCGCAATGCCGTAGAACGGCCCCGTGCGATACTCCCGAATCACGTATTCGTAGCCGACAATGGCACTTTCGTAGTCCTTGTTGCGCTGCGCGATAGAAGCTAGGTCCATTACCCGGCCGCCTTCCGCACGGCTCCGACGATCCAGCGCTTTGGCTTGTACCAAGGCGCCGGTGAAGTCGTGGCGCTGCATCTGGAGCCACAGCAGTAGCTCGCTATATACCTGTTGCTCGGGGTATTTCTGCACGTTGGCTAGCAGCTGCTTTTCCAACGCGTCGAAGTCTTTTTCCTCGTGCAAGCTATTCTGGAGCATGTTGCGCACGAAAGGCAGCTGCTGCGCATCATCCTGCACGAGGCGCAGGGTTTCTGTCAGCAGCTTGTCGGTCTGCTGGGTTTGGGTGTACAGCTGAATGAGTTGCGGACCGTATTCCCGCTCGTTCTTGGCCAGCACCCGACCACGCAGGTAAGTTTTTTCGGTCCAGTCGAGCTGGTCGCGCTTCGCAAACTCGTTTGCTACGGGTATCACCTGCTCCGTGGTGAGCTGGCTGAGGACTCGCTCGTACTGCTTCGTGGCGGCCGTTTTGTCGCCGGCGGCCGCGTACACGCCGCCCAGCGCCACGCCATAGCTAGGTTCCTGCGGCCGTTGGCGGATGGCCTTCTTGGCCAGCTTCTCGGCGTTCTTATACTGGTGCAGCGCCTGAAGCGCACCTAGGTAATCGGGCAGGATGTTGGGCGCCGTTTGCTCATCGGTGCGCAGCCGACCAAACAGGAACGCGGCTTTTTCATTTTCGCCTTTCCGGGCATATTCCTTCGCCAGGGCAATGTTGCCGCCACTCTCCTCATCCTGAGCGTGCACGGGTGTTCCAGCGAGCAGCAGACCTAGGGCCAGCAGCCCGCACAATCGTTTAGACGAAGAGTTCAACCGAATCATATGCGAAAAGGAAATACTGGTATTTAAACTCGCAGCTGCTCACTTTCATTACACTCTGGCGAGAAAATCCTTGAGCTGAAAACCTAGGTTCAACTACCGACAACGAAAAAGGGCCGCACCCTAAGGTACGGCCCTTTGCTTGGACTAGGATGCGTGCGGCTTAGAAGAACTTTGTCCGCTCGTCTTTGATTTGGGCTTTGGCTTTCACGGCTTCGTAGATGGCGCCATCGAGACGGGCCGAACGCTGTGCCGTAAGCTGCTGACGAAGTGCTTTTACATCGGCCGGAGCAGTGGGCTTGTTGACGCTAACCGTCTCCACAATCAGCACGCCTTGCTCACCCTGGATTGGAGCCGACTTCTGGCCGGGCTTCAGACCGAAGGCCTTGCCTACAGCTGCCGGCTCGTTGCCTAGGCCCGGAATCACGCCGGAAGTCAGCACCACGTTCTCGGCTGTTTTTACCTGCGCTGTGGAGCCATAAGCGGCGGCAATCTGCTCCAACGAGCCCGACTTGCCGTTCAGTTTGCTCATAATCTGCTTGGCCTTGGCTTCGTTGCGTACTACCGCCGAAAGCTCAGGCTTCAGGCTGGCTACGTCGGCGGTGCCTTTGCTCCGCTCACCGGTCAATACGGCAATTACGTACTGGTCACCTAGGTCGTCGAACACCGGCGACACGTCGCCTATTTTCGTGCTCTTGCCATCGGGGTTGAAGCCGTAGGCCCAACGCACAACCGAACGGGCATTTTGCAGGTTGTTCACGTTCCGGTCGCCACGGCCGAGGCCTTTGGCTTCCTGCTTCTGCAGGGTCTTGTCTTTTGCTACTGCCTTGCGGAACGACTCCAAGTCAGTTGCTTCGCCTTTCAATACCTGCGCTTTCTGGTAAGCGGCATCACGCGTAGCATCCGAAGGCACAATGCCCTTCTGCACGGCGGCAATCTGGTAAGTCTGCGTAGTCTTCGGCGTCGTGATTTTGATGATGTGGTAGCCGAAAGACGTTTCTACCGGGGCTGGCAGCAGACCGGCTTTGCTGGCACCGAACACAGCTTTTTCGAACTCCGGCACCATGCGGCCTTGCGTGAACCAACCTAGGTCGCCGCCGGTGGCGGTAGTGCCATCAGTGCCGTACTGACGCGCCATAGCAGCGAAGTCAGCACCCGCTTTGATCTTGTTCAGAATGTCCTGGGCCTTGGCTTTCGCGGCTGCTTTGGCTTCGGGCGTCGTGCCTTCCGGCTTGATAAGGATATGGCTGGCGCGGGCCGAAGGCTGCGCACCGGCTTTCTCACCCGTCACTTTGAAGATAGAATATACACCGTTTTCAGCGTACGGACCGTACACGGTGCCGGTCTTCAGGGGCAGCTCAGCACGGAGCTTTTCGGGCATATCGGCGGGCGTTACGAAAGCGCCATTGTAGGGCTGATCGGAGTTTAGCTTCACAAACAGCGAGTCGTTCGGGGCGCTACGGAACTGCTCGGCCAACTGGTCTACCGTCGTGCGGATAGCGGCGCTGTCTTCCTTGGAAGCCACTACCGGAATGCTCACGTACTCAACATTGCGGCCTTCCTCTACTTTGTAGCGGCTCTTGTGCTCGTCGAGGTAGGCTTGCAGCTGGTCGTTGCTCACCTTCACCGTCGAATCCGAAATGGAGAAGTACGGCACGAACAGGTAGCGGATGTTGGCTTGCGTGTTTTGATCTTCGTTGAAGCGCTTAGCTTCCGCCGACGTCACGTAGGCTGACATCTTGATCAGGTTGTTGTACTTGTTGCCAAGGCGCTCGGGCACGAGGTTGGCTTCAAACGTACGCCAAGTATCCTGAGCCTGGGGCGGCAACTTATCGAGGTTGCGCAGGTATTCAATCACCTTAGCGCGGTCGAACTGGCCCGTCTTGGGGTCGGTAAAGGCCTGCCGGATGCTCGGGTTGATGTTTTTGCCCTGCACCATGTCAGTCAGCTCATCGTCCGAAACCTTTAGGCCCAAGCGGTCGAACTCCTTCTGAAAGGCAATGCGGTAGATGGTCTGGTTCCAGGCCTGCTCGCGCAGATAACCCATCGTTTGCTCGTCGGGCTGGCGGCCTTGCTGGGCAATAAAGTTTTGCTTGGCCTGCTCCAGGGTGTTCTCAAAGTCGGCCCGCTCTACTTTCTCCCCGGCTATTTCGCCCACCACCGTTTCGTTGCGATTGAACAGGCGGTTGCGGCCGCCAATCAGGTCGCCGCCCACCATAAAGAGCAGCAGTCCGATGACGATAGCGCCAACGGCCCAGCCCGATTTTTCCCGAATCGTATTAATTAAAGCCATGTACTTGAAAAAAAGCGCAGTATGGAAAAGTAGAAAGAGTTGCAAATTAAGGTGAAATGGCGAAATAGTGAAATGCTGCCTTTCACAACCTCATGCCCGCACTTGGCAGAAGCATCAGGTTGCGCCGCTTACTTCTTCTTTTTCGCCGCTTTCTTCTTAGCTGGTGCGGCTGGCGCAGCCGGTTTGCCGGCAGGTGGCGCAGCTTCCCGGTCCTTACGACCTAGGTACCAATAAATTAGATAAAAGCTAAAACCAAACGTGAACAGCCAGTAGTTGTCGCGGACGGCGTTCTGGTCATCCTGCAACACTGTTTGGTACACGCCAATCACCATCATGACAACCGTTAGTGAGAACAGGATGGTGCGCAGCAAGGATCGATCAAAACGCATAGGACCTAGGTTACTTAGCCGGCGCGGGCGTCGGTTGGTCGACCGTAAACACGCCGGTCGGCCTTTTAATGCGGTAGCGGGAAAAATCCTGGTTGGCCGTGAGGCCGTAGCCGGTCAGCACTTCTGTGGGCGTTTCGACGCGCACGAAGGTGGCCGAATCGGTGTAGATGAGGGCTTTGGTTTTGTCGAAGTACAGCTCTTCGCTGTTCATCTTCTGCTGCTTTTCCTCGTTGCTCACGCGCACGTCGCCGCGCACGGTGTAAAGGTTTTTGGCCTTCTCAAACTTGCCGTATTTGCCGCTTAAGGTGTTGACTACCTTCGTCCCACCTTCGCCATAGAAGGTGACGACCATGCCTTTCGGGTAAATCTGGTTGCCGTTTTCGAAGGTCTGCTCCAGCGGCGACTTAAGCCGGATTTGCAGCTTGGCAGAATCGCTGATTAAGGTCAGTACGTTGTTGGTTTCCACCGTCGGCCCCGTGTACACGACTTTCTTTACAACGCCTTCCTCCTTCTTCTGACAGCTTCCTAACGCAAAGACAACCAATGCTATAAGACCACTTACCAGCGGACCTCCATTTCGTAGCATAGCTAGGTAGCGTTATTCGATGCGGCGCTTGAGGAACCAGCGGTTGTTCAGCGTGACGCCCAGTTGTGCCTTCACGTAGTTTTCCTTGATGTTGCCGCTGGGGTTTTCGATGCTCTTGGCGGTGTTGCCGCGCTGACCGTAAGAGAAACCTAGGTTGATGGTGGTGGCATCCAGTGCCGTAGCTGTGGGCAAAGGGAAGGAAAAGCCCCAGCTTACCGCTCGGTCATACATCATCTTGCCATCGGGCCGGTAAGGCATCTGAGCAACACTGATGCCGGCGCGGTAGCTCACGCGCTTGAAGTAGCTCTCCACGGAGCCAGGATCTGGCGCAATTTCACCGCCGATGCCGGCTCGCCAGGTGTCGTTCAACGGTACGCCCGTGGTAGCACCGCCCGCCACGCCAAAAGATCGGAATTTCGACCATTGCTGCTGCGCTACATCCACGTTGATGCTCCAGTTCTTGTTGTTATCTAGGCTGATACCAGCCTGCGCCAAGGCGGGCACGACAGCTTCGCCCTGCTGGTCGGTAACCTGCGGCGTGGTATTGGTGATTACGCCCGCATCCTGCCGCTCAACGGAGGTGTTGCGGAAGCCATTCAGGTGCGACTGGAAGGTATAAACGCCCGCCAGGTTGTAGTTGATTTTACTGTTAAGCTTATTCCGGTAATGCGCTCCGACCCGATATGTGAAGTCGGAGTAATGCACATGCTCGATGGTATTGATCTGCGTTTGCACACTCGCCTTATTCAGGAGCACTCCAGAGGCTAGGTCGATGCTGCCAAACACGTAGGAAGCCGTGCCGCCTACCGTGAGACCTTTCGCCAGACGGAACGCGTGCGACATGTGCGCTTCGGCTAGGCCGCCGGTGCCCGTGTTTTGCTCCAGAGTCTGGGCCGTGGGGTCGCCGGCAACTGAGCCGGTAGAAGTGGAGTTGTAGTCGACGGCGCTATATGGCCGTAAGCCAGCGGAAGCCGCCCACCACTTGGAAATGGGCACGGAGAAAGCTAGGTAGCCGAGGGTAGCACTTCCATCCCGTTGCGATTCAAGGCGGTTACTAACGGTATGAAACTGGCCATTAAGTGCCATTTCAAACGTTGTACGGCTAGTATAGTAGATCAGCGCCGGGTTCAGGTCGTTTACATGAACGCCGTTTGGCGCAGCCAGACCTACGCCGCCCATACCGAGCTGGCGGACGCCGCCCGTATTGGGGTTCGCATCGCCTAATCCTAGGCGGGAATAAGGCGAGTTGCCGAGTCCCTGCCCCTGGCTGCGTGGTGCGGCCACTAGGCCAACAAGCGTCAAACCGACCAGGCCGGCGAATTTATTCTTCCACATTATGCACCAAAATTCGGTGAAGCCCGATCAGCACGAGTTCGGGGATGACAAAGATACGGCCTTTCAGCCGGGGTTGAAAAAAGTTAGCGTCGCCGCCCGCCAGGATAACACCTAGGTTTGGGTGTTGGGCGCGGTAGCTGTCTATCAGGCCATTGACTTCGGCCACGGCGCCGTTCAGCACACCGCTTCGAATGGCGCCCTGCGTATCGGCCCCGGTGAGCGGCACCGGAGCACCTAGGTCGGCGGGCATCTCAATCAACGGCAAGCGCTCTGTAAACGTATGCAAGGCCTGAAAACGCAGCCGCAAACCCGGCGCAATACTACCGCCCCAGAACGTATGGCTGCCTTCCACCCAGTCACACTTGATAGCCGTGCCGACATCCAGAATGAGGGTATCGGCGTTCGGCCGAAGCCAGGCCGCACCCACAGCGGCCGCCAGCCGATCAGCACCTAGGGTCTGCGGGGTACCGTAAGCATTGCGAATGGGCAGCGGCGTAGTAGCCGGCAAAAACTCCAGCACCTGCCCCGGCACTACACGTTGCAGCTCCGTGGCCCAGGCCGTCGTTGGCTCCACTACCGACGATACGATGGCGTGCCTAGGCTGTAGCCGCTCCGCAATGTGCAGGAGCTGTTCGACGGTTTGCACCGCCGCCGTTTCGTGTAGTACGCCGTTTTCAAAGCACCCGTACTTGCTGGCAGTGTTGCCGATATCAACGGTCAGGATGCGCATGAAGCTTGGTTAACACAGCTTGGTTCTTTCAACAGAAGCACCCCTCCCATCATGCCAGCATTGGCAAGTGATGAGAACGGTGCTTCTATCGTTTAAGCGTAATAGATTCACGTTCACTAGGAAGAGCCAAAGCTAGCCTCCCAGGTTGCGTGCTACATGAAATACTTCAGGCGAATAACCTCCTTTTCGTTGAGGAAGCGCCACTTGCCGCGGGGCAGATCCTTCTTCGTGAGGCCGGCATACTGCACCCGGTCGAGCGTTACCACTTCATAACCTAGGTGCTCGAAGATGCGGCGCACAATGCGGTTGCGGCCGATGTGCAGCTCAATACCAACGAAGTGCGCGTTGCCCGCCACTACGGCCACGTCATCTACTTCGGCCTTGCCGTCTTCCAGCTCCAGACCTTCAGCAATCTGCCGCAGGTGCTCTTCCGTCAACGGTTTATCCAGCTCGACCTGATAGATCTTCTTGTTCTTATGCGAAGGATGGGTCAGCTTCTGCGCTACTTCGCCATCGTTGGTAAATAGCAGCAAGCCCGTCGTGTTGCGGTCCAGGCGACCTACCGGAAACAAGCGCTCCGAAGAGGCTCCGGCAATCAGGTCCATCACCGTGCGGCGGCCTTCCGGGTCGTCGGTGGTGGTAATGAAGTCCTTCGGCTTGTTCAGCAGCACGTACACCAGCTTCTCCCGCTTCAGGTTTGTTTTGCCATACTGAACCGTGTCGCTGGGCTGCACCTGATAGCCCATTTCCGTCACCACTTCCCCGTTCACCCGAATCTCGCCAGCCGCAATCAGTGCATCAGCCTCGCGGCGTGAGCAGATCCCGGCGTTGGCGATATAGCGGTTGAGGCGCATGGTTTCGTTGCCAAAATCTTCTTCGTTACGCCGCCGTTTGTTGCCACGGTTTTTATCCTCTTCGTAGTGCCGCAGGTTCTTGTAATCGGGTGCCTGACCGGCTACTTCGCCGCGTTTAGGTTTGCCCGCCTGGTTGGAGCTGGCATCACGCCCGAAGCGCCGTTCTCCGGCCTTGGCGGCTTCCCGGATTTCACGGAACGTACGCGGAGCATCACCTTTGTCGTCGCGACGGTTGAAGCCGCGGCTAGGTCCATCCTGCCGGTCGCTGCCGAAGCCACGATTACCCAGGCCACGCTCACCGGTGCTACGCTGACCAAAGCCGCTTTCCGGGCGAGCCGGACGGTTATAACCACCCGCTGGCTTTTGGTCCCGCTCACCACCTCGCTGCTCGGGTGCTCCACGGTAATCAAAAGGCCGCGCTGGCCGTATCTCTCGGTTCGGGCCGGTGTCTTCGGTGCGCTTGAATCCTTCTTCGCGGGCAGGAGCTGGCTTAGCTTCAGGTTGCTGATATGGGTTCGTTTTGTTGAACTTTCTATTCCGCTCGCCGGCACTACCACGCGGAACAGTTGGCTTGCCTTCCTGCTGATATGGCTGACCAGACCAAGTTGCCTTCGGCTCAAACGGCCGAGGCGGACGCCGGTCTTCGCTGCCGCGACGGTCGTCGAAGCGGTTGTTAGGCCGGTCAGAACGGCCCCCTGCGTTGCCTCTTGGCTCGAATGAACGGCGGTCATCTCTGCTCTCGCGGTTAAACGGGCGATGGTCATCGCCGCCGCTGCTCCGCCGTGGGCCATCAAAATTATTGCCCGGCCGATCATTGGAGCGGCTAAAGTTGCCGCCCCCGAAGCTAGGTTTGCCAGTAGGTCTGCCAAAGGTGGGACGCGATGGATATTCATCGCCGCGGGCGCCTTCGCCAGTTCCACGCCCTTTGCCGGGCTTGTTCGCAGCGGCTGGGTCGAAGAATTTGCGGAAGCTTTCTGCACCCTGACCGGAGTTGCCAGTTGGGCGATTGTTGCCGCGGCCACGCCGGCCAGCGTTATCGTCGGAGTTATGTCTTTTGCTCATGTTTGCGAGCTTAGTGCCGTATCGCTACGGTACGAGTGAATGATGTAAGTAGATAGTCAAAAGTCTGAGAATCACTGCAACAGATCTTCCCAGAAAACAGTGCCCGGACGATCGGCCTAGCTCTGAAATAAGAGTAAGCCGAAAGCCCGGGCAGTGTAGAAGGCAACTGTCGCGCTAGTCGCGCCGTGCCATTTTAGCTTCAATCGAGTGCTGCGTGTGCGGCACAGCGCGCAAACGCTCCTTCGGAATCAGCTTGCCGGTGCCGATGCACACACCATACGTACCGTTCTTGATCCGATGCTGAGCGTTTTCGAGCTGCTGAATGAACTTCATCTGGCGCGAGGCCAGCTGGTTCAGGCTTTCTTTCTCCGCCGTGTCGGCACCGTCTTCCAGCACCTTCGAAGAAGAAGCTGTGTTGTCGGTACCTGAGTCGTTGCGACGGCTCAGGGTTTCTTTGATGAATGCTAATTCCTTACGGGCGGCCGTGAGTTTATCCTGAATGATCTCCTCAAATTCGACCAGTTCTTCCCTGGAATAGCGCAGGTTCTCTTCACTCATGTTGGTTCAGGGAAATAAGTAGCAGAATGATAATAACAGGTGTGTTTCATGCTTACCAACTACCGGTGAGCTTATGATGATATCTCAACAGTAGCCGGCTTTAATAAGTTTGCATAGCTATAGTAAGCAAAGATTTATCCTAGCTTCTTAGTTAGTCAATGCAATTATCTTATCGGGCGCAAAGCTACGGTTTTGTCTGTTATCGTACCAATACCATCTTCTTATAACGCAATAAGATTCCGGAGCCTAGGTGCTAGAAGCCGAGCATGTGAATGGCGGCCACAGCAGCTTCTACACCTTTGTTGCCGTGTTTGCCCCCGGCTCGGTCCCAAGCCTGCTCCAGGGTGTTGGTAGTCACCAGGCCGAAGATGACGGGTTTGTTGAACTTCAGGCCAACATTGGTGATGCCATTGGCAACAGCATGGCAGATGTAGTCGTCGTGCTTGGTCTCACCTTTGATGACCACACCCAGGCAGATGACGGCATCTATTTCTTCGTGCTGGGCCAGCAGTTGCGCACCTAGGGTCAGCTCGAAGCTGCCGGGCACGGTGTTCCGGAAGATGTTGTCGGGTTGGGCGCCGTGCTTGAGCAAGGTTTCGTAAGCACCCGTACTGAGCACATCCGTAATCTCGCGGTTCCACTCGGCCACAACTAGTCCGAAGCGCTTATCTGTGATGTCAATAAAGTGATCCGACGTGTAATCGCTCAGATTCTTAAGAGAGGTGGCCATAGTTGTTCTTGAGTTCTGTGAGTGGAGAGATGAACGCAGAGCTACTGGCTAACGCTGATCCTCCCTAAAAAAGAAGAGGACGGCACCAGACCGTCCTCTTGTTGTTCGTAAAGCTAGCTTTTTGCTCTTACTTACCAGCCAGTGCTTCAGCTCGTGCTTTCAACCCACGGGCTTCGTTTACCTCAGCCGCGGTCTGGTAGTCGTTGATGATCTTATCGTAAGCTTTGATAGCGCCGTCATAGTCTTTGGCCAGCTCTCTCGCAGTCGCTTCCTTCATCAGGTAACCCGGCGAAAAGTACTCGTTGGCATTCGTGTTAGCTGCCTTCTCGTATAGATCAGCAGCTTCCTTCGTTTTGCCAAGCTCTAGGTTAGCGTCACCTAGCAAAGCATAAGCACGCGCCTGCACCAGCAGATCGTCGGAGCTAAAGTCTTCCAAGTAATCGATGGCAGCTTGGTACTTGCCGTCTTTCAGCGAAGCTACCCCGGCGTAGAAGTTAGCTAGGTTGCCGGCTTTC
The DNA here is from genome assembly GCF_014641455.1 of Hymenobacter cavernae. Lineage (GTDB taxonomy): Bacteria > Bacteroidota > Bacteroidia > Cytophagales > Hymenobacteraceae > Hymenobacter > Hymenobacter cavernae. The sequence continues at coordinate 380,429 of NZ_BMHT01000002.1, forward strand.
GTACCGCTATACTCTGAGGCGACTGACTCTAAGCCATCATACTGACCGTCGCCTTTCATGGCTTTCTTCAGCGAATCAGCCTCCCAGTAGTTCACAGCCTGAAACATCGCTGCCTGGGCTTTCTCATCTTGTGAAGAACGCCAAGTGTAATAGCCAAAAGCACCTACTACCGCTAGCACCACCAGGGCCAAGACACCAAATAGCAAGTTCTTGTTGCGACGCAGAAAGTCTTCCGAGTTGGCCAGACGTTCAGCCAAAGCATCTGGATCTTCCAGCAACGGGTGCTCCGAGCCAACCGCACCTAGGGGCTGATTCGGGTCGGCAGGCACTTGCGTGGTTTGCTGGCGTGCCGTCGGGCTATTGCGCGTATAAGGAATCTTCGACATTACTTAATTTCAAGAAAGGCGAACCTAGCTTTCAGATTATGTGGGTTAGAGGCTAGTCGCGGATATAAGGGTAATCCTGCTGCACGTACACGTCTTTGAACAGCTCATCGGCAGTCGGATACGGTGAGTTCTCAGCAAACTCCACAGAGGCACTTACTTGTTCCTTGATGCGGTCATCAATTGCGGTCAAGTCTTCTTCCGTCGCCATGTTGTGGCTCAGGATCGTGTGCCGCACGGCTTCGATGGCGTCGCGGTGACGGTACTCTTCTACTTCTTCTTTGGTGCGGTACTTCGCCGGGTCACTCATCGAGTGACCTTTGTAGCGATACGTCTTGAACTCCAGGAAAGTCGGGCCTTCACCGGCACGGGCACGCTCGGCAGCTCTTGCCACGGCATTGTGCACGTCTTCTACGTTCATCGCATTCACTGGCTCCGAAGGCATATCGTAGGCCAGACCTAGCTTATACAGCTCCGTCACGTTGGACGTGCGCTGCACCGAAGTACCCATTGCGTAGCCGTTGTTCTCGACTACGAAGATGACGGGCAGCTTCCACAGCATGGCCATGTTGAAGGCCTCGTGCAAAGCACCTTGGCGCACGGCACCGTCGCCCATGTAGCAAATGCAAAGGTTGCCGGTCTTGTTATACTTCTCAGCGAAAGCAATGCCGGCACCTAGGGGTACCTGCGCACCTACGATACCGTGGCCGCCCATGAAGTTCACCTCCTTATCGAAGATGTGCATGGAACCGCCTTTGCCTTTCGAGCAGCCGGTTGCCTTAGCAAACAGCTCGGCCATGATGGCGTTCGGAGAGGTACCTAGGGCTAGTGGGTGGGCGTGGTCGCGGTAAGCCGTGATGTACTTATCGCCTTTCTGCAGGGCCGATACGGCACCCGCGGCGCAGGCTTCCTGACCAATGTAGAGGTGGCAGAAACCTTTAATCTTCTGCTGACCGTATAGCTGACCAGCCTTTTCCTCAAACTTACGCATGAGCTGCATTTGCTCATACCAAGAGAGGTATTGCTCCTTCGAAAACTCCGGGTTCTCGGGTGATTCAGCTCTCGGCGAACCTGTTGCTTCGGCAGCTTCTTCGTTAGAAGGCGGCAGCATAGGATCTGGCTGTTTTATCGTATCGGTAGCAGCTGTAGGGTTGTTGGCTCCTTCCTGATTCGACGAATTATCCGTCGAGTTGGAAGCATTTGAAGCAGCCTTTACTTTCGTTTCCGCCATTGTGCTCTTGGTTGTTCGCGTTTGGGATGCGAAAATACGTAAAAGGATTGCAATTCCGAACCTGAATGATTCTCGAAAGTCTACACCTTCTGTTCTTTAAGAATTACGACGAAGCCAACCTAGGCTTCTCGCCACACATTAACTGCTTCGTAGGCGACAATGGCAGCGGTAAGACGAACCTGCTAGACGCTATCCATTACCTGTCGCTCACGAAGAGTGCATTCACTCCTACTGATACGCAAAGCATCAAACAAGGGGCGGAGTTCTTCGTGGTAAAAGGGAAGTTTCAGGTTCCGCTCGCTACCGTCGAAACGATTCAGTGCAGCCTGCGCCTGGGCCAGAAGAAAGTCGTCACGCACGACAAGCAGCCTTATGACCGGATAACGGAGCACATCGGGCGCTACCCGGTTGTACTGATCTCTCCTTATGATACGGACCTAATCCGGCAAGGCAGCGAGGACCGACGCAAGTACTTCGACAGCCTCATATCGCAGCTAGACCAAAGCTACCTAGAGTTGCTTATGTCGTACTCGCATCTGCTGCGACAACGTAACTCGCTGCTGAAGCTAGCTGCCGACCGCCAGGGCTACGACCGCGACTACCTGTTAGTTTTAGATGACCAGTTGGCTCCTCTGGGCGAGCAGCTCGTGCAGTTGCGTCAGCAGTTCCTGGCCGATTTCGTCCCGATTTTTCAACGGCACTACCGTCAGCTTGCGGATAGTCAGGAGGCCGTGACGCTGGACTATAAGAGCCAGCTACCGGGTGCTGACTTTGGCCAGCTGCTACGCCTTAATGAGCGGAAGGACCTAGCCTTGCAGCGTACTACCACCGGCCCGCACAAGGACGACTACGTTTTCCTCATGGATGAGCTATTGGTTAAGAACTATGGTTCGCAGGGGCAGCAGAAGTCGTATGCTATTGCGCTCAAGCTAGCGCAATTCGAAATTATTGCTGCCCGTAAGCAGCACAAGCCCATCCTGCTGCTGGACGACATCTTCGACCGGCTCGACGAGAAGCGCATCACGCGGCTCATGCAGCTTGTGGCTGACCAGACGTTTGGGCAGGTGTTCCTGACCGACACCCACTTGGAACGAACCGACAGAATTCTTAGTGGCGTCTCGGAGCAAATAGCTCGCTTCCGGGTGGAAAACGGCAAAGCTTATCTGCTATAGCTGGAGGGCTAGGTCGTATCTTTGTGCAGTCTCCCTGTAGGAGGCTGCGCGTGTATAGTACCTATTTGTTTTGAAAAAACCCAACTCTCCCGAAAACTCCCGTCGTGCGGATATCGTGCCGCTGAAGGATGGAATTACGGCGTTGCTGAAAGCTTATCGCTTGCAGGGTAAGCTGAACGAGGTAACCGTCGTATCGAGTTGGGAGAGGATCATGGGTAAGGCTGTGGCGCTGAAAACCCAGGAAGTTTACGTGAGCAATCATAAGCTCTTTGTCCGGCTCAGCTCGGCCCCACTCAAGCACGAGCTTGTGATGGCAAAAACGCGCGTTGTAGAAATTATCAACGCGGAGATTGGGGAACAGGTGATTCAAGAAGTCATCTTCCTATAAATCCCATCTTAGCTGATTGGCGCTTTCATCCGCCTTTTCCGCCTGTGAGGTTCCCGACCTCTTTGCTGCGGGTTCTCTAGCTAAAACCTAGGTTTATACTTTCATCCCAGCGTTCCGTTCGCAGCTTCCTTTCGCTTGCATGGAATTGCTAGGCAGCATCTGGAAGAGAGTGGTTCGGCTTTTCGCATTGTCACTGTTCTTTCGCTGGGGAAGACCAAGTTGATAGCTTACGGTTTCAAGTGGCGGTTTTACTTATCGGGCTCATGCCTGGTGCCACCAAGCTTCAACTATCAACTTACTTATGTCTTTGCTACCTCCCCCCGACTACCGGCCAGTGTCTTACTCGCGAGTAACGCTCACTGAGCTGATGATTCCTGGCTACGCCAACTTCGGCGGCAAGATTCACGGCGGCACGCTCCTCTCTCTGATGGACAAGGTTGCTTATGCTGCCGCAGCCAAGCACGCCGGCACTTACTGTGTCACCGTCAGTGTCGACGGTGTGGACTTCTTACAACCCGTTGAGGTGGGCGAGCTGGTATCGTTGCTGGCTTCGGTTAACTACGTTGGCCGCACGTCCCTGCTGGTCGGTATCCGGGTCATTGCGGAAGACGTCCGTACGGGCTCGGTAAAGCACACGAACACTTCCTACTTCACGATGGTTGCGAAGAACGAAGCAGGGCAGCCGACGCTGGTTCCCGGCCTTATTCTAGAGACATCTATTGATACCCGGCGCTTCCTGGAAGCCATCAAACGCAAGGAGCTTAAGCAGCGGTACCAGGAAGATTTTGCGGCCGCCCGAGAGATGCTGACCATTGATCAAGAGTTGAATTTACTCGAAGGTCAGCGCTGTAAAATTGGGTACTAACCCTGCTCAGAACCCCATCCCTCCTGCTTCAAAAAAGCGTCCAATTCTATAAAGCCTAAGTGACAGAAATGTTTCACGTGGAACATTTCTGTCACTTAGGTCCATACACCTTCAACAGAAGCTCATTATACGCTTCCAGCAGGGCTATATACTTCATTTGCAGCCCTAAAAGCTGTTTAACAGGGTCTGAATCAGCAGATTGTAACGCACCCTGCTTCTGTGTTACATTATGGTTCAAACTTGATGTTACAGACTGTGACACAAGTGGCAACACTCCTTGCTGAACTGTTGTAAATTCATTAGAGAAGTCGTGTCCTATTATGTCTCCTATTTTCTTTACAAAGTTGTACTCGAGTGTATCTTCTTTGAATTTACGGTAAATAGTAGGACGCGTAATACCTAGCTCATCAACGATACGTGTGATTGAGATACCACTGTTTTTGATGGCTTCCTGAAGTATTTCGCCTTGATGCGGCATGAATTCAGCGGTGTAATATGCTAGGGGTGTAAAGATGCTCAAGCTGTTTCATTTTAACAAAAAGCTAGGCGTAAAAGACACTTGTACAATGTAACGATACAAACACATATGTATCATAATTTTTCAATGTGTAACGTGTTACACATTGAAAAATACCAATGTAACACGTGTACATGGTACAGATTATTGTTACAAGTGTATACAACAAAGCCTTGGTACGCTCAGAAGCAGGTTTCTGAACGTACCAAGGCTTTGTTGGTGTAAGACACAGGATAGCCGTGGAACTGCTTTGCTTCTTCTAGAGACGAACCTAGGTTTGGAGGGAACCTGGCTCCTGATGTAACAGTATGGTCCCGCGTAAAATTCGGTGCTCTATAGGCGGTTCAGCAGACGCAACAATCGGTCAGGGTAATCGGTCGTGATGCCGTCGACAGCTAGGTGTAACAGGGCGCGCATGGCCGCAGGCTCGTTCACCGTCCAGGGCACAATACGCATGTTGTGTGCCCGCACTTCAGCCATAAGCTGCGCATCAACCAAGGGGTACTCGGGGCCATAAAGCGCCGGGATAAAACCCAGCTCCTGGAGGTGCTGCTGAAACGGTTTGAGGTCTTCTACCAGCAAACCAAGCGGCAGCGCGGGGGCTTGTTCGCGGGCCGCTTGCAGAGCCCGCTTGTCGAAAGAAATGAACGACGTTCGGGATTCAACACCAGCCGTGCGCACCTCGCCCAGCACCAACTCAACGAAGCGAGTGGGCGACGGGTGAAAGATAGTATCTCCTTCCAGAGTGCTTTTCACCTCAATACTGTAGCGCACGGGTGCGCGGTTGAGCTCACGCGCACGCGCCTCTACTGCCTGACATACCTCCCGCAGCAAGGGCTTGTAAGCGGCTTGCAGGCGCTGTTCCGGAAACCGAAGCTGCCGTTGAAGCCCGCAGTCGCAGCGCCGGATGTAGGTGTAGGGCAGCTGAAAAAGGTTGAAGCTGGGCTCTTGGTCGGGCATGATAGATTGCCCATCAGCGTCCGAGCAGAGCGTCGCTGAGAGCCATGGTTCGTGCGACACAACTACCTGCTCATCGGCGGAAATCACGACATCCAACTCCAGCGTATCGACGCCCAACTCCAGTGCGTAGAGGAAAGCCGGCAACGTGTTTTCGGGGCGCAAGCCGCGGCAGCCGCGGTGGCCGTGCACTTCAAGCTTGAGGTAATTGCCAGCAGAATCAGTAGTTTTTTCCATACGCCTGCTACGTAAGAGCACCGCTCGGGGCCGCCTTGAAAAGCTAGGTTTAGCCTGCCAGAGCATACCTAGGTTTGCTTTAAAGCAGCTCAAATGAAAGAGACTCAGCTGGGGAAGATAAGCGTGTATTTGGGCCTGATAGCAACCTATATCCTAGCTTTGAGCGTTAGTCAGAGCCTTACCTAAGAAAGCTTTTTATGAAGAAAGTTCTTGTCTTACTCGTCCTGCTGGGCCTCCTAATTGGCGGCTACTTCTACTATCGGAGCTTGGCGGCAGGCCCAACGTACGCGCTGATGCAGGCCGCAAGAGCCTTTCAAACGCATGATGTAGCTGGCTTCGAGCAGTACGTGGATGTTCGGAGCGTATCGAGTAACCTCATCAACCAAGTGGCTGATCAGAGCGAAGCGCTGGGTATTCCTGGCTCTAATAGCCTATTGCTACAAGGCGCGCTGCAAGCGCTCAGGCCACAGCTGGCTGAGGTAGCAAGGCAAGAAGTGCAACACTTCGTGGAATCTGGCACACCTCCCAATCCTGATCAGCTACCCTCAACCCCTTTAGGAAAGGTTTCGGTGCTGGGTGTTGTGGATAATGTGGTAGGAGCCAGTAGCCGCCTCAAAGGCATCAAGTACGTGCGGAAGGACGGCGACCAGGCGCTGGTAGGTGTTGAGCTTGCCCAGCCTAGGTACGATACCACGATGGTGATCGAGCTGAAGATGCACAACGAAGGCGACCATTGGCAGGTGAAGGAAATTGCGAATGCGCGTGAGCTGGTAAAGCGCTTTGCGCAGCTGAAGAAGCAGGAGCTGAATAGTAAGTGAGCGTAACCTAGGTTCTCTCCATGTAGCGCAACCTTTGATCTTGCTTCCAAAAAGAAATGCGCACAAAAAAGCCCTGTTGCACGATTGCAACAGGGCTTTAGTTTTTAAGTCGATGAGGCAGTTACCTTGCTTTGTTTCTACCCGAGATTAGATAATACAATATCAAGCCAAAAGGTACCAAGACAATTATAGTCCATATAAGCTTTGTGAAAAGCCCCCAAGACTGTTTGAATATATCTACAATGGTCAGGAATGCTAATATGTAGTAAACAACTCCAAAAATGCTTACTACGCCATTGCTTTTGACAAGACTAGGACGGCTACATGCCGTAGTAGCAAAAGCCAGTGCAAACGTAGATACAAGAACGGCTAATCGGGTTGAAAGTGAAGCGAGTTTGTTCATGGTATGGAGAGAGAAAGTGAAAACTACTTGGGTTTTTACGCACACCTCCCCGAATGGATATAAAACAGAGTGATTATTATACGTAATACATTTATAATCAACTGTTTACGTAAAGTACTGCTTCACTTGACTCAGGAATATTGGGCCAGCTTCCGGAAACATGATCAATGTGACCAGCATCCCATAAAGAGCGCCGTAGAAGTGCGCGTCGTGGTTGATATTGTCGCCCTGCCGGCGGCCTTGGTAGTAGGAATAACCTAGGTAGAGCAGCCCGAACAGGAAAGGCTGGATGGGAAAAGGAATCGGAAAAACGTAGATCCCGCTGCCTTTCGGCGCCACCGGATTGAACAGGATGCTCGCGAAAATAACGGACGCCACCCCACCCGAAGCACCTAGGCTGCGGTAGTCAACGTCCTTACGGTGGCGGATATAAGAGGGAATATCAGACACGATGATGCCGCCCAGATACAGAATCAGGTAGCGCATAAGGCCATCTTGTGGGCCGAAGAACCGTTCGAAAACCGCCTGAATGATGACGCCGAACGAGTAAAAGGCGAACATATTAAAGATCAGGTGCATCAGGTCGGCGTGCAGAAAACCGGCGGTCAGGAAGCGGTACCACTCGTTGCGCTTGCGCATCACAACGGGGTTCAGCATCCAGCTTTCCTGAAACTCATGGTTCGACCAGGCATAGATGGAAATAGCTGCGGTCAGCAGAATTAGAATAAGCGTAGCATCGACTGCAAACATGGATTGATGGGGTGAGTTGAATAGATGTGCTGGTGAGTTGATATGCTGGTGTGCTGATGTGCGGATTGGTGAGTTGGTTGTTCTTTGTGTGAGCGTTGAGCATCATCTGACCAACGCATCAGCACACCAGCACATCAACCAACCTAGCTTTCGCGCTCCATAAGCTGAAGCGCCAAGCGGCGCAACGGCTCTTTGCGGTCGGCAGCAACTTCTACCTGACCTAGGTGCTGCAAGGCTTCTACGAAGTATTGGTTGATCAACTCCTCCGTTTGGGCGCGGATACCTAGGGCGTCGTACACGGTCGTGACGGCGCGCACTTTTGCCTCGGCATCCTGCACGGGCTGGCCGATGTACCGGGCCAGCGTGGCACGCTGCTCGGCGTTGGCTTGGGCCTGCGCCGTGAGCAACAGGAACGTTTTCTTGTCCGATACGATGTCGCCGCCGACGCGCTTGCCGAAGGTAGCGGCGTCGCCGTACACGTCGAGCAGGTCGTCGCGCAGCTGAAAAGCCAAGCCGATATCCGTGCCGAACTGCCGCAAACGGTCTGCTTCGGCAGCCGACGCTCCGCCGAGCAGGGCACCTAGCTCCAGACAGAAGCCCAGCAGCACGGCCGTTTTCAGCCGGATCATGTCGAGGTATTGGGCGATGCTGACCTGGGTTTCCGACTCAAAGTTCATGTCCCACTGCTGGCCTTCGCACACCTCCGCCGCCGCCTGGCTGAACTTGCGCAGCACAGTCGGCAGCAGCTCAGGCTGCACGTCGAAGAACAGCTCGTAGGCCCGCACCAGCATCACGTCGCCGCTCAGGATGGCCACGTTAGGGTTCCACTTTTCATGCACCGTCTGTTGGCCGCGACGCAGGGGCGCCTGGTCCATCAGGTCGTCGTGGAGCAAGGTGAAGTTGTGGAAGACTTCGGTAGCCAACGCCGGGCGCACGACGGCACCTAGGTCATCGGTGAACAGATGCGCACCGAGCAGCGTGAGCAAGGGCCGGATGCGCTTCCCACCTAGGGCCATGATGTAGCGGATGGGTTCGTACAGCGTTTCGGGTTCGGTGCCGTAGCGCAGTTCGGCTAGGCCGGCAGTGATTTTTTGCGTGAAAAAGGCGAGGTCCACAGGGGCAAGAAGGGGTTGAATGGACAAGGTACGGAGGAAACGATTGGCGGTTTATTGGCGGGCAAGCACGGCGGCTATTTGCCGCAAAAAGCCCCAACGTCCTGCGGCGTTGGGGCTCTGCTGTAGCGCGGAATTTGTAGTCCGCGTCGATGTTCGTTCAGGCGCGGATTACAGAATCCGCGCTACCTAGGTTAGCGCCGACGGTTGCCTTTGCCACCGCGCGGCTCCCGCTCAGGGCGGCTGCCTCGGCCGCCGCTGCGGCTACCACGACCACCGCGGCTTTCGCGCTCTTCCTGCTCGCGACGCTTCACCGAATCGGGCCTGTTATCTACCAGTTCGAAGTCGATGGTGCGGTCGAGCAGGTTGGCGGCTTTCACGATGATTTGCATCTCGTCGCCAAACTGGATGATGCGCTTGGTGCGCTGCCCCACGATGCGGTAGTGGTCTTTGTCGAGCTCGTAGAAGTCGCCGGGAATTTCGCTCAGGCGCACCATGCCTTCGCACTTGTTCTCCTCGATTTCCACGAACATGCCCCACTCGGTAAGGCCCGACACAACGCCCTTGAACGTCTCGCCAATCACGTTCGACATGAACTCGACCTGCTTGTACTTAATGCTGGCGCGCTCGGCGTTGGCCGCTATTTTCTCGCGCTCCGAAGAGTGCTTGCAGTCTTCCTCAATCGGCTCGACTTCCACGTTCTTGCCACCTTCCAGGTAGTGCTCCAGGAGGCGGTGCGCCATCATATCGGGGTACCGACGGATGGGCGAGGTGAAGTGCGAGTAGTGGTCGAAGGCCAGGCCAAAGTGACCTAGGGGCTCGGTGGTGTACTTGGCCTTCGACATCGTCCGCACGGCCAGGGTTTGAAGGACGTTCTGCTCGGGGCGGCCCATCACTTCCTCCGAGAGGTCGTTTAGCTCGTTGCTCAGCTTCTTCGGGTTGCTCAAATCGAGGGTGTGGCCGAACTTCTTTGCGAAGAGTGCAAAGTTCTCCAAACGGTCCGGATCGGGCGCGTCGTGGGTGCGGTACACCATCGTGAAGCGTGGCTTACGCGACTTCAGCTTGAACACGAACTCGGCCACCTTGCGGTTAGCCAGCAGCATGAACTCCTCAATGAGCTTGTGCGCATCCTTCCGCTCCTTCACGTACACACCGAGCGGCTTGCCCTCCGCATCAAGGCGGAACTTCACCTCCTGCGTCTCGAAGCTGATGGCGCCCTTCTTGAAGCGGGCCGCGCAGATCTTCTTGGCAATGTCGTTGAGCAGATTGATTTCGACGGTGTAGTCGCCTTCCTTGGTTTCGATGCGCTCCTGAGCCTCTTCGTAGGAGAAGCGACGGTCGGAGTGAATGATGGTTTTGCCAAACCAGGAGTCGTACAGCTTGCCTTTCTCGTCGAGCTCAAACACGGCTGAGAAGGTCAGCTTATCCTCATTCGGCCGCAGCGAGCAGAGGCCATTCGAGAGGCGTTCGGGCAGCATCGGAATCACCCGGTCGACCAGGTAGACCGAGGTAGCGCGGTACTTGGCTTCACGCTCCAGCTCGGTGTTCGGGCGCACGTAGTGGGTCACGTCGGCGATGTGCACCCCGATTTCCCAGTGCCCGTTTTCGAGCTGCTGAATGGACAAGGCATCGTCGAAGTCTTTCGCATCGGCGGGGTCGATGGTGAAGGTCGTAATCGGCCGGAAGTCGCGCCGGCGGGAAATCTCCGCTGCGCTGATCACATCCGGAATGGCTTCCGACTCTTCCTCCACGGCAGCCGGGAATTCGAACGGTAGGCCGAACTCCGCCATGATGGCGTTGATCTCGGCCTCGTTCTCACCGGCTGGTCCGAAGCTGCGCACCACCTCACCTACCGGCGAGCGGGCGTAGTCCTCCGGAAACTCCGTGATGCGAACCAGCACCTTTTCGCCGTGCTTGGCTTCGTGCTGCTTCTCTTCGGGCACAAACACATCGAAGTACAGCTTGCGGTTATCAGGCTTCACAAAGCCGATACCGCCCTGCACAAACAGACGCCCGACTACCTCGGTGCGCTGACGCTTGAGCACTTCCACCACGTCGCCCACGGGGCGGCCGTCGCGGGAGCCGCGCAGGCGGATACGCACCGTGTCGCCTTGCATGGCAAACTTCAATCGGTCGGTGAAGACGCGCACATCGGTTTCGCTTTCTTCGCTAATGATGAAAGCGTACTTATCGGTGGCCAGCGCTACAGTCCCGACGATGGTCTCGCCGCCACTATTCGCGCGGCGCGGCGTCTCGGGCTGATCGGCATCGGGGAAATCGAAGCCGGCATCGCGGCGGCGGTGCACTACCGGGTCTTGCCCGAATTCCGTTTCTACCGGACGGCCGCCACCACGGCTTACGAGCGGAGCTTCGTTTTTACGCGTTCTGCGGCCACTAGCGGGCTCGGTAGCATTGTGAAAGGCGGTTGCATCAGTCAGACGATAATCGTCGTTCTGAAGGTGCGTAAGCTGGTTGCTGTTGCGCAGCGCCTTCAAGTGACTGAATACATCCTCGCGCTGCTCTTTGGTCGTCACGCCGAGGCGACGGGAGAGCTGGCGGTAGGAGAATACTTTGCCGGGGTTATCGGCAAAAATCCGGAAGACCTCAGTTTTGGTCACCGGAGTAGGTACACCTTTCGGCGCACGGGTGGCTTTCGCGGCGGCGCGGGGAGCCGATGATTCGTCTTTTCTTTTCATGTAGAAAATGGGCGCCGCCGGTTTGTTGTCGGTTTCTCAGGCGGCCAGAAAGTGTAGATTGGAGCTTACGTAAGTGTGTTGCTCCGAGGTTAGGAATAATAGGTGCGGCACAAGCCAGCACGCATACAGAACAAAGGCTAGCTGCCGTGTTCGATCAGATACTACGAAATAGATCCGAGAATAGCTATTGGTAGCGCAAAATGCCGGGTCATGCGAGACTTACCCTAGCTATATCTTCTAACGATAATGGATCGAGATTCATTCCAAAAAGTAACGCGCTCATGTAGGAACGCGCCACGGCATGTTCGGCGGCATCGTTTGGTTGATTCCGTTACTCTCTCGTTCTATTGGCATCGTTCCATGCCGAACGCGCCGTGGCGCGTTCCTACATCCGGCGGGCTACGGCGGCGCGGATATCGGCGGGCTCGTCTTTGGGAATGGCACTGAGCAGCGTGCGGGTGTATTCGTGTTGCGGGTGAGCGTACACCTGCGCCGCGGGGCCGCTCTCCACAATCTGCCCTTTGCTCATTACCAGCAGCCGGTCCGACATAAACCTAGCTACCGACAGGTCGTGGGTGATGAACAGGTAGGTGATGCCAAAGTCGCGCTTCAGGTCGTTGAGCAGATTCAGCACCTGTGCCTGCACCGATACGTCGAGAGCCGATACCGATTCGTCGCACACGATGCACTTGGGCTGCAAAGCCAGGGCGCGGGCAATGCAGATGCGCTGACGCTGACCGCCGGAAAACTCGTGTGGGTAACGCAGGTAATGATCTTCGCGCAGCCCGACGGTGAGCAGCAGTTCCTGCACCCGTGCTTTCTGCTCGGTGCGGGTCCCTCCTACGCCGTGCACGCGCATCGGCTCCAGGATGGCTTCGCCTACGGTCATCATCGGGTTCAGGGCCGCGTACGGATCCTGAAACACCATCTGAAACTCGCGGCGACGGCGGCGCAGCTCACCCGTTGGCAGGGCAGCCAAGTCAGTGCCTTCGAACAGGATGCGGCCGGCCGTGGGTTCTACTAAGCGCAGCAGCGCCCGACCTAGGGTCGTCTTGCCACAACCCGACTCCCCTACCAAGCCTACCGTTTCGCCACGGTAGATATCGAAGCTCACCCCATCCACGGCCTTCACAAACTCCGGCTTGCGGTTGAAGAAGCCTTTGCGAATCGGGAAGTACACCTGTAAGTTCTCGACCTGCAAGAGCGGCGTTGAAGCAGAAGTAGCATTTGCCGCTAGCGTGTCTTCCTGGAAGACACTGGGTGCAGCAACACTCCCGCCCTGCTTGCCGGCAGTAAGATCCTCAGCCACGTTAGTAGGTAGAGGCACAGCAGACGAGCCAGGCAATGGCTGGCCTGATTCCGTGCCAGGTGCATTATTGAAACCAATTAGCGGTTCGTTCAGCTGTGAAACAGAATGTTCCACGGGGAACGTTTTGGTGGTTTCGATACTATTCTGAGGGTTCGATTTAGACAGCTCAGGATCTTCAACGTCAGGCGTTTGACTAAAGGTAGTTGCAGTGGCAATAAAGCTCCCATCGGGGGCTTCGCGCATGAAATCTGCTACTACCGGCAATCTTTTTTTACCGACCGATAATTTTGGTCGGCAGGCGAGCAGCCCTTTTGTGTACGGGTGCTGCGGATTGGTGAAGATATCGAGCACATTCCCCTGCTCCACTACCCGGCCGCGGTACATCACCAGGATCCGGTCGGCAATTTCGGCCACTACACCTAGGTCGTGGGTGATGAACAGCACGGCCGTGTTGTGCTCCCGACGCAGGTCGTCGATGAGCTGGAGCATGCGCGCCTGCACCGTCACGTCGAGGGCAGTGGTGGGTTCGTCGGCGATGAGGATGGCGGGGTTGCAGGCCATGGCCATGGCAATCATCACGCGCTGCTTCTGGCCGCCGCTGATTTCGTGCGGGTACGACGTGAAGATCTTCTCGGGGCGCGGCAGCTGCGCCATCGTGAACAGCTCCACGGTGCGGGCCGCGGCTTCTTTCTCGTTCAATTTCGTGTGCAGTCGCAACGCCTCCACTACCTGACTGCCGCAGGTGTACACCGGGTTCAGCGAAGTCATCGGCTCCTGGAAGATCATGCTGATGTCGTTGCCGCGCACCTGTTGCAGCTGCTTATCCGACAGTTTCAACAGGTCCACTTCGCCAAAGTGCGACGACTGAAACCTAGCTTCCCCTGACACGAGGTGACCGGGCGGCATCGGAATTAGCCCCATCAAAGCTAATGACGTCACCGACTTCCCCGACCCCGACTCGCCCACAATTGCCAGCGTCTCGCCGCGGTGTAGGTCAAAGGAAATATCGTTCACTGCCCGCGTGGCACCCCGGTGCGAGTTGAAGTCGATAGTGAGGTTGGAAACGGAAAGAAGCGGCTGCGACACGAACAAAAGAAGCTAGGAGAAAGCAGTGGTTGTTATCAAAGCTACTCAAAAACGGGAGTCTTCTTGACGAGAGAAGGACCTTACCCCGCTAGCAGCTTCTTGCTATTTGGCGGAGTAAGATCCTTCGAATAAGAGTGTAGCGCTAAGCTCCAGCTACACCGGCTGTACTGGCTCCGAAGCAGAAGGTGCTTCGGCACTGTGGCGCGGCGCATCTACTGCTGGCACCGCTTCCTCGTGATTGA
>NZ_BMHT01000002.1:394604-943136 GCF_014641455.1 Hymenobacter cavernae
TGGCGCATGAGCAACGCGAATAGGCAGAACCGCGCCACTTGCATGCACGCTTAGAAACTCGCGCTGCTCGTGCGCCAAGCTGGAGCGCTAAGCTCCAGCTACACCGGCTGTACTGGCTCCGAAGCAGAAGGTGCTTCGGCACTGTGGCGCGGCGCATCTACTGCTGGCACCGCTTCCTCGTGATTGAAGAAGCGATTCTGATTGAGCAGAATTAACACAACGCCGATGAAGATTGCCGAGTCGGCAACGTTGAAGATCGGCCATAGCGAAAGGTGAGAGCCGCCTACCAAGGGCCAGGAAGCGGGTAAGAAGCCTTCGTAAATATCGGCGTACAGCATATCGATTACCTGACCGTGAAACCACGGCGTAGGCGCTCCAAAGGGTGCGTTGTTGTAGATGATACCGTAGAAAATGGAGTCGATCAGGTTGCCGATAGCGCCACCCAGGATCAGGCCAATGCACACCAGAAAGCCAGCCGCAACGTGCTGCTTCCAGTAGTAGCGAATCAGGTACATGATGCCCACTACGGCTACTAAACGGAAGCTTGTGAGCAGGATTTTACCGTAGGGCGGCGGCAGTTCCACGCCGAAAGCCATGCCGGGATTCAGCGTATAATGGAGCTTGAACCAGTCGCCGAACACTGGAATTTCGCCGGGCATGCCGGGCTGCATGTAGGTGTGCACGGCCCACTTCGAGAGTTGGTCAATGGCGATGACCAACAATGCCACCAAGTAATACTTCCAGTATTTCATTCTATAAGGAAAGAGAGGATAAACGTGAGAAGGGAGACCTAGGCCTGACGTCCTGTCAGTAGTTGCCTTCTCTCCTCTCGTAGTACAAAGTGACGAAGATTTTTGGACTTCGCGGCAAGGTTATGCAGCGTTGCCTCCGCGCCATTGGTATATGCTCTGATGGGTCGTTTGTGCCCTTTTGAACCGAATAAGCAGGGCGACAAAACGCTTTGTGCGGCGGTGTACTCACCCGCCCTTGAAAAAGGCGGGTGAGTAGTTCAGCCTCAGCTCGTTGCGACTTCTAGCCGCACCGGTACGTTATAATCATCAAATTCAAGCACGACCCCGCCGTTCACATCGGCCGCGAAATCGAGGGCTAGAGCCTGCGTTTCGGTCCGGATATAGTCGCCGAACGACTGTACGGCGGCGGTCAATTCAGGCTGCTGATTACCGAGCGTCACCCGGATCTTGTCCTGCACTTCCAGGCCGCTGTCTTTACGCAGGTTCTGCAAGCGGTTCACCAGCTCGCGGGCCACACCTTCTTGGCGCAGCTCGTCGGTCAGGGTCACGTCGAGGGCTACCGTTAGCGGACCATCGGTAGCCACGAGCCAGCCGGGCAGGTCCTGGGTGCGGATTTCGACGTCGTCGGTAGTGAGCGTGTACGTCTCGCCTTCTACTTCGACGGTGAGGGAACCTAGCTTTTCCAATTGCGTGATTTCCTCCGGCGTCATCTGCTGGATGCGGGCACCCACTACCTTCAGCTTCGGACCGTACTGCTGACCTAGGCGCTTGAAGTTGGGCTTCACCGACTTCACCAGCACACCACTGGTATCGTCGAGGAACTCCACATGCTTCACGTTCACCTCGGCGCAGATCAGGTCTTCCACCTTGCCTACTTGCTCACGCGTCGACTCGTTCAGCACCGGCACCAGGATGCGTTGCAACGGCTGGCGCACCTTCAGCACCGACTTCTTCCGCAGTGAGTGCGTGAGCGACGAGATGCGCTGGGCTAGTTCCATGCGCTCTTCCAACGCCTTGTCGATGCGCGCTTCATTGGCTTCTACCAGCAGCGTCAGGTGCACCGATTCGGGTGCCAGCGGCGTGTTTTTGGCCACGGCCTCGGCACGCATTCCGTCGGTCATGTTCTTGTACAGCCACTCGGCGAAGAACGGCGCAATCGGTGCCATGAGCTGCGCCACCACCACCAGGCACTCTTGCAGCGTCTCGAAAGCCGCACGCTTATCAGCGGTTAGTTCACCTTTCCAGAAGCGACGCCGTGAGAGACGCACGTACCAGTTGGAGAGCTGATCGGTTACGAAATCCTGGATGGCGCGGGCCGCTTTCGTAGGGTCGTAACTGTCGTAGTGGCCGCGCACTTCCAGCACCAGCGACTGAAGCTTGCTCAGCACCCAACGATCCAGCTCGCTCAGCTCGGCGTGCGGCACCCGGTCGAATTCGCTGGTCTGGAACTCGTCGAGGTTGGCGTACAGGGCGTAGAACGAGTACGTGTTGAACAGCGTGCCGAAGAAGCGGCGCTGCACTTCCGTCACGCCGGCCGGGTCAAACTTGAGGTTATCCCACGGTGGCGCGTTCACAATCATGTACCAACGCGTGGCATCCGGGCCAAACTGGGCTAGGGTCGCAAACGGGTCGATGGCATTGCCGAGGCGCTTGCTCATCTTGTTGCCGTTCTTGTCGAGCACGAGGCCGTTGGCAATAACGTTCTTGTACGCCACCGAATCTTCCAGCATTACAGCCAGCGCGTGCAAGGTGAAGAACCAGCCACGCGTTTGGTCGACGCCTTCGGCGATGTAGTCGGCGGGGAAATTCTTCTGGAATTTCTCAGCGTTTTCGATGGGGTAATGCCACTGCGCGTAAGGCATAGCACCGCTATCAAACCACACATCGATGAGGTCAGTTTCGCGGTACATGGGCTGGCCTGAAGGCGATACCAGGAAGATATCATCCACATACGGCCGGTGCAGGTCGATTTTGTTTGAGCTGTTAGCTGTTGGCTGTTGGCTGTCAGCCTCTTCGTTGGGCGAAGAGCTAGCAGGTTTGCGCAGCGGATTGTGCGTCATGATTTCCGCCGCTACGGCCTTCTCGATTTCCGCTTCTAGCTCGGCGATGCTGCCGATGCAGATTTCTTCCGTACCGTCTTGCGTGCGCCAGATGGGCAGCGGCGTGCCCCAATAGCGCGAGCGGCTCAGGTTCCAGTCCACGAGGTTTTCAAGCCAGTTGCCGAAGCGGCCGGTACCGGTGCTTTCGGGCTTCCAGTTGATGGTTTTGTTCAGCTCGATGAGCCGGTCTTTCACCGCCGTCGTCTTGATAAACCACGAGTCGAGCGGGTAGTACAGCACGGGCTTATCCGTGCGCCAGCAGTGCGGGTAGGTGTGCTCGTACTTCTCGGTTTTGAAGGCGGTACCGTTGGTACGCATCCGGATGGCGATGCTTTCGTCCAGCGTCTTGTAGTCGGCGCCAGATTGATCGTGGCCGTCGTAGTTCTTCACCCAACGGCCGCCGAACTCACCCATTTGCGGCACGTAGCGGCCCGTTCGGTCCACGATAGGACCTAGCTTTCCATCCGCATCCGGCACGAGCAGCGCGGGAATATCCGCTTGCTGGGCAGCCCGGAAGTCATCGGCTCCGAACGTGGGCGAGATGTGCACGATACCGGTACCATCTTCCGTCGTCACGAAGTCGCCGGGGATAACGCGGAACGCCCGCTCTTCACCTTCAAATGCCGGGAAGCCTTGGTCTTGGCCGAACAAACGCTCGTAGTGGATGCCCACGAGGTCAGCGCCCTTGAACTCAGCTACAACTTTCGGCCTCATAGACTCAACAGTAGCTATAGCTTGCTTCAAAGGATCTTGAACTAACGGATCTTTTTCAAGCTGTTTAGCAAGTGCTCCTACGTTAGGTACAGTAACCAGCTTATCGAGCAAAACCTTGGCAACAACAACAGCAACCTTTTGATGAGTATACGGATTTTCAGCAGTAGCTAAGACATAATCTATGTTCTTACCAACTGCCAGAGCTGTGTTGGCGGGCAGGGTCCATGGTGTAGTAGTCCAAGCTAGGATATGCACCGGCAGATCGTCGCCAGCAGCAGCAAATAGCTTCTCCGAAGCCTCATCTTGGGTCACCTTGAACTGCGCCACGATAGTCGTATCCTTCACGTCCTTATACGTGCCGGGCTGGTTCAGCTCGTGCGACGACAAGCCGGTGCCAGCAGCCGGCGAATACGGCTGGATGGTGTAGCCTTTGTAGAGCAAGCCTTTGTCGTAGAGCTTCTTCAGCAGCGCCCAGCAGCTCTCGATGTACTCCGGCTCGAAGGTGATGTACGGGTCGTTGAGGTCAACCCAATAGCCCATTTTCTGGGTCAGATCGTCCCATTGCGCTTTGAAGCGCATCACGGTTTCGCGGCACCGCTGGTTGTAGTCCTCGATGCTGATCTTCTTCCCGATATCTTCCTTCGTGATACCTAGCTCCTTCTCCACCTGTAGCTCGATGGGCAGGCCGTGGGTATCCCAGCCACCTTTGCGCGGCACTTGCTTGCCGAGCAGCGTCTGGTAGCGGCAAAAGATGTCCTTCACCGTCCGGGCCATTACGTGGTGAATGCCGGGCGCGCCGTTGGCCGAGGGCGGACCTTCATAAAACACGAACGTCGGCTGCCCCTCGCGGCTGCTCACGCTCTTTTCAAAGATGCCGTTCTCTTGCCACCACTTCAGGATGTCGGTGCCAACCTGAGCGTAGTTGAGCGGCTGTTTAAACTCGGGGTATTTCATGGTGTAGGGTATTGTCGTTCTGGTGGGGTGCCTCACCCCCTAGCCCCCTCTCCAAAATGGAGAGGAGGAACTAGCTCTAGCTTTCTAGACCTAGCTTTTTACAAACTAGAAATCCAGTACTAGAACTAGTTCCCGCCTCCCTTAGGAAAGGGAGCTAGGGGGTGAGGCGAATCGCTAGGCACTAGGCGCGTCGCCAAGCCGTTTTACCGTCATCCGATCAAGATTCAGATCTTTATCATCGTCTTCTTCGTGGTAATCATCGTCGTAGTGGCGCAGCATCGATTTATCAATTTCTTCGTCTTTGCCGTGCTCAAAAGTAACCAGCAAGCTAGGCAACAGAATCAGGTTGGAGAAGTTCGTAATCAGCAAGCTAGCTGACATCAGCAGACCTAGGGCCTTGGTGCCGCCAAACTCGGAGAAGGCGAATACGGCGAAACCCAGGAACAACGTAATGCTTGTGTAGAGCATACTGGTTCCCGCCTCGCTCAGGGTGGTGCGAATGGCGGCTTTCACGCGCCGGCCGTTCACGGCTAGCTCCTGCCGGAACTTGGCCAGCAAGTGAATGGAGTTGTCGCCGTCGATACCCAAGGCAATGCTGAAAATGAGCGCCGTGCTAGGTTTCAGCGGGATGCCAAAGAAGCCCATCAGCCCGCCCGTCAAGATGAGCGTGACAAGGTTCGGCAGCAACGTGAAGAATACCGAACGGATGGACCGGAACAGGATCAGCACAACCAAACCCACCAAGCCGAAAGCCCAGAACAAGCTTTCTTTGAGCGTATTGATCAGGAACTCGTTGCCTTTGGTGAAGATAACGGTGGTACCCGTCAGCTTGACGTCCATGCCGGTACCGTTGAAGATCTGCTGGATCTGAGGCTGAATCTGGTGGGTGAGTAAGGTATCTAGGTTGCGCGAGCCGATGTCGGCAATCTTCAGCGAAATACGCGCCTTCTGGCCCGTCGAATCCACGAACGAGCGGAGCAATTTGGCATTGCCGGCGCCCGTTGCCTGGGCCTTGGCCAGGTAGCTCAGCACGAAGTTCTTCTCCGAATTGTCGGGCAGGCGGTAATACTCGGGGTTGTCATTGTAGAACGCCTGCGTGGCCGCTTTCAGAAACGTCACAATGCTGACCGGCGTGGTAAGCACCGGCTGCGTGCGCAGAAAGGCTTCGAACCGGTCGATTTTTTCCAGGTTTTTCAGCTTGAAAATGCCGCGCTTCTTGCCCGTATCCACCACGATTTCCAAGGGCATAATGCCGTTGAAGTGCTGCTCAAAGAACTTCAGGTCGCTGTTTACGGAGCTATCTTTGGGCAGGTCGTCTACCATGTACGACACCGATTTCACCTTCGAAATACCGAGCAACGACAGGCCGACCATCACGAAAGCAGCGACATACACCGTAGCCCGCTTATCGATGACAAGGTGTTCGAAGAACTCCAGCAGCTTGGTCAGCGGCTTGGCATCTAGGTGCTCCAGCTGCTTGGGCGTGGGCGGCGGCAGGTAGGTGAATACCGCCGGAATCATGATGAACGAGATGATGAAAGCCGCGAAAATATTGACCGTCGCCACCAAGCCGAACTGGTATAGAATGGCAATATTGGTGAAGCAAAACACGAAAAAGCCGATGGCCGTCGTGGTGTTGTTCATCAGCGTGACCAGCCCGATTTTGCGGATCACGCGCGTCATGGCCAGCACCTGGTTGCCGGATTTTCGGTAGTCGTAGTGGTAGCGCGAGAGCAGGTAGGTGCAGTTCGGAATACTGATAACAATCAGAATGCTAGGTATTAGGCCCGTAAGCAGGTTGATCTTGAACCCGAGCAATACCATCGAGCCGACGCACCAGATAACGACCACCACCACGACCAGCAACGGAAACAGCACCGCCGACCACGTGCGGAAGAACGTCAGCAGCGTGACACCCATTACGACGATGGTCAGCATCACGAAGAACTTCATTTCGCCGGCCACTTTCGAAGTCATCGTGGAGCGCACGTAAGGCAGGCCGGCGTAGTGCAGCCGGATACCGGTCTTCTTCGTGAAGCGGTCGGCGTGACCTAGGATTTCGTTCATCACGGCTTGCCGCCGCGAGGAGTTCAGGTACGCGGGGTCCATCGTGAGGGCCAGCAGCGTGGCGCCGGTAGTTGGGCTAATGAGCTGGCCCTTATAGAATTCCAGCCGGTTCACCACCCGCATCAGGCTATCGAGCTGCGCCTGGGTCTGGGGAAACTTCTGGAAGATGGGGTGCGCCACAAA
Organism: Hymenobacter cavernae; assembly: GCF_014641455.1. Taxonomy (GTDB): domain Bacteria; phylum Bacteroidota; class Bacteroidia; order Cytophagales; family Hymenobacteraceae; genus Hymenobacter; species Hymenobacter cavernae. The sequence continues at coordinate 401,374 of NZ_BMHT01000002.1, forward strand.
CTGCTGCTTAGCCGTGTCTTTGCCCAGCGCAATGAGCTTCGTGACCGACAGCACCCCATTCACACCTTTTACTTTGGTAAGGGTGTCGGTGAGGGCGCGTAGCTCGGTGAAGTTGCCTAAGCGGTAGATGCTGCTGTCTTGCAGACCTAGCACCAGCACGTTGCCGTCTTCGCCAAACGTTTTCTTGAAGCGCTGGAAGTAGACCATCTCCGGATCATCGGGACTTACGACCTGTGCGAAGTCGTAGGTCATTTCCACGTCCTTGGCCTTCCAGGCCATGAAAACGGTGATGAACGCCAGCAACAGCAGCAACAGCCGCCGCTGCTTGATGACGAATAAGGCAAGTTTACTCCACATAGGCCGCTAAAATGGAGCAAAGGTACGCAAAGCCCGGCAGCCAGCGGGTATACGCTGTTAACCTCCTGATTTTGTTACTTTTTCTAGAAAATTGAAATTTATTGTGGCAAATAATTGTAACCTATTACATAAGCTCCGCCGTAAAAGCCGCTTGTCCTGCTTCCTACCTTCTACTCTCCTGCTTGCACAGCGACGCGCCACTGTGGGTGCCTAGCTTCCTTATTTGTCTTCCAATGACTTTGTACCAGACCCCGGATGCGTCCCTCACGTATCATCCGGATACAGCCACGCTTCGCCTCAGCTACAATGCACTGAGCCTAGCGGTGGGCTTTGAGCAGGCTTACCAACACGCGTTGGAAACCATGCAAGAACAGCAAGTACCCAAGCTGCTGCTCGACCTAAAGCGCAACGCCCCACCCACTGATGACGCCGACTACTGGCTGCTCGCCCCCTTGATTCGGCAGCTGGCTAAACCCTTACCGCAGCCCATCTTCATTGCGGCCGTGGTGTCAGAAGGGCAGTACCAGTATCAGATTGGCAATTCACTAGCAGCTAGATCTTTGCCCCCGCCGGAAGTAGAGTTCAACTACTTCACCTCCCGGCGCGAAGCCGCAGCCTGGCTAAGCACCAACTAACGATTTTCAGCACCGCCCACCCAGCAAAAAGCCCCGGCAGTTGCCGGGGCTTTTTTGTGCTCAGCGTTAAGCCAGGTAGCTGGCTTTGCGCACCTAGGTCAGCGGTTCACTTGCAGCCAGCCCTTCCACGACTCGCCCGTTTTGGTCAGGATCTGGTAGTAGTAGATGCCGGGAGTGGTAGTCAGGTCGCCCCAACCGCTGGTGTAGTTAGCATTTTCAAAGACCAGCTTTCCCCAGCGGTTATACATTTTCAGCTGCACCGGCTGGTTGCTCACCTGCGGTGCGAAATGATCGTTCAGGCCATCTTCGTTGGGCGTGATGATGTTGGCAATGAACACCTCCCGGATGTTAATCGGCTGGGTTAGCTCCTTCTGGCACCCATTGCCGTAGAAAGCGGTCAGCTTCACGGTGTAGTCGCCGGTGGCGGCATAGCGGTGCGTCGGGGCAGCATCGGAACTGTTTTGGCCGTCGCCAAAATCCCAGAGGTAGCTGGTGGCGCCTTGCGTGTTGTTGAGGAAACTCACCTCCCGGTTGACGTATTCGACGGGCTGGCTGGAGAAAGACAACCTAGGTTGGGCATAAATCAGCACCTGCACCTTGGCTTCATTGGTACAACCCGTGAGCGAAGTAGCGCGCACCGTGTATTGGGTGTTGACTTTGGGCGAGGCAATAACGCTGGGCCCCGAGGTGGTATTCAGCCCCGTAGCCGGCGACCAGGTGATGGAGCTGGTGCTGACCGGCACAACGGAAAGCGTAACGGAAGCATCCGGGCAGATGCTGCGGTCGGCACCAGGCACGAGCTGCGGCAAGGCTTCTACGTTCACGACCACCGTAGCGCGGTTGACGCAGCCGGTGGGCAGGTTTGAAATGACGGTATACGTCGTCGTGACGTTGGGCCTGACCGTGACCGTGCGCCCCGTAGTGGCACTCAGGCTAGGGTCGGGCAGCCAGGAATACGTCACGTCCGGGCTGGTATCGGCGACGGTGAGCGTGGTGGAGCTGCCTGCGCAAATCCGCTGATCGGGCCCCAGGCTAGGTGGGCCGTACACCAGAATCGTATCGACGGCGGCGGTACTTTTCAGGCAGCCGGCGGGGTCCGTCACGGTCAGGTGTACCAGGTAGCGGCCGGGGTTAGTGTACATCGTCGAGACGATGCCAGCACTGGTCGACGTCTGGCCGTTGCCAAAGTCCCAACTGGTCTGCCCCAACGTATTCGGCTGAAAATACATCTGCAACGGCGCGCAGCCCACGCGGGTGCGGGGTCCGGCCGGGGTAGTCGACGCCACAAAGCTGGCACTCAGCTGCACCACGTCGAGCTTGAAAGCCACGGCACTGCGCACGGCGCCCTTGTTGTAGTAAGGCGCCCAGGCATTCGGCGTAACGGGCACCTGCGGCTCGCCGGTGCCGGCGCACACCGTTTGATAGATGACCCCGCGCTTGTCGAAGCGCGACACCCCGCCGTCGACGTGAAGCGTGCCATTGCCGAAATACGTGCCGTAGAGCAGCTTTCCGGCTCCGGCCGAGAGCTGCATCAGGTAGAAGTCGCCGTTGACGTTGGCCGCCTCCTTGTTGGTGGGTTGCTGCTGAATGGCATTCGGCGTGATGGGCATGTTCGCGATGTTGGCCCCGTAGCCCGACAGCATAATCTGTCCGCAATCATCGACCAGAAACGCCGTGGGCGAGATATTCGTGAGCCTACCAGCCAGCGAACCATTACCAATAACCGTGGAAAAACGCGAAGCCGTCAGTTGGGGGCTGAGCTTGTGAATAAACTGCTGGCTGCCCGGATTCACGTACACGCCCGGCGTAACCGGGTAAGCTCCAGAAGTTTGGCCAAATACATACACCTCGCTCTTGCGGTCGAGCTGCACGAAGTAGGCCTGATCGTAGCCGGAGGTACCTAGGTAGGTAGCCTGCGTGAGCGTGCGGCCGTTTGCCGCAATGCGCGCCACAAAGCCATCAACCGAATCCTGGTAGCTGGCGTGGTAGCTGCCCGCCACGCCCGGAAAATCGGGGCTGGTGGTGCCGCCGCTCACGAACACGTTGTTCAGGCTATCCAGCTGAATCGAATAGGCCGCATCTTCCTGTGCGCCACCTAGGTAGGTGCTCCACGCGATGCCGCTCAGGTTGCCCGGTAGCTTCGCCACGATGCCGTCGTGGGTGCCTTGTAAGGCCGTCTGGAACCCGCCGACGATGGGAAAATTGCCGGATGAGGTGGAAGAAGCTAGGTAAATATTGTCCTGGCTATCGACGGCAATATCACCTCGATAGTTGTCACCTAGGTTTTTCGACAAAGCGCCCCCCGACGACTCATCCAGCAGCTGTCCATCGATGGCGCTGCCCCCGAGGTAGGTAGAGGCAAGCAGCGCAGTGCCCTTTGGGTTTAGCTTGCAAAGCACAATGTCCGCCTGCCCGTTAATCGTGCGGTTGAAAGCGCCGGCCGTAGTCGGGAAGTCGTCCGACGTGGTGGAGCCGTAGATGATCAGGTTGCCGGCATGATCTACCAGCAAGCTATGCGGCTGCTCCACGCTCGTGCCACCTAGGTAGGTGGCATACACCCGACTGGCTTCACCCGACGAGCGTGGATCAAATTTCATGATAGTAATGTCTTGCGTACCCGCAAACGTCATGCTATAAGCACCCAATGTGGCTGGATACCCCACGTTGAAGGTCATGCTGCCGCAGTACAGGTTGCCCTGGTCATCGTAGGTGGCCGAGAAGCCCCAGTTCATAGCCGTGGAGCCGGAGTAGCTGGAATACACCAGCACCGGGTCGATAACGAGCGGCACCGCCCGGTCGTAGCCCTGCGGCAGCTGAAACGAGACGATACCATGAGGGTCCAGCACGTAGTTGCAGGCTACCGGCACCGAGCGGCCACCTAGCTTTTGGTACGCCACCGGCCGCTGCTCCACCACCTTCCCCACGGAGGTAGTGATGTGCAGGGCGCCATCTACTACGCGCAGCTGCTGCTGGCCCTCGTAGTGCAGGCGGATATTTCTGGGGTCGGCGCCGACACCTAGCTCGAAATCGTATTCCAACTGGTCGTCGTGGGTGTAAAAGCGCAGGTTGGTGCCTTTGTACAGCTCCTGGTAGCGCACCTCGTTGTAAGCGGGCACGTGGCTGGCCCAGCGCTTTGGGTCGTTGCCCAGGAAATAGTTGGTTTCATTGCCGGTTGCGGCCTCGCCCTGCACCGGAGCACCTAGGTTAGCGCCCTCAAACGTGACGGAATACGCATGCGCTTTGATGCGTTGCGCCGCGTGCCCGCCAGCATCCGTGTGGTGCTGCGCCAGCGCTTTTACATCATAGAGTGCCTGGGTGATGCGTCCTTTCTCCAGAAACAAGCGTCCGCCCGGCACATCGGCGGCAAACAGCACCGGGCTAGGCCACTGGTTATGGTTGGCCACAAACTGCAAGGGCTGGTTAGGCGGCGCACTTGCCACTTTCGCGGCGGGCTGGGCCAGCACCGGCTCTAGTAAAAAGAAACTTGCAAGTAAGAATCCAACCAACCGGCCAGAGCGACCGACGAGCGTAGAAAGACGCATAGACAATGACAAGCTAAATGAATAACCTAGGGCATACTGCCGCTGAGTAAAGCTAAGGATTCCTAAGCGTCTGACTTATACTATATCCAGATTAAATATTATATTGTTTCTAGCTAAAAGCCAGGTAGAGCACTCCCTGGAAGCCGCCGGTAATGATTACGCAGGAGTTCGTTGGAGGAAACAGTACAGCCAGTGGAAGTACCTCAGAGGCTTCTCCTTGATAGTCGTTTTTCGCCCACGGAACTATTTGGACTTCAGCTGCTGGTCGGCTAGTGCTATGAGTTCAGCAATTCGGTTTTGCCGAGTCGCGGGCCGTTTGGCTAGCACCAGCCGTTGCAGGATGTTTCGTTTGTCGGTGCGGCTTAAGCCTAAAAAGTAGCTCTTGGCATTTGGTCGTCGTTGCAGCGCCTGCTCCAGGTCCGCGGGAAGGATCAGTGCCTCTACGTCGTCTAAAATCGTCCACGAGCCGTTTTGCTTGGCAGTTTCGATGCTGTCGAGGCCGGCTTGCGTCATCATGCCTTCGGCAATTAGCCGTTGAATCTTCTCTTTGTTGACTCTGGACCAGCCACTTTTCGGTTTTCGGCGACTGAAAAACTGCCGGTATTTTTCGTCGTCTATTGGTTTGGCTTGGCTATCAATCCAGCCAAAACACAGGGCTTCGTCAACGGCTTCGCTCCAGGTCAGAGTGGGCGTGGCCGATTTCTTTTTGTGATACACCAACCAGACGGACTGCTTTTTATCGTGGTGCTCTTGCAGCCACGCGCGCCAGTGTTGGCGGTTGGTAGGACAAAACGTTTCCAATTCTTCTGCCATGATCGTGGGCTAGGTTGGCTTACTAGTAGTCTGTAAAAGACCTAGGTTGCTTACGCCAACAAAACTCGCCACCCGCACTGACAACCCTATGTCAGCTGCTTAGCTGAGCACACGAAATAAGGCTCAAAACTGCCTGCTGAACTGCTAAATCACTCCTACAACAAAGCCCCGCTTTCTATTGCCAATCAATAGAAAGCGGGGCTTACGTGATGAAGCTAACCTAGCCTAGGTTACAGCTGCTCGAAAATGCGGCGGAAGCTCACGGCCTCACCGATATAAGAGCGTAGCTCCGAAATCGGCATGCGGGTCTGCTCGCGGGAGTCGCGGTGGCGCACGGTCACGGTGTCGTCTTCCAGCGTCTGATGGTCGACGGCGATGCAGAAGGGCGTGCCAATCAGGTCCTGGCGCGTGTAGCGCTTGCCGATGGCGTCGCGGTCTTCGTAGATCAGGCGGAAATCGTGGCGCAGCTCGTCGAAAATCTGCTCGGCTTTCTCGGGCAAACCGTCTTTGCGCACCAGCGGGAAAATGGCGGCTTTTATCGGTGCCAGAGCCGGATGCAGCTTCAGGAAGGTGCGCGTCTTGGTCTGCTCCTTCTCGCCTTCGCCTTCCGTAATGGTTTCCTCCGTGAAGGCCTGGCACAGCGTAGCCAGGAACAGGCGGTCAGCGCCGACGGAGGTTTCCACCACATAAGGCACGTAGTTGCCGTAGGGTTTGCCGGTTTCGGGGTCCAGGTCGTTGTCGAAGTACTGCTGCTTTTTCTTTGACAGCGCCTGGTGCTGCGAAAGGTCGAAGTCGGTGCGGGAGTGAATGCCTTCGATTTCCTTGAAGCCAAACGGGAATTCAAACTCGATGTCCACGGCGGCGTTGGCGTAGTGGGCCAGCTTATCGTGGTCGTGGAAGCGGAGCTTTTCAGCGGGCAGACCGACGGCCTGGTGCCAGCGGTGCCGCGTTTCTTTCCACTTGTTGTACCACTCCATCTCGCTGCCAGGGCGGATGAAGAATTGCATTTCCATCTGCTCGAATTCGCGCATCCGGAAAATGAACTGCCGGGCCACAATCTCGTTGCGGAAGGCCTTGCCAATCTGGGCGATACCAAACGGAATCTTCATCCGCGCCGACTTCTGCACGTTCAGGAAGTTCACGAAAATGCCTTGGGCGGTTTCGGGGCGCAGGTAAATCTGGGCGGCGTCGCCTTCCACTGCGCTGCCCTGCGTCGAGTACATCAGGTTGAACTGGCGCACGTCGGTCCAGTTGGCGGTGCCCGATACGGGGCAGGTAATCTTATAGTCGATAATGAGCTGGCGCACACCACCTAGGTCTTCAGCCGTCAGCAGGCGGCCCATGTCGGCCAGCAGGATGTCGGCGCCGGCCTGGTCGCCTTGCTTGGCCAACTCGGCTGCTTTGTCTTCGATGAGCACGTCGGCGCGGTAGCGCTTCTTCGAGTCCAGGTTGTCGATGAGCGGGTCGTTGAAGCCATCAACGTGACCGGAAGCTTTCCAGGTCAGCGGGTGCATGAAGATGGCCGCATCAATGCCCACCACGTTCTGGTTGAGCTGGGTCATGGCCCGCCACCACAGCTGCTTCAGGTTGTTCTTCAGCTCTACGCCGTTGGGGCCATAGTCGTACACGGCCGCCAGACCATCGTAGATTTCGGACGACGGAAATACGAAGCCGTATTCCTTGGCGTGGGCCACAATGTCCTTGAGTTGGGTATTTTCGAGGGAAGGTTTTTGCGTCGGATTGCTCATAGCTGCAAAAGTAGACCGCTGATTTTTATGATTCTAGTCCTAAGCTAGTATGGGGTCATTTTAACCCGGCACAATAGTCAGCTTTTTGAGTCTTCGTTACGTTACTATACGCACCAGACCTAGGTTAGCCCCACAGCCGGTCATTTCGACCAACGGGAGAAATCTCGCGTGCAATGCTAACTTCAATCATGAGGATTCCCATCACAACCTTTGCACGCGAGATGTTTCAACAAGCGGACGCCAGATGAAGCATGACGTTCTAACGGAGCACGCGAGATTTCTCCCGTTGGTCGAAATGACGTTCAATTCACTGCCTCCGGCAATTGAACCTAGGTCTGTTCAGCGTCATAAAAATCAGTGGTTCGTAACAATTTCATAATCTTGCCGCCTTTGCGGGCCAACCTACCTTTGACTGCCCAAAATTTGATTTTACTTTAACTCACCCCTTATGCTTGGCTTAGAGCCTCATGTGCTGCTGATGCTGCTTGCCTGTTTGCTGGCAGCCTGCGCCTTCGAATTTGTCAACGGTTTCCACGACACGGCCAACGCCGTGGCGACGGTTATCTACACCAACACCCTGCGGCCGTGGGTGGCGGTTATCTGGTCGGCCTTCTGGAATTTTATCGGCGTGTTTGCCGGCGGTATTGGGGTTGCGATGGGCATCGTGTACCTGCTGCCCGTCGAGAGCCTCGTCGACCAGAACGTGTACCACGGCATTGCGATGGTGGGCGCGCTTATCGTGGCGGCCATCATCTGGAACGTTGGCACTTGGTACTACGGCCTGCCGTCGTCCAGTTCCCATGCCCTCATTGGTTCTATCCTAGGGGTGGGCATTGCGTTTTCCTTTTTGCCCGACTCGCGCGGCGCCGCCGTCAACTGGACCAAAGCGGGCGAAACTGGCCTGGCGCTGCTGATCAGCCCCATTTTCGGCTTTTCGCTCACCATCGTGATGATGTTTTTGCTGAAGCGCTTTATCCGCAGCAAAGCCATCTTCAAGGAGCCGCACAAGCGTAAGCCCCCGCCCCTCTGGATTCGCCTGATCCTGATCGTGACCTGTACGCTGGTGAGCTTTTTCCACGGCTCCAACGACGGCCAGAAAGGTGTAGGCCTGGTGATGCTGATTCTGATCGGTATCGTGCCCACGTTCTATGCCCTCAACAAAGACCTGAACCCGCTGGACATGCGCGACTCGCTGACGAAGGTGGAGCAGGTACTGCGTAAAGTAAATCCGGCGGAGTTGAGCGCCACCGATCAGCAGTTACTAGCTGATTCTAAAAAGCAGACGGACGACCTAGACCGCATCTTCGCCGGCAAAACCAGCATCGATCAGCTCCCGCAAAACACGCGCTTCGAGATTCGTCGCGACATTCTGCTGCTCAACAACCGGGCTTCCAAGCTGGTAGCCAGCAAGCAGCTCCCCATCAGCACCGCCGACCGTGAGCAGTACGACTCAGCCATCAAGGAGATGCGCACCTTCACCGACTACGCCCCGAAATGGGTGCTGATCATCGTGTCGGTTTCGCTGGGCCTAGGTACCATGATCGGCTGGCAGCGCATCGTGAAAACCATTGGCGAGCGAATCGGCAAAGAGCACCTGACCTACGCGCAAGGCGCTTCCTCGGAGCTGGTAGCCGCCAGCATGATTGGCATGAGCACGGCCTTCGGCTTGCCCACCAGCACCACCCACGTACTGTCGTCCGCCATTGCCGGCTCGATGGTGGCTAACCGCGGCATCAAGAACCTGAACCCACAGATGGTGCGCAACATTGCGCTGGCCTGGGTACTCACCCTGCCCGTCACGATGTTCCTGGCCGGCGGCATCTTTCTGCTGTTCCGCGCTATTCTTTAAGCTGGACAACAATCTTGGAATTACAACAAAAAAGCCGCTCCTGAAGAGCGGCTTTTTTGCCTTTAGTACTTTTGAAGTGCAAAACCAAATAGGATTACAAATTATCTTTATTCAGGAAAGACTTCTCTAATACTACGGGTTATGAGTGAGTTATCCACTTATCCACACCCAAAAAGCTAGGTTTTGTGGATAACTCAGACCTAGCTTGGCCATTGGACTTCCAAGTCATCGTTGATGAACACACCGAAGTTGACGAACTGTAGCTCATCCTCATCAAAGTAAAGGTCAATCATTTCCTTTTCGTAGGAGAGGCGCACTTCGCCAGTATCCATCTTTTCTATCTCGCTGGTTTCGTGGCCGTGGCGGCGCATTAGGTCCTGAATTTCCTGCTGCGACTTGCCATGAATCTGCTCGCCGTAGAGACGCATATCGGGGTCGTCGGTTTCGATGCAGCTCAGGCGGTAGTCGTCTTCCCGGTCGAAGTACAGCGAGTAACCCTCGTCGAGGTAGTTCCAAGCCTGGTGCTCAAACTCGTCGTCTTCGTCCGATTCTTCGATTTCTTCCGGTTCGCCCATCAGGGCGCGAACCTCGTCCATGGAAGCACCAAACCGGAGCGGACCCATGCCGGTGCCTAGCACGATTTCGTTTTCTGCCGTACCGGCTGATTGGGGTTGGGGCGTTTGCATAGCGTTAGGCAAGTAGTGTTTTGGGAAGTTAAAGGTAGGTATTCGGCGGTCAGCGGCCGTACTGCGTCTCAAATAAGGCCCGCTGCTGCACGTACTCGGGGTGGTGCTGAGCGTCGTCCCATTTCTGCTTGAAGATGGCCGCAGCGGCTGCTTTCTCAGGGTCTTCGGGGGCGCGGGGCAGCTCGGCGCGGCCGTGGGCGCCGCTCTGGCCTTTCTTATCGGCGGGCACGGGGCCGTCGTATTTCTTGCCGCCGCGGTGGTTGGCGTAGCGCCGGGCCCTGGTGAAGCCCATTTGCAGGAACTTGCGTGCCATGTCGGCGCCCACAAAATCCTCGGCTTTCAGGTAAGCCAGAAACAGCTCATAGATGCGCTCCGATGATTCCTGGGCTACCTCGGGCGTGCGAAAGCGCCAGTGCGGCAGAATCTCCGACTTGTACGGCTCCACCAGCAGCACGCCCTGCTCGCCCTTGCCCACGCGGTACAGCTCCGGCTGCCGCCGAAAGTCGGTGGTGTGGAAATCTAGGTTGTAGTCGAAGGGCATAAACGCAGCGCAGCTGTTGCGTCTTATACGCCAAGTCAGGGTTCGATAGCTAGCTTCTCCATGGTTTTCCACATCTGCTTATGTGGAAAAGTGGATAACTTAGGCACTAACCAGCTACTGGTGAACCTGTTGAACATACTTGTGCCCGGTAAATCCTACGCCGGCTGCCGGGCAGGCTAGCTTTTCCACCTTTCACCGACCTAGGTACCTAGGTTCCGCTACTTGCCCACCGCCTACAACTTTCCGATTGCGGCACCCACACTTTATTCGCTTTACCTGCCTGGCTGAATTTCGGAAAACTGAAACCGGTTTCAGTTTTCCACACCGTTAATAACTTTTGAAAAAATATTTTTTAAATAAATCTTTTTAATCCCCTGTCGTTAGGGGTGTTAATAAGTGGATAACAAATAATTGTTATCCACAGCGGGGAAAACTTGTGTACAAGTTTGGATTTATACACCGTCTATCAACAGGGTGTGTGGATAATAAAACACTAAAAGCCAATACTTTGTATGATTTATTAACAATCCACATAGTTATCCACGAATCCACAATCCACAGTAAACAGCCGGTGTGGATTAGGTTCTTTTTCGTGTGAAGTTATCCACGCTTATCCACACTCAATTTCACCTGTGGTGTAATTGTGAACTACAAAAAAACTTATCCTCTTTTTCTCCACGAGTTATCCCCACGTTTCCCCATCATTATCCACACTTTATGTGGATTGGCTATTAGGCAGTGGAAAACTATGTGGAATACGTGTGGAAAGGACCCTGACAAATCGGAAACGAACCTTTCGCTGTGGATAAGCTAGGTGGGGAAGATGGTTGAACAAGGAACAGGAGCCTTGGAAGGCAAAACCCACCTCTTGCCATCCTGATGCAGGAAGGACCTACGGCCAGTTGAAGGAGTCATTGTTATGGCTGTCGTTCACGCGTGATAAGGTCCTTCCTGCGTCAGGATGACAACGTGAGGAAGCTAGCTTAGTCAGATTGTGGAGTAAGCGAACGTAGCCTCAGCGGAGCGGTAAATCGCTAGAACACAGCCATTAGAAACGACCTAGCCCCAGCGGGGCGACACCCAACCTAGGTGTTGCCCCGCTGGGGCTAGGTATAACCTAGGCTGACTAAAACTTCAGCTTGATGCCTTCCTGCTCCCAGTTGGCGCGCACGGGCGGAATAGTGGGGCCGAAGTACACGGGCTCAGCGGGCCGCTTCAGATTAGGGTCGCCAGAGCGCCAGGTGCCGTCGCCATCGGCATCGACGAGCACCCGCAGACGGTACGTGCCAGGAGCTAGGTTGTCGAAGCGGAACGTGCCTTTCGGATTGTTCAGCACCGCTACGGGTTGAAACTCGTTGTTGATAACCTGAAGCTGAAACTTCGGATACTTGGTGTCAATTGTGCCCGCCAGACTGCCGGTGCTAGACTGCTCCGTGATGCGCAGCCGGATAGGGCGCAGCCGCAGGGGCCGGTCCGTGACGGCCGTCAGCACGGTGCTATCGAGCTGCACAATGATCGTGTTTTTCGCTTTGGTATTCGGCGAAATCGTCAGCTGCGTGCGGTCGGGGCTGAGCACGGCATCGGCCGGAATGCGGAGCGGCCGCCGACGCACTGAGTCTTCTACCAGCGTCCCGAAAGGCTTATCAGCTATCAGCCGCACCGGATCAACGAACTGAATCCGGAGTTGGCCCTGGGCATTTATTTCTTTGGGGTTGCCTTCCACGGTGTAGGCCGCGCCGCGCCGGGGCGGCGGCGTGCCGGGAAACCGCACGTTCAGGGTGTCGCGGGAGGAGTTGCCGACACTGTCGGTGGCGGCCAGCACGTAGCGGCCTTCCGACAAGGCGCTGGTCTTGTAGAGTACCACGGTTTTGCCGCCTTCGGCTAGCTGCACGGCATCGTTCAGGCCGGCCGGAGCAGTGGTTGGCGAAGCCAAGGGAGCTAGGTTAGCTTGCGTCAGGCCTTCGTTGAACCCAACCCGAAACTGAACGGGTCCGGGCGTTTGGCTGGTTGCCAAAGGCCCACGCGCGTCGGGGCGCGTCATGATCAGGTGTACGGAGTCGAGCCCCGCCTGCACCGTAATCAGGTCGGGCAGGTAGGCAATTTTCTCGCCCTCGTTGTAGCGGTTATTCTGGTTTTTGTCGGCCAACGCAAACAACCTGTAGGAACCTTCCTTGAGGTAGCGAAACGCGTAGCGGCCCTGCTTGTCGGTGTGCGTGAGGTAATAAGGCCGTCCGCGGCGAATGTTGGCCGTGTCCTGCTCCGGATACAGCATCACGGCTACCTCGCCGGCGGGTTTGGCCATGAGCAGATCCGTTACCCGGCCGTTCACCTTACCCGAATCCAGCTCGGCACCCGTGCTGAACGCCACAATCGGATTGGCGACCACATTACTCTCCGTGATGTCGGTGATGGCGTTGCCGAAGTTGAACGAATACGTGGTATTCGGGGCGAGCGGCTTCTCGTAAGTCAGGGTAAGCGCCGTGCGTTCCTGGCGCATTTTGTAGCGGTTGGAATCGGAGATAACCGGGGCCACAACCAGGTTTTTCTGCAAATCCTTGAGCTGCACCGTCTCCGAAAATTCCAGCCGGATCGACCGGCTCGTCACGTTGCGGGCGCCGTTGGCCGGAATGCTGTTGGTCAGCTTTGGTGCCTCCTTATCACGCGGTCCGCCTTGGGGCGAGCTAATGGCGGCGCAACCACTCAGCAGGGCAACCCCGGAAAGAACAGACAGCAAACAACGAACAGACATGCAGTGGTAATCAGAACTAAGAGGTGATGACAGTAAGCAGAAGCTTAATCTAAACCAGACCGTCATGCTGAGCTGGTCGAAGCATCGCTACTGCAATGGTAATTAGAAGTTACTTTGGTGGTAGCGATGCTTCGACCAGCTCAGCATGACAGCCTGGCGATGAAGAAGTCGGTAGTAACGAATACGGCCGCCAAGTTAGCATAAGCTCCGCCAGACCTAGCCCCTCCCCTACCCCACCAGTCGGCGGCTCGCCACGTAAATCAGGCTCGAATAATTACCGTCGCGCCGGGCTGCTTGCAGGTTCGACTGGTAGCCGGTGCGCAGCACTGCCAACAGGCCCTCGCCCCGCTCGGCGCGGTTTTTCTCGCTGAGCATACTCACGTAGTAGGCGTCCAGCGGCATGGGCAGGGTTTGCTGCACCTGCATTTTGTGCTTTTTCAGCAGCTGGGTAAGGGTTTTCGGGCTGAAATGGTACAAATGACGCGGCACATCGTAGGCGGCCCAATCTTGGCGGTAGTGCTGCGCATCCGGGCTGTCAACATTGGGCACGGCGATGATGAGCGTACCCTCGGGCTTCAACAAGCCGATGAGCTGCCGCAGGGTATCGTTCAGATCATGAACGTGTTCGAGTACGTGCCAGAGCGTAATCGCCTCGAAGGAGCCAGCCTCAAAGGAACCTAGGTTGTCGGCTTCAATCGGTTTGCCGACGCGCTCCGTGGCTTCGGCGCGGGCGCGGGGGCTAGGTTCCAAGCCCTGCACCTGCCAGCCGTTGGCCTTGCAAGCAGCCAGAAAGTGGCCCGTGCCGCAGCCGTAATCAAGGATTTTGCCTTTGCGCGGCGCTACTTTATTGAGCAGCGCCACCTTACGGCGCATCGTGAAGAAGCGTGCTACTTTGTACGCCTGGTTGATCAGGCCCGCCGCCGCGCTGTTGTGCGACACGTACGCGTCCGACTCGTAGTAGCGCCCAATGCTGGCCGCATCCGGCCGCGGATTGGTAAATTGAAAGCTACACGCCGTGCACTGCACGATGGCAAAGCTTTCCTTGCTAACCGACTTATCTTCTACTACCAGCTTGTTGCGGAATTCAGTTTTTCCGCACACCGGGCACTTCTCCAGACGTTCGTAAGACACGCGTGTTCAATTATCAATGAACAATGAGCAATGAACAATGACCACGAGCCCGACAGAACAGCCATTGCTCATTGTTCATTGATAATTGCTCATTGATTTACTTCCCAAGGTACACCATCAGCACCGAAATATCGGCGGGAGACACGCCGCTGATGCGGGCCGCTTGGCCAATGGTTTCGGGCTGCACGCGCAAGAGCTTCTCGCGGGCTTCGTGCGACAGGGCCGGCATCTGCTTGTAGTCGAGGCGGCCTTGAATGACGAAGTTTTCCAACTCGGCTAAGCGCCCGGCTTGCTGGTGTTCCTTCTGAATATAACTTTCGTATTTGATGGTAATAACCGCCTGCTCCAGACTGTCGGGTAGATACGGAGCTAACTCTAAGGCCATGGTTGGCAAGGTGCGCGTGAGGTCGGCCAGCTCAATGTTGGGGCGGCGCAGCAGGTTCACGGCGCGGGTTTTCTCGCTGATCGTGGCCGAACCTAGCTCCGTCAGCATGCCGTTGATTTCGGCGGGTTCGATGGTTTTATTCTTGAGGTATTCCAGCACTTCGGCGGTTTCATTCTCCTTTTGGCGCACCAATTCCATGCGCTCTTCCGAAGCAAGACCTAGGGCATAACCCAGCGGCGTGAGGCGCAGGTCGGCGTTGTCCTGGCGCAGCAAAATGCGGTGCTCTGCGCGGCTCGTGAACATGCGGTAGGGCTCGTCGGTGCCTTTGTTCACCAAGTCGTCGATGAGTACGCCGATGTAGGCCTCGCTCCTCTTCAGGACGAAAGGCTCTTTGCCATGCACGCGGTTATGGGCATTGATGCCGGCCATCAGGCCCTGGCAAGCTGCTTCCTCGTAGCCCGTGGTGCCGTTGATCTGGCCGGCGAAGTACAGGTTCTTGATGCGCTTGGTTTCGAGCGTTAGGTTGAGCTGAGTCGGTGGGAAGAAGTCGTACTCGATGGCGTAGCCGGGGCGGAACATCTTCGCGTTTTCAAAGCCAGCAATTTTGCGCAAGGCGCGATACTGCACATCTTCGGGCAATGACGAGCTAAAGCCGTTCACGTACACTTCCACCGTGCTCCAGCCTTCCGGCTCCACGAAAATCTGGTGGCGGTCTTTGTCGGCGAAACGGTTGATTTTGTCTTCCACCGACGGGCAGTAGCGCGGACCTAGGCCCTTGATGCGGCCCTGGAACATTGGCGACTTCTCGAAGCCCTCCCGCAGGATTTCGTGTACCTCCGCGTTGGTGTAGGTGATGTAGCACGGCCGCTGCTTGGTGAGAGCGGGCGTGTTCAGGTAGCTGAACTTGCTGGGCACCTCGTCGCCGGGCTGCTCTTCCATTTTGGAGTAGTCCAACGAGCGGCCATCCACGCGGGGCGGCGTGCCAGTTTTCATGCGCCCCGCTTCAAAACCTAGCTCTTTCAGCTGCTCTGTAATGCCCGTGCTGCCGCGTTCAGCCGCCCGGCCACCACCGAAGTTTTTCTCCCCGATGTGGATCAGCCCGTTCAGGAACGTGCCATTCGTAAGCACAACGGATTTGCCGCGGAACTCGATACCGAGTTGAGTTTTCACGCCTACTACCGTGTCATTTTCGACTACCAAGCCCATTACGGCTTCCTGCCAGAAGTCTACATTCAGCGTTTGCTCCAGCGTGAGGCGCCATTCTTCAGCGAAGCGCATCCGGTCGCTCTGGGCACGCGGGCTCCACATGGCCGGCCCTTTCGAGCGGTTCAGCATGCGGAATTGAATCATGGTCTTGTCGGTCACGATGCCGCTCTGGCCACCCAGCGCGTCGACTTCGCGCAGGATCTGGCCTTTCGCCACGCCGCCCATGGCCGGGTTGCACGACATCTGCGCGATGGTGTTCATGTTCATCGTCACCAGCAGCACCTTGGAACCTAGGTTGGCGGCAGCCGCTGCGGCTTCGCAGCCCGCATGGCCGGCGCCTACTACAATGACATCGTATTCTTCTTGCTGAAACATGGCCGGGTAAGCAGTAGCGCGAAGCTCCAGCTTCGCGCATCGTTGAACTTCGCTAATAATGATTGTTGAAGATAAACACTATAAGTAGCTCTAGTCGTTCAACGGGGCGCGAAGCTGGAGCTTCGCGCTACACTCAGGTGGCTGTAAAACAGAAAACGCCCGCGTTTCGGCGAGCGTTTCGATTATCTATAAGCCGTAAAAGCCTGACGCAACACGTTCAAAACGTGCGCAAAGATAAGCACTCGGCGGCTCTTTTGCGCATAGCCGTGTGGCCTAGGTTTTCACTCAGACCAGGTCATCGGCATCCGGTGCTTCGTCGTGCCAGGCCGCCATCAGCTCCGCCGATTGCCGCTCAACTTCCGGCCACGAAAACGGCACCCAATAGCCGCTGATGCAGTCGAACACTTCCGTGGCCGGGCGGCAGGCAAACAGCTTATAGTCGAATTTGGAATAACCGTGCACCAGATAGCCGGGGTAGTAGTAGTGCATCTGCTGGCCAAGGGCATACTCGATTTTCAGCAGCATCAGGTACTTGCCCAGGCTATGGCGGCGGTAGCTTGGGTCGTAGAAGTTCATGATGCCGGCCAGACTGCGCAACCCACTATCGAAAATACCCACCGCAATAAGCTGCGCTCCATCCCGCACTTCGATAACGCTGGTGGTGAAGATCGAACGCTCCGCCCCGGCCAGTAAAAACGACTCGACTGTGGGCGGCGCTTCAAAGTTGGTGGAGAAGCGATAGCGCGCGTATAGTTCCTCGTATTCTGCGGTGAGCTGGAAAGGCCGGATGCTCACGGAAAATGGCTGATTCAGGCGAAGCAAGCGGCGCTGCTCGGCCCCAAACTGCACCTGCGGCAACACCAGGCGCAGCCAGTGAACCGTGAAAAAGCCGTCGTTGATGGGCAGAAACTGGCAGGTAAACAGATCCTGCTGCATGCGGTAATAGCCCTGACCTAGGTAGTAATCCAGGGCATCGCCCCTGAGTATTGGCGAAGGGGGAATAGCGGACATGAAAAAAGAAGAAATTTACGCGCAACAAGAACGCAGTTTTCTAAGCCAGACTAGCTAGGTTCCTTTCAAAGCTCAGGAGAAATTCTAGCACGGACGGGCAAATTAGTAGAACGCTGTAGCGCGAAGCTCCTGCTTCGCGTATCGATGAACGACTCGTGCCTAGGTCCGTTCCAACGATAATCGTTCAACGATACGCGAAGCGGGAGCTTCGCGCTACATACCACTTCAGAATACTTCAGTCGGGCTGCTACTGTGGCAATAACCTAGCACAAAAAACGCCCACCGGAAAGGCAGGCGTTTTGGAGTGTAATAACCTAGGTTGGCTAGAAGGCGCGCAACAACAGGCAGTCATCTTCTTTTTTGCGCATGGCCGTCTGGCTCAGCAAATCTTTATCGGCGTAGCCAAGCAGGTGCAGCACGCCGTGAATCATCACGCGGTGCAGCTCATCATGAAACGAGACACCGAGCTGCTGCGCATTTTCCCGTACCCGCTCCACACTGATAAAGATATCTCCCTCAATTACATCCGACGTATCGGCGTTGTCGAAGGTGATAACATCGGTGTAGGTATCGTGGTCGAGATACTCCACATTCACCCGGTGCAGGTATTCGTCGGAACAGAAAATATAGGTCAACTGCACGATTTCGTATTCGTGCACTTCTGCTACCCGTTCAATCCACGAGGTAAGCTCCTCGGCATCGGCTAGCTCAAAGTCCACGTCTTCCACGAGGAATTCGATGCCGTGCAGCTCGTGCGATTCTTCGGGCAGGCCGGTGTTCATTTCTCCTTCGGTACCGGGTGGATGCAGGTTCATGCGGTGGCGTGATCAGATGAGGTGGATGCTTCAGAAGTAGATTCCTCCGCTGACTCATCGGAGGGATGCGTGAGCAAGAACGTCAGCGAAACCTGACGGCCGTCGTTGTTGAACTCCACCTCATCGGCCAGGTGCCGAATCAGGAAGATGCCGCGACCACCGGGGTTTTCCAGGTTTTCGGGCGCCGTGGGGTCAATCAGGTTTGTATAATCAAAGCCCTCCCCTTCGTCCTCAACCTCAAAGCGCACCCGATCCTTGTCCACGTACAGCGACAAGTTCACATGCTTGTCTTTGTCGAACTTGTTGCCGTGGCGAATGGCATTGTTCACGGCCTCCGTCACGGCGACCATGATATTACCATAAATGTCATCTTCGATGTGAAAAGTATCCTTCGAGTTGTCGATGAAACTTTCAACTACACGGATGTTCTCGACAAGTGACGGAACCTGAATTTTAACCTGCTTCATAAAATTAGAGAGGGCGAGGGCGGTAAAAGTAGCAGAAGGCTATTTCATTTTCTGAAAATATTCGCTCACCTCCCGCTGGTAATACGGTGTGAGAGCCGGGGGCACTGTGCGAAGCAGCTCCGTTTGCCGCTCTTTCGCCTGCTTGTACTTATTAAAAGCAGGCGGAAAAACAGGGGGCAGGTTCTTGGCAGCCTGCGCTTCGCGCTTGTCATCCTGGTCCCGCTCGCGGGCCGATTTCTCGGCCTCCAGCAGGCGAGTCATGATCTGGCGTTGGCGCATAATGGTCTGCTCCGTCAGCCGCTTGTTTACGAGGTCGGTTTCGGTTTGTTCCATCATTTTTTTGATATCTCCTACGCCGCCCATTCCGTCTTGGCCCTGGCCATCTTTGTTCATCCCTTTTTGCTGGCCTTGTTTGCCTTGCTGCATCTTCTCAAGCTGGCTGAGCGCGTCGCGGAGCATCTGCTGCTGACCGGCCAGCTTGGCTAACTCCTCGCTCAGCGCCCGGCCCGTTTTGCCGCTTTGCTGCAACTGCTGAATCTGCTGGTTGAGTTGCTGCTGCATCTTACCCAGCTGCCCATCGCCAGCTGCGCTGCCTTTTTTCTTCTTCTTGCCCGACTTGCCGCCGCCCTGCTGCTGCGCCTGTTGGGCGTCGCGCTGGGCTTGCTGCATATCTTTCAGCGCGTCGTTGAGCATGAGGGCTAGGTTGTTCATGCTGGTCATGGCGAGCTGTTGATTGCTGGTTGCCAGCCGTAAGTTGCGCTGTTGAATCTGCGTCAAGGCGGCATCCATGTGGCCGTTCATAATGCCTACCTGACCAGTTACGAAGCTGCGAATTTGGAAGGCCTTCTTAGCTAACGCATAAAGAGAATCTTGGACCACGCGCGCGTCGTCCTTGAGCTTGCGCTGCGTCTGACCTAGCTGCACGAAGCGCGGATCGGTCTGATCAACCTGGCGAAACTGCTTCATCAGGCCTTCCTGGTCGAAGCTGAGCTTGAGGAGGTTTTCCAGGATGTCGCGCAGGTTGTCGATGTTCTGCTGCTGCTGGTCACTTTCCTCTTCTTCCTGCTGCTGGCGCATCTGCTGCGCCATTTTCTGCATTTGCTGAGCCGCGTTGCGCTGGCTCTGGCTAGCTTTCCGGTTCTGGTTTTTGGAAAGCTGCTCCTGGCTTTCCTGCATTTCCTGATCGACCTGCTCCTGTTGCTCCTTCATCTCGTCGGCGCCGTTTTCGCCGTCGAGCTGCTGGTCCATCTTCTTCAGGTCTTCCAACTCTTTTTTCACTTCCTCGAACTCCTGCTGCTTTTCGGCCTGCTGCTGCTTTAGCTCCTGCTGTTTTTGCTGCTGGTCGGCTTTCGAGTTGTTCTTCTGATCCTTATTCTCTTGGCTGCTCTTATCCTGGTTGCCTTTGTCGTTTTTGTCGGAAGGCATATCACCCTTGTCCGACTTGTTCTTGTCGTCGGCTTTGTCCTTGTTCTTATCCGCCGCCGACTTGTCATTTTTATCTGACTTGTTGTTTTTGTCGGTTTGCTCAGTTCTCTCAGCTAGCTTTTCCTGCTCCTTGGCTAGCTCTTCCAGCTTCTGAGTAGCAGCTTCCTGCTTCTGCTCGTATTGCAGTTGCTTGAACATTTCTAGTGCCCTATCTAGCTCTTTCTGCAAAGTATTTTCTTTGTTTTCGAGCTTTTGCAGAAGCTGCTGCATTTCCATCTGGTTGGCGTCCTTCTGGTTTTCAAGCAGCTTTTGCAGTTCCTCGTAGAGCTTCTTGGTCTCCGGGTCGAGCAACGATTCCATGAGCTTTTGCAGCTCCTGCGCCTTTTCGGCTAGCTCCTGGCTCTTGGGGTTGAGCTGGTCCTGCTGCTGATTCATTTGCTCAAACGCCTTCTTCATGTCGGCCAGCTGCTGCTCAAACTGCTGCTTTTCGTTGAGCATGTCTTGCAGCTGCTTGCGGTCCTGGAAGCTCAGGTCGCGCTTGGTCTTGAGCTTGTCTTCCGACTTCGCCAGCTCGCGCTCCAGCTGCTTCGACTGCTGCGCGGCGCGGCTCAACTGGTTCTGCACCGACTGCGATTGCGCATTCAGCTGCTTCTGCATATCGGCGCGGCTTGGCAAACGGAACTCCGCCGACCGGGTGCGGGCGCTCTTCGGGCCGTGCACTCCGTCGTTGTCCCACACTTCCACGAAGTATTCCAGCCGGGCACCCGGTTTCAGGTTCAACGACCGCAAGTCCCACTGGTAGGCATACGTCTGCGCCGACCCGCTTTGCAACGGCAGTGCCTTCGCTTTGTAGCCCGCATTAGGGTTTTGCGTGGAGGTAATGCGGTAATGCAGCTCCAGGCGCGAAAGGCCGTAATCATCACGCACTGAGCCACCTAGGGCTAGGTAGTTGCGCGAAGTGGTGTCGGCAAATGCCTCGACCGTCACCTCCGGCACCTGATCGGGAATGGCAGTGAGCTGGTATAAAATGGGGTCACGGTTAAGGCTAGCCGCGTTTTGCAGACGTACGGCGTATTCCTGGCTGCGCATCACGCGGCGGGTTGCCTGAAACTGGTCGTTGGCTTCCGTCGCCGTTACCGTTTCATCAGGGCTTTTAAAAAGCAGCTGTAGCTGATCGGTAGCGGCGGTGGCAAACTCCCAACGCACCGTGCTGCCTTCCGGCACCGTCAGGTTGCCGGTGTTGCGGATGGTTTCGGCGGGCTTCCCGATGTAGGCGGGGTACGTCACCTGCACGGCGAAGTCGCGCAGATTAGGCCGCTCGCGCACAGCTAGGTTATAGTCGTCGGAAGTGAAGCCCGCGGCCGATAGCTGGAACTCCGTATCGCGCTGCAACTGCTTGAATTCGTAGCTGTAGCGGTTGCCGCTTTCCTTGGTCAGGTGCCGCTCACGGCCACCATATAGAATGCTGATTTCGTTCGGCAAGGCGTCGCCCTGCACGGCTACTTCCAGCTTAAAATCTTCGCCGCGAAAGGCTTTCAGATCTTTATTCGCTACCACAAACCGGAACGGTGCCGGCGGCGAATATGCCCGGCGGTAGTTCAGAATGCGTTCGGTGCCCTGCACAAACAGCGCCGGGTACACCAGCAGCAGCAGGATAATGACGCCAGCCGGCACGGCCACGTACTTCCACAGCGGCTTGGTCTGATCTTTAATCTTGATTCCTTCGGCAAACTCCAGCCCTGTGAACTGGGCGGCGCGCTGCTCCAGGCTAGCCGCAATCAGGGCATTCTCGCGGGCTTGCCCTTGCAACTGCAGGGCATTCACCAGCTTATCCTGTACCTGCGGAAACAGCTCCCCTACCCTACGCGCCGCCTGCTCGTCCGTCAGTAAGCGCCGCAAGTTGGTAAGGGCTGCCAGCGGCTGCCAGATCCAGTGCACAAAGGCGTAGACAGCTAGCCCCAAGAAGCCAAACAGCAACCCGCCCCGCACCCAGGTGGGCAGGTACAGGAAGTACTCGAGCAGGTTGAAAACGACGAAAAGCGTGAGCAGCAAACCACCCGCTACCAGCGCGCCGCGCACCAGCAGGTTGAGGTAAAACTTGCGCTTGAAAGCATCCAGCTGACCGAGCACCTGTTGCAAGGCGGAGGATGCGGTAGTTGTCTGAGAAGTTGTAGCAGCCACGGGTTCTTTCTCCACCAACATGAAAACAGCCCGTTATCAGGCTACAGCAAGATACGGTTTATCTGAAAGGCGCGCCAAAGGTTTGTTTGGCTGCGTGTATAACTACGGCCCGGCGGGAAAAAGTGCCGAACGGTTGCGAAGGGAAATACTACTATCATCCTTCGCTCCGCTGCACTCAGGATGGCAGACGACTACAGCTCCACCCAGGCCGGGCAGTGGTCCGAGTGCACAGCGTCGGGCAACAAGCCGGCATCAGCAATCCTAGGTTTCAGGGCATCATCCACGAGCAGATGATCGAGCCGCCAGCCCACATTGCGCTTGCGGGCACCAGCACGGAAGGTCCACCAGGAGTAATGGCCGGTAGCCTCGCCGTGTTGGTGGCGGAACGAGTCGGTGAAGCCATCTTGCAGAAAATCAGCAAACCACCGGCGCTCCTCGGGCGTGAAGCCGGGACTGTTCTGGTTGGCTTTGGGGTTATGCAGGTCAATATCGGTCTGACAACAGTTGTAGTCGCCGCCAATGATCAAGGGCGGCACACTTGCTTTTAACTCCGCCACATAGTGCCGAAAAAAGTGCAGCCAAGCCACCTTGAACGACTGCCGCTCGGCGCTGCTCGTGCCCGAAGGCATGTACACGTTCAGGACAGAGCAGTCGTCAAAATCGAGGCGTAGCACGCGGCCTTCGCTGTCGTAGTCGGCCACCCCGCAGCCGATTGCTACCGCATTCGGCTTCTGCTTCGTGAAGGTTGCCACGCCGCTGTAGCCGGGTTTCTCAGCCGGGTGCAGGTAGGCATAGTAACCTAGGTTTTCAAAGCCGGAAACGTCCAGCGGCTCTCTCCCAGCCTTTATTTCCTGCAAGCAAAGCACGTCGGGGTCGGCTTGCTTCACCCAGTCCAGCAAACCCTTGCTGAGCGCCGAGCGCAAGCCGTTGACGTTGTAAGAAATGATTTTCAAAAGGGTATTGATAAGAAAGATGTAGGAACGCGCCACGGCGCGTTCTCGCCCGAATTGGCAGAGCTATTCCTCTGTACGTGAGCCAGATCGTGCAGACGAGAACGCGCCGTGGCGCGTTCCTGCCAATTATTCAATCGTTGTCAATCGTGTCGAAATACTCCAGAATATGCCACTTCAGCATGCGCTCCTGCTCCTTGAGGTTGGCGAAGGGCACCGGGCGCAGCAGCCTGTAATGCGGCCAGCCATCCTCATCGATGTGGTCAAGCTCGTAGTGGCCCGAGCTGCTAAAAAGGCGGCAAGTGGCAATGTGCATCAGGTCCTGCTTCTGCTCTTTCGTGAACGGCCCCGCGCCCTGACCTAGCTCCTGCACGCCAATAAGCAAAAGCAAGGCATTCAGATCCGGCTTTTTGCCGAAACGGGCGCGCATTTCATTCATAAGGCCCCACCAGCGTGCTTCAAACTCGGCTTCGGTTTCCTGCGGGTCTAAGCTCATGCTTCGTGCGAATGAGGAGCCGTGGGTGCAACGGCTTCTGCCTTCAGCTCTTCCCAATACTCCACGGCGCGGCGGAAATGCGGAATCACGATGCTGCCGCCGATGAGGTTGGCAATGGCAAACACCTCGTAAATCTCTTCGTCTGTGAGGCGCTCCTCGTGACACTTGCCCAGGTGATACTTGATGCAGTCGTCGCAGCGCAGCACCATGGAGCAGGCCAGACCTAGCATTTCCTTCGTCTTGATGTCGAGGGCGCCGGCCTGGTAGGCGTTGGTGTCGAGGTTGAAAAAGCGCTTAATGACCTTATTATCAGCTGCCATGATCTTCTCGTTCATGCGGGCGCGGTAATCGTTGAATTCGGTAACTAGGCTCATCCGGCGAAATGGTGAGTGGTGAAAGGGTGAGTTTTAAGCAGCAAAGCTTGGCTAGATAATGGCTTTGCGAATACAAAGGTTTACAAAGTATCGATAATAAGAACCTAGCCTACCTAGGTCATTCCGAGCAAAGCGAGAAATCTGATGGAATGGCCTCTGGATAATGGCTGCTATAACTCACTATTTCATATGCTATTTCGCACGGCGCTATCCGATTTCTTTGGTCTGATCTTTCCGCAAGTATGCCTGGCCTGCGCGGAGCCGCTCGCCCGCGGCGAAGACCACATATGCACCATGTGCCGCGCCCAGTTGCCCTACACCGACTACCACAAGCTGCCGGCCAGTGAAAATCCGCTGGCTCGCCGCTTCTGGGGCAAGGTGCCGTTGCGCCATTCGCTGAGCTACTTGCGCTTTCTGCGCCGGGGCCGGGTACAACACTTGCTGCACCAGCTCAAGTACAAAGGCCAGCGTGATATTGGGCTGGTGCTGGGTCGCTGGTACGGCGCCGAACTCACCGACCAAGGCCTGGCTACCGACTTCGACCTGATCGTGCCCGTGCCGCTGCACCCGCGCAAGCTGGCCAAGCGAGGCTACAACCAGTCCGATACGTTTGCCGAAGGGCTAGCCCTAGGTTTAGCGCTACCCTGGAGCGCTACAGCGCTACGTCGCACCGAGCACACCGATTCGCAAACGCGCAAAAACCGTACAGAGCGCTGGAAAAACGTGGCCGAAGTGTTTGAAGTAGCCGAGCCAGCCGCCGTTACCGGCAAACGCATCTTGGTAGTAGATGATGTGCTGACAACGGGTGCTACGCTCGAGGCCTGCGCCGCGGTCTTGCTAGCCACTGGCGCCGCCGAGCTAAGCATCGCCACCATTGCCTGCGCTGAGCAGTAGTCTGAACTAAGAATTCGACGTATTAATCGGATTACACGGATTCTGTGGACGATTCGCTTCGGTGCTCTTCCTAATTCTGATTAAGCTTACAACAAAAAAGCCTTCCCACTGCTGGGAAGGCTTTTTTGTTGATCGGAACCTAGGTTATTAATCGTCCACAAAATCCGCGTAATCTGTGGTTCAGACTTACTTGTTTGAGCCAGCGTTGATCATCGCGCAGCGGAAACCGATGGTAGCCGTAGCTGAGTCTTCGGCCATGAAGCGGCGCGTACCAGGCGAGAGCCAATACGCTACGTCGCGCCACGAACCCCCTTTGTACACCCGTACGTGGTCGTCGATGAGCGACTGGTAGCCTTTCTTGTCATATTTCTCGGCAGGGTCAAGGAAGCCGTTACGACGGAAGGGGTTCAGGTCTTCCACATCTTCGAACGACAGCGGACGGTAGATGTCCTGCACCCATTCGTTCACGTTGCCGGCCATGTTGTACAGGCCGTAGTCGTTTGGAGGATAGTTGTAGATGTACTCGGTGATCATAGCACCGTCGTTCAGCGAACCAGCAATACCGGCGTAGTCACCACGGCCGCGCTTGAAGTTAGCCAGGAACTGGCCCATCTTCTGACCATAAGGATTCCGCACCTGGCGACCATCCCAAGGATAAATGCGCTTGTTCTCTTGGTTCTCGTTGCCAGTTTCCTGCGTACCAATGAGGGCTTGCGCAGCGTATTCCCATTCTGCCTCGGTGGGCAGACGGTAGTTCGGCAGCGTGTTGCCGTTCTCAATCGAAATCTTTGGTTTGCCCGAGTCGTCGGTGCCTTCAGCAGCATCGCCGCCGTCGCCACCTTTCTTCTTTTTCTTGAAGAGGCCACCGCCACCGCTGCTTCCGCCATCATCCGCGTTGCCAGCCAGGGTTTCGTTCACCTTGCTCGTACGCCAGGTGCAATAGTCGTTGGCCTGGAGCCAGCTTACGCCCACTACCGGGAAGTAGCGGAAGCCGGGGTAACGCAGGTAATAGTCAACATAGGGGTCGTTGAAGGACAACTCGCGCGCCCAAACCGTGGTATCAGGCAAGGCCGACTGGTAGAATTCCTCCGAAGAGTCTTTGCGCACAAAGTGCAGGTATTCGAGCCAGTGGATGTTGGCAACTTCGGCTTCGTCCATGTAGAACGAGGCGATGGTTACGGTCCGCTCTATGTTGTCGTGGGTCATGGCCACGTCTTCTTCCGCGGAGCCGAGTACAGTGCGACCACCTTCAATAAACACGAGGCCAGGACCTTCGGGGATGCCTTGATAATCAGCAACCTTCATCCCTTCCTCGGTATTATATTCCATGCCCGTAGTGGAGCTATACTTACCGGGCTTGGTGGCTGTCGGCGGACCGCCTTTGCAAGAAGCCAACGCACAGGCTCCTACAACAGCATAACGCAGGTACTTGGAGAAATTCATGATCGAGTTGAAACTACCTGAGAGAAAAGGTTTTATATAAGGCAATTGAGTGCAATATTACAACAAACTAAAAGGCCGGACAAGGAGCAGCGGGGTAATTCCGCCGTTTCAGCCGGCGCCATGCGGCTTCTAACTTATCGAAGTTGCGCACGGCTAAGGAAATCTCATGAGCCCCGCCGTAATCGGCACTGAACTGGCTCAGGCTGACGTCATAGCTATAACCGAGCCGAAATGCTCCGAAGCTCACTCCTGCTATGGTAGTTAGCACTTTTTGGGGGTGATCGGTGCCCGGCAAAGGCAAACCGCGGTACACAATTCCGAGCGTTAAGGGGGTTACGGTACCGTATAATCCTACTTCTGCCCGCTGCGAACCGCCTTGTTTGGCGTAATTCACAACCGGAGAAAGGCTGATTTCGCGATACTCTTGCTTAACGGTCGATTTCAAAAAATAATATTTGTAGCCCGCATTAATATTCAGGCGAACAGGCAATTGGGTCTGGGTAGCGAAGCCTAGGTCCGGCTGGTTGAGATGGTGGCCCGCCACGCCAAGCCAGAATTGCTCGGAGTACAGCAGCACCCCCGTACCTACGGTAAAGTAGCTGGTAGGTTTGTAATCAAAAGCCTCCGACGATTGGTTCAAAACGAGGCCATCATCGGAAAGCTGGTCGCCAAAAACCAGATTGCCGTAGCTGATGCGCTGGTTGCCGTAGCTCAGGTTGATGCCGCCGCTCAGGCTCAGACCTTCGGTGAGGCGGGTGTGATACGCGTACACGCCGCCGGCCTGGAAACGTGTGTAGCCGATGCTGCCGGTACGGTCGTAGTCGATGAGCAGACCAACGGCACTTTTTTGGGTCGGAAAGCGGTAATCGGCGGCGAGCTGGCTGGTTTGGAAGGAGCCGGCTAGCGTCGGAAATTGATTGCGGTAGTTGAACGTAACGCCGTAATCATCGAGCAGACCCGCAAAAGCGGGGTTGGTGTGCAGGCGCGAGGCGAAAGGCTGGGCAAAGTACAGATCCTGCGCCTGGGCGGTAGTCGTGATGCAAAAGCCAGCGCTTAGTCCTAACACCAGCGTAGTTGCAGCGACTTGCCGTTTGGGTAGCTGCCGCCGCTGCGTTAGAAATTTGAGTTGGTATCCGCGCATAACCTGACCTTCTAACGCGTTAGTCAGGCAGTTTCGTACGTAGTGCCGGACAAATGCCGGAACTAAAGTGCTTATTTCCATTGGTTGAATTACAGCAGTCGAGTTCGGAACGTTTTATGATGGAAGCGCAGACTTTAGCTTGCGCCCTCAACCGGCTGTATCGTACGGAACCCTTCCTTCGACTATAGCGCAAGTTCCAACCTAGGTACGCTCGCGCTACATACTCTACTTTCTTATGCGTAAATTTTTTGTTGGCCTGATCATTTTCCTGGTCTTGTTGGTGGCGGCACTGGCTTTGGCGCCCGTGCTGTTCAAGGATAAAATTACCGCGGCAGTTAACAAACAGATTGCCGAGCGTGTGAATGCCAAGGTGGAATACAACCCGGACAACATCGACGTGAGCTTGCTGCGCGATTTTCCCAATCTAGCTTTGAGCGTGAAGAAGTTGCGCATCATCGGCAAAGATTCTTTCGCCCGCGACACCCTGGCTTACCTGCCCGCTTTTCGCCTGGGCATGGATTTGATGAGCGTAGTAAGCGGCGACCAGATCAAGATCAAGTCGATTCAGCTGGATGAGCCGGATATCAGCATTAAGGTGCTGAAAAGCGGCCGCGCTAACTGGGATATTTTCCTGTCCGACTCCACGATGGCGGAGCAAGGCAAAGACACGACGAAGAACAACATGAGCCTGGCTGTTAAGGGCTGGGAAATCACGAACGGCAAGTTGCGGTACGAGGATCTGAGCATTCCGTTTGCGATGCGTGCCCTGAACGTGAACCATACCGGCTCCGGCGACTTCGAGCAGGATGTGTTCGACATGACCTCAAAAACCACCGCCGACAGCTTCACGATGAACTACGCCGGCGTGGATTACCTCTCCAAGACCAAGCTCGATGCGGATGTGACTATGTCGATGGACCTAGCCAAGATGCTGTTCACTTTCAAGAACAACAACGTACGCCTTAATGACTTCCCGGCTAGCTTCACCGGCACCATTGCCATGCCGGGCAAAGCCATGGACTTCGACTTGAAGTTTAAAGCGCTGGAAACCGACTTTAAAAACATCCTGAGCCTGGTGCCGGGCGTGTTCACGGAGAAGTTCAAGAACATCGAGACGAGCGGCAAGATGGCGTTTGATGGCTACTTCAAAGGCACGATGGATGATGTGCGCATGCCCGGCTACGGCGTGAACTTGCAGGTGAAGAACGGCATGTTCAAATACCCTGATCTGCCGGAAGCTGCCCGTAACATCAACGTGGATATGATGGTGGATAATCCTTCGGGCTTTACCAACAATGTGAAAGTCAATGTGAAACAGTTCCACCTGGACCTAGGTAAGAACCCGATTGACGGCAACGTCGCCGTGGATGGTTTGGAGCCGATGAACGTGAATGGCCGCGTAAAAGCCAACGTGGACCTAGCCGAAATGATGAAGGTGTATCCGGTGCAGGACCTGCTCTTGCGCGGCTTGCTGTTCGTGGATGCTACAGCCAAGGGTACCTACTCGAAGACGCAAATGCCGGTCGTGAATGCGGCCATGCGCCTGACCAACGGCTACGTGAAGAGCAAGCAGTTCCCGGCCCCGATTGAAAATCTGACGCTGAACGGCACCGTCGTAAACACGACCGGCCAGGTGAACGACACGCGTATCGACATTCCGCAGTTCCGGATGTTGCTGGATGGGGAGCCGCTGGAAGGCCGGGTGGCTGCCCAGAACATCGACAAGCCGGTATTCGACGCTGATGTGAAAGGTGTCGTTGATTTAACCAAAATCACCAAAATATTCCCACTGGAAGGTATGACGGTGACGGGACGTTTGAGCGGCAACGTAGCCGCCAAAGGCAAGATGGCTGATATCGAAGCGGGTCGTTACCAGAGCGTAGTAGCTTCAGGCACAGTGAATGCGCAAAACGTGACCTACAAGAGTACCGATCTGCCGCAGGGCATGAAGGTGACCAAAGCCACGGCGACTTTCAACAACGACAAGATTGTGCTGCAAAACATGACCGGCTTTGTGGGCTCGTCGGACATTGCGGCGTCGGGCACCATCAGCAACTACATGGGCTACCTGTTCACGCCTGGCCAGCCGTTGCGCGGCAACCTGACGGTGAACAGCAACCGCTTTAACGTGAACGAATGGATGGTGGATGAGGTGTCGGCTAAGCCGACAACGACGGCCACGGGCAAAGCGCCCGCCAAGGCGGAAGGCGTGTTGGAGATTCCGAAGTACTTCGACCTGACGCTGAACAGCAACGTGAACCAGGTGGTGTACGACAACCTGAACCTGAGCAACGTGAAAGGGGTGGTGACTGTGCGCGACCAAACCGCTACGATGAACAACCTGACCTTCAATACCCTAGGTGGTGCCTTTGCCACCAACGGCAGCTACAGCAGCAAAGATCTGGCGCACCCGAAGTTCAACTTTGGCCTCAACATCAAGGACCTGAACTTCCAGAACGCTTTCCAGGCGTTTAACTCCGTCAAGACACTGGTGCCGATGGCCGGCTTGGTGCAGGGTGTCTTCTCCACCAACTTCAATGTGAGCGGCGAGATGGGCCCGGATATGATGCCGAACTACAACACGCTCAACGGCAAAGGCTTGTTTGAAGTAGTGAAAGCCGCCGTGGGCAACTCTGAAGTGCTGAACAAAATCAGCAGCCTGACGCAGTTTCAGGAGCTGAAGAACTTTGCCGTAGCCAACAAGGACATATCGGCGGAAATCGTGAACGGCAACTTCATCGTGAAGCCGTTCGACCTCACCATAGGGCAGATCAAAATGACCGTGGGTGGTTCCAACTCGATAGCCGGGGCTTTGGCTTACGTAACGGCCCTGAACGTGCCCACTGGCAAGCTAGGTAACCAGCTCAACAGCAAGGTGTCGCAGCTCGCGGGTGTGTCGAACCTACAAGGCACAGACCGCGTGACCCTAGGTCTGAACATCGGCGGTACGGTGACGAACCCGCAGGTGAAGCTTACGACCAGCAGCGTGAAAGATCAGGCGAAAACCTTGGTGAGCAACGTGGTGCAGGCTAAAGTGGACGATGCCAAGCTGAAGCTGCAAGCCCGCGCCCAGGTAGCGCAGGATAGTATGCAGCGCGAGCTAGCCCGCAAGCAGCAGGAGTTGCAAGCCAAGGCTCAGGCAGAGGTGGAAAAGAAGCGCCTGGAGCTGCAAGCCAAAGCCAAGGATAAACTCAACGGCCTGCTCTTCGGCAAGCCCAAAACGAAAGCAGCCTCTACAAACACGACGCCCGCTGATAGTACGAAATCGGGACAATAGGAATCATAATTGCTAACAAGAGCGCGGACCTAGCTACTGAAAGCTAGGTCCGCGTTTTCATTATATTCTATACCTCTCCCACTTCATGAAATCAATGCGCTTACTTCTGCCCTGCCTGACCGCCGCTATAGCCACCTTGGCAGGTTGCGGTAAAGACAACGACTCGGCCTCGAACATGGCCAAAATGGAAGTTCGCCTCACCGACGCGCCCGGCGACTACAAAGCCGTGACCTTGGACGTGCAGCAAGTGGAAATCAACGTGAAAGGCGATGCCGTAGACCCGCAAGGCTGGCAGACGCTCACCTTGCTGAAGCCCGGCGCCTACGATGTAATGTCGTACACCAACGGCAACTCGGCCCTGCTCACCAGCGCCGACTTCCCGGCGGGCCGCATTTCTCAGATCCGGCTGATCCTAGGTCCTAACAACTCTGTGACGACCAAAGACGGACAAATCTATGACCTCAAGACGCCCAGCGGCCAGACCGCCGGCGTGAAGCTGAAAGTAGATGCCGACCTCACGAAAAACGTAACGTATGCGCTGGTGCTCGACTTCGACGTGGCAAAGTCTATTGTGGAGCGCGGCAACTGGAAGCCCGGCAACGACAAAAAGGAGCGTTTCCTGCTTAAGCCAGTTATTCGCACCGTGGCCAACGCTGTGGCGGGTGGTATCAAAGGGACGGTAACCCCTGCGGAGGCTAGGCCGACGATCTTGGCTATTCGTACTTCCGTGGCACCCAACGACACGGTGAGCACCACTTCCGATGCTGCGGGTGGTTTCCTGATGAGTGGCTTGCCCGCTGGTGCTTACCGCGTTGAGTTCAAGACGATAGCACCCTACAAGAACGCAGTAGCTACGCCGATTACTGTAGCTAATGATCAGATTTCGGATATGGGCAAGGTGAATCTGAACTAGAGTAGAAGCAGGTCATAAAAAAGCCCAGCCAGAATTCTGGTTGGGCTTTTTTATGACCTCAGAACCTAGCTTAGGGCTTGAACCAGCTGCAACAGCTCCTGTTGCGTCGATTGGGTTTTGTCTTTGGCGTACCAGCCATGCACTTGCGTCACGAACTCGTCGTGCGACAGGCCTTCGGCTTTCAGCCGCATGAACATCTCCTGCGCGGCCGCCGGGCGCGGCCCCCAGTTGGTGACTTCCGTAAGCGCATCAGCGTTCAACACGACGAGCTTTGGGATGGAGCGGCCGCCGTTGGTGAGGTAACGGTCCATCAGACCTAGGTTCTCGTCGCGGAGCAGGTAGCGCGTTTCGATCTTGCCGCCCGAGGCTTGCGCCACGGCTTCCAGTACGGGCACAATCTGGGCGGCATCGCCGCACCAGCCTTCCGTAATGACGGCCCACACGTAGCGGTTTTGCAGGCTGGCTACGGCTTCGCGCAGCTCGGGCAGAAGCTGCACCGTTTTGTCGATGCGGCTCATGCGCTGCACGTTCAGGCGCGTGTATTTGGTAAGCTCCTCCGACTGGGTGGGGCCGGTGGTGCGGTCTTGTTCGAGCGCTTCATCAATGAGTTGACGGTAAGCGGCATATGAATAACCGGTGGCTAGTTGCTCAGCGGTCAGGACGGGCGCGGTTGTAGTTGGCATAGATAAACGTTAGAAACAGAGCTATAACAAAAAAAAGCCTTCTTGGATCGTACCAGGAAGGCTTTTCTGCTGAAAAATATTCAGTAGACCTACAGGCTCATGTGGTCTTTGCCCTGCGCATCCATTTCGCGGCAGTAGGTGATAAAGTCGGTATTGATGGGCGTTAGGCCCGCTTCGCGCATTTTTATGGCTACCTGACCACGGTGATAGTTGGCGTGTACGGGCATGTGGGTGAAGATGTCGGACACCACGCTCGTGAAAGCATCGCCGGCGGAGTTGGTGTACGAAATGGTGCGGTTCAGCTCCGCTTCATCAGCGGCGCGCACGATGCCGACCCACTTTGCCGACGTTTGCTCGTGCATGCGGTGCAACTCTTCCAGCGGGTGCTCCTGCCACACTTTCACGGGGCTGGGTGTGTTGGTGAGGCGGCCAACCCAGATGAACTGGGCATTGAGAACGTGGCTGAACAGGCGCAGAATGGGTGCCGGAATTGGCTGCCCCGTTTCGGCTACGGTTTTGTCCAGATGACGCAGCAGCGTCTCATTAGCCCATACGTTGTAAATGGCGAGCTTCTCGTTGGTGTTAACCATGAGGTGAAATGGTGAGGTAGTGAAATAGTGAATTTGCTGTTCTGGCTGCGCAATTTGCACAAGTAGAACGTCAAATCACTATTTCACCATCTCACCATTTCACTATTACCTAGGATCTTGCCAGACCAGCATTTCATTGGTGCGTTCTTTTGTGAAATCGGGGCAGTTGCCGTCGCCTTTACCGGTCAGGCCGCCATCGGGGTGGCACAGCAAGCGGCCGCGACTATCGTAAAGGTTAGTAAACTGGTCGCAGCACGGACCGGTCTCATAATACACGACTTGGTTGCGGTAGCGGTAGCGAAAAATCTGCGTCGGCGGATTCGATTTTTCCTCGGCTTGCAGCTTCTGGATTTTGGCTTGCAGCCACGGCGGGCGCGCCGTTGTATCGAACGTAGCCACTGCCGCATCGGGCACCGGAATATTGGTAGCGGTGCTGGTTGGGGCCGGCGTCAGACTTGAGGAAGGATTCGTCGTGCCGGTATTTGGTGGGTCGTTGGGGGTTTGCACGGCTAACTTATGCTGACAGGCTGTGGTGAGCAGCAAGGCCGCAGCGGCAACGAATGTAGAAAGCTTCATTTTGCGAGATTTGGAGTAGAACGAAGGATGTAGAACTCAGCGTGTAGAACGTGCAGACAAGTTGCTTTGCAGCTTATCTGCTAGGTTCAATACCCTAGGTTGTCCATTCTCTCTATCTAACGAATCAACTCAGCAATAGTTAGTGAACCAACGCCAGCACGCGCGGCCCAAAAATAAACAGTCCTACTACCAACGCCGCAACAGCGGCTACCAGTACAGCACCCGCCGCTACATCCTTGGCTTTGCCCGCCAGCGGGTGGTACTCCGGCGACACCAGATCAGTTAGCGCTTCAATGGCCGTATTCACCAGCTCCGCCGTCCAGACGGTACCGACGGCTACGGCCACCAGCATCCATTCGGTAGCGGTAAGCTCGAAGTAAAAACCTAGGCCAACCACAATAACGGTAGCCGCGGCGTGAAACTGCAAGTGCAGCTCCGAGCGCAACGCCAGCCAGATACCCCGAAAGGCGTGCCCGAAGCTAGCCGCGCGGCGCCGCAGCAGACTGCGTTTGTCGGGGTTCGGCTTAGCCACGGGCGTCATATTCGCGGAACACGGTTTGGCGCAACTCGTCCCACTCAGGCTTTAAGATGCTGAAATACACCGAGTCGCGACGTACACCGCCCTGCGTGATGAGGTGGCTGCGCAACGTGCCTTCCTCCGTAGCACCCATGCGCCGCATGGCCTCCTGCGATTTAGTATTGCGGGCATCTGTCTTCAGCTCAACCCGTTCGCAACCTAGCTCTCCGAAGGCGTATTTCAGCAGCAAGTGCTTGGCAGCCCGGTTGATACCCGTGCGCTGAAACTCCCTGCCCAGCCACGTCCAGCCAATTTCGAGGCGTCGGTCGTTCATGGCGAAGCTACAATAGCTGGTGGTGCCCGCAAGGCGCCCCGTTTTCCGGTCGATGATAGCAAACGGGTAGCGTGCGCCAGCATTGCGGGCAGCTATGGCATCAGCCAGGTAAGCCGCCAGATCGACGCTGTTTCTGGGCGCCGGCGTTATCATCCATTGCCAGATTTCAGCGTCGAAAGCAATGGCTTTCAGCGCGTCAAAATCCGAAGCTTCCAGTGGCCGAAGCCGGACGCGGGAATTTTCGAGCGTGATACAGCGGGAACAGTCCATAGAGGGGTGGATTTGGGCCGCAAAGATAGAGTTCCGGAAAATGAAAAGGCACCTTTGGTTTTCCTGTCATTCCGAGCTAAGCGAGGAATGACAGAGAAGCTCACACCTCATATCCCAACCCGCGCAACAACGTCTCAAAATCAGCTGCCGACAAATGTCCGCCGCTCGCTTGCGGGTGGCCGTGGGCAAAATTGCTGGGCGGCACGGCGACAGTGCGCGCAAAGGCAGCCCGTAGCAGCTCCGGAATATGCAGGTCGCGGTTGGCCGTGCGGCCGGCTACAGCTATGTTGCCATCCGGTAAATACCCTAGGTTGGCGCACAGCACCACCCGATCCGGCAGGCGCTGAATCCATTGCTGAGCAATAAGCGGGTGAATCTGGCAGGGTGAATCCAAGGTAATGAGGGCTACCGGCGCCGCATCAGGGCTAGCTTTGGGAAAGCGCGGCGGCAGACGGCGGGCGGCTTGCAGAGCGGCACTTACCTCGGCGCGGTATTCGGCCAGCACGGTATCCTGCGCTAATGGACGCGGGTTATCATCTAGCATTAAATGGCTTAGCGGTCGAGCTAGGTCGAACTCACCGGCGCGGCGGGCGGCGTTGCACAACGCTACGGCTTCTTTGAGCCACTTGGCGGTGTATTGCTTTTTGGTTTCGGCTAGCAGCGGCCACGGTGCGGCGTCACCTAGGTCGGAGATGATGCCGATGGCCGCTACCCATTGTAAATCATTGATTTCTGCTTCCGTAGCAACTAGCTCGTAGGCCAGCCATGCCGAGCACGGCACTGGGTCGAGGCCATAGCCGGTCAGCACCGTACTGCCGGTGGGCGGGTAGCCTTCGGGAATGTGGTGGTCGACGTAGAGCACCGGCACGCCGTCGGCTTCCAGGGTGCCGTTGGCATGGACACCTAGGTCCGTGACGATCAAAGCATCGGGCTTTAGCGCCAGCAGCTTTTCGCGGATGGAAGGCGTCAAAAAAGCATTTTCGCCTTTGCCCGATGGCAGTACTTCCACTTGCCAGCTAGATTGTAGGCGTTGCAGACCGCGGCCAAATAGGGCACCCGCTGCCAGTCCATCCGCATCGAAGTGGCAGAACACAACCACGCGGCCGCTAGGCGGAATCTTATCCAGAAAGGCGCGGAACGGCGCCACAAACTGAGGGAAAGCAGCAGGCATAAAAAACGGACTGCCAGCATGGTAGCCAGCAGCCCGTTGTTCGTAAAGCACAGCGCTAAGGTTTAGCGCCTGTAGCATTAAGCGTTTACTTCGGCAGCTCGCCGACCATGTCTTCCGGCTTGAGCCACTCGTCGAACTGCTCTTCCGTCAGGTAACCTAGCTTGAGCGCCGTGGCCTTCAGCGTGCTGCCTTCGCGGTGGGCCGTTTGTGCGATTTCGGCGGCTTTGTAGTAACCAATGTGCGGGTTCAGGGCCGTTACCAGCATCAACGACGAATCGACGTGCTTCTTGATGTTGTCTTCCAGGGGGCGGATGCCTACGGCGCACTTATCGTTGAACGACACGCACACGTCGCCGATCAGACGGGCCGAGTGCAGGAAGTTATAGATCATCAAGGGCTTGAATACGTTCAGCTCGAAGTGGCCGTTCATGCCGCCGATGTTGATGGCCACGTCGTTACCCATCACCTGCGCTGCTACCATCGTCATGGCTTCCGACTGGGTCGGGTTCACCTTGCCGGGCATGATGCTGGAGCCAGGCTCGTTGTCGGGGATGAATAGCTCGCCGATACCCGCGCGCGGACCCGAAGCCAGCAAACGGATGTCGTTGGCAATTTTCATCAGGCTGGCGGCCACCGTCTTGAGCGCGCCGTGCGCTTCCACAATGGCGTCGTGGGCGGCCAGGGCTTCAAACTTGTTTTCGGCCGTCACGAAGGGCAAGCCCGTCAGGTTGGCAATGTGCTTGGCCACGTTTTCTGAGTAGCCGGGAGGCGTGTTGATGCCCGTGCCCACGGCCGTACCGCCGAGGGCTAGCTCCGAAAGGTGAGCTAGGGTGTTTTTAATAGCGCGCAGGCCATGGTCGAGCTGCGAGGCGTAGCCCGAAAACTCCTGCCCTACTGTGAGTGGCGTGGCATCCATGAGGTGGGTGCGGCCGATCTTCACGATGTTCATGTACTCCTTCGACTTCTGCGCCAAGGTGTCGCGCAGCTTCTCGATGCCGGGGATGGTCACCTCCACCAGAATCTTGTAGGCGGCAATGTGCATGGCCGTCGGGAAGGTGTCGTTGCTGCTCTGCGACTTGTTCACATCGTCGTTCGGAGCAAGGGCCTTTTTCTCATCAAGGAGGTCGCCGCCTTGCAGCACGTGGCCGCGGTAGGCTACCACTTCGTTCACGTTCATGTTGCTCTGGGTGCCCGAGCCGGTTTGCCACACCACCAGCGGAAACTGGTCGTCGAGCTTGCCTTCCAGAATCTCGTCGCACACGCGGCCGATCAGGTCGGATTTTTCCTGCGGCAAGATGCCCGCGTCGAGGTTGGTGAGAGCCGCAGCCTTCTTGAGGTACGCAAACGCGCGGATGATTTCCTTGGGCATCTTATTGATGTCCTGCGCGATTTGGAAGTTCTCGATCGAGCGTTGGGTTTGGGCGCCCCAATAGGCGTCGGCGGGCACCTGAACGGGGCCCATGGTGTCTTTTTCGGTCCGGAATTGCATGAACGGGAAAGCTGATTAAAGGAATCCGACTTGGTGCGGCAAAAGTAAGGAACTGCGGTGTAGGAACGCGCCACGGCGCGTTCAATCGTTGAACAACCTCGTGCTGCCTTATACGGCGGCAAATGGGGTGTGTAAGAACGCGCCGTGGCGCGTTCCTACACACCCTTGTCGGCCAAGCTTGCGTACAGGAGAGCCTACCAATTCGCCCTTTATACCGATGAGCACGATCAAGAAAGTAATCGAAGTACTGGCCAGCTCGCCCAAAAGCTTCGAAGACGCCCTGCAACAAGCCCTCACCGAAGCTAGCACCACCGTGCGCGGCATCACCTCCATCTACGTGAAAGACCAGAGCTGCAAGGTGAAAGACAACAAGATTGTCGAGTACCGCATCACGGCCAAGGTTACGTTTGAAGTGATGCACAAGTGGAACCCCAACGCCATCAGCGCCGAGGATGAAGCCGAAGACGCGCCGGAAGGCGGCGGGGCCCCCGACTACAGCCACATCGAAATCAAAACCCAGCCCGACCTGCCCCGCGAAGTTGAGCCCGGCGGCAGCGCCACCGAACCCGAAAGCGGCGGCGGCTACAGCGGCTAAATGGTGAGCTGGTGAACTGGTGAGTTGTCGTTCCGTTCTGTTTACGGATTAAAACAATAACTCACCAGTTCACCAGCTCACTATTTCACCATAAACGGCACGTTTACTCTAACCTTTTGGGCGGCAGGGCGGCCTTTGATAATGGCAGGGCGCCAACTGGGGCCTTCCTGCACGAGTCGCAAGGCTTCGGCGTCGCACTCTTTGCTTAGGCCGCTCACCACCTTCAGGTTTTCGATTTTGCCTTCTACGGTCACGGTGAACTCTAGCTTCACCGTTCCTTCCAGATGCTTGCTTTCGGCTTCCTCAGGGTAATGCAGCTCCTTTTTGAGGTATTCTTCAAAGGCTGGAAAGCCACCGACGGGCATGGGGGCAACGGGGGGCGGCGCGGGCATCTGGCCCTTCCTTTTGCTGCCAGATTCTACCATCACTACTTCGCTGAGCGCCTTCGTGTTGGCGGCCAAAGCTAGGGTGAGTGTGGTGTCATTAGCTAGATTTTTCTGCTGTGTTTCGTAGCCGATTGAGCTGACTGTCAGGGCATCAATGTTTTTAGGTACAGCTAGGGAAAAGCGGCCATCCGGGCCTGTGCTGGTGCCGATGTTGGTACCTCTCACCAGAATTGTCGCGCCCGGCAAGGCTTGCCCGGATTGCTGATCGATGATGCGGCCAGTGATAAGTCGCGTGTTGGGCCGCGCCGCAGGAGCTGCTCGCCGGAATCTGACAGCTGCCGCATTTTGGGGTGCGGCAGCAACAGCGACTTCTTCGTGCTTGGTCTTCGCCTCTTGCGCTATTGGTGCCAGAACCGAATCAGGCGTGCTGGCTGATCTGGCCACGCTGGCCTGCGCTACCATGTCTCTGGGCTCCGTGCTGATGCTATCGGCCACGCTTTGCAACTCACTGGCCTTCATTAATGTAGCCGTTTCGGCAGTTGAAGGTCTGGCACTTTTAGCAAGCAAAGCCGAGCGCGGCTTGGATGCGGACCTAGGTGCCATGGCTATGTCGGCCGGTGCCGCTTGCGGGATGCTAGGTGCGGCAGCAGCCGGCGCGGCGAGTGGCGCGTCAGCCGGCTGCGTACTAGGGCGCACGGTCACGGTGGCGACTTCCCGGGTCGAGTGCCGGGTTTTAAACTTCTGCTGACCTAGCCAGCCAACAGCGCCCACCAACACGAAGAGCAAAACCGCCGCCGCGATGGTCGACAGGCGTTGCCACGCAATGGGTGCCTGCCGTGGCTCTTCCTCCTCGATGCGAGTGCGCAGCCGTTGCTGCAACTGGCTCAAAGCCTTGTCGGTAGTAGCCAGGTCAGTCATGGAAAGACCTTCCAGCACTTCGGCGCAATACGGACAACCTAGGGTGTGCGCTTCCACCGCGTGCTGACTGGCCGGCGTGAGCGTACCGGCCACGTACTGCCGCAGCAAAGCCAGCGGCAGGTGCCCCCCCGAGGAGGTAGGCAGCGAGGAAGACGGTGACGGATTAGCGGGCCGCATTGGCAGAAGATTCGAGGGAGCGTTTGAGGTTGCGTTTGCCGTTTTGCAAGTGGCTTTTCACCAGACCTAGGTCGTAGCCGGTTTCGTCGGCTATTTCCCGGTAACATTTCTTTTGCAGGTAAAACAGCTCCAGACAGCGGCGCTGGCCTTCCGGTAGTTCGGCCAAGGCGTGTTCCATAGCCTGGAGGCGTTCTTCGGTGAGGGCCAGGTCGTCGGCTTCATCATCTAGATGCGCGGCGGGCGCCGATTCCACAGCGGCTGCGTCGGGAAAGTGCAGCACCAGCGGTCCGCTCTCCGGTCCGGCCCGCTGGCGGGCCCGCAGCTGCATGAGGCAGTAGTTGCGGGCCGTGGTGTGCAGCCACGCCGGAAAATTGCTCACTTCGTGCTGCTGCAGCGTGACGACGAGCTTTTCAAATAGCTGCATCACAGCATCTTGAGCGTCTTCATCGGGACGCAGGTAGCGGCGGCAGATGGCAAACACCGCCGGCATGTGTCGCTCGTAGAGCGCACCTAGGTCGGCTACGTCGCCGTGGCGGCGGTAGCGGACGAGCAGCTCCTCATCAGATAGCTCGGCAGGCGACTTCGGGCGGCGCTTGAAAAACATGCGTTACAGAGTTAAGCAGATTTTCCGAAAGCCTAAAAAAATCCGGTGCCCGCGTGTGGAATTCTCCGCACTCCAGCATCAGGATTTACAAACAGACCTTTCACTAAACCTCTGCTATCATGAACAAGCTATTTTTCGCCGTTCTCGCCATCATGCTAGCGGCCGTGCTGCTCGCCAGCGGTCAAACTCCAAAATCTGCGAAAGCAAGGCAGTTGGCTACCAAGTCAATAGCTGATACGCTCACGGTGCGCGGCCGCGTGACGGATAAAAACGGCCAGGGCGTACCCGGCGTGACGGTGGTGGTGAAAGGCACCAAAACGGGTACTTCAACCAATTTCAACGGTACCTACCGCCTAACCACTTCGAAGAATAGTCGGGTGCTTGTTTTCAGCCAGATCGGCTACATAACGGTCGAGAAAACCATTAGTAAGCAGCGGGTTGTGAATGTCGTATTGGCGGTAACACCTAGCCAGTTGCAGGAAGTAGTCGTGACGGGTGAGGCGGTACAACACAGGCGTGACGTGACGGGCAGCGTTAGTGTTGTTACGGACGCGAGAATGCTGAAGAGAAGTGCGCCCACGAAAGCACGTAAGTTCGAGCAAGTGTCACCTGATCTGAATGGGCTTGAGGGTGGAACCAGCTCCGAGCCAGTACAGGAGCAGGTCGAGCACAAAGTGTACTCCTATGTGGAACGGGTTCCGGTATTGCGCACTCCCGAAACCCGCGAATCGTACGCCAAAATTCAGGAAAACGGCTTCCATTCTGCTCAGCAGGAGCCGTTAAGCACGTTCTCCATCGACGTGGATGCGGCTAGCTACGCCAACGTGCGACGCTTCCTCAATCAAGCCCAGCGCCCGCCCCGTGATGCGGTGCGCATCGAGGAAATGGTGAACTACTTCACCTACGACTACCCGCAACCAACTGGCAACGAGCCTTTTTCTGTCACGACGGAGCTGGCTGCCTGCCCCTGGAATCCGCAGCACCAGCTGGTGCATATCGGCTTGCAAGGTCGCAAAGTGGAAACCCAGAACTTGCCGCCGGCTAATCTGGTGTTTCTCATCGACGTGTCGGGCTCGATGATGGACGCCGACAAGCTGCCGCTGGTGCAAGCTAGCTTGCGGCTGCTGGTGAAGGAGTTACGCCCCCAGGATAAGGTGGCGATGGTGGTGTATGCCGGTGCTGCCGGCTTGGTGCTGCCGCCAACTTCCGGCGCGCAGCGGGAGAAAATCCTAGGTGCTATCGACCAATTGCAAGCCGGCGGCTCCACGGCTGGTGGCGCGGGCTTGCGCCTGGCCTACCGCATCGCGCGTGAGCAGTTCCAGAAAGGTGGCAACAACCGCGTGATCCTAGCTACCGACGGCGACTTCAACGTGGGTGAGCAGAGCAACGACGCCATGGAGCAGCTCATTACGCAAGAGCGCGCGTCGGGCGTGTTCCTCACCGTGTTAGGCGTGGGCGAAGGCAACTTGCAGGACAGCAAAATGGAGCTGCTCGCCGACAAAGGCAACGGCAACTACGCCTACCTCGACAACCTCGACGAGGCGCGCCGCGTGCTGGTGCGGCAGTTCGGCGGCACGCTGTTCACTATTGCCAAAGACGTGAAGCTTCAGCTCGAATTCAACCCGGCGCGGGTGCAGCAATACCGCCTCATCGGCTACGAAAACCGCACCCTCGCCGCCGAAGATTTTAACAACGACCGCAAAGACGCCGGTGAGCTAGGTTCCGGCCACACCGTCACGGCCCTCTACGAAATCGTGCCCGTGGGTGCGCCGCCCGTTGTCGATAAGCTTAAGTATCAGCCTGCGGCGGCGGTTGCCAAGGTGCCTAGCATTGCTGATGTGATGACGGTGAAGCTGCGCTACAAAGAACCACAGGGCACCACCAGTCGCCTGTTGGAGCGAAGCCTGCGCGGGGCAGCCAATCCCATCGAAAAGGCTTCCGAAAACCTGCGCTTTGCGGCGGCCGTGGCCCAGTTCGGCATGCTCCTGCGCCAGTCCGACCACCTAGGTTCGGCTACCTACGCCAACACCATCAGCCTGGCTAGCGGCGCCCGCGGCAAAGACCCGGAAGGCTACCGCGCCGAGCTGGTGCGGCTGCTGAAAATGGCGGAAGGATTGCGCCCGGAGGCGCCGGTGTACGGGGCGCGCTAGCAGGTAAGGAAAGCGTATTGTTTATCTATAAGATGTGTTCGATCAATATGTAAATCATCTTTATAACCCCCTCTACTTCCAATCACCACCAAAAAGCCCCACCGCAATGCAGTGGGGCTTTTTACTTGGCAGTGGAAAAGGAGCATTAGAAAGAGAAGTTCGCGGAGGCTTTGAAGACCCGGTTCTGGGAGTTGGAGCTGCCGTCTTTGTCGAGGGAAGAAAGGCCGTAGTCGTAGCCGGCGCTGAAACCTAGGCCGTTGTCGAACTGGTAGCCCAGGCCGCCCGCCGCACCTAGGTCAAGGGCACGGAACTGGTCTTTCACGTTGATATCCTGCTGATAGCCTGAGCCATCGGTGCCGCCTGAAGTGACGTGTACGTTGCCGTTCATCAGATAAGAGGCCTGCGGCCCGGCGTAGAGGTACAACCCTTTGACTACGTAGGCTTTGAGCAGCACCGGCACGTCGATATAGTTCATGCGCGCTGTAGCTGTGCCCTGCCGTAGGGCAAGAGCCTCGCCTTGCTGCACCGGCACTGTGCCCATGGTCGTGATGCCCTTCTGCGAGTAGAGCACGCCGGGCTCAAGCGCGAAGTGCTTGCCCAACGGAATGGTGGCGTAGAGGCCCGCGTGAAAACCGGTTTTAGTATCCTTGGCTAAGGCCGCGTTGGTTAAGTTGCTGGTAGAGAGCAGCGTTTGCGCTGCCTCACCCGACCAGTCGGCTACGTTCAGGCCGGCCCGCACGCCGAACTTTACGGGTCGCGCCACGCTGGGGTGAACTGGCTCCTCATAATACGTGTACACCGGCCGGT
The DNA here is from genome assembly GCF_014641455.1 of Hymenobacter cavernae. Taxonomy (GTDB): domain Bacteria; phylum Bacteroidota; class Bacteroidia; order Cytophagales; family Hymenobacteraceae; genus Hymenobacter; species Hymenobacter cavernae. Next base: position 444,045 of record NZ_BMHT01000002.1, read on the forward strand.
GAATAGGCTTAAATACCTGAGCCTGAACGTTTGACAAAGAAGCAGAAACCAAAAGAATAGCCACAGCCAGGCGGCTGCCAAGACGCAGAAAGTTCATCGCTAAGAAGAGAAGGGAGTGGAAAGAAGAATAAGCCAGCGACTACTCGGGCGCGCTACCCAGGAGCTAGGGGCTGTGCTAGGTATATTTGAAAAATCGTGCCAAATCGTGAAATAATACCGATCTGTTTTGCTAACTAACATTCGTTCAGAAGATTGAATGTGAATAGTTATCATAGACAGAATACTATTAGTGAGGCACGAACAAAGTTTTGGTCCTACTTACTACCAGAATTTTGCTGTTGATGGCACAGACCTAGGTGCTTGCCCTGCTCAACGTGCTATAGCGGCGTAATATTTTACAGCAGCTCATCCAGCGACCTGTAGAGACGCAACATATTGCGTCTCGTCGTTACGGATGTTGTTTACCTAGGTCATTCTGAACCGCATCGTTCTAGGCAGGTCGTTCAATTACAAGACGCAATATGTTGCGGCTCTACAGCCTACCCGAAAAATTTTTCAGAGTGCTTGTAACGTTTGCCGCTGCTTCCGGTACTCCTGTCAAATTTCCAAAAACGCACCCTTTCACCCCCAACCGAAACCCTGGTGGAAACGACCGACGAGGCGCTGATGACGCAGGTACAGGCCGACAACCTGGATCAGCTCGTGCCGCTGTTTGAGCGCTACCACCAGCCGTTGTTCAGCTTTCTGTGCCGGCTTACCGGCGACCGGGAGGTGAGCCAAGACCTAGCGCAGAACGTGTTTTACCGCGTGCTGAAATACCGCGCCAGCTACCACGCCGGCCAGCCGTTTCGGGCCTGGATCTACCAGCTGGCCCGCAACGTGCACACCGACCACTGGCAGCAAAACCGCCGGCCGACCGCCGACGTGGATCAGATCGAGCACACCGCCAGCTACGGGCGTTCGGCCTTGGCCCACGCTGCCGCCACCGACCGTGACGCGGCCTTACAGGAAGCCCTGGCCCTGCTGCCGCCCGACCAGCGCGAAATCCTGGTGCTGCACCGCTTCCAGGGTTTCGACTACGCCGAAATCGGGGAGCTGCTGGGGTGCACTGCCGGGGCCGCCCGCGTGAAAGCGCACCGCGCCCTGGAAGCGTTGCGTAAAATTTACTTCAGCTGATTTTTCCTTAGTGCCATGCATACGTCTTTCACCTCTCACGATCTGCCTGCTTCCTGCGCCGCGCTGGAAGACTTGCTGCCGGCCTACGCCGAGGGCGAGCTAGCTCCGGCGGAGGTAGCCCAAGTGGAAGCACACCTAGCTACCTGCGCCGCTTGCCAGGAGAAAGTAGCCCAGTACCAGACCCTTGCGCAAGATCTATTAGGGCTGCCTCTCGCTTGCCCCACGCCCGAAATGCGCACCGACTTTATGGCGATGCTGCACCGCGAAAAAGCGGCTTTAACGACTGAGAACGTCGCGCCAATTGCCAACGCCGAACCTAGGGTTGAGCACGAAGCCAAGGTAATTTTGATGTGGAGCCGGCCGGCCACGCGGCAGTGGCTGCAAGTAGCAGCCAGCATTCTGCTGGTAGCCGTGGGCGTGGTACTCGGCCTGGTGTTGCATCCTGGTTCTGAGCAGCTTGCAGCCAACCAGACGCGCAAACCTTCCCTCGCCACCCAGCTTGCCACGGCAGCCACGCAGCCCGCCACCGCCAGCGACCGGATTCAGCTGGTGAGCAACGCGCCTACCACCAATCAGCAGAACGATGCTACGGTGTTGGTGCTTGTTAATACGCTTAACACTGACCCCAACCCCAACGTGCGTCTGGCTGCCTGCGAAGCGCTCTACCGCCTGCGCAAAGATCCTAGGGTAGCGCCCGCGCTGGTACACTCCCTGCCCCTGCAAACTGACCCCAACGTGCAGATCACGCTGATTGAGCTGCTCGTGGCGCTGCGTACGCCCGAGGCCGTGCCTCAGCTAGAGCGCCTCGCCCAGCGCCGCGACGCCCTGCCGGCCGTGCGCCAACAGGCCGAACAAGGCATCGGCTTACTGATTTAGAATAGAACGTCATGCTGAGCTGGTCGAAGCATCTCCACCGCAATGGTAATTCTGACGCTAGCACAACGAAGCGGTAGAGATGCTTCGACCAGCTCAACATGACAATCAACTAAAGTCTCACACCACACTTAGCTTGCCTTTCCAGCCGGATGAAAATTCCCGGCGCAGGCCTGCTTTTGCCCAAATTAAAACTAATTGTTTGCTATGAAAAAGTCTGTTTTGCTGGCCGCTGCCGGCGTCGTGCTCGCCTCGTCTTCTGCCCTTCATGCCCAGGAATACCGCACCAAGCTGAGCGGCAAAGACCACAAAATTGTCATCGAAATGCAGGCCGGCGACGTGACCGTGGAAGGTGTTGACGGCGACGAGGTTGTCATTAAAGGCAATGGCTACGAAGAGCCTAACAAGCGCGCCGAAGGTCTGCACGCCGTCTACAATTCGGCCGTCGACAACACCAAGCTAGGTTTGTCGGTGACCAGCTCCGACAACACCTTGCGCATCGTGAAAGCCTCCCGCAAAGAAGGTACCTACACCATCCGGGTGCCGCGGCGCGCCGATGTAGCCTTCACCCAAAGCGGCTGGGGCGGCGGTAGCGACGTGCTCCTCCAGAACCTGAACGGCAGCGTGGAAGTAGCCATGAAAAATGCCAGCGCCAAGCTCCTGAACGTGACCGGCCCGGTCGTGGCTAACACCGTGAGCGGCGACATCACCGTGCGCTTCGCCAATCTGCGCCCCGAACCTAGCTCCATCTCCGTCGTCAGCGGCAACGTGGACGTGACGCTGCCGGCCAACAGCAAAACCACGCTCACGATGCGCTCCATTTCGGGCGAGCTGTACACCGACCTCGACTTGGCCTTGCCCAAAGGCAGCGGCAACGAAACCATGCGCCAGGTCGGCGGCACAACGGTAAACGGCACCCTCAACGGCGGCGGCACCTCCATCACGCTAAAGACGATCAGCGGCGACGTGTTCGTGCGCAAAGCCAAGTAGCACGAAAGAAGGAGCCAACCTAGGTGCTTGCCAGAACACTGCGAACCTTCGCGCTCCTCTGCGGGAAACAGCAGCTGCCTTTTCCAGAATTACTCCCTTGTAAAATAACCAACCCCTTCACCTTCAAAGCCTACCATCATGCGTCCCTCTTTCTTCTCTCTTCTTGTAGTTGGATTTGTGCTGGGCGTGGCGCCTGGTGCTATGGCCCAAAAAATCATCGAAAAGAACGCGCCCATTGCCAAGGGCCAGCGCGTAGTGCTCAACCTGCCCCAGGGCAATGCTATTCGGATTCGGGCAGGCGTGGGCAAGGCGTTGGCGGTGAAAGCCAGCGTCGATATCAACCAGAACAAGCTCAACGACGCCTTGCAGCTGACGCTCACCAGCACCACCGACGCCGTCACGCTGAAATCGGAGCTAAACGAGGAGATGCTGAAAAACTCGCCAGCCAACGACTGCCCGGAGAATGGCCCGCGAACTTACTCCAACTGGTCGAATGGCAAGAAAGGCTACTCCATCTGCACCAATATCACCTACGAAATCACCGTCCCCGACGGCGTCGACCTGACCGTGAGCACCATCAGCAGCTCCATCGACGTGCAAGGTCCCACCGGCGCCCTCGATGCCAAGTCTATCAGTGGTGATGTGAACGTGAAAGGCGCCACGGCGGCCATCAAAGCCAAATCCATCAGCGGCGCCGTCGACGTGAGCTGGCCCGCCGCCAAGGGTGCCGAGCTAGCCATGAAGACCATCACCGGCGAAGTGTATACGGATCAGGATATTGTCTTCCAGAACAAGCGCGACAAGCCCGGCCCGGTTGGCTACCAGCTCCGCGGCACGCTCAACGGCACCGGCCCGCTCGTGCAACTAGAGTCCATCAGCAACGACGTGTACTTCCGCAAAACGAAGTAGAAACACCTGTCTGTGTCTCAGCGTCAGAACGATCTGCAATAGAACAGCTTAGCCTAGAGCAACCTAGGTAAATAGCATCAGCAACGATTGAGACCCAAGCTAGGTGTCTCTACAGCAATCCTGCTCTCTAAAATAAAAACGAAATATTTCGTAGAATTAATTGGTGCTACGAATCTATTCGTATAAGTTTGAAGTACGATAATATTCGTACTAAAAGTCGCCCTATGTTGCCCTTCCGTATCTACGCAGTAAGCACAACCTAGACTTGCACCCTGCCTTTCCGCAAGCGCCCAGCTAGCTCCCACAAACCTCCTTCCATTTTCCACTCTTCCTCTGCCCGCTCTGCTGGCAGCCGGCTCTTTACGTGCCTTCACCGGAGCTGTCTGGTTCTATCAAAATGCTCATTATGAAACACTTAATATTTATTCCTGCGTTCATAGGGCTCAGTCAGTCATTGCTGGCACAAGCCCCGGCTGCCGTAGCAGCGCCTGCGGTAAAAGCCACGGCGGGGCAAGGCCGCCTCAGCGGCTCGGTGGTGAATGCCAGCACCCGGCAGCCGGTCGAGTTTGCCACCGTCGGCTTGCTCGATCAGGCCACCGGTAAGATGGTGGAAAGCGGCGTGTGCAACGCCAAGGGCGAATTCTCCTTTACCAAAGTGGCGGCCGGCGAATACAAGCTCAGTATCAGCTTTGTAGGCTTCCAAACCAAAATACTGGAGCATGTGAACGTGACGAGCGGCAGCGCCCCAAACCTAGGTGTACTTCTGCTGACGCCGGCCGCCCAGCAGTTAGGTGAGGTGAAAGTGACCGGCGAGCGGGAGCTGATCGAGAACAAAGCCGACCGCCTCGTGTACAACGCCGAGAAAGACCAGAGCAACACCGGTGGCACGGCCGCCGACGTGCTCAAGAAAACGCCCATGCTCAGCCTCGACGCCGACGGCAACCCCGAGCTGCGCGGCTCCACCAGCGTGAAGGTGCTCATCAACGGCAAACCCAGCGGCATGCTCGCCAACAACATCGCCGACGCCCTGCGCCGCCTACCCGCCGACAAGATCAAGTCGGTGGAGGTAATTACCTCACCTTCGGCCAAATACGATGCAGAAGGCTCGGGTGGCATCATCAACATTATTCTGAAGAAAGGCGACCTATCGGGCACGACGGGCTCAATCAGCGCCACGGTGGGCAACATGAATAACAGCCTGAACAGCAGCATCACGCAGCACCAAGGCAAGCTGACTACTACGTCAGAGCTAGGTTTGGCGTCGTACTTCAACCGCTACCACAGCGAGATTAGCCGCACCGATGTGCTGGCTCCCGGCGAAGTTGCCCAACTCAGTCAGCGCACCGCCACCCGCAACTACAACCAAGGCCTGACCGGCCGGCTGAGTTTCGACTACGACCTGACTACCAAGGATGTGCTGACCCTAGGTGCCAACACCGAGCTGTTCCGCTACCGCGGCACGCGCGGCATGACTTCCGCCTACACGGCGCCAAATCTGCCCGATGACATCTATCGCCGCGATATTGACTGGCCTTATGCGGAAAACCGCTTTCCGAGCCTCGATGTGAATGCTGGCTATACCCACACCGGCAAGCGGCCGAAGCAGGAGTTCAGCGTGCTGGGTTTGCTGAGCACGAGCACGGGCCGGCAGGCGTATTTTCTGGATCAATTCCGGAGCGAAGGCATCGACTACCACGAAACGAACGTGAATACGAGCCGCAACCGCGAGCTGACCTTTCAGGCCGACTACGCTCAGCCAACCGACAGCACGGGCCTGCTGGAGCTAGGTGCCAAAACCATCCTGCGTCGCGCCAGCAGCGACTACACCGTGCAGGCCGATAGCCTCGAAGGCCGCGGCTTGGCGTTAGTGCCGTCTCGCTCCAACCAGTTCGATTATCAGCAGAATGTGTACGCAGCTTATTTGTCGTATGGCTTCAGCCTGCATAAAGTGTACAGCTTCAAGCTAGGTACCCGCGTGGAACACACCAGCGTGCTCGGCGATTTTGCCACCTCCACCGACCAAGTGCGGCAGGACTACACGAACGTGATTCCGAACGTGCTGGCCTCGTATGACTTTGGCGCTAACAAAGAACAGAAGCTCAAGATTAGCTACACCCGCCGCATTCAGCGCCCCGATATCTGGCTGTTGAATCCGTACGTGAACGTGAACAACGGACGCTCGGCCCAATCCGGCAACCCCAACCTGCGCGCCGAGCTGGCCGACGCCTACGAGCTAGGCTACAGCACCAGTCACAAGAGCAGCACGCTGAACCTCTCGGCCTACTGGCGGCAGACTAACAATGCCATCCAGCAGGTGTTCACCCCGGTGCCGGCCCGCACCATCTTCCCCGACGATACTACTAACACCAGCGTGCTCTACAGCACTTTCCAGAACGTCGCGCGTCGGTCTAGTGGCGGTCTGAGCATCACCGGCTCTACCAAACCCAATCCCAAATGGACGCTGAACGCTACTCTTAATGCCTTCTATCTCAGCGTGAAGAGCCCGATGCTAGGTTTTGGCAACCAAGGTTTCATGTACAACGGCAACTTCTCCTCGGCCTGGACTTTCGAGCACGGCTACAGCCTGCAAGCCTCGATGTACGTCAGCTCGCGGCGCATCTTGTTGCAGGGTGATGTGAGTGGCTTTCAGACCCATACGCTTTCCGTGAAAAAGGAGCTATTTGATAAGAAAGCTAGCCTCACGCTCAACCTCGAAAATCCGTTTTCCCGCACCATCCTCTTTCGCGCCGATTTCGCTGTGCCCGACAGCTACAACCTGCGCAGCGACCAGTATGCCTATAATCGCGCTGTGCGCCTCAGCTTCAACTACCAGTTCGGCTCGACAGATGCTGGCCCGTCGCGCCCCCGCAAAGCCATCCGCAACGATGATCAGAAGAAAGGCGAAAATGGCGGCTAGATGTAGCGCCCGCAAATGTTGAATGTGCCTCTTGCCGAGGTTGCAACCCTGATCAGGCTTCAAGGCCGGTCAGGGTTTTGCCTGAAGGGCGAGGACGTTTGGAAAAGGTATGAACTAGTCTTCCTGCTAAAACCAGAGCATAATCAACTGAGTGAAAGTGACTATCATTAATTAAGGTTGGCTAATATTATATATCATAAGGTTGGTCATACATTTGTAATTACTATTCTTTGAATAGGAGTATGATTCATCATTTTATAATCCACATAAAATCTAACATGAGGAAGAATTTATTATTTCTGATTGGCTTGGTCTTCTTATTAGCTTGTAAAAAAGAAGATGATCCAGATGGTCCAACCAGCTACCCGGACAAGATAGTATTGAGCGAGCCTAAAGTCGTCGGTGATTCGATTAAGCTCCAGTGGACCAAGCTGGAAAATGCCAACTTTATGAGCTATAGCGTATTGCGTAAAACACCGTCTGACAGCTATCAGATTCCTATTGCTCAGAACTATCGGGCAGATCAGGTGTCTTTTGTGGATAATACTGTGCCTTACAGCGCTACGGTTGAATATCAAGTAATAGCCCGGATATCGTCTAACCAACCTAACCAACCTAATCAGGCTGGTCAGACGATCAGTAGTAACATTATTAGCTACCAGCGAAAGGATATAAAAACGCTAGCTATTGCGCCGTACGATGTACAATTCCGGCCCCAGGATAGACTGCTATACTTCTTCGAAAAGAGCGGCACTATCTCTAAGTACGATGTTAAGAGCGAACAGATTGTCAAATCGGTGAATACGGCGGCTACTATTGGGTACTGTGATTTTGGTACCTACAATGGTGTAGAAGAGCTTTATGTACCGCGTAATGATGGATGGATATTTATTTATGATGCAGCTACGCTGGCCAAAGTAGACCAACTCAATGTGGGCCTGTCTTCTTCTTGTGTAGTAGCCTATAATGGTTTACTCTTCATCTCTACCTCTGCATGGACTAATCGGCCGCTCAAAGTATACAATCGAGCTACCAAGCAGTTGATATCAGAAACTGGTGACTTTGATCAAACACGCTTCAAACGTTTTCCCAACTCAGCGACTGAGTTGTTAGAAATTACGCTGAACATTGGACCCACTGATCAGGATTACTATAGCTTTAATGCAAATGGGACTTCTTCATACCACGTGAATGATCGATATCATGGAGACTATCCACTAGATGCAAACATCTTTGAGTTCTTTCCGCAAGGCAACAAGTATATCACTGCTTCTGCTGGTGCCATCTACCGCAAGGACATGACGTACGAAGCTAGCTTACCTCGCGGGAATAAGGAATTTACAACTTTTTGCTTCGACGAATCAGCGCAGTTAATCTACGCGGGAACCAGAACAAAAAGCCTAGAGGTGTACACAATAGCTAGCTACAATTACATGCGCTCAATTGCTACAAAAGCGTACCCCTTCAAGTTGTTTAAGGATACTAATGGTGGTTTTCTGTGTGTAAGCTCTATAAATCCTCCAGCTTCCTACTATAGTCCCCCCTCATCAGGTATAATTATTGAACAGGTGAAGTAGCGAAGATGAATGAGGTACTAGCGTTGAAGATTACTTCTTGATGGGTTTTAAGCGTTAGGGAGCACATTTATTTTTTGCTTTTCCAAAAAGCTTTTCTCACTTTTAGCGCACCAAGCATTGCAATTCCATGCCTACCCAATCGGCCCGCTTCTTTTTTAGCTACTTTTTCTACTACGCGAAAGCATAGCAGCGAGGCCTTTTTGTAGCATAGTCATACAGAACACGAAAAGCGCCTCCTGCTCCCAGGAAGCGCTTTTTTGTTATCAGAAAACAGTACGCAGAATGAAATTCCTGGCTTCTTTTTACTACGGGTTTTACTTCTTCTTTTACCGGAAGAAGCGGGCCCTCCTTTGTAACTCCTGAACCAGGAACACAAACGAAAAGGGCCCCGCACCGCGGAAGCCCTTTTTTATTGCTCATTATTCTCAATAGTCATGATTCCCAAAATTGCCATCCAAGGGTTCGAAGGAAGCTTCCACCAAATAGCCGCCCGCCACTATTTCGGCACCGATATCACGTTCGCGACGTGCGCCACGTTTTCGGAAGTGGTGCGGCAGGTGACCAGCGAGGAAGTGGACTGCGGCCTGATGGCAATTGAGAACTCCATAGCCGGCAGCATTTTACCCAACTACAACCTGCTGCAACAGGCCAACCTGCGCGTGACCGGCGAGGTGTATCTGCGCATTCGCCAGCACCTGCTGATGCTGCCGGGCCAGTCATTGGAAGATATCCGCGAAGTGCACTCGCACCCGATGGCCTTGCTGCAATGCCGGGCTTTCTTGCGCAAGCATCTTGACTGGCGCTTGGTAGAAACGGAAGACACAGCGCTGAGCGCCAAAAACATCCGTGAGCGGCACTTGGCTGGTACCGCCGCCGTAGCCGGCAGTCTGGCCGCCGAGCTTTTTAACATGGACATCGTAGCGGAAGACATTCACTCCGACGACCAGAACTACACGCGCTTCCTGGTGGTGGAGCGAGCTGAAAAGGCCAAGCCGGTGGCTAACGCCAACAAAGCTTCTCTGTACTTCCACACCGACCACCAGCAGGGCAGCCTCGCCCGGGTGCTCGTGCGCATCGCCGACCGCGGCATCAATCTCTCTAAGCTTCAGTCGTACCCACGGCCGGGCTACACCTGGCAGTATTACTTCCACGCCGACCTGGAGTTTGACGACGCCCGGCAGCTCGAAAAAGTACTCGAAGACATTGCCCCCGTGACTGACAGCGTGCGGGTGCTAGGCGTGTACCGCAAAGGAGAAACTTACTAAAACCTCTCGACCCCAGGGTTGAAACCCTGGGCTACGCAGCGGAAAAGATGTTTCGCTATGCTAATTACAACCCTAAACAGCCCAGGGTTTTAACCCTGGGGCAAGAACAATGACCATGCAGATCAGCACCGCCCAGCGACTGGCCCAAACCGGCGAATACTACTTCTCCCAGAAGCTCCGCGAAATCGAAGGGCTGAACAAAGCCGGCGCCGATATCATCAACCTAGGTATTGGTAGCCCCGACATGCCGCCGCACCCCAGCGTCATCAAGGCGCTGACGGACAGCGCAGAGCTGCCGAACACGCACGCCTACCAGGGCTACAAAGGCGTGCCCGCCCTACGCGAAGCTATGGCCAGCTGGTATGAGCGCAGCTACGGCGTAACGCTGAATCCCGACACGGAAGTGCTGCCGCTGCTGGGCTCGAAGGAAGGCATCATGCACATCTGCATGACGTTCCTGCAAGAAGGCGACAAGGTGCTGATTCCGAATCCTGGTTATCCAACGTATCGCGCTGCTGCTCAGCTAAGTGGCGCTACCATCGTTGACTACGACCTGACGGCCGAGCGCGGCTGGCTCCCCGACCTGCAAGACCTAGCTCAGCGCGACCTAAGCCGCGTGAAGCTGATGCTGGTGAACTACCCGCACATGCCCACCGGCGCACAGGCCACACCCGAGTTCTTCGCGGAGCTGGTAGCCTTTGCAAAGGCGCAGAACATCCTGCTGGTGCACGACAACCCGTACAGCTTCATCCTGAACGACAAACCCACTAGCCTGCTCGCTACGCCCGGCGCTAAAGACGTGGTGTTGGAGCTGAACTCCTTGAGCAAGTCGCACAATATGGCGGGTTGGCGCGTGGGCATGCTGGTCGGTCGCGCCGATCTGCTGCAAGACGTGCTCCGCTTCAAGAGCAACATGGATTCGGGCATGTTCCTGCCGGTGCAGCGCGCCGCTGTGGCTGCCCTTCAGCTAGGTGATGAGTGGTACGAGGAACTCAACCAGCACTACCGTGCCCGTCGTGAATTAGTGTTTGAGCTGCTCACCACCATCGGCTGCACCTTCGACCGCCAGCAAACGGGTATGTTCGTGTGGGCTTCTATTCCAGAGAGTTACGCTGACGGCTACGCGGTGAGCGACAAGTTTTTGCATGACGCCCGCGTGTTCATTACGCCCGGCGGCATCTTCGGCAGCAACGGCAACGCCTTCGTGCGGGTCAGCCTCTGCCAGCCGGAAAAAGTATTCCGCGCCTCTCTGGAGCGCATTGTGAAAGCCTTGCAACCTAGCTCCGTGTAGCGCAGACTTTGTAGTCCGCGCATGAAGTGGGTAAGCACGGATATACGGCAGGTGTGGACTACAGAGCCCGCGCTACACCGCTCTACTAACCTCCTCAACCCTAAGCACCAAGCACTAGGCATAAGTACTAAGTAAATGGTAGTCACGATTATAGGTATTGGCTTGATTGGTGGTTCGTTGGCGCTGAGCCTGCGGCAAACGGGCATTGCTTCCCGCGTCATTGGCTTGGACCGCAACCCCGAAAACCAGCAGAAAGCCCTGGACCTAGGTCTGGTCGATGAAGTCACCGCCGACCTGGCTTCCGCCGTGCACCGCTCCGACTTAGTGGTAGTGGCCGTGCCCATGGATGCCATGCTCACGGTGTTGCCGCAAGTATTGGCGCTGGTTGATAAGCAGGTAGTTATCGACGTGGGTTCTACCAAGCAACAGCTCCTGGAAGCCATCAAGGACAGCCCGAACCGCGGCCGTTTTGTGGCCGTTCACCCGATGGCCGGTACTGAGTATTCGGGGCCGGAAGCAGCCATTCCGCACCTGTTCGAGAACAAGACGCTCGTGATCTGCGATGCTGAAAGCAGCGACCCAGATGCCGTGACGCTGGTGGAAAAGGTGTTTCAGCAGTTGCCCATGCGGCTCGTGTACCTAGGTGCTGCCGACCACGATGTGCACACGGCCTACATCTCGCATATCTCGCATATCACTTCTTTCGCGTTGGCCCTCACCGTGTTGGAGAAAGAAAAGGAGGAGCAGCGTATCTTTGAGTTGGCCAGCGGCGGCTTTGAATCGACGGTGCGTCTGGCCAAAAGCTCTGCTGCCATGTGGGTGCCCATCTTCCGCCAGAATCGCACGAACGTGCTCGACGTACTCGACGAGCATTTGCGCCAGCTCCAACACATGCGTGACCTGATTGCGCAGGAAAACTATCCGGCCGTGACCGACCTGATTCACCAAGCCAACCTCATCCGTAAAATCTTGAAATGATGTGTTGATTTTTTGATGTGCTGGTGGGCTGGTTAGTAATGTGGATAGGTGGTGTTTCCAGCGATTCATTTTCCTGCTCATTGTAAATTCAGCCCACTGGCACATTAAAACTCAACACATCAACACCCTAGCAAATCAAAAACCAGCACATTCATATAATGGAACAAACCGCACCCGTGGCCGCTGCCGAGCAGCCCCTCATCCGCAAAAAGCCACTTATCATCTCGGGTCCGTGCAGCGCCGAAACCGAGCAGCAAACCATCGAAACCTGCACGCGCCTAGCGGCTACCGGCAAGGTAGATATGCTGCGCGCCGGCATCTGGAAGCCGCGCACCAAGCCCGGCTTGTTCGAGGGCATTGGCACGAAAGGTTTGCCCTGGCTGAAGAAAGCGAAAGACCTGACGGGCTTGCCCATCACGGTGGAAGTGGCTACTGCTAAACACGTTGAGGACTGTCTGGCGTTCGATGTGGACGTGCTCTGGATCGGGGCCCGCACGACGGTAAACCCCTTCTCGGTGCAGGAAGTGGCCGACGCGCTGCGTGGCGTGGATATTCCGGTGCTCATCAAGAACCCCATCAACCCCGACCTGGAGCTATGGATGGGCGGCGTGGAGCGCATCGCGAAAGCCGGTATTAAGAATATCGGTCTGATTCACAGAGGTTTCTCGAACTACGGCAACACCGAATACCGCAACGCTCCGATGTGGCACCTGCCCATCGAGATGAAGCGCCGCCTGCCCGACATGCCGCTCATCTGCGACCCAAGCCATATCGGCGGCCGCCGCGACGTGTTGCAAAGCCTCGCCCAAAAATCCATCGACCTTGACTTCGACGGGCTGATGATTGAGTCGCATATTGACCCCGATAACGCCTGGAGCGACGCCAAGCAGCAAGTAACGCCCGAGCGCCTCGCCGAGCTACTCGATAGCTTGGTATGGCGCCAGGAAACGACTGATAAACAGGAGTTTCTGACCGCCCTGGAAAAGCTGCGCCAGCAAATCAATCACCTCGATGACGAGATTCTGCAACTGATCGGCAACCGCATGGCCGTGGCCGAGAAAATCGGTACCTACAAGAAGGAGAACAACATCACCATCCTGCAACCTAGCCGTTGGAGCGAAATCCTGGAGCGTGGCGTGCAGAAAGGCGCCAAGTTAGGTCTGACCGAAGACTTCATCCATAAGTACCTGGATGCTATTCACCTGGAGTCGATCAACCGCCAGAACCGCGTGATGAACGGGTAGACCTGCTCTTTAGCCTCTATCGTATTCGGTCGTCATTTCGACCAACGGGAGAAATCTCGCGTGCTGTCGTTGCAATTACCGCCTGGCGTCTGCACGCGAGATTTCTCCCGTTGGTCGAAATGACGTTCTTTTTATAAGCTGGTTTACACTGACTTTAAATCAGTTGTTTGCCACCGGCCGGTCGCTGTGACCTAGGTTCCGGTCCGGCGCAATCCGGTCGCGGATGAGCTGCTTCAGCTCTTTCGACTCCGGAAAGCGGCTGGCTTCTTTGCGCGAAAAGATCAACTCGTCATTCAGTCGCACTTCAAAAATGCCGCCCGTGCCCGGCACCAGCGCTACTTCCCCTAGCTCGGTGTCGAAGGTAGTGAGCAGCTCCTGCGCCATCCAGGCGGCGCGCAAAAGCCACCGACACTGCGTGCAATACGTTATTTCGACGCGCGGGCTAGGCATGAGAAAAGCTAGGTAGAAGACTGAGGAAGAAGACTATTGCGAGGCAGATTCCTTGGGCTTGTCCTCTGACTTAGAGGCTTCCGGCGTAGGCTTTGGTGCATCCTGGGCAGGTACCGGGCTAGGTGCCGGCTCCGGCGCCGCCGACTTGGTCGCTGTCGAGTCTTTCGCTGCGGCTGCTTTCGGGCTAGCTGCCTTGGCTCCCGCCTTGTGCGTGGTGGGCGACTTGGGGTGTGAGCCGATCTTGGTGCTGCGTGCGTTGGGGCGGTTGGCCGTTTTTACCCCGATACCCTTAATCCGGTCTTCGATTTCGCTGAGCAAAAAGGCCGCATCCGACTTGGGCTGGTCGTCCTGAAACTGGTCGCGGGCCAGGATGGCTTCTTCGCGCGCCTTGTCGTACTGCTTCAGCTCCAGGTACACAAAAGCTAGGTTGAGGTGCGTGGGCGGATAGTCTTTGCGCAACTCGATGGAGTGCAGAAACGGCGCGACGCTTTGCCTGAACTGGCCCAGGCGCTGGTAGGCGTAGCCCACGGCGAAGTAAGAGTAATAATCGCCGTAGCCATTGTCGTGTGCTACAGCGTAGTGCTTGATAATCAATGGGAAAAGATCGTCTTCCAGAATCCTCTTTTCGGCGCAGTCGCACTGTTGCAGGCTGAAATAGTAGTCGCCCAGGCCGCGGTCGAGCTTGTAGTTATTGGGGTAGCGGCGCTTGAGCGAATCGAGGGCGCGGCCCACCCGAAATCGATACGTGGTACCCCCGACGCCTTCCTTGTAGCGGTTATCGTCCAAGGTTTCCAAAATCGGCAAGTCCTTGAAGGTGAAGGTGTGATACTGATGGGTGCCGATGCTGTAGTTGAGGGCATATTCCTCTTTTTTCAGGACGACGGCCAGCTTGCTATTGTGCGGATCATACTCCTGCAGCATCCGAAAGGCCGCGTCATACTTTTTCTGCGCCACGAGGTCGTCGGCTTTGCGGAGCACGGCCATGTTGGTCTGGGCGTGAGCGGCGCTCGTCAGTAGCAGACAGGCAGTGAGAATACGTAGAAGAAAGCGCATGAGAGACGAAAGCGTGAGAGAGGATCTAAGTAGTTGTAACGTGCAAAGCTAGGTCTGAAAAGTGTCTTTGCTTTTGAGGAAGCCAGCCAGCCGCATCGTGCGGCCCCGGCCAGCAAACACCTAACAAACGTTGAAGTGCGTACGATGCTTGCTTATAAAACGGAATGGCTCCGAAAAATACTATGGATTTTGTATCATGTACGCAGCCTGGCCTACGCAAGATCTAAACCTAGCCTGCTTTTCCAGGGCCCCTGCTTATGCTCTTTTATACCCTGATGAAACCCGTGGCGCAGCTGGCGCTACGCATTTTCTTTCACCGCCTGGAAGTGCGCCACCGCGAACGACTGCAATTACCAGGACCATTATTACTAACTGCTAATCACCCGAATACGCTTATGGACCCGCTGGTTGTTGCTATCAACCGGCGCGACCCGGTTGCGTTTCTGGCCAAAAGCACCTTCTTCCAGAATCCTATTCTGCGCCGGATTATGACCTCCGGCAATTCCATTCCGATTTACCGCCGCCAGGATGTGGATAAGAACAGCCCGGTAGCGCCCGCCGAGCTGGCGCGCCGCAATGAAGCTGCTTTCAGCCGCAGCTACGACTATCTCGACCAGGGCGGCACCGTCATGATTTTTCCCGAGGGTACGAGCGTTTCGGAGCGCCGGTTGCGGCCGCTCAAAACCGGGGCGGCCCGCATTGCGCTCGGCGCCGAAGCCCGCCACGATTTCAGCCTAGGTTTGCGCATTTTGCCGGTGGGTATCAACTACTTCGATCCGGCCCGTTTCCGCTCCGATGTGCTCGTAAATGTCGCGCCGCCCATTGTAGTGGCCGACTACGCCGCCGCCTATCATCAGGACCCGGAAGCCGCCGCCGACGCGCTGACCGAAGAAATTCGGGAGCGGCTGGAGTGGCGCCTCATCATCACGCGCGACGCGGCCGAGGATGAATTGGTGCAGCAAGTGGAAGATACCTTTACCAATCACCTCATCGCTGACGACCAAGAAACGCTCTACGACAACTTTCAGCTTAGCCGCACGCTGCTGGAAGGGGTGGCATTTTTCGAAAAGCACGACCCCGCTCGCCTTCAGCAAGTGCGCGACCAACTCACCACGTATCTGCTCGACCTAGACCGGCTCCGCCTCACCGACGCGGCCTTGGAGCCGGGCAGTAAAGAAGGACGCTTGGCCCGCGGCATTCGCACCACCCTGAAGCTGACCTTAGGTGGTCCGGTGTGGCTTTATGGCTTGATCAACAACTACATACCCTACATTCTGCCTTCGATGGTGGCCCGGCGGGCAACCAAAGATGTGGAGTTTGTTGCGCCGATAATGCTGGTGGTGGGGATGCTGACCTTTCCCTTGTGCTACGCCGCGCAAATCCTGCTGGTGCACCACTTCACCCAGGATTGGCGCTGGACCACGCTCTACGCCGTGAGCCTGCCGTTCGCCGGATTTTACGCGCTCAGCTACTGGAACAGCCTGGAAGCCAGAATACGACGCCTGCGCGCTTGGCGTTTGTTTCGGCAGCAGCGAGTGGTATTCGAGCATCTGCTGCGTCAGCGAGCTACAATTTTGCAGCTGCTTAATGAGGCGCGTACGGCATATTTGAAGGCGACAAGCGAAGTGTAGGCCAGGGTGGGATTTGGCGCATCAGGTTAGCTGGTTCTGCTTGCTAGAAATCTACTTTTACCCCCAGACCTAGGGTCAGGATTTGGCCGAGCGACAGCCCTTTGGTGTTGGGTAGCAAGCTCACGGCGTATAAGTCATTGGTACCTAATTCGTAGTAAGCAGAAACCATCCGAGCCCGGCCATCTTGGCTTACGGGCAACTCGCGCCCCACGCGGCCACCCAGGAAGACACCCAGCCGCACCGTGGAAGACCACCAGTAGTAGTTCTTGTACGGATACTTGTCGTCGCGGGAGCGGTTCAGCATAGCCGAGGGCGTGTAGTTGGTCAGTAGCCCCAGCGTCAGTGGCTGCACCTGCCAGCGCGTTTGTACGGGCAAGCAGAAAGGCGCATACGTGCCTTTCAGAGTGAAGATGCTGAATGCCCGGCCGCCGGTGTACTTGCCTGGAACATAGCCGACTAGTGCGTCTACATCCCATCTGCGCTTAGAGCCAAGAGTATAGCCGGCTCCGCCTGCTACCAGCCCAATGCCTCCGGCCGTTTGCAATACGGCGTGCTGCGGCACGTACCAGCGGCGAGGCGTCGGCGTGTCAGATTGCGCCTGGGCGCTACTGCTTATCCAAGTAACTAGTAGCCCCACGAAGAGTAGTAAGTGCTTCATTGTTAATAAGCTATGCTTTCGAGCTTGTATTCTTTATCGCCCCAGAGCGTGAGGAGCAAGTATTGGCGCTGTTCCACACTGTAACCACTGATGTACGTCACGTTGTCGTTGTAGGGCTGACTCACGCCGAACTTGTCAATGTGGCCGCTGAGGTTGAATACCAGCCGTGGGGCGGCGGCTAGGGCCCGCGCGTAGCTAGTTGTCAAGCTAGGGTCAAAATCGCCGTCGAAAGGAGGGACGTGGCAAATGGCGACTTGCCGCCGCACGCCTACTGTATCAGCTAGCTGCTGTTGCAGCCACGGTACATTCGGTACCTGGCCGTTGAAGCCGTACTCGCGGCCGTTGGTATCCGTCAGAATGAAACGGGTGCCTGCGTACGTGAAGCTATAGTTCAAGGGCCCAAAGATTTCCTGGTAAGCCGCCCGCCCATTTCCGACGTGGTCGTGGTTGCCAATGACGGTGAAGTACGGCACGCGCAGCTGCTTCAGCTTGCCGTTCACCCATCGCATTTCGCGCCCGAGCCCGAAATCAGAAATATCGCCCCCGACGATAACCAAAGCTAGGTTTCGCTGCTGGTTGAGGCTGCTCACCAACGGGTCTAGCTCATCATAGTAGCGCTGCGAGTCGGCCGTAAAAGCGAAGCGGAGCGTATCGCCACCCGTGGGGTTCGGCTGCTGAGCTAGGCGCTCTAGGTTCTGGCGGGTCAGGTCGCGCTGGGCGTCGGGCGCCCGCACGTCATTTGGGCTGAATTCTAGTAGTTCGCAGCTGCTAATCAGCAGTGCGGCCGAGGCTAGGGTTAGCCCAAGGCGCAGGTAAGAACGGAACGGAAGTAGCATGAGAAAGGCTGAAAAGCATTGCTTCCACAGGATCAATGTTGTAGTACATACCGTTCTGCTCGCCACTTGTTTTAAATACAAGCTTCTAGAAGCTAGCTAGATAGGTCTGGTTGATCTGCTCCACATGCTCGCGTTTCCATTCAGGAGAAGCTTTCTGTCTGGCTAGCACAGCTCTAGCTGCCGGCTAGTTGCCTATATTTTTCGCGGCGTTTCCATGAAAATTAGATCAGGGAAAAGTACAGGCAGCAAGCTGTGCGCCGCACCGCTTTGGTGGCCAAACCTAGGTTGGTACAGGAGGCAAACGAGGCGAGTTGTTGACTGAAAAGCAAAGGCAAATAATCAGTTCCTGCCAAACTTTTTAGCCCTGTATAACCTTATTTAGTTTCCCTATATCGAGTACATGGCCAAGCTTAAAACCCTTTATTTCTGTCAGAATTGCGGCGCTCAGTCTGCCAAGTGGATTGGTCGCTGCCCCAGCTGCGGCGAGTGGAACACCTACGTGGAAGAAGTGGTGCAGAAGGAAGACACCAAGGTGGCAGGCTCCTGGAAGACGCCCACTTCCGCGCCCGGCACCAGCACCGTTGCCAAGCCGCGCATCATCACCGATATTCACTACGAAGAGGAAGCTCGGTTTAACACCAACGACGGCGAGCTGAACCGGGTGCTGGGTGGCGGCCTCGTGCCGGGTTCTCTGGTGCTCATCGGCGGCGAACCCGGCATTGGCAAGAGCACGCTGATGTTGCAGATTGCCATGAGCTTGCAGCAGCTCAAAGTACTTTACATTTCGGGCGAAGAAAGCGAGCAGCAGATCAAGATGCGGGCGGAACGCCTGGGCGAGCAACATCCTGGCTGCTATATTCTTACCGAAACCAACACCCAGAATATCTTCAAGCAGATCGACCAGCTTCAGCCCAACGTGGTTATTGTCGATTCCATTCAGAC
Source organism: Hymenobacter cavernae (assembly GCF_014641455.1). GTDB lineage: Bacteria > Bacteroidota > Bacteroidia > Cytophagales > Hymenobacteraceae > Hymenobacter > Hymenobacter cavernae. Next base: position 462,835 of record NZ_BMHT01000002.1, read on the forward strand.
CTTGCAGTCGGGGCTGGTGGAGTCGGGAGCCGGCTCGGTGTCGCAGGTGCGCGAGTGCACCGCCGAGCTACTCAAGTATGCCAAGGAAACTAGTGTGCCGGTACTCATCATCGGCCACATCACCAAAGACGGCTCCATTGCCGGCCCCAAAATCCTGGAGCACATGGTAGATACCGTGCTGCAATTTGAGGGCGACCGGCACCTGAGCTACCGCATTCTGCGTACCATCAAGAACCGCTTCGGCTCCACCTCCGAGCTAGGTATCTACGAGATGCAGGGCTCGGGGCTGCGGCAGGTATCGAACCCGTCGGAAATTCTGCTTTCACAACGTACTGAAACGCTGAGCGGTATGGCTATCGGCGCGACGTTGGAAGGCAACCGGCCGCTGCTGGTGGAAGTGCAGGCCCTCGTGACGCCCGCCACCTACGGCACGCCCCAGCGCAGCAGCACCGGCTTCGATTCGAAGCGTCTGAATATGCTGCTGGCTGTGCTGGAGAAGCGTAGTGGCCTGCGCCTGGGGCAGCACGACGTGTTCCTGAACATTGCCGGTGGTCTGCGTTTGGAAGATCCGGCCCTGGACCTGGCCGTGTGCGCGGCGGTGGTGTCTTCCCTCAACGATCTGCCCCTGCCGACGGATGTTTGCTTGGCGGCGGAAGTTGGATTGAGTGGTGAGATTCGGGCCGTGAGCCGTTTGGACCAACGTTTGTCAGAGGCTGAAAAGCTAGGTTTTCAGGAAATGTACATTTCGCAGTTTAACGCCCGCGGCCTCGACCTAGGTCGCTACGGAATCCGGGTGCATCCACTGGGCCGATTAGACGAAGTTTTAAGCGGAATCTTCGGTTAAGTGGCAGCAGCATACAGAAAAAGAAATCTTCTAGATTGGATTATATTAATTTAGAAGAATTATCTTGCCGTGCTGAATTGTCTTTTACCTAGGAAATAGACTCCTGCTTATAAAAAATCGGATTAAAGAAGGGAATGTCGGCTCAGCATGTATATAAATTAGATTATCCTTTTTACAATGACTTACTTTTCTCGCTTTGCTGCTAGCCTGACTGTAGCGGCTTTGTTCATGTTACCGCACCTGGGTCGAGCCCAGGGTACGGTAGTGCTGACCGGCAAGGTTAGCAGCCGCACCGTCGATACGGTGGCCGTATCTGTGCGTGAAAATGCGCTGGATCCGAAAGAGAAAATCACGTACGCCCGACTCGACGATAAAGGCGAGTTTCGGCTGGCGCTTACTGTGGCTGGCCCCACCCGCGCCGACCTCGTGTATGGCGATGATGTGACCGACCTCTTTCTGGAGCCTGGCAACAACATGGACGTGCGCTTTAAGGGCAGCGACATGGCTACCACGGTGAAGTTCAAGGGCAACGGCGCCGCCGCCAACTCTTACCTGACCGAAGTAGACGAGAAGTTTGTCGAGAATGATGGCTTTCAGGTGTTGCCCGACAACATCATGCTTTACGAAGTGCCTTTCCTGTCGTTTCTGGAGTACCGCCGCAAAGAGGAGCGTAAGTTTTTCGATGATTACGCGCAGGACAACCAGCTTTCTGCCGCTTTTAAGGTCTACGCCAAAGCGGAAATTGACTACAGCTACGCCAACGACCGCCTGACTTTTCAGGATTTGCGCGAGCAGGTAGTAGCCACCGACGCCCGCCTGAAAATGTCGCCGACGTACTACGATTTCCTAAACGAAAAAAGCCTGATCAACAGCCCCGATGCTGGTGCGTTGCAAAGCGGGATGTACCAGGAATTCTTATTGAACTATATTCATTATCAAGCTACTGCAAGCAACCACCAGCGCAGCGATCCGGATTTCTACCAGGTGTGCTACGACATGGCTAAAACGCAGCTAACCGGCGCGGCACGGCTGCTGTGCCTAGGGCGCGTGATGCAGGAATCCTTCCGCTTCGGGCACGTGAAGCAGTCGGCGGCCATGCTCGCTGATTTTCACACCCTTGATGCCAAAAACCAATACTATTCGGTATTGCAGCACGATTTCGAAACGCACAAAGCCTTTGCCATCGGTGCGCCCGCTCCGAATTTTCACCTAATGTCGGCCACTGGCGACTCGGTGTCGCTGCAAAGCTTTGCCGGTAAGCTTGTTTACGTGAATTTCTGGCGCACTACCAGTGGCCTTAGCCTCCGCGACCTGCCATATGCCCAAGACCTAGCTAAGAAGTTCGAAGGCAAAAACATCGTGTTCCTGAACATCGCGCTTGATGAGAACGAAGGTGCCTGGAAGCAGTTGGTTATCAGCAAGAAGCTGCCCGGCGTACACGTGCGGGCCGCCGGTGGCTACCGCTCCGTCATTGCCAAAGCCTATGCAGTGCAGGACGTTCCTACATACTTGCTTCTGGCCGAAGACGGTACGTTCCTCAACGTAAAGCCCAAGCGCCTGAGCAGCCGCGCCGCCGTCGATGAGATAAAAGAAGCGTTCGGCAAAGCGGCTACTTACACCAGCCTATTGCCCATGTCGTCGGGTAGATAAACAATTTGCCCTGGCAATTGCTTGCTCCAAGCCTGTTATCCTGAAGCAAAAGCTAGGGTAACAGGCTTTTTTGTGACATGACAGTTGGTAGTTGCCGGCTTTCTTGCCAAGCAATGCCGACCTTTACTGCTACATGGCTTCTCTTCTGTCCGACGGTCTGAACTTCCTCTCGAAAGCTACCCCCAGGCGCCTACTGAACGCGGGGCAGGTAGTGGGCAGCTATGCGCTGAGCAAGCTGACGGGCAAAGCGCGGCATCGTGGGTTGCCACTGGCGTTGTCCTTCGAGCCGACCACCAGCTGCAATCTGCGCTGCCCGGAGTGCCCAAGCGGCTTGCGTTCTTTCACGCGGCCTACCGGAATGCTGCCCGATGATTTGTTCAAGCGCACAATCGACGAGTTGCACCGGCAACTGTGGTACCTGATCTTCTACTTCCAGGGCGAGCCGTATCTGCATCCTAGCTTTCTGGACTTGGTGAAGTACGCCGCCGACAAAGGTATTTACACTGCTACGAGTACGAACGCGCACTACCTCAACGATAAAAATGCTCGCCGTACCGTAGAAAGCGGCTTGGACCGGCTGATTATTTCCCTCGACGGTACGACCCAGGAAGTATACCAGCAGTACCGCGTGGGCGGCAAGCTCGATAAGGTGCTGGAAGGTACGCGCAACGTTATCCGGTGGCGCAAAGAGCTGAAATCGAGCACACCACGGGTAGTGTTTCAGTTTTTGGTCGTGCGGCCCAACGAGCACCAGATTGAAGACGCCAAACGCATGGCCAAAGACCTAGGTGTCGATGACGTGTGGTTCAAAACGGCGCAGATCTACGACTACCAGAACGGGTCACCACTCATCCCTACTATCGATTACTACTCGCGCTACGAGAACAACAACGGTAGCTGGCGCATCAAGAACCGGCTGCTGAACCATTGCTGGAAAATGTGGCACAGCTGCGTTATCACCTGGGATGGCCTGGTAGTGCCCTGCTGCTTCGACAAAGACGCGGAGTATCGCCTAGGCGATTTGCAAAAGCAAAGCTTCCGAGCGTTGTGGCAGGCGCCTAAGTATCAGCGTTTTCGCGAATCCTTGCTAAAAGGCCGCGACCAGATTGAAATGTGCCGCAACTGCACAGAAGGCACAAAGGTGTGGGGTTAAAGAGTGGCTGAATAGCTAAGTGACTGAGTAAGATCGTTGTCACATAGATGTTCTAGCTTACGGTTCGGTATTTACCACTTAACTCATACTGAAGCCGAACCTGGTTTATGTTTTCTGCCGAACGTATTGCCGCTATCCGAAAAAGTAAAGGCTTTTCTCAGGAATTATTGGCGGAACAGTCTGGTGTGAGCTTGCGCACCATTCAGCGGGTAGAGCAGGGCGACACCGTGCCGCGTGGCTATACGCTACAGGCGCTGGCTACGGCACTAGAAGTATCCCTCGATGACTTTCGGGCTGAGCCCGCACCACCTGAGGCAGTGTCAGACCCGGCGCCGGCACTACGCTCTGACTCCAACTTTCTGCAGCTACTCAACCTGAGTGCGCTGAGCTTTCTGTTCCTGCCCCTGCTCAATATTGTGGTGCCGTGGTGGCTCTGGCGAACCAGGCGCCACGACACAGAACATGCAGCAGAGGTCGGCCGCCGGGTGCTCGGCTTCCAGATCTTATGGCAGGTCGGGTGCTTCTTTGCCTTCTTGCTGGTCGTGGTGATACAGATGCTGGTAGGGCGCCCACACCGCGCACTACTGCCCGGCTTATACCTAGGTGTATTGGTGTTGACTTATGCGCTAAATGTAGCCGCAGTCGGTTATGCAGCATGGCAGTTGCGCCAAGGGCGTCTGGATATTTACCGGTTTCGCTTCTAAATTCAATAAACCTTATTAATCTGGTTACTAACATCTTGTATAATGTGGCGGCTAAATGGCGGCTAAATGACGCACGACCTAGGGCAATGAAGTAGGCACTTTTGGTTCATCAACCAACAAGCCTAGGTTTCATGAAACCGCTCTTCAAAATCCTCCTTATCGTACTGGCGCTACTCGGAATAAGTAGCATCGGGGGCTACTTCTACGTTCGTTATAAGTTCCAGCCGCCGGCCAATCAACTTGTCGTGACGAGCCTTCCGGCCGCGTGCTCCTTCACCTGGAAGGCCGATACGATGGCTCATCCTGCCGTGGCTCACGCGGCGCTGCTGGTACCTGTCAGGTTAGCTGGTTGTGCCCGGACCTGCTACCTACAGTTTGATACCGGAGCGCCTTACTCCCTGTTGTACGCTAAGCCCCTTGCCGCACTGCGCGTCGCCTACCCGGCTATGCAACGTACGCTGCTTCCCCAGCACGACACTATTCAGAATTTCTCATTCAACCTAGGTAGCGGACGCGTGCAGGCTGGCCGCCTCCCGGTGCTTCGCTATGGCGCTAGCCAGTTGCCGGCTGATAATAGCCCATTCATCATTGGTACGCTGGGAGCCGACGTACTAGCTAACCAGGTTCTCGTTCTTGACTACCCGCGGCGCCGCTTCACCCTGCTGCCTCGCGTACCGGATAGCTTGGCGCGCCAGGCAGCATTTGTGCCCTTAGATTTTGCCAATCGGCGGGTGATCCTGCGTGCTGCACTACAAGGGCAGGCTCATCAGTTTTTGTTCGACTCAGGCTCCAGTGCCTTTTCCCTGCTTACCAGCCAGAGTACTTGGCAGGACCTAGGTCGGCAGGCAGCTATACCGCAAATTAACGGGGTCAACTCCTGGGGTAAAACTCTGGTAGCGCATACGCTACCTTCCGACGCTACGTTACAGTTTGCAGGCTCGTCCGTTCCGCTACGCACCGTAACGTATATGGAAGGCACTAGCCTTCTACAGCAAGCCTTAATGCGCTTCTCTGGAATGAATGGTATGCTCGGCAACGAACCATTTCGTCACCATACCATTATCCTGGATGTGCAGGCCGGGCGCTTCGGGCTAGTGCCACACTAAGATTACGGAAGAACAAACCCTTATAACGCGCTGGTGGTAAGATATTTTACTCTGTCCACGGGTACATGTCAGGCGGGGTGTGTTCGTCGGCTTGAGTAGGCAAAGGGTGTAGCGCCTGCGTCTTGTCAATGAAGAGGAAGGCGTCGTACCGCTCCGGAATGATGGACGGTACGTAGTTGCCGTAGCGCTCAAACTCCGGTCGGTAGACTACCCCAATGGCCCGATGGCCTAAAGACCTGTTGAGCAGGGCAGTTTCACTGCGCAACTCTGTGCTGAGCAGCAAGGCATTATCGCCTTGCAACTGCTCATGCAGGTAATTCTCCCACGAGCCTCGCGTGGCTTGCGGCACCGACATTACCTCGAAAGGAGCCCCCCATTTTTTGCCGGCAATAACGGAGCCTTCATACGAGCCAAACCCAACGGCGAATACCTGCTCGCGACCGTAGGCTTCGCGGGCTAGCTGCCCCACGTTCACCATACCGTCGTCTGCCATATCGGTAGCGCGAGCGTCGCCGATATGCGTGTTGTGTTCCCAGATAATAGCTTTGCTGTCAGGTCCATGGAGGTCGAGCAGGCGAGTGAGGGTTTCCATCATGTGCCGGTCGCGCACGTTCCAGGAGCTGGAGCCGCCCTGGAGCATGGCGCGGTAGTAACGCTCGGCATTCACGGCTACCAAGGCATTCTGCTCGGCGGCGAAGTCCAACTCCCGACCTAGGCCATCTACGCCCGTGGTAGTAGGCGGCTGCCGGCGCAAGGCCCGTAACATCTCGCTCACCTCATCCTGACAATCCTCCGAGACGAAGGCCACGGCCTGGGCATACTCCTGCGGGTCGTTGCTGTACGGCTCGAAGCAGCTAAAGGCCTTGTGAGCAGCTTTTACGGCACCATCTCCTTGTTTTTCGACATAGTGTAGAATCTCCTGCAACGACTCCCACAGGCTATACACATCCAGACCATAGAAGCCAACCTTCTGGCCGGAAGCTAGGTTGCGGTTGTGCTGGTGCAGCCACTCGACCAAAGCAGCAATCTCCCAGTTGCCCCACATCCAGGTAGGCCAGCGGTCGAAGGTCTGAAGCAGACGTGCCGCTGAGCCGGCAGACATTTCATCCTGCTTGATAGCCTGGTTCACCTCGAAGCAGTCGGGCCAGTCACCTTCCACCGCAATAAACTGAAAGCCTTTCTCCTGAATCAGGCGCTTTGATAGAGCCGTACGCCAACGATAGTACTCGGAGGTGCCGTGGGAAGCTTCGCCCAGCAACACGATCCTGGCATCACCAATAGTATTCAATAATGGATCTAAGTCGGCAGCGGCACGTAGCGGGTGGGTGGGAAGTTGCGCTTTCACAGTTCTGTTTGAAAGGTATGAAAACAAGAAAGCACGCTCTGGCCGAAGCCAAAGCGCGCTTTTTAATTTCGTAATCGTGTGTTAGGAGTCTATTTGTGGCTCTTGTCCAGGTTCTTACCTAGGTCTTCTACCTTGGTGAGAAACTCAATGGAGTCAGATTCGCCATAGGTACCGTATGCTGATGAGATGGTGCCTTTTACGCCATCGTTGCACGTTAGGGCATACAGGATAGACATGTCATCGGGGTTGCTTTCGCCCTCGAAGCGGTAGAAATCCACGATGGTAACTTCTTCAGGGCCGTAGGTTTTATTTGGGTTGTCGAAGGTGTGCAACCGGCCGTCCGTAACGGTGAAGTTTGCGGTAAAGCCGTCGCTGCTCAACTTGTTTTCGACGTTTACCAAGGAGCGTTCTTCTTCTTTGTCTTGCATGATCAAGGGGATTTCGGTTGGGAGAGCTAGCTGCACTGTAGGGGCCACAAAAGCAAGCCCCCGTGCCTGCTATACGGAGCAGGTACGGGGGCAGGTTGTCCTTATTTTAAGAGCCGAAAAGCTAGCTCACGTTAGCCGGTTGGGTGGCCTTTTCAATCGTACGCTGAAGCCGATCCACATCAATGGTGCCGCACGCGCCGCCGCAGCCTTTGGCGCAGCCGCCTTCTCCCTTCGCAAAGAAGGATTGCCAGAAGCGCCGCCCAACGTAGAACGTGGCCGCCGCGAAGAGAAGCGCGATGATGAGATATTGCAAGATCATAACGGATGCAGAACCACGGAGAGCAAGAAAAAGTTTACCGCAACAGCTGTCATTCCTTTTCCAACTGGCCCTAGGTTCTTCGCAAGCTCAGGATCAAAAAGAATGGTTACGACCAATACTTACGGATGATATCTTGCGTGGCCTCGTGAATGTGGCCGTTGGTGGCTACTACTTCGCGGCTGAAAACTGGGTCGCCATCTATCGTGAACTGCGTAACACGGCCCCCTGCCTCGCGCACCAGCAGAATGCCAGCCGCCACGTCGTAGGAGTTGATGTTGAACTCGAAGTAGCAATCGAAGCGGCCAGCGGCTACGTAAGCTAGGTCCATTGCGGCAGAACCTACCCGGCGAATACCCTGCGTGTTCTGCATGAACTGACTGAGAATCTGAAGGTAGCCATCGAGTTTGTCGAATTTGTAATAAGGGAAGCCCGTGGCAATGAGGGTGTTGTGTAGGTCGTTGGCAGCGGAAACGTGGATGGGCTTTTCGTTGCAGAAAGCACCCGCACCAAGCGCTGCACGGAAGCACTCATCCCGAGTAATCTCATACACGACCCCAATCACCAGCTCCGCACCCTGAATCAGGGCAATGCTCACGCAGTAAGCCGGCAGCCCGTGAATGAAGTTCGTGGTGCCATCCAGTGGGTCGATAATCCAGTTGAGGTTCTCGGCGCGCTCGGCGCCTTCGGTTCCTTCCTCCGTGATAAAGCCGGCTTCGGGCAGGAGCTGGCGCAGCTCGTCTACTAATTGCTTCTCGCTCTGTTTATCCACGTACGAGACGAGGTCATGAAAGCCTTTGCTTTCTACGCTACCTAGGTCGAAGCTGGCGGCTTCCTGACGAATAAACTGGCCGGCCCGGCGGGCAACCTCGGCAACCTGAAAGCTGAGTTGATTGAAATCCATTGAATTTTCCTTGGTAAAAAGTTCTGCCTTCGTCAGGATGACAGGCGGGTTTGAGGGTTTTTAGAAGTAAACCGGCGCACAATCACCAGCACCAGCAGCAATACCGCCAGCACCTGCGTTGTGGGGCCAATCAGCTCACCGTGCCGCACGTAAAACGTCAGATCGGTATTGAGTTGCACGGGGTAGCGGCGGCCAGTTTGCAGCCACCAGGCGGTTTGCGTCAGAATTTCGCCTTTCTGGTTGATGAAGGCCGATATGCCGGTGTTAGCCGAGCGGGCAATGTCGCGGCGCGTTTCGATGGCGCGCAAGGTGGCGTATTGCAGGTGCTGCAAGTGGCCGGGCGAATCGCTCCACCAGCCGTCGTTGGTGATGATACCCAACAGGGTAGCGCCGTTCTGCACGTATTTGGCCACAAAGTCGCCGTACACCGATTCGTAGCAGATGAGCGGACCTAGGTTCAGGCGTGGATTGTTGCCAGGAAGGTGAAAAACGGTGCGCTCTTCTTGGCTGCCGTAGCTGCCGACAGTGCCACCTAGGTCGATGCTGGCAATGAACCTGGTGAGCAGCGGCGGAATTTTCTCGACCCCCGGCACGAGGCGCGACTTGTGATAGAAAGAGACTTTTCCGGTCGGAGTGGGGAAGAATGCGGCCGTGTTGAACACGTCGTAGTAGCCGGCATCGTCGCGGTAACGTGCTGTTACGCTGGCGGCTTCTTTGTTGGGGTACGTGGTCAGCGTGGTCATGCCGGTGACCAGCGACAAGCCTGGGTGCTGCGCCAGGAAGGACCGTACGCGCTGCACTTTAAGGTTGCCGTCCAGGAGGTGTTCCCAGTAAGATTCTTCCAGCGCCGTTTCGGGCCACAGCACGAGCTTGGTTTGCGGCGTCAGCTGCTGCTCGGTGAGGTGAATGAGGCGGGAAAGCTGCTCATCATAGGGCACGAAGTTGCTGGTTCCCTGAAACTTCTCCTGATACGGATCTACGTTCGGCTGAATGACCAGTACTTCCGCTTTGGCGCCTTTCTCCTGGTAGCGAGAGCCAATGACGTACGATAGCAGCATAGGTAGGCCAATCGCCAGCGCAGGAGCCAGCCAGCGCGTGAGCGGCTGACGGCGAGGGAGTAACTCACCTGCCCGAGTAGCGCTACCAGAACTAGCCGCAGGTCGCATAGCTAAGCCAAATAACGCTCTGAATACCAGAATATTCGTCAGCCATATCCAGACGGAGCCGCCCAGAAAGCCGGTGTACTCATACCATTGCACCAAGCTGTTGGCTTCGGCGAAGCCATTGCCTAGCGTTAGCCAGGGCCAGGTTAAATCCCAGTGCAAATGAAGCTGCTCAAACGCCACCCAGTAAATAGGCAATGACACGTAGCCCACCAGTGTACCTAGCCTCTTTTTGGTGTGATAAAAAGCCATCGTCGGCAGGCACATCAGCAGGGCATTGAGCACCACAGCCGCAATGCCGCCGCCTAACGTGCTGTAGCTCACCCACCATGTCGTGAAGGCGTTCCACAACACCAGCATGAGGTAGGTGTAGCGAAACACCTTCCAGCCGCTGGCCCCGCGCCTGACGAGCAGTTGCTCCATACGCAGATACGGCACGAAGGCGACCAGCAGCAACAAGGCTAGCCCGGCCGGATGCACCGGCCAGCCAGCCCATAGTAATCCTGCGCTGAGAAAGGCCAGCAAAGCGGCTCCCCAGTTGCTATTCCCGATTTCCTTGAACGACGACAACGATTTCTCCTTTAATAGTGGGGCGTGCCGCGAACTGCGCCGCTAGCTCCGCCAGCGTGCCGTTCACGGTTTCCTCGAACAATTTGGTTAGCTCCCGACTCACCGAACCTAGCCGCTCCGGGCCTAGGGCTTCGGCAAGCTGCTCCAGCGTTTTTACCAGCCGGTGCGGCGACTCATAAAAAATCAACGTGCGGGTTTCCGTGGCTAGTTCCCGCAGACGCGTCTGGCGGCCTTTCTTCACCGGCAGAAACCCCTCGAATACAAACCGTTCTGCCCCGAAACCTGACTTCAGCAGTGCCGGCACGAAAGCCGTTGCGCCGGGCAAACACTCCACCTTCAGGCCTTTAGCCAGACACTCGCGCACCAGCAGAAAGCCAGGATCAGAAATACCCGGCGTGCCGGCATCCGATACCAGCGCCATCCGTTCGCCGGCGGCAAGGCGATCGAGCAGACGTGCTACGGTTTGGTGCTCATTGTGCAAATGATAGCTGAGCATCGGCTTCTTCAAACCTAGGTGCTGCATCAGGCGGCCGCTGGTGCGGGTGTCTTCGGCCAGCACTGTGTCGACCTCACCCAGAATGCGGATGGCCCGGAGCGTGATGTCCTCCAGGTTGCCAATGGGCGTGGGCACGAGGTACAGAACAGTAGGCGCAGGCGTTTCAGACATAAGGGCAAAGGTAGGATGATTTGAGGTGCTGGTGAATGACGTCCACCGGTCCGACGCTTTGGGCGTCGGACCGGTGGACGTCAACCAACGACGTACTGCTCCGCTAGCTTGTCTATCTCGGCGGCGAGGCGATGGTCGCGTTTTGTTACGGTGTTGCCGGCGTCGTGGGTGCGCAGGCGGAACTCCACGGTGCGGTATTCACTGGCCATCCACGGGTGATGATCGAGGCGCTCGGCTACGGCGGCCACATCGGTCAGGAAGGCAAAGGCCGTTTTGAAGTCCGGGAAATGGAAGGTGCGCGTGAGGGCATTATCTTGTTCGAGCCACATAAGCAGTCAAGTATACGGGAAGGTTACAATGGAGAACTTTAGGGTTCAACGCAATATCTGCTTTTCTCGAACCTAGGCTAACGCGACAACAGCTTTTTGTACACCCTAGCCACGGTGGTTTGCCGGACTTTCATCACGTATAAACCAAAGACAATCAGGTGCGTTAGCTCCGTCTTCACCACGCCGTGCGCCAAGTACTTGCGGGCGGAAGTAAGCACGCGTTGCGGCATCACAACAAAAGCGGCTTTCGACTGCTTGATGCGCGTCACCATCTCCACGTCTTCCATCAGCAGCAACGATTCATTGAAGCCACCGAGCTGGTGGAACAGCGCTTTTTGGACGTACAAACTTTGATCACCAAACTGAAAATCACGGGCATTAAAGCGCGATGTCCAACCGCTAAGCTGCAAAATCCAGTGGTTGACGTCGAACTTCAGGCGGAAACAGCCGCTCAGATAACCGCGCTCATATTGGGCGCAGATAAGCTGATCGAAGGCAGGTGGTGGGAGCGTGTCGGCATGCAGGAAGTACAGCAGCTCGCCAGTGGCGTGGGCGGCGCCTAGGTTGAGTTGCGCCGCCCGCCCACGCTTGCTGGCTTGGAGTAGTTGCACTTGTTGCGCCAGGGCAACGGCGGTGGTAGCGTCCTCGCTGCCGCCATCGCAGATTAGTACCTCGTAGGCAATTTTGCCGCTGCTATGCGCTTCAATATGAGCTAGGGTTTTGGCCAGCACGCTGGCTTCGTTCAGCGTGGGTACGATGATGGATAATCTAGGTGTGCGCATGCTATTTGACCCAGACATCGGAGAGCAATACGATGGCTACGAAGAATACAAAGGTGAATTTGTAGCGCAAAGACACACGCGGCCGGGGAGCAACCGGTACCAGAATAGAGTTTTGGAAAGCCCCACCCAGACCTACAAACAGTAGCCACGCCAGCACATAAAAGAAGACATCCAGTGGGTCGAAGGTGCCGTCGGTGATGTGTAGCAGCTGCAGCACCTCAATGCCCAGCGCCATAACCAACGGCAGCAGCGTGAGTCGGCGCCGGGCCGGAATGAAGCTGAAGCTCAGGAAAGAGTACAGCCAAAGCGCGCCCGGCAGGTTATATACGATCCAGCGGCAGTAGTTGAGCCGCAAAACAGGCGGCTTGGCGGCCATAAACTGGAACAGTACTTTGTTAACAATCGTGTTTCGCGGCCGAAACAAGACGTAGATACCTAGGCTTACCAGCAAAGGCAACAGACAGTTGAGGAGGATGTGTTTAGTTTGTTTCATGGGCATACAGGGGTTTCTTGATCTGCACGATGCGCCAGTAGCCGTTTACCAGCGTGGTCACATCGGACATGGTTTCGGGGTCGAGAAGGGTTTGCAGCGGAAAGAAGCTTTTGAAGCCGAGTACTTTGCCCACGGGCGTGAGCAGTTTGTCTACCCACCGAAGCAGGCCACTTTCGGCGGTAAAATGATTCAGAATGTAGAGGCTGCCACCAGCCTGAAGCTGATTGTAGTAAGCACTCAGCACCAACTTAGGGTTCTCGATGACTGACAGCGAGTTGCAGAATACAATCTGCTCGAAAGCAGCCGGACCTAGGTTGTATTCCTCCGCGGCGGCATGCTTCAAGGCAATGCGCGTGTTGGGATAATCCTGTGCCCGCTTGCGCGCTACTTGCAGCATCGACCAGGAGCAGTCGATGCCCGTTACTTGCTTATAATGAGTGTAATACGGAATCGTGATACCCGTGCCAACACCAATTTCCAGCACGTTCTCCCCTGGCTGTTGGTTGATAACATCTACCAGCTGACGCACCAGCGGCCGATAAAACCACTGCAAGGCGAAATCATAGATGAAGGAGAGAAGGTAGTAACGAGCATTATTCAGTTTGGTAGCCATGCAAGCGGAAGTAAGCCGCAGCCGACTAGCACTAGTCAAACTCCGGCACAAATTATGATAGGAATAAGAAAAAATAGTACAAAAAGCGGGCCGATAGCTGAACAGGTAGACAAGCTAGCTGCGCCACGACCTAGATTCTACATAAGAACGCCGCGCTTTCGTCGTTGTGAAAGCAGGGTTCTGCTCTTCACTAGTTTAATAGTCAGTGCCTAATGAAAGCCTACTCTTCCGCGCCTGATTTCCAAGGTCCTGCTGTTGCTCCGCCACCTAAGCCGTTAGCGAAGCTGTTTTATAACGTCAAAGGACTAATCAGCATCATCCGCGGCGATGTTATTCATAATACCATCGGAGCTTTCCACGTGCTGCGGCTCTGGCATGTGCAGAAGATCAAAGCCGGACTCTTTACCAAAGAGCATCCGTGGGCGACGGGCATCAACCCCGGAACCCAGGAGCCGGTCTGGTTTCAGAATGTGGTGTTCCGTACGCCGGCTTTACCCGACCGGCAGTATGAAACGGACGAAATTATCTTGCAAAAGGTGGGCAACTTCCTGACGGACATGGTGAAGAAGTCGGCACAATTGCCGGAGATTCCGCACGGTCCGGAACGACGGATGCCACACGTCGTCAATTACTTGCACGGCTCGGTGCACTATAATGGCATGTGGTTGATATTCAATCATTTTGAGGAAGCCAAGCAGTACTTCTCCGACGTTCGATTTCGCAAGGAATTTAAGCGCTTAGTCCGGCGCGAGAAGCGGGAAGTCACGCTCGTTTTTCGAGAGCGGAAATATGACCCCGTGGAGTACGCCTACTTTTCGGGGTTTATCATGGCCAACTTTCCCTGGTTTGCCAACGTGAACGGACCCGGCAAGAAGGTGATGTGGGGCAACCCGGCGCCTTATCCGGCCATGAACATCATCAACGGCAGCTGGGTACGTGACGTGGACACGCTGCGAAAAGGCAGCCAAAACTTCCTCAAGGCCCCCGTAAACGCCGATGAGTACTTCACGCAATCATACGGAGCGTCGATTCAGGACTCTTATTTCGCGGAGCGGCTTGTTGCCTTCGTCGAGAATGAGTGGGTGCGCCGGCGAGGCTTCAACGCTGGTCTGTTTTTTATTAATCGGAAAAAGATCGACCAGCGGATTTACGAGAAATACGCGGCGGATAAATCGGTGCTGGCTGCTAAGCAGACGGTGGTGCCTAGCCCCTTCGATAAAGAGAAGCATTTATAAATGCTGACGTACCTAGGCTGCCTGCGCAGTTAGGGTGGGAAGGGCATAGGAAGTGACCAACGGCAGTAATTTTTTAAGGAACAGAAAACGGACCTAGCTAAACCCAAACCCGCAAACCACAGTACACCTAGGTACCAACCCGCCAAACCCTACAGCTATGGCTATCGATCCGCACAACCGCCCTGTTCGCGTCATCAACGACGATACTACTGACGAAGAATTTAAAGCTGGCCACATCATCTCGGGCGGCGACCCACCCAAAAACGAAGCAGCCCGCGGTGGTTTCGGCAACCGCGATGGCAAGGAAGGCTACGGCTCCGACAGCAATGATGGTAACACGGCTACTACCGTCAACGAGGAAGCCGATAAGATGGGCCACCCAGCTGATAACATGCGCGCCAGCGAGGAAGGCCGCTCCGACCGGGCCAACCAAGACCTACCAGCCCCTGAAGATATGGACGACCGGCGTGTAGCCCGCGCCCCCGACGAAATCGAGAATGACCCCGACGAGGATAAAGACGAAATGTATAACCCCAACTCGCGGGTTGGCATGGGCCAGATGGAACAGCCCCAGCCTGACCCTTCCAAAGTGGGCGCCACTACCGCAACCAATGCTGAGTTGCTTGACCCGAATGCTCAGGAATCTGGTCTAGATATCGGCGAACGATAAGTTGCTTCGGCAACATTCCGCACTAAATTCAGAACCCACCCAAAAGTGGAAGCCGTAGAAGCTAGCAAGCTCATGATGAGCTAGTCAGCATAGTTATCGGCTTTCAGGTTAGTACTAGTTGAATGCAGTTGTTTCACCCTTTTATCAGTTGAAGCCATGCCTTACAAGAGTAATAACACCAACCACCAGTCCAAAGAAAATCACGGCTCGCCGACGCGTTCAGAGCAATCTAAAGCAGGTGGCGATAAGCCACTGGGCCAAACCGGAGAAGAAGAGGAACGCCTGACCAACGAGTACACCGAGGATGGCTTAGATGCTATTCCTTCGGATCTGTTGCGTCATCCTAACCGCAACCTCGACAAGCCTGACCTGGGTAAGCCCTCATACGGTTGATCCATGGTCCTGAATTTCAACAAAAAAGCACCGGCTGTCAGTCGGTGCTTTTTTGTTGAAACTAACCTAGGTACAGCGCAACCGAATAGGATGCATGCAGTATAAATCACACCACCCTCAACCCTTTGCCCGATGGCGCGCTACGTCACGACTGATCCACACGGCTGCTTGCTCACGTTCCGCCATTTAATCGAAAATGTGCTGGAGTTGCGCCCCGAGGATGAGCTCTATGTATTAGGTGATTATGTGAACAAAGGCCCCGATAGCCGCGGTCTGCTCGACTACCTGATGCAGCTGCCCGAGCGTGGCTATAAGGTGCAGTGCCTGCGCGGCAACCACGACCAGGAGCTGCTCGACGCGGCCCAAGGCCGCAAGCACCTCACCTGGGCGTCGCCGGCCGATCAGCAGCTGACGTTGGAGAGCTTTGGTGTGAGTTCGCCAGCCGAGATTCCGGCGCCGTATCTGGCGTGGCTCGATGCGCTGCCATACCAGCTCGATCTGCCCGATTTTGTACTGGTTCATGCGGGCTTCAACTTTCGGCTGCCGCCCGAGCGGATGCGCATCGATCTGCATACCATGCTCAACATCAAGGAATTCACGTTTGATGCTTCGCGCTTGCAAGGCCGGCGCCTGCTCCACGGCCACGTCCCGACGCCCACGGCCGAAGTGCAGCGCCTGGTGCGGATGGAAGCCGGCTCCATTAGCCTTGATACCGGCTGCGTGTATCGCCACAACCCGGAGCTGAGTCACCTCGCCGCGCTGGAGCTGGATTCCTTCGACCTGACTCTGCAGCCGAACATAGAGGCGCCTTACGCTATTGCAAGGCGTTAAAAAAGCAGAAAAATCTAGCTTACTTATTTTGCAGAATACCCGCCTGCAACACTCGCCGTGCGGCCTGCTGGTATGGATTGTCGGCATCGGCGGCTACTTGCGCCATCACCGTACCCGCTTCGGAAAGCTGATTGGCCTGCCAGTGCGCCATACCTAGGTGGTAGAGTGCTTTGCGGGCCAGCGGCACATCGGGTTGCTGACTGACGCGCCGCAAGAACGTACGGGCACCGGCCGCGTCGCCGTCACGCAGCAGGAAGATGCCCGTGTAGTACAGCAGCGTATCCTGACCTAGGTTGTTGGACGGAATGCGCCGCAAAGAGCGCAGCGCCGCCGCGTAGTGCCCTTCCCGGTACTGATTCATCGACTCGGTGAGCAGGGGCCGCCGGTCGGCGCGGGTTTCGGTGGGCGAGAGGCCGGGGTCGGGCTGGTAGTACTGCTCCCAGGTGGTAGCCGAAATTGGCGAGGGTCGCCGCGTGAAGATCCAAAGAGCCATAGCCAGCACCAGCACGCCCACCACAATAGCCACCCACCGGTTCTGGGTGTGGCGCTGCTGGTGCTGCATCCGAACAATGGCATCCTGGCGCTGGTTGAGCCGGCGGTCGAGCGAAATCAGGCGCAGGCGCAATGTTTCGTGGCCAGCCACCCACCGCAGGTCGGCCGTGAGCTGCTCGTAGGCAGCGTGGGCATGGCGAAGGGCATCGTCTTCCAGCAAGCGCTCCTCAAACTGCTCCTGCTCATCCGGCGCCATCTGGCCATCGGCAAAGCGCTCCAGCACTTCTAGGTAAGGGCGAAGGTCAACGGGCGAACTCATGCGTGGGAGGGCAGTAAAGCGGAAGATAAGCGCACGAATGGAGTAGAGGTTTCAATCATACAAGCAAGAAGCGCCAACTGGGTGCGGTAATACAGGTTTATAAATCAATGGCTTCTTCGTCGGGCGCCGTCAGGCCAGGTCCACGGCTGACCAGTTCGTAAAGCGTGCGCACGCACCCGGATTTTTGCAGCCGCGCAACGGTGGCATTCGCGAAGCCCATCTTGCCCGCTACTTTCTCGAAGTTGTAGCCGCGGAAATAAAAATACATCAGGATCTTCTGGCAATCGGAACCTAGGTGCCCAAATAATTCGAGCAGCCGTTGGCGGCGGCTGGCTTCCACCACCGGCAGCCCGGCCGTATTTTTCTCGGCGGCAATCCGCTCATACGCCATGCTGTAAAGATGAGCGCGCAAATCGTCGGGGAGCTTGGTGAGGCGGCCATCGGCTACCTGATCGTAGAATTCCAGCAGCACGGCCCGAAGCAGCTCGTGAGCCTGAGCCGGCTCCACCTGGTGGTTCAGCCCGGCCCAGTGCGTAAAATGCTCGCGCTGCTGTTGATAAAAATTGATAATAAACGTCTGATTACCAACGCGTAATCTAGTTAAAACTTCGGCAAGAGGCTGCGCCATTTACAATTATCAATTAACATTTGCCATTTACCAGCACTTGAGGCGCATCGCCACAGCTCGCAACTCCGATGCAAGTTAAATCTAGATAAGCGCTATTCAGCATTGTTAAATGGTAAATGTTAATTGATAGATGATAAAGGACTTGCCCGTACCTTTGAGCTTATGGAAACCCGCATCGCACCTCTCACGCAGGACACCGTCCTATTCGACCTCATCCGTCAGGAAAAAGAGCGTCAGACTCATGGTATTGAACTCATTGCCTCCGAGAATTACGTTTCGGAGCAGGTGATGCGGGCGCAGGGCTCCATCCTGACCAACAAGTACGCCGAAGGCTTGCCCGGCAAGCGCTACTACGGCGGCTGCGAAATTGTGGACCAAGTTGAGCAGCTCGCCATTGACCGCGCCAAGGAGCTGTTTGGAGTGGAGTGGGTGAACGTGCAGCCGCACTCCGGCGCTCAGGCCAACGCCGCCGTGATGCTGGCCGTGCTCAACCCCGGTGACAAAATCCTGGGTTTCGACCTCTCGCATGGTGGTCACCTGACCCACGGCTCGCCAGTCAACTTTTCGGGTAAGTTCTACAAACCTAGCTTTTATGGCGTAGAGCCCGAAACCGGCCTGATCGATTGGGAAAAAGTAAGGGAAACCGCTCGTCGTGAGCAGCCTAAGCTCATTATCTGCGGCGCCTCGGCCTATTCCCGCGACTGGAATTATAAGGTGCTGCGCGAAGCTGCCGACGAAGTGGGCGCGCTGCTGCTCGCCGATATTTCGCATCCTTCTGGTCTCATTGCCAAGGGCCTGCTGAACTCGCCATTTGAGCACTGCCACATCGTGACGACTACGACGCACAAAACGTTACGTGGTCCGCGGGGCGGCCTCATCATGCTCGGTAAGGACTTCGAGAATCCCTTTGGCCTGAAGACGCCCAAAGGCGAAATCCGGATGATGTCGGCGGTGCTGGATGGTGCGGTTTTCCCCGGCACGCAGGGTGGCCCGCTAGAGCACGTAATTGGTGCCAAAGCCGTAGCCTTCGGCGAAGCGCTGAGCGATGCGTACGCCGACTACACCCAGCAGGTAATCCGAAATGCCCAGGCTTTGG
Source organism: Hymenobacter cavernae (assembly GCF_014641455.1). Classification (GTDB taxonomy): domain Bacteria; phylum Bacteroidota; class Bacteroidia; order Cytophagales; family Hymenobacteraceae; genus Hymenobacter; species Hymenobacter cavernae. The sequence continues at coordinate 481,566 of NZ_BMHT01000002.1, forward strand.
CCAAAGGCTTCGTAGAGCGCGGCTACCAGATTATCTCCGGCGGTACCGACAACCACTTGATGCTAATTGATTTGCGTAGCAAAGGTCTCACGGGCAAGCTAGCCGAGAACACACTCATCAAGGCCGACATCACCATCAACAAGAACATGGTGCCCTTCGACGATAAGTCGCCGTTCGTGACCTCCGGTATGCGTATCGGTTCGGCCGCCATAACGACTCGCGGCTTGGTCGAAGCCGATATGACACGTATTGTGGAGTTCATCGACGACGTGCTCATGCACCACGCCGACGAGGCACACCTAGCCCAGGTGCGCAAGCAGATAAACGAGTGGATGCAGCAATTCCCGCTCTTCGCCTAAAGAAGTGACTGAGTGGCTGAGTGGCTGAGTGACTGAGTGCGTGTAAATTCGAGGGGCGAAATCCTGCCGTCTTTCATTTACGTTTGTTCTTAGTGCTTTCCCCGCCACTCAGTCACTCAGTCACTCAATCACTCTTTTTCTGTGGATCAAACCCGCTTAGAAGCCGGACAAACCCTAGGTGAGTCCCACGAGATGTCCTTCATTGATCATTTGGAGGCATTGCGGTGGCATATCATCCGCTCGGCTATTTCCATTATTGCCTTTGCCACGGCTGCTTTCTTTGCCAAAGACTTCCTGTTTCACGACTTGATCCTAGGTCCTTCGCGACCTGATTTTTGGACGTATCGCATGTTTTGCAGATTTGGCCAATGGGTCGGCAACGCGGAGTTGTGCATGGATAAGGTTGGGTTCGTGATTCAGAACCGCGAAATGAGCGGGCAGCTCACCATGCACATCAGCACGTCGTTTATGGTGGGCATTGTGCTGGCCTTTCCCTACACGTTCTGGGAGCTGTGGCGCTTCATCAAGCCAGGGCTTTACCCGCACGAGCGCGCCAACTCGCGCGGCGCCGTGTTCTTCGTGTCGGTGCTGTTTATCCTGGGTTTGCTGTTTGGCTACTACATCGCCGCGCCGCTGAGTATCAACTTCCTGGCTTCGTATACGGTCGATCCGACCATCGAAAACCAGATCGACTTGCAGAGCTACCTGAGCACACTCACCACCATGTCGATTTCGTGCGCCTTCGTGTTTGAGCTGCCTATGATTGTGTTTTTCCTGGCTAAAGCCGGGATTGTGTCGGCCGAAATCATGCGCATGTACCGCAAGCATGCTATTGTAGTCATTCTGATCATCGCGGCCATCATCACGCCGCCCGATATTTCCTCGCAGCTCATCGTCACCATCCCGATTCTATTGCTTTATGAGCTGAGTATCAACATTGCCCGCGTGGTGCGCCGCAACGCCACGCAACGCCTCAACGCCGAGTTAGCCGCTAATAACGGAGTCAGCTAAAAAAAAGCGCCTTCGTCGAGTAACGGAGTAGCGAAATGACTGAGTGATTGTTCAGACCTAGGTAACAGAACAGCCTCTCAGTCATTTCACTACTCCGTCACTCTTTTATAGACCCTAGGTGTAGCCGTGGGTTTGTACTGGTCGAATACAGCGGGGATTTTGTAGCGCAACCTAGGTAGCAGGCCCGCTTCGTCGATAATGTAGTCGGGTGGCGTGGGGGAGAAGTTATGCGCGATTCTGTTTACAGCGCCGTATTCATCGAGATGCCCGAAGTCAGTTTGAGCCAGTGCCCAATCTAAGTAAGGCGTGGTCAGGCGGTTGTATAAGTAGGCCCGCTGATCGTTGCCTAGCACGAGCAAGCGCCGCCCGTGCACTGCGGCATAGGCTGGGTTCGGCTGGACGGCGTAGTGGCTTTCGGCCGGCAGTTGAAGGGTTTGCTCCAGACCTAGCATCGTCCGGTAGCGAACCGTGACGATGGCGCCCATGATGACCAGGAGGAAAACTTCCGGGAGCCAGGCGCGCCGGGCTTTTTGCCACAGAAATAAGCTGAAGTACGTAACAGGCGGCAGTACCAGCACAAGCGTGCCCGGCGTTATGCCCCGCCCGGCGGCTACCATGAGCACGGCCACCAGCAGCCAAACCAGCATAAGCTGCTGAAACTTAATCTGGAAGACTAATCCTAAGGAAGTCGTGAAGGTGCGGGCAAAAGCTAAGAGCAGCACCACGCCGGGCAGAATCAACAGGCGCAGCTGTAGCAGCAGCGGCAGCCCGTCGGCACCCGCGACCATTCCGCGCAAGGAAGGCTGCAAGTGAAAACGCACAAAGTCGGGCAGCGACTCGGAGTAAAGGAAGAACGTAGCGGCCACCGCGTACGGAAAGAAGAAGCCGCAAAGTAGCAGCAGAAAGCTGCGAAAAGAATTAGCGGCAAAAATGATAACTGCAAATAATCCAACGAGTAGAAATAATGCTAAGGGTAGGTAGCATAGTGCTGCCACGCCCACCAAGAAACCCGCCCGGAACAAGCGCCGGTTGTCGTATCCTTCGCGCGAAGTAGGCAGCAAAGCGCTCAGCGACAGAATGATAAAGGTGTGCCCCAGCAACAGGGGAGAGAGAGTATCTAGGTCGGAGGTGAGGCTGGCAAGCAGCAGGTAGGTAAGCGCCGCCACAAAGCCCCGTTCGGGGTGCACATCGGCGCGGTTGAGCACGGCGTTCAGGCGCAGCGCCTGTAGGAGCAACAGCACCAGCGCCAGCGCCCGATACAGCCACAGCGGACGGTTCGCCACAAAATCGAGGGCTCCGAAAAACGCTGCGGCCAGCGGGGCGGTGCTATCGTAAAGGCTACGGTAGAGCAGAGACCCCTCGTGCAGCCGCTCACCAACCAGCATCGCCCGCAGCTCGGCCGTGGTGAGCGGCACCCCTAGCCACAGCAACGGCAGGCGCACGGCCAGCACCAGAACCAGCAGCATAACCAAGCGGGTAGGCAGCGGACTTTTAAAGAAACGAAGCAAATACGTGGAAGCTTAAGGTCCGGAGAACGTAGACCAACGGGAAAGTGGAAGAAGGCGCTGCTGCCGACACAAACCTGCTGATTAGTTCTGCTCGCACAAAAGTAGCAGACGAGGCGCTTGTTCCTCACTAGTAGCATGATTCTGCTTTCCTTTGCGCATCCTGCGTATAAAGAAGGTCGGCTTACGGCAGCCACTAACTTCCTAATTCTCTAAGGGCTTAATCCGCTATCTTTGTCCGCTCATTATGGAAAGTAAACGCCAGCAAAAATTCGCCAGTCTTCTGCAGCAGGAGTTGGCCACTGTTTTTCAACGCGACCTACCGCACTTGTTTCCGGGTATGCCGCCAGGCATCAGCACCGTGCGCGTAGCTCCCGACCTAGGGGTAGCCCGCATCTACCTGAGCCTGCTTTTGGCTACTGACAGCGACGCGATGCTGCGCGAAATCCGGGATAACACCAAGGAAATCAGGCTGGCGTTAGCCAAGCGCATTCGCCAGCAAGTCCGGGTAGTGCCTGAGCTGACCTTCTTCCTTGACGATAGCGCTACTTATGCGGCGCATATGGATCAGGTGCTGAGTGGCTTACACATTCCGCCTGCGCCGAAGGATGAAGACGAGCAAAGCCCCAAAGACGAGCCGAAGCGCCCCAAGCTCTTCGCCGATGAAGACGAACAGTGAGGTGGTGAAATGGTGAAATAGTGAGTTTTGTACACTGACTATTTCGCCGTCAGAACCTCAAACTCGCTATTTCACCATTTCACTATTTCACCACTTGTATTACGATCCGATTAAGAAGTCGCTGGGAGAGGTGTTCAACCGCACACCGTGGCTGCGACGCATCTTCTACCATCTGCTTGATTTACTGCTGCTTCGCACTTGGCACGTACACCGGGAACTGCGCGCGTGGGCCCAGGGCCGCCAGGATGAAGCGTTGAACATTCTCGATGCGGGCTCCGGCTACGGTCAGTATACCTATTGGCTATCGGGCATGAGCAAAAAATGGCATATCCTGGCCGTGGACGTGAAGGACGAGCAGATTGCCGACTCAAACCGCTTTTTCCGCCAACTTGGGCGCGTCAACGTGCAGTTCGCCGTGCAGGATCTGGTGCTATATCAGGAGCCCAACAGCTTCGACCTAGCTTTGTCGGTGGATGTGATGGAGCACATCCTGGAAGATGTGGAAGTGTTTCGAAACGTGCACGCTTCGCTTAAAGACGGGGGTATGCTCCTGATTTCCACGCCCTCCGACCAGGGCGGCTCCGATGTGCACGCCGACGGCGAAACCAGCTTCATCGAAGAGCACGTACGCGACGGCTACAACATCCACGAGATTCAGCAGAAGCTGCGCACCGCCGGCTTCGAGCGCATTGAGGCCCGCTACAGCTACGGCGAGCCGGGCCAGGTTTCGTGGCGCCTGAGCATGAAGTACCCCATCCTGATGCTAGGTGCGTCGAAGTGGTTCTTCGTGCTGCTGCCGTTCTATTACCTCATCACGTTTCCCTTCTGCCTGATCCTGAACACGATTGATGCGCGCATGAAACATGATTCCGGCACCGGCCTGATTGTGAAGGCGTGGAAGTAGACGTTTTGCCCGCCGTGGCGTATCTTGCTCCTGCGCTTGCCCAGATCACGAAGCACGCCTGCGCCGGTTAGAAGAATTTATACGCCGAGGCAGCTAGCGGTACAATTTTAGTTTAAGTAGTTAATAACCTATTCCTTTTTACGCGTCCGCGCGCCGCATGAACGTTCCGCTGCTCATTGCCCGGCGTTATTTCTCCTCCAAGAAGAAGCGCAATATTATCAGCATCATCTCCAACATCTCCATGATCGGCGTGGCGGTGGGAACGATGGCGCTTATCATCGTGCTATCCGTGTTCAACGGGCTGGAGGATCTGGTGCGCACGCTCTACGGTAAGTCGGACCCCGATCTGGTTATCTCCGCCACCCAAGGCAAAGCATTCGAGGTTTCGGCGCCATTCCTGGCTAAGCTGCGCAAAACGGCGGGCGTAGCTCTGGTAACGGAGGTGATTGAAGACAACGCCCTGTTACAATACCACGACCGGCAGATGGTGGTGAAGATGAAGGGTGTAAGCGAGAATTTCTACGAGCAGAGCAACATCGATTCGGCGCTGGTAGAGGGCAGCCACCAACTGATACGTAATGGCGAGGCATATGCTTTACTGGGCGCCGGCGTGCAGCACGAGCTGAGCATTGCACTGAACAACCGCTTTGCGCCGTTGCGCCTGCTGTACCCACGTAACACCGGTAAAAAAGCGCTTTCGCTTAACCCGGAAAATGCTTTTAATGAGCAAAGTATCCTAGCTGGCGGCGTTTTTCTTATTGAGCAGCACATCGACGATAGCTACATTTTTGTACCGATAGAATTTGCCGAAAGCCTGTTGCGCTACGGCAACAAGCGTACGTCGCTGGAGGTGCGAATTAGCAACGATAACAGCATTTCGGATGTGAAGGAAGTGTTGCGCTCCGAGCTAGGTTCTGGCTTCCGGGTGCTCGATTCGGATGAGCAGCACGTAAGCCTGCTGAAGGCAATTAAGGTAGAGAAGATGTTCGTGTTCATCACGTTCGCCTTCATTCTGCTGATTGCTTCGCTCAACATCTTTTTCTCGCTATCGATGCTGGTGATTGACAAGCGCAAGGACGTAGCCGTGCTGATGGCAATGGGTTGCACCCGGCGAACCATCCGCAACATATTCTTATTTGAGGGTGCCATTGTCGCGCTGGTTGGTGCCTTGACGGGGCTGGTGCTAGGCGTCGCCATTTGCTGGCTCCAACAAACGTTTGGCCTCGTATCGATGGGTATGGCAACGAGCGTGGTTGACTCGTATCCGGTGAAGATGCAGTTCCTGGACATCGTCCTGACTGCCGTTGCTATCATCGTGATTACCATTACAGTATCAATCCGCCCGGCGCTGGCGGCGGCGCAGCAGGACCTGCGCGAAAATCTGTAGACAACAGAAGTAAATAGCTCCGTAAATGGCCTTTGATTATCAATTTGGTAGACAATAGCCCTGTTTACGGCCGTAGCATGTTACTATTTGTAGATTTACTTTTACTTTATGATAAATAATATAGTATTTAGTATTTGTCCTTACTTTCAGCTTCGGATTATATACGCTATTTATGAAGGTCTCTACTTCTCAGCCATTTCAGATCGTTTATTCGCTCCTGGAGCATGAATATCTGGGCTACCTTTTTGAGTCGTATGTAGTGCAGCGCAACTCGCGCGGACAGCTCACATTACAGCACCAAACGGTATCGGCGAAGAACGCACCTGAGTTTGCGAATGGCCTTGATGAAGTAGATTTTGAGCTAGTTGCCCTTACCGACCAGATTCAGCAGGACGCCGTTATTAAAGAGTTCTGGCCCAAAAAGACAACCCCAGCCGACTTCTTTCTGAAGATATACGACGCCGATAAGGGCGATAAAGGGCTGCAGGATGCCATCTGCCGCTACGTGCAGGAGCGCATGAGCCAGATTCTGGAGCGGCTGACGGGTAAGTACGTGTTCATCATGGGTAAGGACGGCGAGCCGACCTGGCGTGAAATCGGGCTGGCTGCCGAACCGGCATCGGTGCTCTTCCATTTTCGGCGCAACGAAGACAGCACGCACTACTTTCCTACGATTCAATACCAAGGCCAAAAGCTTGATTTTCAGTTTAAAAACGCCGTGCTGGTGTGCGTACATCCGGCTTGGCTGCTGCTGGACAATCTGCTCTACAACTTCAATAAAGATGTGGATGGCAAAAAGCTTCAGCCATTTTTGAACAAGAAATTTATCGTGATTCCGCGGCAGGTAGAGGACAGCTACTTTCAGCGCTTTGTGGCGCCGCTGGTGGAATCGTTTGATGTGCATGCGCGCGGCTTCGATATTCGCTCGGAGCGCTACATTGCCCGGCCCCAGCTTACCTTCTCCGACGCGCCGCATGCCGTAATTGTGGCGGAGGAGGAGCGCCGGCCTACGGCCGGCCGGCCGCGCACCACCGAAGCCGTAGCACCCGCCGTTTCCGACCACATCCACTTCGATCTGTCGTTTCGCTACGGCGACCATACCGTGCCCAATAACTACGATAAGCGTGTGAGTGTGAAGCTGGAAAAGACGCCAGAATCCTATGTCTTTCACCGACTTATCCGCAACTTCGACCAGGAGCAGGAGAGCATCCGTGAGTTGGCTGATCGCGCCCTGGAAGTGCGGAACGGCCGGGCCGTGATGGAAAAAGCCACCGCTTTTCGCTGGCTACACAGCCATGCCGAGGACCTAGCTCGCCTAGGTTTTACGGTGAAGCAAGGCACCACTTCGGGAAAGGATTACTTTATCGGGGCCGTCACAGTACAGGTCGGCATCACGGAAACCAACGACTGGTTTGACGTGCACGGCACCGTTTACTTCGGCGAGTTTGAAGTTCCTTTTATCAAGCTCCGGCCGTATATTCTGAATAAACGCCACGAGTTTCGGCTGCCCAATGGTCAGATTGCGATTATTCCGGAGGAGTGGTTTACGCAGTACCTGGAGCTGTTTGCTTTTGCGGAAGAGCAGCAGCAAACGTTAACGCTGCGCAAGCACCACCTGGCGCTGGTGTCGGACTTGCAGAACGGCAACCTGGCTACCGTCACGATTTCGCGGAAGCTGGAAAAGCTCCGGGGCTTTGAGGCGGTAGAGGATAAGCCGCTGCCGGCTAGCTTCCGCGGGGAGCTGCGGCCGTACCAAAAGGCAGGCTACAACTGGCTGCACTTCGTGAAAGACTACCATTTTGGCGGCTGTCTGGCCGACGATATGGGGCTTGGCAAGACCGTGCAAACGCTGGCGCTGCTGCTGCACCGCAAGGAAAGCGGCGAAGCGGGCGGCGCGGCTTCGTTGCTGGCAATGCCTACCTCGTTGGTATTCAACTGGATGAGTGAGGCGTTTAAGTTTGCTCCTAGCTTGCGTCTGCTGATTTACACCGGCACTTACCGCGACAAGAACGTGGAGCAGTTCGCGGGCTACGACGTGGTGCTGACCAGCTACGGCATCGTGCGGCTGGATGCCGAGCTGCTGCGCAGCTACCACTTCGACTACGTGATTCTGGATGAGTCGCAGGCCATCAAGAATCCTAGCTCTACGACGTCACAGGCGGTACGCGGGTTGAAGTCGCGCCACCGCCTGATTCTGACGGGTACGCCGGTGGAAAACAGCACGATGGATCTGTGGTCGCAGATGTCGTTTATCAATCCGGGGCTGCTCGGGTCGCAGGCGTTTTTCCGCAAGGAGTTTCTGAAGCCGATTGAGAAAAGCAAGGATGAAGCGCGCACCCGCAAGCTGCACGCGCTGATTAAGCCTTTCATCCTGCGGCGTCATAAGGCGCAGGTTGCCACTGAGTTGCCGTCTAAAATTGAGAACATGAGCTACTGCTCCATGACGGACGAGCAGGCGCAGTGCTACGAAGAAACCAAGAGCTACTACCGCAACAAAATCCTCAAAAATATCGAGGAGCACGGCACCGCGGGCACCCAGTTTATGCTGCTGCAAGGCCTGACCAAGCTTCGACAGATTGCCAACCACCCGCGCATGGCCGATGAAGGTTACGAAGCCGAATCGGGCAAGCTGCGCGAAGTGATTCGCATGATTAAAGGTGTGGTGTCGGAGAAACACAAGGTTTTGGTGTTCAGTCAGTTTGTGAAGCACCTGGACATCGTGCGCGATTCGCTGGATGAGCGGCAGATTGCGTACGCTTACCTGGATGGCAACACCCGCGAGCGGCACCGCGAAGTGCAGCGCTTCCAGGAAACAGACGACCTGCGCGTATTCCTGATTTCGCTGAAAGCCGGCGGCGTGGGCCTCAACCTCACCGCCGCTGATTACGTGTTCATCCTCGACCCGTGGTGGAACCCCGCCGTAGAAGCGCAGGCCGTCGACCGCGCCCACCGCATCGGACAGCAGCGCACGGTGTTCACCTACAAGTTCATCAGCAAGAACACGGTAGAGGAGAAGATCTTGGCTCTTCAGAACAAGAAGATTCAGCTTGTTACCGATCTGATAACGACCGACGAAGCTATTATTAAGAGCTTGACCAAAGAGGATATTGAGGAGCTACTAGGGTAAGCAGCATGACAATGTCAACGAAGGCGACTGTTCGCAAAATACTTCGCTCTACTCCGCACTAGGTCAACGTTATCTACCTAGGCCGACCCAACCGCGCTGCATGGCATAATACACGAGGCAGCCAATAATTAGCCCTACCAGATAGCCATACGGCAAGCCGCTGCACAGTAAGCCAACGAGCAGCGCTACTACCAAATCAGGGCGGGAGCCGGCAATGTCGCGGAGCAGGGCAGCCAGGGTAAGCGCTTCAAACAGCAGCAGCGTACCGAGAATCGGCAGCGGAAAAATCTGGACGACTTCGCTGAACCCTTGGCTGAAAAATAGACCTAGGATCAGAAACAGGCAGCCGTACAGGATAACGGAGCCGCCCGAACGCGCCCCAAACGTGTAGTGCCCGACCAAGCCGCCGGAGCCGTGGCACACGGGAAAACCACCGAGAAACGGATTCACCAGATTCATCAGCGCGTAGGTGAAGCTGATCTGGCGGATGGTGATGCTGCGCTCGGGAAAGTGGTCGTGGAGAACCTGCCTGGTGGCCAGAATGGAGTTGCCGAGCGACAACGGAATCTGCGGCAGCGCCAGCAGCACGGCCCCCGTGATGATGTCGGCGCGGGCAGGCAGGTGCCAGCCGGGTAGGTGAAACGCCGCTGCTTTTTGGGCCGTGGCCAGGTCGAGCTTGAAGAGCAAGCCATAGCCGATACCTAGGGCAATGACCAGCAAAGCGGCCGGCCAGCGCCGATTTCCGAGTAAAACGACTGTGATGACAAACGCCACCGCGGCCAGCACGTAGCCACCCAGGCCATCGGCGGGCACGTATTGTTTTAGAGCTAGCGTAGCTAGCTGGAGCGCCAAACCTAGCTGAATGCCCCGAATAACGGGCTTCGGCACGAAGCGCGCCAGTGCGTCAATCAGGCCGGTGGTGGCCAGCACAAACATGCTGACGCCAATAGCCAGCCCGCCACCCAGGATAACGCGGCCGGGTATTTTGTTCGCAATAACCAGGGCCGCAAAGGCTTTGAGCGGCTGCACAGGCATGGGCAACCCGTACCAGCACCCCGAAAACACCTGCATCAAACCGAACATGATGAGCACGCCGGCACTATCCAGACCCGAAGCCGCAATGACGCCGATGATCAGCGGCAGATCCGTGCCTAGGTCGCCGAAAGCGCCGGCCAGCTCGTTGCGGTCGAAGCGGATGCGACGGGCGGGTGGGGCAGGAGCGGTAAGCGGCATTGTAGGTGGTGTTGTAATCGTGGGCTTGTCTCTGCCTAACAAGTAGATGGCTTATGGAAATGAGGGAATTGGCCGAAAGGAAAGCTAGCTTTTATGCTACGGCGGTTTCCATAGCCGGATCTACTTCCGTTGCCCAGGCCCGCAAGCCCCCCGTTAAGTTTATCAAGTTATCAAAGCCAAACTTTTCCTGCAATTGCTCCAGGGCAGCCGCGCTCCGCCGCCCGCTGCGGCAGTACACGACTACCGGATGATGGCGCGGCAGCTCCTCGACCCGTTCAGAAAGGTAAGCCAAGGGGATGAGCGTAGCGCCGGGCAGATGACCTAGCTCGTACTCAGCTGGTTCGCGCACATCGAGCAGGAACGGCGGCGTATCCGACGCAAGCTGCGCCTGTAGCTCCGTAGCCGTGATTTCGCGCAACGGCGGGTGGCACAGCTCGGCATAATCAGCAGCGTTGGCAGTGTCGAGGTTGATTATTGCCCGCTCGGGGTTGTGCGGAAAGCGCAGGATGCGCGTCTGAAAGCTCAGGGCATCGAACAGCCACAGGCGGCCGCGCAGCACTTCGCCCAGACCTAGGATTACCTTCAGCGTCTCGGTGGCCTGGGCGCAGCCGATCAGGCCGGGCAGCACGCCGAGCACGCCGGTAGCGTCGCAGTTGGGCGCTTCATTAGCCGAAGGCGGCTGCGGAAACAGGCAGCGGTAGGTAGGGCCGCCCTGGTAGTTGAACACCGAAACCTGCCCTTCAAACTTGTAGATAGCCCCAGAAATCAGGGGCTTACCCAGGCTGACGCAGGCATCATTCAGCAGGTAGCGCGTGGGGAAGTTGTCGGAGCCATCGACCACTACGTCGTATTGGGCTACCAAGTCGCGCACGGCGGCCAAGTCGACGCGCTGCGGATACACTTCGCAGCGCACGGCGGGGTTGATGCGCTGCACGGCGCGGGCCGCGGCTTCGGCTTTGGGCTGACCTAGGTCGGCATCACCGAAGAGCACCTGGCGCTGAAGGTTGCTGATGTCCACCTGATCGGGGTCGGCGATGCCGAGCGTGCCCACGCCGGCCGCTGCCAGGTATTGTAGAATTGGGCAGCCCAGGCCGCCAGCACCCACGACCAGCACGCGGGCGGCGAGCAGTTTCTCCTGACCAACTTCCCCGATTTCGGGCAGCTGCAAATGGCGGCGGTAACGCTGGCGGTCGGTAGTGGAAAGCAATTTCTGAGGAGTTGAGTGTTGAATTGGCGGTTCTTGCGCCGTGGCAATCGGTACGGCTGCTCTCTAAACTTACTTCTGGTTATAAGGTTAGGTTATAGCAGCGCGGATAGCAGAAAGATGTAGCGCGAAGCTCCCGCTTCGCGTATCGTTGAACGATTACGTTAGCAAGACCTAGGTGCCAGTCGTTCAACGATACGCGAAGCGGGAGCTTCGCGCTACATCGTGCTGTCAATTCAACACTCAACATTCAAAACTCAACATTCCAAAAATGGCTTCCCCCGTTTTTTTGCCAGCAGCCAGCTACGACTACGCCACCGTGCAGCGCGTAAAGGGTGAGCAGGTCGTGACTGAATCGGATCTGGTGGCGGCCGAGGAGCCGCTGGAAATCAGGCTAGGTTTCGGACCGATGGGGCAGCGCGAGCACCGCACGCTTTCCGTCACCATGCGGACGCCCGGCCACGACTTTGAGCTGGCCGCGGGCTTTCTGCTCACCGAAGGCATTATTCAAAGCCGCCAGGACCTGACGGGCATCATCTACTGCCCCGACGTGGAAAAGCCGGAAGAGCGCGAAAACGTGGTGCGTGCCGAGCTGGCGTCGTCTGTGGAAGTTTCTATGCCTAGGTTGGAGCGCCATTTCTATACCTCGTCCAGCTGCGGCGTATGCGGCAAAACCAGCATCGACGCGGTGCAGGCGGCTTCGTGCCCGGTGCTGCCCACCGATGGCCCGTTTGTGGCCGCCGAGCTAATTCATGAGCTGCCGGCCCGGCAACGGGCGGCCCAGGAGCTGTTTGAGCAAACGGGCGGCTTGCACGCCGCCGCGCTGTTTTCACCCAACGGCGAGCTGCTGCTGCTGCGCGAAGATGTGGGTCGGCACAATGCCCTGGATAAGGTAATCGGGGCGGCGCTGCTCCAGGAATGGCTGCCGCTGCACAACTGCATTTTGCTGGTGAGCGGCCGGGCTAGCTTCGAGCTGGTGCAGAAAGCCGCCGTGGCCGGCATTCCGGTGCTGGCCGCCGTGGGCGCCCCCAGCAGCCTGGCCGTGCAGGCCGCCGCCGGCTTCGGCATGACGCTGCTGGGCTTTGTGCGGCAGCAGCGCTACAATATCTACTCCGGTTCGTGGCGGATTAAGTACAATGAGCAATGAGCGCAGGTGCAGTAGGAACGCGCCACGGCGCGTTCTGGTCCGGGAGATGTGCCCATAGGAGGTGCTAGCGGCATCGTTCAACGACGAACGCGCCGTGGCGCGTTCCTACTGCGCTTCGACATACTGCCGAACGATGAGCAATTATCTCACGCCGCGTTGATATCCTTTGCGCCTGCCTTGCGTACCTCACATTTGTGCATTGTTCATTACTGATTGTTCATTGCTCATTGATAATTGTTCATTGCCAACATGAAGCTCCGCATTGAAGACAATACCCTGCGCCTGCGTCTTTCTGAGGAAGAAGTACAGGAATTCGGCCAGAAGGGCCGGGTTTCCGTCACCGTTAAGCTAGGCCCGAAGCCCAGCGACCAGCTAGTATACTCCCTGGAACATTCGCCCAACCCCGAAGCAACAACGCTGAAAGTGGTGTACGCCGTAGGGGCGCTCGATGTGCAGGTGCCGCGCAACCTAGCCGCCGAATGGGTCAGTACTGACCGGCTCGGCTTCTCCGATTCTATTGCCGTAACTCCCGATCAACAGCTGCGGGTGCTGGTCGAAAAAGATCTTGACTGTAAACATTAATTGAAGGAGCCAGCAGTGAGAAGCTAGGAGAACGATCTATCTTCTACTTCTCCCTCCCAGCTTCTCACTCCTCACCACCCTCCTAGCTCCTCACCTCACCCCAGCTCCTAAAAATGGAAAAGTCTCCCGCTCAAGAGCCCGATAAAAGTGGCAAAACCAATGAGCAGACCGTCACCAACAACGTGCCCGTGAGCGGGCAGCGACCTGATCAAGGTGCGGCGCCCACCAACGACCATTATGACAACGGTGGCAAAGCCGATGCCGACAAACGCATTATGGAAGCTCCTGATACCCTAGGTGCCAAGCACAAATTTCCGGTACTGGCCCAGCCGCCGGAAGATTTTACCGGCCTGAAGCTAGGTAAGCCCTTCAAGACGGCGGCTGGGGTAGAAGCCGTGCTGAAATCCATGCAGTTTTCATGGGGCGAAGCGGGTTTGGTGCGTGGCACGCACGCGCTTACCAAGCTCAACCAGAAAGACGGTTTCGACTGTAGCTCCTGCGCCTGGCCCGACCCCGACGACCACCGCTCGGTAGCGGAGTTCTGCGAAAACGGCGCGAAAGCTACCGCTTCCGACACCGACCACCGCACCATCGGCCCCGACTTCTTTGCCCAGCACAGCGTAGCCGATTTGTCGCGCTTCACCGACCGCGACCTGAACAACGCCGGCCGCATCACGCACCCGATGGTGCTGCGCCCCGGCACCACGAACTACACGCCCATTTCCTGGCCCGAAGCGTTCCAGATCGTGGCGGATGAGCTGAACGCGCTGAAATCGCCGGACGAGGCGGCGTTCTATACGTCGGGGAAAGTGCCTAACGAGCCGGCCTACGCCTATCAGCTTTTCGTGCGGGAATTTGGCACCAACAACCTGCCCGACTGCTCCAATATGTGCCACGAATCGAGTGGCGCGGCCTTGACGAATACTACCGGCCTAGGTAAGGGTTCGGTGACGCTCAACGACTTCTACGAGGCCGAGGTCATTATCATCATGGGGCAGAACCCCGGCACCAACCACCCGCGCATGCTCACGGCCTTGCAGAAAGCCAAGCGCAACGGGGCCAAGATTATTGCCGTGAACCCGCTAATGGAAGCCGGCCTGAATCACTTCAAGAACCCGCAGGACTTCATGAACCCGCTGCGCGCCATTGGCACGCTCGTGGGCGACGGCACCCAGATTACGGACCTGTGGATACAGGTGCGGGTGAACGGCGACATGGCCGTGCTGCGCGGCATCACGAAGTATCTGCTGGAAGCGGAAGCCCTTAACCCTGGTCAGGTTATCGACTATGACTTCATCAAGCAGTACACGGCGCACTACGATGAGTTTCTGGCTGAAATTCAGAATACCAGCTGGGAAGATATCGAGGAAATGAGTGGCGTGCCGCGCCAGCAGCTACTGGAAGCCGCCAACATCATTGCCCCAAAAAAGAAGATCATCACCTGCTGGGCCATGGGCCTCACGCAGCAGAAAAACGCCGTGTACAGCATCGGCGAAATCGTGAACCTGCACCTGATCAAGGGCGCAGTCGGTATTCCCGGCGGCGGCCTGTGCCCGGTACGCGGCCACTCCAACGTGCAGGGCGACCGGACGATGGGCATTTGGGAAAGACCTAGCCCCGAGTTCCTGGATGCGCTGGAAAACGAGTTCGACTTCTCACCCCCGCGCGAGCACGGCCTGGATTCTGTAGAATCGGCCAAGGCTATGCACGACGGGCGCATCAAGGTGTTTATGAGCATGGGCGGCAACTTCCTGTCGGCGATGCCCGATACGGAGTTCATTGCCGAAGCCATGCGCAAGCAGCGCCTGACGGTGTTTGTGGCCCCGAAACTCAACCGCGGCCACCTCGTGACCGGCGAAACGTCTTTGCTGCTGCCATGCCTGGTGCGCTCCGAAGTGGATATCCAACGCACGGGCCAGCAGTTTATGACTTGCGAAAACTCGATGGGCGTGGTGAGCATGTCGAAAGGCATTCTGAAGCCCTTGGAAGGCGACATGCTGAGCGAAGTGGCCATTGTGTGCGGCATTGCCCTGACCACCCTAGGTGAGCGGACCAAAACTAACTGGGTAGCCATGACGGAGAACTACGACGTCATTCGCGACCATATCGAGCGGACGATTCCCGGCTTCGAGAAGTTCAACGAGAAGGTGCGGCACCCCGGCGGCTTCTACCTGCCCAACGGCCCCCGCGAACGGAAGTTCACGACCGACAACGGCAAAGCGAACTTCACCGTGACGGAGATGAAGAAGCACACGCTGGAACCCGGCCAGCTGGTGCTGTTCAGCCTGCGCAGCCACGACCAGTTCAACACCACCGTGTACGACTACAACGACCGTTACCGCGGCGTGTACGGCGAGCGGCGCGTCATCTTCATGAATCCGCGCGACATGAAGGAGCGCGGCATCAAGGAGCGGCAGCTGGTGAACATCACCAGCCACTTCGAAGGTCAGAAGCGGATGGCCGAGCGCTTCGTGGCTATTCCGTACGACACGCCGAAAGGCAACTGCGGCGCCTACTACCCGGAGATGAACGTGCTGGTGCCCGTCGCCAGCGTGGCCGACGTCAGCAACCAACCGACTTCTAAGTGGGTGGTAGTCACGGTGGAGCCGGTGGCTGAGATTCTGCCGGAAGGCGCTACCAAGGCCGAGCGCATCGCGGTGCCGGCCTAGGTTTCCTAACGAAGCATTGACAACAAAGCCCTTCTGCTTGATGGCGGAAGGGCTTTGTTGTGCCTTTGTTGGTGCAAATACCTAGGTTATAATAGCTTGTGGTTCTTTATGCGCGTGTCGCACGGGCGTTCAAAAATCTTTGTGTTAAATAGTAACATATAATTATTTGTTTGTACATTGTTTCGAAAATAACTGTACCTTGAAGCAGTTGATAATCAATACTTCCCATCTGTTCACCCAATTTTCCTATTTGACTTATGAAAATCCTGCTGCCCTTGTTGCTGGCCGGAGCAATGTTCGCCGCACCAGCTTCCGCTCAACGTATGGCTGCCAAGAAAACGGCGGCTGCTTCGACCACAGCTGCTAATGCCGTCTACAAGCTCGATCCGCAGCTCAGCACCCTAGGTTGGGTGGGGAAAAAAGTAACCGGCCAGCACAACGGCACGGTGCAGTTCAAGGAAGGGGAGATGCTGGTGAAAGGCAACCAGGTAGCCGGCGGCACCTTCGTCGTCGACATGACCACGATTAAGGACGAGGACATTGCCGACGCGGGCGGCAACGCCAAGCTGGTCGGCCACCTCAAGTCCGACGACTTTTTCAGCGTGCAGAAAAACCCGACGGCTACGTTCAAAATCACGAGCCTGACGCCGCTCAAGGAAGCCGACGCCGGTGACAACAACATGACCGTGACGGGCGACCTGACCATCAAGGGCATCACCAACAGCATCAGCTTCCCGGCGAAAGTGGGCGTGAAAAACGGCCTGGCCGCCGCCAGCGGCACCGCCACCATCGACCGCACCAAGTACGATATCAAGTTTCGCTCGCAGTCTTTCTTCGAGAACCTAGGTGACAAGGTTATTGACAACGACTTTACGATGAGCTTCAACGTGATAGCCAAGCAGAAAGCAGTGGCGCAGCAGTAGGGTTTGGTTAGCTGTTAGCTATTGGCTGCTAGCTGTTGGCTTTTGCAGAATGTGCAGCAGAAGTACCTAAAAGCTAGGTCTAATAAAAAGCAAAAAGCCGGGTCACATGCGTGACCCGGCTTTTTGCTTTTTGAGCATAAGAACAACCCACATATTAGAAAGGATAACCAATGGCAATGTTCAGCTTGGTGGCTTCCCAACCCGACTTATTCTTTGTGTATTCGTAATTCTGAAGGGGATTATTAGGGTTCGGCACAGTAAAGTCCACGTTCTGGTACGGGTAGCGCAGCGGGTACGCCGCATCCAGGCGAATAACGAAGAACTGCACGTCGATGCGGATACCCGCACCGGCGCCCACAGCTAGCTCCTTGAGGAAGCTATTAAACTGAAATTGACCATTCTTACCATCTGGCACGCCCTGATTATTTTCGCCAGCAGTGTAAGTTACACGGCTGGGGTCGGGGTTGCGCAGCCACACGTTGCCGGCATCCACGAACAGCGCGCCTTTCACGTAGGGAAACAGATCCTGGCGGTATTCCACGTTACCTTCAATGCGGATGTCGCCTACCTGGTCGTAGTAGCTGTTGTTGTTGTTTCTGTCACTGTCACGGGCGCGGTAGGTGCCAGGACCGACACCGCGAGCATCGAAGGCGCGCACGCTATTAGGGCCGCCAACGCCGTACTGCCGCAGATAAGGCATCACGTTGGAGTTCTGATAAGGAAGGCCGGCTCCGATGAGCAGGCGCGTGGCAATCTTATTGCCGCTGGTAGGGTCGGAAGAGACGCGGTAGTAGTTACGGAACTCCAGGTCGACTTTGGTGTACTGCGAATATTGCTGCCCAAATAACGCATAAGCACTTCTGCCGTCGGGGTTTTCTACTTTAGGCGCGCCAGCCAGGCTTTGCAGCAGATAAGCTAGGTTGCCGGATACTTCCAGGCCGCCGCTGAAGTAAATCTGGTTGCGGCGCTGCTCCAGCACCTGCTGGTTGTAGGTGTAGCGGTAGCTGGTGCCCAGGATGAACTGCTGGCGGAAGCTATTGGCCAGGAAAGGACGCTCTTCCAGGAGTCGTGCGAAGGTATCTTCCGTCGCTACGCGAGCATATTGTAAGTCAATGGGTTGAAACTGCTGCTCGTTCGTAATTTTGGTTTTCCAACTGTAGCCGTACCCTAGGTTGTAAACGGTCTGCTGAAAGTAGTCGGTGCGCAGCACGTACTTGAACCCGGCATTGAAAAAGGTGCGGGGCTGGAAGTCGGAGTTGATCAGGCGAATGTCGAAGGGTGGCGTAATCAGGCGCGGCACCAGCAGCTGCGCATCAATCCCGTACTGCGTCGAAGTGACGCCTTTCAACGTTCCTCGACCCGTTTCCAAAGCTGCATTGGCATTAATCAGCAGCTGCTCCGCCCCGCGCAGTGCCGAGCGGTTACGGTACTGCAACACAAAGCTAGGTCCGGCCAGAATGCTGGACGTGTTCATCTGCAATTCCGCCCGCAACGACTTTTTCGGCACCTGCGTCATGCGCACCGTCGCGTTCAGGCGCCCGTAGCCAGCCGAGTCGTTGGCTGCGCCGCCCCGTGCCGGCCGGTAGCGGATGTCCACGAACTTAAACGTACCTAGGCTCATCAGGCGGCTCAGCGTCTGGTCGGAGCGCCGCCGCCGGTAGACGCTATCGGGGTAGATGAACACGGCGTTGGTAATGGCCTTGGCCCGGAAAACCGACTCGTCGGGCACGTAGCGGAAGCCGCGGTACATGATGGGCCGGGCATTGGTGGCCGTATCCTGGAGCGAGTAGCGCGTGTTCAGCGTCACCTGGTTCAGGATGTACGGCTTGGCGGCGCGCGGCGTGATGGTCTCTTTTACCGTCAGGTACACGTTGGCCTGGTTGTCCAGCGTGCTGTCAACCTTGAATAGAATGTAATCGGCGGAGAAGAAATAGAAGCCCTGGTTTTTGAGCGCCGCGTCGATGCGTACCCGCTCGTCGATGAAGGTTTGCAGGTTATAAGAGTTGCCTACTTTCAGCAGCGAGTTCGGCTGCGTGGCCACAATGGCGCGGTTGAGCAATGTAGTCGGCTCTGGAAAGTGCAGCTCCTTGATAACGTAAGGCTTGTGCACGGTAGCCGTGTAATCCACGGAAGCCGCCTGCCCATCGATCTGCACTTTGCTGCTGACGGTGGGCTTGAAGTAGCCGCGGTTATTCAGGCGGTTGACCATCAGACCTTTCACCTTGTTGGTGTCGACCTTGCTCAGGAGCACGGGCTCTTCGCCGTACTTGTCGGCCAGCCAGTGGCCCAGGCCTTTGGTCTTGCCCTGACCTAGGTGCCAGAAATAGATCTTGGGCCGAATGCCGAAAAACGAGGTGTTGGGCTTGGGCGTGAGCACACCTTCCAGGTCGCTGACGATGGCCGATTCGTCCTTGATCGGGCTTTCGGATTTCACCTTTACGGTGCTGCCGGTGTAGAGCTTGGCACCTTCGGGAATGTACTTCAAGCCCGAGCAGCCGGCCAGAAAGCCAGTGAGCAGCAAGGCCGCCCAACGGCCAGGCCGCGCCAGGGGAGAGCCAGCGCCGGCCGCTACGCTCCGCAAGCGAAGCATGTGCATAAAGGTATGCTTGTCAATCATTTGTTAAAGAAATTACGGCCAACCTAGCTCTCGCTTAGCGGCCTGAAGTAGTAGCATGGCTTGCCGTGCGCATGGAGTCGCGGCGAGTCGGAGTAGCTACGTTCTTGACGGAATCCTGGGTGGCTTTCTTCTCCTGCTTCTCGCGCTGGCGGCCTTCCTTGCGCTCGTTTTTCAGGTTCTTGTCGACGCCCTTGAAGAGGTCAGCCAGGTTCTGGTAATCGCGCTGGAAGATGAGGGAAGCGCCGTTGCGCACGTACTGGCCATCGATGTCGCCGTAGGCGTTGTTGCGGTAGGCGCGCAGGCGCAGGCGGCCATTGGCCAGAATGTCGTATTCCACGCTCACGTCGCCGGCGAAGCTGCTGATGCTCTGCTGGCCCTGCGAGGTTTGGTTGCCGCCGCCCGCCAGCGGTACATCGGTGCCTAGGCGTACGGAAACCCGGTCGTTGAACAGCTGCCGGCGCACGGCCACGTTCAGGTCGGTGCGCGTCTTCTCGGCGCCGGACGAGAAATCAGCCTGCGAGTTGACCCCTAGCTCTACCCCTAGGTTGGAGAGGTAGCTGCCCGTCAGGTTGTTCAGCTGCTGCGTGAGCACCTGGCTGGCGCTACCGCGCAGCTGCTCGTTCACGAGGCTGCCGCTGCTCGACTGGAAGGGGTTATCGGCCAGGAAGCGGTTCAGCACCAGCAGCGAGAATACCTGCTTGTTCAGGGCATCGGCCTGGCTAGGTTCGCGGAGCTGCGCCAACCTAGCTTCGATCTGGTCGCGGGCGTTGGAGCGGGCTTCTTCCGGCAGCTTGATATCGAAGCTGATAGCCGGTTTCAGCAGCTCGCCCTGCACGTTCAGATACACCTGGAAAGGCAGCGTGTTGCGCACCGTCGGGTCGTCCAGCGTCTGGCCCTGGCTGGCAATCAGTTCGGCCGGCGACGTGCGCACGTTGTAGATAGCCGACACGTTGGCCTGGCCGTTGTAGGGGTCGCCCGACCACGTAATGGTGCTGCCCTTGGCAATGTCGAAGTCGCGCTCGGTCAGGTTGTAAAGCGACATGTGGTAGTGACCCTGATCGACGGTCAGGCGGCCGCTGAGCGTGATGGCGCCGGTCTGGTCGATGGTCGTATTCAGGGTGCCGTTCGCCTGCACCTTCAGGTTGTCGCCCGAAACGGGGTCTACGAGAATAGTAAACGGCGTGGCATCCGTGACGGTGATGGTGGCCGAGACGTTGTAGCCACTAGCCGTTTGTGCGGTAGCTAGGTTTGTTTTGCGGGCCAGCATGGTATCGAGCGGCGCGCTCATATCCACAAACTCCACAATACCATCACTTTCCACCCGGCCCGCTTCGTCGTTGGGCACCACTACCGTCAGGTTCGAGGGCTCTACTATCGTGGCCGTGGTGCGCACCACCGGCAGGTTGAGCGTGCCCGTGATACGCGTATCCGAGTCGACCACCAGCTTGCCGTAGTACAGCGGATTCTCGCGGGCTGAGCTTTGCACCGCAATGAAGTCGTTAGTGACGGCACGCAGCTGGAAGCGGTAGTTGTCGATGTCGACGTAGTTTTTGGTGAGAATGTAGCCGTCAATCACGGCCTTGTTGCGCAGCGAATCTAGGATGGTAAAGTCGTTGAACGCAATGCCCCGATCATCCAGCGTGATGCTTTCATTAGGCAACGTGAACGGCGAGCCAAGCTGCGTAAGCGTAAAGCCCGCGTCGTTGGTGTTCACCTGACCACGGATGATAGGAGCACTAGCCGTACCCGTCACGGCAAGCTGCCCGCTCAGGTAACCGCTCATCTGCGTCAGCTGGCCCGCGGAGAACGGCTCGATAATGTTCACGTTGAAGCGAGCCAGGTTCACGTTCATATCCAGGTTGCCGTTGGCCAGGTAAGAGCCGGTGGCGCGCACGTCGCTGTTACCGGGGCCGCCGGTCAGACGGGCATCCACGAGGTAGCGGTCGGCGCTCGGGTTGGTGGCGTTCAGGGTCAAATCGCCGATGGGCGTTTTGTTGTAAGCAAAACCTTTCAAAGCTAGGTCGGCGGTGAAGGCCATGCGCGGCTGCCCAATGGCGCGTACCACCGCTTGCCCGTTCAGAATACCGCCATACAGCGAATCTTGCTGACCCGCGGCCGTAGCCAGCATGTTCAGATCGAGGTTGCCGAGGCGAGCCTGTAACGGATACTCCGCGCCGGGGAGCGTTTGCAGCTCAATGAACTGGTTACCTTGGCTCAGGCGCACATTGTTGGCCCGAATAGCACCACTCGATAACGTGTACGCAATCTGATTATCAGGCCCAACCGTCCAAGCTTGGTTGTTCAGCACCAGCTTGGGGTCGAAGCTAAAGGCGTACGTGTTGGCATTGTTCAGTACTTGCAACACGCCCGCTACGTCGAGCATGGTAGCGCTATCGGCTTCCGCGATGCGCAGGTGCGTGCCTACTTTGTTGTCGGCAATGCTGCCCGTGAGGCTAGGATTGGGTAAGCGTAAGCTGGTATCCTGCGAAGCTTGCCGCAGCCGCAGGGAGTAATCCAGCTTCTGCGCATCGGACTTAATGTTGAGCCGCGTCGAATCCAAGCGGTAGCCGGTATAGATGATGACCGGAATGCGCGAGTTCACCGTCAGGTTAGCGGCGCGGCTGTCGAAGCTGCCATCCAAGCTAAAGGGCGAAATCTGCTTGAGCCCCGGCACCAAGCGCGATACGAGCTGCGAATCCAGCAGGGCAACGCTGAAGTCAAAATTACGCGCCGGGCCACCAGGCCGGAACCGCACGCCGGGCAGATCGAAGTAACGATCAATATGCTCCTGCAAAGCTGTAGCTACGTCGCCGAGCGCCGTGTTACCAGCTAGGTTGGCCTTCAGCAGATTTGAGTTGAAAACCAACTCTGTGCGCCCCGGCCGTTGCACCAGGCTGCCGCCCAATGAATCCAAGGCAATCGGCACATTATCACGCACTACTACCACGTTGCGGCCCGAGAACGTGCCGTTGATGGTGTTGGCGCTAGCGCCACTTAAATCGGCCGTGAGGTTGCCTTGAACGCGCAGGTCGCCGCCGGTATAGAAACCTAGCTTTGTTAGGTTAGCGCCTTGCAGGTTCACGTTGAAGGCGTACGCCGGTACGTTGGCGTTTCGCAGGTTCACGGTGCCGTTCAGGTCAAAAGCTAGGTTCGGGTCGCGCCGGCTCTTGGCGGCTATCACGTAGCGGTTGCGGTCGATATTCACCGTAGCGGCAATGCCGCGGTAAGTATAGTTCTGGTAGCGTGCGCTTTGAACAGTTGCTACCAGCTTGCCGCGCATCGTTGCCGGGTCGAGGCCGCGGCCATTGAAGGTGCCACTGGTCGTTACTTTGCCAATGGTCGGGTCGCGCAGCACCTTGCCTACGTCAAACCCTTGCACGTTGAAACGGGCCGTAATCGGCTCCTGACCCTGCGGGCCCGAGCCCATGTTCACGAAGGCCGTGGCGTTGCCGTACGTAGTGTTTACTTTCAGATCGGTATCAAACACCATGGCCGTGGGCCGACCTTTAAACGTGCCCGAAGCGGCAATGCGCGGCGGCAGCGAGTAGCCGGTCGGAATTGTGCCTTTCGGTACCAGACTGCGAATATCAGCGTCGGAAGTGGTGAACTGCCGGATGCTGAGGTCGGTGTACAGGCGGCGGTCAACTTCCGGCAAACCCTGAATCCGGCCGCTGGCTTTGAGCGTGGTGTTGCGGAAGCCCACGAAATCGAGGTTACGCACCCGGAAGTCGCCCACGCGTCCGTTGATCAGGCCGCTCACCAGAATGGATTGGTCGGGGCCGGTGGTGAACGGCGGCGTGCTGGCTAGGTCGGGTGCCAAGTACAGAATGTCGCGAAAGCCGAGGCGCGTCTCGCGCAAGTCACCTTCCAAACCTAGGTTCGGAATGTCATCAGCAATGCCGCTCAGCGACTTATAGCGCATGGCCAACGTGCGGCGAATGCGCGTGTGCGGCGTGATAAGATCTAGGTTATCCAAGCGGGTTTCCACCGAGTCGAATACTACGTCGGCTTCAGTGTGCTCAATCTCGAAGCCGCTTTGCTCTTTACCAGCCAACTCGTTTACGCGGCCAGTAGTGCGGTTTTCGGAGTAGAATAGATTATCGGTGTTGAGCTTAAGATCGGTGAACTTCAGGTGATTGTAGTCCATAGCCGGTACGCGGGTGCGCTGCTTCGGCTCGTCGAAGTTATCGAAAGCCACAGCTAGGCTGCTCACGTCCGACTTCTTCAGCGTCACGACCCAGCTAGCTTCCTGGCCCGTCGCTTTTTCCACCGACTCATCTAGGTCGCGCACCGCTTGGGCAGGGTTTACCAGGCGCTTTTCAGTCGGTACGTTTTCATTCTGGGCGTAGGCAAAGCTGCTGTTGCGCAGCGTTAGCGTGTTCAGGTCAACCCGCGAATTAATCAGGTCGATATTATCCGCTGTGATTTCCGCCGCCCCGATCTGGGTATTAATGTATTGCGCCGACGGGCTGTTGCGATATGTCAGACTCACCGTGTCGAGGTTGGCTTTATTCAGGCCAAAGGTGAGCGTGAGCGGCTCGCTGGCAGCCGTGTCGGGCGGGGCGGTTTTGCTCTGTGTGATATTGATGCCCGTGCGGCTCAGCTTGGCGTTATCTATCTTATAGATAGACTTATCCACATCTACCTCGTCCATGTTCACGGCTAGCTCGCCCACGCGGCCGCGCACATTCATGCCTTCCACCTGGTCGTCGTAAGTCAGGAAGATGTTGGTCAGGCGCGCATCGCCGATGTTGTACTTGAAGCCGCTGCTGGTGGTGTCGGCGGGCGTGGTCGTGGTGGTGTCGCCGGTGGAGAAGGCGTTGACAATGAAGTCGTAGTTGGAGATGCTGTCGGGCTCGGTGCGCTTGATGTGCACGGTGCCGTCGTTCAGCTCCACGGAGCTAACGTTGATCTGCGACTTGGTCAAGGCCCACAGGTCAATATCAACACCTAGGTGACCGACCGCCAGGAGCGTATCCTGCTGCTGGTCTTCCAGATAGACGTTGTCTAGGGAAATGGCATGGCGGAAATCCGTCCGGAATTTACCGATGCGAACCTCCGTGCCGAGCTTCTTGTGCAGGTAATTCTCGGCTTGGCGAGCGGCAAAATCCTGGGTGGCCGGAAACTGTAGTGCCACTACTACACCCACGATGAGTAGGAGCACAAAAGCAACCAGCCCCAACACGATGTAAAGGCCGCGACGAACGTATGTAGATGCAGTACTAATGGCGCAGATAGGCTAAGGTTCAGTGGAGCCAACGAAAAACGGGCATCAGAAGTTATGCTTCTGAGCTAGATACTTATGCTTCAGCTTATTGTTGAGTCGGGAGTAATGCCAACAAGCTGTTATTGTACCATTGCATCGACTTGATTTCTTCGAGATAAGGTGGTTTTGGAGCCGTACCTGTAGCGCAGACTACAACGTCCGCGCTATCCGTAGCCCAATGCCAGCAAAGCTGTGCTAGCCAAAAACAGACTTCAACTACGCCTTTTCGCCGGTTTTCACGTACCGCAACCAGCGTCTGCTATCTTTCCGCTCGTTCCGATTTGTTTGTCCATGATTCTACGCTTTTCTCTTCCTTACCGCACCGCCTGGGGCCAGCGCCTGCTGGTATGCGGCTCCGAACCAACCCTAGGTCAGTGGCAACTCGACCAGGCCTTGGCGCTTCAATACGACGAGGCAAATGGCCGCTGGCACCACGAAATCACGCTGCCGGATGCGGCTGCCGGCACGGTCACCTACAAGTACATCCTGATGGAGCACGATACGCCGCAGTGGGAATGGGGACCAAACCGCACCATCGACTACGATGGCCAGCAATACGAAACTATTGAGCTGGAAGACTACTGGCGTCCGCCCGCTCAGCCTGAAAATGAGGTGACTACCGCCGCTTTCACCCAGGCGCTGATGCGCCGTGCTGGTAGGGCTAGATCTGGCAGCGAGGCTGTAGGCAGCGGCCCAACAGTGCGCTTTCAACTGTTGGCGCCACGTGTCGACACCAACTACCAAGTGTGCGTGCTCGGCTCCGACTCGGCCCTGGGTGCCTGGGATGCCAGCCAGGCGCTGGTGCTCAGCGATGCACACTACCCGACCTGGACGGCCGAAGTAAACCTAGCTCAACCCGACCAAACTACCCGCTACAAGTACGGCATCTGGAACCCCGAAACGCGCCAGATCGTGGAGCTGGAGGGTGGCGACGACCGCCTTATCACGCCGCTGAATGATGAAAAAACCTTGCGGGTGCTGGCCGATGAGCGTTTCCGCTATACCACCGGCAACTGGCGCGGAGCGGGCGTGGCAATGCCAGTGTTTTCGTTGCGGAGCCAGCGGGGACTAGGGGTAGGCGAGTTCCCCGACCTGAAGCTGCTCGTCGATTGGGCCGTGAGCACCGGCTTAAAGATGGTGCAGGTGCTGCCCATCAACGACACCACCGCTACCCACACCTGGGTCGATTCGTATCCGTACGCGGCTATTTCGGTGTTTGCCCTGCACCCGCAATACCTGAATCTGGAGGCAGTAGCCGAGCTGGCCAACTCCGCCCACCAGCAGGAGCTAGCCCAGCTGCGCACCGAGCTAAACGGCCGCGACTTCGTGGACTACGAGCCGGTGATGAACGCCAAGTGGAAGTTCATCAAGCTGTTATACCAACAGGAAAAAGCTAGGTTTCTGGCTGATCCGGCGTTTCATGCGTTTCGCGAAGAGCAGAAATCCTGGCTGGTTCCGTATGCCGCCTTCTCCGCGTTGCGCGACCGGTTTGGCACGGCCGACTTCCACAAGTGGCCCGAGGAGTACCGCACGCCAAACATAGCCGCCGAGCTTACGGGCGAAGACCAGCCGGACTTCGACGAATTTGGCCTGCACTTCTTCACGCAGTTTCACCTCGATAAGCAGCTGCGCGATGCCGTCGAATATGCTCGCAGCAAGGGCGTGGTGGTGAAAGGCGACCTGCCCATCGGTATCTATCGCCACTCTGTGGATGCCTGGACCCAACCCGAGCTGTACCACATGGACCGCCAAGCCGGCGCCCCACCCGACGACTTCTCACTCACGGGTCAAAACTGGCGTTTCCCAACCTACAATTGGGAGCAAATGGCCGAAGATTGCTACGCGTGGTGGAAGCAGCGCATGGGGCACCTGTCGCGCTACTTCGATGCGCTGCGCATCGACCACATCCTAGGTTTCTTCCGGATTTGGGAAATTCTGGGGCACTCTGTAGAGGGACTGTTAGGTCATTTTGCGCCGGCTCTGCCCTTGCACCGCCACGAGATAGAGCAGCGCATCGGCTGGTTCGATTACGGCCGCTTGTGCGAGCCTTACATCCGTTGGCACATGCTCACCGATATCTTCCGGGAGCAGACGCAGGCTGTGTATGAAGAGTTTCTGGATGCTGTCGACCACGGTATTTTCCGCCTAAAGGAGCATGTACGCACCCAGCGGCAGATCGAGGAAGTATTTGAGCAGAAGATCAAGGACGACCCTAGCAACGCCGAGCATTACCGCTGGCTGCGCACCAACCTCTATAAGCTCCCGAACGAAGTGCTGTTCGTGCCCGCCGAGGAGCCGGACTTTTACCATCCGCGCATTACGCTGCACCTAAGCGTGTCGTTCCGCGAGCTGGATGAGCACACGCGCCACCGCCTCAAAGACCTCTACGACGACTTTTTCTACCGTCGCCACGAGGAGTTCTGGCGGCAGCAGGGTCTCGTGAAGCTGCCGCCCGTGCGCTATGCCACCAACATGCTCATCTGCGGCGAGGACCTAGGTATGGTGCCCGCCTCGGTGCCGGGCGTGATGCGGGAGCTAGGTATGCTGGGCCTGAACATTCAGCGGATGTCTTCTGACCCCAGCGTCGAGTTCGGCAACCCGGCCACTGCGCCTTACTTGTCCGTCGTCAGCCCAGGTAGCCACGATATGAGCACGTTGCGCGGTTGGTGGGAAGAAGACCGCACCCTGACGCAGCGCTTCTTCGAGCACCAACTCGGGCACCTTGGCAAGCAAGCACCTTACGAGTGCGAGCCGTGGATTATCCGCGAAATCTTGGCGCAACACCTAGCTTCGCCGGCCATGTGGGCCATCTTCCCATTGCAGGATCTGCTGGCGCTAGATGCGCAGGTGCGCCGCGCTAATCCGCAGGAAGAACAGATCAACGTGCCCGCTAATCCGCAGCACTTTTGGAAGTACCGTTTGCACTTGCCTCTGGAAGAGTTATTAATACAGCAGCAATTACGTACTGACTTACGCCAGTTGATGCAGGAAAGCAGCCGTGGCGAAGCGTAGCTTACGCTAAGGTTAATTATATAGCACGTCGGTTAATTATATATAACGTCGGCCCAACTAGGGCTTGCTAGCAGAAGTAGTGCTGGCAAGCCCTAGTTGGGCCGACGTTCTATATAAGCAACTAGTATGATTTTGCCGTTATTTTTGATTATTCGTATAATAGTTGATTTTCGTAGGGTTTAACTATTGTTTGATCGAAAAAATCATCCAATTGGCTTAATAGTGCATCAAATTTGATAAGCATTTCCAGAATCAGGAATTGGTTTCTTGATTTTGGAAGATGCTTATTGATTTATTTTTGCACTTAGCGATGATTAAATTTTTACGGCTGCTCAGTTTCTTGTTGATACTGATACCAGTGAGTGTTTGGGCAGAAGGCTCTAAGCAGCTCACACCAAACCGCAACCCAGGCGCGGCTTTGACTGACCCGGCTAACACACGTGCCGGCTACTTAGAGCATGACGCTAACCTGGTAGGTGCGGCTTATGGGAACGTTTCAAAGGGCTTTTTGAAGCCCTCTGGCTATACCAACAACGGCAAGTTTACCTATTCCGATGATCAACGCATGTACGTGTTGCTCAAGCCCGGCGAGACGGTATACTACGGAGTGCATCGTATTCCGCATGCTCTCAACAACGTAACTAATGGAGCAGTAAACCAGCATAACCTGATTATCAGCGCGCGCTGGAGTGCCGATGGTAAAGGAATAGGTACTGTTGGCCGCGTGTCAAAAATCTACCGCGACTCATCTACAGCCAATACGACTGCTGCCCTGCGCGGATCGGCCTTTCTAACCCCGCAAGCCGGCGTAATTGCCGATACTGTCCAGAACCGCGTAGGTCCCAAAGTAGGCGGACTACCAGCTAACGGTTACACGCCGCTTGCGTATACTAACAGCACAGGTGCCACACAGTATGTATGGTTTGAATTTGTGCAGGAGGGGGAGTTTACAGCAACAGGCACCTATAATACTGCCTTTACTGAATCGCAGCGCTTCTCCACGTACGACTTCTGGGATTTCACGGTCAAGGATAATGCGGGCGTGGAAAAGCCCGGCCGCCTGTTCAGCAAGCAGTGGGCTTTTTCATCCGGTGGCGGATCGAACGTTTTCTCTGCTGCTTTCAACATGTACCCGCTTATTCCGAGCCCTCTCAATGTAGGTCGGTACTTTGTAAAGAAGTTTGAGTTGGCGGGCCTTGCCCCTCAAAACCTTTTCCGTTTCGTGTCGAACAGCAAGGGTTCTACGGCTAGTGCCACCGACTTTACCATGTCGCGCAAGAGCCAGACGACGGAGCTTGACTACCCAGAGTACTTCAACTTCGTAAATGACCCCGATCCAACAGTCTGGCCGAGTGCTGATGATCCTGACCTGAAGGTGGTCTCTACCGCGTCGTACTGCAAAGGCACCGGTGGCGTGATGGATTTTTTTGTTAGCTCAGCGCTTGGCGGTAACATCAACATTGTTATTGACCTGAACGGCACAGTCGGTTACCAGGCTGGCACTCGCGATGTGCTCATCTCTCAGACAATTCCTGTGGGAAATTCCCGTATTCAGTGGAATGGTCTTGATGGTCTGAACGCCGTTGTCAGCTCGGGTACGAAGGTTACGCTTACCTTCAAAAACAGTATCTCTCCAATTGCACCCGTAAACTTTCCACTCTACGATGCCGAGAACAACGTAGGGGGTTTCCGGATTCAGAACGTGCGACCAGGCCGGCAAGGCTTCGACGTGTTGTACTGGGATGATTCTAACCTGAGTACTACATTGTTTCCTGACGCTGCTGCTACTCCACGGGTTCAGGCTGCGGGTGTGTCTTCTATCAATGGTGTTCACTCTTGGGGGGGAGCCACTGGTACTACTAACGCTGGTGACAACTATCTGGTAAATACCTACACCTACGGCAACACGGAGCAGCAGACCCGCGACTTCACGTTCACGTACGTGTGTGACCCGGATGGCGACGGCATAAACGATAACCTGGACATCGACCAGGACAACGACGGCATCACGAACACAGCGGAAAGCGGCGGTATCGATCCGACTACTATTACGGTCACCGGCGTGCCTCGCTACCTGGATCCTTACGAAGCCAACTTCGTGGACATCAACGGCGACGGGGTGAACGATGTGTACGACTTGGATCTGGACGGACGTCCAAACTTCCTGGATGTTGACGCTGATGGAGATGGCATTCCGGATGCCATTGAGGCTAACGGCGGCACAGCCCCTACGGGCTACGTAGCTACTACTAACCGGATCGGCGGCACTATAGGCGCCAATGGTATGCCTGATGCAGCCGAAACTGCGGCTGAGAGCGGTGTTACGAAGCTGCCGCTCACGAATACTGACAACGTTGGTCGTCCTGACTTTTTGGATATCGATTCCGATGACGATGGCATCGTGGATAACATCGAAGCGCAGGCTAGTGCGGAATACCAGGCACCATCGGGCATCGATACCGACTACGACGGCATGGATAACACCTATGACCCGACGCCTGGCGGCACCGTAGCAGCGGGTACGGCCGTACTTATCACCAATACGGATGGCGCTGACCTACCCGACTATCGTGACCTGAACTCGGATAATGACTCGCGCACTGATGCAGTAGAAGGCTGGGACACAACCAACGATGGTGTAGCCAGCACCGTAGCAAACGGCGTCGATGCTGATGGCGACGGTCTGGATGATGCTTTCGATAACAACACCACGCTTACTAACCCTACGAACGGGCAGACGCCAACGTCGTTTCCAAACCTAGGTACTCCTGGCACAACTGAACGCGACTGGCGCGAAACCTTTACGCCCGCCAGCGTTGCTACTATCACGATCAGCGGCCGCGTTTTCGATGACGTAAACTACGGCGGTGGTGCAGGGCGTAACTACACAGCAGCAGCGACGGCGGCGAGCAGCTTTACGTTGGGGCGTGCTAATGCGGTAGTAGAGCTGTACGATGCCAATGGCGCGTTTGTCGCTACTACCATTACCCCGGCAGGAGGCGTATACACTTTCAACCTGGCTAACCAACCCGCTGGCAGCTATACAGTACGCGTTGTGAATAGATCCGTGACCAGTGCACGAACTGCTACTGGTATCACAGGAACCACCACGTCAGTTTTGCTGCCTGTGCAGACCTATGCGAACGGAGCCATTAATAAAGTGGGCGGCGAGGTGCCTAGCAAGACAGATGCGCCGGCCAACACGGGTACCCAAACGCTAGCGGATATCATCAACGGTACCACCACGACTGCCCAGTCCATCACAGGCATTACAATCCCTTCTACTTCTACGACAACAGCTACGGTAACCGGGGTTGACTTCGGCTTTAACTTCGACGTTATTAGCAGTACCAACTCTTCGGGGCAAGGCTCGCTGGCGCAATTCATTACAAACTCGAACGCTTTGTCGAACACAAACCTGAATCAGACAGGCCTGGCTACCCCTGGCGTCGAGACGTCTATCTTCATGATTGGCGATGGTAAGAGCACCAGCACGCCTCCTCCTGGCTTGCGGAGTGGCATAAGTGGCGGCGTCGATCCAAACACGGGTATCGCAACAATTAAGCTGACGACGGCCCTGCCAAACATCGTAGACGCAAGGACAAACCTAGATGGCTCCCGCCAAACTGCCTTAACGGGTAGCACGCCCACGTCGAGCAGCGATTCCTCAACTGACCCGGAGGTTGTAGTTGACTTTAACAGCTTGAAGGGCTTGTTTGTGACGGGTGCTAACACGCGTATTGCTTCTATTGGGCTAAATAATGCTGCTGGCACAGTTGCTACTGCTGCTACTGGTGCTATCTTCTCGGATGGCGCTGCTGTGACCTTTAGCAGTGCTACCACAGCCGGCTCCGTACTCACGGATGTAACGGCGCTGAACAGTGCCAGCGCCGGAGTGCGGATACAAGGCAGCACTACTACAGCAGCTGGAAGTGCTACCGTCGCAACGAATATCACTATCACGAATAACGTGTTCAATAATGGCACTGCTTACACTGTAAGTGGCAGTGTGCGCGATGGAGATGGTATCAACCTGGTTGGCGTATCTGGCAATACCATTACTGGTAATGTTATCAACAACAACAAAGGTTTCGGAATTTACCTAGCAACTACTGCCAACACGAATAACAACATCTCGAACAACATCATCCGCGGCAACGGCTCTGGTAGCAGCACCGATGACGCAGGTATTGCCATTGCCTTTGGTACGAACAACCTGATCAGCAAGAACATTATATCGGGAAGTACTGGAGATGCGATTGTGGCCTTCCAGAGTACTGCTACGAGCACTTCCGGCAACCGCTTCACGCAAAACCAGACGACCAGCAACGGTAAGCTAGGTATCAACTTGACTAATACAACGGTAGCGGTTGCTCCTGACGGTGTTACGACAAACGTGGATAGTGGCACGGCCACTGGTCCGAACGGCCGCCTCAACTTCCCGGTGTTCACCCAGGCCACCATCAACGGCGGCGTGCTGCGCGTAACCGGCTACTCGCCGCCCGGCGCTCTGATCGAGATTTTCCTGGCCGATAATGACCCTACTAAGTTCGGGGAAGGCAGAACGTACCTGACCAGCGCAACGGAAGGTTCGTCGGCTGACCTAGATTCGAAATGGGGACCTTATTCGGGCAACATGTCGGCCAACGGCATTGCCGCCTCGGCCGTCAGCTCGGGCTCGGAGACGAATGCCAGCCGCTTCATGTTCAGCCTGCCGCTCACGTCCGATCAGCTGTCGCTCCTGCAAACGGGTGGCGCGCAGATTACGGCTACTGCTACTGCCCTGAGTACCACACTCGTGAATGGAGTGGCTGTAGGCAATACGTCGGAATTCTCGGCCAACGCCTTCCTCGTGACAACGCCGCTGCCCGTGGAGCTAACTAGCTTCCTCGTGCAGGCTAAAGTCAACGATGCCGTGCTAAGCTGGACGACCGCTTCGGAGAAAAACAACGACCACTTCGCCGTGGAGCGCTCCGCAGATGGTAAAAACTTCGTGCAGGTAGGCAAGGTGCAGGGCCATGGCACGAGCACGGCCGTCCACAGCTACCGCTTCGTAGAGGCTAGCGCTGCCCGCCACGGTCAGCTCCTCTACTACCGTCTGCGTCAGGTAGATGCTGATGGGGCCGAAAGCTTCTCGCCGGTGAGCACCGTGAGCTTCGCGGCGGCAGCTGCCGCAACGGAAGTAGGAGTGTACCCGAACCCCGCTACGACGGAAACAACCCTGGACCTGACAATGCTGCCTGCCGGTACGTACTCGGTGAGCGTGACGGACCTGACCGGCCGCTCGTATTCGGTGCAGCAGCTAATAGGTGGTCAGAGTCACCTCCTCGACCTGCGGGGTGTTTCGGCCGGTGCCTACCTGCTCGTCATTCGGGGTGAGAACACCCTGCTAACTCAGCGCCTGCTGAAGCAGAATTAAGCACCACATTTCGCGCAACTATCTTAAAAGTCCCGCCCGATGGCGGGACTTTTTTGTTTGGAACGAGTTGCAAACCTAGGTATGTGGCCCGCAGCTAGCTCCTCCTTCCGAACCCGCAGCCTGATTTGTCGTTGTAGATGGCCGAATCTATTTGCGTTATGGCTACTTCTTCTGCTCCCGTTCGCCGGAAAAAACCTTCTTCAATGCCCACCACCGACTACGATGTCGTGATTGTGGGGGGCGGCTGCGCGGGGCTGAGCGCGGCTTTGGTGCTGGGCCGGTGCCGTCGGCGCGTGCTCGTCTGCGACGGCGGTCCTCCGCGCAATGCGCCCTCGCCAGGCGTACATGCCTTTCTGAGCCGGGACGGGATTCTGCCGCAGGAACTGCTGCGCATCGGGCGCAAACAGCTGGAGCCGTATCCGGCCGTCGTGATCCGGCCGGGGCGCGTGCTGACGATAGCGGCCGAAGACCACCATTTTACCCTTACTGCCGATAGCGAATCGGGCCGACCGGCTACCATCACCACGCGTAAGGTGCTGCTAGCCACGGGCGTCGACGACGAACTGCCGCCCATTGACGGGATGCGCGAGCTGTGGGGCCGGGGCGTGCTGCACTGCCCGTATTGCCACGGCTGGGAAGTGCAGGATCAGGCCTTAGCTGTATATGGCCGCGGCAAAACCGTGGCCGGTTTGGCGTTGCTGGTAAGCCGGTGGTCGCGCGATGTGGTGGTGTGCACCGATGGCCCCGGCGGTCTTTCCGAAAATGCCCGCCAGCGGCTGCGTGCTCAGAATATCGGGATTCGGGAAGAGCCCATTGCGCGCTTGCAAGGCAATAAGCGGGGCGACCTGAAGTGCATCGTCTTTGCAAATGGGGAAGAGCTGGAGCGACAAGCCATATTCGTGCACCCAAATCAGCACCAGCGCGGCACGCTCGCCGAGCAGCTAGGTTGCCGCATGACCAGCAAGGGCGCTATCTGGGTGGATAAATACGTGCAAACCTCCGTGCGCGGCGTGTACGCAGCCGGCGACATGACGCCCGGTTCGCAACAAGCCGTGATTGCCGCCGCCGAAGGAGCCCAGGCCGGTATCTTCCTGAATGAGCGCCTGACCAAAGAAGAGTGCTTCTAAGCCGGTCAGCGGGAGAAATCTGGCGTTCGCCACCAGAACGTCATTAACAGAACGTCATTCCGAGCTTTGCGAGGAATCTCGCGTGGCGTCGTTGTGGTGGTAAACCTTGACGGTTGAATTAGCATTGCACGCGAGATTCCTCCTATCGTCGGAATGACGTTCCTGGTCGGAATGACGTTCTGGTAGTAAGGACAGTAGGAAAGAAGCCCACTTGGGCTTCTTTTTGCTTTCTGACCCTCAGCAGCTACTGTCTGACCTAGGTTCAGGCAGCAGCTTCGCAACGAATGATAAGAAGACTATCAGTTGATTAGCGAAAACTCTGCGGGCGGCTATTCGTCTAATAGCTAGTTTTTCCGGCGGTCGAATGCGTATCTTTCAAAGCTGGGAACTATGCTCGTTGCGCGTGGGCTTGTCTGCTTGACTTATGAGAAGTGTTTCCTTCCTGCTTTTACTGTTGCTGCTCGTGGCCGGCATCTCGCCGGCCTGGGCTCAGCGCATCGTGCTGAGCGGGCAGGTAACGGAAGCTACGACCGGACAGCCGGTGCCATTTGCGTCGCTGTTTCTGCCCGGCACCTCGGCGGGCGTGACGGCCGACGCGGAAGGCCGCTACGAATTGGCCACCACCGAGCGCGCCGATTCGCTGGCGGCTTCGGCCATGGGCTTCAAGGTGCAGAAGAAGCGCATTACCACTGATTTTCAGCAAACCATCAACTTCGCCCTGCCCAATAGCGGCGTGACCCTGGGGGAAGTGACGGTGCGGCCCACCGAAAACCCAGCCTACGAGATTCTGCGCCGGGTGCAGTCGCACCGGCCCCAAAACGATAAGCGCTACCTGGAGGCGTTTGCCTTCGACAGCTACAACCGCGTGGAAGTAGCAGTGAACAACCTGCCCGAGCGCGTAACCCAGCGTCGCCTGCTGCGCCAGATGACAGCCGTGGCCGATAGCCTAGGTCAGCCCCGCGACGCGAACGGCAAACCCATCATGCCGATTTTTGCCTCTGAGGTGCTTTCTCGCTACTACGTGCGGCGCGAGCCCAGGCGCAAGCGCGAGGAAATCCGACACACCCAGCTGCGGGGCATGGCACCACGCGACGGCTCGGTGCTGTCGCAGATCCTAGGTTCGTCGTTTCAGGACTGGGACTTTTACCCGAACTGGCAGCAGTTGCTAGGCAAAGATTTTATCTCGCCCATTGCCGACGGTTGGAAGTTTACCTACGAATACGAGCTACAGGATTCCGTCTATCTGGGCAAAGACTGGTGCTACAAGCTGGGCGTAACGCCGCGCCGGCCACATGACCTAGCTTTCACGGGCACCATCTGGATTACGGCCGAAACTTACGCCTTGCGCCGTGTTGATCTGACGGTGAGCCCCGAGGCTAACCTTAACTTTGTGAGCCAGATACAGGTGTATCAGGATCTGGCGCCCACGGTGGCGGGTCCGTGGCTGCCGACTCGCACGCGCGTGTTCATTGGGCTGAAGCCCGGCGGCAAGCAGCTGGCCGGCATCACGGCCAAGTTCACGACGGTAAACCAGAACTTCGAGGTAAACCATCCGCAGCCGCTGGCGTTCTACGACCGGCCGGTGGAGACGGCACCCGACGCGTATGACGCGCCGAAAAGCTTCTGGGAAAACAACCGGCCCGACTCGTTGTCGGTGGAGGATGCGCGCACGCTGGCCGTGCTCGATTCGGTGCAGAAGCTGCCGGCCGTGCACTCGGTGATGGAGTTGGCCGATGTGTTTGTGAACGGCTACAAGCGCGTGGGCTTGTTCGACCTAGGTCCGGTGCTGAGCACGTACGGCTTCAACAATATCGAGGGAAGCCGCTTCCGCTTTGGCTTTCGCACCACCCCTGAGCTAAGCCGCAACTGGCTCGTGCGCGCCTACGGTGCCTACGGCACCCGCGACCAGCGCTTCAAGTACGGCGTCCGGGTCAGCCGCATCCTGAACCGCGACAACTGGACGGTGATGACGGCCGAGCGCCGCCACGACCTCGACCAAGTGGCGCTGCTCGACAACGACTACGGACTGGAAAACCCGTTATTTGAAGCCGCCGCTCGCCTGGGCAACATCAGCAGCAGTCGCCCATTGATGCGTAATCTGAACACAGTCAGTCTGCAAAGCGACTTGTTTCGGGGCTTCACGCAGAAAGTGACTTTGCGGCAGCAGAACTTCGATCCGCTGTATCCTTTTGCCTACTACACTGACGACCGGACGCCTGGCGCGCCCGTTGCCGATCAGTTTTCCCTGTCGGAGCTTGTCCTGGAATCGCGCTACGCCCGCGACGAAGTGCTGGTGCAGAGCCAGAACCGCCGCTACGCAATGGGCCTGATGAAGTGGCCCGTGTTTACGCTGCGCTACACCCTAGGTCTGGATAACTTCCTGAGCAGCGACTTCAAGTACCACAAGCTCACCTTTCAGGTTAGCCAAAGCGTGCGCCTGGGCCAGCTTGGCCGCACCGACTACATCCTCGACGCGGGCTACATCCCGAGCACCGTGCCGTATCCCATCCTGAAATCCCACCTCGGCAACCAGTCGCCGTTCTACAACGTGGGTGCCTTCAACCTGATGCGCTACTTCGAGTTTGTGAGCGACCGGTACGTGTCTTTTCAGTTCGAAAACCACTTCGAAGGCTTCCTGGTGAACAGCATTCCAGCACTTAAGCAGCTGAACTGGCGTCTGGTAGCAACCGGCAATATTCTCTACGGTGGCGTAAGTCAAGCGAATCGCACCATCACGCCGCCCGTCAGCCTGGGGGGCGAGCCGCTGCCTACCTTTCAGTCACTGGGCCACTTGCCTTATGCCGAAGTCGGCTACGGCGTGGAAAACATCTTCAAGATAGCCCGCGTAGATTTCCTGCACCGCCTCACCTACCGCAACTCGCCTGGTGCCAAGGATTTTGGGGTGAAAGTGAGCTTTCAGTTTAAGCTGTAAAAAAGGAAGGAGCTGGAAGCTAGAAGTGAGGAGAGAACGTCATGTCGACCAACGGGAGACATCTCGCGTGCTGAGGTTGTAGTAGTAAACCCTAACGATTGGATTACCATTGCACGCGAGATTCCTCCTGCCGTCGGAATGACGTTCTCTCCTCACTTCTAGCTTCCAGCTCCTAGCTCCTCAACCTCTACTTATCCAGCGACTGTAGCCACGGTAGGGCGTTCACCATCATCGGCTCGATGCTGGTGCGGTGCATGCCGCCCGGGATGGGGAAGAACTCGACGTTGGTGGCGCCGGCGGCTTTGAAGCGGTTGAAGGTCGTTTCGGAGGTTTGGTAGAACACCGATTCGTCATTGGTGCCGTGGTAGAGGCGCGTGGGACTCTCTGGCACCCAGTCGCCGAAGCCATTGTCAGCTAGCTTTTGTTTCAGAACCAGCTCGCCGTTCGGGTTTTTCAGGTTGGCGTAAAACGTGGGGGTGAACAGCGCCGCCGGGCTGGTGGTCAGCTCCGCATTGATTTCATCGGTGGTTTTGGTGCCATTCAGCAGGCCCGGAATCTTGCCGGCGTACGGTTCCTGGAAAAACTCAGTCAGCGGCCGGTTCCAGGTATAAGTCGTGTTGTACGCCTGAATGATAAACGCCAAAAAGGAAGGGCTGGCATAGGTAGGCACGGTGGCGATTAGGTTCATAAAACCGGTGAGGTCGTAGCCGCCGGCGCCCTCCGCGGCGGCCGTCACGGCCAGGTTATGCCCGGCGTGCGTCTCGATTTCCTGCTGCGCAGCCATCGTCACGTAGCCGCCTTCCGAATAGCCCACCAGAAACAGGTTGTCGTTGATGGCCACGCTCTTGGTTGCCAGAAAATACTGCGCTGCCTTCACCATGTTCACCACCGCCAAGGCGCTGGCTGGCTTGTCGTAATATGGGTGAAAGATGTTCTTGGAGATGCCATAGCCGATAAAATCGGGGATGACCGTGACGAAGCCGGTGGAGGCAAACAGCTCGAAGCCGCTGAAGGTATTTGGGAAGTTGGAGGGCGCATCCGACTGCTTGAACATAGTGCCGTGCTGGGCGCTGAGCAGAGCCGGCGCTGTGGGCGTGCCCTGCGGAATGCCGAGCAATCCGGACGCCTGAATGTCCTGGCCCTGGTACTTGACTTTATACACGAAACGGTAGAACGTCACGTCGTACTTGGCGAAAGGCGCAAAGTTGCCAAGCCCCGACAATACGGCCAGGCCTTGCAGCGTCACTTTGGGCACCGTCGCAATCAGGTCGGCCGACACGAACAGCTCCTGCCCATCCGGCTGCGGGGTAGGCAGCGGAGTAGGCGGATCGTTCTGAAAAATGTCGCAGCTGGCCAGCACGGCCAGCCACAAAAGCAGGAGCCAGCGAAAGGGAGTACGGTTACGGAGCATAGTTTTCTGGAGGTTTGGTATGGTGTAGGTGGTTAAGAGTGAGTAGTTTACGTTAATAGTGAGACAATGCAAAGTAGAAATTGAAAAATACCTAGCCAGGTAAAAGCTAGGTACTACCGGTAGCTACTTGCTGCGGCCTTAAAAAACGCACTGCTGGTCGGAGAGGTAGGCGGCGCCTCACATAAAGACGTGTGTAAACTCACTCGTAGCAACCTTATGACTTACCGGGAAGTAGATGCACGGAGCACAGGTAAGCTCTTTATTGCCACGCGCTTTCGTTCTGGTCAACTACTATTCAGCCCCTCTTATGAGCTTCTCCATCGAGCAAATCCTGCGCGGGGATCTTCCCCGCGGCGGGCAGTCGCCGCCTGCCGCTGCGGACCCTGGCCTTCTTCCGGTCAGCCTGCGCATCAACGGGCACGACTACCACTTGCAGCTGGAGTCGCGTGTGAGCCTACTCGACGCTCTACGCGAGTTCATTGGGCTGACCGGCACCAAGAAAGGCTGCAACCAGGGCGCCTGCGGTGCTTGTACGGTACTGGTTGATGGCGAGCGGGTTAACTCCTGCCTAACGTTCGCTGTGATGCACGAGGGCCAGGAAATTACCACCATCGAAGGCCTGGGTCAGCCCGACAACCTGCACCCGCTGCAAGCCGCTTTCATCGAGCACGACGGCTTTCAGTGCGGCTACTGCACGCCGGGCCAGATCTGCTCGGCCTTGGCCATGCTGAAGGAAGTGGCGCAAGGCGACGCCAGCCTCGCGACCTCCGATCTGACGAAAGCGGAAGTGGACCTGACGGATGAAGAAATACGGGAACGGATGAGCGGAAACATCTGTCGCTGCGGCGCTTACCTAGGTATCGTGGATTCTATCCGCGACGTGTACGAGCAGCAAAAGGGCCAGTAAGCATGAGAGCTTTTACCTACACCCGCGCTGCTGATACTAGCGCCGCGCTTGGTGCCGCTATTCAAAACCCGGAAGCCAAGTTCATCGGCGGTGGCACCAACCTCGTAGACTTGATGCGCGAAGAAGTCGAGCGGCCGAATGAGGTTATTGACATCAACCGTTTGCCCCTCAGCCAGATTGAAGAATTGCCCGACGGCGGCCTGCGCCTCGGCGCCCTGGCGCGCAACAGCCACACGGCCAACCATCTGCTTGTACGCCAGCGCTATCCGGTGCTCACGCAGGCCATTCTGAGTGCGGCCTCACCGCAGCTGCGCAACCTGGCTACCAACGCTGGCAACCTCTTGCAGCGCACCCGCTGCTACTACTTCTACGACATCACAGCGCCCTGCAACAAGCGCCAACCCGGCTCGGGCTGCGCGGCTATTGGGGGTTTCAACCGCATCCATGCCATTCTGGGCACCAGCGAGCAGTGCATTGCCACGCACCCCTCGGATATGGCGGTGGCGCTGGCAGCCCTCGATGCGACGGTGCAAGTGCAAAGTGCTAATGGACAGCACAGTATTCCTATTGAAGCGTTTCACCGCCTGCCTGGCGACACGCCCGAGCAAGACACGAACCTAGGTCACGACGAGCTGATTACGGCTATTGACCTGCCGGCTACGCCGTTTGCCACCAGCTCGCTCTACCTGAAAGTGCGCGACCGACCTAGCTTTGCTTTCGCGCTGGTGTCGGTGGCGGCGGTGTTGAAAGTAGCGGATAGTCAGATAAAAAATGTGCGCCTAGCCCTAGGTGGCGTGGCGCACAAGCCGTGGCGGGCGCACGCGGCAGAGGAAATACTAACGGGCGCTCAACCTACTGCGGAAATCTTCCGCCGTGCTGCGGAAGCGGAGCTGCAAGCTGCCATTGGCTACGAGCATAATGCCTTCAAAATTGAGTTAGCCAAGCGCACCATCGTGCGGGCTTTAACTACCCTTACCGAACGTCACCTAGCCTAGGTTGTAAGCTGATGAAAACCAAAGAAGTAGGTCGACCGCTCGACCGGGTTGACGGCTGCTTGAAAGTAACCGGCCAAGCGCGCTACACGGCCGAAATACCAGTTGGGCAGGTGGCGTATGGCGTGCTCGTGCGCAGCACCATTGCCAAAGGCCGCATCGTAGCCTACGATACCAAAGCCGCTGAGCAGGCGCCCGGCGTGCTGGCCGTGATAACCCACGAAAATGCGCCTAAGCGGCACCCCACCAAGGAGTTTGACCCCAGCGACAAAGAGCCCAGCGCCTCACCCACTACCCTACTGGTGCTCAACACAGATGAGGTAAGCTGGCATGGGCAGCCCGTGGCCGTAGTAGTGGCCGAAACCCTCGACCAGGCCGAGCACGCCGCGGCGCTGGTGCGCGTCAGCTACGCAGAAGCTGAGCCAGCGCGGCTATCATTGGTGGCCGAAAAGCCGCGGGCTTTCGTGCCTGAAAAGGTGCTGAACGAGAAGCCCGAAGTAAAGCAGGGCAACGCCGAAGAAGCCCTGGCCGCCGCGCCGTTCAAGATTGACTATACCTACACCACGCCACCCTATAGCCACAACGCCATTGAGGCGCACAACACCCTGGCTTATTGGGAAGGCGAAGATCAGTTAATCGTTTACGATTCAACGCAGTACATCTTCGGGGTGCGCAAAATGCTCTCGGAAATGTTCGCGCTATCGGAAGAAAACGTGCGGGTTGTTTCGGCCTTCGTGGGCGGGGCTTTTGGCAGCAAAGGCCGCGCGTGGCCGCACGTCGGGCTGACGGCCATGGCGGCCAAAGTAGTAGGCCGACCGGTGAAAGTGGACCTACCGCGCAAAGACATGTTCTACATGGTCGGGCCGCGCACACCCAGCGAGCAGCGCGTGGCCCTAGGTGCCGACGCGGAAGGCCGACTGCAAGCCGTGATTCACACCGGCACCACGGCCAGCTCCACCAGCAACACCTTCGCCGAGCATTTTTCCTTTGTCACGCGCCACCTCTATGCCAGCGCTAACATCCTGATTCAGCAGAAGTTGGTGCGGCTCGATATGGTGCCTAATACCTTCATGCGGGCGCCAGGTGAAGGCATTGGCACGTTTGCGCTGGAGTCGGCGATGGATGAGCTGGCCTACGCGCTGCGCCTCGACCCCATCGAGCTGCGCCTACGCAACGAACCCGGGAAGGACCCGACCATGCACGTTCCGTTTTCGAGTCGACACCTGAAAGAATGCTTCGCACAAGGAGCCGAAAAGTTTGGCTGGAACCAGCGCAACCCCGAGCCGCGCAGCCAGCGGGAAGGGCCGTGGCTGATCGGGCAGGGCGTGGCCAGTGCTTTTTACCCCGCCAACAAGCGTAGCGCCGAAGTCAAGGTCCATATTTCTATTGATGACACGGTGGTGTTGCAGAGCGCCACCCACGAAATGGGGACTGGCACGGCTACCGTGCAAGCCCAAAATGCTGCCGATCAGCTAGGTTTGCCCGTCGGAAAAGTGCGCTTTGAGTATGGCGATTCCTTGTTGCCCAAGGCGAACGGCAGCTTCGGATCCACTACCACCATCACGGTGGGCGGAGCCGTGGAGCTAGCCTGCGAAGACCTCAAGCGCCAGTTGCTGCGCCTGGCTGTGAAACACCCCAGCTCGCCTTTGCACGAAGCTAGCTACGATGACCTCGAAGCCCGCGACAATGGACTGTTCTACAAAGATCACCCAACGCAGGGCGAAACCTACGCGGCTATCCTGGCTCGCGAAGGGAAAGACAGCCTCGAAGCGCAGGCTAGCTTTCCAGCTTTTCTGAAGGAAAAGCTGGAAGAAATGGCCTACTCTTTCCATTCGTTTGGGGCGCAGTTTTGCGAGGTGCGCGTGCACGAGGATACGGGCGAGGTGCTGGTGTCGCGCTGGGTGGGTGTGTACGATTGCGGCACCATCCTGAACGAGAAAACCGCCCGCTCGCAATTCCTGGGTTCTGTGACCATGGGCATCGGGATGGCGCTGTGGGAAGAAACCAAGTGGGACTTGCGCGACGGCCGCATTCCGAATTCCAGCCTCAGCGAATACCATGTGCCTGTTGCCGTCGGCTTGCCGCGCATTGAGGTGCACGCACTCAGTATTCCCGACCCACACACCCCGTTAGGCGCGCACGGCGCCGGCGAAATCGCTGTCACCGGTGCTGCGGCTGCCATTGCCAATGCCGTGTATCACGCCACCGGCAAGCGCATCCGCAACCTGCCCATCACGCCCGATAAGCTGCTGTAGAACGATGTAGCGCGAAGCTCCCGCTTCGCGTATCGTTGAACGACTGGCACCTAGGTCTTGCTAACGTAATCGTTCAACGATACGCGAAGCGGGAGCTTCGCGCTACAACTGCCTGAGCAGCACCCGCGCCGGAGCGCCGTCCGAGCCTTTGATCTTCAGCGGCAAACAGATCATCTCGTAGGCACCTGGCTCGACGTGCTGCAAGGCCAGGCCTTCTATCACCGTAATGCCGTTATCGAGCAGCGCGTGGTGGGCTTCTGGTCCTCCAACTGACAGATAATCAACGCCCACGCAAATGACACCTTTCTCCTGAAGAAACTTGGCGGCATCTGCTGCCAACGCCACAAAGTCTTTTTTGAAAGGAGCTGTAGCCCACTCCGCGGCCGAGTTGCGGGTTTTGAACAACACCCGCTCGCTGGGCGCCAGCGGCAGATCCTGGATTTCGCTGAGCTTAATAGCCTCTGGATCTTGTATTTGCACCAGCCGCACGGGGCCCATCAGGGTAGCCAGGTCGAGTGTGGTCACATCGTCGCCATTGGCAATGAAGTGCAGCGGCGCATCGACGTGCGTGGCCGTGTGGGCGCTCATCGAGAGCTTGGTTACGTTAGCAGCATCGCCGTTGGCAATGCTGGAAGTGTGGGTGATGTGAACGGGCGCGTTGTCGGGCCAGTGTACCATGCCATCTTCGATGGTGGTGGTCACGTCAATCCAGGTGGCGGGGGCAGGCATAAAGAGAAAGTTATCGGTTAAGTTAATGCTTACAAGGCGCCTCACCCCCTAGCTCCCTCTCCGAAAAGGAGAGGGAGCTAGGGGGTGAGGCGCTTCTATTCTGTTTGTAGTTCAACTGCCACGCGCAGCACTTCGGCCACGCTCCAGGCCTGCGCTATGCAGCCGCGGGGCCGGTGCGGCGCTTGCCCATCAAATATTTCGGAGATGGTGCCTACACCGGCTTCGCGCAGATGATAGGTCAGCGCATCCAAAACCTGGCGGGCCTTCTGCCGACCTAGGTCTGGGCCGTATACGTGCAACAGCGCATCTACATACGGCCCGAGCAGCCAGCTCCAAACGGTACCCTGGTGGTAAGCACCGTCGCGCTGCCGCAATGACCCTTCGTAAATGGGTTGATACCTAGGATCTTCGGGTGAAAGGCTGCGCAAGCCGACGGGCGTGTATAGGTGCTTCTCGACGACGGCGAGCACCTGCGCTGCTCGTTCGCCGGTGAGCAGCGGGAAGGGCAGGCTGAGCGCAAAGAGCTGGTTAGGCCGAATGCTCGCGTCAGGTAAGCCATCTGGAGGGAGGCAGTCGTAGAGGCAACCCAGGTCGGCATTCCAGAAGCTAGGTTGAAAGGCAGCGAAGACTTGGCTGGCTTGCGCTTCCATCTCTTGCCCCTTTTCAGGTGAACTGAAATCGTAGGCCAAGGCCGAAGCTATGCGCAAAGCGTTGTACCACAAAGCGTTTATTTCTACAGCTTTGCCTTGGCGCGGCGTCACGACCCAGCCTTC
This sequence comes from Hymenobacter cavernae, assembly GCF_014641455.1. Lineage (GTDB taxonomy): Bacteria > Bacteroidota > Bacteroidia > Cytophagales > Hymenobacteraceae > Hymenobacter > Hymenobacter cavernae. The sequence goes on from NZ_BMHT01000002.1 coordinate 525,736, forward strand.
AACTTTGGCATCCATCCAGGTAAGCTGCTGGCCTTCTTCGCCCGCCGAGAGCAGGCCATCTTCCGCGACGTGAATGCCGAAACGGGTGCCACGCTGGTGCCAGGCCAGAATGTCGAGGAGTACCGGCAGCAAGGTTTCGCGCACAAATTCATCGTCGCCGCTTGCTTGGCGGTAGTGGTAAATGGCCACGAAAAACCATAGCGTCGCGTCGACGGTGTTATACTCGGGCGCTTCGCCCGAATCGGGAAAGCGGTTGGGCAGCATCCCCTCGCTCACCGATTCGGCAAAGGCTTGCAGGATGAGACGGGCATCAGCGAGGCGGCCGGTGGTGAGGCACAGGCCCGGCAATGCAATCATGGTGTCGCGGCCCCAATCAGTAAACCAATGATAACCAGCTACTACGGTTTTTAGATCAGCGCCGCGTCGTACGATAAACTGGTCGGCGGCGAGAGTTAAGATGCGCTGAAGGCTGTCGGGTGCGGCATTGGGAGGGAGCAAGGCCGTGCGCCGTTGCTGCTCCTGGGCCAGCAACGCGGCTGCATCACGCCCGGCCGGCGAACTGGTAGAAACCAGAATCTGAACCGTAGCACCTAGGTCTAGAGGCAGAGAAAACGAGCCGGGACTGAATAAATCTTCGTGGGTGGACTCACCGCGTTCCTGCTCCACGGCATATTCTAACTGATAGAACCACAGTGACCTAGGTTCGTACGTGGCGCCGGGCACGGAGATAAACAGATCCGGCGAGCTGGGCTGCGGCCTGATCTGAAACACGTCATCGGTGCGAGTAAAATCGGGCTGCGAAGAGTCATCGGCGTGACGGAAATCATGGCAGTTGCGGCCTGCCAGGAAGGGTAGCAGCTCTAGCGTGAAAGACGCCTCGGCCGCCAGCACTTCGTACTGAATAAGCGTAGTGTTTTCGCCAGCCAGTGCTACGATAGTTTTGCGTAGCGTCACGCCCCCAGCTTCGTAGGTAAACTCCGGGAAAAGGTCGCGCCGGAATTGCGTAAGGTATTGGTAGCCTTGCGGCTGCACCGCGCCGGGGTACTGATTACAACCTAGGTCATGACGCTGCCCGCCGATAATCAGCGTTTCGTCTAGCTTCGATAACAACACCTGCCGATCGACGGGCGGGCGAGTGGCGGCCACCAGCAAGCCGTGGTAGCGCCGACTGTGTGCGCCGCTGATGGTGGAGCTGGCCCAGCCACCTAGGTTATTGGTTTCCAGCCACTCACGGCTTACGGCTTGGTTGAAATCCTGGGTGATGGTAGCGTCAAACGTCATTTAATAACAGGCATGTAGGAACGCACCACGGCGCGTTCGGCGTTGAACGACCCTCCGTTAGCTCAGGTTAGATAATTCTTTGGACAGATCAATGCAAAATTGGGCATGCGGGCGCGGACGAGAACGCGCCGTGGCGCGTTCCTACGGCATGATGCGAGGTTGCAACACCTTGGCAATCAGCCCCGTCCAGCCGGTTTGGTGACTGGCGCCCAGGCCGCGGCCGTTGTCGCCGTGGAAATACTCGTGAAATAAGAGGTAGTCGCGAAAATTAGGGTCCGTCTGCAAGCGCTTATCGCCGCCGAAAGCAGGGCGCTGGCCCTGACCATTACGCAAAAAGAGCTTGGTAAGCCGTTCCGTCAAGGCATCGGCAATTTCCAGTAGTGTCGAATACTGGCCCGAGCCAGTTGGATACTCCACCTTGAAGTCGTCGCCGTAGTAGTGGTAAAAGCGTTGCAACGATTCAATCAGCAGGAAGTTGATCGGAAACCAGATCGGCCCGCGCCAGTTGGAGTTGCCGCCAAACAGGTCGGTAGCCGATTCGCCCGGCTCGTAGTTGATGGTAAAGTCCTGCTTGGGCGTATGATACACGTAAGGGTGCTCGGCGTGGTAGCGCGACAAGGCCCGGACGCCGTATTCGGAGAGGAACTCGGCTTCGTCGAGCATCCGCTTCAGCAGGCGTTTCACCCGGTGGCCGCGCAGCAGCGAGAGCAGGTGCCGGTCGCCCTTGCCCGGCTCCTGCCACCGCGACACAAGGCTGGCCAGCTGGGGCCGGTTATCCAAAAACCAGTTCATGCGCTTCACAAACCTAGGTGCCTCCTTGAGCAGATCCTCGTCGAGCACCTCTACTGCAAACAGCGGAATCAGCCCCACAATGGAGCGCACTTTCAGAGCGTGTCGGCCTTTATCAGGGGTGTTCAGCACATCGTAGTAAAACTCATCTTCGTCATCCCAGAGGTCTAGGCCGGCATTATCGGCGTCAGTCATGGCCCCGGCAATGTAGAGGAAGTGCTCGAAGAACTTGCTAGCCAAGTCCTGGTACACGGGGTTGGTTTTGGTCAGCTCCAGCGCCATACGCATCATATTCAGCGTGTACATGGCCATCCAGGAAGTGCCGTCGGCCTGCTCGATGTAGAAGCCCGCGGGCAACGTCGCATTGCGGTCGAACACCCCAATGTTGTCCAACCCCAAGAAGCCGCCCTGAAAAATGTTCTTGTTGTGATTGTCTTTGCGGTTCACCCACCACGTGAAGTTGAGCAGCAGCCGGTGAAATACCGATTCCAAAAAGGCCGTGTCGCCTTGGCCGCCGCTTTGTTTTTGCTCCATCTTGTACACGCGCCAGGTGGCCCAGGCGTGCACCGGTGGGTTCACGTCGCCGAGCGCCCACTCGTAGGCCGGCAGTTGGCCGTTGGGGTGCATATACCAATCGCGCAGCAGCAGGCGCAGTTGGCTTTTGGCAAAATCCGGGTCGAGTTGGGCCAGCGGCAGGCAGTGAAAAGCTAGGTCCCAAGCCGCGTACCACGGGTACTCCCACTTGTCAGGCATCGAGATGATGTCGGCGTTGTTGAGGTGGCGCCAACCGCTATTGCGGCCTTCACGCCGCTGCTTAGGTGGGGGCGGCATGGCGGGGTCGCCGTCGAGCCACTCGGTCACGTCGTAGTAGTAGAACTGCTTGCTCCACAGCATGCCCGCAAACGCCTGCCGCTGCACGTTACGCGCATCTGCGCTCTGGATGTCCTTTTGAACTTCCTGGTAAAATGAGTCTGTTTCGCTGCGGCGCTGCTTGAGCAGTCTGTCGAAATCAGCGAAGGGCGAAGCTAGGTCGGGGCTGCCCAGCCGTAGCCGTACCGTCTGGCTTTGGCCGGGGGCCAGCGTTAGGGTGTAGTGCACAGCTGCCTTGGTGCCTTGCTGCTCGGGGTTGATGGCCGCCTGATTGCCGTGGAGCAGGTATTCGTTGACGCCGTCTTTGAAAAACCGCTCGTACGACCCAGCATGGTACAGGCGCGGGGCATTAGTGACATTATCGCAAAACAACAACTCTGGCTGCTGGTCGCAGTAGAGGCGTAAGTCGGGCAGTTCGCGGTGCTCCACGGCGATGGTACCCGGCGCAGCTACGCTGAGCTGTGGCCGGTAGTCGTCTTTGCCCCAGGCCCAGGTGTTGCGAAACCAGAGCTGCGGCAGCACATGCACGGTAGCCGTCTCCGGCCCCCGATTCACGACCGTGTACTGAAGCAGCAGGTCTTCGGGGCTAGCTTTGGCGTACTCCATAAACACGTCGAAGTAGCGGTCTTCGTGGAAGGCGGCCGTATCCAGCAGCTCAAATTCCGTTTTGCCGCGACCCCGACGGGCGTTTTCCTGCACCAGCCACGCGTACGGAAACGCGTGGTGCGGGTACTTATACAGCATCTGCATGTAGGAGTGCGTGGGCGTACTGTCGAGGTAGTAATACACCTCTTTCACGTCTTCGCCGTGGTTGCCCTCGGCCCCACTCAGCCCAAACAGGCGTTCTTTTAGAATGGGGTCGTGTCCGTTCCATAGCCCCAACGCCAGGCACAGCAGCTGCTCATCGTCGCTGATGCCACCTAGGCCCTCTTCGCCCCAGCGGTAGGCGTAGCTCCGGGCCATGTCGTGAGTCACGTAGTTCCAGGCGTCGCCGCTGGCACTGTAGTCTTCGCGCACCGTGCCCCATTGCCGCTCCGATAAATAAGGGCCGAAGCGCCGCCAAGGAGCTTTCTTGTCCTTGGCGTCAGCCAAGCGTTGGTGTTCTGGAGTCATGATTCGGCTGTTAGCTATTGGCTGAGGGCTGTTAGCTGCTAGTGAAGCTAGGTAGAAAGTCGTTTTGAGTCATGCTGAGCCTGCCGAAGCATCTCTACTGCTTCGTTGCACAAGCATTGGAGTTACCATTGCGGTAGAGATGCTTCGACAGGCTCAGCATGACAGGCCATTTTCAGGACTTCCCGACAGCTAATCGTTTTGAATAGCTAGCAGCTACCAGCCAACAATCACCCATTATCCGCAAAGCCCGGATACAGAGTCATGCCGCCGTCGGCGAAGATGGTGGTGCCGGTCACGTAATCGGCCTCGTCGGAAGCCAACCAAGCGGCTACGTCGCCGATGTCGGACACCTCGCCAATGCGGTTGTACGGGATGAGCTTTAGGAGTTTAGCGGCGGCTTCGGGCGTTTCCCAAGCTTCGTTGTTGATGGGCGTTTTGATGGCGCCCGGCCCGATGCTGTTCACCCGGATCTTGTGCGGGGCTAGCTCCTGGGCCATGCTTTTCATCAACAGCATAATGCCACCTTTAGAAGAGGCATAATTGACGTGGCCGGCCCACGGAATAACTTCGTGCACCGAACTCATGCAGATGATTTTGCCAGTGGCCTTGGAAATCTCGGGCTGCGGACCGCGGCGCACAAACTCACGGGCGGCCTCACGGGCGCACAGAAACTGACCGGTCAGGTTCACGCTGATTACCTTGTTCCACTGGTCCAGGGTCATGTCCAGGAACTTCGCATCTTCCTGAAGGCCAGAGTTGTTGATGAGAATGTGCACCGTGCCAAGCTGATCGATAACCTGCTTAAACATGCTTTGCACGTCCTCTTCCTTGCTTACATCGGCATGGATGGTGATGGCCTTGCCACCTAGGTCTTCAATCTCCTGCTTGGTTTTATTGGCGCCTTCCTCATCGTGGTGATAGTTCACGACCACGGTAGCGCCGTCGGCGGCCAGCGCTTTGGCCACGCCAGCCCCGATACCGGAGCTAGCCCCCGTTACCAGGGCTATTTGATTGACTAATCGTTGTTTAGGTGAAAGAGCCATGGCTGGTATGTACGGTTTTAGAGCTGGAAGGAAGTGGGTTCAATAAGACAGAAGACGAGTGTTTAACACATGAAGTTGTGCTTTCACCTGCCGGCGAGTCTTGACGTAGTGCGAGCTTTGTGGTCCGCACCTAGGTCAGTCGTAGTGCGGACTACAAAGTCTGCGCTACTTTGCTGCCCGTGCAGGCGCTTGAAAACCAATACCTAGCCTTGCTGAAGATGCTCGGCGAAGCTGCGCACCAGCTCCGCCACCAGCGCAATATCGTCGGGGATGTGCAGGCTGCTGAGCACCACGCGGGTGATGCACGGATCGGCCGGGGTGGGATACACAAAGCTGGAAATCAGTACGTTGTGCTGCTCCAGATAAGCCGCTAGCGCATTCAGCGGCGTGTAGAAAACCGGAAAGTCCTGGGCGAAATCGAACAAGCTCAAGGCTTCAACTCCCTCGGCAAATTGAGCTAGGTTAGCTTGTAGCTGCGCCCGCGCCTGCCGGTACAGCGCAGTAGCCCGCACAAACGCATATAGGTAGGCGGGCACCACCGGCGAGCTGGCCCCGAAGAAGCCGCTACGCCGCAGTTGCGCCACAAACGTTTCGTCGGATAGCACCACCCCGCCCGGCACGCCACACGCTTTTCCCAAGGAGCTGACTACCACCAGCCGCACCGACGCAGGTACTTGGATTTCGGAAATAATGCCGGCGCCATCCTGCCCAATAACGCCGAAGCCATGCGAATCGTCGAGGAGCAAGGTGATGGGCCGGTCGGTGGGCAACTCGGCGGTCCAGCGGAAGTCGTAGCGCTTCACCCGCAACGGGTCCAGTGAGTTGCTGACGATAACCACGGGCTCCGGGGGCGTGGAAGCTAGGTTGTCAAGTAGTTGCCGGCTCCAGGCGTCGTAGGAAGGTGGGTTGGTGGTAGCGGCTGGATGCTCGGCCAGCCAGGCGGCCGGATGTGTGCCGGGCGCGTACTCAAAACGGCCGTGGTTAGCCAAGGCTCGCACGGCCATCTGCCCCGCCAAGTAACCCGATGATACGGTAAGAGCCGCCTCCGCGCCGGTCTGGGCGCGAAGCAGCTGCTCTGCTTCCTCGAACACGGCCAGCTGCAAGTTGGAGTGGCGCGAGCTGCTGTAGTTGGTGCCGTAGTGGCGCATGCCCTCCTGCACCAGCTCGGCAAAGGCTACATTGCGGGCCATACCTAGGTAGCTGGTGCCGCTGCAAAACAAGTAGTCGCGGCCATGCGCCGTGAGCGTGCGGCCGGGTAAGTGGTCGAGGATTGGCACAGTGGAGCTAGGTTAGGAGCTGAGTAAGATAGCAGGTAGCGCGTCTCGTTGTACGATGTAGCGCGAAGCTCCCGCTTCGCGTGTCGTTGAAAGATTATCGTTGCCGCATCCTAGGTGTAAGTCGTTCAACGAGGCGCGAAGCGGGAGCTTCGCGCTACACCGTGCAATGAGAGGCGTTGCATTCGTCTCGCTCAAGCCGAACAAAACGGTTGACCTTGCGTTGCCTAGCTATGCACGTCACTCTGCGCACCCACGTTCGTCAATCGCCTGCTCAGGTTATGGCTGGTTTCAATCAGGCTTTGTTTGTGAGCCTGGCGCCGCCTTTCCCCAAGCTGAAGCTGCTGCGCTTCGACGGTTGCCGCCGCGGCGACGTGGTAGAAATCGAGCTGCAAACCGGCCCCCTGCGTCAGCGCTGGACCAGCCTCATCACCGACGACGGCGTGCAACCCGACGGCACCCACTACTTCATCGACGAAGGCCAAACGTTGCCGAAGCCGCTGCGTTTCTGGCGCCACCGCCACCTCATTGAGCCCGCACCCGATGGAAAGGGCAGCGTGATTGTCGATGCCCTGGAATACCGCACCGCTTTTCGCTGGCTCGATGCCTTGTTGTACCCGGCCATGTGGGCGCAGTTTGCCTACCGCAAGCCGATCTACCGGCGTACGTTTAACTGATTAGGATTAGGCTGTAGTTGCACGATGTAGCGCGAAGCGGGAGCTTCGCGCTACATCGTGCAACTACAGCGCCCGCGGAACTTTGCGCGGCGGCAACTGCTTCGGCGGATGTACCTTTGTCGCTTTCATTTCCGAATCAGTTGCTCATGCCCGCCACCATCACCCTCAAACCTGGTAAAGACCAATCTCTCCGCCGCTTGCACCCGTGGGTGTTTTCGGGCGCTATTGCCCGCATGCAAGGGCAGCCCCAGGAAGGAGAAGTGGTAGCAGTGCAGGCCGCCAATGGCGAGCCGCTCGGCGTAGGCCACTATGCGCCTGGCTCCATTGCCGTGCGCATGCTGCGCTTCGGTGCAGATGCCGCTGAGCCCGGCGCCGGGTTTTGGGAAGAGCGGCTGCGCAATGCTTACCAGCTGCGCCAAAACCTAGGTCTGACCGGCAGTGACCCGCAAACCAACGTGTACCGCCTCGTGCACGCCGAGGGCGACGGTCTGCCCGGCCTGATTGTAGACGTGTACGACAATGTAGCTGTGCTGCAAGCACACAGCGCCGGCATGTACCACGCCCGCCCCCAAATAGCCGTCGCCTTGCAGCAAGTGCTCGGCGGAAACCTGCGCGCCATCTACGATAAAAGCGCTGAAACGGTACCCGCCAAAGCTGCCCCCGACGCGAAGAACGGTTACCTCTTCGGCCAGTCGAGCGGCGCTGAGCACATCGTGCACGAAAACGGCCACCCGTTCGCTGTCGATTGGGAAACGGGGCAGAAGACTGGCTTCTTCATCGACCAGCGCGACAACCGCCAATTGCTGGCCCGCTACGCGCCCGGCCGCCGCGTGCTCAATACGTTCTGCTACACCGGTGGCTTTAGTTCTTATGCGCTGCAAGCCGGCGCCGAGCTGGTGCACTCCGTGGATAGCTCCAAGCGCGCCATCGAACTCACCGACCGCAACGCCGAGCTAACCGGCCTGGCCAGCAAGCACGAAGCGTATGCCCAAGATGTGTTCAGCTTCATGAAAGCCAGCCAGGAGCAGTACGACCTCATCGTGCTCGACCCGCCGGCGTTTGCCAAGCACCTCTCCGCCCGCCACAATGCCCTGATGGGTTATAAGCGTCTGAACATCGAAGGCCTGAAGCGCATTGCGCCGGGCGGGCTGCTGTTCACGTTCAGCTGCTCGCAAGTGGTTTCGGCTGAGCTGTTTGAGGGTGCGGTGCTGGCTGCGGCCATCGAAGCCGGCAGGCCCGCGCGCATCCTGCACCGCCTCACCCAGCCCGCCGACCACCCCGTGAGCTTGTTTCACCCGGAAGGCGAGTATTTGAAAGGGCTGGTGCTGGCGGTCGGATAATCAGACTCGAACTACATAAAAGAGAGGCGTCACACCTACCTAGGTGTGACGCCTCTCTTTTATGTAGCAGCAATAAGCTACTGCTTCGGCGTACTGCCAACAGGCGGAAGCTGCAACAAGAATTGGCCGCCACCGCCACCCGAAGTATACGTCGGCACGTTGCTGCCGCCTTTTTCCCAGGCTTCAATCCAGCGCATTTGCACCAGCAGCGGTGTGAGCGACTGTTGCTGCTTTTCGTTGGCGTAGGCTTGCGCATCGGCAGCAATGCGGATGGCTTTGGCCCGGCCTTCGGCTTCGGCGATGTTGATGCGGGCTTGGGCTTCGGCCTGCCGGATGCGGTTTTCGGTTTGTAAGCCGGTTTGCACGGCCGTGTTCTTGGCATCGATGGCGGCTTTCAGGCTCGCGGGCGGCTCCAGCTTCGTGGTGATTTGCTGAACGGTGAAGCCCATGGCTTGCAGCTGGCTCACGAGGTTGGCTTTCACCTGCGCTTCGTAGCTGCCGCGGTTGCTGATGAGGCTGTCGGCGGTGTAGCGGTTGGTGGCCACGCGATACGCCTCGTACACGGCGGTTTTCAGGAAGCCTTCCTCAATGGCCGGCAGCGGTCGGCGGTACTGGCGAAAGATGTCGTCTACCTTATCCGATTGCACAAAGTAGTTGAGGCTAGGTGCTACGCCGAACCCTGAACCATCCTTGCTCTGCACTTCAAACTCCTCGTACTCTTTGTGTTGGGTGTAGATCGGAAACTCGTACACGGCCGTGCTCAAAGGGCTATAAAACACCCAACCCGTGGTGTAGGTGATGTCGTCGACACCGCGGGAAGAGCCGGCCAGGTTTACCTTGATACCCACGTTGCCGGCGTCGATGCGCTCAACCTTGATCAGGCTGCACCCGGCGATAAGTGCCACAAACAGGAGACCTAGGTAGATAATCGGTCGGAGCCAGCTGCGGCCTGGATTGAGTTGAAATTCTGCCATAGAGCGTAGGAAAAGGAGTGGAAGGCTAGTTGAAAAAATGGCGGGTAAGCGCCCGTCCGGCTTGGTACAAAGAAAAGGCCACACCCACTGCTAAGACCGTCATACCTAGGATGCCGCAGCTAAAGCGCCAGGTGGAAGAACGACTCATCCAATCGAGGCAGATGGGCACGGCCTTCGGCAGCACGCCCGCGTAAAACACCAGCCAGCCAATCAGCCATATTCTGGACCAGCGAATCATTCCCTATCTCAGTTAATATAGGTTGAAATTTATATTTTTATCTGGAGCAGGCAAGCTCCTTGCTTTATAGGTTTTTCCTTTCGTAAGGTGAAAAACTACATTGATTAGCTAACTGCTACTCGGTTCGGCCAGGCTATGCTTTCTGCGCCGAAAAATTATCTTAACTGTTTTATGCTACACTATTTACTGTATCCTTCGCTACTGCTACTCTTAACAATAACAGCGTGCGGGCAACGACAAACCACGGAATCTGCCTCGCAGGCAGCTGCTGAAACTACCGTTACGAATCCTGCTTTAAAGCCTGCGCCAGCTCAGCCAGCTGCGCCCGACACGGTAGATGCCAGCCGGACGCACCTAGGTTACCATGAAGGCCATGATACTACTTTTTACATCGGGCAGCAGCGCTACCGATTGCTGTTGCGCGCCGAAACGGATTCGACCAAGCCGCTGGTAACAACGTCGGAAGGCGTGGTAGGGCCCACCTTTGCCGCCGATACGAGCGCCTTTGCTCAAGACGGCAGCGTGCAGGGCTACGAAGGCAGCCAGCTTATCACGCTACTCGACCCAGCAGGACGGCAAGTGTTTCGTCGACGGTTGCGCAAGGCTGATTTTTACAACGTGCTCAGCCGCGACGTGGTGATGGTCAGCAACCCGGAGCGACCTAGGTTCATCGGCTACCACGCCCCGAGCCAAACCCTGGCTTTCCTGCTCGATGTCGGTATTCCCTACAGCGACGTGTGGCAGGAGTGCGTCATCGTGCTGGGGCTCGATGGTAGGGTGCGGCGCTTAGCTGCCAGCTACACTTCTAACTACGAGAGTCCCGACTGCGAGCCGCGCCTGCTGCCTGACGGCACCGTGCTGACCTGCCAGGAACTGCTGCGCCTGAACGAACGCCCAGTGAATCTGTTGAAGCCGAAAGCGCAGCTGCTGGCGGCTTTCCCCTTGAGCGACACGACGCTGTGCACCATCTATCAGTACGGTGAGTACCATGACCGACCCGGCGAAGCACTTGGCACGCAGATGGATGCTACGGAAACGGCTGGCTTCTACGCTCCGGAATGGGTGGAGGACAAAGCACGCCGCAACATGCCGAATGCGTTTATAAGCAGCCTGAAAGGTCGCGTGCTGAAAGCATTTCGCTACAACGGCCCAGAGGGCACTATTGGTTACGACGTGCCGCGACACTACATAAGGCAAACTCATACCTACTGCTTGCTGGATGCAGAACGCGGGGTGTACTTAATAGATAAGCATAACCCCTCGAGCGTTACTGAAGTACCATTCTCGCAGATGAAACACTTTCAGGGGCCTCAACGACCCTCGGAGATGCGCTTTCAGGTAGAAGCCCTGATGGCAAAGTATGTGTTCTATGCCGATACGGCGCAGCCCACGCAAATGCGCTACCAGCGTATTGCCCGGCTGGAGTAACGAGCTAGGTTCTAAAGAGCCGCTTACTACAATTTGATGCACTTGCGCGAAGAATAAAGCGAGCTTTGCGGGTTATAAGCATACTAAGTGCATCTTAAGTAAACGCTGTGACCCGACCGAAACTCGCTTCCTCTCTCAAACAACCCGCTGCCGTTGTTGGCGCCGGCATTGCGGGCATTGCCACGGCCGTGCGGCTAGCTTTGAAGGGCCACGCTGTGACGGTGTTTGAGGCCGCCGATACGTTTGGGGGCAAGATGCACCAGTTTGAGCTGCCCGGCGGCTACCGCTTCGATGCGGGACCCTCGTTATTTACACTGCCTCAACTGGTTGACGATATATTCCGGCTGGCGGGGCGCGACCCGAAAGAGCACTTTCGCTACGAGCGGCTCGACCCCATCACGCACTACTTCTTCGCCGACGGCACCCGCCTTAATGCCTGGGCCGATACGGAGAAATTTGCCGCCGAAATCGAAGCCAAGCTAGGTGTGCCAGCCCGCGACGTGGTGAGCTTTCTGAGCCGGAGTGCCCACGCTTACCACGCCACCGAGAAGACGTTTCTGCACAAGTCGCTGCATAAGGCGGGCACATATTTTAACGCCGACGTGCTGAAAGCCCTGGCCGCGCTGCCGGGCCTAGGTCTGACGGGCACCATGCACCAGCGCCACGCCAAGGCTTTCCAGGACCCGCGCCTCGTGCAGCTTTTCGACCGATTTGCCACCTACAACGGCTCCGACCCGTACCAGGCGCCGGCCACGCTCAGCCTGATTCCGCACCTGGAGCACGGCATTGGCGCTTTCTACCCGGAAGGCGGCATCTACAGCATTGCGCGCAGCCTGGTGGAACTGGCCGAGGAGTTAGGCGTGAGCTTCCACTACAACGAACCCGTGGAGGAAATCCTGACGGCCGGGGGACGCGTGACGGGCGTGCGCACGTCCTTGGATGTGTACGATATGGGCGTGGTAGTCAGCAACATGGACGTGGTGCCGACCTACCGAAAGCTCTTGCCCCACCAGCCCGCGCCGGAGCGCACCCTAGGTCAGCCGCGTTCTTCTTCGGCCCTGATTTATTACTGGGGAATTGCCCACGCGTTCGACGAGCTAGGTTTGCACAACATCTTCTTTTCTAAAGACTACAAGCAGGAGTTTGACGCCATATTCCAGCAAAAAACCGTCAGCACCGACCCGACGGTGTACGTGAACATCACCTCCAAAAAGACGCTCACGGATGCGCCCGCTGGCCACGAAAACTGGTTTGTGATGGTGAACGTGCCCCACCACCAGGGCCAGGATTGGGACGCCCTCATCCAGCAAACCCGCCAGGCCGTGCTCGACAAAGTGAGCCGGAACCTAGGTGTCGCCGTGGAGCCGCTGATTCGGGCGGAGCAGGTGTGGGACCCGCGCGGTATTGAGCAGCGCACGTCGTCGTTTGGCGGCGCTTTGTATGGCAGCAGCTCCAACAACGCGCTGGCCGCATTTCTGCGCCACCCCAACTTTTCGCGGAAGCTCGATGGGCTCTACTTTTGCGGTGGCAGCGTGCACCCCGGCGGCGGGATTCCGCTGTGCCTGCTCTCGGCCAAGATTGTGGCCGACCTGGTTTAGTAGTTTTGAGCTTTAAGTGTTGAATTTTGAATGACGCTATTTTGTCGGGGTTTAAACAATGGGCTAAACCTATCATTCCGAGCAGGGCGAGGAATCTGGGCTTAGCAACCTAGGTTCGTTACCCAGATTCCTCGCCCTGCTCGGAATGACAGTCGATTCATAACGGCACAGAACAAATTCGCCTGATCCCGTAAGGTTAATTCAGCACTCAACATTAAGCATTCAACATTTCCTGCATGTCTTTTTCCGAATCAACTCAACAGGCTCCTACGCCGCAGCTAACCGCGTCCAGCGCCTACAATCGGCGGCTGCGCGTGGCGCAGGGTGTGCTGTTGCTTTTTCACGTCACGGGCTTTTTGGGGCTGGCTTTTTCCCAGGACCCTAGCTTTTATTTGCAGTTTGTGCCCCTGAACCTGCTGCTTACCATGCTGCTGCTGCTCGCCTTCCAGCCCGACCGGAGTGCGGCGTTTGTGGTTTTCTGCATCACGGTGGCGGCGGTGAGCTTCTTCGTGGAAGTGGCTGGCGTGCAGACCGGCCGGCTGTTTGGGCAGTACGACTACGGTGCGGTACTGGGCTGGAAATGGATGGGCGTACCGCTGCTCATCGGCCTCAACTGGCTCATGCTGACCTATATGGCCGGCATTCTGGCCGAATACGTGCGGGTACCTAGCTTCGTGCGGGCTATCATTGCTGCCATTTTGGTGGTGGGCATGGATGTGTGCATCGAGCCGGTGGCCGTGCGCTACGGCTTCTGGACATGGCGCTACGACATTATCCCGATGCAGAACTTCAAAGCCTGGTTTGCGCTGGCGCTCATCCTTCAGGTGTACTTCAACCGCACCTACTTCGTGAAGCGCAACCCGCTGGTGCCGTTCGTGTACCTGTTGCAGCTGCTGTTCTTCTTCGGGCTCGGGATGATTGGCGGGTAGGCCAACCTAGGGCATCTTCTTGCGGTATAACGAAAAGGCAGCGTAGGCTTCAATCTTGGAGTCTCCGCTGCCTTTTATCCTTTCTCACCGTACGCTTTCTGCTGCTCCTGCTGCTGCTGGCTTTCGGCACCGCTCGCCAGCCGTCGGGCGCCGCTGGTGCGGTGCGTCAGGTTTTCGCAGCTCAGCCTCTTCGTATGCAAAACATCATCTTCTTCGGCAACAGCCTGACGGCTGGCTACCAGCTCCGCGCCAGCGAAGCGTTTCCGTCGCTCATTCAACAACGCCTTGATTCACTTCAGCTTCCGTACAAAGCTTTCAACTACGGCGTAAGCGGCGAGACGACTGCCGGCGGTCGGCAGCGCCTTGCCGGCGTGCTGGCCCGCCAGCCGGTCGATGTATTTGTGCTGGAGCTAGGTGCCAATGACGGCCTGCGCGGCATTCCGGTGCGCGAAACCACGCAGAACCTGCAACACATTATCGATCAGGTGCGGCTGAAATATCCGCAGGCGCGCATCGTGCTCGTCGGCCTGGAGTTTCCCTTCGATTTGAGCATGCTAGGCGGACACCAATACGGTCGGTACGCAGCCGAGTTTAAAGCCCTGTTTCGCACCCTGGCGGAGAAGAACAACGTCGCTTTTGTGCCGTTTTTGCTGCAAGGCGTCCTCGGTATCCGGGAGTTGAACCTACCCGATGGCGTACACCCCAACGCGCAGGGGCAGAAGATATTAGCCGATAACGTGTGGGCCGTACTGCAAACGGTTCTGACGAGCAGTAGGATGTAGCGCGAAGCTCCCGCTTCGCGCATCGTTGAACGACTAAACCTAGGTGCTGCACCAACGAATATCGTTCAACGATACGCGAAGCGGGAGCTTCGCGCTACGGTTCTACTTCACGTTATACATTTTCTGGTAGTACTCTGTGGCCATACGGTTGGAGCCGAACTCGGGCTCGATTTCGCGCATGGCGGTTTTGGCGATGTTCAGAAACTGATCGGGCTGGCCGTAGTAGAGCGGCACGATTTCGTTTTCCAGCACATCAAGCAGGTTCGTGGCCTCGATGTCGTCCTTTACGTTGTCGGGCTGGTTGATGTCGGTGTGCCCGATGAGGAAGCCATTTTCGCCGTGGCGCACAAACTCCGGAATCCAGCCGTCGGCGATGCTCAGGCTCAGGCTGGCGTTCATGGCAGCGGTCATGCCGCTGGTGCCCGACGCTTCGCGGGGGAAGCGGGGCGTGTTCAGCCAGATATCCGAACCCTTCTTCATGTAGGCCGACAAAGCTAGCTCGTAGCCCGTCAGCACGGCGCAGTTTTTCTGCCCTTTCACGCGACGGATAATGCTGTTAAACAGGTTGATAGCGCCGTAATCCTTGGGGTACGGCTTGCCTGCCCAAATCACCTGCACCGGCCGGTCGGCGTCGTTGATGATCTTCAGGAACCGCTCGAAGTGGTGCAGAATCAGGTCGGCGCGCTTATAGCCGGCGAAGCGGCGGGCCCACACCACCGTCAGCTTGTCGGGGTCGAGCAGGGTGCCCGTCTGGTCGGCTACAATCTTGAAAAACTCCTGCTTCAGCTCGCGCTTGCGGGCTTTCAGCGCCGCGTCGTCGTTGGCTTCGAGAGCTTCGTGCAGGGTTTTGTCGCGCCAGTAGGTGCCGTTCTGGGCGTTGGTGATGGGGATGATCGGGCAGATGCCTTCGTAGTGGCCCCACATTTCGTTGGCTACGTCGCCGTGCACTTTCGATACGCCGTTGGCAATGTGCGAGAAGCGCAGCGCCGTGAGCGTGTAGTTCAGCGCATCATTTTCGACGCGTGCTACCTTACGCACCTCGTCAGCGGGAACAGGACCGAAGAAAGACATTTTCTCCAGCAAGCTCATCGGATGCTCCTCATTACCAGCCAGCTCCGGCGTGTGCGTCGTGAACACGAGGCGCTTCTGTACCTCGGCCAATTGACGGCCGTGCTTCTCGTAGAGGTAGAACGCCAGGGGCAGGCCGTGTCCTTCGTTGAGGTGGTACACATCCACGTTCACGCCCAGCAGATCAAGCAGCTTGCCACCGCCCACGCCCAGCAGAATCGACTGCGCAATGCGGGCCGCCGTGTCGGCGTCGTAGAGGTGGTGGGAAATGGTACGCGAGATGAAGTCGTTCTCGGGAATATCGGTGGTCAGGAAGAACATCGGGGCCGTGCCGAACGTGTCGGGGGCTAGGTACAAGGCTTTCACCATCACCTCTGTATCGTGGATGGTGATGGGGAAAACCAGGCCGGTGTCTTCCAGGAATGAGTACGATTTCTGGCGGAAGTCAGCGCGCATCGTCTGGTCTTCGTTACGGCCTTGGTCGTAGTAGCCGAAGCTCCACAAGATGCTGATACCGATAAGGTTCTGCTTCAGCTCATACACCGAGCGCATGTGCGAGCCAGCCAGGAAGCCCAGGCCGCCGGAGTACGTTTTCAGCGCCTGATCGAGCGCAAATTCCATCGAAAAGTAAGCAGCCTGGGTTTTGAACTCGGGCGCGGGTGTGTAAGGTTTGAATTCGAAAGCCATGAAGGAAAGTGGGACGAAATAAAAGTGAAACCTAAGTTCGGGCACAGGCCCGAAAAAAGCGGAAGTCGAACCTAGGGTTCAGCTTCCGCCTTCCGGTGCAAGAAAGCAAAATTTAGGGGTGACTCACGCCACCGAGGCTTTTAAGCTTCTGATAGGTCTGCTGCGAAACCTGGTACTGGCGCTCCACGGCCTGGCGCACGGGCGCGGGCAGGTCGTGCGTTTCCAGCGCATCCTGGTAGGCTTTCAGGGCCCACTCTTCGCCGTACACGTTGGAGTCGAGGATGGCCTTTTCGTCTTTGCCGGTCACGAGGGCCTTGGCGTCCATCCAGCCGCGAAAGAATTTGCCTTTGGTGGTGGTGCCGGTTTCGGCTTTGCCGCCGGCGCTGCTGGCGAAGCCATTCAACTCATTGGCAAACTGTTGGCTCTGGCTGACCAGCTGCTGGTAATAGGCTTTGTGCTCGGGATCTTTGCTGTCTTCGGCCGCGTGCCGGTAGCCTTCGATGCGGTCGTTGATGAACAGGGTTAGCTCGTTGAGCGTATCGGCAACGTTGGAGTTTGTGGACATAGCAGTAGAGATAAAAGTGAAAGAACCGCTGCCCTGGGCTAGGTAGCTGACGGCTCGCTTTCAGAAACGAAGGCGGCAAGAAAGGGTTGGGGTGAGTGCCCGAATCCGTAGAGACTACGGTTCTGCTTGCTGAATGGACGCAGCTGAATGCCCCGCGGCGCGGGCCTGCGGGCCCGGAAAATCACGTATCTGCTCGACTATGAAGCATTTGTGAATTTATTGTATATTCGTAGTATGAAAACAGTATCTACTTTCGCTTATCTGCTATTAGTTCCGCAACTCTCCTGGCTAACCTACGACAACAACGCCACCAAGACCGTCGCCCCGCCCGCCGGTAGTCACGTAGTACAAGTGCGGGTTATCGGTCAGAATATGAGCGGGCTAGGCGCTGAGCTGTCGGTGCGCTCGGTACTGGATTGGGACCGGGGCCACAATCCGGGCCCCACGCTCTACAAAGCGTTCGGAAATAAGATAAACGAAACGTACACCATCGGCACCTTTGGGCGCATGGATTATGTGGAAGCTTCGGTTTCCTTCAAAAATGTTCTTTTCGACAACCGACCCCCAGCAAATGCGCACCTGCGCTTAGAAATCATTACCGATGGCCGGGTCGGCGAAGTAACCCGGCTCGATGCCAATTCCATGAACGACAGAGTGTGGAAGGTAGAATACGACCCGCATCTGCGCGGCACAGTAGCGGTAGAAACCAATAAGTTATAGGCAAACCTAGGTTGTAGTGCCGCTCGCTTATTTCGTGTATTCAAAGCCCGGTTCTGCTCCAGAGCCGGGCTTTTTTGTTGGGTTTCGCGCCGGATTCAACGCGGTGGCAGCACCCAGGCTAGGGCTACAGCCCGGTTGAACGACTATGGTAATACAGTCCCGAGTTTTAACCTTCCGTCTTCCTCCGCATGAAACCCACCCATCTACTCTCCTTGCTAGGTTTGGCCTCGCTGCTGGCAACCCAACCCGCTGCCGCTCAGGTAAGTCAGGTTGCAGGCTTAGCCAACAATGCCGCCCGCCTGGCGGCCAGCGCCAAAGACGCGGCCATCACCCGCATCGACCCGACCTTTTGGTGGACGGGTATGAAAAACCCGAAGCTGCAACTGCTGGTGTACGGGCCGGGAATCGGGAGCAGCCAGGTGAGTCTGAATTATGCCGGCGTGACGCTTGACGGCACCCAGAAGCTGGAAAGTCCGAACTACTTGGTTGTTAATCTGACGGTTAGTCCGGCGGCGAAGCCGGGCAAGCTAGCTTTGGCTTTCAGCGGGCAGAAGAAAGTTACGTACCAATACGAGCTACGTGCCCGCAACACGCAGGATAAAAGCCGAGTGCAAGGCATCACGCCGGCCGACTTCATCTACATGCTGATGCCGGACCGCTTCGCCAACGGCGACCCGAAGAACGACGTGGTGAAAGGCACGCGCGTGAACCACATTGCCCGCGACTCGATGTATGCCCGCCACGGCGGCGACCTGAAAGGCATCGAGAACCACTTCGACTACCTGAAGTCGCTGGGTGTCACGGCGATATGGCCGACGCCGGTTGTGGAAAATGACATGCCGAAAGCCAGCTACCACGGCTATGCCGTGACGGACTATTACAACGTCGACCCTAGGTTTGGCAGCAACGAAGGGTATGTGCAGTTTGTGCAGAAAGCGCACCAGCAAGGACTGAAGGTGATTCACGACGTGGTGCTCAACCACATGGGCAGCTACAACTACTTGCAGCTCGACCCACCCACGAAAGAATGGGTGCACCAGTGGCCTACCTTCACGCGCAGCAACTACAACAACTCGCCCCTGAACGACCCGTACGCCTCGCAGTACGACACCAAGCTCTACGCCGACGGCTGGTTCGACACCACCATGCCCGACCTGAATCAGTCGAACCCGATGGTGGCTAACTATCTGATTCAGAATTTTATCTGGTGGGTGGAGTACACGGGGCTGGATGGCTACCGCATCGATACCTACCCGTATTCGGATGCAAAGTTCCTGCTTCAGTGGGGCAAAGCGTTGCAGGATGAGTACCCGCAGCTTGCCATGTTCGGCGAGGCAACGGTAGGCACGGTGGCGCAGGAGGCTTTCTTTGCGCGCAACATTTTCCAGCCGGTCGATGGCTTCAAGGCCAACCTACCTAGCCTCTTGGATTTCCCGATGAACTCGGCCATCAGCGACGCCTTGAACAAAGACAAAGATCAGGTAGACCTAGGTCGCTTGTACAACACGCTGCAAGCCGACTGGATGTACCAGGACCCGACCCGCAACGTCGTCTTCCTCGACAACCACGACCAGAGTCGCTTCTACTCAGTTGTCGGTGAGGACTTTAATAAATTGAAGATGGGTCTGGCCTGGATGATGACGACCCGGGGCGTGCCGAATATCTACTACGGCACGGAGGTGCTGATGAAGAACTTTTCCGCCCCGGACGGGCTGGTGCGCGAGGACTTCCCCGGTGGCTGGGCGGGTGATAAGAAGAACTACTTCACAGCGGCGGGCCGCACGGGGCAGGCCGGTGAGGCGTTCAACTACATGAGCAAGCTAGGTTTGTACCGCAAGGCGCACCCGGTCCTGCAAACCGGTAAGCTCATGCAGTTCATCCCGCAGGATAACGTGTACACCTACTTCCGCTACGACGAGCAGGGCAACACGGTGATGGTGCTGATGAACGGGAATAAGGAGGCGCAGAAAGTGGACGGAACACGCTTTGCCGAGCGGACGAAGGGATTCACTTCTGGCGTGGAAATTACTTCCGGGGCTGCGGTGGCGGACCTAGGTTCCTTTACCATTCCGGGGCGGACGGCTTGGGTGGTGGAGCTGCGGAAGTAACGTCCTTTAGTTTTGTTCTGGGGTATTTAGCCCGCAGAGGACGCAGTGTTTTCGCAGAGGGCGCAGTGTTCTTACAGGTCGTTTACTTTCCGGAAGATACCGGCTTTGATAGTGGGTACGTTGAAGTTGATGAGTAGACCTAGCTTGTGTCCGGAAAGCTTTAGATAGGTGAGTAGTTGCATGTGGTGTACTTCGAGAAGTACCTCCACAGATTTTAACTCTACCACTACTTTATCTTCCACTATCAGGTCCATACGGAATCCGTTTTCCAGCCGTATGCCATCATATAGAACAGGTAAGGCCACTTGCGTTTTTACCGTTAAGCCGGCCTTGCGCAACTCATGGCTCATCAGCGTCTCATATACCGATTCCAGCAGCCCTGGCCCCAAAGCAGTATGAATCGTAAAAGCCGCCTTCCGAATCAAATAGGAAATATCGTTCTCGTGCATCTCTGCGTCCTCTGCGAAAACACTGCGCCCTCTGCGGGCTAAATACCCCAGAACGAAGCAGCTAAAAACTCGAGAACGACAAAACCCGTGCTATTAACCATGAACGACCTCACCAACCAAGTTGCCATCGTCACGGGCGCCAGCCGCGGCATCGGGAAAGCAACCGCATTGCTCCTGGCCATGCAAGGCGCCAGCGTAGTAGCCGTCTCCCGCTCCACCGACGAGCTAGAGGAGCTAGCCCACAAGACCCGCGGCCTAGCCATTACCGCCGACGTATGCGATGAAATCGACGTGCAGAACGTGGTAGCGGAAACCCTGCGCCACTACGGCCGCCTGGATATCTTGGTCTGCAATGCCGGCGTGGGCAGCTTCAGCCCGCTTGAAGAATTCGAATCAGCCGAGTGGGACCGAATCTTCGATGTGAACGTGAAAGGCACTTTCCTGATGTGCAAAGCCATCGTGCCGCTGTTTAAGGAGCAGCGCCGCGGCCACATCGTTGCCATTGCCTCCGACGTTGCGAAAAGGACCTTCCCCAACGGCACCGTCTACGGTGCCAGCAAGTCCGCCCAGGATGCCATGCTAGGTAGCCTGCGCAAGGAAGTGCGCCCGTTTGGCATTAAAGTCAGCACCATTTATCCGGGCTTGGTCGATACCTATTTCAATGACAGGCAGCCCGGTAACCCCGAATTGGAGAAAACGCACCTCAAGCCCTCCGACATTGCCCAGGCCGTGCGCTACGTGCTCGAGGCTCCCGCCCACGTCGTTGTCGACGAGCTAATGATTCACCCGATTACGCAGGAGTGGTAATGTAGGAACGCGCCACGGCGCGTTCTGCCGTTGAACAATCCTAGGTTCGGAACTGCCAATCGCTCCGACAGCGCAGGCGACGAACGCGCCGTGGCGTGCTCCTATAGTCATTCGCTTTATGAAGAAATTTTTATTGCCGGTTGCCGCGATTACCCTTACGTTGGTTTCGTTTAAGCTTCCATTTAGGCCGAACCCGACCATCGCTCCCGTGACAGATTCTTTCGCTCTTGCTGACCCGAACACCACCAACGAAGTACCGCAGGACCATAAAATGGTCATTTATCAGGTGATGACCCGCCTGTTTGGCAATAAAGTCACGACGAACAAACCCTACGGCACCATCACCGAGAACGGCGTCGGCAAGTTCAACGACATCACCGACACGGCGCTGCAGGAAATTAAAAAGCTAGGTGTCAGCCATGTATGGTACACGGGTGTGCTGGAACACGCCACCATGACCGACTACACCGCCCACGGTATTACCCTGGACGACGCCGATGTGGTGAAAGGCCGCGCCGGCTCGCCCTACGCCGTGAAGGACTACTACGATGTAGCCCCCGACTTAGCCGTGAGCGTGAAAGGCCGCATGACGGAGTTTGAGGCCCTGGTAAAGCGCACCCACGCCAACGGCTTGAAAGTACTTATCGACTTCATCCCCAACCACGTAGCGCGCTCGTATAAGTCGGATGCGAAGCCGGCCGGCGTGGTAGACCTAGGTGAGCACGACGACAAAAACAAAGCGTTTGCGCCCCAAAACAACTTCTACTACATCCCCGGCAAATCCTTCGTGGTGCCAGCCGGGGCCAATCCGCTTGGGGCGGCTGTCGGGCCGAAGGAAGACCATAAGTACTTCGAAATGCCTGCCAAAGCTACCGGCAACGACGTGTTTTCGGAGCAGCCATCTATCAACGACTGGTACGAAACGGTTAAGCTCAACTACGGCGTCGATTACCTGAACAACCGCCAGCAGCACTTCGAGCCGGTGCCGGATACCTGGAGAAAGATGCGCGACATTCTCGTATTCTGGACGCGGAAAGGCGTCGATGGTTTTCGCTGCGACATGGCCGAAATGGTGCCCATCGAGTTCTGGGGCTATGTCATTCCGGAGCTGAAGAAGATCAATCCTAGCTTGGTGTTCATTGGCGAAGCCTACAATCCGCAGGTGTATCGGCAGTATTTGGAGCAAGGCAAGTTCGATTTTCTGTATGATAAAGTCGGGCTCTACGACGGCCTGCGCCGCCTGATGCGGGGCGAAGGGACCACCGAGGACATCACGCACGTATGGCGCGAAGAAAGCCGCGGCTTCGGCTCGCACATGCTACGCTTCCTGGAAAATCATGATGAGCAGCGCATTGCTTCGCCTGATTTCGCCACCGACCCGCGCACGGCCATCCCGGCCATGACCGTCACGGCGACCCTAGCTTCTGGCCCTGTGATGGTGTATTTTGGGCAGGAAGTGGCCGAGCCCGCCGCCGATGCCGAGGGCTTCAGCACCCGCGACGGCCGCACCACCATCTTCGATTATTGGGGTGTGCCAGAACACCAAAAATGGATGAACGGCGGCAAGTTTGACGGCGGCCGGCTCTCAACGGAGCAGAAGCACCTGCGCGACTTCTACGGCCGCTTGCTGCGCCTCACGTTAGGCAGCGACGCTATCCGGCGTGGCCATTTCTATGAACTGCAAGAGGCCAATAGCCAGGCAGAAGGCTACGACCGTCACGCCGTGTATAGCTACCTGCGCTACACTGATCAGCAGAAGCTGCTTATCGTCGTCAACTTCAGCCGCGACAAAACCCTGAAGCCCACCATCCAGATTCCGGCCGCCGCCAGGCAAGCCGCCGGCCTAAACCTAGGTCGCCTCACCTACACCGACCTGCTCAACAACGCCCCCACTACCGAAAGCCTGACGTTGAACCTAGCTCCGCTCAGCGCCTATGTGTTTGAGATTAAGGCAAAAGAGTAAGAAGTAGCTGCCCAAAATCGTCTGTCATCCTGAGTGCAGCGTAGCGGAGCGAAGGACCTTCCTCTTTTACGCGAAAAACTCTACTAAGCTCCCAAACCTATCTGGCATCCAATACTTGGTAAAGAGAGATTTGGGCGTCTTAAGGGCTTTTCGCTTCTCAGAGGGAGGTCCTTCACTCCGCTCTGCTGCGTTCAGGATGACAGATGAGTTTTTATGCCTATCTTTTAGTTACCACCCCCAACCACACCTCCCACCCAAATTCCTCCTAACATGGCCACCAGCGTAGCGGCTCCCACCGGCACCCGCGACAAACCCCGCCTGAGTTTCTGGCAGATCTGGAACATGAGCTTCGGCTTCCTGGGCATTCAGTTCGGCTTCGCCCTGCAAAACGGCAACATGAGTCGCATCTTCGAGACCATGGGTGCTAAAGAAGATGAGTTGGCCTTTCTGTGGCTGGCGGCGCCCGCTACAGGTCTGTTAGTTCAACCTATCGTAGGCTACTTCTCTGACCGTACCTGGAGCTCACGCTGGGGGCGGCGGCGGCCGTACTTCTTAGTGGGCGCTGTTCTGGCATCGCTGTCGCTGTTGGTGGTACCTCATGTAACAGCACTGTGGATGGCCGCTGGCATGCTCTGGATTATGGATGCTAGCATCAATATTTCAATGGAGCCATTTCGGGCATTAGTGGGTGACCTGCTGCCAGATACACAGCGCACGACCGGCTTTGGATTTCAAACGTTCTTTATTGGTATTGGTGCAGTGATAGGTTCGTTGCTGCCAGTTATATATACAAAGTTGGTTGGCTTCTCCAACACGGCCCCGGCCGGTCATATCTCGCCCTCGCTCATGTATGCCTTCTACACCGGAGGCGTCGTATTTTTCGCGGCAGTGCTATACACGGTACTCACCACTCGCGAGTATCCCCCAGTAGACTTAGCTGAATTCGAGGCTGAAAAACGTAGCTCTAGCGGCTTTTGGAATGGCATCAAGGCCTCGTTTGTGGGTGTGGCCGACATGCCGCGTGCCATGCGTCAGTTAGCTATAGTGCAATTTTTTAGTTGGCTAGCTCTTTTCTCAATGTGGATCTATGCTACTTCAGCCATCACACACTACGTTTACCACACTACTGACCCTACCTCCAAACTATTTAATGAAGGTGCCGACTGGTGGAATGTCTGCCAATCAGTCTACAACGGCGTTTCGGCGTTAGCAGCTCTCGCGCTACCTTTTATTGCACGTGCTACCAGCCGGCGCATTACGCACCTCATCTGCCTAGCCGCTGGCGGACTAGGTCTAATTTCGATTTATTTCATCGGTAATTACCCTATCAACAACTATCTGCCAGCTATGCAGTTCTTCGGGTTCGACATGCACCTGCGCACGGTGGAAGGCCTATTGCTACTGCCCATGATTGGAGTTGGCTTTGCCTGGGCCAGCATTCTGTCAATACCCTATGCTATGCTCGCTGGCGCACTACCCACTAACAAGATGGGTTATTATATGGGTGTGTTTAATTTCTTCATTGTACTTCCCCAAATGGTGGCTAGTATCACGCTAGGCTTCTTCACCAAGCACGTATTTGATGGTAACTCTGCCCTGACACTCGTGCTTGGGGGTTGCTCAATGATTTTTGCAGGCCTGCTTACATTGCGCGTGCATGACGCCGACGACGTGCCCGCCACCGTGGAGCCCACCGTGCTGGCCTCTCCAGCCTACGAAGCACCCATCGAAACGGACCCACGCCTGTAACACATTTGTTTGGTTATAAATAGCTCGCAAAAGCCTCACTGTTGACCAAGCAGTGAGGCTCTTTTGGTTGGAGCTAGGTTGTAAAATCTTTTTATTCAGATTATTCCGCATTTATACGGATAGACTTTGCCCTAAAATCAGCACTTGCCCCGGCAACAACGAGCCGCCTGCTAACCGTATGCAGTTAATTCTAACTGGCTTGCGGCTCTGACGACTCAGAAGAAGCGGCCCAACGTTTGTGGCTGTCTATGGTGTTTGCTGGTATCTTCTTCGGTGTCTTCTTTGGCTTGTTCCTCGTTGTCTTATTGCTTTTAGTGCGCGGCCGGCCGGCACCTAGGTCTGGCACAGCCCGCCCGCGGGTCAGCATCCTGATTGCCGCCCGCAACGAAGAAGCGAACATCGAGCGGTGCCTTACTTCGCTCATGCAGCTCAACTACCCGGCTGAGCAGCTCGAAATCCTGATCGGCGACGACGCTTCCACCGACGATACCGCCGCCGTCGTAGCTCGTTTCATTGCCGACAAGCCGCAGTTTCAGTTACTGCTCATCCGCCACCGTCTCGGTACGGCCCGCGGCAAAAGCAACGTGCTGGCCCACCTGAGCCGCGCCGCCACCGCCGACTATTTCCTCATCACCGACGCCGACATGGCCCTGCCGCCCGATTGGGTGCAAACCATGCTGGCCGCCGCTCCGGAAGGCGTGGGCGTCGTTACCGGTGTCACGACGGCCGGCGGCAACCTGTTTGGGCGCATGCAAGGCCTCGATTGGCTTTTCGGACTGAGTATCATCCGGTTGCTTACCGACCTAGGTTGGCCCATTACGGCCGTGGGCAACAACATGCTCGTGACCCGCGCCGCTTACGAATCCATCGGCGGCTACGAAGCCCTGGCGTTTAGCATCACCGAAGACCTACAGCTTTTCGACTACATTGTGCGGCAAGGCTGGGGCTTTCGCAACTTGGTAGATGGGCGGGTGCTCGGCGTATCGGTGCCTCAGCCCACGGTGCAGTGCCTTTTGCACCAGCGCAAGCGTTGGATGAAGGGCACCGGGCGGCTGCCTTGGCAACTGTCGGGTCTGTTTGGGTTCTACGGTTTATTTTACATGGTCGTATTCTGGCCCGCTCTGTTGTCGCCGCTCATGGTAGCGACGCTGTACGGCGCCAAAATACTCATGCAGACGCTGTTCCTGCTGATAACCCTACGCCAGGTCAACCGCCGCGAGTCGCTGAAGGTGTTGCTGTTGTATGAGTTCTACCTGGCTGTTATGTCAATCGTCGTGATTGGCTACACGCTTATGCCGGTCAGCATTCAGTGGAAGGAGCGCCGCTACCGTTGGGCTGAAGGCTAGGTCGTTGTGTCATTCCGAGCCACGCGAGGAATCTGGGGAATGAACCTAGGTTGCTAACCCAGATTCCTCGCGTGGCTCGGAATGACACAGCCTACAGCAGCGTTTGCATAAACGAATCGGTGAAATCGGCGGCGAAGTGCAGCACGTTGGGGAAGGTCGCAAACTCGAAGGCTTCGTGCGTTGTGGTGAGTACCACGGCTTTCATGCCGGCGTTCTGCGCGGCCTCGGCGCCTTTGGGCACGTCTTCAAACACGATGCAGTCGGCCGGGGGAACACCTAGGTTCGTCGCGGCTTTCAGAAACGTTTCGGGGTGCGGCTTGCTCAGCACCACATCGTCGGCGCTGACAATGGCCTTGAAGTAGTGCCGGATGTTGAGGTTATCCAGCACAAAATCAATGTTGAACGGAATGGCCGCCGAGCCAATGGCCATCGGAATGCCTAGGTCGTGTGCTTGTTTCAGGAAATCAGTCAGCCCGGGCAGAAGCTGCAAATGGGGGCGAAACTCTTCCTGGTAGCGTCGTTCTTTTTCGAAGGACAAGCGGTCCATTTCAGCCTCGGTAAACCGATCGGGGCCGAACATGCGCACCAGTACCTCGCTGTTCTTGCCGTACATCTGCGGCTTCACTTCCTCCCAGGTGAAATTGCCACCTAGGTCCTCGTTGAACAGCGAATGCCAGGCCCGGGTATGGTATTCCATATCGTGGATCATGGTGCCGTTCAGGTCAAAAATAAAAGCTTTCATGCGGGAGTAACTAAAGACAGTTGGCGCAAGTGCGCCGATTTGCAAAGGGCAAAGGTCGGCCTTTTTCACCAGGCGGAGGTGAAGTCTCACGCATCTGGATCGAGTACATTGCCTACTGAAACCATCCCACAAAAAAGAAGCCCCAGCTAACTAGCTGAAGCTTCAATAGGAGAGAGTTGTAGGAGGAAGGTCGGCTTTTCTTATTCTTTTATCAAGCGCTTTGTTAGGTTCGTGCCGGCACCTTGTACCAGCACCACGTAGGCGCCGCTGGGCAGCGTGTTCAGGGCGAGGGTGTGGAGCTGGCCGCCACCTAGGTGCTGCGCGGTCAGGACGCGGCCGGTCAGGTCGAGCAGCTTTACGGAGTAGCTGCCAGCGGGCAGCGTGCGCAGATCGAGGGTGGTGCTGGCAGCGGCCGGGTTCGGGTAGAGGCTGGCTTCTGCTGCGACAGGCTGCGCGAAGGTGACGGTGCGCACCGGCGAGAAGCTTTCAGTGCCATCCATATCTATCTGGCGCAGACGGTAGTAGAGGGTCTGGGCGAAGCGGGCCGCGCCAGCATCTGCGAAGCCGTAGGTGTGAGCAGTAGTAGTAGAGCCGTGGCCAGCTACGGTGCCGATAGCTACGAACTCCTGTCCGTTCACCGAGCGCTCGATAACGAAGTGGTCGTTGTTTTTCTCCGAAGCCGTGGCCCAGCTCAGCACCGCATCCGTGGCCTTGGTGCTGACGGTGAAAGCCGTTAGCTCAACCGGCAGCGGGCCCGTAGACAAGGAAATCTGGCCCGAGAACTCCGAGGTGCCCACGCTACCTAGGGTCGCCGTGGCCGTGATGCGGGCGCCTGTCACAAACAGGGCGCGGGTAGCCGGAGCGAGGCCGGTCAGCGGAATGCGGAACAGGAAGCGGTTCTGGTTGGTCTCGGCGCCGGGGTACACGCTGCTTACGCGCTCGGCGTAGCTGCCTACGGTTTTGTCGGTGTCATCGGCGGTGCCTTCGGCGCGGCTGGCGAAGTAGGTCTGGCCTTCCCCGAAGCCCGAGGCATCTTTCTCAGCGATAAACAGCTCAATATGAGCACCTGCTGTTGCGTAGCCGGTCACCAGCAAGCTGCCATTGTCGAGCGTGGCCTGGGTGAATACCGGGAAGTTCAGCAGGCTGTTGCCGCCACTGCTGGCTGTCTTGTTGCTGGTGTTGAGCGTCACGTTGGCCGCGTTTCCGGTGTTGCCGTTGTAGGGCGAGTCGGTGCTGCTGAGCAGGTCAATCCCCAAGCGGGTGTTGCTGTAGGTCGAATTCTGCGAAATCATCACCTTCGTAGCGGTAGCCATCACCAGCACACCCGAGCCGTTGTTAGCTGTCAGCACGTTGCCGCTGATCGTCTGGTTGGTGCCGCCTGCCCGGATGCCCGAGCCCGCCGGATTCACGTTGCCCGTCGTCGTCACGCTCACGCCGTTGCTGCTGAGGGTGTTGTAGCTGATAGTGTTGCCACCTAGGTTGCCGTTAGCGTCCAAGCCGTGGCCGTAGTTCAGCGTGATGAGGTTTTCGGTGATGGTGTTACCAGTGCTGCTGCCTTGCAGCGCCACGCCATTGTACACGAGCCCTTGGCCAGTTACCACGGTTTCGCGCCCGTTGCCCCGGATTTCGTTGTTGGCGATGAAGTTGTTGTTGGCGCCGTTCAGGCCGCCGCCGTTGGTGGCGTTGCCGCCGTACACCCACACGCCCATGCCGCCATTGAAGCCGATGAGGTTGTCCTGCACGGTGCTGTTATCCAATCCATTAAGGTTGATGCCCTCGTTGCGGGTGCGGGTCGTGCCGGGGTCGGAGAAGCTGGTAGCCGAGGTGCCCAGCACGTTGCGCTCCACCAGCAGATTCGTGTAGCTGCCCGAGGTCGGCAGCAGGGCGTAGATGTTCGTCTGGAAGCCCGTCAGGCTCAGGCCGCGAATGGTCAGGTTGCTGGCGCCGATGGTAATGCCATTCTGGCCGCGGTTGCCTTGCAGCTGTACTTCCGGACCGTTGAGCTGATTCAGCTGGCTGTTGATGGTGCCTACTATCGTGCCGGCACCTAGGGTTGTGGTGTTGGTGTTGCCGATGTTCGCGGTTTGCGTGCCGCCATCCACCACGGTTAGGGCGGCGTTGGCGCCTTGCAGCTCCAGCGTAGTAGCCAGATTGATGACCGCCACCTTTTGCCCGTTCTGCGTGATGAGCTTGCTGGCCGGAATCATGAAGATGGACGTTTCAACGCCCGAGGGCAGAGCCGTAGCCGTGGTATTGAGCGGCGATTGAGTACGGCCGGCTTGCCCCAGCGCGGCTTCTCCACCCAGCGCAGCAGCGTTGATAACAAACTGACGCAGTGAGCCCTGGCCCGAGTCGTTGGTGTTCACAATCACGTCGAAGTTGAAGCCGAAGTCCACGTTGGTGGCGGGCGTGGCCGTGCTCAGCGTAATGCCGACCATCGACTGGGGAGTGTAGCCGGCCGTTTTGGTTTGGAGCTGGCTCAGCGTGGAAGCACTGGCGAAGTTTTTACCGCCGTACGAGTTCGGACCAGCGTCTTGCTTAGTCGGGTCAGCGCCGCCTACCTGGTTTGCGTTGCCCTTCACGTAGGTTTGGACCGGTAGTAGCGCGCCCGCCGTGCCGGGTCGGCTGCTGCTCACCTGGGTGTTGGGTACCCGCACGGTGTAGCTGCCCAGCGCTTCGTTGATGAAGCTGTAGAAGCCTTTGCTGTTGGTTTTGGCCGTGTCAACGAGCACTCCGCTGCTGTTATAAAGCTCCACAATCAGGTTGGGCCGACCAACGCCGTTGCTGGTAGCTAGGTCGCGGCCGTTGCCACCACCATAGTTCACGTCCTCAAACACGGTTCCCCAGATGGTGGGCGAAAACGTGATGGGGGTGGGCGAAGGCTCGTCGCTCTTGCCCACAAGCGGGAAGAGTGCTCCGTTAGTCGATGGGTCGGCGTCGAGCAGGTCGCTTGGGGGAACCAAGGTGCCATTGCGCAGCGTGTACCCTAGGTTGGTGCTGCTCGTGTTGCTCGGAGCCAGCGAAATGGTGGTAGCGTATACCGAGTTGTTCTGCACGGCCGTCGGTACGGCAGCCGGCGAGGCGTAGCGTACGCGGGCGGTGAAGGTGATGGTTACGCTCTGACCTAGGTCTAAGGTCGCTTTTCCATCGAGCAGGTTCGTGGCGGTACCGCTGCCGGTATTGATGCCCGTAAAACCTGGGTTCTTGGCCAAAGTGGCTCCACCACTGTTCTTTACGTTTACCTCACCGATAATCTGCACGCTGGCAGCGCCGGGGAAAGCGGTGCCGGTGGCATTGCTGCCCGTGCCCGTCAGAAACTCGCTCACCTGCACCATGGGGTCCTTGATGTTGCCCGTGTTCTTCACCTGAATCGTGTAAGGCACATCGAAAGTAGTAGCCGACACGGCCGTGACGGCGCCGGCCGTCATGAGCACGTCGACGCGCTGATCGGGGTAGATGCAGTTAGCGCCGTCGCTGATCGCGGCAGGATTAATCGAATTGAGCTTCAGGTATTTGCCTGTTTTTACATCGACTTGGTAAAAGCCGCCGGAGTTAGCCACATCCGTGTCACCGTTGGAGTACACAAACAAGTTGCCGGCCGGGTCGAAGAAGGCCGTACCCAGCAATTCATCGGCATCTACCGTATTGTTGATGATTGTTGTGACGCTGGCGGTACCCGCCGCGAAATCAGGCGTTAGCTTATACACCACCCCAAGCACCTGCACGCCGTAAAGCTGCTGGTCGGCGGGGTTGAAAGCTAGGTCAAAAAACGAACCTAGGCCACTGTCGGTCCGGCGACCTTGCAGCGTTAGCTGGTTCGAAACGAGCTGGGCAGTACCGGTTTTCGCCAGGTCGAGGTAGTATAAATAGTTGCTCCTGGAGGTGTTATTGGGTACGCCGCTGTTGGTGCCCTGAGGCGACAAGTAATACCGGCCTTGCTTATCAATGGCACCGCCGGCGAACTGGATACGCGGCAGGTCGGTTTCGCCGATGGCCACCGCGCCACTCTGCCCGATCTTATACAGCGTAAGCGAACCTGGCGAAGTAGTGCCGTCCGGTACGTATTCGACGCCGTACAAATAGCCATCTTGGGCGTTGTAGGCCAGGCAGTTAAGCAGAACACCTGGCTGCAGGATAGACGTGGTGGTGTAAGGAGTGCTGTTGCGGTTAACCCGGAATAGCTCAGATTTGGTACCCACCTGACGCATCTGGTAGAAGGTGCCGTCGCAGCTAAATGCCGCGCCTTGGCCGTGGGCTACAAAAGGAAGCGATACAATCAGAAATGCCAGTAATCGTAAAAAGGGCTTCATACAAACGATACTAGGAGGTGTGCAAACAGGAATAGAAAAGGGAGCGGCAACAGCAGGTCGGAGGCGTAAGCAATCGTGCTACTATAGCAAGCGGCACCAGAGGGCAGAACTTTGAATTTTAGCAAGAAGGAATTAGCCTGATAGCGATTACATCCTCATTTAACAGTAGCAAAATTATATTTATATATCATAATATCATAATGTATTTGGATTTATTTATCATAGCTAGGAAAGACACCGTTTTCGTGGTTAAACATTAAAGTTGGGATAATTGAATAATTCTAATGTGCAGCTGTGTATAATGCTGCTGATATCAAACCTAGGTTGCATTGCTTATATTGAGTAATAAGTATATTATCCAGCCTGAAAGCACTAAAATGCTATTCTGGGTAAGTTGGTTGCAGGCTAGAGTTTGTTGTACTTATCTGGGTATGCGGCTTTCATACAAAGCACCCAGGCAGCCGCCACAGGACACGAAATAGCCTGGGTAAAAAAGCTCGCTACCTAGCGTGGCTAGTGTTTGGCAAGCCACTGCTGGGCAAACTGTTCTTCCGTAAACGTCTGAATCGAGGTTTGTTCGCGCACCGGCGTGCGAAGGCTAGCTTCCACGATCTGCAACCGCCCTTCGATGATGGCCGCGTGGTAAGGCGTTACGAAGTAAGCCAGGCGTCTAGCCTGGTCCGGCAAGGCCAGTGCCAGCTCCGTCCGAAAGTCGATCAGAACCCACCGAAAATCTTCCTCTGAGGCTAGTCCGCGGGTGCGTAGATCGATCAGCCAATGCCCTGTCTGCACCGTGCGCGCCAGCTCCAAAGCCGCCCGATAGCCTTCACGATGCTCCTCCGATGAGACGGTGCGCGTCCAACGCAGGAACAGTACGTGCAGGTCGGCGCGGTAAGTCAGGCGGATATAATCAAGGTCAAGCGTTTGCATGGCACTGGTGGAGAGCAACCTAGGTAGGCACCGAGGTATTGGAGCAGGATGCGTAACCATTACACGGCTGAGTTTGCTTCTAACAGCCCTACGTGTCTTCTGGTTGGGTTAGTTGCTCATCAACGCAAAAAAGCCCTGACCAGCTTGGTCAGGGCTTTTTAATAATAGCTACGGCAAAGGGTTTCCTTGGCGGCTACTACTTGCTGGCTAGGCTCTTTTCGCGGATGGCCTTGAACTCGGAGCCAGGTTTCCACTGCGGAAAGGTGGATTCATTAGCCAGGCGTAGCCCCACCTGGAACAGTAGACGCGCATCCTGCTCCATGCCGCGCAGATCCCACTTGGGGTTGTACTCGTCGGAGGGCTGGTGGTAGTGCTTGGCTTCGTACTCCTGGTGCTGCTTCTCCATGAACTCTTTGCCCTTGCTGCGGCTATCGGCGCCGCCGCTAGCGTAGAGGGCCGGCACGCCTACCTTGGCAAAGTTGAAGTGGTCGGAGCGGTAGTAGTAGCCTTTCTCGGCGTTCTGGTCGGGCAGGATGTAGCGGTCCTGCTCTTTGGCCGCCGCGCGTGCGTAGTCATCCAGCTCCGATTGGCCGTAGCCAATCACGGTCAGGTCGCGCATGGGGCCGCTGGCGGGCAGGTCGTCCATGTTCAGGTCAGCCACCGTTTTGTTGAGGGGAAACAGCGGATGCGCGGCGTAGTAAGCCGAGCCCAGCAAACCCTGCTCCTCACCCGTCACGGCCAGAAACACGATGCTGCGCGCCGGAGCCTTTTCCAGCTGCGTATAGGCTTTGGCAATGCTGAGCAGAGCCGCGCAGCCGCTGGCGTTATCAAGCGCACCATTATAGATAGAGTCGCCCTCCACGGGCTTGCCCACACCTAGGTGGTCCCAGTGCGCCGAGTAGATAACGTACTCGTTGGGCCGGCTGGCGCCGGGCACTACGGCCACCACGTTCTTGGAGGCGGTGCGCTTCAGCTTGTTTCTCAG
This sequence comes from Hymenobacter cavernae, assembly GCF_014641455.1. Taxonomy (GTDB): domain Bacteria; phylum Bacteroidota; class Bacteroidia; order Cytophagales; family Hymenobacteraceae; genus Hymenobacter; species Hymenobacter cavernae. The sequence goes on from NZ_BMHT01000002.1 coordinate 558,501, forward strand.
GCTGGTACTCAGGCTCAGGCCCAGCGGGCGCGCCTTGAAGCCGGGCTTGTTGGCGGCGGCATAGGCTTCCTCATAGCTCTGGCCGGCGGCCTCGAAGAGACGCTTGGTGGCATCCAGCGTCAGCCAGCCTTCCAGCTTGCACTTGCTGGCGCCTTTGTCGGGCGTCTGGGGGCGGAGCTTAGCACCCGAGTAGCTGCTCTGCACTACCGACCACGGGTAAGCGGCGGGCTTGGTGTCGTGCACGATCAGCAGACCGGTGGCGCCGTGGCGGGCGGCTTCCTCGTATTTGTAAGTCCAGCGGCCATAGTAGGTCATGGCGTTGCCCTTAAAAAACGTGGTATCGGTGCCGGCATTGCCGGGGTCGTTCACTAGTACTACCACGGTCTTGCCCTTCACATCGAGGCCAGCGTAGTCGTCCCACTTATACTCGGGCGCCACCACACCGTAGCCGGCAAACACCAGCGGCGAGTTCGTGACGGTCACCGAAGGCTTTTCCTGCTCCGTGAAGGCCACATAATCGGTACTCAGATTCAGGGTAACCGGCCCGCTTTTGCCACCCGTAATCTGCATGGTGGGCGCGGGTATCCCCGTAATTTCCACCAGCGGCACCTTCTGGAAGTAGCTGCCATCGGGGCCGGGCTTCAGACCTAGCTTTCGGAACTGCTCGGCCAGGTAAGCCGTGGCTTTTTCCTCACCCACCGTAAAAGGTTTGCGCCCCTTGAACTCATCAGACGCTAATACTTTGATATGCTGGCCAATATCGTTGCCGGTGATGCCATCGTTGGGCGAGGTAATGGTAGTGTCGGCTGGGGCAGTAGCGGCCGTGCTGCTTTCAGTAGCGGCGGTTTGCTTGGTCTGGCTCTGGCAACCGGCCAGCAGCCCCAGCGCCAGCGCAGAGGCCAGCAAACGAGAAGAAGGAATGTGCATGCGCGAGGGCAGGATAGAAAGTGTAAAACGACGACAGACTGCCAAAGTAACCGGAATACGGCTCGCACCCAAATGAGCTACCACGTGGTATAAATGGAGTGTTTATTGAATGCTTTCTAACTGAGAAAACCCGGCACAACCTAGCTTGCCAGCAGCATCTCGGCCACCTGACGTCCGGTGGCTATAGCGGCGTTCAGCGAAGGGTAGGAGGCCGAGTCGCCGCAGCGGTAAAGGTCTTCATCCAGCTTAAGGGACTGTTGCACAGGCTGGCCGGCTGTGTACACAGGCAGGGCATGGTCTATTTGGTAGGTGCGCAGGTGCTGCCATTGGGTGGCTTCCGGGCCAAACCAGGAAACCAATTCCGGCTGCAAACGGGCCAGCAGCTCCGCTTCACTGAGGCCGTGCGGGCCGTGGGTATTCACGGAAATTAGCGTCCGGTCGGCGGGGGCGTAATCCGGCGCTACGTCGCTGAGGAAAGCCACATTATGCGCCATTGCCTCAGATGCCGCGTTGAGACGCAGGAGCTGGTCGCCGCGACCGGGTGAGTGGTCGGCGGCAAAATAGGTGCAGGTCGTGCGCCGCCAGGTCGTAGCCGGCGCGTGGGCCAGCTGCGGCAGAAACGTCCGGGCCGAGTCGCCATCGGTTGCCACAACTACGGCCGAGGCCGCCAGAATCTCGCCTTCGCGCAGGCGCACCTGCAAGCCTTTCAGTGCCTCTACGGGCGTGTTCAGGCGCACGGTGCCGGTTGGCAGGCGTGCCGCCAGCTGCTCCGGAATCTGTTGCATACCGAGCGCTGGCACAGCCGCTTCGCCGATTACAAACTGCTGAAAAACAAACTCAAAGAAGTTGCTGGCCGTGCTCAGGTTGCGGTCCAGGTAAATTCCGCCGAAGAAAGGTCGGAAGAAGTTGTCGATGATGTGCTCGCTCCAGCCGTACTCGCGCAGGAAGGTGAGTGTATCGGTGCTAGGGTGCGCCAGTAGCTGCTCACTCGTCCGATAGCTTAGGTGCTGGGCAAACTTGGCAATCAGAAACTTATCGGAGAGGCTGCCGATGGGCGAAGCCAGCGCCGAAAACGCGGCACTTGGTTGGCGCAGTGGGTTTTGCAGGGTGGTTTGGGTGCCATCAGGCAAGCGTGTGACGGCGCCGGAGCGGAAAGTTTTCAGGTTCAGAGCGCCGTAGTCGAGCAGGCGCTGCACCTCAGGGTAGCGCGTAAGCAAGATCTGGAAGCCCCGGTCGAGGCGAAATCCGTCGGGCGTTACGTCGGTGCGCACGCGGCCCCCAACAGCATCGGCGGCTTCCAGCACCACCACGGCCCGGCCGGCCCGATGCAGGTAATTGGCGCAGGTCAGGCCGGCCATGCCAGCCCCGATAACGACGACAGGATCAGAAGAAATCATAAGCAAATAGAATGAGGGGAATTTAGAATAATGGTAGGCTAGGTTATACTGTAGTAAGCGGCGGTAAGTGGCAGCGCGAGAGCTATTACTCCTGCTTTGGTGCTGCTACCGGCGGGCAGGGTGGGCCAAGTTTGAAGCTTTCGGCGGTGCTGTAGTCTTCCCAGTCATTCAGCGAGATGCGCGACTGATCCAGGTAGATTTCGCCGGTGCCAATATCTATTCCGTTGCGAAAATGCCCTTTCGAGTATTTCTCACTTGCTACCAGATCTTTCTTGCCGGTCAGGCGCTGAAGCCGCCAGCGGCCGTCCGGAATGCCGTTGACTACGGTCCCGCCCCAGCGCATCTCGTCTTCGTCGCGGTACCAAGTACCGTTGCCGGCGCGCACGAGCTGCTGGCCGGCTTCGTTCCAGAACTGCTGCACCATCGGTTCGCCGCCCGCCCCAAAGCTAAGTACCTGCCTAGGTTTGCCCGACGGATACCAGTAGGCCCAGTCGCCTACCTGCCGGCCCTCGTGGTAGTGCCCGCGCGCCGCCAGCTCCCCCGTCCGGTGATACAGCTCAAACACGCCTTCCTTCTTGCCACCCCGATAAGCACCGCTGAGCGCCAGTAGGTTATTGTGCATCCAGTAGTCGCGCACGAAGCCTTTGAATACGCGCGTGCTATCAAAACGAACATGACGCCGGATGGCCGCGCAACCAGCCGGCGTGAGCAGGTAAGTGGTTGAGTAGAAGAAGGCAATGCTGTCTTTGCCCGCTATGCGGTAGCAGTCGCGTATGTTAGCAACTGCGGCAGCAGGGCTAGCTTTTCGTTGTTGTGCCTGCCCTGACGTTGCCCAGCTGATCAATATGAAACCTAGGAGAACAAGGCGGTAGCGCATAGGTAAAGGTTGGTCTATAATTAGTTGGAATCATAACACGGAGCTTTAGAGTAGTGCAATACAGCGCCTGTTCCCAGCTTCGAAAGGAACTTAGAATAGCTTCGGCCTGGGCTTCATTATTTTGCGTGTTTTCATCGTGTAAAACTCCGCTACGCCGGGGCGGGCCAGCTCGACCTGCCAAGCGCCCATCGCCTGACCTAACCGGTACCCGGTGGCCTGGTCGTGCGGGTAGCTTTTCTTGATTAAAGCATAATCGGTGGCCGTAATATCGGTGCCGACGGCGCCGTGGCAGCGCAGGCACAGCGCATCATTCAGCACAATGGGCCGCTGATAGGTGAACAGCTCGGCCGTCGGGCGGGCGACAAGCCGCGCCGTATCTGGCTGAAGCTGAGCTGCCGGCAGGCTGGCCTGGTGCTCCGGGTTGCGCGGGCGGTTACTCGCGCGCCGCGCCTTCGCTTGCAGAACGTGCGCCAGCGAATCAGTAGAGGCGTAGCTCTCGGGGCGGCAGTAGGGGAGAGCCGCTGCCACGCCACCTTCCTGCAACCTAGCTTTCAACTGGCGGCGCAATTCCCGGTCGGCGCTGCCCGTGAGCGAGTCGCCGGCCCAGCGTGTAGACCGGAGCAGGTCGGCCGGCATAATGCGCTTCACTTGCCAGTTCTCTGCCTCTACCGCAATCTTCTTCGTATCGCGCAGGTGCTGAATCTGATCGGAAGAGCAAGCCGATAAGGTGAGTAGCAGAAGGGTGGTGCAAGCAAGAAGGGGGCGCATAAGAAGAGGAAGGTGTGTGATAGAAACCTCGTTCTACGGCTGGAAGTTAGGTATGCGAAAGAGAATATGATTGATACTGCTGGAATATAGAGACGTACCATTCTTGCCAAATCAAGTTGTACTATGTCTTCAATCAGCTCTCGATAGAAACATACATTATTAATAAACCAGGAGGTAGCAAAAGCTAGCTTTAGGCATTATTACACCAGCGGCTTCTCTGGCACGGCCTGCAAGCCGCTGAGCGCGCCATCAGGCAGGCGCAGGAACGTGGTGCCGGTGCTGGCGAAAGTGCCGCCGTGCTGCTCCACCACTTCCACGAGGCGGTAGTTCAGCTCCTCTTTCACGTTCAGGTACTCGTCGTAGCTGGTGGTTTCAACGAAGTACTGCACGGTCACTTCCTTGGCGGCCGGCGTGAGGGCCGCGAACTTGATCTGAACCTCAGCCAGTACCAGCGGGTGCTCCTGAATGGCGCGCTGCCCATCAGCGATGATGTGGCGCAGCTGGTCGCTGGTGGTAGTATGGCTCAGGGCCAGGGTGAAGCTCACGCGGCGGGCCGTGCGCAGCGACAGGTTGTCCAGGGGCTTGTCAATCATGGCTTTGTTGGGTACCGTGACGTAGCTCTTCTCGGCGGTGCGCAGGCGCGTGCTGCGGAAGCCAACCTTCTCGATGGTGCCCGATACGTTGCCAACTTCCACCAAATCGCCGACGGCAAAAGGGCGGTCGAGGAAGATGGTGAAGGAGGCAATCAGGTTTTCGAGGCTTTCCTTGGCGGCAAAGGCCACGGCCAGTCCGCCAATACCTAGGCCGCCGATCAGAGCCGTGACGTTGACGCCGAACACCTTACCTAGGATCACCAGAAAAGTCAGGCTCATCACGAGCACTTTGAACAGGTCTTTGGCGAAGGGCACCAGCTGGTCGTTGAGGCGCGAGGGCGTTTGCTCGGCCCGACGCCTGAACACCAGCTCGGCAAAGTCGATTAGGCGCAGCGCAATCCAGGCCACCGAGGTAAACAGTACGATCTGGTACACCCGGAACGCCGCGAGCTTGGGCCAGGGCTCGTGCCGGCTCAGCTCGGAGCTGCGCACGGGGTAGTCGAGCACGTTGAAGGCCAGGTAGAGCGTGACCAGAAACACGACCAAGGCCACGGGCTTGATGAGCAGGGCCTGGAACTGTTCTTCCGTGACGCCCTCGGTGCTATTGCGCAGAAAGCGGAACGCCAGCCGCGACAACAGCCGCGACAGCAGCGTCTTGAAAGCAAAGCCAAACAACACGATGCCCAGGCAGGTGAGGTAAGCCAGCACGTTATTGCCCAGAAAGCGTAGATTCAGAAATTGTTGAAGCGTCATGGTAGGTGGCTTGTAACTGCAGCAGGCGGGAACCTTAGGCTAGGGTAAAATTGTAAAGAACTAGAACCTAGGTACGTGCATGGGGAGAGATGTAAGGGAAGAACCTATTGCCAGGCCATCATGGTTGCCGTTCATGAAGGAGGAAATTCAATGATGAGCGGGGGAAACAGAATGGTAACGACTGATTTCTACCAAAATGACAAAATTTTTTATAGGGGGTATTAAATAGTATAAAAGTAATTTTTAATGTAATATTGCTTATTAATGCACTGAGTTTGGATTGTACAGCTAGTTTCCCATGTTTGTTTCGGGCTGATAATTACTTACTTAAGTGGAATTTTTTCGTCTGGAAACGCAATTCGAGGAACTTTGACCCCCTTGAATATCGTACTAGATATATTCCTGCTTTCTGCAAAATACCAAGAACCTTGTCACACGACCCTATGAAACCGTTGCTTTCGCGCGTAGAATCCAAGAAGGTAGACAAAGCTGCCGCGATGCTCAAAGTGCTGGCTCACCCCAAGCGCCTGGCCATCGTCGACTTGCTAGGCAAAGAAGATAAGATGACCGTCACGGAAATCTATCGTTCGCTCGATTTGCCGCAGGCTATTGCCTCGCAGCACCTAATTACCCTCAAAGACCGGGGCATTCTGTCCTCGTTCAAAGTGGGTACCAAGATTTACTACTCGCTCTCTATTCCAAAACTGCTCGATGTAATCGACTCCCTGGAAGATTGCTGCGATACGCTGTAGTAAGCTAGCGTTTATCTCCCGACGCGAAAACAGAAAAGGACCGCCATCGGACGGTCCTTTTTCGTTTTGGTAGGAACGCGCCACGGCGCGTTCGACGTTGAATAATCCGCTCACGATTTGCCAATGGCGCGGGTGAGAACGCGCCGTGGCGCGTTCCTACGCTACGTTCGTCTGGCGCTCCAGGTCAAACAGGTCGGTGAGGGTGTCGATGAGCTGATCGGCTTCGCCGCGCTTGCAGGCAGCTTTGAGCTGAAGCACGGGCTGCTTCAGAATCTTCTGCATCAATGACTTGGTGATTTCGTCGACGCGCTTGGCTTCTTCGGGGCTTAGCTTCTTCTGGAAGCGGTCCATTTCTTCCTGCCGAATCTGCTCCAGCGCATTCTTTAGCTTCTGGATGGTCGGCGAAACCATCATTTCCTTGGCCCAGTCGTTGAGGCCGGCAATGCTTTCGGCGATGATGGCGCGGACGTGCGGCACGGCATCGAGGCGGCGCTGCAACGCGGCGCTGGCCTTGCTCTGAATGGCGTCGATGTTGTACACCAGAATGCCGGGCACGTTCTCCACATCGGCTTCGATGCTGCGCGGCACCGACAAGTCGATGAAGAACTTGTAGCTCAGCACGTCGAGGTGCTCGACTAACTCTTTGGTAAAGAAAGGCGTGTGGTGCGCGATGGAAGAAATAACCACATCGGCCTCTTTCAGACCCTGCACCAGATTTTCAAAATCCAGCACCTTCACGCCGCACTCGGCGGCGAGCAGCTCGGCTTTGGAGCGGGTGCGGTTGCAGATGGTAACGTCGGTGAAGAACTTGCTGTCACCTAGGTGGCGGCACACATCGGCGCCTATCTCGCCGAGGCCTACCACCAGCACGCGCGGGTTAGCTACGTCAGCGGTCAGCTCTTCCACCAGCTCTAGCGCGGCGTAGGAGGTAGAAGCGGCGCCGTCGCGGAAAGAAGTTTCCTGCTGTACGCGCTTGTTGGTGAAGAAGATAGTATGCAGCAGGCGGTGCAGAAACGGCCCGGCGGCGTCTTCATCCGCCGACCACTGATAAGCGTTCTTTACCTGATTGCTGATCTGTAAGTCGCCGATAACCTGGGCATCCAGGCCCATGGCCACCTCGAAGAGGTGCTGCACGGCGCCCTGCTCGTTATCGAGAATATCAAAATAAGCGTAATGCTCGCTCAGATCGGCGAGACCTTTAAGAAGTCCTAGGGCTTCGATGATAACAGGACTCTGGTCGCGGTCGGCGCTGTAGTAAACCTCAGTTCGATTGCAGGTACTGAGCACGAGTAAGTCACTGAGACCTAGGTCGTGGTGGAGGGTGTACAGGAAGCGTCGGCAGGCGGCCTCGTCCAGCGCGATAAGCTCCCGAATAGCTAGGGGAGCTTTTTTGAAGGACAGGCTGACAGCCTTAAATGGGTGCATAGCGTAGTGCTCGAGCGAAACTTTAGGGCGTAAAATTACGGCAGGATTCGTTAGAATAAAACTGATATTAATCAGGAGAGGTTCGTAACTAACTCGAACAAAATGGAAATAAGGTTGCCTGCCCGCCTGACGTTCTTTCTACGACGGAAGAACAAACTCCGCCGTATTTTCGTCCGGTAGCTAGCTTTTGGCTACAAAGGCCATGCAACTAGCACGTCATTCCGACCAGCGGGAGGAATCTCGCGTGCTGATGTTGTGGTGCTAATTCTAACGATTGGAATTACCATGGCACGCGAGATGTCTCCCGTTGGTCGGAATGACGTTCTGCTAAAGCACGCGAGATTCCTCCCGTTGGTCGGAATGACGTGCTAGATTTATAACCTTCTAATCAGAAGAGCCTCAGCTCTTTATTTCGCGTTTGATTCCGATTTACGACCAAAGATCCCGCATTAAGCTGCTGATTATCGGTGGGGCGCTGCTCATTGCGGCGGCCACGGTGATTTACACCAACATCCTGGTGCAGCGCCTCTCCGAGCGGGAGCAGCAGCAGATTGACCTGTATGCCAAGGCCCAGCGCTACATCATCAGCACGGAAGAGGAAACCAACCTGGTATTCGTGCAGGAACAGATTATCGACGCCAACAAAACCATCCCGATCATCCTGACCGACGACCAGGGGAACATCCTGGCAACCAAGAACCTGGATGTGCCCAAAGGCTTGTCGGAAAAGGCTTCTATCCGCTACTTACACGGGCAGATTGACAAGATGAAGGAGCAGCACCCGCCCATCGTGGTGGAGTACGCGGCGGGGCTGCGCAACTACATCTATTACAAAGACTCGGAGCTGCTGACGCAATTGCGGACCTACCCGCTGGTGCAGCTGGCCGTTATTGCGTGCCTGGCCGTCATTGCGTATTTCGCCTTCAGCTACTCGCGCCGCGCCGAGCAGAACCGCGTGTGGGTAGGTTTGGCGAAGGAAACCGCGCACCAGCTCGGCACGCCCCTGAGCAGCCTGATGGCGTGGCAGACCTACATGAAGGAATCCGAACGGTTTAAGGACGAGCCGATTGTGGAGGAGCTAGGTAAGGACGTGCGTCGGCTGGAGATTATCACGGAGCGCTTTTCCAACATCGGCTCCGTCCCGATTCTGAAGGATGAGAACATCCTGCAAGTCACGCAGAACGCCATTGCTTACCTGCAAAGTCGGGTATCGAAGAAAGTGAGCTTCACCATTACCACGCTGCTGCCCACCGACACACCCGCCAAGGTCAATATTCCGCTGTTCGACTGGGTGGTGGAAAACATCTGCAAAAACGCCGTTGATGCGATGGATGGCAAAGGCAGCATCCACATTCAGCTACGCCGGCCGACCCGCAATAAAACGCAGATTGCCATCGACATAACTGATACCGGCAAGGGCATTCCGAAGAGCAAGATAGAATCGGTGTTCCTGCCCGGCTACACCACCAAGAGGCGCGGCTGGGGCCTAGGTTTGGCGCTGGCGAAGCGCATCATCGAGAATTATCACGAAGGAAAGCTGTTCGTGAAGTGGTCGGAATTGGGCAAGGGCACCACGTTCCGGATTGTGCTGAACGGGTGATTTACCAGCCGCCAAAACCTAGGGTGCCAACAGCAGCTTGCCGAAGTTTTCGCCCGAAAACAGCTTGAGCAGCGCCGGCAGAAAATTGTGCAGGCCCTGCTCGACCTGCGTTTTGGGGGTGTGCAGCTGGCCTTGGCGCAGCCAGCCGGCCATCTCGCGGGTGGCTTCCGGGAAGTGCGCAACGTTATCCAGCACCACAATGCCTTCCATGCGCGCCCGATTGACGAGCAGCGACAGATAATTCGTGGGGCCCTTGATGGGCGTGGTGTTGTTGTACTGCGAAATGGCCCCGCACAGCACCACGCGCGCCCGCAGCCGGAGCCGCTCCAGCGCGTAGTCGAGCAGGTCGCCTCCTACGTTGTCGAAATATACGTCGATGCCCTGGGGGCAGGCCGTGCGTAGCGCCGCCCGCACGTAGGGGTCTTTGTAGTCGAGGCAGGCGTCGAAACCTAGGTCGTGGAGGCAGTAGTCAATCTTCTCCTGGCTACCCACCAGGCCCACCACGCGGCAGCCCTTGAGCTTCGCTATTTGCCCCACTACGCTGCCCACTGCGCCCGCCGCTCCCGACACTACCACGGTTTCGCCCGCCTGGGGCTGGCCCGTGTGTAGCAGGCCAAAGTAGGCCGTGAGGCCCGGCATACCCAAGGTTGAGAGGTGCGTTTCGAGGCTGGCCAGCGTCGGGTCTACTTTCAGCAGGTAAGTGGCGGGGTTGGTCACGTCCAGGGCCGCTTGGCCGTCACGCAGCACAAACTGCTGCGCTTTCAGGTCGCCGGTGATGTAGTCGCCCACGGCGAAGGCCGGGTGCCGCGACTCCACAATCTGCCCCGCGCCCAGGGCCCGGAAAACTTCTCCCAGCGCCAGCGGCGCCATGTAGCTTTTGCTGCCGTTCATCCAACCGCGCATGGCCGGGTCCATGGAGATGAAGCTGGTTTTGACCAGCACCTGCCCAGGCGCTAAAGGTGGAATCTCGACTGTGTCGAAGGCAAAGTTTTCGGGCTGCGGAACGCCCACCGGGCGCGAAGCCAGCTTTACGCGGGTGTTGGAGTAGGTGGTCATGAGCGAGGAAAACGATACCAGAAGCGGGTTCTTGAGAAGCAGCCAAGCCAAGCGCTAGGCCACCGCGGCCAGCAACCTAGGTTCGGCGGCGGTCAGTTGCGGCTCACGGGTGAATAACCCCGAAGCCGAATCCCGCACCAGATAAGCGGCCGAGAAAAGGGCGTAGCGCAGCTCGGAGGCTTGCAGGCCCGCGGTTTGGTCAGGAGCGGCGTGCCATAGCTCCTGAAAATCGGGGCGGGCCAGCACCGTGGCCAGGCGCGTGTCCCGCACGTTGGCAAAGTGCTCGGGCCGCAGCAGGCAGTTCTTAACGTAGCCTTCCGCGCTGACGCACACCTTGCGGTTGTAGTACGGGTTAAACTGAAGAGCTTCCGTAAAAAACTCGCTGTTAACAATGTAGCAGTCCTTCGGCTGATCGGCGCACAGGTCGCGCTCGGTGAAGGCAATCTGGCCGGGGTGCGTGCCGCCGGGTCGGCTGTAGGGCGCACGATGGACCAGAATGTGCTGAATCTTAGCAAACTGCTCGTAAAAGGCACCAAGCTGCGGCTCGTCGGGCACGTTTTCCGAGTAGGCCAGCAGCAGCGTTACCGACGAGAAAACCATCGTTTCCAGCTGCTGAAACAAGGCCACTACCTCCGGCCAGGCACCACGGCAACCTAGGTTCAGGCGCAGCTCCAGGTGGCGGCAGTGCAGTGCATCCAGCTGCGCCAATACGTCGGGCAGGCTGTAGTGCGCAAACGCGTAGCTGACTACGGCATTCTGCACATGGTGGGGCGAGTGCCAGGCCAGGCTCAGGGGCGGGAAGCTGGCCGGCGCATCGATGTAAAAACCTAGGTCCTTCTGCAACAAAAAGTGCAGGTACTGGTCGAAAAGTTGCGGATTGCCCGGCGCGAATACCTGCTGCGTTTCCCGCCAGGGGTGCTGCTTCAGGTGCAGAAGAACCTTGTATAAAACATTCGGAATGAACGTAATATGCTGGTGCTGTAAGTCGTAGATGGCGCTGCGGGTGGCGCCCTGCACGGCAATGTCGTGCGCGTACAGACAGAAATAGGGCTTACTGCTCATCGCTGGGGTCGGCTACGTAATGCTGGACGATAATGCCGGATACTGGCTTGGTGGGCGCCAGGCAGCGGTAGTTCCGGGCTTGATGCCGGGCACTTTGGCTGAAGCGCTGGCCGGTGTAGTGCTCGCCGAAAGACGCGGTATGTACCTGAACCATAAAGCGGTAGCCGATAGGCAGTGCGGCCAGCACTTCTTCGGAGAATATGGAGCCCGTGCCAATTACTTTCATGCTGGTTCGTGGTTAATGAGCCATTCGGCTATTTCTTTGTCGAGGGCGTAGTGGCAGAACACGGACTCGGCCAGGTACTGCCCCACTGGGTTGACTTCGATGAAGACGTACTCGCCCCCCAGGGTCTTGAGCAGGTCGATGGAGCCGGTGTTCAGCCCGATGCTGTGCATGAGCCGGGTGAGCTGCTCCTCGATTTCCGGCGGCAGCTGGTAGGGCACGTAGTGCACCCGCTCGGAGGCACTATCCAGCTTCTTGTCGATGTGGCGCTCTGGGCCGCTGAGCAGCATGGCCGTCGGGAAAAAGCGACCGTCGAGATAGAACACCCGGATTTCAAACTCGACCGCCACTTTCTCCTGGAACAGTGACGGGAAGAAATGCTCGGGCAGCGCCGCAATGCGGGCCGCGTCGATGGTCGTGGTCAGCAGCACGTAGGTCGAGCCGTCGTCGTGGCAGTAGCTGCCGCGCACGTCGGCAATGGGCTTGCTGATGAGCTGGCCATCAAGCAGGAGGTAAAACGCCAGCAGGTCGTGGCGGTTATTGATGATCTGGGTGTGGGGCACGCGCAGGCCGCATTGGCTCGCCACGTCCAGCAGCTCCAGCTTGTTGATTTTGATCTGGTGAAACGCGGTCAGCCAGGTTTTGTCGCGGAACAGTAGCTCCAGATAGCTCACCAGATCCTGGAGCTCCGTGCGAATCTCGAAACCTAGCTGCTCGGCGTGGCTGCCGACGGGGAAACTCAGCGTGCGGCCAGCGCCCAGAAAGCGACGGTGCCAAATGGTTGTAATCGTGTCTCTTACGCTCAGTCCATTGATGACTACATCCCGATTCTTCAGGTCGATGTGGTAGCTGGCCCGGTGGTTTATCAGGTCGTGCAGAGACACTTTTACGAAGGGCACTTCGTAGTGCAGCAGCCAGCTAATGACGGGGTCGGTGCCCTGCTCGTAGGCATCGTAGCTCAGCACCAGGATCATGGCGCGTCCTCCCGGCTCACGCCCCGCAGGATCTGCTTGCTCAGCAGATCGTGCAGCAGCGTCGCGTTGATGCGCACGGCGGCGCTGGCTACGGCCTCCGGGTGCGTGGTGAGGTGGCGTAAGTAGGCCAGCAGCTTGGGCGAAATCGTGAAGGCCTCCTGCGTGAATCGATCAAACAGGTAGGCGTACTTACGGGCCGCAAAAAGCTCGTAGCGCTCCTGGTTGAAGACGTAGTGCGTGGGCGAACCTAGGTTGGCCGTCGGCAGTGCCGCCCCGCCCGAGTGGCCGTTGCTCAGATCGACGTAGTTGTGAATCATGCGCCAGTACAGCCACTGCTCGGGCCGGGTAGCCAGGTAGTGCTCCAGCTGCCCGTAGCAGGCTTGCAGGGTCTGCTGCACGTAGGTGGCGCGCGGCACGCTCCGGTCGGGCTTTATGGGCGAGCCGAAGAACACCCGCACCTGCTCTGGTCCGGTGCGGTACGACACAATCGGCAGAATGGGCACCCCGGTAGCGTGGGCCAGACTGGCAATGCCCTTCTTCGCCAGTAGCTTGTGACCCAGTAAGTTGACGCGCGCATAAGCGGCGCTGTCGGCCTCGCTGATGGCTTCGGGGTTGCCATCAATAAAGACCATGATGCTTTTGCCGGCTTGCAGCGTGCTGTGCATTTCGAGCAGGATACTCGGGGAGTCGGCGTGGAGCACATCAAGCGGGTCGTCGACGGCCGCGTGGTGGAGCATCTCCGACGTGACGCCTTGCTTGAGCGTCAGCACCGAGAACTCAATGCCGAACTGGCGCAGCAGCGCGCCCACCATCTGGTAGGAGCCAAAGTGAAACGTGCAGAAGATAAAAGGCTGCTGCCCAAGCTGCTGCACGAAAGCCGTGTCGCCTTCCACCGTCGCCTGGCTCAGCAAGAGTGCCCGATCCATGCTAGGCTCCAGCTGCGCGCTCAGCTGAATGTTGTACTGGGCATCCAGGAAAAAAGCCAGGTCGTCGACGGGGTGCTGCGGAAAGAAGCGGTGCTTGGCCGCCCGGTAGCGCAGAAACTCCGTCATCTGCTCAATATCATCTTCCAGCGTTTCGCCGAGCTGCCTGACCGAATCGCGCAGTTTGGTGGTGGCTTGCCGGTATTCTTCGATAGTCGTAATCATAGGAGTAAAGGCGTGAGATGTCAGATTAGATAGGAGAACTGAGCTGGTAGACTTGGGAGTTGAGAAAAGGCTCTGGCTAGCTGATAAATCAAGTCTGGTTGCCTAGATCTCAGGTCTAACGTCTTCCGTCTCCATGTCTTCTTATGGCTAGGAGGATACCGCCACGGCCGTGGGTTCCGCAGTCGGGGCCAGCCAGCCCAGGCGGGCGAGCAGGCGCACCGCGGCCGGCTTGATGGTGCGATAAGCCAACACCAGGAACAGCACGCAGAATAAACCTAGCTTTAGCAGATAAAAGCCGTATTCCCAGGGAGTTTCGTTGGCAAACTGGCCTTCGTGGTGGAGGCGCTGCATGGTTTCCTGGAAGCTGTGGTAGAAGCCGGAGTAGCCCAGGTACGAAAGCCAGGAAACCAGGCACAAGCGACCAACTGAGTAGGCCAGCAGGAGCAGCTCGCTACCCAGGGTGAGGCCCGGCCCCCGAAACGGCATCTGGCCCTTGCTGCGCACGTAGTTCCAGCATTTGCGCGGGTAGTCCTGCGCGGCGGCGGCCAGGTTAGGCACGGCAAAGTAGTCGCTGCAAACCCAGTAGCCATCGTTGCGAAAGAAGGGGTTCAGCGAGTACAGCGCCAGCGTTGCGTTGGCCAGGAAGAAGGAGATAATCAGGTAGGTGGCCGCGCCGTGCGGCCCGTTCCAGCGCAGGCTCATAGTATAAGCCAGGTAGAGAAGCAGATTAACCAGGAGCTGGAAGTAGATACCCGCCAGGTTAACTTGTACACGTTTGTACTTATCTAATATCCATACTTTGCTGATGTCGGTGTACAAAACCGGCAACACCAGGTAAAATCCGAAGCCGACTTCCTTCGGCGTAATCTTGTAGCGGGCGGCGGCAGTAGCGTGGCCCAGTTCGTGAAATAAGCCCACCAGGGCAAAGAACAGGTAAGAACCTAGCATCACGGCCAAACTATTGCCGGCCGAAATGGTGGTATCCAGAAGGTGTGTGCGGTAGAGGGCCCACAAGAAGAGACCGGTGGTGAGAAGGGATAGAGCCAGCAGTGGCACGGCTACCACTCGGCGGAACAGAAACTCTAGGTTCTTGGTCAGCTTGGCTAGGGTGTGTTCCCGGATAAGCGTCACCTGGCCATAGACATACGACTGCTTGGCGGTGTCGGAAGCGTCGGCAGTGGCAAGTACTTTTTCAAGCGTGTCGCCGACGATCTGATCGAACTTCTCGCGTGATAAAACGAGGCGGTATTCCGCTGCTATCAGCTCCTGAATTTCGGGGAAAGTCTTGCCGGCTTGCAGGTGCTGAATGATCCTGAACAGCACCGCCCCGATGTAGTAAAGTTTGTCATTGCAATCGAGGGCAAACGTATCATCCGATACCTGCACTACCTTGAGCGAGTTCAGGCGTGCTGCGTCGATGTAGTCCATAGTGCTGTTAGTTGAGGTGCTTGGTTTGATGGGATTATAAAAAGAACAGGGGGAATGAGAGCTAGCGCAAATGAAGTGCATCGAACGTAGGTAGACTATCGTCTCGGAATCTGACGCTCACTCTGCATTCCCCCTATTGCTTTCTGTCACGTTAGTAGTGGCCTAGGCCTAGGTTCAAGCCTAGCCGTCGAGGCAGCAGCTGATAACCGGTGCGCTGGCGGCCGCGGTCTGCACCATTTCCAGGCGCTCTTCCAGCTCCAGGACGAACAGGCCGTTGGTGAGCTCCTGCTCGTTTTGCTCTTGTGTGGCGGGCGTAGTTTGGTTTTTCATGTTATAAGTTGAAGGTGAAAAGGTTGAAAAGAATGGATAGTGCCTACTCTAAGCGGTTTTCGGCGGCCCCGTAATTGTGTGTGCAAGCTGGTGCTAGACCTAGGTTCAGGCTTAGCCGTCGAGGCAGCAGCTGATCACGGGAGCTGAAGCAGCCGCGGTTTGCACCATTTCCAGGCGCTCTTCCAGTTCGAGCACGAACAGACCGTTGGTGAGCTCCTGCTCGTTCTGGTCTTGGGTAGCGGGGGTGTTGTTTTCGTGTACCATGATGAGAAAAGTGAAAAAGGTTGGTTGTTTGAATGCCTACTCTGGTCGGTTTTCGGCGTCCCCGTAAAGTGATAGTTCCAGAAGCCGCGGCCTGTAAGAAGCCGGGCCGGCAGGAGTCTTATTGTTGGGCAGACCTAGGTAGTCTGGCCTGGAGCGTCAGCTGTCTGTGAACTACTTCGCGACAGATACTTCGGACTGGCAAAGACCTTGGTAGCGGACGGCTTCTGACTTGCCCCAGTGCGGCTCGATGGAGGAGGCCGGCGCGTTGGCGAATAAGGAGTTGGCTTTTTCGAAGTACTGGCAGGCTAGCTTTCGGTCGCCCCCGAACTGGGGCGGCGTAGAGTACTTGCTCTGGCCGAACAGCAGGTAAGCGCGCGGGTTGGCTGGGTTGAGCTGCTTGGCCGTCTGGAGGGCCTTATTAGCCAGTGCGCTGTACTCGGGGCCGCGGGCCATAAAGTCCACGTTGATCCGGGCGAAGGAAATCAGGGCGTTCAGGCAGTAGATTTCCGAGTTATTCGGGCTAAGCGTATTTGCCTGCTGGGTCAGGATCTCAATTTTATCGAGCTTCGCATCAATCTGATTTAAATCGCGCTCGAACTTAACTGCTTTCAAGCCGCAGTAGCTGGCGTAATAATAAGGCAGCCACTGGCTTTTTTCCGCGTTGGCAATGCGCTCGAACGTTGCGCCTATTTTTTGAAAACCGGCGGCCGTGCTGGCGGTGTCGAGCTGCGCTAGGTTTTGCTCAATTGCGCTTTGGAACTTGCTCGATTGGGCGAAGCTGACGGTGCTGCTACCCAGGGCCAGGAGGAGAAAGAACTTTTTCATAGCTTTTGTTTTTTGATGGTGTCAGAAGAAATGATTAGAGGTTTTTATCGATGATGTCGTTCGTTCTGTCGACGCCGAAATTCATGAACAGGCCCAGGAAGACGAACGGGTTGTTGGTCGGGGTAATGGGCATGCGCTGGGTTGGTTCGAGGCGGGAGTAGGTATAGCCAAACACTTGCTGATTGCCGAGTACATTGCTGAACGTGAGAGCAATAACCGAGAAGGAGTTGCCGATTTTGGGCAGGTAGCAGATGCTCAGACCTAGGTTGTTGAAGTTGATCGTCCGGTCCCGCATGAACTCGTCGTCCGACAGGTTGGGGTTGTAGTAAGGCCGGCCAGTGGCGAAGGCGTAGGAGGCGCTCAGGTTAATTCTTGGACCTGCGAAATAGCGTTTGGCAACAACCGAAAGCGTGTGGTTGGCGGCGAAGCTAGGTTGCGCCAACAAAGGATAATCCAGGTAATTGCGCTTGGTATCCAGGAAAGAATAGCTCACCCAATAATCAAAGCCGCGGATGGTTTTTTTATCGCGCCAGAATAATTCCAAACCTCTGGCGTACCCGTAGCCATCATTAGAAATATGCGGTGTTGTTTTAATTAAATCGTTGTATTTTTTATAATACAGCTCTGTTCTAAAGCTGTGGTAATTATCCATTTTCTGATAGGTCAGAATATAATGGTCGGCGCGGTTGTAGGTTAATTTAGGGCCGGTAAGCAGATAATATTTGCCGGGCTTTTGGTAGAAGGTGCCGTACGATGCCATCAGCTGGCTTTTATCGGCGAAGGTGTAGTTGAGCGAGGTGCGCGGGGCCAGCTTGGTCGTTTCCAGCAAGGCGCTTTTTTCCAGGCGCACCCCGGCGCGGCCCGAAAGGTTGCCCACGATGGCGGTTTCCAGCTCCACAAACCCGGCTCCGTACGTGTCCTGGAGCTGGCCCAGGCTGGTGCGGTCCGATGCGTAGCCTTCGCGGCCGCGGAACAGCTCGCCGCCCCACTGCACCCGGCCGTTGTTGAGCACGCGCTTCGACAGGACGGTGCGGAATTGCAGCAGACTCGTGTTGTCGCGGCTCAGCGAATCGTAGACCGACTCGGGTGAGGTCTTGGGCTGGAGCTTCAGACTGAACCGGTCGAGGTTGTAGTTCAGCGAAGAACCTAGGTAGAGCTTCCAGCCCTTGGGCAGCTCCTGATTATACGTCAGGTTGGTGTACAGATTGGTGTTGCGCAGCCCTACTAAGTCGTTGACCGTCAAGTAGTCGGGGTCGGACTGGCGCAGGCGCAGGTTACTTTCGCCAAGGCTGCTGTAGAATTTCAGGAATCCTTTCTCGCCCACTTTGCGCTTCACGAAAAAGCTGCCATCCAGGTATTTGGGCGCGGTGGTAAACCGGATAGTCGGCTTTACCAGGCTGAACACCAGGCTCAGATCGGTGTACTTGGCGAACGTGCCGACCAGCGTCTTTTTGCCTTCCGACAGGATCTGCACGCCCCCTTCAATGGACAGCGGCGAGATGCCGAAGTCGGCGTTGCTGTTAGCGGGCATATCCTGCGATTCCAGGATGAGCGCCGCGGAAAGCGCCTCGCCGTAGAGGGCCGAGTAGCCGCCGCTGCTGAAGAAAGCGCCCTTGAACAGGCCCGGCGCAAAGCGGCTGCGCGAGGCTTGGTTGGCGGGGCTGCTGTAGGTGAAGTTGTTGACCAGCAGGCCGTCCATGAACATCTTGCTCTCGTCGCCTGTGCCGCCGCGCACAAACAGGCCGCTGCTTTCGCCTACCTGCTGGGCGCCCGGCATGGTTTTGAGCGCCGAAACCACGTTGCCGTCCATGGCCGTCGTCAGCACGTCGGTGGAGCTGAGCGTGACGGCTTTGATCTTGTCGTCGTTCTCAAACTTGCGGGCCCGCACTACTACATTGCTCAGGCTCAGGGCTTTCACCGTGAAGATAACCTTGCAGGTGATGGTTGAGTTAGCGTCCTTGATGTCGACTACCTGCACAGCATCCTGATAGCCTTCGAGCTTCGATACCAGCACCTGGCTGCCTTTCTCAGTGGTTTGAAAGGAAAAGGAGCCGTCTTTGTTGGAGAACGTTCCGTCGTAGGTGCCGTCGATGGCAATGGCGACGTTAGCGAGTGGCTTGGCATTCAGGTCAGTGACAATGCCGCTGATGCTGCTTTGCCCGAGTGCTACTTCCCTGGTGAGGGCAACCAGACCGAAGGCAGGAATCAGTAGAAGTTTTATCTTCATGGGTGCTGGTAGCTGGTGGTTGTGAGGATAAGAAGGACAGGAATCGAGAGTGGCGGCAGGCTAGGTAAGGCGCTGTCTATAAGAGGGTTAATCCGCTGCTGCCGTTGTTGATGATGGAAAATTGGGGATATGAATTCTCGTTTGATAGTTTATTACACCAACCCCCCGATTCCCGGTATTAGCCGGGTGTTTTGCTCCTTTTCTTCTGGTTTTCGCAGTACCAACCTAGGTTTTGCGGCGGGGCCGTCAGGCGGCGCGGCGGTCCAGAAACGTGCGCGGTTTGCGGCTGTCGCCGGCAAAAAGCAGGCGCTCCACTTCGGCTACCGGCTTGAATACCAGGGAAGGAGCAATGCGCAGCTTGGCGCGCAGGTGTTCGCGCAGGTGCGCCTTGGCGTGTTCGGGCAGCTCGTGGCAGCCGATGTGGAGCAGCAGCTCGTCGGTGCCGATGTCGTTGGTGTAGCTCTCGACCTGGAAGTTCTTCACGAAGGATACCTCGTGCAGCGCATCATGAATGAGCTGCGGGTACAACGTCGTGCCTTTGTACTTGACTAAGTGCTGCTTACGCCCAAGCACAGGGCTCAGGCGGGTGGTGGTGCGGCCGCAGGCGCAGGGCGTGCGGTGCATGGCACAGACGTCGCCGGTTTTGAAGCGCAGCAGGGGCATGCCTTCCACGCCGAGCGTGGTAATTGTTAGCTCGCCCGGCTCCCCATCGGGCACGGGGTGGTTGTGGGCATCGAGCACTTCCACGATGAGCAGCTCGGGGTGATGATGGCCGCCCTGACCCGCTGCGCACTCCGTGAAGGAGGTGCCCATCTCGGTAGACGCGTAGGTGGAGTGCAGGGCAATATCCCACTTGCTGTGAATGCGCTGGCCTAGGGTGTTCAGCGAAAAATCGGGGTTGCGGATGTTTTCCCCGATGCAGATAACCTTCCGCACGCTGCTGGCTGCGTAGTCAAGTTCATGTTCCTCAGCGTATTCTATCAGCTTGAGCACAAAGCTAGGTACCGCAATAATGGCCGTGGGCCGCAGGCGCTGAATGGTGTCCCACTGCATCTCGGGCACGCCGCTGCCCACCCGGATGATGCCGGCCCCGAGGCGACGGGCCCCCAGAAAATACGCCAGGCCGGCCATAAAGCGCTTGTCGAGGGTGGTCGTGAGCTGGTACAGCTCGCCGGGGCCACCGCCGGCGCAGCCCAGCGAGAGGTACTCGTTGTAGGCCAGCCGGTCGAGGTCATTGTCGGTCAGGCCAAAGGTGACGGGCTGCCCCAGCGTGCCGGAAGTGCAGACGTAGTCGACAATGCGCGCCGGATCGACGCAGAGGAAGTCGCTGGGGTGGCGGTGCAGGTCGTGCTTCGTCGTAACGGGCAGCTTTACCAGGTCTTCCAGCCGCTGAATAGCCGCGACGCTGACGCCGGCCTGCGCAAAGGCGCGCTGGTAAAAGGGCGAGTGCGCCGCCAGGTAGTGCAGCAGCTCCCGAAGCTTGCCTTCCTGAAACTCCTTAATAGCGGCGCTCGACTGGGATTCAATGGCTGGTATAGACATGGCACTGATAATCTGTTAGATGTGAGGAGTTAAAGCGGTGATGAAGGGGCGCGCAGAACCTAGCCTGCTGACTGGGAGCAAGCGGCCGGAAGGTTACAGGCCAGCGGCCGGCCGGGGCGGCCAGGTTTGTAAAGCGCAAGGCACACGCCGGCCCGCTGGTCGCGGTTTTGCCGGCGACCTAGGTAGGGGAAAAGAGAAACCTGGGAGGAGCGCTACGCCACGCCTGCCGGCGTTTGCCTAGAGAAAATCAGATTGGAAGCTGCCCGCTACGCGGCAAAGCAGCTGGTGCTCGTGCTGGATGCTGGCCGCGAAATCAAGCAGGAAGTCGCGCTGGGTATAGCCCACCGTCAGGGTTAGCGCGGGCATCGTGATGGGGTCGATGGGACGCAGAAATTTACTGTTGGAGCAGGTGCGCAGGAGCAGCTCTTTGGCCAGGTGCTGCTGAAGCACGTCCTTGACCAGGCCCAGCACGCACACGCCCGGCACGACTGGCTGACCGGGAAAATGCCCGGCAAACAGCGCGTGGTGTGCATTGAGCTGCACTTGCAGCCGTAGGCGGTTGGGCTCAGGTGCCTCAGCGTCGGCGAGGGTAAAGAACGAGCCTAGCAGCTGGTAGTCGTTAGTGCGCATACTCAACGGCGGCTGAAGGATGCAGGAAAGAATCAAGACCTAGGTTCGGCGCAGGCTCCGGCTCCAGAAACAAGCGCATCTCGCAGTGCGCCACCAGGGTTGCGTTGTAGCCGCTCGTGGTTTTCACGACCAGCACATCTGGGGCCTGTAGCACAATTTCGGCGTGCGTGAGCAGCGTGCAGCCCACCGGCGCCAGCGTGTGGATGTACACCGCCTTGAGCGCCGCAATGAAGCCGACCCGCGGGGCAATGCCTTGCTGCCGGGCTTCGTAGCCTGCCTTTAGAGCCACCGCCTGCGCCATGCTCTCCAGGATGCCGGCCTCGCTCAGATAACCTAGGTGCACCATCAGATGATCGGGGCGCACCCGCAGCCCGGCCCAGGCTTCGTCGGGCTGGCAGTGGTAGAGCGTGTCGATCAGGGCGAACGGCCGGCGCTGGGGGATGTAGGCCTCCACCTCAGCGGCCGTTACCAGGGGCCGGGCCGCCCAGGCCGGGAGCAGGCGGGGCGGCGCTACCTGCCAAGGGGCGGCCTCAATCCTGGGTGAGGAAGATAAAGCTGTAGTTGGCATCACGGTATTGATTGATAATCAAGCAGTTTTTGGGATAAGGCGTGCGTTCTGATAGTTCGGCCGCCGCCCCGGCAAAGCGGCGCACGGCCAGCCACACGGCAAATGCCGTTGCCGTATGATATTCACCACAATAGTTCTTGAAGTATTCGCGCGGGGTGTCGGGTAAGCTGGCTTCCACGGCCCGCAGCTTCTGGTCGTGGGCGTGGTCGCCGGAGTGGCCCAGCAGCACCAGGTCGAGGTCGGCGGGAGTCAGGTGCTGCTCGCGCAGAAGCGCAGCTACGGTTTGCTCGACCTCAAGCGCCGTACGCGGGCTGAACAACGTCCGCACCGCCCGCACCGTGGCGAGAGTGCCCGGCCGGCGCGCCGAGGACAGCACCAGAAACGTGGCGCCCTCGCCGGGCAGCACGCCGGGCGTGCGGCTGTGCTCGACTTTGCCCAGCTTATCCGGGTTTTTTACGTGCCCGGCCTGGTGCAGTAGCGCGGCATACGTGGGCGTGGTTTCATCCAGCCCACCCACCAGCACGTCGGCGGGGCCGTCCGGCTCGGTCAGGAGCAGCAGGCCATCGAGCAGGGCTGTTTCGAACGAAAAGCCGCGGTGCGTGTAGGTCATGTTGTAGCCGTGGCACTGAAGCTTAAGGGCTAGCTGCCCTGCCACGGCGTTGTCGAGCGACTGAATAAAAGGGGTCGGGGGCACGGTATCCTCCGCCTGCGCCAGCAGCGACGTCTCGAATTTCTCGAACCCATCAAAGCTTCCCAGGCCCGACCCCACCGTGATGGCATCGATGTGGTCGAGACCAGCATCGGCCAGGCAGCGGGTAGCGGCATAGAGGCCCATTTTCACCAGCCGCGGGGTGCGCCGCAGCTCGGCGGGGTTGAGCACCGGCGCGTAGGCGGGTTCGAGGGCAGACAGCAGACCGGCGCGCGCAGGCGCGTCCGACGCGTAGGGGCTGATGCTGTGAATGCTGTTGATGTAGGCGTGAGGGTGCATAATGACCTAGGTGCTAAATGATTAAGGTTTAGAGAACACCAGCGCGCAGCAGGAGCCACCCATAGCGGCCGACGTAGACAGCACGTGTTGCAGACCGGGTGCTACGTGCAGCGCCTGCGCCGGCACCAGTCCGTGGTCGGCAATTGGCTCCTCGAAATTCAGGTTGGGCCAGATGAGCCGGTGCGTGAGCGCCAGCACCGAGATGACCGCCTCGATGGCGCCCGCCGCCCCCAGCGTGTGGCCCGTAAAGGGCTTGGTGGAGCTGAACGGCGGCACCGCATCGGCAAAGACTTCGCGGATGGCCTGCCCTTCGGTCACGTCGTTGTTGGCAGTGCCCGTGCCGTGGGCGTTGAGGTAGCCGATGGCGGCGGGAGCCAGGTCGGCCCGGCGCAGGGCCTGGCGCATTGCTAGCTGCAAGCCGTAGCCATTGGGCGAGGAAGCCGTCTGATGATGGGCGTCGTTGGTCAGGCCGTAGCCACTCAGCCGGGCCCAGGGTCGTGCGCCGCGCTGGCGGGCCACAGCCTCGCTTTCCAGCACCAGGTAAGCGGCGCCTTCTCCTAGGTTGATGCCTTTGCGCTGGGCATCAAAGGGTTTGCACGGCGTGGGGTCCAGCAGCAGCAGCGAGTTGAAACCATTGAGCGTGAAGCGCGCCAGGGCATCGGTGCCGCCTACCACCACCCGGTCCAGCACGCCCTGCTGAATCAGGCGCGTACCCAGCACAATGGCGTTGGCGGAGGAAGCGCAGGCGGTGTTCACGGTCGTCACGAAGTCGCGAATACCCAGGCGGCGGCTGATAAACTCCGTGCTGTCCCCATTATCATAGGTATCGATAAAGGCCGGGGTAGGCTTCTGATCAAGAAAGTCCTGATAGTGCTGCTCCGCGTGGCCGGTGCCCCCTACCGTGGAGGCGGAGATAAACCCGGTGCGGTTGGTGTCGGCGGCACCCAGGCCGGCCTGCTGCCACGCTTCGCTGGCGGCCAGGTAGCCCAGCAGCGTGGTGCGGGTCAGGTCGGCGTCGGGCAAGGCGGCCCGCATGGCCAGCTCGTTGTCCGAGAAGGCTACTTCGCCAGCCACGTAGCGGCCTTGCAGCCGCGTAGCCACCCGGTGCAGCGGCCTCAACCCAGAGCGACCTAGCTTCAGGCCATCCAGGGCCGTGGGCACATTGGCGCCCAGCGCGGAAATCATACCGATTCCGGTTACATATACTTCCATAGTTGTAGTAGTCAAAGGGTTATAGCTGTTCTTCGACTAAGCCGGACGAGGCTCCTCGAAGCTGACCCGGCGCGGCGGGCCCACGGACAAAGGATAGTTGGCCGCCACATGCAGGGTGTAGGCCGCCGCGTCGGGCAGGCAGATTTCCTGAAGGTGCCAGCACTGGCCGGCCAGCTCGGCGCGCTGCTGCCGGATGCGGATGTCGCGCAACGGAATGTTCAGGCCCCGACCGTCGGCTTTGGCCACGGCTTCTTTCTGGGTCCAGAGTCTGTAAAAGGCGTCCGGCAGGTCGGTAGTGGATAGCGCGTTCCACTCAGCGGGGCGGAAATGCGGCCGAAATCCGGCAATGTTGGTGCGCGTGTGCTGCTCAATATCGACACCTACCCGGCAAGTCGTGCTGAGGGCACACACCACGTATGCACCCGAGTGCGCCACGTTGAAATCAAGCTCTGCCCCGGCCAAATAGGGCCGGTTGTCGGGCGTACGCCGCACGCTGTCAAGCGAATACGAGCGCTCTTGGCTGCGCAGCGCGTGCTGAAGCAGTAGCGCCCCGAAAAGTGCAGCCTGTTGGCGGGCCGGTCGGCGGCAGGCGAGTACCCGCTGCTGCCAGGCTGGTGGCAGCAAACCTAGGTACGCGGCCAGCACGGCGGGCGGCAGCGCGGCCGTACCGAACGTGGTATACCACAGCTCAATCATGGCCCGGTGGGGCGGGAGCGAGCGGCGCCCGCTCCCGGCTTCCGTTAAGCGGCAACGGCGGCGGCTTGGTGCTCGGTGATGAAGTCGGCCAGCGTATTCAGGGAGAAGAACGCCTGCTTCATCTTGGCCGGGTCCGTCACCTTGATGCCGTAGTGCTTGCTCAGGATTACGGTCAGCTCCAGCGCATCGATAGAGTCCAGACCTAGGCCGTCGTAGTCGAACAAGGGCGCGTCGGGGTTCACGTCGGCCGGGTTGATGTCGACCAGGTTCAGTTCCTGGATGATCTGGTTTTTGAGTTGTTCGGTAAGAGTTGACATGGGAGTAGGAATAAAGGGTTAGTAAAGTGGTTGAGCGTAAAGGGTTTCGAGCGCCGGCACGTGGTGGGGCCGTCGGGTTGTGGAGCTAGGTTCGTGGCTTTCGACCACGTAGAAAAACGTTTCGTGGGAAGTCAGGCCGGCTTCGAGCCAGCCGCACAGGCAGGCCTGGCAGCTGCCTTCGGCCAGCAGCTGCGCCACGTAGGCTTGCAGCGTGTCGGGCGAGTAGGCATCGGCCACAAACAGCGTGTTTTCGCCGGAAAGCTGGTGGCGGATGCTGATTTCGCCGATGGCAATGTTGGGCAGCGTGTACACGAACACCGCCGGGCTAGGAAAGTGGTTGTCAGCCTCCTGAATGCTTTGCTGGTGCGCCAGGTCGGTGAGCAGGCTCGACGAGCGATTTGCCAGCACCACGCCGATGCCGCCCGCATCCAGCCGGTCCAGAATGCCCGTGGCGGGCAGCAGCAGCTCGGCCGTGAGAAAAGCTAGCTTGCAGAGCACATCCATCTTGAAGAACTTCGGGTAGCTCAGTCCGAAATGCCGGTAGGCTCCAACCAGAAACTCCGTGAGGCTGGCCGCGGCGGGCGCTTCGTAGCGGAGCGTGCCGTTCAGGAAAATCTGGTGGCCGCGAATGGCGCAGCTGGCAATGATGCTGGTTTCCATACTGTTAGGCGGCTTTGGCGAAGAGGACGGCCGCGTTGCAGCCCCCGAAGCCGGACGAAGTTTTCAAGAAATGCCGCAGCTCGGCGCGGGTGCGGCGCGCAATGGGCCGCACGGGGAGCGAGGTGCCGCACGTCTGGTAGCCTTTCGAGGCAATCAGCTCGTTGCGCCGCATCGACTCGATACCCAGGGCCGCTTCCAGAATACCCGCCGCGCCGAGCGTGTGCCCGAAGTAGCCCTTCAGGCTGTGCAGCGGCACGTCGTGCAGGCCGGCGCGGTGAAAAGCCTGGGCTTCCATCTCGTCGTTGTAGCGCGTGGCCGTGCCGTGCGCCCCGATAAAGTCGACGGTGCCTTCGCCCATCTGCCGCAGCACTTTCGTCACGGCCTGGTACAAGCCTTCGCCGGTGCGGGAAGGCGCCGAAATGTGGTGCGCATCGTTGGTGCTGAACCCCGTGACGACTTCCACGTCGCCGCTGCCCACGCCGGGCACGGTGGTCAGCACCATGGCCACGGCCGCGTCACCTAGGTTGATGCCTTCGCGCGTGGCATCGAAGGGCCGGCAGGGCTGGCGACTCAGCGCATTGAACGCGTGAAAGCCGGCCAGCGTAAACTTCGACACCTCATCGGCCCCGACTACCACCGCGTGCCGGTAGCGGCCGGCGCTAAGCAAACGCTTGGCAATCAGCACGCCCTGGAGGCTGGAGATGCAGGCGTTGGAAACAACCACCGGCTCGTTGGCGAAGCCGCAGGCCTGCGCTACTGTGCGGGCCAACTGGCTCAGGTACAAGGTAGGCGGCACAACGGCGCTGGTGCCGCCGGCCAGGTGGCCGATATTACCTTTGGTCGAGCAGTACACCAGCAAAGTGTCTGGGCCGGTGAGGGGCGTATCTACTTGAGATAGAGCACCCGTTACGGCCAGAATGCTCATCTTTTCGAGCTTGCTGTACGGGTTGGCCGGGAAACCTAGGTTGTCGAAAGCGGCCGCGAGCCGGGCTTCGTCGATGGTGGCGGTGCAGAAGCTTTCATCCGAAAAATCAAACCAGTGAGGCCGTAAACCCGATTCGCCAGTCTGCACCGCGTCGAAGGTGGCGGCAGTGGTGAAGCCCAGCGGGGTGATGCAGGTGCTGGCGGCGTGTAGAACTTTTTTCATACGAGAGAAGCTAGAGAGGGCAGCCAATGCTGCTGCCACTCGGTGAAGCACGGGGGCGGCAACAGCTGTAGCTGGTGCTGCGCGTTGGTAAAAACCTGGGTGGTGCGGGCCGTGCAGATCAGCTGCCGGGTGTCCGCGTGCCGGATGCGGTAGTCGAAACAGATGCGGGGCGTGGCGCTGGGCACGTAGCGGGTTTCTACCTCCAGCGTGTCGCCGTAGCGCGCTGATTTCTTGTAGCTAAGCTCCATTTCCACGATGGGAATGCCGTAACCGGCCCGCTCTAGCAGGTAGTAGCCCAGGCCATAGTGCCGGGCAAATTCCTCGCGCCCGTCTTCCAGGTACTTCACGTAGTGCCCGTGCCAGACGATGTGCATCGCGTCGACTTCGCAAAACCGGACGGTGAGCTGTTTGGTCGTTTGGAGCATTTTGGGGAAGGAGCTAGGAGGTGGGAGCTGGAAGCTAGGAGTTCGGTTCTGGTGAGGCGCCGCTTTCCTTAGTATTGCGCGCCGTTAATGGAAATGATCTGCCCGCTGATGTAGGACGCCTGCGGCGAAGCCAGAAAGCCCACCAGATCGGCTACTTCTTCGGGCTCGCCGAAGCGGTTCATCGGGATAAGCGGCAGGTACTCTTCCTCGCGCAGCCCCTGAATCATCTCGGTGCGGATGAGGCCAGGCGCCACGGCGTTCACCGTGATGCGTTTGCGGCCAACTTCCTGGGCCAGCGCCTTAGTGGCCCCGATAACGGCCGCCTTTGCCGCCGAATAGTTCGTCTGACCTAGCTGCCCTTTCAGCCCCGACAACGACACGATGCTGATGATGCGGCCAGACTTCTGCCGGATCATGCCGCGGACAATCAGGCGGGTGACGTTGAAAAAACCGCCCGCGCTGGCATCCATCACGTGCTGCCACTCGGGGCTGGTCATCAGCATCAGGAGCCCATCCTGGCGGATGCCGGCGTTGTTGACCAGCACTTCCACGTGCTTGCCGGGGTTGTCGGCCAGCCACGCGCCCAGCACCCGGTCCACTTCCTCGCCGTTGCCCACGTCGAAGCGCAGGGTTTCGGCCTCCACGCCTTTGCCGCGGACCAGCGCCTGCACCTGCTCGGCGCACGCCTGGTTGGCTACGTAGTTGATGAGAACGTTGTAGCCTAAGTCGGCCATTTTCAGGCAAACCGCCCGACCGATACCCCGGGAGCCGCCGGTCACTAATGCGTACTTCATGGTGCTGCTGCGCTAAATAAGGTTGCCCGTCCGGCTTGACTTAGGAAGCAACAGCTTCGGTGACGGCGGCGGGCGCATGGGCCGCCTGGCTCACCGGCGCGGTGGGCAGCTGCAAGTGCTCGGTCTGGATGTACTCTTTGATCTTCAGAATCTTATCGGCAATAACGCCGTCTTCGGTGAAGGCCGGCACCAACGCGCGCAGCTGCTGGTACACGCCTCGCGACACCGACGAAAGTCGCTCCTCAAAACCTAGGTAGTCGACGGCTTGCAGCGTGGTGAGCAGCTGCACGGCCAGCACCTGGTAGGTGTTCTCGATAACCTTGCTGGTGATTTGGGCCGAGTTGGTGCCCATGCTCACAAGGTCCTGATTATCATTGTTATTGGGGATGCTGTGCACGTACATCGGGAACGAGAACGTCTGGTTTTCGGCCACCGTGGAGGTGGCCACAAACTGTGCCCCCTGCATCCCGAGGTTGATGCCCAGCCGACCTAGGTTCACGAAGGGCGGCAGCTTCTGGTTGAGCTTGTTGTTGAGCAGGAAGTTGAGCTGCCGCTCGGCCAGCATCGAAAGCTTGGTGATGCCGATTTTCAGCTTGTCCATCTCCAGCGATACATAGTCGCCGTGGAAATTGCCGCCGTGGTACACGTTGCCCTGGTCCTTATCAATAATGGGGTTGTCGCTCACCGAGTTAATCTCGTGCAGCACAACCGTGGTGGCGTTCGTGATGGTATCGTACACCGGCCCCAGAATCTGCGGCACGCAGCGAATCGAGTAGAACTCCTGCACCTTGTCTTCGAGCACAGCTTCCGTCACTTTCTTGTAAAGATGCTCGTGACGCTTACGAACTAAGTCGCTGTCGTGCAGGATGGTGCGCATCTGCGCGGCCACGTACTGCTGGCCGGGGTGGTGCTTGGCCGCGTTCAGCTCCGCCGAGTAGTGGTCGTCATACGATTCCACGATTTCCGAAAGCAGGCTGGACGCCAGCAGGCTCCAGTTCAGCAGGTTGCGGCTATGAATCAGGTTCACCACGCCGATGCCGGTCATGGCCGACGTGCCGTTCATCAGGGCCAAGCCTTCGCGCAGATGGATGCTCAGCGGAGCCAGGTCGTAGGCGGCCAGCACATCGGCGGCGTCTACCTGCCGGCCTTCGTGCCACACCTTGCCTTCCCCGATCAGGCTTAGGGCTAGGTGCGCCAGCTGCACCAGGTCGCCGCTGGCGCCCACGCTGCCGTGCTCGAAGATCACCGGGAAAATGTCGCGGTTGATGAACTCCTTCAGCAGCACCACCACCTCCGGGTGTACCCCCGATTTGCCCTGCAAAAACGTGTTCAGGCGGGCAATCATGAGCGCTTTCACAAAGAGCGTATCCACCGGTTTGCCCTGCCCGGCGCAGTGGCTACGGATCAGGTTGTATTGCAGCTGCTCCTGCTCCCGCTCATCAATCCGGTACTGAGCCATCGGGCCAAAGCCCGTGTTGATGCCATAAATCAGCTTGTCCTTCGCAAAGTCAGCCAGAAAGGCAAAACAGTCGCCGACGCGCTGCATGGCCGCCGCGCTGACGTCGAGTGCTTCCTCCTTAAAGAGTATTTGGTAGAAGTCTTTCAGGGTGATGTTGCGGTCGCCGATGGTCGTGATCATAGGATAACAGAGTTAAGTGCGAGGAGCCGGAGAGGTCGTTGCGGTTGGTTGAAGAAGGATATTTCGTGTTCGTTGAGATAAAGCAGCATAAAGCATTCAAGCAGATAAAAACTATTACACCAACGGGCGCATTAGCGGGGTAAACTCCTATTTAAAGCCTATTTATTACCGTGGCGCCGCGCGCAGATGGGCATAGGCGGAGCACTCGGATTCGGGTATGTGTAGTGCGGACTTTGTAGTCCGCGCCGTGAACGACCTACGCGCGGACTACAAAGTCCGCGCTACTCAGCCTAAGCTGGTTCGTTAGCAGAGCGTTACGCGTGAGGAAAGGCCCGAAATGGGACGGAATCGGGTAGGATTATCTCAAAATAATTTGGCATTTTACAGCAGCCTAGCTTCTGGCTGGCTGGCCCGGCTAGCTGCCGCAAACCGGAACGTTTGCTCAGCCGCCTCGGGCTTTATGCTACACCAGCGATAATCCGGATTTATACATGAAGCAACTCTACTCTTTTCACCCTAATCTGATCTTACGCACGCCGGCCCAGGCACTTAGCCTAGGTTTTACCGAAGACACCATCCTGGCGGCCCTCGACGATGAGCGGTTTGTGGAAGCGCTGTTTCTGGCTTCGCCGGGCCTGTACGAAGAGTGCCGCAAGTGGCAGAGCGGCGCACTAAAGGAGCCCAAGAAAGTGGCAAAGCTGCGCGGCACGCTCACGCGGTATTATACCCGCATGATGAGCCGCTGCACGCCCTTTGGCTTATTCGCCGGGTGCTCCGTGCTGCGGTGGGGTGCTGAAAGCCAAATCCGGCTGGAGCCTGCGGCCAACTACCGCCATACGCGCCTGGATATGCACTACCTCTGCGCACTGGCGCAGCAGCTGGCCCGCCACGAGGCTATCCGGCCGCTGCTGCGCTACTGGCCCCAGACGAGCTTATATACCATCGGGAGTGAGGTGCGCTACGTCGAATACTATTATGCGGAGGGTCGGCGCGTGCATCAGATCAGCTCCGTAGAAGCGTCGCCGTACCTGACGAAGATGCTAGGTGTCGCCCGCCAGGGCCTGACGCAACGCGAGCTGGTAGCGTTGCTGCTGGAAGAAGAGTTTGATAATGAAGAAGCTACGGAGTATGTGCAGGCCCTGATTGAGGCGCAGGTGCTGGTGAGTGAGCTGGAGCCGACTGTGACCGGATCGGAGTTTCTGCACCACATGCAAGCGGTGCTGACCCGCCTGAATGCCGACGCGCCGGATGCCGAAATTAGTGCCGTGCTGCACCTGCTGGGTCAGGTAGCGCAGCAGCTGCGAATCCTCGATCAGCAGCCGGTCAACGCGCCGGCGAGCTACCTGCGCATTGCCGCTGCCCTGCAAAACCTAGGGGTGCCCATCGAGCCGGACAAGCTGTTTCAGACGGATCTGGTTTGTGGCGCCAGCAACACGGCAGCCAGCCTCGATCAGCGGCTACAAGCCACGCTGCTGGAAGCCGTAGAAGCCCTGACGCACCTGGCGCCCCCCAGCCGCAACGCCCGCCTCGACTACTTCCGCCAACGCTTTCAGGAGCGCTACGAGGAGCGGGAGGTGCCGCTGCTGGAAGCCCTCGATACGGAAAGCGGCTTGGCTTATTCCGACTACGGCAAGAACAGCTACGCGCCCCTGGTCGACGACCTGTACCTAACGGAAACGGCCGCCAGCCGCTCTTGGCACCAAAGTGAGGCACAGCGGTTTCTGTACCAAAAGCTGCGCGAGGCAGATCGGAAACGGCAGTACGCCATCAACATCACGCCGGAGGAGGTGCGCACCTTTGCGCCGGTAACTCAGCCGCTGCCGCCTTCCCTGGGCATCATGTTCCGGATTATCGACGACCAGCAGATCGTGCTGGATAGCGTGGGCGGCTCCAGCGCCGTCAACCTGCTCGGCCGCTTCGCCCACGCCGACCCGCGCATTGAGCGCATCGTGCAGGATATTACCGAGCAGGAGCAGCAACACAATCCGGCCGTCGTTTTCGCCGAAATCTGCCACTTGCCCGCCAGCCGGGTTGGCAATATCCTGCTGCGCCCGTCTTTCCGGCGCTTCGAAATACCGTATCTGGCGCAATCGATGCTGCCCGCTGACTGCCAGATAGCCATGCAGGATATGCTGCTCTCCGTGCGGCAGGGGCAGCTGGTGCTACGGTCGCGCAAAACCAACCAGCTCGTGGTGCCGCGCCTGAGCACGGCCCACAACTTTACCCACCAGGCGCTGCCGGTTTATCAGTTTCTGTGTGATTTGCAGACCCAGGGCTTGCAGGCGCACGTCGGGTTCAGCTGGGAAGCCGTGTCGCCGGATGCAAAGTTCTTCCCCCGGCTCACCTACCAAAAAGTGGTGTTGCAGCCTGCTTCCTGGCACCTGGCGGCACCCGACTTCGCGGACTTGCTGACCGCTCCGGCCACTCATTTCGAGGCACATTTTCAGGCGTTTCGGGCGCAGTGGCAGCTCCCGCGCCTTTTCACCCTCTCCGACGGCGACCATGAACTGCTGGTCGACGCCGAGAATCCGCTGCTCGTGCAGGTCTGGCTGGATACCATCCGCCAACGGCCGGCCATTAGGCTGCGCGAGTACCTGATTGAGCTGGCCGAAAGTCCGGTGCGCGACAACCTAGGTCGTCCGCATGCGCAGCAGCTGCTGGCCCTGCTGGTGCGGAATGCGCCTTGCTACGCGGCTGCGCCAGCCGCGCCGGCTGCCGGTGCAGCCAGTGTGCAGCGCGAGTTTGCGCTCGGCTCCGAGTGGCTGTACTACAAGTGGTATTGTGGGCAGCAGATGGCTAACCGAATCCTGCGCGAAGTGCTGCATCCGCTCACGGAGGAGCTGTTGGATAAAGGCTTGGTTGACAAGTGGTTTTTTATCCGCTACGCCGACCCCGACAACCATTTGCGGGTGCGGTTTCACTTGCCGCAGGTGGGCCGTATTGGCGAAGTGGTGCAGATCATCAACGACTACCTAGGTGCCTACCTCAGCAAAGGCTACATCTGGAAAAGCCAGACCGATACGTACCGCCGCGAGCTGGAGCGCTACGGCAAAAACACCATTGAGCTGTCGGAAAGCCTGTTTCACTACCAGAGCACCGCGCTGCTGGCGCAGCTGGATTCCTTTGCCGAGCTGGACGACATGGCGTACTGGCGCTGGGGCATCAGTGCCATGGAAGAGCTGCTGGATGCCTTCGCCTACACGCTCCCGCAAAAGCTAGCCTTGCTGGAGCATCTGCGCGACTCGTTCGCGCGGGAGTTCAGCATGGATAAGCAGCTGAAAACCCAGCTGGATGCCAAGTACCGCGCCTTCCGTCTGCCCATTACGCAAGCACTCCAGACGGCCGCGCCGCCCCCCGAATGCCTCCGCGAAATTGCCACCGCTATTCGCCGGCAGCTAACCGCTAACCACGGCGAAATAGCTGAGAATCAGCTGCTGGGCAGCTACCTGCACATGCTGCTGAACCGGCTTATTCCGGCCCAGGCCAGGCTGCACGAGCTGGTGCTCTACGACTTCCTGTGTCGCTACTATCAGTCGCAGAAAGCCCGGCAGGGGGCGCAAGCGGCGGTGGCATAGTTGGTTGATGTCCACGTTGCAGTGCTGGTAAGCCAGCCCCGGTGGAGCGGCATCTTGGCAGAACCTGGCCAGCAAAAACGACCTAGCCCCAGCGGGGCGACACTAACGTCCTGACGACGGGTGCCGCCCCGCTGGGGCTAGGTTTATTATTAAGTTTATTCTATCGGGCAAGAGCTACCAAGACTAGCTACCCGTTCAGCATGAGAACCGCTTCACTTCTTGCCGTTCATCACCTTCTTCTGGAGTGCTTCGAAGAAGGCATTCCGGTAGGTTTCGCCCAGCGGCACGTAGGCTTTTATGTCTTTGAACAGGATCTGGTTGCCATCGAGGGCCTTGATCTTGTTCAGTGACACGATGTAGGACTTGTGCACCCGCATAAAGCTCTTGGCGGGCAGCCGCTCTTCCAAGTCCTTGATATTCAAGAGCGAGACAATGCTTTCGTCCGGGGTATTGATGGACAGGTAGTTCTTCATCCCCTCGACGTAGATGATGTCCTGGAAATCAATCTTAACCATTTTGCCCTTGTTTTCCGTCTTCACGAAAATGTAGTCGTCGCTCTCTTCGGCCGGGGCCTGCCAGCGCGCCGAAGGCGTCGCAAACGTGTTCAGCGCCTTCTGCGCCGCTTTCAGGAAGCGTTCGAAGGCAATGGGCTTCAGCAGATAATCGAGCACCTCCAGCTCAAAGCCTTCCACGGCAAACTCACTGTAGGCCGTGGTGAGCACCACCTTCGACTTGCCTTTGATCAGACGCATGAAGTCCAGGCCCGAGAGCTGCGGCATGTGAATATCCAGAAACACCAGATCGATGGGCTGGCTCTGCACAATGCCCAGCGCCTCCAGCGGATTGGTGGTGCTGGCGGCCAGCGTCAGAAAAGGCGTTTTCGCGATGAACATTTTCAGAATGTCAATGGCGCTTTGCTCATCGTCTACTATCAGGCACGAAATCATAGGTTACAGGTCAATGGCCAGTTTATACATGAAATAGTCTTGCTCATCGTGTACGTCCAGCGAGTAGCGGTTCGGGTAAGCTAGGTCCAGCCGTTTCTGGGTGTTAATCAGGCCAATACCGGTGGTCTTTTCCTTGGGGCCCGTGCGCTTCTTGTTGCGGGTGAAAAACGAGAGTCGGTTCTCGGTCATCTTCAGCTGAATAACCAATGGATTGTCCGGATCAAACAGGTCCCCGTGCTTGAAGCAGTTCTCGACGAAGGTAATCAGAACGAGCGGCAGAATCATCATAAACTGTACGCTGCCAAGGACTTCGTACTGAATCTGGAGCTTGTTGTTGAAGCGCAGCTGGTTGATGTCAATATAGTTCTTCAGGTGCTTTATCTCGCTTTCCAGCATCACTTTGCCGTCGTGCTCCTCCTCTTTAAGCGCATAGCGCATGATATCCGACAAAAGCAGAATGCCTTTTGCTGTTTCTTCGGAATGCGGGTAGGCCTGCGCGTACAGAAAATTAAGCGTGTTAAAAAGGAAATGCGGATTAATCTGGCTTTTCAAAAAAGTAAGCTCCGACTGCATCAGGCTTTGTTCGGCCAGCCTTAGTTTCTGTTCCTGAACGCGTTTCTGTCGTTCCAGCTGAATTGTATTGGTGGCAAACCAATAGCCAAAGCTGAGGGAGATAAAATAAATACCGCGATAAATTACCTGCGCCCAGAACAGGCTATTAGCCGGTGCGCTTCTTAAAACTTCGTTGGTTAAAGCCGGTAAAATAGAAACATTGATTGCGTATTTAAGCGCAGCAAACAAAAGTGATAATATAACCAGACTTAATATATACTGAATGTACTTGCTTCGGGCATAAAACCTAGGTAGTAGCAGGTTGGCATTGGTGTAGAAGAGTAAGCTATATAAGGTGAAGTTTAAAATAACTTCCCAATAGTTAATTGCTAACTGACCAGAAAAAATAAGAATAGAATGCTCATATAAAATGTACAACAACCAGACGGCAATATGCTTTGAAATTAATTCAACACGTCTTTTACCAATAGTCATAAAAGCCTGGCATTTGAAGGCGAAAACAGGCAAGCGAAAGGCAGGAGCAGTACTGAGGACAGCCGGCATTGGGCAACCGCTGCTGCTGCCAGCCAACCTAGGTCAGGAAAGGGTGCTGGCAATTTCTGACTTAGGCTTGCCCGCACAAGGTACATCCATCCACGGAAAGCTGAAATAGGTTGTATCAAGCAGCTAGAAAACCGATAAGATTATTATAGGCCTATTATTCATGGTTATAGTACTATGATTTGGTGTTCGAATTAGTAACTTGATTGCGTGGCATAGCCTAGGTTCCGGACTCTGGCAACCGCTTCTTACCGCCAGATACTCGCTTTGGAGCCTGCGCCCCGCTACCCTCTTGCTATTCCTGTCACCCCCGACAAGCCGGTTGGTACTGCCATTAGGCCTGTTGATGTAAAATACTAGCCGGCTTCGGCGGGCCTCTCTACCTTTATTTCACCAACCACAAACAACCACACATACTCTTTAACTTCCTCAGCCGCTTATGAAAACGACTACTACATCCGCCAAATTGAAGCTTCAAAAGAAGACCGTCGTAAAATTTGGCCAAGGCTCATGTAGCAACGGTAAAATGAACACACTTTTGGATACTAGCCTGATGACGCTTACCTGGGGGCAATCTTTTTAGTTAAGCTTTCGAGTGTTATCACAGAGCATGCTGCGACTTAAAATAAGTCGGCATAATTCAATCTATGTTTTATTCTGTTAAATGCGCATTTCTATTTTATACTGCTTTTTAGATGAAAGATTACCGGTTACTTCTTCCGTATGCTGAGCAGCAAAGCATAGTGAAATCCTGGCAGGATATTCATGAGGTAATCTCTTGTAAAACGACTATTGTTAGTTCTCTATTCAATCTTAATGAATTAAGCTTATACTACTATATGGCCTATACGGCATTTGGGCGTGAGCAGGACTTTGCTCATGCCCAAATGTATTTTGAAAAAGTACTGCTTCACCTGAAGCAATCTTCCTGGCCTACCCAGTCAATTGAATTTATAGAACAGCTCGCCGCTGCGGCGCAGCTTTATTCCTGGTTCACGGCCAGCAAAGTATCGCTGCCTCTGGCAGGCGAACTGTTGGCGGCGCTGGATACACAGCTACTGGCAAAGGCGTACGCGCTGCTTGCCGGGAGCCACGCCGACCAGAAAAGCATTTTTTTTCGGTTGCTGCGGTATTTTCAGCTGCGGTTGCCAAATGCTATGATAGCCGAGGAGCTACACGCGCTTTTTCACCAGGCGAGGAAAACCTCCGCTGCCACCGGGCAAGGCTCGTTGCTGCTGCCAGCGGCGCACGAGCTAGCCAGTGACTCGGGGCCAATCTACCTAGGGTTGGCCGATGGATTGGCCGGCGAGGCCTTGCAGCTAATTCGGCTTTATCAGGCAGGTATTCAGGAAGAAGCTATAGAGGCTGCTATCAAAGCCAGGATAATGATTATTCTGGCTACGCGGAGGGAGGTGGATTTTTCCGAGGGCATTTACGGCATGTTCCCTGATGTAGTAGCCTCCGGTGCCGAAGAAATTCAGAGCAGCCAGGAGCTTACCTGGCGCAGCGGCGACATAGGGCAGGCTTTGCTTTTGTATGAAGCGCACGCGCTATTCAAGGACGAGGAGCTGGCTAACCTAGCAGAGCTGGTGGGCCTCAATACGTTGTTGCGGAAAGACGCACGCGCAACGCGTGTTTCTACTTCCGCGTTTTGCACCGGCGCGGCCGGAACTGCTCATTTGTACGGACAGCTGTACTACGCCAGCGGTAACCCGGCCTACCATGAGGGCTACCGCTACTGGCTGACACAAACTCAGCAGTATGTGCGGCAGGATATGGCGAGCAACTACTATCAAGCGCCGCGCGGATTGCGGCACAGCCTGGTAAGCGTTGGCTTAGTGCTGCTGACGGCCATTTCGGAGTGCGAGCTGAAGTGGGAGCAAAGCATTCTGTAACCTAGGTTTCCCGCGTCGCTCCGGCTGTGGTTTTAGCCTGCCTGCAAGAGGAAGCCAAACGGCCTACTTCGCAACTGGGGCTATTTAGCTTTAGAAGTAACCTCAGCGGTCTGCTCCACTACTTGCCGGGCTTTCTTCACCTCGCGGCGGTTTGTGATTTCCACGTAGCTGTTGCCCGTCACGGGCTGGCCGTTGTGGGTGCCCGTTACGCGGCACATGCCCTCCCAGTAGTAGAGGTTGAAGATGGCGTAGAAATGAATGCGTAACTCCTGATTCGGGATGAGTGGCTCCACGATGAGGTCGTAGCCCTGGCTGGGCACGCGCACGCGCCACTTGCTGGGGTAGCGGAGTCCGGAGGTGGGGCTGGTCCAGTAAGCTAGGTTTTCAACCTGAAAATCAGACGTGCCTAGGTGAGTATTGTCGGCTTTGGCGGAGAAGTGGGAGCCGCCGCCAAGCTTTTTGCCGGTGGGCTTGTGCACGAGGTTGTAGAGCATCAGCTCTTCGCGGGGCTCATCGAGCTGAATGGAAAACCAGTCCCAGCTCACGTCTTTGGTGCCGCTCATGTTGCAGTTCCACTGGCGGTCGTACCACATGTCGCCTTCAACCTGGTGGGGTTTGCCGTCAATCTCGATGGTACCGCTGGCGGTGAGGCGCGGGTAGGAGTAGTAACCTACCTTGTTCATGGCCACGTTCTGGTCGTAGCCGGTGCCGCCGTGTAGCAGCACGGGCTTCGAAGGCTTAGTAATCAGGTTGATGGCCGTGCCGGGGTGGCTGGTCATGCGGGCTTGTAGGTGGTAGCGGCCCTCCTGGCCAGTGAGCGTCCAGCGCTGTGTTTGCTTGCGCAGTTCCAGGTTCACGGGCATGCTGGCGGGCAGAAAGCTAGGTAGCTTGGCGTAGTTGTAGTCGTAGCGGAACTGCTGGGTTTGCGGGTCACTCACGGCCACGTTCACCATCATGTAGTCTTTGTTGCCGGTGGGGTTGAAGTGGAAGAACACGTACTCCACGCCGTAGCTTTTGCCCGTTCCCTTGTCTTTCAAATGGCCCGTCAGGTACCACCATTCCAGTGAATTACGTTCGTGTGGTGCTTCTTCCTGGGGCAAAACGGCTTTCTCCCCCGCAACGTCATACTTAGTAGTCATACGGCTGGCGCAGCCGGCGGTAAAGAAAAGCAGGAAAACAGCGAGCAAAAGGTTCTTCATACTTTACAGAAGAGGTTGGGGCAAGAAAAGTTTGGGCAGCAGGCAGCAGAAAGCCGAAGTACCAGACGGGTATTTTGCTGCCGCCTGGCCCTAGGTGAACTGCAAAGCGTACCTGTTTTGTTCTAAGCAGCACTACCTTTGACTAAGCCCATGGCTTATTTGCCCGTAGCAGTACCACCCGCGCTTCAGTACCACTGGTTATGGAAAAATCCCCCGCCGACGTCATTGCCCAAACCCTTACCCGCCACGGCCTGCGCCAAACGCCCGTACGACTGGGCGTATTGCGGGCGCTGAAGGAGGCGCACTACGCGCTGTCGGGCCACGAGATTGAGCAGCTCCTAGGCCCGGGTACCGACCGCATTACGCTCTACCGGACCTTGCGCTCGTTTGAAGATAAAGGTCTTATTCACAGGGTTATAGATGCATCAGACATTGTGCGTTACGCCGCCTGCTCCCTAGGTTGTACCGAGCAACAGCACGCCGATAACCACGTGCATTTCAAGTGCACGCGCTGCGCTCATATCTATTGCCTCAACCAGGTAGCCATTCCGGCCGTGACGCTACCGGCTAGCTTTCAGGCCCAGCACGGCGACTACCTGCTGTCGGGCGTGTGCGCCGAATGTCATTAGGAGACAGGTAGTTGTATGCGGCGCTATGGTCTGTTACTCAGTGGATTTTTCTTAGCAATAGTACCCTTGCAACTAAGCGCTCAGCAGCCCGCTGCTCAGCCGGTGCCCAAAGCCTTGCTCGGTACGTGGCAGTTGCAGCAACTCGCCTTTGATGCGCGCCGCCCACTGACCGATACGCAGATTGAGCAGCTTTATCATGATCCGGCCGGCGAAATCAACCAGGAGCTGAAGCTAGGTAAGCTGGTGCAGCGGCTCACGTTTCGCGCCGATGGTACTTATTTGCTGAGTATCAAGCAGCTTACGCAGGGTGAGATGTCGGAGCAGGGGCAGTATTGGCTGCGCCAGGATACGCTGTACGCCCGCACGACCGGTGGGCAAATAGCGGGCTTTAGCGGGGAGGTGCTGGCCCGCCTCAAAGGACAGGTGCTGGTGCTGGAGTTTCCGTTCTGGAAACCTGAAGACCAGGTATTTGAGCAGGAGCGTTATCAGCGGGTGAAGGACTAAAAAACAGTAGCGCGAACCATAAGAAGACGTTAGTCAAACTTGTGCCTCGCGTATCGTTGCAGTAATGCGCCGGTCCGCCGCTCTAGGTGTCGGCCCAGTCGCCGTCAGAACCAGCTTGAGAATAACGTCGTGCAAACAGCCTACAACGAAAACCGGTCCGACACCTAGGGCATCGGACCGGCGCATTACTGCAACGATACGCGAAACTTGAGCTTCGCGCTACATTCTTTACTCTACTACCAGTCGCTTCGCAACATCGCCTTCGCTCGTGCGCAGCCGCACCGTGTAGATGCCGGTGGCCAGCTTACCTAGGTCCAGCTCCGGACCATCGGCGGCTTGCGCGGCCGTAAGCTGCCGTTCGAGCACCGTCTGGCCCAGCGCATTGATCAGGCTCACGCGCAAGGCTTGCTTGCTGAGGGCGCCGGGCAGCTGGAGCCGCACGAACGTGTGTGCCGGGTTCGGGTACAGGCTAATCTGCTCGGCCAGTGCGGCGGTGCTGGTTGCCAGCACGCGCGAGGTAGCTGCCTGGTTCAGGCGGACGCTCACGCTGTTGCTGTTGTAGTTGGCTACCAGCAGGTCCAGCGTGCCGTTGCCATCCACGTCGCCGAGGCTGATGCCGGCCGGGTTGATGCCAACTGCTACTTGTTGCGAGCCACCGAAGATACCTAGGCCATTGTTCAGACGCACCCCAATGCTGTTCGTCTGGTTGTTCGTGGCGAACAGATCCAGGTCGCCGTCGCCGTCAGCATCGCCCAGGGCTAGGGTGTTGGCGCCTTGCCCCACCGAAACCTGCTGCGTACCGCTGAACACACCGCTGCCATTATTTAGGCGCACGCTCACGGTGCTGTTGAGGAAGTTGTTAGCTGGGTTGTTGTAGTTGTAGTAGTCGGCCGTGAGCAGGTCCAGGTCGCCGTCCTTATCAACGTCGCCGAGCACCACGTCCTGCGGGTTGAAGCCCACCGTCACCTCCTGGGTGCCGGAGAACGTGCCCGTTCCGTTGTTGAGGCGCACGCTGGCGGTGGTGCCGCTGCTGTTGGCCGTCACGAAGTCTAGGTCGCCGTCGTTGTCGACGTCGCCCAGAGCTAGGTGCAGCGGCCGCGGACCCACAACAACATCCTGGCCGGTAGCGCCAAACGTACCGCTGCCGTTGTTCAGGCGCACGCTCACCGTGCTGTTCGTAGCGTAGTTCGGGCCGAACGTAACGTAGTTGGCAATCAGCAGATCCACGTCGCCGTCGCCGTCTACGTCGCCCAGGGCAATGTCGTGGGGCAGGTTGCCGACGCTCATATTCTGCGTGCCCGAGAAGAGGCCAGAGCCGTTGTTCAGCCGCACGCTGATGGTGTTGTTTTCCCCGGAGCTTGAGTTGGCCGTCACGAAGTCCAGGTCGCCGTCGCCATCCACGTCGGCTAGCTTCACGCTGTAAGGACCCGTCCCGACAGCCACTTCCTGCGTGCCCGTGTAAACGCCGCTACCGTTGTTCAAACGCACGCTCACGGTGCTTCTGTTCGGAGAGTTATACAGGTTGTTAGCGGTAAGAATATCCAGGTCGCCGTCGCCATCCACGTCGCCGGTGGCTACGCTCTGCGGATTAGTGCCCACGCTGGCCTCAAGCGCTCCGCCGAAAATGCCGGACGCGGGCGCCGTAGCGGCGGTGAACTGAAACACGTACGGTGCCAGGAAGGGCTGATTGCTGCTGCTGGTAACGCCCGTCGTCACGGTTGAGAAGACGGTTTCGCCGGGCTTGAAGCCGGAGCTAGGGGTGAAGGTGAGCGTGTTGCCGCTGACGCTGGCCGTACCCGCCTTCTTGCCGCCTGATTGGGTCCCGAAAACTTTCAGGGCACCTAGGGTAGCCGCGCCGGTGCTTAGCTCACGGTTGAAGGTAAGCGCCACCGGCGTGGTGCGTGGAGCTGCTGTGGCATTGCGCGCCGGGTTGAAAGTGACAATGGAAAGCAGCGGCCCAACCGTGAACTGGAAGCCGTTGCTGACGCCCACGTTCGTCGTGACAACCACCGGACCGGAAGTCGCGCCGGCCGGCACCGTCACGCTGATCTGCGTAGTCGAATTCACCACGAAGCTGGTGGCGGCCACCCCGTTGAAGGTGATGCTGGTGGTGTTCAGGAAGTTGGTGCCTGTGATGACGACCGTGCTGCCCACCGGGCTAATAGCCGGCGAAATGCCGGTAATGCTAGGTGCCGCCGCGGCTTGGTTGAGGCGGATGCTAGCGCCGCTGCTAGCGTTGCTGGAAGTTAGAATATCCAGATCACCATCGCCATCCACATCGCCGATAGCCAGGCCGGAGGGCTGCAATACCGCTACTTCCTGCACGCCGGTGAAGGTGCCGGTGCCATTGTTCGTGCGCACGCTCACGGCGCCGCTTGTATTCAGAAAGTTGGCGGCCAGCAGATCCAGGTCACCGTCACCATCCACGTCGCCTAGCTCTACTTTGGCAACGTACGCACCGATGAGTACCTCCTGGCTGCCGCTGAACGTGCCGTCGCCATTGTTCAAACGCACGCTCACGGTGTTGGTAGCGCTGCTGCCGTCGGAGCCGTAGAAGTTGCCCACTACCAAATCCAGGTCACCGTCCTTGTCGATGTCGCCGGTAGCCAGCGAATACGCGTAACCGTTGACGGGAACGTTGGTAGTGCCGCTAAAGGTGCCCGCCCCGTCGTTGAGGCGCACATTTACTACCCCGGTGCTATTGGCCGTGAGTAAGTCCAGGTCGCCGTCGCTGTCTACGTCACCTAGGGTCACGCGCAGTGGTGCGCCGCCCAGGCTTACTTCCTGCGTGCCGCTGAAAATGCCGCCCGTATTAAAGCGCACGCTCGCCGTGCCGCTGGCATTGGCCGTCACCAGGTCCAGGTCGCCGTCGCCGTCGATATCACCTAGGGTCTGGCTCTGCGGGCTGTTGCCCACGGGCACTTCCTGCGAGCCGCTGAAGAAGCCGCTGCCATTGTTCAGGCGCACACTGATTGTAGCGTTCTGGTCGTCATCTACCAGCAGGTCCAGGTCGCCGTCGTTATCCACGTCGCCGAAAATCAGGTCGCGCGGAATCTGTCCCACGCTCACATCTTGGCCGCCGCTGTAGGTGCCGTTGCCGTTGTTCAGGCGCACGTTCACGATGCTGTAGCCGCTCGCCACCGCCAGGTCCAGGTCACCGTCGCCGTCCACGTCGCCGGTGGCAATGGCTACCGGGTTAGTGCCAACCGATAAATCGGAGCCGCCGCCGAAAGTGCCGGAAGCCGCTGCCGTAGCCGCCGTAAACTGGAATACGTGCGGTTTGGCCGGAATGCCCGTCGTGCTCTGCACGGTCGAGGTAGCAGTTGCGAAAACCGTTTCACCCGGCTTGAAACGGGTGCCTGGCGTAAAGGTCAGGGTGCTGCCGCTAGCCGCTACGCTGCCCGCTTTCAGGCCCGATTGCTGCCCAAATACTTTCAGCGCCTGCGAAGAGACAGAGCCGGTATTCAGCGCCTGATCGAAGGTGACGGCCACCGGCGTGGTCCGCGGGGCAGCGCTGGCATTGCGCGCCGGCACCACGGCCGTTACCAGCAAAGGCGGCGTAATGGTGAAGAGTACGCCGTTGCTGGCGCCAGCAGGCGTCGTGACGACTACCGGGCCGCTGGTAGCGCCGGCAGGTACTAACACCACCAGCTCTGTTGCCGACTGCGAAATGATGCCGGTAACGGGTGTGTTGTTGAAGGTTACATTGCTGGCGTTCAGAAAATTAGTGCCCGTGATAACCACGCGGGTGCCCGCTGGGCCTCTCACCGGCGACAAGCTGCTGATGGCTGGGGCCGCCTGATTGAGGTTGAGTGATACGCTGGCCGTGTTAGCCGCCGTGTTGGCCGTCACCACGTCCAGCGTGCCGTTGCCGTCCACATCACCCAGAGCTAGGTCCACGGGCTGATTGCCCACAACGACTTCCTGCGCGCCGCTGAAGGTGCCGGTGCCGTTATTCAGGCGCACGCTCACCCCGCCGGTGGTGCCGTTGCCGGAGGTCAGCAGCAGATCCAGGTCGCTGTCGCCGTCCACGTCGCCCAGGCGCAGAGCCAGCGGGCTATTGGCTAGGGTGAGAGTCGAGCCATTGCTGAAGGCTCCGCTGCCGTTATTTAGGCGCACGCCGACGGTTTTGGTGCTGGCGCTGGCCGTGATAATATCTAGATCGTTGTCGCCATCTACGTCGCCGAGGACTAGCCGCGAAGGACTGCTGCCCACCGCAACGCCCTGCGGACTGGCAAAGCTGCCGTTGCCATTGTTCAGGGCGACGTTCACGATGTTGCCGGCCCCGTAAAGAGCGAGCAGGTCCAGGTCGCCGTCGCCATCAATGTCACCCAGGGTCAGTTCGGTCGGGTTGCGCGCGGTAACCGCCTGCGAGAAATTTTCAGTGAAGCGGCCCGTGCCATCGTTGAGTAGCAGGTTCACCGTGCCTACGCCAATGGTGGCCCCGACCAGCAAATCGAGGTCAGCGTCGCCGTCGATGTCGCCGAGCGCAATAGAGGTCGGCGTGCTGAAAACGCTGGCATCCACGCCAAGGCTAAAGTTGCCGATTCCGTCGTTCAAGCGGACGCTTAGGATGTTGCCCGTGCCCGCGCTGACGTGCGCGGTTACGAAATCCAGGTCACCGTCGCCGTCTATGTCGCCTACGGCTAGGTCGAGCACGTTGCCCGCTACGCTCACTTCGCGGCCGCCGCTGTAGGTGCCGTTGCCGTTGTTCAGGCGCACGCTCACGGTGCTGGCTCCGCTGTTGGCCACGAGCAAGTCGAGGTCGCCATCCGCGTCTACGTCGGCGGTGGCAGTAGCTACCGGCGAAAGGCCCGTTGACACGGCGGCGGCAGTGCCGAAGGTGCCGGTGCTAGGGCTGGTAGCGGTGGTGAACTGGAAAACGTGGGGCGGCAGCAGGGTAGCGCCGGCGGCGCTTTGCAAGTTGCGCGTGATGCTGGTAAATACCGTTTCGCCCGCTTTGAACGGAGTACTTGGTGTAACAGTAATGGTGTTTCCGCTCACCGTGGTAGCGCCTGCTTTCCGGCCGCCGACCTGCTGGCTGAACACGCGTACGGTACCGGTGTTAGTAGCAGGGTTTAGGGCTTGATTGAAGGTGATGGCCACGGGCGTATTCCGTGGTGCCGAGCGGGCATTGCGCGTGGGCGAAAGATTCGTAATCAGCAACGGCGTCACCACGGTGAAGGGCACTCCGTTGCTGGCCCCGACCGTGGTAGTGACTACCACCGGACCTGAAGTGGCTCCCGTGGGTACCGTAACGGTGATTTGAGTGGCTGAATTCACCACGAAGCCAGGAGCTGGCACGCCATTGAACGTGACGCTGCTAACGGTAGCTAAGTTGTTGTTTGGTAAGAAATTGCCCGTAATAACCACCGTCGCGCCCGGTGCTGCCGTGGTCGGCGAGATGCTCGTGATGACGGGCAGGGGCAGGGCTTGGTTGAGGCGCACGCTGGCGGTGTTGCTCACCATGTTGGCCGTCACCAGGTCCAGGTCACCGTCGTTATCTAGGTCGCCCAGCGCTACGCTGGTCGGTTGGGT
The DNA here is from genome assembly GCF_014641455.1 of Hymenobacter cavernae. Taxonomy (GTDB): domain Bacteria; phylum Bacteroidota; class Bacteroidia; order Cytophagales; family Hymenobacteraceae; genus Hymenobacter; species Hymenobacter cavernae. Next base: position 603,148 of record NZ_BMHT01000002.1, read on the forward strand.
GCCGACGGTCACGTTCTGCGTACCCGAGAAGTTGCCGCTGCCATTGTTGAGGCGGATACTGGCCGTGGTGCCACCAAGTGCGCTGCCCGAGTTGGCGCCGGCGTTGGCCGTCACGAAGTCCAGGTCACCGTCGCCATCTACGTCGGCCAGGGCAATGCTGCGGGCTCCAGGGCCGATCGAGGCGTTCTGTAGCGCGGAGAAGGAACCTAGTCCGTTATTGATGCGCACGGCTACGGCAGTGCCGTAAGTGTTGGTCGCCAGCAGGTCCAGGTCCTCGTCGCCATCGATGTCGCCCAGCGCCAAAGCGTGCGGCGTACCTATAGCATTTATTTCCGTGGTGCCGGAGAAGGTGCCGCTGCCGCCGTTCAGGCGCAGGCTCACGGTGGTGCCGTTGGAGCTAGCCGTGAACAGGTCCAGGTCGCCGTCGCCATCAGCGTCGCCTAAAGCTAGGTCTACGGGGCGCGAACCCACGCTCACCTCGGAGCCAGCACCAAACGCGCCGCTGCCATTGTTGAGGCGCACGCTCACGGCGCTGGTGGTCGAAGAACTGCCAGCAGTGTAGTTGGCAGCTAGTAAATCCAGGTCGCCGTCGCCGTCCACGTCACCCAGGGTCAGGGCGTGCGGACTAGTGCCCACAGCGACCTGCGTTGTGCCGGAGAAGGTGCCGCTGCCATTGTTCAGGCGCACGCTCACGTTGCCGACCGTGCCAGAGTTGGCATTGGCCGTGAGCAGGTCCAGGTCGCCGTCGGAGTCAATGTCGCCGAGTACCACCTGATACGGACCGATGCCCACGCTTACTTCTGTGCCGCCGCTGTAGGTGCCGTTGCCGCTGTTCAGGCGCACGCTCACGGTGCCGGGGCTGTTGCTGGTAGCCGAGTAGTTGGCCGTGAGCAGGTCCAGGTCGCCGTCGCCATCGATGTCGCCCAGGGTCACGTGCTGCGGACTGGGGCCCACACCTAGGTCGGTGCTGCCCGAGAAGGTGCCGGGGCTCGGGGTGGTAGCCGTGGTGAACCGCGCCACGTACGGCACGGCACCAACACCGGCGGCATTTTGCGCTGCCGAGGTAAAGGTCGTGAACACCGTTTCACCGGCTCTGAAATCGGTGTTGGGGTTGAAGCTGAGCGTGTTACCACTGACCGTGGCCACGCCGGCTTTTTTGCCGCCGGCCTGCTGGCTGAACACCTTCAGCGCCTGCTGGGTAGAGGCATTGTTGCCCAGCGCTTGGTCGAAGGTAGCCTGCACATTGGTCGTGCGCGGCGCCGAGCGGGCGTTGCGGCCCGGCGTCAGAAAGACAACCGTGGGCGCCTGCGCGCTGGCGGCACCGGCCTGGGCCAAAAGTGCCAGCACCAGCCCGCCCCGTAAGAGCCGGCGCGGTCCACTACCAGGCGCACTCACGGAGCCCGGAGTATTGGTTTGATCCATAAAAAATTAGGGTAAGGATGGGTAAGGGAGAAAAGCAATGAAACCTAGGTTGGTGGGTGTTGTGACACCGTCGAGGTTGGTTAGCGGCAACCTCCACCGCCGTTTTAAAGCAGAATTGCTATAGAGAAAATCCACGATCAAACATAAAGTATAAATTGCTTACGTACTATTATTAATTATTATAGTTATATTAATTATGATTAGTCCTATCTGATGAGCAGCCAACGATAAGTCGGCAGGCTTCATCGGGGCTTAGTCAGATTAAAGCCCGCTAACCTAGGTTGGGCCTTGCCCGCCCCCGAACCGGAGAAGGAAAGACTGAACCTAGGTTGGGCCTTGCAATAAGTAAGAAGCCAAGCAAGAGTTCCTGAGCAGGTACTTAGTTAACCAGCAGGCGCTTGGTTATAAGTCCTTGGGCAGTAAAAAGTTGCAAGCTGTAAAGGCCAGCGGCCAGCCCCGGCAGCGGCAGCCCCGGCGCGGCTTGAGAACCTAGGTTTTGCGTCAGTACCACCTGCCCGAGAGTATTTATTACGCGCACTTGCAGGTGCTGCTTGGCCAGCTCGGCGGGTAGCAGCAGGCGCACGCTGCCGTGCGCCGGGTTTGGGTACAGACTCACTGCGTCGGTGAGTTGCGTTGGCGCAGTGGCCAGTATCACTTTGTTCAGGCGCACACTAGCGGCCCGGCTGCCGTAGGCAGCCGCGAGCAGATCCAGGGTGCCGTCGGCATCCACATCACCGAGAGCGACGCCGGTAGGTGCCAGGCCCACGGGTAAAAACGGCTTAGCGGTGAAGGAGAGGTTGCCATTGTTGAGGTAGACATCCGCGCCGTTGGCCTCTGGCCGTACGTCTACCAGGTCCAGGTCGCCGTCGCCGTCTACGTCGCCCAGGGCTAGGTCCGTTATACCGGTCAGGCGCGAAAGGGCGCTGAACACGCTAAAGGTGCCGTTGCCATTGTTCAGGCGAAGCCCGGGATTATTGGAGTTGTCGAAGGTGATAAAGTCCAGATAACCATCCGTATTCAAGTCGCCGAGCAGCGCTGCGCGGTTGCCAAACACCTGCTCGCCGGTGGTGGCGAACGTGCCGGTGCCATCGTTGAGGCGCACGTTCACCGCGCTGGCGCTGCTGGCGAGCAGATCCAGGTCGCCGTCGTTGTCGATGTCGCCTACGCCTATTCCAGCAGGGGAACTGCCGATGGAAATTGCCTGGCTCGGGGTGAAGGTGGCGCTGCCATTGTTCCGGAACACGCCCACTGCACCGTCGCTGCCCGTGGTGCTAAGCAGGTAGGCAGCAAGCAAATCCAGGTCACCGTCGCCGTCGATGTCCCGCAAAGCTAGGTTGTTGCTGCCGCTACCGAAGCGGATGCCAGTCGGCACATCCGGGCCCGCTGCACCAAAGGTACCCGCACCATTATTGAGGCGGATGCTCACGCTGGCGGTCGAGTTGCTGGTGGTGTTGGTGGTCGCAAAATCCAGGTCGCCGTCGCCATCTACGTCGCCCAGCACAATGACCGGCGGCGCGCCACCAGTTAAGGTAAGTTCCTGATTGCCTGTGAAACTACCGGCCCCATCGTTGAGGCGCACGCTTACACCCGTGCCGTGGGCCGTGAGCAGATCCAGGTCGCCGTCGCCATCCACATCACCCGCCGCGACGCTGGAAGGCGCGCCGCCCACCGCTACATCCGGACCGGAGCCGAACGTGCCGGCGCTGCGGCTGGTGGCCGTAGTAAATTGAAAGACTTGTGGCTTCGGCAGGCTCGTGCCGCTGCCGCTTTGGGCGGCCGTGGTAAGGGTGGAAAACACGGTTTCGCCCGGCTTGAAGTCAGCAGTCGGGTTGAAAGCCAGAATGCCGCCGTTCACAATCGATGTGCCCGCTTTCCGACCGCCGGCCTGGGCGCTGAACACCTTCAGGGAACCTAGGGTGCCGGTGGTGTTGCTCAGTGGCTGGTTGAAGGTTGCGACGACATCGGTGCTGCGCGGGGCCGAGCGGGCATTGCGGGCAGGTGCGAAGAAGCTCACCGCTAACGCATTGCTAATAGGCTGATTCAGACGCACGTTAATCGTCTGCCCGCTTACCGGCTTCGTCAGGATGTCCAGACTGCCGTCGCCGTTTACGTCGCCTACGGCCAGGTCGTATGGGTTCGTCCCGACGGCTACCGTTTGGGCGCTGCCAAAGGTGCCGGTGCCGTCATTCAGGCGCACGCTCACCGTATTTTGGCCGTAGTCAGCCGTGACAAGGTCTAGGTCACTGTCACCATCCATGTCGCTCAGCGCCACGTTGATAACGCTGGAAGCGGTTATTTCCTGGTTACCCGAGAAGTTGCCCGCGCCATCATTCCGGCGGATGCTTATGGAGCCGCCCGTGGCGAACGTGGCCGTCACAAAATCCAGGTCGCCGTCGGCATCAATATCGCCCGTCGCCACCTGGTAAGAGCCGCTGACGGCTACCTCCTGGCTGCCGCTGAAGCTGGCATTGCCATTGTTCAGGCGCACACTCACGGTATGATTGCCGTTGGCGGTGAGAATGTCTAAGTCACCGTCACCATCTACATCGCGGGCCACCACGGAGGAAGCAGTGGCGCTTACCATCACTTGCTGGGTGCCGCTGAAATTGCCGGCGCCATCATTGAGGCGTACACTCACTGTTCTGGTGCTGCTCGAACCACCGTTGGCCGTGAGGAAGTCCAGGTCGCCATCACCATCCAGGTCGCCCACCGCTAGGTCGTTGGGGAAGGTGCCCACCGACACGTCGGGGAGGGCCGTGAAGCTACCCGTTCCGTTGTTCAGGCGCACGCTCACGGTGCTGCTCACGCTGGAATTTACGTTGTTGGCCGTGAGCAAGTCCATGTCGCCGTCATTGTCCACGTCGGCCAGGGTGGCCGCTGTCGGGTTGGTGCCAACCAACACTTCCTGGTTGCCCGAGAAGTTGCCGTTGCCATCGTTCAGGCGGATGCTGACGTTGCCCGGAATAGGAGCCGAGGTGCCGAAATCCGACAATAAATCCAGGTCGCCGTCGCCGTCGACATCACCCAGGCTTACATCCTGGGAGGGATGACCTAGGTTTACATCCGGGCCACTACCCAACGTTCCCGAGCTGGGACTGGTGGCCGTGGTAAACTGAAAAACGTGCGCCGGAACTGCCGCGCCGCTCGTGCCCTGGGCGGCAGAAGTGACGGTAGCCGACACCATCTCGCCGGGCTTAAAATCGATATTCGGGTTGAAGCTGAGCGTGTTGCCGCTCACCGTGGCCGTGCCCGCTTTCTTGCCGCCGCTTTGCAGACTAAAAACCTTCAGGGCACCTAGGGTACCCGCGTTGTTGCTCAAAGCCTGGCTGAAGCTCACCGCTACGTTGGTAGCGCGCGGAGCCGAGCGGGCATTGCGCGCCGGCGAAAGGCCAACGATGGTCGGCGCTTGGGCGTGTGCGGCACCCGCCAACAGCACGAATGCACCTGCGCTCAGAACGTGCGCAAACTGGCAAAAAGAACGGGCTGCTTGGAAGGAGAAAGTAGGCGTTGGAATCATAGCTAGGTAGTGTGGTGAAGCGGTTGTGACAGATATTCAGAGCAGTAAGACGGGCGGAAGGTATTCTATGTTTCCGCATAAGCCTATATATTCTCAATAAATTAATATTGTTCTCGCCTGCACAACGGGTCAGACCTAGGTTTTGAGCGGTTCGGAAACCTGCCAAAACGACGAACGGGCGCAGCCCTCCCGGAGAGAACTGCGCCCGCTTGCGACGCGTGAAAAGCGTGGGTAATCTGAGCGCCTGTTTGTGGCCTTTAGGGGAGTTAAAGAAGGACGTTTAATAAAGGCTACAACCTTCTGTAGAGGAGATAGTGAGACATCATGGTGGAAAGGTGGCAAATACCGTCTGCTTTTATGGCTTCTTGGCAAAGGCACGGTACTGCTGGACGAACTCTCGAGCCTCCCGTAGATTCTCTGGATAGGGCACATAGTTGGCCTGCGCTTCAGAGCGCTTCGTGAGCTCTGCTGCTGGGGAGATATGCTCATAACAGAACCCCTGCTCCACCAAGTATTGTGCAGCGTTCCATTTCTCGTCTTCTCGCTTCTTAGGTGGACGAAAGCGATGCGGCAAGATGGTTAAAGCTCCTGCACAGCGTGGACACTTAACCGGGCCAACGGCACCATAAGGCACGTTGAAGGCTTGCCGACAAGTAAAGCAGACATGTTTAGCACCCATAGAAGAATTGATAGTGGCTGTGTGACCGAAGTAGATTATTGCCAGAGAATAGATACGTTCCGCACTCCTGCGTGCATTGCCTGTAGAAGCACCTAAGCAAATCGGGTATGGGCTACAGTGGCAAGTAGGAACGGCTCTATCACGAGGAAGCTTGTTCTTGCTTCTTCTTTCTAACACCTAAGAACATAGCACCTGCAAAAATTACAGTACAGACTTGGTGTCCCCATTCTGGTACACCAACCAGCACACCTATGGTAGTGAGAACGTACAGGAGCAGAAAGAACAAGGCGATGGAAAAATACCTTTTAGAGGGCATAGCTGATAACTAATGTATCTTTAGAATACCACTTTATACAACTGTACAAGTAGAGTCAAAATCTACCACTAGCCCGAGGCTTGTCTTGTATTAGTTTATATATAAAATTTGTTATACAACTGCGCTACAGCTTCAGCACCTGCTCCCAAATGTCGTCCTGCACCGGCACACCCTGCGCTAAGTTCTCTTTGCGCGTAGCCAGCGACTTCTCACCAGGGTAAAAAACTGCCTCGCCGGGCACGGGCGGACTGCTCTTGGTGTAGCGCAGAATTTCCTCGATCAGATCGGCGTGGATCTGCGGCTGCTTGATGGCAATAAAGCATTGCGACACGCCGGATTCCTGCCCGCTTTTGGTAATCTCGGCCGTGGAACGGCCACCGCTCAGGGCCGTCAGCAGCACGTCGAGCAGCAAAGAAAGACCCGAGCCTTTCCAGAAACCAATAGGCAGGCCGCGCTGCGATTCCAGCACTGTGGCGGGGTCGGTCGTCAGCTTGCCTTCCTGGTCGTAGCCGCCGGGCACGGGCAGCTGCTCGTGGGCAGTGGCGTAGGAGGAAAGCTTGCCGTAGGAGTACTGCGAAATAGCCATGTCGAGCACAATCGGTCCTTCGGCGCGTGGCACGGCCAGCACCAGCGGGTTGTTGCCCAGCCGCGCATCGGTTCCGCCCCAGGGGGTGACGTTGGCAATGGTATTGGTGAAGCAAATGCCGATGCAGCCCGCTTCGGCCGCCTGCCAGCCGTAGGTGCCGCCGCGCATCCAGTGGTTGGTATTGCGGATGGTGACGCAGCCAATGCCCTGCTGCTCAGCCAGCTCGATGGCCCGCGCCATGCACCGGCTGGCATTGTCCATGCCCGGACCTAGGTTGCCGTCCCAGCGCTCCACGAGGCCGTTGCGCTCGATGCATTCCGGCTCGGCCTGCGGGTCGACGAGACCTTTCTGCACATGACCGACAAACGTCGGGAAGCGGTTCAGGCCGTGGGTGTACACGCCGTCGAGGCTGTTTTGGGCGAAGATGGTGGCGCACCGCTCGGCTTTCTTTTCCGAAAAACCTAGGTTGAGCAGCACGCGCTTGAACTCCTGCTGGAGCTGCTGGTAAGGAACACGCATGGGAAGTAGAGGCTAGGGGTGAATACCTGTCTTCTACGACTTCGGCGGCGCAATTGGCGGACCTGCCTGCTTGATTCGGCCCATAATCTGCCCGCGCCCCGGCACTGACAGCAGCCGCACCGTCAGTGGCGCCGGCTGCCGCCGTGGCCGCACCGTCACGGCAACGGTGCGCGGCTTGAACTCGAAGGGGCTGGCCTGCACCCGCAGGCTCACCTTGCCTTTCTGCACCGATTTCCAGGAAGCGGGCAGTGTGAGTGAGAAGCGGCCTTCGTCGTCGGTGACGGCGCCGTACTTGGTGTTGTCGATGAAAATCCAGGCACCCGGCACGCCTAGGCCGGTTGAGTCGTCGAGCACGCGGCCTTGCAGCACTACTGATTTCTGAGCTGGCGTGCTGCTTATCAAATACCTGGAGGCATCGGCTAGCTCCAGGCTGACCACCGGCACCGGCGGCGTTGCCGCTAGCGTGGTTTCCGTCCGCAGACCTAGGAACGCCAGTCCTGCCAGCACCCACCGCGACCAGCGTGCCACCGGCGAAGTAGGCTGCGCCGGCCGAAGCTGCGCGGCGTGGGCATTGGCGCACACCGACTTGCTGCGGGGCTGCGCCAGAAACGCCAGGATTTCAGCCTCACTCATGCGCGAGAAATCCACGACTTCGGTGGCGCACACGGCGCAGTGCCGCCCGATGGCGGTAGGCGTCATGGCGTCCCAGGGCTGGGCGCAGGGCGTCGGGATGGAAAAGCTAGGTTGCGGCATAGGTGAAATCGAGGAAGTAGGTGAGCGAAGACGCCTGCCGGTCCGACGCCCTAGGCGTCCGACTGGTTGCCGTTGAACGAGGCTTTAGAACGATCATCAGGCGCCTGGCGTGTGCCGGCGGCAACCGGTCGGACGCCCCAAGCGTCCGACCGGGGCGGAGTAGGTTAATGACGAAAGGGTCGTTTCAAACGTTGCCATAAATTGCGCGGATTATACCAGGGCCGGTCTATGTCAATTATTACTACCTCACCCATCAACCCCATTACATCTGCTGCCAGTGCAACAGAAAACGACTGTGTAGGCGAAGTGGATAATGGTATTTCTTTTTTTACAAAGCCAATTGTGGTCACTGTCAGCTGCTTCTTAGAAGCCGCCCAAGCCTCAGCCGGAATAACCAGTTCGAACTGCCCGGCTGTATCAGTAGAAGCCCCTAGGTTGGTACCACCGAGCAGAACCGTAACGCCCGGCAGCAGCTCATGTGAGGTAGAATCCGACACCACGCCGCGGATTACCACCGGCTTTCTGGCCCAGTCGGCTATCGAAATAGGTGTTCCTTCCGGTTCGCGCTGCTCCGTAGGCACCTGCGCCTTGGCTGCCGTTGCCGCTGCCTCCCGCAAACCCCAAACCGCCACTACCGCCGCCAGCCAAGTGCGCCAACGCTTCGGCTGCGTGGCAAATGCTGCCGGCCGCAGCGCACGCCCAAGCTGATCAGCGCGAAATCGCCCGCACGCCGATTGCCCCGCTTGCTGCCGCAGCCATGCCAGCAGCTCAGCATCGGTGAAGCGGGTAAAGTCTACTACCACTTTCGCGCAGGCGGCGCAGTGTCGGCCGTGCGCCGTCGGGGTCATGGCGTCCCACGATTGCGTGCAGGGGCTAGGTACGGAAAAGCTAGGGTGCGGCATAGGAGAGGAGGCAGGAAGCTTGTGAAGTATAGCGAGTTATAGCAGGTGTTAATTCTTTACCGATGGTGTTCCGAGTATGAGCATATGTTGCTGTGCGGAAGATGACTCAGCATCAGCATCTGAGCTGTCTTCTAGAATGGCGCCCATGAGTTGCGGGCCTAAGGTGACCTCTAATTTTGGAGCGCTGGTTACTATATAGGATGAATAATATGTATTATCTACTTCAACCATTAGCTTGCTGCCCATCAGCTGCATAGGCAGCAGCAGCTCGAAGCTGCCATCGGGTTCGGAGCGCACCTGATGCGTGGTGTCTTGCAGGCAGGTGATGTAGGCTTTTGCGAGCGGTTCGTGGGTGTCCCGGTCGGTTACGTGGCCGCGCACGATGAAGAATTCTGAACTCGGAGGAGCTTGCTGCACGTTCAGTTCTCCAACCAGGGGCGGCGGCATCTCGCAGCTGCTCAGCACGACTGCTGCCGCGGCCAGCCACCGGGCCCAGGAAGGCGGAACTGCCATCGGAGCGGGCTGCGGCTGACGCAGCTGGTCCGGCCGGAACCGCCCACACACGCGCTCCGAGGAGCGAGCGGCTAGGAAGTCAGTCAACTCATCGTCAGTCATCTGGCTGAAATCGATGACTACTTTTTCGCAGGCGCCGCAGTAGCGGCCGTGCGTTGCCGGTATCATGTGGGCCCATGACTGGGCGCAAGGATTGGGAACGGAAAAGCTAGGCATAAGCAGCGGCGGGTTAGAGCGTTTACAGGTAGATGCCGCTCCTGCCGGAATTCCACACGGCTCCGAAAAAATGTTGAGATGCACCGCGGCGCGTTCGGCGCTGCGCAACCTAGGTTGGGTGAATTTACGCGGGCAAGAAGCAGTGCAGCCCGATTATCCCAGCGCAAGAAGACACGCGTTGAACGCGCAGTGGCGCGTTCCTACAGGGCCCATGATGCAGCCGCGGCGCATTATTCTGTATCTTTTGCCCTCGCAAAACCTATTACTACGTTGTCTACTCCACTGCCTCCCTCGCGCGCCAGCACCTTATTTCGCCGTAAAAGCATTGCTCAGCTTCAGTCCAACCCGCCCGCCGATGCCGATGGTCACGGGCACGCAGGCCTGGCCCGACACCTCACCGTGCGCGACCTTACGGCCCTCGGCATTGCGGCCGTTATCGGCGCGGGTATCTTCAGCACCATTGGCAACGCCTCCCACGACGGCGGACCGGCCGTGTCGCTGCTATTCGTATTCACGGCCGTGGCCTGCGCGTTTTCAGCCTTGTGCTACGCGCAGTTCGCGGCTACCATTCCCGTCAGCGGCTCGGCTTATACGTATGCCTATGCTTCCTTCGGCGAGCTGGTTGCCTGGATTATCGGCTGGGCGCTCATCATGGAATATGCCGTCGGCAACATCGTGGTGGCTATTTCCTGGTCCGACTACTTCACTGGCTTGCTCGACGGCATCGGGCTGCATATTCCTGATTATCTGACCCTAGGTACCCAAAGCGCCTACAAAGGCTACCACGAGGTGCTCGATATGATGCAGGCGCGGCAGCCGCTATCGGAAGCTTCACCGGCGCAACTCGACGCCTACCGCGTCTGGAACAGCGCCCCGGCGCTGTTCGGCGACTTCAAGCTGGTCTGCGACCTGCCCGCGTTCTGCATTACGGTGCTCGTCACGGCCCTGGTGTACATCGGCATCAAAGAATCGAAAACCGCTTCTAACCTGCTGGTTTTGTTGAAGCTAGCCGTAGTAGCCGTCGTTATTGCGGTGGGCGCTTTCTACGTGAAATCAGCCAACTGGACGCCTTTCGCTCCCAATGGTGTAGGGGGAGTGCTCAAAGGCGTGTCGGCCGTGTTCTTCGCCTACATCGGCTTCGACGCCATCAGCACCACGGCCGAGGAATGCAAGAATCCGCAGCGCGACCTGCCCCGCGCCATGATTTACGCCCTGGTGATTTGCACCGTGCTATACGTCATTATCACGCTGGTACTCACCGGCATGGTGAGCTACAAAGAGCTAGGTGTCGGCGACCCGCTGTCGTTCGTGTTCAAGAAAGTGGGCGTCGATTGGCTGGCGGGCGTGGTGGCCGTGTCGGCCGTATTCGCCATGACGTCGGTGCTGCTCGTGTTCCAAATCGGTCAGCCGCGCATCTGGCTGACGATGAGCCGCGACGGATTGCTGCCGCCCGTGTTTGCCAGGGTGCACCCGAAGTTTCACACGCCCTCGTTCAGCACCATCGTCACGGGCTTCTTCGTGGGCGTGCCGGCCTTGCTGCTCAACATGGACCTCGTTATCGACCTGACTAGCATCGGCACGCTGTTCGCCTTCGCGCTGGTGTGCGGCGGCATCCTCGTTATCGACCCGTATGGCCGGTCGGATGCCCGCTTCAAGGTGCCGTACGTGAATGGGCGCTTTCTGGTGCCCCTGATCCTGCTGGTAGGCGGCGTGCTGCTGCTGAACTATAATCGACCAGCAATCAATGAGTTCTGGCAAGCCCTGACCAGCGGCCACTACGACCAGTTTCGGCACCTCATTCCAATGATCGTGTTCCTGCTGTTCTGCGTGGGGCTGGCGGTGGTGTCGTTCACCAAGCGCTTGTCGTTGCTGCCGGTGCTAGGTCTGCTCACCAACCTGTACCTGATGACCCAGCTCGGTATCAGCAACTGGATCCTGTTCTTCGGCTGGCTGATTATTGGGCTGGCTATCTACTTCAGCTACAGCAACAAGCATAGTAAGCTCAATGCAGTTAGAGTGTAGCGCGAAGCTCCCGCTTCGCGTATCGTTGAACGACTTGCACCTAGGTTGGTAGCAACGATTATCGTTCAACGATATGCGAAGCACAGGCTTCGCGCTACACCCTGCTCAGTACCAGTTCAACTCGCCTTTCAGCACCGTCGCCTGCACTTCAAACTGCTCATTCATCAAACACAGATCAGCCTGATACCCAGGGTGAATCTGACCTAGGTCGTCGTCGAGACCTAGCACCTGGGCCGGGTACAGCGTGGCCATGCGCAAGCTCTCCGCCAACGGAATACCAACATGCTCCACGCAGTTGCGCACTGCCTGGGGCATGGTCAGCGCCGAGCCGGCGAGCGTGCCCTGCTCATCCACGAAGTAGTTCTCTTGGCGACGAAAGCGGTACGCGCCTTCTGTTGAGCTGTCGACGGCATCCGTAATCAGGTACAGCCGCTCACCCATTACTTTCTTGCTAATGCGTACGGCCGCGAAGGCGCAGTGCACACCATCGGCAATGATGCTGGCGCGGGCCGAATCCGCGTCGTAGATGGCGCCCACTAGGCCGGGTTCCCGACTGCCGAGCTGCGACATGGCGTTGAATAAGTGCGTGGCGGCGTTGAAACCCAGCCGAAAGGCTTCGCTGCCTTGCTCGTAGGTGGCATTGGAGTGGCCAGCCGAGCGCACCACGCCGGCCGCGCGCAGCAACGTTATCACCTCAGGCGGCGTCACTTCCGGAGCTAGGGTCATCATGCGCAGAATCCCCTTGGCCTCGGTCAGTAGCTCACTAATCGCCTCAGACGTTGGAGTTTGAATAAACTCCTCCTGGTGCGCGCCTTTCTTGATGGGGTTGATATATGGCCCTTCCAGATGCAGGCCGAGCAGACCCGGCATCGTGGGCTGTGCTTCTCGGACTGCCGCTATGGCCGCTTGCATCATCGCCGCCGAGTTGGTGGGCATGGTGGGTAGAAAGCTCGTGGTACCGTGTCGTAGCGTATGCGCCCGAATGCTCGCCAAAGCTGCCGTCGATGGGTCGACGGAGAAGAGGCTGCCGCCCCCGCCATACAGCTGCAAATCAATGAAGCCCGGACTTAAAATGCCGCCCCGGCAGTCGTGGCGGGGTATTTCGGCCGGCTCGGCCACGGCCGGCAGCACGCTTTCAATCGTAGATCCATTAACCAGCACGGAGTGGTTGTGCAGCACACTATTGCCGGTGTAGATAGTGCAGTTGGTAAGCAGGTAACGCACGGAGTGGTGAGCTAGTGAGGTGGTGAAATGGTGAGTTTTAGATGCTATCTACGCAAGTAGAGCATGGAATCACCATCTCACCACCTCACTAGCTCACCATCTCACCTAATACTGCCAGCGCACGAAGGCTTCGATGGCTTCGTACTCCGGCAGACCTAGGTGGTCGTAGAGGCGGGCGGTGGTGCGGTTGCGCTCCTCGGCGCGCTGCCAGAACTCGCGCTGGTCGGCGCCGGGAAACAGCGGGCGATCCTTCTGCGACTGGTGCTTGAAGATGGCGCGGCGCTTGCGCGTCAGCTCCTGCGGGGAGAGCGGCACGGCCATTTCGATCTGCTCGATGCCCCATTCCTGCCACGCCCCGCGGTAGAGCCACACCCAGCAATCCTTCAGCCAATCAGTGTCTTGCGCTTTCAGGCGCTGCACGGCCTGCATGATGGCTGCCAGGCATACGCGGTGCGTGCCGTGCGGGTCGCTCAGGTCGCCGGCGGCGTAAATCTGATGGGGCTGAAGCTGATTGAGCAGCTCCATCGTCAGCTTAATATCTTCCTCGCCCAGTGGCTTTTTGCGCACGCGGCCTGTCTCATAAAAGGGGAGGTTCATAAAATGGGCGTGGTCGTCTGGGAGGCCGGCATAGCGACAGGCAGACCTAGCTTCGCCCTGCCGAATCAGCCCCTTAATAAGCTGCACATCAGGCGAATCGACCTGCCCCGGCGCCTTCTGCTGCAACGACTCAACCACACGCTGATACAACGACTCCGTCGGAGCGCCCTGAAGCTGAAAGGCTTGCTCATAGGAAGACGCAAACTCCGCGAACCGGATGGCCTCGTCATCAAACACGGCAATGTTGCCCGAGGTCTGGTACGCCACATGCACGTCGTGCCCTTGGTCGACGAGCCGCAGCAGCGTGCCGCCCATGCTGATTACATCGTCGTCGGGGTGAGGGCTGAAGATCAGCACCCGCTTCGGGAAGGGGCTAGCCCGCTCCGGCCGGTGGGTGTCATCGGCATTGGGCTTGCCACCCGGCCAACCCGTGATGGTGTGCTGCAACTGGTTGAAAATCTTGATGTTGATTTCGTAAGCCGAGCCTGCCTCTGCCAGGAGCGCCGATAGTCCGTGCTCGTTGTAGTCTTCTTCCGTGAGCTTCAGAATGGGCTTCTCGACGTGGCGGGCCAGCCACGTCACGGCCTTGCGCTCCAGGGCTTCATTCTGCCAGGCGCAGGGCAAGCTGGCCAGCCAGGGCGTTTTGCGCTGCGTCAGCTCGGCAGCGGCGGCTTCGTCCAGAATCACGCGCACATGCGGGTGTTTTTGCAGGTAAGTAGCTGGCACTGAATCGGTCATGGCGCCTTCCACCATACGTTTCACCACGGCCGCTTTGCCCTCGCCCCAGGCGAGCAGCACGATTGCGCGGGCTTCCAGAATGGTGCCCACGCCCATCGTGATGGCGCGGCGCGGCACGTTTTCCTCCCCGAAAAAGTCGGAGGCCGCATCGGTGCGCGTAATCTGGTCGAGGGTGATGAGGCGGGTGCGCGAGGCCGGCCCCGAGCCCGGCTCGTTGAAGCCAATGTGGCCGGTGCGCCCGATACCTAGAATCTGCAAATCGATGCCGCCAACCGCCACAATCTGCTGCTCGTAGCGCCGCCCAAAGTCGGCTACTTCGCCGGCCGACACGGTTCCGTCGGGAATGTGCACGTTCTCCGGCCTGATGTCGATGTGGTCGAACAAATACTCGTGCATGAAGCGCACGTAGCTTTGCAGCGAATCGGGCGCCATCGGGTAGTATTCGTCGAGGTTGAACGTAATAACGTTCTGAAAGCTAACGCCTTCCTCCTGGTGCAGGCGCACCAGCTCTTCGTAGAGGCGCGTGGGCGTGGAGCCCGTGGCCAGACCTAGCACGCACGGCCGACCTTCCGCCTGGCGCTGTTGCATGAGCTGCACGATGTCGCGTGCGACGGCAACGGAAGCCAGCTCCGAATCGGGGTAGATGGTCGTGGGAATACGCTCAACGTACGTTTCGAGGGCAGTCATAGGAGAGGGGCTAAAAGAAGTGTGCGGATAGAACGAGAGCTTGGCGGCGGAACCGCTCCGGGGCTAGCTTTAGCGTTGAGCTATAGTAGGTTATCCTACGCAGTAAGTCAACCGAATTTTCAGCGAGCCCCGGCCGGCACCTAGCCCCGCGTGACTTTGCCCTGCAAATCCCAGTGGCTGTGCGCCACGGCCATGCTGCCTGGCTGGCGCTTGATGGTGCGTGTATACCGCTCGCCGGCGATAGCGCCATCGGGGCGTCTCTTCCCAAAAAACAGGGTCATGGGCTCGCCTAACTCATTGGTGAGAAAGGTGATGTCGTAGCCCTTGAAAACGTCGTCGATCCGCGACGAAGGCTCATAAATCTTGCTCAGCTTCTGGTCTAATAAGCGGTGGAGTGGCATGGCGGTGGTGAGAGGTGAAATGGTGAGGGTGAGATGGTGAGTATTTAACGTTGAGCAAACTAGTTTTGCTACATTACTACCTCACCTCTCACCACAGCCATGCGCCCGTACGTTCTAAAAACCTGGCTTCTAAGCCTTCTGCTAGCCCTCGTGGCCGACCTAGGTTTTGCCCAGTCCAAAATCAAAGTGGCGTGCGTCGGCAACAGCATCACCGAAGGCTACGGGCTGAAGGACGGCAGAACCTACCCTGTGCAGCTGCAAGCGCTACTCGGCGACACCTACGAGGTGCAGAACTACGGCGTGAGTGGCCGCACGCTGCTGAAGCAGGGCGACCGGCCATACTGGAAAGAAGCTAAGTACCAGCAGGTGTTGCAATGGCAGCCTAACATCGTGGTAATCAAGCTAGGTACCAACGACTCGAAGCCGCAGAACTGGCAGCACAAAACCGAGTTCAAGAAGGACTATGTGGCTTTTGTGAAGTCGTTCAAGAAGCTGCCGTCGCACCCGAAGGTTTACATCTGCAAGCCCATGCCAGCGTACCGGACGAATTTCAGTATCAATCCAGAAATCATTAAGAATGAGATAATTCCGCTGATAGAAGCAGTTGCGAAGAAGACGCACGTGCAGGTCATTGACCTCTACACGCCCATGCTCGGCCACGACGACCTGGCCCCCGATGGCATTCACCCCACCTCGGAAGGCGACGCCATTCTGGCGCAGGAGGTCTACAAAGCCATTAAGTAGCCCAAATTGCCGTAGATGAATTAAGCCCTAGCAGGGAATATAGTGTTAAAAATCAAGGCAGTAACATAACCTGGCCCCAGCGGGGCGACACCTAGGTTCCAAGGACGGGTGCCGCCCCGCTGGGGCTCGCGGCCTATCTGGTTTGCAACGGAAGCTACGAGGTAACAGCATTACCAGCAGTTGTTTGGCGAAAATGGTTTCCTTTGCCGCTAGCCAACGTTTGCAATCCTATGTTGAAACGATACCGGACGGGTAGTAGTGTTATTGTGGGTCTGTTTGCTTTAGCGGCCGCTACTCAGGCCCAGGCACAACGGGCGAGGGTAGAAAAGCTAGGTGACGGTATCCTGATTCATCTGCCACCGGCCGAGGAGCAGAAAGCCCGCACGATCCGGCTGCAAGTCGTTGGGAAAAAGATCCTGCACGTGCAGGCCAGCCCGCTCGATACCGTATCGACCATGAAAAGCCTGATGGCGGTGGAACAAGCGCCGACTTCCGCTAAGTGGCAGTATAAGAGCAGGAAAGGTGAGGCGGTTGTCAGCACCGCCACGCTCACGGCTACCATTTCGCTGCAAACCGGCGCCATTACCTTCACCGATGCCAAAGGCCAGGTGCTCTTGCGCGAACCTAGCTTTGGGGGCAAAACCTTCACGCGCACCGTCGCTGATGGACAGCCGCTGTATGCGGTAGAGCAGCTGTTCGAGTCGCCCGCCGATGAGGCGCTGTACGGCCTAGGTCAGCACCAGAACGGAGTGATGAACTACAAAGGCCAACAGGTTGAGCTGGCTCAGAACAACACCGACGTGGGGGTGCCGTTTCTGCTGTCGAGCAAAAACTACGGCGTGCTCTGGGATAATTATTCTATTACGAAAGTCGGCGATACGCGTGATTATGAGCCGCTTGCCACGCTGAAGCTTTACGCCAAAACTGGCGAGCAAGGCTGGCTGACGGCTACCTACGTCAATAAGAAGAACCCCGGCCAAGTCGTAGTGCAGCGCCCGGAGTCGGTGATTAACTACGAGTTTCTGGAAGATCAGAAGAACTTCCCGGCCACCGTGAAGCTAGGTGATGTGCTGGGAACCTGGGAAGGCAGCATTGAGTCGGAAACGACGGGGCTGCACCACTTTCTGCTCAAGAATGCCGGCTACGCCAAACTCTACATTGATGGGAAAGAAGTAGTTAACAAGTGGCGCCAGGCCTGGAACCCCGGCACATCGGTGGTGCCACTCCCGATGGAGAAAGGCCGCAAGTACAGCCTCAAGCTCGAATGGGACCCCGACGGCGGCGAGTCGTACCTAGGTTTGAAGTGGCTGAGCCCGTTGGTGGGTGCCAGTCAGCAGCAGTATGGATTTCGCTCCGAAGCGGGCCGCGACCTGAACTACTACTTCGTGCAGGGCAGCTCGTCCGACGAGGTAATCAGCGGCTACCGCACCATCACGGGGCCGGCACCCATCGCGCCGAAGTGGGCCATGGGCTTCTGGCAGAGCCGGGAGCGGTACAAAACGCAGGACGAGCTACTGACCACGGCCGCCGAGTTTCGCAAGCGCCAGATTCCCATTGATAATATCGTGCTCGACTGGTCGTATTGGAAGCAGGCGGAGTGGGGCAGCCAGGAGTTTGACCCCGTCCGCTTCGCTAACCCGGAAGGCATGATCAAAACCCTGCATGAGCAGAACCTGCACTTCATGATTTCGGTGTGGCCGAAGTTTTACGAGGGCATTCCGGCCTACAATGACTTCCTGACCAAAGGCTACCTCTACAAGCGCAACATCGCCAACCGCACCCGCGACTGGATTGCCCAGGGCTACACGTCTACTTTTTACGACGCCTTCAACCCGCAGGCCCGGCAGGCGTTCTGGAACCTGATCAACACCAAGCTCTTCAGCAAAGGCATCGACGCGTGGTGGATGGACGCTTCCGAGCCCGACATCTACTCCAATACCAACGTACAGACGCGCAAGGAGTTGATGACGCCGACCTACCTAGGTTCCTCCACGCTGTACTTCAACGGATTTCCGCTGCAAAATGCGAAAGGCATCTACGAAGGCCAGCGCGGCACCCGGCCCGATCAGCGGGTGTTTCTGCTCACGCGCTCGGGCTACGCGGGTTCGCAGCGCTACGCGGCGGCCATCTGGAGCGGCGATATTGGCTCGCGCTGGGAAGACTTCAAGAACCAGATTCCGGCCGGGCTGAACTTCTCCATGTCCGGTATTCCGTACTGGACCTCCGACATCGGCGGCTTTGCCGTGGAGCATCGCTATGAGAAAACTCCCATGGTGACCTCGGATCAGGAAGAATGGCGTGAGCTGAACACGCGCTGGTACCAGTATGGCGCGTTCTGCCCGCTGTTTCGGGTGCACGGCCAATTTCCTTACCGTGAGATGTTTAACATTGCGCCCGAAGGCAGCCCGGCCTACCAGAGCATGCTCTACTACGACCAGCTGCGCTACCGCCTGATGCCCTACATCTACTCGCTGGCCGGGCAAACGCACCACCAGAACGGCACCATCATGCGCGGGCTGGTGATGGATTTCGGGCAGGACGCGGCCGTGCGCAACATCAGCAATCAGTTCCTGTTCGGACCTAGCTTGCTGGTGAACCCGGTGACGGACTACCACGCCCGCAGCCGCTCGCTCTACCTGCCCGCGGGCACCGGCTGGTTCGACTTCTACTCGGGCCAGTACCAGAAGGGCGGCCAGACCATCACGGCCGATGCGCCGCTGGAACGCATGCCGCTGTACGTGCGCGAAGGCTCCATTCTGCCCTTCGGCCCCGCCATCCAATACACCACCGAGAAGCCCACCGACCCGATTACACTCTACGTTTACACCGGCAAGGATGGGCAGTTCACGCTGTATGAGGATGAGAATGTGAACTATAACTACGAGAAAGGCGCCTTCGCTACCATCCCGCTGACCTACGATGAGAAAGCCAAAACGCTGACCATCGGCGAGCGGAAAGGCTCTTTCCCCGGCATGATGACCCGGCGCACATTCAACGTGGTATGGGTGAGTCAGGCCAGGCCCGTCGCCTGGAACCTAGGTGCCGCGCCGGGCAAAACGGTGCAGTATTCGGGCAGTGCGGTTTCGGTGAAGATGGAGTAGCGCTCCTGCCCCTGGCGCGTGGACCTCACCCTCGGCCCCTCTCCCCAGGAGAGGGGAGCCTAACGGAGTTTAAAGGTTTATTTTAGTGATTGTAATGTGTAATAAACAATTCGGCTGGCTCCCCTCTCCTGAGGAGAGGAGCTGGGGGTGAGGTGAATACCTAGGTTAAAAAGCGCGTACCGACAGATCTTCCACCGCTCTGCGGTAGCCCTCCAGATCAAACTCATACAGGAAGGGCGAGCGGTGCGGACCGATCTTCCGCTGTTCCGGCAACTGCCGGATCATGCCGAGGGCGAGCAGCTTCTTGCGAAAATTCCGGCGGTCAAACTGCCGGTCCAGAATGGATTCATACAGGGCGTGAATCTCGGGGAGCGTGAACTTCTTGGGCAGCAGGTTGTAGCCCACGGGCTGCTGATAAATCTGGGCGCGCAGTGTCAGGAAGGCTTTGCTGATGATTTCGTTGTGGTCGTATTCCAGCTCCGGCAGCTCGGAGGCGTCCCACCAGCAATACTCATCTACCAGATACTCAGGCTTTACGACCACGTTCAGGTAATCTACTAAGGCGTAGTAGCCGATGGAGAGCGTGCGCTCCGAAAGCCAGTGGTTTTCGCCAATCGTTACGCCCACTTTGGCGTAGGTCGTGTTGTGGGTTTGCTGGGTTTCAATCCTGTTCATGCGGGTGGGGCTGTCGCCAAACACATAGAACTGCTCCAGAAACAGATTGCTGAGCTGCGTTTTCTCGGCCAGAATCCGATTAGCTGCTTCGGTCAGGGTTTCGTGTCGCCCAATGTAGCCACCCGGCAGGCTCCATCTATCGTGCTGATGGTGGCGGATGAGCAGGATTTTCAACTGGTGCTCATGGTAGCCAAAAATGACGCAGTCGATGGATAAATGCGGTAGGTAGCGCTCGTGTCCGTGGTGCACAAAGTCCAAAACCTCTTCCGTGGTGTTCATGGGCCAAAAATTTTTATTGCGTAAGATACACGTATTAGAAAAAATCCTCTACATTTATTGCGTAAACAATACGCAATACCTGCGTTGCCGCGCTGAACACCACTTCCTGTTTGCTCAGTCCACTGCTTCCTGCTCTGCATTAGCCGCTTGCTTATTAGCTTTTTGCAGGGCGTCTATATAGTCCCACGGCATACACCACCTAGGTTTACATACCAGGTAAAGCCAGGACAAGCACCTTAGCGGCTCTCGGCTCAACAGCTGATGGGTCAGATTACCTTCCATAGTTAGCTACGGCGTTGCGGGGTTCAATCCTCGGAAGGAACGTCAGTAAAGATTGGTTTACGCATTATTTCCTCTTGTAGGGCCCCGCACAACCTGTTTGCCGCACCAGATCTGCCTATCAGGAGCTAGTGCGTTTTAGTTGCCAGCTACATCATTCTGAAAGCATGGATAACTCCTGAAAAACAAGGAGTTGAATCACTGCGCCGTTGATGTCCGGTTCCTTTCCTCCGCAGCATAGTGCTGCCGGCTATAGATAAAGTACTAGGCAGAACTCGCCTCTGCTTCGTCGTGGAACCGATTTCCGCGCTACTGCTCATCAATTACCGATTTCTGCTTTTGGTCCCGTAATGCCGCCCCTTGGGAGCTAGGCTGGCTTTTGCTGCTAATTCTCTCTTACACTGTCGTTTCTCTACATGCTGTCCCACTTCAATCCTAAACTCTATGCTTTCAACTTCTTACACACAACTTCTTCTGGGAAGTGCGGTGCTGCTTAGCGTAAGTAGCTCGCAAACGTATGCGACATCGATTGTGGTGGAGCCGCGCACCCGAATCCTGCCCGCAACAGCCAGCCTGACGAACGTCGCGGATGTGCGGGTTTCGGGGCGGGTGACGCAAAAATCGGGGGAGGGGCTGCCGGGCGTTACGGTGGTCGTGAAGGGCAGTACTCAAGGTACCAGCACCGACGGCAGCGGCAACTTCAGCCTGACTGCTCCCGAGGGTAGTACGCTGGTTTTTAGCTCGGTAGGCTATACGCGGCGTGAGGTGCCCGTGACAAACGCCACAACCACGCTCAACATAACCCTGACTGAAGACACCCAGGCGCTGAAGGAAGTAGTGGTGGTGGGCTACGGCACGCAGGAACGCCAGAGCGTAACGGGTGCCGTGGCGTCGGTTTCGGCCCGGGAAATTACCGCGCAGCCAGTACCTGATGCAGCCCAGGCCATTCAGGGGCGAGCGGCCGGGGTACAGATTGTGTCCAACTCGGGGGCGCCCGGTGGCACGGGCGGTACGTCCGTGCGGGTGCGGGGCATCACGTCGGCCGGCAACAATAGCCCGCTTTTCGTGGTAGATGGCTTTCCGCTGCCCACGGCCGTGGATGCTAACGGCGTGGCAACCGGCAATGAGCTGAGCACCATCAATCCCAATGATATTGAGAGCATTGACGTGCTGAAAGATGCCTCCGCCACGGCCATCTACGGGCTGCGCGCTGCCAATGGCGTCGTTATTATTACCACAAAACGAGGCAAAGCCGGCGTGGCAACCGTGAACCTGGACGTGTACCGCGGCACGCAGAACGTGTGGCGGCAGATTCCGCTGCTCAACGCCCAGCAGTTTGCCCAGCTCAACAACGAAGCCCGCACCGCCGGCGGCCTGGCTTTGATTCCGAAGTATGCCAACCCCGAGTCGCTGGGGGAGGGCACCGACTGGCTGGGCGAGATTTTTCGGCCTGCTAAAATTCAGAACTACGCCATATCGGCCACGGGCGGCAGCGAGAAAGCGCGCTATGCCGTTAGCGCCGGCTATTTCCAGCAGGACGGTACCATCATCGGCTCTACGTTTCAGCGTTTTACGCTGCGGGCCAACGGGGAAGTGCAGCTCAGCAAAGCCCTCAAGATTGGCAACACCCTAGCCCTCACCCACCAGGATGAGCGGCCGCTGAACAACGAAAACAACGAGTTTTCCGGTGTCATTCAGCTCGCGGTGCAAGCGCCGCCCGTGGCCCCGGCCCGTAACCCCGACGGCAGCTTCTACGAGTTTACGAGTGCCGATAACTACGGCGAGGAAAACCCGGTGACGGCTGCCTTGCGACCCAATCTCAAGAACAATCGCAACCGGGGCACGGCCACCTTCTACGCTGAGCTGGAGCCTGTTACGGGCCTGCGCTTTCGCACCAACGTGGGCGCCGACCTCCAGTTTCTGCAACGCGACGAGTTCTTCCCGTCCATCGTGGGCTCCTCGAAGTACCCCGCCTCGCAGTCGGTTGCGAATAGCAGTTCCAACTACAGCCCGAGCTACCTGATTGAAAACACCGCTACCTACGACAAGCTGTTCGCCGGCAAGCACAACGTCACGCTGCTGCTCGGGCAGTCGGCCCAACAGTTCGACAACTTCTACCTGAGTGCCGGCCGGACCGGCTACAGCAGTAACTACCTGACTATCATTGACCGCGGGCCAGTTAACGCGCAGATAGCCAATGGCGGCGGCAACAGCCGCAGCCGCCTGGCCAGCTACTTCGGGCGCCTCAACTACGAGTTTGCCGGCAAATACCTGTTTGCCGCCACCGCCCGTTACGATGGCTCCTCGGCCTTCTCGCCCGACAATCAGTTTGGCTTTTTCCCCGGCGTGTCGGCGGGTTGGCGGCTGTCGGAGGAAGACTTCGTGAAGAGCTACAGCGGCATCAGCAACCTGAAGCTGCGGGTGGGTTGGGGCCGCGTGGGCAACCCGCTCAACGCCGGCACTTTCGCCTACCTGGCTACCATCAACTCGGCCGTGCTATCCAACAACGGCGTGCCCGGCACCGGCTACGTGTTCGGTACCGGCAGCCAGACGCAGGTGATTGGCGGCGCACCTACTCGGTTGGCTAATACGGACTTACAGTGGGAAACCAACGAGCAAACGAACATTGGCCTGGACCTAGGTTTGTGGCAGAACCGCGTGGCCGTGACGTTGGACTTGTACAAGCGCACTTCGCCCAACCTGATTGCCGCCGTGCCCGTGTCGTACGTGTCGGGCACCAGCGAGAGCATCAATACGAACGCCGCCGCTTCGAGCAATAAAGGGGTGGACTTGTCCGTCACCACGAACAACATCGTCAGCGGCGACAATGGCTTCAACTGGTCGACCACGCTGAACTTCTCCACCTACAAAAACCGGATTACCTCGCTGGGTGCGGGCCGGCCCTATTTTGGGCAGAGCACGCGCGGCGGCGGTAGCCTGGTGCGCTACGCTGAGGGTGTGGCCTTCGGCTCCTTCTACGGCTACGTGGCCGACGGCATCTTCCAGACGCCCGACGAGGTGACCAGCGCCCCCACCCAGACCTCCGGCACGGCCCCCGGCGACATCCGCTTCAAAGACCTGAATGGCGATGGAGTTATCACGGCCGATGACCAGACCTACATCGGCAACCCGAACCCGGACTTTACCTACGGCCTAAGCAATACGTTGAGCTTCAAGGGCTTCGATTTGAACGTGTTCCTGCAAGGCTCGCAGGGCAACGATGTGTACAACCTGAACCGCTACTACACGGAAGGCGGTCTGTATGGCGCTTCCAATGCCGGTACCATCACGCTGGACCGCTGGACGGGTTCCGGCACCAGCAACTTCGTGCCGCGCGCCGTGGCCGGCGACCCCAACAGCAACCTGCGCGTTTCGAGTCACTACGTGGAGAACGGCTCCTACATGCGCATCAAGCTGCTGACCCTAGGTTATACGCTGCCGAAAAGCATCCTGGGCCGGGTGTATGCCCAGAGCCTGCGCGTGTACGTGACGGCGCAGAACTTGCTGACCGTCACCGACTACGATGGCTTTGACCCAGAGCTGGGCAACCAGGGCGGCAGCTTAGGCGTCGACCGCGGCATCTACCCGCAAGCCCGCGTCTTCCTGGCCGGCCTCAACATTGGCTTTTAGGCTTCTACCTCACCCGGCGGCGGCGCAAACCTAGGTTTCTGCTAGCGCCGCGCTATCCACCTTTCAACAATCAAAACCATGATAATAAAGCATAAAACCCTCGGCGCAACCTTGTTGATGCTCGGAATGCTGTCCGGCTGCGGGAAAGATTTCCTGGAGTTGCAGCCCCGCAACGCCGTTCCGACGGAAAATTTCTACCAAACCCAGACTGACGCTCTTCAGGCCACCACCTCCGTGTACTCGCAGCTGAGCCAGAACGGCATGTTCAACTATTCGCTGTGGGGCATCGGGGATGTGATGTCGGACAACTCCTTCCTGGGCGGCGGCGGCGCGGCCGATGGCGTGGAGTTTCAGCAGCTCGACAACTTCACCTACACGTCGACCAACCCGCTGACTACCAGCCACTGGCAGCGCGCCTACCTAGGTATTGGGCAGGCCAACCAGGTGCTGGCCCGCGTACCGGCCATTGAGATGGACGCGGCTCTCAAAAACCGTTGCCTGGGCGAGGCCGAGTTCCTGCGGGCGTTGTACTACTTCTACCTGGTGCGCGGCTTTGGCGACGTGCCGCTCGTAACGACGCCTGCCCAGAGCACGGCCGACGTAGCCAACCTAACACGCACGCCCGTCGCGCAGGTGTACACCCAGATTGTAGTAGACCTGACCGACGCCATTGCGAAGCTGCCCGCCGGCCCCTACACTGGCGACGACGTGGGCCGCGCCACCAAGTGGTCGGCTACGGCCCTGCTGGCGAAAGTGTACCTGACCCAGGGCGACATGGCCAACGCCGCCACCCAGGCCAGGGCCGTTATCAACGGCTCGGGCAAGAGCCTGTGGGCGAATTACGCCGATAACTTCAAGGTAGAGAACGAGAACGGGCAGGAGTCGCTGTTTGAGGTGCAGTTCAAAAATGGCCTGAGCAGCTACACTACCGACGGCCCAGGCTCCGTGATGAACGAGTTCTGGGGCGCCCGCTTCTTTGGCAGCCCGTACGTGGTTTCGTCGGGTGGCTACGGCTTCAACATCCCGGAAAAGGAGTTCGTGGATGGCTACGAAGCCGGCGACCTGCGCAAGGCGGCCACCGTTTTCGTGCCCGGCGACAAGTACCCCGATGGGCAGGTGCAGCCCAATGAATTAGTCGGCGACCCGTTCGGCTTCAACATCCGCAAGTTCTTTGTGGGCACGGTGAACGTCAACAACTGGGATTCGCCGCTGAATGTGCCGGTGCTGCGCCTGTCGGAAGTGTATCTGATTCTGGCTGAGGCGGTTGGGGCAACGCCTGAAGGATTAGAAGCCATCAACAAGGTGCGCCGCCGTGCTTTCGGCCTGCCCATCAACACGCCCTCGGCCCGCGACCTGACCGCCGCTACGCCTAATTTCAAGGAAGCTGTATGGCGGGAGCGGCGCTACGAGCTGGCTTTTGAGATGGACCGCTGGTACGACCTGAAACGCACGGGAACGCTGGTTTCTACCATGCGGGCCAAGGGTAAAACGATTCAGGATTTCAACGTGCTGCTGCCCATTCCGCAGTCGGAGCGCAACGTTAATCCAAACCTGACGCAAAATCCTGGGTATTAACCTAGGTCGTCGGCCGCCGATGGTAGCGCCGCACTGTCAATCTTTCGGGCTAATATGCCGGCTGGTTGGCGCGGCAGTACCCAGGTGCTAGTCCGCCGCTTCGCGTGTTCTTCTTGTACTTATTTTCTGCTCTAAATAGCTTTTACACAACACAAATGCATCATCAACCCTCCCGTTTCTTTGTCCTTCTGAGCACTACTTTGTGCTATGCTATGGCAAATTTCAGTCAGGCGCAAAGCGTGCCCGCCACCTACTCCAAAAGCGTCGCTGCGCAGCAGAATAAGCAGGCGGCGCTGACCGCCAACGATGCTAAGATCAATGCCCTGATTCAGAAGATGACGCCGGAAGAAAAGGTGCACATGATTCATGCTAACTCCGCCTTTGCCGCGGGTGGCGTGGAGCGGCTCGGTATTCCGGAGATTGTCACCTCCGATGGTCCGCACGGCGTGCGCCCCGAGCAGGGCCGCGACTGGAAAGGCGTGAAGGGCGCCAACGACGCGGGCACCTACCTGCCCACCAACAACACCCTGGCTTCTACCTGGAACCCCGACCTAGGGTACGCCTACGGCACGGTGCTGGGCAGCGAGGCCAACTTCCGCGGCAAGGACGTTATCCTAGGTCCCGGCATCAACATCATCCGCACGCCGCTGAACGGGCGCAACTTCGAGTACCTCAGCGAAGACCCGTTTCTGATTTCGAAGATGGTGGTGGGCTACATTCGCGGGGTGCAGGACCAGGGCGTGTCGGCCTGCGTGAAGCACTACGCGGCCAACAACCAGGAAACCCACCGCAACGACATCGACGTGGAAATGAGCGAGCGGGCGCTGCGCGAGATTTACCTGCCGGGCTTCAAAGCCGCCGTGCAGCAGGGCGGGGTGAACACGCTGATGGGTTCCTACAACAAGTTTCGTGGCCAGTACGCCACCGAAAACGCCTACCTGATGAACACCATTCTGAAAGAAGAGTGGGGCTTTAAAGGACTGGTAATGAGTGATTGGGGTTCGGTGCACAACACCCAGGACGCCCTGCGCAACGGCACCGACCTCGAAATGGGTACCGACCTGGTGCTGAAAAGCAACAACGTGGACCAGAGCGCGGCTACGGCCAGCGCCTCCGCTACCACCGCCCGCCCCGACCGCACCGGCGGCTACACCCAGACGCTCTACGACCGTTTCTTTTTGGCCGCTCCGGCCCTGGAAGCCGTCAAGAAAGACCCAGCGCTGGTGCCGATGCTCGACGACAAGGTGCGCCGCATTCTGCGGGTGATGTACGCCACCAACATGATGGGCGACACCAAGCGCAAGCCCGGCGCCTTCGCCACGAAAGAGCACCAGGCCACGGCGCTGAAAGTAGCCGAGGAAGGTATTGTGCTGCTCAAGAACGAGGGTAATGTGCTGCCGCTCAGTAAGTCGGTGAAGACGGTTGCCGTTATCGGGGCGAATGCCACCCGCGAAAACGCCATGGGCGGCGGTAGTGCGCAGCTCCGCCCCAAGTACGAAATCACGCCGCTGCAAGGCCTGAAGAATGCCTTGGGTGCCCAGGCCAACATCACCTACGCCCAGGGCTACAAGATTGCCCGCGACCAGAAAGCGGATCCGCAGCTGATTGCGGAAGCTGTAGCCGCGGCCAAAGCAGCCGACGCGGTAATCTACGTGGGTGGCTCCATCCACGGCTACGACTACAGCAAGTGGAGCGACAACGCCTACGACGCCGAGGGTACCGACAAGCCCGACATGAAGATGCCCTTCGGCCAGGATGAGCTGATTCAGGCCGTGCTGAAAGCAAATCCGAAAACCGTAGTGGTGCTGCTCGGTGGCGGCCCCATCGACGTATCGCCGTGGGTTGGTCAGACGAAGGCGCTGGTGGAGGCCTGGTATCCGGGTTCGGAAGGCGGCAATGCCTTGGCGCACGTACTGTTTGGAGAGGTGAACCCCTCGGGTAAGCTGCCGTTCACGTTCCCCGCCAAGCTGGAAGATTCGCCGGCGCACAAGCTAGGTGAGTACCCCAGCACACCCGGCAATGAGCTGAAACAGACCTACAAAGAAGACATCTTCGTGGGCTACCGCTACTTCGATACCTACAAAGTGACACCGCAGTTTGCTTTCGGCCACGGCCTGAGCTACACCACGTTCGACTATGGCAAGCTGGCCGTTAAGCCCGGCGCGCAGAGCGCCACGGTTACGCTCACGGTGCGCAACACCGGCAAAGTGGCCGGCGCCGAAGTCGTGCAGCTCTATGTGAAGGATGAGCAAGCCGCGGTGAAGCGCCCCGAGAAAGAGCTGAAAGCCTTCGAGAAGGTCTTCCTCAAGCCCGGCGAATCGAAAACCGTAACGCTCAACCTAGGTGCCGACGCTTTCCAGTACTACGACGAAGGCAAAAAGCAGTGGGTGCTGGAGCCCGGCAAATTTCAGGTGCTGGTCGGCAGCTCCTCCCGCGACATTCGCCAAACGGGCAGCCTGACGCTGTAGCGCGAAGCCTGCGCTTCGCGTATCGTTGCATGACTCGCGTCTGCCGGTCGGAGACCTAGGTTTCCGGCCGGTTTTTGTTTAAGAACCTAGGTTGTCGAGCCCAGCGGGAGAAACGGCATTCCTTTTCCATTCGTTGTAGAAGCCGAAGGGAGTAGAGACGCAACATTTTGCGTCTCAATCGTTGCTGATGTTGTTTGCTCTGCGTCGTTCTGGCAGGATTGTTCAACGACGAAATGCAAAATATTGCGTCTCTACAGAACAACACTCTGCTAATTGCCAATTCGTTATAATTCGGCCATCGACTACCAATCCACCCAACTACCGATGAAACTTCTTCTGCTACTTTCATTCGTGGCCCTGCCGCTCGCCACAATGGCCCAAACTAAACCTGCCAGCGCTGCCGCCCAGGTGCGTACGGCCAATGGCTTGCTCGAAGGAACCGTGGCCGCCAGCGGCATTCGCGCGTTCAAGGGCGTGGCGTTTGCCGCGCCGCCCGTGGGAGAGCTGCGCTGGAAGGCGCCGCAACCCGTGCAGCGCTGGTCTGGCGTGCGTTCGGCCAGGCAGTTTGGACCGCGCGCCATGCAGCTGCCCGTCTTTGGCGACATGAACTTTCGCTCCAACGGCGTGAGTGAAGACTGCCTGTATCTGAACGTGTGGACGCCCGCCAAAACCGGCAAAGAGCAGCTGCCGGTGCTGGTGTATTTCTACGGCGGCGGCTTCATCGCCGGCGACGGCTCCGAGCCGCGCTACGACGGTGAAAGCCTGGCCCGGCGCGGCATCGTGACCGTGACGGTGAACTACCGCCTCGGCGTGTTCGGCTTCTTTGCCCACCCCGAGCTGACCAAGGAATCACCCAACCACGCGTCCGGCAACTACGGCCTGCTCGACCAGGCCGCCGCTATTCGGTGGGTGCAGCAGAACATTGCCGCTTTCGGTGGCGACCCTAAGAAAATCACCGTGGGCGGCGAGTCGGCCGGTTCCTTCTCCGTGAGTGCCCAAATGGCGTCGCCGCTGTCGAAGCAGCTGCTAGCCGGCGCAATCGGGGAGAGCGGTTCGCTGCTTTCCTTGCAGCCGCTGCCTACGCTGGCGCAGGCCGAGCAAACCGGCGCTGCATTCGCTACTACTTTGGGAGCTAGCTCCTTGGCTGCGCTGCGGGCCTTGCCGGCGCAGCAATTGCTCGAAGCGGCGGGCAAACCCGGGGCGCCGCGCTTTTCCGCTATTGTTGATGGGTACTTCTTTCCTAAATCGCCCAAGGAAGTTTTTGCCGCTGGCGAGCAGGCGCACGTCCCGCTGCTGGTCGGTTGGAACTCGCAGGAAATGAGCGCCGGTGCCATTCTGGGTCAGGAAGCACCAACGCCGGAAACCTTCGCCCAAGCCGTGCAGAAGCTCTACGGCGCACAAGCCAATGACGTGCTGAAGCTCTATCCTGCCACCACCGCCGCCGAAGCCGAGCGCGCCGCCACCGACCTGGCCAGCGACCGGTTTATTGCCTACAGCACCTGGAAGTGGGCCGATCTGCACGGCCAGACCGGCGGCCAACCTGTGTACCGCTACCTATACGCCCGTCCGCGCCCGGCCATGACGCCCGAAATGGGTAATGCCACCGCCGGCCTGGCCGGTGGCGTGGTGAAGCAAACTCCCGACGCGCCCAAAGCACCCCTGGCCAAAGGCGCCGTGCACTCCGCCGAAATCGAGTACGCGCTGGGCAACCTAGGTACCAACAAAGTCTACGCCTGGACACCGGACGACTACAAGCTGTCGGAGACGATGCAGCAGTATTTTGCCAACTTCGTGAAGACCGGCAACCCCAACGGCGCCGGCCTGCCAACGTGGCCTGCCTCTAAGAGCGGCCAAATCTTGCGCCTCGACGTGAAGACGCAAGCCGGGCCGGAAGCGAATCGGGCGCGCTATCTATTTCTGGATCAGTTAGCTGGAAAATAACCGCGGACCTAGGTATTACCCAGGCAGACCCTAGGATAATTTGCGTTCAGGACTAGTGAAAAAGTAGTAGCGACTTTTGACGTTATCCAAAAGGCCCTTACTTTTTTTACATCTTTGGGCAAAGTTGGCAGTGTTACCGTCAGCGAACGACTTTCTCGTCTCTATCACCTAGCATCGGACCGACTTATGACACAAGAGCTTACTCTCTCTGACCTCGTTGATAGCAAGCTGTACAGTTTGCCTCAGTTTGATGAAAGCGCGCGCATTCCCCGCATCATTCACCAGACGTTTATGACCAAGAGTCTACCGGCTGATTTACAGGAGAATGTGGATAACATCAGGCGGATGAACCCTGGCTGGAAGCACCTCCTCCACGACGACGACGACATAAAGAAGTTTATCAGCGAGAACTACGGCCCGGTTGTCCTGAGCTACTTCGAGCGCATCAATCCGCGCTACGGCGCCGCCCGCGCCGATCTGTTTCGCTACCTGCTGCTCTACAAGCACGGCGGCGTGTACCTGGACATCAAGAGTGCGTGCACCCGCCCGCTCGATGAGGTACTGACGCCCGAGGACCGCTACCTGCTGGCGCACTGGCGCAACAAGCCCGGCGAGATTCACGCCGAATTTGGCACCTCCAAAGAGGTGTCGCACATCGCGGGCGGCGAATACCAGCAGTGGCACGTAATTGCCGCGCCCGGCCACCCGTTCCTGAAAGCGGTAATCGAAACCGTGCTCCAGAACATCGACAAGTACCGGCCGTGGCTGCATGGCACGGGCGGCATCGGCGTGCTGCGGCTCACCGGCCCGCTCGCCTACACGCTCGCCATTCACCCGTTGCTGCCCACGGCCCCGCACCGCGTCGTCGACAACGAGACGCTTATGGGCCTTCAGTATTCCATCTATAAGAAAGCATCAACCAGAGCCAGAGCTGTTTACAAAACCAACTACTCGCTCCTGACCGAGTCTATCGTGCAGTTAAAAGCCGTCGACAAGCTGCCGGCTTACCTCTACAGCTTCGCCAAAAAGAGCAAGCACCTGTTGTTTGGGCGGTAAGGATAGCCGTTAGCCGAAACCTGGCTTTTTCGGAAAGCACCCCGGAAAAGCTAGGTCTGGTGGGTTACGAAACCTTGCTGAAGTGCCTGTTTCTCATGCTGTATCTAAAGGCGAAAACCAGAAGTGTGATTTTCTTACCACTTCTGGTTTTAGACGCTACTTTACATAATTGGACTTATACGACAACTTACTTTCCTGTCACGCTGAGCAAGAAACTACCCGGTCGTGAACAACGCTTCATAGAATGTAAGTGGCTGACCTGACTCCACGCCTATCAGCTTCGTTACCTGTCCTAGTATCGCTTCATCTAGGGTCATAAAGCTGTTTGCGTGCAGCACGGAGAATAGGCGCTGCTCTTGCTCCGTGCGCGGCGTTTCAAGCAGCGGTTCAGCGGTCCGGTTCGGGCCAAAGGGAAAGAGCAGGAAGTACTTGGCCACCATCGACAGTTGAAGCCCGTACTCGCGCTCGGCGTGTACGACATAGCTAAAAGCGACATCATAGTTTGGCTCCGTAATGTCCTCCACCGAGAACTGCTGGCGGAGTTCCGCAACGATTGCTTGATACGGCTGCTGGCGAAGGGCCTTGGTCACAAAGGCATAGTTAGGGTGAGCCGCAGAGCCATAGGCGGCTATAAGAGCGGCCTCAAGTAAGTGCTGTCGATCATACATCAGCCCAAAGATGCAGGTTCTAGTACGTGGTATTGAACTTAGGCCAGATACACAAAGCATTAATCAGCTAGTCGCATTCACGGAAAAGGTCATTAACATAAAGTTTGTTATAGCCCCAGTCTTGAAATAAGGCCACTTTTATCCCTGTTCAATTTAGCGTTTAGGATAGTACTTTAGCCGTTTACTAGCCTATCTCAACGCTATTTTTTATCGCCATGCATCCGCTGCGCGCTTACCTGCTCCGTTTTGTGCCCGAGCTCACCGACGCAGACTGGCAGCCGCTGGCCGAGGTCCTGCGGCCGCACCACCTGCGCCGGGGGGAGCATCTGCTCCAGGCCGGCGAATCCTGGCCCGTGCTGGCGTTACTGCTCCACGGCACCTGTCGCCTCTACTACCCCCGTCCCGATGGCGAGGAGCGCACCACCTACTTCTTCTTTGAAAACCATTTGCTCGGGGACTATGCCGGTTGTCTGACGGGGAAGCCCAGCCAGCTTAACATTCAGGCCCTGGTCGATACCGAGTTGGTCGTCTTCGACTACGCGGTGCTGCGCCAGCTCTATCAGGAGCGGCCCGTGTATGAGCGTTTTGGGCGCTTGCTGGCCGAATATCACCTCCTCGGTACGGATGCCCGCCTGGTCGAGCAACTGCTGCTCTCCCCGGAGGAGCGCTACCGGGCGCTGCTGAGCAGCGGCAAGACCAAGATCCTGGAGCGCATTCCGCAGCACCTAGTGGCCAACTACCTGGGCATCACGCCCGTCTCGCTGAGCCGTATTCGGGCACGGGTGGCCCGCGGGCACTGAAAGGGCGCTGGCTTTTTTCTTAGCTTTTGTTATCGTCCGGTAGCGGGAAAGAGGCTGAATTTTGCAGTGTTCCTTTTCAACTCCTCAACCCCCGTTGCCATGAAAACGCTGCTCAAACTCGAAGAACTCGCCGAAATGCTGCTGGCTCTGTTTGTATTCGCGCACCTGCCCTACGCGTGGTGGGTGTTGCCGGCCACCTTTCTGCTGCCCGACCTCAGCATGCTGGGCTACCTGGCCGGACCACGAGTGGGCGCTGTGAGCTACAACCTGGCCCACCACAAAGCCTTAGCCGTAGCGTTGGGCGTCAGTGGCTGGGTTCTGGGCCAGCCGCTGCTGGTGCTGGCCGGCACGGTGCTGCTGTTTCACAGCGCGTTCGACCGGCTGCTGGGCTATGGCCTCAAGTACGCCACGGGCTTCAAAGACACGCACCTAGGTGGCATGGGGGTAAGTCAGTCAGGGTTGCCGGCGGCCAGCTGAAAAGTGTTTTACACGCTGGCAACGACCACTTGCAGCGTATAACATTTCTTACCGTTGCCCGGCAGATGTTATAACACTTCCAGGTAGCTGGCCCTGCAAACCTCACTCAGCCAGTGCTTTGCTTGCTCATCTCTCCCAGGAATCCTTCCAGGGTAAGCTCTCCGGCCACGTAGCGGGCGAATAACCCTTCGGTGGCTTGGCCTAGCGGCCCGAAGGCCAGCAGCATGTTGCGGGCGGCTTGAATGTATACCTGCCGTTGGTCACGGCTGCGTTGACCACGGGGAAACTCGGCGTCTTCCATGGAAGAGCATACGGCCACCAGCCAGAAAGGGCTGCTTTCCTGACAGCCTGCTCGCCAAAAGGCCC
Organism: Hymenobacter cavernae; assembly: GCF_014641455.1. Taxonomy (GTDB): domain Bacteria; phylum Bacteroidota; class Bacteroidia; order Cytophagales; family Hymenobacteraceae; genus Hymenobacter; species Hymenobacter cavernae. The sequence continues at coordinate 636,299 of NZ_BMHT01000002.1, forward strand.
GGTGAGCCACTTATTCTGCCTGCACCTGGCTTTTTTACGCCTTATCCAGCGCCAGCCGCGACTCTTCCAGGTCCAACTCGTTTTCGATTTTGCGCAGCAGCTCTTCGCTGGTTTTCTCCTCGCGGCGCAACTTTTCAAGCACGCCACGCTCAAACTCGATAATAGCTTCCTGCAACTGCTGAAACTGCGTGATGGGCTTTTCGTCGAGGCGGCTGGCGATGATGCCGGCGGCGCGGTTGTGGAGGCGTTCCAACCGGATTTCGTAGCGGTTTTTCATGCGGGTCAGCACGTCGGCAGGGGCTTGCTCCTGGCCGGCGGGGCTGCTGAGGTAGGCCGTGGTTTGGGTGGCCAGGTACAGGCGCAACTCCACTTCTTCGCGCTCCACGCTGTCATCGGGGCCGATGCCCAGCCACCGGATTAGGGGCACCAAGCTCAGGCCTTGCCCCACAAGCGTGCAGAAAATAACGACGAAGGTGATGAACAGAATCAGGTTGCGGTGTGGAAACGGCACGCCGGAACCTAGGGTGAGCGGCAGCGCCAGGGCCGCCGCCAACGACACCACCCCGCGCATCCCCGTCCAGGCAATAACCGTGACCAGCGGCAGCGAGGGCTGCGGCTCCCGCTCGCGTATTCTCCGACTCAGCCACCTAGGTAAGTACGTGCCGGGATATACCCACAGCAGCCGCCCGATGATGACCACCAGCGTAATCAGCAGGCCGTAGCTGAGCGCCTGCCACCAGGGTATGTCGGCCTGCATATCGGCCAGAATATTCGGCAGCGCCAGGCCAATTAGGATAAAAACTAACCCGTTGAGCAGTAGGGTAGTGGTATGCCAGACGGCGTAGGTTTGCAGCCGCGCCTGATGGCTGAAGATAAAGGCCGCGCGACGGGCCAGAAACAAGCCCGCCGCCACAATGGCCAGTACGCCGGATACGTGCAGTTCCTCGGCCGCCAGATAAGCTAGGTACGGGGTGAGAAACGTGAGGGTGGTATCGACCACGGCGTTTCGGGTGAGGCGGTGTACGTGATAAACGCCCCAACCCACCAGCAAACCAATTCCGGTGCCGGCTGCCGCTACCCAAACCAGCTGCAAGCCCGCCTGCCAGAGCACGAAGTGGCCCGTGAGCACGGCCGCCAAGGCGTAGCGGTACGCAATCAAGCCGGTAGCATCATTCACCAGACTTTCACCTTCGAGAATAGTGATAACGCGCCGCGGCAAACCTAGCCCTTTGGTGGCGCTGGTGGCCGCCACCGCATCGGGCGGCGAAATGATGGCCCCGAGCACGAACGCCGCCGGCCAGCTGAAACCCGGAATGAGCATATGTGCCACCACCGCTACCAGGGTGGTCGTGAACAGCACGCAGCCCAGCGCAAGCAGACCGATTGGGCGGCGCGCGGCTTTGAAATCGGGCCAGGAAGTGCTCCAGGCCGCTTCGTAGAGCAGGGGCGGCAGGAACAGCAGAAAGACCAGATCGGGGGCCAGCGTTACGCGGGGCAAGCCGGGAATCAAGCCCAGGCTCATGCCCACTACCACCAGCAGCACTGGGTACGGCAGCTTGAAACGGTCGGCTACTTCCGCCAGAATCGTGACGACGGCCAGCAGCGCAATAATCAGCTCAATGTTGTGCATGAGACTCTTACAAACCTAGGTCGGGGAGAAGCCGGCAAGATAGCAGACCTAGCCTTTGGTTCTGCTTGTGGCAGAAGAGGGCTAGGTTGCGGGTCTTTTCAGCTTCTCCCCGACCTAGGTTTGTAAAACCGTCGTTCTAGGCCCGGCGAGAAATCTCGGCTGTTTCGTTGGCCGGGGTAGAGACGCAATATCTTGCGTCTTGTCATTGCTGATGTTGTTTACCTAGGTTGTTCCAAGCGGGGCGTTCAACGGGGAGACTCCAACTATTGTGTCTCTACATGGTTCTGGCGTCCGCAACGAAGCGGTAGAGATGCTTCGGCAAGCTTAGCATAACGTTCTTATTTACACAGAAGCCTTCTCGGCTATAAACGCGGCTACTTCGGCGAGGCGATTAGCGAAGCCCCATTCGTTATCGTACCAAGCGGCTATCGACAGGAGCTGACCTTGCTTGGCCGTCAGGGGGAGGTCGACGATAGAGGTGTGCGGGTCGGCGACGATGCGGCAGGAAGCCCATTCGTCTTCCAACACATCCATTACGCCTTTCAGCGGCGGTTCCTGAGCGGCTTTGCGAAGCGCATTATTGACTTCCTCCACCGTGCAGTCTTTCTCCGTTACTAAGTTCAGCTCGGCAATGCTGCCAGTGGGCGTCGGTACGCGGTAGGCTTTGCCCGTAATATTTAAGTCAGGCCAGATGAACTTCAGCGTTTTGGCCGCGCCGGAAGACGAAGGAATGATGTTCTCGGCCGCCGCCCAGGAGTCGCGCCGCTCTTTCATGGGCTGGTCAGTGAGCGACTGAGTGTTGGTGTAAGAGTGCACCGTGGAGAACAGGCCGTACTGAATGCCAAAGTTTTCCAGCACTACCTTCACCACCGCGGCCAAGGCGTTGGTGGTGCAACTGCCCATACTTACGAGGTGGTGCTTGGCCGGGTCAAACGTATCTAGGTTGATGCCTTTCAGCAGCACGGCGTCGCAGTCGTCCAGGGTTTTGCTGGGGGCACTGATGAGCACGTACTTGGCGCCGCGGTCGAAGTGGGGTTGGGCGCCGGCGCGGGTTGTGGCCCGGCCTGTGCAGTCAACCACGACATCAACACCTAGGGCCGCCCAGTCTGGTACTTCCTGCGACGAGTTGATGTACTGAATTTCGTGTTCGCCAATAGTGAGTTTGCCCGGACTACCTGATACTGGTTCGGGCCAGCGCCCGTAGTTAGTATCAACGGCAAACAGCGCAGCAAGCGTTGGCTCGTCCCGAATGTCGGAAACGGAAACCGGCACAAAAAACTTTTGAGCTAGGGCTACGCGCAGGAACTGCCGCCCAATGCGGCCAAACCCGTGCAAGGCAATTTTCCCCATGGTACGTGTGGTTAGGTAAGGTGTAGTGTTCGCTGGTTTTGAACGAGTTAACCTGCCTGAGGTTGTCGGGCAGCGCGGACTTTGTAGTCCACGTTTGGAGCGAGCAGGCGTGGGCTAAGTCCGCGCTACAGGTTACCGCCAGCCGCCACCTAGGGCGTGGTACAAATCTGTCACGGCCTGTCGCTGTTGCAGCACATCATTCACGCTGTTGAGCTGAGCCGAAAGTAGACTTTGCTGAGCCGTAAGCACTTCCGTGTAATTGGCGAAGCCGGCGCGCAATAATTCTCGGGTATAATCAACGGCTTTGTCGAGCGCCGCCAGCTGTTGCGCGCGGAGCCTAGCTTTTTCGGTGGCACTCTGGTAGGCAAACAGCGCGTTAGAAACCTCTTGGCCCGCCGTGAACATGGTCTGTTGGTAGGTGGCTAGGTACTCACGTTGTAAGCCCTCGGCCCTCCGCAATCGGGCGCGATTAAGGCCTTGGCTGAAAATGGGTTGGGCCAGTCCTCCTACCAAACTAGCAAATACAGCCGAGGGTGAAAACAGGTCCTGAAGCGTGGTGTTGATGAGGCCGCCGTTGGCCGTGATGGTGAAGCTAGGATAGAAGTAAGCACGGGCCGCGTTGGTCAGCTCAAAGCTCGACTCAAAAGCGTACTCGGCCTGTTGCACGTCGGGGCGGTTGCGCAGGAGCTGGCCTGGGACGCCGGTGAGCAGGGGTGGAGCTGCGTCCTGGCCAGCTAGGGTGCTCCGCTCAATTGGGCTGGGCGTGCGACCTAGCAGCGTCGCCATCAGGTTTTCCGTTTCGCGGATGTTGCGCTGCAAATCCGGGATAGTGACTTCGGCGGCGTAGCGTTGGGCTTCGCTTTGCACCACGGCGGCTTCCGTTACCACATCGCCTTCCTTCAACAGGCGCATCGTTTCCACGTCCTGAATACGGACCTGCACCGTTTGACGCGTTATTTCTAGCTGAGCATCAAGAGCTAGCAGGTAGTAGTAGTTATCCGCAATGTCGGCAATGAGCTGGGTTTGCACCACTCGCCGGTACGCCTCACTCTGAAGCAAAGAGGCCACATAGGAGCGTTTGTTGCTGCGCAGCTTGCCCCACACGTCGGCCTCCCAACTGCTGCTCAGGGCTAGGAGATACTGACGTGGCGCCCCGCCCGTCACAATGGTTGATTGATCGGTAGTAGTCGTGCCGCCCGTGGTGGTACCGCCTCCAGTAGTAGTGCCGCCGCCTGTTGTTCCGCCACCAGTCCCACCTGTGCCAGTCCCGCCTGTACCAGTTCCGCCTGTACCAGTTCCGCCTGTGCCAGTCCCGCCCGTAGTGGTGCTGCCGCCGGCATTGGTGCCCACCTGCGTTCCGCGGGCGCGCGACAGCGTAGTGGTAGCTCGCCCGTTCAGGCTAGGTAAGAAGGCTGCCTGGCTTTGCGCCAGCAAAGCCTGCGTCTGCTCGATGCGCGCCACCGCCACTTGCAAGTTGCGATTGTTAGTAAGGCCTTCGGTGATAAGCTTTTGCAGCAGCGGATCGGTGAACAGCTGTTGCCACGGGCGAGAAGCTAGGGTGGTCGTATCGGTAGTGGCCGCGTCGCGGTAGAGGCCGGTGGTGGGCGTCTCGGGGCGGCTATACGGGTGCAGGAGTTGGCAGCTACCGGCCGCGAGCAGGAGCAAGGGGAGAAGAAGGCGCGGCAGTTGGGTGGTTGTCATTTTGACGTGTTGTTTATCTCAGCTTCTCGTTCAGTATCCAGGATTTAAACCCTGGGCTACGAAGCGGTCTTTCGTGAGCTAGGCAATAGCCGGTTCAGGCTTGGGCTGGTCCTCGGGCTTTTTCTGCCCGGCGGGCGGCGGTCCACCTTCAGCTTCCTCAGCTTCCAATTGCTCCTGCGTCTTGGGCGGACCGCTGATGCGCTCCTGGATACCCTCAAAAATCATGAACAGCACCGGGATGAAAAACACCCCGATCAGCGTCCCGAACAGCATTCCGCCGATGGCGCCCGCGCCAATGCTTTTGTTGCCACTTGCACCCGCGCCGGTGGCAAACAGTAGCGGCATGAGGCCGAACACGAATGCAAACGAAGTCATCAAAATTGGGCGCAGACGGGCTTTCGCACCTTCCACCGCTGCCTCTACGATACCCATTTCGCCACCACGTCGCCGCGCCAACGAAAACTCGATCATCAGGATGGCGTTTTTAGCCAGCAGACCGATGAGCATAATCACCGAAATCTGAAGGTAGATGTTGTTGTCGATGCCGAAAAGCTTGGCAAACAAGTACGTGCCACTCAAGCCAATAGGAATGGAAAGCAGCACCGCAAACGGCAGCAAGTAGCTCTCATACTGCGCGCTCAGCAGCAGGTACACGAAGATGATCGACAAAGCAAAAATGTAGAGCGACTGCCGACCGCTGTTCTGCTCCTCGCGGCTGATCCCCGAAAACTCATAACTATAGCCCGTTGGGAGCTTCTGCGCAGCTACTTCCTGAATAGCTATCAGCGCCTCGCCGGAGCTAGCTCCCTGTTTTGGCTGCCCATTGACGGAAATAGCCGTGAACAGGTTGAAACGGTTCAGGCTCTCAGGGCCGTACACTCGCGTGAGGGTCACAAATTCCGTGATAGGTGCCATGGCGCCGGAGGCATTGCGCACAAAGATCTTGCTCAGCCCCTCGGGGCTGGCCCGGTAGAGGGTGTCGGCCTGTACCATCACGCGGAATTGCTTGCCGAACTGGTTGAAGTTGGATGCATACGAGCCACCGTAGTACACTTGCATGGCGTTCAGGATATCGGCTTCGGTGAGACCAGCTTCTTTTACCTTCGCCACGTTCACGCTAAGCTGGTATTGTGGAAAGCCCGGGTTGAAAGTCGTGGTAGCATCCCGGATTTCGGGGCGCTGGTTGAGTGCCGCCAGAAAATTTTGCGCTACCTGGTAAAACTCAGCTGTCGTGTGGCCACCACGGTCTTGCAGCTGAAATGTGAAGCCGCCTGTGGCGCCAAAACCGGTGATGGTGGGCTGAGGCAGACTGCGAATAGTGCCTTCTCGGATATGAGCCGTGCGCTTGTTTATTTCTTCCAGCACATCTTCGTTTGTCACGTCTTTGCGCTCATCCCAGGGCTTGAGGCGCACAATCACCATCCCGTAGGCGCTGCCCTGGCCAGCCAGGAAATTGCGGCCCGTGTTGCGGAGCGTACCTCGCACCGCTGGAATAGCGCGGATGAGGCTATCGACTTCGTCGGTAACGACCGTAGTGCGTTCCAGCGTGGAGGCTGGCGGCAGCGACACGTTCACGTAAATGGTGCCCATGTCTTCGTTGGGCACGAAGCTGCTCGGCGTAGTCGTCATCAGCAGGTACAGACCCACCCCGAAGCCGGCCACACCCATCAAAGCTAGCCACTTGCGGGCACCCAGAAACTGCACGGCGCCAGTGTATTTGGTGACCATGGCATCGTAGGCCGCGTTGAACGACACGCTGAAGCGCTGCATCAGCGTCTTCTTTTTGGCATGTTTGGCTTCCTCGTGAACGGGCGGCTTCAGGAACAGCGCCGCCAGCGCCGGGCAAAGTGTAAGTGCATTAACAGCCGAAATCAGGATGGCCACGGCCAGGGTGATGCCGAACTGTTTGTAGAACACGCCCACCGAACCCGTAATGAACGTGACCGGTAGGAACACCGCCGCCATCACCAGCGTGATGCTCAGAATGGCCCCAGTTATTTCGCTCATGGCGTCGATAGCGGCTTTGCGGGGGGAAGTGTAGCCGCTTTCGAGCTTAGCGTGCACAGCCTCCACCACTACAATGGCATCGTCGACCACAATGCCAATGGCGAGCACCAAGGCAAAGAGCGTCAGTAGGTTGATGCTAAAGCCAAAGATGTAGAGAAAGAAGAACGTACCGAGAATAGACACCGGCACCGAGACGCCGTGAATGATAGTGGAGCGGAAGTCTTGGAGAAAAATAAAAATGACCAAGAACACCAGCACAAAGCATTCTAACAGCGTGTGAATTACCTTGTCAATGGATGCGTCGAGGAAATCGTTGATGTTCACTAGGTTGATGTAGTGCACACCGGCCGGAAACGACTTCGACGCTTCTTCTAGCACCGCCACCGACTTATTGATCACCTCGCGGGCATTGGAGCCTGGTGTCTGGTTCACCGAGATACCCACTGAGGGTTTGCCGAAGGTGGTGCTGCTGTTGTTGTAAGCCTGGGCACCTAGCTCAATGCGGGCCACATCTTTAAGACGAAGCAATTGACCCTGCGCTGTGCCCTTGAGCACGATGTTGCCGAACTGCTCCGCCGTTTGCAGCTTGCCTGTGTACTTGATGACATACTGAAAGCTCTGGGCGCTGTTTTCACCAAAGGCTCCGGGCGCGGCTTCCACGTTTTGGTCGGCCAAGGCGGCAGTTACGTCCCTAGGCGTCAGGCCGTAGATGGCCATTACGTCGGGCTTGAGCCAGATGCGCATGGCGTAAGTAAGCGAGCCAAAAGCGTTGGCCGCGCCAACCCCGTTTACCCGCTGCACTTGCGGCACAATGTTGATTTGGGCGTAGTTCTGAAGAAAGGTCTGATCGTAGGCCGGATTATCGCTGTAGAGGGCGAAGATCAGCAGGTTACTGCTCTGCTGCTTACGTACCGTTACGCCGGCTAGGGTCACTTCTTGAGGTAGCAAGCTGGTGGCGCTGGACACGCGGTTTTGCACGTCGATGGCAGCCTGATCGGGGTCGGTGCCCACGTTGAAAAACACCTGAATGCTACCGGAGCCCTGGTTCGTGGCTGAAGAGGTCATGTAGGTCATGCCTTCTACGCCGTTGATCTGTTCCTCAAGCGGCACCAGCACGCTTTTGAGCACCACATCAGCGTTGGCGCCCGCGTAGCTAGCCGACACCTGCACCGTAGGCGGCGAAATATCCGGGTACTGCGCAATAGGCAAACTGATCAGCCCGAGCACGCCCAACAGCACGATAATGACCGAAATAACGGTGGAGAGCACCGGGCGCTCAATGAATATTTTTAACATGCTTATTTCTGACAATCAATTAGGAACCCACCGTCATGCTTACGCCTTTCTTCGGTTCGGCAAGCTCAGCATGACGGTGGATTATAGGGTCCTGTATCTCTGTTACCGGCTTACGGCCACATCCTGCTTCGCCGACTTCACCAACCTAGGTCGGATCTTCACACCGTCTTTCAAACCGCCGACACCTTCTACAATCACTTTCTGACCTGGTCTCAAGCCCTGCTGCACCACAAACGAGCTACCGTCGGGGGTAGGCACTACCGTAATGGCGGCAGCGTGTGCGGCCGTGTCGGCACCTAGCACATAGGCGAAGCGCTTGCCTTGCAACTCATACGTAGCACTTTGCGGAATAATAAGCGCGTCGCTGATGGGCCGCTGAGTGCGCACTAGGCCGCTGCTGCCGCTACGCAACAGCCCTTGCGGGTTGGGGAAAGTGGCGCGGAAGCTACTAGCACCGGTTTCGGTGTTGATCTGCCCGATAGCCGTTCGGACGCGGCCCACATAGGGGTAAATGCTGCCGTCGGCCAGGAGGAGGCGCACGTCGGGCACCTTGGCTAGCTTATCCTGTAAGGTGTTGCCGGGGCGGCGCCGCACGAAGTCGAGCAGAGCCTTCTCGCTGAGCGAAAAGTAGGCGTACACGTTGCCGGTGCTCGATATGGTGGTGAGTGGGTCAGCGGACGTGCTGCTCACCAGGCTCCCGATCTTGTTTGGGATGGTGCCGATGATGCCGTCTACCGGACTTGCGATATTGGTATAACCTAGGTTGGTTTGGGCATTAACGAGTGCCGCTTGCGCCTGGGCCAGAGCGGCTACATTCGCCTGTAGCGTGTACTGAGCCCCTTCCAACTGATACTTACTGATGATGTTGCGCTCTACCAGCGGCTGCACTTTGGCAACCCCCATGCGTGCTGCCGCCACGTTGGCCTGCGCCGTTTTGATGCCAGCCCGCGCCGTGCGTACCTCCTGCTCGTATTGCGGCGCGCTGATGTGAAACAGGCGCTGGCCTTTTCTCACGCTGGCACCCTCATCCACGTAAATGGCCTCAATGAAGCCATCTATTTTGGGGCGAATCTCGACGTTTTGCTGGCCCTGAATAGTGGCCGGATAATCCTGAAAGAGCGTGATGGTATCGGGCCGCAGGGCCATCACCGCGTAGTCTTTTATGGGAGCGGGGCCGTCGCCTTTGCCAGAGCCGCCCCGGCCCCCGGCCGAATCCTTTTTCTTCGAATTGCAGGCCGCGACGCTCAGAACGGCCAGCAGCACCACGACCGTCCGGCCGAGCAAATTAGTTATCATATGCAACGCACGCAGTAGTATATTCCTTAGGCATCAGAACCTGAGAGCAATACGCAAGCGAAGCATAAAAAGCTGATACAGTTCAGCGGTGAACTCGCACGGTTGGGCGATTAGTTTGTACGGTGCATAAAAAGAGGCTTTTCGAGGGCGAAAACATACCGGAAGGAACCTAGGTCAGCCAGAAAGTCAATCCTGGTAGCGGGCCCGCCTCGGCACCTAAACACCTTCCGGAACGACGTTGGCAATTCCTGGCGCCGGGTGTGAAGGCGCATGATTCTGGGCTTCGATCAGCAAGACCAGCTGGGGCCGCGCCACCCTGGATTGGCGTCGCCCACCGCGATGTAGCGGCTGACCCAGTGGGTGAACTGCGCACTCAGCAGGGCAATAATTAGCCGCGCAACAATCACGACGACGCTGATAAGCAAGCCGTAGCCAATGGCTTCAAGTATACCTAGGTTCGGCAGCCGGCAGTACACGACAACCGGTCGGGGGCTGGGGCATCGGACCGGGATACGGCGCGGCAACTCGCGGCAACTACCATTGATTACTCCAGGTAGTAGTGCCTGATCCGGTTGAAGTTATCATCTAGCTCATAGACCAGCGGCACGCCGGTCGGGATGTCCAGGCTGGTTACTTCTTCGTCGGTGAGGTGGTCGATGTACTGCACCAACGACCGCAGGCTGTTGCCGTGCGCGCACACGATTACCTTCTGCTGCTTGCGGATGGAGGCCATAATGTGCTCGGTCCAGAACGGCATTACCCGCGTCAGGGTCTCGCTCAGGTTCTCGGTCAGAGGCAGCTCGCGGTGGGTCAGGTGCTGGTAGCGGATATCGTGGCCGGGAAAGCGCGGGTCGTTGGGGTCGAGGGCGGGCGGGTGCTCCTGCGGGTCGCGCCGCCACTTATGCACCTGCTCGGCGCCGTACTGGGCCACGATTTCGTCCTTGTTCAGGCCCTGCAAAGCCCCGTAGAACCGCTCGTTCAGGCGCCAGGATTTTTGCAACGGAATCCAGAGCAAGTCCATCTCTTCCAGGGCCGTATGCAGGGTTTTGATGGAGCGTTTCAGCACCGAGGTAAAGCCAATGTCGAATGTGTAGCCGTTCTGCTTCAGCAGCTGCCCGGCGTGGGCGGCCTGTTGTACGCCTTCCGGCGAAAGGTCTACGTCGGTCCAGCCAGTGAAGCGGTTTTCCAGATTCCACACGCTCTGGCCGTGGCGCAGCAACACTAGTTTTTCCATGCCGATGAGGGGGATAAGGCAGACAACGAAGAGGTAGTACGAGATCAAACAACTTCTCGGTCAAGCGTGCTCTCCGACGGGGTGGCGTTGAGGCATTGCTAATGGACCAACCTAGGTTGCCTAAGCTACACTAGCCCCGGCGGGGCGGCACCGGTCATCGAAACGCAGTGTCGTCCCGCTGGGGCTAGTTCTTTTTACCAGCTAATTTCTACCGATATGTCGCCCCGCTGGGGCTGAGTTTGCATACGCTGCAACCTAGGTTAGCTAAAACAGATACAACCCGACGGCCCCAGCCGCATCGAGGCGGTAGAGGTCCAGGCAGCGGCCGGCGTCGTCGTACAGTGCGAATACGTGCGTCACAAACGAACCTAGGTTGCTCACCGTGTTAGGCGCAATAACTTGGCAAGGCTGCGGGTTGCCCTGGTAATCAAGCCAAATCAGATGCTGGTTCTGATTCGTGTGGTTGTGCACGGAGAGCGCCGCGGGTGTGTCGCCCTGCAGGGAGCGGTACTGGCCTAACTGGTCGGGCGCGAAGCGGGAAAAGCCGCTGGGCATTAGTTGAAGCCGCAGATTCCCTTCGCGCATGCCCACGGATTGCAGGTTGAAGCTGCCGCCGCCGGGGATAGAAAATCCGCTCAGCCGCGCCGAGATGTTGCCGCCGACGCCCACCGCAATACTGGCCGTCAGGGAGTGCAGAATGCTGTCCATCATATCGTTCATGAACGACGGGAACGGAATACCCAGGATGGAAGAGTCGCTGTGCTGCTCGGCCTTCTGGTTGAAAACCGAGGAGTTGGTTTTTACTATTCCATCTGCATTGGAAAACGATACCGATATCGACCAGCTCAGCGTCGTAGTGACGGTAACCGACGAGATGGTAATGCCCAGAAATTCATTCTTTTGCGTGGTTATGCTCTCGGCCCGGCAATCTACCTGAATGTGGTCGTTGGCCGGGTAAATGTTAGCGCTTTTGAGCGTAAAGCCGCCGTGCCACTGCTGCTCACCCTTCAGGCACACGTTTGGGTAGCCAGGGGCGGCATCGTCCCAGCCGTGAAAGCTACTCGGTGCAATGCCCAGCGCCCCGGCCATAGCCGGAATGACAATGTTGTGCATCAGGGCGTAGCTGTGGATGGTGTACACCACCTGCTGCCCCTCATCGAGCAGGGGCTGGTCGAAGTGGCCGGCTTCGGGGCTGCCGGTGTCGGGTGTAAAGCTCAAGAGGTACAGCCAGTTGAGGCTGCTCCGGTTGCCAGCCTGGGTCAGACTCAACCTAGCTTGGGTGGGGTCGGGTGAGTTGAAGCTCGCGCCGCTCGTTACGAGGCTTCCCGAAACAATAAACGCCTGACGGTTGGTCTTGGCCAGCTGCTGCACGTAGTCCTGCACCCGCGTGGCTAGCTCCACCCGGATTCCATCCGGCATTTCCGTGTTGATGGCCTGGCTGGTTTCGACAATGGTATTTACTTGGGGCGCATCGAGTTGCAGGAAAAGCGAAACCGACAGGTTGTTGTCGTTCACGTTTTCCCGCAGGAGCTGCGTAGGCGTGATGATGCGGAAAATAAGGCCGTCGAGCGGGTAATCCTTCTGGTCTACCTCATCGTCGTCGCCGATAACGGAGGCGGTAAAGACGCCGGTTTTCACCCGAAAATTCAGCACCAGACTTTCCGGCACGGCCGCATCGAGGCTGATAAAGGGCGTATCGACGGTGGTGTGGAGCTGCCAGCCGTGGTCGTGCGCATCCCAGGTGGTCGGCATGAACCCGTAGCGGGCCAGCTGCTGATAGCGCATGTTAATCACATCGGGATGCACGGCGAGCACCGCCGGGTAGCCGCGTAGGAGAGGTAGGCTCATATAGCTAGGTGGCAGCTAGTGGCGGGGGCGGTGCCAAGCGCCGCCCCCGCCGCTGCTTATTTGTATTTCAGATGAATCCGCAGTCCTTCGTTGATCCAGTCGATGGTCTCAAAGCCGAACACCGCGCCCCCGGGCAGCTCCACCGCGTTAACCAGGCTGTTGGTGACATTGCCACTCTTACCGTTAACAGCCGACGAGATGCTGTCGTGAAAGGTGTTGTCATCCAGAAACAGACCTAGCTCGTGAAAGCCCAGGGAGAAAATGTCTTCCAGAATCCGCATCCAGATGGCTTCGTCCTCGGTTTTCTCGATCTTGAAATCACTGCTACTGTCCTGGCTATAAGAAGCAGTCAGGTTGCCTTTGCTGTCCAGGCTGAAGCTGATATAGCCCGACCACTGCACCCGGTACTTTGGCGGACCCACGGGCTGCGGATTGTAGTTCCAGTTGGCGGGAGGCGGTGTACCGTGTGAGTTTGCCGGCGGATAGATTACCTTCATCTGCTGCACATTATCCAGCTCGAAATCAATGCGGATGCGGCTGTTGGCCGGGTCCGGCTGAATCGTGTTGCGGGCGCTGTTGAACTCGCCCGTGTAGGTCTTGGAATCGGTGAGCGTGATGCTGCTGCCCGAGAACTTCGACTGCACGTTATCCGGGTCACTCTTCCACTGGCTTGCGATAAGGCCAAAGGCGTCGAGCCCGTGCGGCACAACAAGCTCCTCGATGATCTTGCCGTAGGAGATGATCATGACACCCGGCGCATTGGCCGGCAAGGGGTTCTCGTCGAAGATGCCGGCCTGCATATTGCTTGCGTCGGGGCCTGCTACTGGGTTGGCGGCGTCCACCATCAGGTTCCAGTTCAGTGTGCCCGGTTGGCTACCCGTGTACGTGGTGAACTTCAGGTAGCGCGGCGTGAACGGCCCCACCGTTTTCTGGACCAGCGGCAGCTTCGAGCAGCCAAACACGTAGTGGTTCTTGTACCTAGGGTCTTTCGCCATGTCCAGCAGCACCTGCGCCACCGAGCGCTTCGTGTCGTCGGGCGCGTCGAATTCCAGGGCTTTGCTGGTGTCGATGCTGGTAATTAGCTTAGGGTCATCCAGGTCGGCGTAGAGGGCCTGCACCGTGAAATCTTGATCGACCGTATCTCCCTTGCCGGCCTCATGTACCACGCCTTTCATGCTGGTATTCAGCCGAAACTGTACTTTGTCCAGGGGTATTTCTTTGTCCTCCACCTCATCATCGTCGTTGATGATTTTGTGGGTGAAGGTGCCTTTTTCCACAGTGGTATCCAGTTGTACACCGTCTTTCAGGTCGGAGGCAAAATCGACTTGCGGCCCGTCGATTTCTGTGGCTTCGAGCTTCCACCTAGGTTGCTTCGGCTTGCCGGAAGAGGTCTGTCCTTCGACGGGCTCACTAGCCGTCCAGGCTTTCGGAAAGTTGTCGGTTTTGTTATACACCTCTGCCATCTTCCGGTTGATTTCGGCAGTACTGATGCAGGCGGCCGCGTGATACGCGTTAACCAGCCAGGTTGGTTTGTCTTGCGTTGGCATAGCTTAGGATAAAAGAGAAGAGGATTGAAACTTGGCGTCTTGATCGAAAATGGCCGTGCCGAAGAGCTGCACCACCACCGCCTGCACGGCCGAGAGGTCGAGGGTGTCGTTGTCGCCGTTGCCGGCTGGCAGTGAGATCTTCCAGGTGGTGAAAAGCGAAGGCGTGTAAAACACGTTGGTCGAAACGTCGCTGCCGGTCTGCGCCGACACCTCAGCACTGTGGACGTAGTTGGTGGCGAGGCTGCTTTCCTCCTCCAGCAAGCGCTGCCCGTCGTTCACGCCCGCCGAATACCCTTTCAGCATGGGCACCTCGGCCTGAAAAGCCCAGTAAGTGCCATTCAGGCGGTCCTGGTACACGCTGTTGTCGTTGATAATCACGTAGTAAGTTTTGCCGCTGTTGCTGGCAGCCAGCCCCGGAAAGAGCACCCGGATGTACTGCACCCGCATGCGGTCGTAGCCGTGGAAAGCCGTGTCAATCGGGTTAATCGGAATGGCCAGCGGCTTGCGGGCGGCGAGCAGGGCCTGCTCCGCCAAACCCAGGGGCAGCGCCACTTGGTACTTGACGCCCTCGGGCGCGCCGGGGAACGAGCCGAGCGCATCCTGAATAATCTGGTCGAGGCTGACCAGCACCGTCGCCATTTCGCTGATCGAGGAGCCGTACCCTAGGTTGGTCAGGCCGTGCGCCTGATTGGCAAGCGACGAAAGCGCCCAATACGTGAAAGCGCCCCGGAAATTCTCGATCTGCACCAGCAGAAAACGCTTGATGTAGAGGTAGCGCTGCCGCAGCAGCAGGGCCACCTGAAAGTACTGTTGGGCGTCGTCCTGCTCGGCCTGCATGTAGTCGTCGATGCCCTGGGCTTGCGTCTGGAGAGCTTTCTGCTGAACCTTCAGCTGGGAGATGTCCTGCTGGAGCTGGCTGATCGCCGAGCGGCTGGCCGTGGCCGCCTGGCCGTAGATAACCAGCACCCGACCGGCCGTCATGTAGTCGGAGGCAGCGGCTTTCAGCTTGGGGTCGTCGTCGGTGGTGTAGGGCCGGATTTCGCCGTCCCACTGCTCGCGCAGTACCTGCCATTCAGTATCGGTGAGCCAGTCGGCGCCGTTGGTGGGCTGGGTGTTCAGGTCGGTGGCATCATCGGTGTCGTTGATGTCGTTCACCTCGCGGTTGATCTTTTTGCAGATCAGCGCGAAGTCACCCAAGCTTTTCAGGGCCTCAACCACCTTCTTCAGCTTGGAAAGCAGGTCGGTGAGCTGCCCGGCGGCTTTGGCGGTTTCAACGGCACCCTCGGCAGCTTTCACGGCGCCGGCCGCGGCGGCCGGGTCGCCCATGGCAATGGTACCTAGGCTGCCGACTAGCGAAAACAGCGCCGTGAAGAAGACCCGCATGGCCTTTTGCTCGACGGCCAGCCGAAGCTTTTCCTGGGCTTGCTGCACAGTAAACTGCTGAGCTGTAAGCAGATTAATGTTTGAGCGCAAGTCGGTTTCGGCCTTCGTCAGCCGATCCTGGCTGGCAGCAATCTGGTTGGCGAGGTTCGTTATCTGACCTTGAATGTAGTCCTTGAATAGCCCGGCCTGTTTCTTCCGCTCCACAAAGCTGTTCGACTGCTCGATAAAGCTGTTGAAGGCCTGCTCCACGGGCGCAGCGGCACTCACGGCGTCCAGCACCGCCGTGCGATATTGCTGCATGTCGAGCTGGGGCACGTAGTGCAGAGTGGCGGGGCGGTTGGCGCGCGCGGCCATGCTGGCGGCCAGCCAACCCAGGCCCTGCATTTCCCGGTTGGGGTCGTTGCCCCAGCGCACCCTGTCCGTATTGAAGGCCACCCAGCGAAACATAGCGCCCGCCTGCTCCAGGTTGCTGGAGAACTGGGTAAAGGCCTCCTGAAAGGTCTGGTTGAGCACCCAATAAAAGGCATTGCCTAGCTGCCAATCGGGCGGAATCATGAGCGGGGCCGGCGTGGGCGTAGCACCTAGGGTAACGGTGTACTGCAACGCGTTGCCGGTCAAAGCCGCTGGCAGATCGAGGGCGCCGGCCTTGGTATCGGTGCCCGCTACGGCTACGTGGAGCGGGTTCTTACTGGCAAAGCTTTGCACGCAGATGTGCGCTTGTTTGGCCGCGTCGGCCTCGTAGCTGAGAACCGAGAAAACGCCGTTTCCTTGCAGATTGAGCGTGCGGGTGAACAAGCGCAGTGAGCTGCGGTCGGTCAGATCAATGCCGAACTGCGCGTGCCCGTTGAAGTCAAAATCAATCTGGTGCGCATAGATATGGAGGTGCTGCCAGCCGGCATAGGTACCGTCCGTATCAATGGTCTGGATGAGCGTGTAGAAATCTTTAATCCAGTATTGACCCACGGTTACCGTCCGGCTCTCCTTCTCATAGGAGAGCAGCCTCGGAAAATCATTCACAAAATCAAGAGCAGCCATAGTAGAATGGGGGTTAACAAGTTGATTAGCAATGAATAGGAGCGTAGTTGGATAGGGGCGCTGCCTGATAGTGAGCCCATCAGGCGCTTTCACGCCGCACGAAAGACTTGAAAATCAAGCGGCTTGCAGGAAGCCAAAGAGGCAAGGCTTTGCTGCTACTAGCGCGCAAGGCGAGTAGGAGAGTGCAAACAGGTGTGTGCGGAGAAAGGGAGCGAAGGACCTAGGTCGGGGCGGGGCAAAACCCAGGTTGGGTGGTTAGTTGCTAATCGTCAGCACCACGAGCACGCCGCTCAGGGCTACCAGCAACACGTTGATGACGCCGCGTTTACGGGCTTTGCTGCGCCACTCGGTTTTCTCGGCCGTTTCGGAGGTGAGCAGCTTCTGTTGGTCGGTCAGGCTTTTTTGGTACGATTGGCCGGCGTCGCGTTGCAGGCTCAGGGCGCGCGTCAGGCTGTCGGCGGCGTGCTGGTAGCTGCCTGAAGCCAGCCGCCACTGCTGCGCCTCCTGCCGCACGACGGGCAGCACCCGCAGGCTGTCTTCAATCTTGGCGGCCTGCGTCGCCGAAATCGTGACGGTCTTAGTACTCTGAGAGAAGCTGCTGAAGGTGCCGAGCAGAAGTATCAGCAGGAGAGCGTTTTTCATGCGTTTGTTGGTGCAGGCGGGTGGCGTTCAGTGCATTTTGCTGGCCTTGTTGGTAGAGCGCCGTGGCGCTCGAATCGGCGCGGGCCGTCTGGGCGGAGTCGTGTGCGCGCCGGGCCGCCTGCCGACCTAGGTCCTGGCGGATTTCCCTCTCTTCCTTCCGGCTCAGAATGAGGCTTTTGCCATTGGCATCGGTGGGGCGCTTCACGTACCAGAAAGCCAGCACCAGCACGATAGCCAGCACCAGGCCGCCCGCCCAGAACACGGGTTGTCGGATTAGGCTAGATGGGTTTAAGGGCATATGATGTAAGTATATATTGTTGATCATCAATTATTTGACTTACAAATCAGGCAATAGCGTACCCTGGCTTACCAGCACGTAAGCCCTAACTGCTCGCCTGGCAGGACCTCACCCCCAGCCCCTCTCCTCAGGAGAGGGGAGCCAGGCGACAACCTAGGTTAGCTTCGTTGAACGCACCCCTCTCCTGGGGAGAGGGGCCGGGGGTGAGGTCCTGCCTCTAAGTCGTAGGAGCCAGCACGGGCGCCGTGGCGATGTGCAGGCGGTAGAGGGCACCCTGTTGGTTCAGGAATTCCATCTCGCCGCCTACCTGCTCGCTGAGCGAGGCAATCAGGCGCTTGCCGAAGGAGCCGGACGGCTGGTTCCACTGCGCCAGGTCGATGCCGGGACCATTGTCCTGCACCTCCAGCAGCAGCTCGCCGCCGGCAATGTGGTCCGGACCTAGGTAGATGCGCAAGCCTGGTCGTGCCACCTGGGCAAAAGCGTATTTGAATGAATTAGTAAGCAACTCGTTCAGAATCAGACCCAGCGGCACGGCCAGGTCAACGTCGAGCACTGCTTGCTCCACCTGAATCTGGAAGTCAACATCGGCCGGATCGTGGCCGTAGGCGGTCATCAGGCTCTCGGCCAGGTCGGTGATGTAGCGGCGCATGTCCACGGTCGTCACGTTGTCGGTCTGGTAGAGGCGCTGGTGAATCAAGGACATAGCCTCGATGCGCTGCTGGCCTTCGCGCACGGCTTTCACGGCGCCCTGGTCGGTGAGGCGGTTGGATTGCAGCCGCAACAGGCTCGACACAATAGCCAGGTTGTTCTTCACGCGGTGGTGCAGCTCCTTCATCAGCATCGTCAGGCGGTTCGACTGCTCCGTGATGCGGCGGTTGTTATCCAGAATCGTCTGGTTGGTTTCGTGCAGCTGCTTATTCGTGCGCCGGATTACCTGATACTGCCACGCCGTCAGGGCCAGCAGCAGCGTCAGCACCGACAGGCCGATACCTAGGCCCCAAAGCTGTCGGACCCGCTGAGCGTTGGCCTCATCCAGCCGCGTGATTTCGGCTTGCTTCTCCTTGGTTTGGTAGCGCGTTTCGGCCTCGATCAGCTGCTTGCTTTTCTGCTCGTTCAGCATCGTATCACGGTAAGCCGCTGAAAGCCGGTGATAAGCCAGCGCCTGCTGATAGTCGTGCTGCTGCTCCTTCACGCGGGTCAGAATGTCGTACAGCTCCCGCCGCAGATACGCCTCGTCGGGCGCGCCTTTGTCGGCGGCGGCAAGCCCCAGCTGCGCGTACTTCTCGGCCTCAGCGGGCCGCTTCAGAAGCAGCAAGGTATTGGGTAAGTTGCTGTAGATGTAGCTCTTAATATAGTCATCATGCTGCTGCTCGGCATAAGCCAGCACCTGCTGGTAGGTCTTTTCCGACTGCGCATGCTGACCTAGGTTTTTGTAGATAATGGCTTGGTTGAGGAGCCCTCCGTAGTAAGATTGCCAGTCTTTTTCGGCTCGATAAATGGCCAAAGCCTGCTGGTTGTAGCCGCTAGCCTTCACCGGCTGCTGCTGCATACCGGCCAGGTTCGACAGGTCGCCGTACACCTGCGCCATTGAAGTCGAAAGCTGGTGCTGCCGAGCAATAGCAAGGGCTTGTTGCAGGTAGTGCTCGGCATTCTGCCAGTCGTTGGTAATAGTGTAGGCCTCGCCGAGCGCCAACAGAATGCGGGCCTGCCGCTTGTAGCGCGGCGTGTTCTTCACCAAATCGAAGGCCTGCTGATAGTTACGGACGGCCGTGGAATGGTCACTCTGGTTTGAGGCCAGGTAGCCTATGGAAAAGTAGACGCCGCTCAGCAGGTAGTCGTTTTTTGTAGCCAAAGCCACCTTCTTGGCTTCGGCCAGTGCCTGTTGAGCTTCACCGAATTTACCTTTCTCAATCATCACGTCGGTGAACTCGCGCAGCTGGTCGATGCGCGTCGTGTCGGGCAGGCTGCTGATAGCCGCTTGCAGGTGCGCAAAGTCGGGCGCGGTGTGCGCGGGCTCGTCGGCCGGCCGCTGCGCCCACCCAGCCGACAGAAACAAGAACGAGCAGATGATGGTGAATAGCAGCTTCATAGCAGTGGGCAAAAGCGGCGCGGCCTGTGTGACGAGCGCCAGCCTAAAACTTGTGACCAAGGTAAAGTGAGCATCGCAACGCGCAGTTGAAAAGGATGTCAACAGGGCAAGAAGTCCAGCGAACGGCCCGTTTTGGTAAGTGAATGCGCCCGCCCCAGCGCGCTAAAGCTAGCGAAACTGGAAGTGCTGCAAAAACGCCTCCTTGTACTGCCGCCCAATCGGCACCACCTGCCCACCGACGGTCAATTCGTGCTCGTTGAAAGTCTCAATGTGTTGAATATTAACCGCGTAGGAGCGATGCACGCGCACCAGCTGCGGGAAGCGCAGCCGCTCCAGCACCGCACTGATGGTCAGGCGCAAGGCATACTTCCGCTCCGTGGTGGTCAGCGCCGTGTAGGTGTTATCGGCCTCCAGCAGCACGATGTCGCGCAGGGCCAGGCGCACAAACTGGTAGTTGTGCTTGATAAACACATGGTCATTGAGCTGCAAAATCGTCTCGCGCGAAAGTGAATCTTTGGCGGGCACCACCGACGGTTCGGGGGCAGCAGCTTCCGCTTCGGGGGGTGCGGCGGGCACCACATGCCGGGCAAACGTGTGCACCGCCAGCTCGATGGCCACGCGCAGCCCCGCGGTGGTGGCAGGCTTGGTGAGGTACGCGGCCGGCGTTGTTTGCAGCGCCCGGTCCAGGGTGTCTTTGTCGGCCAGGGCCGTCAGGTAGATGACGGGCACGGGCCGCAGCGCCACTAGGCGCCCCACCGTTTCGATGCCGTCCCACTCGCCTTTGATCTGAATATCACAGAGCACCAGGTCCACGGGGTTGGTCTGAAACAAATCCAAGGCGCGGCGGCCGTTGCTGGCGGTGCCCACCACCAGGTAGCCCTCGGCTTCGAGCGTGTCACAGAGGTCCATCGACAGAACGGCTTCATCCTCAACAATGAGGATGCGCACGCGGGTATCGCTCACGTCATGCATAGGGAAAGGAATAAGGTATTAGATTGATAGGGCGGCATACCAGATGCCGGAGTTTACTTACAAACACTTGCCATTCACTGCCTTTCAGCAGCCGGGGGCGGGAAAGTTGGGCACTTTCGCCGCGGGCTGAAGGGGCAGGCTAGCTTGCTGTTTCAGCCGGAAGTGTTTGTTAACCAATTATTTCGTGTGCTATGGCTGATTTTGCCCACTACTTTCCAACCTTGCTCGCCAACGAAGGCGGCTACTGTCACGATCCGCTCGATCCGGGTGGGGAAACCTACCGCGGCATTGCCCGCGTGCCCAATCCGCACTGGGGCGGCTGGTCGGTAGTCGATGCGATTCGCACCCACCATTGCCCCGATAGCCCTGTGCCGCGTGCTCAATGGCTGGCTATCAGCCGGGCCCTGGAAACGGACGCCGCGCTGAATGCGCAGGTAATGGCCTTTTACAAGGCCGAATACTGGAATTCGCTGGGCCTGGATCAGGTTCATTCCCAGGCTATTGCCGATCAGGTGGCCGACCACGGCGTGAATGCCGGCGTGGTGCGGCCCGCCAAGATGCTGCAATACCTGCTGGCGACGGAGTTTGGGGCGCATTTGGTGGTCGATGGGAAGATTGGTTTGCATAGCATTGCCGCGCTGAACGCCGTTGATCAGAGTGCTTTCTATAATCGGTTCATTGCCATGCGGCGTGCCTTCTACGACTACCGCTCCGGCAGCTTCTCGCCCGAAGACGCCCAGAAGCTAGCTTCCTGGCACAAGTTCTTTCGCGAAGAGCTGCACCTAGTGACCGACAACCGGATGCAGAAATACCTGGCAAGCTGGCTCAGCCGGACGCAGGAGAAGTTCGTGGCCTAGCTTCCTGACTACCAGCGATTTCATGGCTTCCTGGCCTAGGTTCTGAAAGCTAGGTCAGGGGGCTTTTTGTGCGCTCCGCCTTAGGCTTTAGCCGAGAAATATTCGGTTGGTTCCTCCGCAGGAGTTGAAACTTGGTCGACCGCAGCCGACGCCGGAGTGGCGACAACAGCCGAAGGCGCTGGGGTCGGTGCCGGCGTCGGCGGGTAAAAAGTGGGCGGCACCACGGGCGGAGCTGCCGTTGTGGGCGGTGTGGCAGGAGCAGGTAGTACAGCTGGTGCCGCTACGGCCGCCGGGAGCGTGGCGGGGTCGTTGACTGTAGCCGCTTCGGTTTTGGTTTCCTGCCACTTCAGACCTAGGTAGGTGGCGCTGCTCAGGGCCAGCAGCAGCGTCTCGTTGTTGGTCCATTCGGGCAGGGCCACGGTTTTGTAGACGGTGCGGGCAAAGAAGTAACCCAGCAGTACCGTAATGACCACCTTCTGCAAGCGGTGCACGCTCACGCCGCGCTCGTCCGACAGAATGTCCGTCATAAAGCCTTGGCTGGGCGGCAGCGACTGCGCCGCGGTGGGCATGTCGCCGTCTTTGTTGCCGATCAGGCCGCTTAAGCCGGTGGTGCCGGCACTGATGCCGAGCAGGGCTAGGGTCGTCACGGAAATGGTCGTCATCTCGCCCGTTACGCAGTAAATAATAAGGAAGCAGCTCATAATGAGGAAGGTCCAGAAGGCAAGCTGCGTTTTGGCCAAGCTGTAGGGCGGCTGCACGGTGCCGGTTGGCGAGAAAATCGTGCTGGCGCTGGGCACCGTTTTGCCTTCCCAGTCGCGGAGCAGCCACGACTTGCGGGCCAGCAGCAGGATGCCAAGGGCCAGGATGCCAGTACCCAACGCCGCCACCCAAATCGAGCTAGGTTGAATCAGCTCCAGGCGCACGTTTTCCTCGTGGGCAGGGTAGAGCTCCGTGAATACCCGGTCGTCGTAGCCGAGCCCGATTTTGCCGGGGTGCGAAAAATCCCAGGGCGAGTCGTACACCACGTCCCAGTACTGGTAGTTGTCGGGATTCCGATTGAGCTTGAAGATAACCTTGTCGATTGGCGTAATGGGGTCATCATCGGGAAGATCCGTTGGGCTGGCAGCAACGGTGCCGGAATCGTGGGCCATTTTCGGCGCAGGCGAGGCCGCGGAGGTACCCGGCAGCCGCGCTTCGTCGGCGTACACAGCCAGCGGCGGCATCCCGATCAGCGGCGCATCATCAATATAAAGTACGAGGCTGTGCGCCTTCTGGTGCGCCTTCTGCGGGTCGAAGCCGCGCTTCACCAGCGTCTCCTCCTCGGTCTCCATCCAGCGACTTAGCCCCTGGACTTCCAGCGTAATGGTGCTACCTAGCCTGAAGACGGAATCTTGCTTTTCATTAGCCGTATCGTGGATGCGCTGGATAACCGGCCGTTGGGCGTTCGCCCCCGAAGTAGCTACCCCCAGTACCAGCACCAGGGGTAGCATTCGGATAGATCTAACACGAAAGAACCACATACAGACATCCACAGTATGATAGACTAATAATAGCCTAAAAGTGGTCAGTCGGCTCTTTCGTAAGGCACAAATGGTAGTGAACAGGAGGAATACCGTAAGCCAACGGGCAGATCTGGTATGTCGAGTCGCAAATCCATTGATCAGGTATCAGCACCCAAAACACCAGTAGAAATCAGTGCGGCTGCTATCCTGGGTTGTTTTGAAAGGAGTGTACGTTCAGGCAAGTAGCGTGGGCTTTACTTCTATAAAGCCCACGCTACTTGGCGCGGTGAATGATGAACACGCTGAGCAGGATAATCGCCATGCCGAGCAAGTGCCAGCCGTTGATAACTTCGCCATCGAGCAAGCCCCAACCCAGGGCTACAATGGGCACCAGATAGGTATTGGAGGACGCAAACAGTGCCGTCGATTGATGGATGAGCTTGTTGAACAGCACCATGGCCACGGCTGTGCTCATGGTAGCCAGCAAAGCAATGTAGCCGAACGCGGCCCAAGCGCCAGGCACGGTTGCCAGCTTGTGCAGGAAATCGGTGCCAAGCAGCAGGAAAGCCAGCGCCGGCCCACCGATAAACAGCAGCAGCAGTGCCGTGACGCCTACGGGCGGAATGCTGTGCAAGTGGTGCTTTATCACGTTGACGCTCACGCCGTAGCCAATGGTAGCCACCACGATGTAGAGGCCGTACCAGGCGTTGCCGATGCCCGTCGGGGTGGCTTCGCCGCCGCTGCCGCCCAGCAGCATCAGCACCACCGTGCCCAGCAAACCTAGGCCAATACCGAGTACCCGCAGCCCTGTGAGGCGCTGCCCAAAAAAGAGCGCACCGACTGCCAGCGTGAACACCGCCGTGAGGGCATTGAGCACGCCTGCCAGCCCGGAAGCTAGCTTGGTTTCGGCGTAGGCAAACAAAAAAGCGGGAATGAGCGTGCCAACTATGCCACTCAGCAGCAACCACTTAATCCGGCTGCGCTCTACCTGCCGTACGTGCCGCAGGGCAAATGGCAACAACAACAGCGCCGCCACGCTCACGCGGGTAGCACCTAGCTCTAGGGGCGAAAAAACCACCAACCCCTTCTTCATCAGAATAAACGACGTACCCCAAATGCTGGCCAGCAGCAGCAGCAACCCCCAGGCGGTTGGCGGAATGGGGTGGGAGCTAGGTAGTGCGGTTGGTGCGGGGGAAACGGAAGGTGTAGAAGCCAAAGCAGTAGCGAGTCAACGGGGAATGGCCGTTCAGACGGCAAGTTGGTGAAAAGCTACTTGCGGGTGCCTCGGTACGTTCATCCAGCTCCTGAGAGCTGTCAGCTAAGAAAGCTAGGTGCCAGAAGAAACATTGTCGTCCTGACGCTGGAAGGACCTATTGCTAGTTGAACGAGTCGTTGTTACGTTGTTCAATTGGCAGTAGGTCCTTCACAAGCTCAGGATGACAGGTGATTTCTATTTGAAATGGTTACCCCACCATCACCGGCTCGGCGGCAATGATTTCTTCCAGAATCTCGCGGATAATTTCCGGTTGCTCAGCGTCTACCAAGCGGGTGCGCCATTGCTTAGCGCCTTCCAGGCCACGGAAATACTGGGCGTAGTGGCGGCGCATCTCGAAGATGCCGGCGCGCTGGCCTTTCCACTCCAGGCTCTTCTCGAAGTGCATGCGGCACATGGCCACGCGCTCCTCCACGGTGGGCGGGGCCAGCAGCTCGCCGGTGGCAACGTAGTGCTTTACCTCGCGGAAAATCCAGGGGTAGCCGATGCTGGCGCGGCCAATCATCACGCCGTCCACACCGTAGCGGTTCTTGTATTCGAGGGCCTTCTGGGGCGAGTCGATATCGCCGTTGCCGAAGATCGGAATCCGGATACGCGGGTTTTCTTTGATCTTGGCAATCAAGCGCCAGTCGGCGTCGCCTTTGTACATCTGCACGCGGGTGCGGCCATGCACGGTAAGCGCCTCAATTCCAACATCTTGCAAGCGTTCGGCTACTTCCACTACGTTCTTGGTGGTGTCGTCCCAACCTAGGCGGGTCTTCACCGTCACGGGCAGCGGCGTGTTGCGCACCACGGCGGCGGTCATGTCCACCATCTTCGGAATGTCGCGCAGCAGGGCCGCGCCAGCGCCGCGGCAAGCGACCTGCTTCACCGGGCAGCCGTAATTAATATCAATCAGGTCGGGGCCGGCTTCGGTGCTGATGCGGGCGCACTCGCCCATCGTATCCACGTCGGACCCAAATAGCTGAATACCAATAGGTCGCTCGTAGTCGAACACGTCGAGCTTCTTCTTGCTCTTGGCCGCGTCGCGAATCAGACCTTCCGAGGAAATAAACTCGGTGTACATCAGGTCGGCGCCGTTGGCCTTGCACACGGCCCGGAACGGCGGATCCGACACGTCCTCCATCGGGGCGAGCAAAAGCGGGAAATCGGGCAGAGCTAGGTCGCGGATGTGTACCACAGGAAAGGCGATTACAGGATTTTACGCAAATTTACGACGTCTCCAGCAGACAGGAGCCAGGAGTTAGAAGTCAGGAGCTGAAAGCAAACGTCGAGCGCGCAAGCAAAAGGCGTTATGGCTGTCTTTTGTTCCTTAATCTGTCTTCTAACTCCTGGCTCCTAACTTTTAGCTCCTGCATCTATGAAAGGTTTTGTGTCCAGTCGTTGGCATCCAATTGTAACCCTGCTGATCTGGGCCGCGCTGATGCTGGGGGCCTTCTGCATTGGCTACCTGCTGATTCTGCTGCTCGGCCGGTCTGTGTTCGGCTTAGCTAGCCTCTCCGACTTCAGTGCCGTGATGCAGAGCCCACAGCGCTACCCGCAAGGGTGGGCTTTCACGATGTTGTCGCAGGGGCTGCTGCTGTTTATCGGCTTTGGTTGCTCGGCGCTGGCGTTGGTGGCGCTGAGCGGCAGCGGCATTGTGCCGTATTTTGCCCCGCGCCGCCCGATCCCGGGCTGGTGGCTGCTGGCGGCCGGCCTGCTCATCCTGGTCACGATTCCGCTCATGTCGGGGCTGATCGACTGGAACGCGCACGCGCACTTTCCGGCCTTCCTGAAAGACATGGAAGCCAGCGCCCGCGCCATGGAAGACCGGGCCCAGGAGCTTACCAAGTACCTGACGCAGTTTAGCTCTCCAGCGCGCTTTCTCATTGGCTTACTGGTAATTGCGGTGGTGCCGGCCATCAGCGAAGAGCTGGTTTTTCGGGGCGTCATTCAGCGCAACCTGGTGCAGTGGTTTGGGTCGAGGCACGTTGGAGTATGGACGGCGGCCGTCATTTTCAGCGCCATTCACTTTCAGTTTTTTGGCTTCGTGCCGCGCCTCGTGCTGGGCGTGCTGCTCGGCTACTTGTACGAGTGGAGCGGCAATATTCTGGTGCCGATGGCGGCCCACTTCACCCAGAATGCTTTCCAGCTGGTGCTGCTTTATTTGCAGCAGCGCCACATAGGCAATGCCTTCAATCCTGATTCTACCGAGAGCCTGCCCTGGCCGCTGGTGCTGGGTTCGGCTGCTCTTACGGCCTTATTGTTGCTCAGCCTGCGTCGCTGGCTGGCCGCGCCCGTTGCTACCGATGAGGCTGCATTGCCCACCGAGATGCACACGCTCAGCAGCGGCGGCGCTGCCGTAACCACGCCCACTTCCTACGTGCCGCCGATGGGGCGCACCCTAGGTCGGGCCGGCATCGACGGCAGCCGCGAAGATTCTCCTGCTCAATCGTAGTTAGCTCACCCTTTCTCTCTCCACCCCCTTGTCTAGCTCGCCCGCTCCCCCCGAATCCGTACCGAAGCCCCCCGCCGGTAAGAAACCCATGTCGAACCTAGGTCAGCGCGTCATATTCGGCGTGCTGGGCGCCGTGGTGCTGCTGGGCTGCATCTGGTACAGCGCCTGGACGTTCGCGCTGTTCTTCGGGCTCGTGCAGATGCGGATGCTGTGGGAGTTCTACCGGATGATGCGCAAGGCGGGATACAAGCCGGCCGCATTGGTGGGCGGTGGCTTGAGCGTGGTGATTTTTGGGGTGATTCACTTCCTAAATGGAGTGTACCATTATTCAGGTGTAACACGCACTGAAACGTTGGATTTCCCAGGCGTAGGATTGTTTGGCTTTATTCCTGCTGCTCAGAATGCTCTAGTGGGATTAGCTGTTTTGTTGCCCGTCATTCTAATCCTGCGCGAGATGTTTGCGTGGCCGCGGCCCAACCAGAACTTTTCACCCTTTGCCAACGTCGGGGTAGCACTACTTGGCTTGCTCTACGTGAGTGTTCCGATGAGCCTGATTAATGCATTGGTATTCAACGAGAAAGGCTACGACTACCGCCGCATCCTAGCCCTGTTGCTCCTTGTCTGGACGGCCGACATAGGCGCATACGCCGCCGGCAAAACCTTCGGCAAACACAAGCTAGCCCCAAAGATTTCGCCCGGCAAAACCTGGGAAGGCTGGATAGGCGGCACACTGCTCACGCTGGTGGTCGGCTGGGGTCTAGGGTACTTGCTGCCGGAAATGCCGCTCACAACGCGCCTGGTAGCGGCGGGCGTAGTGGCAGTATTCGGCGTGCTGGGCGACCTGGCCGAATCCATGCTCAAGCGCAGCGTCGATGTGAAAGACTCCGGCCGCATCATGCCCGGCCACGGCGGTTTGCTCGATCGGTTTGATGCTTTTCTGTTCGTGGTGCCCGTGCTGGTGGTGCTGCAATTGCTGTTCAGCTAACAAAACCTAGGGGCTGGCTCTTTGTGAACCGCGCTTCATCCAACGTTAATCTGGATTAACTCTATATTAATACGTTCCAATTGCACGAGAAGCGCACCCGTTGTGTTGTCGTAAGCGTATGCTAGGGAGCAGTTACCTTTGCTCCGAAATTTGTTTTTCCTGCTGTAGCTCCCACCCACTGCGCGCAGCTTTTTATTTCACCACCCATTTCCTAATCCCTTACTCACATGGCTGTTAGCACTGTGTATAAAGAACCGGCCCCGCTCGTGGACCGCGAAAATCCCCTGGAGTCCATGATGTCGCGCTTCAACGTGGCGGCGGAGATTCTAGGGCTTGACGACGAAACCTATAACGTCCTGAAAGCGCCCGACAAGCAGATCATCGTCAACATCCCCGTGACGATGGACAACGGTCAGCGGCGTGTGTTTGAGGGCTACCGCGTGGTGCATAATACTATCCTCGGCCCTTCGAAAGGCGGTATCCGCTACGATATGCACGTTCACCTGGATGAGGTGAAGGCCCTGGCCGCCTGGATGACGTGGAAGTGCGCCGTGGTTGATATTCCATATGGCGGCGCGAAAGGTGGTATCATCTGTGACCCCACTACCATGAGCCCCGGCGAGATTGAGCGCCTCACCCGCGGCTACACGCTGGCGATGAAAGACGTATTCGGCCCCGACCGCGACATTCCGGCCCCCGACATGGGCACGGGTCCGCGCGAAATGGCGTGGCTGATGGACGAATTCTCCAAGACTACCGGTATGACTTCACCCGCCGTCGTGACGGGTAAGCCGCTCGTGCTCGGCGGTTCGCTGGGCCGCGTGGAGGCCACTGGCCGGGGCGTGATGGTATCAGCTATTGCCGCCATGAAAAAGCTAGGTATGGACCCCAAGCAGTCGTCGGTGGCGGTGCAGGGTTTCGGCAACGTAGGCTCCTGGGCCGCGAAGCTTTTAAGTGAGAAGGGCTTGAAAGTGAAGGGCGTATCCGATATCAGCGGGGCGTACTGGAACGAGAACGGCATCAACATCGACGAGGCTATTGCCTACAAAAACGCGCACAACGGCCGTCTCGATGGCTTCACGGGTGCCGTGAAGATGGATGCCGATGAGCTGCTCATCTCACCCGTTGATGTGCTGGTGCCTGCTGCCGTGGAAGATGTGATTACCGAGCACAACGCCAACGATATCAAAGCCAAGCTGATCGTGGAAGGCGCCAACGGTCCCACGGCCGCTTCCGCTGACCCCATCATTCGGGATAAGAAAATCATGGTTGTGCCCGACATTCTGGCTAACTCCGGCGGCGTGACGGTGTCGTACTTCGAGTGGGTGCAGAACCGCCTCGGCTACAAGTGGAGCGAGAACATGGTAATCGAGCGGGCCGAGCGGATCATGACGGATGCCTTCGAAAAAGTGTACGCCACTGCCGAGAAATACAATGTGACCATGCGCATTGCCGCCTACGTGGTAGCTATTGATAAGGTGGCCCAAACGTATAAATACCGCGGCGGCTTCTAACTTTGCTGTCGGGCTATTACCTAGGTAGCAGCGTTTAAGTTGATTCTCTGCGAATTAGTAGCTGTTTCTTTAAAATTGCAGACTGGATACGCCCGGACCATTTGGCCCGGGCTATCTTTGTCAGCCTTTCGTACTTTCGTTTCCCGATCTAACCCGGCGCAACTTTTGTTGCCTACTTGCCTGTTCGACTAACCTAGCTATTTGACACTACTTTACGTACGCATTCAGCAGCAAAGGAAGTCAGCGCAGCTAATCTGCGATTTATGAAGATTCACAAAGAAGGACGACGCATACTCTTTTTTACCATCCTGGCCCTGTTGGCGGTCAACCTGTTGCTGTTTCAGCTGAATGCCCGCAACGTCACGTTCAACCGGATCTTTGCCGGGGCATCGGCGGTGGCTTTTCTGTTGCTGCTTCAGTTCTTCCGGAGCCCGTACCGCAACCTGCTCACCCACGAGGATCTGCTGATTGCGCCCGCCGACGGGAAAGTGGTCGTGATTGAGGATGTGCACGAGCCCGAGTATTTTGATGATATGCGCAAGCAGATCAGCATCTTCATGTCGCCGATCAACGTGCACATCACCCGCAACCCGATTTCAGGTATCGTGCGCTACTTCAAGTACCACCCCGGCAACTACCTGGTCGCCTGGCACCCGAAGAGCAGCACCAAAAACGAGCGCACCACGGTAGTCGTCGAGTCAGATGCCGGCCCGCTGGTGTTGTTCCGGCAGATTGCCGGCGCTATGGCCCGCCGCATTGTGTGGTACGTGAACGAAGGCGACGAAGTAAGCCAAGGCGAAGAGTTTGGCTTCATTAAGTTCGGCTCCCGCGTCGACGTTTTCGTGCCGCTGGATACTGACATCAAAGTGCAGCTCGGCGACAAGGTGAAAGGCGGCGAAACCATCATTGCGCAGCTGAAAACGGCTACTCCGGCACTGTTCTGAGACGAGCTAACCTAGGTATTTAAAATAACGAAGAAGCCGCTCGTAGCACTTACGAGCGGCTTCTTCGTTATTGCGCCATGCAACCGACAGATGTTTTCCAGCAAGTGCTGGCAAAGGCAATGTCGGTACCTGACTTTGAGCGTTGGGTATACGACACACCTGCGTTAGAGCTGTTCCTTAGTGCCGACGAGTACTTGGAGCTAATCAGCCTGAATTACAAGGACAAATCAGCCTTGTACGAGCTGGAAAAGATAATAGGGCACTACGTAGATTGGGGCCAAGTACGTAGCAATGAGCTGCAACAGCTGCTGCAAATCATAATCAGCCGTCCTGATAGCGACGCGGTACTACTAGCTCTTACTGCTAGCTACGATTGGTATTGCGACGGTTGTTCTTTTCTGTCAGACCTAGCTTTTGATTATGGATTGGCAACTGAGCAAGATTTTGGCTGGGAGGCTTATAAAAACTGGAAGTCGATATCAGAAGAAGAGAGGCAGAAATACCTGGATCAGTTTTATCCGGGAGCCGCCCAAGAAGCCGCACGCGTACTTGAGTGGTTGGCGAGTGGCAGCATCCGGTTACACCTAAAATCGCAGCACGATGAGCTTGAGTATACCGATAATCGCGGCTCACTTGAACAAAAAGAACCATCCTTGCTCCTAAACAGTGCGAAAAGGTACGTGCCTGCCGCGCCCGCTCCAGCATCGGAAGCCAACAGGACTGCGCAGCTTGCTAAAAGCAAGAAGTGGTGGCAGTTCTGGAAATAATCATTGCTAAAATCACTGCGCCACAAGAGTGATGAGCTGCAACATACTACTAGCGCCACTCTCCTTGTTGCAGCACAACCCGGTAGCCATCTTCGTCCTCGAAGGTAAGGCCGTGCTTATCCCAATAAGGATTGTAAGCCACAATAGGCTCGAAGCCGTGCTGCCGCATGCGGTCTACCGCTTGCTGCCACATACCTAGGTCAGGTAAATAAAAGACTAATAGGTTATCCGGGCTAGGTGCGCCGGCTACGAGGTGCCCACGGAGGTGCGTGAACTCGAAGTGGTACGGAAAACCTAGGTGGCCCAGCATCACGCCGTCGAAACCATTGTGGTCTTCAAACCGATACAGCACTTCCAACCCCAGCCCGTCGCGGTAGAAGGGAAGAAGTGCTTCGATGTTATTGGTTGGGCGCGCAACTCGCAAGATAGGAGCACCCGTTGCCAACGACGACGTGCCTGTCATGGCTAGAACCACTGCACCATCAGCTGCGCGAGCTGCTCCAGGTACACCTGGTCGTCGTGGTCGAAGTCGTTGAGTTGGTCGCTGTCCACGTCGAGCACCATCACTACGCGGCCTTCCTTTAGCACCGGGACCACGATTTCGGAGCGAGAGGCGCTGCTGCACGCAATATGACCGGGAAATGCGTCTACATCAGGCACCAGCACGGTTTCCGCGCGGGCCCAACTGGTGCCGCACACCCCCTTACCGTGCCGGATGCGCGTGCAGGCGACTGGTCCCTGAAACGGACCTAGCACTAGTTCATTGTCTTTCACCACATAAGCGCCCACCCAGAAAAAGTTGAAAGCTTGCTTCAGGACGGCCATTACGTTAGCTAGGTTCGCTGTTTGGTCCGGCTCGCCGGTAGTCAGGGCTTCAATCTGGGGGAGAAGCTGCCGGTATTTTTCGGCTTTGGTAAGCGTAATATCAAGGATGAGGTCTTCAGCCATGGATTCGTTTTTTGTTGTCGGTTGTTTGTTTTTCGTTAGTAATCGTCTGACGGTTAAGGTGTCGAACGAGAGCTGCCAGCCAACAGCTAAAAGCCAGCAGCTTAACTGTTCTGGTAAATAAACAAATCATCCGCACCAAAGGTGAGATGCTCGCGCAAACCAGCCAGCCCCGGCTTCGGTGCCAAGATACCGCCGCCAAGCTGCTTGGCATTGCGCAGCACCCTGGCTTCGTCCCACAAACCGTCGCGCATCAAAGAGTTAAGCACCGTCGGGCCGCCTTCTACCAGCACCGATTGCACGTTGCGCCGATACAGATCGGCAAACAGCTGCGGGAACAGATCGTCGGCCTCCGTGAGCGTCACAAACTCCAGGTTCGGCTTGTTGGCCCGCTCGCGGTAGGTGTAGATTACCGTCGGAATCTGCTCATCGAGTACGTGGTGCGTGGGCGGCAGGCTCAGGTTTTTGTCGATAATAACGCGCAAGGGCGCTTGCCCCCACCACTCGCGCACGTTCAGAGTGGGGTTGTCGTGCAAAGCTGTGCGCGTGCCAATTAGGATGGCTTGTTCCTCCGCCCGCCACTGGTGCACCACGACCCGAGCTAGCTCCCCGCTGATCTGAATGGGCTGAAAGTACGGTCCAGCCAGGAAGCCATCGGCGGTTTCGGCCCACTTCAGCACCACGTAGGGCCGTTTTTTCTCCTGAAACGTGAAGAAGCGCCGGTTGAGCCAGCGTCCTTCGGCCGCCAGTACGTCGGTTTCGACGTGGATGCCGGCGGCGCGCAATTTCTCCAAGCCTTGGCCTGCCACTAGCGGGTTAGGATCGAGGTTACAAACCACGACTTCCTTCACCTTTTTGGCAATGAGCAAATCGGCGCAGGGCGGCGTTTTGCCGTGGTGCGAGCAAGGCTCCAGGGTCACGTACACGCGGCTTTCCAGCAGCAGGCTTTCGTCGGTCACCGAAGCGAGGGCATTCACCTCGGCATGTGGGCCGCCGTACTGCCGGTGCCAACCCTCGCCGATGATACGGCCGTTGTGCGTGACGACGCAGCCTACGACCGGGTTGGGTCGGGCGTAGCCGGTACCTAGCCTCGCCAGATCGAGGGCGCGGCGCATCATCAGGTTATCGAAATCGGCCATAGTGGGTGGGAGAGTGGTGAGTGGTGAGGTGGTGAGTGGTGAAATAGTCAAATATGCGGCAGTAATTTGATGTTCTATTTACCAGTTTATATACCAACATCACAACTCACCCCTCACCACCTCACCATCTCATGCCCACCATTCGCCAGCTTGCCGCTGACCTCACCACCGCGCTACTCGCCGTTTATCCTGCTTCCGAGGCGGCGGCTGTTGCCGGATTGGTGCTGGAGCACTTGTTGCAACTCTCGCCACTTCAGCGCCGTGTGCGTGCCGATGAGGAAGTAGCGCCCGCGGTAGTGGCACAATTGCCCGAATTGCAAGCTCGTTTGTTGCGCCACGAGCCGGTGCAGTATGTGCTTGGCGTAGCGTGGTTTGCGGATATGGAGCTGGAAGTAACGCCCGCCACCCTCATACCTAGGCCCGAAACGGAAGAGCTGGTGCGGCTGATTGCCGAAGAGCAGAAAGGGCGGGCTGGACTGACTGTGCTGGATGTCGGCACCGGCACCGGTTGTATTCCGCTGACCTTGAGTAAGATGCTTGTGAAGGCCCATATCTTCAGCGTCGATGTTTCTGCTGAAGCGCTGGCTGTGGCTCGCCGCAATGCGGTCCGCTACAACGCACCCATCGAGTTTCAGCAGCTCGATATTTTGCGGGAAGCGCCCCAAAACCTAGGTTCGCAGTCGGTGGATGTGCTGGTCAGCAATCCGCCGTACGTGCTGGAGAACGAGCGGCCGCTGATGCGCGCCAACGTGCTCGACTACGAGCCGGCCACCGCGCTGTTCGTGCCCGACACCGACCCACTGCTCTTCTATCGCCGCATTGCCGAATTGGGCCAAAACTTGCTAAAGCCGGGCGGCACGCTCTATTTTGAAATCAACGAACAGTATGCCTTGTTGCTGCAAGATCTGCTCACCAACCTAGGCTACAAGCAGATACGAACGCACCAGGATTTGTTCGGCAAAGACCGAATGCTGCGAGGGAGTTGGGAAGAATAAAGCGCAAAGCAGCACCTAGGTTAGCTAACTTCCTTTCTGACAAGGCTCGCAAGTAGGAAAACCGCTACCTTTGCCGCCTAAAAAGCAGCCTGCGGCCGCACTCATCTTTTACGCTTTCTGTGACCGAAACTCCTGCTTACTTCGCGCATCC
This sequence comes from Hymenobacter cavernae, assembly GCF_014641455.1. Classification (GTDB taxonomy): domain Bacteria; phylum Bacteroidota; class Bacteroidia; order Cytophagales; family Hymenobacteraceae; genus Hymenobacter; species Hymenobacter cavernae. The sequence continues at coordinate 670,136 of NZ_BMHT01000002.1, forward strand.
AACCGCCGTTCTGGACGAAGGCTGCCGCATCGGTGATGGGTGCCGCATCTGGCATTTTTCGCACCTGATGCCGGGCTGCGAGTTAGGCGAAGGGTGCAGCATCGGGCAAAACGTGATGGTGGCCGATGGCGTGCGGCTAGGTCGGAATGTGAAGGTGCAGAACAACGTGAGCCTTTATAGTGGCGTGGTGTGTGAAGATGACGTGTTCCTGGGGCCATCGGTGGTATTCACCAACGTCAAAAACCCGCGTAGCGCTGTGCCCCGCCGCGGGGCAGGTCATTACCAGACTACCTACCTGGAACAAGGCGTGAGCATCGGCGCGAACAGCACCATCGTGTGTGGCGTACGCCTAGGTCAGTATGCCTTTGTGGGGGCCGGCTCGGTCGTGACGAAAGATGTGGCGCCGTTTGCTTTGGTGTACGGCAACCCCGCCCGGCCCCGTGGTTGGATGAGCGCCTACGGGCACCGCCTGGCTTTCGATGCAGCCGGGCACGCTACTTGCCCCGAGAGCGGCGAACAGTACGAGTTGACCGCTGAAAATCAGGTCAAACGAATTTCTTCGATTCAAAATCTATAATTCATACTCTTAGGATTTCCGTCGTGTACGAGCAGTTACTTCAAAAGCAGGCCAAGCTGGCCGTTATCGGCCTAGGGTATGTGGGCCTGCCTATCGCCCTCGAATTTGCCCGCAAACTTCAGGTTATTGGCTTCGATATCAACGCCGAACGCATCGAGATGATGCGCAACAACATAGACCCCAGCGGCGAGTTGGAAGTCAAGGATTTCGAAGGCTGCGACATCACCTTCACCGATTCGCTCGACGTGTTGCGCGAGGCGCAGTTCTTCATCGTGGCTGTGCCTACGCCCATTGACGAGCACGCCATGCCCGACCTGAAGCCGTTGCTCGGTGCCTCAGGCAGCGTAGGTAAGGTGCTGAAACAAGGTGATTATGTGGTGTTTGAGTCGACGGTGTACCCTGGCTGCACCGAGGAAGACTGCATTCCGGTCCTGGAAAAGCTTTCGGGCCTGAAGTTTCCGACGGACTTCAAAGTAGGCTACTCGCCCGAGCGCATCAACCCCGGCGACAAGGAGCACACACTGGCGCGCATCGTGAAAGTAGTGTCGGGTTGCGACGAGGAGTCCTTGGATGTGATTGCGAAAGTGTACGAGCTGGTCGTGACGGCCGGCGTGCACCGCGCCAGCAGCATCCGCGTAGCCGAAGCCGCCAAGATTATCGAGAACACCCAGCGCGACGTGAACATCGCCCTGATGAACGAGCTGTCGATGATCTTCGACCGCATGAGCATCAACACCTACGAGGTGCTGGAAGCCGCCGGCACGAAGTGGAACTTCCTCCGGTTCTCGCCCGGCCTGGTGGGCGGCCACTGCATCGGTGTCGATCCTTACTACCTGACCTACAAGGCAAAAGAACTAGGTTACGACGCCAAAGTCATTCTCTCCGGCCGCACCACCAACGACAACATGGGTGCTTACATCGCCCGCAAAACGGTGCAGATGATGATCAAGCAGGGCAAGGACGTGGCGAAAAGCAAGGTGCTGGTGATGGGTGCCACCTTCAAGGAAAACGTGGAAGACATCCGCAATTCCAAAGTGGCCGACGTCATTCAGGAGCTGCGCAACTTCTCGGTGAACGTGGACATCGTCGATCCGCACGCTGATTCCGACGAGCTGCACCACGAGTACGGCTTCCGCCTGACAGCTCCCGAAAACCTAGGTCACGATTATGACGGGGTTATCGTAGCGGTCAGCCACAAGCCGTACACGGAGCTGGACGAGGCTTACTTCCAATCGATTACGTCCGAAAACGCGGTTTTGGTGGATATCAAAGGCCTGTTCCGGAGCAGAATTCAGGAGCTGCAGTATTGGAGTCTATAGAGTAGCTGAGTAACTGAGTAGCTGAGTAATCGTTCTAGTAGTTTACTCCTTTACTTAGTTACTCTCTCACTCAGTTACGCATTGGAAAACATGGAACGAGCAAAAATACTAGTGACGGGTGGCGCAGGCTTTATAGGCTCCCACGCGGTAGTTGAGTTGTATGAGGCAGGCTATCAGCCGATTATTGTCGACGACTTCAGCAATTCGAAGGAGTCTGTATTGCGTGGTATTCAGGAAATCCTAGGTGTCGAGATTCCCTGCCATGACATCGACTGCGGCGACGCGGACGCGCTACGCGGGGTGTTCTCGCAGGAGAAGGACATCAAGGGCATCATTCACTTTGCGGCCTTCAAAGCCGTGGGCGAGTCGATGCAGAAGCCGTTGGCCTACTACCGCAACAACGTGGGCTCCCTGATGACGCTGCTGACGGTAATGCCCGAATTCGGCATTAAGAACTTCGTGTTTTCGTCGTCGTGCACCGTGTACGGTATTCCGGACCAGCTGCCCGTGACGGAGCAAACACCCACGAAGCCAGCTACTTCGCCCTACGGCAATACCAAGAAGATCTGCGAGGACATTCTCACGGATGTCGCCAAAGCCAGCGACTCGTTGCATACCATTCTGCTGCGCTACTTCAATCCGATCGGCGCGCATCCATCAGCTAAGATTGGCGAGCTGCCCCTGGGTGTGCCCCAAAACCTGGTACCTTTTATCACGCAAACGGCCGCCGGCATCCGCGAGAAGCTGACCATCTACGGCAATACCTACGATACGCCCGATGGCACCAACATCCGCGACTACATCTACGTGGTCGACCTGGCGAAGGCCCACGTAGTAGCCGTGCAGCGCCTGCTCGATGAGAAAGGCGAAGCAGTAGAAGTCTTCAACGTAGGCACCGGCCGCGGCAACAGCGTGCTGGAAGTGGTAAATGCTTTCGAAAAGGCAACCGGCGTGAAGCTAAATTACACCATCGGCCCACCCCGCGCCGGCGACGTCCCCGCCATTTACGCCGACGTTACGAAAGCCACGAACGAGCTAGGTTTCAAGACGACTTCCTCCTTGGAAGAGGCACTGGCCAGCGCCTGGAAATGGCAGGAATCATTGGCGAAGTAGTGAGGTAGTGAGCTTGCAGAATAATCTGAATGACAGCTCACTACTTCACCAACTCGCCAGTTCACCATCTCACTATCTCATCTTATGAAAATCATTATCACGGGCGGAGCTGGCTTTATCGGATCACACGTTGTACGGCTGTTTGTCACGAAGTATCCGGAGTACCAAATCCTGAACCTGGATGCGCTGACGTATGCCGGCAATCTGGAGAACCTGCGAGATGTGGAAGGCGCGCCTAACTACCGCTTCGTAAAAGGTGATATTGCCGATCAAGCGTTTGTAGATGAGCTGTTTGCCCGCGAAGAGCCGGATGCGGTGATCCATCTGGCGGCGGAGTCGCATGTCGACCGTTCCATTACGGACCCGCTGGCATTCGTGAAGACCAATGTGCTAGGTACGGTACACTTGCTGAACGCCGCCAAAAACCTCTGGAAGCCCAAGGGCTACGAAGGCCACACGTTCTACCACGTCAGCACCGATGAGGTGTATGGCTCCCTGGAGATGGGCACGGAGATGTTTACGGAGGAAACGCCCTATGATCCTCGTTCACCTTATTCGGCATCCAAAGCTAGCTCCGACCACTTCGTGCGGGCCTGGTACCACACCTACGGACTGCCGGTGAAGCTGAGTAACTGCTCGAACAACTACGGACCCAATCACTTCCCCGAAAAGTTGATTCCGCTGGCGATTCACCGCATTCAGCACGGGCAGCCGGTGCCGGTGTACGGCAAAGGTGAGAACGTGCGCGACTGGCTGTTCGTGAAAGACCACGCTACTGCCATCGATGCTGTGTTCCACAGAGGCAAGCTAGGTGATACCTACAACATCGGCGGCGTGAATGAGTGGCAGAACATCGACCTGATTCGCCTGCTCTGCGACGTACTGGATGAGAAAACCGGCAAGCCGCAAGGCACTTCCCGGCAGCTCATCACCTTCGTGACCGACCGCGCCGGCCACGACCTGCGTTACGCCATCGACTCGTCGAAAATTATGAACGAGCTAGGTTGGAAGCCCTCCGTTACCTTCGAGCAAGGCTTGGCCCAAACCGTCGATTGGTATCTGGCCAATACCGAGTGGCTGGAACACGTAACCAGCGGCGCCTACCAGGATTACTACCACCAGCAATACGCCACGAGGTAGAAGTTTTAAATTATGAGTGTTGAATGGTGAGTTATCCAATAGAAGACACCTTCAACTCAACATTAAACACTTAACACTCAACATTCCCACTGTGTACAATACTCCTTTTCATGACCAGCCGCTTGATAAGCTCACCTTTCTGGTGACGGGCGGTAGCGGCTTTATTGGCTCCAACTTAGTTGAATACCTATTGAAATACGGCGCCGGTACGGTGCGCGTACTCGACAATTATTCCAACGGCTTTCGCAAAAACCTAGGTCTGTTTGCTGACAACCCAGCCTTGGAAATCGTGGAAGGTGATATCCGGGACCCAGAGGTGTGCCGCGCGGCTTGTCACGGCGCGCATATCGTGTTGCACCAGGCGGCGCTAGGTTCGGTGCCGCGCTCCATCAACGACCCCATCACGACCAACGATGTGAACGTGGGTGGCTTTGTGAATATGTTGGTCGCGGCCAAAGACGCTGGCGTAAAGCGCTTTGTGTATGCTGCATCGTCCTCTACCTACGGCGATAGCAAAGCTTTGCCCAAGGTGGAAGACCGTATTGGCAAGCCGCTTTCACCCTACGCGGTTACCAAGTACGCCAACGAGCTTTACGCCGATGTGTTTGGCAAAACCTACGGCATGGAAATCATTGGCCTGCGCTACTTCAACATCTTTGGCCCGCGCCAGGACCCGAATGGCGCGTATGCTGCCGTAATCCCGTTGTTCATCGACGCTATTCTGCAAGGCAAACCGCCGCGCATGAACGGCGATGGAGGTCAAACGCGCGACTTTACCTTCGTCGAGAACTGCGTGCAAGCCAACATCAAAGCGGCACTGGTTACGAACCCGGAAGCTATTAATCAGGTCTATAATATTGCCGTCGCCGACCGCACATCGTTGAACGATTTGTTTAATATTCTGAAGGAAGAAGCCGGCTCCGACCTCACGCCCGAATACGGCCCCGACCGCGCCGGCGACATCCGCGACTCACTGGCCGACATCAGCAAAGCCCAGCGCCTGCTCGGCTACGACCCCCAGATTCGCATCCGGGAAGGCTTGCAGAAGACCCTGGCTTGGTTCAAAGAGAACCAGACGTTTATTCGGGAGAGCAATTAATATGAATGACTGGCTAGTTGATTTTTGAACAGCTAAAAGAATGATCCTTAAGCTAAGAATCAGCTATTTGATAATTTAAGTCCTAACTCATGAAAGGTATTATCCTGGCCGGCGGCTCTGGCACCCGACTGCATCCGCTGACGCTCGCGGTCAGCAAGCAACTGATGCCGGTGTACGATAAGCCGATGATCTACTATCCACTGTCAATCTTGATGATGGCAGGTATCCGGGAGATTCTGATTATCACCACGCCACACGATCAGGCGCAGTTTCAGCGGCTGCTGGGCGATGGCAAGAACCTAGGTTGCGACTTCCAGTATGCTATTCAAGAGGTTCCGAACGGTTTAGCGCAAGCGTTTGTGATCGGGGCTGACTTTATCGGAAGCGATAAAGTGGCCCTAGTGCTAGGCGATAACATCTTCTATGGGGAGGGCTTAGGCAAGCTGCTGCAAAGCAATAATGACCCGGACGGCGGAATCGTATATGCTTATTATGTGCAAGATCCTGAGCGCTATGGTGTCGTAGAGTTCGATGATAATAAAAAGGCGCTCAGCATTGAGGAAAAGCCCAAGCAGCCGAAGAGCAACTACGCTGTGCCAGGTCTTTACTTCTACGACAACGACGTAATCGAAATTGCTAGGAGTCTGCAACCTAGCCCCCGCGGCGAGTACGAAATTACGGACGTGAACCAGGAATATCTGCGGCGCGGCAAGCTGAAAGTAGGCATCCTGGGCCGGGGTACGGCGTGGCTGGATACCGGCACATTCGAGTCGCTGATGCAGGCCTCTGAGTTTGTGCGCGTAATTGAGCATCGCCAGGGCTTGAAGGTGGGTTCGATTGAGGAAGTAGCTTACCGTCAGGGGTTCATTACGGCAGAGCAGCTGCGCAAGATTGCGGAGCCATTGCGCAAAAGCGGCTACGGCGACTACCTGATGAACCTGCCCGGCACGCTGCTGCTGAACGAGTAGCGCAATCACCAAGTAGCGTAAGCCAACACAAGGAAGAGCCGCTCCTAAGATCAGGAGCGGCTCTTCCTTGTGTTAAAAAACCTAGGTGCTGTGGGTAAACGCCTGGGAGTGTGCGTTTACCAGATCATTCCAGCAATTAGTCCAGCGCCCACAATGGCGTAGGAAGGGATTTTTTCCCACAGCAGCAGCAGGAACGTGACGGCTACCAGAATCAGGTTCACCGGCGTATCCGGCAAGGGGTGATACAGCAGAAACGTAGCCGCGCACACCAGCCCGGCCGACACGGCATTGATGCCTTCCAGCGAGGCTTTCACCACCCGGTACTGCTTCAGCCGGTCCCAGAAACGAATCAGGAAGAAGATGAGCAGCGTGCCCGGCATAAAGATGCCCGCCGCACCTGCCAGTGCCCCAAGTACCTGGCCGCTCACGCCGTTGCCGGCCTGCCGCATCGCCAGCGAGCCGATATAAGCCGCAAACGAGAAATTGGGGCCCGGCACGGCCTGCACCAAACCTAGCCCCGAGAGAAATTCCTGGGGCGTCAGGTACTTTTTAGCCTCCACAAACTCGGTGAACAGCAGCGGTGCCAGCACTTGCCCGCCGCCAAACACGAGGCTGCCGTTACGATAAAAGTTCTCGAACAAACGAACCGGCAGCAAGCGCGTGTATGAACCTAGCAACGCAGCCGCGATTAGCACGCCAAGCCACAGGATAAAGTTGGACCACTCCACTTGCAACGGAAGCTTATCGTGCTGCACGGGCATCTTGCGGTAGCGAAACGTGGTGATGAGGCCGCCTACCAGCAGCAGCAGCGGCAGCGTCCAGGGGAGCTGAAAGGTGTACGCCAGAATTGCTGCACCCACCATCAGGGCGACCGAGGTTTTGGTTTGGATAACCTTTTCCGAAACCCGATAGGCTGAATACGCCACAAACCCTACGGCAATCGGCTGCACGTATTGCACCAGCCGCGCCACCTGTTCTTTGTCTAAGTAGCTCATCGTGAGGCCGGCCAGCGTCATGATCGACACGGCGGGCAGCATCCAGACCAGTAGTGTTAAGTAAGCTAGGTTTGGCCCGCCGAGCCGAAAGCCAATAGCCGTAACCGTTTGGGTAGAAGTAGGGCCGGGCAGAATCTGGCAGAGCGCCGTGATTTCCAGCAGTTCCGCCGCCGTGAGATACCGTCGCTTCGCCACCAGCAGCCGGAGCATCATCGCCATGTGCGCCTGCGGGCCGCCGAAGGCCGTGAGACCTAGGGCTGCCACATCTTTCAGAAAGATGATGCCCCGTACGCGCCTGGTGCGGGAGCCACCACGACGAGGTGGAGGGGCTAGCTTGATTTCTTCCACGGGTAATCTAGGTGCCGGTTATCAGTTGCTAGGTAGGTAGTGTTAGCTGTGAAGCTCATGCGTTGAGCCTAAAAAAAGTTGCCAGTGAGACAGATACACGACTGCTCACTGGCAACAAGTAATGGGCAACAGAAAGAAGGAGGTTTACTTCTTTTTCAGACCTAGCTCAATGAGGCGCTCGTTCAGGAATTCGCCGGCCGTCACGTCGGGTTGCTGCTTGGGGTTGTCGGGCGTGATGCAGTTTTCCAGCGCGGCCAGGCTCATTTCGGAGCGCGGGTGCATGAAGAACGGCACCGAGTAGCGCGACGAGTTCATTTTCTCGCGGGGCGGGTTCACTACCCGGTGGATGGTGCTCTTGAGCACGCCGTTGGTCAAGCGCTGGAGCATGTCACCCACGTTCACCACGATCTGGTCGGGCAAAGCGGTAATTGGAATCCACTTGCCGTCGCGGCGCAGCACCTGCAGGCCATCGGCGGAAGCGCCCATCAGCAGTGTGATGAGGTTGATGTCGCCGTGCTCGGCGGCCCGAACGGCATCAGCGGGCACCGCATCCGGATTTTCAATGGGGAAATAGTGAATCTGGCGCAGGATGGAGTTGCCGTTGTGCACCTTATCATCGAAGTAGTTTTCGGGCAGCTTCAGATACAGCGCAATAGCGCGCAGCACGTCTTTGCCCGCCGCTTCCAGGGTCTTGTAGGCCTCGGTCGTGCTTTTCTGGAAGCTAGGTATTTCGGCCGGCCAGATGTTGTCGGGGTATTCCTTGGCTACCGGATCGTTGGGGTCGTCAACTTCCTGGCCTACATGGTAAAACTCCTTCAGGTCGCCTGTGTTGCGGCCTTTCGCGTGCTCCTTGCCTTTGCCGGTGTAGCCGCGCTGACCAGCCAAAGCCGAGTCCTCGTAGCGCAGCTTCTGCTCGTCGGGTAGCGAGAAGAAGGCTTTTACATCATCGTACAGGTGTTTGGTTTGCTCATCGTTGAGGCCGTGGTTCTTCAGGGCTACAAAACCGATATTCTGGTAAGCTTCGCCGAGTTGTTGCACAAAACGGTTTTTGCGCTCCGGGTCGCCGGAACGAAAGTCTGCCAAATCGAGCGACGGAACTTCTTCCAACAATGCTGATTCCATAGGGGGAAAACTATATACTTTTGGAGAATCTTACAGTACGTGCAAGGTACTTAAAAAATCACTTGCTACCTTGCCTGCGGACCTAGCTTTGCGGGCGGTCCGGAAGTCGATATTCAATCCATTCCCCCTCTTTTTTTATGAAAGTATCTACTTTACTGCTGAGTAGCGCCTTGTTGCTTGGCCTCGTTGCGTGCGATACAGCCAAACAGCAAAAGGAATCCAGCGCCCAGGCTACCGTTGAAACCGTCACGACGGCTAACGCGGCCAGCATGGAAAAGAATGGCATTCGGTTAACGCCTTTCAACGATTCGCCGAAGTACCCAGAGTCCCAGCTGCGCGTTGTTGCGCCCGCAGTGGGTTCAAGCTCACCCAGCGGAGCCGTTCCTTTCGACTACGACATCACCAATTTTCAGCTTACAAAAATGACTGGCGGCATGCACGCCGGCGACATGGCCAATTCGATGAAGGGCCAGCACATTCATAACATCGTGGATAATGAGCCCTACACGGCCCACTATACCACCGAGTTTACGAAGAATATTCCAGATGGTCAGCACGTTGTGCTGTCGTTCCTGTCGCGCTCTTACCACGAAAGCCTGAAGCACCGCGGTGCTTACGACCTACGCGTTATCAACGTAGGAACTGCGGCTCCGGAAACGCCCCTGAACTTCGACCTGCGCGGCCAGCACCTCTTCTACAGCCGCCCCAAGGATGTGTATTCGGGCAATGACACCAAAAAGGTGATGCTGGATTTCTATCTGGTAAACACCAACCTTTCGCCCGAAGGCAACAAGGTGCGCGCCACCATCAACGGCACCGAGTTTACGCTGGAGCAGTGGGCGCCCTACATGATGGAAGGCCTACCAATGGGCCAGAATACGGTGAAGCTAGAGCTGGTTGACAACAGCGGAACGGTAGTGCCCGGTCCGTATAACTCCGTAGTGCGCACCTTTACGCTTCAGCCTTAAGCACAGCAGCAGAATAGATTACAGATCAGGAAGCTCGCTCACAACATTGTGAGCGGGCTTTTTTGCGTTTCCTGGGTTGTAGTCCGGTTGAGTACTGACGCGCAACGCCAAAACGAGTGCGGAGGGCAAAGCGCGGGTAGGAGCGCGCCACGGCGCGTTCGTCGTTGAACGATGCCGCTTCGCAGCTCCTGTGGGCACGTCGCCCGGACCATAACGCGCCGTGGCGCGTTCCTACGGCAGCAGCTTCGGGCCGGCGGAAAAGCAGCTGAAAGCTAGGTCGGCAGGATTCTGGGTTTTGCCCAACAATCTGTGTATAAACATACAGGCCCGCCACTTTTGGCCCGGCTTTAGCGGTTCAGCGAAACTTCACCAAGCTCCGACGTGTCTTTACGGGGTTGGATGTGGTGCTAAAAGCCTCTTGCGGGCTGAGGATCTGGATTATTACCTATGAATATTCGTACTTTTCTTCTGCTGACGGGGCTTATGATGGGGGCTGGCCGGAGTGCATTTGCGCAACGGGCGGTGTGGGCTGGTAAAGTAGTGGATGTGTCGTCGCAAAAGGCGGAGGGCAAAGAGGCTTTTTCGCCCGAAAAGGTGCTGGGCGAGCCCAATGCGCAGCCGCTCGGCCAGATTAGCAACGAAGCATGGATTCCGAAGAAGGAGGGAAACAACGAGTTTATCGAGGTTCGTTTTGGGAAATCGTTGTTGGCGCGCCAGGTAACGGTGGTGGAAAACTTCAATCCGGGCTCTATCACGAAAATAGAGCTGGTAGATACCCGCGGCGAGCGGCACCAGGTGTACGAAAACAAGAACCCGGGCCCGCTGCCGGAAGCTTTTCGCTCCTTGCAGGTCACTTTTGATGCGGCCACGTACCGCACCATCGGGGTGGTTGTGTCGATGAACACGGCTAAAGTGAACGGAGTCAACCAGATTGACGCCATCGGTATTGCCGACGTAGCCGAAACGATGGTGAAGCAGCAATTCAAAAGCGAGACCAATCCCGTCACCTTCGATTCGGCGATGGTCAACCTAGGTCCGACGGTGAACACGCGCTACGTGGATACACACCCCGTTATTTCACCCGATGGCCGCAGCCTGTTTTTTGCGCGCCAGGAGAGTCCGCAGAACATCGGCGGCGCCAAAGACGTGCAGGATGTGTGGTACGCGACGCTGGCCAACGCCAAAACCAAAGCCTGGAACCCGGCCAAAAACATCGGCGGCCCCATCAACACGCCGGGCCCCAATGGGTTGGCTTCTGTTTCGTCGGATGGTAATACCGCGCTGCTCATCAACGTGTACAAGCCCGATGGCTCGCTCGATCCGAAGGGCGCCAGCATCACGCGGCGCAGTCGCACGGGCTGGACTGCTCCAATGAAGATTCAGATCGACGATTTCTACAACGATGACCCGGAAAACGTTGACTACTACCTAGGTGCGTCCGGCAAAGTGCTGCTGATGGCAGTGCAGCGCAAAGACGGACAAGGTGGGCAGGATATCTATGTCAGCCTACTGAAAGAAGACGGAGCCAGCTGGGGCAAGCCGAAGAACCTAGGTCCGGATATCAACACCAAAAAGCCGGAGTTTGCGCCCTTCTTAGCGGCTGACGGCAAGACGCTTTACTTCGCTTCGGAAGGCCACGGCGGCTATGGCAAGAGCGATATTTTCTACAGCAAGCGCCTGGATGACAGCTGGACCAGCTGGACGAAGCCGCGCAACCTAGGTCCGAACGTAAACTCCCCCGACTTCGACGCCTATTACACGATATCTGCGGCCGGGGAAGATGCGTATCTGGTGTCGGCGCGCAACGGTACGGATGGCTCGAAAGATATTTTTCGCATCAACTTGACCTCGCAGTTCAAGCCGGAAGTCGTGACGCTGGTGCGCGGGCGCGTGCTTGATGCCGCCACCAAAAAGCCGGTAGTGGGCAAGATTCGCTACGAGAACCTGCTGACCGGCGAAGAAATTGGGGTGGCCGATACCAACCCCGTCGATGGTTCGTACACGATTGTGCTGCCCTCGGGGTCGCACTACGGCTACCGCGCCGAAGCGCCCAACTACCTATCCGAGAGCGACAACCTGGACGTGACGGACCGAGAGAAGTATTCGGAGGTAACCCAGGATTTGTACCTGGTGCCGTTTGTAGTCGGGCAGTTGATCAAGCTCAACAACATCTTCTTCGCCCAGAGTAAGTTCTTCCTGCGCGAAAACTCCTACCCTGAGTTGCAGCGCCTGATCCGCATTCTGAAAGATTACCCGACGGTAGAAATCAAGTTGGAAGGCCACACCGACAACCAGGGCGACCCCGCACTAAACCTCAAGCTCAGCCAGGACCGCGTGAACGAAGTGAAGAAATACCTCGTGCAACACGGCATTCCTAGCAACCGCATCACCACCGAAGGCTTCGGCGGCACCAAGCCGATTGCCAGCAACGAGCAGGAAGATACCCGCAAGCTCAACCGCCGTGTGGAATTCCGAATTACCAAAAAGTAGGAAGTGGTGAGGTGGTGAGTTTGACGTTCTAACTGCGCGGTTTGCACAAGTGGAGCATCAAACTCACCGTTTCACCACCTCGCCGCTTAGCTAGGTTTTGGCTGGCCGCCGGGGTTGGCAATTGAGTCGCGCATGTCGGTGTCGGCCTGCATATTGCGCATTTTGTAATAGTCCATAATACCTAGGTTGCCGGCTCGGAAAGCTTCGGCCATGGCCTTCGGGACTTCGGCTTCGGCATCGACCACGCGGGCGCGGGCTTCCTGGGTTTTGGCGCGGTTCTCCTGCTCGACGGCTACGGCCATGGCGCGGCGCTCCTCCGCTTTGGCTTCGGCCACTTTCAGGTCGGCGGTAGCCTGGTCGATCTGGAGCTTGGCCCCGATGTTTTCGCCAATGTCAATATCGGCAATGTCGATGGACAGGATTTCGAAGGCCGTACCGGCGTCGAGGCCTTTACTCAGCACCAGCTTCGAGATTTTATCCGGGTTTTCGAGCACTTCTTTGTGCGAAAGCGACGAGCCGATGCTGGTCACGATGCCTTCGCCTACGCGTGCCAGAATAGTTTCTTCGCCGGCGCCGCCTACTAGCTGCGCAATGTTGGCGCGCACCGTCACGCGGGCTTTGGCAATGAGCTGAATGCCATCCTGGGCCACCGCGGCTACGTTGGGCGTGTTGATCACCTTCGGGTTCACGGAAGTCGTGACGGCTTCGAACACGTCGCGACCGGCCAGGTCGATGGCGGTGGCCTGTTTAAACGAGAGCGGAATATTGGCTTTGTCGGCCGAAATCAGGGCTTTGATAACGCTGGGCACGTTGCCGCCCGCCAGGTAGTGCGTTTCTAAGTCGTTGGAAGTGAGTTCCAAACCGGCTTTGGTAGACGTAATCAGCGAATTCACGATAAGCGCCGGCGATACCTTTCGCACGCGCATCAGCACCAGCTGAAACAAACTCACCCGCACGCCGGAGAAGATGGCCGTAATCCAGAGGCTGATCGGGAAGAAATACAGGAACACGAGCAGCACGACGGCTGCCACGATTATAGGGAGAAAGGGAATTTCCATGCGGTAGGGGCTAGCAATTACGAATGCCAAGTACGAGCTTTTGCCGCAACTTCCGGCAAGCTCCACATTATAACCTAGGTAGTTACGCTGCCCCGCCCTGTATTTAGCCGGCCTGCTCCACCACAATGCGGTTTTGTTCGATGCGCAGCACGCGTACAGAAGTCCCTACGGGCAAAAACTCGCCCCGCGTGACTACTTCGCGTCGGTCGTCGTGGAAGAGGGCGGTGCCGGCGGGGCGCAAGGCGGAAATGGCGCGGCCCGTAGCGCCGGGCTGCACGTCGGGGTGACGGATGTCGTGCACGCGGGCGTAGTTGACATTCGTTAAGGCCATCTTCGCCAAATTCTTAGGTCGCAAACCGATATACAAAATCAGGCTCACGAGCACTACCGAAAGCCCCAGCGCCACATGGCCGGCCGACGTACCTAGGTCGCGGTAGCCGAGCCAGATGCCCGCCGCCAGCAACCCGAATCCAACCAGACCCACGAGCGTGGTGCCCGGAATAAAAACCACTTCGGCCACTACGAACAGCAAACCGAAGAGCAAAAGAGCAGCAATGCTTAGCCAATCCATTGAGCAGAAGGTGAAAAGGAGAGGTGTATGCTGAAATATACGCAGAAAACGGCAGTGCGTACGGCGCAGGCTGTTCAGGTATTTTCTACTTTGTCTTTCTAATCAGTTGTTTCCTGTTGTGGCGCCTGAACCTGCTCAATCTCAACTTTCTGCGTACGGCGCTAAGCTAGCTTTGCTGGCTACTTTGCTGCGGCGCGTGCCGTACCTGACCGAAGCTGACATTGCCGCTTGCCTGCCGCTCTGGACCAAGTCGGTGACGCTGAAGCGCAACGATTTTCTGATTCGGGCGGGGCAGGTGGAGCACCATCTGTACTTTGTGAGCAGCGGCGCTATGCGCATTTACCTGCCCGATGCCACGGAAGAAATCTGCGTGGGCTTTGCGTACGGAACCAGCCTGATCTGCTCGTTTCCGTCGTTCGTGGAAAACCGGCCTTCCGATTACTGCCTCCAGGCGCTGAAAAAGACCGAGCTGCTAGCCGTGAGCCGCGCCGACTTTTTGGCCTTACTCGACAGCAACGCCAACTTCGCCCGATTTTGGCGCATGGAGTTGGAGCGCGTGCTGGTGGGGCGCATCGAGCGGGAAATTGACCTGCTGCTGCCCGAGCCCGAGCGGCGTCTGCAACGGCTGCTGGCGCGCAGTCCGCACCTCTTCCAGCTGATTCCGAAAAAATACATTGCTTCTTACCTGCGCATGACGCCGGAAACGCTGAGCCGGCTGCGGTAAATCTTGAGGCTAATCAAGGTTTGGTGACCTGGCACCCGTGACCTTTGTCAAAAAAGCAACGCCATGGATACCAACACTTTCCTCGCACAACTGCAAGCCGCCGTGCGCCAACTACAAGCACAGGCTGAAACTGAGCTAGCACCGCTCGATGACTTCACACTGAACTTCAAACCTAGCCCCGAGCGCTGGAGCGTGCTCGAATGTCTGGAGCACCTGAACCGCTATAGTCGCTACTACAACCCAGCCATTGCAAAAGCCTTGCAGCAAGTGCCAACTCAAGCACAGAACGCGTCGGTGCGCTACAGCTGGCTAGGTCGAAAATCAATAACATTGGTGCAGTCCGACAACGGCAAGCAGTACAAAACGGTGAAGCACATGAACCCCGTGGGCGGAAACCTAGGTCGCGAAGTACTCACGGAATTCAGGGAGCATCAAGCGCAGTTGCTGACGCTCCTGGATGCTGCTCAATGTGCTGATCTGAACAAGAAAGTGGTGCCGGTTGAGTTCTTCCGGCTGCTGAAGCTAGGTACGGGCGAGGCGCTGGAATTTGTGGTGCGCCACCAGCAGCGGCACATGCAGCAGGCGCTCCGGACGAAGCAGCAAGCAACTTCGGCGCGGCTAGCCTTAGCAGTCTGATGGGTGCAAGCTGATTGCTGAGCAGCGAAAACCTAAATGCTTGCGTATACACGCCACTATGAAACAACGCGAAGTAACCGACTCCCACAACACCACCTGGACCTGCGTGCAAGCCTATGCCGGTCTGGAAGGCAAAGTAGCCGAAAAAGCCGCCAAGCTGGCCGAAACCGATGAAGGCCTGGTGCCGGTCGTGTGTACGCCCAGTGGCGGGGCCCAAACCGTGCGGCTGGAGCTGCAAAGCAACTGGCTGGACGACCTCTCGGATGAGGAGTTGCAAAACGCTATTGCTGAAGCGCAATAAGCTAGACTAGAAACCTAGGGCACTTCCTCCTACAACACGGCGCGTTCTTTTCGGCTGAACCAGAAGTACATCGGTACGCCGGTGAGCATCAGCACCAAACCGATGGCCGCTTCCCGTGGTCGGGCGAAAGTGGTATTGACGACCAGGCCCGCGCAGAAGAGAATCATGAGGGCGGGCACCACTGGGTAGCCCCACACTTTGTAGGGACGGGGCGCATCGGGCATGCGTTTGCGCAGGATAAAAACACCTAGCGTAGTAGCGCCATAATAGATGAAAACAGCGAAAATGATCATGTCCGTTAGCTGGTCGAACGTGCCGGACAGCACCAGCAGGCACGACCACACGCCCTGAAAAAGCAGAGAGTTGGCCGGTACGCGGGCTTGATTTAGCTCAGCGGCTTTGCTAAAAAACAACCCCTCGCGCGCCATCGCAAAATAAGGCCGGCAGCCCGACAAGATGGAAGCATTGGTGCAACCTAGGGTTGTGATTAGAATAAGCACCGAGATAAACAAAGCGCCGTTTTCGCCCCAAAAACTTCTGACGGCTTCAATGGCCGTTATCCGATTGCCAGCCTTGTAAATCTGCTCCAGCTCAGGAATCGATAGCAGCGACAAGTAAGTGGTATTGACGAGCAAATACAGCGCGATAATGATGAAAACGCCAATGGCAATGCCGCGCGGAATTGTGCGCTTGGCGTCTTTTACCTCACCACCGATGTAGCCAATTGACGCCCAGCCCTGGTACGCCCAAAAGGCGGACAGCATACTCGTGAAAATATTGCTCAATGTTACGGTATGCGCCTGGTCGGTAGTCTGGGTTGAGAGGACGGTACCTAGGCTCTTGGGGCTGTGGGCCAGGCCAAAGGCCACAATCACAAAGATGCCCATAAAGACTAGCGCCAGAATCGCCGTACTCACGCCCGCGCCGGTTTTGATGCCCCTGGTATTGAGCCAGGTAAGCAGCACAATGAGCAGAATAGCGGTAAGCTTTACATTGAAATCAGCAAAGGGATAAAACACGCCGGCAAGGCTGAAATCGGCTAGGGAAGTCAGGACGGGCGGTAAGCTGACAATGCTGGCGAATGATTGCGCAAAGACGTAAGCCAGAGAGGCAATAGTGGCCGTCTGGATGACCGTGAACAACGACCATCCAAAAATGAAGGCAAAGAAGCGGTTGTAAATCCTTCTGAAATAGGCGTACTCGCCGCCGGTATCGGCCAAAAGACCAGCAACCTCCGCGTTGCTGAGCGCCCCGAACAACGTGATGATGCCGCCGAGCACCCAGCAAAGCAATATCCAGCCCGAGGAGTGCAGCTCGGCGGCCATCGGCGCTACTTTTTTGTACACGCCCGACCCAAGGATATTGCCAATGACGACTACCACGACGAGCCGCAAGCCAAGCGCACGATTGAGTTGGGGAGTACTCATGCTTCAAGCTGATTTTGGTGAGTTAACGGTACTAAAATCGGTACACCAGAAAATCGAGCTAGGTCCCGCTCCGGGCAAAATAGAGATTATTTCTAACAGCAACGCCACTGAGATCTTCAGTGGCGTTGTGGAAGTTAAATACGTTTGTCATTCTGAGTGAAGCCAGGAATCTGGGTTGGTAACCTAGGTTCATTCCTCAGATTCCTCGCTTCACTCGGAATGACAGTTATCAATAAGCCCGGGCGAAGTACACGCGGCGCGAGCTAGGTTTGCCAGTCACGATGCAGGTGCCGTCTTCGTCGGGTTCGTTGAGGGCGATGCAGCGGATGGTGGCTTTGGTTTCTTCCTTGATGCGCTCCTCGGTTTCAGAGGTGCCGTCCCAATGGGCCACCACGAAGCCGCCTTTGCTGTCGAGCACCTGCTTAAACTCGTCGTACGTGTCGACGCGGGTCGTGTGCTCTTCGCGGTAGGCAAGGGCCTTGCGGTAGATATTCGCCTGGATTTCGGTGAGTAGCTGATCGACGCTGTTCACGATGTCGGCCAGCGGCAGGTTCATCTTCTCCTTGGTGTCGCGGCGGGCCACTTCCACGGTGCCATTGTCTAGGTCGCGTGCTCCAACGGCCAAGCGAACGGGCACGCCCTTCATTTCCCACTCGGCAAACTTGTAACCGGGACGCTCCGTGTCGCGGTCATCGACTTTCACCGAGATGCCGCGGGCAATCAGGCCCATCTGAATCGGGCGAATGCGCTCCAGCAACTCCTCAAGCTGACCGGTTTTGTAAATCGGCACGATAACCACCTGAATAGGAGCTAGCTTGGGCGGCAGCACCAGGCCTTCGTCGTCGGAGTGGGACATGATGAGCGCGCCCATCAGACGGGTGCTCACGCCCCAGCTCGTACCCCATACGTGTTCCAGCTGGCCTTCTTTGGTCTGGAACTGCACGTCGAAAGCTTTGGCGAAGTTCTGCCCGAGGAAGTGCGAAGTGCCCGCCTGCAACGCCTTGCCATCCTGCATCATGCCTTCAATGCAGTAGGTTTCCAGAGCACCAGCGAAGCGCTCATTCTCCGTCTTTACGCCCTTCACGACCGGCAGCGCCAGGTGCTCTTCGGCAAACTCGGCGTACACGTCCAGCATCTGGCGCGTTTCGGCCAGGGCTTCTTCGGCAGTAGCGTGGGCCGTGTGGCCTTCCTGCCACAGGAACTCGGCCGTGCGCAGAAACAGGCGCGTGCGCATTTCCCAGCGCACCACGTTAGCCCATTGGTTGATGAGCAGCGGCAGGTCGCGGTAGCTCTGAATCCAGTTTTTGTAGGTGCTCCAGATGATAGCCTCCGAGGTCGGGCGCACGATCAATTCTTCCTCCAGCTTAGCGTTGGGGTCGACGCGCAGCTTGCCCGGGTTATCGGGGTCGGTCTGGAGGCGGTAGTGCGTCACAACGGCGCACTCTTTAGCAAAGCCTTCCGCGTTTTTTTCCTCGGCTTCAAACAGGCTTTTAGGCACGAAAAGCGGGAAATAAGCGTTCTGATGACCTGTGCGCTTAAACATGTCGTCGAGCTGGCGCTGCATCTTCTCCCAGATAGCGTAGCCATAGGGTTTGATGACCATGCAGCCGCGTACGGCGGAGTTTTCGGCTAGGCCAGCACGCTTCACCAATTCATTGTACCACAAGGAGTAATCCTCGCTGCGCTTAGGCAAACTTTTGCTCATGTTTTCGAGTATCTTTGAGTAGTCGAAGCGGTTCTTGTACTGGTACAAGATTTGATGGTAAAAAAGCACCGATTCGGCGCTAATTTACGTTATTATCATGGAGCAACCTTCCTCCTGGGCTAGGTGACTCTAAGTCCTCATTCGTTCTCCAACATTTGGGTTTCTACTTTACGCGCAAGCAGCCATGAAAAATAAACTAACCACCCTAGTTCCCGCGGTAGCGCTGCTCGCGCTGAGTAGCTGCGCCAGCACGTCGGGGCTTACCTCTACGGAGAGCGACGGCGTCTATTATTCGTCGAAAGATCGGACCATGCAAACCGCAACGGCCTCGACGGCTACCGATGAGAGCCAGTATCAAGGCATCGACGAAGATACCAACCCGGAGTACAGTAGCAACGCCAAAAGCGGCTCGGCGAGCGGCTCCAACTCGGAGTACTACGACGATAGCTATGCCTCGCGCCTGGGCCGCTTCAACAACTCTTCCTACAGCGGCCTGAGCTATTATAGCCCAGTGTATACCGACCCTTATTTCATGGGCGGTAGCGCTTTCGCGCCGTACTATGGCCTGGGTGCCGGCTACGGCAGCTTCTACGACCCGTTTTATAGCTCTTTCTACAGCCCGTTCGGCTATGGTTTGGGCCGCTCTTATATGAGCCTGAGCCTAGGTTTCGGTAGTCCTTGGGCTTATCGGCCGTATGGCCTAGGTTATGGCGGATTCTATGATGGCTTCTACAATCCGTATTATGGTGGTGGCTTGTACGGCGGCGGTTATGGCCTAGGCTACGGCTATGGCGGATACGGCTACGGCAGTTCCTATTATGGCGGTGGCTACTACGGCGGCAACGGTGATTATGGCCGCAGTGCCGTTCGCTACGCACCGCGCCGTGACCGCAGCCGCGAAGCCATTACGGCCAGTCAGCCGGTAGGCAACAGCCGCGGTGGCCGTATTGTGGGTTCGGGCAACATGGTAGACCCAAATACCGGCAGCCGGGTCGCGCCGACAACCGTAGTGGGCAATGCTACTACCAACCCAGCATCAGCTACTGGCCGGGGTCGGGGCCGCATTCTGGATAACGGCGCTTCACAGCCGACCGGTGGTTTCACCTCCCCGAACAACAACTACAACCTCAGCGAGCGGGCCATGAGCGATGGCGAGATGCGCGCCCGTGAGGGCCGGGCAGGTCGGCGCATGACGGATGCTGGTGTAAGTGGCAACACCAACCCGGCAACGCAATCAATGGAGCAGCCCCGCATCGACTACTCGGGTCGCGGTCGGCGCAGCCAGATGACGGATAACAGCAGCACGGGCGGCTCCGCTTCCCCGCAGGACTACCAGCAGCCGCAGCGTCGGAGCCGCTTCAGCGAGGCATTCCGCAATGATGGCGGCGGTAGCAACCAGACGGCTACTCCCCAGCGTTCTTACGAGTCGCGCACCTTCTCGCAGCCTTCTCGCTCGTTCTCAGAGCCTTCGCCTTCCCGCAGCAGCAACTTCGGTGGTGGCAACGGAGGCGGCAACTTCGGCGGCGGCGGTGGAAGCAGCAGCGGTGGCGGCGGAGGTGGCGGCGGCCGGGGCCGTATCCGGTAAATACTAGCGGCTTCTTCGCTGCGTTATGCTAGGTGCATGACCACCTAATCAGGTCATCTTCTCTCCTCCATGAAAAACAAGAAATACTGGCTTGGCTTGGCTCTACTGAGCTGGGCCAGCCACGCTTTTGCCCAAAACGAAGTAGACGCGCTGCGCTACTCCCGTCTTCAATTTGGTGGCCCGGCTCGCACGCAGGCCATTGGCGGTGCCAACGTAGCCGTCGGCGCCGACCTAGGTAACTTGGTGAGCAACCCGGCCGGTCTGGGTTTGTATCAGAAGTCGGAAATAAGCTTCACGCCGGGCTACAGCAGCAACAGCACGTCGAGCACCGGTATTGGCTCCAAATCTACCGACTCGCGTAATAATCTGAGCGTGATGAGCTTCGGAGCGGCTTTTGCCAACCGTCGCCCCGACAACGACGATAGCAACTGG
The DNA here is from genome assembly GCF_014641455.1 of Hymenobacter cavernae. GTDB lineage: Bacteria > Bacteroidota > Bacteroidia > Cytophagales > Hymenobacteraceae > Hymenobacter > Hymenobacter cavernae. The sequence continues at coordinate 690,714 of NZ_BMHT01000002.1, forward strand.
CGTGGCGGCACGTTTGCCCTCGGCCTGAACCGGATCAACGATTTCAACAACCGCTTCAACTACAGCGGCACCGTTACCAACAACCGCTCCTTGTTTGAGTACCTGCGCCAGGCACCCCGCAGCACGTACGACGGTATTCTGGATCAATACGATAGGCTTGAATACACGGACCTCGATGGGCTGGCATACGGAACCAGCCTGACGAACCTGGAGCCAGCCTACCGCAATGGGCCGGATACCATCGTCACGACGCTGGAAAGCGGAGCCGTAAATCAGAACGAATACGTACTGACTAAAGGCTCACAGACACAGTTCGACTTTGGCTATGGAGCCAGCTACCGCGACAAGCTGTATATCGGAGTAGGCCTAGGTATTGTGAGCACGCGCTACGATGAAACCCGCGTGCAGAACGGAGCCGGTACCGAACCTTCCAGCGGCAGTATTCCCACGCGGGAGACAACCTACTCCTTGCGCGACGACCTGAGCACCCGCGGCAGTGGCTTCAACCTGCGCATCGGGGCCATCTACCGGGCCAGCGATTTTGTGCGGTTTGGGGCTTCGGTGCAGACGCCCACGTTCATGCGTCTGCGCGACAACTACAGCACTTCGCTTAGCACCACCTTCTCGCCCGCGCTCATCTATTACAACGAAAATGGAACAGTGGGCTCAACGGTGGCCTCGGCTTCGGAGAGTACCCCGTCAAACGAGTACACCTATAACCTGACCACGCCCTTCCGGGCGTCAGGGGGCGTGGCGGTGACCATTGGCAAGTATGGTTTCCTGAGCGGCGATGTCGAGTACGTGAACTATGGGCAGGCCAAGCTCAGCGATGATAACACGAATAGTAGCTACACAAGTGGCAATAGCTACGAATCAGAAAATCAAATTGTTGAGAACCTGTATCGTTCGGCCGTAAACCTCCGCATCGGGGGCGAGGCGCGCTACGATATCTTCCGCTTCCGCCTGGGTTATGCGCGCTACGGCGACCCGTACAAGGCCAATGACTTCGACCGCACCCAGAACTACTTCACCGGTGGCCTAGGTATCCGCCAGAACAGCTTCTTCCTGGACCTGGCCGGCGTGTACAGCACCAACGACCGTTTTTACAATCCGTATACCTTGAACGGAGGCGTGGAGCCGGTTATCGCCGTGAACAGCAACCGCTTCACGACCAGCGCAACCATTGGGTTTATTTTCTAAAATAGCTTACAGGATAAAACAAGAAGGCGGCTCCGATGGGGCCGGCTTCTTGTTTTTGCAAGAGTTTGTAAATAAGGCAATTAGTGAGCTTTTAGCTGAGGCTTCGGGCGTGCGGCCCGGCTTGGCCTCTTGGTCTTGTAGCGCCGGCCCCACCACACAACAAAACCTGTAACTGGCAAGCTGGCCGAAAGCAGGCTCGCCAGAAACGCAATGATTTTACCACCTAGCCCTAGGATCTGGCCGGTGTGAAGGTCATAGTTAGCGTCGGAGAGTCTGGCGCCGGTGCTCTTGGTGGCGTGAAAGCGACCTTGCAGCAGTTGACCCGAAACTGGGTGAAACGAGAATTCGTCGCGGTAGTAGTAGTGCAGCGTCTGTTGGTAAGCCCAGCAGCCCACCGGTTCTTTGCCAGTGCCAACTGGTGCAATCAGGACCATTTCAGCCTTGGGAGAAAGACGGCCCACCGTACGATAGATTACGTCGGCTAGGGGCTGGGGAGAAGCAGATAATACTTGTAGCGTATCAACCTTCGGCATTACGTTTTCTTGAGGATATTCCCGACCAGCATTTGCCACGAACATGGCCGAATTCAGCATCCAGGGGAAAATCATGAACAGCCCCGTGAGGGCAAGCAGCAGCGCAATGCTAGCCGCGTAAAAACCTAGCACGTTGTGCAAATCGTAGTTGACGCGCCGCCAGCGTGCACCCCATTTGATAGTGAAGCGCTGCTTGCGTTCCTGCCTGCGCTTCGGCCACCACAGCACCACGCCGGTACCTAGCATCACCACGAAAACCGAGACGGAGCCGCCAACAACCCATTTGGCGTATGGCTCCGGCAAGAGTAAGGTCATGTGAATGGCCTGCACAATGCTGAAAAAGTTGGTGTGCAGGTTTTGTTCGTGCAGCACCTGGCCGGTATACGGATTCAGGTACACCTGAATGGGATTGCCGGCTTTATCCGTGAAAAACACCGTGGCCGAGCGCTTCGGCCCGAAATAGCTTACCCAGGTATCCCGGGCAGCTACACCGGGGTGCGGCGCCAGCGCGGCGGCTTGCAGCTGCGAAGGCAACACCGGCGCCGTTGCCTGCACTGCTACTTTGCGCCACGGCTCGGTCAGGTCGCGGATTTCATCCTGGAAGGTGAAAATAGCGCCGGTAAGGCTCACAATAAACACAACCAGCCCGGATGTGAGTCCGAGCCAGAGGTGTACTTTGCCAACGAGCTGCTTAGCCGTCATAGGCGGAAGAGGTTGAGTTAGAACTTGTAGCTCACGCTGCCTACGATGCTACGGAGCTTTTGTGCGTTGATGGTGGTGTAGCCGATCCAGTAGTGCTCGTTGGTGAGGTTATCCATCTTTACGGCGAAGCGGTAGTGCGGCAGGTCGTAGAAGGCGCTGGCATTCAGTACCGTGTAGCTAGGCAGCGTGAAAGTGCCTAGCGAGGCGCTGTTAAGAATCTTGTTGTCGCTGGCGTAGTTGCCGCCAAAACCTAGGCCCAGGCCCTGGAGCAAACCAGTCGGCTGGCGGTAGCTTACCCAGGCGTTGGCCAGGTAAGGCGAAGAAGCCGTGTTGGGGCGACGGCCATTTACATCTTCATCGGTCTTCACGAACTTCGAGAAGTTGTAGGCAAACCCACCCACGATGTTCAGGCCCACCAGCGGATTTGCGGTCAGGCTTAGCTCCGTGCCGCGGCTCCACTGTGTGCCGTCTTGGGCACCGATGCTGAGGCCGCCCACGGTTCCTAGGTTGCGCAGGATATTTTCCACCCGAATGTCGTAGTAGCTCACCGTGGCGCTTACCCGGCCCTCGGCCGCGTCGAGCTTCACGCCGCCCTCAATCTGGTTGGCGTGCTCGGGCTTGAGAACGAAGGACTTACCTTCCGGTGTTTGGTAGCTGCCATTCTGGTTCGTAAAGCTGTTCTGGTAGTTCGCGAACAGCGCCACCCGATCTTTCACCGGTTGAAATACCAGACCAAATTTCGGCGAAACAGCTGTTTGGGCGTAGGCCGCCACAGGCGAATACAGGATGCCGCCCTTGTTGTCGTAGCGGTCGACGCGCACGGCCGCCAGCACGCTGAGCTTATCCGTGAGGTTCAGCACATCCGAGGCAAAAGCGCTGTAGGTGTTGATCTTCGTCGTGACCAGGTAGTGCGGCGGTGGCGTGGCGGCGTAGGCCGCCCTCACGGCCGCGCCGTTGAAGGTGCGGTAGTCGTAGCCCGGCACGTTGAGCGGGGCCGTGTCGATGGTGCCGCCAAAAAAGTCGATGTTGGAGTCGATGCTTAGGAAATCCAGGCCCAGCACCACGCGGTTGCGCAGGCCACCTAGCTTGAAATCACCGTTGAACAGCTGCTGCACTTCGTAGGTCTGGCGGCGGCTATCCTGCGTTGACTGGTCGGACCGGAGCAGGCTGCTGACGCCGGGCGTGGTGCTTTTGCCGAGCGCAATATCCGAGGCCAGGTAGAAGTACGGGCCGTTGCCCTCCGAGTAGCTGCGGCTCGAAGTGAGATAGGTAGTAGAGGTGAAGCTGGGCGAGATGCGGTAGCGCACTTGCCCAAACAGGTTGGTGCTGCGCGAATCCTGCGTCAGGCCGGGGCCCTGGTACGACTGCCGGTAGTCGAGCGGCATCTGGTCGGCCCGCGAAAAACCTAGGTTCTTCACCGCGTCGCCATAAGACAGATAAATCAGCTGCTTGCCTACGTTGGTGCCCCGGTACACCTCCGCGTCCAGGTTGATGGTCAGTCGGTCGGTGGGCTGAAATTGCAGGCTAGGGGCAATAGCCAGGTTCTTTTCGAAGCCCGCATAGCCCACATTCTGGAAGTTGTCTTCGTAGTTATAAGCCGCGTTCAGGCGAAAAGCTAGGTTCTTCGCTGCATTCAGGGGCGTATTCACGTCCGCACTCACCCGGTGAAAGCCGTAGCTGCCGGCCGCTGCCGTCACTTCGCCGCCAAACGTCTCGTAGGGCTTCTTGGTCACGCGGTTGAGCAGGCCGCCGTAAGAAGTCAGAGCCGAGCCGTACAGCGTTGCCGATGGCCCTTTGATTACTTCGAGCTTCTCCAGGTTTGCCGCATCGATGGTGCTGGTTACGCCGCCGGCCACGCCGTTGCGCAGCTGGCTCGATACGACAAAGCCCCGCGAAGCATAGAACGAGCCACCGTCGCCGCTGCGTCCGGTCGGCTCCCACATTTTTTGCACTCCCGGCGCGTTGCGCGTGGCATCATCCACCGAAAACACCAGCTGCTCCGTTAGTAATTCCTTGCCCACGGCGGCGTACACCTGCGGGTTTTCGAGGTTGCTGAGCTGCATCTTGCCCACATACTCCGACTGCTTACGCGCAAACTTGTTCGTGCGCTGTCCTTCCACCACTACTTCGTTCAGCTGCTCAGCGCTTTCGCTCAGCGTGAAGTTCTGGGTGGTTGCCGCGTTGGCTTTCACCTCCGCCCGGCGCTGCTGGGTTTTGAAGCCGATTATGCTCACGCCAATGGTATAGGTGCCCGGCTTCAACTGGCCTAGGTTGTAGTCGCCGCTGGCATCGGTGATGCTGCCGATGGTGGTGCCTTTCAAACCGATGGATACGCCAACTGCTGGCTGCCCTGCTGGCGTACTGATGTGGCCCTGGATAGAACCGGTTTGCGCGGCGGCATTTTGTGCCACGAAATACCCGAGGGTAAGAAGCAAAAAGGTGAGCGACTTTCTCAGCCGCCTGGGAGCTAGAACTGCCATGAGGTGTTGCAATGAGTTTGGTGCTGCAAAACTCAACTGCAAACCGCAGGAATCCTAAATTTATTTAGACTAATTAAAAATAACTAAGCAATATGATGAGTTACTGTTTGTAACCTGGGGGTTATACCTGTTCTGAATACCTTTAAGCATGGACCTAGGCCAGCCACTAAGTTTAGGATAGAGCCGTTATTGCAATGGGCGCTTGGATACCCGCACCTGCAGCAGCACTGTCGGCGTGGTGGTGGGTAAAATCCGCTGCACCAGGATGAGGCCCGTGCGGGCGCTATCGGTGTTAGGGTTAGCACGAAACGCAATGACCTTATTTTCCGACAGCGACGGGATATACGAGGTTATATCACCAGCGGCGTTAAAGCCATTTATTAAGGCAGCTTCGTCGTTGGCGCCGTTGAAGTCGTTGGTGGTAAGAGTAGTTTCGCGCAGCTCGGTTTTGGTTTTCATGGGCCAGGCGGAGGTGCCCGCTTTGCTCATCGCCGCAGCGTCCGCATTAGGAGCCGCCAAGCCGAGGCCGTTGTTGTTGCCGGGCACATAGGCTAGGTCAACGGAGCGCTGAACTTTCGGGCTTTTCGTTGCATAGCCATTAAAGGCCAAGCCATTAGTGACATCCAGAAAGCTGCGCCGGGCCGGAGTGAGCGTAAGCGGAGCCTGAAGCAATACGCTGTACGTATGCACCACCGCCGCTGAGTCGTTCCGGCGGACGGTGAGGCGGTACTGGCGCCCGGCAATCCTGCCTTCGGCATCGGTTATCTCGAAGCGCCACGTTTCCCGACCCGAAGTAGTGCGGGCGGTGAAGTCATGACGAAAAACGAAACGGGAAGTGCTGGGAGCCAGAACAGAGTCTACATACAGGTACTCGCGCTTCGGTAGGTTGGTTTGTCTACCGTTCGGATACGTACTCGGCGTTGGCCCCGGCTCGTAGGTCACATAAGCGCGAAAGTTGCTGAGGTAGGTATAATCGTCGTCATTGCTGGTAGACCTCACCGTATCCCGATTATCGGCATAAATAAGGCTGCTCAACGTATCGCCGGGGGTAGGAACAACCTGGTCGGAGGTGGTGAAGCGGCTACTACCCACAAAATCGAGGCGCGGCCCGACTTTCGGGCCCGGGTCGCAGGCAGTGAGGAGGTTGAGCAGAAAGAAAGCGGAAAGCAGCAGGAAGTGACGCATAGCGCGCAAAGGTCGGGGTACGCAAGGAAAGGTTTGGTGATGCAGCAGCAGGCAGGAGTACAGCACCTTGGGCCTAACCTAGGTGCTGCCAAACGTTTTACTCCAACGGTAGTGAGTTCATAGAAATTTTCTACGGGCAGAAAATTCTGTTGGCCTTGTGCGTGCTGCGGCCGACTTAGCGCAAGCCTAGCAGCTCAAGCGTCTGACACGAATCGGTGCGCAGCAGAACGCGTGTCTGGTAGCGCTGTAGCAAAGGACGGTACGCTTTGGCCCCACACGCGACAACCGTCTGACCAGGGCGCAGCCAACCTAGGTCCCACGAAGCGATGGAAGTAGTTTGATGATTGTAGTTGAACTCAGCAGCCGTACGATAAAAGACGGGACTATCATTGAAAGCTCCATCGGTAACTAGCACGTAGTTCGTGAGGGTAGGAAGCTGCTGGTGCTGCGCACGTAAGTGGCGTCCATACAAAAGCTGAGGGTTGTCGAGCCGATGCTTGTCTAGGTCGCGGATGAACTGCCGCTGAGCGTAGTAGGGAAGCACGGCAATACTCAAGACGCCCACCAGTCGTTGATTAAACTGCGGCCGCTGCTTTAAGTGCGCCGCTAGTATGCGGCCCGTCCAGACCAGACCAGCAGCTGCTTGCAGAGCCAGCAAGGGAAATATAGGAGCATCATACCACCCCAACTTTGTCTTGACCAGCGAGATGGCAAGTAAGAAACACCCCGCTACCGAGGCTGTAAAACGCCCCAGGAGCCAACTTCGGCTAGTGCGTGGTGCCCAGGCGCTAAGCAGCCAGCCCAGCAAGGCTGGAATAAGCCAAGCCGTAAATTCTCGTTGAACAATGGCGCTCAGATACCATCCCAGAGTATGATGGTGACCTTCAAGCTCCGCCGCCGCAGGTCCGCCTACTTCGTATTGCCACACGGCCGCTAGGTACCCCGGTGCTATCATCTCGCGCAAAGCGTACCAGCTACCAGCCGTTAAAATTACTAGCCCTACTGCCAGCCACGGTGCCGAACGACGCAGGCGCGATACGTGACCCGTAAGCAAAGCTGCTAGCAATAAGCCTGGGCCAAATAGGACACCCGCAATACCTTTGGTGAAAACAGCCAGTGAGAAAAAAATACCGGTAGCCCACGCCCAGCGGTTACGACCTGTGCCTAGGTAAGCAAGCCAGGCTAGCGCACCCGCAGTTGTCCACAAAGTCAAAAGGGTGTCGAAGTCGCCACTCCGGGCTACGTGCAACTGAACATAGCCTTGCGTAGTGAGCAGAATCAGGCCAGCCAGCAAGCCAGCCAAGGAACTACCCAGCCAGCGTTGCCCCGCTCTATACAGCAGCCACATGGTAGCCAGCGCTGCCAGTGCAGAGGGCAAACGCAGACCTAGCTCTGTGGCACCAAGTAGGCGGAAACTCACCGCTAATATCCAGGGCCACAACGGAGGCTTGCTGTTCCAGAGGTCGGGTTGCCCATTATGGCGCAGCACCAGCCAGTCATGGTAGCGCCAGATTTCCAGGCCATTAAGCCCAGTACGCGCCTCATCCCAGGCTTGCACGGGTAGGCTGCCGAGTAGCCAGAAGAGTGGAAAGAAAGAAAGACCAAGCAGCAGGGCGAGAGGTGCCCAGCGCTGCCACGGAGCGAGGTCAGAAACGGATGGCTTTTTTGGAACGAACACCCGCAAAAGTACTAATTTTAGCAGGGATCAGGCAACGCAAATAGTAGGGTTGTCAGATCTGATTTTTTTGCTGAGAGAATAGAGATAAGCCCTATTTAAAACCTACCTAAGACGCTCAGGAACTATGCCCTTGCATCAGTGAAATGTGCATCCATGGGGCTGATGTAAAAGCTAGGAAGCTACCATGTCTGGTCGTTTTAACCTAGGCTCCCGTGCTTTCACCACCTGTGCCCGGATCTGTGGAATGAGGCATTGGCATGTTGGTATCGGAAATAATATAAAGCGGACGTTGCCGCACGTTTGCACTCAACCGCGCAATGTACTCGCCGATAATACCAACGGCAATTAGCTGTACGCCACCCAAAAACAGAATGCTGATCATCAGCGAGGCCCAGCCCGGCTGGTAGTCGTGGCTTACAAAGCGTGCGTACAATGTGTAGAGCATCACCAGAAAGGCAATGCTTGATACCAGAAAGCCGCTGATGGTAGCCGCTTTCAGTGGCGCATCGGAAAAGCCGGTGATGCCGTCTAGTGCCAACCGAATCATTTTGCTATACGTGTAGCCCGTGGCACCACCGGCACGCTCGGCCCGGTCATATTCCACGCAGGTTTGCCGGTAACCAATCCAGGAGATCTGCCCCCGGATAAACTTGTTCTGCTCCGGCATCTGCTTGAGCGCTTCGACTACTTTGCGCGAAATGACACGGAAATCGCCCGTGTCTACTGGAATTGAAATGTTGGTGATACTAGTCAGGAGCCGGTAAAAGACTTTAGCCGTCAGCTTCTTGGCAGCGCTTTCGCCCTGGCGCGAGCGTCGCTTGGCATATACCACCTCGTAGCCCTGCTGTAACTTCTGGTGGAGTTCAGGTATTAGTTCGGGCGGGTCTTGCAAATCAGCATCGATGATAACCGCTGCTGCACCGGACGACAGGTCGAGCCCCGCCGTGACAGCTATCTGGTGCCCAAAATTGCGGCTGAAGTCTATGTAGCGTACGCGTGGGTCGCGGCTAGCTAAGGTGTGAATCAACGCCAATGACTGGTCGCGCGAGCCATCATTGACGAAGACCAACTCGTAGCTTATACGCATAGCGTCTAGCACACGGCACAAGCGGTCATAAAGAGCATGAATATTTGCCTCTTCATTATAGATCGGAATAACAACAGAAAGATCCAAAGGGAAGAATAGCGAAATGGGTTATCGAAAAAGGAGTGATCAGCAACGTTCTGACAGCTAAACTACTACCGGAATGAGCTAGCTGAGTAGATATCGGGTGAATCTCAGCCGCTGAAAAACGAATACAAGGATACTCGGTAGGCAGGCAGAATAAAACTTATTTGCTGGTAGCACCTAGCTTAGTAGCCGCTGGAAAACTGTACAGGAGTAAGCACCGCACCTCTGCTCCTGCTTCACCTGCTCAAATGTGCCAGATGGTTTCCGATAAAGCTGCTTGTATTGGTAATGCCCCCTAACGTTTCGTCGTGCTGGCGTTCTGGCCGGGAGGCCTCTGGGAGGCCTTGCCTGGTAACTACCTGAGCCAGGTAACGGCGAACCAAGGAGTCCGTGGCGGAAAGCTACAGGTGAAGTGGTGAAATCGGGTGCTGGCACTGTCACAATAAGCACTGCTACCTGTACTTTAGCAGCAGCAACGCATTGTGCCGAAGCGGAGGTGAGTTTAGCAGCACGAAGAACCAGAACCAGATGATAGTCAGATGTGTCCAAAACCATGACATCTGCTTACCTTTACCCATCTACTACTTATTGTTAAAGTACATGCTTGATCCCCTTATATCGGTAGTGGTCCCGGTCTACAATGAAGAAGGGCTCATCGATACATTGCTAAAGCGCTGTTTAGCAGCCTTAGAGAGCATTACACCCGCATTCGAGTTGATCTGTGTGGATGACGGAAGCCGGGACCAGACGTTGCCTCGTCTGCTGGCAGCACGGGCAACGGAGCCGCGCCTGAAGGTACTTGTTCTATCGCGCAATTTTGGTCACCAGTCTGCTTACACCGCTGGTTTGCACGCCGCCAAAGGGCAGTACGTGGCCATGATGGACGGCGACTTGCAAGACCCCCCGGAACTCCTGCCGCGCATGTATGAGATGCTCCGTACCAACGAGTGCGATATAGCCTACGGGCAGCGCACCGACCGGGCCGAAGGCTGGGGCCGTCAGCTATTGATCAAGAGCTTTCACGGCATCTTCAGCAACTTCTCCCGCCTGAAGCAGAGCGACAACGTCGGCAACTTCTCCATGCTGAACCGCAAAGCGCTGGATGCCTTCTTGTCGCTACACGAAAAGAACCGCTACCTGCCTGGGTTGCGGGCCTTCATCGGCTTTCGTCAGTTGCCGGTAGCTTATGCTCGCCAAGCCAGGCACGACGGCACGCTGCCCAAAATGTCCTACAAGCGCTTGTTTGCCCTAGCTCTTGACGCGCTGTTTTCCTTCTCCGATCTGCCCATCAAAATCTGTCTTTATACGGGCTTGTTCGGCATGATCGTCTTTCTGCTGGGCGGTATCTGGGTCTTGATTAGCAAAGCTTTAGGCGTTGCTCCCTTTGGTTGGTCCTCGCTGGAGTTGAGCATTTATTTTATCGGATCTATTCAGCTCCTCTTCCTAGGTGTACTAGGCGAATATGTGTTCCGGATTTATCGTGAAAACCAGAACCGCCCTATCTACTTCATTCAAGATTACCATGACGAATAGTTTCGACCGCTCTAAAGGCCGGCCCTCTCCATTAGTTCTGATCTTCTTTGGTTTACTATTCGTTCTTGGCTTATTTATATACGACGATTATGGGATTTCGGTTGATGAGGCAATAAGCCGTGATAATGGGATGGTGACGCTCAAGCATGTCGCAAACATCTGGGCACCATCTTTTGTGGCGCAAGATCCGACCTTTGATAAGGTAGAGGAACTGGCTACTTACCACGACCGTGATTACGGAATTTTGTTCGAGACACCGGTATGTTTGCTGGAGCGGCTATTGCATATCGATGATACCAGAGAGCAATACCTGCTGCGGCATCTGATGACCTTTTTGGTGAGCTTTGGCGGCGTAATAGCGCTCTATCAGCTAGGCAAGCGTCGCTTCAATGATTGGCGTTTAGGGCTGTTGGGTGCGGTGTGGCTTGTTTTAAGCCCGCGGCTCTTTGCTGAGTTTTTCTACAACGACAAGGATGCCGTATTCATGGCATTATTTGCTGTTGCAACCAATACCGGTGTACGTTTTCTACTACGACCTACCCTAGGTCGGGCGGCTTGGCATGCCCTAGCCTGTATGGCAGCTATTGATGTGCGTATCATGGGCGTATTGCTGCCAGTACTAACCGTGAGCTTCTTGGTAGTTAAGGTGCTGCACGGTGAAGTTAAACCACAGACAGCGCTGCTGACAGGAAGCTTATACCTGGTTCTAACGAGTGCGCTTGTAACCGCCTTTTGGCCTTATCTCTGGCCAGATCCGGCGGGGAACCTAGGTCAGGCTTTCAATAACATGAAGAACTTTCGATGGGGCGGCCAGGTGTTCTACCTGGGCGAGTCGATGCTGGCTTCTGAGATACCCTGGCACTATGCGCTGGTCTGGATCTGTATTACTACCCCCATCCTATATCTGCTAGGCTTTTTGCTGGGCGCGGGCAGGATTATGCTTCAGTTTCTGCGGCGTAATTGGCGCATCTGGCAGGGAGAACAGGAAATGCAGGATGTGCTCTTCCTGGCGTTGGTTGTAGGACCTTTGTTTGCTGTTATCGTCTTCCACTCCGTGCTTTATGATGGATGGCGACAGCTTTACTTTATCTATCCAGCGATGCTTCTGATTGCGTTGCGGGGCTGGTTATTGGCTTGGCACTGGCGACCGAGTAACCTAGGTCTGCTTTCCAAACAGTGGGCAACAACGATCTTGCTGCTTACAGCCGTAAGCATGGGATACGTGCTCTTCCGGATGGTACGGGCGCATCCGTATCAGAATGTTTACTTCAATGCTTTAGCAGGCAAGAATATTGAAAACAAATTAGAGGTAGACTACTGGGGGTTGAGCTACTTGCGAGGCTTGGAGTATATTATGTCTGTCGATCATCGCCCGCGAATCAAAGTAAGAGGACCGGATTGGCAACCCATTGAACTAAGCGTAGGTATGCTGCCTCCTGCTGAGCGCAACCGGGTAGAGGTGGTACACAGCGATGCCGATGCGGAGTACTTTATAACCAACTACCGCTGGCACCCTGAGCCTTACACGGACAGGAATGAAATCAAGCGCTTTGAAGCAGATGGGCTAAGGCTTTATTCCATCTTCTGGATGCCTCAATCCTGGTGGCAGCCTAACTAGAAGAATGTAGTATCGCATCTCAGCTTCGCTGATAGCTGTTGATGAAGCCCTTATTACAAGCGGTTTTTTTTAAGTTCTTTTATGCGCTTTCAGTCTGGTTTGCCCACGAAGTTGCTTTGGTTGCTGCTCAGTGGGTTAGTACTTATCAGTGCCGGCTTGTATAACGGCTATCCACTCGTTACGCCCGATACAGGAACTTACATTGATAGCGCATTATCCTTCAATGTGCCTGATGATCGTCCTATTACCTATGGGCTGTTCATCCTTGTCACTGGCTTCAAGAAGACGCTCTGGTTTGTGACCTTCTTTCAGAGCTTACTGCTAGCCTGGCTCCTGTTGCGTTACGTAGAGGTTTTTGTTCCGCGTTTCACGCACCCATTCTGGCGAGTTGCACTAGTGGCTCTTACGGCATGGACAACGGGCGTTTCCTGGTATTCAAGTCAATTGATGCCGGACATATTCACCCCGATTGGGCTACTTGCGCTAGGTCTGGTATTGATAAGACGCCAGCAATCGAAGATAGAAGTTGGTTTACTGCTAGCTATTGTGTTGGCTTCGGAGATGATGCACAACTCCAATATGCTTACTTATACCCTGGTAATATTAGGGTTTGGCGGAATAGCGTTGGCAACAAGGCTGTTTGGTAAGCAGTTAGTCCGGTGGACAACATGGTTGCTAACAACGGTGGTGGTACTATCCGGTTGGCTTACTCTACCAGCCATTCACGCACATTTTGGAGGCGAGTTCACCATTTCGCGTGCTTCCCACGCTTTCCTGGTGGCGCGTTTAGTGGAGGCTGGTGTAATCGATAAGTTCCTTAATGAGAATTGCGGTCCTGCTAACAGCTACACCCTCTGTCCCTTCCGTGATAAGTTGCCCAATGATGCTATTGGCTTTATCTGGGATGGAAATGGTCCTTTGAGCAAAGCCGGCGGTTGGAATGCGGTGCGGGAGGAGTACAACCTGATCATCCGGCAGATTCTAACGTCGCCGAGCTATTATCCCTATCTGCTTTCGGATGGTATCCAGTCAACCTTACGACAGCTCACGCATATTGGTCATGGCGATGGATTGCAGCCGAGCCGGGAGGATTCTAATCCTTACCGGAGTGTGCAGCGCTTTGCTCCATATGAGTTGAAGAAGTACATGAATTCTCTTCAAAACCGAGGGCAGCTGAGCTTCACTACGTTGAATGAACGTGTTTATGGAGCACACTTATGGGCTCTGGTAGCTTTAGGCGTGTTGCTTACTACTCCCTTACGCCTGCGTCTAGCTCCCGCAACGATACCAATGGTTGTTGTATTAGGGCTAGGTATCGTATGTAATGCCTTCGTAACGGGGGCGCTGGCTAACGTGCTCGACCGGCTGCAAGGGCGCATATCGTGGCTGCTGCCATTTGCTGCCTTGTTGCTGGTTGCTGAGCACGGCTCAGCTATAGTACAGTATGGCTATCAGCGTATGAAGCAGATGCAAAAAGAAGCCAACTAGTGCTTTCTGAACTGCTTAGCAGGTTGCACCAATAGGAAGGTAGCATTTTGAGTCTGAGCATTTTCTACCTACTTTCGCCCGTTCATTTTTTTAATATCCTGGTTAATAGTATGAAAAACTTCTTCTGTTTTCTGGTGCTGGCAAGCTTTATATCTTCTTGCTCATCCGATGACGAATTAACTGCTGGTCCAAATACTATCACCGCGAATGACTTTGAGTCATTAGCAGGTTGGGTGGGCGGCGACCAAGCAACCCTTACTAAGACAAGAGCTCACTCTGGTAAGTATGCTTTGGAGGTAAGCAATGGCCACGATTTTAGCTTGACTTACGATGCCGTTTTAGGACAGATCAGCCCTCGTAAACTCAAGAAAGTTCGCCTGGAAGCTTGGGCCTTCAGGCCGAATCCGAACGCTAAAGGGGTGCTAGGGATACAGATCGTAGATCCTGCGCAGGATAACAAGCCGGTTGCCGGCGATGGCATTTACTTAGAAAGCGAAGTTAAAGAGTTTAATAAGTGGGTGAAGGTGAGCAAGGATATAACGCTGCCTGATAATCTGGTGTACACCCAGCACCTGCGTCTGTTCTTGTGGCGTGGAGCGGGCTCTGAGCCTAACTACGTTGATGATGTCAGCCTCACCATTTTGGACTAACGAGAACCTAGGTCAAAAAGAAGAGCGCCATTCCTCAGAGGAATGGCGCTCTTCTTTTTGACCTAGGTTCTCGTTAATCAAGGCTTAACTTCCACTGGCACACGCAATCGGACGGGCCAGTCACGATAGTTCTGGCTTGTGAGAACTACCTCCAGAAGGTACTTGCCCGGCTCGTGCGGACCAACAATTGACATATCTTGAGTCCAGTTACCGACAATATCTAACTCCAGTGGGGTTGAGCGTATATCAGCAGCTTGGGGCCAATTGCCTGAGGAGAAATAACGATACGTAAGCATCGTTGGATAAGGCGTCTGTAAGCCAGAGTTCAATACCTTACCAGCCGGGCTGGTAATCTGTAGCGTCAGCAAGCGAACCTTATTAGCCCGTAAAGGAGCCGAAAGCGCTACAAAAGCTAGCTTAGCTGTTTGGCGTTCTGTAATGTAAGAAGATAAAGCCGTCGTGTCAGCTGGGGGTGGTGTATTTAGATTACGGTAGTTGGATGGTTGTAGCCGGATATATTGCCACGGAAGGTCGGCGTACCCTGTTGTCCCTCCCCAAGGGGTTGATATAGCGTTAGGTTGGGTAGAGCGCGCCACCAGAACCGGTACTTCATTGGTAACAAATACATGCTGGACAGAATCAGGGCTGTAGCGTGCACTGAGCAGCAGAGACTCAAAAGGAGAAGCCCACGATTCGGAGCGCTGATGATAAGGGTCAAGGTTGGCCTGATCAATAATAAATTTATGCTCCGGAAATTGTCTGGTATACGCAATGGTGCTCTCCAGCCAATTCACATACTTTGTGAAAGGCGTATGCGCTTGCCAGATAGCGAACAGACGGCTGCAGAATACAACCACAAGAACGCCCGTCGCCAGCCGATACCAGCGCATTCCTACGGTTGGTAGAAGCTCCATCGCCAGCGGTACGGCTACAAACAGACCTAGGGGTAGGTACAGGTTTTCGAGATACGTAACGTCTGTGTTATCAGGATGAGTAATGGCAACTATCTCCGCGTATCCCACTACAAAGGCCCATAACCAGGCTAGGCGCCATCCCCAGCCCACCGGTTTCCGCCAGATGTAGAAACCGGTGATAATAACCAGTAAAATGGGTAGCATGTAGTAGCGGGTTCGGCAGAGTAGTAAAAGCTCTGTGTTACTTGCCAACGAAAAGTAATTAGGATAAAACTGCACTAAGTTATCCCAGAGATTTAGTCGCTGTCCTTCGTAAGAATCAGCTGCGATATTATGGACGCGTAGCCAGTAGCTAAATAAGGCAATACCTAAGGTTAGATAATAAAGCCAATCCGTGAAGCGACGATTAAGTAAATAATCATAGCCCCACAAAAAGAAGAATGGCAGTAGCAGCAAAGGGTGACCGTAGATGCAAACGGGTATGAGCGGTATCAGAAGCAGCGTACGCCAGTTGTAGGGCAGCGGTGACAAGCGAGCGACGCCGGCGTAATACAGCAGCAGCATGGCCAGTGCTTGCGGGAACTCCGATTGAGCCCAGTAAAAAGTATTGGATATGAGCAGTGTGAATAATAGCGGTACCACTAAGGCTACATGTTCATTTTTGAACACGTAAGCACTGATTAGAAACACGGCAAAATAGTAGCCGATGAAGGCTAAAGAGTACAGGCGTAGCACTGTATCGAGCGGTAAACCGCTACGGAGCCCTAGTAAAGGCCAGACTTGAGTTACAGCTGCTACAAAACGGTTATTCTGAATACAAAAGCTATCCTTTTTGAGGAAGTCGAATACGTGCAAGGATAAGTCTAGGTATGCTATCCGCTCTAAGTAAAAATGACCAGCCAGCACCAGCAACACCAGGAAGCAGAAGATGCCTGTCCAAGTAAGCTGTGCGGAGGCATATCGTTTCGGTAAAAACATGTAAGCTAATAAGTAGCAGTAGAGAAAAGGAAAATGAACCGGGCAGAGCAAAGCCCGAACGAAGATAGGAACAGGATTTCAAACGCAGTTAAGCTCAGTGTAGCAGGGCAAGAACACGTGCATTGTATAATGGAAGTCATCCTGAGGTAAGTAGCTCGCGTTACACAGCAGCACGATAATGCATACTGGCTCAGGAGAAATGCTCCTAGCCTAGTTACTTTGCAGAACAGTAAACGACACTATGATCGATTATACAGTTTCTGCTGCCGACCGTTGGCGGCGTCCCATCGTAATAGCTTTCTTTAGCCTGCTACTGCTTGTCGGACTATTGCTAGTGCGTGATTACGGGTTGTCGGTTGATGAGAACCAAAGCCGGCACAATGGGATGCTGTCGCTGAAGCACGTGTGCGATATGTTTTGGCCGGAGTTCGTGCAGCGAGATGAGCAGGCATTTGCCTACTATCAGCAGTACGACCTGCGTGATTATTATGACCGGGATTATGGCGTAGCCTTCGAGATGCCGGTCTCGTTCTTCGAGCGGCTGCTCGGCTTGGAGAGCCAACGATCCATTTTTTGGTTCAGGCATCTCTGCACATTCTTGGTGTGCATGGGGGGTGTAGGGGCTGTGTATCAGCTGGTGGCCCGCCGATTTAAAAACTGGCGGCTAGGATTGCTAGGTGCACTGTTCTTGGTGCTGAGTCCGCGCTTGTTCGCCGAGTTTTTCTATAACGACAAAGATGCCGTCTTTATGGCGCTCTTCGCGATAGGTACCAACACCGCCGTACGCTTCATTGAGCGCCCCACGCTTGGGCGCGCCTTGTGGCATGCCCTGGCGTGCGCCATCACTATCGACGTGCGCATTATGGGGGTGCTCTTACCCCTGGCCACAATAGCAATGCTCGCCCTGCGAACCATCCGCGGCGAGTACCAGCAGTACGGAACCGGGCGGTTAGCTATCGGTGCTGGCTTCTACCTGATGCTACTACCCGCGTTGGTCGTCGGGTTCTGGCCTTACCTCTGGGATGCGCCGTTGCAAAACTTCCTCGATGCTTTTCACAAGATGGCTAAGTTTCGGTGGGGTGGTCAGGTGTTGTATATGGGCCGGATGGTGTCGGCAGCAAGCCTACCCTGGCACTATGCACTCATCTGGATTTTTATAACCACGCCTGTGCTATATGTAGTTGCCTTCATTACAGGCGTAATCTGCATCTGGCGCGAGCTGAAACGTCGTGGTTGGCGAGTGCTTTATGGTTCCGACGAGGAGTGGCAGGATCTGCTGTTCCTGGGGCTCACACTGGCGCCCCTGTTGGCGGTAGTCGTGTTGCGGTCGGTGCTGTATGATGGCTGGCGCCAGCTCTACTTTATTTATCCTACGTTCTTGCTGGTGGCTATGCGGGGCCTGGTAGCCTTGTTTCGCTGGAAGCCACAGGGTCAGTGGGCCACGTACTGGCCGAAGCTGATGCGCAGCCTGCTGGTTTTGTCAATCGTGACTACTGCCGCCCAAATAGCCTGGCTCCATCCGCAACAGCAAGTTTATTTCAACTTCCTTCCAGGCCGGCATCTTGAGCAAAAGTTCGAAATGGACTACTGGTCGCTAAGCTACCGATGGGGCCTGGAATGGATTACGAAGCACGACGACCGCCCGGTGATCTATGTGAATGCTCCCATGGAAGGTAGTGTCGAGCTGAACCGCTGGATGCTGGATGAGTATGCTGCTGAGCGAATCAAGTTTGTGGCTGAGCCTGAAAAGGCCGACTACTTCATGACCACTTACCGCTGGCACCCCGAGCCTTACCCGTACCAGAATGAGGTAGCACGCTTAGAAGCAGGAAAACGACGTGTTTTGTCGATATTCCGAATAAAGTAGTTGACTACATAAATTGCGGAACAAGCATTAGTCTACGTTCAAAAGTAAAGTTTATCACCCAAATCGTATGAGAAAACTGCTCTATCTCCTGCTGACGGCAGGAGTGGCAGCCTGCGCCGAAAAGCAAACGCAATTGCCTGCTAACCTTATCACGCACAATAGCTTCGAAGAACTGGATGGGTGGATGGGCAGCGACCAATACCTAGCTTCGCTCACGACGGAGCAGGCCCACTCGGGGAAATACTCGGCGAAGGTAGATCCTGCTATCGAGTTCAGCACCGGGTACAGCAAGCAGTTGGGTAAAGTAGCGGCGCGTATTCCTAAGAAGTTGAAAATCAAAGCCTGGGTGAACCTGTCGAACAGTAAGGCGACGCCTTTCCTGGTGACGGAGCTGAAGCAGGCGGGTACTAATAAGCAATTGCTGTGGGAGGGCCTGGAGCTGGCAAAGGAGGCCAAGCACTATAATCTGTGGGTGCAGGTAGAGAAGACGGTGAGCCTGCCCGCTGAAGCAGCTTACAGCGACGTGCTAAAGGTGTATTTGTGGCGGGGCAGCAGCATACAGCCGGCTTACATTGACGACCTGATGATTCTGAACGAAGAATAGCTAGGTTTTCTTGGCCTAATTAGCTTGCTACCAACCTTATTGATTGCCGACGGCTTACTCTACTTACGGAATGCTGGGTTCTTATTCGCTACCGACATCTTTGCCAACGCCCACAGTGCGACTGCGGGCGCCGCTTTCACTGTTCAGCATGGGGCTGGTGATGGCCGTGCTGCTGCGCATGTTTGTAGCGGTAGACAGCTGGGCCGATCTGCGTGTCACGAAGTACGACGTGTTTGGCTACTACCTCTATCTGCCCGCGACTTTTGTTTATCACGATATAGCGGGGCTAGGTTTTGTAACCCCGATTCTGGACAAATATGATCTGACAAACCGCGGCAACCCGGCGCATCCGCTGGGCAACTACGAAGTGTCACGGGCCCGAACGGAGCCGGATCGTTACGTCATCAAATACACGATGGGTTTATCCATTCTGTATGCTCCTTTCTTTGCCGCCGCTCATATCTACACGAAGTATCTCTCGTCGGCTTACCCAGCTGATGGGTACTCGCTGCCTTACCAGCTGGCTGCTTACACCGCCGGGCTGGTCTATGCGCTGCTAGGATTGGTTCTATTGCGCCGGCTGCTGCTGCTTTATTTCGGCGATGCCCTCACGGCGCTATTGCTCGTGGTGGTGTACTGCACCACAAACTACCTATGTTATGCCGTCTTCAAAAGCCTGTATTCGCACAACTTCCTCTTTGTGCTGCACACGGCTACGCTGCTGCTAGCCCATTACTGGCTTCAGCGACCTAGGTTGCGCTACATCCTGGGCTTGTCCCTGACCATTGGGTTAGCTGTCCTGATCCGCCCCACGGAGGTGATTATTCTGCTGGTGCCACTGCTGCTGGGCGTAGCATCGCGGGCTGACTTGCAGGCTCGGATTCAGCTATTGTGGGCAAACAGGCTGCAAGTTATTTGCTTTGGCCTGGGCGTGTTCGTGATTATGGTGCCTCAGCTGCTTTACTGGCATCATACCTCGGGGCACTGGACGTACGACTCGTACCCAGGGGAGAGTTTCGACTTCCTGCATCCGAAGCTGTACCCCGGCTTGTTGAGCTTCGACAACGGCTGGCTGACCTACACGCCGGTGATGGTGTTTGCCTTGGTCGGCTTGTTCGTTTTGTGGCGTCATCGCCGCGACTGGTTCTGGCTGGTCACTCTGTACCTAAGCCTGCACGTCTACATCGCCTACAGCTGGTGGTGCTGGTGGTACATGGATAGCTTTGGCTCCCGGACCATGGTGCAGACCTACCCACTGCTCAGTCTGCCGCTAGGGTTCTGTTTGCAGACCTTATTCCGGCGGGGCGTGGCCGTGCGCGTGCTTACAGCCAGTGTGCTGATACTACTCACTGCTCTAAATGGTTTTCAGCTTTGGCAGCGGCAGGAAGGCATTTTTATGCCCGAGCACATGACCCGGCGCTACTACTTCGCCATTCTCGGCAAAACGCACCTCACCAAAGCCGACCTGACCAAGTTTGATACGAACGAAGCCGATCCGGACCGCTCGCGCTACGTGTCGGAAGTAGTTTACTTCAATAACTTCAGCCAGGAGTCAGCCGCGGGCGTCACCAACGACTTTGCGTTGGTAGCACCTGTATTTCAGGTAGACGCGCAACATCCCTACAGCCCTACGTACCGCCAGCGACTAGGCGACCTGCAAGTGCAGCCCGGCGACTGGATTGAGGCCCGCGCGCAGGCATTCTTTCCGGATAAAGCCTGGGACATCAATCAGATGCCTAGCTTGGTTATTGAATTCAAGCGCAACGGCCAGACCTATAAGTGGAAAGGTATGCGCCTGATGAACAAGGTAGGGGAAGTGTCGACGGTGTATGGCGGCACGCCAAAGGTGTGGGATGAGGTGCAGTTTTTCAGCAAGGTATCAGCCGATGCGCAACCCGACGATGAGGTGTCGGTGTACGCGTTTCAGAATGGCTCAACTCAGCCCGTTCTCATCGATAACCTTACCGTGACGGTGCTGCGACACCGCTAGCGTACGACTGACTTGTTTCAGGACCTAGGTTAGGCCTGAAATAAACCATATTTCACGATGCAGTAGATAGCCCGGAACCCGTCGCGCCAGCCAATCTTTTTGCCTTCCGCGTACGTGCGGCCGTAGTAGCTGATGCCAACTTCATAGATGCGGGCATTGGGTACTTTGGCTACTTTGGCCGTCACTTCCGGCTCGAAGCCAAAGCGCTTTTCTTCCAGCTTCAGCCCCTGAATAATGTCGCGGCGGAAGAGCTTGTAGCAAGTCTCCATATCCGTCAGGTTCAGGTCGGTGAACATGTTGGACAGGAAGGTCAGGATGTTATTGCCGATGCTGTGCCAGAAGAACAGAATCCGGTGCGGATTGCCGCCCATAAAGCGCGAGCCAAATACGACATCCGCAAACCCTTTGAGTACTGGTTTGCACATGATGTTGTACTCTTCCGGATCATACTCCAGGTCGGCATCCTGAATGATGACGTAGTCGCCGGTTGCTTCACGAATGCCGGTATGCAGGGCGGCACCTTTGCCCTGGTTGACGGCGTGCTGAAGAAGGCGCATTCCCATCTCCGGGTGGCGGGCTATGTAGGCGGTGATTACCTCTGCCGAGTTGTCGGAAGAGCAGTCATTAACCAGAATAATCTCTTTCTGAATATTATTTACCAGCTCAAGCTCGCGCAGTACATCCAGAATCTGGTGGATGGTGCGCGCTTCGTTGTAAACTGGGATGATGATAGAGAGCTTGTCGAACTTTACCAAAATGCAAATTAGTTAGGAGGCTGATTACGCGTAAGTTACAGATTGCCAGTCCGGCCGCCATCAACGGGTACGTTGATGCCCGTGATGTAGCCTGCTGCCGGAGAAGCGAGGAAAGCCACGGCCGCCGCCACTTCCTCTGATTGGCCGAAGCGCTGAACGGGAATGAGCTTGAGTAGGTTTTCTTCAATAGTAGCTACCGATTGCCCCGTTTTGGCGGCGCGCTGCTCGATCAGGGACGTGTGCCGCTGCGTGACGGTAGCGCCAGGCAGCACATTATTGACGGTAATACCTAGTGCGGCTACTTCATTAGCCAATGTTTTGGCCCAGTTAGCCACCGCCGCCCGCACGGTATTAGAGACACCTAGGTCTGGAAGCGGCTGCTTCACCGACGTGCTGATGATGTTGATAATACGGCCATAGCGCCGGGTTTGCATAGCCGGTACTACCGCTTGGGCTAGTACCTGGTTGCACACTACGTGCTGCTCGAAAGCCGCCCGAAAAGCCTCCGGCGATGCTTGTAGGATAGGTCCGCCGGCTGGCCCGCCGGTATTATTGATCAGAATATCGAAGCATGCCGGATGCCTTTCTAAGTAGGCGTTTACCTGGCTGGCTACGGCGGCAGACGTCGAGAAATCCGCAACGATGAAATCGTGAGCTTGATTAGCCACAACCGGCAGCTCAGTTGCTACTTGCCGCAAGCGGTCTTCGTTGCGGGCCAACAGCGTGATGGTGGCTCCCATCTGAGCGAGTACCTCGGCTACGGCCCGGCCAATGCCTTGCGTACTGCCGCCAACTAAGGCCCGCTGACCAACGAGAGAAGAGGGGGAAAAAAGAGAAGGCTGCACGGCCAAAGGAAGTTTACAGGCAAAAATACTTCAAGCGGAAGTAAACATACATACGACGGCTGAATACAAGCTAACTATATCATTATAACGCATCTGTTAATTTCAGGTACTTTCTGGTGGTAGTGGCGTAATCAGGCTTGTTGCTACATAGCCGTGGCGTTGCTTGCCGCTGCGCAAGCAGACTAGGTCTGTGAGTCGGAGCAGCTGTTTTTTCGATTTTAGACTAGCTTAGGGCTACTTTTTTGGCTCTGTTAACCTTTTGTTATATGCCCGTTGCCCGTCCATTTAACTTTCAGCAGTGGATTGATGAACACCGTCATCTGCTCAAGCCACCTGTTGGTAATCAGCAGGTTTTCAAAGACAACAAGGATTTTATCGTGATGGTAGTTGGCGGGCCGAATACCCGGAAAGATTACCACTACGACGAAGGTGAGGAGCTGTTCTTGCAGATAGAGGGCGACATCGTTGTCAAGATTATTGAGGACGGGCAGCCGGTCGACATACCAATCCGGGCGGGGGAGATGTTTCTGCTGCCCGGCGGCGTGCCGCACTCGCCGCGCCGACCTGCCGGCACCGTGGGCTTGGTGCTGGAGCGCTACCGGCAGCCCGGTGAGCAGGATGGTTTTCTGTGGTTCTGCGAAAACTGCGGCCACAAGCTCTACGAAGAATACGCCGAGATAACCGACATCGTTGCGCAACTGCCACCTATCATGAACCGATTCTGGCAATCGGAGGAGAAGCGCACCTGTCAGAACTGCGGCACGGTGATGGCGCCACCAGCGCCTGTTCCGTCGTAACCAAAGCGAAATGCGTGAAAGCTAGGTCTGCGGAACCTAGCCTACTGGCCGATAGGTGGGCGCCGGACGGACATGACTCCGCCCAGTTGCCTATCTTTACCTCCTATGACCTTCCAACCTACGCCCGACTTCGCCGCTTCGCTCGACGCTCAGGACCCGCTGCGGAACTTCCGCAGCCGTTTTCATATTCCGCCCGGCCCGAACGGAGGTGAGAGTATCTACTTGTGCGGCAACTCGTTGGGCTTGCTGCCGAAAGCGGCCCGCGCAGCTGTGGAGCAGGAGTTTGAGGCGTGGGAGCAGCGGGCAGTGGAGGGGCATTTTCATGGCACCTCGCCCTGGATGCACTATCACGAAACGCTGGCCCCCGCCACGGCCCGCGTGGTAGGAGCCAAGCCGCTGGAAGTGGTGGTGATGAACAACCTGACCACCAACCTGCACCTGCTGCTGCTATCCTTCTACCGGCCTACGGCCACGCGCTACAAGGTGCTGATGGAAGGCGGCGCGTTTCCCTCCGATCAGTACGCGCTGGAGTCGCAGGTAAAGCTGCACGGCTTTGCCCCCGATGATGCCATTGTGGAGCTGGTACCTAGGTCGGGGGAGCACACGCTGCGCACCGAGGATATTGAGGCCAAGATTCAGGAGCTAGGTGACTCGCTGGCCACGGTGCTGCTGGGGGGCATCAACTACTACACCGGGCAGGTGTTTGATATGCAGACAATTACGAAGGCCGGGCACGCGGTGGGTGCTACTGTGGGGTTCGACCTGGCCCACGCGGCCGGCAACATCGAGCTGCACCTGCACGACTGGGATGTGGACTTTGCCTGCTGGTGTACCTACAAGTATCTGAACTCGGGTCCTGGGGGCACGTCGGGCGTGTTTGTGCACGAGCGATTCGCCTATCAGTTTGATTTACCGCGCCTTGCCGGCTGGTGGGGACACGACCCCGCCGAGCGCTTTCAGATGAAAAAAGGCTTTAAGCCGATGCCCGGCGCGGCCGGCTGGCAGCTTTCCAACGGGCAGATTTTTCCGATGGCTATTCACCGCGCCGCCCTAGCGTTGGTAGAAGAAGCCGGCGGCATGAGCGCGCTGCGCCGCAAAAGCGAGCAGCTTACGGCCTATCTGGAGTTTCTGATCCGGCGGTTGCAGCTCCCGGCCGAGCGGCTGGAGATTATTACGCCGTCGGAGCCGGCGGCGCGGGGCTGCCAGCTGTCGTTGCTGGTGCACCAGAATGGTCGGCAGCTCTTCGACCACCTGGCCGCCGCAGGCATTGTGGCCGACTGGCGCGAGCCCAACGTCATCCGGTTGGCGCCGGTACCGCTTTACAATTCGTACCAGGATGTGCAGCGGGCGGGCGAGGTGCTGGCCCAATGGGCTACAAAGGCCGAATAGTTACACACTGAATTATCGGTGATTTAGGCAGGTTTTACGTAAATACCTTCCTACTCACTTACTTGTTAGCCCGCTGACCTACTGCCATGACTGAAGATTATGCGGAAAAAATGACCCGCAAAACGGACGCGGAGCTGGAGCGCTACATTGGTAGCCGCGCCGAATACCGCGACGATGCCGTGTTAGCGGCCCTCGATGAGCTGGCCCGCCGGGGACACCCGCACCCCGACGCCGCGCAACTCCGGCCGAAGCTGGAAGCGGGAGTGCGCGAGCAGCAGGTTCGGCTCGACGCTGAGGATCAGCGTATTGGTACGTTGTACGAGAGCACCGAAGTGGTGGAAGCCGAGGAAACGGGGCCGCGCCTGTACTCGCCCATCACGATTACCTGGTTTTCGGTGCTATTCTCGATGCTGGCGGGCGGCGTGCTGCTGGGCCTGAATCTGCGCCAGTTGGGGCGTACGGGCGGGCTGGTCCGCCTGGTGCTGTTTGTACTCCTGTATTTCGTGGGCGGCATGTTGGCGTTGAGCTGGCTGGTGCAGCGCTATGGCATGAGTACCTGGCTGTTAAGCTTGTTTGACCTGCCCGCCATTATTGCCTACATCTTCTGGTTCTGGCCGCGCTACGTGCGCACCTACACGTATCAGACGCGTAACTGGCTCATCCCTTTTGCTATTTGCGCAGTTCTCAAAAT
Source organism: Hymenobacter cavernae (assembly GCF_014641455.1). Taxonomy (GTDB): domain Bacteria; phylum Bacteroidota; class Bacteroidia; order Cytophagales; family Hymenobacteraceae; genus Hymenobacter; species Hymenobacter cavernae. The sequence continues at coordinate 715,782 of NZ_BMHT01000002.1, forward strand.
TGGGCTGCTGGTGCTGGCAGCGCAGCAGCTAAGTAAGCTGATGGGTTCTTTGCCAATGCATTAAGGTCAGGCGCAACCGTTGAAAAGCTAGGTGCCTAGCTTCATCCCACTTCATTCAACCAAGCTGCCCGGCCTGCTGTGCCCGGCGTTTTCTCTTTCAGCTCTCCTAATGTCGCTTGTGCCGTTGCCGCTGCCTGATGCGGATGTGTTGCTCGACCCTGCTTTTCTGACGCCAACTGCGGCCGAGTCGCTACTCAGGGAGCTGACCCAGACGATTTCGTGGCGACAAGAGCCCATTCGGCTCTTCGGCAAAGAAGTGATGCAGCCGCGCCTGACGGCCTGGCACGGCGACCAGGCCGCGCATTACCAGTACTCTGGTCTGAAGCTAGCCCCGCAACCCTGGACGCCCGCTTTGCAGCGCTTGCGCCAGCTGGTAGAAGCGGCCGCTGGCACGCTCTTCAACAGCGTGCTGCTCAACCTCTACCGAACCGGGCAGGATAGCATGGGCTGGCACGCCGATGATGAGCCAGAGCTAGGCCCGGTGCCCATTATTGCGTCTGTGAGCCTGGGAGCAGTACGCAATTTTCGGTTCAAGCCGCGCAGCTCTGAGCAGGCTAGCCAGCAGCCTTTTACGTTGCCGCTCACCTCTGGCAGTCTGCTGCTCATGCGCGGAACTACGCAGCAGCACTGGCTCCACGCGGTACCCAAAACGGCGCGGGTCGTTGCGCCGCGGCTTAACCTTACCTTTCGCCGCATCCTGACAAGCTAGGTGCGATGTGCCTGATGATCAGTGCTAATACCGAATTTCAGGATGGCCGTAGAGCGTAGGGCAGTCAGGCTCACCGAGGAGGTAATCGCCTATTCTCAGCAAGGTGACACTCAGCGGGCGAGCGGTAGTTTCTACTGCGGAGCACGGGACAAACGCCGGTGCCGAAGTAGCCGCGCCGGGCTCAGCAGCAACAAGCTTTTTGCGGCGTATACTGATTCTTCTCGGACGCATGAACAATTTGTAGAAGCGGGTGGCGGAGGCAAAGCGGGAGCGGAACATAGTATTTACTTAATTCAATACTTTCATACTATAATGACAAACCTAGCTTCTCAACTTCTATACCGTAGCCGCATTACGATCAACCTAGGTGGTTCTCACGACCAATCGTGTCTTTTTCCGGTTTAATAAAGTGCTTCTGTTCAGCTAATAAGTGAATTGCGAGCGTTTTTCTGTTTTTCGTCCTGATCTAGCTTCCTTATGTCCAGTGCTTCTTCCTTTCCCGATTCTGTAGTTTCTTCCCAACCTGAAACCCTCACGGTGATGGGTGGCGGACTCGTCGGAGCGCTGGCCGCGTTGTATCTGGCGCGGCGGAACTACCCGGTGGAAGTGTACGAGCGGCGCGCCGACCCGCGGCAAACGGGCACCACCGAAGGGCGCTCCATCAACCTAGCTTTGTCGGACCGGGGCTGGCGGGCGCTGGAAGGCGTCGGCATTGGCGAGCAAGTGCGCTCGGTGGCCATCCCGATGTATCAGCGCGTGATGCACGACCAGCAGGGCAAGCTCACGTATCAGCCGTATGGCAAGGAAAACCAGGCCATTTATTCGGTGTCGCGCAACGGCCTGAACCGCGTGCTGCTCGATCTGGCGGAAGCCAACCCACACATTAGCCTGGCTTTCAATCAACAGTGTCAGGTTGTGGATCTGCGTAACCGGCAGCTGGTGCTGCGCGACACGACCACCGGGCAGGAGCAAGTCCGGTCGTTCCGGCACTTGTTCGGGGCCGATGGCGCTTATTCGGCGGTGCGCAGTGTGCTGCAAAAAACCGATCGGTTCGACTACTCTCAGCACTACCTGAACTACGGCTACAAGGAATTGACCATTGAGGCGGGCCCCGGCGGCGCGTGGCAGATCGAGAAGAATGCCCTGCACATCTGGCCTCGCGGCCAGTACATGATGATTGCGCTGCCCAACCTCGATGGCTCGTTCAACTGTACGCTGTTCTTCCCCTACGAAGGCCCGCAGTCGTTTACCGCACTGCAAACCGGGCCACAGGTGCGTGCTTTCTTTGCCGAAGTATTTGCTGATGCGTTGCCGTTAATGTCTGATTTAGAAGAAGATTTCTTCCGGAACCCAACCAGCTCCTTGGTCACGATTCGCTGCTTCCCATGGTCGTTGGCCGACGAAGTGCTGTTGCTTGGCGATGCCTCCCACGCTATCGTGCCGTTCTACGGACAGGGCATGAACGCGGGCTTTGAAGACTGCACGGTGCTCGACGAATTGCTCGATCAGCACGGCACCGACTGGCAAACGGTCTTCCAGGAGTTTCAGCGCCAGCGCAAGCCCAATGCTGACGCTATGGCCGATCTGGCCGTGTACAACTTCGAGGAGATGCGCGACCGGGTAGCCGATCCGCGTTTCCTGCTGCGGAAGAAGATTGAAAGCCGGATTTCGGCGCAGTACCCCGACCAGTGGATGCCGCTCTACACGCAGGTGACGTTTTCGCACACGCCTTACGCCGAGGCCTGGGCCAACGGCCAGCGCCAGGATCAGATTATGCAGCGCCTGATGCCGCACATTCAAAGCGAAGCTGACTACGACCTGCCAACCGTGCAGGCGCTGGTGCAGCAGGAAATGAACAATCTAGCCAATAGCCAAACCTAGGCCGAAGCCCAGCACTACACTTACGCCCAGCGTGAGGCCGGCCCACACTTGGCCCGGCGTGTGGGCATTCAGCGCTAGCCGGGCGCTCATCACGGCGCCAGCCAGCAGAATAATTGCCACCAGCCACCAGACGCCCGACTCGCCCGATAAAGCACTCATTTGCAATACGGAAAGGAACCCGACGGCCCCACCAACGCCTACCGCATGGGCGCTGATTTTCCAGCGCAGTGAAATCAGAAACGTAAGGAAAACGGCTACCGTCATGCCCATCATCATTTGGCCCAACAACGGATCGACGGCCGCGCCTTGCCGGTAGAGCAGGAGAGTAGCAACCCCGAAGCTGATGGCCGCCAATAGAAATGGCAATGGCCGTTGCTGTCGCTCGGCCAGCGTGATGGTTTCGATCTGACCCAGCCAGTAAAGCACGCCCGTGCCCAGCGAAGGCAGCAGGAACGTAAACGCAAACACAATACCTAGCACCAGCCAGCGGTCGGGCATCAGCGGCCACAGAATCACGCCAGGTAACTGATAGCAAACGATATAGAATAGGTACGAGGGAACCAGCAGCGGATGAAAAGCCGCCGATAAGGCCATCGCGAATGGGCGAGACACAGGTGACGCAGGCAGAAGCAGGCTAGTAAAAATAATACCCTTAGACGTTAGTTTAACTCGCCGAAGCGAAGCAGGTTATACGGATTGCCAATAAATCTTCACAAATTTAATAACTTAAATCCTATGATTTTCTATGAATAGGTATTTATCAGTTGAATAAAATTTTTGGCGGAGGTCGAAGCTCAGCAGGAACGCGCCACGGCGCGTTCTCGTACGGGCGACGTGTCCACGATAGGCGCGTTCGGCATCGTTCAACGACGAACGCGCCGTGGCGCGTTCCTACGGCACCTGCGCCAAATTTCGTCGTTGCTAAACCTAGGTTGGTCGCTTACCCAACAGATTGTAAATGCAAAAAGCTAGCTTCCCTTCGTATTGAAAAGGAAAGCTAGCTTTCTAACAATGAACTTATTAATCTGTGCCCTAGAGTTCCCGGCGGAGGCGCGCCACCGGGATGTTCAATTGCTCGCGGTACTTGGCCACCGTGCGGCGGGCGATGTTGTAGCCGCGGGCGTTGAGCATCTTTTCGAGCTTATCGTCGGAAAGAGGCCGGCCTTTGCTTTCGCCATCAATGATTTCTTTCAGAATGTGCTTCACTTCCCGCGACGAGGCGTCCTCGCCCGAGTCGGTGGCAATGCCCTCGGAGAAGAAGTACTTCAGCGGATAAATCCCGAATTCCGTTTGCACCGATTTGCTGTTGGCAACCCGGCTCACAGTCGAGATATCCATGTTGATTTCCTGGGCTATGTCCTTGAGAATCATCGGGCGAAGCTTGCTCTCGTCGCCTTCCAGGAAGAACTCGCGCTGGTAGCGCACGATGGCATCCATGGTGCGCAGCAGCGTTTGCTGGCGCTGCCGGATAGCATCGATAAACCAACGGGCCGCATCCAGCTTCTGCTTCACGAAGGTGACGGCCTCCTTCATCTTCTTGTCCTTCTTCGAGGCCTTGTCGTAGGCCTGGAACATCTCCGTGTAGGCGGGCGCTACGCGCAAGTCAGGTGCATTGCGCGAGTTCAGCGTGAGGTTAAGCACCCCGTTGTCGTTGGTCAGGATGAAGTCGGGAATGATGTACTGCACCTTACCCAGGCCAACCGGGCCGGTGCCACCGGGCTTAGGGTTCAGCTTCAGGATCAGGGCAATAGCCTCCTTCAGCTCGTCATCTTCTAAGTCTAGCTTTTGCTGAATGCGCGGGTAATGTTTCTTGGTGAACTCATCGTAGCACTCCAGCAGGATGCGCTCGGCGGCTTCCGTAATCTCATCCTGCGGCCGGCGCTCCAGCTGCAACAGCAGGCACTCGCGCAGGTCGCGGGCCCCGATGCCGGCCGGATCAAAGCTTTGCACGACGTGCAGCACGCCCTCAATCTCGCCGGGCGCCGCTTCAATGTTCTGCGAAAAAGCTAGGTCGTTGGCAATGGCCGACAAATCGCGCCGGATGTAGCCGTCGTTATCGATGGAGCCGATCAGCTGGCGCCCAATGGCCGACTGCTTCTCGTCGAGCCCGGCAAAACTGAGCTGGTCCATCAGGCTGTCAATCAGCGAGCCGCTGGTGTCGGCGAGGGGCATTTCGCGGTCGTCGTCGGAGTCGCCGGGGCCGTCGCCCTGCATCTTGTAGCCGGCTATCTCATCGTCGTTCAAATAGTCACCTAGGTCCAGCTCGTCGTTGTCCTTGCTGCTGCTGGTGTCATCGTCCTTGGCGGATAAATCGATTTCGGGCTGCTCCTCGCTGCGGTCGTCAAAGTCTTCGTCCAGCGTGTTGTCGTCATTGTCAAACTCCGAATCCGGGTCGTCATAATCATCGTCGTCGTCCGAATCGTCGCGTTCCTGTTCTTCCAGGTCATCATTCTCGTCGCCTTCTTCCAGCGCCGGGTTCAGCTCTAGTTCTTCCTTGATACGCGTCTCCAGCTCCGCCGTCGGAATCTGAAGAAGCTTGATAAATTGTATTTGTTGCGGAGACAGCTTCTGCGAGAGAAGCTGCTTCATGTCAAGTCGTTGCATAATTAAAAACGCCTATAATTCCGCCAAGATGAAACGGCCGTAGCTCAAAGATAGCTTTTCCTGTACTTCAGTTAAGATAAAAAAGTTGGTCAAAATGTAGGGTAATTTCTATGTTTCTTGGCTTTTTAAAACTCCTACCTTTGCTTCTTATAAGTTAATCATTAAAGATTAGTACAATGTCCGTCAGAAGGTCGAGCGTACAGGATCTGCTCCGAAGTCAGGAGCTGGAGCGGGAAGTAGTGGTGAAAGGCTGGGTCCGCACCCGCCGGGGCAATAAATACGTGCAGTTCATCGCCGTGAACGACGGCTCCACGATCCACAATCTTCAGGTTGTAGCCGATGCGGAGAAATTTCCGGAAGAAACCCTGAAAGACGTAGCCACGGGCGCTTGCGTCTCGGTACGTGGTCAGCTGGTCGCTTCCCAGGGGAAAGGACAAGCGGTGGAGGTGCAAGCCGTTGAGATTCAGGTACTAGGCAAAGCCGATCCGGAGCAATATCCGTTGCAGAAGAAGGGACACTCACTTGAATTTCTACGCGAAATCGCGCACCTACGCCCCCGCACCAACACCTTTGGGGCGGTGCTGCGCCTGCGCCACGCGCTGGCTTTTGCCGTCCATCAATACTTTAACGACCACGGTTTTTATTATATCCACACGCCCATTATCACGGGTTCCGACGCAGAAGGCGCCGGCCAGATGTTTCGGGTGACGACGCTGCCCGCCGACCATCCGCCCCGTACGGCAAGCGGCGATGTGGACTACACGGAAGATTTCTTTGGCAAGCAGACCAATCTCACGGTATCGGGTCAGCTGGAAGGCGAAATTGCGGCCCTCGCCCTAGGTAAGGTGTACACGTTTGGCCCTACGTTCCGGGCTGAAAACTCCAACACGGCTCGGCACCTGGCCGAGTTCTGGATGATCGAGCCGGAAATGGCATTCTACGATCTTCAGGACAACATGGAGCTGGCCGAGGATTTCCTGAAGTACCTCGTGCGCTACGCCCTGGAAAAGTGCCCGGATGACCTTCAGTTCCTCAACGACCAGTACGACAAGGAGCTGCTAGGTCGCTTGCAGTTTGTGGTCGACAACGACTTCCAGCGCCTGACCTACACCGAAGCCGTTGAGATTCTGAAAACGGCCAAGAAGAAGTTCGAGTTTCCCGTCGATTGGGGCACCGATTTGCAGAGTGAGCATGAGCGCTACCTGGTAGAAAAACACTTCAAGAAGCCCGTTATCCTGACCGATTACCCCAAGGATATCAAGGCGTTTTACATGAAGCTGAACGATGACAACCGCACCGTGCGCGCCATGGACGTGCTGTTTCCCGGCATCGGCGAAATTATCGGTGGCTCGCAGCGCGAAGAAGATCTGGAGAAGCTGCGCACCCGCATGCAGCAGATGAACGTGCCGGAAGAAGAGCTGTGGTGGTACCTCGATCTGCGCCGTTTTGGCTCGGCGCCGCACGCGGGCTTCGGCCTGGGTTTCGAGCGGCTGGTGCTATTCGTGACGGGCATGGGCAACATTCGGGACGTAATTCCCTTCCCGCGCTTCCCCAAGAACGCAGAGTTTTAGGCATTGGCCTTCCGGTCTTTAACCTAGGTTCTACAAACAAAAAGCGGCCCCGCACGGAGCCGCTTTTTTGTTTGTAGAACCTAGGTCGTGGGCTAGCAGTAGTTGCGCAGCTCTTTATTATCAACCGACAAGAGCGCATCCAGCCGCAGCTCAAAGCCGTCGGTTAGTTGCAGGTATTCCACTTTATCACGGATATAAAGGTCTTTGATAACGCCTTGATAGGTGATAGGCGGCGTGTCGGGCTCGGTGCGGTAAACCAACGTGCAGGGCTGGTGCTTGGTGGCAAGCGCTTCCAGCTCGTCGTAGAAAGAGCAGCTGATGGGCGTGTAAGCGGACATGGGCTTGAGGCTGAGGTGGGAAGAAGATCAGTTACTCGCCATACGTAAGACGTTTGGGTCTGTTCGTGATGCTGCCTGGATTAGTGCTTACCGTGCCCATTGCCATGACCAGCGCTGCCGCGACCATAGAGCTTTTTGGCTTGGCCGGGCGGTAATCCTTTCCCATTCTCCAGGCGCTTCACCTGGCCGGGTGGTAAGCTAGCCGGGTAAAGCTGCCGGTGCCGATCTAGCTGAATCCAGGGCTCATTGCCGCGGTAGTCAATCACGATGGGGTGAAAGGAGCTGGGAGAGTAGCCCGGAATGGTGCGCACGCGCTGCCACTTTCCCTTGCGCTCCACAACGTAGTATTGGTCGCGCAGGTCGTAGTAGCCACCTAGCTCCGGAATGTAGTAATACTGGGAGCCGGCCGGCGCTGCCGGCCCCCAGGAGGGACTGTTGATATTGATGTTGACTTGCTGGGCGTAGGCGGGCGCGCTCATCAGAGACAAAGCCAGCAGGCCAGGTAGAGCGAAAGCTGAAAAACGGTTCTTCATGCGTAGGAAGAGCTAAATAGAGGAGCTGATTGGAGTAAAGCTATTACGAAGGATTTGTATAGTAGTACAAAAAATCCTACTTACCTGAGTGGAGCAGCCAGGCGCCGCCATAAGGCGCACGACCAAGGATGATACTCGACAATAAGTGCTACGGCAACCCCGAACACAGGACCAGCGAAGAGTAGCATTCGGCTTATGTCGCTGGATAGTAGCATGAACAGGCAAACGCAGCCAACCATTGCGGCGCTGCCGGGTGGCAAGCGGCGGCTCCACGTTCGGATAGCGGCCTTTCCGCCCATAAAGCCACAGACGAACAACAGGTTGAAGCCGCCGAAGGGCAGCAGCAATGAAATAATACCATCCAACGAAGCCAGAAACTCCAGTGAGGCCAGCAGGTGGTGCTGCACGTGGCTCAGCAGCACAGGCAGCACCTCCGCCTGATCATTGCCGCCCGGCAGCGGATAATAGACATTCACGACATAGTGCACGGCCAGCAACAGCCCGCCGGCCAGCACTACTGCCCCCAGGCGGCGCGGCCACGACAGAAAACTGCCATAAAAGAGGACCACTGGCAGCATTAGGGCTAGCTGCTCTTTGGCTACCAGAGAGCAGATGATACCGAGCAGCAGCCAGCCGCCTGTACGCGCCGCCAAGGCGTAGAGCCACAGTGCTACGACCAAGATAGGCAGACTATCTGCTAAAGCTGAGCCGGCTACGAAAGTGACCAATCCGCTACTCAGCACGGCCACCATGCCGAGCAGCGCCGGCCCGGCTGATGCGCCACTCACACGGGCAGTGCGATAAATCAGCAGGCCACTCAAAGCCAGCAGAAAGGTATTAACCAGGTAAAAGGAAAAGCCTAGGGGCAGCGAAGGAGCGTTAGGACCGAACAAAGCACGGAGGCTGCGCAGTACTTCGGCCACCAACCTAGCCAGCAACGGCACCACCACGCGGTAGCGATGCACGGCGGGCACTTGGTCGTGGTGCCCTAGAGCCATGAGTTGGTAGCGGCTCACGTCGCCCAGGGGTACGTAGTTGACGAGCCACACGTAGGCATTGCTCGCCAACACCGATAAAGCCAGCAGAAAGACCAGCAAATTAGTTTGCCAACGGCCAGACAAAACAGAAGAAGAATACAAAATTCAGAAGGGTACGCTGCTTGATGCTGAACCTAGGTCTACCAAAGAAAGCAATTGCTTATTTATTGGCTATTCTATCAAACAGGACTTCACCCCTAAAAGCAGGTTGTTCAAAGATAAGCTGGCACAGGAACTTTTAACGTACTGGGGACAAATAGGAGTAGTTCCATGTTGTACTTCATCTGCCCTACCTTCGCAGAATTCCTCTACCGCTTTGCATGGCTAAGAAAACTTCCCCGGCTACTACCGCCGACACCGTTTCGCCGTTTTCGCAGGCCATTACGGCCGAAGCCGAACTAACGGCGGCTGCTACAACCGATACCCTCACGCATTCGCAACTTAACCCCGCCACCGACGCGCCCTTCATCGAAGTATACGGCGCCCGGGAGCACAACCTGAAAAACGTATCCGTCCAGATTCCGCGCGGCAAGCTGGTCGTGTTCACGGGCATCTCGGGCTCGGGCAAGTCGTCGTTGGCGTTCGATACCATTTACGCCGAAGGTCAGCGCCGCTACATGGAGACCTTTTCGGCGTACGCGCGCTCCTTTATGGGCGGGCTCGAACGGCCCGATGTTGATAAAATCGAAGGCCTGTCGCCGGTTATCAGCATTGAGCAGAAAACGACCTCACGCAATCCTAGGTCGACGGTGGGCACCATCACCGAGATTTACGACTTCCTGCGTCTGCTCTACGCCCGCACGGCCGAGGCCTTCAGCTACGCCACTGGCGAGAAGATGATCCGGCAGAGCGACGACCAGATTATCAACTACATCCTCAAGCACTTCAAGGACCGCAAGCTGGTGGTGCTGGCGCCCGTGGTGAAAGGTCGTAAAGGACATTACCGCGAGCTGTTCCAGCAGGTGGCCAAGCTAGGTTTCACCAAAGTGCGCGTGGATGGTGAACTGCTCGACCTCACGCCCAAGATGCAGGTCGACCGCTACAAGATTCACGACATTGAAATCGTGATTGACCGGCTGGTGACGAAAGAGGAAGACCGGCATCGCCTGTCGGGCTCGGTGCAGAATGCCCTGACGCACGGCAAAGGCACCATGCTGGTGCTCGACTCGGATTCCAACAAGACGCAGTTCTTCTCGCGTTTCCTCATGGACCCGACTACCGGCATTGCCTACGACGACCCCGCGCCGAACACGTTCAGCTTCAACTCGCCTTACGGCGCCTGCCCGGTGTGCAACGGCCTGGGCGAGGTGCAGGAAATCACGGAAGATTCGGTGATGCCGGATAAGAAGCTGAGTATCAGTCGTGGTGGTATTGCACCGCTGGGCGAGTACCGCGACATCTGGATTTTTCAGCAACTTCAGCTCATCCTCAAAAAGCAGAAGCTCAGCCTAAGTACGCCCCTCGACAAGCTACCCGACGAGTTGATTCAGCGGCTGCTGCACGGCATTGAGGAAGACGAAGATGCAGACCCGAAAAAAGCTAGCTATTCGGAGCCATTCGAAGGTATTATTCCCTTTCTGCGCCGCCAGATGGACTCGGATTCCGACAACATCCGGGAGTGGATTCAGCAGTACACCCAGTCCAAAGAGTGTTCTGAGTGCCACGGTTACCGCCTCAAAAAGGAGTCGCTGCACTTCAAAATCGACAGCAAGCACATCGGCGAGCTGTCGGTGATGGACATCAAGGAGCTGGCTTCCTGGTTTGAAGGATTGGAAAGCCGACTCACTGATCGTCAGAACATTATCGGCAAAGAGCTGCTGAAGGAAATCCGTAAGCGCATTGGCTTCCTGCTGGAAGTAGGTCTGGAGTACCTCGACCTGCACCGCTCGGTGCGCACGCTCAGCGGCGGCGAAAGCCAGCGTATTCGCTTGGCTACCCAGATTGGTACCCAGCTCGTGGGCGTGCTCTACATCATGGATGAACCTAGCATTGGTCTGCACCAACGCGACAACGAGCGTCTGATCAAGGCCTTACAGCACCTGCGCGACATCGGCAACTCGGTGATTGTGGTGGAGCACGACAAGGACATGATCATGAACGCCGACTACGTACTCGACATTGGTCCGGGCGCGGGCATTCACGGCGGCAGCATTGTGGCCGAAGGTTCGCCGACCGACATTTTCGAGTCGGGCAGCCTCACGTCGCAGTACCTGAGCGGGCAGAAGCACATCGAGCTGCGCCGCCAGAAGCGGAAAGGCGAAGGCAAGGACTTAGTGCTGAAAGGCGCCAAAGGGCACAACCTCAAGAATGTGACGGCCAAGTTCCCGCTGGGTAAACTCGTTGCCGTGACGGGTGTTTCGGGCTCGGGCAAGTCGTCGCTCATCCACGATACGCTGTATCCGATTCTGAATCAGCACTTCTTCAACGCCAAGCGCGACCCGCTGCCGTACGGCAGCATTGAAGGGCTGGAGCTGATTGACAAGGTAATCGAGGTAGATCAGTCGCCGATCGGGCGCACGCCGCGCTCCAACCCGGCCACGTACACGGGCGTATTCACCGAAATTCGCAGCCTGTTTGCTTCCTTGCCCGAGGCCAAGATTCGCGGCTACGGACCCGGCCGCTTCTCCTTCAACGTGAAGGGTGGCCGCTGCGAAACCTGCGAAGGCGCCGGCATGCGCACCATCGAAATGAACTTCCTGCCCGACGTGCACGTGCCCTGCGAAACCTGCAAAGGCCGCCGCTACAACCGCGAAACGCTGGAAGTGCGCTTCAAGGGCAAGAGCATCACCGACGTGCTCGATATGACGGTGGAAAAAGCCGTGGAATACTTCGAGAATCAACCCAGGATTTTGCGCAAGATTCAGGTGCTGAACGAAGTAGGCCTAGGTTACCTGACCCTGGGTCAACAGGCCACGACGCTTTCGGGCGGTGAGGCCCAGCGCGTGAAGCTAGCGACGGAGCTCGGCAAGAAGGACACCGGCAAGACCTTCTATATCCTCGACGAGCCCACGACGGGCCTGCACTTCGAGGACATCAACCACTTGGCCGACGTGCTGCAAAAGCTGGTTGACAAGGGCAATACGGTCCTCATCATCGAGCACAACCTCGACCTGATTAAGGTGGCCGACCACATCATTGATATCGGGCCGGAAGGCGGTGCGGCCGGCGGCAGCATTGTGGCGCAGGGCACGCCCGAGCAGGTAGCTAAAGCCGGCAAAGGCTACACGGGTAAGTTCCTGGCTGAAGAGCTGAAGACCAGCAAGTACGCTGATTAGAAAACCCTTGGCTTACTTTCTATCATGAGTAGAAAAGGCCCGAATGCGGGAAAGCAATCGGGCCTTTTAAGCAAAAAGCCGCCGCGGAAGTACCGCGGCGGCTTTTGTGTTTGGCTGCAAACCTAGCTTACATTTTCATGCCGCTGTCTTTCTTGGCCATGTCGGTGTGCTGCTGCACGACGGGCAGCGTTTTCTGCGCCCAGGCTTTCGCCTCCGGATCCTGCCCACCCTGGATCTCGCCTTGGAGCAGGGCTACCGTCTCTACGTGGTCGGTCACCATTTGGCCCATATAGGCTTGCTCGAACTGCTTGCCCGACATTTTGCTCAGTCGGTCACGAATCTCTTTGTGGGCAGCATCCATGTCGCCGGTCAGCGTGACGCCTTTTTTCTGCGCAATCGGCTTCAACTCATTGCCAGCTTTGGTATGATCGGCTATCATCTTGGTAGCGTAGGCTTTGGCTTCGCCGGTCACGCCTTTTTCCAATGCTAGCTTGCTGAGACCAATTTCATTGTGGCCGCCTTGATCGGCTTTCACCATAAACTGTTTGTCGTCCAGTGAGGAACCCGTGATACCGGCCGGGCCTGTGCGGGCATTATCCGCCGAACCTGCCGAATCGGCAACAGGCGCAGCCGCAGCTGAGTCGCCGAGCGTGGCCGAGTTCATGGCGTTGTCGCCGGCGTTGCCACCTGCTACTTCCGAGTCGGTTTTGTTGTTGGTGTTTTCGTTATCGCTGGCAGTGCTACAGGCGGTAGTAGCCAGCAGGCCTGCGCAGAGCAGGCTTAGGGTGATGTGTTTCATAGCAAGGAAGGGTTTTGGTTCGGGTAATAGAACAGTAGAAGCTGCGTAACCTAGGTTGGTCTTATAGCATAGTGCCCTGATTTTCACCGGGGTAAATGTGTGACAGTGCCCCGCAATGCTGCTGCAGTAAACAGGACGCTCATGAACAGGCGCTGCTAAACAAAACCTAGGTTACTTAGCCGCCGTGCTGTCCGCTGTGGCGGCCGAGTCGGCGTTGGCTGATACGGTGGGACCAGCGTTGTTGTCAATCACCACGGCGTCGGCCTTCACGCCACCATCAGCGGCCGCTGAATCCATGTTGCTCACGGCTTCACCGGCAGTACCGTCGGTGCGCTTTTCGGCATTGTTGCAGCTGGCAAATGTTAAGGCAACAAAGGCGAACAGAGGAAGAATACGAAGTTTCATAGCTTGGAAAGTGGAGAACGGAAAAGGTGTTATGGAAGATCTTTTACTTGGTCCTGCGCCTGCTTAGCGGCCTCGAGGTGTTCTTTCAACCCGGGCAGGTATTTGGCGGCAAACCCGCGAATATCGCCGTCGTAGGCATCTTCGCTCATGTCGTCGAAGCTATCCACGTCGTCTTTGTGCGCCTCCACGAGCGCATCCAAATATTGCTTATCGAACGGAGTGCCCGTGAGGCCGGCAAGCTTCTGTACTTGCTCTTGCTGCTCTTTGCCCAAGCTTGTGGGCAGCACAATGCTTTTGCGGTCAGCCAACGACTTCAGCGCATTGCTCATCTCGGCGTGTTGCTGCACCAAGCGCATTGCCAAATCCTTAACGGCCGGCGTCGTAGCTTTCTGCTGCGCTAGCTTGCTCAACTCTAGCTCCAAGGAGCCATTCACGGCACTATTGACCATGAACTCGGCGTCGTGCTCCTGCTTTTTGGTGATATCTTCCTCTCCAATGCGCTTTTCATTCTGAAACTTGGCATCGGCTACCGGGTCGCGTTTGCTCGCGTCGGGCGAACAAGCACCAACCGCGAAAAGCAAGCTTGCGACAACGACAACACGCGGGAAGAACATAATAACGAGGAGCTTGGGCCGAAGTACAGACGTAGTGTTGTGCTATACGGCGACTCAAGCGACTGGTTTACGCGGGCTGCTCTTTGGATGAAAATAGTTGCTTTATCCTCTTGATTGATGATACCTAGGTTCGTCTTCTCGGGGCTAAAGCAAACGCTGTTAAGGCTAGCCTAGGTAACTCATCAGGTTCCGCCTTGCACTAAGTAATTAACGCGCAACTTGTGGTGTAAGCAGACCAGCCCCAGCGGGGCGGCCTATCGGTAGCAGATAGCCCGTAAAAACGACCGAGCCTCAGCGGGGCGACACCTAGGTTTCAATAAGGGATGCTGCCCCGCTGAGGCTCGGTTCTGCTATGTCGTTGTTTTCTACCGATGTATCGCCCCGTTGGGGCTAACGTACCAACTCCGCAACTTGGGTTGATGTCATTTCTACGCTGATCCAAAAGCCCGCAGCAGCGCTTCCGCAATAATCAGGTCTTCCGGCGTCGTAATCTTCAGGTTGCGGTAGTCGCCTTCCACCAGTCGAATCGGGTGCAGATCTTCCACTACGCTGGCGTCGTCGGTGAAAGTAGGCAGCTCCGGCAGGCGGTAGGCCTGGCGCAATAGGTTCAGCTCGAAGCACTGCGGCGTCTGCACCAGTCGCAGGCGTGAGCGGTCCAGTGCGTAGGAGCCTTGCTGGGCTAGGCCCCGCACCGAATCCTTCACGGGTACGGCGGCAATAGCAGCACCGTGTTCGGCCGCCGCGATGTAGGTGTTGTTAATGACTGAGGTCGGCACTAGTGGGCGCACACCATCGTGCACGGCCACAATGCCTTGCGCTTCCTGGGCCAGATAGCCTAGGCCATTACGGACCGACGCCCAGCGCGATTCGCCCCCTGCCACCACCGCGTGCGGAATCGTGATGGCAAACTGGTCGCAAAGCTGCTGCCACGTCTCAAACTGATCGGCGGGCAAGACGAGCACACACTGCTGCACGCCTACGGCCGGATCGGCGAAGCGCCGCAACGTGTGCAGCAGCACCGGCTCGCCCAGCAGCTCCAGAAACTGCTTGGGCCTATCGGCGCCCATGCGCGTGCCGCTGCCACCCGCCACAATAATAGCAAGGCGGGGCATAGCCGAGAATGGCTGCGCCGCGTGACTGAGTGACTGAGTGGCTGCGTGAGTAGAGGCGTCGGACATGAGCAAGCTAGGTTGTAAAGAACGTAAAAGTAAAAGCCCCGCCACCAAAAGGCAGCAGGGCTTTCTTACTACTGAATAACGGAGTATGATCATTAAACAACACTCAGTCGCTCAACCACTCAGTCACTCTATAAAATAAGCATGGCGTCGCCGTAGCTGAAAAACTTATACTTCTCTTTGATAGCCAGTTGGTATGCTTCAATGAGGAACTCGTAGCCCGCGAAAGCAGCAGTCATCATCATCAGCGTGCTTTCCGGGGTGTGGAAGTTAGTCAGCAGCGTGTTAGCGATTTTGAACTCGTGGGGCGGGAAGATGAACTTGTCGGTCCAGCCATTATTGGGCTTCAGGCGGCTGTTTGCCGATACCGACGACTCCAGGGCGCGCATGGTGGTCGTGCCGACCGCACACACGCGCTTCTTGGCGTCCAGAGCCTTGTTTACGATCGTCGCGGCCTCCGCTGGCACGATGAAGTTCTCCGAATCCATCTTGTGCTTGGTCAGGTCTTCCACGTCCACGGGGCGGAAGGTACCTAGGCCGACGTGCAGCGTCACGGCCGCAATGTCTACCCCTTTGATTTCCAGGCGCTTCATTACCTCGCGGGTGAAGTGCAGGCCGGCTGATGGCGCGGCTACGGCTCCCGTGTGCTTGGCATAGATCGTTTGGTAACGCTCTTTGTCAGAAGCTTCCGTTTCGCGCGGAATGACTTCCTTCGGTAGTGGCGTCTCACCTAGGTCGTGCAGCGCTTTGTAGAACTCCTCATCGCTGCCATCGAACAAGAACTTAATCGTGCGGCCGCGCGAAGTGGTGTTATCAATTACTTCAGCCACCATGTCGCTTTCGCCGAAATAGAGCTTGTTGCCTACCCGGATCTTACGCGCCGGATCAACCAGTACGTCCCACAGGTGGATTTCAGTGTTCAGCTCACGCAGCAGAAACACCTCAATCTTGGCGCCGGTCTTTTCTTTGTTGCCGTAGAGACGGGCCGGGAAAACCTTCGTATCATTGAGCACCAGCGCGTCCCCGTCGCCGAAATATTCAATGATATCCTTGAAGATGCGATGCTCGATCTTGCCACTGTCGCGGTGCAACACCATCAGGCGCGACTCGTCACGATTCTTAGCCGGATGCTGCGCCAACAGGCTCTCGGGTAGATCAAACTTGAACTCGGATAGTTTCATGGGCAGGAGAAGGCAATAGAAGGGGAAGCTAACAAAAATTTGAGGGCACGAAAGTACGGACTATCCTCGGATAAATCGTTAATTTTCCGCACGAAAGAGGTGAGATGGTGAAATAGTAAGTGGTGAAATGGCGAAGGGCGCTTTGTCTGCCAATCCACCCGCTAACTTACTAGTATACTGTTCAGTTACTCACCGTTTCACCACCTCACCAGTTCACTACATGCTAGCCCTGCGCCTGACCTTGGAGAGCTTCCGCTTCGCGTGGCAGGCTCTCAAATCCAATCTGCTTCGTACGGTGCTGTCGCTGCTGGGCGTCACGGTCGGTATTTTTGCCATTATCGCCGTTTTCACCGTCGTCGATTCGCTGGAAACCAACATCCGCCAGAGCATGGATTTCCTTGGCGAGAAGGTGATTTATGTGGCGAAGTGGCCCTGGAAGTTCGAGAAGGATTTTCCCTGGTGGAAATACTTCAACCGACCCGTGCCTACCGTGCGCGAGTTTCAGGCCTTGCAGCGTACGCTCAGCACAAACAATAACGGCGTCGCCATCTTCGCGGCGGTGAGCGGCAACACTTTTAAGGCGGGCAGCAACAGCATGACGGGTTGCGCGTTGCAGGGTGTGAGCTACGATTTTCGGAAGGTGTCCAATGTTTCCATCGCTGAAGGCCGCTACTTCACCAGTCAGGAAATAGAAGCCGCCCGCAACGTGGCTATCATCGGCGCTGATATTGCCGCCAACGTTTTTCCCAATGGCTCGGCCCTAGGTCAGGAGTTCAAAACGCGCGGCCGCAAGTTCACGGTAATCGGCGTGCTGGAAAAAGAAGGCAAGAATTTCCTAGGCAACAGCGGGAACGATGCTAATTGCCTGATTCCGTTCGGAATGTTCACCAAGATGTTCGCCCTGAACACGGGCGGCATGACAGGCGTAACCCCAACGATTGCCGTGAAAGGCCGCGACGACGACCCCGGCTTGCTCGACCTAGAGTATGAGCTGCAAGGACGGCTGCGCACTATCCGGGGGCTCCGGCCGCGTCAGGAAGACAACTTCGCCCTGAACCGCCCCGAGATGATGGCCGATGCTATCAGCTCGCTGTTCTCGGTAATCGGGGTGGCGGGCGCCGTGATTGGCAGCTTCGCCATGCTGGTAGGTGGCTTTGGTATTGCCAACATCATGTTTGTGTCGGTGAAGGAGCGCACCAACATCATTGGGATTCAGAAGTCGCTGGGGGCCAAGAACTACTTTATTCTGTTTCAGTTTTTGTTTGAGGCGATTTTCCTCTGCCTGATTGGCGGCGCGTCGGGTATTTTGTTGGTGTTCCTCATTACCCTGATACCGCAGGAGGCGCTGCCCATGTCGCTTACGGCCGGCAACATCGTGCTAGGTCTCACCGTGTCGGTTGTGATTGGAGTGCTTGCCGGCATTATTCCGGCGGTGCTGGCGTCCAATCTAGATCCGGTTATTGCCATTCGCTCGAAATAACCACCTCAGAAGAGTTACTCGACTGCTTGCCCACTTAGGGCAAAGTGCTATCTTGCACGCCCCCGATTTTGCCGCCGACTAGAAATGCTCTTATCGTAGCTGCCACCGGGTTTTCAATCATTTCTTTCTTAAAAGTGCATTGTCCGGGCTGAAAAGCGCGAAAAAACCGGCTGAGCAGACGAAAAAGTACAGTACTAATGGCAAAACTTAAAAAAACGAGTCGGACCAAACACCACGACGAGGTTCTGAACGAAGGCAGCGGAAAAACCATCGTAACACCCAACGCGAACGATAACAAAGTCACGACCATCAGTGACATTCGGGAGCAGACCCACGGGCAGCGCACCGTGCAGCTCGACGACGAGCAGCGCATTCGCAAAGCCTTCGTTGACAAGGACTGGAACGAGATTAAGATTGCCGACTCCTGGCAGATCTTCAAGGTAATGGCCGAGTTCGTGGAGGGTTTCGAGAAAATGAGCAAAATCGGGCCGTGTGTATCCATCTTCGGTTCGGCGCGCACCAAACCCGATAACCCATATTATCAGGTTGCGGAAGAAATTGCGGCCAAGCTCGTGCGCCACGGCTATGGCGTTATCACGGGCGGTGGCCCCGGCATCATGGAAGCCGGCAACAAAGGCGCCCGCAGTGAAGGCGGCCGGTCGGTCGGCCTCAACATTGAGCTGCCGTTCGAGCAGTTCCACAACATCTACATCGACCCCGATAAGATCATCAACTTCGACTACTTCTTTGTGCGGAAGGTGATGTTCGTGAAATATGCGCAGGGCTTCATTGGGATGCCTGGCGGGTTCGGCACGCTCGACGAGCTGTTTGAAGCTATCACATTGATTCAGACCAAGAAAATCGGCCGTTTTCCTATTGTATTGGTGGGCTCGGCGTATTGGAATGGTATGTTTAAGTGGATCGAAGAAGTGATGCTGCACGAGGAGCACAATATCTCGCCGGAAGATATGGGCCTGGTGCAGATTGTGGATGATGCTGCTTCGGCGGTTAAAATCATTGACGATTTCTACTCGAAGTATCTGCTCTCGCCAAACTTCTAAGCACGGCGTGGATGTATCGGGGGTAGTATGGTATTATCATAGTGTTCTGAGTTCATCGCAACGAAAAACCTAGGTGTTACTAATATTAAACAATATGTTTATAGTAAACCCACTTAGTTCTTTTATAATGCGTACACTCAAGCATATCTACGTAGTGCCCCGCTGGGGTGGCTCACCTGCCGATGATTGGTATCCGTGGTTGAAGCGCGAGCTGGAAACGGCCAGCGCCGATGATTCTTGTGATTACAAGGTGCATCTGCTGGAGATGCCGGCCTGGGATATTCCCGTTATCGAGCGAGCCGTGGACTACTTGGCGGAGGTTTTACCAGTTGAGAAGCTCAACCAAGATGTGTATCTGGTGGGGCATAGCGTAGGCTGCTTGGCTATTCTGCACTATTTGGCGCAAGTATCGGCGCAGTATTCGGCTGCTCCGCCCCAGATTGGTGGCGTGGTTTGCGTAGCTGGTTGGTTTTCAGTAGATAGCCCTTGGCAGGAAGTGCTGAACTGGATGCACGCTCCTATCGACTACGAAGCAGCGCGGCGGCTTATTCCGGAAACCAAGCTGGTTGTTCTGCTCTCGGATGATGATCCTTATACGTCGGAGTACCAGGAGAATGAGCAGCTTTGGGTCGAGCGCCTGCACTCGCAGGTTCAGATCCTACCGGGCCGGCAGCATTTCAGCTCGCAACTCGATTCCGATGTGCTGTATGCTATCCGGGATCTGGCGGGCGCAGTACCCGATTCAATCTACCAGTAACTTAACCAGTAAAACGGTGTTACTTAGCGGCGGCAGAAACATTTCTGCCGCCGTTTTTTATGCCCGTAAAATCGGATTTCGACTACCTTATCGTAGGCGGCGGAGCGGCGGGCCTGAGCCTGGCGTACGCCATAGCGCAGGAGCCTAGCCTGCGCCAGAAGCGTGTGTTGCTGCTGGAACCCTTGGCAAAGAACCAGAACGACCGTACCTGGTCATTCTGGACGGATGAACCGAACTGCTTCGACAGCATTGTGGCGCATGAGTGGAAAAAGCTAGCTTTTCGAAGCCCTTCTTTTGAGCAGGTTTTTGAGCTAGATCGGTACCGCTATAAGATGATTCGCGGGCTGGATTTCTACCAGTTCGCGCACGAGGCGCTAAAGGATAATCCTCAGTTTACGCTTGTTACGGGCACCGTGGAAGCCCTCGATAACACAGCTATGGGCGTAATAGCGCATACCAGCATGGGTCAGATTACGGCGCGCTATGCCTTCGATAGCCGGCCGCCTGAGCTGACGAAGAACACTGCAAAGTACCGTTATCTGCTGCAACACTTTGTCGGCTGGGAGGTGGAAACGGAACACGACGTGTTCGACCCGACGACAGTAGAGTTTATGGACTTTCGGGGGGTGCAGCACCAGGAGGCACGTTTTATCTACGTGCTGCCATTCAGCAGGCGGCGGGCCTTAGTAGAGTACACGCTATTCTCGAGTGAAGTACTGCCAACTGTGGAGTATGAAGCCGCGCTTCGCGACTATTTGAGCAATACGTTAGGAATAAAGCAGTTCAAAATAGAAGCGGTAGAAATAGGCGCCATTCCGATGACCGACCATCCTTTGCCGGCGCGTGCCGCTCCGCACATTATCAACCTAGGCACACGGGCCGGTCGCGCGAAGCCGAGTACTGGGTATGCGTTTCGGCGTATTCAGGCACACACACAGCGGCTCGTGGCTGCGCTGGCTGTTAGCGGTGCGCCACCCAAAGACCCGACCGGCGACCAGCCGCAGTTCCATATCTTCGACACGCTGCTGCTCGACATCATGCAGCGCCAGGGCGAACGCACGCAGGCTATCTTCACAGAACTGTTTCAACGTAACCCCCTGGAGCGCATCCTGGCTTTTTTGGACGAGCGCACTTCTTGGCCCGATAATCTGCGCATTATGAACTCGGTTACACCTTGGCCTTTTCTGCGTTCTATCGGGCATGTGCTGCGCGGCCGGCCAGGGCAGCGAAACCTAGGTGCTGGCCATAAAAAAGCGGCGGAGTAGAACAAGCTGTTCTACTCCGCCGCCAACTTGGAAATGTGTAAAAGCTAGGTCCTGAGGTCAAAACCTAACTCCTAGAGCAAAGCCTTTATTAATATTCGTCTTCGTTGAACATGAAGTCCTCTTTCGTCGGATAGTCTGGCCATACTTCCTCGATGTTTTCGTAGGGTTGGCCGTCGTCTTCGAGGGCTTGCAGGTTCTCAACGACCTCCATCGGAGCGCCCGAGCGGATGGAATAATCAATTAGTTCATCCTTGGTGGCAGGCCAGGGAGCATCTTCCAGATAGGAGGCAAGTTCCAGAGTCCAGTACATAGTCGTGTGAGCTACAGGGAAAGAAAAAAGATAAGTGAAAGTAGGTGTTTAAAATGCAAAAAGCCAGCGTTAAAAGACGATTAAGTCCAAGGATTGCAGCTTAAGCAGGGACAACGTAAAACCCAGGGGAATGTTTGCTTAGGCCGGCAGCCGTTTGCGCAGCAGTTCAATCAAATCATTCTTGGTGCGGATCTTCCGCTGGAAGGCCCGGATCTTTCCTTGCAGCATTTGTCGGAAGGCATCGTTGCTGGGCGAGGCGTTCAGCTTACCTAGGTTTTCTTCCAGCACTTCCTGCTCCTGCTTGTCGTACTTGATGAAGTCGCGCAGGGCCTGAATGCGGTTGTTGACCTGTTCTTCCGGGGAGCCCACCTCGCCGCCCGCCTGGCGTTTGCGAATGAAGTGCTCCAACGCGCTCATCTCAAACACTCGGTCGCAGGCCAGGATGAACTGCTCCCATACGCGGTCCGACTCTTCGCCGCGCACGGGGCCCACCTTTTTCCAGGCGGCTTGCAGCTCCTTGGCCCGGGCTACCGCCTCGTTCATGGGACGGCTCAGCAGCGCTTCGGCTTCGGCTACCAGGGCCCGCTTCCGGGTCAGGTTGTCGTCGCCGGGGGTAGGTTCGGTGCGGCGCGTGTTGATGTGCACTTTAAGGCGCTCAAAGAAGTGGTTGTGCGCCGCCCGGAAGCGCGTCCAAAGCTCGTTGGCTTGCTTGCGGGGCAGCGTGCCGCCCACTTCCTTCCAGTCCTGCTGAAGCTGCTTGAGCTTCTTAGTCGTTTCTTCGAAATCCTCGGAGTTTTGCAGCGCCTCCGACTTATGAATCAGGTCGCGGTACTTGTCGTACACGCGGTTCACCATCTGCTTTTTCTCGGCCAGGAACTCCTTCTTCTTCACATAGAAGTCCTCGACGGCGTGATGAAAGCGGTTCTCCAGTTCGTCGGTGAGCTGCTTTTCCACGGGTCCCGTCTTAATCCAGGCCTGGCGAATTTCCTTCAGCTGCTCGCCGGCGGTCTGCCAGTCGAGGCTGTTGTGCAGGGCTTCTGCTTCTTGAATCAGGTTGATCTTGGTAGCTAGGTTTTTTTCGCGGTTACGCGCAATCGTCACCTTAATGGCTTCCTCGGCTTCGCTGAGGCGGCGGTGCAGGCTTTCGAAGTCGCCGAGGCCATCGTAGGTGGCTACTTGCTCCTTCAAGTGCAGGGCTTTCATCAGAAAAGAGCCCTTATTCTCTGATTCTTCAATCTTCTGCAAGAGGTCATCCACCTTCGCCCGGAAGGTTTCGAACCGCTGCGCAAAATATTGCAAGGAGGCTTCTTCAGATTCTTTGACCTGGCCTACCTGCCGGGCGGGCAGGTCCATGAAGGCGCGGAGCCACACCTGGTCGCCCTGAATGTAGCCATAGCGGCGGGCTTCGGCCAGCAAGTGGTCATTGTGTTCCATAAACTAATACGCGGAAGGAATAGGTGAGGGGGGCTAGGTGTTCAGATCGGAAAGATGGACAAGTTTACGGTATGATAGGCAAAATAACTGGTTTCGGCGCCGGTAGCAAATACTGCGCTTCATAACCTAGCTATTCCCTTCCGCTTTGATCGAAAAGGCAGGTACGTGTATGAGGGGCGCTACGGGCAAAGGGGGGATGTGGTTATAGCTAAAGAAGTAAGAAGCTAGGTTTTGGGGTAATTATACGCACTTAAAGCCTTGGGCCAGACGACTCTACTGCTGTGAAATAAAACACGGCTATTGCCCGTAGGTTGCTTGTGTAGAGTAAGTATTAGGAACCGGCACCTGCGTTAACTGGCACTTGAAACGAAAGTTATCCGCTATTCTCATTTCCGCATCAGATCGTTCTTTATCACCTTGCCACCCTTCATGACGAACCGAACTTGCTCCAACACAGCAATATCGGCGAGCGGGTCACCTTCTACGGCTATCAGGTCGGCGTACATGTTGGGTTCGAGAGCGCCAAGTCGGTCCTTCGCACCCAGCAGCTCGGCCGCGTTCAGCGTGGCGGCGCGTATGATTTCCAGCGGCGACATGCCGGATGCGGCGTATGCCCGAAACATGAGCAGGCTAGCTTGCCCGCGCGTTTTGCCGGGTACCTGGTAGTACTCATCGGAGCCGGCGGCAATGCGCACACCCGCTTTCACGGCGCGAGCCAAACGCTTGTGGTTGGCGTCGGCAAACCGCTTGGCTCCGGCCAGGTATTCCTCTGGTGAAACGCCTTCGGGTGCGGGGTTGAGGCCGGTGTAGAACTCCGCCGGATAATCGGTGGGCACCAGGAAAATATTTTTCTTCGCCATCAGCTTCAGCACATCATCCGGAATGGTGTAGGCGTGCTCGATGGAGTTGACGCCGGCTTCGGCGGCAATGCGCGTGGCCTGGTCACCGATGGCGTGGGCCGCTACCGGCTTGCCTACGCGGTGCGCCTCCTCCACAATCACCTTCATTTCCTCCAGCGACACCACCCGCGGATCGGTGTTGACAATGACTTTGATGCAATCGGCGCCGTCGTACACGGCTTGCCGCACGGCGCGGCGGGCTTCCTCTACGCCGCTGATGGTCACGTATTCCTGGGCAATAAGGTGCTGTGCTTCGGCCGTAACCTGACCAAACTGCCCACCGGCAGCAGCCAGGGCGCGGGTAGAAACCACCATGCGTGGTCCGACTACCCAACCGGCCCGGATAGCATCGCGCAGAGCCACGTCGCCGTTGACGCCGCTATTACCTAGGTCGCGGACCGTGGTGATGCCGGCTTCCAGATCCTCGCGGGCCATGGCAGCGCCCAGCAAAGCACGGCGGGTGGTACCGAGCTGCGTGACCGTCAGGAGCATGTTGGGTTCGTCGCCACCTACTTTTGGGTCGTAGTTTTGCAGCAGGTGAGTGTGCGAGTCGATGAGACCCGGCAGCACCAGCGCATTACCTAGGTCAATGACTTGTGCACCGGCGGGAATAGCTAGGTTGGTGCCGACTTGCTGGATTCGGTTGCCTTGGATCAGCACCACGGCATTCGGCAGCACCTTGCCGGCGCGCACGTCCAGCAGCCGTCCGCATTTCACCGCGGTCAGAGGTTGATTGGAAGGAGCCTGACCCACGGCAAGTCCAATAGAACGAAAAAGCAGCAATAAGGTGAGGAGCGATAAACGCATGAGGGAGAGATGTGTGGTTGAGCCAAGTAAGCGAATTAACCCGACTAAGTGACCCCGCTGTTTTCTGGCGCACCCGAAAGCCAGCCGGCAGTTTCGAGCCATCTTTCCTACCTTTCCGCAAGCAAATCAGCCTCCTTATTACTATGAGCGAAACCATCATTTTCTCGATGGCCGGCGTGACCAAGGTCTACCCGCCGCAGAAACAAGTTCTGAAGAATATTTACCTCTCCTTTTTTTACGGCGCCAAGATTGGCGTGCTTGGTCTGAACGGTTCGGGTAAGTCGAGTCTGCTCAAGATCATTGCCGGCGTCGACAAGCAGTTTCAGGGGGAAGTCGTGTGGTCGCCGGGCTACTCGGTGGGCTACCTGGAGCAGGAGCCCCAGCTCGATGCCACCAAAACGGTACTGGAAGTAGTACAGGAAGGCACCGCCGAAACGGTGGCTCTGCTCAAGGAATTTGACGAAATCAACGAAGCCTTCGGGGCCGAAGATGCTGATTTTGACAAGCTGCTGGAGCGCCAGGGCACCGTGCAGGAGCGCCTCGACCAACTCGACGCCTGGAACCTCGACAGCAAGCTGGAGCGCGCCATGGACGCCCTACGTACGCCGGCTCCGGATGCCATCATCGGCAACCTTTCGGGTGGTGAAAAGCGCCGCGTGGCTTTGTGCCGCCTGCTGCTGCAAGAGCCCGACGTGCTGCTGCTGGACGAGCCTACCAACCACCTCGACGCTGAAAGCGTGCTGTGGCTGGAGCAGCACTTGCAGCAATACAAAGGCACCGTAATCGCCGTGACCCACGACCGCTACTTCCTCGACAACGTGGCTGGCTGGATCCTGGAGCTGGACCGTGGCGAAGGTATTCCGTGGAAAGGCAACTACTCTAGCTGGCTGGAGCAGAAAGCCGGCCGCCTGGCTCAGGAAGAAAAAACCGAAAGTAAGCGCCAGAAAACCTTGCAGCGCGAGCTGGAATGGGTACGCATGGCCCCTAAAGCCCGCCAGGCCAAGAGCAAAGCCCGTCTCGCCGGCTATGATAAGATGGTGAACGAAGACGCCAAGGAGAAAGAGCAGAAGCTAGAGCTGTTCATCCCGGACGGTCCGCGCCTAGGTGCGCAGGTGATTGAGGCTGAAGGGCTAGCTAAAGCCTTTGGCGAGAAGCTATTGTTCGAAAACCTAAGCTTCTCGCTGCCGCAGGGTGGCATTGTGGGCATCATCGGCCCGAACGGCGCCGGCAAAACCACTTTGTTCCGCCTCATCACCGACCAGATGAAGCCTGACGCCGGCACGTTCGAAGTCGGCCCGACGGTGCAGACGGCCTACGTAGACCAGCAACACGACACCCTGGACCCGAATAAATCGGTGTTCGAAACGATTTCAGGCGGCACCGAAACCATGCTGCTCGCTGGTCGGCCGGTGAATGCCCGCGCCTACGTGAGCAATTTCAACTTCCGTGGCGGCGACCAGGAAAAGAAAGTCGGCTCACTCTCGGGTGGGGAGCGGAACCGCGTACACCTAGCTACCACGCTCAAGCAGGGTGCCAACCTGCTGCTGCTCGACGAACCCACTAACGACCTCGACGTGAATGCTATTCGCGCCTTGGAAGACGCGCTGGAGAACTTCGCCGGCTGTGCCGTCATTATCAGCCACGACCGTTGGTTCCTCGACCGCTTGGCCACGCACATCCTAGCTTTCGAGGGTGACTCGGAAGTGGTGTGGTTCGAGGGTAATTTTTCGGATTATGAGGAGGCCAAGAAGAAGCGGTTGGGGGATGTAGAACCGAAGCGGGTGCGGTATAAGAAGTTAGGGTAGTTAGCTTTCAAGCAAGGAAACGCGCCGTTAGAAATTCTTCTGACGGCGCGTTTTGTTTCTGCATTTTATGCAAGTGCGAATGGGGTTAAGCTATTTGGGGGGTATTCGTAGCAACACAGGTTTTGCACAATAGCCAAGAACCCAAAACGTTTGAGTAAGATAGTTTACACAACCTCCACTTGATAAGTGATGGTGGCATTCTCGTTGCCTTGGCTAATTATACCGAAACCAACACCTAGGTCATCGAAAGCATTGTCAAAAGAACCTTGGAGCAAGTACAACTGCCTATCCTTCTTTCCTTTGAAAATCTTGGCAACCAGATTAAGGGTGAGGTCGGCAGCCGCGCCAATCAGGGCAATCTGCGGAGCCGTGAATGTGGTGACGGCCAATAAGGATTGCTTGAAGGATTCGAACTGCTTGTCCTGGCGCACTTCATCGAGCATCTCACCCACTTTCCGAATGTCCTCGTCCACCTCCATTATCAGGATGCGGTAGTCCAGAAAGCCGGGGACTTTACCATCCGTTTCAGTCCGGTACAAGGTAATACCCGCCGGACCGATTGGCAGAAAGGAGCGCTTTTTAACTTTCTTGTAAACTTCCGCTTGCAGCTGAATGGGCTCTGCGGATACACCGTCCGTCACGATACTTATCACCTGTATTTCGCCTTTGCCAAGTTCGCGCACCTTCTCTATAAAGACGGTTTTCAGGCTCAGACGTACTGCTTTAACAGTGATAGGCAAAAAAGCACGGTCGATGTTTCCGAGCAACGATTGCTCATGCAGAATACTCGATGGTTCAAATACATCATCTGGTCGAAGTAGTGTTGCCATAAAAGGGGGTAGTCGAAAGAGAAAAAATGGAGGACGCTCGATCAAGCGGAGCAGAAAGCTAGGTTTCGTCCCTGTTCGCTGAGGCAGGCTTGACACCCACATTACGAATGTTGATAAACTTGGCCAACGTCTCGAACCAGAACGGGGCACCTAGCATCATAGCGAAGGCTGTCAGCAGCCAGCCACCAATCGGCCACAGCCGCGACCACTGAGGGCTAAGCGGCGATGAACTACCAGTTGCAGGGTCCAATTTCCTCCTCTGGGCATACCCAGGCATCTGGTAATCGTCGGCGCTGGGCGCCCATTCATACTTGCCGGTTTTGCTGTTGCGCACAGTACTGTGGTCAGTCCAGCGTAGGAAACCTAGAGGTAAACCAACCTGAGGAACAGCAGCTAGTGTGTTCTGAAGGTTGCGGCTACCTCTTGCAAGCAGGGTGTCTAAGCGAATTTGCCGCTGCTGCTCATACAGCTTGGCTTCCTCCAAGTTCGTCACATTATAGGTAACACCGGCGGGTGCTTCACCCTGAGAGGCTTTCGTGCCCATTTCCACCAGCGCCAAGCGCGCTTTCGCATTGCTGGAATCAGCGATAAAGCGACTTAGCCGCACCGTATCCACGTCGGCCAGGACTGCTACCAGAAAGCCAGCCCAGAAAAGGTACTTGCGGTTGTCTCGCTTGTACCAACCTGTCATTCTCTCGCCAAAATCGTGAAACCAGCCTTCTACATTCTTTTGCAAGGCTACACCTTGTTCTTCTGGAGTAGCAGGGTTGGCAGTAGAAGCGGCAGTGGCTATGGCATTGAGGTATAGCGTTTCGAGTAGCTCTTTAAAGCTGGGGTCAGTTAAGAAAGCTAGCCCTGCTTTAAACTGATCAATCGGGGTTGCTGGATTAGGTAGGGCAGGAACGGCGTTCTTAGCCAGGCTGCTAACCCAGGCAATAATAGTTTGCGCAAACAGCGTTTCGCTGATGTAAGCCGGGTATTCGGATACAAAGCGACGAACTAGCGGGCTCTTCTGATCTCTTGGCAGCATCAACGACTGAACAGAAGCGGCAGCGTAGAAGGCTGCGTGTGCTTGCGAGCCTAAGGCTTTTAGCAGGCGGTCGTGCAGGTATTTTCCACGCGTATTCAGGAAGCCGGCTGGCAGTTCAACCAGGGAAAGCGTAAGCTGACTGAAGAGCAGATAAAGCGTGATGAGCGCAATAGCTGTATCGAAGAGCGGGCTGTCAAACATGGCGGTAAGACTGAGAAGTTAGCTTATTGTTGTCCGCTAAAAGTGCGTCGGTCGGGCTT
Organism: Hymenobacter cavernae; assembly: GCF_014641455.1. Taxonomy (GTDB): domain Bacteria; phylum Bacteroidota; class Bacteroidia; order Cytophagales; family Hymenobacteraceae; genus Hymenobacter; species Hymenobacter cavernae. Next base: position 743,902 of record NZ_BMHT01000002.1, read on the forward strand.
GCTTTTAGTCAGTGCCAGCGCTGAACTTTACTAGGCTATCAGTAGTAGCTCTGCGCCAGAACAAAACCCATCCTAGCCTTCGTAAGCGCCTAGCCCGCCAAGGCAAAACGCACGTTCTACTTCTTTCCAAAAGTCTATGCTCACCGATAATCGACTTCCCGTACGATACATCTTCCGGCAGATTCGCTACGATGTGGCCCGGGTGTTTCTGTTTTCCCTCTGCTTTCAGCTGGTCGAGTACTTTGTGGGCGATTATCTGCCGCCGATTCCGCTGCAACTGCCGACGATCCTAGGTAGCGCGATTTCCCTTATCCTGGCTTTCAAGATCAGCCAGTCGTATGATCGGTGGTGGGAGGCGCGCAAGGTGTGGGGCGCCATCGTCAACGACTCCCGATCGTTCGCGCTTCAGGTAAAAGCCTTCTTGGAAGAGCAGGTGTTAGGGGCCGAGGCGACGCAAGCAGTGGTTCGGCAGTTCGTGTACCGGCAGATTGCGTGGTGCTATAGCCTAGGGCAAGCCTTACGGGGGCAAGATGCATTGGCGAACCTAGGGCAGTATCTAACTAAGGACGAATTAGCTTACCTGCGTGGCCACAACAACAAGCCGTTTGCCCTACTGGCGCTGCACAGCCAGCAGCTAAAAGACCTGCGGCAACAGCAAGCCCTACACGCGTACGAGCACGTGCAGCTCGACAACACGCTGGTGCGGCTCTGCGACTCGATGGGCAAGGCGGAGCGCATCAACAGCACCGTGTTTCCGGTGACGTACCGGCTGTTCGTGCACTTCTTTATTTATCTGTTTCTGATTGCTTTATCTCTCGGTCTGGTCGAAACAGTTGGCTTGGTGGAGGTGCCTATTCTCATGCTGTTTGCCTCCACGTTCTTCCTGCTCGAAAAAACGGCTACCTACCTACAAGATCCGTTTCGCAACAAGCCCACCGATACGCCCGTCACGACGATTGCCCGCAACATTGAGATTAACCTAAGGCAGCTGTTGGATGAGAAGGACATTCCGGCACCTGTGGCACCGGAGGCGTTTTACGTGATGTGAGCAGGCGTTTCAGCCATCCCGGACAAAACCTAGGTCGGCGCTTTCCGGTCGGCGTTCCAGGTTTGCAGCAGCTGCTCGAAGATATGTTGCAGGCTGCCGGATGCCGGAAGGCTGATCTTATTCCGGGTGGCCAGCTCATCGATGACGTGCAGGCCCAGGCGCCGGTAGCTCTCGAACTGCGATTCGTTGAAAAACTGGTCGGCGGTGGACTGGTGCGGGAAAGCTAGGTTCTTTTCTGCGTACTCGCGCACGTCGGTGGGCTCCTCACCGGTGAGCGACGTTTTGAGATAGAGCAGAAAGCCAGAGGGCTGGTTCGGCGGGTCTTCCGGGTAATTGAGGGTGCCCACGGCGTAGTGGCTCCGGGAAAGCCGGTCTTTGCGGTCGGTGATAGGCGTCACATCGATATCGATTTCTACCCCAAAGTCAGTTCGACAGCGGCGGATAGCGTTGGCCAGCCCTTCGCAGGTAAAAAGGTGGTCTTCCTCGCCGTCGCCCACGATGATGTAGCGGCAGCGGCGGCGCACCAGCTCGTACAAGCCCATGTTGTCGAAGTGCCCGCCGTCGGAGAGGTTCACGAACCGGTCTTTGGTGCTGGAGCGGCCGAATAAGTCGCTGAGCAGGTACAGCAGACCTAGGTGCGGCCCCGAGTTTTGCCAGGTGTCTTCGTGCCAGGGGTTGCCCATCCACCAACCCAGCCGGATGTTGAAGAGCGTGAGCAGAAACGCCGACGCGGGCGAGGAGCTGTAGCCGCGGTTGGGGTTGGCCGCCGCCCCGGAAATGGCGATGGCCGTGCCAAGCGCTGGGCCTCCGCTGTCGGGGTAGGCGTAGTGGCGGGTCGGGCGGTAGCCGAAGTCCGTAATCGGGTTGTTGGGGTTGAGCGGCCGAACCCGGGTGATGTCGAAGCCGCAGTAATGCGGCGTAAACACGAACGACTCGGCCTTCCGGTCTTGCCGGTCCAGGTCGTCGGCCGAGAGCGAGGTGGCATTCAGCGTTGCGTTGACAATCAGGTAAGGTCCGTCGTAAGAGGGCGTCTTGGTGACGAGCGGATCGTTGCGGCGCAGCGTGCAGAGAGCTAGGTCGTCGCGGCGGTCGAAATGCGTGAAGGGGTTGGCGGTACGGTTGCGCTCGGAGCGGCGGCGGGAAGCACCTAGGTAGGCGCGCGTCAGCCGGTTGCGGTAGAAGTGGTGGAGGGAAAACTCGTTCACATCTACGCGCCAGGCGAGCAGCACCGTGAGTAGGGCCAGTCCCAGCATCAAGATGGAAGCCTTCCCCTCCGGCGACAAGCCGCTGGCCCAGCTTCCCCAATCAGTATTCAGAAGCAAAGTAACGACGTTGGAAACCAGCACGAGCAGGGCCAGCCCGAACGCGTAAGGACCTAAGCCTAGCACGGCATCCAGCCACGAAGCCGCGCCCGGCTGATCGGGCTGGGCCGGTGTGCGCGCACTATACGCCCGCTGCAAAGCCCCTAGTACTAAGGCCGTCCAGCCAGTAGCAGCCAGCCAAGTTGAGAGCTGGTTGCCGACAAACTTGAACAGGTAAGGGCCTAATAATATGCTGCTAGTGACTACTATCCACAACACCGCCAACAGGTTGATATACGAGCCCATCCGTCCCCACCACTCGCGGCGCTCGTCGGGGAAGCGGCGCCCCAGCAGCGCCATGCGGGCAATGACCGTTACAGCCAAAGCCTCCAACACCAGCGGCAACCCCAGGATAAACGCCAGGCTAGGATAAAGTGTCGTATCCGTAGAAACTTTGGTAGTCGGGTGCTTTAACTGTGCGTACAAAGTGGCGCTGTGCGGCTGCGAGAACGAGGCCAGCTTCACTGATTCCGTAAGCTCCGCGTGACGTACGATTGGGTCATGGCGGAAAAGATGAAATAATGCCTCCCAGGTTAAGCTCAACGCTACCACGCCCAGCACGGCGGCCAGGATGCTGCAAATCGAAATCATAACCCAAGCCTTGATTTTCCGTCCAAGGCGCTCTTCTTCGGTATCATCTACGCTGTAAAAACAACGCGCATAATATCCTAGTATGGCCACCAGAACCAGCACGCCAAGCAATGTGCCGGCTACCCAGGCAGCTGTCGGCCAAAGCGCAACGTAGCCGCTGAAGGAGGTAGGCGGCTGGTGACTGATCATCAGCGCGCTGAGTAGAAAGGCACCTACTATCCCTAGTAGGATCGTGATGTAAACCAATGAGCTGATGCTGCGGGCGGCGGGCCATTTGTGCTTGATGCTGTACATGCTCATGCCCAGGCCACCCGCTATTCCGGCGCCGATCAGCAGCCCTGATATCGTTGCTGCCAGCGGGTTACTCCAGAAAACTCCTTCCCACCATTGCCGCAGCAACGCGCCGAAAGCCAGCACCGCTCCCAGCAGCAGCACGATAATCAGCTGATTGAGCACCGTGTTGCGCAGCCACGTCAGGCCCATCGTCCAGGAATCGGCGGAGAGGAAGGTGGGGCTTGGCGCCAGGTAGTTGCTGTACATGCGCAGCCAGCGGATGGGGCGCACTTCTTCGGCAAGCGGTTCGGGCGCCAGATCAGGGCACAACCGGGCAATAACTTTGGCCACCGAGCCCGACCGCTTGATCCAGGCGGAAAGCCAGGCACCTAGGTAGCCGCCGCCCGATACCGTAGACAGGTAATCAACCTGTTCCAGCCACCCTTTGCTCGCCAGCCCTTGCAGAATACCTAGGTTGAAGGTGGCCGAACGAATACCGCCGCCGGAAAAAGCCAATCCGAGCAGCTTAAGATTATCGGCGCACTGAAAGGCATCGGGGGAGTAGCCGCGGCCGACGCTTGGGTCTTTATCGGTGTCGCGGGCCGCCCGTCGCGCGATTATCTCCGCCAGCTCGCGCCGCAGAATAGCCTCGAACGGCAGCGCGCATTCGCCCAGGTGAAGCGTGTCGTCGCGAAACGTATCGTCGGTGAGTAGCCTGGCTTCCTGCTCCGACGTCAGCCCGTCGCGTGCCTGTAGCACCTCGCCCGCTTTCTGGACCAGCACCGGCTTGTAAGCGAGCTGATCGGCAATGGTTTTGCGCAGCAGCGGCTGCTCGTATAGTAGCGCCCGCACCGCGTAGCGCCAGTGCTCGGGCGGCGGAAAGGCGTCTACCTTAGGAAGGCGCTTCAGGCTTTCCGCTCTTTCTTCGAGCTTTGGAATGAGCGACTTTTTGTTGCGCAACAAGGTGGCCAGCAGATCGGCGGCCTGCGTGCTGAAGGGGCCTAGCTCATCTGGGGGCAGTTGCGCAGCCGCTTTGTGCCACCCCGGCGCGGCCAGGTCTAAGGCACTCGCCCGCCATTGCGGATAGGTCGCAACGTTCTGTATCAGTGCGCCGTTTGGTGCTGTCAGGCTGGGGTTCAGCAGGTCTAGGTAGAGCAGCCTGGGAGTTTTGCGCCCTATAACCCCAAGTTGCTCCGCGGGTAGGAGCGTCAGGGCGTCCTGCAAAAGGCCGATGTAACCCGTGATACGGGCAGTTAATTCGGTAACAACATCCATGTGCGTAGCTCATCCGGGTGAGCTTGGTAAAGTAGTGGACTCTGCCTGGTAGCTAATGCGTTGTAGTTCAGGGCGAGGGAACTTAGGTTGCTACGCCGGCTGGTTGAAGTGCCGCTCCAGAAACTGCCAGCCATTGCGCCAGAGCAGGCCGCGCACCCGCTCGCGCACGTTGTTGGGCGTGAGGTCGTAGTCAGTAGGGGAGCCTTTGTCGGCCAGCGCTAGCAGCCGCTTGATCAGCGCATCTTCCACGTCGTCGAAGTCGAGGACCGAGCGTGCGCACTTCACCGGCACAATCAGACCATCCAGGTCGGAGCCAATGCACAGGCAGCTCCAAGTGCCCTGTCCCCCGACGCGCACCATGTGCAGAATCTGGTGGGCCAGGAACTTCAGGTGGCGACGCTTGGTAAACTCCAGGGCGCTGATGCCCGCTTCCTCATCGGCGGCCGCCGATTGGCGCGCTTCGGCCAGGTCGGCTAGCTCGTCGGCTTCGAGCAGGTCGTCTTCATCTTCCACGTCGGCATCGACGGCGGGCTCTTGCTGCGCCGGTACTACGGGCGGGCAGCCCGGAATCAACTCGTATTCTTCGCGGCTGAAAATCTCCTTCGCGGTTTTATTCACGCCCAAAATGCGCTTGTCCAGCGAAATGCCGATCATTCCCCCTGACTTCACAATCTCGCGAATGTCCTCGTCATATAAGTTAATCGACCAGCAGTTGAAATCCTGCGGCGTTATCCTAGGTTTGAAAAAGCCGCCCTGCTTGTAGTGCACCACCACCAGGTTTTTCTCGGTGCGGTGGACTACAGCCTTGCGGATTGGCGGCTTGTCGCGACTACAGCCCGCCGCCGCGCCGTGGCTGCACAGGATAGGAGCATTAGGAAATTCCGTCTCTCGCAGCTCGTAGTACTGCATCCGGCTGGCGCGGCTCAGGTGCTTCACGTCGATCAGCACGCCGGCTTTCAGTGCCGTGCGAATCAGGTTTTTGCCGGTTTCGCGCAGGCCAGCGCCGTTTGGGAAGAAGATCACATTGCTACTAACCGTAACCGGGCCGACTTTCATGCGCATCCCAAAAGCGTGCGTGCAGATTTGGTTGTCGGTCAGATGGGCCAGGGTCAGGTACAGAAAACGGTGACCTTCATCCAGCAGCTTCTGTAAGTTGTCCGCGGCTGTTTCGCCGGCCGGGTCGCTGTAGAGGCAATGCGCCCCCTCGATGGCCCGGATGAAGTTGAGCGCTTCCGGGTCATATTCGGCAAGGCTGCGGAGCACATTCACGCGCTGGCCCTGCGGACCCGTTAGGTCATCGGGCAGCAGGGCCAGCGAGTCGCGCAGATGATCGAAGTAGGTGCGCTTGCCGGGCTTGCCCACCTGCTGAATCTCGCGCAGCAGCGCCGGACTCACGAAAGATGGAATCTGGTCGGCGACCTTCTGAAACAGGTTGCTCTCCACCATCCCGATTTCGGGCGAATGATGCACCGATACGCTCAGGCTCACCTCGCCCGCTTCGAGCTGGTAGAGGTTGGCCTGGTGGCGCAGGATGTTGCGCATAAACAGCACCAGCGGCGAGGCTACGGGGATGTCGTCCTGGTCGCTCGACCACACGGGGCGGCGGTTCGCGGTTTGGGTGCCGCTGAGGTGCGCTTTTAGCACCGGGTGGGCGTGGAGGTCGAAGTAAGCCATAGCAGGAGAAGAGCCTGGAAAGACAGTATTTCAACGGGATACGATGCTACAGACCTAGCTTATAAAGCCAGGCCAGGTTGCAGGGCGGGCGCTATGCCACGTTTACCCAGCCCGCGCGCATGGCTTGAACCACCAGGCCCACCAGCGTCTTGGCGCCAGTTTTCTGCAACAGGGCACGGCGGTGGCTTTCTACGGTGCGCACGCTTACAAACAGCCGGTCGGCTATTTCCTGGTTGCAGCAGTCATCTACCACGAGGCGCAGCACTTCCAGCTCGCGCGGGCTCAACGGCGTGGCCGGCCCACTACGACGGGCAGCCTGCGCCGCGGAAAAAGCCGGAATCTCAGCCCGGCTGAGCAGCTCACCGACGGTGGCTACTACTTCCGTGGGCGTGGCGCGGCGCGGCAGCAGCGGATAGCCCGACTGTGCCAGCTGCTGCCGCGCTACCGTTGGTTGGCGGCGTCCGCTGAGAACCAGCAACTGCTGGCGCGGGTAGCAAACACGCAGCTGCATAAGCTGCGCGGGCAACTTCGAGTTGGGCGCGGTGCCATCGGCAATGACCAAGGCAAAGCGGCGCTGTTGCAGCACGGCGGAGAGCTGGTCGGGGTCGGGGATGGTGCTAAGGGCTAGGTCAGGCCAGGTTTCCCGAAGCGTGACGGCAAGGCCCAAGCGGTGCAGAGTAGGTGGGGCGGCAAGCAAAACCGCTCCTGACGGTGTAGCCATAAGACATAGAGCAGGTAATAGTGATGGATGCAACAAGCAAATAGGTGCTGCTACTGAAGAGGATAAGCCGAGCAGCGTAGATTGTAGAGGGCAGCGTTAATAATCTGAATGTAGCACGCCTTACCAGGAAAGTCAATGATATGATATTGAAAAAGGGAAAGTTTATATTGAAATGATTAAATTCAAATACCCGCCTAAAAGTGCTTTGGAAGACGAATAACACCCAGGATACGTCAGCGCCGCAGTCTAAGCGCCGGGTTCAACCTAGGTTTCAGGCTGATTAGGCAAAGTGTGCCGGAAACCGGGAATAGAGCTGTTTAGGATGATATATAGTAATTTTATGATAATAAGTAGGCATAGCAAAAACTCCGATGTTATATTGCAGCGCCGTTATAAACTAAAGATTCATCCGCCAGAGCGAAGTTCGCCCTGGCTCACTTTTTAGCTTACCCACACATGAGCACTGAAACGCAAAAGGAAACCCTTTTCCAACAGACCGAGCAGCAGCTACAGCAGCAAGGTTTCTCTATCGACAAGCAGGACCAGACGCGCCCCTGGGGCGGCTTTTTCGTGATCAACGAAGACCAGGCCCAGCAATTCGCCGACACGTATTTTGATGGCTTGTCGGTTGATACCCTGCGCATTTCGGGCAAGCTGAGCCCCAAAATCCTGATTGTGGCCCCCGAGAAACGCCTTTCGTGGCAATACCACTTCCGCCGGGCTGAGATTTGGAAGGTGCTGCAAGGTCCCGTTGGCGTCGTGACCAGCCACACCGACGAAGAAGGCGAACTGAAAACCTACGCCCCCGGCGAGCTGATCACGCTGAAGCAGGGCGAGCGGCACCGCCTCGTGGGCCTGAACGATTGGGGCGTGCTGGCCGAGATCTGGCAGCACACCGACGCCGAGAAACCTTCCGACGAAGACGACATCGTGCGCGTGCAGGACGACTTCGGCCGCTAAACCTAGGTACTCAAGCTGCGCCTCTCTAGAAAAGGGAGAACTGACCTAGGTCGGTTCTCCCTTTTTGCTGGTGCCACCGCGGCGTTAAGCTAAAAGGCCAGTTACTAAGCCTATATTTGTGATTCTGAATGTCTGAAACACGCTATAAAAGAGGCTTCTTGGTCGTATGGAGTTAGAAACTATTATTGATCAGGCGGCTGTTTTTATCGGCTATGATTCTACGAATCAGTGGCTTTACGTGGATTGGAAAGGCGAGCACACGCAGGAATCGTCGCAGGCGACGTGTATGCTGATGCTGGACAGCCTGCGGGCGCGCCCCTGCGCCAAAATTCTCAACGACAACTCCAGCATCACCCGCACGACCGTGGAGCTTAGCCTATGGGGCGCCTGGTGGCTGGAAGAGATGCGAAGCGCTGGCTTGCAGTACATTGCCTGGGTCTACCCGCGCAACTTCGACGCCCGCAAAGCTACGGAAGCCGTGGTGCAGCGGATCGAGCGGCCCGTGGTGGCTACCTTCGACGATGTGGCGTCGGCCTACATCTGGTTGCAGCAACAGGCACACAGCTAAACTTAGGTATCCTGCCTGAGCAACGAAAAACACTGCCGGGCAATTTCCAGCTCTTCGTTGGTCGGAATTACCAGAATCTTCACCCGCGACTCGGGCGTGTTTATTTCGCGCAACTGTCTGGAACGCTCCTCGTTTTTGGCCGCGTCCAGGTTGATACCTAGGTACTCCATTTGCTGGCAAGCGCGAGCCCGAACCAGTGTGTCGTTTTCGCCCACGCCGGCCGTGAACACCAAGGCATCCAGCCCGTTGAGCACGGCGGTATAAGCGCCAATGTACTTCTTGATGCGGTAGGTATAGAGGTCGTAGGCCAGCGCAGCGTGCGGGTCGCCGGCGGCCAGGGCTTTGCCAATGTCGCGCATATCGCTGAAGCCGGTGAGACCTAGCATGCCGCTGCGCTTGTTCAGCAGGTTGCTCACCTGCTCCACATCGTAGCCAAGCTGGCTGACCAGGTGAAAAACCACCGACGGGTCTAGGTCGCCGGAGCGCGTGCCCATCACGAGGCCGCTCAGCGGGCCAAAACCCATGCTGGTGTCGATGGATTTGCCACCCTCCACGGCCGCCATGCTACAGCCGTTGCCCAGGTGAATGGTGATGAACTTGGCGGCCGGATTACCTAGGTACTCAGCGGCTTGCTCGGCCACGTACTTGTGGCTGGTGCCGTGGAAGCCGTACACGCGAATGCCTTGCTCCGTGTACAAAGAGTCGGGCAGCGCGTACCGAAACGCCCGCTCGGGCATGGTCTGGTGGAAGGCCGTGTCGAATACTACTACTTGTTTGGCCTGCGGAACGAGCTTTTCGGCTACCTCAATACCTAGGTAGTTGGCCGGGTTGTGCAAGGGCGCGAGCGGAAACAGGCGCTTGATTTCACGCTTTACCTCATCCGTCACGATGGTCGTGGCCGCGAAGCTTTCCCCGCCGTGCACCACGCGGTGCCCGACTACTTCCACTTCCGCCGGGTCCTGAATAACACCAACTTCCGCGTCCATGAGCAGGTTGATGGCTTCCCGCAGACCCGCTTCGTGGTCGGGCAAATCGAGGGTGCGTTGCTCGACGTGTTCCTGCTCGCCCCTGTAAACTTTGTGCGTGATAACAGAATTCTCTAAGCCAATACGCTCGATCAGGCCGCTGCAAACAGGCTGCTCGGCGGGCAAACGAAAAAGCTGATATTTGATGGAACTGCTACCGGAGTTGACGACGAAGATGTTCATAGGAAAGCCTCGCTACCTAGCCCTCTCTAAGGAGAAATGCGCATCAAGCATTTCTTCCGGAGACACGGCGGCGCGGAAATAGTGGAAGATTAGGTGACTGCAAGATTGAGTAGAAGCGAGCTTTATACGCAGGAGTGGCGGCTGGTGGTGAAGCAGAGTATTTAGTATATATAGATAATATTATTTCGCGTGATTCAGGATTTATTGGCCCACAGCAGTATTAAAAACACGGAAATATACACGCATATTGCCCAACGTACCCGACCCGCACCACCGCTCGACGACTTGAGGCTGTAAATCGCCAAGTAGCGACAATCCGACCACCGGTAGCTATATTGTCGCTACTAACTTGCATACTAAGGATGGATTGTCGCTACTTCACGCAAGTACTAAGTAGCGACAATACAGATGTTGGCGGCAATAAGATACAGTGCAAATGGATAAATACTATTTATTGTTTGACGACATCTGCGATATATCTATAAAGGACTTGCAGAATAAAATAATGTACCTTAATAAAAAAATTATTGGCGAAATAAAGCTTGTCGATTTAATTTTTGATAAGCAATCAATGACCGGTATTTACATAATTTTTGACAATGAAGACAAAGCTGTTTATGTAGGTAAAACAGGAAGTCGGGCGATTCTTGAAAGGCTCGCGGGCCACTTTGACTTGCGACCAGGAGCTTATATGAATACATTTTTGTGCGCGTTAGCTGGGAAAATAAAACAAAGAAAAGGTCCACACGCAACAGAAGAAGACTTGAAAAATGTTTATGAAAATGCTCTCACTCACAAAATGATATTCGTTCAAATTCCAAATAGTGAAGAACATAAGAAGAAAATAGGAAAGCTTGAGGTTGTGCTTGCAAAGGAATTGAAAACGAAATATAATACAACCAGAGGAGAGCAAAATGTTAGCACAAGTACATTAATCAAATTCCTATAAATATGTATTGCTGCTAACAGTATGTTTATAAAATCGTGGCTGGATGTTAAGCATTTAACTACAAATCACTGCTTTGCTTTTATGGTTAATTGAAACTGGCGTTTTTAAAATACAACAACTTCATTGCCTCCACACGTTAACAACCGAAACAATAGAGTACTTCTTGTCAACATGAAAAGAACACTTTTCTCATTTGCAGTGCTGTTACTGGCGGCATTTAATTATGCCTCGGGCCAGGATTTAAAACTCAACGATCTTGAGTATTTCGAGAGGCAAGGCGTTAATGTTCTTGTGTATAATAACCTTTTTACGGGAGGTTTTAACGATGAGAAAAATGCCGGTATCGAATTAATTCATCACGGCGTTAGAACAGCGCAAGGTGGTGCTGTGCGGCTTTCCAATACGCCGGAGCAGTGGGATCTTGTGCCAGCAATATCAAACCGCAAGGTAGACCCCGCCTCGAAAGCTATTGAGACTGGGTTACGATATAAAGAGTACGATTTCGATTCGCGCGTGGTAGTTACCGCTAAGGGTAAAGGCGTTGAAATATCCGTTTACCTTGATAAACCAATTCCTAAAACACTTGAAGGAAAAGCCGGATTTAATCTTGAATTTTTACCCTCGCAATATTGGGGAAAGGCCTATTTAATGGATGGGCGGCCTAATCGATTTCCGCGCTATGCGGTAAGCAATACCGTTACAAAGCCGAACAGCGAAAAAATTAAGCAATTCAAAGGGTATGTAACTTCCGACGACCGCGGGACCGGCAAATTTATCGACCCTCTACCTCTCGAAACCGGTCGTAATTTTCTTCTTGCACCCGATGAACCCGAACGTTTGGTGAAAATCACTTCGCCTGACGCTGATCTTATGCTCTTCGACGGCCGTATGCTGGCGCAAAACGGCTGGTTTGTAGTTCGTAGTTTGCTTCCGGCCGGAAAAACAGGCAAGGTTCTGACCTGGACAGTTGAGCCAAATGCCATTAAAGGTTGGACAAGGGAGCCAAATATTGGTTTCTCCCAAGTGGGCTATATTCCTTCACAACCAAAACTTGCCGTCATTGAGCTCGATAAGAAAGACAAACCGCTTGCAAAAGCATCTTTGTATAAAATAGGCGGCGACGGCAATGCTGCCGAAGTATTTAGCGGAAAAATCATTCCCTGGGGCAATTATTATAAATACAACTATGTGAAATTCGACTTTTCATCAGTTAAAAACCCTGGCATATATTATATTCAGTACGGCAAGTTTAAAACAAATAATTTCCTGATAGATAATAGCGTTTACGATAAAATTACCGATGCCACGAGCGATGTATGGATCCCAATCCACATGGATCATATGTTTGTGAATGAGGCTTATCGGGTATGGCATGGTGAACCTTTCAAGGAAGGCTATCGTCAGGCGCCGCCAAATACTGACCACTTCGACCTGCATAGTCAGGGACCTACAACCGATACCAAGTATAAAGCACTGGAGTTAATTCCTGGGCTAAACGTGGGTGGTTTTTTTGATGCCGGTGATTTTGATATCGAGACCGGATCGAATATTAGTGTAGTGCAGAACTTCGTTCAGACATGGGAATATTTCAAACCCTTGCGCGATGAAACTTTTGTTAGTCAGAAGCAACGTTATGTTGATCTTCACCGCCCGGATGGAACGCCTGATATGTTGCAGTTTATTGAGCATGGAACCTTGAACCTGGTAGCGCAGGCCGAGAATATCGGCCACATGTCACAAACGCTTTCTAACTCCGTTCTTGATAATTACCATCACCTTGGCGATGCTGCCTCACTAACCGATGGCCTACCGTACAATCCTAACCTTCGCCCTTACGAAGTAGCTCCTGACGGCCAGTCGAGCGGGGTTAAGGATGATATGTGGGCATTTACAAGCCGTAATCCTGGCCTCGACCTGAGTGCCGCAACGATGTTTGCCGCCGCAAGCCGGGCCTTGAAGGGCTATAACGACGATCTTTCGGCACGAGCCTTACAGCAGTCGAAAAGGCTTCTGAAAGAGGCAACGGAATTACTCGCCGGTAAGCCGAAGAATGATGCACGCAGGGAAGGCCCATCAGCCGATATTGCCACCAATCTTCAACTGTACGTCTCAACCGGGGAGCAGCAGTATATCAATAAGTTCCAGGAGCTTTTATGGCCTGGGCTTGATCGTAACCTCAACTTCGACCTTCTCACGGCGTTAAATGCCATACCGCACATGGACGCGGCCTACAAGGAAAAACTCCGGCCGTATGTTGTGAAATACAATGACTACATAAAAGGGCTTGAGAAAGATAATCCGTACGGAGTACCTATCGGCCTAGGTAACTGGGCTGGTAACGGAGGGATTCAAAGTTTTGGTACCACTGTTTGTTTTGCGAATAAATATTTCCCGGATATTGTCGACGGTAGCCATGCTTTTAAGGTGGCTAACTGGTTATTCGGCTGCCATCCGTATCACAATTATTCGTTTGTGGCAACGGTGGGCGCGACTCGTCCTAAAGCAGTATTTTACGGAAATAACAGGGCCGATTTCTCCGCTATTCCAGGCAACGTTGCGCCGGGTGTATTATTCAGAAAACCCGACCACTTTGAAAACTACGACGACTGGCCATTTCTGTGGGGAGAAAATGAAGGCACAATTGCTGGGAATACCGGTTATTTAATTTTTGGATCAGCTTTTAAGAATTTAGTAAAGTGAACAGATTGTATTTAAAACGTCATGCTGAGCTTGTCGAAGCATCTCTACCGCTAAAGTAATCCTAGCTAAAGAATATACTACTGCGGTAGAGATGCTTCGACAAGCGGACGCCAGATGAAGCGTGACCTTCTTTTGATTTTCTAAATAGTTCCTTTAAAAAATAGTGCAAGCAATAAGTCCATGATTGAGACTTATTGCTTGCACTATTTTTTTGAGCTATGTACGCCAATTCATCAACCTAGCTTTCGCTAACATGTGGGTTTGCAAAAGCTAGGTTGATGAATTAATTTAAATTTCTCATCGCAAAGCCGTTACCCATTCTGGCTCTGAATAGCCGTAATTATTACCGTATTAAACACATCGTCCACGGTGCAGCCGCGGCTTAGGTCGTTCACGGGCTTGTTCAGACCTTGCAGCACAGGGCCGATGGCTAGGGCGCCGGTTTCGCGCTGCACGGCTTTGTAGGTGTTGTTGCCGGTGTTCAGGTCGGGGAAGATGAGGACGCTGGCTTGGCCAGCCACTTCCGAGTTAGGGAGCTTCTGCTTACCCACGATAGGGTCGACGGCGGCATCGTACTGGATAGGGCCTTCCACTTTTAGGTCAGGGCGCTTTTCCTTGACGAGCTGAGTGGCTTTGCGGACTTTATCCACATCGGCGCCCTCGCCGGACGTGCCGGAGGAATAAGAGAGCAGCGCCACCCTAGGTTCGATGCCGAAGCGCTGACTGCTTTCTGCTGAGGAAATGGCAATTTCGGCGAGCTGCTCGGCCGTTGGGTTGGGGTTCACGGCACAGTCTCCAAACACAGCCACGCGGTCAGGCAGGCACATGAAGAACACTGACGACACCACCGATACGCCCGGCTTGGTTTTGATGAACTGCAAAGCCGGCCGGATGGTATGCTGCGTGGTGTGTACCGCCCCCGACACCATGCCATTGGCGTGGCCCTTGTACACCATCATCGAGCCGAAGTACGACACGTCGCGCAGTAGGTCGTAGGCCATGTCGAGGTTCACGCCCTTGGCTTTGCGTAGCTCATAGAAGGTTTGGGCGTAGTCTTCGTACTGATCGGAGTGCTCCGGATCGAGCAGGTGTAAGTGGCTATTATCTACGGCCAAACCTAGCCTTTTGAAGGAAGCCGTAATTTCATCCGGATTACCTAGGATGGTCAGGTCGACAATATCCTGGTGGAGCAAGCGAGCGGCGGCGCGCAGAATCCGGTCGTCGTTGCCCTCGGGCAGCACGATGTGGCGGCGCTGCTGCTTGGCCCATTGCAGGAGCCGGTACTGGAACATGTGCGGCGTGATGCCGGCTGACTGGAACGCGGCAATACGCTGATCCAGCGCGGGCACATCCACGTACCGCTCGAAGGTCTGAATAGCTAGGTCGATTTTCTTGCGGTTGTCGGGCGTGATGCGCGACTGAGTGGCCCAGAGCTGCGCCGAAGTTTGGAAGGTGCCCGTCTTCACGGCAATAATGGGCATCACTGTTTGCGAACCTTCGATGAGGCGCATGATCGGTTCTTCGGGCACCGAATCGGCAGTGAGCACAATGCCGGCCACCTTGGGGTAGCTCGCCGAGAGGTTGGCTTGTAGGGCGCAGATGATGATGTCGCCCCGGTCGCCGGGCGTCACGATCAGTACGTTTTCCTTGAGGTAATTCAGGAATTTGGGTACCTGCATGGCACCCGTTACGAAGTTATCAACTTGATTAGCAAGTAGGTGTTCGCCAAAAAGCAGGGTGCCGCCTAGCTGCTCATGAATTTCCTTCATGGTGGGGTTCAGCAGGTTCTTATCCTCCGGAATGACGGCTAGGATAATTTCCTCCGGCAACTGGCCGCGCAGTAGCTCGCGCACATCATCCACCTGTTCGGAGCCAACTTTATTGACGACAACGGCGAGTACCTGCACCTCGCGCGCCTCAAAGTTGCGCAGGGCCGTGAGGGCGGCACTTACCGCCTGCGCCGTCGTTTTGCCCGTGCCCGAAATGATGAGCAGCACCGGCGTACCTAGGTTTTTAGCAATAGAAATGTTCGAGTCGAACTCGTAGGCGGTGCCCTGCCCCACGAAGTCGCTGCCTTCCACCACCATAAAGTCGTACTGGTCTTCCAGCTGCTTGTACTTGCGAATAATCGTATCGATCAGCTCGCCCTGGTTGTCAGCTTCCAGCAGGCGCAGCGCCGCCGGTCGGGTGTAGGCGTAGGTGTCCTCGTAGGCAATCGGCAGCTGGAAGTGGCCGCGGATGGTTTCGATATGCGCGTCAAGCTGCTCCTGCGGGTCGGCGTTGATGATGGGCTTGAAGTAGCCAATCTTCTGCGCTTTCCCGAGGAGCATGTTCACCAGTCCCAGCGCAATAACCGATTTGCCGCTGTAGGCTTCGGCGGTGGCAATAAAGATGCTCTTTGTCATTTAACAGTTATCATTTACCATTTAACATCTACCAGGTGCCATCTAGCAATTACCAACCAATGTCTATTTAACGACACAGTTGACTTACCGGATAATAACTGGCCGAATATTGATAGTTGTTAACTGACAACGGCCAAGGTTTTATAAGTGAAGTCGACAACACCTAGGCAAACCGCACACGTACAGGAAAACAAGGCTTCCGGTATTCCGGCAATTATGATTCAAAGAATTGTGCCGCGAGGAGCCGAGCCTATCCACCTGCAAAAGCTATGTCTGACAATCAACTGAATCTGAATCCGGAAGAGCCGGCGTGCGATGCGTCGCGGCGGCAATTCATCAACCACGCCGGGCGCGGCCTCGTGGCTATTGGCGTAACGGGTGGCTTGCTGGGCGCCGTTAGTGCCGAAGCAGCCTCGACTGGTACTGCCGCTAGCTTGTGGCCTCAAGGCTCCGGCCCGACTGATGTGCAGCTGCCGGAAATCAATGCGAAGACGGAGCCCAAGAGCGCTGGCGTGCCCAACCCGCGGCCCGTCGATCAGCGGGTGGGCTACGCCGTGGTAGGCCTAGGTCACTTGTCGTTGGAGGAGATCCTGCCGGCCTTGTCGCAGAGCAAGAAATCGAAGCTGGCGGCACTGGTGAGCGGCTCGCCGGATAAGATGCAGAAGATAGCTCGTCAGTACGGCATCAAGCCCGAAAACTGCTACAGCTATGCTACTTATGACAAGCTGAAGGACAACAAAGAGGTTGACGTTATCTACATCGTGCTGCCCAATTCCATGCATATGGAGTACACCGTGCGCGGGGCGAAAGCCGGCAAGCACATTCTCTGCGAGAAGCCGATGGCGACGTCGTCGAAGGAGTGTGAGAAGATGATTGAGGCCTGCGAAAAAGCCGGCAGGAAGCTCATGATTGCCTACCGGATTCAGTACGAGCCCATGAACCGCAAGGTGCAGGAGCTCGTGCGCAACAAAACCTACGGCCAAACCAAGATGATTGAGGCTATGAACTGTCAGAACCAAGGCGACCCAAACCAGTGGCGGCAGAAAAAAGCGCTGGCCGGTGGCGGTTCCCTGCCCGATGTGGGCCTGTATTGCCTGAACACCGTGCGCTTCCTGCTAGGTGAGGAACCGAGCGAAGTCACGGCCCAGGTTTACAGCACGCCCGGCGATCCTAGGTTCAAGGAAGTGGAAGAGAACGTGACGTTTACGCTGCGTTTCCCCAGCGGCGTGCTGGCAAATTGCGCCACCGGCTACGGCAGCTACAACGCCAAGCGCTACCGTGTGTACAGCGAAACCGGTTGGATTCAGATGGACCCGGCCTTCACCTACCACGGCCTGAAGCTGGAGCGCGCCAACGCCGACCAGGAAGGCACCGAAAACAAAGCGCAGGTGAACATTGGCGAGAAAAACCAGTTCGCGCTCGAAATGGACCACTTTTCCGAGTGTGTGAAGGAAAACAAGCGCCCTTACACGCCCGGCGAAGAAGGTTTGCAGGATCAGCGTATTATGGAAGCCATTTATCAATCGGCGAAGGATGGCAAGCCTGTGAAGCTGCCCGCCGTAGCCAAGCAGGATGCCTTCCGCGGCTCGCCGCCCGTGGCCTCAAAGTAAAACGTAGGAACGCGCCACAGCGCGTTCCTACATCGTTTATTCACTTTCGTTCTGCTCCGTATGCCCGAAACCGCCCCCACTTCCTACCAAAACCCCGTTCTCAACGAAGATTTCCCAGACCCCACTATTCTCCGGGCAGCCGATGGTTTTTACTACGCCTATGGCACCCAAACCAAATACCGTGGCACTATTCTCAATCTGCAAATCGCCCGCTCCAGTGACCTTGTGCAGTGGGAATTGCTAGGGGAGGGGCTACCCGAAAAACCTAAGTGGGCGGCTACAACGCAGCGCATCTGGGCGCCGGATGTGAGCGAGCACAACGGCCGCTACTATCTCTACTATTCGGCGCAGCCCGATATCAACCTGGGTTTGTGCCTGGCCGTTGCCACTGCCGATTCTCCGGCCGGGCCGTTCGTGGATACGGGCGAGCCGCTACAATGCGGCGAAGGTTTCCTGAACATCGACCCCATGGCGTTCGACGATCCGGCCACGGGCAAGCGCCTGCTGTACTGGGGCTCCGGTTTTGGCCCGTTGAAGGTGCGCGAGTTGGCCCCCGACGGAATGTCGTTTGTGCCGGGCACGGAGGCAATTGAATTGGTGCAAACCATTCAGGAAGACGACCCCAACAACTACGACCGCTTGATTGAAGGCAGCTGGGTGGTGCTGCGCGACGGTTGGTACTACCTGTTCTACTCCGGCAACAACTGCTGCGGCGACGACGCCCACTATGGCGTGATGGTAGCTAGGTCGCGCACGGCCATGGGGCCTTTCGAGACGCTGGCGCAGGCTACTGGCCAGGCTCACAGCATTATTCTGGAAGGCAATGAGAAATGGCGTGCGCCCGGCCACAATTCCATCATCACCGATGCCGCCGGGCAAGACTGGATAGCCTACCACGCCATCGACACCGCGCAGCCTACCTTCGATGCCATCAACGACGAGCAGGGCTACTCCCGCCGCGTGATGCTGCTGGATCGGGTGGTGTATGAAAACGGCTGGCCGAAGGTGCTGCCCAATGGCACGCCGTCGGTGGAGAAAATGACGGGCCCGGTTTATTGAGCTGTTAGCTGTTAGCTTTTTGGTTTATCAAGCTGAGTTGCGCATTAGTGACAGCTACCCCCAGCGGGGCGGTATATCGCTAGAACCTAGCCTGTAAAAAACGACTAAGCCCCAGCGAGGCGACACCTAGGCTACAACGATGGGTGCCGCCCCGCTGGGGCTAACTATCAACTCCGCAACTCAGCTTGATAAACCGAAAAGCTAATAGCCAACAGCCAATAGCTAACAGCTTAACAATCAAACTACTTCCTTCGGGGCTGTTTCTTCCACCGGCACAGGCTCCCGTTTGTTGCCAATAATAAAGCGCAGGCCTTTATCCAGGTTGAAGTAGCTCCAGGTCCAGCTGATGAACACGGCCAGCCGGTTGCGGAAACTCACCAGCGAGATGACGTGCACAAACGTCCACATGAGCCAGGCCAGGAAGCCTTGCGTGCGGTACTCTTTGTTGAACAGCTTCAGGTCGGCTACGGCGTGGTTGCGGCCGATGGTGGCCATAGCACCTTTGTCGTCGTAATGGAAGGGTTCAAGGGCACAGCTAGAGAGCAGGTTAGCTAGGTTTTTGGCCAGCAGCTTGCCTTGCTGAATAGCGGGCTGCGCCACCATCGGGTGACCTTCCGGGTACTCGGGCGTAGTCATGGCCGCAATGTCGCCGATGGCGAAGACGTTGTGGTAGCCCGTAATGCGGTTGAATTCATCCACCTGGTAGCGGTTACCTTTCAGCACGCTTTCCTTGCGGATACCTTCGATGGGTGCCCCTGCCACGCCCGCGGCCCAGATCAGGGTGCGCGTGATGAGCGTTTCGCCGGTGTTCAGCGTCACGGTGTAGCCGTCGTACGACTTCACGCGCCGGTCCAGAATCACGTTCACCCCAAAGCGGCGCAGATATTCCAGCGACTTCTGCGAGGCCTCTTCCGACATGCCTTTCAGCAGCGTAGGCCCGCTCTGGATCAGGTGAATATCCATCTCCCGGAAGTCAAGCTCGCGGTAGTCTTTCGGAAACACGTGCTTGCGCAGCTCACTCAGCGCGCCCGCTATTTCCACGCCCGTCGGGCCGCCACCCACGATGACAAAGTCCAGCAGGCTGTTCATTTCTACCACATCACCTACTTGCAGTGCTTTCTCAAAGTTGTTCAGCACGGTGTTGCGGAGCATAATAGCATCTTCCACGCTTTTAATCGCAATGGAATTTTTTTCCATCTTCTTGTCGCCGAAATAGTTAGTAGTAGCGCCGGTGGCAATGACCAGGAAATCATATTTGACGAGCCCGATAGAGGTTTTCACCACTTGCGCCGCTGTATCTACCGACTGCACTTCGGCCAACCGAAAGAACACGTTATCCTGACTTTCCAGAATCTTGCGGAACGGTGACACAATATCGTCGGCATCAAGGCCGGCCGTGGCCACCTGGTAGAGCAGCGGCTGAAACGTGTGGTAGTTCTGCTTATCGATGAGCACCACCTGCACATTGGCGTGGCGCAACGCCTTGGCTAGCTCCAGCCCCCCAAAACCACCACCCACAATAACAACGCGTGGTTTACCTAGGTCTTCAATTTTGGCGTGGCTTTCCATATGGTGAGGTGGTGAGATGGGGAAATGGTGAGGTGAGGAAGATAATGAATTGGTGGACTGTAGGTTTCATGTATGCCGGTCTTGCATAAAACTCACCAGTTCACTATGTCACCAGCTCACTATCTCGTCTGTACGCGACAAAAGCGGTTGGGGTGCGTTCGGCGGCAGAAATCAACCTAGGTGCCTGTGCTACAGCTTGTCCTGCCGGATAAGCGCCCGGTACATGCGCACCAGATTCGGCTGCGAAATGCCTAGCCGGTACAAAACGCAAATAAGTCCGAAAATGCTTTGCAGCCGAATCACGCCGTTGTCGAGGTACTTGCGCGCCGAAGTCGTGACCACGCCCGGCAGGATGCAAAAGCGGCCGCGGCGTCGTAGCCGCCCGATAATTTCCTGGTCTTCCAGCACCAGCAGCTTTTCCGAGTAGCCGCCCGCCTGCTCGAATACCTCGCGGCGCACAAACAGGCTTTGGTCGCCGAAGCGGAAAAGGTTGACGTCGAAGCGCGTAAACCAAGCACTGAGCTGCAAAAGCCAGTGCGCGTGGTCGAAAGCTAGGCGGTAGCAGCCACTGCCGTAGCCCGCCACTACCGCCTGCCGAATGGCCGGCAGAAACCCCGCAGGCGGGTAAGAATCGGCGTGTAGAAAGTAAAGAATAGCGCCCGAAGCTGCTGCCGCGCCGAAGTTTAGCTGCGCCGCCCGGCCTTTGTGTGGGCACCGCACCACTCTGGCACCTGCTTCCTGCGCCTGCGCCACCGTAGCATCGGTGCTCTGCCCATCGGCCACCACGATTTCCAGACCTAGGTCGGGCCCACAAAGCGCCCGTAGTCGCTGCACCAAAGGGCCGATGCAGTCGGCTTCGTTGAAGGTGGGAATGATGATGCTGAGAGCTAGGTTGGGGCGGGAGCCTTGGGTCATAGTTGCTGCGTACGGCGGTGGGCTAGGTCGAGATAAAGCAAATGGGCGGGTACATAAAGTGAACAACTGCCTGTATCGGCGGTTATCAACGGCTTATGAACTACTCACAAAGCAACAGAGAGTGTACTACATGGTGCTGATTGTTGGTTAGCGAAGAGCTGGCCCGACTTTAGAAGGAGCCGCTGACCGCTGAATGGCCGCCTGACCTAGCTAGAGAAGGCCGTGGCTGGTTGATTTTGTTTTTACACACATGCTTTATCGTTGTTGGCTGTTGTTGAGCGGGTTCCTGCTGGTTGCTGGGCACGCAGCTTTTGCCCAAACGGATAGTCTGGGTAGCGTCGGCAACCCGCAGTCGCATCTGACGCGCAGCCAGGCCATTGCCCTCATCGGCGAGCGGGATATTCGCGACGTGTTTCACACGTTCTTT
This sequence comes from Hymenobacter cavernae, assembly GCF_014641455.1. GTDB lineage: Bacteria > Bacteroidota > Bacteroidia > Cytophagales > Hymenobacteraceae > Hymenobacter > Hymenobacter cavernae. The sequence goes on from NZ_BMHT01000002.1 coordinate 765,215, forward strand.
CCGCGCCCGGTGCCCGCCAAGGACACGCTATCGGTCGCTGCCAACCGCAAGTTCGTCTGGATTATTCCGGCGCCCGGCTATACCCAGCAAACCCGCGGCCTGCTTCAGCTGACCGGCAACGTGTCGTACCACGAGCCCGGCGCCAACATGTCGACGCTCATTGCGGCGCTGGCGTATACCCAGAATAAGCAGCTGATTTTCAACGCGGCATCTTCCATCTGGCGGGCCAACAACCGCATCAACTGGGTGGGCGACTGGCGCCTCATGCACTACCCGCAGAACACCTACGGCCTGGGTATGCACACGTCCCTCAACCGGCCCATTGCCATGGATTATGAATACCTGCGCTTCTACCAGAGTGCGCTGTTCAAGATCCGATCTAGCTTTTATGCTGGCCTAGGCTACCAGCTCGATTATCACTGGAATATTGAAAGCGGAAGCAAGAACCAGGAGGTAACGACCATCTCCGATTATACGCTGGGCGTAAATGGCCATTCCATTTCCTCGGGTCCCGCCCTGACGCTGCTCTACGACAGCCGTGGCAATGCCATCAACCCGGAACGCGGCCTGTACTCGAATCTGGTGCTGCGCCCCAACCTGGAGCTGCTCGGCAGCGATACCAGCTTTCAGTCGCTGCTGCTGGATGTGCGCAAGTATCTGCGCCTGACGGATTCCGGTAACGTGCTGGCGCTCTGGTCTTACAACGCCCTGACATTGCACGGCAACCCGCCCTTCCTCGACTTGCCCAGCACCGGCTGGGACACGTATAGTAGCGTCGGCCGCGGCTTTATTCAGGGCCGCTTCCGGGGCAAAGACCTGCTGTACGGCGAAGCCGAGTACCGGTTTGGGCTCACCCGCAACCGATTGTTGGGGGGAGTGCTGTTCACCAACGCTCAAACCGTATCGGAGCGCATCACCCACAACTTCGAGAAGGTGGTGCCGGCTGCCGGCTTCGGCTTGCGCCTGAGCATGAACAAAATCTCCCGCACCAACTTGGCCGTCGACTACGGCTTCGGCGCCGACGGCTCCCGCGGCCTCACCTTCAACCTAGGTGAAGTGTTTTAAGAGTGACTGAGTGGCTGAGTGTTGTTCAGCGACCTCACTCAGCCACTCAGTCACTCCTTACAGATTCGTCATCCAGACTTGGCGCAGGGCCAGCTGAGCGGGCGTGGCGTTGGGCAGCACGGCGAAGTTGTAGCGCTTCACGTCTTCGCGACCTAGGAGGCGGCAGTGAACTTTCTTTTCGGCGCCCTGGTGGCGAATGGTCAGGTCAAACTCCTGGCCGGGCTTGCTGGCTTTGATCTGGTCCAGCGTTGCCCGCAGGTTATCGGGGCGGATGGCAGTGCCTTGGTAGGCAACCGGCTGGTCGCCCTCAGCCACGCCGCAGGCTTGCAGCTCCCGACTGACATCGGTGAAGACAATACCTTGCTCGGTAGCCTTAAAGCTGGTGCCCAGCGAGCCAATCTGTTGCCCCGTGTGCAGCACCGGCGTGTACTGAATACCAATCTTCGCAAAATACTCCGCCAGCGGCAGCGGCTCAGCGCCCTGAATGTAGCGCTTGAAGAAATCCCCGATTTCCGGGTAAGTCATCTGAGTGAAATCCTGGAAGAAGTTCTTTTCGCTGATGGGCTTATTAGGACCGTACTTCTTGGCTAACTCCAGCACAACTTCGCGCAATCCGCGCTTGCCGCCGCTTAGCTCCAGCAGCCGGATGTCGAGCAGGGCGGCCGTCACGGCACCGCGCTGGTAGATGTTGCCGTATTGGCGCTGGCCTTCGTCGGAAAACGAGTTCAGACCTAGCTTGCTGAGCGAGTAGGTCGTGTCAGCGTACTGGTGGTCGTAGGCTACTTTGCTGCTCAACTCCTTTAAGTAGCTATCGAGCGAGAGCAGGCCGCCGCGCAGCTGCATCAGATCAGAAGCCCATTCGGTGGTGCCTTCGTAGAGCCACAAGTGCTCGGAGCCGGTGGGCTGCACGAAGTTGAAGTGCTCGATGATTTCGGAGTGAATGTTCAGCGGCGTCACGACGTGGAAGAACTCATGGGCAGCCGTGCTGGTGATGCTCGCGGCCTTCTCCGGCGTCAGCGGCGATTCGCGGGCGGCGTACTCCGAGCTGTAAGAGTGTTCCCAGGCGCCCGCGTCGCGGTCTTCGAAGTCATATAAGAAGGTGTAGCGCTTTACCGGCAGCTCCACCAGAAACTTCTGGGCGGCGTTCAGCATCTGCTGCATGTTCTGGAGCAGCGGCTGTGCCTGGATCTGATCCGTTTGCGAGTAGCAGTATAAGGCCACTTCCGCGTCACCTAGCTTTGTCGTTGCCTCGGTGAGGCGCCCCAGCAAGATGGGCGAATCGACGATGCGGTCATAATCTTTGGCCGTGTAGTAGCCTTCCGCGTCAAGCGTGAGCGGAGTGCCTACTTTCCAGCCAGCCGGGTAGTTCAGCTTCACGCGCAGCGGCTTCGACTGCCAGCCCTGCGGATAGCCAAACAAGCACTGGCCGTTGAGCAAGGCGTGGCTGGCATCTAGCTGCGAGCCGCACATGCGGTACACCTGGTGCTCCGGAAACGGCGCATTCCATGTTTTGGCAATAGTATAGCGAATCTCGTGCGTCTTCTCCGGCTTCAGCAGCTGCCATTGGTTGATATTGACGTGTTTTACCTCCAGCGGCTTGCCCTTGCTGTCGAAGGCTTCAAACTTGCGCACGAAGCGGCCAATATCCATCACCTGGTAGGTGCCCGGTGCCGTCGCCGCAAATTGATAGATGCCCTGCTCTTTGCCTAGCTTCGGCAGCTCTAGCTTCACCTGAAACTGATCTTGGGCTGCCGGATCAACTTCAACGGTGTAGGTCAGTACTTTTTGTGCCTGCGTGGGAGCGGCAGTCAGCAACAGGCCCGTCAGCAGGCCTAGGTTTAGGAAAGATTTCATGAATACGTGAGCAGTTGCAGCCGCAAGGTAAAAAGGCTGTTCCGCTTGGCACGGTAAACGCCTATCTATTTCCCGTTTAGTTACCTATTCCAGTTCCGCACAGGAGCAGCTACAACTGAAGCTAGCAAGGTTTTAGCTCCGCTAAGCCGTTCGGCTGTGTGCCACTGGATGGCCGTGGAAGTAAGCTGTCGCCAGTATTGGATTATTCTATATAATGGAATGTTTCCCAATACTGGAATACATTAAGGGAAATCTATATTTAACAGAAAATCCTGCTTTCCTGAACGAAGCTAAACAATAATGAGTCAGAGAGTTCTGTAAACCAAATTATTTAATGTAATTATTTCGATAATGATAATCAAGGTGAGAAGAATATTTATCATAAATGGCACTATTCTTATTTATTCATAGGACTGCATATTGATGCTGGCACGCGAAGTGAGTTACTTAGTAGGAGTTATCCAACTGGTTATACTTCTTTTCCCACAGCATGAGAACATTTTTTACTCTTTTATCTACTAATCCGCTCAAGCATAAACTTCGCGCAGGCTTGGTTATGCTGTTGAGCAGTGCGGCACTCCCAGCAATGGCCCAGTTCCCGCGCAACGAAGCATTCAAGAGCAATACTGCCGCTGGCTTTGAGTTTGGCGGTTCAGCCCGGCTTACCGGCACGGGTGCTACGGGCAATGATGCAGTTGGTACAGGGTATCTGCGGCTGACGAATGCTTCAACTTTTCAGGCGGGTTATGCCATCGACACCGTCGGGTTTCCGTCCTCGGAAGGTTTCACTATCTCATTCGACTTCTTTTCATATGGTGGCGATGGAGCCGACGGTTTCAGCGTGTTTCTGGTAGATGACGACCAGCCTGGTGGTTTTCGCATTGGAGCTACGGGTGGTGCCCTGGGGTATGCGCAACGTAACATAACGCCTGTGGCCCCAGGTGTTTCCAGAGGCTATCTTGGTATTGGGATAGATGAATTTGGTAACTATGCCAACGACTTAGAAGGCCGGTCCGGGGGCTACCCTTCTGGCATAGGGCCTGGCAAACTGGTGCCTAATGCTATATCACTCAGAGGCGCAGGCGACGGATCAGCCAGTACCGATTACGCCTACTTAACGGGTACCGGTCCGGATGCGCTTGGTTTTGACCTGGATGTACCTACTGCACGGGCGCAGGCTGGCTCACCCGATTACCGACGTGCCTTTATTGACGTAGTCGCCAGTGGTGCCGCACCGAATCGGAAGTATAAGATTACCGTTCGCATTCAGCATGGTACCCAGGTGCGTACTGCTGTGGAGAACTTCTTCGTAAACATACCACCCGAGCGGTTGCGCCTAGGTTTTGCTAGTTCAACCGGCGGATCTACTAACATTCACGAAATCCGCAATCTGAATATTGTGCAGGTGCCGTATGCCAACAACGACTTGGCTACCACAGATTATAATAGTGAGCCTATTCTCATCAAGGTACTGGATAACGACGAGGCGCCGGGCAGTAGCATCGATCCTAGTTCCGTCGACCTGGATCCTAGCACGTCAGGCATTCAATCCGAGATTGTCGTACCTGGTAAAGGCTCGTTCTCAGTGAACAGTGAGGGTGTAGTTTCCTTTACACCCAGTGGCTCCTTCGCAGGCATAGTCGAGGTTCCTTATACCATAAAATCTATCCTGGGAGATGAGTATACCTCTAGCCCGGCCAACATCCGCGTAAACGTGCGTGGTGCTGATGTAGCTACTACCATCGACGGGCCAATGGCTATCAAGCCAAATACCTGGGTTACCTATTCGATGGCTACCACCAACGAAGGGACACTGCCAGCCCTGGCCGTAGTGCCTAAGCTACAGTTACCCATGGCTTTACCAGCATCTAGCCTAATGACGATGTCGGGCGGCGACTACGATCCTGCGACCGGTATGGTCACGTTTACGTCCATCCCAGTGCTGAACAATGGCACTGACGCTGTTACCAACAGCGTCACGTTTATGGTGCCCAGCTCCGCGCCGGCTACCATTACCTCAGTAGCGGCTTCAAACTCTACCGTTCCCGACCCAACGCCCGACAACAATACGGCCCAGCTGGCCGCCAGCGTTGGGGCACCGCTGCCGGTGCAGCTAATGAGCTTTAAAGCTCGTGCTGATCAGAGTGATGCGCTGCTCAACTGGGCTACTGCCTCAGAGACAAATAACGCTCGCTTTGAAGTAGAGCGCTCCGCGGATGGCACGCACTTCGACCGCATTGGCCAACTGCCGGGCAAAGGCACTACCAGCCAGAATTCGTCGTATGCGTACCGCGACCACCGGGCCGGCTACCTAGGTGCAAAAGCCATGTACTATCGTCTGCGCCAAGTGGACACGGATGGCGGCAGCCAGTACAGCAAGGTGGAAACCGTGCAGTTCTCCTCAGCCAAGACCGCCATCAGCATTTATCCGAACCCCGCGCCAGGTACGGCCACTCTCGACCTGACCGACCTGGCTCCCGGCGAATACAACATCCAGGTGCTGGATATTACCGGGCGTGTGGTGTTTGAGCAAATGCTGCAGGGAAGCCAGCAGAATCCGCTGGATGTACAGCGCTTAGTACCCGGCTCTTATATTGTGCGGGTGCGTGGTGGTGCCACTAACCTAGCTTTGCCGCTGGTACGTCGCTAGGGCTAGCTGATTCAATCTATTAGTAAAAAGCCTCCGTCCCGTTGTTGGGGCGGAGGCTTTTTGTTTGGCATATTTCTCCAGGTAGTGGCTGATCAGTTTAGGAAGTTGGCAGGGATGACGCAACAAGGTTTGGTAGCAGCTTAACCCTGGCGCAAAGGCCGCGTACCTCTATAGGTACTCTTTCCCGCGGAGCTAGGCTCCACCTGACCTTCCTCGTTTATGTGCGGCCGCTATACCTTCATTTCGCCCGTTCCCGTCATCGAAGAGCGCTTCGATGCGACTTTCACGGAGCCCATTCCGGCTAACTACAATGCCGCGCCCTCGCAGCGATTGCCGATTATCACGAACACCGAGCCGGGCCGTATTCAGCTGTTGCAGTGGGGGTTGTTGCCAGCCTGGGTGAAAGACGTGAAAGCGGCACCCAAGCCCATCAACGCCCGCGCCGAGACGCTACCGGAGAAACCTTCGTTTCGGCAGCTGCTTCAGCGGCGGCGCTGCCTCGTGCTGGCCGACAGCTTTTACGAATGGCAGCAAACGGCAGCAAAAGGCAAAGGGAGCAAAACGCCGCACCGTATTCTGCTGCGCGATGAACAACCCTTTGCCTTTGCAGGCCTCTGGGATGAATGGGCTGATCGCTCCACTGGTGAAGTGATACCGACGTTCACCATTATTACCACCGAACCTAATGACTTGATGGCCAAGCTCCACAATCGGATGCCAGTCATATTGCCCGGCCGTGAGGCAGAGCTAGCCTGGCTCGATGATAGGGCAGCAGCGCATCAGGAACTTCTGGTGCCGTATGCCACAGAAGCCATGAAGGAGTACGCCATTACGCCGCTGGTTAATTCACCGGCCAACAACTCGGCGGCAGTGCTGGAGCCGGCGGCTTAGCAACCTAGGTCAGCCGGGAGCCGATTACTTATGCCGGTAAGACACTAGCTCGTGGCGCGCGATACGCTCGTAGGCGTGGCGAACTTTCCTGGGCTTCTTATGCTTCACCGAGTAAAGTCTGGCACTGGTAGATGCTGGCTTGCGGGCGCTGAGTCCAGTAAATGACGCGGTCATCATAGCAGCCAGCGTGAGGAGGGTAAGCATTTTCTTCATAGGTGCAGTGCGTTTGTCTTGTACGTATTCGTGAAAGAATATAATCTTAGCAATTATAGTAATTTCCTATTATATTCCAGTGAAAAAAAATAAAAAAATAATTCTATTGACTCTTGGCTGCTGTCACAGCACGTTGTTAGGTTCGAAACGAATAGCTCATAAAGCAGAAAGCCCACCGTCCGCAAGACAGTGGGCTTTTTCAGGAAAGTAAAAACCTAGGTTACTTAGCGTCGGGCGCTGGGGTGGCAGAAGTTCCGGCATCAGCATCAGCCGCTTCAATAGCTTTTTTGGCGACTACTACGGCAACGGCAGCCAGACCGGCGATACCTAGGATGAGTTGGGTGGTGGTAAAGCGCTGTGCGGCTTTCTTCAGCAGCGTGCCGCCGTTCTTGAGCAGGTCGTCTACTTTGTCGTAATCGCCCTGAAAAATAACGTGATAGGCACTCTCAAAGGTGCGGGCAACGTCTTCGGGTAGAATTTTCTCTAGCTGTTGTTCGACTTGGGTTTCCATAGCGGAGCTTCGTGACGGATGATTGAAAATTAGCAGCCGACCTAGCCGACCACTGAACCCCATGTACGCAGAAGTGAGTTGGCGGTTGGCAGGAAAGCCGTGAAATTGTGTAAGGATGAGCTGGTAGGCAACTGCCAATGAGTACGTTGCCGGCTGCTTGCCAAGCGAGTGAGATTGTGAAAAAAGAAAAGCCCCGCCGGAGGAGCGAGGCTTTTCGTGCCGGCAAGCTGTAGGCGCTTATTCGTATACCTTGACCACAAACACGTAGTCTTGCAGCTTACGAATCTGCTGCGGCCGGGAGGTGCCGGCAAGCAGGTTGGTGCGGGGCAGCGTGTAAGGAGCCTCGGGGCTGGCTGCTGCCAGCGAATCGACCAGCTTCATCAGGTACGATGACTTGGTGGCAAACGCCGCACTTTGCACGTCCATCTGACGGCCGCTTACCACCCCGATAAGGTTGCCGCGGTCATCGAGCAGCGGGCCGCCGCTATTGCCGGGGTTCACCGGAATCGACACCTGGTAGAAGGCCGTATCGCCTTCAAAGCCGGAGCGGGCGCTCAGCGAACCATCATTAAAGACTAAGTCTTCGCGCGGATAACCTAGGGTGTACACCTTCTCTCCTAGGTCCGACTGACCCCGCTTGAAGGAGTAAGGCAGGCGCTTAAAGCCATTGAAATTCTTGTCTTTAATGCGCAGAATAGCCAGGTCGTGGGCCACATCGGTGAAGACTGGCTCGGCGTGGTAATGCTGCCGGTCGCGGCTCTCGATCAGCAGCGAGTCGGCCCCTTGAATTACGTGGTAACTCGTCACGAGGTAGCCATCGGCGGTCAGGGCGAAGCCAGTGCCGCTGAACTTACTCTGGCTGGCTGCGTCTGCCGTCTTGCTGCCATCAATCTGATTGATAGCCCGATCCATGGCCCGTTGGTTGCGCTTGATGCGCTCCACCTCCCGGCGCAGCACGGTGTAGCCATACAGCGAAGAGCTTTGCGAGGTCCGCCACCACTCCATGCCCAGCAGCGTAACGAACACCGCCAGGATAGCCACTGAGGCCGCCACCGCCATGGTGGCGCGGTGAGCACCCCAGAACTCGCGCAGCTTGCGCTCCATCGGGGAAATATGCAGCACCGGCATATCGGGGTAGCCGGTTTCAACTACCGTTTCGTCTTCCGCGTCAATTTCGGCTTGGAAGGCTTTCAGCTTCTGGCGCGTCGCCCGCCGCTCGCCGTAGCTGGTCAGGGTTTCGGTAAGCTCCTCAAAATCAGTATAGCGTTGCGCAAAATTGGGGTCAGCGGCGAGTCGGCGCTCCAGGTTAGCACGCTCGGCTCCGGCTAGCTCCCCTTTTCGATACGCATCGAATAAGGCATAATAGTCAGCTTCGGTCATCATAGCGGTAAGTGGGTGGGTGAGGCCCACGTTGAGGTACCTGGTAACGTTTTTAGTACGATTCTTCTTCCTTATAATGAGAGAAAAATAGCTTCTTCAGGCGTACCAGACACTTGTATTTCTGATTCTTGGCGTTATCGGCGTTGGTGTAGCCGAAATCCGCCGTGAGCTGCTGCATCGAACGATCCAGCAGGTAAAAACCTTCTAAAAGCGACCGGCACGGCTCTCCGATCTGCTCCAATGCTTCGGCCATCAGACCAAAACGCTTGTCACGTTCCTGGGCTTCCGCCAAGTCGGCTTCGGCTCCGGTTTCGAGGTAGGGCTCGTGGTCGTCGAGGCGGGCGCCGAAGCGGCCTTTCTCGGCGAGGCGCTTCAACCACAGGCGGCGGCACACGGCGTAGAGGTAGGTCTTGATCTGGCAGCTGAGCTCCAGAGAGCCGTCGCGTACTTTCTCGTAGAACACCATCACGCCCTCTTGGTACACATCCTTGGCTTCATCCTCCGAGCCGCTGTTTTGCAGCACAAAGTGCGTTACCATGGGCAGGTGCAGCCGGTAGAGCTGGGCCAGCGCCCGGTCGTCGCCGCGACGGATTGCCGCCACGAACTCTTCATCGGTGTAGGAAGGTTGACCCTTACCCATTCGCTTTGCTTGTTAATACGTTGCAGCAGGTTTGGTAACCCGCTAAATTTTTTTTTCTGTAACCGGGTTACCTTTCCTTAGGACCGGTATGAAGGGTGTTTTCAGACAAAAAGTTTTCAAACCTAACATCAAGATGAAGAATCTCCTGAAGGTATCTGCCCTAGCTTTCGCATTCGCTGCTGTTCTGACTTCGTGCGAGTCGAAGCCTGCTGAAACCACGACCACCACTGAATCGACTTCGACGGACGCTTCGGCTCCTGCTACTACCGATTCGTCGGCTACCACGACTACCACTGACTCGACTGCTGCTGACGCTACGGCTGCTCCGGCTGAAGGTGGTGCTACCACTGCTCCTGCTGAAGGCGGTGCTACCACTGCTGGTACTACCACTGGCACGACTGCTCAGTAAAAGTAAGCATACGCCGGTATACACCGGCAAAGAGTGCATGCGGCCCGGATTCCACCTTGGAGTTCGGGCCGTATCTTTTGGGTTATATTATTAAATAATTTATATACTTACAGGTTAAAGTAAATTAATATAGCTACTTCGGGGTTTGTGGCGGCTTTTTTGCATTTATCCGGTTCGTACAACTCCTCCTTCTATCGTCCTACTTCTACCGTGCAATCCACCATTTCTTCCTCTGCCAACGATAATTCGGCGGCATCAGTGCCTGCTAGCGGTACTACTCTCAGCGGCCTAGGTCCTCAGCGTCCGTTTCATACGAAGCCTACCGCCAATGTTTTTGCCGTAGGCGATTACCTGATAGGGGATGCCGATGATGGCATGCTCAATGGTCATCCGGATATCCGCTACTAAAATCCAAGTTCGCTCCTGCTGGCTAAGGCAGGACGCCGACCTGCTTATCAAACCTAGCTTTTAGGTCATTTGATAGTACTTTGCTGGCAAACAGATGGTTGTAAATCGGCGTTGGAGCTAGGTTAGAGCTTCTCTTCGAGCCAAAGGCTGCCAGCTGCCACCAGAAAAAGCAGGAAAAACCACGTGCCAGGCCATGCCTCGCGCGTACTCGTGGTGGTAGAGAACGGCGCAGCTCCGCCAACTGCCGTCCAGCCCGTGGTTGCTTCCTGCTGTTGGCGTAGCTCAGGCAGCAGCCAATTTTGGCGGTCGTACACGTAAAACCAACTTGGGGTTTGTCCGGCCACCTGCACGCGGTGCCAGCCCGCACTAGTGGGCCAGTAGCGCGCCGTGCTCCACTCCGGAAGGCGCGTATCTTGCCGCAAAGCCACCCGCACCGGTTCCGATTGCGGCCCCTGCACGCTAGGTTGTACCGCCGGAAAGCTAGCGACGAGCTGCAAATCGAGTGGCATATTAGGCTTGGGCCACGCTTCCTGTACTTGCCAACGCGCCGCCGGAGTCAGTGGGCGGGCAGCGGCCGTGAGTAGGCGGCTCCAATAAGCTTCGTAAGCAGCAGTAGCATTTTGCAAAGCCCAGCTATACGTAGCTGGCAATACCGAAACCACTACCGAGCCCGCACCTAGCCGTGTGGCGCTTACTACCGGGTTTTGCTGGGCATCTGTGACAATAGGGCGCAGCAGCGGCCCCGACCGCAGCACGGCCGGCACGAGCGTGGCTAGCTTGCCTGGGCTACCCGGCCACTGAATCGGCTGCGGCGCCGTGACACTAACCGGCCGGGCAACGATGGCAAAATCGGAGCGGGCGGGCGAGGTGCGGGGCAGCGGCGTCGGGTCGGCGAGCAGCAGGAAACCTAGGCCCGTCGTGCGGATAGCATTTTGCAGCGTCTGGCTTTCGGCCCCGGAGAGTGCCATAACGCTACCCGCATCCGCTATCAGCACATCGTAGCGAGCCAGCAAGGACGGCGTGAGACGGCTAAGATCCTGGGCAGGCTGGTTCAGAAACTCGGTTTGAGAAATGCCACGGCTAAGTCCGGCGCGAAAGGCGACAACGTGCTGTCGGCTAGCCAGATGGTTCTTGAGAAAGCGAAATTCGAAAGATGGCGTGCTGGCCACGAGCAGCACCCGCAAAGGCCGCGTAGGCAGCACTTCCACCGGCACTGGCTCACGGGCTATTTCCTGGTCGCCACGCCGCGCCACTAGCTCATAGACATTCCGGCCAACCGCCCGCGGCTGATAGTGCAGGCGAAAAGCACCTTGGTTTGCTGGAAGACGCACGGAGTCGCGGGGGGCACCGGCGGCGCGCAGGTATACCCAAACGGGGCGTTTATCAGCAGGGGTGTTTTCCAGAAAGCCTTCTACTTGCACCGTTTGCCCCAAGGCTACTTCCCGGCTCCATTGCGCCGTGCGAAAACCTGCTTTTGCGGCCACCGGGTGCACTACCAGGCGTAGCGCACCTAGGTCGGGTAAGTCGGCAGTGGACAAACCCTGCCCAAGTACGTGCAGCTGGCGCAGGTTGGGAAACCGCTCGCGTAGTGCCAGCAAGCTGCTCAGCGCCGGTGTATCGGTGGCCACCGTGGGGCGGTAGCGCCAGATGCGCGTGCCCGAACCTAGGTGCCGCAGCAAGAGCCGGAGCGTATCGGCGGAGTAGTTGTCGGTGAGCAGCACGGCTTCCTGCCTGGCGCCCGCTACCTGGTGCGTGGGCGGATAGGCGGTCAGCCACAGCCCCGCCGCGGCCAGCCAGCTAGCGAGGAGCCGCCACGCCAGACGCTGACGATTGGAGCGGTGCAACGCCGTGATAGTAAGGCCAGTCGCTAGTAACAGACACAGAACGAGTAGAATATAAAACGGGAGCGAATGGGTCATGCTGGAGCGCAACACTTAGCGACTTAATTCCTGGAAATAGCGCCGCGCCAGTCGGTCGGGGCCGGGCGTGCGCACGGGAGCCGGAGCGGGCGTCGGCAGCAAAGCGGTAAGCGCCCGCTCAACTGCTGGCAGGCACTCGGAGCAGGGCACCCGGCTGGCGCGAACATCGGCGACAAGCTGCCGCAACTGGCTCAGCGCCTTTAGGTAGGAGCCGGGCTGCTGAACCGCCGCCTGGGCCAGCGCCGCGCCGGCCCGGTCGAGCAGAAGCGCCTCGGCGGCGGGCACAGTCTGTCGCTGCCGGATAGCACCCAGCACGCGCAAGGCATCGCGCACGATGGGCTGAGCCGGGGTGGCCGCCAGCTGCTGTTGGCGCTTGGGCGCGGCGGCGCCGGCGAGGTCGCCGGTGAGGCGGAGCGTGGCTTCGGGCATGGGTGGCGGCTCGTAGCCCGATTTGCGAACGTAGGCGCGGGTTTGCTGCTGCACTTGCTTGAGCAGGCGCAGGGCGCGGTATTCGTAAGGCAGCGCTTCGGTGGGCCGGCTGGTGCGCAGGCGCAGCTCAGCTTCCCACATCTGGGCCAGCACGCCGCGGAGCTTGGCTTTCACGGCAGGCTCCAGAAAATCAGCGGTTTCGGAGTCGTCGTGGCGGTGCATGTAGGGCTCCATCAGCGCGTCGGTGGCGGCAGTAGGCGAGGTGCTGGGGCGGGCACCGGACTGACTGTGCTCATGTTCATGCTCGTCGTGTTCTTCGGCGCCGCCTTCCTTGCCTTCTTCGTGGTGGTCGGTGTCGGCGGGGCCGGCGGTTTCGCCGAGACTTTTCTCAAACTCTTCGCCCAGAAACTTGCCGTAGCGCAGACGCAGCACTTTTTGGTCGAAACCTAGGGTGTTGCCGCGGTCGGCGAATGCCTCGGCCGTTAAGCCCTTGCCTTCGGCTATTAGTTTTTCCGTGTCAATAATAATCTGTCGCTGGCTGCGGAAATAGGCCGGTACTACGCTCACGCTCAAGGAAATGTCGGCGGTGCTTTCCTCTACTGTGGTGTCTTCCCACTGCACTAGGTAGGTGTCGGATCGGGTGGTGTGGCGGTGATTGTCCCAGGCCTGCACGTAGAAATAGACCTCGTCGCCGTAGGTCAGACCTAGCTTTGGCAAGTTGAGCAGATGGGCCAGGGTAGCCTGCTCCTTTCCGCTAACGGCGGCGCTCAGATCGGTGCGGGTTTCCTTGAACTTTACGGCCTCGCCTTGCCCTTGTGCTACGGTTGCTACCAGTTGAGCGCGGGTCAGGCCATAATCGTCGCGCACGGCTACGCGCACGGGCACCTGCGGCTTGGTGCCAAACTCCACCAAGGTGTAAGGCTTGGGCGTTTGAATCTGTACGACGGGACTTTGGTCAGCCTGCACGTCGATGGCGTAGTCGTCGGAGGTGCGACCGGCAAAGCGTAGTCGGTACAAGGCTGAGGCTGTGAGTGTTTGCTCGGCGGTAAATAAGCTAGGTTGGCCTGCTACGGGGCGAAGCTTCAGCCGCTGTTTGCCAAGTTCCAACTCGGGCGCGGCGCCGGTCGAGCGGTTGACACGCACCGTCCAGCGCACCCGGCTTTCCTGCGGGCACTGAAAGGAAGGCTGCGTCGCCGCAAAAGCCGGGCGGCGCGTGTAAGTGGGCGGCATCACCAAGATGCGGGTTTCCACGATGCGCGCCGCCGCCGGAGAAGTGCTGCCCTTCGGCTGATCTTCCGAAAAATGCACGGCAACCGGCGCAGCCGAAGCAAGCGGCGCCGCCGACCTAGGTTTCACCAGCCAAATGCCAAGCGCAGCCAGTAAAGCCAGTCCTGCAACCATTAGCGGGCGACGAAAATCGACGGGTAGCAGTGGCGAGTCGGTGCTTTGCAGCTCGGTGAGGTGCGCGGCTACGTGTTGCTGCTGAAGCTGTTCCAGCAAGTTTAGCTCGGCAGGGTCGCGCAGCAGCAGGCCGGTGCTATCTTCCAGGCGCGCAAACCGCCGGTCGAGGCGCTGGGCCACTGCCGCGAGGTCAGGCTGCCAAAGTTTCCATATCCGCCAAAGCAGCCAGCCTAGGCCGATAACTGCCAAGCCAACGACGTACCACCGCAGAGAAGGAAAGCGTAACCAGCTAACTGTCAGCAGCAAACCTAGCCCCAACGTGGGGAGCAGCAACGCCAGCGTGCGCCGCTGGGCGTAGCTTCGCTCGACAGCCCGGAGAGTAGCCGTAGCAGCCTGGGAAGAAACAGCAGACGAAGTGATTGGGCTCATACAGTAGCAGAAGGAGAAGAAGCTAACCGGCGCTGGGCCAGCCACCGTTCCAAACCAAATAATAGCGCCGCTAGCACAACAACCCACGGCCGCAAGTCGCTCTGCAACGGACGGTTAGGAGTAGTTGCGTGCCCTGAAGGAGCAGCAGCTTGGCCGATTGCAACGATTTGCGACAAGGCCAGGCTGCGCCGATCATGCGGCGAATCAGCTGACGGTAGGGGCGCAGGTTGAAGCACGTTAAGAAGTAATGCGGGCAATTCGGGGCTGCTGCCCAGCTCGCTCCAGGCCGGGTGCAAGCGCGTGTGCAGGCGGTAGTGGGCTCCTTGCTCTTGCGCGTTACGCGTAAGCACAGGCTGACCTAAGCCGTCGGTCCAGAGAGCGGTGCCGGCTTGCGAAGCCTTAAGCGTATCGCGGCGGAGCAGGCGAATGGGCTGCGCGCTTGGCTGAGCCAGCGTCGTTTCCGTAGCAATGCCGGCCGTGGGAGCTTCCTGCCAGAGGTGCAAACCCTGGCTGACAAGACCTTGCCAGGCCGCCGGTACGGGCGCGTCACTCAGCCAAAACAGCCAATCGAAGTGCTGATTGGTAGCGGGGGGCGTGGTCGATACAGTCAGGAGCGGGGCGGTTGGCAAACCTAGGCTAGCTGCCCGCAAGGCGGCTCGTAAGTACTTGCCATCCTGCGCGTGAGCAGCATCATAATAAATTGTTAAACGGAGCGCGGCAGTTTGTACGGGCACTGCCTCGCCGCTCTCAGGGCGAAGTACAGCTTGCCCATCCGACCTAGGTTCGTAGCGCAGCGGCGGCAAATTTGCCACGCGAATCTCACCACCAGAAGCGGAAGATGCTGCTACTACCAGCGTCCGAAACGTAGTGGCGGCTTCATTGCTAAAGCCTAAAACCAGGCGCAGACTGTCGGCAGTCGGGAGTTTATAAGCGGCCTGCAACCAGCTGCTCGAATCGGGTGAGGGCACTGTTTGCCAGCGAACGGCGGCTGGCAACGCTGGCCGGGTGCCCTGAAAGGCGCGCTGGTTGGCAAGCGTAAACACCCGCAACGGGCGCTCTGGCAACGAATCGGCGGCTTGCTGCACCCGCGCCCACAGGTTGTCAGGGCTAGGTTTGAAATCAGACGGCGTGTTGATGGCTGTCGCCAGCGAATCGAAGCGCCGCCACTGCGCCGCTGACAGGCGCGGCAAGCCAGGACCTAGCTGCCGCAGCTCGTAGCCTTGTCTGCGCAATGAATCGACCGTAGAGCGGACCGCAACGAGTGAGGTGGAGTGCAGCAGATCAGGACTTAGCAGCACTTGTCCGTGCCGAGGTGGTGGCAGTAGCCGGCGGGCCGGGTCGGCCAGGGCCAGGGCCAGCACCGCTATAATAGCCGCTCGCAGCAACAGCAAGAGCCACTGTTCCAGCTTCAGGTTGCGCATCCGGCGGTTGGCGGCCGTGCTCAGCCACCGCAGGCTGCCGACCTGCACGAGTCGCCCCGGTCGCCGGTTCCAGAGGTGAATTGCCACCGGAACCAGCACACCAAGCAGCGCGAGCCAGCCAGCCGTAGGATGTTGAAGAAGAAAGGCAGACAAAGTTGAGAACGTAGAGCGTAGAAGTGAGAACGTGGAGTGGCTTGGTGATCCTAGCCCATTGCGTCGCGTTTGCGCAGGAACTCGCGCATGGCGCGGTCGAGCGGTTCGGCGGTGTCGAGTTGGTGGTAGTCGAAGCCCTGGCGGCGGGTTTCCTGGGCCGTGGTGCGCAGCCAAGTTTGGAGTTCCTCCTGGTAGGCGTTGCGCTGCTGGTCGGCGTCGAGCTGGAGCGTGCGGCCGGTTTCAAGGTCTTCGAACGTAACGGTGCCGCGGTAGGTGAAATGCAGCTCGTTGCGGGCCAACAGGTGCAGCAGCATAATCTCGCCGGAAGCCACCCGCAGCCGCGTCAGCAGGCTGTTAATTTCCGACTCTTCCTCGTACAAGTCGCTCACGCAGATGGTAATAGCGCGCTGTCGCCGGGCAGTGAGCGGGGCCAGGGTGCTGGTGGTTGGAAAGCTGCCGGATGCTTCCGTGCTTTCCAGCGCGTGAAACAACCTAGGTAGCTGCCGCGTATCGGCACGGGGCGGAATGTGCTGAAGCCCATTCGGATGCAGAATCGTTAAGCCAACTGCGTCGCCCTGGTTCTGAGCTAAGTACGCCAGCGCCGCCAGCAGCAGGCGGGCATAAGCTAGCTTCGTTAAACCGTTGTCGTCCTGGTGGTTCATGCTGGCGCTGGCATCCAGCAGCAGGTGCACCGTCACGCTGGTATCCACCTCCGACTCGCGGATGTAGTACCGATCAGAGCGGGCCGCCAAGCGCCAGTCGAGGCGGCGCAGGTCGTCGCCGGGCTGATACGGTCGGTACTGGCTGAACTCCATCCCCACGCCCTTGCGTCGGCTCTGGTGCTGCCCGGCCAGAAAGCCTTCGGCGGCCTGCTTGGCCGAGAGCGGCAAGTTGCGCAGCGCGTGCAGGGTTTCGGGGTTGAGCATGTGTTCGTTGTTTGTTTTTAGTTGCTCGTTGTTAGTCGGCTGTCATCCTGAGCTTGCATTCCGCGCATCAAGCGGCGTGACCTCCCTCTTTATAAGCGAAAAGCTCTTTTCAAAGCCCTAAGCCTTAAATTAGCCTAGGCCCTTAAAGCTAGCTTTGGTGCCGTACGAAAAGGCTTTGGGCGTATAGCTGAGCTTTGGGCTTAAGAGAGGCTGGTCACGCCGCTTGATGCGCGGAATGCAAGCTCAGGATGACAGACTTTTTATACCGGCACCGCCTTCAGCAGCTCGGCCACGGCATCGTCGGGCGTCAGGTTTTCGGCTTCGGCGTTGAAGTTGAGCAGCACGCGGTGGCGGAGCACTGGCGGGGCTAAAGTCTTAATATCATCCAGCGTAGCGGCAAAACGGCCTTGCAACAGCGCCCTGGCTTTGGCGCAGAGAATAAGCGCCTGCCCGGCCCGCGGCCCCGCGCCCCAGCGGCCGTAGTCCTGAATAAACTTCACGGTGCTCGTGGCCGGGCGCGTGGCCCGCACGAGGCGATTCACAAAGCTGAGCAGCTCGGGGCTGAGGCTCACCTGACGCACCAGCTGCTGAAGCTGCCGAATATCCTCGCCCCCGAGTACCGAGCGCACTTCCGCCCGCGCCGTACCAGTGGTGCCGCTGAGCACCGATAGCTCTTCTTGCTCAGTAGGGTAGCCAATACGGATGTACAGCAGAAAACGGTCGAGCTGCGCTTCCGGCAGCGGGTAAGTACCCGATTGCTCGATGGGGTTTTGGGTTGCCAGCAAGAAGAAGGGCTTGGGCAAAGCGTGCTCCTGACCGGCGTAAGTCACGTGGCCTTCCTGCATGGCTTCGAGCAGCGCGGCCTGGGTTTTGGGCGGCGTCCGGTTGATTTCGTCGGCCAGCACGAGGCTAGCGAAAATGGGGCCTTCGTTGAACTTGAACGAGCGGTGGCCGGTGCCGTGGTCTTCCTCCAGCACTTCGGTACCTAGGATGTCGGTCGGCATCAGGTCGGGGGTGAACTGGATGCGGCGGAAGGGCAGGTCGGTGGCGCTGGCCAAGGTGCGCACGAGCAGCGTTTTGGCCAGGCCCGGTACGCCTTCCAGGAGGGCGTGGCCGCCGGCCAGCAAGGCTACCAGCACTTCATCGAGCACCTGCGTCTGGCCGACGATAATTTTTCCGATTTCTTCCCGCAAGGGCGGGAGCTTGGCAAGCAGGCTCTTGAGTTCTTGTTCAGTCATGTGTGTTTTAAGCTGTTAGCTGATGGCTGTTGGCTTTCGTTCAGAGTATCGGTTTTGAGGTTGCTTATGGAAAAGCTAACAGCTAGTAGCCATCAGCTAATAGCTCATCAGGCCGTCAGCGCATAGATCAGGATGTTCACCCCGAACTTGGTGTTGTCTTCGGCCAGGAAGCGCTTGTTGCGGAAATCGTAGTCCCACTCGCAGCCGTAGTCTTTGTTGGAGTAGAGCACGCCGAGGCGGCCATTGATTTCGATGCCTTTCAGGTAGTCGTGCACGAGGTCGTCGCCCCAGCCGTTCAGCTCGAACGAGGTCGGCGGTGGGCCGTCTTTGAAGGTAAAAAAGGAGCTGTAAACCGGGTGCGTTTTGGGAATCTTCTTGAGCGCGCCGGCCCCGAAGCACTGGCGCATTTGCTCCTCAAAGGAGCGGGCAAACAGCCCGTCGATGTCGTGGTTGCAGTCATCCACGAATACAAAGCCGCCGTTGCGCACGTACTGCGTGAAGTTCTTCTTCTCCTGGGCCGAAAACTGCACCAGCCGGTGCCCCGACAGGTAGCAAAAAGGATAATTGAACAGCTCGGGGCTGTCGAGGGCTACCACTTTCTCCTTCGAAGTCACAGGCACTTTCGTGTACTGAATAAGCGAGTGAAGCAGGTTGGTCGGCATACGCTCATCCACGCCATCCCAATCGCCGGAGTGGTATTGGAGGCGCACGAACGTGAAAGGAGCGGGCATAAAGGAGACGACAGTCGAACGAAAAACAGGCAAGAGACACAAGTCTGACCGCTAAGGTGGCTCGCAACTGCGCTACTTCACAAAAAAACCTTGCTTTTAATAACAAGTTGATCAATGAAGCCGGGCAGCTAAAAGCTAGGTTCTGAGTAGTAATCCGTTGTTCAGCCAGACTAAATAGCGGGCGGCTATTACAATAGTTTTGACCTTTCAGCGTATAGTCTTTTCCGGGTATTTTCTTCCACACTCACTCTCATTTGCATGAAACGATTAGCGCTAGTCATGCCTTTTCTGCTCTTGGTTTTTAGTGCCCAAGCACAGTTTGGGATAAAAGCCGGCATCAACCAGGCCGTGTTGAACGGGGAGAACGTCAACGCCGATACCAAGTATAGCACCTCCTATCACGCGGGTATCTTCTACGAAGCCAACATCCTAGGTCCGCTCTCCATCCAGCCCGAACTGCTGTACTCGCTGAACAAGAGCAGCTGGAAAACGCAGTTCGAGAACTTCGATAACAAGCTGAATTACTTCGCTGTGCCGGTGCTGGCCAAGGTGCGCGTCGGGCCTGTGTTTGTGGAGGCCGGGCCGCAATTTTCCTTCCTCTATAAAGCCGAGAAGGAGGGCACTATGCAAACCGGCACTACCTACGCCGATATAAAGCGCAAAGCTACCGACGACTTCAAGCGCGGCGACTTCAGCCTCTGCGCCGGAGCCGGACTGAAGCTAGGTTATTTCCTGGTCGGAGCTAGGTTCAATGCGGGTATTAATAACATCAACGATGTGGACAACCTCAGCGGGGTGAACGACGCCCGGCTTAAGAACCGCGTGTTTCAGGGCTACGTCGCGTTGCAGCTAGGAAAGTAGCAGTGGTAGCAGGCGCCAGAAGGTCCTCATGCAACCATTTGCGGCCAAGAGCAGCTCTAGGTGAAAAAGCGCCACGAAGACGCTTGTTTTTGCCTTTCTATTCTATATGAAACGAATCATTATTACCCTCACTGGTCTGCTGCTTACAGGTGCTGCCCAGGCGCAGATGGGTATCCGGGTGGGCGCTAATGCCGCCACCGTCTCGGCCAAAACCGATGACGAGTTCCAGCACGCTGAAGCAGATAGTCGGCTAGGCTATCAGGTGGGCGTATTCTATCAGCAGAAGCTGACGAAGCGAATTTCGTTGGTGCCGGAAGTGCAGTTTAGCCGGCAGCGTACGCGCCTTCGCATAGAAGAGTCGGGCATTGCGGATGGTGGCTACGAGGCCAATTACCGTCTGCGGTTAAGCTACCTGAATGTGCCCGTGCTGGCGCGTGCATCTTTCGGCCGTTTCTATGTGGAAGCTGGCCCTCAGGTTGGCTTGCTGCTAGCTGCTCACGAGAAAGGAAATGCCACGTACGGAACCATCGCAGGTACGCACGAAGCTTACTTCAATCGCCCTGCTACCGATGGCTACCATAAGCTTGACGTTGGCTTATGCAGTGGGGCTGGCGTGCAGCTGCCGGCTGGTTTTGGCCTAAGTGTGCGCTCCTACACGGGCTTACGCTCTATCACCGATAAGCCCCAGAACGTGAACTACTATGGAAAGCTCCGCAACCAGGTGGTGCAGGCTTCGCTTAGCTACCAGTTCAGTTCGCTATAAGCTGCTTACAAACAACGATTTAACAAAAAAAGCACGGTCTCTCCAATAAGTCATGTAAGAGGGTGCAACGCCCTAGGTCCTGTTATGGGCCTAGGGCTTTTTGTTGATGAAAGAACTGTGGTATGATACAAGAGCACTAGCGGCTATTACCTTTGCGAACATTTATATATAAAATTTAAAGATAGTTTGTTGATGAAAGCGTTCTTTCCCCTCGCTTTGCTTAGTGCCATCACGCTGAGTACGCATGCCGTACAAGCGCAATCAACCACCAGCTTTGGCATCAAAGCGGGCCTGACCCAAGCCGTCCTCGACGGGACCATCAATCAGGACACGGAGTACAAAGCTGGGTTTCATGCCGGGGTGTTTCTGCGCTGGCGGCCGTCGGCGCATTTTGCCCTTCAACCCGAACTCACGTATTCGCAGCAAGGCTCGAAGAACACCTTTCCGCTTCAATATGTGGACCTGAAAAGCAAGACCAAACTCACGTACCTGAATGTGCCGGTGCTGGCCAAGATCTACCTGGGTAACGTGTTCAACATCCAGGTTGGGCCGCAGTTCGGCGTACGCTTGTCCGCACGCGAAGCGGGTCAGATAAGCTACACGTCGTCCAGCAGCGGCTCCTCGTACCAAACGGCGGATGTCGAGACGACGAAAGACTACAAAAGCGACGTAGGCGTGAGCGGTGGCCTAGGTATTGATTTGAAAAACGGGTTTGTCGCGGCGGTTCGGCTAAACTATGGCCTCACGGATATCGACAACAACAGCCAGACGAAGGCTGCGCGTAAGTATTTCGAGGACATGGGCGGGCTGCACAACCGGGCATTCGAGTTTTCGGTAGGCTACGCTTTCCAGTAAACAACGTGAGCACTTCAACAAAAAGGCCGGTAGCACATGCTACCGGCCTTTTTGTTGAAATGAAAACCTAGGTTTACACCGCGTCCGACAAACTGGTGAAGGTGAAATCCCGAATCTTCAGCGGCGGCACCAGGTTGCCACCTAGGCGCTGCGGCTTGCCAATGGCCTCGATGTTATTGAGCATAATAACGGGCGACTCGTTGAAGCGGAAGTTCTTCACCGGGTGCTTGATCTTGCCGTTCTCGATGTAGAACGTACCGTCGCGCGTCAGGCCCGTTACCAGCAACGACTGTGGGTCTACGTCGCGGATGTACCACAGGCGTGTCACCAGAATGCCTTTCGCCGTGCCTTTGATCAGGTCGGCCGTAGTCTGGGTGCCGCCGGTCATGATGAAGTTGTTGGGGAAAGCCGTGGCGGCCACCTTGTTTTTCTCGGCCCAGAAGCGCGAGTAGTACAGGTTCTTGAGCACGCCTTTCTCAATCCACGTCATCTTTTTGGCGGGCAATCCGTCGCCGTCGAACACGTTGCTCGGCACTTCCGGGTTCAGCGGGTCGGAGTAGATCGTCACACGCTCATCGAACAGCTTCTGACCTAGCTTGTTGCCGCCGCCTTTCTTGCTCAGGAAGCTGCGGCCTTCGTCGGCTTCGCGGGCACCTAGCTCGTAGAACAGGCGATTGAGCAAGCCTTCATCCGACACCAGCGCGGCCGGCTCCAGAATGACGGTGTACTTGCCTGGCTCCATTGCCTGCGCATTGACGGAGCCTGCGGCTTTATCGGCGGCAATTTTGGTAATGGCCTTTGCGTCAAACTTCGATACGTCGGTGAAATCGGCTACGGCATAGCCCGAGCCTTTGCCGTCGGCTGTGCGCACCGTCACCGAAAAGTCGAGGTTCGTGCCTTGCTGATAGGCTTCCAGACCTTTGCTGTTGCGCAGGGCCGTGAACGTAGCGCCGTCTTCCAGGTAGCCCGCCGCCGTGAGGCTGCGCGACTGGCACGCCGCAATACTATCACCGGCCACCTGCGCCCGAAAATCGGGCGTGATGCTGGCCGTGCTTTGGGCAAAGGAAACTGGCGTAAGATACTGCTGCGGACCTAGCAGCGGCACATACTCCGGGTCTTCGGGAGCTAGCTTGGCAATTTCCTCGGCACGCTGCACGCAACGGCGCAGCGTGTCGTCGTCGAACTGATTGCACGTAGCCACGCCGGCCCGCTTGCCAAAGCGCGACTCCACTACCAGTGACACATTATCGGAAGCGCCGGCCGTGCTGACGTTGTTGCGTGCGTAGCGAATGTTGCCGCGCATGCGGCCGTTCAGCGTGGCCGAGCACTCATCGGCTTTGCTGAAGCTGATGACCTTTTTAAGAATATTCTGCGCTTCGTCTTTGGAGAGAATAGCCATGGTTCTTTTGAGCTGTAGCTGCTGGCTGTTAGCTGTTAGCTTTCGTTCTGAAGGTCAGCTAAAAAAAGCTAACAGCCAGCAGCTAAGAGCTAACAACTTATCCAATCTTGCGGGCCGTGTTAATCACGTTCACGCCGTTGAAGCGCGTGGTGGCCGAGCCGTGGCTTACCGCCGAGCTTTGGGCTGGCTGACCCTTGCCGTCGTTGAAGAAGCCCGCGAAACGGTAATCCGATGCGTCGCAAGTAGCGGCGCAGCTGTTCCAGAACTCCTGCGTGTTCGCCTGGTACGCCACATCTTCCAGCATGCCCGTGATTTTGCCTTTCTCGATGGCGTAGAACACCTGCCCGCCAAACTGGAAGTTATAGCGCTGCTGGTCGATGGAGAAGGAGCCGTTGCCGGCAATGTAGATGCCTTTGTCAACGCCTTTTACTAACTCATCAACGGAGAGCTTGTCCTTGCCGGGCTGCAAGCTCACGTTGGGCATGCGCTGGAACTGCACATCCTGCCACGACTGCGAGTAGCAGCAGCCATCCGATTCGTTCTGGCCTACCATGCCCGCCTGGTCGCGGATCTTCTCATAGTTCACCAGAATGCCTTCCTTGATCAAATCCCACTGCTTGGTTTTCACGCCTTCGTCGTCGTAGCCCACAGCGCCGAGTGAGCCGGGTTGCAGCTTGTCGGCCACGATATTCACCTGCTTCGAGCCGTACTGGAACTTGCCGCTCTTCCACTTATCCAAGGTGGCGAAGCTCGTGCCTGCATAGTTGGCCTCGTAGCCCAGCACGCGGTCGAGCTCCAGCGGGTGACCCACGCTTTCGTGAATCGTGAGACCTAGGTGGTGCGGGTCGAGCACGAGGTCGTATTTGCCCGGCACCACCGACTTGGCATTGATCTTCAGCTTGGCTTGCTTGGCAGCGGCGGCGGCATCCTCCAGCATGTCGTAGCTCATCTTGTAGCCCGTGATGTCGGAACCAGCGGGGCCGGCTACTTTGTCGGCAGCTTTGGGCGTGAGGTACTCGTACCCTAGGCCCATCGGTGAGCTGAGCGACTGGCGCGAGCGGAACTTGCCCGAAGCGCGGTCGACCACCGTCACCCCGAACGTAGGGTAGATGCGATGCACATCCTGGTCGATGTAGGAGCCGTCGGTGCTGGCAAAGTACTTCTGCTCATTCACTTGGAACAAGGCCGAGTTCACGAAGCTAGCTCCGTTGTCCAGCGCCTTGGCGTTGGCCGCCAGTAGCAGCTCTACTTTCTGCGCAATCGGCACCTCAAAAGCGTTCTGCTGAATCGGCGTTTTCCAGCTCACTTCGCCGTAACCTTTCTGGGGAGCGAGCTGCACTTTCTCTTTCTGCACTTTCGAGTTGGCCTTGGCAATGCCGACAGCCGTTTGGGCGGCCTTGGCGGCTCCGGCTTCCGTCACGTCGTTGGTTGCGGCGAAACCCCAGGTGCCGTTGGAAATCACGCGCACCCCGATGCCGTAGCTCTCGGTGTTGGCAATGTTCTGCACCTGCTTCTCGCGGGTAAAAATGCCCTGGTTGAGGTAGCGACCAATGCGCACATCGGCGTAGCTAGCCCCGGCCGACTTGGCCGCGTTCAGGGCCGCGTCGGCCATGCGTTTTTTTACGGCAGTGTCTACCTGGTCGAGCAGCTGCGCCGGGTCCACTGAGTTGCCCAGACCGAAGCCCGGAATGCTTGGCAGGAACAAGGCGCCAGCCGCTAAGCTGGTTAAGCCTACAAAGTCACGTCTTTTCAAAGGAGTAGAATTTTGATATGCCCGAGTAAAATGATGGTGTAAGTACAAATAGCGCGGAGCACTACCCCGCGCTACCAACTACACGGCGTCCGACAGACTGGTGAAGGTGAAATCCCGAATCTTCAGCGGCGGCACCAGGTTGCCGGCCAGGCGCACGGGCTTACCAATGGCTTCCAGGTTGTTGAGCATAATAACAGGCGACTCGTTGAAGCGGAAGTTCTTGACCGGGTGCTTGATCTTGCCGTTCTCGATGTAGAACGTACCGTCGCGCGTCAGGCCTGTAAATAATAGTGTTTGTGGGTCAACGGGGCGGATGTACCACAGGCGCGTGACCAGAATACCTTTCTGCGTGCCTTTGATCAGGTCGGCCGTGGTCTGGGTGCCGCCTTCCATAATCCAGCCACCGGGCCGCGGGATATCCGGAATGTTGCCTTTTTGCGCCCAGAAACGCGTGCTGTACAAGTTCTTAACTACTCCTTTTTCAATCCAGGTCACCTTCTTCTGCGGGCGGCCATCGGGCGAGAATGTCAGGTCGGGGATTTCGGCGTGCGTGGGGTCGGAGTAGATGGTCACGCGCTCATCGAACATCTTCTCGCCCTTGCGATTCCCGCCACCTTTCTTGCTCAGAAACGAGCGGCCTTCATCGGCATTGCGGGCGTCGAAGGCGTTCATCAGGGCACCTAGCAACGAAGCATCCGTGTTGGCAACCAGCGCGGCCGGCTCCAGAATCACGGTGTATTTGCCCGGCTCCATGGCCTTAGCCCCCACCGAGCCGGTGGCTTTGTCGGCCGCAATCTGGGTCAGAATCTTGGCATCGAACTTCGAAATATCGTTGAAGTCGGCCGTGGCGTAGCCCGAGCCGGTGCCTTCCTTGGTGCGCACCGTCACGGAGTACGAAAGGCCTGTTACCTGCTGATAAGCCTCAAGTCCTTTGTTGTTGCGCTTGGCAATGAAGCCAGCGGAGTCTTCCAGGAAGCCCGCGGAGTCCAGCTTTTTCGTGTCGCAGAGCTGCATGCTGGCGGCCGTCTGCTGGGCGCGGTAGTCGGGCGTGATGTTAGCCGTGCTCTGTGCAAAAGACGCGGGTGCAGTCAGGTATTGCTGCGGTCCGAGCAGGGGCACGTACTCCGGACTTTCGGGGGCTAGCTTCGCGATTTCTTCGGCGCGCTGCACGCAGCGGCGCAGGGTGGCGTCGTCGAACTGGTTGCAGGTGGCGACACCCGAGCGTTTGCCAAACCGCGACTCCACAGCCAGCGACACGTTGTCGACGGCGCCCGCGGTGGAGATGGTGTTGCGTGCCGAGCGAACGTTGCCGCCGATTTCGCCATTGAGCGTGGCCTCGCACTCGTCGGCCGTACTGAAGCTAAGCACCTTCTTCAGGATGGTCTGCGCTTCGTCTTTGGAAAGAATTGCCATGTATGTTTTTGTAAGGAGCTGTTAGCTGATGGCTATTAACTCTTTGCTTTCGTTCTGAAAGTCAGCTTAAAAAGCCAACAGCCAGCAGCTAAGAGCTAACAGCTAAGAAGTTACCCAATCTTGCGGGCGGTGTTAATCACGTTCACGCCGTTGAAGCGCGTGGTGGCCGAGCCGTGGCTCACGGCCGATACCTGCGAAGGCTGGCCTTTGCCGTCGAAGAAGGAGCCGAACATGCGGTAGTCCGACCGGTCGCAGATGGCGGCGCAGCTGTTCCAGAACTCCTGCGTGTTGGCCTGGTAGGCTACGTCTTCGATCATGCCGGCAATCTTGCCTTTCTCGATGGCGTAGAACACGGTGCCGCCAAACTGGAAGTTATACCGTTGCTGATCAATAGAATAAGAGCCGCGCCCGGCGATGTAAACGCCTTTGTCCACGTTCTTGATCATGTCGTCCACGCTCATCTTGGCCGTGCCGGGTTGCAGGCTCACGTTGGCCATGCGCTGAAACTGCACATCCTGCCACGATTGAGCATAGCAGCAGCCATCGGAGTGGTCTTGCCCTACGATGCCGGCCTGGTCGCGAATCTTCTGGTAGTCAACGAGCACGCCGTTCTTGATCAGGTCCCACTGGCCGGTCTTCACGCCTTCATCGTCGTAGCCCACGGCACCTAGGGAGCCGGGCTGCGTCTTGTCGGCCACAATGTTCACCAGCTTCGAGCCGTACTGGAAGTTCTTCGTTTTCCACTTATCGAGGGTGGCGAAGCTGGTACCGGCGTAGTTGGCCTCGTAGCCCAGCACGCGGTCAAGCTCGGTGGCGTGGCCGATGCTTTCGTGAATCGTCAGACCTAGGTGGTTGGGGTCGAGCACCAAATCGTACTTGCCTGGCACCACCGACTTAGCCGTGATTTTCTCCTTGGCTTGCTTGGCGGCCAACGTGGCATCAGCCAGGATGTCGTAGCTATTGCGGTAGCCGATCAGGCCAGTACCCGCGGGGCCCGCAACCTGATCAACGGCCTTCGGCGTGAGATACTCGTAACCTAGGCCCATCGGCGAGCTGAGCGCGTCACGCGAGCGGAACTTGCCCGTGGCCCGGTCGACCACCGAAACGGTGAAGGTTGGCCAAATGCGGTGAATGTCCTGATCAATATAGGAGCCGTCGGTGCTGGCAAAGTACTTCTGCTCGTTGATCTGGAATAGCGACGAGTTCACGAAGCTAGCTCCGTTGTCCAGCGCTTTAGCGTTGGCGGCCAGCAGCAATTCTACTTTCTGCGCAATGGGCACCTCAAAAGCGTTCTGCTGAATCGGCGTTTTCCAGCTCACTTCGCCGTAACCTTTCTGGGGAGCGAGCTGCACTTGCTCTTTCTGCACTTTCGAGTTGGCTTTGGCAATCTGCACGGCCAGCTGCGCGGCTTTCGCGAGGCCGGCTTCCGTGACGGAATTGGTGGCCGCGAAGCCCCAGGTGCCGTTGGCAATTACGCGCACACCGGCGCCGTAGCTCTCGCCGCTGGCAATGTTCTGCACCTGCTTCTCGCGGGTGAAAACACTCTGGTTGAGGTAGCGGCCGATGCGCACATCAGCATACGTAGCACCAGCCGACTTGGCCGCGTTCAGGGCCGCGTCGGCCATGCGTTTTTTCACGGCCGGGTCCACCTGCTCCAGCAGGCGCTCCGGGTCGACCAACGAGCCCCCAAACCCGGGAATACTCGGCAGGAACAACGCTCCGGCCGCCAGGCTGGTCAGGCCCACAAATTCACGTCTTTTCAAAGCAATTCAGGTTTTGGAGATGGAATAGAAGCGTAGTTTAGGCAGAATTGCGGAAAACTCAAGCCAAGAGACGCGGCCTGTGAATTAGGGCTGCATTGGAAGAGAAACACCTTGAAAAAGGAAATGACGCCTGTAAATAAAGGCCTAGTTTCTCAATTCCACAGGGTTTGTGCTGAGTTGCCCTAGCTCCAAGAGCGCAGAGGCACATGCCCGCACGGCTTCCAACCTAGGTAGACTACTGCGGGCTAAGCTAAAAAGAACTGCTCGATAGCACAACCTAGGTTCGCTACGCGCTGGCTGGTCAGGCACGCTTTTTGGATTTGCCGAATCTAGGTTCTTGGCTCTTAGAAAATTAGTTTATTCCAAAAAAACGATAAGCGCCGCTTGTGGCTGAGTCTATTAGATTAATGATACTACTTGTATGAAAAAAAGAGGCTGGAAGCTCGTTGGGCGCTTCTTAGTCTTTGCTGTACTAGGCTTGAGAGTAGATTGTGGGTTCGCTCAAGGTATTTGTAATCAATTTATTGCCGATAGGATAATCCAGATTCGGGTAGAGCGCCAGCAGCTGCTTGCTACGGATATAATCTAATAAAACTATTTCTCTAACAGAGGTACAGGCAGCGCCGCTGCCCGTACCTGATTATTACCTCTATTTGAAGAAATTATTTACCCTCTTTCTCGTACTATTTACCTTAAAAGCGGCAGCCCAAACCGGCGTCGCGGTTCCGGAGCTAGCTTCCTGCGATGCCACCATCCAGCAGTTTGTGAAGCGCTGGAACGTGCTGGGGGCTTCGGTGGCCATCACGCGCAACGGTAAACTCGTGTACGAACGGGCTTTCGGCCACGCCGACCTGGCCCGCACTACGCCTTTGCAGCCGTACCACTTACTGCGGGTGGCAAGCGTATCGAAATCGGTGACGGCTCTGGCAATTATGAAGCTCACCGAGCTAGGTCAGCTTAACTTGTCGCACAAAGTATTTGGCCCGGCCGGTTACCTCAACGATGCCTATTATACCGGCGCAATTACGGATGAGCGGCTCTACAACATCACGGTGCAGCAGCTGCTGGAGCACACCGCCGGCTGGGACCGTACCATTGGCTGCGACGGTTTCGGCGGCTGCGACCCGATTGATTTTCCGCTGCACGTAACGCAGGCTATGAAGGCCTCGAACCCGGTGGCCGACTCGGTGCTGGTGCGCTTCATGCTGACGAAAGGCCTGAACTACGCGCCCGGCTCGCACTACGCTTACTCTAATATCGGCTACCTGATTTTAGGAAAGCTGGTGGAAGTCGTTGCGCATCAGTCGTATGAGACGTGGGTGCGCGAGCATATTCTTCAGCCGAGCGGCGTGCTGGAGGCACACCTAGGTCGTAACCGGCAGGCCGACCGGCAGGAGCGCGAAACGGAATATCAGAGCACCGCCAAGATGCTTTCGTGCTACGGCACCGGGCAGAAAGTGCCGCGTGCGTACGGCGGCTTCAACCTGGAAGCCATGAAGGCGCACGGCGGTTGGCTCTTCTCGGCCCGTGACCTAGTCCGTTTGATGCTGGCCGCCGATGGATTCGCCACGCGCCCCGATGTGCTGGCTCCCGCCACCATCAGCACGATGGCGCAGCCTTCCGCCGTAAACTCCGGCTATGCCAAAGGCTGGCAGATAAGTCGTAGCGCTTGGTGGCACACCGGCTACCTCGATGGCTCTGCCAGCTACCTGGTGCGTACAAACGGCGGCTACACCTGGGCTATCCTACTGAGTAGCAGTAGTTCCGATCCGCAGTTCTGGGCAGACCTCGACCACCTAGGTTGGTCGTGCATCCGTGGCGTGACGAGCTGGCCCGAGCACGATTTGTTCGCACCCGAGCAGAATGCCACCGAACTCACCACCACTTCCCGCGACTCCACCAGCGAGCAACTACAGTGGCGCAATGGCAGCGGCACGCGTCGCTTGGTGCTGCTAAAAGCCGACAGTCCGGTTGATGCTTTCCCCGCCGATGGCCTGCGTTATCTGGCCAACTCAACGTTTGGCCAGGGCACCGACCTAGGTAACGGCACCTTCGTGGTTGCCAACGGCGATACAAGCGCGGTGCTGCTCAAGGGCCTCGATCCACGGCGAACGTATTATGCGCGGGTAGTGGAATATTCGCAAAACCTAGCTACCAACGGTCAGCCCGTGTACACGCTAGAGGGCAACCCAACCCTGACCTTACACCCAGGAGCTAGCCTGCTGGCCTTCAACGATTCGGAGCTGGAGGTATATCCTAACCCAACCTTTGATGAGCTATCAATCAAGAACTTACGCAACGCGTTGGCTTACGACGTGGTGAATGACGAAGGCATATCGGTGCAAAGCGGAACGTTGGAGCCGGGTAGTAAAGTAGGCGTTGGAAACTTAGTGCCAGGCCTTTATCTACTGCGCATGCACGCGGAGGATAAGGAAGTTGTGCGGCGCTTTGTGAAGGAATAAACAAAAGGCAACCCTTCAATTCTGATAAACCATGCTAGGTAGGTTTGTACACCTATTTAGCTGCTTATTATTCTGAAAAGAAATCCATTTCCATAATGGAAAAAATGTCCCTGTCAGGCCTAGCGCTTGGCAGGGATATTTTTATTATACATCTGATTATCAATACATTAAATAGCTAACCAAAAATAATTTTCGGGAACGGCACCGGTGTTGGATTTAGGTCCATGTACTCAATCACCAACCTGCCTTTCCAATGGCTATCCTGGACAACATCGCCAAAGCGGCGAAAGACTTTTTCATCGAAGACGACGGCCACGGTGCGGCGAAGGCCGAACCAACTCGGCCGCTGCCAACGGCGCAAACGCCTTACGTGCCGCCCGTAGCAGCTAGTCCAGCGGCCTTCGGATCGGCGCCAACTGCCACCGTCACGCAGCCCGAGCAGCGCCACCTCGACCACATTAGCGCGCTGCTGGCCGGCGACGGCAAAGACTTCGTGGCCTACACCAA
The DNA here is from genome assembly GCF_014641455.1 of Hymenobacter cavernae. Lineage (GTDB taxonomy): Bacteria > Bacteroidota > Bacteroidia > Cytophagales > Hymenobacteraceae > Hymenobacter > Hymenobacter cavernae. The sequence goes on from NZ_BMHT01000002.1 coordinate 795,659, forward strand.
AATGGTGAAGAGCATGGCCGCCAGTGGCTTAGCTGGCCCGGTGCTCTACCAAACGGCCTTCAACGCCTTTGCCGCCATCACTAGCCTCGACCTACCTAGCCTGCTAGCCTCCGCCGACCAATTCGAGCAAAAGCTAGCCGCCGACCGCAACAAAGTGCTGGAGCGCCACCGCGAAAAGCTAGGCGAAACCCAGACGCCAAAAGCGCCGCCGAGCGCCATTGTGCAGCTCTTACAACAAGAAAAGCAACTGCAAGCCGACCTAGCCGACCTCACGCGCAAGCTAGAGGAGAAGAGTCAGCAACTCGTGGCCGCCCAGCAGCAGCTCAACGACGAGCGCCAAAAAGCTACCGCCGCCCTCGCCTCCTACGAGCTAGCCAACGCCAGTGCCACCGCCGATTTGAAGGCGCACCGGCAAGCCGTCGGTGCTATGGTGAAATAGTGAAATGGTGAGGTGGTGAGTGGCTCCAAGCCTATCAGTAGTCGCTTCAATTCAATCACTAAGCCAGTGAGTCGCCGAAGCACTCAGTCATTCAAAACTTAAAACCCAACATTCAACCCTTCCAAAATGAACACGTTACTCTCTCCTTCTTCTCAAGATGCTGGCTTGCCCAAGTGGCAGAAGCCGGAAAAAGCCGCTGGCTGGGTCTTTTTAGCAGGTGCGGCCGCCGCGGGCGTGTACTTCTGGGGCCAGATCGTGCCGTATCTGGTTGACATCGTGTTTGATACTGTGAAGCTAGGTATCGGGGTAGGGGCGCTGTTCGTGCTGTTTTTGCTGGCTACCAATAAGCGCATCAAGGCTGGGCTGTGGTACGCCGGGCAGCGCATTTTTCGTACAGCCGCGGGCATCTTCGTCAATACGGACCCGATTGGCATTATGGAAGACTACATCCGCAACACCGAGCAGGAAGCCCACAAGATGAACGCCGAAGTCGGCCATATCGAAGGGGCCCACGAGCTGGTGAAACGCAAGATGAACGCTAACACCGAGCAGATGAAGGAGTACCTCTCGCTAGCTAGCTCCGCTGGCCGCCAGGGGGAGAAGGACGCCGCCGAAAGCTACGCCTCCCGCGCCGCCCAGCTGCAGGAGTACAATCAGCGCCTGCAGCCTATGCTCACCACCACGGCCAACGTGACGCTGGTGATGCGCCAAATCTTGAAAGCCGCCCTGCGCCAAATCGACGGTAGCAAGTTCAAGGTCAACCTATTAAAAGATGAGTACGAGCTCGTGAAACGCACCAGCTCTGGCATGCGTGCTGCCATGAACATCCTCCGCGGCGACCCCGACAAGAAGTACTTCTTCGACCTAGCCACCGACCGCGTCGCTCAAGACATGGCCCAGCAGCTCGGCCAAATCAAGCAGGCCATGCGCTATAGCCAGGAGTTTGTGAAGGAAATGGACATCCAGAACGGCGTGATGAGCGAGAAAGGCCAGTGCCTGCTGGAGAAATATCAGAAAGGCGACTTCAACGCCATCATGGAAGAAAAGCCCATCAACACCCTAAACGCTGCCCAAACTCGCAAAGCCACCGACGATGCCTATTCTAGCCTCCTTGATTAGTGCCCTCCTCAGCCTAGGTCTGGCTTGCCTGGTCGGCTAAGCTAAGGCTAATCAGAACGTCATGCTGAGCGCAGCCGAAGCATCTCTACCGTAGCGGTAATCCTAACTGTTAGGAAGTTACCACCACAACAACTGTACGCGAGATTCCTCGCAAGCTCGGAATGACGTGCTAGCGGAGCGGTAGAGATGCTTTGGCAAGCTCAGCATGACAGACTGCCTAGGTAGCTAGCTCAGCTAGCCTAATTCCCTAGAACCAACTCAGAAATCTTGCGCCGAAACCGGCGCACCAACCTCCTTTTGTCTTTACGAAAATGACTACTCGTGGTAAAATAGTACTAGGTGCCCTCCTCGCAGTGCTCCTTTACTTTGGCATCAACAAGCTGGTTTCCAGCGGTGCCGTGTTCAAAAAAGCCGAAGCCCAATCGGTATTACTCAACTCCATTGAACTGCCCACGGCTAGTGGTGGCTCTCGCGCCAACATCGCCGTGCCGCTGGCCCCGCTGCCGAGCGCCACGCCTGCTGAAAAAGGCTCGCCGGTGGTGTGGGAAGTAATGGCCTGGAACTCGCAAATGGCTGGTATGCTCGCCAACGGCGGCCCGCGCACCACGCAAGGTTCTAGCATGGCTGCCAACGGCCTCAACATGCAGATTGTGCGGCAAGACGACGTATCGAAAATGCAGGCCGACCTCGTGAAGAACGCCATCGACTTGCAGAACAACCCCGAAACGCCGGGCCTGATTGTCAGCATCATGGGTGACGGTTTGCCGGCTTTCTCGGCCGTGCAAATGCAGTTGCAAAAGGCAGGTACCAGCTTGCAGATTCTGCCTTATAGCTGCGGTAAATCGTTTGGCGAAGACAAGCTGATGGGCCCGAAAGAATGGCTCGACAACCCGAAATCGGCCCTCGGCAAAACCATTGCCTGCTATCTGCGCGACGGTGACCAGAACATTGCCCTGAAATGGTGCGCCGACAACGGCCTGAAAGTCAACCCTGACGAAACGACCTACGACCCCGAAGCTGTGAACTTTATGGCCGCCAGCGACTTCCTGGTAGCCGCCGAAAAGTACATCGTCGGCAAGCCGGAGTCGCGCACGAAAGTGGTAAACGGCAAGAATACCGGCGTGAAAATAGACGTGGTAGCCGACGGCGTCGCCACCTGGACCCCCGGCGACGTGAACATTGCCAAGCAGAAAGGTGGCCTCGTGAACATCGTCTCGACCAAGGACTACTCGAACCAGATGCCCAACATTATGGTGACGACCAAGCGCTGGTATGACGCTCATCAGAAAGAAGTTAGCGGCATCATGACCGCCATGGCCGTGGCCGGCGACCAAGTAAAGTCGCACCCCGAAGCCCTGCAACGCGCCGCCGACATCTCCGCCGCCGTGTACGCCGACCAAGACAAGCCCGGCGCCTACTGGCTCAAGTACTACAAAGGCGTGAGCGAAACCGACCGCAACGGCGAAGTGGTGGAGCTAGGTGGTAGCAAGGCCTTTAACTTCGCTGACAACCTGACCTTATTCGGCCTCGACAACGGTGGCACCAATATCTACGCCTCCGTCTACAAAACCTTCGGCGACGTGCAGAAGCGGCTGTACCCAAAGGAGTTGCCGAACTACGTGCCGCTCGATGAAATGCTCGACCTAGATTTGCTACGCAAACTGCAAGAGCAATACAAAGGTAAAGCCATTGCCCCGGCCGAAACGCAGAAGTTTGCCGCCGACGACGAAATCCGCCAGAGCGTGAGCAAGCGGGCCTGGAACATTGAGTTCGAAACCGGCAAGAGTACCTTCACGCCCGAAACGCAACGTCAGCTCAACCAGCTCTTTGACGACCTAGTGGTAGCTGGCCGCCTGAAAGTAGCCGTGCACGGCCACACCGACAACGTCGGCGACCCGCAGCGCAACCAGCAACTTTCCGAAGACCGCGCCCTGGCCGTGGAGCACTGGCTGGAACAAAAAAGCTCCAGCGCCTTCCCCGACGGCCGCGTTCAAGTGTACGCCCACGGCGCCACCGAGCCCGTCGCCAGCAACGCCTCCCCCGAAGGCCGCGCCCAAAACCGCCGCGTGGAGGTGGTGCTAGGCAACTAATAGTGTAAACAACCAGAACGTCATTTCGACCAGCGGGAGAAATCTCGCGTGCAATGGTAATCTCAATCGTCAGGAAGTTACCACTACAACGACCGCACGCGAGATTCCTCGCAGGGCTCGGAATGACGTTCTAGCGAAGCGGTAGAGATGCTTGACTTACGCCTTCCTCCGGTTCGACAAGTTCAGCATGACGTTCAGGTTTGTTAATTATACCTCTCCCATGAAAGAGCTATTTTCCCCTAATGCCAACCCGCAGCGACTGGTATTTATGTCGATGGTGGCCACGCAGGCATTCGTGCTGCTGCTGCTCTGGATGTTCTACCCGCTGCAACTTTTCCCGAGCCTAGGGGAAGTGTTCCGCTCCCTGGGTAGCCTGATTGCCGATCAAGGCCTTATCCAGGAGCTGTGGGCGAGCATGACGACGGCCCTACAATCCATTGCCATTGCCACGGTGCTGGCCCTACTAATTTCCTATCTCACGGCGCTGCCTTTCTTCCGGCCCATCGCCTACGCGGCTACCAAGATGCGCTACCTGACGCTCACCGGCCTCACGTTCTTCATGGCCCTGATGGTCAGCTCGGGCCACGAAGTGAAGCTCTCAGTGCTCATCTTCGGCGCGACGGTCTACCTCGTCACCGGCATGACCAGCGTCATCCTGACCACCACGCAGGAGGAAATGGACCATGCCCGCACCCTAGGTATGAGCGAGTGGCGCGCCTTCTACGAAGTGGTCGTGCTCGGTAAGCTCGACGAAATGCTGGAAGTCGTGCGCCAAAACTTCGCCATCATCTGGACCATGATTACGCTGGTCGAAACGCTGTACCAGTCGGAAGGCGGCATCGGCCTGCTGCTCTACAAGCAAAACCGCTACCTGCATTTGGATGGCGTGGTGGCCATTCAGCTAGTTATTCTAGCCACAGGGGCTTTGCAAGACTATGTGTTCGTGCTCTTGCGCCGCGTGTTTTTTCCTTACTCGTGGCTGGGTGCGGCCAAGTAGCGTGGTGCGTGGCGCCTCACCCCCTAGCCCCCTCTCCGAAGAGGAGAGGGGGACTAGCTCTAACACTAGACTTCTGACTTAAAAGCTAGCCCCAAAAACTAGACGCTAGTTCCCCTCTACTTTTCGGAGAGGGGCTAGGGGTGAGGCCCAATCGTTGAACAACACTCCCTCAAAAAACCATGACTCCCTATTTCTATAAAGAACCCGTTCTCACGCTCGACAACGTCTCCATGTCCTTCGGGGGCGAGCTGGTGCTGCGCGACATCAGCGCCCAGGTGCTCGACGTGGTGCGGCCCAACATGAAGCAAGGGCAGGTAGTCGGCTTCTACGGCCGCTCGGGTATTGGCAAGTCGGTGCTGTGCCGCATTATGGCCGGCCTCGTGGCCCCCACGAAGGGCACCGTGCAAGTAGGCGTGGAGCAAGAGCCCGTGAAGCCGGGTGCGGTGGGCTTCGTGCAGCAGCGCTACCCGCTGTTCAATCACCGCACGCTGGTCGATAACCTGCTGGTGGCCGCCGAGCGCAAGTACAACCCCGAGGAAGCCCGTCAGCAGGTGGAAAGCTACCTGGAGCGCTTCTGCCTTACGCCGCACCGCAAAAAGTACCCGGCTCACCTCTCCGGCGGACAACGCCAACGGGCCGCCATTGCCCAGCAGCTCCTCTGCTCCGACCACCTTATCCTGCTCGACGAGCCCTTCTCTGGCCTCGACATCGCCATGATCGATGAGGTGAAAAAGATCATCGTGGAAGTGACCACCATGGACGAGCTCAACACCGTCATCATCGTCTCCCACGACATCGTCACCACCACCGCCCTCGCTGACCGCCTCTGGCTGCTAGGCTACGAACGCGACGCCGCCGGCAACCTGCTGCCCGGCGCCACCATCAACCAGCAGCACCAATACAACCTCGCCGAGATGGGCCTAGCCTGGCACCCAAACGTGGAAGCCGAACCGGAGTTCGCGCAGTTTGTGGAGGAGATTAAAGAAGAGATTCGGCGGAGCTAATTCAATGCTTCATCAACTTTTTTGCTCAAATTATCTACAATTAGAAACAGTGTTTAATGCTATATTTATGGCATAAAAGAATAAATAGATGGATCCACTTATAAACGGCATAGAAATTTTTAGACATGTATTAAGTCAATATTCATGGACAGAGACTAATGATATTGTAGAAGCCAAGAGCTTGCTTGATAAACTGATAAATGAAACAAGAGGATTAGTTATCATGGACTTTCTTGACGCAGGCAGCTGGGATTCAATAGAAGGTATTGAAATAAAGGATAATTGCTTAGTCATGAAGTGGCATGATTACAGAGGTAAGATAGAAAACGTGATAGATAAGGAGATGAGGAGCTTTGTCTTTCCTGCTGACTTATACGCTTCTGTGTTGCATTTTAATGAACTTCGTATAATTAATACAGAACGTGCTCCTATAATATTATTGAGAGGTTATGCAATGAAAGATAAGGAGATTAAGAAATTGATTTCTAATAACGCGCAAGAATTTAATTTCTTTGACGATAATACCAATTTCTCAAAAACAGCAGTCGCTAGAACGCAAGATGCTATAGAAGTTTATTACTGTATAAATACACCTATCTTTTCATCTGTTATCATTCCTAAACGAATAGGGTTGTCTTCAAGTGATTCTAAAAAGATACTTTACAGGGTAAATCTGATTGACGCAGGACTGAGGTTAAACAAGGTTAAAATCGCCCTTGAAGATGAAAAATTAACAGATAAGGATGTTATATGTGAAAAATCAAATAGCGTTAGGAGAGTTTTTGAATCAATTTTAAAGGTTGAATGCTGTTATCGATATAGACAAATCAATGTTAAGAAGGATTATTCTGATTTAATGTTAGGTGATCTAGTAAAAGAAGTCAAGGAATTTAGAGAGGACTCTATCAAGTCGCTTCTAAACCAAATCGTAGTTCTTGCAAATGAATTATCGCATGATTCTGGAAAGCCGGTAACTAGGGATAAAGGTCTTTCGCTAGTCGCACTTGCTATAGTATATAATCAATTATTGACTGGAGATATAAATTCTAATCTGAATCCTCATTTCAAGAATATGCTATAATTTGCTGATAGATAACAAGCACTCATATAATCTTAGGTAGTTCATATTTCACACAAAAATGCCCACCGGCACACTCCTCCTCATCGACGACGAAGCCCGCTTGCGCCAGCTGCTAGCTAGGGTGCTAGAGCTGGAAGGCTACACGGTCGTGCAAGCGCCCGACGCCTACCGCGGCCTCGAACTGCTCCAACAGCACGCCGAGGAGGTGCTGGTTGTCATCTCCGACGTGAAACTACCCGATGCCAACGGCGTCGATCTGCTGCCCAAGTTTAAGGCCAAAGCCCCCGACGCGGAAGTGGTGCTGCTGACCGCCTTCGGCACCATCCCCGACGGCGTGCGGGCCATGAAGCAAGGCGCCTTCGACTACCTGACCAAAGGTGACTTCGAGCAGCAGCTCGTGGTGGTGGTGGAGCGGGCCGCCGAAAAAGCTAGGTTGCGCCGCCGCGTGACCGAGCTGGAAAAGAAAGTCGGCCAGCGCCACAGCTTTTCCTCCATGATCGGCGAATCGGCGGCGCTACGTAAGGCCCAGAACCTAGGTGAGCAAGTAGCGCCCACCGACTCGACAGTGCTGCTGGAAGGCCCCACCGGTTCGGGAAAGGAGCTGTTTGCGCAAGCCATTCACCAAGCCAGCGAGCGGCGCCTGAAGTCGTTTGTGGCCGTGAACTGTAGCGCCTTCCCGAAGGATCTGCTCGAATCAGAGCTATTTGGCTACAAGAAAGGCGCGTTCACTGGCGCCCTCACCGACAAGAAAGGCTTGCTGGAAGAAGCCAACGGCGGCACGCTGTTTCTGGACGAAATCGGTGAGCTGGAGTTGAACGTGCAGGCGAAGTTTCTCCGGGTGCTAGAGTTGCAACAGTTCACCAAGCTCGGCGACACCAAGCCTAGCTCCGTGAACGTGCGCCTCGTGGCGGCCACCAACCGCAACCTCAAGCAGGAAGCCGCCGAGGGCCGGTTCCGCCCTGATCTGTATTACCGCCTCTCGGTGTTCACCATCGACGTGCCGCCGCTCAAAGCCAGGCCATCCGACGTGCCGCTGCTGGCCGCTTTCTTCCTGAACTACTTCGCCGCCAAGCTAGCCAAGCGCCTGCCCGGCTTCGAGCCCGAATGCCTGCGCCTACTCCAGCAATACGAGTGGCCCGGCAACGTACGCGAGCTGAAGAACGTGCTCGAACGCGCCGCCATCCTCGCCCTCCCCAATGAACTCCTCACCGCCGACCTGCTCCCCGACGAGTTTCACGCCCGCGCCCGCCCCGTCCGCCTCGATGGCGACGACGACAGCCTGCGCGCCGTGGAAGCCCGCCACATCAGCCGCATCATGCTCGATCTGCAAGGCAACAAACCGGAAGTCGCCAAAAAGCTAGGTATCGGCCTAACCACGCTCTACCGAAAGTTGCAAGAGTACGGCATTGAGAGCTAGATAGTAGTTTATTCCACAGAACGTCATGCTGAGCCCCGCGAAGCATCTCTACCGCTTCGTTGCTAATACTGAACGATGTAGAGACGCAATATTTTGCGTCTCCTCGTTGAACGACCGGTCTGGAACGACGGAACACAAACAACGTCAGCAACGAGGAGACGCAAAATATTGCGCCTCTACAACCGACTAAGATGAATTGTCCATCATGTCTTTAAAAACCAAAATCCGGCTGAGCATTCTCACCATGCTAGGGTTGTTGCTGGGGCTAGGTGGCTACGCGTTTTTCACCATTCAGCGGCTAGAAGGTGGTGCGCGCGCCATGCAGCAGCGCAACTTCTTCTCCGTCGAATACGGGCAACAGATGCTGCTGGCGCTGGAGCAAATGGAGACGCAGCCTACCATAACGGCACCCTTGGAGCAATTCCGGCGAGCCCTGACCCGCGAGGCCACCAACATCACCGAGCCCGGCGAGCTAGAACTGGTCGATTCGCTCACCCAAACCCTAGCCGACTACCAACGCCTGCTCGATGATCGGGCGCCGCTTGCCCAGCGCTTGTCGATGCTGCACCAGCTCCGCGCAAAAACGCACCGGGTAGTTAGCCTAAACACCAAGTCTTTTAACGCTGAAACGCAGCGGGCCACTATCTCGGCGGCGCAGGCGCGGCGCTCGGTGCTGGTGTTCCTGGGGCTGAGCGCCTTGCTCGGGACAACGTTGGTCGTGCGGCTGCCGCGCATCTTGGTGCGGCCGTTGCGCCGCCTCACGGCGCAGGTGGAGGATGTGGCCGGCCCCGGTCCCGCGACACGCGTAGCCGTCAGTCAGCACGACGAAGTAGGCAGCATGGCGGAGGCCGTAAACCGCGTGCTGGTGCAGGCACAGGATGACCGCCGCGCCACCCGCGCCGAGCTGATAACCGAGCGCAACCGCATGGAAAGCATCGTGCAGAGCCTAGACGAAGGCCTGCTGCTAGTGGACCAAAATCGCAATATCCGGCTGGCTAACAAGGTTGCTTGCGAGCTGCTGAGCCAATCGGCGGAGCAGCTGGTGGGACACTCGGCGGAAGAAGTGGCGAAAGAAAATGAGCTGCTAGGTCGCGTATTGGCGCCCCTGGACTTGCCCCCGCAAGCCGACCCAGCGAAGTTGTCGCCGGTATTTACCTTGTTCTACAACGGCGAAGAAGCGTACTACCGCCTCACCGTGCACCCCATCGTTTCCTTCAACGAGGCGGTGGAGAAAACCGAGTTTGTAGGGCACATTCTGTCGTTGCGCAACATCTCGGAGTTCAAGAAGCTCGACCAAGTGAAGTCGAATTTCCTCGCCACCGTGTCGCACGAGCTGAAAACGCCGCTGGCGAGCATCAACCTGAGTCTGATGCTGCTGCAAGACGAGCGCACCGACGTAGCTGAGCGTCAGCGCATTGCTAGCGGCATCCGCGACGAAACCCAGCGCCTCCTCGGCATGGTTAGTCAGCTCCTCGACGTAGCCCGATTGGATGCCGGCGCCGGTATCAAGCTCAACGTGCAAACCGTGGCCCTCGCCGACGTAGTGCGCTACGCCACCGAAACGGTACGCCCCCAGCTCGAAGACAAAGAGCTAGGTCTGGAAATTCAGATTTCGCCTAGCCTACCCACCGTGCACGCCGACCTGGAGAAAACAACGTGGGTCCTGATCAATCTGCTATCCAATGCCATTCGCTATTCGCCGCACCGCGAAGCACTGGTTATCAAGGCGGTGCAATGGGGCGACATGGTGCGGCTGAGCGTGCAGGACCGCGGGCCGGGCATTTCGAGCCAATATCACAAACGCATTTTTCAACGCTTCGCCCAAGTGCCAAATCCCGGCGGACAGCGCGGCGGCTCGGGCCTAGGTCTGAGTCTGTCGCGTGAGTTCATCACGGCGCAAGGCGGCCAGCTGTGGGTGGAAAGTGCCCCCGAGCGTGGGAGTATGTTCTTGTTCACGCTACCCTTGGCCGTGCAGGAAACCTTGGCTGAAGTCGTTGATCAAAGCGAGTTAGAGCAAAGCGCAGAATGATACTGCCTGATGAATCCTAGGTTTAGGGAATGGACCACTTCGCCAGATGTCGGCCATGCTGCTCTACCGCTCAGCCGGATTTATAATCCGGTTGTCGGAAGTTGGGAGATTGGTAATCCCCTCCCGTGAAGCGGGCAGCTAGATTAGAACAACTCCAAACGGCGCGGCTTCGGCGGATTGCAAATCCGCTGCTCTGAAGACCGGATTGCAAATCCGGCCTGACTTTCACCTGGCCTTGTACGTCGTACCGAATAGCCGGCCGCGCAAAAGATGCTTTTCAATCAATACAGGCGCGCTTCGTTATTATGGCGTCGTCATATTCCCGTAGAAGCCTAGAAGAGCTAAGTTTTTGCCGTTTCTTTGTCATAAGCTCGGGTAGTGGCCGGCGTTAGGAAAGCTAGCCATCAGCCTGAGTTGTACAGCTCATCAACGACAAAACAGCAGCAGCAGACTCAGATGATGTTTGTCTGCTTAAAAGCTTAGTTATAATACGTAGCATGAAAGTTAGAAAAGCAGTGATTACCGCAGCGGCCCGTGGCGAGCGGTTGTACCCGGTAGCCGATACCATCCAGAAGGCCATGCTGCCGGTGATTGACGTGGACGGTTTGCACAAGCCTGTCATTCAGATCATTGCCGAAGAAGCGCTTTCCAGCGGTATTGAGGAAATCTGCATCATCTGCGCGCCCGGCGACGGTGAGCGGTACCTAGGTGCCTTCGCCTCTCTGCGCGACAACCTGGTGAAGTCGTACAAAGGCACTGACTGGGCGCGGGAAGAAGCCGAGAAGATCGATAACCTGCTCAGCCGCATTCAGTTCGCGGAGCAGTCGGAGCCGCTGGGCTACGGCCACGCCATCTACTGCGCCCGCGAGTTTGTGGGCAACGAGCCGTTTCTGCTGCTGCTTGGTGATTACCTCTACGTGTCGGATGTGGCGGGCAAGCGCTGCGCCGCGCAGCTGCTGGAGCTAGCCTCGCAGGCGGAGTGCTCGGTATCGGCGGTAAACCCCACGATTGAGCACCAGATCGGCCGCTATGGTACGCTCACGGGCAAGCACTTGCCCGGCGAAGTAGGCGTTTATCAGATTGAAAAAATCATCGAGAAACCCTCGCTGAGCACCGCCGAGCTGGAGTTGCAGACGCCGGGTCTGCGAGCCGGGTACTACCTCTGCTTCTTCGGCATGCACGTCCTCGCGCCCACGGTGTTCGAGATTCTGCAAAAGCAAATCGAGCAGGGCGGTACCAATATTCTGCTGACGCCCGCTTTGCAGGAGCTGGCGGCCACCGAAAAGTACCTGGCCCTCGAAGTGAAAGGCAACCGCTACGACCTGAGTCGCCGCCAAGGCCTGCTGAGCGCCCAGGTAGCGCTGGGGCTAGCTGGCAAAGCCCACGACGAGACGCTGACTACGATGGTGGAGCTGCTAGCCGAGGCAAACAACCGCAAGTCGAAATAGGCTGATCCGGTAGAACAATGTAGAGACGCAATATTTTGCGTCTCCCCGTTGCTGATGTTGTTTCGCTGGATAACCCGGCGCCGGTCGTTCAACGATGAGACGCAAAATATTGCGTCTCTACACCCCCGTTACTCATGAATATCTTTATAGAAACCATCGTTTCTACCGATTCTGCCAAGCGGGACCGGTCGTTTTACGATATCAGTAAGCAGCTAACAGTAAAGGAGTTGCTGGCGAACCTGCGGGAGCTGGACGAGTTCCGCAAGACGACACCTAGCTTGTACGATAAGGTCCGCGCCATTCTTTTCCTGTACGCGGGCTTCCGGTTTTTCCTGCAAGAGTCGAAGGATGTGCCAGCGGTTGGGCGCATCTCATACGCCGGCTTTGAGGATTTGCTAGGTCGTCGTTTCGAGCACGCTATCAGTACGTTCCTGCACGAGCTGGATGTGAACGGTCCGAGCGCGACGCTATTCAGCGCCCTGGCCGATAGCTACCACCACCTCTCGTTCCAGATTCTGGCCGACCAGGTGCGCAAGAGCGTGCGGTCGAGCAAGGGCAACCAGTGGATGTTCCGGGTGGGGCACCAAGCCGAGCACCCGATTCGCATTCACCCGCGGCTGTTGGAGCGGCCTGATGGCTCATTGTTCTACCCCGTGTTGCAGGAGCAAACCTCCGTGCGCATGGACCTGACGCACAGCGGCTGGTCGGATATCTTCTTCCTGGGTATGGACTACCCGGAAGGCGCCCGCGTCATCAACCTCTCGATAGACCTAGGTGTGTTCGGCCGCGACAAAGACATTCGGCCGCCGCTGAATGCCTACGTGCGCGTCATCCCCGAGCCGGTGCTGCGCGTTACCAGCATCGACCTGAACACGAGCAAGGACATCACGGACCTAGCCGACCTGTTCAACTTCGGCAACGACTACCTGAGCCTGGTGAAAGCCGGCATCATCGCCTCCGGTCTGATTCCGCCGTCGTTTGAAGGTACCAATCAATCCTTACCCGAAATTCTGGCGCGCATCGTGGCGCCGGGTATGGGTATCGAGCTGGTAACCAAGGTGAATGACATTCCGAAAGGCTCGCGCTTTGCGGTTTCGACCAACCTGCTGGGCTCCATTATCAGCTTGCTGATGCGTGCTTCGGGGCAGACCAAGAACCTGGAAGGTGGCCTCGACGAACCCGAGCGTCGCTTGGTAGCTTCGCGCGCCATCTTAGGTGAATGGATTGGCGGCTCGGGCGGCGGTTGGCAGGATTCGGGCGGCGTGTGGCCGGGTATCAAGGCCATTCAGGGCACTTTCGCGCAGCCCGGCGACCCGGAGTTTGATATCAGCCGGGGTACGCTGCTGCCGCGCCACCGCGTGTTGCAGGGCGAGGAAGTGCATCCGGAAATGGAGGAGCGCATCATGAACTCGCTGGTGCTCATGCACGGCGGCATGGCGTCCAACGTGGGCCCGATCCTGGAGATGGTGACGGAAAAGTACCTGCTCCGCGGCACCCGCGAAACCCTGGCCCGCCAGCAGACCAACGAGATTTTCGACAACATCCTAGGTGCCATTCGCGAGGGCGATATTCAAAAGCTAGGTGCCAACACGGCCCGCAATTTTGAAGGCCCGATCAAGACCATCATTCCGTGGGCGTCGACCTTCTTCACCGAGGAGTTGATTCGCAGGGCGAAGAAGCGCTTCGGTGATGATTACTACGGCTTCCTGATGCTCGGTGGTATGTCGGGCGGCGGCATGGGCATGTTCGTGAACCCGGCGCACTACGAAGACTACAAAGTGCGCGTGCTGGAGCTGTTGCGTGAGACGAAGAAGGAACTCTCTGATTCGCTGCCGTTTGCCGTGGAGCCGGTGGTGTACAACTGGAACATCAACCCGAAAGGCACCTGGAGCACCTTGCACACCGGCATCGACGCGCTGATGCCGGAGCAGTACTACGCCATTCAGGTGTCGGACTTGGTGAAGAAAGACCCGGCCACGATTTCCTACGTGCGCCGCGCCGAAATCGACTTCTTCACCACGCACTGCGAGCAAAACAACCTAGCTTATCCGCTGCTGCGCACTATCGTGAGCAACCTGTTCAAGGTGTCGGACCCGAGCACGCAGGGCAACCGTAGCGCCGAAAACGAGAAAGCCGACCGCATCAAGAAGGAAAACGGCTTCGACTACGTGCAGCACGAAGACCTGCGGGAAGAGCTGCAAAAAGGCCGCATTGGTTTGTCGCGCAACCGCCTCTCGGCCGAAACCACGATTGAAGACGTGAAGCCCGGCGATGTGGTGCAATTTGAAGAGTTGCAAGAGGTAACGCAACGTGGCGAAGAAGCCATTCGGGCCGGAAAAGTAGCCGTGATGAGCCTGGCCGCCGGCGTAGGTAGCCGCTGGACCAAGGGTGCGGGCGTGATTAAGGCCTTGAATCCATTCGTGGAAATCGATGGCCGGCACCGCAGCTTCCTGGAAATTCACCTGGCCAAGACGCGCAAAGTAGCGGCGCAGTATAATGCTGTGATTCCGCACATTGTGGCCACGAGCTACCTCACGCACGCGCCTATTCAGAAGAAGCTAGCTTCGAACCAGAACTACGGCTACACCGGCCCGGTACTGCTGTCGGAAGGCCGCTCGATTGGGCAGCGCTACGTGCCTATGGAGCGCGACCTGCGTTTCCTGTGGGAGGAAATGCCCCAGGAAACCCTCGACGAGAACAAGCAGAAAGTGCGCGAAGCCGGCCGCCAAAGCATGATTGCCTGGGCCAAAGGCAAAGGCGAAGGCTCCGACTACGTGGATAACATTGCCGCGCAGCGCTTCTCGCCCCTGGGTCATTGGTACGAGGTGTCGAACCTGCTGCGCAACGGCACGCTCGCCCGCCTGCTCCGCGAGCAGCCGCAGGTACAAACCATCATGCTGCACAACATCGACACCCTAGGTGCCGATGTGCACGCCGCCGCGCTTGGCTACCACCTAGCCTCGGCCAACGTGCTGACCTTCGAAGTAATAGCGCGCCGCATCGAGGACCGCGGCGGCGGGCTTGCCCGCGTAAACGACCGGGTACGTCTATTGGAAGGCCTGGCCCAGCCCCGCGAAGACGATGAGCTAGCCCTGAGCTACTACAACTCGATGACGACCTGGATTCAGATCGATCCGCTGCTGGCGCTGTTCGGCCTGACCCGCGAAGACCTGCAAACCGGCGATGACGCTCAACTCGCCAAAGCCGTGCGCAGCGTCGCCCACCGCATCCCGACCTACGTCACGATTAAAGACGTGAAGTACCGCTGGGGCCACGGCCAGGAAGACATCTACCCCGTAGCCCAAATCGAGAAGCTGTGGAGCGACATGTCGGCCCTGCCGGATGTGAAGTGCGGCTACATCGTGGTGCCCCGCCAGCGCGGCCAGCAGATGAAAGACCCCGCCCAACTCGACTCCTGGGTGACGGATGGCAGCAAGGACCATGTGATTTCGCTCGGGGTGTTTAGCTAGGTATGTAGCGCGGACTTTGTAGTCCGCGAGTGGCAGAACGTTGTAGCGCGAAGCTCCCGCTTCGCGTATCGTTGAACGACTTGGTTGGATATATACCAACGATTGCCGTTCAACGATGCGCGAAACGGGAGCTTCGCGCTACATCGCTATCAGCGCCAACAAATCACGCGCAATACCCGGCCACGGTTGATTCAGATCGATCGTAACAACCCGCACCGGGTGACCACCTAGGGTATAGCGTAGGTCAACTTTCTGCGTGGCTGCCGGGTACAGCAAGATGCCTTCGAGCTGCTGACCAGCCTCTAAGGGCTGATTCTGGAGGTAAGCGTAGAGCTGATACAGGTGCGGCGCGATAAGGCGCTGCCGGTCGTAGCGCTGGCGCAGGGCGGTGGCGTAGTACTTGGTGTCCAGGATGATCTTGCGCGCCGCTGATTCGAGCGTTGTGTCCGTAATCATGGCGGGCAGCAGGTGCATGTCGGCGGGTTGCTCGGCGTCGGCTTGCCAAGCAATGGTTTCCGACAGCACCCGAAACTGCCGCTGCTCGTGGCGGTAGAAGTTGCGTACGAACGCTTCGAAGAGCTGTGCCATCAGGCGCTCGTCGCGACGGAAGTCGCGGAAGCGGGTGCGACCAGTGGCGTCGGGCTCGGGTAAGGCGCTATGGTAGATCAGCTCACAGACGTTGAGCAGGAAGCTTTCTGGGCCACTCAGGCGCTGGCGGCGTACTTGGCGCAGCGTGTGTTGCGTGAACGGCGCAGGAGCTAGCTTAGCCGGAAAACGACTGCGTAAAAGCCGTAGCTCGTGGCGTTGCGCGCTTGGAAGTAAACGGCTGCGTGTCAGTTGCTCAGTTGTGCCGAGCAACAAGCGGTTGAATGCTGAGTCAGGACCTAGCTCATCGTAGGCGCACACAGCGCGGCCTTGGCGCAGCAGGTCGCGGTGCAGGGTGGGGGTGAGCAGCAGGCGGCCGCGCAAAGCCTGTACTTCCTCCTCGCGCTCCGTATAGACGTTCTTCAAACTTTGCCGCAGCAGTCGGCGCGTGCCGGTGAGCAGCACCTGCGCCAGCAGCTCCAGCGGTCGGTGAAACTCAGTAGGTGAGGTAGTTACCAGCTCGTCGCGCTCCGGCAGGCGGTTCCAGGCGTAGCAGAGCAGGTAGTATAGATTTTGGATGGGAATCATAGGAGGAATGTAGCGCGAAGCTCCTGCTTCGCGTGTCGTTGAACGACTAATACCGGTGGCTTTTCAACGATTGTCGTTCAACGATACGCGAAGCGGGAGCTGCATTACGAACCAGCCAGCAACCGCTTCTTGTGTGCGGCAGCTTTAGCTGGCTGATCAAGCCAATAATCATCCAGCAGCGGCGCAACTTCCTGCTCCAGAATCAACGTAAGCCACGCGTCAGCGGCGCTTGGTTCAGCAGGTGGCTGGCAGAAGTAGCTATGACCAATCTGGAAATCTGGACCTAGCTCGGGGTCGTCGGCAATGGCTTGATTCAGCTCTGTAAGGCGCGTTATCAGGCGTTGGATCACTGCTTCAGGAACAGCTCTTTCGACTAAAGCTTCCTGCAAACGACCACCAAACTCAGGCTGTAGCGGCACGAAGGCGAAGCGTCGGCGCAAGGCGTAGTCGAGCGGCGCAAGCGAGCGGTCAGCAGTATTCATCGTGCCAATCACAAACACGTTCTCCGGCACAAAAAACCTAGGTTCATTGGCTGCTGCATACGGCAAGCGCACGGCGTGGGCGGGGCCACGCTTATCGGCTTCCAGCAACAGCAGCAGCTCGCCAAAAATCCGGCTCAGGTTGCCGCGGTTGATTTCATCAATTAGCAGAAAATAAGGCTGTTCGGCATCAGCGGCGGCTTTCCGACAGAAATCGAGCAGCACGCCGGGTGTGAGGCGAAACGTGCCTTTCGCGTCGGGTCGGAAGCCTTGCACGAAGTCTTCGTAGCTGTAGCTCGGGTGAAACTGCACCAGCTCGATGCGGCTGGCATCGGTGGCACCTAGCTCCAGCCAAGCCAGCCTTCTGGCTAAGAACGTTTTGCCGGTGCCGGGCGGGCCTTGCAGTATCAGGTTGCGCCTACGGTGCAAGGCTGCAAGCGCATTATCCAGCTTTTCTTCACCGATAAACAACTCCGCCAGAGCCGCCGCACGATCATACGGCGTGGCCGGCTCCGGAGTGCCATAGCTAGGTGCCGGCTCCTCTACCTGCACGGCAGGCGGAGAAGCTAGCTTCGAGACGTTGGCAGTCGCATCAGCAGCGGGGCCCGTGTACAAATCGCGCATAGCTTCCTGGGCCGCTACGTCGCCATCGAGGGGCGAGTTGGCGAGCGTGGGGCGCTTGGCGGCTACCGTGAAGTCCAGCTGTTCGAGCAGTCCGTTGGTGGGTGCGCCTGCCGGCAAAGGCCAAGTGGCGTCGGGCTGATCGGTGGCCAAACGGTAGGCTAGCTGCACCACCGGCCGCGGCGGGTAGCGCCGCCCTTTGTACACCAGATCGTACACTGTGCTGGGCCTCAGTTGGATACCTTCGCGCTCGATGTGGCGGATGGCGCGCAGCACATGGTCGCGGGTGAGGTCGGAAGGGGCGAGCGTATCGGGCATGTAGAGCTAAAGGTACAGGCTAAAACATGCAGACCGTCGGGAAGGCTCCCGTTCAGATTCGTAAAATTGGAAATTCCACAAGAACTGTCATTCCGAGCTAAGCGGGGAATCTGGTAACGCTGCTGGGGCAACTCAGATTCTTCGTCTCTGCTTGATACGCAGAATGCTCGGAATGACATCAAACTTTAGCTTTCTTGCCCCTTCATTATACGTGCTTTCGCTATGCGCACCTTCAACTGGGGCATCATCGGGCTAGGCAGAATCGCCCACAAGTTTGCCGAAAACCTAGCTTTGCTACCCAACGCTCGACTCTACGGCGTGGCCTCGCGCACGCAGGCGAAAGCCGACGAGTTTGCCACCCAGTTCGGCGCTGCGCACGCCTGCGGGAGCTACGAGGAGCTGCTGCAATTGCCCGACCTGGATGCCGTGTACATTGCCACGCCGCACTCCGAGCACCATGCCAACACGCTGCTGTGCCTGCGGGCCGGGGTGCCGGTATTGTGCGAAAAAGCCTTTGCCCTCAATGCCCGGCAAGCCGCCGAAATGATTGCCACCGCCCGCGAGCAGAAGGTATTCCTGATGGAAGCCTTCTGGACACGCTTTTTCCCGGCCGTCAAAGAGGCACTGAAGATCGTGCAATCAGGAGAGCTGGGAGAAATAAAGCACATCGTGGCTGACTTTGGCTTCAAGGCGCCTTACAACCCGGAAGGCCGCTTGTATAACCCAGCGCTGGCAGGTGGCAGCTTACTCGATATTGGTGTTTACCCGCTGTTTATCAGTAAGCTCCTGCTAGGAAATCCGACGGAAGTAAAAGCCGTGGCAACTTTCGCCCCAAGCGGGGTGGATGCGAACTGCGCTATTTCCTTCGCTTACACCAGTGGCGCTACGGCAAGCTTATTCTCCACCATTGCGGCCCAAACGGATACCACCTGCCACATCTATGGCACCGAAGCCAGCCTGCGGCTCAATGGCCGTTTTCACGCCCCCGAGGGTCTGACTGTGTACCGCGAGGGCGAAGAGCCTAGGGTAATTAACTGCGAAAAGCTAGGGTACGGTTACGCGTATGAAGCCCACCATGTGCAGGAATGCCTAGAGCAAGACTTGTTGGAAAGCCCGCTGCTGCCGCTCGGTTTTAGCTTGGAGCTGATGCAGTTACTGGATCAGATTCGGGCGCAAATTGGCTTGCGCTATCCGGGAGAGGGCTGATCTAGCTCTAGCCTTGGGTGGTTGTTACTCCACAGCTACTCTACGCCCACCGTACGCCGAATACCTAGCTTTTTCATGCGGGCTTCCAGCGTTTTAGCGTTGATATCGAGCAGTACGGCCGCGCCGTTGGGGCCACTGACCCGGCCGCCTGTGCGCTTCAGCGCCGCCAGAATATGGTCGCGCTCCTGGTCACGCAACGTTTTGATGGGGGTATTATCTGGGAGCGGAACGGGCGGTGAAGCTTGCGCGGCCGCGGCCGAAAAGCCTGCAAACTCCAGAAAGGGGCCCGTCGAGACAATAACAGCTTGTTCCAGCACATGCTCCAGCTCCCGGATGTTGCCGGGCCAGCTATACTGCTGCATGGCGCGCAAGTCCCGTTCGCGCAGGCCACGCACGGGCTTAGCTAGCTTCTTGGTCAGGCGCTCCAGGAAAAAGCGAATAAGCGGTTCAATATCTTCCGGCCGCTCGCGCAAAGCGGGCAGCCTGATCGGAAAAACGTTGAGGCGGTAGTACAGATCGGCGCGGAAACGGCCGGCGGCAACCTCATCTTCCAGCACGCGGTTGGTGGCGGCAATCACGCGCGCATCGGTCTTGATGACGCGCCGTCCGCCGATGCGCTCAAACTCCTTTTCTTGTAACACGCGCAGCAGCTTGGCCTGCAAATCTAGCGGCAATTCTCCCACTTCATCCAGAAAGATAGTGCCGCCGTCGGCTAGCTCAAATTTGCCGATGCGCCGGTCCACGGCACCCGTGAAAGCGCCTTTCTCGTGCCCAAACAGCTCACTTTCGATCAGCTGAGCCGGCAAAGCCGCGCAATTAAGCTTGATAAGGGCACGCTCCTTGCGTGGCGAAAGATTGTGCAAGGCTCTGGCAGCTAGCTCTTTGCCCGTGCCTGTTTCGCCCGTAATCAGCACCGTCGTGTCGGTGGGCGCCACCTGCGTCAGACGCGTAAGCGCCGGCTGCAGGGCCGGGCTGTTGCCGACAAACTCGCCAAAGTTGGCGGTGGTGTTAATTTCGTCGATGAGGTAGGTACGCTCCCGCTCCAGTTGCGCCCGCAGGCTCTCGATTTGCTCGAAAGCAAATAAGTTCTTCAGCGCCAACGTAATCTGCGGCACCAATCCCATGATCAGTTCTAGGTCTTCCTCAGTGAAGTTGCTATCCTGCTGGCTTGACAGGATGAGCACGGCTGCCTGATCGTCGCGTACCCAAAGCGGCGCGGTTAAGATGGAGTAAGTACCATAATTTCGCCGGATCTGGTCGAACAAGCGGTAGTGCTGAGCTAGATCAGCGAACTGCTCGCCCGCATACAAAGCTGGCTTCAGGAACAGCTCAAACGCTTCCGCTTCCATCTGGTGATAATCCGGCACGTCATTCCAGCGGTTTGGGTCGAGCGGTTCGAAGGTAGTGCTTCCAGGCTGTTTACGTAGCTCTACAAAGGCCTCGCGGGTCCCACCGCGCCGCTGAATTCGCACGCCAAAGTAATCGTAGGGTACTACGCGGTTGATTTCACTAGCCACCCGCTGAAAAAGCTGCTCTCGCTCCTTAATGGTCAGTAGCGCGTTATTAACGGCTAGCTGAATGGTTTTTTCCCGCTCGCGCCGGGCAATTTCCTCGAAGGCAATGGTATTGCTGACCGCTACGGCCACCAGGCTGCTGATCTTTTCCAGCAGCGTCACATCAGCCTCACCGAAATGTGGATGCTTGCGCGAAGCTAGGCACAGCAGGCCTACCTGCGTGCCACCCGTGCGCATCGGCGCAATAGTGATGTAGTGAATGCCCTGGTCTACCATCAAAGAGAAGGGCGAGTCCGGGTACCGATTCAGCACATCCTGGATAGCTATTGTGTGTACTTCCGGGTTGCGCAGAAAGTACTCGGTGGCCGTGCCAGCCACTAAGGTAGGTTTATTGCTGCTGTGCTTTGGAGTTAAACCACTGACGGTTAAATAATCACGAAAAAAAAGCCGTCGGTAGCGACCCTCCGGGTCAAGAGTGACAATGACGATGGTGTCGAAGGGGAAAATCAGCCGCAGTTTCTCGGTTACGATCTTAAACAACGACTCTTTGTCGCGTGTAGTAGCAATAGCTTCGTTCAGGTACAGCAAAAGCGACTCATCCTGGTTGGAGGTCGAGGTAGCTGCCGATGATTTTTCAGACATATAGCGAACGAATAAAGGTCTAAAAAGAAGGATAAATGCTCCTGTAAAAGTACTGCCAAGATTACTATTATTCCTATTATTTGAGGAAATGTAGTCAGTAATTCCTTAAATAATAGGAAAATAAAGGCTGCTTATTATACTTTTTAACACAACATTAAAATTATTTTAATGTTTTTTTATTCTCATTATCAAGTATTTACAACGATTAAAGTCCTTTTAATAGGGGCTGGCACAAGGTTAGGTAATAGGTCGGTACCAACAAGTCGTACACACGTATGCATTTTCGACCTCAACTTGCGACATCTCTGCTGGCCTTTGGGCTTCTAACAGCGGGTGCAGCACAAGCTCAAACAGCCGTTCCGGCTGACTCCCTGACGCTGGATGCTACCATCCACGCGGTACTGGAAGCGAATCCTAACCTTCTAAGTTTACAAGAGCAGGTAAATGCGGCTCAAGGGCGCGTGGCGCAAAGCCGTACCGGCTACCTGCCTTACGTAACGGGTACGGCCACGTATACTCGCGTCGATCCGGTAGTAAAGCTGCCTTTCCCGAGTGCTGATGGCGGTACGACCGTTTTCCAGCTAGCTCCTAACAACAACTACGACACCCACATCACGGCGCAGTATATGCTGCTGGATTTTGGGAAAAATGCTGCCACGGTGAACGCCGCAACGGCAGCTGCTACAACCGTAGCTGATAACGTGATTACCGGCCAGCGCGACCTAGCTTACGAGGCCGTACAGGTATATTATTCTATTCTGTTCTTGCGCCAGGGCATCCGGGTGCAGGAGGCGCAGATTGCCTCGCTTCAGCAGCACCAGCGCGAAATGGAAAAGCGCGTGCAGGGAGGCGTGAGCACGCAATTCGACGTGACGAGTACCCTGGTGCGCATTGCCCAGGCACAAGACGCTCGCATTGATCTGCAAAACCAGCTGCATAATCAGCAGGCGGAGCTAGCGCGGTTGCTGCACCGCCCCGAGTACGCGGAAGTGCCGGTACGTGGCGCCTTCAACTACAACCCGCAGCAGGTAGATGTGAATGCTATGTTCGCGCAAGCCGCTGAAAATCGGCCGGAGGTGAAAGCCGCCCGCGACGCCGAAGCTGCTGCTACGGCACAGCTACGCCTCATCGAGAAGAGCAACTTGCCTAGCCTAGGTGCGCAAGCCCAGGCGGGGGGTAAGAACGGGTATGTGCCTGAGTTGAACAGATTCCGGGCTAACTCGCTGATTGGCGTACAGCTAGCAGTGCCGATCTACGACGGTAATCGCAACAAGAACCAACGGGTAGAAGCTTCGGCCAATATCCGGGCGGCGCAGGCTCGCATTCAGGACACGCAGAACCGCGTGCGCTCCGACGTGCAGCAAGCCGTGAATAACATGCAGTCGAGCAGCGCCCGCTACGACAACTCGACCGTGCAAGTGAACCAGGCCACTGACGCCCTGAACCGGGCCAAGTCGCGCTACCGCTACGGCGTAGGTACCAACCTCGACGTGCTGGACGCTGAAACACAACTGGCCCAAGCGCGCCTGTCGCGCCTGCAATCTATCTACAACTACACTATCGGTCAGTACCAGCTCAAGCGCGCCACCGGCGAGCAGATCTGGTAAGGAGTAGTCTGAGTAACTGAGTAGCTGAGTAATAGCAGGCTACAGAAATCAGTTACTCAGCTACTTAGTTACTCAGTCACTTTTTCATGAATCTCACCACTGTTCTTTGTCCGCTTGACTTTTCGGCTGCTTCGGCGCCGCTCATGCGGTACGCTACGGCCCTGGCTGTAGCCGCGGGTGCTGAGCTGCGGCTGATCCATGTGCTGGAGCCCCAGCCAAAAGTGCTGACGCCTTCCGCTTCGCACGACCTGGAAGTGGCCCGGCAGCTCGCTACCTACCGGGCAAGCGCCGAAGAAGCCGGCGCTCGGGTGAGCACCGTGCTGCTGCAAGGCGAGGCCGCCACCGAAATCGTGGCCGAAGCCAAGCGCCATCCGGCCGATTTGGTAGTTATCGGAGCACACGGCCAAACGGGGCTTACCCGCTTTTTGATGGGAAGCACCGCCGAAGCCGTTGTCCGGGCCGCACCTTGCGCCACTTTACTCGTAAAACCTTGTGCGGCTGATACTCAGTATCGTCAGTCAGCGTAGTTCACTCAGAATAGGCGTACGCAGGCTAGCTGCCTTCCTTGGAACCTAGCTTTCGAAACGCATTTCATTCTCATTCTCTTTTCCCTGAATCTTATTCTCTAAGCTTTTCATATGGCAACCTCTGTTCAACACGATCCGGCCGTAGCGCCAAATCAAACCGCTGCTCAGCCCCTGGACGAGCAACCAGAAGGTCGTTCTAAGCGCCCCATTATTCTTGTTATCCTAGCCCTGATTCTGCTGGTGGGCGGCTACTTCGGGTGGCAGCGCTACCAGTTCGGCCAGACGCACGAAGACACAGACGATGCCCAGGTAGAAGGCGACGTATATCCGATCATCCCTCGTGTAGGTGGCCCAGTGCTGGAAGTGAAAGTAGATGATAACCAGGTCGTGAAGAAAGGCGACGTACTGATTACCATCGACCCCGCCGACTACCAGCAGCGCGTGGATGCTGCTGAAGCAGCTCTAGCTGCCGCCGAGGCCAATGTGACCGCAGCTCGCACTGCTATCGGTACGGCCCAGGCTAACGTAAGCGCTGCTCGTGCCACTATTGGTGTGAGTGCCGCCAACCGCGCCCGCTTGCAGAAAGATTTGCAGCGCAGCACCTTCCTGCGCAAAGAAGACATCATCCCGCAGAGCGACTACGATGCGGTGCAGGCTAACCTGCAATCGACAACTGCTCAAGCTGCCACGGCGCAGCAGCAAGTACGCGTAGCTAGCCAGCAAGTAGCCTCAGCGCAGCAGCAAGTAGCCGTGGCACAAGCCGTGGTAAAACAGCGCCAGACGGACCTGAACAATGCCAAGCTGCAACTCAGCTACACCACCATCATGGCGCCGGTTAATGGTATCGTGAGCAAAAAAGGCGTGCAGCCTGGTCAGGTAGTAGCCCCCGGTCAGCAGTTGTTCGGCATTGTGGCCAGCGAGCGTACCTGGGTAATTGCCAACTTCAAAGAAACCCAGCTGGAAAACATGAAAGTAGGCCAGCTCGTGAGCATTGAGGTAGACGCCTATCCGAATGAGGAGTTCCAGGGCCACATCGAGTCGTTGTCGCCGGCTACGGGCGCCCGTTTTGCCCTGCTGCCTCCCGACAACTCGACCGGCAACTTCGTGAAAGTAACCCAGCGCGTACCTGTAAAGATCGTGCTCGATAAAGTAGACCCCGAGCACCCGCTGCGCGCCGGTATGAGCGTGACGGCAACGGTGAAGGTGAAATAGTGAAATGGTGAGGTGGTGAGTGGTGAATGGTGTGCTGGTAAGTTGTCGTACAAAAAACACCACTTATGCAAAGTATAGCCACATGCATAAGCGGAGTACTGATCTTGCTATCCCGCAATTTCATCACCTCATCATTTTGCTACCTCGCCTTCTTGCGAGCAACAGCTAGCACTGACAAAATTTCTAGGTATTCCTGCTCCAGGCTTTTTAGTCGAGCTTTGGAGATAATACCTGCGTCACCTAGTAATTCGAGCCAGAATAATGTTTCCTCTGCCTCTTCTACGCAAATACAGAGCTTGGCATACCATTCGGCTGTCGAGCGGCCTCGGCAGGCAGCACGAAAGTTGGCTGCAACTGAAGTAGCAGATCGTAGAAGCTGTTTGCTGATAACGCTGGCTTCAGCTGTGTTAGGCAGTTGCTGTGCTAAACGGATCACCCGCAAGGAAGCTTCTTTGGTCCGGGCGCGATACGTTTCATTGAACGATAAAGTAACTATAGCTTCCTCTCTCATTAAGTAATAAGGTGAATAGATAAGGCGAGTTTACAGCAAGTACAACACCAAACTCACCACTTCACTACTTCACCATTTCTCCGCATGGAAACTGGATTCACCAAATGGATTATCGTCATCACGGTGGTGATGTGCTGCCTACTCGAGCTGATTGATACCAGCATCGTGAACGTGGCCCTCACCCAGATGATGGGTAACCTTTCGGCTACGCAGCAGGAAGTAAGCTGGGTGGTGGCCTCCTACGCCATTGCCAACGTTATCGTCATTCCGATGACGGGCTTCCTGGGCGAGCAGTTTGGTCGTAAAAACTACTACCTAGGTTCGGTTATTCTGTTTACGCTGGCCTCTATGGCGTGCGGGCAGAGCACCGATATCTGGGAGCTGGTCGCCTTCCGCTTTATTCAAGGCGTGGGTGGCGGCGCGCTGATGGCTACTTCGCAAGCCATTCTCATTGATACCTTCCCGCCCAACCAGCTGGCCCTCGGGCAGGCGCTGTTTGGCATGGGTGTGATTATCGGCCCCACGATTGGCCCAACTCTAGGTGGCTACATCGTAGACAACTACGACTGGCCCTGGATCTTCTACGTGAACGTGCCAGTGGGTATTCTCGCCGCCATCTTCACGGCCCTCTTCATCCGCGACCCCGAGCGCATCAAGAATGCCATTCCCAGACCGTTCCTCGAAATCGACTGGGCGGGTGTGTTCCTGCTGATCCTAGGTGTTGGCTCGTTGCAGCTGGTGCTGGAGCAAGGCGAGCGGGAAGACTGGTTCGAGGAGCCTTACATTGTGTGGTTTACCATCCTGACCATTATCGGTATGGTCGGCTTTATCTGGCGCGAGCTAACGGCCAAGCAGCCGATTGTCGACCTGCGGGTGTTGGGCAAAAGCCGCAACCTTGCTATTGGAGCCTTTCTGTCATTCATCCTAGGTTTCGGCCTGTTTGCGTCGGTGTTTGTGTTCCCGATCTTCTGCCAGCGCATCTTAGGTTTCTCGGCGGAGCAAACGGGTTACTTGCTGCTGCCAGGCGCCTTGCTTTCGGGCTTCATGATGCCGATTGTGGGTAAGATGATTCAGGCGGGCGTATCGCAGAAATTTATGCTTCCGGTGGGCTTCTTTATCTTCTTTATCTTCTCGTACTGGATGAGCACCCAGATCACGCCGATGGCTGGTCAAAGTGACTTCTTTTGGCCGCTTATGCTTCGCGGCCTAGGTTTGAGCTTGCTGTTCTTGCCTATCACCACGATGTCGTTGTCGGGTATTCGGGGTAAAGATGCTGGTCAGGCCGCTGGTCTTACCGGTATGATCCGCCAGCTAGGTGGTTCGTTCGGGGTGGCACTCGTAGGTACGTACCTGGAGCGTGCTACCATGCACAACCGCGTAGCGCTGCTACCGAATATTTCGCTCTACAGCAACGAAACGCAGCAGCGTCTGCAAGGCTTTATTGCCAACTTCATGTCGAAAGGCGCTGATCTGGTTACTGCTCAGAAACAAGCATATGCTGCCCTGGAAGGCACGCTGATGAAGCAAGTTGCCATCATTACCTACGCGCAGATCTTCCTGATGATCGGTGGGTTCTTCCTGCTTTGCCTGCCGCTAGTGCTGCTTATCAAGCGCGCCAACCCTGGTGAGAAAGTAGACCTGAACGCCGCACACTAAAGAGTGAAATAGTGAGATGGTGAAATGGTGAGTCTGATGTTCGAACTAGTTCCCCCTAACTACTTGAACGCTCCAATGCAGATGGCCCCGGCAACTAGTTGCCGGGGCCATCTGCATTGGAGGTAAGCTTCAAGAGCCGTTCGAACGTCAAACTCACCATTTCACCATCTCACTATTTCCCCTACTGATATTGCACGTAGAGCGGCTTGGGGGTGAGTTCGGCCAGCACTTCTTTGGCCGTCATCATGTGGTGCGGGGCGGGCCGGGGGTCGTACTCGTAGAAGAGCTTGAAGCCGGTGTACTGCACAGGCTGGGTCTGGATGTAGTCGTGGTACGAATCTTTTTTGAGGGTCGGGTTGCCCCAGCCATCCATGTGCATCACCACCTGCACCCTAGGGTCGAGCTTGATGTTTTTATAGTTCGTAATCATGCCCTGCGTGAAGCGATGTACGGTCAGTACTTTAGGCGGTAGGTTGTTTTCGCTCACGATGCGCGCCAGAAAGTTGATGGCGTAGTTCACGTCCTTGGCGTCGTAGGTCCCGATTTTTTTGCCAGGCCGCACGCCTTTGGTCTTCATCGCAAACTCTGGGTCGATGCCCATGTGCACGATTGGATCTTTCAGATACGGCTCCAGCTTGTGCAGCTCGTGCTCCAGGTCGCTCAAACCTACCTGCACATCCAGGAATAGAATGCAGTTGTGTTCTTTGGCCCAGCTGATGGTTTCCTCAATTGTCGCTTTGGAGTTCATCAGACGGTATTTGCCGTCTTTGCCGGCGGCGCCTTGGGCGGTGATAGTCACGCTGTGCAGGGCCGGCTGAACGGGTAAGCTAGAGTCAGCGGCTTGCCATTCCTTCAACACGCCCTCAAACTTGCGGAACATCTTTTCCTTTGGCTCCCGACCTAGGATGCCCATGCCTTTGGCTCGGATATTACCATAAAACGCCACGATGCGGTGACCGGGTAAAATGGCGCCAGGCAGCTGACCATTTTTTTTGGCAATCGAGTCGGCCCGAAGCGAATCGCGGCGCATAATGGCCAGCTTCAGCTTGAGACTGTCGACAGGGGCAGGAGTGGTGGGCACTTCGGCCGTTTGCTTGGTGTCAGGCTTGTCGCTCTCGGAGCGACTTCCGCAGCTTGGCAGGCTTGCCAGCGAAATAACGAGACCTAAAGAAGGTAGGAGAGAGGTAAAGGATCGGAAATAAGACACTGAAAAAAAGTAGTAAAATGAAAGAGCCGGCTCAAGTTACGAGTTTTCCGGCCTAGCGCGGGCCGAGCTCTTGTATTTTGCCCAGCAATCCTGTGTTATGCCGTGCCGGGTGACTGAGTGGCTTCGCACGGAGTGGCTGAGTGAAGTCATTGTCATCCTGAGGAACGAAGGACCTCCCTCCGATATACGACCACCTTCCTAAAAGCCTCAAAGCTCCTGATCAACCTAAGTGGTTCATCAAGGGCTTTGTGCTTAGCAGAGGGAGGTCCTTCGTTCCTCAGGATGACAAACGTTGTCAGGACAGCGCATTTTTACTCAGTCGCTCCACGGAAGTTACTGGTACTGAATGTACAGCGGGTCGGGCTTGAGGGCGGCTACTTCCTGCGGCGTCATGAGGCGCGACTCGTTGCGCCGGTCGTTTTTGTAGAAGATCTTGAAACCCGCGTACTGCACCGGCTCGCGCTGGATAAACTTGCGGTAGGAGCTGCGCTTGATGCTGGGCGTGCCCCAGCCATCCATGTGCATCACGATCTGTACCCTAGGGTCGAGCCTGATAGCCTGATAGTTGGTAAGCATATCCTGCCGGAAACGGTGCACCACCAGCACCTTCGGCGGCAGCTGGTTTTCGCTCACGATGCGCGCCAGGAACCGACGGGCGTAGTTGACATCCGCGGCATCAAACTCGCCGACTTCCGTGCCCGGCCGCGCCCCCGATTTCATCGAAAACTCCGGGTCGATACCTAGGTGTACGAACGGCAGCCGCAGGTATTTCTCCAGGCGCGGCAGCTCCTCGGGCAGCGTGCTCAGGCCCACCTGCACATCCAGGAATACCAGCGCGTGCTGCTCCCGGCCCCAGTTTACCACGCGCTCAATCACGGAATCGGGCAAGGCCATGCGGTATTTGCCGTCGGCGCCGGCGTCGTGCTGGGCAATGACGGCAATGGCGTGCAAGGCCGGCTGCACGGGTGTTTTCGGGTCGGCTTTCTCCCACTCCTGCACCTGCTTGCCGAGGCGGCGTAGCATTTCCGTTTTGGGGTACTGACCTAGCACACCCATTTTGGCGTGTACCGGGTTGCCGTAGTAAGCCACAATGCGGGTGGTGGGGAGCAGCGTACCCGGCAGCAGCCCACCCGCGCGAACCACAGAATCAGCGCGAAGCGAATCCTGGCGTACGAGCTGCTGCTTGATCTGGGCTAGCTGGGCAGGCGTGAGGGCGGCGCTGCGAACTTCCTGCTCGGTGCAGCCTGGTGGCACTGCCACGGCGCCAACCAGACTGAGAAGCAGCAGATTTAAGAAGAAGCTGAAGTTAAATGGAAACACCAGAAGTTAGTTGGTTCTAGGGCAAAGGTGGTTCTAAGATACGACCTCCCTAACAAGGTAGACTACAGAAACGCTCGCCTTTTTACTTTTTAATGATCAGTAGCACGTTGAATAGCAGAAAGGTAAGTCAGACGGTCGAAGCTAACCGGGACGGTATACGCCACCCGCACGGCTTGTCCTTGCCAGCGGCCTGGCTGCCAGTATTCGTGCAATGACCGTACCGCCCGCAAGGCCTCTTCATGCATGGCCCGCGCGGCCGCGGCTTGGCTGGCCGGTACCAGAATGCCTCTTGCTATCTGCGGATTTGAGATAGTGCCATCTTTTTCCACCACAAACTCGACAAACACAGCTCCGGTAAGTCCTGCCGCCAACGCCGCCTTCGGATAATGTAGGTTTGTCCTGAGGTCGCGCATAAGCTTCGCCGAACCGCCGGGGTACTCCGGCATCTGCTCGACATAGGCGTGAGGACCTTCCTGCTTACTGCGTAATCCCCACGGGAGAAGCTTCTCGGCTGGGGGCATAGGCGCTACCAGCCATCTTTTGTGTTTGGTGGGCGCGGTAGACGCTCCTGCTAGCTCAACGGCTTTCTCACAAGCCAAAGTCAGCAGAATCACAATGCCAACAGAAGCAACAACTGATTGGGTCCAGGGCCGGGGAGCAAGCGAGTGGCGTAGCATGGCGGTATGCGCTAGATTGAGAGGTAAGTAACTATACTGCTTAACGTTAACTGATTAGGAAGATACTTGGGTTTACTGCAGAAACCTAGGTATGGTTAGGCAGTAGCCTTTATGAAAGAGCGTGGGTTGTAGCGCGAAACAGATTTTCGCGCTACAAAACGGTGGCTTTCTATATGACCTAGGTGGTTTTCAGTAGATGTAGCCGGGGCTCTATCATTCATCTTAGGAAAAGCTGTATTCTCCTTCTAATCAGCTGCTAAAGCCGGTTTAGCGAATTTTTTGTGTTGACCTGGGTGTTATAAACCCAGATACGAACCCCATAAGCTAACTCCACTTGATCTTTAATAAATCTCGTTTTCAGCTCCGCAGCCTAGCCTGGTTTCTGGGGTTGACGTTGCTCGTAGCGCCTGCGCCGAGCTGCAAAAAGGACGTAACCCAGCCCGAGCCCACCGCTACTACGCCGTCGGCTCCCCAGACCGGCCAGCTCCTCAGCAGCACCCTCATCGGCGAATACTCGACCAGCGACCTAGCCGGCCGCATCGCGGAAGTGCCCTTGGCCGGAGCCTTGATCAAATATCCCATCAAGGCCTACAAGCTGACCTACAACACATTGAACACGGATGGAAAGGTCATCACGGCTTCCGGCGCTTTGTTGGTGCCGGTAGTGCAACAGCCGCTCGCGCTGCTTAGTTACCAGCACGGCACCATTCAACCTTCTTCCAGCGGCGACAATGGCCCTTCCGCTTACCGGCAGGGCAGCGACATCTGGTCGGCGGTGTCGGTGCTGGCCTCAACGGGCTACATCGTGTCGGCGCCTGACTACATTGGCTACGGCGCTTCCAAAGCCTATCCGCACCCGTATGAGCACGCTGCGTCATTGGCCTCGGCTTCGCTGGATATGATGCGGGCTGCCCGGCATTTCTGCGAGCAGCAGAAGGTGCAGCTAAACCAGAAGAACTTCCTGCTAGGTTACTCGGAAGGCGGCTTCGCCACCCTAGCTTTGCACAAGCTGATTGAGGAAAAATACGCCAATGAGTTTGCTGTAACCGCCTGTGCGCCAGGGGCCGGCGCTTACCACAAGTCGGCTTTTGCGGAGTATATCCTCAATTCTGACAAGCCGCTGAACTTCCTCAGTACCTACGTGTGGGTGCTCGATACCTACAACCGGGTGTACGGCATCAACCGGCTGCTGTCGTACTACTTCAAGGCGCCGTATGCCACGCAGCTGCAAGCCAATATGTTCAGCGACGTGCCCGATTATCCGAGCCAGCTCTTCACCGACTCGTTCCGCAGCGGCGTTCTGCAAAAGACGGATGCCAAGATGCTAGCCGCCTTCCGCGACAACGACATCTACGACTGGAAGCCGACTGCGCCCCTCGCGCTCTTCCACGGCACCGCTGATGATTACGTGCCGTTCTTCAACTCGCAGGATGCCTACAACGCCATGCAGGCCCGCGGCGCCAAGCAGGTAGAGTTGCGCCCGATTCAGGGCGGCAACCACTTCACCTCGGTTGCTACGTACACGCTGGCCGTTTACGCTTTCATCTCGCAGTATAACACGGAGCTGAAGTAGTTGATTAGCAATAGAATTGCCTAGCAGAAAAGGCCAGCTCTGCGCAGAGCTGGCCTTTTCTGTTAGGCAATTCTATGTATTTAAGCTCGTAATAATACGGCTCAGCCGTGCCGGTCGCCGTTTTTGCTGGCTTGGCCTTTTTCGGTGGGAGCGGTCATGCCGGTTCCGCTTTCCATGTCGCCGGCAACCCGATCCTGGAGGTTTTCGTCGGTGGCAATGTGCGGTTGGCTGGCCTGGCCCGACAGGCCACTACGGACTGAGCGGTCGTGGTCGGTGGAACCCGCGTGCTGGGCTTTTTCCGACGACTGGTTGCTGATTTCGCTATTGGCATTTGGGCCAGCTTTGGGGTCGTGTTGGCTGCGTTTTCCAGATTGCTTCGACATAATCGCAAAAGTTAGGGTGGTGAGAAGAAGCCAGGTCGCGTAGCGGCTTGCGTTGCCACGGCAACCTAGGAAAAGGTACGCCGTTTGGCAGCGGCTGTTGCGCCGACAACGAAAAAGATCATGGGCTTCTTTCTGAAGTACCTAGGTTGAACTAAGAGCCTGAGTAGCAGAAGCTAAACAGTAGCGCTTTCTCCAACACGATTACGGTTGCCCAGCGCCGCGTGCCGCAGCCAACAGCCCGCCAGCGCTGCCATGCCGCCAACCAACCCGCCGACGGTAGCCGTGACGAGCACCAGTGCCCAACTACTGCCGCCCAGCGGCAAGAGCTGCGCTACGCGGTGCGCAAGTAGGCCATCGTTCTGCACGTTCAGCCAGGTCGCAACGGCTGCCCAACCTAGCCCTACCCCCGCAAAGCCCGCCAGGAAGCTGCGCCCGCCCGTGCGACCTAGCCCGGCCGCCAGCAGTAAGGAAATAGGTGCTACAATCCACCACGGAAGGAAGGATTGGGCTATTGCGGCAACGATTAAAATGAGTAGGAAGAGAAGCATAGCTTAGAAATTGAATGAAAGATCACTCGTCACCGTCACAGGATATACCTCCTATTTTGTATGGAATTGGGGCTGGTTTCAGGCTGAACATAATGGGCAGCGTCAGGGACACGGCCACATTAACACCATTCTGACTACCTGGTAGCCACTGAGACATGCTCCGAACTACGCGCAGAGCCTCCAGATCGGCAGCCGGTAAGAGGCCGCGCATAATAGTAGCATCTTGAACTCTTCCTTGTGCATCAATCACAAAGCTTACAAATACCCGTCCTTGCACTCGGCCCGATTTCACTTCTTCAGGCAGTCGTACGTTTTGCGCAAAGTAACGGAGTACACCGCTGAACCCACCATTCGGATACTCCGGCATGTGCTCTACACAGAAATACACGCTACTCCTAGAGCTTGGAGCCTTTGTCGAAGCAGCCGAACCTAGGTCAGGTTGAGCACTCTGCGCCCAAACGGCTCTTGTTATCAGTGTCAGACAAAGTGCTACTGCGTATTTCATAGTGACGGCACAAATAGCAGTTAATGGGTTAGTACCCACGCCGCTTTTACCCGTGGGTTCTTTTCGTCGGCGGTGCGCAGGAACACCAGCGGATGCAGCTGGCCCGTACGCCACGTCTCAATCATGTCGTCGTAGAAAGGTGAGCCGGGGTTGCCGGATTCGCCGCCGGGGAACACGCCGTACGCCTGCACCTGCGGACCCAGGGCCACCACCATGCGCCACGAAGGGCCATTGCGCTCGGAAGTAGCATTCACGATACCCGCGCCGCCGCCCACATCCAGGTCCATGTGGCCGAAGCCGGGCAGCTGCGCCAAGTGCAGAATATCAGTGCTTTTCTGGTTGGCCCACGCCCACTTCGGGCCGAATGGACCAAACTTACGCGTGAGCGAATCGGTGGCAAACAGAAACGACTGACGCGCTAGGTCGGCCAGGGTTTCTTTGGCGGGCGTACGCGAGTCGTCGATCCACTGGGAGTTGGGTTCTTGCAGCAGGAGCGTGTTCGTCCGGTCGCGGGTGGGGTAGCGCATTTCCAGGCCGGTGGCTTTGCCGAAATCATCATCCCAAATGCGCTTTGCTAAGTTGTTGTACCAAAGCTCGAAGATGGTCGGGCCAGTGGCGTGCGCATCGTAGTAGAAGTTCCAGCTTTGCAAGGTGTTATACGCCTGTTGCTGGGCCGCCGAAAGCTGCGTAGGCTGCACCAAACCGAGCAACCTAGGGAGTATCAGGCGGGCATTCAAACCTAGGTTGTCGTTTTGCAGCACGCGCAGGCTGTCGGGCGTGGCGTGGTTCATGCGAGCCAGGCGCTCATTGATGCGGTGGCCGCGCTCGTAGTCGCCGTAGTTCCAGTTGAGGTAATAGGGATAGTCCTTAGGATTCGCGGAAAACTGATTCGCGGACGACACAAAGCCCCGCGGCGGGTTCTTTACATGCGGATTTTGCGCCGCCGGAATCCAGCCTTGCCAGTCGTACGCCGGATTGGTGCCGTCCAGAATAAACTTGCCCTGCTCTTTCCATTTTAACGGCAGTAAGCCATTAGGCCAGATGGCAATATCCTTCTGACTATCAGCAAAGATGAAGTTCTGGGCCGGCGCGCCGTAGGTAGCCAGGGCTGCGGTATAGTCCTGGTAGTTGCGGGCGCGGTTGAGGCGGTAGAAGGTCAGATACTCGTTGGCGGCGTCGTGGTTCGTCCAGCGCATGGCGTGCAGGATGGGCGTCTGCGGCAGAAAGGGCTTCTCGTTGTGGTCGTACACGATGGGGCCGTGGTGCGTGTAGAGGACCGTATCGAGGCGGTCGGGCAGCCCGCGCACTTTGATGCGCTCCACCACGCGACGCACGGGTTTCCAGCGGCCGTCGTGCCAGTACTCGCGGCGCGTGTTGTCCTTGAACTTCAACTGGTACCAGTCGAGCACGTCGGCGTAGGTATTGGTCACGCCCCAGGCTACCTGCTCATTGAAGCCAATAATGATGAACGGCGCTCCAGGAATTGCCACCCCGCACACGTTCACGCCCGGCGCGGCAAGCTGCGTCTGGTACCAGATGCTCGGCAGGTTAAGCTGCAAGTGCGGGTCGTTGGCAAGCAGCGGGTAGCCCGTCGCCGATTTGGTCCCGCTCACAGCAAAGTTGTTGGAACCTAGCTCGGGGTCAGGTTGATTTTGCGGCACCAAGGGCGAGTAATCCGCCTCAAAGCCGGCTGGCGCGGCGGGCACCGGCACCGGCTTGAAGTCGAGCGGCGTGCCTTCCGGAATCACTGGATCTTCGCGCATCGGATAATCGGGGAACAGGTCGCGCACCACCTCAGGGCCGTATTTGCCCAGGGCGTTGCTCAGGCGCAAGTCGTCGGAGCGGCCGGTGAGGTCGAAGGCCATGTACTTCAGAATCAGCGCGCATTTCAAAGGTTCCCACGGCTCCGGCGCGTAGTCGAGCAGCTTGTACTCGAACGGGTAAGTGCTGGGCGTGAGCGAGTTGATGTAGGCATTGATGCCATCAGAATACGAAGTCAGCACCGTGCGCACAGTCGGGTCAGCCATTGCCTTATCCAGCGACTTGCGGGCGCCATACGTCAGGCCCATGCGCCGGAAGAAACGGTCCGTTTCCAGCCGCTCTTTCCCTATAATCTCCGCCAGCCGACCCGCCGCGACGTGCGTGATGAAGTCCATCTGCCAGAGCCGGTCGCGGGCCGTGAGGTAGCCCTGAGTGTAGTAGAGGTCATGGTCGTTCTGGGCAAAAATGTGCGGCACCCGCTGGTCGTCGAAGCGTACCTGTACAGGTTGTTGCAGGCCAGGCAAAGCTAGGTTTTGCTGTGCCGGAAAGTCGTTAGCAGTTTCGCCGTTGCGCCAGAAACCCCGAAACGGACTTAGAAATTTGCCGAACGGCGGCACCGCACCGAGACGGGTATTCAGGGCCCAGGTCAGCGCAACAGTGACGAGCAGGGCGAGCAACGCTTTAAGCCAACGTATCATAGTCGGCAAGTAACAACCTGGAAGTTAATAAACAAGAAGGCGGTGTGAGGCCAGGCTTGCGGCGCAATAGGTTACCGCACCACCTGCACGTAGCCGCGCATACGCCGGCCACCGGGTTCTACTAACTGGTAGTAGTAAACGCCCGCCGCCAGCCCCGCCGCATCCCAATCCTGGTGATACGGCTGCGCGTGGTACACTTGCCGGCCCCAACGGTTATAAACGGTCAGCTCCGAGGCCGCACCCAGTCCCACAATTTCCAGCCGATCATTCAGGCCGTCGCCGTTTGGGGTGATGATGTTGGGCACAAACAACTGCTCGCGGCAATCGTAGAGGCGCACCCGAATGGTATCAGAAACGCTGCACCGGGGCGTATAAACCGTCACGGCGTACGTGCCGGAGCGCGTCGGGGTGAGTGTGGGCGCGGTCGAGCCATCCGACCAGCGGTAGCGCACGTCGCCGGGCAGCGTGGCGTTCAGCACCAACGGCGTTTGCTGACAAACCGCTGTATCCGGACCTAGGTTGAGCGCTGATGGCGTCAGGTACGCAACGTTGATCGAATCGCGCTGGCTGCCGCAGCCGGCGGTGCTAATGGCTTCCAGCCAATACGTGCCCGGCTGTGTCACCGTCAGCGTTTCCTGTATCGAGCCATCCGACCAACGGTAGCGGCTGCCCGGCACTACGAGCCGCGAGCGAAGCACCAGACGCTCCCCGGCGCACAGCACCGTATCCGGACCTAGCTTTACCTGCGGCAGCGCGGCCACGCTGACGCGCAGCGAGTCGCGGGTGATGCAGCCGCCGCTGTTGGTCATGTCCACCCAATACGTGCCCGCTGTCGTGACTGTGAAACTCGGCGCGGTGCTGCCGTTCTGCCAGCGGTACGTAGCGCCAGGCTGCGCGATATTCAGGCGGAGGGCAGTGCCAGCACACAGCGTCGTGTCGCGACCTAGGTTCGCTGTGGGGCGTGGGCGCACGTCCACGGTTTGGCGCAGCACCTGCCGGTGGTTTTTGCCAAACAACAGCGTGAGTGTCACGGCATACTGGCCGGGAGCGGCGTAGGTGTGCGTTGGCGACAGTTGGGTGGAGTGGTTACCGGGGCCGCTACCTAGGTCGCCAAAATCCCAGCGCACGGAATCGACGCCGTAGCTAGTCGGGAAATCAAACGCCAGCGCCTCGCCCTGGCAGGTGCCGCGCACGCCGAAGCGCCACAGGTCGCGTTGCAGAAACGTCGGTAGGGCGGCGGTGCTGCGGCCCGTGAGCGCCACGCCCTCGTCGGAGTAGCCGCAGGCAGGGGCTTTTTGGTTGGGTTCCGGAATAACTCCCAGGCGTGCCTCGCCTTCCAGCGTCACATAAATCCGCCCATCCGGACCTAGCTGCAATGCCGCGCCGCGCCGGGTGGCGCCGGTGCCGGGCGGCGTGGGCAAGGCCGTAACCGAGGCGGCTACATTCGGCGCCCCTAGGTCGTATTGGT
This sequence comes from Hymenobacter cavernae, assembly GCF_014641455.1. Lineage (GTDB taxonomy): Bacteria > Bacteroidota > Bacteroidia > Cytophagales > Hymenobacteraceae > Hymenobacter > Hymenobacter cavernae. The sequence continues at coordinate 832,359 of NZ_BMHT01000002.1, forward strand.
AGATGGCGCCCGAAGCCGGCTCGGCAGTATACACCTTCGTGCCGTCGGGCGAAAACTCCACGCCCAAGCGGGCACTGTTGCTCAGCGAAGGCAGAACCACGGGGTTGACGATGCGGCCAGTAGCGGCATCAAAATCCAGCAGCTCCAGCAAGCCCCCCGAATAACCAACTGCGTTGAAAGCCGCCGAAGCCAGGTGTCGGCCATCGGGCGAGGCTTTTAGCTGCCCGAAGCCTTCCGCGAAAGCCGTATTGTGGCGAAAACCATCAGGACTGATGACCGGCGTTGCGTTAAGCCCGGCGGAAGTGAGCAGGTAAGCGAAGAACTGGTCCGCGTTCTGGTCACGGACGATAAGCCAGGCGTCGCGCTGGTTGCGGTGCGGCACCGCCACGAGCTGCACCGCCGCGCCCGACGAGCGTAGCGCTTCGCTCTGCACCACCGCGCCCAGGCCGCCGTGCTTACCCAGGTCCACCACCGAGTAGTAGAGGCCAAGCGTCGCGTCTTGTCCGGTGGTGGTAAAAACATAGAACAACGTCTGGCTGCCGGGCTGCCGAACGGTTAGCTGAATCGTATTCAACCTGTTGCCGGGCAAGCCGGTGCCGTTCACCATCGGTTGGTGCTGGCGGTTCCAGATGGTTTCGCCGTTGGTGTAGAACAGCAGGTTGCCCAAGGAGTCGGCCTGACTGCTACAGCCAATCTGCGCGTACAGCGCGCCGTCATTCACCGCCACGGGCGCGCCGCCGCGAAAATCCAGTCCGGCCCGGTCGCCGAAGTACCAGCGCGCCGCCTGCAGCTGCGCGTGAGCCGGTAGCGCTAACCCCAGCGCAAGCAGCAGAAAAGCTAGCTTTCCGAAGCGTTTAGCCATCCAGCAAAACCTGCCTGCCATACCAGACCCCGCAAAACCTCTAAGCATATCGTGTTCGGTGCAGCGCTTCCCTATTCTTCGCGAAGCTCGGAATGACAAACGAATTTTACGGCCGAAGGCTGGTAATGGGTGGTAAAAACAACGGCGCCCCGACCGCAAGGTCGGGGCGCCGCACAAGGTAAGCTGCTGATAGCTACTTAACTGCTACCTGCTCGGGCGAGCCGCCCGAAGCCGGCGCTACGCGCCGTACCAGCCCGTTGATGCCGCGCTGCTTGAGCTGGCGACGGACCTTCTCGGCGCTGCTCCAGGAGTCAAACTGCCCTATCAGCACGCGGTTCAGCTCTTTGCCGCTGGCGGTTTCCACCTCGACGGTGGCAGGCAGCAGCGCGTCCATCTTCTGGATCTTGGCTAGCTGCGCCTGCGCATTGTTCACGCTGGAAAACGTGCCGGCCTGCACCACGAAAGCTAGCTTGGTAGCCACCGTAGCCGCGGCAGCGGGTACCGCCACGACCACCGGAGCGGCCGCAAGTGTAGTGGTCGTGTCGGCCGAGAGCAGGTCGGCCAGATCAGCGGGAGCGTCCGTCGGACCTAGGGGCGTCTCGTTCGAAACTATTTCGGCGATGACGTCAACGGCGCCGTGCTGTACGATAGAAAGCGGGCGGGCTGCTACCTCCGAGAGGTCGAGCACGCGCTGGTGACGGAAGGGGCCACGGTCGGTGACGCGCACCACCACGGATTTGCCATTATCAGGGTTTGTCACGCGCAAGCGGGTGCCGAAGGGCAGGCTGCGGTGGGCACAGGTGTATTTAAATCGGTTAAACCGCTCGCCACTACTAGTAGCCTGGCCTTGGTGTTCGCGGCCGTACCACGAGGCACGACCACGGATAACGGCTGCCTTGGCAGTGCCGGTTGTTTCATCTTCCCCCGCCGCAGCCGAAGCTACTTGCAAACCAAGAATGAGCAGGAAAAAAGAAAAAGCCAGTAACAAGCCGAAAGAGTGCAGTCGAATACGCAACGTCATTCTGTAATCAATTGGTGAACACGACAAAACTAGGTGTGCTTCTCAAACCCATCCTCCCAGCGCCGCTTCTGGGCCCGCGCCCAAACCATGCCAATTATCCTTTTTAAAGAAAATTTGCATTTAAGTTATTTGCTCAATCCAAGTAAAATAGCCGATTGTGTTTAGTTAAGCACGATTTTGCACTATGGAAGGAGGTAGCGGGAACTAATTTAAATGACACTATCCGTCGCTGAAAAAATTTTGGCATTGTTCCCAGACTATAGTCCAAAACCGGGTTGCAAAAGTCCCGGAAATTTGCTATGGAGTAATAGCAATGTGCCAGATGCTTTTTGCCGTACTTTGCTTTATGGATTTTGGCCGCCTCTCCGACCTGCGTTACGTTGACTTTCGCCTCCCCACCGACCACCCCGAAACGGCCGCCGTACTGGCCCGTGCCCACGCCGCAACGCCCCAACCTAGGGTGTTCGTGGGGTGCCCGATCTGGACGAACAAGGCGTGGCTCGGCTCTTATTTTCCGGCCGGTATCAAGGATGCCGATTACCTGCACCACTACGCCCGGCAGTTCAACAGCATCGAACTGAACACGACGCACTACCGCATCCCCGACGCGCCCACCGTGCGCAAGTGGCGCGATGCGGTGCCCGCTGGCTTTCAGTTTTGCCCCAAGCTGCCGCAAAGTATCAGCCACGAGCGGGAGCTGTACAATGCCGACGACCTAACCACCACGTTCTGCCGGTCTATCAGCGGTTTGGACGACCGGCTCGGCTGGGCGTTTCTGCAGCTGCCGCCTATGTTCGGCCCCGAAAATCTGCCCCGCTTGGAGCGCTACCTGCTCGACTTCCCCGACTACGTGCCGCTGGCTGTCGAGCTGCGCCACCCGGCGTGGTTTGCAGACGCGGGTCTGCGCGAATCGGTGTCGGCGATGCTGGAAGCGCTGGGTAAAACATTGGTAATCACAGATGTCGCCGGCCGCCGCGACGTGCTGCACATGCGCCTGACCACGCCCGTGGCCTTTATTCGCTTCAACGGCCACGGCCTTATCCCGAGCGACTACGCCCGCGCCGATGCCTGGGCCGAGCGCCTCGCCGTGTGGCTAGGTGCCGGCCTGCAAACGGCTTATTTCTTTGTGCACCAGAAAGATATCATGCACTCGCCCGTCTGGACGCAGTACTTTCTAGCCAAGCTCAACGCTCTGACTGGCCTAGGTATCACCCCGCCGCGCATCATTCCGCAGCCGGTGCAGGGTAGCTTGTTTTGAGCAACCTAGGTTTATCGTATGACGCTCAGGCGCAGGCTTAGCTCCGGTAGTAACGCCAGCCGCCGGTCGAGATAATAGGAGCTGGTACGCGTATCATACGTAAGGAACCGTCCATTATTGGCCAGCCCCACGCCTGCGTTAAGGTCATAAACAAACAAGCTGCCTAACGGGCGCTGCATTCCCCAGAGCGCGGAAAGAGCCGAGAAGTCGTAGTAGATGTAGCGTTCGAGCGAGGCGTAGCGGAAGATTGGGTTGACGTCGGTGCTGGCTTGTAGGGTCAGGTAATTGCCACTAAAAGAGCCTGTTCCGTGACCATGCCTTATTCGGCTGGCTTGGTTGTAGTAGTAGCGGCCACCCACGGCGATAATGCTTCGGCGAATAAGCGGGGCTGGTTGCGGATAGCAGTACCGTATCGTTCGGACAAGCCGGAAAGCGGCGGTAAAATTACCGTAGAACGAAAATGCGCTGGTCAGGGGCCGCTCAACACCTAGGGTTACCGGCACAATCAGGCCGGAATAGCCGTTGTACGCGAGGCCCCGATCCAGCCCCAAACCTAGCTTGACCAGCGCCCGGTGCGAAGTTGGCGGGTCCATAATCGGGGCAGCGGCAACTTCGGCTGGTGCCGTTTGCGCCTGACTGGGCAGCGCTCGGGTAAGCACCGCGAGCAGCGCCGCGCCCGATAAATACAATTTCATATAAGAAGTTATAGTTAGAAGAGAAATCGAGCTAAATAAGGCTGGTGAATAACCGCTGCGATACGCTGGAAAACGTAAGCAGCAAGCCAGTCCTCTCCTTCTCAAACGTCGTACCTTGTTACCTCTTCTTTCGCCCGCCACCTTTGTATGAAGATTTTTACTGCTCTCCGGCTGAGCTTAGGTCTTTCTTTAGCGCTCATTATCAGTCATGTCAGCCTAGGTCAGGCGCCCGTCGGCCCCGTGGAACTTCGGTGCGGAATGCTTCCGCTCGACCCCACCGAGCGGGCCCAGCAAGCCAGCCTGGTCGTGGAAGCCGAAGTGCTCGATGCGCGCGGCTTCTGGGATAGTGGGCACCAGCGCATCTACACCGCCCATCGGGTGCGGGTCTACAAATCGTTCAAAGGTGAAGCGCCCGCCGAGTTGACCGTTCTCACCGAAGGCGGCACCGTGGATTTCGACCGGGAGCAGAGCACCAATACGCTCCGCCTAACGCCCGGCGACCAGGGCATTCTGTTTCTGTATGCGGCACCTTTTGCGGGCACCGAAGCCGTGGGAACCGCCTGGACAGCGTATGCCAGTGAGCAGGGCTTCATCCGCTACGACCTGACGACGGGCACGGCCGCCGAGCCGTTTCGCCAGTATCCGCTTATCGGACCTGACTTCTACGCCGGGCAAAGCGCCGTTACCGGGCAGGCGCTGCGGGAAGTACAGCCCAATGCCAACCTAGGTGCGGCGCTGGCCCGCCGTTCCGAAGTCATGGCTAACCGCGGCACCGCGTCACCCGCTATCAGCAGCCTCAGCCCGCGTAGCCTCACGGCCGGTACCGGCGCTGTGCTGACGATCAGCGGCTCGGGCTTCGGAAATACCCGCGGCACGGGCTACGTAGAATTTAAGAATGCCGATGACGGCGGGGATACTTACATCCGGCCCCTGGATACCGATTACGTGAGCTGGACGGATACCCAAATCCGGGTGGTGGCGCCGTCGTATGGTACCACGGGCAGCCCGGCGGGCACGGGTGTGGTGCGTGTCACTACCAGTGACGCCACTCAGACGACGAGTGCCACGGCCATCACGATTGTGTATGCCCTCACCAACGTGCAGGCCGACCAGGATAAGCTGCTGTACCGGCCAGGCCACATCAACCAAAACGAAGCGGGCGGCTACACGTTCCGGTTTGATGCCAGCTTTGCCGCCAACACCGCCGCTAACAGCGCCTGGCAGCGCGCCCTCGCCACCTGGCGCTGCCAGACGGGCGTGAACTGGCAGGTAGGCGCCACGCGCACCAAAACCGGCATTGCCAACGACGACGAAAACTCGGTTGGCTTCGACAATGGGGCCGAGCTGCCAGCCAAGGTGCTGGGCCGCACCACCAGCTACTACACCGGCTGCCGCTCTGCCAATGGTGCGGTCGTGTTTTGGGTAGACGAGATTGATACGCAGTTTGATGATGCGCGCAGCTGGCAGTTCGGTCCGGCGCGGGCTACACTGGCCCAATACGATTTTGAGTCGGTGGCCGTGCACGAGTTAGGTCATGCCCAGCAGCTCGCACACCTCATTCTGCCTTCCGCGGTGATGCACTACGCCATTAGCAATGGCGCAAACAGCCGCACAATCAACGCCACCAGCGACGTGGCCGGCGGGCGTTTGGTGCTGCGCACGCGCAGCTTCGTGGCGCCTGTCTGCAATCCGGTGCCGATGTTGCCAGCGCCGCTCACTACCGTGGCTGCCAGAACGCTCGGCGCGACCGGCGTACAGGTGACGTGGACTACCCGCGACGAATGCTTCCTGAATACCAGTCAGGCCTTTGAGGTCCAACGCGCTGCTGATACTACCGCTTGGCAAACCCTCGCTACGCTGCCGGCAGGCGCTACCAGCAACGCCTATAGCTACGTTGATGCACAACCGCTGACGGGCGTGAGCTACTACCGCCTGCGCCTGCGCCGCCCCGATGGCAGCCTCGACAACGCACCCCCCGTCGGCGTGACGGACGATATTCTGGCCGCTACCGATCTACAGCTTTTTCCCAACCCCGTGGTAGATGGCACGCTGCGCCTGCTCTACACGGGCACGGCGTCGGGTAGTCTTTCGCTGTTCTTTTATGATGTGCTGGGCCGTTATTACGCTGGGTACGGCGTCAAGTACGGCGTTGGACTGAACCAGCTCGCGCTCCAAATCGAGAATCTGCGCGCGGGGCTGTATCTGGTGCGTTGGCGCGATGCAAGTGGCCGCAGCGGCACCTCCCGCGTGTTGAAGCTGAACCAGTAAACAAAGAGTAAAGTGAGTTCACCTGCACTTAGAGCGCATATTTGGTAACTCAGTTCAAGATCCGAAGTAGACGAACCTAGCTCCAGTGAGGCGATAGGTTGGTAAAAACCACGACCGTGAAATATACCTGAGCCCCAGCGGGGCAGTACCTGGGTTCCAACGCCCGGTCGTTTTTACCGCCTATCTTCTTCCTATGTTGCGCCCCGCTGGGGCCCGGCTCGGCTGGGTTATAAAACCCACGATACATGCACTTGGAATACAAATCTGCGACAAAGCAAAAGCGACGCGGAGGACGCGTCGCTTTTGCTTTAAAACCTAGGGTTCGTGTAGAAGAAGCTTATTCCCGATCCAGCAGCATGGCCCCGTAGGAGTAGCCGCCGCCAAACACTGTAATCACGACATGGTCGCCGGCCTGAAGCTGGTTCCAGGTATCGGCCAGGCCGATAGCGGCTCCCGCGCAACCCGTATTGCCCAGAAAGTCGATGTTGGACACGGCCCGCTCTTCCGGCAAGCCTAGCTGCTGAAGCACGTTCTTGGTGATGCGCAGGTTCGCCTGGTGCGGAATGAGGTAGCTCACATCAGACACCTCCAGTTGATTGCGCTCCAGAATATCCCTGGTCACGCGGGCCATGTACTGGCAGGCATGAATGAATACGTCTTTGCCGAATGGCATCACGATGCCGCGCTCCACGGGCTTCAGCGTGACGGCTATGCTCGCTTTGCCTACCGGTGCTGCGCCGCCCGTAATCAGGTCGCGCATGCGCAAATCGGTGGGAGCGAGGCGCTCTTTGGTGATAATCAGCGCGGCGGCACCATCGCCCCACAGGTGACCGGCCACGGTATCGTCCTCGTTGTTGTAGGCCGTGTTGTGCTCCGACACTACCACCAGCGCCCGGCTGGCTTTGCCCAGGGCAAAGTAGCCTTCCACAATCTCAATGGCATTGAGCAGCGACGAGCACGCCGACGAGATGCTCACCACCGGAATATCGGTGACGCCAATGGCGTGCTGCACGGCGTGGGCCATCGTGAAAATAGTGTCGTGGGGCGTGTAGGTGCCACCCACAATCAGGTCGATGCTGGAAGCCGGGATTTCCGGGGAAGCCGCCAGCACCCGGTTGGTGGCCTCAATGGCCATGGTGTTCGTGTTTTCTCCAACGGCTGCCTTGCGGCGTTCCCGAATACCAGTGCGCTCAATAATCCACTCGTGGGAGAGGCCGTTGAGCCGGGTAAAATGTTCGTTGGTAACGACGGCGGAGGGCAAATAAGCCGCCACTTGGTGGATATACACAGAGAGGAAAAAATGAATCAGCGAAAAAAAGCGGCTGCAAGGTACATCGTTGCTACCGCAAAAGCCGCAATATCGTAGTACAGGCCGTACTTTGCACGGGCATTTTACGTTGAAACGCAGCCCGTATGGCTGAGTTCGTTTCGCTGGCAACAAGATTATGATGTTTCAGTTTGCTTCTTTTCGGTTTGTAGTACAAGTAACCCTGGTGGGTGGGCTGAGCTTAGGTTCTCACGTTGCAACGGCCCAGAAGTACATCACGGCGGCCGGACTTCGGCTAGGCAAAGAAAACTTCGGCATCACGGTGCAGCAGCGCATCAGGCCGAAAGGAACCCTGGAAGGTATCGGCATTATTCGCAACCGGGAGGTGAGCGCCACGTTGCTGGCCGAGCACCATTTCGGGCTATTGGGGCGCAGCCTCAACTACTACGCAGGCGGCGGCGGCCACCTAGGCACGCAGAAAAACCACGGCGGTTTCGGCGGCATCGACGGCATCCTAGGTCTGGAATACAAAGTCGCATTTTTCCCCATCGTGCTGGCCCTGGATGTGAAGCCGAGCGTGGAAATCAGCAATCATGAAGATTGGTTTCGCGTGCCCACGGCCTTTTCCCTGCGCTACGTCTTCATCAAAGAGAAAAATACCGGCCTGTTCGACCGGGTTTTCGGCGATGATGACAACAAGAAGAAAAATAAGCGCAAAGAGAAAGAGAAGAACTCTACGCGCCGCGGGCTATTCGACTTCTAGATGCAACAACGCCTCACTTAAAATAACTAAGTGAGGCGCCGATAAGTGAATTTGTAAGAGCAGAAACCTAGCTCCGATGTACGTGGCCGCTGCCAGCAATGGAGCTGGTGATCTGCGGATTACCGGTAACGTAGATGTTGCCCGAGCCAGCAATACGCGCCTCAAGCGTTTTGCTGGCATTCACGCGGCAATTGCCCGAGCCGCTGATCGTGACTTTGCTGGCTTCCACGCGCAGATTGGCCGACTGTACGCGGCCGGAGCCACTAATCCTGATGTCATGCCGCGCCGCGGTACCGACCACCGCAATAGAGCCTGACCCAGATACGGCCGAAGTCACGGCAGCGCCGTGTAGCTGCGACAGATCGAGGTGCCCCGAGCCGCTCACTGCTAGGTCGAGGTTGCCGGTCTTAATAGCTTCGGCCGCTCTGATACTGCCCGAGCCGCTCACACTGAGAGCGTTAATTTCCGGCACGGTGACGTAAACGGTTATTGAGCCCAGATGGACGTTGGTGCTGCCCATCATTTTGTCGAGCAAACCGCCATCGTAGTCACTGCTGCTCTTGCCCGAGTTGTTTTTGATGCCAATACGCAGCTTACCATTGCTCACGGTGGTTTCAAGGCGGACTAGGTCGGCCGGCTCGCCTTCTAGCTCCACTTTCTGCGGGCTTCCTTGACGCAACACTACCTTAGGGGAACCCGCCAGATTAACCTGGGTGAAAGTGGCTACCTGCCGAACTTCGCGCGAAGCCAACCGAGCAGACCGGAAAGAGGGCAGGATCAGCAGGGCTGGCAATACGGCTAAAAGGAGAAGTCTTAGTGTTTTCATAATCAGGAAGTAAACAGTTAGATGTACGACATTGCCCCTAAGATGCAGCCTAGGTTGCAACCGTTGCCTGGGTTGTCATTTATCAGCTAACAATTATCATTTAGCTGCTTTAATCGTAGTCAGATGAAAGATTAGTGTGCTTTATGTCGCTTCAACTACTGCTCCTCCTGAATTTTGCCTTTGCTACATATCTCACGGGCGTCATCTGGACGGTGCAACTGGTGCACTACCCTGCTTTTGCCTTGGTGCCACCGCAAGCCTTTGATGCGTATCACAAAGCACACATGGCGCGCATGGGCTGGGTCGTGATGGTGCCCATGGTGGCGGAGCTTCTGCTGGCCGGGGCGTTGGTGTTGGTGGGGCGCACGCTGGGCAGCGTGGTATGGTGGAGCCTAGCGTTGGTAGTGCTCATCTGGGCCGTCACGTTCTTTATCTCGGTGCCTTTTCACAACCGCTTGAAAGCGAGTGGCTTCAACTACATCACCATCGACGGCCTGACCCGTACCAACTGGTTTCGCACCCTAGCCTGGACCGCACGCATGCTCCTGCTGTTGTCAGTTATTAGTTAACAGTTATCATTGGCGGCGGTCGAAGCGGGGTAGGAACGCGCTACGGCGCGTTCGTCGTGTGACCGTTGACGCTCGATCCGCTTAGTACCTCCTGTGGGCACGTCGCTGGGACGAGAACGCGCCGTGGCGCGTTTCTACTACCCAACGCTTCGACCGATGCCGTAACATTTACCTTGGTAATACCAACCTAGGTGAAATAAGCAAGTATTGCAGTTGGTAACTGTTAATTGTTAATTGTTAAATGATAAACGATCTTACGCCTGAGCTTCAGTTTCAGACGGCGCGCAGCAGCGGGCCGGGCGGGCAGAACGTAAATAAGGTTGAGTCCAAGGTGGAGGTGCGGTTTCACGTCGCGTCGTCTCAGCTGCTGACGGATGAGCAGAAAGGCCTCATTCTGAGTAAGCTAGGTAAGCAGCTCACCACCGATGGCTATCTAATTGTAACGGCACAGGAAGACCGTAGCCAACTACGCAACAAGGAAACGGCCATTCGCAAGCTGCACGACTTGCTAAAGCGGGCGTTGCACAAACCCAAAGCCCGCCGGGCTACCCGCCCCAGCGCCGGCGCCGTGCGCGAGCGGCTGCAAGCCAAGAAAAAGCATAGTGAGAAGAAAGCCAATCGGCGACTGGATTTCTAGGGTGTAGCGCGAAGCCTGCGCCTCGCGTATTACAGAACGATGAAGCTCGCACGACAACCTAGGTGCCAGTCGTTCAACGAGACGCAAAACGCAGGCTTCGCGCTACAGCTACACTAGTTCAGATCCAGGCTGAACAGCAGGCCTAGCCACGGCCGGTGCTGATAAATCCAGTAGGGGCGGTCGGGGCCGATGAGATGGTCGAGGCCGGCGGCCAGACCCACGTTGAAGATGCGCGCATCGTAGAGCGTGGCAACGCCGGCGTGCAGTACCAGACCTTCGTACTCAGGGCCAGGCTGTTGCCGAGTTACGTCCCCAGTGATGGTCGTGGAGCCTAGCCCGAAGAAAGCGCCGTAGCCCAGGCCCGTCGCCCGAATGCGCGGGGCTTGCTGCCAGGGCGTGATGCTTTGCCGGCTCAGGTAATAGAAGTTGAGGCGCCGACCCAGGTACAGCGCCGCGTTGAAGTTGCTGTTGAGCTGCACCGGCACGCCGGCCCGCGCCGCGCGCACCTTCACCGGAATCGTAAACACGTCGAGGTCGAGGCGATGGTCGAGCAGCAGCACATGGTGGTTGGGTTGCAGCGCGTAGCGAATCAGGTCGGGCTTCGGCTGCGTCGAATAAGGCGTGAACACAAGCGAATCGGCTTGCTGCTGCACGTACACGCGCTGATTTTCCAGGCGAGTGGCCAGCGTGTCGTTGCCACCTAGGTGCATCACCTCGTACCAGCCGTCGTTCAGCTGCGTGACATTGCCCAGCACCGCGCAACTCGTGAGTCCCCAACTGCTGCCCAGCAAGAGCGCTATTCTATTTACCCAGAGGCTGATACGCATACAATTCGTTGAAAGCACCAAAGTACTGTTCACCTGCTGATTTGGTGGACAAACGCATTATAAATCACTGCTCCGGAACCTAGGTTTACTGTTGAGTTAGGACAATACATTACACATTTGTTGATCAACCTTCTCATAATGTTGTCGTTATAAGCATATCGTTTAGAAATATTCCACTTTCGCCGGAAAGCGGCGGAAGCTAACCTTTGTAAAAAACATGCATATGAATCACTTGAATGAATCTACTCCGCGTCGGAATTTCCTGACAAACTCTGTGAAAGGGACCTTGGCGCTCGGCGTCGGAATGTCGGCGCTTGCCTCGCTGCTCCAGTCGTTTACCTTCAAAGAGGAGGAGAACGGTTTGCTCGTGCAGGGAGCAGGCAGCATCACCACCGAAGCACAGTTTCGGGCGGCTATTGCACCGCTGGCCCAAATGTCGATGACGAGCAGCCAACTGGCTACCACGCAGGCCACGAATAAGTACGCCAAGCAGTTTGCCGGCTTCGAGCTGGCCGAGACAACGGCCATGATGGGTATTCTGAAGGACCTAGGTACCACGCCGCCCGCCCCGGATGCCAAGGCGCAAGCCATGATGGACCAGCTCAAGGCTGCCAAAGGCGCCGCTTTCGACAAAGCCTACATTGCCGCACAGGTACAAACCCATCAGCAGCTCAACGCTTTAACTACGGGCTACCTGGCGAGTGCAGCACCCAGCGCCAGCAACATGATGGAAAAACACGGCCGCCATATTGCAATGCTAGCCTCAACCAGCATCAAAGAGCACCTGGCAATTACCCAACAGCTATCCAGCATGTTAGGTAGCTAATTGCCATTGTGTAAGGGCACAAAAAAGCCGCTACTTCCCAGGGAGGTAGCGGCTTTTTTGTGCCCTTACGTTTGTCATTCCGAGCAACGCGAGGAATCTAAGTTTATCTACCTAGGTGCATTCCTCAGATTCCTCGCGCTGCTCGGAATGACATATTACTACAACAGCGTGCCTTTCAGGAAGAGAGTAGCAACCGAGAAGTAGATAATCAACCCGGTCACGTCAACCAGGGTGGCTACGAACGGCGCGGAGGAAGTAGCCGGGTCGAAACCTAGCTTTTTCAGAAATAGCGGCAGCATTGAGCCCGATAGGGAGCCCCACAGCACGATGCCGACCAGCGAAAAACCAACTGTGAAACCCACCAGCAGCCAGTGCGGCCCGTAGTCGTAAAAGCCGGTTTGTTGCCAAGCCAGAATGCGCAGAAAACCGACCAGACCTAGGATGCCACCCAACGACAGGCCCGAAAGCAGCTCACGGCGCATCACTTTCCACCATTCGGCCACCGTCAACTCGCCCAACGACATGGCTCTGATAATGAGTGAGGTAGCTTGTGAGCCGGCATTACCGCCGCTGGAAATAATAAGCGGCACAAACAACGCCAGCACCACGGCCTTCTCGATTTCGCCCTCAAAAAAGCCCATGGCCGTGGCCGTCAGCATCTCGCCCAGAAACAGAACGACGAGCCAGCCGGCCCGCTTCTGAATCATCTTGGGCAGGGAAATCGTCAGGTAAGGCTCGTCCAGCGCTTCCGAGCCACCTAGCTTTTGGATGTCCTCGGTGTCTTCCTCTTCCCGAATATCCAGGATGTCATCAATCGTGACGATGCCGAAAAGTACGCCTTCGCTGCCCACCACGGGCAGGGCCACGCGGTTGTTGCGCCGGAATACCTCAATGGCTTCTTCCTGGTCCTGCATGGTTTGCAGGTACACATAGCGGCGGTCCATCAGCTCACTCACGCGCGTCTGCGGGTCGGCCAGCAGAATGTCGCGGATACCTAGGTCGTCAACCAGCACGCCACGCATATCGGTCACGTACAGCACGTTGAGCGTTTCCGACTGCCCGCCGTGCCGCCGAATGTAGTCGAGTACCTGCTGCACCGTCCAGTTTTCGCGAATGGCAATGTAGTCGGGCGTCATCAGGCGGCCCACGCTGTACTCGGGGTAGCCCAGCAGCTCCAGCGTTACTTTGCGCTCCGGTTCGGAGAGCGTCTGAATAATTTCTTTTACGAAGTCCTCGGGCAGGAACTCCAGCAGTGCCGTGCGGTCGTCGGGCGACATCTCGTTCAGGATGTCGGTGATTTTATCCTGTGAAAGGTTGGCAATGAAGTGTTTCTGAATATCCAGGTTCAGGTATTCAAATACTTCAGTAGCTAGCCGCAGCGGCAATAAGCGAAAAATAATGAGCTGTTCACGCTCAGCTTCTTCCTCGATCAGCGCTACCAGCTCGGCAGGTTCAAACTCCTTCAGAACCTCTTTGAGCTTAAAAAACTCGCCCTCCTGAATCAGGGACGTAATGTGTTCGGTAGTCGGTTGCTGATTCATGAAAAAGCAAAGATTTTTTCTCGCTAGGCAGGAAGATTAGTGGACAAAAGGCCCGCAAAAGTAGGGCATCCCTGTGGGGAAACAGGTATTCCGAAGTATTAATTCTGAATAAACTCGGCGGCGCACAGCTCAACCGGAAAATCTAGTTGCCTTCTTGCCAAAAACCGGCCAGGAATATGGGCTGGCGCCATTTTTAACGGCAGCTCGGTTCTGCGGTAAGTGCCTGGCTCAGCGGATGTTTGGTTAGCCAAACAGGTGCTGAGCACCGGCCTGTTGACTTCATAAGCCGGAATTCCTTCTCCCAAACGCATCATTCAAAAGGCCGCCCCGTACTTTTGACCTAGCCCTACTAGCTCCTTATGCCACACTCGTCTACTCCTGCGCGCGGAACGCTTGTTGCCCTTGGGGGTGGCGATGATGAAGAATTGCTGGCCCTGCTGGCCGATATGGTGCCCGACCAAGCCACCACCCGCATCGAAATCGTGACGACGGCCGCCCCTGAGCCAGGGAGGTCGGGCAAGGCCTACGTCAATGCGTTCGGAGAGCTAGGTTGCGAGCAGGTGCATCACCTGCGCATCGATGAGCGCCACCCTGCCGACACGCCGGCGCACCTGGAACGATTGAAACGTGCTGGGCTCGTGTTCTTTACGGGCGGCGACCAGGAGCGCATCACCGAGTTCTGGGATAAAACCGAAGCCCAAGCCATTCTGCTCGACCGTTACCGCCAGGACGAGCACTTTATTGTAGCGGGTACCAGTGCCGGGGCCGCCGTGATGCCCGGCTGCATGATTGTGGAAGGCCACGGTGCTCGTTCGCTCACCAAAGGCGGGCTGCGCACCACCAGCGGCCTGGGTTTGATTTCGGATCTATATATCGATCAGCACTTTGCCGAGCGCGGCCGTTTTGGGCGCCTGGCGCACGCCGTGTTGCAGCATCCGGCCCGACTAGGGCTAGGTTTGGGGCAGGAAACGGGCATCATCATCCGGCACGGGCACGAGGCTGAAGTGTTCGGCGACGGCGTAGTGATGGTGGTTGATGCCAGTTATCTGAAAGACAGCAACCTAGGTCGCATTGGCCGGGGTGAGCCGGTGTCGGGGCAGGACCTGCGCGTACACTTGCTGGTGAGCGGGCAGCACCTGGATTTGCGCAGCCGCCAGGTGCGGAACAAAGAATAAAAATGCGAGTACGTTGAAGAAAGGCGCTTTTTAAAAGGAAGTGTCTTCATTATCAGTGCCTTATAATCGTGTAAAAGTAGTAGGCACGCCTACTATTAGTTGGGTTTTATTCTTACATTTCGCTCACAGACCTCAGCGAAAAAATCCACCCTTTTCACTCTTTTTATGAATCTAAAATATCTACTCCTGGCGGGTAGCGCGCTGCTCACGGGCACGGCGGCTTCCGCGGGTGGCTTCCAGGTAACGCTTGCCGGCCAGAAAAACAATGGTATGGGCGGCGTGGGTGTTGGTCTCTCCCTCGACCAAGCAGCCATGTTCTACAACCCTGGCGCCCTGGCAATGGTGCGCGAGCGGGGCGTGCAGGTGGGCATCAATGCAACGATGGCGCGCTCCGCCTTCCGCGCCGAATATGGTGGCACCCAGCGCGAACTGCGCAACAGCACCGTCACGCCGTTCAACCTCTACGCTGGCTTCGGGCCGGCGGAAGGCAAGTTCCGGGCTGGCATTGCGGTGTACACGCCCTTCGGCAGCAAGCTGCAATACGCGGATGGCTGGGAGGGGCGCTACTCGCTGACGGATATTACGTTGGAGTCCATCTTCATCCAGCCCACGGCCAGCTACGCCATTACGGATAAGCTCAGCATTGGGGCGGGGCTGGTGATTCTGGCGTACGGCGCGGTGAACTTGCAGCGCGACGTGCCGGTGCAGGATCAGCAGGGTAACACGGGTCACGTGGAGTTGGATGGCAAGGCCGATAACAAGATCGGCTACAACGCGGGCATCTACTACAAGCCTTCCGATAAGCTCAGCATCGGGGCCAGCTACCGCTCGCAGATCGATGCGCACGTGAAGAGCAGCAACGGTGATGTATCGTTCTCCAATATTCCGGCTTCGCTCAGCACGCGCTTCACGGCCAAGCATTTCGATGTCACCCTGCCGCTGCCGGCCACGGCAAGCCTAGGTATCGGCGTGATGCCCACCGAGAAGCTAACCATCGGGTTGGATGCCAACTACGTGTTCTGGAGCAAATACAAGGCGCTGAACTTTACCTTCGACGGACAGGTAGGTGGCGCTACCACGAGCAACTCGCGCCGTGAGTACAAAGATGCCGTGACGCTGCGCCTGGGCGGCCAGTACCAGCTCACCAGCGGCCTGACGGTGCGCGCCGGCGGTGCGTACGACTTCTCGCCGGTGAAAGATGGCTTTGTGACGCCCGAAACGCCTGACGCCAACCGCCTCGGCCTGACCCTAGGTGCTTCCTATAAGTTTGGGGAACATTTCGGCGTCGATATTTCGGCCCAGTACCAAGACCTGCAAAAGCGCAGCCAGACCCAGGACGAGTTGATCGCCAATGGCACCACCGACCGCATCGCGGGTACCTTCAAAACCAAGATTGTTATTCCTGGTATCGGCCTGAACTACAATTTCTAACCACCCGCCTTCTTCCCACCTCATGAATACGTTACTCAAAAGAAGCTCGGCGGCGCTCGGACTGCTCGGGCTTGCACTAACCGGCTGCCAACCCGATCTTGATGCCCCGCAGGCCGACAAAGGCACAGCGGATTTTTCCAACTATGTTGCCATTGGCAACTCCCTTACCGCTGGTTATCAGAGTGGTGGCCTTTTCAACGAAGGAATCCAGAACTCGTATCCCAGCATTCTGGCCAAGCAATTTGCAAAAGCTGGTGGCGGTACTTTCGCGCAGCCGCTGTTTGCTGACAATCAGAAGGATGGTTCGGGCTACCTGAATTTTCAGGGCTTCACGGCTACCGGCTCGCCCATTTTGCTGTCGCCGGGGCAGGCGGGCAACACTCGCACGTATCAGCTGGCTTACACCGGACAATCCCTGTTGAGCGGCGAAAGGCAGCTGGTGGCCTACACCGGCGCGCAGCCAAACAACCTAGGTATTCCGGGTATTTCGGTGCTGTCGAGCGTGTCGGCGCTGACGGGTGGCCTGGCTCCTTACGGCTTGCTGAATCCTTACCTGAACCGCTTACTGACCACCGCCGAACGACCCACCGTCGACTACCTCACCTACATCGGGCGGGCCACACCTAGCTTTTTCACGTGCTGGCTGGGCAGCAACGACGTACTGACGTACGCTACTGCCGGAGGCGTGGCGTCGCCCACCAATCCGTTCAGCGGCCTCACCGATACTACACGCTTTGGCCAAGGCTACCGCGCCATCGTGCGTACCATCACGAAAAACGGTACCGTGAAAGGCGTTATTGCCAACATCCCGAACGTGGCGGATGTGCCGTATTTCACGGCCGTGCCCGTCGCGACGGCTATTGCCGGCATCAAGGGCAATACGGCGCTGCCTAACGCGGCGCAGGCTAGCCTCTACATTCGCACGGGTGCTGGTACGGTGCGCGAGGCAACGTCCAACGACCTGCTGACGCTGACCGCCTCTTCCGTTATTGGCACCACTACCACGGGGGTGCCGCTACCGGTGGGCGTGGGCTATTCTGCCACGCAGTCGAACCCACTGCCGAGCCAGTACGTGCTCGACGCCGACGAGCTAGCTGCCGTACGTACCCGTACCACGGAGCTGAATAAGATCATTGCCAAAACGGCTCGCCAGTACAACGTGCCGCTGTTTGATGTGAATACGTTCTTCACCACCATTTCCAAGAACGGTATTGCCATCAACGCCACGGCAAACAGCACGAGCTTTATTTCCGGCAACCTGTTCTCGCTGGATGGGATACATCTCACCTCGCGCGGCTACGCCGTGATTGCCAACGAGTACATCCGGGTGATCAACGAGAACTACAAGTCGTCGATTCCGTTCGCGAATCCGGACGAGTACCAGGCGGTGCTGTTCCCGTAGCAGACCTAGGTTTCATTCATGAAAAAAGCCCCCGCTGAGGTTCAGCGGGGGCTTTTTGCGTTAATCAATCAACTAGTTAGGAGTGCGCGGCGGGCGTTTCTACCGTCAGCTGCACGGGCTGCAACACTTCCGGCAGCTCCGGCGCGGGCTGACCGGCCAGGTGCGCGGCAATAACCTGGGCGTGGTAACGCCCATTTTCGATGAACCAGCGGCTGGTGTTCAGGCCGCCGCATACGGTGCCGGCCAAATACACGCCGGCGCGGTTGGTTTCCAGGGTTTTGGCGTCGTGGGTGGGCGTTTGGGCCAGGTCCGTCTGGCAGGTGATACCTAGGTCGGCCAGGAACTGAAAATCAGGATGGTAGCCGGTGAGAGCGTAGACGTAGGAAGCCGGAATGGAAAGCGGCCCTTCCGGTGTCGTGACTTCCACCGCTTCGGGCGTAATGCGCTGAATAGTAGTGTGAAAGTACGCTTTGATGCGGCCTTCCTTGATGCGGTTGAGCAGGTCGGGCCGAATCCAGTACTTCACCGACTGGCTGATTTCTTCCCCACGAATGATCATCGTGACCCTGGCTCCGGTACGCAGGAGCTGCAACGCCGCTTTGGCCGAGGAATTCTTGGCGCCGACCACCACCACATCCTGGTGGGAGTGGGCGTACGGCTCTTTGTAGTAATGACTTACGTGGGGTAGCTCCTCGCCGGGCACGTGCAGGTAGTTGGGTACGTCGTAAAAACCCGTAGCCACAACAACGTAGCGACAGGCAATCCGCGCCTTCTCGGTTATCACTTCGTAATGACCTAGGTCACCCTCCAAGCCCGTTACCCGCTCGTAAAGGCGCAGGTTTAGCTTTTCGGCGCGGGCGACGCGGTGATAGTAGTCGATGCCGTCTTCGCGCAGGGGCTTGTAGTGCGCCGTCGGGAACGGATGGTCGCCGATTTCGAGCAGCTCCGGCGTGGAGAAGAACTCCATATTAGTCGGATAGCCTAGGATAGAATTCACCAGTGCGCCTTTGTCCACGACTACGGCCGTGAGGCCCCGCCGCTGCACTTCTAGGGCGCAGGCCAGCCCAACTGGTCCGGCGCCGACCACAACAACATCAAAAGAATCAGGATTCATTACGACAGCAAAGCATTTACAGGAACTACCCTCTTAACTGCGGAAACTTCCAACAAGTTTGTGGAAATAGCTACTTCGGAGCCTAGTAACCACCAGGCTGTTTCTTCCAAAGCCATTTCCGGTTCGGAAGCGGCTTTTTGCGCGGGCTCACATCTACATGTGATTCGCCGAAGGGTTCCTCAATTCTATGTTTGTGACGGCTAACTACTGCCAGATCAATAACTAAGAACGGATGAACTTTCGACCTTTACACCTAGGTTTTGCTTTGCTCCTTACCACGCTGCTCAGCGCCTGCTACAAAGATCCTGTTTCTGAGCCGATGCCCGAGTACACGCGCCTGCTGACCTCCGGCCGCTGGCACGTAGTAGCCGACCAGTTGATGGAAACGCAGCCTGACGGCAACCACACCATTACCGACAACTTTGTGCAGTACCAGGAATGCCAGCAGGATGACTACTGGATGTTCCTCGACGCCGACCAGTTCGCTGTGAACCGGGGTATTATGAAGTGCCAAACTACTGAGGCAGAACTAGAAACGGGCAAATGGTATTTCAGCGACGACCGGCACCGTCTGCTAGTGACGAACCCGTACATAGCCCCTGGCTTGGTGCCATACGAGATTCTGAAGCTCACCGACACCGAGCTAAAGCTGCAATCGGATTACGCCATCAATGGGCGCTCCTATTCACACCTGATTTTGCTTGAGGCGTTGTAGCGCCCCCGTCGACCACAGTGCCCAGCCCATCAGCGCAGGCTGAAAGAACAGTCGGCCGAGCCGTTTGGCATCGGTGTCGAGGCCAAATGCGGAAATGTGGTGGGTGTATTGGTGGAGGTTGCCGGGAAATACCAGCGCGTAGAAGGCGGCCAAACCTAGGCCCATCTCAGCGCGGCGCGACTTCCACAGGAGCAAAGCTAGTCCCAAACCCACTTCAACCACTCCCGATTGCAGCACGACCATATCCTTATCCAGCGGCACCCAATCGGGCACCTGCGCCTGAAACTCCTGACGGGCAAACGTAAGATGCCCGACGCCGGCCACAATCATAAAGGTGCTCAGCAGCCCGCGGGCTGCATTTTGTAACGGCGTGGTCGGGTTTTCAGGAAGCATGGCCTTTGGAAGGTAGGTTAAGCCATGCTATACGAGCCTTGCGTGGGGAGGATGCCTGAAGCAATAGCGCAAAAACCCGTTCTGCAACGCACAATGCGAGTATCCAAACGTTGGAACTAGCATTGTGCGTTGCAGAACGGGTTTTTGCGCTACACTCCAGCTGCCACTTAGTGCGCCTGTAGCCAGTTGGTGCCGGTGCCGGCTTCCACTTCCATCGGTACGCTCAGCGGTAAGGCGTTGATCATCAGCTCGCGAATGCGCGGAATGACGTACTCGACTTCTTCTTTGGGCGCGTCAAACACCAATTCGTCGTGCACTTGCAGGATCATCTTGGTACCTAGCTTTTCCTGCTCCAGCCAATCATGGATGCGGATCATGGCAATCTTGATGATGTCGGCGGCCGTGCCCTGGATGGGCGCGTTGATGGCGTTGCGCTCCGTGAAGCCGCGCAACGTGGCGTTGCGCGAGTTGATGTCGCGCAGGTAGCGGCGCCGACCTAGCAGCGTTTCGGCGTATTCCAGTTCGCGGGCTTTGTTGATGCTCTCGTCCATGAACTTCTTCACCGCCGAGAATTCCTGGAAATAAGCGTCAATAACGTCAGTCGCCTCTTTGCGCGAAATGCCCAGGCGCTGGGCCAGTCCGAACGCCGAAATACCGTAGATGATACCGAAGTTTACGGTTTTGGCTTTGCGGCGCATCTCGCTATCTACTTGGTCTAAAGGTACATGGAAGACCTTGCTGGCGGTGCTGCTGTGAATGTCGATGCCTTGGCGGAAGGCTTCGATCATCGTGGCATCCTTGGAGAAGTCGGCCATGATGCGCAGCTCAATCTGGGAGTAGTCGGCGGCGATGAGCAGGTGGTCGGCGTCGCGCGGCACGAAGGCTTTGCGGATCTCGCGGCCTTTCTCGGTCCGGATCGGGATGTTCTGGAGGTTGGGGTTAGTGCTGCTCAGGCGGCCCGTGGCCGTCACGGCCTGGTTGAACGACGTGTGCACCCGACCATCGGCGACGCACACCAGCTGGGGCAGGGCCTCCACGTAGGTGCTGCGCAACTTCGTAAGCTGGCGGTGTTCCAGGATGAGCCCGGCAATCGGGTTATCAGCGGCCAGCACGCTCAGGACTTCTTCACCGGTAGCGTATTGGCCGGTTTTGGTTTTCTTGATTTTGCCGCCCCCTAGGCCCATCTTATCGAACAGCACCTCGCCGAGCTGCTTGGGCGAGCCAATGTTGAACTCCTGCCCGGCGGCCGTGAAAATCTGCTGCTCCAGCTCCGTGATGTAGCCTTGCAGCTCCGCCGAGTACTCGCCCATGGCCGTGCTGTCGATGCGCACACCTTCGTATTCCACGTCAGCCAGCACCGGCACCAGCGGGTTTTCCACTTCGTTCAGCAGCTTCAGCAAACCTAGCTCCTGCAACCTAGGTTCGAAAACGTGCTTGAGCTGCAAGGTCACGTCGGCATCCTCGCAGGCATAGTCCGACACTTCCGCCGGCGGAATGTCGGCCATCGTCTTCTGGTTCTTGCCTTTCGGACCAATCAGCTCCAGAATGGAAACGGGCGTGTAGTGCAGGTAGGTTTCGGCCAGCACGTCCATGTTGTGGCGCATGTCGGGCTCGATGAGATAGTGGGCGAGCATGGTATCAAACAGCGGCCCGGCCACGCGCACGTTGTAGTGCTTTAGGATGGTGAGGTCGTATTTGATGTTCTGGCCGACTTTCGTGATGCCTTCCTTCTCCAGGAAAGGACGGAACTCATCTACCAGCGCCTGCGCCGCTTCTGGGTCGTCGTGCGGCACGGGCACGTAGTAGGCCTCGCCGGGCAGCCAGCAGAAACTCAGGCCGACTAGTCGCGCGGTCATGGTGTCTAGGCCGGTCGTTTCCGTATCGAAGCTGACTTCCTTTTGCTGTAACAAATGCTGTAGCAACGACTTACGCAGTGCCGGCGTATCGATCAAATGATAGTGATGCGGCACATCGGCCAGCGTGCGGCGCGGTCCGGCCGGCGCACCTTCGTGACCTAGCTCTTCGCCATTCTCGGAAGCAATAGCCACCGCATCGGGCGCGTCGAACAAGGAGCCTTGCGCGGGTACGTTCGGGCGCCGGGCACCGCGCCCAACTGGTGTGGCGGGTGCGGCAGGAGCACCGCCGCTGAGCACGCGGGCGGCGAGCTGCCGGAATTCCAGCTCGTCGAACAAGCTGCGCAGCGTTTCCTCGTCGGGCTTGCTCACGGTGAGATTTTCCTCGTGAAACTCGATGGGCACGTTGACGTGGATGGTTGCCAGCTCCTTGCTCAGCAAGCCTTGCTCGGCGAAGTTGCGCACGTTTTCCTGCTGCTTGCCTTTCAGCTCGTCCACGTTGGCAATGAGGTTTTCAACCGAGCCGTACTTCTGAATCAGCGTCTTAGCCGTCTTCTCGCCGATGCCGGGAATGCCGGGAATGTTATCCACCGCGTCGCCTTGCAGACCTAGGATATCGATGACCTGCTCCACGCGCTCAATCTCAAAGCGCTGCAATACGTGCTCTTTATCAAGTACTTCAGCCGCGTTGCCCATAAAAGCCGGCCGGTAGATCTTGATCTTGTCCGTGACGAGCTGACAGTAGTCCTTGTCGGGCGTCATCATGAACACGTCGAAGCCCTCGGCTTCGGCGCGCTGGGCCAGGGTGCCAATCACGTCGTCGGCCTCGAAGCCATCCACGAGCAAAATCGGGATATGAAACGCTTCAATAATGCGCTTAATATAAGGTATAGCCGTGCCGATATCCTCGGGCATGGCCTGGCGCTGGGCCTTGTATTCGGCGAAGGATTCGTGACGGAAGGTCTTTTTTTGGGCATCGAAAGCGACACCTAGGTGGGTGGGCTTTTCTTTCTGGAGCACCTCCACGAGCGTGTTGGTGAAGCCCATCACAGCGCCCGTGTTCATGCCCTTTGAGTTGATGCGCGGGTTCTTGCTGAAGGCAAAGTGGGCGCGGTAAATCAGGGCAAAGGCGTCGAGGAGGAAGAGCTTTTTGGCGGGTTGGGCAGTATCGGTCATAGGGGAACGAAGGTACGGAAGATGAGCGCGCAGCACGCATAGGCTATGGTGTGGTAAAAGAGCGCAGAGAAAATAATACGAGGCAAAGCAACCCTATGGTTAGTTGGGCAATCTGCCATATAGAACCCTGAGATAGGAATATTTATGGGCTCTACTATTTTTTTATGGTTTCATCTCTAACAATTTCCAGTAGAAGTATGACAAGCTTACTAAGGGTTCATGTATTCTATCTCACATCAGCCTTACTGCTGGTATTTTCAAGGTTGCAGGCACAACAGCTAGACCCATCTTTTCAGCTTAGTTCTTATTACCAAACTGCCGTAATTAATGACGCATTACAGCAGCCGGATGGAAAGTGGTTAGTGGCAGGTAGCTTCACGCGTGTTAATGGAGGAACTGATGTACAGGCTCTTGCTCGCCTGAATACAGATGGTACGCTCGACCAGACGTTTGCAGCTAATGCGACTGGGCTAAGACGTGTTGCAAATCTGCAAATGCTGCCGTCAGGGCGAATTTTGCTGGTTGGTGCGCAACTAGCGGGAGAATCCTCACTTGGCTCTACGTTGTTGCAGTTAAACCTAGATGGTACCCGCTACACTGGTTTTCTAATTACTTCGCTTCCCAATTTCTTTTCGGCTACCGCAGCGGCGGTGCAGCCTGATGGTCGCATCCTGGTAGGAGGTCCTAACTCAGGAAGCAATATCGGACTGCTGCGATTGCTGCCCAATGGTAGCCGTGATGCTTCTTTTCAGCCTAACGCTGTGCCAGATGTAAGTATCAGTAAGCTACTTGTGCAACCCGATGGCAAAATTTTGGTAGTAGGGCGGCAGTTGGGATTTGGTAGCGTAAGAAATAGAATTGTGGTGCGTCTGAATGCGGATGGCTCACTCGATAATGGATTTGATGCCAATAATAACCCAGGTAATAATGTCGCTGCACAAGATGCCGCCTTACTACCAGATGGTCGTGTGCTGGTAGCTGGTTACGGCGATAACATATTTGGCTCATCTACCGGCAGTATTGTCCGGTTATTGCCTGATGGTAGTCCTGATCAAACTTTTAAGTTGGATGCCAGCATGAGTGGAGTTAATGTGCAGCGCCTCGTGCTGCAAGAGGACGGAAAAATAGTAGCAGCGCTTCAGTCGCGCTATACTTTACCGCTCAATACGACCAAACTAATTCGGCTGGAAGCCAACGGCAGCCAAGATGCGTCCTTCCAAATAGGTGATGGGCCTGATGAAGTAATTCAAGCTTTGCGTCTTCAGGAAGATGGACGGCTATTGGTAGGAGGCTATTTCTGGAATTTCAATGGACAACGCCGGAGCTTGGCGCTATTAGAATCAACGGGCGCTGTAGTGCCTGGTTTTGCGCCTTTGCTGCAACAGCCGAGTGCGGTCAGTAAAATAGTTCGGTTACCGGATGGTAAGTTGCTGGTGAACGGTGACTTCCAAACAGTTGGATCCGTTCTAACAGACAAGTTAGCTCGCCTGATGCCTGATGGTACTCCCGATGCTACTTTCTCTTATCGCAACCAGGATAACAGTGGTATAATAACGCATCTGGTTGGCCAACCAGATGGTAAAGTTTTGCTAGCTAGAAGAGTATCGAAATATGGTAGTCCACAACAGATTTATTTGCAGCGTCTCAATGTAGATGGCTCACTGGATGTGGAGTTCTCCATGACGCTTGGTCCACCTCCCAGTTACACTTCCACCGCTATTTCACTATTAACGCTTCAACCAGATGGGCGAATATTGGTAGGTGGTTGGTTTTCAGACGCGCAAGGCCGTAAGCACTTAATCCGCTTACTCCCTGATGGTACCGTGGATACTAGCTTTAACCCAACTTCAGTAAGTGAATTACGAGGCGTATCGGCACTCTTGCAGGCAGATGGTAAAATCACCTGCATTGGTATGACCAATACCGACCAGCCGATAGCAACAAGGCTACTACCCACTGGTGCGCCAGACCCAACCTTTGCCTTTGTGCCAGGAAGTATAGCTACTGGAAGCCTTAGCTTGTCGGCTCAGCAATCGAACGGGAGCTACCTGACAGTGTTTTATAGCTACGGGGTGCAGAATGATGTGCTATACCGCCTTGTGCCTACTGGAGCCATTGACCCGGTTTTCTCTGCACCAATCGAAGGGTACGAAGGAGCAGCTACAGAAATTGGTGTTACCTGTCTGGCTGTTCAGCCCGACGATAAAGTATTAGTTGGTGGAAAGCTTAAGCTAGCGAGCAACTCAACGTCTTCTCTGTATAACCTTATTCGGTTAGACTCTAATGGACGATTAGATAATAGCTTCAACACTACTTTTTTCGGCACAAGTACCCTTGGTCAAACTGCTAGTGTCCGGACGCTTCTGGTTCTGCCCGATGGAGCAACCCTGGTAGGCGGTGCTTTCACACAGGTAAATGGCCGCTTGGCTATGGGAGTGGTGAAGCTCCAGCCGGCCACTGTCACGGGCACGAAGGAGGCCCTTGATCAAGTCAAGATTATGGTGTACCCTAATCCGGCACATGATCAGCTTACAGTAAAAGTAGATGCTGTCTCTAAACCTCAATCTATTTCTTTGATAGATGTAACTGGAAGAACAGTAGTAGTATATCAAGTGAAGGAAACAGCTATGAAGTTGGCTATCCCCCAAGTAACCCCGGGCGTGTACCTGCTCCGCGTAAACTATGCCGATGGACCAGTGACACGGCGGGTGGTAATCCAGTAATCAGTATAGCTTTCCTAACAGTAGCGCCCGCAAGCTGCACTAGCTTGCGGGCGCTACTGTTAGGATACGGCAACAAGTTCTACAACGTAGGCTTCACCTCAAAGGTAAAGCTAGCACTGCCCGCCAGCCCATTGGAAACCAAGCCCTGCACCACCACCATATACCGCCCGGCCTGGTCGCCGGTGTAAAAGTCAAGCTTGGTAGGAGCCGTGCCGGTCGTGATGGCCGGGTTCCAGTACAGTAGGTTGCGCAGGTCGGGTAGGCGGCTTTGGGTGGCTTGGGGCGTGTCGTAGCGCGGGGCGTAGAAGTCGCGCTGGCCTTGCAGGCCTTCGTACTGCTGCACCAGTACCCTAGGGTCGAGCTTGAAGCCTTCTAGGTCGCCCTTGTAGGTGGTGTAGCTTACCACGCCGCTGTACACGGCCAAGCCATGAAAATAGCGGCTGGTAATTACCTCCAGCTTCTGAATTTTCAACGGATCCATGGCCATGATCTTGTTGACGTTGAAGATCGGGACGCCGTCGAGCAGCACCATGGGGTTGTCGTTGAACGTCGACCTGGTAAGGCGGTCTACCACCAGAAAGTGAAAGCCATCTTTGCGGATGCGGACCAGTACGCCCGGCACGTATTCGCGCATCACCTCTTCCAATACCTTGAAGCGAGTGTACTTATCCAGCAGATAGGTTTCGTCAGCCTTGCCGTAAAAAGCCAGGCTATCAACCACAGGAGCCAAGTAGCGGTTGCGGGCTCTATCGGCGAAGGCGTTTTGCACCTGATTCTGGAAGTGGCGCTTGGCGTAATCCTGCTGGAAGCGGATGAGTGGCGCAAACCTAGGTGTTGCGGCGGGGGCGTATTGCGAAGAGTATGAGTTGAAAAGCTCAATCCGGCAGGTGCTGTCCTGCTGCGGGTCCGTTTGCACCATGATTTCTTTGGCGCCATACAGATCACCTAGCTCGAAGCGCACGCTGCCATCGGCGTCGCTCAGGGCGCTTTGGAGCCGGATCAACCGGCTGGGCGACGACAAGTAGGTCAGTATGCTCTTCACGGGCTGGTTGGTGCCCGCCTGCGTAAGCCGCCCCTGCACCAAAGGACCATGTAGCTCGGGTAGGTGCGGGAAGGCTGCCAGCATAGGCGCCAGGGCCTGCTCCCACCGGAAACGGCTCCAGCCCTGGGTCAGCATTAGGTTGTCGGCGGCCTCGGCGGCTTCCGGGCTGGTGGCAGTCAGATAATATTCCGGGTGCTCTACCGTGCCTTTTAGATCCGAAGCCAGCCATAAGTAGCTATTGATGTCGGTGGTAGGAGCCGTGGTCAGCGAATCGAGCCGGTACACGGCCATCGACATATTCGCAGTAAGCGCTTGGGTGTTCGCCGCCACGGCACCTAGGTCCACAGATACCTTTTCGCGCGTGGTATACTGGCTTTTATCCGCGCGGGCGTTAATGGTAAGCTTGGTTTTAGGCGGTTGAAAGTACAGCCGCTCGCACACGGGCTTCTGGTCAGCGTTGAACAAGGTGAAGTGCGAAATTCCATCGGCCAGCTGACTTGCATCAACGGGGAAAATGGCCTGACCATTAAGCAACTGCCCTTTAACGGCCACCACTACCTGCTGCCGCGAATGAGCCAGCAAGAAAACCGTTTCGGGCTGTGTGTTCGTGGCACTGACGTATAAGGCTAAGGCATTGGCGCCCCGGCTTTCCAGGCGCAGCACGTAGCCCTGCTCGTACACCGGCGGGAGTTTGCGTTTGACTACCTGCTTGTTAGCTAGGGTGAGCTGGGCCGTGTAGGTGGTGCCGGCCTGGGGCGTGAACGTGAAATTGCCCATCCCGAAGCGCAGGGTTTTGAAGGTCGCTACGACGGCGCCGCTCTGGTTGAGCAGCTTGCCTTCTGCCGCGGCACCGGTGCCGGCTTTGGTGGTTACTTTGAAGGCCACCTTACTACTGAGACCCTGCACCAGATTGCCGCCTTCCGGGAAGAACTGCACGTCGTAGGCTGTCGAATCTTTGCTGACGGCTACACCCGAGGCCGTCGAGGTATTAATGATAGTTACGGGGCTTTGGAAATAGTACTCGGGGCCAAAATTCCGCATCCAGGCCGTGTAGGCCCGCACCGTGTACACGCCCGATGCCAATGACGCCGGCAGCACAAACGAGCCCTGCCCGCTGGCTTGCTTCAGCGGGATCTTGCCTTGCAGCACGGGTCGGTTCGCTTTGTCGAGTACTTCCACATAGGCTACCGTACTCATCAGTAGAGGCTTACAGGAAGTGCCATCTACGGCGTAGGCTTTAAACCACATCGTTTCGCCGCTGAGGTAAAGCGGCCGATCTAGGTGCAGGAAAAGCTTTTCGTGGAGAGCTGCCTGCTGATAGCGTCCGAACCGCCGACCTAGGCTGTCTAATGCGCCACCCTGGCTGTAGGCAGTCCCGGTGGCTGTTAGCCAAAAGCATAGGAAAAGAAGGACTTTGGTAGTCATGCCAGCAAGGCGTAGTCTTTTGCCAATAGTCATCGGGGAGAGGATAGAACGTAAGGGGGAAGTTATTGCCAGAAGCTAGGTCGCACGTCGGTACCGCGCTTGCGGCAGTCGATACAATCCAGGACCGTGTATGTATATCCTGATATCAAACCGTTTTTAGGGTCAAATACTGTATTCACGGGCAGGAAAAGGCGACTACTGAACCTTTGGGCTAAGTCTGGCGGGAAATTCTCGACCGTATCTGGCGGAACGCAGTCTTCGTAGCCAGATTGCAGCGGCCACCAGTTGGGCAGTTCATTGCGGCTGATGAAGAGGCGCTTCTCCTGCACAGAGTGGGCGCTGACATACCCTAGGGCTAGCGCCGACTCATCATTGAGGCAGTGCACATTGCCCGTGAGCTGAGCCGGCAGCGGGTCGAACAGCGTGCCGATGTTCTCGGTGTTCTTCTTCAGCAGCGCCCAGTACTGGTACTCTTCCCGCGTCAGGGCGTGCTGCCGCACCAGGATGCTGTACTTATGGCGCAGCCGATTCGTGGTGTTCGGAAAAGAACGCAGGAGAAATTGGGAGACAACATCTTGCTGTAATGCAACTGTGTTGCTCACCAGAATGGGCGTCGATTTGTCGCTTTGCCAGCACACTAAGGGGTAGAATGTTCTTAGCGGCTGTATCTCACCATTCAGATACTCTATGTTTGGAGCCAGAACAGGTCGACTTTCCCAGGTTTCTTCGTACTGCCAGCGGTAGTACTGGGTCGTGTTGGTGTCATCGTGAGTGTTGACGTAAATAGCCAGGTCGGCCTCAGACGCCTGCCAGTTGATGTTGTCGATGGCTGGGGTGGTCTTCACCGGAACGTAGTCGGACGCATACTCTTTGCCATCTGCCGTACGGATGAGCAGGTGATACTGCTTGCCGGAGTTCAGGGCTAGGTTAGCCGACGTGTAGGTCCCTTTGATAGTGCTTTCGCGCAACGGGTAGCGCGTGCCACCTTCCTCCTCAAGCGCGAGAGTAGCGCCGGTTTCTATCGGAGGCGGAGTCTTGGCCGCTATGTCGTAGGTGCGCGACAAGTTGATGCTGGTGCTGCCCTGGCTGTTGATAAAGCCATTCACTACCAGGTAGCTCTGGGTAGAGCTGATAGCCTCGGGCATGTAAGGCTCGATGCAGCCCGGTAGCAGCACCAAGCAGCAGAGCGATAATGCACGAACAAGCACGGCTAAGGTATACATTGAGAGGTAACAAGAAATTATTGCCAGAAACTAGGTCGCACAGCCGTGCCGCGTCTGCGGCAGTCTACACAATCTAGGGTCGCAGACGTGTAGCCTATAAGCGTGTTAGATCCATCGTAAACAGGGGCAAGAGGCCAGCTACTTGATCCTAGACCAAAAGCCGAGCGTAAGATATCTGCGACAGGAGGAGGAGGAGGCTTAGGCCGGTCAATATAAATGGTATCAGGGGGCACACATACTTCGTAGCCAGTCAAGACGTTCCAGTTAGCGGGCAGCTCCGAGCGGCTGATAAAGATTCGTTTTTCTTCCACTGAACGAACCCCAACATAGCCTAAGGCAAGTTCGGCTTCATCGTTGAGTGGATGAACGTTACCGGTAATCTGGGCAGGCAGTGGGTCAAACAGCGTTCCGATGTTCTCGGTGTTTTTCTTAAGTAATGCCCAATAATTATACTCCTCCGGTGTCAGAGCATATTGCTTTGCCAGAATGCTGTATTTATACCGGAACTGGTTAGCAGTAGTTGAGAATGAGCGGAGTAGGTAATCAGAGACGACATCCCGGGTCAAGCGGGTGGTGCTACTGATTTTGATGTCTGTAGATTGGGCAGTACTCCAGCATACCTTAGGGAAGAGAGTTGTGATTTCCTGTATGATACTGTTTTTATATTCAAGCTGGGGAGAAAGCAACGGTATAATTTCCCAGGTTTCTTCGTACTCCCACTTGTAGTACTGCGTTGCATTCGCGTCATCATGGCTATTGACGTAAATGCCTAAGCCTGTATCTGTCGGGTGCCAAGTGACGTTGTCGATTGGTGGTGTGGTTTTGACTGGTGTATAGTCGGACGCATACTCTTTGCCAGCTGTAGTACGGATGAGCAGGCGGTAGTTCTTGATTGTATTCAAGGCTAGGTTCGCCGAGGTGTAGGTGCCTTTGGTGCTACCTTCACGCAGCAGGTAGCGCTGCCCTCCTTCTTCCTCAATTGATACAGTAGCTAGAGTCTCTACCGGCGAAGTGGTGCTGGAGCTTATATCGTAAGTGCGGGAGAGCTTGATGGTTGTAATGCCTCTACTATTAATAAAGCCATCCACAACTAAGTAGCGCTTCGTAGAACTAATGGCATCTGGCATGTAAGGCTCGATACAGCTGGGGAGAAGGAGCAATAAGCACCAGCATAGCAAGACTCGAGTTGCAGGGAGGATAGTACGCATTTGGCCAGTAGTTATTGCCAGAAGCTAGGTCGCAAGGCCGTGCCGCGCGTGCGGCAGTCGATGCAGTCACGTGACTGAGCTGTATAACCGATTATTGCCCCCATCTGGTCATAGACAGGATAAATAGGAAGATAGTTGGGGTTGCCAAAGTAAGATTGTAGGGTTACGGCGGGCGGAGGTGGCGGAAAGGGTTTAGTAAGAAAGATAGTGTCGGGGGGCACGCAACTCTCATAACCCGACTGGATAAGCCACTTCTGGGGCAAGTCCATCCGACTGATGAAGATTCGCTTTTTCTCCAGGGAGTGTGCGCCTACGAACCCCATCGCCAGTTCCGTCTCATTGCTGAGGCACCTAACGTTGCCGGTCAGCTGAGCGGGCTGTGGGTCGAACAGGGTGCCAATGTTTTCGGTATTCTTTTTAAGTAACTCCCAGTACTGGTACTCCTCCTGAGTCTGGGCATGTTGCTTAATTAGAATACTGTATTTGCTGCGTAGCCGCTCTGATGTAGTAGGGTATGAACAGATCAGGAAATCAGAGACGACGTCTTGGGTCAAGCGCGTGGTGTTGCTTATCTGGATAGCAGTAGATTGGTTATTGCCCCAACATGTGGCTGGAAAAAAGGTAGTGATATCCTGTATCTGTCTATTTTTATATTCTACGATGGGTGAATAAGGCGGCTTGATTTCCCAGGTTTCCTCGTATTCCCAGCGGTAGTACTGGCTAGCTTTTGTGTCATCATGCGTGTTGACGTAGATGTTTAGGCCAGCATCCGTAGCACGCCAAGCGACATTGTCGATCGGCGGGGTGGTTTTAACCGGCACGTAGGCTGAAGCATATTCCTGCCCGGCCCCTGTGCGAATAAATAACCGATAATTCTTAGCAGTATTTAGGGTCAGGTTAGGCGAGGTGTAGGTGCCTTTGGTTGTGCTTTCGTTTACAGGATAGTGCGGGCCATCTTCTTGCTCAATCGCCACGGTAGCTTTGGTTTCTACCGGCGGTGGCGTTTGGGTGACTATGTCGTAGGTGCGCGAGAGGTTAATCGTCGTGACACCTTGGCTGTTGATGCAGCCATCGACGACTAAGTAGCTTTGCGGGGAGCTGATGGCAGCGGGCATGTAAGGCTCGATGCAGCCGGGAAGTAGCAGGGGTATGCCCCAGAACAGCGCTACGCGAACAAAAAAGAGAGAAGCCCGCATCTAGAACTTGAAGTTGTAGGTGAGCGTCGGGATGGGGCGACCGAAGATGGAGAGCTTGTAGCCCCGGATCTGCCCGTTTTCCGACTTAAAGTACACCGAATAAGGATTTTGCCGCCCGGTCAGGTTGTACACACCTAGGGTCCAGGAGCTGTGGGCTAGCTTTTTCACCTTGTGGTTGCCTTCGATATTCAGAGCTAGGTCGGCGCGGTAGTAGTCGGGTACGCGGTAGGCATTGCGGTCGGAGTAGTACACGCGCAATGAATTAGCTATGTAGTATTTCGCTAAGGGCAGCGTGATAGGGCGGCCCGTGCTATAGGTGAAGTTCAGGGAAGAGCTGAAGCGCCGGCTGAAGCGGTAGTTACCGATCAGGGTGAAATCGTGGGGTTTGTCGAAGTTGCTGGGGTAGTAGCGGCCGCCATTGATCCTATCGGCCGGGGTGCCGGCGTTCACCCGCACCAGCGAGCGGGAATAGGTGTAGCTCACCCAGCCGTTGATCTTGCCCGTCAGCTTCTTTACCAG
The DNA here is from genome assembly GCF_014641455.1 of Hymenobacter cavernae. GTDB lineage: Bacteria > Bacteroidota > Bacteroidia > Cytophagales > Hymenobacteraceae > Hymenobacter > Hymenobacter cavernae. The sequence goes on from NZ_BMHT01000002.1 coordinate 864,314, forward strand.
CACTTCCACGCCGTAAGCCTTGCCCTGCGCATTCACGATGTCCGTCTCGATGTGATGGTTCAGGATGAGCGTGGCGCCGCTCTTATAATCCACGAAGTCGTGCAGCGATTTGTAGTAGGTTTCTACCGACGCCTCGATGGTATTTGCCCGGAAGTTGTGGTAGTAGCCAATGGAGTACTGGTCGCCGACCTGCGGGCGGATGTTAGCGTCGCTGAGCTTCCAGATGTCGGCCGGCGACACGGACGCGGTGTTGGAAAGCTGGTGGATGTACTGCCGAGTACGGTTATAGCTAGCTTTCACCGACGAGTTGTCCGTCAGGCCGTAGCGCAACGACATCCGATATTCCGGCCCGTGGTACGTGGCCAATACCTTGCCCGAGCCGTAGCGCACCGTATCCATAATACTGGTTTCGGTGCGCGATACGCCCGGCGTGTACTGGTACACGTCGCGCGGACCTAGGGCATTGAAGAGTGAGTAGCGCAACCCGAGCGAAAGCGAAAGGCGCTGGGTGAAATCAATCCGGTCGGAAGCATAAATTGCGCTTTCCACGGCTTGCTCGCGGGCCAGGATATCGGGAGCTATTAGAGAATTTTCACCATTCGGGGTCAGGCTGCCGGGCGAGATGTTGTAGACCAGCGAGCTAACCCCAAAATCAACGGTGTGCTTGGAGCTGGGGAAGTAGCTGAAATCGGCTTGCAGGCTGGTTTGCTTGATACCGTATTTCAGCCGCGAAGCATTGACCGGGTTTTTCTCGCTCGTGATGTCGTAGGCGTAGTGGCTGTAAGCACCGGTCAAGACGCTGTAGAGCTTGTTGTTGAAGTTGTGCTGCCACTTCAAGCTAGCTGTCTGATTGCGATACTGATACGTCGTGTCGCTGGCGAGCCGGAACCGGTCGGCGCTGAGGTAGCCGGTGAGGTAGAGCGAGTTTTTCTCGTTCAGCTGATGGCTGATGTTGGCGCTGATGTCATAGAAAGACGCCGCGCTTTGCCGAAACGAGTTGTTCGACAAGCGGTGCAAAATCCAGTCGGAATAGCTGGTGCGGGCGCTGATGATGAAGGCGCTTTTGTCTTTGATGATCGGTCCTTCGAAGGTGATGCGGCTGGTGAGCGGCCCGATGCCGCCCGAGCCGGAAAACTTCTTCTTGTTGCCCTCGCGCGTCTTTATTTCCAGCACCGACGACAAGCGTCCGCCGTATTTGGCCGGAATAGCGCTCTTGTACAGCTCCACCGATTGCAAAATATCGGGGTTGAAGGCCGAGAAGAAGCCAAACAAATGCGACGGATTGTAGATGGTGGTGCCGTTGAACAGAATCAGGTTCTGGTCGGTGGCGCCGCCGCGCACGTTGAGGCCGGTGCTGCCTTCTCCCACCGATTTCACACCGGGCAGCGTGAGCACCACCCGCAGAATGTCGGTTTCGCCGAAGGCAGTGGGCACCTGACGCAAGGTCTTGATGTCCAGCTTTTCCAGGCCCATCTGCATGCCCGATACGTTCTTGTCCTTTTCAGCCTCAATTACCACTTCCTTCAGTGGCGTAATGTCTTCTTCCACCTCTATTTCCAGCTTGCCATCGCCTTGCAGAATCACCTGGCGCCGGGTGTTCTTGATGCCGATGCCGCGGATTTTCAGGTCGTATCGCCCGGCGGGCACCGTGAGCGAGTAGTAGCCAAACTGATCGGTGCTGGTGCCCACCGACGGCGCTTCGGAGTAGATGGTGGCGCCGATTACCGGCTCCCCCGATTTCAGCTCGCGGATGTGACCGGCTAGCGTCACTTTGCCGCCGCGCACGCTGCCGCTACCGATTTCATACAGTTTGGCTTCGGCTTCGCGCACGTAGCGCGAGCGGCCCGGCGCACTGGCGGGCGCTTTCTCGGTAGTGCGGGCATTGTTAGCTAGGTTGCCTTCCCTTTCCGAGCGGAAAAAGCTATCGGGTAAGCTAGGTTCCAGCGTGACGCCGGCTGTAACGAAAACCCGGTTCTCGTCGTCGATGGCGAAGTGAAAGGGCGTGTTTTGCAGGGCGCGCTCCAGGGCAGTGCGCACCGGCACATCCTGCGCTTGCAGCGTAATAAAAAGGCTGTCGACGGCGGCGGGGTTGAAGTAGAAGCGCAGCTTGGTCTGGGCCTCTAGCTGGCTGGCAAACTGCTCGAACGGTACGTGGCTGAAGTTGCCGCTGATGGTTTTCTCTGCTTGCTGCCCATTGCTCGTGAGGCTAGCCAGGAGGAATAATAAAAAGACAAACCAGGAATAGAGATGCTTCATAAAGTGGCTGGCACAACGGAAAGAATAGGACTTTGACCTAGGTAGCCGCGCTATTGCGGAGCCAAGCCAGCATAGTAGCGGGTAAGCTGCACAATATCGGCCTCGCGGCGGGCCTTCTTGAACTTCAGCTTGTTATCCTGAATATACTTCTGTACCTCCTTGCCGCGGTCGGCGAATAGCTTGGTGACGGAGCGCTTCTTATTGACGGCATAATACACACCGGCTTTCCGGATGAATAGCCGATCAGCCGGAATAAACTCGACATTGACCGTGCCCTGATCTATCTTCTCCTGAATGCGTTTGGCCCGCTTGGCAATCAGCTGGGTGCTGCTGTCGACCAGCACTTCGTAGTACCCGGTGCTGAGCAGGTTGGCGGCCGTGCTGTCGAACGTCATGCGCACAAAACGTTGGCTGCCAATAGTAAAAGAGCGGACGTTCTCGTTAATTAGGCGCAACGTAAGCGGGCTGGTAGCGTGCTGAAGCACAACCTGGCCAAGCACGACATCATAACCTAGGTTTAGCTCCGTGAACTGATGGTCGTTGTAATCGACGCTGCCGGGCAGCCTGTCGGGCGACAGAAAAAACTGGTGACCCGTGCGCTTCGCGTAGCGCTTGGCGTAGTCGATGTATTCGGGGCCGTTGTAGAGTTGCGGGTGCCCCTTGAAAGCCGCATTGTACTGCTGCTGCGCGGTGCTGAGGGCGGCGGCGAGCGGCGCGTTGGCCGTTTGCCCCAGGGCTGATTGGCTACCCGCAAGCGTACCCAGCAGAAGGAGCAAGCCAACAGTGATATTACGAATTTTCATCAGGGTAGATAGAGGAACGCTGGCTATGTGATGACGAAGGAATAGATGCGTGACTATGAACTATATAGCAGCTAAAAATAAATCTGTGGCATGGGCAGCGGGTGGCCCGCAGCATGCCGCTATAATTATAAGATATCTTAGAACGCTAAATGTATGAAAGTGATTAGACTGTAGAACTATGCCCTTAACGAAATGCACTTTTTGTTATTTGAGTTGAGGCTACCCAGGCTGGCGAAGTACTGTAGGAACGCGCCACGGCGCGTTCTGGTCCGGGCGACGTGCCCACAGAAGGTGCGAAGCGGCATCGTTCAACAACGGCCCACGACGAACGCGCCGTGGCGCGTTCCTACAGTACTTCGACCGCGCCGCTGGCTACCTAGGTTCGGTTCAGAGAATCTGGGCCGGAAGTCAACACCCGGCTACGCGTCCGCGTACAGCGTCAGGGTATGCGCTACATCTCCCTCGACCTTGAAATGACCGGCGGCAACCCCGAGCGGCACCAGATTATTGAATTGGCCGCCGTGGTGGAAGATACCAAACACCTGCGCCCGCTGGCCGAGCTACCTAGCTTTCGGCGCCTCGTGCGCCACCCCGAATACGTGGGCACGGCCGGCGCTCTGGCCCTGAATGCGCGCCTGCTGGAAGAGCTGTCCCAGAAAGGACCAAACCCAGAATGCTGCACGGCCGGGGAACTGCTGCCGCAGCTGCGCGAGTTTCTGCTGGCGCAAGGCTTCAAGCCGGATAAGAAAGACTGCGTAAGCGTGACGATGGCCGGCAAAAACATAGCGTCGTTCGATCTGCTGTTTTTGCGGCAGCTGCCGGGCTGGGGCACCTTGGTACGGGCCGAGCCGGCCATGCTCGACCCCGCCGCCTTCTACCTGAACTGGCGAAAAGATAACCGCCTGCCCACCATGACCATCTGCAAGGCGCGCGCCCATTTCGCCGACCAGACGGTGGCGCACCAGGCCCTGGCCGATGCCTTGGATGTTATTCAGCTGCTGCGGCCTTTCTACGAGCTACCGCTGTATCAGCAGCTGCCCGCCGCCCCGGCAGAAGAAGCGGAGTGAGCGGAGCTAGGTTGGGGTTCTTGGTAGGATTAAGTCAGGCGAGCTTGGTCCCAATGGGGCAGCATATCGGTAAGGAAAAGCGCTATATAGAAACGACCCAGTCCCAGCGAGGCGGCACCGGTCGTTTAAACCTAGGTGTCGCCCCGCTGGGACTGGGTCATTTGGGACGCGAAAGAGAAGGCAAAAAGGACGGATCGGCTATCTGGTAAAAGCACCTTTCCCTCCTATAAAAAGTGCAAACGATTGCGGCATTGAGCAGGAATTTATACTTTACCGTCCCATTACCTACAACAAGCCGCATTAGCTTCGGAAAAGGGCAGTAAGCAACTGCCTGCCCGAAGAACTGCTGCGGCCCTGAACCTAGGTATAACCTTTAAAAAGCCCAAACAAAGAAGTTGCTACAACCTGCTGCCTGGTCCATCTTGGTCTGCTCTGATGCGGATGTAACCGGCGACAGGCTAGGTACTTAGCGCGTCTTCCAACCTAACCTTATCTTATTCTTTTCTCCTCCATGACCGTTTTTCATCGCTCCGGAATCCTGACCGGGGGCTTGGCCGGCTTGCTTATGCTCGCCGCCTGCGACCAAAAGAAGCCCGCCGACCAGGCCGGTACCAGCACCAGCGCTACTGCCGACTCAACCCAAACTTCTACCACTTCTTCATCGAACATGCCAACCTCAGCCTCCTTCGGCAAAACGACCGATGGGCAGGAGGTGCAGCTCTACACGCTCACCAACGCCCATGGCCTGAAAGCTACAATTACGAATTATGGCGGCACCGTCACGAGCCTGCTGGTGCCCGACAAGCAAGGCAAGCTAGGCAACATTGTATTGGGCTTCGACAACGTGAGCGGCTACCAGAGCCCCGCGTTTGTGAAAGCCGGTCCGTATTTCGGCGCCCTGATCGGCCGCTACGGCAACCGCATCAAGGGTGGCAAGTTCACGGTAGACGGCAAAGAGTACACGCTGGCCAAGAACAACGGTCCGAACACGCTGCATGGCGGCCTGAAAGGCTACGACAAAGTGGTGTGGCAAGCCGAGCCGGGCTCATCTTCCGACGGCCAGACGCTGAAGCTGACCTACCTGAGCAAGGACGGCGAGGAAGGCTTCCCCGGCAACCTCAACGTGACGGTGGTGTACACGCTCACCAACAACGACGAGCTGAAGATTGACTACGCCGCCACCACCGACAAGGCCACGCCCGTCAACCTGACCAACCACAGCTACTTCAACCTAGGTTACGGCCAGGACAAAGACGTGCTGAGCCACGAAGTGACACTGCCCGCCGACCGCTACACAGTAGTAGACAAGGATCTGATTCCGACCGGCGAGCTGAAGCCGGTGAAAGGCACCCCCTTCGACTTCACCACGGCGCACACTATCGGCGAGCGGATTGCGCAGGTGCCCGGCGGCTACGACCACAACTGGGTATTGAATAACGCCGGCGGCAATGGTCTGCACCTGGCGGCTACGGTGTACGAGCCTACCTCCGGCCGCACCCTGGAAACGATGACCACCGAGCCCGGCGTGCAGTTTTATACTGGCAACTTCCTCGATGGCTCGCTCAAAGGCACCGGCGATGTGACCTACGGCAAGCACTATGGCTTCTGCCTGGAAACCCAGCACTTCCCCGATTCGCCCAACCAGCCGACGTTCCCAAGCACGATCCTGAAGCCCGGAGACACGCTGCACTCCACCACGGTTTACCGCTTCGGCGTGCGCAAGTAGCGCCTAAAAACAGTTAAGTTTGACTGCTACTGGCTGGCTCCTCAAAAGCTAGGTCATGGTCCTCATTCATCTTCCAGCTACTACTTCCACTCCTTGCTTTCTAACGCCGATGGTGGGCCGGCCCCAATGACCCTCCTGTTCAATGAATAAACTCGCAACCCTTGATTACATCGTATTCTTCGTCTACTTCATTATAGTAGCGAGTTACGGTATATGGATTTACCTACGCAAAACGGGCCATGATGGCACGATGGAAGGTGACTCCAAAGATTACTTCCTGGCGGAGGGCTCCCTGACTTGGTGGGCTATTGGCTCGTCGCTCATCGCCTCCAATATCTCAGCTGAACAGTTTGTGGCAATGGCTGGCTCGGGCTTCAAGATGGGCCTTGCTATTGCAGCCTACGAGTGGATGGCGGCCGTCACGCTAATCATTGTAGGAACGTTCTTCATACCAGTGTACCTGAAGAACCACATCTTCACGATGCCGCAATTCCTGCACCAGCGCTATAATGGCACGGTAGCCATGATTATGGCCATTTTCTGGCTGGCGCTGTACGTAGTCGTCAACCTGACCTCTATTCTCTACCTAGGTGCTATTGCTGCCAGCAGCGTTTCGGGCCTGAATATCGACGTCTGCATCTATGGACTTGCCATCTGCGCCGTGATTATCACGTTGGGAGGCATGAAGGTTATCGGCTTCACCGATGTTATTCAGGTGTTCTTCCTGATTCTGGGTGGCTTGGCTACCACGTACTTAGCGCTCAACCTAGTAGCCGAGCATTACGGTACAACTGGAGCAATAAATGGGTTTAACCTGCTCACTTCGCAGGCCAACGACCACTTCCACATGATTCTGGACCGGAACAATCCCAACTACATCGACCTGCCAGGGATGACGGTGCTGCTCGGCGGCCTCTGGATTGTGAACCTCAACTACTGGGGCTGCAACCAGTACATTACGCAGCGCGCCCTGGGTGCTGACCTGCCCACGGCTCGTGGCGGCTTGCTCTTCGCAGCTTTCCTGAAGATTATGATGCCCGTAATCGTGGTGTTGCCTGGCATCGCAGCCTTCGTACTCTTCAAGCAAAATGTGTTTGGTTCAGAAATGATGTTGGACGGAAAAGTAGCACCCGACCGTGCTTACCCAGTGCTACTCAACATCTTGCCAGTAGGCTTGAAAGGTCTGTCGTTTGCGGCACTCGTGGCCGCCGTAGTGGCTTCGCTGGCCGGTAAAGCCAACTCTATCGCCACGATTTTCACCCTCGACATTTACAAGAAAGTCCTCAACAAGAACGCTTCGGAGAAGAAGATGGTAGCCGTGGGTAAAATCTCGGTGGTGGTAGCCATGCTGCTCGGCATCTTGCTCGCTCCGCACTTGGGCATTGAAAAGGGCGGTTTTACCTACATTCAGGAGTACACGGGCTTCGTGTCGCCGGGTATTTTTGCCATGTTCATCCTAGGTTTCTTCTGGAAGAAAGCTACGTCGGCGGCTGCGCTGTTTGCCACTATTGGCGGCTTCCTGCTTTCGGTATTGCTCAAGTTCCTACCCATCATGATGGATCTGTCGTTCTTGTCGCCGCTAGGTTTCGCCGTGCCGGTTAATGGGGTGTACGAAATCCCGTTCCTAGACCGCATGGGCTTCGTGTTCATCTTCTGTGTTCTCGGTATGATCCTTATTAGCCTTGTTCAGACTAGCCAGGGCGTAAAAACCAATGGCCTCGAAATCGACAGCAGCATGTTCCGCACCAACCGCAGCTTCGCTATCGGCTCCGTTATCGTGCTGATTATTGTTACGGCGCTCTACACGTTCTACTGGTAAGCCTAGCTTTTAGGTCCTCCGATGTAAAAGCCCCGCTTGCTTCCGCAGGCGGGGCTTTTTGTTGGTAGAGCTTGTAGCACGAAGCTCCGGCTTGGCTTACGCCTTCCTGCGGGTCGTTCTACAGGCTTACTCCTGCCACACCGTTACGCCGGCGGGCTCCATTTCTTTCTTGCCGATGATAAGCTTGGCGCTGGCGGGTACCGGCGCCGTTTGCTGCTGTGAAGTGAAGTTGGTCGCCACCCAAAAACCGTCACGCCACTCCACAAAGAACTGATCAGCAAAGCTCTCCACGGGCGTGCCGGCTGCCGTGTACACGCTCCGCAGCACATCGCGCTCCAGGTCGCCGGCCAGCGACTCCGCGCCTACGTACGTCACGGTGCCGCGACCTAGCTTGCGCGATACCACGGCTGTATTGCCAGCATAAAACTGATCGGCGTACGTAGCGAGGGTTTGGGTGCCGGGCGCCGGCAGCAGGCTTTCACCCCACGAGCCCCACTCATACGTTTTGCCCTGCGCCGTGACTTTGCCTTTCAGCTCGCCGGGCAGTAGGTCGAACGCCTGCGGGCTGAACTTGGCCCCAATCAGCTCAGTAATCGGTGCCGCCCACGGCCCTTCCCACAAGTGGCCCCGACGGTCTTTCTGGCCGGTGCGCGCCGTGAGAATGAGGTGGCCGCCATCCTGCACGTACTTGGTCCACCGGGACACCAGCTTTTCATCCAGCAGCTGATAAGCGGGCGCCACCAGGAATTTGTAACGTGAAAAATCCCGGTCTTCGGTAATCACATCGACGGGACAACCTAGGGTCTTAAGGGCCCGGTAGTAGCGCAACAAGTGGCCCATCGTATTCCAGCGTGTCGTCGACGTATGATTATCCAGGTCATAGCGGTTGTCGAAGTTGTAGAGGAAGGCCGTGCGACGTGCGGCGTAAGCGGCCGGTTCCTTGGCGTTGGCTTTCCGCAGCTTGCGTAGCTGGTTAACTTCCTGCATGGCCTGGCTGTATTCCTGGCCGCCGGGTAGCGGCGTCACGCCATCGGTGCCCACGAAGCCATAGTGGTACAGCTCGCTGCCGGCCAGCGGCTGCCGGTAGCGGTACGAGCAGATGAGCTTCGCGCCGGCCCCAAAGGCGTGCATGATCCACATGTGCACGGCGCCCGGCAGCGGCTGCGGGTTGATGGCGCCCCAGTTCACCTGACCCGGTTGCAGCTCCATCACGCCTTCGTTGCCGTTGAGCGTGCGCGCAAAATCGTGCATGAAACCGAGGGCGGCACCGTTGCCTAGCCGGAAACCTAGGGTGCTGTTCTCGTAGTCGCCGTGCACGGGGTACACGGTCCAGGTCGTCATATCGAGGTCGCGGCTGTTGAGGCTCGGGTTCACGTCGCGGTGCATCGACATGAAGTTGGTCGTGACCCACTGGTTTTGGCTGTTTTGCCGGAGCGTGTTGGCCTGAAAGCGGATATAATCAGCGGCTTCGTCGGCAAACCAGCGCTGAAAGTCTAGCTGCGCATGTGGGTTGGAGGTAGCCACCAACTCCTGCTCATTCGGAATGCGAACCTGCTCGAAGTTCTGGTAGAGCTGCGACCAGAACACGTTGCCCCAATCCCGGTTCAGGTTGTCAATGGTGCTGTACTTCTGCTTCAGCCACGCCTGAAACCTAGCCCGGCTGAAATCGTCGTACGAGAACTGCTTGCCGTAATGGCTCAGCTCGTTGTCAATCTGCCAGCCGATTACCGCCGGATTTTTGCCGAAGCGCTTGGTTAGCTGCGTATTAATCTTCTCCACGTACTGCCGAAACACGGGCGAGCTCCAGTTGCCTTGCTCGCGCGTGCCGTGCTGCATGCGGCGGCCGTTGGCGTCTACCATTAGTATTTCGGGGTGATTTTCGGCGAGCCAGGCCGGCGGCGCGGCGCTCGGCGTGCACAGAATAACTTTCAGGCCGGCTTTGGCAGCCAGGTTCACGGCGCGCTCCAGCCAATCGAGCGTGTACTTGCCTTCTTCGGGCTCGTACAAGCCCCAGGCAAACTCGCCCATGTGCACAAACTCCAGGTTGAGCTTGCGCATATTGGCAAAGTCGCGGGCCCATTGGCTTTCCGGCCACGCCTCGGGGTAGTAGTACACCCCAATGGTCATCATATCGGCGTCCTTGAAAAAGGTTGTATTTGCTTTGTTTTTCGATGCAATCGGTTGCGCGTGGGCACAAAAGAAAGTGCCCAGCATCAAGAGTAAACTGCTCAGCAGTCGGGAACGGAAGAAGTCGGTCATTAGTAGAATAGCGCTTTAGAAGAAGGTGGTGAAAGGAGGAAAGAGCAGGTGAAAAGAGCTGAAAGAAGCGAAATTAGCTCTGGTTTAGAACCTAGGTCCATTAGGTAGATGCTGCTCGCCAAGAAGGGAAAGCAGCAGAGCAGGAAGAAAGACTTCTAAGCATTTGAAATCTAGTAAAACCTTGATAGGTTTATGCAAACGTTTGTCTTTTTAGTGCGATAACCGCAACCATTTGGCAACTAACCGAGCTTCGATAGCAGATTTGGCTAAGGAACTGAACATCTCAGTTTCCACGGTTTCGCGTGCGCTGAACAACCACACCAGCATCAGCGAAAGCACGCGCAAACGCGTGTGGCAGCTGGCAAAGGAAGTGAACTACCAGCCGAACCACTTGGCGGCGGCGCTGCGCAAAGGCCGTAGCAACCTGCTCGGCGTGATGGTGCCCCACATCGAAGGACATTTTTTCTCGTCCGTGATGCACGGCATCGAGACGGTGGCGAGCAAGTCGGGCTTCAACATCATGATTTGCCAGTCGAATGAAAATGTGGCAAATGAGCGGAAGAACATCGAGTCGCTGATGAACGCGCAAGTGGAGGGAATCCTCGTTTCGCTGGCACGCAACACGCACGATTTCAAGCACTTCGATAAGGTGGACAACTTGGCTATTCCGCTGGTGTTCTTCGATCGGGTGCTGGAAGGCCTCAACGTCAGCTCCGTCATCATCGACGACTACCTGGGTGCTTACCAGGCCGTTACCCACCTCATTGAGCAAGGCTGCCAGCGAATTGCGCATTTTGCCGGCCCGCAGCACCTGAACATTTATAAGAACCGCCACCGCGGCTACCTCGACGCCCTGCGCGCCCACGGCCTGCCGCTCGATGAGCAGCTCGTATACACCTGCGACATGCGAACCGAAGACGGGACCGAAGGCATGGAGAAGCTGCTGGCCCTTGATGTGCCGCCGGATGCCGTGTTTTCTTCCAGCGACTTTTCCATAGTAGGGGCCATGCAGGTGCTCAAAGCCCGCCAGATCCGAGTGCCGCAGGATATTGCGCTGGTGGGTTTCAGCAACGAAACCTTCACCTCCCTCACCGAACCTAGGCTTACCTCCGTCGACCAGCGCTGCGAGCAGATGGGGCAATCGGCAGTAAAGCTCTTCCTGGAAATGCTGGAAGACAGATCAGGAAGTTTCTCGCCGCGCCGCATTGTGCTTCAGCCTGAACTGCTGGTGCGGGAGTCGTCGCTGCGAACGTAATAGCGTCAGCTGTTAGCTATTGTTTGGGAGGCTCCACGTCACGGTCATGTAGTACAGCCCGCCGATGCTAGGTCCGCCCAAAAACGAGTAGTAATAGTGGTTCAGCACGTTGGTGGCTCCTAGCTTGAAGCGTAGATTCGGTGCGGGTAATGTGTAGCTGAGCTGCGCATCAAGGTTGCCGTAGGCGGGCACGTCGCCGTTCACCAGAAACGTTTGGGAGTAGTAGCGCGTCTGCCAGCGGTAGTTCAGGCCGAAACCTAGGTTCTTGTAGGCGTTTTCATTGCCCAGGCTCAGGTTGTAAGCCCAGCGCGGCGTGTTGAAGCCGTCTTCCAGACCGTCGCCGTTGGCGGTGCGGTCGAGGCGGGCGTAGGTGACGTTGGCGCCGGCCAGGTAGCCGCCGGCTAGCTCATAGCGCAGGCCGGCGCTGCCGCCGTAGTTGTTCACCTTGCTTTGGGAGTTCGTCCAAAGCCGGTAGCGGTTCTGACCGTTGCGGTTGCTGAGGTAAATGGCCGTCGAATCAGGGTTCAGCGTCTTGGGTACGTACGCCTCTACCTGCGCGATGAAGTCGCGGTAGGTGTTGTAGTAGAAATCAATGTCGAGCAGCAGCCGACCGCCGGGTAGCAGCGCGGCTTTGTAGCCTAGCTCCAGCGACTTGATGTGCTCGGGGCTCAGATAGGTGTAGGGGTTTTTCACCAGCAAACCCTGGTTCTTCTCAATCGCCCGCGCCCGGCTCAGCTTATTTACGTTCACATCGTTGGCAATGGCGGCCGTGAAAGCATCGATGCTGGTGCGCAGGTAGCTGTTCTCAAACACGCCATTCGACATCACCCGCAGCCCGCCCACTCGCTGCACCTGTCCGCTGTTCACGTTCGAAAAACCTTCAAACAAGCTCGGAAAGCGGTAGCCGCTCTGGTAGCTCACCCGAAAATTGTGCTGCTGGGTGGGCGAGTACACGGCCGTAAACCTAGGGTTGAAACGAGTGTTGAAGTAGTCGTTTTTATCGGCGCGCAGCGTGGCGGTGAGCCGTACTTTGTCTTGCAACAAACGCGCCCTGGCCTGCACGAAGCCGCCCGTTTTGCTGTAGGTCAGGTTGTCGTTGAGCGGATCTTTGCCGGGGTTTGGATTAATAAAATAATTGCCATCCGGCACGATGACGTAGGTGCGGTGGTCGGCGCCAACCAGTAGGTCGATGTATGCTGGCAAAAAGGAATTGCTACTCCGGCGCAATGCCTCGCCAATATTCACCTGACCCTCGGCATGAATCAGATCCGACTGCACGCGCAAGGCAGCCCCTTGGTCCCAGTTGTTGATGTCTTGCAGCTTTTTAAGTTGCTCTTTAAAGGCTGGCGTACCCGGCTGATAGCGACCTAGGTCGGCAGCAGCGCGGGCGGTGGCATGCGCTTCGGCTATCGTCTGGCCGGCTTGCGTGGCGGCGTTCCAGGCTTTCGTATAATCCTGATTCCAAACAGCATCGGGCTTGTAGCTGCGGTCAAGGTTCTCGGCCATCGAGCGCAGATTGTACGATTGGCCGGTATTCTCGCGCGTCAGGTAAGCGCGCGCCTGCACCACCGGGCCCATGAGCGAAACGGCGTGCTGCTGCAAGCGGTAGTCTTGCAGCCGAAAGCGGTTGGAGCGTTGGTAGATGTTGTCGAGCACCGCCACGCGGTAGGTGTAGGCCAACTCGGTTTCGCTACCTGGCTTGTAGTGCAGCACCGCGTCGGCCTTAATGGTCTGGAGCTGATAATCCGTCACATCCTTCTCGTTGTAACCCGTGCGCGCCACCGAGTAGCTTTTGCCACCCAGCGTCAGCGTGCTGCGATCCGACGACTCATTGCCGTAGCTGCTCACCGGGTCGCGGGCCGGATTCTCGGCACCAAACAAGCCCGTCGTAGCATTCCCGCTGGAGTTTATGTCGGCTTGGTCGTTGGCAATCCAGTCGTAGCCCCGATTGAAGGTGCCGTTCACCTTAAAAGCTAGCTTCGGCGTTAGCACCTTAGCGTAGCGCACGCTCGTTTCGGAGTACAGCTTCACGCCCGTATTCGGGTCGTTTACGTGGTTGAGGCCAGTCTTCTGCTGCACACTCAGGCCTTCGAACGAGAAGGGGTTCTTGGTCGTGAAGTTGGCTAAGCCGTTGATGGCATTCAGCCCATAAAGCGCGGCAGCCGTGCCCGGCACAATCTCAACGGTGTTGATATCTAAATCATTTGGCCCGAGTGCGTTCCCAATCGGCCCGCCAATGTGCGGCGCCTGGTTGTCGATGCCATCCACGAGCTGCACGAAGCGGACATTGGTAGTATTGGAGAAGCCCCGGGCATTGATGACTTTGAAACCTAGGCTCGGCGTAATCACCTGCACGCCCTTCACGTTTTCAAGGGCATCGAAGAAGGAGGGCGTGGGCGTCAGGCGCAGCGCACGGGCGTTCAGCTTCTCCACCGTCACCGGCGACTGCAAGATGCTTTCCTGCACGCGCGAGGCGGACACAACTACCTCACTCAGTGCATGCTTCTTGGTTGTGAAAATTGTGTCAACCGCAGGCTTAAGAGAGGCACGGCGAGTAGGGGAGACTTGTGCCCGCACCGGCAACGCAGGCAGCAAACCCAGAAAATACAGCAGTAGCCGTTGGTGCATACAAACGAAAAGCAGGGGTATGGCTCCGCTTACGGTACCTAGGTTTTTTCGTTATGTATGAAAAAATATAACGTGTTTGGCCGGCGAGCTATGCCTTCAAAAGATCAGCTTCCTGTTCCATAAACTGCTGAAACCTAGCCTGCATACCCCGAAACATCTCCACTACCTGTTTGCCTTCGACCGTAAGAGCGGCGCCACCGCCTTTTTTGCCACCGGCCTGTGTCATCACCAAGGGCGTGCGCACCTGCGCGTTCATCGAACTAACTAAGTCCCAGGCTTTTTTGTAAGACATGCCCATAGCCTGCGCCGCTTTGGAAATAGAGCCGTAGGCGTCAATCTTCTCTAATAGTTCGAGGCGGCCGATGCCCAGAAATCGGTCGTTGGTACTTTCAATCCAGAGGCGGCCATTCAGGGTAAAAGCTAGGTTTTCGAGTAGAAGATCTTTCATAGGAGTGTTTAAGGTCGGCTAAAATCGGTGAAAACGGTAGCTACTACGCTACAGATTAGAATTTGGTATCGGCAAATAGCGGAAGCTAGCCCCATATTTTACTTCCCGCGCAGTAGGAATACTGGCTTGGAAAATGCTAACGCCTACTCTGCGCAGGCGAACACAATGTAAGTGCCATCGGCGCGTTTCATTACGATACAGTAAGTAGATATTATTGTACTTAGCTTAGACCGGGTGGTGAGGACGTCTGCGCAACATGCTATATTTTATCGGGCTTATATAGTTAAAAATGTGCCTGATTACACTAGAAAACGGTTTTAGGTCTTTCCATTCAAAGTATGACCCTTTTTTCCGAAATTGTAGCCGTCTTATTAGGTTTTGACGGAATTCGTATGAAGCATCCTGCTTTTCGATGGGTTTGTGTAGTGTTGCTGGGGCTAGGTTTTCCAACGTGGGCGCAGCAAACCAAGCCCCAAGCGTCTAAACAGGCGCCGGCCGCGACGCCTGCGGTGGCGCACTTCACAGGCAAGCTGTCGAGCGAGCCGGAGCAGTTCATCACCGATGTGCAGGCGATGATGGCTATCGGCAACAGCGCTGCCGCCAAAGCCAGCGGCGCGAAAATGCAGCAGCTATGGGCCAGCAACAAGCTCACTGCCACGCAACAAGCCAAGATTGTGGCTCTGTCGCAGCAGATGCTCACCAAGCACTTCAAGCCGCGCCCTCACTTTGAGTCGCTGTTCAAAAGCATTACGGCCGCCGCTATGGTGCAGTCCTTCAGCGACCAGCAGATGGATGAGCTGCTGGATGTGATCAGCAAAACCGTAGAGAAAGACCCCGGTCCCGACGCGGAGAAGTTCCTGAACAGCACGGCGCAATTTCTGACTACCAGAGCTTTGTATA
Source organism: Hymenobacter cavernae (assembly GCF_014641455.1). GTDB lineage: Bacteria > Bacteroidota > Bacteroidia > Cytophagales > Hymenobacteraceae > Hymenobacter > Hymenobacter cavernae. The sequence goes on from NZ_BMHT01000002.1 coordinate 879,475, forward strand.
ACTCGCGCTACAGCACCTTGCGCGTGGCGGGCGGCACGTTCTCTTTCGCTTACAACGAAACAGATAACCCCTTGCCGGCGCCCGTGCCTATCGTGCCGCCGAAACCAGTAGCCCCAGCACCCGCTCCGACGCCGGCAGCGCCCGCGAAAGCTACTCCCGCCAAGGCCGCCAAACCCGTAGCCAAGCCGGCTCCCAAAAAGAAAAGCAGCAGCGGCTGGGATACCGGCGACCTGTGGGGCGACTCGGGCAGCAGCGGCAGCAGCGGCTGGGGCAACGATGATGGCTGGGGCACGCCCAAGAAGAAACCCGTAGCCAAAGCGCCGGTGAAAACACCGGCCAAGGCGGCTACTCCCGCCAAAGCGCCCGAGCCGGAACCGGAGCCCGAACCAGAACCTAGCCCAGCCGTCAGCTACGACACGTACATGGCGCCCCCGACCCGCGGGCCGGTGCTCGTGATAAAGGATGCGGACCTGTACATGGCAACGGGCGGCGACTCTATCGTGCTGCATAAAACGAGTGGCATCGTGGTGGCCTCCAGCCACCGTTTCGTGGGGCAGGGCGGGCAATACGCCTGGAGCGTGAAGGGCAACCCCGTCACGGCCGACCTCACCAGCTACGATTTTGACTTGAACAAGCCGGAGTTTACGGCGCAGCCGGTTACGCTCACGTATCCGGCCGTGCTGGAAGCGCCCATTCAGGGTGCGCTGTCTTACAAAGGGTTGAAGAAAAAGCCAGGAGCTACCGATACGGGCTATCCGCGTTTTATCTCGCTCACCAACGATGCCAGGGTCAAGAACATCGGCCAGAATATCCGCTACTACGGCGGCTTTTCCATGTCGGGCGGGCGCACACTGAGCGCGGCGCTCGACCAGTCGCTTTCGCGCATCTTCGTGGATGTTGACGGCAAAACGAAGTTCCGGGCGGCCTCCCGCGCTTACACCCTAGGTGACTCTATCATCACAGCCGACCGCGCTTCCGTCACGATTTTCCAGGACAAAGCTGACTCGCTCACGCACCCCGGCGTGAAGCTGAAGTTTGCCAAGAAAGGCGAAGTATTGCAGCTGACCCGCGAAAGTGGCCTCTACAAAACCACGCCCTACGTCGATTCCTATCACCAGATGGAAATCTCAACGGAAATGCTGACGTGGCCGCTGCGCACACCCTACATCGACTTTGCCATTCTGACGGCCAAGAACCAGGTGACGGCTAACTTCGAGTCGAAAGAATTCTACACGAACACGCGCTACCAGCAGATCAAGGCCATCAACAAGCTGCACCCCTTGCAGATGGTGGTGGGCTACAGCCAGAATCATGGCAATGTGAAGCGGTTTACGGTGCAGGATCTTTGCCAGGATCTGAACCTGAAAGATTCCAACGTGCGCTCAGCGGTGGCCGGGCTAGCCCGCGACAGCTACGTGCAATGGAACCCACAGACGGAGCAGATTACCCTCTTGCCAAAGGCCACGCACTACGTGGTGTCGTCGCGGGGCAAGAAGGACTACGACCATATTGCCATCAAGTCACTGTCGCCATCGGGGAAGAACGCCACACTCAACCTGAACAACAACGACCTGATCGTGCGCGGCGTGGACCGCTTCAACTTCTCCGATGACTCCATCACGGTGTACGTGAAGCCGGACAGCAGCATCATCCGGATTCAGAAAAACCGGGGCGTGCAGTTCAACGGTACGGTGGTGGCCTCGGCTTTCGTGTTCAAGGGCAAAGAGTTTAAGTTTGACTACGACGGCTTCTTCATCGAGCTGACCAAGATTGACTCTATTATCGTGAAGGGCAAAGGCTCGAAAGGCTCGGTAATGCGCGCCCGCCGCGAGCAGGACTTCACGCTCACAAACAAAGACAAACAATCGTCGGGTAAGCTCTTCATCAACCGACCCGACAACAAATCGGGCCGCAAAAAGCTAGGTGCCTATCCGTCGTTTGATGCGTCGACGGGTGCTTACGTGTTCTTCAACAACCCCGAGGTGCTGGGCGGCGCCTACGATACCACGATCTACTTCGATATTCCGCCCTTCAAGATTGACTCGCTCAACAACGTAAACCGCTCAGCTATTGGCTTTGCCGGCACGTTCAACTCCGGCAACATCATGCCGAAGTTCAAGACCAAGCTTTCGTTGCAGGATGATGGTGCCCTAGGTTTCAACTACGATTTGCCGAAGGAAGGCTTCCCGGTATACGGCGGCAAAGGGCGCATTTTCAATAAAGTGCGCATGAGCAACCGCGGTCTGCAAAGCATGGGCGACCTGAAATACCTGACCGGTACCTTTGGTAGCGAGCAGTTTATCTTCTACAAAGACTCCGTCGTGACGGTGGGTAAAACGGGCATTATTGCCCAAGGGCCGCTCAATAATGTTGAGTTTACGAACGTCTCGCTGCTGCCCGGCTACCAGATGAAGTGGGTGGTGAAAGCCGACTCGATGTACCTGAGCACCCAGCGCGATGGCCAGCCGATGAAGATGTACGCCAACGCCTACAGCTTCAAAGGCACCACCATCCTGACGCCGGGTGGCCTCTACGGCGACGGGCGCATGGACGGCCCGCAGTCGTTCATCCGCTCCCCGCAGTTTGCCTTCAAGCCGACCAGCTACTCGGGCAAGCGCTCCACCTTTAGTATCAAGTCGGCGCAGGCCAACAAGCCGGCCCTGACGGCTAACAACGTGGCCTTTAGCTACGATGTAAAAGGCGGCAGTACCGAATTTGCGCGGGAAGAAGGCGACAATAAGTCGAGTATCGACCTGCCTTACTCGGAATACAAAACTACACTGAGTGGCGGCAAGTGGGACTTCAAGAAGAAAATCGTGCAGCTGCGCGTAGCCGCCGGCGCCGACTCTTCCCGCTCTTACTTCTACTCGACGAAGCCCGAACAACACGGCCTGAAATTCCGGGCGGCTACCGGCCAGTACGACCTGAGCCGCTACCGCCTGATAGCGGGCGGGGTGCCCTACATTGCGGCCGCCGACGCTTGGATCATGCCTGACAGCAGCAAGGTGTACGTAATGGCCGGTGCGCAGATGCGGGGCTTTAAGAACGCCGGCATTGTGATGGACTCGATAGCGAAGTTCCACAACCTGTACAACGGTGAAATCACCATTCAATCGCGCACGGCTTTCACCGGTACGGCCCTTTACAAGTACAAAAACGCCACCGCCGATTCATTCGCCATCAAGTTTTCGAGCTTCAACGTCGATTCGGCAGCGGCTACACGCGGGGCGCTGGCCCAGGCGGGTAAGGGCGGCGGAAAGGGTTTCTTGCGCGCTAAAAAGAGCGGAGATACCAACGAGCCTTTCGCGCCGCCAACTGTGGCTATTGCCAAAGTAGCCGACTCGGAGAAGTTCCACCTGGCTCCGCGCATCGCGTACCGGGGCAACGTGGCCCTGAACTCGCAGCAGCGCGGCTTCACCTTCGATGGGCAGTCGCGCCTAGAGTTTAGCAAGAATGCCAATGCCTCTCAGTGGTTTGCCGTGCAGGATAGTATTGACCCTAAAGCCTTAAAGATCAAGATTTTAGAGCCCAAGACGGAGGATGGTGCGCCCATGCACACGGGTCTGTTCGTGTCCAGCACCACCTCGAAGCTGTACCCGCTCTACGTGGCTACCAAACCCGACGTGACGGACATGAACCTGTTCACGGTAGATGGCGCGCTGACCTTCGACGCCAAGAAGCACCTGTTCACCATCTCGCGCATTGATCCGAACAATCCAGATATCTACGAAGGAAATGTAATGACCTTTGCCGACTCGTCGGCCGCCGTGACGTTACGCGGCAAGCTGAACCTGATCAACTCCAACAAAGACTACACGCTGACGGCCGCAGGCCTAGGTACCGCCAAGCCCGACAGCAACAAGTACGCCCTCGATACCTTCCTGGCCTTCGACATCAACATGCCGGAGAAGGCCGTTGAGGCCATGGCCGATGACATTGCCCGCAACACGAAGGGCGCGCCGGAAGCCTTAGATGGCTCGCAGGCGCAGCTCTACAAGATGGGCGAGTTCATCGGCAACAAGGAGGTGCAGAACTACGCCACACGCAAGAGCGGTTACGTGGCCTTGCAGAAGGTGTCGTCGAAATTCCTGCACACGCTGGTGCTGAACAAAGTGGATCTGCGCTGGTCGGAGAAGCAGAAAGCGTGGTATTCGGTCGGCAAGATTGGCCTGGCGAGCGTGGGCAAAAAAGACATTAATGCCTTGATCGACGGCTACATCGAAATCAAGAAAGAGGCTACCGGCGACGCGGTGGAGCTGTACCTGGAAGCGGAGCCACTGACCTGGTACTACATCAAGTACACCAACAATGTGCTGCTGGCCAAAGCCCAGCACGGTACTTTCGACGAGATTATCGGCCTGAAAGCCAAAGGTGACTACAACACCGCCACGCAGTACGGCTTCTACCTAGGTGATGACCAGACGGTGCAGGATTATCTGGTGCACTTCCGCAAGGAGTACAACGTGGATAACAAAGGCAAGAAAGCGGCGCCCGTTGTGAGCAGCGGCAACAACTACGATACGATGGAGGAGAGCGGCAAGAAAAAGAAGAAGAAAGGCAAGGGCGACTCCGAAGAAGTAGAGCAAATTCCGCAAACGGCCGACGCGCCCATGGAGGAAACCGGCAAGAAGAAAAAGAAAGGCAAGGAAGAAGCCGGTAGCGCCTTCGATACCGGCGCTACGCCGCCCGCCGCTCCGGCTGAAGACACAAGCAAGAAGAAAAAGAAAGAAGAAAAAGTAGAAGAAGCCACCCCGCCGGCCGACGCGCCCACGGAAGACCCGAAAAAAGAAAAGAAGAAAAAGAAGAAGGGCGGAGACGACCCCTTCGGCGAATAACCACCTAGCCCCGCTCGGTTTCCGCGGCGGGGCTTTTTGCGTGCAGCTTCTTCGGAACCTAGCTTTCTACGCCAACCGTAAAATTGCGTATAAGGCTCCTGGAGACTCTTATATTTGACCACCCACCCTAGCCCGCCCTCTTCTGCTATGAACTTCCCCGGTGTACTTGGCCTGCTTGTCGCGGCCTATCTTCTTGGCTCCATTCCCACGGCGTTGTGGGTTGGGCAGCGTTTCTTCGGCCTCGATATCCGGGAGCATGGCTCGGGCAATGCCGGCGCCACTAACACCTTCCGGGTACTGGGCAAAAAGCCGGGCTCCTTGGTAATGGCCGTGGATGTGTTGAAAGGCTGGGCTGCCACCTCGCTGGCGCAGGTAATGCTAGGGCAGGGTGCGATTCAGGAAGACCAGCTGCTGTATTTTCAGCTAGGTTGTGGTGTGCTGGCGGTGCTAGGTCACATTTACCCCATCTTTGCCGGCTTCCGAGGCGGCAAGGGGGTGGCAACGGTGCTGGGCATGATGCTAGCTATTGCGCCGCTCACGGTGGGCGTGTGCCTACTGGTGTTCCTGATCATGCTCTTTATCTGGCGCTACGTGTCGCTCTCCTCCATGACGGCGGGGCTAGCTTTTGCCTTGTTGCAGCTGTTGCCGCCGTTCCGCCCCGACAACTCGCTGCTGCTCATCTTCGGGTTTGTGCTGGCCGGCCTGCTGATTTATACGCACCGGGCGAATATCCAGCGGCTGTTGGCTGGTACGGAGAGCCGGGTGCCGTTGTTTGGACGGCGGTAGCGTGCATTACTATATTCTCATAAACAAGATGCCTTCATATGAGTAATGATCAGAGCAACGCAGTATCTAAGCTTTTGACAATTGATTTTGCTAAGTTTCTAGAAAGTATTCCACCTGGAAAGCTAGTTGAAGTTCCTGATTTAGGAATCCTTGATAATAGGGCTGCATACTTAGAGGAAAATACTAAATTAAATAAATGTGACATAAGGATTTATTGTGATCATGAATCATGTAATGGTATTAGATTCTTTCGTCGTATAGAAAAGGGCAATGAGTATCTTAAAACCGAAGATCATAGCTTTTTATATATAAGCTATCAATGTTCAAATTGTAGATATACGACAAGAACATATTCCTTAGCCTTAAAGTATAGAAGAAGACGAAAATATTAGTTTGTATGATCCTGGTTTTAAAAAAGGGACTGCATATAAGTTTGGAGAACTTCCTGTATTTGGGCCTCATATTTCCAATAAATTATTGAAAATGGTTGGAGCAGATAGAGGATTGTTTTTCAAAGGAAGGACTTGTGAAAACCAAGGATTAGGCATTGTTGCTTTCGCATATTATAGGAGGGTCGTTGAAAATCAAAAAAATAGGATACTAAATGAAATCGTCAAAGTAGCTGAAAAGATAGGTTCTGAAGAAGAAACAATTAAACAGCTCAAGCAGGCTATACAAGAGACGCAGTTTACAAAAGCTTTAACTATGATTAAAGCTGCATTACCGCAAAGCTTACTAATAAATGGGCATAATCCTTTGGCTTTACTTCATTCAGCTCTTAGTGAAGGTTTGCACGGTCATAGTGATGAAGAATGTTTAGAGTTAGCTACTAGTGTTAGAGTCGTATTATCCGAATTATCGGAGCGATTAGCACAAGCGCTTAAAGATGATTCTGAAGTTTCAAAAGCGTTACAGAATTTAATTAGTAAAAAATCAGGTAAATAGTAAAGTAGTATAGCGTTTATTGATCAACGACTTCTGACTAGTATCGTTGTGTAACTGTTAGGCCAAATATGATAGAAGCCTTATGGTAGTTAAGCAACTATTCCCACCAACCACCAGCTTAGTTACCTTTACCCCAGATTCTAACTAACGCTACTGCCGCATGGCTTCCTACCTCCAAGATAACCAAGACCGTTTCCTTACGGAGTTGATCGATTGGCTACGTATCCCGAGCGTTTCGGCCGATCCTAAGTTTCACGGCGACGTGCTGAAGGCTGCTGACTACCTCAAAACCCGGCTCGAAGAAGTTGGCCTGGAAAACGTGGAACTGTGCCAGACGGCCGGCAACCCCATTGTGTACGGCGAGAAAATAGTAGACCCTAGCTTACCCACGGTACTGGTGTACGGCCACTACGACGTGCAGCCCGCCGACCCCTACGAGCTGTGGACCTCGGGCCCGTTTGAGCCCGTTATCAAAGACGACAAGATCTACGCCCGCGGTGCCTGCGACGACAAAGGCCAAGTGTACATGCACGTAAAAGCCTTCGAGGTGATGATGCAGAACGGCGGCGTGCCCTGCAACGTGAAGGTGATGGTGGAAGGCGAGGAGGAAGTGGGCTCCAGCAACCTAGGTATTTTCGTGCGCGAGAACAAGGAGAAACTCAAGGCCGATGTTATCCTCATCTCCGACACAGGCATGATTGCCAACGATGTGCCCAGTATCGAGGTAGGTCTGCGTGGCTTGAGCTACCACGAAGTGGAGGTAACCGGCCCCAACCGCGACCTGCACTCCGGCCTCTACGGTGGTGCCGTGGCCAACCCCATCAACGTGCTGTGCAAGATGATAGCGAGCCTGCACGACGAGAACAACCACATCACCATCCCCGGCTTCTACGACAACGTGGACGTGCTGAGCGAGGCCGACCGCGCCGAGCTAAACCAGGTGCCGCACTCCGACGAAGAGTTCAAGCAAAGCATCGGGTTGCCGGCCACCTACGGCGAAGAAGGCTACACGACTGTAGAGCGCATCGGCATCCGTCCGACGTTGGACGTGAACGGCATCTGGGGCGGCTACACCGGCGAGGGCGCCAAAACGGTTATTGCCTCCAAGGCTTTCGCCAAAATCTCGATGCGCCTAGTGCCACACCAAACCTCCGACGAGATTACGGCGCTGTTTCAGAAGCACTTCGCCAGCATCGCGCCCGAGGGTGTCACGGTGAAAGTACACCCCCACCACGGCGGCGAGCCGGTCGTGACGCCTACCGATTCGGTGGCTTATAAGGCCGCTGCCGATGCCATGGAAACGACGTTCGGCAAGCGTCCTGTGCCTACTCGCGGCGGCGGCTCCATCCCGATTGTGGCCATGTTCAAATCGGAGCTAGGTATTGATACCGTGCTGCTCGGCTTCGGCCTCGATTCGGATGCGATTCACTCGCCTAACGAGCACTTCGGGGTCTTCAACTTCCTGAAAGGCATCGAAACGATTCCGCTGTTTTACCAGAACTACGCGGCGGCTTTCAGCAAGTAGCAGCAAGACCTAGGTTCGTGAACAACAAAAAAGCCCGGCGCTACTTAGGCGCCGGGCTTTTGGCTTCCGAGGCAGGCTCCTTTTCCGGAGCCCGCGGCTTACTCTTCTTGCCGCCAAATAGATAACCCACGTAGAACTGTAGTGTGCTGTTGTAAATCCGGAGCGTGGTGCTGCCTTGCCCCGTAGGGTTCGGAATAGATTTCTCAATGGCGCTCAGGCCGCGGGTATAGCGCCAGCCCACGTTAAACCCTCCTGGGTCCTGGTAGCCAAAGCCGACCGCCACACCGTACCCGGTCTTGGAAACTGTAGTGGTAGTAGCAGGATCGATGAACGTAACCGGCCCCGAGGAACGGTAGAAGCTGATCTGCGGGCCGGCCTCGAAGAACAGGCCTGCTATGTTGGCTTTCAGCAGCAAAGGCACATCAATGTAGGTGAGCGACGAATTGATGGACGAATCGGTGGCGGTAGCCTGGTCGCCTTTGATAGAATACAGCACTTCCGGCTGAAAAGAAAGCACACTGTCGCCTAGCAGACCCAGGCTGATATTGGCCGTCAGACCCCCATGATAGGCAAAGCGTAGCTTGCTCTGCTGCACATCTTTCCCCACGCCGTTACCTAGGTTGGCGCCTGCTTTAAGCCCCAGCCGCAAGCGCTGCGCCTGCCCCGGCAAAGCCAGACTAACCATCAGCAGCACAGATACCAGAAACGTTTTCATCGGAGAAGCTAGGTACATCGGAAGCGAGGAGCTGGAAAATAGTAGGTAAAACTACGCATTACGTGCCAGCCGTTTTCGCAACAGGTGTGCAATGCCCGGTAAACCTTTATTGAGGAAGCTCACGTTCAGCACCAACCCGCCCTGACCGCCGTACTTGGTGCTGTAGTAATTTTTATCAGCAGCCTTGCCGGCCAGCTGCGAGGCCATGCCGCCTGCTTTGAGGCCAACAGAAATTCAGAAGAGTAAAGCAAAGGAGCTGCAAACCTAGGTCGGGCGAAATGGAGCGGAAATGAAGAAAGATAAGGGTCCGACCAGGGCAGGAGTGCAAGCGCCAAGGTAGGCGCCGCCGCCCCGCACCGTGACTCATAATCGACCGCAGCAGCCTTTTCACCGATAGAGAACAAACAAAACGCCCGGCTCTCGACGGAGAACCAGGCGTTTTGCCTGAGTGGATGAAGGACGGCTACTTGCCGCTCGGGAACAGGAAACCCAGGGATGCCTGAAACACCGAGTTGCGGGCGTTGCGCAGGTCGTCGCCCTGGTAGCCATTTTTGGTGAAGTCCGTGAAGGAGCCGTTGTAGCGCACGTCGAGGATAGCACCTAGCACTTGCACGCCAACTCCGGCCGCGTAGCCTATTTCAAAGCGGTTCACATTGTCGAGGTCTTGCTCAGTGGCTGTGTAATCGATCTGCGAGCCGTTGAAGAAACGCCGGGTTTCATCCTTGCGGTTGAGCAGATAGCTAAGCTGCGGACCGGCTTCGAAGAAGATCGGTCCGGCTTTGATTTTAGCCAGCACCGGCAAATCGAGGTAGTTGTAGTTAGCTTTGCCTTCGTAGCGGTACGAGCCAAATAAGGCCGAGCCATCGTTTTTGAAGCCTTTTTGCGAATACAGCAACTCCGGCTGTAGCGACAGGAAGTTATCAGCCAGCAGGGGCACGTTTAGCATGATACCACCTACGAAACCCGTTTTATTCTGGAATCTATCCTCATCTTCCAGGTCGCCCGAAAGGTTAGATAAGTTGGCTCCGGCCTTGATGCCGAGGCGTACACCTTGGGCGCGGGCTTCAAAGGACGAAATGGAAGTAACGAGCAGCAGGGTGAATACTGCGAGAAGAAGCTTTTTCATGGGTGAGAATAGTAAGAATGGTACAACTCCACTTGTTTGAAGGGCCATAGCGGCTAACGTAAACCGGGATTGATCTCAACAAAAAATGGACTGTCAGGTAACGAGCAGTCCATTCTTTGTTTCCATATCAAGCCGCAAGTTATTTACCCCAAGGAACTAAGAACCCAACCTGAGCGGTGAAAGCACGGTTAAATGCTTTCGGTTCGTTCTTCGCACTTACATCCTTCGTATCGAACAAGGTTTTAAGACCTTGGTTGTAGCGCACCCCGATGCTGAAGCCACCAGCCGTTTGGTAACCTAGGCCAGCTACAGCGCCAATGTCAAAACTGGCGAGGTCTTCTTTCGCCTTATCAGCACCCGACTCTGATTTGTAATCTGCAACACCGCTGGTTGCAGTATACTTGTATTCTTTAGTAGTCTCAGCCTTCGAGGCAACCATATAACCTACTTGCGGACCTAGCTCGAAATACAAGCCCGAGCCACCTGGAGCCGTGTTGATACGCACGGGAATAGGCAGGTCGATGTAAGACAGAACACGTTTGTTCTCGTACTTAAACTTTTCCAGGCTTGCGCTACGGCTCTGATCGACGTCTGCGTTGGTCGTGAAGTTCGACTTAGCCTCATAGCTACGCTCAAACCCTTTGCGGTTGTACATCAGCTCGGGCGCCAGGGTCCAGAAGCCGTCGCTGCTCAGCGGAAGCTGATAAGAAATACCAGCGTTGTAACCTAGCTTGTAGTTCAGGTCGCCGCTATAGCCTCTTACCTGGTCAGCATTTTTGCCGCCGATAGTAGAAAGTGTTCCGCCAACACGGATGCCAAGGCGCGGGCCTGATTGAGCTTGTGCCAGGGAAGTGCTAGCTGCGGCAAATACAGCAATTAAGGCAATGTTTTTCATAAAAGTGCAGGTAAACTTGAAAGACACCAGTTGATTTCGGGCGCAGAATTTGGCTCCGAAGTGCATGCGTGAGAATGAGCGTAAAGTGTCTTTCCTATGTAATCTTGATTAGAGCAGATTGAGCAATTTGTATCCTTCGTGAGTGCATAAAGCACTAGGGAAGGAACTTGGCTTTATACGCCTGAAATGAGACGATAGTTGATTAATTAATTAAATTAATTAATTGGTAATGAGAATATTAAATGCATTTAATAGGTGCTTATTAGCACTAAGAAGCGGGTTGCCATATGACAACCCGCTCCCTGACTTTAGTGCTTTTCGAAGCTAGGTTCTGCTTACTTAGTCGGAATCAGATAGCCGACTTGCAGGGTGAAGGCATTGTTGAAAGCTTTCGGCTCATTGTCTGTGTCCTTGCTATCAATCAGCGAGTTGAAGCCACGGGCATAACGCAGACCAACACTAAAGCCACCGTCGGTCATGTAGCCTACACCGGCCACGCCGCTGATATCAACATTCGACAAATCGCCTTTGTACTTCTCCTTACGAATGCCACCTAGATAGTCGACAAATTCCGAGCGGTCTTCGGTCTTGTCTTTATCGCCGTTGGTGTACTTGGTCGTCGTCTGGTTTTTCACGCGCGAGCCAAACAGGTAGCTAACCTGCGGACCTAGCTCGAAGAAGAGTCCGCCAGCGTTGATTTTGGCCAGAATAGGCAGGTCGATGTAGTGTAATACACGTTGCTGCTCGCTTTCGATCTTGGAAACGTTGGCGGGCAAACCTGTCTTCTGAGTTGACGAAATTTCGTAGCCTTTGCGGTTATAGAGCAACTCGGGAGCCAGAGAGAAGAAGCCGTCGCTGCTGAGTGGGATGCTCAGCGAAACGCCTGCATTATATCCTACCTTATAATCGCCGATAGAAGTGCTGTAGCCAGAGCCCGCAAATTGCGAAACGTCATCACCCGAAACGTTCGAGTAGGTAGCACCAGCTTTCACACCAATTCGGAAACCACCCGCATCTTGGGCGTGAACTAAAGAAACAGAGGCAGCAGCTGCCAGCGTGAGAGAGAGAAGCTTTTTCATAAAGCGTAGATAAACTTGAAAGACAATAACCAAGAGCAACGCACAGTTGAGATAAACCACGAGCGTGCGGTATGGGCGTCTATAGCGTAATAAAAAATAAAATGTTGCGGCTTAGCTTGTAATTAATTTGTAAAAAATACTTAAACTCGAGGTCCTGTTTCCGACAACGTAGTAACACATAACCGCTTATCGCGGAAGGCTCGACAGCACGTTTCCGCAACGTCGCGCGGTAGCTTTCGTTATTTTTGGGGTATTGCTTATCTGGCTATGCTCCAATTATCCTCTTTTCGTCTCCTCTTTGCGGGCGTGTTATTACTCGGCTTGTTGCTGGGCGTACCGTTGTGGGGAAGAGCGCAGCCAACTGCCTCTGTGCCGGCCAGGCCGGTTATCGTGGGGGCATATGCACAAGGAAGCTTTATCATTGCGCACACGCCAGCCGTGAAGCACTTGGCTGTATCACACCCAACTGGCTTTGAGCTGAATGTGCAGCGGCAAACAACTGGCTTAGCACCCTGGCACGCGTGGTACCGCTACCCCAAAATAGGGTTGGCGCTGGTGTACTATGATTATCACAATCCGGTGCTGGGGCAATCGTACGCAGCTAGTATTTACTTGAACAAAACCTTCCTGCGCACCGCACGGCAGGAGCTAAACTTCCGGCTGGGCACGGGACTGGGCTATTTTACCAATGATTTCAGCCAGGAAACCAACCACAAGAACACTATCATCGGCTCCCACCTGAATGCGACGCTGCAAATGCGGGTGGAGTACGATCTGGCGGTGTCGGAGCACCTAGGTTTGCTGGTGGGGCTAGGTCTGAATCACTACTCCAATGGCGCTACGACCAAGCCTAACTTCGGCATCAACCTGCCGTCGGTGGTGCTGGGCCTCAACTATCACCAGCAGCGGCCTTTCCGGCCCATGCTGCCTGCCACCGATGATAAGCCAATTGACGTAGGGCGCAACTTCCTGAACCTGAGCACCAGCCTAGGCTACAAGCAGCGTAATGAATCGGATCAGCGTAAGTACCTGGTCAACTCAGTATCGGCGATTATCGGGCGCCGTATGAATCGCAAGAGTAACCTGCTGGTGGGCGTTGAGGGCTTCTACGACCGTTCATTAAGTGCCGAGCTGCGCGATACGGTCCGTGCCGGTGAACGGCTGCCCGACGTGAAAAAAGCAGGCCTGCTGGTCGGGCACGAGCTGCTCTTCGGGCGGCTGGCTGTTGTGTCGCACCTAGGTTTCTACATCTACAATCCCTACAAATCCAACAAGTTCTACTACGAGCGACTCGGGTTGAAGTACCACTTTACGGATGTGCTCTTTGGCGCCGTTGATTTGAAAGTGCACCGCGGCGCCGCCGACGTAATCGAGTGGAAAGTAGGCGTGAAGCTCTGAAGCTAGCCTCTGCGGCGTTTGGCAGCTGACACCTAGAACCTAGCGTTGCTTGACCAACGCTTGGTTGATCCGCTTCACCAAGGCCGGTCCTTCATAGATAAAGCCTGTGTAAAGCTGCACCAGCGCCGCGCCGGCAGCTAGCTTTTCCTGCGCATCAGCAGCCGAGTGAATGCCGCCCACACCGATAATTGGCAAGGCGCCGTCGGTGCGACGGTGCAGGTAACGGATGATTTCGGTGGCGCGCTGCCGCAGCGGCCGTCCGCTCAGCCCGCCCGCACCAGCCGCTGTCACGCGCGACTCTGTCGTTTGTAAGTCGGCGCGGCTGATAGTCGTATTGGTTGCCACAAGGCCGCTGAGCTGCGTTTCACGGGCAATGGTCAGGATGTCATCGAGCTGACCATCCGTGAGGTCGGGTGCAATTTTGAGCAGCAGCGGTTTGGGCTTGGGCCTGGCTAGGTTGCGCTCCTGTACTTGTTGCAGAAGCCGGATAAGCGGCTCCTTCTCTTGTAGTTGGCGCAGGTTAGGCGTATTCGGCGACGATACATTAACCACGAAGTAGTCGACTACTTCAAACAGCTTCTCGAAACAAGCAATGTAGTCAGTTGCGGCTTGTTCGTTGGGTGTGTCTTTGTTCTTGCCGATGTTGCCGCCGATGATGATGTTGGAACGACGCCGATGAAGGCGCTCGGCTACCACCGCTGCGCCTTCGTTGTTGAAGCCCATGCGGTTGATCAGGGCTTCATCTTCCGGCAGGCGAAACAGGCGCGGAGCCGGGTTGCCGGGCTGCGGCCTCGGTGTCACCGTTCCGATTTCTACGAACCCGAAACCTAAAGCGGCTAGCTCGTCAGTGAGCACCGCGTTCTTATCCAGCCCTGCCGCCAAGCCGATCGGGTTCCGGAACGTTAGGCCAAATACCTCCCGAGCTAAGCTAGGATGCTGATAATCGTAGAGGCCGCGCATCAGCGCCGCCGTGCCTGGCACCCGAAACGTCCGCTTCAGGTTGTCGAACACAAAATGGTGCGCCCGCTCGGCATCCAGGCGAAACAGCAGCGGCTTGATAACAGCTTTGTACATAGCAGCGCAAAGCTACAGAAAGGTGAGTTGGCGAGGTGGTGGAATAGTGAGTTGGTAGAAATGGTGAGTTTAGTATTCTGTTCGCACGAAGATCACAGCAAACTCACCACCTCACCATTTCACCACTTACCCCGCCCAACCTTCGCGGTCGAGGCTGCGGTATTGTATGGCTTCGGCCAGATGCTCGATGCGGATTTCCTCGGCGCCAGCCAAGTCGGCAATGGTGCGGGCCACTTTCAGAATGCGGTCGTAAGCGCGGGCCGAAAGACCCAGGCGCTCCATCGCCGTCTTGAGCAAGGCGCGGCCGGCCTGGTTGATCTGACAAATATCCTTTACCATCTGAGGCGGCATCATGGCGTTGGAATGCACGTCGGGAAATTCTTGAAACCTAGCTGTCTGTACAGTTCGGGCCTTTTCGACGCGTTGCTGGATATCGGCGCTCTTCTCCGATTTGCGCGTTTCCGTCATCTGGTCGAAGGTCACGGGCGTGACTTCCACATGCAGGTCGATGCGGTCGAGCAGCGGGCCACTGACTTTGTTGAGGTAGCGCTGCACCACGCCGGGGCCGCACACGCACTCTTTCTCCGGGTGATTATAATAGCCGCACGGGCACGGGTTCATGCTGGCGATGAGCATGAAATTGGCCGGAAAGTCAATGCTGACCTTGGCCCGCGAAATAGTTACGCGGCGCTCTTCCAGCGGCTGCCGCATCACTTCCAGCACCGTGCGCTTAAACTCCGGCAGCTCATCCAGAAACAGCACGCCATTGTGCGCCAGCGAGATTTCGCCCGGCTGCGGATTGCCGCCGCCCCCAACCAGTGCCACATCCGAAATCGTGTGGTGCGGACTTCTGAAAGGCCGCGTACTCAAGAGCGAAGCATTGGTGCCTAGCTTACCAGCTACCGAATGGATCTTGGTGGTTTCCAGGGCTTCCAGCATGTTCAGGGCGGGCAGAATGCTAGGTAAGCGCTTGGCCAGCATGGTCTTGCCCGCGCCGGGCGGCCCGATCATTATCACGTTGTGGCCGCCGGCCGCCGCTATTTCCAGGGCCCGCTTGATGTTCTCCTGACCCTGCACGTCGGCAAAGTCGGCGGTGTACTGGTTGACGGAGTGCTGAAAGACATCGCGCGTGTCGACTTGCAGCGGCTTGATTTCCAGCCGACCTTCGAAGAAGTCAATGGCTTCCTGCATCGTCTCGACGGGAATTACGTCGAGGTTATTTACAATGGCTGCTTCCTGGGCGTTTTCTTTGGGCAGAATGAAACCCTTAAAGCCTTCCTTACGCGCCTGAATGGCAATGGGCAACACGCCGCGAACAGGCCGTAAGGCGCCATCAAGGGCTAGCTCGCCCATGATGATGTAGTCGCCGAGTTGCTCGGTCGTGAGCTGCTGCGAAGCGTGCAGAATACCTAGAGCAATAGGCAAGTCGTAAGCCGAGCCTTCCTTGCGGATATCAGCCGGAGCCATGTTCACGACCACCTTGGTGCGCGGCATCCGGTAGCCCCGAAACTTCAGCGCCGCCTCAATACGCTGCTGGCTTTCCTTGATGGCGCTGTCGGCCAGCCCCACAACATAGAATAAAGTGCCCTGCGATACAACAACCTCAATCGTGATAGTAGTGGCATTAACACCCTGAACGGCTGAGCCGTAGGTTTTCGTAAGCATAAAAAAGGACTGCGCTGAGCAATAAGGCTAAATGGGACGCAAGAGAACATGAAAAATCGTGCCCATAACCCACCTGAGCAATTTGCCGTCAGCCATGCTTTTGGCGCTATAGAATGGAATCAAGCTACTGGCACGACCAGTTGCTCGATCAGCATAATCAGAATGTGGATGACCTTGATGTGGATTTCCTGAATCCGGTCGGCGTAGCCGGTGTGCGGCGCCCGAATTTCCACGTCGCTCAGGGAAGCTAGCTTGCCGCCGTCTTTGCCGGTGAGGCTCACGACCGTCATACCTAGCTTGCGCGCAGCTTCCACGGCCCGCAGAATGTTCGGCGAGTTGCCGCTGGTGCTGATAGCCAGCAGCACATCGCCGGGGCGGCCCAAGGCTTCCACGTAGCGGCTGAACACGTAGTCGTAGCCGTAGTCATTGGCGACGCAGCTCATGTGGGAGGCATCAGTAAGGGCAATAGCGGCCAGGGCCGGGCGGTCGCTGCGGTAGCGGCCGCTGAGTTCTTCGGCGAAGTGCTGAGCGTCGCAAAGTGAACCGCCGTTGCCGCAGCTGAGCAGTTTGCCGTTGTTTTGCAGGCTGGCAGCCATCAGCTGAGCGGCTTGCTTGATGCGAGCTAGGTTTTCGGGCTCGGCCAGAAAGCGGTCCAGTAAGGCGCGGGCTTCAGTTAGCTCAGCCCGAATGAGGTCGGTGAGAGGAACAGTCACGAAAAGAGTATTACAGCGTCGGGCGGTTGTCGTGGCCCGGTGCCGGGGCGGGTGGAATAATAACGTTGGGCTTCTCCATTGGCGCATTCGCCAGGCCGGGGTCCTGCTGCGGAAACATGGGCGAATGCGACGCAGGCGTTGTCGTGGGAGCAGGGGCAGCAACCGGCGCCGCCGTGACGGAGCGCTGCTGTAGCTCCCGGTCGCGCTGCTCCATCTGATGATCGTAGAGCTTGGCTTTCAGCTCGTTAACCTTGCTTTCGTGCCGCGAAATATCACGGTGCAAACCTAGGTTGTGTACGTTTTCAACAAGCAACTCCAGCGCCAGCAGAACCAGACCGGTGATAAACAGCGTGTTGTAGAACGTAGCCAGGTTATAAGCGCTGTCAGGGTTGCCGATGGTGCCTGCCGTGTTAAGACCCAGGGCCGAAGCGAACGTGTCGCGGGTGGCCGGGCTGAATACAAACAGCAGCGCCAGCAGCAAATACACCATGGCGACGACGTTGACAATGCGTTTGAGCGTAAGCATAAGGGTAGGGGCTAGGGTGAACAGAATCAGGCCTACTACGCAAATTAGGGCTTAATAGATGGCGGCAGGTTTCCGCGTGAGCCCAAAGCTACGTCCTTCTTTACACCAGTGCGGCATTCGTTTGCAATTGATTCAGACGCTGATACAAACCGCCCGAACGGCGCAGCAACTCCTCGTGTGTGCCGCGCTCTACAATGCGGCCATGTTGCAGTACCACAATCTCGTCGGCGTGCTGCACGGTGCTCAGGCGGTGGGCAATAACCAGGGACGTGCGGCTCTGCATCAGACGCGTCAGGGCTTCCTGCACCAACTTTTCCGATTCGGTATCCAGTGCCGAAGTAGCTTCATCGAGAATCAGAATGGGCGGATTGCGCAGAATGGCGCGGGCAATGCTCAGGCGTTGGCGTTGCCCGCCGGAAAGGCGCGAGCCCCGGTCGCCAATGAGTGTTTGGTAGCCATCGGCTGTGGCCGTGATGAAGTCGTGGGCGTTAGCAATTTTGGCGGCTTCAATAACCTGTGCTTCGGTGGCTTCGGTGTTGAAGCGGATGTTGTTGAAGATGGTGTCGTTGAACAGAATGCTTTCCTGCGTTACGATGCCCATCTGGTCGCGCACGGAGTGGATGGTGCAGTCGCGCAGGTCGTGGCCGTCGATGAGAATCTGCCCGCCGGTGGGATCGTAAAACCTAGGTAGCAAGTCGGCCAGCGTTGATTTGCCGCCGCCTGATGGACCAACCAAGGCGACAGTCCTGCCTTTGGGGATAATCAGGTTAATATCCTGAAGCACAGGTTGGTCGCCATAGGCAAATTGCAGGTTGCGCAGCTCAATCTGCTCCCGGAAGGGCGGCAGCACGCGTGCGTCGGGCTGGTCGCGCACCGTTGGCTCCGTGTCGATGATGCTCAGAATCCGCTCACCGGCTACCAGGCCGCGCTGGATGTTGCTGAACGCGGAAGACAACGCCTTAGCGGGCACTAGAATCTGGGAAAACAGGATGATGTAACCGATGAAGTCCGCCGCTTCCAGCTCCGACTGGCCGCCGAGCACCAAAGTGCCGCCGAAATAAAGCAAGCCAGCCACCACCGTCACGCCCGCAAATTCGGAGAAGGGTGAAGCTAGGTCGCGGGTGTTGTCGATGTTTTGAGCGGTGCGGGCGTACTGTTCGTTTTGGGCGCGGAACTTCTCCTGAATGTAGGGCTGGGCGTTAAAAGCCTTGATAACGCGGATGCCACCTAGGGTCTCGTCAATCACCGACAGCATCGTACCTAGGGTCGATTGGCTTTGCTGAGCTTGGCGCCGCAGCCGCTTGGATACGGTGGAAATCACACCGCCCGAAATCGGCAGCAAAATCAGCGTAAACAGCGTCAGCTTCACCGACATAGAGAACAGCAGCACAAAGAAAGCAATGATGGAAAGCGGCTCCCGAATGACGGCCGTCATGGTGTTCACCACGGAGGTTTCCACTTCCTGCACATCATTGGTGAAGCGCGACATCAGGTCACCCTTCCGCTCGCCGGAGAAATAACCTAGTTGCAACTGCGTGATTCGCACGTACAAAGCCTCGCGTAAGGTGCGAATAACCCGCGCCCGTACCCGCGCCAGAATCCGCAGGCTCAGGTAGCGGAACACGTTGCTCATCAGCACTGATACCACCACCACTAAGCACACAAAGGTGAGTGCCCCCACGCGCCCATGCGACTCAATAATCTGGCTGAAGAAGTAGTTGAAGGTGTCCTTTATATAAGCTGTCGAGAGCGAAAAGCTAGGTAGCACCGCCGGCGCCTCCGACGTGTGCTGCTCCGTGGTGTTGAACAGCACATTGAGTAGCGGGATGATAAGCGTGAAGTTGGCAAGCCCGAAGAAGATAGCCAGTACCGTGCACACAACATATTGCGGCAGGAAGCTGGTAAAGGGTCGGGCAAATTGCAGAATGCGGAGGTACGTCTTCATGGGGCCGCAAAGGTAGCGCATTCGGCGTGTCGGCTTTGTAGCACCACAGTGAATGGCCTAAGTTAGACTGGCAGCCTAGGTCGATAAAGACGGAAGAGCAATGAAATTACACGAGTGTTGTAGCAGCCTTATTTCAGCTCTTGGGAGTATACGCCCGATGTATTATATGGAACCATCTTATGTGGCAACGTTCCCGATAACGTTTGCACAAATAAGTAGACATATTAAGGCTGATAATACTGATCTAATGATTTAACATTAATCGAATATTAGCTTGTCTGTACGTTGGGGTTTCTGCGCCTACTTAGCATTGCTGCTATTGTTAGTACCTTCTGAAGAGTGAAGATGCTCATGTAATCCTGGGTTTCTTAGTAACTAGCGGCCTGCTTGGCATCAGCTCAATTTCCTGATTTACCACCTCAAAATAACCCACTCTTGAAAGTTCTATTCTCGTCTGCGCTGCTCGTCCTTGGAAGTTTGCTGACGCATTTGGATGCCACCGCAGGCCCAAATCCACCGTTGCCTTTGGTCAAGACACCTGAGTTTCGCAAAGACACCGTTAACATCACCAAGTTTGGCGCCGTCCCCGACGGCCTGACGAAATCAACCGCCATCCAGCAGGCCATCGACGCGTGCAGCAAAGCCGGTGGCGGAGTGGTGCTCGTGCCCCGTGGCCATTGGCTGACAGCGGGCATCGAGATGCGCAGCAACGTGAATTTGCACCTGGCCCAAGGAGCCTTCGTGCAGTTCAGTGACAACCACGCCGACTATCACCTGATTAAAACAAGTTGGGAAGGCGTGGCCGCCGTGCGTAATCAGGCCTTGATCTACGGTGAAAACCTCGAAAACATTGCCGTGACCGGGCAAGGCGTGTTCGACGGCGCCGGCAATACGTGGCGCGCCGTAAAGAAGAGCAAGCTGACCGAAACCGAGTGGAAGCGCCTGACGGCTTCCGGCGGCGTGGTGAATGATAAAAAGGATACATGGTATCCGTCGGCGCAGTCGTTGAAAGGCTCGACCATTCCGGAAGCGTTTTACATCCGGGAAGGCAAACAAACCCCAAAAGACTTTGAAGACATCAAAGACTTTCTGCGGCCCGATATGATTGTGTTGGCTAGCTCCAAACGTATTCTGCTAGAAGGCGTGACGTTCCAAAACTCGCCCGCCTGGACGATTCACCCGCTGATGTGCGAGGATATCACTGTTCGCAACGTGCAGGCGCTGAATCCGGAGTACGGTCAGAATACCGACGGCATCGACCTGGAGTCATGCAAAAACGGCATTCTGGAAGGCAGCACCTTCGACGTGGGCGATGATGGCATCTGCATCAAGTCGGGCCGTGATGAGCAGGGCCGTAAGCGCGGCATGCCGACCGAAAACTTCATTATCCGCAACTGCAAGGTGTACCACGCCCACGGCGGCTTTGTTATTGGCTCCGAAATGTCGGGCGGCGCACGCAACATTTACGTTTCCAACCTAACCTTTATGGGCACCGACGTCGGCCTGCGCTTCAAGGCAGCGCGCGGTCGGGGCGGCGTGGTCGAGAATATCTTCATCGACAAGGTAGATATGAAGGACATTGTGGGGCAGGCCATTATTTTCGACCTGTACTACATGGCTAAAGACCCCGTACCGCTGGCTGGCGAGTCGACAGCGCCGCCGGTTATTAAAGCGGAGCCGCTGAATGAAGGCACGCCGACGTTCCGACACATCGAAATCAAGAACGTAACCTGCAACGGTGCCGAAACCGCCATCATGCTGCGCGGCTTGCCCGAGATGCCTGTTAAGGACATCAGCATCGAAAACGCCATTTTGCAAAGCACGAAGCCCATGCTGTGCATCGAAGCCGAAAATATCCGGCTGAAGAACGTAACCCTGATTTCGAAGGAAACGAAGCCGGTGCTGGAGATTCAGAACAGTCAGAACATCAGCTTCGACAACCTGAAGTACACGCCTGGCGCCGACCTGCTCATGCGCATCACCGGCGACCGAACCAAGAACATCAAGCTCACCAACACCGACACGAAAGCCGCCAAGAAAGACGTAGAGCTAGGTGACAAGGTGTCGAAGAAAGCAGTGCTGG
Source organism: Hymenobacter cavernae (assembly GCF_014641455.1). Lineage (GTDB taxonomy): Bacteria > Bacteroidota > Bacteroidia > Cytophagales > Hymenobacteraceae > Hymenobacter > Hymenobacter cavernae. The sequence continues at coordinate 900,785 of NZ_BMHT01000002.1, forward strand.
TTTCTAAAAAGTAAGTTTCTTGTCTGATGGACTTCAGTCTGGACAGATGCAACGGCGTTTCGACGTCGTGCATTTGCCCAGACTGAAGCTGTGTTATAGGCATTACGTACCTTTCTCCCATGAAAAAGAGTTTTCATCTGCTAACCGCCGCCTTGCTTTTAGGGCTAGGTCAAAACGCCGTGGCGCAAACCAGCGGGCCCGCCCAGACCATGTCGCAGCGCATGGCTGATGCCTTCATCAGCTGGCATCCGGATTCCATTCTCATCGGCAACCGCAAAACGGCCCGTTGGGATTATGAGCAAGGCCTGATGCTGAAAGCGTTGGAGCGAGTGTGGCAACGCACTGGCGACGCCAAGTACTACACGTATATTATAAAGGACATCGACCAGTTTGTGCGACCCGGCGGCGTTATCCGGACCTACAAGCTGGAAGATTACAACCTCGATAACCTGACTACCGGCCACGCGTTGCTGACTCTAGCTCAGGTATCGCAGGGCAGCCAGGCGGCGCAGGAGAAGTACAAGCTAGCTGCCCAAACGCTGCGCAAGCAGCTTGATGGCCAACCCCGCACCAAGGAAGGTGGCTTCTGGCACAAGAAAGTGTATCCGAACCAGATGTGGCTCGATGGCTTGTACATGGCCGAGCCGTTCTACGCTGAGTACAGCAAAGTCTTCAACCAGCCCGCGGGCTTCGATGATGTGGCGAAGCAGTTCGCGCTTATTGAGAAGCATCTGGTTGATCCCAAGACGGGCCTGCTCTACCACGGCTACGATGAAAGCAAAGAGCAGAAGTGGGCGAACAAGCAAACTGGCCAGTCGCCTAATTTCTGGGACCGGGGTATGGGCTGGTACGCTATGGCCCTCGTTGATGTGCTGGACTACTTCCCCGCCAATCATCCGCAACGTGCTCAGCTTATCAAAGATGTGCAGCGACTGGCACCCGTGCTAGCTAAGTACCAGGATGCTAAAACGGGTACCTGGTCGCTGGTAGTTGACCAGGCTACACGCAAAGGCAACTACGCCGAAGCGTCGGGCTCCAGCATGTTTGTGTACATGCTGGCAAAAGGCGTGCGCATGGGCTACCTCGACAAGAAGTACGCCGCCGTGGCGCAAAAAGGCTACGATGGCCTGCTGAAGACATTTGTAGCCACCGAGAACAACGCCCTGGCGTTCAATGGCACCGTGAGCGTGGGTGGCCTGGGTGGTAACCCTTACCGCGATGGCAGCTACGAGTATTACCTCAGCGAGCCACTGCGCAAGAACGACCTGAAAGGCGTAGGCCCGTTCATCCTGGCGAGCGTCGAGATGGAGATTGCCAAGGAGAACAACCTAGGTCAGAACAAGACCGTTGGGCTCGATTATTACTTCAACCACGAATTCCGCAAGAACCCCGTCACGGGTGAGCAGGAGCAATGGCACTACACCTGGGAAGAGCGGACGCACGGCGGCTTCTGGCTGTGGGGCAACCAGTTCCGGGAGCTAGGTGCCAAAACCATTTCCATTCCGACTGCGCCAACGGCGGCTTCGCTGAAAGGCGTGGACGTGTACATCATCGTGGACCCCGACTCCAAGAAGGAGAGCCCCAAACCTAACTTCGTGCAGGCCAACGACATCAAAGCCATTTCCGACTGGGTGAAGGCCGGTGGTACGCTCGTGATGATGGCCAATGATACCTCCAACTGCGAAATCCCGCACTTCAATGAGCTGGCTAAAGCATTCGGCCTCAGCTTCATTCCGAAGAGCCTGAACATGGTGCAGGGCAGCGAGTTCGAGCAGGGCCGCGTTGATATTCCGGCCGGTAACGCCGTCTTTAAACACACGAAAGCCGCCTACATCAAAGAGCTGGCTCCTATTAGCCTGCAAGGCAACACGGGTAAGGCGCTCGTCTCCAAAGGCAGCGACGTAATTATGGCTACGGCCAAAGTCGGTAAAGGAACCGTGTTCGTGGTCGGCGACCCGTGGCTGTATAACGAGTACACCGATGGCCGCAAGATTCCGGCCGTGTACGAGAACTTCAACGCCGGCAAAGACCTGGCTACCTGGCTGCTCCAGCAGAAAGCAGCCAAGTAAGTAGCCTCCCTATATAAAAACCTAGATCCCCATCTTCCTGCTTGCAGGAAAGTGGGGACCTAGGTTTTTATAGCAATACTTATAGCGAGAAAGCTAGCTTTAGCTAGGGTAAGAAACAGGATTTAGCTTACTCACTGGCTTGGAAGATTCGCGGATAATGAGCTCAGTCGGAATCTTGACTGTGCTGACAGGCGCTGCTTTCTGCTTCTGTTCAATCAGATCGATAAGCCGCTCCGCTGCTACCTGCCCGATTTCCTGTGCCGGCTGCACCACCGTGCTGAGGGAAGGCGACAGAAGGTCGGCCACGTTCAGGTTGGTGAAGCCGATGAGCGAAACGTCCTCCGGAATACCTAGGTGCCGTTGGCGCAAAGCGGTCAGGCAGCCGACCGCCAGCCGGTCGCTGGCCGTAAAGAAAGCATCGGGAGTTGGCGTCAGCGCCATCAGCTCGTCAACCATGGGGCCTACCTCATCCGGCCCGAAAGTTCCGTAGCGCACCAGCTGCTCGTCGTAAGGCAAGCCATATTGCTCCAAGGCAGCCCGGTAGCCCGCCAGCCGCTCCTGCGTGATTGATAGCCACGGCGGAATCGTCAGGTGTGCGATTCGCCGCCGACCACTCTTAATAAGGTGCTCGGTAGCCGCAAAAGCCCCCCCAAAGTTATCGGCTACCACTTGTGTTGCCTGTAGTTGGTGCGAAACCCGGTCGAAAAGCACAAGCGGCAGCCCTTTCTGCTGCACTTCTTTTAAGTGATCTACTTTCGACGTTTCGCTGGAAAGCGAGATGAGCAGGCCATCTACTTTCCGGTCCATCGACTGCTCAACGTTAGCTACTTCCCGCTCGTACGACTCGTGGCTTTGAAAGATAATGACATGGTAGCCACGATTGTAGGCGATTGCCTCAATGCCATTAATAGCTTGTGCAAAGAAGAAATTGGCAATCTGCGGGACAATGACCGCAATAGCCCGGCTGGCACTACCTTTCAAACTAAGCGCAATCGGGTTGGGCCGGTAATTGAAACGCTCGGCGCACTCCATTACCAGTCGCTTTGTCTCCGGGTTTATCTCGTAGCTGCCTCTCAACGCCCGCGAAACGGTAGAGGTTGAGATATTCAGCTCCCGGGCAATGTCTTTTATAGTGAAGTTGCTCAAGTGGCAGAATGTAGTAGACTAGAGAAAATGCAATAAACAAACGCGGTGCGTGGCCTATGCTCTTCGGCTGAACGCCTGAACGAAGCCCTAAATTCCACTTTTTTCTTCAATAAGCTTTTGGCGTGTGCTTGCATGGCAACGTTCCCGATAACGTTTGCAAGAATAAAAGCTGAAATATTCTTCCTTTTTACTTTCAGACGGACTAATCTTATCAACCGAAATCTTTATTTGTCGGTATTGGCACGCTGCTTGAGTTCTTCGAAACGTTTACAAACTACAACCGCCTCTATGTATCTCCGCCTCGTGGCTAGGTCCAATTACTGAAGCGAGAGCCACGGCGGATGCACAAGCTCATTGTTGACGCACCTCTACTGCTTATCTATCACGCGTTATCCTAGCGCTACTAGCCCGAAAATCTCACCCTATTTGCATCAGCCCCGGTTCAGCAAGCTAGCTTCTTAGCCAAGAACAATCCGAATCATACACACATCTATCCTAATAGATACCGAGGCCTTGCAGTAAATCAATTTAATTCAGTCCCACACCCTTCGTTTACTTTATGAAAAAACATTTATTACTGATGCTGTTGCTGTTGCAGGTTGCCCTGCTTGCTTCAGCACAACAGCGAGCCGTTCAGGGTATCGTCCGGTCGACGGAGAAAAACGAGGCCTTACCCGGCGTAACGGTCGTGGTAAAAGGCACAACTATCGGTGCGACCACCAACTCGGAGGGTATGTTCACCCTGTCTATCCCGGCCGGCGACGCTACACTACGCTTTAGCTACATCGGCTTTGTTTCCAAGGATGTTCCCGTTGGTGATAAGACCAAAATCGACGTAGAATTGTCACCCGATTCTAAGGCACTGGATGATGTTGTGGTAATTGGTTATCAGGCCGTAAACCGCCGCGATGTTACGGGTTCTGTATCTTCAGTTAGCGCTCAGCAGATCAAAGATATTCCGGTGAACTCGGCCGCGGAAGCCCTAACGGGCCGTTTGGCCGGTGTGCAACTCACCAGCGCTGAAGGCACCCCCGGCAACCAGAACGTGCAGGTGCGCGTGCGTGGCGGTGGTTCCGTTACGCAGGACAACTCGCCGCTTTACGTAGTAGACGGTATTCAGATTGAAAACGCATTGAGCGTAATTGCTCCTCAGGATATTGCCTCTGTTGATGTACTGAAAGATGCCTCCGCTACCGCCATTTACGGTGCTCGTGGCGCCAACGGTGTTGTAATTATCACCACGAAGAAGGGTGTTGAAGGAAAGACTGTTATCAGCTATAACGGTTTCGCTGGCTTCCGCCAGATCACGAATACCCTAGGTGTGCTGAAGCCAGATGACTACCTGAACTACCAATTCGAGCGTGCCCGCATTATTGGCACTGCTTCCAACGGCCTACCAACCTTTAAGAGTCTGTTTGGTAGCTCCAACTATATGAGCGATACGATCAGTGGACCAAATGGTGCCCGCAATGCTCCTTTCGTTGATTGGCAGGACAAAGTATTTGGCCGCAGCGCTTTCCAACAAACACACAACGTATCTATTGCAGGCGGTGTAAAAGGGACAACCTACTCGCTGAGCCTGACCCGCAACACCGAAGAAGGTATCCAGCGAGGTTCCGATTATACGCGTAACCTGGTGAACTTCCGCTTCGACACGAAAGCTACCTCGAAGCTGCGTGCTGGCCTGAACATGCGCTTCAACGACCAGGGTACAAACGGCGCCGGCACTTCTACCAGCGGCTCCAACACGACATCACGCCTACGGAATACGGTTCAATATCAGCCTCTGATTGTTCCTAAAGCGAACGGAACGGTTCTGGACCCAACAGCATTCGACCCAGAGTTCTTGCAGTACTCTTCGTTGTCTAACCCAATTGTTACGATTGATAACGAGTATCGCAACGAAAAGCGCCGCACCGTTAACATTGGCGCTAACGCTGCCCTTGATCTGGCAAAAGGCCTGACCTTCCGCTCAACGGCTGGCTTCGACATCACCAACATCGGCCTGAACACGTTCAATGGCCAGTACTCGCCTACGATCCGTCAGGCTTCAGGTGGCTACGCTGAGTTGCCCTTCGCTACTATCACGACTACCACGCAGAATACGCTCAACAACTCGAACGTGTTGGACTACAGCGTTACTAAAGGTGTGCATTCTATTGGCGTACTGCTAGGTGAAGAAATCTATCAGCAGCGTAACAATCAGCAGTACATCCAGACGAACTTTCTGCCGCTAGACATTACTGCGGAGCGTGCCTTGGCTAACATTAACCAAGGTGTACTGCCCGCTGGCCAGACGTCGCAGCCTGTACTGCCGCAGACCAGCATCCCGCAGGATTACCGTTTGCTGTCCGGCTTTGGCCGTCTGACGTACTCCTACGATGATAAGTACCTGTTTACGGGTACGTTCCGGGTCGATGGCTCTTCTAAATTCCCGAAGGGGAACAAAACCGGCATCTTCCCTGGCGCTTCGCTAGCGTGGCGTATCTCGCGTGAGAACTTCTTCAAAGATGTATCCGCTATATCAGACCTGAAGTTGCGCCTGAGCTACGGTGAGGCTGGTAATAACCGCATCAACGACTTCCTGTACGACCAGCTTTTCCAAGCTGGCAGCGCTCCATATGCGCTCAACCACAGCATCGTGAACGGATCGGCTCCGACCAGCTTGGCTAACCCCAACCTAAAGTGGGAATCAACGACTTCGCGTAACATCGGTATTGACGTGGCTTTGCTCGATAACCGTGTACAGTTCACGGCGGATGCCTACTACAACACAACCCACGATCTGCTACTCAACAAGCCGATCCCTGCCTTCCTAGGTTATACCTCGCAATTGCAGAATATCGGTGAAACTTCCAACCGTGGAGTAGAGCTTCAATTGACTGCTACAATTATCCAGAACAAGAACTTTACCTGGACGGCTACGGCAAACTCCTCGTTCAACCGCGGCCGTATTGAGAGCCTAGGTGGTGACCAGCGCGAAATTCCGGCTATTGCTTCCGGCTGGGCTGGTTCCGAAGCTAGGTTGATTCCTGACTATGTAGCGCGGGTTGGACAGCCTGTAGGACAGATGTACGGCTATATCACGGATGGTTTCCTGACTGCTGACGACTTCACGGGCTATACTCCTTCGACTACGGCCGGTGCACTTGGTAGCTGGACCCTAAACCCGGATAAAACATATGTGAATGCCTCAGGGGTAACTGGTGAATCCACGCCGCGTCCGGGCCTGATCAAGCTCAAAGACCTGAACGGTGACAATACCATTGATGACAATGACCGCACGGTTATCGGCAACGCCAACCCGAAAGCAGTAGGCGGTTTGAACCAGCAGTTCACGTTCAAGAACTTCGATGCCAGCATCTTCCTCAACTTCGTGTTGGGCAATGACGTCTACAACGCCAACAAAATCGAGTTTACATCGAACACGGCTAACACTTCGTTCAGCAACCTACTCGACGTTATGAGCGACCGTTACCGTATCTTGGAAGCTGATGGCAGCGAGATTACCTCACTGGAACGTCTGCGTCAGGTAAACCAAGGGGCTAAAATCTGGACGCCTACTCGAAACTACTTCTTGCACTCGTGGGCCGTAGAAGATGGTTCGTTCCTGCGCGTAAACAACGTAACCCTAGGTTACACGCTACCCAAGACGTTGACTTCGCGTGCCAAGATTTCGAGCCTGCGCTTCTACGTGACGGCCAGCAATCTGTACACCTTCACTAAGTACACGGGCTACGACCCCGAGGTGAATACCCGTCGCAATTCGCCGCTCACCCCAGGCGTTGATTATGCTGCTTATCCACGCAGCCGCGCCTTCCTCTTCGGCGTGAATCTTTCTCTCTAACTTCTATTCGGATCTCGATCTTATATATGAAATCGTTTCTTCCCTTCCGAGCCACCGTCGTTGCCCTAGCAATAGCTAGCTCCGCTGGCCTGGTGTCTTCTTGCAAGGACTATCTCGAGGTGGAGCCAGTGGCTCTGAATACGACCGCTTATACCTTCAGCACAGTAGCGGGTGCAACATCCGCTGTTATCGGTGCCTACGATCCACTCTCCGGTGACCAAGGTTATGGCACTCGATTGAGCATGTACTTCCCTTACGATACCGATGAGATGATCGGTTCATCGGGGGCTGCTGACGGCGGGCGCCGCAGTATCGCACGCTACAGCGCTCTTGCTACCAACTCCGAAATTAACAACCCTTGGAACCAGTTGTATCAGGGGGTCGAGCGCACGAATATTTGCATTCAGCAGATTCCGCAAATGGCTGCCTATACCACTGGATCAGCGGCCGATACCGCGGCGCTGCACCGTCTGCACGGCGAAGCGCTGACACTGCGGGCACAGTATCTCTTCGAGCTTGTGCGTAACTGGGGTGATGTACCGGTGCAGTACACCCCATCCGTATCTGGACAGGATTTCAACTTGCCCAATATTGACCGCAATGAGACGCTGTCGCATATAATTGATGATCTGCTACAAGCTGAGAAGCTCGTGCCGTGGCGCTCACGTGCTGGTACGGCTAGCGAGCGTATTACTAAAGGTGCAGTAAAAGCGTTGCGCGCTCGGATTGCCCTGTTCCGTGGAGGCTACTCATTGAAGGGTAGACAGATGGTCCGTCCGTCCGATTACTTGGACTACTACCGAATTGCCCGCCAGGAGTGCGTCGATATGATGACGCCAACTGCCCGGACGGAACATAAGCTGAATACCACTTTTAAAGAGGTGTTCCAAAGCATCAACGAACTACGTCCGGAACCTGCCAACGAAATCATGTTCCAGGTGGGTATGGCTACGGCCACGGTTGCTTCAGGTAGTAAGTTAGGTTATTACAACGGCCCACGTCTGCGGAATGCGACGGGTACGTATGGCTCTACGCAGGGCGCTGTTACAATTGCGCCGCCTTACTTCTACGCCTTCGACTCGACCGATACACGTCGTGACATCACGATTACCACGTACGAAATAGGTGCTACCAGCAACTTCCAATCGGGTGTAGCTTTGAATGCTATAACCGACGGTAAGTTCCGCCGCGACTGGCACACGCCTGCTGTAACCGGCTCCGTTAACTACCTAGATTACAACTGGCCTATCATTCGCTACGCCGACGTGCTGCTCATGTTTGCCGAAGCTGAGAACGAGCTGAACGGTCCGACGCAGGCTGCTCAGGATGCTTTGATGGAAGTACGCACTCGTGCTTACGCCGGAAACCGTAGCCGAGCTATGCTGACTCTGACGCAAGCAGGCTTCAACCTGAGCGGCAAAGAAGACTTCTTCAAGACTCTGGTGAACGAACGTTACCTAGAGTTCGGTAGTGAAGGAATTCGTAAGTACGACCTGTTGCGTTGGAACCTGTTGGATGCCAAGCTGACCGAAGTGAAAGCCAACATCGAGAAGATGGCCAAAGGCGAAGCACCGTACCAGAATGTACCGCTGTATATGTACTATCGGACGCCTAGTGCCAGCCCCTTACAGTGGAGCCGCTCATTCTTCCGGCCTTCACCCACTAACACGACTGCACCTAGCGGTACTACGCGCGTGAACTGGCGGCAGGCGATTGATGCACAATATGTTGCGAACACAAAGCCTGTAAATACGGTGTACAAACTTACTCCAACGGCAACTCAGGTCATAAGTGTTGCTTCGGGTCTGGCTGCCGAATACGTGCCTGGCAAGGGCAAAGAGTTGCTGCCTATTCCGCAGGCTACGCTCAGCTCCGATCCGGCGCTGGTACAAAACGAAGGCTACTAAAGCAAACAGCTGGACTGAGCTACGGAATATTGCCATTGGCAATATTCCGTAGCTCAGTCAGTAACAGTTCGAAACTTTATTTCTCATGACTCCTGCTTCAACCGACTTCTTTCTGCAAGACGATGCGCAACCCTGGCAAACCGTAGGCGAGGGTATCCGGCGCAAGGTGCTTACCTACGAGGCTAGCCTGATGCTGGTGAAAGTGTCTTTTGAAGCTGGTAGCGTTGGAGCCTTGCACCAGCATGTGCATACCCAGATGAGCTACGTTGAGAGTGGCGTTTTTGAAGTGGTAGTCGGTGATGAGCAACGAGCACTGAAAGCTGGTGACACTTTCTATGCACCGTCCAACGTCTGGCACGGAGTATTTTGTCAGGAAGCAGGTGTATTATTAGATGTATTCACGCCCATGCGCGAAGATTTCGTGTAACCTATTAGCCTTACTGGCCTCACGCATGAAGCGATTTTGGTATTTATTGATCTTGTCGTTGAGCCTGACAGTGGGAGCTTCTCCCATTGCTCAGGCTCAACAAGTTATTGTGGCATCGGATGGTTCGGGTGCATTCCGGACTATTCAGGAAGCCGTTAACAGCTTGCCCGCTCAATCGACGCAGTTGCGGACCATCTTCATCAAGAATGGCACCTACCGCGAGAAGGTGTTTATTGATGGTAAAAACAACCTAGCTCTTAAAGGAGAAAGCGAAAAAGGGGTAATTTTAACCAATGCACAAGCGCGCGACGCCTGGTACTGCGACCCCCAGTCGCACGCCAATGACTGGGGTGTGGCGACGCTGAACATGCGCAACAGCCCCGATGTGACACTGGAAAACCTGTCCGTCATTAACAGCTACGGCTTTGACGCAACGGGTGAAGTAACTATCGATTGCCCGACCGCTTCCGGCGGTAAAAAAATGATCAGCAAGACTGGGCACCAAATGGCGCTTCGGACGATGCCGGGCACGATCCGCCTCATTGTTCGCCATTGTACGTTTCGGGCCCTAGGTGGCGACACGGTAAGCCCCTGGGACGTGGAAGCCGGCTTGTATTACTTCATCGACTGCACCATGGAAGGAGGCGTCGATTTTTATTGCCCGCGTGGCTGGGCTTACGCAGAGAACTGCCGCTTTATCTGCCACAGCCAAGAGGCCGCTATTTGGCACGATGGCTCGGGCAACAAAGACGAAAAGACGGTATTGAAGAACTGCACCTTCGAAGGTGATGACAACTTCAAGCTAGGTCGCTTTCATCGGGAGTCTCAGTTGTACTTAATTAACTGCCGCTTCCCGAAGAACATGGCCGACGCTGATATTTACCAGGCGAAGTCCGGGCCCGGAACTCCGCTTTGGGGAAGACGCGTGTACTACTATAATTGCCGCCGCAAAGGCGGGGATTATGCGTGGCACAAAGACAACCTAGCTACAGCGGCTGATGCACCTAGCCCTAAGCAAATCACGGCGAACTGGACATTTGGCGGCCGCTGGAATATTGACAAGAAAGCAGTAGCCCTAGCTGCTCCTGTTCCCGTGGCAGTAGTTAAAGATTCAGTTGCCGAGCGCATGTTAATCTTTCAGCGCGGTGTGGGCGGTTGGCCTAAAGCCATTGATGGGGTAAAAGTAAGCTATGAGCATACGCTTAGTGTGGCTGAAAAAGTGAATGCCCGTAAAGAGTCGAGCCATCCCGATGCCACCATCGACAACAACGCTACCACCCGCGAAATCCGCTATTTACTGGCGGCGGCTCATCGCACCGGCAACATGACTTACCGCAACGCGGCGGAAAACGGAATTCGCTACCTGTTGAAGATGCAGTACCCGAATGGCGGCTTTCCGCAATACTATCCTGATCACAGTTTATACCGGCACCAGATCACCTACAACGACAACGCGATGCTACGCGCTTTGCAGATTTTGCGCGACCTAGTGGAGCAAAAAGGTGATTTTACGCTGGTTGATCAGGCATTGGTACCGCAGGCAAAGCTAGCGGTGGAGCGTGGCATTGATTGCATTCTAAAGACACAGTACATGCAGAATGGTAAGCTCACTGCTTGGTGTGCGCAGCATGATGAGAAAACGCTCCTACCAGCTAAAGCACGCGCTTTTGAGCTAGCTTCCCTCAGCGGCGATGAAACCGTGGAGATTGTGAAGTTTCTGATAGATGTTGATAATCCCTCAACAGAGGTCCGAAAATCGATTGACAGCGCAGTGGCGTGGCTCAATGAAGTGAAGATTTCAGGCTATACCGTCAAAGACATCAAAGACCCAAGTCAGCCCACGGGGCGCGACCGAGTGATGGTACCCGAAGCAGGTTCTACCATTTGGGCCCGCTTCTATGATCTGGAAACCAACAAACCCATCTATGTGGGGCGGAATTCGGAAAAGAAAAATACTTTAGCCGAAATAGAGAATGAACGGCGCGCCGGCTATCTCTACCTAGGTACCTGGCCCGAGAAACTGCTGACCAAAGATTATCCGGCCTGGCAGCAAAAATGGGGAAAAGGCAGCAGTAAATTATAACCAAAGCACAAGCGTAAGATCACAAAATGAAGCACTTATCTCGCTCTCTTGAGGCTAGCCTAACCGAGGCGCCCGTGGCATTGCCGGAGGAAAAACTATTCGACCTGCCCGAAAAAGTAATTCAGTTCGGTACCGGCGTACTACTGCGCGGCTTGCCGGACTTTCTCATTGACAAGGCCAACCGCCAAGGTATTTTCAACGGCCGCATCGTTGTGGTGAAATCGACCGACGGAGGCGATATTGAGGCCTTTAATCGGCAGGATGGCATGTACACGGTTTGCATCCGGGGTATCGAAGATGGACAAACCATAAATGAAAATGTCGTTTGCTCGTCTATTAGCCGTGTGCTATCGGCGAAAAGCCAGTGGAATGAAATCCTGAAGTGCGCGGCTAACCCCGATTTGCAGGTTGTAATTTCTAATACCACGGAGGTCGGCATTCAGCTCGTGCCCGACGATATTCATCAGGCGCCGCCACAATCGTTTCCCGGCAAGCTCCTCGCTTTCCTGTATGCTCGCTTTCAGGCTTTTAAAGGCGATAAGTCGAAGGGCTTGGTTATCGTGCCGACGGAGCTTATTCCCGAAAACGGCAGCAAGTTGGAGGCTATCCTGCTGGAGCTTGCGCACCGCAATGGGCTCGAAAGCGAGTTTATGGATTGGCTGGAAGCTGCCAATACCTGCTGTAACTCGCTGGTCGACCGCATTGTACCGGGTAAGCCCGATGCCGCTACCTACCGCACCATCACCGAGCAGCTAGGTTACGAAGACGACCTGCTGACGATGTCGGAGGCTTTCCTGCTGTGGGCCATTCAGGGCGATGAGCGGGTGAAATCAATCTTGTCGTTTCAGGAGGTCGATAAGGGGGTTGTGGTGCAGCCAGACATCAATCTGTTTCGCGAGCTGAAGTTGCGTTTGCTCAACGGCACGCACACGCTAAGCTGTGGCCTAGCTTTCCTGAGCGGCTTCGAAGCGGTGCGCGCTGCCATGGAAGATGACACGTTGGGTACTTTTATCAGCAATCTGATGTTAGCTGATTTGCTGCCTGGTATTCCGTATCCGGTGGATGAAAAAGTGGCGCAACGCTTTGGCTTGCAGGTGATGGACCGTTTCCGCAACCCCTTCGTGGAGCACCGCTGGATTGCCATCACCATGCAATACACCATGAAGATGCAGATGCGCAATATTCCTACTCTGATGCACTACTACAAGCGCTTCAATGCGGTGCCGGAGTGCATGGCCCTAGGTTTTGCGGCCTATCTGCTATTTATGAAAGGTACTGAGCAGCGCGACAATATGTGGTATGGCCAGGCGAACGGGGCCGAGTATCCTATTCAGGATGAAAAGGCGGGCTATTTTGCTGACCTTTGGGCGCGCCTCAACTCCGACGAGCTAGCCACTACCGTACTGCAAAATCAAACCCTCTGGGGGCATGATCTGACCCAGCTACCCGGCTTCGGCAAGCAGGTAAGTGACTACCTGCAAAAGATGCTGGAAGCAGGTGCATACCCGACAGTAGCAGCATATTTCAACAAAAAGGTTCTTGCTAAGTAAATGAAACATTTAGTAGCCAAGATTCACCCCGACGATAACGTACTGGTGGCTCTGACCGATTTGCCGATCGGCACACCCGTAACGTGGGATGGAACGACCGTGACCACCACGGAAAAAATACCCGCTAAGCACAAGCTAGCTTTGCAGCCGCTGCAACCCGGCGACTCCGTAACGATGTACGGCGTACTGGTAGGCAAGGCGCGGCACGCCATTCAGCTAGGTGGCTTGCTGACGACAGCCAATATTCAGCACGCGACTAACAGCTACGACGAGCACCAGGAGAAGCGCCGCAGCTGGACCGCGCCCAACGTGGACTACTGGCAGCAGCAAACCTTCATGGGCTTCCACCGCTCCGATGGCCGCGTAGGCACGGCCAACTACTGGCTTGTGATTCCGCTGGTGTTCTGCGAAAACCGCAACATTCAGGTGCTGGAAGAAGCGCTGGTGAATGACCTAGGCTATGCTCGGCGCAAAAGCTACCAGCCCCAAACTCAGGAGCTGATTTCGCTGATGCAGTCGGGCAAAACAGTAGAAGAGATTCTGGAAACCGACCTGCGCAGCGCTGATAATAATGCTGCCAGACCTAGGTTGTTCCCGAATGTCGACGGTATTCGTTTCCTCTCGCACGAAGGCGGCTGCGGCGGTATTCGCCAAGACGCCCAGACGCTCTGCGGCCTACTGGCCGGCTACATCACGCACCCGAACGTAGCCGGTGCTACCGTGCTGAGCCTAGGTTGCCAGAATGCTCAGGTGAGCATGTTGCAGGATGAAATCAAGAAGCGCAGCCCTAACTTCGACAAGCCGCTCTACATTCTGGAGCAGCAGAAAATCGGGACCGAGGAAGCGCTGGTAAGTCAGGCCTTGCGGCAGACGTTTGCTGGCTTGATGCTGGCTGATAAGTGCGAGCGACAGCCTGCTCCGCTCAGCAAGCTGACAATTGGCTTGGAATGTGGCGGCTCGGATGGTTTCTCGGGCATCTCCGCTAATCCCGCTGTTGGGCACGTATCCGATTTGATGGTAGCCCTAGGTGGTTCCGTAATTCTGGCGGAGTTCCCCGAGCTGTGCGGCGTAGAGCAAGAGCTGGTAGACCGCAGCGTAGACAGCGAAACGGCTGAACGCTTCAGCAGCCTAATGAAAGCCTATGGCGACAGCGCTATTGCCGTTGGTTCCGGCTTTGATATGAATCCTTCGCCGGGTAACATCCGCGACGGTCTGATTACGGACGCTATGAAGTCGGCAGGAGCGGCCCGGAAGGGTGGCTCGTCGCCGGTGGTAGCCGTGCTGGATTATCCGGAACTGGTTACGAAGCCAGGTCTGAACCTTCTTTGCACGCCTGGCAACGACGTGGAATCGACAACGGCAGAAGTAGGCTCGGGCGCTAACATCGTGCTGTTCACGACGGGCCTAGGTACACCGACCGGCAACCCGATTGTGCCGGTGGTGAAGATTTCCAGCAACACGGCCTTGGCGAAGCGCATGCCTGATATCATTGATGTGAACACCGGTACTGTTATCGATGGGGAAGAAACCATTGAGCAAGCCGGACAGCGCATCCTGGAATATGTCGCACGAGTAGCTAGTGGCGAAGAAGTTAGCGCCGTGCGCCACGGCCAGACTGACTTTATTCCTTGGAAACGGGGCGTGTCGTTGTAATATCCCAGCTTCAAATAGCCATATTGCAGGAGACTACGGGGAAGCAATTGCCACGCAAGCTCCTACCTTTCTACCCAAGAGCGAAGGAGGAGCTTCGCCCCTAATTTTACTTATCATGAAGAAGCCTTTTTTGAACGAGGACTTCCTGCTACAGACCGATACGGCCCAGCAACTCTACCATGAGTTTGCTAAGCAGATGCCCATCATCGATTATCACTGCCACCTTCCTCCTGATCAGATTGCGCAGGACCGACAGTTTGAAAATATCACGCAGATCTGGCTCTATGGCGACCACTACAAGTGGCGCGCCATGCGGGCAAACGGGGTAGACGAGCGCTACATCACCGGTGACGCTTCCGACTGGGAGAAGTTCGAGAAGTGGGCGCAGACGGTGCCTTACACCATGCGTAACCCGCTGTATCACTGGACGCATCTAGAGTTACAGCGCTACTTTGGTATCACGGAGCTGCTAGATGGCAACAGTGCCCGCCGCATCTACGATGCCTGCAACGAGAAGCTGAGCACGCCGGAGTTTTCGGTGCGCAATCTGCTGCTGAAGATGAAGGTAGAAACCGTCTGCACGACCGACGATCCGGCTGATTCCTTGGAGCATCATCACGCTATTGCCGCTGATTCGTTCGGCGTGCGTGTGTTGCCGACGTTCCGGCCTGATAAGGCTATGGCGGTTGAAGACCCGGCGGTTTACAACGAGTACCTGGATAAGCTAGCTGCCTCGGCCAGCGTAGAAATCCATACCTATGGAAATCTGCTGACGGCTTTGCAGCGCCGTCATGACTACTTCGCGAAGCTAGGTTGCCGCTTGTCGGACCACGGTTTGGAGCAGATTTATGCCGTCGATTATACTGATGACGAAGTCAGCAGCATCTTTGAAAAAGTTCGCGGTGGCCACGCCCTGAATCACGAAGAGATTCTGAAGTTCAAGTCGGCTATTCTCATTGCGCTGGCTGAAATGGACTGGGATAAGGGTTGGACGCAGCAGTTCCACCTAGGTGCCTTGCGCAACAATAACTCGCGTGCGCTACGGCAGCTAGGTCCTGACACTGGTTGGGATTCGATTGGTGACTTCCCCCAAGGCCGTGCTTTGTCCACGTTCCTGGATCGTCTCGATTCGCAGGATCGTCTCGCCAAAACTATCATCTACAATCTGAACCCTGCCGATAACGATTTGATAGCTACCATGATTGGTAACTTCAACGACGGCTCGGTGGCAGGTAAGGTGCAGTTTGGCTCGGGCTGGTGGTTCCTTGACCAAAAGCTAGGTATGGAGAACCAGATGAATTCTCTCTCGAACATGGGTCTGCTGAGCCGCTTTGTGGGCATGCTCACCGATTCGCGCAGCTTCCTTTCCTACCCGCGCCACGAGTACTTCCGTCGGGTGCTGTGCAACCTCTTCGGCAACGACGTGGAAAACGGTGAATTGCCCGACGATCTAGCTTGGATCGGTCAGATTATCCAGAACATTTCTTACGGCAATGCCAAGGCCTACTTTGGTTTTGAGAATGAAGCAAGTGGTAACGTTCGGCGAAATCATGATGCGGCTGTCGCCACCGCTGAATTACCGATTCATACAAACGGATAATCTTGAAATAACCTACGGCGGCGGCGACGCCAACGTAGCGGCATCGTTGGCGCGGCTGGGCATCCCAGCCACCCACGTTACCTGTTTCCCCGATAATGAGCTAGGCCAGGCGGCTGCTCAGTCCTTTCAAAAGCTAGGTGTCGACATGTCGCACACCGTGTTTCGTGGCGAGCGGCTGGGGCTTTACTTCTTGGAAGTAGGCGCTTCGATGCGGGCCAGCAAAATCGTGTACGACCGCTTCAACTCGGCTTTTGCGAACCTGCAACCGGAGTGGCTGGACTGGAAAGAAATCCTGAAAGACGCGCAATGGTTTCACTGGACTGGCATCACGGCCGCGGTGTCCGACACAGCTGCCCAGGCCTGCCGCGACGCTATCAAGGTTGCTCGCAAGCTAGGTATCACGGTTTCGGCCGACGTCAACTACCGGCGTAACCTTTGGCAATACGGACAAAAAGCGCAGGATGTAATGCCCGAACTAGTTGAAGGCTGCGATGTAATTGTGTGTACTGAGGGCGATGCCGACGACTTGTTCGGTATCAAAGCGGAAGCCGGAGCGGAGAATCGTTTTGTATCGGTAGCGCAGCAACTGGTAAAACGATTTCCGCAAGTCAAGCAAGTCATTGCGACGAACCGGGAAACGCTCAGTGCTTCTCACAACCGATTGACGGGCATTCTCTTTAACGGTCAGAATTACCTGGAAACGCCCGCCTACGATATCGTGCCGATTGTGGACCGGATCGGCGGCGGCGATGCATTTATTGCCGGGTTTATCTATGGTTCGTTAACTTACCCCACCGAACAGGAGGCGTTAACCTTTGCGGTAGCGGCTTCGGCTCTTAAGCATACCATTCACGGCGACGTCAACCTGGCGACTGTTGCCGAAGTGGAGCAGGTTGTAGGCGGCGATACCTCCGGTCGACTGCTGCGGTAATTACTTAACAATCAAATCAAATGGCTCGATTTTCCCCTGCTGATGCCTTCTCGGCCGTCATGCAGTTTCCGATAGTCCCGGTGTTCTACCACGCTGATGTTGCTTATGCCAAGCGCATTGTGCAGGCTTGCTACGCGGGCGGCCTTCGGGTATTTGAATTCACGAACCGGGGAGAGAAGGCCTTTGAAGTTTTCTCGGCGCTGCAATCGTTTGTAGCCGAGCAGTGCCCGGACATGCTGCTAGGTATTGGCACCATCTACAAAGCCGAGGATGCCGAGCGCTTCATTGCTGCCGGCGCTGACTTTATGGTGCAGCCTCTGGCCACGGCGGAAGTAGCCGCCGTCTGCCGGCAACACAACGTGCCGTGGCTACCCGGCGCCATGACGCCCACCGAGATTTACAATGCAACCGAACAAGGTGCGGCTATTGTGAAGATCTTCCCCGGCAACATGGTCGGACCTGGCTACATCAAAGCGTTGCGCGGCCCGATGCCGAACATCCCGCTGATGGTAACCGGTGGCGTTGAGCCGACGAATGAAAGCCTGGCTGATTGGTTTGGAGCTGGTGTGAACGTGGTAGGTATGGGGTCGCAGCTCTTCAAAAATGCGGACGATACAGAAGCTTTCAGCGCCAACATTGCCAAGCTCATGCAGTTCGTCAACACGCTGAAAAAATAACGCTGCTCCTAGCCCGCAGCGTTGGTGCTGAGGGCTAGCTTCGCTGTAAGTCCCGCTCACCTATTTCACGACCGACTTTGATGACTCCATCTTCACCTGTCGCCACGTCCACTACTATTGGCAAATACCGCTGGACGATCTGTTCACTGGTGTTTTTTGCCACTACGGTTAACTACCTGGACAGGGCCGTCATCTCTTTGCTGAAGCCCTATCTGGAAACTGAGTTTCATTGGAACTCAGGTGACTACGCCAACATCGAAATAGCATTTAAGCTAGCTTACTCGGTTGGTATGTTGGGCGTAGGCCGAATCATCGACAAGCTCGGGACCAAGATCGGGTATGCTATGTCGACGTTCCTTTGGAGCCTGGCTGCTATTGGTCACGCGTTTGTGAGCAGCACGTTTGGCTTTGGAGTAGCGCGCGCTTTCCTGGGCATCACAGAAGCCGGCAACTTCCCAGCCGCTATCAAAACCACGGCTGAGTGGTTTCCGCAGAAGGAAAGGGCCTTAGCAACCGGTATTTTCAACTCGGGCTCTAATGTGGGTGCAATCATTGCGCCGCTGACAGTTCCGCTTATCGCTGAAACGATTGGCTGGCAGTGGGCTTTCATTATCACAGGTGCCCTAGGTTTCGTTTGGCTTGTTCTGTGGTTCATGTACTATGAAGTGCCAGCCCGCCATGCCAAACTTACCGAAGCCGAGTTTAAGTACATCCACAGTGATGTGGATGATCTGGCGGCAGTCTCCATCGAGACGAAGCCCAAAGTTTCCTGGTTTAAGTTGTTGAGCTTCCGCCAAACGTGGGCGTTTGTGCTGGGCAAGTTCATCACCGATCCAATCTGGTGGTTTTATCTGTTCTGGTTGCCCGACTTCTTGAGCAAGCAATATGGTCTAAAGGGTACTGACATTGCTATGCCAGTGGCGGTGGTTTACATCCTATCCAGTATTGGTAGCGTAGGTGGCGGCTGGATTCCGCTGAACTTCATCCGGAACGGCTGGCCTGCTTTCAAGGCCCGTAAAACCTCGATGCTGCTTATTGCGCTGTGCGTATTCCCAATTGTGTTTGCGCAATACCTAGGTCAGATCAACATGTGGCTGGCGGTGCTGGTAATCGGTATTGCGGCGGCGGCGCACCAGGCCTGGAGCGCCAACATCTTCACGACGGTTTCTGATATGTTCCCCAACCGGGCAGTGGCTTCCGTCACGGGTATTGGCGGTATGGCTGGTGGCCTAGGTGGTATTCTGCTATCGGCGCTGGTACAGAAGCAGATGTTCGTGTATTATGAAAGCATCAATCAGCTGGATAAGGCGTACTTTATCATGTTCCTGATCTGCGGTGGCGCTTACCTGTTCGCTTGGGTTATCATGCACTTCCTGGTGCCACGGATGAAGCCAATAGACCTAGATGAAGCCTAATTGTCACCTAGCTCTTCTTTCTCCTATGAAAAAACTATTGTTGCTGCTGGTGGTGGGGCTACTCGTACTGCCAGCTTTCACCTTCGCCCAAACCAAAAAAGACCAAGCCGCTGTGAAAGAAGTAGAAGCACTAGAGCGTCAGCGCTTTGAGGCACAAGTGAAGAAGGATTATGCCGTCTTGGAAAAAGTGTTTGGCGACGACTTGGTTTACACCCACTCCGATGGCCACCAGGACACGAAGACGAGCTACATTCAGTCGATCCGCGACGGCAAGAGCCAGTATGGCAAGATTGACATCGAAGCCTTGAACGTGCGCGCCTATAATGACGGCAACACGGCCGTTGTCAATGGTACGATTGTCATCACCTCGCCGCCCAAACCGGACGGCTCGACGAGTCCGTCGCGCCTGAAGTATGTGGTGGTGCAGATCAAGGATGTAAAGAAAGGCTGGCAGGTAGTACTGTGGCAGTCGCAGAAGCAAGCACAGTAGAACGTGTGCTTAGCGTCATCTCGACGCAACAGAATAGAAGGGTCTTGTTGGCAGAGTGAGCACAATGGTGCACTAGCCACAAGGCCCTTTGCTATAGTCCGTAAGTGAACTAACGCTAAAATTTCCCTATGAGCACGAACCCCGATAACGCCTTAGCACAGCCGGTTGGTACCACCTTGGAGCGCTACATCATGCGCAAGCAGAGCGAGTTTGCGTATGCCACCGGTGAGCTTTCGCAGCTGCTGCGCGACATTGCGCTGGCCGGAAAAATCATCAACCGTGAGGTGAATCGGGCGGGACTTTCGGAGCTGAAGGGGGCTTTCGGCACCGAAAACGTGCAGGGCGAGCAGCAGCAGAAGCTAGATGTTGTCGCTAACATTCGCTTTATCCGGGCGCTTAAGAACGGCGGACAGGCCTGCGCTATTCTCTCGGAAGAGGAAGATGAAATCATCCAAACGGGGAACAACCAGGGAAGATACGTGGTGGCAATGGACCCGCTTGATGGTTCGGCCAACATTGACGTGAACGTGCCAATCGGAACGATCTTCTCGATCTACCGGCGGATTACGCCCGTTGGCACGCCCGCTACCAAAGACGATTTCCTGCAAGGTGGACGCAAGCAGATTGCGGCCGGCTACGTGCTGTATGGCTCCAGCACTATGCTGGTTTACACGACCGGGCACGGGGTGGTCGGCTTCACCTACGAGCACTCACTAGGCGAATTCTTCCTTTCGCACCCCGACCTGCTTATTCCGCAGAACGGAAAGATTTTCTCCTGCAACGAAGGGCACTGGTTTGACTACCCCGAGTACGTGCGCACGTACCTGATGGAGTGCAAGCGTAAGGGCTATACCGGGCGCTACGTAGGCTCTTTGGTGGCCGATTATCATCGTAGCCTGCTGATGGGCGGCATCTATCTGTATCCGCCTACGAAGAAGAAACCCCAGGGCAAGTTGCGCCTGCTCTACGAATGCTACCCCCTGGCTTTCCTTATTGAACAGGCAGGCGGCGCCGCCGTAGCGGATGCTAACGGTACACCTATACTTGATATCGTCGCAACCGATTGCCACCAGCGTAGTGCGCTAGTCATCGGCTCGACTAATATGGTGAAGGAAATAGCAGCCAGCGCAACGGCAACAGCGAAGCTTTCCTGAAGCTGGCACCACCAACTTAGGTTCTGCACAAAAGCAAGAAAGAGGCACCTGCAATAGGTGCCTCTTTCTTGCTTTTGTGCAGATAGCTTAGCGCCGCAGATCAAGCGGACTATTAGATCTTGTCTGGCAACAGGAGCGATTCTTCGAAGTTGCCCAGAATGGGTTTGTCGCCTTCCGTTACGGCTTCCACCAGCAGCGCGCCGCCTACGAAAGCGCCTTTCCAGGACTCACCCAGGCCGCCAAACACTTCCTCCCGGTCGCCGCGCGAGCGGAGCTTATTGATGCCAACCTTGAAGGCGCGAACTTCCTTGGCGGTGCGGCGGGCTAGCTGCTCATCGTCGCTGGCAATGGCCGACACGAGGGCGCCGTTCGAGATGTTCATTTCGCCTACCAGCTCTTCTACGCGGTCGACCAGCACGATGGAGTCGATAGGGCCGAAGGGCTCTTTGAAGTACAGCTCGCTTTGGCGCGGCAGGTTCACCAAGGCCCGCGGCGCCACGTACGACCAACGGTTCTGGCCGGGCAGGAAAAGGTTGTCGTCGAGCTTGCCTTCCAGCAGCGGCGTCGCGCCGGTTTTCAGCGCATTCTCATACAAGCGGTTGAGGTCGGCGGCCTGGTTGGAGTTGATGACGGGGCCAAAAGCTAGGTCGGGGAGCTGATCACCGGGGTTATCCACGAGGGTGGGGTTGCCTACCTTCAACGAGTGCATCACATTCCAGTAGGTTTCCAGGAATTGCGGGAAAAGGTCACGCTGCACCACAAAGCGCACGTAGGCCGTGCAGCGCTGCTTGCCGTAGTCGTAGCCTTTTTTGAGCTGGTCACCTAGGGTCTGCCAGTCCGAGAAGTTCCAGATGCCATAGGTGTTCACGCCTTCCATCTCCAGCATGTAGCGCTTGTGCTTCGAGGCCAGCGCATCGGCGATGTTGCGGCCATTGTAGCGGCCACCCACGAAGCTCAAGCAGTCGACGTGGTCGTCTTTCACCAGCACGTCGCTGAGTTCTCCGCCGGGGCCGCTCACCAGCGTCACGGGCAAGCCACTGCGCCGAGCGAGGGCAAAAGCTAGGCTCAGCGAGATAAAGCCGCCGTCAGTTGGGGTTTTGGCAATCACGGAGTTACCGCACAGCACCTGCACCAATACCGCGTGCATCAGCACCGACATCGGGTAGTTCCAGGAGGCAATATTGCTCACAAGGCCGAGCGGCTTGCGCTTATCCAGCATGCCTTCAATATTATCCACGTACCACTGCACGCCATCGATGCAGCGGTCGATGTCGGTGAAACCTAGCTTGTAGGTTTTGCCGATTTCCCATATGAGCAGCTTGCCAATCAGCTCCACGTGTTGGCGCAGCAGATCCAAGCAGTCCTGAACGCGCTGCTTTCGCTCGTCGAGGTCCGTGCCGGCCCAGCTCGCGGCTTCTCCTTTGGCAAACCGTACGGCGCGCAACGCGAGGTCGCGGTTCAGCATGGGCAGGCCGCCGAGTATAGTGCCATCAACCGGCGAGATAAACTCGCGGGGCGTGCCCGAGCACTGCCACTGGCCTTCCAGCAGGTTCAGAAAACGACCCTGCTGATCGAATATTTCAGGGGCAATCTGCTTCACCTGCGCCAGCAGGCCGAAGAACTCAACTTGAGGAGAAATGATCTTGGGCATGAGAAATGAAATGTTGGGAGCAAACCAATACTGTTGGCGGCAAGATAGCCCAGGGGTGCCTAATATTTCGTGTTCTCCGAAATTCAACGTGCAGCTAGCCAGACGACAACGAAGCTGTGGGTTATAACCTAGCTTTTGAATACACTCACTACCTCAATCTGACCGAAGATGTGCTGGTTGAACTCATTCAGCTCTTCAGCAGGAACCCAGAGTTCCTCGTGGTGCCGGTCGCCTACGTTTTGGATTGGGAACTGCGCGGCATAGTCGGCATCAATGGCGAAGCGCAACACGTAGCCTACGCCGTAGTAGGGCACGTTCCAATCCTGGGCTATCTGGGCAGCGTACTCCTCATTCAGCACCGGATAAAAGATCGGCTGCTCCGGTAGACGCGGCGGAAATGCCAGCCATCCGGAAGCCGCTATCAGGTCGAGTTCCTGCTGATTAACAGGTCGGTAGAGCAGGAGCGTTGCGGATTCGTGGCGCATGGGCAAACCTAGGTTTGTGAGTTCTTGGGCTAGGTTTAAAACTCGTGCAGGCGCTGAGCAATGTTCCAGCGCAGGGCCAGCGTGGCAAATACCTCGTTGGTTTTCACCCCGGTAGGCAGCGCCGAAGTCTGGTGACGCGCAATCAGCTTGGCGTCGAGCCACACGCTCTGACGCACTTGATACGTGGCCGTAAAATCGGTGTGGAGCAGCTTGGTTTTGTTGCCATCGCCCACACGGTAGCCATATTCGATGAGGTTGCCGTCGGCGTCAGTCGGGCGAATCGTGTAAGGGTAAAGCACGTTGCTGCCGTAGTTGCTGCCAATGTTCGGATAGCTAGGTACGGTAGGCAAATCCTGGCCCTGCACAGTGTAAATCGCCTTAGCCACCAAGTTTAGCCGAGGCAGCACCTGCGGCTGGTAGCTGATGATGCCGAGCAGCTCGTAGAGATTAGCGCCCATCGGGTGGGCGAGCGGCTGCTGGTAGTGCTGGTAGTTGCGGTACTGATCCTCGTGCTGGTAAGTATAAGGCCGGATGTAGTTGAACTCGCCCTGAATATCGAGGTTCGGTACGCCGGCTAAATCGATGAACTTGCCACCTAGCTGCACTGCCTGCTTGTTGGCCCACCATCCGTTGCGGGCGCGAATCTGGCTTAGTACAAACTCATCCAGCACCAATTGCCCATAGAGCTGCGCCCGGTGCTTGATGTTCCACTTGAAATCCAGACCTAGGATAGCGTTGTCCTGCGAGCCAAGCTGCTGTTCGATAGCACGGTAGAAAATAATCGGGTTCAAGTATTGTAGCTCAAAGCCACCTTTGCGGCGCGCAAATACCTCCGATTCAAACACGCCGATGTTGAAGTTCGGAGTGACATCGAGGCTGAGGTGGTGCAGGGCAAAGTACTTCTTCTGAAATAAGGTGTCCGGCGTGATATTGTTGGCTCCGTAATTACGACTGGCGGTCATTTCCGCGAACAGGTTCTGGTAGTTGAGCTTCCAAACCCGCGTATTCAGCTTCAAAAAGAAATACGGCGTGCTGTAATCCGACAGAATCAGGGAGCGGTAGCCGTTGCCGATGAAGTTGCGGTCGTGGCCGAGCTGCACGTTGATGTGCTTGGTAGCCGCGTAGGTAACGTAGCCCCGCGCCGAGAAGAAGTCGTATTGGCTGCCATTCTGCGTTTTGAAGTACTTCCAATAGCCTTCGTGCGGCACGATCTGGTCGCGCTGAATGCGGCGCTGCACGTAGCCCGGCACCGCCATCTGGTTATCAGCCAAAAACGTGTAGAAACCCAGGCGCTGATCGATGGTGCCTTCCACCTGAATACCACGCGTATTGGTGTAGCGCAGGCCGCCGATTTCGTTGTCTTTGCCGGCTTGCAGCAGCAGAACCGGATTCACGCGTAGCGTAAAGTCGGGGGTAGCAACGTGGAAAAGGTCGGACTGATTGCGGTAGAAGTGCTTCAGCAAAGGCCGCTGGCTTTGGTTCTGACCCAGGGCCGAATCCTGGGGCGTGTAGTTCCAGTTGTCGCGCAGCAGAAAACCCGCGTTGAAGCGGTCGGCTGCCGAGAGGCTAGCTTTGGTCGTGCTATCCTCCTGCATCATGCGCAGCGCCAGCCGCGCCACACTGACGCGCGAGTAAGGCCGCACCGACGTGTGCGGATCGTGCAGCGTATCAGGGCCATACTTAATAGCGTAGCGGTCAATCAGACGGTATACGTCTTGGTCGAGCGGGACGTAAGTGGCACCTTGGGTGGTTTTAGGAGCGGGTGCCGGCGCCGACTTTTTTGGAGCCGTCTTATCAAACACCAGCCAGGTAGGCCCATCAGGCGGAGTAGTTTGCGCGGCAGCACCCTCCGCTAATAGACCTAGAGCACCAAAGAGCAGTAAGAATTTCTTCATAAGTAGATAAAACG
The DNA here is from genome assembly GCF_014641455.1 of Hymenobacter cavernae. Classification (GTDB taxonomy): domain Bacteria; phylum Bacteroidota; class Bacteroidia; order Cytophagales; family Hymenobacteraceae; genus Hymenobacter; species Hymenobacter cavernae. The sequence continues at coordinate 925,779 of NZ_BMHT01000002.1, forward strand.
CAGCGCGCTGGGTGGTAGTACGGCACGGCCCTACAAACCTACGCAGTTGCGGCGGAGTGGTAGCGAGAATGTAGCGGACCGGGTGGTAAGAAACGGACGCTTATTTTAGGGGCAAATCATTACTAATGGTACTTGCTGCCGCTACATTACCGTGCCACTCCGCTACCTGCGCCACTCCGAAATAAACCTAGCTGCCTGGGATGCCTGCGTGGCTGCGGCGCAGCAAGCAGTGCCTTACGCTTATTCGTGGTGGCTAGCGGCTACTGCCGGCTACTGGGACGCCGTGGTAGAGCTGAGCACCGTTGACAATAGTTACCGCTCGGTGCTGCCGCTGCCGGTGAAATGGCGCCCTTGGGGCCGCCAAGTGTACCAGCCAGCCTTCACCCAACAGCTAGGTTTGCTGACGACTGCCGCCAGCCAGCACCGAGAACTGGCCGATTACCTAGGTCTGACTGCTAAGCGTTTTGCTAAATTCTACATCCAAAGCAACGTCAGCAACGCGCTTTTTGAGCCGCCGCCTGGTTTCTCATCAGCCGAGCGGCGCACGTACCTGCTGGACCTCAGCGCTGACTACACAACGTTATTGGCTGGTTACGCATCGGATTACCGGCGTCGGTTGCGGCGTAATCAACAGCAACCAGCGCCCTTAATGGCAATGACAACCGACGATGGAACGGCGCTTATTCAGCTGTTTCGCCTGCATAAAGGCGGGGAAGTCGCCAGCCTGAAAGGCCGGCACTACCAGCAGCTCGCTTCTTTGGTCACGGCTTTGCAGGCCCGGAACCTAGCTTTGCTGCTTGAAGTACGCGAGCCAGCTGCCAATAACTTACTGGCCGCAGCGTTGTTCGTAAAGCATCCACGTGGGTTGATCTATCTGTTTGCGGCCGCTTCGCCGGAAGGCAAACAGGCGGGCGCACCGCTGGTGTTGCTCGATGAGGTAATTCGCCGGCACGCCGGCACACCTAGGTTCATCCTCGATTTCGAAGGCGGCATGATACCGTCGATTGCTCGTTTTTTTGCCAACTTCGGGGCCAAGCCCGCCTCGTACGCGGCGCTTGCTAAAAACACCCGTCAACCCTGGTACTTGCTATGGAAACCATAACGCCGACTTCTACTCCCGCCTCTTCCATCCCGGATCGTGTACATGTGGTGTGCGCCGAACCTTCCGTCGCCAACCACTTCCTGGCGGAGCTACGCGACGTGGATGTGCAGCGCGATAGTCTGCGTTTCCGGCGCAACTTGCAGCGCCTCGGCGAAATCATTGCGTATCGGATCAGCTCGCAACTCAGCTACACCACCAAAACGGTACAAACGCCCCTAGGTCAGTCGGATGGCGAGCTGCTGCGCGATTTCCCGGTGCTAGCCACGGTGTTGCGCGCCGGCTTGCCGTTTCACCAGGGCTTCCTGAATTATTTTGATCAGTCGCCGAGCGCTTTTGCGGCGGCTTACCGCATTGAGGGCACAGCCCAAGTGCAGGTGCAACTCGATTATCTGACGGCGCCCAGTCTGGATGAGCGGGTACTGATTCTGGCTGACCCCATGCTAGCTTCGGGTAAGTCGTTAGTACAGACGTACCGGGCCATGGTGCGCTTTGGGCAACCTAGGCAGGTGCACATTGCCGCCGTCATTGCCAGTCCGGAAGGCGTAGCCTACATCACGCGGGAAATTCCGGAGGCTACGCTTTGGGTCGCCGCTATTGATGAAGGCCTTAACGATCAGGCCTATATCGTGCCGGGCCTAGGTGATGCCGGCGACCTGTCGTACGGCAGTAAGTTATAGTCAGACTTCCGGCGCCAGAAACAGGCGCGAACCTTGCAACCTGTTATCTTTAACTTCCGCATAAAGAACAAACGGTCTCTGGGCTTTTAAAAACACCTGTTTTCGTGATACCGTACGCAGTAAAATATTTTTCCGTTTTCCTGCTGAGCATGCTTAAGTTTTTAGGCGGCCCGGTAGCAGGCGTGGCGGCCGGGCTGACACCTAGCCTTACCTGGGGCCTCACGGTAGCCGGCATGATGACCAGTGTCATTGTGGTGTCGGGCTTAGGGCGAGCGTGGGCTCTGCACCAACGGCGGCGGCGGCAACTCCGCGGCAAGCCGGTATTCAGCAGGCGGAGCCGCGGCATCGTGCGCATCTTCCGGCGCTTCGGAATGCCGGGCATTGCCTTTCTGACGCCCATTCTGTTCAGCCCAATTGGCGGTACCGTAATAGCCACACAGCTGCACGTTCCGCGGATGCGCATCTTGCTGCACATGCTTTGGAGCGCCGTTTTTTGGGGCGCTACGCTCACATTGCTGGCTTTCCGGTTCAGTCACCTGCCGATCTTTCATCATTGAGCCACTAGCTTTTGCAAGAGGCTTTTGAGGATTTTTGCAAAAGCTAGCTGCGTGAAGTCAAACACAGCTGTAGAACAAAAAGCTGGGGCAATACCTACTTTTAGGTATTGCCCCAGCTTTTTGTTTGTCTTAGATTTATCGAAAATAAAGACCGATAAATTCTATTAATATATGAAAAAGGACTTGCTCATCAGCTTGCAATATCGCCGGGCCGCCCTGATCTGGCTAATCACGGCAAGCACTCCCGCTATAGCCTAGGTCAACCCTAGGTTTTGGCCACAAGATGCTAATACGCCAGGTTCACCCTAGGTTGGCGTAGCAACAATCTGTATAGATCAACTGCCACTGAGCCTGCTACTTGCGGCGTGAGCCGCGCAGCTTGGCTGCTGCTTTCGCAGCTGGCGACTGGCTTTTGCCGGGCGAAGGCCGCTTCTTTTTGCCTTTCTGGCTCCGGTTAGGTCCTTCCACGTAGGGCAGGCCTGTGCGCTTGTCAATATCCTTCTGAAGCGGTACTTTCTTTTCATGGAAAGCGCCCTGGAAATCAGGGTCTTGGCGCCGCCGACGCTCGTCCACTTCCCGATCCATGCCTTGCTGCTCGTCGAAGGTGGTCGGCATTATCTTTACTTCGGGCGGCAGCGGCAACTCCGGGATTTCCTGGTGAATCAGCTCCGCGATGCGCTCCATGTGGTACATCTCAGCATCGTTGGCAAACGTGATAGCCGCACCCGTGTGCGCCGCCCGACCCGTGCGCCCGATGCGGTGGACGTAGTCATCATACACGAGCGGCACGTCGAAGTTGATAACATGGCTCACCTGTGGCACATCGATGCCGCGGGCGGCTACGTCGGTAGCTACCAGGAAGCGCAGCTCACCGTTGCGGAACGCTTCCATGGCGTTGATGCGCACGTTCTGGCCCTTGTTGCCGTGAATGGCGCGGGCTTCGCCGACTACTTTCCGCGTCAGAAAGCTAGCTACGTTGTCGGCGTGCTCCTTGGTCCGGCAGAAAATCATGACGCGGTGAAACGTGTCCCAGTCCAGCAGCAGGTAGTCGAGCAGGTTGATTTTGGTGAGCAGATTGGGCACGCGGTACAGCGTCTGGCTCACTGTCTGGGCCGAAGTGGCCGACGGCGTCACTTCCACCCGCACCGGGAACTCCAGAAATTCTTCGCTCAGAGTTGCCACTTTATCCGGCATCGTCGCCGAAAACAGCACGTTCTGCCGCTTGCTCGGAATAACTTCCAAAATGCGCCGGATCTGGGGCATGAAGCCCATATCCATCATCTTGTCGGCCTCGTCGAGCACCAAGGTTTTCAGCTCCTTCAGCACTAGGTCGCCTTTCAGGTACAGCTCCAGCAAGCGGCCCGGCGTAGCAATCAGAATATCAACGCCTTTCGCAATCGTCTCGATCTGAGTTTTCGGACCTAGCCCGCCGTAGATGGCAAAGATGCGCAGGTCGGTGTAGATGGCAAGGCGCTTCAAATGCGTTTCGAGCTGCATTGCTAACTCGCGGGTAGGCGCCAAAATCAAGGCCCGCGGGTGAATGCCCTGCGCGTACTTCACTTTCATGAGGAGCGGCAAGCCAAAGGCCGCCGTTTTGCCGGTTCCCGTCTGCGCAATACCTAGCACATCGTGGCCAGCCAGCAGCAGCGGAATGGTCTGCTCCTGCACGGGAGTAGGGTGCTCAAAACCAGCTTCAGCTACCGCGTTCAGGAGTTGTTTGTTGAGCTTGAAATCGGCGAATGAAGTGGCAGTGGGGGATTCAGACATAAGGCAGTAACTTGAAAACGAGCCGCAAAGGTACGACGCGGAGCCGGAAGGTGGCCGCAATACGTTATGGCAGATGCTAAGCCGCGCCTCTGATAGCCAGACGGTATCACCTAGGTTCAGTGGTTACAAACCCAAACAAGCTAGGTCGCGTTCCGATGATGTTTGGCGGCTTTGATAAAAAAAGTGCCTTAACTCTTTGGAAAAACCCGCTAGGCTGCTACTTTTGTCGCTCTATTACCTACATGGTGGTCATAGCTCAGCTGGTTAGAGCATCGGATTGTGATTCCGAAGGTCGTGGGTTCGAACCCCATTGTCCACCCACTTCAGAAAACGAAAAGTCCCCGGAAATTTCTTTCCGGGGACTTTTTTTATGATTGTGCCGTTGTGCACAACAGCAATCTTTGCATGAATCACTTTTTACTTCTCTCCTTATGAGTCTGGTTGTTATTGGTACCGTTGCGTTCGATGCGCTGGAAACGCCTTTTGGCAAGACCGACAAGATCATCGGTGGTGCCGCCACTTATGCTAGCCTGTCGGCTTCGTATTCGGTAAAACCAGTGAAAATGGTGGCCGTTGTCGGCGACGATTTTCCGCAATCGGATATCCTTTTGCTGGAAGAGCACGGCGTCGATACGCAAGGCTTGCAGATCAAGCAAGGCGAGAAGTCGTTTTTCTGGTCCGGCAAATACTCTAACGACCTCAACTCGCGCGAAACGATCCAGACGGAGCTGAACGTGCTGGCCGACTTCGACCCCGTTCTGCCTGATTCGTACCAGGATTGCAAGTATCTGATGCTCGGCAACTTAACGCCGCAGATTCAGCGCCTTGTGATTCAACGCCTCGTGAATCGGCCCAAGCTGATTGTGATGGATACCATGAACTTCTGGATGGATGTGGCCTTGGAAGAGCTGCTGACGACCATTGAAATGGTCGATGTGCTCAGCATCAACGACGAAGAGGCCCGTCAGCTTTCGGGGGAGTACTCGTTGGTGAAAGCCGCCAAAAAGATCATGGGTCTAGGTCCCAAGTATTTGGTTATCAAGAAGGGCGAACATGGCGCGCTGCTTTTCTGTAAGAACAAGATGTTCTATGCCCCAGCGCTACCGCTGGAAGATGTATTCGACCCAACCGGTGCCGGCGACACGTTTGCAGGCGGCTTCATCGGCTACCTGGCTGCGACTGATGACATTAGCTTCGAAAACATGAAGCGCGCCGTAATTCATGGCTCCGCTATGGCTTCGTTCTGCGTCGAGAAGTTCGGGACGGAGCGTCTGCTGAACCTCACCAAAGAAGAGATTGAAGCGCGGGAAAACCTGTTTGCGGAACTCGTGAAAATATTGCCAACAGCAACAGTCGCTACGGTTTAGCTTACACCAAGAAGTGAGACGAAGCCTAGGATTTATTCGGGGCTTTTAGCAACTAAATGCGTTTAAGCTAGGTAAGAAGAGTAGTCTGTTTCTCACCTTAGCGCCGAACGTCATGGAAAAGCATAAGAGTAATTCGTCAAGCAAATCGAATCAGAAAGAGAGCACTGCCCAAGGTCCTGATGCGCTACAGCATGCCTCCGTCGACCCCGAGAGCCGTGGGAACGATGGCGCGAATGTGCAAAACTTGAATCAGAACGGTCTCAACGAAACGGGTAACCACACCAGGAATAATGCCCCTGGTGGCGGCGACAGCGAGCAGGAGCGGACCACGCAGGCCAACAAGCCTCGCCATAACCCGAATCCAAGTCAGCAGAATAATAAATAGCCGCTGTAAATCATTAGAAAAGCCCTTCTGCCTAGCGGTGGAAGGGCATTTTGCTTTTACATCTAGCTTAAAAGCTAGGGTATCACTTTCAACCGCACGATGCGTGTGTCGACGTCATCTTTGTCGTAGAAATCTTGCTGGAAGAGGATGGAGTGGTCGTCAAGCCAGCGCGGTTCCTGCACGCCCCATTCCGTTTCACGTTCCCAAAGCAGCTGCGGTACGCCATCCATCGCCCACACCTGTAAGCCGTTGGGTTCGTAGCGGGCCAGCACGTCGGAGTTGCCGCACACGAAATGGCGACCGTTGGGCGAAATGGCCGGCGGCCCCCAGATAGGCGTTCGGCGACCCGTGCGCTGGTCAATCAGCACGTAGTAGCCGCCTTCGTATAGGTGCACCGACAGCAGCCATTGCTTGATATTCGGTAGCGAAGCAATGAATTCGTAGGCAATGTTGCGGTCGTAGTCTTCCGCGGGGTTGTCCACCAGCTGTAAGGGCGCATGGGCAGTTGGGCGCAGCCACAGCGTATGGCCCACCCGACGGACGGTCGGCCCGGCGTTGCGCAGCCGGCTTCTTTCCTCCTTTTGCGGATCTAGGTCTAGCTCACCACCCTCTTCGTCTGACTGGGTGGTCCGCATCCATGCGGGGCTAGGTAGGGCATCATAAGCGCTTTGCGAAGCCGGATAAAGGGCCAGCACATGATTGCGGTGCACAGCCAGCGTATCCAAGTGGCTTAGCCGATAGATGTGCGGCGGCTTAGGAGGCGTTGGAAGTGCGACGGGCGGGCTAGGGTTCACGATAGGGCGTGGCCGTTCAGCCAGCGGCATCCGGAAGGTACACGCCGCCAGGGTTGTTGGCAAAGCCACCGCCAGTAACAAACGAAGCCGAAGCATTAGAAACGCCAACTAACTATTAATAAAAACTAGAACGCCTGCTTGAGCCACTGTTGAAAGCTAGCTTGTTGCTCGGGAGAGGCGTCTGGGAGTTTCTCTACCGTTATTTTTTGCCAAAAACGCTGCTCAGCCTTAGCCACCAGCGTCACAGCTACTAACCGATTCTGGCGGAAGACACTCAGCTCATACTGCTCAGCGCCAGCCGAAAGCAGTGTCTGAAGGTTCATCACCACACGGCGCCCGTTCACGGCAATAATCTCGTCGTCGATAGTTAACGCTGCCGCTGCCGGCGAGTCGGGTGCAATAGCCGCTACCTCCGTCCGCTCACTCTTCACCGTAGCGCGGAAACCGAAAATGCCTTCTGAAGCCGACGCATTTTCCCGGATTGCTAGCCGACAACCCACAAAACCTAGGATTTTGTTCAGCGGCTCTTCCAGCGACGCCGTGCCGTACACAAACTGGTCGAAGTAGCGCTGCATTGGTTGGCCCGCCACCTCCGACACAATGCGCATGTAGTCTTGCTCGGTGTAGCCCACGCCCGCTTGCCCAAACTCCTGCCACAGCCGGCGCATCACATCATCGAGGCTGCGCTGGTGGTGGGAGAGGCGCCGGATAGTCAGATCGAGCAGCAAAGCGACCAGCGCGCCCTTGTGGTACACCGATACTTTCCGGTCGGGCACGCCGGCTTTGTAACCATCCAGCCACAGATCCATGGAGGCATCCGCCAGCGAAAGATTGAAGCGGCCGTAGTCGTCGTAATGCTTACGCAACACGGTGTTCAGCTCCTCAAAGTATTGAGTTGCCGTCCGCACGCCGCTGCGGGCCAGCAGGTACTCACCATAATAGGTTGTGACGCCCTCGGCGATGTAGCAGGTGCGGAAGTAGTTTTCCCGCGTGTAGTCGTAGGGCAGCATTTCAGCGGGCCGGATGCTCTTAATGTTCCAGGTATGAAACAGCTCGTGGCAGCTCACCCCCAGAAACTCTTTGTACAAGCCATCCGTCATCAGCAGTTCGGCCGGACCTAGGGTAATCACGGTGGAGTTGGTATGCTCCACGCCGTGATAATGTTTGTAGGGCAGAATCTGGTTGAGAAAATGATAATCTGCTACCGGAAAACCGCCAAACAAAGCGAGCTGCTCGGCCGTGAAAGCCGTGAAGTCACGCACAATCCGGCTCCAATCGGGTGCGCATTCGCCTTGCATCCAGATGTAAAAAGGAATGCCTTCTACTTGATATTCGCGGTGCTGAAGCGTAGAACTGGCGATAAGGGGGCATTCTACCAGCTCATCAAAGTTCTTGGCCTGCAACGTATTAGGGCCGCTTTGGGGCATGCCGCACGCAATCTGCCAGCCGTCCGGCAAAGCTAGGGTAAGCTGACAGGCTTCTTCCCGGCGTCCTTCGATGTACATAAAGCATTGGACACCATTCAAGTAGAGCTGCGATTCGTCCAGCCACGAGCCGCCCGCATCCATCTGGTGTGCATAAAAATTATAGCTCACCTGCACCGTACGGCCCGCTGCACCGGCCACTTGCCAACGGTCTTTGGTGGTTTTTTGAAAAGCTAGGTTTTCGCCCGAAGCTGCATCCTGCACCGTTACGTGCTGTACTTTCTGCGCGAAGTTCTGCAACTCATATCGACCAGGACGCCAGGCAGGCAGCTGTAGTTCCAAGGATTCCGACGCCGTAGTCGGAACCTCAAAGGTCATCTGCACCTGCACGTAGAAAGTAAGCGGATTGGCAAAAGAAACGTAATAGTGGATCATAGAGGGCCGAAAGCGGGAGCACAAACGAGAAGGTAAAGCTAGGGCATCCAAGCAAAAGGTGGCCCAACAATAAAGACTGTTTCTTCTACGTAAATTCGCCGTTTCCAGCTTACCAGTTGGCAGTCAATTATCTAGTAAAAGCAGTAACCCAAAACAAAACCTAGGTCAGGCTTTGGCATTTACAACTCAACCCCTTACCTTTGCCGGCCATCCCCGAATAGCATTATACGACGACGATGAAAAGAACATTTCAACCCTCGCAGCGCAAGCGCCGCAACAAGCACGGCTTCCGCTCACGCATGGAAACCGTTAACGGCCGTAGCGTGATAGCTCGTCGCCGCGCCAAGGGCCGCAAGCGCCTGACCGTATCCGACGAAGGCCGTCATAAGCGCTAAACCGCTGACGATTTCCGCCGTGTCGCCCCAGTCTGCTCTGCCGCCGGGTGCGCGTTCCTACTCCTTTGCGAAAGAAGAACATTTGTGCCGCAAAAAGCTTATCCAAGAGCTTTTCGGCCAGGGTTCTTCTTTTGGTTTATACCCCCTGCGATTTATCTGGCGGCTGGCTGATGCACCTAATTCAACGCCGCCGCAAGTATTAGTTAGCGTATCCAAGCGCAACTTCAAGCGCGCCGTCGACCGCAACCGGCTCAAGCGGCTGGTGCGCGAAGCGTATCGTCTCAATAAGCATCGGCTTACGGAAGCCCCCGACGGGCACTCCGTTGCTTTACTGGGACTTATTTATACCGGCAAGGAAAAAAAGCCTTTCGCGCTGGTCGAAAAAAAGTTAATTTCAGGGCTGGAGCGTTTGCTGAGCGAAACACGTCCTGCATCGGCGGTGGCGGAGGTTTCGTAGGTTGCGTGTTATCTGCTTCCCGCCTTCTCTATGCGTAAAAAAATCGTTGCGAGCCTCGTTCTTGGCGGCGTGCTGCTCGTATCCTTCCGGTCCGCCGACAACGAGCGGTACTTCGAAATTGCCAAAAACCTCGACATCTTCGCCACCCTGTTCAAGGAGGTAAACACCTACTACGTGGACGAAATTACGCCCGCGAAGATGGTGAAAACGGGCATCGACGCCATGCTCAAGTCGCTCGATCCGTATACCAACTACATTCCGGAAGACGACATTGAAGACTTTCGCACCATGACGACCGGCCAGTACGGCGGTATTGGGGCCCAAGTCATCAAGCGGAGCGGCCGCACCATTGTGCAGTCGGCTTACGAGGGCTACCCGGCACAAAAAGCGGGCTTGCTGCCCGGCGACGAGCTGCTAACCATCAACGGCATTAGCACGGAGAAGAAAAGTAACTCCGATATCAGCAAGCTGTTGAAAGGACAAGCTAACTCCGTTGTAAAGCTCGAAGTGACGCGCTATGGGCAGGATAAGCCCATCGAAATCAATATCACCCGCGACAAGATTCAGGTGGATAACGTGCCGTATTACGGCATGCTAGCTTCTGATATCGGCTACTTCCAGCTTTCCTCCTTCACCGTAGATGCCGGCAAGGAAGTGCGCATGGCGGTGATGAAGCTGAAAGAGCAGGGCGCGAAGAAAATCGTGTTCGATATCCGCGACAACCCCGGCGGCCTGCTCAATGAGGCAGTGAATATCTCCAACGTCTTCGTTGACAAGGGGTTGGATATTGTAAGCACGAAGGGCAAAGTGACCGAGTGGAACAAGACCTACAAAGCCCTCGACACGCCGCTCGATACCCATATTCCGGTCGTTATTATTACGAGCAACCGTTCGGCCTCCGCTTCTGAGATTGTATCGGGCGTGTTGCAGGACTACGACCGCGCCGTGGTGGTAGGAGAGAGGACCTTTGGCAAAGGATTGGTGCAAGCCACTCGGCCGCTGAGCTACAACTCGCAGCTGAAGGTGACGACCGCCAAATACTACATTCCGAGCGGGCGCTGCATTCAGGAAATCGACTATGCGCACCGCGCCGATGATGGTACCTTGGGTAAGGTGCCTGATTCTCTGCGCACTGCTTTCAAAACGGCCAGCGGCCGCTCGGTATATGATGGTGGCGGCGTGGCACCGGATGTGGCCGTGCAGGAGCGCGAAATTGCGGATATCACCCGCGTACTGCTCCAAAAGAACTATATCTTCGATTACGCCACGCGCTACCGTTCCGAGCACGCGACCATTCCGGCGGCGCGCGAGTTCAAAGTATCGGATGCGGAGTATCAGAAGTTCACGCAGTTCTTGGCTGCCAAAGACATCAACTACTCCACCGACGCGGAAAAGTCGTTGGCCGACCTCACCAAGAAAGTGAAGGACGAGAAGCACTACGACGACGTGAAAACGGAGCTGGAAGCAATCCGCCGCAAAGTTTCGACCAACAAAAGCAACGACCTGACCCGCTTCAAACCCGAAATTCGGGAGCTGCTGGAGCAGGAAATTGTGTCGCGCTACTACTTCCAGAAGGGCCAGATCGAAGCTAGCTTCGATGACGACCCCAATGTGCTCACTGCCATGCAGGTGCTGAATGATGCACCTAGGTATGCGGCGCTGCTGAAACCCGGCACGCCCGAAGCCAAAACACGGCCCGAGGCCAAGCGGAGCACGGCAGGAGGGAAGTAAGCATATAGAACTTGTGAGATAAAGAAAGCAGCCTCATATTGGGGCTGCTTTTTTAATGTAAGGTTCAATGAAGATTAAACCAGTTATAGATGCTATAGATGGACTTGGCTGTCAGTTTAGATTAAAACTTTCAGCTGATTTAGAGCCCGAGTCTTGGGGCCAAATGTTAATTAGTCCTGTGGATAACTATGTCGAAATTAATGGTCCTTGGCCGTTGCGAGAAGTAGAATGGATAGAGGTTAACCCTATTGTTAAAAAACATATAGGCCGGTTGGTAAAACCGCAGGTAATAGATTATACAAGTAGAATTGCTACACGTCTAAATGAACAATGCGTCAGTTTTTCTATTGAAGATGGAATGATTAGAGTTCCAATTTCGGCTAGTTGAAATAGAGCAGCATACCTTTGTGTCATGTCCACGCTCATCCTTTCCCTCGAAACGTCCTCGTCTATTTGCTCCGTAGCGCTGCACCAAAATGGAGCGCTGCTAGGTCAATCGGAGCTGCGGCTGGAGAAGTCGCATTCGTCGCACCTGAGCTTGCTGATTGAGCAGCTGTTAGAGAACACCGGCCACACGATGCATGACCTAGGTGCCGTGGCCATATCCGACGGACCAGGTTCGTACACAGGTTTGCGCATTGGCGCGGCAGCGGCAAAAGGGTTGTGCTACGCCCTGAATATTCCTTTGCTGGCCATCAGTACGTTGCAGGCGCTGGCGCATCAGGTTACCGCTCACACGAGCCGACCGGAAAACTTCCTGTATTGCCCGATGCTCGATGCGCGGCGCATGGAAGTGTACGCGGCTCTGTACACGCATGAGGGGCAGCAGGTGCTAGCTCCTACGCCACTCGTGTTGGAGGCCGATACCTTGGCCGAACAAATGACCCACCATCAGTTGTTATTCTTTGGAAGTGGGGCAGCTAAGTTTCAGGCGCTCGTGGCGGAACACCCTAATGCCGGCTTTCTGACAAACATCCAGCCGTCGGCAGTGGCTATTGGGGAGCTTGCCCATGAAGCCTATCAGCGCCAGGAGTTTCACGATGTTGCGTACTACGAGCCGTTCTATTTAAAGGAAGTTTACACGACTACACCAAAGAATAAAGCTTAGAGTTCAGAACCTAGAGCTGAGAACCTAGCTAAGTTCTAACTTCTAAACGCTAAGCCTAAGCTCTCATAGAAATCATGGAAGAAATCATCAACCGCGTTGCGCAAAGCGCCTTGACCACGCTGAACCTGGAGGAGCTACTACACCCCGGTGAGCGGGTTATGTATGACATCAAGGATAATCTGTTTCAAGGGTTGATCCTGCGGGAGAAAGACTTCCGCGAATTCGTCAAAACGCACGACTGGACGCAGTACGACGGAAAAAACGTAGCCATCATTTGCTCCGTCGATGCCATCGTGCCGACCTGGGCGTATATGCTGCTCGCCACGAAGCTGCAAAATCATGCGCATCGTTACGTATTCGGTAATTTGGAAGCCTTGGAGCAGGAGCTATTTCAGGAAGCCATTGCCGCCATCGACGCCGAGTTGTACCGCGACGCCAAAGTGGTAGTGAAAGGCTGCGGCAATGTGCCCGTGCCGACGTACGCCTACGTGGCCATCATGCAGAAGCTACTACCCGTAGCCACCAGCATCATGTATGGCGAGCCGTGCAGCACAGTACCGCTCTACAAGCGTCCGAAAGCCTAGAAACAGGTGGGGTGATTTAAGTGTCATTCCGAGCAAAGCGAAGAATCTGAGCGCAAGTACCTAGCTCAGATTCTTCGCTTTGCTCGGAATGACACTTTCGTTTTTAGGCCACTGTGCGCAAGAACTGACGCAAGTTGCGCATATTTAAAACCTAGCTTATCCCGATGGCGCAGCCTTCCAAACCCATCTATAAAATTGGTTTATACACCGGCATTGCCATTGTGGTGGCCAATATGGTCGGGACGGGGGTTTTTACGAGCCTAGGTTTTCAGGTGCTGGGTATCCAAAGCGGCTTCGCGCTGCTGATGCTGTGGGTGGTTGGGGGGCTGATTGCCTTGTGTGGCGCGTTAAGCTATGGTGAACTGGCGGCGGCGTTGCCACGTTCGGGCGGCGAGTATCATTACCTGTCTTACATCTATCACCCCGTCGTTGGGTTTTTGTCTGGTTGGGTATCAGCCACGGTGGGTTTTGCCGCGCCTACAGCGTTGGCAGCCATTGCCCTAGGTAAATACGCGGCTAGCGTATGGCCTAGCCTCAATGCGCAAGTACTCTCCGTACTGGTGGTGCTGACGCTCACGATCATCCACGCCACGAGCAGCCAAGCCGGTAGCCGCTTTCAGGTGGTCGTTACGCTCATAAAAGTGCTGCTGCTCGTTCTGTTCATTGGCGCCGGCCTGCTGACTGCCACGCCACAGCCCCTGTCATTCGTGCCGCAAACGGCTGATTGGCACCAGGTAATAAGCCCGGCGTTTGCCGTTTCGCTCGTGTATGTGTCATACGCCTATTCCGGTTGGAATGCGGCGGTTTATGTGGCCGGAGAAGTCGAGCAGCCCCAACGCAATTTGCCGCGCATTTTATTCATCGGCACGGCGCTGGTGCTCCTCTTATACGTGGGACTCAATTTCGTTTTTCTCTATTCTACACCGTTAGCAAAGCTAGGTGGTCAGGTGGAAGTAGGATACCTGGCTGCTAACCAGATCTTTGGTTCGGCCATCGGGCGTCTGATGGGCGCCGTAATTGCGGTCCTGCTGATTTCGACGGTAAGCTCTATGATCTTTGCCGGCCCTCGTATTGTGCAGGTGATGGGCGAAGATCTGCCGGTGCTGCGCAGTCTGGCGGTGGTAAGCAAGCGCGGTATTCCAGTACGAGCCATGATCATGCAATCGGCGCTCACGCTGCTCTTCACCATTCGCTCCACCTTCGAGCACGTTCTGCTCTACGCTGGGTTTGTACTTAGCTTGTTCACGTTTCTGACCGTGCTAGGTTTGTTCGTGCTTCGTTGGCGCGAGCCCGAGCTGCCACGGCCTTATCGCGCCTGGGCGTATCCCCTGACGCCACTACTTTTCCTCGGTCTGAGCGGCTGGACGCTCATTTTTATCCTGCGAGACAAGCCAATGGAGTCGCTTTATGGCTTATTAACTGTGCTGATCGGAGCTGGGGCGTATGGCGTTAGTAGAAGAATGTCAGCCGTTTAGGGCGTGCAGAGCCATTGAGGCAAACCGCCTGCCATGCGTAGCCACAGCCGTAGAAAGTATCTTGCGGCCTGATTCGACTACTAACTCCTTATGTATCCCGCGATTTTTGCGAAGAATATGCGCGTTCCTGCTGCTTGGTTCTTTCCGCTCCTTCTCCTGGCTTTGTGTGGCGCCTGCTCTGAGCACAATGCTTCTTCTCCGCAGTCATCGGTTGTAATCAGCCGTCCGGCCCACCAGCAACCCGACTCCGCTGCCGCGCCTTCTTCCAAACCTAGGGTCGTGCCTGAGCCTACCGCGGAACAAGATGTAGCTACGTTTCTGGCCGGAATGCCCGTTCGCACGCAGAGTGATTTGCACCAACTTACCACGCAGCCCGAATGGCAGGCTTTTGCGACTGATGCGGATAAAAGCTGGGACAATTACCATCAGACCCGAACCACTAAAATCCAGCAGTGGGCCGCAACAGAGCTAGATTCTGTTCGGCGCACCAGCTCTACGGTTTTTTATCCGTTCAGCGGCCCGGATTTGTTGAATGTCGTGACGTTGTTTCCTGCCAGCCAGACCTATGTGCTGGTCGGCTTGGAACCTGTTGGGACGGTGCCGCAGCGCAGCACGCTTGAGAACCCGGCGTTGTTTCCGGCTGTCAAAGCTTCGCTATGGTCGATTCTAAACTTCAGCTTTTTCCGCACCAACGACATGGCCGTGGATTTAAAGTCAGTTGAGCTCGACGGTGCCCTGCCGCTTCTGATGCTTTTTGCTGCCCGCACCGATCAGCAAATAACGGCGGTAAATTACGTGCAGCTCGATGCCGCCGGACAGCTCACGCCTGTCGATACAGCCGTGATCCGCAAGCCCGATCCGCGAGTTATTCCGGGCGTTGAGCTTAAGCTCGCCGACAAAAACGGTCAGGGAAAAACCGTCTACTACTTCTCCGCCGATCTCAGCGACTGGAAGCTAGGTATCACCAAAGAAGCTGTGTTGCGCTACGTCCGCACCCTAGGTCCGCTGACTACCTACGTGAAATCAGCCACTTACCTCATGCACAAGGTCTATTTCTCTAAGGTTCGCCACCTGATTCTAGAGAACAGCCGCTACGTTCTGCAAGATGATTCTGGCATTGCCTTAAAGTACTTTCGCCCTGATAAGTGGCGTTTTACGTACTATGGCACGTACCGCAGGCCGATCAATCTTTTCGCTAAGTACTATCAACCGGTACTCACCGAGGCGTATCAGGACTCAGTACACAAACCGCAGCCCTTACCTTTTGGCACTGGTTATAATTGGCGCCAGAACAATTCCAATTTGCATTTGGCGCGCCGTCGTACTGCCCCTGCAAGCTAGCTCCTGCTCTTTGTGCTATAGAATAGATAAGGTTAGATGAAGCAACGCCTAACGAGCTTTCCGCATTTACTATTTGGGCTATTGATGCTTGCAGACCTCAGTGAGTTAGATTTCAGTAAGTTAGGTTGCGTTTCTTCGACCCCATTACCAAGAGCTAACACCGCTGCTCGTACTACCCCTTTGCTGGATAGCCTGCTCTACTCCGATGCTCAACTAGCGGCTGTTGCCAAGCGCGCTGCTACTTATGAGCTGCAAATCATCTACACGCAAATTGACCGCGACGAGAAAAATCAGCCTCATTTCACCCAACACAACTTTCGTCTTAACCCCCGTCAGTACTTCGATCCTGCCAGCCTAGTCAAGCTACCAACTGCGGTGCTGGCGCTAGAAAAGCTAAACAGCTTGCGCAGCCTAGGTGTCACTCGTAATAGCCCGATGGTCACCGGTATCGCCTATCGTTGTCAAACGGCTGTCCCTTATGTTGCCACCGCTGATTCTGATTATCAACACAGTGTAGGCAATTATATAAAGCGTATGTTGCTTGCGAGCGACAACAACGCTTACAATCGACTCTATGAATTCGTAGGTCAGCGCCCACTCAACGAACACCTCTGGAACCTAGGTTACTCGCAGATTCGTATCGTCCGCCGCTTTGCTCCCTGCGATACGGCTGCTAACCGATGTACTAATCCAATCTCCTTTTATGATGCTAATAGTCGGGTCCTTTACAAACAACCAGCCGCTATTAACTCTAGAAGTTTTAGCTCTCCCCTAGGGCACGTTACAAAAGGTAAAGCCTATAAAGCAGGTGGGAAGCTGATTCACCAACCTTACGATTTCACGACTGCCAATTACTTGCCACTGCAGGATATCACCGACATACTCAAAACTGTGATGTTCCCATTTGCTGTGC
Source organism: Hymenobacter cavernae (assembly GCF_014641455.1). Taxonomy (GTDB): domain Bacteria; phylum Bacteroidota; class Bacteroidia; order Cytophagales; family Hymenobacteraceae; genus Hymenobacter; species Hymenobacter cavernae. The sequence continues at coordinate 942,291 of NZ_BMHT01000002.1, forward strand.
CTAAAGCTAGTCGATTCAACTTACCCGCTACAGACTACCAATTTCTACGATACTATTTACACAGTACACCGCATGGTTCTGGCTTCAAGCCCTATAGTACAGGTTCCTATTTCGATACCTATAAGAAGTACCTATACTATGGTCGTAACGCACAAATTGCTACTCGGCCTGAACTACGTATCTATAACATAGTGGGCATGTCGCACGGCTACTTGGCTGATATAGCTTATTTCGCTGATTCTACTCATCACACCGAGTTCCTGCTCAGCTGTGCGTTATATGTTAATCAAGACGGAGTAATCAATGATGGCGTCTACGAGTATACAACTGTTGGCTTGCCTTTTTTGCGCCGTCTAGGGCAAGTGATTTATCAATATGACATCAAGCGGCTAAGACGCTACCAACCTAACTTACGAGAAATATTTTTTGAAGAGAATTTTATCCGCAAAAAGTGAGTACTTACTAGGTTAAATATCAGTATCTTGTAAAAGATGCTCGTAAAACTAGATCTAAGGAAAAGGGAGATCAGACGAAAATAACTGACTAAGGTTTGGAAACTCTAACTTGAGCGTGCATCTTTGCACTCCCAAACCGAAACGCGGTGAGGGAACAGGCAAGGGTATTGGCTGCTACTGGCACCTAGACTCTCAAAAAAAGTTTTCTGTGTACTTGACACGAGGCAAAAGCCGGTAGTATCTTTGCAGCCCCCTTCGAGTGGAAGGGGGGTAGAAGACGAAGGAGAAAAAAAAGTTTTACTGCTTGGTTGTTTTTCTAACTAAGTTTTGTACCTTTGCACTCCCAAAACGAACCAAGGCTTCAAACGGAAGCAAAAAAGGAGGGAGTAGC
>NZ_BMHT01000003.1:0-691 GCF_014641455.1 Hymenobacter cavernae
GCCAGTGAAGCACCTAGCACAATGACGCGCCAGGGCGTGCGCCACGGCAGGCGGCTTTCGGGCAGCAGGGCCGCCTCGGGCGTGGTTTTTTCGGGCGGCTGCGGAAAGGCTACGGCGTACTCGGCATCGGGCGACTCGTGCGCCAGGTGGGTGCCGCAGTAGGTGCGGTCCAGGCCGGCTTCGGTCAGCAGCACCCAGTGTCCGTTGGTTTGGAACAGGGCCGGAAACGACCACCCCTGCCCGATGGTAGAGGGTGTGCCGGCCGCCACGCCGCGCTCATAGTATTCCTCGTACGAGGGCTGGGTATTGGCAAATCCGGTCTGCGCTTTGGCGTGCGGGTGCAGCCAGCCTTTGGCCCCGGCCGGCAGGTGAAACGTGGTGCGCTCGGCTGTAATGCGCTGCACGTCGGTGGTTTTGCCTTCGATGAGGTACTGAAACGCTACTCCGTCGTTTGACACCTGAAACACCACGCTGAGCTGCGGCGCCCCGGCCGCTCCCGCAAAATGGAGCACGCGCCGATTGGCCCGGTAGCGGCAGTTCGTGCGCTTGTCGGTGGCTAACTGGTAGTCGTCGGTTACGGCTTCCACCTTGTCGGCTTTGGCTAGCTTGAGGCCCTGCGTGAGGTCGGCGCTAGCCAGGTGCAGACCTAGGTGCGAGGGCCGCAGCAGCTCGGCTTGGCGGTAGCGCACGG
>NZ_BMHT01000003.1:701-181910 GCF_014641455.1 Hymenobacter cavernae
CGTCACCAGCACGGCCCCATCGGGGCTGCTGATACGGATGGGCCGGGCCGCATGGGCTGCGACGAGCGGCAGCGCCAGCAGGCAAAGGAGTGGGAATAAGCGCATAAAGGGAGGGTGGGAGCGTAGCGGGCCGCGTATTATTTTTTGTACATCGGGTCGTGGCCTTCGTATTTCAGCCACTTAAAGGCAGCTGTGTTGGTGGTCGACTGCCCGGCCGAGGTGCCGTACATCCCATAGAGGCAGCCGATAAACCCACCCGCTACCTGTGTGCTCAGAAAACGCGCATCCACCTTGTCTTTCAGCAACGTATAGGTCTTGCCGTCCTCCGAAAAGCGGAAGCTGTAAGTGTCGCCGTCAGCATTAATGCGCAGCTGCACCTTGCCGGCTGCCGCTTTCAAAGGCGCTTTGGCTACTAGCTCCGGGTTCTTGGCCTCGGCCGTGCTCTTGAACAGCTGCACGACGGGCTTGCCCTTGTCTACCGACTTGCAGAGGTAGTAGAAGTGCTTCTCGTCCTGGAACACCACTAGGCCAGCCGTTTCATTGGCCGCTTTCGGGGCGAACGTCAGCTCTGTTTCGGCGCTGCCGTACAGGTGCTGCTGGCGCTTGCCGATGAAGGCCGGGTTGCCCAGCTCGGCACAGGTTTCCGGCTTCAGCTTCAGGGTGAGACCTTTGGCCTTGCTCAGTGAGAAATTGGTGCTATCGACCGTGCGCAAAAACAGCAGCGCGGGGTCCAGCTGCTTTTCAAAAGTGAGCGTGTAGCTGAAGTTGCCGCTCTGCGGCAGGGCGCCGGGCTGCTTCACCTCGGGGAAGTTGGCTTTGTAGGCGTACTGCACCCCGTTAGGGCCAGGCACTGTTACAGGCCACTCGTCCTTCCACTCCACGGGCACGATAAACGTCTCGCGGCCCGTATTGTAGTAGTTGCCCTCGTAAGGCCGCACGGCCAGGAAAATGGCGTAGGTCTTGCCATCCGGGCCTTCCACAAACTGCGCGTGGCCGGCCGAGGTGATGGGGTCTTTGCGGTCCTTCGGCAGTTCGCGCTGCGAGAGGATAGGGTTTTTCTCGTAGGGCACAAACGGACCTAGGGGTGCCTTGCTGCGGAAGACCACCTCCGTGTGGTTCACCGACGTGCCACCCTCGGCCGCGTAGAGGTAGTACCAGTCGCCCCGCTTCATCAGGTGCGGGCCCTCAATCCAGACCGGCTTTTTGCTCAGGTCTACTCCCCCGTTCACTACAATTTTAGCTTCGCCCACGGTTTGCAGCGTCTGCGGGTTCAGCTCGATGATCTTGATGGAGCGGTGCCCGTCGTACAATGGGGTGCCGGGCGGGTCGCTGTTGTAGATGACATAAGCCTTGTTGCCTTCAAAGTACAGCGAGGGGTCGATGCCGCGCACCTCGGGCAAGAAAGTCGGGTCGCTCCACGGGCCGGCGGGGTTTTTAGCCGTCACCACGAAATTACCCTTGTGGTCGATGAGCGTGCAGGTGACGTAGTAGGTGCCATTGTGATACTCAATGGCGGGGGCGAATAAGCCGCGCGTCATCCGGTCGCCCAGAAAGTTCATCTGCGAAGGTCGGCTGATGACGTTGCCCACCTGCTTCCAGTTCTTGAGGTCTCGGCTGTGCATCACGGGGATGCCGGGAAAGTAGGAAAACGTGGAATTTACCAGGTAGTAATCCGGCCCCACCTTTACAATGCTAGGGTCTGGGTAAAAGCCAGTAAGGATGGGGTTAACTAACTCAATCGATTGTGCAGACAAAACGGCGTTTCGCAGCAGTAAGATTGTCAAGAGGAGAAATACTCTCATGCGCGGCAGTATGTTGTTGGGTGGCTGTAAGGGTTTATAATTCTGAAGGAGGTTGTCGGTAATATTACAAGCTTATTTAAGCAGCTATACGTCGTAAGTGTCACCTGCGGTAGGAACTTCCACCCTGATGAACTTCACCGGGAGCACTCATACCTAGGTAGTGTATTAAGACTACATCACGGCAGAAACTTGGCGCTTTTCGGGTGCCAAGCTACCAAGTACATTTGAGTATTATTTGCGTTGCGGTTTTAGCTCGTCGGGGCTGCCTTTGGTGAAGGTGCTGAACTGCTCACGCGAGGGCGTTTCGAACAAGTCTTTTACTACGCTCAAGTCAACGGCAGTTACCGGGTTGAAGCGTGCCGACTGCGCGTAGCGCAGCAAGCTGTAGTAAAGCTGCCGGGCCGCCGGGCGCTGCGCGTTGTCCGCGGGAGCTAGGTTGGCACTAGAGACGAGCAGGCGGCCGGGGCCAACCCTAGCTTCTAGGATCAAGGCTAGGCGGCGGTTCAAAAACCAGGTGTCAATGGGCTGCACAATGGGGCGGAAGCCCGCTGGAAAATCTTCCAAGTGCATCACCTGGGCCTGGTTGACGATTTCCCACCACTGCAAGTCGCTGTGCGCCTCCGTGGGGAAGTCTGCCAGGGCAGGGTGCGTCGGATCTGCCACGAAGCCAGTGACATGCGGCGGGCGCATCTTAAACCATGACGTGTTCCAGAACACGGGCGTGAAGCTCATGGCTACCTCTTTGCCCTTCACCACCTGACCAGCGGCATTGAGCAGCACCCGGCCACCCTTCGCCAGCACTTGCTGCGCTTTCGCATCGAGGCGGGTACAGTAGTACACCTCGCTTTTAGGCAGCGTCGGCAGCTGAGCGGGGTACACCCAGAAGTTCCAATCATTGGCAATGGCGCTACCGGGCACGGCAATTTCCAGCGTCAGTTGGGTTGCTTTGGTGATGCTGGCCAGCGGCAAACGCACGGTACTTAGGAGAGTGTTGGTCCCTGTGGGTATGGCCGTCGGTGCAAACTGACCCTGGGCTACCAGGGAGCCATTCGCCGTTTTAACGGTCCAGGTGAGGGTAGTTTGCGGTAGGGCTTGGGGGCCGTAGTGGTAAAGTTCGGCGGCAGCCTCGAACGTTTCGTCGTTGGTAAACACGAACTTAGGCAAGCGGGCCAGTGGCACCGTCGGCTGGCAGAAGCGCCGGTACTGCGCCGCCGTCACGTAGTCCTTCTCCCGGAAAAATGGGTTAAGCACGCCGACCAGCGCGGTGCCCTGGCCCGGAAAATCCTGCAAGCCTAGCAGTTGAAACCCCGCCAAGCCAGGGGTGCGCAAGGTCGCTTCGATTTCATTCTTGTAGCACAGCAGCTGCAATTTGCCCGAGGCCTGCAAAAAGGCTTCGGCTTGGTCGGCCATGCCGTGGTCGGCCAGGTCCTCGCGGAACAGCTCCAGGTTGCGGGCCTTATAGACGCCCGTGTACTGATCAATTTCCTTGAAATCGGGGAACACGCACCACTGGCCCATTTCGTGCGTCACGTAGGGCATCGGAAACTTCTCAATGGCGGCGCGATAGTCGAAGGTGCTGTTGGGCCGTTCCTTCGCCCAGGGCAATCCGCGCGCCCCGGATTTAATCATGTATTCGTTTTCGGGCACGAGGGGCCAACTCATGGCCACGGACGCACCCGTATAGACGCGCCGCGAATCGCGCGTTTGCCAAAACTTGACGAAATCGGCTAGGTACTTGGCTTGGTTGCGTCCCGCCGGCTCGTTGCCCGCCGACAGCATGCAGTACGAAGCATGATTGCCGTAGGCCGCCGCCATGCGCGTGGTTTCGTCGTAGATAAATTGGTCGATAGGGCGGCCGTCGCCGAGGGAGGTGCCGTGATTGGGCCAGCTAGGTCCTTCCGGCTGAAGATAGAAGCCAAGCTGGTCGGCTGCGGTGAAGGCTGCCTCGGGTGGGCACCAAGAGTGGAAGCGGATGTGATTGAAGCCGTAGTTTTTCAGTACGGTCAGCACGCGCGTCCAAGCGGGCACGTCCATGGCCGGGTAGCCTGTCAGGGGGAACTCGCCGTTGTGCAGGTCGCCGCGCAGAAAAACGGGCCGGCCGTTCACTACCAGGCGGTTGCCCACCGCCTTGATTTCGCGCATCCCGAACGAAACCTGCTGCTCATCGGCCGCGCCTTTTCTGGGCCGGAGCGTGGCGGTAAGCCGGTAAAGGGCCGGATGAAATTCATCCCACAATTGCGCCGCTTCGCCCATCGGCAACGTGAGTTCCACTAGGCTTTCGCCAGGTTTGGCGACGAAATCGGCCTGGATCGGAGTTACTTGGTGCGCCGTTGTGGTGTTATACGCTTGCGCGGCTAGCTGCACGGTGCCCGTTAGCGACTTGGCGGTGGTGTTCTTGACGAAAAGCTTGACCCGCGCCGCGTGGTGGGCTAGGTCGGGGTACACCTGCACGCTTTGCAAAAAGACCGGCGGCCCTGCTTGTAGCTCCAAGCGGCCAATCAGCCCGTTCCAGTTGCCTTGAATGTGGTCGGATACGCTGTGCGAGTCGGGACCTACGTTCAAGGTTTCCAGGCGGTTATCAACGCGCACTGTGAGCGTATGCGAGCCGGGTGACAAAAGGCCAGTTAGCTCGTATTGGTGCGGGGCCAACAGCGACACCTGCTGGCCTACCTCGGCGTTGTCGACCCACACGCGGGTGGCGTAGTGGGCTCGCTCCAGGTACAGGAGTAGCCGCCGGCCGCGCCAGGCGGCGGGCACTTCAATTGTTTTCTGGTACCAGGCCGGTCCTACGTAGTACGTGTTAGGCGTCAGCCAAAAGGGAATCTTGAAGTTATCGGGCTGCCGGTACTTGGCCAGGCGCGGATTGTAAAACCAGGAGCTGTCGTAGATGGTGGCCGTCCACTTCGTCTGCAACGATACCGGGTCGCCCAGGCCATTCTCGGCCAGGGAGCCAGGCAGGCGCACGGTTTGGGGCAGGGTGGTGGCAAACCAGTGGGCCGTAATTCCTGTGTCCTGCGGGTCGAGGCGGCAGCGCCACTCACCGGCCAGCGGCAGCGCGTCGGCGGCCCACAACGGTCCTGCTAAAAAGCTGAACCAGAGGAAAAAACTAAGTTTGGTAAGTAGGCGCATGGGTGGGAGGGTAGTAAAGCTACTTGGTGGTTTGCACCGTGAGACGGTAGCGCGGAATGGCTTCTACGCTGCGTAATTCACTCACCTGATCGTTGGTTGAAAAGCTAGGTCGGCGCCCGTCTTCCAGGTAAATGGGCGCATCCTTTCGCAGGGGCAGAATGCTCACCCGCAAGGACTTGCCTAGGTTATCGGCTACCAGATTGCGGTAGCTGACGCGCCACGGGGCTCCATTGTAAAAGTCATCATTGAGCAGCCTTTCGCCAGTCGTGAGCCGGATAGCGTCGCCGGCGTACGTGAAGCGCAGGATGATGTCGTCCAGCCCCTTGAGCTTGGTGCCGGCTAGCGCCAGCCGCCACTGGGCCGCCTGCTCGTAGGTGGTGTCGTTAGGTTCCACGGCGCCTTTGGCCGGACCACCGAAGCGGATGGGCGGCACCGTGCCAGCAGCCTTTACCAGTGTTGCTTTGGCCCCGACCGTGCGGCTCGGCACACTCGCTGAGTAGGTCTGGAATACGCCCTCAAGCGCGCCTTTTTGCAGCACTACACTACCCTTGGGTGCCGTGGCAAGGGCGGGAAATACGCTAAATTGAAAGGTAGGCTGGCCCTCGGCTTGCAGCTGAATCTGGTTGCCGTCGAAGTAGATTTCCTGGGGCGTTAGTACTAGATGCTCCGCGCCGTAGAGGGTCGTTTTCCACGTCTGACGGGCCTGCTCCTCGCTGAGCACCAGCACGCGCACGGCTGGTCCGGTGCGGGGCTGCACCGTGCAAGCTAGGTTGGTGCCCGGCTGAATATTCATCACTCGCACCTGCCCACCAGCCGCCGCAACGGGGCCGGTCGGGGTGCTTACGGTTTGCACGCTGGCGGCATCAAATACCAGCTCAGCCGGGATGCCGGGCTGCGCGAAGAAGACGTAGTACGGCTCGGCACCCACTTGCAGCTTCGTAAACAACTGGGCCGTGGCGTATTTCAACTTAGCCCCGCCCATTTCTAAGTTGAAGGGCCAGATGAAGTAGCTGCCCGCCGGTACTGTAATGGGGTTTTGTGGGAAAGTGAGCGTTTCGCCGGGCAGCCGCACTTCAAATTGGGTTGCTGGCCGGGCGGGCGTTGGGTAGTTGCGCACGTAGTTGTTCAGAAACAAAAAGCCGCTGGTGCCTTGCGTGCGCACGGCCCAGCGCGGCACCGTCAGGTCGCTGGCACTGGTGGGCTGCTCAGCGGGCGCCCGCGGCACCATCGGCGCTAGTAAGTTGCCGAAGTCGTTGAGGAAATAATGCACGAGCTTAAGCTGGGCAAAAAGCGGGCTTTCGGCTCCGGTTTCACCTAGCGGCGCCTGGAAGTCGTAGCCAATGCGGGGCAGATCGTTCCAGCTACCTGTGCGGGTCGACTCTTGCAGCCACGAGCGTTTCCCCTGCGGGTTACGGCCGCCGTGAAACATGTAGTAGCCGTACAAATTCACCCCTGAGCCGAGCTGCACGGGCAGCATAGCAGCCACATCGGGGGGCGTGAGCAGGGGCCGGCGCCGGTACATAACCGGAATGCCGCCGCCGAACTCGGCCCCCAAAAAGGGATAATGCGCCAGCTGCGCAGGCGCGTTGCGCACGGCCGTTTCGCCACCCTGAATACCTAGGTTGCCGCCCTCCCGACTTTTGAAGCGAAAGTTGTAGACCTCTACCGGCGGCATCTTGGTCGGGCCGCGGCCCCAGGGCTCGTCGGGGTAGCCGCCGAACACGGGGATTACCTCCTGCTCGGGGTAGCGGGCGCCTTGCCAGCCCGTTACGGTATAAAAGGGCACGTCGAAGCCCTCGGCCAACGCCATTTTCTTGAGCTCGGCGATGTGCACGGCTCCTTGGCTCGCTTTGCCGCGGTTGTATTCGTTTTCGAGCTGGATGCCGATAATAGGGCCGCCTTCTTTCCACAGCAAGCCCTGGGTTTGTTGGCGGAGCTGGTGCCAGTAGGGGCGCACGGCGGCAAGATACGCGGGGTCGTTGCTGCGTAAGGCGCTGGCTGGTAGTTGCTTTACCAGCCAGTCGGGGAAGCCGCCGTTGCGCAGCTCGGCGTGGTTCCAGGGGCCGATGCGGGCCACTACGTACAAGCCATGTTTGGCGCAGAGCTGCACGAAATAGCGAAAATCCCGGTCGCCGCGAAAGTTGAATTTACCCTGCTCTTCCTCGTGAAAAATCCAGAACAGGTAAGACGCCACAATCTGCACGCCGCCTGCTTTCATCTTGAGTAGTTGTTCTTCCCAACGGGCTTTAGGGAAGCGCGCGAAGTGAAACTCGCCCATGACCGGCAGCCAAGGCTGGCCGTCACGGGTTAAATATTGGCTGTTCGCACCCAGGGTGTGGCCGGTCGGCGACGTAGCGGTGCCTAGGCGTAGGTAGCCGGTTTCGGGCGGCGGGGCGGGCGTGGTAGCATCCACCACCAGCGGCGCCGCGGGCACTTGGGCGTAGCTTGCCCCCGTGCTACCAACCAAGGCTATGAAGGCAAGTATCAGCGAGCGTAGTTGCATAGCATCAGGCAGAAAGAAGCGAAGAAACCGGCCTCCGCAGCAAGTTCAGGTGCGTTTGAGCGCCTGTGTGCCGGCTATCTTGCTGCAACACACCTTCTAAAGCAGCTTCGGCTTGGGGCAATTGAGCTAAACCTAGGTAGCCCAGGCCCATGAGGTAGCGACAGTGCAGGGCATTGCGGCGGCTGAGGTCGTCCTCGAAGATGAGTAGATCGGGCAGCGATACGGCAAAGTAGTCGAGCTTGACCGCATCGTGCAAGTGCTGCTGGCCGTAGTGCAGTAGCCGGGTGAAAATGGCGTGCGCTTGCTCCTCATCCCCCAGTTTAGCCCAGGCTAGGCCCTGATAGAAGATCTGATCAGGTTGCGGGTCATTATAGAAGAGGGCGGCAGTTGGTTCGCTGTTGCCAGCAGTAGCTTGCTGCCACGCCGCCCGTGCTGCGGCAGGTTGATTTAGGGCCTCGTAGGCGCAGCCAAGCCAGTAGTGCACTTCGTTTTCAGGAGCACCAGGCAACTTGCCTTCGCCTAGGTTGTGCGGGTAGCTAGGTGCCAGCGCCTGCGTGAGGTGGGCTACCGCTTCAGCGGGTCGGTTTGCGCGCAACGCGGCCTTAGCCAGTTCAGTCAGGCTCCGCAGATACTCGCCGGCTACCTTGCCTTCACCTCCTTCCCAGGGGTGAAACTGCCGGGCCATCAGCAGCGCGTAGCCCTGGGCCGGCTGATCGAGCTGGTTGTAGAGGGCCGCGCGTTCCAGGAACAGGTCGTCGCGCATTTCTGCTACCGGCAAGTGCGCTTCCAGTAGGGCTAGCTGCGTGGCCGGCGAGTAGTTCAGGCGCCGGTAAAGCTGGGCAAGCTCCATGAGTACGCGCGCATCGGTGGGGGCTAGCGCAAAGGCTTTTTCAAAGCATTCCAACGCTTTTTCGGGCTCTTGGCGCTTGTTGAAGTAGGCAATACCTAGGTTGCGCAGCGCCGTCGGGAAGGTGGGGTCGCGGGTCGTGGCTAGCTCCCAGGCGGTAATGGCCTCGTCGTACTGCCGCTTGTCGTACCACAGGTTGCCAAGCAAATAAGGCGCGTGCGCGTCAGTTGGATTGAGGTCGGTAGCTAGTTGCAAGGCCGCAATGTCTTCGAGCCGGTTGGGGAAGAAGGGGGCTAGGGGAGTGGCAGCTCCCTGCTGCGCGTAGGCTAGGGCCTGGGCCGGTTCGCCCGCCTGCTGGCGGAAGTAGGCTAGGTGATAGGCTACTAAAGGGTCGGGAGCAGCATGGTGCAAAGCTAGGGTCAACAATTCCCTGGCCTCGGCGTAGCGTCCCATGGCGCCGTAGTCAAGCGCATATTCGAGGTAATTGTGGGCGTCACCGCGAGCTAGGGTCAGCAGCTGAGCTAGGCTGGCATCAGCGGCGGCTGGCTGGTCGAGGGCACGGTAAGCGAGAGCCTGTTCGAACAAGGCACCTAGGTTGAAGCCGTCACGGCGCAGGGCTTCGGCGCAAGTGGTCAAGGCTTCGGTAGGGCGGCCAAGCAAGCGCTGGGCCGCGGCCTTGACTACGTAGGCCTTGCTGCTGCGGGCATTGCGGTCTAAGGCCCAGCCGATGTGCTCCAAGGCTAGGCTATACTGCCCGCGTACTAGGTCAATTTGCGCGACGGCGAAGTAAGCGGCGCCCTGCCAAGCGCTGCTCCAGGTGGCTTTGAAAAAAGCGTTGTACGCTTCATTCACTCGGTTTTGATGCTTCAAGCTCAGACCTAGGTTGTAGTACGGCTCGCTGTCGTATGGATTTGGGTTGCGCTGGGTGAGAGTCGCAATGGCCTGCCGGAAATACGGCTCACTCTTGGCAAATTGGCCCCGGCGCAAATACCAAGCACCCAACGCGTTGTTGTTGCGCGCATCCTGCGGGTCGCGGCGCAGGGCCTCCTCGTAGTAGGGTACAGGGCTGTAGGTGGCATGGCGGTACTGCTCCAGGTGCTGTCCCGTAAGAAACAGTTGCTCAGGGTTTTCTACTGCCTGCGGTTCCAGGGCCGGCTTGGCGGGTAGCGGTACCTCGTTTTGCCGGTTGTCGGCGGGAGCGTAGCGCAGCAATTCGCCGCCCTGAGCATCTTGAATCAGCAGTAGCCAGTCCTGCTCGGTGGTGTCATGGGGCAGGCTCACATGCTGGGCAAAACCCTGCTCGGGAGCTAGGTCCTGAGTTTCATCGAGTACCGACTGGCCCGCTACCAGCAGCTGCACCCGGCAGCGAGGTTGGGCGGAAGTCACGTACACTTTCACGTCGGCCGCGTTGTCATCAACTGCTTCCACGTTCACCAGCACGTCTTTGGTGGCGTTTTTCACCACGCCGAGTGCCTGGTAGGGCAGGAAATACTGCGTGAACGACTTCTCCTCGTAGGGCATCAGCCAACTGAAATCGGGCTGATTATCGGTGAACATGCCCGTCATCAATTCGATGTAGGGGCCGTCTTCGTCGGTCAGATTTCGGTCCCAGGCGCGGCCGAAGTCGCCGTGGCCCCAGGTCCATTGCTTCTTGCCCGGCGACACGTGGTGGTTGGCCACGTGCAGCAGCCCGGCCTGCGTGTCGTGCTCGTAGCCGCCCACAAAATCGTAGTCCGAATTGATAGCCATGTAGGACGTAGGCACCGGGATATTCTTGTAGCGCGAAATGTCGGTGCCCGGCGCGTAATCGACCTTATAGTAGGTGCCCGTGGCAATGGGAAACGTGGAAACGTCGCGCTTACCGTGGTCGAACACGGCATTGACGTCGGGCGGAAAAACCGACTGGTAGTCATCGTTGACGCGTACGGCCGGGTTGGCCCACCACAAAAACGTCTGGGGTAGCGAAGTACGATTATAGAGCTGCGCCTTTATTTCGAGGTAGGCGCGGTCCGGGTGCAGCGTGAAGCCCGTCAGCCCTTTGGTGCGAAACATGCGCTCCACCTCGTTCACCCACACCGTGGCGCTGCCGTCGGCGTGTTCTTCCAGCCGAAAATCAACCGGCTCGAACGTGCTGGGGCGATGGTGCTGCGGCCAGTTGAACTCGATGCCACCCGAAATCCAGGGACCTGTGAGGCCCACCAGCGCCGGCTTAACCACTTGGTTGTAGTACACGAAGTGACGTTGCTTGAGCTTGTCGTAGGCCATCTGCACGCGCCCACCTAGCTCCGGCAGGATCATGATCTTCAGATACTTGTTTTCCAGAAATAAGCCCGCATAGTCGCGGTCCTGCTTCTCGTCGTAGATCTTGTCGATGACCGGGTGCGGGTACACCGCGCCGCTGCTGCCCTGGTACACCCGCTTCTCGAAGAACATCGGGTTTTTGTCGGGTTCACCTACGCCGTAGGTGGGAATAGTCACCGTTTCTTGCCACACGGATACCGCCGAAGTGCGCATAGTCGTTCGTCTCTAGCTTGTTGGCTGTCTGAAAAATCTAATGCCGGGCGAAGGTGTCTTCTAGCTGCTCCAGCGTCTGGCCTTTGGTTTCCTTTACCCTGGCGCGCACAAAGAAGAAGCCCAGCAGGCAAATGCCCGCGTACAGGTAAAAGGGTCCGTAGGTGCCAATGGCTTGAGCCAGAATGGGAAACGTGAACACCAGTACGAAGTAAGCTCCCCACAGGGCCACCGTAGCCACCGACGAGGCCACGCCCCGGATGCGGGTCGGAAAAATCTCGGAAATCACTACCCAGGTCACCGGAGCCAACGACAGCCCGTAGGTACCGATAGCCGCCAGCACGACCGCCGACACCAGGCCTAACGCGGCGTGCGTCTGAAGCAAAAAAGCCAGTACCAAGTACAGCACGGCTAACCCTAGCGCGCCAAACAACAACAGCGGCCGTCGCCCCAGCCGGTCGACCAGCACCATGGCCACCAGCGTAAAAGCTAGGTTGACTACGCCAATGCCGATGGTTTCGAGCAGCTGCCGGTTCAGGTCGGCACCCACCGCGGCGAAGATGGTGGAGGTATAGTTGAACACCACGTTGATGCCGCAAAACTGTTGAAATACCGCCAGCGCCACGCCTACTACCACCGCCGGCCGCACGTCGGAGCCCAGCACCTCCCGAAACCGGGCCTGTGTTTCCTTGCCTGTTGTTGAGGAAGCTAGGCTTGTCAACGTAGCCGTCGCGAAAGCCTCGTTACCGATTTTGCGCAACACCACTCGGGCCCGATCCAGCTGACCTACCTGTGCCAGCCAGCGTGGACTTTCGGGCAGCCACAACACGCCCAGCAGAAACAAAACCGCGGGCACTGCTCCCAGTCCAAACATCCAGCGCCAAGCACCAGGGCCTTGATCGGCCAGGAAGTAATTGACTAGGTTCGTCACCAGAATGCCGATGACGATGGTTAATTGGTTGATAGCCACGTTGCGGCCCCGCACGCCGGCCGGCGAAATCTCGGCGATGTAAAGCGGGCTCAGCATGGAAGCCATTCCCACCCCTAAGCCAGCGGCGAAGCGCGCGACCACAAACAGCCCGAGCCCCGGCGCAAGCGCCATTCCCAGCGACGACACGGCAAAAATACCCGCCGCCAGTAGCAGGCCCGGCCGCCGGCCGTAGCGGTCGGCTAGCTGGCCCGCCACCAAGCAGCCTGCCATGCAGCCCAGCGCCAGCGAGCCGGTGAGAAAGCCTTCCCACCAGGCCGTGAGCGCAAACTGCTGGCGCAAAAAGGGGAGAGCCCCGGAAATTACGGCAAAATCGAACCCAAACAGATAGCCCCCTAGGGCAGCAATGAAGGCAATACCGACGATGTAAGTTGAATGAAAGGCAACGGCCGCCGCAGCAGGCGCAGGTACGTGGGAGGACATGGGTGCGGGTGGGAATGGGAACAGCCGGGAGAGCAGGTAAGCGAACTTCCTGCTCTCCCGGCTGAAGAACAAAAGCGGAGGCCAGCCACTGCTCGCCGCTACAAACCGCAGCCAGCCGCCAACACCCGCTGTTGACAAATATTAGCGCCGCATACCCGTATAGAAATAGCTTTTCCGACGAAAAGATGGACGATACAGCTGTCTGAACAACTCGTTACCTTTAACGGCAATGAAAGACGGATTTCAGGGTCAGCGTAGCTACCGCTTACCGGTGCCCTTACTACAGGAAGCGGCTAATCATCCGTTGTGCCAAGGGCTCTACCTTACTGATATTGGCTTTTACCCCGTTGCTAAAGCACACAGGCGCAGCCGCCGTTCGGGTAGCACCCAGTACATTCTGCTTTACTGCGTGCAGGGCAGCGGTTGGTACCAGCTGAACCACGAGGCGAAGTGCGCTCTGCACACCAATCAGTGGGTGATTCTGCCGGCACAGGTACCCCACAAGTACGCTGCTGATGAGACTACTCCCTGGACTATTTACTGGTTACACTTCACGGGTAGTCAGGCCACTGACTTGTACGCTTATCTACAGGGCAATGCACCTGCCTGTCCGGCCACTGTTCTGCCTACCGAGGAGCGTTTTCAATTGTTTGAAACTATTTTTTTGCAGCTTACCCTCTCCGCTACCTTGGCTGGCGTCGTTCAGGCTAGCGCCCGCCTCACGCATTTTCTACTGACACTGCTACCCGCCGCCGATCCGTTTGCCCGGCCCACTACTGCGGGCAGCGTTGCGCAATCCATTCAATTCATGCGCGAGCACCTAGCCGGTAGCTTCAGCGTGCAGGAGTTAGCCGCGCAGGCCGGTCTATCAGCCTCACACTACTCGGCGATGTTTCGGGCGCAGGTAGGACGTCCGCCCATCGTCTTCTTCAACTTCCTGAAGGTGCAAGCGGCCTGTCAGCAGCTCACTTACAGCAACCTGCGCATCAAAGAAATAGCTGCTCAGCTAGGTTTCGAAGATGTGTATTATTTCTCCCGGGTGTTTACGAAGGTGATGGGATTGTCGCCCCGACAGTTTCGTCAAGCTGACCGGGGTTAAGTTGAGTGGAACAGTTCTTCTCTGATGGTAGCGTCGTAGCCCGAAAGAGACTAACCGTTTTCGTTGAGCAAACGGTCAGTTTATTGCAGGACCAGATAATTCGTAGCTTCCTGCTTGCACAAGCCGGTGCGTGAGTAGGTTGACCCCAAACGGCAGCTCCTGGTGTACGTACTCGCGCTGCGGCAAGTACACCAGAAAGATGGAGCCCTGATCGAGTTGGCTGCGCACCTCAATGTGGCCCCCGGCGTTTTCGATCATGCGCGCTTGACTATGAGACCCATGCTGGAGCCTCCCACGTGCGTGTGCAGCCGCTAAAACAGGGCAAAGAGCCACTGTACCCTTACGACCGACCTAGGTCTGGGCCATTATCCTGCGCCGTCTGCGGATATCTAACTTCTTGTGCGAATCCCACGAGCAGATCACCAGCCTGCTGGTGACGCAGTATACTGCGGATTTCGCCGGTTCACCACTTGGTAATTATCCTCCGCCTTCCAATCAATCAATAATTGGCGGGGATCAACACCGACGGTAGCAGGTTGGTCAGGTACCGTTAACACGATGGTCTGCTGGCCGGATCTGATCAGGTGCTTTTGCCGGTAGAGCGGCTTGCCAACCTCCTTTCCCATTTCGCCGGGAGCGAAGACACCGATTTCTACCCACTCCTTCATCGGGAGTTTGGTCTCAGTGCCGACGCTATCCACAACCAGCTTGCTGGCTTGCAGGGTAAGCGTTACCTGCCAGTTGCCTCCCTTGAATTGTTTGGCGGTAGCGTCTTGCGTGACCAGCTCCCAAAAGGTGTTAGCTTCGAACAGGTCGTGCAACAGCGGTTGGAGTGAGTCGGGCGTTACCGTTTGCAGCTCCCGGTAAAGGTCCAGCGAAGTGGGCCGGGGAAGCGTGCCTGGGCGGTGGTTCGCCAGCAAGTTTCGGAGCGCTCCGTTTACCCGGTCCCGACCCACATACTGGCTTAGCGCGTACAGCGCCAGAGGTCCTTTGCGGTAGTTTTGGTACCAGTCGTCGGCCTGGAGCAGGGGCTTGGCGGCGCGGGTGCGCGGGGTTTCGTTCTCTTCCCGCAGAAAATCCAGGAGCCGCTGGAGGTGCTCAGGGCCGTAGTTGTCCTCCAGCACGCCCATGGCCGAGTACCACGCCAGGCTTTCGGTAATCAGGCTGGCGCCCTCTACATAGGCTTGTTTGAGCTGGTTGCCCCACCACTGGTGCGCTACCTCGTGCGCCACCACGGCCGTCACCAGATCAAAGCCCCGCTTAGCAGCCTTCGGATTCAGGAGGAAAAAGCCTTCCTCCGCCGTAATGTCGATGGGCGCGGCGTGGTGGCCGAAGCCGTACCCGGCATGCGCCACAAAGCGAAGCTGCCGGTGCGGGTAAGGCCCAAACTGATGGGTGTAGTAGTCCAGCGAAGCCTGCGCGCTCCGGACCATTCGCGCCGGGTTCTCCGTCAACCCCCAGGGAGAGAAAATCTGGATGGCAACCTCCTGCGCCGAGCTGGCCGACGAGTTGCGCCACTTCCCTTCCTGCAACGCGTAGCTCGCCGAAAAAAAGGAATATTCATTGCGAATGGGCGCTTCCGTGACGTAATGGAAGTAACGGCGACCACCCTTAATCCAGCTTCGGCGCAACGTGCCCGGCGCCACCACCTGTTGACCGGCATCCGTCCCTACGATGGCCTCGAAGCGGATCTGTTCGGCAAATGGAGCATACCGCCGCGCCGCTACGTCGTAGAGCGAGGCCGTGGCGGCCCGGGGAGCTAGGCTATATAGTTTGCGGGCGCCGGCTTCATCCAGTTCCCGGTAGGGCTGGTACCCGATGACGGGCAGCCACTCCATACTCCGAAAGCTAGTGCCATTTTTCAGCACCTGCATGTCGGCTCCGCTGTTGGAAAAGCCCTTCGCTCTGTAGGTTACCTGAAAGCGCAGGCGCAACGAATCACCGGGGGGTATGGGCTTCGATAGCGCGTAGATGCGGTGACCTAGCTCCTCGTCCACAAGCACTTTCTTGAATGGCTGGTCAAAACGCACAGTGGTGGTTTCCACGCCCGCGCCCGTCCCCAGATGAATCAAGTCAATGGGGCCTTGACTAGTGTTCACCAGCACGTACGTGCCTTGTATGTCGACTGCTCGCCGTTGGGGGTATATTTCCACCTCTAGGTTTACGCCGGTCAGCAGGGGCTGGGGCACATGCTGGTATTGGCGGTAACGCTGCTCATAGGCGGCCCGCTGCGCCATGCTGGCGGAGGCGCTGGTGTAGTTGTGCAGCACATTGGTGTTGTAGAAAATAAACCCGCCGGCCACTGCAATGGCTCCCGTTGCCGCTGCCGCCATCCAAGCCAAAGAGCCCGTGAAGCGCCCACGAGCCAGTTGAAGCCTTGTGGCAATGCTGCTTTCCCGGCTCCGCACCCAAAACAGCACCGCCACCACCGCCAGCAACAGCGCCCAAGCTGCCCAGTAGCCTTTAAACCACAGCCAAGGCGTCAGTGTTGGTCCAAAGCCGGCCATGTCGGTGTACGTCCAGGGCGGACTGGCACCGAAGATCAGCAGTTTGTGCTCAATACCTAGGATGGGCGCGAAGGCGATAAGTCCATAGGCCAGCAGCGCCACCAGATGCCCCACAAACTTCTGATTCACTAATACGTGTACGACGAGGGCCAGCAGGGCAAAGAGCAGGCACTCGGCCAATTGCAGCCCGAACAACACCGGTACGTACAGCCCGATGGCAGACCTAGGTTCGCCCAAGGCCGCTTGCGCCACCATGCCGGCCGTCATCAGAAAGCCCAGAAACACCACCAGCACCAGAGACAGCGCCAGAAACCGGCTCAGAAAAAGCACCCATCCCGGCACCGGCGCCGCGTTGGCAATTTCGCTCAGACCGGTTTCCCGCTCCCGCCACACCAGCTCCCCGGCGTAGAAAATGGTGAGCAGGGCGATAATAATCCAGAATCTCTCCGGCTGGGCAAGTGGTGCGGTCAGATAATCCAGAACAAAATCGGTGCGGGGCAGTAGGGGCACGCCCCGGCCCTTCAGGTTGCCGGGTACGGTCAGCCCCACCAGCAGGGCCAGAATAGCCAGGAGCGGAAGACCAGCTTTGCTTTTGGCAAGCGGCAGAAAGGCTTGCCAAGTGATGTGATATAACTGGCGCAGCTGCGTGGTCCAGCCATATGTTCCCCGGACCTGCGGCAGGGCGCCGCCGGCTCCCCAATTCAGGTTCTGCCAGGCTGCTA
Organism: Hymenobacter cavernae; assembly: GCF_014641455.1. Lineage (GTDB taxonomy): Bacteria > Bacteroidota > Bacteroidia > Cytophagales > Hymenobacteraceae > Hymenobacter > Hymenobacter cavernae. The sequence goes on from NZ_BMHT01000003.1 coordinate 17,233, forward strand.
CCTCTGATTGTGGCGGGGTGGCTGTTTTCTTCGTTTGCCCGGCTTCGGGTAACACCAACTGAAACCGGATATAAGTAAACGCCAGTAGACCTAGCGAGATGCCGAGCCACAGGAGGCGGTTAGTGAGAAAAAGGCCCTCCAGCAGCAGCAAGCGCGTATTTTTTTCTAGTGGGCTCCACTGATTGGACAGAAGGTCTAGGATAGGGCCAAAGCTCATTGGATCGGCCAGATTGCCCCACCGCCCTGCCTCCGGCAGCACCGGCCAGATCAGGTAGGCTACCGCGAACAAGGCTGCTCCGGTCAGGTAACTTGCCAGAACTCGGCGGCTAAGCGCCGCCACCGAGAATTGAATGGCCGTGGCAACGAAGGCATTGGGCAACGCAATAAAGCAAAAGGTAGTCAGGTAAGCCGCTACTCGGAATGGGCCTAGAAGCTCGGCCTCTATCCCGGCACCGTGCATGGCCAGCAGCAGGCCCGCCGGAATGGCGAGCAGAATGAGCACACTGAGGGCGAAAGCGGCCAGAAACCGCCCGCCCAGGTAGGCTGCTTTGCTGGCGGGGGCCGTGTAGGTGAGCAAGTGCATGCGCGTCTGCGCATCGCGGGCTGCGGCATCGCCCGCCACGGATGCACCGATCAGCAGCCACTTCACGCTACAGATAGCCGTGACGGCCGCCATGACGCTGGGCGCATTGAGTAAAAAATACCCGTCGCGCGCATCGGAGGCATAATTGGCAACGACAATCAAAAAAGCAAGGATCAGGATAACCGCGAAGTAGAGCCAGGTAGAGGCTTGGCGGAGCTGGTACCGAAATTCCAGCGCAAAAATTCGTTGGAACTTCATAACCCTATCAGCTCCGCTTTTGCCTGTTCACGGGCCGGGCCGAAGCAGCCCGTCATGGCACTGAAATAAACATCCTCCAAATCCGGCTCTGCCGGTTCAAACCCGTTGCCGGGCCTGTCCGGGCCGTACACGTGCACCAGGATGCGGCCACTGAGCAGTTTGGCCGAAATGATCTGGTGCTCCTGCTCCAGCGCGGGCAGGGCTTGTTTATCGGTCAGCTTGCGCCAGATTAGCCCTTTCAGTGCAGCTACGGCCTCCAGCGGCGAAGCCTCCAGCAGAATCTGCCCCTGATTGATGATGGCCATGTTGGTGCACAACTCCGCCACATCCGCCACGATGTGCGTGGAGAGGATGACGACGCTGTTTTCGCCCAACTCGCTGAGCAGGTTGAGAAAACGCACCCGCTCGGCGGGATCTAGGCCGGCCGTGGGTTCGTCCACTATGAGCAACTGAGGGCTACCCAGCAAGGCCACAGCCACGCCAAAGCGCTGCCGCATACCCCCTGAAAAGCCGCCCAGCTTCTGCTTGCGCTTGTCCCAGAGGTTGGTTTGATTGAGTAAGGCTTCAGTTGTTTCCTTCCGCACGGCCCGGTTGGTGATGCCTTTCAGCACCGCGAAGTAGTCGAGCAGCTCTTCCGCACTGGCTTTAGGGTACACGCCAAACTCCTGGGGCAGGTAGCCCAGCGTCTGACGTACTGCCTCCTTTTGGTTCACCACGTCGATGTCTCCCAGAAATAGTTGCCCTTCGTCGGGCTCCTGTAGGGTGGCCAGCGTGCGCATGAGGGTTGATTTACCCGCGCCGTTCGGGCCTAGCAGCCCATACATACCCGGCGGAATATCTAGTGAGACATTATGCAACGCCTGCACGCCGTTCGCATAGGTTTTGGATACGTTGCGGATGGTCAGGCCGCGCGGGTGCTTTTCCATTTTATCTGAATTTGCTTCGGTAAATCTTTCGAATCAGGGACGTAAAGCCCCTTGTCTGATGCTTGCTTTCTCTGTTTCAGGACGAAGCAATAGGTGCCGACTCGGAATGCGAAAACCGATATGCTGATGCAGTAAAGCAATCTGCCAAGCAGGGCTTTGCTTCCGCCAAAGCCCTGGCGGGCTCCTTTTCACCGATCGTAGATCAGGATGCGCATCTGGTCGAGGGTGGTGTGCTAGGCAGGTCCGGAAAAGCCACCTTTGTGCTATGGACCGCGTCAAAAAAATCTTCCGGCTGATTCACCTATTCGTGTGGGTCTTGTTCACCTTATTGGTCGGCTTCCAACTTAGGAGTGAAACTGATGCCCTCTGGCGTACCACCACCACGGGGTTTATAGCGACCTGTCTGTATGTTTTTTACAGTCATTTCTATCTATTAACTCAGTATACGAGTCAGAGAAAAGGCAGAGGCTACTGGCTCCGGCTGGCAGGAATCGTGTTGACTGGGCCGGTTCCTTTTTTGCTTTTTCACCAGAAACCGTTTGATTTTGGGTACTATTTCATGCACCTGTTCACGGTATTTATCTTTCTGTTTCTGAGCTGGCTGGCCCGGGTTACCGAGAATCTGGTGCTCAATACCATCAAGAAAGAACAACTGGAGAAGCAAGCCGTGGAGGCCGAACTCCACTACCTGAAGTCGCAGATCAACCCGCACTTCCTGTTCAACACGCTCAACAACATCCACACGCTGGTGTACAAACAAGCTCCCGCCGCCCCGGAGGCCGTTACGCACCTAGCTTCGTTGATGCGCTACATGATCTATGAGTCCAATGCCGCCACCGTGCCACTGACCCGAGAGATGGACTATGTGCGGGATTACGTGAGTTTGCAGCAGCTGCGCTACAAGCAAAGCCCGGTGGTCGACCTGCAGATAGCAGGCCAGACAGCATCCTACTCCATTGCTCCCTTGCTGTTCATTCACCTGCTGGAAAACGCCTACAAACACAGCCCCGCTCGGCTGGCGCCCGGCGATCTGAAGGTACGGGTGGAGCTAAAAGACGATAACCTAGCTTTTCGCGTGCAGAATCCCATCGGGAAAAACGCGGCTCATCCGCCGGAAGAGCCCGGTGGCATCGGGTTGCCCAATGTCCGGAAAAGGCTGGCTTTGTTGTATCCTAACCAGCACACGCTGGTCATTCAGAACACGGGCGAAACCTTTACGATTACGCTTACCATTTACGGCCTTCATTCACCGGCTCATGAAAGAAAAGCTCACCTGCACAATCATTGAGGACGAGTATCTGGCCCAGGAAATCCTGGAAGAATACATCCGGAAAGTTTCTTTCCTAGAGTTGAAAGGGTCCTACATGAGTCCTTTGGAAGCCGCTTCTCATCTGAGGGAAGACAAGCCCGACCTGCTGTTTCTGGACATAAACCTGCCGGATCTGGATGGGCTAAGTTTCATCCCGATGCTGAGCCCCAAACCCATGATTATCCTGACTACTGCCTATGATCAGTATGCACTGAAGGCGTATGACTTGGAGGTGAAGGACTACCTGTTAAAACCCTTTACGTTTGAGCGGTTTTACAAAGGCGTTTTGCGCCTGTACCAGGAACAGCGGCCCCGCCCTACCTTGGAAAAGCAGGAAGAAAAAGCGGAGCCGGAGTACTTTTTTCTGAAGGTGGGCCACCGCATCCAGAAAGTAGCTACCCGCGATATTCTCTTTGTGGAGGGGATGAAAGACTATTTACGAATTCATACCACGGAAGAGAAGCTTATGACCTTATTGAGCTTTGCCAAACTAGAAGCGCTGCTGCCCACCCAGAATTTTGTTCGCGTGCATCGGTCCTTTCTGGTTGCGCTTGATAAAATTGACCACATCGAGAAAAACCGAATTCAGATTGCTGATCAAATCATCCCGATCAGTGATACCTATGCCGAGGCTTTTTATAAAATGCTGAGGGGGTTTTAGTAGGGTGAGTTTGTACTGGATTTTTGGTCTGCCCTTCAACAACTCCTGCCAGAATGAGCGGATTAAGGCTAATTAGGCAGTGTCTGAATCGCACTTTGATAGATTAGCTCACACTTTGTTTTGCTCTTATTGAGAGAGTATTCAGCGTTTAAATCCGTATAGCTATCAAAATAGCGTTGTTAATTAACCCGTAGGTTTTTGATAGGGTTAGAGGCCGCAGCCCGCACGGCTTGTGCACTAACTGTTATGAGCGCAATCAGGACTGCGACTACGCCAACCAGCGCAAATACCCACCAACTGAGACTGACGCGGTAGGCAAAATCTTGCAGCCATCGGTGCATGGCCCACCACGCCAGCGGCCACGCCACCACATTGGCGATTATCACCAGCTTGAGAAAGTCCTTGGAGAGCAGCGAGACAATGTTGGGGATGGAAGCACCCAACACCTTGCGGATACCGATTTCCTTGGTACGCTGTTCGGCCGTGAACGTGGCCAGCCCAAACAAGCCCAGGCAGGCCACCAAAACCGTGAGCCCCGCGAAGAGGTACAGGATGCGACCTAGCCTCCGTTCGGCCTCGTAAGTTTGCATAAAGCGCTCGTCCAGAAAAGAATAGGAAAAAGAATCTTCCGCCGAAAACTTGTTCCACTGCTCTTTTAGGGAAGTAACCAGGTTGGCCAGATCTGCGCCCTTGGCTTTCACAATCACGGCGCCGGCAGTGGTGCTGAGTGTCATGATCAACGGGGAGATGGGCTCGTGCAAGGACTTGAAGTGAAAGTCTTTGACCACACCAATAACGTGGTAGGTGACCTTGCGGCCTTGGTTATCGGAACTCGATAGGGTGTGACCTAGGTCGTTTTTGTTCCACCCGAAAGTCTTCGCAGCTGTCTCGTTCAAGATTACGGCCGTGGAGTCGGTGGAATAACGCCTGGAGAAGTTGCGGCCCACGGCCACTTGGATACCTAGGGTCGGAATGTATTGCGGGTCAACCTCGTAGCGGAGTACTTTCAACAGTTGCGTGGGGTTGTCGTCGGTGGAGAGCAGGAAGTTGTTGGAATAACTCGGGCCAGCGGGGAGGTAGCCGGAGGTGCTCACGCTCACCACCCGCGGGTCTTGCAGGAGCTGCTGCCGAAACGTTTCGGCGTGTTTGCCCAGCAACCACGCTTCCGGGAGCACCAGCACGTGGTCTTTGTCGTACCCTAGCTTTTTATTCTGAATGTACTCAAGCTGCTGGTACACTACCAAAGTACAGACCATCAGGATAATAGAGATGCAAAACTGAAACACAACCAAGCCGCTCCGCAATCCTAAGCTGCCCTTACCTGAGGTAAACTTGCCCTTGAGCACGGCTACGGGCTGGAAGGAGGACAGGAAAAAAGCCGGGTAGCTGCCCGCCAAAAGGCCCACCAGCACCCCGAAAAGTGCGAGGCTCGGCAGCAGCCACCAGGTAGCCAGCAAATCGAAGGTAAGTTGCTTCTGGGCTAGGTCGTTGAAGACGGGCAAGGCCATCGTGACCAATACCACGGCCAGCAAAAGGGCCACGAGGGTCAGCAGGATAGATTCGAGCAGAAACTGCCCCACCAACTGCCCCTGCAACGACCCTAGCACCTTCCGCACGCCCACCTCGCGCGCCCGCTTGGAAGCGCCCGCCGTAGAAAGATTCATAAAGTTAATGCAGGCAATCAGCAGCATAAACACGGCAATGGAGCCGAGAATGTACACGTAGCGCACATCGCCGCCAGCCTCCAGGTTGCCGGTGAAATCGGAGCGCAGGTGAATGTCCGTCAGGGGTTGCAGGTACAGACCTAGGTCGTTGCCTTTTTGCCGAAACTGCGTGAAGCTCATGCCCAAGGCTTGGTGCAGCTGCGGCCCTAGGTACTTCTCCACCACCTGGGGCAGCTTGGCTTCCAGCACCTTATAGTCGTAACCAGCCGGTAGCACCAGGTAGGTGAAGTAGTTGGAGGTCATCCACGAGGAGGACTTGGCATCGGGCATACTGGAAAGCGACGCGAAAACGTCGAAGTGGAAGTGCGAGTTGGCGGGCACCTTATCAAACACGCCGGTCACTTTGCAGGAGTGATTCCACTCCTTGAAGGTCAGTACCTTACCGACGGGGTTAGCGGCGCCGAAGTACTTCTGCGCCATTGCTTTCGACAAGACCACGGTATACGGCTGAACCAGGGCGGTTTTGGGGTCGCCCTGGAGCAAGGGAATGGTAAAAACCTGGAAGAAGTTGGAATCAACCATTGCCACCTTGCCCTCCTTGAACGACTTATCGCCGTAGCTGATCCGGGGGGTGCCGCTCTCCTGAATGCGAGTAGCCGCCTGCACCTCGGGGTACTCCGTTTGCAGGGTTTGCGCCACGGGCGGCATCACATTCGCCTCCTTTATTTTCTGCCCCTGTATTGACCCGCGAAACACGACCCGCACGATGTGGTCGGCCTTTTCATTGTAGCGGTCATAGCTCAGCTCGTTCTGCACGAACAGCATGATCATCAGGCAGGTAGCCATGCCAATAGCTAGCCCAAGAATATTGATAGCCGAAAAAGCTTTGTTGCGCCACAGGTTGCGCAGCGCGATTTTGAGATAGTTCTGGAGCATGGCAGGAGCGGCTGGAAAGGATTGGGCAGATCAATAAGGCATTGCGTAAAAGCTAGCTTTGCTTGCCGGTTACTCGGCTCGTAGGTTCTGGATGGGGTTGGTGGTAGCCGCCTTAATAGCCTGGTAGCTGATCGTCAGGAAGGCTACTGCCACCGCAGCCAGCCCGGCCGCCAGGAATACCCACAGCGGGAAATTGATGCGGTACGCAAAGTCTTCCAGCCATTTGCGCATCACCACCCAGGCCACCGGAAAGGCAATAAGGGCCGCCACCAGTACCAGCTTCAGGAATTCTTTCGACAGCAGCGCCACGATGGTAGATGTGTTGGCACCCAGTACTTTGCGAATACCAATTTCTTTTTTCCGGCGCTCGGCGGCGTAGGTAGCTAGCCCAAACAGACCTAGGCAGCCCACAAAAACCGCCACGGCCGTGAACACCCAAAGCAGCGACTTGAGCTTGTCTTCGGCCTGGTACATCTGGGTGAAATTGTCGTCCAGGAACTTGTATTCGATAGGATAATCAGGGGAGAATTTGCGCCATACTTCCTTCACGCCACTGATGGCGCTACCTAGGTTTTCGCCCTTCAGCTTGACGGCTACTTTCCAGTAGTCGGCCGGGTTGATGTGCAGCACGGCGGGCTCCACCCGGTCGTACAGGCTCTTGTAGTGGAAGTCTTTCACCACCCCAATGACTTGGCCCTTCTTGACGGAATCTGCGGTTACGTTCCACACAAGCGTTTGTCCCAGAGCCTGTTCTGGCGTGCCGAAGCCTAGCTCCTGGGCCGCCGTTTGGTTGATAATAAAGGCGTGGTCTTTATCGGTGGTCAGCTCTTTCGAGAAGTTGCGGCCCACTAGCAACTGCAACCCGAGCGTCTGGAGGTAATCATAATCCACCATCAGGTGCGTGACGGAATACAGCTTTTGCTCGCCTTTGGTAGGAACCTGAATCTGGTCGCCGGCCACGGCATCGCCCGGAAAGCCGTAGCCGATGGACGCCGAAGCAACACCGGGCGTTTGGAGCAGCTCGCTCTTGAAAGACTCGTAGCTCTTTTTCATGTTTTCGCCGCGCATCGGGAAAAACATGATCTGCTCGCGGTTGAAACCTAGGTCTTTGTTGTGCAAGTAATCCACTTGCAGAAAGACAACAATAGCACTGACGATCAGGAAGATCGACAACGAGAATTGCACCACGATCAGCCCGTGGCGCAGCCATTGCACCCGGCCAAACATCCCGTCGCTCGCCACGGAGCGCTTCAATACCTTGATGGGCTGAAACCCCGACAGCACCAGAGCCGGGTAAAAACCCGCCATCAGCCCAACTACCACCGTCAGAATCACTAACAGCAAGAGGATAACGGGTTGAGCGAGAAGGTTGAACGACATGTCCTTGCCCGTAAACTCGTTGAGCGTGGGTAGCACCAGAGAGGTAAGCACCGCGGCAACGAGCACGCTGACGAACGTCAGGAGGACCGTCTCTATCAGGAATTGCAGCATCAATTGCTGCTGGCTGGCCCCGATTGTTTTGCGGATGCCTACTTCCTTGGCGCGTTGCATCGACTTTGCCGTGGCTAGGTTCACGAAGTTGAAGCAGGCAATGAGCAGCACGAAAGCGGCAATGAGGCTGAGCGCTTTCACGTAGGTGATGTTGCCGCGCACGGCCAAGTCGTATTTGAAGCTAGCCGAGTGTAAGTGGATGTCGGTGAGGCGTTGCAGAAACGGAACGAAGGTGATGGGGTCCTTTTTGTCGAGGTTCCTGACTTTCTGCACGATGTAGTCTTGCAGCTTGGCTTGGGTTTGCTGGGCATCCGTGCCTGGCTTCAGCTTCACGTAGGTATAAAACTGTTGCCAGCCCCAGCTTTTCATGCGCTCGGCTGGTATTTCGGCGGCAGCCAGCGGCAGCACATAGTTGATTTTGAGGTGGAATTTAGACAAGCTGTTGCGCAGCACTCCTTTCACGATGAAAGTTGTCTTGCTGACTTTCAGCTCTCTTCCTACCGGGTCTTGGCCGCCGAAGAGCGTTTTGGCGGCGTCTTCCGCCAGCACAATAGACCGGGTTCCGGCCAAAGCTTCCTTAGCGGAGCCGTACTTGAAGGGCAGCGGGAAGACATCGAAAAAGGTGGAATCCGCAATCAGCCCGTTCTCCAAATAGATCTTCTTCTCCCCGACCTCCAGCAAACTGATCGACGAGTTCATCAGGATGCGCGTGGTTTGCTCCACCTCGGGAAACTCCTGCTTCAGGGTAGTGGCAAACATGGGCGGAACTACCGCGAAGGCCTCAAGTGCCTCATTCTTCGTGTATTCTGTGTACACCCGATACACTTGGTTGCCTTCCGGAACCGACTTGTCGTACTGCAACTCATCAAACACAAACAGCCCGATTAGCAGGCACGCCGTGAGACCTAGGGCCAAGCCGACAATGTTCAGAAACGAAAAGCCCTTGTGGCGGACGAGGCTGCGGTAGGCAACTTTTAGGTAGTTCTTAAACATAACGGCAGCGGTTTATCAGTGCGAGGTGTAGGGGGAAGTTGACGCTCCGACCTAGCTAGACCTAGGTGCTGAGTAGGTAGGTGCAGCGGCAATAAGATTCAGGCAGTGAACTGCTTATGCACGTTCTCCATCACCACCTCGCCGTCGAGCAGGCGAATGACGCGGTGGGCATAGCGGGCGTCGTGCTCGGAGTGCGTGACCATGATGATGGTGGTGCCTGCTTCGTTTAGCTCCGTGAGCAGCTCCATTACCTCGTTGCCGTTGCTGGAGTCGAGGTTGCCGGTGGGTTCGTCGGCCAAGATTAAGCGGGGCGAGTTAATCACAGCCCGAGCCACGGCCACGCGCTGCTGCTGGCCGCCCGAGAGCTGCTGCGGAAAGTGGTTGCGGCGGTGCATGATCTGCATCTTTTCCAGCACCTTATCTACTTTCTCCTTGCGCTCGGCCGCGCTTACCCCTAGGTAGATCAAAGGCAGCTCCACGTTTTCCACCACCGTCAGCTCGTCGATCAGGTTGAAGCTCTGGAAAACGAAACCTAGGTTTCGCTTGCGCAGATCGGCCCGCTTGCGTTCGGTGTAGTGAGCTATTTCGGTGCCGGCAAATTTGAGGCTGCCGCCGTCAGGCTCATCCAGCAAACCAATGATATTCAGCAAGGTAGACTTGCCGCACCCCGACGGTCCCATGATGGCCACGAACTCGCCCTCGTTCACGGTAAGGGATACTTTGTTCAAGGCTTTAGTCTCGACCTCTTCCGTGCGGTACACTTTTTCCAGGTTTTCAATCTTGATCATGATGCGGGGAGTTGGACTGGTTGGTTCTGATTATAGCGAGGTAGTCCCGACTATTCTTGCTTGTCTTTGAGCACGAGTTCGCCCATATCTTCGTAGCCTTCGTAGCTGGAGGTCACCACTTTATCGCCGGGCTTGAGGCCTTCCAGCACTTCGTAGTATTCCGGGTTTTGGCGGCCTAGGCGGATGTCGGCTTTGTAGGCTTTAGTGCCGTTGTCGCTGACTTTGAAAATCCAGTTGCCGCCGGTTTTCTGGTTGAAGCCACCTTTGGGCACCAGCACTGCCTGGGTTTGGTCGCTTAGGGCGAGGCGTACTTGCAAGGTCTGGCCGCGGCGGATACCCTCCGGCGCTTTGCCCACAAACTCCATATCCACTTGCAAACCCTTGGTAACCTGCGTGTAAATCTTCTTCACGCTGAGGTCATACTGCTTGCCATCGAGCACAAACTCGCCCTTTTGGCCGGGAAAAATGCGCGAGATATAGTACTCATCAATATTGGCGCGCACCTTCAATCCATTCAGCATATCGAGCTGGCCAATGCGCTGCCCGCGGGCTTTCGACTCCCCAATTTCGGCATTCAAGGAGGTGATGCGCCCGGCCACCGGCGCTTTGATGGTGAGGTCGTCCATCTTCTTGCGCATCAGGGCTAGGTTGCTTTGCATGCGCCCCACCGATTCCTGCATCTGGTTGATTTGCTGGCGCATCGCTACCGAATCCTGCTGCAAGGTTTGGCGGGTGAGCTGCTGCTTGCGCACCTGGTACTGGTAGTTATTCTGGCTCTGGTTGAAGTCCTGGCGGGAAATTACCTTCTGCTCGTGGAGCGTTTTGTTCAGCTCGTAGATGCGTTTGGCTTCCTTCAGCTGATACTCGATGTCGGCTAGCTGGTTGAGTTGCTGGATGCGGTTTTGGCGCATCAGATTGCGCGTGTTCTGGAGGTTGTTCATCAGGTCGAACACGGCCGTTTCGCGGTTCACCATTTCCAGCTGCAAGTCGGTATTCGTCAGTTGAATAATGGGCTGGCCGGGCGTGAGCGTGGCGCCGTCTTCCACCAAGATATTCTTCACCGTGCCGCCTTCGGTGGCGTCCAGGTAAATGGTTTTGATCGGCATTACCGTGCCATCGATGGGGATGAACTCCTGAAAAGTGCCCTTCGTGACTTCGCTAATGGTGATGCGCTCGGGGTCCACGTTCAGCTTGGTGGGGCCGGCTGTAGATAAGAAGCTAGCTACCAGCAGCCCCGCCACGACGACAATGCCTGCCACGAGTAGCAGCTTGCGCGTCGTCCAGGTTTTCTTTTGAATAGGTACGTCCATGGTCTTCGAAATGCGTTGTTAGCCTTCGCAATTGCTTCTGCCAAGTATTCCAATAAGGATTGTGCCGTTGATATAAGTTGTTGACTTTAAGTAACTTATTTATTAAAGCCAGCTCTTTAATGGCAATACTGTTCGCTTTTGATACACTTTACTGTTCGGTACCGATACACTTTGAGCAGTAAGCGCAGCGAGAACCTGCTTTGCAAGCTAAAAAGGGCGTTTTTGTAAATTAGTACAGTTTGTGGTCGGCATTCGAGTACTTAGTACCTAGGTTCTTTCGCCGGTCATCCATCCTCCCTTTTGCAACAGTTCCAATGGCTTCCAGTAAAGTGCGCGTGCTGATAGTTGACGACGACAGCGATGTGCTGTTTGCAGTCAAAATGCTGCTTAAAACCGAGGTGCAGGAAGTCGTGACGGAGAAGAATCCGGAGAACCTACTAGCGGTGCTGGGCCGGCAGACGTTCGATGTCATCTTCCTGGATATGAACTTCAAAAGCAACCTAGGTACCGGCAACGAAGGCCTGTATTGGCTCGGCCGCATCCTGGAGCGCGACAAGGAGGCCACCGTAATTATGATCACGGCCCACGGCGAAATCAGCACGGCCGTGCGGTCGTTGAAGGCCGGCGCCACCGACTTCATTGTGAAGCCGTGGCATAACGAGAAATTCCTGGAAACCCTAGCTTCCGCCCTGCAACAGAAAACCCGTAAAAGCGGCCCCACCAGCAGTCAGCCAAAACGCTCCGCTTCCTTCGCCGCCGAGGCCATCCTGGGCAACTCGGAGCCCATGCAGGAGCTATTTCACAAACTAGAAAAGGTGGCGCCGACCGAAGCCAATGTGCTCTTGCTGGGCGAAAACGGCACGGGCAAAGAGCTAGTAGCGAAGGCGTTGCACCAACGGTCGTTTCGGGCGAGCAAGCCGTTTATCACCGCCGACTTAGCGGCCATGAGCGAAGGCATTTTTGAAAGTGAGCTTTTCGGTCACAAGAAAGGCTCGTTCACCGATGCCAAGGACGACCGGGTAGGGCGCTTCGAAGCCGCTTCCACGGGCACACTGTTTCTGGACGAAATCGGCAATATCTCCCTCCCCCAGCAGGCCAAACTGCTGACGGCCTTGCAAAACCGGCAGGTGATTCCGCTGGGCAGCAACGTGCCGGTACCCGTTGACATCCGGCTCATCTCAGCCACCAATGCGCCGCTTTACGAGCTAGCCGCCAAGAACCAGTTTCGCAAAGACCTGATTTACCGCATCAATACGGTCGAAATTACCCTCCCACCGCTCCGCGAACGGGGCGACGATGTGCTGCTGCTAGCCAGGCATTTCGCAGCCCTGTACGCGGCCCGCAACCACAAGCCCACGCCCGAGTTTGAGCCGACGACGTTCAAAAAGCTCAAGCAGCACAGCTGGCCGGGCAATATTCGGGAGCTACAGCACGCCGTGGAGCGAGCCATCATCCTGGCCGAGGGCAACGTGCTGCGTCCCCAGGATTTCAGCTTTTCGGCCATGGAAATGCCGTTGCCAGCTCCTGGGCTAGCTTTACCCAGCTACCCCGAAGGCCCTTTGCAGCTGCAAGAGGTGGAAAAGAACACGATCCTGCGCGTGATTGAGCGCCACAACGGCAACATCACCAAAGCCGCCAAAGAGCTAGGTATTACGCGCACCGCTCTCTACCGTCGCCTCGAAAAACATGACCTTTAAACGGCTCGAAATCGGCATTTTCTTCCGACTGCTGGGGCTGTTTGCGCTGCTGTACGGGGCGGTTTACTACGCGCACAAGGCCATGTATGCGCCCGTGCTGTTCGCGGGCTTCCTGATCGTGGTGCTGGTGTTGGAGCTAGCCCGCTACGTCACGCGCAGCAACAAAGAGCTAGCTAGCTTTATTCTGGCCGTGAAATACCGCGACTTTTCGCAGCACTTCAACGAAGCGCACACCAATCCTTCCCTGAAGCAACTACACGCCGCTTTCAACCAGATCAACAGCACGTTCCGGCAGCTGAGCGCGGAAAAGGAAGCGCAGTTTACGTACCTGCAAACGGTGCTGGAGCTAATTGACACCGGCATCCTTTCCTACGACGCGGAGGGCCAAGTAGAATGGGTCAATGAGGCCTTTAAGCAAACCTTGGAGTTGCCTTGCCTGCATAGTATCCAGGCGTTGCAGAAGCGCCACGAGGTGCTCTATGATGCCATTATGCAGCTGGAACCCGGTGCTTCTTCGGTGGTAAAACTAACCGTGGGTAAGCGGACGATGCAGCTGTTGTTGTCGGCAACGTCGTTCAGGCTGCACAATCGCAGCTTCACGCTCATTGCCTTCAAGAATGTGAGCCATGCCCTCGATGAAACTGAGACGGAGGCCTGGCAGAAGCTGCTGCGCGTGATGACGCACGAAATCATGAACTCGGTGGCGCCTATTGCCTCGCTGGCCGACACGCTGCGCCGCCACGTGCGCCTGGAAAAGGAAAAAGCCACCGAGCCGCTTTTTCATGACTCCGATTTGCTCGACGATGTGGAAGAAGGAATCAGCATTATCCAGCACCGCAGCGAAGGACTGCTGAATTTTGCCCAGGTCTACCGCAACTTCAGCAAGATCACCACGCCGCTACGGACTACTATTTATGTGCAGGAGCTTTTCAACAGCATCCGAACACTACTGATGAACCAGTTGGCAAAGCAGAACATTGAGTTACTTCTCTCTATTCAACCCTCCGATTTGCTCCTGCAAGCGGATAGCCGGCTGATGGAGCAAGTGCTTATCAACCTGGTGCTCAATGCGGCACACGCCGTGGAAGGCCGGCCTCATCCGCAGATTCAGTTGGTAGCCAAAGTAAACGAGAAGGAGCGGGTCGTGCTCGAAGTAATAGACAACGGCACGGGCATTCCGGCCGACTTACTGGATAGCATCTTCATTCCCTTTTTTACCACGCACAAAAATGGCTCTGGCATCGGCTTAAGCCTGGCCAAGCAGATTATGCATCTGCACAAAGGCAGCATTCAGGTGCAGTCGGTGGAGGGAACGGGCAGCGTGTTTCGACTGGAGTTTTGAGTATCTGGCCTGAAGGTGCTCCGGCTGGCTCCGCGGAGAGGTCTATTCAAGCAAACCTAGGTTTGCTTAGCGCGGATTAATGGGCCGCGCCCGAAACAGCAGCAGGCCAGCCGCATATACCACGCCGAGGCTCACCAGCAGCTTGCCCAAGCCCCTGATGGTCGTACTGATTTCGGAGCTGCTCGTGAAGGTGTGCGTTGGCTCCTTAGCGTAGTCGGCGTGAGTGAAGGCCACTTGGCGGAAGAGGTAGGGGTAGTAAAATGCCCGTAGTGTATCGTGGTAGCGGGTGGCACTTCGCTGAAAAGCTAGGTGCGTAGGCAAATCGGTGCCAGCCAGGGCATTGAGGCTGGTCTGGGCATTGATGGCGGGCGAGAGCCAGTTGAGGCGATTCACCAGCTCGTAGCGCTGGCGCAGCCCGTCGGTATACGCAACTGCCAGCGGCTGCACCGATTGGTCACCTAGGTGCTGAAAAGCGTAGTACCAGCGCCACACAAAATGCTCCTTGATGGTAGTGGTGTCGCGCCACTGCGGGTAGAGGGCGAAAAAGCGGTTCATGGTTTCCGTTTTGGGCTTGTCCCAGCCGCCGTGAATTTCTTCGCGCTGTTTCACCGTCAGCTCAATTCCTTGCGGTACGGGCCGGGCGGCACTCACGTACACGTTCAGCAAGCCCGGCACCAGCACCACCAGCACCAGCCACAAACCTACTAAGGCCACCGCGTTGAAGGCCGAGTTGCGCTGCAAGCCCGTGACGAGAAAGGCCAGCCCAAACCAGAACAAACAGTAGAGCATTACCAGCGCCAGCCACAGCCCCACGCGGCCATCCAGAGGCACACGCGCCCACAGCATCGCCACCCCCGACAGCACCAGTGCCAGCCCGAGCACCAGCGCCAACCGAAACGCCAGCTTGGCCCCGACCACCAGCGCCGCACTCACCGGCTGGGCCAGCAGCAGCGGCAGAATGCCTTGTTCCTTTTCGCTGGATAGCAAGTTGAAGCTCAAGGCAATAATCAGCAGCGGGAACAAATACACCAGCACAAAAGCCAGGTCGAAGTTGCCGCTGAGCACCTTGGCTGGATTCACGTTTTCGGAGGCGTAGAGCTGGCCTTGTAGGCCGAGCAAGCGCAGCTTCACGTAGTATGGGTTCACGTCGCGCTGGCCCAGCGAGAGGCTCGCCCAGGGCGTCGGGTGGTGCACGGCGAAGGTGGTGTGATAGTAGCCGATTTCACCGGCATCGGCAGGCTCTGGAAACTTGGTTTTCAGCTCCTCCACATTGTGGTGGGCCAGCGCGGGCAGCTCGGCCAGGTGCTGGCGTTGGCGCCCGATTTCGGTAGTGCCGTAGTAGATGCCGTACAGCCCTACCAGCAGCACGAGACTCGTCAGTAGAACAAGGCCGCGGGCGGCTTTAAAATGCCGCCATTCGGCGGTAAACAGAATCCAGAATACTCTCATTAAGCTAGGCAATAGGCGTTTTGTCAATCACTTTCAGTCCCAGCCAGCTCAGCCCCACGGCCCACAGCAGCAGCGCCAGCGCGGGCACCAGCAGGTAGCCGAGCGCCCAACTAAGCGGCGGCGCGTGGTAGGCGAAGGTAGGGATGGCCCGCCAGGTAGCGGCGTCGAGTTTGCGCTCCTTGTCGCCGTAGCCCATGCTGGCCTGCAACGCGTTCAGGCGCTGCACGAGTTGGTAGCGGTAGTCCTCAGCGGCTTGCTGAAAGTGCACATAATGAGCGAAGTCGGAGCCGGCTAGCCCTATCGAAAGCGGCCGAATGGCTTGGTAAGGGTTCAGCAAGCCGGCCCAGGTCGAAAGGGCGTTTTGGCGCTCGTAGGTGCGGGTGAGGTCGGCAAAATGCTGCTGGTAGACCTGGCTGGTGTAGGCTTCACTCTCGGCCATTACCAGGCCGCCCACGCTCACCGGCAGTTCCTTTTCGGACGTTACGCCGTACTTTTTAAGCAGGTTTTCCTTCAGCAGAGCCGTGCGCTTATCCTGCGGGTCGTGGCCGTTGATGCCTTTTTGTGCTTCCTCGTGCACGGCGGCATCCATTTGCGCTTTGGTGATGGTGGGGAAAAGGTTGGCACCTAGGTTGGCCGTGGCTTTGGGAAGGATGATGCAGCCGAGCATCCAGCAGCCGAGCAGCGTCACGAGGGCCGTGCGCGCGTGTTGCTGCCATGCCGACACCACCACCGAGCCCACGATAAACAGGAAGAAATACACCACGTAGCTCGCCCCGAACAAGGCCAGGCGCACCCACAAATCAGGGTTATTGCCGAACTCCTCCTCTCCAAACAGCAGCCACGCCGCCAGCGCCAGCGCTGGCCCGACCACCAGCGCCACCGCCCGCCCATAGCCCACGATTTTGCCCCAGGCTACCTGCCGCAGCGACACGCCCTGGCTCAGCAATAGCTTCAAAGTGCCGGTTTCGCGCTCCTCGGTGAAAGCGCTGAAACACAGAAAAATAATCAGCAGCGGCACTAGCAATTGCAACACAAAGGCCACGGTCAGCTCCCCGAACCGGATGAGCGAGCCCGACTGCTGCGCCTGACTGAAATTAACGCTGTTCTGCTGGTGCGCCTCCAAAAACACCGACGCGCCGGTAAACGAATCCAGCCCCGCGTCGAGGAAGCTCAAGCCCGATTTGGGCCGAAACGCAAACGAGCCATAGTGCGCCACTCGGTGCGGATGGCGGTTGGGCTGGTGATGAAACTGGTCATTAACGGTTTGCTGCGCCACTGTGCGCTCCCGTTGCAAGGTGCGGTAGCTGGCGCGACCGACCAGCGTGGCAGCCAGCAACAGCCCAAGCACCAGCACGCTCAGCACCACGAAGCGTCGGTCGCGCAGGGTGCTCACAAACTCTTTTTGGGCAATGCTCTGTATCATCGGCTAGTGCATGTAGTGAAGGTAGAGCTGCTCCAACTCGTTGGCATTCAGCAGAGCAGTCGGGCGCACATCCACCAGCTCGCCCTCGCGCATAATGCCCACGCGGGTACCTACTTCCTTGGCCCGGAAAATATCGTGGGTGGCCATGAACACGGCCGTGCCCTGCTGGCTGAGCTGGCGCAGTAGCTCCGAAAACTCGTTGCTGGCTTTGGGGTCGAGGCCAGAAGTGGGCTCGTCGAGCAGCAGCACCTTGGCGTGCTTGGCTACGGCAATGGCAATGCCCACTTTCTGGCGCATGCCTTTGGAGTAGGTGCCCACGCGTCGCTGCACGGCCTCGACTGGCAGTCCGGCCTGGGCTAGGTAGGCGAGCAGCTCGCTTTCCTTGTACTTGAAGCCTGCCAGACTACTAAACAAAGCTAGGTTCTCCAGCCCCGTCAGGTGTGGGTACAGCATCACATTCTCCGGGATGTAGGCTAGGTATTGCTTGATCCTGAGTGCGTTGCTGGCTACTTCCAGCCCGTTGATGTACGCCGCGCCCGCCGTGGGCTGCACAAAACCCAGGAACAGGTTGATGGTCGTTGACTTGCCCGCGCCATTCTGGCCCAGCAGGCAAAATACTTCGCCGGCTTCAATCTGCAAATTCAGTCCTTGCAGCGCCAGCTTATCCGGGTACTGCTTGCGCAAGTCTTTGGCTTCTAGAATGTAAGTCATTAACAGTTTTTGGTTGATTATCTTTCCCAGCGCTAGTCGATACCTGGCTCCGACCTAGCTTTTCTGCTAAAAAGAATACCCCAGCGTGACCATGAAATTGCGCGGGGCGCCGGGGCTGGCCCGGAAGTAGTCGTAGCCGCCCACGAAGTAGTACGTGTCGAAGAGGTTGTTGACGTTGACGTGGAAGTTGAAGCGGTTGACGGTGTAGAACAGCGCCACGTCAGCCACGGCGTACCCGGGCCAGTAGGCCCATTCGGCAGGTCCTCCTTCGAGGGGCTCCACCTGGTTTTCGAAACGGCGGCGCGTCACGAAGTTGCCGCCCACAGCTAGGCCTAGGCCACGCAGCGCGGGCGCGAGAAACGTGTATTTGGTCCATAAGCCACCCGAATTTTGGGGGGCGTTGGCGAGAGGTTGCCCTTGTTCGGCAGCTAGGTCAGCTTTCGTCACCTCGGTGTGGTTGAAGGCGTAGTTGGCGTTCAGGCTGAAATTGGGCAGGATGTTACCCGTCAGCTCAACCTCCACCCCACGCGAGCGGGCTTGGTTCTGGCGGTAGATGGCGGCGCCAGCGGCCGTGAGCGAGCCGGTATTCACGAGCTGGTTGCGGCGCTCAATCTGGTAGGCAGCCACGGTAGCAAACAGGGCTTTATCGAAGAACTCGCCTTTCAGGCCGGTTTCGAGCTGGTAGCTGGTTTCGGGACTGAACGCCTCGCTGCGCCCATAGCGCTCCGGAAAGCGAATGAGCTCGGGCCGGAGCGGCCGGAAGCCCGCGCTGTAGCTGGCAAAGTAGTTCAGGTTTTCGCGCAGGGCATAGGTGAGGCCCGCCCTAGGTAGGAACTTGGTTTGCTGAATGTTAGTCGAGCCGTCGCCGTAGTCGCGCTCGTCGGCAAACAGTTCGTAGCGTGCCCCCAGCAGCAAGCCCAGGCGGGGCGTCACCTCGATTTGGTCTTGCGCATAAAGGCCAGTGGTGTGATAAATCGAGTTGATGTAGTCGATAAAGAACGCCGGGGTCGGACGGCGGATGTAGGTGCTCGGGTCGCGGATTTCGTAGCTCGGGCTGTTAAGGTCGAACTGCAGCGGCACTACGCGCTGGCTCACCACGCCATTGGCTACGCTGGTCGCTAGCCGTTGCCGCGACTCGAACATGGCGCTTTCCTTGTCGGTATTGAAGCGGATGTAGTCGGCTCCCACCACCACTTTGTGCGCCAGCGAACCAGTGTTGCGGTTCAGCACCAAGTAGGCCGACAAGTTCTTGGTGTACTCCTCGGCGCGGCGGTCGAAGTAGCGTAAATTCATCACCGAATTGCGCGGCTTGCTAGCGTCCGAGTTGTCGTAGCTATTCAGCGTGCGGTGCTCGCTCAGATTCTCGTTATAAGTGAAGTCGAGGTAAGAGGCGTTGAACGACAGCCAATCCGTGAATTTGTGGTTGAGCGAGGCGTTCAGGTAGTAGGTGGTCGTGCGGAAGTAATCGCTGGGCTGGCTCAGGGTGAAGGAGCGCGGCACAGCGTAGAGGTCGTTGCTCTTAATGGGCAGGCCGCGGTCGAGGTAGCCGTCGTTGTGGGTGTACACCAGCTCGGCGTTGAGCGTCGTTTTGTCGGAAACCAGGAACGTAACGGTAGGAGCTAGCATCAGCGACTTCGTGTCGTTCACGTCGCGGAAGGTGTTGGTTTTCTCGTAACCTGCGTTGAAGCGATAGAGCACGTTTTTCTGCTCGTTCAGCGGGCCGGTGAAGTCGGCCGTGGCGCGGGTCGTGTTGAAGCTGCCTGTGGAGAAAGTCAGGGCCTTGCGGGCCACATCGAGCGGCTTTTTGGTCACCATATTGATGGTGCCACCGGGGTTAATGTCGCCGAACAGGGCCGCGCCGGGGCCTTTCAATACCTCTACCCGTTCCAGATTCACGGTGAGGGGTGCCTGCGTAAACGCGTTGCCGTAGCTGAAGCCCGAGCGCAACCCATTGAGCAGCCGAAAGCCACTTTCGTAGCCGTTGCGGAAGCCGCGAATCGTGAAGTCGTCGTAGTGCGAGTACTGCGCCACGCCGGCCACGTTCTTCACCGTTTCGGTGAGGCGGTACGCCTGACGGTCCTCTATCAACTCCTTGGTCACCGTCGAAACAGACTGCGGCACGTTGATGAGCGCGGTGGCCGTGCGGGTCCCCACGAAGCTGTAGTCGCTCTTGTAAGTGGTTTCCTTGCGACCCAACACCTCCACTTCCTGGAGGGCGTTAGAGCTAGGTTGCAGCGTGAAATTTACCGTCACATTGGGGTCGTCGGCACTCAGCACCACCGTGCGGCGCTGCTCCTGGTGGCCTAGACTGCGGGTAATCAGCGTGTACTCGGCCAGGGGCAGCTGATCGAGCGAGAAGCGGCCATCGGCGCTGGTAAGCGTGGAAAAGCGCCCGGTGCTTTCCACCACGGTAATACGTTCCAGTCCCTGACCGCTCGGTCCCACAACGCGGCCAGCAAGGTGACCTAATGGGGTTTGGCCAACAGTCAGCAATGGCCATAGTAATCCTATAAAGAGAAGAAGTCGTCGCATGAAGATAAGGGGAGACCCAGCCGTAGGCGCCGCGCGGCTACGGGGGTGAAGTCGACAAAAAGGAGAGGATAGCCCGCACCCGGCCTACTGCATAAGCATAGTAGGACAACAGAGCGGTGCAGTTGAAAATCAGTCGTTTGAAAAGTTAGACTGAGCTGGCTAAGAGGATGCCGCGCATCTAGACAAGCCGCTAAGGCATGCGAAATAAGGCTGGCTTACGAGCAGCACTTTCACTCCCTGAAGTGAGGAAGTCGGAGATTAAATAGGCGTCAGAAGCGAGACGCTTGGGCTGCGTGCGATGCGCACAGCCATCCTAGGTGCACCAGCACCGCGGGACAGCTGTAAGGCTAATATAATGTGTAGCCCGGATCTAGGCTTGCTGGGCAGGTGGCCCGCGCAGGCTGGCGCCATCGAGTAAATGCGAGGCCCGACATACGGGAGCCTGCGGACGGTAGATGGCGTAGGCTAATAGCCGCATGGGCTCCGCTACGCACACCGGCAAGGAAGGCTGGAACGGCGCATCGTACAGCTGCTCAACGTGGCAGTGTTGGTGCTTGGGGGTAAGCATGTGCTTGGTGGCTAACCGCTGTGGTGCCTGCCAAACTGGTTCTTCCTCCGTGTGCTGGTGAAAGTGAGCACGCAGCACGGTTGCTTCGGGCAGAAAGACGCGCACAAGCAGCAGCAATAGCCCCCAGGCTATTATTCTCCTCCCTATGCTTATCGATGAGCTACCCATCATGAAGATTAGATGAAGCTCAAAGGTAGAATCTTTTTTCTAAATGCTGCAATGTTGCAAAAAGCACACGTGAATGCACGCTACGATAGGCCATAGAGCCACAGGGAGAGGAGCAGCGAGTAAAGTAGGGTGCTCTTAAAATTCCGGATTGGTGTAAAAATCTACCAGCTTGCCCTTCCGGATTAGCTTTAGCTCCTGCTTCAGGCCTCGCTGGTTGTTGCGTGTGGTGGTCTTCGAGTCGAGCTTACCTAGGTCAGGTTTGCCGGCATTTACCCAGGCCGTGTACCAATAGTCGGCGGTGGCGACGGTGGCGGCGCGCAGCTGGCGCTCGACCATGTGCTTGAGGGCCAGATGGTAGCGCGTGGCGTAGTCGGCGGTGTGGTAGGTGTCGCCAAACTGGTTTTTGCGAATGGCGCCCTGCGCGTCGAGCTGGTAGATGCTGGCGGCCGTGAGGTTGGCTTGCTGCTCTTTCTCCAGGCGCAGCAACGTATCGGCGGTGGCGAAGCTGCGCTGCATAATGGCCCAGGTTTCGGCCAACGGGTCGTCGATGTAGCGCGCTTCGCGGACGTGGAAGTTGTAGTCTTTGCCAAACATTTCGGGCAGCTGCCCCTCAAAGAACGAGTGAATGCCGCGCTGGTCGGTGAGCTGGCCGTCGTGGTTGAGGGTGGTGTGCAGGGGCATGTGGGCGTCGCCGAGGTAATGACCTAGGTCGCCGGCCAGAAACAGAATTTCATCCTTGCGGCCGTTCTTGAAAGCGCGGGTCAGCTTGCCCATCATCTGCTCGATGTACCAGGGCAGGGTGCCGTTTTTCTCCAGCGTAGCCGCGTCGAAGCGGGTTTGCGCCTCAGCCCAGGTGCGCGGAAACTGCGCGACCGGACCTAGGTTGTAGGCTTCGGGGTTGATGAAGTGGCGGGTAAATTCGGCTTTGTCGTTAATCACGTACTTGCGGGCGTCGGGCAGCACGGCTTCTTCGGTCAGGAAATCGGCGTGGTTGTAGAAGAAGGTGCGCATGACCGGCGGCAGGGCCAGGATAGCCGCCCGGTTGATGCGCTGGTGACTCCAGGCGCCCCAGGCAAATAGAAGGGAAGGCACGCTTAGCAAAAAAGCCAGCAAAGCTAACCGCCGAGGCAGACGACGCGAAGTAGCAAACATGGTGAGAAAAGCTAGGCAGTTCAGAAAACGCTGCAAAGCTACAACGGTCTTGGTGAACGTGCCACGGCGCGTTCGTCGTTGAACGGCTTACTGTGAATTCTCGAACAGCGCGGGCGAGAACGCGCCGTGGCGCGTTCCTATTACGTCGGGTTTTTAGCTAGATTAGCCGCCAAACATCCTGCCCTATGAAAAAACTATTGCTGGTCGCTTTTCTCCTCAGCGCCTCCTCTTCCATGCTTTTTGCCCAAAACCAGATCATCCCGATTTACACCGGCACCATTCCCGATTCCAAACCCAGCGACGTTAAGGAAACCAGCATCAAAGTAGCCGATGGCACTGAGCGCATCAGCAACGTGGTGCAACCTAGCTTGTCGATTTATTTGCCGCCCAAGGAGAAGGCCAATGGCACGGCCGTTATCATTTGCCCCGGCGGTGGCTACGCCCGCTTGTCCGTCGACAATGAAGGGCGCGAGGTGGCTAAGCGCCTGAACGAGATGGGCGTAGCGGCATTCGTGCTAAAATATCGTTTGCCCAACGACCAAAGCCAGCCCGATAAATCCATTGCGCCGCTACTGGATGCGCAGCAAAGTCTACGACTGGTGCGCGAGCAGGCCGCCAAGTATAATGTGAACCCCAACCGCATCGGCATTATGGGCTTTTCGGCCGGCGGGCACCTGGCCTCCACGGCCGGCACGCACTTCGAGAAGCCGGTAGGACAGAACGTGAGTGCCACTTCCGTGCGCCCCGATTTTCTGGTGCTGCTCTACCCGGTTATCAGCTTTTCGGAGGAGCTGAAGCACGGCGGCTCGCGTGATAACCTGATCGGTAAAACGCCTTCCGCCGAGCAGACTAAGCTTTATTCCAACGAGTTGCAGGTGACGGCCCAAACGCCGCCTACCTTCCTCGTGCACGCCCAGGACGACAAAACGGTGCCAGTGCGCAACAGCATCGTGTTCTACGAAGCCTGCACCCGGCAGGGCGTACTCGCCGAAATGCACCTCTACCCGAAAGGTGGCCACGGCTTCGGCATGCACAACAAAACCACCAAAGACGACTGGGTCGAGAGCCTGCAAAACTGGTTTGATGCCAACGGCTGGCTGGTGAAGTAGCCCGGTTGTGGCATAATCAAACATTGACAAAACCCTAGGACGCGGCAGTGCGGCCTAGGGTTTTGTCGTTTGAGTGCAATGGCGCGTTCGGTGATTTCCGCGCTACCGACCTAGGTTGGTTCGTCAGTTTGTGGCAAGGTGGGCGCGTAGTAAGCTGCCAGGTTCAGCACAATCATCAGCGCCGAAAAGAAAAATAGGCCCATAAACAGGCCGATACCTAGGTGCATGCCCACAATGCCGAGCAACCACCACGGCCGACTGCGGCGGTAGTTCATGCCCAGCGCGTACCCCATTTCCAGCCCGACGGTCAGCCAGCCAACCAGCAGGAAAAAGGGCGTGCGCACCAGAAAGTCGAGGGAAAAAACGCTGAAATAAGCATGGCTATGCAATGCCTTCCAGATGGCTTCGCCGTTGCGCCACGTCGGGCCAATCACTTTATCGAGGCCGGAGAAGAAGTACGCCAGGCCCAGGTGCGCCCGCAGCCACGTCAGGAATAAGCCTTGGTGAGCCAACGCCGGCTTACGGCCCTGCCAGGCTAGGTCGAGGGCGTAGCGGCTGCCCACGGGAAACACGCAACAGTAAAAAAGCGCCACCGTAGTGAAGGCATCGGCGCCGTATTGGTAGAGGTGAATGGACTGAGTAAAAAGCAGTTGCAGCAACAGCGCGCCCACCGCCGCCACGCGCGTGAACAAACCCAGGCCCAGCAGCAGCAGACAAAGCGGGTAAGCCCAGCGCGCCGCCAGCAGCAGCGACTCATACGCCAAGGGTAGCCCGGCGCCGGCCAGCGTTTGCTGTAAACTCGTGAGCGTCCAGAAAACGTGGTCGTGAGTTGCGTCCAGAATGTCGGGGTAAACGTAGCCTCGGTACGAGAACAGCAAGTCGAAATCAGGCTGAAGCGACCAGAAGTGGAGCAAGGCAATACTGGCCACGTTCACGCGGAGAAAAGCGAGCCAGCCAGGATTGACCGCGGCCATCGTCGCGAGTGCTGGGGCCACGCGTGGCAGCCGGCGCTCATCAACGATCATGCGGGCGGAAGGTATAATGCACCGTGAGAAAGGGGCGTAGCGCGTAGGTCAGCGGCTTGCCCTGCCGGGCCTCGGCGAGTGAAGGATACAGAAGCAGGGCGTAGCGCAGGTCCATGGCCGTATCGGGGCAGCCGGCTTGCTGGTGCAGCGTAAACGCCACATTGCGTACCACCAACGCCCGATAGTCGGCCAGTAGCGGCGCGTCGGCCTGGGGCACGGTGGCAGGCGCCAGCCAATCATCGGTAAGGGTGTTGGCCAGCGTAATCAGGCGCAGCGAGGTTTCGAAGGAGCGACCCGTGGGCTCCAGCTTCTGCCCGCCACACTCGCCGGTGAGCGCGCCGTTGCTGCGCACGTTCAGGCCGAAGAAGCCGTAGCCGTGCTCGGCCCCGGTCAGGCGCCCGTAGTAGCGGGCGGCCTGGGTGCGGAGCAGGCCCGGCAGCGGCTGCGCAGGAGCCCTAGGTTGTTGCGCATCCTGCCATAAGTTGTAGCTAGCCAGCAGGTTCACTACGCCTATGTAGGTGAGGTGCAGCACCATCCAGCCGTAAAGCAGCTTTTTCATCGGCAAAGCTGTGCGTAGCTAGGTTTGGGCAAGGCCGGGGCTTACTCCCGCGCGGCGTACTTGTTCAGCACCGTCTTCACGCGCAGCGCTTCCTGGGGCAGGTTGCCTTTGCCTTTCCAGTTGATGAATTTGCTGGAAAACACGCTGGAAAAGACCGATTCGCTGAAGATCCAGCCGGCTTTGTTGCGCGGATCGTTGGGGTTGATAACCACCGTTTGCCCGGCCCTGATGTCGCCGAGCTTGTAGTAGTCGACAATGGCTTTGCGCACGGCGTCGCGGTCGGTCGTGGTCATGCGCTCCACCGACGACACCGTGTACAAGTTGGTGCTAACTAACCGGATGTTGTTTTTGGGTACTTGAAACGACACTGCCAGGCCCAGCGGTAGCAGCAGGCTCAGGAAAGCTAGCTTTTTCATAGAGCAACGTTGCAATAGTTTCCAGTTCCTACTCTAGGAAGCACCGGGCCTTTTCGGAATCCTGCCCTTACAGCAGTGAATATAAAGATTTCAAATAAAAATTGCAATTAACTGCTTTATTCATAGGCTCTTAGGAAAGTATAAGAAGTGAGGAGCTGGGAGTTAGAAGACCTCAGACATGAGAACTATTTGGCAGGCTAGTCGACACCCTGGCTCCTAGCTCCCAACTTCTAACTCACATCTCCCGCCTGTACACCCGCGTGCCCATGGGCACCTCGGCGGCATCTTCCTGGTTGAGCATTAGGGCCCGCACCGCCACGTTCTGCAAAGCGCCCGGCACCACCGGCCGGAAAACTTCTTCCACGCTCGCGGTGCTGTTCTGCTCGCGGCCGTCGGGCCAAAGCAGCCGCACGGGCAGCTGCACATACAGCTCGAAGGCGAGCAGCTCGGACTCGGTTTCCTCCGGGAAAAGCAGGACACCTAGGCCCGTCAGGGGCAGGCTAGTAGCAACGGTTAGCAGAAGTTCTTGGCTCATTTAGAGAAGATTAGGGAAAAGATGAAAGAGGAGCGGAAGCCGCTATTCCGACAAGGAAGGCGGATTGCGCCATCTACGAATGGTGGAAAAAATAAACCCCAGGGCAAACGCAACGAAGCACCCCAGCAGCACTTCACCCGTGCGCGTCAGGGCAGTGGCGATGGCCTCGCGCCAGGGCGCGTGCTCCATCACGGCCGGCGCCATCACGATGGAAACGGTGGCCGGGGCTAGCTTCCAGGCCGAAGGGTACTGCTTGAACGAGGTGCTGATCAGGACCGAAACCGTGACGCCCACCAGCAACGACCACACCGTGACGCCTACCACAAGAATGCAAACCGCGCCTATCGCGCAGCCCATCACGGTATTAACAATGCGCGAGGTAATTGCATTGCGCAGGTTTCCGAAGTCCGGTTCCGATACGATAATCACCGAAATCAGCGCCCATTCCATCTTTTCCAGCTTCAGCCAATTAAACAAAAGCCAGACAATAGCGCACCCCAGCACCGTGCGAAAAGCATACAGGAGCGACATGGTGGTGAAAGAAACGTACTGCTTCATTCGCGGATACTACTGGAACGGGAAGCTCGGTTAACGGATGGGAGTTGTACTCCGAAGGCCGGCAACTGGTTTTTCCGTCTGGCGCAAGCTAGCTACTCCCGGGCAGCTAACGCTGTGTCTGTTGTGTACCAGAAGTTGCCGTGAATCCAGAAAAATCAGGTCTAATCCCAATAATAAACTATCACAAACGTTTGCAGGAGCCTTGCAAAGGATTGCGCTTAATGCTGCCTTAGTTACTTTTAAGCCGATTGCTTTCGGTCCGCATCTCTTCGCCCTTCGCTTTAGCCTGAAGAAGTCGGCCCGTACGGGGCTGTACCTAGGTCGGGCCGGCGTAGGCAAGGCAACGACAGCCACGAGCAAATCAGCCGGATTTTAAAGCGCCAAGCAGCTAGCTTATTATGACCAACCTAAAGTATCCGCTTCTTTTCCTGTTCTCGGTGATAAGTACTGCCGGGTTTTCGCAAAAAATAGCAACGCTTGAGGTCGACCTTCCGCAAGCCACCAGCAATCTGGCAATTCCGGTTAAAGCCAGCCTGGATGAAATAACGCTTTTGCCGGATTCAGTTTTGAGCCTGGTAGCCGTGGAAGGAGGCAAGCGCACGGCAATACCAAGCCAGATTGAAAACGGCAACGAGCGTTTTATTCACTGGATTATTGATCCGGTAAATGCGAAAAAAGGCAAGCACACCTTTGAATTAGTAAAAGGCGTGAAAAATAACCCGCCTGCTACCATTAAAATAAATGATCAGCAGGGCGCTTTAACAGTTCGCACGGGTGATAAAAACCTGGTGCGCTATAATTATAAAACCATTTACCCGCCGGCCGGAATTGACACGGCATATAAACGAAGCGGCTTTATTCACCCTTTGTGGACGCCGCACGGTCAGGAGCTGACGCGCATTCAGGCGCCCGACCACTACCACCACTACGGTATCTGGAACCCGTGGACGCACGTGCTCTTCGAAAAAGACACCGTCGACTTCTGGAATATCCGCGACCGGAAAGGCACCGTGCGCTTCGCCAACGTGGTAGCTACCACCGATGGACCAGTGTACAGCGAGTACGAAGTGTTGCAGGAGCACGTCGCTTTCAAGCCGGGCGGGAAAGAGAAGGTTGCCCTGAATGAGCTGCAATCAGTAAGGGTGTATCAGCCTAAAGATCAGGATTATTACATTGCCGATGTGACCATCAATATGAGCTGCGCGAGTCCTAGCCCGGTGCTGCTGCTGGCGTATCGCTACGGCGGTTTTGGTTGGCGCACCACCGAAAAGTGGAACAAGGACAATAGCGAGGTGCTGACTTCGGAGGGCAAAAACCGCAAAGAAGCCGACGGTTCCACGGCCCGCTGGTGCATTGTGCAAGGGCAACTTGATAAGGATTACGGCGGCCTCGTGATGATGTCGTACCCGACGAATTACAACTACCCCGAGCCGCTGCGCATCTGGCCCGAAACCATGAACGGCCGCGGCGATATGTTCGCGAATTTTTCGCCAACTAAGAATAAAAACTGGCTGCTCGAACCCGGCAAAACCTACACGCTGAAATACAGATTGATTGTGTACAACGGTCGTTTTACAAAAGAAAAGGCGGAAAGCGGCTGGCAGTATTTCGGTAATTCGCCCAAAGTTGCGGTGAAGCTTAAATAATATTTTCTTCTGATTACTTTAAAATCATAAGCAAAATGAGCGAAGAAAAAGCATCTCAGTTTTCCAGAAGGAATTTTCTGGAAACCTCAGCGAAAGCAGCGGTAGCTACCCTAGCTTTTGGCGGATTCCCGACGATTGTGCCGGCCAGTGTTTTTGGGAAAAATGCGCCGAGCAACCGAATAAATATTGGCGCTATCGGTACGGGCCGAATTTCCCGAATTCACGACATGCCCGGCGTGTGGCAATATGACCAAGCGCAGATTATGGCCGTGTGCGACCTAGATACCCGCCGCGCCGAAGAAGGGAAAATATTAGTCAACGAATATTATTCGAAGAAGAACGGCAAGCCGTACGACGGCGTGAAGGTGTACAACGATTACCACGCCCTGCTACAGAACAAAGACATTGACGGTGTGCTCATTAGCACGCCCGACCACTGGCACGCGCTGATCGGAATGGCGGCGGTGAAGGCGGGCAAGGATGTGTACTGCCAGAAGCCCACGTCGCTGACCATTGCGGAAGGCCGCGCGCTGAGCGACGCGGTGAAAAGCACCGGGCGCATTTTCCAGATTGGCAGTCAGCAGCGGTCTTCCCAGCAGTTTCGCTACGCGGCGGAGCTGGTGCGCAACGGGCGCATTGGGCAGCTGAAAACCGTGTACATCGGCCTGCCCGGCGACCCATCCGGCAACGACGAGCCGCCCATGCCGGTGCCCAAAAATCTGAACTACGACATGTGGCTAGGTTCGACGCCGGAAGTGTACTACACCGAAAAGCGCGTGCACCCGCAGCAGGGCTACGACCGCCCCGGCTGGCTGCGCTGCGAGCAGTTTGGCGCGGGCATGATTACGGGTTGGGGCTCCCACCACGTCGATTGTGCTCACTGGGCCATGAACACCGAGCACACCGGCCCGATTGAAGTGTGGGGCACGGCCGAATTTCCGAAAAAAGGTCTGTGGGATGTGCACGGCCCCTTCAAGACAGAAGGCCTGTATGCCAACGGCGTGCACATGATTATCAGCGACAGTTTCCCGAACGGAATCAGGTTTGAAGGCACCGATGGCTGGATCTTCGTGTCGCGCGGCGATGCGCAAGCCACAGCCAGCGACCCGACCGGCAAAGCGGGTAAAGCGTTGGATGCCAGCGACCCGAAGATCATTCAGTCGGTAATCGGGCCCAACGAGATTCACCTATACGAAAGCAAGGAGCACCACGGCAACTGGCTGGAGTGCATCAAGTCACGCAAGCAGCCGATTGCGCCCGTGGAAGTGGGGCACCGGTCCTGCTCGACCTGCCTGATTCACCACATCGTGATGAAGCTGAAGCGCAAAGTTTACTGGGACCCGGCCAAGGAGCGCTTCAAAAACGACGACGAAGCCAATGCCATGCTCACGCGGCCCCAGCGCAAGCCCTACGCGCTGCCAGGTTGATTTTAAGCTGTTAGCTGTTAGCTGCTGGCTATTAGCTGTTAGCCAACCTAGGTGCCGGTAGAACACTGCGCACCTCTGCGTCTCCTCTGCGCACCTCTGCGGGAAATGACTTCCGCCGTTTTTTAACTGCTTACGCTTAAAAAAAATGAGGAGATTCTTCATTGCCAGCCACTTTCTTTTTCTGACGACCCTAGGTTGCCTGGCACAAAACACCGCTAAATCCAGCGCCTCGGTGCGGCTGGTGACGCTCGACCCCGGCCACTTCCACGCGGCGCTGGTGCAGAAATCGATGTACCCGAACGTCAACCCTAGGGTGCGTGTGTACGCGCCCGCCGGCTCCGACGTGCAGCTGCACCTCGACCGCATTACGGCCTACAACACCCGCGCCGAAACCCCGACGCGCTGGCAGGAGCAGGTGTACACCGGCCCCGATTTCTTCCAGAAAATGCTGGCCGAAAAAGCAGGCAACGTGGTCGTAATTGCAGGCAATAATCAGAAGAAGACGGAGTACATCGCCGGAGCGCTAAAGGCGGGCTTTAATGTGCTGGCCGACAAACCAATGGCCATAAACAGCAAGGAGTTCAAGACGCTGGAAACCGCCTTCGCGACGGCCCAGCAGAAAAACCTGCTGCTGTATGATATTATGACCGAGCGGTTTGAGATAACAACCGTGCTGCAAAAAGAGCTTTCCCGCCTGCCGCAGGTGTTCGGTACGCTCGAAAAAGGAACGCCCGACAACCCGGCTGTGACGAAAGAGAGCGTGCACTACTTCTATAAGTACGTGTCGGGAAGTGTGCTAACCCGGCCACCGTGGTTTATGGATGTGCGGCAGGAAGGGGAGGGCATCGTCGATGTCACGACGCACTTGGTAGATTTGGTGCAGTGGGAGTGTTTTCCGGAGAGAATCCTGGACTACAAGAAAGATATTCAGGTACTTGCTGCCAAGCGCTGGGCCACCGACATGAACCTAGGTCAGTTCAAGACCATCACCAAACTGACTGCTTTTCCGGATTACTTAAAGCGCGACCTGGCTAACGACACCTTGCTGAAAGTGTACAGCAACGGCTCGATTTCCTACAAGCTGCTCGGGGTGCACGCCAAGGTGTCGGTGACGTGGGCCTACAAAGCGCCCGAAGGCGCCGGCGATACGCATCACTCCATTATGCGCGGCACGAAAGCCAATTTAGTCATTCGGCAAGGCGCTGAGCAACAATACAAAACGGCGCTTTATGTCGAGCCTATTGTTAACAACCCGGCTTATGAAAATGCCTTGCAGAGTGAGCTAAAGAAGCTGCAAGCTAGGTATCCGGGCGTGACATTAAAAAAGTCGGCGAAGGGCTGGGAAATGCTGATTCCGGACAGCTACCGCGAAGGCCACGAAGCGCATTTTGCCCGCGTAACGCAGCAATTTTTGGAATACCTGGAAAAGCGCAACATACCCAAGTGGGAAGTGCCCAACATGCTGGCGAAGTACTACACCACCACCAAAGCGCTGGAGCTAGCTTCGCAGAGCCCGAGTGAGTAATAAACCGTCATGTCGACCAACGGGAGACATCTCGCGTGCTATGGTAA
Organism: Hymenobacter cavernae; assembly: GCF_014641455.1. GTDB lineage: Bacteria > Bacteroidota > Bacteroidia > Cytophagales > Hymenobacteraceae > Hymenobacter > Hymenobacter cavernae. The sequence continues at coordinate 48,041 of NZ_BMHT01000003.1, forward strand.
ACCAAGCGTTGGGTTTCCCACCACAACCTCCGCACGCGAGATGTCTCCCGCGGGTCGACATGACGGTTTATTGTAGTTGAGTTAAACCAAACAGAACCACATTACATTTTCTCCCAGAATTGAATTCAATCACTGCGTATATGAACATGCCTTTGCTTGCCGTCGGCGCTCTTGCTATGTCCGGCTTTATCGTTCAAACGGACGCTTCGCTGCCCTCGGCCGTGTATAGCAGCAATGCCCAGCCGGTGAAAAAAGACGGCGGGCGAGCAAGCCAGCAAATAGCGAAAGGCAGTACCCTCGACCTGGCGGAGCTGGCCATTCACACGTCCACGCTCGGGCCGGGACAGATGAACCATCCGCTACAGGCGTACAATGATGCCGAGGAACTCGTGGTGGTAAAAGAAGGCAGCCTGACGGCCACAGTGAAAGACTCGACCAGGACCCTAGGTCCGGGCGGGCTGGCCCTGATTGTGGCCGGTGATAAGCAAAGCTTCAAGAATACGACGAAGGCTCCGGTGACCTATTACGTGTTGAAATTCAGGGCCAAAGACCCCGTGGATATTCAGCGCGGACAGGCGGGCGGCGGCTCTTTCGTGAAAGACTGGAGTAAGTTCAAAATGGTGAAAACGGAGAAAGGCGAAACCCGTCCCGTGTTCGACCAGCCGTCGTCCATGTTCAAGCGCTTTGATGTGCACGCCACGGTGCTCAATCCCGGCATTGCCAGCCACCCGCCGCACACCCACCGCACGGAGGAAATCATCCTCATGACGAAGGGCAGCGGTGAAATTCTAATCGATAAAACCTCGCATAAAGCGGCGGCGGGTGACGTGGTTTTGCTGCGCTCGAATGTGCCGCACGCCTTCACCAACACGGGCAGCACGGCCTGCGGGTATTTTGCCATTCAATGGCATAGCAACGCTGAATAGCAAGCAGCTGGCCTAGGTTGCAGCGTCGCGGAATTACACGTTTGTTATGCTTCGACCAGCTCAGCATGACACGGCTTTTGATAGCTGCCGATAGCAAAAAGCCCCGCTCTACAACGTGTAGAACGGGGCTTTTTTCTGGGAGACCCTAGGTACCTAGGGCTAATAGCCAGGGTTCTGGGGCAGCTTCCAGCTTTGGGCGTCGTTCAGCGAAATCGGCAGCAGTGGCATGGGGTTCACCGAAGTTTCGGTGGCAACGTGCGACGCCGCCCGGGCCCGTACATCGGCCGGCAAGGTGTTCAGGTAGCGACCTGTGCGCACGAGGTCCCAGAAGCGCAGCGACTCTTCGCCAAACTCTACCCGGCGCTCGTGCCAGATGGCGTTCAGCAGAGCACTGCCCGAAAGGCCAGGCGCCAGGTCGGGTAGGGTGCCGGCTGGGACGTTGGCGGGTTCGTAGGCCAGCGAGCCCAACGTAGTGCCCGGCGGGCGGGTCGACATACGAGCGCGGGCGCGCACCTGGTTCACCAAGGCAATGGCCTCGCCAGGCTTGTTGAGTTGAGCGGCGGCTTCAGCTTTCATTAGCAGGATGTCGGCGTAGCGCATTTTGCGGATGTTCTGCGGGCCCGACTCCGGGGCGTTGGGGGCGATAATAGCCGCCTTGCGGTTGAAGTAACCAGTAGCATTCTGCGTGATATCAACGGGGTTGAGGATACCCAGCACGATGTCGTTGTTCTTGATAATCGTGACTTCCTTACGCGGGTCGTTAGGCTCAAACTCGTCCACCAAGCTCTGCGTGGGGTTGTTGAACCCATAGCCCCAGGTCTTGCGGTTGTTCTGAAAAATATTGTTAGTCGTGCCTATCGAGATGGGACCGTAAGTGTCGTTGGAGGTGGCAAACTGAATCTCGAACAGCGACTCGCTGCTATTCTCGCCAATCTCCTGGTGAATGGCCGCGTAATTGGCCAGCAGGCTGTACTGACCCGACGAGATGATGGTGCTCGTGATGTCGTACACTTCCTGCCAGGTGTGGTTGTTACCATTCACGGTGCCCAACTGATACATGATGGCGCGGGCCAGATAGCCGTTGGCGGCGCCCTTGGTGGCCCGGCCTAGGTCAGCGCCAGCGTAGGCATTCTTCTCAGGCAGCAGGGCGGCAGCGGCCTTCAGGTCTTTCTCGATGAAGGCGTAGGTCTCGGCAATGGTAGCGCGGCTTACGTTGGACGCCTCGGCGGGCGTCACGGTCTTCTCAAACAGCGGCACGCCACCAAAGCCTTTCACCAAGTTGAAGTAGAAATAAGCCCGCAGAAACAAGGCTTCGCCCTTCAAGCGCGATTTCAGCCCCGCGTCGATGGTGCCAGCATCGATGTTGTTAATGACCGTATTAGCCCGCGCAATACCCGTAAAGCTGTGCACCCACAGCGTGGTAACGGTCTGGTTGGACGGCGGAATGTTCCAGGTTTTGAGTTCGATGAGGGGCAGGAAGTCACTGGCCGAGCTGCCTCCTTTTTCGGAATCATCGGTCATCAGGTCTCCAAACATCCATTCGTAGGTTTGGGCCACGTACTGGCCACTGGGGTCGCCCCACTTGGGCCCCTGGTCCCAGGCAGCCACGTCGTACACGGCGTTGATTGCCTGTACGGCATTGGTGGGGTCTTTGAAGAGATTATCCTGGGTAGTGGTACCTAGAGGCTCTTTGTCCAGAAAGTCTTTGCAACCCGGAGCAAGAGCAGTAGTTAGCAGCAGGCCGAGCAATACGGCGGCGCGAGTGGGTTTCATATGAAGAGGGTAGGAAATAGCTGATTAAAACTGAACATTGAAGCCCAGACGGTAGGTGCGCGCCTGCGGGTAGTTGCCGTAGTCCACGCCGTACGACAGGGGGTTGTTGTAGTTAGCTACGGTCGATATTTCGGGGTCGTAGCCCGTGTACTTGGTGATGGTGAAAACGTTATCAACCGAGGCAAACACCCGGGCACCTTTCACCTGAATCTTGTCTAGGAATGTCTGGGGCAGCGTGTAGCCTAGCTCCATGTTGCGGGCACGTAGGTAGCTCGCGTCCTCCACGTAGCGGCTGCTAAAGCGGTCGTTACCGTTGGTGTCGGTCGAGGTCACGCGGGGCTGGTCACTGTTGGGGTTGCTGGGCGTCCAGCGGTCCATGCGGTTCGCGTAGAAGTTGCTCCACACACCCACAAAGTCGGCCGATTTCGACAGGTTGAAGGCCCCACCGTTGATGACTTCGGCGCCCTGCACGCCGTAGAGCAACATCCGGAAGTCGAAGCCCGAGTAGTTCAGGTTCAGCGAGGCGCCATAGCTGAAGTTAGGCGTGCCGCTGCCTAGGTACGTGTTGTCGGAAGCCGTGATGGTGCCGTCGCCGTTAGTGTCCTGGTAGCGCACATCGCCGGGCTTCGCACCGGGCTGCACCAGCCCACCAGCAGCATTTTTATACGCGTCAATTTCGCCCTGATTGTGAAACACGCCCTGGGCTTTCAAGCCGTAGTAGAAGGCTATCTCGCGGCCTACGTCGGTGAGGGTAGTGTTGCCGATCTGCGGGAGCACATTGCCAGCAGCAATGGCATTACCGCCACCTAGGCTGGTTACTTCGTTGTTGATTTTAGTGAAGTTAACCCCTACGTTGTACTGCAGCTTGCCAATGGCATTGCGGTAGCTCAGCGCCAGCTCTAGGCCACGATTGCGCAGCGAACCTACGTTGGCAGGAGCAGGAGCCTGCCCCACGTAGTCGGGGACCGGAGACAAGGCAATCATGTCCTTGGTGCGGCGCTCAAAATAGTCGGCCGTAAGCGTCAGCTGGCTATTAAAAAACTCTGCATCGAGGCCCACGTCGGTAGTGATGGCCGTTTCCCACTTCAGGTCCGGGTTGTTAATCTGGCTGATGGCCAAGCCGGGAGCGGCCACTCCGTTGAAGGAGTAGATCTGGTTGTTGCGCGCTACCGAGGCGTAGCCGTAGTTGGGGGCAGCGTTCTGGTTGCCTACCTGGCCGTAGCTGGTCCGTAGCTTCAACACTGACAAGTAGCTTACATCCTTGAGGAACCGCTCATTGGAGATGTTCCAGGCCGCACCTACCGACGGGAACGTGCCTGTGCGCACTGGCCCGAGGAACTTCGACGTCTGGTCGAAGCGCAACGTACCCGTCACGAGGTAACGGTCGCGGAAGTTGTAGTTAGCCCGGCCGAAGTAAGAGGATAAGCTACCGTCGTACTGGCTGCTGCGCACCACGTTGCCGGTGCTGCGCGAGGCCGAAGCGTATTGCAGCGAAGCATCGAGCGGCACGTTGTAAGCCGTGATGGAGATGCCGTTGCCGTAGCCGCGTTGCGCCTCCTGGCCTAGGGTAAAGGAGAGGTTGCTGTTATCAGCAAACGTTTTGTTGTAGTTGAAGTAGTTCGACCACACCCAGCTCACGTTTTCGTTGCGCGTTTCGATGAGCGCGCTCTGGGCCCGCTGGTCTACCGGGCCGATGTAGTACTGCGGCTGGTATACTTTGGGGTGGTTGTTGAAGTAGTTAATGCCGAACGTGGAGCGGAACGACAAACCCTTAAACAGCGAAACATCGAGGTAGCTGCTGGTGAATAGGTTGTTGTTCTGAAGCTTGTTATACTTCTGCTCGTCGAGGAGACGCGGCACGTTCAGCGCGTTGCGCGTGATGACGTCGTCGTTGTAAGTCCCGTTGGGGCCGAACGGGTTGAGAACCGGGTTTATTTGCTGCGCATATTGCAGTATCGTGTAAGGCTGCGAGCCCCCCTGACCATCGCCGCTGCCCGTCTGGTTGTTGTTGGTAAACGTAGCCGCCACGCCCGCCTTGATGCGCTTGGTGAGCACCACGTCGTCGTTCACCCGAATCACGAACTTCTTAAAGCCCGAATTCTTGATGATGCCGTTTTGCTGAAAGTAGCTGCCGCTCACTAGGTAGCGGTTTTGCTCGGAGCCGCCCGAGGCCGATAAACTGTAGTTGGTAATTAAGCCCTTCTGCGTTACCAAATCTTGATAATCAACACCTTCAGCGTTAGTAGCAATAGCTTCTTGCAACCGCGAGCCGTAGTCGGGCAGCGGCTTCCCGGCATTAGTGAAGGCCTCCGTCACGAGCGTCGCGTACTGGGCGGCGTTGGTGAGGGGCAGCGTGCGCCGGATTTGCTGAAAGCCGGTGTAGCCAGAAAAGTTGAACTGCGTGGCACCCGCCTTGCCGTGCTTGGTGGTGATAAGTACCACTCCGTTTGCCCCGCGCGAGCCGTAGATGGCTGTGGCTGAGGCATCCTTCAAAATCTCGGTCGACTCGATGTCGGCGGGCAGCAAAAAGCCGATGTCGCTGGTCTGGATGCCGTCCACTACGTACAGCGGGTCGCTGTTATTAATAGTGCCCACTCCCCGCACCCGAATGCGGGTGCCCGAGCCCGGCTGGCCGCTGTTAGAAGTCACTTCTACGCCGGCCACGCGGCCTTGCAGCGCCTGCACAGGGTCAGAGGTAGCTACTTGCGTGAGCTGCGCGCTGGTAACCGAGGCCACGGCGCCCGTGAGGTCACTCTTGCGGGCAGTGCCGTAGCCAATTACCACTACTTCGTTCAGGGCCTGCGTGTCTTCGGCCAGCGTCACGGTCAGGTTGCTGGTGGCACCCGTCACGGGCACTTCCTTACGCGTGAAACCCACGAAGCTGAATACCAGCACGCCGTTCTCAGGAGCTTGCAGCGTGAAGCTGCCATCCGGACCGGTGCCCGTACCCGTGCTGGTTCCTTTTACAACAACCGTTACGCCGGGCAAGCCTGAGCCTTTTGCATCTACTACCCGGCCGGAGACGGTCACATCTTGTCTATCAGAAACGTTTGCAGAATTGGTAACGTTTGCGGACGTGGACCGGGAAGGAACACGCAAGACCACGCGGTCATTGCTGACTTCGTACTGAATTTTTAGCGGCGACAAGACCTCATCCAGCACTGTTGATAAGGGCGCTTCTTTCGCCTGTAAGCTTACTTTGCGCTCAGCACCAATAAGTTGCTGGCTATACACAAAGCGGATGTTGGCTTGCTTGGCAATTTGATTCAGGATTTCCTTAATCGTTTGCGCTTGTACCTGTAATGTAATTTTGCGTTCCAGCACAGTCTGAACCGCTAGCGGGTGCGTAACCAGAGCTGGCTGATCTGTGGTAAGCGGGCGGGCTGTTGCCACACCCACTGGCAAGCCGACCATCACCGTATGGAGCAAAAGTGCTTTGATGGTAGCCCTGGACCAAGAGGGTGGGGGAAGATGTACTGATTTTTGCATGGGGATGTAATGGATTGTGGTGGGACTAAAGAAAAAGCAATACAAAGGTCAGTGCTCTGCAAGGCGCTGACATTCAAATATCTGCTGCAATAGGTGGCTTCCTGAGCAGGAAGGGTAGGGTAGAACCGGAAAAGACTCGAAAAGAACGGACCACGGAAGCCTAGCTTCCTGGTTTCATCTGACAACCATCACTGTGAATTATCACCTGCGCATCGGACAGGCTATAGTAGGCACCCAAAGACTTGCACAGCAAACCTAGCTTTTCAAACAGGGGCTCATTATAAAAGGTGATGCTAACCGTGCAGCCGGCCAGCTTTGCTTTATCATATACTATATCTACGCCGTAGGCCTTTTTCAAAGCGGCCAGTACTTCCGTCACGGGGCGTTCCTCAAACTCGAAGGACTGCGGCACCAGTACTACCGGCTTGTCGACCAACTCCTTCTTTAAATGGCGGCTCGCCGCCGAATAAACGACTTGCTGGTTGGGCAGAAGCAGTATGCCCGCTGCGGCCGGATGCGCAGGTGTGGCTTCCAGCTTGGCATTCTTGCGGGCCTGCACGGCTACTTTCCCTTCCCGCACTGCTACCGAAGCTAGGTTGCTGCCCGCGTAGGCTTTCACCCGGAAGCTGGTGCCCAGCACCGTCGTAACAACTTGCTTGGTGAACACTAGGAACGGGCGCGCCGGGTTCTTGCTCACCTTGAAGAATGCCTCGCCCTCCAGGTGCACCTCGCGCCGGGGACCGTCGAAATTGGTATTATACCGCAGGCGGCTGCCGGGGTGCAGCGTAATCTGGCTGCCGTCGGGTAGCTGAAACGCTTGCTCCCGCTGGGTTGCGTTGGTGCGCAGCGTCCAGCCGTTCGCCAGGGTTACCCCGTCGGAGAAAGGGAAGCCTTGGAAGTGCTTGGCGTAAGGAGCCAGCACGCTGAGGGCTAACGCAAACAATACCAGTGCGGCCGCCACCCGAAGCGCCGGAGCCTGCCAGAAGCTGGCTGGGTGGCGCACCACGCGGGCCTCCGGCACAGACTGGGCTTGGGTGAGCCGGTGCCAGATGGCATCCTCCACGGCCTCCTGATTCTGGCTGCGCAACGAGTGCGCGTCTGCTTCCTCCAGGCGGTCGTACCAGCGCTCTACCAGCACCTGCTCTTCGGGCGTGCAATGGCCATCGAGGTAGCGCTGAAGTAAGGTATGGAATTCGGCTTCCGTCACGGGGAGAGAGGATTTAGGCGGGCTTCTACTTTACAAGTCAACGAACTTGCCCCTAGCCCTAAACCCAACAGTACTTTTTTCTTAAAAATATAGACAGCGATTAGCAGCGCAATTGATAATATCCTGATTGATAATGAGTTAATTTATTGCAAAAAAATGAATAAAGGCAGAATGGCCAGCAAAAAATCGCGCAGGTAGCTACGCAGGAGCTTCAGCGACTTGGTCAGGTGGTATTCAACCGACTTCTCCGAGAGGTTTACGCGCACTGAAATCTCGGGTACGGTGTAGTGCTCAAGCCGGCTAAGCTGAAATACCTCCCGCGACTTCTCAGGCAGCTTGCCCACACCAGCCAGAAAAGCCGCGCTTAAGTCGCTCAGGGCTAGGTTATTTTCCGTGTCGGTATCGGCTTCGGAGGTGCTGAGGCGACAGTAAAGCTCGTAGCCGGCCTTTACTTTTTGGGCTTTTATGTAGTTGATAATCCGGTATCGAATCGCGGAAAACAGGTAAGGCTGTAGCTCCTGCACCTGATGGCTGGCGCGGCGGCTCCAGAGGTCCGCGAATAAATCCTGCACCAGCTCTTCCGCCACTTCCCGGCTACCTAGCTTTTGGTAAGCAACGGTGAATAGCCGGTAGGAGTAGCGCTTGTAAATCTCTGCGAAAGCGCCTTCATCATCTGCCCGCAATGCACCCAGCAGCGCAGCATCCGGGTGGGAGGCATACATGCGAATAGGATAAGATTTCACAGAATTAGGATCTAAAAGAACAGGATTAACAGCGAATATACAGTTAGATGCCAGATTATTGCTACGTAAGCGCTTGGTTGTTTTTTGCTAAAGATGATTTTCTTAATGAATAGTATAAATAATTGCCGAAGACTCACAAATTAGACAGTAAGTACTACTGCCAACTAAGTGTACAGGTTGTTTTTTTAGTGATTGTAAACTGAACGGCTTCTTGTAGCAATTTAGCATAGGCTCTCAGACACAAACGCAAAGTGCGGCCTCTGAAAACCAGGGCCGCACTTTTTAGAATTCGGCAAGCGGAAGTTGGCTCAACTACTTATCGAGAAGTGAATTACCTGCCTGCTACCAAGTAGGAAAGCTTTACTTGGTAGTTGCGGTAGGAGAGAAGCTAGCCTGCACCTGCAATGCTTCCAATGCTCCCGCCAAGTACACCAGTGGGGCGTTCCAGTTGATGGCAATTTCATTGGAAGCATAGGAGCAAACATCGTCGGCGTAGGTTGTGGCGGGCAGGCTCGATGTGTACTGGCAGCCATCCTGGCGGCCGGGGTTCGGACCACCCACCAACAGGCCCGGAACCGGAGCTAGCACGCCATCTGCTTCCGAAAGCCGGTGGTGCGGGTGCTGCGGCGATTTGGCGCCGGTGCCTGTTACAAAGCAGTAGCCCGTAGCATTGCGGCCTAGCAAATAATCTAGGTTCGTAAGAGCGGCCAGCGCGTATTTCTTGTCGCCGGTAAGCTGGTAGGCTTGGAGCAGGGCAATGCCTTGGTTGGCGGCGTTGGAGCTGCTGCCCCAGTTGAAATCGGCGGCGGTTTTTCCCATCACGGTTTGGTAGGCGCGCGTGGTGGCGCCCGCGGTCAGGTTATCCGCCAGCGTGATAAGCCCCTGCCTGAGCTGGCCTAGGTCCTTCTGAGCGAGGGGCGTCAGCTCCGATCTGAACCGAGCCAGGGTATAATACGCCAGGGTACGAACCTGATTCCAAGTAGGTAATGGCGTTTTATCACCCGGAAACAGCTGCACGGCTTTGTAGTAGTTCTCCTGTTTGGTGGTTGCGTACAGCTCGGCCGCCGCCCAGACAAACTCATCCTGCACGTCCTGGTCGCCGTAAGCGCCGGTGCTGATGGCGGGCTGAAACTGCTTGTTTAGGGCCTCCTGCTGGTAGTAGACGGTTGGGTGCTGTTGGGCCCACTCCCAAGCCTTAGTCGAAGCTTGCAAGCACGAATCGGCGAGGCCGGGAAGCGGCTGGTTGAACTTCCGAAAAATACGGCTGGCCTGCGCCATCACAGCCGCAAAATCTAAGGTAGCCGCTGTGCTTTTCTGCACCACATAGCGCGGCGTACTGACCTGATCGGGCATGACCATGCCGTCGAATTTGGCATTGGTGAGCTTGTGGTACACGCCGCCATCGGCAGGGTCTTGCATAGCGAGCAGCCAGCGCAGGTTCCAGAGCGATTCGTCTAAAAGGTCTGGAATGGCATTTTTGCTCTCCGGGATTTGCACGTTGAGTTGCGTGGTGTAAGCCGGAAAGTCTTCGTAAAGGGAAAGCAAAGTGCCGAGCGTAATGCCCGAGTTGACCACGTATTTATTGTAGTCGCCGGCATCGTACCAACCACGCGGGGCGGAAATGAGGGTGCCAGTTGGCCGCTGCGCACTAGCCGCGGAGCCGTGCACGAGCACTTGGTTGTCGGGGTGGCCTAGAGGGCGGCTCCACTGTCCGGCGTACGTCGGCGGCAAGGGCGTAGCAGTCCGTTGGTAATAAAAGCCCTTGAGCGACGCCCGCGCCACACCCTCGTGCACGCCCGGCCGAATCTGAAATGAGTGCGAAAACCCTAGCGAAGGAATCCAGATGACAAACGTGCCCACTGTTTTGCAGCCCGAAAAATCAGCTATGCGGGTTTGCTGCCCGGCCAGGGCATCGTTGCGCTGAGGACCTAGCTGCCCCGTGAAAACAGTGGTCTTCCGGTCGGGGGTGGTGATGAAAAACTTGCCCACAACTGTCCCGACTACCACGGCCACCTTTGGCGCCAACGGGTAAAACCCGACCTGGTTCAGGCGGATAGCTTCGGTGAGCTGCTGCCCGCGCACCGACAAGGACAGTACAAGCAACAGACTCAGCCACAAAGTGCTCTTAGATAGCGACATAAGAAGAAATTTGAACTAGCGCGGTTCCCCGCCTTGTGTACGTGTAGTGCGGAGTCTATCGTCTGCGCTACATGAGATGGCACGGACGATAACCTAGGTGCGTTACTTGGAACCGGTAGCGCCACTAGTTTTCGGGCTATGAGGAGGGGTAGTAGGTGAATGCTGAGCCGTGGCACCCGCATAGCGGAAGCGCTGCTTCTGGTCGCCCACGCGGAGCGTGAAGTAGCCGTCTTCGAGCAGGCGCTTGCCGTACGCATCGGGGTAGCTCAGGTCTTGCTGCGGCTGAATGATAAAGGTTAGCTCCCGGCTTTCGCCCGGCTTAAACGCTTGTTTTTCAAAGTGCCTGAGCAGGCGCACAGGCCGCGTGATACGCCCCACTTCGTCGGTCATAAACCAGAGCACGGCTTCCTTGCCGAGACGGGCGCCGGTGTTCGTCACACGTACGGTGGCGCGTACCGTGCCATTGCCGGTCAGCACGGTGTCGGAGAGCTGGAGGTTGCTGTAGCGGAACGCCGTATAGCTCAATCCGTCGCCGTACTCGGTGAGCATGGTGCTCTTGTACTTGGCGCCTCGGTTCTCAAAGCCGGCCCCGAAGTCGCTTAGATCCAAGCTGTTCTCGTTGTTGTCGTGGTGGTAGTTGGAGATGTGCCCGGCAAACTGCGGATACGTGAAAGGCAACCGGCCGCTGGGGTTCACTTTGCCGCTGATGATTTCTGCAATGGCTTGTCCGCCGCCAAAACCCGGCAGGCCGCCCCACAGAATAGCTTCTGAGCGCTCAGCTACTTGGCGAATGATATTGGGTCGGCCGCCAATCATGACCAGCACCGTCGGCTTGCCAGCGCTCTGGGCCGTGCGCACCAACTGCTGCTGATCTTCGGGTAGCGTCAGGTCGCTGCTGTTGCCTAGGCCTTCCGCGTACGGCCGCTCCCCGATAGCTAGGATAACCGCGTCGGCACGACGAGCTGCGGCGGCTACGTTGGCTAGCTGCGGTTTGCCAGTAACATCCTGATAAGGAACTGTTTCCACTTGCGCATTGGGATACTCCTTTTTCAGCGCGGCATAGATCGTCAACACCTCCTGCGGGTATTGCGCCTCCTGGCGACCCTGCCAAGCTAGGGTCCAGCCACCGGCCAGGTTCGCTCGCGAGTCCGCCGACGGGCCGACGATCAGCAGCCGCTTCACCTTAGCCGGAGCCAGGGGCAGCATGTTCTTCTCGTTTTTGAGCAGCACCACCGATTCACGAGCCGCTTCCAGCGTCTGCTGCTTCAACTCCGGCGAGCCAATGCGGTTGAGGCGGTCGGCACGAGGCATGGGGTTGTCGAACATACCTAGCTCGTCCTTCATTTGCAGCACGCGCCCGGCAGAAAGGTTGATGCGGTCTTCCATCAGCCGACCTTCCTTCACCAGCTCTTTCACATAGCGGCAGAAATCGGTGGTGTACGGCGTCATAGCCATGTCCACGCCCGCATCGATGCATAGAAACGTGGCCTCCTTCTCGTTTGCAGCCGTTTTCTGCACCGTCACGAGGCGGATGATGTCCTGCCAATCGGTTACGGCCACCCCTTTAAAGCCCATCTGCGTGCGTAGCAAGTCGGTCAGAATGGCTTTAGAAGAGTGCACCGGCTCGCCGTTGATTTCGCCGCTGTTGATCATCACCGACTTCAAGCCTGCATCAATAGCCGCCTGAAATGAAGGTCGGAAAAACTCCTGTAGCCGCTGATCGGAAATCATGGCGTTGGTTCGGTCCCAGCCGTTGCGCGGGTCGGAGTAGCCCAGAAAGTGTTTTCCACAAGCCGCTACTTTATAGGGCAGAATGTCCGTGTTACTCTGTAACTCTTTGACATACGCCGCACCTAGGCTTGCCGCCACCAGCGGGTCTTCGCCGTAGGTTTCGTAGAAGCGCGGCCAGTACACGTTCACCCCTAGGTCGAGCACCGGCGCGAACACCCAGATGTGACCTAGGTCCGCCGATTCTATCACCGTAGCGCGGGCTTCCTGCCGCGCAAACTCCGCATTGAAGGTGGCCCCTAGGTTGATGTTGTGCGGAAAAATAGCCGCGCCCGACACGTAGCTAGCTCCGTGCATGTGGTCGATGCCGTAGATGACGGGAATGTGCAGGCGCGATTCGCGCATTGCAATCCGTTGCAAAGCAGTTAAATACGAAAGCCACTGCGTCGGCGGCACGGCCTCACCATTCAGAAACGAGCCCACGCCATAGTCCCGAATGAACGGCACCAACTTGGCCGAATCCAGCGACACGTCCTTCTGCTCGCCGGTATGGTTGATGGCTGCATTGGTAATCTGCGTCATCTGCCCGATTTTCTCCTCCAGCGTCATTTGCTTCAGCAGGGCCGCCACGCGCGGGCTCCACTGCGGCGTGGCCGTCGTTGCACTGGACGGAGTTGCCGTGGCGGCCGTCGGTACGTTGCTGCGCTGGCAGGCGCTGCCCAGCAAAACGGTAGTGCCTAGTATTAGTGCAGAAGCTCGACTGACGAAAGGTTTTAGATTGTGATTCAGTGGTTTGGAGGTAACGAAGGCGGAGCGTTGGATAACCATGTTGAGAAACTGGGAAGGGAGTTACGAGCAATTAAAACGCATCCGTGAGCGAGCGAACCACTAGCCGCTTGCGCAGCTCATCGAGCGAAGTAGCGCCTTCGCTCTTGAAGGTCAATACCTTGGTTTCGCCGGGCAATAGGTCGAAGTAGTTGTCGCCAAAGAAGCCGTCGCCTTGCGCTAGTGAGAGGTACACTTCGCGGGCCAGGGCTGTGCTTTTCAGGGTCACCTGGTAGGTGCTGTCGGTGGTGCGGGCCCAGGTAGCGCTGACGTTAGTTTTGGGCAGTGTCATCTCCTTGGGCAGTGCAAAGTAGTGCGTGTTGGTTGAGAGCGTGGTGCCGTTGGCTTGCAGATCACAGGCTAGCACTACCTTCTTGATATCCTGGCCTTTCAGGAGCTTATCCTTGGAAATTTCGAGGTAAACCTTGCTGGTCAGCGGCTCCACTTGCAGGCTAGCCGATTGCTTGAACAACACCTTGCCGTTGAAGTCCAGCATCCGCACTTGCAGGCTAGCCGGCACGGCGCTGGTGCGGTCCGACACCACGTAGAAGCGCACCTGGTCGCCTTCCTCGTGGGGACTCACGAGGAAGGCGGAGTAGAAGCGCTTGGCGTAATACTGTAAGGCTTTCCAGCGGCCGTAATAGTCAATCGACGACCACGAAGCCACGCCCCAGCAGTCATCGAGCTGCCAATACATCGAGCCCATCGTGCGCGGCCGGTTGCGCCGCAAGTGCTCGGCGCTGAGCTTAATGGCTTGCGCCTGTAGTACTTGGCTCACATACAGGAAAGAAGCAAAGTTTTTCGGCTCCTTGTAGTCGCGCAGCAAATACTCTTTCAAGCGCGGGTTGCCGACGGCGCTGCGCTGGTGTTCCTTCATCACCGGCGAGGCAATATCCCAGTCTTCCGGCTTCGTGAACAGCGCCACCGACTTCAAGTCAGGGAACGACTGGAAGCCGTATTCGCTCATAAACCTAGGTATCTGCTTTTCATAATCGGAGATGGGTGCCGTGCCGCCCCACACCTGCCAGTAGTGCATGTCGCCGTTGGCCTGCGAACCGGCAATGTCCTCAAAGTCAGCCGATGGGCTCGACGACCAGTACGGGCGGTCAGGGTCTTGCGCTTTCAGGACAGTTGGTATCAGGTCGCGGTACAGCTTGAGGTAGTTGCTCCACACTGCCAGTCGGTGCGGGCCATTTTTCACGGGGAAGCCCCATTCCTGCCAGGCAATTTCGTTTTCGTTGTTGCCTACCCAAATGGAAATGCTGGGATGGTCGCGGAGGCGGCGCACCTGATAAGTTAGCTCCTCGCGCACGTTGCTCATAAAAGCTTCATCACCAGGGTAGAAGGAGCAGGCAAACAAGAAATCCTGCCACACCATCAGACCTAGCTCGTCGCAGAGGTCATAGAAGATTTGGTTCTCATAGATACCGCCGCCCCATACGCGCACCATGTTCATGTTGCAGTCCTTGGCCGATTGCAGCAGGTGGCGGTAGCGTGCTGGCGTTACGCGCGTCTGGAAGATGTCGGCCGGAATCCAGTTGGCGCCTTTGGCAAAAATCGGGATGCCGTTGACCACAAACTCGAACGACTTGCCATAGGCGTCATGCTCGCGCCGCAGTTGCAAGGAGCGCAGGCCGGTACGTGTCTTCGCTTCGTCCAGCGGCTTGCCATTTTGTAGCAATTGCGCTTTGAAGGAGTAGAGCGACTGAGGTCCGTAACCAGCTGGAAACCACAGCCTAGGGTTGTTAATGCGGAGGTCAGCCGTTACTTCGTGCCTATTGGGCTGCAACGTCACTGTTTGCTCCAGCCGCTGACCAGCTTTGCCATCCGGACCTAGGTTTTCCAGCACCAAAGTGGCCTGCTGCCCACCGGCTGAAGCGGCCCCTTCGTATTCCACTACCAATTGTAGCTGAGCCGCTTGCGCGCTGATCTGGCGCTGCACAACGTGAAAATCGGTGATTTTGACAGCGTCCCAGGCTTCCAGCTGCACCGGCTGCCAGATGCCCGAAGTCACGAAGCGCGGGCCCCAGTCCCAACCGTAGTGATAGGGCGCTTTGCGGGTGTAGGGGCTCAGTACCGGGCCTTTGTCGCCAATGATGCCCATGGCCTGCTCGTCGTTGATGGCAAACAGCTCATAACCAGCTCTCTTGGGCAGTTCTGCCACCTCATTCAGCGGCGAGCGAAACCGGATGCGCAAGCGGTTTTCGCCGACTTTCAGCTGCGGCTTCACGTCCACGCGCCACTCGCGGAACATGTTGTCGGTGTGCAGAATAGAGGCATCGTTGAGGGTTACATCGGCGTACGTATCCAAGCCTTTGAAAACTAGCTCCAGATGCGAGCGTTGGAGCGTAGCAGGCGCCACAGCAAACGTCGTTTCGTAGTCCCAATCCGTCTTGCCGATCCATTGCAGCTTC
Source organism: Hymenobacter cavernae (assembly GCF_014641455.1). Taxonomy (GTDB): domain Bacteria; phylum Bacteroidota; class Bacteroidia; order Cytophagales; family Hymenobacteraceae; genus Hymenobacter; species Hymenobacter cavernae. Next base: position 63,285 of record NZ_BMHT01000003.1, read on the forward strand.
ATCTCGTTGTCGCGGTACAGCGGGTCTTCGATCTGCTTAGTAGCCAGCAGATCAGTGTGTACCGTGCCGGGCACCGTAGCGGGCGCCCAGTTGTCCTTGCCTACTTGCCGAAAGCGCCAGCCCGTCATTATTGGCTGAATGGTTTTGCCAGCAGTGGCGCTAGCTGCTGGGCTAGGTTGCTGAGAAAAAGCTTGGTGCATCCCAAAGAGGAGCAAGCAAGAAAGAAAACGAAGCAGAGTAGAAGGGTTAGGCATCAGATGGGTTTAGGAGCGGAAAAGAACAGCGTGTAATGATGACGAAGCTAATCGCCGAAGCAGCTGCTATTGATGCTAAGCTAAAAGGTTTTAGCATATTTATTAATCGAGCGTCATACAGTAACAGCAAAACTTTCACGAGCTACCAAGAGGTAGATGATAATTAAGAGGAAGTAAGTACCTGTGCGTCAACTATTTATATTATAGAAAGGCAGAATGTCTTTGAAATTAGGGAAGCAAACGTTTGCGGCTTAAGAACTTGTGTTAACCTTAAAGCATAAAATTTTGTAAAGTTCCCTGATTATACCGCGCTACCTAAGTTTTCCTATAATCAGGAGTAGCCAAGAGTATAATCAGTAGCTGCAAGCATTTGATAACACCAGAAAACACTATACATTGACCAAGAAAAACGTTTAAGCAACGGCAAATAGTAACAGTTGTCAAGGTCTTTGGCCGAGTAGCGAACATCCTGCTGTCTTGGAGCCGTGACCTAGGTTTGCTGCTTGCGCTACAAACGCCTCTCACCTTGTTTCTCCTCGCCCATTCATCAACAATGGATACCAGAAAATTAATCTTGTCCTTCCTCGGGCTGAGTAGCAGCCTTGCCGTGCAGGCAGCAGTGCGCTTACCTGCTCTCGTGGGCAGCCACATGGTGCTACAGCGCGAAACAAAAGTGCCGATTTGGGGGTGGGCCGAGCCGGGTGAGAAAGTCACGATCAGCTTTCAGGGGAAAACGTACTCGGCAGCTCCTGGCGCAGGCGGCAAATGGCAGGCGACGCTCCCAGCTATGCCGGCGGGCGGACCTTATACCCTAACCATTAAAGGGCAGAATACCATTACGTTAGAAGATGTTCTGATTGGGGATGTGTGGCTGGCTTCGGGACAGTCGAACATGGAGATGCCGCTGCGCGACAAAAACGCGCCTGCGCCTGGCGCGTATCCCGTGGTTCTGAACGCGGAACAGGAGGTGGCTGCCGCCAGCTTTCCAAAAATTCGTCAATTCACCGTCCAGAAAGAAGTTGCGTACCAACCTAGGTCAGAGAACCAGGGCTCCGCGTGGATGGTGTGCAGCCCAGGCACGGCGGGCCAGTTTTCGGCGGTGGCGTACTTCTTCGCCCGCGACTTATTTCAGCAGTATAACATCCCCATTGGCCTGATTAACAGCCCTTGGGGTGGTACACCCGCCGAGGCTTGGGTTAGCGGAGAAGCCCTGAAGCAGCTACCGGACTTTCAGGCGCGCGTAGTCGAGCAGGAAAAGCTAGGTCAGCAGGGTGTGCAGCCCACTGAGCAAGTTAAAAACGCTCAAAATCTGCCGTCGGTGCTTTATAACGGCATGATTGCGCCCCTGATTCCGTATGCTTTAAAAGGTGTAATCTGGTACCAGGGTGAAAGCAACACCGGCCGGTCTTACCAGTACCGCACGCTATTTCCGACCTTGATTAAGGATTGGCGCAGCCGTTGGGGCACCGATCTGCCGTTCCTGTTCGTGCAGCTCGCCAACTTTACTAAAGCCCTGCCCGAGCCCGCTGAGTCAGGCTGGGCCGAGCTGCGGGAAGCGCAGGCGATGGCACTGACGTTGCCCCGCACTGGCATGGCCGTCGCCGTGGATGTGGGCGATGCCAGCGACATTCACCCGGCCAATAAGCAGGCCGTGGGGCATCGGCTGGCGCTGGTAGCGCGCAACGTGGCGTACGGTGAAAAAGTGGTAGCCAGCGGCCCAACCTACGAGTCGATGAGCATCAAGGGAAATCAAGTGCGGCTGAAGTTCCGGAACCTAGGCTCGGGGCTGCAAGTGAAAGGCGACACGATCAAAGGCTTTGCAATAGCCGGCGCCGACAAGAAGTTCTACTGGGCCACGGCCACGCAGCAAGGACAAGAACTGCTCGTGACCAGCGCGGCCGTGCCGAACCCGGTAGCTGTGCGCTACGACTGGGCCAACAACCCCAAAGGCAACCTCTACAACAAGGAAGGTTTGCCAGCTGCACCCTTCCGCACTGATCAGTGGGAAGGCATCACCGCTGGGAGAAAGTGATTTTTTAGAATATAATAGGTAATAGCATAACCTATTGGGCACTAACCTAGGTGGTACCAAGATTATCACTTAGAAATTAAGCTGCCCTTCTTTCGGATTGTATGAGCAGTACAGATAAAGTGAAAAAGCGCACATTGATTCATGACATTGCACGTCATTTAAACGTGTCAATTGCTACGGTTTCCTTTGTCTTAAATGGTAAGGCGAAAGAGCAGCGAATTAGCGATGCGCTGGCCGAAAAAGTATTGCGGTATGTGGAAGAAGTCGGGTATAAACCGAATCAGCTGGCTAAAAGTCTGCGGACTGGTAAAACACACGTAATTGGGCTCATTATAGAAGATATATCTAACCCTTTCTTTGCAACTGTTGCATGGTTAATTGAAAAAAAAGCATTTGGGCGTGGCTACCGGATTATTTATTGCAGCACGGATAATAATACCGCTAAGACCAAGGATTTAATATCCATGTTTCAGGAGCGGCATATTGACGGCTATATCATTGCCCCACCTGAAGGAATTGAGGAGGAAGTTAATTCTTTACTTAGAAGCAATAAGCCTACGGTACTCCTAGATCGGTATATTCCGAGCCTGATCAGTGATTATGTGGTCGTAGACGGGGCTGATGGTACTTATCAGGCTGCCAGGCACTTGCTGGAACAAGGTTTTGAGAATGTTGCCTTTGTGACAAGCGAATCGCGGCAAACGCAAATGGAGGCGCGACTACAAGGCTATAGCAAAGCGCTGGATGAAGCGGGGCGGGCAAAGAACATCAAGCGCTTTGTGGTGAATTTCGGGGAAGGCCTTGAAAGGCTTGTGTCAGAAATATACAGTTTTATAAAAAATAACAGGGAATACGACGCAATTATATTCGCTAATAATATTTTAAGTATTTACGGTTTGGAAGCTATTGCGCGCCTAGGTTTGCGGATCCCGGAGGATATAGGTGTGATATCGTTCGACGACCACGATTTATTTCGACTGCACTCCCCAACAATAACGGCCATTGCACAGCCAGTGGAAAGTCTGGCTGAAAATTCGATAGACGTATTATTAAGAAAGTTGGAACAAACCAGCGAAGCAGAAGCGCTGGTTGATACGATTGTTTTGCCAACTTCCCTGATAATAAGAGGTTCTTCTATGCGTAAGTCCGGCCGCTAGCCGTAGCGAACAGCTACAGAAGTTGCACCTGCGTGTAGCCGCACTGAGCAAGGTCCATTTTAGGAGAAAACAAGGAATATATTCAGAAAAAGGAATATTATACATAAAACAGAAGCTAGGTAGTCGGCTGAGTATCAGATAAGCAGGTTGTTGACGAAGATTTGGAGCAGGAATTGCTTTCTGTAAACCGGCTTTATACCCGCTTTACGGCTTCCACCCGCTATGAACTACCTCTTCTCTGTCTGCCTCCGGTTTCTGAATGCCTGTGGCATTGGTGTTGCTTCTCCCGCTGCTCCTGCACCCGGTCCGGAAGAAACCTTCCTGACAAATGCTACGCTGCTGGTATCGTACGCTCAGCAGGAGCTTCAGCAGTTTCGGGCTTGGACGCCTCCCACGACTACGCACGCCGAACATGCACGTTCCTTACAGCGGCAGCTGAAGCAGGTGCAGCAGGAACTAAAGCTGTTGCAGGAAGAGTATCGCGCTGATCAGCAGCAGCAGCAGCAGCGGACAACCAGCGAGCGGCAGCATCCGGCCACAACTGCTGTTTTGGAGGGGCTAAACAGCCGGTACGCCAAGTAGCGGCGGCTTGCCAAATAGGCGCCGCAACATCTGTTCGGCACACTCCCTAACCTAGGTTTTACTGGAAGTATTATTCAAAAAACTGATGAAATAAGGCGCGGGTATCTTGGGCAATATCATCGGGAAGCTGCGGATGAAACACGAGCGACATGCGCGGTGGATTGTAGTGCACAATCACGTACTCCGCTAGGGTTGAGGCTGTCCGGCTGGGGCGGGCCGGTGTCTCGTCGAAGTGAAGTTGATGCTTTTGCTGCACAGATTTCAACCCTTCCTGGAAGGCGTTGAGCTTTGCGGCCAACTCAGGGCCGTACTCAGCTTCGATTGTACGTTTACGCATAGCAGTGGGGGAAATGGGGTAGCACAAGAAGGTGCAATCAGCAACACAAGCCCTGACCATCTGCATTACTCATTTACACAGAAATGGTTATGCACAAAATCATGCATGATTTTGTGCATTGATGCGCAGTGGGTAAGGAAAAGCCCAGTAGCGCAAAAAAGCCCCACAACTGCTGAATTAACTCGTTGCAATGCGGTGCTACTTAACTAGGCCGTAATAGTAGCTGCATTCGCTGACGTTTGTAGACATGCAAGCTACTCTTCAGGCATGCGAAAGGAAACAGCGCATTCATCTAACATCCACTACCTGAAGCAATAAGCATTATACAATACCAAAAAAGTACTACACGATATACCATCAATTACGTAGGACACTTCCTTGGCAGCGCCGTATAGAACAGAAGACGACTTCATACGCTGGTAAACAGCATGAGAAGATTGTCTGTGAGGAATGTAAGGCGCTTATAATCAACAAGGAAACTTCATGAAGAGGCTGGTCTACTGGACGATGAAAGAGGAGTACTGGCAGCGGCGGCTCGCGGATGCTCAACGGCGGGCGTTGCTGGTGTGCGGGATGATGGGGGTTTGCATAGCCATCGAGTATTGGCTAGGGCTGTAGTAGGGTAGGTCTGCTTACTGCCGGTGCACCGATTCATCTACCAGCTTTTCGGGACGCAGCGGAAGTTCGCGGATGCGCTTGCCCGTAGCCCGGTACACGGCGTTGGCGAGAGCCGCGGCCGTTGGACCCTGCGCGGCTTCGCCGGCACCCAGAGGTTGCTCATTCGGACGGTCGATGACCGTAACGCCCATTATATAAGGAGCTTCGTCGAAGCGGTAGATGGGGTAGCTTTCCCATTGCCGGCTGCGGATGCCGTGGGTATCGAAGATTACTTCTTCGTTGGTGGCCCAACTGGCGGCTTGTATCATGCCGCCTTCCGTCTGGTTTTTAATACCATCGAGGTTGATGACTTCGCCAGCATCGATAACGGCCCAGAGTTGCGGACGGTAAATAGTACCTTCTTCGGCAAGGCGTACTTTGGCTATCACCGCGACGTAGGCCGCCTTGTTTTTGTATTGCGCAAAGGCGAAACCTAGACCTTCGCTCTCAGTAAGCTTTTGCTGGCCCGCAATTTCCTGTGCTTTCCGCACCACGGCTTTCGCACGCTCATCCTGCAAGTGCTGCAACCGGAACTCCCACGGATCTTTTTTTACTTTCTCGACCAACTCATCCATGAACGACTCAATAGCAAATACATTAGCGTAGGCACCTAGGCTCCGTAAGGCGGAAACGCGCAAAGGTCCTTCGAAGAAATAGGCGTCGACGCGCAGGTTGGGCACCACGTAAAGCGGCTCAGCGTTGCGGTAACCCCCGGCGCTCTGGTCGGTAGCGCCGTCGTTTTTCGGAAGGCGTGGTTGGGCTAAGTATTGGGCGGGCAGAAGCTTATCGGCGTGGCCGCTGGGGCGGGCGCTGTGCGTATCCGTCCAGACCTGCTGCTGCCAGTGCGTGATGCGGCCGCTTGGGTCAAGGCGGGCGCTGATGTCGACGACCATAGCGCTGCCGTAAGGCTCCCAGGCGTGCTCGTCCTCGCGAGCCCACTGCACGCGTACATGGCGGCCGGGCGTGGCTATGGCGAGCAGAGCAGCGTCAGCGGCGGCATCATCGGCGCCGTTGTGGCCGTAGCAACCTGAGCCAGGAACGCCTTTCACGTGGATCTTTTCCTGGGGCAGCTTCAGCAAATCAGCCAGCGAGTCGCGCAACGGGTATACGCCCTGCGTGTGCGTCCAGACGTGCAGCGTGCCTTGGTCGAACAGAGCCACCGCGCAGCTCGGTCCAATGGAGCCGTGCATGAGGTAGGGCTTGAAGTAGCTGGCGCTCAGTGTAGTTTCGCTTGCAACTGATGGCGTGTCGAAGTGGCCTTGGTTGGCTATTTGCTTGGAGCTGGAGGGAAGCTTACGGAGGTAATCGGGGAGGGGCTGCCCGGCTGGGAGAGTGCGGCCGGGCGTCCATTGGGCGTGCAGCTTGGCGTAGTCCTGTGCTAGCTTGGCGTCATATTCTTGCTCGGCTAATAAGCCGACGAAGCTGCCATCGACGTGCACTTTCAGTAAGCCAGGCACGAGACGCTTGAGTTCGGCTACATCAAGCTTCACGAGCTTCGATTCGTAGTTGGCGGGGCGCAACACGCGAGCGTGCAGCATGTTCGGGAATCGTAGGTCGTGCACGTACCACTCATCAGCCCGCACCATTCGCTCAATTTCCTCCCGGTGCATAGCCTTACCCACGTAGCGGTACTGGCTTTTGGGCTTCAGCTTGATCGGTAAGCGCACCTCATCGGTAAGCTGTGCGCCGTTCAAGACTTGCGCAAACGTGAGCCGGCGCTTCTTGTCCTTGGTTTGAATCACGCCATCAGCAAGGCTTAACTGACTTGCTTTCACACCTAGCTTTTGCGCCGCCAACGTTAGGAGCTTCTGCCGAGCCGCGGCCGCCGCGTAGCGCACCGACATGGCACTTTGCTCGATAGATGCGCTGCCGGCCGTGTAGCGCTCGTCGGGAGTGCGGTCGGTTTCGGCCAGAGCCACTTCTACCTTGCCCAGCGGCATATCCAACTCCTCGGCCGCCATTTGCTGCACGGCTACGCCAATGCCCTGCCCTAGCTCAATCTTGCCGGTGAGCACCCGCACGCGCCCATCGCTTAGCACTTCCAACCAGGCGTTGATGCGCGGATTGTTCTGAAGGCTCCCCGGCAATTCATCAGCTACTATCGGACTGCCAGCTGTTTCGGTGCCTAGACCTAGGAAGGCAAAGCTAATCGTCAGACAGCCAGCGCTCTTAAGGAACTTGCGACGGGAAGCAGAAGGCAGTTGGGCGTTCATAGCAAGAGAAATGTGTGGGCTATTGGCCGGATGTCTGGCAGGTGATTAGCTCATTTCTGAGGCTCGCTTGATGGCTTTGATGGCGCGGCTATGGACGCTGCATCGGCACAGCACCCGGTAAAGACTATTGCGAATTTCTTCTTCGTTGGGCTTAGGATGTTGCTGAAGAAGGGCAGCGGCCGCCATCACCATGCCATTGAGGCAGTAACCGCACTGCGGCACCTGCTCGTCGATGAAGGCTTGCTGCAGGGGGTGCAAAGAGCCGTCGGGGCGGGTGAGGCCTTCGAGCGTAGTGATAGTCGTATGCAGTACCTCCGAAACCGGCAGCTGGCAGCTCGGCCAGGCTAGGTTGCCGTTGAGGACCACCATGCAGGCGCCGCACTGCTGAAGACCGCAGCCGAACTTGGGACCGTTAAGGGCCAATTGGTTGCGCAGTACATAAAGCAGTGGCGTAGTTGGGTCGACGCGTACCGTGTGCGGCTGCCCGTTGACGTGCAAGGTGAGGTCTGCTTCCATTGCTGAGGAGTTTAGAAGAACATACTCCGTAAGCTGGCAAAAGGATGCCGCATACGATGTGCTGTTCAGCACACTTTACAACCTAGGTAACCCAACCTGCGGGCGGGCACGTACCACCTGGTATTCACCGCAACTAACTCTTATGAACCCGACCCAATTAAGCGAAGAGCTTCGCTACAACCAAGACCCTAACCTAAAACGTCGCCGCTGGATTATTGGCCTATCCTTGCTCGGAGTAGCGCTCGGCCAGATCGTGACACTGTACCAGACCGGCATCATCCACCACCTGCCCGACCCACCCGTTGGGCCCTTCGATTCCGATAAAGTCGACGCCTCCGACTACGGCTACAAGCGCCTCGATACGCCCGATGCTGTAGGCATGATTTCCACCTACGGCATCACGACGGCGCTGGCCGCGGCCGGCGGTGCAAACCGTGCTGCTGACAACCCTGCGTTGCCAATCAGCTTACTAATCAAGACCCTAGGTGACGTAGCGACTAACCTTACACTAGCGCGTGAAGAGTGGAAGGAAAACAAAGCGCTGTGCTTCTACTGCCAGACGGCTACGGTTGCCTCCATTGCCTCCGTAGCGCTGGCGGTGCCGGAAGCCGTAACGGCCGTGAAGAATCTGCTGGGCAAAAAGCAAACGGCCTAGCTTTCAGAGCGACTAAAAAGAACGTCATTCCGAGCCTGCGAGGAATGACGTTCTTTTGTTATAGCTACTCCGCCAAAGCCGCTTCAGCCGGAATGCTGACGGCTGGCTGCTTGTAGTTTGCCAATGACCGCATCGCCAACCCCACGCTGATCAGAATTAGAACAGCTCCCGTCAAGAAGGCGGCGCCGGGGAAATGCACGGGGGCTTTCGGGCCCGTGAAGTAGGAGAAGATATTCGTCATCAGTGGCGGGCCAATGATAGAGGTGAGGCTAACCAAACTGGTTAGCGCACCTTGTAGCTCACCTTGCGCATTCGGCGGCACCTGCCCCGACATAAGGCCCTGCAACGCTGGCCCGGCAATGCCGCCTAAGCAGTACGGAATCAGAAAGACAAACATCATCCAACCTTTCGAAGCAAAGGCAAAGAGCAGAAAGCCAAGGCCGTACAGCGCAAAACCGATGAGCACGGAGCGCTTGGCACCTAGCTTTGGATTGAGGTAGCGAATCAGAACACCTTGCACCAAGGCTGTCAGCAGGCCAATAACGCCCAGCGAATACCCCACATACGCCTCGCTCCAGCCAAAGCGGTACATCACGAAATACGACCAGTTGCTCTGTACTGCGTGGGCCGCAATGTAGAGCAGCACCAGCGAACCTACCATGCCCAGAATAACCGGATAGCGCTGCAGCTGCCGCAACGAGCCAACCGGATTAGCCCGCTTCCAGTCAAACTTTCGCCGGTTCTCTACGGGCAGCGACTCCGGCAGAATGAAGTAGCCATACAGCCAATTGATTAGGGTAAGCCCGGCTGCTGCCAAAAATGGCACCCGTGCACCGTATTGCCCCAGCAAGCCGCCAATCACTGGCCCGATGATGAAGCCAAGTCCAAACGCCGCTCCGATCATGCCGAAGTTCTGCGCCCGCTTCTCCGGTGGGGTAATGTCGGCAATGTAAGCCGAGGCCGTCGTGAAGCTAGCTCCCGTGATGCCCGCGATGATGCGCCCCACGAAAAGCCACGCCACGGTAGGCGCAAAGGCAACAAACAGGTAATCAAGGCCAAAGCCAAAAAGGGCGAACAGCAACACCGGTCGCCGCCCGTATTGGTCGCTAAGGTTGCCCAGCACCGGCGAAAACAGAAACTGCATGCTGGCAAACGCAAAACCCAGCCAGCCGCCATACTTCGCCGCCTCACTCATGCCTTCGCCCGTAAGCTGGCTGATGAGCTTCGGAACAACGGGGATGATGATGCCAAACCCAATGACATCCAGCAACAACGTGATGAAGATGAAGCCGAGCGCGGCCTGGCGTTTATCAGACATGGTTCTCCGCTTTTAGGGACGTGAACAAAGATGTTGGTAGCGGTAAATGTACAAAATATTCCAATTAAATTAGTATTGTGGCCAAAAATAGTAGGAATGCGCCATGGCGCGTTCGGCATTGAACATTGTTACTTACTGGCAATGTTCTTACTTTATAATAACGTAAATTTAGGACTTAACGCGTCATGGCGCGTTCCTACCATGCAGACAGACTAACGATTATGAAAACCCGTCTTATACGTGTTGGCAATTCGAAGGGGATTATCCTGCACAAGAAATTGCTGGAGCAGTATCATTTGACCGGTGAAGTGAACGTAGAACCAACCTCCGAAGGGGTCCTGATTACGCCTGTGGAAAATGCTGCGCGCCAGGGCTGGGATGAGCGTTTTCAACAAGCGGCTGCCCAGGGTCACACGCCCGATGAGGAACTGCTAGAAGGGTTCTCGGATGAAACACTGGAAGACGAATGGCAATGGTAGTCAGTCGGCTTGAAGTCTGGCTGGTAAACCTAGACCCCACGCAAGGCAGCGAGATCAGCAAAACGCGCCCATGCCTCATCATCTCCCCCGACGAGATGAATCGCAACCTACGCACCGTCACGATTGCAGCGCTTACCAGTGCACAGAAGCCCTATCCGTCGCGGGTAAATTGGTCCTTTCAGGGCAAAGCAGGTCAGGTTGCGTTAGATCAAATCCGTTCGGTAGATAAAACCCGCTTGGTGAAAAAGCTAGGTGTATTGCCGGAGTCTGTTGGGCAACAGATTTGTGAGGTATTGCAGGAGATATTTCAGTATTAATTCCTGTTCTATATTGCTCCCTAGGTGTCAAAACTTTCTAGCTCTCAGAAGCTAAGCAGTTGCGCTTGATGTCAAGGTAGTCTAATTGCTTGTCCTCAAATAACTGTTCCAATGCCTCACAGCCGTTCTTAATCTTGTAGTCTCTTTCTCTCTCGGTTATTGGAATAAGCCAGTAGCAGTGAATCTCATGACTCTCAAAGTTGAATATTTCTAATCGTGGCCCATTTAAATAGGGAAGCGAAATAAAGGCATGATCACACTTTGAATTTTTCAGCCAAGGCCGGCCGATATTTACAGTATGATGAAGGTTTAATGGTGCTACATTCCGGTGAAAGGAAGCACAAACTGTCATAAGCTCAACCAATAATTTGTCAGCTTTAGGAGAATAAACAATCAGTTCAATTAGATTATCGTCAATTCGATCTGCTGACATACCTACTGTACAATAGCAGTAATAATTAGCTAACTTGAATAGTAGAACATAAAACGTTGAATGCAGCTTCTCTTTAGGTCCTTCATTAAGTATTAACCTTTTTCCAGGCGAACCAAAGTAATTTTCATAATGATGGTGGAGATTTGCTGTGTATTCTCTAGAATCAAGGACCTGCATACTTCTTTTGCTTTATAAATTGCTCAGGACTTCGCCTAAAACCTAATCACCTCTTCCGTTCCAAAATAATACAGCACGCACTGCACATCCGCATAACCTAGCTGCCGGAACAACCCGGCATACTGCTGCAACTGCCGACGATGCTGCGGCTCCGGTGGTGGAATCTTGAAGTCGAGCAGCGTGACGCGGCCGGGCGCTTCACCTAGGTTCGGCTCAAAAACGATACGGTCGGGTTTGTAGTCCTGGCGGCGGGCGCCACCTACCAGGATTTCGCGCTCGGTTTCGGCCTCCACGGCCTGGCTGAAGTAGTGTGCTATCTGCGGGTGCTCGACAACCCGGTGCAGCTTCTCGACCAACTCCGCCCGTTCGCGGGTACTCACCAAGCCCTCCGACACCAGTTGTGCCGCCACCCGATCTACCTCAATGGCCAGGATAGTGCGGCGCAAGGCGTAGTGCAGCTTGCGGTTCCATTCGCCCTGAGCTTGCTGGTCGTTGAAGTCGAAGAGCGTGTTGGCGTGACGGCGCAGGCGCAGGCGCTCTTCCCAGGGCGTGCTAGCTAGGTTTGTCAGCTGCCAATTGCCGGTGGCTTGTTGCTGCTTTTTACTCACGGGCACCATATTGTGAGCGTCGGCCAGGATGTAGGCGGTGCGCTCATCGTCCCACTGACCCGTGGCGAGCAGGTAGCGGTGCAGCAGCTCGGCCACCGTTTTGGCCTGCTCGGTAGCGGCATCATTTTCTTTGGCGGCTTTGGTCGCTTTAGGTCGGCGGCTGATAACGTAAAGACGGTGGCGCGGGCGCGTGAAGGCCACGTAGAGCATGTTGAGGCCTTCCAGGAAGGTTTTCTCCAGCTCTTCGGTGTATTGATCGGCCAGGGGCGTGCGGGTAAGCGCCTGCGTCTGGTTGACGACAGCCACAGCGGGCATCTCCGCTACTGGCTTTTCCGTGTCGAGCAAACGGCCCCAGAGCAACGTGCCACGGTAGGGCGTCAAAGACCAATCGGCGAACGGCACGATGACCACGCCATAAGCCAGGCCTTTGGCTTTGTGCACCGTGGTAATGGTAATAGCGTCGCGGCCGGCGGGGGCGTTAATGCTGAGGTTGCTCTTCTTCTGCTGCCAGTAAGCGAGGAAGTTATTGAGGTTGTTGCCGAAGCGTAGGCTGTACTCCAACGTCAGGTCGAGGAAGCGGAAGAGGTACTCGCTTTCCGCGTTGCGGCCCAGCAGCCCGAAGGTACCGATCAGCCGCTCGGTGAGTTCGTACAAACCTAGGTTGCCGGTTTCCCGCTCCTGCACGTCGTAGCCCAGGGCGCGCAGCTCGTCGAAGAAGGGGAGGGCGTGGGCATCATTAGCCAGCTCAGCAATGCGGCGGGCGCGGTCCGGGGCGGGCGCCACGCGGCGTACTACCTTATCAACCAGCAACAAAGCCTCAGCACGAGCTAGGGTGTCGGCGGGCTGGTTGAGCACCCGGAACACAGCCACCAGCAGGTTGACCACTTCCGCAAACTCCAACGACAGCGAATCGGCCGAAATAATGGCGTAGCCGCGCTCCTTCAGAAACTTTGCGACCCGCCGGCTGCTGTCGCGCCGACGGCACAGCACGGCAATATCCTGGAGCCTGAAACCGTCGTGCACGGCTTGCTCCACGAGTTGAAGCGTAAGGTAAAGTGTGCTTTCGTCGTAGTCGAAGATGTACGTGGGCGGCAGGCCGGGCAGGGGTTCGGTGGTGTAGGCGCCGGTGGTGGGGTCGTAGCGCAGGGCAGGGGCGTCGTCTTCAGTGAAGAGCAGTTCGACGTGGCCCGCGGAGGTGCTACCGCCAGACCCAGAAGCTGGGAGAAGGCTAGGTACTTCCTGCTTAAATCCCTCATCAAAAATGCCTTGCACCAGTGGCAGCTGCGAATGCGACTGACTCACCTGCCCAAAGAAGTCATTATTGAACCCAATGATTTCCGCCGCCGAGCGGTAGTTTACATTCAGGTTGGCCGGCTCCAGTGCTTGATCTAGGGTATAGTAGCGCCCCTCCAGTAAGTCGCGCAACTCCTCATCCGCCACGCGGCCGTAGAGGTACTGCGTTTCATTCTGGTAGAGGCGCAGAATCTGCTCCATCTCGCCGCCCCGCCAGCGGTAGATAGCCTGCTTGGCGTCGCCGACAGCTAGGGAAAGGCCGCCATTAGCAACCGCGTTTTCTACTAGCGGCAGCAGGTTATTCCATTGCAGCACAGAGGTATCCTGAAACTCATCAATCAGCAGGTGGCGGTACCGTTCACCCATGCGCTCGTATAGAAACGGCACCGGCTCACGCAGTACAATCTGGGCGATGCGGCGGTTGAACTCGGCGATGAGCACCACGCCCCGTTCCCGACTCAGCTGGTCCACCGACTTGCTCAGCTCGCTCAGCAGCGACACCTGAAAGAGATAAGGCAGCATGCCTATCACCAGCAAGTAGTCAGGTAGCAGGGTAGCGCGCAGATTTTCTAGCTCCGTATAAGCTTCTGTCAAATCAGGTTTCACGACATCCACGCGCTGCTTGTCGGCGGCCGTTTTTACCTTACCGCTGTACCATTTATCCTGCTCTATAGTGGCACGCACGTAGCTGTTGGCGTCTTTGTCGGGCAGCAGACGCTCCTCCCACTTCGTGAAGTAGCCCATGATGCCGTTTTTACCCTGATATAGATCAGCTTCCGTTACATTAGCCACATCTAGCGTCTGCAAGGCTCGCCCGGCTACGGCCTGAAATGTCTGCTCAATCTCCTCTTTGCGCGTCTTGAGCGTTTCGTGCAGCCGACGATAGTCTTGCAGCGACATCTTCTGGAGTTGGGCCACGGCCTCGTGCACCGGCTCCGAAAGTAGGAAGCGCCCGAACGTCACCAACTCATCAGCCAGGTTATTCCAGCTGCGACCTTCGTCGGCTTTGCTCAGGGCGTAGTCGGCGAGGGAGCGGGAGAGGAGCTTGCTGTTCGGGTCGCGGTTCACTTTGTCGAGCAGCAGAGCCACGGCACTTTGCAGCACCGTGTCACTGTCCAGTTCTACTTCAAAGGTAGCCGGTAAACCTAGCTCCCGCGTGAAGGCCTGCACAATGCGCTGCACAAACGAATCGATGGTACTGACGGCGAAATCGGCGTAGTGGTAGAGCACCAGCCGAAACGTCGCTGCCGCCCGTCGCCGCAGCTCTTGTTGCTTTTCCGCGGGCGTTTGCGCGTGGCGTGGGAGCAGGCCATCTTCCGCCAATTCCTCAGCAATGTCGCGCAGCAAAGGGTCGTTCTGCGCCTGCCCGGCCTCCGGGTACGCAAATCGCCGCAACGCCCCAATGATGCGCTCCTTCATCTCCCCGGCCGCATCGTTGGTGAAGGTAATGGCCAAGATGCTCTTGAAATAAGCCGGATCTTCCGAGCCCAAAGCTAGCTTCAGGTATTCCTTGGTAAGCTGGTAGGTTTTGCCGGAGCCGGCAGAAGAAGAATAAATGCGGAAGGTGGAGGGCATGGAAGGTGGTTTTGATAAAACTAGATTAATCAGTTTATTTGATAATGGACTATACTACTGACTTATCTGCTCTTAAATGGTTACGAGGCTCTGTCTCTGATCGAAGTGATATTGAATCTTTGAAAGTAAAGCATCTTCTTCCTAATACGTATAGTGCTTACATAGCATTATTGCCTTCTGTGGGAATTATAGATGGGTTTCCTTTCAATGAAGTTGATCCAAATACTATTTCTATTGAACAGATAAATGCTAACGTTAAAGTTTGGAATGAATATGGGATATACTCATTCAATTCGACTCCTAATTATTCTAAGACAAGGTTTAGTAAGTTAGCTAAAATGTTTGAATTGCCTTATGATCTGAGCATGCAAAGAACTTTGCCGTGGCGAAAGAGAGGGTTTGCTATATTAGAACAAGATACATTAGATAATTTAAGGGGCATTCTAAAGCAAATATTCCTAACTAATAAGGTTAACCTCTATATCGAAGATTATTGGAGATGGTATGAAGTATATAATTTGTTGCCACATTCAAAAGAGGTAATATACAGAGCGAATATTGATGAATTTATTCATTTCTTTAGTACATCGTTTTTTGATGCTAGTTTATACTTGCTTCCAGATGATAGAAGCTGGTGTCTGATGAATATAGAAAATGGGTTCTGCCCTGTTATTGGTATTGGTTCCTGCGTAAATAATAAATGGATTATTCCATCTGATACAGAAATACTTAATCTCAAGTTAGAAGATCCAATATAGTACCTGCTCACCCCATCGGCCCCCACAACCGCTTCACCACCGCTTCCTCCACCCGCTTGGGTCGCTGCGACCTAGGGTCGAGCAGCACCCATTGAGTTTCGGCTTCGCACAGCAGCACGCCATCCGACACCCGCTCGATGCGTACGAAGCGTTGGCACTGCGCCCCGCGGATTTCGCCAATCCAGGTAGTGCCGCGCAGCTCCTCGCCGGCAAAGCTAGGTCGATGGTAGCGGATGCGGTGTTCCAGCACCACCCAAATGAAGGCGTCTCGCTCGCCGGGAGGGTAGGCTGAGAGCCAATGCGCGCCGGCCGTATCTTGCACCCAGCGCACGTACTGCACGTTGTTGGCGTGGCCTAGCTCGTCGATGTCGGCGTCAGTAACAGTGAAGTTTCGGGAGAAGCGAAAGGCCGGAGCAGAATTATTTTCCATCAGAAAGTAAATAGTTGGCGAGGCCATTTTGTTGCGAATGCAGCCTCTAAAGCCGGTTTATTACATTGATGCGCCGCGCCAAGTGACCAGGCCAGAATGGTGGTTGGCAGGTAAGAAGACAACTCCTAAAATAATAAGTCGTACAATTGCCTAAGTTTAAGAGAATGTGCTTCATCCCGCTTTAGCATTACCAATACTATTTCGCGTGACCACTTAGCTTAAATGACATCCGTAAAACGCTATCATGCAGACAGGAACAGTAAAATTTTTTAACGATACCAAAGGATTTGGTTTCATTAAGAACGATCAAACCGGCGAAGATATCTTCGTACACGTAAGTGACCTCGTAGACGAAATTCGCGAGAACGACAAGGTTCAATTTGACGTAGCTCAGGGCAAGAAAGGCCTGAATGCCGTTAAGGTGTCGCTTGTATAGTCCAAGCTTCACTTCCTCGAAGTGAAACAAAGAAGGCCTGCTAGCTAGCAGGCCTTCTTTGTTTATATTTATATCTGGCTGGAACGATTTACAAGCCTCGCTTGTAAGTAATAAGCTAGCTTAGAACACCAGACCGCTTCACAAAAAGCGTACATCAAGTAAGCCGTCTGGAAGCCTTGCAACGACCTGCGCGAGCCACTCACGTCTCCGCATGATAGGCTTAAGGTAGCGCCTGCTCTCTGAGTAGGCAGCCGGTCTGCAGAGAGCCAAAACCAGCTTTCTGCTTTCCAAACCGCATTTCAATATTCTATCCTAATTAGCAAATACAAAATACTCTTTGTACCTTTGCACCCGCATTTGAGAACGGCCATGTTCTGCGCAGCGCTAGGCTGCCGTCATTTGTAATCGTCATCGATAGGCCTCCTGTTTCCCGTTTGTTGCTTCCGTCACTTATCGTCGTTGTAGAGTGGGAGAAGTACGTCGCTGAATCTGCTGTTTTCAGAGCTTTTGTTCTCCCATTCCTAACTCCGACATGGAAAAAGTAAAATTTGAAGAGCTGCACCTCTCCGAGGAAATGCAGCGTGCTATCAGCGACCTAGGTTACGAGGAAGCTTCTCCCATCCAAACGGCTGCTATTCCGGTTCTGCTGGAAGGCCGCGACGTAATTGGCCAGGCCCAAACCGGTACCGGCAAAACCGCCGCGTTCGGTATTCCTGCCATCGAAGGCCTCGACCTCGACAGCCGCGCCGTGCAGGTGCTTATCCTGTGCCCCACACGTGAGCTGGCTGTACAGGTATCGGGCGAAATCCAAAAGCTAGGTAAGTATAAGCGTGGTTTGGCCGTGGTGCCGATCTACGGCGGCTCTAGCTACGAGCGTCAGTTTCAGGCGCTTGAGCGTGGTGTGCAGATCGTAATCGGTACGCCCGGCCGCGTGATGGACCACTTGGAGCGCGGTACGCTGAAGCTCGATAAGGTGACGAAAATCATCCTTGATGAAGCCGACGAAATGCTCGACATGGGCTTCCGCGACGACATTGAGACGGTGCTAGCTAAAATGCCTGAGGAACGCCAGACGGTATTCTTCTCGGCTACAATGAGTAAGCCTATTATGGAGCTTACCAAGAAGTACCAGAAGAATCCGCAGATCGTAAAGGTCAATCATCAGGAGATGACCGTTACGAACATCGAGCAGATGTACTATGAAGTGCGCAATCCTATGAAAAAGGATGTATTGTCGCGCATCATTGATATGTACAATTTGAAGTCAACCATCGTATTTGCGAACACCAAGCGCATGGTCGACGAAATTGTAACGGATTTGCAGGCTCGCGGCTACTTCGCTGATGGCTTGCATGGCGACATGGGCCAGGCCCAGCGCCAGAATACGCTTGACAAGTTCCGCAAGAGCACGCTCGAAGTTCTGGTAGCTACCGACGTAGCCGCCCGTGGTATCGACGTGGAGAATGTGGAAGCTGTTGTAAACTACGACCTTCCTGCCGACGAGGAATATTACGTGCACCGCATCGGTCGTACGGGCCGCGCTGGCAAGCTAGGTAAGGCCTTTACCTTCGTGTCGGGCCGCGACATCTATAAGCTCCGCGACATCATGCGCTTCACCAAAGCCACGATCAAGCAAGAGCGTATTCCTTCCTTCGAAGATGTGTCGGAGGTGAAAACCACGCTGTTCCTGGGTCAGATCAAAGAGATGATCGAGAAGGGCAACCTGGAGAAATACGTTGGTCGCGTTCAACGTCTGCTCGATCAGGAGGAAGATATCACTTCGCTGGATATCGCTGCTGCTCTGCTCAGAATGACGATGAAGGAAGACAAGCAGGCTGAGAAAAGCCTGGAAGCTGGCCGCGAGCGGGGTGCTGTTCGCCCGGGCTTCACCCGTCTCTTCGTCACGATTGGCAAGAAAGACCGTGTGCATCCGCGTGACATCGTCGACATCATCGCCGAGAACACCGCGCTGACTGGCAGCAAAGTAGGCGATATCGCCCTCTACGATAAATTCAGCTTTGTGGAAGTGCCGAATGAGTTCGTGGAAGAAATTACCAGCAAGCTAGGTCGCACGACCATCGCTGGCCGCCCGGTAGCCTTCAACATTGCGACGCCCCGCCAGGAAGGTGATGCGCAGCAGGAAGGTGGCAACCGGGAGCGGGGCTTTAGCGCCGATGAAAACCGTCCGGCTCGCCGGAGCTTCGGTGGTAACCGCGAAGGTGGTTTTGGTGGCAACCGTGGTGGCAGCAGCTATGGCGGTGGCAACCGCGGTGGAAGCAGTTATGGCGGCGGTAGCCGTGGTGGCAGCAGCTACGGCGGTGGCTACAAAGGTAACCGCGACGGTGGTAGCAGCTACGGCAATCGTGGTGGCAGCTATGGCGGCAACCGTGAGCGTGAAGGCGGCTACAAGCCCCGTCGCGATAATCAAAGCTTCGACGAATAGATCAGACTACGTCTGAATTTAATAGCAAGAGCTAGGTTCGTCGAACCTAGCTCTTGCTATTAGTAGCTCTCAACAAAAAAGCCTTCCAGTAATGGGAGGCTTTTTTGTTGAGACAAAGGTGTCTCAAAAATCTATGATTTAAGCTTATTTGCTCGAATCGCGCAGGGCACGCATTTCGTCGTGGCCTTGCGTGATGCCGGCAGCTTGCTTTTCGATAACAGCCTTCAGTTCGGCGGGCAGACCTTCAATCTTCTGAGCCGTTTCGTAGGCTTTCTTGGCGTAGTCTTCGCCACGCTCACACTCAGCCAGGATGCTATGACGGTCTTTGCTCGTCACTAAGCCTTTCAGGTTGATGAAAGCACGGTGTACAGTACCGGTAATGGAGCTGGTTTCGTCTGGCTTCAGGTCCAGCTTGAACATCTGGTCTTCCAACTCAGTGATATAGCTGGCACGCTGGGCGGCGTATTTCTTGAAGGTATCTTTCAGATCGGCATCTTCTACGTCGGTCATTGCCTCGGCGTAGCCTTTCTGGCCGTCTTTCAGTGTTTCGATCAATTCGTTAAGGCCGGCCTGTGTGGTTTTGGCGTCCATGAGGAGTAGTAGTTAGTGTGTTAAGGGAAAGAACTGTGCTTCCGTTTACTAACTATCTGCTCCCAGGGTTGCGGAGTCATTTAACATTTATCATCTACCATTTACCAATGAACACTTACGCAGTATTTGCTTCCGGCTCCTATGTAGCGCGAACTCTGTAGTTCGCGTATTGTTGAACAACCTGTGTCAGGTAGACCTAGGTGCTAGTCGTTCTGCAATGATGGGATGGTAGTTGGTAGATGTTAATTGTTAAATGGTAAATGATTTCCCGCCATTGCGCGGCCGGCCAGGTAGCCTGTGGTCCAGGCAGCTTGGAAGTTGAAGCCGCCGGTGATGCCGTCGATGTCGAGGACCTCGCCGGCAAAATACAGGCCCGGTACGCGGCGGCTTTCCATGGTTTGCATGTTTATCTCGCCGAGTACCACGCCGCCGCAAGTCACAAATTCTTCTTTAAAAGTCGTCTTGCCGCGTACGGGTAGTGCGGTGCGTAGTAGGCTTTCAATCAGCTTATTCTGTGCTTTGGCGGGTAGCTCGCTCCAACGCAATTCGGCACCAATGCTAGCCTGTTCGGTGAGCGTGCGCCATAGCCGTTGGGGCAAACCGAACAGCGGATTGCTCATGACTACCTTGCGGCCGTTCTGGGCCCGGAACTCTTGCAGCCATTGCCGCAGTGACTCTTCGGTGTGGGCTGGCACCCAACTTACGAGCGCCGTGCTTTGGTATTGCAACTCGTGCAAGCGGCGGGCGCCCCACGCTGAAAGCTTGAGCACCGCTGGTCCGCTCACGCCCCAGTGCGTGACGAGCACCGGACCTTCGTACTCCAGCTTTTCGCCCGCCACACGAACGCGGGCGTTGGGCACACTCACGCCCGGCAGCTCTCGCAAGGGCGACTCGGGTACGTTGAAGGTGAACAACGACGGCACTGGCTCCGCGATGGTATGACCTAGGGTACGCAGCCACTGGTAGCTCTCCGACTTAGGCGCGCCACCCGTGGCAATCAGCAGCCGATCGACATGCATTTCCTGAGCGTGAGCACCCGTTAAGTGAAGCCGAAAACCGCCATTTGGTAGTGGCTGAACTATTTCGACGGCCGTGTTGGTCAGAATTTTAACGCCAGCCCGATGAGCGGCATCGAGCAAACACTGCGCGATGGTTTCGCTGGAATCGGTGGTGGGGAACATGCGACCGTCGGGCTCAGTCTTGAGCGCGACGCCACGGTCGGCAAACCAGCGCACAGTATCGGTGGCCCCGAATTGGCGAAAGGCCTCCTTCAGTGGCTTGCTGCCGCGCGGATAGTGTTGGGCTAGTTGCGTGGGCGAGTCGCAGGCGTGAGTCACGTTGCAACGGCCGCCGCCCGAAACGCGCACTTTGCTGAGCAGCTTGCTCGTTTTTTCGAGGAGATAAACCGTGAGGCGTGGGTTGGCCTCGGCGCAGGCAATAGCGCCGAAGAAACCGGCCGCGCCGCCGCCCAGCACAGCTACGGTAGAAGGAGTAGAATTCACGGAGCAAAAGTACAGAGGAGCAGTAGGAACACGCTACAGCATGTTCTCGTTCGCGCAGTACGAGCCTGAAAACCTAGCTTTTGCAAGTAGTCATTTCTCGGAGTGGGATTGAGATAAAATCGAAGGGCTAAAGTGCCGCTAATAAGTTGTCGTACTGAAATTCGTACGCTACCTTCTCTCGCACCAGTTGGCTATCAATGCTTTTGCCACCGGCTGTGTCCGCTTGTTGAAAAGCAGGCGCAGCCAGACCTAGCTTTCGGGCAGCCTGCGTATAAAATTCTGCTCGGGAGGGGTGTTGCGCAGCACAGGCGTTGAACGTGTACCCCCAGGCTTGCTGGCGAATAATGCTGGTGAGCAAGCCAACGCAATCGGTAAGATGAATCAGATTGACGGGTGCGTGGGGTTGCGCAACATCCTGGCGGCCAGCAAGGAAGCGCCCCGGCAGTCGGCCCGGACCAAACAAGCCGCCCAGCCGCACGACAGTCGTTTGCCACGGCCGCTGCGGAGAAGCAAACAGCGCCTCCGCTCGCAACATCGACGAGTTGGCTTCTGCCGTAGCCACCGCATCCTGCTCCCGCATGGGGCGGGGCTCATCGGGGTAAACGCTGGTGGAACTGACAAACAGCACCGCGGCAATTCTACAGGTTTCGGCGGCTTCGTACACAGGTTGCAGCAGCGCTGCATAGTCGGGGCCGGTGGCCGAGCGTCGGGGAGGAACGTTGAGAATCAACACATCCACGCCGGTAAGCATAGCATGGAGCGTGTCGGCATCCGTTGGGGTGAGCGTAGGAGCTAGGCGGAGCAAGAAGGGCATAATGCCCGTGTCGCGCAGTGTGAGTAACTGGCTTGGAGTGGTGGTGGAGCCAACAACCGGGTAGCCTTGCGCTACGAGCGCCTTCGCCAAAGGTAGACCCAGCCAGCCGCAGCCAAGTACGGCTACGGTCGGGAGAGAAGAAGATTTTCGGGGAGAGTCCGTCATGCTGGCTGCATGTTAAGAGTTTTTCATTTAACAGTTGCCATCTACCAGTTATCTAGCCTTTGCCAAGTGGTAATCAAATTATTGGTAACATTCAACTTTCAACACCTAGCATTTAACATCCAAAACTTAACACTCAACCCTTCCCAAATGGCCGCTTACTCCCAACCCATGCTCCGCGACAACGCACTCCAAGGTAAAACCATCGTCGTGACGGGCGGCGGCACCGGCCTAGGTCGCGCCATGACGACGTATTTTTTGCAGCTTGGCGCCAACGTCACGATTAGCAGCCGCAAGCTGGATGTGCTGGAAAAAACTGCCGAGGAGTTGCGGCAGCAAACCGGTGGTCGGGTGCTGGCTGTGCAGTGCGACGTGCGCAAATATGACGAGGTAGAAAACATGCTTCAGCGCACGATCAATGAGTTTGGCGGCGTAGACGTGCTGCTCAATAACGCCGCCGGCAACTTTATCTCGCCCACGGAGCGGCTGAGTCACAAGGCGTTCGACGTCATTGTGGACATCGTGCTGAAGGGTAGCTACAACTGCACCCTAGCTTTTGGTAAGCGCTGGATAGCCGATAAGAAGCCCGGCACCATCCTCAACATCGTCACGACGTATGCTTCTGTCGGCTCGGCGTACGTGGTGCCTTCGGCCACAGCCAAAGCGGGGGTGCTGGCCCTTACACGCTCATTAGCAGTAGAATGGGCTAAATATGGAATTCGTTCCAACGCCATTGCACCCGGCCCGTTCCCGACGGAAGGCGCCTGGAGTCGCTTATTTCCCGAGCCATTGGCCAAAAAGCTGGACCCAGCCGCCTCTGTACCGCTGAAGCGCGTGGGTGAGCACCAGGAACTGGCCAACCTAGCGGCTTACCTCGTGTCTGATTTCTCGGCGTACATGAACGGCGAAGTCGTGACCATCGATGGGGGCGAGTGGTTGAATGGCGCCGGCGAGTTCAATAAGCTGGAAATAATTCCCGCGCCTATGTGGGATGAGATTGAGAAAACTATGCGGCGGTAATCTGAACCACGGATTCGACGGATTTTTCGGATGATTCGCTTCGGCTCTTTTCAGCTCGCTTCCTGATCTGTTTGAAAAAGAAAAGCCTTCCACTTCTGGAAGGCTTTTTTGCTGACTAAAACCTAGGTTGTCAATCGTCCACAAAATCCGTGTAATCCGAAAAATCCGTCGAATCCGTGGTTCAGACAAGGTTAGAGCTTGTATCCTTTGTAATCTTTGGTGAATTCAGCTGGTGCAATCTGTTGATTAACAATTACATCAGAAAACTCGAAGCGTTCAAACAGACCTTTGTCATCAACGACATGGACGATGAGTGGGAGCATGAGCTTTTGGTCGATGCACAGCACCGTATGGCGGCCGTAGGCATTCGGCACCTGTAGGACTTTGCCTTCGGCAATGACTTGGCCGGGAGTGAGGCCGTTGCGCTCGATCACGCGAAACTCGCCGCAACCGAAGCGCTCGGCGACGCGAGCGGGGGTGTCGCCTTTCACGGCCTTGTACGTCACGTAGCGAAACTGCGCATAGTTGGAGGTGAGGACGTAGCAAGGGCGGTTCTGCACGAGCGTGTCGCCGGTGTAGCGGAAGCTGCGCTCGAAGCTATGATCCTGGCGCAAAGGGGAGCCGTGAATGATATCAGCCACCACGCCATAGCCGGCATCGAGCACACTATGGTGCTGGTTGCGGCGCATGAGCGTGCCATTGGGGTCGAGGTTGAGCGTAACGTAGGGAAAGCTATTGGGGTAAACCCAGGCATCGCCGTCATTTTGGCCCGTAACCCACAGCACCTCAATGCCTTTCTTGTTGCGCATATATACCCGTTGCGGGTTGTAGGCTAGCTTCAGAAAGCTCTGGTTGAGCTGGTAGCCGGTGCCAATGCGTTCTTTGGCGTTGATGCTGCACCGCAGGGTCTTGATGCTTTCAATAGAAGTAGCTAGTCGAGAAACAACTTGTTCGGTGGTGACTTTATCGGCGGGAGCCGGAACGGCAGCCAAGGCCAGCCAGCCGGCTACCATAAGAACCGAAAACCGGAAAAAACGGGTCATGCAGAAGGGGAAATGGGGAGCGGTGAGCGAGTGAGCTTGTAAAAGGATGAGGTTATGCGTTGCCTATCACAGATAAAAGATCAGGCCACCATTTTACAAACTTGCTTTTAAGCTTAATTAAGACTGATGCGTGGCAGACGCGTAGCAACGCTGTCGAAGAGAAATAGCTCGTCAATCTCGATGTGGCTGAAGAAGTCGTAGAGCGGAAACTGCTCGACGACGGCCCGCACTTCATCGGCATCTTCGCCGTTCATGGTCACCCAGCCCCGCGCGCGGTCGGCGCTGATAGCGTACGTTTCCACCACATTTTCGGCTATCAGGTGATTGATGAAGGCACGATGGCGCGGAATGATTTCCATCAGGGCATCATCAAAGACATCGGGCAGACGAAGGGAAACAAGGAATCTTGCCATAAAGTAAAGAAGTACTAGCAACCGTAACGATGAGGCGGTGGAGAAAGTTAGGCTGCTACGGCGAGGCAACTTTTTACCGGGAAAACCAGAATAGGCGGTTATGCACTTTTCCATCATCACCCCTAGTCACAACCGCCGGCAGTATTTGCCCGAAGCCGTTGCCAGCGTCCGAGCGACCGTAAGCGCCCCCCTCGACTTCTCTTATGAACACCTGATCTACGAAAATGGCTCCACCGACGGCTCGGCCGAGTGGCTTCGCAACCTAGGTCAGGATGGCCCGCCGCTGCGCTTCTGGACGCACCCCGAGCGCATCCTGGCCGGACCCGCCCGCAACCGCCTCGTGCACGAAGCGCCCGCCGATACCTGGATCGTGCCGCTTGACGACGACGACATCATGCTCCAGCGTACGTTGTTTCACTATGGCTCTTTGGTAGAGCAATACCGTGACCAGCAATGGTTTGTGGCTGATTTTCTGCGCATGGATGAAGAGCGGCGCTATCTGCCCAACGAAGATTACTACACCTGGAAGTTCGACTCGCCCACCGAAATGCTCCAGGCCATCTTCAAAGCCGAGCACTTCATTCAGGGCAACGTATGCTACAGCCGCACCCTCTTCGACCAGGTTGGCGGCTACGACGAGGAAATCAAAATGGCCGAGGACCTGGACCTGTACGTGCGCTTTCTGCTGGCCGGCCACCTGCCAGTGCTAAGTCCGCACATCAGCCATCTGCATCGTTTCCACACCAGCAACGTCAGCATCGGCGTAGACGGCGACAAGCACAATGAAGACCTGCGCGTGATTTATGACAAGTACGCGGAACAGCTGAAAAAGCTAGGTATTGAGCGGCCGTAGCGTAACTGAGTAGCTGAGCAACTGAGTGAAGGTGTTCAATAACGATTTACTTAGTTGCTCAGCTACTTATACACTACTCCACCTTTCATCACCATTTGGACTTGTCGTAGGGCGCTTACATCTTTGGTCGGGTCGCCTTGCACAGCGATGAGGTCGGCGAGCAAGCCGGTAGCGATGCGGCCACGGTCGGCTAGGTGGAAGACGGTGGCGTTGCCGCTGGTGGCTTGCTGAAGCACTTCCAGGGGCGTGAAGCCGTAGTCGCGCACCAGCAGCTCCATTTCGCGGGCGTTGTCACCGTGAGCGAATACGCCTACGTCGCCGCCCATCACGAAGGTCACGCCTGCTTTACGGGCAGCGGCTACGCTAGCTCGTTTTTCCTGCACGCGAGCGGGCTCCGGGTCCTGGCCTTTGCGCCAGCCCTGGTACTGTAAGATAGCGTCGCCGGCGGCTACGGTGGGGCAGAAGGCTACGCCGTGCTGCTTCATCAGCTTGAAGACTTCAGGCGTGCCGTTGTCGCCGTGCTCAATGGTTTCGACGCCGGCCAGGATGGCGCGCTTTATGCCTTCGGGCGTGGAGGAGTGCGCCACGACGGGGCGACCGGCGGCTTTGGCCGTTTGCACAATGACCGTCAATTCTTCCTGCGAAAAGGTAGGGTGCGAAGGCTCGCCCTTGCCCCAGCGGTAATCGGAATAAACCTTGATAACGTCGGCGCCCTTGCCCATTTGCTCGCGCGTAGCCCGCGCTACTCCTTCAACGCCATCGGCTTCTTGCGCACCCTGCGGCAAAGTTACGTCGGTGGATAGCTTGGGGCCGTAGCTGCCAGTGGCTACCAAAGCGCGGGTAGCCACCAGTAGACGCGGGCCGGGGATAATTCCTTGGTCAATAGCTTGTTTCAGGCCCACATCGGCGTAGCCGGCGCCTTCAGTACCTAGGTCGCGAGCGGTGGTGAAGCCGGCCAACAAGGTACGCTGTGCGTGTGCCGTAGCCCGCGCCACCCGCAGCGCCTGCGACTCTGTGAGTACCTGATCGTTCCAGCTGGTTTCGTTGTATGGGTGCAACAGCATGTGCGAGTGCCCTTCGATCAGGCCCGGCAGCAGCGTCTGGTTGGCAAGGTCCAGCGTGCGCGCACCGACCGGAGCCGTGACCTGCGCGGCCGGACCAACGGCCGTTATTTTGTTGCCACTGACGAGCACCACCCAGCCTGCGTGGGTTTCCTTGCCGTCGAAAACGGCGGCCGGACAGAGCAGGGTTGTGGTTGGAGTCGGCGCCTGGACTGTCGATTGTGCCTGCGCCAGCGAGCCTGAAAGAGCAACGGCGAATAACAGGCAGGCTAGGTGCCGGGCAGAAAAAGAGCGGGGGGAAGTCAACATGCGGGGAAGTAGCAACGCTTGGCGGTAGAAAGCAACTCCGCAAAGACCAACAAAAAGCCCCGACGGCTGCCGGGGCTTTCGAGCTTTACAGGAAAATGATGCTTACGAATGACCTAGCTCGGCCACCGCCGGTAAGCTGCGGTCTGAGTTGGCGGGTGCGGGTGCCACGCCGGAAGCTGATACCGCAGAAGTGGATTCCCACTCCCGAAAGCGCGTAATCTCGCCCGCAAACTTGCTGATAAACCAGCTAACCAACGCCACATCATCCAGCAAGCCCAGCATCGGAATGAAATCCGGTACCAGATCTATTGGCGATAGAAAATAAAGCAGCACGGCCAGGCCCGCCACAATGGTACTTCCTTCAATGTGGCGATAGGAGCCTGTAATATAAGCGCTTACCAGGCGCACCAGCGTGCGGCCCATGTCCGCAATCTGCTGAAGCGCTCCTTTGGGACTATTGTTGTCGTCGAGCTTGGCAGCTACTTCCCGCAGCACCACGGCCACGCGGAAGGGCTTACCAAGCAGCTTGCCAGCGCGCTGAAGAAAGACGTTGAAAATGACATTTTTAGAGATCTGAAGACCTTTTTGGACGAGAGAAGACATAAGTAGGAAGTGCTGAAATGAAGGAGGGAGAGTGCGCTTGTCTACGTGCCTAGCCGGGTCCGCGTTATGTCTGCCGCCCTAAGACACAAGGAAGGCGTGGTTTCCTAGGTTGCTTAGAGGCTACCCTGGGTGTCATTTCGATCAGTGGGAGAAATGACGAGTGAACTTGCTTTTTACGGTAGCCTGATGAATTTTTGATGGCGCACCGATCATTGCCATAAAAAAAGCCCGCCTGAGAAGGCGGGCTTTTTGTTACAGAAAGACCTAGGTCTGCTACGCTTATTGTTTCACAAAGCGCTTCACGTATGACTGCTTTTCGCCGGTCAGCTTGATGACGTAGAGACCGGCGCTGAGGCTGCCAACGCGCTGATTGATCTGCTCATTCAGCTGCTCCAGCGAACCAGTGGCGCTCAGTACCGAGCGGCCATCAGCGGTGCTCACTTGCAGGTGCAGAGCTTTGCCTGGCTCCGGTGCGCTCAGGTGCAATGAGTTCGTGGCTGGGTTCGGATACACCTGGAACTGGTTGTTGGCTGCCGAAGCTCCCTTCGTAGCCGTGACGGGGCTAAACAGGTAGCGCGTGAGGATGGGGTAGTGGTCAGTGGTGGTGTTGCCATAATTGGCCACCAGACCAGCCGCGTTGGTTAGCACCGCCGCCGAGCCGGGGATGTAATACGCGTTCATGTCGTTGGAAACTACAACGTGGTCAATCATGTCGTTGTAGCTCACCGTCGACTTCCGGCCGGCCAGGCTCAGCGGCAAAGTCAACGCCGAATAGTTGGCTGCATCCGTGGTAAAGGCGCTGTAAGAAGTGGCTGTCGTGCCCGCGTCGGTGGTGATGGTCACGTCCAGATCGTCGTTGAAGTCACCTAGGATGACGAAATTCTCGTTCGGGTAGTGCGTGTCCAACTCAGTTTTCAGCTGATCGGCAGCGGCTTTGCGACGCTGGTACGACGTAGCCGTGGGCGCAGTATTGGCCTTAGCGTGAATCAGGATAAACTTAACATGCCTGGTGATGCCATTCAGCGTCACATCGGCATCCATCACGTAAGGGAAACGGCCACCCGACCAAGGGTTATAGCCGGGGCAAGCCTGAGCCTCGGTGCAGCGGAACAGCGACGAAATCGTGACATTGCTCAGCAGATCCGTGCGGTATACGAAAGCAAGCTTCTGCGCACTAGCGTAATCTGGGTCGCTGGGATTGTCGGCGTAAGAGCCGTAGCGCGACACTTTGTAGGTGTAAGGACCACCCGGCAGTTGGCTTACCACGCTGGCTAAGCGCACCGTGTCAACCACTTCTACCAAGCCGTACACATCGGCTTTGATAGAGTTCAGGATGGTCTGCACGTTGGCCTGCTGCTGGTCTTTGTTGGTCGGGCCATTCTGCGTCGAGCCGAACCACTCCACGTTCCAGTTCACGACTTCCAGCGAGTTAGCCGTGTTGTAGGTGTTGCCCGACAGCGGAATGGTCAGGGTAGAAGCGCCTGGCGTCGTTATCGTCAGGTTAGCCGTGTAGTTACGGCTGGCCTGGGTAGGCGAGAATCTAACGGTAATGGTTTTGGGGGCGCTGCTGGCCTCGGCTGCCGTGTAAGTTAGCGTGGAGCTGAAAGTAGTTGTACCATCTTTCGCGAGCAAGAACGCAGGGTCGGAGGAAGTTACTGTAGCCGAACCTGTCAGGTTGTTGAGGGTCAACGTGAATGTCTGCGTAGCAGATGTATTTACCGCTACATAGTTGAAGTCGATGCCCAAAGAATTGGTAAACAAAGCGGGTGGAGGCGGCGTGCTGGAGTTCAGCAGGCTGATGTCATCCAAGGTCCAGCGGGCACCATCTTCCGTCGTTGAAGTATACACGAAAGCTAGGTACACCTTCTGACCTTTGTAGGCGCTCAGGTCGATGTTAGCAGTGCGCGTCCAAGTGTCCGAGGCTTGGCTCGGGAACTGCACCGGTAAATCGGTCCAGCTAACGCCAGCGGCCGTCGGGCTGCCCGTGCCGGAATAATTGGTTGAGATGCGCAGTTGCAGCGGATCGCCGGTGAAAGCTACCCGGCTCCAGAACGAAAACAGCGGGAAGTTGTAGCCGCTGGTCAGGTCGTAACTGGGCGAGATCAGCCAGTCTTGGTTGGTATTGTTGGCGGAGTTAGCAAAGCCATTGATCTGCACGCCATTAGGCTTAGAGGCCTTGCCCGTTGGGTCGGCATTATCGTGGCCGAAAGTGGTGCAAGCCCAGGTTTGAGCGCCTGATACACTGAACTGCGACCAGCCATCCGAGAGCGTAGTGGTACAGTTATCGAAGGTCGAAAGCAGGTTGTTGGGGTCCACGCCGTTGCCGAGCAAGGTCACGTTGCGGGTGGTGGCGCCGGTACTTACGTTGCTGATGGTGCCGCTGGCGGCGCCCTGCGCGGTGGGGCTAAAGCGAACCGAAACGGCGCGGGCCATAGCTAGCTCCGCGGGCGTGTAGGTCAGGGTAGAAGTGAAAGCCGTACCGTCTTTAGAAACCGTAAAAGGCCCTGTGGCCGTTACCGTTACGTTGCTCGTGAGGTTGGCCGCCGAAAGCGTATAGGTTTTTGTCGCCGACGTAGTGCCGATATTTTGGTTGCCAAAATCGAGTGTAGCCGGCGCTGCGGTTATGGCGGGCGTGTTGCCGTTTGGCGTCGACCAAGCTAGGGTGAAATCGTCGATGGCCGAGGTAGGGCGGTTGCTCGAGCCTGTGCTGGCCGTAAGCGTAACGATGCGAATCCAGACCGGGCCCGTGGCGTTATCCAGCTGACTACCAAAGTCAACACTGATTGGCTTGTTGGCGAAGGCCGAGTTGCCGGTGGTATTTCCGGTGCTCACCGTAGTAAAGGTGGTCGGGTTGCTGCCCGTGCCGTAGTCTACCTGCCAGCTGGTAACACGGGGTGAAGACGGGTCCAGCGACTGAAGCAGAAAGTTTAGCTTGAAATCCGTTCTGCCATTCGTGTTAGCCAGTTGAAATACGAATGCTGCGCCAGGGTCGCCCAAGGAGCCGGTCTGGCGCACGCCCAAGGCGCGGTTGGTGGAGGCATCCTGCTCGGCTGTAGTAGAAGCGGCCGTCAGCCCCGTAGCCGAAGCTAGGTTTTTGAAAGCGCCACTCGTGTTGTTCCAGGCCGTCTTGGCGGTCGTCAGGGTTGCCGTGGTGCCTAGCATAGTAGTCGTGGCACCCGTGCGCACGGTAAAGCCCGTTGGCAGGCCGCTGCCGATGCCGTCGAAGGTTTCCACATACGGGCTGGTAGCCAGCGTCACCTGGGCCCAGGCGCTACTCGCCGTCAGGAGCGAAAGCAAAAATCCCGTCAGCAAACGGGAAAATGGTAAAAGGTTTTTCATGAAATAGGTGCTGGGTAAGTGATGAAAGAAGAAGCAAAAGTACAATGGCCAAGGAAGAACAATGTTACTATAATATTATAAAAAGACAATACATTCTGCGGATAGTTGCATTCAATACAATGCAAATGTACGGCAGCAGCGGTTCGAATCGTCTTTAATCCTATGTGAGAGCTAGGGGAGAAGTGTCGCCGGAAGGCTAACTCGACTTGTACGCAAAAAGCACGGCCTCAGATACCTATAGATATTTGAGGCCGTGCTTTTTGCCGTTATTTTTTATTCGAGCGCCTGTCAAAGCAGGCAACTGCCTAATGCGCTTATTCAAACAAGCACACCGTACCGCCAACCCAATCTTTATTCTTGTTGAAATCAACCCCGATCATGGCACCCCGGCTCAGCCGACCTAGGTTGGTGATGAGCATAGGCCGGGCGGCGTGCTCGTGCCAGATGTAAAGCATGCGAATCTCGCATTTCACCAAGCCATCAGGCGATTGAATAACGGGCTCGTACTGTACTTTGCGCTGGAGTAGGTAGTTGTGCTTGTCCGAAATGGCGTCCAGGTCCGCGGCGCTGACATCCAGCTTCACGCCGCTGCCGGCGAAGGAAAACAAGGGCTTGAGCACGTAGTTCTCCAGATCGGCGGGGTACGACGACAGTGTGTGCAGGTAAAAGCTAGGTGGCACAAACGCGTGGTGCAGCAGCGGCATCGTGTACTTGCTAATGCGAAAAAACCAGTTCGGGTGACCCACCCACGTCACATCGACGTAGTCAGTGAGGCGGAACTCGGTTTTTAAATCTGGGTGCTGATCCAACTCGTCGAAAATCAAACGGTTATAAATGCGCTTGATGTCAATCCGTCGGCCTTCTTTTTCATAATACAGCTGGCGGCCATCCTTGCGCACCTTCGTCAGACAGACGGCTTCCACGCCAATCGCGCGCCGGGTCAGCTCGAAGTCGAGCCGGGTTTTCTGCTTTTCCGGGAACAGCTCCAGCAGAATCACATTCTCCGGGTTTTCATCCGCTACAATCAGCTGGCGCAGCTGCTCGAAATAAGCCGCTGAGCTATCGACACCAAACAGTTGCGACACCGAATCAGGAATTGGGAAAAACTGCCGGAACTTGCCCGGTAGGTAATCTTGGAAAGCATATAAGGATGGAAAGCCTTGGAGCTCAATTAGCTGCGGTTCCAGCTCGCCATCGGCGTTGCGGCATACGGCGTAGTCGATGGCGAGAAAAGCCGTGTGCGCATCCTCGTGCGGCACGCGCTGGTGCGGCGGCACGGCCTGCTCCGTCAGCTCTTTGAAGTTGTCCGCCGTCAGCACATCGATAATGCTTTCGCCGGCGCTGATGAGCTTATCACGCAGCGCAGCGGGCACGAAAATCGGTGTCTCCGCAATGCGAAAATCCAACAGCTCCGGCAGATCGTCCGCCATAGAACCTAGGAATTCTTGGTAGCGCTGCGGGCTAAATGCTTGATTATAAGCGGCACGGTATTCAGGAACCATAGAGCTAAGGATAAGAAGGAGGCGGAAAATAACAGAACGTCATGCTGAGCTTGTCGAAGCATCTTGCGTGCAATGGTAATTCCAACCGTTAGGAATTAGTATCACAACATCAACACACGAGCTACCTCGCGGGGCTCAGCATGACGTTCAAAGAAGCAGAACGTTCAACGATTAGCTATTCACGCCGGCACCAGCCGGAACTACCTCGGCCGTCAGCGCTTCAATAGCCGTCCGCAGGAAGGTAGGCAAAATGGCGGCATCCGTTAGCTCAAGGGCATTAGGATCTTGCAGAAGCTGTACCATCTCCAGGTACTTCTCTTCGCCATGATTCTCAATTACTTGCCGACGCTTCTCCTCGGTTTTCATGTAGCGCAGCATGCCTTCACTGTCGGCTTCGGGGTGAAACTGAGTGCCAAAAATCTCGTCGGTGAAGCGAATGGCCATAACGGCTTGCTCCAGCGGCACGTGCGGCCGCTCTTTTTCCAAAGCCAGAATCTGCACACCTAGCTCAGCGATACGCTCTGCGTCGGGCTGCGTCACCTGATAGTCACGCGAATCCATCACGTAGAACGGGTCAGGTAACACGCTCAGCAGCGGATCCATCTGACCAGCTTCCGTTTTTGGAATGGGGAAAATTCCTAGTGACGTTGACTTGCGCTTGCTTAAGGTGCCGATACCTAGGTGGCGGGTCAAGAGCTGAAACGAGTGGCAAATGACAAACAAGTGCTTCTTGCGGGCGTGGGTCTCATTCCAGGTAAGAATGCCATCCATTAGGGCAAAAAACGGTTGCTCCCACGCTTCTTCCGACGCAAGCGGGCTGCCGGGGCCGCCGCTGGAAAGGTAGATGTCGTAGCTAAGATCAGGTACTTCCAGGTTGGCTCGTACGTTAAACACGTCGTACGACACGGCTACGGGGCTTTCGGCCTGCGCGCGTCGGGCGAGCTGGTTCAGACAGCGCATGCCTTCGTTAGGCGCGTTGTCGTACAGGTCGAGAATGGCAATTTTTAATGATTTCATGCAAAGGAGCGGCAGGCAGAAAGCTACCGGATTAAAGAGGAAAAGCCAGCGTGCCACAAAGGTCGTACCGACCTAGGTGCTTGGCTGCGTGAGATATAGAAAAGCACACGTCGACGGCCGCCGTCGACGTGTGCTTTCTACGTAACAGCTTACAACCCGTAGCTGGTTTCAGAAATAATATAATCGACTACTTTCTTCAGGTCGCCGGTCTGGCGGAACACAGCCAACTGACGGTCGGCGCCGGTACCTACCTCCATCATTTTGAGTAAGTATTCCACTTCGTGACGACTGCCTAGCTCATCGAGTACATCATCTACAAAGTCCAGTAACTCGTGGATAAGGGCTTTGGTGGGCACTTCCTCCTGCTTGCCGAAGTCAATCAGCTTGCCTTCAATGCCGTAGCGCGCGGCCCGCCATTTGTTCTCGTTGATGAGCGCCTTGCGGTAAAGCCGGAAGTTCAGATTCTGAAGCTTTAGCTTGTAAATCTTTGCAACCAGCGCCTGCATTACGGCCGCTACGGCTACCACTTCGTCCACGCGCATCATCATGTCGCAGATGCGGTACTCGATGGTGTTGAAGAAAGGGTGGAGGCGCAAATCCCACCAGATTTTCTTGCCGTTGTCGATGCAACCGGTCTTCACCAATTGGGCGATGTACTCATCGTATTCGCTGGCGCTGCTGAAATAATCGGGAATGCCGGTGCGCGGAAAACGCTCGAATACCTTGGTACGAAACGATTTGTAGCCCGTTTCGCGGCCTTCCCAGAAGGGCGAGTTGGTGCTGAGCGCGAAGAGGTGCGGCAGAAAGTACCGCAGCGAGTTCATCATGTACACACCTAGGTCGCGGTTTTCGAGCCCGATGTGCACGTGCATCCCGAACACCAGGTTGGAGCGGGCGGCGTCCTGCAATTCCTCCACAATCTTGTCGTAGCGGGCGTCGGGCGTGATAGGCTGATCTTGCCAGCGCGAAAACGGGTGCGTGCCGGCGGCGGCAATCTGCAAGCCCACGTTGCCGGCCAGCTCGATTACCATGCGCCGCAGGTGCATCACTTGCTCGCGCGCTTCGGTGATGTTGTGGCAGATCGTCGTACCTACTTCCACCACCGATTGGTGCATTTCGGCCTTCACTTGCTCTTGCAGCACCATCTTGCCCCCCTCCACAATTTCCGACATGTGGGAGCGAAGGTCGCGGGTGGTAGGGTCAATTGTTTGAAACTCTTCCTCGATTCCGAGCGTGAAAACCGGCATAGCCATAGCAGGTAACGTTAATAGGTGGATGCTACACGGGAAAACTTACGTAGACCTCACCTCCCAACCCGCTCCAAAAAGAAAGCTAGGTGGTGAAGTCTGCGCGAATTGTTACTCTTTGCTCTTCTTAGCTTTTGGGGCTGCTTCCTTCTTCGATGCGGCTTCTTTCTTCGACGCAGCTGGCTTTTTAGCGGCTGCTTTCTTCACAGGTGCCTCGGCAGCCGGAGCTGCAACACCAGTAGCCGCGGCCGAACGCTGCACGAACGTGCCCCAGGTCAGGTTGTCTTTGCCGGGCTGCTGGGCCAGCGCCCGCTCGATAGCGTAGTTAGCCGCCGTTTCAACAACCCACTCAAAGTTTTCCTGACCCACCGAATTGATGTCAGCATCAGGAGCGGGGTTGCCGAAGTCGATAGCCAGCGGAATTCCGTCGCGTACGGCAAATTCGACGGTATTGAAGTCGTAACCTAGGCCTTCGTTCAGCTTCAGCACGTAGTCTTTCATCGTGGCCAAAAGCCTTTCGCCGGCCTCGCCGGTCGTTTTCATTTCGGTGGCGTAGCGCAGGTGCGGCTCGTTGCGGGGCTCGTAGGGCATGATGAGCACTTCCTTGCCGCCGATGCAGTAGCAGCGGAAATAATCAGTGAACTCCACCGACTCCTGGAGAAGCATCACCAACTGACCGGTTTCGTCGTAGGCCTGGTGGAAGTCGTGCATGTTATGAAGTTTATACACGCTCTTCCAGCCGCCGCCGGAGTGAGGCTTCATGTAAGCCGGGAAACCACCGATACGGGCAAATGCCTCTTCCCAGTCGATCCAGCGCAGGTTGCGGAACGACTCATGCGCGGTATCGGTGGGGCGCTCTTTGGAAGGTAGCAACAGCGTGCGCGGCACCGGCACACCCAGCTGCACGGCCAGAGCGTTGTTGAAGAATTTCTCGTCGGCGCTCCACCAGAAGGGGTTGTTAATCACGGCCGTACCACCTAGGGCTGCGTTCTTAAGGTAAGCCCGGTAGAAAGGCACGTCCTGCGAAATCCGGTCAATAATGACGGCATAATCCGTGGGTACTGCCTGCTCTACGAGGTCAATATCGACGAACTCGGCTCTGATGCCGTCCGGTGCTTTCTGGTTTACGCGGTCTACGAAAGCTTGGGGAAAGCTATTTTCCCTGCCGAAGAGAATACCAATTTTTTTCATAAGCGTAGTACGGAATAAGGAATCCGTAGAAGTAAATGAAGATGTATTTTAAAAAGCCGACAACACTGCCGATGCGCTAAGTACTTAAATCTGCGACAAATAATGCGGAAACATGTCGCGCCACACGGGCCAATCGTGGCTGCCGGGCCGAATGTCGAGCCAGTGACGGATGCCTTTTTGGTTGAGAATGTCGGACATGTGCAGGGTGGAAGGCTTGCAGAAATCGTCTTCGGCCGTACCTAGCACGATGTTCATCTGGTAGAAATGCTCGTTATGCGCATCGCGCATGTAGGCCGGCGGGTTGTTGTAGTAGAAGTTCTCATCGTAGTGACCATCTACAAACTGCTCCATATTATACGCCGCGCCCATGGCAAAGAGGTAGGCCACTTGCTCGGGGTGGCGGAAAGCGAAGTTCAGGGCCTGGTAGCCGCCGAAGCTGCAACCCGCTACGCCAATCTTATCTACCTGACATTCATGCTGTAGCATCGGCACTAGTTCCTGGCTGAGCATGGCGTCGTAGCGCATGTGGTTCTGCACGCGCTCGGCCGGATGCAGGTGCTTGGCGTACCAGGTGTGCGCATCCACGCTGTCGACGCAGTAGAGCTTGATCTTTTTGTCGTTGATAAAACCCTGCACCGATTCCACGAGCTTGAAATCCTTGGCTTCGTAGTAGCGGCCCCGCGAGGTGGGAAAAACAACGATAGGGTAGCCCCAATCGCCAAAAACCAGCATCTCCACGTTGTGGCCGAGCTGGTGCGAGTAAAACGAGCGGTATTCTTCGTGCAAAGTCGTAGCGTTTTGGTGAGTGAGCGAAAGAAGCGAGAACCTGCCGTAAACTATCTATTCGCCGTTCGCGAACCTAGCTAGGAGCGGAAAAAAGTACCTTGCAGTAGTTCTGTCATTCTGAGCCCTGCGTGGAATCTGAGTTTGCTACTCTATTATCTAATCCGGGTTCCTCGCGCGGCTCGGAATGACAGGTTCTTACTTTATTTGAATAATGAGTCAGTTTTTTCCTACCCAGCGTCAGACGGTGACCGTGGTGCGCAACCAGTTCTTGAACTCGGTTCCTTTAGAGCGTACGGTCCGGCTTGATATAGTGTTACCCCCAGGTTACGACCCGGCGGCCGAGCCCTACCCGGTATTGTATCTGAATGATGGTCAGGACCTCAGCCGACTGCGGCTGCCTGCCATTCTCAATGGGATGTACCGCCGTCAGGCGCTGCGGCCGTTTGTGCTGGTGGCCGTTCACGCCGGCGAGCGGATTCGGGAATACGGCACCGCCGCCCGCCCCGACTTTCTAGGCCGGGGCGAGAAAGCCGGGCTCTACACCGAGTTTGTGCTGCGCGAGCTGATGCCCGAGGTACAGGAGCAGTATAACATCACCGCCGACCCTAGGTTGGTGGTGGTAGCGGGCTTCTCCCTCAGCGGGTTAGCAGCCTTCGATCTGGTGTGGCATCACCCTGATGCGGCGCGGCGGGCCGGCGTCTTTTCGGGTTCTTTCTGGTGGCGCAGCCGCGCCCTCAGCGAAGGTTACACTGATGCCGACCGCATTATGCACGGTCTCGTGCGCCACGGCCGGCCGCATCCGCAGCATCAATTCTGGCTGCAAACCGGCACCCAGGACGAGACCAACGACCGGAACCACAACGGCATCATCGACTCCATCGAAGATACCTTGGACCTGATGGCGGCTATCACACGCGGCGGCCTGTCGGAGTCGGCGGTGCGCTACGTGGAGGTGGTGGATGGCCGCCACAACCAGAGCACCTGGTCCTACGTGATGCCCGACTTCTTACAATGGGCCTTCGGGACGGGTGTGCCGTCGGCCTGGAGCGCCAGCCGCCCGCAGATGAAGGCTATTCCGGCGCACTTCTGGGAAAGCTCCCGGCGCTTGATTCGGCGGCGGCATCCTAGCCTGGAAAAGAAAACTTTTCTCAATTACTTAGCGCCTCCATCAGCTCCTGCTCCGCCCATGGCTCCCATTACTACGCCTCCCACGCCGGACCAATACCTAGCCTACTACGCCGCTTATATTCGCCACATTCCCGAGGGTGCCGACCCGATTGCGCAGCTTCAGGCGCAGTTCTGGCAGGTGCAGCAGCTCGCCGGTACGCTCAGCGATGAGCAAGCGGGGCTAGCCTATGCGCCCGGCAAGTGGACGATCAAGGAGGTACTAGTGCATATTCTGGATACGGAGCGCATTATGGCCTACCGTGCCCTGCGCTTTGCCCGCGGCGACCAGCAGAACCTGCCCGGCTTTGAGCAGAATGATTACGTGCCGAACTCGGGTGCCAACGACCGGCCCCTGACCGACATTATCGCGGAATATGCGGCGGTACGTGCGGCTACTATAGCGCTTTTTCGCACCTTTACGCCCACACAGCTTGACCGCGCTGGCACGGCCAACAATGGCCCGGCTAGTGTGCGGGCACTCGTGTATATCGTTCCCGGTCACGAAGCACACCACCTGAACGTGTTGCGCGAGCGGTACCTGCCGCTGCTGTAAGACTGCGTAACTGCGTAAAGTCTTTTAAAGCTAGGTCGGAAGGCGGACAACACCGCTCCGAACCCTTACGTTACAGAATTTCCTTATTCACACCACCTACATTTTACAGTCATGGCAAAAGCACAAGACGCTCGAAAAGAAAAGAAAAAGGAGCCCGTCAAATCGACCAAGGAGAAGAAGGCCGCCAAAGAGGAGAAAAAACAAGCCCGCGCCCGCAAGCAGGACTAATAGGTGAAATGGAGAGGTGGTGAAATAGTGAGTAAGAACGATAACTCACTATTTCACCACCTCTCCATTTCACCTACAGTGTATAATATGGCTCTTGTTCTTTGTCGTGGTGGCGGATGTAGCCGTGCAACGTGAGCTTGATAAGCGTGCGGTAAGCCCGGCGCTGACCTAGGTTCAGCAGCTTCATGTACTGGGCCAGGGTGATGCGCGGGTTTTTGCGCAGATATTCCAGCACCGCCAGCTCTTCTTTATTGAGCGGAATTTTCTCGAACTGCGGTTCGGAGCGCTCCAACACTTTCTCGGTCAGGCTGCTGGTTTGCACGCTTTCGTCGCGCACGCGCACGTAGCCGCGCCAGTCGCCGGGCGCCACCTGGGCGCGGTGCGGCTTTTGGCTGCTTTCCTGCACCGTCACGATGAGCACGGTGCGGCCGTCTTCCTCTACTTCTTTGAAACCCAGGCGCAACGGCGGCTCTACGTAATGTTCGGCGGCTTCGCGCAGCACGTAGATTTCTTCTTCCGCATCGCGCACGCCCACAATGCGGCCGTCGTCATCGACGCCCACCAGCACCCGCCCTCCGTGCGTGTTGGCCAGCGAAGCTAGGGTGCGCGAAATGCGCGTCGGATGGGTGGTTTTCTTCTTGAATTCCAGCCGCTCGCCCTCGCCCTGCCGGATTAATTCCTGAAGGTCTGTCATGCTACATATAAAATCGTTGTCATCCTGAACGGCGCGCAGCAGAGTGAAGGACCTTCCTATCTTACGCGAAAAGCTTTTACATATCCTAAGCCCTTAATTACTCTTTAAGCTAGCTTTGGTACAACAGAAGGATCTGGGGAATATAGATGAGCTTTTCGCGTAAGAGAGGGAGGTCATTCATTTCGCTGCGCTGCATTCAGGATGACAGGTGATATTACAACTGCCCCACGCCCGTTTCCTCTTCCGAAATGCGCCACAGCCGGCTAGCTTCCGCCCGGTTCTGCGCGCGGCTGGAGCAGCGGCCGGGCTTGTTTTTCTTGAAGTATTGCCCTGATACTTGTGCCGCTTCCGGCGAGCTAGCCAAGTAGATGCTGGTTTGGGCACCTTGCTCGGGCGTAATCATGAAGGGCCGCGCCAGCCACCACAAGGCTTTGATGAGCCGGGAGCTGTTTGGGTTCACAAGGCCCGTGTCCACGATGCCGGGGTGCAGACAATTGGCCGTCACGCCGGTGAGGTCGAGGCGATGCGCTAGCTCATTGGTGAAGAGGATGTTGGCTAGTTTGGAGTCGCAGTACGCGGTGAGGGCGCTGTACTTCTCCGGGTCGTTGCGCACTTCTTGGGAGGCTTCTATCTCGCCAAGCCAGTGAGCTTCGGAAGCTAGGGTGATGATGCGTGCTTGCTCGGCGGCCGTTAGTTTCGGCAGAATCAGGTTGGTGAGCAGGAAGGGCGCCAAGTGGTTCGTCACCCAGCTCAGCTCATGGCCTTCGCTGGTAATGGTGAGCGGGCCGGGCACAATGCCCACATTATTGATGAGGACGTCGAGCTTCTCGTAGCGCTGGTTGATTTCGGCGGCCAGTTCGCGCACGTTGGCCAGCAGTGAAAAGTCGCAGAGCAGCACGTCGGGCTGGGCGCCGGGCGCGGCAAACTGCACGGCCGCGCGGGCACCGGCGGCGCGGTCGGGGTTGCGGCACACCAGCACCAGATGGGCACCGCGGCGGGCCAGCTCCCGCGCCGTCACCAGCCCGATGCCGCCCGAAGCGCCGGTTATCAGCACCGTTTTACCACGAAGTACTTGTTGATCAAAAGAGCCAGCCATGCGAGGGGAGAGAAACCAGGAATGCTCCACAAAACGGGCAAACCTAGGGGATGTTACAAACGCAATAAACGACAAAAGGCAATGAGTGGCTTTAGCAAGAGGCAGGATCAAGCAGCGTTTAGCTGAAAAATGATGCTTGATCCAGCCTCTTGCTAAGCTTGTCGAACCGAGTTTCGAAGCTGTCTTAAAGTAAAGGCGTAAGCTAAACCGTCTTAAAGCTATTGACCTACTCGTTTGCTTCTCGTTCATGAGTTTACTTACCTCGCTAGCACGTCAGGTGACGTAGCAAGCCACCGTTGTAGCCGCGCAACGCATTGCAGCTCACACCTATCAGCTCACGTTAGCTAGCCCCGCCTTCGTCGATTGGAAGTATGTACCGGGCCAGACGCTGAACGTGTTTTTCGGCCTGAGTGCCCGCGGCGAAGCGGCCACCCTACGCAAGCGAACCTATTCGGTGTGGGACTACAACCCGCACACCGCGCAGTTAGACCTAGCCATTTGCACTTTTTCCGATGGACCGGGTGCCCGCTGGGCCGCTCGATGCCAGCCCGGCGATGAAGTAAGTTTCTACGGACTTGGTGGCAAATTCGTGCTCGACCCAACGGCTGCCGGGTACGCGCTATTAGGAGATATTTCCTGCTTGTCGCACTTCTATGCGCTGCGCCGACAGATTCCGGCCGAAGTTCCGGTCATCAGCGTCATTCACGCGCAACACGCCGACGACTGTTTTCCTGACCTCGATGGCCACTCGCCGCTGCACTTTGTGGTGACGGATGCGCTTTCGGCGGCGCAATACCTGGCTGCTGCAAAAGAGCAAGGCCTTTCGGCTGCCTCGCAAACGCTCGTGTATTGGGGCGGACCGCAAGCCACCTGCGTTGCCGGGCACCGGCTGCTTCAACGCGAGTGGCAATGGCCGGATCGGCTGTTGAAAACGAAGCCGTTTTGGAAGTAGAGCTGCATACTTGTACCAGATCCGTATAGTTCAGCCAGAGGGCTTTGCTAGTATAGATCAACCTTCATTCAATAGCTAATATACCTAACGCATACATCGTAGTATACAAGTCCCTTGGTGACTTGCCGTAGTTATTAGTAATATCTGGATCTGCTCCAAATTCTAAAAGTAGTTTCACAATTGCTTGTTCATGTGGTGGAAGCTTCTCGTTCATGATTGCGGTCCATAAGGCTGTATTACCATGCTTGTCTTGCAAATTAGGATTAGCACCTACTTCTAGAAGTAACCTGGTAAGATCGACAAACCTTTCTTGAGCGGTAAAATGTAAAACAGAGTACCTTCCTCTATCTTGATGATTAATATTTGCGCCATTTTCTAGGAGCCAGCGGATCAGATCTTCTTTGTTTTCAATAACAGCGTTTATTAAAGCTGTTCTACCATAGGCATCGGTAGCATCAACCCCAAACTCTGCAAGCGTTTGTGTGACTGTATCAAGTTGATCATACTTGATGTCCTGCCGTAACGCATCAACTTTAGGATCACATTTTCTTGGCCTGCCTGATTGTGCCATAAGAAGAAGGTAATTAGTGTTAGTATTTAACTATCAACGCTTGTCTGCGATGGTGCGAACATATTGACAATAGCTCTAAACAAATTCAAATAAAACAAAAAAGCCGCTCCTGATCAGGAGCGGCTTTTTCTTTCAAAGTCAAAACCTAGGTATGCTTAGAAAGGCAGGTCGTTGTCGTCGTCGCCAGCAATGGGAGCAGCGGGCTGAGCGCGCAAGTTAGGGTTCTGGTTAGCAGCGGGAG
Source organism: Hymenobacter cavernae (assembly GCF_014641455.1). Classification (GTDB taxonomy): domain Bacteria; phylum Bacteroidota; class Bacteroidia; order Cytophagales; family Hymenobacteraceae; genus Hymenobacter; species Hymenobacter cavernae. Next base: position 104,910 of record NZ_BMHT01000003.1, read on the forward strand.
CAGCAGCACGGGGAGCCGGAGCAGCCTGCTGGGAATAGCCACCACCAGCAGGGGCAGCGCCACCAGCCGCTGACTCGATGCGCCATGCTTCGAGGTTGGTGAAGTACAGCATCTGGCCGTTCTTGTTGAATCCGCGGCCGCGCAGGTTGAACGTCACTTTTACCTCGTCGCCGATTTTGTAGGGGTCAATGAGGGCGGTTTTGTCCTGCACCATTTGGAACTTGATATGCTCAGGGTACTGGCCATCCTGAACTTCCAGCACGAACTCGCGCTTGCGGAATTTCTCGCTCACCTGTTGTTCATCGAAGATTTCGTGCAGGCGGCCGGTAGCTTCGTAAGCCATAATAAAGAGATATTGAGAGTGAGATTAGTCAGTCAAATATACGAAGAAAACGCCGCTTTGACTAGGTAGCTCGACCAAAACCACCCTCGGCGGGCTGCGTACTGGAAGAAGCTAGCCTTGTGGAGCGCGGGCTTTGTAGTCCGCGTAGTGCCCGCTTTGGCGCGGACTACAAAGGTTGTGCTACTCGAAATTGAACGCCGAAATGCGTATACCCGAGCCGCTTACCGTCACTTAAATTCTCACGTTTTTGTTCTTCCTTTTCGCATGAATTCTCCTCTCGCTCTGGCTGTGCACGGTGGTGCTGGTACCATCTCACGCGACCAAATGACGCCCGAACTCGAACGCAAGTACCGCGACGCGCTGCAACAAATTATCGAAACCGGCTACGATGTGCTGCGCAATGGCGGCCTGGCGCTCGATGCGGTGGAAGCCGCCGTGCGGGCGCTGGAAGATTCGCCCATGTTCAACGCCGGTAGAGGCTCGGTCTTCACCCACGACGGCCGCCACGAGATGGATGCCGCCCTTATGGATGGCCGCGACCGGTCGGCGGGCGCCGTGGCGGGCGTGCGCAATATTCAGAACCCGATTAGTCTTTGTCGCCTCATCATGGAGCGGTCGGACCATGTGCTGCTGGCCTGGCCTGGTGCCGAGGAGTTTGCCCGCGAGCATAACGTGCCGACGCAGCCCGACGAATACTTCTTCACCCAGCACCGCTACGACCAACTCCAGGGCGCGTTGAAAAGCGGCAAGGTGCAGCTCGACCATAGCCACGACGGTTCTCCGAAGGAAAATCCGAAAAGCAAGATTGGCACTGTGGGCGCCGTAGCCCGCGACCGGCACGGCAACCTGGCCGCCGCCACCAGCACCGGCGGCATGACCAACAAGCGCTACTCCCGCATCGGCGACTCTCCGGTGATTGGCAGCGGCACCTTCGCCGACAACCGTACATGCGCCATTAGCTGCACTGGTACCGGCGAATTCTTTATGCGCGCCGTGGCTGCCTACGATGTGGCCTGCCTTATCGAGTACCGCGGCCTGAGCCTGGCCGAAGCCTGCAACATTGTGGTGCACGACAAGCTAGCTCCGGTCGGGGGCGATGGCGGCTTGATTGCCGTCGACGCGGCCGGCAACCTAGCTTTGCCCTTCAACTCCGAAGGCATGTACCGCGGCACGCTCACTTCTGAGACGCCTTTGTACATCGGCATCTTTAAGGAGTAGAGGCGAGGACTTTTGTGCAGCCTATATATAAGGAGTAGAAATACGCCACGGCGTGTTCGACTTCTGCATGCGCGTCGGAGCAAATTAAAGCAGGTAAAGTCGTTCAACGCCGAACGCGCCGTGGCGCGTTCCTACAAACCAACGATAAACAAAGAAGCGCCCGATCAAGGCGCTTCTTTGTTTATCGTTGGTTTATCGGGCTAGATACGGCCTTAGCGTTTTTGTCCAAATGGTGTAGCCGGCGGATGTCATATGCAGGCCATCTTCTTTGAACAACTCGGGCCTGGGTTTGCCGTCGGAACCTAGCATGGCGGGGCCCACGTCGACAAACTGCGCCCAGCGGTGCGTTTTGGTGTACTGCTGAATTTGTTTGTTGGCCGCCTGCATTTGGCCGTATTGCGCAAAGCGCGCCAAGCTAGGTTTGATCGAGATAAAAACCAGGCGGGTGCCCGGCAACTCCCGATGCAGCCGCTCGGCAAACGTGCGAAACGCTTCAACTACCTGCTCGGGTGAAACGCCAGCGTTGATATCATTGTCGCCGGCGTAGAGCACCACCTGCCGCGGATGGTAGCGCGTGACGAGCTGCTCGAAATAGCGATTCACGTCGCTGAGCTGCGAGCCGCCAAAGCCACGGTTCAGCACTGGCCGGCCGGGGTAGTCAGCCGCCAGGGTTGTCCACATGCGGATGGAGGAACTGCCCGTGAATACAATGCTGCGAGCTGGTGGCGGCAGCAGGCTATCCTGGTGAGCGAAGGCGGCAATTTCGTTGGCGAACGGCTCGGTAAGCGTCTGGGCTTGCAGCGTCTGGATAGCTAGCCAGAAAATTATCAGCCAGCTACTCCAGATCCAAGAGGTGCTTCGTTGCATGTGGTAAGTTGAGGCGTTGACTGGGAAGAGAACAAGAGACAAACCTAGGTTCGCAGACCTAGGAAGCAGGGGTAGGCTGCGGGCGGGGTGATGGTTCGGCCGCCACAGGAGCTAGGGCGTCTTTGTTTACGTAGAATTTCCGCTCCTTAATATTATAAACGTTGCCCTTAATCAGCACATGCATCCTCATGTTCTCGACCGAAATGGCCGCACCTTTTTTGGCAGCGGCGGCGTTGTTGTGTTCCAAGTCGTGCCCGTCCATGATGACGACCAGATTGGAGCCGATCGTTTCGACCAAGTTGCCTTCGGTGATGAGCACGCCGGTATCTTCCCCCAGCCCAATGCCGATGAGCTTGGGGTGAAGCGCTACTGCCTCGATGAGGCGCCCAAACCGGCCACGCTTCACAAAGTGCGAATCGATTACGGCCGTGTCGAGCAGCCGCAAACCCAGGCCGAGCTGCACGGCACCTTTCATGAGGGCGCCCGGCACGCTGCCGCCCTTGATCATGATGTGCGACATGGCCATGGCCCCGGCGCTGGTGCCGGCTATCACGAAGTTGGGCTCCTGATAGTAGCGGGTGGTGAGGCGGTCGAGAAACTCGCTTTCGCCGAACATCTCCCGCAGCCGCGCCTGGTTGCCGCCACTCATCATCACCACGTCGGCGGCGAGCAGGCGCTCCAGGTACTCGGGCTTGCGGGCGTCCTCAGGCGTGCGAATGTCCAGTATGCCTACGTTCAGGCAATTCAGCATCGCAAACGACGACACGTAAATCTTGCCGACTTCCTCCGGAATCATCGACGCCGTCGTAATCACTTCAATCCGCGGATCGTCTTTACCGGATTCCGTCACGATGCGCTTCAGGATACCTAGCTCAAAGAAATTGAGGTAGTACTTCTTCTTGGTGCGGGGGTTAGGATAAGTGCCTTTATCTTCATTGCCACCGATGGCAATCAGCTTGCCGAGGGGTTTTTGATTTTTCAACGCTAACAATCAACTGGTTCAACACAAAAGATAGAAACGAAACAGGTTGGCAAGCAAGCTTTGGGCCACCGGGGTTTCGATTTAATTGTTCAGCCTAGCCCTACTAACGTATCCAGCGTGCTTGTGGCTACCGCGTGATAGTTGGGGCGAGCTTCAGCATACAGCACTCGGGCGCGTGCTAGGCCATTTGGGGTAGTTAGCACCGCCTTGTAGAGCGGCACCAAAAACTTGCGCCGACCCACCCGTGTCAGGAACTGATGCAAGGAATCGTCGGCAGCGTGGTAATCAGCAGCTAGGGTCAGGGGCAGCCAGGCCGCGAGCAGCTCGGCGTTGTGGGAGCCGGTGAAGCCAAAGGCCCTGTCAAGCTCGGCGAGTTGCTCGACAGTGAGTTGCTTGGGTAAGCCGTGCAGAAAGTGCAGCCACTCGTGGCTGCTCCAATCGGCCGTACCTAGGTCGGCGGTCGGCGTGCCGTGCTGCCACTTTGCCAACGCTTCCTCCACTGCTGCAAACCGCTCCGAACTGACCGGCGGCGCCACCGCCGGAATCCCCGGACCGTTGATCCAGGCATCCAGTTGCAGACGCTCTTCCAAACCCGGCTCTTGGTCGAGCAGTTCCCGCCGCAGGTAACTCACAAAGGAAGCCGTGTCCATGGACTGGAAGCTGTGGCGCGTGAAGTACTCCTTAATAAAGGTGTCGAGCCGCGCCCGGCCCACCAGGTGCTCCAGGGTGAGCAGGAGGTAGTCGCCTTTTTCGTAGGCAATATCGGTGAGACCTTCGTCGGGGTCGCGGCCCGCTAGGTTGAGATGCAGGTGAGTGTCGGGGCTCGTCGGCCCGATTTCATCAATGGTAGCCAGCAAATCGGAGTGGCCGAGGACTTGCAGCATGTCGGAGTAGGAGCGGCCGTACAGCTTTTCCATGATGCGCCGCTCGAAGTACACCGTGAAGCCTTCGTTCAGCCAGAAGTCGTTCCAGGTAGCGTTGGTCACCAGGTTCCCCGACCAAGAGTGCGCTAACTCGTGGGCAATCAGGCTGGTTAGGCTTCGGTCGCCGGTCAGGATGGTCGGCGTTACAAATGTTAAGCGCGGGTTTTCCATGCCGCCGAACGGAAAGCTAGGTGGCAGCACCAGCAAATCGTACCGTTCCCAGCGGTAGGGGCCGTAAAGTTCTTCCGCGGCGGCCACCATTTTTTCCAGGTCGACGAACTCGCTGACGGCGCCGGGCAGCGTCACGGGTTCGGCATACACGCCCGTGCGGCCACTGACCGGGGCAAAACCTAGGTCGCCGACGGCCAGCGCCATAAGGTAAGCCGGAATGGGCTGCGTCATCGAAAAGTGATATTTGCCGAGCGCGTTGCGCGTCTGTGGGTTTGTGGCGCTCATCAGGGCAAGCAGTTCGGCCGGCACCCGTATCCGCGCCTCGTAGGTGAAGCGTACGCCGGGCGAGTCCTGGCAGGGCAGCCAGGTGCGCGCCAGGATTGCCTGCGACTGGGTGAACAGAAAGGGGTGGACGCGCTCAGCCGTTTGCTCGGGCGTGAGCCACTGAAGCGCCGCGGCGTCGGGTGCGGTGCGGTAGCGGATCGTGACTGTATCTGTCTCCAGCCGCAGGTCGATGCGCAAGGCTTGCCCAAGTACCGGGTCGTCGGGACCTAGGTCGAACGAGGTAGGCGTACCTTCAGCACCACCGAGCAGCACCGCTTCGATGAGCAGGCCACGGGAGTCGAGCAGCAGCTCCATCGCATCTGCCTCGCGGTCGAGCTGCCAGGTGGCATGACCCGCCAGCGTGCGACTCGCAAAGTCGACAGTTAAGTCAAGCAGCAGGTGGCGGACCCTGGCCTCAGCAGGTCGGGCGGAGCTGTGCGGATCGGGCATGAGGGAAGGCAGTGAAGTAGGCATGAGCGAAACAGAACGGGGGAGCAAACTCAACTAAACAGAGGAGGTGAAAAGCTAGGTACGGAAACAAAAGCAACGAAGCCGACTGCGGAAGACTGGAAAGGATTCTGTACAAGGGTATAAAGGAAAAGCACTAACTTGCGCCTATTGATGTATAGCGATAGTGTGGCAACCCCACCGGGCAATCCGCAGTAAAATGCGCAACCGGTGACCGGTGGTTGAGTTTAGCGTTCGGCTGAGCTCACCCTTGTTAACCTGACTTTTTCTATACCTCGTTTCCCTGTTTGCATGAACCTAGCTATTCGTCCTTCTTTCCTGACCACACTGCTGTTCTGGGTGCTGAGCCTGACGCTCCTCACCTCGACCACGTCGTGCAGCCAGGATCAGAAGGCTAAAATACAGAACGCCCTGCCCGGCGCAATTACCAAAGCTGGCGGGCCGCAGCCCAAGCTTGACAGCGTGTACGTGGTGCGTGCCATGACGGCTGAGCCTGCGTTCAAGAGTCAGCTGATATGGGCCAAGAAATTTTACCGAGAACGGGACTTCCGGCTCGGCTGGTTTCGCAACCACGAGCTGCTGCCGCAGGCCCAAACCATGCTCGGCGTTATCAACAAGGCCGCCGACGAAGGCTTAGATCCTAAAGATTACAAAATCAAGGACTTCGATAAGCTTTTTGCGGAGTTGGATGAGGCCAAATCCGATTCAACCAAGCGCAATTCGCTTGAAAAGGAGATTGACGTCGCCCTATCGGGCACTTATTTTAAGTGGGCTTCCGACTTTTACCGGGGTACTGTAAACCCGCGTGAAGTCAAGAACATCGATTGGAACGTCAAGCGCAACAAGATCAAGCTGCACAAAGCCTTGATGACGATTCTGAAGGAGCGCGAAAGCACGTATCCTTACTACGAGTTTGAGCCGCTCCACCCGGAGTACGACCGCCTGAAAAAGGCTCTGGCCGAGTATCGTGCCATTCAACGCAATGGCGGCTGGCCAACCTTGCCGGCTACTACCAAGCTCAGGCCGGGCGATGTAAGCCCGGCGGTTGCGCTCCTGCACAAGCGCCTGCTAGGCGACAAAGCTGCGCCAGCCCCTGCTGCTAGCACGACCGAAACGCCTGCCGTTGCGGTTGCTAATACGTCGGCGACAGCCGTTGGAACCGCAGCTCCGGCAGAGAAATATGATTCCGAATTGGTGAGTGCGGTAAAGAGTTTTCAGCAGCAAAATGGACTTATGGCTAACGGAATTGTGAGCGGCGAAACGCTAAAAACGCTCAACATTCCGGTCGATAGTCGCATCAACCAGATCATCGTAAACATGGAGCGGTGGCGCTGGGTTCCGAAGCGCTTCGAGCCGAATTACCTGCTCGTGAACATTCCCGATTACACGCTGCACGTCGTCGAGAATAACAAGGAGGCGTTCAACATGCGCGTCATTGTGGGCAAGACGCTCAACGCCACACCCGTGTTCAGCGACAAGATGGAGTACGTGGTGCTGGCCCCTTACTGGAACGTGCCAATGAGCATCATTCAGAAGGAACTGCGGCCAAGGCTGATGGCTGATCCGGTGGGTACGCTCAACCGTCTCGACATGGAAGTGGTGAAGGGCTGGGGCCGTAAAGCCACACCCGTAGACCCTAGCTCTATCGACTGGGCCAACGTAAATCAGAGCAACTTCAAGTATACTGTGCGTCGTCGGCCGGGTCCCAAAAACGACCTCGGTGATGTGAAGTTTATCTTCCCCAACTCCCAGGATATCTACCTCCACGACACGCCCCACGACGAGCTGTTTAGTCAGGGCAAGCGGGGCTTTAGTCACGGTTGTGTGCGGGTGCAGGAGCCCATTAAGCTAGCCGAATACCTGCTGCGCGACCGGCCCGAATGGGACCAACAAGCTATTCTGGATACCATTGCCAACCATCGGGAGAAGTACATTACACTCAAAGAAAAGCTGCCCGTCTACCTCGTGTACTTCACTGCCTGGGTGGATGAAGCCGGAGCCCTGCACTTCCGTGATGATATTTACGGGCACGACAAAGCCTTGGCAAAGGAATATTTCGACTAGCCGTGAAGAGAGGCTAGCCCGGAAGTCCTTCTCTCATTACAATACATTTTATAAGGCACCCCGATAGTTGATCGGGGTGCCTTTTTGTTGTCTCACGTAACCGACCGGACTGGATTGGGGTGAACCTTCTTGGTGCTGTCGAGCTAGGATTATGATCTGGCTAGACGCTAAGCGAACTTTCAAGGTAGCCTCAAAGGGAATGGAGTAGGGATGCCTCGGCTTGGTTTGGGCTTGCTGATTAATCAAGCACGAGAAGGAAGCAAGATTTACTATTGTAAAACATATGTAAACAGAAAGGATTATTTGTTTACATATATATCTACTGTAGAAGCGGTAGTTTATTGTTGTTAACATCCGTAATCAGGCCGCGAATATGCTATCCGTGTTCCGTGCTGCCGTACATTTGTAATCACACAATGAGGCAGCTACAAACAATGGTCGAACGCATCCGGCAACTTCTGGAAACACGGCAACTAACACCTACACAGTTTGCGGATGCTATTGGAGTGGCGCGCCCAATCGTTAGTCACATCTTGAGTGGCCGCAATAAACCTAGCCTGGAGGTGGTACAGAAGATTATAGACGCCTTTCCGGCCCTGTCAATGCCGTGGCTCCTTCGCGGTGTGGGCGAGATGCTGGCTAGTGCCGTACCACCGGCACCTGTTGTCGCTGAAGCCAAGCTTCCAACCAGACCACCTGGGTCCGAAAAAGCTGCCGGTAGCACGAACAGTGCTCGTCAGGAGCCCCAGAGTACAGCAACTGCCTTGCGAGCCACTGAAGAGCCAATAAGCACCCTTTTTGAAGGCGCTGCTCAGTCGGGTATAGTAGTAGATGCTGGTCTTCGGCCGGAAAGTGTCGCTGAGAGGCTTGCCGCTGACCCTGTGACGGCGCCAGTTGGGCCAGGCACGCCTTTGCCGGGCGTGCCTGCTTCCGTAGCAGCCGCCTCCGCAGCCAAGCACCACCAGCGTGTGATGCAAAACCCTGTTGCTCCACTGCCAGCCTCAGCTACTCTGGCGTTTGCTGAGCCGGATAAAGCAATCCGCCGTATCGTCATCTTCTACCAGGACGGTACGTTCACAGACTACCGGCCAGAAGCTAGCTGATGTGAGCAGGGCAGTGGGAGGCACGTGCAACTAAGCCCTGGCGCAAACAGATAATCAGCCTGCGCTCGCGCCCAGGCCTGTAAAGAGCACCATTTGCATTCATATAATACGGCCCGCACGGCTCGGCAGTAGCAAACGGGTATAGAAGTTGTGTAGCAAGGCCTTATAGACGCTGAAACCTATCCTGTACACTCATTTCAACGCTTAGCAATCAGGTTAGCCCAGCTAGCTGTTCAGCTGCCGTAACACTTAAACTTTCCGCCTTCTTTTCGTACTCACATTAGCAGCTGACATTAATCATTCATAGAACCAAAATCTTTACTGTCGAGCTTAATAGAGTTCAATTTGGCAGAGCGATAATTTTAGTAGCTTACTGATCCATAGCAACGTGTTAAATAGGCGGTATTTAGGTGCTTAATATACCTTCTTCTGCTTAGGATAATTATACACGTTTTTGCTGTTTTGCACTGCGTGTATCGTGCTTATGTAGTGTGTTATAAATGATTGTATATCAGACAATAATATGGGGATGTATGAATCAATAATCTAAGATATTCTTGCTGTTTTCTATAGATGTCCAAATATTTATTAAGTTAAATAAGATGCTATCAAACAGAAGGTAGTAGATGAAAGAAGATGTAAGCTCTGGTTGCTAAGGGATTTAACATTGTGCTCGATAAGTTAAATCCTACTAGTAAGAGCAGATTGGGTTCTAACCTCTTTAGCGCTGCGCTGAGAACTGGGTGCTGGCTGCAAAGAAGACTGACATACTTCGTCAACAGCTATTTTTGTACTCTTTGATCAGAAGCAGCTACACCCAGGTGGGAAAAGCCAGGAGAAACCAATAGACAGAATTGTTATAGCTAGGTTGCAGCCAAGGTTGTTGAAGCTGCAAACTGTTGTCCTGTTACATTTGTAATTGGCGAGGCGTTGATGTTATTTCCAAACGCAGCCGGGTGGGTGTGCAGAGCGCGATGGTAGCGCTTGGCAGTTTTGGGGGCGGTGCTTACCTTTGGGCCATGAAAAAATTTCGTCTGCTCACCCTGCTGTTCGCCGCTGGCGCCTCGTTTTATCTGACGTCCTGCACACCGCCGCCCGACGCTGAGAAAGACCCTAATGCCGATGCCGCTTACAAGCGTGCTCATCGTCCGGAAGGCTACCGCCAAGCGCAAAGCAGCGAACCTTCTGTTAATAAGCAGTAAGGCTAGGCTGGTCTAGTCTAGGGTCCTAACTAACCTAGCTTAAGCTTTCTTGAAGAAGTCTGCGGGCTGTAAGGCTTCTGTTCAACATTATAGTATATAAGCAGGAACAGGCCCCACTGAATTATTGATTCGGTGGGGCCTGTTCCTGCTTTCGCGTTGTTAAGCAATGGATATGTGTACCAGGCTGAGCCTTCTAATGGCTTAGGCGCTTACTGAAGAAGCGGTATGCGAGGAAACTAACGGCTGCGGGGCTGGCGTAAGATCGGGGAGCTGAATGCCCGCCAGTAGGCTTGTCTCCAGCAGATCAGCCCAGGTGCGCAGGTAAAGCACTACATCATCGCGCTGGTTGTGACGCAGGGCGTTGCGCCGCTCAAAAGGAATAGCTGCCAGAATCGTTGGATCGGCAAGGCGCTCCAAGTGGGTGAGGTCTGTGCGGGTGAAACCTAGGGCCAGCATCTCATCAATGGTCTGGTCGATGGGCAGGCCGCTGGTAGGGCAATAGTCGATCAGCTGCCGCTCCCAGTCGCCGTAGCGCTGCATGGCACGGGCGTGGATTTCTCCTTTGGTAAGACGGGTAATCGTTTGGGCCAGGTGGCCGCAGTTGCAGCTGCCCATGTGGCCCCACTGGTAGGGCGCCTGCGTAGCGAGGCGCTGAGCCGTATCGCGCAGAGCCTGGATAACGGGAAGAGTGCTTTTCGCCATGACAATGAATAGTAGCTGGTTGAAATCAACCGATAGAAACAAGAGGCACTCATATAAGCTCAGATAAGGAGAATTTGTTTGCGCAGAGATCTTACATCTAGCTTTTGAGATGCACAGGACCTAGGTCCAGGCCGTCGCCAGCACGCACAAAAAAACGTCTGGCGCATGTTGTAGCACCAGACGTTTCTTATAAGTGAAGTCTGCTTAAGAGGAAAGCAGTGGTAACCTAACGGCCATTGCCTCTGCCACCACGATAGCTCCGACGGTCCTGACCACTGCCATCAGTCCGCTCGCCACCCCGCGGAGAAGCGGCGCGCTCCGGGCGCTGACCGCCACCTGTGCGAGGTGTTGCCTGGCCTGAGCGGCCCGATGCCTCGGCACCAGCGCGAGGGGCACGGGGCTCACGCCCCGGCCGCGGTGGGCGACCAGCCGGGCCTTTCGGACGCTGGATGGGGCCACCACCGTGCAGCAGCACCGGCGCAACACTGGTCGTACGGTACGGATGATCTGTCACGACGTCGAGTTGCCGCTTGATGAGCTTCTGGATGTCTTGCAGATAAGCGCGTTCCTCATCTTCGCAGAACGACAGCGCCACGCCCGAGGCGCCAGCCCGGCCAGTGCGCCCGATGCGGTGCACGTAGGTTTCGGGCTCGTTGGGCAGCTCGTAGTTGATAACGTGCGTAAGCTCTTCCACGTCGATGCCGCGGGCCGCGATATCCGTAGCAACGAGCACGCGGGTAGTGCCGGCTTTGAAGCTGGATAGCGCCCGCTGCCGATGATTCTGCGACTTGTTGCCGTGGATTGCCTCGGCGGCAATGTTTGCTTTCGCCAGGGTTTTCACTACGCGGTCGGCGCCGTGCTTGGTGCGCGCGAACACCAGTACGCGGCGGATATTCTTGTCCTCCAGTAAATGTTCGAGCAGCGCGGCTTTATCATTTTTCTCGACCAGATACACGGCTTGCTTTACCGTATCAGCGGTACTCGAAACCGGTGTAACGGCTACCTTCACCGGATTGGGGCGCAGGATAGAGTCGGCTAGCTGCTGAATCTGAGCCGGCATGGTGGCCGAGAAGAACAGCGTCTGCCGCTTGGCGGGCAACTTGGGCAGAATACGCTTGATGTCGTGAATGAAGCCCATGTCGAGCATGCGGTCGGCCTCATCCAGCACGAAGATTTCGAGATGGCGCAGGTCAACAAAGCCCTGGTTCATCAGGTCGAGCAGGCGGCCGGGCGTGGCAATAAGCACTTCCACGCCGCGCTTCAGCGCATTGGTTTGCGGCATCTGGCCCACGCCACCGAAGATGACGGTGTGGCGCAAACCTAGGTGACGGCCGTAAGCGGCAAAGCTCTCCCCGATCTGAATAGCTAGCTCGCGGGTAGGAGTGAGCACCAGGCAGCGAATGCGGCCACTAGGCTGATTCTGAAGCTTGGCCCGCTGGCTAAGCGTCTGGAGAATTGGAACGGTGAAAGCGGCGGTTTTGCCGGTGCCGGTTTGGGCAACGCCCAATAAATCGTGGCCCTCCAGCACATGCGGAATAGCCTGCTGCTGAATAGGCGTGGGAGTGGTGTACCCTTCTTCGTGCAAAGCACGCAGAATCGGTTCAACTAAATTGAGTTCGTCGAATGACATTAAAAAAGGAAAAAGGCAGCCAAAGAGCGGCTGCGGCTGCTAGACTGGTCTGTGTGTCCAGTCAAAAAAGAAGAAAAACCGCCCTTGAAAAAGGGAATAGTGTAAGCAAATAATGGCTGAAAAGCGTATAGCCACGTGAAATGCTGCGCAAGATGCCGGTTTATCACGACATAATAACGAACAACCCCAACCATTACCCTATGAACATCACGAAACGTAAAATCCTTCACGACGGGCACTATAAACTTTCGGAACTGACGGTAGATGCTGATGGTAAGGAACTTAAGCGTGAACGATTTGAGCCCGGACGGGCCGTAGCGGCGCTTGTTTACGACACTGCCCGGCAGCGCTACCTGTTTGTGCGCCAGTTTCGGGTTGGCGCTGAGTCGGAGCTGCTGGAAGTAGCCGCGGGCATGCTCGATAAGGAAGGCGAAGGCCCGGAAGACGCAATCCGCCGCGAGATTGATGAAGAGCTAGGGTATGCCGTCGACCACCTGGAGCCAATAGCTAGCTTTTACCCCTCACCCGGCGCCACCTCCGAATACATTCGGCTCTACTACGCTGAAGTCAGCAAGAAGATAGGGGAGGGTGGCGGCGCCGCCGATGAAGATGAAGGAATTACGGTTGTATCGTTCACCTGGGAAGAGATGATTCGCACCAGCTTTGAAGATGCCAAGACGCTTATGGCCGTGCAATGGATACAGTTACGTGATACCCAAAAGGATTAAAGTGTAGCAAAACATTTGGTTAAACACAAAGAAGCCACTGCATAGAGTGGCTTCTTTGTGTTTGTTATATCCTATAAAGCAAAGTGTTATTAAGGGTTAACTACGTACTCAAAGTTCTGCTTCAGCTTTGAATCGGTGATGGTAACAGCTACGGGCTGCGGCGGATCTGTTTTAACAAATGGAATAATGCGCTGACTCATGTACTGGTCGCGGTTCCAGAAACGGCCGGTGCCAGCGGTAAGCGTCTGGCTGAATAGCTCCTTACCGGCTGCGTCTTTGCCCGAAACGCTCAGGGCAGATGGGTCCGCATTCTTAGCGCCTTGGCGGTACATCGTCACGACCAGCACCCCCCCGGGTGACAATGCATTTAAGCGGCGCTGGTAGGTGGTATCGGCCCAGTTATTCATTTTGCGCAAGGCGTCAATTTCCGTGAGCAGCTCCGCGTAAGGGCGAAAAGCCAGGCGGGTAAGCGTGCCGTTCTGGTCGGAGTCTTCATCGGTATTCTTAGTTACGTTCTGTACGTAAGCACAGTCATTATCTTTTTGCGGACGTAGGTAGCGCTTGCGGGGCGTGCCAGGGATAGGAGTAGGCGCCTGGGCGGCAGCGGTCAGCGACGTGAAAAGCGCCAAAAATAGAAGAGCTTGTTTCATAAAATAAGCAAGATGATAGTGCCGTGGTGCGGCCTGGGAAGGAAAGGTAGTTGGATAAAGACCGAAAAGCTGGCCGTTAGCTAAAATCGGGCCCGGAACGGCGAATAGGCATGGTGCGGTGAGCAGGAGGAAAGGTGACGTAAGCGTAACTCAGGCATAATGACTGATTCACAGTGCGCTCCGAAATTTGAGTTGAATTAATTGGCCCGACACAATGCACGCTTCCAACCCGATTCCGCTCTTGCGTAGCCTGGCGCATGGGCTAGCCTACGTGCTGTTTCAATTGGCCTTGGTGCTGGCGTATGTGCTGCATTCGGCCGGGTCGCTGCGCTCCCCGTTCCGGGCCGGCGAAGAAACCGCTGCTAGCCACTCGCGTCGCGTTCAGCCACGACCTTGGTTTTGGTCGCGCCCCCTAGCCGGATGAGTCTGAAAACGCCCAAACGCCGCCGCGTAGAAGTAGCGGTGATTTCCGACGTACACCTCGGTACCTACGGCTGCCACGCGCCGGAGCTGCTGCGCTATCTAAAGAGTATCAAGCCTAAGATATTGGTGCTCAACGGCGACATTGTCGATATCTGGCAGTTCAGCAAAAGCTACTGGCCGCCGGCCCACATGCGGGTGGTACGGCATCTGGTGGGGCTATTGGCTAAAGGCACGCGCATTCACTACCTGACCGGTAACCACGACGAGCTGCTGCGCAAATTTGCTGGGACGCGTCTGGGTGCTTTATCCATTGCCAACAAACTGGTGCTGGACCTGCCCGAGGGAAAAGCCTGGTTCTTCCACGGTGATGTGTTCGACGTGACCATGCGTCACTCGCGCTGGCTGGCCAAGCTAGGTGCCGAAGGCTACGACCTGCTGATCCTGCTGAATCGCCTTGTCAACTTTGTGCTTCAAAAGCTAGGTCGGCCGCGCGTGGCGCTGTCGAAAGCAGTGAAAGATCGGGTGAAAGGTGCCGTGAGTCTCATCAGCGACTTTGAGCAGACGGCCGTTGGCATTGCCGCCGAAGCAGGCTACCGCTACGTGGCCTGCGGCCACATTCACCAACCCGAAATGAAGACGATGCAGATGCCGCACAGTGAAGTTACCTATCTCAACTCCGGCGATTGGGTCGAGAATCTGACGGCGCTGGAATATAATGCGGCCACGGGTTGGCAGCTCTACCACTATGCCCTCGACCCACGCATGCAGCACCCCATCGGGCCAGACGAATCGGAGGCGGCCACCGAAGCCGCGCTGCTGACGGATTTATTGGCTGAGTTTAAGCTCGGTAAGAAGCTAACTGAAAAATAAGAAGTGCTGTCATTCCGAGTGGCGTGAGTAATCTGAGTTGATACCTAGCTTTTTACTCAGATTCCGTGCGTCGCTCAGAATGACAGGAGGGCCTTGTTCCAATACTATATACAACCAGAAATTTCATACGAATGCCCCGAGTACTTTACGCTATCCAAGGCACGGGCAATGGTCACCTGAGCCGCGCTCTGGATATAGTGCCCCTATTACAGCAACGCGTCAGCCACCTCGATGTGCTGGTAAGCGGGCCACCCGCCGACTTGGCCTTACCCTTTTCGGTACGCCATCAATGTCATGGGCTAGGTTTTATTTTTGGTAAAAAGGGCGGCATCAGCTTCATCAAGACCTTCTGGCAACTCAACTCCACCGCATTTCTGCGCGAAATGCGCCGACTTCCGGTTGAGAGTTATGATTTGGTTATCAATGATTTTGAGCCTGTTTCGGCTTGGGCCTGCCGGTTGCGGCAAGTGCCGTGTGTGGCGCTCAGCCACCAAAGTGCCGTGTTGAGCGAACATGCCCCGCGTCCGTACACCGATGACCCCGTAGGCCGGGCCGTGCTGCGCCACTATGCGCCCGGCACTGCCCATTATGGCTTCCACTTTGAACGCTATGACGCCGGCATCCACACGCCCGTTATCCGGCGGCAGGTGCGGGAGCTAACCCCGCGCAACGACGGCCATTACACCGTTTATCTGCCCGCTTTCGACGAAGCTACGCTGGTGAATCGTCTGCGCTATCTGAGTCGCACCACGCGCTGGGAGGTGTTCAGCAAGCATAGCCGGCAGGAGTCGGAGCACGGAAACGTGCGCGTGCGGCCCGTGAGCGGGGCCGCCTTCACCGACAGCCTGGCCCGTAGTGCCGGTGTGCTGTGCGGCGCTGGCTTCGAAACCCCCGCGGAAGCTTTATTTCTGCGAAAAAAGCTGCTGGTTGTGCCCATGAAGAACCAGTACGAGCAGATCTGCAACGCGGCAGCGCTGGCCCAACTCGGGGTGCCCATGGTGAAGAACCTGAAGGATAAGCACCTAGCTACCGTCGACCACTGGCTCCAGAATGGCCGCTCCATCCCGGTCGATTACCCCGACGAAACCGCGCAGGTACTGGATAAGCTCTTGCTAGAGCAGCTGCGAGCTGGTGTGAAGCCTGTTTCGTTGAGTTCGTAGTCATTTTTGTCTTGGCTGCGTGCCCAGTAAGGCCTGTCATTCAGAGCAGCGGGGAAGTCTGAGGTAGCCATTTGGGCGTTTCATGCAGATTCCTCGCGCTGCTCAGAATGACAGGCGATTATTTTCAACCAAAGTTGAGCGTCCGTATTTCCCGTTACTTAAGAAATGCCCCAGTTACCCGCGGCCTTTTTCCCGCCCAGCACGCCCGCCGCTTATTCCCGCGCCGATTTTGGTCCTAATTTTCACTGGGGCGTATCAACGGCCGCGTACCAGATAGAAGGAGCCTGGGATCTGGACGGCAAAGGACCTAGCATCTGGGATAACTTTGTACGGGGGCGTCGACGTATCAAGCGACGTGAAACCGCAGATATAGCTTGTGATTTTTACCATTTGTATAAAGAAGACTTGAATCTTTTGAAGCAAATGGGTATAAGTAATTTTCGTTTCTCGGTGGCATGGTCGCGGGTGCTGCCTGCTGGTGCCGGTGCCATTAATACGAAAGGACTGGACTTCTACGAGCGCCTCGTAGATAGCTGCCTGGAGCGCGGCATTACGCCCTGGCTGACGCTTTACCACTGGGACTTACCACTGGCCTTACAGCACTGCGGCGGCTGGACCAATCGTGCTGTAGTGGGTTGGCTCACAGACTTTGCCCAGCTAATGGCTGCTCGCCTCGGCGACCGGGTGCAGCACTGGATGGTGCTCAATGAACCGATGGTGTTCGTCGGGGCCGGGCACATGCTTGGTATTCACGCTCCTGGCCTCCGGGGCCTAAGCCCTTTCTTAGCAGCTACTCACCATGCCGCCCTGGCACAGGCCGAAGGAGGTCGGGCGCTACGTGCCACGCTGCCAGCTACCGCTCGTATCGGTACTACCTTTTCCTGCTCGTATCTGACGCCCTGGCGTCTCGGTTTGCCCCGCGACGAACGAGCTACTCAGCGGGCTGGTGCCTTGCTCAACCGCCTTTTTGTGGAGCCGGCCCTAGGCCTGGGTTACCCCGTGGCTGACTTGCCCATTCTGAACTGGCTGGACCGCTATATCCGGCCCGGCGATGAGGCGTTGCTGCCATTCAGCTTCGACTTTTTTGGGGTGCAGAACTACACCCGCGAAGTGGTGCGGCATTCGCCGTACGTGCCTCTGCTATGGGCTACGCTGGTGGGCGCCAAGCGGCGCAATGTTCCGTATACTCAAATGGGTTGGGAGGTGTTCCCGGAGAGTATTTACCATATGTTAAAACAGTTCAGTGCTTACGAATCAGCTCCTTCCTTGTTGATTACGGAGAATGGAGCGGCATTTTCGGATGAGCTGATAGCGGGCCGCGTGCCCGACCTAGCTCGCCAAGCGTACCTGCGCGCCTGCATTGGGCAAGTGTTGCGCGCCCGCCGCGAAGGGGTGCCAGTAGAAGGTTACTTCGCCTGGTCTTTCACCGATAACTTCGAGTGGGCAGAAGGTTACGAGCCGCGCTTCGGGCTGGTGCGCGTGGACTACGAGACGCAGCAACGCACCGTGAAAGATGCGGGCTGGTGGTACCGGGATTTGCTGGCGGGTTGTGTTTGCTGAAGAACTACGTTCAGTTCATGATTCCATAACGGGGCCGTAATGCTGCGGTAACAGGCTGCCGGTAGCTTTGGCGCTTCCAATCACGCAGCTATTGTTGTTATATTACAATATCCTGTAAACCAACGAACTATGCACCAAAACTACTGCTCGCTTTTGCCAAAAACCTTATTGCTGCTAGGTATGGCGGTGGGCACGGCTCAGGCCCAGACCATAAGCCGTGTGGCCGCTACGGTTATCGGAAATGAAAACGCCGGCTCTGTAAGCCTAGCCATTAGCATCCAAAATCCAGGAGCTGCCGCCAGCACCGTCGAGGCGGTGGTGCAGGGGCTAGGTACGGCTACCGCGGGGCAGGATTTTACCTTCACCACTACCCAGACCATCACCTTTCCCGATGGCTCCACGGCCAACCAGACGCTCACCATCCCGCTTCTGGATGATGCCTTGGCCGAGGAAACAGAGTATTTCACCGTACGCCTCCAAAACCCAACGAATGCGACCCTAGGTGCCGGCGCGACGGATATTCTGGTGTACATCAAGGACAATGACACGCCCGCGCCCGTACCAGCCGGCAACCTCACCTTGAGCTTGTTGCAGAGCTACCAAAACGGGACGCCTTTCAGCGGCAATACGCAGATCAATTCGGCTGAAATTGTGGCCTACGACGCCAGCACCAAGCGTCTGTACGTAGCCAACTCGGTTGGGGGCAAGCTCGACATCCTCAACTTCACGAATCCTGGAGCCATTACCGCCTTGGCTTCTATCGATATCAAATCCTACGGCGGCATCAATTCGGTGGCGGTGCGCAACGGCGTAGTCGCCTGCGCTATCGAAAATACCAACCCGCAGGCTAACGGTAGCGTGGTGTTCTTCGACCAGAACGGCGCCTTCTTGAAGCAAGTGACCGTGGGCGCTATGCCCGACATGGTTACCTTTTCGCCCGACGGCACCTACGTGCTGACCGCCAACGAGGGCGAGCCCAAAGCTGACTACACCGTGGACCCCGAAGGCAGCGTGTCGGTAATTGATATGGCCGGCGGAGTTGCTGGCTTAACGCAGGCCAACGTGACTACGGCCACCTTTAGCAGCTTCAACGTGCAGGCCGCGCAGCTGCGGGCACAGGGCATTCGCATCTACGGCGGGCGGGCTGCCTCGCCCTCTACGGTGGCTCAGGACTTGGAGCCGGAGTACATCGCCGTGAGTGCCGACTCGCGCATGGCCTACATCACGTTGCAGGAAAACAATGGCCTAGCTACGCTCGACCTAGCTACCAAGCAAATAACGGCTATTCGGCCCATTGGGTACAGCGACCTGCGCCTGCCCGGCCACGGCATCGATGCTTCCGACCAGAGCGGCGACGTGCTGATTGCTAACTGGCCTATCAAGGGGATGCGGCAGCCCGACGCCATTGCCAGTTTTGAAGTGGGCGGCACGCCGTATCTGCTTACTGCCAACGAAGGCGATGCGCGTGATTACACGGGTTTCAGCGAGCAGGTGCGGCTGGGTAGCAGCGGCTACGTGCTCGATCCTATGGCTTTCCCGAACGCGGCGCTCCTCAAAAACACCAGTGTGCTAGGTCGTCTGAACGTGACCAACAAGACCGGCGACACCGACGGCGACGGGGATTTTGATGAGATTTATGCCTACGGCGGCCGTTCATTCAGCATCTACAATGCCACTACCGGCGCCGAAGCCTATGATAGCGGCAACCTGCTGGAGCGCGTTACGGCTACCAGTGCTCCGTACCGCGATATTTTCAACGCCAGCAATAGCTTTGGGGAAGCGCCCACGCGTAAGAACCGATCCGACGACAAAGGCCCGGAGCCTGAAGGCATAACCACCGGCCAGCTGGGCAATAACTTGTATGCCTTCGTGTCGATGGAGCGCACGGGTGGCGTGATGGGATTCAACATCAACAACCCGGCGAGCCCCGTGCTGGAGTTCTACGTCAACAACCGCAGCCTCACCGCCGGCACCGGCGACCTAGGTCCCGAAGGAATTGTGTTCGTGTCGGCGGCCAATAGCCCGACGGGGCAGCCGATGCTGATTCTGGCCAATGAGGTCAGCAGCACTGTGGCCGTGTACAGCATTCAAACGACCGTGCTCGGTACCGCTGCCGCCCGCCCAACGGCTGCGCCTTTGCTGCTTTATCCTAATCCGGCGCAGGGCACAACGGTGCGCCTGAGCCGCGCCGTGTCGGGCATGCTCACCGATCTGCTCGGCCGCCCGGTGCGCCAGCTGCTCGCCACCGACCACTTCGACGCCAATGGACTGGCGGCCGGCGTGTACGTGCTGCGCGCTACCGACGGCGCAACCTCCAAGCTGATTGTGAAGTAGGCGACAGGCTAAAAAATGAAAAGGCGCCGGTGTCTGCCGGCGCCTTTTTTAGTATAAGCAGCGTAAGGTTAGAGAAGTCCGAACAGCCGATGTTTTTTCTTGTTGCCCTTGTAAAGCGTATAGTTTGGGCGATGCACTGCGGGGTGGCGGTAGCGAATCCGCGGCGTTTCGGAAGCCGCCTGAACGGAGCTGGTCGCCGCCGGCCGCGCTGATGCTTCATTGATACTCCCAAAGGTGAGTAGCCCGAACAAGAGCAAGAAGATGCTTTTCATACGAGAAGAGTTTTGGTTGAGGTGAGATGGGGGCGTGGAGTGAGTGCCTGAATATAGGAGCGTAAGCAGGTGCTTTACAAGAAAATAACAATATTTTGTATGTATAGTAATATTTAGAACATTGAATAATTCACTATGAAGTTCGCTGTAAAAGGTGTGTCCTGCTTTATTGAATCCTAATTCTAGCTACTTAACTCAAGGTGTGGTCTAGCCCTAGCAGGGCGGCATATCAGGAGCAGATAGCCAGTACAAACGACTGAGCCCCAGCGAGACGACACCCCGAAACCTAGGTGCCGCCCCGCTGGGGCTATCGTTCTTGCTGCGTAACTTGAGTTACCTAGTGATTAATAGGCGCCTCAATGATCAAAAACTCACTTTCCGTCTGACACTGGATGCTTACCTGATCCGTGTCCCAGATGCCAATCGAGTCGCGTGCGTTTAGCTCCTGATCCGCCAACGCTAGGTGCCCGCTGATGCAGAAGATGAACAGGCACTTATTCAGCGGTTTGAAGGCATAATCGATGGTTTGCCCGGCGGCAAAGTAGCCCAACGACAGCTTGGCGTTCTGATTGATCCAGCAATGCGCCATTCCTTCCTCGTTGCTAACGATTGTAACCAGCTGGTTGTGGCGCTTCTCTCGCGGAAACTGACGCCGTTGGTAGCGCGGCGTCACGTTTTGCAGCTTCGGCTCGATCCAAATTTGCAGAAAGTTCACCTGCTCGTCGCCTACGTTGTACTCTTCGTGGCGCAGGCCGCTGCCCGCACTCATAATCTGCACGCCACCGGGCGTAATCACCTCCGAATAGCCCAGCGAATCCTTATGGTTCATGCTGCCAGCTAACAGCACGGAAATGATTTCCATGTTGGCGTGGGCGTGCAATCCAAAGCCTTGCCCAGCCGCCACGAAGTCATCGTTGAACACGCGCACCAGCCCAAAGCCGGCGCGCACTGGGTTGGCGTAAGATGAAAAGCTCAGGGAAAAGTTGCTTTGCAGCCAACCAATGTCCTTCAGACCTCGGTCCTGAGCGCGGGTAACGGAGACGTTCATGTATGATGCAAGATTACAGTTCGATAGGTAAACAGAAAAATGAGTCAAGTGGCTTTGCAAAGTAGCAAGGTTGCCTTTAGCTGAGCAGTATTCTTCCACTAACACAAGCACAGCTCTTGCTGATAGGCTGTAAAAATGCTATTTGAATATCAATAATATTTTATTTTTTAATATATAACGTAGGTATGCTTTAGTAATTATACTTATTTTTATAAGTTGTTATACATAAATTGAAAAATTTATATAATAACTGCCATAGAGGGCCTAAAAAGTTTGTGTGGTCTAATTTGTGTTAGCCTGATCGTGGATGGGAGTAGCGTTTAAAGCGGCTCTGTTAAGTGGTTATTAATTGTACTTATGTAATAAATATGCTTGGCTTATTATTTACAGTGAGCCAGTGATTTTTATAAATAAGTACAAATTGAAAGAGTGCTCAGTTGCTTTGCAGGCAAGCGGCGCTAGTCTCCCATTATTCTGCTATTCAACTCTTTATTGAAGGTAGTGCGAAGCGCACAGGCGCGTTGCACTACGCTGAGCACGCAATGCGTATGAAGTTTATTCTACCACTTACTCTCTCGTTTTTAATAACTGCCGCTCATGTGCAGGCGCAGGCCCCTGAGCTAGCCTACTCGGCGCCCATCATGATTACGCAGGGCGGAACCTACACCGGCAACTATCGCAGCCTGAGTTCCTCGGTGCCGTGCGTGGTTATCGTAACCAACGAGCCGGTGATACTGGAAAATTGCACTCTCGTGGGAGCCGGCGACCTGATTCAGGCAACGGGCGGCTCCAACCTAACGGTGCGGAAGTGCCGCGGCTACGGCCTGGAGCCCACCGAAGACAACCGCCCCCGTGGCCGCTTCGTGGATGCGTATCAGGCCAAGCAATTGGTCGTTGAGCATAATTACCTGGAGCATACCACCGGCATTCTGGCTAACCGCTGGAGCGGCGACGGATCGGCCCAGCAAACGCTAACCGTTCGCTACAACCAAGGGCTAAATTGCGACGGTCGCTTCCGCAACGGCGGCAAAGAGCACCGCAGCTTTGTGCAACTCAATACGGTGCAGAACCTAGCCGGTATTGATGTCAGCTTCAATGAGTTCCGCAACGAACCTAACGAAAGCGCCGTGGAGGACAATATCAACTTCTACAACTCGTCGGGCACCGCCGGCAGCCCGGCCCGCGTGCACGACAACTACGTGCAGGGCGCCTATCCGTACCCGGCAACGGATAGCCACTTTACCGGCACCGGCATGACTACCGACGGCGACGGCACTACCTCCGCCACAACCACTGCTTATCTGGAGGCCTACAACAACCAGTTTGTAAGTATCTGCAATGCAGGGATGAACATTGCCGCTGGGCACGATGTATCGTACCACGATAATCGAATCATCACCAGCGGCTTACTGCCCGATGGTACCCGCCTGAATGCTACCTACGCCGCTGCTTCTATCTTTAACGGCTATGGCAAGCCTGGCTCGGTGTTTTTCGGCAACAAGATTGAAAATAACACTATTGGCTACGTAAAAAGCGGCTATAACTTCCCCTATACCGACCGCCACGACCAGGACGTGGTGACGGGCGGCAACCTGATGCCGATGATTGGCAACAACCACTTGCCCAACACTCCCATCACCATTCAGACCGAGCAGAATGAATGGTCTTTGTGGCAGCAAAAGCTTCAGCAGCAGCAGCTTTACGTGGGGCCGCTGGCTACCATTACCCTAGCTGCCAAGCTAGGTACTACTTCCATGGCAAAGCCGGTCGCGCAGGAGCTCTATACCCTAACGGGCCGTCAGTTGTGGCAGCGCCCATACAGCGAGAAGCTCGATTGGAGCCAGTTGCAGCCAGGCGTTTATGTGCTCCGTATCCGCCACCAGGATGGAAGCGCCAAGAGCGAAAAGCTGATGATTAAGTAAGAAATAGCTGGGGGCAGCAAGCAAACTTAGGTTTATGATAACGAAAGAAGCCCGTCGCGTCACGCCACGGGCTTCTTTCGTTATCATAAACCTAGGTTTTCATTATAAAAGCCGTTCCTGGCAAAGCAGTGCTGGCTAACTTGCAAGCCTGATAAACGCACTACAAACGCTTCTCCTGATGTCTCATTTGCTGCTTATCAATTGCCCGGACGAACGCGGCTTAGTTTACAAAATCACCGAAGTTCTCTTCAAACACGCGTTAAACATTAGTAGCAACGGCGAATTCGTAGAGCGAGAATTCAACCACTTCTTCATGCGTACGGAGTTTACCGGCGATTTTGACCGGGAAGTGCTGCTGCAAGACCTGCGCCAGGCGCTGCCGGCCGGCGTCACGATCAAGCTCACCGATAAGCGGAAAAAAGACATCGTGCTGCTCGCGACCAAAGAGCACCACTGCCTCAGCGACCTGCTGATTCGGCATGCGTTTCAGGAGCTGAACGCGCGCATTCTCTGCGTCATCAGCAACCACGAGGTGCTAGCCGACCTGACCCGGAAGTTCGACGTTCCGTTTCAATACATCAGCCACGAGGGCAAGAGCAGAGAAGAGCACGAGGCGGAAGTGCTGGGTGCCATTCAGGCGTATAATCCGGAGTTTGTGGTGCTGGCCAAGTACATGCGCATTCTGTCGCCCGAGTTTGTGGCGCATTATTCCAACCGCCTGATCAATATCCACCATTCGTTTCTGCCCGCATTTGTCGGCGCCAATCCGTATGCGCAGGCGTATGAGCGCGGCGTAAAGATCATCGGGGCCACGGCGCACTTTGTTAATGAGCAGCTCGACCAAGGGCCTATTATTGCCCAGAGCATTATTCCGGTCGATCATACCCAAAGCGCCCGCGAAATGGCGCAGGCAGGCCGCGACGTGGAAAAGATCGTCCTGGCCAAATCCCTGAAGCTGGTCTTTGATGAACAAGTGTTTGTTTACCGCAATAAGACGATCATCTTTTGATAAGCTTCTGATTGCCAAAACCTAGGTGCCCAATCAACAGATCTAGGTAACCTAGGCCTGCTGCAAAATGCCGTAAAAAAGAAAGAGTCTCCCGGCCTTAACCAGGAGACTCTTAAACTAGAAGGCGAAGCCGAAAACTTCCTTGCGGTCCGGACGGGACTCGAACCCGCGACCTCCGCCGTGACAGGGCGGCATTCTAACCAACTGAACTACCGAACCTTCTACTTATAACGAAAAAGCCGCTCAGCGTATTGCTGAGCGGCTTTTTGCGGTCCGGACGGGACTCGAACCCGCGACCTCCGCCGTGACAGGGCGGCATTCTAACCAACTGAACTACCGAACCAATTACTTTAACTTGAGTGGAAAACCGTGTGTCTTTCCGTTAAAGTGATGCAAAGGTAGAAGGAGGTTTGAGACTACACAACACTCGTCCTGTTTTTTCTGCCTCAATAGAGCCAATTAGAGCGCTTGTGGCTGTCTCTCAGCGACATTATTTTTTGGAAAATCATTCCGGAAGCTGCTTTGTCGCAGATGGAGCGGTTTCGCTTACCTTTGCTGCCTGCTTTTTTCCGCAACCTGACTATCCTATCTACTTGGCAATGCTCCTCGATTTCGAACAACCTATCGCGGCCTTAGAAGGCAAGCTCCGTGAAATGCAGCAACTGGCGCTCGACAGCCAAGTGGATGTATCGGAGGCTGTAGCGGCCCTGGAGGCCAAAATCAAGGCTCTTAAGAAAGAAACCTACGCTAATCTTACGCGCTGGCAGCGCGTGCAGCTCTCGCGCCACCCCGAGCGCCCCTACACGCTCGACTACATTGAGGGCATGACCACAAAGTTTGTGGAGCTGCACGGCGACCGTACCGTAGCCGACGATAAGGCCATGGTGGGCGGCTTTGCCGAGCTGGATGGTCGTACGGTGATGTTTATCGGCCAGCAAAAAGGTCGCAACACCAAGCAGCGGCAGTTCCGCAATTTCGGTATGCCTAACCCGGAAGGCTACCGCAAAGCGCTGCGCCTGATGAAGCTAGCTGAGAAGTTTAATAAGCCCATTGTCACGCTCATTGATACGCCCGGCGCTTTCCCTGGCCTGGAAGCGGAGGAGCGGGGACAAGGCGAAGCCATTGCCCACAACCTAAAGGAAATGTTCTTGCTGAAGGTGCCAGTTATCTGCGTCGTTATTGGTGAGGGTGCTTCGGGCGGCGCCCTGGGTATTGGCATTGGCGACCGGGTGCTAATGCTGGAAAATACCTGGTACTCAGTTATTTCGCCGGAAAACTGCTCTACGATCCTATGGCGTTCCTGGGATTATAAAGAGCAGGCAGCTGAAGCTATGAAGCCCACCGCTAAGGACATGATGGAAGCCAAGCTCGTGGATGGCATCGTGAAGGAGCCCCTAGGTGGCGCCCACACCGCCCCGCAAAAGATGGTCGAGACACTCAAGAAAACGCTCGTTAAGGCGCTCGACGAGCTAGAAGCCTTGCCCACGGAAGAACGTATCAGTCAACGGATTGACAAGTTTGCCGCCATGGGAGTGGTGCTTGAATAAGGCAATGAGCAATTGTCAATGAACAGTGAGCCATTGATAATTGAGGAGATGCGCGGCGGAGTGCTTTGCTACACTTTGCCGCGCATTCTTAGTTTTACTGCTCAATGTTCATGGATAATCTTCATTGCAATGACGCTTCACACGATTGATACGGGGCTATTTAAACTCGATGGCGGCGCTATGTTCGGCGTGGTGCCCAAGAGCTTGTGGCAGAAGCTGAACCCCGCCGACGAAAACAACATGTGCACCTGGGCCATGCGTTGCCTGTTGGTGGAAGACGGTAACCGGCTCATTCTCATTGATAATGGTATTGGCGAAAAGCAGGATGCTAAGTTTCGCGGGCACTTCTACCTGCACGGCGACGACACATTGGAGAAGTCGCTGCGAAAGCTAGGTTTCACGGCTTCCGACATTACCGACGTATTCCTGACCCACCTGCACTTCGACCACTGCGGCGGCTCGGTGGTGCGCACCCCCGATGGCAAGCTGGTGCTAGCTTTTCCGAATGCTACCTATTGGAGCAATGAAGCGCACTGGAACTGGGCCGTGTACCCAAATGCCCGCGAGAAAGCTAGCTTTCTGAGGGAGAATATCTTACCGATTCAGGAAAGCGGCCATTTGCAGTTCGTGGATGCAGCGGTGGGTGTACCCAGTGCCTTGTCGCAGTTCTCCGAAATCATCTTTGCCGACGGGCATACCGAGAAGATGATGGTGCCGCTGTTGCGCTACAAAGGTCGGACCCTGGCTTTTATGGCCGATCTGCTGCCATCTACGGGCCACATTCCGCTGCCTTATGTGATGAGCTACGATATGCGCCCGCTAGTGACGCTCAGCGAGAAAGAAGCTGTTTTGCGCCGTGCCGCCGAAGAAAACTGGGTGCTCCTCCTCGAACATGACCCGAGCGTGGCTGCCTGCACCGTGCAGCTCACTGACAAAGGTGTGCGGTTGGCCGATGCGCTACGGCTGGAGGATTTATAGGACTTAGTGCTTAGTGTTCAGAAAAGCTAGGTTCCCTTAGAACTTTCCTCAAACAAACCAGTACTCTTAAGCACCAAGCACCAAGCACCAAGCACCAAGCACCAAGCACCAAGCACCAAGCACCAAGCACCAAGATGATCGGATTAGCCCTATCGGGTGGCGGCGCGCGGGGTATTGCCCACCTGGGCGTACTGGAAGCCCTGAACGAGCTGCAAATTCCGGTGGCGCGACTGGCGGGCGTAAGCTCCGGCGCTATTGCCAGTACTTTTTATGCCGCGGGTTTTCCGCCCCGCGAAATCCTGCGGCTATTTCAGGAGGTAAATATTACCCGGCTCACCCGGATTGCGCTGAGCCGCTATGGGCTGTTTCGGATTGATGCGGTCGGGACGCTGTTTGAGCGGCACCTAGGCGTGGGCTGCACATTCGAGCAGCTGCAACTTCCTCTGACGCTGGTGGCTACTGATTTGGTAGAAGGCACATCGGTGCGCTTTTCGAGCGGGCCGTTGGTGCCGCCGCTGCTAGCTTCGGCGGCGGTGCCTATTCTGTACCGACCAGTAGAATATGAGGGCCGGCAACTGGTGGATGGTGGGTTGCTCAACAACCTGCCCGTAGAAGCACTCTTGGATGTGGCTCAGCCAGATCTGCGGATCGTGGGCGTGCACTGCAACCCGCCCAACCGGGAGGCACAATTCAACAACATCCGTGGGGTAATCGAACGCACGCTGAACCTAGCTATTGGGGGCAATACGATTTTGAGTAAACAGCTCTGCCACTTGCTCTTAGAGCCGCCCGAGCTGCGTAGGTTCCGTACCATGAGCTATCGGCAGGCCCCCGAACTTTTTGAGATTGGCTACCGCTACACACTGAGCCGGGCCGCTGAGCTGGAAGCTTTGCTGTGAAAAGGGTAAGTCGCGGCTTATTGGCTTACGCTACATTTGCCTAGTTTTGATACCCGGCAGCACTTCTCACCAGCTGCTTTCTCTTTCGCATGGCTCGCAAAACCTCTACTTTCTGGTATCTTTTTTCCCGCTTTTGGTTCTGGATAACGGGCTGGCACCTAGGTCCGCGCGTGCCACCAGGCATTCCCAAAAGCATGATGATTGCCGCGCCCCACACCAGCAACTGGGACTTTATGTACGCGCGCGCCGCCTTTTTTCTGATGGATGTGGATGTGAAGCTCACCATCAAAAAAGAGTGGACGACCATTCCGGTGCTCGGAGCTTTGGTCCGCTCACTCGGCGGCTTGGCCGTGGACCGCAGCAAGAACAACAGCCTGGTAGATGGCATGGTGCAACTGTTCAATGAGCGCGACGAGCTGGTCATCCTTATCACACCCGAGGGCACGCGTAAGTACCAACCCAAGTGGCGCAAAGGCTTTTACCACGCCGCAGTCGGTGCCGGCGTGCCCATTTTGCTCGGCTATCTGGACTATAAAAACAAAGAAGCCGGCGTCGGTCCGCCCTTTTACCCGACTGGCGACTACGAAGCCGATCTGGAAAAGATTAAGGCTTTCTACCGCACAAAACAAGGTCGCTTTCCGGATCAGGGCGTGCGCTAAGGGTTTCCTGGCTTGGGTTTGTGTATCTTCGGCGTGCTGCCAGAAACCATAAGACTGCTATGCCTGAAAAGCTCCAAACGCTCCTGCTCATCTTTATCGGACTGCTCGCCTTGGTGGTGCGCTGGTGGAAGAAGGCAAAGGAAACCATGCGGCGGGAAGCACAGGAGCGCCGACTGCCATCGCCCGGTCAGCCCAAACCTAGGTCGGCGCGGCCAGCCAAGCCGGGGTTGCCAGCCAAGCCGGGGTTGCCAGCTACGTCGTTTGAGGAACTGCTGAAGCAGATGCAGACGCAAAACCAGCAAGGCGCGGGACCTAGGTCGGCGCCTGCGCCAGTTGCAACAATCCCCGAAACCACACCGGCCGGGCGGCCGTTGCCGCGCGAAAAAGCCAAGGCTCCGCGTAGCTTAGAGCGCACCGAAACGCGGCCGGTTTCCTTGGAAGCGCCTGCTACGGCGCGTCCGCTTGATGCGGCGCCACCCGTGCGGCAGCGGGCCGCCGCGTTGCCGCGCGCCAATGCACCGCGCCCCGAGGATTATTGGAGCCGGCAGGCTGCGCCCAGCGAACTTAGCCCCGCCAGCACGCGCCGACACGTAACCGACCTGCTGCGCAGCCCAAGCGATGTGCGGGCTGCATTCATATTAAGTGAAATTTTGAAGCGCAAGTACGAGTAAGCGCTTCTGAACAGCTGGCGCTTAATCCTGCGTTAAGGCGTAGGCGACCAGATTTGCGCCCATGCGCAGCGCGGCTTCGTGAACGGCCGGCGTATCTTCGGGGTAGGTACCTAGGTCTTCCCAGCCGTTGCCTAGGTCGCATTCATACGTGTAGAAGCACACGAGCCGGCCTTTGTACAGGATGCCAAACCCTTGCGGCCGCTTGCCGTCGTGCTCATGCACTTTAGGCAGACCTTTCGGGAAGGCAAACTTTTGGTGGTAGATGGGGTGGGAATAAGGCAGCTCGACGAACTCCAGCTCCGGAAATACTTTCTTCATCTCGGGGCGGATGAACTTGTCGAGGCCATAGTTATCATCGATGTGTAGGAAGCCGCCGCCAATCAGGTAACGACGCAGGTTCTTGGCTTCGGCCTCGGTGAAGGAGACGTTGCCGTGCCCCGTCATGTGGACGAAAGGATAGGTGAACAGCTCTGGCGAATCCAGCTCCACGGTGGCTTCGTCGGGCGCGATGTTGGTTTTTAGGGTTTGGTTGCAGAACTGAATCAGGTTCGGCAGTGAGGTTTTGTTAGCGTACCAATCGCCGCCACCACCATAGTGTAGCTTAGCAATACGAAAGCTAGGTGCCACGGGTGCGGCCGCTACCGTGATGAGCAGGAGGAAGCTGAGGAGAAAGGATTTGAGCATTGTTCTGATGAGATTTCCCGCAGAGGTGCGCTGAGGTAACGCGGAGGCCCGTAGACGTCGTTCAATCAACCGTCGTTTCAGCTTTCAGCAAATTAACAACATGCACGGTATGAACCGCCGCCAGAGCCGCGGTTTCGGTACGTAAACGGGTAAAACCTAGGGCAACCGGCCGGATGCCGCGTTGCCGGGCCGCGGCAATCTCCTCCGGGGTAAAGTCGCCTTCGGGGCCGATGAGGATGCAGCAAGAAGGGCCACTTGCTACTTGTGCCAGCTCGGTGCGCTCATCATCGGCCAGGTGCGCGATGAAAGTGGTAGTTGGTTCTACTGTTTTCAGGAACGCATTAAAATCGAGCATCTCGTCCAGTTGCGGCAACCAGGCTTGTCCTGATTGCTTTAGGGCGCTGACGGTAATTTTCTCCAGCCGCTCCAGCTTCAGCTCCCGGCGCTCGGAGCGGGCGCAACGCAGGAAGCTCAGCCGATCTACGCCGATTTCAGTGGCTTTCTCAACCAGCCATTCCATGCGGTCAAGGTTTTTGGTGGGCGCCACGGCGACGTGTACTGAGTAAGGCCGCTGCGGTACCTGCTGCTCGCTGGTGATGCGCAATTGGCAACGTTTGGCATCGGCCTGCACAACTTCCGCCTGATACACGCTACCACGGCCATTTACCAGCTCTACGACGTCGCCGGCACCTAGGCGCAGCACGCGAACGGCGTGCTTGCTTTCTTCCTCGGGGAGGGTGTAGGTCGGCGTGGTCAGGTCGGGAGCGTAGAAGGTAGCCATAAGCACAAAAGTACGCCGAATGATTGGGGCGAGATTTTGAAAAGCTAGGTCAAGCAGTTTTTTAAACGAATCGCAACTTTCTGCGATATATGCAGGGTAACCGGAAGATCCTTCCGCTACGAGGTCCAGAGCAGCGTTTTTATGTCGATTACCATCCGCAAAGCACAACCCAACGATTCCGCCCGTTTGGCAGAAATCTTCTTGCAAAGCCGCCGCTCGGGCTTTTTCTGGCTTGATCCTGAACGATTTCAACTAGATGATTTTGAACGACAAACGCAAGGCGAAGTGGTGTGGGTGGCCGAAAAGGATAGCGAGCTGGCCGGCTTTATCTCAGTCGATGAAGCCGACGCTTTTATTCACCACTTGTTCGTGGCGCCGGGCTACCAGCGGCTAGGTATTGGGCGGCACTTGCTGCGCAGCCTTCGGGAGTGGCTGCCCACGCCTTACACGCTTAAGTGCTTGGCGAAGAACAAGAAAGCCAGAGCGTTTTATAAAAAGAACAACTGGCGAATCGTTGGGGAGGGGCGAAGCGGCACTGGTGCTTACCTGGTGCTCGAATTTGGCCGTGCGGCCACACAGCAAAACACCCGCTAGCAGCCAGTGCCAGCGGGTGTTCTTACTTAACTTGTTGAAGGCTAGCTCCGGACCTAGGCCTCGACAGTTACAACGCGTGGGGCGCCGGCCAGAATGTCTTTGCTGGCAAAATCAGCGTATTTGCGGAAGTTCTGGACAAACTTTTCCGCTAAGGCTGCTGCGGTTTGGTCGTAAGCATCCGGGTCTTGCCACGTGTTGCGCGGGTCCAGGAGGTTGCTCGGCACGCCCGGCACACTCGTCGGTATTTTTACCCCGAAAACCGGATCAGTGAAGGAAGGCACATTGGTGAGCTCACCACGCAAGGCGGCCGTAATCATGGCGCGCGTGTAGGCTAGCTTCATCCGACGCCCTACGCCGTAGCTGCCACCGGTCCAGCCGGTGTTCACCAGCCACACGTTCACCTGGTTTTCCTCCATCTTCCGACCTAGCATCTCGGCGTATCTGGTCGGGTGCAAGGGGAGGAACACCGCCCCAAAGCAAGCCGAAAACGTGATTTGCGGCTCCGTAATACCCATTTCCGTGCCCGCCACCTTCGCCGTGTACCCCGACATGAAGTGGTACATGGCCTGGCATTTATCGAGCTTGCTAATGGGCGGCAGCACGCCAAAAGCATCGGCCGTCAGGAAGAAAATATGCCGGGGCGCTTTGGCTACGGAAGGCTCAATAGCATTGTCAATGAACGAGATAGGGTAAGCCGTGCGCGTATTTTCGGTGACGGATTTGTCCGTGTAGTCCACCGTGCGGGTGCCCGGCACGAAGCGCGTGTTTTCCACAATAGCCCCGAAGCGGATGGCATCCCAGATCTGCGGCTCCTTCTCGCGGGTCAGGTCAATCACTTTGGCATAGCAGCCGCCTTCAAAATTGAAGATGCCTTCGTCTGGCGTCCAGCCGTGTTCGTCGTCGCCGATAAGACTGCGGTGCGGGTCAGCCGAGAGGGTCGTTTTACCTGTGCCCGACAGGCCAAAGAAAACGGCCGTGTCGCCGTCGGCACCAACGTTGGCCGAGCAGTGCATCGGCAGCGTATTATGCTCCTGCGGTAGCAAATAATTGAGCACGCTGAAGATGCCCTTTTTCATCTCGCCGGCATAGCCCGTGCCACCTAGCAGGATCAGCTTTTTGGTGAAGTTGATGATGGCGAAATTCTTCTGGCGGGTGCCATCGGTTGCTGTATCGGCCTCAAAGCCGGGGGCGCAAATGATGCTGAAGTCTGGCAGCCAGGATGTGTCCTCGCTAGCTTCAGGCCGCAAGAACATCTTGTGGCAGAAGAGGTTGTGCCAAGCTAGCTCGTTCACCACGCGTAGCTTCAGCTGGTAGTTTGGGTGGGCACCAGCGTAAGCGTCGCGCACGTACAGCTCCTTTGCCGCCGACAAGTAGTCGACCATCTTCTGATGCAGTTGGTCGAACTTATCGGCGGCAAAGGCGATGTTGACGTCGCCCCACCATACGCTAGCCTGGGTGGCGGCATCGCGCACAATGAAGCGGTCTTTGGGCGAACGGCCGGTAAATTGGCCCGTGTCACACATCAGGGCGCCGGTGTCCGTGAGGGTGCCTTCGCCGCGCCGGAGCGCGTGTTCTACCAGTTCGGCAGGCGAGAGGTTGAGGTGAAGTGTGCCCGTGGGCTGTGTAAACCCTAACGGCTGCAACCGACGAAGGGCTAGGTTGACGTTTTGCGTCATAATGGGTGGGTGGGAAAAAATGGTGGGTGGAAAACTGTATTAAAAGTAGGAAAAAACTGGACGTTGGACAGAACCTCGACTTTGGCCACGAAAGCACCTAGCATGAGCGAATAGCTCCTAAAAAGGCCTTCCAACCCAAGCTAGGCAGTGCCAAAAGTTTTGTAGCTTTACCAACCGCCGCCTGTTTGCAGCCGAAGCCTGCACCAGCGCTATATTTCTATCACCTCAATCACCTTCCATGCAAAGTGCTTCTGCCGTGCGAGAGCAAGCTCCCGTAGCGGCCCAAACCAGCCACCCAAGGGGCTTGTACCTGCTGTTTGCCACCGAAATGTGGGAACGGTTCAGCTACTACGGCATGCGCGCCGTGCTCGTGCTCTTCCTCACCAAGGCCATGATGATGGACAAGGCCTTTGCCTCCAAATTCTACGGCGGCTACACGAGCCTGATCTACCTGACCCCGCTGATTGGTGGCTACATCTCCGACCGTTACTGGGGCAACCGCCGCTCTATCGTGACGGGCGGCCTGCTGATGGCGCTGGGGCAGTTTGTGTTGTTTATCTCAGCTTCTTCTTACGGGCCTGCTGATAGTCATGCGCTTAGCCATCAATTGCTATACTTGGGCCTAGGTGCCATGATTATCGGCAATGGCTTCTTCAAGCCGAATATCTCCTCAATGGTGGGTACGCTCTATTCGCCCACCGATTCGCGCAAAGATGCTGCCTACACCATTTTCTACATGGGCATCAACCTAGGTTCGTTCTTTGGCAACACCATCACCAGCCTCGTCGGTGACACCGGCAACCCGGCCGACTTCCGATGGGCTTTTCTGGCCTGCGGTATTGCGATGGTACTCGGCACGGTGGTTTTTAACTGGGGCAAAACCAAATACCTTCACACGCCCGAAGGGGAGCAAGTGGGCACTACGCCCGTCAGCTCCCCCGGCGTAAAGGGCGTGTTCATGCTGCTGCCGGTACTACTGGCCGTCGCGCTCGGTATTCTGTGGCTTGATTCTACCAGGTTGAATATAATCATGCCGCTGCTGATCATCTCGACGCTAGGCATTGCTACCCTGATTCTATCCGATAAGTCATTGACTTCCGGCGACCGGCAGCGCGTGTGGGTAATCTTCGCGGTATCGTTCTTTGTGGTGTTCTTCTGGGCCGCATTTGAGCAGGCGCCGGCTTCGCTCACGTTCTTCGCCGATGAGCAGATGGACCGTACTATTTTCGGGGTTACGTTACCGCCTAGCCTTTTCCAGAACCTCAATGGCTTCTTCGTGGTAGTAGGTGCCCCGCTTATGGCTATGCTCTGGACGGCCCTCGGCCGGCGTGGTGCCGAGCCGCCGTCACCGATGAAAATGGCTATCGGTCTAGGTTTGCTGGCGCTTGGCTACCTCGTTATGTGCTTCGGGGTGAAAGACATACAGCCCGGTGTGAAGGTGAGCATGTTCTTCCTGGTAGCGCTCTATTTTCTGCACTCGATGGGCGAGCTTTGCTTGTCGCCGATTGGTCTTTCACTGGTGAATAAATTGTCGCCGATAAAGTTTAGCTCTTTGCTGATGGCTGTGTGGTTTCTGGCCAACGCTGCTGCCAACTATCTGGCTGGCTTCATGAGCGGCCTTTACCCGGAAGCAGGTAAACCCGCACCGCATTTGCTCGGCTTCGAAATCACCGGCATCTACGAGTTCTTCATGGTCTTCGTCGTGTCGGCAGCTACGGCTGCGGTGGTTCTGTTCATCTTCAGCCGTAAGCTGGTGAAAATGATGAACACGGTAGGGTAAAGTACGAAGCTAGCCTTTCATCAAAAAGCGCTGTCGGCTGATTGTCGGCAGCGCTTTTTTGCGTAAACGAGTATAGTATACAGTAAGCTCAGCAGTGCCTGCGTGTAAGCCAGGCAAAGCAAGCCGAATACACCAAACACGTACATCAGCCGCAGATTCAGGATCTGCATGATCCAGCGCCGCTCGCAGGATGTAGCGCGAAGCTCCCGCTTCGCGTATCGTTGAATAGCATCGTTGCTGACAACCTAGGTTACTGCAAACGCGACGTTCAACGATGCGCGAAGCGGGAGCTTCGCGCTACATCACACAAACAAAAAGCCCCTGGAACCTAGGTTCCAGGGGCTTTTTAAATCACAGCTAGGCTAGCTGCGCGGCTGATTACATCATGCCGCCCATGCCACCCATGCCACCAGGCATACCGCCACCAGCAGGAGCTTTCTCATCTTCTGGCTCGTCCGAAATAACAGCTTCCGTGGTTAGGAGCAGACCAGCGATGCTAGCAGCATTCTCCAGCGCCAGGCGCGTTACTTTGGTTGGGTCGAGGATACCAGCAGCCACAAGGTTTTCGTAGCGGTCTTCGCGGGCGTTGTAGCCGTAGTCGCCTTGGCCTTCGCGAACTTTCTGTACTACTACCGAGCCTTCGCCACCGGCGTTAGCTACGATGGTGCGCAAGGGAGCTTCCAGAGCCGTGCGGATGATGTTCACACCCGTGCGCTCGTCGCTGTTGATGGTGTCAACGGCTTCCAACGAATCCAGGGCACGAACCAGCGCAACCCCACCACCGGGTACTACGCCTTCTTCAACGGCAGCACGAGTAGCGTGCAATGCATCGTCTACGCGGTCTTTCTTCTCTTTCATCTCTACTTCCGTGCTAGCACCGATGTAGAGGATAGCCACACCACCCGACAGTTTGGCTAGGCGCTCTTGCAGTTTCTCCTTGTCGTAGTCAGAGGTAGTGGTGCCGATTTGGGCTTTGATCTCGTTTACGCGAGCCGTAATGCCTTCTTTGTCACCGCGGCCATTGACAATCGTCGTGTTGTCTTTGTCGATGATGATTTTTTCGGCTTGGCCTAGGTATTCGATGGTAGCGCTGTCGAGTTTGTAGCCGCGCTCTTCCGAAATCACGGTACCGCCCGTCAGCACAGCAATGTCTTCCAGCATTGCCTTACGACGGTCGCCGAAGCCAGGAGCTTTCACAGCGGCAATCTTCAGCGAGCCACGTAGCTTGTTTACTACGAGCGTAGCAAGAGCTTCGCCGTCAACATCTTCCGATATGATAACCAGCGGCTTACCAGTCTGAACTACTTGCTCCAATACGGGCAGCAGTTCTTTCATGGTGCTCACTTTCTTGTCGTAGATCAGAACGAAAGGGTTGTCGAACTCAGCTTCCATCTTCTCCGGATTGGTAACGAAGTAGGGAGAGAGGTAGCCACGGTCGAACTGCATGCCTTCTACCGTTTTTACTTCGGTTTCGGTGCCGCGAGCTTCTTCAACGGTGATAACGCCTTCTTTGCCAACTTTATCCATGGCATCGGCAATCATTTTACCGATTTCAGCGTCGTTGTTCGCCGAGATAGTACCTACCTGGGCGATTTCCGAAGAGTTTTCGATTTTCTTTGACTGAGCCTTCAGGTTAGCAACAACAGCTTGTACAGCCTTGTCGATGCCGCGCTTTAGGTCCATCGGGTTAGCACCAGCCGCTACGTTCTTCGAGCCAGCGGTGTAGATAGCCTGAGCTAGTACGGTGGCAGTAGTAGTACCGTCACCAGCTTGGTCAGCAGTTTTGGAAGCAACTTCTTTTACCAACTGAGCGCCCATGTTTTCAACGGGGTCAGATAGCTCGATTTCTTTGGCAACGGTTACACCGTCTTTGGTAATCGTGGGAGCACCGAACTTCTTGTCAATAACCACGTTGCGGCCTTTTGGACCTAGGGTTACTTTCACGGCATTCGCCAGTTTGTCTACGCCGCGCTTCAGCTTGTCGCGACCGTCGGTGTCGAATTGGATGTTTTTGGCCATCTTATTTAAAGAGGTTTAGAGCAGATAAGGGAGAGGGGAAACTACTACAGTACGGCAAAAATGTCCGACTCCTTCATGATGAGGTAGTCCTGGCCATCAACGGTGATTTCAGTGCCGGCATATTTGCCATACAGCACTTGGTCACCAACGCTCACCTGAGGCTTAATGGCTGTGCCATTGTCGGCTACTTTGCCTTCGCCCACGGCTACCACTTCGCCGCGCTGGGGCTTTTCTTTAGCCGTGTCGGGGATGATGATACCCGATTTGGTTTTTTCCTCGGCGGCAGCTGGCGCAATGATGATGCGGTCGGCCAGCGGTTTAATGCTAAGTGCCATATTGTACGTTTTGGTTGAAAGGAGTTAAATGATATTGAGGGAACTAAACCCGTGCCCGCCAATGCACACTTCTTGTGCCATCCCGGCAAACCTGACAGAATGAACGCAGTTGACGCACTACACGACACCTAGGTCCGTCAGAAGCTGCCAAACATGTCAGGTGCAAACTGACAGAAGCAGGGCTAAGGGCGGGCAAATCTGCACAAAAAAAACCGGTGCCTCCTACTCAGAAGAGGCACCGGTTAACAGAAGTCGGGTACAAAATTATGGGTTCTACTGTGCCGGAGGAGTTGTGGGCGTAGTAGTAGCAGGTGCCGGAGGCGTATCCGTGCGTGGCTGAGCTGCTTGGCCCGGTGCTGGTGCAGCGGGAGCCGCCGGACCAGTTGGGATGCGCGTCTCAAGAGCACGCTGTTGGTTTACGCTGCGGGCCGGAACGCCAGCCGTGGCAGAGCCTTGCAGGACGTGGGTGCCGAGCGACAACACGATCAGGCCGATGGCAAAGCCCCAGGTGAGCTTCTCTAGCAGGTCGCCGGTGCGTTTTACGCCCATGAGGTTGGCTGCGCCGCCGGCGCCAAACTGGCTGGATAGCCCGCCGCCCTTAGGGTTTTGCGCCAGCACGATCAGGCCGAGCAGCACGCAAACAAGAATAATCAGGCTGATGATGGCAATGTACATCTACTCCGAAAGTTTCAGTTTTTGAATTTTGTCTGCAAAATACGCCATTTTTTCTGGCTGGCGCACCATCAGCCGCTCATATATTTCGATAGCACGGTCTTTTTTGCCTTGCCGTACCATGATGAGGGCCAGGCTTTCGGAAGCTAGGTCGGGTTCGGCGCGGGTACTCTTCACTGATAAGTCATCTTGTTCATCTGCTGTGGGCAAGATGGTTGCGGGCGTCTTCAGGCGAGGCTTGTTGCGCAGAAACTGCGAGATGATATCAACAGAAGTGCGAACGGACTCAGAGGGTTGATGAGCCGCTAAGTGCGCCAGGATCAATGCGTCAGGCTCGAAGCTGCTAGCCGGTACGCTAAACGTCAGCTCGTCCGGGCTTTGCAGACAATAGCCCAGGCGACTACCCGCTCCCAACCCGTAGCCGACATCAGGAACGCCGTAGAAAGCCGGTGAAGCGGTAGTGATTGCATCGCCTTTTTCCGTATCCGAATCCAGCAGCTCATAAACCGGGGTAAGCTCAGGCGTTGCGTCAGCTAAACCGAACTCAAACTGCGAAAAACCCGTCTCAAGCGGCAGCCGGATGGGCGGTGCCGCTGGTGGTAGCAGCTCCTCAAGTGGCGCAACTGGTTCGAGCTCTGCTTGCTCTGCGGCTACTTCCTGTAAGAAATTGTTATTCGGCTCATACTCCTGATTATCAGAAGTTTGCTCATGCAAGGATAAACCAGGGAGCTGAACTGCAAAGCTGTCAACTTCTTCCGAGGTATCAGAAGCTACCCTAGGTTCTGCGCTATCGACGGCGGATAGAAGAATAGCTTCCGAAGGGAGCGATGAGCTAGCCAGCGTTTCATGGGTGATATCGTCGGTTGGGGCTTTATCCTGCTCATAATCAGACGCTGTTGCTTCAACCGCAGGCTGTACTATTTCATCAGGTGCTGCTTCAGGGGCGGCGTCAGTAGCAGGTTCATTGACTGAAATAACCTCCGCTGAGCTAGTCGCTGCCAATGCAAGAGAAGTGCTGTCTTCCACGGCTGCGCTTTGCAAAGCTGGCTGCGGCTCGGCTTCTGCCGAAATCGCCACGGAAGTTGGTGCCGTAAACTCGATAAGCTGGCGCAGCAGCTGCCGGTCGGTAGCATAGGTGGCGGCGCGGCGCAGGCGTTGGCTGGCCAACATACTGCCCCGGTCGTGCGCTGCTTTAGCCAGAATCAGGTGGGCCGTCTGACAGTAAGGAAAAGCGGTGGCAAGCTGCTCCAACTCGCGGACTTCGGTATCAGAAACCTCGCTTAGGTGGTCCAGAACATGTAGCAGCGACGCACGGGTCATAATAGGAGTGTTGGGGTGTTAAGTGTTAAGTTCTGAGTGCGAAGGTTCTTGCCAAGGAGCCTAGGTGTTAAGCTGTGCTGAGGCAAAAGTCGAAACTCAACATTCAAAACTTAACACTTCCAACTTCCATCACCAGTTCGCCACCGACTTATTGAACACGTCGGTGATGATGTTGCGCAGCACATCGCGGGTGGCGTTTGGGTCGCTGTTGATGCTGGTGATATCGCGGGTAGATGGAAAATCCTGGTTGCTCTGGAAGGTTTGCTCGAAATCCTGCTTCGGGTCGCGGGTGTTGGTGAAGCGCACGCGCACCTGCACCGTCAGGCGGTTCACGCCCGCCTGGTCGACGTTGCCTTCGCGGGTAATAGCCGCCGGCGCAAAATCATAGGCAATGATCTGACCTTCAAATTGTAAGTCACCGTCGCGGGGCAGTAGTTTCAGCGTGGTGTTGCGCTGAAAGTAGTCTTTGAAGTTCTCCGTGAAGCTTTGCGCCAGCGCCGACGGGCCGTTGTTGGCGTTGTTCTGGAACGTCTGAATCGAAATGGTCTTGACGCTTGGGTCAATGTTGGTACCGGCAAACGAGTAAATCTTGCACCCACCCAGCACAGGCAGAAGCAGTAGGCATAGCCAGCCGATAAGGCGCTGACTACAATTGTTCCAGGTCATATTGCTTCAATTTACGGTAGAGCGTGCGCTCCGAAATACCTAGGTCGTGGGCGGCGTACTTTCGCTTATTGTGGTGCTTCTTGAGCGCCTTCATAATCATTTCCTTTTCCTTGGCTTCAAGCGACAAAGTTTCCTCTTCGGTCTCGTGCGGAATGTCTTCCACGCGTTGCGCTTCGTCCTCCTCGTAGTGCGCAGTTTCATCAACGGCTAGGTCCGGAATAAAGTATTCCGAGTCGTTGTCGGGCACGGCGGGCCGGTTGAGGCGGGCGCTACCATCGTAGGGCGCTACGTTGAGATTGGTAAACAAATGACTGTTCTGGCGCAGCAGCTCCTGGGTTTCCGCTGGCCGCTGACCCGCGGCCAAGTCCAGCACCAGCTTCTTGAGGTCAGTCATGTCGCGGCGCATATCGAACAGCACTTTGTAGAGCAAATCACGCTCAGAATAGGCGCTGTTCGGTGCGCCATCGTTCATTCCCCCCGAACCTAGGAGCATCGGCAGGCTACTGCTCTGCTGAGCGGGCAGGTACTGGCGCAGGCGGTTGGCATCCACCTCCCGTTCCATTTCCAGCACCGACATCTGCTCGGCAATGTTCTTGAGCTGACGGATGTTGCCAGGAAACCGGAAGCGCTGTAGCTCCACCACCGCGTCGGAGGTCAGGCTGATCGGTTTGACGTGGTAGCGCTCGGCGAAATCAGTAACGAACTTGCGGAATAGTAGATAGATATCATCCCCACGTTCACGTAACGGTGGAACCGTAATCGGCACCGTATTCAGGCGGTAGTACAGATCTTCCCGGAACCGGCCTTCGTGCACAGCATCCAGCAGATTCACGTTGGTGGCGGCAACCACGCGCACATCGGTCTTCTGGATTTTGGAAGAACCAACCCGAATGAACTCACCATTCTCCAGCACGCGCAGCAACCTAGCCTGCGTGCCGAGCGGCATCTCTCCGATTTCATCGAGGAAGATGGTGCCGCCGTTCGTTACTTCAAAGTAGCCTTTGCGCGCCTCATTGGCCCCCGTGAAAGAGCCTTTTTCGTGACCAAAAAGCTCGGAATCAATTGTGCCCTCAGGGATGGCGCCGCAGTTGATGGCAATGAACTGCCCGTGCTTGCGCGGCGAAAGGGCGTGAATGATCTTGGAAAACGATTCTTTACCCGAGCCGCTTTCTCCCGAGATGAGCACGGTCATATCGGTCGGGGCAACCTGGGCCGCCACTTGGATGGCGTAGTTCAGCGCAGGGGCGTTGCCAATGATGCCGAAGCGCTGTTTGATGCTTTGTATCTCGGAAGGTGTCAAGGCTAATGTTGTTTAGCAACTGCGCTTATTTTGGCTCACTAACCTCATTAAAGTACGGGTGATTGGCCGCATACTTTACTTTGATAGTTTGCCCGACCGAATAGTCTCGGCTGCGGCTATCGCCCGTGTACTCTTCACCATTCACCGTAAACCTGTATGAATAGGAAAAGTCGTGGGAAACGGTGCCGTTGCCGAAATAATTTTTGTCGTCAATAATCACTGCTTTGGTGACTATTCCTTCAGTGCGCAAGTAGTAGCTACGTATGGAGAAATAAATGATGAAGGCACCAGGAATGCCAGTAAGAAGTAGCAGCACATGCAAGCAGCCTGCTCCTGCTTTAAGAAACTTTCTTCGCTTGCGCTCAGGAGCTAGCTTGTAATGCTTGTTTCTCGCCATGCAAGCAAAGTAAGCTATGAGACAACCTCACCCAACAAGGCCGCGCCAGTCGTGCTGGTGGCTAGCACATTCACATAATCGCCCTTTTGGAAATTACCTTTCGGGAAAATAACCACCTGGTTCTGGCTGTTGCGGCCACTCAGATGCTCTTGGCTGCGCTTGGAGGTGCCTTCTACCAGCACCCGATGCACCCGGCCTACCATGCGTGCGTAGCGGGCGCGGGCATGTAGCTGCTGACGATCAATAACTTCCTGCAAGCGGCGCTTCTTCACTTCCAACGGAATATCATCCTCCAGCTTGCGGGCGGCCAGCGTGCCGGGGCGCTCCGAGTAGAAGAAGTTATAGCCCATATCGTACTGCGCGAAGTCGAGCAGGGTGAGGCTATCCTGGTGCTCTTCCTCGGTTTCGGAGCAGAAGCCCGAAATCATGTCGGTGCTGATGGCGCAGTCGTCACCTAGGATGCGACGGATGGCGCGCACACGCTCCTCGTACCAGGGACGGTCGTAGGTGCGGTTCATTAGCTTGAGAATCCGGGAGTTACCGCTTTGGGCCGGCAAGTGAATGTACTTGCAGATGTTCTCGTAGCGAGCCATCGTGTACAGCACCTCATCGGTAATATCCTTGGGGTGCGAGGTGGAAAAGCGCACCCGCAGCTCGGGGCTGACTAGCGCTACCTGCTCCAGCAACTGGGCAAAGTTGACCTGTTCGGTGCCGTCTTCGGAAGCCCACTTGTAGCTGTCCACGTTCTGGCCCAGGAGCGTAACTTCTTTGTAACCAGCGGCTACCAAGTCCTGGCATTCGCGCACGATGCTGTGGGCGTCGCGGCTCCGCTCCCGACCACGGGTGAACGGCACCACGCAGAACGAGCACATGTTGTCGCAGCCGCGCATGATGCTCACGAAGGCCGACACGCCATTGGAGTTCAGGCGCACGGGCGTGATGTCGGCGTAGGTTTCCTCGCGGGAAAGCAGCACGTTCACGGCCTTCTGCCCACCATCTACCTCGCTGATGAGGCGCGGCAGGTCGCGGTAAGCATCCGGGCCAACGACGAGGTCAACGATCTTGTCCTCCTCTAAGAACTTGGTTTTCAAGCGCTCAGCCATGCAGCCTAGCACGCCGACCAACAAACCGGGGTTCTTCTTTTTATGACCATTGATCTGCTTGAGGCGCATCCGCACAGTCTGCTCGGCCTTCTCGCGGATCGAGCAGGTGTTGAGCAGCACGAGGTCCGCGTCGGCGAGCTGTTCGGTGGTATCGAAGCCTTCCTCGAATAGGATGGAGGAGACAATTTCAGAGTCGGAGAAATTCATCTGACAGCCGTAGCTCTCGATGTAGAGCTTGCGCTGGCGACCCGTGCGGGTAGCAGGGCTCACGCGCACGGCCTCAGCCGGCTGGTGCTCGTCTGCCGCGGGTGCCGTTGATGAATCAAGAAAATCTAAGGTGAAGAGTTGCTGCGACATAATCATTCAAACACAGAAGGACGGCAAAGGTACGTTTTTACCCCGAAAAATGACAGAATGACAGTTGCCATTGATCAATTACCATTTAACATTTACCAATTATCAACCCTCCGTTCTCGGTACCTAGGTTAAGATAACGGGTAGAATGGTAATTGATCAATGGTGTGCTTGGTTATTGTTGTCGTTGTGAATATGTCCAAGTAACGGGTAGAGTGTGAATTGGTAAATTGTATATATTAAATGTTAAATGTTAACTGACAACGGATCCAAGCACTTCCAGTATCGCCTTGGCTTTCAACAGGCATTCTTCGTACTCACGCTCCGGCACTGAATCGTAGGTGATGGCCGAGCCAACCTGAAAGCTGAGGTAGCCGGTAGCGGCGTTGTACTGCAACGAGCGAATGACCACGTTGAACTCAAATTCACCGTCGGGCCACACGTAACCTAGGCTGCCGCTGTAGAGGCCGCGGCGGGTGCGCTCATAGTGCTCGATGAGCTGCATAGCGCGCACTTTTGGAGCGCCGGTCATGGAGCCCATGGGGAAGGTCGCTCGCAGTACGTCTACTACGTCTACGTCGGGGCGCAACTCGGCCTCGACAGTTGAAATCATCTGCCAAACGTTTCGGAAAGGATACAGGCCGAACAGCTCAGGCACTTGCACGGAGCCGGTTTTGGCTACCCGAGCTAGGTCGTTGCGCACCAAGTCCACAATCATCAGGTTTTCGGCGCGCTCCTTTTCGTCGTGTAGTAATTGCTGGCGCTGCTGTTCGTCCTCGGCAGGTGTCGCGCCGCGCCGAACAGTGCCTTTGATAGGCTGAGAAATGATGCTCGGGTAATAATGAGCCAGAAACCGTTCGGGCGAAGCACAAAGCAAGTAATAATCCTCCCACTTATAGAAACCCGCAAAAGGCATCGGCGACGCTTCATTCAGGCGCCGAAAAGTAGCCGCCGGATCGAGTGCAACGGCTTCGGCGTAGAATTCCATGCAGAGGTTCAGCTCGTAGACCTCGCCATTGAGAATATCTTCGCGAATAGCTTCTACCGTCGTCAGGTAGTCGGCCTTGGGTAGGCGCGGGTGCATAGCCGCTACGCGCGGAGCAGCAGGAACAGGTGGTTCAGTGGCTAGGATGGCGGCCAGGACGCCTGCCGTTTCCCCGTGAATTTCTACTGTGTCCAAGCGCCAGCAGAGCCAGGTTTGAGGCGTGAAGAAGTGCAGCGCTGGCCACTGCAAGCCCGAGAAGTGCCGACTGTGCAGGGCTTCAATCTCATTTTTTAGCTCGTAGGTGAGGATGCCAAACCTAGGTCCGGAAGCCGGTGGCTGTTGGAGCCAGGGGCGCAGCTCGGCCAGCGAAGTAGGAGCGTCGTCGGCTGCATTGGCGACACCTAGCATTCGGTCGAAGGGACCTTCAGGATAGGCTAGGTCGTTGGGATCGAAGTAGGCGCAGTAACGAAACTGAGCCGCCCAATGCAGCGCCCGCGCCCGGAAATCTTCGGGCGATACAGGAAGCGAGGCAAAAGAAATAATGGCTACCAAAGTATCAGATTTTTAAGCAGTAAGCTAGATTTAGCTGATAAACTACTTTAACTCGACCAAGGCAATTTTTGCTTTGGCATCGGTGCTGTTCTTGTACTCGTGCTTGGGCGAATCCAGCACCTTCTGAAAGTAGACCCGCGCCAGATTTACCTGACCATCAGCCTGGCAAAGATAGCCCATCTGTAACGCGGCTTGCGGCGCAAAATAGTACGGTGCCCG
The DNA here is from genome assembly GCF_014641455.1 of Hymenobacter cavernae. Taxonomy (GTDB): domain Bacteria; phylum Bacteroidota; class Bacteroidia; order Cytophagales; family Hymenobacteraceae; genus Hymenobacter; species Hymenobacter cavernae. Next base: position 149,074 of record NZ_BMHT01000003.1, read on the forward strand.
CCCGGCAAGTGCGATGGTACGGGCGTAGAACAGGCGCGCAGAATCCAGGCGACCTAGGCCGTGGTAGGCGCGGGCCCAGCGGTAAGGCCACTCCAACTGGTCGCGAAGGGGTGTGGCAGCAGCAGGTGAAAAGGTTCGCAACGTCGCCAGGGCTTCCCGGTAGTAGCCACCATCAATCTGAAGGCGGGCGCGGGTGAGCAGCCGATTTAAGGGCAGCTTATCTTCGTAGAAGCGCTGCGCATAGGCGTCTTCCTCCACCGCCGTGCGGCCCGTGGCATCAATCTGCTGGCGGTAGCGGTTGGCTGCGGTTGCGTCGTTAGCAAGCCAGGCCGCCAGGTAGAGCTTGAAGGCAGCATCCTTGCGGTAGTGCTGGCCGTGGTATTGCCTCAAAAACAGCAGGTTAGCGTGCTCGGCGGCCGCGTACTTGCCCTGGTACAGCAACAAATCGGCGGCCATGTGATGCAGGTACGGCAGCGGCAGGTAGCCCGCACCCTCGGGGCGGGCACGATAGGCTGCCAGGGCGCGCTCGGTCTGGTGCTGGCGCTTATTCAGGCTGATAACCAGATAGCTGTACAATAGGTTGTCGGGCTGCTGATTGGCTAAGCGCGTGAGGAGCTGACTGGCTTGGCCGGGCTTTTTGTAATACGACTCTTGAATAAGGGCAAGCAGAATCTGGGCTTCCGGCTGGAAATCGTTGGGGCGCTGAGCAGCCAGACCTAGGTTTTGCAAACCGGCCTCGGTGCTGCTGCTTAAGCCCAGCAGCTTCAAAAACCAGCGGTAGCCCGGCGGCAGCGCTCCGATAAAGAACTGACACAGCCCCAGCGTTTTGCGAGCCGGCAGAAAGCCAGGATAGCGTTGCACCACGGCTTGCATCTGCAAGTAGGTCTGGCGTAAGTTCCAGGCACCTTGCACTTCATGCCCAAACGTGACCTGAGCCGCCGCCTGGTGCAGCCGAAGCTCCGCCGCCGCGTAGCTTGGCAAGGGGCCGCGCTCCTTGGACTTCGCCAGCAGTTCCAGCCGGTGGTTCTGCGCTTCTATCGTCTTGGTGTAGCGCGTGGCTTCCTGGCTGATCATCAGCTCTGTGAAGTCGGCGCAGTCGGCAACGAGCAGGGTGCCAGCGGCCGTAGGCGAAGCAGTGCGGAGTAGCGTGCGAGCGGGCTCGGGGCGCAACTTTAGTACTTCAGCATACGCGCGGCGAGCGTCGGGAGCTAGCTGGTCGTTGGCAGCGACTAGCTCAATCGGCGCTTGCGAGGGTTCCCGCAGAGGTGCACAGAGGGTTTCATAGAGGTTCGCAGAGGTCGTAATCAATACGAGCATGACTGCCCTCTGCGCCCTTTTGCGAAACCCTCTGCGCACCTCTGCGGGAACCTTCATTCAGCTCAATAAAAAAGGAACGACCGAGGCCGTTCCTTTTCTTCTTACAGGCAATAGCTATAAACCTAGGCTGCTTTGAAATCAACGTCGGCCAGCACGCGGCCGCAGTGCTCACACACGATGATTTTCTTGTGCGAGATGATATCAGCCTGACGCTGAGGAGGGACCGTGTTAAAGCAACCGCCGCAAGCGTCGCGCTTCACTGTCACGACGGCGAGACCGTTGCGCACGTTACCGCGGATACGCGTATACGCCGTCAGCAGACGGTCTTCGATGGGTTGAGTGGCTTTGCCGCGCTCGTCCATGAGCGTTTTTTCCTCGCTTTCGCTTTCGCTCACGATGGTTTCCAGCTCGCCTTTCTTGTTGGTGAGGTCTTTTTTGCGCTCATCCAGACGCTGCTTGGTACCGGCGATTTCCGTGTTCTTCAGATCAATCTGGTATTGGGCCTCCTTGATCTTCTTCTCAGAAATCTGGATTTCCAGCTTTTGCAGCTCAATTTCTTTGGCAATGGCCTCGTACTCACGGTTGTTGCGTACGTTCTGCTGCTGCTCCTCATACTTTTTGATGAGGCCTTCGGCATCTTTCGCGGCTTGCTTGCGCTGCTTGATTTGGTCATTCAGGCCCGCAATTTCTTCGTCGAACTTGCTGACGCGGACCTCGTAGCCGGCAATCTCATCCTCCAGGTCGCGCACCTCTTCGGGCAAGTCGCCGCGCACGCGCCGGATTTCATCGAGCTGCGAGTCAATGCGCTGCAGGTTCAGAAGGGCTTCCAGCTTACTGGCAACGGGGGTCTCCGTGGAAGGATTAGAAATCATATCGGACAGGGTTTGTGGGGGTCTCAGCGATTAAGACCGCAAAATTACTCGTAAAGTTCGCGGTAAGCAAATCCTGGAATAGCTCGCCGGTGAATTGCTCGCTTTCAAAGTGGCCCACGTCGCAAAGCATCAGCTGGCCTTCGGCGCCGAAAAACTCGTGATACTTCAGGTCGGCCGTCACGTACGCGTCGGCGCCGGCTGCGCGGGCCTTGCTGGTCAGGAAGCTACCCGCGCCACCGCACAGCGCTACTTTCCGGATGGGCTTGTCGAAAGCCGTGTGTTTCACCACAGGCACACCTAGGTTCTGCCGCAGGTGCGCCCGGAACTCATTCGGGCTCAGCGCTTTCGGAAGCTCACCGATCATGCCGGAGCCTACTTCCTGGTGCTCGTTTTCGAGCCGAATCAGATCGTAGGCCACTTCCTCGTAGGGGTGAGCAGCGCGCATGGCGCTCAAGATAGCACGCTGCCGATGCAAGGGCAGCAGCACTTCCACGCGCACTTCGTCGGTGCGCTCGGCGCTACCCGGCTCGCCCTGAAACGGGTTGGTGTCGGGGCCGGGTGTGAAGGTACCTAGGCCTGGGAAGCGAAAGCTACAATCATGGTAATTGCCAATCTGGCCGGCGCCGGCGGCGTAGAGCGCCTCCACTACCTGCTCGGCGTATTCGGGCGGCGTGTACACGGCTAGCTTGGCTAGCAAACCACTTTTCGGGTCCAGGATGCGCAGCTTTTCCAGACCTAGCTTTTGGGCCAGCTTGCGGTTCACGCCGGCCAGCACGTTGTCGAGGTTGGTGTGCGCCGCGTAGATAGCCACGTCGTTCTTGATGGCTTTTATCATCGTTTGCTCGACTTCGTTGGCGCCGGTCAGGCGTTTCAACGGCTTGAATACCACCGGATGATGCGCCACCACAACATTGCACCCGCGCCGAATGGCTTCCTCAACGACAGCGGGCGTGCAGTCCAGCGTGATGAGGACGCCTTTTACTTCCGCCCGCGGGTCGCCGCACTGCAAGCCAGCATTATCATACGATTCCTGGTAGGCGAGGGGCGCGGCGGCTTCAAGCACGCGGGCTAGGTCGGCAACGGTAGGCATTGGGAGGAATTAAAAATTATGAATTAAGAATTGAAAATTGGGTGTTCTAGTGCAGAGTGTATGAGGCAAGGTTGAGCGAAAAACTCATTTTTTAAGTGATTCCAGCACCTCCACGTAGCGCGCAACATTCTCGGCCAGCGCCCGGCGCTTGTACTGCATGAGGTAGCGCGGGTGGTCGAGCACGATGATTTCGCCGAACAAACCTAGCTCTTTGTTGAGCTTTTGAAAGTACTTGCCGTTGCGGCGACCCAAACAAATAGCCGCGTGGCGAGCAAGCCCAACTTCCTGGGTCAGCCGCTGCATCGCATCTTGAATAGCGGGCCACAGCGCGGTCGTCACGGCAGGGGAGTCGTAGAAATTGTAGTTGAGACCGTGGCGCAGCAGCACCAGCGGGTAGAGCGAGCCGAGGAAAAAGTGCTGGTAAAACACCTGCGGTCCGCCCATCGCCAGCACCACTTCCTGCACAAACTCGCTCGACGGCTCCCGGCGGCGGGGCAGGTCGTTGTCGATGCCCCAGGCGGCGAGGGCGATAGGATCGGTGAACGCTACGCCGGTGCGGCCATTGCCCAGGCGGCCGGGATTGATGCCCAGCAAGGCTACGCGTGGCTGATTGTCAGCGTAGTAGTGTTCGGCGAATTGAGTAAGCAACGCCAGCGGCGTAGCCTGCTGGTAGGGGCTGATGGCCTCGACTTCCTCCGGCAGCGTGGCCGGCAACGGAAAACTCGTGAGAAAATGAAGCAGGCGGTCGGCGAAGGTCATCAGCGAGATGGTGAGGTGGTGAACTGGTGAGATGGTGCGTTTACGGTTCCTGCGCTGCGGAAGTAAAGCTAGGTTGTTCCCTGGCTCGGCAGGCTGCTAGCATTCTTGTAGCTCTTACGCGGTGAGTCGAAGTAGAGCGTAGCGTTACTCTTCTTCAAGGAAATCTGCTTAAATCATAACCTCACTATTTCGCCATTTCTCCACCTCACCATATTCCCTGTATTTTTGTTGCGCTGCTATCTGTTATAATCTGGTCAATGCCTTCGCTGCTTGCTGTTCTGCTGCTGCCTTTTGCCTGGCTTTATGCCGGGGTTATGGCTGTGCGCAACTGGCTCTACGACACAGGCCTGAAAGCATCAGCTAGCTTTCCGGTGCCAATTATCAGCGTGGGCAACCTGCGGGTGGGCGGCACGGGCAAAACGCCCCACGTGGCATGGGTGGTGCGGGAGCTGCTGGCCCAGGGCGAAAAGCCCGCTGTGTTGAGTCGTGGCTACGGCCGCCGCACGCGCGGCTACCGCCTGGCAGGCGCTACCGATACCGCTGCCACGCTCGGCGACGAGCCCTTGCAGCACTACCAGGATTCCGGCGCCAGCGTACCCGTTGCCGTGTGCGAAGATCGTCGCGCCGGAGTTGCGCAAATCCTTGATAATAAACTAGATATAACAAACGTGGTGCTCGATGATGCCTATCAACACCGCCGCGTGCGCCCGGCGCTGAGCATCCTGCTCACCGAGCAGCAGCGGCCTTTTTACCGTGACTATGTGCTGCCGGCCGGGCGTCTGCGCGAGAGCCGGCGCGGGGCCCGCCGGGCGGATGTGGTGGTCGTGACGAAGTGCGCACCTGGCTTGCCGGATGATGCACAACGCGCTATTGCGGCCCGGGTTCGGCGCTACGCGCGGCCCGGCGTACCCGTGCTGTTTTCGACGTATGCCTATGGTGCGCCGGTACCCGTTACCAGCGCATCAGCGCTGGTCGGGAAAGAGATTGTGCTGCTCACGGGCATTGCCCAGCCGGGGCCATTGCGTGAGTATCTGCTGGCGGCCGGCTACCAGATTACCCACCACGTGGCTTTCGCCGACCACCATGTGTTTTCGGCTGCCGATATTGCAGCAGTGGCCGCGCAATGTCGGGCCGGACAATGCGTTTTTACCACTCAAAAGGATGCTGCCCGCCTGCTGGCCCCCGAGCTGGCAGCGGCCATTGCCCAATTGCCTATCTTTTATATTCCGATTGACGTGCAGTTTCTCGCTGATGGCGCCGCTCGCCTGCAACAGATGCTCACGTCGTTATTTCAGCCCCAAGCTGTTGTCTGACCTGCTTTTGCCTTCGACCTTTCGTGCGCCGTTGCGCTTTTCTCCTGTTTGCGTGCTTCCGCAATCCGTATTCCGGCGGCTTGGGCTGCTGCTGATCTGCGCGTTAGGCCTGCTGCCGGTAGCCAGCCGGGCGCAGATTCTGGATGACTCCACCAAGACGCTTTACGGCCCGAAGACCACGCTAATTCTGCGCGAAGCCGATATTCTGCGCGAAAACTACAAAGGAGTGATGGTGGATACGGCCATTACCAATCTTCAAAACCCGCGCTACTGGACCCACGACACCACCTACCAGCAGGACCTAGGTAACATGGGCACGGCGTCGCGGCCGTTGCTGTGGCAGATGAACACCCAGATCGGGGCCCGCATGGGGCGCGACGCGTTCAACCGCTACTTCCGCGACGCTACCACCATTCCCTACTACGATACCCGCTCGCCCTACACGTTCATTCGCTACGTGCAGAGCGGCCTCGGCGAGCAGGTGTTCGAAATCTCCTATACGCGCAGCCTGGGTAAGAATTTCAACGTGGGGGTAGCGTATGAGCGTATTGCGGGCAATAAGGCGCTGTATGTTCCCCGAAGATCAGGGCTGGCGGAACAATCTAACGTGCTGCTGTTCACGCGCTACCAGACGGAAGATGGACGCTATCATCTGGTGGCCAACTTCACGACCGGGCGGTACGAAGCGGCAGAGCAAGGCGGCGTCCGGCGTCTGCCTGCGGATACCACCTGGTTCGGCTACGAGCGGGCCAACGTGTGGCTGACTCAGGCCGTGAACCGCGACGACCGCGACCAGCTGCACTTCACCCAAACCTACCAGTTGCTAGGTAGGGGCCTTACGGCATTTCATACGTTTGACTGGCGTCGTCAGTCCGTACAGTATACGGATAATGCGCAGGATACAGCAAGCTTTTATCCCTTCAGACGGTATGGTCTGGCGAATGTGGATGATCAGGCCAATTATCGGCAGCTGGAAAATACGTTTGGGGTGCTAGGTCACAGCAATACCGTCGATTACCGGCTCTACGGTCGCCTTCGCAATTTCAGCCTCACGACACGCACGCTTGATAGCCTGTCTGTCTTGTATGCGCCTACTAATCCGCGTTCCGGTTCTCAAGTGATCCTAGGGGGTACGGCAGCTTTTCGTTATAAAATCTTTGCAATTGAAACGGCCGGGGAGATACTGCCTTCATTTGGCTCGTTTGGCACGACTGGCACAAGCGAGCTAGGCGAATACTGGTTTCGCGCATTAGCTCGTGTAGGGCCGCTCAGCGGCGAAGTAGCTAGTAGTTCTTACGCGCCTACCTTTACACAGGACGAATTCTTCGGCGCGCATTATGACTGGAATCATCGCTCTGCCAGCAATGATGTCGTGCGGCCTGATACAAACCGCCCAGGGAACAGATTCAGCTCCAAGTTCGATAACACCAATGTAACCCAACTCACAGGCCGCCTGAATCAAACCCTAGGTACTCATCACCTGGAGGCTTCCGCAACGGCAGTCACTATCGGCAACCTGGTGTACTACGACCGCAATGCCGAGCCGCAACAGCTTACCAGCTCAAAACAGCTCCTGACCGTGGGGGTGCGACACCGCTTCCACATCGGCAAGCTCTACACCGACAACGAGGGCACCTACACGGCGGGCGGCGACGGGGAAGGCTTGCGCATTCCGGCGCTCGTAGCCACTTCCAGGATCTACTACCAAGGCGCTGTTTTTAAGAACGCGCTGTTCGGGCAAATAGGCGCGCAGATGTACTACCAGTCGCGCTTCCGGGGCTACGACTACAACCCGAACACCCAGCAGTTTTACGTGCAGGACCACTTCACTATTCGCAACTATGCGCTCTTCGATGTGTTCCTGAACGCCGACATCAAAACCGTGGGGGTGTTCCTGAAAATGGCCTACATCAACCAGGGCCTCTACCGCGACGGCTACTTCACCACGCCTTACTACACCGGCCTACCCCGCCGCTTCCAGTTTGGCATCCGTTGGCAGTTCTTTAACTAGTGAGATGGTGAGATGGCGAGTTAGTGAAATAGTGAGTAGATATCTGAATGTGCAAGTTGAGCAAACGAAGCAGAGAACTCACCATTTCACTAACTCACCAACTCGCCATTTCACCAACTCACCGCTCATGAAAGAGAAAACCATACTTAAGCTAAAGCTCAATACCGACCCTAGGTGGGTGGATATTGCCAGCAAGAACATCGAGGATATTCTGGTGGACCATGCGTACTGCGAGCAGAAGGCAGCGAGTACAGGTATCAGCCTGATCGTGAAATATCCGGAGAAGACGCGCCTCGTCGATGAGCTGACTGGTCTGGTGGCCGAGGAGTGGGAGCATTTCGAGCGGGTGGTGCGGGAGCTGCGCAAGCGCGGCTTCGAGCTGGGCAAGCCGCGGCGCGACGAGTACGTGGTGCAGCTTATGAGCCATGTGCGCAAGGGCGGCGCCCGCGAGCGGCAGCTCATGGATCAGCTGCTGGTGTCTGCGCTCATCGAAGCTAGGTCGTGCGAGCGGTTTAAGCTGCTCTGGAAGCACATTCCCGACCCCGACCTGAGTCAGTTCTACTACGAGCTGATGGCCTCTGAAGCCGGACACTTCGTGGCCTACGTCGACCTGGCCAAGGAGTACTGCGATCCGCAGGAAGTCGACGCGCGCTTGCAGGAGCTGCTCAAGATCGAAGGCGAAATCGTGACGAACCTGCCCGTGCGCAACGACCGCATGCACTAGCGGCACAGAAGCAATGGCGCAGAAAAAGCCAGCCCGGTTGCGTACGCAACCGGGCTGGCTTTTTCTAGTGTCAGAACGACAAGGTGCTTTTTGATCTCAATTCGCCACTTTCGGCTGCTCCAACGGCCCCGACGCCAGCAAGCCTGCCGGCACGTTCAGCGCCCCCGTTTGGGCGTCGATGATGCCGTTGCGCTCGTCTTCGATGTTGGTGGCCTGCGTGTACACGTCGCCGGCGATGGGGCGGGCGCGCAGCTCCTGTTTGAACTGTCGGATGCGCTCGGTGCGCTCGGCATCGTCGGCGGGGCCGCCGTAGTCGGGAAAGCCGAAACCGCCCCACTCGCTCACAATCAACGGCACCTGATGGCGGTAGAAGAACGGGTCGCCTACCACGAGCGGAAAGGCGGCGGTGCCTTCCATTTCGCCGTGCACGAGCCGGTCGAGCAGCTCGCGCCACCGACCTAGGTCGGGCGTGTAGAGGTGAGCCGTGAGCAGGTCCGATTTCAGGCGCCCCGTAAAGGAAATGTGGTGCCAGCCGTCATTATCGACCACTAAGAACTGCGGGTGCGCCAGCTGCATATAGTGATAAGTATCAACGATATACTTCTGGGTCTTGGTGCTGGTGGCAATATCCTGCACGCCCCAGTCTTCGTTGTAGAGACTCCATATGACGATGGACGGGTGCGTCTCAATCAGCGCCAGCATCCGCAGCAATTCGGCTTTGTGGTTGCGGCGGCTGCGTGCCGTGGAGCTGTGCGGGCTCGGCACTTCCACCCACAGCAACAAACCTAGCTCGTCGGCCAGGTTGTAGATGCGCGGGTCGATGCCGGCAATGTGTACGCGCACCAGGTTGCAACCTAGCTCCTTCATGGCGTACATGTGGCGCTGCATCTCGGCAAACGTAGCCGTACCGGGCTGATACAGAATGCCATCCAGGTAAATCCGTTGGTTGTTCAGGTACACGTGGCAGCCGCGCGCCTCGATTTTGCGCAAACCGAAGTAAGCCTCAATCTGTGCCTCATAGCCGTCACTGTCAATTAGTTGGGCCACCAGGCGGTAAAGCGTCGGCGACTCCGGCGACCAGAGCTGCGCATCCGGCACTTCCATCACGAGGCGCTGCTGCTTTTGCCCGGCTTCCAGACGCATCGGGAAGTCGGAGGTGGCCAGGGGCTCGGCGTCGTGCGAGTCACGGGCAAACACTTTCAGCCGCACGATGTAGTTGCCGGGGTCGTGGATGCGCATCGTCACGTTGAAGCGCACGAGCTGATCTTCCACCACGCTCACCACACCCAGGCGGGAACGGAGGCGGTTGCGCTCCACCATCTCCAGCCACACGCTGCGCACCGCGCCGGTGTAGGTCTGGTACCAGATGCCGCCGCGCTTATACACGTGCGACTCCTGCTTGCCGCGGGGCAGGTCGGCGTCCATCGTATCCACGATGCGCACCGTCAGGCGGTTGCCCAGGTGCAGAATGTTCTCTGGAATTTCGTAGGAAAAGGACGTGTATTCACCATAGTGAACTTCCTCTCCCTCAATAGTATGCAGCAAGTGGCCGTTGAGCCACACCCGCGTTTCGTAGCCGCAGGCCCCAAACGTGAGCTGAAACATGGAGCGGGACTGAGGCTCGCCGCGCTCCGGCATCGTGAACTCGCGCTCGTACCAGGCCACCACTTTGTCCTGCCACGCTACCGGGCTGGCCTGGCCTTTGGCCTGGGCCATGTGCATCTCCACCGAGCCGGGCCAGTTGGCGGTGTGTTCGTAGTGATGACCTAGGTACCAGCCCTCGCGCAGGCCGCAATCGTCTACGTCGATGGCAAATTTCCACTCGCCGTCGAGCAGCTGGTGGTTGTTGAGCCGGAGGACGGCGCGGGGCAATGGGTTCTCAAATTCCTCTTCGGGGCGCTCTTCCTCACGGCTGGCCGTGAGACCTAGGTTGGTGTGGTTCAGATCCATGCGGTGCGGGTTGTTTTAGGGCAAAAGGCAGGCAGTGCTGCTTTGGCTGCTGTCAAACTCAACGGTGATCAAAGTGAGCTTAGTACTACGCAGCAAACGATTTTTTGGCTGGTAGACCAAACAGATTATCAGGACGCAGAAATTGAGGAAACTGCCCTAAATTCACGCAGGCAGCCTCCTTCCCGCCAGATTCCGACACTTTGAATAATGCTATAATGACAAGCTTCTTCTCGCCTAAACAATGGCTCTTTATTGGCCTGCTGCTCTGGCTGGCCGCACAACATGCTGCTGGCCAGCAGCCAGCAGCTCAGCGAGATACGTCGTTCACCGTGTACAGCGCGTTCGTCAAAGCCAAGAAGAATTACCCCGACATCAGCATTGCCCGGCCCGCGGCACCCGCCAGCATCCAGTCGAAGATGAATCTGACGTACTGCACCCTTGGCGCGCGCAGCTTGCAGCTCGATATTTTCTACCCGAAGGCCAAGCGCAAAAAGGGCTATCCGGCGGTGCTGTTCATCTATGGCGGCGGCTGGCGCTCCGGCGAACGTTCGCAGCATGTGCCTATGGCCCAGCAGCTTGCGGCGAAAGGCTACGTGACCGTGACGGCCGACTATCGGCTTTCCACGGAAGCGCTTTACCCGGCCGCGGTCCACGATCTGAAAGCCGCCATTCGCTGGCTGCGCGCCAACGCCAGGCAATATCCGATTGATACGACCAGGATTGCCGTGTGGGGCTTCTCGGCCGGCGGGCAGCTCGCTTCCCTCATCGGCACCACCAACGGCGACGCGCAGTTTGAGGGCGACGCGTGCAATAAGAGCCACTCCAGCAGCGTGCAAGCCATTGTGGATGTGGATGGTACCCTAGCTTTCATCCACCCTGAATCAGGTGAGGGCAACGACAGCAAAGGCCCTTCGGCGGCCACGTACTGGTTTGGCGTCTCCAAAACCGAAAAGCCCGACCTGTGGCATCAGGCCGGCGCCCTCAACCACGTAACCGCCAAAACGCCGCCTATCGTCTTCATCAACAGCGCCGTAGACAGAATGCACGCCGGCCGCGAGGATATGATTAAGAAGCTGGATACCTACCACATCTACCACGAAACTCACACCTTTCCTAACTCGCCGCACCCGTTTCCGCTGTTCAATCCGTGGTTTGAGCCGACGCTGAGCTACACAGCGGCTTTTCTGGATAAGGTATTTAAGGTGAAGTAATTAGGGCGGGATCTACTGTAAAGCAATACCTAGGTTTTCACAACCACCAATGCCTAGGTTTCGCTGAACGGCTTTGTCAGGTTCGCCTGGCAAAGCCGTTTTTGTTTTCGGTGCTTGCGCCTTCCTTCGGTTCGGTAAGCCCTTAAAAAAAGTTTGGCTTTTTCTGTAACGATTCAAAAGTCGCGCGGTATCCCCGTCTGAATTTCATTCTCTCGCCTTCCTCCTGCCTCTTCGCCGGTCGTGCACAGCCGGTTAGCATACGGTAGGAGCGAGGCCTCTCGTGCCGCCTCATAAGGCTTGGCGCATAGCAAAGCTAGGTTTTGGCTGGTCCGGCAAGCCCAAATCAGCTTTCTGCGGCATTTCTCTTTTCACCTCAGCACTGCGCTCTATTTGAAAGTAAAATGTGTACACGTCTTATTGTATTTATAGCCAAAAGCTTAGCCTTGCTGATGCTGTCGTTGGCGGCACCCGTTGCACTGGCGCAGAATGCGGGCAGCATCACGGGCACCGTGCGCACCGCCGAGGGCAAACCCATTGACTACGCCACACTTACGCTGCACCACGCTGCCGATTCGGCCGTCGTAAAAACCGAATTTAGTGATGCAAGCGGGGCCTTTCGCTTCGAGCGCCCGCCCGCCGGGCGCTACCGGTTGTCGGCGACGCAGGTCGGCTTTGTACGGTATTGGAGCGAGCCTTTCACATTGTCGACCAATGGCTTAGCCTTGCCGAGCATCACCCTGCAAGCCAGCGCCGCCACCCAACTGAAAGAAGTGCAGGTAGTCGCCCAGAAGCCGTTGTTTGAGCGTCTGGCCGACCGCACCGTGGTGAACGTGGAAGGCAGCACCCTAGCGGCCGGCAACACGGCGCTGGATGTGCTGAGCCGCTCGCCCGGCGTGACCGTGGATGCCAACGACAACCTGGCCCTGCGCGGCCGGCAAGGCTTGCTGGTGCTCATCGACGGCAAGCGCCAGCCCATGACGGGCTCCGAACTAGCTGACTATCTGCGCGTTTTACCTGCCGATCAGCTCAAGAACATCGAGCTGATTACCAACCCGCCGGCCAAGTACGACGCGCAGGGCGGCGCCGGTATCATCGCCATCAACCTCAAAAAGGACCAAAGGCTAGGTACCAATGGCTCCTTGAATACCAGCTACGGACGCGGGAAGTACGGGAAGTTTACCAGCACCTTGTCGGGCAATCATCGGCGCGAAGGGCTCAACCTTTTCACCTCGGCCACCTACACGCGGCGCAATAGTTTCGGCATCCGCAACACCTACCGCTACTTCTACGAGCCGCAGGGCGACAACCCGGTGCTCGATGGCACCAGCGACCAGCGCAACTACCTGACCGGCCAGGATCATTTTCTGATTTATAAGCTCGGGGCCGACGTAAACCTGTCGAAGAATACGACGATAGGCGCCGTTCTGGCGGGTTTCGCGGTGCCAAATCCGCACCCGAGAGGCGCGGGCACCAACACGAGCACCTTCTACGATGGCAGCGGCCAGGTACAGAATTATTACACGGCCCGCAGCACGAGTGAGGGCTACAACCCCAACATTACGGGCAATCTGAACTTCAAACACACCTTTGCTAATGCCGCAGCCGGCAGCCGGGAGCTGACCGCCGATGTCGATTACGCCCGCTACGACACGCGCCGACTGCAAAGCCAGACCATCTTGCCGGAGCTGGGAAATCTGCCAGAATCCACCATTACCGGCGACCAGACCAGCCTCCTGACCATTCAGGCCCTGAAAGCCGACTACACGCAGGCGCTGAATGCCCAGACGCGTCTGGAGGCCGGCGCCAAAACCAGTCGGGTATATTCGGATAACGACGTGCTGTTCGAAAATACCGTCAACGATGTGACAACCACCAACCTAGGTTTGACGAATCACTTCCGCTACGATGAAGTTATTTCGGCTGCCTACCTGAATTTGAATCGGACGGCGGGTAAGCTGAACGTGCAGGCCGGCTTGCGGGGCGAGCACACCTACGCCGTGGGCAAGCAGGTGGTGAGTGACGACAACTTTCAGCGCAACTACTACCAGCTCTTCCCCAGCGCGGCGCTGAAGTATACCGCCAGCGACCAGCACGAGCTAGGTGCCTCCCTGAGCCGGCGCATCAACCGGCCTTCGTACCGGCAGCTCAACCCGTTCCGCAGCATCATCGACCCGGCGACCTACGCTAAAGGCAACCCCAATCTGCGCCCGGAAACCAGCTACAACGTGGAGCTTACCCACACCTTCAAACAGAAATTCACGACCGCGCTCAGCTACAGCATCACTAGGAGCCCCATCACCGACGTGGCCTACCCCGAAACCGACACCACAACCGTTTCGACCTACGTGAACCTGACGCGCCAGCATTACCTGGCCCTCACGTTTACGGCGCCGATTACGGTGGGTAAGTGGCTGAATATCTACAATAACGCGGTGTTCTACTACATCCACTTCGAGGGGAACCTGGCGGGCACGTCGCTGAACAAAGGGCGCCCCGCGTTTAGCCTGAGCAGCAACAGCACGCTCACCTTGGGCAAAGGCTGGAGCGGGGAGCTGAATGCCAGCTACGAGTCGCGCCAGCAGGTCGGGTACTTCGATTTCCGGCCTTTTGGGCAGCTGAACGTGGGCCTGCAAAAAGCAGTTTTCGGCACGAAAGGCACCCTCAAGCTTGCGGCCACGGATATTCTGTACACCTCGCCCTTGCGCGCCACCTCGCTCTACAACAACTATCGCCAGGACCTCTACCTGCGCCGCGATTCGCGCGTGGTAACGCTCTCGTTGGCTTGGCGGTTCGGCAACGACAAGCTCACGGCTGCCGGCCAGCGCAAGAGCGGCGCCGAAGACGAGAAGCGCCGGGCGCAGTAAGGGGCCTGAGTAACCTAGGTGCCGCCGCAATTTTTGGTGGTACCTGGGTGGTTTTGCTGAGGCAAGCGAAGCCGGCAGAAGCTAGGTTTTGGCTCCTAACAAGCTGATCTGTTGTTAATCCCGACAATATCCTGGCTGGCTTTTCTCCGTTAAAGCGGAAAAATCAAGCCGCAGGTATGGAAGCATCGTCACGGAGTTTGAAGGGGTTGGACTGGGTGAGCCTGCTTATGGCAGATGTCCGGGACGGGGTTGGGGTGTACCTGTCGGTGTACTTGCTCACGGTGCGCAACTGGCAGCCCGACGAAATCGGGATTGTCATTGCTGTGCCCGGTTTGGTGGGTATTCTGGTGCAGCCGCCCGCCGGTGCCCTCATCGACCGCACCAAGTACAAGCGCTGGCTGCTGGTTGTTGCGTCCGTCATTATTGCCCTGTGCTGCCTGATGATCATTGTCAGCAGCGGGTTCTGGCCCGTGCTAATTTCCCAGGCGCTGGTGGGTTTAATACAATCGGTGTACGCGCCGGCCGTGGCGGCCATTACCCTAGGTATCGTTGGTCACTCGCTGCTCTCCAAAAGGATAGGGCGCAATGAAAGCTTCAACCACCTTGGCAACATGCTAGCGGCCATTATTTGCGGCCTGATCGGACGGTTTATCTCCTACGAAGGCATTTTTTACTTCTCTATCATTCAGTGCGTGCTTCTGATTGCGGCCGTGTTTGTCATCCGCGAAAAGGACATTGACCACAACCTGGCCCGTGGCGCCGGCGAGGCTACCCAAACAACCGATGTAGCCGGCGTGAAATCGTTATTGTCGAACCGCAATATTCTGGTTTTCACCATTGCCATGGCACTGTTCCATTTGTCCAATGCTGCAATACTGCCGCTGGTCGGCCAGAAAATGGGGCTCGTTGACAAGCAGAATTCTTCCCTGTATCTGTCGGCGGCCATCATCATGGCGCAGGGCGTGATGGTGTTTGTGGCAAAATTTGCCGGCACCGCCGCCGAAAACGGCCGAAAGAAAGTTCTGCTCGTGGCTTTTCTGCTGCTGCCGGTGCGGGCCTTGCTGTTCGCCTTCATCGACAACCCCTACGTGCTGACCGGCATTCAGCTGCTGGACGGCATTGGCGCGGGCTTGTTCGGCGTCATCAGCATCCTGATGATTGCCGACCTGAGCAAAGGCACCGGCCGTTTTAACTTGCTGCAAGGCGTGGTGTACTCCGCCATGGGGCTGGCCGTCTCGCTCAGCAGCATCCTGGCGGGCTTCGTGGTCAAGAATTTTGGCTACCCGATTGGCTTTGTTACCCTGGCTGGCATCGGTGGGCTAGGCTCTCTTTTCTTCTTGTTTGTTGTGCCCGAAACCAAGGATATTGCAACGACGCAACAAGTTGATAAGCATTCGGGTACGGCGAGTATGCACGACAAAGATACCGTACGTCAAATGGCAGCTGACAAAGCTGGTATCTAAGCTCAGTCACTAAAGCTAGGTAGCTTGCGGGGCATAGACGAACCGGACCCCAGCGGGGCGGCACTCGTCGTTCGAACCCAGGTGCCGCCCCGCTGAGGCTTAGCCGGTCATTCACTCCACCAATCACTGCCGATATAGCGTCCCGCTGGGGCTACTTCATAACTTGGTTCTAGCCTACAGCGCTAGGTACGCGCGTCGCATTTACTCGAATTGCAGACTTGAATTTGCGTCGTTGAGCGTGGGAGCCAGGTTCGCGCCAGCCTTTGCGGAAGCGCCGGAACAAAGCCGCGCCCGGCAGCATTACCGTGGCCGTCGACAACCCCGCTACTTCCCAGAAACTCATGCCCGGCCTGCGCACCAGCACTTCCGCCACCAGCGCCACATAAAGCTCCAGCACCGACAAATACATAAAGCTGTAGTGCAGCTGCCGCCAGCTATACCTAGGTTTCTTCCGTAGCACCGGCACCATGCCCGCACACAGCGTGATAGAGCTGAGCAGCGCCGCCACGTGAAAGATCCCGAAGCCGTGAAACTGGCGGTAAATAGTAAAAGATGTAGCAAGCATCACTGCCATGCTGCCCACATACCCATAGCCTAGCTTTCTGTGGCGTTTGCCGCCTTTTAGTAGCGCCAACACCGTGGTTCCCAGAACTAACGAAGCCAGCGCCGCTATTAGGTGCAGCAGTCCCCAATTGCTATAAACTAACGTAGGCATGCGATACTCTTGGTGGTCGGCAGCCGTGCGGAGCTGCTTAACAGGGGGCCAGCAGAAGCTAGGTAGGCGGTTTTGGTAGCAGAACAGTGGAGGTTAGCTATTGTTCGGCTGGTGCCAGCCTGGGAGTTTTAACCGTCGGGCTTAACCATGCCGCCCCCACTTACGTTATATACCCCATACACCATTTCCCTTGTCAATCATGAGCATATTTGGATCTGACCGCAAAAGTGGCACAATGGGAGGCTTGATTTCGGGCCTGTTTCAGAGCTTTTCCGGTGGCAACTCCACCCCAGGTAACGTTGATGGCGCTGTCAGAAAAACTGGCGGCTTTAACCGCAAGCTGGCCGGTGGCGCATTGCTAGCCGCTGGTGCCGCTTACCTATACAATCGCTCCAAAAACAAAGGCACTGCTTTCCCTAATCTCACAATCAACCGATAGGCTATTCACTTAACGGTTAAATAAAAAGCCCCATTCATTCAAGCCTTAATAGCTTGATGGGTGGGGCTTTCTTTGTTTTCTCAACTAACGCGAATGTAGCGCAGCGTAACTCGCGTTAGTTAGGAGCCACTTGGGCTCTCAACCAGCTCTTCTAAAACGGCGTTTGACGAACTTCCATGTTCTTCTGGAAGAGTTATAGGCATATACGTTCATATTTTCTCCCAAAGCATTAGCATGCACATAATTAATGAGCCTTTGTCGCTTTGCATCTATTTCCGTCGGGAAGTAGATCATTTGCTCAGTTAAGAAATTATCCAGCTTAAAAATGCTCTGTTCTGTCTGTATATAGTAGTTATATTGTGGGCCGCCATTACCTCCTGAACTGTACTTGACTGCTAGGTCTTCTCGACCATCAAAATTGAAATCAGCAACAACTACATCGCCATAATCATTGTCCATTGCATCATCTTCAGCGTTATAGCCAGTTGTGTAAGAGCGTGCTGCTTCGCAATTACTGAATACATCATCAAATAAATACTCAGCATCTATATGTATTGACTGAATTTCTTTATTTGTTTCTTGGTCAATTATATACACTAAAACAATTGAAGCAAGTGGGAAACTATCGGCTTCTGAAACTCTACTCGCTTTAAGCTTTATGTTAAATTGCTTAGATATATTAATATGGTAACATTCCTGCGCATATGTTTTTCGTGTTGAGACAAGAATTAACAGTGTAACGATCAGTAGATATTTATTTGCGAGTAGTATATAACTTCTTGTTTCTTAACAATATTACGGCTTAGCCGCCATCGTAAACGTCAGCTCGCCGCCGTTCATAATAGCCTGATGGTTCAAGAATGGCCGCGTGAGTTTCTGGCCGTTGAGCCTAGCTTCCTTCACGTACACGTTTTTGTCGCTCTGGTTTTTGACGTTGATGCGGAAGGTTTTGCCGTTTTCCAGATTCAATACAGCGCCGTGTACGGCAGGGCTACCTAGGGCGTACTCGGGCGAGCCGGGCGCTACGGGGTAGAAACCGAGGGCCGAGAAGATGTACCAGGCGCTCATTTGCCCGCAGTCATCGTTGCCACCTAGGCCGTCGGGAGTGGGGCGGTACATTTTGGGCAGAATCATGCGTACGCGGGCCTGGGTTTTCCAGGGCTGGTCGGTCCAGTTGTAGAGGTAGGCGACGTGGTGAGCGGGCTCGTTGCCGTGCACGTAGTTGCCGATGATACCGTCGCGGGTGATGTCCTCCGTTTCGGCGAAGAACTTATCGGGTAAGTGCATGGTGAACAGCGAATCTAGGTGCGGCACGAAACGCTTCTGGCCGCCCATGATCTGGATCAGCGCGGCCGGGTCTTGGGGCACGTAGAGGCTATAGTTCCAGGCGTTGCCCTCAATAAAGCCTTGATCATTAGTGCTCAGCACGTCGAAGCGCGGGCGGAAAGAGCCGTCGGCTAGCTTGGGGCGCATGAAACCGATGCGCTGATCGTAGACGTTACGCCAGTTCTGGGCGCGCTTATTGAATTCTTGGTAGATGTCCTGCCGACCTAGCTTCTGGGCCATCTGGGCGATGCACCAGTCGTCGTAGGCGTATTCCAGGGTTTTCGACACCGACGAGCCGCTTTTATCTTCGGGCACGTAGCCGAGCTGCACGTAGTAACCTAGGCCTTCGTACCAAGCGTTGCGGGCGGTGGTCACGCAGGCGTCGAGGGCTTTGTTGGCATCGAAGGGCGCGTTGCCTTTCATTACCGCGTCGGCAATGACGGGCACCGAGTGGTAGCCGATCATGCACCAGTTTTCGTTGGCGTAGTGGCTCCACACGGGCAGCATGCGCTCCACGCTTTGGTCGAAGTGGGCGAGCATCGACTGCACCATGTCGGCGTTGCGCTTGGGTTGCAGCACGTTGAAGAGCGGGTGCAGGGCGCGGTAAGTATCCCAGAGCGAGAAAGTGGTGTAGTTGGTGAAGCCTTCCGCCTTGTGGGTGTTCTGGTCGAGGCCTCGGTACTGACCATCAGCGTCCATGAAGGTCGTCGGGCTCAGGAAGGCGTGGTACATGGCCGTGTAGAAGTTCTCCTTATCCACCTTCTTCGGCGACTCAATGACCACTTTGCTCAACTCCTGCTGCCACTGCTGTTGGGCCTGGTTTTTCACCTTGTCGAAGTCCCAGCCGGGCGCCTCGGTGCGCAGGTTTTGGAGGGCGCTGGCGGTACTCGTGGGCGAGAGGGCAAACTTGACTTTTAGCTTTTCGTTGGCCGTCGTCTTGAAGTTGAAGAACATCCGCAGCTGCTCACCGGCTAGGTCGGGGAAGTTCTTGGTCTGGTCGAACTTGCCCCAGAAGCCACGGTACACCTGCTTTTTGGAAAAGTTACGACTGCCGTAGTCGGTGAAGGGCTTCGAAAACGTCATGGCGAAGTACACCGTGCGGGTGCGCGCCCAGCCGTTGGTTTGGCGGTAGCCGGTCACGAGCGTGTCGTTTTCCACCCGCACAAACGTCCACACGTTCTTATCGGGGTAGTTGTAGATGCCCGCCATCAGGTCCAGAATCAAGTGCGACTGGTCAGACTGCGGAAAGGTGTACTGGTGCATGCCCACGCGGTTGGTGGCGGTCAACTCAGCCACGATGTTGTGGTCGTCGAGCTTCACGCGGTAGTAGCCGGGCTCGGCCACCTCAGTGGCGTGGGAGAAGGTGGAGCGGAAGCCGCTCTGGGGCTTGTCGGCCGTGCCGGGGTTGAGTTGGAGCGGGCCCGTGGTGGGCATGATCAGGAAGTCACCTAGGTCGGAGTGGCCCGTGCCGCTGAAGTGCGTGTGGCTGAAGCCGACGATAGTCTTGTCGCTGTACTGGTAGCCCGCGCAGTACTTGTACATGTCGGGGTTGTACTTGCCGTTCAGCTCGTAGCTAAGCGTGTCAGTATCGGGCGAGAGTTGCACCATGCCGAAGGGCACCGTCGCGCCCGGAAACGTATGCCCCATCTTCGCCGTCCCAACGATGGGGTGAGCGTACTGAACGAGATTTTCGGCGGGCTTGGTTTTCTGGGCTAGGCTAGGTAGGGCGGTGAGGAATAGGGTGGTTAGGGACAGAAGTTTCATGCGGCACAAGATAAGGCTAAGGCGCAATCTGCCCAGTTTTACTCTGACCGACTTAGAGCCCTACACTGAGAAGTCGGTAGCCTTGGGGTGTGCGGATAAATTCGAAATGATTGTGGTACTCATCACTCTTTTGGCCAGGAGGTGCCGCGTAGGTCAACATTACGTCAAACACAGGATACTTATCTTGAAAATGCGCGCCGCAATCTGTCATAAACAATTGAAAAAGAGAACCGGAGAAGATGTAAGTGTTCAGCTCTTCCGAGAGAACAGCGACATTTTTTGAGTCGCGGTGCAGCATACCTAGCTTCGGGCGTAGCACAGACTGATAGTATTTGGTCATGAAGGCGGCGCGTTGAAAATGCGGCCAGCCCTTGAACGGTCGGGCCGCAACGGCTAGCTCCGGAAAGCATAGTGCTGCAACCTGTTTGTCATTTCCCGTACGCACAGCGGGTACGAATACTTCATATAGCCATTGCGTAAACTCTTTTTCGTAGTTAATAAACGTGTAACGGTCGCCCTGCTTACCCCGGAAAGAGGAGGTAAGAGCGGTGTCAACTTCAGCTGGATTGATTTTCAGAGAATACCAGTTGAGGTGAGCCCATTGGCCCTCGGCAAGGCTGTCGGCTAGTATTTCATTGCGCTCATTAATGAGCACGTCCCGGCCGCCTACCCAACCTAGGTGTTCGCAGCGGATGGTGTCGTTTTCACTGCTCCAGCATTTTGCCCGAGCGCCGACGCGCGCTACCGCTAAGCCGTTCTGAAATGGCGTAACGAAATTATACATAGCCGGAATAATTGCGCGTCCTTGGATATTGAGAAAGCCGATGCGGTTCTTTTTACGGTCCTCAAACCGGATTTTGCCTTCCCGCTCGCAGTCGAATGTGAAGTCAAACATGTACACACTGTCAACGCCTACTTTCCGGCCGTTTCGTAGCAAGTAATATTGCTGATGTGTACCCGCCTCGCTTACGGCTATGATATGCGTAAATTTTTGAGCATTAGTGAAGTTGCCGAATTTGGCGGGCACTCGAACATGCCCATTTTTATCCTTGTACCCATACAGATAATCGCCATTTTTCTGAACAGCGAATTGCAACCAAGCGTCGGAAGGTTGTGCCGCGACGGGTTTCTGAGCCAGGCTATGTAGGCAGGTGAGGAGCAGCGCAGCAAGGGACAGGAGTCTCATCAGCTTCAGGAAGAGTTTGAAGCTGGAAGGTATGAAGGATAATAAATAGAATATAATTAATGTTCAAAAGGAAGCTAGCTTCTCCGTTAAGCTAACCTGCTCACTCCACCTTCAAAGGTGGCCCTACCACTTTCATCTCATTAGCGGCAAAAATCTGCGCTACTTCCTGGGGCGTAGGTTCTGTTTTCAGCGCGGCCATCGTCACGAAGAAGTCTTCTAGCTTGCCGGCGGGCTGGAGCGTCACCAGCATCTTGCCTTTCGGACTGACTTGCGTCCAGGCGTGCGGAACCTGGCGAGGCAGGAAAATACTGTCGCCGGTTCTGAGGCGGTACTTGTCGTCGCCGACCTGGAAGGCGTATTCACCGTCGAGCACGTAGAAGACTTCATCCTGCGCCGGATGCACGTGCAGCGGCGTACCGCGGCCCTGCGACAAGCTGGTTTGCTCGAAAATAGCTAGGTTGCCGTTGGTGTCTTTACCGGATATCTTCACGTCCAGGATGTTAGCGTTGACACCCTTCAGCTGAAGATGTCCGTGCAAGCGGCCTTCACCCGCTTGTATTTTGAAGCCTTTGGTGGGGCGGTCAGTGGCAGGTTGAGCCTGAGCAGTTGCCGCAAACGGCAGGGCGGCGAGGGTAGTCTGAACGAATTGTCTGCGTTGCATAGCTGTTGAGGTTAGAAGGAGCACTGGCTTTTGTATCATCTCGTAATGGCTCACACGGCTGGATTGGGTTGAGCAAGGAGACACCTAGAGTGACTCTTATGCTGCTCGGGTAAGATAATCGTTATGTCACTAACTATCAACTGTATATAGATGCACTAGGTGCAAAATGCAATACGATTTATTATTTACTATAGAGCTATAGGAATAGCAAACCCGCCAGCCACACGTTCAAACATGCGACTGACGGGTTTGCATATTACTTCTTTGAAGCGCAGCAGCGACCTAGGTCTTCTGCTTCTTTTTCTTCGCCGCTGGGAACAGGATGTTGTTCAATATCAATCGGTAACCCGGCGAGTTGGGGTGCAGGGAAAGGTCAGTAGGTTCTTCTTCTACCAAGTGCTGGTAGTCTTCCGGGTCGTGGCCGCCGTAGAAGGTCCAGGTGCCTTTGCCGAGCGTGCCGTGCATGTAGCGCACCTCGCCGGAAGCCTTGTTTTCGCCCATCACCACCACGTCGGGTTTGATGAGGCTCTTGCGGAAGGCGGTGGTTTGGCCCATAAAACCTTTGATGGTTTTCTCATGATCCTGGGTGAGCATGGTGGGTACCGGGTCGTACTTGGCCGAGAAGGTGAAGAGCTGGAAGTAGTCGTTGTCCTCGTACACGCCGCGCTCGTAGGGCTGCATATCGATGTTGGAGTACTCGTACTGAATGGGGTTGCGCTCCAGGGTGAAGTCCTTGAAAGCCAGGGTGCGGTTGAAGTTCAGCTTGCTTTGTGCTGCCGGATCGGCGGGGTCGCCATCGTACATGCTTTCCACCATGTCGATACCCAGGCCGGCCAGGGCAATGTCGTAACTGTCAGTAGCCGAGCACATAGCAAACATAAACCCGCCACCGGCAATAAACTCCTGCATCTTGGTGGCCACGGCGCCTTTCATCACGCTCACCTTCGAAAAGCCGTTGCGCTTGGCCGTAGCCTCTGATTCGCGCTGCTGCTGCTGATACCAAGGCCGGTTGCGGTAAGAGGCGTAGAACTTGCCGTACTGGCCCGTAAAATCTTCGTGGTGGAGGTGGAGCCAGTCGTACTTGGGCAGGTCGCCGTGCAGCACCTCGTCGTCGTAGATCTGGGTGTAGGGAATTTCGGCGTAAGTCAGCACCATCGTCACGGCGTCGTCCCAGGGCTGCTTGCCTTTGGGCGTGTACACCGCAATTTTGGGCACCTTCTCCAGCTTCATCACGTCCATGTTGGCATTCGGGTCGGCAATTTCCTGGAGGATGTTATTGTACTGCGCGTCGCTGATGACCTGGTAGGTGACGCCGCGCACGGTCAGCTCGTTTTCGGCGCCGGCCGCATTGGGGAAGGCAAAAGCGCCGCCGCGGTAGTTCAGCAGCCAATCGACTTCCACCTGCTTGCCGAGCAGCCAATACGTTGCGCCGTACGCTTTGAGGTGTTCTTTCTGAGCTTCGTCCATCGGGATGAGGACGTGGTTGGCCCAGGCAATGCCGGAAAAACCTAGGCAGGCCGCCAAAACAAGGACCAAAGACAGGATTCGCTTCAACACCATCACATTCGGCAGAGAAAAGAAGGGAAAAATAAAGGTAAGATACGAAAGAGTGCAGACGGCAGGGGACAGGCGAGGATAATTTGTTGGTTGCTTAACCTAGGTAGCTGGTCATGCTGAGCTGGTCGAAGCATCTTGCGGGCTGCCGTTGAACGTCATTATTAGAACGTCATTCCGACCAGCGGGAGGAATCTCGCGTGCAATGGTAACTTTAATCGTGAGGGTTTACTATCACAATCTCAGCACGCGAGATGCTTCGACCAGCTCAGCATGACCAGCTACCTAGGTTTTCACGCGAACTACCGACCATAGTTCAGCCGAAACCATCTACCTTGCACAAGTAGCCGCTACCGTCATGCATCTGTTAGAAAACATCAAGGAAGCTTTCCGTTCCATCGGGAGCAACCTGCTCCGTACGATTCTTACCGCCCTTATTGTGAGCATCGGTATTATGGCGCTCGTGGGCATTCTCACGGCGATTGATACGATGAAGTACAAGCTGAACTCGACCTTTGCCAGCCTGGGTGCCAACTCCTTTGAGATGCGCGCCAAAGGTTACAACAGTGGTCGACGGCGGCAAGGCGTGACGGAAAAGGTGTACCCGGCCATCACGTATCTACAAGCCAAACAGTACAAGAAGCAAATCGGCGACGAGGCCACCGTGGGCCTTTCGGCCCAGATTACCGGCGCCGCCGAAGTCAAAGCCAACGGTCAGAAAACCAACCCTAATACGCAGGTAGTAGCCGGCGATGAGAACTATCTGCAAATCCAGAGCTACAATCTTACCGCGGGCCGCGCCTTCTCGCAGGCGGAGCTGGATAACGGCGCCAACGTGGCCATCGTGGGCTCGGAGCTGAAAGACAAGCTGTTCCCGAATGAAAGTCCGCTGGGCAAATACATCTATTTGCTCGGCCGGCGCTTTTCGGTGGTCGGGCTGCTCGAAACCAGCGGCAGCAACCTAGGTGGCGGCGGCGCCGACCGCCTCGTGCTCATTCCGCTCGAAACCGGCAACCAGATGCCCCGCCAGCGTGCCCTTACCTTCGACATCAAAACCGCCGTCACGCAGGCCGAAAACCTGGCTTACGTGACTGGTCAGGCCACCGGTATCATGCGCGCCGTGCGCCACGACCCTTTGGGGCAGGAAGATTCCTTCGAAGTGGACAGCAGCGAGTCGCTCACCGGCAAGCTCGACTCCATGACCAGCACCTTGCGCTCGGGTGGCTTCCTGGTGGGCTTCATCACGCTGCTCGGGGCCAGCATCGCCCTCATGAACATCATGATGGTGTCGGTGACGGAGCGCACCCGCGAAATCGGCATCCGCAAAGCCCTCGGTGCTACAGCTGTTCAAATTCGGCAGCAGTTTCTTATCGAAGCCATCGTCATCTGCGTGATGGGCGGCGCGCTCGGCATTGTGCTGGGCGTGGCTATGGGCAACTCCATCGCGCTGCTCATCCCCGGCGGCGGCGTCTTCTTCGTGCCGTGGCTCTGGATGATGCTAGGTTTGATCATCTGCGTGACGGTGGGGCTAGCTTCCGGCTATTACCCCGCCAGCAAAGCCTCGCGCCTCGACCCGATTGAGTCGCTGCGCTACGAGTAGGTTTGCCTACCCAATATATTTTTGAGCTTCACCTAGGTCTCTGACTTACGCTGATGTTCTTGGCGCATCAGGCCCATGGCATCAATAATGGTGAAACTTTGGGCATCATACCGCAGGAACTTCCCCTGCCCAATCCCACGTAGCCCTAGCCAATTATAGCGTCCAAAGCGTTGCACCTTTCCTTGTTTATTCCACCAGAAAAAGCTGTTTTGATCCTCATGGCGGGCATAGAAGATCACATTGTCGTGGCTTCCGCTCAAGGCATACGCCCCGCGAAAATCAACTGGAGTAACACGCTCAATTGTTTGAAAATCGCTCAGGCGCAGTTCCAGTAAAGGGAATTCGGTATATGGGTACGCTAAAATCACCTCGTCACTCTGCTTGGTCATACAGTAGCAGTCTAAGATAAAACCGGACGCGCTAGAGTTGTAACCATAAAGTTGCTGCCCCTGGGTGTCGAACACGGCCAATCCGTCGCTACTCGGTTTGTGATTTCCGATGCCCTCATCAAAGTAAGAGATGACAATCCGGGCTGCTTGTACCAGCACATCTGCTACGGCATCCCCCGCATCAAAGGTTAGCAACTCACGGCCACTTTGGTCCAGAATATGCCCATTATTGTTCATCCCACTGCTTTGGCGGCCCTCAACAATTAGGAAGCGTTCCTCATTCAGCTGTCGGATAAAGGGGTAACGAAATGGCTGTTGCAAAGCTAGTTTCCATGTATTCGTCCAGACCTCGTTGTTGCTAAGTAAAGCAATAAAATTACCGTTAGCGTCGGCGTCCAGATCCCGAATTTGATGTTTGCCACAGTTGAGCGGGTAAGTTGTCAGTGCCAAAGGAATAAGTAATAAGCATGTTAGAATAATTTAAATTACTGGTTTTTCTTCTCGTACCTGCTTTCTCGCTGTAGGATTAATCTAATTATTAAACAAATGAGTATATATTTGCGTTATAACTCGCGAATTCTCATTTGGTAAATACATGGCTGAGCAGACCGTAGGACAGCGCATAAGTCAACTCATATCCCATCTAGGGATTTCCAAAAACGCTTTTGCGTCATCTCTGGATAAAACGGCAACCGTCATTCAACATCTTGTTGATGAGCGGAATAAGCCTGGGTTTGATCTCATGAATAAAATATTTGAGGTATACCCAAATGTATCAACTGATTGGCTGATGAAAGGAACAGGACCCATGCTGACCGATGCTACGGCCTCCGAACCTAGGTCCGCTCCAGCTACAACCAGCGCGATGAATTCAGCAGGTGCCCCCACAACGGCTGCGCCTGTAGCGGAACCTGCTCCAACTTCTGCACCAGAACCCATTGAACCAGCCGCTGCTTCAGTAGCTCCCGCGCCAGTTGCTGCACCAATTGTAGAACCTCCCGTTGCGCCGGTGTTACCATTTGCTACAACTCTAAACCAAGCGCCAGCCATTCCGGCAATGCCTGCGCCAACCGTTGATCCAACAGCAAGCCTGCAAGCCGCGCTTTACGCGCAGCAGCTCACCCACCAGCTAGCCTTAGCCGAAATGCGCAACCAGCATTTGCAGGAACAACAGCGCATGATGCAACAAATGATGGACATGATGCAGCGTCAACTTAGCCGATAAAGCAAATCGAACATGCTGCAAAACAAAGCGGCCCGTAGCAGAAGTGCTACGGGCCGCTTTGTTTTGTCATTCCGAGCAGCGCGAGGAATCTGAGGTAGCAACCTAGGTTCATTCCTCAGATTCCTCGCGCTGCTCGGAATGACAGTTGTGCTTAGTGATGAAGCACTTCAATACCTAGCTCCTCGGCTTCCATGTGGCCTTGCGCATTGACGTTGATCAGGCGTAGGCGCTTCCGCTCGCCAACCAGCAGCGGGTCGTATCTGGCCGTCACGCGGATGTAGTTGGGGGTGAAGCCTTCCATTTGACCATTGGTCACATCATCTTCGAAAAGCACTTCCGTTTCAAGACCTAGGTGCTGCTCGTAGAAGTAGCGCTTCTTCTTCTCCGATAACGAGCGCAGCATCGTCGTGCGGCGGTGCCGCTCGCCGTCGTGCACGCGGCCGGGTAGGCTAGGGGCGAGGGTGTTGGCCCGCTCCGAGTAGGGAAAAACGTGCAGGTAGCTCACGTCCAGCCCGTTGAGGAAGTGGTAGGTTTCCAGAAAATCTTCCTCCGTTTCACCCGGAAAACCCACAATCACATCGACGCCGATGCAGGCGTGCGGCATCACTTCTTTAATGAGAGCTACGCGGCTGGCATAGAGGGCCCGACGGTAGCGCCGCCGCATCAGCCCCAGGATCTTATCGGAGCCGCTTTGCAGCGGAATGTGGAAGTGCGGCATGAAGCGCTGCGAGCCGGCCACGAAGCGAATCACCTCGTCGGTGAGCAGGTTGGGCTCGCACGACGAGATGCGGAAGCGGCTGATGCCGTTCACTTCATCCAGGGCTTGCACCAGGTCGAAGAAGTTCTCGCGCCGCTCGCGCTCCGGGCCTTGCAAACCAAAGTCACCTAGGTTTACGCCCGTCAGCACGATTTCCTGCACGTCGGTTTCGGCTAGCTTCTGCACCCGCTCTACCACGCTCTGCACACTGCCCGAGCGGCTTTTGCCACGGGCCAGCGGAATCGTGCAGAACGAGCAGGAGTAGTCGCAGCCATCCTGTACCTTCAGGAAAGTGCGGGTCCGGTCGCCGAACGAATGCGCGGCGTGAAACTCGGTGGCCTCGCTGATGGGGCTGGCGTACACCTGCCCTTTGCCACCGGTGGGCTTCTCGAACCCGGCCAGAATATCCACCAGTTGAAACTTCTCGGCGGCCCCCAGCACAGCGTGCACGCCGGGAATTTCGGCAATTTCCTGCGGCTTCAGCTGCGCGTAGCAGCCCACGATGGTCACAAAGGCGTCGGGGTTGTGCTTCAGCGCTTCCTTCACCACCTTGCGACACTTGCGGTCGGCGTGGTCGGTGACGGAACACGTATTGATAACGTAAATATCAGCGGCCTCCTCGAAGGCCACTTTCTGAAAGCCGCGCTCCTCAAACTGCCGCCCGATGGCGGAAGTCTCCGAGAAATTGAGCTTGCAGCCCAGCGTGTAAAAGGCAACTTTTCTGGTATCCATAAGAATCTGCAAAGGTACGCAACAACCAGCGTTTTTCGGGCACAACCGCTAGCAGCCCAAGCAGATTCAGGCGCGAAGCAAGCGGCCGTACCTAGGTACAACGGCAGCCGTGTTCTGATTCACTCTGTAGGCTTGTTCCTGAATTAAGAAAATCGGGAAAATCGTTTGTCATGCTGAGCTGGTCGAAGCGTCTCTACCGCAGTGCTAACTTTATAACGCTAGCTCAACGAAGCGGTAGAGATGCTTCGACCAGCTCAGCATGACGTCCTTTTAGTTCAGGAACAAGTCTCGTTTATAGCAACCTAGGTTCTCACGCAACAGTCGCCAGTCGGTCCCGCACCAGCTGCATCAGCGTCGGCAGATCAGCCTGGTCGAAGTCTTCCTTCGATAGAAGAAGCTGCCACTCACCAGCCGCATTTTGCAGGAAAGCAGCGGGCAGCGGCTGGTGGTGCCATTGCGAAAACTCCCGAAAAAACTCCTTGCGGTGCAGAAAGCGAGTTGGCAAACCTAGGTTCTGCAAAAACTGCTTCCATTCCGAACGCATGCTCATGGCGCCGTACGTGATGCGGCAGAGCGAGCAGGCGTAGGTGCTGGGCGACAGAGTTTTGTGCAGCGTATCCAGCAGCCCGTTCACCGCGCCGGCTTCGGCATTATAAACGAAGAGCAGCTGGGACATTGGGCTTTATTTCTGGAGAAAGTCGGCGTAAGAAGCCTGCTCGTACGCCTGTCCTTGCTTGAGCTGGGTACCCGGCACGCTGGCCGGGTTTTTCCATATGAGCTGGCGAGCCACATTATCGTACGTCACGGTGCCGCTTGGTGTTATCAGGCCGAAGCCGTCATTAAAGCAGTAGAAAGCAAATGGCTGGCGAGCTGGCTGGAACAGGTCGCGGCTCCAAACGTAACTCTCAGACGGCAAGCCAAGTTGGGTGAGCAGGGTTGCTGCAACGTCGGTTTGGGTACCTAGGTCGGCTACCACGCGCCCCCGTGCCGCTGGCTGCAAGGCACCGCCCGCCAGCACCAGCGGAATATGGAACTTGCCGGGGTCCTCGTTAGTATCGTTGTTGGGCAGCGGATGGCCATGGTCGGCTACCAGCACGAGCAGGGTGTTATCCCACCAAGGCTGTTTCCGAGCGGTGCGCAGAAAGCGACCTAGGGCCCAGTCGGTATAATAAACGGAGTTGCGGAAGCGGGACGCCTCGTCGGTGCCCGGAAATTTGGTCGGAATCGGCACCTCAAACGGTTCGTGGCTGCTCAGGGTAAAGGCCGTCACGAAAAAAGGCTGTCGCTGACGAGGCAAGTCCCGCAGCATCCGGTCAAAGAGCACGTGGTCGTGGGCGCCCCACTTCGAGTTCTGCTGCGCCGGAGCAAAGTCGTTTCGCTCGGTAAATTGCTCGTAGCCAGCCGTTACGAGGTAGCTTTTCATGTTGGCAAAAGCTAGCTCGCCCCCATAATAATAGTGCGAGCTGTAGCCGGCTGTCTTCAACGACTGGCACAAGTGGGGGAGGCGCTCGGTTTTGCGCGGGTACTTAATAATGCTGGTGGTGGGCTGATTGGGGTACCCACTTAATAAGGACACCAGGCCCTTTTGGCTACGGTCGCCGCTGGCGTATAAGTTGGTAAACAGCACCCCCGTGCGCGCCAGGCTGTCGAGGTTAGGCGTGACGCCCTGCTCGCCGCCTACGCACCCCACCAGCTTCGCGGTGAAGCTTTCCAGGATGATAAACAGCACATTAGGTCGCGGTTGGCGCAGCAGGTGCGTGGTATCCGGCCCAGTCGACGCGGCCGAGTAGAGCGCCTGCACGGTGCGCGTGGCGGTGGTGTCGGCCATAAACTGGTACGGATTGGGGCCGCCATTCTGCAAGAACAGCGAGTTGGCAACGTTCCAGGGCACGTTGACGGCCGCGTGGTTCGCAAACGGCTGACTTGAAAAGTAAACGTCACTCTGGTTCACCGGAATCTGCTGCACGCCACCGCGCATCGGCACTACGAGCAAGATCAATTCCAGCATACCGACCAGCGCCGCCCGACCGCGCCCAAACCTAGGTGGCAGTGCTGGCAGGCGTCCCAGCAAACGCCGGTAAAGCCACCAACTAAACAGCAGCGCGCCCGTCAGCAGCAGGCACAGCACCGCCACCGGGGCGCTGCCGGCCGAAGCTACCATTTCAGCGGGCGAATCCAGGTATTGCAGCGGGGTGGCGTCGAGGCGAAAGCCCCAGGCGCGGTACAGCTCCAGATCTACGGTAGTCAGCAGCGCGACCAGCACGACCATCACCCCGGTGTACAGGCGAATAAGGCGGTCGGTGGGAAAGCGCGCGCCGGCCAGACTCCCTATTGCAAACAGTAGGAAGGGGATCAGGCAGAGATAGGCCGTGGCGGAGGCATCCAGGCGCAAGCCATAAACGAAGACATGCAGGAGGGTATCAGCCGATAGCGCGGCCGCTTTAGCCGATTGATAACCCAGAAATAAGGCCTTTAAAGCCACGAAAAACACCAGCCAAAACAAAAAGTACAGCGGCTGGAATAAAAAGCGCTTTTTCACGGGGTAAAGGTACGGTGAAAGTGACGCCTAGAACGATTCCTCAAGCATAGGCAGCGTATATGGCTTTAACTGAGTAGATTGGCCTTGCCCGTTCTTACCCCATCACTTCCCGAACCAGCAGTTGGAAGGCCCGAGTACATTCCACGGTATCCATGCTGGTCGCTACACTGTTGAAGCCCTGCTGAAAGCGCAGTCGGGCCTGGGTGCGGTCGGCGTAGGTGAAGCAGAACTTGCCGGCGGCCTGGCAGGCTGCCAAGATGCGCTGGATGGCCGCCTGCACCTCTTCTGCCTCAAAATGAGCCGGTTTGCCCAACGCAATAGAAAGATCAAACGGGCCGATGAACAGGCCGTCCACGCCGTCGAGGCTAACGATTTCTTCCACGTTTTCCAGGCACTCACGCGTTTCGCACTGGGGCAGCAGCAGGGTTTCCCGATTACGGCTTTCCAGGTAGCTACCTAGGTCTTGCAAACCCGCGGCGTACGTGAAATCCGACGCGCGGGCCGGCCCGAAGCCTCGCTCGCCAAGCGGATAGTACCTCCCGTATCGGACGACATTCTTTACCTCTTCCACGGTTTTGATGGCTGGAATAATGAGCCCCTGCGCACCTAGGTCCAGCATTTTCATAACCGAAGTGCGCGAACTGTCAGCCAAGCGAACCAAGGGCGTGAGGCTTCGCCGTTCTGCGGTGATAATCTGACGACCAGCACTTTCCACGCTCATCGGGCTGTGTTCCAGGTCGAGCACCACGTAGTCGAGGCCAGCCAGGGCGAGGCATTCAATAATGGCGGTGTCACTCATCTGGACGAAGGTGCCCAGGCTAGGTTCGCCCTTCAGGAGTTTTTCTCGGAGTTTATTCAGCATCGCTGCACAGTTGAATTCAGGGCTCTTCTTTGAAACGGGAAGGTGATGGCTGGCACCCGGCACCTGGCACAAGGTCGCAAACCTAGCTTTAGCCTCCGCAATGAAGCCGTAGCAACTGTACGGAACGTAGGCGATAGGATCAGGGAAATGAAGCTAACAAGAGAGAAAAAGTGGGATTTAGCTATAGAAGCTATTTTGCCGTTTTGGGGAGTAGCTTCGAAATAATTCATGTTTAGGCAACTACCTAGGGGTAAATAGAAGCAAGAACTGCTAAAACAAGGGTGTTTTAGAAAAAAGCACCCTTGTTTAGGAAGCAACTTTGGAAAAATGGTTTGTTCTGTTCTACTTTGCCTCCACCAAACAATACTTCACGTCTTCATGTCTATCCTTCGCTTTAAAGCTCTTGAATTGGTTGATCGGCGTCAGCCCGTATTGGTTCCCACCTATACCGAGCGTCGCTCCGATAGCTTCGGTAAAAACGTGTTCAACCTGGAGGCCATGCGCGCCACCATGCCGAGCGACTATTTCAAGAAATTACAATCGGCTATTAAGCAAGGCACACCGGTAGAGCGTTCGGTAGCCGATGCTGTAGCGTCAGCCATGAAGACGTGGGCCATGGCCAAAGGGGCCACCCACTACACGCACTGGTTCCAGCCGCTGACCGGGGCCACGGCCGAAAAGCACGACTCCTTCTTCGACCTGAACTCCGACGGCCGCCCGATTGAGAACTTCAAGGGCTCGGCGCTGGTGCAGCAGGAGCCCGACGCGTCTTCCTTCCCCAACGGGGGCATCCGCAACACCTTCGAGGCGCGCGGCTACACGGCCTGGGACCCCACCTCGCCCGCCTTCATCCTGGAAGCCCCCGGCACCAAGACCCTGTGCATCCCCACCATCTTCGTGGCCTACACCGGTGAGGCGCTCGACTACAAAGCGCCCTTGCTCAAGTCCTTGGCCGCGCTGGAGCGGGCCGCCGTGGACGTGTGCCAGTACTTCGACAAAGACGTGCAGCGCGTGCACACCACCCTGGGCATTGAGCAGGAGTACTTCCTGGTCGACAAAGCCTTGTATGATGCCCGCCCCGACCTAGTGATGACCTCGCGCACGCTCTTCGGCCACGCCCCGGCCAAGGGCCAGCAGCTGGAAGACCACTACTTCGGCTCCATCCCCAGCCGCGTGCACGCCTTCATGGTCGAGTTCGAGGAGGAAGGCACCAAGCTCGGCATTCCGCTGCGCACGCGCCACAACGAAGTAGCTCCGAACCAGTTTGAGTGCGCCCCCACCTTCGAGGATGCCAACCTGGCCGTGGACCACAACCAGCTCCTGATGGACCTGATGGACCGCATCGCCGAGCGCCACCACTTCAAGGTGCTCCTGCACGAGAAGCCCTTTGCGGGCGTGAACGGCTCAGGTAAGCATAACAACTGGGCCATGAGCACGGACACGGGCGTGAATCTGTTCGCGCCGGGCAAGCGGCCGAAGGAGAACCTGCAGTTTCTCACGTTCTTTATCACCAC
>NZ_BMHT01000003.1:181920-753011 GCF_014641455.1 Hymenobacter cavernae
ACTGCTGCGCGCCAGCATTGCCTCGGCCTCGAATGATCACCGGCTGGGAGCTAATGAAGCGCCACCCGCGATTATGAGTGTGTTCGTAGGCTCGATGCTGGACAACGTGCTCAACGAGCTGGAGCGCACGGCCAAGCTGCCGCTGGACAAGGGCGACAACATCTACCTCAAGCTGGGCATCGACAAGATCCCGGCCATCTTGCTCGACAACACGGACCGCAACCGCACCTCCCCGTTTGCCTTTACCGGCAACAAGTTTGAGCTGCGGGCGGTGGGTTCCTCCGCTAACTCCTCCTCGGCCATGACCGTGCTCAACGCCATTGTGGCCGAGCAGCTGATTTTGTTCAAGCAGGCGGTGGATGCGCAGCTCGAGCAGGGTAAGAAGAAGGAAGTCGCCATTGTGGACGTGCTGCGCGAGTACGTGATCAGCTCCAAGGATGTGCGCTTCGAGGGCAACGGCTACTCGCCGGAGTGGAAAGAGGAAGCGGCCCGGCGGGGGCTGGCGAACGTGGCCACTACGCCGCAGGCCTTGGATGCGCTGGTCACGCAGAAAGCCGAGGCCCTGTTTGCCCGCCACGGCATCTTCTCGCCCGTGGAGCTGCACGCCCGCCACGAGATTCTGCTGGAGGAGTACCTGAAGAAGATCCAGATCGAGAGCCGCGTGATGGGTGATTTGGCCATCAACCACATCATTCCCACGGCCGTTGAGTATCAAACCAAGTTGATTACCAACGTGCGGGGCTTGCGTGAGCTAGGTCTGGATGACGAAAGCGCTCAGGTAACAATTGACACGATTAAAGCCATTTCGCGCCACATTGCAACCATTAAGACCGAAGCAGACGCGATGGTCAATAGCCGCAAGACAGCCAACAAGATTGAAGATACACGGGAGCGGGCCATTGTGTACTGCGACACCGTGAAAGCACATTTCGACCCCATTCGCCGCGCCGTAGATAAGCTCGAGTTGATGGTGGCCGATGAGGACTGGCCGCTGGTGAAGTACCGTGAACTGCTGTTCCGGCACTAAGCCCGCGGACGGGCTCGACCCGGAGTTGGGTGGGAATTTTCTCCGCGTGTCGAGACGCGAAAAAGCCGTTCCGGGTGGGACGGCTTTTTTTGTGCCCCATCAAACCTAGGATGCTGTAATAGCTATTGTATTGTTTGGGCCTTCCGCGGGTAAGAGCGTAGCATCGTCTGCCGGTGTTTCTGCATTAGCGTCCGTGTCCGGAGCCAGGGTTTTCCAGGCAGTTTGTTTCAGCTCTTCCAGGCGGTGCAATGCGTCGGAGATGGTAGCGTTGGCTTTGAGCTTCTCAAAGAAGCCGGTTTTGTGACCGGCACGAACCAGGGCTTCCAGCGCAAACGGCAAAACCCAGCCTATTACGTTGGTTGCCAAGGCCCCGCGCAGACCGATGCGCACTAGCATGCGGGCTGCCATCCGTTCCAGGAGCAGCACCTTCGCGGCAGGAAGAGCCTTGTTGGCGAGGAAATCGGCTACCAGCTGCACGTTACCTTTCTGCACTTCCGCCCGCAGCACGTCCTGAATAGCTTCAAGTGCGTTCTGCGCAGTCTTGCGAAATAAGCGGCCGGTTTGCCAGGTAGCCAGCCCGGTAGCGCGGGCGGCGTTGCGTATCGCGGGAAGAATAACGTGCTTTCTCATTAGGGATGAGGGAACATTCGCAGAAGTGTACCTCTTCTTAACGAGTGAAAAGCTAAATAGGCTACAAAGTGGCCGATAAAAGCCAACCTCCTCATTTACTGCTCGTAATCATAGAAAATCGCAATTCAAGTACTTATGAAACAGCTTCTGCTCTGCCTGATGTCGCTGCTCTACATAGCGACGGGAATTAACCATTTCGTGCATCCCTCCTTTTACGAGGCCATTATGCCGTCGTGGATGCCTTGGCACGGGGGGCTGGTCTTGCTGAGTGGCGTTTGCGAAGTTTTCCTGGGGCTGTTTCTGCTACCGATTGCTACCCGTCGCCTTGCCGCCAGCCTGATTATTCTGATGCTCATCGTCTTCTTGCCGGTACATATCCAGACCCTGATCGATGCCTGGCACAACCAGAGTGCCTATCTGTGGGTGCATGTTCTGCGTATCCCGCTGCAATTCGTCCTGATCTGGTGGGCCAAGCAGTACACGCGGCAGACAGGCGTATTCTACGTATCTAGCCCAGTCGTAGAAGCCTAGCTATCAGATTTCTAATTATCTATGAAAGCAGTCGTGGTGACGCAGCCGGGCGGACCGGAGGTGTTGCGGGAACAAGAAAAGCCGACGCCTGAGCCGGCGCCCAATCAACTCTTACTCAAAGTACACGCGGCCGGGGTCAACCGGCCGGACGTGTTTCTGCGCAAGGGGAAATACGGCGGCGCGCCCACCGAACCCGGCATGGTGCTAGGTCTGGAAATTGCGGGCGAAGTGGTGAAAGTTGGGGGAGAGGTGCCCCGCTGGAACCCAGGTGATGCCGTGTGCGCGCTAGTGGCCCAGGGTGGCTACGCCGAATACGCGGTAGTTGATGCTCGTCATTGCTTGCCCGTGCCTGCGGGTTGGAGCTTCGAAGAAGCTGCTTCTCTGCCCGAAACGGTGTTTACTGTATGGCACAATGTGTTTCAGAAAGGCCAGCTTAAAAGCGGCGAAAACTTCCTGGTGCACGGCGGTAGCAGCGGCATCGGCATCACAGCTATTCAGTTGGCGGTGGCCATTGGGGCTAACGTCTTTGCTACGGCTGGCAGCGACGAGAAGTGTCAAGCCTGCGAAGACCTAGGTGCCACGCGCTGCATCAACTATAAAACGCACGACTTCGAGGCGGAGCTGAAAGCCGAGGGCATGGACGTGATTCTGGATATGATTGGCGGCGACTACATTGCCAAGAATATCCGCCTGCTACGGTCCGATGGGCGGCTGGAGTTTATCAACGCGATGCAAGGTCCGGTTGCTGAAATCAACGTGATGGACCTGATGACGCGGCGGCTGACGCTAAGCGGTAGCACCCTGCGACCACGCAGCGCCGAGTTCAAGGCCGAGCTAGCCGCTGATATTGAGAAACATGTATGGCCGTTGCTAGCGGCTGGTAAATTCAAGCCAATAATTTACAAAGTGTTTCTGCTCAGCGAAGTGGCCGAAGCACACCGACTGATGGAAAGCAGCGCCCACATCGGCAAGATCATGCTGCGGATTGATTAGCACGATGTAGCGCGAAGCTCCTGCTTCGCGTATCGTTGAACGACTGGCACCTAGGTTTTACTAACGTCATCGTTCAGCGATACGCGAAGCGGGAGCTTCGCGCTATATCCGCCTATGCACCGAGAAAATCCGGGACAACTTTCAGGCAAACGGGAGCGGGTACCTCGATGGAAACGCCCGTTGGTGTAAGCTTGCCGGTTTGGCCGTCGATGCGGTAGGTGACGATGTTGTTGGTGTTTTGATTGCCGACCAGGGCAATGCGGCCACTAGGGTCGAGAGTGAAGTTGCGGGGTGTCTTTCCTTGTGTACTAATATGTTGCACAAGCGTGAGCTTGCCGCTGCTTTGGTCGATGGCATAGACAACAAGGCTGTCGTGGCCGCGGTTAGACCCGTAGAGAAACTTGCCGTTGGGTGAAACGTGAATATCTGCGCAGGAATTCTCGCCCTTGAAATCGGCTGGTAGTGATGACAACGTTTGAAGCTCGGTGAAGGCGCCTTTGGCTGCGTCGTACGTAAGCGCCGTGACGGTGGAGTTAAGCTCGTTGATCAGGTAAGCCCAATGGTTATTGGCGTGGAAGGTAAGGTGACGCGGGCCGGCGCCCGGAGCGGTAGCAAAGGCCGTGGTGGCGTTTGTCGAAAACTTGCCACTGGCAGGCTCCAGTGGGTAAGCCAACACTTTGTCTAAACCTAGGTCCACGGCCAGCCCAAATTTATTGGCGGGGTCAGCGAGGAAGCAGTGCGCGTGGGGTGCGTTCTGGTTTTTGTGCGGGCCGGAACCCGTGTGCTGCACGGTAGCCGAAGGAGCGCCGAGCTGGCCGTTGGCCTGCACAGGCAAGGCACAGATGCTGCCGCCGGCGTAGTTGGCCACCAGCACTTCTTTATTGGTGTGGTCGAGGCTGATGTAGCATGGACCGGGACCGAAAGATGATTGCTCATTCAGCAGTGTTAAGCCACCTGTCTTTCTATCAACGCTATACGCGCGAACGGAGCCGCTTTTGCCGCCTTTGTACTCGTTGGTTTCGTTGACGGTGTAGAGGAAGCGCTGCTTGGGGTCGAGCGTAAAATAGGTGGGATTAGCCCCCGCTTTCGTCGCGCCTACGCGGGTAAGAGCGCCCGTGGCTGGATTGAGGCGGTAGAGAAAGATGCTCTCGGCGCCGGGTTGGGCGAAGGTGCCAACGTACACCAGATACGTCTGTTCTTTCTTTGCCAAGGCCGCCTGCGCGGCAAACGGCAGTACTGCCATGCCTAGACTGGTTAATTTCAGGAAATTACGGCGCGAGTGGGTTGGGTCGGTCATGGGGAAGAGAGGGGAGCGGTTGGGTTGCAGCTGGCAATATAGCCAAGTTCAGTAAGGGACGCTGAGTAGGAGCGATGAGTCAGAAGGGACAGGGCACACAGACGGCTCAGCCTATTAACGAACCCCTAAAAAGCTCGTTTCTAACTTTTACGCAGTTATTCCGCTACTCAGTTACTCTGGCGAAGCTGTACCTTTGTACTCAACCGCAACTTTAGCCCGCTGCCGCTGGTTTTTAGCTTATGAACAAGACGTATTGCCCTAGCCTCACCGAGTACAAACGCCGCCTTAGCCGGGAAGTGAAAATCGGTGATGTGCCGATGGGCGGCCTCAACCCGATTCGGGTGCAGAGCATGACCACCGTCGATACGATGGACACCCTAGGTTCGGTGGAGCAAACCTTGCGCATGGTCGAAGCCGGCTGCGAATACGTGCGCATCACGGCGCCCAGCGTAAAGGAGGCGCAGAACCTATTAGAAATCAAAAAGGAGCTGCGTAAGCGAGGCTGCAACGTGCCGCTCATCGCCGACATTCACTTCACGCCCAACGCCGCCGAGCTAGCCGCCCGCATCGTGGAGAAAGTGCGCGTGAACCCCGGCAACTACGCCGATAAGAAGAAATTTGACATCATTGAGTACACCGATGCCTCCTACGCTGCCGAGGTAGAGCGCATTCGGGAGCGGTTCCGGCCGCTGGTGCAGATCTGCAAGCAATACGGTACTGCCATGCGTATCGGCACGAATCACGGTTCGTTGTCCGACCGGATTCTGTCGCGCTACGGTGATACGCCGCTGGGCATGGTGGAGTCGGCATTGGAGTTTTTGCGCCTGTGCGAAGAGGAAAACTACTACGACGTGGTGCTGAGTATGAAAGCCAGCAACACGCAGGTGATGGTGCAAGCCTACCGCCTGCTGGTGCAAAAGCTTGATGAGGAAGGCCTGCAACCGTACCCGCTGCATCTAGGTGTCACGGAAGCTGGTGAGGCTGAAGACGGCCGCATCAAGAGTGCCGTGGGCATCGGTACGTTGCTGGAAGACGGCATCGGTGACACCGTGCGCGTGTCGCTCACCGAAGCGCCCGAAGCCGAGGCGCCGGTAGCGAAGATGCTGATTGACCGCT
Organism: Hymenobacter cavernae; assembly: GCF_014641455.1. Classification (GTDB taxonomy): domain Bacteria; phylum Bacteroidota; class Bacteroidia; order Cytophagales; family Hymenobacteraceae; genus Hymenobacter; species Hymenobacter cavernae. Next base: position 187,515 of record NZ_BMHT01000003.1, read on the forward strand.
ACACGAACCGCGCCGCCGAAGCCAAACCGATAGTAGCTGTTAGCTCTCAGCTGTTAGCTGCTAGCTCTTCGGGGAAAGAAGCTAACAGCCAGCAGCTAACAGCTAACAGCTCCGACAATGACAGCTCACCCATCGACCCGTTCCAGTACTTCCGTCGCTACACGCGCGAGGTGCTGAACCTAGGGGGGCAAAACGTGCCGCGCGTCATTGCCGATGTGTCGCGCCTGCCCTCGGTGGAGTACGCCGATCTGCGGTGCGCTGGGCACTTGTATTCGGCCTTTCTGGATAAGTTTCAGATGAACGACCTAGGTGCCGACTACCTCTACAGCGGTCAGCGCCCGGTGCCGTTCATGCTGCCCAACGGCCTCAAGGAAATTGTGGACTACAGCGCGTGGCTGGATGCCGGTCAGCGCGCCGAGCACTTCCCGGCCCTCACGCCGGCTGAGTACGCTGTAACTGCCGCCCGCCACCCGCAGCTGAACTTCGTGTTTCAGAACCTAGGTTCGCTCACGCCCGCCGCCCTGGATCAGCTCCGGGCCGACAGCACCGCCGTGGTCATTCTGCACACCGATAATGCCCACGCCATGCCTGAAATCCGGCGGGCATTCTTCGAACTGATCAACGCTGGCGTGACTTGCCCGGTGATTATCAAGCGCGAATACCCGGAGCTGCAAGCCGAGCAAACCCAGCTCTACGCCGCTACCGACGTGGGCGGCCTGCTCCTCGACGGCCTGGGCGACGGCGTGGTACTGAGCACCGAATTGCTCTCCGAACGCAGTAAAGAGGAGTGGCTCACCACCCTCGATCAGCTCAACCAGCTCAGCTTCGGCATCTTGCAAGCCGCCCGCACGCGCATGAGTAAGACTGAGTACATCAGCTGCCCAAGCTGCGGCCGCACCCTGTTCGACCTCCAGGAAACTACCGCCATGATCCGCAAGCGCACCGACCACCTGAAGGGCGTGAAAATCGGCATCATGGGCTGCATCGTGAACGGCCCCGGCGAAATGGCCGACGCCGACTACGGCTACGTAGGTGTGGGTAAAGGCAAAATTGCCCTTTATCGCGGCCAAGAGGTTATCAAGAAATCCGTCCCTGAAGCGCAGGCTGTAGATGACTTAATCGAGCTAATGCGCGAGGATGGGAAGTGGATTGAGCCGGTGAAGTTGGAAGAGCCGGTAGGAGTGTAGATATTGCTGAACAGAAAGAATGCAGCGGGATTGAATTTAATTATTCAGTCCCGTTTTCTTTATCTAGGATTTAATGATGCTTGACTTTTACTTGATTGCTGATGATCAGTCCGAGCCGAATAATCGTGAATTTAACCTAGAATATATCGGTGGAATTAGAGCTGACTTGTTTTATCGACTGCAAACAGAAGGTGTTATTGAGTCGTGGTTTGATTACTATAGCGACTTTCGTTGGGAAAGTGAGATTGTAGCTCGTATATTTTTGAAGTTACAACAGAGGCCTAAATCAGCGGCTTTGCAGAAAGAAGAGAAGGAGTTTTCTACTGTTCTGCAAAAGGCTATTGATGCGAAATCAGGAGTACTAGCGTTTGGCGATTGAGTTAATGTAGTATTATATTTAATGTAAATTACATATAATATAAACAAATAAATATAAAAAATAAAAAATTTATCTAACATGCTTGACAAAATAATCAGGAATTATAAATATTTTATAACAATAAAATCTGTAATATTAGTTGCAACAATAACCATTCTGTTTGTTTTTGTAGGAGGAATGTTATTAAAAGCATTCATTGAAACCCCTGATTTTATGTTTGCTATCAAAGATCAAATGATGGCTAATAGGCAGTTTCAAGATACCATAGGCCATGCTAATGGATACAGTATTTGGTTTGAGAGAAATAAATTAATAGAGAAGGATACTATACCTTTTTCTGTTTCCATAGATAGCAAACATGATAGCGCTTCTGTAAAGATAATGGGTAAGTATTACCAGGATAGAAGTAGCGGTCGTATAGTTTATTGCAAACAAGATACAGTATACGAAAGGCTGTAGAAGTTAAAACATAACCGCCCCTCATTCGTCTATCTCACCATGAAGATCAAAGCTATTGTAACCGGCGCGACCGGCATGGTGGGAGAGGGAGTATTGCACGAATGCCTGAACCACCCCGAGGTGGAGCAGGTACTATCCGTTAGCCGCAGGCCGAGCGGCGTGACGCACCCGAAGCTGCGCGAAATCGTGTACGCTGACTTTCAGGATCTAACGCCTATTCAGGACCAGCTTACCGGCTACAACGCCTGCTTTTTCTGCCTGGGCGTGTCGTCGGTGGGCATGAAGCAGCCGGAGTACCGCCGCCTGACTTACGACCTCACGCTGCACTTCGCCGAGACGCTGCTGCCCCGCAACCCCGACCTCACGTTCTGCTACGTGTCCGGCGCCGGCACCGATACCACGGGGCACGGCCGCAGCATGTGGGCGCGGGTTAAAGGTCAGACGGAGAATAAATTGCTGGACCTAGGTTTTCGCCAGGCCTATATGTTCCGCCCCGGCTTTATGAAGGCAACGCCGGGCCTGAAGAACGTTTTGCCCTACTATAAATACTTTGATTGGCTCTACCCGGCGCTGCGCAGGTTTCTGCCGCAATACGTATCCACGCTGCAAGAGCTAGGTCTGGCGATGATTAACGTCGTGCGCAAAGGCTATTCGAAGCCGGTGCTGGAAGTGCCGGATATTGTGGCGCTGGCCAAAGATTGAAGAAACCAGCTGCTTGGAACGTCATTCCGACCAGCGGGAGGAATCTCGCGTGCTGATGTTGGCTGGCAAACGCCAACGATTGGAGTTAGTATGCCACGCGAGATTCCTCCTGGCGTCGGAATGACGTTCCGTTTTCAGTGTCCCGACGTATACCTAGGTTAGTTTTTGCTACACCTGGATATTCTTATGAAAGGGCGTTTGCTGACGCTGTCGGAGTTAAGTCTATTGATTTTCATGCTACGCGGAAAGCCTAACGCCGACGAGCTTTTAACGAAACTGGTAACCGTTGAAGTGGAAGACCTGGACGACGGCGGAATGGGGAGCCTACGATTCCTGTGCGACAAACCAGACCAGCACCTCGGAGAAAAAATAGCGGATACGCATTTCCTGGATGAAGATGGCGTGCCGGTACTCGTGTCCCTCTACCTCGATCAGGAAGGAGCGCTGTACGAGCTAGACAGCTGGAAAACAGATTATTCGCCCCTGAAGCACATTCCGCTTTTCTGACCTATCTAGGTGCGAGCTACTGGCACTTGTCCTTGCGGCGGGTGTCGATGATGTGGACGATCTTCCAGCCGCTGGCGTACTTCACCAGCTGAAACGAATCGTAGCCGCAGTGGCTGAACTTACTACCTAGGTAGAACTGATACGGCGTCCAGACGCTGGCTAGGTTAGCATCGATGAGCACCCGCTCGAAGGTGATGCGCTCGTCCCACACCTCCGCGTGCGGCGTGCCGACGGCTTTCAGGAAGTCGTTGGTCTTTTCGACACCAAGTTGCGTGGTGCCATTGCGGTTGCTGATGGTGTGCAGTACCACGCCTGGCGCCAAGGTGCTGCGCACCAGCGTACTGTCGCCGCGCCGCATGCCGTCGAAGAACGTGGAGACCGTCTTTTTAACGGCTTGCGTTTCGGAGGCGGGTTGTTGGGCAAAAGCATTGATGCTGAGGCCGAACGCCAGTGGAAGTAATAGCTTCTTCATAGTGTAAGCTTTATAAAGGAGAATGTAGCGCGAAGCTCCTGCTTCGCGTATCGTTGAACGATTACGTTTGCAGAAACCTAGGTACGAGTCGTTCAACGATACGCGAAGCAGGAGCTTGGCTTACGCCTTCCTCCGGTTCGCGCTACAGCACGCCGACGAGCAGAACGGTAAAATTATGTGCTGATTTCTGGGAGCAAAACCTGAGCGGTTAAGTTTGTGTACCAGAAACTGTGCTGTTGCCAGTTTCTGCCCAGGCCTTTTGCTTGTACCAATTATGGAAATTCGTCGCACGTTCGACATACTGACGCACCTCACTACCCGCGCTCCGCAAGCTAACTGCTTGGTAGCCAAAGCTAAAGGCAAATGGCAGCCGCTCAGCGTGCAGCAGGTGCAGGAGCAGGCCAACCTCGTGAGCCTAGGTTTGCACCAGCTCGGCATTGAGGCCGGCGACAAGGTGGCCATCATCTCCGCCAACCGCCCTGAGTGGATGCTGGCCGACTTTGGCATTGCCCAGCTCGGGGCCGTGAGCGTGCCCATGTACCCCACCATCACCGTGGACGACTACCGCCACATCTTCACCGATGCCGACGTGAAAGTAGTGCTGGTATCCGATCAGAAGCTGCTGGCGCGCGTGCACGAAGCCACCGAAGACCTGGCCGAAGCGCCCGAGCACATTTTTACTTTCGATAAAGTGGTGGGCACCCGGCACTTCGGCGAGCTGCTATCCATGGGCAAGCTGGAAAGCGCTACCACGTTGGAGCCGCTGAAAGCCGCCGTGCAGCCCGACGATCTGCTCACGCTCATCTACACCTCCGGCACCACCGGCCGGCCCAAGGGCGTAATGCTTTCGCACGACAACGTGCTGAGCAACTGCCGCGACCTGACTAGCTACCTGCCCTTGCCCGAACAATCGAAAGCGCTGAGCTTCTTGCCGTTGTCGCACATTTTCGAGCGCACCGCGACCTTTCTGTACCTCATCCTCGGGTTCTCGATTTACTACGCCGAGAGCATGGAGCGCATCGCCGACAACCTGCGCGAAGTGCAGCCGCAGGTATTTACCACGGTGCCGCGCCTGCTGGAGAAAATCTACGACAAGATTGTGGCAACGGGCTCCAAGCTGACGGGCGTGAAGAAGCGACTGTTCTTCTGGGCTCTGAACCTAGGTCTGAAGTACGACACGCAGAAGAACCTGGGTTTCTTCTACAACAAACAGCTGGCGCTTGCCAACAAGCTGATTTTCAGCAAATGGCGTGAGGCTATGGGCGGCAAAGTGGAGTTTATCGTGTCGGGTGGCGGGGCCTTGCAGCCGCGGCTGGCGCGCGTATTCTGGGCCGCGGGCGTGCGGGTGATGGAAGGTTATGGCCTCACCGAAACCTCGCCCGTTATTGCCGCCTGCCGCCCCGAGCCGGAGAACAACTACATCGGTACCGTGGGCCCGGTGCTGCCCCACATCGAGGTTAAAATTGCGCCCGACGGCGAAATCCTGACCCGCTCGGCTTCGGTGATGAAAGGCTACTACAACCGCCCCGACCTCACGGCCGAAGCCATCGACGCCGACGGCTGGTTCCACACCGGCGACATTGGCGAGTTTTTGGAAGGTCGTTTCCTGAAAATTACCGACCGCAAGAAGGAGATGTTCAAGACTTCCGGCGGCAAGTACATTGCTCCGCAAGTAATTGAAGCTAAGCTAGCTGAGTCGCCGCTGATTGAGCAGTGCATGGTGGTGGGGGAGAACCAGAAGTTTCCGTCGGCGCTGCTGGTACCGGCGTTTGCCGAGCTGCGCGCCTGGGCCGAAAGCCACGGCCTGCCCACCAACCTTTCCGACGCTGCGCTGACGGCGCACGCGCAAGTTCAGAAGCTTTACGAAGGCTTGGTGCAGCAGTACAATGCCAGCTTTGCCCATTGGGAGCAGGTGAAGAAAGTAGTATTGCTGCCGACTTCATGGAGCGTGGAAACCGGCGAGCTGACGCCTACCATGAAGGTGAAGCGTAAAGTTATAACTGCCAATAACTTACCGCGAATTGAGGCGCTGTATAGCTAGCTTTTCGCTACCTAGGAAGTCATGCTGAGCTTGTCGAAGCATCTCTACCGCAATGGTAAACTCCTTTTACTAGAATTAGTACTGCATGCGAGATGCTTCGACAAGCTCAGCATGACGTTCAGGCTTAAATCAGGCTTGACAACAGCATCTAAATTCTCTGATCTATTTATCTTGCCATCAAATCTTTCCGGGCTTGCCGGTGTTATTATCGTGTACCAAAAAGTCAACTGACATGAACGGCCGCAACTTGTTTAACCTCGGTGAAGTGTTTGGCTACTTCTTCCGCAAGCACGACCCGAACCGCAAAACCAACTTCAACCTGCGGACCATGCACTTCATCAACAAGCTCTCGATGAGTATGTTCCTGGTGTGTCTGCTGGTGATGCTGTACCGCTTATTTACGCGTTAATTTCTGCCGAAAATGAACATCGAAGACCTGCGTGACTACTGCCTGCTGAAACCTGGCGTAACAGAAGACATGCCCTTCGGTGAGAATACGCTCGTGTTTCGGGTAGGCGGTAAGATCTTCTTACTCACCGACATTAACACCTACGCGAGCGTCAACCTGAAGTGTGACCCGGAGCGCTCCACCCAACTCCGCGACGAGTTTGACTACGTGCTGCCGGGCTTTCACATGAATAAGAAACATTGGAACACCGTGCTCATCGGCACCGGCGTCACAGCCAGGCAACTCAAGAGCTGGGTCGATCATTCGTATGACCTGGTGCTGGCTTCGTTGCCCAAAGCGCAGCGGGCCGCACTTGCCGGTAGTTGGAATGAAGAATAAGGAAGTTTTATAACGAAGAACGGCTGCAACCTATGTGTTGCAGCCGTTTTTGTTTTTGAGGATCAGCTTTTGGGGTAGGCAAAACGCCGACCTAGGTTGCGCAGCGGCTGTTCTACCAACGACCAGGAGGCGGCCGCCATAACTACCAGAGCTGCAAGCAGCAGCAGCAACGCCAGCGGACTTTGCTCCCACTGCATAATGTGCGTGTACTTAGCCGGATTGGCGCCCTGCCAAAGGGCCAGCCGGTGCAGTACGCGGTGCAGAACAACGGGCAGGCACAGATGGTACAGGTAGAGGCCGTAGCTGCGTTGCCCCAGCCATACCAGCACCGGGTGGCTCAGCCCGCGGCGAACCGAATCGGATGTAGTCGTGATGACGGCCGCTAGTGCTGCTGCCGCTAACAAGGCCAGCAAGCTAGGTCCGAAGATGGCTTCACCGAGGCCATCAACTACTTTCAACACAGCGCACGCAACGAGCAGCGCGGCCGCACTCCAGCTCCAATAACGAGCGGGCCATTGGCTTTGCTTGATGATCAAACCTAGTAAACCGCCAGCCGCAAACAAATCGAGGTGAGCGGGTAAAAGCGTGAGGGAGAAGCTGGTGCCGGTGAGATGCAGCAGGAGCCACCGCCAAACCGGACCTAGCAAAACCAGGGCAACCAGCAAAACCGGAAGCCGCCGTGCGGGCGTGAACAGCACCACTGCCGGCCAAAGCAGGTAGAATTGTTCTTCGACCGCCAACGACCAGAAATGCCCCGCGCCCTCGCCCCATGCTTGTTTGCGGAAGAACAGGAAGTTGGACCCTTGCAGGACAAACCACGCCCACGACTCGCGTACGAAGCTCAGATCCAAGGCCCAAGACACGGCCAGCGCCAGAAAGAAAGCCGGCAAAATGCGCAGGCTACGCCGGATGTAAAAAGGCTTTGCGACCTGCCAGAATGTGCCGGCACCCTGAGCCCGTTGCAGAATGTTAGTCACAAAATAGCCGCTGAGCACAAAGAAGGTCGTGACGCCTACGGAGCTGGAAGCCACGCGTACCCAGCCCACCGGCACCCAATGCTGGGCAATAACAAGCAGCACCGGCACCACCCGAAAAGCATCCAACTCAGGTCGGTACGTAGCGGAGCGCGAGGCTGAAGGAGGAGAAAATAGAGGCATCAGATAGGCGAGTCGGCAAGGTGCGTAAAAGCAGGTAAACCGTGGCGGCCGGTTCTTCGCTCACGACCTAGGTCTAAAAAAATGGACCACACTTCCGGGCGGGAAATGTGGTCCAAGTAACAGAGGCAGAATGAGTTTACAGCACCACGTTCACCATGCGGCCGGGCACGACAATCACTTTCTTGGGCGTTTTGCCTTCGCCGAACTTCTCGAACACATCCGACGCTAGCACTTCCTTCTCGATGTCGCTCGTTGGGGCATTGGCGGCAAAAGTCATTTTGCCGCGCATCTTGCCGTTGAAGGCAATCGGGTATTCCACGGTGGCTTCCTCCAAATATTCCTCCTTGAACTCGGGGAAGCTGGCGGAGCTGATGCTGCCGGGTTCGTGACCTAGCTCCACCCACAACTCCTCGGCGAGGTGTGGCGCGTAGGGCGAAACAATGACCGTGAGTGGCTCTAGGATAGCGCGCTTGTGGCAGTTCAGGGCCGTCAGCTCGTTCACGCAAATCATGAACATGCTGACCGACGTGTTGAACGAGAACTTGTCAATATCGTCCGCAGCCTTCTTGATGGCCTTGTGCAGCGCCTTCAACTCGGCGGGCGTAGCAGCTTCGTCCGTGATGGCCAGGTTGCCGTCTTCGGGGTGGAAGAGGCGCCAGAGCTTCTTCAGGAAGCCGGATACGCCACTCATGCCGCTGGTATTCCAGGGCTTGAACTGCTCCAGCGGACCTAGGAACATTTCGTAAAGGCGAAGCGCGTCGGCGCCGTATTGACCAACTAGAACGTCAGGGTTAACGACGTTGAACTTGTTCTTCGACATCTTCTCGACTTCGGTGCCGCAGACGTACGTGCCGTTGTCTTCCGTGACGAATTCAGCATTTGTGTAATCAGGACGCCACTTGCGAAAAGCTTCTTGATCGAGCACATCATTATCTACGATGCTGACATCAACGTGAAGCGGCGTAGTGTCATACTGACCTTTTTTGCTTAGCGTCACAAATTGATTGGTGCCGTTGATACGATACACAAAGTTCGACCGACCTAGGATCATTCCCTGATTAATCAGCTTCTGGAATGGCTCGTGGCCACTGACCAGACCTAGGTCTTTCAGGAATAGGTACCAAAAGCGGGAGTACAACAAGTGACCCGTGGCGTGCTCGGCGCCGCCCATGTAGAGGTCTACGGTCTTCCAGTACTCCTCGGATTCTTGGCCCACAAACCGCTCTTGGTTATGCGGGTCCATATAGCGCAGGTAGTACCACGACGAGCCCGCCCAGCCGGGCATGGTGCTTAGCTCATATTCATACTTGCCCTCGTACTTCCAGTCTTGCGCGCGACCCAGAGGCGGCTCGCCGGTTTCGGTGGGCTTGTACTCGTCGATTTCGGGCAACACCAGCGGCAGTTCCGATTCGGGCAAACCATAGGCGGTGCCGTCTTTGTAATAAATCGGAATAGGCTCGCCCCAGTAGCGCTGGCGCCCAAAGATGGCGTCGCGCACCCGGAAATTCACCTTGCCTTTGCCAAGGCCACGCTCTTCGAGCCAGCCGATGAGCTTGGTTGTGGCCTCTTTATAGCCTAGGCCTTCCACGATGCCTGAGTTAATAAAGCGGCCTTCCTTGGTGGGGTCGGCTTCTTTCTCAATATCCTTTTGGGCGTCGAGCACCTGGATGATCGGCAAGCCGAAGTGCTTGGCGAAGTTCCAGTCGCGTTGGTCGCCGCTGGGCACAGCCATCACGGCGCCAGTGCCGTAGCCCGCCAATACGTAGTCGGCTAGCCAGATCGGCACGGGTTCGTTGTTAAGCGGGTTGAGGCAATAGCTACCCGTAAACACGCCCGATACGGTTTTCACGTCGGCCATCCGGTCGCGCTCCGAGCGGTGCTTGCTCTGTGCGATGTAGGCTTCTACAGCTTCGCACTGCTCCGATGTAGTAAGCTGCTCGACCAGTTCGTGCTCCGGCGCCAGCACCATAAACGTCGCTCCGTAAATGGTGTCGACGCGGGTGGTGTACACCTTAATGTTTTGGCTGGCATCGTTTTGCAGCGGGAACACCACTTCTGCGCCCACCGAGCGGCCGATCCAGTTACGCTGCATTTCCTTAACTGCCTCGGGCCAATCGATGGTGTCGAGGCCCGTGAGCAAGCGGTCGGCGTAGGCAGTGATGCGCAGGTTCCACTGCGGCATCAATCGACGTTCCACGGGGAACCCGCCGCGCTCCGACACGCCGTCTTTTACTTCGTCATTGGAGAGTACCGTACCCAGGGCCGCGCACCAGTTAACGTAAGTATCTGACTGATAAGCTAAACGGTAAAAAAGCAGGGTCGCCATTTGCTCTGGCTCCGATTTGGCTTTCCATTCCTCGGCCGTGAAGCTAGGCCGCGTTTCGTCGTCGCCGGCGGCACGGATACCCGCGTTGCCGTTCTGCTCAAACTGCGCGATAAGCGTTTCAATCGGCTCGGCGCGATCGGAGTCGAGGTTGTACCAAGCGTTGAACAGCTTCAGGAAAATCCACTGTGTCCACTTGTAATAAGCAGGGTCGGAGGTGCGAACTTCCCGGCTCCAATCGTAGCTGAACCCTAGGCTGTTAAGCTGCTTGATGTAGGTGTCAATGTTCTTCTCCGTGGTGAGGGCTGGGTGCTGGCCCGTCTGGATGGCGTACTGCTCAGCGGGGAGGCCAAACGAGTCGAAACCCATGGGATGCAGCACGTTGTAGCCTTGTAGGCGCTTGTAGCGCGACACAATATCGGAGGCGATGTAGCCTAGTGGGTGCCCCACGTGTAGCCCCGCTCCCGATGGGTAGGGGAACATATCCAGCACGTAGTATTTGGGCTTACCCGACTGATTATCAGTCTTGAACGTGTTATGCTCTTTCCAGTGGGCTTGCCACTTTTTCTCAATTTCCTCGGGACGATAACCGGGCATAAGCAATGGGGATAGTGCGACTTTTTAACCGGGCGAAATTACGGGAAAACCCTGGAAGACTAGGAACCGGCAAAAAGTGTTGCCAAATTTGTAGGAACGCGCCACGGCGCGTTCCTCGTTGAACGTTGTCGTTTGCATGCTTGCGGGTCGTTCAGCGGAGATGTTCAACGACGAACGCGCCGTGGCGCGTTCCTACGGCAACTGTCGGCCATCCCACGTTCCCGCACTCCGCAGTACCCGAAACCGCGCAAATAGCTCCTCGCTGTACCAGCCTTCCTGGCGGGTGCGCTGAATAACCTCTCGGTGCAGCTCGCCACGGTAGGCGTATTGCTGCATGGCCTGCGCCGACTCCCAGATGCTGAACGTGGCCTGCCGTACAATCGGCAATTCGCCCAGGCCGATAGAGGCCAGTACGCCCGGCGCGTGCGCCACGGCCGCGCTGGTAGGCGCCACGTATTTCCAGAACCTAGGTGTCTTGCGCAACCGGATGGAGGCCCGCGTGAGCACTGCCACCGGACCATCCAGCCCTAGGTTTTCTAATTGATAGTCAAAGGGATTAGCTCCATCCCATAGCCCGTGCGACTTCAGCGGGGCCAGCTCTGCCGTCCAGATTTCGGCGCTGCGGCGCTGGTATTCCTGCCACAGCGGATGCATGGTGAAAAACTCCTCGGCCGCTTCCCGCGACTCCCACACGGCCATCAGCCCGTAGCGGTGCAGGTTGGGGAGGAAACCAAAGCCATTGTCGGCGCCGCTGCCCAGCAGCTTGAAGAAACCTAGCCCCGGCACCCGGTGCAACGGCTGCTGCGAGGTGCCCATCTGGGCTAAGCCCCAACGGGCTTGACCCGGTTTCAGGCCGAAAATGGAAAGAGTGGTGTGCAAACGGGAGGGATTAATGGGCGAATGTAGCGCGAAGCTCCCGCTTCGCGTATCCTTGAACGATTACGTTAGCAAGACCTAGGTGCCAGTCGTTCAACGATACGCGAAACGGGAGCTTCGCGCTACGATCTACCAACAAAAAAGGGCGAGAATTGCTTCCCGCCCTTTTTTCTGTACGTGCAACTCCTTATTTAGGCGTCACTTGTACGTGCTCGTCGCCGGTGGGCTGGTACCGCTCGCCGGTGGCCACCGCCTTCACATAGCCGAAGGCGTTTACCAATACGTTGCTGGGTTGGTCCCACACTTCGCCGCGCTCAATGTCGATTCTGAGCAGCGAGATATTCGGATCGTCTGATCCTTTCGGGAACCAGGAGCGCAGGCCTTCGCTCCATAGATCTTTGATTTTCGTGCGGTCGTTCACAACGGTGGCCGTACCCGAAATCGAGACATACAGGTTGTCTTCAGGCTTCGAGTAACCTAGGTTGACGTGGCGCTCGTGCTGCACCTCGTCGATCTTGGCCGAATCTTGCTCAGTGAAAAACCACAGGGTGCCGTCTTCTTCAGGCTTGTGGGTGTACATCGGGCGGCTGTGCAGATGACCGTTGGCTTCGGCCGTGGTCAGCATGGCAATTTTGATGTCTTTGATTCTATCAATCAGCTTGGTAACATCGTTACTTTGGGCGACTTGCTCTGCCATAGTGGTAGGTGCTGGTAAGGGTTTTGGTGGTGAGGGAGAGTAGGGAGAAATACGGCGGAGTCGGCTGAAGGGTTGGGGTTCCGGTTTTCGGCGTACCTTCCGGGTCCATGAATTTCTTAGCGCACCTGCTGCTTTCCGGCTCGCCCACCGCCCCCGATTACGCCGATGTAGTAGTCGGCAACTTTGCCGCTGAGGCCGTGCGGGGCCGCGCCGGCTTGCTGGCCTACCCGCCGGCCGTGCAGCGGGGCATCCGGCTGCACCGCTTTATTGATTCGTTTACGGATTCTCACCCCATCGTGCGGCGCACCACCGCCCGCCTCCGCGAAGCAGGCCTGGGTAAGTGGGCCGGCGTCGTGTCGGATGTTGGCTACGACCACCTGCTGGCCCGCGACTTCGCTCATTATCACTACGATGCCACCGAGGCGCTGCCTGCTTTCAGTCAGCGCCTCTACGCCCTGCTGCAAGCCCGCCGCCACGAGCTGCCGGAGCGCCTGCAACAGATGTTCGAGTTCATGCGCCGCCACGATTGGCTGACGGGCTACGCGCAGGTGGAAGGTTTCGAGCGGTCGTTGCAAGGCCTGAGCCGCCGCGTGCCAAATGCCGGGGTGCTGGCAACCGGGGCCGCGGCGTTTTTAGCAGAGCTACCAGCGTATGAAGCAGATTTTCAGGAGTTTTGGCCGGAGCTGCAAGCGGCGGTAGCCAGGTTATAGGAACCTGCCTGTGCTACGACAGCAAGCGGGCCTGATGCGCCGCGCTGATCAAAGCCGGCGCATTCTTGAGCGTGGCCAGCACAACTTCTTTGGCCGCCTGCTTCAGCTCATCCTGGCTGATATCGTGGCTTTCTTCCCGCACTAAGTCGCTCATGGTCTGGAAGGCGTGCGTCAGGGCGTTGCGCTTGGGCCGCTCGGCTTTCAGCTCCTGGTAAGCCACCGCGAAGCTCGCCTGAATCTTTTTACGCCGTGTATGAAACACCGACTCGCTGGCTACCTGCGGCTGAATGGCATCGAGAAGCTTCACCAGCGGCAGCAATTGCGTAGCCGCCACGATTACGGCCCCGCTGACCCGGTGCCGCCGGCCGCTACCCGGACCCTCCTGTTGAGGAGGCGCGTTGGTCGTCAGTTGATTGTCTTTACCCGACACAGGCGAGGATTCCTGTTCCCCCGATGGCTCCTCAGTACTGGAATACATGCGCTGGCACAGCTAAATGTGAGGTGATGTATGCTGCTGAAGGTACAAGCAGGCAGCAGGCTTTTTGCAAAAACTGCGCCGTGAACTGTATGCTGCTGAAGCGCTTGCAGCTAGCAGTAAGCGACTAAATAAGTAGCCAGACCTAGGTACAAGAACTCAGCAAGCATCGGCGCCGGCCGGGGCGAGCATAACCTGGTTCAAGGTGGCTTTGTGCTGCCGCCAATTGGGCATAAACTGATCCATCAGACCCCAGAAGCGCGCGTTGTGCAGGCGCTCGTGCAGGTGCACCAGTTCGTGCACAACCACGTATTCCAGGCAGGGGAGCGGCTGCTTAATCAACTCCAGGTTGAGCCAGATGCGCCGGGCCTGAATGTTACACGTGCCCCAGCGCGTTTTCATCTGCTTGATAGCCCACGTCTTGGCCTGCGCTCCTACTACTGGTTCCCATTTGGCGGCCAGCGCGGGCAGATGCTCTTTCAGGCGCGCCCGGTACCAGGCCGCTAGCACCTGCTCGCGTTGCTCGGCGGTACTCTCCGCGGGCATGTGTAGCTCCAGTTGCCGCTCCTCCTCACGCAATACAACGCGCGCCCGTCCGGTTGCCGGATGAACCTGTAGCTCGTAGCCGCGGCCCTGGTAGAAGTGCGTTTCGCCCGAGTCGTAGCGCAATGTTACGGGCTGCTGCCGTGCCGCAAACCTAGCTTGGTGCCGCCGAATCCACGCCTGCCGCGCTGAAATGAACTCCGTAATCGAGGCTGCTGGTGCGCGCGTGGGCGCCGCAAGCCGAACCCGCCCGTCGGGGGCATAAACGGTAAGGCGCAAGGAGCGGATGTTCTTGCGAACGACTTCAATTGTTAAGTCTTCGAACTGTAAGATTGGCATGTGGGGCGCGGTGGTCGGCTGCGCGAAGGTAAGGGAGAGTGAAAAACTGGTAGACAGAGCTAAGCTTTGAAGCGGACTAGCTGCTAAGAGCGCCTATTTTCCTGAACCGGCGCGCGTTTAGCGCAGCCGTAGCTCGCGCCGGTTCAAGGGTTCGATCGAGAAGATCGGCAAGTAGAATAAAAAACGGGGTCCTAGGACCCCGTTTTCATTTAAAACAAAACGCAATTCTTAGTGATGGTGCCCTCCTTCGCCGTGTACGTGGCCGTGGTCCAGCTCTTCTTTGGTGGCATCGCGCACGCCTTCCACTTTGCCGTCGAAGTGCATGACCATGCCGGCCAGCGGGTGGTTGAAGTCCATCTGCACGGTGTCGGCGCCGATTTCCACGATTTTGCCTTGCATGTGGTTGCCTTCGTTGTCGGCCATGGGCAGGAAGTTGCCCACTTGCAGCATCTCCTCGTCGACTTTGCCGTCGATTTCGAATACCTGCTTCGGGATGCTTACCACGGCTTGCTGATCGTAGTCGCCGTAGGCCTGGTCGGGGGTGAGGGAGAAGCTGAACGAGTCGCCGGCGCCTTTGCCACTTAGCTGGTTTTCAAACTCTTCGGGAAGGCCGCTGTGGCCAAAAATGAACACCATCGGCGCGTCGGCCTCAGCCGACTCTACTAATACTTTCTCTTGGTTTTCGTCCGTCACGCTCAGGTCATAGGTGATGGTGACGACTTTGTTGGGGCTGATCTGGGCCATACTACAGGGGTGGACGGGGTGTCCGTTTTTTGGGTGTTGGATTAGGCAATTGGAATAGCTAGTTACGGAAATAACCGGTAAAGTGTCGTTCAGGCTGAGTAGCGATGCTTAAATAAAGGTGGCATAACCGGCAGGATGCAAAATTTTGGCATTAGCTAACTGCTTCAGCTTCGCTGCGTTAAGCTGAGCATTAAAATGGGATTAAGCACTTGACTAACAAGCTAGGTCAACTTTCTCCTATTCTGGCGGCTGGTCTTACCGGGAAGGCGGTAGACAGAAGCCCAAACAAAGTTTATAGCACCCTACTTACATGAATCACAAGCTGATGATGGTGCTCCTGAGCGGAGCGCTCCTGGCTGGCTGCCAGCAAAAAAAGAACACGCCCCAGGAAGAACAGAAAGCCGCCGCGACTGACTCGGCCGCGGCGGCCGTGGATACGTCGGCCCGCGTGGGCGCCACGCCGAAGCTGCTGTTTAAGCTCCCCGATAAGTACAACACGCCCGACGGCCTGGCCTTAGCGCCTAACGGCAACCTGATCTTGTCGGTGCCAAACCTAGCCGATAACAAGTACCCGGCCGCGCTACTGGAAATTGTGGGCGACAGTGCCCGGCTTTTCCTGACCAACCTGCCCGTGCAGCCCGATACAAAGAAGGCCGCGCCCATGGACCTAGCTTTCGGGCCGGATGGCAACCTCTACTACGCTGAAAATCAGTACGAAAACGACAAAGATTTTAAATCACGACTGATGCGGGTGCGCATACGCGGCGGCAAGCCCAGCGGCGTGGAAACCGTAGTGGAGAACTTCGCGCTGGCTAACGGCGTGGTCTGGAAAGGCAACGACCTCTACGTGACCGACAGCCAGTGGGACCTGCCCGATGACCCCAAGGGCAGCGCCATTATGCACTTCACCCTGAGCGAGTTGACGAAAGGCGGTATCAAGCTGAAGCCCAAAACTATGGACCCGCACGTGCTGACCACCTTCACCACGGCCGTGAACGAAACCGGCGTCGACAATGGCGCCGACGGCATCGACTACGACAGCAAAGGCCGTCTGTATACGGGCTCCTTCGGCGACGGCACGCTTTACCGCATCACTCTCAAGCCCGATGGCAGCTTTGCCAGCAAAGAAATCGTAGCCGTGAAAGGCGAGAAGATTCCCTGCATCGACGGCCTGATCGTGGATCGTAAAACGGATAAAGTGTACGTGTGCAACTCGCGCGAAAATGCCATCCAGGTAGTTGCTCCCGACGGCACCGTGACAACCCTGGCCCGCAACGGCGACACCGACGGCGCCGGTGGCAAGCTCGATCAGCCTGCCGAAGTCCTGCTGAAAGGCAACCGCCTGTACATTTCCGATTTCGACAAACCCGAGAAGAACTTTGTGAACCAGAAGTCCGACGCGCCGCACACAGAGTCGTACATTGACTTGCAGTAAACCACACGTTTGTCATCCTGATGCGCGGAATGCGTTGCTGCGCTCAGGATGACAAACGTGTGGTTTACTGCATTTCCCAGGCCGTGCGGTAGGCGCCGATGCTCTCCACGTAATCCAAGAAAGCTTTGTAGAACTCGTGGCGACCTAGGGTGCCAGAGTCGCCGACGATGAGGAGCTTGCGGCGGGCGCGGGTCATGGCGACGTTCATGCGGCGGATGTCGGAGAGAAAACCGATGTCGCCGGTGTCGTTGGAGCGCGTCATGGTGATGCAGATGATATCGCGCTCCTGGCCCTGGAATGAGTCGACCGTACCAACCGAAAGCAGGCGGTGGGTTACCATTTCGGCCAGCTCAGGGCTGTCTTCTACTCTGTCTTTCAGGTAGTTGATTTGAGCGCGGTACGGCGCGATGACCCCCACGGTGAGCAAATCGGTGAGGTGGTCGTCGGGCACATACACGCTCAGCAGCTCCGAGAGGCGGCGCAGCAGCAAATCGGCTTCTTCAGGATTTGCTACGGAGCGGCTTTCGGGAATACCTAGCTCCTGAAAGCCGAAACCGGCCGTGTCAAGAAACTCCACGGCTAGGTCGGGAGCGAAGCGCAGGTCGTACTCAGCTAGGTCGGCGTGGGCTACGCTGGGCGCGGCTATGAGCTTGCCGCCATAGAACTGCTCCGAGCTGAACTCCATAATCTGCTCGTGCATCCGATATTGCACCGTCAGCATACGCGCCGACTCTGGCTGGCGCGTGATGCACTTCTCGAACAGCGTTTCGCGCAGACCGTCGCGGGCGGCTTGCTCGCTCTTCACGGTGGGCGGCAGCTGCTGGTGGTCGCCGGCCAGCACCACGCGGTTGCCCTTCGTGATGGGAATCCAGCAGCCGGGCTCCAATGCTTGCGCCGCCTCGTCGATGAACACCGTTTCGTAGGTGAGGTGACGAATGGCGCGGTTGCCGGCCCCCACCAGCGTACAGGTCAGCACCTGCACTTTGTCGAGCAGGTCTTCGGTGATGTAGCGCTCCAGGTTGTCGGAATCTTGCAGCATCTGGTGGGCTTGCTCTTTCAGCATGCGGCGCTGCTCGCGCTCCTCCCAGCCAAAATGACGCTTGAACTTACCGGCCGCTTCGCGGTACTGCTCAGCGGTTTGGCGCATCGATTTCAGCTCGGGGTAGCTTTTGTGCGCCATAATCTGCGCGTCGAGCGTGTGTTCCAGCAGCAGGTCTGATACCCGCGAGGGGTTGCCCATGCGAATCACATTTACGCCGCGCTCGGCTAGCTTTTCCGTGAGCAAATCCACGGCGGTGTTGCTCGGGGCACACACCAGCACGCGCCGCTCGCGCCGGATGGTTTCCAGAATGGCCTGCACCAGCGTGGTCGTTTTGCCAGTGCCGGGCGGGCCGTGGATAATGGCTACGTCCTTGGCAGCCAGCACGTGGCGCACGGCCGCCAATTGCGACTCGTTCAGGGGGCTAGGGTAGTAGAGCGTGGCTTCGCTTTCATCTTTGAAGCGGGCGGGCTTACCACCTAGCAGAATGTCGCGCAGCTCAGCGAGGCGGTTTTCGTAGGCGCCCATCACCTTCTGTAAGGCGTGCTCCATCTCGCGGTAGCTCACCTCGTCGAAAGTCAGGTCGACACCTAGCTTGCCTTCGTCAATCCAATCGGGCAGATCTTCTTTGTTGGTGGCCAGTAGAATTTTATTGCGGCGCACGGCCGTAATCACACCGTTGAGCGTGGGGCGGTCGGTAGCGGCGCGGTTCGGAATGTTGCCAAATAGGGCAGCGTTGCGGCCCACCTGGAACAGGTGTAGGCTATTCTGGCTCGCTGGGCGCTCCAGTTCCAGCACCAGCTTGCCGCCGAAGCCAATTTCTTCTTTGGTGATTTTGACAGGATACCAAGTCAGGCCGCGGTGCTGCCGCTCGGCAATGCTGGTCTTGGCGCTCTTGATTTTGAACTGCTCCAGGTCTTCCTGCTGCTCTAGCTTCAGGAGCGCCTGGACTTTGCGCAGTTCTTTCTCCAGCGCGTAGGGGTCGGTATAGGTAGGTTGGTCAGGCAATGGAATGGTACTCGTTATCGGATCGTTGGTAACAACGAAAACGGCAAAAGGGTGGCTGAAGGTCGGGGAGAAAATTAACTTTAGCAGCGTAGAGTAGAGCGGCTGGTAAAGAAGAACGTTGTGCTGTGCTTGCCAAAGTATGACGTTCTTCCCTCTATACTGATAGGAGTTGCTTTTACTTTTACAAGAACGGCTGCAACTCCTTGCCCTGAATAGTCGCGGCCATTAGCTCCGGAAACTTATCCGGCGTGCAGGCAAAACTAGGAATGCCCATGGCCGCTAGCTTCTCAGCCGTGTGCCGGTCGAAGCTGGGGGCGCCGTCGTCGCTGAGGGCCAGGAGCACCACGAACGTGACGCCAGCCGCTTTGAGGGCTGCGGCTCGCCTGAGCAGCTCAGCCGAGTTACCGCCCTCGTATAAGTCACTGATGAGTAAAAGGATAGTGTCGGTGGGGTGAGTGATGAGCTGCTGGCAGTAGGTGAGGGCTAGGTTGATGTCGGTGCCGCCGCCGAGCTGGATGCCGAACAGCAAGTCTACAGGGTCTTGCAGATCCTGGGTGAGGTCGGCTACGGCGGTGTCGAATACTACCATGTGGGTGCGTACGGCTTTCAGCGACGCCAGCACCGCCCCAAACACGCCCGCGTACACCACCGACGAGGCCATGGAGCCGCTCTGGTCTACGCACAGCACAATCTCCTTAAGCGCCTGCCCGCGCTTGCCGAAGCCGATCAGCTTTTCCGGGATAATCGTCTTATAGCTACGTTGGTAGTGCTTGAGGTTGGCCCGGATAGTAGCCGCCCAGTTGATTTCGTGGTAGCGCGGCCTAGGGTTGCGCACGGCGCGGCTCAGGGCACCCTGCACCGCTTGGCGGAGTGGGTTGGTGAGGCGCTTTTCCAAGTCCTGCACCACCCGCTGCACTACCTCGCGGGCTGTGTGCTTCACTTTGGCCGGCATCACGCGCCCCAGCGAGATCAGCAAGCCCACTAAGTGCACATCGGCCTGCACCGTGCGCAGAATTTCGGGCTCCAGCAGCATCTGGTTCAGGCCGAGCCGCTCCATGGCATCCTTCTGCATCACGGCCACCACCGGGGAAGGAAAGTACTGGCGAATGTCGCCCAGCCAGCGCGACACGCGCGGCGAAGAACCCCCTAGCCCCGCGCCGCGCTCCTTGCTTTCCTGATCGTAGAGGGCGGTGAGTACGTCATCCATGCGGCCGTAGTCAGGCGACATAGCAATTCGATTTTCCGCGTCGGCGGGCGAGCCGAGCACAAGTTTCCAGCGGGCGGCAGATGATTCGTTCATGGGAAGGGCTTACTCAAAAAAGTCACCCGGATCAGTTTGGGCCAGGTAGTTACGGAGGGCACTCAGGTCAGAAAAGATTGGGTGAATAAGCGCTAACAATTGCTCAGCAGCAGCTTGACTATCAGCATAAACTAAAAACCTGTCTCGCGTAGCGGCAAGCTCCAGATGGTCTAATAGCTCTGGTTTATGTTCTTCCACAATTGTTTCAATGTGCTCCGCCCAGGAAGTCCCATCGCCCCCGAAGCCGTACTTCTCGAACAAGGTGTAATAGTCATCCAGGCCTGCAACATTCGCCAAAACGGCGTACTGGCGTTCGGGTGTGGCATGTTCACCCATGTGGGTAAGAACGAACGGATAGGTGTTTGTCATTAGGTGGAATCTATGGCGAATAGTGGATATTGTGGCTGAAATCCGCTTGGAGGAATCTGACAACCAGATAAATAGGCGGCAGTTATTCTAAGAGAATGTCGCTATGATGTTCTTGGTCAACTTATTTTACGTTGCTCTAGCTTGCTCCTAAAAGCTCCTGCAATACCGGCAGCACCCGCAGCCCGCGTTTCAGGTCGATATCCAACTCCTGCCGCTGCTGAACCGCCGGGCCTCCTACTGCCAAGGCAAGCACCTGCTGCCGTTCGGGCCGACTAAAATCGGCGAAGGAGCGACGCAGCAACGGTACAATTTCCTGAAAAACAGCTTCGTCCAAACCTGTCAGCCATGCGTCGAGCAGGTCGAACAGCACGCGGTTGTGGATGAGCAGCAGGCCACTACCGCGCAGGAAGCCTTCAATCCAGGCCGTAGCGTACTCGGTGGGCTGAGCAGGCGCGAGGGCCAAGCCGAGCAACGTGGCCGTGTCGTTGGAAGCTAGGTGCTGGGCGTCGAAGAGCAGGCGGGTGGCGGCCCCGGCAAGCAGGCCGCTGCTGGCGGGTTGCCGGGCAATGGTGTGTAGCGCGGCGTACCAATCGGCTTGCTGCGCTTCATCGGGTAGCAAGCGGATGGCCTGATGCGCACCTTCGATTCGCTCTAATAATTGCCGGGCAGCATCAGCATCAAGGCTGGTGCAGGCGAGAGGCAGGGAGATGCATAGGCGCGGCACCAAATGGTGAACTACCTGCGCGACTTGAGCGCTTTCGGTGCGGCGCACGTTGCCGTAGCGCAGCACGTTTACCAGCGGCGGCAGGGCCGTGAGCAGGTGCACCATGTCGCGGGTGCCGGCGCTCAGCGTTTCGAGGCGGGCTACCAGCGCAGACAGGGCCGGACCTAGGTCGGCGCGCAGGGCTTCTTCCAGCAGCTGGCTGATCTGACCTAGGTCAGTAGCTTCCTGTGCGCGGTGACTGGCGGCGCGGCTGGCCGCGGCCAGAATGGTGTTGCCCCAACGGCTGGCTTCCAGCACGCCAAGCACCATTTCGGGCCGCCATTGCAGCTCCCACACTTCGTGGAAGGTGCCACTTTTGCCCTGCACCCGTTGCGGTTGTCCCCATCGAATGCCGAGCAGCTGCAAGCGGTGCAGCAAGTGGCTCCGACCTAGGCCGAGGTCTTTGCGCAGGTCGAGGGCGAGCGTTTTGCTGGCGGCTTCGGGCTTGAGGCGCAACATTTTCTGCTGCAAAGCCAGGTCCTGCTGCAAAGGCGAAGCGGGCAATTCCGCTGGTACTTCACCTAGCTTTTCGCCAATAACCAGCTGCTGATGCACCAAATGCAGCGCCTCCGCGTAGCCGCCCCCGAAGATGGACACCGCTGCCTCTTCCAGCTCTGCAATGCCCGGCAAGGATAGCCCGCGCACGGCAGCCAAGGCTTCTGCAAGCCGCACGCCCTCAATGGCATGCGCCGACGACGCATCAATCTGCTGCTCCCGTAGCAGGTGCGCTGCCTGCACCATCCAGTGCGTCACGACCCGGTCGCGGGGCTCGGCGAACAACAGCTCGTACCAGGCCGGCGAGAGCACGCCCGCTCCGTAGCCCGACTGAAAAGCCAGTCGCTCGTAGGTCCAGGGCACCCAGGAGGCCTCGGTGGGTACTTTCTTCAGGCCCTTGAGGCGGGCTTTGTCGTCTTTGGCGTAGCGCGGTAATTCTTCGGCGCGCAGCACCGGCGCGTGCCAGGCCCCGCACACCACCGCCACGCGCTGGTAGCCCTGCTTGAGTGTGTTGCGCAAGGTTTCACGCATGTAGGCCTCGCGCAGCAAGGTTTCCTCCGATTCGGGCTGGGCCAGCTCCTCGCGCAAAGCCGTCATCATCGACAACACCACTTCGAAGGTGTCGGCGTGACCGGTACTGTGCTCGATGCGCGCTTCCCACCACCGCTCGCCGTCGGTGTAGCCATCGAGGCGGGCGAGGTGGGCGATGGGGTCGTGCCGAAACGCAGCTTCGGGCTCTTGCTCCTGATTATCAAGAGATAAAGGGCTAGCTTCTGATTCTTCCGGTTCTAGTTCCGCTACTTCGTCCGAGCTAGGGCTAGATGCTCCGCCTTCTCTTTGCAGAAGTTCACGCGGGGACGAGCCGGGTACGTGCTCCACCGTATCGGGTAAGGCAAAGCGCAAGGCCATCGGCAGATCGAAGCAGCGCAGGTGGGCGCCGTGTTGCTCGCACCACTGCGCGGCCTGCCATTCGGGCGAGAAGTGGGCGAAGGGCAGGAAAGCGGCCTGCGCGTGCTGCTTGGGATTGTAGAGGAGCAGCGCCACCGGCGGCTGTAACTCTGGATTGGCCGCTAAACCTAGGGCCTTCTCGCCGTCGGCGGGACATTCCAGCAGCACGACGTCGGGCCGGAACGCGTCGAGGGCTTTGAGCAGGCTGGCCGTGCTGCCGGGGCCGTGGTGGCGAATGCCGAAAAGGCGAAGATCAGTAGGCATTAAGTGCTTGGTCCGCTATTGAATGGCAATAAGGCTTGCTTGGCAGATGAAATAACTCAGCTGCTATTCCCAATCCTTCAGCAGGCGTCGCGCCAGAATAATCTGGCCGGTATGGTAAGCGGTATGGTCGGCAATGAGCAGGGCTTCGCGCAGGAGCGTGTGGCCGCTGTCGTTCGGCAATGAAGCCAGCAAATCCGACGAATCCTGCTTTAATAAATCAAGGAGTCGTTGCCGGTCCTTTTGCACCTGAGCCAGGGTTGCGCTCCAGCTTTGCGCATCGCCCTGTTGGTCGGGCTTGGGCCAGTAGCCCTCGGGCCACGGCGGCGACTGGTGCTGCGGATCGAGGCAATATTCCACGATGTCCCATTGCGCAATGCGAACGTGCTCGGCCAGCTGCCAGATAGTATAGGGTAGCCCCGGAACCTGCTGGTTCAGCAGTTGCGAGGGAACATCGGCGCAGGCCTGCCCGAAGGTGACATGGGCGTTACCCTGTTCAAGTAACTGCGTCAGGTGGTCTAGTAGCTGGGTTTTCGTGTGCTTATCCATTGGGAATCAGATTAATAAATTGCTATTGCATTCAACAGGTACCTAGGTGTCCTGTTTGCGAAGTCACAGTGGGTAAATGCTCTATGAATAAGATGAGCTAAATGGCGGTTGTTTCATCCGCTCATTCTTGTAATTGCCCTTGATATTATCTGGCATTTGCTGCCAGATATGATCTGGAATTCCTGGTTTGTTTTTATTGATAAGCTGCTTTTCTCCATCCCAAGTCGTTAGGAAATCCCAGTAGACAAGTAAGAAGTCACCTGCTAGAACAAAGTCCATCCAACCATCAGCTACTATACAGTCGGCTTCATCAAAAGCAGCAATGCCTGAATAATTCTCAAAGTAGCTATCTAGATATACTGCATCATGGCCTTCCATACAGCTTTCTGACCAGTCGAATTTTAAAGCTACTTTATCAATGCCATAATGCTTTAAATCAGTTATGAGCTGTCCCTCGACCAGTTCGCGTAGTTGAGGTCCCATAGGGCTGGAAAAACCTAGGTCAGTGTAGTTAGGCTTAGGTCTGCGCACTGGTATAGTTCTAAGAGGCCTGACGAGTTTGCAGCCACTCGTTCGATAGTTCATCAATAAGCCCTTGCAATTGAGCTGCACTTTCCTTTGCGTCTTGAATCTGAAAACCGTGCGCTAGCTGGTTCCGATGAGGAAGCAGTTTCTTCGCGGCTTCAAACTGTTCGAATGAAAGCTCGGCTTCTGAATACAGATAGTCTAGTAAAGCACGGACGGAAAGATGTTCAATAGGCAGACCTACATTCTCGGCGTGACGCCGCAATAGCGCCTCTAAGGCCGGCCAGAAAAGCAGGATAGCCGCTGCTGACTCGCCTGTTTCATGTAGGCGTTTGGCTTGGGTGATTCTGGCAGTAATGTCTTGCCAGGATAAGGGTTCCTGTGGAAGCCTCACCGGTTCATTCTCCGGCAAGGTATTGACCAAAATAAAGCGCCAGCCAGGTTGCTGCTTCACATTCTCTATCAAGTCGCGGAAGCGGCTAATGGAAACTGGCGTCGTGCTGTTTTTGACTTCGATGAGTAGATGCTCATCTCCCTTTTCGGCCAGCAAATCTGGCGTATAGCCTGCTAAATCAAATGGGAATGCCGTATTCGACGGTTCGATATGCACTTGGTAGCCATTCCGTTGGTATTCACTGGCCAAGGCTTGCACTCTGGCATCATGTTGCTGTTTGGACGTGCTCATAAGTAGGATTCAATAGGTTGAGAAGATGTGACTCGGACGTACACGCACTCCTGAGCCGTAGCAATGGCTTGTAGAATCAGTGGTGGCAGTCTGGTAAGATCAAATTGATCTGTTAATAATCTACGATGACTGTCTACATCTGTAACGTAAAAGTCATCTACGTACACCAAACCGACCAAAGCATCTTGGATAGGCTTGATAATGTTGTCAATGTCAGCTGGGTTCTCCTGATAAAAGTAAACCAAGGTTAACTGACAAGGGATGGCTAAAGCAGCTTGTGCTCCCCAAACGCTTTGCGCTTCAGCTCGCACAAAACTCTTCCAGCTTTGCAGATTAGTTCGGCGTTTCACCTGATGTGAAACGGGCCGGCGGGATAAAAGAAATTCAAGATCTATTGCCATAAAAGATATGCTGAAAAGCTAGCCTTACTCCACCACTTCCCGGCACGCCCGATACAAATCCTTCCAACCATCCCGCTCTTTCACCACGGTTTCGAGGTACTCCAGCCACACTACGCGGTCTTGCACGGGGTCTTTGATAACGGCGCCGGTGAGGCCGGCGGCTAGGTCGGCGGCTTGCAGGGTGCCGTCGCCGAAGTAGGCGGCCAGGGCCAGGCCGCTGTTGAGCACCGAAATAGCCTCGCCGGTACTCAGCGTGCCACTGGGACTTTTGAGCTTGGTTTTGCCGTTTTCGGTCACGCCCGAACGCAGTTCGCGGAAGATCGTCACGAGACGACTGATCTGCTCCAGGGCGGCGGTGGTGGGTGGCAGTTGCAGGGCGCGGCCGGTTTTCTCCACCCGCGAGTGCACAATCTGCACTTCCTCAGCTACGGAGGTGGGCAGGGGCAGCACGACCGTGTTGAAGCGGCGGCGCAGGGCGCTGCTCAGCTCGTTCACGCCTTTGTCGCGGTCGTTGGCGGTGGCTATCACGTTGAAGCCGCGTGTGGCCTGCACTTCGGTAGCTAGCTCGGGCACGGGCAACACCTTCTCGGAGAGCACAGTGATGAGCGTGTCCTGCACGTCGGAGGGGATGCGCGTGAGTTCTTCCACCCGCACCAGGGCGCCCTCCTGCATGCCCTTGAGCAGGGGTGAAGGCACCAGCGCCCCCGCCGACGGCCCTTCGGCAATAAGGCGAGCGTAGTTCCAGGAGTAGCGAATGGCATCCTCGGAAGTACCGGCCGTCCCCTGAATGAGCAGGTTGGAGTGCCCACTGATAGCTGCCGTCAGGTGCTCCGAAACCCAGCTTTTGGCCGTGCCAGGCACGCCGAGCAGCAACAAGGCGCGGTCGGTGGCGAGGGTCGCTACGGCAATTTCCATCAGGCGCCGCTGCCCGATGTACTTGGGCTCAATTTCAAAGCCGTTATCCAGCTTGCCGCCGAGCAGGTACGTGACCACAGCCCAAGGCGAGAGTTTCCAGTTGGGCGGCTTGGGGTGGTCGTCGAGGGCCGTGAGGGCGGCGAGCTCTTCGGCGTATTGCACCTCGACGTGCGGGCGCAGGATTTCGGAGGAAGGATTGAGGGACATGGAAAAGCTAGGGGTAGAAGTATCACTTGTCGTGCTGCGCTGGTCGAAGCATCTCTACTGCAATGGTAATCAAGTTACTTTGGCGGTAGAGATGCTTCGACAAGCGCAGCATGACGGTCTATTATGATTGTTCAACGAGGAGACTCCAACTATTGCGTCTCTACACCGTTCAGCCATCGGGGGCGAGTGGCTCGGTGAGGGTTTGGTGGAGTTGTTGGCGGAAGTAGAGGGCGCTGAGAAACTGCTCGGCGGCGTTGTTTATGGACGGTACTAATTGACCTAGGTCGCGCAAGGCATTGGCGCAAAGAGAATAGTGCGTGGGCGGCACCACTAGCTGCATGTGGCGCAGGAGCTGGGTGAGCCGATATGTAAGAAGATACTGCTGCGAGCTGGGCGCGACGGTAAGCGTATTTTCAATGATTTCCAGGGCCTTGATCGTAAGCGCTTCCGGCCAGGGACCGGGGAGGTTTAGCAGCAGGCTTTCCCAACGGGCTTCGGGCTGCGTGAAACGCGGGTGCCGCGGCAAGTGCGCCAAGAGCAGCTGCGTAACTTCCGCCAGGCTAGCTATTTGCGTGGTCTCGGCGCCGGTGAGTGGCGGCGCGTTGTCGTGGGTGAGCTGCAAACCTAGGTACGCCAAGGCCCAGGCGGCGGAGCGGTGCAGCAGCAGCGCCTGTTTCCAGGCGGAGAGTAGCTCGGAGGCCCACTCGCTATTAGCGGCCAGGGTAAGCAAGTCGGTGGGGGAGATGTCCCAGTGCGCGGTCCATCGCTCGGGCGGAATTAGGGCTAGCATTTGGCCCAGCCATGCCGTCTTTTCGCCGGCGAAGCGGCTGTCTTTCTGCTCAATGCCATCCGCCTGCCACTCCGCCGACCAAGTCGTGGGCAAGGAAACCTCTACCTTGTTGCGGCCCAACAGCGGCTTTTTCAGCTCCAAGTGAGGCAACGCGCGCTGCCACAACCGTTCGACCAGGGTGTTGCTGGGCGTGCGGGCCAGCAGCGGCGCCACCGTTTGGCGCACTTCCTTACTTTTCGACCCTAGGTATTGTTCCAGCAACGGTGCATCGGCGGCGCTCAAGGTAGAACCCAGAGTAGCGAGCAGCGCGACGTGCGTTTTGGCTGGTTCCTGGGGTAAGGTAGCGACGAGTAGCTCCCGCGCTTGGTCAGGGTTTTGGCGACGCAAGGCTTGCAGGTAGTTTTGCCGCTGGCTCAGCGTGCCGGTTTCCCAAGCCTCCAAATCAGGCGCGTCCGAAGCGGCTAGCACTGGCTGCCATTCGGGGTTGAGGCGGGCCAGCCAGCGGCCTCGCTCACCGAGCACCGCCGCAGCCGGAGCATGCAGCTCAGAGCGGGTACGCACGTAGGTCAGCAGCGGCACCAACAGCCGGTGCGGCACGCGCCGCCCCACTTGCGCCAGGCTGCCTAAGTAGTCGGACAGTAAAGCCGGGTAACGTTCCATGAGCAACTGCTGCAACGCATCCTGGCCGTTTGGACCTAGGGTCGGGGCAGTTTCAGCCAGAGCCAGCTGCGTTTCGAAAGGCGCGGCAACGGGCGCCTTGAAGCCGGCTTTGCGCACCAAGGCAAATGAGCCCGCTGCTAATAAGACTTGTTCCTCGCGGGGTGCCGGTACGGGCAGATCAGGGAAGCTAGGTATTGCTTCACCACTTTGGCGAGTCCCAAGGAGCGCCACACGCAGCAGTTGTTGCCAGTCGGTTTGGGGGGTCATGCGGAAACGGCGGTTGTGGCTACCACCGGAGCAGTCCAGTGCATGATGGGAAAGAAGGCATGGCCGTTCCACTCGCCGAACACCGTGAGTGGGTGCCCACCGCTGATAGCTAGGAGTTGCCAGGCTTGCTCCGCGTCACAGCGTAAGGGAAGCTGTAGTTGCTCGGCAGGGCGGTAGAGGGTCGCTTGCTCGTTAGGGCTGAGTTGGGGCACTACCTCATGCAGGGTTACGGGCCATTCGCGCAACCAAGGCAACTGGCCGAGCGCCGCGGCATAAGCATCGAGGAAATCAGCAACGGAGCTGCTAGCAGGCTTGATTTGCGGCCGAATGCCGTTGAATGTCCAGCTGCCGGTCGGGACGGCGCGGAGTGGGCAGGCGCTGGGGTAAAAAGCTAGGCTGCCAACGTATTGTCCCACGGGCACCAGCGCCGTGGCAAAAGCTTGTCCGCCAAAGGAATACTCTAGTACTAGCGCGTAGCGGTTCGTCGCCTGGCCCCACAGCCAAGTGCGGCGGACCAGCAGCCGTTCCTCCTCCTTCGTGACTTGCCCCACCACCAACCAAGTATCAGCCACGGTAGGCTGCTGGGCCAGCACGTCTTCCTTTTTGATGTTGATGCCAACGAGCTGAAGAACATCTTGCTGAAGCTCAGGGGGTAGTTGCGCTAGCCGCAGAAAAGCGCGCACCAGCAGGTACAATTCGCCGAGGCGAGCTAACAAGCGCTCGGGCCAATCAAGGCCAGCGTAGCGCAACGTGGCCAGCTCACGCAGTACGGCCGCCAAGCCGGGCAACTGATCGTCAACAAGGCGAGCAGCCTGGTTTTCCCAGAAGGTACGCGGCTGATTTTCGGTTTGGGCCAGGCCTGCACTGATGAGATCTTGCAACCACATGAGCAATTCTGCCGCGCCACGCTGCATACGTTGCAAGCGCGCCTCACTGACTAGACCAGCAACCTCCGGTTCGGCTACATCTGCGGTTGCAGTGGAGCTAGGTGCTGCCGTTTCGGTGGCTGTCGCTTTTGCGGCGGGTGCTGGCGTGGCTTTCTTACTTTGGGTTTGCTGCCGTTTATCGAGCCACTCAGCCAACCATGGCGGCGGAGTGGTGCCCGTGAAGAGTTCAGCTTGGCGGGCCATCAGGAGTAGCAAGCCCGCACCGTGCTTGCAGGGAAATACGCGGCTTGGGCAGGAGCACTTAAAAGCGGGCTCCGTCAGGTCGATGCCGACTTGGTAAGGCTTGGAGCCACTGCCGGCGCACTCGCCCCAAGCAGTTGTGTCGGTCCGACCTAGGTTGCTCCACTTCGGGGGCATTGCTAAGTCGAGCCCTCGCTTGAGCGTGCCGGTGTCGGTTACCAGCGCGCGTACTTGTTCTTCCGTCCAGATCAACTCAAAAAGGCCGTTTGCGGCGTAGAGGTCAGCTTCGTATGAGGCCCTTAAAGTAGTAGTTGGGCTTGAGAATGTATGCTAAAGATATTAGAAATATTTTACTAAAATTTATAGTAGTGTCAGAACGTCATTCCGATCAGGGCGAGGAATCTCGCGTGCTGTCGTTGAAGTGGTAAACCTATATTATTGGGATTACCATTGCATGCGAGATGTCTCCTATTGTCGACATGACGTTCTTTCTTTTACCGACTGTCCAACAATCCTCAAAAACCAGCTTGCTACGTTGCAAACTCAGCCCCGCAGTTTGGGCACTGGTATAAGGTCGTGCCGGCGTAAAACAGGCGTTTCCACCACCTCATGTGCGAGACGGGCGTGGGGTCGGTTGAATTGCAGCGGGGACAACGGTGCGGGTTGATGGCGGCGCGTTGGCGCTCAAATTCAGCTACAATCTCCTGGGCGGCTTCTGCTTCGTCTTCCTCGATTAGGAGCTGGTAGTAAAGTCCGTCGCCGAAAGGGAAGGAGGGTGGGCCTGCGGTTTTGACTAACGCAATAATTTCCGCGTCCCGCAGCTCATTGTACAGCGTTACTGCCTCGGCGTACGTCAGGTAGTCGGCGGCGGGAATGAGCATGGAAAGCTAGGTTGGTGGTTGTGCTGGCGTGACCTACCCGCGTCGCGCCCGACGTACGGGCAGCTTTTGGCGCAGCCGGTACACGTACAGCAATAGCCCTGCGCTAAGCAAAGCTAGCGCAGCGGCAACCAACTCGCGGCTGGTGCGGGTGGCATCGGCGGTGGCGAGTTGTTCCTGGGCCTCGGTTAGCTTCTTTTGGCGCTGCTTATCGCGGAGTTGGAGGTCTTGAATCTGGTTTTGCAGGTCGTAGAAACGTTCGCGCGTGGAGGATTGGTCGCCATGGGCTAGGCTGGCTTGGCGCTCGGCGAGGGTTTTCTCGGCAACGATACCCGCCGTGCGGCGCAGACTACTTTCTTTCACCGCCTGAATCAGCTCACTGTCTTTGCGGATGATGCCTTTCAGCGCATCTACCACTTCCTGCAAGTCGCGCTTGCTAGGTTTGTTGCCGAAAAGGCTATTGCGTTGAGCATTAGCTTCTTCGTACTGCCGCACCAGCGCTTCGCGCTCCTGAATTAGTTGAGGAACAGGGTCGTTAGCAGGGGTAGGCTGCTGAAGGAGGAGGGCGAGAACCAGAAATTTCATACGGCAAAATAGCCGGTTTCCTGAATAGCTGCTCTGTACCGTTGCGTTAGCAGGAAGGTTCTACCCGCCCAACACCGGCACCTGCTCTCGAATTTCGCGCGGCTTGTGCTTGTAGAAAAACAAAATCAGCAACGGCAGCAGCGTCAACTCGGCTACTACCCCGAAAAGTAGCGTCAGGCCGATGAGCACGCCCACGTAGAAGGTGCCATCGAAGCGGGAGAAGATGAGCGTGGAGAAGCCCCCAACCAGAATCAACGACGTGACAATAACCGCTTTGCCGGCCATGAGGTAGGTTTTGCGCACCGCCCGGAATAAGGTAGGCTCGTGCAAGAGCGTGAGCTTAAGCTTGCTGATGAAGTGAATGGTATCGTCGACGGCAATGCCAAAGGCAATGGTGAAGATGATGCTGGTACTCACCTTCATAGCGACGCCGCAAGCGCCCATCACACCCGCCACAATGATGATAGGCACGAGGTTGGGCACGATCACCACCACCGTCATGCGCAACGAGCGGAACAAGGCCAGCACGATCAGCACCACCATCACAATATCGATGCTCATGCCCTGAATCATGTTGAGCGTCAGGCTTTCGTTGTTTTTATCGATGAGGTTAGCCGAGCCCGTCAGGCGCGTGCGCATTACGGTAGAGTCGATTTGCTGGCGCAGGAACCGGCGCAGACCTAGGTTCAGAGCGTCGGCGCGAATGCTGCCCACGTCAGGCATACGGCCGGTCAGGCGGCCTTCGCTACCATCGGGTACCACCAAGGCGCGGAACTCCGGCTTTTTGCGAAAGAGCTTGACCTTGTTAACGATACGCCGCAGCTCGGCCTCCGAATTGGGCAAGCGGTACTCTTCCACGCCACCGCCATTCAGCGCTTTGCGCACCGATTTGATGATGGTAACCGGCGAAGTTGCCACGCGCAACTCGTAGTCTTTCTTGAGGTAATTCTCAATGCGCTCAATCTGTTGCAGCACAGCCAGGTCGTAAATGCTGCGCCCTGGGACCGGCTGCAAATCCAGCTCAAACGGCCGTACGCCGGCAAAGCGCTGATCGAAAAAGCGGAAGTCTTGCTTCACCGGGTCGCTATCGGATAGGTCGTCGAGCAGCGCCGAGTTGATGCGGATTTGCATGGCAAAGAAGAGGGAGCCCGCCAAGATCAGGCTAGCCACCGTGAACACCAGCCGCCGCCTAACGAGCACCCAACGGAACAGCCGACCTAGCACGCCGTCCCAGCTATGGCCTTCTGCACGCGGCACTCGCAGCTGCGGCTTCCGCAGTAGCATCAGCAGCGCCGGTAGCAGCGTGAACGACAACACAAACGCCAGCAGCACCGAAATACCCGTGAACAACCCGAAGTTGTGAATCGGCTTTATCGTGCTGGTCATCAGCGTGAAAAAGCCAATGCTAGTCGTGAGGGCCGACAAACCTGAGCCGAACCCCGACTCCTTAATCGTAGTAATTAAAGCGTCCTTTTTACTGGCGCCGTACCCTAGCTCCGTCACGTAACGCGTGATGATGTGGATGGTATCGGACATGCCCACCACGAACATCATCACCGGCAGCAAGGCCGTCATCAGGTCGATGCTAATGCCACAGGCTGCCATCAGCCCCAGGCCCCACAGAATGGCTCCGAGCACGACCACCAGCGGCAGCACCACGCCCCACCACGTCCGGAACGTGAACCACAGTAGCACCGTCACGAGCACCACCGACAGCGACATAAACACGGCTAGCTCCCACTGCAACCGATCCACGAACACCGACTGCGCTACGAGTCGTCCGGCGAGGTGGTAGTCTTTCTCAGCAAAACCTAGGTCCTCAAGCTTGGTCTTAATGCTCGTTAATAACGAGTCACCAGCCGGCTTTTTCAGCTCGGGCGAAGACTGAATGAGAACCGTTACGGCGCGGCCGTCGCGGGCAAAAAGGTTGTCGACCAGTCCCGGCGTGCGATAAATCAGCGCCGAGTCGTCCGCCAGCCGAGCGGGTTCGGCGGGGTGCAAATAGGGGAGGTTGAACACTCCCAGGCCTTCTACCACGGGGTTGGTGGCGTTGGTCGGCGACACGACGTGCACCACATGGCGCTGCCGCTGGGCAAAGCGCGTGAGCGAATCGACGCGGCTCAGGAAAGGTCCGTTGAATACCGTGCGGCTCTCGGGAGCTTCCAAGGCCAGCAGCACGAAGTCGTTGTCGTTACCGAAGCGCGCCGAATACTTTTCGTAATAAGCTAGGTCGGAGTCGCCGGCGGGGTAGAAGTCGTTGAAATTATAGTTGAAGCGCAGGTGCGCCACGTGGTACACGCTCACCGCCGAAATCAGGGCTAAGATACAGAGCGCGAGGTAACTAAGCTTGCGAAGCGGCATAAGAGCACGGACAAGCGTCCGCGGACATGGTCTGTGTAGCGCGGACTTTGTAATCCGCGCATAGTAACGAGCAAACGCGGACGACAAAGCCCGCGCTACTTACCCTGGTCTTTTGTACTTTAGGGCAGCGTGAAGCCAACCACGCCCGCTAAGCTTTTGTTTCACCTCACCTTCTTTGTTGTAGTTATGAAAAACGCCCTGCTCGCCCTTGCACTATTCGCCTTCGTAGGCTCCGCTTCCGCCCACGACGGCAAAGATGACAAGGCTAAAAAAGCCAAGAAAGAAACCTGCTCCGCTGAAATGAAAGCGCATTGCGCTATGGCTGGCAGCCCCGCCGGCGTGCCCGCCTGCTGCGCCAAGAAAAGCACCAAAACCGCTGCCGTGAAAACGAGTGCGCCAACGGCTACGGCCGCGCAGAAGTCGCTGTAAAGGGTATAAGTAATTAGAAAGCCTTCATCTAACAAGATGAAGGCTTTTTGCTGTTTGATGGTTTGCAACCATCTAGGCTTCAATAAGCTCTACCCAATACTGCATTATCATTAAAAGCAACTATCATGAAGAACGGTATTTACGCACTGGCCGTGCTGACATTAATGATCAGTAGCAGTTGCCAGAAAGATGATGACGACTCATTAACAAGCTTAGCAGCATGTTCAATAGAAACAGAGGTTGTTGGAAAAGCGAATCAGTATGAAGGCTATGTGCGTTATGTTGCGGAAGAACAGCGGTATGCCATTGCCTATCACATCCCCCGAACGATTGATTCTCAGATCTATGGCGTCGTCTGCAATTTACCCGAAGAGTTTCAGCAAGAAGGCAAAAAGGTGAAGTTTAGTGGTACTTACCGCAAGTATAATGGCCCAGCGAAGCCCGTATTCGGCGGACAATCCTTTGAGTATTTAGAGTTGAAATCGATTGAAGAATTATGAGCCTAACTCTGCTATACTGCTTTGTGAATAAGTGACGCATCTACTGTAACTTCTTCTGCGAGTGAGAGTGTACCGCTGAAATTATCTAACTCTCCTCCATGAAGCGCCTGTCTGTCCTTGCCGGATTCTTTGCCTTCTCTATTCAATTAGCATTCAGTCAGCCTACTAACAACGTAGTTGATAGTGAGCGAAAAACGCAAGTTGATACTGTTGTTCAACGGCTAGGAAATAGCTTTATCGCGCAGCCTGCACGAGTAGGAATATCCATTGGCATCATCAAAGACGGCCAAACGTACTTTTATAATTTTGGGGAGGCTGAAAAAGGCGCAAAGCAGGCTCCGACGCAAAATACTATTTACGAAATCGGATCAATTAGCAAAACCTTTGCTAGCCTGCTCCTGGCGCATGCCGTTACAGAGCAAAGGGTAAAAGCGACAGATGATATTCGAAAATACCTAGGTGCCGGCTATGAAAACCTAGCTTATAATGGTAAGCCCATTCAGTTAATCCATTTGGCCAATACTACCTCTTCATTACCTGATAATCTACCTGACTTATCGGCCTTGTTTCAACAGGTAAATCCTGATTCGGTGGGTGTCGTTGCAAACAGGAAACTCAAGAATTATACAAAGCAAAACTTCTACGAAGATCTGCATCGTGTTAAACTAGATACGGTTCCTGGCTTGGTGCCGCGCCATTCCAACGTAGCGACGCAGCTACTAGCGTACGTTCTGGAAGGTGTTTACCAAACTTCTTATAGCGAGCTGGTTGACAAGTACATCGAAAAGCCCTGTGGTATGCGGGGCGTGCGCGCTTTCGCAACGAATGCTAGCTTGTTGGCAACGGGCTACAATGAGAATGGGAGCAAAATGGCTAGCTATTCTGTAGCAACCATGCAAGCGTCGGGCGGCTTGCGCTACAGCACCGCCGATATGGTCAAGTACCTGCAACACCAACTCGATGAACACAATAAAGCAGTAGCGCTAACTCATCAAACAACGTGGGGAACTGCTGACGGACAAGCTATTGGCTTCAACTGGAATAGTGCAAAAACCGTCAATAGCAAGCGGAAGCTGTTTCACTCGGGCGGCACATTCGGGTTTGCCAGCTATTGTGCCTTCTATCCTGAGCTAGGGTTTGGTATTGTGCTCCTAACAAACGAATCGGACAGAAACACGCAAGGCAGCCTGTATGACTTGTCGGATAAGATTGTTGAAGGCATCTACGGAACACCTGCGGCGCTGAAAGCCTTTCGGCACCAGCTACTCGCTCAAGACTACAAGCAAGCCGTCGCTATCTATAAAGCAGTAAAGGCAGACCACCGCGAATTTTATTTGTCGGAGGAATACATCAATGAATGGGGATACAAGCTGGCGCGGGAAAGAAAAACAAAGCAAGCCATCGAGTTATTTAAGCTGAATACTACTCTCTACCCCAAGAGTTGGAACACCTACGACAGCCTAGGTGAAGCCTACGAAATGGCTGGTAACAAGACCCTCGCCATTGCAAACTACCAGCGCTCCTTAACGCTCAATCCGCAAAACACGGGGGCGGTAGACCACCTCAAAAAGTTAGGGGAAGCTACCAGCAAGTAACAAGTAGGATAGAGGCGGCTTTGGCTACTTTCTTTACTTTTGGGGCTAGATCCCAATTGGCCTCATGCAACAATACCTAGCTCTCGTCCGCCAGATTCTTGACCACGGCACCCAAAAAACTGACCGCACCGGCACCGGCACGCTCAGCATCTTCGGGCCGCAATTGCGCTTCAACCTGGCCGATGGCTTTCCGCTGGTGACCACCAAAAAGGTGCACCTCAAGAGCATCATCCACGAGCTGCTATGGTTCCTGAAAGGCGACACCAACATTGCGTACCTGAAAGAGCACGGTGTAAAGATCTGGGACGAGTGGGCCGATGCCAATGGCGAGCTAGGTCCGGTGTACGGTAAGCAGTGGCGCAACTGGCCCAAGCCCGATGGCTCCCACGTCGACCAGATCAGCGAAGTCGTGCGGCAGCTACGCCAGTCGCCCGACTCGCGGCGTATCCTGGTCAGCGCCTGGAATGTGGCCGAACTCGATCAGATGGCGCTCATGCCCTGCCATGCCTTGTTCCAATTTTACGTGGCCGACGGCAAACTTTCCTGCCAGCTCTACCAGCGCTCCGCCGACGTGTTCCTGGGTGTGCCGTTCAACATTGCCAGCTACGCCCTGC
This sequence comes from Hymenobacter cavernae, assembly GCF_014641455.1. Taxonomy (GTDB): domain Bacteria; phylum Bacteroidota; class Bacteroidia; order Cytophagales; family Hymenobacteraceae; genus Hymenobacter; species Hymenobacter cavernae. The sequence goes on from NZ_BMHT01000003.1 coordinate 223,216, forward strand.
TCACGCTGATGATGGCCCAGGTAACCGACCTAGCTCCCGGCGAACTCATCTGGACGGGCGGCGATACGCATTTGTATTCCAATCACTTAGAGCAAGCACAGCTCCAACTCACCCGCGAGCCGCGCCCGCTACCAACGATGCACCTGAACCCGGCCGTGAAGGATATTTTTGGCTTTCAGTACGACGATTTCAAGCTGGAGAATTATGATCCCTGGTCGGCCATCAAGGCACCGGTAGCGGTGTAAAAGCCCTCCGCCGTATACCGGAATAGAACTTTAGTGCGTTGATGTAGTAGAAAAGGGGGGTAGTCAGTGCCCTGATCAACGTTAACGTACCAATGCTATGTTCGTAAATAACCTACCCGCAACTCCACCCAAATCGGTTCGGCTTGTGTTGGCTGGCGCCTTGTTGCTGGCTACTCAGGCAAGCTTCGCTCAGAACTCGTTCAACCGCTGGGAAGCCGCGCCCGTTACGCCACCAACGATTGGTAAAGCGCCCGGCATGCGAGGTAACGCCGGACTTAAAGCAAAAGCACGCGAGGAAGAAAAAGCGCAGGCAGTGGCTAAACGCCGGGAGCAGGATTCCCTGCAAGTGGCAAATGGTAAGTCGGTTACCTTGCGCCGGGGCCTAGGTCAGCGGCTGCGGCAACGTGCCTACAGCAAGGAAGATGCAGGCTATTATGACTTCGCCTGGCAGCACTTGCAGTTTCCGCCCACGGCATTGCGCGCCGGCCTGACCGGGCAGGTGATGGTGCGCCTAGAGGTAAGCCCCGATGGCGGCGTAACGAAATCCGTCGTAACCGGCGACGACATTCACCAGAGTGCGCACCCGGAGAAGGGAGCTTCTCCTACCGCTGGTCGGGAGGCCATGCGCCACAACGCCGAGCAGCTGCTCTGGGGCCTGCGCTTCGAGCCGGCACCCTCCGCAACGCTGGAAGAGGTACCCGTACGGTATGTGATGCAGTAGCCACGTTGCCGGGCACGGCGCCAACGGCCTGCTTTTGCAACCGGGCCGCGGAATAGCGAATTTTTCCGGGGAAGTGCGCAACCTGGCACCTATTCAGCTGCTTTTAACGTTTATATAGCGCTGCCGCAAAAGTAAGGATGCGTAGGAGCGGCTGTGATGGTGTCATTTACAAGAAGAAGGTATGAGAAAGTGGTTTTACGCCCTGGCAGCTCTACTACTAGCTGTACCCGCCGTGCAGGCTCAGAACAGCTTCAATATCTGGACGGCGGCCCCAGCGGCTCCTATTACGCCGCTTCCTAAAAAGGTGCGGCCTGCCAAAGTAGCCCCCCCGGCAACCGAAGCTGCTCCTGCTGCCCAGCCAGTGGAAGAGCCGGTAGTCAAGCAGTCGAAGCTGATCAAGCGCGGCCTGACGCAACGGGTGCGCGAGCATAAGCCGCTGGCGGAAGACAGCGTTTCGATGGTGTTCTTCAGGGAAAACAGCCGCTACCCCGTGGCCGCGCAGAAAGCGGGTGCGGAGGGTAGCGTGGTGATAAAGCTAGAGATAAAGCCGGACGGGATGGTGAGCAAAACGTCGGTGGTGGCGATGCAGCCAAGAGTGGTAGCTGGCCGCCGGGAAACCGTGCCCGTGGCCGCCATGCAGTCGTTGGCCGATGAAGCCCAACGCATCTTCCGAATGTTGCGTTTCGAACCCGCTACTCGGGCTTCCGTGGAAGAGCTGACAGCTAGCTTCTCGTTGAACTAGGTTAATTAACTATCTGAAGGACAAGGCAAAGAAGTCGATTTGACGGTTGATTTGTTTTGTGCTTGCTTTTTATATAATAAAATAAATATATTTTAATTATTTTTAGAATCTCACATCTGCACGCATCATTTCTGCCGTATGTAGGCTGAATTAGTTTCTCGATATGCTACTCTCTACTTCTACAGCGTCTTTCCCTACTTCTGCGCTAGTTGCGTCGGCGCCAAGCTTATTGTCGAGGCGGCACCGCGCCTGGGTGGCGCTTTATGCGTTAGACCTAGGTCAGTGGGCCCGCCCCGATGTACTGCGCCTGAACAATGTGACAGAAGAAGATCTGGCTGAGTTTGAGGCGAGCTGGATGCAATTACGCTGCCGCAACATTGATCGGGCAGCATAAGACCCTGGCGTTTGGGTGAAATCTGCTCAGCGCTTCCGGAGTGGGTGCTACCTGGCTTCCCAGGTGCATAGCTCGCGCAGAAGCGGATGCTGTGCCGAAGCCAGGTGAGCATCTGCTACCTGCGCCAGGGGGCGAATAGCAGCCACATTGGCGGTAAAAGCAGCTTCGGCTCTCAGTAGTTCAGCCGGCTGATAGAGGCCTTCAACGCACAAGATTCCGTGCGTGCGCGCTACGGCTAGCAAGTGTGCCCTCCGCACGCCGGCTACGCAGCCAGTAGCTAAAGCAGGAGTGTGGAGCTGCCCGTCCGTAATCCAGAAAACAGCGGCTGCACCCGCTTCCGCCAGGTTGCCGTCAGGAGCCAGCAAGATTATCTCGTCGAGGCCGCGGCGCTGCCGTTCCTGGCCGGCCAGCACGTACGTTAGTGCATTCGGGCCCTTGCAGAAAGCCCATGTCGAAGGCTGGGTTCGCACTGTATGCGCGAAGTCGGCGCGGGCTGCGGCCAGCGGGTGTGGCGCAAATGGCTGCGCCGTTATCAGAAACTCAGCCGCGCCTGTTTCGGGGGTGTAGAGGCCGCCGCCGCCGCGCCAGATATGTAGCCGCAGGCGGGCTTGCGGCAGCGAATCAGTTGCTATTAATTGGCGAAACAAACCTTCCAGCAAACCTAGGTCGCGCAGAGCTGCCGGCAGCTCCAAGCCGAGCACAGCGGCTGCCCGCCGCATGCGGGATATGTGGTGCGACCCGTACCGAATAGCATCATCCGCCCAGATCAGTGTTTCGAAGAAGCCGTCGTTAAAGTAGAACCCGCGGTTAGGCAAAGCTAGGTTGAACTCCTGCTGCGCTAGTAAGCGGCCGTTGTAGATTAGGTACATAGGCTAGCTCAACACGTACTTCTTGCCTGGCAGCGACTTTACCACGCTCCGGAATTCCAATCCCAGCAGCAACGACGCTACCTGGTGCACTGGTAGTTGCGCTTTCCAAGCTAGGTTGTCGAGGTGCTCTTCGCGGTTGGGAGCGTTTTGCAGAACGGTGATGATGGCAAATTCTTCGGCGGTGAAATCGGCCGGGTCGTAGGTGGAAGTAGGGCCGAACTTGCCCAGCGGGTGCAGTGCTTCATCCCAGTTGAGCAACTCTTCCAAATCCTTTGGCTCGGCGTAGAGCGCGGCTTTGTTGCTCCTGATGAGATGGTTACAGCCTTCCGAAGTCAGGTTGGTGAGGTTGCCGGGCACAGCCAGCACGTCTTTGTTGTAGCTCAGCGCTATTTCCGCCGTGATGAGCGCCCCGCCTTTCTTGGCGGCTTCCACCACCACGGTGCCGTCGGCCAGCCCGGCGATAATGCGGTTACGCGCCGGAAAGTTGTAGCGGTCGGGCTGGGTGCCGAAGGGAAACTCGGTGAGCAAGCCGCCCTGCTCGCGCATCTTCTCGGCGGTTTTGCGGTGGGCGTGGGGGTAGATAATGTCAAGCCCCGTAGCCATCACGCCAATCGTAGCCAAGCCTTCCTGCAAGGCCGCCCGGTGCGCCGCAATGTCGATGCCGTACGCTAGCCCGCTGATAACCAACGGCTGATGCGGTACCAAGCCCTTTACAATGCGCTCGGTTTGCTCGCGGCCGTAGTCCGTGGCCTGGCGCGTGCCCACGAGCGCCACGGTCTTTGGATAGTTCAGGTCGCTGGTACCTTGGTAGTAGAGCAGGGCCGGCGCGTCGGGGATTTGCTTGAGGCGGCTAGGGTAGGCTTTACTGGTGTAAAAAAGCAGCTGCACGCCGTCTTGCTCTGCTTTCTTCAGCGTGTTTTCCGCTTTGCGCAAAGCTAGGGTGCGCTCAGCACCGGTAAGATTTGCCACGGTCGTCGGCCCCACGCCTGGGATCTTGCGCAACTTGCCCGGCGGTAGGTGCAGCACGTTTTTGGCCGAGCCACCGTAGCTCATCAGCTGCCGCGTGAGCTGCGGCCCGATGCCAGGGAATAATGTAAGGGCGACTTCGTAAAGGAGAGTATCGTTGAGGGTAGAAATAGACATTGAATAAATACTGTAACTATGAACTAAGCTAGGTTGTCATGCTGAGCTTGTTGAAACATCTCGCGTGCAACTTTAGAACGTCATGTCGACCAGCGGGAGACATGACGTTCTTTATTTATCCCTGCTCCTTACCCCGCTCATCAATCTCCTTCTTCAAGCTCACCAGAAACCCGCGCATCCGTTCCAGGCTCTGAATCACGTCGATCTTTTCCTTGAGCTGCGGACCTTTCTGCTTGAGCATGTCGCGGGCGCCGGGGATGGTGTAGCCGCGCTCCTTCACTAGGTGGTAAATGGTGCGGAACGTATCAATATCCTGCGGGGTGTAGAGGCGGTTGCCCTTCTTGCTTTTGCGGGGGCGCAGCTCGTCAAACTCCGTTTCCCAGAAGCGAATCAGCGATGGCGCCACGTTGAACTGCGCCGCTACCTCGCCGATGGTGAAGTATTGCTTTTCAATTTCGTGCTCTTTGTAGGGCATGGAGATGGTAGAGGCGTGAAGGAGGAGAGCCGCAAAAAGCTAGCTTATAAATAAACTCAAAACATGGGCCTAGTTTGTCAAGGCCCGCAGTAGCTAGGTAAGAACTGCCCTAGCTACTTGATCCTGAACTTCTTGCTGACCTCATCATAAACCATCAGCAGGTCATTGGCTTTGCCTTGCTTATCGAAGATCTGTTCCCAGGTGTTCAGCGGCTCCCAGATGAAAGTACCTAGGCCTTTGTTGTTAGGAATATTAAAAGCAACATCATTCACCTCGCGCTTGCGCTCTGAATATTCTACTACTACCACATCTTGCGGGTAGCGCTTGGCTAGGTCCGTAAGGTTGCGCTGCAAGTCGGGGATGGTGCGGTGCCACTGCGGGTAGTACGATTCGCCGATAACGTCGAACGTCACGCCGCGCTTCTGCATGTTGTCGAGCCAGTACACCGACTGCTCGTTCTGACCACCTAGGGCAATGTGCATCATTATCAAGCTCTTAGGAATGGTTTCGCGCACGGCGGCCACGCCAGCTTTCAGCAGCTCAGCTAGGTTGTCGAGCCGGGCTACGCTGTCGGCGCTGTGAATGTCGCCGTCGGGCCAGAGCATGCCGTGGTTAATTTCGTTGCCGACCTGCACCATATCGGGCGAGGTGCCCTGGGCTTTGAGGGACAGCAGCACGTCGCGGGTGTAGTCGTGCACGGCTTGGGTGAGCTGCGCGCCGTGCAGATCCTTCCAGGCTTCGGGCTTAAACTGCTTCTGCGGATCGGCCCAGGTGTCGCTGTAGTGAAAGTCGAGCAGGAACTTCAGGCCGGCCTTTTTGATGCGCTTAGCCATCTGCTGGGTGTGGGCTAGGTCGCAGAAACCTTTCTGGGGCGAGTAGCCGCTATCGGCCGCCGGATTATTGAAGATGCGCAGTCGGATATAGTTGAAGCCATGATCTTTCAGAATCTCAATGGCATCCTTGGTTTGGCCTTTGTCGGAGAACGTAATTCCTCTGGCTTCCAGCTGTGGCAGAAAGGAAATATCCGCGCCCAGCATCTTCCCAATTTTTTTCCTGGGCTTGGGCGCAGGCGCTAGTTGCTCGTAATGAAGCGGTTGCATTTCGGCGTGCAGGGTGAAATCTAGCAGCACAAGTAGCACACCTAGGAGCAGCTGCGGCTTCCAGCGGGAAAGAATGGCAACAGGGCGCCGCGAAAAGGGAGATTTCATGGACAAGAGGTGAAAAGTGAGCTAGGCAACCGCACCACAACGGCGTTCCGACTTCGGGACGAAGTGGCTACCTTTGCAAAAGTGCCTTTGTAGCTCAGTTATTTGGGTTCCTAAAGTCGCAAAGTAGCCAAAATTGCCGTCGTCGCCAATCCGACGCTGTGTTCTTACTCCTTCCTCATGTCTCAACCGACTGCCGCTCACGTCCGCCAGCAATTCCTCGATTTCTTCGCTTCGAAAGGCCACCACATTGTGCCCTCGGCGCCGCTGGTGGTGAAAGATGACCCCACGCTGCTGTTTATCAACAGCGGCATGGCCCCGTTCAAAGACTATTTCCTGGGCAACAAGCCCGCGCCCTACAAGCGCGTTGCCGACACGCAGAAGTGTTTGCGTGTATCGGGCAAGCACAACGACCTGGAAGAGGTAGGCTACGACACCTACCACCATACCTTGTTCGAGATGCTAGGTAACTGGTCCTTTGGCGATTACTTCAAGAAGGAGGCCATTGCCTGGGCTTGGGAGCTGCTGACCGAAGTATACAAGCTGCCGAAAGACCGCCTCTACGTAACCTACTTCGAAGGCGACAAAGGCGACAATCTTACGGCCGATACCGAAACCCAGGACCTCTGGCGCCAGTACACAACCGACGATCGGATTCTGCCCGGCAACAAGAAGGATAACTTCTGGGAAATGGGCGACACGGGCCCCTGCGGCCCCTGCACCGAAATCCACATTGACCTGCGTAGCGAGGAGGAAGTAGCTCAGAAACCCGGCCGTGAGCTGATCAACGCCGACCACCCGCAAGTGGTTGAAATCTGGAACAACGTGTTCATGGAGTTTCAGCGCATGGCTGATAAGTCGCTGATAAAACTGCCTCAGCAACACGTTGATACGGGTATGGGTTTCGAGCGTTTGATGATGGCTGTGTCGGGCGTGAAGTCCAACTACGACACTGACGTTTTTCAGCCGCTCATTCAGTTCATTGCCAAGGAAGCCGGCGTAGAATACCACGGTACGTCGCCTGCTACGGTGAACGACCAACCCGCCACTGAGAACGAAAAAACGGATATTGCCATCCGCGTCATTGCCGACCACATCCGGGCCATCAGCTTCACCATCGCCGATGGTCAGCTGCCGAGCAACGTGAAGGCTGGCTACGTGATTCGCCGCATTCTGCGCCGTGCTGTACGCTACGCGTTTTCGAGCCTAGGGCAGAAGCAGCCTTTCCTCTACAAGATTGTGCCGGTGCTGGCCGACCAGATGGCCGGTGTTTTCCCCGAGCTGAAGCAGCAACAGCAGTTTGTACAGCGCGTGATTGAGGAAGAGGAAATTGCCTTCCTGAAAACGCTGGAAAATGGTCTGCGTCGCATTGATGCGTTAGAAGAAAGCTTTAAGAGTCAAGGGAGTACCATCGATGGCAAGGCTGCTTTCGAGTTGTCGGATACTTTCGGTTTTCCGCTTGACCTTACGGCGCTTATTGCCCGCGAGAAGGGCTTGACGGTAGACGAAGCCGGTTTTCAGCAAGAGCTAGCTGCTCAAAAAGCTAGGTCCCGCAACGCTCAGGAAGCCGAGCAGAGCGACTGGACCATCGTGCACGCCGACGACGAGCAGCCAGCCTTCGTAGGTTACGACCTGGAAGAAGCCCCCGCCCGCATCCTGCGCTACCGCAAACTGACGCAGAAAGGCAAAACTGAGTACCAGGTGGTGCTCGACCAAACGCCGTTCTACGCCGAGTCGGGCGGGCAGATTGGCGACACCGGCTACATCGAGTCGGGCCTGTCGAAAGTGCGCGTGATTGACACGAAAAAGGAAAACGACCTCATCGTGCACACCGTCCTCGACCTGCCAGACACGGAAGACCTAGGTGGCGAATTCTTTGCCCGCATCGACCACGCCCGCCGCGAGCTGATTCGCAAGAACCACACGGCCACTCACTTGCTGCAAGCAGCGCTGCGCGAAGTAGTTGGTAGCCACGTAGCGCAGAAAGGCTCGTTGGTGAACGACAAGCTCCTGCGCTTCGACTTCTCGCACTTCACCAAAGTGACCGACGACCAGCTGCGCCAGGTGGAAACGCTGGTAAACCAGCGCATCCGGCAGCAAATCCCGCTCGACGAGCGCCGCAATGTACCCATCGACGAAGCCAAGAACCTAGGTGCCACGGCGTTGTTCGGCGAGAAGTACGGCGAGTTCGTGCGCGTTATCACCTTTGACCCTGGCTTCTCGGTGGAGCTCTGCGGCGGCACGCACGTGCGCACCACCGGCGACATTGGCTTCTTCAAAATCACGGCGGAAAGCGCCGTAGGAGCTGGCGTGCGCCGCATCGAAGCGGTGACAGCCGAAGCCGCTGAGAACTTCGTGCAGGCTCAACTCGACCAACTCACGGCCGTGCGCGAAGCTCTCGGCAACCCACAGCACCTGCTGACCAGTATCCAGAAGCTGAGCGAGGAGAACACCACTTTGCGCAAGCAGCTGGAGCAATTTGAGCTACAAAACGTGACGGCCCAGAAGGAGCAGCTAGCTGCTCAGGCGAAGGAGTTGAACGGCGTTAATTTCCTGGCTGCTAAGGTGAACGTATCATCGGCTGATCTGCTCAAGAAGCTAGCTTACGACCTGCGGCAGGCGGTACCTAACCTCGTGGCCGTGCTCGGTTCCGAAATCGACGGCAAGCCACAATTGGCCGTGATGCTCGACGACGAAGTTGCCAAAGCCGGTAAGCTCAATGCTTCTACGCTAGTGCGCGAGTTGGCGAAGGAAATCCAGGGTGGGGGCGGTGGTCAGCCGTTCTTCGCTACCGCTGGCGGTAAGAACGCGGCTGGCCTGGATGCTGCAATTGGCAAAGCGGAAGAGCTTGTAGCGAAGAACCTAGGTTAAGCAACATAGTAAGACAAGCAAAAGGCTGGCGCTTCCCTGCAACTAACAGGCAGGAAGGTGCTAGCCTTTTCGCTTATAATCAATCATTTGAATAGTTCGTGCAGGAGTTAGATATTGCCTGCATACTGATTGATTGCGGCGTGTAAGCTTATCCTGTTTTCCCACCAAAGCTAGGTACCCATGGAACTGCACCGCATCTCCGACGTCGTAGAGGCCATCGACACCATTGTGCAAACCTGCGAGCAGACGCAGAACCGAGCGGGCTACTTCGCCACTCTGTACAAGCACATGACGATGGCTGTAGCCGAAGGCATTGCGGCAGGCGCTTTCGAAGATGGGACCCGCATGGAAAAGCTAGATATCGTGTTTGCGTAGCGCTACCTAGGTGCCTGGCAGGCGTACGGCCAGAAAGCCGCGTGCAGCGCCTCGTGGAAATACGCGTTTGACGGCTGCCTTAATCAGTCGCTCACCGTCATTCAGCAGCTGGTGCTCGGCATCAACACGCACATCAACCTGGACCTAGCTATTGCGGCTGCAACTGTCGCGCCGGGCTCGCAAATCAAGGCGCTGAAGAATGATTTCGACCGCATCAACGACGTCATTGCCTCCTTGGTGGATGACATTCAGAAGTGCTTGGAGGAAGTATGGCGGCCCATGCGCTGGCTGACCCGCGTGGCTGCTACCCAGCAAGTCAGCGTGCTCAACTTCAGCATCGGGGTGGCACGCAAAACGGCGTGGGCCAATGCCACGCTGCTCGCCAACCTTCCTCCGCAGCAACAGCACGCGCACATCGCAGTGATGGATATGATGGTGTGCAATCTGGCCCGAAAAATTATCAATCCCGGCCTAGGTCCGCAGGTACTGTTAAGCTTAATTCGCCGGACGGAATACGCGGAAGTAGCCTGCACCATACGGTTGATTGATACGACGGTGGTAGGCTAACCTAGGTTTCTGTACTAGATAAAGCTTTGCTTTATATTGCGTCAACAAATTGCCTGTAAAAGAGGATATTATAAATGGTAAACAGATTATTGTTGCTCATGGCCCTTTGCGCAAGCAGTGGCAATCTTTACGCGCAATCAACGGCGCAATCAACGGCGCAATCAACGGCGCCCTCAACTGACCCGCAAAAGGTTATTGAGTACTTCGATGTCAATAGGGTGAAAGTAACGTCGGAAAAGTGGGCCGATCATCGTGTCGAGACTACCTACCGAGACAGTGTCGGCGGCTCGGTGCGCGTGTTTTATCCGTCGGGCAAGCTCCGGTCGTATGTGCCTTACCTGAATATCAGACGGCATATTCATCACGGTGTCAGCAGCTACTACTACGAGAGCGGACAGGTTCGGATGCAGGAAGATTATGTGGGCGGCAAACTCCACGGCCAGCGGCTGACTTTCTACCCCGATGGCAAGCCCAGGCGCAAGGAAAGCTACGAGAAGGGCGTATTTGTGTCGGGCGAATGTTATGGGCCGGATGGTGCCCCAATCGCCTTTTTTTCCTACGACGTAATGCCGGTATATTCGGAAGGAGCCGGCGACAAAGATGCTGTGATGCAGGCCGTAATGGAAAACGTGCATTATCCACTAGAGGCAATGTGCCGGCATGTGAATGGTGTCGTGAGGATCTTGTTTGTCGTGGATAAGAACGGCAAGGTGCAGAACGTGCGACCGGATAAGAAGACGTTGGAAGCCGAAGTGCCGGCTAATTTGCGGGACGTGTACGAGGAGCTGCAAAAGGCCGCCATGTTTGGCGTACGCCACCTCAAGGCCTTTACGCCGGGCAAACAAGATGGGGAACCCGTGGATGTTTCTTATACCGTACCTGTTACCTTTCGGATTAAATAGTGAATTTTGAGCGTCGCTTATCAAGCAAAGCGCCCATTGCCTACTAGTATGGACGAAACGATAAAAGCTAAATACCAGCCCGTTATCGGTCTGGAAGTACACGCGCAGCTGCTGACTCACAGCAAGATGTACTCGTCGGACGAGAATGAGTACGGCGCCCTGCCTAATAACAACCTAAGCGTGATTACCCTAGGTCACCCCGGCACGCTGCCCCGCGTGAACCGCACGGCCGTGGACTACGCCATTAAGATGGGCCTGGCCACCAACTGCCAGATCACGCGCAACAACATCTTTGCGCGCAAAAACTATTTCTATCCCGACCTTCCCAAGGGCTACCAAATCACGCAGGATAAGACGCCAATCTGCACCGCCGGTCACGTTGATATTCGCCTGCCCGATGGTACGGAGAAGAAGATCGGCCTGACGCGCATTCACATGGAGGAAGACGCGGGCAAGTCGATGCACTTGGCGGGCGAGGTAGAGACGCTGGTGGATTTGAACCGCGCCGGTGTGCCGCTCATCGAAATTGTGTCGGAGCCCGACCTGCGTACTGCTGACGAGGCATATGCCTATCTTACCGAGATTAAAAAGCTGGTGGAATACCTAGGTGTCTGCGACGGCAATATGGAGGAAGGCTCGCTGCGCTGCGATGCCAACATCTCCGTGATGCTGAAGGACGCCAAGCAGTTCGGGATGAAGGTGGAAGTGAAGAACATGAACTCCTTCCGCAACGTGCAGCGCGCCATCGACCATGAAATCGAGCGTCAGATTGCCATCCTGGAAGCCGGTGAGGAAGTGACCAGTGAAACCCGCGGCTTCGACGCGGCCAGCGGCACTACTAACGGCCAGCGGAGCAAGGAAACGATGAACGACTATCGGTACTTCCCCGAGCCCGACCTGACGCCCGTTATCATCGACGACGCGTGGCTGCACCGCGTGCAGGCCGAGTTGCCGGCGCTGCCGCAGCAGCTCTATGCCCGCTTCACCCGCGAGCTAGGTTTGTCGGATTATGACGCCAACGTACTCATCGATCAGAAGGAAGTCGCCCTGTTCTTCGACGAGCTGAGCCGCCTGACCACCAACGCCAAAGCGGCTGCCAACTGGGTGCAAGGCCCCGTGAAGTCGTATTTGAACGAGCGCGCCGTGACGATGGAAAACTTTCCGCTCACGCCCCAGCACCTCGCCGACATCATCAAATTGATTGATGATAACAAGATCAGTCACTCGGTGGCATCCAAGCAGCTCTTCCCGTACTTGCTGGAAAACCCCACGCAAACGGCCGCCGCTGCGGCCGAGTCGCAAGGGCTGTTGCAGCAGTCGGATGCGGGCGAGCTGGAAGCCTTGATTCAGCAGGTGCTCGACGCCAACCCGGCGAAAGTGGCCGAGTACCGGGCCGGCAAAAAGTCGCTCACGGGCATGTTTATGGGCGAGCTGATGAAGCTCACCGGTGGCAAAGCCGACCCAAAAGCGGCAAATCAGTTGCTGCGCCAGAAACTAGACGCGGCCTAGCCTTGTTTAAGCGCTAGCTCAACCAGAAAGCGCAAAACGTCAGGCGGCGCCTGGAGTCTTTGTCATTTCGACCATGTTGCGCATCAAGCAAGGAGGAGAAATCTCGCGTGCTGACGTTGGCTAGTAACCACAACGTCAGCACGCGAGATTTCTCCCGTTGGTCGAAATGACTGGCCTTTAGCGTTCTTGGTATAGGCTAGGATCATCTGGTTCTTATCCAATCCATGCGACTTCTCGTTCTAAATACTGACCTTTGCAAACCGATTCGCCGGTAACTAGCTGGCCGATTCATCCGAGATGATGCACAACATGAAAAGTCTTCTGCTAGTTGGCACCCTGCTGGGTATGGCCAATGCCTGTAACAAAGCCACGCCTCCAACTAATTCAGCCGGAGGTGCTTACGAAGTGAGCGGCGAGCTGACGAATGCGCCCGCCGGCACGAAAGTGTATTTGGCCGAGCTAGGTGACAACCAGTTCCTGTCGCGCGATACGGCAACCGTTGATGATAAAGGCCGCTTCACGCTCAAAGGCACTACGCCCGAAGCCAGCGTGTACCAGGTGAAGGTGAACGACGCCAACCAGGTGCTTGTGATGCTGAGCAATGGCGCCAACCTGCAACTCCGCGGCGACGCCCAAAAGCTAGGTGACACCTACTCGGTGCAGGGCTCCAAGGATTCTGAGCTGATGCAGCAGCTCACGCGCATCATGCAAAGCTCGAAAACGGCCATGAGTAAGCTGGAGCAGCGCTACGAGCAGGCTGCGCAGACCGGCAAAGCCGACTCCATGCAGGCAATTCAGGCGTCGGCGTTTGCCATTCAGGCCCAGAACACGGCGGCAACCAAGCAGCTGGTGCGGCAGAACCCGACTTCTCCGGTAGCGGCGTTCGTTGTGAGTAGCTTATTGAACCCCGATGAGCAGTTCACCTTCGCCGATTCGATGGCGACGCAGTTCAAGAAGGCGTTGCCCGATTCGCGCTACACGAAAGTGCTGGCTGCCAAGCTAGATCCGCTACGCTCCACCGCCGTTGGCGTGGTAGCGCCCGAAATCAAGCTGGCGGCACCCGACGGAAAGGAAGTGGCGCTGTCGTCGCTACGGGGCAAGTACGTGCTAATCGACTTCTGGGCTTCGTGGTGCGGCCCGTGCCGCCAGGAAAACCCGAACGTGGTGCGCATGTACAACAAGTTCAAAGATAAAGGCTTCGCCATCTACAGCGTTTCCTTCGACCAGGACCGCGCTAAGTGGCTCAAAGCCATTGCCAACGACAAGCTCACCTGGACGCAGGTTTCGGACCTGAAAGGTTGGGAAAGCGCCGCTGGTCAGACCTACGGCGTGAAAGCCATTCCGCAAACGGTGCTGCTCGACCCGCAAGGTCGCATCATCGCCAAAAACCTGCGCGGCCCTGAGCTGGAAGCCAAGCTAGCTTCGCTCATTCCTGGCGCGTAAGGTTGTAAACTTTGCAACATGAAAGCGGCGGCCCGAAGAGGCCGCCGCTTTTGTTATAATGCAGTTGTAGCGCGAAGCCTGAGCTTCGCGTATCGTTGAACGACCGGATCTAGGTCTTGCTAATCCAAGTCGTTCAGCGATACGCGAAGCTCAGGCTTCGCGCTACAGAAAGAAACCTAGCTCAGGAACATTCGCTGCATGGCTTGCCACAGCAACTTCTTCCGGCTGTTGTCTTCCTCAATCAGCTCGATTTCGGCGGCGGGTAAGTAGGCGACGTCGTTGACCAGCAGCACGGGTTCGTAGAGTTGTGTTTTGTACACGGCAACGTCGAGCAGGTTTTTGCCGAATCCGATAATCTGCTTGGCCGCCAACGTTTGGCGCAAGGTACTGAGTGCTACCGGTAAATGGGATTCCACATTAACCAATACTACATCTTCCACAATCAGCCGGATAGCTTTCAGAACGTTGTTGAGGAACACGTTCCTGGGCAAACGTTGAAACCGCACAGGGTCCAGGCGCACCAGAATGACGAGCCCGTTTGGGTTGCTGCCTAGGGTAGAAAATGGCGTATTTGCTACCGGCGAAGAGGTGGCAGTAGGTTGGCGTGGAGCGCTAGGCGCCGGTATGGGTGGCGGCGCGGGAGCCGGTGTGGGCTCGGGAACTGGCTTCGGCGCTGGCGCCGGACTTGGCTGTAGGTTTAAGCCTGCCAGTGAGGGTAGCTTGCCGGGCGCTGGCGGTGCAATGGGTGGAGGCGAAGTAACTGGCTTTGGCGCAGGCGCAGCAGTTGGTACCACAGGCCTAGGTTCTGGTGCCGCTACCACCGGTATGGGAGCAGGCGGCGGCACAACAGCTTCTACGGGTGCGGCCGGAGCCAATAGCTCCGCATCCGGCTCCGCTACCACGTAGAGCGACGTATTCGTATAAAACGTTGAGAAAAAGGCTAAAGCGGCCTGCTGATCCACGGAATACAGAATTTATTCGAGTTCAAAAAGGGCTTTCAGCTCGTTGGCGTCGCGGGGGTGCAGGCGCCCGGCCAGCACTAAGCGCAATTGCCGCCGACGCAACGCTCCTTCGTACAAGCTGATTTCTTCAGCTGTTTCCGGCACCGCCTCCGGCACGTCAATCGGGCGGCCCGACTGATCTACGGCCACAAAGGTGAAGAAGGCTTCGTTCGACTTGAACTTGGTCCCGTTCGGCACGTCTTCCGACCACACCTCAATGTGCACTTCCATCGACGAGCTGAACGCGCGCGTAACCTGGGCCTGCAACGTAATAACATTACCTAGCCGAATGCCCGCCTGAAACGACACGTTATCAACGGAAGCTGTAACGACGATGCGGTTGGAGTGGCGCTGGGCAGAAATAGCGGCGGCAATGTCCATCAGGTGCATCATGCGGCCGCCCATGAGGTTGTTGAGCGTATTGGTATCGTTGGGCAGCACCAACTCGGTCATAATCACGAACGAGTCTTTAACGGGCTTCTGTTTGCGCATTCAGGTGGAGGTTATTCAGCGGGAAAATGTGGCGCAAAGATAGGAGAGTGGCAGATGCGGCGGTTTACTTGTTTGTCCGGTGAAAATTGTCAACAAACCTAGGCAGTTCCTTCAATGGCCTTAAGTCGCTCTTATCTTTTTCATCATCCAGATCTTGAAAGTCGTAATCACGCACTTCCATTACACAGTCGTATTCTCCTAATACGTTATCCAGAGTAATGAGCCCGTACAATGCTACTGTATCGGGATTGTGGTTTTTAATCCCTTTAGAGTAGATGATCAGATCGAGCGAGTCGCCTTCTACGAGAGGATGAAAATACATTTCAGACGGCGTGAACTTAAGAGAGCGGTACTCCAGGATAAAATCGCTCGTGTCTCGTTGCCTAAACGCTGTTACTTTCCATCCCTGCATTAAAGGTGCTGCATCTACGATCCTGCGGACGACTGAGAATTTTGTCTTGTCTCCTTCTGGTGAAATTACTAGTGCCCGTGTCTTTTTAATCTCACTAGAAACCTCTACTGCTAAGCCGTCAGTTATAGGTTGAAGGTGCTCGATTATTAGGTCTAGCTTCTCATCTCGACTAGACTCGTTGAGATGTTCAAAGCTCTCTTTATTGTTTACGAACCATGTCCAAAAGTTTTTAATCTTATCATCTGTGCTAGGAGTACAGCTAGTGATAATAGCTGCTATACTGAGTAAAGCAAAAAAACGCATAGGTAGGATTTAGAAAGTTGATTATTCTAAGCCTAGCCTCACCCTTGCCACCCCGCCTTCCCCAGCAGCGGCACAAAACGAAACTCTTCAAACACTTCCCGCGAAAACTCATGTTCTGTTTCGCGCACCACGCGCATCATGTGCTGTGCCTGCGCATCACCCACCGGAATAACCAAAGAGCCGCCCACCCGCAACTGCTGGAGTAACGGTCGTGGTAGGTTGGGCGAACCGGCCGTAACCAGAATCTTATCGAAGGGCGCGTGCTGAGGCAAACCTAGGGAGCCGTCGCCGCAGAAGAGGTGAGCCGACTGGTGCAGGCCAGCCAAGCGACGGCGCGTGCGCTCAAACAGCACGGGCTGGTACTCAATGCTGTATACGTGGGGCGTAATCTGGAGCAGCACGCAGCACTGGTAGCCCGAGCCGGTGCCGATTTCCAGCACCCGCTCGTGCGGACCTAGGTCGAGCAACTGCGTCTGATAAGCAACGGTGTAAGGCTGCGAAATCGTTTGGCCTTCGCCAATCGGAAAGGCCTTGTCCTGGTAGGCGTGTTCCTGGAAAGCGGACTCAAAAAACAGGTGGCGCGGCACCACAGACAGAGCCGCCAGCACCTGCTCATCGTGGATGCCTTTGCGGCGCAGCTCGGCCACGAGGGCACGGCGCAAACCGCGGTGGCGGTAACTATCAGCGTGCATGGGGAAGAGTGGCGGAGGCATTGTCGGGTTCCGGTTTATTGCCCTACCTTTGCGGCGGTGCAAAGCAGGCGAAAAGCCCCGCAGTGCAGCGCCAGCCGCGAAAATACGGCTTCCGTCTCACAAATCAACTTGCCTGCCGGGGCCGTCCGGATGGGCCGCTACCACCCTTGATCCGTACCTTCCAAAAACTGAAGCTGATAACTGCCGATTTCGGAGCAGCTTTGTTGGCCTGGATTTTTTTCTTTTTGCTGCGCAAGTACCTGCTCAGCGAAATGATGGAAGGATATCATTTCACCGAAAGCGCCGTTTTCTTCCTGGTCGGCTCCTCCGCGATGATTGCCGTGTTCTGGACGGTGCTCTACGCGCTGATTGGCGAGTACCGGGACATCTTTCGCAAGTCGCGCCTGGCCGAGATTATTCGCCTGGCTAGGGTATCGATCATTGGGGCGGTCATCATCTTCTTCGTGTTGTTGCTCGATGACCAGGGTGTAAAGAACTATCAGCTTTATTATAAGACCATTACGGCCTACTTCGTGCTACACTTCACCATCACGGCGGTACTGCGGACGTGGGCTGTATCGAGCGTGCAGAAGCTGGTGTATAGCGGGGCTATTTCCTTTAATACGCTGCTGGTCGGCTCGAATGCCCTGGCCCGTGACACCTACCACGAGCTGCAACGCACCGGCCGCCACCTAGGTTTGAAGCTCGTAGGGTTTGCGCCAGTAGGCGACACGGTGGATGCGGAGTTAGCCGCCGAGTTGCCAGCACGAGGCTCTTATCTGCGGTTGCCGGCGCTCATTCGAGCCCTGAAAATTGAGCAGGTTGTTATCAGCATCGAGCCGAGCGAGCACCGCATGATTCAGCAGATTCTGACCCTGCTGGAAGGCACGCCCGCCCGCGTGAGCATCCTGCCCGACCTCTATCAGATGCTGCTCGGGTCGGTGAAGGTGAACCACCTATTCGGTACGCCGCTGATCGAAATCAAGCAGGATTTGCTGCCGCTGTGGCAGGAAGTAACCAAGCGGGCGTTGGATGTAATCGTATCGGCGTTGTTTCTGGTGCTGGCCTGGCCGGTGTACGCTTTCACGGCCGTGATGGTCAAACTTTCGTCGCCGGGCCCCGTGTTCTACTCGCAGGATCGAATTGGGCTGCACGCCGTGCCGTTTCGCATCTATAAGTTTCGCTCGATGTACGTGAATGCCGAGCAGATGGGCCCCGCACTCAGCTCCGACCACGACCCGCGCATCACGCCTTGGGGCCGCTTCATGCGGAAAGTCCGGCTGGATGAGCTACCGCAGTTCTGGAACGTGCTCAAGGGCGACATGAGCCTGGTGGGGCCGCGCCCCGAGCGGCAGTTCTTCATCGACCAGATCGTGAAAGTGGCGCCGCACTACCGCCACCTGCACCGTGTGCGCCCCGGCCTCACGAGCCTAGGCCAGGTGAAATACGGTTACGCCGAAACTGTCCCGCAGATGGTGGAGCGCCTCAAGTTCGACATCCTCTACATTGAAAATATGAGCTTGGCCATGGACTTCCGCGTGTTCCTCTACACGCTGAAAATCATCGTGGAAGGAAGAGGAAAATGAAGTTTTAAATGTTGAGTGTTAAGTGTTGAGTTAATCGGACGTGTACCGGTATAGGAAGACGTTAGTTCATTCAACACTTAACACTCAAAACTCAACATTTCAGAAATGTTCACTGGAATCATAGAAGCCCTGGGCACCGTCACGGATGTTCGCACGGAAGCTACCAACCGCCATTTTACCATTACCTCGCCCTTCGCAGCCGAGCTGCAAATCGACCAGAGCGTGGCGCATAATGGCGTGTGCCTCACGGTAGTAGCCGTAGATGCGGCGGCCGGTACGCACGTCGTAACGGCCATTGATGAGACGTTGCAGAAAACCAACCTAGGTCATTGGGCGCCGGGCAAGCGCGTGAATCTGGAGCGCTGCCTTTCCGCCAATGGCCGCTTCGACGGGCACATCGTGCAGGGCCACGTCGACCTGACGGCGGTGTGCGAAAGCGTGGAAGACCAAAACGGCAGCTGGCTCTACCGTTTCCGCCACGAGCCCGGCTCCGGCCGCGTGACGGTGGAGAAAGGCTCCATCTGCATCAACGGCACCAGCCTGACGTGCTTCGACAGCACCGACGACAGCTTCTCGGTGGCCATCATTCCCTACACCTACGAGCACACCACCTTCCAGGACCTAGCTCCCGGCGACACGGTGAACCTGGAGTTTGATATCGTGGGGAAGTATGTGGCCAAACTATTGGGCAAATAGCCAAACTACTTAGCAGTAGCTATGTAGCAACAAGTGGGCGGGCCGTGCAGGGCCTGCCCGAGAAACAGCCGGGTAGGGTTCGGCTGGAATCAGGCAAGTGAGTTTCCATGGGAACTCACTTGCCTGGCCCGGTTGGTTTGATGCCCTAGGTATCGTCCGCCGCTACGAGCGGTCAGGTGCCCGGAAAATAAGTTGTTTTCAGGTACTCGCGCAGCGAAGTTGGCTTGCGACCCAAAAGCCGCTCGACGGTATCGTGCGTGCCGGCCAGCATGCCGTGCTGGGCGGCGGCACCCCATTGGGCGAGGAAGCCAGCGACGGCTTCAGGGAAGCCGGCGGCTACTTGCTGCACGGTGTAGGGCGCCAGCTCGCTGCTGTTATACGCAATGGGCCGGCCCGCTAACTCGGAGAGTTCCCGGGCGATGTCGTGAAACGAGTAGGCTTCGCTCCCGGTCAGGGTATACTCCTGGTTGTCATGCCCTTCGCTGGTCAGCAGGGCGGCCGTGGCGGCGGCCAGGTCGGCCCGCGTGACGAATGCTATCCTGCCTTCTCCCGCCGGGAAACGTATCTCTGCGTCCGGCATTTCGCTCCCAATCACGTACCTAAGGCCTTCGAAGTAGTAGCCGTTTTTGAGAATGGTGTAGACCAGCCCGGACGCTTTGAGGTAGGCTTCCGTGGCCAGGTCGCTTTCCGTGACTTCCTGCATTACAAAATTGGTGCTGCGCTGGATGCTGGTGTAGAACAGGTGCTTCACCCCGGCTTGCTTCGCGGCGTCGATGACGTTGCGGTGCTGGCGCACCCGGTCGGTAAAGGCCACGGCAGAAACCAGCAGCACCTTCTCGACGCCCTGAAAGGCTTGCACCAGCGCGGGGTAGTCAAAGTAGTCGGCTTGCCGCACGTCGACGCCCCGCTGCACGAGGTCGGTGGCTTTGCTGACGTCGCGCACGAGGGCGGCGATTTCTGCGGCCGGGGTAGTTGTAAGCAAGCAGTCAATAGTATCGTGGCCTAACCCACCAGTGGCTCCGGTTACTAAAATCATGGTGAAAAGAATTAAGAGTGTTGTTAAATAAATAGGGAAACTGCCTAGGTTAAGCCAAGCGGGCTCCCTGTGATGTTGAGAGCAAAACCTGCGTATATTTGCTTGCGAATTGCAAGTGTAAAGGTATTGTGAAATACTTGCAAAAAGCAAGTGAAAAACCTTTTGTTATGAATGTGCTCAAACAGCGTTCTACCTGCCCCGTGAGCACATCGCTCGACGTGCTGGGGGACAAATGGATCCTGCTCATTCTCCGGGACATGGTGTTTGCCGGGAAGTCTACCTATGGGCAATTTCTGCAGTCGGCGGAAAAAATGGCGACCAACATTCTGGCTGACCGCCTAGCGACCCTGGAATCGCAAGGCCTCTTAACCAAGGCCGTGGCTGCCGATAAGAAATCGAAGTTCACCTACCGCCTGACGGAGAAAGGCGTGGATACCATCCCGATTATTGTCGAGCTTATGTTGTGGGGAACCAAGCATTGCCCCACCATCGTCGACCCTGGCTTGCTGGCAGAACTCCAGGCTGGGAAAGCCGCAGCCGTTGAGAAGTACCAACGGCGCGCCCGCGAAAAGGCCCTCGCGTAAATGAGCGTTATCAGTCTGATAATAAAGCACCTCGCTACTTCCCGCAATAACCCTAGGACATAACTCCTTTTACATGTTGCAAATGGTCAATTCCGGCACGGAAAGGATAGGTAAGCACGTCGATTCCAGCGGTTCAGCAAGCCACACCATACGGGGTGGAGACAACGCATTACCGTAGGCACAACAAGTTTGCCTGGCGGTAGTTGAACTGTGATTTCTGAACCGGTTTAACGGCTTAGAGGTATAGAAGATAACAGTCCTTATTTGGGGATTGGCAAATGCGACTTCTGGACCAAACTTTTGCCTAATGCCAAGCGTATCAACTTACTATGTCGAAGTCCAAGCGAGAATTAATCGAGCCTAATCCCGGTGATAAGCGCTACGTGCGGCGTAATGCAAAAGGCCAGTTCACCAGCGAAGTAGACCTGCACCGTTCCCTGTCGGACGATGACCGCAAGAACTCCAAGGTCACCAGCAAGCCCGGGCAAGGTGACCGGGGCGACGGTCATACCGGCAACCGCAAGCCGGCTAAGTAATATATGACACAAAAAAGCCGCTGCTAATGCTATAGCAGCGGCTTTTTGTCTTTATACCTATGCCTAACCTACTGTTTTCCTAATTGTGGAAGATTGTAGTGAAAGGTTAGGGCACCGCCTGCTAATATTAGGCAAGTTGGGAGAGGCTGGGCCACCACCGTACGACGCTGCGCCGGTAGATTTCGGCGCAAAGCCAGGCCAGCAAACTGCCCAGCGTAGCGCCGGCCGCAACGTCGCTGGGATAGTGGGCACCTAGGTACATGCGACTGTACGACACCAGTATCGCCCAGATCAGGAGCAGAACATTGGCCACCCAATAGCGCCGGGGCAACACAATCCAGAGGAATACCACCAGCGCAAAAGAGTTGGCCGCGTGCGAGGAAATAAAGCCGAATTGGCCGCCGCAGCCGTTGGCCAGGTTCAGCATGGCCGACAGCTCCGGATCGTGGCAGGGGCGCAGGCGGGCAAAGTAGGGCTTGAAAAAGCGGCTTGATACCGAATCAGCCAACGCTACGCTCAGGCCGAGCAACGGCAGCAGCAGCAGCGCGCGCCGGCGAAACAGGTACACCAGCACGACCAGAATAACCAAGTACGCCGGAAACCAAACGAAGCGTTCGGAAAAGAAAACCATCCACTTATCCAGCAAAGGGGAGTGATGGTTGTTGGCGGCGACTAACAGCCACCGATCCAGGTTTCGTAAGGACTCAATCAAGGGAAGCGGAAGTCTCGGCGGGTAATGCGGCCCAGTCTACGCCTTTACGGAGCCAGGCCAGGGTAGTGGCTTCGGGTGAACCAGGAGCGGGCTGAAGGTTGTAGTGCCATTCGCAGCGTGGCGGCAGGCTCATCAGGATGCTCTCGGTACGTCCGCCGGTTTCCAGGCCAAAGCGCGTGCCACGGTCGAAAGCTAGGTTGAACTCGGCGTAGCGGGCGCGGCGCACCAGTTGCCACTTTTCTTCTGCTTCGCTGAAGGGCAAGTCCTTGTTCTGGCGCATTAGTTCGGTGTAGATAGGGCCGAAAGCATCGCCCACGGCTCGCACGAAGGCAAACAGCTGCTCGGCTTCCCCATCCTTGCCCACCGTGAGGCGGTCGAAGAAGATGCCGCCCACACCACGCGTTTCCTGGCGGTGCGGCAGGTAAAAATAATCGTCGGCCCAGGCTTTGAAGCGGGAATAATAGCTAGGATCATGTTGCTCACATACGGCTCGCAACTGCTCATGGAACCAGCGGGCCTGCTGCTCATCCACGTAAATAGGTGTGAGGTCGATGCCGCCACCAAACCACGCCTCGCCGTTGCCAGCTTCGAAGTAGCGCACGTTCATGTGCACAATCGGCACGCGTGGGCTGCGCGGGTGCATCACGACGGATACGCCCGTGGCGAAGAATTCCGGATTCGGCATCAGCAGCACCTTAGCTGCTTGGGCGCTCATTTCGCCATGCACGGCCGAAAACCCAACGCCGCCTTTTTCCAGGATGGCGCCGCCTTCTAATATGCGGGAAGTGCCGCCTCCGCCTCCGGGTCGCTCCCAGATATCGGTCTGAAAGCTAGCTCCACCGTCGGCAGCCTCTAGTTGGCCGCAAAGCCGGCGTTGAAAATCGCGCATCCAGTCTTCAACGGCAGTACGCAAGTTTGGGATGGAAGTGGAGGGAGAAGACAAAATTGAAGATTCCACAGGCTGGAAGTCAGGTGGTTACTGCTGGTTAGGCAATAGATAAATCAGGATTGCGAGGCTAGGTGCCTCAAGGTGTTCCTGACAAACCGAAAGGCGTAAACAGCCGCAAAATTACGCAGAAAACGCTGCTAGCCGTCAACTCTGGCTGCGAAGCCGTAAATTCGTTCCGTTCTATTTCCGCCCATGTCGACCTCGCCCAACGCCACCCCCGAACCTAGCTTTTCTGCTGCATCCTTTCTTCGCCCGGCCGATGCGCCCGACCGCCCAACGCTGCTGCGCGCCTACCGGCTCATGCGCGTGGCCAGCGAGCTAGCCCACCTTTACGAAGAGAATAAGGCAGTTACGAGCCGCTACGTACACGCCACGGCCCGTGGCCACGAAGCCATCCAGCTAGCCGCGGCCTTCCACCTGCGCCCCACCGACTATGCCGCCCCTTATTACCGCGACGACGCCTTGCTGCTAGGCCTAGGTCTGACCCCCTACGAGCTGATGCTTCAGCTCATGGCCAAGCGCGACGACCCGTTTTCCGGCGGCCGCACCTACTACGGCCACCCTTCGCTGCGGCGCCCTGGTTTCCCCACTATTCCGCACCAAAGCTCGGCTACGGGCATGCAGGCCATTCCGGCAACCGGTATGGCGCACGGCATCAAGTACTTGGAAAGCCAAGGGATTTTGAAGAATGAACAATCAACAACGAGCAATGAACAATTGGAGCAGCCTAGGTTAGGGGGGGCGGCCAACGGCATTGCTCAGTCTT
Source organism: Hymenobacter cavernae (assembly GCF_014641455.1). Classification (GTDB taxonomy): domain Bacteria; phylum Bacteroidota; class Bacteroidia; order Cytophagales; family Hymenobacteraceae; genus Hymenobacter; species Hymenobacter cavernae. The sequence goes on from NZ_BMHT01000003.1 coordinate 246,442, forward strand.
CTTTGTTCACTGATCATTCGGCGAAGCCAGTCGTGCTGTGTTCCATTGGTGATGGCGCCATGACGGAGGGCGAGGTGTCGGAGGCATTGCAAATGGCGGTGCTGCACCAGCTGCCCATCATCTACCTGGTGCAGGACAACGACTGGGGCATTTCGGCCACGGGGCGTGAGATGCGCGCGATGGATGCCTACGAGTTTGCCGCCGGTTTCAAGGGGCTGCACCGGCTACGGGTCGATGGCGCTGATTTTGGCAGCAGCTACACTGGTTTGGCTCGGGCCTTCGACTACGTGCGGCGTACGCGCGGACCGGTGTTGGTGCATGCCAAGTGCCCGTTGCTGGGCCACCACACCAGTGGCGTGCGGCGCGAGTGGTACCGCGGCGACAACCTAGCCGCGCACACTCCTCTCGACCCGCTGCCGCGCCTGCACCAGCAACTGCTGAACCTAGGTATTGCAGAAGCCGAGCTACAGCGGTTCGCCGACGACGCCCGCGCCCTGGTGTTGGCCGACTACCAACGCGCCCTAGCCGCACCATCACCCGACCCGGCCACCTTCGCCGACCACGAGTTTGCCCCACCCGCCGTCACTCAGGAAACCGGTGAGCGTGCTCCGGCAGGTGCCGAAAAAGTATTGATGGTCGATGCCGCGCTGCACGCAGTAGATGAAATTTTGAGTGAGTTTCCGGAGGCGCTGCTCTACGGGCAGGATGTGGGTGGGGAGCTAGGCGGCGTGTTCCGTGAAGCCGCGCTGCTGGCCAAAAAGTACGGCGACGCCCGCGTGTTCAACACGCCCATTCAGGAAGCGTATATCGTTGGCTCCACGGCCGGTATGTCGGCGGTGGGCGCGAAGGCCATCGTGGAAATTCAGTTTGCCGACTATATCTGGCCGGGCCTGAACCAGCTAGTAGAGGAGCTAAGCAAGTCCTGTTATCTCTCCAACGGGCAGTTTCCGGTGCAGTCGCTCATTCGGGTGCCCGTGGGGGCTTACGGCGGCGGCGGGCCGTATCACTCCGGCTCTATTGAAAGCACGCTGCTCACCATTCGGGGTATCAAAGTGGTGTATCCGAGCAACGCCGCCGACATGAAGGGTCTGCTCCGTTCGGCCTTTCTTGATCCGAATCCGGTAGTATTGCTGGAACATAAAGGTCTGTATTGGAGCAAAGTGCCGGGCACGGAAGACGCCAAAACGCTTGAGCCGGCTGCCGGCTACGTCATTCCGCTGGGCAAAGCCGCTGTAGCCCAAGCCGCCGACCCCGAGCAGCTACGGCGCGGCGCTACGTGCGTGGTTATCGCCTACGGTATGGGCGTGCATTGGGCCAAAACGGCAAGTCGTCCGTTTGCTGGGCAGGTTGAAATTCTGGATCTGCGTACGCTCAATCCGCTTGATTTTGAGGCCGTCGAAGCAGCCGTGCGCACGCATAGCAAAGTGCTGGTGCTCACCGAGGAGCCGCTGCTAAACTCCTTCGCCGAATCATTGGCAGGCCGTATTCAGCGCACGTGTTATTGGGACCTGGATGCTCCTGTCTTCACACTCGGCGCGGCCAATCTGCCTGCCATTGCCCTGAACGTAGATTTGGAACGCCAGATGCTGCCCACGCCCGAAAAAGTAGCCGCCGCACTGGCGGAGCTTTTGAAGTTTTAAGTGGTAAAGGTTGAGTGTTGAATGGGAAGTTTGCATAACTAGAACATCCATTCAACACTCAACCTTTAACATTCCTAAAAAGGATACCCGATACCTAGGTTGAAGGCGGTTGGAGCGTCTTGGTTAATATTATTAAGGTTGCCGCTGCGTAAGCTGAATTTACGCAAAACCCAATTGCTGCCTTCGGCTGAAGGATCATACACCTTGGTAGCAACATCCAGACGCAGAATCAGAAAGGTAAAATCCAGGCGGATACCAATGCCTGAGCCTACGGCAAATTGCTTGTAGAACCCATTTGCCTTAAATTCTGCGCCCTCTCGATATTCGTTTTTTTGTAAACTCCAGACGTTGCCAAAATCAGTGAAAACAGCTCCTTTAATAAAGCTGTACACCGGAAAGCGATATTCCAAGTTGCCTTCCAGCAAGACTTCACCAGGCTGCTCCACGTTGTAGTTGCGAACTAATACAGATTGCCCATCTTGATCCACATTGTAAGTCGTGGCATAGCTCCCAGGACCTAGGCGCCGCGGCCGCCAGGCACGCACACTAGAGGCACCCCCGGCAAAGAAGTATTTATCATAAGGAATAATATACTGCCTGATCTTCGTTGTCTCTTTGGTAACAGGGTCCGTTCGCTCTACCTCAGTGCTGCTCAGAGCATGGGCGACACCGCCATTAAAGCGATATACAAAAAATGACTGCGGCCCCAGCTTTATATAGCGTCGGTAGTCTAGGGCTAAGCGGGCAAAGTTGTACACCTGGATATTACGGTCGTTGAGCACCTGCTGATACAACGACCGAGTCAGACCGCCTACTTCCACAAACAAACGGTAATAGCGGGCGTCTCGGGTTTGGTTGAAGTCGTTGGAGTTATAAAGAGAAGTAGCGTTCATACTGGGTACGAACTGTTGCGTGAAGCTGCGAATAAGCGGACTACCTGTGAGGGCCAGCGAGTCGAGCAAGCTCTGGAAATAAGGAGCAATCCGACTGGCATTCACCAGGCTTAAGTCCACCGGCGTTAGCACGTACTGATGATAAACTGAGCGCTGCCAGATATAATCGTAGGTGCCCTCTAGGTTGGTGCGGGTGTACTCGGGGCGCCGCACATAGGTGTAGATACCATTGAAGCGCGTCTTAGGGTTGTAACGAGTCAGAAAACGATCAGGGCGCCAGGGTACTAAAAATTGCGGCAAGATGAGGCTGACGTTGGCACCTAGCTGCGTGGTAAGGATACTCCTTCCTGTTATACGGTTATACTGACCTTCAAAACCAGCACGTAATCCTATTTCCAAGATTTCAGCGCCCCCAAATACATTGCGGACTTTCAGGCGCACATTAGCGAAAGGACCCGGTTTGCCTGATACGTAAGTGCCACCTAGCTCCGTAGTTTCCTGGTACTTCTTCGTCGGTGATGCGTTGATGAACGCATCCAGCTGCCGGCTGGTGGTGTCGCCGCTTACCGTGCGCACGCGGCGGTAGGTCACGGTGTTGAAGCGAAAAATATCCAGGTCGGCGAGCTGACGTTGCGTCAGTAGGGTATTCTGAAGGTTGTAGCGCTGATTGGGCCGGATGGCTAGCTTGCGGTCCAGCACTTTGGTATTGAAGCGGTGCTGAAAAGCTAGGTAGCGCACCGAATCGCGCACGATGGTGTCGCGCTGCACCCCAAAGCGCGTCGCGCCGGCATCCGTCAGGAAGTTGACGTTGCGAATGGTGTAGACGTGGTGAAACTCATTCGGGCCGGGGTTGGCGACGAACGTGCGCAGGCGCACGGTGCCGGGCGTGTAGCTCGTATCGGCTTCCAGTGTGATGTACTGCGAGCGGAAATCGTAGTAGCCCGCATTCTTAAGCAAGGCTTCAATGCGCGCCCGTTCCTGCCCGATTACTTCCTCGTTGTAGCGGTCGTGCAGGTGCAGCAGCGAGGCCGGTTGGCTGGCCAGTACCACGCGCGCCACCGCCGAGTCGGCAATGTCGTAGTCGAGGCGTTCGTAGGTAAAAGGCTTGTTCTCCGTGACATGCACCGTCACGGTTACCTGGCGGTCCTGCACCGTGTCGGTGGTCGCAACGTGGCTGCGAAAGAAGCCCTGCGACCGCAGAAACGTGCTGATTTGCTGGACGGTAAGCCGCGTGAGTGTTGTGTCGTATACCACAGGCCGCTCGCCCAGCCGCATGATGGCGTTGCCCTTGTCGATGGCTAGTTGGTGGCGTTGCACGTGCTGCTCGCGCTTGGTCAGCAGCTTGCCGACCTTCACCGAATCAGGGCGCGCCGCCTGAATCTTGGCGTCGTACTTGGCGCGCTCCTCGTTCAGCTGGCGGCGCAGCCGCGTGGAGTCGTAGAACACCGTGCCGAGCTGGTAGATACCTAGCTTCGGCAGCGGAAACTTCGAGTTGGGCTTCTGCTGGTACAAAGCCTCAAGGCGCTCAGCATCAGCCTGCTTTACGCCTTCCAGTTTGATTTTGCTCAGTAGATTCTGACCCGGCCGCAACAGCCGAATAGGGGAGCAGCCGACAAACAACACAACCAGCGCCAACCCCGCCAGGAGCCCGCGCCAGTGGAGGCGTAGAAAAACAATCCGCGCCCGGCGGATCTGAAGTGGCAAAGATGATTTCAAAAGCAGGAACGAAATACGTACACGCGCTGCACCAGAAAAGTGCCAGCTCCGGCACCGTGCCTTTCAGGAGGAAACACAGCGTCCGGGAGCTGCTAAGTTCCGAGATTTTGCCGAACCCTGCTACGCAGCACATTCCTTGCCAGGCAAAGTCGTCGGCAGACTGCCCAAGAGGTAGCGGGCCAGCCTGGAAAACGCTGCGGCACCTAGCTCTGGTATAGTTGCTTAACCTAGCTTTTCGCTTTTACATCAACAAGGCCTGCCATCTACCACGATGACGGGCCTTGTTGATGTAAAAGCAATAGAATCAATCAGCTAAAGCAAAAACAGCCTTAGTCCGGGAATTCGTTGCGGAAGGCAAACTCAGCAAGGGGCTTGCGATGCCGCGGCGCACTTTCGCGGGTGCGGAAGGGCTCATCCAACTGATCAGGCGTGCCCACATAACCCAGGGCAATGAAAACGACCGGCTCCAGACCTTCCGGCAACTGGAACACCTCGCGGGTGCGCGCCAGATCGAAGCCACCCAGCACGTGGCCGTGCAGACCTAGGGCTGTAGCTTCCAGGAACAAGGTCGCGTTGGCGGCGCCCACGTCGTGCATGGCGGTGCGGTTCAGCTGCCCGTTGTCGTAGTGGGTTTTTACGAGCGAAACCATCAGCACGGGCGCGTGCTTGGCCCACGCCTGGTTGGCGGGCAACAGACAGCTTAGCAGGCGGTTAAAAGCTTCCGTATCTGACTTATGCGCGTAGATGTAGCGCCAGGGTTGCTCATTCATGGCGCTGAACGCCCACGAAGCGGCTTCCAGAACTTGCTCCAGCGTCTCAGGCGCAACTGGTTGCGCTGCGTACGCACGCGGGCTCCAGCGCTGGCGGATCAGTTCATGAACGGGGTAGGAGGTGGTAGTTTCCATAATGATAGTGCCACCAAGTGGCGTAAAACTGCCAGGTTAGCAGTGAGTCGTTAAGAGCGTTTCGAACGGCTGTTAGTTTGTATTCAAATCAGCCTGCGAGTATAATGTATAGACATTAAATGTAGGTACATAGTTTAAAAATAAAAGATTTCGCTGCTAAAATCTCTTGGGTGGTTGTGGCCAACAGAAAGCTCGACCTAGGTTGGCGCTTCCTACGTAGAATAGCACTTCAAGCGTTTCGCTTACTCTTTATTTCTCTTTCTCCTTAATATCCATGCTGAAGCGAGATTTTCTTAAAAACGGACTGCTAACGATGGTAGGAGCGCTGGTGAGCCCGGCCGTGCTGGCCCGCGCCCACGACGAGCAACTCCTGCGCGAGGCCCGTGCCACCCCGATAGCCGACGGCCCGTTCACGTTGCCGCCGCTGCCTTATGCCTTCAATGCCTTGGAGCCGCACATCGACGCGCGCACCATGGAGATTCACCATGATGCCCACCACAAAACCTATGTTTCTAAACTGAATGAGGCCGTGGCGGGCAAGCCCGAAGAAAAGCTGACGCTGGCCCAGCTGTTAGCCTCCGCCAGCAAGCAGCCCGACGTGATCCGCAACAACGCGGGTGGCCACTGGAACCATTCTTTTTTCTGGCAGCTGCTGGCGCCCAAAAGCGGTGGGCAGCCGACGGGCGCGCTGGCTACCGCCATCAACAAGGACTTTGGCTCCTTTGACAAGTTCAACGAGGAGTTCACCAAAGCCGCTACCGGCCGCTTCGGCTCTGGCTGGGCCTGGCTTATCTACGATGCCAAAGCCGGTAAGCTAGCTATTACGAGCACGCCGAATCAGGATAATCCGCTAATGGATCTGCCTGGTATTCAGCGCGGCACGCCAGTACTGGGCCTCGATGTGTGGGAGCACGCCTACTATCTTAAGTACCAGAATAAGCGCCCCGACTACGTGAAAGCCTACTGGAACGTGGTAAACTGGTCGGAGGCGGGCAAGCGCTACGAAGCCGCCAAGAAGGCCTAACATCCTTATTAAAACGTTCAAAAGCCCGGATTACGCTGCTTCAGGTGTAATCCGGGCTTTTGAACGTTTTAGTGGCTAGAGTTTCAAGCTTTTACGTAGGGAAAACCTAGGTGCCTAGGGCAACGCTTCTTCTGCGGGAGCCGATAGCTGAACAAGAACCCTTATCTTTAGCGTCGCGCTGGTACTGGCTTGGGTTTTTACGCGTTAAATAAAACGAGTTTCCCGCCTGTCAGATCCGGCGCATATCCAATTCATTGAGCCCGTGCTTATCGTGGCTATTTCCCCTCTAGCCTATGACCCGAGCTGTGCTGGCCGGTACTGGTAGCTGCATCCCCGACCTCATTGTTCCCAACCAGGATTTCGCTACGGCGCAGTTCTTCACGGCTGCCGGCGCGGCCATCGTGCAAGATCCTACGCTCACGCTGGAGCGGTTTAGCGCCATCACCGGCATTCGGGAGCGGCGCTACGCCCGCCCCGACCAAGCCGCCTCTGACCTAGGTTGGCTGGCCGCTGCCGATGCCTTGAGTAGCTCAGGAATCGATCCGGAAAGTATTGATTATCTGATTGTAGCGCACAACTTTGGTGATGTAACCGCAGGTAGCAATCGGGTGGATCTGGTGCCGTCGCTGGCTTCCCGCATCAAAGCGCGGCTGGAAATAAAGAACCCTAACTGCGTTGCTTACGACCTAGCTTTTGGCTGTCCTGGTTGGTTGGAAGCCGTTATTCAGGCCAACTACTACATCCGGTCGGGCGATGCGCGCCGCTGCCTGGTGATTGGTACCGAAACCCTATCGCGCATCGTCGATCCGCACGACCGGGACACAATGCTGTTTAGTGATGGCAGCGGAGCCGTGATTCTGGAAGCCAGCTCGACTGGCAACGCTGGCATTCTGGCCCACCATACCCAAACGCACGCCCACGAGTACGCCGGCTTACTGAGCATGGGCAAGTCGTACTCGCCTGATTACGAAGGTGAAGCGGATCGATTCATGAAAATGCAGGGCCGTAAGCTGTACGAGTTTGCCTTGCAGCACGTGCCAACCGTGGTGAAAACGGCTCTGGATAAGGCAGGCGTATCGCTGCATCAGGTGAAGAAAGTGCTCCTGCACCAGGCCAACGAAAAAATGGACGTCGCCATTTTGCAGCGCGTGTTCCAACTGTATGGCGAGGTGTGTTCTAATCTGGACCTGATGCCGATGACTATTGGCTGGCTAGGCAACAGCTCCGTCGCGACGCTGCCTACGTTGGTAGACTTGCTACAGAAAGGCCAGCTTGATAGTGAGGCCCTTATGGCCGGCGACCATGTGGTGCTGGCCTCCGTTGGGGCGGGCATGAACATCAATGCAGTCGTCTACCAATGCTAGGTGGTCGGTTTAAACCTAGCTGGCTTTATAAGTAACCTAGGTTACGACCTAGCCCCAGCGGGGCAATATATTGGTAGTAACTGGCCGAGCACATAACCAACCGAGCCCCAGCGGGGCGACACCTAGGTTTCAACGACCGGTGCCGCCCCGCTGGGGCTCGAGTATTTGTGCGGATCCTGATCTGCCGATATGCCGCCTCATCGGGGCTACGCTGCAACCTAGGTTAAGTCGTACTTTAGGGCCGCATTTACCGTCCTCTTTTATGCTTTCCAAAGCCCAGAAAACCTACGTAGAACAACTGAAACAGAAGAAATACCGGCTTCGGCACGGGGCTTTTCTGGTGGAAGGAGGGAAAAGCGTCCGGGAGTTGCTGCATTCTGCTCTCACCACGGAGCGTTTGTTTCTAACGTTGGAGTTTGCGGCTAAAATCCAGGCGGAACTGCCTAAAAACGTGCCGGTTGAGGTTATTTCCGAGGACGAGCTGACGCGCCTGGGTACGCTGACGACCAACAACACCGCACTGGCTATTGCACGTCTGCCCGACGAAACCCCCTTGCAGCCCGCCGCTGATACGTTGCTGCTGGCCCTCGACCAAGTGCGCGACCCCGGCAACCTAGGTACCCTGATTCGCCTGGCCGACTGGTACGGCCTGGCTGGCGTGGTCTGCTCCGATACCTGCGCCGACCCGTGGGCGCCCAAAACCGTGGCCGCCACGATGGGCTCATTTGCCCGCGTGCAGGTTTGGCAACGCGAGCTGCCCGCCTGGCTCGATGCACTACCGGCCGACCTGCCGCGCTACGGCGCCCACCTGGAAGGCGACAACGTGCACCGCCTGCATCTGCGCCCAAGCGGCGTGCTCATCATGGGCAGCGAGTCGCACGGTCCGCGGCCGGAGGTGCTGGCGCGCCTCACGCAACGGCTCTACATTCCGGGCACGGGCGGCGCCGAAAGCCTGAACGTGGCTGTTTCCGCTGCCATCCTGCTCGATAACTTTCACCGCGAGCTGTAAGGCAGTACGTAGTTGGCACCTAGCTGAGGCTAGGTTTTCAGCGAGCAGCTCGTCGGCAACCTGCTATAGCTTTTCGCGGTACACTGACTTTCAAAGATGGTCGGAGGCGTTGATACTGCTACATTTTTTATCTTCCGCTAAATTCAGGTGCTACGCGAAGGATAAAACGCAGATTATTGGTTTTTTCGTTAACCTACTGGCCTACGAGTTGTTGCAAATCTAGGGCAGACCTGCTACTTCACACCTAACCAGAGCGCACCTAGGTTTCACTGCTCACAACTACCAGCGGCTTTCCTGCCGGAAGGCAATTCTTGGCGTTTTATCTTGTCTTTGACCTTGCAGCGCTTGACCCAGAACGTTGCTGCTCTGTTCTACAAGCCATCTTATACTTCTTGTCCCACAGCTATGAACCCTGAACCCGAACAACCAAACCACGACGAGGCGCGGCGAACGTTCCTCAAGCAGTCGTCGCTGCTCACAGCCTTTGCCTTCACGCCCGGCCCGGTGCTGCAAGCCGCGGCTGCCGAAATAGACGAAAAAGTAGCCTCCGCATTCGAGAAAGTACCCGTGCGGCTCGACATTAACGGCCAAAAACACAAGCTATCTATTGAGCCGCGCACCACGCTGCTCGACCTGCTGCGCGAACAGCTAGGTCTGACCGGCACTAAAAAAGGCTGCGACTACGGCCAGTGCGGTGCCTGCACCGTGCACATCGACGGCAAGCGCGTGAACTCCTGCCTGACTTTCGCGGTGATGCAGGAAGGCAAGGAAATCACGACCATTGAAGGACTGGCTAACGGCGACAAGCTGCACCCCATGCAGGAGGCCTTTATCAAACACGATGGTTTCCAGTGCGGCTACTGCACACCCGGCCAGATTATGTCGGCAGTGGCGTGCATTAGGGAAGGCCACGCCGACTCGGACGACGAAATCCGCGAGTACATGAGCGGTAACATCTGCCGCTGCGGCGCTTACGCCAACATTGTGAGTGCAATTCAGGAGGTTAAAAACGGAGGCCAGAAGGTATGAACCAGTTCCAATACGTGCGGCCCACCAAGCAGAAAGCTGCCATTGACGCGCTGGCTAAAGACGCCAATGCCCAGATTATTGCCGGCGGCACCAACCTCATCGACCTGATGAAGCGCGGCGTGATGGCGCCCCAGAAGTTGGTGGATATCAACAAGCTGCCGCTTAACAAAATAGAGCGCGACGGGAGCAATACCCGAATTGGTGCCCTAGCTCTCAATGGAGTGGTGGCGGAAGATAAGCTGGTGCTGGAAAAGCATCCCTTGCTCGCTCAAGCACTCAATGCAGGCGCTTCGGCGCAGCTGCGCAACATGGCTACCGTGGGCGGCAACATGCTGCAACGCACGCGCTGCCACTACTTCTACGACACGGCGTTGCCCTGCAACAAGCGAGAGCCCGGCTCCGGCTGCGGTGCCTTAGAAGGCTTCAACCGGATGCACGCCATCTTTGGCTTCAGCGACAAGTGCATTGCCGTGCACCCTTCCGACATGAGCGTGGCTCTCGTGGCTCTCGATGCGACCGTGCTGGTAAGCGGCCCGAAAGGTGACCGGCGCATTCCGTTCATCGACTTCCACCGCCTGCCCGGCGACACGCCTCAAAAGGACACGAACCTGGAACCCGGCGAACTGATTACTGCCGTCGATATTCCCGATGCGCCGTTTACCAAGAATGTGCATTACTTAAAGGTGCGCGAGCGGGCTAGCTATGCCTTTGCGTTGGTGTCGGTAGCGGCGGCGCTAAACATTGAAAACAACACCATTAAGGATGCACGCCTGGCAATGGGCGGCGTGGCCCACAAGCCCTGGCGCCTGACGGAAGCCGAGAAGTCTTTGGTGGGCAAGCCGGCCACGGAGGAAACCTTCCGGCAGGCAGCTGAGGTCGCTATGCGCGGCGCTAAAGCCTTCAAGTACAACCAGTACAAGCTGAAGCTGGCCCCTAACTCTATTGTTCAGGCCCTTAAAACTGCGGCCGCCGTCGCCTAATCTGCGTTATGAAAGAACAATCTCCAAAACAAAGCGGGGCAATTGGCGAGCCGATGAACCGGGTTGATGGTCGGCTGAAAGTAACCGGCGCGGCAAAGTATTCAGCTGAGTATGAATTGCCTGGCCTCGTACATGGCGTACTAGTAGGCAGCACTATTACCAAAGGTACCATCAAAAGCATCGATACGCGGCAAGCCGAGCGGGCGCCGGGCGTGCTGGCCGTTATTACGTACCTGAACTCTCCCAAAGTGCCGGGTTTTGCCGAGCGCGACCACCCCGCCGAGCCGCCCACGGCCGGGCAGCCGCTGCGGGTTTTCCACGATAATAAGGTGCTGTTCAACGATCAGCCGATTGCCATTGTGGTAGCCGACACGCTGGAGCGGGCTAGGTACGCAGCGTCGCTGGTGAAAACGCAGTACGACCAGGACAAGCACCAGACGAATCTAGAAGCGAACCTAGACAAAGGGTTCTTGCCCGTGCAAGCTAAAAAGAACCCCAAGTCGCCGCTGGCGGATTATCAGCGCGGCGAAGTAGATGCCTATAAAAACGGTGCTACTAAGCTTGAAGCTGAGTACGTGATTCCGACGGAGATGCACAACCCGATGGAGCTGCAAGCCATCATTGCGCATTGGGAAGCGCCCGACAAGCTTACGGTATACGACAAGACACAGGCCGTAATGGGTACCCAGCGGGCGTTTGCCAAGGATTGGGGCATTCCAGAGGCGAATGTGAAGGTCATTGCGACGTTTGTAGGTGGAGCCTTCGGTAATGGTTTGCACAACTGGCCTCACGAAACTGCTGCCATTATTGCCGCTAAGAAGACAGGTCGCCCGGTGAAAGTGGTGCTGACGCGTGAGCAGATGTTCACGATGGTCGGCTACCGGCCGTACACCTGGCAGAAAATCGGAATGAGCGCCACGCCCGACGGCAAGCTGACGGCTATTACGCACGAATCCGTGGGGCAAACATCTAGCTACGAGCAATTTACCGAGTCGACGCTGCAGCAGACGCGGATGATGTACACGAGCCCCAACGTGACGACCCGCTACCGCATTGCCTCCCTCGACGTGAGCACGCCGATCTGGATGCGTGGACCAGGGGAGGCCACCGGGGCCTTCGCCCTGGAGTCGGCTATCGACGAAATGGCCTACGCGGTGAACATGGACCCGCTGGAATTCCGGGTGCGCAACCACACCGACACCGACCCTGACAACGGCAAGCCGTGGTCGACGAAGTACCTGAAAGAATGCTTTCAAATGGGCGCTGAGCGCATCGGCTGGAAAAACCGTAAGCAGCAACCCGGCGCGGTGCGCGCCGGCGATTGGCTGGTGGGCTACGGTATGGGCGTAGGCACGTTTGGCGCGCACCGGGGAGCCGCGACGGTAAGAGCTAGGTTGCAAAAGAACGGACAGCTGGTGCTCCAAAGCGCCACGACGGACATCGGCCCCGGCACGGGTACAGCTATGGTGCAGATTGCCGCCACCACCCTAGGTATGCCGCCCGAAAAGATTACGTTTCAGTTAGGTAACTCCACCTTCCCGCAGGCGCCTTCGCAAGGTGGCTCTTCGACGGTGAATACAGTGGGCGCGGCCGTGCAGGATGCTTGTATTGCCTTGAGAAAGAAGCTACAGCAGCTAGCTTCTGCTACGCCGAACGGCGCTGCGTTCAACGCCGCTAAGCCCGAAGACATTGTCATTAGCGAAGGACACCTGAGCCTTGCCAGCGACAAACTCGCCAAAGCGGCTTACGCCGACTTGCTCAAGCAGAACAACGAGGCAGAGGTGGAAGTCGTGACCGAATCGAAGCCGGGCAACGACCGGGACAAGTACTCGATGTACTCGTATTCGGTGCACTTTGTGCAGGTGCACGTGCATCCGCTCACCGGCGAAGTGCGTGTGAAGAAAATCATTTCCTGCGCCGACGCCGGCACCATCATCAACCAGAAAACGGCCGGCAACCAGATGATGGGCGGCGCCGTGGGTGGCATCGGCATGGCCCTGACCGAAGGCGCCGTAATTGATGACCGGTTTGGTCGTTACGTGACGAAGGACCTGGCCGACTACCACGTACCCGTTCATGCCGACGCGCCGAACATGGAATTTGCCTTCGTCAACAAGCCCGACCCGCACGTGAATGCCCTGGGCACCAAAGGCATCGGCGAAATTGCCATTATTGGTATGGCGCCAGCCATTGCCAATGCCGTGTTCAACGCGACCGGCAAGCGCATCCGTGAGCTGCCGATTACGCCGGATAAGTTGATCTAGGGCAGAATCAATCGGCCGTCATGCTGAGCTTGCCGAAGCATCTCTACCGCTTCGTTGCGGACGTTAGAAGTTACCATTGCGGTAGAGATGCTTCGGCAAGCTCAGCATGACAGTCTTAGTTATATAAAAAAGCCTTTCCTCACTGCTGAGGAAAGGCTTTTTTGTTGTGTCACTTCTAAAAGCAGCTTACCAGATCTTCACGCGGGCACTGTCAGGGCGCCAGAGCTTCTGGCCTTGCTGGATGTTGAAGGCTTGATAGAACGCCGGCACGTCGGCGAAGGGGCCGTTTACGCGCAAGTTGGCGGGCGAATGTACGTCGGTGAGCACGCGCTGAGCCAGCACTTCGTCGCGCTGGTGGCCTTGCCAACCTAGGGCATAGCCGAGGAAGTAGCGCTGCTCGGGCGTAAGGCCCGCTATTTTCTCGCCCTTCTTATACTCATCCGTCTTTTTGAAAGCATCCAAGGCAATGACGATACCACCTAGGTCCGCAATATTTTCGCCAGCAGTAGCTTTGCCGTTGATGTGCAAGGAGTCGAGTACCTGATAGCCATTGAACTGGCGCACAATGCCGTTTACGCGTTGCTGGAACAGCTTGCGGTCGTTCTTCGTCCACCAGTTGCGTAGGTTGCCTTTCTCGTCAAACTGGCTGCCTTCGTCGTCGAAGCCATGAGTCAGCTCGTGACCGATGGTAGAGGCGCCGGCGTAGCCGTAGATGATGGCGTCGTCGGCGTCTTCATCTTTCAGGCCCGGAACGGCGAAGATGGCGGCCGGCAACACAATTTCGTTGTTGCTGGGGTTGTAGTAGGCGTTGTATGTCTGCGGCGTCATTTCCCACTCGGTGCGGTCGACGGGCTTACCTAGCTTGCCGAGGTTGTACTGGTACCACCACTGGTGCGCCCGCATCACGTTTTGGGCGTAAGAGCTGCGGTCTATTTTAAGAGCCGAGAAATCCTTCCACTTATCGGGGTAGCCTACTTTGGGCGTGATTTTGCTGAGCTTTACTAGCGCTTTTTGCTTGGTGGAGTCGCTCATCCAGTCGAGCTTCTGGATATGCTCGCGGAAAGACGAAACCACGTTGGTCACCAGCTTCTCGTAGCGGTCTTTAGTAGCGGGCTTGAAGTACTCTTTCACGAAAAGCTGACCTAGCATTTCGCCCATAGCATCTTCTTCCTGGTCGAGCACGCGCTTCCAGCGGGCGCGCTGTTCCTTTTGGCCCCGCAGGATGGTGCCGTAGAAGTGGAAATGCTCGTCGTCGAGCGGGCGGCTCAGGTTGTCGGCGTAGGCATTCACCAGGTGCCATTGCAGGTACGCTTGCCAGGCCGCAATGGGTGTGGTTTTCAAGAGCTGTCCGGCCGTTTTGTAGAACTCCGGCTGCCCCACAATCACGGTATCGGCTTTGGTTAAGTCCATCTTGGCGAGCCATGTCTGCCAATCGAGGCCGGTGCGCTTACCTAGGTCGGCCACGGTCATTTTATTGTAGTTGGCGTAGGGGTCGCGTAGGGCTTCCAGCTTGCGCGAAGAGCCGGCCAGCGTCGTCTCCAGCTTCAGCACCTGGGCGCTGCTGGCCTTGGCCGTCACCGAATCCTGGCCGAGGAGTTGAAACATGCGGGTGACGTGCTTCGCGTATTCCTTGCGAATGTTGGCCGTGCGCTTGTCCTTGTTGAAGTAGTAGTCGCGGTTGGGTAAACCTAGGCCAGCCTGCCCGAGTTGCAAGGCCATCTTCTCGCTGTTTTTAGCGTCCTGGGCTACATATAAGCCAATCAGAGCATTTACGCCCAGTGGCTTAAGGCGGGCAATTTCGTTCTGTACATCCTCGGGCGTGCGGAGGGCGGCAATGCGGTCCAGCTCGGGCTTCAGGGGCTGGATACCTAGCTTATCGGCCCGCACGGAATCCATGCCCGTGGCCCAGAAATCACCGATTTTTTGCTGCACGCTGCCCTCGGTTGCTTTGGCCTGGGCCGCCTCCTGGTTGATGACCTTTAAGCGCGCGTACACTTCCTCCTGCACTTCCGCGCCAATGCTCCAGGCGCTTTCAGAGGCTGGAATCGGGTGTTTCTTGAGCCAGGTTCCGTTGGCGTAGGTGAAAAAATCGTCGCCGGGGCGAACGGTGGTGTCGAGGTTCACTTTCAGCAAATCGGGTTGCGAAGCGGTGGATTTGTTGCTCGGCTGGCAGCCTTCCAGGAACGTTCCTAGTAAAGCGCTCAGCAGCAACCAGCGGCCGGCAGCAGCGGCGTTGTTCATGCAGAAAAAGTAAAAGTGAGAGGTGCAATTAAAACCAAAGTAGCGCTTTCAGCTGTAGTTCAGATGAGCTAGGTGGTGGTGTATCTGACACAAAAAAAGCCCGGCAGATGCATCTGCCGGGCTTTTTAGTAATGCAGCGGGAAGCCTGCGCTTCGCGCTACCTGCTTACAGAAAGGAAATACCGAAGCTCAACGTTTGGGCCTGCGGACCGCGGTTCTCCTTGAACAAGTCGTTGAGGTTGTATTTTACGAACAAATCAATGCCGCGCACGCCGATAACGCCTTGTAGGCCATACTGGAAGTCTTCCAGGTTGTAGCTGCCGCGGTCTTTGTCTTTCTTGGTGCTGCCATCCTGGTCATACTTGATTTTGGTGTGGCTGCTGAGGCGGTAGCCCACGAAACCGCCAGCGCTTAGGCGGAACGACTCGTGGCCTTTCTGGTCGCGGAAATAAAGCTGCGCCATCAGCGGCAAGTTGAGCGTGGTGGTGGCTAGCTTGCTCTTTTGCAGATTGAACGAAGACTCCTTTCTGATAAAGGACACGGAGGAATCAGCGGCAAACAGCCGACGATTGTTGTCGAACATGTAGTTGTTGAAAGCAACTTCCGGCCCCGACACGATGTAGAACGGACTGCCTACTTTGCCTACCCGCCAGGAGTGACGCCACTGAAAGCTGATGTAGCGGGAGCCTAGTGGCCGCAAGTCGAATGGTACGTCAAGGCCTGAGTTAGCGCTGCCACGATTCACCAGCGTATTCAAACCTAGGTCCATGCTGAAGTTGCTGTGGTGCGGACGGTTAAACTTTGTCTCGGCCTTCACTTTGCGCAACGAGTCGCGGGTGCCGGTGTCCAACCGGCCGACGTGCACCTTCACGTTGTCGCCGTCGTCATTGTCGTCTACTACCACTCCAAAAGAAGGGCCCAACCGCACTTCTACGTGGTCGTTGCTGGCGGATTTCTGCGCGTTGCGCACGGTCACGCGGATCTGCTCGGGCATGGCCTTGCCGGGCTGGTCTTTGGCGGGGTAGAACTCCATCGTCACCTGGCCGGTTTTGGAGTTTTTGCCCGCAGCTTCGGCCTGCGTGATGTAGGTGTCAAGCAAAATCATCAGCGAATCGAGCTTGTAGCTGCGCATCTGGCGCAGCTGCTCTTTGTTCTTGACGTACAGCGTCATAACGGCCTGGTTGGGCAGTTTCACCACGATGGTATCGGTGTACGGAGACGAAGTTGTGGTTCTAGCGAAGGAAGGCGCGGCCAGCAGCGTCAGCAGCAAAAAAGCCAGCAGCGAGAAGAAGCGTTTCATGTCGGTTATCAGTTAACAGTTATCAATTTCAGTTTTAGCTACCGTTACCATCTTTTGCTCGGTGCGGACCAGTTTACACTTGCTTGGTAACTGGTAGATGGTAACTGGCAACTGATTACGGGTGCGGCGCGGTGGTGTAGGCTTCCACTTGGGCCGTAATTACTTCGGGCAGAGCCACTTTGGGTAGGTTGATCTGGCGTCCATCCAACACGACGTTGCCTACTTTTTTGCTGGCTTTCAGGAGCAGATTGCCCAGTCCTTTGCGACGCCCGCTTTCGCCGTCGGCAGCGTAAGCCGTGGCGCCCGGCGTGGCACTTTCGCGGCGTACTTCCACGATGATCGGGCCCGATGGCGCGGCCGCGGCCACCAAGGCGGGGGTACTAGTCGGCTCAGGGCTAGGTAGGGTCGCGGGGACAACTGCCGGGCGCTCCGGATGCGCAACGGCGGGTGTCGCAACGGCCACTGCCTGAGCCGGTGCCGAGCTAGTAGAAACAGACGTAGGTGTGTGGGGGCGAGCGGAGGGCGTAGTGCGAGCCACAGCGCGGCGCAACCCAGGAGCGGGAGCTAAGGGCCGACCGGTGTGCACTGCCGGAGCCGGTTCCTGAGCCGTGGAAGCAGTGGCGGCTAGCCTTTCCGAACTTGCTTCTGACTTCTTAGATGCAGCTTCCAAAGGAGCGGTTGCCTGGGTGGTTGGCTGATTGAGAGAATTTTTTTCGGTTTGCTTCTGGGTTGTGACGGTGGCTAGCTCCGGCGTCGAGTTACCTAGGTTTGGAACGCGCAGCAGCCAGCCGGCGCCCACCACGAGCAGCAGCGCAATCACGGCCGCCGCGGCATAAAGCCACATCACCGGCCGCTTTTTGGCGGGTTGCAGCTCCTCTTCGAGCTGGGTCCAGAGGTAGTCGGGCGGGGTAGGCGCGTGGTGCTGAAGCTTATCGCGAAACAGCTTATCAATATCTTCCGGTTGCATAATATTCTTTGGGTGAGGAGTTTGACCCCGACGCCTGGGAGTTGGCGACGGCGAGACGGCGCTGCAACATGGCCCGCGCCTTACTCAGCTGCGATTTGGAAGTGCCTTCCGAAATGCCCAGCAGCTCAGCAATTTCGGGGTGCGAGTAGCCCTCTAGCGCGTAGAGGTTGAATACCGTGCGGTAGCCCGCCGGCAGCTCAGCCAGCACCGCTAGCATGTCGGCGGCGTTTAGTTGGCTTTCCGCGTCGGCGGGCGTGGTAGCCAGGTCGGTGGGGTAGTCGTCGATGGCGAGGTGCAGGGGCTCCTTGCGGCGGAGCTGGCCCAGGGCCTCATTGACCATGATCTTGCGAATCCATCCCTCGAAGCTGCCCTCATGCCGATACTGATCCAAGGCCCGGAACACTTTCACAAATCCGCCCAGCATCGCCGACTCGGCGTCTTCCCGCTGGCGCAGGTAGCGCATGCACACACCTAGCATCAGACCCGCAAACCGTTCGTAGAGCAGTTTCTGGGCCCGGCCACTGCCTTGGCGGCAGGCGGCGATGAGGTCGGCTTCGGTCACGGAGGGTAAAGGTTTTAGGCGATAAGTGGCGTTTGGTGGGGTAGATGAGGGAGGTTAGGTTGGGGTTGCCTGGGGCCGTAAAAATAATTTCCCGCAGAGAAGCGCGGAGGAAGCGTAGAGGTCCGCAGAGCACAACGATTTATACGTTAGAACTCTGCGGACCTCTGCGTCTCCTCCGCGCTCCTCTGCGGGAACCGACGTAAGAAAAGTTAATAATTGCCGATCGACAGCATCACCAAAGTGCAAGCCTCTTCGGTACGGATGCCTTTGGCCTGTGCCATTTTCTCCAGCTCCTCATTCTCGGTGCCGGGGTTGAAGATGATGCGCTTGGGGTTGAGGTCTAGGATGTAATCGTACCAGGCGGGCTGATTTTGCGGCCCCACGTAAAGCGTCACAGTGTCGACGCTTTCTTCGGCGGGTCGGTCGGTGTGAATATCCAGGCCGGCTACCTGTCCCTTGCGGATGCCCACCGGCACCACTTCGTGGCCATGCCTTTTGAGCATATTAACGGCGCGGTAGGAGTAGCGGTCAGGATTATCGCTGGCGCCGATGACGACGGTCTTTTTCATAAGGAGCGGTTAGCTGTTAGCTTTTTAGGTTGAAATCAAACAGTTTTTCAGTACTAGTACGAAAAAACATCAGCTAACAGCTAAAGCTGCCATTGCCTCGGCGCACCGCTCACCATCCATGGCCGCCGACACGATGCCTCCAGCGTAGCCAGCCCCTTCGCCGCAGGGAAACAAGCCTTGGATGTTGGGATGCTGGAGCGTATCCCGGTCGCGGGGGATGCGCACGGGGGAAGAGGTGCGGCTTTCCACGCCCACAATCTGGGCGGCGTTGGTTGCGTAGCCGGGAATCTTCTGCCCAAAATCGCGGAAGCCCTGGCGCAGGCGCTCGGCCAGACCTAGGCCGAGCACGTCGTCCATGCGCACGGGCACGAGACCAGGTTGGTAGGAGGTTCCCAGCAATTCAGGCGAGACTTTATTCTTTAAAAAGTCGCCCAGCCGTTGCGCCGGCGCCAGCTGCGTATTACCCGCCAGCGCGCACGCCCGCTGCTCGATTTCCTGTTGCAGACGTAAGCCGGCGAGTGGTCCGTGCTGACCTAGGTCCATGTCTTCCAGCTCGATAGCCGCCACGATGCCCGAGTTAGCAAAGCGTGAATCGCGGCGCGACGGCGACATGCCATTCACCACGACTTCGCCGGGGGCCGTGGCCGCCGGCACGATAAAGCCGCCCGGACACATGCAAAATGAGAACACCCCCCGCTGCTTGCCTTTCCACTGCGTCTGGTGCACCAGCGAGTACGAAGCCGCCGGTAGTTGCCCGCGGTCGGCACGGCGGTACTGGGCCTGATCGATGAGGGTTTGGGGGTGCTCTACGCGTACGCCCAGGGCAAAAGGCTTGGCTTCGATGAGCACGCCGCGTCGGTGGAGCAGCTCGTAAATATCACGGGCCGAGTGGCCGGTAGCCAGGATAACGCCGTCGGCTTCAATGCTTTCGCCGGTGGCCGTGACTACGCCGCGTAGGTGGTTCTGCTCCAGAACAAGATCCGTCACGCGCGTGTCGAAGCGCACTTCGCCGCCGGCTTGCCGCACCGAGTCGCGCAGGGCGGCTACCACCAACGGCAGCTTGTTGGTGCCGATATGCGGGTGGGCGTCCACCAGAATGTCGGGCGTAGCACCATGCTGCACGAAGATGCGCAGAATGCGCTGAATATCACCGCGCTTGGTGGAGCGCGTGTACAGTTTGCCGTCGGAATAGGTGCCTGCGCCACCCTCGCCGAAGCAGTAGTTGGAATCCGGATTAACGATATGCTCCTTGTTGAGCGCAGCCAGGTCGCGGCGACGCGTGCGCACGTCTTTGCCCCGCTCTACCACAATTGGCTTGATACCTAGCTCGATAGCCCGAAGCGCGGCAAATAAACCGGCCGGACCTGCCCCCACGATCAGCACCGAGCGCCGGGCGTGGCTGACGTCGGGGTAGCGAAACCAGGGGCCAAACAGGTCGGTAGGAGGCGGCGAAAGCCACACATCGGCGCGCAGCCGCACCAGAGGCTGCCGGCCGCGCGCATCGATGGAGCGGCGGCGCAGGTGCACAAAATCGGCTTGGCCGGGTCGCAGACCAGCGGCTTCCAGCAGCGCCCGGTAGCGCGCAAACTCATCGTAGGCCACTTCCGGCGGAAGCAGCACTTCTATTTCTTTTTTCTCAGACATGAAATGGGCGAAAGGGAGTTAACCTTTAAACCAGGTTGTTAAGCAGACAACAAAGCTGCTGGAGTAGTTCGGGCTTCGTTACTGTACCGTCAGGGTATCGACTGTATAGGTCGTGGGGCCACTCAAAAATTTGAGGTAATACGTTCCCGGCTGGGTTGGTTTGAACGTGTAATCTGCTTGAATAGGCACCGCAACCTGCGTGCAGACGCAGCCGTCGTAGCTGACACTTAGCGCTACCTTCACCGAGTCGCCTACGCGTTCCTGAATAAACTTGTCAAACTTGCCACAGCTGTTCTCGGCTGCAAAAGAAACCGTGAATTTAACATCCTCATTAGCCCGGCTCGTTCTGGGGCCTGTTGCCTGCGCTATGTACGTTACAGCGCTACCACGACAGGTATTCTCGGAGCCTAGGCTACAGCTGGCCAGTAAAAAGCAGGCAAACACTATGAGCGTGTTTTTCATGGTACGACTAGGGGTGCAGTTTTATATGGAGAGGCAATTTAGCACTCTTTGGTTGCACGCACCTCCTAAACGCACCCCAGGGAAGCACCGCGTAGGAGAGGCACAGGGCAGCTACTCACCCGGTCAACGTACCTGAAAGCCCCGATAAATGAAGGCAACTGGCGTCATAACCTAGGTTCGGACATAAACAGAACAGCCGGACTTATCAGATCCGGCTGTTTGTTAAAATGCTTATCTATGAGTTACTTAACGCGCTTAGCGCGCTGGTACTGCACGGGCCATTCCACATCCACACCTAGGTCCTGGGCCGCGTGGAGCGGGAAGTACGGGTCGCGCAGGAACTCGCGGGCCATGAAAATCAGGTCGGCCTGGTTGTTTTCGAGGATGGCTTCGGCTTGCTGGGCGTTGGTGATGATGCCGACCGCGCCGGTCGGGATGCCGGCTTCCTGCTTAATGCGCTCCGCAAATTCCACCTGATAGCCGGGCCCCACAGGAATTTTAGCCTGGGGAACGTTGCCGCCGGTGGAAGCGTCGATCAGATCGACTCCTTTGGTTTTGAGAATGTTAGCCAGCGCAATAGAATCTTCGAGCGTCCAGCCGCCCTCGGTCCAGTCGGTGGCCGAGATGCGCACGAAAAGCGGAAGATCAGCGGGCAGCACTTCGCGCACGGCTTCGGTTACTTCGAGCAGCAGCCGAATGCGGTTTTCATAGGAGCCACCGTATTCGTCGGTGCGCTGGTTGCTCAGCGGCGAGCAGAACTGGTGGAGTAGGTAGCCGTGGGCCGCGTGAATCTCAATGACCTTAAAGCCAGCCGCCAAGGAGCGCTGCGTGGCCGTCCGGAAATCGTCGATTACCTTCTGAATGCCTTCTTGATCAAGAGCAACGGGCAGGGGATAGGTGTCGGAAAACGGAATGGCACTGGGCGCTACCGTCTGCCAACCTAGGTTTTCGGGTACCGCGCCTTCGCCCGTCCAGGGGCTGTAGGTGCTGGCCTTGCGGCCCGCATGAGCCAGTTGGATACCGGAAACCGAGCCGTGCGCTTCCAGAAAAGAGGTAATACGCTTCAGGCCCTCGATGTGCTCATCTTTCCAGATACCTAGGTCGTCGGGGGTGATGCGCGCTTCGGGCGATACGCCGGTGGCTTCGAAGATGATGAGGCTGGCGCCGCCCACGGCCCGGCTGCCCAGGTGTACTAGGTGCCAGTCATTAGCAAAGCCATCCTGACTGGAATATTCGCACATCGGTGAAACTACGATGCGGTTTTTAAGCTCAATGCCCCGCAGACGGAACGGGCTGAAAAGTTTTGCTGCCATGAAGTTGAGAGTAGTAAAACGCGCCCGGCCAAGGAACGTAGCGGCCAGCGCGCGGAGATAAATCCGATTGCCTCGTATTACCGCCTCACGCCCCGAAGGTTTCCAGCGCTCAGCTTCGCAACCCTAGGTGCCTGCTGCCCGCAACGAGAAAACCGCTTACTTTGAGCAATAAAGTCAGGTACTTAACCTTTGTATCCGCACACGGTTTCTTTCCCAAAACAACTCCTATGAAAAACTTTCTCGCCAACCGCCTTGCCCCAAGCCTGGGCCTGACGCTGTTTCTGCTCGCGGCCGCAACTACCACCAGCCTCGCCCAGACGACGACCGCCACCCAAACCACCAAAGCACCGGAAGATAAATCCAAGCGACCAAGCCCGCCTGCCAAAGCAACGGCCACAGTAGGCGGTGCCACCGTTACCATCGACTACAGCCGGCCGTCGGTGAAAGGCCGCAAAATTTTTGGCACACTGGAGCCCTATGGCAAAGTGTGGCGCACGGGTGCCAACGAGGCCACCACCTTTGAGGTCAGCAAAGACGTGAAAATCGAAGGCCAGACGCTGCCCGCCGGCAAATACGGCCTGTTCACCATCCCCGGCGAAACCGAGTGGACCATCATCTTCAACAAAACCGCCGACCAGTGGGGCGCCTACAAGTACGATGCCGCGCAGGATGCGCTACGCGTGAAAGTGAAGCCCAAGAAGACCGCCCAACTCACGGAGGTCTTCACCATCAACCTGGATAAGACGGGCAAAGTGGCCATGCTGTGGGAAAATACGGAAGTTGATTTCACGGTAAGCAGCGGCGGTAAGTCGTCGATGTAGGCTTCTGAACTAGCTGCCTGATTCTCGGGAAAACGGCTGCCAGCATGCGATTTGTAGCGGTCTGGCAAATGGCGTAATTACCATTGAAAAACATTGAATCGTGCTTGAACCTAGCTTTCGCTCCTCTGGAGGTGAAAGCTAGGTTTTCCTTTTTAATAGACCCACGCACGATGCATCATTGTGTCAGGAGGTGCTTAATGCTCAGGCATGATTTCGTAGGCGCTCTGTAGATCCTGGGCTAGGTTGTCAAAAACGTATTGGTGCTCCTGCTCAATAGCTATTTTCTCCAAAGGCTCCCAATACATCCTAGGCTTTAGTTCGGAGGTATACGTTGTGATTCGGGTAAGCTTCGTCTGCCCGTTTCTGGTTGGCTCAAAGAGATAGATGGCTTCTTTAAATCCTAGCCACTTCCTGCCTGTTAGCTGGTAGTCGATAATATCCATTTTCAGGAGCTCGCCTTTTTTAAGAGCGGTAATCCGTTCTACTATTTTTCCTCCTTCGAAATAGCAGGTTCGCAAACCACCTACCTTCTCCTGTTCCAGCACGCATTTTTGCGGGATAGGCAAGCCAATGCGCAGTAGAAATGGCTTATAGGTATCAAGCGTGTCAACAGATTTAATCTGTTCGTAAACCTGCTCTGCCGAATAGGGTAGGACAGTGCTTGAATAGACTTCTATCGTTTCGAGCGCTGAGTTGAGCTTTTTATCAACAGGTGCAAACAGCAGAAACACTAGAAAGGGGAGAGCTAGGGTATTTAAATTGGTCGATTCGTTTAGCTGTTCATACCGCTTCAGTAGCAGGGAAATAACGCTCCCCAGAAACAGAAGCGGCACAATAATCGGCAGCGACATCAGAACGCAAATCATGCCTTCTAACTTACCTACTAGCAAGAGTATCAGAAAAATAGCTAGGCTAACGGCTAGCCCCCGATACGCCCATTTGATGCTAGGCAGCGCCCCGATGGCAATGCCCGTAACGATGGGTAATAAAATAAAAAACGCCCAGCCGTAAGCAATTAGGTGGTAGTGAAGTAGTAAGAAACCAATTAATAGAAAGCTAAGCGAGATGATAATAGCCAGGCGGAAGCTCTTGTCGGAGAGGATAGTTTTCATACCTAAAGATCGTATCCGTCGATGTTTGACTTACCGCTTATCCTCCAAAATACTCTCCACCCAGCCTTTACCCCAATCTTCCATTTCCTGCGCGCTCCAAAGTTGGGGGTAGAAAATGCGCTTCTGAAACTTGGGAGGTAGGTACTTCTTCCAGTTGGTGCCGCCCGTGGCGGGCACGTCGGTGGGGTCGCGCTGGAGGTAGCGCACGGCCGATTTGAAGTGCATCAGCGGCCAGTTGACGTTCACGTTCACGTCGAGCTGCTTGAGCTGGCGCAGCAGGCGCGGGTGCTGGCGCTCATCGGCGGGCAGGCGCTGCACCACACTCCACAGATTGCGGTCTTTGTATTCGGCGGCGTGGGCGGTGAGCTGCTGCGTATACTTTTCTTCGAATTGAATGAGCGTGAGGGCTTTGGCGCCCGTGTCTTCCACCGTTGCGCCGGCTTTCCAGTAAATACAGCCCATCAGCTCGTCGTGGGCGGCGGCTTCGCCGAGCAGGCGACGCTTTTCTTTGTCGAGCAGATTATCGAGGGAGGTGCTGGCAATTTCGATCATGCGATACTGCACACTCTGGAAACCCGAGGCCGGCATCAGGGCCATACGGAATTGCAGGAACTGCTGCTTGTCCATGCCGTCGACCATCACATCGAAGGAGTCAATCAGGTTCTCGAAGTAGCGGTTGATGCGGCCCACGCGCAGCACGATTTCACTGAGAGTTGGCTGTTGCAGGGCGCCAATCTGCTCGTATTCACACAGGCAGAGTTTAAAATACAGCTCCGTAATCTGGTGATACATAATGAAAATCCGCTCGTCTGGAATCTGGGTGAGCGGCCGTTGCAAGCTCAGCAGCGTGTCAAGCTCGATATAGTCCCAGTAATTGACGTAGTCGGCGTAGTACAGGCCTTCAAGGTAAGCAGCTAGGTCCTGACCATCAGCAGCATACTTCTGCTGAAGGCGGCGAAGCTGGGCGAGTACTTCGGGTGAGAATTCGGAGATAGATTCAGACATGAGAAAGCAACGCGGAAAGGAACCCGCAACTGTGGAGCGTGAAGCGCAGGAAGGCGCTAGCCAGCCTGTGCTTCGTGTGTCATGGAACGATTCAACCTAGGTCTGGCTAGTGCAAGTTGTTCCATGACACGCGAAGCACAGGCTTCGCACGACAGCCGACGCTGCAAAGAACGAAAAACCAACCAAATCAGTCCGGCAGAGGCAACCTAAACCCGGACATAAACATCTAATGAACAGACGCGCTTCCGGGCGTTGTTCTTCTCTCTGAATCCAATACCTTTACCGCGTACATGGCGGAGAAAAGCAGTATTTTCGATATGATCGGGCCCGTGATGATTGGACCTAGCTCCTCGCACACGGCCGGGGTGGTGCGCATTGCCCGGGCCGCCATCCGGATCCTAGGGTCGTTGCCGACGCACGCAGTCATTACCTTCTACAACTCCTTTGCCCGCACCTACGAAGGCCACGGCTCCGACCGCGCTATTGTGGCCGGCTTGCTCGGGTACGCCACCGACGACAAGCGCATCCGCGACGCCTTCGACCACGCCAAAGAGGCGGGTTTGCACTACACCTTCCAGAGCGTGGGCAATGCCTCGACCATGCACCCGAACACGATCAAGCTTCAGCTGCGCGACGAGCGCACCGGCCAGACGGCCGAAGTGATTGGGCAGAGCCGGGGCGGCGGCGTGATTCGCATTGTGGAGGTGGATGGCTTCCCGGCCGACTTCTCCGCCTCGCTGCACACGCTCATCGTGGATGCCGACGACCGGCGCGGCTCCATTGCCTTCATTGCCTCCGTCATTGCCCACGATGACTGCAACATTGCCACCATGTTTGTCTCGCGCAAAGGCAAGCACGACGTCGCCCGGCAGTTTATTGAAATGGATTCGGGTATCAAGGACATTACGTTGGCTTATTTGCGCCAATTAAGTTGGGTACACCGCGTTACCTATATTCCTAACATCGATTTATAGTTGCCTTTAGCCCATGAAACAAAATTCTACTTTGCTTATTCGCTCCCTGGTTAGGGCTGGCGTCGGCTTAGGGCTAGGGCTGGTAGTGCATGCGGGCGCCGTGGCCCAGACTACCCCGCCCACTCAGCCGCCGGCCGGAGCCATACAGGCAGCCCCCTCAGGACCCTGGACGCTGCAAGGCGCCGTCGATTATGCTTTGCAGAACAACCTAACGGTGCGCCAGAGCCTGCTGACGGCCGATTTGACTTCGGCGACCTTGCGGCAGAGCAAGGCGGCGCTGCTGCCCACGGCGAACCTCTCGGGCACGCAGGCCTGGAACTACGGTACCAACATCAACCCGCTGACGAACATCTTCCAGGATCAGACCACGCGCACGAATAATTTTTCGGGTACGGCGCAGGTAACTTTATTTGCGGGCTTTCAGCTGCGTAACATTGTAAAGCGCAACGCCTTGGATTACGAGGCCGGGCTAAAGGATGTAGAGCAGGCCCGCAACGATCTGTCGCTGAACGTGGCGTCGGCTTTTCTGCAAACGGTATTAGCGGGCGAGCTGCTGCGCACGAACCAAGTACGCGTGAACAGCACGCAGCAGCAGGTAAATCGGACGAAGGTGCTGTTGAAGGCGGGCAGCGTAGCGGAAAGCAACTTGTTGGATCTGCAAGCCCAGCTAGCTACCGATCAGTACAACGTTATTACGGCCCAAAACCAGCTGGACCTAGCCCGGTTGCAGCTAGCTCAGTTTATGAACCTGAATGCCGCAGCTACGCGCGCGTTGTCCGTAACAACTCCCGACCTGCCCGACCCCGACGAACAGTCGTTGGCCGATGCGCAGCCGGATGAAACGTTTGAGCTGGCCCAGGCAGCCTTGCCCGAAATCAAAGCGGCCGACTTGCGCGTACGCTCCGCCCTGCGGAACGTAGAAGTGGCCCGCGGCGCCTACTATCCTCGTCTGACGTTTG
Organism: Hymenobacter cavernae; assembly: GCF_014641455.1. Lineage (GTDB taxonomy): Bacteria > Bacteroidota > Bacteroidia > Cytophagales > Hymenobacteraceae > Hymenobacter > Hymenobacter cavernae. Next base: position 273,194 of record NZ_BMHT01000003.1, read on the forward strand.
GCGCCAGCATTTTTACGGGTTATTCCTCGCTTTATACCCGTCCCATTGTGACGGGAGACTCTGTTCAGCTTCCGCTGCCGGTTTTTCAGTACGATGCCGCCACGGGGCAGCCCGTGTCCACTCCCTTTGTGGCCTTGTCGCCTAAGCAGCCAGTACGCAGCTCCGCGTCCAGCGACTTCCCGGATCAGCTCAAAAACAACCTAGGTCGGTCGTTACAGTTTGCCTTGCAGATCCCGATTCTGAATGGATTGCAGACGCGCACGACCGTACAACGCTCCCTGATTGCGGTGAAGCAGGCCGAGCTGCGCCTAGATCAGGCTCGCCTCACCTTGCGTCAGAGCATTCAGCAAGCTTACGCCGATGCGTTGGCGGCTCAACGGCAGTACATTGCCGCACGGCAGCAGGTAGACGCCCTGACCTTATCCTACCGCAACTCGGAAATCCGCTTCAACAACGGTCTGCTCAACGGCACGGAGTTCAACATTGCCAAGAACAACCTCACCGCGGCCGAGTCCAGCATGATTCAGGCGAAATACAGCTTCATCTTCCGGCGCAAAGTGCTGGATTTCTACCAGGGCAAGCCACTCACTTTATAGAGCGGCTGAATGGCTTCGCACTGAGTGTTGTTCAACGACCTTACTCAGTGGGAAGCCACTCAGTCATTCTTCTCTCCGATACTTAACTATTAAAAAGCTCCGTGACGTAGTGTTCTGCTCAAACAGTCACACAGTCACTCAGTCACTCGACGAAGTATGAAAAACAACCGCTTACTCTACATTCTGCTGGGGATTATCATTGTGGGGCTAGGGGGCTTTGTCGTGGCCAAGAAGAAGGGCCTCGTCGGGAAGCCGGCCGGCACGGAAGTGATTGTGGCGAAGGCTACGCCGGCCAACATCGTAGAGAAGGTGAGTGCCTCGGGCAAGGTGCAGCCCGAAACAGAAGTGAAGATTTCGCCGGACGTGTCGGGTGAAATCATTGAGCTGTACGTGGCCGAAGGCGACTCCGTGAAGAAAGGCCAGTTGTTGCTGCGCATCCGCCCCGATAACTACCAGGCAATGGTGAGCCAGCAGTCGGCTGTGGTGGGCACACAACGCGCCAACGTGGGCCAGGCCCAGGCTAGGTTGCAGCAGCTCATTGCCAATGCCAAGCAAACCGAGCTGACCTATCGGCGCAACGCCTCGCTTTACAAGCAAAAGGTGATTTCGCAGGCAGACTACGAGGCTAGCCAGGCGGCTTACAATGCCTCGCAGGAGGAGCTGAATAGCGCCCGCGCCAGCATCCGGGCGGCGCAGAGCAGCGTAACCAGCGCCCAGGCCGCTCTGGAGGAAGCTCGTAAGAACCTGAATAAGACCACGATCTACGCGCCCGTAAGCGGTACTGTCAGCAAGCTGAACGTGGAGAAGGGCGAGCGGGTAGTGGGTACGTCGCAGATGGCGGGTACCGAAATCATGCGCATTGCCAACCTCAACTCGATGGAGGTGCGCGTGAACGTGAACGAGAACGACATCATCAACGTGCACCTAGGTGACTCGGCCGACGTGGAAGTGGACAGCTATGCGAACCAGGACGAGAAGTTCCGCGGGCTCGTGACCAGCATTGCCAACACGGCCAAAGATGCGCTTACGGCCGAAGCTGTGACAGAATTTGAGGTGCGCATTCGCCTGCTGCCGGAGTCGTACCGCCACCTGCTGCGCACCGTGAACGGCCGCACGGTGGTTCCGTTCCGCCCTGGCATGACGGCTTCGGTCGACATCATCACCGACCGTAAAAGCCAAGTGCTGAGCGTGCCGCTGGCTTCCGTCACGACCCGCTCCGACAGCGCCGCTACGAAAGCTGCTAAGCCGGAAGGTGGTGGTCCTGCGCCCACAGCCGCCAGCGACAAGCCCGCTCCGAAGGTGGAAGTGCAGGAAGTAGTCTTCGTGGTGCGCAACGGCAAAGCGATGATGGTACCCGTGAAAACCGGCATCAGCGATTTTGCTAACATCGAGATTCGCAGCGGCTTACAGGCGGACGAACAGGTAGTGAGTGGGCCGTTCCGGGCCGTAGCCAAGACCCTAAAAGATGGTGGCGCCGTGGTGGTAAAAGACGCCAAAACCATCAACAAAGCCGCGCTGAAAGAAGACGCTGACGACGACAGTAAGTAGCGCTCTGGAGCTAGGTTCTCCTACATTACAAAAAGCAAAACCGCCTTTCTCTCCAGGAGAAAGGCGGTTTTGCTTTTTGCCAGAGCGTCAGGCTAGGTTACTTTTTCGTGTACGTGAAGGTCTGGGTGTACTTGGTGCCATTGATCGTCGTGATGGCCTTGAGCTTGAGCGTACTATTGTCGAGGCTCACGATGTTATAAGTGTTTCCGGTGTAGCCGGGGAAGGTGGTGGCCAGCACGGTCTCGTCTTCCTGGAAAGCCCAGCTGCCCGTGAGCGACTGCGGGTCGTTGGTGCTGCACTTGGTCGCGCCTTCTTCGAAGTGGTACACGTTCGGCTTGGAAAAGCTCAGTACATCGTCGAGGGTGCAGTCTTCCACGTAGGGGAACAGATCGGTTACCTGCTTGCCATTCATGGTGCGGGCCGGGTTGGTAGTCAGGGCGGACAGCATCCAGGTTTTATCGGTCAGCATTTCGGTTTTGGTGGCGGGCTTGGCTTCTTCTTTGTCTTTGTTGGTGTCGCAGGAAGACAGCGAGAGGGTGGTGGCTAGGATGGCGCAGAGGGTGAAGGAAAACTTGTTCATGATGGAGGAAGTATGAGAGGTTGAAATGTTGTGGCGTTGTGTAAATGTGATGCAAGTTTACGCCGCAACATTCTCACTATCATTTATTTACTCGGACATGAATATGTGATTGCATCTGCTGAATTACTGCTGCTTAGCAGGTTTTGCTATTGCGCGCATCACACGTATATGTAGCCTGAGAAGTCTTAATTTGGGAGCTGTAGCTCGGAAATCCGTTCTGCGCTACAGCCTAGGTTGGGCAATAGCTTGGAGCTTCGAATTAGGCTTTTCGCTTCTTAGAGGCAGGCCCTTCACTCCGCTCTGGTGCGTTCAGGATGACAAGGGAAATCGTACTTTAGCCGCTCATTCCCGCCCGCATACGCCCTGCTATCAACTCCAATGCACAAAATTGCCATGATCGGTGGTGGCTCCTGGGCCACGGCACTCACCAAAATCTTATCGGAAAACGGTAGCCGCGTGGGCTGGTGGCTGCGCCACAAAGACGACGTGCAGCACTTGCAGCGCACGCGCCATAATCCGCGCTATTTGTCCTCCGTGGCCTTCGACCTAGGTCATGTGTTTCCCGCCACCGACTTGGCCGAAGTGGTAGCTGAGGCCGACTGGCTGGTGCTGGCCGTGCCCGCCGCCTTCGTGCAGCCTGTACTGGACAAGCTCGACCGCGACGCTTTGAAAAACAAGCGTATCATTTCGGCCATTAAGGGCATGATTCCGGCCAAAAATGTGCTAGTGACCGACTACGTGGCGCAGCGCTTTCGCCTCGCGCCCGAGCAACTGGGCGTAGTGGCCGGCCCGTGCCACGCCGAAGAAGTAGCCCTGGAAAAGCAAAGCTACCTCACCATCGGCGGCCCCGACCTCGCTTTGGCCGAGGACTTCTGCGCGCTGCTGCGCAACCGCTACGTGAAGGCCCACGCCAGCGCCGACCTCGACGGTATTGAGTACTGCGCCGTGATGAAAAACATCATCGCCCTGACCTGCGGTATCGCCCACGGCCTCGGCTACGGCGACAACTTCCAGGCGGTGATGGTGAGCAATGCGGTGCAGGAAATCCGCCGCTTCCTGCACGCGCTCAGCCCCTGCCAGCGCGACCTGTCGGCCTCGGCCTACCTAGGTGATTTGCTGGTGACGGCCTACTCGCAGTTTTCGCGCAACCGCACCTTCGGCAACATGGTGGGCCGGGGCTACTCGGTGAAATCGGCGCAGATGGAGATGAACATGGTGGCCGAGGGCTACTACGCCGTCAAGAGCATTCACGAGCTGAACAAGAAGCTTAAGGAGTTTATGCCCATCACCGACGCCGCGTATCGGGTGCTGTACGAGAAGGTAGCGCCGGCCGTAGAAATTGAGCTGTTGAAGGAGAAGTTTCGGTAGGAATATCGAGTAATCAAAATCGGGTATCGTAGGAACCCACGCTCCCTACACCAACTCAAAATTAGTTGGATTACCTTCTTCGTACAGAACCGTCACTTTTTCCCCTTTGGAAAACCTAGGAATAGCCATTGCCCATCCGTGTAAATCGTCTGCTTCGATAACCTCTCCCTGCTGAGTTTGAAACTGAATAACTGGTCGAAATACGGAGATACGACTTAAGTGAAACTTGTTCCGGATAACAACTCCCTGCGCCCGAATACCATGCAAGCGTAAGTTCTTGGTTCGCAACTTCTCTTTGAAAATATGTCGAGTTGCCATTCCTATGATGACCAGCGCCCAAATAGTAAAAAACCAGTTCATATCACAAATATATTAGACTATGCCCTGGCTTCTCCTCGCTCTGCTCACCGCCTTCTGCCTGGCGCTCTACAACTTCTTCATCAAGCTAGCTTCTGATCAGTTGCCAGCGGCAGTGGGCGCGGTAGTGCTGCAACTTGTGGCCGCTGGCCTAGGTGCCGCGTGGCTGCTGAAGCTCAAGCTGCAAGGGCAGCCGCTACCTGTCACCGGCAAAGGCTTGCTGCTGGCAACATTGGCAGGGCTAGGAGTGGGGCTAGCCGAGATTCTGACCTTTGTGGTGTTCAGCCGGGGCGTGCCGTCGTCGGTGGGCACGCCGGTGATTGTGGGCGGCTCGGTGCTACTCACGGCCGTGCTGGGGCTGGTGGTGGCGCGCGAAACGCTCACGTTGCCGCAAGGCCTAGGTCTGTTGCTGATTGTGGGCGGCATCGTGTTGCTGGCGCGTGGGCACTAGCTCTTTCTTACTGAGCAGAACCTAGGTTCCCACATACCTCTGCGGGAACCTAGGTTCTGCCGATTTTATGTGCCCGGCGCAACAAACTTCCAACTTTGGATGTCTGTGCATCTGGCAAAATACCCGATCTTATGCTTTCCGTTTCAGCACCCGCGTACGTTCCGAAGCGCACCCACAGGCTTGCCGTGGGCGCCATGTTTTTTCTGTTGGGCTTGTGTTTTGCCAGCTGGGCGTCGCGCATTCCGAGCATTCAGCAGAAGCTAGGTTTCTCCGACGCGGTGCTTGGTTTGGTGCTCTTCGCCATGCCCGTCGGGCTGATGATTTCGCTGCCGATAGCCGGCTGGCTGATTGCCAAGGAAGGCAGCCGGAAGGTGATTGTCGCGGCGCTGCTGCTTTACTCGGTCACGCTGGTAGGGCTAGGTTGGGCCCAGAACATCATGCAACTGGCTTTGTGCCTGTTCGTGTTTGGCTTTGCCAGCAACACGGCCAATATCTCCGTTAACACGCAAGCCGTGGGAGTGGAGGCGCTGTATGGCAAATCCATCATGGCCTCTTTTCACGGACTGTGGAGTTTGGCGGGCTTTGCGGGCGCGGCCATCGGCACGTTCATGATTGGGCTAGGTATTGTGCCGGGGCAGCACTTTCTGTTTATTATGGCGACCGGAGTAGCCGGCGCGGCTATCTGCTCGCGCTACTTACTAGTTGAAGATCATAACGTTAATCCTGATCAGCCGATCTTCGTCAAGCCCGATAAAGAGCTGCTTACCCTAGGGCTGATTGCCTTCTTCTCGCTGATCTGTGAAGGGGCGATGTTCGACTGGAGCGGCGTGTATTTCAAGAAAATCGTACAGCCTGCACCGTCGTTGGTGGGAGCCGGCTTCACCGCGTTCATGAGCACGATGGCGCTCGGCCGGTTCGGGGCCGATTGGTTTAAAGACCGCTTCGGACTGCGCCGCACCTTGCAGCTTAGTGGTGCCCTCACGGCTGGCGGCTTGTTGCTGGCGGTGGTGATTCCCCTGTTTGCCACGGCGGTGCTCGGTTTTTTCCTGGTGGGCTTTGGGGTGTCTTCGGTGGTGCCGCTGGTGTACAGCGCGGCGGGCAAGTCCAAAACGATGTCGCCCGGTTCGGCCCTGGCTGCCGTCTCCACTATTGGTTTTCTGGGCTTTCTGCTAGGTCCGCCGATGATTGGGCTGGTTGCCGGCGCAACGAGCCTGCGCGTGTCGTTCATTATCGTGGCCATCATGGGCATGGCCACGGCCACGGTTGCAACGAAGGCGAAGCTGTAGCAATAACAATAACAATCCGCCGCTATTCTTGTCTGTCATCCTGAGCGTAGCAACGCGGAGCGAAGGACCTACCTCTGAGAAGCGAAAAGCTCTACCAAACACCCAATACCTTCAAGCTCTCAAGCTAGCTTTGGTGCAGTACGAAAGAAGGCTCGGGGTATAATAGATGAGCTTTTCGCACATTAGAGGCAGGTCCTTCGCTCCGCGTTGCTGCGCTCAGGATGACAGATGTTTATCAAATCTCTACATGAAGCATATTACCGAGCAGGACATTCAGGGCATGGAAAAAGTATTCCGCCTGAATTTGATTAACTCCATTACGGGCTATAAGCCGGCCAACCTGATCGGCACGGCTGGGAACGACGGCGCAACGAACCTGGCCATCTTCAGCTCGGTAGTGCACCTAGGTTCTAATCCGGCGTTTATCGGCATGTTCACGCGCCCCACGACGGTGCCGCGCCACACCTACGAGAACATCAAAGCCAGCGGCCGCTACACCATCAACCACGTGCAGGCGAGCTTTGTGGCGCAGGCGCACTACACCTCCGCCGATTTCCCGCGCGAGGAATCAGAGTTTGCCGCCTGCGGCCTGACGCCGGAGTATCTGAATGACTTCTCAGCGCCGTATGTGCAAGAAAGCCAGATCAAGATGGGCTTGGAGTTGGTGGAAGAAGTGCCCGTGCAGGCGACCGGCACGATCATGCTGGTGGGCAAAGTTATCGACTTGTATCTGCCCGAAAACCTGCTGCGCCCCGATGGAACGGTGGATCTGAACGGCGCCGGCGACGTGGCTATTTCCGGGCTCGATGCTTATCATACGGTGCAGGAACTCGCTGCCTATCAGTACGCAAGAGCAGGACAAGGGCCGCGCGAAAAGGCCAAGTAGCTAGCCTAATTTTAAGGCTAGGTTGTTCGTTCTGCGGCTACAAACGTATCAGAGTTCAAACCGCAAACTGAACCACGACTATGGCCGCCTGGGGACCTTACAACTTTGATAACGACGACGCCACCGATTTTGCCGGCGAGTTCATGAACAATGGCAGCGAAGTGCTGCTGCTCGAAACGTTGGTTACTGCTGCCGACGAGGAAGAATTTGTAGAAGCCGAAGTGGCTTTGCCCGCGCTGGCCGCTGCCGAAATTGTGGCCGCCTGGCGCGGGCACCCCGGCACCGATTTTCTGCCCGGCTTGCTGCCTGTGGTGCAGCGCCTCGATATAAGCGACGAAGATGAGCTAATAGAGCTGGCCCAGCAAGCCGTGGAAGCCGTGCTCAAAGACTCAGAGCCGCGCAATATGTGGACGGAGAACAAGCAGCTTGACGTGTGGGAAGCCGCCCAAAAGGATTTGTTAGCCAGGTTAGACGCGGAGCCAAATCCGTAATACCAGAACGTCATGCTGAGCTTGTCGAAGCATCTCGCGTGCAATGGTAAGTCCAATCGTCAGGATTACTACCACAACGACAGCCTGCAAGATGCTTCGACAAGCTCAGCATGACGTTCAACATCAGCACGCTTCTCCCGTTGGTCGAAATGACGTTCTTAGTCAGCTAATGCTGACACCTAGCTTTTCCAGCTCCTCCCAAACCCGGTGCACCGGCAGGCCCATTACGTTGAAGTAAGAGCCTTCTAAGCGGGTTACGGCCACCATGCCGATCCAATCCTGCGCGCCGTAGGCGCCGGCTTTGTCGAAAGGCTTGTAGTTCCGGACGTAAAACTCGATTTCGGCAGGCGAGAGGGTGCGGAAATACACGCGCGTCTGGTCGGAAAACACGATGCGGCGACCGTCGCCGGTGAGGAGACACACGCCGGTGTACACGTCGTGGGCGCGGCCTTGCAGGCGCGTAAGCATCTGCTTGGCTTCGGCTTCGTCGGCGGGCTTGTTCAGCACGTCATCGTCGAGGCACACGATGGTATCGGCGGTGAGCACCACTTCGTCGGGGGCCAGGGTCGCGCGGTAGGCTTCCGCTTTGTGGGCGGCCAGGTATTCTGCCACCTCGGCGCGCACCAGGTGAGCCGGGAAGCTTTCGTCTACTTCCAGCAAACGAATTTCGTAGCGCAAACCTAGGTCGGTGAGAAGCTGGCGGCGGCGCGGGGAGTTGGAGGCTAATACTAAACGCATTGCAGAAATGGGTTGTCGGCTTCCTGGTCGCGAATGCTGGTGAACAGGAAGCCCACGATGGTTTTGGGGTAAAAAAACGTGGACTTGGGCGGCATCACGGCGCCGGAGTGGCACACGCGCTCCACCTCATCCATCGTTACTTCGTTGGTAATGAACGCCGCGCGGGCCGTGCCGCGGTCTACTTGCGCCAAGCACTCGGAGAAGCTGCGCACGTAGGCCACACCCGGCCAGTTGCGCTGCGCATCTGGCCCAACCACGTCAAGCACCCGCTCCAGTACGAAGTAGTGCAACACCGTCAGATCCAACGCTTTAACTTCTGTCGTGGTATCCCAGGCGAGCTGCGCGTGCACCTCGGGCTTCAGCCGGATTTTGTAGGCCTGCCCACCTAGGTACAGCCCGAAGGCCCAGCGCTTGCCAGCAATAATTTCCGGCAAGTCATACGCATCATCCTGCCCGAGCACGGTAAAGAACTGAGCAAGTCGCTTCAGAAATTCCTCATTGGAAAGCTCACCAGGAAATTCCAGCAGCAAGCGGTGCGTCGGCAGAATGCGCAGGTCGTCGGCCGCGGCGTTGGTGAGGTACATCAAGTGATAGTTCCAGAGTTCAAAGCCAGTCGCTTTTGGATCAGCTACTTGCCGCGCCTGACGATACACCAGGGAAGCTTCGTAGCGATGGTGCCCATCGGCCAGAATCACCTGCTTATCGGCGAGCAACGCCAGGAAGCGGTGAATTATGTCGCGGTCCTGAATCATGGCCAGCACGTCGCGGGCGCCCTGGTAGTCCTCCTCGGTTTGGTAGAGCGGGTCCTGGATGGCCTCGTCCATGTAGCGCTCCAGCTCGAACGTGTCGTCGCGGTAGAGGCCGTGCGTGGCGCTGCTTTGCAACTGCGTACGGGCCAGCAGCTCGGCGCGGTCGTTCACCGAAACCGGCAGTGTGTTCTCGTGCCTCAGCACCACGTTTTCGCTCCAATCATACGCCCGGATGTGGCACATGAAACCCTTGCGGCAATACTCGCGCGCGCTGCCCGGCAGCCGGAAATACTGGTAGTACACGTACACGCCCGGCAACTCATCCTGGCGCAGCACGCCGGTCTTTTGCCAGTCGGCCAAGGTGCGCACGGCTTCACCCGCCGCATCCTCGCCGCGCGGCACCGAAAGGTGGATGCTATTCAACGGGTTGTGATACAGCGCCTCGCGCTGCTTCCGCGACACCACATCAAACAACGGCGAAACATACGCGTCGATGGCAGCACCTAGCTCCGGATTGTAGCGCCAGCCGCGCACGGGTCGAATTTCAGCCACTCGGAAATGTTGAGTTTTGAATGTTGAGTTTTGAATGAAAAGGCTGAAAGTGTCAGGTGTTGAATAATTGTATGACTGGCTTCTAAGCACGATCATTCAACATTCAAAACTCAACACTCAAAATTTCTTTTATGGTGCCAGGCGGCTGCGCTTCCAGCCCTCACCCTCTTTTTCGTATAAGATTCGGTCGTGGAGGCGGCTGGGGCGGCCCTGCCAGAACTCGATGCGGGTGGGGCGCACGATGTAGCCACCCCAGTGCGGCGGGCGGGGCAAGGGGTTCTGGTCGGCAAACTGTGCTTCCACCTCCTTTTCGCGCTGCTCCAGCTCCTCCCGGCTGCCGATTACCTGGCTCTGCGGTGAAGCCCAGGCGCCCAGTTGACTGCCCCGCGGCCGACTTTGAAAGTAGGCGTTCGACATAGTGGCGGGCGCTTTTTCGACTCTGCCTTCCACCCGAACCTGCCGTTCCAGGCCGGGCCAAAAGAAGTTGATAGCCGCCAGGGCCTCGTGGGCTAGCTCCTGGCCTTTGCGGCTGTCATAATTTGTATAGAAAAGAAAGCCTGCGTCTTCGGGCAGACCTTTGAGCAGCACTACGCGGGTAGAAGGCTGACCATCAGAGCCAACAGTAGCCAGGGTCATGGCCGTGGGTTCGTCGAGCTGGGCGGCCAGGGCTTCATCCAGCCAGGTGCGAAACTGCTGCACGGCATCCGGCGCGACGTCGTTTTCGGTGAGGGTGCGTTGGGCGTACGTCCTGCGCAGGTCGGCTAGGTATTGATCGTTTGTCATCAAGTCAGGTGCGTTTGACAGTTAACCAGCAGCTGGTCGATCCGGTTGTCATCGTGCTAAGCCTATGCTGGCACACCACCAACCGGTACTGGTACTGACGCTGGAAAAGGCGCAAGGTAGCAAATGTGGCCGCGCCGGGAACCTGTAGCCCGCGAACCGACGTAAGACAAATAAAGAGGCTGCGCAAACAGTGAGTGGGGAGAGAACCTAGGTTGTGCTTCACGCCCCGCTGCCCACCTGTTTTGTAGCAGGCACAAGTGCCGTGATTCGCCTGAATCAGTGGTGTTTGTCAATAAAAAGAACTAATAATTGAGCAATGAAACCAGGTAGCCTCCTCATCTCGCAGCCCTTCCTGGGCGACCCCAATTTCGAGCGCACCGTTATTTTACTGTGCCGGCATTCGGAAGAAGAAGGGTCTTTTGGCCTGGTGCTCAACCGCCAGACCAACCTCCAACTCGGCGACGTGCTGGAGCTGCCGTATGGCGAAGCTTCGCCCGCCGCGCACGTGCCACTTGGGCTGGGCGGACCCGTACAGCCTGATACTCTGCACTATCTGCACAAGCGCCCCGATATTCCCGACGCGGTAGCCCTGGGCCAGGATGTGTACTGGGGTGGCGACTTTCAGGTGCTGCTCGGCTTGCTGCTAAGCGGCGAGCTAGGTGCCGACGATGTGCGCCTGTATGTCGGCTACTCGGGCTGGACGGCCGGGCAGCTGACGGGCGAAGTGGGGGAAAATGTTTGGATTGTGCACCCGAATGCTGCCGGGAAAGTATTTACTTTGGATAATGATGCCTTTTGGCAATCCATCCTGCGCGAAAAAGGCGGCCGCTTCCGCGTCTTGTCCAATTACCCCGTGGACCCACGCCTGAACTAATCTGCCCCGCCGCCCTGCTTTCCACTGCCCGCTGCCTACCTTGCGGGCCTTTCCGCTGAATCATGGTACCTGAAAACGAAAACACCGCCCCCAACCACTCCGACGCCGCGTCGGAGTCGCCGATGAGCATTCTGGAACGCCGTCTGGCGGAAATCCAATCTAAACAAAGTCAGGCGGAAGAGCCTGCGCCTTCTGCTCAGGGATCTGCTCCCGCCAATGTGCCGGCCGAAACAACTGCTGCCGTGCCCACCGCGCCCGAAGACATTACGGAGTTGCCGGCGCAAGGTGCCCCGGCTCCCGCAGCCGGGCAGCCCCTAGGTGCCGGTACGGCCGAGGCGCATGCTGAGCCTTCTAACGCGGTTGTCGGCGAAGTGCCGGCGCCGAGCCCCAGCGCAGAAGCTTCTGCTCCACTGGCTCGGGCGGAAGAGCATTATGGCACCCAAAACCCTGGTGTAGTGAATGCCCTGGCTGCCGAGCCAACTGCTTCGGATGTGGCGGTCACGCCGGAGCCTGAATCCCTGTCGGGGAACTCGGACGCTGAGGCAAGCTCGCTGGAACCCGCTACTACACCCGACCCGGAAGCCCTGTCCGGCGTGGCAGGAGCAGAAACGCCTGCTACGGCTCCCGATGCGCCGGCTACCACTACATTGCCCGCTTTCCCGCTGGCTTCGGCCGAAGACATCGACAATGCGCCGATGGAGCTGGCTGCGCTTCCTACTTCCGATAATGAAGGCGCCGCCGAGGCTGCCGCGGAACTACACGACCTGCAAGCCAGCGGCGACGAAGACGACTACGTACCCGAAACGAGCGGCCCCGATTTCTCGCAGCTCGACCTAGGTGCTCAGGGTGCCTACCTGCTCGACCTGCTGCGTCGCCCCGATGCGCGCCAGAACCGTAAGCAGATCTTTGACCTGAACCGTCAGTATGAGCAGGCAGTAGCCGCGGAGCGCAATGCCGCTCGTCAGCGCTTCACGGCCGAGGGTGGAGAGGCAGAGGCATTTGTTTTTCAGAGTCCCGTTGGTTACCAGGAAGTTGCCAAAGCCTTGCAGGAGTTCCGCGAAAGCCGCGCCCGCGATGCCAAGGCGGAGGATGAGCAGCGCGCCCGCAACCTAGCCCATAAGCAGCATCTGCTTTCGCAGCTTCGACAGTTGGTAGAGTCCTCCGAAACCAAGGACAGCTCGGCCCGCATCAAAGCCCTGCAAAACGACTGGAAGGTGACCGGCCCCGTGCCGCAAAAGGATGCGCAGGAACTGTGGAACAGTTACCACGCCCTGCTCGATATCTTCTATAACAACCGCGGTCTGTTCTTCGAAATGAAGGAACTGGACCGCCGCCGCAACCTCGAAGCCAAGGAAGTGCTGATTCAGCGCGCTGAGGCCCTAGGTCAGCAAAGCAGCATCAACAAAGCCCTGCAGGAGCTGCGTCAGCTGCATGAGGAGTGGAAGCATGTTGGTCCGGTGCCCAATGAGCAACGCGAGCCCATCTGGAACCGCTTTTTGCAGGCTTCGGAAAAAGTACACAACCGCAAGAAGGAGTTTGTGGATGTGCGCTCGGCGCAGGAGAATGCCAACCTAGCCCGCAAGTCCGAGTTATTGGAGCAGATCAAGCCCTACGCCGACTTCCATACGGAGCGCGTAAACGAGTGGCGCTCTAAGACCGATGAGCTGCAAAAGCTGAAGAATGACTGGGATGCCGCCGGCTTGGTGCCCCGCGACAAGGCCGAGCAGATGAACAAGCAGTTCTGGGCGGCTTACAAAGGCTTCTTCCAGCATAAAAACCAGTTCTTCAAAGCGCTGGACGAAGAGAAAAACGCCAACCTGAAGCGCAAGCTGGAGCTGTGCGAACAAGCCGAAGCAGCGCTGCACAACCCGAACTGGGAAGAAGGCCGCGAAATTGTGATTCGGTTGCAGAAGGAGTGGAAGCTCATCGGCCGCGTACCCGAAAAGCAGTCCGACAAAGTGTGGAACCGCTTCCGCACCGCCTGCGACGCGTTCTTCGATCGTAAAAACCAGGAGGTCAAGCAGCGCGAGCAGCAAGCCCAGCAGGTTTCCAGCGAGCAGGCTGCCCACCTCGACCGCCTGGCTGATGCCGTGGCCGGGCTGAATGTGGACAACCCCGGCACGCTTGAGGCCTTCCGCCAGCACGTAGCCGAGTGGCGCACCTTCGAAGGTGCGGCCGCGGGCCCGCGTGGTGCAGCCGAGCGGGCTGAGGAGAAGTTCCAGACCCTGATGGGTAAGTACCTGGATACGGTTCCGGGCCTGTCGTACGCCGAGCGCAATGATTTGCTATTCCAGCTGCAAGTAGAGCGCCTGAAAGCCAGCCCTGATGCCCAGCAGCAGCTTTACCGGAAAGAACAAGGCTTGCGCCGCGAGATCAACGAGCTCGAAAACGACATTGCTACCCTGCAAACCAACCTCGACTTCTTCGCCCGCTCGAAGAACGCCGATCAGCTCCGCGCTGAGTACCAGGGCCGCATCGATGAAGCCAAAACCCGAATTGAAGGGCTGAAAAGGCAGTTGAAAGTCGTGCGTAGCTAGGGTAGTTGCCTGTTGTTCTACTGACAAAAAAGGCACTTGGCTTACGGTCAAGTGCCTTTTTTGCGCTAATTTCGGCTGCTGTGCAACCTCCTGATGAATATTTCTACGACGTAGCCTGAATTTTAATCTTTTTAAAATCAGGAGTATGGCTCCTTTTTAATTAAAAAATCGGGAGAAATTCGTTTGCTTAGATTGCGAAATACGATTCCTTAGCTAGTTTTGCATCACCAATTCGCCTCCATAGCTCAGCTGGTAGAGCAACTGACTTGTAATCAGTAGGTCGCTGGTTCGATCCCGGCTGGGGGCTCATTGCCTTAGAACGCGCTGCAAACACTTCGTTTGCAGCGCGTTTTTTTATTAGTCTGCTAAGACAGATAAGCTGTCTTAGGTGCTTTGCTCTAGTTTACCTAGAAGCTGTTCCGGTCATGCTGAACTGGTCGAAGCATCTCTACTGCCAAAGTAAATCCTACTACCAGCGCAACGAAGCGGTAGAGATGCTTCGACCAGCTTAGCATGACTTAAAAGCACTACGGATGGCGGTGAAAATTACTCCGGGTGTGGCGACCACCGCCGGTATTAAGTTGACGGTAGCGGTTCGTGCAATCGGTTAGTAGCAGGGCTGGCAGCACCAGGATCAACAGCAGCTTTCTCATATGTATGCTAACGCAGAAGTAGGATAATTCATTGCTTCCTGTATTACTAGCAGTGATCCGGCTTGCAGACCTAGGTTTTCGCCGGGCCGGATGCCGCGGTGCTGATCAAACCGTGCTTACTTTTGCCCGGCCTGGTAAGCTCAGCAGGCAAATGGCCTCAGCCGCCCACGCACATGAAGATTTTACTCGTTGAAGATGATCCGCAGGTAGCGTCCTTTGTGAAGAAAGGGTTTGAGCATGAAGGCTATGAGCTGACGGTCGCCTATGATGGCCGCGCTGGCTGGGGGCTCTACCAGCAGCAGCCCTACGCCATTGTGGTGCTCGACGTGAACCTGCCCTACCTCAACGGCGTGGAGCTGTGCCGGCGCATTCGGCAGGGGCAGCACCGCGTGCCTGTGCTGCTGCTTACGGCCCTGGATAGCCTGGCCGACAAGGAGGCCGGTTTCGAGGCAGGTGCCGACGATTACCTGGTGAAGCCTTTTGCTTTTCGGGAGCTGCTCCTGCGGGTGCGGGCCCTGACCAAGCGCTACGCCGAAACCAGCACCCCGCAGATTCTGCAACTCGCTGATTTGCAATTAAACCTAGGTGCTAAAATCGTAACGCGGGCCGGGCAGCGCATCGACCTTACTACCCGGGAATATTCGCTGCTGGAGCACCTGCTGCTCAACCAAGGCCGCATTGTTTCGCGCGTAGATATTGCCGAGCGCGTGTGGGAGGTGGATTTCGACACCACGACCAACATCATCGACGTGTATATCGGCTACCTGCGGAAGAAAATTGATCGTGATTTTTCTCCCAAGCTCATTCACACGGTGGTCGGGATGGGCTACGTAATGCGCGAAGGCTAGAGAGTAACTGAGTAATTGAGCAACTGCGCTCAAGAAACACTTACTCCGCTACGCAGCTACTTCGTTACTCCGACGAAGCCACCCTTACTCAGTTACTCAACTACTCAGTTATTCTTCCGTGTTGATTCGCAATAAGTTGATGCTTCAGTTTACCTTACTGGTGCTCGGCATTCAGCTCGGCTTTTCATCTTTTATTTATTATTTCAATGCCCGCACGCGGGCGCAGCGCTTCGAGTTCCGGCTGGCCAATAGTGCTACGCTGGCCGGGCGGGTGCTGGTGCGCACGCACAAGTTGGAAGTCGGTATGCTCGGGAGCCTGCACCGACGCGACCTGCTCACGCTGCCGCTGGAGCAAATTAGTATCTACGGGCCCGACAACTCGCTGCGCTACAGCAGTTCCGATAACATTGACCAGGCCACTAACCGGGCGCGACTCGGGCGCCTGACGCCGGGCCAGCTCACAAGCTTTCCGCGGGTAGGGCGGCGCGAAACGGTTGGGTTGGTGTTTTCGGAAGCGCCGAATGCCAACTACCGCATTTTTGTGTCGGCGGAAGACCGGGCGGGCTGGGCGCAGCTGCGGCAGCTAGGTTTGCTGCTGGTGCTAGGCAACGTGGGGGCGCTGGTACTGACGATTCTGGCCGGCTGGTTTTTTGCGCGGGCGGCCTTGCGGCCGGTGGCGCGCATCAGCCGGCAGGCCAGCCGCATTTCGGCCACCAACCTAGGTCGGCGCCTGTCGGAAGGCAACGGACGTGATGAGCTGGCGCAACTGGCGCAGATCTTTAATACCATGCTGGCCGGGCTGGAACAGGCGTTTGAAACCCAGAAAAGCTTTCTGGCGCACGCCTCGCACGAGCTGCGCACCCCGCTCACGACCCTGACCGGTACCCTGGAAACGGCGCTGGAATACGATACTTCCCTGGCCGAAGCCCGGCAGAGCATGAGCCAGAGCCTGGAGGCGGCGCGGCGCCTGACAGCCCTCACCAACGGGTTGCTGAACCTGGCCAAAGTGGATGGCGCTCTGCCCGCTTTCACCCCGGTTCGGCTGGATGAATGCCTGAACCTAGCCTTACAGGCCGTGCGGATGCAGTATCCCGGCCGCGAATGGCGCTTAGCTTTCGGCACGCTGCCCGCCAAAACGGAGGCAGACCTATTTATGCTGAGCGGCAACGCGGAGTTGCTGACTACCGCGCTGCTGAACCTGCTCGACAACGCGGGCAAGTACTCTACCGGCCCGGTGCAAACGGCGCTGGCCTATGCCGACGACCATACCCTGTGCGTGCGCGTGACCGATACCGGGCCGGGGCTCTCCGCCGATGAGCTGCGCCACATCTACGAGCCGTTGTACCGGGCCGCCGGTGCGCTGGCCCGTCCAGGCTATGGCCTAGGGCTGCCGCTTACCCAGCGCATTGTGCAGCGCCACGGCGGCCGCCTGGAAATCGTGGCCGCGCCGGGGCAGGGCACAACGGCCTCGGTGTGGCTGCCCGCCGCGCCTTTGTAGCGGCATTAAGCGCGGGTGCAGTAGGAACGCGCCACGGCGCGTTCTGGTCCGGACCACTTGCCCACAAAAGATGCTAAGCGGCATCGTTCAACGACGAACGCGCTGTGGCGCGTTCCTACCACCGCCCAGAAAAGAAAGTTGTTAGAAAGTAGATAGATGATTAATTATCTGTAAGTTATGCTGTTCTTAATGTTTTTTAATACGCTTCTCATCTCATTCTTATACCGCAGTAGCTTCTTTACAGGACTTCCTACGCACCAGCTTTCGATCGGCGCCTTTTAACCTAGGTTCTGGCGGTAGTTGCGCAGGAAAACAGGAAAAAAGAAATTCTCACCCACCTACTCTCGTCCTATGAAGCCCATCTGGTTAACGAATGCTGATTATGCGCAGCTGCACCTGTTCGTAATGGCCCACCGCGTGCACTTCGGAAATCGTGCGGTAGAAACTCTCAGTCACGAGTTGCAGCGGGCGGAGCTGGTAGCCTCGGTAGACATCCCAGCCGACGTCGTCACGATGAACTCGCGGGTGCGGCTCCGGGAGCTGAAAAGCGGTACTGAGCTGGACGTAACCCTGGTTTACCCGAAAGATGCGGATGTAGGGGCGCGCAAAATCTCGATTCTGGCGCCCGTGGCTACCGCCGTACTCGGTTGCCGCGTGGGCGATGAGGTGTGCTGGCCGGTTCCTCAGGGCACGGTTACGTACCGCGTGGAAGCTATTCTCTACCAGCCCGAGGCCGCCAGTAAAGTGGCCGCCACGTCGGTGAGCGGCTAGCCTGTACTGGCTCCGACCTCAACCTAGGTCGGGCCACAGTTGCTTAAGAGCATTTTTGCTTGCATAACGCTTTCAAACGCCATTTCTCATGTACGATTTTGCTGCTTTCACTGAGCTTGCAACCTGGGTTAGCTTATTGACCCTGACGCTGATGGAAATTGTGCTGGGGATTGACAACATCATCTTTATCTCGATTATGGTCAGCCGACTGCCCAGCGAGCAGCAGGCGCGCGGCCGAACTATCGGGTTGCTGCTGGCCCTGGTGTTTCGGGTGGCGTTGCTACTGAGTATTTCCTGGATTGTGGGGCTGCGCGCGCCGTTGTTTGAGCTGCCGCTGGCTTGGCTGAGCGAACCCCTGGCCGTGAGCGGGCGCGACCTGATTCTGTTGGTGGGCGGCTTGTTTTTGCTCTATAAGAGCACCACTGAAATCCACAACAAGCTGCAAGGCGAGGAAGAGCAGGAAGCCCAGGGCGGCCGCGTGAACTTGTCGCAGGTGGTGCTGCAAATCGTGCTGATCGACCTCGTGTTCAGCTTCGACTCCGTGCTGACGGCCGTGGGCCTGGTCGACAACGTGCTGGTGATGATTGTGGCCGTGTTGGTTTCCATGGGCGTGATGCTGGCTTTCAGTGGCGTTGTGTCGGATTTTGTCAACCGGAACCCAACCATCAAAATTCTGGCCCTGTCTTTCCTGATTCTGATTGGCGTGATGCTGGTGATGGAAGCCGCGCACCAGGAAATTGAGAAAGGCTACCTCTACTTCGCCATGGCCTTCTCGCTGATCGTGGAAATGGTGAATATCCGCATGCGGCGCAAAAGCAAGGCCGGACCCGTGCACTTGCACGAGCCGTATTATAAACCATAATCAAGGCAAAAGCAGTTAAGGCTCAGTTGCCTAGCCTAAAACATAAGTTGTGCCGTTCCAGCCAAGTCACCCGGCTTTGAAAGGGTTTTTACCAACTTCTCTTCCTCTTTCTCTCATCATGAAAAAGCTGTTTTTTTTCCTCGCACTCGGGCTGGTGGCAGCAGGCTCCTGGTCCTTTTACCCCAAAGCGGCAGCTTCAAGCGGCTATCTGATGCTCGTGGGCAGCGGCCGGCCGGGAAAAACCAGATCGGCGGAAATCACGACCATCTATCCGGATGGCAAGCGGCAGGTACAGGAGCTTGAAAACATCTGGGTGGGCAAGGAAGGGCCTACCCCGGAAGGCGCCATCGAGGTGCATCACGCCGAACTGCTGGCTCTGAATCGGCTATACGCCAAAGGCTGGCAACTGGTAAGTATTGCCCAAAGCACCGTGGGCGTGGGGGCATCCACCGAAACCGTCTACATGCTGGAAAAGCGCTGACCTAGGTACAGCGCGCCAACCTAGGTGCGGAAACGTGCAAATCCCGTTGTAAATCCCGTATTTACAACGGGATTTTTTTTGGAGCAGCCTGCCGGTAGTTTGCCTGAAACGCTGCACCCAGCTAGCTTTTACTTTGCACGTATGAAATTTCGTAGTGGCCTTGTAGGCAGTATCCTAGGTCTGCTTACGGCGGGCCTGCTCATGGCGAACGGAGGCAGGGTGGAAGAGGCACCCTATGACTTGGTAATCACCCACGCTAACGTAATTGATGTCGTGGCCGGCAACGTACGCCCCGATCAGGTAGTGGCTGTACGCGGCGACGTTATCAAACTGGTCGAAAAAGCCAGCTCGAAAAAATATGCAGCCAAGCGCTACCTCGATGCCAAAGGCAAATACCTGATGCCCGGCCTGTGGGACATGCACGTACACTTCCGCGGCGGGGACAGTCTGATTCAGGTGAATAAGAACTTGCTGCCGCTATACCTGGCCCACGGCATTACGACGGTGCGCGACGCGGGCGGCGACATGACGCCGGCACTTTTCAGCTGGCGCCGCCAGATGCAGGCCGGCACGCTGGCCGGGCCACGCATTTTCACCTCGGGGCCCAAAATCGACGGTCCGCAGGCGTACTGGCCGGGCTCATTGGAAGTGGAAACGCCCGCCCAGATTGCCAAGGCTCTCGATTCGTTGCAGGCCTTGAAGGTTGATTACGTTAAGATTTACGATAGTAAAATATCGGGCGATGCGTACCTGAATGTCATTGCGGCAGCCGAAAAACGCGGCATGAAAACCACGGGTCACATGCCGTACTCCGTGAAGCTGAGTGAGGCCGTGGAGCGGGGTCTGGATGCCACCGAGCACTTGTATTACGTGTTCAAAGCCTGTTCCAGCAAGGAAGACAGCCTCACCGCTTTGGTTAAGAAAAGCCTGACGACGAGCAAGCCCCTGGGGCTATTTGCCATGCTGCCGGCGGTAGATGCCACCTACAGTCAAGCTGCCGCAAACCGCATTTTCAAGCTGATGGCCACCCGCAAAACGGCCGCCGTACCCACGCTGTTCATCGGCAAAACACTGGCCGAGCTACCCGACACCGACCACTCCCGCGACACAATGCTCGCCTACATCGACCCGAAGATCCGGAGGACCTATACGCGCCGCCTGAGCAGCGCCAAAGGCCAGTCGACGGAAGCCAACCAGTTCCGCAAGAAGCTGGAAACGCGCTTCATGAGCCTCGTGCCGCAGCTGCAAGCGGCGGGCGTAGTGGTGCTGGCCGGCTCCGACAGCGGCGCGTTCAACTCGTTTACGTACCCCGGTGCTTCGCTGGTTGGGGAGGTGGAAATGCTCGTGCAGGCGGGCCTCACGCCGGCGCAGGCATTGCGGGCGGCGACCATAAACGGGGCTAGGTTTATGGGCGTGGAGAGTACGGCGGGCACCATTGCCGTCGGCAAAAACGCCGACTTGCTGCTGCTGGCGCAGAACCCGTTTGCAGACATTCAGAACATCCGGAAAATCAACACGGTAGTTTCCCGCGGCAAAGCCTATTCGCGCCAAGATTTAGCAGCTATGTTGCAGGCCATCAAGCACAAGTAAACGAGCATTGCCTGAACGGGCAAGCTAGGTCTAACGGTAGATCAGCTAGCCTGCTTCAACCAGCGGCTGGTGGGCGGCCTTCTGTTTTAGCCAGGCAGTTTGGCACAAGCCTGCGCACGCAGGCAACCACTGACAACACGAACGCATCTACTAGCCCACCCGCACCTTTTATCAAGGCTCCTTTTCAGCCCCATCAGCACGCAATGCCAGAATCCACAACAAAGCCGCGCTACGCGGTTCTGCTCACATTTTTTTTCCTGACAGGGCTACTCAGCGCCTTCTTTTACTATTTCCTGACGCATGGAATAGCCCCGTCGGCCGGGCGGCTCTACAACTACGGCGTGATGTGGAGCCCCGGAGTGGCGGCGCTGCTGACGGCCAGGTTATTCCGGCGCGACGTGTCGGGCCTGGGCTGGAGCTGGCCCCGCACCCCGATTGTGGCCTGGTGTTATCTCATCCCGCTGTTTTATACACTTGCGGCCTACCTGCTCGTCTGGTTCGGGGGCTGGGGCGGCTTTCCCAACCAGGATTTTGTGGCCCAGGCCTCCGTGGCTCTGGGCTGGGGGAAGCTGCCAGCTTGGCTGTTCGTGCCTTGCCTTTTTCTGTTCAATGCCATTTGGGGCATGATCCCCGGCATGGCCACGGCGCTGGGAGAGGAAATTGGCTGGCGCGGGTTGTTGGTGCCGGAGCTAGCCCGGGGCGCTGGTTACACCCAGGTTTCGCTGATTACGGGCATTATCTGGGCCGTCTGGCATTTTCCGATTCTGCTCTACGGTGACTACAACAACGGGGCGCCCGCCTGGTATGGGCTCAGTTGCTTTACGCTGCTGGTCGTGAGCATTAGCTTTGTGTATACCTGGTTTCGGCTCAAAACTGGTAGCTTGTGGACGGGGGTATTGCTGCACGCCAGTCACAATCTCTTCGTGCAAACCGTTTTTACGCCCCTCACCCGTGACACCGGACCCACCAAGTATTTTATTGATGAATTCGGCATCGCCTTGCCCGTGGTGTGCCTGGTCCTGGCCGTTCTGTTCTGGCGTAAACGCCACGCATTAGTCGTGACTAGTGGAAAGATGCCTGCTGAAGTGGTGCAGGAAAGCAGATTAAGGTAAGAGGATCATTAGGTTCAATGGCCTAAATACTCCCTCAAAACCTAGCCTACGGGCACTGGCTGAGTACGGCGAAACTGGCTGGCCGCATACAGCACTGCGGCTCCGGAAATGGCCGCCCACCCGGTTGCCGAAGGCGTAGAAACAGGTGCCCGCCGCCATGCCCATAAAACGAGAGAAGTTATAGCGTGAGCGGACCTAGGTGCGGGGCCTGACTTGTTGTGGGAAATTTCATGTTTTTTCGCCAGCTTACTGCTCCCTAATCTTTCCCTGAAAACGCCCCAGGATGCTAGCCCTATTCTTTATGCGTCGGCGCTGCCAAAGCACTTTACGCATAGTATGCCTGTGCCTGGTGGCCGCTTTCCCCCGCTTTGGTCAGGCCCAGGCCGTGGTTGAAGAGCTAGGTAAGCTTTACGCAAGCGGACAGCTGGCCGCTGCTATTTCCTTAGGCGAGAAGGAATTGCGCACGCACGGCGAACAGAATGGGGTTAGCATGTTTGTGGGGCGGGCGTACACCGACAAGCAACAGTTTCAGGCGGCCATTCCTTATCTGACACGAAGCCTGACAGCCGCCGGAAGCTCGCCCGACGTGCAGGCTTGGAGTGAGGCCTACCTAGGTACCTGCTACTATGCTTTGCAGGACTACGCGAAAGCCAATCAAGCCTTCGAGCACGTAGTAGCCGCTGCGGCAACCAAAAACGTAACGGCTTACGCCACCCGGCGGCTGGGCATGCTGCGGGCGCAAGAGCTAGCGGCTAGCTGGAGGTTCGTAGAAACGGCGCACTACCGCTTTCACTTGCAGGCTCCCGAGCACCTAGGTTCGGTAGAAGAATTCACCGCGGCGCACGAGCGGGCTTATGAGCGCAGCAACCGCTTCTTTCAGGCCCCGCTGCCCCGCAAAATAGATTACTACGTGTGGGATGAGCGCGCGTTGGCCACCAAAATGCTGGGCCAAAACCTAGGTTTCACCGTGCCGGAGCTCCTCACCACGCATGCGCTGAAGGGGCAGACGAAAGGCCACGAAACGGCGCACGTACTAACCTTCTACGGTCTGCAACCCAGCCCTCAAACGCGCCTTATCAACGAAGGCATTGCTGTGTGCTTCGACCAAACCACCCGCGACCGGATGGAGCTGGCCCGGCAAGCCACCGGCGGCACCGTAGACGTGTGGCAAATGTGGGAGAAGCCCCAAACCTATTCCGACGATCAGCTATACCCCGTCGGCGGTGCGCTGCTGGAATACCTGCTGGCCCACAGCCCCGAGGCCGACGTAAAGCAGCTGCTGCGGGAGCAAACGCCGGAGCTAGGTCGCAAGCTTTTTAGCAAGCAAATAGCTGATTTCGAGAAAGAGCTATCGACACCTGGCCCTGGTCTGGTGGCCGTTTCAGGTTCTTTTCAGAAGAACACACCGAGCCCTGCTGAAGCCGCCGCGCCGGTGAAGCTCGACGCGGCCTTAGTCAACGCGACAGTCGAACGGCAGAATGCGGCCGACAAGTTTTACAAGATTCTGGTGCTGCTGAATGGCGTGCCCATCCCGGCGGCTCAGATGCAGAAGATCAACCCGCAGCAGATTCGGGATGTTAAAGTGCTGAAGACGAAGGCGGAAATAACGCCCTACACGGACGTAGAGCTGAACGGTATCATCCTGATTACAGCGGCCGGCTAAGTACAACTCATCCATCTGGGCTGGCAATGCACAAGGCTTTTGTTGACGTACGGGGTTGTCGTACCGAGTTTACGATGCTTCCTAATCCGTCGCCAGCAGGTCATGGTTGATAAACGCCCCGGCGGCCATGCCACCGGCCACGGCAATACTGACGGCTCGCTGGGGTGCCGTGGCATCGCCGGCGGCGTAGATACCGGGCGTGCTGGTTTTCTGCATGTTATCAACTACAATCCGCCCCACTTCGTTGTGGGCACAACCTAGGGTGCGCGGCAGCGAGCAGTGCTGCTCAAACGCCGGCCGGGCGTAGAAAGCCGTGAGCGGCACCTGGCGGCCGTCGGCCAGCCCGATGTGCGTGAGGTAGCCGTTTTGATGAATAATTTCCTGCACCGGCGTTTCCTCCACGGCAATCTGACGGGCGGCGAGCTGCGCGTGTTGCTCGGGTGAAAACCTAGCTTCTCCGTTGGTGAAGATGGTCACCTGATCGGTCCAGTTGCGAATCAACTGGCTCCATTCCATGGCCGTAGCGCCGCTGGTCAGCATGCCGGTCGGTTGGCCGCGGTACTCGTAGCCGTGGCAGTAGGGGCAGTGAATCACCGAAATCCCCCAACTCTCAGCAAAGCCCGGAATAGCAGGCAGCAAGTCGCGGACGCCAGTAGCAAACAGCAGCTTGCGCGCTTCTACCGTTGCGCCGGTGTCGGTAGTCACGATAAAGTGGTTGTCGGTGCCGGTCACAGCTGCGGCGGCTTCGTGGCGAAATTGTACCGTGGGATAGGCCTGCACCTGTGCTCTGGCCTGCGCTGCGATGGCAGCCGGCGTACTGCCGTCCTGGGTTAAGAAGTTGTGCGAGTGCGGCGTCTGATGATTGCAGGGCTGACCCGTATCCAACACCAGCACCTGCCGAATAGCGCGACCTAGGGTCATAGCGGCCGACAACCCCGCATAGCTTCCGCCCACGATAACTACATCAAACTGCTCTTGCTTTTCCATCATCAGAATGTATTTGTATGTCGCAAACGTAAGCCAAATGTCTCAAAAATGGGACATAAAAGATCAAAAAATATTAGAGCCCAATTCCCTTGCTAAACGAGAACCAGGCGAACTGCTTGAGGCTGTTCTTGGCTACAGCTCCGAAGGAATCGGCATTGATCGTGGCAGCCACAACGCCGCTAAACAACATCATTACCCACTCCGCTGTAATATGAGGACTGATGGCGCCTTGCTGCTGAAGCTTGGCAATAACGGCCCGGTAGCGACTGAACATGGCGTCGTATTCGGCACACTCGGCGTTGTGCGCCGAGTGGCTGTGCTCGGGCCGGGTATGTAGCTTGCTGAAAAACGAGTACTTCGCTCCGCAGTCCACGCCGGCGTAGAGCATACGTTCGAGCTGCGTCAGCGGGTCGTCGGAACTGTCTAAGGCTGCGGTCATAGCTAGGTTGCAGCTGCGCCGCATCTCCTGCTCGCAGCACGTCAAAAGCTCTTCGCGCCCCTTGAAATAGCGGTGCAGCGTCCGCCGGGTGACGGCCGCCTTTTCCGCT
Source organism: Hymenobacter cavernae (assembly GCF_014641455.1). Classification (GTDB taxonomy): domain Bacteria; phylum Bacteroidota; class Bacteroidia; order Cytophagales; family Hymenobacteraceae; genus Hymenobacter; species Hymenobacter cavernae. The sequence continues at coordinate 298,003 of NZ_BMHT01000003.1, forward strand.
ACTTTCTCTAGTGGCGCCGAGTAGTCCTCGTTGAACACAAGAATAGCGGCCTCGACGATATGTTGCTGGGTATCTTGCATGCCGTGGATTGCAAAGCTAGGTAAAAAGTCTCAGATGTGAGACGCGCTTAACCTAGACCTATGCCCAAAAGGCCACGACGGGCATCGTGGTTAGGGCACTATAACGGGCTATGCTCTTCCTTCCCGTCGCAATTAGCTACTTCCCCTTCCCTCCTCATGGAACACATCTTAGATAATCCTATCTGGAACGCCTTGCTGACTGGCAACCAACACCTGGCTATCGGCAATGAGCAGGCCCGCTACTTACCAAAGGATATCGGCGCCTTTGCCGGCTTGTCTAACTACTCGGGAAGTGCCTTTGCCAGTCTGTACGAAATATCCCCCTTCGGAGCGCCTGCGGTGCTCTTCACGGCGGGTGCCGTTACTATTCCTGCAAGTTGGAAGATACTAGTGCAGAAGGATTTGTTGCAGATGGTGTACCAGTCGCCGACGGCCCCAGCTCTGGGCCGCACGGAGCTGGTAGCCTTGCACGACCAAGACATACCGGCCATGCGCACGCTTACGGCCCTCACCAATCCCGGTCCATTCCTGGCCCGCACTATTGTATTTGGGAGCTACTACGGCATCTTCCAGGACGGGCAGCTAGTGGCCATGGCCGGGCAGCGGCTGCAACCAACGCCCTACACCGAGATAAGCGCGGTGTGTACCCACCCGGATTACACCGGAAAAGGCTACGCCGCCCAGCTGATGCGGCACCAGATAGGCCTCATTCTCGCCGCCGGACACACCCCGTTTCTGCACGTATTTGCCGATAACGCCAATGCCTGCGCCCTGTACGAAAAGCTAGGTTTTCAGACGCGCAGGCAGTTACAGGTGTACGTGCTCGAAAAACAAGCGTAGTATATAGCCGCCGCCGCTTACGCAAGCTAAATTGCCTGCTCCTATGAAGATCAACAGAAAATTAAACACATTCACCTACAGCGAATACGTTTATCTGCTGGAGCAGTATAAGAAATTTACCAACTTCAATACCCTAGGTTTGTTCAGGTCAATCCTGGAAAATCAAAAGCTGGATTTAGAACAGAAGATCCAAGTCAGAGACTTGGCTACTGCTGCTTTTACTACAACCTTTGATTTCTTACAGCTGAAAGACCCTGACACCTATTTCCTGCTGTGTAACCTAGGTGCTGAGCTTACTGTAGCAGATGAAAGAAAAGCCTGGGATGACATTCGCTTCAATCAGCAACGGATACTCGCAAGCAAGAAGCTAAGGCATCGAAACTTTGGTACTTACTCAAAGCACGAATGCGGCTACGAAACCTGCCATCTCAAAGGCCTGATGCTTCGGCCAGGCTCCCGTTTAAAGTACAGCGAAATGCACTTTTGCTCGGATAGGAGCCGTTACGGCGCTCAGGCTAAATCGGACACGCGCAAGCAGGAGCGAAAAACCAAAAAGCAGCTGATTACTAGGTGCCTGGAAAGTGAGTAGGGTTTTCAAACAGGATAGACTAACAACCTAGGTTACTTCACCCGCACCACCCTGAAATCTACCCGACGGTTGAGCCGGCGCGTTGTTTCCCGCTGGTTGCTGGCCCTAGGCTCAGCGCCGCCCAAGCCGATGTTGGTGACGCGTGCGGCGGCCACGCCATGACTGACGAGATAGGCCTTCACGGCCGCCGACCGGCGCTGGCTGAGCAGCAGGTTTTTGCGCGAGTCGCCGACGTTGTCGGTGTGGCCGCGTAGCTCGATGGCCAGGCCGGGCGTGTTTTTCAGCAGGGTTACCAGCTGGTTGAGAGCGGGCAAGGAGGAGGAAAGCAGCACCGTTTCGCCCTGCTCAAAATGCACGTTTTCAAGCGATAAGGTAGCGCCGACGGTGAGCGGCCGCAGCAGCACGTCCTGCACGTAGGGCCCAAAGCCGGTCGTATATGTGGTATCGGACGACCAGTAGCCGGCGAACTGCACCTGCGCCGTGTAGGCTTGGTTGGACTTCGTCGGGAAGGCAAAGCTGCCGTCCGGGGCGAGCGGCACCGCCGTTGCCGACCCGCCGCCGGCGCGTAGGCGCAACTGCGCGCGCGCCAGCGGCTGAAGCGTGGCGGCATCGAGCACGCGGCCCCGCCAGGTGGCGGTGGCAGGCAGTCGGGGAGGGGCTTCCTGCCGCGTCCGGACGGCAAACAGGCTACAGCCCGCCAGGTCGGTGTAGATGCCGCGCCGCACCTGATAGGCTTGGTGCTTATCCAGATTAACCCGGTACAGGGCTTTAGGACCGGCCAGATAGAGCTGACGGCCGGCTGCGTCCTTTTGCAGCAGCACGTCGCTGTAGCCCCCGCGCTGGGGCAGGCCCTCCAGCTTGAGCATCTCCGGCGCGGGCTGGCGGGTAGCCAGGTCGACTTTCAGCAGGGAGCCATCGGTGCTGTAAACCTGGTAGATGGTGTTCGTGTCATCGAGGCAAAAGTTGGCGTGCGTGCCGGCCCCGGCGAAGGCAATGGAGGAATAATATGGCGCCTGCCGCACCGGGTCAGTTGCCCAAACAACGCTCACGGAGCCATCGGCGGGGCTGACTTTCACCAGCTTGCCCCCGTTGGAGGTGATGAAGTACAAGTCGCCGTGCTCATCGGTGGCGGCCGAAATCCACACACTTTCGCCGCCTTGCGCCGGGAGCCGCCAGGGCGTGTATTCGCCCTGGCGGGTGGCGGGGTTGTAGCGGTACACGTATTCGGGCGCGTTGGTCGGCGATTTGGTCACCGAATACAGGCAGTTATCAAACCCCTTGGCCAAGGCATAGGACTGAAACGGCAGCACCCGGTCGTGAATCTTGGGGCTGGCCGACGGGTTGGAAACCGAAAACTGGTGGATCGAGCGACAGTCGTCCTCCCAGATGCCGTCGTGGACGCGCAGGGCCGCGATGCCGTACATTTTGTCGTCGCAGATCTGCTCGTCGTAGCGGCGGCTGGGCAGGGCGGCGCTGCGGGTAAAGCCAAACGACTCCACCAGCTGCTGACCTAGGTTTTGGTAGCGGCGGTCCTGGCTGAGGGCGGCCCGGTACTCGAGGCGGTAGGCGTAGCCGCCGCGCCACACGCGGCGGCCCACCACGCGGAAGCGCTCGGCACTACCGGGTTTGGGCGTGTAGGTATACTCGTAGTCTAGCTCCTGGTACCGACCTAGGTCGCGCTGCTCCAGGCGGAGTACGTGGGGCTGGGGCAGCGCCCGAATAGCTTGCCATACGGAATCTAACTGCCCGAAAGCAAGTAGGTTGCGGTCCTTCTGATTCTCGGGGAGCGGGCGAACGATCAGCGTGGCTTCGGCTGGCGCGGCGGCCCGGGTCGGGCCTACGTAAAAGGTTGTTTCAGTTTTCTCGGGCGAGTCTTCGCGGCGCTGGAACTGCCAGCCGCGCGGGTAGGTGAGCTTCCAGCCGGCCTTGGCATCGGTGTAGAGTTGTTGCTCCGAGGGCTCCTGCGCGCACAGCCTCAGCCAGCACAGCGTCAGAACCAGCGTCAGCAAAAACTTCATAAGCAGCGAGAGCAATAACGATTGTAAGGCAGCAAAAGGGCAGAAAGATACAAAGCTAGCGGTATTTTAGCCGCGCCTTGCTGTTTGCAAGCCGCGCCCCGCCCGATTGGTTCAGCAAAGCTAGGGATAGAGGGGAAAAGCGCGAAAGCGCAGCCGGTTTGTTGCCGGGCGCTCATCAACTAACCATTGTTCTTCCTCGCTTATGCTGCACCTGACCAGAACCACTTCCGACAGCGCCGACTTTCGCGCCCTGGTGCACCTGCTCGACCAGGACCTGCAAGTGCGCGACGGCGCCGAGCACACTTTTTACGCCCAGTTCAACAAGGTAGATGCCATCCGGCACGTGGTGGTAGCGTACCTAGGGGCTGAGCCGGTGGGCTGCGGGGCCTTTAAGGAGTTCACCCGCGAGCTGGTTGAAATCAAGCGGATGTTTGTGCAGCCCGCGCACCGCGGCCAGGGCATCGCGCCGGCAATCCTGACCGCGCTGGAGCAGTGGGCGCAGACGCTGCACTACCGCGGCTGCGTGCTGGAAACGGGCAAGAAGCAGCCCGAAGCCATTCGCCTTTACCAGAAAAGCGGCTATCACGGCATTCCCAACTATGGCCAGTACGTTGGCGTGGAAAACAGCGTCTGTATGCAAAAGGACTTCTAAGCGCAGACATGGCGGTGATGCTCCCTTGCCGTGGGAGTCTGGCTTTTGATACGCATTGAGCGGGCGCTACTGCTCAAGCACGGCCAGCCACGACTTGGCTCCAACAACTTTATCGGGCGGCCAAAGTATAGGACTTTGTCTTAGTAAAGTACTGTCTTCTTAATTTCCTCTCGATGAGACTATCGCTTACCCTGCTCCGCGCGTTGGCTTTGGGTCTGGGCTTCTGGGCCGCTGCGGCGCCGCAGGGCAACGCGCAAAGTGCCGACAAAAAAACTGCCCTGAGTATCTACGGCAGCACCTTGCAGTACCACGGCGACCTAGGTTCGGAGTGGTTTACGCGCAACAAAGTGGAATACGGTGTGGGCCTCACCCTCGACCGCTACGTGACCCGGGGGCTGGCTATTGGCTTGTCGGCCAGCTACGGCGACATGAAGTTCAACGCCGATCCGCCCAGGAATGAGCTGTATTTTCTGGAGAACAAGACCGTGCGCGGGTTTGATGCCAACGTGGTGAACGTGGGCATCCCGCTCAGGCTGAAGCTGAACAATAGCTGGGCGCTGAAGGAAGATGCCTTTTTTGCGCCCTATCTGGTGGTGCAGCCCGGCGTGTTTTTCGCCAGCACCGACCGGCGTTTCACCGATGAAACCCAAGCGCCCTCCAACGTCGATATCTACGCCTTCGACCTCATGGGCGCAGCCGGTATTAAGCTGCAATTTTCGCCCGGCTTTTCGCTGTTCGTGCAAACCGGTCAGCACTATCCGCTCAGCGACCGGGTGGATGGCGTCGCGGGGAAAGGCACCCTCAACGACCGCTACCTGCAACACACGGCGGGCCTGACCTTCGGGCTGGGCAAAACCAGGGATGCAGACCACGACGGCGTCGCCGACCGCAAAGACAAGTGCCCCGGCACGCCCGCCGGGGTTGCCGTCGACGCGAACGGCTGCCCCCTGGATGGCGACGGCGACGGCGTGCCGGATTACCAGGATAAGTGCCCGACCGAAAAAGGCGTGGTCACGCTGGAAGGCTGCCCCGACCGCGACGGGGACGGTATCCGCGACGGTGACGATAAGTGCCCCGATACGCCCGGCCGCCCCGAGCGGCAGGGCTGCCCCGATACCGATGCCGACGGCGTGATTGACCCCAACGATAAGTGCCCGAACACGCCCGCCGGCACACCCGTCGATGCCAACGGCTGCCCCCGCGACACCGACGGCGACGGCGTGCCTGATAGCAAAGACCGCTGCCCCAACCGGCCCGGTCCGGCCGCAAACCACGGCTGCCCCGAGATTAAAGCGGAAACCAGGAAGGTGCTCAACGAGGCCACCAAGTACATTCAGTTCGAGTTCAACAAGGCCGTGCTGAAACCTAGCTCGTACCCGAAGCTGCAAGAGCTGGTCAGCATCCTGAACGAGTATTCCGACTACAACCTAGGTATCACGGGACACACCGACAACGTGGGCAACGACGCCTATAACCTGCAACTCTCCCGGGACCGCGCCGCCGCGGCCCGCACCTATATGCTCAGCAAAGGCATCGCCGGGAACCGGATTGAGTCGCGCGGCTACGGCGAAACCCGACCCATCCGGTCCAACACCACGCCGCAAGGCCAGACCCTGAACCGCCGCGTCGACTTCGACCTTTACCTGCCCGGCGACGCCAACCCCGCCGAAACCCGGTACGGTCCGGTGCCGATGGCAGCAAGGCCCGCCGCACCCACTAAGAAAGCGCCCGTGCTGCGCAAGGCGCCCATCTGGAAAGGAGCGCCGGTTCGGAAAGGAGCGCCAGCCTGGAAAGTGCCCGTTAAGAAGGCCCCGGTGATTAAGAAAGCGCCGGGGAAGAAGTAGCCGTTTCGGCCGTAAGCACAAAAGGGGAGCCACGCTGGCTTCCCTTTTGTGTTGTGCATTCAACAAAAAAAGAAGGCTAGGTTGCCCTAGCCTTCCTGGAAAATACCTTTTGAATTACGCGGGAGCTTAGTTGAGCCACACCGTGTACATCAGCTCGAAGCGGTGCGGGGCGTAGGCATTATAGTAGGGTGCTTCCCCCTGAAAACCAAGTACGTGCACCAGCGGCATGCCCTCCAGGTGCGAGTCGACGACGCGGACCGGATAGAACAGGCCTTCTTCGGGCCAATCGCCAACGTGGTTGCCGGGGCGCTGGCTGGCATCCAGGCAGCGGGCGTATTCGATGAAGGGCGCGTGGCGCGTGGCTTCCGCGAGCGTGAGGTTGGCGACTTCGTGTGACATGAGGTGAAGATATGGAATTCTGCCGGATGACAAGGCCTGGGTCCCCAGACCTAGGTAACGAAACGTGTGGGCGCTTGCCTCGGCGTGAAGCTAAGTAATGTGCTCTTATAAAACCATATCCGGGCCTAACGGTTCCCGAAATGCCGCAGGCGCAACGAATTCGTGAGCACCGAAACCGAGCTAAGCGCCATGGCGCCGGCTGCCAGCATCGGCGAGAGCAGCACCCCAAACAGCGGATACAGCACGCCCGCCGCCACCGGAATGCCGAGTACGTTGTAGAAAAACGCGAAAAAGAGGTTTTGCCGGATCGTGCGCATGGCCTGGCGCGAGAGGGCAATGGCCGTGACCACGCCGCGCAGATCGTTGCGCATGAGCGTGATGCCGGCCGCTTCCATCGCCACGTCGGTGCCGGCGCCAAGGGCCAGGCCCACATCGGCGCGGGCCAGCGCGGGCGCGTCGTTGATGCCGTCGCCGACCATTGCCACTACGTGCCCTTCGGCTTGCAGCTGCTGCACCTGAGCGGCTTTGTCGGCGGGCAGCACGTCGGCAAAAAATCGCTTGATTCCTGCCTGGCTGGCCACCTGTGCGGCCGTGTGGGCGTTGTCGCCGGTCATCATCACCACTTCCAGACCTAGGTTCTGGAGCTGCCGCACGGCCTCGGCGGAGGTATCGCGGAGCGTATCGGCCACGGCCAGCAGCGCCACGGCCTGGCCGTTCAGGGCGACGTAAAGCACGGTTTGGGCTTGCGCTTGCAACGCCTGGGCCTGGATTTCCAGCTCAGAACCTAGGTTTATCCCGGCTTCCGCCAGCAAGCGCCGGTTGCCGATGAGCACCGTCTCACCCTCCACCGTGGCCCTGGCACCCTGCCCGGCAACAGCCTGAAAATCAGTAATGGAGAGCCTGGTTTTCGTCTGCGACTCCGCGTAGCGCAGCACAGCCCCCGCCAGCGGGTGCTCCGATTGCCGCTCCACGGCGGCCACTTGCTGCAGCAAGCGCGTCTCATCCGTACCGGGCATTATTCGCAGGTCCGTAACCCTAGGTTCGCCGCGGGTGAGCGTGCCGGTTTTGTCGAGCAGCACGGCCGTCACGCGGTAAGCGGTTTCCAGCGCTTCCGCGTTGCGAATCAGTACGCCGTGCTCGGCGCCTTTGCCCGTGGCTACCATAATGGCCGTGGGCGTGGCCAGCCCCAACGCGCACGGACATGCAATGATGAGCACCGCCACAAAATTGACCAGCGCCAGGGGCAGCCGCTCGCCGGTAGGAGCGAGGGCAAACCACACCACGAACGTAAGCAGCGCAACAGCCAGCACCGTCGGCACGAACACCGCGCTGACGCGGTCGGCTAGCCGTTGGATGGGTGCGCGCGAACCCTGGGCTTCTTCCACCAGCCGCACAATGCGGGCCAGCATCGTATCGGCCCCCACGCTGGTCACGCGCAGGCGGAAGCTGCCCGTCTGGTTGAGGGTGGCCCCGAAAACCGCGTCGCCCTCTTTTTTCTCGACCGGGAGACTTTCGCCAGTCAGCATGGCCTCGTTCACGGCCGAGTGGCCGCTGAGCACCAGGCCATCCGTCGGGACTTTCTCGCCGGGGCGCACCACCACTATGTCGTCGAGCTGCACCTCTTCGATGGGCAGATCCAGCTCCTGGTCGTGGCGCACCACCCGCGCCGTGCGGGGTTGTAACCCGATCAGCATCCGCAGGGCCGCCGACGTGCGGGCTTTGGCGCGCATTTCCAGCACCTTACCCAGCAGAATAAGGACAATAATGGTGGCTGTGGTGTCATAATACACCTCCGGCATCAGGCCGCGCTGCATGAACGCGTGCGGGGCTAGGGTCGCGACTACGCTGTACAGAAAAGCCGCGCCCGTGCCCACCGCAATCAGCGTATCCATGGTGGCCGTGCCGTGGCGCAAGGCTTTCCAGGCCGCTATGTAAAATTCGCGCCCACTATAAAGAATGACCGGCAGCGTGAGTACCAGCAGCAGGTAGTTGAGGCCGGCCATCGCGAGGTGGGCCGCCAGCGCCGGCCACAGCATGAGCATCGACAGCGGCATGATGAGCGCGGTAAGGCCGGCTGCCACCCAGAACCGGCGCTTCAAGGCCTGATAAGCGGCGGCCTTGGGCTGGTCGGCGGCTGGTGGCGTGGCTGCCAGAGCCGCGATTGGTGCCACTACGGGCGAGGCCACGCCGTAGCCGGCATTGAGCACGGCCGCTTTCAATGTATCGGGCGAGGCCTGGGTCGGCTCATATTCGACCACCGCTTTTTCGGTGGCATAATTAACGTGGGCGGTTTGCACGCCCGGCGTGCGCGTTAAGGCCTTCTCCACAAAGGCCGCGCAGGAGGCGCACGTCATCCCCTCAATGGCGAGGGTGGTGGTTTGCGTCGGAGAAGCAGAGGGTTCCATACAGTTGGTTGAACGGGTCAATTCCTGAGCCCGCATTTCCTAAACACCCCCGATGGGCGAGTAGTTGCGGTCTGCAAAGGAACCCGAACGCTTCGGTAGGAACCGTGCAGGATTACGAAGAAGCCGTGCAGGATTTTTACCGGCTTGCCTTACGCGGAAAGGTGCAATTCTGTAGGCTTAATAGGCATGCTAGTCGGCAGTGCTGTTGAGATCGGATAAAATTATATTATTTATTATAATATAAATATTTGCATCAATATATTTGGTCTTTCATTGCCAGCCTGTCAGCCCGGTGCCATGACAAAGCTAGGTTTCTACGCGCGCACCACCTCAGTTCACACACCTTTTTGTACCAATTTATTCATGCCCCAATTCGAAATCGGCGATTTAGTTCGCCTCAAAGCCGACAGCAGTGGCGAACTGTTGCAGGTGATGCTCGTCGACCCGACCGCCGACAAGCCCATCAAATGCCTACCGCACGCGCAGCTGCACCAGGGCGTCCGCGGCTTCCTCTCCTTCTCGGATCATGATCCGGATGAGTTGGAACATGTAACTTCCTCCAATACGTAACGAAAAAGGCCCGTACCCGGTACGGGCCTTTTTCGTGGTTCAAAGAACGGGTGATAAATGGTACTTTCCTAGGCTCGCCACTGTCACAAATATGCTATTTTACGACACAGACAAAAGAGGGTTAAAGTGGGATATTGCGCTATAATCAACGTAGTGAGCTGGTATAGTGCAATAAAATTAAAAGAATATTAGTAGTCACAAACACGTGTTCGTAGGCGTTGACCTAGGTGTAAAGTGGAATTACTTTTGAATAGAAATCTACTTTATCCCACCTACTTGCGATGACGACTACTCCTGTACTTGCTGCCAGTGCCGCTCCTTCCCAGCAGGGCTTACTCTCTGTACTTGCTCTCATGCTGATGGCGCCGACCGTTCTTAACACGGCAACTGCCTAAAAATGAATTAATTACATTTCATAGATAAAAAAGGTGACCTGTCGGAGGACAAGTCACCTTTTGTGTTTGCGCTGAAGCCGAATGCTGCGCACTCCTTAGGCGGCCAGTCAAAACAAAAGCCCCGCGTCCTTTTAAGGACACGGGGCTTTTATATAAGGAAGTGGGCGGCCTGACCTAGGTTAGCTAGGTTAGGGCATCAGAATATTGTCGATGACGTGAATCACGCCGTTGCTTTGCAACACGTCGTATGTTGAGATAGTAGAGACGTTGCCCTTTTCGTCCTGGAGCACGATGTTTTTGGGGCCGTTCATCATGGCCTTCAGCATGCCGCCACTCACGGTTTTGAGCGACGCGGTGCCCTTGCCGGCTTTGATAGCGGCCATCAGCTTATCGGCCGTCAGGTTGCCGGCTACTACGTGGTAGGTCAGGATCTTGGTCAGCGTCGCCTTGCTTTCGGGCTTCACTAAGGTTTCGACGGTGCCAGCGGGGAGGGCGTTGAAGGCCGCGTTGGTGGGCGCAAAAACCGTGAACGGGCCTTTGCCTTGCAGGGTTTCTACCAGACCGGCCGCTTTCACGGCTGCTACCAGCGTGGTGTGGTCTTTCGAGTTTACCGCGTTTTCAACAATGGTTTTGTTGGGGTACATGGCCTCGCTGCCGACGAGCACGGTGCCGGGTGTCAGTTTGGCTTGGGCAACTGCTGACTGTGTAGTGGCGGCGCCGAGAATGGTAACAAAAGCGAGGGAGAACAATTGCTTTTTCATGGGAAGGGAAGGGGTAAAGAAAGAAGACGGTTTGATAAAGTTGACGGCACTTACGCCGAAGCTCAACCGCACGGATTTACCCGACCCCGAAATATTCGCAATAGCCCTGGTCGTGCTGCCTGAGGAGATGGTCATCCGCACCGCCTCGCTTTTCTATGCTTGGGCAACCTAGGTTAGCGCAAGTATGGGTTGTCGCAGAGCCCATTTATTCGAGGTTGAGCAATGGATAGTACCTTTAGTCCCCTTCGTACGCGCAAACAGGTTTGCTTCCTGAACCCCCCAATGCTCCTCTCTGCGCTGCGATGAATTATTAAACAAATGTTGAAATATATTCAGTCTTAAACAAATGAATAAAAACGATAATGTTAAGATTAGTAAGTTCTTAAGCAAGTACTTGCGACACGATCCGCAGGCCATAGGCTTGGAGCTACAAGAAGGTGGCTGGGTGGCGGTGGACGATCTGCTGGTAGCTTGTGCGCGTCATAATTTAATGCTTACTCATTTGGAGTTGGCGGAAATTGTGGAGAGCAGCGACAAAAAGCGCTTTGCCTTTGATGCGACCGGCACCCTGATCAGGGCGCAGCAGGGCCACAGCGTACCCGTCGATTTGCAGCTCACGCCACTGGCTCCGCCGGCAGTGCTCTATCATGGCACCGTAGCCGCGGCGTTGCCCGACATCTGGCGCGAGGGCTTGCAGAAGATGAGCCGCCACCACGTCCACCTTTCGCCCGACGTGGAAACGGCCCAGCGCGTGGGCGGCAGGCGCGGTAAGCCGGTGGTGCTGGTCGTAGATGCCGCCGCTTTGCACAAGGCCGGAGCAGTCTTCTACGAGTCGGGCAACGGGGTATGGCTAGTGGATCAGGTGCCTCCTGGCTACCTAAAGGAGCTGGCCGCCTGATGGCGCTGGGGGCTACTTGACTAGTTCTTCAGCCGCGGGTCAAACGGGTGCGGCTCGACGGAAACCACCCGGAGCCGGGCGTGTTCGGGGTGGAGCGGATTAAACAGGTAGTTCCACTCCGTTGGGGAGTGAGCCGAGGGAACCTGCATCAGCCAATAGCGGCCTTGCTCAATCCACTCGCGGGTGATAAGGGCTAGCTCTTGCGGATAGGGCAAGGCCGCCCAGTTCGGTGGCAGCTCCGTTACGGGTACCGTCTTAACCGTAGCCTCGTCGGGCACCTCCAGCGTCAGGGCGAAGTAGTTTTTGGGCAGCGTGGAGGCATTCGCCAGCACTTCCAGCTTGGCTAGCGAAAGGTGCTCGGAGGTGTAGAGAATTCGCGTGCCCTGCTCGTGCCAGCGGCCATTGTGGAAGAGCCCGCCCTGGCCGGTAGTGTCCAGAATGTAAGGGTGTTTGCCCAGCCGGTAGAGGCGCATACGCCGGCCGGCCTTAAGAGTAAATCCCGTACTGAATCCGCCCGAGCAGGTCGCGCACCTGGTCGCGGCCGATGGCGGAGGTCAGCAGCTCCTTGGGCCGGATGCCACCCAAGGCTACGTTGTCGGTTTCGAGCCAGTGCCGGAAATCTTCTTCGTCCTCAAACACGTCGAGCCCTTTGGCCATCACGGCCGAAAGCTGAATCGTTTTTTCGGCTTCGTCGCGGGTGAGGGCGCGCTTGCTTTGCTCGCGGCGGGCGAGGGTGCTTTCCGAGATGGCCAGCAGCTCGCTTATCTCCTTGTTGGAAAACTGCATCCGGCGCTGCAATGTCCGCAGGGCCTGCACTGAAAGGCCTTTCACGGCGACCATCAGCAGGTCTAACTCATTGTGCACCAGCTGCGGAATAACGCTGCCGCCGCCCATCAGCTCGACCATCGTGGCCACCGGCGTTTTACGAATAGCTGTCATTTGCGTATTTTAAAACTGTCATTTGAAGGCAATATACGGAACAACGATTAATTACGCCGGAAGATTCCGGTATACCAGAACGTCATTCCGAGGCAACGAGGAATCTCGCGTGTAGTAGTAACTCCAATCGGTAGGAAATTACTACCACAATGTCAGCACGCGAGATTCCTCCCGTTGGTCGGAATGACGTTCTAGTGGCTCTTATGACTGAACCTAGGTTAGTCTCGTCATTATCGTGTTGCTTTGTGCGGCGGCCACTTGTTTTTACCTACGGCCGCTGCTTTACGCTTATGGAACCCCAGGAACTCATTACCCGCACGGCCGACTTCGTCCGCGAAAAATTCTTACACGAAGGCTCCGGCCACGACTGGGAGCATATCCGCCGGGTGTGGCAAACCAGCCGCGCGCTGGCCGTGCGCGTGCCCGGTGCCGATCCGCTCGTAACCGAGCTAGGTGCCCTGCTACACGACGTAGCCGACTGGAAGTTTCACGGTGGCGATGAGGAAGCCGGTCCCCGCGAAGCGCGCCGTTGGCTGCTGAGCCTAGGTGCGGCGGAAGAAGTCATTCAGCGCGTGGAGACGATCATCCGCGAAATCAGCTTCAAAGGCCTAGGTGTACCCACGCCGATGAGCACGCCGGAAGGGGAGGTGGTGCAGGATGCCGACCGCCTCGACGCCATTGGCGCCATCGGCGTAGCGCGGGCCTTCGCCTACGGCGGCCACAAAGGCCGCGCCCTGCACGACCCAAGCGTCCCACCCGTGCAGCACGACTCCTTTGAAAGCTACAAAAAGAACGCCGGCCCGACCATCAATCATTTCTACGAGAAGCTGCTGCACCTGCGGGAGCGGCTGCACACGCCGGCGGCTCGCGAAGTGGCCGAGAAGCGGCAGCGGTTCATGGAAGCGTTTCTGGCGCAGTTTCTCAAGGAGTGGGAGGGAGAGGATATGGCGGTGCAGAGAAGTTGAACCTTGCCTACCATGAAGGGCTGGCTATCCGCTCAGGCCGCACACGCGCAGCATATGTTCCATGCGATGCACATAGGTATGGTCGCGCAGGGTGCGGGTGTAGGCGTTGTTGGCAATACGGGCGCACTCATCAGGGTGGGCAAGGTAGTGCGTAAGTAGCTCAGGCAACGCGGCAGCATCATCGTATAAGATCATCTCAACGTTTGGCAGATATAATTCAGGTATCTCTTCTTTACTATCGGTGAGTTGAAAGGCACGGCAGCCACTAGCCTCGAACAGGCGCGGATTGATGCCATACGTCCAGCGCTGATACCACTGATGCACGTTGAGCACAATGCGAGCCTGATTAAAAAGTAACGCCATTTCGTCTGGCGTGAAGTAGCCGAAACGTAGAAAGTGCGGGCGAAGAGGCGAATTTTTGGGGATTCGGCGCTGCCAGGGCCCGATAATCGTCAGGTGATGGTGGCGTGCTAGCTCCAGCAACACCCGTTCGCGAGTGGGGTGCCAGTCACCGGCAAAAACGATGTCGTATTGCTTTTCAATGTCTTCCAGCGGTCGATGGATAGCCGGGTCGACAGCAACTGGCAGGAAGCGCGGCGTGTCCACTCCGTAGTGGCGGTAGACCGGTGCCGTGCCGCGGCTGTTAGAAAAGAAAAAATCATAGAGGTGTAACGGAATGTAATTCTGGGCCAGTGATATGGGATCATCTAGCCACCAGCAGATAGTGGGTAAGCCACGGCGCTTTAGCTCCTGCAGCGTAGCGGCATCGTGGTTGCGGCCGTAGATGGTGAAGAAAACATCAGGCTTAGTGGCCTCGGCTAACGCCAGTAGTTGGCGGTTTTTGTAGGCCAGAAACTGTCGGAATCCTAGCTTCTCGCGCACCCGCTCTACCTGGTTCTCGCGCTCATAATTGAATACAACTACTTCATGCCCTAGTAACCGTAACGCTGTGGCGGCAAAATGGGTCATGGGGTTAGTACGAGTATAACCTGGAACAGATAAGAGAATTTTCATGCGTTTGGAGTAGTGGAAACAAGCAATACTAAGAGTGAGGTGGTTTAGGTTAGGCGCACAGAAGCAGGACGTATATTTCCTGAGGCATAATAGACCAGTCAAAAGTAGAGAAGGAATCTTATTGGAGCGTAAAAGTCCCACCCCGGCCCGGCTTTTGCGCAGGCTGCGCGTCACCTCCCAACCTTTGACGCTTGATGAACCTACGCTTACACTTACTTCTGACCCGGCTGGTGTTGCCGCTTACCGTTCTGCTGACGGTGGCTTCCTGCCGCACTTGCCCCATTGCTTCCTGCCACACGCGCAAGGTGCATTTGCACGACGGCGCCAAGTACCGCGGGCAGCCGCTATGGAAAAAACAGAACCCCGCCATCGGGGAAAAAATCAAGGTGCACAGCCAGAAAACGGACCGCCACAAATCGGATAAAAGCAAGTCGCTGAAGTAGGCCGGAGCTAGGCAAAATCGGGGTTTTTTCGTATCTTGCGGGCTTCTCGCAGTACTTAATTCACCGGTGCCGAAAGCTCCTTCGCCGGAGCCTAGGCCGACTCAGATTTCTCTATGGCGGAAGGCGAAAAGATCATTCCGATTAACATTGAAGACGAGATGCGTGGCGCCTACATCGATTACTCGATGTCGGTCATCATCTCCCGGGCCCTGCCCGACGTGCGCGACGGCCTGAAGCCCGTGCACCGGCGCGTGCTCTACGGCATGAGCGAACTGGGCGTATCCTACAACAAATCTTACAAAAAGAGTGCCCGTATCGTGGGGGAAGTACTAGGTAAGTACCACCCCCACGGCGACTCCTCGGTGTACGACACCATGGTACGCATGGCCCAGGACTGGAGCCTGCGCTACCCGCTCGTGGACGGACAGGGTAACTTCGGTAGCGTCGACGGCGACTCGCCGGCGGCCATGCGTTATACCGAGGCCCGCCTGAAGCGGCTGGCCGACGAGCTCATGGGCGACCTAGACAAAGAAACGGTTGACTTTCAACCCAACTTTGACGACTCGCTGGAAGAGCCCAGCGTGATGCCCGCCAAGTTTCCGAACCTATTGGTGAACGGCACGTCGGGTATTGCCGTGGGCATGGCCACCAACATGGCGCCCCACAACCTGACGGAGGTCGTGAACGGCATTATTGCCTACCTCGACAACACCGACATCACCATTGCCGAGCTGATGGAGTACATCACCGCGCCGGACTTTCCGACCGGGGGCACCATCTACGGCTACGAGGGCGTAAAGCAGGCGTTTGAGACCGGCCGCGGCCGCATTGTGGTGCGTGCCAAAGCTCACTACGAAACGACCCCCACGGGTAAAGAGCAGATCGTCATCACCGAGATTCCCTACATGGTGAACAAGGCGTCGATGATCGAGAAAACGGCGGCGCTCATCAACGAGAAGCGCATCGAAGGCATTGCCGACCTGCGCGACGAGTCGGACCGCGACGGCATGCGTATTGTGTATGACCTGAAGCGCGATGCCATGCCCAACGTGGTGCTCAACCAGCTGTATAAGTACACGCAGTTGCAATCGTCGTTCGGGGTGAACAACGTGGCGCTGGTGAAAGGCCGGCCCATGACGCTGAACCTGCGCGACCTGATTCAGCACTTCGTGGAGCACCGCGAGGAAGTGGTGGTGCGCCGCACCCGCTTCGAACTGGCCGAAGCCCAGAAGCGGGCCCACATCCTGGAAGGCCTGCTCATTGCTCTCGACCACCTGGATGAGGTAATTGCTCTGATCCGCGGCTCGCGCGACCCGGAAATTGCCCGTACCGAACTCATCGACCGCTTCAAGCTGAGCGAAGTACAGGCCCGTGCGATTCTGGACATGCGCTTGCAGCGCCTTACGGGCTTGGAGCGCGACAAGATCGTGAAGGAATACGACGAGCTGACGCGCCTGATCGACCATCTCAACGACGTGCTGGCCTCGCCGGAGCTGCAGCGCCAGATCATCAAGGATGAGCTGAACGACATTCGGGAGCGGTACGGTGATGCCCGCCGCACCATGATCGAGTACGCCGGCGGCGACTTCTCCATGGAGGACATGATTGCCGACGAGAGCATGGTCATTACCATCTCCAACGAAGGCTACATCAAGCGCACGCCGCTGGATGAGTACCGTTCGCAGAGCCGCGGCGGCGTTGGCTCGCGCGGTGCGGCTTCCAAGCAGGACGACTTCACGGAGCACTTGTTTGTGGCCACCACCCACGAATACCTGCTGTTCTTTACCGAGCTAGGTCGCGTGTTCTGGCTCAAGGTGTATGAGGTGCCGGAAGGAGGGAAGAACGCCAAAGGACGGCCGATTCAGAACCTGATCGAGATTCCGCGCGAAGACAACGTGCGCTCGGTGCTGAACGTGCGCGGCCTACGTGACCCCGATTATCTGGAAAACACCTACCTGATGTTCTGCACGGAGCAGGGAACGGTAAAGAAAACCCCGCTGGAAGCGTATTCGCGCCCACGTACGGCCGGTATCAACGCCATTACCATCAACGAAGGCGACCGACTGCTGGATGTGCAGCTCACCACCGGCAACAGCGAAGTGGTAGTAGCTTTGCGCTCCGGACGGGCGGTTCGTTTCCACGAGGGAAAAGTGCGCTCGATGGGCCGCAGTGCCGCCGGCGTACGCGGTATCACCCTGACCGACGACAACGATCGGGTAGTCGGTATGGTCTGCATTTCGGATACAAGTCAGGAATTGCTGGTGGTGTCGGAAAACGGCTACGGCAAGCGCTCCGAACTGGAAGAGTACCGCATCACCAACCGCGGTGGTAAGGGCGTACAGGCCATGAAAGTGACGGAGAAAACCGGCGCGCTGGTGGCCATCAAGGATGTGAACGACGGTGACGACCTGATGATTATCAACAAGTCGGGCATTACGATCCGTCTGCGCATGGCGGATCTGCGCACCATTGGCCGGGCTACGCAGGGCGTACGGCTGCTTAAAATAAACGAGGGGGATGAAATCTCGTCGGTAGCCAAAGTGGCCGCTGAAGAGAAGGACTCTGATGTGGAAGCCACCGATGAGAACCCGACCGGGGTAGACCCCGACACCACGCCGGATGCTGATGTAGCAGCGCTCACCGATCCGGACGCACTGAGCGCAAACTGACCTAGGTAAGGAATATTTCGGGGATTGGTAGTAGTATTGCAGGATAAAACCTGTCAGCTGCCAATCCCCGGCTTATCTGGCGCAACGTTCTACAAGCTGAACTAAACTGGCGCTTTCGCCCGTTAAGGCAGCAATTTCCACTCACTTCACCTGTTCTTCAGTTATAATTCCATGAAGAAGATTATTCTGACGCTGGCCGCTGCGGCCGCTTTGCACACCGCTTCGGCCCAGAACTCGGCCGTTACGAATGCGCAGCTTTTCGAGAAGCAAGGCACACTGGATAAGGCGCGTACCGAAATTGATAAAGCTATTACCAACGAGAAAACCTCGGGTAAAGCCAAAACCTGGTACACGCGCGGGGAGATTTACGAAGGCATTGCCAACAGCCCCATCTACAAGAAGCTTGTCGCCGATGTGGACCCGAATAAGGTAGCCAGCGACTCCTATAAGAAAGCTGTTGAGCTGGAAGGCAAAGACAGCGAGTTTGGCAAACAGGCGGTGGCCAAGCTGGAAGGCCTGAACAAGAACGCCTACGGCTTGGCATTGAATGCTGGTGTAGAAAGCTACAACGCCAAGAATTTCGACGAGGCTATCAAGTCGTACCGACAGGCGCAGGCGTATATGCCCCAGGATACGACGGCGTACGTGTACGCGGCATACGCCGCGGAAGGCAAGCAGGATTATACGACTGCCAAAGAAGAATACAACAAGCTGCTGGCCATTCCAGGCTACAAAGCTTCCGCGCAAACCTACGAGCGGCTGTTGCAGATAGCTCGTCAGGAAAAGAACGACGCCGAGGCGACGAAGGTTTTGCAGCAGGCCTTGCAGGCATACCCAAACCGCAAGTCGTTTGTACTGGAGGATCTAAACCATCTAATCAGTTCGGGCCAGGACAAACAAGCGATTGATAAGCTTAACCATGCCATTGAGTTGGATCCGCAGAACTCGAACCTGTACACCGTGCGCGGTTCGGTATACGACAAGCTGAAGCAGCCTGATCAGGCACTGGCTTCGTACCAGAAAGCGGTGGAAATTGAGCCGAAGAATTTTGATGCGCAATTCAACGTTGGCGTTTACTACTTCAACAAAGGCGCGGATATTTTCAAGGCGGTCAATAAGATGAACCTCGCCACGTACCAGAAGCAAGGCAAAACCAAAGAAGCGGAGGCCAAGAAGTACGTGCAGCAGGCTATTCCGTACTTTGAAGCGGCATTGCAAGCCAACCCGAATGACCGGGCTACGATGAGCGCTTTGCAGAAAGCCTACACGCAAACCGGCCGCACGGCTGATGCGGAGAAGATGAACACGAAAATGAATTCAGCGAAGTAATAGCGCTGGGAGTGAAGTCAAAATAGCCCGTGCAGCAGTACGGGCTGTTTCTCGAAAAGTCTACTTAACATAATATAAATTATAAGACAAATTGAGTGCGCGAAAATAGCTAGGTTGTATAAGCCTAATTTGCTGGTTCGGCTAGAAAATAGCTTCAACGTTTCGCTACAACACGGCCGAGAGTACTATTGTGTGTAGTAGACAACATTTGGATAGTTTCCGGCTTTGTGGCCGTTTATCAGCGTGACAACTCTTGCTGAACTTCTTGTACTTAGTGTTGTGATGCATGCATGATGTCCAGTGTGGAAATTATGTCTTTGGCCGAAATTTCTGACCTACCTTAGCTACTCTGCACATATTCGCTGACTTTAGGTCTGTTAGTGATTTAGTGTCTACAAAATCAAGTTGTCATTCGATTTCGTAGCGCATACCTAAAAACCTATTTCGTGACAACCACTGCAGGTTTCAAGGCATTGAGGTATTTGGTCATGAATCATACGCACCTTCGCTCTTGACGCGAATCGAGCCTGTATGAGGCTATAGTGGCCTCAATGTAAACACTTGCTATGGCTTCCTCAAAACGCCCGGTAAGGTAAGCAAGGTGTTCTGTGTGTAGCTGTGAGCATTAAATAAGGGGCACTCCTCCCCTGCTCCGGTCCGCCCTCCCCGGCTTTAGAGGATGGTATTTATTTTTTTATATGTGTTATTATTATAGATTTTACTGTGAGGCAGTTATATGGCAGCATAATACATAAAGCTATTACATAAGTAAATTAAAGTATAAAAAAGTACAAAATAGTAAATAATATATGTACTTTTTTATACTTTTAACCACTTTTATATACTTACTTTAGTTATGCTCGTATATTGTACTGTATTTAAACCTACCTAGAACAATGCCTAAGACTATAGACTACCCACGTACTAGTTATGCCAGTGCCTGGGAAGTAGCCGAAGTAGTTGATGATACCGGTGGCAAATGCGCCATCGACACCTGTGCCCGTAAGCTCAATCGCAAAGTGAGTGGTTCCTTCAAGGCCATTATTGGCTCGGCCGTTAAGTTTGGATTAGTTACCAGCAAGCGAGAGTTGCTGACTACGACCAATCTGTTCCGACGCATCAAACATGCTTATGACAAGCAGGAGGAAAAGATATACCATCGGGAGGCGTTCCTGAATCCACCTTTGTTCACGCAGATCTGTCGGAAGTTCCGTAACCGGGAGTTACCTGTGCACATGTTCGACGTGATTCTTATTCGCGAGTTCGGTGTGGAGGAAATCAATGCGCAGAATGTTTCCAAAGCCTTCGTTGATGGTGCTCGGATGGTTGGGGTACTGGATGAGCGCAACATTATGGCCGACATTGACCAACTCGCCGCCCAACAAACGCCCCGCCGGGAGTTGGCCAGCACAGAAATGCCACTCAACGCATTGCGAGCGGTTACGAATAACGGCAACGCGGTACCTACCCTTATACCAGCAACACAAGTTGCTGCTGCCCCTAGTAGCGAGCCATTTACCCCTGTAGTAAATAGATCTCCTGCTGATACTGGCCATGTACCGCCGCTACGCGGGCGGGATGCCGTATCCAGCTTATTTGGTTTGGATACAGACGACTTAGAAGAGTCGGAAAGCTTATTACCAGAAGCCTCTATTCCTATCCCTACGGAAGCCACGCAGGCTAGCAGTACACAAACTGCGCCTACTGCTAGCCCTGAAGCTGATGGCGGCACGCTGACGACAACAAACCAAACCCAAAGACGCAACACCAATCCTTTACCGCCTTTGAATATGGACCCAAACACAAGCGTGGGCGTTTATTCCGTCCACATCATAGGCCCTGGTATTAACTCTACCTTAGCTATTCAGGACGTAGAAGACCTAGCTATTGTGAATATTCTGCTCGAGAAGATTCGCAAGCAGCTGAAATAAGGCTAACACGATTGAGCGGGAGCTACTCCTTCTTATAGGGTGCTCCCACTTATATTTTGCTATCGTTTAAATATTATGTTAAATGAAATAAGACAGCCTCCGACCTTTCCTTCTACCGTTTGGGCTTCAATAAAAAGATAAACCACTTACCGTTCTTGCGTTCACGACCCAGGAAGAAGCTATCGACTCGCTCGATACGCACCCGCCGGCGCTTCAGCGCGGGTGCACCGGTTATGTCGGACGTATCCGCGAAAAGCGCCGCTGGTAGCTTCCACGCAGCGGCCATTTTGGGCAATAGCGGTACGGCTCTACCGGCAGCCCACACCTGCTTTACGTGCAGTTCCTTTAAGCTATACCACGGCAGCCCCTGAATGGCGGGCTGATGCCGGGCGTCGCGCAGTCGCCGCAGGCCCGGCTCGCCGTGCCTGGCTTCCCAGTGCGGGTACGCCGGCAACAGCACCGTAATGAGCGTCGCCAGCAACGTAAAGGAACCTAGCATGAGCACCGCCGGGCGCTGCTGCCACCCGCCTCGAATAGCCAGCAATGTCAAACCACCGCAAACGACTACCGTAGCCCCAAATCGTAACGTAGTCGGCCCAAAGCCGGGTAGCCTCGCTCCTATCATTGCCGCCGGAGCCGCCAGGCAGGCCAGGGTAAACACCCCCGCCCAAAACCGCAGCAAGCGCCGGTCGGTATGGGTTGCCTGCTGCCGGGCAAACGCCGTTTCCCAGTAGCGCAGCGCACCGGTCGCCAGCAAGGCCAACGGCGGCAATAATGGCAGCATGTACCGCTCCTTTTTCTCCGGCACCAGGCTCAACAGTACCAGGGAGAACACCAACCACCCCAGGACAAAAACATACGGCAGAAAGGGTGTCAGCCGACGCCGGGCATACGGTGCCGCCAGACCAGCCAACGCAGCCACTACCCACACCCCGCTAAAAGCAAAGAAATTCCAGTAGTACCAAAGGGGCTGAACGTGTCGCTCGCGCCAAGCTGTTACCTCCGTTTGGGCTACGGCAAGGGCCGCGGGCTGCACATGGTAGAGAATATACAGCGGCCAGGCGCCTCCCACAGCCAGGGCTACTAGCGCGGCAAGCAGGGCTCCACGCTTATGGCTAGGAAGACCAGCACGCTCTTCATTCAGCCGCGAAGCATAGCAGCCTAAAAACGGCAGCAACCCCCCATACAGGGCCACCGGCCCCTTGCTCAGAATCGATAAGCCCAGCAGCAGGCCTGCCCCAACGAAGCTAGCATAAGCGGAACCGGCGCTCCGCCAACCCCGAACCAATAGCCAGAGGGCCCCAACCAGAAAGCTATTGGCAAAAATATCCCACTGTCCCTCCCGGCCCGTCGTGATGACCAGCAAACTGCTGGCGAGCACCAGCGCACTAAGCCACGCGGTGCGCCCTGGCGCGTCGAGCTCGGCAGCCCGGTTCGCGACCAACTCCTTTACCAGCCCCCAGAAGAACAGCACCAGCAGGGTGGCCATCAGGGCCGCGGGCAGGCGGAGGATACCTAGGTTTTCTGTGGGGCTCGAAACCAGCTGCACGGCAGCCACTGCCCAGGTCGGTAGCGGAGGCTTAGCCAGGCGCAGTTCGTGGTTCATGGTCGGAATGAGCCACGAACCGCCCGCCACCATCTCGCGGGCGGCCACAAAGTTGCGCGACTCCATTAGACTCACTTCCGGCGCCGAACCGTGCACGAAAAAACTAAATCCACACACGACCAGCACCGAGGCTAGCCGCCGAAATGCCCGATACCGGGTACCTATTTGGCCAAATGACACGAGAAAGACTAATATAATAAAGCAAAGCACCGCACGGTTATCACCCGACAACCCTGGCTCCCAAGTAACGCGTAAAGTTGAAAGCTGGATATGCTATCTACTCCGACCCCACGGAGCGTCCCAGCTGCGTGAGCAGTTCGGGTACATTATCCACTTCAATGACATCGGGGTGGCAACTGACCAGGCGCGCCACCGTTTTGGCCGAACGCCCCCCAAACACGACCACCTGCAAGCCCGCCGCCTGCGCCTGTGCGGCCCGCTCGGGCGTAATCACGTCTTTGCCCACTACCACGGCCTGCACCTTGTCCTGGATAGCCTGCTGAAGACCGGGCTCAAAGTTGTTGGTGATTTCAAGCCCCAGCGGCGCGGTTGGGAGCAGCGTGCGCAGGTAGCGTAACGTTTCCGCGTTGGTGGTTAAAATCAGCAACCGCTCCGCCGGAATAGGGTACTTATGTAACAGGCGCGCCAGCGCCCGCGCCAGCAGCGGTGAGCGGGAAGGTGCCCCCGGCGCGGCGCACTTGTCATCCTCGTGCAGATCCAGGTGGATGACGGGCGCGTTGCTGCCCTGCGGCAGCTTATCCAACAGTGCCTGCAAGCGCATCAGCCGCTCGTCATGAAACAAGTCGTAGATGAACCCTCCCCGGTAAGCTAGCTTTTCCAGCTCAGCGGCCGTGTACTGGCTTACGCATCCCTGCCCGCTCGACATGGTGTTCAGCGTTGGGTCGTGGTAGAGGAATGGGACACTGTCGCGACTCAGCCGCACGTCAATCTCCACCCCATCGGCCCCACGAGCCAGCGCCCGCTGCACCCCGGCCAGACTACTGGGTGGCAACGGATTAAAGGGATTGATGGGCGTGAAAAACCCGGACCCGGCGTGGCCTACCACCGTTATCTTTTGCTCGGAAGGCAGCGAACTGGTCGGCGCATTTTCGGAACACCCCGCTGCGGCCAGGCCCAACAACACCAGCCGTACCGCTCTTCTATAGGTAGTCATTCTTGTCATGTATGTGCCCCGGTTACGGGCTTTCTATTTGGGCGAAAGTCCGTATAAAGCCCCTTAAACCCAAGTCAAGCGCAGATAGTTATTTCCCATTACCTTTGGCGCCCCGACTTCGGCGGGCTTTCCCCTAGCTGCTTCCTCTTCTTTTTTATGGCTTCTGTTCTGGTCACCGGCTGCGCAGGCTTTATTGGTTCTCACCTCTGCGAACGGCTCCTGGCGGACGGGTACCGCGTGGTGGGCCTGGATAACTTTGATCCCTTCTACGACCGCTCCCTCAAGCTCGCCAACATGGCCGGCTTTGCGCATCATCCCTTGTTCAGCTTTCACGAAGTAGAGCTTCAGCGCGGCGCCGAAGCCCTGGCCGACGCCCTGCCCGCCGACCCCATCGACCTGGTGGTGCACCTGGCGGCCAAAGCCGGCGTGGGCCCCTCGGTGCGGCAGCCGATTGCGTACCTGGGAAATAACGTAATTGGCACCACCCACTTACTCGAGTGGATGCGCCTGCGGGGCATTGGAAAACTATTTTTTGCCTCTTCGTCTTCAGTGTACGGCAACACGCCCGAGCGGCCCTTCCGCGAAGACATGAACCTGCTGGCTTCCTGCATTTCGCCCTACGCGGCCTCCAAGCTGGCCGGCGAGCAGCTCACCGCCACCTACCATCACCTTTATAAGCTGGACGTTATTAACGCCCGCTTCTTCACCGTGTATGGCCCGCGCCAACGCCCCGACCTAGCGATTCATAAGTTTGTGCGGCTGCTGCGCGCCGGGCAGCCTATTCCGGTGTTCGGCGACGGCAGCACGGCCCGCGACTATACGTTCGTAGCGGATACCGTCGATGGCATTGCCCGCGGCGTGCAGTACCTACTCAGCCACAGCGGCGTGTACCAGACCGTGAACCTAGGTAACAACAGCCCCGTGACGCTGCTCAACCTGATTCACGCCATTGGCGAGGCCGTGGGCGTCACGCCCGAGCTGCATTTTCAGCCCATGCAGGCCGGCGACGTAGACGTGACCTACGCCGATATCAACAAAGCACGTCAACTACTCGGCTACTCCCCCCAGACCTCATTGGCCGACGGCCTAGCCCAGTTTGTAGAATGGGAGCGCACGCATGCCCTGACTACTACCAACTAGCCCTAGTTCCTTTCCCTAGAAAACGACAAGGGCCCCGAACAGCACTGTTCGGGGCCCTTGTCGTTTTCTATCCTTCTCAGGTAGCTTACTTCTCAATTTCTTCCACCCTCAGGCTTTTGATTTCGCGGCGGAGCAGCACCACGTTCCGCGCGTACACCACCAGTCCTGGCACATTCCCTAAGATCAACACGATATCAATCGGGCGGCGCAGCAAGGCGTAAGTAAGGATAAGGGCCGAGCCAATCAAGCTTACCCCCCAGAACCCTAACGGCAGCACCGATTCGCCCTTCCGCTCCGAATACAACCATTGATAAACGAAGCGCAGCAAAAAGATGGTTTGCCCGACGGCCCCGAGCACGAGCACGCCCCGCGGAATGCGGTTATTAAGCATGCTTTGCAAACTAAAGAACGAGGTTCCGGCAACAAACCACCCGATCATAGCCAGTGGAAACACGTAAGCCCCCGCCCGGAAGAAGCCATTTAGCTTCCGCCACTCGCCCAGCAGTTGCAGGTTGCGGATATAGATGCCGTAGCTGATGAGCTGCGCGCCCAGAATAACCGGGTCGTGGCGTAGCATGCCGTACACGATCATCAGAAACGACGACACCAAGCTGATCTGCCAGAACAAGGTAGGCACCAGCACGCGCTTGGCCCGTTCGCTCTGAATCCATTGCAGAATGATGCGGCTGGAAAACAGCAGCTGCGAGGTCAGGCCAATCCCATTGGCGACCAGGGAAACATCTAGCTTCATGATCAGCAGCCCTTACGCGGCCGGTGTGGCGCTGCCACCGCGGTGCTGCTCCCCGATTTCGTAGTTTTTCCAGCGTGAGCGAATCCAGCGGAAGCCAAACGTATCAACCAGGGGCTTCCAGGCGCGGTTCCAGAGGTTGTACTTGGCCGTGCCGGCAAAACGAGGGAAGTGCTGCACCGGAATTTGCTTCACCTTGCCGCCCTGCAGCTGCACCAGCGCCCCCAGAAAGCGGTGCATGCCGTGGAACAGCGGAATCCGGCGCGCGTACTCGATCTTCATGATCTTCAAGGGGCAGCCCGTATCTTGAATGCCGTCGTTGATGAGGGTGCGGCGCACGGTGTTGGCAATCTTCGACGACATTTTCTTCACCACCGTATCCTGCCGCTTGGCCCGAATGCCATTGACCATGTCGAACTGCGGGAAATACTGAAAGAACTGCAGGAAATCCAGCGGCGTGGTCTGGATATCGGAGTCGATGTAGCCGATGAGCGTGGAGCGGCAATGGTCGATGCCCGCTTTGATGGCCGTGCTCAGGCCGCTGTTTTTGGCCAGCGAAATAAACTCGTAACGGCTATCCTGCCGGCAGATGTCGCGCAGCAAGGCCAGGGACTTATCCGTGGAGCCGTCGTTGACGAAGAGCACCGTGGTGGCCACGGGCGTTTTCTCAAGAAACTTGTTCATTTCCACCACAAACTGCGGCAGGCTTTCTTCCTCGTTGTATACGGGAACCAGCACGGTGAGCGTTTGGGTAGCTAGGTAAGCGTTGGCAGTCGTTGGCGTGGGCATAGAAGCTGGGCAAATCGGGGTGCAAGGTAGACAGAAAACCCGGCACTAAACATGCAACCTAGCTTTATGGCTCTCAGCAAGGAACAATGATGTTCGCCCACTCACCGAGCATTAGGCAACTGGCACAAACAACGAACGCGCCGGAGCGCGTTCTGTTATTATCTCATTAGTTCAAGCCTACCTGCTTCAGCGCCACCGCGTGCCACTTGGCAAAAGCCTGCCACTGACGCCGCCAATAAGCATAGTCCCCTAACACGCAAATCACCTTATCGCCCTTGAAGTAGATGCGGGTTTTCGCTTCTTGGTTTTTCCAATCGATTGGACCGGCTTCGTCTGGCTCCATGTCTTCTACATTTTCCCAGAGGAAAGAGCGTGGCGTTTCGTGTTGTTGGCCCAGCATATCTTGCCAGAATCGCATAGCATGTACAACAGGGGAAGGAAGCATAATGGCGTAGCAAAGAATGAATCAGAAAGCCTACTGAGCCTAGGCTCAGCTGTAAGCAAGATAATTATACTAT
This sequence comes from Hymenobacter cavernae, assembly GCF_014641455.1. GTDB lineage: Bacteria > Bacteroidota > Bacteroidia > Cytophagales > Hymenobacteraceae > Hymenobacter > Hymenobacter cavernae. Next base: position 324,719 of record NZ_BMHT01000003.1, read on the forward strand.
CTCAAAAAGCTAACCAATTGCAAAATTTAATAGCATTCTACTCCTCTAGCACGAATTCCACGCTTTATTTCATGTTATTAACTACTAGTTAATAACACAAGCAGCTTTTTATAGAATAAATCAAAAAGCCTTATTTTTATATTCCCAGCTGACATTATCTATATAATCCTACTATAATATAACCTATAAAACAGAATCCCAGGCTAGTAAATCATCTCTAACATCGACCACGAACACCTAGCCAGGTGCCACCATACCATTATTATCTTCAGCTGTCTTCCCGCCGCACGCCGGCCGAAATCGTGGTATGGCGCTGGCGCAACACCGCCACAATATCTTCCAGCGTGAGGCCCGAACCGGCCAGCAGCACCAGCAGATGATAGAGCAAATCGGCCGCCTCGCCCTTCAAGCCTTCCACGTTACCGGCCACGGCATCAATGACCGTCTCGACGGCCTCCTCTCCTACTTTCTGGGCAATTTTGGGCATGCCTTTGCGGAACAGGGACGCCGTGTACGACTTGGGGTCTTCCTCGGGGAAGTCGCGGCGGCGCTGCACCAGGCGCTCCAGCTCGGCCAGAAAGCCTATGGGTGCCGTTGGTAAAGCCGTTTGCTCAGGTTGCTCGAAGCAGCTGGTCGTGCCGCGGTGGCACGTGGGGCCGTCCGGAATAGCGCGGATAAGCACGGCGTCGCCGTCGCAGTCCTCGTGCGTGCTTACCACGCGCAGGAAATTGCCGGAGGTTTCGCCCTTGGTCCAGAGGCGGTTTTTGGAGCGCGAGAAGAACGTGACGCGGCCTTCGCGCTGGGTTTTCTGCCAGGCTTCTTCGTTCACGTAGCCCACCATCAGCACCTGCCCGGTCGCCGCATCCTGCACCACGGCCGGCAGCAGGCCATTCATTTTTTCAAAATCCATCTTGTTCGTTTTTTGTTGCTGGTTATTCGTTTTTCGTCGTAGGCTACTTTCTGAGTAGCTCGTTATCAATTGTTGTTTGTTGTTCTTGCCTATATAAGCGAGGAACTAACAACGGAAAACAAGCAACCAACAACGAAAAACAAAATCAAAGTCGCACCGGAATACCATCAGCGCGCAGGTGTTGCTTTAGCTCCGCAATACCGATTTCGCCGAAGTGAAAGATACTGGCCGCTAAGCCCGCATCCGCATTGGCTTGCTGGAAGACGGCCGTAAAGTCCTGCTTGCTGCCGGCGCCGCCCGAGGCCACCACGGGCACGGAAACCGCCTGCGATACTGCACCCGTCAGATCCAGAGCGAAGCCATCCTTGGTGCCGTCATTGCTCATAGATGTCAGCAAAATCTCCCCGGCGCCGCGTTCGGCAACTTCGCGCGACCAGGCCACGGCGTTGTAGCCCGTATTGTGGGTGCCGGCGCGGGTGTACACCTGCCAGCCGTTTTCGGGCGTGTAGCGTGCATCCACGGCCACCACAATGCACTGCGAGCCGAAGCGACGAGCTAGCTCATCAATCAGCTCGGGGCGGTGCAGCGCGGCCGAATTGATGCTCACTTTATCGGCGCCATTCAGCAGCAGCGCCTCCACATCGGCTACCGTGCCGATGCCGCCGCCCACGGTGAAGGGAATGTCCAGCTCGCGGGCCACGTCGCGCACCAGCGCCACCAGCGTCTGCCGCTTCTGGTTCGTGGCCGTGATGTCGAGGAAGACGAGCTCATCGGCGCCTTCGCGAGCATAGCGCGAAGCTAGGGCCACCGGGTCGCCGGCGTCGCGCAGGCCTTCGAAGCGCACCCCTTTTACGGTGCGGCCGTCTTTCACGTCGAGGCAGGGAATAATGCGTTTGGTTAACATTTGGTTTATGGTTGTTTGTTTTTGGTTTATGGTTTTTGTTCCGGTTGATCTTGGCTGCCAACTCTTCTCCTTTTGAGAGAATGCAGAAGAGGCAAAAACCAAAAACAAACAACCATAAACCAACCTATAAAAACCGGCGCAAGTCCTCCAGCTGAATTGTGCCTTCGTAGATGGCCTTGCCAATGATAGCGCCGTACAAGCCAGCCTCGGCCAGCGCTTCCACGTCGGCAATGGTAGTTACGCCGCCGCTGGCTACCAGCTGGGCCGCCGGAAACTGCGTGCGCAGCGCCTGGTAGCTCTCCAGCGCGGGCCCTTGCAGCTTGCCGTCCTTGCTCACGTCGGTGCACACGAACGTGGTGGCCCCGAAACCTAGGTACTCGCCTATAAACTCGGCCAGTGTCCGCTCACTTTGCTCGGCCCAGGCGTTAATGGAAATATAATTATTCCGGAAGTCAGCGCCCACGATAATCTTCTCCGCGCCAAAGGTTCGCAGCCAGTTTGTAACTGTTTCGGGTTTGCGCACGGCAATGCTGCCGGCGGTGATCTGAGCGGCGCCAGCGCCGAAAGCCTGACGCACGGCTTCTTCGCTCTGCAAGCCACCACCGAAGTCGATCGTCAGTTTAGTGTGATGGGCGATGCGCTCGAGCACCGGCAAATTCACCGGGCGCTTGGCGCGCGCGCCGTCGAGGTCCACCAGGTGCAGGCGACGCACGCCGTGCTGCTCGAAGCGCTGGGCCACGGCGAGCGGGTCGTTGTCGTAGGTAGTTTGCTGAGCAAAGTCCCCTTCCGTTAGCCGCACGCACTGGCCGTTTATTAGATCAATAGCGGGTATTATTTCCATTCGTTTTTAGTGCTTGGTGCTTGACCTAGGTAGTCCTCCTGACAAGAGAAGAACAACTAGGCACTAAGCCCTATTTTACAGCTTCAGAAAGTTCTCCAGAATACGCGTGCCAACCGGGCCGCTCTTCTCCGTGTGAAACTGCACGGCGTAGAAGTTGCGGTGCTGTACGGCCGCGCTAAAGGGCGCCGGATACTCGGCTTCAGCAATGGTGTAGTCGCCGACCGGGGCGTAGTAGCTGTGCACGAAGTACACGTAATCCTCGGCATTCAGACCGTCGAACAGCGGCGAGCGGAGGCGCTGCAACGTGTTCCAGCCCATGTGCGGCACCTTGTGCTGCGCGTCGGCCGGGAAGCGCTTTACTTCGAAAGGCAGGATGTTCAGCAACTCGGTATCATTCTCTTCGCTGTGCGTGCCGAGCAGCTGCATACCCAGGCAGATGCCCAAGAACGGCTGCGTCAGCGTCGGCAGCAACCGGTCGAGGCCTTGGGCACGCAACTCGCTCATCGCCGAGGCTGCTTCGCCTTCGCCGGGAAACAGAATCTTATCGGCGCGGCGAATGACTTCCTCATCCGATGTCAGTGTGGCTTGCACACCTAGCCGCTCCAACGCGAACAAAACGGACTGTACGTTGCCGCCTTTGTAATCTATAACCGCTATTTCCATTTGAGAAACAATCGTGTTTTACTCATTTGTTTATACACTTCAACTACCTTGTGCTCTTCCCCTGAATAGACTGTTAGTTAAACCTAGCATTCGCTTGCGCACAAGAAAAACAAACACCAAAGCCCATTGAAGATCAACACAATAGTATTTATCCATTTGTTTTAACAAATGGATAAATACTAAAGAACCCCCTTGGTGCTCGGTATCTCCATCTTAGCCGCATCACGCACGAGCGCCATCTTGATGGACTTGGCTACGGCCTTAAAAATGGCTTCGATCTTATGATGTTCGTTCTGCCCTTCACACTTAATGTTCAGGTTGCAGCGGGCCGCATCGGAGAAGCTCTTGAAGAAATGGTAAAACAGTTCGGTGGGCATATCGCCTACCCGCTCGCGCTTAAACTCTGCTTCCCACACCAGCCACGGCCGGCCAGAAAAGTCGATGGCGGCTTGTGCCAGGGCGTCGTCCATGGGAAGTAAAAAGCCGTAGCGTGCGAGGCCGCGCTTGTCGCCGAGTGCTTGCGTGAAAGCTTCGCCCAACGCAATGGCCGTGTCCTCGATGGTGTGATGTTCGTCGATGTGCAGGTCGCCTTGTACTTCAATCTTTATGTCGACGCCCGAGTGCTTACTGAGCTGGTCGAGCATGTGGTCGAAGAAACCTAGGCCGGTGTGCATTGCCGGGCGACCCGCGCCGTCGAGGTTCAGCTCCACGCGGATTTTGGTTTCGTTCGTGTCGCGCTGCACCACGGCGCGGCGCGCGGGCAACCGCAGAAACTGAAAAATGTCAGCCCAACTCGTCGTCGTGAGGGCGGCGCGCGGGTCCGCTTCTTCGCGCAGCAAAATCGATTGGCACCCTAGGTTCTGGGCCAGTTCCACGTCGGTGAGCCGGTCGCCGATGACGAAGGAGTTTTGCAGGTCGTAGCCGGCGGCCGGCGCCAGGTACTCGGTGAGCATGCCGATACCGGGCTTGCGGGTTGACAGGTTCTGGTGCGGGAAGCTGCGGTCGATGTGCTCGCGCGCAAACGCCACTCCTTCCCCGCGCAGAATGTCGAGCATCAGGTTGTGGGCCGGCCAGAAGGTGTCTTCCGGAAAGCTGTCGGTGCCGAGGCCGTCCTGGTTGCTCACCAGCACCAGCTCGAAGTCAAGCTCGGCGGCGATGCGGGCCAGGTTGCAAATAGCGCCCGGCAGAAACTGAAACTTATCCGGCGTCAGCGCGTCGATCTGCTGGCTCGGCTGCGGCTCCACGAGGATGGTGCCGTCGCGGTCGATAAAGAGGACTTTTTTCATAAGAAGCGCGAATGGAATAGTTCGCGTGGTAGGCTGCAAGCGCGAAGCTACAGCTTCGCTTTTTTGTTAGGCGGCACAGAGCCGGGTTTTTCTGCGGGCCGGAGTTTGTCATGCCGGGCGGAGCGAGGAATCCGGGTACTAGACCTAGGTTATCTTCCAGAGTATAAACTCAGATTCCTCGCTCCGCCCGGCATGACAAACGAATCCAGCTCATCAAACTTCATCGTGCCAGTCGGTAACTATAAACTCCTGATCCGCCCCGATGCGCACGAAGTACAAGCGGTCGAATCCTTCCGCGCGGCTTGGGGGCTCCAGGCGGTTGCGCGTGCCTTTAATACCCCGGTCCGGCACTTGCCGCTCAAACGGGCGCTGCCGGTTTCGCACCAAGGCTTGCGCGGCTATCGACTGAAAGAAGTAGCCGACCACTTCAAAGCCCGCCGCCCGCGCCGGCTCAATGTAAGCGGCGCGCTCGGTGCGGGTCGGGTTGGTGTTGTCAATCACGCAACGCATTTTGGTTTCGAGGCACAGCGCGAGCATTCGCCGCTCCCGGTGGCGCGTGCGCAACAGATCCATACTGATGCGCACGTGCGAATGGAAAAACTGGCGCTGGTAAAAGGTTGACTTTCCCGTTGCCTGAATGCCGCAGAACACCACGAGCTGCATACCCGCCGAACCTAGCTTTCGAACTCTTGAAGCGCCGTGAGCAACGCCTCGTTTTCGGCGGGCGTACCCACCGTCAGACGCAGGCAACCAGCACAACCGGGCTGGGTCGTGCGGTTGCGAACCACGATTCCTTTTTCCAGCAAGTAGTCGTACACGGCCGTAGCATCGGGGCGGAAGCGGGCGAGCAGGAAGTTGGCATCCGAGGGGAATACTTCTTCCACAATGCCCACCGACGGCAGGCGTTCAGCCAGCCAGTCGCGGCCTTTCAACAGCCCGGTGCGCATGGCTTCGAAGCGCTCGGCATCCTGCAACGCGGCCAGCGCATGCTGCTGCGTGGCCTCCGATATATTATAAGGAGGCTTGATCTTGTTGAGGTAGCCGATGATTTCGGGCGAGGCGAATGCCATCCCGAGGCGCAACCCGGCGAGGCCCCACGCTTTGGAGAAGGTTTGCATCACGACCAGATTGGGGAACTCGGCTAGGCGCGTCGTCCAGCTCGGGGCGGTGGTGAAGTCGGCGTAGGCTTCATCCACAATGACCAACCCGCCGAATCCGCGCAAAATTTCTTCCACGGCATCCGCGTAGAGCAGATTGCCCGTGGGGTTGTTGGGCGAGCAGATGAACACCAACTTGGCCTTGGAAGCCACCACCTGCGCCACGATTTCGGGCGAGAGTTGGAAGTCGGCAGTGAGCGGCAGGCGCTCCATGGCCACGTCGTTGAGGTTGGCGGCCACCTCGTACATGCCGTAAGTGGGCGGCAAGATCAGGATGCTGTCTTGGCCGGGCACGCAGGTCAGGCGCACGAGCAAGTCGATGGCTTCGTCGGAGCCGTTACCCAAGAAAATTTGCTCGGGTGCTACGTTTTTCAGCGGCGCTAGGGCCGCTTTCACGGCCCGCTGGTGCGGATCGGGGTAGCGGTTAAAGCGCTCGGGGCCGGCGCTGCCGAGGCTATTTTCGTTGGCGTCGAGCATCACGTGGGCTTCGCCCTCAAATTCGTCGCGGGCCGACGAGTACGGTTTCATCGCCCGGATATTCGGGCGAACCAGATTTTCAATTACCATTTAACAGGTATCATTTAACAGTTCTCCATTAACAAACAAGTCGGGCGGAGCGGTGGGCAAGCCGCGGAAGCTAGTTCGCACCTTTTGGAGCGCTACAGTAGCTTGCCCTAGCGATGCAGCATTCTGTTTCTCATTGGTAATTGGTAAATGTTAATTGTTAATAGACTCCAAGCGCAAGGTCACGGCGCGAGCGTGGGCGTGCAGCCCTTCGGCTTCGGCCATCGTTTCGACCACCGGACCCACGTGCAGCAAGCCTTCGGGTGTGATGCGCTGGAAGGTAATTTTCTTCAGGAAAGAGTCGAGCGACACGCCGCTGTAGTTGCGGGCGTAGCCGCCGGTGGGCAAGGTGTGGTTCGTGCCGGAGGCATAGTCACCGGCGGCTTCGGGCGTGAGGTGACCTAGGAATACGGAGCCGGCGCTGGTCACGCCAGCAGCCAACGCTTCCGGGTCGCTCACGGCCAGGATAAGGTGCTCGGGCGCGTACTGATTTGAGAAGAACAACATTTCCTCCGGCGTACGCAGCAGGATGGCGCGGCTTTCGGTCAGGGCGCGGGCGGCAACATCGCGACGCGGCAACTCGGCTAGCTGGTGCTCTACCTCGGCCGTTACCAGCGGCAGTAACTCCACCGAATCGGTCAGCAGCAGCACCTGCGAATCGGGACCGTGTTCGGCTTGACTGAGCAGATCGGCGGCCACGAAAGCCGGATCGGCCGTGCGGTCGGCAATAACCAGTACCTCCGACGGACCAGCCGGCATATCGATGGCCACGCCGTGCTGAGTGGCGAGCTGCTTGGCCGCCGTGACGTAGCGGTTGCCGGGCCCGAAAATTTTATCGACGGCCGGCACGCTGTCGGTACCACCAGCCAGCGCCGCAATGGCTTGCGCGCCACCCGCTTTGATGATGGTCTGGATACCGAGCAGCTGAGCCGTGAACAGAATCACGGGGTTCACCGAGCCATCTTTCTGGGGCGGCGTGGTGAGCACAACTTCCGGGCAGCCCGCCAACCGAGCCGGCACCCCTAGCATTAATAAGGTGCTGAACAGCGGCGCCGAGCCGCCGGGAATGTACAAGCCCACCCGTTGCACCGGCACCGACCGCCGCCAGCACGTCACGCCCGGCATGGTTTCGACCCTAGGTTCCTCTGCACGCTGAGTGGCGTGAAACTTCCACAAGTTGGCGTGCGCCTGACGAATGGCCGTTTGCAGATCGGCGGGCACCTGCGCCACGGCCGACCCAATTTCATCCGGGCTGACCCGTAGTTCGGTAAGCGTGGCGCCGTCGAGTTCGGCGGCGTACTGGCGCAGGGCTTCGTCGCCGCGCTGGCGCACATCGTCAAAAATCTGGCGGACACGCTCCTCCACCTGGCGGGCTTCGCCAGCCGCGGCGCGCTGCTGTAGCGCGGGCCACTCGGCCGGAACGGGATAGTGAAAGACTTGCATATGGGCAGCTAATAGCTATTAGCTGCTAGCTGTTGGCTATTAGCTGTTTTATCTTTCCTGTTTGAACAGAAGCTAACAGCTAAATAGCAACAGCTAGCAGCTATATCACGAAATCATTTTCTCGATGGGGAGTACTAGAAGGCCTTCGGCACCGACGGCCTTGAGCTGGTCCGTTACGTGCCAAAAGTCATCCTCGTTTACCACGGACTGCACCGATACCCAGCCTTCTTCGGCGAGCTTCGTCACAGTGGGCGACTTGATGCCGGGCAAAAGCGCTTTCACCTGGTCGAGGGCGGCAACCGGAGCATTTAGGATGATGTACTTGTTGCGGCGGGCGCGGCGCACGGCCTGCATCCGAAAACGCAGTTTCTCCAGCAGGTGCTGCTTTTCGGCACCTAGGTTTTGATTGGCAATGAGCACCGCTTCGGAGCGGAACACGGTTTCTACCTCGCGCAAACCATTGCCAAGCAGCGTCGAGCCCGACGACACGATGTCGCAGATGGCATCAGCCAGGCCAATGCTGGGGGCAATTTCCACCGAGCCGCTAATGGTATGCAGTTGCGCCTGCACGCCTTCGCCGGCCAAGTAACGACCTAGGATCTCGGGGTAGGAAGTCGCAATGTTCTTCCCTTGGAGGCTAGCTACCGAGCTGTATTCCTCGCCGCGCGGTACGGCCAGCGACAACCGACACTTGCTGAAACCTAGGGCTTCGACTTCCAGGGCCGGAAAACCGGCTTCGACTAATACGTTCTGCCCCACAATACCTAGGTCGGCCACGCCGTCCTGCACGTAGCCGGGGATGTCATCGTCGCGCAGGAACAGAATTTCCAGGGGAAAATTGGTGGCTTCCGTCTTGAGCTTATACGTGCTGCTGACGAACGAAATACCGCACTCACGAATCAGATTCAGGGAATCTTCGCTCAGGCGGCCCGACTTCTGGATGGCCAGACGGATCATAAGGGAAATGTTGAATGTTGAGGGTTGAATGTTGAATTGGCTTCGGGCAGCTCAACATTCGGATTCACTAACGGAGAGTAGTAGAAATTGGCGAGCGGCCGAAAACGGCAAAAGCAGCCAGGGCCGCCTTTCGGGCGACCAGGGAACCAGCGTAGTTCCCCAACGGGGGCAATATGATTGTGTGCTTCCTCTAGAAAGAGGAATGATGCCCGTGCTCATGATGGTGCGGCGCGCGCAGGTCGCTGGTGGCCAAGCCCACTGCAGGGGCGGCCCAAAAACCAGGAGTGCGAAAGAGTGGCGCGGCGAGAGACATAGGACTGAATTGCGGAGCAAAAGTAAGCGCTCTGGTGAGGTATGAAAACTTTTCCTTCAAAAAATTAGCAAGAAAGCGGACCTTTACAGCTCCTGTGCTTAGTAAAGTCGTTTCTGGCATTATTGTTTTGTTGGTTTTCCGACTTACGCTGCGTTCCTACCTCCACCTACTTGCGCCTGCCTATGTTGTTCCCTCGTCTGCTTGCTGGTTGTTGTCTGGGTTTGACGCTTGTTGGCTCGCCCGCCCTGGCGCAAACGACAGCCTCGGATACTCCAACTGCTCCACTTTCAGCAATTTCCGCCCAACCAACGGCCAGCGTGCAACTGCCTCTGCCCCAGGCCAGCCCTCACGTGGTGCTTCAACAAGCCCTGGGGTTGGCAACGGTTACGGTCGACTACCACGCCCCCGGCGTGAAAGGCCGCCCGGTGTGGGGCCAGTTGGTGCCGTGGGACGAAGTGTGGCGGGCGGGTGCCAATGAAAACACCATCCTGACGTTTTCCGACACGCTAACGGTGAATGGGCAAGTGGTTCCGGCCGGCCAGTACTCCTTTTATGTACTGCCCCACGCCGCACGGGATTGGGAGTTGATTCTGAACCGCGTGACGACGCACTGGGGCAGCGAGGGCTACGACCCCAAGGACGACTTGGTGCGCCTGCCTATTGCCTCCGAACCAGCGCCTTTCCACGAAACGCTGCTGTACTGGTTTTCCGACGTGGTGCCCGCCGGTGGCAAGCTCAACCTGACCTGGGAGAAACGCACCGTGAGCCTGCTCATCGAAAGTGACGTGCACGGCAGGGCCCTGGCCGGTATTACGCAAACGCTGACGCAGAATCCCGGCAACTGGCAGCTTCTGGCTCAGGCCGCCGAGTACCTGGTGCAGAATAACATGCAGGCCGAGCTAGCGTTGCGCTACATCAATGAGTCGATCCGCCTGCACGACGTGTACAGCAATAACTGGATCAAGGCGCGGCTGCTAGCCTCCCAGAAAGACTACACTACCGCCATTGAGTTCGGCCGCAAAGCCCTCAAAATGGGCGATAAAAACGATGTAGCTTTCAAAAACCAGCTCCCCGACATGCGCGTGCGCCTGACGGAGTGGCAAGGAAAAGCATATTAAGTGGTGAGGTGGTGATTTTGCTACGGTGGATTAGTCTACGAAAACTCACCATCTCACTAGTTCACCACCTCACCACTTAAAACCTAGCTATTACCCGCAGGTTCACGACGCGCTGGGACAGGTAGTTGGGCACGGAGTAAGTTACGGCGTTGATATCCTGTACGTAGCTGTAGCCCCCTACATTATTCGCAGCCAACACGTTAAGAATTTCCAAACCAATCCACAGGCTTTCCAGCTGCCCGGCACGGCGGCTGGCCTCGTGAGTGTTGCCCAGGGAAATAACCTTGGAGAAACCTAGGTCGACGCGCTTGTAGGAGCGGCTGAGCTTGCTGGTACCGCGCAGTTCCGGTAGGTCGGGTGGCGAGAACGGCAGGCCCGAACCAAACACCAGATTTACGTAGCCCCGCACCGATGGATTGTTGGGCAGGTGGTCCTGGAAGAATACCCCTAGGTTCACCCGCTGATCGGTAGGGCGACGAATGTAGCCTTTGGGCTGCTTGCCAGCTGGGTTGCCATCGCTGCTAAAAACGGTAAGGGAGTCGCCGGCCACGTTTTCGCGGGTGGTAAGCAGGCCCAGGCTAAACCACGATTCGGCGCCTTTTACGAACTCGCCGGCTACGCGGCCTTCAATGCCGGCGGCGTACGCGCGGGCGTTGTTTTTGGCGTAGTAGCGCAGCCGCACGTTGTCCACGTCGTAGGGCACTACATCGGTGAGGTACTTATAATAGGCTTCGCCGGTGAACTTGAAGTCGCGGCCGGAGCGGTTTTTAAAGCGAACTTCGTTGCCCACGATAAAGTGCAGCGAGCGTTGCGCTCGCAGCTCGGGGTTCAGTTGCGCCTGTTGCACGAGCACATCCTGCGGCGTGGCGCGGCTGCCCACCTGGTTGCGCAGCTCCCGATAGAAAGGCGGCTGGTTGTACACGCCGGTCGCAAACTTGTAGGACACATTCGGGCGCTTCCGGGGCGTGAAGGCGTACTGCACCCGCGGACTAACGGTCAGCTGCCCGTTCACGGTCCAGTAATTTGCCCGCACGCCATACGTAAGCGTGTGCAGTGAATCTAGGTCGATGGTATGCTGGGCGTAGCCCTGGTAGCGGTAGCTGGCCAGGTTCAGGTCGGAGCGCAGTACGGAGCGGCGACGGTCAGGCACATAGTCGGCCGAGTCCACGAAGCTGTACTCGTCGAGCGTGTCATGAATCTTTTCACGGCCGCCCTTTACGCCCCAACGCACGGTGTGGTGCTGGCCGGGCGTCCAGCGTCCCCGCGCTTCCAGCGTGGCAATACGCGCCGTGAGGTTGTTGCGCGAGTGGTCGAAGCGCGAACCCACGTCACGCTGGCGCACTGGCTGGTTGTAGTCAGCCGAGTCGCGGTTCACGTCGGCGAAGGTATAGCCGGCCTCCACGTCGCGGTACTCAAACTCGCGGGAAATTAAGGCGCCCACTAGCAGCTCGCCTTGCAGGTTCGGGGTGAAGTTGTGGCGCAGGTTCAGCCCCCCCTGGTAGGTATCATATTGCATTCGCTCGCGGCCATCGTAGGCGATGAACACCCGCGTTAGCTGATCCAGCCCGGTACTGAATGTCGCGACGCCGGTTTCCGGCGTGAAGCGGTAATCGTTGTGGGCGAAGGTCGTGAGCAGCCCCAGGGTCGTGCGCTCGGGGTTGTTGCGCGGACCTAGGTCTACGTTAATGTTGGCCTGCCCATCGTAAAACGTTGGATTGTAGCCGCCCTGCGCCTGTTTCAAGGAACGGAGCACGTACTGCGCGTTTTTGTAGCGGATACCAGCCAGGTAGCTGATGCGCTTGTTAGGTGAGGTGGCCCCGACGTGCGCCGTGCCGCCCACCAAACTAGCCGTGCCCGACGCCTCAAACCGGGTGGGCTTCTTGTAATCAATGCTCAGCACCGAGGACAGCTTGTCGCCGTACTTCGGCTGCCAGCCGCCGGTCGAAAATTCAATCTTGCTCACCAAATCCGGGTTCACAAAGCTCAAGCCTTCCTGCTGCGCCGCCGTCACCAGAAAGGGCCGGTAGATTTCAAAGCCGTTCACGTACACGAGGTTTTCCTCGTAGTTGCCGCCCCGCACCGAGTAAGTGCTGGTCAGCTCGTTGTTGGCTACCACGCCGGGCAGCGTCGTCAGAATTTTGTTGAAATCACCAAAGGCCGAAGGCAGTTCCTTGGCCGTACGTGGGTCCAGGTGCGTGACGCTGACCTGCTCGCGGGTGTCGGCCTCATCGGAGCGGCCGCGCACAACCACGTTGTTCAGCCGGTTATCAGTCCCCAGGATGATGGTCAGGTTTTGCGCAGCACCTAGGTTCAGGGGCAGGCGCTGGCTCTGAAAGCCCACGCGCCGGGCAATGAGGATCAGCGGTTTGGTGCCTGCGGCCGGCCGCGCCACGCTGAAGGAAAAGCGCCCTTGCGCGTCGGTTGTGGTGCCGCCGGGCTCGCCCTCCACTCCTACCACCACCAGCTCCAGCGGTTGCCCGGCCGCCGTGCGCACCGCCCCCGACACGAGTACCCGCGCCACCTGCTGCGCCACCGCCAGCGGCAGCGGCGCCAGCAGGAGCAGCAATCCTAGCAAGACCAGCGGTTTTCTTACGCCACTTTGGTAAATAGAATGCATTAGCCTTTCCCTTGTTCTTGCGCGCCGATGGTAGCCGTCAGGTGCGCCCGCATATTGGCCAGCGTGGCCACGGGTCCTTCCGGTGAGTTAAACACGAAGCTGCCAGCCACGAGTACGTCGGCACCGGCTTCCACCAGGGCCGTAGCGTTATCAATCGTTACGCCGCCATCGACCTCAATCAACGCCGACGAGCCGCAGTCGACCAGCAGCTCTTTCAGGTCAGCCACCTTGCGCAAGGTGTTGGGAATGAAAGTTTGACCACCAAAGCCGGGGTTCACCGACATTATTAGCACCACATCTAGGTCGGCGGCAATGTCTTCCAGCAAGCTCACCGGCGTGTGCGGATTCAGGGCTACACCGGCGCGGCAACCTAGGTTCTTGATCTGCTGCACCACGCGGTGCAGGTGTGGGCAGGCTTCGTAGTGCACCGTCAGGCCAGCCGCCCCCGCGTCGCGGAAGGCCGCCAGGTAATTCTGCGGCTCCTCGATCATCAAATGCACGTCGAAGGGCTGCTTGGCGTGGCGGTGCACGGCTTGCAGAATGCCGGGGCCAAAGGAAATATTCGGGACGAAGCGGCCGTCCATCACATCGTAGTGCAGCCAGTCAGCAGCACTGGTGGCGAGGCGTTCTACTTCGGCTTGCAGGTTGCCAAAGTCGGCGGCCAGCAGCGAAGGGGCCAGCAGCGGCGCCATGTGGCGGGTAGCAGTATCATTCATAGCACGAAAGTAAGCAGTAGCCGGTGCTGGTTGGTAACAATTGCTGATAACTAACGCATATTCCTAAGGCAAAATAACCTAGGTTCTGTTGGCTGGTTAACCAAGCCCGCCGCCGGGTAAACGCTCTGGCCAGCCCAACATTGTGAGGCCCGAAAACAGAAAAGCAGAAGCCTCCTGCGAAGCTTCTGCTTTTGATTATGTACTGTGCCTAATCGGCCGGTCTACAGCTTGACAAACCGCACCGCACGCGGAGCAGCTTTTTCCGACTGCACCGTGCAGTTGTACACGCCCTGCGTCAGCGGGCCGGGCTTCAGCGTCACCGCGGCCTCGCTGGTAGCACGGAGCTGCTGCTCAGCGACTAAGGCACCACGCGCATCGTAGATGCGCACGTATAGCGCCTGACCGCGCAGCTCCGTGGGCAGCACCAAAGCTAGCTCCTCGCCGTGGCTGGGGTTAGGGTACACCACCAACTGCGGCCGGGCCGAAGCGCGGGCGTTAGCCAACGGCATGTTGGGGTTCGCCAGGTTATAGGCCTTTACGAAATCGGGAATGCCGTAGCCCAGGCTGTTGTCAGGGGCATTTACCTGGTTGCCCGAGCGCTTCAGGTAGAAGATTACCTGCTGGGCCGTGAGCCGCGGGTTGGCCTGCCAGAAAGTGGTAGCCATACCGGCCAGAATCGGGCACGAGAACGAGGTACCGCTGCTGCGCACCGAAGTGCCCGTAGGCGAAATAACGGCCGCAGAAGTACCTAGGGCCGCCAGATCGGGCTTGATGCGGCCATCGGCCGTGGGGCCGTAAGAGCTAAACGAAGAGCGCACCATCGTGGAGGTAACGGAGCCCACGCTGATGATGGAGTCGGCATCGGCGGGCGCGCCGATATAGCGCCAGGCGGCGGTGCCGTCGTTGCCGGCCGAGTTGCACACCAGCATGCCCACGCGCGCCGCAATGGTAGCAGCCCGCGACACGATAGTGGTGCGGCCGTTCATGTCGGCGTAGGTGTGGCTCAGGGCCGTATTATCGAAGGTGGTGTAGCCCAGCGAAGAGCTGATGACATCGACCCCGGCCGAATCGGCGTACTCGGCCGCAATCAGCCAGTTGGCTTCCTCCACGGGGCTTTCCGTGTCGGTATCTTCGGTGATCAGCAGCCGGTAGGTTGCCTTGGGCGCGGTGCCGATAAACAGGCCCGTCTGGCTGGCTCCCATCGTCGACAACGTATTGGTGCCGTGGTTGCTGCGCGTGTACACCGACGTATTTTTTTCTACAAAGTTGAACACGCTGGCAATGCGGTTCTCACTGCGGAGCGTCGCAAACGGCGAACCCGTGTTTACGCCCGGAAAGCCACCATCGAACACGGCAATCTGCATGCCTTCGCCGCGAAAACCGGCGTCGTGCGCGCGCACCGCCCCGATCATGTTGGCCTGAATGTAAGCGTTGCCGTAGTCGGCCGGATTACCGGCTTCCTTGGCGCCCGTAGCTGTTTCGGCTTCTTCGGGCTCGTCCTTCACGATGTTAGACGCCACGTCCGTCAGGTTCAGCACCTGGCTGCTGCGCACGAAAGCCAACGCGTTGAGGGTGGCCAGCACGCTTTCGTCGCAGGATACCACGGCGGCGTTGAACCAACGCGAGGTGTACCAGAGCTGCACGCCGGGCACAGCCTTCAACTGGGCCACGTAGCTGGGGTTCACGGGCAGGTCGCGCGACAGCACGGCGATACCCTGCTTGGTGCGGCGCTGAATGGCCCGCGTCGATAGAAACGCCTGAGGCTGCGCCGTGCTGTAAGGCGAGCCGGCCTTGTCCTTAAAATAGATCAGGTACTTATGTACCGCCGTGGGTTCTACCACAACGGTAGCAGGCGAGGCGGCTACCGCCGCGGGAGCCAGTGCCCCCAGCCATAGCCCCGAGGACAACAGAAGAGTAGAAATGCGCATAGAATGTTGATTGGTTGGTGGTTAAATGTAGGGATTCCCATTTACAATTGACTTTCCCTGCGAAAAGTTTTGCTCAGCCATCTAGGTTTATCCTATAAAATTGCGCACAAAAAAGCGGCTGGTACCCTGTGCCAGCCGCTTCGCTTACTGTAATTATTTCTTACCGGAACGCTACAGCTTCCCAGATTCCACCAGCGTTTCCGAGCGCACACGACCTAGGTAGATGTACGACTTGTTCGGCACGCAGGCGCCCACGGGGCAGTAGAAATAGCGCCGCCGCACCCGGTACACCAGGCCCACGTTCCGGGCGTACACCTGCCGGAACTTGGCTACTTGCAGGATGCCATCGTCGATGGTTTGCCCCTCCGAGTTCACGCCGCTGTCTTCCGTGGTCACGGTTTGCTCGTAGTGCACAGTTTGGCCGTTGGTAGTGGCGTCGAAGGGCTGACCGGCGCGCACGTAGCTGCGGTTATGAAACGTGACGGTATCCAGGGTATTATAAGCATCACGGTTCCAGGAGGTTCCTTCCTGCACGGGAAACACCAGCTCCACCGTGCGCCGGTTGTTGCGGGTCAGCAGCACGGTTTGCATGGAGGGGTTTACCTGCATCACGCTGTCATCTTTCCAGGCATCGGTGGTGAGCGTGCGCCGGGAGCGTACCACGCGGTAGGCCAGCTTGCCGGCGGCATCCGTGAAACTTTCCGTGATTCGCTCCCGAAACTGGTAGCGCGTTACGCCTATCACGTTGCTGTTCCAGGTGCTGTCGATTACGTTGTAAATCCGGTACGTGCCGACTTCCACCGGGTAATACGCGGCGCCGGTTTCCAGGCCCGGCTCCAGCTCCGTTTTGCAGCCCGTGGTGGCGGCCAGCGCCAGCAGACTCACGCCCAACAACCCACGCTGCAACCCGTGGAAAAAAGTAAACCGCTGCGGCATAGAAGCAAACAGAAACCTAGGTGGTAGCTAGAATTCACTAGCCCGAAGGGCGCCCTCTGAGCTAGTGATGATCTATATAAATCAGACGGTCAGCGCGGTAGCGCCCGTCGTGGCTACCGGAGCTTCGCCAATAACGTGCCGTTCTATCCAGCCGCCGCCCAGCACGTCGTTGCCGTCGTAGAACACGGCCGCCTGACCGGGCGTGATGGCGTGCACGGGCTGCTCGAAGTAGACGTGAATCTTGTCGCCGATCTGCTCCAGAAACGCCGGCGCACCGTCGTGGTTGTAACGGATTTTGGTGATGCTCGGCACCAGGCCGCGACCTTCCAGCGAGGCATACTTACCTAGGTTCAGCTTGCCCACGATGGTTTGGGAGCTGGCCAGCTCGTCGTAGTTGCCGAGCACGACCTGGTTGGTTTCGGGCCGAATCTCGGTTACGTAGGCCGGGAAGCCCAGCGCAATACCTAGGCCTTTCCGCTGCCCGATAGTATAAAACGGGTAGCCTTCGTGCTTGCCGATTACGGTGCCGTCGCGCAGGATGAACTCGCCGCCGGCTACGCGGGCTTCCAGCCCTTCCACGCGCCGCCGCAGGAAACCGCGGTAGTCGTTATCCGGGATAAAGCAGATTTCGTAGCTCTCGGGCTTGTTCACCAGCTCGGTGAAGCCACGGCGGCGCGCCTCCTCGTAGATTTCGGTTTTGCGCATGCCGCCAAGCGGAAACATCGTGCGGGCCAGGCTAGCTTGCGAAATACCCCACAGCGCGTAGCTCTGGTCTTTGTTGTCGTCGAGGCCTTTGCTAATCACGTAGCGGCCGTTTTCCTCGCGGATGTTGGCGTAGTGACCGGTGGCAATGAACTCGCAGCCCAGCTGATCGGCGCGGCGCAGCAGGGCATCCCACTTGATGTGGGTGTTGCAGAGCACGCACGGGTTGGGCGTGCGGCCGGCCAGGTACTCGTCGGTGAAATTGTTGATAACGAAGTCCCCAAACTCCTCGCGGATGTCGATGATGTAGTGCGGAAAACCTAGCTCTACGGCAATGGCCCGCGCGTCGTTGATGGAATCGAGGGAGCAGCAGCCCGTTTCCTTCTTAGAGCCGCCCGCCGTGGCGTAGTCCCAGGTTTTCATGGTCATGCCGACTACTTCGTAGCCTTGCTCGTGCAGCAATACCGCTGCCACCGAGCTGTCGATGCCGCCGCTCATCGCGACGAGCACCCGTCCTTTGGTCGTATTCATAGAAGTTGGAAAAACGCCCGGAAGTCCAAAGTTTCCGGCCGCAGTAGGATACCCGCTGATAAAAACCGCGCTTCCGCCTCAAATTAAGGCTATTCGCTTTCAGCAGGAAGACAACAACGCAACACCGATTGTGTTGGTGCCCTTTTTACGGTGCAAAGTTAACGCTACGCTGCCAAATGACTGCACTTATAGGCCGGCGCCGGGCCCACCGCTTACGACTCGCCTCACCCGCACCATATACTTGCGCTATAAAATCCTTACTGGGCACCTGTAGCTTTTCCCCCGGCGTGCAGCTGCTACCTGAGCAGTGGAACAAGGCCGACCAGAGCATGCGCGGCACCAGCAAGGAAGCAGCTGCCCGTCCTAGGTACTACACCGGGCGAGAGTAGCCGGCACGCCGATGGTCTATCTTCCGCCTATCCGCAGCAGGGTACAGCTAGCAGAATGAGGGGCTGCCTCAGCCGCATTTAGCTTAGCCATGATCAGTAAAAAGGTTAGAGGGTGTGGGAAGTGGTCAGTGCCGCAGCTGACTTGGCTATACGCCCCTGCAATCAAACAGCGGGTTATGGATCTTCCAGGATGCCACGGGTATCACAAGCAACCCTAGCTCTTCTGTAAGAACTTCTTGGTTTTCACGCCGTACAGTGAGCGGGGCGCCTGCTTTGAGGCAGGTTCTTCCTTTTGTGAAAGCCTGCTGGTTCTGTCAGTAGGCTTTTTGCGTCTCAGCGCCTTACTCCTACTCATGCATCGTACCCTAGAACTCACCGTCCCCGCCGCCGTCACCGACACCCTGCAGCACGAGTTAGCCGCCCTCGACGAAGTTATTGGCCTGAGCGTCTTGCGCGGGGCCTCGCTGAAGCCGGCCGGGGATGTGTTGACGGTGCACGTGCTCAACCGCGGGGCCGATGAGGTGCTGCGCCGCGCCAGGGCGGCCGTGCCCGACCGCAACGCCTTGAGCGTGGTCACCAGCGAGGTGGCCAGCTTCATTGCCCCGGCCGATCACCACACGGTAGATGACGACCGCGACGAGGCGATTTGGGAAGAGATGGAAAGTGGCCTGCGCCACCAAGGCCGCATTACCACCAACTACTTGCTGCTGATGGCGCTGGGCGGCATCATCGCCGCCGTGGGGCTCGTGTCCGAGCCGGTGCCCCAAGCCGTGGCCTTTGTGGCCTCGGCCGTGATTGCGCCGGGCTTCGACCCGATGACGAAAATACCGTTGGGCCTAGTCCTGCGTCATTGGAGCTTAATCCGGCGAGGCGTGGAATCGGCGCTGGCCGGGTATGCTGTACTCATCGTGGCGGCGGCAGCCACCATGGGCGTCTTAGTGGCTACGGGGGAAACCAGTAGCCAAATGCTGGCGAGCAATTTGGAAGTACAGCACCTGGCGCATCCCAAGCTAACCGAGCTGCTGGTGGCTGCTTCCGGGGCGCTGGCCGGTGTGGTGATGCTGGCAGCCTTCCGGCGCAGCTTTCAGGCTGGGCCCCTGATTGCCATGGCTTTTATTCCGGCCGCGGCGCTGATCGGCGCCGGGCTCGTGGTAGGGCGCCTGGATTTAGCATGGGAAGGCCTGGAGCGCTTTCTGGCAGACTGGGGCTTTATCATTGCCCTAGGGGTGCCATTTTTGTGGCTCAAGCAGCGGCTGGTGCACCGGCGGGAGCCGCTGGTTTGAGGAGCCTGGCTGGTCCCTGGAGCAAGTAGTTGCAGCCTCTACTCCACCCACGTGCAGGTTTGCTGTAGACTTAACGCCAGCTTATTTGCTTAGCTTAACCAGGAAGTTTGCGTACGCGTAGGCCCCCTGGGAAGGTGATTGGCAGCTTCCAGCAAACCCGGCTAGTCTTGGCAGCATCCTACAATCCTCCTAGAAGCCCGTACCTTCACGTGCTACCGTTGCTGCTGCCCTTGCCTTATGCCTGCCGTTCCGTTTCCGTTTTACTCTGATGCTGCTGCCCTGGAACCCTTTGGCCCTGCACCCGAGATACTCGGCGAGTTACTAGCTGTCTCGCTTACTGGAATCATCTTTTACACCCCGATCTACGACCCAGCGGGCGAAATCGACGATTTCACCTTTGTGTATCTGAATCCTACGGCCCAGCGCATGATGCAGATGCCCGAGCGCCCGACGCTCACGCACAACCAGCAGTGGCCCCACAGCCGGCAGCAGGGCACGCTCGCGTTTCACATCGACGCGTTTGAGTCGGGCCAGCCCCGGGAGCTCAACATCAACTACCAGCTCGATGGCTACGACAACTACTATCGCCTAGCGGCCCGGCGCTCGGGGCAGGGCCTGCTCGTCAGTTTCACCGATACCGCCGACCAGCCCCGCTCCCCGGTCGAAATGGCGCTCCGCGAAAGCCAAGCCGCCGAAAAGGCTGCGCGCGCCGATGCCGAGGCTCAGCGGCAGCACTTTTACGAGGTGCTGATGCAGCTGCCCGCCAGCGTGGCCACGCACCACGGGCCCGCCCTCGTCTACGAGCTAGCCAATGCCCGCTATCAGCAGCTCTTTCCGTCGCGCCAGATCCTAGGTTTACCGGTCCGGGAGGCTCTGCCCGAGTTGCACGGGCAGAGTATTCTGGAAAAACTGGACCATGTGTACCAGACCGGCCAGGCGTATTACGACCTAGAGCAGGAAACGTGGGGAGATTTCAGCGGCAGCGGCCAGCTGGAGCAACGCTACTTCAACGTCTTTATCCAAGCCCTGCGCGACGCGCAAGGAGAGGTGGACGGCTTGCTTAGTTTTGCCTTCGACGTGACCGAGCAGGTGCGGGCCCGCCAGCAGGTGCAGCAGCTCAACCAGGAGCTAGAAGCCCGCGTGCAGGAGCGCACCGAGCAGCTCCAGGTCACGAACCAGGCGCTCAACGACCGCAACGACCAGCTGCGCCGCACCAACGTGGACCTCGACAACTTCATCTACACGGCCTCCCACGACCTAAAAGCGCCCATCAGCAACATTGAAGGCCTGCTCTACCTGCTCGAGGAAGAACTCCCCGCCGAGCTAGCCGCTGGCGAGTCGCTCGAACCCATCTTGGCGCGCATGCACGGCGCGGTGGAGCGCTTCAAGCGCACCATCGGCCACCTGACCGACGTCACGAAGCTACAGAAAGAGCACGCCCCCGTACCCGCCGCCCTGAACCTAGCCGCGGTGATAGAGGAGGTCCGGCAAGATTTACTCCCCGTCATTGAGCAAGTAGGAGCCCGCTTGTGGGTGGAGGTTGCCGCCTCGCCGCCTATTCTATTTTCGGAGAAGAACCTGCGCTCGGTGGTCTACAACCTGCTCAGCAACGCGCTCAAGTATCACGCGCCGGACCGCACGCCCCACATCGATGTGCGCGCTCATGTGCGAACCGGCTACACCGTGCTAGAGGTGCATGACAACGGGCTAGGAATTGAGGCGGCGCACCAGGCCAAGCTGTTCACCATGTTTCAGCGCTTCTACACGCACGTGGAGGGCTCCGGCATTGGCCTCTACATGGTGAAGCGCATGGTGGAAAACGCCGGGGGCCGCATTGAAGTACACAGCCAGATTGGCGCGGGCACCACGTTTTTTGTGTTCCTGCCGCAAGCGGTCACCCGCTAGTTTCTTTATTTTGCTTACTGCTTTTCTATGGCGGCTATTTCCTGCACCCTGCTCGTGGACGATGACGAAACCACGAATTTTCTGAATCAAATACTGCTGCGGCGCATGGCCGTCACGGATACCATCCTAGTGGCCCAAGATGGCCGGCCGGCCCTCGAGGTGCTACACACGCACTGTGCCGCTGGCGCCTCCCCCACTTGTCCGGCGCTTATTCTGCTGGATATGAAAATGCCGGGCATGAACGGCGTGGAGTTTCTGCAAGCCTACACGCAGCGGCCCGCCGAGCAAAATCCGGCCGTGGTCATCATTATGCTTACCACGTCGCTGAACCCCCAGGATGTGGTGAAGATGCAAGGGCTGCCCATTGCCGGCTACCTGACCAAGCCACTGACCCGGGAAAAAGTAACGACTTTAATTCAGGAGCATTTTCCCCAAACCTAGCCCCTACTCGCAGACAGCACGGGCAATACAGAACGCCTGGGCACAACCGCCCGCCGGTTCTCGCGAAAGCACCTACCTTTAGCCACGTACTGCTTTCCCCTGCTTATGTCCTCTGTCGCTGCTTCCTTCGAGAGCTTTCTGCACGATGCTCCGCAGCTCTTCTTTGTCTATGAGCTAGGTGAGCAGCACGTTAGCTACGTGAACCCGGCTTATGAGCACCTGCTGCAAGGCCACTGCGCCCAGGTAAACGAGGAGCTGCCGGTCTTGCTCGCCCGCGTGCACCCCGATGATCAGGAACACGCCGCCGACTGCTGGCAGCGCTGGTGCGCCGGGCAGCTGCACGAGCCCTTCGAGCTGCGCCTGCGCACGCCCCAGGGAGAAGACCAGCACCTTTGTGTGACGCCGCATCGGCGGGTAGAGGCTGAGAGTACGACGCAAGTAGTGGGCTTGGTCGATGATATTACGGCCACCAAGCGCATGCTCTGGCACGCCGACAAGTACAACTCCAAGAAGAACACCACCCTGGAGATTCTCTCCCATGACCTAGCCGGTCCTTTCTCAGTGCTGGAGCAGATGAGCGACTATTTCCGCGAGGTAACGGCGCCGCTGCAAAATCCAGAACTCACGGGACTGATCGAGCACATGCGCATCCTCTGCGGGAACAGCGTGAACCTGATTCGCGACTTTATCGACGAGGAGTTTCTGGATTCGGTGCACATTACCCTCAAGCGCGAGCGGGTAGATCTGGTGGAAAAACTACGCTTGGTGCTGGAGCAGTACCAGGGCGGGGAGCGTATGCTCGGCCAACGGGTTGTCTTTCAGGCAGAGCAAACGCCGCTCTACGTGGAGATGGACCAAAACAAGTTCATGCAGGTAATCAACAACCTGTTCAGCAATGCCATTAAGTTCACCCCGGAGGGAGGCACCATCACGGTGGCCGTGAGCCGTGAGGAAAGCCAAGCAGTAGTGCGTGTAACCGATACGGGCATCGGCATTCCTGAGGCGCTGCAACCCGGGCTGTTTGAGAAGTTCACCAAGGCGCAGCGCCCTGGCCTGCACGGAGAGCGTAGCACGGGCCTGGGCATGTCCATTATCAAGACCATTGTAGAGTTGCACGAAGGCGCCATCACGTTCCACAGCCAGGAAGGTGTGGGGACTACCTTCGTCATTACCCTGCCCGCGCTGCTGGCTTAACACGGAGTAAGGGGGTTCGTTAATCGGGCCTTGAGCGCGGCAGGTGGAGCTAGGTACTGATGCTCTCGCCAGGCCGAAGTGCTGCAGGAACAAGAGCTCGGGACAACTTCAACGAAAGCAGCAGCTATTGACGGACAACAAGTTTGACACGACCTAAACGCAGCAGACGAGCGTAATGTGGTACCTTAGGCCGTTCTTGTTATCTGCTGCCTTTATTATTTAGTGTCTATGTATCCTTCCCCAGCTGGCTTACCAGCTGACCTTACCCCCAGCCACGAGCTACTGCACGCGCTGCTCGCGGTTTCGCTGACGGGAATTATTCTGTTTCGCCCCGTGTACGCGGCCGAAGAAAGCGGTGAGCTCGTCGACCTAGCCTACGTGCAGCTCAACCCCGCAGCGCAGCGCATGCTGCGCTTGCCCGCCCAACCAATCGAGACGTTTCGCACCTTGTATCCCAACGCGCGGGAAACGGGCATCTTTGCCTTCTACCGCGATACATTTCTGTCGGGCCAACCCGGGCAGTACGCGGTAAATTACTCCTTCGACGGGCTCGACAACTTCTTTCTGCTCTCGGCCCAGCGTAGCGGCGACCTGTTGCTGGTAAGTTTCTCCGACACGGCCGAGCAGCAATCCGTGGCGTCGGAGGCCCTGCGTAAAAGCCAGGCCCGCGAGCAGGCCGCCCGCGCCGAGGCCGAAGCGCAACGAACCGAGTTACAGCGCATCTTCGCCCAGGCGCCTATTGCCCTGGCTCGCTTGCGTGGCCCCGAGTTCGTGGTAGAGTTGGCCAATGCCCGCATGGGGCAGATTTGGGGCCGCCCCCTCGACCAGATTATAGGTCGCCCGCACTTCGAGGCGCTGCCCGACTTAGCGGGCCAAGGCTTTGAAGCCGTGTTTGCCGGCGTGCTGCAAACGGGAGAGCCGTACTATTTTCGGGAGCTGCTCGTCACCATTGCGCAGGCCCACCAGTCCTATCAGGGTTACTTTAACATCAGCTACCAGCCTGCCTACGATGAGCGAGGCCACATTACGGGCCTGATCGCCTCGGCGATTGATGTGACCGATCAAGTGCGCGCGCGTCAGCAGGTGCAGACGCTCAACGAGGAACTGGCAGCCATCAACGAAGAATTGCGTGCCAGCAACGAGGAGTACTTAACGACCAACGCGACGCTCGCCGAGACGCAGCAGCAACTGTGGCAACTCAACCAAGAACTGGAAGAGCGCGTGGCCGAGCGCACGCAGGCCGCCCTAGCTTTGCAAGCCGACGTGCTGGCCGCTGCCCAGCGCCAGGTAGCCGAGCGCGAAGCCTTTTATGAGGTGTTTGAGCAAGCCCCCGCCGCCGTGGCGCTGCTCCGTTCCCCGGGGCACCGCTTCGAGTATGTCAACCCCGCCTACCAACAGCTCTTCGCAGGCCGCCCCCTGGTGGGCCTAGATTATGTTACGGCGCTACCGGAGGGCGCCGCGCAAGGGTTTGTGGCACTGCTGGACCAGGTGTACCAGACCGGCGAAACGTTTTTTGGTGACGAGCTGCCGTTTACGCCGACACCGGCCGAGGGCCAGCTGCCGCGCACGAGCTATTTCAACTTCACCTTCCAAGCCTACCGCGAGGCCGGCCAAATCGCGGGCATCTCCATTTTTGCCTTCAACGTCACGGAGCAGGTGCTGGCCCGGCAGGAGCGCGAAGCCCAGCAGCGGTTGCTCACAAGCGTATTCGAGCAGGCGCCCATCGGCATCGCCATCCAGGCCGGACCTGACTTCGTGTATGAGTTCCACAACGCCAGCTACCTGTGGATGGTACCTGACCGGCAGTTGGTCGGCCGGCGCTTTTTTGACGTGTTTCCCGAAATGGCCGCTACCAACGTGGAAACCCTGCTCCGCCACGTGTACGAAACGGGCGAAACGCAGCAGGAGCAAGAGCTGCTCATCCCCGTGGCCCGCGCCGACGGCAGTGCCGAGCTGGAGGACCGCTACTTTACCATCGTCTACCAGGCCCGGCGCGACGAGCAGGGCGGTATCAATGGCATTCTGGCGTTTGTAATGGAAGTAACCGAACAGGTACGGGCCCGCCAGCAAGTACAGCGTCTGAACGAGGAGCTGGCGGCCATTAACGAAGAACTCACGGCTACCAACGAGGAGCTGCACGAGAGCAATACCCAACTCACGCGCACCAACGTGGACCTGGACACGTTCGTCTACACGGCCTCGCACGACCTGAAAGCGCCCATTACCAACATCGAAAGCATTGGCCTGGCCCTGCGCGACACGCTGCCCTTCGAAGTGCAGCAAGACGCGCTGGTGACCGAACTGCTAGGTTTATTCGACACCACGGTGGCACGCTTCCGGTTCACCATCGGCCAGCTCACCGACATATCACGCCTGCAACTAGCCCATGCCGGGCCCGCCGAGCCGGTAGTCCTCGCGGCGGTGATGGAGAACGTTCGCCTCGACCTAGCCCCGGCCCTAACGGCGGCGGGCACCCAGCTTACGGTCGAGGTAGCTCCCGACTTGGTGGTTTCTTTCTCGCCGGCCAATCTGCGCAGCATCGTTTATAATCTGCTCAGCAACGCCATCAAGTACCGCGCCCTGGACCGTTTGTCGCGGGTGCGGGTACGGGCAGTGCGCACGGGACCTGCCGTGGTGCTCACCGTCCAGGATAATGGCCTAGGCATGAGCGCGCTACAACAGCGGCAGCTCTTCGGTCTGTTTCAGCGCCTGCACACCCACGTGGAGGGTACTGGCGTGGGCTTGTACATCACCAAGCGCCTGGTTGAGAATGCCGGCGGCACTATTGCCGTGGCGAGCCAGCCCAACGTGGGCACCACCTTCACCGTTACCTTTCCTATCTAAGTACTTATCCTTTCTATATGTCCGCCTTAGCAAGTGTGTTGCTGGTCGATGACGACCCCACCACCAATTTTCTTAACAAGCTATTGCTCCAGCGCATGGGGGTGACCGAGCAAGTACTCATAGCCGAAAACGGTGAGCAGGCGCTGCGCACGCTCGCCCAGAGCTGTACCAACGCTGGGGGGCCGGGGTGTCCTAAGCTCATTTTGCTCGACATGAATATGCCGGTGCTCAATGGGCTAGCCTTTTTGGAAGCGTACGTGCAAATGCAGCTGTCGCAGCAGCCCATCGTTATTGTGATGCTCACTACCTCCTTGCATCCCGTCGACTTGGCCCGCGCCCAGGAGCTACCCATTGCGAGCTTTATCAACAAGCCGCTGACTAAGGAAAAGGTGGCAGATTTGCTGGCGCAGCATTTTGCGTAGGCAAGCTGCCTCTTTGTTAAATAGCTGGTAGGCTCCGCTCAATTCGCGTTTTGTCCTGACTACTGCCAGCTGCTGGTTCCCGAAGGAATGGCCCACCGCCTAGGGCAGGTAACGCACCTTCATCATCGCTCTGTACTTTATTGACTTTCGCTTATGCCAGTTACGCCAGACCTAGGGCTCCTGTTCAACGCCCTGCCCCGGCCCTACCTGCTGCTCTCGCGCGAGCTGGTCATTGAAGCCGTGAGCGACGCCTACCTAGCCGCCACGCTGACCGAGCGAGCGCACTTATTGGGAAAGTACGTGTTTGAGGTCTTTCCCGACAACCCGCAGACCCCGGAAGCGAATAGCATGCACAACCTGCGCGCTTCGCTGACGCAGGTGCTAGCCACCGGCCAGCCCCACGAAATGGCCCAGCAGCGCTACGACGTACCTGACCCCGCCCGCCCCGGCCACTTCGTGGAGCGCTACTGGCAGCCGCTGAATGCCCCGGTGCTCGATGCCCAGGGCCAGGTGGTGCAGCTCATCCATTCCGTGCTCGATGTCACGGCCCAGGTGCAGGCCCAGGCGCACCTGCGCGAAAGTCAGGTCGCCGAGCAGGTGGCCCGCATCGAGGCGGAAACCCAGCGCCAGCGCTTCCACGAGGTACTGATGCAGCTGCCCGCCTACGTGGCCGTCTACCACGGCCCCGACCACATCTACCAGTTCGTTAACCCGTCCTACCAAAGCCTGTTTCCGCACCGCTCCTTCATGGGCCGGCCGTTTCGCGAAGGCACCCCCGAATCGGAAGGGCTAGGGGTAGCGGCCCTGTTCGACCAAGTGTACCAGACCGGCGAGCCGCACTACCTACCCGAAATGGAAGGCTGGTTTGATTTTCAGGGCAACGGCCAGCCCGAGCAGATATTCATTAATCTCTCCCTGCACCCCCTGCGCAATGCGCAAGGCTGTATCGACGGCATCCTCGACTTTTCCTACAACATAACCGAGCAGGTACGCGCCCGCCGGCAGGTCGAGCAGCTCAACCAGGAGCTGGAAACGCATGTGCAGGAGCGCACCCAGCAACTGCACCACCAGCAAAGCTTGCTAACGCAGATTATGCAGCAGGTGCCGGCCGCCATTGCCACCCTTAGCGGCCCCGAGCACCACTACACGTTTTTCAACGAGGCCTGCCAGAGCCTGTCTGCCGGGCGCGTGCACCTAGGCCTTACCGTAGCCGACGTATTTCCCGAGGTGGTGGCGCAAGGCTTCATCGGCCTGCTCGACCAGGTGTATGCCACCGGCCAGCCCTTTATTGGCACCGAGAAGCCCATTCACCTCCTCGACGCAGCCACCGGCCAGCCGGAGCTACGCTACCAGGATTTTATCTATCAGCCCCTGACGGATGAGCAGCACCAGACCCAAGGCGTGTTGGCCTTCATCGTGGATGTGACCGATAAAGTGCGGACCCGGCAGCAGGCCGAGACCCTGCATGCCGAGTTGCTGGTTGCGGCCCAACACCAGGCCACCGAGCGCCTGGCGTTCTACCAGATTTTTGAGCAAACCCCCGCGCTTGTGGCACTGCTGCGCGCCCCGGGCCACCGCTACGAATACGTTAATCCGACCTATCAGGCCTTGTTTCCCGGCCGCCAGATTGTGGGCCTGAACGTGGTGGAGGCCGTGCCTGAGCTGAAAGACCAGGGATTTGTGGCGCTGCTCGATAAGGTGTACCAAACCGGCGAAACCTACTTCGGGCAGGAAGTGCCCTTTGTGCGGGAGCCTACCCCTGGGCAGCCACCCCGCACCGACTACTTCAACTTCACCTACCAGGCCTACCGCGAAAACGGGGAAGTGGCGGGGGTCTCTATTTTCGCCTTCGACGTCACCGAGCAAGCCCTGGCCCGCCAGGAGCGCGAAGTACAGCGCCAGGAATTGGAGCAGCTGTTTATGCAAGCCCCGGCGCCCATCGTCATTCT
The DNA here is from genome assembly GCF_014641455.1 of Hymenobacter cavernae. Lineage (GTDB taxonomy): Bacteria > Bacteroidota > Bacteroidia > Cytophagales > Hymenobacteraceae > Hymenobacter > Hymenobacter cavernae. Next base: position 352,732 of record NZ_BMHT01000003.1, read on the forward strand.
CGACGGCCCCGCCCTCGTGTTTCAACTAGTGAACCCGGCCTACCAGCACATCTTTCCGGGGCGCGCACTGGCGGGCAAACCGTTATTGGAAGCCTTGCCCGAGTTGGTAGACACGCCCATTCCGGACTTGTTCCAGCACGTGTACCAAACCGGTGAGCCCGTGACGGTGCAGGAGTTGCCCTTGCTTCAGGCGCGCCACGAGGGGCACGCCCCGGAGGAAATCTACTGGACCTTCACCTACCAGGCCCGCCGCGCCGCCCACGGGCTTATTGACGGCGTGCGGGTTTTCGCCCACGACGTTACCGAGCAAGTGCGTATCCGCCAGCGCGTGCAGGAGCTGAATGCGGAGCTAGCTACCATCAACCAGAAGCTGCAAGCCAGCAACGCGGAGCTGAACGAGAGCAATACGCAACTCACGCGCACCAACGTGGACCTGGACAATTTCATTTATACCGCCTCCCACGACCTGAAAGCGCCCATCAGCAACATTGAAGGCCTGTTGCTGGCGCTCGAACACGCACTACCCACTGCGAGCCGGGTCGGCGAGGTGCCCTACATGCTCACGCTCATGCAGGAAGCCATCGAGCGGTTCAAGCGGACCATTACCCACCTAACTGATATCTCGCGCCTGCAAAAAGAGCACGACCAGGCCACGGAAGCCGTGCAGCTAGCCGTAGTTGTCGAAGCGGTACGCCTCGACTTGCTGCCTCTTATTCAGCAAACCCAGGCCCAGCTCGAGGTGCAGGTGCCGGCTAACCTAGCCCTGAACTTCTCGGAAAAGAACCTGCGCTCGGTGGTCTACAACCTGCTCAGCAACGCCCTTAAGTACCGCCACCCCGACCGCGTGCCTCTGGTGCGCCTCAGCTGCCAGCCGCAGCACGACTACCAGGTGCTCGAAGTGCAGGACAATGGCCTGGGGCTAGACTTATCGCACAGCCAAAAAAAGCTCTTTGCCATGTTTCAGCGCCTGCATACCCATGTGGAGGGTACAGGTCTCGGCCTCTACATGGTCAAGAAAATAGTAGAAAACGCCGGGGGCCGCATTGAGGTGGAAAGTCAGCCCGGCCTGGGCACTACCTTCCGCGTGTATTTTCGGCGCTAACGCTGATGCTTACGTCTACTAATATTTATTGCTGTGTGCCGGCAGCCACCGTTGGCATTATTGAGTACGCCTGTTATGCGCAGCCCGATACTTTTCCCCGAGCGCCAGAGCGTGGTTGGCAGATCTGCTTCACACAGATCCTGGCGTGCGGGTTCAGCGTGCCGCGGGTAGAATGGTGCTGTAGAAGTAGACCTAGGATGCGCGCAAAGCAGGAGCAGCGGAGCTGGTTTTGCTTGGTTGGGCAATGCAAATACTTCGGCTGTAATTGATAGAACACTTCAGGTTCTGGCCTACAAACGACTAAACGGTACCTGGCAGGTAACTACAGAACGGTACTCCCGCCGGGAGGCTGCTTCTTTGCCGTGTCCATCCTTTTATCTACTCTATGAAGGTTCTTTTTGCCCTGCTCCCGCTTGCGCTAACCGCTTTCTCGCTGCCTTTCCCGCCTGAAACCGCTCCGCAGAAAGCAGCCGCCCCCAAAGACTACGTCATCACGCAGTTTGGGGCCGGCACCGATAGCACCCAGCTGAACACTGAGGCCATTCAGCGCACCATCGACAAAGCCAGCGCCGAGGGCGGCGGCACGGTGGTGATTCCGAAAGGCGTGTTTCTGAGTGGGGCGCTGTTTTTCAAGCCCAACACGCAGCTGCGTTTGCAGACAGGCGCCAAGCTCAAAGGTTCCGATAATATTGCCGACTACCCCCTGATTCCGTCGCGGATGGAGGGCCAAAAGCTGGATTATTATGCGGCCCTCGTCAATGCCTATCAGGTGAACGGCTTTCGGGTGACGGGCCCCGGCACCATCGACGGCAATGGGCTGAAGTTCTGGAAAGGCTTCTGGGCGCACCGCGACTCGATGCAGAAAGTCGGCAAATCATCGACCAACCTGGAGGTGCACCGACCTAGGTTGCTCTTTATCTGGGGCTGCAACAACGTGACCATTGAGAAGGTGAAGCTGCACAATGCCGGCTTCTGGACCACGCACTTGTACCAGTGCAACAACGTGCTCATCGATGGCTGTGACATTCGCTCGCCCTTCCGGCCGGTGAAGGCGCCCAGCACCGACGCCGTAGACATTGACGTGTGCAAGAAAGTGACGATTCGCAACTGCTACATCTCCGTCAACGATGATGGCATCGTGATGAAGGGCGGCAAAGGTCCTAACGCCCAAAAGCTTCCGGAAAACGGCCCGATTGAAGACGTGCTGGTGGAGAACTGCACGTTTGGGGAAGTACACGCGGCCGTCACCTGCGGCAGCGAGTGCATCCACGCCAACCGCATCACGGTGCGCAACTGCAAGGTCGACAACGACCGGCCGCTGCTGCTCTTCAAGATGCGCCCCGACACGTACCAGCTCTACGAGAACATTACGGTGGAAAACGTGACTGGCCGCTGCGGCACCATCGTCACGCTCTCGCCCTGGACGCAGTTCTTCAACATGGCCGGCAGCGCGGAAAAGCCCTTCGGCACGATTCGCAACATCACCATTTCCAAGGTGAAGGTGAAGTGCAAGCAGTTTGCGGTGCTGGATGGCAACCCGACCGATAAGGTGTCGAACATCACCTTTAAGAACGTGGACGCCACGGCCGAAACCGCCGCCTTCCCGAACAAGTACCCGGACGTAAAATTCACCAACGTCACCCTGAACGGCGCACCCCTGACAGCCGCCCAAGCGGTTGGCGCAGGCCCGGCAGTGAAACCACTCAAACCAGACTAATACATCGATCAAATCGCTAGCGTACAGCTGTCTAGCTGCGCAACGGCCCTATTCTAATTGCAAGAACAAGCCCTGCTATACAGTAGGGCTTGTTGCTTTTTAGCCTTATTGCTTAAGCAACAAAGTGTATGAATTTCCTTTGGTTATAATTACTATAGTCATATATAAAGATTATATAGAGGCTCGCTCTATATTTGTTGCTCTTCTACTTCTATAAACCAAAGAGCCTGTTTACTATCACCCTTTTCTATTCAGATTGCATCGCTACAGTATCATTTCAATTTGAATTATTCTTCTACTGCCTTCTCTCGGTATATCAGCCAACTACTTCCTGATTAGTAGTTTATCCATAACTCGGCAAGAACAGCCACTATCCTGAGCGACCTAACAGCGTCGCCTTTGCGACCCACTCTGGACCTAGGTCGCCGCTCATTTATGTAATCTGCTTGCTACGATGAACAAACGTATACCCACAACTGCGCACAGCCCCCAAAAATGGTCGCGGCGGGTAATTCTGCTGCTGACAGTTGGCCTTGCGCCAAACCTCGGATGGGCACAGGAAGCCGCGCCGCACGCCGTGTCGGGGCGCATCACCGCCGACAACGGAGAAGCGCTGGCCGGCGTTGCGGTTACACTCAAAGGCACCGACGCGGGTACGACCACCGACGCGAATGGCCGCTACACCCTTACCGTTCCCGATGACCATAGCGTGCTGGTAATCTGCGCCGTAGGCTATGCATGTCGGGAGCTCCCGGCCCGTCGCGCCGGCGCAAGTCATACCCTGTCCCCCGAAACGCAACCCCTCCCCACCAGGCAGTTAGTGGGCTACGGCACCCAGGTTAAAAGTCAGGTCACAGGAGCCATTGCCACCGTGGGCGACGAGCAGTTGCACGACGTACCGGTCGCCAATAGCGGGCAGGCGCTGCAAGGGCGGACGCCGGGCGTTAGTGTGGCCAGCGCCAGTACCGCGCCCGGTCAGAATCCGGTTATCCGCATTCGGGGTAACCGCTCGTTCTCGGGGGGCAGCGACCCGCTGCTGGTCGTTGATGGCGTGCCTTTCGAGGGTAACCTCAACGACCTGAACCCCGACGACATTACATCGGTGGAAGCGCTCAGGGATGCTGCAGCTACGGCCATCTACGGCGGGCGCGGCGCCAACGGGATTCTGCTGCTTACCACGCGGCGGGGCAAGGAGGGCGCGCCCCAGGTCAGCTACAGCGGCTACTACGGCATCAAAAGCACCTATGGCCGCTACGACTTGCAAAACGGGCAGCAGTATTACAACTACCGCGCAGAAGCTTACCGCGCCGCCGGATGGGACCCCAACAAGGTCAGTAACTTCCTTACGACCGACGAGCGCGCCAACTACGCGGCCGGCCGCACAACTGACTACCAAAGCCTGCTGTTTCAGCACGGCCACCTACAGAACCACAACCTAGGGGTGAGCGGCGGCACCGTCCAGACAAAGTATTCGGTGGCACTGGGCTACTACGACGAAACGGGCATCGTGCCGGTGCAGCGCTTCCGGCGCTATTCGCTGCGTGGCACGCTGGATCAGCAGATTGGTAAGCGGGTGAACGTCGGGTTTAGCACGCTCACAGCCTCGTTGCGAGACGACGACCCCACCGCAAACGTGCTCTATAATATTCTGACCACCAGCCCTCTGGCCTCGCCCACCGATGCCAGCGGCAACCCGGTGCTATTTCCTAACGGCGACCAGGCCGGCGCGAATCCGCTGACGCTGTACGTGCCCGACGCGCACCGCGACGAGCGCCGCCGCCTGCGCAGCTTCAACAGCCTCTACGGGCAGGTCAACATCCTGAAGGGCCTGGACTACCGCGCCAACGTGGGCCTGGATTTCCGCTCGGAAAAGGGCAATAGTTTTTACGCCGCCAATACGCCGCAGCGGGGCGGGGGCCGAAACGCAGCGAGCCGCTCGACCAATGAGGTTTTCAACCTACTGCTCGAAAACGTGCTGACCTACAGCCGCACCTTAGGTCGCCATTATTTCCACGCAACGGGGCTCTACAGTTGGCAGCAGTCCCGCGCCGAAAGCACCTCAGCGGCCGCAACCGGGGTGCCGAATGGGGCAATGGGCAACCCTAGCCTAGGGAGCGGCGGCAGCCAGCAATGGAACATCACCTCGCTTATGAGCCGCCTGCACTACGCGTACGCTGATCGGTATTCGGCCACGTTTACCTACCGCAACGACGGCTCGTCGCGGCTGAGCCCGGGCAGTAAGCACAGCGGCTTCTTTGGAGCTGCTGCGGCCTGGAACCTAGCCCAGGAGCGTTTTCTAATGGACCATAGCTGGGTGAGCCTGCTTAAGTTGCGAGCCAGCACTGGCCGGGTGAGTAGTGCCGTAGTGAGTCCGTATCAAACACTTGGCTCTCTAGGATCTGGCTCGGGGGGCTATTATAACTATGGAAGCACGGGTGCAGTTGGTGTGGTTCCTTCCGGCATTCCAAACCTCAACCTAGGTTGGGAATACACCACTACCCTGAATGGCGGCCTGGACTTCGGCTTGTTTCAAAACCGCGTGACGGGCAGCCTCGACGTGTACCGGCAGCGCAGCACCGACCTGCTGCTATCCGATGCCCTGCCCAGCAACAGCGGCTACAGCTCGTATGTGCGCAGCGGAGGTCAAGTTGAGAATCGGGGCCTTGAATTTGCGCTGACGACCGTGAACGTGCGCACTGGCAGACTGAGCGGCTTCGCATGGAGTACGGAGTGGAACTTCACCGTGAACCGGGAGAAAGTACTGGACCTAGGTTTGCGCGATGCCAACGGCAACAAAATCAGCGACATCGGCAACCAGCGCTTCCTCGGCCAGCCCCTCTATGCTATCTATGACTACAAAAAGCTAGGTATCTGGCAGACCGCAGAAGCCGACCAGGCCCGACGCTACGGTAGCAAGCCGGGCCAGGTGAAGGTAGCGGATGTGGACGGCAACGGAATTATCAACCCCGCCGACCGCCAGGTTATCGGCGCGCACCAGCCTAGGTTTGAGGCCGGTCTTACCAACCGCTTCCGCTACAAGGGCTTCGACCTGAGCGTAGTGGCCCTGACCCGTGTGGGCACGACTGTCGCGGACCCGGTGCTGTTTGGCCCTAACTATTTCACCACCAACACTGGCCGTCGCAACCAGCTGAACCTCAACTACTGGACTCCTACTAACCCCAGCAACGACTACCCGCAGCCCGACCAGAGCAGCCGCAGCAACGAGTGGCCTACGTATAGCTCAACGCTGGCCTACCGCGACGGCACGTTCATTAAGGTACGCAGCCTCGACCTGGGCTACACAATTCCGGCGACCTGGGCCGGCGCGCTGCACCTGACCAGCGCCCGCGTGTACGTACAGGTTCAAAACCCGCTCATCTGGACCCGCGACTCGTACTTTCGGGCCAATAAGGCCATTGACCCCGATGCTCTCTCCTACTCCTACTCGACGCACTTCTATACCGCCGGCGCGGCAGGCGCGGGCGGCAACTACCCCGTGACGCGGGCTTTTCTGGCGGGCGTACATCTAGGTTTTTAGCCCCGACGGGCGGCGGTTTTGCTAGCTACTATCTGTACTGTTTAGTCCGGGCCCGGGTATGCCCAGTGCGACAGCCGTACTTTTCGCCAATATTTGCACCCGCAACCTAGGTTCGGTCTTTCCTGACTAAGCCCTAGATACCAATAACCAAGTACTACGCTTCATGGCTCTTATTATTCCCGTGCTCGTGCGCGGCATCAACAATCTTTCGGACGCCCGCTACTGCGCCGGCATGGGTGCCGACGGCCTCATCTTCACCCTCGACCCTAGCCTGCCCGGCGCCATCGACGTAGCCACCGTGAAAGAGCTGGCCGGCTGGGTGGCCGGCGTGGAGCTGATTGGGGAATTTGGTGCGAGCATGCCGGTTTCGGGAATCAACCGGCTCGTGGAGGAATGCGGGTTGCAGCGTGTAGCCTTGCGGCAGCTTCCCGGTAGCCCGCTGAGCGTTCCGGTGTTACTGCATGTGCCCGTCTTTGCTTTGTTAGATGGCCGGTTTACGGAGGAAGTACGCGCCCAGTACGCTGCTTTATTCCCGGCCGGATTTGAGCTTACCACTACCCTCGATTCCTCACTTTCTGCTACGCTGCTACCCGCTCTGGCTAACCACGCCCAGCAAATGCCCCTTTGGTTGCGCGGTGCCATTGCGCCGGAGAGTGTGCGTGCGCTGCTGGAGGAAGTCCGGCCCACCGGCCTGATCCTGGAAGGCGGCGACGAAATCAAGCCCGGCCTGCGCGACTTCACGGAGCTGGAAAGCGTGTTCGAAGCTTTGGAAGAAGAATAGCTGCCTCACTTTCCTGCTTTTGGCAACAGCTTTGTCTGACTGCTGCTTACCAGGAAGTAGCGCGGAAATCCATTCCGCGACGAGCAACGCGAGTTCTGACGCTTGGATACTCGCGCTGCTCGTCGCGGAACGGATTTCCGCGCTACGGTTCTCACTACGAAGCAGCTAGGTTTTGATTAACTCCTCCTTCTCAACTATTCTCCCACCCGGCGAGACGCTGTTTGTCACGTTTCGGCTGGCGGGCTCGGTGCCGGTTGGGCTGGCCCGGCAACTGCATCAGCAGCGGCAAGCGGCACAGGAAATTGCCCGCGCGCTGGCAACCGATGCCGAACGACTAGCCGCGCACCACCGCGCCGAAAAGGCATTTTTTGCCGCCTTCGATGCGCTGCTCGACGCGGCGACGGTTGGGCCGTTCTTTCTGGAAAAGGAGAAAATAGCGGAGCTAATCGCCGGGGAGCTGATGCTGCTGGAGGAGCTAGGTTTTCGGGTGCTGGCGTTTGCGCTGTTGCCTAATCATGTGCACACCATACTTCACCTGCCCACTGGCGCCGACGTGTCCTTCTACAAGGCCTTGCAGCTGCTGCACCAGCGCACGGCCGCGCAGTGCCGGCGGGTGCTGCGCGCAACGCTCCCGCCCGAAGCTGACTTCTGGCAAACCGGCAGCTACGACTATGTGGTGCAGGATGCCACGGAGCTAGGTCGCATTGCGCGCTACGTGCTGCACCACGCTCAGCCGCTCCGACTTCCCGCCCGCTGGCAAACGTGGCCGTACGTGTATGCCGCCCCGGAATGGGAGACTGTGTAGCGCGGACTTTGTAGTCCGCGTTTAACTCGTTCATAGCGCGGACTGCAAAGTCCACGCTACAGCCAAAGGGCCAGTCGTGCAACGACGAACGCGCCGTGGCGCGTTCCTACAACGTGAATTGCAGGTACTTGATCGGAATGCCTTCGGCGCGAAAGCGGCGCTCGTAGTGCGTCTGGATGTCCTCGGCGTGGGGCAGCAGCTCGGGCGTGGCGTAGAGGTCTTTGGTGTGGGCCAGCACGGTGGCGCCGAGGCGCTGCTGCACGGTTTCGAGGGTGAAGTCGAACAGCGGCTCGTTGTCGGTTTTGAGGTGCACCAGGCCGCCGGGGCGCAGCACCTGCTGGTAGAGGTTGAGGAAGCGTGGCGAGGTCAGGCGGCGCTTAATGTCCCGGTCGCGCGGGCGTGGATCGGGAAACGTAACCCAGATTTCACTCAGCTCGCCGGGCGCAAAGTGCTGAAACAGCGTTTCGGCGCGGGTGCGCACAAAGCCGACGTTCTTCAAACCTAGCTCCTCGGCGCGGGTGCTGCCAATCCAGATACGGTCGCCCTTGATGTCGAGCCCGAGAAAGTTGCGTTCCGGGTAGCGGGCAGCCAGGCCCACGGTGTAGTCGCCCTTGCCGCAGCCCATTTCCAGGGTAATCGGGTTTTCGTTCTGAAAGAAATCCTGCTGCCAGCGCCCACCTAGCTTTTCGTAGGTTGGTTTCCCCGGCTCTACAATATCGGCGCGCTCCGCATTATGGGCGAAGCGCTGCAATTTCACTCGACTCAAGGGTATTGGATTGTTAAATGGTTGATTGTTGATTACTAATAGTGTAGCGCTCTGCGACTTCTACTCGACCCTCTGCGTCCTTAGTCGTCCTCATACGTACAGCTCCTCCACCTCGGCCACCACAAAGGTACTACCGCCAATGAACACCACATCGTCCGGCCCCGCGGCGGCCCGGGCGGCGCGTACCGCCGCTGGCACCGGACCATAAACGTCGCCGTGCAGCCCAACCGTGGCGGCCTGCGTCGCCAGCTCCATTGCCGGCAGCGCCCGCGGAATATCGGCCTGGCAAAAATAGTAGGTGGCATCTGTTGGTAGCAGCGTGAGCATTTTGCTTACATCCTTATCGTTTACCACGCCCAGCACAAAGTGCAGCCGCTGGCGCGGAATACGAGCCAGCTGCGCCGTCACGAACCGCAGACCGGCCTCGTTGTGGCCCGTGTCGCAGACCACCAGCGGGCGCCGCCCCAGGATGGTCCAGCGGCCGCGGAAGCCGGTGAGGCGGCGCACATCGCGCAGGCCCACGCGCACGGCCGCTTCCGGAAGCTGAAAGCCCTGACGCCGTAGCTCTTCAATGACCGCCAGCACGCCGGGCAGGTTCAGGCGCTGGTAGTCGCCCACCAGACCTAGGTCAACATCCTGCAAGTATGGCGCGCCAAGCCGTGTGACACGCAGACGCTGCATGGCTACATCGGGTCGGGTGGGTAGGGCTTCCTCGGCATGGTAGAGCACGTCGGCAAACACCAGCGGCGCTTTTTCCTGCCGGGCTTTCTGCTCGAATACGGGCACTACTTCCTCTTGCCGCTGACTCACCACCACGGGCACGCCGGGCTTGATGATGCCGGCTTTTTCCGCCGCAATTTCCGGCAGCGTATTACCTAGGATAGCCTGGTGGTCGAAGCTGATATTGGTAATCAGCGACACCAGCGGCGTGATGATGTTGGTGGAATCCAGCCTTCCCCCTAGCCCGACCTCCACGACGGCAATATCCACCTGCTGCTCGTCGAAGTACGAATACGCCAGCGCCACGCACATTTCAAAAAACGAGGGCTGCACCTGTTCAAACAGCGGCCGCCATTTCGCTACCCACTGCACCAGATAGTCCGGGGCCAAGTCCTGCCCGTCGATTTTGATGCGCTCGGTGAACTCCCGCAAGTGCGGTGAGGTGTACAAACCCACGCGGTAGCCTGCCGCCTGCAACACAGCCGCCAGCAGGTTGGAGCTACTGCCCTTGCCATTTGTGCCCGCCACATGCACCGCCCGGAACCGGCGCTCCGGATGCCCCATTGCTTTGGCCAGCGCTTCGGTATTGGCAAGGCCCGGCTTGAACCCGGCCGCGCCCACGCGTTGAAACATGGGCAACTGCTGGTAAAGGTACGCTAGGGTTTCGGCGTAGTTCATAGGTTGAATTTAGCGCTTAGAACGCAGAGCTTAGACAACATCTTACCCTAGGTTGCCTGATAACGGAGCCCTTAAAAGGCGGCGCGAACTCTGAATTCTGTCGGAATAAGACAGCGCCGCCGACCGGGATTCCGGTCGGCGGCGCTGTAAAAGTAAGTAGCCGATCTTAATGGGAGCCGATGACGTAGACGATGGTGCCGGTAGCACCGCCCGAACCCGAGGCTACCCGCTTGAAGGTAGCCTTGCGCTGCACCAGGTCGCGGTAGAAGTTAGCTACCTGGGGCGAAACCGTGGTGGATACCACCGTCACGTTATCCACGTTGCCGTCTTCGTCGATTTTGATGCGCAGTACCACGCGGCCGCTTTCGCTGGATGGGTCCGTGTCGCGGGGGCGGTTCTCAAAGGCCCAGCCGGGCATGTTCAATGAGCCGCTGCCCGAGCCGGGGCTGCTGCCACTGCCGCCGCTGCCAGGCTTGCCGTACAGCGCTTTGGCATCCAGTGAGCCATTCGGGTCGCCTTGGTCGCCGACGCTGCCGGGCCGGTCGCCGTTGTTGTTGCCGGTGGGTGCGTTGCTGGTGCCATTCACGCCGTTGCCCCCGCCATTGGCGCTGCCTTTGGGCGTGTAGAGGGTGCGGGGCTTCTCGACTGGCGCCGGTTTCGGCGGCGCGGGCGTTTCGGCCACAACGGGCCGGGTTTCGCGCACCACTTCCTTCGGCGGCGCCGATTTCTCCACCGGCGGCACTTTCACCGGGGCATCTTCTGCCTCGCTGGTAATTACTTTCTCATCGGCGGGCGGCGTGCGCACGGCCGGCTGGGGCGTTGCCGCGGCTACCGGCCTAGGTTGCGGGTTGGGGTTCGCGGCGGGCGGACGGCTGTCTTCCCGGTTCTTGGAATCGTTGGCCGGAGCCAGGCTCTGGATGTCGCCCGAACCAGCCTCATCAACGCCGTAGTTCAACTCCACTCCATCGCCCCCGAGGGTATCCAGCGGTGGATCAGGACCCTTAAACACAGTGAAAATGAACACCGCCGCGAGCACCAGGTGAATAATCACGGTGCCGATCAGGGCTTCGCGGCGGTGCTGCTCGCGGTATTCCATTGGTTATTGGTTTGTTGTGGTTGATTTTGGCTTTGTTCGTTTTCACCTAGAAAATCTGGCACAGCGCCAAAAACCAGTAACGACAAGCCAAAAATCAAGAGTTTATCCGGCTTTCTGCTGGGCCTGGGTAGCCATTACCATTTTGATCTTCAAGTGGTTGCCGATTTCCAGAATATCAACCAGCTTCTGCACGTTCAGGGTGGCGTCCACGCGCAGCACGGCGGTTGGGCTTTCCAGGCCTTGTATTTTCTGAGCCAGCGCGGCCTCCAGGCTTTCGGGTGTTACCGGCTGCTTATCCAGAAAATACTGGCCTGCGGCATTCACTGAAACCGTAATCGGCTGCTTCATGGCCTGCTTGCCCGAGCGGGCATTAGGCAGCATGAGCTTGATGATGTTGGGGTTCACCATCGTGGAGACAATCAGGAAGAACAACATCAGGAAGAACATGATGTCGTTCATGGAGCTGGTCTCTACGTGCGAGGAAAGCTTGCGCCGACGGCTGAGATTCATAGAATTGAGTACTAAGGATGCCCCGAATAGACGTACGCGCCGGACCTAGGTTTCAGTGCGGCCTCGGCAGCCAGTGCCGAAAATAACCGAAAGCTACGGCACCCTAACGGTCGAACCGAAGCGGGTAGTTTGGTAAAGGTAGAAAAAGAACAAAAGAAGCGCGCTTTGCAGCAGCAAGAGCTGCTTCTGCTCTGCGTCTGATTTTGCGACACGGAACGGCTTACTCACATGAATATGCGATTGAGAGCTTACTTATATGGTTCTACCTTACGCTGAGTGCGCACGACCTGGAAAAGAGGCTAAAGACTTCGCCCATTTAACTCAACAGGCAGATAACCAGTCAGGCGCGCCTGTAAAAGCAAGTCATTGTTTCATTCCCGGTGGATAGAAAAAGGCGCCCACGTTGTGGACGCCTTTTTTCTGTAACGGAGTGCTGAAACAACCTAGTTAAGTTAAAAGCTAGCCTTTAACTTAGTTATCCTGCAAGATGTCCATGAACTCGATGGCCGAGTTTTCCATGCGGAACACGAGGCGCTCGACCATGATGCTCAGCCAGTGGTAGCCGACGTGGGCAATGATGCCGACGATCAGACCGGCGGCTGAGGTAACCATCTTCGTGTACAAACCGCCCGAAATCTGGGCAATACCGAAGTCGCCGGTGGTGCTGATGGCGTAGAAGATTTTGATAACGCCGATGATGGTACCGACGAACCCAAGCATGGGCGCGATACCAGCGATGATACCCAGGATGCTGATGTTCTTCTCCAACCGGGCTACTTCCACCTTCCCCACGTTCTCCACGCTGGCCTCAATTTCCTTGAGCGGCAAGCCAATGCGGCGAATACCCTTCTCGATCATGCGGGCCAGCGGCGACGGGTTCTGGGCGCAGAGCAGCTTGGCGCCTTGCAGGTCGCCTTTCACCATCAGCCCGCGAATGCCCGCCATGAACGAATCGGGGTTGACGGCGGCGCGCCGGATGGTGATATAGCGCTCGATGATGACATAAATGGAAATGAAGGATAGCAGGAAGATGGGAACCATGATCCAGCCTCCCTGCAAAACCAAGTCGATAAGAGAAAGACCGGGGGCCGCGGCCGCCTGAGCGTTAGCCGCTATGGCGGCCGTATCAGCGGGAGCAGTAGTCGCAGTGGTGGTAATCTGCAGCAGGAAAGAGGTCATGCTAATATTTGAAAACCCAAATAGAACCTAAACGCGGCCGCAGAATCTGGGCCTGCCGATCAGCCGAGGTGCGGTCGGCGAAGTCGGCTACGGAAAGCTTGTACTGACGGCTGCCCGGCTGCGGCAGTAGCACGCGGGCGGGCTTACCCAGGCGCACAAGCGCCTGACGGCCTTTCTCGGCCCCGGCCAGGCTGCGGTAGCTGCCCGCAATGATATAGTAACGGCCGGTAGCGCTCTTGATTGTCGAGTTGGCATCTTCCTTCACCGTTGACACTTCGGCCTTTTCCCAACCTGGGGCTAGGTTTTTGGCTTTGGCTTTCGGTGCTGTTTGCTTGGGCAGCGCAGGCGTGACTAGCTTTTCTACTTTTTTCGCCGGCTCGGCAACGGGCGCAGACACTGCGCTTGGGGCGGCAATCTCGGCAACGGCCGGCTTTTCGGCGGGCGCACTTGGCGTTTCGGCTACGGCTGCGTTATCATTCCAGCCATCATTGGCCAGCGCCGCCTGCTGCCGCGCCACGATGCGCGGCGCCGCTACCGGAGCCGGCTGCGCCGCAACGGGCTGCACCTTGTGGCTTGCTCCTGTTGTAGTGCTTTCGGGCTGGAGGCCAAACATGTAATTAGCGCCTAACGCCAGAGACATCGCTACGGCAACAACCGCGGCCGCAACTTTCAGCATCTTGGTCTGGCGGCGGGAGCGACCAGCGGCCAGCCTCGGTGCGGCCGCCTGCCGCTCGCGGGCCAGCAGCGCGTCGGTGGCGCGCACGGGCCGCGAAACCAACTCGGGCAGTCCGTAGCTGGCGGGCAGCAGATTCTGAGTGCCGGTGTATTCAAACTCAATGCCTTGCCCGATGGCCCGGCGCAGGAAGCCAATACCAACTAACTCTACCCGCCGATTACCGGCCAGTTCCTCTTCCATGCGCTGCACGGCGGCGTGCACTTGCTCACGGGCCTCATCCTTCGTCAGGTTGGCTGCGCGGCTGATAGCGTCTACCAGCAACCCATCGTTGCGGGTCAGGGCCTGATTGAAGGCCACGCGCTTGGTGGGTGGAGCCAGCGTGTGCCGCACGGGATGAATCTGGGCCGGGGTGTATTCGGCAATGAGCCCGCCAAAATCGGGGATGATGACGCAGTCATGGTCCCGGAGCAACGTGCGGATAGGTTCGGATAGATTCATTCGGGTGATGAGCTAATGAGATAATGCGCTGATTTGTTGATGTCTTGGTATGCTGGTGAGCTGAGGCGTTGAAAATCTGAACAAATCAGAACAAACCGCCCATCAGCAAATTACCGCATTAGCACACCAGCACATCAATAAATCAACTCATCAAAAGTCGTAAGTTACACCGGCTAGTACGTTAAATCCCTTCACTGGATAGTTCAGGAACCGCTCATACTTACGGCCGAGGAGGTTATTGCCTAAGGCAAAGATGGATAGTTTTTCCAAAATACGGTAATCGGCACGCAGGTTCAGGTCGATAACCGAGTCGGTGGGGCGCGTTATGGCGCGGTAGCCGATTGTCGGAGAAGTATAATCGTAGCCCGTACCATAGCTGGAGCTGTAGGTATAAAGCTCGGCGCTCAGCAGCAGCTTGCTGTACATGTTGTAGGTGGCAAACAGCGTGCTTTGGAACGCCGGACGGTGAAATGCTTTTGCCAGGCTATGCACCTTATAGCCGTTGTAGTCGGCTTTGAAGCCGATGCGAAACTGCTCGGTGGCGTTGTAGATAGCCTCCCCGTGGATGTTCAGCAGTTGGGTAGCCTTTCGGTCGTACACCAGGTTGAAACGCGTGGAGTCGCCCCGGAATATCCCCCCAACCACGCCCGGCACCACCGAACCTCCGTTGTTATAAAAATACAGGTTCCGGTCGTTGCTGATCGTCACTTTGGCGTTTAGCTCCAACCCTTGCGCGGGCGTGGAGTTGAAGCCGAAATAGAGCGTCGGGCCGCGGTGCGTGTCTGCTACGCGCTGGTTGGAACCTAGCCAGGGGTTTTCCGTGGTCAGATCGTAGAGCGTAACCCGTTGCAGGGCGCCGCCTACGCCCCCGTACACCACAAACTTATCCTCTGTCACGGTGTAGGCCAGGCGCACGGCCGGGTACAGGTTGAATTGGTTGGCGGTGCCTATGGTGTCGCCGGTGTAGCCAATCGTAGCGCCGAGCGAAACCGCCAGCCGATTGAGCGTCAGCTCGTAAGCGGGACGTAGCTGCACGAACGGCCGGCTCACGGTTCCGAAGGAATCCTTCTGTGAGATAAACGACAGGTCGCCGTCGATGGCCACGCGGCCTTTTTCGCTGAGGTTATAGCCGGAGCGCAGCGTCGCGTAGATGTTGTTCTCCCGGGCCGCAAACCGATCTTTCCAGAAGTTGTAGCCAATACCTAGGTCGTACTGAAAAGCGGCGTCGGCGGCGCGGTTGCGCACGTACACTTTCGCCGCCACGCGGGTAAACACCTGCTTGATGCTATCGGCTTCCGGCGGAAAGTTTGCGGTTTCGCGGTTGTAGCCGTAAAAATTATACCGCTCGCGGCCGAAGGTCAGCTTACCGCCAATGGTCACGGGGCCATTGTAGGTTTCGCCGTTCAAACCTAGGCTGGTCTGGCTGGAGCCCGAGTTGTGCTTGTCCACCGGCCCGTTGGCAGACGATATATGACTAAAATCGAGGCCATAAGAGCCAGCGGTGCTGCGCGTATTGTGTAGGTAGGCTTTGCCGTAGAGCGTGCCGTAGCTGCCGATGGCCCCTTTCACATAGTTGCCGGTTTGCGGGGCTAGCTCTTCTTGCCGAATCGTCAGCACGCGCACCGAGGGGTTGAGCAGGTCGGCGGGCAGGCGGTAGTCGGGATAAGTATACGCCGGCTTCTGAGTTTGCTTAGCCGGTGCCTCGATCTTGATTTTATCGAAGTTGCGCGTGGCTTCCGGTAGCTCATTCACCCGCTCTTTCACGATTTCAATTTCGGCGTCTTCAATCTTGCCGCCGGTGCGCTGCGCCCATCCGCGGTGGGGTGCGGCAGCGAGCAGCAGAGCGGCCAAAGCCAGGAATTGAGGCGAGCGAAACGTCATAATGTGGTGCTTAATGCTTAGTTGTTGGTGCTCAGAACCTAGGTTGTTCACTCAGCATCAACTGTTTTGTTGTCTTTTCTCTTGTGGCAAAGGCTAGCTCCTAGCCTACTCTCCGGTGCCTTCCGAAGCCGGAGCGGGCGCAACCGGCGTCGGCGTAGCGGTTGAGTCGGTGGGCTGCGTTTGCGTCGGCTGCAAGGAGTTGGTGGCGGGCGCTTTGCTTCCAGTCGGGGCTTTGGGCGTCGTGGCTGGTTTGGTCGTCGCCTTGGGCTTGGCGGGCGGCGTTTTCGGGGCGGGCGCAGGCGTGGCCGGCGTCTCGGCGGGCAAAGCGGTCAAGCGCTGCTTGGCGCCTTCGATTATCTCTGCCACCGGAAACTTGTTGTCGATGATGGAATTGAGCGTCGCTCGTGCCTGGAACGTCTCGCCCTGCGCCGCGTAGATGTCGGCAATAAGCAGGAACGAGCGGCCTTGCCAGAGGTCGTAGTTGGAGGCGTTGTTTTTGAACGCGGCATCCAGGGCTTCGGGGTATTTCTTCTGGTCGAACAACACCTGCGCTAACAGGAACTGCGCTTCGGCGCCGTTTTCATCGGTGGCGGCGCTGGCGGCCGTGGTCAGCTCGGTGCTGGCCTGGTCGAGGTTGCCGGCTTTGTAGCTCGCCTTACCTAGGTACAGCAGAGCCGCGTTGGTAGCGTTGAGCGAAGCGCTGCCCAGCGCCCGCAACTCTTCGGCCACGCGGCGCGTGCCTTCGTAGTCGCCGCTTTCGTAGTAGCTCTTCATCTGGCCGATACCGGCGTTAGCTACTTCGCGCTTGTTCTGCGACACCTCCCGCAGGCGAGCGTAGAACTTGATGGCTTCCAGATAATTCTTGTTTTCAAACTCCAGGTCGGCGACCCGGCCCACGGCGCGGTTCACGAACTCGCTCTTGCCCTCTTCCACCACGGCCCGCATCCGCGGCAATGCTTCGGCTTTGTTACCGGTTTTCAGGTACGAATCGGCCAGGTAGTAGCGGCCGTCGGCGGCCAGGGCATTGTCGGGGTGCTGCTTGATGTAGGCGTCCAGGCGCGGAATGGCCTGCTGGTATTTCTCAGCCAGATACAGCGACTTTGCCGACTCAAACTCCACCGTTTCAGTGGCTTTGCTATCGGGGTTCTGCTGCTTGTATTGGGCTAGGTACTGGTCAAATTCTTCCGGCCGACCTAGGGCTGCCAGGCTCTGCTGCAAGCTATAGATGGCGCTGCTGGCCGATTTGGTGCGCGGGTACTGCGTGAGCACCTGCTTGAAGTCGGCCACGGCTTTTTCGTGCTGGTCGAGGTTGGCGTAGGCCACACCGCGCTTCTGCAACGCCTGCGGAATCAGGGCACTGTTGGGCTTATTGGCAATCAGCTTAGTGAAGCCATCGACGGCAGGCTGGAAGTTACCGGCCTCAAACTCCGACTGCGCCTGCTGGAACACAGCATCGTCGGCGTAGCGCGACTGCGGCGAGGTTTTCAGCAGGGTGTTCAGGGTGCTGGCGGCCTCTTGCCGCCGGCCCATCAGACCTAGGGTTACGCTCTTTTGATAGTAGGCGTAATCCTTGTCGGGCGCGTTGGCCTGAATGGCTTTGTCGTACAGCTCCAGCGCCTGCGCGTAGTTTTTCGACACGTAGTAAGTGTCGGCCAAGCGCAGGGTTACGTCGTAGTAGTTTGGTTCGGAGGGCTTGGCAACTGGGTCTTTCAACCACGCCTGAAATTGCGTGCGGGCGCGCTCGTACTGCTTGGTGTTGTAGTACGCGTAACCTAGGCCATAGCGCGCCTTCTGGTCGAAATCGGTTTCAGCTGCCGAGCCGCTGCGAGCGGTACGGGCCGCCGCCGTGTAGCTCTGAATGGCCTCCGGATATTTCTGCCCCACGCTATAAATCTCCCCTTTCAATACTTGGGCGGCGGCGCGCAGGGCGTCGTCCTGCGGGTACTTCAGGCTCTTATCCAGCAGCGGCAGCGCTTCCGTGAATTTGCTGTTGTTATACAGCGTAGCGGCCTGCAAATATGCCACGCGCTGATACGTCGCGTTCAGCTTGGTGCTGCGGTCGTCGAGGTTGTCGAGGTAGGTCAGCGCCTGGTTGTAATCCGACGAGTTGAGGAAACTCTCGCTGAGCAGATCGTCGGCCGCAGCGCGGTTTTTGGAGCGCGGATATTTCTTGCCGAAGTCCTTCAGAGCCGCAATTACCTCGGGGCCGTTACCTAGCTCGGCGTTTACCTGAGCGTACCGAAGCGTGGCGTTTTCGGTGATGTTCTTGTCGAACGTTTGCTTGCGGGCCGCGTCGAAGGCATTCAGGGCGGGCTGCTTCTGGTTGGTTTGCAGGTAGCTCAAACCTAGGTGGTAAGCGGCGTTCTGCCCCAGCGAATCGCGGCGGGCGGCTACGTTCTTCAGGCTGCCGATGGCGCCCTTGTAGTCGCCCATCTTGTAGTTGGCGTAGCCGATTTTGTACTGCACCTCGGGCTCAATCTTCTTGCGCCCGGCGGCATACTGATCGAAGTACTGCGCTGCCGATTTGTAGTCTTTCTTCTGATAATACGCGTCGCCCACCAGCAGCTGAATCTCGTCGGCGCTCTGGGGCGGCGGGGTTTGGGCTAGCGCTTTGGTGCCGTAGCCAATCAGCCCATCGAAGTCGCCTTCCTTGTAGTAGATCTGGCTCATCACGGCCGGCACTACGAGGCGGTAGGCGTCGTTTTGCTCGGCAATAGCTAGGTCCTTGCGGGCCCCGGCGTAGTCGCCGGTGCGGTAGGCCAGGTGACCGGCGTAATAGCTGCTGGCGTAGCGGTACTGGTGCTCGCCCTGCTTGTTGCGGTCGAAGAGCAGCTTGGCTTTGTCGAATTCCTTCTGGGCGAAGTAGCTGTAGGCTAGCTTGAACTCGGATTCGGCCCGCTGGTCGTTGGAGAGGTTGTTGCCCTCCACGCGTTGCAGGTAGTCGGTGGCTTTGGCGTAATCCTTCTTGTCGAAGTAGAATTTACCTAGCTCAAAGAAAGCCTCAGCGGCCTTTGGGTGCGTCGGATTGTTGGCGGCAAACGCCAGCACCTGCCCTTCGGCGTCGGGGTGCAGCAGGTACAGGCCCGACACGGCGTAGTAGTATTCGGCGTCGGGGTTACGGTCGCGCTCATCGCCGGTCCGGCGCTGGGTCAGCTCCCGATACTGCTGAAAAGCTTGCTGGGCGGCGCCGTACTTGCCGCGGTCGAAGAGTTCAAGACCTTCCTGAAACAGACGTTCATCGCTGGCGAACACCTGGGTTTGCTGGGCGTGGGCGGCCAGAGGAACCGCGGTGCTGAGCGTGGCGGCCAAGGCTAGCCGGGGAAATAACTTCATTGCGGGGCGTTACGAGAATGGGCGCCAGAGGCCCGGAAATCAAATCAAAAGTAACGAAAAAGCCGTGGCAGTGGCAGAAACACTCGTTTTTACTACCGCAGAACGCTGTTCATAGCAGATTTGGTATGTTTTTCACTGATTGTCTGCGCCAACCTAGGCAACAAGTTCAGTCCGTTCTGCTCAACCATGAAATACTCTTTGCTTTCTATTGCGGTGCTTGCGAGCAGCTGTTCGCCCGCTGAAGTAGAGCAGTCGAAACCGTGGGTTTCTTTTCCGATAGACAACCAGGTTACAGTGCAGCTGCCCGCAACGCCATTGGAAATGCCTGCCTCGGCGCTAGCACCTTTTATCAGCGATAATCCTCAAGCCAGCAAAGCCAAAGCCTTCATAACAGATGATCAAGCGGGTACGTACGTGATTGTCACTGTTCCGATGGATCCTAGGTTGGAATTACAGCTGCCTCGCGAGATCAAGCCAGCCGACCGCACTCCTTATTATAGGCGTTACGTTGAACTGCTCTTGACCAAAACGAAGGGTGAATTACTCCACCAATCACTCCGAACCGAGGGAAATGTAGATTTTCTTACCATAAAGTATCGCGCTCCAAGTCCTTGGCTCCGAATTTCGGAACAAAAGTATCTGGACACGTTCATGCTAACGCGCACCCACACGCTGTATCAGTTGTATTTCACGCCGAAAGATGAAGCGGGCAATACGTATGCAGCGCAGTGTCTTCGTTTTTTCAATGTTACTATTCCAAAAGAATATCAACCTAGGGTTCATTAGCAGGCCTTTTCTGGAGCGTGTTTGAACTTGCTGAAAAGCCTTTTAGGGCCCACGTTGCGCTAGCCCCAGCGGGGCGGCAGATCGGTAGGAAAAACAAAAAAGGCCGCCGCTGATTTCAGCGGCGGCCTTTTTTGTTTTTCAGATTCAACGCCCGACGGCGCGTGAACCTAGGTTAGTGCTTGATAACCACTTTCTGCACCTGGCGCTGGCCGTTGGTGCCTACCAGGGATAGCTGGTAAATACCTTCCGCAGCATTGGTCATCTGCACCGGCACCTGGTTGAAGCCGGCCTGCACCGGCACCCGCTGTTGCTGCACCTGCCGACCCAAGGCATCAGTTAGCGTCAGCGTGGCAGCCTGGGTGGCCGTCGAGGTGAACTCAACGGTAAAGGCGCCCTGGCTTGGGTTCGGATACACATTCAGCGCGTTCGGGTTATCCTGAAGCTGCGCGTCGGCCGTGCCGCCGGCTACCGAGCTGCTGCTGCGGCTGCTGGTGGTGGGCGCCAGGCTGTTGCCGGGTACGCGGCGCAGAAACGGCGTCAGTACGGTCTGGCGCACCTGGTTGGGGTCCAGGTAGCTCACGTACAGGTTCTGGTCGCCGGCGCCTTGCAGGAAAGCAACCGTAATGGCGTGGGTACCAGCTTGCAGCCCAATGGCACCCGACTGCTCGCGGTAGGCATGCAGACCGTCGTTATCAACTACCAGCTGCGAGCCGATGAACAGCTGCGAGCCGTCGTCGGAACCGGTGGTGAAGGTATACTGGCCATCGGTCGGCACCGTGATGTAGCCCGTGTACTGAATGGCGTAGCTGTAGTCGCGCTGCCGCTGGCTCAGGTCGAAGGTGGACGCGGTGCCCGTTTTCTTCGGATTGATCGTGTTGAAGTTGGGCAATTGGTTCCAGTAGCCTTCGTAGTACTTGTAATCCAGACCTGCTACCGCGTTAGCTGGGTTTTCAGGGGTGCGCAGGTTGATGGTGCGACGGTACGCCGAAGCCGGAATCGTCTGCTTCGTCATGTTCGGTCCTACGTAGCTCACATTCAGGGTTTGTCCGCCGCTGCCTTGTACGTACGTGATGGTAATGGCGTGGGTACCAGCCTTCAGGCCAATGGCGCCCGACTGCTCGCGGTAGGAGTGCATGCCATCATTATCCACCACCAACTGCGAGCCGATGAACAGCTGCGAGCCGTCGTCGGAGCCGGTAGTGAAGGTGTACTGCCCGTCCGTAGGCACCGTGATATAGCCCGTGTACTGCAAGGCGTAGTTGGAGTCACGCTGACGACCATCCAGGTTTGCCGTGGCAGCCCAGCCGGAGCTCATGGGAGTCAGGCTGCTGAAGTTAGGCACTTGGTTCCAGTAGCCTTCGTAGTACTTGAAGGTCAGGCCACCTACTGTATTGGCTGGATTTTCCGGGGTCCGGAGTCCGGCAGTAGAGCCTCCCGTGGCAGTCCGGCGGAAAGCCGAAGCCGGGATTTCCTGCTTGTTGATGTTCGGACCTAGGTAGCTCACGTCCAGCGTCTGGCCGCCTGCTCCCTGCACATACGTGATGGTAATGGCGTGAGTACCGGCCTGCAGGCCAATGGTACCCGACTCCTCGCGGTAGGAGTGCATGCCATCGTTATCTACTACCAAGGTCGAGCCAATGAACAGCTGCGAGCCGTCGTCGGAGCCGGTGAAGAACGTATAGCGACCATCGGTGGGCACGGTGATGTAGCCCGTGTAGCGCATGCTGTAGCTATAGTTGCGCTGGCGCTCATTCAGGTTGAAGCTCGAAGCCACACCCGTCTTGATCGGGCTGGTGCCACTCACGTCCGGTACCTGATTCCAGTAGCCTTCGTAGTAGTTGTAATCGAGGCCGTTGGTCGTGTTGCTGGGGTTTTCCGGTGCGCGCAGCTCGGCAGCCAGCGGCACGATGGTGGAGCGTCGTAGCGCCGAAGCGGGTACGGCTTGCTTGGTGATGTTCGGACCTAGGTAGCTCACGTCCAGCGTCTGGCCGCCGGTGCCTTGTAAGTAGGACACGGTAATGGCGTGCGTGCCGGCCTTCAAACCAATGGTACCCGATTTTTCCGTGTACCCGTGCAGCCCGTCATTGTCTACCACTAAGGTCGAGCCGATGTAGAGCTTGGAGCCGTCGTCGGAGCCGGTGAAGAAGGTGTACTGACCATCGGTCGGTACCGTCACGTAGCCCGTGTACTGCATGGCGTAGTTGGTGCCGCGCTGGCGTGGCGACAGGTCAAAGAACAACGTCGTGCCGGTTTTATCGGGGGTCGAAGCCGAGAAGTCAGGAATCTGGTTCCAGTTACCCTGCATGTACTTGTAGTCCAGGCCAGCCGTCGTGGAAGCTGGGTTTTCGGGGGTGCGCAGACCGGCACCGGCGGTAGCAGAAGCGCGGCGCATCACGCTGCTTGTCATCGGTTGCTTCGGCACACCTGGTCCGAGGTAGCTCACATCGAAGATCTGGCTGCCGGCGCTCTGCCAGTATTCGGCGGTGAAGGCGTGAATACCGGCTTTCAAGCCAATGGAACCGGCCTTTTCTTTCTCCTCGTGCGGGCCGTCGTTGTCGATTACCATCGTCGAGCCGATGTAGAGGCGCGAGCCGTCGTCGGAGTTGGAGAAGAACGTGTACTGGCCGTCGGCGGGTACGGCGATAAAGCCTGAGTACTGAACCAGATAGCCGTAGTCACGCTGCCGCATACCTAGCTCGAAGGAGTTGACATTACCAGCTTTCAAGGGGCTAAGCGTGCTCACATCCGGCATATGGTTCCAGTAACCTTCGTAGTATTTGTAGGTCAGGCCTGTTTCCGTGTTGTCGGGGTTTTCCGGGGTGCGCAGGGCCATAACCGTTGAGCCCATGCACGACGCGGTACCTATTGAGGTGTGGTTCACGCCAATGAGGCGGTTGTCCTGCACCAGGTTGCGCGTATTAATCAGGTTCGTATTGCAGATCAGGGTACCGTACGAACCGGAGTTCAGATACAGCGCGTTGTCGCAGTTGATGGCCGTGTTGTTCTGGAAAATCGTACCTAGGATGGCCGGAATCTGCTCGTCGTTGTAGCGGCTGCCACCCTGCTGAAACTGGAGGTAGTTGAGGTAGCCTTCAGGAAACTCATCATCGACAACGGCGGGTATGTTCGGTGTGTGCGCCGTCACAGTATTACCACGCACTTCCAGGTTTACCACGGAGGTACCAAAAGTTTTGGCTTGCAGGTGCTGGGCCGTGTGAACCCCGATGAATACACCGTTGGAGCCATCCGTGCCGGCCACGTTGTTGCCCACAATCTGGGTGTTGTATACGGGCACAAACTGCTGGTAACCGGCGTCACCCTGGAACGGCATCAGGTCGATGGAGCCGCTGTTAATGAGTTTGTTATCTACAATGGCTACATCGGTAGTCGCATTCTGATAGAGCGTGATGCCGCGGCGGTTGCCCTCCATCGTGTTTCCTTTCACCAGCCAGTTGCGTGAGCCCCAGTTGAAGATGGCGTAGCGCGTGCCGGAGCCGGGCACTACGTCCCAGGCCCGATCCAGGGTGAGCGTGTTGCCATTGCGGCTCGTGATGTTGCGCCACTGCCCCATGCCGCTACCGCTAACGATAGCCACAACCGGGTGGCGGCGGGGTTGCCTCCACCCTTTGCCGTTGTCCTGGAGCATGTTGCCCCAGGCTGCACTCACCGTACCGCACTCTTCATCCTCCCGGCCGCCGCCACTGCCACCACCTTCGGCAATGATCGTTTCACCGTCGTTGGAGTTTTGGGCCGGGCCGTTGATTACCTTGAACAGATTATTCACAATTGCCACGTTCTGAGCGAAGTTGAGAATCAGGACGTGGTTGACCAGCGAGCTAGGATAGCGGGCGCTGCCGTCGCGGTACACACGGTTGTTTTCAAACACACCTTCGTGGGCACCGTTTAGGTTCAGGCCATCCACGGCGTAGGTGAAGTTGTTGTTGTTCACCACGAAGTTGCTGCAATCGTTGAGCTGAATAGGGCCGTGGTAGCCGGCGTTGGGGTTTACCCCCTGCACGAAGTCGGAGTTAGCCATAACGAGCTTATCCGAGTTGGCCCACCACAACCAGTCGCCCCGGTTCATGTCGAAGCGGATGCGCTGCATGAAGACTTCCGTGCCTTTGCCGGTCATGTTCTGGGTCCAGTTGCCCGACTCGTTCACGTTGATCATGCTCAGATCGACCAAGCCAGCCTGCTGGGTGTTGTCCCAGATGATGCCCCACTTATCGGAGCTAGGCCAGCCGTAGCCGAACTTAATGGTTGTCTGGTCTTTGCTGGCGCCTCGTACCACTACGCGGTTGCGCATGAGCAAGCTAGCACCACCGCCCTGGGCAATCTTGTAGGTACCAGCGGGCAGATACACGATACCGCCGCCGTCACCGGCTGCTTTGTCGATGGCTTCCTGAATGGCGTCGTGGTCGTCGGTGTTGCCGTTGCCGGTAGCTTTGCGGCTCAGGCGACCATCGGTACGCACGTTATAGACGTTATTGTAGTAGTTGATTTTGGGCGCCCAGCCTACATTCAGGCCGAAGTAGTCGGTGCCGCCACTGATGGCTTTCACCTTCTGATCTACCGTGGTTTCTCCCCCGCGGCCGTTGCTCACAACTACCTGGTAGGTGGTACCGGCTTGCAGCGAACCAGGCGCGTTAAACGTCAGCGTGTAAGCATCGCTCTGCGAAGCATCCACTTGCGCGTCGCCGCCACCGGCACCCACGAAGCGAACCTGCGCGCCACCGCCGCCCAGTTGCAGGTTGCGGCCGAACAGCCGCATCCGGCCGCCAGGTGCTACTTCGGGCGAGTCGAAGTGCTGACCACGGGCCTGGTTCACGAAAACGGCGGGGCTGCGCTGCCCCCCATCTTCTATCCACACCTGGTAAAGGTTCAGACCTAGGTTGGAGGGCACCTGCACCGTGGCTTGGCCAGCCATCTGCGTCAGGATGGGTGCTGCCACGGGTGAGCCAGAACCAGCTGCCAGAAATACCTTGGCGTTGGCGCTGAAGCTGCCTTGCAGACTGATGGCCTCACCCGGCTGGGCCGACGGGCTGGCGTTAAAGATTACAGTTTGGGCCCAGGCTCCCGGTGCATAGCCTCCGCCACACAGTAGCGTCAGCCATAATACAAGGGAAGTAAAGCGGTTCTTCATGCAATGAGGTTACAGAGGAGATGTTGCTTCAAAAAACAAAATAGACGAGCGGATAGAATTCTCCGCATTAGGACTTTCTGTCCCGAATGTCAAACCATAATTTTTCAGTAGCGAAATTTGAAATATCGAATTATGTGTTATCGAAGGGTTCAATTACCAAGAAAAATCAAAAACTTTTCCTTAATAGTTATATTATATTTTTAGTGCAAAAGATGTTGGAAATGTTAAATTTCATTGCAATAATAAGCTGATTAGCAACATAATATAGATATTTATATTTATTTATTATCAGTTATATGCAATGAAAAAATACAATAATCATAGATAAACAGGCCCAAAAAACGGGGCGCCTATACGGGGCAATCTTACCTTGGTTACACTCTTGTGCTTGTCCTATATTTAGAAAAATGAATGAGCTCCTGAATTCAGTACAATGTGATTTTGCACTTTCCCATACTCGTGCAATCAACTCCTCTAATCTCCTCCGGAAATAGTCACAACCTTTCCAACAGCCACCCCGTATGAAGGAAGTTTTATTTACTTAACCCTGCCTGCCTTTTCAAAGAATACCGGAACTTTCCGAGCACTTTTTTTGTCCCGGCGCAAACCTTTGCAATTGCCTTGGCGAATTGGAAATGAGGTTTATTGACGGGACCTAGGAGTACTTTAATCCATCAGGGCCGAACTGTTTAATTGAGTCGTTTTCGCGAGCTAGCCAGTGCCGTCTTGGTGCGTATAAACAGGCAAGCGGCCGGGCCGCACCTTTGCCCGCGGAGGCAAGCTCTGCGAGGTGGGGTGCGGCCCGGCCGCTTGTCATGAATTTGTCTCAGGCGCTTACGTTCTGCTACTTAGCTCAGGGGTTATCACTTCTCCTTTGCCCCGCATAAGGCAGACCAGCTCATCTGGTTATTCTACAATCAGGCGTTTGGTCAGCAGCCCTCGGGTTGTGCTTAGGCAAACATTGTAAGTACCCTGGGCTACTCCGGCCAGGGTTAGGGCGGGTTCGTTGGCAGCTTGTTGGGCCGTCCAGTGCTGCTCCAGTACCAGTTGACCTAGGATATTGAATACGCGCACTTGCAAGCCTTGCTGCGCCATTTCGGCGGGCACGAGCAGGCGGACGCTGGCGTGCGCGGGGTTGGGGTACAGACTTACCTGCGTAGCCAGCGCTGCTGAAGTAGCTGATACACTGCCTAATATCTGCTCTTGCAGCTGGTTCATACGCACGCTCACCGCTTTGCCTTCATAGCTGGCGGCCACGAAGTCGAGCGTGCCGTTACCATCTAGGTCGCCGAGCATCACGCTCTGGGCTTTGTTATTCACGGCTACTTCCTGGGTACTGCCGAAACTGCCGCTGCCGTTGTTCAGGCGCACGCTCACGAGGCTGCTGCTGCCGTTGGCCGTGAGCAGGTCCAGGTCGCCGTCGCCGTCGATGTCACCTACAGCCAAGCTGTTAGGGTACGCTCCTACGGTCACGGCCTCCCTTTCCTCGAAATTCCCCAGACCATTGTTTCGCCGCACGCTCACGCGGCCGTCCTGGATGGTCGCCGTGAGCAGGTCTAGGTCACCGTCGCCGTCGATGTCACCTAGCTTCACGCTGAAAGGCATGTTTTCGGCTAGCTCCTGAGTACCGACGAAGCTGCCGGTGCCATTGTTCAGGCGCACGCTCACGGTATTGCTGACTTGGTTAGCCACGAGCAAATCCAGGTCACCGTCGCCATCAATGTCGCCAGTGGCGAGGCTGGCGGGGAAGTACCCAACGGCTACATCCTGCTTTCGGCTGAACAGGCCGCGACCGTCGTTCAGCAGCACACTTATCGTACTAGCTACGTTGGAGCTGGCCCCATTGGCCACCAGCAAGTCCAGATCTGCGTCGCCGTCCACATCACCCAAAGCAAGAGCCGTTAGGTTATCCCGGACATACACAGCCTGCCCGGTGCTGCGGAAGGAGCCGCTGCCATCGTTCAAACACACGCTCACGGTACCGCCGGCGTAGTTGGTGGTCAGCAGGTCTAGGTCGCCGTCGCTATCCACGTCGCCCAGGGTCACGCTGCTCGGGTAGTTGCCAACGGGCACCTGCTGACTGCCGCTGAAGCGGCCGGCGCCGTCATTCAGGCGTACACTTACTACGTTATTCTGCCCTTCGGCAATGAGCAGATCCAGGTCACCGTCCCCATCCACGTCGCCCGTGGCTGCGCCTGTGGCATTCGTGCTGACCGCTACTTCGGAGCCAGGGCTGAAGCGGCCGGAGCTAGGTACCGTGGCCGTCGTAAACTGAAAAACCTGCGGAGCCACTGGCGTATCGTTCACAGTCTGGGCGGCCGCCGTCAGAGTTGCAAAAACAGTTTCGCCAGCCTTGAAACCACTGGTGGCGGCAAAGGTCAGGGTGCTGTTGCTGATAGTTGTGGAGCCTGTTTTCCGCCCGCCGGCCTGCTGACTGAACACACTGAAGGCCGTACGGGTAGCAGGTTGGCTGCTCAGCCGCTGCGTGAACGTCATCGTCACTGGCGTAGTACGGGCGGCGGCGAGGGCATTGCGGGCAGGCGCGGTTGGCGTACCGGAAAGGCTCACCGTAAACGGCAGGCCATTGCTGGGTCCCGTAGAATTCGTCACCCGCACCGTGCCGGTGATAGCACCGGCGGGCACAACGGCGGTCAGTTGGCTGGCGGAATGTACAACAACCGTAGTAGCCGCAACGCCGTTGAACGTGACGTTGCTCGCCGCCGTGAAATACGTACCGGTAATGCTGACGCTACTCCCGACTGGTGCGGCCGTGGGCGCCACGCTGGTAAGCGTCGGGGCAGGCAGGTTTTGGTTCAAACGTACGCTCACGGAGTTGCTGCCGCTGTTAGCGGTAGCCAGGTCCAGGTCGCCGTCCCCATCCAAATCACCCAGACCTAGGTCGAGGGCACCTACCCCAACAGCTACTTCCTGCGACCCACTGAAGGAACCTAGCCCATTGTTCAAGCGCACGCTCGTGGTGCAGCCGGCCCCTGTTTCGTAGTTTGCCGTGAGCAGATCCAGGTCGCCGTCCCCATCTACATCCCCTAGCTTTACACGAGGCCCCGCTCCTACCACCACTTCCTGCGCGCCGCTGAAAACGCCGACGCCATTGTTCAGGCGCACGCTCACCGTACCACCGAAGTTGTTGGGGTTGTTGCTCGTGAGCAGGTCCAGGTCGCCATCCGCATCAAGGTCCCCCAGCGCAACTCCCGTAGCAGTGGCCCCCACTTCCACCATTTGGCCGCTTGCGAAGCTACCCTGCCCCTTGTTGAGTAGCACGCTCACCGCATTGCCGCGGGGCAGCAGCAGATCCAGGTCGCCGTCGTTGTCGACGTCGCCTAAGGCTAGGTCATTCGCCGGACCCGCTACTTCCCGGCCCGTGCTGAAGTTGCCCTTGCCATTATTCAGGTGTACGGTTACGGTGCCGTTGATGCTACTATTGCTGGCCGCGAGCAGATCCAGATCACCGTCGCCGTCCACATCGCCGAGGGTTAATTGGGTGATGTTGGCCGTTGTTGCTACCTCCGAGCCGCCGCTAAAATTGCCGTTGCCATCGTTCAGACGCACGCTCACGCTGCCGGGCAGCGGCAGGCGCAGGCCGTAATTTGCCGTCAACAGATCCAGGTCGCCGTCCGCGTCTACGTCGGCCAGCACGATGCTTCCCGGCTGGTTACCCACGGCTACTTCCTGCGTGCCGCCGAAACTACCACGACCATTGTTCAGGCGTACACTCACTGCATTAGCGCTGGGGTTGGCCGTCAGCAGGTCTAGATCCCCATCCGCATCTACGTCACCTAGGGTCAGGCTGCGGAGCGTGCCGGGCAGCGCTACTTCCTGGTGGCCGCTGAAGGTGCCGGGGCCCAGGCCGGCTGCGGCCGTAAACTGAAATACCTGAGGCCTCACCAGATGCTGCCCGCTGCTGCTCTGCGCGGCCGTGGTAATGGTGGCCAGCACAGTCTCGCCGGGTTTGAAGCTCACGTTCGGCGTGAAGCGGAGCATGCTGCCACGCACGGCGGTCGTACCGGTTCTTTTGCCACCGGCTTGCGTTCCAAAAACTTTTAGCGCTTGCTGAGTGGCGGAGCCATCATTTAATACCTGCTCAAAACGCACTGCTACGGGCGTGTTGCACGGCGCCGCGACGACGTTGTGGGCAGGTTCGAGGCTTGCTACCAATAGCGTTTGCGCCTGCACTGTCCCACTCACCAAGACGCTCACCATACCAGCTCGCACAACGCAGGAAAATCTAGTACCCCAACTGATCGGACGGCAAGTAGCGGTAATGGCAGCAAACATGGCGGTAGCAATAGCAAGAAACAGATAGAAAAAGGTATCAAATCAAGCTCTTGTGTCTTCTTTCAGTCGAGCAATGCTCCCTTCCCGGTAAGCACTTTAGTAGCCAGCAACTGAGGCAATAGCAAAAATTGATGATGCAAATGTATAATATCTACTATATTTACAATAGTTATCTTCGTATTATCATACGTATTTTACAATATTCTTTTTAAAGTACCATACCAAGGGGGTTTAAAGAGCCAGACAGGCTAAATAGAGTTAGTTACTCTTTCACGAATCTACTTAACGCTCTATGACAAGAGCACTTCCACACAAATCGAGCCGCTGTTGTTGTCAGAAAACCGGCAGGTTGCTATTTATTCCAAATTTCCTCCTGTAAACACCCATCTTAAACCCCGAAAAGAAGGTAGCAAAACAGCTCTACAGCCATTTATAAGCCTATTTTCTCTTGCAATTACTCTAACTAAGAAAGCGATACTTAGGCCACTCAGATTTAATAAATGATCATTGCTCATGTCTCCACCAGCACACGTATCGTCTTGCTTGTCGAGCCATACCACGGGTCACCAATTATTACATCGATGGAGGCTCTACCAGCGCTAAGTGCGCGAAACAGCACGTTGTTGGGGGCTCCCATTGGTGCCAGCACACTCCCGCTCTCGTGCAGCAGGCTAGGTACAAAAGCCCCCAGCAACTCTACAGCTTCGGCTCCGAGCTGCACACGGCCCCCGCTGGCCTGGAATATCAGCAAATCGCCCACGCTGAGCGTGATTTGCTCGGGCAGAGCGGGCAAGCTCTGGGCCTCGATCAACCGAGCCATGCTCTTGTAGGGGTCTGTCGCGGTTGCCCCGCTTTGCTGTTGTCCTTAATCTGTTGGTTGCTTTCTCCTTTCATAAGGCTAGTGCTAATCAGCGAGCAGATCATGTCATTACCCACAACACAAATTACCCGCTTACAACCTGACCGTCAATCACATATTCATGTGAGAAGGAACAGTTATATCACCAGCGTCTTCCCTCCCCAACGGCAGCTTCTTAGTTTTTCATAGCACACAAAAAAGCCTGTCTTGCTCTGCAAAACGGGCTTTTTAGGATAGTTGCTCTTTGCCGGCTCAAGCTACGGCGCTCAGCGGCACCGGGTGCAGAATCAGGAACACCAGCTCCCGCAAGATCTCGCCTTCCGTCATCGAGCCACTTTCGATGCCTTTGCTCTGCAAGTCGGCGCGGCGAATGAGGTGGATAATGTCGCGGGTACGCTCGGCGCTGTAGTTGCGCAGGGCCAGCTGGTAGTCCTTTTGAGCGAAGCTGTTCATGATACCTAGCTTCTTGTAATCGGCATCAGAAGGGTTGGCGTTCTGGTGCAGCACCAGTAGCTTCGTGAAGAAACCGAAGAGCAACGTCAGGTTCGGAATCAGCGGATTGGCCTTGGGGTTGGCCTCAAAATACAGCAGGATGCGGTTGGCTTTCAGCACGTCGCGCTGCACCAGGGCGCGTTGCAGCTCGAAGATGTTGTACTCCTTACTGATGCCTACCAGACGCTGCACCAGGTCCTCGTCGATAGGCTGGCCGGGCTTGAGGTTGAGCAGCAGCTTGTCCACTTCGTTCGTCAGCCGACCTAGGTCGGGGCCGATGTATTCGGCGAGCATGGCCACGGCCTGCCCGGTAATCTGCTGCTGCCGGCTGCGCACGTAGCTCGTGAGCCAGGCGGGCACCTGGTTATCGTAGATCTTCTTGCTGGTGAGCACCACAGCCTTATCCGTCAAGAGCTTACCTAGCTTTTTACGGGCGTCCAGCGTCTTGTTCTTGTAGCCAAACACGAGTACGGTACTCGCCAGTGGGTTCTTCAGGTACGCTTCCAGGAATGGCCATGCCTTCTCACTTTCCAGATCGGCCACGCCCTGTGCTTCCTTCACGATGACTACCGAACGCTCGGCCATCATCGGAAAACGCCGCGCCTGACCTAGGATGGTCGCCACGTCGGTGTCCTTCCCGTAGAGCACGACCTGGTTGAAGCCCCGCTCGTGCTCGGGCAGCACGGTTTGCTCAATCGTATTGGTAATCAAATCAATGTAGTACGGCTCCTCCCCTTGCAGGAAGTACACGGGCGCAAATTGCCGCTGGCGCAGCTGTTGCAGAATATCGTCGGCGGAAAGATTCAAGAGCGTAACGGACTAGCTGAGTAACTGAGTAAGGTGCCGAATAGAGCATCCCTACTCTTATACGCAAAGGTATCAGCGCAGCCTTTACCTTTGCTACCAGAAAAAGTTCGGTGAAAGCCTAGCTACTCAGTTACTCAGCTACTCAGTTACTCTCTGTGAATTTACTTGACGAGCTCCGCTGGCGCGGAATGTTTCATGATATGATGCCCGGCACGGCCGAGCACCTGACAGCTAATCAGCCGATTACAGGCTACATCGGCTTCGACCCGACGGCGCCCTCCCTGCACATCGGCAACCTAGCTACCATCATGCTGCTGGTACACTTGCAGCGCGCCGGCCACCGGCCCGTGGCCCTGGTAGGTGGCGCCACCGGCATGATCGGTGACCCCTCTGGCAAATCGGCCGAGCGCAACCTGCTCGACGAAACCACGCTGCGCGCCAATCAGGACGGCATCCGCAAGCAGCTGGAGAAGTTCATCGAGTTCAACGACTCGCCGACGGGCGCACGCATCGTCAACAACTACGACTGGTTCAAGGAGTTCGGCTTCCTGCAATTTCTGCGCGATGTAGGCAAACACCTCACGGTGAACTACATGATGTCGAAAGAATCGGTAAAGCGCCGCATCGGCGGCAACGAAGACACCGGCGCCGAGGGCATCAGCTACACCGAGTTCAGCTACCAGCTGCTGCAAGGCTACGACTTCTTTCACCTCTACCAGAACCTAGGTTGCACCCTGCAAATGGGCGCCAGCGACCAGTGGGGCAACATCACGACCGGCACCGAGCTGATCCGCCGCCTCACCAACGGCGAAGGCAAAGCCTACGCCCTCACTGGCCAGCTCATCACCAAAGCCGACGGCACCAAATACGGCAAGAGCGAAACCGGCACCGTGTGGCTCGACCCCACCATGACCTCGCCCTACCAGTTCTACCAGTTCTTCCTGAACGCCGCCGACGCCGACGTACCCCGCCTCATCCGGGTGTTTACGCTGCTCAGCCAAGAGGAAATTGAAGCGCTGGAAGCTGAGCACACCCAGGCGCCGCACCTGCGCGTGCTTCAAAAGGCGTTGGCGAAAGATGTAACCACCCGCGTGCACTCCGCCGAAGCCTACGAAGACGCCGTAGCGGCATCGGAAGTGCTTTTCGGCAAGGGGGGCGACCTTACGACACTTAGTGAAAGCACCTTACTTGATGCCTTTGCCGGCCTGCCGCACCTGCGCGTATCCCGCGCTGAAACGTCTGACCTGAATATATCGGTGCTGCTCAGCGAAGCCACCAGCCAGCAGATTCTGCCCTCACGGGGCGAAGTTCGCAAGCTTATCAAAGCCAATGGCTTGGGTATTAACGGCGACAAGCTCACCTCGCCGGAAGCGCTGATAACGGATTTGCCACTGCTACACAACAAATACCTGGTCGTCAAGAAAGGGCGCAAAGATTACTACTTGGTTGAGCTAACCTAGCCTGACAAACCTAGCGCATCCACTTGCTAGCTGAAAATACAAAACCAAAAAAGCCTCTCTATACGGAGAGGCTTTTTCCTTACTGCTTATCGTCCACAAAATCCGCGGAATCCGGAAAATCCGTCGAATTCGTGGTTCAGACTTACTTTTTCTTGGCGGCAGGAGCTTTCTTGGCGGCAGCCGGAGCAGCTTTCTTAGCGGCCGGAGCAGCTTTCGCAGCAGGAGCTTCTTCGCCACCGCTGTTCTTCATATCCTGCACTTCAGCGCGAATCTGCTGAGCCATATTCTTCAACTCCTGCATTCCCTTGCGCACACGGGTACCGGCGGCCGAGTTCTGCTTGTCGTAGAACTTCTCGAAGTCGCCTTCCAGTGACATCACCAGGTCTTTGAGTTTACCAAAATTGTTCATTAGTGGGAGGTTGTTGGGTGTGAAACAATGCTTTTGTCGGGGCCTAATATACAGGGATTTCAAATACAAGCAACTGTTCGCTTTTTTTTTAAAAGCCCCTATCTAGCCTCCCAGGGGCGATTTTATACCTCTAGTGTTCAGCTTACACCTAGGTTGCCGTTTGCACAATAAAGGAAATAATACAAAAACGCCAGCAACCTGAAAGGCTGCTGGCGTTTGTAATTAAGTACCCGTTGTGCCTCGCTAAGGCACTAAACGCTTACCTGATTCTTGGAATACAGGCCCTTGTCGAGCTTGGCGGCAATGGCCTCAAAGGCAGTGATTGTCTCCCGTACGTCTTCCAGCGTGTGCGAAGCCGTCGGGATGAGGCGCAGCATAATAACTCCTTTCGGAACCACCGGATAGACCACGATAGAGCAGAAAATACCGTGATTTTCACGCAAATCGAAGGTTATTTGGGTTGCATCGGGGATTTCACCGTTCAAAAACACGGGCGTTACCGGCGATTCGGTAGTGCCGATGTTGAAGCCTTTTTCCCTCAAACCGCTCTGTAAGGCTCGTACGACGGTCCAAAGGTTGTCTTTCAACTCGGGCTGGGTGCGCAGCAGTTCCAGGCGCTTCAGCGCTCCTACCACCAATGGCATGGGCAGCGACTTGGCAAAAATCTGGCTACGCATATTGTAACGCAAATATTCAATTACGTTCTCAGGGCCTGCTACGAAGGCACCAATGCTCGCCATCGACTTCGCAAACGTCGAAAAATAGAGGTCGATGCCGTCCTGTGCGCCTTGTTCTTCGCCCGTTCCGGCGCCGGTAGCGCCCATTGTGCCGAAACCGTGGGCATCATCCACGAACAAACGGAACTGATACTTCTCCTTCAGCGCAACGATATCTTTGAGCTTGCCCATGTTGCCCGACATGCCAAACACGCCCTCCGTAATCACCAGAATACCGCCGCCGGTTTCGTTGGTCATGCGGGTAGCGCGCTGGAGCTGGGTTTCCAGCTTCTCCATATCGTTGTGTGGGTACACGAAGCGCTTGCCCGCGTGCAGCCGTACGCCGTCGATGATGCAGGCGTGCGACTCAGCATCGTACACAATTACATCATGGCGATTCACAATGGCATCGATAATCGAAACGACACCTTGATACCCGAAGTTGAGCAACAGGCAGTCCGGCTTCTTCACGAAATCAGCCAATTCATTCTCCAGTTGCTCGTGCAGGTTGGAGTTGCCGCTCATGATGCGGGCACCCATAGGAAGCGCCATACCGTATTGGGCCGCGCCTTCTACGTCGGCCTTACGCACTTCCGGGTGATTTGCCAGACCTAGGTAATTATTCAGGCTCCAGGTGAGCACCTCTTTACCGCGGAAAATCATGCGGGGCTTAATTTCACCTTCCAGCTTGGGAAAGGTAAAATAGCCGTGCGCGTAGTGCGAGTGGCTGCCCAGCGGGCCGCGGTTGGAGGCAATCTTGTCAAAAAGATCCACGGAGGAACAAATTAAATGTGAGTGTGAAAAACTGGTTAGACCATAAAGCTTCTAACCGCCCCAGCAACGGTAAAGTTATGCCGAAGCTTCTCCAAAGTTATGGAAAAGGCACAAAGGTAGCCGCCTGCAGCCTGCCGTCCAAGCTGCCGCCAGTGGGCTAGGTCGATGAAAATGGCCTGTACTTCTATTTTGAAACAGGTGGTGATTGGGATGGTTCTACGACTACCCAATTTCGGCGACGAGCTTTTTCTTTCTAACAAGTACGCATATTTGCGCTCTACTGCCTAGCTGATTTCCACCCATGAAAGAAATAAAAAAGCTGCTGGTTGCCAACCGTGGCGAAATCGCGCTGCGTGTGCTGCGCTCGGCCCGCGAAATGGGCCTGCAAACCGTGGCCATCTACAGCGAGGCCGACCGCCACGCCCTGCACGTCCGCTACGCCGACGAGGCCGTGTGCGTGGGTCCGCCCGCTTCCGCTGAAAGCTACCTGCGCGGCGACAAGATCATTGAGGTGTGCCGCCGCTTAGGGGTCGATGCCATTCACCCCGGCTACGGTTTTCTGTCAGAGAATGCGAATTTTGCCCGCCAGGTGCGTGAGGCCGGCCTCATCTTCGTTGGCCCTTCGCCCGAGGCCATGGAGCTGATGGGCTCGAAGCTAGCTGCCAAGCAAGCCGTGTCGAAATACGGCATCCCGATGGTGCCCGGCACCGAAGATGCTATTTCGGACGTGGAGGAAGCCAAGCGAATCGCGCGGGAAGTTGGCTTTCCTATCCTTATTAAAGCCTCCGCCGGCGGGGGCGGCAAAGGCATGCGCGTGGTAAACTCGGAAGGCGAGTTTGAGGAGCAAATGCAGCTCGCCGTGTCGGAAGCGACCAGCGCCTTCGGCGACGGCTCCGTGTTTATTGAGAAATACATCGGTTCGCCGCGCCACATCGAGATTCAGGTGCTCGGTGATGAGCACGGTACGATTCTACACTTGTTTGAGCGCGAGTGCTCGATTCAGCGTCGCCACCAGAAAGTGATTGAGGAAGCTCCCTCGTCGGTGCTCACACCGGAGCTGCGCGCCGCCATGGGTCAGTGCGCCGTGGATGTAGCGCGCGCCTGCGACTACACGGGTGCTGGAACGGTGGAGTTTCTCCTCGACGAAAACCACAGCTTCTACTTCCTGGAGATGAATACGCGTCTTCAGGTGGAGCACCCCGTCACGGAGCAGATTACGGGCCTGGATCTGGTAAAGGAGCAGATTAAGGTCGCTCAGGGTCAGCCGCTCAGCTTTGGTCAGGAGGATCTTACGATTCAGGGGCACGCACTAGAGTTGCGCGTGTACGCGGAAGATCCCGCCAACAACTTCCTGCCCGACATCGGCACGCTCACGACCTACGTGCGCCCGCAAGGCCCTGGCGTGCGCGTCGACGACGGCTTTGAGCAAGGCATGGATATCCCGATCTACTACGACCCGATGATTGCCAAGCTCGTCACCTTCGGCCAGGACCGCACCGAGGCCATTGCCCGCATGCTGCGCGCCATTGAGGAGTACCAGATTACCGGCATCCAGACCACGCTGCCCTTCGGACGCTTTGTACTGCAACACCCCGCCTTCGTGAGCGGCAACTTCGACACGAACTTCATCCGCGACCATTTCACGCCCGCCGACCTAGGTTCGGCGCCGGATGAAGAAACCGCCAAACTGGCGGCCGTTTTCACGGCGATGCTGCTGGAAACCAAGAAGCCACAAGCCACCGCCACTACCCAAACCGATGGTGCTCCGACTTCCGCCTGGCGACGCAACCGACTTGGCAGCCGCTAGCGCGAACCTCACGGCGACCTAGGTAGCACTCACGGCGTACTGCTCAGGCGCAAGCCCATTATCAACGCCTCAGTTAAGTAACCAGCATTACAACACAGAAAAGGCCTTCCCGGATCAGGGAGGCCTTTTCTGTTTCCCAACTCAGCCGGTAAACCCAGGTAGATAGGGAGATAATCCTTTGGTTATGAAGTAGGCGTGTGATACATCAACACCGAGACAAAGGCCGTGCAGCGCTTCGCATCAGTTCCCCCGAGGACAGGCCGCCCGCCGGGTGCTTCGTAGGCGACAATCTGCGTGCTCACGCTGGAAACGCGCCAGTGCATGCCTTGCCAGGGCTCCAGCAGCTTGTTCAGCGCTACGCTGTCTACCGCGACACCGGGGGCACTCCCCAGTGCCACTTTCACCGGTCCCTGAAAGATTTAGATCCGTTGCTGCATTTCCATAACGCTCCCTCGCTTGATATACTGCGATAAGATATAGTACTCACCTTAACTCCTGATCAGTTTAGGTCTCTTCTTTCTTGATTGACAAGGTTTTGACATCTCGGCCCAACGATGGCAAACAGCATAGAGGCAGCCTAGGTCAGCAGCTTTGACCAGGCCGTTCCAAACCCGCCGGGTGACGCCACTAAACTCGGCCCCCGAATACCAGCGTAGATGCAGGCCAAGCGTTCATTCCGCATCCCTTTGGTCTTGCTTTCAGCTGGGCCGGCCGTCAGCTGTTTACAGATCTCCAGTGTCCGTCTGCGGGGTTGCGCGCCTGACTGCCACTTGGTCGGCTTGGTAACGGGCCATTTGCGCTTTGCTGCGCAGCACCAACCGCAGAATCGGCTCCTGCTTCGTCTCTCCCCTGAGCACGTTATAAGCCATATGCACCCGCTCGCCACTCCATTCTACTTCCTGCAAACTTTCGGGCGATGGTGTGCCCGGGCCGTAAGTTTCTTCCAACACTTGGCGGAACGCAGCAATGTTCTTGGCGCCCTTAAGCGTCACGATAATAGCCGCTAACGACTTTTTATAAAACGTGTATTGAATTTTCTCCAGCCTCGCCGTGCCTAGGGCCAAGACATCTGTGCTGCGGGTGTAGCAACTAACGTCTGCCCCTTCAGTAGTGCTGCAAGGCTCACTGATCAAGTCCTGAAACGAGGCAAGCTCCTGGTCCAGAGTGGCGTTTTGAAAGCCGCGCTGTTCATCAAGCTTGGCCACGGAGCCCGTGAGTTCTTTGACGGGTATGGGTTCCGGATGCGCAACTTGCTGCGGAACCGTAGCTGGCAAGGCCAGGTTGGTAGCACTTACCAAGTTCGGCAGGGCGCGCGATGATACCAATTGCGCATAGCCTTGCGCAGACGAGAAAAGGAAAAATAAGAAAGTAAAGCGCTTGAGCATAGCAAACAGGGCAAGTAGAATAGCGTTGCCCTTGACAAGCAATTTTGTGCCCTTTTTTCAGCGTGCACGATTAGCTAGGTCTACCCCCCTTATTACCAGAGGCTCTCTAGCCTCTGAGTGAAACAGGTTTTCTCCTCTTCGCTTGGCTCTTTGGCTGTAAGCTAGGATGCTTGCTCCAGCAACAGCAGGCATTCTTAGCGGTAACACTTGGTTATCCTAAACTAGAGGAAAGCAAGCAACATCTGAATCCTAAAAAATTCTCTTGAAAAGCAAAAAAGGCCTTCCTTGGTTAGGAAGGCCTTTTTACTGTAGCGGGGACGAGAGTTGAACTCGTGACCTCAGGGTTATGAATCCTGTGCTCTAACCAACTGAGCTACCCCGCCGTTTTTTGGTGGCGCAAAGGTAGGCACAAGATTTGACCTGACGCAAGTGTTACAGAAAAAAAAGATTTGTATATTGGTTGCAGCCAGTACCCTCCTATTCCGCTGGTCCGACACCTATTTTGCCTGCTCTATGCCGCTCTCTGCAACTCGTACGAAACACCGTTTCATGGTGGAATACCCGGTCAATGCGTCACCGAAGATCTTATATCCCTACCTAGCCTCGCCTTCTGGTCTTGCGCAGTGGTTTTGCCAGGATGTTCGCATTGATGAAGATCATCGCTACAACTTTATCTGGGACAACCAGCCGCACTTTGCCGAGCTGAACTCGCATCGCACCAACCGCTCAGTTCGCTACGTGTTTCTGGACCAGAACAAACGCCACGCACCCGACGCCAATTACCTCGATTTCACTATTGAAGAATCGCAGCTGACGCAGGAAGTCTACCTGCGCGTGCTCGACTATTCAGAGGAAACTGATGAGGTGGAGCTACAGGAGATGTGGGATGGCCTTGTGCAGCAGCTCCGGGAGCTGGTTGGCGGCTAGCTTTCGCTAAAAATTGCGAGTAGCTAGGAGCGAAACGCGCCGTACCTTCGTTTGACGTTTGCGCTTTGCAAAGCGCAGTCTACAGGTCCGGTATGTCCGACTCCAATGAAAAAACTCGATAAGCTGATCTTAAAGGCCTTCGCGGGTCCGTTTTTCCTCACGTTTGCGGTGGTGCAGTTTATTCTGCTCACCCAGTACATGCTCAAGTACCTCGATGACCTAGTCGGCAAAGACCTAGGTATTGGCGTTATTGGGCAGCTGCTGTTTTTCTTCAGCGTGCTGATGGTGCCGATTTCGCTGCCGCTGGCCGTGCTGCTTTCCTCTCTGATGACATATGGTCAGCTGGGCGAGCACCACGAGCTGACGGCCATTAAGACCTCCGGCATTTCGCTGACCCGAATTCTGCGGCCGGTGATGATTGTGAGCTTGTTCCTGTCGGGCTTCGCTTTTTGGTTCAACGACACCATCGTGCCGAAAGCGAACCTAGGTGCGTACAGCCTGCTCTGGGATGTGCGGCAGCAGAAGCTAGCCTTGGATATTCGCCCTGGCGTGTTCTACAATGGCATTCCGGGTTACACGATTAAGGTTAATCAGAAGCTGGGAGAAAATGGGGACATCCTGATGGGTGTCATGATTTATGATCACACCAACGGCCGCGGCAACTCAACCATGATTCTGGCCGATTCGGGGCGCATGTTCACGCGCTTCGGGGGGCAATACCTAGGTTTGGAGCTGTTTCGCGGCCAGACCTTCGTGGAGCAGCCCGATGCCCGCGACCGATCAGGGGCCAGCTTTATCCGGCAGGCTTTCTCCCGCAACATGATTACGTTCTCGCTGGCTTCCTTCGACCTCAACCGTACCAAGGAGGATCTTTTCGCCGAGAATCGCATGATGAAGAACATCCCGCAGCTGGTAAAAGCGGCCGACTCGGTGCACAATCGTTTGGCGTTGCAGCGCCGTAGCTTATTTCAGCAGCTTAACCCCTACTACAGCTACCTGCGGCTCGACACCACCGGGCAAGCCGCTAATCGTCGCACGGAGAAGCTGCAAGTGCCGCTTACCCGCTTGCCAGCGGTACAGGTCGGCATTGTGCAGCAAGCGGCCAACCGCGCGCGCAACGTCCGCTCTTTTGTGGGCACTACCGGCGAGCAGCTCAGCAACCTAGGTAAAGATGCCAGCGGCTTCCGCATCGAGATATTCCGCAAATACACCCAGTCGGCGGCTATTTTGGTTATGTTCCTGATCGGTGCGCCGCTCGGGGCTATTATTAAGAAAGGCGGCATAGGAGTGCCCCTGCTCATCGCCATTCTGTTCTTTATTATCTACTACGTCATCTCCATCATTGGCGAGAAGCAAGGCCGCGAAGGCATCATTCCGGTAGGCCTAGGTATGTGGATGGCCGACATCATCCTGTTGCCCATTGGCTTGTTCTTCCTCAACCAGGCCCGCCACGATTCTGGCCTGCTCGAAGTTGACTTCTGGCGCCGCCTGCCCGCCAAGATCCGCTGGCCTTTCCGCGGCTACCAACGCGGGTGATTTTTTCATTTAACATTTACCAATTAACATTTAACAGTTATCACTGCACTACCAACCTAGGTATTGGATGATCAAGTACTGATAAATGTTAATTGGCAAATGTTAAATGAACCCTGAATTTTTCTTACCTTTGCGCCCACTCCGAAACGCGGGGTGTATTTTTTTAACGCTTAAATCCAAGACGGGGAGACCTATCTGCCGATGAAACTCACTACCGAAGCAAAACAGGCTATTTTCGAGAAGAGCAGCCTTGCTAAAACCGCAACCGATACTGGTTCGGCCGAATCACAAATTGCGCTGTTCACCCACCGCATCAATCACCTGACTGAGCACCTGAAGGTGAACAAGAAGGACTTCTCGACGCGCCTGGGCCTGCTCAAGCTTGTTGGTAAGCGTCGTCGTCTGCTGGACTACCTGCAGCACCGCGAAATCAACCGCTACCGCGCGATTATCAAGGAGTTGGGCATCCGTAAGTAATGTCCACCCGTTGGAGTAGGGAGCCCTCACCGAGGGTTCCCTACTCTTTTTTTATGCAGATCCGTCACCTTTTTGACTGGTTCTGTTGTTCTACCCTCAGAAGTACCTAGAGTAAAGCGGAGCTGCCTGGCCCCGCTTTTTTGGCTGCTCGCCCGCTGTCGCTTTCTTAAGCAAACTGATACGATGCCCAATTACAACGCTATTACCAAATCTATTGCCCTGCCCGACGGCCGGACTATCACCCTCGAAACCGGCAAGCTAGCCAAGCAAGCCGATGGCTCGGTGGTTGTGCGGCTCGGCGACGCGATGCTGCTGGCCACGGTGGTTTCGCAGCCCAGTCAGCGCGAGGGCGTAGATTTTCTGCCGCTATCGGTAGACTATCAAGAAAAATTCGGCTCTGCCGGTAAGATCCCAGGTTCGTTTCAGCGCCGCGAAGGCCGCCTCTCCGACTACGAGATTCTCGTGTCGCGTCTGGTTGACCGTATTCTGCGGCCTATGTTCCCGAAAGATTATCACTACGAAGTACAGGTGATGATCAGCCTTATTTCGGCTGACAAAGACGTACAGCCTGATGCGCTGGCTGCCCTAGCCGCCTCGGCTGCTCTTTCCATATCTGATATTCCAT
The DNA here is from genome assembly GCF_014641455.1 of Hymenobacter cavernae. Classification (GTDB taxonomy): domain Bacteria; phylum Bacteroidota; class Bacteroidia; order Cytophagales; family Hymenobacteraceae; genus Hymenobacter; species Hymenobacter cavernae. The sequence goes on from NZ_BMHT01000003.1 coordinate 394,508, forward strand.
TTGCTGGTCCGATTTCGGAGGTACGGGTTGCCCGTATCGATGGCAAGCTCCAGATTAACCCTAAAACCGCTGACATCGCCCGCGCTGATATCGACCTCATCGTAGGTGCTACGATGGATTCGGTAGCCATGGTGGAAGGCGAGATGAGTGAAGTGAGCGAAGAGGAAATGGTGGCAGCCATTGCCGCCGGTCACGAAGCCATCAAAGATCAGATCCGCGTGCAGGGAGAACTTGCCACGGCAGTGGAGAAAGCCGCTGTGAAGCGCGAGTATCCCAAATACGACGAAAACGAAGAACTGAAGCAGCGCATTCAGGAAGGTGTTTACCAGCAGGCCTACGAGGTAGCGCGCTCTGGAAACGCCAACAAAGAAGGTCGGAAGAAAGGCTTCGGTGAGGTTAAGAAAGCTTTCCTGGAAACATTGCTAGCCGAGCAGCCTGAGCTGGACATGAAAATGTTCAGCCGCTATTATGGCTCAGCTGAGAAGAAGGCTATTCGCGACATGATGATCAAGGAGCGCGTGCGCCTCGATGGTCGTCAGCTTGAAGAGATTCGCCCAATTTGGAGCGAAGTAAACTACCTGCCCGGTGCGCACGGTTCGGCCGTGTTTACCCGTGGCGAAACGCAGTCGTTGACTACCGTAACCCTAGGTACCAAGCTTGATGAGCAGATCATCGACTCGGCTATGTTCTCGGGCTACAGCAAGTTCATGCTGCACTATAACTTCCCGGCCTTCTCGACCGGTGAGGTGAAGCCTAGCCGCGGCCCTGGTCGCCGGGAAATTGGGCACGGCAACCTAGCCTTGCGTTCGTTGAAGAAGGTGCTGCCTGCTGAGGAAGAAAACCCCTACACCATCCGCATCGTGTCGGACATTCTGGAGTCGAACGGCTCTAGCTCGATGGCTACGGTATGCGCTGGTTCGCTGGCGCTGATGGATGCTGGCATCAAGGTAAAATCAGCGGTGGCTGGTATTGCCATGGGTCTGGTGCAGGACAAGGATACCAAGGAGTACGCCGTCCTAAGCGACATTCTCGGCGACGAGGACCACCTAGGTGACATGGACTTCAAGGTGACGGGTACCGAAAAAGGTATTACCGCTTGCCAAATGGACATTAAAATCCAGAACCTGTCGTTTGATATCCTGACCAAGGCGCTGCACCAGGCACGCGCTGGCCGTCTGCATATCCTGGGTGAAATGGCCAAGACCATCAGCGCTCCGGCTGCTGACCTGAAGCCGCATACGCCTCGCTCGCACAAGATGCTGATTGACAAAGAGTACATCGGTGCCGTAATCGGACCTGGTGGCAAGGTGATTCAGCAGATCCAGAAGGACACGAATGCGACCGTTATCATCGAGGAAAAAGATGAGAAAGGCCATGTGAGCATTTTTGCCTCGAACCAGCCTGATATGGAAGCGGCAATTGGCCGTATCCGGGCTATTGCCGCCCAGCCGGAAGTAGGCGAAACCTACAAAGGCAAGGTTCGCAGCATCCAACCGTACGGTGCTTTCGTAGAAATAATGCCTGGCAAGGATGGCTTGCTGCACATTTCCGAAGTCGGCCACGAGCGCCTCAACAGCCTGGAGGGCGTGCTCGAAGTCGGTCAGGAGATTGACGTAAAGCTGCTTGATATTGACAAGAAAACCGGCAAATACCGCCTCTCGCGCAAAGCGCTGCTCCCGAAACCGGAGCGCACTGCCGCCGAAAACGGTGCAGCCTAGGTTTCAATAGGCGAACTTTAGTGGGTGTCGGCGCGTTGACCTCAACTAGCTGGCACCCACTAAAAGATTGCCCAAAATGTTTAACTTTTACAGAATTACAATTCTTTCGCGCCCGCAATGAGACAGCTTAAAATTAGCAAGCAGATCACCAACCGCGAAAGCCAGTCGCTGGATAAATACCTCCAGGAGATTGGCAAGGTAGACCTGCTCACCCCCGACGAGGAGGTAACGCTGGCGCAGCGCATTAAAGAAGGCGACCAACAGGCCCTGGAAAAGCTTACCAAAGCTAACCTCCGCTTTGTCGTGTCGGTAGCCAAGCAGTACCAGAACCAAGGCCTCTCGCTAGGCGACTTGATCAATGAGGGCAACCTAGGCCTGATCAAAGCCGCGAAGCGTTTTGATGAGACCCGCGGCTTTAAGTTCATTTCTTATGCCGTTTGGTGGATTCGCCAGTCTATTCTGCAAGCTCTAGCCGAACAGTCGCGTATCGTGCGTCTGCCGTTGAACCGCGTTGGTTCACTGAATAAAATTTCAAAGTCCTTCTCCGAGCTGGAGCAAAAATTTGAGCGGGAGCCCTCGCCCGAAGAAATTGCCGAAGTGCTGGAGCTGACGACTTCAGAAGTAGTTGACACGCTGAAAATTTCGGGTCGTCACGTATCAGTGGATGCGCCTTTTGTGCAAGGTGAAGAAAACCGTCTGCTCGACGTGCTCGAAAACGAGGATGAGGAATCGCCGGACATGGGGCTGATGAACGACTCACTTCGCAAGGAAGTGCAGCGTGCCCTTTCAACGCTCACCAAGCGGGAAGCCGACGTGATTACGCTTTATTTCGGCCTGAACGGTGAGCACTCGCTCACGCTGGAAGAGATTGGCGAGAAGTTCAACCTGACCCGCGAACGAGTGCGCCAGATCAAAGAGAAGGCCATCCGTCGTCTGCGGCACACCTCGCGCTCTAAAGCGCTGAAGCCATACTTAGGGTAAGTTTATTACTTATCCAACTCTAGAAAACCCCAGCCCAGCAGTTGGGGTTTTTTATTGCAGAACGGCAAGCTAGCTTTTCCGGACAGTTCGTCAGGTGCTGGTAAAGGCATAGTTCCTGCTATGCTCCAGCCAAAATCGAGTTCCACGCCACTAGCTGCTGGCGCTTACCTTTGCAGACTTATTTAAGAAACGCTGCTTTTTCAAAGCAAATGGATAATACCACTGAACACATTAAGTGTCTGATTATTGGTTCGGGACCGGCCGGCTACACTGCCGCTATCTACGCGGCCCGTGCCAACATGCAACCCGTTATGTACCAAGGCCTGCAACCCGGCGGCCAGCTGACCATAACGAATGACGTTGAAAACTTCCCAGGCTACCCGACCGGCGTAATGGGTCCGGAAATGATGGAAGACCTGAAGAAGCAGGCAGAGCGCTTTGGCACCGACATTCGCTACGGGCTGGCTACGGCTGTTGACTTCTCGGGCCATCCGCACAGAGTAACCATCGACGAAAACAAGGAAATCACGGCAGATACCGTCATTATCGCGACGGGTGCATCGGCTAAGTGGCTGGGCCTGGAGTCGGAAGCGCGACTGAATGGCTCGGGCGTATCGGCCTGCGCCGTGTGTGATGGGTTCTTTTACCGTGGGCAAGAAGTAGCCATCGTGGGCGCCGGCGATACGGCCGCGGAGGAGGCTACTTACCTGGCTAACTTATGCTCGAAAGTGTACATGATTGTACGCAAGGGCGAGATGCGGGCTTCGAAGATTATGCAAAAGCGCGTAGTGGAGAATCCTAGGATCGAGGTTTTGTGGAACTCAGTAACGGATGAAATCCTAGGTGAACACGCCGTGGAAGCCGTGCGGGTGAAGAACACGCTCACGCACGAAACCCGCGAAATACCAGTGCAAGGCTTCTTTGTTGCCATCGGCCACGAGCCAAACTCCAAGATTTTCCAGCCTTACCTGCACCACGATGAGCAGGGTTATCTGAAAACCATTCCCGGCTCTTCCAAGACCAATGTGGATGGCGTATTCGCCTGCGGCGACGTGCAGGACTACACCTACCGCCAAGCTGTAACGGCGGCTGGTACGGGCTGTATGGCTGCCCTAGACGCGGAGCGCTACCTGGCTGCTCTCGGCGAACACTAAACGGTGAGATGGTGAAATAGTGAGCTGTCTTTTTACTTCTCACCATCTCTCTATTTCACCATCTCACCATTTCACTATTTCACATCATTTGTCCTTGCTAGATTCGTTGAAATACGGGCTGTTCTTGCTGCTGTTGGGGCTGTTCTTAGCGCCGCAACACGCGCAGGCTCAGCGCCGCAAAGTTGCGGAACCAAAGGCGAAAGCCGGCGCGGCAGGCAAGCGCTCCGATTTCTTCCGCATTAAGTCGCCTTCCATCCGCTACGTACGCCCCGACACGACTATCCTGATTGAGACGAAGGATCTACCCGACGACAACTCCGACGCGGCTAAATCTATCTTCTTCAATCCGGCCAAGAAGCTCTCTATCGTCAACGAGGACACGACGACGCTCAATGAGGGCGGGCAGCAGATCGTGGAGATGTCGGATGAGGTGCTCATTGATAGCTCTTGGATTAAGGTTGCCGGCTACTATGCCATTTGGGATACGCACACCATCAACCCCTACCGAGTGGATGGGCGCCGGATTCGTGATACGCTCAATTTGCATCTCACGGACCCACCTCGGCAGCGTTATGCCAAAATGCCCCTGAACGCTACCCCCACTACGTCAGGGTTTGGCTTTCGCGGCTACCGCTGGCACTACGGCACCGACCTCGACCTAGAGACCGGCGATTCGGTGCGTGCTGCCTTCGATGGCGTGGTGCGTATTTCGAAGTGGGACGGTTCGGGCTATGGCAACTACCTGCTCGTGCGGCACTACAATGGCATCGAGACGCTCTACGGCCACTTGAGCAAGCCGCTCGTGACGCCGGGCACCTTCGTGAAGGCCGGCCAAGTGATTGGCCTAGGCGGCAACACGGGTCGTAGCACCGGCTCGCACCTGCACTTTGAAGTGCGCTACGAGGGCAACCCAATCAATCCGGCGGAGATGTACGACTTCCCGGATTATAAGCTCTGGAAAGACAACTTTCAGATTACAGCTTCCCTATTTAACTACTATAGCCGAGCGTTGCGCAGCCGAGGCGCGTCTTCGAGTCGTAGCTCCGGTGGTCATGCTACGGCTGCGCGTCGCGTCGTAAGTCACCGCATCCGAAGCGGCGATACGCTCTCGGAAATAGCGGAGAAGTATGGCGTATCGGTTAGCAAGCTCAAGCAGCTGAACAAGGGCACCTCTACCCTGCGTCCCGGCCGCACGTTGCGAGTTAAATAAATAGTGCTTAGTGCTTGATGCCTAGTGCTTAGTGCCTGGGTCTAAGCACTAGGCATCAAGCACTAAGCACCAAAAATGAAACTTGATATTCTGGCTATTGCTTCTCATCCGGATGATGCGGAGCTAGGCTGCGTAGGAACGCTGCTGAGCGCGGCAGCGCAAGGCAAAAAAATCGGGATTTTGGACCTGACGCGGGGCGAGCTAGGTACGCGCGGCACACCCGAAATACGGGCTGAAGAAGCAGCAGCTTCTGCCAAGATCCTAGGGCTGCACGCTCGTGAGAACCTAGGTTTGCCCGACGGCTTCTTTCGCAACGACCGAGAGCATCAATTACCGATTATTGCTGCTGTGCGTCGCTATCAGCCAGATATTGTGTTGCTCAATGCCGTTCATGACCGTCATCCTGACCACGGCCGAGGCTCACAGCTTGCTTCAGAGGCTTGCTTCCTGGCGGGTTTGCGTATGATCGAAACCCTAGGTTTTGATGGGCAGCCGCAAGAAGCGTGGCGCCCTAAGCAGGTGTACCACTACATTCAGGATCGGCATATCGCGCCCGACTTCATCGTGGATATTACACCATACTGGGAAACCAAACTAGCTTCGATTCAGGCTTTCCGTACGCAGTTTTACGACCCAAGCAGCACCAGCAATGAGCCGCAAACACATATTTCCGGCGCTAATTTTCTTAAATTTCAGGAGGCCCGTGCCCGCGAGATGGGCCATCTGATTGGAGTGGAATTCGGTGAGGGATTCACGGCGGAACGTGCTTTAGGAGTGCGCGACTTAAGTAGCTTGCTCTAAAGCGAAGCAACAGCTAACCCGCCTTATAGCACAAGAACTAAGCAAAAAGCCCCTCTGGCGAGGGGCTTTTTGCTTTTGGATCAGACTGAACTAGCAGGCACACTGCCGGACCCAGCTTCATACAGCATGGCGCGTATTGACGCACTCGGCTATGTAGCGCTCATGCGATTGTAGCTCTTCCTGAGCCTTGCTGCGGCAAATCATTAAAGCCCAAGGGAAGAGCCGATGCTGTGTCGCATCAAACGTATCGAAGTCGTACCAAATAGTTGCTAAGCTCTCTTGTAACACATTCTCGGCCAGAACCGGGTGCTTGACCAAGCGCAGGATTACGCGGTAAAGCATGGCGCCGTAGCGTTCATAAAATAAGGTTATGGCCGCTGTGTCGCGGGTGGTAAGCCGCCGGATCAGCTCACGCTCTTGTGGTGTAGCAGATGAGGTAGGAAACTGAATCATATACTATTTAGAAGCGCTTGAATTAGTATTCGTGCGCATGACATTAACTGAAACGCAGAAGCAGTACTAAATATAACTAAACAAATAATCTTTATTTCTTTTCATCACTCTTCATGTAAGCCAAACAGGTTAATTTAGGGTAGAAATCATTCAAAATAGCTCAATCATTAACTTCTACCATACTCCTTAAACGCAACTAAATTTTGCATGTTTCAAATTATTCAACTTTTAATATTTAAACACTTTTTGGCAGTACTGTAGAAATAATTCTACGCTGCGGGCGGCTGAAAACCCGCCACCTCAGGCTACTAGCTCCGAACTCCTCTCCCGCTTTCTGCGTACCATTTTGCTAGTTCCTGTCCTTACCTAGCTTCTATGAAAACGCTCTTCCTGCTTGCCGCTTTGCTCGGCTGCGCTACTCTCACGCATGCGCAAACGACGCCTGCTACTACCTCATCTTCAACCACCAGCTCATCCTCCACGACGAGCACAACGCCCGTATCGGGCACGAAGAATGTGGGCAGCGACCGGGCCGACGCGCCCAAAGCGCCCGGCATTGAAGCCCAGACGACAACGCCTACGTCGTCCTCGACCAAAGCAACTGCTCCTAAGTCGACTGCGCCTAAGAAAAGCACGGGCAAGCAGAAGAGCGCTCCAACCACTAATCAATAACTTATAAGCCAACAGCTTATGTCAGTATTCAAATCGGGGGATGTCGTGCACCTAGCTTCGGGCGGCCCTAGCATGACGGTGGTGACGGTGGATGGCGAGGTCGTGCGCTGCACGTATTTTGACCAGGAAGGCGACTTGCATGGTAATCCGGAAGGTATTCCGTTTCAGCAAGAACTGCTGCGGGCGGGCTCCGCTCCTACGCCCGACGAAAGTGAGGAGCGCGAAAACAGCAAGTTTGGCTACGCCTAAGCCTTGCGACTCTTCTGCACCAGACAAACCTAGCTTACACAAAAACAGCCCCGCCGGAATTAAACCGACGGGGCTGTTCTGTTTTAATAAGCTGTTAACCTAGGCCTTAGCTCATTTGCCCGCACTTTGCAGCTCCACCACTGTCTTATCGTCATGGCGCACTAAGGGGCGGATGATGATACGCGTGCCGCGCTCGTAGGTGAAGAGGCGGTACACCCAGTTGCTGAGCACGATGAGCTTGCTGCGGAAGCCGATGAGGTAGTAGATGTGCACAAATAGCCAGGCGACCCAGGCAATGAAGCCACCGAGGCTCTTGTTGCCGGGCAAATCGGCGACGGCACGGGCGCGGCCCACAATGGCGAGCGAGCCTTTATCGAAGTACTCGAAGGGTTTCCAGGCTTCCTGCCGCAGCTGCCGAACGAGGTTTTTGGCTAGGTGCGCGCCTTGTTGCAAAGCTGGCTGCGCTACCTGCGGGTGCCCTTTGGGCCATTTATCCGTCTTCATTACGGCAATGTCGCCGATGGCGAAGATGTCCTCGAAGCCCGCAATCTGATTGAACTGGTTCACAATGTAGCGACCCCGCTCAACGGAAGCTGCCGGCATGCCTTCGATGGTAGCGCCCGTTACGCCGGCGGCCCACACCAGGGTTTGCGTCGGAATCTGCTCCCCGTCTTTGAAGGTAACTATCTCACCATCATAGGAAGCCACGAGCTTATTCAGCTTGATATTGACCCCTAGCTTCTCCAGATCCTCGTGGGCGCGTTTGCTGGAAGCAGGCGTCAGGGGCGGCAGTACGCGATCCAGACCATCGACCAGGTAGATGTTCATCTCGCGGAAATCCAGCCCTGGGTAGTCTTTGGGCAGAATGTGCTGGCGCATTTCGGCCAGCGAACCCGCTAGCTCGACGCCCGTAGGGCCCGCGCCGGCAATCACGATATTGAGCAAACCCTGACGAATTTGCTTGTCGCGCGTCATGCTCGCCTGCTCGAAGGATTGCAGCAACTGGCTGCGCAGGTTTACGGCGTCGGAAAGCTGCTTGAGCGGAAAGGACTTCTGCTCAATCTGCTTGTTGCCGAAGTAGTTCGACTGCGTACCGGTGGCAATCACCAGGTAATCGTACTTGATAGCGCCGATGAGCGTGTTCACCGTTTTGGCGGTCGGGTCGATGTCCGTTACGCGCACGAAGCGAAAGTGAAAATCGTGGCGGTCGTCGAACAGCTTGCGAATCGGCTCGGCAATAGATTCGGGCTCCAGGCCGGCGGTAGCCACCTGGTAGAGCAACGGCCAGAAACCATAGTAGTTCTGCTTGCTCAGCATCACTATCTGGAAATCCTTCTCTGGCAGATATTTGACGAGGTTCACGCCGCCGAATCCGCCCCCAATCACCACGACACGCGGTTTGGTGGTATCCGGAATATTCAGCGAAAGTTTGTTCATTTCCAGCATAAGCGGCAGCTATCAGCGTTAAGCCAGGCAGCAGATTTGTGCTGCTGAACCCCTCAGAAAGCGGGGAAACTGGCTTGACAGGTTAGGTAAAAGTTGAGAAGGTGCGAAATTAGTTACAGAACCTAGGGTTCGAACCTTTGTCTAAATTACCCCTACGTTTTTTAGGCCCTATTAGGTTAACCTATACTGCAAATCTGATTAAGCCTAGCTCCTCAGTAGGCTTATTGTGCTTATTACTACTTGTTTTCACCAAAATGCCAGCGCAACGCGAGCTTCTATTAGGAGAAGCTCGCGTTGCGCTGGCAAGTACCTAGGTTGATGCTATAAACTCGGCTACAATGGTCGGGTTTCCGTGCCGCCGCCACCTAGGGCTCGGTAGAGGTCGATGAGCAATAGGAACTGCTCGCGGCGGGTGTTGGTCAGGTTTAGCTCGGCTTCCAATACGTTGCGCTGGGCCGTAATAACTTCCAGGTAAGACGCATAGCTAGCGCCGTAGAGGTCATTGGAAATGGCAACGGCTTTGTTCAGGGCAGCTACTTCCTGCTGCTGTAACTCATACATCTGCTGGTAGTTATCAATGCCCCGCAAGTTCGTGACGACTTCCTGAAAGCCGGTTTGAATAGCTTTCTGGTAGTTGTAGTACGACTCACGCTGCTCGGCGGCCGAGCGGCGGTAATCGGCTTTCAGCACGCTACGGTTCAGAATTGGACCTGCCAGGCCCCCGAGCAAGCCGTAGGCCAGCGAGGCCGGCGTGTTGAACAGTACCGATGCGTTATAGGAGTTCAGACCTAGGTAGGGCGTGAGCGTGAGCGACGGCAGAAACGCTGCGCGGGCGGCGTCTACGTCAGCGCGGGCGGCCAGCAGCTCGCGCTCGGCCTGCTGCACATCGGGGCGGCGCAGGAGCATGGCGGCCGGAATACCAGCCGTTACCTGCTCCGGCAACGGCTGCTCGCCGATAGGCTGCCCGCGCACAATGGGCTGCGGATAGCGCCCGAGCAGCCGATTCAACTCGTTTTCGGTGGCCACAATGCGCTGTTGGGCTTCAACTTGCAGACTGCGCGTGCGCAACAACTGCGCCGTAAACTGCTGCACGGCCAGCTCCGTGGCGCGGCCGCCAAGCTTCTGAATCTTAATAATTTCGACGGCCCGTTCCTGCAACGCTCGGTTCTTGCCGAGTACCACCAGTTCATTATCGAGCGCGAGTAGACTGTAGTAGAGCCGCGCTACTTGGGCCACCAACGACGTTTGCACGAGTTGCCGACCCTTATCGGAAGCCAGCAGACGCGCCACGGCGGCTTTCCGACGGTTGCGGAATTTGCCCCACAAATCGATTTCCCAAGAACTGCGCAAGCCGAGGAAGAACTCGGGCGTGGGCGTCGGGATGCGCTGCTTACCTTCGATATTGTTGGAGAGGTTGGTGTCGTAGTTGCCGATGCCGTTCAGGGTGTAGTCGCCGTAGCGGTCAACGCCGGCCGAACCGACGGCATTCACTGTAGGCAGCAGCGCGCCGCGGGCCACCAGCACGTTGGCGCGGGCTATTTCTACGCGCTGAATGGCAATACCTAGGTCGGGGTTGGCTTGCAGCGCCAAGTCGATGAGGCTGACCAGGTTCGGATCAGCGAAAAACCGTTGCCAGGATTGGTCGGCGATGCTAGCCGTATCGGCTCCCGTATTGCTACTGACGAAGCTGGAGGGCACAGGCGCAACTTTGGGGAGCGTCACGGGCTCAACCGAGCGGCAACTGCTTACCAGCAGCAAACCTGCTACGGCTGGCAGTAAATGACGGCGTAGTTCGATGGTTAACCTATTCATAACTAAGGTGAATCCTGTTGTAAAAGCTAGGTTTGTGTACTTCGGTCGGACGGCACTGAGCCGTCCGACCAACAGGCTAGCCTAACTTAATTTTCCTTAAGCGGTAGCATGCACAGGCTCGCCCGCTTCGATTTCCACCGGCTCTTCTTCTACCTTCTCCTTCTTACCGGAGCGAGAAAACAGCACGTAGAGCCCTGGAATGAGTACCACTCCGAACAACGTTCCGATGAACATACCACCTGCTGCCGCCGTCCCGATGGAACGGTTGCCGAGCGCGCCAGCGCCCGTAGCAATGGTCAGGGGAATGAGGCCGGCGATGAAGGCGAAGGAGGTCATCAGGATGGGACGCAGACGCGAGTAGCCGCCTTGCACTGCCGCTTCCAGCGCCGAAAGGCCTTCTTCCTTGCGCTTGAGCACCGCAAACTCGATGATGAGGATGGCGTTTTTACCCAGCAGACCGATCAGCATGACTAGCGAAACTTGGGCGTAGATGTTGTTTTCCAGACCTAGCAATTTCAGGAACAGGAACGCCCCGAAAATGCCCGTGGGCAAGCTCAGAATAACCGGCAGCGGCAGCAGGAAGCTTTCGTATTGGGCGGCCAGCAGCAGGTACACGAACAGCAGCACCACGCCAAACACGTACAGCGCCTGGTCGCCGGAAAGCACCTGCTCCCGCGTCATGCCCGACCACTCGAAGCTGTAGCCGCGGGGCAGTTCCTTGGCTGCTACTTGCTGCACAGTGTTAATCACGTCGCCGGAGCTGAAGCCGGGAGCGGCATCGCCGTTGAGCATGGCCGAGGTGTACATGTTGTAGCGCGTGAGCTGCTCGGGACCGTACACGCGCTCTAGGCGCACGAAGGTCGAGAACGGCACCATCTCGCCCCGGTCGTTCTTCACGTACATTTTCAGCACGTCTTCGGGCGTGGTGCGGAAGTTAGGCGCGGCCTGCACCATCACTTTGTACATCTGCCCGAAGCGGATGAAGTTGGACGCGTAGAACGAGCCCATCAGCGTTTGCAGCGTGCTCATGGCCTTGTCTACTGTCACGCCCTTCTTGGCGGCCTGGTCCTGATCGACGTGGATCAGGTATTGCGGGAAGCTAGGGTCGAAGCTGGTGAAGGCGCTGCCCACGGCCGGCGTCTTGCTTAGCGCCTCAATAAAGCGGTTCGTTACCTGAGCCGTTTGCTGCAAGTCGCCGCGACCGGTGCGGTCGAGCAGGCGCAGCTCGAAGCCGCTAGAGTTACCAAAACCGGGTACCGTGGGTGGCGGGAAGAACTGAATATCAGCGTCGGTGATGTGCTTGGTTTTCGCTTCTAGCTGGGCAATCAGATCAGTTACCGATTCTTCGCGGTCGTCCCAGGTTTTCAGGTTGATCATGCCCATGCCGTAGGAAGCACCAGCCACTTCGTTGGTGAGGCTGTAGCCCGCCAGCGTCGACACCGATTCTACCGGACCTAGCTCTTTGGCTACCTGGTTGATCTGGTCGAGCACGCGCTCGGTGCGCTCCACGGTAGCGCCGGGCGGCGTGGTCACGTTCACGTAGATCATGCCCTGGTCTTCCGTCGGGATGAAGCCGCTGGGCAGAATGGTGCTCATGCCGTAGGTGGCGGCGAAGAAGAACACCAGCAAACCTAGGGTCACGAGACGACGACTGGCAATAGTGCGCACCAAGCGCTGATAGCCCGTTGCTAACGACTCATAGCGGCGGTTGAAGCCAGCAAAGAAGCGGTCAACAATCCCTTTCTTCCGCTCGCCTGGGTGTACCGGCTTCAGCAGCAACGCGCACAAAGCCGGCGTGAGCGTGAGGGCATTAATACCCGAAATGACGATGGAAATAGCTAGGGTCAGGGAGAACTGGCGGTAGAACACACCTACCGGCCCCTCCATGAACGACACCGGCACGAACACCGCCGACATCACCAGCGTAATGGCCACGATAGCGCCGCCGATTTCGCCCATAGCTTCGAGCGTGGCGTCCATGGCGGAGAGGTGCTTTTCGTGCATTTTGGCGTGCACGGCTTCCACCACCACAATGGCGTTATCGACCACAATACCAATGGCGAGTACCAGCGCAAACAGCGTAAGCAGGTTGATGCTGAACCCTAGCAATTGCATGAAAAACAGCGTACCGATGAGCGCTACCGGCACCGCTAGAGCCGGAATAATCGTCGAGCGCCAGTCCTGCAAGAAGATGTACACGACCAGGAACACCAGCACAAACGCCTCGCACAACGTCCGTAGCACCTCATGAATGGAGGCGTCGAGGAAGCGCGACACGTCGTAGGCCACGTTGTAGGTCATGCCGGGCGGGAAAGACGTTTGCTTCAGCTCGGCCATGCGCGCCTTCACATTTTTGATGACGTCGGAAGCGTTGGAGCCGGGGCGCTGCTTGAGCATGATAGCCGCCGACGGCCGCCCGTTGATCTTGGACACCATGCCGTAGCTCAATACGCCAAATTCGACGTTAGCCACGTCTTTCAGGCGCAGCACCGAGCCGTCGGGGTTGGCGCGCACCACGATATTTTCGTACTGCTTGGGCTCGAAAAGCTTGCCCGTGTAGCGCAGCACGTATTGCAGCATCTGCGCCGCCTGGCCCGAGCTTTCGCCCGATTTGCCTGGCGCAGCTTCCACGTTCTGGTTGCGGATGGCCTGTACCACTTCGTCGGCCGACACGTTGTAGGCCACCATGCGGTCGGGTTGGAGCCACACGCGCATCGAGTACTCGCGCGAACCCATGATTTCGGCAAAACCTACGCCATCAATGCGCTTCAACTCCTGCAACACGTTGATATCGGCGAAGTTGTAGATGAACTTCTCCCCTACTTTCGGGTCCTCGCTCATCACGTTGAGGTAGAGCAGCATGCTGTTTACCTCCTTTTCCGTACTCACGCCCGCCTTGATAACTTCTTCGGGCAATTCGTCAATCACCGTTTGCACACGGTTCTGCACGTTTACGGCGGCTAGGTCGGGGTCGGTACCGACCTGGAAGAATATGGTAATGAGCGTGATACCGCTGTTACTCGACACCGACGACAGGTAAGTCATGCCGGGCACACCGTTGATGGCGCGCTCCAAGGGCGTGGCTACGGCCTTGGCGCATACCTCGGCGTTGGCGCCAGTGTAGCGCGCCGTCACGGTAACGGAAGGCGGCACGATGTCGGGGAACTGCGTGATAGGCAGCGAAATCAGCGCCAGCAACCCTAGAAAGGTGATGAACAGCGAGATGACCAGCGACAAAACCGGCCGGCGAATGAATAGATTAAGCATCTTTTAAGCTTTTAGCTAGCAGCTGTTGGCTGTTAGCTTTTAATGAGAAGGAAGCATGGCGGCAGTGGTAGGCAGAGCAAAAAGCTAGCAGCTAACAACTACTAGCTAAAAGCCAAGAAACCTACCTAGCATCGGCCACCAGTTCATCCATTGCCACATAGCGCGGCTGAATTTTGGTACCCTCGCGCAAGTCCTGCACGCCTTCATACACGATTTTCTGGCCCGGCTTCAAGCCTGTTTTTACCACGTAGAAGTCCGAAAGGCGGGTTTGGGGCACGAAGGCCTGCATCTTCACCTTGTTGGCCTCATCGACCACGAACACGTAGTTTTTATCCTGAATCTCGAACACTGCCTTCTGCGGCACCAGCACCACATTGTGGATGGGGTTCGTCAGGCGCACGCGGCCGGTAGCGCCGTGCTTGAGCAGCTTATCGGGATTTGGAAACTGCGCCCGGAAGGCAATGGAGCCCGTATTCTCCTCAAACTCGCTTTCTTGGGTTTGAATCTGACCCGGATAGGCGTACGGCGTGCCGTCGGCGAGCAGCAGCGATACTTCGCGACTGCCAGGCCGGGCGCCGTTCTGTTGCCGGGCTTTGAAGTACTCCAGGTACTCTTTTTCCGCCACGTTGAAGTATGCGTACACGGCCTGGAAATCAGACACGGTGGTGAGCAGCGTGCCGTTGTCGACCAGGCTTCCCGCTTTCATCGGAATGCGGTCCACGAGCCCGTCGAAGGGGGCCCGCACCAGCGTGTACGATAGGTTTAGGGCGGCCGTGGCGCGCATCGACCTAGCTTCGGCCACACTTGCCTGCGCTGCTTTCAGCTTCGATTGAGCCACTGCCAGCTCACTGGGCGATATGATGTCCTTGTCGACCAGCATCTTCACCCGGTCCAATTCTAGCTGAATGACGCGGGCCTGGGCTTGGGCGTTGTTGAGGGCCGCCTGCGCTTTGGCCACCTGCGAGCGAAGTTCGGCGTCGTTGATGCGGAACAGCGGCTGCCCCTTCTTCACCGCCCGACCTTCGTCCACGTAGATTTCCTCCAGAAAACCGGGGACCCTAGCCCGCACTTCCACGTTACGTATGGATTGAATATCAGCCACATAGTCGTGGTGCAGCACCGTGTCGGTAGCCATGAGCTGGGTAACGGGCAAGGCGGGCGCAGCAGACACTTTTTGGGTATCTGCCTGGCTCTTCTCGGCGCAACCTGCCAAAGTAGTACCAGCTAGCACACTAACAACCCAGATCAGCTGGGACAAACGGTTGAGGGGCATACAGTTGGGGAAATGAGTTCCGTAGCAGATAAAGGCTACGACTTCTATTGATTGGTTTGTAGTTGATGATCAGCGGCTTATCACTCGTTAGAAACGAGCATATCCGGCGCGCTGGTCGGCGGCCGGTTGTTTCGGGCTTGGGTTTGCAGGCTATCGGAGCGCAGGTGGTCGGCTTGGCAGCGGGCGAGCATGGTGCGCGTTAGGCGCAGCTCTTCGGATAAGGATGAATCGTCATCATCATCTTCCTCATCGCCGCCCTGTTCCACGGCAAAACGGCTGGTCCTCAGATCTTTATTCTGCGCGGTGACCAGGTAAAAGTTGAAGCCGGTGGAGAGAAAAAGGGCGCCGATCAGCAACCAAATCAGTACCGAATAGCGGTTGTCTTTTTGCATCGGTTCACGCGTTGGTGTGCTGCAAAGGACTCACGCCGACATTAGAACGGTCTGAGAAGGATATTAGAAAAGATTAAAAAGCACCAGAAGCCAGAAAGCTAGCGTTAGTTTTCGACGGCAGCCGGCAGCCGAACCGTGGCCGTAGTGCCCTCACCCGGCTTCGACTCCATCAGCAGCTGCCCCGCGTGCAGCTGAATAATCTTGCGGGTGATGGGCAAACCTAGCCCGTAGCCGGGGGTGTTCTTCCCGTTTTGGCCGCGGTATAAGGGCTCAAATATGCGTCGCAACTCTTCCTCGCTCATACCTAGGCCCGTGTCCATAATTTGCAGCAGCAGCTGTTGCGGGGTGCTGTAGCCGAGCGTGACGCGGACGGCGGCCTGGGAGTATTTGCAGGCGTTGTCGAGCAGGTTGAGCACGGCCGTGGTGAGCAGTTGCGCATTGCCGCGCACCATGAACATATCCTCTACCGACTCGGGCAAAAAGCCGAAATCTAGGCGAATAGATTGCTGCGGGTGCTTCGTCGAGCAAGTGTTAATGGCTTGGGTTACGCACTCATCAAAGCGCACCGGCACGCGCCGGAACGACGTATCGTCAGCTTTAGCTAAGGCCAGCAGGCCGTTGGTCAGCTCAATAACGTGCCTGATTTCCTCGATGGCCGAGTTGATGCTTTGCTTGGCTTCGGCTAGGTCGGTATCGTAGGCGGCGGAGGTTTCCAGGGTGCCGAGCAGGTTGGCCAACGGCGTGCGCAACTCGTGCGAGGCGTGCGACAAGAAGCTCTTTTGCGACTCAAAAGCTAGCTCTAAGCCACTGAGCATCTGATTGAAAGTGATGGCGAGCCGCGCTATTTCGTCGCGGCGGTTGCCTTCGTGCACGCGCAGACTCAGGTTGCGAGCCGTAATGCCCTCCACTTCAGTCACGATGCGCGAAATCGGCTGCAACGACTGCTCCACGAAGTACCAGCCGGCCAGGATGATGAGCACCAGCGTACCTAGGTTGCCGACCAGCAAAATCAATCGGAGCTTCTCAAACTCCCGGTTACCGAACTCATCCCGCCCCGACACGAAAATCTGGTAAGACTGGCCTTTGTGCTGATAAAGTATCCCGGCCGTTTCCAGAGGGCCCTGCCGGAAATGCGCGGGCTTGTTGTTTTTGATTACCGCGAAATAGACGGGGTCGAGGGCGGATTGACTACCGGGCGCGGTCGTGTACAGTACGCGCCCGGTTTGGTCATAGATGCTGATGCGCTCGTCGTGCATCGTGAGCAGATCTTTCCGGTGAAAGTTGCGCAACTTGTTCTCTGCCAGGTTCCCACGCTTAATCAAGATGCTCCCGACCAGAATGGCTTTGGCTTCCAGCCGGTGATAGTAGCGCTGCTCCCGCGACAACGCGCTGTAGTAGTACACGAACGCAGACAGGCACAGCTGAATGGCGACCACCAGCAACGTAAACCGCAGAATCAGCTTATTGCGAATCAACAAAACGGTGAGATAGTGAGGTGGTGAGCAGTGAGGTGGAGCGTGGTAAAGCTAGGTGCAAACTCACTGATTCACACCTCGCCATCTCACCACTTTAGCCTTCCCGCATTACGTAGCCCATTCCTACCACCGTATGAATCAGCTTGGTTTCGTAGCCTTTGTCGAGCTTTTTGCGCAAGTAGCTCACGTACACGTCGATGATATTGGTGTTGGTATCGAAATTCAACTCCCACACCTTCTCGGCAATATCGACCCGCGAAATGACCTTGCCGCGGTTTAGCAGCAAGTATTCCAACAGCGCGTATTCCTTGGTAGTCAGGTCGATGCGGTGCCCGCCGCGCGTCACGACTTTGGATTCCAGGTTTAGCTCCAGGTCGGCTATGCGCAAGATGCGCTTCACGCCGGCCGCTTCCGTACTGCGCTTAAGCAACACCCGCACGCGCAGCAGCAATTCCTTGAACTCGAAGGGTTTGACCAGGTAATCGTCGGTACCGGCCTCGAAGCCGGTTACTTTATCATCGAGGCTGTCGAGGGCGGTGAGCAGCAGCACGGGCACCAACGGGTCGTCGGCGCGAACCTGGCGGCACAGCTCGAAGCCGTTTACATAAGGCAAGTTGACGTCCAGAATAATCAGCTCGTATTTATGCTGGCGCAGCAAGGATTGGCCCATGCGCCCATCATAAGCCACTTCAATCTCGTAGCCTTCGTTCTCGAACCCTTTCTTAATAAAAGAAGCTAGCTTGGGCTCGTCTTCAACCAATAGCAATTTCATACTCGACCTTCGGTGATGCCTGTGTGTACCGGAAAAAGCTAGGTTAGTTGCAGCATGCAGGAACGTGTCATGCTGATCAGGTCGAAGCCTCAGGCGTGCTTCGTGGTAAACGTTGGAACGAGGTAGAGACGCAATATTTTGCGTCTCAATCGTTGCTGATGTTATTTAGCTAGGTTGCTCTAGCGCAATTGTTCAACGAGTAGACTCCAACTATTGCGTCTCTACAAACCTAGGCCACCGCTACTTAGCCCAAAATCTGGTTAATATTTACCAGCTCCTCAGGGCTGAATTGCGTGTTTTCCAGGCAACGCAGCGAATCAGCGAGCTGCTCGGGCTTGCTGGCGCCGATGAGCACCGACGTTACGCGCTCATCTTTCAGCACCCAGGCCAAGGCCATCTGAGCCAGGCTTTGATTGCGAGTTCTAGCAATGTCATTCAGGCGCTGAATCTGCAAGATACGCTCGGGCGTTAGTTGGCTTTCAGGCAGCGAACCTAGCTTTTTCGCCACGCGCGAGTCGTTCGGAATGCCGCGCAGGTATTTGTCGGTGAGCATGCCCTGGGCCAGCGGCGAGAACGGAATGCAGCCCACGCCTTCCTGCCCCAGCAAATCGAGCAAACCGCCTTCCACCCAGCGCTCAAACATGGAGTACTTGGGCTGGTGAATCAGGCACGGCGTACCTAGCTCCCGCAGGATTCTGATGGCTTCGGCGGCTTCCTTGGGCCGGTAGTTGGAGATGCCCACGTACAAGGCTTTGCCCTGCCGGACAATCAAATCGAGGGCACTCATGGTTTCTTCCAGCGGCGTTTCGGGGTCGGGGCGGTGGTGATAGAAGATGTCGACGTAGTCGAGGCCCATGCGCTTCAGGCTCTGGTCGAGGCTACTCACCAAGTACTTTTTCGAGCCCCAGTCGCCGTACGGGCCTTCCCACATGGTATAACCAGCTTTGCTGGAGATGATTAGCTCGTCGCGGTGGGCGCGAAACTCCTCCTTCAGCACCTTCCCAAACGTCTCTTCCGCCGAGCCCGGCGACGGGCCGTAGTTATTGGCCAGGTCGAAGTGCGTGATGCCGCTATCGAAAGCCAGGGTCAGAATGCGGCGGGCGTTGGCCAGCACGTCTACGTCGCCGAAGTTTTGCCAAAGACCCAGCGAAACGGCGGGCAGCTTTATGCCACTTCGGCCGCAGCGGCGGTATTGCATGTGTTGATAACGGGCAGGATTGGCGAGGTAGGTCATACGCGTTTTGGTTGGGGGTTATTTCCGGTCCGACAGCATTCGGCCGGTCGTTGAGCGGTGATGAATCGGGCGGTAAGATAAGGGGCCGCACCAGATTGAAAAGACCTATTACTATCCGTGCGCACCTTTACCACTACCGCCTATTTCTTACTTTTGAAATCTGAGCTTTCCACCTTCAACCGCTACTCCCACACATGAGCTTGCTTGACACCTTCACCAATCTGTCTTCCGGCGACCAAATTCGGGAGGCCGAGGAGCTTCTGAAGAAGCTGGAAGAAACCGAGCTAACGTCCGAGCAGCTCGCGTTGGTCGTTCGTCTGCACGAAATTCTGCGGCAGTTGGATAGCAACAACTCGACGGGATTGTTTATATAATCCCCTAAGTACCAAGTCGTGAACGACCCCGAAATCCGCGCCCTGCTCTATCCGCTGCTGCAAGGCGGCGTGTACGTGGATGAGCTGCCCACCGGCACTACCCGCGCCGATGTGGTGCACATCACGCCCACGTTCATGCACGGCTACGAGGTGAAGGGCGACGGCGACACGCTCAAGCGGGTGCTGGCCCAGCTCAAGTGCTACGGCGTGGTCTACGATCTGGTCACGTTCGTAGTCACGGAAAAGCACGTGGAAAAGCTCCTGCCCCTGCTACCCGATTGGGTGGGCGTGCTGGTGGCTT
The DNA here is from genome assembly GCF_014641455.1 of Hymenobacter cavernae. Lineage (GTDB taxonomy): Bacteria > Bacteroidota > Bacteroidia > Cytophagales > Hymenobacteraceae > Hymenobacter > Hymenobacter cavernae. Next base: position 414,092 of record NZ_BMHT01000003.1, read on the forward strand.
CGACGGAAGGATTGCGCACGCACCGGCCGGCTTTGTACAATTCGACGGTCGAGCGGGTGCACCTGGCGGGTTTGCTGCTGCGCGAAGAAGTGCAGCAATACTTGATGAACCTAGGTCTGAAAGGCGCCAGCCAGCTGCGGCGGCGGGAGCTGTTTCGCATCCTGGCCCAGACGCATTCCATACCCCTTTCGGGCCTTGCGCACTACGTTCGTGAACGGCTCATTGCCCGGATGCCCCAACGGCTTCAGAACCGCGCCGAGCGAAAAGCGGAGCGGGAACAACTCGCCAAGCGCCGACGCAAGCGGAAGCAGAAAAAGCAAGCAGCGAGTGCTAAATAGCAGTCAACACAAAAGCCGAAAGGACTGGAATGAGGTAGAGACGCAATATTTTGCGTCTCTTCGTTGAACAACCTAGGTAGAAGAGGATAGCATGAACAACATCCGCAACGAGGTAGAGACGCAAAACTTTGCGTCTCTACCTCGTTCCAGCATTTACAACGAAGCACACGAGATGCTTCGACAAGCTTAGTATGAACATTTTATAACTTTCTAACAGCCTCATAGTAGCCATATTATATTTACCTCTATGCTAAAAAGTCTACCCCTGCTTTTCTTGCTCGTCACCGCCGTTTGCCTGCGGGCCAGCGCCCAAAACGGCTGCACCGACCCCAGAGCCAGCAACTACAATTCGGGCGCGGTTTTCAATGATGGCTCCTGCCAATATGCCGCCACCACGACCCCGCTGACCACCAAAGCGCAGTTCCCTAGCGAAGTAGTGGAAAGCTCCGGCTTGCAGTACACCGACCAGCGCCTGTGGACGTTCAACGACAGCGGCAACGAGCCCATCCTCTACCGCCTCGACCCCGACCTAGGTACCATTCAGCAGCAGGTGCGCATCAGCAATTTCGGTAACGCCGATTGGGAAGATATTGCCACCGACGCGCAGTTCCTCTACATCGGCGATTTCGGCAACAACAACGGCGACCGGCGCGACCTGCGCATTCTGCGCATCCGCAAAGCCGACATCGGCGCGGACGCGGCTACCACGGTATCGGCCGAAGCCATCCAGTTCAGCTACCCCGATCAGACGAACTTCAACCCCGGCACCAACAACCACAACTTCGACTGCGAGGCCTTTTTCTTCGCCAACGACTCGCTGCACCTGTTCACAAAGAACTGGGCCGACCTGAAAACCACCTACTACACCGTGCCTGCCACGCCCGGCACCCACGTTGCCCGCCGCCGGGCCAGCTTCAACGTGAACGGCCTGATTACCGCCGCCGACCTCAACGCGGCCGGCACGGAAGCTAGCTTGCTGGGCTACAACCAGACCAACGGCGCGACCTTCCTGTGGCTGTTGTTTGACTTTCCGAGCAACGGTTTTTTGCAGGGCAACAAAAGAAGAATTGAGCTGCCGAATGCCCTGTTCATCGGGCAGGCCGAAGGGCTGGCTTTCACGAGCCGCTACACCATGCTGCTGTCGAATGAGCAGGTGCTGGTCGGCTCGCTCACCATTCCGGCCCGGCTCTATGAGCTGAATGCCACCCAGTGGCTGGCGCCCACGCTTCCGACGGCCAGCAAGCAGCCGCAGACGGCTAGCTTTACCATCTTCCCTAACCCGGCTAGTCACACCTTGCGGGTGCAGAGCCAAACTCCGTTTGGCGACGGTGCGCGCCTGTTATTGCAGGATCTTCAGGGCCGGATTGTCGCGGCTACGAACCTAGGTCCCGGCGCTACCGATCAGCAGCTTGATCTTCAACACGTTACCACGGGAGTTTATGTTCTAAGGATTCATTCAGGTAAAGGAGCTTTCTTCAGCAAAGTGGTCGTTCAGTGACCAGGATGTGAGTAGCGCAAACTCTTTCGGGCCGAAAACCCGTTTGTCATCCTGACGAAGATTCCGCGCATCAAGCGGCGTGACCTCCCTCTAAAAGCAACCAACTTTCTAAAACCGAAAAGCCCTTGACTAACCTAGGTGGTTAATCAGGGGCTTTTCGGTTTTTAAATAGGACTTTCTACGTACGTGAGGAAGGTCCTTCGTTCCTCAGGATGACAGCCGGGGTTTGGTTGTTTCGCCTCAATATTGAGCCTGCTCACTCAAATCTTATCCAGTCAATTTCAACGGGCGTATCCGTTTTTGATGCTACCACTACGGCGTGAATCCCTGGCTTGAACGCGGATAGCGGCGCTTTCACCTCCTGCCACTGGCCGCCTTTCGGCACGGTAACCTGGGCCAGCAGCGGGCCGGTGGCCCCATCTGCCCGCAGCTGCACGGTGCCACCAGCCGGCGCCATCGTGCGGAGTGTCACGGTCTTAAGCGCCTGTTTGCCGAAAGCTACTCCGTTGTACTGCACCCAAGCTAGGTTGCTGGCCAACACCGTTTTCCAGCCCTGAAACTTGTTCGCGGTATCCAGGAAGGCAATGGTCGCGCCGCTGTTACTCAGGCGGCTGTATCGGTCGAGCTGGATTTTTTGCTTCGCATCGGTCAGGCCTACGCCGCGCAGGGTGGGCACCACTTTGCGGATGCGGCCATCGGGCTCAAAGAACAAGCTGTCCAGGCGGATAGAGCGGTTCTTGTCGAAGGCGGGCGACAAGTCGTTGTGGTGGTAGAACAGGTACCATTGGTTTTTGAACGCCAGAATGGAATGGTGATTGGTCCAGCAGCCCGTCGGCGACTCGTCCATCAGCACACCCTTCACGGTGAACGGCCCCAGGGGGCTAGTACTGGTGGCGTATTCGAGGCGCTCAGTTTTGTTCGCGACGTGCGGATACGTCAGGTAGTAAGTCCCCTTTCGCTCAAACAGATACGGGCCTTCCTTCAAGCCCTGCGTAGGCAGCTCGCCCAAAGTTACCGGCTCGGAAGCTAGCTCCAACATGTTGTCTTTCAGCTTCGCGGCGTAAATATTCTGCTGCGACCAGTAGAGATACGCTTGCCCATCCTTGTCGATAAACACGTTGGGGTCGATGCCGCGCACGCCCTTGATGGGCAGCGGCTGCGGCACAAACGGCCCCGTGGGCTTGTCGGACACGGCTACTCCAATGGTGAAGCCCTTGCTGACCGTCGTGTCTTTCGGAGTGGTCGGGAAGTAGAAGTAGTACTTACCGTTGCGGTAGATGCAATCCGGCGCCCACATGCTGTAGCTGTCGGGCTTCACCCAGGGCACTTTGTTCTGGGTCACAATCACGCCGTGGTCGGTCCAGTCCGTCAGGTTGGCGGAGGAAAACACGTGATAATCCTCCATGACAAACCAGCCGGCCCGCCCGTGCCCGGGCTGGGCCCGAATATCGTGCGACGGGTACACGTACACCTTATCTCCGAACACCCGCGCCGACGGATCGGCCGTGAATTGGTTGGTAATGAGCGGGTTTTGCGCGTTGGCTGTGGTAATAACAACAGCGGCGAGTGCACTCAGCCAGCAACGCAGCTTGATTTTTGCCATTCCGATGATGCTCTTCGAGCTAGGTTGCATGTTAGTTAGTGCGGTTGAGGTTTGATAGCCTGATACTTGCCACTCAGGTGCAGCAAGCTGAATAAGTACAAAATGCCGTCGTAATACGGGTCAAAGTAGCCATCCTCGTAGGGCGCCAGCTTGGCGTTCCAGAGCGCGTGCACAAAAGCTAGGTTCTGGTCTTGCCGCATGAGCGAAGCCGACGCGCTGGTGGCCACGAGTCCCAGCGAGTGCCGCAGCTTCTTGACGTCGCCGGCGGGCAGAATGAAATCGGGCCGCGAGCCATCCACGTTAAACTGGTCGTCGAAGGTGTTCAGGCCCTTGCCGCGCAGAAATCCCTGAAAACGCCGCGCATACTGCTCCTGCCAGGCTTTGTCTTTGCCAAACCACACGTAGTCCATGGCAATGTTCATGGGCACCCGCCAGGAGTCGTAGCGGAAAGCCGGCGGCGCCCAACTGGTGGCGTGAGGCTTGCCGCTAAACTCGGTGTAGTCGTAGTTGAGGCCCGTGGGGGCGCTGCACGCGCGGTGCAGAAACGCCCGCGACGTATCGGCGCACGTCCGGTAAAACTGCTCGTGCCCATCCTTGGCGTAGGTGGCCCACACCTCCAGAAAGGCGGGCAGGTGGTAGGAAGGGTCGGTCCAGTTGTACATATCTCCGACCGGCACGAAGCTGATTTGCTTATGCTGGGTGTTGATCAGGTTATACACGTCGCCAGTGCCGTCTTTTTTCCACGAGGCATCCAGGATGCGGCGGGCCTCCTGGTAATAATTGATGCCGGTGGTATTGCCCCAGCGGTTGGACGCAAAGAGCAGGCTAGTAACGAAGTACAGTTCTCCATCGGAGGCGGGACCTTCCGAATTGCGCTTCATCGTGGCTGTATTGATGCTCCAAGCAAAATAGCCTTCCAACGGGCCGCTTTGGTGTTGCAGGTACTTTTTCGACCAGCGCCAGAGGCGGTCGAATACCTCCTTCTTGTTCAGCTGCACGGCTATCATCATCCCGTACGAAAGGCCTTCGGTGCGGGCATCGTGGTTTTTGACATCCGATACATAAGCCATCGAATCGCCGACCTCGAAGTACACCTTGTTAGGCCCCTCGAAGATGTCGTGGTAGGCGTCGGCTACTTTCTGGTCGATGGCGGCCTGGCTGTAGCCCGCTTCCCGCAGCAAGCTAGGATATACGCCGGTGTAAAAGGCTCCTTTTTGGGCTACCTGCCCCTGCTTGGGCTTGCTTTGAGCCACCCCGCTGGTCAGGCCAACCTGCACCAGGCAGAGCAGCAGCAAAGCCCCGTACCTGCAATGTGGAAGAAGTTTGGAAAGTAATTTCATGCGGTGAGGATGTGGGGAGAATTTGTAGTCGGTATTCTGTGCTGGTGACTCAGCTAGCTAGGTTCCACCTCTACCCAGGATGTAACAAGAAGCGCACCCTGAAAGCCACGGTCCGGACCGGACTAGTCCGAGTAGTACCGACTTAAAGGCTTCCAGGGTGCGCCAAGACTTATACTGCTATTTTTCAACAGAATAGACAGCAGCAAGCGGCAGCGTTAGCGCTGGCCCAGACTGTTTTTCGCCTCAGCTGACTTCGACTTACCACCCGTCGCATTTTCCGGCGGACCTAGGTAGCTCGGTTTCAGGCCGCCCTGGTCGACTACCAGTTTCTCCAGCACCACGGCCGGGTCAACGCGCCAGAACTTGAGCACATGCTCGCCAGGTTTGCTGAGCGTGTGCTGCGAGGTTTTCAGGATGATGTTCTCGGCCACGGCCTTTTCCCAGGGGCGGTTGCCGTTATCGGCGGTCATGCCGGTATGCAGATTGATGATCTGCGGGGTTTCATCGTCAATCGACACGGCGTAGCGCAACCCTTGGCCGTTGGTGAAGTTCAGCGTCGGAGCCAGGTAGGCCTGCACCGTTACGGGTCCGGCCTGCGGCAGCGTGATGCGGTACTCCAGGTGCGGACTCGTGCCGCCCGGCGTCTCCGTCGGCGCGGCCGTGACCGGGAACGTCGTCACGGCGCCCGCCGTGCGACCTAGGTCGGGCAGGCGCTGCCAGGTGACGGAACCAGCGTTGATGGCCTGAGTGTAATGCTCGGCTTCTATCGAAACGAAAGAACCAGTAGCCGGCTGGCTCGGCGTAGGCGGCACGGGCGCCGGAGTGGTGCCGGCGGGCAAGGTCACTACCTGCGGCATTTTGTCTACCTCTGGTTGTTGCCAGTAGGTATAGCCGATGTGCGTCTGGTCCATCATGTGGTTCCATTTGCCGCCGGCAATAGCATTATAGCGCTTTGAGATTTCGGCATCCTTGGCAAACAGCGCCTTCGCCTTAGCGGCTAGCTCGTTCGTGTTAGCCTGGTTGGTCTTGGCGGCTTCCCAGTTCAGCGCTACGGTGTAATACAGCTCGTTGAGGTTAGCGCAGGCCAGCATGGGGTGCAGCACCAATTCAAAATAAGCATCCCGATCAGCGGCGGGCAGCTTCTGGTTGATGGCTTCGGCGCGGGCGAGCAGCTGGTTGTACTCGGCCACCACGGTAGCCCACTCGCCAGTCGCCAGGCTGTAGGTGTTGGCGTCGAGCAGCTCGGGCTTGCGGCGGGCATTGTACTTGGCGTACTTGGCCAGAATGTCGCCGATTTCTGTGGCGTGCTTCTCACCAAATTGTTGGGCCGCCCATTGCCGGGTGTACGCCGCCACCTGGTCGGCCTTGATCTTGTCGGGGTTCCAGGCGTAGTCGAGGAAGAAGCTGATGGGCAGCTCCATCGGCTTCAGGTCGCCCACGTTCACAATCCAGATCTGGTTGACGCCGTACTCGTAGGCCAAGTGCATCTGCTCCCAGATACGCGGCAGCGGATTGGTGTTGAGCCACTTGTAGTTGCGCGGGCCGCCCACGTAGTCGAAGTGGTAGTAGATGCCGTAGCCACCTTTACGCGGCTTGTCGCCCAGCTTGGGCAGCTTGCGAATGTTGCCCCAGTTGTCGTCGCAGAGCAGCAGCGTCACGTCGTCGGGCACGCGCATGCCTTTGTCGTAGTAGTCCTGCACTTCTTTGTAGAGGGCCCACATCTGAGGCGTCTGCTCGGCGGGCTTGCCGGTGGTTTCGGCAATGATCTTGCGCTGGTCGGCCACGATTTTCTCCAGCAGGGCAATGTTGCTGCCCTCGCTCATCGGCTCGTCGCCGTCGCCGCGCATGCCCACGGTCACCACGTTTTCGCGGATGCCCATGCGCTTCATGCCACCGCGCCAGAACTCCTGCAACACCTCGGGGTTGGTCTGGTAGTTCCAGGGACCTTTGCCGTAGCGGCGCCACTCGTCGTGGGCGCGCGTGAGCGGCTCGTGGTGCGAAGTGCCCATCACAATGCCGTACTCATCGGCCAGCACCGGGTTCTGAGGGTCGTCGTCGCTGAAGGCGTTGCCCCACATGGCGGGCCACAGGTAATTGCCCTTCAGGCGCAAGATCAGCTCGAACATGTGCACGTACATCTTCGAATTCACGCCCCCAAACTTCTCCTTCGACCAGCCCGACAGCGCGGGAGCCTCGTCGTTGATGAAAATGCCGCGGTACTTTACCTTGGGCTCGCCCTGCGTGTGTCGCCCGGCCGACACGTACAGCGCCTTTTGCGTCGGCGTGGGCACGTCGGCCCACCAGTACCAGGGCGACACGCCCATTTCCTTCGACAAATCATAGATGCCGTAGATGGTGCCGCGCTTGTCGCTGCCAGCAATGACCAGCGCACGGTCGACACCCGGCATCGGCTTTTCCACCACCTGCTCCACAAATACCTCCCACTTGCCGGCCACGCCCGACACATCGAGCTTCTTGTCGCGCACGAGCTGGTCGATGAGCGGACTCTTGCCAATGGTGCCAATCAGCACCACTTCTTTGCCGGTGGGCGCTTTATCGGTCGTCAGTGTGGGCGTGACGCTGGTCACGCGGTTAATGTCGGCCTGCAAGTCCTTGGCGGCGCGCAGCACGCCGGGCCAGTCGCTGGCGCTGGCGTAAAGCGGCGCGGCTTTGCCGGCGGCTTCCAGCGTAAAGCTAGCTTTTTGCTTTTTCGAGGTGACGTAGGAAGCGCCGTCGATGGCCCACGCAGCCTGCGAGGCACCCACGGTTAACCCCGTCATCAGTAAGAAGGATAGAAACCTAGGTCGGGGTAACAGCCGACCAATACGCAGCAAAACCATCATGATGAAGTCTATTAGAGTTTATTCTTTGCCGTTTGAATTACCGCCTGAAACGCTGGTTTTGGCTGGTAATTGCGGTCGAATAGCAACGGGTAGCTGGTGCGGCCTCTGATGGGCCAGTCATTCAGCCAGGAGTCGGCATCGGTCACGCCCCAAAGGGTAATGCGGTCGATAACGTCGCGGTGCTTGTGGAACAGGGCAAAGATGTCGGCGTAGCGCTGCGTCAGCTTCTGCTGCACCGAATCGGGCAGGCCGGCGGTGTACACGTTGTATTTCTGGTCGGCGGCAAAGGTCTCGGCAATGTCGGCGCCCTGGCGGCGGCTGGGGTTGGGCAGCACGTCGATGTCCAGCTCCGTGAAGTTAACGTGCACACCTAGCTTCGAGAAAGCCACGAGGCTCGCCTCAATCTGCTCGATGCTAGGTTTCGTCAGGCCGTAGTGGCCCTGCATGCCGATGGCCGTCACCTTGATGCCTTTGGCCTGCAAGCTCTTCACCAGCTTGATCACGCCTTCGCGCTTTTCGGGGCGGTAGAGGCTGTAGTCGTTGTAGTAGAGCTCGGCTTTCGGGTCCGCTTTGTGGGCGTATTCGAAGGCCTTGGCGGCGAAATCTTCCCCGAGGATTTCCAGCCACTTGGTTTTGCGCAGGTCGCCTTGCTGATCGTCGATGGCCTCGTTTAGTACGTCCCAGCCGCCGATCTTACCTTTGTAGCGGCCGACCACAGTGCTAATGTGCTCTTCCAGGCGCTTGAGCAGCACCTCCCGGCTTACGGGTTTGCCGGCTTCATCCTCAAACACCCACTTGGGCGTTTGCTGGTGCCACATCAGTGTGTGCCCGATGATGAACATCTTATTTTGCTGCCCAAAGGCCACGTAGTCGTCGGCCGGCTTGAAGTTGTACTTGCCCGGTTGTGGGTGCACCGGCTCCCACTTGAGCAAGTTTTCGGGGCTGATAGTATTGAACTGCTGCTTGATCAGTTCCGTGGCCTTGGCATCCTGACCACTGATCTGCCGGTAGTTAAGAGCCGTCCCAACGTAGAAGTCCTTCTTAAACGCATCTTTCAGCGTGAGTTCCGACTTCTGCACAAAACCGAGGGCAAAGCCGGCCAGGGCCAGGTAAATTAGAGGTTTTTTATTCTTCATTTTAGAGGATGATTACAATGCTAGGTGGTTTGATACGCGTAAGGCCACACGCCGGAAACAGGCAGAAGCTATGAGGCCACAACTAACTACCACAAAAAAAACTCCCCGTAATCAGCTGAATTACAGCCAACCACGGGGAGTTACCTAAATCACAACCTTAGATATACTGGTTGATGATATTCTCCAGCCACTCTTGCTTGCCGCTCTTCTGCTCCGGCTCGCCGTTGCCGAGAGCATACGTGCGCAGATCTTCCAGCGTCAACTGGCCGTCTTCGAAGGCTTTGCCCTGGCCGCTGTCGAACGAGGCGTAGCGCTGCTTGCGGAACTGCTTGTAAGGCGACTTCTCCAGGATGTCATTGGCAACCACCAGGGCGCGGGCGAAGGTGTCCATGCCGCCGATGTGGGCCACGAAAATGTCCTCCAGGTCGGTCGAGTTACGGCGCGTCTTGGCGTCGAAGTTGATGCCGCCGGGCTTGATGCCGCCGTGCTCCAGGATGATGAGCATCGACTCGGTCAACTCGTTGAGGTTATTGGGGAACTGGTCGGTATCCCAGCCATTCTGGTAGTCACCGCGGTTGGCGTCCATCGAACCTAGCATGTTGGCGTCGGCGGCTACCTGCAACTCGTGCTGGAAGGTGTGGCCGGCCAGCGTGGCGTGGTTCACTTCCAGGTTCAGCATGAAGTCGTTCTCCAGGCCGTGCTCCTTCAGGAAGCCGATTACGGTAGCCGAGTCGAAGTCGTACTGGTGCTTGGTGGGCTCAGCCGGCTTGGGCTCGATGAAGAACTTGCCCTGGAAGCCTTGCTTGCGGGCATAGTCGCGGGCCATCGTCAGGAAGCGGCCCATGTGGGCTAGCTCGCGTTTCATGTTGGTGTTCAGCAGGGTCATGTAGCCTTCGCGGCCCCCCCAGAACACGTAGTTCTCACCGCCCAGGGCGATAGTAGCATCCAGCGCATTCTTCACCTGCGTGCCGGCGAAAGCCAGGGCGCCGAACTCCGGGTTGGTGCTGGCCCCGTTCATGTAGCGCGGGTTCGAGAAGACGTTAGCCGTGCCCCACAGCAGCTTCACGCCGCTCTCGGCCTGGTGCCCCTTCAGGTAGTCTACAATCGACTGAAGGTTGCGCTCGTACTCTTGCAGCGACGAGCCTTCGTCAACTAAGTCGATGTCGTGGAAGCAGTAGTAAGGCGTGCCGAGCTTGGTAAAGAACTCGAACGCGGCATCTGCCTTGTCTTTGGCCCGACCTAGGATATCACCTTGCGCATCCCAGGGGAACAGCTTCGTGCCGGGACCGAACGGGTCGCCGCCAGTGCCGGTGAACGTGTGCCAATACGAGGTAGCGAAGCGCAAATGCTCCTTCATCGTTTTGCCAGCTACGATGCGGTTCTCATCGTACCAGCGGAAAGCCAGGGGGTTATCCGACTCGCGACCTTCAAACTTGATGGTGCCGATGCCTTTGAAAAACTCCGTTTTACTCAAGGTGGTGGTTGACATAAATGTATGGATTGGGTGAGTTTAAAGAACTGTTTGAGTTAATACGTCTTTCCAGCGAGAATAGGCAGCCTGATATTGCTCTTGCAATTCGGGCGTGGGCTCAACGGTCAGGATACGCTCTAGGCCGATGAAGGCTTCGGTCGGGCTGGCGTACACGCCCGCGCCCACGCCGGCACCACGGGCAGCGCCCTGGGCAGCATCAGTGTTGTAAAGCTCTAGCTCCACGTTGCCGCTGTTCACGAAAGCTTCGCGGAACAAGGGGCTCAGGAACATGTTGGCATTGCCGGCGCGCACCTTCTGCACCTGCACGCCCGACTCACGCATGATGTCCATGCCGTAGTTCAGGGCATACACAATGCCTTCCTGCGCCGCCCGCAGCACGTGGCCTTGCGTGTGGATGTTAAAGTTGATGCCCGACAGACTAGCATCGGTCAGGCGGTTTTCCAGTACCCGCTCGGCACCGTTGCCGAAGGGTAGAAACACGAGTCCTTCCGCCCCTATCGGCGCCTGGGCAGCCAGCTGGTTCATCTGGTCGTACGGGATTTCGCCTACTAGCTTACGTAGCCAGCTATTCAGAATACCTGTGCCGTTCACGCACAGCAGCACGCCGTTGCGCGGGGTTTCGGCCGTATTATTAACGTGTACAAACGTGTTGACGCGCGACTTCAGGTCGGCCGTGGCGGTTTCGTTGATGCCGTACACCACGCCCGAGGTGCCCGCTGTAGCGGCAATTTCGCCGGGCTGCAATACATTCAGGGAGAAGGCATTATTGGGCTGGTCGCCGGCGCGGTAGCTGATTGGCACACCCGCGTGCAAACCTAGCTCCTGCGCCGCCTCCGTGGATAGCTGCCCCTGCACCGAGAAGGTATCGACGACCTCGGGCAGCAGCTCGTTGCTGATACCGTAGTAATCCAGCAGCTCCTGCGCTATGGCTTGCCGCTTGAAGTTCCAGAACACGCCCTCCGACAACCCCGAAACGGTAGTTTGCAGGTTGCCGGTCATCTTGAAGGCGATGTAGTCGCCGGGCAGCTGAATCTTATGGATTTGCGCGAAAAGCTCGGGCTCATTCTCCTTCACCCACTTCAGCTTGGAAGCCGTGAAGTTGCCCGGCGAGTTGAGGAAGTTGCTCAGGCAGAACTCCTCTCCTAGCTTCGTAAATGCCTCATTACCTAGGTCAACGGCCCGGCTATCGCACCAGATGATGGCGGGGCGCAGCACCTTGCCTTCCTTATCAATCAGCACGAGGCCGTGCATCTGGTAGGTGATGCCGATGCCCGCTACCAGCGTCGGATCGAAGCCGTAGGTTTCTTTGAGCTGGTGGGTGGCGTTGATGGCTTCCTGCCACCAGCGTTCGGGGCGTTGCTCGGCCCAGTTGGGAAAAGCCACCTCGATTTCCATTTCTTTTTTGGGCGACATGGCCGTGGCCAGGGCTTTGCCCGTTTCAGCGGCGAGCAAAGAAACCTTTACCGACGAGCTGCCAATGTCGTACCCGAGCAGGTATTTCATACTAGGTTGTGAGGCGCCTCAACGCCAGCGGTTGATTGGGTGGTGGGAGATAATTCTGAGGGGCCGAGGGAACAGACAAAAAACCTAAAAAGTCCAATATGCGTATTTCACTGTATTTCGTACTGAAGCAGAAGCTAGGGCCGTTAATTACAGCGAAGCCAGCCTGAAGATAGAACCACTATTGCATTCCAGAAACAAGCAAAATCCTGTTCTTACCTCGATCCTTGATTTAAACCTATCGAAACCGTTTCTGGAAACGGTTTCGATAGGTGACACTCGAAGACGTTTATGAAAAAACTTTTCAGCTAGCTTTCTTAGAATAGTTAAATACCCAAGTCAATCTTCCTAATACGTGTACCTAGCTTGGTGGCTAGCTTATTTCCCGCCGGGCAGTATTTGACTCAGGTTAGCGTTTCCCTGAAGGATGCGCTCCTTACTTCTGTCCACTTTTTTACTTACAGCATCCACTGACTGACGTGGTTTAGCTACTCTTTTAGGTTGCTGTCCTTCAGGCATTTGACAAGATGGTCTGGATTGACTGACTTTTATTTTAACGCAAGAAAGCCCTAGGTTTATCGCACGACGAGCGTAGCCATAGCCGCTTTAGCAGCACCTAGGTCCTGGCTGCGCTGCGTAGGCAGGGAGCCGGCAACCCAGATCTTCACCGGCCCTGAAGGCGCTACGGCTTCGCCTTTTTCATTGATAAGCGCCAGCATAGCAGGCGTCAGGGTGAACTTGACGGTGGTGCTGGCGCCTGGCTGGAGCTTTACCCGTTTGAAGCTTTTGAGCGAATACAAGGGCGTTTGGCGGCTGGGGCGCGCCTGGTGGGTCAGGTAAAGCTGCACTACTTCTTCGCCTTCCATCTTGCCGGTGTTCGTGATGATAGCTTCTACGTCAACGGGCTTGTTTTTAGCCACTTTACTGGCCGATAGTTTTACGCCAGGATACTCAAACTTGGCATAGCTCAGGCCGTAGCCGAACGGGTACATAGGTTCCGCCTCCAGGTAGCGGTAGGTGCGGCCCTTCATGCCGTAGCTTTCGTAGGCCGGCAGCTGGTCAAGCGACTTAGGAAAGGTGATAGGCAGCTTACCCGAAGGCGAAGCTTTGCCGAAAATGATGTCGGCCACGGCGTTGCCACCTTCCTCACCGGGGTACCAGGCCAGCACGACGGCGTCGGCCAGCTCGTGCACTTCGGCCAGGTTCATGGGGCTGCCACCCGTCACGACGGCAATGATGGGGCGCTTGTTGTCTTTGCGCAGCTTGCGCAGGAAGTCGATCTGGTTTGGGGGCAGGTTGTAGTCGAGCCGGTCGCCGGCATGGGCGGAGGCAATGGACTCACCTTCTTCGCCTTCCAGCAAACCCGTGATGCCCATTACCACAATGGTGGCGTCGGTTTGCTTGGCCTCACCAGTGGTCCAGTCAATGGGGTTCACGTTGGGCCGATCCAGTAGCATGCCTTGTTTGTACTCGATCTGGCTGCCGGGTTGTACGCCCGCCACCAGGCCTTCCAGAATGGTTGTCATCTGACCACTCACGCCGTAGTAGTTGCCGAGCAGCGCATCGACACTGGTAGCATTCGGGCCCGTCACGAAGTACTTACCTAGGTCGTTGCGCAACGGCAGCACGCCGTTGTTCTTCAGCAGCACCACCGACTTCAAAGCCACTTCTCGGGCTAGTTGCCGGTGTTCGGCACTATTGATGACAGAGGTTGGAATCTGATCGTAGGGCGTCGCGCCTTTCGGGTCGAACAGACCTAGCTTGAAGCGCGTGCGCAGCAGCACGGCCAGGGAGCTGTCGAGCTGAGTTTCCTTCAGCAAACCTTGCTTCACCGCTCCCACCAGCGCCGTGTAGGTATCACCGCAGTTAAGGTTAACGCCCCGCTGCAAGGCTAGCACGGCGGCTTCGGTCTGGTTCTTCACGACTTTATGCCCCTGGTATAAATCATCCAACGCCCCGCAGTCGGACACCACATGGCCGCGGAAACCCCATTCTTTTCGCAGCACGTCTTGCAGCAGGAAGGCATTGCCGCAGCACGGTTCGCCGTTGGTGCTGTTGTAGGCGCACATTACGGCTTCCACTTTGGCATTCACCAGCGCGTGAAAAGCAGGCAGGTAGGTTTCGCGTAAGTCTTGGGGGCTAGCTTGGGCATTGAACTCGTGGCGCAATTTCTCGGGGCCGCTGTGCACGGCGTAGTGCTTGGCGCAGGCTGCCACTTTCAGGTACTTCGGGTCGTTGCCTTGTAAGCCTTTCACGAAAGCGACACCCATGCGCGAGGTCAGGTATGGATCTTCGCCGTAGGTTTCCTGACCGCGGCCCCAGCGCGGGTCGCGGAAGATGTTGATGTTGGGCGTCCAGAAGGTGAGGCCGCCATATTTTACATAGTGGTTTTGGGCCACGGCTGCATTGTACATGGCGCGGGCTTCATCGGAAATGGCATTGGCCTCGCGCTGAGCTAGGTCGTCGTCGAAGGTAGCGGCTAAGCCAATGGCTTGCGGGAATACGGTTGCCGGTCCGGAGCGCCCTACACCGTGTAAGGCTTCATTCCACCAGCTGTAGGCCGGTATATTCAGCCGCTGAATGGGCGCGCTCTGGTCCAGCATTTGGGCTACTTTTTCTTCCAGCGTTAGCTTCGAAATCAAGTCATTAACCCGCACACTGAGCGACTGATTCGGATTAAGATACAACGCTTGTTGCTGAGCCCGAGCACCTTGTAGGCTGAGTAGAACCAGCGCGGAAGAAAGAAGTAGGCGTTTTGGCATGCAGTGGGAGATGAAAGAGCGTGAATTAGGTTGGTAGTGGAGGCAGGAGCAGAAATGTGGATGGGTGCACGACCCTAGGTCCCCGAATAGCCCAGGGAGTAAGCCCTGGGCTAGGGAATACAGCGTTATAGCAGTGACACCTAGCTTTTAGGATTAGATACCTCAGCCTGGAAGGTAGAAGCCGGCAATCCTTCCTTATTGTAGAGCTTAGTGCCTTCCGGATTGTCGGCCCAGGCGTAGCGCACAGATACTGGATTTGTTACTTGGTCACTCCAGACGACTACCTTGTTGCCTTCAATCTTAGCGTTAGCCCACACGTACTTCTTGTCAGCGCCGGCCACAGCGAAGTACTTCAGGTCACCGTCGCCTTTGGCAACCAAGCCGCTACCGGTGCTAGCGAAGGTAATCGTCACCTTATTGCCGTTTACTTGCATGCTTTGGTATAAGGGTCCCGACGCTATCACACTTTTGTCGCTATAGGCTGCTTTTTGAGCAGCCAGGGCCAAGCGGTGCCCCACTGTTTGCTTGTCGAGGGGGTGAATGTCATTCCATTCGCCCACATCAAGCAGCGTTGCCATACCTGTGTGCGGCACGACAAGTGTGCGACGTTGCGCGTCACGTAGCGCCGCCCAGCCACTTTCGCTAGGCTCTTTTTTCACCGCCATGAAGTTAGGCAACTGCGCGTAGATGAAGGGCAGCGCTGGCTGTTTAGCCTGATTTCGCCAGTCGTTGATGAGGCTGGTGAGCAGCGCTTGGTAATCCTCCGGATGACCGGTGTTCGACTCGCCCTGATACCACAGCACGCCCTTTACAGCGTACGGTATTACCGGCGCAATCATGCCGTTGTAGAGGCCGCCCGGCTGGTACTGGAAGGTAGTGGTGCCCGGTGTAGGTGGCATGGTAGCACCTAGCTTGTACTGCCAAGGGCCACGCAGGTCCAGCATCTGACCGCCGGCCGTGAGCTGATAATTCTTACCCATCGTAAAGCCGCCCCGACCACCGTTGCTGATGAGGCGCACCACTATCACGTTCTTGCCCGCCTTGAGCACGCCCGGTTTGAAGTCGTACTTGCGCGGCGGGTACTGGTAGCCAGTAGTGCCCACCAACTGGCCATTGATGTAGGTAGAATCAGCATCGACCAACGTACCTAGCTCCAGACGAGCGGGCTGCCCTACCATACTGGCGGGCACCTCTACTTCCTTCCGGAACCATACCACGCCGTTCACCGGGCCGAGCGGCGTCTGGTTGGCCCAATAGCCGGGCACATTCATGGTCGCCCAGCTGCTGGCATCGTAGCCCGTAGCCGACCACTTCAGTTGGCCGGGTGCTTCACCTAGGTCCGTTTGGTGCAGGCGCTTGTACCAGTCGGCGACGGCCGCACCTTCGCGTTGCTTGATGCCGGCTACCAGCGTGCTGTCTTTGTACTTTGCTCCCTGCTGCTCGTAGGTCGGAAACTTCTTCAGCGCGTCGGCACTCAGCCAGGCCTCAATTGGTGAGCCGCCTACCGCATCCTTTATGATACCTACCGGCACTTGGTACTTGGTGCTGAGGTCTTTGGCAAAGAAGTACGCTACGGCCGAGAATTGTGGCAAGCTCTGCGGATCAACGCCTATCCAGGAGCCACCCGTTACGTCAGATTTGGGACCGTTGAAGGCGTACGTTAACGGTACATTGAACTGCCGGATGCGAGGGTTGGCAGGCAGTGCAAACTCCTGCGGGTACTTGTCGCGCACGCGGCTCATCGGCGTTTCCATGTTCGATTGCCCCGAGCACAGCCACACGTCACCGACGAACACGTCTTTCAGGGTGAGGTGGTTCGTCCCCGCCACCTCCATCTGGAATGGTCCGCCGGCTTTTAGCTTACTTAGTTTAACTACCCATTTTCCATCAGCACCGGCTTTCGTCTGCTGCGTCTGGCCCGCGAAGGACACCTTCACGGCTTCCCCTGGTTTGGCCCATCCCCACACAGGAACTACCGTTTCGCGCTGCAATACCATGCCGTCGCTTACCAAACGAGGCAGGCGCACTTCCGCCGCGGCTTGCTGTCCAGATAACAGCAAATTACTCGTTATTGCTACTAGGAGAAAGCGCCCAGATCGTGGACCAGAAGCTAGCGCTTTCGTGTTTTTACTCTTGTTCATGCGGTGTATTGCGCTAATACGTGTAGAGTTTAATTTACTGAATTTCGTATTCTTCACCCGGTATCCGCACGTGGCGGCCCTGGTGGTCCAGGTCGCCGTTCATGCGCCGCCCAGCTATCCATTTCTCCCCTTCAAGGTGCCCTTCATCTACGCTCAGGTAACCGGCGCGCTTACCCTTGACCGTAGGCTCACAGGTAAGTACAACGCCAGTGCCTACTACGTAAAATTCATCGGGCGCTACAGCAATGATCATCCCGCCTCTCGGCGACCATTGCCTCTTCTTTGCCCCTAGCGACCAACCTAGGGTGTACTCGTGCTTGGCGATAAAACGATAGTCGCCGAGCGTAGTAGTGCGAGCAACTTAGTCCTTTTCAAGCAGGAAGCCGCGCACTTGATTTTGCGGCTGGTGCTTGGCCAGCAGGAAACTTACTTGTTGCAAAAGCTCGTTGGCCTTACCAATGGGTGCGCCTTGCAGGTTGTCGCTACCCTCAATAGCGAAGGGCGAGAAAGGCAATTATAGTTACCGAACGCAAATAATGCTTTAGCATCGACGCCATTCTCGAAGCGATGCTCGGGGATAAACAGGGGTTACCTAGCTCTCCCCCCAAAATAAAGAAGGATTTGTTGTCGACGAGCACCTGGGTACTTGTCTCATTCTTCACGAGTCGGGGTATGCTACTTGCGGCGTTCTGCTGCGCCTGACCTGTTATGAGGCTTAAAGAAAACAGATATACCAGCAGGAACCTGGTTCTCATTGAAGTGCAGTAACGTGTATACAATAATAACGGCAGATGTTGACAGAACGAGTTAGCTACGGCCGTACAGTAGCAAAAAGCGGAACGGCCAGCATAACTGGCCGTTCCTGAAGAAATATGTTTGATTTAGTACCCAGGATTCTGGGTGATCTTTTGACCAGTACGATCAATTTCCGTTTGCGGAATAGGACGCAATACGTGGTAATCTTTGATGTTGGCAGCAGCATTAGAGCCATAAACACCATTGGCGCGGTTCGTCAGCGGTGGGTTATAAAGCTTTACCCGCTCTAGCAGCTTGCCAGTACGCTTCAGATCGTACCAACGCAGCATCTCACCGCATAGCTCACGCGCACGCTCGTCGAGGATGAAGTCGATATTGACCTGATTAGCGGTAATTTCCATTTGGGTGGTTTTACCCGTTGCTGCGGCCCGGCGCCGTACAGTATTGATGTAGTCGCGGGCTTGTCCTGGATTACTTAGGTAGTAGTAGGCTTCGGCCGCAATCAGGTAGGTTTCGGCCAAGCGGTAGATAATGTTCGGCCGAGTTGAGAAACCATTAACCGACGTACGGTTGCGCGAGTCAAACTTGCTGAGCGTCGGGAAGTACTCCGTGGTATACTGGCTAGGCTGGATAACCCGGTATGGTACGGGCCTGCGGGCCGCAATGCGGGACAGCACAGCCGCTGGCAGCTCACGACCTGGATACCAAAGAGCCGTATCACCTACTACTGCACTGGCGCTACCGGCGTTAGCACCAGGCGAATTCACCCGATAAAGCGTCGTAAACCATTTGTTGTAGCGGGTATCGGTCGTACGCAGCTGGGCACCCGTTTCTAATGCATTGCCGCTAGCATCGCGCAGGATGTAAGAATTCTCCAGATAGTACGTCGTGCTGTGGCGGGCAAAAGGACGGCCATAGTTGACATCACGGGCCATGTTAGCTACTAGATCATAGCGGCTGCGGAAGTTGAAGGCAGCTACGTTTTCCCCACCAAAGGTGAAGCCGTCAATTCGGTTGAAGCTTGCGTCACCGCTGAACTGAGCGTTGAAGAGTACTTCTTTCCCATTCTCATTGCCTTCGGTAAACACGGTAGCCGGATCAGATTCCAGACCTAGGCCGTAGCGGCTCTGATTGTCGATAAGTTCCTTGGCATACTTAGCGGCGTTGGCGTAGTCCTCTCCTTGCTTAGACGACGAGGTAGCACGCTCCAGGTACACCTTAGCCAGCATGTGCAGGGCAGTGGCGCGTGTGACGCGACCTGGCTGTGCGGGCTTATCAGCAATGTTATTCATGGCATCCGTCAGGTCCGCAATGATGGCATTGTACACGTCCGCCTGAGGCGCCCGGCTGATATCCTTGGTGGGCTGGTCAATGAAGCTCAACATCAGCGGCACATCTCCAAAGTGCCGTACCAGCACGAAGTAATAGTGTGCCCGTAGCAGTTTGGCCTCGGCTACTAGTTGCTTCAGACGAGCCGGGTCCATGCCCTGCACCGTGGTTGAATACTGCAACACGCCATTCGCGTCGTTGATGTACTGGTAGCAAGCGGTCCAGATGAACGAGGTAGAGGAGGCATTGGCCGGAGTAAGGTCCGTTAGGTTGTAATCGTTTAGTCCGCTGCTAGACGAAATACCATTTGTCCACAGGTCCGTTCCTGCTTCCGTGGAGAAGAACGCCGCGTCATTGCCGTGGATTATGCGCAGACCCGAGTACACTCCCGTTACGCCTGCTTCTATCCCCTGTGGGGTACCCAAGAAGCTAGGTGTTGTTATAGATTGTGGGTTTTCGTCCAGGATGTCCTTGTTGCAACTCGCTGTAGCGAAGAGCAAGGAGGTTCCTAACGTAACTAATACTACTTTTTTCATATACAAGTAGCGCAGTGCGCTGAAAAGTTAAGTGGTTAACTGAGTAGGTGAGGGTAATAGCTGAGTAGGTGAGTAACAGAGTAATTAAGCAACATAATTCAATACTATGCTCCGTTACTCACCTACTCCGTCACTCCTAGAAACCTAGGTTGAGGCCGACAATGAAGGCTCGCGTGAAAGGATAGTTCACGCCATTGCCACCAGATGTGCCACCGGTAGTGTTGTTGGGGTTACCGCCCGTAAACGCAATACCGCCAGGTTGGCCTGCATCGAGGCGAGTGGAATAGGACAAGGCATCCACGTCGATGGCTTTGTTATCCCTGAAGAACTGATCCTTCGACCAGAGCAGGGGATTTTGTACTTGCACGTAAACGCGCGCTGTGCTTAAGAAGGCTCGTTTCGCCCAAGTTGCCGGTAGCGCATAACCCAGGTCGATGCTACGCACTTTGATGAAGGTGCCGTTCCGGTAAGCCAGTGTCTGTCCGTACGTTGGCCACTCGGTTGCACGAGAAGACTGGTCAGGCTGTGGGTATTCATTCGAGGGGTTGGTTGCCGTCCAGTAATTGAGGTTAACCTGGTTACGACGACCGGTGTTGGTCGTGAAGTAGTTTGGCCCGAACAGCGTTGGATCCACTACAGTAGCTCCTACGCGGGTAAGCGCTACGAAAGTCAGATCAAACCCTTTGAAGCGGAAGCGGTTGGTCAGACCAGCCTCAAACTTGGGCTGGCGGTTTCCTACAATCACACGGTCATTGGAGTTGATAACACCGTTGTTGTCCGTATCCTGCACCTTGATTTGACCAGGCTTAGAACCATATTTTCTTGCTTCATCAGCCTCCGACGTCTGCCAGATACCTAGTTTCTTGTAGTCAAAAAAGACATAGAGTGGCTGGCCGACGAAGCGCTGGTTACCGATATCACTGATTTTATTACCATTGGCATCGCTCAAACCTAGGTCAAGTACTTTCTCCCGGTTTACAGTAAAGTTCCAATCCGTTGACCACTCAAAGCCGCTTGCTGTGCGCACGTTCACCGTGGAGAGCGAAAGCTCAATACCGCGGTTCTGGGTCTGACCAACGTTGCGAACAAACGAGCCATAACCGCTGGCGGTTGGTAGCGCATCAGGCAGCAGCAGGTCGCTGGTACGCTGCTGATATACTTCCACCGAACCCGTTACGCGGTTCTCGAAGAAGCCGAAGTCCAAGCCAAAGTTCGTTGTAGTCGTGTACTCCCAACCTAGGTTAGGGTTCGGAATGCTGTTTGGCACCACACCTACTGCACCAGTCGGGCCATAGTTATAGTAGCCGTTACCGATGCCAGAACCTAGGGCACCCAAGGTTTGGTAGGGGTTTACCGCCGTGCTACCTACGCGACCTAAGCTAGCCCGGAATTTCAGGTTGCTGAGCCACGCCTGATCTTGTAAGAATGACTCGTTGGCAATGTTCCACGCTACGGCGGCTGAAGGGAAAGCCTTGTACTTGTTACCGGGTGCCAGACGCGACGAGCCGTCAACCCGCACGGTCAGAGTAGCCGAATAGCGATTGTCGTAGGCATAGTTCGCGCGGGCCATGTAGGAGATAATGTCCCACCGTTGTTGGCTGCTACTAGCCGAGTTAGGCGTACCAGCACCTAGGTTGTTATAAAGTTGGTAGTTAGCCAACAGGTTACGTGCTCCAACGCTCGAATTATCGAAACGATAGCCCTGCCAGCTGTACAAGCCCGTGAAATTCACGTCGTGCTTACCGAAGCTACGGTTATACGTCAGAATGTTTTCAGTTAGCAGGTTGAAAGCGAGGTTGCTCGAGCGCGAAGCCGTGCTTTGCCCACCACCGTTTTGCGGCGTATTAGCAGCGTAGAAGGTGCCGTTGTTTTCAGAGCGAACATCCAAACCTAGGTTGAGTCGGTAGTCTAGGCCTTTCAGGATGTTTACTTGCCCGTAGAGACTGTTGAAGGTACGGATCCGACGGTTTTGGTCTTTATGTGCATCCGTAGTGTACAGGGTCAAAGGGTTAGATCCGGCAGTATCTCCGTTCGGGTATAGAATCTGATTCCCATTAGCATCAGTAGTAGAAGCAAGTGGGCTGGTCGTCAGAATCTGGTTTAGAATGTTGACGTTCGGATCATCGGAGACGTTGTAGGTATTCAACGTGTTCACCCCAATTTTCACCCGTTTGCCAATCTGCTGGTCGAGCGTTCCGCGTAGCGAATAACGCTGGTAGCGCTGCACCGGGATAATACCTGTTTCATCGTAGTAGCCGAGCGAAGTCGAATACTGCGTTTGGTCATTGCCACCCGATACGCCAATAACGTGGTTTTGGATGTGACCATTCTGGAACAGCAGATCCTGGTAGTCGGTAGTGCGGCCAGCTGCGTAGTTAGCTCGTTCGTCGGTCGTCAGGAACGTACTAGCCGTGTTCGGGTCGTAGTTCGGGTTTTGAGTACGATAAGCTTCGAGGCGATAGTTGTAGTACTCCTGCCCATTTTGCAAATCGTAGAGTCCATAGGCTTTCTTCGTGCCATAATAGCCACTGTAGGTTGCACGAGGAGCACCCGATTTACCACGGCGGGTTGCAATCAGGATGACCCCGTTGGCACCACGAGCACCGTAGATAGCCGTCGAAGAAGCATCTTTCAATACTTCCAGCGAGGTGATGTCATCTGGGTTCAAGTCGTTGAGGTTACCATCAAAGGGGATGCCATCTACTACCAGCAGCGGATCGTTGCTTCCTGAAATCGAGCGGTTACCGCGGATACGAATTACTGGACTCTGCCCAGGTGTAGTACTGGTGCTAGAGATAGTAACACCAGCAGCGCGGCCCTGCAAGGCCTGACCAACGTTAGCAACCGGTACATCGCGCAGCTGCTCTTCCGTTACCGACGAAATAGCGCCTGTTACCTGGCTTTTCTTCTGTACACCGTAACCTACTACCTGAACTTCGTTCAGGGCGGTGGTTTCAGTGGCAAGCTTCACATCGAGGGTCGTGCGGCTACCTACGGGCACTTCCTGCTTCACGAAGCCAATAGAGCTAATTACCAGAACGGTATTGTCGTTTGGTACAGCTAGGCTGAAATTACCGCTGGCATCAGTGCCGGTACCTTGGCTCGTACCTTTTACTACTACAGTTACGCCGGGTATTCCTTCGCCGTTAGATCCGGTGACTCGACCTGTAACCGTCCGACCCGTTTGGGCCATCACCAGAGTCGGCGTCAAGCCGAGGAGGGACAGAACTACTGCACCGCGCGCTACAGGTTGCCCGAAGCGTAGCATGGCAGCATATAAAGGTGCTTTCATAATAGGTGGGAAATGTTGTTGAGAAATAAGTTAAAAGCCAATTGAATTACCGCCGTCGACCGGCAGAGAAGCTCCCGTGATGTAGCGGGCAGCATCGGAGGAAAGAAAAACAGCAGCGTGGCCAATGTCTTGAGGCTGACCAAATTTCCCCATCGGCGTGCGGCGCATGGCGCGGTCACGGCGGTCAGGGTCGTTGTTCATAGCGGTACGGCTCATCTCGGTCTCGATGAAGCCCGGCGCAATAGCATTAACCCGGACGTTGGCACCTGAGAATTCGGAAGCCAGCACTTTTACCATACCCTCCACTGCCGATTTAGAAGCAGCGTAAGCTACTACCCGATCAATACCGTAGTAGGCGGCCATCGAAGAAATCATCAGGATAACACCATTGCGACGTGCTACCATGCGCTTGGCACAGGCACGAGTAAGCGCAAATACCGAGTTTAGGTTGGTATGAATGATGCGGTTAAACTCTTCGTCCGTTACCTCCAGTGCCGGCTTCTTCAGGTTGATGCCGGCATTGTTTACTAGGATATCCAGAGGTCCCCACGACTGCTCAATTTGCTCGACCAAACCCTCAAGCGAGTCCAGCGCGCCAACGTCGTTCACCAGGTATTCAGCTGAAGATCCCAGGGCAGCTACGGCATCTTTTAGGGGTTGTTCCCGGCGGCCTGTAATAACCACAGTAGCACCTGCTTGCACCATGCAACGGGCAATTTCAAGCCCAATGCCGCTGCCGCCACCTGTAATCAAGGCTAGTCGGCCTTCCAGCGAAAAAGGATTCTGCTGAGCCAGGGTTTCCGTATGATTTGTATGATTTTCCAGATGATCCATGTTGTGTATGCTATGCAGTTACTTATTTGTCAAATGATTATCTCATCTGGTAGATATCTACGATCTGCTTAACTGCCTCGAGTGAGCGGTCAGGCTGGGTGAAAGGTGCCGGAATGCGCTGCCGGGAGAAGCTCTGAAAGTAGAGCACACAGGCATCACGCCACCAGATGGCTTCTTTGTGCTGGATTTGCAAACGAGCAGTTATGTCGGCGTGCAGCACCGGATCGATGCTAGGCTTCACCTGTTCCCAGCGCTGCTGCATCCACGTCACCGAGTCGACGCCGGTGTAGTAGCGGTAGCAGATCTCATTCCAGAGGGTGCGGCCGGTGCTCATTGTTTGCTTCCACGGCACATGGTGGAACCAAAGCAGGTAGTCTGGCGGGCAGGTCTGCGGGTTGCCCCACTCCTTTTGCACTTCAGGCTTATATAAGGCTAAGGCATTGCTGCCGGTTGCCGTGCGGTTGAAACCTAGCCCTATTGAGTCGGCTTTGTGGTAGTAGATGGCGGTCCAGTCGGGACGGGCACTTTTTGACAGCCAGGGCTCTGGTCCGAAGTGAATACTTTGCCCCATGATGTGGTGCAGACCTAAGGGTGTAGTATAGCGCACATAGATATCACGCGACTTCACCAGCACATCCGCGATGGTATTTACCGCCTGCGGCTCCGTAGTCAGGGTCATGCGGGTCCACTCCTGGGCAATCGTTTCTGCTGACAAGGTATAATCCCAGGCAAGTCGCCCAAAGGAGTACCAGTTTGCCTGGCCCATCGGGTGCCCGGTCCAATTGCGGTCAGAGCCGATGTTGGCAACACCAGCAATACCACTGATTTTATGATTATCTAAGCTGCCATCGACTACCTTAGCTACTGTTGAACCCTTCCCTTTTGCGTACGTGTCAGCTTCCAGGCATTCCTTAATAAGTGGTGCCAAGTAAACCAAGTGCGTAGCAAAACCTAGGTATTCCTGTGTAAGCTGTACTTCCAACACTAAAGGTGTGCTCGGCATGGCACCGAACAAAGGATGAAATGGTTCACGAGACTGAAAGTCGATAGGGCCATTTTTCACCTGTACCAACGCTTTTGAGGCAAACTTACCATCAAGTGGCTTAAACTCCTCGTAGGCTTCCTTGAACCGGTCTCCATTGGAGTTAGCCTTGTATACAAATGCACGCCACATCACAATCCCATCGTGCTGACCTAGAGCTTCCGCCAGCATGTTGGCCCCTTCGGCATGGTTGCGGCCGTAGTCTTGCGGACCTGGCTCACCTTCGGAGTTAGCTTTCACCAGAAAGCCACCAAAATCGGGGATTGTCTGGTAAATCTCATTCGTCTTATCGGTCCACCAGCGCCGTACGCGTGGATCGAGCGGATCAGAAGTAGGCAGCCCGCCTACTGTTTTAGGTGCAGCCCAGAATACGGATAGATACACCCGAATACCGTAAGCGCGAAACACACCAGCCAGAGCGGCTACCTTCCGCAGATATTCCGGGGTAAGATACCTAGCACTAGCATTCACATTATTGATAACCACACCATTGATCCCGATAGAAGCATTGGCGCGTGCATAATCTTCGTAGCGAGGGTCGAGCAGTTCCGGCAGCTCATACCACTTCCAGATCGATGAGCCAGCGTATCCGCGCTCTACAGTACCATTTGGATTATCCCAGTGGTTCAGTAGACGGTACTGTATTTTGGGAGTGCTCGTAAGAGCTAGGTTTGTAAGCGGTTGACGTGTTTGGATTTGGCGTAGCAGGGCAAACGTTCCGTAGAGAACGGCGGCATCTGTTGGGCCGCTCACTACGATATTGCGCTGTTCTACAAACACCCGATAACCTTCCCGATTTTGCTGAGCTGTAGGATCGGTTACGGAAACGTTTGCAGCATTTGCAACGCGTAAAATGATGCCGCCCTGCTTTTTTCCGGCATTAGCTGCTACTACTGGCACCGGCTGGCCGAGCAGCCCTTTCAATCCGAGCTGCAGTTCCTTTGCTGCTGACTGCAACACCGGTGACGCTGTGCCCTCAATAGCAACAAACTGAGCAGCACGTTGGTAGCCTTTTCGCTGAGCTGCATCTTGAATCAAGTCATACTTCAGCCATAACCGATACCCATCGTCGGCTACGCTAGGATGCGCAGCAACGACGAGTAGCAGCAGAAGCAACTTCGCCAGAAGAAAGGACCGGTTGATAGAACTAGACACTGAATTAGGAATTAGGAGCAATGATGAGTTCAGCTGGCGTAGTATGAGCAGCAAGAGAACGGCGGACACCCAACTCTAAGCCGCGTAACTCAGCTAGGCCGCGCAGACGACCAATAGCAGAGTAGCCAGGATAGGTTTTCTTATTTAAATCATCGAGCATCTGATGCCCATGATCAGGGCGCATGGGAACGTTTGAGATGCTCTGTCCTGTTTGCTCACGACGCTGCTCCTCTAAGACAAGTTCCCGCACTACGGCATACATATCCACGTCGCCAGTCAGGTGGTCGGCTTCGTGGAAGTTACGCGGATTTTCCTCGCGCTTGGTAGCTCGCAGATGGATGAAGTGAATACGCTCACCCAGGCGCCGCACGATACCTGCTAGATCGTTATCTGTTCGCACGCCTAGCGAACCAGTACAGAAGGTGATGCCATTTGCGGGGGCATCATATGCCTTCATCAACTCCACCAAATCGGCTTCGGTACTTACTACGCGGGGAAGACCTAGCAACGAGTAAGGTGGGTCGTCGGGGTGTATACAAAGGTTCACTCCTACCTCCGTCGCAACTGGACCAACTTCTTCAATGAAGTAATACAGGTTCTGGCGCAACGCCTGACTATCGATGCTGGCGTATTGATCAAGCAGCGATTGGAAGCTAGCTAGCTCAAAGGCTTCTTCGGAACCAGGCAGCCCTAACAATACCGTGTTGGTTAGCTCAGCTATTTGCTCAGCACTCATCTGGTTATATTGATGACGCGCCGCAGCAATTACTTCTGACTCATAATCAGCTTCGGCACCCGGACGCCGAAGAATGAACAGATCAAATAAGGCAAAATCCTGCCACACAAACCGTAAGGCCCGCGAGCCATCTGGCATTACGTAGTTTAGATTGGTGCGTGACCAATCTAACACTGGCATAAAGTTGTAGCATACTGTGCGGATGCCACAGGCTGCCAGATTACGTAGCGACTCCTTGTAGTTAGCTATGTACGTAGCACGAGTAGGCAGGCCTTTTTTAATATCTTCATGCACTGGCAAGCTCTCTACCACCGCCCAATGCAAGGGCGAATATTCTTGGTTATCAGCCTCAATGAGTTGCTGACGCGCCTTGATATCTTCTACCGACCAAACGGCGCCTACTGGCAACTGGTGCAATGCCGTTACTACGCCGGTGCAGCCAGCCTGGCGAATGGCAAATAGTGACACTGGGTCGTGCGGCCCAAACCAGCGCATTGTGTGCAGCATACTCTACTTTATCTAAGAAAAATTATAAATCGCTTGCAAAAGCGAACAGAAGTTTTGTTGAAGGCAGGCTACCTTCTATCGCTATTGATCGTGATTTCTTATCCGAAGATAAGGGAGTAATCACATCCAAAACTAGCACAGAGCATACTGAAACTCATGTTTTCGAAACAAAAAGATCACAAACGTTTTCGGAAACGTTTGTGATAGGTAAATATCGCAATAATTTCTCAAAAAATATTCAGAAGATTATCTTCGAATAATGAAACGATGTAATGTGTGCCTTTTGCGTAGGATTTCGCCTCTGCACGTAGATAATACAATCACTATATGATTAAGTGTACGAAGTGTGGATTGGCCGATGGTGTCATGCGTGCAGGATTTATCCGTGGCCGGCAACGTTTTTTTTGTAAAACCTGTGATTACCATTTCACAGATGCTAAATCGGCGCCGGCGCCTGAACGTAAGCGGCACCAAACGACCATTGGGGACGTGGCTAAAGCGTTGGGGGTAGCTTCTTCCACCGTCTCGCGGGCTCTCAATGGGCACACCGACATTAGCCCTACTACCCGGCAAGCAATTCTGGAAGTCGCGCGCCAGCTCGACTACCAACCTAGCCTGCTCGCGCAAAGCTTAAAGCGAAGTGAAACGCACACAATCGGGGTGATTATACCAGATATTGAGCGTCCTTTCTTCGCTACGGCTGTTAGCGGCATTCAGCAGGTAGCTGCCGAAGAAGGCTATCGGGTCATGATTTGCCAGTCGAAGGAGTCGTACCAGACAGAAGTGAGCAACGTGCAGGCACTTATCGCCAGCCGCGTAGACGGCCTGTTGATTTGCCACTCACGCGAAACCGAAAACTTCGATCATGTCAAGCAGGATGCGTGCCGGGGCATTCCAATCGTGCACTTTGACCGGGTGTGCGATGAGGTGAACAGCGCGAAAGTAATCTTGGATGACTGGGATGGCGCCTTTGCTGTGACGGAACACCTAATTCAGGAAGGCTGCGTCCGGATTGCCATTTTGGCTGGCCCGGAGTCGTTGCTCATCAGCAAAAACCGGAAGGCTGGCTACTTAAGCGCATTGCGTAAATATGGATTGCCCATCCAAGAAGAGTACCAAACGCACATCAACTTCCGGACGGAATCGGCAGTGGCAGCTTTAGATACCTGGCTGGCTCTGCCAGAACCGCCAGATGCAATTTTTGCTATTAATTATACCAATGCGTTGGACGTGATTCAGTCGTTAAAGCAACGCGGCATCCGGATTCCGGAAGATATTGCGGTAGTTGGATTCGGCGACGAATTTCTGGCCTCTATGATTGAGCCAGGCCTGACAACGGTAAATTTACACCCTTACCGGATTGGCCAACAAGCGGCCCGTCTCTTTCTGGAGCAAGTACGGCAAAAGGAAGATTTTCAGCCTCGTACGTTCGTTATATCCGGTGACCTAGTCATTCGCAAGTCGTCGATGAAAGGCAAAGGCTCTCAGTTTACCTTGACCATATAGAAGGCTAGGTTTTGCTGCCGAATCAGGCAATCTATGATGGCTGGCCAAAATAGCTATCAGTAGCACCTGGTTCGGAAAATTTTCACACATTGCCTGTCATTAGTATAGAGTAAACTAGGTATCTTAGACGAAACCTGATACTTTTTCCTCTTGCTAAAGTTCATTCTCAACAACCAGGAAGTAAGCACAACGCTACCGACAGGCACCGTGCTGCTCGATTACATCCGCTACGACCAGCATCTGAAAGGAACTAAGATCGGGTGCCGGGAAGGCGACTGTGGCGCGTGCACAGTGTTGGTAGGCGAACTTACTGGCGCCCAGCTACGGTACCGCTCCTTTACCTCTTGCCTCACCCCCCTCGGCAACCTGCAAGGCAAGCACGTGGTAACGGTGGAAGGCCTTAACCAAAAAGGACTTAACCCAATTCAGCAGGCGATAGTGGACGAATCGGCGACGCAGTGCGGATTCTGCACGCCAGGTTTTGTGATGTCGCTGGCAGGCTTTTGCTTGAGCGAAAAAGAAGCTACTTGCCAAAATGCGGTTGCGGCTGTGGACGGCAATATTTGCCGCTGCACCGGCTACAAGTCCATTGAGCGGGCGGCGGCCCGCGTGGCACATTTGCTGGAAGAGCGCAATGGGGAGGAACCCACAACATTTGTGGCTCAGCGGCAGATCTTGCCTGACTACTTTGCTGGCATTAAACCTAGGTTGCGGGCCCTGGCTGCGGAAGCTAGGCTAAACGGTCGCGTGCCTGATGGCGTGCCCCAGTTTGTAGGTGGCGGCACGGACCTTTACGTGCAAAAGCATGAAACAATGCGGGAGCTGACCGCTCAGTTTCTTTTCGATCAACCTAGCTTACGAGGTATTACACGAGAAGGTAATCGGTGCGTAATTGGTGGCGCAGCTACCGTAACGGACTTAGCTGAATCGACGGTGCTGCGCGAGTTCTTCCCTGAGTTTCGTAGCTTTTTGCGCCTAGTGTCATCCACGCCCATCCGGAACATGGCTACGGTGGCAGGCAACTTCGTTAATGCCTCGCCCATTGGTGACCTGACGATTATGTTTTTGGCGCTGAATGCACAGTTGGTGCTTAGTGATGGCGAAATGGCGCGGCAAATGGCGTTGCGGGAGTTTTATCAAGGCTATAAACAGTTGGTCAAAACACCGCAGGAGAGCATCACAGCTATCTGGTTTGAGCTACCCGATGCGCACACAAAGTTCAACTTCGAGAAGGTTAGCAAGCGCACGCACCTGGATATTGCCAGTGTCAATTCAGCCTGCCACCTGACCGTTTCTGACGGCTTTATCACGGCAGCTAGCCTTTCGGCTGGTGGGGTGGGTCCCACACCGAGGTTGCTACCTAAGGCTTCAACCTATTTGGTCGGCAGGGAGATTTCGGAAGAGATAATTTTAGAATCGGTAGCGCTAGCCCAGTTGGAAATCGCACCTATCAGCGATGCGCGAGGCACTGAGACATACAAGCGACTTCTACTCAGTCAATTAATCAAGGCACATTTCCTAACACTGTTTCCGCAGCTGAATGCGACGAAATTGCTGCGGTAGGCACGTGTAGAGACACCTACTTGTGTCTCATCGTGGAACGCCAGATTCAGAGTAGCGTGGGGGCAAACAAGATCAGCAACGACTGAGACAGACTCAAGGTAGGTGTCTCTACCTCTTCGATTTCGAGTACTACTATGAAGAACATTGATTCCAGCACCCACGTCAAGGGTCAGTCACTCTATTTGGATGACATTCCGCTCGTCGCGGGCACGCTGTTCGGGGCGGCGTTTATCTCGCCCGTGGCGCACGGGCATATTGAGCAATTGTACCTAGCGGAAGCCATGCAACAGCCGGGCGTGGTGCGCATCTTCACGCACAAGGACATCACTGGCGAAAACCAGATCGGCGGCATCATTCCCGACGAGCCGCTTCTGGCTGAGCACGAGGTAGATTTCTGCGGAATGCCAATTGCTTTCGTGGTAGCTACTTCTGACCACGCGGCACGAGCTGCCGTGCGCAAGATCAAAGCAGCCATTGAGCCGTTGCCCGTTATTACCGATCCGCGCGTGGCGCATGCCCAGGGCGAACTGATTGTGCCGCCGCGCACCTTCAAGCTAGGTGCGCCCGAGCTAGCCTGGGAGCACTGTGAATACGTGGTGGAGGGCTCCGCTGATACAAATGGCCAGGAGCACCTGTACATCGAAACGCAATGTGCCTACGCTATTCCGCAGGAGAACGGCGAACTAAAGATCTACTCCTCAACGCAAAGCCCTACGGCCAGCCAGCGCACGGCGGCCCGCGTGCTCGGAGTACCTATGCACCAGGTAGAAGTCGACGTGATTCGCCTGGGTGGGGGGTTTGGTGGCAAAGAGGATCAGGCCAATGCGTGGGTGGC
The DNA here is from genome assembly GCF_014641455.1 of Hymenobacter cavernae. Classification (GTDB taxonomy): domain Bacteria; phylum Bacteroidota; class Bacteroidia; order Cytophagales; family Hymenobacteraceae; genus Hymenobacter; species Hymenobacter cavernae. The sequence goes on from NZ_BMHT01000003.1 coordinate 444,836, forward strand.
GTTGTGTGCTTTGGCTGCGTATCACCTAGGTAAACCCGTGAAGTACGTGCTCGACCGGCTTGAAGACATGCAGATGACCGGCAAGCGTCACCCGTATTCCTCTGACTTCAAGATTGGGCTCGACAAAGACCTCAACATCCTAGCTTACGAAGTAGACTTCTACCAGAATGCCGGGGCCGCGGCTGACTTGTCACCGGCCATCATGGAGCGGACCTTGTTTCATACGACCAGCACCTACTTCATTCCGAATGTGCGCGCTACGGCCTACAGCTGCCGCACGCACTTGCCACCGAATACTGCTTTTCGTGGCTTTGGTGGCCCCCAGGCCAAGTTTGTGATGGAGTCGGCTATTGCGAAAGTGGCGGAGGAGCTAGGTATTGACGCTTGCGTTATTCAAAAGAAAAACCTGAACAAGACCGGCGACGAGTTTCCTTTTGGGCAAAAGGCTGTGAGTGAGGCGCACGCCTGCTGGCACAAAGCGGAAAGTTTATACAATGTAGAAACGCTGCGCCAGGAAGTGCAACGCTTCAACGCCAGCAATACGCTGCTTAAGAAAGGCTTGTCGTTCATGCCGATCTGCTTTGGCATTTCGTTCACCAACACCTCCATGAACCAGGCGCGGGCCTTGGTACACGTCTACTACGACGGCAGCGTGAAGGTGAGCACCGGGGCGGTAGAGATGGGTCAGGGCGTGAATACCAAGATGTTGCAGGTGGCCGCGCAGGTATTTTCGATTAATCCGGCGAAGGTGCGCATGCAGACCACCAGCACCAACCGTATTGCCAACACCTCACCTTCCGCCGCCAGCGCCACCGCCGACCTCAACGGCAAAGCCGTGCAACTCGCCTGCCTGGCTATTGTAGAACGCCTGAAGCAAGTGGCTGCGCAGGAGCTACAAGCACCCGAAACAGCCATCGAGCTGAAGAATGAGCAAGTGCTGCTGCATGGCGAAGAAACGGCGCTGGATTGGAAAAAGCTGGTAACGGCGGCGTTCCTGAAGCGCGTAAGTCTCTCAGAGCATGCACACTACGCCACGCCGGAGGTACACTTTGATAAGAAGACTGAGAAAGGCCATCCGTTTGCCTACCACGTTTATGGCACGGCCATTACAGTTGCTACGGTCGACTGCGTGCGTGGCACTTACTCGGTGGATGCGGTGAAGGTAGTACACGACTTCGGCGCCAGTATGAACCCAACCATCGACCGCGGGCAGATTGAAGGTGGGATTGTGCAGGGTATTGGCTGGATGACGCTGGAGGAGCTGCTTTATGACCAAGCTGGTCGTCTGCGCTCCAATACGCTGTCGACCTATAAAATCCCGGACATCTACTCGGTGCCGCAGGAAATAGCCATTGATGCACTGGATACCGATACAGACAACCTAGCTATTTTGCGCTCCAAAGCAGTGGGCGAACCGCCGTTTATGTACGGCATCGGAACGTACTTCGCTCTGCGCAACGCCATTAAAGCCTTCAACCCTGCTTCTCCCCTCGCTTTTGATGCCCCGCTGACGCCCGAAAAGGTATTGCTGGGCTTATATCCGCCAACGGGCACGGGCGCTACCAACTTGCATGAAACGAGCCTTAGCCGCGTGGCAACTTCTTAGCGAAAGTCTGCGGCGAGGCGTACCGGCGATGCTGCTTTATGTGGTGCAAAGTACCGGCAGCAGTCCAGGCCGGCAGGGTTTTCGGATGATCGTGAATGCGGCCGGCGCCATGCAGGGCTCTATCGGAGGCGGCATTATGGAGCACAAGCTGGTGCAGCTCGCCCACGAGCGGCTCGCGCAACCCGCGCCGCAATCTAGCCTCCACCGCCAAATTCACAACAAAACGGCTTCCAAAGACCAGAGCGGCATGATTTGCTCCGGCGAGCAGACCATCCTGCTTTATCCGGTGCGTCCGGCTGATGAGGCTGCGGTACAGAGAATTATCAACGCTTTGGAACTGGAGCAGGCGGGCGGGCTCACGTTGTCGCCGGCAGGGCTAGCCTTTGAGCTTGATCAGGACCTAGGTCAGGATTATATCTTCTCGCAAGCGTCGGAAGAAGATTGGCTTTACCAGGAAAAGCTAGGGTATAAGAACCAACTGCACATCATTGGTGGCGGGCATTGTGCGCTGGCTCTCTCCCGCCTCATGCGCCCGCTCGACTTCCACATCCGGCTCTACGAAGACCGGCCCGAGCTCAACACCTTCTTAGCCAATAACTACGCTCACAAAAAGGCCGTGGTAGACAGCTACAGCGACCTAGCTACGCTGGTGCCCGAAGGAGAAAACCAATATGTTGTGGTTATGACTTTCGGCTACCGCACGGATGATGTGGCGCTTCGGGCGTTGCTGAACAAAAACCTAAAGTTTCTGGGCGTGCTCGGCAGCCAGAAAAAGATTGAGAAGATGCTAAGTGACTACCGAACTGAAGGCATCTCGCCGGAGCAGCTGGAGCGACTACACGCGCCGGTTGGCTTGCCGATTAAGAGTCAGACGCCGGAGGAAATAGCCATTAGCATCGCCGCGCAGCTTATTGCGGTGAAAAACGGACTGTAGCACGAAGCCTGCGCTGCGCGTATCACTGAACTATACTCTACAACCTAGGTCAAGTCGTACAACGATATGCAAAGCAGCGCTGCGCGCCACACCTAGTCTCGCACCACTGTACCGGTGATGTAGCCAAACGGCTCATCAGTGGCAATAAAAATCTCATTCTTGTTTTCCACCCCAAACTGCTCTAGGTTGAAGGGAATGTGATGCTTGTTGGGCATAATGAGGCTGACTTCCTTCACCACTGCATTATCGAGCAAAATCTGCTCGCCGATGGCATATAAGGTTTGCTGCACCGAAAGACTTTTATGGTGGGCGAAGGTGTGCAGCAACGATGTGTGGATCTTCTGGTAAGTAGCTTCAAAATCGAGGCCAGTCGTGGTGTACTCCCACATAGCCTCGCACTTGGTAGCCAGGATGCGGTCGGCGGTTTCTTTCAGCACCGTGTATTGGTCTTTGATGTAGTTCTCAAAGGCTGAGTCGGTGGTTTTCAGCAGAAGTAGATCTTGCAAACCAGATGATACCTGCACGCCGGTAGCCGTTTGCGTCACAATGGTGCGGCGCTTTTCGGTGCTGCCCCCCGTGAAAGCGTGCGTGTATGCGTTGCCATCGAAGGTCATGCGCTGCCAGGCGTGTTCAAGAATCTCGATTCTGGCTTTGCTGACTTGTGGATTGTTGGTGAGGAAATAATTAGCCAGGTACAAGCCGAACTCTTCAATGGTAGAGGTAAAATGCTCTTTGGCCAGCACGTACACCGTGTTTTTTTGAGTATCAGTGGGTAAAATCTTAGAATTGTCACCTAGGGTATGTGCGGTGTCGAAATCCCCCTCCAGCGCTACGCTCACCGACACTTGCCGGAACTCGTGGTGGTCGGCGTGCCGGATGATTTTGGACAGGTTAACCGCATTTTTGCCGTAGGCATTGATTCCCAATTTTATATTCATTTTGTTCAGCTTTCTTTTAAAGAGAAGGCTCTCAATCTAGAGAAAAAGCGCACACCACATGCCGGAGGCAGGAATAAAAAGTACGCGTGTCGTCACGCCCGCAGGAATACAAGAAGCGTTGGTACTGGTGGAAAATGGCCGCATTGTCGACGTAGTGCCCACTGGCACCGCCGTGAATTGCCCCGTGCTCGACGTGCAAGACCGGGCCCTGTTGCCTGGCCTGATTGACCCGCATGTGCACATCAACGAGCCTGGCCGCACCGAATGGGAAGGCTTCAACACGGCCACCCGCGCCGCCCTGGCCGGCGGAGTCACAACACTCGTGGATATGCCGCTGAACTCGGCTCCCGTAACGACTTCCGTGGCTAATCTTGAGCAGAAGCTAGCTGCTACGAAAGGTCAACTACACACGGACTGCGGCTTTTGGGGTGGCATCGTACCCGGCAATGCGGGCGCAGTGGAAGGCCTGATTGCCCGCGGCGTGTTAGGTTTTAAAGCCTTCCTGACCCACTCCGGCATCGACGATTTCCCCAATGCTACCGAGCAGGACTTGCGGCAAGTGATGCCGATCTTGGCGCGCCACGGCCTGCCGCTGCTGGTGCACTGCGAGCTGACCACAGACGACAATACCTGGAAGCTAGGCAACAAACGCTCCTACCAGAACTACCTAGCCTCTAGGCCTAAAGCCTGGGAGGACGAAGCGGTGGCGCTGATGATTCAGTTGTGCGAGGAGTACAACTGTCCCACGCATATCGTGCATTTGTCATCGGCCAACTCCATTGCGCCCATTGCAGCGGCAAAAGCCATAGGATTGCCACTGACCGTAGAAACGGGGCAGCACTATCTGTTTTTCAATGCTGAGGATATTCGAGACGGCCAAACGCAGTTTAAGTGCGCCCCACCCATTCGGGAGAAGGCCAACAACGACCAGCTCTGGGAAGCGCTACAAACTGGTATAATCGACTTCGTAGCCACCGACCACTCTCCCGCGCCTCCTGATCTGAAGCAACTCGAAAGCGGTGACTTCACGACGGCCTGGGGCGGCATTGCTTCGCTCCAACTCGCTTTGCCAGTCCTCTGGACTGCGGCCCAAAAGCGTGGCGCTACGCTCCCCGACCTAGCTCGGTGGCTGAGCAAAAACCCCGCGAAGCTCATTGGGCAGGCACACCGCAAAGGCAGAATCGCGAAAGGCTATGATGCTGACTTCGTTGTGCTGGATGTCGAGCAATCCTTTCAAGTTACGGCCGACATGATTCACCATAAACACAACGTGTCGCCTTATATTGGTCAGCAGCTGCGCGGCGTAGTGGAGCAAACCTTTCTGAAAGGCCAACTTGTGTACCACCGTCCGACGTTCTTGCAGCTTAACCAGGGCGAAATCATCACCCGTATTTAAAAGGCAGACGTTGGTTCCCGCAGAGGGCGCAGTGATTTCGCGGAGGGCGCTGAGTCGTTCTAGAACATCTTCCGCGCCTTCTGCGCGAACCAACGTCTGCACAATCAAGCACTAAGTGGATACCTACACCACCCGCGCCACCCGCATCATGCGGCGCATTCAGGAGCTGGCTACTATCAGCGAAGACACGCAGGGTATAACGCGCAGGTTCGGCACACCGGCGTTTCTGACGGGTCGTGCCTTGGTGCAAAGTTGGATGGAAGGCGCCAGCTTGGCCGTGCGCGTGGATAGCATCGGCAACCTGCGCGCCCGACTCGTGAGCCAGAACCCAGCGGCCAAAACTTTCGTGCTGGCTTCGCACATCGATACGGTGGTGAATGCCGGCAAATTCGATGGTCCGCTTGGCGTGCTACTCGGGTTGGATATGCTGGAGCAACTCGTGCAGCAGCAAGTGCAGCTGCCGTTCCACATCGAGCTGATTGCCTTCAGCGACGAGGAAGGCGTGCGCTATCACACCACCTACCTAGGTAGCAAAGTGGTGGCCGGCTCATTCGATCAAAGTTTACTACAAAAGCAAGACAATAAAGGCATTACGCTCACCGATGCCATCACCACAATGGGCGGCAACGTGGAGCAGCTAGCTTTCGATGCTATTCCGGCGGCCGACTGGCTCGGGTACTTTGAGGCGCACATCGAGCAAGGGCCGGTGCTATGGGAGCGGGATATTCCGGTGGCGGTAGTTACGGCCATTGCCGGGCAGCAGCGCGTGGAAGTCACCTTCCGCGGTATGGCCGGCCACGCGGGCACGGTGCCCATGAACATGCGCCAGGATGCGTTGGCCGGCGCGGCGGAGTTCGTGCTGGCCGTTGAGCAGTTTGGCCTCGCCCGCCAAGAGCACATCGTCGCGACGGTGGGCAAGCTCGACGTGCGCAACGCCGCCAGCAACGTCATTCCCGGCGACGTAACGTGCAGCCTGGACCTGCGCAGCCCCGACGCCATGCGCTTAACCAGCGCCTACGAAGCGCTACGCACGCACGCCGAAGCCATTGCGCAGCGCCGCACCCTAGGTCTAGTCTGGAACCTCGTTCAGCAAACCGCCCCCGTGGCCTGCAATGCGGAAATGAACAACCTGCTGGCTCAGGCCATTACCGAAGCCGGCTACGAAGTCGTGTCCTTGGTGAGCGGCGCCGGCCACGATGCAGTGCCCATCTCAGCGGTTGCGCCGGCCACGATGCTATTTGTGCGCTGCTTCAAGGGCATCAGCCATAATCCGCTGGAAAACGTGGAGGAGCGCGACCTGGCCGCCGCGCTGCACGTCACCGACCGTTTTCTTTCCTCACTCATTTCCTCTTACTTGTCAGTCCGAGTTGAGCGGGAAATCTGAAACAATCACCTAGGTTGGTAACCCCGATTCCGCGACTCTGCTTGGACTGATAATCTCCCACTCTCCTACCCTATGGAAATTTCCGCCCTGACCCGCTCCGTCGTCAAGCGCAACCACGCCGTTATCAGTCCCGACGGTTATATCAACAGCAACGTGCCGGGCTGGACCAACTGCACGGTCAACGTCATCATCAACGAGCAGATGGGCGCCCGTCTGTGCCAAACTATCATCAGCCTGCGTGCTGGCGGCCGATTGGAGGGCAAAACCCTGGCTTCGCAAATCTTCTTCTACGTGGTAGAGGGCCAGCTTGAAGTCAGTGTATCGGGCGAGACGAAGACTCTGACCCAGAACCAGTTCTTGTACGTGCCAATTGGCAAAGAATACCTTTTTCAGAACCCGACGGAAGGCACTCAGATTCTGACTTTCCACAAAGTATATGAGCCGCTGGAGGGCTACGCGGTACCGGGCGTTTTCTTCGGCGAGAAGGACGACTCGAAAGCGCCTATCTATATGAACGATGAGGCCTTGCGCATTCAGGAGCTGCTGCCCAATGAACCAGGTTTCGACATGGCCGTGAACATCTTCACCTACGACCTAGGTGGGCACCTGCCGATGGTTGAAACCCACATCATGGAGCACGGCCTGCTTTACCTGCAAGGCCAGGCCGTGTATATGCTTGATCAGGAGTGGTATCCGGTGAAGAAAGGCGACTCGATCTGGATGGCGCCCTACTGCCAACAGTGGGCCACGACGATGGGCAAGGAGCCTTCGGTGTACATCTACTACAAGAACGTCAACCGCTTCCCGACGGTGGTGTAACCGAAGACCTATGACTCTCGCCGAACTCAACCAACTCGACAGGCCCACCCTAGCTCTTACACTCGGCAAGTGCTGCGGCGCCACGGCCTGGATAGAAGATATGTGCCAGCTCTTTCCTGTATCTGACGAACAAGCGCTGTTCAATAAAGCCCGCGAAATCTGGTACAACTTAGCCGAAAGCGACTGGTTCGAAGCCTTCATGCATCACCCCAAAATTGGCGACATCAACTCATTGAAAGAGAAGTTTGCCAGCACCAGCACCTGGGCCGCTGGCGAGCAAGGTGCCGTGAAGCAAGCGTCGCAGGAAGTGCTAGCGGCGCTGGCCGAAGGCAACCGGGGCTACGAGGAGAAGTTCGGCTACATCTTTATTGTGTGTGCCACGGGCAAATCGGCGGCGGAAATGCTGGCGCTGCTCCAAGCTAGGCTCCCGAATTTGCCTGCGGATGAAATCAAGATTGCCATGGGCGAGCAAGCTAAAATTACCCAGATTCGCCTCGAAAAGCTGTTAGCCGCATGAGCCAACTCACGACCCACATCTTGGACACGACCCGCGGCAAACCAGCCCAAGGCATTTCCATCATTCTATACAGCCAACCCGAAGACACCTGGCAAGAGCTAGCCCGTGGCACCACGAACCAGGATGGTCGCATCACGGACCTGTTGCCCAAGGACGAGCTCCTAGCTTTTGGGACTTACAAGCTGAAGTTTCTCACCCAAGCGTATTTCGACCAGCTAGGCACGACTACCTTTTACCCCTTTGTGGAAATCGTTTTTTCGGTTCAGACGCAGGAGCATTACCATGTGCCGTTGCTCTTGAACCCCTTCGGCTATTCCACTTACCGTGGCTCCTGAACGATGTAGAGGCGTAACAATTGAAGTCTCTACGTTGAACAACTCGACCTAGAGTGACCTAGGCAAACAACATCAGCAACGAAAAGACGCAAAGTATAGCGTCTCTACATTTCTCCCTCCCATGAAGCTCAGCATACAAGATTCTGATAAAGAGCAATTACTTAATCAGTTAGGCGTTGCCAACCTCAAGTTTCAGCAAACCTACCCCGGCGACAAGCCCGACCGTCAGCCGGTGCATACGGTGTACGGCGGTGCCAACCTGTTCAAGGCGGATACGTGCGTGCGCATGGGCGACATTGCCCTAAATAATCTCAAAACGTACGCCCCCAACTTCGTAGAGCTAGCTAAAGTGCTGCAGCTGAAGAACTACGAGCACCTGCCCACGCTGGAAAAAGACATTGCTGAGCTGACTTCCCGCCTAGATACTATCAGCGAAGCGGAGCGCAAAAAAGAACATGCTTGGCTGGCTTATTCGGTCTATAACAAGATTGTGAAGAAGCTCCGGACGGAGCCCGTCGAGGATTTTCGGATTGACTTCGAAGACGGTTTCGGCAACCGCCCCGACGCGGAGGAAGACGCCACCGCTGTGCAAGCAGCCAACGAAGTTGCCGTGGGCATGCAAAACGGCACCCTGTCGCCTTTCATCGGCATTCGCATCAAGCCATTTACGGAAGATTTAAAGTACCGCGGCGTGCGTACGCTCGACATCTTCCTGACCACGCTGCTAGAGAAAACCGGCGGCAAGCTGCCCGCCAACTTCGTGGTGATGCTGCCCAAGGTGACCATCCCCGAGCAGATGACTACGATGGTGCGTTTGTTTGAGCTGCTGGAAAAAGCCAATAACCTAGCTCCCGGCACCTTACGCATGGAGACAATGGTAGAAGCCACCCAGATCATCATGGACGAGGAAGGCCGCAATCCGCTGATGCGCATCGTTCGGGCGAGCGAAGGCCGGTGCGTTGCCGCGCACTTCGGCACCTACGACTACACCGCGTCGGCAGGCATCACGGCCAAGTATCAGACTATGGCCCACCCCGTCTGCGATTTTGCCCACCACATGACCAAAGTGGCCCTCGGCGGCACCGGCATCTTCCTCTCCGATGGGGCTACTAATGTGATGCCCATCGGTCCGCACCGGGGCGAAAACCTGAGCTTTGAGCAGCAGAAGGAAAACCGCGACTCGGTGCACAACGCCTGGCGCCAGGGTTTTCACCACACCACCCACTCGCTCATCAACGGCCTCTACCAAGGCTGGGACCTGAATCCGGCGCAGCTGCCCATGCGCTACGCCGCTACCTACAACTTCTTCCTCAGCAGCTACGACGACGCCGTATTTCGCCTCAAAACCTTCGTGGAGCGCGCCGCCATTTCCACTCTCACCGGCGACATTTTCGACGACGCGGCTACGGGCCAGGGCTTGCTCAACTTCTTCCTGAAAGCCCTGAACTGCGGCGCCATCACGGAGGAAGAAATTGTAGCCACGGGCCTCAGCAAGGAGGAAATCAATACCCGCTCCTTCTTCCGCATCCTGGCAGGCCGACGGAAGCAATAGGCGTAAGCATGTAGCGCGAAGCTCCAGCTTCGCGCATCGTTGAACGACAATCGTCAGAACGTCACGGTTAATTATCGTTCAACGATGCGCAAGCTGGAGCTTCGCGCTACTTTCTCTTCAACACTCTCCTTTAAATGATGCAGCTTAGCGCCATTAAAGCTCCAGCACCTAAAGAACCACTCCCAAAAGCTAGCTTACCCTGGATTCAGGTTGCCCCCAACGCGCCCTACTTCATCACGGAAGAAGGCCAGAACTGGACGCCTATCGGGCAGAACGATGCCATCACGTGGCCGGACTTTGCGGGCTTGTTTCGCCGCAAAAACCTAGCGGCTGTAGAGGGGCACCTAGCTTGGCTGGCGCGTCATGGGGTAAACTGCCTGCGTTTCATGCTGGAGTATTGCCAGACCGAAAACCGCTACATCGAGCGGCCGGTGGGGCAGTTTCAGCCGAACATGGTGCGCCTCTGGGACGATCTGTTTGCCTTGTGCGAAAAGTACGGCATGCGCGTGCTGCTCACCCCCTACGACACGTTCTGGATGTGGATTCGCTGGCACAAACATCCTTATAATCAACTTAATGGTGGGCCCTGCGCCGACCGCATGCAGTGGCTGCTGAGTCCTGATATGCTCGCGGCCATCAAGAACCGCCTGACTTTCGCGGCGGAGCGCTGGGGTGGCAGCGGGGCGCTGTTTGCCTGGGATTTGTGGAACGAGATTCACCCGGCCCATGCTGGCAACAGCACTGCGGCCTTTTATGACTTCGTCAGCGAAATCAGCAGCCATTTGCGTGCGGTGGAGATGAGGTGCTACGGCCGCACACACCCGCAAACCGTGTCGCTGTTCGGCCCCGTGCTGCGCGACCATCCAGCCGTAGCCGACGTCATCTTCCGCCACCCACAGCTGGATTTTGCCTCGACTCACTTCTACGACGCGGCCACCATCGACAACCCCAAAGACACAGTTGGCTCAGCCCTTTGCACGGGCGTCTTGGTGCGGGAAGCCTTGGAGCACTTGCACGTACCTAGGCCGTTCTTCGATAGTGAGCATGGCCCGATTCACACTTTCAAGGACCGCCGCCGCACCCTTTCTGAGGCCTTCGACGATGAGTATTTCCGGCACATTCAGTGGTCGCACCTAGCTTCGGGCGCAGCCGGCGGCGGCATGCGCTGGCCCAACCGCCACCCGCACGTGCTGACCCACGGCATGCGGGCCGCCCAGCGCAGCCTCGCCGGCTTTGTGAACCTGATCGACTGGGCCAGGTTTCGGCGCCGCAACCTGAACCACGAAGTACAGCTTTCCTCGCCGGCCTTCGCCAAGTTTGCCTGCGGCGACGCCGAGCAAGCCGTCGTGTGGCTGCTGCGCCAGGACAGCACCACTAAGCGGCCCGGCACTATCAAAAAGAACGTCAAGCCCTTGGCAGTACATCTAACCGTTCCAGGCCTGCAAGACGGCGGCTACACTGTCTATTTATGGGATACGCTGGCGGGGCAAAACCTAGGTCAGCTACACCAGCAGGCTACCGGTGGTGCCCTCATGATCGGGTTGCCCGCTGTCGGGGCCGACCTAGCTTTGGCAATTGTCAGAGCATAAAACGTGTGGGACGCGTTGCTCAGAGATGCTTTCAACAAAAAACGGCTGTCACTCCAAATCTGGAACGACAGCCGTTTTCATTTTCGAGTGGCCGGCCAGCAGCTACTCACTCTTGTTATCCTTGTTGTTCTGCAAGGCCAGCACCGTAGTACCGAGCACCGCCGCCATGGCCACACCAGCCAAAACCGGGTGAATGGTAGCGCGGGTATACAGGCTTTTCTTCATTACGTAGCCAGGATGGTCGCCGTGCACTTTACCATCGTTGCTGGGCTGGTGCAGCGAACCGGACGGGTTGCGAGGCGGCTCGTCGCGGGCCTGGAGCTTCATAGTCACCTTTTTGTTCACGAAGTCCATGAGGCTGGGCAAATTCTTATTAAGAGTGCTCATCATCTTCCCGCCCCCACCAATGTAGATGTCGCGCTCGGGGTGGGCTGCGGCGTGCAGAATGGCCACAGCCACTTCCTCAGGTTCGTACACGGGCGGTGGCAGCTTCGGCTCCTTGTCCATGTAGTTTTTGGCGTGTTGTGGAAAGGGCGTGTTGATGGCCGATGGCTTGATGAGCGTCACCGAGATGGGCGCGTTTTCTTCTTCCAGCTCGATGCGTAGCGCATCAGTAAAGCCCTTGATGGCGTGCTTGCTGGCCGAATACATGCCTTGCAGCGGAAAGGCAATATCGGAAGCCACACTACCTAGGTTGATGAGGGCGCCGCCGTGCTGCTTCAGGTATTTTACAGCCTCCAGGGAGCCATTCACGACGCCCCAGAAATTGGTGTCGAACATCCGGTGGCTATCCTCACTGCTGATTTCCTCCAGGCGGCCCCAGATGGAAGCGGCGGCGTTATTAACCCACGTATCAAAGCCGCCAAACTGCGTCTTGGCAACTTGAGCAATACGCTCGATGTCGGCTTTATCGGCCACATCGGCTACCACGGTGGCTACCTGGCCGCCCTTGCTGCGGATTTCTTCGGCAGCCTGACTAAGCTCCTGTTCGCTGCGCGCAGCCAGCACAACCTTCGCTCCTTTTGCGGCGGCTCCTTTGGCCGTGGCCAGCCCGATACCGCTCGTGGCACCAGTTATGACAATCGTTTGCTGATCAAGTGGTTTTAATTTAGGTGGCATTGGCGTAGACGTAAGAGGTGAGCTGGTTCCGGCAGAGTTTCCGCGCCAGCATATCTAGGTCTTCAACGCTCATTACCGCGAACAGTTACTCACTAAATTATGAGCAATAAACAAGCTCAAACGTGAAGAGGGACCTAGCCGTGGAGCTTCTTGGCCCCTCTTCGACCCAAAACCCAGGATCAGGCAACTAGCCTTGTAGCTTGCGCAGCGCGAGCAGGCATAGCGCCACCGAACCTGCAACCCGAATCTGCCCGCCGAGCACCATTCCTTCTACCTCAGCCAGCGGCACGCGCAATACTTCGATGTTCTCCGTTTCATCAAGATCCTGGCCAGCCACTTGGTGGGCGTTGCGCGCCAGGAAGAAGTAGATGCGGTTGGTGTCTTTGGTGGGGTTGTCCATCACTTCCAGCAGCAACTCAATGCTCTCGGGAGCGTAGCCAGTTTCCTCCAGCAGCTCGCGTTTGGCAGCTTCAATGGGCAATTTTTCGCCTTCGTCGATAACGCCACCAGGCAACTCGATTAGAATTTCGCCGGCCGCATGCTTGTATTGGCGCACGAGCAATACATGGTTATCGTCAGTCACGGCGAAGGTCAGGGCTACATTGCGCCGCACACTAACGAAGTAATCATCAAGCACCTGCCCAGTAGGAAGTTCCACATGGTCGCGCCGCAGCGTGTACCATTTATGGTCAAAAACGATATCCGATTTAAGCGTTTTCCAACGCGCAATGTCCGTTGACATGAGAGTAAGAGCATTTGGTAGTACTACTAAGATAAGAGCGGCCAGCTATAAACGAGGCGCCAAAGAACATAGCAAGCAGCCCAGAGGTTTACTTATTATGATTTTTCTAATATAAACTATAAGTCTTCTGGAAATAAAAAATGGCAGTTGCTTATGCTTATGTCTAAATATTCATTTTGTTAAATTATTTTCTTTATACAAAAAACCGATCCATATATCTCTTCGTATATACATTCCCATTGAGAGAAAAACTTTCTATTTTTAAGAAATTAAACCATCATACGTCATGCCTTTAACTGCATTACGAGTACACTCATCTGGAATAGTCAAGAGTTTGTCGAATATAAATACAGCTTAATATTACTTTTAGTACCTTTGAATCATCATAATAACAACAGCAGCTTTCTACTTACTGCTTCTCACTAGTTTGCCTTCTCTTCTCTTCATACTCTATTTGCACTTTCCCAAAATGAAACTCAACGCTTCCCCCTTCCACGCTACTACTGGCCAACTTCTACCTGCTTACCGCGACGCATACTTGCGCGGCGACCTCTCCAGCAAGAACACGGAGCTGGTTGATGCTTACATCAAAGCCAACAGCCAGCAAGCCGATGCTACACTGCGTCGCTTCCACGAAATGAAGAACCTAGGTCACGATGTGAGACCCGTAGGTTGGGTGCAGCGCCAGTTCGACCTGATTCGTACCGAGCCGCAGCGTTTCCGTCAGCGCGCCGCTACGATGATCGTAGGTGCCGCTCTCGTAGGCAGCGCCGTGTTCGCCGGTTCCAGCCGCCCCACCGCCGAATCGTCGGCACCTATGGCAGCCGCTGAAACGGAAAGCTCGGCCAGCTTGCTGCGCGTAGCCACGGTGCGCGGCCGCATTCTCGACGAAGAAGGCAAACCACTCGTTGGCGCCACTATACTACAAAAAGGCAGCTTCTACGGCGTGAGCACCGATTCGAAGGGCGAATACCTGCTGCGCGTACCAGCTAATCAGCCTGTTACGCTGCAATACGGCTACGGGGGCTACACCGACGAGGAAGTGCAAGTAAAAGGCGGCACTACCGAAAACATGACCCTCGTGCCCCGTGCCAAAGACAAGACCGCTAAAAAGCACCGCTGGTTTATCTTCTAAGACGTAAGTCCGTCATCATCCGTCAGCGCTTGCGGCAAACCTCTTACTGGGTTGCGCCTGCCTGACGACCCAATCTCACTCCTATTTGCATTTAAAATCCGTTGCCCCGTGCTGGCTGAACCACCTGGTTCACCAATACGGGGCAACGTCTTATTAGCATCAGCGCTTTTCCGATAACAACCTAGGTAGCTGTTCGCCAGCCGCCAAATTCTAGCCTCCCATATACAGATTTTTGTTCTTTACCTTTTCCTGCACGGCGTTATGCCAATCCAGTCCTACTGCCGATAGGTATTCCGACTCGTTCCACTGCTGCGACTGGCGCAACGGTTCGTCTACCTCGCAGATGTACATCTCGTGACCGGGGCGCTGCGTCACGCGCAGGCCGCAAGTGCGCAACATTGCTTCGATGCAGGCGTGGTTGGGTGCCCACCAGTTGGTGCGGTCACCAGCCATTCGTTTTTCGATAAAGGCCATTTTAGGCCAAGCGGGCGCTTGCATACGGGCCCGATCATCTAAGTCGAAGTCTTCGGGCGCTTCCTCGCTTTCCGTGCCGGGCATGGTCAGCGTTTGGAAGACCATCATGCGGCGCGTCTTCTGCGACAGAATATCGAGTGAAAGCAACGGGTAGCGCAGGTGGTAGAGCACGCCCATGTACCAAACAAGATCGAATTGCTGGTCAAGGCGCGCCACATCGTAGACCTGCATCTGGCGCAACGTAATGCGGTCTTCCAGACCTAGCTGTCGGGCCGCCCATTCGGCTTGGCGCAGGTAGTGCGGGTCTACGTCGATGCCGAGCACGTTGGCGCCGCGCTTGGCTAGCTCCAAGGAATAATAGCCGGCATTGCAACCTACATCCAGCACGTTCCAGCCGGTAAGGTCAGCGGGGATGCTGTTTTCCAGATCCCGCCACTTAAAAGCCGGAAAATTACCTAGAGCGTGGTTGGGTGCAGTCTGCATGCCGCCGGGCAAGTGCAGGTTGTGAAACCACGGACCTAGCTGCTGTATCTCTTCTTGAATGTTCATGGTAGTGTAGTATTGTTAGAACGTCATGCTGAGCTTGCTGAAGCATCTCGCTCGTGTAAGCGGTTAAGATTACCACTGCACGCGAGATGCTTCGGCAAGCTCAGCATGACGTTTTAGATTGACTCTGACCTTTATACGGTCATTAGTTCGCGGGCATATTGGATTAGCTCTTGTGCCCGGTGCGCGGCCGTGTGCTGCGCCAGCACCTTTTGCCGAGCTCGTTTGCCCATGGCTTGCCGCTCCGTCTCACTCATTTCGCGCAGGTAGCGAAGGGTGTCGGCGGCGGAGTAGGCAACCAGGATTTCAGTATCGAACGCAAACAGCGAATCTAGCCCGTCCCAATAATCGGAGATGATGGGCGTGCCGCACGCGGCCGCTTCGAACAGACGCACGCTGGGCGAGTAGCCAGCCCGGATCATGTCGGCCCGGGTGATATTTTGGGTAAAACGCTGAGCGTTGTAGAATGCGCGGTGCTCAGCCGGGGGCAGGTGGCTGATGTACTCGGTATTGGCGGGCCACTGTACCGAGGCGGGGTACTGCGGCCCGGCTACCACGAAGCGGCCTT
Organism: Hymenobacter cavernae; assembly: GCF_014641455.1. Lineage (GTDB taxonomy): Bacteria > Bacteroidota > Bacteroidia > Cytophagales > Hymenobacteraceae > Hymenobacter > Hymenobacter cavernae. The sequence continues at coordinate 460,490 of NZ_BMHT01000003.1, forward strand.
CCGGCCACTGCCGGGCGGCGTCGAGCATGAGCTTTTCGAGGGGCGGCTGGCGGTCGTCGGAGTAGGTGCCGAGGTAGCCTATGTCCCACTTGGTTTCTTGCGGCTCGGGGAAGTACAGCGCCGGGTCGAAGGAGCAGTAGAAGGCACGGGCCATAGGCGAGCCGTACTTCTGCTCCAGCAAGTCGAGCGTGGGGCCGCCAGTGAACGACAGGTAAAGGTCGTACTTTGGAATAAGGCTAGGGTGCAGGTACTCGAAGTCGCCGCGCTCCAGCTTGGCTAGGGTCACGGGCGTGTCGATGTCGTAGAACGCCTTGATGCCTTGCGCCGTTTGCACGACCCACTCACCCACGGGTACGCCCTCCGGCACGTAGGAGCCGACGATAACCATATCGGCTTCGCGCACTGGCTCGGTGAACCTAGCTTTCAGGTCATCGAACGAGGCGTACAGCTCCATTTGGCAGTAGTCGGGGTTGGGCAGGTCGCGGTTACTGGCGTACCACGGCACGTCGCGTTCCAAGAACAAAACGTCGTGCCCGCTACGGGTCAACTCGCGCACCAAGCCCCGAAAAGTAGTCGCGTGCCCATTGCCCCAACTAGAGGTAATCGACAAGCCTAAGATTACAATATTCATGCTTTAGAAAGAGCTTAGAATCTAGCAGTAAGGGCTTATATCTTGATAAAGACCAAGAACGTATACCCCTCACTACTAACCATCTACTTGTCAGTTACCGAAGCTCCGCTTAAAGCCAGGGCTTGCTGGTTTACTTTGGTGTATAGGAGCTGCTCCAGCTGCTCGGCGCGGTGATTATACGTGTGTGCCGACAGCACTTTTTGGTAAGCAGCCTGTCCAATAGCCTTCGCTTGTTCGTCAGTCAGACCAGCTAGGATTGAGGCTACCTCTGTCCCACTCTTTGCCACCAAGATTTCCTGCTCAGGCTCAAAGAAGAAGTCGATACCTTCCCAATAATCGGTGATGATGCAAGCGCCGGCACCGGCCGCTTCGAATACGCGCGTAGCCGGCGAGAAGCCATAGCGCGCCATACTCTCGCGGCTGATGTTGAGTACCGCTTTAGGCGTGCAGTTGAAGGCGTTGTGGTCTTTGGTGTACACGTGGCCAATGTAGGTCACGTTGGACGACATCGGCTTATCGCCCCAGCCGCTCCCGCCGATGATAAAGCGCTTGTCGGGCGTGGCGGCAGCGGGGTTCAGGAAGAACTCCTCCACCCGCACTTCGCGGTCGGGCAGGCGGTTGCCAAGGAAAGCTAGATCGCAGGCGAAGCGCGGCTCAGGTGCTACAGGGTGGTGCGTAGTGGTATCGAGGGCGTTGTAGATGGGTACGCAACGCTGAGCACCTAGAGCTTCGTAGGCCTGAATAACCGGGTCGCCACCGCCGTAGGTCAGGATGAGGTCGTACTGCGGAATGAGCGGCAGGAAGGGGTCTTGCGCGTTGTGGTGCACCCGGTCGAGGGTAGCCGGCGCATCGACGTCCCAGAAGATGACCATCCGCTCATCAGTTTTGAGCTTCAGCACTTCACGCTCTAGCAGCTCATCAAACACGCCTACGCCGCTGGCTTTCACCACAAGGTCGGCGGCTTCGGCTTGGGTCAAGCAGCGGTGCGCAGCTTCTTCCGTGGCTTCGTATACTACTACTTTAGCGTACTCCGGGTCGGGGATATCGCGGTTTTGCTGCCGGTCGTAAGCGTCGGGCTCGTAGAAGGTTATTTGGTGGCCGCGCTCGTGCAAAGCGCGCACGATGCCGCGGTAATACGTAGCGGCACCATTCCAGTAAGCCGATACTAAGCTGGAGCCAAAAAAGGCAATGTTCAGTTTACGGGAGTTCATACCACAGCGGGGGTTTGAAGGATAACTTTGGCTTGGTCGATACCTAGCTCCAGGCAGATTCTTTCCAGCTCGTTCACGCGGTGCGCGCAGGTGTGGTGGCCTAGAATAGTTTGCAAGCCGTGTTGCGCCAGCGTGGCGGCTTTCTCCGGGTCAGAGAGCAGGCTTTGCAACTGCTCCTTCATTTCGGCGCCGGAGCGCACCACTAGAAAGTCTTCGCCGGGCGCGAACAGGTGTTCGGCATCATCCCAGGGCGAAGTTATGAGCGAAATGCCGCAAGCCAGAGCCTCAAACGGCCGGATGGTCGGGATGCCCGGTAGGGCCTCCACGTAGGGCCGGCGTGGCACGTGCACGGTCACTTTGTACTTGGCAAATTCTTCGGGCGCCTTGTAGTTGGGTAGCCAGCCGCCGTATTCGATGCCGGCATCAGCCAAGGCTTTGAGGGCGTGCTCAGGGTAGCGTACGCCGAAGATCTTGGCTTTCAAACCTAGCTCCTTCACCGGGTTGATCAAGAATTCGTGCAGCTCGGCAGTGCGCTCCTCGTCGCCCCAGTTGCCAACCCATACTAGGTCGCCGGCGTAGTCGCCCTGGCGCTCGTGGGGGTAGAACACGCTGGTGTCGGCGGCTTCGTGCCAGGTCCAGGCGCGTTGCGTCCAGCCTTCGCGCAGGTACAGCTCCCGAATTACGTTGCCGAAGGCTAGCACACCATCGTAGTGCGAGAGGTCGTACTTGGCCATACTTTCGCGTTCGGTCACGGCGCGGTGGTGCGTGTCGTGGAAAAGCAACTGGTAGTTGTGGGAGGTGCGGTGCTCGCCTACGTGCCGTACCAACTCGTGGTCGTTCCATTCGTGCACCAGCACTAGGTCAGCACCATGCAGCACTTCATCCAGGTCGAGCGTGTCGAGTGTGTAGAAGTTGGTGCTGATGTTAGGGTAATACTGCTTGAGTTCGTCCAGCTTTTCCTCGCCGTAGCCTTCAATCAGGTTTTGCAAGCTCCAGCCGCCCTGCGGCTCGTACACTTTCACTTGGTGACCACGCTTTTGTAGCTCGTGCACGATGCCGCGCAGGAAGTGAGCGTTGCCGTGGTTCCAATCCGAAAGAATAGAGTGGTAGAATAGGGTTATGTTCATGGGGGAAGAAGTAGAAAGTTGAACCTCACTGAGTTCCAGTTTAGAACACCGTGGGTGGCGCCAAAAAGCTAGGTTCTGTAAAGTCAGGTGTTGCTTCACCAGCTAGCAACTGCTGGTAAAGGTGATGATACGCCTGCACCATGTGCGCAGCAGTGTAGCGTTGGGCACGCTTCGCAGCTAGGTCTGCTAGCTTCTTTCTATAGGCATCATCCTCAATAAGATGTAGCAGCACCGTTTGGAGCGCCTGCGCATCCTGCGGATTCGCGTAAGCAGCTGCGTCGTCCCACACTTCGGTCAGGGTACCGATCCGCCCAGCGACTAACGCGCAGCCCGACAAAGCCGCTTCCAGCAGCGTCAGCCCGAAAGGCTCGTACTTGGCGGGCATCACGTAGATAGCGGCGCGACTAAGCCACGCTGCGGCTTCGGTGGCTGAGAGCTTACCTAGGACATGTACGTTTGGCAGCGCGAGTGTTTCACCCGTAGTAGGGTGTGTAGCATCGCCGGCGATGTACACGGGCCAGGGCAGGTTAGCGGCGATGCTCGCTAACAAGGAAATGTTCTTGGCTTCGTCCCATACCCGCCCCATGCTCAGGATAAACGGCTCCTTCGCGCTGGGGCGGAAGTGTTGTGGGTCGCAACCATTGTAGACAACTGATGACGCACGAAATGGGCCATACAACTTCTCTACTTCGGTAAGTAGGGCTTCGGTAGGTGCCACAACTCGATTAGCAGCGCGTAGGCCCCGGCTGACCCACTCCCGGTACGTATCCCAACTAATAGGCGCATCCTCGCCGAGCACCGCCCGCCACCACGACAGCACGCACGAATGCACGACCACTAACACCGGCTTACCCCAAGCTAGGCTGCCGTGGGCCATGCCATTGAGATGAATCAAGTCAGGACTTAGCTTGGAGGCTAGGTCGAGTAGCCATTGCCCGGCGCGGCTCACGTCGTCCCAAGGGTTGTCCATCCACTCCAGCTGGTAGGTGCTTTCGTAGAGGGTCAGGTTTTCGATGGTGGCAACCTGCTGACGTTGGGCTTCGCTGAGCGGAGCGCCCATCGTGGCGAGAGCAACGTGCGTTCCGTAGGGTGCCAGCCCTCTGATCAACTCCAAGGCATACGTCCACACACCGCCAACCGTATCAGCGGTCATCAAGATGCTTCGGGGCAGCGCGGCGCTCATGCTAGGCCCGCCCGTAGATCTTATCCAACACCTCAGCGACGCGCACAAACTCTTCCGCTTCTTCGCTATAGCTCTCGCCCTGAGCTAGCCTCTCCGCCCACACCGCGCCAGCTCGCCCCGACCATTCATCGGGCGGCGAGCTGAGGCGCTCGGTACGGGTGCCATAGTAGCGCTCCGCCGCAAAATCATAGAAGGAGCCGTTGAGGTTGCGGAACGCAACACCGCCTTGCGTCCCATAGAACGTAGCGCCAATAATGGCTTCCTGCCCGGCCGGCAAGTTCCAAGAGCAAGTCAGCTGCACGTGGGCACCGCTGGCTAGGGCGATGCTAGCGGTAGCATAATCTTCTACCTGCTCCGCCGGATTCGTTAGCGGTTGGCCTTTGGAGAAAAGTGCACTTGTTACACTTTGCACCTGCGGGAAGTTTAGTGACCACAAAGCTAGGTCCACTAAGTGCACCCCTAGGTCCACCACGCAGCCACCACCCGAAAGCTTGGGGTCGTAAAACCACGGCTTATCAGGGCCATAAGCGTTGTGAAATACCAACTCCACCGCATATACGGTGCCTAGCTCACCCGATTGCACCACGCGGCAAACCTCCTGCATCGCTCGGATGTAGCGGTACGAAAGGTCTACCCCAAGCAGCTTATTGGCGGCGCGAGCGGCAGCGACAACTTGGCGAGTTTCGGCAGCGGTACGCCCTAGAGGCTTCTGGCAAAAAACCGATTTGCCGGCTTGTAATGCCTGTATGCTTTGTTCAGCGTGCAGCGCACTCGGCGTAGCAATTACAACCCCGGCTAGCTCTGGCTGCGCCAAGATGGCGTCCAGTGAATCAACTTCCACGGCGGCGGGCGCACTCTGGATAGCAGCCTCCGTGTTTTGCGGTACCGGGTCGGCCACGTAGGCTACCTCGGCTAAGCCTTGTTTGGTAATGGCTTCCAGGCGGCTACGGCCAATCCAGCCCACACCTAGAAAACCTAGCTTGGGCTTGGTAACGGAAGCGGCAGTGGTATGCTGCGCTAGGTTAGAAGGAGAATCAGACACAATTAGAACGTAATAAGAGCTTTCACAAAACCATCGGGGCGACCCGTCAGGTCCTCAAAAGCTTGCTTGAGGTCACTGAGCGGATAGGTGTGCGTGTATAGCAGGCTAGGTTTCAGCACGCCTTGAGTGACTGCCTCCACCGCGTCCCGAATGCCCTTCACGTACTCCTGGGCGTCGCGCTCGTGGGCGTTGATGACGTCGAGGCCGCGCCAGTTCCAAAGCTGGATATTCACTTGGCGCATACCATCCTGGTGAAAACCCGCAATGATGAGGCGCCCGCGCTCCGCCGTAAGTTCGCCGGCTAGGTTCAGCGGCCACTCTTTACCGGTGCATTCGATGACCCGCTCGCAGAACGTACCGTCGGTGAGGGTTTTTACTTTCTCGATGATCTGATAGTGGTCATCCATTTTTACCACTTCGTCAGCGCCGCATTTCTTGGCGATGTCGAGCGAATACTCGCGTTGCGAAACGGCAATGACTCGGGCGCCGGCATGCTTGGCAAGCTGCACGAGCAATGCACCCAAAAAGCCGATACCAAGGATAGCCACCGCTTGACCCGCCTCGATGTTGCTCCGCCGAAAGATGTTCATCGCACAGCCCAAGGGCTCACCGGGGAAAGGCTGATTGGCTAGCTCGGATGGCAACTTCACTACCTTATCGGCGTCGGCTAGGTCGTATTCAGCGTAGGCGTGGTAGGAAAGTGCGGCGACTCGGTCGCCAACAGCTAGGTCGGTTACGCCCTCGCCTACCGCATCCACAACGCCCCAACCTTCGTGGCCTGGGTTTCCGGCTTCGATGGGGTAAGAGAACCACTCGCGCCCTTCCCACACCGGAATATTGGAGGCGCACAAGCCGCAGCCTTCTAGGCGCAAACGCACTTGGCTGGCTTGTGGCACCGGCAACGTCACTTCTTTTATATCAACGTGTTGCGGCGACGTAATAACAGCCGCTCGACTCGTAGTTGCTCCTATTTCAGCTGTCGTATTCTGCGCCGCAGAGGGGGTACTTTGCATTAGACTATGGCTACTTTTTGGGTTGTTTCCTTCTTCTCTTCTATCATCTCCACTGGCAGCAACCTAGGTGCTTCCAGGCCGCGGCTTTCGCACAGCCATGTGTAAAGCTTGGCAACGCCCTGCTGCACGTTGTGCCTAGGGTACCAGCCGGTGGCCTGTCGGAACTTGCGAATGTCTGACACGTAATAGTGCTGGTCACCGGTGCGCCAATCGCCAAAGGAGAGCGGAATCTTTTCGCCCTTGTATTCGCCGATGGTATCCAGCAACTCCAGCAAGCTGACGGTATTTGTAACACCACCGCCAATGTTGAAAGCCTGCCCCGAAAGCTGTGGCATGTACTGCTGAGCGAGCAAGAAAGCGTCAACCAAGTCCTCAACAAACAGGATGTCGCGCACCTGCTTGCCGTCGCCGTAGATGTTGATGGGCTTGTCTTCAATGGCACGGATAGCGAAGTGCGCCACCCAGCCCTGATCTTCGTTGCCGTATTGGTGCGGCCCGTAGATGCAGCTCATCCGGAATACCACAGCCGGCAATCCATACGACCTAGCATAATCAATAACATACTGGTCAGCTGTGCCTTTCGAGCACCCATACGGGCTATGAAAGTCCAGCGGCCGCTGCTCGCTGATACCGTTGGCTTTGATGTTCTTATCAGTTGGGTGATAGCGCGAGCCGTTTGGCACAAAGTGCAAATCTTCGAGGCCGCCATACACCTTATTGGTGGAGGTAAATACCAACGGCGGCGGGTTATCCTGCGCCCGAATAGCTTCCAGCACGTTGATAATGCCGCGCGCGTTTATTTCGAAGTCGTTGATTGGCAGGTCCAACGAAGTCGTAACGGCCACCTGCGCGGCGAAGTGGAACACGGCTTCGGCGTTGTGCATCACGCGCTTCACCGTTTGCAAGTCGCGGATATCGCCCACGTATACTTCCAGCCGGTCGCCGTAGGTGTCGTGCAGCCACTTCAGGTTCCGCTCCACTCCTTCCCGCACTAGGCTATCGAACACCAGCACCCGCTTGCCACTTTCTAGCAGCCGCTTGGCTAGGTTGGTGCCCACAAAGCCAGCACCGCCGGTTATCAGGGTATAAGGCTCACTACCAAAAGAAAAGTCCTGCTTAATGTAGCTTGGGTTGTAAAGTCCGGCAATGCCGTGTTGCGCCCACAGCCGATACAGCAGCTTGGAAGTGCCATCAGTGTGCTTCAAGCCAAAATGATAAGCTCGCTCATCAACACCGCCTGTTGTAGGTTGAGCTAGGTCATAGGCGCTGTGCCAATATACTCGGCTAGCCTCCGCCCTGAGCACGCTTCTGAACTCCTGCAACTGCTTGAATTCGTCGTGTTGCCAAGTCGAGAAACCAGCGGCCGTAATCCACAGCTCAGCCGGACAATTGTGTCGTTCCAGCACCTGGCGCACGGCAGCGAGGTTAGCTTCCCAGCCATCCCACTGCTGATCGTACACATCGGGGAAGCCGTGAATGCCAACCGCGTCGATGTGCTGCATCACGCCGTGTTCAAACATCGTGTGCAGCCAGTTTGGGTCGACGGGGCTCATACCACCTAGCACGGTTTTCTTGCCGCGCTGCTTCGCCCAGTAAGCTGCGCCACCTACCATTTCGGCAAACTTAAACCAGCCGAAATCAAGCGTGAAGTCGTACTCGGCGCGGTTGTTTGGTTCATTCCACAGTTCCACCCACTCGAAGTGCTCCCCTAGTTCGGTAATGAATATATCTAGGAAGTCGGCGTACTGTTTGGGCTGCACCAACGGCGCAGCGGTTTTGGGGCGCACGCCCAGCGAAGGCGGCGTCTGTGAGAAGCAAGGCAATACCTTCACTTCTTTCGCGAGGGTTGGCAACAGCCACTGGTACCACTCCCGTCCGCCTTCTGCATAAAAATCAGCCCAGGAGACGCCGGTACGTAATTCCGTGACGCCAAGCTCCTTCAAATCACTTAGCACTTGCGTAACACGCTCGTACTTACCCGGCTGAAACCATTCTACAATGCCAATAAGAGGATGACTTTCCTTTTGCTCTGCGGTTACAGAATTATTCATGTTCTTATCCTTCAGTATTTTAGAAGAAGCATTGCTTGCATTAAACCGTCAGGCCGCGAGCTGCTAGCTCAGCGCTAGCCTCGTTGACACGGTCGTAAGCAATTTGCCCTTCTAACCAAGAAGCTAGCTCTTCCAGGCCACTATTGAATTCTACCTGCGGATAAAAACCTAGCTTTTCCTTGGCGAGGGAGATGTCGGCGTAGCAATGACGAATGTCGCCGACGCGGTACTTACCCGTAATCTGGGGCATCAGGTCTGCCTTGTCTAGCACCTTTGCAAGCCGCTCCGATATTTCGCTGATGGTATAGTTATTACCACTTCCCACGTTGAATACCTGGCCATTAGCTTCGTCTTTCTCCAAAGCTAGGCGGCAAGCCAAGGCCACATCGCGCACGTGCACAAAGTCGCGCTGCTGCTGCCCATCCTCGAAAATCATCGGCGCATTGCCGTTGAGCAGGCGCGAAGCAAAAATAGCTAGCACTCCCGTGTACGGGTTTGAAAGCGCCTGCCGCGTGCCATACACGTTGAAAAAGCGCATGGCAACGGTCGGAATATTATAAGCGCGCCCCACCATCAGACTCATGCGCTCTTGGTCGTATTTCGACAGTGCGTACACCGACGACAGGCACGGCAACTTTGTTTCGTTGGTCGGAATAGGTTGCAGCGTCTGCCCCTTGGCGTCAAGAAGCTCCCAATTACCTTCTTTCAACTGCTCCAGCGGGCGTTCAGTAGCCATTATTTGCTTACCGGCCGCGTTTTTATAAAGTCCTTCGCCATAGATGCTCATGCTGCTAGCTACGATTAGCTTCTTCACTGGCTTCTTAATCAGAGCCTCCAGCAGCACGGCAGTTCCGACGTTGTTAACTTCGGTGTACTCTTTGATTTCGTACATGCTTTGGCCCACTCCCACCATTGCGGCGAAGTGAAAAACTGCCTCTACACCTTCCAAAGCACGCTCTACAGCTTCTGGGTCGCGAACATCACCCACTATCAGCTCCACGTCTTCGTGCAAGTAATCGGGTCGTACACAATCTTTTCCGTGCACTTGCTCCGACAGATTATCCAAGGCTCTTACCGCGTATCCATGGTTTAGCAACTCATCTGCTAGGTGTGATCCAATGAAGCCAGCTCCACCAGTTATCAGGACTGTTTGTTTCATACGTGTTTTGTTGGTTGTGTAAGGGGTCGGTAGTAAAAGTAGGATCACTCACGGGCATCAGCATACTTCTAAGCATCAATGTAGCTGATAAGTATGTTATTCACCCGCTTCGCAAGGGACTTAGAGGCGCAAAATCTCTTTTTTGGTACCTGCTGGCGGGTGAGCAGGTTTATCATCTGCTTGAAAAACGTATCTGGCAGGTGTAGGCAAGGTGATACTTAGGCAACAGATCTGAGTGGCAGTCGATGCACTAGCTGCCGATTGGGCAGTTATAAATACCTCAGCACGAATAGCCGTGTTAAATAGAAACGCTGACTGATTTCCAGTTAATGAAAGTTGCACTAAACCTCTTTGAAATTGTTCCCTTCTTGATAAAAGAAATAAAACGTGAGCTAAACTAGTAGGGTTGTAGAAGAAGATGCTTGGAAGTTACACGACATCCCTGAAAATGCTAATGCGCGATGCCATGCTAGCTCAACAGTAGCAGAGCCGCCTGGAGCAAACCGCTTGACGCATTGCATTTTTGCTTTCTTGCTTCGTGATAATGCCAAATCACTTTGGCATTATCAGAGGAATCTAAATTTTTTAAAATTGATCTTAAATAACAGCAAGTCACGCAGGGTATTTGCTCTGGGCTTATTTGCATACCGCAACCGACTTGCCTGCCGCTTTGATACCTGTTCTCTACGCCCGCTCTCCTAAAATCCCTCATTTTACGAACGCTGTAGGCAGTATATACTACTGCTCGCAGGGCTATATACAACTAACCTGGAGTTCAGAACGCATCCAGTTAACCGAGTTGCAAGTTTTCTACGAGCAGACGTTATCATTATTGGACAGTACAAACTCGCGTAAGATCTTATCTGAGCACGGTCAACGTCAGCCACTACCAGCGGCGGCTCAGCACTGGCTCACCCACGACTGGATTCCGCGTGCCATAAAGCAGGTACGTGTCGAATACTGCGCCATTGTAGATGGCAGCAACCCAATGCATCGTTTGTCGACCCAAACAGTAATCATGCAAGCTCCCGCCGAGTTTGTTTTTAAGCGCTTTGCTACCAGCGTAGAAGCAGAAGCTTGGCTTGGCAGTTTACCAAACTAGCCCTCGTAATGCCAAAGATATTTGACATTAGCAACCTCTATTAAGCTAAAAACAAAACACAAAAAAACCGCTTAGCCAAATTGGCTAAGCGGTTTTTTTATCAGCGTACGTTAAAGCTATTTGATCTTCTCCACAATGCCGCGGAAAGCTTCTGGGTGATTCAAAGCTAGATCAGCCAGAACTTTACGGTTCAGGTCGATGCCAGCTCTTTTCAAGCCGCCCATAAACTGCGAGTAAGACAAACCATGCTCGCGGGCGCCGGCGTTGATACGCTGAATCCAAAGAGCGCGGAACTCACGCTTCTTGGTCTTACGGTCGCGATAGGCATAGAGCAGGCCTTTCTCGACTGCGTTCTTAGCAACGGTCCAAACATTTTTGCGACGGCCGAAATAGCCCTTCGCCAACTTCATTACTTTCTTGCGACGGTGGCGCGAGGCCACGTGATTGACGCTTCTTGGCATAACCTACTTTTTTTGGCGACCGGTGACAAGCTTGTCTTATAAACCGGGCACCTGGTTAAAAAATTAAATGACTGAACTACTAATTGTAGAAGTATTACCTAGGGTTAAATAAGTAACCTTCAGAAGTTGAGTCATTTAGATATTCAGCATATCCTTCACACGGTTCATGTCAGCCGAACTAACCAAGGTTACGTGTGTCAAAGCACGCTTCTGCTTAGTCGTCTTCTTCGTGAGGATGTGGCTTTTGAAGGCGTGCTTCCGCTTCACCTTGCCCGAGCCGGTGAGCGTAAACCGCTTCTTAGCACCGGATTTCGTCTTTACTTTTGGCATTGTGGTATAAATTGAGAAAAAGGAAATGCTTTTGGAGTAAGCCAACGTAAGAAGCAGGGCAATAATTCTATTGAGCTTCCTTTGGTTGAGCTTCTTTAGGAGCTGGGGCTGCATCCTTAGGAGCAGCAGGCTTCGGCTTGGCCGTGGCTACAGCTACTTTAGGCGCCAGATACAGGAACATCCGCTTGCCTTCGAGTTTAGGAAGCTGCTCTACTTTTGCTAAGTCTTCCAAAGCCTGAGCAAATTTGAGGAGTAGAATCTCGCCGCGCTCTTTGAACACAATCGAGCGACCTACGAAGTGTACGTATGCCTTGATCTTAGCACCTTCTTTCAGGAACTCCTGCGCATGCTTGAGCTTGAAGGCGAAATCGTGCTCGTCGGTGTTAGGACCAAAACGAATTTCTTTAACGACCACTTTCGTGGCCTTTGCCTTCATTTCACGGGTGCGCTTTTTCTGCTCGTATTTGAATTTCGAGTAATCAATGATGCGACACACCGGTGGCACGGCGGTGGGTGAAATCTCTACCAGGTCAAGGTTTTGCTCCTGAGCCATGCGTCGGGCTTGGTCAATGGAGTAAACGCCCTGTTCGATGTTTTCACCGACTAAGCGTACTTCACGAGCCGTGATCTTCTGGTTGATCTTGAACGGCTCCTCCACCTGAGTACGGGGAACGTAGCGACGATTCGGAGTTGCTATGAGTTGGGTCTCCTTCTGAAAGGTGAACAGATAATTTAATTTGAAGCTAGGATAACCAGTAAACCAGCCATCCTAATCAGCGGGCAAATATCCGGCTTTTTTTGCAATCTAAAAAAGCCGCTATATAAAATTGCCTTAGAACATGACAATTAGATTCTGGCTCATACGCAACAAGTTAAGCATTCAAGCTAGCTTTTACGCTGAATTTCCATTCTCTACGACAAGTAAGCCTGCCGTCTGTTTCCTAATACAAACGGCAGGCTTACCGGTTTTGTTAGATTTTGCTGGTAAATGCTTGCTGGCGGCAGGCTGCGTTTACACAAAATCAAGATGCTCAGGCAACAACTTTGCCCTCCATCATGTCTGCTACTTGGCCCTGGAAGCTACGCACAAAGGCGTCAATGGGTATACTGCCTACATCACCTTCGCCATGCTTACGCACGGAAACGATGCCGTTTTCCTGCTCCTTCTCCCCTACAATGAGCATGTAAGGAATCTTGGCAATTTCAGCATCACGGATTTTGCGGCCGATTTTCTCGTCGCGATTATCCATGCTGCCGCGCAGCTCAGCCTGTATCAGGCGGTCGTACACTTGCTGAGCGTAGTCTTGGTACTTCTCCGAAATCGGGAGTACGGCAAACTGCTCGGGCGAGAGCCACAGCGGAAAATTGCCGGCACAGTGCTCGATGAGGACTGCCACAAAACGCTCTAGCGAGCCGAACGGCGCCCGGTGCAGCATCACGGGGCGCTGCCGCGAATTATCAGGGGCTACGTACTCTAGCTCGAAGCGCTCGGGCAGGTTATAGTCGACCTGGATGGTACCGAGCTGCCACTTACGACCTAGGGCATCGCGTACCATGAAGTCGAGCTTCGGACCATAGAAGGCGGCTTCGCCTAGCTCCGTTACGGTGGGCAGCCCCTTCTCAGCGGCGGCCTCCTGGATAGCCGTTTCAGCCAGCGCCCAATTCTCATCGGTGCCGATGTATTTGGCTTTGTTCTCAGGGTCACGCAGCGATATTTGCGCCGTATAATCCTCGAAACCTAGGGCACGAAACACATAGAGTACGAGGTCGATAACCTTCGTAAACTCTTCTTTTACTTGATCTGGGCGGCAGAAGATGTGCGCATCATCCTGGGTGAAGCCACGCACGCGCGTCAGACCGTGCAGCTCGCCGCTTTGCTCGTAGCGATACACCGTACCAAACTCCGCCAGGCGCAACGGCAGGTCGCGATACGAGCGGGGCTTGGTCTTGTAGATCTCGCAGTGGTGCGGGCAGTTCATCGGCTTGAGGAAGAACTCCTCGCCGGGGTTTGGCGTCTTGATGGGCTGAAACGAATCAGCGCCGTACTTTTCGTAGTGGCCACTGGTTACGTACAGCTCTTTGGACCCAATATGCGGTGTCACTACGGGTAGGTAGCCGGCCTTCACCTGGGCTTTGCGCATGAACTGCTCCAGCCGCTCACGAAGGGCCGTGCCTTTGGGCAGCCACAGCGGTAGTCCTGCGCCCACTTTCTCCGAAAACGCGAACAGTTCCAGCTCCTTACCTAGCTTGCGGTGGTCGCGGCGCTTGGCCTCTTCCAGCTTTTCGAGGTACTCGGCCAGCTCCTTGGCTTTGGGGAAAGTAATGCCGTAAATGCGGGTCAGCTGCTTGTTCTTTTCGTCGCCGCGCCAGTAAGCACCGGCAACGTTCATCAGCTTTACCGCTTTAATGGAGCTGGTATCAGGTAGGTGCGGTCCGCGGCAGAGGTCCGTAAAATCGCCTTGGGTGTAGAAGGTGATCTGGCCGTCTTCCAGGTTCTGGAGCAGATCGAGCTTGTACGGGTCGCCTTTTTCTTCAAAGTAGGCAATAGCCTCATCTTTTGGCACTTCGCGGCGCACGTACTGGCTTTTCTTCCGGGCCAGCTCTACCATTTTCTGCTCGATCTTTGGGAAATCATCCGTCGAAATCGTGCGGCCTTCACCTAGGTCGATGTCGTAGTAGAATCCATTTTCAATGGCCGGACCAATACCTAGCTTCACGCCTGGATACAGTGCCTCCAAAGCTTCGGCCAGCAAGTGGGCCGAGGAGTGCCAGAAAGTAGCTTTGCCGGCCGGATCGTTCCAGGTCAGGATTTCTACCTTGGCATTTTCCGTAATTGGGCGAGCTAGGTCGCGAACCTCGCCGTTTACGCGCACGCCTAAAGCGTTGCGGGCCAGGCCTTCGCTGATGCTGGCAGCCACATCATAGCCCGATGCACCGGCTTCGAACTGGCGCACGGAACCGTCGGGGAGCGTAATATCAATCATATTGAGAGGTTACTAAAAACAAGCACAGGCCCGCAAGTTAGCAGCTTAGGGCGGATTTTGAGGAAGCAAAACAAGCTTGATGCTTAGAGCTCTGGCCTTGCTAGGTTTCTAACAGAGAGGACAGGCCTAGAAATTCCCAAAAAGCTAAACAGTAACTGTTGGCAGTTTCTTAGTGCATTAGGTATTCGAGGGATACTTTATTCTTGCAGTATCGACGCATCCGACGGTTGCGCTTCTATGCCAAACGTGTCATTCTGCTGCCGCTGAGCCTGCCCCCGTACCTTCCAGACCTTGTACGTCCAATGCCGATTACCGGGGTTTTCGGCCACCAGCAGCCGGTATTGTGCCAATGCTTCGGCATGTTGACCTAGGCCTTCGTAGCTCTCAGCCAACATCTGCCGGGCATCCTGTAACCTTGGCGCACGACGCAGGGCACGTTGCAGATGCGGAACTACGGCCGCGTATTGGTGATGCCGGTAAGCAGCCAGCGCCAAACGGTAATCCGCACGGTAAAACGTGGTATCAAACTGAATAGCACGACTATAGCACCGATGCGCACTATCCGGTAGACTTTGTAGTTCAAACTGCCGGCCGTGGTCGTACCAAAGCGGCGCATACCTAGGTGCTACGCGCAAGCCTCGAGCAGAATAGAGCGCCGCTGCCGCCGGCTGACGATAAGCATTGTTGAGGAAAGCCAGCTGATGCAGGATTTCCGGCTGGTGCGGCTCACGGGCAAGGCTGGCGCGCAGGTAGTCGAGGGCTTGCACGGTATCAGCTACGGCGGCGTAGGCCAAGCCTTTATAGAATAAAGCGGCAGCATGGTCAGGCTCCTGGCGGAGTGTACGATCTAGCTGCTCCAGGGCGGCTTCATAGTGCCGGGAAGCTAGGTTGGCCTCGCCTACCAGCAGGTTCAGCTCGGGCGACGAAAAGCCTCGCTGCGCAGCGGTTTCGGCGGCTTCCAAGGCTGCCGCCAACCGGTTTTGTCCGCGTAGCGTGCGCGCTTTGATGAAATAGAACTCCCCTTCTTCGTCATCCAGGTCAATAGCCCGGTTGATGTCTTCCAGGGCAGCGCCCAGCTGGCCGGCCGCGAGGCGAAAGCTGGCACGCCGGGCGTAAAGGGAAGCGTTCTGGGGCTGACGGGCAATGGCTCCTTCCAGCTCCTGCGCCTGCAATTGCGGGCCACTCTGCACCGTAGCTAGGTTAACCATCTTATCGGGCCGCTCGGTAGGCGTCCGGTCGCAGGCCGAAGCTGCGGCAGCGACTACCCCAGAAAACAGAAAAGCAGCGCGTGAAAAAGCCACGATAACAGATCAGGCAAGTGAAAGAATAGGTAAAGATACGCTCGTACGTTAGTTTGTTAGTTTACTGAGACCTTTAGGCTACCTAGCTTTAGATTCAGATCAGGAACCTAGCTTCTACTATTTGTTGACTTGCGGCTGCGGCTGGTCGGCACCTAGTGGGCTCACCTCGATAAGTTGATGTTTGCGCTGGGCTCTGCGCCTGAGCTGCTGAAGCAATAGGCGGCTCCGACGACTCATCTCCAGCTCTTCGCTGGTCACCGGCGTAATCTTCAACGCTTCTTCCAGCACAGTTCGGGCATTGGTAAACTGCGCCTGATTGCGGTATACCCGCGCCAGATCGTAGCAGAATTGAATGCGCTTGGGGTCAAGCTCGTGCGCCCGCTTTAGTGCGTCGATGGCTTTGCGGCTGCCGGCCCCACTGGGCGTTCCGCCGAGGAACAACCGGCTAAAGATTCGCTCCATGATGTTGTAATGGTCGACGCGGTAGTGCCAGCGGCCGAGCAGCTGCCAGGCATCGGCCCAGTCGGGACGGCGGGCAACGGCCAGAAATACATACGGCTTCATCTCGCGGTAAGCCAGCAAGTACTGCCGCATACCTAGCAGAGTAGCCTGATTAGCAATAGCATAAGCGGCCGCGTAGTTGGCTTCGGCACCTTCGGGGCTCACGACCAGCGCACGATTGGCGTAGAGGCGGGCGGCGGCAAAATAAGCGGCTTTCCGGGTTTCGTCGGTGTAGCGCGAGCCAATGCGGACGCTGAGCACGGCCGCTGACCACAGCGCCTCGTAGTTGCCGGGCAGCTTGCCAAGCACTTGCTCAAACTTCGCCAAGGCCTCCGATTCGCGGTATTTCTCCTGTAGGCTCCGGGCTTCAGCCAGCAGCTTGGGCAAGTCGAGCACGGCAGCTGGCGTTTTGGGTTGCAAACTTTGCCCATCAGTCGGGGCCTTGGCAGCCTCTGCCTGCGTTTGCGCGAAAGCACTGCTCTGCCCGGCCAGCAGAGCCAGCAACAGCAATCTTCGCAGCAAATGACAGCAACGCAGTGGCATACTATAATTGGAACGACAAGCCAGAAAACGCCCCTATAAAACCTAGATTTTCTCAGACCAGGACACGCAAAGAAGAGCCCCGGTTTCGTTGCCGGGGCTCTGCATTTGCTAGAACAACTTGAGCTGCGACTTGGGGCGCCGCAGCAGCGCTTGTGACTGCGCCACCTCTTCGGCCGTTACTTCCACTGGCCCGGCCAACTCCGGCAAATCGGCGGCTGTAGTGGCGGCTGGTGTTGGTCGCGGAATGGTGGCGGGGCCGCGGCGCTTGGCGGCTTCCCGGCGTTCGGGCTCCGGGCCTTCGTCGGTGAGCAGGTTCACCGCGTGAATCTTGAAGTAAGCTAGCTTGTTGCCCATCGCCTTCCAGCCTTTAACGTCGATAAACTCTTGCAAGAGAAGCGTTTCCGTTTCCTTGTCGGCTTTCTTATCGCGCTGGAGCTTCACTTCTACCTGCGGCTCGGCAAAGCAAGTGACGCACAAGAGCTTCGAGCCTTTACTTTCCGAAATGAAGGCGAAGCGCTTGTCTAACGTGGTGGTTTCTACCTTGAACCGCTTTACGTAGTGAGTTTTTGTTTCTCCTTCTACGTACACCGCGCTGATCACCGTATCGGCTTCCAGCTTGCGCATCAGCATGATGTTAGGCACATCAAAGTGGTGCGCCGGATCAGGCGACTTGAGTTCGTAAGTACCATCTTTGTGCACCAGCAGAATGGTATTGTCCGTGTCGAAGGCACCTAGGTAGCGGCCGTGTCCGGCGGTATTCAGGCGGCCCGTTACCTCGTCGAAGAACGTTTCGCGCCCACCTAGGGTCGAGTCGCCGCGGCTTTTCTGCGTGATTTTCTTGATGGGCTGCTTGGTCACGATGTTGCCCATCGAGCCCTTCCCTTTAATAGCTAGCTCGGCAAAGTCGAAGTCGAACTGCTTCACGCGGGCCGGCGCTTTGTCGGACAGCTGTATCATCACAATTTCCGACTCGGAGTTAGGGTTCGCCGTGAGGTACAATGTCTTAGTACCTTTCGTGCCCTTGGTGAGGTCGTAGGCTTTGTCGCGGGTGATGCCGGTGACGAGGAAGCGCTTAGCGAAGCTGATGCCCGAGGCGCCGTCCTGGTAGATCATGTTGTACACCAGCCGGTCGTCGTTCTTGTTGTAAACGCCGACGTGCAGAATGTCCTTGCCCACGAAGGTCTTCTCCGCAATCTTGGTCACGATAAAGGAACCGTCGCGGCGAATAGCGATGATGTCATCCAGGTCCGAGCAGTCGCAAACCGTAACGGCCTTTTCGTCTTTTTTGAGACCGTAGCCGACGAAGCCATCCTGGTAGTTGACGTAGAGCTTCTGGTTAGCCACGGCTACCTTCTGGGCCGTCACCACGTCGAAGGTGCGTAGCTGCGTTTTCCGCTCGCGGCTTTGGCCGTACTTTTTCAGCAAGCCTTCAAAGTACTGAATAGCGTAGCGCGTGATATTGGCCAGGTGGTCGGCCACTTCAGCTAGCTCCGCTTCGAGGCGCAGAATATATTCTTCGGCCTTGAAGCCGTCGTACTTGGAAATGCGCTTGATGCGAATTTCTGTTAGGCGCGTGAGGTCTTCTTCCGTGATGGCGCGGCGCAGCACAATGCGCGTGTCGTTGGCCTTCACCTTCTCGCCATCAATGCGCACAAACTTCTTCAAACCTAGGTCAATAGTCGCGAGAATGTCTTCCCACGTCTCACATTCCTCGATCTTGCGGTAGATGCGGTTCTCGATGAAGATCTTCTCCAAAGAAGCTGAGTGCCACTTCTCCTGCAATTCGTCCTGCCGGATTTCCAGCTCGCGCTCCAGCAACCGCACCGTTTTTTGGGTGCTCAGGCGCAGCATATCCTCCACGCCTACAAAGTGCGGCTTATCCTCAATGATAACGCAGGTGTTGGGCGAGATGCTGATTTCGCAGTCGGTGAAGGCGTAAAGTGCATCCATCGTCAGGTCCGGCGACACGCCTGCGGGCAGGTGCACCTGAATCTCAACGTCAGCCGCCGTGTTGTCGACTACCTTCTTGATTTTGATCTTGTTAGCCTCCGACGCTTTCACGATACTTTCCATCAGCGCCGTGGTGGTGGTGCCGTAGGGAATGTCGCGAATGACGAGCATGGTCTTGTCGACCTTCTCGATGGTAGCGCGCAGACGCAGCTTGGCGCCGCGCAAGCCTCCGTTGTAGTTGGTGATGTCGCAGAGGCCGCCCGTCGGGAAGTCAGGGTATAGCTCGAAATCCCGGCCACGCAGCACATCAATGCTAGCTTTGCACAACTCGCGAAAGTTGTGGGGCATAATCTTGGTGCTCAGGCCGACGGCAATACCTTCTACGCCTTGCGCCAGCAGCAGCGGAAACTTGACGGGCAGCGTAACCGGCTCGCGCTTGCGACCGTCGTAGCTCAGCTGCCACTCCGTAATGTCGGGGTTGAACACCACATCCAGCGCAAACTTCGAGAGCCTGGCCTCGATATAACGCGGAGCCGCCGCGCCGTCGCCGGTGCGGATGTCGCCCCAGTTGCCCTGGGTTTCAATCAGCAGATCCTTCTGACCTAGGTTCACCATGGCGTCGCCGATGCTTGCGTCGCCGTGCGGGTGATACTGCATCGTCTGGCCAATGACGTTGGCAACTTTGTTGAAGCGGCCATCATCCATCTCCTTCATAGCGTGCAGAATACGCCGCTGCACAGGCTTCAGGCCATCTTCAATGGCCGGCACCGCCCGCTCCAGAATCACGTAGCTGGCGTAGTCCAGAAACCAGTTCTGGTACATGCCGTTCACGGTTGCTACATCGTGAATCGTTTCGCCGGGAGCAAACCTAGGTTCTTCTTCCGTTGCTTCGACAATTGGCTCCGGCTCGGTTACCGTTTCAATCTCCGCCGACGATTCGGCCAGCAGCTCGCCGGTTTCACTTACCACAAGCTGCGCTTCTTCAGCGGCAAAGTCGGCATCTGCCGGAGCAGCCGGCTCGGCCCCAAACTCAAAGGAGTCGCCAGCACCAAACAGGTTGGGCTGCTCTTCGTGGTTTGGGTCCTGGGGGTTTTTCTCTTCTGACATAAAGGGTGTGGCAGGGGCCACGGTTATTGTTCTTGTACCTCTCTCCCGACCTAGGTGGTTGGAAGGACTATTCATTAACTAAGTCGCAAGCGACCAATAGTAGCCGAGAAGCTACTAAAATACTCACAGCCGTAACCGTGTAATTCACTCAGTAATTCCGGCTTTTTAAAGTCCGCTTCATTCCGCGAAACGAACAAACTGGTACTACTTTCTCCTTTTGTAAGATCAGCCTTTATTTAGGCATAAACCAAAGCGTTCTGCGGAGTTAAGGTATGAATGCGCTGGGCAGTTTTTGCACCAACCAGGACTTCTGTGATAAGAGGCAAAAGAGTTGCTACGCGAGAAATCCTCTCAGTTGTAGCAAACAAGCTTGCTGTCTGCGACTTAGTTCGAGCTAATAATAGCTCGCGTAATAAGCTGCCAAGACGTTCCATATCAGCTGTAACAACTCCGGTTTCCCGTAGGTGCTGCTTCATTTCCTGTCGGACAAATTGCTCGGCCGCCAGTCTCTCTATCCGCCTGCTGCCCAATGTTTGAAAGACTTCCGTTAAGCAATAAACAGGTACCAGGAGCTGCAAGACGTTTTGTTCGGCGGCTTGCAGCAACCGCTCACATGCGCTTTGCTCATGCTGAGGGCTAGCTCCAAGATAAAATTAGACTCGGCATATACCTTCATCTAGGCGGCTTCTTGTTGAATATCGCCGTGAAATATGGCCGCGTGCAAACCCAACTTTACCACCCATTGCTGATTCGGATCTGCCAACAGCTCTTCCTCAGATTTGAATTGCGTAAACATCAGCCAGGAGTAAACTAGGGAAGCTAGCTCTACCCCGTCCAACTGCCGCAAAGGGAAGCGGTTCGTATCCAGCTGACGGCTTAGCACAGCCGTTGAATCAGCGCTAAACACTTCACTGCCTTTACCAAGCTCACCGGGCGTAAACAGAAGCATACGTTCCGGAGTGACCAACAGAAAGTAGCAGTCAAAGTGTCCGTATTCACTACGTACCTCATAAGACCACTCCAGATCTAATTCATTCACCGGATGAAGCGGCCTAGCTTTCACCTCCACCAACAACTGGAGCTGCTGGTCAGCCGAATACACCATAATATCGGAGCGGAGGTGCAGATCATTCATGGCAGTATGTTGAGAAACGTTGCGTAGTGTCTGTGCTAGGTGCTTAGGCTAAATCCGCTTCGGCGACTTCCTCCACGGGCAGTATGTCGGAAGTAATCAGGTCCTTTTCTAAACGCAGGTTTTCAATGATGAATTCCTGACGCGCGGGCGTGTTCTTGCCCATATAATACGTCAACACCTGCTGAATCGAGCGGTCCGATTGCAGGATAACCGGCTCCAGGCGGATGTTCTCGCCGATAAACTTGCCGAACTCATCCGGCGAAATCTCTCCCAGCCCTTTGAAGCGCGTGATTTCAGGGTTGCGACCTAGCTTGCGCATGGCGGCTTGCTTCTCCTGCTCGTTGTAGCAGTAGATGGTCGTCTTCTTGTTGCGCACGCGGAACAGCGGCGTTTCCAGGATATAGACGTGCCCATTGCGGACCAGATCGGGGAAGAATTGGAGAAAGAACGTGAGCAGCAGCAGGCGAATGTGCATCCCGTCCACGTCGGCGTCGGTGGCGATAACCACGCGGTTGTAGCGCAGATACTCAATGCCTTCTTCGATGTTCAGGGCGTGCTGCAAGAGGTTGAACTCCTCATTTTCGTACACCACTTTCTTCTTCAGCCCGAAGCAGTTCAGCGGCTTACCGCGCAGGCTAAACACGGCTTCCGTCTCCACGTTGCGGCTCTTGGTGATGCTGCCCGAAGCGGAGTCGCCCTCGGTGATGAAGAGCGTGGTGAGAGCTTCGTTCTCGTGCTTGTGGTCGTCGAGGTGCAGGCGGCAGTCGCGGAGCTTGCGATTGTGCAGGTTGGCTTTTTTGGCGCGCTGGTTAGCTAGCTTTTTCACGCCGGCCATGTCCTTCCGCTCCCGCTCGCTTTGCTCGATACGCTTTTTCAGCGCTTCGGCCGTAGCGGGGTTCTTGTGCAGGAAGTTGTCGAGGTGCTCCTTCACGAAGTCCAGGATGAAGCCGCGCACCGTTGGGCCGTCCTCGCCCATGTTGATGGAACCTAGCTTCGTCTTGGTCTGCGACTCGAACACGGGTTCCTGCACCCGCACCGAAATAGCGGCCACAATGCTGCCACGGATGTCAGCCGCGTCGTACTCCTTCTTGTAGAACTCGCGCAGGGTTTTCACCACGGCTTCGCGGAAAGCCGCCAGGTGCGTACCGCCTTGGGTGGTGTACTGACCGTTCACGAACGAATAATACTCCTCGCCGTAGTCGTTGCCGTGGGTGAGAGCTAGCTCGATGTCGGGCGCTTTCAGGTGAATGATCGGGTAGCGGCGGCTTTCCTCGTCAATTTTACGAGCGAGCAGATCAAGTAGACCGTTTTCGGAGTGGTAACGCTGGCCGTTGAAGTTGATCGTGAGGCCCGCGTTCAGGTACACGTAGTTCCAGATCTGGTTTTCCAGGTACTCCGGAATGAAGCGGTAGTTGCGGAAAATGGTATCGTCGGGCTGGAAGGCGATGAGCGTACCATTGCGCTGGGAGGTCTTCACCGGCTTCGGGTCCTGCACCAGGTTGCCCTGGTTGAACTCCGCCGACTTCATCACGCCGTCACGCACACTTTGCACCAGGAAGTAATTGCTAAGCGCATTGACAGCCTTGGTACCCACGCCGTTCAGGCCGACCGACTTTTGGAACACCTTGGAGTCGTACTTGCCGCCGGTGTTGATCTTGCTCACCACATCGACCACTTTGCCCAGCGGAATGCCGCGGCCGTAGTCGCGCACCTGCACGCGCTGGTCGGAAATCTTGATGTCAATGGTGCGGCCGTGGCCCATCACGTGCTCATCGATGCTGTTGTCAATAACCTCTTTTACGAGCACGTAGATGCCGTCGTCGTAAGCTGAGCCGTCACCTAGCTTGCCGATGTACATGCCGGGCCGCAGCCGGATGTGCTCGCGCCAATCCAGGGAGCGGATGCTGTCTTCGGTGTACGCGTGCTGGACCAGGGGAAGTTGTTCGTCAGCCATCAGAAACTACTAATTCAAATTTGAGGTAAAATAACGCAGAAAATCGGCTTTTTCCCGACCGACTTCGTAAAGCCGGACCAAAGAAGCAGCTTAGAAAAACGCGTTTGCTAAAGACTAATACAATTGGCAAACGCTTTTCCTAAAACCCGCTACCGAGCTTCGCAGTTCATTCGAAACACTCAAATATAGCCAAAAACCGGCTATTCTCCTCTCTCCCTGTATCTAATTCTATTAGCCAATGCTACCAACTCCTAACAATTTTAACACGCCGCGCCACTCCAACCCTCCCATTGAGATAAAGCAGTCGGCCGTTGTTCATTACACCTTCCTGCTCATCGGCCTTTCGCTGCTGGTGTTTGTGCTCCACCGGCTCGACGACATTCTACTCCCGATCTTCTTTTCGGGGCTGCTGGCTGTGCTGCTGTTGCCGCTTTGCCGGCGCTTTGAGAATTGGGGACTTCCGCGCACCCTCGCTATTGTCGTTTGCCTGTTGATAGTCATCCTGGCAGTTGCTGGCTTGTTCTACGTCTTTGGTTCTCAAATCGTGCAGTTCCGCGACGAGCTGCCACTTCTGCAAGAACGCCTAGCGCAGTACTTCGACCAGGTGCAACAGATGCTAAGCGCCCGCTTTGGCTATCAGCCAATTAGCAAAGATCAGTTCATTGATCAATCGTTGGATTCGCTGAAGACGCGTGCTGGCGGCTGGCTGGGCACCACGCTGAACACCACCACCTCGGTGCTGAGTGTGGTGACGTTGATTCCGATTTATATCTTCTGCTTGCTCTACTACCGCGACCATATGCGGCAGTTCATGTTCCGCTTTGTAGCCCCCGACAAGCGCACGTCGGTGCTGCACACTATCGACAGCATCCAGAACGTCATTCAGGCATATATCACGGGTTTGCTGACGGTTATCGTCATTGTAGCCGTGCTGAATGCCATTGGTTTGCTGGTACTTGGGGTGAAGTTTGCCATCTTCTTTGCCGTGTTTGCCTCGGTGCTGGCCGTCATTCCCTACATCGGCATCTTCATCGGGTCGGCGCTGCCCACGCTAATTACGCTGGTTGAAACCGGCTCGCCGCTGCGGGCGCTCGGCGTGGTGGGCGTATTTATGGTGGTGCAGTTTCTGGAAGGCAACTTCATCACACCGACCATCACAGGCTCGAAGGTGAGCATCAACCCGATGGCAGCCATTATCGCCCTGATCCTAGGTGGCGAGCTTTGGGGCACGCCGGGCATGATTCTGAGCATTCCGCTCACGGCCGTGCTGAAGGTCATTTTTGACTCGTCGAAAGCTACCGAGCCCTGGGGTTTCCTGCTCGGCGACATTGCCGCGGGTGAGGACACGAAGAAGGACAAGTCGGATGATAAGCCCGGATTTTTTGCCCGCATTTGGCAGCGGATTCGGGGTGAGCACGCAACCTCAAACGTACGTCGGTAGTATACTCCCTCAACCAGCACAGTAGAATGATGCTGAGTTAGTTTTGAACCCAACTCTCTTCATAACACCCAACCAAAATGGCTATCAACGAATCAACTGCCCGCGCTTACAACGACCTCGTAGAAATCAACGAAACTGGTGCGAAAGGCTACCAGGAAGCCGCTGAAGGCGTAAGCAACCCCCAGCTAAAATCGCAACTGGCCCAGTACAGCCAGCAGCGTGCTCAGTTCGCTTCGGAGCTGAAGCAGCATGCTAAACAATACGGCATTACGACGGAAGGTGGCAACACCATTGAAGGCGTGCTGACGGATGCTGCCGCTGCCGTTCACCGGGGCTGGATCAACCTGAAGTCGGTCGTAACGGGCCAGGACGATAACGCCATCCTGGGCGAGTGCGAAACTGGCGACGCTACGGCGCTAGAAGCCTACGAGCAAGCTCTGAAAGCTGCTGACCTGCCCGCCGAAGCTAAATCAGTGATTCAGCAGCAGCACGGCCAGATTCTGGCTGCCAAAAACAGCATTACGTCTTTGAAGCACTAGACTCAACCTAGGTTTTCATACTAATATAAAAGCGGTTTGCTTCGGCAAGCCGCTTTTTTTGTGTGCAGTAGCAAACCATTTGCGCTGAAACAGACCTAGGTTTCTGGCTAGCGCACTGCCGCGCTTTGCAACCTTCTGGTAGGCTATCTTTGTTAGCAATACCTAGCCTATTTTTTTGTCCTTGCTACCGTCTCGCTTTTGTACGCTATAGTTGACCTGGAAACCACCGGCGGGCAGCCCACCCAAGACCGGATTACGGAAGTTGCCATTTACATCCACGATGGCACGCAGGTCGTGGATCAGTATTCGACCTTGTTGAATCCTGGACGGCCTATCCCCTTCTTTATCACGCAGCTCACCGGCATCACCGACGACATGGTGCGCGACGCGCCCAAGTTTCACGAGGTGGCCCGCAAGATTGTGGAGCTGACAGAAGGCTGCGTGTTTGTGGCCCACAACGTGCGCTTCGACTATTCTTTTCTGAAGAAGGAATTTGCGGACCTAGGGTATAACTACTCGCGCAAAACGCTCTGTACGGTGCGCCTGAGCCGCTCGCTCATTCCGGGGCAACCTAGCTATAGCCTGGGCAAGCTGTGCCAGAACATCGGGATTCCGTTGGAAGGCCGCCACCGCGCCGCCGGCGACGCTGCCGCTACGGCCATCTTGTTCGACCGGCTCCTGAAAATAACGCAGCAGGAGGAAGCCCTAACGAAACCCAGTATTAGTGCCGCCGAAACCCTGGCCGCCGTGGATGCAACGGCGCCCAGCGGCCAGAAAAAAGCCAAGCAGCCTAGCCCGAAGCGCGTGGCAGCGGTGCAAGAGGCAATCAAAACGGCTTTGCTCCCACCCAACATCACGCCGCAGCAGGTGGCGGCTTTGCCCCAGGAAGCGGGCGTGTATTACTTCCACAACGAGCAGGGCGAAGTGATTTATGTGGGCAAGAGCATCAACATCTACAAGCGGATTCAGCAGCACTTTGCCATCGATTATAAGTCGCGCAAGAGTCTGGAGTTCAAGAACTCTATTTCGGATATTACGTGGGAATTGACGGGTTCGGAGCTAATCGCGCTGCTCTACGAATCGCACGAAATCAAGCGCCTGAAGCCACTTTATAATCGGCAGCAGCGCCGCTCGGTGTTTCCAGCCGGCATTTTCCTGCGCACCGATGAGCAGGGCTACAAGCGCCTCTACTACGGCCGCGCCGACGACCACGCGGCCTCGCACCCGCTCATTGCGCTCACTAATCAATTTAAGGCCAAAGGCTTTCTGTTTCACAAGGTTGCCAAGTTCAACCTATGCCAGAAGCTCTGCGACCTGTACAAAACGCAAGGCGCCTGCTTCGACTACCAGGTGCACCGCTGCAAGGGCGCCTGCCTAGGTTTGGAAGCACCTGAGGAGTACAACAAGCGCGTGGAAGAAGCTATTGAGTCGTTCACCTTCGAGCACAGCTCGTTTGTGGTGATTGGGCAGGGCCGCACGGAGCTGGAAAAAACGGTGGTCGTCGTCGAGCACGGCCGCTACCTAGGTTTTGGCTACGTGGATGCGGAGACGTTTTCGGCGCGCAGGCTGGCTGATTTCAAAGAGGTCATTACGCGCTACAACGACAATAAGGACGTGCAGCAGATTATTCGCCAGTACCTGCGCACCAAGCACAAAGACAAAGTCAAGATTTTCAAATAAATACTATTCCCTGGCTACTCTTTCAACAGCTCACGCCTACGGGAGAAGCACCTAGGTTTTCCCTGAAACATTCTAATTTTATCCTGTTCATAGGCAATTAGCCGCTTAAAAGTACTACTTTGTAACTCCGCTCTTTTCTGCCTCTTTGCACGTTCCTGCCTCTGACATCAATGTGTACTTTTTTAAGCGTTCCGCGCGATGCTTGCTTTGCGTTATCCGACTCACGAGTCTCTTTATTTTCATAACAGCCTGGCTAGCATAATCGAGCATAGCTTCGGATACGTCCGAATCGACTGGCACCCGGTCGTGATTCGCAGCGGTGAGCTGCACGAGGTGTATGGGCAAGTCTTAACGCTGCTACGCGAATCAGGCCTCAACAGGATTTTATCCGATCATCAGCTCCGGGCTCCACTCATGCCCGACGATCAGCGCTGGATAGTGACCGATTGGGTGCCTAGGGCTGTGCGGGAGTGCGGCTACGCCCGCGGTGCCCTCATGCAAGCCCACGATGTTATCAGCCAGCTGACTAATCGCCGCATAACGGATCAGCTACCTGACCGGCCTCTTATCCGTTATTTCGACGACCTCCACCTGGCGGAACGCTGGCTTTTGGAAGCCTAAGCAAACCTAGGTCAGAACAGGCGGTGGCGCAGCAGCCAGCCAGCCGCGTCGAACTCCTGCGCGCGTGGCTGGTACGGTTCCACTTTCAGACCTTTGACAGAGCCGTTGATGGTGTTTCCGTCGCCGCTGTCGTACACCACAATGTTGGTGAAGCCAGGTTTGTCGGAAGCATTTTGCGCTTTCACCACATCTTGCCCGGCTCCGTCGTAAATACCTAGGGCAAAGCGTGCAGCAGGCAGCCCGTGCAGCTCAAACACATCGTTGCCGCCCAGCCCGAAGAGCTTGATAGAGCGGGTCTGGTGCGCATCAAATGTGCGCTCATTGAGCAGACTATCGCGGCGGCCGGCTTGCAGGGCAAATACGCGCACGCGCACCTGCCACTCATTCAGCGGCTCCAGCACAAACCGCTCGGCCAAGTCGGTGCCGGGCAGCTCTACGTCGCGGGCCAGCAGCTCATAGAACTTGGCCGCTACGGCGGGCAGCTGCTCGCGCCGCTGCCGCAGCTTGGTATCGAATTCTTCGCCGGCCAGCGCGTACACCTGCCGGGGCCACACCGTCAGCGACTGCCGGATCACGGCATCGGAGAGCTGCTGGCGCATCGAGTCGGCTACTTGCCGGAAGTCGTCGGCCGTGAGGTAGGCTAACAGCGACTTATCCATCGGCAGCGCGGCGCGGTTGAGCCCTTCCACATCCTGCAACCGAATTTTGCCGTGAAAGCTTTGATAATTGGTTTTTATCCAGCTGATAACGCGCGTCAGCACGCCGTCGTCGAACTTGAAAAAGGCATGGTCCCGGTCGCGGGGAATGGCCCGGTACACGGTGCCGCCCGCCGTCGGAAAGCTAGCCCACCGCCACTGATCCTCGCGCCGGCTCCAGTCGCCGAGCCACATATCAAACAGGCGGGCCCGCAGGTATTGCCGCGCATCGACGCGGTAGTGGTGACTGTAAGCTAGGTTGGTAAACGCCTTGCGGGAGCTTTCGACCCGCGCCGAGCGGCCGAAGTTGGGGCTGTCGCGCTGGTCGCCGTCGGGGCGTTCTTCCAGCAGATATAAAGCATTGGCAAAGCTAGGTCGGAACTCGCCGAGCGCCGGGTCGTCGGGCACCCACACCAGGCGCGGATTGGTGTAGTACACGCCGGCCGCCTTTGCCAGCGGCGGCACAATATAGGCTCCATATGGGTTAATTACGCTGGTCTGATCTTTCATCAGATTGGCAATTAACCCTTTCTGAAAGCGCACGGGCAAGGCTTTGGTGGCGTCCTTATCGACGGACCGGAGCACGTACTCCACATCGTCGCGGTCGATCAGCCGGAGGTTCTTGGTTTGAAAACTGCCGCCTTCCCGCACCGGCGTGAAGCCACCCGGCACGGCCGTGCGCAGGTTGAACACGCGCGCCGGTACGGGCACGGCCCACAGCTTCCGGTAGTGTTTTCCCCAAAAGAGCTGGTGCACAGCGCTGCGCATGTACTGCGGTCCGGCGGCCACCTGCACCGTCGAATCGGGGCCGATGGCAGGCAGTGGCCCGATGTGGGCAGCTGGCGCCGAGCACGAGCCGCACAGCAGCCCACACCACAGAACCATCACCACAGAACCGCTCCAGGAACAAAAGGAAAAAGGAAGCACAGGTACTAGGATAATGCACGCCACACGGACGGTCGCTCTTATACCGCAAACCATCGGGCAGCGGTTGTACTATTATCTTTTATCGTTCCGTTGCGTTGAAGCTGTTAAGCTGCGTTTTTGATCTTTACATGGTTTTTCGGTTACTCTTCCTCCTCCTCTGCTGGCTGCTGGCTGCTGGCTGCGCCCGACAGAATTTCTTTCAGACCGATGCCCGCGTGCCCGGCGCGGCCCCGCTCGCGCCCACCGCTGACAGCGTCCGCGTGACGGCCGGGCGGCACTACAAGGCCAGTGGGTTCCACACCATTTTCTTCGGCCGGCACTACCGCCAAGTCTGGACCACGCCCGTGACGGTCCCGGTGCTGAATCTGCAAACGACCATAGCAGGCGGTTTGCGGGCCGGCAAGCTAGGTGGTGGGTTTCAGAGCACCAGTATGACGCTGCTCGGCAACAACGGCCGTGAGTACGCGCTGCGCACCCTCGACAAAGACCCGTACAAGACGCTGCCACCTTTTCTGCGCAAAACGTTTGTGCTGAACTTAGTGCGCGATGCTACTTCGGCCATCAACCCCTACGGCGCCTTTGTGGTGCCGCCCCTGGCGCAGGCGGCCGGGGTGCTGCACACCACGCCCCGCCTTTTGTACATCCGCCCCGACGAGACAGGGCTGGGTGAAAATGCACCTAGGTTTCAGGGCAAGGTGGCTTTGCTGGAAGAAAAGTTTGACGGCAAAAACAACCTGACGCCCGCTTTCGGCGACGCCCAGGATCTGCAAGACAGTGAGGACGTGCTGCGCGCTCGTTATCAGGAACCTAGCTTTCAGTTCGACCAACTGGCTTTTGCCCGCGCCCGCCTACTCGACATCTGGCTCGGCGACTGGGACCGGCACGAGGGGCAGTGGCAATGGGCGGTGTACAAAGAGAAAGGCCGCACGCTCTACCGCCCGGTCCCGAAGGACCGCGACCAGGTGTTCTACCGTTTCGATGATGGGCTGGTGCCATGGCTGGTCAGCCGGCCGTTTATTGTGGGCAAGCTGCGCACGTTCAAACCCCATTATGAGAACATTCCTGGCCTGGTCAAGAATGCCCGCTTCATTGATGAGCGCGCCTTGAATGAAGTGACTGACCAGCAGTTTCAGCACCTAGCTTCCGAGCTGCAAACGCGGCTTTCCGATGATGTTATTCAGGCAGCTTTGCGTCATTTGCCGCCGCCGGTTTACGCCTTGGAAGGTGAGCGCACGGCGGCGTTTCTCCGGGCGCGCCGGGCTGCCTTGCCTGCGGCGGCCCGCACCTACTATCGCAAGCTAGCTCATCAAGTTACCATCGCCGGCACCGACCAGCCCGAGCGCTTCGTGGTGCAGCGCCTCACCGATTCGACCACGCTGGTCAGCCTGTACGCCCTTTCCGACAAGGCACCGCTACTTTACCGCCGCACGTTTCGCACCGCGGAAACCAAACTCATCACGCTACATGGCCTAGGTGGCGAGGACGTATTTGAAATAACCGGCGACGTAAGCCGCAGCATCCGCGTCGACATCTTCGGCGGCCCAAACCCTGATACTGTGAAGGACACTTCGCACGTGCGGCGCGGCGGCAAAAAGACGTATTATTATGACACGCGCCGCGGCAACACGCTGGAAGCCAGCGCCACTACCCGCGACAAAACCCACAAAGGCGTGCAAATGCACGCTTACGACCGGGAAGGAGACTGAGATGGTGAGATAGTGAGGTGGTGAGTTTAGTGTTCTTATTGCGCATATAAAACATCAAACTCACCACCTCACTATTTCACTATTTCACCTCTTCCAGCATCTCCAGCACCATGTGTTCGGTGGGTGAGAGCAGGTCGTTTTCGCTGGGGTCGGCGTCGTGTTTGCGCAGGTAGTTGATCAGCTTGTCAGAATTAAACAACTCAACTACCTGAGGATGAATGTAGTATTTACTGCACACCGTGGGTGTATTACCTAGGCCGGTGGCCACTTCTTTCACGGCGCGTTTGAGCACTTTGGTTTTGGGTAGGTCTGGCTCTTCGTGCAATACGTTCTCCAGACACTCCACCATTTTCACGGTGCCGCCCCAAGTGCGGAAGTCTTTGGCCGAGAGGCTCAGGCCGGTTACATCGTGCAGGTACTGGTTCACGTCGCCCGATTCCAACTCGGCGCGGTGGCCGTCGGCGTCGTAGTACTGGAACAAGTGCTGACCCGGAATTTCTTTACATTTCTGCACCAGGCGGGCTAACTTACGGTCGTGGATGGTCAGATCATGGGGCACACCCTTCTTGCCTACGAAGCTAAACCGCACGTCGTCGCCACTAACCTGCACGTGCTTGTCGCGCATGGTGGTCAGGCCGTACGTTTTATTTTTCTTGGCGTACTCGCGGTTCCCGACGCGGATAAATGACTGATCCATCAGGTTCAGCACCAGGGCAACTACCTTCTGCTTATCTAGCTGAGGCCGCTTTAGGTCTTTCTGAATTTGGGCGCGCAATCCGGCCAACTTTTCGCCAAAAGCCCGCAAACGGCTGAACTTGGTAAGGCTGCGGGCGGCGTCCCAGCCCGCGTGGTAGAGGTACTGCTTGCGCCCTTTGGCGTCGCGCCCGGTCACCTGCAAATGGCTATTGGCCACGGGGGAAATCCACACGTCGGTCCAGGCCGGCGGAATGACAAAGCTGTGAATGCGCTCAAGCACCTTCTCATCAGTAACGGGCTGGCCTTTAGCATCTACGTACGTAAAGGAGCCGTCGGGGCCAGGTTGGCGGGTCAGGCCAGGTTTGGTATCGGTGAGGTAGCGCAGCCCGGCTAGCTCAGCCTGGCGTGCAGGGTCTTTATAGAGTTCGTGCGCTTCCTCCAGCGGAGCGAGCTTCTTTTTCTTGGTTTTCGGACGCGGATGCGTAGCGGCAACTGACATAGGAGATACAAGGAAGGCACCGCCTAAGGCGGCACTGGTGGTTTTTCCTCTACGTAGATGCGCCGCGAAAGTAGCGCTGCCTCTGCGTGCTAACCCGCCATCAAGGCAATGTCACGCTTGCTGACAGCGTTAGTTATGCCGGATAATATAACCAAACCCTAATATCTATCGTAAGCGTGCCCCACCTGGTTCTGGCACCGTTTTTTCTTTGTTTTTGCTGTTCTATTCACCTTTCCAAGCTCCTTTCTTTCTATGAAACGCCCCTTTTTGCAGGTTTCTCTTTTCCTTTCGCTGGGTGCCTTGGCTGCTACCGGCGCTGCTCATCCGCCTTACCAGGGCTTCTCGCTGCTCTCTATCGAAACCGACAAGACCCTAGGTGCCCAGGTGGCGGCCCAGACGGATTCGACCTACCGCGCCAAAGGACAGCTCCTGGACCGCAACAGCAAGAACGCCCGTGCCTACCAGCTGCTCGATGCCGTGGTGAACCGCGTGCTGAACAGCGGCCAGATCACCTACCGCAAAGACTTCCCTTGGGATGTGAAGATCATCAAGGATGACGCAACTCAAAATGCCTTCGCCACGCCCGGCGGCCACATCTACGTGTATTCGGGCCTGATCAAATACCTGGATTCGGAAGACCAGCTGGCCGGTGTAATCGGTCACGAAATTGCCCACGCTGACCGCCGCCACTCCGTTAAGTCGTTGCAGAAGCAGATGGGTGTCAGCATTCTGATGAGCCTGGTGCTAGGGCAGAACCCCAACCAGCTCGCCCAGATTGCCGCGGGCCTAGGTCAGCTTAAGTTCAGCCGCGACTACGAGCGGGAGGCCGATAACTACTCCGTGGCGTACCTCAAAGGCACCAATTACTACTCCTGCGACGGCACGGCGGGCTTCTTCATTAAAGCAGAGAAAGCGGGCCAGTCGAACCCGCCCGAGTTCCTGAGCACGCACCCCAACCCTGGCGCCCGCATCAGCAGCATCCAGGCCAGGGCGAAGCAGCTAGGTTGCACGGGCCGCTCGTCGTCGAGCACGAACCTCACGGAGCTGAAAAAGCTGCTTTAATACTCGCTGCCAGCTTTCTTCCTCAGCAGCACCTAGCTTTTAATCAGTTACTTACCCTTCTACTTCCTTTCTAATCAGTATGCGCAACTTCTTGCTCAAACCCTGGCTACTCCTTTCCCTAGCTACCGTGTTGGGCACCACCGCCTGTTCTAGTGATGGCGACGGCGTGGTCCTTTTTTCCATTGAAGACGATATCGCCCTGGGCGATAAAGTCGCGGCCGAAACCGATTCGACGTACCGCGCCAAAGGGCAGCTTTTGGAGCGTAATTCCACCAACGCCCGCGCTTATCAGCTGCTCGACCCGATTGTGAATCGCGTTCTTAATTCTGGCCAGCTGGCTCACCGCCAGAATTTTGTGTGGGACGTAAAGATCATCAAGGACGACTCTATTCAGAATGCGTTTGCCTCGCCAGGTGGGCACATTTATGTGTATTCGGGCCTGATCAAGTTCCTGGATAATGAAAGCCAACTAGCAGGGGTGCTGGGCCACGAAATTGCCCACGCCGACCGTCGCCACACCTCTCAACAGCTGCAGCAGCAATATGGCATCTCGCTGCTGCTGAGTTTGGTGCTGGGTGAGAACCCCAACCAGCTCGCTCAGATTGCCGCGGGCCTAGGTCAGCTTAAGTTCAGCCGTGACTTTGAGCGGGAAGCTGACAATTACTCCGTGGCGTACCTCAACAAAACCATCTACGCCTGCGACGGCACGGCTGGTTTCTTTATTAAGGCGCAAGCCGCCGGGCAGCAGAGCACGCCGGAGTTCCTGAGCACCCACCCCGACCCCGGTGCTCGCATTGAAGCCATCAACACCAAAGCCGGTGAGCTAGGCTGCAAGGGCCGCACCGTTGACAACTCTGCTTTCCTGGCGCTGCAAAAGGCGCTGTAAGCTTCTGCAAACCTAGGTATTAGAAGGCCAGCTACCCCGGTAGCTGGCCTTCTTGCTTTTCCAGTTATTGCTACTCTAAACCGGACAAGCCGTAACATTAGCGCTGAGTTAGCACGTATCCTTTGGCAATGCTTTCCTTTCCTTCCTCCTGCTATGCCTCCACTTCTCGATAAATTAAGCGACTGGGCGGAGCGCGCCGATGATCTGGTGCTCCGAATGCGCGCCCGGCTAGGTTTGCTGCACCCGTTGCAGCTGGTGCCGTACCGCAGCTACGGCACGCCCACGCGCCTCTACGTAACCGGGCGTCTGCTCACCGATAAAGGCATTAGTGAGCCAAGTGCCGACGATTCGCGCTTGCAAAACCTGCTGAATATGTACCGGCGTTTTGAGAGCAACGAGATTCCGGACGCTCAGCTCCTAATCTGCCCGGCCGATGGCTCCGAGCACCCCATCGTTACCGATGAAGAAGGGTATTTCCGGCTCAATCTGGAACCAACGTGTTTACCCGAACCCATTGACTACTTGTGGTATCCAGTGGAAATACGTCTCCAGGCGGCACCAGCACCCTTGCCGACGCCTACTGGCCTAAAAGTGCAGGCCCATGTGCTCATTCCGCCCGCCGACGCCGAGTACGGCATCATCAGCGACCTGGACGATACCGTTATTCAAACCTCGGCTACCGACTTGCTGCGCATGGCCCGCACGGTGCTGCTGCGCAATGCCCGCTCGCGGCTGCCATTCAAAGGGGTGGCGGAGTTTTACCGGGCGTTGCAGCTAGGTCGGAACGGTAAGCGCAACAACCCGTTCTTCTACGTGAGCAGCAGCCCCTGGAATCTGTATGATCTGCTGGAAGATTTTCTGGCGTTGAACGACGTGCCAGCCGGCCCGATCCTGCTGCGCGACATGGCCCTCGCCCGCAAGGGCAACTCGCAGCATCCCAGCGCCCACCACGATCATAAGCTCAAGGAAATCGATAACCTGCTGCTCACCTACCCTAGGTTGCCGTTCGTGCTCATCGGCGACAGTGGGCAGGAAGATGCCAACATTTACCGCGAAGTTGTGCGGCGGCATCCCGGCCGTATTCTGGCCATTTACATCCGCGACGTGATGCGCCCCGACCGTGCCGCCCTCGTGGAGAAAGTGGCCGAAGACCTGCGCGACGACGAGCACAAAGTGGAAATGCTGCTGGTGCAGGACACCGTGCAGGCCGCCGAGCACGCCGCCCAAACGGGCCTCATCTTCACCGAAGCCATTCCGGCCATTGAGGAAGGCAAGCACAAAGACGAAACCACGCCGGAAGACCCCGGCAAAGCCAAAGAGCAAGGTGCCTGAAAGTCGCCGCTGGCTACGAGGTAGAACAGAACCTAGCTTGAATGATCGGCCACAATCACCCAGCGGCCATCAATACGGCGGAACACCAGCAGAAAATGGCCGTCTAGGTCGCCGGCAGCCGGGCGCGCGAGGTGCCAGCGCCCCGCCACGTGCGCGGCGCGGGCGCCGAGCGGCGTGATGTGCAGGTTTGAAAACGTAAGCTTCCCCATAGCCGCGGCGTTGGGGTAGCTGCGCCGGTAGTTGTCGAGTGTTGGCTGCCAGCCGTAGGTGAGACCACGCTTGCCAATGAACACCAACGAGTCAGAATTCCAGTAGCCTTGCATGAAGCCGGCCGCGTCGCCGCGGTTCCAGGCGGCGGTTTGCGTAGCCAGCACCTGGCTAATGTCGTGGCGCATGGCGGCCGGGCGCTCCACGGCGCAGGCGGTAAAGAGGAGCAGACTCAGGAGGTACAAACCTAGCTTCATGCGCGTTGAGCGTTCAAGTTGTTATTCTTCCACCAGTTCCCGCACGTAGGCGGTGCCACCTAGCCGCCGCATGTTGCGCAGCACGCGCTGCTGCTTGGCGCGGGCCACCGGACCAGGATTGCTGGCCCGAAAACGCAGTGGATTCGGCAGCACGCCTGCCAG
The DNA here is from genome assembly GCF_014641455.1 of Hymenobacter cavernae. Classification (GTDB taxonomy): domain Bacteria; phylum Bacteroidota; class Bacteroidia; order Cytophagales; family Hymenobacteraceae; genus Hymenobacter; species Hymenobacter cavernae. Next base: position 495,985 of record NZ_BMHT01000003.1, read on the forward strand.
CAGAGCCGCTTCCGGCGGGGTGAGGCGGTCGGCCGATTTGTGGAAATACCGCTCGGCGGCGGCTTCCACTCCGAAGGTACAATCGCCCATTTCGGCCACGCTCAGGTACATTTCCATAATGCGGCGCTTGTTCCAGAATAACTCAATAAGCACCGTAAAGTACGCCTCCGCGGCCTTGCGAATGTAGCTGCGGCCCTGCCACAGAAACACGTTCTTCGCAACTTGCTGCGAGATAGTGCTGCCACCGCGCAGCTTTTTGCCGCCGCTCAGGTTGTACTTGGCCGCTTCCCACAAAGCATTACCATCGAAGCCGTGATGGATCAGGAAACGCTGGTCTTCGGCCGCAATCAGGGCTAGCGGGACGTGCGGGGCTACCTCATCCAGGCTACGAAAGCGGTAGCGAATGCGCCGGTCGGTTTCCTGAATACCGTAGTAGCCCTTGCCGACGGGCGCGTGGGCGCGGCGGTCCAGCATCAGGAAAGTAGCGGGCGGCGACACCCACCGGTAGATGAGTACCCAGGCAATGGACGTCAGAAACAAGGCCGCCACCACTTGCAGGAGCACGCGTTGGGCTATCCGCCAATACCGTTTAAAGTCTGTTGACACTGTGTAAAAGGGAGATTTCAGGGTTAAAGCCGCAACGGGCCCGCGGGCAAAAGTAGCAGATTTGGCACCGCCCCCGGAAGACTCTACGGCTTTTTGCGGTACTTTTCCTGCGTTTCTCTGTTACTTGCTATGCCCCGTACTCTAGCCCTTTTCCCGTTGAATCTTGTTGTTTTTCCCGGCGAAAAACTCAACCTCCATATCTTCGAGCCCCGCTACCGGCAGCTGGTGCGCGACTGTATCGAAACGGGCATCACCTTCGGCATTCCGCCTTACCTAAATGAAAGCGTGAGCGAGCTGGGCACGGAAGTGCGCCTGCTGGGCATCGATAAAACCTATCCCAGCGGCGAGCTGGACGTTCGGACGCAGGGCGTGAGCGTGTTCCGTATTCGTGACTTTTACCGGCAGGCACCCGGCAAGCTCTACGCCGCCGCCCGCATCGAAGACATTGCCGACGACACTACCGAAGACGCTATGCTCAAGCCGCGCATCACCGAATACGTCCGCCAACTTTACGAGGCGCTGGGCTTGCGCAAGCTCTTTCTCGACCTAGCCCCCGACTACCGGGTGTATGATATTGCGCACCACCTAGGTTTCACGAGCGAGCAGGAGTACCAGCTGCTGGCCGCTACCAGCGAGAGTGAGCGGCAGGAAATCGTGTTGGAACACCTGGAGGCTATTCTGCCGGTGGTGGTTGAAACCGAGCGCCTGAAGGAGCGAGCCCGGCTCAACGGGCACTTCAAGAACCTGACGCCGCCGAATTTTTAGGGCAAAACTCTGTAATTCAAGTCAGTTGGGCTACATCAGTAAACAGACAGAATTGAATTGCGTTAGCACTTAACAAGCTTTCCCAACATGCCCATCACGCCACTCCTGCTCTATGCCTTCGTAGCTGCTCTTGTGGCCTTAAGTGTGTGGCTCGTGCTGCGCTACGCCCAGGAGCGCCGCTACCGGCGGCGGCCCTACGTGGCTCCCGAAGCGCAGGAGTGGGCCAGCCACCACCCTGCGCCCGACCTAGCTTTGCGGCACCGGGTGGCCTTAGTGGGCGACGCCGGCGCCGTGGCCACGGATGGCTCCGACCCGATCCTGAATCTGCTTCAGGGTTGGCTGCGTGAGGCTGATGCGGCGAGTACCGTCGTGTTTTTGGGTGACAACATTTATCCTACGGGCTTGCCGGCCGAGGATGCTCCGGGCCGCAAAGCTGCCGAGCGCCGCCTCGATGTGCAGCTGGCTACCCTACGTGACTATGCCGGGCGCATCATTTATTTAAGTGGCAACCACGACTGGAATAAAGGCCGGCGCGACGGGTATCAGTACCTGCTGCGTCAGGAGGCGTATGTGCGCCAGCGGCTGCCGGGCGCGTATTATCTGCCTGCCAACGGCTGCCCCGGCCCCGTAACGCTTCAGCTCGCCGACAACCTGCTGCTGGTAGTGCTGAATACGCAATGGTGGGTGCAGCATGGCCCGAAGCCATTGGGCGCCCTGCACGGCTGCACCGCGGCCGACGCCAAAACGCCTTTTCGGCAGCTACAGCAGATTCTGGAGCAAAACCGTCATCAGCAAATTCTGGTAGCCGGGCACCACCCGCTGTACTCCAACGCGTTGCACGGGGGCAAGTTCACGGCCAAGCAGCACGTTTTTCCGCTGACGACGGTGTACAAAAAAGCCTACGTGCCGCTGCCTGGTATCGGCTCCCTGCTCCCGCTCTACCGCAACCTGGTTGGGGCCGAGGAAGATATGGCGCACCCGCGCTACCGCAAGATGCGGCGGCGGCTGCTAAAGGTGCTACAGCAGTTCCCGAACATCATCTACGCCGCCGGCCACGACCACAACCTGCAATACTTTCACTACAAAAACGGGCACTACCTGGTCAGCGGCGCGGGCAGCAAAACGGCATTTGTGCAACAGGGGGGCCGCGCCACTTTCATTCACGAGCACACCGGTTTCTTTGGCCTCGATTTCTACGAAAATGGGGAAGTGTGGCTGCGGACGCTGGAGCCGACTGACACCACGGACCCGGCGCCGGAAGTGTTTCGTCAACGATTAATACCGCCCCAAACCAGCGTTACTCCGCTCCCGACGACGGTGCGGGCGTCAGCACCCGCAGGCTCCGCGGACTGATTTCTATTGCAATTGGCGTGGTCAGCTCAATCGGCTCGCCATCTACCTGCGCCAGCACTTGCTGCTGCCCCGGTACCGAAATGCTGGCCCGGCGACAGCGCAGCCGGCGCGTGTAGGCCGAGGCATCGAAGTTTTCGTTGTAGAGTTGGTACAGAATACCAAGCATGGCAGTGTTTGGAAAGGGCTCGATGAGGCACAGCTCAAACTCGCCATCATCAAGGCGGCTGTCGGGGTTGATGACCATGTTGCTGCCGAAGGTGTTAGCGTTGGCCACGGTCAGCATAAACGCCTTACCTTCAAAGGTTTCCCGATCTGTTTCGATGTGGTACGTGCACGGCTCGTAGTTCAGGTACTCCTGCAAGGCAATGCGAATGTAGGCGCCCGGTCCGCGGGTGTCGCCGCTGCAAAACCGCTCCACGACCAGCGCGTTGAAACCTAGGTCGGCGAGGTGGGCCGAAAAGTGGCCGCCGACCAGCATCGTGTCAATCTCCCGAATCTCGTATTCCCAGATGAGCCGCAACGCCGCATCCAGGTCCTGCGGAATACCTAGGTCTTTCGAGAGGCCATTGCCGGAACCCAGGGGCAGAATACCAAGCAGCATATCACTGCCGAGCAAGGCTTCTGCCACGAGCTTTACCGTACCATCGCCGCCCGCGGCAAACACCGCATCGTATTTATGATCAGCCAGGTGCTGGCGCAGCTTACCCAGGTCGTCTTCGCCGGTGGTGTGAAAAAAGGCGGCCGTGCGGCCCCGTTCGGTGCAAAAAGTGGTGAGCTCATCTTCCAGATGTCCCTTGTCAATGTCGCCCGAAACTGGATTCAGCACGAACAATAAGCGAAGCAGATGCGCATTTTTCCTGGTCATAATAAGGCTACTTGGGTGGGAATAGCGAGGTACCTCAACCGTACAAACGCAATGTGGCCGGAATAGTATCCCGGCCACGTTTATGCTTCTGCTTACTGATGTAGCTCCGCAGGCTGCTTAAGTGGCTACTACTTCTTTGAGCTTCGCCTAATTAGAAACCAAATCAGGAGTATAAATCCAGCGACGAACAAAAGGAAAAGCTCCACCAAGGTATCTAGGCCTTCCATGATGCTGGTAACCTCAGACGCATGACTGATAGAAGGTAGCAGTGTTAAAAGCACTAGAGTAAACCAGATCCGATTCTTCATATTCAAAAAAATACAAAATCCTGATAAAACGATGATTAATACACTAAAACAGCAAGAAATACACGAATACAAGAACTATAATAGTAGCACGAAACTCCAGTACTTATTAACAATTTATTGTTTCAAACCAGCGGGCAAACCATTCGGAAAATCGGCTGCAATATCTTTTTGCAACTCCTGAATTCGGTTGCCGGGGTTGGGGTGCGTGCTCAGAAACTCGGGTGGGCTGCTGCTGCCGCCTTCCTGCTGCAAAACCTGCATCACCTTGATCATCGACCTAGGATCGTAGCCGGCCTGGGGTGTAAAGTCGACGGCCAGTTTGTCGGCCTCCAGTTCGTCCTGCCGGCCATAGCGCAGCGTGAGCAGCTTCGAAATCATGGCGGCCACGGCGGCATTGGCGATGGTACCCGGCCGATCGGGGTCGAAGCTGGCAATGGCGGCCGCGCCGGTCAGGCCCTGCGTAAGCTGCGACTTAGCAACCTGCTCGGCCGAGTGCCGCGCCACTACGTGTCCAATCTCGTGGGCCAGCACGCCGGCTACCTCGCCCTCAGAACCTAGCTTTTTGAGCAGTCCCGCCGTGATAAACACTTGTCCGCCCGGCAGCGCGAAAGCATTGATGGTGTTTTCATCGGCCAACAGGTGAAACTGGAATTTGTAGGGCGTCTGGCTGGCTTTGGTGCTACGCACGATCTGCTCGCCGATGCGCTGCACCGCCGCCCCGGCCGCCCGGTCCGGGTGAATGCCGCCGTACTGCTGGGCCATCTGGGGCGCAGCCTGCAAGCCTAGGGCAATTTCCTGGTCGGCGCTCATTGCAACGTGCTGCACTTCACCGGTTACTTCGTTGGTGGAGCGGTTGCAGTAATAAGTAGCGAAGGAAAAAGCAGCCATCGCCAGCGCAATCAGGAAGCGAAGATTTCCTCTCATGGCAAAAGGTGTTTTGAAGTGGGAATAGGGAGAAAAAGCAGCGTGAAAGCCGCTTTCGGGGTTGTAACGCGAAGTCGACAGTAGGGTTGTGCTGGCGGAAGACAGCCAAATTATCGGAGTTGTCGTATTAGGCTCAGTTAATATTACTTTCCTCCTCTCTCCTCCTTTTACTTTTCAACGTAACCCTCTCCTCATGAATCAGAAACGCACCTTCGGCGCCATCCTTACCCTGCTTGGCATTATTGGTATTATCTACGGCGCACTAGGCTTTATGCAAATCGCCGGCCTAGGTCTGAGCCGCATGAACTCGCTCGTGCCCTTCCTGGTCGGCCTCATTTTCTTCTTTGCCGGTATCAACTTGGTGAAGACGACCAGCGACCGAGCCTAGACTTGATAAGCCAAAAACCAGAACGCCCGACCTAGGTAGGTCGGGCGTTCTGGCTTCAGAGCAAACCAGTTAGCGACGCGTATCCTAGCTGGTGGGCAGGCCTTTGCTGCGCGCAAAACCAAGCAAAGCCGCATCCAGCTGCAGCCAATCGGAAGCGTAGCGGGCCGTGGCGGGACCGTGGATATAAATGGCACTTCCACCTTTGATGGCCTGAATGACACTGGAGCTAAGATCGGAGGGCAGGGCCGGGCAACCCTGGCTGCGGCCCAGGCGGCCATGCTGCCGCACGAAGTCTTCGCTCACGTAATCAGCGCCGTGCACCACGATGGAGCGACTGTTGGCGTTCGTGTTGTAGCTAGGGTCCAGGCCGTGCAGCTTCAGGGAGAGGCCGTGTTTGCCCTGGTAAGTGCGGCCGGTGCGGTAGAAACCCAAGCTACTCATCTCGGAGCCTTCTACGTTGGAAAAGTTCTGGGCAAACTCTTCCCCGGTGTTCTTGCCGTGCGCCACCAGCGTATTGAACAGCACCCGCTGCTGCCGCAAATCAATGACCCACAAACGCTTCAGGCGACTAGAGCGGCTGAAGTCAATCACAGTCAGGACTTGCTTATCCGTTGAAACGGCACCCTGGCACTGCAAGCTGTAAAACCCTAGTAAGGCCTCCCGAAATACGGTAACCGGTAAACCGCTGGTTGCCAAGCCCGTCTGAACGTAAGTCAGCATCAGGTTTTGCTCGAAAGCGGCCTGGTACATGGCACGGCGGGCGGCATCCGTTATAACAGGCGCATCGGCGGTAGGCTTGTGTGCACGATGCGGTGCATCAGCAGCCGGCGCGGCCGTCACCGGCAGCAGCAAAGAGCAGAAAATCAGCAGGATGCAGGTAAGCGTAGTCGGCGCTTGATTCATTGGCTAGAGGAAGCTAACAGAACAGTGAATGGCTCGAAAACTCAACGCCGCGAAGGCGGGCGTTACAAATCTAGTACTTTCGTTCTACTTCCGTACCAGAAATTCGCCCTAGGTCAGCGGTTGCTGGCGTTATTCTATGCTTGTTCGTCGTTTTCTCAGCCCCTTACTGTTCAGCGGCTTACTGCTGCCCACGCTCCTGCTCACGGGTTGCGGCCACTCGCTACCTAGCTTTCCTGACTTCGACGCGGCCAGCTGGCGGCGCGATGCTTACGCTTGCCAAAACCAGCGTGCCGCCCTGCTGCCCACCCTCGACAAGCACCGCCAGGAGCTTTTTGGCGCCCGCACCAACGCCATTGATGAGCTGCTCGGCAAACCCGATGGCGCTGAGCTGGATGAGCAAACCGAGAAAACATACTTCTACTACATCGAGCCAGGCCCGCAGTGCGACAAAGGCCACCAGCGCTCCGCCGCCAATAAGCTGCTGATTCATTTCGGCGCAACGGGCACCGTCACCGAAATCCGCTACGAGCGACTTAGATAGCAGTTAACCTAAGCCAGTTTACCCACAGAATCTAGACTAACGCACACATAGTCAATATATTATTAGCCAAGATAAAGACGCAAAAGGCGCTGCCGGTATACCGGCAGCGCCTTTTGTTTGGGAGAGAGTGAAATGAAGAATAGGATGAAGTTCTACCCTACCCCGTTTTCCTTTGAGGCTGTTTTGGCGGGCACTGCATCATGCAGGAATTCAGTGTGGTAGAGGCTTAGCTGCGAAGGCGTCAGGATGCGGCTGCACTCGGCTTCGTACTGGCTTTCCAGCTCCGACACTTTGGCGTTGCGCTTGGCTAGGTCCTGATATTGCCACTCAATCTCGTCGATTGCGGTCAGCTTTATCTCATTTACGGCGCGTAGCCGGATGTACTGCCCTTCGTTGAGGTGCAGTTTTTCGGCCATCTGCCGCGTGAGAGCATCAATCAGCTCGGCGGGTGGCGCACTCGAAACGGCGCGCTCGGCGTGCCAGTCTTTCATTTGCGCCGCGGCCGAACCAGCCAGCGCAACGATCAGAAGAAGAGTAGAGAACAGCGCTTTCATAAAGCAGGAGAAAGGTGTGGGGCGGTACGTGGGTTCAGCACTTCTCAAAACTACGCAGAACTTGCTGTTCAGCTTTAGCGAAGTGCTATATATAATACAAATATATATTACATATGTTTAATACGCAATAGCTCGGCCGTAAGTTTTGTAAAAAAATTCACAAACGAACTAAATATTATCCTGTCGCTATATTATGGAGCAAATAAAAAGCCAACCCCCTGAACAAGGATTGGCTTCTCCCAGTAAAAAGTCAAGAGATTATTCGATGCCTGATATGGGCTTGTGGTCGGGGCTCTTGAAATATTGCATAGCCACCAGCGAAATAATGACACCACCTAGGGTACCCATCAGGATAATAGCCAGAAACGCCATCAGGGCCGAAAGATCGTAGCCGAATAGGTCGCGGGCGTGACTCAGGTCCAGCAGCTCCGGCTTAATGGCGCTCATGATGATGAAGAAGAAGCCCAGCGTGATGCTGGCTACCATTGCCGTAACGCTACCCGTTCCTAACCCTTGCAGATACCCAATGCGGTTGTCCTTGGAGCGTTTGAAGTTGGCAATGGCCATGGCAATGCCGGCAGAGATAATTACCAGATTGAAGCCACCCGCTTCCAGACGGTCGAAGAAACCGGCAAAGACGGCTATCAGGGTATACACAATCATAGCACCGGCGGTAAGAAGGCCGTAGCGGAAGCCATTTTGTTCGGGGGTAAGGCGAGCGTCACCCATAGGAGTCAGGAAAAATGTTTTGGAGATAGATCAGAGAAGCGCAGCGGAACTGCCGCCCTGTGGTTCGGTGTTAGATAACACCCAGAGCAGCGGGCATTTCCACGTTGATTTTCCTATACTCTTTTCGGCAAGCTGATGTTGTGCAGCCCGCCATTTTTTTTGATTTAGCGGCTTGCAACCGCATTTTTCGATCAACCAACCTCTTGAAAATGAGCCGCCAAGTTTTTTGGGGAGTTTCCTCTTTCTCAGCTTTGGCAGGCTTTCACTAGCTACAAGGCGTGGCATTTTGCGTATTTTTGCGCGCCACGACAGCTAGGTTTAGATTCGAATACTAGTTGACATCTCGTTTTCCCGCTTTTTTCTGCTATGATCAGCACCTCCAACGTAAGTCTGCGCTACGGTAAGCGCGTTCTGTTTGAAGACGTTACGATTAAATTTCTGCCCGGCAACGTGTACGGCCTCATCGGGGCCAACGGCGCCGGCAAATCAACTTTCCTGAAGATTCTGTCGGGTGAGATTGAAGCCAACACGGGTTCGGTTGACATGCCCAAAGGTGCCCGCCTTTCGGTACTGAAGCAGAACCAGTTCGAGTACGACAACTATCCGGTGCTCCAAACCGTGATTATGGGCCACACGCGCCTGTGGAAGGTGATGGCCGAAAAAGACGCCATCTACGCCAAGCCCGACTTTTCGGACGCCGACGGTGAGCGCGCCGCTGAGCTGGAAGGCGAGTTTGCCGACCTGGAAGGCTGGAATGCCGATTACGAAGCCGCCGAGCTGCTCAGCGGCCTGGGCATTGGCGAAGACAAGCACCACACCCTGATGGCCGACCTAGGTACCTCCGATAAGGTGCGGGTGCTGCTGGCGCAGGCGCTGTTCGGCAACCCTGACGTGCTGCTGCTCGACGAGCCTACCAACGGCCTCGATGCCGAAACTGTGCTGTGGCTGGAAAACTTCCTCGATTCGTTCCAGAACACGGTAATTGTGGTGAGCCACGACCGCCACTTCCTCGACGCCGTGTGTAACTACATGGCCGACCTGGACTTCTCGAAAATCACGATGTATCCGGGCAACTACTCGTTCTGGTACGAGTCGTCGCAGCTGGCTTTGCGTCAGCGCCAGGAGGTGAACAAGAAGACCGAAGACAAGCGCAAGGAACTGGAAGAGTTCGTGCGCCGCTTCTCGGCTAACGCTTCCAAGAGCAAGCAGGCTACTTCGCGCCAGAAGCTGCTGCAAAAGCTTACGCTGGAGGAGATTAAGCCGTCGTCGCGCAAGTACCCCTACATTGCGTTCAAGGCGGAGCGCGAGGCCGGCAACCAGCTGCTGACGGTAGAGAACCTGGCTGCTTCGGTGGATGGACAGACCATTTTCCGCAACGTGTCGTTCTCGCTCGATAAAGGCGACAAGGTGGCCATCGTGGGCCGCGACGACCGCGCCGCTTCCCTCCTATTCGACATCCTGTTCGAGCAGATCAAAGCGGAGAGAGGCACCTTCAAGTGGGGCACTACCATCACGCCGAGCTACTTCCCGAAGGAGAACAACGAGTTCTTCGACACCGACCTGAACCTGGTAGACTGGCTGCGGCAATACTCAACCGAAAAGGACGAAAGCTTCATCCGGGGCTTCTTGGGCCGCATGCTGTTTTCGGGCGAGGAGTCGCAGAAGAAATCCAACGTGCTGAGCGGGGGCGAAAAAGTGCGCTGCATGCTCTCCAAGATGATGATGGAAGCCGGCAACGTGCTCGTGCTCGACGACCCGACGAACCACCTCGACCTGGAAAGCATTCAGGCGCTGAACAACTCCTTGCGCGACTTCAGCGGCACGCTCATCTTTGCCTCCCACGATTTGCAGTTCATTGATACTGTGGCGAATCGCATCATCGAGCTGACACCAGACGGCATCCTGGATCGTCGGATGACGTACGAAGAATACCTGGCCGACGAGCAGATAAAAGCGCAACGCCAGCGCATGTACCAACTCGTGTCGTAAGCACGTTGTAGCTGTCTATGAAACGTCTTCTTTCCATGCTAGCCCTTGCGGGGGCTAGCCTGCTGGTGGCTCCTGGGGCGGCCCTGGCACAAACCGACACTACCTCTACCAAGCCCCAGTTGAACACGGCCCCGCCCGGTGCCAAGCCGCAGCTCAACACGGCTCCGCCGGCCAGTACAGCTCCTTCTTATCCTTCGTACGAGAAAAAGGCGCCGCGACCAGCGGTGCCCGTGCCGGCACCACCGCCCATTGATGAGCCGCTGCCCACGCAGCAGCCTAGGCCTAACCAGGACAATCCTTCTGGATTGAGCTTTCCAAAAGGCACGTCTTCTGCTGAGCAGCCGAAGCCGGTGCGCAAGTATTTCCTGTACACCAATTTCGGTCTAGGTTATACGAGCTTCAACGGACAAGGGCAGTTTAATGCTGGCGTAGCGCCAGCTATTGGTTATAGAGTAAACGACCGTTTTTCAGTAGGCCCTGGAATAAGTTACTCTTACATCAGCGTCAACAACTCGTACTACACGCCTCCAAGGAGCCCATACATTAAGAGCGTTCACTACAACAATGTGGGGGTGAAAGCTTTTGCGCAGTACCGGATAATAGATCAGTTTTTCCTGCACGGAGAGTACGAGGTTACGCAGCTAAATGCGAAGGGCACTTACGACACAGGGGAAGTAATAAAGGCCCACTCCGTAGCCAATACGTTGTTGGCTGGTGCTGGCTACCGGCAGGAGTTCAGTGACCGGTTCGCCGCTGACATTGTGATTCTATACAATTTCAACGACGGAGTTGATAGTGAAGGCTACCGGCAATCGCCCTACGGCCAGCCGGAAATCCGCTTTAATTTCCTGTATTACCTAGGTAAGTAAACCTAGGTTCAAACCTATAAAAAAGGAGCTGCTCTGGTGAGAGCAGCTCCTTTTTGTTTTCAGACAACTAGTTGGCTAACCTATACTGTGCCGCCGCGAATCAGGCGCAGCACAATGGCGATGATAGCCAGCACCAGCAGAATGTGAATCAGGTTACCGCTGGCCATGCCAGTACCTAATACGCCGAAGAAGCCCAGCGCCCAGATGATAATGAGAATGACGGCGATGATGTACAGCAAATTACCCATGGTGTTTGGAAGAGTTTTGATGATGGAAAGGGGGAGAGAAACCTTTCGCCTCATACCAAGTTCTTCTTTACAGAGGCACTTGGTGCGACGATTTGGAGGTTTGTACGCTGCGGTATTTCAAAAGGATATATTTGGATTAAAGAATTACCGCAATTTGTTGGGCTTTTTGCGGAAAACAGCCAGTTTCTGAGCGTATTGCGCAGTTTTTCGCCAATACGATTTTTTTCTTTCGGCGGATCTAGTGCCGCTTACAGTTAGTCGACGGCACACTGTTTTTCCGCTTAGCTTTGCCGCTATTACTGCCCGGCAGCCGCGGCCGGGCAGCTTTTACCTCCACCCAAATTCTCCCTCTCATGCTCAACGTCGCCGTTATTGGCTCCGGTACCATGGGCAATGGTATTGCCCACGTATTCGCGCAGCACGGCTTTCCCGTCGCCCTCATCGATATCAATCAGGCCGCCCTCGACAAAGCCTTGGGCACCATCGGCAAAAACCTGGACCGGCAGCTCGCCAAAGGCACCCTCACCGCTGACGAAAAGGCCGCAACCCTAGGTCGACTGACGACTTACACCAGCATAGCCGATGGCGTGCGCGAAGCGCGGCTCGTGGTGGAAGCGGCCACTGAGAACATCGATCTGAAGCTGAAGATCTTCCGTGACCTGGACCAGCACGCGCCGCCAGAAGCCATCCTAGCTTCCAATACCTCGTCTATTTCCATCACCCAGATTGCGGCCGTCACCCAGCGGCCGACGCAGGTGATTGGGATGCACTTCATGAACCCGGTGCCGGTGATGCAGCTCGTCGAAGTTATCCGCGGCTACGCTACCTCCGACGCTGTAACGGTGCAGGTGATGGACCTGGCCCGACAGCTCAGCAAAACGCCGGTGGAAGTGAACGATTACCCTGGTTTCGTCGCCAACCGCATTCTGATGCCGATGATCAACGAGGCGATTTACACCTTGTTTGAAGGCGTGGCCGGCGTGGCCGAAATCGACACGGTGATGAAGCTAGGTATGGCCCACCCGATGGGCCCGCTCCAACTCGCCGATTTTATCGGGCTGGATGTGTGCCTGGCTATTTTGCGGGTGTTGCACGAAGGTTTGGGCAATCCGAAATACGCCCCCTGCCCTTTGCTCGTAAATATGGTAGCCGCTGGCCGCCTGGGCGTAAAATCGGGCGAAGGGTTCTACTCCTGGGGTCACGGTACGAAGGAGCTGGTGCTGGCCGAGCGGTTTGCGTAGGAATGCGCCACGGCGCGTTCGGCGTTGCACGACGCGCTGAGTAAACCTAGGTAAAGCAACGAGCACCGTTCAGGCGGCACCTGCGCCGAACGCGCCGTGGCGCGTTCCTACACCGTTCAGCTTTTTAAACTTTTTCGCCTGCAATATCCTTGTATTCGTATGGTAAAGCTTTTGACGGCCGTGCTGCTGGCGCTGGGCCTTTCTTCGGTCAGTTTTGCGCAGGGCAAGGCCGTAACTCAACCTGTAACTTCAACTAAGAACATGGAATTAGCAACATTTGGCGCGGGCTGCTTCTGGTGCACGGAAGCCGTTTTTCAGGACCTGGAAGGTGTCGAGAAAGTGGAATCAGGCTATGCCGGCGGGCGCATCTCGAACCCCACCTACAAGGAAGTATGCTCGGGCCTGACGGGTCACGCTGAAGTAGTGAACATCACCTACAACCCAAGCAAAGTAAGCTTCGAGGAGCTGCTGGAGGTGTTCTGGAAAACCCACGACCCGACGACGCTCAACCGCCAGGGCAACGACGTAGGCACTCAGTACCGCTCGGTGATTTATTACCATAACGACGAGCAGAAGCGCCTAGCCGAGGAGTACAAGAAGAAGCTCAACGACGCTCATGCCTTCCCGAACCCCGTTGTGACGGAAATCACCGCCGCCCCGACCTTCTACAAGGCCGAGAACTACCACCAGGACTACTACAACCTGAACGGCACTCAGCCTTACTGCCAGTTTGTGGTGAAGCCCAAAGTCGATAAAGTACGTGCCGTATTCGGCGACAAGCTGAAGAAGTCGGCTACGGCCGCGAAGTAAGACCTACCTTTTACTAAAAAGGCCGCTGCTCCTCTGAGCAGCGGCCTTTTTGTTTGTAAACCAGTTAGAAAGTTTGAGCGAGTGATTTCCATTCAACACTCAAAACTTCTTTATACCGCCACGTCGTTCTCGCGCAGGGCGTCGTTCAACGACGTTTTCAGATCGGTGCTGGCCTTGCGCTGACCGATGATGAGCGCACACGGAACGTGGAACTCGCCGGCCGGAAACTGCTTGGCGTACGAACCCGGAATAACGACCGAGCGCGCCGGCACGATGCCGCGATACTCCTTCGGTTCAGGGCCGGTTACGTCGATAATCTTGGTGCTGCCGGTGATGGTTACGCCGGCACCGATTACGGCTTCTTTGCCGATGTGGCAACCTTCTACCAGGATGCTGCGCGAGCCGATGAAGGCGCCATCTTCCACGATAACTGGGGCCGCCTGCACGGGCTCCAGCACGCCGCCGATGCCCACGCCACCGCTCAGGTGCACGCCTTTGCCGATCTGCGCGCACGAGCCAACAGTAGCCCACGTATCCACCATCGTGCCCTCGCCCACGTAGGCGCCGATGTTGGTGTAGCTCGGCATCAGGATGACGCCGGAAGCTAGGTAGGCGCCGTAGCGAGCCGTAGCGGGCGGCACCACACGCACGCCCTGGCTGGCATAGTCAGTTTTGAGACGCATTTTGTCGCGGTACTCAAAAGGCTTCAGCTCAATGGTTTCCATCTGCTGAATAGGGAAGTACAGGATGACGGCTTTCTTCACCCAGTCGTTCACCTGCCACTCGCCTTCTTTGCCCTCAATGGGCTGAGCCACGCGTAGGCGGCCTTTATCCAACTCTTCGATAACGGCGTGGATGGCGTCGGTAGTGGTGGTTTGCTGGAGCAGGCTGCGGTCATTCCAGGCCGCTTCAATAATGCTTTGGAGGTCGGTCATTTAAATCAAATAGCTGAATTGTTGAAGGTTAAATGGCTGATTGTCCGACAGCGGTTTCAATCATTCACAGAGCAATCAACCATTTAGCTCTGAAACAATTCAGCCATTCAGGCGCAAACTTACCATCTTCACGGCCAATATGCCGCCTTTGACCTCTGTTTTGCTGGCCTCCGTCCTGAAACCCCTCGACGACACGCGCATGTTCGGCAAGTTCGGGCGCACCTTGGCTAGTCGGCCGGAGTTGACAGTGCATGTGGCTGGCCGCCGGGCGCCAAGGCCTGATAATGCACCCGCCAACCTACATACCCACGAGCTGCTGGCGGGCTCGCGCCTGAGCCTGGGTCGGCTGGTGGCCCAGTGGCGCTATTGGCGGTTGCTAAAAACGCTGAAACCTAGGTTGGTGATTGTGCACGCGCCAGAGCTGCTGCCGCTCACGCTATTGTGGCGCAGCCTAGGTCCGGGCCGACACTTCCTCTACGACGTGCGCGAGAACTATGCGCTCAACATTCTCACCCAGCAGGTTTACCCTGGCTGGCTACGCCGGACGTTGGCCGGCCTCGTGCGCCGCATAGAAACGACCGCTGCCCGCCGCGCCGCCCAGATTATTCTGGCCGAGCGCAGCTACGCCGACGAGCTGCCCTTTACCACCGAAGAGCACACCGTTATTCTAGAAAATAAATACCAGCCGCAGCCAGGCGAAAGTGTACCGACCCAAGCGCGTGCGCTGCCGGAACCCAGCGAGCCGCTACGATTGTTGTACTCAGGTACAATTTCGAAGCTAAACGGCGTATTCGAAGCCATTGGCTTCACCCAAAAACTGCGGGAGCAATGGCCGGCGGCGCACCTCACCATCATTGGGTTCTGCCAGCAGCCGGAAGTGCTGGCGCACCTCCAAGCCATCGTAGCGGCTGATCCGGGCATCACGCTTATCGGCGGCGCCGAGTTGGTGCCGCATGCGCGCATCGTGGCTGAAATTCAGCGCAGTCACCTAGGTTTGCTGCCTTATCAACGGCACCCTAGCTCGGCACGCTGTATGCCCACCAAGCTGTTCGAATACCTGGCCAACGGCCTCCCTATTCTGACGCCGCCAGCCGCGCTTTGGACCGAAGTTGTGGAAGCGCAGCAGGCCGGCATGATCGTCCGCTTTCGGCCGCCCTTAGAAAACTCGAACTTTGTCGAGCGTTTACGGGCCCGGGTGTTCTACCCCCACGGCGCCTCTAAAGACGCCCTCTGGACCTCAGAAGCACCTAAATTGTGGCATATAGTAGATTCTCTGGTATAACTCCCGAACTTTGGCGCCCGTTTTCGGCCGCAATAGCCCAGAATTTGACGCTTTCTAGTAGTTTCGACTGACTTTTCCACCCATCTCCCCTGCCCAATCTCTCCCGCCTATGTCTACTCTCCGTTATTCTGAAATTGCCGGCGTCGGCCACTACGTTCCCGACCGTGTCATCCGCAACGCGGACATTGAACAGCTTATGGAAACTTCCGACGCCTGGATTCAGGAACGCACCGGCATTCAGGAGCGGCGCTGGTTTACGGAGGGCGTCGATACAACTGCCAACATGGGTGCCAAGGCCGCGCAACGCGCCCTCGACGCGGCCGGCCTCACCCCCGACGACGTGCAGCTTATCGTGTTTGCCACCCTCTCGCCCGACTACGTTTTCCCCGGCTCGGGCGTGCTGATGCAGCGCGAGCTAGGTATGAAAAATACCACACCGGCATTCGATGTGCGCAACCAGTGCTCGGGCTTCATCTACTCCCTCTCGATGGCCGATCAGTTCATCAAGACCGGCATGTACGACACGGTGCTGGTGGTTGGTTCCGAAATCCACTCGTCAGGTCTGGATAAGAGTCCGCGCGGGCGTGCCGTGTCCGTCATCTTCGGCGACGGCGCCGGCGCCGTGGTGCTGCGGCCCAGCACCCGCGAAGGGCATGGCATTCTGAGCACGCACCTGCACGCACAGGGCGAGCACGCCGAGGAGCTGATCGTGAAAGAGCCCGGCTCCAACCGCGAAGACCGGGTGCATGTCGCCATCAACAACGAGCCCGATATGTACCCCTACATGAATGGCCAGAACGTGTTTAAGCACGCCGTGGTGCGCTTCCCCCAGGTTATCAAGGAAGCCCTTGATCAGAACGGCTACCAGCCCCAGGACATCGATATGCTGATTCCGCACCAGGCTAACCTGCGCATCAGTCAGTATGTGCAGCAAAAGCTAGGTTTGACCGACGATAAGGTTTTCAGCAACGTTCAGCGCTACGGCAACACGACCGCCGCCTCCATCCCGATTGCCCTAAGCGAAGCCGTGCAGGAAGGTCGCGTCAAGCGCGGCGACCTGGTGTGCATGGCAGCGTTCGGCTCCGGCTTCACGTGGGCTTCCGCTTTGATTAAGTGGTAAGTTACTGGCAAGTCATGCCAGCACGTCATGCTGAGCTGGTCGAAGCATCTCTACTGCAGTAGTAATCATTTACTTTGGCGGTAGAGATGCTTCGGCAAGCTCAGCATGACAACTTTAGTTTTACACGTAAAGCAATGCCGAGTTACACCGAGGAAAATTACCTGAAGGCCATCTATAAGCTCGCGGAGGCCGAACCCGGCACGGAGGTCAGCACCAACCGCATTGCGGAAGTGCTGCAAACGCGGGCGGCCTCGGTGACGGATATGCTGCGCCGCCTCGGTGAGAAAGGCCTGCTGCACTACCAACGCTACCGTGGGGTGTCGCTCACGCACGAAGGCCGCCGGCTGGCGCTGCTCACCATTCGTAAGCATCGGCTGTGGGAGGTGTTTCTGGTGGAAAAGCTAGGTTTCAACTGGGACGAGGTGCACGACGTAGCCGAGGAAATGGAGCATCTTCAGTCGCCCCTGCTCATTACTCGCCTCGACGAGTTTCTGGGTTTCCCCCAAATAGACCCGCACGGCGACCCTATCCCGACCGAAGACGGCGCCATGCGGCAGCCCCAGAATCGCCTGCTCGCCGACCTCAACCCTCATGACTGTGGCACCTTGGTAGCGGTCCGGAATACGTCTCCATCGTTCCTCCAGTATCTGGATAAGGCTGGCCTAGGCCTGGGCACTCGCATTGAAGTATTAGATAAAGCAGTCTTTGATAACTCGCTAGAAATCAAAATAGACAATCAGCGCAAGACGTTGATTTCGGCTGAGGTTAGTCGTAATTTATTCGTGGCTTAAATGATTCAGTCGAAGCTTGTAGCAGATATCCTGAATTTACTACTTGATGGTGACGAGTTACTTCTGCAAAACCAAGTTCAGTTCCTAACGGATACTGAATACAACTATACAGGAGTAGGTCTTATCGTTCAATTCTCCCACTCGTCACTTATTCATAATTTCAAGCTGGCAGACGGCGCCAACATCTTTGATGGCGTTGAGATTAGGTCACCTGAGTTAGCTATTGGAGCTAACGCAACGTTGATTATTAGAGAAGGTATTATCGACCACCTTGATATCTGGTCATTTGACGGAAACTATCCTCAGAAAGAATTAACGAAATACGTTTTGACCCAAAAATGGGATGGCTCCCCTAGACGTCAGATAACACGAAATTGAACTGCGTACCTTTGCGGCAATTATCACTTCTTTCGCTGTGGCCGCTTTCTTACCTCCCGTTCTTTCCGATACCATCGTGGCGCTGTCCACGCCGCCGGGCGCGGGCGCTATTGCGCTCGTGCGCCTTTCGGGTCCGAATGCAATTGCCCTCACCGACGACGTGTTTTCCGGCAAGCGCCTGCGCGACCAGCCCGGCAACACGCTCCACTACGGCACCATTCGCGACGGAGAGCGGATCCTGGACGAAGTAGTCGTTTCGCTTTTTCGGGCGCCGCACTCCTACACCCGCGAGGATGTGGTGGAAATCAGCTGCCACGGCTCCGACTACATCGTGCAGCAGATACTGGGTCTGCTCACCCGCCGCGGCGCCCGGCTGGCCGAAGCCGGCGAGTTCACGAAGCGCGCCTTTCTGCACGGCGCCTTCGACTTGGCCCAGGCCGAAGCCGTAGCCGACCTGATTGCCGCCAACTCGGCGCTGTCGCATCAGGTGGCGTTGCAGCAGATGCGCGGTGGCTTTTCGCAGGAGTTGCGCGCTTTGCGGGCTCGCTTGGTGCAGTTCGCAGCGTTGCTGGAGCTGGAGCTGGATTTTGGGGAAGAAGATGTGGAGTTCGCCGACCGTACCGGCTTGGTGGCGCTTCTGCAAGAAGTACAGGTGCTGGTTCGCCGGCTGCTACGCTCCTTCGAGCTAGGTAATGTCATCAAGAACGGCGTGACGACCGTTATTGCCGGCAAGCCTAACGCGGGCAAATCGACTCTGCTGAACGCCCTGCTCAACGAGGAGCGCGCCATCGTGTCGGCCGTAGCAGGCACTACCCGCGACCTGATTGAGGATGAGGTCAGCATCGAGGGTATTCGCTTCCGCTTCGTGGATACGGCCGGCTTGCGTGAGACGACCGACGTGGTAGAATCCATCGGGGTGGAACGCACCCGTAAGCGGGTTCAGCAGGCTGCTTTACTGCTATATCTAACTGATATTACGCTAAATACACCAGCTGAAGTTAAAGCAGAGCTGGAAGCTCTAAATCCCGACCAGCAGATCCCGACATTGCTCGTTGGCAACAAGCTGGACTTAGCTTCTGAGGCGCAGATCGAGGCTTTCCGCCGCCTGCCCGACACCGTGCTGATAGCAGCGGCCAGTGGCGCAGGCATGGAGGAATTGCAGGAAGCCTTGCTCGCCCGCGTCCGTGGCGAAGGACTAGATCAGACTGGCGCCACGACCATCGTCACCAACCTGCGCCACGCCCGCAGCCTGGAAGCCACGGCCGCCGCCCTCGATGCCGTGCTGATCGGATTGAACACCGGAACGGGCACCGAGCTGCTGGCCGCCGACCTGCGTCAGGCCCTGGCTGCCCTGGGTGAAATCACCGGCGAAATTTCCTCCGATGATTTGCTGACCAGCATCTTCACCCAGTTTTGCATCGGTAAATGAGGGCGCGTAGCCTAGGTTACAGAATACCGAAGGTCTAGCTCCAGTGGGGCGATATGTTGGTAAAAAACCAGTGATATAATACTGGAGCCCCAACGGGGCGGCACCTAGGTTAGGTGCCGCCTCACTAGGGCTTAGTTTGTCTACTGCGCACCATCTCTTCTAACTCTTTCAGGCGCAAGCACAACAGTAAATCTAGGTGTGCGTAGATGAGAACAGGTCATCTTACACCTGTCTTCATCTACCCATGAAAGCACTCCTCATCCTACTTTGCTGCGGCCTCGCCACGACGACTTTCACCTCCTGCTCGCAAGACAAATCACCCATGGAACAAGCCGCTGATTTGCCGGCCGGCACGACCGTGAAAGGAGCCGACGGCAGCAAAATTAAGAAGCAAGCCGACGGCGACATCAAGGTCAAAGACGCCGAAGGCAACGTAGTGAAGAAAGACACTGATGATGGCACCGTGAAGGTCAAATCGGAAAATTAACGTCAGATTTCGGCCTCAGCGGTGCTGCTCATAACGGTTGGGCGGCACCGTACTGCGCAACTCTTCAAGCTCGGCTGGCGTCAGCGGCAGCGCTTTCGCCACTTGGCTAGCTTCGTGCAGCTGCTCCTTCGCTCGGATACCGAGTACTGCCGACGCCACTGCCGGCGAACCTAGCACGAACCGCACGGCCACTTCGGCGGCTGTTCGGTCTGCATCTGCCAGTTCCTTGACCATCGTAGCCGCTTTGGCTATCATCTCCGGTGTATGACCTAGGTACTCCTTCAGCGGCTTGCCGAGCAGCAAGCCCTGCGCGTAGCTACCCCTTGCCAACACGCTGATCTGATGTTCCTGCAACAAGCCCAGGCAGCTTTCCTCGGGACGGCGGTCGAGCAGGCTGTATTGCATCATCACGCTCACGATGTTGGAGCGCCGCACGTACTCGCGGATCACGCTGGGGCGGATAGATGAAATACCGTAGTACCGGATTTTGCCCTGCTGTACAAGCTGTTCAAACGCCTCAATCGTCTCGTCAATGGGGTCGTCGAGGGTGCCGCCGTGCAGCTGATAGAGGTCGATGTAGTCGGTTTGGAGGCGCTGCAGACTCTTGTCGACGGCTTGCAGAATGTAGCTTTTGCTGGCATTCCAATCCCAGCCGCTGCCATCGGGCTGCCACTGGTTGCCGACTTTAGTGGCCAGAATAACCTTATCGCGCCGGTCGTGGAAGGCTTTGCCGACGGTCACCTCGTTTTCGCCTTGCTGATACAGGTCGGCGGTATCGAAGTAATTGATACCTAGGTCCAAAGCCTGATGCAGCAGCCGGGTGTTGGCGGCATGGTCGTCGCCCAGCGACATGCAGCCGAAGCTGATTTCACTGATGCGCAGGTCGGACTTGCCGAGTGCATGGTAGTTCATTCGTTTCAGAGAAGCAGGTGTACGCGGTGTACTCCGGGGCAGCCGGGTGAGTTTCCCCGACCTAGGTTTTGCTTTGCAGGCTGATCGTTCATTCGAAGCACACCTAGGTGTCAGGTATTTGCCATTTAACTGCAAGTTTCTCTCGTTTGCCACTGCCACTAAGCTTAAGATTAGCCCTATCTTGCCGCTTGGCTGGCATGGTTTACCGAAACAACCACCCCGCTCAGCTTGTAGTATAGTATTCAAATCGTCTTTGACTTTTGGCCTTGCGGCTAATTCTTTAGTTTCGCCTCATCACCACCTCCAACTATCCCTATGGCAGAGTCTGCTGAAATTATCCTGGACGGAAAGACCTACTCCTTTCCGGTCACAGAGGGCACTGAGCACGAGAAAGCAATTGACATTGCCAAGCTGCGTGACCAGTCCGGCTACGTAACCCTCGACTCGGGTTACAAGAACACGGGCGCTACGAAGAGTGCCATCACGTTTCTCGATGGCGAGGAAGGCATTCTGCGCTACCGGGGCTACCCCATCGAACAGCTCGCGGAGAAATCCAGCTTTCTGGAAGTAGCCTACCTGCTGATCTACGGCGCTCTGCCTACCCAATCGGAGCTGGATAACTTCAGCCACCACATCACCATGCACAGCCTCGTGCACGAGGATATGCGCAAGATCTTCGACGGTTTCCCGAGCAGCACCCACCCCATGGCTATCCTCTCGAGCCTGGTCTGCGCGCTAACCGGCTTCTACCCCAAGAGCATCGACCCGGTGCAGAGCAAGGAAGAAATCGACCTGAACATCTACCGATTGATGGCCAAAATCTCGACCATTGCGGCCTGGACGTACAAGAACCAAATGGGTCATCCGCTGAACTATCCGCGCAACGACCTCGACTATTGCTCGAACTTCCTGTACATGATGTTCAGCTTCCCCACCGAGCAGTACAAGGTAAATCCGGTGGTGGCCCGTGCTCTTAACAAGCTGCTCATCCTGCACGCCGACCACGAGCAAAACTGCTCGACCTCGACGGTGCGTTTGGTAGGCTCTTCGAATGCCAGCCTCTACGGCTCAGTTTCGGCCGGTATCAACGCCCTGTGGGGCCCGCTGCATGGTGGTGCCAACCAAGAGGTGATCGAGATGCTGGAGTCCATTCAGCGCGACGGCGGCGACACCCAGAAGTTCGTGGACAAAGCCAAAGACAAGAACGACCCGTTCCGTCTGATGGGCTTCGGTCACCGCGTCTACAAGAACTTCGACCCGCGCGCCAAGATCATCAAGGTAACCGCCGACGAAGTGCTGAAAGAGCTAGGTGTCAATGACCCGCTGCTGACCATCGCGCAGGAGCTGGAGCAAGCCGCCCTCACCGACCCATACTTCGTTGAGCGTAAGCTATATCCGAACGTCGACTTCTACTCGGGCATTATCTACAAAGCCCTGGGCATTCCGACCCAAATGTTCACCGTGCTCTTCGCCATGGGCCGCCTCCCCGGCTGGATTGCCCAGTGGAAAGAGATGCGCGAGAACAAAGAGCCCATCGGCCGCCCGCGTCAGATCTACACCGGCGCCACCGAGCGCGACTACGTAGAAATCGGCAACCGCTAGATTTCCGTTGGCTAAGCCACAAAAAAAGCCCGCTACATGCGGGCTTTTTTTGTGGACCTAGGTTTAGCTGACTTAATGGATCGACAGGGCCGTCATGCTGGATTTAGCTTGGTTGTAGGCCATCATCTGGGTAGGCCACAGGATGGCGGCCATATCCCATTCGTAGTGCATCTGCACCTCTGCCATGCGCTCATCGAGGGCAGCCGGATCGGCGGCGTACTGCGCCTTCAGATCGGCGACGGCGGTGAGCATTTGCAGGTTTAGCTTACGAACCTTCACGTATTGTCCTTCGCTCAGCTTCACTTTGCTGGCGATTTGCCGGGTCATGGTAGTGGCGCGGCTGTTGAGCACATTGTCGTTGCCCTGTCCGGCTTGCGTGGCAAGCGGAGCGCTGAGGCTTAGAATAAGTCCGAGGGCGAAGTAGCTTTTTTTCATGGTGGTGGAGATTTTGAGTGGAGTTGAAAGAAAGTGGTGACAAGCCGCCCGATGCGAACCTAGGTTTCCACGGATTTCCGTTGGCAGAATAGCCTCGCGTTTGCATCGAACACTTGAATATATTAGAAATAAATTATAAATAAAAGGTTTATTACTATTTTTTATATCTGGCTTTTAGCCAATAGCTGAACAGCTCTTTGCCAAGCCTGTCCAACTGTCTTCTACAACCCCTGATATAAGCCCGTAGCAACTCGCCTTTCTTTCACCCGTCAAAGAAGGCTGGCGGTCAACTTACCTTCTTCGTGGGCTAGGTTCTTCAAAGTTGGTTGTGGGTCAGGAGCGCTACTTAGCCGGGTTGAGCAATGCCGTCATGCTGCTGCGAGCTTGTTTATAGGAAGCCAGCTGCGTTGGGCGCAGCAGGTCCAGCAAGGCCGCGTCATACTGCGACTGCGCTTCGGCCAGGTGCTGGTCCAGAGCCGCCTGATCAGCGGCATACTGGATTTTTATAACCTCTACCTCGGTTAGCATCTGCTCGTTGAGCTGCTTCACCTTCACGTACTGCCCTTCTTCCAGGTTCACCTTCGCCGACAATGCCCGCGTCATGTTCAAAGCCCGGGCTCGTATGGAAGGCGGCATGTCGGCAGCAGAACGGCCGTGATTACCGCCTCCGCTTTGCAGCGTGAATACGGTAATGGCTAAGAGACAAAGTTTTATCATAATACTAAGGGTTAAAAAGAATTAGAAAAACATCATGATTCAGGAAGATAAAACGGCTACCAAGCCACTACAAAAGTGCTGTACCTCGTTTAGTACTATTGTTCTACCTGATCAAATGTAAGAATATATATTTAACAATAATATTATTTTTTATCACTATTCTAATCAATAACTTTCACCTATCCTAGTCTTTAGGCTCATTGTCAGCCTAGTCATAGTC
This sequence comes from Hymenobacter cavernae, assembly GCF_014641455.1. GTDB lineage: Bacteria > Bacteroidota > Bacteroidia > Cytophagales > Hymenobacteraceae > Hymenobacter > Hymenobacter cavernae. The sequence goes on from NZ_BMHT01000003.1 coordinate 519,386, forward strand.
CAACAGAGAAGGAATAGTATAAATAAAAAAAGTCTCAGCGACGGTTGTCGCTGAGACTTTTGCTACTTGTACTCGGCTGGATTATTTACAGAATCCGCAGCTCGATGCGTCTGTTCTGCTGGCGGTGGGCTTCTGAGTCGTTCGCCACGAGCGATTTGGTTTCGCCGTAGCCTTTAAACCGCAACCTAGCTTCCGGAATGCCCTGCTTCACCAGGTAATTGTACACGGAGCGCGCCCGGTTCTGCGACAAGGTCATGTTGTCCGCGTCGGCACCCACGTCGTCGGTGTGACCGGATATTTCCACCTGAATATCTTTGTATTGACGCATAAACTGAATCAGGCGGTTCAGCTCCGTTTGCGACTTCGGCTTCAGCTCGTACTGCTTGGTATCGAAGAACAGGTTGTTCAATACGATGCTGCGCCCGGCGCGCACGGGCTCCAGGTAGATATCGAGCGTGAGCGGGTCGAAGCTATGCTTATCCGTATAGTCGAAGTTGAGGCTCTTCATCAGGTACTTGTCGGCGGCGGCGTACATGGCGTACTGCCGGCCTTCGTTGAGCACCACGGTGTAGTCGCCCACTTCGGGGTCGGAAGTCACAAACTGCGTTAGCTCGTCGGAATTCAGGTCGTAGAGCTGCACGTCGGCCTTGATGGGCTTCTTCGTAACGGCATCAAACACACGGCCTTGCGTGTAGGTACTGGTTTCGCGGGCCTGCACCTGCTTGGGCACTTCAAAGCCAAACAGCTCCACCGGCCGGTCGCGCTCCGACTTCACGCCGGGTTCCGCAGCCCTGGAGCGCGAGCAGAAGCCGCGACGGTTGTCGGAGCTAATGAAGAGCGAGGCTTCATTCTCAAACGTATTCAGCGGATAACCTAGGTTTTGCGGGATGCTCCAGCGCGTAGGCGCTTCAAGCTCACAACGATACACGTCGAGGCCGCCCATGCCCACCAGCCCGTCCGTGACGTAGTAGAGCGTGGTGCCGCTGGCGTGAATGAAGGGCGCCATGTCCTTGCCCGCTGTATTCACTGGCTCACCTAGGTTCTTGGCCAGGCTCCAGGTGCCGTCGGGTTGCAAGGTTGTCATGTAAATGTCTTCCTGCCCCTTGCCACCGCGCCGCGTGGAGGTGAAGTACAGCGTACGGCCGTCGGCGGAAAGCGTCGGCTGCGAGTCCCACTCCACCGAATTCACGTTGCGACCTAGGTTTTCGGGCTTGCTCCAGTTGTTGCCGGTGCGCCGCGAGATGTACAGGTCGCAGTTGCCAACGGCACCAGGCCGGTCGCAGGACGCAAAAACGAGGGTTTTGCCGTCACCCGAGATGGTGCCTGCGCCCTCGTTATAAGGCGTGTTAATGACTGGCGAAATCGAAACCGGTGCGGCGAAGCTGCCGTCTTTGTTCTGTTTGGCGATGAACAGGTCTTCGTTGCTCTGCACCTGCGCCGTGGGCCGGATGGTATACAGCAGAAAGCGGTTATCTGCCGTCAGGGCCGGAAAGTACTGAAAATGAAAGGTATTGAGCGGTTCACCTAAACGAGTAGGTGCAATGCCCACCGGATTGGCCATGGCCTTTACGGCGAACTCACAGTTCAGCAGCTGCCGCTGAGCGCGGGCGAGCGTGCGCTGGCTCTTAGGAGCAACTTTGAGGTATTTCTTGTAGCTGTCGGCGGCCGTCTGGTAGTCGCCGAAGCTGATGGCTAGCTCGCCCAGCGTGTAGTAGTCGTTGGCCCGCGTTGGGTTGAGCGGCGTCTTCGACAAGCCGTCGCGGTACGCCTCGAAAGCCGCCTGGTTTTCACCCATTGCCTTCAGCATCGAGCCCTTCATCACGAACGGTTCCGGCAGCGACGGAAACTTCTGATTAAGCTGGGTCAGCGTCTCAATGGCTTTCGGAAAGTCCCGGTTTTTGGCCTGCTCCTGGGCTTTCTCCCACAGGTTAGTCGCCTTCGTGTTCGTAGTAGAAAGCTTAGCCTGGGCCTGAACTGACGTGGGCGATACCGCCGCCAGCGCGAGCAGCAATAAGGAAGCGGGGAGCAAACAGCGCATAGCGAGGTGGGGGAACCTACGGGATGTCGAGGAATTTATGGGTTTGCAAGGATACCTGCCACTGCGGATGCTCCTTCACATAATCGACAATGAGTGGCATCATGGCGGTGGCTTTGCTCCACTCGGGCTGCAAGTAAAGACGGGTTTGCGGCCCTACTTGCGCGGCGTGCTCTTCCGCCCAGGCAAAGTCACTCTTGTTGAAGACGATAATCTTCAGCTCATCTGCGTGTTGGAGCACTTGTGGCAGCGGCGCCTTGAATTTCTTGGGCGACACGCAGATCCAGTCCCATTGCCCGGTGAGCGGGTAAGCGCCGGAGGTTTCAATCCAGGTTTGGCAGCCGGCTTCTTTGAGCGCACCTGTCAAAGCCGTAAGGTCGTGCATGAGGGGCTCGCCGCCGGTAATCACGACGTTGCGGCCGGGGTGCTCAGTAACGGCGGCTACCATGTCGGCAATGGCCACGCGCGGGTGCTGGTCAGCGTCCCACGACTCTTTTACGTCGCACCAGACGCAGCCTACATCGCAACCGCCTAGGCGCAAAAAGTACGCGGCGCGGCCCGTGTTGTAACCCTCGCCCTGAATTGTGTAGAACTGCTCCATCAGGGGCAGTGCCACAGCCGCCGTGGGCTCAGCAGACGGCGTAAGTATGGAAAGTGAGTGTAGCAAAGCGAAATAAAAACGAAAGAGCCTGACTGTGGGGTACAACAACCGGACCGCAAAAAAAGTCCGCTAATGACCAACAGTCAGACCCTAAAAGTAGCAGAACGGGCGGAATCTTCTCACATTCCGCCCGTTAGATTCGCTTTTACCGCGGATAAACTTCGCCTTTCGCCGCCCGCAAGGTGTTGCGCAGGAGCATGGCAATGGTCATGGGGCCAACGCCACCGGGCACGGGCGTGATGTAGCTAGCTTTGGGCGCCACCTCCGCAAAGTTGACGTCGCCTTTCAGCACAAAGCCCGATTTGCGGTTGGCATCCTCTACCCGCGTCGTACCCACGTCGATAACCACGGCACCGGGCTGCACCATGTCGGCCGTCACGAACTCCGGCTTACCCAGGGCTGCCACCACAATGTCGGCTTGCTGCACGATGCTGGCTAGGTCTTTCGTGCGCGAGTGACATAAAGTAACGGTGCAGTTGCCAGGCTCCAAGTTCTTCGCAAGCAGAATGCTAACGGGGGTACCCACAATATTACTGCGCCCAATCACCACGCAGTGCTTGCCGCTCGTCTTGATGTTATAGCGAGCCAGCAGCTCCACAATGCCCGAAGGCGTCGCGGGCAGCAGCGCCGGCAGCCCCGCCACCATCCGACCTAAGTTCATGGGGTGGAAACCGTCGACATCTTTCTCCGGCCGAATAGCTTCAATTACCTTATCAGGGTTGATGTGCTTGGGCAAGGGCAGCTGCACGATGAACCCATCGATTTCCGGATTCTGATTCAGCTCCTCCACCTTCGCCAGCAGTTCCGCCTCGGTAATGTCATCTTCGTAACGCAACAGCGTAGAGCCGAAGCCTACTCGCTCGCAGGCCAGCACTTTGTTGCGCACATACGTCTCGGAGCCGCCATCGTGGCCGACGAGGATGGCAGCCAAGTGCGGTGCTTTCTGACCAGCAGCTTTCAACGCTTCGACTTCGGCGGCTATTTCAACTTTGATGTCCTCGGCGGTTTTCTTACCGTCGATGAGCTGGTAGGTAGTCGGTTCGGAGGCAGTGGTCATGTGTATGCTTTTATGCGTGTGGTTCTTGTTTGTGCTTGTCTTCATAGGCGGCAATAGCAGTGGCACCCGCTGCCATGATGGCTTTTTCCATAGCAGGCCAATCGTCCCTCCAACGGAACTTGCGCTCTTGTCCTTTGCGGATTTTCTCTAGCTGTGCTTCGTTCGTACAGTTCTTGGTGAGATTCTCAGACATGGTTTTGAGGTTATCATAGCACGCCGTGTCAAGAAGTGTATGAGGTGAAAAAAGAAGAGTGACTATAAGCGCAAAAAAAACGCGCCCGGCTAGGGCGCGTTTTGGATTAATCGATTTTTAGTACGGCCAGGAAGGCTTCTTGAGGGATTTCTACGGAGCCCACCTGGCGCATCCGCTTCTTGCCTTCTTTCTGCTTTTCAAGCAGTTTGCGCTTCCGAGAAATATCGCCGCCGTAGCACTTGGCAATTACGTTCTTGCGTAGGGCCTTCACAGTTTCGCGGGCGATAATCTTCTGTCCAATACTCGCTTGAATGGCGATTTCGAACATCTGGCGGGGCAGCAACTCGCGGAGCTTTTCGCAGAGGCGGCGGCCCCAGTCGTAGCTCTTGGAGCGGTGCACGATGGCCGACAGCGCATCGACCTTCTCGCCGTTGAGCATGATATCGAGCTTCACCATGTCCGACTGACGGAAGCCGATCAGCTCGTAGTCGAGTGAGGCGTAGCCGCGGCTGATGGTCTTGAGCTTATCAAAGAAGTCAAACACGATTTCCGACAGGGGCAGCTCGAAGTTCAGCTCCACCCGCTCAGAAGTCAGGTAGCTCTGGCCTTTGATGATGCCGCGCTTGTCCATGCACAGCGTGATGATGGCGCCCACGTACTCCGAAGCCGTGATGATCTGGGCTTTGATGAACGGCTCCTCGATGTACTTCATGTTGTTCGGCTCCGGCATTTCCGACGGCGCGTTCACAATCATGAGCTGGTCTTTGGTGCCAACGGCATGGAACTGCACCGACGGCACCGTGGTAATCACCGTCATGTTGAACTCCCGCTCCAAGCGCTCCTGCACGATTTCCATGTGCAGCATGCCGAGGAAGCCGCAACGGAAACCAAAACCTAGGGCCGCCGACGTTTCCGGCTCCCACACCAGGGCGGCGTCGTTGAGCTGGAGCTTTTCCATGGCGCCACGCAACTCCTCATACTCGCTGGTTTCGACGGGGTAGATACCGGCAAACACCATCGGCTTCACGTCCTCGAAGCCGTGAATGGCTTCTTTGGTCGGGTTCAAGACGTTGGTAATCGTATCACCCACCTTTACCTCGCGGGCTTCCTTGATGCCCGAAATCAGATAGCCCACGTTGCCGGCCGACATTTCGGGGCGGGGCTCCTGGTTCAGACCTAGGATACCGATTTCGTCGGCGCCGTATTCCTTGCCCGTCGCCATGAAGCGGAGCTTGTCGCCCTTGCGCATGGTGCCGTTCTTGATGCGGAACAGAACCTCGATGCCGCGGTACGAGTTGAAGACGGAGTCGAAGATGAGGGCTTGTAGGGGCGCGTTCGGGTCGCCTTTGGGGGCCGGAATCCGGTCGCAGATGGCATTTAGAATGTTCTCAATGCCAATGCCCGCTTTGCCGGAAGCGTGGATGATTTCGTCCCGATCACAGCCGATAAGGTCCACGATTTCGTCGGACACCTCCTCCGGCATGGAATGCGGCAGGTCGATTTTATTCAGGACCGGGATAATGGTCAGGTCGGAGCCGATAGCTAGGTACAGGTTCGAAATGGTCTGAGCCTCAATACCTTGCGATGAATCCACGATAAGTAGAGCGCCTTCGCAGGCGGCGATGCTGCGGCTTACTTCGTAGCTAAAGTCGACGTGACCGGGCGTATCAATCAGGTTGAGCGTGTACTGCTCGCCCTTATACTGATACTGCATCTGAATGGCGTGGCTCTTGATGGTGATGCCCCGCTCCCGCTCCAGATCCATGTTATCGAGCAGCTGAGCTTGCATATCGCGCTTCGCCACGGTCTGGGTGAATTCCAGCAGGCGGTCGGCCAGGGTGCTCTTGCCGTGGTCGATGTGAGCAATGATGCAGAAATTACGGATGTTCTTCACTAGAGGCGGTTTTTTCCAACTGCGAAGGTAATCAAATCGGCCGGGAAAAGCTAGGTTGATAAGGTGATGTAGCGCGGACTTTGTAGTCTACAGTTGCCTACTCCGATGCGCGGACTACAAAGTCTGCGCTACATATCCAAGGAAATTCTCCCGCATAGCTCGGCAGCGCGGCCGCTTTCTACGTTAAGGTTTTCAAACTGACTTTCGCTATGAAGCAAGCTACTCCGCTGGAAGACTACGGCCTGATTGGCAATCTGCACACGGTGGCACTCGTCTCCAAGGCTGGTTCACTGGATTACCTCCCCTTCACCGGCTTCGACTCACCTACCATTTTCGCGGCGTTGCTGGATCTGGAAAAAGGCGGTTCGTGGAGCCTCCAGCCGGTCGGCGATGAGGTACGCAGCAAGCAGCTCTACCTACCTGACACGGGGGTGCTGCTTACGCGCTTTTTCACTGATAACGGCATTGCCGAGCTTACCGACTTTATGCCGGTAAAGCGCAACGAGCAGAATTGCGCCGTGGTGCGCAGCCTGCACATTGTGAAGGGCACCATGGAGTTTAAAATGCGGTGCGCCCCCCGTTTCGACTATGCCCGCACGCAGCATACCATTCAACCACAGGAAGATGGCAGCTTGCTATTCCGCAGCGACGGCCCTGATGGCTTTCAGTTTCGCTTGCTGGGTAATCGGCCGTTTGATACTACTAACGCAGGCGATGCTACCGGCAGCTGGCAGCTGGAGGCGGGCGATACCGTGAGCTTCGTTATTGAAGCTACGCCAGTGGATGACCCTAGCTTTACAGCCCGCGACCTAGCTCACTACACGGAGGTGGCTTTTCAGGACACGCTCAGCTTCTGGCGCGAGTGGGTGGAAAGCAGCACCTATACGGGCCGCTGGCGCGAGACAGTGCTGCGCTCGGCTATCACGCTGAAGCTGCTCACCTCGCTCGAACACGGCTCTACGGTCGCCGCTGCTACGTTTAGTTTGCCCGAGTGCATTGGCGGCAATCGGAACTGGGACTACCGCTACACCTGGGTCCGGGATGCGGCGTTTACCATGTATGCCTTTCTGCGGCTGGGCTTTACGCGCGAGTCCAAGGACTTTCTGCGCTGGATTATGGAGCGTTGCGAGCAGCTCACCGATGCCGGCGACTTGCAGCTGATGTACGCCGTCGACGGCAGCTCCGACCTGCCCGAGCTGGAGCTAGGCCACCTCAGCGGCTACCGCGACTCACGGCCCGTGCGCATTGGCAACGGCGCCGCGCAGCAGTTTCAGCTCGATATCTACGGGGAGCTGCTCGACACCATCTTTCTTTATAATAAGTACGGCGGCCGTATCACCTACGCGTTCTGGCAGCACATCACGCGGCTCGTGAATTTCGTAGCCGAAAACTGGCAGCGCCCCGACCACAGCATCTGGGAAGTGCGCGACGAAGAACGCCTGTTCTTATCGGGCAAAGTCATGTGCTGGGTTGCCCTGGACCGCGCCATCAGTATTGCCCGCGACCGGTCGTTCCCGGCGCCGCTGGCCGAGTGGCACCGCGTGCGCGACGACATTTACAAGGAGGTGTACGACAACTACTGGAGCGAGGAAAAGCAGGCCTTTGTGCAGTACAAAGGCAGCCAGGTAATTGATGCCAGTGTGCTCTTGCTCCCGCTTATCCGCATGTTTAGCCCCGTCGAGCCGCGCTGGCAGTCTACCATGCGGGCCGTTGAGAAAGAGCTACTGCTTGATTCCCTGATGTTTCGCTACCACTCCAACGGCGGGGCCACCGACGGCCTCACGGGCGAGGAAGGCACGTTCACGATGTGCTCGTTTTGGTACATTGAAAACCTCTCGCGGGGTGGCGAGCTGGATAAAGCTAGGTTACTGTTTGAAAAGCTACTCGGTTTTGCCAGCCCCTTAGGCCTTTACTCCGAGCAGATTGGCCCGCAGGGCGAGCAGATCGGCAACTACCCGCAGGCCTTCACGCACCTAGCTTTAATCAGCGCCGCATTCCAGCTGAACCGCGACCTAGACGCCCGGCAAACGGGTCAGCGCGGCGGACACCAGTTTGTATAGGCGCCTGTCATTCCGAGCAACGCGAGGAATCTGAGTCAAGACCTAGGTTGGTAACTCAGATTCCTCGCGTTGCTCGGAATGACAGCCGATTGAACTTAACCGAATAACAACTCAAGCGTAAGCAGCAGAAAGACACCTAGCCTACCCTATTCCACCTCACCAAACTTCTCCCCTCATGAGCACCCAACTAAATCCGCAAGCCGTAAAATTCGCCCAGCGGCTAATTACTGAAGGCAAGATCAAAAACGACGAAGGCCAGTGGGGCGAGCACAACCCCGATTCTGACGACGAAAACAAGTTTCTTGAAAAACACGAAATTGAGGAGTACGGCAACTGGCACCTAGGCCTCGACAGTAGCAAGGGCGAAGACACTAAAGGCCGCTACAAGTTTCCCTACGGCGACTTCAAAACTGTGCACCGCGACGGGCTGATTGCGGCTAAAGAGCGCGCCGCCCAGCAAGGCTACACCGATATCGAGAAAGCTGCGGATGAACTTTTGCAAGCCCTGGAACAGAAGGCCGGTTAAAGATTTGATTGTGAAAGTTGGAACGTCATGCTGAGCGGGGCTCAGCATGACGTTCTGTTTTTTAGATATATTTACAACAATTCTCCTTAACCTAAACACCTCTATTCCAATGAGTATCACACTAGAACAGGCCGAACAAGCCATTAAGGCCGCTCAGCAAAAATCCCGTGAGCTAGGGGTAAAAATGAACATCGCCATCGTTGATGCCGGGGCCAACCTCACAGCCTTCTCCCGCATGGATGATGCCTGGCTCGGCTCCATTGATATTGCCATTCGCAAGGCGCGCACCGCCCGTTTCTTTGATATGCCCACCGGCAACCTAGGGCAAGCCTCGCAGCCCGGTGGTTCGCTCTACAACATCGAGCACTCTAATGGTGGGCTGATTACCTTCCCCGGCGGCTTACCGCTTAAAGACGGTAGCGGCAAAATAGTCGGTGCTATCGGCGTATCGGGCGACACGGTGGAGAATGACCATACGGTGGCGCAGGCAGGCTTAGATGCGCTGCAAAGCGCGTAACGAAACTATAGTATTTACGAAAATAGCCGAGCCACTTTCCCCGTGACTCGGCTGTTTTATTTTACGCGTTACTACCTAGCTTTTGCTGAAACAAGCTACTTGCTTTGTAGCAAATGAGCGCGCATGAACTCGGCAAACACGTTGTAATCAGAGGGGATGATGCCGTGGCCACCGTCGTGCATGTAGTAGCTCAGCGTTTGCCCAACTAGTTGACTAGGTGCAGGCATCGGTACGGCAGGCACTCCTTTTTGGCCTAGCAAATTATAGACGGGCGTAGCGGCTACCGCCGACAGAAACTCGCCTTTCGGGTCGCTCCAGTAGTCGGTGTTGCCGGTTTGCAGCAGCAAGGGGCGCGGCGCCACCAAAGCCACCAGCATGTGCGAATCCATGGGCGCGTCGATGCGGTTGGCGAGCTTCTGGTAGTTCTCGCAAAACTGATATGGGTACCGGGTAGGTGCTACCAGGTGCGCAATGGTTTCTCCGTAGTTGCGCCGGGCTAGGGCCGCGCCGCCTTCGCCCGAAACGCTAGCAATCGTGAGGGCAAACCGAGGGTCATTGGCGCCGGTCCAGAGCACGGTTTTGCCCAGCCGCGAGGCCCCCAGCAACGCTACCCGCTTGCTGTCCACGGATTTATCGGTTTCAAAATAATCGAGGGCGCGGCTCAGGCCCCAGCTCCACGCCGCCACGGCGCCCCACTCGTCGGGCCCGAATTTCTCCTGGCCGGCTTTCAGGTAAAGGCTGCGCACGCCGTACTTCACACCCCCATCGAAGTCGGGCTCGATGTCGCCGTAGTACACCGACGCCACCCCAATGCCTTTGTCCAGAAACGGCTCCACCGTGAGCTTCATAAAGCCATTGGGGTTGTAGGCCGGCGCGGGCACTTTCTGCTTGTCCTTGTTCCAATATTGACCCTGCCGCACGCCAGGGTCGTTGATCAGCATGGAATTCGGCATGAAGTTGATGTTGAGCAGCAGCGGCACGGGCTTGGTAGTGTTGGCTGGCAGATACACCAGCAAGTCCATCTTCGGCCCGTCGTTGCGCTCAGAGAAATAGACGGTTACCTGCTTGCGGGTGGCTTTGCCGTTGAGCGCGGGCGTGCCTTTGTCGAACACCTCGAAGCGCAGCTTTGGGGGTTTGCCGGGGGCGCGGCCGTACACGTTCTTCTCAAACCACGTCCGGATTTCCGGGCGGCGCTGCTTGGTCCAGGTGGCGGCATCGGTCACCTTTTTGCCACTGGCAAGCACCAGCGGATCGGGCAAGGTGTAGGTGCCAACCGAATCTTCGCTGTAGTTCACCGGAATGCCGGCTATCACCCGCGCCGGTTTATTCGCTGCGGGCGCTTGCGGCGTAGGCGGTGGCTGCGCCTGGGCCAGTAACACAGTGGGCAACAAGCTGAAAGCAGCACAACCTAGGGTACCGAAGAAGAAAGCTGACTTCATTTGGTTTGCATGGTTAAGGATGGATTTTTTCCGCCAGGGGCATCTACTTTCTCAACGGCCATAATCCGCACCGGCCCCAGCAGCCCGGAGCGGCCCAGCTGATATTGCCCACCGAAAGGCGCCGTGTACGAATCGAGCACTTTCTTGTCGGGCCCGGCCAGCTTGTCGCCGATCAGGCGGTTGGTCCATTCATTCGTTACCTGGATTTCGACCTGATTTTTGCCTGGCTTGAGCAAGTTAGTTACATCGGCCTGAAAGGGCGCTTGCCAGAGCAGGTCTACTTTCTGCCCGTTCACCGTCACCTCCGCTATGTCGCCCACGCTACCTAGGTCGAGCATGATTTTTCGGCCCGTGTGAAACCACTTTTTGCTGGCTTCCAGGGTTTTGTGATACGTCGCGGTACCGGAGAAATACTTGATTCCGGCATCCGCGTTATCGGTCCAGGAAGCTAGCTGCGGGAACGTTGCTTCGGCCGGGGCACCTAGCTTAGGAGCAAACGTCACCCGCCAAGGGCCCGCCACCGTGAGCAGCGTAGACTCAGTCGGCACCGGCGTTGCCGCGCGGGCCGTAGCGGACGTAGCATGATTGAACACCACGAACACCGTTTCGCGCTCCTTCAAATGGAGCGGCACCGTGGTTTGTCCGCCGCTGATAGTGTAGCCGGCTGGCTCCGTCTGGCCAGTAGCCGGATGCCACAGCGCCACGTCCTTGCCGCTCACCCGAAACTGCGCTTTCAGGTCCTGGGTGCTGTCGGAGCGGTTGACTACGTAGTACACATCAGCGTCGCCCACGCGGCGGTGAATCCAGGGCACTTCGCTACCTAGGGGCCGGCTGCACGTCACGTCGGGCGTGAGGCCCGCCAGGGACATCACTTGCGCCAGCGGCAAACCCCACACAATCTGACCTTTGCCGTAGCGGCACTTCGTGCGGCTGCGGCCGTCCAAGTCGCCCCACACCTCGCTGGCAATTGCTTGCAACTCCGGATCGGAGCTAGGATAAGCCGTTAGGCCGGGCGCTTTCACCGGCTTCGGGCCTACAATGGTAGCACCGCCCTGTGCTAGCTCGCGCACTTTGCGCAGCACGGGCAAAGTCATTTCTCCGATTTCGGGTAGCACCAGCACGCCGTAGCTCATGCCGTCAGGCAGTACGAGGCGGCCCTTGTCGTTCACCGACATGCGGGTAATCAGCGCGTCAGCGTTGATGTAGTCGAAGGCGTAGCCTTCGGGCAGAGCCGGCTGCAAACCCGCACCCCAGAACGGCATCGTCGACGGCGCGCCTTCGTTGAGCAGGTAGGCCACATCGGCCACGTACTGGCCCTGCTGCAACATATGGGTGTTGCGGGCCAGGTAGGTCATCAGCGGCTTGGATTGCTCGGCCCAGGTGATGTTGCGGTTCAGGTGAGTGCCCACCATGGTGTTGCCGGGCTTGGTGTCGAGGGGCTGGTGGGCGGAGGTGTGGAATACCAAGCGGTTGATTCCCTGCGTAAACCAATAGTCGCTGATCTTCTTCAGTGTGTACGGCGACTCGTAGTTGCCGCCCGTAAAGGACTCCGCCGCAATCAAGTTCTTGCCGTACACGTGCCCCGACGAGGCCGCGCCCCGCACGTCCTCGTAGTACATGCTCGACGGGTGCAGGTCCTTCACCCAAAACTCGCCCATCGGGATGTCGACGTACTTCTTATATAAGAGTGCATCTTCAATCGTCTCCAATGACACGCCGCCCGCTTCCCCATACGTCTGAATGCCTTGCTTGTGCAGATAATCGGTGACGGTGCCGTAGTGGTTCTCGGCGAACATATCCACGAGGGTGCGGCGGAAATCCCACAGCACCCGGTCGCTGATTTCGGCGCTGCCCACCACCCTGCCGGCCAGCACTGGCAAGTACGGCGTGAGGTCGTAGCCGCGGCGCTTCTGAAACTCGGGCAGCATCTCGTCGGTCCAGTTCTGGATGCCGGCTTCCCAGCTGTCCATCAGCATGTAGCGTAGGCTTTTGCCGTAAAGCGGACCTAGGGCCTGCCGCAGTGGCTCGGTGTAGCCTTGCATATACGCTTCGGTGTGCTTGCGGCTGAGCTTGTCGACTTCGAGCCCATTGGCAGCGGGCACGGCGGGTCGGTTTCTAGCACCCGTGAGCGAGTAGCCCATGCGCAAGATCGTCCACTTGCCGGGCGGCACCTGCCAGGTAAGTGTGCCGTCGGGCTGCATCTTCGAGGTCAGCACCACCACGTTCGTCGGGCTGATGGTAGCAGGCGCGGCCACCGGTGGCGTGGCCGTTGATTCGTATTCGAATAGAAAGTTGAAGCCTGCTTTATCTTCCCAACGGTTCACCCTAGCTCCCGTGTGCAGCTGAAACTCGTTGAGGGCATAGCTACTATCAGGCTGAGCGGCGGCTTCCGAAATTACTTCAGCGGGCTTCATCGGCGCGCCGCTTAGCTCCAGGCGGTAGTAGCGGGCAGTGGTGGTCGGAATAGAAAAGGTGCGGACGGTGCCGCCGCGGTAGCCTTGCTTGCCCGGCAGCGCTGTGAGCGTGGTAAACTGCTTGCCATCGGAGCTAGCTTGCAGCCGTCCGAACGGGATGCCGCGGGTGCCGGCCACGGTAAACGCCTGTACCTTCGTGGGTTGCTTGAAGCTGTATTGCACCCAAGCCGTGCCGCGCTTTTCCGTGGGCCTCACCGTGAGCGACGTATTCAAATTATCGTCCAGCAGCGCCTTGGCGTCGATGGGACCAGCGTTGGTCGTCACCGTTGGCTGTAGACGTGTCTCGTCGGCTTCGGCCGTGGGCGTGCGGAAGGCAATAACGGCGGTTTCGCCGTAGTAGCCGGTAGCTGGGCTGTTCTTGCTGCGAGCCAGGTTGCGAATCGCCCCTTCGACAGAAGGTGGCTGCGGTAGCTTGCCTTTAAACGTCTTGCCACCTTCCACTTGCAACTCACTCCACACCAGCTTCTTCATGGCCTGCTCGGGCTTCACCCAGGGCGCGCCGGTGAGGCTCCAACCGGGCGAAGTGAACATGGTCATTTCCAGACCTAGCCTATCGGCTTCGGCGGCGGTATGCTTCACGGCATCGAGCCAGGCGGGCGTACCGAACACGATTTTTTCATTCACCGTTTGCCCACTGCCAGCCCCCACGTCGGCGAGTTGAAAGCCCGCAATGCCGGAGCGTTTCATCCACTCCAGGTCCTTGGTAATGCCCTCTTTGGTGATGTTGCTGTTGGTCCAGTGCCACCAGGTACGGGGCCAGGCGGCTTCGGGCGGATTTTTAAAACCTTGTTCCAGCGCAGCGCCGGTATCCTGCGCCCAAGTAGTGAGCGGCAGCGCCGTAAGAGCCAGGCAAACCAAGAGTTGCGGCTTAGGCCAGCGACGAAAAACAACCATATGCTTTGTGTTGTGGGAATAGTTTGGTGCGCGTGGTAAGTGTAGGAGAAAGGTAGCAGCGACCCTCCCTGATCTGTCCTGTTTGAGCTAACGGGGCGCCTCACTCCCCGGCCCCCTCTCCGAAATGGAGAGGGGGAGCCAGACGATTGAGCTGGTAGCTATTGGCTGTTAGCGGCTAGCTTTTTCGCGAACCAGAGCTAACAGCCCCGGTAAAGGCTCCCCCTCTCCTTTTCGGAGAGGGGGCCGGGGGGTGAGGCGCCCACCAGAACCTTAATACCCAGGGTTCTGCGTGATCTTATTTGGGTTCAGGTTCACCTGGTAGCGCGGAACGGGGAACAGCTGTTCGTACGGCTGCACCGAGTTGCCGCTCCCGATTTCGTCGTTTGATAAGTTACTGGCGAAGTGCGCGTTCATCACCGTGAGCAGGCGGCCGGTGCGCAGCAAATCAAACCAGCGGTGGCCTTCGTTGTAGAGTTCGAGGCGGCGCTCCTGCTCGATGGCTAGGCGCATGGCGCCTTGGTTGCCGCGCAGCGTTTCAGGAGTTGTAAGGCCGGCGCGCGTGCGCACTTGCTGGAGGTAGGTGAAGGCCACAGCGGTGTTACCTAGCTCGTTTTGCACCTCGGCGTACATCAGCAGCACGTCGGCGTAGCGCAGCTCAATCCAGTCGTTGCCCGAGTCCACGGTCGAAGTCATGCCTTTGTCGAAGTACTTGGTGGTGAAGTTGTAGGCACGGCGCGAGCCAGTCAGGCGCGTGATGGTTGCCTTGCGCGTGTCGTTGGTCGCGAACAGGTTGTACAGCTCATCCGTTATCAGGAAGGTGCCGGTGCCGCGCCGCAGCACGCCGGTACCAATGTCTTCGTTGGCAAAGGCTCCCTGCACGAAGGGGTTGCCTTGCACCGGGTCGAAGCCACGGGCATACTGCACTGCGAAGATGACTTCGGCATTGTTGGGCCGGGCGGCGTCGAACACATCGGCGTAGTTGTCGAGTAGGCGGTAGGTACCGGAGTTGATGACTTCCAGCAGCTTAGGACTGGCATCGCTGTAGCGCTTCAGCGTGAGGTACACCTTGGCCAACAAGCCCTTCGCCGCGCCGCGCGTAGCCCGACCGATGTCGGCGTTTTGGGCGTAGGTGGCGGGCAGCTGCTCGGCATCTTTCAGGTCGGCAATGATCTGCTCGTAGACTTGCGCCACCGGCGTGCGACCATACTCGTAGGCTTCCTGGCTGGTTTTGATGTCCTTCAGCACCAAAGGCACGTCGCCGTAGATGCGTACCAAGTTGAAGTACATCAAGGCCCGTAAGAACTTGGCTTCGTTGATGTAGCGCAGCTTGGTGTCGTCGTTCATCGGAATGTTGCCGATGTTATCGAGCACCAGGTTGCAGCGCGAAATGGTGGCGTACGAGCGGTTCCACATGTCATTCACCAGCCCATTATCGGCCACCACATTGGATTCGTTGATGGTAATATGGTTAGCCGAGTTGTTGAACTTGCTGTTGTACACGTCATCCGAAGCTAGGTCGCCGAAGGCAAACCTGAACTCATACGAAGCGCGCAGCGTGAAATACGCGTCGTTCAGCACCTGCCGCACGCTGGTTTCGTCGGTGTAGAAGGTGCTCTCGGCGGGCTGGTCCAGCGGCGTCCGGTCGAAGTACTCGTCTTTGCAGGCACCTAGGCTCACGGTAAGGGCGAGGGCGGAAAGGAATTTGGCCGTTTTCATTGCCTTAGAAGGTTAGGTTTAAGCCCATAGAGATGTTGCGCGAAATCGGGTAGGTGCCACCATCCACGCCGCTGTTGGTGGGGTTGTCGGTGGCGCCGTTGGTCGTGGCGCTGTTGGCCTGCGGGTTGCGGAAGCCCCCGGCTTTGGTGAAGGTGTAGATGTTTTGGCCCGTGGCGTAGAGGCGCAGGCGCTGCACGTGGATCTTCTCGGAGAGCACCGCTGGCAGCGTGTAGCCGAGCGTGATGTTGCGGATGCGCAAAAAGCTAGCATCGTAGAGGTAGCGGGTGCTGGAGGAAATGTCGGAGGAGAGGTTCAGGGTGCCGGCCCGGTGGAACTTGCCATTGCCGGGGTCCGACTCCGAGCGCCACCGCTCCAACGACTGCTTCGAGCCGTTTTCGAGCCACCGACCCAGGGCCAGCGGCAGCTCCTGGCTGCGGTAGATTTCGCCGCCCTGGGAACCATCGAGCAGGATATTCAGATCGAAATTGCTGTAGGTAAAGGTGTTGCCGAAGCCGTACACAAAGTCGGGCTGGTAGTTGCCGGCCCGCACCTGGTCGTCGGCGGTGATGCGGCCGTCAGGCACGCCGCCGGGGCCGCTCACGTCGCGGTAGCGCAAGTCGCCGATGCCCTGCGAACCTAGCTTCGGGTAGGTGTCCACGTCATTCTGGTTGTTGAAAGTACCCTCCACGATGTACAGGTAAAAGTCGCCCATGGGCCGGCCCACGTAGTTGCGCACCACGCCCTGGTTAGCGAGCTGCGTTTGGCCGCTGGCCAGACTCATGATCTGGTTGCGGTTGAAAGAGATGTTGAAGTTGGTGTTCCACTTCAGCTTCCCGTCGATGTTGAGCGTGTTCAGGGTGACTTCCAGGCCGCGGTTGCGCACGTTGCCCACGTTCTGAATCACGGAAGCCGCTTTGCCATTAATGCTCGGAATGTCGGCCGACAGGATGATGTTGCTGTTGCGGTTGTAGAAATCCACCGACAGCCCGATGCGGTCCTTCAGAAAACCTAGGTCCAGACCGGCGTCAAACTGCTTGTTCTTCTCCCAACCTAGGTCGAGGTTGGAAAATCCGCTGGGCTTGAAGGCGACCACCTGCGCGTCGGCGGTGCCGAAGTTGTAGGCTTCGCGCTGCATGGTGGCAATCCAGGGGTAGTAGCCGGGCAGCTGGTCGTTGCCGGTTTCGCCGTAGCTGCCCCTGATTTTCAGCATGGAAACCGTTTTGCTGTCGGCCAGGAAGCTTTCCTCGCTCACGTTCCAGCCCGCTGATACTGATGGGAATATCCCAGCGCGGTTGGTGGGTCCGAAGCGGCTCGACCGGTCGCGGCGCAACGAGCCGGAGAGTAGGTAGCGCCCTTTGTAGTTGTAATTAACGCGGCCAAAAACGGCGTCAAACACATACTCGCGCCGTTGCGACTCTCCCTTAGTCAGCACGGCGCCCTGCACGTTTTTTACGCTGGAGTTCACGAACGCCACCGGATTGTCGCGGTCGGTGCGGGGCTCCAGGGTCACGTAGAAGTCGTTCTGACGCGATACATCGTAGCCTAGCAGGGCCGTGAAGTTGTGGTCTTGGTGCAAGGAAAAATCGTAGGTAGCCGTGTTCGACCAGTACCAGTTGAGGTTCGTAGTGTTGTTGCGGCGGGCCCGGATCTGGGCTAGGTTCGGGGTGGAGATGTTGCCGGTGTTGCCGTTGCCGCGGGCCAGAAAAGGCTCCACAAACCACTCCTCGCGCTCCGACACCAGCCCCACGTTCATGCGCGAACTAAGCTTAAGACCTTCAAGTGGTTCGTATTCTAAATATGCATTACCCGTCTGCCGGAACGAGTAGAAAAAGTCCTTGTTCGCATCGAGCTTCACCAGCGGGTTCGACAGCTCATCGTTGAAGATGGTTTTCATCTCCGGGTCCTGCGTAATCACGAAGTAGTCGCCGTTGGGCCGCCACACCGGCAGAATCGGCGGCATCGTCAGCGCCTCGGCCAAGATGCCATCGACGCCGGTGGAGGTGTTGCCGCCCGCGGTTTGCTGCACCCGCCGCTGAGTGTAAGACGGTTGCAGGTTCACCCCTACCCTTACTTTACTGGTCAGGTCGGCGTCGAGGCTAGCCCGTAGGTTATAGCGCTTCAGGAAGGTGTTTTTCAGCGTACCCTGCTGATCAATGTAGCCGCCCGACACCGAAAAACGCACTTTGTCGCTGCCGCCGGTGGCGCTGAGTTGGTAGTTTTGGAAGGGTGCCGCGCGGAAAATTACGTCCTGCCAATCGGTGTTGGCCCAGCGCTCCGGCTGGTTCAGGAAGGCCGGAATCGGGCGATTCTGGTAAGCTAGACCTTCTTTGGCCATATCCACAAACTCCTGCCCGTTCAGCAGATCGTAGCGGTGCATCACCGTCTCGACGCCGGCGGTGGCATTAAAGGAAAATGTCGTTTTGCCCGACTTCCCCCGCTTGGTCGTCACGATGATAACCCCGTTGCCGGCCCGCGACCCATAGATAGCCGCCGAGGCCGCGTCCTTCAGAATATCAATACTTTCAATATCCTGGGGCGAAATAGCGTTGAAGAGCGTTCCGTCGTTGGTAGGATAACCATCAATAACGTATAGCGGGCTGTTGCCGCTGGTGATAGAGCCCGCGCCCCGAATGCGTATGTTCGGTGGGTCGCCGGGCGCCCCGCTCGTTTGCTGCAACTGCACCCCCGACACCTGCCCGACCAGCGCCTGCGTGGGGTTCGTGACGGGCAGGTTGGCTACCTGCTCCCCTTTCACGCTCGAAATAGCCGTCGTGACGGTGCGCTTGCTCTGGGTGCCGTAGCCTACGACCACAACTTCCTTCAGCGCCTGCGTGTCTTCGGCCAGCCGGATGGCCAGCGCGGTGCTGGCTTCCGTCACCGAAACTTCCTGCCGCACAAAGCCTACCGAGCTAATGACCAAGGTGCTACCGGGCGGCACGTTCAGCGTAAACCGTCCCTCAGCATCGGTGCTGGTACCGATGGTGGTGCCTTTTACCACCACCGTTACCCCCGGCAGCGGCTGGCCGTTGCTCTGCGTGATGCGGCCCGACACAGGAAAATCGCGCTTAAAAGAAACGTTTGCAGTAGCAAGTACATCAGCGGAAACGTTTGCGGGTACAGCACCCGTAGACTTGGCGGGCAGCACGATGTAATACTTCGAGCGGGTTTTCTCGAAGCGCAGGCCCACCTGCGACAAGACCGCCTTGAGCTTGGCATCCAGGCTGCCGTCGGCTTCCTGCGGCACCACTACTTTGTCGCCGATCAGATCGGTGTCGTAGCCGATCGAGGCGCCGTATTGGGTTTCCCACTGCGCCAGCAACTGCTTGAGCGAGGTGGTGGTGGGTTGCCGCGCCACTTGTTGGGTGGAGGCCAAGAGCTGCGCCGACGCAGACGAGGCTAAGGGAGGGAGGCAGAGGACGCACACGCTCAGCGAAGCCGCGCGCGCCCAATTGCCTCTGGAACAGCAGGTAAGGTCTCGTTTCATAGGAAATGGTGGGTAGAATGATCAGAAAGCGTAATTTGATTTGGCTGCCGCCGTACAGTTAGCTGAAAGCTTTTCTCCAGGAGCTGAAGCACCGCTTCCATGTCGCCGACGGGGAACGTGCCGGTGATTTTGCGCTGCATCAGCGCCGGATTTTCGACCACAACGGCCACGCCGTAGGTGTCGCTCAGGCGGGTCGCTACTTCGGCCACGGAGGTGCCGTCGAACACGAGCTTGTCGTCTTTCCAGGCGGCGTAGGGCGCTACGTTTACCGCTTTGTGCACCACTTGCCTAGGTTGCGTGTCCCAGGTTTCGACCAGCTCGCCGGGCCGGAGCACCACGTCGTTGCTGCGGGTGCTATCGGCGAAGTCAACCTTCACTTTGCCCGAAAGCAGCACCACCCGCCCCTGCCGGTGCCGCCGGTACACGGTGAACTTCGTGCCGAGCACTTCTACCTTGAAACCGGCCGTGGTGCGCACCACAAAGCGCCGATGATTAGGCAGGTGCTTAACGGCGAAATAGGCTTCCCCATCGAGCCACACTTCCCGCACACCCGCCTGACCTAGGTTGGCAGCGTAGCACAGCGTCGAGTGACTGTTGAGCGTGACGGTGGAGCCATCCGGGAGCTGCACCACGCGGGTTTGGCCGTAGGGCGTCGAGAGTTGGGTAAGAGTTGGCTGCTCGTGCCCGGCTTGCCAGAACCAACCACCGCCCGCCGCTACGCCAACCAGTACCGCCGCGGCCGCCGCCCAGCGCCGCCATAGCGGGCTCCGGGTTACTTCTGCTTGATTTACAGCCTCTACAAAACCTAGCTTCCGCAGGAGCATCTTTTCCATGCTGTCGAAATCCGGCGCGTCCTGCCTGGGTGCCTGTTCCTGCTCCAGCAATTGCGCGTACTGCTCCATCCAGTGCTGCGCCAACAAGGCATTGGCGGGCTGCGCGAGCCAGCTCAGGACGGCACGGGTTTCCGCGGGCGACGATTCGCGCCGCAGGTACCGCAGATACGCTTCAAAATCCACCGGAGTCGACATATGGCTAGGTGTGTTTCCCTCTATTACAAACGACACCTAAGCGGATAGCAACCCCTATTCTGATGGCGAAAAATATTTTTCGCAGCAAACCAGACGGTTCGCCTCACCCCCCGGCCCCCTCTCCGAAAAGGAGAGGGGGAGCCAGTCGTCAATGAGCAGTTAGCAATTATCAATTGCTCATTGTCCATTGCACATTCTCGCTCGGCTCCCCCTCTCCTTTTCGGAGAGGGGGCCGGGGGGTGAGGCGCCTCGTTAGCACAATCTATCCTCGCCGCCAGCTCGACTGCCACTCATGAGAGTGCAGGAGAGTACGGCTTCTTTTTTAAACTTATCTTAGTGAAGCGCTGCCTATTTGCTGCCTCCCGAAAGACGGCTTAGCCTCCAGCGCACTCTGGGTTCTCCTCAACGTATTCTCTCCCAGTGAAGCTTTCCAGGAACTTACCGGAAGAAGCGGGTGCTGTCACGTCGGCTGATGAGCAGCAGTGGTTTCAAATGCTGTTCAGACAACACGCCCCAGGCCTGTACCAATTGGCCTACAATCACTTACGCTCACGAGCGGAGGCGCAGGAGATTGTGCAGGATTGCTTTCTGAAGTTCTGGGAAAAGCGCCACGAGGTCGGTGCCGGCGATGGGGCGGCCAAGGGCTACCTCTATACCTCGGCCTACCACGCCATCCTGAACCAGGTGCGCCGCCGCCACTACTGGGTGTACGAAGATTGCCCCGACGACCTGATGGTGGAGCACGAACCCCAAAGCAGCGGCCTGGAGCTGGAGCAGCTCAACGACCTCTACACCAACGCTCTGGCTCAGCTACCCGCCAAGCGCCGCCAGATTTTTGCCATGAGCCGGCAGCAAGGTCTCTCCAACGCCCGGATTGCCCAGGAGCTGAATATCTCCATCAAAACCGTGGAAAACCAGATGACGCAGGCGCTCAAGTTTCTGCGGCACTACTTCGTGGCCCACGGCGTGCTGCTGGATCTGGTGCTGCTGCTCTGCTGCTCCACCCTCCTCTGACCCAGCCACCACCCGCCGGTCCAAACAAGCCGTTCTATCATCCCAGGGTTGAAACCCTGGGCTAGTAGTCAGCGGTAAAGCACGAGAGCCGCGCCGTAGCCCAGGGTTTCAACCCTGGGACACCAGAACGACAACCCGTCCGACGGCGGCTTGCCGATTCACCCAGACCTAGGCTCCCTGCCCGAGCAGCCGCATAAAGGCGCCGTCCATCACGTAGGTGGAGCCGGATACGTAGTCCGAATCGGGGGAGGCCAGGAACAGGGCTAGCTTGGCAATTTCCTCGGGCTTGCCGGCGCGCTTCATCGGAATCTTCTGCGCTTGCTCGCCGCCTTCCTGATCGGTGTGGTACACAATCACCACGTCGGCCCCCTCCCTGGCAAGCTCAATTGCCGTGGCTTGGCCGATGCCTGAATCTGAACCGGTTACGAGGGCTACTTTGCCGGCTAGTTTCTTCATTGGAAACCTAGGGTTGAAAGAACGGAGAGTGCAGCGGGTTAGGTGTTGCGCCATGGGTTGACGCTTAAATGGCTGCTGCGTAAAATCAACTCTTCCTAACGGGAGGCGACGTGGAAAGTTGAGTAAGCAAAACTCAGGGAGAAATTGTTCTTATCGTGCTATCCATTGCACGCGCACATTCCTCTAGTATAACCCTCACAATCGACTTAAATGAGAAGGGTGCTTAACTTGTTGAATTCCATTATTTATCATAAAAGCTTTCAAAAGAACATAGTTTAAACCACAACAGTCTTTAATGATTTAAGCATATTATCTTTTATAGCACGGCACTTTGTATAATTTCTATATACTTGATGTATTAAAGAAGTCTTATACAGCTTATTTATGGCAGTCATTGTCTTGGCTTCAACATCTACAATTAGCGAGTCGAGTTTACGACTAGCAAAACCATCAAAATCAAACGACGGATTATGAATAACTTCCGATGGAATTAATCTAAACACCATATGTGCAACAAACCTATTTGAATGTATGCAATTACTCTTATCTCTGCCATTGGAAGTCTTTTCTTTATTCTTAAGATACTTATTAACCTCTCTTAATATGCGTATACACCTCCAAGCTTTTAAGGCCGTTAAAGAGCTATTAACAATATCAGTATAAGGAGGTTTATAAATATCATCCCACAACTTACCGACTTCCCTTTTCGCTTGAACAGCCAAATCGACATTATCTTTAAAGCAAGCTAAGGCTGTTATAAGCTCCTCGACATATGCGTTGAGAGCATCAATTCTTGTTGTTTCGTTTGACCTTTTATAATGGTAGGTGATGCCTATTAAAGCAAACTCTGTTTTCAGCCTCTCTTGTTCAGGATCTAACGAAACAAAATCTCTTTTATCTACTCGGTTCTGAGTATTAGTTTTCTTAGTAACATTTGTTCCAAAATCTTCTGCGCACCCGTCTAGTGAAACAATCTTCAGAAAGACCTTGATATTTTCAACCTTTGTTGGATCATTTTCAAATACATGTCCTATACTCCCAACAGTTTGTGCTCCATTTACAATTTTAATATCTCGCACTTCAAAATTACCTACAGTTCTATCAGCTCCTCCTATTGCTTTCTTAGCAAAATTTTGACACAGTGCAGTCACTCCATTATTATAATAGTAAAATAGCTGAGGTTCTTTTAAAGCTGTATCTCTCATATTCTCGTTTACATCACTGAATCCAACAAATTCACGAATATTATCAGCAAAGAGTCGCCCTCTGTTTTCATGCCATAATTGCGCTAACGTAGTTCCGTCTATTATTCCATATATTGATTTGTAAGGATCATCTACTTTACCCCAATTGGATAAAATTATATCAGCATTAATAGGAGCACCACTTAAGACTCCCAGCAAAGCTTTGTGGGCATTTTTAAGAGTAAATTTAGTAAATATAGCTAATTCAGTTGGATCATTTAATTCACTCATCAAATCATTTATCACTTGAATATTCTGTTCAGACAACTTCTCTTGTCCTGTATAGGTCAACACGATTCTTATTTTAACAGCAGCATCGCTGAGTGCATCTTCTATATCAGCTTGCTTCTTTTTTACCTTATCGTTAAAACGATCTATTTTAAATTCTATTAAATCATGAATACCATTACAAAATTTAGAAACTTCTCCTGTTTCTGGTTCTCCTTTACCAGATTTAATCCATTTAGACTGGAGGAGCCACAATTCTTTGTTCTTCCTATCGAAGTATACTGCATCGATACCATTATCACCAAATCCATCAACGATTGATGCAGAAGCTTCGTCTTGATCAAGCAAAGCAAGAGTCTGTAAAGTATATGCAGCGAAAGATCTAGTTAAAAGAAAATTCTCCTTTTCTTCTTCACTTCTAGCGTCAGAAATATCTATTTTACCCTTATAAACTTCTTCTAATTTGGCTTTTATATGCCCGACATGTAATGAGCTCATGAGACTTTTTTTACAATGTGAGTTCTTTGTTCCTATTCTACAATATTACTTAGCCTTAGACCAAAACCTAGGTCAATCCAGCATCTTGATTTTAAAGTTCTTGTACTCGATTTTCATGGGCGGCCCTACGTGTACCTGCACCCCGATCCAGCCGCTCATCTTGCGGTTGGCGGTGTCATCGTCGGTCACGTCGGCCATGAGCACGTCGTTGATGTAGTGCTGCATGTGGTTGCCTTTCACCACCAGGTGCACTTGGTTCCAGTCGCCGGCTTTGATGTGCTGCTGAAGGGCCGCGCGGCCGCCGCCCAGGCTATCGAGCACTTGCGGCGGCTGGCCTTCCACGAGGCGCACGCGCTGCCCACGCAGGGCCAGGAACTTGCGGCCCCGCTCCTCATAGTTCTGCCCGGCGTAGCGGTTGCGGCCGTCGAGGTCGGCTTGGTAGCCTTTCAGGGCATAGGGCAGATCGGGCACCTCTTCGCTGCGGTAGTTGATGCCGCTGTTGCCGAGGGCCGAAATCCGGTAGTCGACCAGCAGCTCAAAGTCGCGGGGCTGCCCGCCGCGCCAAATGATAAAGGTGTTGCGCTTGAGAATGGTCGCCGGCGTGACCTCCCCCACCATCACCCCATCGCGCACGTGCCAGTAGGTGGTGTCGTACTCCCAACCGCGCAGGGTTTTACCGTCGAAAATAGCTTGGTAGCCTTTCTCCGCCTGCGGCGTTTTGGGAGCGGTAGCGCAGCTCATGGTTAGCAGTAAGCTGCTGGCGAGCAGGAGGAATACGGAAGTTTTCATAAAGCCAGGTGGTTGATTAACACGCGGTTTAACGCTTGGGGTGAGTTGGTCTTTATCGTTCAGGCGGTTCGCCTCACCCCCCGATCCCCTCTCCGGAAAGAGAGGGGGAGCCGAGAGACAATGAGCAATGGACAATTTGCAATGAACAATTGCTCCCTGCTCATTGCAAATTGTTCATTGTCTAGCGTCTGGCTCCCCCTCTCCTTTTCGGAGAGGGGGCCGGGGAGTGAGGCGCTACGTCAGGGTAGTAATCAATGCCCGTTTCCAAGAAGCCGCTGCGCACGCCGCTAATGCGGACCTAGGTTAGCGCCCATCAGCGGCAACGCCCAATCGAGCAGCAGCACGCCCAGCAGCCCCACCACCGACACGATGGTCTCCATGGCCGACCACGAGCGCAGCGTGTCGTGCACCGAGAGGTTGAAGTATTCTTTGAACAGCCAGAACCCGCCGTCGTTGAAGTGCGAGAACAGCAGACTGCCGGCCCCGATGGCCAGCACCATCAGGTTGGGGTCGGCGGGGGAATGCGCCATGGTGGGGAGCATCACGCCCGCCGCGGTGAGGCCGGCCACGGTGGCGGACCCCAGGCACACGCGGATGATGCCGGCAATCAGCCAACCGAGCACCAGCGGCGGCAGTCCCGTGCCGCGCAGGCCCGCCGCAATTTCCTGACTGGCGCCGCTGGCGAGCAGCACCTCCTTCAGCGCCCCGGCGCCCCCGATAATGAGAAGAATAGGCGCCACATCGCGCACGGCTGCGGCGTAGTTTTCCATCACCTCGGGCAGGGTTTTGCCCAGCGCCGTACCGAGGCTGAATGTGGCAACCAGCACCGACAGCAGCATCACCATACCCGGATCGGCCAGAAACGCCAGGGTCGGCGCTAAGGGGTCTTTCGGCGGCAGCACTGCTTGCAGACCTAGCACTACCACCAGCACCAGCACCGGCAGCAGCGACGACAAGAAGCTATTGAGCTTGCCCGGCAGGGCACTGTCAGGCAGCGGCTCGGCGACCAAACTGGCCAACGGCTTCGACACAATGCCTTTCAGGGTGCGGGTGTAGAGCGGGCCGGCCAGGATGATGGCCGGTATGGCAATCAGCAGACCGTAGAAAAACGTGTGGCCCATATCGGCGTGAAACTGCACCACCAGGGCCGTCGGCGCCGGGTGCGGCGGCAGGAACCCGTGCAGCACCGACAACGACGCCAGCATGGGCAAGCCGATGTACACGGCCGGCAGCTTAAACCGGTACACCAGCGAGAAGATCAGCGGCATGATGAGCAGGAAGCCCACGTTATAAAACAGCGGAATGCCGATGATGAAGCCCGTCACCATCAGCGTCCACTGGATGTTGTTGGTGCCGAAGGCATTAATCATGGTGGTGGCAATCTGCTGAGCGGCACCGCTTTCCGCCACCAGCTTGCCCAGCATAGCGCCCAGCACCACCACCAGCGCCACCGAGCCGAGCGTATCACCTAGCCCCTTCTGCACGGCCTCCAGCACCTGAGTGGAGGTCAGGCCGAGCGCAAAGCCGACGGGCAACGTGATGAGCAGAAACGCCAGAAAAGCATTCACCTTCCCCCAGCTGATGAGGGCAATAAGCGCCAGCACCGCCAGCAGAATGACAAGTAAAACCATGCAGGGTGAGAATAGTCGTGCTTAACGGCTATTAGTTAGGCATTTACTTCGAACAAATGCTACTTCCCCGCTTCCTGGTGCGTCCACCTTTCCTACGCTACCTAGGTTGGTTGCCTGCTTGACGCACGTTATAGGGCAGCCGAGCCTGGTCCCGCGCGGCGCCATATTGGTAGAAAACAGCCCGTAAAAACAACCTGACTTCCGCAGGGCAACACCTAGGTTGGGTGTCGTCTGGCGGGGGGCCAGGTTCGCCTACCTCGACGCGTGTTAATTAACCGCGCACAACACCCGGTAATCGGTTGGGGTCATGCCTTCCATCTGGCGGAACATGCGGGTGAAGTAGTTCAGGTTGTTGAAGCCCGCTTTAAAGCAGATTTCGGTGATGCTGAGCGCCGGGTTTTTCAGGCACTTCTTCGCCAGGCGCATGCGCTCCTTGATGATGTAGTCGATGGGCGACAGGCCAAACTCCTGCTTGAAGGCCCGGTAGAAGTTGGGCTTGCTCATGTACACCTTCGCGCTCAGGTCGTCGACGCTGATCTTCTCGGCAATGTTCTCTTTGATGTAGTGCAGGATGTGCGCAAACCGATTGGAGGTTGCCAGCACCGCCACGTTACTTTCTTTCTCGTGCAGACTCTGCACCTGCATAATGCGCAGCAGCAGCTCCTTAACGGTGAAATCGGCCAGGATGTCTTTGTTCTGCCCGCCACCAAACCCAATGCGGACCAGCTTATAGATAAGCGCCGTTACCTCTTCGTCGTTATAGAAGTAGTGCTGATTGAAGCCGAAAGCCCACTTCTCATCCTCGGTTTTGGGATAGTGCTCGTTCAGATAATTCACCGTGTCGATGATTTGGAGCCGGTCAATGGCGAGAGCCACGCACTGGGTCGGGTTTTCATCGGACGCCTCCGGGAAGTCAATCACCATTTTCAGGTTGGGCGGCACCACCATTGTGTTGCCGGGCAGGTAGTTGAACTCCTCCTGGTTGAAGAGGTGCATCACCTTCTTGCCGCGCAGCATATTAGTGAGCACCAGGTCGCTGTACGACTGCTCCACCTGGGCACTTTGCAGGTGCGTTTCGAGGATGCTGAGCTCGTACTTTTCGAGGGTTTGCACCCGGCGATGATCAATCAGGGTAGCGAGGTCCTGCGCTTTGGTGAGCGGGATGCGAGGAAGCAAATCAGTTACGGTCATTACGGAAGTAGGCAACAAGCAATCCGCGAGGATTGGGGTGGCAAGTACAGGATGGATTACGAGCAAAAACAGGTCGGCCCCACCCGACCGGGCTTGTTTGATAGGATAGTGCCACCGATTGATATCATTCTGCAAAGGCCTCCTTTGGGGCTGACTTAGCTTTGCAGCGCATTCGTCGGAACACCTTGCGGCGCGCCGATATGCCGTCTTTCTGCCAGGCTCTTTCGCCCGGTTATGCAACCCACCTACTTGATGAGCACCCCAACGTCCGATAAGCTGCGCCTTGCCTTACAAGACAATCTGCAGGTCATTCTTCAGGAAAATCAACAGCTGGCCCAGAAGCTCGACCTAGCGGCGGTGGTGGCCGTCATCCCGCTTATTCAACACGCCGAGCGGATTTTTGTTGTCGGTGCGGGCCGCACGGGGCTAGCCCTGAAGGCCGCCGCCATGCGCCTGATGCACCTGGGTCTGACGGTGTTTGTCGTCGGCGAAACCACCACGCCCGCCATCAAGGCCGGCGACTTGCTGCTCGCAGGCTCCGGCTCCGGCACGACCAGCAGCATCGTGAAAGCGGCCGAAAAGGCCGTAGCAGCGGGCGCCCAAGTCGTGGCCATCTCCACAACCACCACGTCGCCGCTGGCAAACCTGGCCACGCAAGTGGTCGTGCTGCCCGCTGCCCAGAAGCAGGACCACGGCGGCGAAATCTCGAAGCAATACGCCGGCAGCTTGTTCGAACAGGGCGTGCTGCTGCTCCTCGACGCCATTTTCCAGACACTGTGGGGCCTCGACGGCACCCCGGCCGCAGAACTCTGGAAGCGCCACGCAAATTTGGAATAACGCTGGCTGGCAATCCTTTACCTACTTACTCTCCCCCTCAAAACCCAACCCATAACATGGCTAAATTACAAGTTGCAATCGACCTCCTGACCACCAAAGACGCCTTGGCCCTTGCCGGGAAAGTAGCGCCCTACGTGGATATCATTGAGCTAGGTACGCCCCTCATCAAAAGCGAAGGCCTGGCTGTCATCACGGCCATGAAGCAAGCCCACCCCGACAAGCTGGTGTTTGCCGACTTCAAAACCGCTGACACTGGCGAGCTGGAAGCCGACATGGCCTTCAAAGCCGGCGCCGACCTCGTTACCATCCTAGGTGCCGTAGATAACGCCACCATTATCGGGGCCGTGAAAGCCGCCAAAGCCCACAACAAAGGCGTGGTAGTAGACACCATCGGCGTAACCGACCGCGTGAAGCGCGCCCAGGAAGTATCGGCCCTAGGTGTTGAGTTCGTAGAGCTGCACGCCGGCCTCGATGAGCAAGCCCAGACTGGCTACTCCATTCAGGTCCTGATTGATGAAGCCACGCGCGCCGGTGTTCCGGTTTCCATCGCGGGCGGTGTCAACCTGAGCAACATTGCAGCCGTGAAGCAAGCGGGCGTGGCCGTAGCCGTAGCCGGTGGCGCTATTTACGGCGCCGCTGACCCAGCCGCCGCCGCCAAGGAACTGCGCGAGGCGTTCGACGCTGCGTAACGCTGACGGGGTCTAGAGGGCACCTAGGTTTTCAAGCCTTATAGCAAAGCTCCGGCCGTTGGCCGGAGCTTTTTTGTTGGCCTTATAGTTCGATGCAACGCCTGAGTGGGTAGCAGGCCTCCTAGCGGAGTTCACTCATTTAGTATCTGCGTATGCGGTATCTCCGGCTCTGGCTTACTGGCCTGCTTGTATTCTCCCTGTTTATCTCCTCTCCTGCTTGTGCGCAGTCCATCTCAACGGGCAAGATCACAACTCCTGCCGGTGCCCCGGTAGCCTATGCGTCAGCAGGGGTCAAGGGCAAACCCCTCGGGACAGTAGCAGCTTCGGACGGTACTTTTCCGCTTTCCACTTTTGCGCCCACTGCCCCTACAGATACCGTCATTGTATCATGCGTAGGGTACCAGTCGCGTCAGATGTTAATGAGTCAGTTACGGCAACAACCAGCGGTACAGCTTCTTCCAATGGCAACTCAGCTTCAGGAAGTAGTAGTGCATAGCAAGCACCCCAAGCGCACAATCCTAGGCCATAACAGCTGGAGCCTGTTTACTAGTCTTAACTTCTACACGACCAAAGACACAGTGCCCCACGACCGCCTCGGCCGGGAAGTGGGCTTGCTCATGAAAGTCAAACAGCCTGTTCGTCTGGAGAGCTTTCATCTGTTTGTGTTCAACAGTGACTTCTCATCCGTAACGTTTCGCCTCACGATCTACGCCGTGGCAAACGATCAACCGCAAGCTCCTTTATTGCAGAAAGACGTCATTTTTGAGGTAGCTGGGCGGCAGCATGGGTGGCGGGAGGTTGATTTGCGACCTTACGCTATCGAATTGGCTGGACACCAAGATGTGGTAGCATCTGTGCAATGGCTACAAAGTCAGAGCGACCAGCCCACCAGCAAATACTTTGGAATAGCCACTCACCTGTCGCCCTTTCACAGTACTTTCTTGCGAGATAAAAGCCAAGAAAGCTGGCGCCGAATGGGGGCAAATACCAGCCTCTATTTCACGGCCTTGGCCTACTCAGAGTAGAGCCTATACGGATTGCAAATCCGGCCGAACGATGGCCGTTGACAGGAGCTTTTTTGTTGGCTAGCTTTCTAGCTTGCCTTAACTGCTTATTACCCGAAGCTGGTACCATTCAAACGCCGGACGCACATCTAACGTTAGGCATTACAGCCAAACTAGTATCTTTCTGCTATGCTTCCCTCCTTCTCCGAACACAGTCTGGTATTGCGCGGCCCGTATCTGGAAAAGATGACGGATGACGAGTTCTTCGACTTCTGCCAGCAACATCCTGAGCTGCGCATCGAGCGCACTGCCCATCATGAAATTCTAATTATGTCGCCTACTGGCAGCCGCTCCGGCAAACGCAATGCTCGTCTTACTTTCCAGCTCGGCAAATGGTGCGAGCAACACGAGGAGCTAGGGGAATACTTTGATTCCAGCACCGGCTTTGCCTTACCGGATGGCTCCGTCAAATCACCCGACGTATCTTGGATAGTAGCCGAAAGATGGAACAGCCTGACCCCAGAGCAGCAAAGTCGCTATGCCCCGCTGTGCCCTGATTTCATTGTAGAGCTAGCTTCTGACTCCGACGATGTGAAGGAATTACAAAAGAAGATGCTTGATTGGCAGCACAATGGCGCCCGCCTAGCTTGGCTCATCGCCCCGAAAACGGAAACCGCTTATATCTACCGCGCCGGGCAATCAGAGCCAGAGATAATGCAAGGGTTTGACCAGGAGCTTTCGGGGGAAGATGTGCTGCCGGGGTTTCGGCTGCGGCTGGCGGAGCTGCGGTAACCAAGTTTTCAGGTTTAGGTCTTTAAGTATTATATGGGCTTCACAATAGATAACAGACGCTTCGGACTGGTACTAGCCAGTGACGTTAACCCACGGGATGGGCTTGGCTGGCAGCTATGGGAATACACTAACCGTAAATCAGTTTTGCTCCTTGAGATATTCAGGCATGATGACCTCAAGAAAATAAGCTTTGAAACGTTTGAGCCAATGGACATTCCATATGAAGCACTAGAGATTGTTCTAAACGATTTCAATACGACTGGAGGAAGAAACTTTATTGTTGATCCTGAAGAAGACTCTGAAGAAACAACCTGATAAGATTATGTACCCTAAATGCCCCGCGCCTACCCAGCCGGGGCTTTTTCGTACCTTGAACCCTGTTTACGTTTGTACAGCACCCGAACGGTGTAGAGGCGCATACTTGCGTCTCGTCGTTGCTGATGTTGTTTGTTCTGCACGGCGCGACCTAGGTCGTTAGCTACGCTGATCTTCGATTCAACGACGAGACGCGAAGTGTCGCGTCTCTACATCGTTCTAATACCACCCAAAATCACCCACTATGCAACCCACCCAAGTTGCCCCTTACAAACCCCAAAATCACATCCGCATCGTGACGGCGGCGGCCTTGTTCGACGGCCACGACGCGGCGATTAACGTGATGCGCCGCATCATCCAGAGCAGCGGCGCCGAAGTAATTCACCTAGGTCACAACCGCGCCGTGCAGGAAATCGTCGATTGTGCGGTGCAGGAAGACGCCCAGGCTATTGCTATTACCAGTTACCAGGGCGGCCACAACGAGTACTTCAAGTACATGCACGACCTGCTGAAGGAGCGTGGCGCTGGCCACGTGAAGATCTTCGGCGGCGGGGGCGGCGTGATTCTGCCCACCGAGATTGAGGAGCTGCACGCCTACGGCATCGAGCGCCTCTACTCCCCCGACGACGGCCGCGCCCTCGGTTTGCAAGGCATGATCAACGACTTGCTCCAGCGTTGCGACTTTCCCACTGGCCAGAACCTAAACGGCGAAGTAACCCACGTAAAAGAGAAAGACGCCCGTAGCATCGGTCGCCTCATTTCGGCCGCCGAGAACTTCCCCGACGAATTTGAGCGGGTGAAAGGCCAGTTGATTGCCGATTTCCAGCAGTCGGAAAGCGCTTCTGACCAGCGTATTGATTCCGACGACCAGAAGAAAGCGCCCATCCTAGGTATTACGGGCACGGGTGGCGCGGGCAAGTCGTCGCTGGTGGATGAGCTGGTGCGGCGCTTCCTAATGGACTTCCCCGACAAGACCATTGCCATCATCTCCGTCGACCCGAGCAAGCGCAAGACGGGTGGCGCCCTGCTCGGCGACCGGATTCGGATGAACGCCATCAACTCGCCGCGGGTGTATATGCGCAGCCTCGCCACGCGCCAGAGCAACCTAGCCCTGAGCCGCTACGTGCAAGACGCCGTGGACGTGGTACGCGCCGCCGAGTTCGACCTCATCATCCTGGAAACCAGTGGCATCGGCCAGTCCGACACCGAAATCATCGAGCACTCCGATGCTAGCCTCTACGTGAT
This sequence comes from Hymenobacter cavernae, assembly GCF_014641455.1. GTDB lineage: Bacteria > Bacteroidota > Bacteroidia > Cytophagales > Hymenobacteraceae > Hymenobacter > Hymenobacter cavernae. Next base: position 551,297 of record NZ_BMHT01000003.1, read on the forward strand.
GACGCCCGAGTACGGCGCGGCCACGCAGTTGGAGAAAATCGACATGCTCGACTTCGCCGACGTTATTGCCCTAAACAAATTCGACAAGCGCGGTGCCCTCGACGCCCTGCGCGACGTACGCAAACAGTACCAGCGTAACCATCAGCTCTGGGACCAGCCCCTGGACGAGATGCCGGTGTTCGGCACCATCGCCTCGCAGTTCAACGACCCCGGCATGAACCGGCTCTACCGTGCTATCCTGAGCATGCTAGAGCAAAAAACTGGGCTAGCTTTCGCCTCCCACCTCGAAACCAGCAAAGAGGACTCGGAGAAGATCTACATCATTCCGCCGCACCGCACGCGGTATTTATCTGAAATCGCCGAAACCAACCGTAGTTATGATCTTTGGGTTCAGAAACAATCCGAGGTTGCCCAGCATCTTTTCGGGCTCTCCCAATCAATTGACGCCGTCCGAAGCCTCCAAGCCGGAGGACATGGCGGCGGGAACAGCAGCGACGGACCCCAGGCCGGAGAACTCGTCGCCGGTCTGGAGAAAACCTTCGCGGAAATCAAGCTCCGGCTGGACGGCCAAAACTGGAAACTCCTGGAAACCTGGCCGCAGAAAGTAAAAGCCTACCGCGACCCGGAGTTCATCTTTAAGGTGCGCGACAAGGAAATTCGCATCCAGACGCACTCCGAAAGCCTGTCGCACCTGCAAATCCCGAAGGTGAGCCTGCCCCGCTACACGGCCTGGGGCGACTTGCTGAAGTGGCAGTTGCAGGAAAACGTACCCGGCGAGTTTCCCTACACGGCCGGCGTGTTCCCCTTCAAGCGCGAGGGCGAAGACCCCACCCGCATGTTTGCCGGCGAAGGTGGCCCCGAGCGCACCAACCGCCGCTTCCACTACGTGTCGGCCGGCTTGCCCGCCAAGCGCCTAAGCACGGCCTTCGACTCGGTGACGCTCTACGGCGAAGACCCCGACGTGCGCCCCGACATTTACGGCAAAATCGGCAACTCCGGCGTGAGCATCGCCTGCCTCGACGACGCCAAGAAGCTCTACTCCGGCTTCAACCTAGCCGCCCCCGCCACATCGGTTTCCCTGACGATCAATGGGCCAGCCGCCATGCTCGCGGCGTTTTTTATGAATGCCGCCATCGACCAGCAGTGCGAGCTGTATATCAAGGAGCACGGGCTGGAAGACGAAGTCAACCAGAAGATTGACGCCCTGTATCAGCAGTACGGCCAGCCTCGCCCTCGCTACCAGGGCGAGCTGCCCCAGGGCAACGACGGCCTAGGCCTAATGCTACTTGGCGTGACCGGCGACCAAGTGCTGCCCCCGGACGTGTACCAGCAGATCAAAGCGCGCACGCTCAGCCAGGTGCGCGGCACCGTGCAAGCCGACATCCTGAAGGAAGACCAGGCCCAGAACACCTGCATCTTTAGCACCGAGTTTGCCCTGCGCCTCATGGGCGACGTGCAGGAGTACTTCATCCAGGAGAAGGTGCGCAACTTTTACTCGGTGAGTATCAGCGGCTACCACATTGCCGAGGCGGGCGCCAACCCCATCACGCAGCTCGCCCTCACGCTCTCCAACGGCTTCACCTTCGTAGAATATTACGTGAGCCGCGGCATGGACGTGAATGACTTCGCGCCCAACCTGTCGTTCTTCTTCTCCAACGGCATCGACCCCGAGTACGCGGTCATTGGCCGCGTGGCGCGCCGCATTTGGGCCAAGGCCATGAAGCTGAAGTACGGCGCCAACGCCCGCTCGCAGATGTTGAAGTACCACATCCAGACCAGCGGCCGCAGCCTACACGCCCAGGAAATCGACTTCAACGATATCCGTACCACGTTGCAGGCCCTCTACGCCATCTACGACAACTGCAACTCTCTGCATACCAACGCCTACGATGAGGCCATCACCACGCCCACTGAAGAATCGGTGCGCCGGGCTATGGCTATTCAGCTCATCATCAACCGCGAGCTAGGTCTGGCCAAAAACGAAAACCCGCTCCAAGGCTCCTTCATCATCGAGGAGCTGACCGACCTGGTGGAAGAAGCGGTATTGCTGGAATTTGACCGCATCACCGACCGCGGCGGCGTGCTAGGCGCCATGGAAACCATGTACCAGCGGGGCAAGATTCAGGAGGAAAGCCTGTACTACGAGACGCTGAAGCACACCGGCGAGTACCCCATCATCGGCGTGAATACCTTCCTCTCCTCCAAAGGCTCGCCGACCATCATCCCCGCCGAGGTTATTCGCGCCACAGAAACCGAAAAGCAGTACCAGATCGACATGCTCGGTCTGCTCCACGCCCGCAACGCCACCGAAGCCCCACAGCGCCTGAAGCAGCTGCAACAAGTAGCCGTGCAAAACGGCAACCTGTTCGCCGAGCTGATGGACACCGTGAAGTTCTGCTCGCTCGGGCAGATTACGAATGCGCTGTTTGAGGTGGGTGGGCAGTATCGGCGGAATATGTAAACCACGACTGCTTGGGCTGAATAAAACGGGTGCTATCTTTCACAAGGTAGCACCCGTTTTATTTACATGTAAACTTAAAAACCACGTTATACAATATATCCTTGATAAACTCAACAGCCTTGTTTTTAGATATCTTAATACCAGATGGATGTGCACAGGAGTTGCGTGTACCTAGTTTCTCTTCTAGTATCTTTCTAACATCATTTGAAATAATTTTTGCTTCTCTACAAAGCTCGATAAAAACCCCTTCTGGTATATCAGAGAAATCATCCTTATTTTGAATCTTACTAACTTTTATTCTTTTATTGTTTTGCAATACCAACTTAGCATTGAAATCATCAAGCTTGCATCCTATGATATAGTTATAAAGATGATCTATACCGAGAATCCAAACCATAATCACTGATGCCCTATACGAACCAACTTCAACAGCTTTAATGGTTTCCTCTAAAAAATCTTTGCTGTTAGCGTCGGCAACCTCATCTTTTAGTCTGTTCAAATCTTCCTCTACTTCAATTATTGGCTTATCAATTTTGAGTAATTTAAATAATTCATCAAGCTTATACTGACTAATACTGTAACCGCCCTCTACTTTTATAAAGTTAGGATTGCGCCCCTTGGAGTTGTTAATCAGATATTCTCTTACTTTGGTGTATACAGGAATGTTGGCATCTTTGAAGCATGATTCTATAGAATCTTTATTGAAAAATTGTTTTTTACAAACAGCAATGTTATAAAAAGCAAAATGTAGGCACTTCTCAGATTGCTTCAATTCATAGAAGTCAGGAATTATCCTTACGAAATTAGCGACATCCATTGCCTATTCTTTGCTTTTGGCTGTTTTTTTCCGAGCTAAACTCCTGGGTTTTCCCTGCGAGTTTCCATTTATAATTTGTTCCGCATAACTTTTACCATCGACAGTTATCAAATAAGTCTCTCCACTAATATTTTTAAGCCATTTTCTCATAACACATTTCTTGAAATTCTGCGAAAGGTTTTTTATTCTTTGCTTATCTCTCCTACCACTTTCATCATATTTATCTGAAATATCTGATTTAACAAACTGATCTTTAGCAAAATTAGAAGCGTAAAACGCATATAAGAGCACCCAATCAGTTTCCACTTTAGGTAAGTCCCTCATGACAATATCCTTTAAAGTAGGATACTCGTTACTCGTTTCTTCAAACTGCACCTCATCATCTTTAACAGGATTATCCGAATCTCTACTGCTATTCACAGGAACCAATTTTTGTTCAGGAGTAACATTATGATTATTAGAGGCAGCTCTTTGGTCATCTACATAAGTCCCATTCATTTGTAGATGTTTAGCCAAATCGAATACATCTACTAAATATCTTAGCACTCTTAACTTAGCATTATCATCGAGTTCTTCTAAGAGTGCTCCGCATTTGTTAAGCGCCGCCATTTCGGCTTCTCTGGGTGAGTACATGAGTTAGGAATGTTAAGTCAGGAGGCCATATTACAATTATTTTCTTTTTAAGCCCAATATTAAAATATACAAAGGATCTACCCTTACTTGGAGCGAGTTTGGTACAACGCAACTTGCCCCAAAACTGGCGCGAGTTTATGACTCGTTCCTAGCTTTGGGTGGAGGTTGTACCTCCACTGCCGCGTCAGCGGCAAGCCCGTATTGCGCGGTTTGGAGCAATCCGAGCAGCGTTTTCTTTTCTTAAGTTATTCTCCCCGCCAACAGCCCTGTTATTTCTAACTTAAGTTGGGGCAAGTGCCGCACGACAATGCTCAGACCATTTCATCCGACACGGAATCGTAGCCGTGAATGATGTGGTTGCGAGTAGCTACAATGAAATTCGTTTTAGAAGCCTTGCCGCGCCAGCGGCAAACTGATAGCAACCCCTTAGCGACAAAACGAGTTACCTGGAGCATGAAAGTTCCAGAAAAGCCACCTGTCGCTGCTCCCGTAACGCTTGTTCGAGCCTTTGGCGTAGTTAGTGGCACGTTGCTGGTGGCGGGCATCGTGATTGGGTCCGGCGTTTTCAAGAAGATTGTGCCGCTGGCGCAGAGTGGCTTGAGCGCGGAGTGGATTCTGGCCGCCTGGATGGTGGCGGGCCTGATTACCATCTGCGGCGCCCTGAACCTGTCGGGTATGGCTTCGCTCACCGAAGAATCGGGCGGCGTCTACGAGTACCTGCGGCTGTCGTTTGGCAATTTCGCGTCGTTCCTGTTCGGGTGGACGGATTTTGCCATCATCGGTTCTGCTTCGGTGGCGGCGCTGGCCTTCATTTTCGCCCAATCCATCAACGCGTTGGTGCCCCTACCCAACCCGGCCCAGGCCTGGGCGCACCTCTCCATTGGCCAACTAGTTTACCCCTTCGCCGACTCGGGCATCAAGCTCCTGGCCATCGGCACCACGGCGGCCCTCACCTGGGTAAACTACCGTGGGGTGAGCGGCAGCGGACGGCTCAGCAACATCTTCACGGCGGCCAAAATCGGGGGTATTCTGCTGCTCATCTTCGCGGGCTTATTTCTGGCTTCGCCAAACTCCGGCCACACGTCGGCGGCGGTAGTGCCCACGCGAAGTGTGTCGCTGGCCAGTGCCTTTTTTGGCGCCCTGCTCAGCGTGTTCTGGGCCTACGACGGCTGGGTAGACCTCTCCTTTGTCACGGGCGAAATCAAAAACCCGCGGCGCAATGTGCCCCGGGCCATCGTTGGCGGGGTCAGCATCGCTATTGTGCTGTACGTGCTGGTCAACTACGTGTACCTGCGCACGTTGCCCCTGGCCCAGCTGGCGGCAGTAGGTCCAAACGAAATCGGGGCGTCCGTGGTGGCTGAGGCCTTGCTGGGCAAGTGGGGCAAAACGGGCGTCACGGTCTTGATTCTGGTGAGCGTGTTCGGCACACTTAACGCGGTGCTGCTCTCGCACACCCGCGTGCACTTCCGCATGGCTCAGGAAGGCTTTTTCTTCCGGTCGGCCGCGACAGTGCACCCCCGCTACCGCACGCCCTACCGCGCCCTGGCTTACACCCTAACGTGGAGTAGCCTGCTCATTATCTCCGGCACCTTCGAGCGCCTGACTGACCTAGTTATTTTTGCTACCTTCCTCTTTTATGGCTTGCTGGCCGTGGCCGTAGTGAAAATGAAATGGCAAGGCCGCATTCCAGGCCCGGTGCCCGGCTTTCCGTTCGTGCAAATCGTGCTCATCCTGTTTGCCCTCACCTTCACCGGCCATACACTGATTACGCAGCCTACCCAGTCGCTTTTGGGCCTAGGGCTGATTCTGACCGGGCTCCCGTTTTTCGTGTACTTCCGTCGGCGGCAAACGCGCGCCTAGCAAACAAGTGGCCTACCTCCAACTAGCGCGAGTTTAGAACTCGTACCTAGTTTTGAGTGGAGGTTGTACTTCCACTGCCGCGCCAGCGGCAAGTTAGTATCGTGCCGCTTGTTCAACTAGCAACAACGAGCTCAGTAAGAAGTGGAAAGCGCAGCGGCTCGCAGGAATTGTGCTTGCCCAAAAATACAGACCTAGCTTTCTAATAACCACATGCTTATGTGATTGATAATATTCTACTGGTAGCCGTTCTTTACCTTGAACTGGCGTGTGCTTCCAACCAGTAGGATCCAACTTTCATGTGGCTAATCAGCAAGGCCTAGCCCCTTTGGCGCCGAGCCCGTGCACAGGAAGGTTTTATGTATAGGAACGCAGCCAATGATCCTTTTCCAAATCATTACGCCCCTCCGTATATGAAACTCGTTGCGCTGACTGCCCTTTCGAGCCTCTTCCTAGCCCACGGTGCGCTGGGCCAAAAATCGCTCGCCGCGACCAAGGCAAAAACGTCTGCCCCGGTTACTTCCGTAGCCAATGAGCAACCCGGCGCTGCTGACGAATTCCATAAGATGCTGGCGCGGTCGAACGGCGCATGGACCGGTCAGGCCACGATGACGTTTTCCCCGGACGCCCCTCCGATGACGAGTACCTCTACCCTAACCAATCACATGGCGATGGGTGGGCTCTACCAAGTCTCGGAGATTACCTACGTTATTATGGGTAAGTCCATCACCGGGGTTCGGGTGACGGGCTACGACGCCAACAAAAAGATCTTCACCCGCGCTATGATCCAAGATGGCGGCAACGGCGTAGCGATGGAAGGGCCCTGGGATGCTACCGCGAAAACCATGACGTTTCGCTACCAACAGCTGAATAACGCCACGGGCAAAGCCGCGGATATGAAGGAAGTCTATACTATCATAGATGCAAATACGGAAGTACTCGAAATCTATCGGTTAGATCCACAAACCAGCCAAGAATCGAAGATCTTGAACGTGAAGTGGACAAGAAACCAGTAGAGCCAAAGAGTGCGCGTTTAGCATTCCGCGCATCAGGCGGCGACGTACCTCGTGCCAGTTGAGAAAGCAAAGCGCTTAGGCAGGAATCGATTCTGGTCTGGTTTAAGTAAGCAGCGACGAGCCTGGTTCATCAAAAAGTACGGACTGAAGCCCGACAATTGCCTAGCTTTACCTTCATGCGCATTGCGTTTGATGATTGGAAACTTAGCTTACTAACAGTGCTTTTAGCAGCACTGGCTGCCTGCTCATCCCCGGATCAGCAGAATGGCGACCCAGCGCAGGACCCGGCTACGGGCGAGGTCTACACCCGGCGCCGCGTGGTAGTGGCCGACTCGCTGTTCCGGGGCCGTGTGCTCGACCGCCACGATTCGGTGCTGGTAGACACCCGTATGCAGTTCGTGCTGAAGCTGCCGCGTCGCCCGCCCCTCGACACCCTAGCCCTAGGTCAGCTGCTGGGCTGGGATTCGACAACCGTCCGGCAGCGCATTGCCGATGCCCTACCCTACGGTAAAGGGCAGGTCGGCTACCCGGTTCAGCTCCGCCTCACCGCGACCGAAGCTGAGCGCGTGCGCCGCGACAGTAGCACCACCGTTCCAAAGCTCAGCCTAATTGAAAGCCGCCGCCGCACCTACACCACCGACGCGGGCGCTCCTGTGCTGGGCTACCTAGGTTCGGAGGCGCAAGCCTTCTACCGCCAAGCCATGCGCTACCGACGGGGCCGCTTCTACCGGCTGCGTAGCGGCGGCGTAGAAAGCTATTATAACGGCCTGCTCAACGGCCACCACGGCTTTCTGCACCCTCTAGTAGATAAACAAGGTAAAACGCACGGCACCTGGGCCCGCGACACGGCTTTCCTGCAAGGCCAGGACCTGCACCTGACCATCGACGTGAAGCTGCAAGCCTACGCCGAAAAACTGATGGGCGGCCGCAAGGGCTACCTGGTCGCGCTGGACCCAAGTACCGGCGAGATTCTGTGCTACGTGTCGGCGCCGGTGTACAAGGCGGCCACCATCACCGCGCCCGACCAGGCTGGCGTGCGCACCGAGTTGCTGCAAAGCGAAGGCATGCCGCTGCTGAACCGGCCCGCTATGCTGGCCAACCCGCCCGGTTCGGTGTTTAAGCTGGTGAATGCCGCCGTGGCGTTGCAGCTAGGCGCCATCAGCCCCGCTACCGGATTCCCCTGCGACCAGTCGCTGGTGAACTGCGTGCACCGCCACCCCACGGCCAAAAGCCTAACCCTAGGTCTGAAGTACAGCTGCAACCCCTACTTCTACCAGGTAATGCAGAGCCTCATCAACCGCATGCCCGACAGCCTGGCCGTGGATACCGTGGCCGCCCGTCACGAAAACCTAGCCCTCTGGCGCCGCTACGTTCGGTCGTTCGGGCTGGATTCGGTGCTGGGCGTAGATGTGCCGCGCGAGGCGCCGGGCTTTCTGCCCACCCCGGCCTACTACGACAAAGCCCGCCGCACAACGAACTGGACCTACCGCTCCATTTACTCGCTCAGCATCGGGCAGGGCGAAATCAACCTGACGGGTCTGCAAATGGCCAACATGGCGGCCATTATTGCCAACCGGGGCTGGTACTACACGCCTCACCTGGTGCGTAGCGTGGGCAAAAGCGGACCGCTGCCACGCTTCACCGAGAAGCACCGCACCCTCATCGACAGCGCCAACTTCGCGGCGCTAATCCCCGGCATGGTGGCCGTGATGCAGCGCGGCGGCACCGCTGATGCTTCCAGCTTAGCCGATGTGGGCATCAAGGTGGCCGGCAAAACCGGCACCGTGCAAAATGACGAGGGCGACGACCACGCGGCGTTCGTCGGCTTTGCCCCGGCCGATAATCCCAAGATTGCCATAGCAGTGTACCTCGAAAATGGAGGCTTCGGCGCTACGGCCGCCGCCCCTTGCGCCGTGCTGGTGATGGAGAAGCACCTGCGCGGCTACATTGCACCCAAGCGCAAGCGCTGGGAAAAGCGCATCCAGAATCGGGCGCGGAACGGGTATTAGGAATCTAAAACGGTTCCTTTTAGCATACTTTTACGTGCATTCAGTAATAGCGTAATTTGTGCCTAATACGCCATCATAATTTAATACATGAAGCATTTTATTACTTTCTTGCTTTTTATTTCCTTCAGCTGCAATAGCCCAACAGAAAGACTAACTGAGCAAGAATTTACTGAGCGCTATTTACAATTGCTGCAAAAGCATCATCCGTCAGTTAAATATACTATTGACTCCGTATTAACCATAACCGCTAATATTTCAGGCAGCAGTTTCAAACACTTCCTTGATAATGCTTATAAAGAATATAAAGCAGAACCAGAGTCTATTGATCAAACATTAGAAAAGTATGCACAATCTACTGATGACTTATATAAGTCTGATGAGCAAATAAATATCAATAGAGTTGTGCCAATCATTAAGGACAGAGGATTTCTTGAAGAAGCCAAGGAAATAGCTAAAGATAACAAGAATAAACCTATGGCTTTGGCTTATGAAGATTATAACTCAGAACTAGTTATCTTCTATGGTGAAGACGATGAAAAGAGCATCAGGTACTTTAACCAAGACGTTTTTGCAAAACAAAAAATCAAGCAAGATTCCCTACGCCCTATAGCTCTGAAGAATTTAAAAAGAGTTCTGCCCAAAATTGAGCGAATGGGTGAGAAGGGCAACTATATGATCGTTGCAGGTGGTGATTATGAAGCAAGCTTGCTTTTACTGAAATCTATTTGGACGCACGAAAACTTTCCGGTACAAGGTGATTTTATTGTTGCCATTCCTAATCGGGACGCCTTGTTTATCACGGGCAGCAAGAACCGTAAGGGCGTAGAAGCACTACGCAAGAAAGCGCGTGAATTATATGAAACAGGCTCTTACCAATTGACGCCTACTTTGTTTAGGTGGACAGAAGAAGGCTTTGTCAAGTACGAATAGCTCTCAACCTAACACACCCGTCATGCCCTCAACCATCACCATCGCCCAAAACTCCGCGCACCCGCTCACCGTCAACCGTCTCGGCTACGGCACCATGCGCCTGACTGGCCCCGAAATATGGGGCGAGCCGGCCAACCGCCCCGAGGCCCTGCAAATTTTGCGCACCGCCGTGGAAAGCGGCGTGAACTTCATCGACACGGCCGACTACTACGGCGAGGACGTGACCAACCGGCTCATCCGCGAGGCGCTTTATCCTTACCGGAACGATCTGGTTATCTGCACCAAAGTGGGCGCCACCCGCCGCCCCGATAAAAGCTGGGTGCCTTTTAACACGCCCGAAAACCTGCGCACCAGCATCGAGAATAACCTTCGCACCCTAGGTCAGGAGCAGGTTCAGCTGGTGCATTTGCGCCTGATGGGCCACGACGCGGTGCCGCTGGATGAGCAGCTAGGTGCCATGTTTGAGATGCAGCGCGAAGGCAAGATTCTGCACGTAGGCCTGAGCAACGTGACCCGTGAGGAGCTGGAAGCCGGCCTGAAGCTAGGTCCGATTGCCACCGTAGAAAACATGTTCAGCTATGCCCAGCGCACCACTCTTTCGCACGCCCACGGCCACAACCCCGGCGGCGAGGAAGTACTGGAACTCTGTGAGCAGCACAACATTCCACTGATTCCGTTCTTCTCGCTGCTGCACGCTCTGCCCAAGCAGCTGGACAAAATTGCGGAAGTAGCCCGCAAGTACAACGTCACGCCGGCGCAGATCAACCTAGCCTGGCTGCTGCACCATTCGCCCTGGATTCTGCCAATTCCGGGCACGTCGTCGCTGGCGCACTTCCGGGAGAATATGGGCACGAAGGACATCCAGCTGAGTGCGGAGGACATGGCTAATCTGGAATAGCCAGCGCTTACACCTGAACCAAGAAACCAGTAGCAGCCTATGCTGACGGACACCTTACGCCTGCTATTCCGGCGCGACCTGAACCGGGTGAGCCAGGAAATCGAGCTGTACCAAGACGAGCAAAAAATCTGGCACGTTGAACGCGGCATCGCCAATTCGGCCGGCAATCTGTGCCTGCATCTGGTTGGTAATCTGAACACTTATATCGGGCTGGAGCTTGGCGGCGTAGCCTATACCCGGCACCGGGAGCTAGAGTTTTCGCTAAAGGATGTTCCGCGCCCGGAGCTGCTACAGAAGCTGGATGAGACGAGCGCCATCGTGGATGTGGCGCTCGGCAACCTAGCCCCCGAGGTGCTGGCCCAGGAATACCCCGTTCTGGTTTTTGACCACAAAACCTCAACGGAGTATTTTCTGGTGCATCTGTCAGCGCATCTGACGTATCACCTAGGTCAGATCAACTACCATAGGCGCCTGCTCGACGTGTAACTATCTGCTATTCACGACTAGCCGACCGTGTTTTACTCGTTCCTGTTGTTTTTATTTGCCTTAAACTCCGTTCATTTTATCGTATGAAACGCAGTATTTGGCTTGGCATAGCGGTCCTGCTGGCAGGGCCGGTAAAGGCGCAATCGTTGGCGGGCATTTGGCAGGGCGTGGAAACGGACACCGATCAGCCGGGCGCCTCCTGGCCGTCGGTGCTTCGGATGCAGAACGGCAAGGGCACCGGCTTGTTTGGTGTGATGTACCAGGAGGCTACAGGCCGGCCGGGTGTTACAGTCACATTTCAGATTCAGGCTAGCCGCACCTCCGGCGGGATGCGCCTTGAGCACCTGCGCAAGCTGGACGAAACCGGTGCCAGCCCATTCAGCTACTGGTGCGAAGGCATCATCCTGTTCACCTACGACCCGGCCCTGGAAAAGCTAACCGGTCGCGCCGACTACGACCCCATTGGCCGCTGTGACAAAGGCACTTATGTCTTGTACCGCGTCAAGCTGAAGTCGGCAGCGACGGTGCGGGCCGGCGCGGCAACCACTATTCGCGTGTCGGGCCGGGATGTGCGCTGGTACGCCGATGCCGACCTGAAGCAGCTCGTGAACAGCGGCAACGAGTACCGCACCAAACTCAGCAAAGCCACCACCTTCTACCTGACCCAGGGCTACTACCCGACCCGCGAAAGCGCCGTGGTGCCCATTACTGTGCAAGTCAGTGGCGCCGCAGCCAAGACCAAACCTCAGCCCGTACCTAGGTCTACTCCGGACCTAGCTCCGGCTCCGGCTCCGCCCGATACAACTCGCCCGGCGCCGCTTGTCTCGGAGAAGCCCGTAGTGCTGCCGACGGTGCTGTTCCGGCAGGGCAAGCCTGATTTGCTGCCCGAGGGCTTGCCGGCGCTAGACCAGCTGGCGGCGGAGCTGCGCACCCGGCCCACACTGCGCATCCAGGTGGCCGGCCACACTGACCGCCTTGGCGAGCCGCAGAAAAACCTAGCCTTGTCGGAGCAGCGCGCCGCGGCGGTGAAGGCATATCTGGTGAAGGCGGGCATTGCGGCCGAGCGCATCAGCACCATCGGCTACGGCGACTCGCGCCCGATCTATCCTTCCCCCGACGTGCGCAACCGCCGCGTGGAAGTGGCGGAGGTGAAATAGGGTGCTCAATCAAACTACATGATATCCCAATACGCTGTGCGCTGATTAGAACACAACGTGCGGGCTGGTGTAAGCCCAGCCCAACGCTTTCAGCATCGTGACGGGCTTGCCGGTCATGTGCGTAACCTTCTCGATGACAACGGTGTGCAGATCCAGGTTCTGGTAATGGCGGGCTTGCAGCAGCTGCACCAGCTTCTGGTAAGGATCTTTCTGACCGGGCGTTTCCAGCTCGCCTACTTCCACAAAAACGTGCACCGGCAAATCAGTATGCTTTGCATGGTAGGCGTTTTCGATGTCGAAGATTTTACCGTTGTCGTAACCTAGGGCCGGGCTGCCGATCAGGATATTCTGGAACAGCGTGGGCTTCTGAAACAGCACGTAGGTGCCGAACAAACCGCCCATCGAGTAGCCGTAGAGCGTGCGCTGCGCGGGGTCGGCTTTGTACTTCTTTTCGACGAAAGGCATCAATTCCTGCTCGATAAACCCCAGAAAAGCCGGTGCGCCGCCGCTGCCAGGCCGGTCGGCCATGGCGGTGGGCGTGAAGTCGCGGTTGCGTTGGTTGCCGGGCGTCCCGATCAGCCCACCGTCGCCGATGGCCACCACCAGCGGCTCCGGGATGTGGTACTCGGCCATGAGCAGACCTAGGTATTCGAGCGTGGGCGAAAAGTCGTTGTCGCCATCTACCACGTACAACACGGGATATTTTTTACCGGAAGTCGCATAACCCGCCGGGAAGTGAACATACACGTCGTACGGGTGTCCAGCTACTTTCGACTGAATTACCTGGTGCTCTGAGTTTGGCACCGTTACGAGGGAAGATTGCTGGGCATAAGCAGTGCCGGCCAGCAGCCACAGCAGACCTAGGTTGAGTAGCTTGGCGACGGAGGGGATACGCATTGCGGTTGAGAAAATTTATGGTGCGCAGGTTAAGGAGTCCCGGCAAGATAATCGTTCTTCCCTGACTGGCGCACCCGTATCTAGAGTTACTGTTGGCTACTACTGGCACTACTGTACTGGCGCGAGCTTGCAGCTCGCACCCGTGTGAAGCACGCAGTCGGCCAACCATTCAAAAGCCAGTCAGAGCCCTGTTTTAAGCAAGCTGAGCTATATCAATGTTACCTAGCCTGTCGTACGAGCCAGAGCGTGCTACCTACCTCGCTCTAATTCTGTATGAAACACCCCTTACTTCGGCAACTATGCGTGGCCGACACCATCAACGGCACCAGCATCCGCATCCGACCCGCAACCACCAAGCGGCATCGGCTCACCTGGAGCAACGCGTGGCTGCTGCTCGGATTGCTGCTCGGCGGTTGCGCTACCGCTAAGCTAGGCGCGGCCGGGCAGCAAAAAGTGCAAGGCAAAACCTACGTTATCATTGGCGCTTCCAGCGGATTTGGCCGGGGCATGGCGGAGCAATTGGGTGCCTATCACGCTAACGTGGTGCTGGCCGCCCGCCGCACGGAGGTGCTGGAGGAAGTAGCCACCAAAATACGCGCAGCCGGCGGCACCGCCTTGGTCGTCACCACCGACATCAGCCAGCCCGACCAGGTGCAACGCCTGGCTGATGCGGCGGTGAAGCAGTACGGGCGCGTGGATGTGTGGGTGAACGATGTGGGCGTGGGTGGTATTGGCCGGTTCTGGGAGATTCCCATCAACGATTATTCGCGCCTCATTGATGTCAACCTTAAGGGCATTGTATACGGTAGTCAGGTGGCTATCAACATATTCCGAAAGCAGAACGCCGGCACCCTCATGAACCTAGGTTCGGTGGAAAGCGAAGTACCCCTCGCCTACCATGCCGTGTACGCTTCCACGAAGGGCGCCATTCGCAACCTGGACCAGGCCCTGAACAACGAGTTGCGCCTCAGCGGCTACAAGAACATCAAGGTAGTAACCATTGAGCCCTGGGCCGTCGATACGCCGTTTTGGACCCATGCGGCTAACTACAGCGGCGGCACTGCCCGCATGGCTGCCATGGACCCGCCCACGAAAGTGGTTAATGCCATGGTGCGCTCTTCCCTGCGGCCGCGCCAGGAACTGCCGGTGGGCTGGAAAGCAAGAGGCGCTACCATCTCGCACCACCTGTTGCCGCACTTTACCGAGCGGATTTCAGCCAACATCAGCCACCACTACCAGATCAAGACGGCGCCTTCCCTGCCCCCCACCGCCGGCTCGGTGTACGAGCCCATGAAAGCCGGCCAGGGCGTAGATGACGGCGTGCGGGCCCGCATTAAAGCAGAGAACCGGCAACGGCACGAGCAAAAAAGCAAGCAGTAGCGCGGCTTATACTAGCCGGATGATTATACAACATGCGTATTTCCGGGTGTGCTACCGGCCGGCGCTATTTTGCCAGCAACCAGCAAGCGCTACCTTGCGCCCAACTTGTATTGATTGCTAGCTATTGCGCCAACTCCACCCAATGAACAACCTCAAGCTCCTCACCCTAGCTTCTGCCCTGCTGCTCACGGGCAAGTCGGCTAGCTTTGCCCAAACCACCAGCACCTGGAACAACAAGCAGTGCGCCGTGGTGCTGACCTACGACGACGCCATCGACGTGGACCTCGACAACGCGGTGCCGGCGCTCGACTCCGTGAAGCTGCGGGGCACATTTTACCTGATCGGCTCTTCGCCCGTGGTAGCGAAGCGGCTCCCGGAGTGGCGGCAAGCGGCCAAGCGCGGGCACGAGCTCGGCAACCACGCCCTGATGCACCCCTGCGACGGCAGCCTGCCCGGCCGCGGCTTCGTGACGCCCGACAATGACCTGAGCAAGTACACCGTGAGCCGAGCCGTGATGGAGGCTAGGGTGAACAACACCCTGCTCAGCGCCATCGACGGCAAAACTGTCCGCACCTTCGCTTACCCGTGTGGCGACCTGACGATTGGCGGCGTTAAGTTTTATGATCAGCTGAAAAACGACTTCGTAGCCGCTCGCGGCGTGACGAGCGGCCTGCAAACAGCCGCCGAAGTCGACCTGACGAATATCGACAGCTACATGATCAACGGGCAATCGGGCGACTATCTGATTGACTTGGTGAAGAAAGCGCAACAGTCGCACACGCTGGTGGTGTTCCTGTTCCACGGCGTGGGCGGCGGCCATTCACTGAACGTCGATCTGAAGGCACACCGCCAGCTATTGCGCTATCTGAAAGCCCACGAAAAGGACATCTGGGTGGCACCGATGGTGGAGGTGGCCGAGAAGATCAAGGCGTACCAGCAGAGCCCGGCCGCTAAAAAGTAGCTAGGATCGTATTTGGAGCTTAGCCAAAAACAAGAAAGGACGGCATGCTGCGCTTGTCGCAGTATGCCGTCCTTCTTAGTTTAACCTAGCCTAGATCCACATAAACCTAGGTTGGAACGGTGCCTAGCCTTCCTTGCCGTTGGTCTGGCTGCTGTCGCCGTATTCGCCGCGAATGCCGCTGCCGTCGCCCATGTTTTCCTGGGTACTTACGGTGCCTGCTTCCGGGTTATTCTTGGCCTGCTCAGCCGAATCGGTGTATTGCTGGCCGCCGTCGCCGGCACCATCCGCAATGGTCGCGTCGGCGTTTTTGGTGTTCGGCGAATCGATGCGGCCTTGCTCTTCGTCGTCTTGCGACGGAATGGAGGGAGTGTTCATAAGGGGCGTTGGTTAGCTGTTGTTTTCGTCGTCAATTCTACCACCATCATTAGCGGGACTGGAAGCGGCGTTACCCGTTCCGTAATCCGATTTATACTCGGTGGTGTTTTGGGTTTGGTTGGCTTTTTCAGCATCGGCGCCGCCGCCCTGGTTGCTTTGGTCGGCGCTGGTGTGGCCGCCCTGACGACTACTTCCTTTGGCGCCGTCAGTGTTAGCGTGCTGGTCGCCGCCCCGGTTGCCGCCGTGGGTGCCGTCGTTGGTAGGCGGCGTCGTTGAAGACTTATTACTTTGGGTGTCGCTCATGGTTGTGGGGTGGAAGAAAGAGGTGGAAGAAAAGCGCCGCGCCGCTGGCCTAAGCTAGCTCGCCGCGTACAACGCTGGTGCTGCCAGTCGCTTCTGCTATCTATACGGGCTGCGCGCCACGCGGTTGATAGGTTAAGGCAAAGCTGCATAACCTTGCAGCAATCCGATTTAAGGCAAATACATCCCTAACTTATGATTTGCGAAACAGACGGGCCTAATTCCGGCGGAGCACAATATGCGGAGCACAATATACGGTAGCAACCAACGCAGTAGTCCAGACTAGCCCCCGCGGGACAGCATTGGTTGTTGAATCGTTGGTGTCACCCCGCTGAAGCTGGCTAGGTTCGCTTACTCCGCAACGTAGGCTAGCTGATAAACAGTTTATAGCCAGATCACGATACTTTAACGCAATTCCCGTATATTTGCAGGCAAGTTGTTGTCTTACTTTCTTTTATCTTCTTCGCTATGAAAAAGAGCACTGCTGTCCTCTCGTCGTTGCTACTGCTGGGAGGCCTGACCTACCTGGCCGCGCAAGTTCTGGACCTGCGCCTGTTTTTCGACCTGCGCGACGAGGACGACGACATTTACTACTGCTAGCTTTTAAGGGCGCCTAGGAGGCGTATCCTAGGTTTTTAGGCAACGGGCTTCGCTTGGCAGCGAGGCCCGTTTTGTTTTTGCGGCCAGAAGAAAGAAGGTTTTGAAATTCGAGTGTTACTATTGCGGGCCGAAAAATACACATCCATTCGGGCCGAAATTCGGTATTGCCTGGTAGTAGCCGCCCACCAAGCGGTTCTTATCGTTTTCTTTTCCTTTCTCTTATGAATCTGAGCAGCCACAAAGAGCAAATCAGCTACATCATCGGGCGCGACCTAGCCCGTAATTTCTCGCAGCAAGGCCTCGACCTAGACATTGACGTACTGGGTGCGAGCCTGAAAGAAGCCCTGGCCGGCCAGCCTAGCCGCCTTACCCAGGAACAAATGGAGTCGGCCATGCGCCAGCTCCAAGAACAATTTGAAGCCAACGAACCTCAACAAGAAAGCAACGACGTGAGCAACAACAAAGCCGAAGGCGAAGCCTTCCTCGCCGAAAACAAGAACAAGCCCGGCGTAACGACGCTGCCCAGCGGCCTCCAGTATGAAGTCCTGACTGAAGGCACCGGCAAGAAGCCTACCCCACGCTCCTCAGTAACGACGCACTACCACGGTACGCTGATCAACGGCAACGTGTTCGACAGCAGCTACCAGCGCGGCCAACCCGCTACGTTTGGCGTGAACCAGGTAATTGCCGGCTGGACGGAAGCTCTCCAGCTTATGCCCGAAGGCTCGAAGTGGCGCCTCTACATCCCCTCCGACCTAGCTTATGGCAAGCGCGGTGCCGGCCGTGATATTGGCCCCGACTCAGCACTCATCTTCGACGTGGAGCTGCTGAAAGTGAACAACTGAAGTACCGAATCGACCGCCCCGACTGCAACTGCTACGACCCAGCCCCGCTGGGTGAGCACGACAACGGCCGGGGCGGCCGTTTCGACGGCCGGCGTTGCGCCGGAAGAGCCCGCTACGGTCAGCTCAGCACCCGCAGACCCGCCGCCACCTAGCCCGTTAGAGCAACCCATTGCTACGCCGGTTGCCCCCAGTAGCCAGCCGGCTCCGTTGCCTACGCTACGAAGCACAGACGGACGATTGGTGCTCACAGCCACTTCGCTGACGGTAAATGGCAGCACTATCGGTCTGCTGGAGCTGGAGGCCGTGGAACTGACGCCAGTGCGCTGGCTGCTGTGGTACCTGCTGGGTGGCATGACGCTGGCAGGCTTTGCGCTAGGTTTTCTGCAAAACTGGCTTCGTACGTTTCCGGCCATGCTGGGGCTGGCAACCGGCGCTCTTCTGCTCGCCTATGGCCGCCGAGGCACCAACCGGCTGCGGCTGCACCGGCTAGGTCGGGAGGCTGTGCATTTTGCCTTATCCGGCGAGGCTGCCCAGTGGCAAAAGCTCGCTGCCGAAACCAACCGCCGCATCCGCCGGGCCCACGATGAAGCCGCCGCAGCTACCGCCGCGCTGCTTGCCGACGCCCCATCTACCCTCCCCCCGGATTCCGGCACTTTTCCACCCCCAAATGTGTAAGACTGCGGAGTGTTCTGTTTAGGTTGATTACTCTACCTTTAGGCACTCTTCCCCTCTTTTACTTCTACTCATTCATGGACGCCAAACACCAGCACTCCGCTATTTCAACCGCTGGTCTGCTCATCGCCCTCGGCATCATCTACGGCGACATTGGTACTTCGCCGCTGTACGTGATGAAGGCTATTGTACCGGGCGTAATTGACCCACGCCTGGTGTACGGCGGCATCTCCTGCGTCCTCTGGACGCTGACGCTGCAAACCACCGTTAAGTACGTGATACTCACCCTTAATGCCGACAACAACGGGGAGGGTGGCATTTTCTCGCTCTACGCCCTGGTACGCCGCCGGGCGGCGTGGCTCACCATCCCTGCCATCGTGGGTGGCGCGGCTCTGCTGGCCGACGGCGTTATTACGCCCCCAATTTCGGTTTCGTCGGCTATTGAAGGGTTGCAGGCCGTATATCCTAGCCTGAACACCGTCCCGATTGTCATTGCCATTCTACTCGGCTTGTTCCTATTACAAAGCTTTGGGACTCAGATTGTTGGCAAAGCTTTCGGACCCATTATGTTTGTCTGGTTTTCGATGCTGGCGGTGCTAGGCACTTCCTTCATCATCCAGCACCCTAGTATTCTGAAAGCGGCCAATCCGTACTACGCCTACGAGTTGCTGGTCGAGTATCCGGGCGGCTTCTGGCTGCTAGGTTCCGTGTTTCTGTGCACCACGGGGGCCGAAGCACTGTACTCAGACCTAGGTCACTGCGGCAAGGGCAACATCCGCCTCAGCTGGGGTTTTGTGAAACTCTGCCTGCTGCTCAACTACTTCGGGCAGGGCGCTTGGCTGCTGGCTCATCAAGGCGAAAAGCTAGCCGGTCGCAACCCTTTTTATGAGCTGATGCCCGATTGGTTTCTGCTCATCGGTATTGGCATCGCTACGATTGCCGCCATCATTGCTTCACAGGCCTTGATTACGGGTTCGTTCACGCTGGTAGCGGAAGCTATCCGTTTGAATATGTGGCCGAAAGTAAAGCTCAACTACCCAACCGATGTAAAAGGTCAGTTATACGTGCCGAGCATGAACCGGCTGCTGCTCATCGGCTGTATTGCGGTGGTGCTGTACTTCCAGAAGTCGGAGCGCATGGAAGCGGCTTACGGCCTGGCCATCACGCTTACGATGTTGATGACTACTACGCTCCTGACGGTATGGCTGCGCGCCAAGCGCGTGCCGGTGCCGGTGGTAGCGTTGTTTGCGCTGGTTTATGCGCTCATTGAGGGCTCTTTCCTGGTCGCCAACCTTATCAAGTTCCCGCATGGCGGCTGGGTGTCGCTGGCCATCGGCACGGCGCTGGTTGGGGTGATGTACGTGTGGCTGCGGGCTTACTACATCAAGAAGCGCCTCACCGAATTCGTTAAGATTGAGCCGTACATGGAAGCGCTCAAGCAGCTCAGCAGCGACGAGACGGTGCCGAAATATTCCACGCACCTCGTGTTCATGACTTCGGCTGAGCGCACCTCCGAAATTGAGTCCAAAATCATCTACTCCATCTTCCAGAAGCGTCCGAAACGTGCGGATATCTACTGGTTTGTGCACGTTGATACCACCGACGAGCCCTACACGATGGAATATAAAGTGGTAGAGCTAGCCCCCGACGACGCTTTCCGCATCACATTCCGCCTAGGTTTCCGCGTGGAGCAGCGCATCAATCTCTACTTCCGCAAGGTGGTGGAAGACCTCGTGCGCAACAAGGAAGTGGACATCACCTCGCGCTACGAGTCCTTGAGCCGCCAGCACGTTACCGGCGATTTCCGCTTTGTGGTGCTGGAGAAATTCTTGTCGGTCGAGAATGAATTCCCGGTGGTCGAGAAGTTGGTGATGCAGGCCTACTTCTACATCAAGCAGTTCATTGCTTCCGAAGACAAATACTTTGGTTTAGATACCAGTTCGGTGAAAGTCGAGAAAGTGCCGCTGGTAATTACACCCGTACGCGACGTGGCCCTGAAGCGGATTTCGTAACTGCCGCTTACCTAGCCTTTGTCAACAGAAAAGCCTCGCTGAAATCAGCGAGGCTTTTCTGTTGGTATTTCTACTTCAGCAGCTTACGACTTTGCTCGTAGCCACTTGCGCAGCACGACAAGCTGCGCCTCCGTTGGGCTAGCCACCTGCTCGATACGATAGCGCCGCGCCGGGCTGGCCAGCAGCGGAAAGCGCAGCTCCTTCGGCTGCCCTTCCCGATTCACCATCAGACGCACTTCGCTGCCCACGGAGCGGTCGGCGAGCAGCTTGTTCAGGTCTTCGGTGACGCGGGTACCATCCAGGGTCAGGACTTCGTCGTTCACGTTCAGGCCGCCCTGCCAGGCGCTGCCATCACGCAGTACGCTGGTCACGACGTAACGCCCGCCGCTGGGGGTGCCCGCCGCGCTCAGGCTGACGCCCGTAGCTGCTAAGCTAGCTCCCAACGACGCGCCCGTCGCCTGGGCGACATTCAGAGTCAGACCAGCGTAGCCCAGCACGGTGCTATAGTCCAGCGTCTGGGTGCCGTAGACGCGGGTGAGGAAGAACTCATCGAAGCGCTGCCCGGCCACTTTCGCTACGGCATCCTGATACTCCTCATCGGTGAAGCCGCGCTTGCGCTTTTGGTAGTATTCGGCATAAAGGTAGCGCATCACATCGTCGAGGCTCTTCTGTCCTTGCGTCGCGTTGATAATCATCAGGTCGAGCGTTGCCCCGATTACCTCACCTTTATCGTAGTAGCTGATGCCGGTATTCGCCGAATTCTCGTTGGGCCGGTAGTACTTAATCCAGGCATCGAAGCTCGATTCGGCGGCTGATTGCACCTTGTTACCGGGCGTATTCTCCACGCGGCCAATGCTGTTACCTAGGTCGGCCAGGTAGCCTTCCGGCGTCACGACGCCGGCGCGCTGGTTGATGATGTTGCTGAAATACTCGGTTCCACCTTCGCTCACCCACAGCATGTGCGTGTAGTTTTCGTGGTCGTAGTCGAACGGCCCCAGGGCAATGGGGCGGATGCGCTTCACATTCCAAAGGTGGAAGTACTCATGCGCCACCAGCCCTAAGAAATCCTTAATGCCTTTCTCGGAGCTGTACGCCGTGCGCGACACCGACAACGTGGTAGAATATAGGTGCTCCAGACCACCCGTACCACGCTCAATGTTGTGCACAATAAACACGTAGCGGTCCAGCGGGTTCTGGCCGACTACCCGGTGTGCTTCCTCGCACACGCGCTTCATATCGGCAAGCAACCTAGCTTCGTCGTACAAAGCGTTGCCGTACATGGCTACCGTGTGCGGGGTGCCATTGGCCACGAACGACAGCACCTTGTGCGTGCCGATTTCAATGGGCGAGTCAGCCAGCTCGTCGTAGCTCGTCGAGCTGAACGTGAAGGGTGCCCCGCCAGCCACGGGCTTCAGGCTGGTTGAAACCTGCGTCCAGCCGGTAGCGGGCTGCACCGTGAGGGTGCTCGGCAGCATTTTGTTTTCAGCCGGGTACATGAATACGCTCGTGCCGTTCAGGTAGCCGTGCGAAGCATCAATGAAGCTGGTGCGCACGCTCAACTCGAAGGCGTACACTTTGTAGCGCACCGTAAAATCTTTGGCCCTCGGGTGATATACGCGCCACGTGTTCTTATCCATTTTCTCGGCGCGCAATGCTTGACCGCCAGCTTGGGCCGTGAAGCCTTCTACGTTCTTGGCAAACTCCCGCACGAGGTAAGAACCGGGAGCCCACACGGGCATTTTCACATCAGTATACTGCTTGCCGAAGCCACCCAGGGTCATTTCAACCTCAAAGTAGTGAGTTTGCGGCGCGGACATCGAAAGGGTGTAGCGCAGCGTGGGCGCCGCTAAAGCTAGGCTAAACTGACTCAGAATCAGCACCAGAGCCGCGACTAGCAGCAGGCGTAAACGTTTGGGGAGCATGAAGGGTGAACTGGTGAGATGGTGAACTAGTGAGATGGTGAGTAAAAACAAGGCCTCACCTACTTTTCCGACCCGAAAAAATGACAGAGGTTGCAAGATAACGCTTCGTTTTGCACGCATTATCTTGTTAAGTCTATTCCTACTACCTCACCACTCCCGGAACCCCGATCCTAGCTCCGCCGTTTGTCTGGGAGAACGGCAGCAGCCTCACGCCGCTACGACCGAAACTTATGCGCTACGTCTGGATTACCTTCATTAGTCTGACTCTGGTGCTACTCGGCCTGATTGGTTGGCGGCATAGCCAGCCGATCCATGCGCCCGTGGCGACTCAAGCGGCCACCGATCTGCCGGTGCAGATGACTGCGCTGGTCCTGCCGCGTCCAGTGTCGCAGGCCGATAGCATCATCACCTTCGCGCTTAGGCAGCTAGGTTCGCCTTACACATATGCCGGCAGCACGCCACATGGCGGCTTCGATTGCTCAGGCTTCGTGATGTACGTGTATGGCCATTTCGACATTGCCATGCCGCATTCCACGGCGCAACTGATCAACGTGGGGCGCGAGGTGCCGCGCCAACAGGCCCGCAAGGGCGATATTGTGGTATTCACGGGCACGGCGGCCACTTCCACTATACCGGGTCACGCTGGCATTGTCATTTCCAATCCAGGTGAGCCGATCCGGTTTGTGCACGCTTCCTCGGCCCGCCGCGACTCCGGCGTGAAGATCAGCGAAGTAGCAGGCACCGACTACGAGCGCCGCTTTATGAGCGTACGGCGAGTGATTAGGTGAATTGGTGAGGTGGTGAACTGGTGAGTTGCTGTCCAAACTCCGCGATTCACACAAACAGAACAGCAAACTCACCAGTTCACCAATTCACCTATAAAAAGCGATACCCGGTTCGCCTATGCAGAACCTCACTTCGGAGGCTGCTGGGCAAACCGGGTATCTAATCCTTCAAATCTTACCAAGCGACGAGTCTGGGGTACAGCCCCGTCATCCTTGGAGGTAAGACCTTGCCAGAATGCGGGAACACGCCCTGAGGGGCTAACAGATGTTCCGCGCGAAAGCTGTTGTTAAGCGCGTCCGGCGGTGAAGCAGACTACATTCGACAGGCTTGGCAGGATTTGGTTGGGACTACTAGACATTTTGTACCTCCTTTCTTTACGTTCGACATCTCCTCACCCGTGTTACCCAGCACCTTAGGGCTTGCTTGGGTGAGGCTGTAGCACTCACTACTGGTTGGTAAAGTTAAAAGCGGGCCGGATGGTTCAAAACAAAAACCTCATTTTTTAAGCAAATCCGGTAGCTTTTCTTCCAGCCCCTTGATTGTCAGGTAGTTTTTGTTCAAAAAAATTCGGGCATTACCACTTTAGCCTGCTAAAAGATCTTTAGCCAGGTCTGCAGATGCTCTAACTACCTAGGTACACCCTAGGATATTATCACAGATTAGAAACTTTTGAAGTATCTTTTTCCCACAAAACCCATTCAATCTTTTCCTAACATGAAAAAACACTTGTTCCTCTGCCTGGCATTTCTACTGGGCTTTACGGGAATAGCCTCCGCACAGAAGCTCTCGCCTCTGGGCTTGTGGACCAACGCCGACAAAAAAGCTACCTTCGAAATCTATAAGTGCGGCGATAAGCTCTGCGGCAAGATTATCACGGTGGCGGCCCCCAACGACCCGGCGACCGGCAAGCCGAAATTAGATAAGAACAACCCTGAACCTAAGCTTCGCACGCAGCCACTGCTAGGGTTGGTTTTCATGCGGGACTTTTCCTACGATAGCGAGAACAAGTGGGACGACGGTAAGATCTACGATCCCGAGAACGGCAAAACCTATTCGTGCTACATGAAAGTGCTAAACGCTACGACGATGGAAGTAAAAGGCTACATCGGCTTCTCCGTGATTGGGCGCTCCCAAACCTGGACGCGGGTTAAATAGAGCTTAGGGGCTACTTTTAAAAAGCCAGGTTGCAAAAGAGCTGCATGAACTCATTCATGCAGCTCTTCTTTTATCTTCCCTGTCCTGAGACCCAGGTACTAAGCACCTAAAAAATAGCCTCGATGCGGTAGGGCTTACCGCGGAAGTTGAAGGTCTGACCGACGCGGCTTTTGGCCATGGCTTGGTACATGGGCGAGAAGGCCGAAATGGCAAAATATTTTTCGCCTTCCACCGCAATTTCGCCCAGGCTTACCGCAATGTAGAAGCGTTGGGCGTTGGTAACTACAATGTTACCCAGGCCGGGTTCTTCGCGGGGCGTGCGGGTTTCGGGCAGGCGCTGTAGCACCTGCAAGCTGCTGAGCGCCTCGTCGAGCTGGCGGGCGTAGAGGTCGCGCTGAATCTGGCAGGCCTCCCGGAACGACTCGAACTTATCTTCAATGGCGCCCTGGCTTTCGTTGGCGCTTTCCTGCACATCGAGCATGGCCTGGCGGGCCGTATCCGCCTTTTGCTGCTGCACGCGGCGGCACTCGGCCAAGAGCTGTTGTTTGAGCGTAGTAGGTTCTTTGGTCGTCATGGTATGGTTTTGAGTGGGATAGATCAGGACGCAAAAGACGCAGCTGCCAGCAGGCAAGATGCAATGGGATAGAGAAAACTATTTCAGGCGGCTAGTGTTTGTCCTTCAAGTAGTAACCTCAGCCTTGTTTAAGCTTTTCAACGACCTTTTTTCGCGTCGCTCTTCTCCCACCTCCAAGAGCGAATGGCAACCCCTGACTCGGACCGCCGCCGAGCAGCGGGCGCATACCCAATGGGTAGCTCAACAGGTATACCTCAACTGGGCCGGCCCTTATTTTAAGGCCTACCACTTCTGCAAAGCTCACATTACCAGCGGCCAAGGCCTGCGCGCGCAGCTCCTGAATGACGGCGGCCGACACGGTGCCGTGTTCTTCTACGACACGAGCATCGGGCCCGGCAACTTTCAGCACTTCTTCGATTTTCTGCGCGACCGAGTGCTGGACCTAGGTTACAACCTCTCTACCTCCGACCAGCGCACGCACCACCAGCCAAGCTACACCGAGACGATTTACAAGCACTTTCTGAAGCCGCAACCCAAGGATTGCACCGAAACTGGCCGCTGCAATCAGCGTTTCGGCACGGTCACGATTGATCTGGTGATGATTAATAAGCAGCCTGGCTTTATTCGCTTCTCCAGCAACCCCTACCAGGACGCCATCTTTACCCCCGCGCACACCTTCGATGAGCTGCTGGATCTGGTGCTGAATCTGCCGGCTGCACCGGCTGAGGTTCAAGCTAAGATTAAGCAGTACGCGAAGGGTTAGTAAGCAGCCTAGGCAGCAGGCCATTATAGGTCTTTTGTTCTATTTTAGACTTCCTTACGAGACCAAGCTACCAGCCTCCTATAAGCTAGTATATGCCTGAACACCAAGAGCGAGAAGTTAAAAGAGGCTTTTGGCACTATGACGGGCTCCTGCGTAAAGGAATCCTCATTCAGGCCATCAACTACGATTACTGGTATGAATTAGAACAGGAGGAAGGAGTTGATCAAACAGGAGAAACCCCGCAGTTGAATGCACAGGGAGAGATGTACATGCTGCTCTGGATGGACCAGACCTTTACCACGCGTGAAAGCTTCACAGTAGGAGGATTAGACTTAGCAGAAACCCTCGCATTAGCAGAATCCATCGTACGGCAACCAATTGAATGGCTGGTAACTGAGTAATAAGGGAAAAATCCTCTCTACTTGGCATAGCCTTTACTTCTCGGACAGCGAATCTTTAGCTCCATAAGCCAGAGACTTCTAGCTACTACTTTTTCTCCCACATGGCTGACCGCAAAGGAAATCTGCTGCTCTTGCTGCTCTTGCTCCTACCGCTCGGAGCTTTCGCGCATGGGGAAGAAATTCTAGAAACTGTTTTCCTACAGATCAGCTCGTTCTTCCTCTTCCTAGTAACGGTTCTCTTAATTAGAATATCCTACGCTAAAAAAGCACTGCTGGTCACTATTTACCTGCTTGCAACCTTCTTGGTGTGGAGGCTGACGGACGAATGGCCTTATTATGATACTCGACGCTTAATTAATGTCTTAGTAGGAGCTGTTCCACTCGGCAGCACCTTGGTGGCCTATGGGCTACTAATGGTTATCCAAAAAGCTAAAGAAGGCTAGCTTTCATGATTCTTGAAAAAGTTGCTCAACATAGTGGTAGTTATAAATACAATCTCAATAAACCCCATTACTCACATTTCTAATCCGCTTAAACAAAAACAAACCCAGCTCTCCTCAAAAGTCAAGAAGAGCTAGGTCTGTCTAGAGTTATTCCCGCACGAAACGCCCGCGCAGTACCTCACCCGTTGCGGTGGTGAAGCGCAGCTGATACAGCCCCGAGGCTAAAGCACGCGTATCCAGTTGCTGCTGCTCGGCGCGCATTGTTTGGCGCAGCACGACGCGCCCTGTGGCATCCAGCACTTCGGCCGTAGCCGCCGTACGACCCAAACCTAGGTCGGGCAGTTGGAGGAAGTCGTGGCAGGGGTTGGGGTAAACGTGCAGCGGAGCCGCCTGGGCCAGCGCCTTATTGGCCAGCACCAGGGTATTGTCGCGCACGATGGTGCCCACGCCGTTGAGCACCCACTGATTTGGGTCTAGGTCGATGCTGCTGACGGTGCCCGCCGCCGGTACGCTGAACGAGGAAACCGCCTGCCCTTGCCGTAAGCGCACGATCTGGCTGGTGCCGTTGCTGTAGCTGACGCGGTAGTCGAGGTCGGTATCGAAGAAGGGCGTGGCGCTCGGGAAAGAGGCCGTTTCGGTGGTTTGCAGGTACAGGCTAGCCCCAACCTGATTCCAGCGCACGCTGAACGTAGGATAGCCCCGCCCAACGTACCACTGCTGGAAGAAGTAGGTGAGCGAACGGCCCGCTTCGGCCTCAAAAACGCGTTGCAAGTCGCTGGTGCGGGCGGTGCTACCACGGTAGATAGTCTGATACGTACGCAGCGCCCGGAAGAACTTGGTGTCGTCGTTGAGCAGGTAGCGCAGCATGTGAACCACGGCCGCGCCCTTCTTGTAGCTCAGCGCCGAGTTGAAGATGCGGTTGGTGTTGGTGGTATCGGTCACGAGCACGCTGCCGTTGTTATTCATAGCGCTGCTATGCGCCTGGTCCATCCAAGGCCTAGCATTACCGGGGATAAAGCGCTGGTAGGAAAGATATTCCCCGTAAGACGCAAAGCCTTCATTGAGCCAGATATCCTGCCACGAAGCGCAGGTCACGTTGTCGCCAAACCATTGGTGAAACAGCTCGTGGGCCGTGAGCGTGAAGTCGAAGCCGTCCTGCGTGGTCATGGTCTGGTGCTCCATGCCGCCCCCGAGCGGGGCCATGCTATGCCCGTATTTCTCGTCGGCAAACGGATACAAGCCCACCAGCGACGAGTAGTTTTCGATGAAGCCCGGCGTGCGGTCAATCTCAACCTTATACGAATCCAGGGCCGCCGCATTATACACGTAGTTGACGATAGGAATCCTAGGTCCGCCGGCTGGATTAGCGTAGTTCACATACTCCACGTAGGGACCAACAGCCACCGAAATCAGATAATAATCAATCGGATGGCGCGACTTCCACTCGTGGCGGCTCTTGTTGCCGGGCAGCGGCGTTACACGTTCCAGCACACCGTTGGAACCGACTTTGTTCGGGTTGCTTGTCGTTACCCAAACGTCCGATGAATCGGCTTTGTCGGTGAGCACCTGCTTGCAGGGCCACCACTCGTAGGCCCCGAAAGGCTCGCTCAGGCTCCAGGTCACGTCTACGTTCCAGGGCGCCCGGCGGCCGGTGTTCAGGGCATTACCGATAGCCGCGCCGCCAGTGTTGCTGTTGGGCGCAATGCCCCGGTAATAGATCAAGGCGTTGAACACCGTGTTGCCCGCCACTGCGCTACTTAGGCCCGCCGTTACGTCGCCGGCGGCGCGGCGCAGGCCCGGCGAGCGGCGCCCATTCACCACCACCGAGTCGATGGTAAAGGTCGGGTACAGTTCGAAAGCCAGAGAGTCGAGCGTCTGTTTAGCACGCGCCTGCATCCGAACAACACCACCAACGGCGCGCGAATTATTTTCCAGGGAAATATCAAGCTTGTAGTAGCTTACGTCGTAGCGCTCCATCTTCTGCCGATGGCGCACGGTGGTAGCTGGCTCGAACCGGGCAGCCGCTACGTGTCCGGCTGCGCACCGTTCTGCCGCATCCAGGAAGCTGCCGGACGGAGGGCTAGGTTCCTGCCCCCACGCCGGGGACGTCATTAAAAGCAAGCTGGCAAAAGCTGAGTAAAAGTATTGACGCATACGAAAGTGGTGAGATGGTGAAGTGGTGAAGTGGTGAATTAGCGAGATAGTGAACTGAGGAAGAATAAGATGTAAATAAGAGAAAATATAAATAAACTCTTTGCAAGAAGATTCAACACCGCTCCATTTCACCACTTCGCCATCTCACCATATTGCTTATCTTTCGAGAGAAGCTATTTACCTGCTAACCTGCTACCTATGCCAAATTCGTACTCCTTTTTCTTCTCAAAACGCTTGTTGCTTCTGCTGCCCTTCTTGTTCCTGCTGCGGACCGGGCAGGCGACGCACATCGTTGGGGGCGAGTTGGAACTGCAATACCGCTCCGGCAACACCTACCGCTTGACGCTAAACCTGTACTTCGATGCCATTAACGGCAACCGGAGCGCGGAAGCACTCAGCCTGACAGCAAGTATTTTCGCTAAAACCAGCAACCAGCGGATGCAGAACGTGCGGCTGCCGCGCGTCAGCGACACCTTCGTGGCGTATTCTAACCCGGCCTGCACGATACCTAGCCTCAGCACGCGCCTGATGGTGTACACCAGCGACGTGGAGCTGCCGGCCGCCGTCTACTCAAACCCCAGCGGCTACTACGTGGCCGTGGAAAGCTGCTACCGCAACAACGGCATCAGCAACATCGTAAATCCGGGCGGTTCCGGGCAGGCGTTCTACCTCGATTTTCCGGCCGTCGTGCGCAATGGCCGGCCCTTCATCAACTCAACGCCGCATATTTTTCCGCCCCTGAGCGACTATGCCTGCCGGGGCGAGCTGTTTTACTACAACTTTGGCGGGCAGGATGCCGATGGCGATTCGCTGGTGTACGAGCTGGCGACGCCGCTGAATGGCCACTGCGGCGCGGGCAACACCATGCCGATTCAGGCCGAACCGCTGCCGTACGATCCTATCCGCTGGCTGCCGGGCTTCAGCGAGCAGAATCAGATTCCGGGAGCGCCAGCTCTCTCTGTCGGCCGCACGACAGGCCGCCTGGAGGTGCGCCCTACGCAGCTTGGCTTGTTTGTTTTCAGCATCCGGTGCAGCGAATACCGCAACGGGGAAAAGATCGGGGAAGTGCGCCGCGACTTTCAGTTGAAGGTTATTACCTGCTCTTCCAATACCGACCCGAGCGTGCAGGTGCTAAAGCCCGGCACCCGCACCCTCTACCAGGCCAGTCGCGACACGCTGCGCCTGGTAGAGGGCAGCAACCGCTGCCTGAACCTGCGCTTCACCGACTCGGACCCGGCATCGACGCTCACGTTGTCGCTGAGTCCAGTTAACTTCTCGGGCCTGCTTCCCACCCTCAGCACCGTGCAGGGAACCGTACGCACGCCCGGCGCCCCCGACACCCTGGCTTCGCAGCTTTGCTTCCCTACGTGCTTCGATACCAAGGGGAAAGTGTATCTGCTCGATGTGATTGTGGCCGACAATGGCTGTAGCCTGCCCCGCCGCGACACGGTGCGCGTCGCCTTCACGGCCAAGCCCGAGCCGAACACCGCCCCACTCCTGACCACCAGCGCGGCCCTGCCCCTGCGCGTGCACCTAGGTGATGTGGTTACCTTCGACGTTGTTGCCACCGACCCGGACAATGACGCTGTAACGCTGGACATGACCGGGCGCAACTTTACGCCCGCGAACCTAGGGGCGCAGTTTACGCCCGGCGCCGGCACTGCCAATACCAGCCGCGGGCGCTTCTCGTGGCGCGTGACATGCGCGGCCGTTGGCACATCGCTCTACGAGTTTGTGTTCACAGCAGCGGCTTCACCCTGCGCTGAGCGTCAGGCTACTACCGTGGTCATACCCATTCAGGTGGAGTACATCAACGGCCCGCCGGTGCTCACCTCTACCCTACCCCCGACAGAGCCTAATGCCACCGCGGTTGCCGTGGTGCGACGGCCGCTGGGCGGCACCTACGAGGCCACCCTCACCGCTCTGGACATCGACCAGGATGCGCTGGTGCTGTCGGCGACCGGCAACGGCTTTGACCTGGCTCCGCTTGGCATGAGCTTCGTGCCGGTGAATGCCAATGGCCGGGCACAGGCTATTTTTCGCTGGGAGCCTTCCTGCGAAGCCGTGGCCCGCGGTGGCCTAGAGGTGACGTTCCGGTTGCAGGAAGCCAGCTGCTCGCCCAGAACCATCACCCGCACCGTGCGCTTCGAAGTGTTCAGCACCGACACGGCCTCGTTTCTGCCGGCCAATGTCTTCACGCCCAATGGCGACCAGAAAAACGACTTCTTCGAGCTGCCGAGTCTGCCCCCCGATTTCTGCGGCTCCTACCTGGCGAGTATCAAAATCTTCACCCGCTGGGGCAATGAGGTATACCGCACCACCAACCGCGACCTGCATTGGGATGGCCACGGTCTGCCGGCCGGCGTGTACTACTACCTGATTGAATACACGGACAAGAAACGCTTCCGCGGCACGGTCACTATCGTCAAGTAGCTGTTTTGTAGAACCTAGCTTTGTATTCTAAAACACAGAAGCCCTGATGATGCGCATCAGGGCTTCTTTCATTTTTTTCTACAAAACCAGCCAGCGGCTAATAAAGGAACAGGAACAACATAAACAAACCCAGCCAAAGCACATCAATAAAGTGCCAGTACACCGTGAGCATGCGCAGCTGAAGGCGGCGGTAAGGGTTGCGGATGAATACCAGGGTACGCACCGCGTCGCGGGAGGCGTGCAGGGTGCGCAGCAGCAGCACCAGCAAGAACACCAGTCCGCCCAGCACGTGCGCGATGTGCAGGCCCGAAATTAGGTAGATGTAGGTGTAGCTCGATTCGGAAGTGAAGAAGGCGCCTTGCGTAGCCAGCTCACGCCAACCTAGGATTTGCAGCCCTGTGAAGATAGCCCCGAGCAGCATCGTAGCGCCCAGGCACCGCACCAGGTTGCTGGTGTCGTCCTGCTGGTAGATGCGGCGGGCCTGGTTGACCGTGTAGCTGCTCACCAGCAGCACAATAGTGCTAATTGAGAAGTAGCGCGGAAATGGATGCAGCCCCGACGGCAAGGCGCTGAAGTAGCGGGTTTGGGCGTAAGCGCCCACCAAAATCACGAAGAGCACCGTGATGCCTACCATACCTAGGTACAGCAGCATCAGCAGCGGCGGCATGCGCTCCATGCGGGCAAAAGCGGAAGAGGTTCGGCGCGCACCGACTTTATTGCGTTCTTGATCGGAATTCATCAGCGGGAATGACAGCAGTGTGTTTTGGCAAACCAATCTGAGAGCCTTTAGTTCCGCGCTTCTTACTTCCGGCAAAGCAACTGGCCTCAGGGCAAGGTACGCAAAAATCAGGCGCTGCGAGCATCTGTTTTCGGGCGGCGCGACCTAGGTTAGCGGCGTTCCTAAAGGCACCTTTTCCTTAGTCGCCGCGGAAGAAAGAGCCGATCTTGCCGAGCACCGCGTGGAAGGTAATCTTCGGCGAGCGGCCCGCCCCGAACGTAACGTGGGTTTTGCCGGCCACGCGCAGCTCCAGCACCAGACCTAGCTCCCGGGCCAGGTCGTTGAGCTGCTGCAAGGGGTCGAATCCTTTCGGTTTTTTGGGTTTCTCGGGGCCGCTGCCCGGCGGGCCGCTGGTGAGCGTATCGAACACGCGCTGGCTGGGGAAGTTGATAATCAGGTAGCTGCCCGAGCCGGCTATCTGAATATCATCCCCATTGAACGAAACGACCAGGCGCGCGTCTATTTCGAGGCCGCTAGCCAAGGCGCGAGTTGGCGGCAGCCGCAGAACTCGAAACCGACGACGAACCCGTGGCCGGACTTTCCCCCCGCGTTTTGATGCGCAGCGAGCCATTCAGGCGCCAGGTTGCGGGCGCGGCATTCGGGTTCTGAGCATTCGGAACTTGCAGTTCGATCTGGTCGAAAGCGCAGGTCAGCTCCACGCCGCCGGAGAGTTTGGACAGCAGCGAAGCCGCCGTATCGGCCCAGCTTGGGGCACCTTGAGAAGTAGCGTCAGCCATGAGGTTTGGGGGTAAATAAACAGTGTAGGATGCAGCAAGAAACGTGTGGGAGCGGTGCGAGTTGCGCCACCCACCAAACCTAGGTTGCCGACGGCGTTTTGCCGCCGGCAACGTTAAGACAGAAAATCGACCCGACCAATTTATGGTTCAGCTCCAGGCAGCGAGTCTTTACAGAATCCAATCTGGAAAAATCTCGTAGTACTACTATTCTCTAGTAATCATCCTGTCTTTTGTATGATCCGCCCCGCCCTTTTCCGTCCCTTCCTTCTTTGCACCCTGGCTTGTCTGCCGCTGGCTTCGGCCCTGGCCCAAACGCCTGCCACCGGCCAACCCACCTCAGCAGCCGATGCCGGCGGCTGCATCCACCCGTTTGGCCTGGAAGATAACACCGAATACGTCTATCAGCTGCTCGACGGCGACGGCAAGGTTTCGGGCATTATTCGCAACCGAGTAGTGAGCCTGGGCTCTGAAACAAACAAAAAGCAGACAATTACCACCAATACGGTGCTGCTCAAGAGCGGCATCTATGACAAGAAACAACGCCTTGTTCATTCTCAGGATCTTACCTTTCGCTGCCGCCAGGATACCAGCTTCACCGACGGCTTGAGCGAAGTAAATTTTGATAACCTGAACCGCTTCCGCGACCGGCGCCTAGCCTACGCGCCGGTGCCGCTGGCGTGGCCCAATCAGCCCACTGTGGGCAGCGAGCTGCCGGGCGGCGGCGTCACGGTAGACGTCAGCAGCTCGGTGGTAGAAATTGCCAAGGTTTTCACCAAAGTGCAAAACCGCCGCGTGGTCAGCGACCTCAGTCCGGTAGTTACGCCGGCCGGCACTTTCCCGTGCTATAAGATAGAGTCGGAGCGGGAAATGGGAACCCTGGCCCGCGTGGACCTGATCCTGCGCAGCACCAGCAAAGTCGTTGACTACTACTCGCCTAACGTGGGCATTGTGAAAACCGAGATTTACGACAAAAAGGGCAAGATTGAGCAAACACGGGTTTTGGCTGAGCGCAACCTAGGTGGCAAGGTCACGCCGAGCACTGCCAAAGAGAAAATGAAAAAGAACGAGTAAGCCGCGCCTCAAGTGCTTTCTTCGGCCGGTCTCGATTTCGAATAACCTAGGACCTAGCTGCTTACTCCATCCTGCCAAACGGCTGCTCAACCTGGGCAGCCGTTTTGCGTTGGAACAAAGATCAGGTAACCCCGCCGGCCCCGTTTACATCATGGCCGGCCCCGAATACCTTTGCGGTCTATGCCTACTCCCGACTCCATTCAGCAGCAGATTCAGGCCCTCACCGAGCGCCTCCACCACCTAAATTACCAATATTATCAGCGCGACATCTCCGAGGTACCCGACCAGGAATTCGACCGCATGCTGGCCGAGCTGCAAGCGCTGGAAAAGCAGTATCCGGAATTTACCCTCCCCAACTCGCCCACCCAGCGCGTGGGCGGTACCATCACCAAGCAGTTCCCGACGGCGCTGCACCGCTACCCTATGCTGTCGTTGGGTAACACCTACTCCGAGGCCGACCTACGCGAGTTTGATGAGCGCGTGCGCCGCACCCTGGGCGATGATTTTGCCTACGTCTGTGAGCTGAAGTTCGACGGCGTGGCCATGAGTCTGACCTACGAAAACGGCCAGCTCACGCAAGGCGTCACGCGCGGCGACGGTACCCGCGGCGACGTGGTGACCAACAACGTGCGCACGATCAAAAACCTACCGCTGCACCTGCGCCCCTCCGCCAACCAGCCCCAGGAGTTTGAGGTCCGAGGCGAAATCTTTATGCCCCTGCCGGTATTTGCCGAGCTGAACGCCGAGCGCGAAGAAAACGGCGAAGCCTTGCTCGCCAACCCGCGCAACGCCGCCAGCGGCGCCCTCAAGCTGCAAGATTCGGCGCTGGTGGCGGCTCGCCGCCTGCGCTTTTTCGCGTATAGCTTCCTGAGCAGTACGCGCGGGGTGTTTCCCACGCACAGCGCCTCCCTTACCGCTCTGAATACCTGGGGCTTGCCTGTATCAGACACCTGGCGGCTGTGTCATTCGCTGGAGGAAGTGCTGGCCTTCGTGCACGAGTGGGACAAGAAGCGCTTCACGTTGCCGGTAGCTACCGATGGCATCGTGATTAAAGTAGATGACTTCCAACAGCAGGAAATCCTAGGCTACACCGCTAAGAGTCCGCGCTGGGCTATTGCCTATAAGTATCCGGCCGAAAAAGCCCGTACGCGCCTAAATACTATTCAGTATCAGGTGGGCCGCACGGGCGCCGTCACGCCGGTAGCCCTGCTCGACCCGGTGCCGCTGGCCGGCACCGTGGTAAAACGCGCTTCCGTGCACAATGCCAACCAGATTGCCGCCCTCGACCTGCGCCTGAACGATATGGTGTTCGTGGAAAAAGGCGGCGAAATCATTCCGAAGATCACCGGTGTTGATCTTTCGGCCCGCCCCGCCGACAGCCAGCCGATTCAGTACCCCACCGAGTGCCCCAGCTGCGGTACGCCCCTGGTTCGGGCGGAAGGCGAGGCGCACTTTCGCTGCCCCAATGAGCGGGGCTGTCCGCCCCAGCTCAAAGCCAAGCTGGAGCACTACGTATCGCGCAAGGCTCTGAACATTGACGGCCTGGGTGCTGAAACCATCGGCCGCTTCTTCGACCTAGGTTTGGTGCAAACGCCTGCTGACATCTACGACCTGCCCCAGCGCCGCGCCGAGCTGGTACAGTTGGAGCGCCTGGGCGAGAAGTCGATTCAGAACATGATTACGGGCATTGAGGCCAGCAAACAGGTTCCTTTCGACCGAGTGCTGTTTGGCCTAGGTATCCGTTACGTGGGCGAGACGGTGGCCGAAAAGCTGGTGAATCATTACCGCACCATCGATGCGCTGATAGCTGCTTCTATGACGGAGCTAGCCGCCGTGCCCGAAGTAGGCGGTGTCATTGCCGAATCGGTGGCGGCCTGGTTTGAGGATGAAGTTAATCGCCAACTGATTGAACGGCTGCGGTCTGCTGGGGTGCAAATGGTACTGACGGGCGAGCCACCCAAAGCCGTGAGCGACCGGCTGGCGGGCCTGACCTTCGTGCTGTCCGGCGTGTTCGAGCAACACAGCCGCGACGAGCTGCAACAGCTTATCCAGCAGAACGGTGGCAAGATTACGGGCTCCATCAGCAAGAAGCTCAGCTACCTGGTAGCCGGCGACAAAATGGGCCCGGCCAAGCGCGAGAAAGCCACCGAGCTGAAGGTGCCCATTATCAGCGAAACTGACCTGCTGGCGATGATTCCGGCCCTGGAAGACACTACCAGCGAGCTGGTCGATGACATCCTGCATTAACGGCGCTCGAACCTAGGTTTTGGTAAGTCTACTGGGCTTACTAAAACCTAGGTTGGTACCGCAACCGTTTGCATAAATTTTCTGCAACCGTTTGCATAATAAAAAATAGCTCTTACCTTAGTGCCATCAAACAGCCGCCCACTGGGCGCGGCGCTCCAACCGTGAGTCGGACCGGCTTCCACCCGGGCCCGTCAACCAACCTCCCACCCACTCCCACCCTTTGACTCACGGTTGTAGCGCCGCGCCCGGCGCTGCGTTTTGCGTAGCTTTGCCGCATGACTTCTTCACGCCTCCTCTGCTCCGTTGTTATTGCACTTTCCTTAGCTGGGTGTGCACAATCCCAAACACCCATTGAAGCACCAGCCACTACGGCGCAGCTCGTGCAGCAGCCAGACGTAGTAGTGCTCGACGTACGAACTCCCGACGAATACGCTGGCGGCCATTTACAGAATGCTCGTAACCTTGATTTCAAGGCTCCCGATTTTCCCACCCAGATTGCTCACCTGGATACCACCAAAACGTACGTACTCTACTGTGCCTCCGGCAACCGCAGCGGTAAAGCGATGGCCATGATGCAACAGCAGGGCTTCCGGAAAGTGGTGAATGCAGGCGGGTTCAAAACGCTGAAGGATAGCGGCCTAAAAACCCAATAACCCACCTTCCTGACGCAAAAAGGCCCTGATTGTGCCAGAACGAATTGTTCTGCACGATCAGGGCCTTTTTGCGTTAGCGCTTTCTACTTGCTCAAGCCAGGGGTAAAAGCCCCAGCGGGGTGGTATATCGGTAGAACATAACCTATAAAAGAAAACCAAGCCCCAGCGGGGCGACACCTAGGTTCCAACAACAGGTACCGCCCCACCTGGGGCTAGCGCCTACTCTCCAACCTAGGTTTGCTAAAAGCTGTTCACCATGCTGTTGTGCAGCGTTCTGGGCGACCAGTAACCGCTGGCAATGAGGCGGCGCACGGTATAAAGCGGTTCCTGCTGGTCGCGCTTTTCAGATAGCACGAAGGCTGATGCGAAGCCACGCTTCTTCAATTCGGGAATAGCTTCGGGATTCCACAGCCCAAAAGGGTACGCGAAGTACTTGATGGGCTTACCCGTAATTTCCTCCAGCTGCTTGGTGGGCTTGTCGATCTGGGTGGCCCAATCGTCGCCCTGATACTTCTTCACGTTGTGGTGGTCCCAGGTGTGGGAGCCGATAACGTTGCCCGCATCCGAAAGTTCTTTCACCTGCGCCTTACTCATGTAGTGCGGGCGGCCCAGCGAAACGGTCATCACGAAGTACACGGCCTTGAAGCCGTACTTGTCCAACTCAGGCTTCGCAACGGTGTACTGATCCAGGTCGGTGTCGTCGAAGGTGAGCATCACGGGCTTGCTTGGCAGCGGGGCGCCGGTGGTAAGATACGCGTAGAGCTGATCGGGCAGAATGCTGTGGTAGCCGCTGTCAGCCAGCATTTTAATTTGCTCGCGAAAGGTAGTAACCGGCACAATGTAGTCTTTCGCCGTGCGCGAATCGCGGGGGCGCCAATCGCGAATCTGGTGGTAGCACAGGATCGGCACCTGCTCGCGGCCGTAGATGGTAGCAGCCGGGGCAATCTTGCTGGCCGGAATACTGGTTGGATCGGGCGCAGCAGCGGGCGCGGCGGCGCTTTTGGCGGGAGCGCTGGCTAGCTTGGCTTTGTCGGCTACTTCGGTAGCACCGGCCGACTTGGTTTCGCAGGAAGAGAGCGTAAGCGCAGCCGCCAGGGCAGTGGCAGCTGTGAGGAGAGTAGTACGAAGCAAATGCATAGAATGAGAATGCCGGCCCAGGGAAGAAAAACCGGGTATTTTTAGGAAAGCAAAGCAGAGGCCAAGCCGTACTTCACGGGAGTTTGTACCTTCGCGTCCGCCTTTCCAGGCTCAAAGCAACAGCTTTTTCTTTACATGGACCAATTCCGAGGCACGGGCATTGCGCTCGTTACACCCTTTACGCCCACCCCCGACCACGCGGTAGACTACGTAGCCCTGCGTCGGCTGCTCGATTTCACCATTGAAGGCGGGGTTGAATATCTTGTCATCAACGGCACCACGGCTGAGTCGCCCACGCTGACTGCGGCGGAGAAAACCGAAATTCTGCGCGTGGCGAAAGAGCACGTAGCCGGCCGCGTGCCGCTCGTGTATGGCATCGGTGGCAACGACACGGCCGGCGTGGAAGCTCAGCTGCACACCACCGACCTGACGGGCATCGCCGCTATCCTCTCCGTCAGCCCGGCTTATAACAAACCGACGCAACAAGGTATCATTCAGCACTATCTGCGCATAGCCGATGCTTCGCCGGTGCCGGTTATTCTCTACAACGTGCCCGGCCGCACCAGCTCCAACATGACGGCTGAGACGACGCTGCGCCTGGCGCAGCATCATAACATTATTGGCATCAAGGAAGCAAGCGGCAACCTGGAACAGTGCATGGTTATTGCCGCGCGCAAGCCCGACGACTTTCTGCTTATCAGCGGCGACGACCTGCTCACCGTGCCCATGATTTCCTTTGGAGCCGTGGGCATTATCAGCGTGCTCGGCAATGCCTTCCCAGAGCGCATGAGTCAGATGACGCGCCACGCACTGGCCGGCAACTACACCGAAGCCAGCAAGCTTTTATACGAATTCCTGCCGCTCAACCCTTTGATGTACGAGGAAAGCAACCCCGTCGGCGTGAAGGCCGTGCTGGAGGCCCTGGGCTTGTGCTCGGCGGCGGCACGCTTGCCCCTGCTGGCGGCGTCCGGCGGCTTGCAGGAACGAATTCAGAAGCTGCTGTAAACCTAGGTTTGGCTGTGTCCTATTCTGGTTAGCAGTTGATATTGAGTATCTTATGGATTTAAAACGAGAAAAGCAGTGTGCAAAGTAGCACGCTGCTTTTCTCGTTGGCGGAGGCCGAAGCGCTGTAGGAACGCGCCACGGCGCGTTCGTCGTTGAACAGCCTGCGTTGAACAGTCTTTTACGCCAAGACAATCATTCAGCACGACGCACGCACGAGAACGCGCCGTGGCGCGTTCCTACAGCACTTCGGCCTCTGTCCTTTTCTCGTTTGTAGGCTAGGTTCAGCTCTCTGGCTATTACAGCGCTGGCGTGCTCAGCTTTTCCTGCACATCCATCAGACGGCCAAGCATTTTGCCGTAAGCTAGGGTTGCCAAGGCCACGGCCGGATGATTTTTCTTGCGTAGATCGTAGTTATCCTGGGTGAAATCGGCCCAGTTCCAATTATTTAAGTGAACCCGACCAACGGACACGCTCGGTTCGTGAATCTGGGTGGTGTGCCACCATTTGGTTGGAAACAGGATGGTTTCGCCTTCTTCCACCGTAACCCGGATCGGCTTGGCTTTTCTGAAAAGAGGAAATTTCTCGTAGTCGGGGTTCAAGATGTCGACCTGCGAGACCTTCCTGTTTTCCTGTTTCGGGTACATGTATGGGGTCTGATCCGGCGAATACAGGATAAAATCCTTGGCGCCATAGAGCTGCGTAATCTGGGTGTGCAGGAACAGCGCATCGACGTGCAGATACGGAAAGCTGGCCCCGTTGCCACCCAGGAAAAGCTCGTAAACCTCGGTGCCGCGCAGCATAAGTTTCGGCAGCAGCGGGTGCTTCACCCGATCCGACTTCCCGAACACGACTTCAGGCTTCAGTTCCTCCAGCAGTTCCGGGAAGTATTTCTCAATGTTGAGGTTACACGGATAAGGCGCCGGGTTTTCGGGCGAAGAAACCATGATCCGATCCAGGACTTCGGCCACCGTGTAGGTTTTTCCTTTAATCTCTTTGGTCAGATGCCCATACTTGCTCCGGAAAAACTCGGGGGTAAATTTTCCCATCGCGCCCCACTTTTGGGCCACGTCCGTCAGCACAACGGGGATGCCAGGCTCGATGTATTCGGCTATCAGCTCGCGCTGCGAAATATTGCTGCGCTTGTCGATAGAGGTCAGGTGGGCATAAGATGATACTTGCGGCGCTGCTACGGTAGCCATAATAGGGTGTTGATCAGAGATGAGGAGTAGAAGGAACAGTAGCAAGCCAAGCTTTACTACGTCATAAATATATAAATATTATTTTATATTTATGAATCCTTCTTTTTCTCGCTCCAATCAAAAGCCTAAAATCTACCAGCCGCTGGCCAGCACATCGGCCACGTGCAAGGTGCGGATGGGCTTATCGTGGCGGCGGATGTAGGCATCAAGGTGCATGAGGCAGCTGGTGTCGGTGCTCACGAGGTAATCGGCGCCGGTAGCCAGGGCGTGCTCTACTTTCTGCTCGGCCATGGCTACGGAAATGGCTTCAAACTTCACGGCGAAGGTGCCGCCGAAGCCGCAGCAGGTTTCGGTTTCGGCCATTTCGAGGCGTTCCAGACCTAGCACACTGTCGAGCAGCGTGCGGGGCGCCTCCCGGATGCCGCACTCCCGCAACGCGGCGCACGAATCGTGGTAGGTGTATTTGCCGGCGAGCTGCGCGCCTTCAATCTGGGTGATACCGAGCACATCGACCAGAAACTCCGTCATTTCGAAGATGCGCCGTTGCAGGCCCTGGTAGCGGCTCTGGTCTTTCGTGTCCTCAAACAGCTCGGCATACGTGCCGCGCACCATGCCCACGCACGAAGCCGATGGGCTCACAATGTAGCGCCCGGGCCCGTTCGGGAAGTCGTTGAGGAACTTGGTCGCTACCTGGCAGCTTTCGGCCTTATAGCCCGCATTATAGGCCGGCTGCCCGCAGCAGGTCTGGTTGCCGTTGTAATGCACTTCGCAGCCCACCGCTTCCAGCACCTTCACCATGTTCATGGCCGTTTGGGGGAAGAGTTGATCGACGAAGCAGGGAATGAATAAATCGACGGCAGGCATTTTTTCAATTAACAGTTAACATTTAACAATGAGCACCTAGGTTTGAAAAGGCGTTTGGGGCAGATGAAACACTTTACCGGCCACCTGAAGCGCCTCAGCGAAAGCCGGCTTATCGAGCGCCAAAGCTACGCCCTGCTCCTCGAAATAAGCTATCAGATTCTCGGTGGGCATGTTGCCGGTGAGCGTGTCGGTAGCCATCGGGCAGCCGCCGATGCCACCGATAGCGCCATCGAAGCGGCGGCAGCCAGCGGCGTAGGCAGCTTCTATCTTCTCGCGCCAGGTATCGGGCGTGGTGTGCAAATGGGCGCCGAACTCAATCTGGGGAAACGCCGGAATGAGCTGGCAGAACAAGGGCGTAATCAGCGCGGGCGACGAAACGCCAACCGTATCCGACAAGGCCACGATGCGCACACCTAGGTCGGAAAGCGCGCGGGTGAACTCCGCCACTACCTCCGGGCTCCACGGATCGCCGTAGGGGTTGCCGAAACCCATCGACAGGTAAGTAACCAGCGTTTTGCCGCGCTGCTCGCACACGTTTTGTATCTCGCCCAGTTCGGCCAGAGCCGCCGCCATCGTTTTGTTGGTGTTGCGCAGCTGGAAGGTTTCGGACACCGACAGCGGGAAACCTAGGTACTTGATTTCGGGGTGCTCGGCGGCCGCCTCGGCGCCGCGCAGGTTGGCCACAATGGCGAGCAGCTGGGTGCCGGTGGCGCTCAGATCGAGGCCAGCCAGCACCTCGGCCGTGTCGCGCAGCTGCGGAATGGCCTTGGGCGAGACGAAGCTGCCAAAATCCAACGTATCGAAACCAACTTGCAGCAAATTATTGAGATACGCTATTTTCCGGGCAGTTGGGATAAACTCCGACAGGCCTTGCATGGCATCGCGGGGGCATTCGACAAGTTTCATGGGTTGGGCGGGGTTAGGGCAGTAAACAAAAGTAGCTTGAATTCAACTTACGCCATTGTTCCTGGCGGGGCTGCCGGGGCTTGCATTTTCGCTCACCCCTACCCGCATCGTACAGCGGCAAACCAGCTACGGCGGATCAATGGGCCGATGCAGCGTACAAAACCTAGGTTGCTGCCTAGAACGAACTAGTAGCGGCTGGGCAGGGTTTAGAAAGTATAGTTTTACCGCTAAATTTCTATGCTACGTAAGCCGCTTCGCGCTTTTCTTTCTTACACTTTCCTGCTTCTCCTGCTCACCGCCTGCGGCAAACAACAAACGCTGCAAGCTATTTTTCAGAAGACTACGCCGCACGATACGTACGCCCGGCGCCTGCGCCAGGCGGGCCTTGACCAGACCGCCCTAGGTCGGGACTGGCTGGCGGCCGCCGACCGCGCTCTGCACGACTCGCTGGTGGTGACGCTGCCGTTCCAGGAAACCGGCCTTTTCCGCGCCGACAAGGCAACGTCGGCTTCGTATCGCTATAGCGTGCGCACGGGCGAAACCGTGCGTATCGACCTCACCCTCAGCGCCGGCACCGATGCGCACGTCTTCCTCGATGCCTTTGAACTGAACCCCGACAACCGTACGCCGCGCCTGCTGGCCTCCGCCGATACAGCCGATTTATCTTTCAGCTACGTGGCCGAAGACGACCACCAGCACCTGCTGCGGGTGCAGCCGGAGCTGCTGCGCAATGGGCGCTACACGCTGAGTATCCGGCGGGCGCCTTCGCTGGGCTTTCCGGTGCGCGGCAAAACCGACGCGGCCGTGGGCAGCTTCTGGGGTATGGCGCGCGACGGCGGCGCACGGCGCCACGAAGGCATTGATATTTTTGCTAAGCGCGGTACGCCCGCCATTGCCGCCGCGCCAGGCCTGATTACCCGCACCGGCGTCACGAAGCTAGGCGGCAACGTGGTATGGCTGGCCGATGCCGAGCACGGACAGCACCTCTACTACGCCCACCTCGACAAGCAGCTGGTGCAGCCCGGCCAGACGGTGCGCGTGGGTGATACCCTAGGTTTGGTGGGCAACACCGGCAACGCCCGCACCACCTCGCCCCACCTGCACTTCGGCATCTACCGCGCCGGGCAGGGTGCCGTCGACCCGCTGCCGTTTGTGCGCCACGCCGATGCGGTGCCCGCAGCCCCGCGCACTGCGCCCGAGCAGCTAGGTCAGTGGGTGCGCGTGCGGGAAAAGCGCACCGATTTGCGCCGCAGTCCGGCAGCGAACGGCGGCCAGTTGGCGGGTCTGGCCCACGACACGCCGCTGTTGATAATTGGCTTGCAATCTGATTGGTACCGCGTAGAACGGCCGGATGGCCGCGTTGGCTACGTGGCCGCGAAGGCGGTGGTGCCCGCTAGCACCACGCCCTTGCGGCGCGAGGCGCTGGCGGCTGCTATGGATCTGTACGCGCAGCCTACTACCAAGGCCGTGACACTCGATACCTTACCCGCCCGCACGAGCGTGGCGGTGCTAGGCGAGTTTGCCGGCTTTCGGCTGGTGCGTAGCGCTAAAGGAACGGTGGGCTGGCTTACCCCAACTACTTAAATCCTGACCTGCTACTTCACGCGATATTCATGCGCGGGGAAGTACCTTTTCAGCGGTGATTGGATTAGTAAACGCGGCGTAGCACTTGTACTGAGTGCTGCGCTGCGTTTTTGTTTTACACCCGTACTACCCAGGTAGAATTTCGGCGGCGGTCGAAGCGCCGTAGGAACGCGCCACGGCGCGTTCCTCGTCCGGGCCGCTTGCTGAATGATTGTCTTTCCGTAAAAGACTGTTCAACTCAAGCCGTTCAACGACGAACGCGCCGTGGCGCGTTCCTACTGCACCTGTCAGCCGCGTTTAAAATTAAACGGGCCACTAAACGCCCAACAAAAAAGCCCGCTACATGCGGGCTTTTTACATATCCTTCTGAAAGTTAGACAACCAACCTAGTTTGCAATAATCACTGCTTTCCGCAGGGTTTTGGCGTAAGCAATGCGGCGTTCTTTTCCGCCGGCGGCTATGTAGTCGAAGCCGATGGCTTTAGTATCGGCGCGCACGGCAGACCAAGCTTGGGCGTCAACGTTGGCGGGCTGCACGGCCGCGCGCGGAATAGCTGGCTGCGTGAAGTGGTCTTCGCGGAAGAAGGTGTTCATCGTCTTCAGAATGGCAATTTCTTTGTCGCGGACGGTGGCGGCCTGCGGGTCGTCTAGGTCGCTGGCTTTGAGCAGGGCGGCAGCCGGAATCGTCTCCTTGCGGATCGTGTCGCCGGTGCTGGTCAGGATGATAAAGCGCGCCTGCGCGTTCACGATCTTGCTTCCCTGCAACAGCAGCACAAACTGATCTTTAGCTTTGATGCTCGTAAAATAATGCTGGGCATTTACCTTATTCAGCACGCTGCGCTCCGTGATGCGGTTGCCGGGCGTAGGGGTATATTTCTGCTGGTTTTTAGCAGATCCTACTTCCCGTTCAGTCGTGATGCAGGAGGTCATTTGCAACAAAGCGACGAAGGCAACAGGGAGAAAAAGTTTTTTCATAATTGAGTGGTCCACATTCATCAATATCAGTCCGGCAAGTACGGCATCTCTCAGCTGCCTGGTCAGGATACCCTAGCTTTGCAGCCAATTCTATACCAGAATGCGCAACAGGCGCTTGTTTTATGTAAAAAGTAAGACATAATTGGGCTTTTACTATATACCTAAAACCAGCCCAGCTCCAGTCCAACCGTCCAGCGCGGTAGTTCCGGGTAGCGGTTTTTCGCTTCTCCCACAAAGGTATTAGACAGCCGATAGCGCCCCACCACGGCCAGGCGCCCCGACCCCAGGCGCGCCCCGACGCCGTAGGGCCAGCGAGACATATACCCAAGGCCGCGCTCCGTTACCTTCCGCTTTTTAGCCCCGGCCGACGCTGGCTCCTGGTAATAATGCGCCGAGCCCAACACCCAGCCGCCCCACCCGAGCAGATCGAGGTAGCGCCCAACAGCGTTGCCGCGACGGCCAGCATTGAGGCGCACAAAGGCTTCGCCCTGCAACTGCGACAAGGTGAGGCGTTCCCGCTCGTAACGCGTGGTAGTCGGTACGATTTTCTGGTCATTTTGCTCCAAATGATACACCAGACGAGCATAGCGCAGATCGGCGCCCAGGGCCAAAGTTTGCGTCAGCCGGAACTTGTTCCGTACGCCCACCTGCAATTCTCCGGAACGCCCAAACCGCAGTTCCGCCCCCGGCCCGGATGCCCGGCCCACAACGGGTGCGTAACCTAGGTATAGGTGCCCAAAATACGCGCGATTGGGTCCGGATCTGGTGCGCGTGGTATCCTCCGCCACATCGGCGCGCAGCAGCACGCGCTGGGCCTGCGCCGGGCGCACACCTAGCC
The DNA here is from genome assembly GCF_014641455.1 of Hymenobacter cavernae. Lineage (GTDB taxonomy): Bacteria > Bacteroidota > Bacteroidia > Cytophagales > Hymenobacteraceae > Hymenobacter > Hymenobacter cavernae. The sequence continues at coordinate 596,227 of NZ_BMHT01000003.1, forward strand.
CTAGCCACAAACCTAGGCCGCCCATCAGCAGCAACGACTTCATTCTCATGGGAGCGAGTAGCTTTGGGTGTAGCCCCGGTAATGTACCCGCACCACATCGCCGGGCTGAAGACGCCGCAACGCGATGCGCAGCACAGCCCGCTGCGTCACGTCGCGCACTTCGTAGCTGCGCAACATGCCTTTCGCATTGGCCAGGTGCCAGTACAGGTAGTCGGGGTGAGTGGGCGGCAGCGGGGCCGGATCGGCCAGCGTCTCGGTAGGCGGCGCATCTCCGGCGGAGGTTCGCACCGGCTCTTCGCGCCCGACGGCCGGCACGTTGCCAGCCGAAGTGGCCGGCGTGACGGCCACCACGGAGTCGGCGTAGAGCGGCAGCGTGCGCACCGGCTCGGTGGCCGCTTCAGGCCGGATAACGACAGCCAGCAGACTATCCTGGCGTACAAAATCGAAGGAAGGTGTGCTTGTTTCAGGCCCTGATTTCCCCGCGTTGTTCACGAAAAACCTAGCCTGTGGTGCGCCGTAGCCATGCGCGTAGTCGTAGTATGGGTACAGGTTAGCCGATTCCTGAATCTTGGCGAACAGCTCCATCACCGAGAGTTTCCGATTCTGCTGCCAGGCGCAGGCCGCGAAGCCCGCCACCAACGGACTAGAAAATGAAGTGCCCTGCGTGCGCACGTAGCCGCCGCCCGGCGCGGCGGCCAGCACCGTGCCGAAGGCCGCCACGTTGGGCTTGAGTCGTCCGGCGGCCGGGCCATAGCTGCTGAAGTCGATGTGCAGATACGTGTCGGGGTCGAGGCCACCGACGGCCAGCACAGAGTCGCCGTCGGCGGGCGTGCCGACGGTGTGCCACTCTTCATCGTCGCCGTCGTTGCCGGCCGCGTTTACGACCAGTATTCCTTTGCGGGCGGCCAGCTCGGCGGCGCGGGCTACCAGGCTGGTGCGGCCATTCATCTGCTCGGGGAAGTAGCGCCGGTTGGTATAGCCCAGCGAGGAGTTGATGATATCGGCGCCGTTGCGGTCGGCCCACTCCACGGCGGCCAGCCACGCTTCTTCCTCCACGTACAGCTCCCGGTAGAGCCGTTCGGTGCGGGCCAGCAGAAACTCCGCTTGCGGGGCCAGACCTAGGTTCGTACCATCGGGCAACACGCCGGCAATGCAGGAAAGCACTTCGGTGCCGTGCCGGCCGCTGGCAAACACCGACGTATGCTCCCGCACGAAGTTGTGCGTGGCTACAATCTGCTTATTCTGAATGATATGCTGAAAAGCCGGATGCCGGTCGACGCCCAGAAAGCCGACGTCGAAGATGGCGATGCGCAGACCGCGGCCAGTCAGCCCCGCACTCTTGAAAGCGGCAGCACCTAGGCTAGCCGTTTGCCGCCGGGCCAGTTGACGGTCGGCAGCAGTGAGGTCTTGTTCGCCCGGCTTCCCTGGCTCGGCGCGGCTCGCGGGAGCTAGGTCTATTGCCTCCCGAATTGCTACTGCTCGTACTCCAGGCAGCTGCCGCAGTGCCGCTACCTGCGCGGGTGTTGCCTGGCAAGCAATGGCATTGAACCACCGACTGACAAACGTAACAGTATCAGTGAGGGCTTGCACCTGGCGCACGTAGTCGGGCCGTACAGGGAAATCGGAGCTATCGGCGGCGGGTAAGTGCTGGCGCTGCCGCCGCGCTTGGGCCTGCGGTGAGAAGTACTTGGCTGCATTCAGGCGCATACCGGCCTTATTCCGCAGAAAAACCCAATAGTGCGCAGTGGGCGGCGCGCCCAGGCTTACCGCTGGCCACCCCAGGCAACCTAGGCCTACGCAGACCAAGAAGCACCGCCAAAAACGACCAGAGAAAGGAGACAGAATACGCAAATGAACAACAACTAGAATGAGCAGCTACAACAGATACGCGGGCCCGACCGATCTGGCTGCTTCGCCAGGCAGACTTTCAGTAGCCGTCCGGGCCGTTACGCTTCCTTCCCCGAATGGTTGCCAATAGCTGAGCTCAAAGATGGATATCCTATTTTACTTTCACGTTACTTCGCGCCTCGTGCTGGTTGGCGGCGCGGGCTTAACCAGTCCGCAACTCAGCCGTAAGCGCTACCGTTTCACCCTTCATCAGCTGTTCTCACTTACACACTCTTTCGCTATGCATCCTTCCTTCTCCCGTACTGCACTGACTGCTCTCCTCGGCGTAGGGCTGCTCACGGCCGGTACTTCCTGCGTTTCCTCCAAGAAGTACAAAGCCCTGCAAGCTCAGAATGCTGAGCTCACCAGCGCCCGCGACCAGCTGCAAACCCAAAAAACTGCCCTGGAGCAGCAAAGTGCGCAGAATGAAGAAGCCTTGAAAGCTAGCTTGCTCAGCAAAAATCAGCAGGTTAGTCAGTTGAACTCCAGCCTAGGTGCCACGCAGGAAGACCTGAAAGCCAAGGAAGCCCGCATTGCCGAAATGCAGCGCATCCTCGATCAGAAAGATGCCGCCGTGCGAGCGTTGCGCCAGAAAGTTGGTGATGCGCTCCTAGGCTTCAACGCTAACGACCTGACAGTGAACGTGAAGAACGGCAAAGTGTACGTATCGCTTTCCGAGCAGCTGCTGTTTAAGTCCGGCTCGACGAAAGTAGACCCGAAAGGCGTCGATGCGCTGAAAAAGCTATCTGAAGCGCTGAAAGGCAACCAGGACGTGAACGTGCTGGTGGAAGGCCACACCGATAACGTGCCGATTGCCCGCATTGCGGGCATGAAGGACAACTGGGACTTGAGCGTGCTGCGCGCTACCGAAATTACGCGCATTCTGACCCAAGCGGGCCTACCGTCGGCGCAGGTGACGCCTTCGGGCCGCTCTCAGTTTTCGCCGGTAGCCGTCAACGACACCCCCACCAACAAAGCCCTGAACCGCCGCACCGAAATCATCCTGACGCCAAAGCTCGACGAGCTTTTCCAGATTTTGGAAGCAAACTAACTGCGCTTGTCATTCCGAGCAGGGCGAGGAATCTGGGGTAGATACCTAGGTCTGTAAACCCGGACTCCTCAACCTGCTCGGAATAATTAAGCGTACCGTAGTTGCTTTTGCAGCTACGTGGCCGGAACTGCAAAGCCCAACGACCTAGGTCGTTGGGCTTTTTTTGTTTGCTTGAATGCAGGTGAAAACGGTAGCCTTTGTTAAACAGCCGGATACACCTGCCCAGTTTGAGCGCCGAGTACGCTCTTCAGGTAAGCCCGCACTACTACGTCCATTTTGGCGAGTGCATGGCCGGGAAAAGCGGGCAGCATGGCCGCCGAATCTTCGACCAGACCGGGACTGACGGCGTTGATGCGCACGCCATTTTCCAGTTCAATGGCAGCAGCCAACACAAAGGCATTCACGGCGGCATTTACTGTCGTGATGTTGGCGCCGTTGCGAATTGGATCATCCGACAAGATGCCGGAGGAAAGCGTGAACGATCCTTTTGGGTTGATGTAGTGCTGGCCGATGAGCACCAGGTTTACCTGACCTAGCAGCTTGTTATTCAGACCCTTCTGAAAATCGGTGGCCGTCATGCCCGTGAGAGGACCGAAGTGCGCACCGCCGGCAGTGCTGATCAGCGCATCAAACGCGCCGACTTGCTTGTACATGGCTTCAATGGATTCCGACGAGGTAATATCGGCCTGAATGTCGCCGCTCTTCGAGCCCACTTTTACAAGCTCGTGGTCGTTTTCCAGCGCGGCGGTTACTTTTTTGCCAATGGTGCCCGTAGCACCGACGATGATGATTTTCATATCACCAAAACAAGAACTAAAGCGAATGTTCTAAGACCGACCTAGATCGAACGTCCCGCGCGGCTGCCACTGCTGCCCGTTGTGCCGAAACAACGTAAAGTTCTGTACAGCAAATGATGCTGCATACGAACGAGCCGCAAAAAGCTGCTTCAATTCCGGCACTTGTGCGACGGGCAGGTCGCGGGTGGCTAGGGTCAGGTGCGGCGTGAAAGCGCGGTTCTCACGGGGCACCTCCGGCAAGTGCGTGGCACACCAATCGGTAAGAGCCGCGTGAAAGGTTTTTAGCGCCGTGGCTTCGCTCACATGCACAAACAACGTCCGGTTGCCAAACCAAGCGAAGTTGTGCAAGCCAACTGTAAGCGGCGCCTGCGTGGCCGCAAAATCTGCCAGCGTGGCGGTGCACCTAGCTTCAAATTCATCTGGCTGCCGCGTGGGCGGAATGAGCGTGATGTGCGGCGGCAGACGCACAGCGTTACGGCTGCCCGTGAGCCGATTTACTTCTTGCTTCATGGCCCACGTTTCGGAAAACACGGGTTCGGGCGGTAGCAAGGCAACTAAGTAGAGCGTATTCACTGGCTTCGTTTTTTACGTCTTACGCTCTTACGTAAAAAAACCACGTCTGTCATCCTGAGCGCCACGAAGTGAAGCGAAGGACCTCCCTCCGATGAGCGAAAAGCTCTCTTCTTAACCAAAAAGCCCTTGATCAACCTAAGTGGTTAATCAAGGGCTTTTCGCTTTTTAGAAAGTTAGTTGCTTATGAGAGGGAGGTCCTTCATTCCGTCGCCGCTTGCTGCGCGGAATGCTGCATTCAGGATGAAAGACGGTTGCGTTTTTCCACTAAAACAGACGATTACAAACCGTACTTACTCATCAAATACACCAACGCCGCCATGCTGGCGCCACCTAGCTCTAACTCGCGGCGGTTTACCTTGTCGAAGGTGTCGGCGGCGGTGTGGTGGATGTCGAAGTAGCGCTGGTCGTCGCACTCGTAGCCGATGAGGGCTTTCACCTGGTCTTTCAAAGGGCCGATGTCGGTGCCGCCGTGGCCGGGACCGATTTCCTCACTCTTGTAGGGCGCAAACAGTGGGCGCCACTGCTGCACTTTCGCCACCACAGCAGGCGAGCCTTCGATGCCGAAGCCACGCGGCGTAAAGCCGCCACCATCTGATTCCATGGCGGCTAAGTGCTTCTCGTTGGCGGCTTTGGCTAGCTCAGCGTACTTGTTGCCGCCGCGGGTGCCGTTCTCCTCGTTCATAAAGAGCACAGCGCGCACCGTGCGCTCGGGGCGCAGACCGGTGGCTTTCAGCAGGCGCAGCACCTCCATGCTTTGCACGCAGCCGGTGCCATCGTCGTGGGCGCCTTGGGCTAGGTCCCAGGAGTCGAGGTGGCCGCCGACGCTGATGATTTCGTCAGGGTACTTCGAGCCTTTGATTTCGCCGACTACGTTGTAGGATTTCACTTCGGGCAGCTGCTGGCAACCCATTTCCAGCTCTACTGTCAGGCCAGGATCGACTTTGAGGAGTTGGCTGAGCTTATCGGCATCGTTGGTGCTGAGCGCGGCGGCGGGCACTTTCGTTACGCTTTCATCGTAGCTCATGGTGCCAGTGTGCGGGAAATCGTCGTGGGCTAGGGACAAGGAGCGAACCAACGCCCCTATCGCGCCACGCTTGGCAGCCTCAATGGCGCCGCGCCGCCGCTGGTCGCCGGCGTCGCCGTAGGCTTTCCCCGTCTCGATGAAGGTCGGGTTCATCGGGCGGTTGTAGAACACGAATTTGCCTTTGACTTTCTCAGCTGGTAAGGCCGCCAGCTCCTGCCAGCTATCGACTTCCACCACGCCCGCTTGCATTTTACCGTTGGTTCCAACGGAGCCACCTAAAGCACAAATATTCAGATCAATACCTTTCCCTTTTGCGGGCTTGATCTGCGCCTTTTCCTTAGGGCCACGTACCCAGTGCGGCACCATCACTTCCTGCAAATACACCCGGTCGAGACCTAGCTTTTCCATGGTCACCTTGCCCCAATCGACGGCTTGCTGCGCCTGCGGCGAACCGCTCAGGCGCCCACCAATTTTGCCGGTGAGCTGGCGCAGGTTCTCGTAGCTCTGCCCGCGCAGCAGCGCTTCGTCGTAGATCTTGCGGATGTTAGTCGAGTCGATTTTCGTACCCGATTGGGCCGATACGGAAGTGGCGGTCGTGACGAAGGCTAGCCCAGCCAAAGCCAGCCAGCGCGGAGCGAAGTGCATCATTAAGTGTAAGGTTGAGAACAGGAACGAGCCACGCAATAGCTCGCGTGGAATGGCTAAGGTACAAGGAAACCTAGCTTGGGTTGCACGACCTAGGTCACGAACCAGCTAGTGCGCCACTCGCGACGAGGTTAAAGCCTGGTAGATCAGCACGCGGAATTTATCCTGTAGGTCACCGTAGCTGTTCGGGTATTTTTGGGTATACAGCAGGGCCACAATGCCTTCTTTCGGGTCGACCCAGTACGTGGTACCGAAGATGCCGCCCCACCCAAACGTACCTTCCGACTCGCCTAGCTTGCCGGTAGTTTTGGCGGTGGTCAGGCTGAAGCCCAGGCCGAACTTGTTGCCCGCACCCTGGTCTACGTCGCCAATCTGGTTGATGGTCATCAGGCGCACGGTGGTGGGGCTGAGCACCCGCCGGCCGTTGTATTCGCCCCCGTTGAGCATCATCTGCAGAAAGATGGCGTAGTCCTGAATAGTGGACGACAGGCCCGCGCCGCCCGAAAAGTACGTGCCCTGCGTTTTGGGATAGTCGGGCGACATGCCGTCGCGCATTCCCATCTTAATCGTGTGGCGGGTAGCATCTTCCGTGTAGAGCGTGGCCAGGCGCGCCTGCTTGGCGGCGGGCAGGTAGAAGTAGGTATCCTTCATCCCGAGCGGCTCAAAGAGGCGCTGCCGCAGAAACACATCGAGTGACTGCCCCGACAGCACTTCGATCAGGTAACCTAGCACATCCACGTTCAGGCCGTAGGTAAATCGCTCGCCGGGCTGGTGCTCCAGCGGCAACGTACCTAGGGTATTCATGGCCGTAGCCAGCGAGCCGCCGGGCGTACCAATCCCGCTGGGTACGTGCGCTTTGGCGTAAATGGCTTTCATTTGCTTGCTCCCGATAACCGCGTACCCAATGCCCGACGTGTGCGTGAGCAGCTGGCGAATCGTCACCTGTCGCTTGGCCGGTACGGTGGTGTAGCTGGAGTCCTTTTCATTGAAGGAAGCTAGCACCTTCTGGTTGGCGAAGGCGGGAATGTACTTTGAAATTGGGTCGTCGAGCAGGAAGCGGCCTTCTTCGTAGAGCATCATCACGCCCACGCTCGTTATGGCTTTGGTCTGGGAGGCAATGCGCACAATAGCGTCGCGCTGCAAGGACGTTTTAGCTGCTGCATCATCTACCCCGAACGCCTTGTTGTACACCACTTTTCCGTCGCGCACCACGTAGGCAATAGCGCCCGGCACCAGGTTTTTCGAAGTGTATTCCTGCAACACCCGGTCGATGCGCTGGAGACGGTCGGCGCTCATCCCAACAGTTTCAGGTTTGGCTTCTTGCAGCACAGGCACCTTGCCTTGTTGAGCAAACGTGAGCTGGTAGTAGCTAAGCGCTAAAAGCAGAACGGTAACTGGTTTCTTCATGCGGGTGGAGGAATTGAAAAAGAGAGTTAAAAGCTAGGTTAACTGCTTGGCCGGATTTGCAATCCGGTCGTCGGGAGCTATCTGCTCGGCCGGATTTGTAATCCGGCTGTGAGGAGCTGCGGATTTGCAATCCGCCGACACCGCGCCGTCCGCTTCGCATGAGGCACGACACCTAGGTGCCCGCGTTGCGGGCGGGGATTATAAATCCCCCACTCCCGACAGCCGGATTACAAATCCGGCCGAGCGGTAAGCTAGGTTACCGCCGAGCTCCGTAGCGCGTCACGCCAATCGTGCCGATGCCTTCAGCCGGCAAGCGCACCTCGAATAGATAATCATAGCGCTCGTCGGCAATTTCGCGCATGGGGCGCGTCACGCCAAGCGCTTCAATAAGGGGCAGCAGCGTATTCGAATGACCCACCACAACTACCTTTTTACCAGTGTATTCGCGCTTAATAAGAGCCCCCAGCCCGGCCGGATCTTTGGCATCGTAGCTCATGGGCGTGAGCTGAAGCGCTGCTTCGAGCGGCACGAGCGTATCGCGGGTGCGGCGGGTGTCGGTGGTGAAAAGGGCTACTGGGTTGCGCGGCGCCAGGGAATCGCGCAGGGCTATAGCCCGCTGCCGACCCGCGGGCGTCAGGGGCGGATCGGTGAGGCCAGGCGTGAGGTCTTTCTCGGCGTGGCGCACTAGGTACACGGTCGTGACTGATTCGGAAGCCTTTTCTGATTGGTGACCTAGGTTGCAGCCAAGCAGCACCCAGAGGATGAGCAAAGCAAAAAATATAGAAAAACGCATGGCAAATGGAGTGGGATTGGTTTAGCGCAATAGTAAAACGGGTTCTATCTGCCTGGCTACTTCACGCTTAGAATCTGCTTTAGCTCGGCGTCACTCACTGTAAGCAGTCCGACTTTGGGCAGGCGCTCGGTGAGGGTGCGCCAGTTGGGCTCCTGTTTGAAGATAGGGCGCAACAAGGCCATAGCAGCGGGCACTTGCTGCTTATTAGCCAGCGAAATGGCATGCCAGTACTTCATTTCCAGGTTATTAGGAAACATCTTCTCGGCGGCCTGATACTCGCGAATAGCACCGGGCACGTCGTTCTTCTCCACGGCTAGGTCGCCGGCGTTCATGTGCTCGTAGGCCCGGTGCAAGCTGAGCAAGCGACGCAGTTCCTTCAGCGGCACGTCATTATCATCCACGCGCAAATCGATGAGGCGGTCGGCCCAAGCGCCTTCCGTCGCTTTGCCGCGCACCACCAGCAGCGCCGCCGACTGGCGTCCGCGAATGTCGCCGCCTGCGGCCTGCGCCGCGTCGAGCGCCGCCAGCACCCGCTCCGCCAAGGGCAGGCCAGCGTTCTGCTCGTAGGCTTTGGCCATCGCCGCAGGCACCGTGTTGTTCAACATCATGTTGGCCTGCACCGAAAACTGCTTGCCTTTTACGTGGCCGGCTTCGTCGACGCACTTTTTGCCGGTGTGCGTGGCCACGTTGCCTTGCGCATCGAGGATGGCGACCTGGCGCACGTCGCGGCCTTCGTCGTTGGCCAGCAGCTCATCAAGCGCTTGCTGGGCCGTTTTGCCGCTCTTCAGCAAGGCTAGCCCTCTCAGTCCGAATGATTTGTTGGTAAAGGACTGGGTAGCGACGACACCCACACCGGCTTCACCCCAACTCACCGAAGTTCCCACTGAAAACCAGTGACTTTGCACGGCCACGGCCATGTCGCCAGTGGCAGGGTCGCGGGCTACGATGGAGAAGGTATGTGCGAGCGGATTGGTAGCAGAGTAGACCATCGGGGCTTGCGCATGAGCCATTTGCGGGAAACTCAGGAGCAAGCTAGCCAGGAAAAAGTATAAGCGTTTTAGCAACATAAAGAGAAGAACTTGGAGTGAATCGGGCCCTCAAGATAAAGCCAAACCACCATCTGCCGTGCTTTGGCTCGTTGTTTCGCCGTATCCGTCCTAACTTACCAGCTCTACCGTCCGGCTTTTCTATTCGTGTCTTCTCCTTCTTCCACTGCTCCCGCCATTCGCGTGCAGAACCTCAGTAAGCACTACGGCGACCTGGCTGTGGTGCAGGATGTTAGCTTCGAGCTAGCCGCGGGCGAAACGCTGGTGCTGCTCGGCCCAAGTGGCTGCGGCAAAACCACCTTGCTCAAGATGCTGAATCGGCTCATCGAGCCCTCGGCTGGCACTGTGGAAGTCAACGGCCAGGATGTGCGCGCCCAGCAACCCGAACAGCTTCGGCGCGGCATAGGCTATGTTATTCAACAAGTTGGACTGCTGCCGCACTATACCGTGGCCGAGAATGTGGGCATCGTGCCGCGCCTGCTTGGGCACACGCCGTCTGACATTGCGCAGCGCACAGAAGCCCTGCTCACGCGCTTGCACCTGCCGCCCGAACGGTTTGCCAACCAATACCCGCAGCAGCTTTCGGGCGGGCAGCAGCAGCGCGTGGGGCTAGCCCGCGCCCTGACCGCCGATCCGCCCATCATTCTCCTGGATGAACCCTTCGGCGCCCTCGACCCGATTACCAGAGCCAGCATCCGCCACGAGTTTCAGGAGTTGGAGGAATTGCGCCGCAAAACCGTCGTGCTCGTCACCCACGATGTGGTCGAAGCCTTCGAGCTAGCCGACCGCATCGCCCTGCTCGACAGCGGCCGCGTGCAGCAACTCGGTACGCCTCGTGAGCTACTTTTTCAGCCTGCTAACGACTTCGTGCGCCGCTTTTTCGCGGCCGAAAGGCTAGGTCTGCAACTGCGCACGCTACGGCTGGCGGATTTGCTGCCGTTTTTATCCGTCGGTCCAGTTGCGCCTGCTGACGCACCCAGCCTGCCGCTTTCTGCTACAGTTCAGGAAGCATTGGAATACCTGACAAACGGCGATACTGCTCACTCAGCGGCTATAGACCTAGCTACTCATAATATTAAACATCAGCGAATTACAATCAACAGCAACGATTTAGGAGCAGGCAAGTATCACATTGATTTACCGCAACTTATGGCTGCTTTTGGCGAAGCTTTACAACGAGAGGAGGCTGCTTGCAAACTCTAACCGAACTACTCACCTTCTGGCAAGCGCAAGCCGGTAAGCTAGGTCAGCAAACGCTCGAACACATCGGCCTGACGGCGGCTTCGCTCCTGCTGGCGGTGCTGGTGGGCGTGCCTGTCGGTTTGCTGCTTACCCGTCGTCCGCGCCTGGCCCCGGCGGTGCTCGGCTTCACGGGCATACTCCAAACCATCCCGAGCATTGCCTTGCTCGGCTTCCTGATTCCGGCCCTAGGTATTGGCCCTAAGCCGGCCATCTTCGCGCTGTTCCTCTACTCGTTATTACCCATTATTCGCAACACGCTGGCCGGCGTGCAGGGCGTGAGTCCGGCGGTGGTGGAAGCTGCAAAGGGCCTAGGTCTTACAGATTGGCAGATTCTGCGCCGCGTGGAGTTGCCGCTGGCATTACCGGTCCTGTTCGCGGGTGTTCGCACGGCTACGGTCATCAACGTGGGCGTGGCGACGCTAGCGGCTTACATTGCGGCGGGTGGCCTAGGTGAGTTCATTTTCGGCGGCATTGCCCTGAATAATCCGGCCATGATTCTGGCGGGCGCTATTCCGGCGGCGGCGTTGGCCTTAGCTTTTGATGCCGCCTTGGCCGGTTTGCAACGGCTGAGCGTGCGCCGGCTAGTGCGCGTTGGCGGGGCATTGTTGGTGGCATTGCCGTTGCTCAGTGGCTTGTATTTGCTGCCTCGCACCAAAGGCAAGCTGCTGGCTGGGTTCAGCCCCGAGTTCGTCGGGCGGGCCGATGGCTTGCCGGGTGTGCGCAACACCTATCATCTGGAGGTTCCTAATGTCGTTATTGCACCCGCGCTGGTCTATGAAGCTGCTCATAACCATGACGTTGACGTAATTGACGGCTACTCCACCGACGGCCGTATCAAAGCCTACCACCTGCGCGTGCTTCGCGACGACCGCCGCGCCTTCCCTCCCTACTTTGCCGCGCCCGTCGTCCGCCAGCGTGTGCTAGCCGAACACCCCGAGTTACAGCCCGTGCTGGAAAAGCTGGCTGGCCAGATCAACGACTCCGTGATGACGGAGCTAAACTATCGTGTCGATTACCAACACGAGGAGCCCCGCGCTGTGGCCCTGGAGTTCCTGCGCAAACGAGGCTTGTGGCGCGCTCCGCAGCCAGTCCGCGGCGCTACGATTGTGCTAGGCTCCAAGATTTTTTCCGAGCAATATATCCTCGCCGAAATGTATGCGGCACTCATTCGCGGCTATACGAACCTGGATGTTGCTACCAAAACCGGCCTGGGCGGTACCAGCATCTGCTTCGAAGCGCTCCGCAACGGCGCCATCGACCTGTATCCGGAGTACACCGGCACCGGCCTGCTGGTGTTGCTCCAGCCCTCGCCCGCGACCGTCGACTCGCTGCAAGGCGACCCGAAAGCGGTGTACCACTATGTGCAGCAAGGATTTCGGCGCCGCTACGGGCTGGAGTGGCTGACGCCTATTGGCTTCAATAATACCTATGCCTTGCTCATGCGACAGCAACAAGCTGCGCAACTAGGTATTGCGTCGGTATCAGATTTGAGTAGGTATTTGCGGAAGTAGAAAACAGAAGTTATGGGTGATTTAAAGCAAACAATAAAACAAGAATACAGAAGTTTCTTAGATACTACCTTCAAGGGCCTTGAAATAAGAACGCCATTATTTTATAACTGGCCTTTCAGCTTACGCTTCGACCTGCAAACTGGTAAGACAGATACAGATGAGTATTTTATCGAAGTTGTAAGACGCGCAACAGCTCTATTTAAAGCTGCTTTCTCTAATGATGAAGCCTTATTTCTCGTACTTACTGACTACAAATACAAAAGAAGAAAAATAAGATTCTCAAATTATATTTTTAAGCAAATACAAAACTTAATAAAAGAAGAAGTTACCTATATAAGACCTGCATTCCTTTACAAAACCGATGAACAAAATGGCAAAAAAATTATTGCAATAGTCAAAATAGAAGCAGAACGCCTGAATTATCAAAATGTATTATCAGCTATTGCTAATACAGATTTCCCGCCAAGGCAACCACGACTTGATGGAAAGAGTATACTCAGTGTCAAAGAAATACATCTAATAAATACAACCCGAAGATTAGTCTTTCACATGTATGACGATAGAGGCCTTGATATTGTCGCTCCTGATCTTGAGACTTTAAAGCCTTTTTACATTAAGTATAATGACTGGATCCTTGATTATGATCGAAAGGAAATTGATAAGCAGTTTGATAAAACAATCTAGTACACCTCACAAGGCACCGCGTAGCCGCTCAAGGCTTGCTTAATCGAGCTAGCTGCATCAACGCCACCAGTAGCTCTCACCTCGGCCACCAAGCCTTGCTTTTTATCCTCTCGCACGGAAATACCGCTGACACTCAGGTCAGAAAGCTTAGCGAGCTCTTGCCCGTACACCCGGCAGATTTCCTGCTTTACCAGCACCGGCTTCAGAATCTTACCAATGGCCGTGAGCGGAAACTCAGCGGCGATAAAGATGTGCTTGGGCACGGCCGCCCTTTCGGGGATATTGGCTTCAGCAAAAGCTAGCAATTCAACCTCCGACGCCTGCTGGCCGGTTTTCAGCATCACATAAGCAACTGGCAACTCACCGGCATCCTTATCGGGGCTGCCGATGGCGGCGGCTAAGGCCACGGCGGGGTGCTGGGCCAACGCTTCCTCAATAATTTTGGGGTCGATATTGTGCCCGCCCCGGATGATGAGTTCCTTCTTCCGACCGGTGATGAAGAAATAGCCCCGCTCGTCTTGCCGACCTAGGTCGCCGGTGTTGTAGAAGTCGCCGTGACCATCACCGGTGTCGACCCAAATGCCTTTGTTGTGCTCGGGTTGCAGGTAGCCTCGGAAGATGTTCGCGCCCCGCACCACGATAACGCCGCTTTCGTTCACGGCTGCGTCGCGCTGGTAATCACCTGTTTGCTCATCCAACACCACCACTTTCACCTCTTGGTACGGCACGCGCAACCCAATAGAACCCGGCACCGGCTCCCCGCCCAGCGGCGTGACGCTGCTAATACAAGAGCCTTCCGTAAAGCCATAGCCTTCCGACACGCGCAGCCCCGTGCGGCGCTCAAACTCCCGAATTACCTCGACCGGCATCGGCGCAGCCCCGCAAATAGCGTAACGCAATGAGCTTACGTCGCGGCTGCCAATCGGCAACTCCAGCAGTCGGGTGAAGATGGTCGGCACCCCGCTAAACAAGGAGAGCCGATAATGCTCCACGAGTTGCCAGAAGTTGGTCAGAATGCCCGGCCCACGGTAGCCCGCCGGACTACCTAGCACTAGCGTATGCCCCAACGACCACGGAATGCTACCCGTCACCACCACGCCATTCACGTGAAACAGCGGCAACCCGCAGAAGAACACCAGCTTATCCGTGCTGTCGCCTAGCAGTTGCGAGGCGCTGTAGGTAATGGTCGTGAGGTTATAATGCGTCAGCGGAGCTAGCTTTGGGGTGCCGGTGGTGCCGCCCGTGTGGAAATAACAAGCGGTATCAGTCGGCGCAATCTGCCGCCCCGATACGAGCCGGTCGTCGGGCTGCTGCTTCAGTAGTTGATTGAAGTCTACTACGCGCTTGCCTGGCAGTGAAGGGCGCCCTTTGCCCAGGCGCATGGCACCAATTGCAAGCCTTTGAAGCGGTGGAAGATACGACAGCAAATCAACGGCAACTACCGTCTCCAGGCTAGGCACCGACGCGGCTATGGCCTCTACTTTTTGCCAGATATCCGTTTTAGGGAACGCCCGTAGGGTGACCAACACCTTCGTACCCGCTGCATTCAAAATCTCCGCAATCTGGCTAGGTTCCAGCAACGGATTGATCGGGTTCACAATGCCTGCTGCCTGACCGCCCCAAAGCGTAAAAGCCGTTTCGGGTAAGTTGGGCAGCACGTAGGATATTACGTCCGTTGTTCCAATACCTAGGTTATGAAACAGGTTAGCCGCCTGGTAGAAGCGCTTCAGCAGCTCTACGTAGCGAAAATCGACCGAGTTCGTCGGCTTTTCGCCACTGAAAACGAAGCGTAGCGCTACAGCCTGGGGGTTGATGGTTGCGCCACGCCGCAGCATTTCAAAGGTGTTCGGAGCTATAGGACGGGCGCTGAGCGGGGTTTGCTCAATAGCAGCAATATCGGCTAGGGATTGATAACCAGACATAGGGAATAAAAAAGAGCAGAACGAAGTAAATCATTCTGCTCCAGATTCTTGTCTAAAGGTAGAAAAGCTAGGTGCTTTATTCTTTGTTGATCAACGTAGCGGCTCCTTGGGCGGCTGGCAGCAGCAGCACTTCCGCTACATTCACGTGGGGCGGCCGCGTTACCATAAAATGAATAACATCGGCCACGTCTTCGGCGCGTAATGGCTCGTAGCCTTGGTACACTTTCGCGGCCCGCTCAGAGTCGCCTTTGAAGCGCACCTCCGAAAACTCCGTTTCCACCGCGCCCGGATTTACTTCGGCCACTTTAATGTGTTGCGGCAGCAAATCAATCCGCATGCCTTTAGTGAGAGCATGAACTGCCGCTTTTGAAGCGCAGTAAACGTTGCCGTTGGCGTAGGCTTCCAGGCCCGCAATAGAGCCAATATTGATGATGTGGCCTTGCTTGCGTTGCGTCATGCCCGGCAATAAGGCTCGACTGACGTATAGCAAACCCTTCACGTTGCCATCCAGCATCAGGTCCCAGTCGTTCGGCTCACCGTCCTGAATGGGCGCTAGCCCGTGCGCATTCCCCGCGTTATTAACGAGTACATCAACAGCCTGAAAATCAGTGGGCAGGCTAGCTACGGCGGCTTCTACCGCAGCTCGGTCGCGTACATCGAAGGTGAGAATATGCACAGGCGTAGGAGCTAGCTCCTGGGCTAGCTCTTGCAGCCGCTCAGCGCGCCGACCTGTTATAACCAACTGGAAACCAGATTTGGCTAACGCAACAGCCGTAGCGCGGCCAATTCCGGACGAAGCGCCCGTTATGAAAGCAGTCTTTTTCATTTAGCAATTACCATTTATCATTTATCAGATATTCTAACAACCCATTGACTATCAAGCCACTGTTAACAACAGAAAAAGAACTGGTCAATGGTAAATGTTAGATGATAAATGATCATCTATTCGAATGTCAGGTACAGCGTTACGGTGTTGCTGGTCAGGCGTTGCAGGCTTCGGCTGTAGATGTCGTTGCTGGGTATCAGCAGGTTCCGCAGTCCATTGGAAAAGCGCAGCTCTGGCGCAAACTTGAACAAGGGATAGAACAGGTCCAGCCCTACGCCGTATTCAATAGCTAGGTCTGAGTCGGCGGCACGCAGCTTGAAAAGCTCCGGGTCCTTGCGACGGTTGCCTACGTTGAAGCTAGGTTTGATGCCCCCTACCACGTACACCCGCGTATTGCGGCGCCGCTGCGATTTGAACTTAAACAGCAGAGGCAAGTCAATCTGGGTGGATCCAACTTCCTGATTCACAATTGTATCTTGCCCCGAGTAGCCCTGAGGCTTGAACTCGATACGGCGCGACAAGAAGCTGACACCCGGCGTAAAGCGCAGGCTCAGGAAATCAGCGATTCGCACATCACCGACAAAGCCGACCGAGAAGCCAGGGCTGCTCAGCGCGTTAGCCGATATGCCCTGTCCGCTGTTGATGGCCTGTATGTAGCTAGGTGACTGCTCAATGCGGTAGCGCGAGAAGTTCGGCGCTATGTAAAAACCGGGGTGAAACCACTTGTCGTCGTAGCCCGGCAGGTTGTCGGTGGTAATAGACTTCACATGCCCACTTTTACTGCGGCTGGACTTTGTGCGGCTTTTTTCCTGCGCGTGCCCGGAAGATGCCAGGCCCACTACCGCCAGCGCAACCAGCGCCAGACGCGTTATTTTTGAGCCGTGTAAATAGAGCTGATGCCGAAGGTAAGAGGTTGCCATGAGGGGTTTTTGAAGCCGACCTGCGCCAGAATAGAGAGAAAAGCCGGCCCATCCGGAAACGCCTGCACCGATTCGGGCAGGTAGGTGTAGGCGGCGCGGTCTTTAGAAATCAGTTTGCCAAACACCGGCAGAATATGCCGGAAATAGAAGTTATAGGCCTGCTTCATCGGGAAAGCCGTGGGCTTGGAAAACTCCAGAATCACCACTTTACCGCCGGGCCGTAGTACCCGCTGCATCTCAGCGAGGCCTTTTTTCAGGTTCTCAAAGTTACGGACGCCAAACGAAGCCGTCACTGCATCGAAGTGATTATCCGGGAAAGGTAGGTTCTCAGAATCACCTAGCTCCAGCTGAATCCGGTGCGTGAGCCCCTTTTCTGCCAGCTTGCGCCGACCAACGTCCAGCATTCCTTCCGAGATATCAACGCCGGTTATCTGCGCTTCAGGTGAGGCGGCACGCAGCGTCTCAATCGCGAAATCGGCCGTGCCCGTCGCAATGTCCAGAATGCGCGCTGGCCGGAGTTCTTTCAACTCCCCCACCGCCTTGCGCCGCCAGTAAATGTCGGTGCCTGCGCTCAGAAAATGGTTCAGGAAGTCATACTTGCCAGCTATGCTGTTGAACATCTGGGCTACCTGCGACTTTTTGCTGGCAGCGTCATCTTTGTAGGGTACAACGGTCATACGTCTGAGGCCAAGAACGAAGAAAGAAAGGACGAATTGTCCAAACATAACGCCTCGCCCTCGATTATGTTGAAAAAAAACGGGCCGGACACAGTGCCCAGCCCGTTTCCTAGGGTTTGTGAGCCGGCTTAGTCGTTGTCGGTCTTCACTTTAGTTTTTTCACCGTTGGCGTCTTTTGCCTTCGAGTCGATGGTTCCATTCTTGGTTTTGGTCTTCGCCTCTTCGCCCTGCGGGCCTTTGGCTTTCACCTTCACCTTGTCAGAATTCTCGTCGACCTTGGTTTTGATCTTTGTGCCGTCTGCCTGCTTTATCTTGGTTTTGCCAGGTACCAGCGGGGCAGTGGTCGTGGTGAGCGGAGCGCTGGAAGGCTCACTCGACGACATGCTCGTGCCAGTTGGTCCTGACTGTGCAGAGTTGATGGAGGGAGCCGTTTCACCTTCCTTCAGAATCACCCGGAACTCCACGCGGCGGTTCAGCTGCATGTTCTCGGGCGAATCGTTAGGCGCCGCCGGCCGACGCTCGCCGTAGCTTACCGTTACTAAGCGGGCATCCGATATACCTTTGCGTAGCAAGTACTTATAAGCAGCCGTAGAGCGATTGTTACCTAGCTCTATGTTGTACTCGTCAGTGTTACGCGAGTCGCAATGACCTTCCACCGAGATGTTCAGGCCTGGATTTGCTTTCAGGATCCGTGCGATATTATCCAGTTCCTTAATCGACTCCGGGCGCAGGTTATACTTGTCAGTATCGAAGTACAGCTTCTTGAATGCGTAAGCTGATTGGCTTGTCGTATCAACGTACGGCACGTAGAAGTTCTTGGTAACCGTGGTCGAGTCGTCGGTTGAAATCGGCACGGCAAATTCCTCCGTGGTAATGTTCTTCCCGTCTTTCGACACAGAAACCTGGTACGTGCGGCCTGAGAGTACGCTCACTCCATAATCACCTGTTTCAGGCTTTGTTACGTCGCGGTAGCTCAGGGCTGTTTTATCAGCCTGCGTGCCCGAGAAAACCAGCTCAACGCCCGGAATCACAGAACTGCTGTCGCGGGCGCTGAACACCTTACCCCGGATGTTGATGTTCTTGATGTAGTTGATGGTGTAGATATCCTTCTCACCGTAGCCTCCAATGCGGTAGCTGGAGAGATAAGCGTAGCTACCATCCGGGCTCAGACGATAGTAAGTATCGTCATCAGGCGTATTGACCGGATAGCCCATGTTCTCAGGACGGCCCCACTTGCGGCCCACCGAATCCCACTGCGACTTAAAAATATCATAGCCGCCCATCGTGTTGTGGCCGCGTGAGCTGAAGTACAAGGTCTTACCATCCTTGCTCAGGTACGGGCTGTCGTCGTCGTACTTGGTATTGACCACGTTGCCTAGCGACTTGGCCTGTCCCCAGTCGCCGCCGGGCTCGCGCGTGGCGTAGTACAGATCTAGCGTTCCATCTTCCGAATACTTACCGGTTGAGAAGTAGATCGTTAGACCATCGGGCGTGATAAAGGCATCCGATTCGAAGCCTTTAGAGTTGATGTTACCGTTCAGCTTCTTCGGCGGTGCCCAGTCGCCGCCCGCCTTTTCGGAGAAGAAAATGTCACCATTTTCGTCTTGCCGGTATAGCAGCATTTTCTGGTCATTGTCGAATACCTGAATGGAAGCGTCGTGGCCTTTCCCGTTGAGAGCGCCGCTCAGTGAGCGTGGCTTTTCCCACTCATCATCGCTGATGCGCTTCGTTTCAAAGATATCCTCGTAGTACTCTCCGTCGGAAGCAATGCCTTTGCCTTTGGTGTTGGCCCCTGTTACTTCCTGACCACGCGAGGTGAAAAGCAGCAGCTTGTCGTCTGCGGAAATTACGGGGCTGTGCTCGGAATAGGCCGTGTTGATGGTCGGACCTAGGTTCTTCACGAAGATGTCCTTGGGGCTGTTGAACTGCACCTTCGCGTTTTTGCTGTGCTGAATCAACTGCGCCAGCTCTGCTTTGCGGGTGTCGGTTTTCTTCTTCAGCGTAGCGTTGTACGCCTGGAAGTGCGTGATGGCCTCATCAAAGTTGTAGTTGAGGTGGTCGACGCGACCTAGCCAGTACTCTATATCCTTCGACACCTTTGGCTTTAGGCGCTGCGCTTTATAGATGTAGTCACTGGCTTTCTCCTTATCAAAGGACATATAAGCAATACCAGCCCGGAACAGCGCCTGGGCATTATTCGGCTCCTTGGCCAACACTTGCTCATAGTAAGGGATGGAGGCCCGATAGTTCTCTTGATCGAAGAACTTATTTGCGCTTTTCAGCTGCTTGCGCGTGCTCTGGGCCAGCGCAGGCTGGGCCATTGCCGCACCGAGCGCTAAGGCGCAAGAGGCTTTCAATAACCTTCTGACTAAGTTGTCCATTGTAGGAGGAGTTTTGGAAATAAGCGGTTACGAAGGTGTTCGGTAAAAAGTAGCAGGTTCGAATGCCACTCTTTAAGAAAGATGCGTTTTATACTGAAAACTAGTTCCAGGGTTAACTCAAACCAAAGAATGTTTTAGCGTTTGAAAAGCCTAAAATCAGCTTTCTACTTCATTCTAAGCTTATTCAGTTATCTGCGGCAAGAATCAACAACTGAACAAAGATAGGGATTTCATAATACATTCTTTACAGCATCCAATATTTCAAGATAGATACCATACATAGTAAAGTACAATAGCAGCAAAGAATGAGGCAATCACCTTACCCGCCAAGTCGCGCAAATATAGGGCTACAACATTAACAACAAGGGTATTATTAGAAATTTATGCACTCTTCAGGCTTTCTCTTTCTCCTACCTTTGTACGCAACTAACCTGATTTTTCGCCTATGATCATCCGCGAAGCAAAGTTCGTCATGAGTAATTCGCGGGTTGAGCAGTGCCCACCGCCTACTTTGCCCGAATATGCCTTCATTGGCCGCTCCAACGTGGGCAAGTCTTCCTTAATTAATATGCTCACGGGGCAAAACAGCCTGGCGAAAACCTCGTCGCTCCCTGGTAAAACACAGCTAATCAATCATTTCCTAATAAATGAGGAGTGGTATCTAGTCGACTTGCCTGGCTACGGCTACGCTAAAGTAAGTAAGGATTCGCGCGCGCAGTGGAGCAAGATGATCAACTTCTACCTGCGGAAGCGCGAAAACCTAGCCTGCGTATTTGTACTGATTGACTCGCGTCATCAGCCACTGGCCCCCGATATCGAGTTTATTGATATGCTGGGCACGGAAGGTATTCCGTTTGTGTTGGTGTTTACCAAAGCCGATAAACTATCGAACTCGCGGGCCCAGCAGAACGTGGTTGATTATCTGGCTAAGCTACAGGAAACCTGGGATGAACTGCCGCGTCACTTCATTACGTCGGCGGCGGAGAAGACGGGCCGCGCTGAGATTCTGAACTTCATCGAAGACGTGAATCGGCAGCTGGCCCAAACGGCTCAGGATTCGTAAGTTGGCTTTGTAATTGCCTTTTCCTGACAATAACTTTTCATTGCTTTCTCCTTTTGGTCTTTATTTCATGAAAAAAATCACATTTGCGCTGGCTTTCGGCATGCTGGCCACAACTGCCCCGGCTTTCGCACAAAAGGCTCCGACTAAGAGCAATGCACCGGCTCCCGCGACTACTCCGGCTCCTGCCGCCGAGGCTGCTCCAGCAGCACCGGGCCACGTTGGCAAAAACATTCCCGTAGCGGAGTATTATGAAGGTGGGCAGGAGGCCATGTACGCCTTTATTGAAAAAGAGCTGAAGTACCCTATTCTTGCTAAGCGTAACCGTATTCAAGGCACTTGTATTGTGAGCTTTACGCTAAACACCGACGGCACCATGACCGGCGTGAAGCTGGTGAAAGGCGTGGGCGGCGGCTGCGGCGAGGAAGCGTTGCGCGTTGTGAAGCTGCTGCAATTCAAGAAGCCCGACTACGCCGTGCTGACGAGCCTGCCTGTTGTATTCAAGCTGTAAGCCAACTTAGCTTTGCTAGCGGCTACTACCCTACCTTTGCATCTTTCGCTTAATTTATTTTCCATGCCTTACGACCTGAAGGAAATTGCCGCGATCAGCGGAATGCCCGGTCTTTACCGCTTAGTGCGCCCCACCCGCGCCGGCGTGATTATCGAATCACTGGACGAGCGTGCTACGCGCTCCGTAGCCTCGGCCCGCAACAAGGTTTCGCTGTTGCAGGAGATTTCCATTTACACTCAGGACTACGACCAGACGATACCGCTGACGGAGGTATTCGACCGAGTGTACCAGAAATACGGCACCAATCTCCCCGTGACCAACAAATCGGATGACCGTGACTTGGTGAACTTTATGGGCGAAATCATCCCCGACTACGACCGGCAGCGGGTGTATCTGTCGGATATCAAGAAGCTGGTGACGTGGTACCAGGCCGTGAGCAGCCGCTTAGAGTATCAGGCCGCCACTGAGGAAACTACTGACGCGGGCACGCAGCAGGAGCAGCCTGCCGCCGACGAAGCGCTGAGCACCGCCGGCATCATCCCAACGGAAGCCGACGCAACCGCAGAAGGCAATCCGGAGGCCGCTGAAAAAACCGCGTAGAACCTAGGTTCTATCCTCTGCCGACCTCGGTCGGTACGGTCCCAACACGAAGAAGGCCGCCCGAACATATCGGGCGGCCTTCTTCGTGTTGGGACTCTCACGTTAACGATTGTGTAGAAGCTAGCTATTTACGGCCGACGCGTCGGAGTATTCAGCGGCCAGGAACTCTTCTGCTTTTTCAACCAACTCCTTGGACCCGATAAAGAGCGGGCAACGATCGTGCAGACCGGTAGGCTCGATTTCCATGGTGCGCTGGCGACCGTTGCTGGATTTGCCACCGGCTTGCTCCACGATGAAGGCCAACGGGTTGCACTCGTAAAGCAGGCGCAGCTTACCACTAGGCGCTTTCTTGGTCGGCGGATAGATGTAAATCCCTCCCTTCAGCAAATTGCGGTGGAAATCAGCAACTAAGGAGCCGATGTAGCGGGCCGAATAATTCTGGTCCTTGCAGTGCGCAATGAAGGCGTTCAATCCTTCTGAGAAAGAATTGGCGCTACCTTCATTAATAGAGTAAACCGTTCCGGTAGCTGGAATAGTGATGTTGGGGTGCGAAAGGAAGAACTCGCCGAGCGAAGGCTCATAGGTGAAGCCATTCACGCCATTGCCCGTGGTGTACACCAGCATGGTGCTGGAGCCATAGATAACGTAGCCAGCCGCGACCTGAAGCGTGCCGGGTTGCAGGCAATCCTGGTCATTGCCGACGGTGCCCGTAGCTGATATGCGCCGGTAGATACTGAAAATAGTACCGATGCTGACATTGACGTCAATGTTGGAAGAGCCATCCAGGGGGTCCATGGCCACTACATACTTGCCCTGGTTGTTCCCGGTCTGAATCACTTCTTCGTCTTCTTCCGACACAATGGTGCAGACCTCGCCCCCATTGCGCAGCGCCCGGATAAAGCGAATGTTCGCAACGACATCTAGCTTTTGCTGATCCTCGCCCTGCACGTTGCGGTTGCCGTAAGCACCGGCAATATCTATCAGGCCCGAGCGATTGATTTCACGGTTAACGATTTTGGTAGCGAGTGCAATATCGCGTAGCAGCTGAGAGAGTTCGCCGGTAGCATACGGGAAATCCTCCTGCTTGCGCATGATAAAGCGGTCGAGGGTAGTCCCAACGGGCAGCGCCAGTGAGTTATGATCCATAAATAAGGAAAAGAAAGAAGCAGTAGTATGCAGTCAAAAGTAACCTTTTTCGGCGTTCAGCAATAGAACTTTGCCCGGAAACGAAAGAGATTTTACCCGGAAAGTCAAAGTACATGACTATATAGGTGTAAAAACAAAGCAACAGGATCAGCAACTGCGCGGCGGTTTATCAACCTAGGTAGCGCAAGGCTCGCCTGTTTCCTTTGGGGGAACAAAGCTGTAGAAGAGCTGGCAGCCAACTGTTTTGCTTTATCCGTGGTATAAGGCTACTAGAATTGGAGCAACGTTTTCTGCTTCTATAACTAGCGCGTACTCACCTGGGCTAGAGGCGGCTATCAGCTGTCCACAAGCTAGCCTCCAGGCTGCGTACGCCAGCCAGCATTTCCCTCACCAAACCGTATTGACTCTTATGGCCGTTCTCGTTGGTAAACGTGCTCCATCCTTCCGCGCAAAAGCCGTTATTGACGGTCAGATTGAAGATGAATTTTCGCTCGACCGCTACCTGGGTAAGAAGCACGTGCTTTTCTACTTTTATCCTTCCGACTTTTCGGCGGTTTGCCCTACGGAAGTGCTTGCTTTTCAGGACCGACTGGCTGAATTTGACGCTAAAAGCGTGGCTGTAGTCGGCTGCTCCACCGATTCGCACAGCGCCCACTTGGCCTGGCAGCAGATACCGCGCAACCAGGGTGGCGTCGCGGGCGTCACGTACCCGCTGGTAGCCGACGCAACCAAAACCATTTCGGCCAACTACGATGTACTGGGTGGTCACTACGACTACAACGACGCGGGCGAAATGGTGTTTGTGGGCTCGCCGGTGGCGTATCGGGGCTTGTTTCTCATTGATAAAGATGGCATTGTGCGCCATCAGCTTGTGAACGACCGCCCCCTAGGCCGCAGCATCGATGAGGCGTTGCGTATAGTGGCGGCGCTGCAATTTTTCGAGACGAACGGCGAGGCCTGCCCCGCCGATTGGCACGAATCAACCAGCCAGGGTGCTTTGAAATAATGCGCAAAAGCTAGCTTTCTAGCTTCTCAGAGAAGCCTCAGCGCCCGGCGTTGAGGCTTCTTCTCGTTTGGAAGGCCGGCAAACGCGTACTTTTGTACTCTCAACTACTACGCTTTCGGCGTTTCATCCTTGTTATTGCTTTACAACATTGCGCTCCGTTTGTATGCCTTGCTGCTGCAAGTAGTAGCGCCCTTTAACCCCAAAGCAGCTCAGTGGGTAGCCGGTCGGCGCGGTTTGCTGGTGCATATTCAGGCAACGCTACGCGCTGAGACGGCGCCGCTGGCCTGGTTTCACTGCGCCTCATTGGGCGAGTTTGAGCAGGGCCGGCCGCTCATAGAGGCGTTTGCACAGCAGTACCCGCACTACAAAATTGTGCTGACGTTCTTTTCCCCCTCGGGCTACAGCGTGCGCAAGAACTGGCCTGGCGCGCACTACATATTTTACCTGCCGCTCGACACGGCGGCCAACGCGCGTCGCTTTCTGGACGTGGTAAAACCTAGGTTAGCGGTCTTTGTGAAGTACGAGTTCTGGTACCACTTCCTCTCCGAGCTGCACCGCCGCCACGTCCCGACGATCTGCGTCTCAGCTATTTTCCGGTCCGATCAAGCTTTTTTCAAGCCCTGGGGCGGTTTGTTCCGGCGTATTCTCGGCAGCTTCACGCATATTTTCACTCAGAATGAAACCTCCGCGGAGCTGTTGCGCGGCATTGACATCAGGCAGGTAAGCGTAGCCGGCGACACGCGGTTTGATACGGTGGTGAGTACGGCCGCCATGCTACCTAGGTCGCTGCCGCTGCTGGAAGCTTTTGTGGCCGACAAGGCCCCGGTGCTGGTGGTGGGCAGCAGCTGGCCGGAAGATATTTCGGTACTAGCTCCTCCCTTGCGGCACATGATGGCGGATAATATTAAGCTGCGCGTTATCGTAGCGCCGCACGAGCTGCACGAATCGGGCTTACGGCAGCTCGAAGCCATCGTGCCGGGGCAGGCCGTGCGCTACTCCGCTGCGCAGCCTGCGACGGTAGCACAAGCTAGCATTCTGGTTATTGATTCCATTGGCTTGCTGCGCGAGCTGTACCGCTATGGGTCAATAGGTTATGTGGGCGGTGCTTTCGGAAAAGGCTTACACAACACGTTGGAAGCAGCCGTGTTTGGGCTGCCTCTGGCCTTTGGGCCACGTTACGCAAAGTTTCAGGAAGCCAACGACTTAGTTGCCCTAGGTGGTGCAAAAACGGTAGAAACCAGTGCGCACCTGGAAAGTGTTCTGCGGGCGTGGCTACAAGACGAGCAACTACGCCAAGCCGCCAGCAGCACCAACCGCAACTACGTGCTCGACCACGCCGGCGCCACGGCCAAAATCATGGCAGCTTTGCCTAAAGAGCAACTAAGTAATTGAGTAGCTGAGTAATTTTCCTTGAACAATCCTTTAGTATTACCCCCTTGTTAGCCTCTCTTCCATTTACTCAGGTGCTCAGCTACTCAATTACTCTATGACCGGTATTGTCGTTAAATCAACGGGCTCGTGGTATTTGGTGCGCGACCTAGGTACGGGGCAGCTGCACCGCTGCCGGCTGCGGGGCAAATTCAAGAACAAGGGCCTGAAGGTGAGCAACCCGCTGGCCGTGGGCGACCAGGTGGAGTTCACGGTGGAAGAGCAGACGGAAGGCGCGGGCGTGATTCATCACATCGAGCCGCGCCGCAACTACATCATTCGTCGCTCGGTGCACAAAACGGAGCACGCCCACATCGTAGCGGCCAACCTCGACCAAGCCTTGCTGGTGGTCACGCTGGTGTCGCCGGCCACGTCGTTCGGGTTTATCGACCGATTCCTGGTGACGGCGGAGGCGTACAGCATTCCGGTCACGATTATCTTCAACAAAGCCGACCTCTACGACGAAGAACTAGCTGAGTATCAGCAGCAGATTCAGAAGATGTACAAGCGCACGGGCTACCCTAGCCTGCTCACCGCAGCCCGCACCGGCGAGGGCGTCGCTGAGATTGATGCGCTGCTGGATGGCAAACTCACGCTGCTTTCCGGTCATTCGGGCGTGGGCAAAAGCACGCTTATCAATGCGCTGGTCCCGGACCTGGATCTGAAAACCGCCGAAATCAGTGAGTTCTCCGATAAGGGCGTGCACACCACCACCTTCGCCGAAATGCTGGAAGTACGACCCGGCACGTATTTAATTGATACGCCAGGTATTAAGGAGCTAGGTTTGGTAGATATTCCGCCGGCGCAGCTAGCGCACTTCTTCCCAGAAATGCGAGCGTTGCTCAACCAATGCCGCTACCACAATTGCACCCACGTGCACGAGCCGGGCTGCGCCGTCCGCGAAGCCGTGGAGAAAGGCAAAATTGCCCTCCCCCGCTACGACAGCTACCTGAGTATGCTCAATAATGAGGACAACCGGCATTAATGGATACTCCTCTTCTGTCATCCTGACGAAGGAAGGACCTCCCTCTATTTACCGACAAGTTCTTTTTCAACCAAAAGCCCTTGATCAACCACCTAGGTTAATCAAGGGTTTGGTGCTTTTAGGATAGTTGGGGTTTAGGCAAGGGAGGTCCTTCGTTCCTCAGGATGACAGACAAGAAAAGATAAGCACGAAACCTAGGTTACTCCGTCTCGGCGGGCGGCATGAGTACCGTGTCGATGATGTGCGTTACGCCGTTGTTTGAAACTACATCAGGCGTCGTGACGGTGGCGTTGTTGATCATCACCTTACCATCTTTCACCGAGATTTTGATTTTCTCGCCGTTCATCGTGGTTAGCTCCTGGCCGTCGCGCAGGTCGGCGGCGAGCAGACGGCTGGCAATGACGTGGTACTTGAGTAAGCCTGCGAGCTTGTCTTTGCTTTCGGGTTTCATCAGGCCGGCCATTGCGCCTTTGGGGAGTTTATCAAAGGCCGCGTTGGAGGGCGCAAACACGGTGTACGGGCCGGGGCCGCTTAACGTGCCGTCGAGGCCGGCAGCCTGCACGGCTTGCACCAGCGTCCGCATACCTGTGGCCTGCACGGCGTTCTGCACGATGCTGCGGTCGGGGGTCATGGCTACGCCATCGACCATCACGCCGTCGGCTTTGCCCATGCGGGCGGAGTCGGTGGGCATGTTGGCCGAGTCTGCGACGGTCATGCCGGAGCTAGGTGCCTCGGTCGTGACATCAGCACCTTTGCTGTTGTCGTTGCCACACCCGGCGAGGCCAGCGGCCAGGAGCGTCGTGCTGAGCAGGAAAAATGAAGTCGTTCGGAACGTCTTTTTCATGTATAAGTTGAGCAATCGAAATGAATAAATGAGTCGGATAAGAAAAGGCGAAAATACGCCGCCGTTGCTCCTGCCGCAACCTACGCACCCGCCGGGCTGGTGGATGCCGCTCCCAGAGTGAAATAGTTACCTTTGCCCCACTTTCGCCCTTTTAGCGGCGGAAGCACCATTTCCCCACCTACAACTTTCCAGACATGAAAACTGCTGAAATTCACACCAGCAAAGGCGTTATGAAGCTGGAGTTCTTCGAAGAAGACGCTCCGAACACCGTTAAGAACTTCACCGACCTGGCCAAAAGCGGCTTCTACGACGGCACCAGGTTTCACCGCGTCATCCCAAACTTCATGATTCAGGGCGGCGACCCGAACACGAAGCCCGGCGCGAAAGGTATGCCCGGCACAGGTGGCCCAGGCTACAAAATCAAGTGCGAAACCTCCGGCGGCAACCAGTACCACGACCGTGGCGTGATTAGCATGGCCCACGCCGGCAAAGACACCGGTGGCTCGCAGTTCTTCATCGTGCATAACCGCCAGAACACCGCCCACCTCGACCGGGTACACACCGTGTTCGGCCGCGTGATAGAAGGCGAAGAGGTGATTGACCAGATTCGCCAGAACGACGAGATTGAGAAGATCGTGGTAAACGAAGGATAACCTAGGTTGCTCTTCCGCTATCAACAAAAAAGCCGCTCCTGGAATCAGGAGCGGCTTTTTTTGGTATTCCTACTACAGTAGCTACTAAGTCAGACTTACCGACGACGGCCGCGGGGCTTTTCGTCCTCGTCCTCGTCGTCATCATCGCCGCCGAAGCTAGGCATGGTGAACATCGAGCTGAGCAGGTCCTTGAACTGGGTGCCAGCCGTGACGCGGTTGCGCGAGATGAGGCTGTGCTCGGCCAGGCCGTGCAGACAGAACTCCATCAGGAAGTAGGTCGTTTCCTTGTCCTCGTTGGGGTGCAGGAACGTGACGATGTTGCGCAGACCGGGCACTTGATCGAGCGCCTTTTGGTAATCCTTGTCGGAACCATCATTGAGCACGTCGACGGTGTTGCCGGTGCCGAACCAATCCTGCACCTCTTTGTAGGGGTTCGGAATGTTCTTCTTTTTCTTCTGCTTATCGGGGTCGGGGAAGTAGTTCAGGAACAGCGTGCGGATGGCTTTGCCCATGAGCTTCTCGGCCACAATGCCGGCTCCCTCCTGCTCGCCTTCGTACACCAGTTCCACCTTACCCGTGAGGGCCGGCACGGCAGCTAGGTAGTCGGCTACGCGGATGTAGGTTTTCTTCTCGCCGTTGATCAAAGCGCGACGCTCGGCCGCACTGATCAGGCTTTCGTAGGCGGCAATGGTCAGACGAGCCGATACACCACTTTTCGCATCCACGAACTCGGAGCCGCGGGCTTCTACGGCCACCTGCTCCACCAAGTCGCTCACGATTTCGTTGGTGGTCACCATGCCTTTCTGTTCCTCTTTGATGCGAGCTTCCTGCTTGGTGATGCGCTTTCCAATCTCGATGGACTTGGGGTAGTGCGTGATGATCTGGGAATCGATACGATCCTTGAGCGGCGTCACGATGGAGCCGCGGTTGGTGTAGTCCTCGGGGTTAGCGGTGAACACAAACTGGATATCCAGCGGCAAACGCACCTTGAAGCCGCGAATCTGAATGTCGCCTTCCTGCAAGATGTTGAACAGCGACACCTGAATGCGTGCCTGCAAGTCGGGCAACTCGTTAATAACGAAAATGCCACGGTGGGACCTAGGTATCAGGCCGAAGTGAATCACGCGCTCATCCGAATACGGCAGCTTCAGCGTGGCCGCTTTAATGGGGTCAGCGTCGCCGATAAGGTCAGCTACTGATACGTCGGGCGTAGCTAGCTTTTCCGTGTAGCGGTCCGAGCGGTGCAGCCAAGACACCGGAGTTGCGTCGCCTTTCTCGGCAATCAGATTTTTAGCATAAATCGACAGTGGTTGCAACGGGTCGTCGTTCAACTCCGAGCCTTCCACCACCGGAATATATTCGTCGAGCAGGTCTACCATCAGACGAGCAATACGCGTTTTGGCCTGACCACGCAAACCTAGCAGGTTGATGTGGTGCATACTCAGAATAGCGCGCTGCAAGTCAGGAATAACCGTTTCCTCGTAGCCGTAGATGCCCGGAAACACTTCTTCTTTGCTTTGGAGCTTGGCAATCAGATTATCGCGCAATTCCTGCTTCACTGAGCGAGGCTGATAGCCGGACTTTTTCAGTTCGCCTAGGGTACGGATGTTGGTTGAGATCATAAAGAGGGAAAAGTATGTCTGCCGGAGTGATAGATGGGCAAAAGATCGGAGGAGCAGACAACTAAGTCATATAACTGCCTAACCCCACCATTGGTTCGAAGGCAATAATGGCAGCCGGTGAAAAACGCGGCATTTGTTATTCACTCACTAATCGCTGCCACTCACATATATATGTGATGCCCTAGGTTTGGGGCACGCATGCAGAACCTATAGTATTGTGGCTCTTAACCTTACCCCAATACTACATGAAAAAATTCTTTAAAATACTGGGTGGCGTGCTAGGTGTAGTAGTGCTGGCCGTCGTAGGATTTATTGTGTGGGTACAGGCGCGCGGCATCCCGACTTACGACAAGCCTCCCACGCCTACTACCGCCGTAGCTGCTACGCCGGAGCGCCTAGCGATGGGACGTTCCTTGGTGCTGGCTAGCTGCGTCGACTGCCATATGAATAAGCAGACCAACACCCTTTCGGGTCACCAGATGCTGGACGTACCCCAGGAGTTCGGCAAGCTCTACTCCGCGAATATTACGCAAGACAAGGACCACGGCATCGGCAACTGGACTGATGGGGAAGTCATTGCATTGCTACGCACGGGCATCGGGCGCGATGGGCGCTACCGCATCATTATGCCGCACTTCGTGCATATGTCGGATGAGGATGTGAACAGCATTGTGGCCTTCCTGCGCTCCGACCATCAATGGGTGCAAGCCGACCCAACGACCACTCCCGCGCAGGAACCTAGCCTGCTTGTTAAAACCCTGGTAAACACCGTAATGAAGCCGACGCCCATGCCGGCACAGCCTGTGGTAGCGCCTGCCCCCACGGACCAGCTTGCGTACGGCCGCTACCTTATCGTGGGCCGCTACCAGTGCTACGAGTGCCATTCCAAGGATTTCAAAACCAACAACGCCCTGGAGCCAGAAAAGTCGGAAGGCTACCTAGGTGGCGGCAACCACCTGCTCAATGAGCAGGGCAGAGACATCGTGTCGCGCAACATCACCGGCGACCCGGAAACCGGCATCGGCGACTGGACGGCTGGCCAGTTTCAGCAAGCGGTGAAGTTTGGTATGTCGCCCAATGGCCCGCTGAGCGCGCCCATGCCGAAGTACTCCACCATGAGCGACGAGGACGCGGCGGCTATTTACGCCTATCTGCAAAGCATCCCCAAAATCAAAAATGCTACGCCGGAGGATAAAGGCGCCGTGGCCGCGAAGTAAGCTGGGTTAAAACGTCTGTCATCCTGCCGAAGATTCCGCGCATCAAGCGGCGTGACCTTCCTCGCCTAAGCCACAAACTTTCCTATACACCAAAAGCTCCTAACTACCCGATAAGGTTAGTTAGGAGCTTTTGGGTTTAAAATAAGGCTTGGTGCTTATAACAGGGAGGTCACGCCGCTTGATGCGCGGAATCTTCGGCAGGATGACAGTGCGGGTTGTTCTTACAAACTCTTGCGGCGGTTCTTCTTGTAATCCTCGAAGATCAGGTGACCTAGGCCTTGCAGACTGCTGTAGTACGCTTTGCCCTGGTTTACCTCCGTAAACTCCTCCACGAACTGCTTCAGATAAGGATCGGAAGCAATCATGAAGGTGGTAATGGGCACTTTCAGGCGGCGGGCTGAGGCAGCTAGGTTCAGCGTCTTGTTCACCACTTTCCGGTCGAGGCCGAAGCTGTTTTTGTAGTAGCCGTTGCCTTCCTTGAGGCAGGTTGGCTTGCCGTCAGTGATCATAAAGATCTGCTTGTTCGGCGTTTTGCGCTTGCGCAGCAGATCCAAGGCTAGCTCCAGGCCGGCCACCGTGTTGGTGTGATACGGGCCTACTTCCAGGTACGGCAGATCTTTCACCTTGATTTCCCAGGCGTCGTTGCCGAACACAATCACGTCGAGGAAGTCTTTGGGGTATTTCTGCTTTACCAGCTCGGCCAGGGCCATAGCTACCTTTTTGGCGGGCGTGATGCGGTCCTCGCCGTACAGAATCATTGAGTGCGAGATGTCAATCATCAAGACCGTGCTGGTCTGCGACTTGTGCTCGTTTTCGCGCACTTCCAGGTCGCCTTCCGCCAGCATAAAGTCGTCGGTGAGGCCGTGGTTGAGCTGGGCGTTACGAATCGACTCGGTCATTGAAATCTGATCCAGCGAATCACCGAAGCGGAACTCGCGCATGTCGGTGCTCATCTCATCGCCCTGGCCGGTGTGCGGCGTGCGGTGGTTGCCGGTGTTGCTCTTTTTGAGCTTACCGAAGATTTCCTCCAGCGCGCTCTTGCGGATGTTCTGCTCGCTCTTGGCCGTAATCTGGAAGGAACCCTTTTTCTGCGGGTCTTCGTCGATGAAGCCTTTCTTTTTCAGGTCGTCGATAAAGTTGCCCATACCGTAATTGTCGTCGGTAAGACCATATTGTTTATCGAGCTGAGAGAGCCAGGACAGCGCCTCCGCCACGTCGCCCGACGTGATGGTGACCAGTTGCATAAATAGTTTAAAAAGAGAGTCAAAGCCTTTCTCAGGCGATTCCTCAGGCACAAAATCTCGGAAACGAAAGCCAGCAGACATAAGACGGGGATTAGGCTAGGAGAACAACGGAGGAGTGAAGTTGGTTTATCGGTACTGGTTTTTGGTTTGTCGCTGCACCGAGGTTAGAACGTCATGCGGAGCGCAGCGAAGCATCTCGCCTGCAATGGCAACCTCAATCCGGCAGGGATATACCCTTGCAACATCAGCACGCGTGATTCCTCCTAGCGTCGGAATGACGTTCTGGAAAGCCAAAAACGAACACCCACAAACCCAAACCCACTATGAAAGCAATCTGGAACAACACCGTCGTAGCTGATAGCAACGACACCATCGTAGTCGAAAATAATCATTATTTCCCGACCGACTCTATTAAGCGCGAATATTACGAGGACAGCATTGCCCACACCAGCTGCCCTTGGAAGGGCCGCGCCAGCTACTACTCCCTGCGCGTGAACGGCGAGCTGAACAAGGATGCGGCCTGGTATTATCCCGAAACCAAGGAGGCCGCCAAGCACATCGAAGGGCGCGTGGCCTTTTGGAAAGGCGTGCAGATTGTACCCTAAAGCTAGCTTGTAGCGCGAAGCTCTGCTTCGCATATCGTTGAACGACTCGCACCTAGGATTGCGCCAGCGATGGATCGTGCAATGATACGCGAAGCGCAGGCTTCGCGCTACGGATGCGCTACGGCAGGTGTAACCTCAAGCGCTGTGGGGCGTTAGTGCTGCTGTTGGCCGTTGCGCCGACCTAGGTTCTCTATTGCCTTCCTCGCTATGAAATCACCTGCTCCGCACCTATTTTCTGCCGCTGTTCTACTTGCGCTAGCTAGCCTTTCGGCGTGCGACACGCAACGTTCCGTTACCGAAACTGCCGACCCGACTAACTCCTTACGCAGCAGCACTGCCACCGAAGCGCCGACTGCTACACCTCCGCGTGTTTCGGCTACGGCTGTCAGCTACCACAAGGAAGTGACCGAGGGCGACCATCGCTTTGTGGTAGAAACAAAAGGCGAAGGCAGCCAACGCCAGCTCACGCTCAGCGCCGAAAAAAACGGCCGCGACCTGACTACCAACACGCAGGCCCTCAACGGCACCGTGACCAACGTAGTGGCTACCAACCTCAACAACGACAAGTTTCCG
Organism: Hymenobacter cavernae; assembly: GCF_014641455.1. Classification (GTDB taxonomy): domain Bacteria; phylum Bacteroidota; class Bacteroidia; order Cytophagales; family Hymenobacteraceae; genus Hymenobacter; species Hymenobacter cavernae. The sequence goes on from NZ_BMHT01000003.1 coordinate 629,107, forward strand.
GAGCTGCTGGTGTTCGTTTCCGATGCGGGCAGCGGCTCCTACGGCCAGGTTGTTGGCTATAGCTTTCTAGACCAAGGCCGCCGGGCGCTTACCCTACCCGATCTGACCGGCGCTGCCGCCGAGGGTTACCAGGGTCAAGACGTGTTCAAAGTACAAGGCCAGGAGCTGCTCCGCTCCTTTCCCCTCTACAAGCCCGCCGACCCGAATTGCTGCCCTAGCGGCGGTACGCGCACGGTGCGCTACAAGCTCCCCGAAACGGGCGTGGCTTTTCAGCAGGTTTCTTTTGCCGACCAGGCGAAGAAGTAAAGGCCTCCGCCGAAAAGTAGAACGTCATGCTGAGTTTGCCGAAGTATCTCGCGTGTAATAGTATTCCCTAATGATTGGAGTTACTACTACACGCAAGATGCTTCGGCAAGCTCAGCATGACGTTCTTTTTATCTGATCTGAATTTCAGACCTAGCTTTTTAGTCAATCCATTTGAACTTGTACTCCAGCTTCGGCACCGGCATGCGGTCGGCGACGCGGCGCAGACGATTAGGCAGCGCCACGATGTAGTCGCGGGCTTTTTCGGCGGCTTCGTTCAGGCCTGTGATTTGCTCCACTTTCCAGTCCCGAATCAGGTCTTCGAGGATGTCGGTGTAGTCCTGGCTGGTGTACACGCCGAGGCGCTGGGCAGCATCGGTGAAGTGGCCGAAGGTCTTGCCCATTTCCACTCCTAGCTCTCGCATGTAGTGAGCCGGCATCACAATCTTCTTGCGCATCATGTCTTCGAAGGCCAGCATCATTTCCGATGGGTCTAGCTCGAAAATCTTGTCGACGAAGGTCTTGTACACGCGGGCGTGGCGGGCTTCGTCGCCGGCAATCATGCCGCAAATCTTAGAAAGCTGCGCGTCGCCGGCTTTGCGGGCTAGCGTGCCCACGCGGCGGTGCGAAATGTTGGTAGCCGCTTCCTGGTAGCTGGTGTACACGAAGGAGCGGTATGGGTCGCGGCCGGTACCTAGGTCGAAGCCGTCGGCAATGAGGTACTGGGTGCTGTTCTCAAACTCGCGCATGTTCACGCGGCCAGTCAGGTAGAGGTAGCGGTTGAGCAGGTCGCCGTGGCGGTTTTCTTCCGCCGTCCAGCCCCGAATCCACTGCCCCCAGCCGTTGGTGTGGTCATCGCGGTCAAGGTTTTCGAGGTCGTGAAACCACGATTCGTAGTTGGGCAGCGCTTCCTCGGTGATGGTATCGCCGATGAGGACGGCCAGCAAGTCGTAGCTCAGCCCTTGGGCCCGCTCGCGCAGCAGCTTTACTTCATTGAAGAAAACATCCGTATCAAGCCGCGAATCAGGCAAAAAATCAGACGGTTGCCAGTTGTCTTCAACTTTTTTCAGAAAGGAGTCCATGTTCTCTCGAATAAAGGATTCGAGCGATACGAGCACCTCGGCACGGGAGGCAAGAGCGGTGGAAAGCATGGCGACGGGAGAAGATTCTGGTGAAAAAGGGAGATCAAAGGTACGGCACCTACTTTCAGGGATACGCGAAATAGGTTGCCCTTGGACTTAATAAAATTTTGGCCTTTCGATTTATTTCATCGGTTCTACATCTATTTGGTACGGCCTGGGCAGCAGGGTATCAGCGCTAAGCGGCTCGCCGACCTGAAGCCGCCAACTTAGGTTAGCTGCCGAGGTTGTAGCTGCCAAGTAACTCGTCAGGAAGCGAGCCATCGGGGGCGTAAGCAGCCATACTACATCGGGCTGCGAAGCTAGGCACTGCAAAGCGAGGGGCAGGTCGCGAGTGCCGGTGAGCTGCTGGCGCAGCACCGCATTCGAAGGATCGAGCGTGGGCCAGCCGGTGAGGCTGAGCGTCGGGCGACGGCTGACGTTGTAAACTTTAAACGGCGAGAGACTTTTGTACGCCACCTCTAAGTTGGCCGTCACGATGAGGCGACCGGCAGCGAAGCGCTGCACCTCCCCTAGGTACGCTTCGTGCGCGGCTTGCTCGCGCCGCAGGATTTGGACGCGGTGCAGCGTTTTGTAGCTGTATAAGGCCAGCAGTAGCACCACACCTAAACCTAGCATTCGCCACCCGTAAGGAGGCACTTTTAGGAAGGGAGTGGTCAGCACGTAAGCTAGGTTACTCAGCAGCCAAAGGTTCATGAGCGGCAGCCCCAGACGCGGCGGCAGCTTCAGCCAAACACCTAGACCGAGCACCAACAGCCCATACGCCAGCTGTACCAGCCAAAACAACCGCTGCCCAGGTCGGCGCCGCACCAGCCAGAAAAGTGCTAGCTGCCCGAGCAGCAGCGGGAAGTAGTCACGCGTCAGCAGGCTTAGCGTTGTGCAAAGCTTCCCAAACGCCTCCCGCTGCAAAAAGTAACCGACATCGAACTGGGCGGCGCGCTGGAACAAGGCGTCGTTCACCAGCACCGAATCGCCCAGCAGCCAGTGGTCGACGGCCTGCAAACCTAGGCTGTCGACTGCGGTATGGGGCGCGGTGCGGTAAAGCTGGTAATCGTTACGGTTGGATTTGAGCACATCGAGCGTGCGATACGCGGCTGCTTCCGGCGAGCTGGTTAGCAGCAATCCTAGGCTAGCCAGTACTATCGTTGCGCTTGCCGCAGCCAGAACTCGCAGCGCAGGCTTTCCTCCCAGCCACCAGGCACCGGGCGCCGCGGCCAACAGCCCGAGCGCCGCCGCGCTGGGGCGCACTGCCCAGGCCAGCGCGGCCATTAGCAAACCTAAGCCAACCACCTGTTTCCGGCGTGCGTGCTGAGCGGCTAGCAGCAGCCCCATGCCACTCAGCAGGATAGGTACCCGCACGTAGTTGAACCACAAGCTATGCTCCAACCAAGTCAGCGTAAAAAACACTACCAGACCTAGGTTCAGCCCGGCAGCGGGCACGCGCTCATGCAGCAGCTTATCAAGTATGGTAAAGGCGCTGACGGTAGCCACATAAAGCAGGCCGTAGAGCAGCAACCCGTACCAGGGCCACATCGGCGCAACCTGGTAGAGCGTCGCTAGCACCCTAGCTAGGCCGTGAAAGTACAGGTGCAGATCCGTGACGGGCGCTGCCGCCGAGGCGCCGCACAGCAATTGAGTGATGGCGAGGTCGTCGTTGGTTTCGTAGTAGCAACCTAGCCCTAGCCCCGTGGCCAGCAGCAGCAAGCCCGGCAGCACCAACACACGAAACAAGCGGGAAGATTTCAAGGAAGTAGCGCGTGTCAGAAGCTGAGCGGAAAAGTGCCGGGTAGAATACGACGCTCAATTTTACACAGAAAGCAAGATTTTACTAGTGCGAGAACAATAGGGTCACAGTGAGCAGCTGAACCAAGCCGAGCCATTCCGAATGGCCACTTATGGCAGTGCTGAGCTAGCCCACAAGTGTGATTCCGGGAGCCGGTACAGTATTATACAACAGCTAAATACAAATTTTAGGATATAAAAATACCTGCCATTGGTAAGGGACAAGTAAAGTTGCGGTAATCAGGATACAGCAAATAGGATTTAGCCACTAAAAGGTAATCAAATCTAAGTTTTATATAGCATATTCAAAGGCCAAAAATCCGCTAAATCTGCCCTTTTCCGCTAGCAGGCACAATACTTGCCTAGCCTCAGTTGCTGCAAAAAAACAAGAACGCATCAACAGTAGACTAAACTAGAATCGAGAGCAGACTAAAACAAAATAGTTATATGTTTAGCTTTTACTATGCTATAGATCAAATTTATCATCAGATAGTTACATAACAACCGCAGCACACCCTATTATATTTGTCCAACTTCGTCTCACTTTACGCTACATACTATTGCACACGTATACGATAACTGATTTTGAGGGCGAATTTGATATCCGCATCTCCCTGCTGGGTGCTCGCTACAAGGCCACGTATTATGGACCGCATGAGGACAAGCTAAGTCATATCCGGCCGGCTTCTGACTACTCAAGCCTGATTACGAACATTCACCGCGCCGTGGCAGCCTGCCAAGGCATCCCCAAGACTCCTCCCTGCCGCACCATCAACATGGCCGATTGGGTTCGGTCGACAAGCCGCGCGGAGGCTTGGAGCACGCCTACAACCGCCAACGGTTAAGGGCCGTAGCTTCCTTAATATTTGTCCTGAAACGTGAAAGGCTCCTTCCCAGGAGCCTTTTTTGTGTTGTGCCTGCGGCCGGGCGCACGAGCTGCGGCGGGTTTGTGTTGCCGGCCGCACGCCCGCGAACCTGTTTTAAATGCTTGTTTTGCACCTGTGAACCGCACTCTGCTCCGCTTGCCCACCTACACGCTGGTGTTTGTCGGCCTGTTTACCCTCGCCTACTTTTTTCTCACGCATGAGGGCCTTTATGCTATTGATGATTATTTCTACTCGCGCTATGCCTATCAATTAGCCACCGGCACCTTCCACCTAGCCCCCGATCCGCAGGGCTTACTGCACGACCCCTTACGGGAGCGGGTGCTGATCTTTGCGCCGGTCGCGCTGCTGTATCGACTGTTTGGCGTCGACATTATTACTACTACGCTCTGGCCGCTGCTGTGCACCCTAGGTTGCGTGGGGCTGTTCTGGGCGCTCTACCGGCGGCGCGAGCCGATGGTGGCATCGGCGGCCATGCTGCTGCTGGGGTTGCATTACTTCTCACTCAATCTCAGCAACTACCTCTATCCAGATAATATCCTGATGTTCTGGTGCCTGGCTAGCTCGGCGGCGCTGCTGATCGGGCGACGACCGGAACGGGCTGCGGGTGTTTGGGGTGCCTGTTTTGCCCTGCTCACCTTCGCGGCATTGCTGAGCAAAGAAACCATTGTGTATTACTTTCCTTTCTACGCCGCCCTGCTACTGCTCGATTTGCGTTACCAGCGGCATTATCGGTTCTGGGGCGTGGCGCTGAGCCTAGGCTTGGTTTTACTGGCGGGGTACTTGGTTTATTATCAACTCTATACTAATGATGCGCTGTACCGTATTCACCTCATCGAGCGGACCAATGACTTCCTGAAAGAAGGAAATTATCTGGAAGGCAATCGGGCGGCTTTGGTGGCGCGCATCACCTGGCAACCACTTAGCTTTTTTGTGGACACGGGCCTGGGCGGGGTGCTGATCTTAGCCGTAGCCGCCCTTTTTGGCCGGCGTCAGCATCAGGGTTCAGACGCTGGCTACTGGCTAGGTTTGGCGTTTACGACCTTGGCGTTTTACTGGCTCGGCAGCACTTCCCTGAGCCAATACAACCCTATCACGCTACTGCCGCGCATGACGACGCCCTTGCTGCCGCCGCTGTGTCTGGCCGCCGGGTTTGGGCTGCGCAACTTCGTGCAAACCGGGCGCGGTGGCTGGCTCCTGGGCCTAGCCATGCTGGCTGCTGCGGTGTGGGTGCGCAGCAGCGTTTCGCTCATTTACGGCGGCCTGAGCCTTTACTTCTTTGGCGCGAGTTGGTGGGTTGGACCAGCGAAGAAACAAGCCGGCACGACAGCTTTCGTGAGTGTGGCTTTGTTGGCAGTGGCAGTCTGCACGGCAATTCGACCGGTTTATTTTATGCGTAAGCCCAGCGTATCATCCCACTTCGCTCAAAACCGCATCATTCGCCAGCACTTGCAGGCGCCAGCCCGTGGGGTGGTGTTTGTAGATGATTTTCTGATCGATAGCTACGATTTTTACTACGGCTACCAAGTGCCACCGGGGCTTACCTTCCGTCGCTACAGCGCCGCCGATTCGGTGCACCTAGGTTCGGGCCAGCACGCCTGGCTGCTGCTCAACCGCAGCACCCTCACCAACGACGAGCTTACCCGCAAGCTTATTCGCTACTCAGAACAGGATGTACTACAGCGCTTTCCGCAAAGGCGCACGGTCGCTGAAGACGGCAAGGTGACGCTGTACTCCGTTGAGTAACTGAGTAACTGATCAGCTACTCAGTTACCCTCTAGCGAAGCCACCAACTTTAGCCCACTGGCTCAATACCCAATCTACCAAGTGTGGGCGCGTCGTCTTTTGCAGTAACCGGTACAACTCACGGGCCTCGGGGAAATTATGCCAGCGGACTGCCTGCCGCATTTCCCAGCGCAGGCGCACAGCCAAAGCGGCCCGCTCGGCGGGGGTGCGGCACAGCATCAGGGCTTTGCGACAAACCTGGATGGTGGAAGCCAGAAAAGGGTCGTTGGGCCGGTAGCCGCGGCGCGACATAGAAGCCGCGTGCAGGCGCTTGCGGGTGGTGACCTCATTCAGAAAATGAAACTGCCAGTTGCGCGCCGCCCGCACCCAGAAATCAAAGTCCTCGTAGGCGAGGGTTTCGTCGTAGCCACCTAGGTCGTTGAGGGTGGCACGGCGCATGAGCATGGTGGGCGTACTGATAAAGTAGCGGCTGAGCACATCGGCGAAGACGTCGCCGGAGGCTGGCTGCGGATGAAGCCGGCCGCGGGCATCACGGCGGTAGTGCCGGCGCACCAAGCGCGAGTGCTCATCAATCAGCTCGGCATCTGAATATACGACGCCATAGCTAGGCTCAAGCTGCTGAAAGGCGGCCACTTGCTGCGTTATGCGGTTGGGTAGCAGCACGTCATCAGTGGCAAAGTCAATCAGAAACCCGCCCTGCGACTGACGATATGCCCGGTTGAAGGCGGCGCAGTTGCCTAGGTTCTGGGGCAAAAGCAGCAGCTGCCACGTCGGGTTAGCCGCGGCATAGCGCTCCAGAATAGCGGGGCTAGCGTCGGTGCTGGCATCATCAACCAGGATAACTTCCAGGTTTGGATACGTTTGGACTAGAATGGAATCCAGCGCTTCGGCCAGAAACTGGGCGTGATTGTAGCACAACGCCACAATCGTGACCAGTGGCAGGGCCTCAGCAGCGGGGCGAGTGGAGGCAGCATGCTCGTCTTCTATCTTCAACGCCGTAGGTAGTTTCGGAAATAAACACTGCACCCGAGCAACAACAGGCCAAACCGTGCCGCATGCGCCAGCGGCGCACCTAGCAGTCCGTAGCGCGGCAGCAACACCGCCAGCAGCCCCGCATACATCGCCGCCGACACGGCCTGCACGGCTACGTAGCGCCCCACCCGCGCCTGTGCCATGAGCAGAAACAGGAGCATCCAGGTCAGGAACTTCGCCCAGTCGCCGAGTAGCTGGGGCCACAGCAGGTCGCGGGCAGCCGCAAAATGCGCATCAAACAGCAAGACCAGCAGCCATTTGCGCAGCAAGAACAGGAATCCTAGCCCTAGTGCCGCCAGCACGGCCACAAGTAGTACGAGTGTGCGCACATACGTCCGCAATACGTCGGGGCGGCCGATCAGGGCGGCTAGCCGCGGGTAGTACACGCTGCTCATCAGGGCAGAAAACACCATTGTGTAGTTGTCGGAGAGCTTGGCGACGGCTTGCCACAAGTCAACTTGAGCAATGGGGAAGCGCCGGATGAGCACGCTGCGCAACTCAAAATTGACGGCGTAGCTGAACAGCAATACGCTCACCGCCATCAGCAGAAACTGCCCGAGCTGACGCACGGCCGTTCGGCTGATTTTCCCATGCAACCTAGGTAACAGCCCGTGCCATTGCGCCATCCAGAAAGCGGGCAGCGCCACCAGGCCTTGCCCCAGCAAATACGCCACCAGCGCCTGCTCGGCGCCTCTGCCGCTTACCAGCATCACGGCCGCCGCACCCACCCCCAATCCGCTTAGGGCTACCGTGAGCCGCACGTACGCTTGCAACTGCCCGGCGGCTAGCAACACGGCCGTCAGGAAGGCTTGCGCAATCAGCAGGATCATGCCGACTACAAAAAGCGCCATCCAAATCAGCGAGGCGTCGAACGCCCCGAGCAGCAGCTTAGGAGCGCCCAGCAGCGCCCCAAACCCAAGCAGCAGCGCACCTAGGTTCAGCACAATGCCCGCGCCCAGCCACGCCTGATAGCGCCCGGAGCTGGACCGCAACGGCGCCAGGTATTTCACGACGCCCACGTGCACGCCCTCGGCCGGCAGCGCAGTGAACATCGCCAGTAAGTTCTGAAAATGAGCCAGTAGCGTGAGTGCACCCGGCCCGCCGTACACGGCCATGAGCTTGTTGAGCACCAATGCCCCGGTTGTTCGCGCCCCGACTGCCATGCCTGAACTCAGAGAGTTGCGCAAAAAACGCCGCGCCACCGTACCCCGGGTTTCGGGGGAGGAAGGAGCAGCGGAAGCAGGAAGTTGGGGCGCCATGCCGGCAGAAGTTTAGGCCAGAAATCCTACGCCAGCTCCCACGCAAACGTCAGCTTGAGACTAAGTACGCCGCCCAGGTGCCGCTTGAACTGCAACAGCGAATGGTTCGGGCCGTCGGGCAGCGTGGAAGTACCTAGGTCGAGCAGGCGCATGTTGTTGGCGTGCGCAAAGGCGTAGAGGCCTTCGTTCAGTAGCACCACCGGACTGAACACGTTGTAAGCCAGCGGGCTGGCCGGGTAGAAGTTATACAGAATCTGGCCGCTCACGCGAATGGCTACCGTGAGAGCGGCCCAGGCTCCGCTTCCATCGCGCACCGAGAACAAGAAGTGGTCTTGCGGAAACAACCGAAATAGCTCCTGCAAGCGCTCCAGCCCCAGGCTCAGGGTTTGGCCTTTTTCGGCCCGGCACTGCCGCAGAAAATCGTAGACGGCGGGCAGCAGCAGCGGCGGCTCCTGCTCAAACTGAAAGCCCGCACGGCGGCACTTCTGCAAGCGCCGGCGCTCGGAGGGGTGCAGCCGGGCTTCAAAACCTAGGTCGGTGGGCTCCAGATGATTGTTCAGCTCCGCCAATGTAACGCGGGCCCCGAGCTGCAAGAGCGCCTGCGTCAGCAGTGTGCTCCCAGCCGGGTCGTAGGCGAAAGGGTAGCTGCGTACCTGTAACTGTTTCACGCCCTGGCCTTTCAGCTCCTGCTGTACCCGTTGCAGAAACGCCAGTACCGTAGCCGGTGCCAGGCCGGACGCCAGCTGCACGGCCCCAAAAGGCGCCTGCCACGGACTATGTGCCAGGCTGATATCAGCCTCATCCACAAATACATGGAAGATGGCCACCGTCGCCGCCTGGCGCTCATCTTCCAGGTAAAAGCCGAGCTGCCCGCCGGTGTGAGGCTGCAAGGCCAGGTGCGCGGGGGTGAGATACAAGAACGGCTCAAAAGCCAGAGGCAGCACTGCCGTAAGCGCCTCTTCACCAGCACTGTATCGCACCAGGTATCGACCGCCTTCAAGCGCAAGGGGGAGCAAACGGGAAGAAGCAGCGGGCGAAGACAAGGCGGTGAGGTGAAAAAGCGTAGGAAGGGCGAAAGTACAAGCAAAATGCCACTGCTTGGAAATACGGCAAAAACCTAGGTTGGAGTTAATGCTTAGCCTGTCATTCCGACCAGCGGGAGGAATCTCGCGTGCAATGGTAATTGTCATGCTTCATCTGGCGTCCGCTTGTCGAAGCATCTCTACTGCAATGGTAAACCCAAATGCTAGCCCAACGAAGCGGTAGAGATGCTTCGACAAGCGGACGCCAGATGAAGCATGACCGCCTTTTTTACTTTGTGTCCACACTCCCTAGAACACGCCCAGCGTCAAACTTTCTGAAGAGGCTGCCAACGCTGGCACCGCTTCTCCTCGTACATAGCATTACTCAGCTGCCCTACCTTTCCCCTCATGACTACTGATACTGACTCCGCTGTTACCGACGAGATTCCTGTAGATGATGACGCGGCTCCCGCGCTACGCGGCGTCACCGACCGCGACGCGGTGCGCCAGGCCCGCGAGCAGAAAGTGGGCGAGCGGCCCGGCACGTTGCAGATCCGCGAAAATGCCCTGAAGCCGCGGTTGTTTATGATTTCGTACGACGAGAAATCCTACAAGGAGCGGGAGTTTACGAGCTACGATGAGCTTCGCACCTACTATCTTTCAACGCCTCAGCAGCAGCACTGGCTTGATGTGCGCGGCTACGGCGACCTGCCGCTGATGGAGCGCATCATGAATGACTTTGACTTGCCGCCGCTGCAAATGGAAGACGTGCTGGGCGATTATCAGCGCGCGAAAGTGGACGTCTTCGGTGATAATCAGCTGTTTCTGGTGTCGCGCATGACGGATTTCACCCCGAACTGCGACATTGAGGACGACCAGCTTTCCATTTTCACCGGGTCCAACTTTATCATCTCTTTTCAGGATGACTATGAGGACTGCCTCGACTCGGTGCGCAACCGCATCCGCTCGGGCAAAAGTCAGATCTTACGCAGCTCGCCACAGTACCTAGCTTATGCCCTCACCGACGTGGTACTCGACCACTATTACCCCACAATGGCGGCCATCGGCGACTACATTGAGACGCTGGAAGACGACATTTTCCGGGGACGGCCAAACCGGCGGCTGCTTGCCCGCATTTTGCGCATCAAGAAGGACATCACGCGCTTTCGGCGCCTCGTGTACCCCGAGCGCGACAAGCTTGCGGAGTTGCTGCGCCTGCCCGACGACGTGCTGCCCGAAAACATCAAGCTCTTCTACCGCGACTGCTACGACCACGCCATTCAGGCCCTCGACCTGGCCGAAAGCTACCGCGAATCCATCAGCAGCCTCGTGGATTTGTACCTTTCGAGCCAGAGCAACCGCATGAACGAAGTGATGAAAGTGCTGACCATCATCAGCAGCATTTTCATCCCGCTGAGCTTCGTGGTGGGTCTGTACGGCATGAATTTTCAACGTGAAGATGAGCACGGCCACGTCATGCCGATGAACATGCCGGAGTTGTACAGCCCCCTGGGTTATCCCATTACCGTCGCCGTTCTGATCCTGATCGTCACCGTGCAACTCGTGTATTTCTACCGCAAAGGCTGGCTCACGAATGATTGAGTAAAAAACTGCCTGTCATCCTGACGAAGGTCACGCCGCTTGATGCGCGGAATCTTCGTCAGGATGACAGGCAGTTTTACTCAGCTACTCGAAGAATTTAATTACTCCTAAATGCCGTGCGGCGCAGCTCGTTGCCGATGGTGCGGTACAGCTGATAGGTGTTGGTGGCGGGGTCATACGTCATGTCGACCCCGGGGGCGCTGCTGGCGAAGGGCTGGCCGCTGAGCAGCCGGCCCTGCCCATCGTAGAGGTAGGCTTTGTGCGGACCAGGCTCGGTGAGCACAAATACGCGCCGCCCGTTGCCGAAGTCAAAATATTGCACCGGCCGGGCGCCGGACGTAACGAAGTTTTGGGTGAGCAGCTGGCGCCCCGTCGGCTCGAACAAACCTAGGTTGCCGCCATCCTCACGGACCACTACGTAGCTGCGCTGCTGCTGATCGGGCACCAGCCGGAAGCGACTGGTGCGGCTCCAGGTCGCTACCCGGTTGCGGCTCACGATGTCGCCGCTGAGGTTGAAGCTCACCCGCTCGCCGTGCTGCGTGACCACCGTCAGGCGACTGCGGCGCAGCGTGGGTCCAGTTTCCACGAAGGCCTCCGAATTAAGCCGCGCCCCCACGCTGATAGGAAAGCCCGGATACACGCTGCCTTGTTGGTCGAACGCATAGATGTAGCCATTTTCCAAGGGCACCACCAGCACGTCGCGCCCGCCCACCACCAGATAGCTAGGTTTGCCGGCCAAGCTGAAATCCAGGCGCTTCGGCTGCCAGTTAGAGAAAATGTTGCCGTTGGTGTCGTACAGAAACAAGTTGCCGCCGCCGCCCGCAACCAGCAGCCGCGTGGGGCCGCTGCCCGCGGGCGAGGGCGTCAGGGAAGTAGCCTGCACGGTGTCGGGCAGGTTGAGCGGGAAGTTGGGGGCTTCGCGGCCGCGCTCATCCAGCAGGTGCAGACGGTCGGGCGTGGCGAACAACAAACCCGTGCCGCCCGCCAGGGGCAAGCGCCGCAACGGCTCCACGAGCGGCCCCGGCAACGAATCGGACCAGGCCACGACGTTGTCGGGGGTGACGTAGTGCAGCACACGGGCTTCATCCTGCACCAGCACGCCGGGCGTGCGCGCGCCGGCCACCGGCACTAGCGCGGGCGTGCTGGTGAGCGGCGTTTTGAAGGTGAGCAGCGCCCCATCGTCGTTCTGCGCCTGCGCGCTGGCCACGGCAGTTCCGACGGCCGGGTGCCGCAAGATGAGCTGCGTAAAATACTGTGCGCCGACCTCGGCTTCGTTGGCGGCGGGCACAAACTGCCAGGCAATCTGCGGGAAGCGCTTCACCAGCGACTCACTGCGCAGCAGCCCCGCCCGGCGCTCTTCCACCAGCGCCCGCAGCAGCACATTCCAGCTGTTGCGCGTGTCCACGATGATGCTCAGGCGCGCCAAGGGCTGCATTTCCTGCAAAAAAGCGACCTGCGTGGGCGAGCGACTCCACACTTCGCCGGCTACTACATCGGTGAGCCACAGGCGCAACGCGGCGGCATCCTCCCCGAAAGCCAGATAGTTGCCGACCTGCACCACGGCCGGCATCTTGAAGCCCGCGAACGAGGAACCCAGCAACTGCGCCGGCAGCTCCGCCACGCCGGTCTGGTAGATCTGGTACGTGCCCACCCGCTCGAACGAAGGACTGGCGCCGACCGCCCGCCGCAACTGCCCCAAAAAGATGGCGGCCCGCGTCGGGTTGGCGCAATACGCCAACGCCAGCTTTGCCGGACTTTGGCGCGGCGACGCTGAAGCCAGGTAGCACAGCGCCGCCTCCTGCTCCAGCGAAGCCGCAATGCTATCGACCAGCGGCGCGGTCCGCAGCGAGATGGAATCGGGTGGCAGCGCCGGCGGCGTGCGGAGCGCGGCTACCGAACCTAGGCCTAGGTGCACCAGCACTGCCGTCCGAATCGACAGCACGTCGGCCATGCGGAGGCGTTGGGCCGGCTGGTCGCGCAGCTTCTGGTGCAGCGAGCCGCGGGCCGTTTCGGGGTTGGCAAACCCATTAAACAGAACCTTGTTGCCGGCGAGCTTCATTTCCAACTGACCGCTGCTGCTCAGACTGGTCAGGGTGGTTATGCCGGAAGCTAAGTCGGGGCGGAAAAACAGACCGAGGAACTGCGGCAGTCGCCGGTAGTTGATCAGCAGCGTGGCATCTACGTCTTTGAGCTGAAGGTAATCGGTACTCTGAAACTCGGCGGCGACGGTGGGAAGGTTGGGATGTTCGAGGCGGAGCACCACGGCTTCTACCAGGGCCGCATTAGCACTCAGCAGCAAGTGGTTGCGGTAGTTATAGAAGGTTATTCCCTCCCCCGTGCTTTTCACCCGGATGTCGGTGAGCGTTTCGTCGTGGTAGTCGCGCGTGGTCACGAGGTAGTCAGGGTCGCGGGCCAGCGCATCGACCAGCGTCCGGACCTGCCGGTATTCGCGCACCGTGCGGATTGGCACCTGAAACAGCACGTCGAAGGTGCCGGGGCTGGTGACGTGCACGGAGGTGAGCACCGTCTTACTGCCCAGAAAGCGCAGAAAGCTATTGCGCGTGTTGGTCAGGCTATCAACCAGCGTCACTTCATCTTCGAGCTGCTGGAAGTAGCGCACACCCATGAGGTTGTCCCAGAGCTGGGTTTCCTTCAGGTGGCGCACCAGCGTGGGGTGGTCGTGGGTGGCTAGCACCAGCACGGCGTCGTCGGGCACCAGCGTCCAGGGGTCGACGGGCGTGCGCGCCACGGTGTGCCGGTAGTACACGTAGGAGCCGAGGGCCGAAACCAACAGCACCCCAACCAGAAACACCAGTAGCTTATTCGACATTCAGGGGTGGGAAGAGCAACAGAACCGCAAAAGTAGCTTAGCTATTCGAATAGGTACGCGGGAAGGTTGCGGGCGGCCAAGCTCGTATAGAGACGCGACACATCGCGTCGCGTCGTTGAACGACTGAAATTGCACCGGGCAAGAACAACCTAGGTAAACAACATCCGCAACGAGGAGGAGACACAAGTATGTGTCTCTACACTGTTTATGGAGCACATAAACTAGGTATCACATTTATATGTGATTGACAGTGAGCAAGTATTGCTGTTCCTTTACAACACGTTACGTATCCGTTCCGCCGCTTCTTCTTTCTGTTCTCAAGGGTATTTTCACACCTGATACCCTTCCATCCTGCCGCGCAGGATCTGATAGCCTTCGGCTTCCCGGCAGCCGGTTTTCCGGCTCCCGGCTACTATCCAACACCTACTTTCTCGCGCTGACCTTCGGCTTTATCGCCTGAATCTGTCAGCCACTCTCCCCTATTGGCTGCGCCTCATGGCGCCAGGCGCCCGCGCCAGCCATTCAGGCCGAATGGCTGGGGTGACTTTCCCTCCGCTACATCCGACCGCAACTTCTCGCAGGCTTCCCAGGCCCACCTGGGCTTGCTGCGCATTTCCCACCCCTTTTACCCATTATAACCTTATAATCTCATGAATAAGAGCGAAAAACAGCTCCGCGACACCTTGGCCAAAATCGCCAAGTTAGCCAGCTCCATTGTTGCGAGCGGCGACACCTCGGAGCAAAGCACTGGCCACGACAGCAGCAACGGCAGCTCCGATAGCGCCACCGCTGACATTCCGGCCGCGGCCAACCTAGGTTGCGGCATCAAGCAAGTACCGGAGCGCCTGCGGGTGAAAGCGGCCGAAACGGCCACGCGCATCAACCCCGTCAATGCGCCTTCGCTGGCCGCACTGGGCGGCGACGCGGCCGCGGCCGTGTCGGACCCGCAGTTTCTGACTTTGCTCACCAGCAAGTACTGGGGGCCTTCGCCGCGCGTGCTCACGGTGAGCTTTATGGAGGCCACTCCTGCCGATCTGCGGGCGCGCATTGTCAGCCACCTGAATGCCTGGAGCAAAACTGGCTGCATTTCCTTCCGCGAAACGACCGGCATCGGCCAGATCCGCATCTCGCGCGGGGCGGGTGGCTACTGGTCATACCTAGGTACGGACGTGCTACTGATTCCGCAGAACAAGCCCACGATGAACCTGCAAGGCTTCACAATGAATACGCCCGAATCAGAGTACAAGCGCGTGGTGCGGCACGAGGCGGGGCACACCCTGGGTTTCCCGCACGAGCACATGCGCCAGGAGCTGATTTCCCGCATCGATCCGCAGAAAGCCTACGCCTACTTCTGGCAGACCCAGGGCTGGAACAAAGCCACCGTGGATGCGCAGGTGCTTACGCCCCTCAAAAACACGGAGATTGTGGGTACGCTCGCCGACCAGACCTCCATCATGTGCTACCAGCTGCCGGGCTCTATTACTAAAGACGGCAAACCGATTCTGGGCGGCATCGACATCAATCTGCTGGATTATGCCTACGTGGCCAGCATCTACCCCAAGCTTCCTTTTCATACGTCGGCACAACACTCTGATGATCATACACATATGCACGATCATTCGACCGAAGATTGGTCGATGGAGGAAGACGTGCCGGACGAAGCTATTACCGCCGCCGCGCAGGCTACGCTTGCGCCCGTCGAATCGTCGGAGGACAGCATGGACGTGTATGCGAGCAGCGCCAACGGCGTCGCCGCGGAGGTGTAGGACGCGGCCTGCCGTACCTAGGCCAACCTAGCTTTTACCGCCTAACCTATTCATCCTTAGTAGTTAATCCTTAATAAACCACCACGATGCCAGACAACAAATCCAAAGTTCTCGACCCCGGCGCCATAGACGTTGCGCTGCACGTTGACCGGCCGGGGCCGATGCCAGCCGCGGCGCCCGTGACGGATAGCGTGACCCAGGTTCTCAGCGCCGGGCCGGTGGGCTCGAAGCTGAACATTGCCGTGCTGGGCGACGGTTTTGCTGCCGCCGATCAGGACGCCTATAACCTGAAAGTGCAGCAGCTTCTGATGGATGGCGTGTTCGGACACGACTACTTCTACGAAGATAATCAGGCGTTTAACATTTTCCGGGTTAATCTGATTTCCAAGGAATCGGGCATGAGCACCCGTAAGTACAACGAGAACGGCACCCCCGACGCCCCCAAGGACGACAGCATCATCAGCACCACGATGAAGGACACGGCCCTGAAGTACATCTTCAGCGGCTCGTGGGCGCACTGCTGGCTGGAGGGCTCCGCTACCACGTCGGCGCTGGTGCAGGCGGCGCTCAATAAGTGGGTACCCGACTATGACCTGGTAGTTGTGCTCCTGAACGACCCTAGGTTTGGTGGCTGCGGCGGTGGCGGCTTCCAGATTGTTTCCTTGGGCATCGGCTGGGAAGTGCTGGCCCACGAGTTTGGTCACGGCACGGGCGGCATGGCCGACGAATATTGCACCACCAACGTGTACTCGGGCGGCGAGCCGGGCGCCGTGAACGTGACCGTTAACACGAACCGCAACACGCTTAAGTGGCGCAACTTCATCAACCCGAGCACGCCCATTCCGACCGGCACGGGCAACTGTGCCGGCTACACGGCTGGCGCGAAACCTGCCAGCTGGAGCGACTCGCAGGACGTGGGCCTGTTTGAGGGCGGCGGCACCAACAACCGGGGCATGTACCGCCCGGTGATTAACTGCCGGATGCGCGGCAACTCGCCCGAGTTCTGCCCGATTTGCTATACCACGCTCAAAAATAAGATGCACCCCTACACCGGGCGCACCTTCCTGAAGTGCTACGCCGGCGACTTCAACGGCGACGGCCGGAGCGACCTGCTCATGCACAACGGCAACTCCATCATAATCTGCCGCTCCAACGGTGCTCAGCTTGATGTGGTGTTCAGCGCCGTGGAGCGGGTGCCGGGCTCGTGGCAGTTCAAACCCAATGACCGCTTTTACATCGGCGACTTCAACGGCGACGGCAAAGACGAAGTAGCCGTGTTCAACGGCTCCGATTGGAGCATGGAGTACCTAGGTCTGCTGGCTGATGATGGCAAAAACGGCCTCAAGCTGATTGCCCGCTACGACAACACCATGCCGAACTGGGACTTCAAAAAAGATGACCAGTTCTTCGTAGCCGATTTCAACGGCGACGGCAAGAAAGACCTGATCGTGTTCAATGGCACCAACTGGAGCATGCCGTACCTAGGTATGCTGCAATGCTCGGGCACCGGCTTCAGCCTCGTGCGCCGCTACGACGGCAACTTTGCCGGCTGGCAAATGACGGCCGGCGACAAATTCTACGTGGGCGATTTCGACGGCGACGGCAAACAGGATTTGTACGTGTTCAACGGCGACAACTGGTCGATTCCGTACCTGGCCATGCACCGCAGCACCGGCAACGCCTTCACGATGGTGAAGCGCTACGACGCCAACCTGGCCGGCTGGAACATGACCAAAGGCGACAAGTTTTACCCCGGCGACTTCAACGGCGACGGCAAAACGGATCTGTACGTGTTCAACGGCGAAAACTGGAGCATGGCGTACCTGGCCATGATGGCTTCCAATGGCGCGGCCGTTTCGATGACGCGGCGCTACGACGGCAACGCGCCGGGCTGGCAGATGCGCAAAAACGATCAGCACTACGTAGCCGAAATCAGCGGCGACAAGAAAGCAGACCTGTTCGTGTACAACGCTACCGATTGGGGCAAGGAGTACCTCGGCACCATGGTTTCGGACGGCGCCAACCTGGCCTGCGCCTGGAAGGAGGACTGGGTGGGCGAGTGGAACCTAGGTTCCGTGGACCGCTTCATCCCGTGCAACTTCGAGGGAGCGGCCGGCAAGCGCGACCTGTTTGTGCATAACCAGAACTGGTTTGGCATGATCAAGGCCACGCCCACGCTGACGTTGCAAAAGCTTTATTACAAGTATATTCACAACTACCGCTACGGCCGGAACTGGTAAGCAAGGAGGTGTACGATGAACAGAAAATCAATCCGCGGTATTTACGCTAAACCCATGGACGCCGCCGCCCGTCCGATTATCGAAAACGCCAAGCTGCCCACCATGGCTGATGCCATGGCCCCCATGCAGCAAGCACCAGCCCGCGACGCCAACTCCCGCCTGATGGATGATGCGCAGCCGCCTACAGTCGATACCTCCAAGCCCTCGATGGGCGCGTTTACTGTGGACCAGGCCGGCCCGATTCGCGTGGTGCCGCGCGTGCTTCCCGACCAAGAACCCAGGCTGACGCGCGCCACACTTGATACCTCGTATGTGGTGCTGCGCATGCGCGTGCAAGATGGTAAGATGGCCGTAATTGGCTCCAAACGTGTAGATGGTCCGCTGCTAGCCGAAGAGGAAATCGTGCAGGATGGCCTGACCTACGAAGCCCTGATCGACGACAAGCGGCTAAGTATCGGCTCGGTACCGGATTATGGCGAGCAGCGCAGCTACCCGCGCCCCGGCACTACCGAACACTACGTCACGGTGCTACCTAGCTTCGACTTCAACCTGCGCGTACCCAGCGAACGGATCAGCTTGCAGGATTTACCGAAGCTGAAGATTTCGCTGTATCGGTTCAAAGTGCCGGTGCCCGATCTGAAGCTAGGTCCGCAGCCCCTGCGCGCCCAACTCGACCAAGAGGTGCGCGTGGTGGCGGAGCTGAACGGCATTCAGGTCGCGAAGCTCCCCAGCGACGTGCAGGAAGTAGTGCGCCGGGCCTTCACTCGGTGAAGTAGCCCGCACGCTGTAGTTCGCGTATCGTTGAACAGTGTAGCGCGAAGCTCCCGCTTCGCGCCTCGTTGAACGATAACCGTTGTTACTAACCTAGGTGCAAGTCGTTCAACGATACGCGAAGCGGGAGCTTCGCGCTACACTGTTCAACGAGGCACTAAGCGCAGGCTTCGCACTACATTTTCCAAGCTCCACCAGGCCGCGCGGCTTGGTGGAGCTTTGCTTTTGTTGTGGTTGCCGCCGGCGTTGTAGTATCTTCCGCGCTGATAAAACCACTACTATCCTCACGTATGCCCGAAGAACAAGGCCACTTTCAGCGTGCCATTACCCTTTTTGATGCCGTTATGCTCGTCACGGGCGGCATGATTGGTTCCGGTATTTTCATTGTGTCGTCGGGCATTTCCCGGCAGGTTGGGTCGGCGGGCTGGCTGCTGGTGGTGTGGCTGCTCACCGGCTTTATCACGCTGGCGGCGGCCGTCAGCTACGGCGAGCTGGCCGCCATGTTCCCGAAAGTGGGCGGCCAGTACGTGTATCTGCGCGAAGCCTACAATAAACTCGTGGCCTTTCTCTACGGCTGGACGCTCTTTCTCGTCATCCAGACCGGCGTTATTGCCGCTGTGGCGGTGGCGTTTGCGCGCTTCACCGGCGTGCTGCTGCCGTGGTTCAGCGAAAAGAACGTGCTGCTGGAGCTAGGTCCGCTGGCCCTGCCGTTCCGCGACACACCCTATACGTTTCAATTTACCACCGTGCAGCTGCTGGCTATTGCCTTGATTGTGAGCCTGACGGCCATCAACACGCGCGGCGTACGCACGGGTAAGCTCATCCAGAACATCTTCGGCTCGACGAAGCTCATTGCGCTATTCGGCCTGATCGTGCTCGGTTTTGCCATTGGCATTAACAAGGAAGCTGTTTCAGCCAACTTCCACAACGTGTGGTTTGCCGCCCGCCACGTTGCCGACCAGCCGGCCGTGCCGCTCTCGGGCTCGGCGCTCATCATTGCTATCGGCATGGCAATGGTCGGCTCCCTGTTCAGCTCCGACTCCTGGAATAACATCGGCTTTTCGGGTGATGAGGTGGTAAATCCGCAGCGCACCATCGTGCTGAGCATGGCTATCGGTACGGCCATCGTGACGGCCTTGTACCTGCTCATCAACCTGATGTACCTGATGGTGCTGCCTCTGCACGGCGATCCGCAGGCCACCACCCTGGCGGGTCGCGGCCTCATGTACGCCACCAACGACCTGGTAGCCACGGCAGTAGCCGAAAGCTTCCTAGGTCCGATGGGTGCCTACGTGCTGGCGGTGCTCATCATGGTCAGCACCTTCAGCTGCGACAATGGCACCATTTTGTCGGGCGCGCGGGCGTACTATGCCATGGCCAAAGACGGCGTTTTCTTCCCGGCCATGGCGCGGCTCAACAAAGCCGGCGTGCCCGGGGTGGCGCTTTGGGTGCAATGCGCGTGGGGTTGCCTGCTCTGCCTGTCCGGCTCCTACGGTCAGCTGCTCGATTACGTAATGTTCTCAGTGGTGCTGTTTTACGTCATCACCATCATCGGCATTTTCGTACTGCGCCGCACCCGGCCCAATGCGCCTCGCCCCTACCGCGCGGCGGGCTACCCCATCATTCCGCTACTCTATATTGTGCTGGCTTCCAGCTTCTGCCTCATCCTGCTCACCCAACCCGAAACCGCCGACTTCTCCCGCCGCGGCCTGATTCTGGTGGCCCTGGGTATTCCCGTTTATTTCCTGTTCGGCAAGCGCTTCGCCAGCAATAGTGGCGAGCCTCCGACGGAGTAGGCGAACCTAGCCCCGGTGCTGGCGCGAGTTTAGCGTAGCGTAACTTGTGCCTAGCTTTGAGTGGAGGTACAACCTCCACTGCCGCGGCAGCGGCAAGCACGTGTTGGAGTCGTTCTATTGCGAGGCTGCGCCTCACCCGAAAGCTAGGCACAAGTTACGCTGCGCTAAACTCGCGCCAGCACCAGACCAGCACCTACTTATAAATCAGAGCGGCCGCCCATGAAAATGGGCGGCCGCTCTGATTTATGACAAACCTAGGTTTCCTTACGGCTGCTGCGTCGGCCGGTCGGTATTCACGTTGATGGGGTTTTCGCGCGGGCCGTTGGCTTCCTTCTCGCCGAACTCCTGCGCGTGGCTGCGCACCGAGTGGTCTAGCTCGTAACTGCCTTCGGCTTCGAAGCCAGGACCCTGGGCCTGCTCGCCGGCGTTATCGTGGTCGTTGCCGCCCTGCGGTGACGTTTCGCTGCCACCGATGTGCAGGTTTTCGAGTTGGTCTTTCTGGTTGCTGCGCTGATCATAGCCGTTAGCACCTACGTTGCGGTAAGCTGAAGGATCGTTGCTTTCCTTGCCATTACTTTCCTGCTCCTTCACCTTCTTGTGTTGCTCCAGGTTCTCGTTCTTGGCAATGCCTTCTTTGATGTTGGCGTTTTCGTTCTGGTTGTCGTCGTTGTTGTCGAAAAGACTATCGAGTATCATCAGTTGAGAAGTTTAAAAGGTGGATGGTAACGTGTACGTCTATTAGCACTTACGCGGTATGGGAAGGATGGTTTTCGTTTGCTGCTCCTGACCTGTGTGGCAGCCGGCCCGGCAAAAAACCCGTACATAGCAAACACCGCCACCCAGACCCGGCTACCCCCTGATGCTAACCTAGCCGCTGGCGCAGGCTCTGCTATCCAACTCACCGACTTATCTTTGCGCTTTACTAGCCTCGCATGGACTTCTCCAAACTCTACCGCCCCAGCGCCCTTAATAGCTACCAGTTCATCGCCGTCACGGGGCTGATTATGAGCGCGGCAGCTCATTTGATTCTGCATTTCTTCGTGCACCATTCCGTGCCCGGTTTCAACTGGCTTTACGTGTGCTGGACGGGCCTGTACATCATTGGCTCCCTGCTGAATCTGTTCGGCAAGCCCAGCGAAGGCCACCATCACCACCATCATTAAGCGTAAACCTAGCTTGCAACCTAGTTTTTTTCGGCAAGCCGGCTGCCCGTGGCATACCTAGCCTGGGCGCTTGGCTTGCCGTTGTTGCTTTAGACTGTTGTCGTTGAAAAACCCGTTTTGCAGAACGTGAACATTCTAAGTTAATATTACATTTTATTTACAATTATATTTTATTAAGAATCAACTATTTACCCTGATATTCTGTGCCTTGGGCAATCC
This sequence comes from Hymenobacter cavernae, assembly GCF_014641455.1. Lineage (GTDB taxonomy): Bacteria > Bacteroidota > Bacteroidia > Cytophagales > Hymenobacteraceae > Hymenobacter > Hymenobacter cavernae. The sequence goes on from NZ_BMHT01000003.1 coordinate 650,661, forward strand.
TTAGGGCTCCACCTTCCGTACAGGGAGCGGCACTGCCGAAAAAACGCGCAGTATCTGAAGCCGGCGCCTACCGACCTCCCACCTAGTCGCGGCAGTGTGAAGCACTACTCTTTTCTATGGAGCATTTTGACAATGGCGTGGTGCCAGCCGGCCGCACCGTGTGGTGGTGGCTGGCATTAGGTGCTGTTTTGGTGGGAGTTACGCTACGTGTCTGGCAGTGGTGGCTGGGCACATCCTTCTTTATCGACGAGCTGGCCGTCATCCATAATCTGGTTAGCCGGCCGGTTGGCGCTTTGGTAAGCACGCCGCTGGACGAGGCGCAGGTGGCGCCGCCCCTCTTTCTGGTAGTCGAGCAAGCCTGCTTGAAGGTGTTTGGCTCTTCGGAGCTATCGTTGCGGCTGCCGCCGCTGCTGGCTTCGCTGGCGGCGCTGCTGCTGCTGTGGGCGGTGGCCCGGCACGTACTCGATGCGCGCATGGTGCCGCTGGCGCTGCTCACGTTTGCCGTTGGCTTCACGTTCGTGCACTACAGCAACCAGGTGAAACAATACGCCAGCGACACCACCGTGAGTCTGCTGGTGCTGTGGCTGGCCCTGCGCCTGCGCGATGTGCGGGCACCTTCGGCGCGCTTCTGGGTAGCGGCAGCGCTGGCGGGTTTGGTCCTGCCCTTCTACTCCCAGGCCTCCCTGATGTTCTTCGCCGGGTGCGGCGCGGCGCTGCTCCTGCTGGCCTTCCTCGACCTAGGTCGGCCGCGGCTGCGTGCTACGTTGGCCGTAGTAGGTGCCTGGGCCGTGGGTAGCTTGCTGAGTCTAGTGTTGGCCAAGCAGACCCTTTTGTCAACTGATCAGGCGTTTATGCACTATTTCTGGCGCGAAGGCATGCTGCCGCTCACCGGCCGTCTGCCGGTTGTTTTCGCCGGGGAGCTGGCCGAGCGCTGGGCCAATGGCCTCGGTTGGCCGCACCCTACCAGCATTTGGGTGGCCTTGACCTTTGTGGGAGTGGCGCTGCTGTGGTGGCAGCAATGGCGTGTGGCTTTGCTGCTTACGGTGCCATGGGTGCTGAGCGCGGCGGCGGCGGTGCTCCAGCAGTTTCCGCTGCGGCAACGCCTGATGGATTTTCTGGTTCCCACGCTTATTCTGTTTGTCTTCGTGGCCTTCCAGACTATGGTTCGCTGGGCTTGGTGCCGAAGCCGAGGGCTAGGTATTGCCGCCTTGCTTGCGTGCGCCGCGCCGGTTTTCTACAGCACGACGCGCCACAACCTGCCGCCCTTCTGCGTGGAAGACGCCAAGACCCTGTACGCGCAGCTCGCGCGGGTACGGCAGCCGAATGAGGCCATTTACGCTTATTATGGCAATGGTCAGTACTTGCGCTGGTATGGGCCGCAGTACGGCTTTAGTCCTGCCAGCTACTACCTAGGTCATTGCTACCGCCACGAGCCGGGCGCCGAACGCCAGTATCTGAAGGAAGTAGACGCCTTCCGCGGCCGCCAAATGTGGCTGATTATGATGCACTTCGACCCCTATGAAGAAAAAGACCTGACCGCTTACCTGAGCACCATCGGGCGACCTGGCCGGCGCATTACTGTGCTGAGCCGCATGCCTGACGAGTCGATAGGCTACAAAGTAGCTTACGCCCAGCTTTACGACCTGACCGATGCCCGGCGGTCCGCCCGCACATCGGCGGCCACCTTCCCGCTGGTGCCCACGCCCGATCGGCCCGCCGACGAAATCTGTTGGAGCTGCTACGGCCCGCAAGTCATTGACAACAGCCAGCAGCTCGCACTAACGTGCCAGTAGCCGCCGCAACGCGCCAGGTTACGTTTTTCACATTTAATCTTCACTTAAACCGCTCGCGAATACTATCTGTCTGACCTAGGTTCTTCCGAACAACATCGCTATCTGGTTGGGTTTAAAAACAACTGGCAAGCTAAACTGCAACCTGCGTAAGCTAATTGTAGTAAGGATGTTACGTGATGTAACAAAAGCTCAACTATTGAACTTTTCAAAGCACATCGCTTGCTGTCCTTTCTACTACTACCGGGCTGATTTTATTCGAGAGCTTTCCGCACCTTCTCTGTGATACCAAATACGACTGTAGTAGAAGAAACAGGGGAAGTTCCTGCTGCTGCTCCCACTCCTGCCCCGCCGCGCATGAAGCGCTTCGCAATTAACGTGGCCTCGCTCTTCAGCGTGCAGATTGCCAACTTCCTGCTGCCGCTCCTGACGGTGCCCTACGTGGTGCGCATCATTGGGCCCGCCAACCTAGGTCTGCTGAATTTTTCGCAAGCCTACGTCACGTATTTCAGCTTGCTGATCAACTACGGCTTCGACATGGCCGCCGTGCGCTCCATCGCCGCCAACCGCGACGATAAGGAAGCGACCAACAAGATTTTCAGTCAGGTGATGGCCGGCAAAACGTTACTCTGGTTGCTCTCCACCCTGATTTTCGCGGCCGTCACGTTCTCCCAGCCCGAGTTCCGGCAGCACTGGTTTCTGCACGTCTGCACGTATCTGGTTTGCATCGGCACGGTGCTTTCGCCGTTTTGGCTTTACCAGGCCATGGAAGACCTAGGTCGGGTGGCCATCTTCAACTTGGCCGTAAAGCTGATTTTCTCCCTATCGGTGCTGCTGCTGATTCGGCACGCCGAGGACTACTTCTACCAGAACCTGGCCATCAGCGTATCGCAGATTGCGGTGAGCGTCACGGCGTTGTACGTGGCTATGAGGCGCTTCGGCATCCGGTTCAGCTGGCCCACTCGCCCCGAGCTTTTCAACCGCTTCAAGGAGGACCGCACGATTTTCTTCTCGTCGGTGATGATTACGATCTACGCTAGCTCCAACGTGTTCTTCCTGGGTTTGCTCGCGCCGGCTTACAACGTCGGCATCTACTCGGCCGGCACGCGCCTAGAAGGCATGGCCGAAACCTTTGTGGGTCTGGCGCTAAATCAGGCCTTCTTCCCCATCGTCGCCAACGCCTTCGGGCAAGGGCGCGAGCAAGGTCTGCGTATGGTGCGCAACACTTTTTTCCCGCTGTTCATCCTCATGTCGTGCGTGAGTCTGGGCTTGTGGGTGGTGGCGCCGCTGTTCATCAAGCTTCTGTACGGAGCCAAGTTTATCGGCTCCATCACGGTGCTGCGCACTGTCTGCGTGCTGCCGCTCATCATTGGCATGAGCAACCTGCTGGGCATGCACACCATGCTCAACCTGCGCATGGACAAAGCCTTCTTCATGGTTACGGCCATCGGGTCGGTGCTGGGCGTGGGACTTAATATGCTGTTGATCCACAAGTTTGCGCACCTAGGTGCCGCTTACGCGCTGGTAATTACCGAGTTGTACATTACCCTGGCCATGTATGGCTACCTGCGCTACAAAGGCATCGAAGTGGTCAAACTCTCCCACCTGCGCGAAGCCTTCTTCTTCACCAAAGCACGTCTTCAAACAATACTTCACCGATAAACATGGAAACTGTAGCGGCCGTAGTGGTCACGTATAATCGCCTGAATGACCTGAAAAAGTGCCTCGATACGCTGCGCCAGCAAACCCGCAAGCTTGATGCGTTCATCGTCATCAACAACGGCAGCACCGACGGCACCACGGAGTGGCTGGCTACCCAGCCCGATTTGCAGGTGACGAACCAAGCGAACCTAGGCGGCGCGGGCGGCTTTGCCACCGGTATCGACACGGCTCACAAGGCTGGCTTCACCTGGCTCTGGTGCATGGACGACGATTGCCTGGCGGCCCCCGACGCCCTGGAGAAGCTGCTGGCTTCGCCGAACCTAGGTCCGTGCATCAAGAACTCGATGTCGGTGAGCGTGAAGGACCACGACGAACTAGCCTTCTTTGTGAGCCGACCAAACAAGGAATACCGCAAAGTAGCGGACATGGCGCCGGTCGACTTGGTGTACGGCGTAGCCTCGTTCTTCAACGGCACGCTCATCCACTCGGAGGTGGTGAAAGCCATCGGCATTCCGGATAAGAATCTATTTATCTGGGGCGATGAGGTGGAGTACATGACACGCGCTCAAAAGCTAGGTTTCCCCGTTGTGACGGTGCCCAGCAGCGTGTTCTACCACCCGCCGTCCTTCGACCGCGACGGTATTCCGTGGCCGGCCGCCTGGAAGCAGTACTACGCCGTGCGCAACCAGCGGCGCGTTCTGCAAAACCAGCACGGCAAGACCATTGGGCGCGTGCTGTTTGCCACCTGGGCCGCGAAAGCCACGATGCAGCAGGCGCTGGCTAAGCGCGCAAATCGCCTCTACAACTTCCTGCTTTACGGTGAGGCCGCGCTTGACAGCCTCACCAACAACTTCCGGAAGCGCCCCGATACCATCCTGACGCTCAAGCTTTACAAGTGGCGTCATAAGACAGTTTAAAACGACTAAACAAGAAAGCGTGAGCCGGTCGGATGCCTTGGACATCCCACCGGCTCACGCTTTCTTGTACCCTAGGTACTTGGTTAACGCAAGAAGGATAGCAACGCCTCGTAGAACTGCGCCGGAGCTTCCAGGTGCGGAATATGGCCTACCTTTTCGATCGGCACCAGCTTAGCGCCTTTTATCTGAGCGGCGGTGCGCCGACCTAGCTCCGGGTACTGCCCCATCGTGGCCAGCACTTTCGGGTCTTTGATCAGCCCCTTTCCGACTACTGTGCGGTCGGCCTGCCCAATGATCAGCAGCGTAGGCGCCGTTACGCGACCAAACTCGTAGCACACAGGCTGCTGATAGATCATCTCAAAGGTCAGGGCGTTGGCCAGGGCTACTTTCGGGAAGTCGGCGTGGCGGGTCTGGGCCGCCAGGGGCCGCACCCACTCGTCGTGAGCCGCCGGGTAGCCGTTGGGGTAATAGCTGCCGTGGTACTTGCGGATGCTCTCCTCAGTGCTTTTCAGCTCCGTAGCTTCCGCCTGATCGACGGATTGAAAAGGGACGCCCAGGCGGTAATCCTCCAAGCCAATGGGGTTTTCCAGCACGAGCTTTTCGACCGTCTCCGGGTACATCAGTGTGAAACGCGTGGCTACCATGCCGCCCATGCTGTGCCCAACGACCACCGTTTTCTGGATACCTAGGGTATCAAGCAAGTGCCTGGTGTTGCGCGCCAGCTGATGAAAGGAGTAATAAATAGCCAGCTTATCCGACTTGCCAAAACCAATCTGATCGGGCACTATCACCCGGAAGCCGGCTTTAGTCAGCGCCTGAATCGTGCCGCGCCAGTAGGCTCCGAAGAAGTTTTTGCCATGCAGCAACATCACCGTGCGGCCATTGGCTTTGCCGCTGGCCGGCACATCCATGTAGGCCATACGCATGGTTTGGTGCTCCTGCTTCAGCGGCAAATACTTCACCGGGTACGGGTACTCGTAGCCGTCGAGCGTGGCGTTGAGCGAAGCGGGAGTTTGCGAAGCTTGACCAAAACTGGTCAAAACCTGACCTAGCATCAGGCCTAGGAATAAAAGAAAGCGAAAACGATTCATGTGGGTAACAACTATTAGTTACCCGCTGATACGCGTTGCGCCGCCGAAAGTAGACAGTTAGAGTGTAGCGCGAAGCTCCCGCTTCGCGTATCGTTGAACGATAACACCTCGGTTGTTGCAAGTGCAAGTCGTTCAACGATACGCGAAGCGGGAGCTTCGCGCTACATCCTGACTGTCTACTTTTCCTGCTTCCGCATGGCGAGGCGCAGCTCTATCGCGCGCGTATCCTCATCCGACCACACCACCGACTTCACGTCGTCGAGCCGGAATACCGATGTGCCATCCGCCTCACCATATTCGTTGAAGCAGTCGGCAATAAACTCATCTTCCGTAATTCGAGAAACGGCACCGTAATAATTCATTCCCGAATACGTATGAAAATACAACACATGCCGCAGCTGCATTGACTTTTGCAGCAATTCTGGAACTGTTAAATAAACCTCACCAACGAAATCAGGGCTTTTCACGCGGCCGTATATCTGATCGAGGTTATTTTCTTTTAATTCCACGTTTCGGATATATCGATCATTATAATCTACCTGAAATATTTCTAATGTGCGAACAGCTCGCAACCCGTGCACTAAACCATTGGGGTTCACCATCTTCAGCAACACTGTTTCGTCGTTATGCTGTACTACATACCCTAGGGCAAATCGGCTAGGTTCGCTCTGGTTGGTGCGTAGCGTAACAATTCGTTTCCCTAAACGAGCATTTTCTAATAATTCAGCAATCAAGTTTCCCATTAAACAGTAACCTAAGTAATTATTTATGTTCCTCTTTTATTTTAAATACTCCTACTCAGCTAATAACTACTACCAAATCGTTATTTCGACCAGCGGGAGAAATCTCGCGTGTAAGGCTAACTCCAATCGTCAGGACGTTACCAGCACAACCTCAGCACGCGAGATTCCTCGCGTTACCTCGGAATGACGTTCTGGTAAAGCACGCGAGATTTCTCCCGCTGGTCGAAACGACAGGCTGTGAAGCACGTAAGGCTGCGGTAAAAACCGCGAAAGACTTCATACAAAAGCCCATTCGCCTATGCAATTGTACTGCCAGTCTCGTACGGACTCAGGCAATACAACAACATAGGCGAATGGGCTTTTGCCAGCTCCGATACGAGCTGACTTAGGCAGAAGCCAGCTACTTTTTCTTCACTTCCAGTTGCAACGACGAATCGCGGATCAGGAGCTTGGGTTTCAGCACGATGCGCTGGGCCGGAAAGTTCTCCGTGCGCTTGCGCATTTGCAGAAACAGCTGCACCGCCGACTCGCCCATCTGCTCGCCGCGCTGGTCGACTGAAGTCAGGCGGGGTTGGGTCAGGGCGGTGAAGGGCTCGTTGCTGAAGCCAGCCACCGCCATGTCTTCGGGCACCCGGATGTTGTGCTCGTGCAGCACCATCATGGCGCCGGCCGCCGGAAAGTCGTAGGAGGAGAAAATGGCATCGGGGCGCTCCGGGAGCTTCAGCAGCTCCTTCATACCGGCCTCGCCGGAAGCGTGGCTGGAGTTGGGCAGCCAGTACACCAGCTGCTCATCCACCGACAGGCCGTGAGCGCGCAACGCATCCATGTAACCTAGGTGACGATTGCGGGTGGTGTTCATGTGCTGCGGTCCGGCGAAGTGCGCAATGCGTGTGCAACCCTGCTCAACCAGGTGCTTCACGGCCTGGTACGCACCCTGGTAATCGTCCAAAATCACGGCATTGACGTTGGCCAAGTCCGGCATCCGGTCGAAGAACACCAGCGGAATACCTTGCTGCTGTACTTTCTCGAAGTGTTGAAACTCGTGCGTCGTGCGCGACATCGACACCAGAATACCTTCAACCTGCGCGTTCAGCAGGGCTTCGATGTTCTTCTTTTCGCGGCGCACATCCTCGTTCGATTGGCACATCATCACGTTGAAGCCGGCCTTGCTGGCTACGGCTTCAATGCCATCCATCACCGACGGAAAAAAATAACCATTGATGTGCGGCACGATGAGGCCGAGCATGTTGCTGCGGCCTTTGCGCAGGGCCGCGGCCAAATGGTTGGGCTGGTAGTTCAGCTCTTTGGCTAGCTCCCAAACACGGGCTTTGGTGGCCTCACTGATGTCATCATGACCGTTTAGCGCCCGCGAAATAGTTGATACCGAAAGGCCTAACTGTTTTGCTATATCTGTTATGGAAGCTTTTTTTGCCACAAGCGTGTCGTTTTAAATCATTGCGGAGGGGCCAACCTAGCCTTATTCAGAGGCGTGCAAAGATCGGCATGCAGTGCAAGTTATAATTTCATTGCTCTAACCTCAATAATACTTCCTTGGCCTGGGCAACATGGTCGGTGGCCCGACTCATCGAATTGAAAATATACTGGATTATACCCGCTTTGTCAATCACAAACGTCACGCGCCCCGGTAATAATCCTAGCAGCGCGCGAGGCACCTCGTAGAGCTTGCGCACCTGTCCGCCGGGGTCGGCGAGTAAGGGGAAAGGCAGGCGGTGCTTTTGGGTGAATTTCTGGTGCGACGCCTCGCTGTCGGAGCTGACGCCGACTACTTCAGCACCTAGGTCCTGAAAGTCTTCGTACTGGTCGCGAAAGGAACAGGCTTCGGCCGTGCAGCCGGGCGTATCATCCTTCGGGTAGAAGTACAGCACGATGCTGCGGTGGCCTCGCTGCTCGCTCAGGCGGAAAGTTTCGCCGGTGGTGGTATTCAGGGAGAAATCGGGAGCCTGGTCGCCAATCTGGAGCATGGGAGGAATATAAGCGGGTGGCGCTGGCTTAGCTGGAAAACCCAGAAGCCGCGGCCTAACCCGCCGAAAACTAACAGCTGTATCTATTGTTTAGGCAAGTCTGGCATTTTGGTGTGCCAATAGCGCGAATCAGTAGCGAGCGATACGCGAAGCGCAGGCTTCGCGCTACATCATTCTGCCGCGACTGACCTAGCTTTTAAGGACGCAGCACAACAGCCCGGCCAATGCGCTGAAACTGTTGGAATGAGAAATCAGAATAGTGGTTCTGCGTGCCGTTTTCGCTGCCGACCTGCGGCAGGTACGCCTTCACACCTACCAGTGTAACCTCGGCTACGATCAGCAGGCAGCCAAACCACGGGTGACTTTCTTCGGTAATCTGAATGACATCCTGCACCTCGGCCCGCCCTAGGCTCGCGGCCTGCGTGACACTTTCGTTGCTGGTGGCAAGCTCATCTAAAAAAACTTCAAGACCCTGATCAGACATAGCGGCAAAAAAGTAAGTAACAACAAAAAGCGGCTCTACTAAGCAGCCGAAAGGTCGCCAGAAGCTCCTATTGTTGTTGTTATCTACGTAAGCTATTTGCCTAAGGCTACACGGCAGGCTAAGTCCGATGTTGATCAGCAACTGATTTTAGTGCAGCTCACAGCAAGTTACGGCATCCTGAGCAAGCAGGTTTGCAGAAGCAGGCAAAGCAATAAAGCCCACTAGCAAGCCGCCTACCAGCACGGCTTTGCCGCTGTGCAGGGCCGCCTCACCTTCTTCGAAGGAGATAAAATAACCATCGATAGTTTCAAAACCTAGCTCCAGCCGAGCAGATGCTGCTTGCAAGGCCAGAGCCGCAGAAAGAGGGGAAGAACACGCAGAGCACATTACAGGAAACTGAGGGAAACAGCCGAATCAAGTAGCCGTTTGGGTCGAGTAGGGAAAGATCCAGTGACCAAAACTAGACGGCTATTTGTGGCACCGAAAGGCAAAAAAGCCTTCGTTTGTGACATGCTATTCTTGCGCTTACTTGGGCGTAAGCTGAACCATAACCCTGGCTTAGTCGCTATCTTCCGGGTGCGATGCGCCTCTTTATGGTTTAGGACAGGGCGCACGGCGGGTACTTTTCAGCGTCAGGTTGCGGCCGTCCCAGGTGGTTTGGCGCAGCAGCAGATTCGGGTACTGCTTGCCAAACCAATACACGTTTTCTTTCCGATCAGCCAGCGCAACCGTCACGCGCCAGGCTGGTTCGGCAGTGTCGGCAATGAGGCCATCTGCTACCCGAACCTGGGCCGCGTAATAAGCTGGTGGTTGGGCATCATTGGTTTGCCGGGTGGCGCACACGGCTACGCTGAACGCCGGAAACCGGGCAAAGCGCAGACTCCGCAGCGTGTATGGCAGGGCATCTTCAAACAATACCTCGTGGCGCAGCTGCCGCCGCCCCGCGCCTTGCTTATCGCGGTAAGAATCATACACTTCCAGGTACTGCAAGCCATCATCGTTGATGGCTTTGAACGTGGTGCCGCACCCATCCTGCACCGAAGTCGTGAGCTTGTAGAGCGGCACCGGTTGGTCGCGGCGGAAGAACAAAGACGTGAGGAAATGCCTAGGGTACTGATCAGTAGGCACCGAATACATCTGACTGACTTTCAGCACCGGAAACAAGTCTTTGCGTGCGTAGTCGTCTGTTTTGACGTTGTACTGCGGCGTGAATTCCTCCTTCTGAGTAATCAGCGTGCAGTCGAAGCGGCGGATTTCGTCGTCAACGACCTGCTCGGCGGCATAGGTGGCCACTTCGGCAAGGCTATCTTCCCACAGTTCGTTCATCGCCCATTGCGAATCGAAGTACGGACCTAGCTTGGTGAGCACTGTAGCCCGCGCGTGCGTTTCGACCGGCACCGGTTTTCGCGGATCAGATGAGCAGGCCGTAATGCCAAGCAGCAAGAATAGCGGAAGAAAGTACTGGTGAGCAGCAACACGCATGGCGGGCGAAAAGCAAGTGGTAGCCCCTCCATACGCGGAAACTCAGCGGGTGTTTGTGACTTCTACCGTTCAGCTTTTCGCCAGGCCGCTAAATCGTCGGCGGTATCCACATCGTGCAGCACAGGGAGCAGCGCCACACTCAGACCTAGGTTTGTTGCATCGGCCAGCGTTGCGGGCAGCACCTGAGCCGTACTCCAGGGCTTATCACGGAGCAGACCTTTGTGTAAATCTTTCATTCCGAGCAGGTAATAGCCCCCGTCGGCGGCTGGCCCCAAGACCAGATCATGCGTTGTCAGGGCCTGAAAGGCGGCCGTCAGGTGGGTGGCTGTGAGACCTGGGCAATCGGTGCCAATTACCACCGCTGCCGTTGCGCCTTGGCCAAATGCTTGTTTGAAAGCTTCCTGCATTTTTTGACCTAGGTCGCCACCGGGCTGCAACGCCTGCTCGTAGCCGGGCCATGCGCTAGCTAGGTCTGGAGCAGTTGTGGCCTCCGCAAACCATACGGTTTTGTGCGCGCCGGTCAGCCCATCGGCGGCGAGCCGGGTCCGGTGCAGCAGCTCGTGGTACACTGCCAAAGCGGCCTCCGCCCCTATGGTAGCCGCCAGCCGCGTCTTCACCCGCCCTAGCTCCGGATGCCGCGCAAAGATGAGTAAGTGGTTCACGAGCAGAACTTTGTTTTTCTAAACGGTGGCGCCGCCGCAGCTGGAGCCGGCGCCGGCCGTACAGCCGTAGCAGTGTTGGTTGATAACGATAGCGCGCTGGGTGAGGGCACCTAGGTCGAAGTCGCGGATGTGCTGCGGCGCCTTGGCATCCACGAGCAGGTCGAGCATCTGGTTGAAGTCGCAGTCGTAGAGCTGCCCGTCCCAACCAATGGAAAGCGTGCTACGGCACATCACGTTGGCAGCCGCGGCGGGATTGTAGGCCGCAATTAGCTTCTCCATGTAGGCCGTGTAGTTGCCGCTTTCCAACAGATAATCGAGGAAACGACTAACCGGTAGGTTCGTGATTGTCAGCAGATTATTGAACACCACACCATGCTCGCGCAACAGCCGCTGCTTGAAATCACGCTCCAGGCCGGCCTGGCTACCAGGCAGGAAAGCGCCGGCCGGATTATACACCAGGTCCAGCATCAGCCCCGAGCCTTCTACCCCATAGCCAACCTCGTTCAGCATCCGCAGCGCCCGAATGGAGCGCTCAAACACGCCCGTACCGCGCTGCGCATCGGTGCGGCTGGCAGAAAAATGCGGCAGCGACGACACCACGCGCACTCCATGTCGCGCAAAAAACACCGGTAAGTCGTGGTACTTTGGGTTGGCGACGATGATGGTCAGGTTGCAACGAACAATCGTTTGCCGACCTAGCTTGGAAATCTGCTCCACCAGCCAGCGGAAATCCGGATTCATCTCGGGCGCGCCGCCCGTCAGGTCTACCACCGGAATATCCGTTTGCGCCAAGGCATTGAGGCAGAGCTGCATCGTCTCCCGCGTCATGATTTCCGTGCGATCGGGACCGGCATCTACGTGGCAATGCCGACACGTCTGGTTGCACATCTTCCCCACATTAATCTGCATCACGCTGATGCCGGTGGGCCGCAGCGGCAGCAGGCCGGTTTCGCGCAACCGGGTCGCGAAGGCCGGCAGCTGCGCCCCTGCCGCTTCCGCCTGGTTCAGCACGGCTAGCTGGTAGTCGGTATCCGCCAAGGGATGCTGCTGCGCGTGAAGAGACTTCATATTGTTGATTTGCTGATGGGTTGTTGATGTGCTGATGAGGTAATATGCTGATGGGTGGCTGATATGCGAGAATAGCAAACAACTAACCTGCTGACTACGTGCAAACCTAGGTACTGACTTTCAACCATTAGCATGTCTACCCATCAGCACATTACCTCATCAGCACATCAGCGCATTACATCGATAACTCTTTAGCCTTGTTCATCATCTGCACGCCGTGCACAAGGGCAGCGCCGCCTTTGATGGCCGCCGCAACGTGCACGGCTTCCATCATCTGCGCCTCGTCGGCGCCCTTCTGCAAAGAGTCGGTCGTGTACGCGTCGATGCAGTAAGGGCACTGCACGGCGTGGGCCACGGCCAGGGCAATCAGGGATTTTTCGCGCTCCGTGAGGGCGCCATCCTTGAATACTTCGGCATAGTAGTCGAAGAACTTACGGCCCATTTCGGGCTGCCACTCCGTGATGTTGCCAAACTTGGCGAGGTCGGCGGGGTTGTAGTAAGTCGGTTTTTCCATTTTCCTGTCCGGTGTAGTTGTCGTTGTGCTCTTTCTGACGCAAATGATAGATACAAAACAAACGGCGCAGAAGTTATGGTAAACTCCTGCGCCGTTCGTCATTTGTAAAGATACGGAACCTAGCCTAGCGTTGGCTGCTTACATTTTGCCCAGCACCGTCATGGTTGAAAGCGTTGGCGTCGGGCTGCCGCCTTCGTTTTCCACAGTCATGGCAAAGGCTTGAGCACTAGCTATATCCTTCATTTGCTGCAAGCTGTCGCCGGCGACCGTAGCGGCAGCCAGCGTACCCGCATCCACTGGCTTTCCCTGGTCGAGCGCCCAAAGTTGGTACTGCTTGCCCGAGGGCGGCGCTGGCAGCTTCCGTACGTCGAGGTACACGGCTTTGGTAGTGGGATTGTAGAGCACCCGGGCGCGGGCATCGGGCGCGGCGGGCGTACCCAGCAAGGCCACCGTCTTGAACTGCTCGCTGCGCAGCACAGCCAATTCCTGGTTTCGGTACGTCAGGTTTTTGTTCACGGCCTGCATGGTCGAAGCCAAGCTAGCTTGTTGGTTTTGTGCTACTGCCAGGTCATTCTCCGCCTGTTTCCACTTATTGTAGAAAACCAGGTTAGCAGCCGCGCTCAGCAAGAGCAGCGCAACTGCTGCGGCCATGCTCCAGCTTACACGGGAAGGTGCAATTTCTGCTGCGGCCGGTTCAGACCTAGGTGGCGTCAGTTGGCGCACCACGGGCTCCGTGGCGGGTGCCGCGGGTGCTTGCCCGGGCTCTGATTGGATGGCAGCCTGCCAATTGGCCAGCACGCGTTCCTTCATGCCCGGCGGAGGCGTCAGGGCGTGCGCTTCGCCGTAGGCATTCAAGGCCCGCTGCACATCCTCCAGCTCCGCCTGAACCTCGGGGTGCTCCGTGGCCATACGCTCTACCTGAGCGCGTTGTGCGTCGTCCAGTTCGCCGAGTGCGTACTGTTCGAGGATACCTGATTCGATGTATTCCTGGATGTTCACGACTATCGAATCAATTTTGCTAAGACTTTGATTGCTGCCCGGGCCCGGGTTTTCACCGTGCCAAGGGGTAAGTTGAGTTCTTCCGCCACTTCGCTTTGCGTAAATCCGCCAAAATAAAGCAGGTCAATAATTTGCTTCTGCTCAGGGTTGAGCTGGCGGGTCATTTCCTGCAAACCAATGTGCTCAGGCCGAAACGAGGGTTCGGCGGCCTGACGTAGCGCGGCACTTTCTTCTATCGGCTGCGTACGACTATTTACGCGGTACTGCCGAGACCGGATTTTGTCAATCGCTAAATTTCGACTGATGTTCAGAACCCAGGTAAACAGCCTACCTTTTGAAGCATCGTACGATTGGAACGAATGCCAGATTTTGACCAGGCTTTCCTGTAGTACATCTTCCGCTACTTCTTCTTTTTTTACAATCCGAAAGATAACGCCGTAGAGCGCGGCGGAGTACTTTTCGTAGAAGAGCGTCATGGCAGACTCGTCCCGGGCCCGAAGGCGCTGCACGAGTAGATCCTCAGAAACAGGCGTAGGTAATTCGGGGGGAGTCGCAGACACGGTTACAGCAGGGAATTAAACTAATCACCAGCCACAAAAGCAGATGACGCGGCGAAAGTAAACGATTAAGCTCGCACTTTGACAATGAGAACCAGCAAAATGGTCTTTTCACGGCCAGTTGTAGCATGCTACGGGTGCTCAACCGTTAAGTTTCCACAGCTGGTTTTCCCAACCGCAGCGGGCTTTTGGCGGTACATAGCAAGCAGTACTACAAAGTAGGCTAGGTTCTGGTTTTTACCGCACCGAAAGATTTTGTGCTTACCGCATCATTCTTATTATCTGCTTCTTATGGCAATCGAGTCGTTCAACCCCTACACGGGCAAAGTACTGAAGCGCTTTACCGCTTTTTCCTGGGCTAAAACGGAGCGCATCCTGGCGCAAGCCGCCCAGGCTGCTGGCACCTGGCGCACCACCACCTTTGCGCACCGCGCCGAATGTATGCGCCGCGCCGCCACGCTGCTGCGTGAGCGCCAGAACGAGCTAGCCCGCCTGATGGCTCTGGAGATGGGCAAACCAATTACTGATGGTCGCGCCGAAGCTCAGAAGTGCGCCCTCACCTGCGACTACTACGCCGAACACGCCGAAGCCTTCCTAGCCGACGAAGTCATCGAATCAGAAGCGCAACGCAGCTTCATTGCGTATCAGCCGCTGGGCGTGGTGCTGGCCGTGATGCCCTGGAACTTTCCATTCTGGCAGGTCGTGCGCTTTATAGCGCCGGCTTTGATGGCGGGCAATGTGGGCTTACTCAAGCACGCTTCCAACGTGCCGCAGTGCGCCCTAGCTTTGGAAAAAATCTTCCACGACGCGGGCTTCCCTCCTACTACGTTCCGCGCCTTACTCATCGGCTCCGACCTGGTGGAAAAGCTGATTGAGGATGACCGCGTGCAAGCCGTCACGCTCACAGGCAGCGAGCTGGCCGGCTCGAAAGTAGCCGCTACAGCCGGCGCCAACATCAAGAAAACGGTGCTTGAGCTAGGTGGCTCCGACCCGTTCATCATCCTGGCCGATGCCGATCTGGAGCTAGCTGCCAAAACCGCCGCCCAAGCCCGCATGATCAACTCGGGCCAGAGCTGCATTGCCGCCAAGCGCTTTATCGTGGAGAAGCCGGTTGTCAAGGAGTTTATCACGCAGCTCAGAGCGCACTTGCAAGCCATGCGCACCGGCGACCCGCTCGATGAGGCCACGCAGTTTGGCCCCCTGGCCCGCCCCGACCTCGCCGACGAGCTGGCCCAGCAGGTAAACGACTCCGTGGCCGCCGGCGCCAAAGTGGAGCTGGCCGGTGGGCAAGACAAGCCTGGCTCGGCCCTGTTCCGCCCCATGATTATCTCGAAAGTGAAGCCCAACCAGCGCGCGTACCACGAGGAGCTGTTCGGCCCCGTGGCTATTGTGCTCGAAGCCAAAGATGCGGATGATGCCGTGCGCCTGGCCAACGATTCGCGCTTCGGCCTGGGTGGCTCCGTCTGGACGCGTGATGTGAAGCGCGGCGAAGACCTAGCCCGTCGCGTGGAGTCGGGCGCGGTGTTCGTCAACTCGATGGTGAAATCGTCGCCGGAAATGCCGTTTGGTGGCGTTAAGAAGTCCGGCTACGGGCGCGAGCTGTCGCACCTAGGTATTCGCGAGTTTGTGAACCAGAAAACGATCTGGATCGGCGGCGAAGCACCTGTTCAAAAGAAAAAGGTAGAGTAAGGAAGTGTTGAGTGTTGAGGGTTGAGGGTTGAATAATTCTTTTTTAGAACTTCTCATCTGCTAATTCAACATTCAAAACTCAACACTCAACATTTCTAACAATATCCCATCAGCTTGTAGGTCACGTAGCCGGTTAGCTCGTGGATGAGCAAGCTCCAGGTGACCAGCGCTCCGGCCTCGGGAATAGGCCAGTAGCCTGCCGCCGAATCTTCAGGGTCGGTGGTGCGGAAGTCGACGGGAAACGGCGTTGGGTGGAGGCCTACACGGTGGAAGCAGCCTAGGGCCCGCCGCTCATGAAACGCTGACGTCACCAGCACTAATGACTTGATTTCGGGATGCTTGGCAAGCAGCTCTTTCGTATAGAGCGCATTTTCGCGGGTGTTGCGGCTGCGGTCTTCCAGCAGAATGTCCGCCTGCGGCACGCCGGAAAGCCGCAGCAGCGTATTCACTTCTTCGGCTTCTGTGTGCACTCGCTTATCAACGTCGCCAGAGCCTCCCGACACAATAATACGTCGGATGCGGTGCGTGCGGTACAGCCACAGCGTATGTGTGAGGCGGTCGGCGGCGCTGGAAATGTACACCCGGTCGTGCGGCGACTTGTGGGTGTTGGCCATGCCCGTCAGCAGAATGCCCGCGTCGTGCGGGGCAATGGTACGCAAGGGCACGGGAGGCAGTTCCCAGGCAAGCAGGGCTAGGTTGGCCAGGCCGGCATTGGTCCCGATAACCGTGAGTACCAGCGCCGCCACCACGAAGCGCTTGCGCCAGCGTGGCTGCCGGGCCAGCAGCGCCGCCACCAGCAGCACCACCATCCAGGTAGCCGGCATGACGGCGTAGTACAGAAGTTTGGAAAGCAGAAAAAACACGCCTGCGAAGCTAGGTCAAAAGAAGCTAGGTTGAAAAGCAAAACGGTGACGCAGCCTGTGCCGCGTCACCGTTTTGCTTTTTTAACGAAAGAGTTACCTAGGCACTGACCGGCACAAAATCGCGCAGGCGCTGGAGCATGTCGTGCACTTCCTGCTCCGTCGTGAGGGCGTCACATTCCAAGATCCTCCCCTGGCAATAGCTTACGAAGAACGGCGCTACTTTCTCCTGCATCAGCTTCTTCGCCACGGGGTTTTCATCCGAGTTCAGGCGCAGAAACAGAACGTGCTCGAACGGTTTCTGGTCGGCGAACTTGGTAAAGGGTGGCGCCAGCTGCTCACAGATGTCGCAGTTTTCGGAAGTGAACTTGGCAAACACCTTTAGATGCTCGTGGGTCAGCCGGCGCAGGCTTTCATCGTCCGCATCCACGACACGCATGCGTTCAGATACTTTCATAGGCAGGTAAAAGAAGGGCTTCACGGGCGACTAAGCTAACTCAGCTTCCCGGTAGTTAGATTTAAAGAATTTGTTGGAGCACAGACAAGCAAGTACCACCCAAAAATTCCCGCTCCGGCTGCTTTTTGTATTGCAACTCGCTTCTTTATCAGAGCTGGTAGCTCTGGGCCGAAAAGCTACCAGCGCTGGTAAAGGCCCTACTTCTTCAGCATCATCTCCCGGATATACTTAACCGGCGCGTTGCCGTAGCTGAGAAACTGCTCATTGAACGCTTTGAGGCTGAAGTCATTGCCCTCGCGCTTCTTCAACTCCTCCCGCAGGTCGTAGATGGCGGTGTAGCCGGTGAAGTAGCTGCTGAGCTGCACCTGCGACAGGGTGGCGCGGCGCCACTTATTGCGGGCTTCGCTTTCCTCCTGAAACCCGTCGCGCTGCAACAGGGCCAGGGTCTGGGCTTCGGTGATGGTGCCGACGTGTACTTCATGGTCGAGGATGGTGTTTAGCGTCACGCGCATGTTCCATTTGTCCCACATCAGCCAGATTTCGTCGGTGCCCGCGCCGTAGCCGCTTTCCAGCATCATGCGCTCGGCGTACACGGCCCAGCCTTCAATCATGGCGCCGTTGCTGAACACGGCTTTGATGATAGAAGGTGAACGGTTGGCGTACACGAGCTGCGTGTAGTGACCCGGAATGGCCTCGTGAATGTTCAGGATTTGCAGCGTGTAGTCGTTGTACTCGCGCAGGTAGCTCTGCGCCTGCGCCGCCGGTTGTCCGTCCAGCGGCTCCACGTTGTAGTAGGTATCGGCCGCTTTGTCGTAAGGACCGGGCGCCGACACGGAAGCTCCTGCCCCGCTGCCACGCATATACAGCGGGGTTTCGCGTATCACCAGCGGCTTGGTTGGGTCCTGCGTCAGCAGCTGATGGTCGTTCACGAACTTCACCAGCACCGGAATCTGCGCCTTCACGGCGGCCACGAAGCCGGCCTGCGTGGTGTGCTTCTCCGAGAGCTTGCTGATTACCTGCTTGATAAGTACCACGGAATCGGTGGGCATCGGCTGACCGGCGAAGTACTTGGGCCAGAGCCGGGCGGCACGTTTGCCCATATCGTGCAGCAGCTCGGTGCGGTGCTGCTGGGCTTTCTGGTACACCTGGTCAGCGGTGTAGCTCGACTGGATGTCGTAGTTGAACTTCTGATCAAACAACGCTTTACCCAACCGGAAGCTGCGAAACTTGCCGGCGGGCAGCATTTCCTTTTTCAGGAAGTCGACGTATGCCGTAATGGCATCCCGCGCAACCGTAATTCGGTCGCGCAGCTGCTGCTTTTCCTGTCCCGACAAGCCCGACCTAGCTACCGAATCCAGCAGCGCTTTTCCGAACACGTTCAGTCCGCCCTGGTTCTGCAAGATACCTAGCTCGGTGTGCTCTTTAGTCGGCTGCTTAACGTTGGCCTTGGCGGCTTCGTAGTAATCGGTTGCCCGCGAGATTTTCAACGAAATGGACCGCAGCCGCCGATCCAAGGGCTGGTAGCGCCCATTCAGGATTTCGGCCACCGACGAAGCCAGATTGTAATTGGCAGGGTTCCACTCCCAGTCTCGCAGCGTGTCGGCGTACCAGCGGACGCCGTTTAAGTAGTTCTCAATGAGCCGGTAATCGGTCTGGTTGTTCACCGAGAGCTTTTGCACATCGATACTCAGCAGCTGCTTGCGCGCCCGCGCCTGAAACGCCGAATCGATCTGCCGCCGCCCGGCGTTGGGCACCACCAGCAGCGAATCGTACTTGTGGTAGCCGGCGCCGGAAGCCCACTCAGGATTGTAGTACCAAAGCGAATCGATGAACCTAGGTTTGAACCGCTCGAACACGGCTTCGGGCTGGGCGTCGGCCTCGGCCAGCTTGCGCGTGTCCGATTTGCCGCCGCAGCTGGTGAGCAGCGCAGCCGCGGCGAGGCTGGCGAAGAGAAGTTTGGGGGAGGAAAGGTGGGTCATGCAGTGAATTACTAATCGGTATTGTTTAGGTTATAATGTTCTTTACGCTAGTGTAATAGGAAAGGCTACCGCACTCCAACCAGCCTGGGTAGGCACATTGGCTGCATCATGGAGAGAAGGTGAAATGCGGAAAGGCTTCAGCTTTGTTTTTAAATCTTGCAGCAGATCGCCACGGCGCTTTAGCTGCGTGTCCTGCTTCAGCCGTGAACGAGTGTTGCCACTGCCGCGGGTAAACTGATCTTCTTCCAGCAACAGCACTACCTGGATTTGGTCAGGTGGCAACAATAGCATTGACGCAAAGGGCCGTAGCTCCGCATAGTTGGCCCGAGCGCCTACAAACAAAGCACCTAGGCTATCCAGCACCTTACGCGCCACCTCCGTTGCCAAATCTCCTGATACGAGCCGCGAACGGTTTTCTACCTCATATCGGCGAAAGTCTTTGACCTCTATTAAAATCAATGTTGCAGGCTGGGTTGGCGACGCTACGATAAAATCGACGGCTGCCGCATCGGTGCCGGTTCGCACAACCGGACCGCGGTAGTACGGACAATCATCGTATTTCAGCACAAACCAACTATCGGGAAAGGTGAAGCGGATGCTTCCTTCATCAAACGCCTGCATCCTCCTGGTTCAAGACGTCCAGAAAACGATCTGACTGCTCCAGCTCCGCGTCCAGCGCTACAATGTCGGGCAGCAGCTCTAGGTTATCAGCAGTGGCGACCTGCGTGGCTTCGCCGGGCTTGGCCGTCAGGCCGAAGTACCGCACTTTTGCCTGCGGCTGTTCGCGGGAGAGAATATGAAACTCCTTCAGCAGGAATAGACTGTGCGTAGCTAGAATAATCTGAAAGCCTTGAGCAGCTAATTGTACTAGCAGCGCCGCTAGTTGTTTAAGCAGCGCAGGATTGAGGTTGGATTCGGGTTCGTCCCAGTAGAGAGTTGTTTCGGGTGTCAGGCTACCGTTGTTAAGCAACTGTGCTAGCATTCCAAACTTGCGAATGCCTTCGGCTACTAGATTAATTTCAAATGGTCTTCCATCCTTTGGGTATAAGTAGAATTGTCCATTCTCTAAGCTGATTCTTCCTTTCATGATAGTCTGTAAGCTATTCATAATAGGTTCAACAAAGAGCGGGGGTTGACGCAAAAGGGGTAAAGCTAACGCATCAAAAAGATTAGCATAGGTTATATCAAAACTGAGTCTGTACTTATTATTAAGACTAATAAAACCAGGAAAGAAAGACAGTACCTCTTTAGGGGGAATAAAAATCGGAATTCCTACTTCACCATTTCCAGAAGGAAGCTTATAGGATAACATAGAACTTTCAGATACTGTCCAGTCGTCCGAAATCTCAAAGTCCAATTCTCTATCTACTTCTTCAAAAGACATTGCGACTTTAGCGCCCTTCTTTTCTGCTCCCCGTCTAATAAGATTACGAACAGGTCCCGTCAGGAATACTTCGCCTAAATAATGGCGTAAAGCACTTAACCAATCAAGTCGCCTACCCTCAGAACTCGGATCATCATTTGACTCTCTAGCTCTATTTGCCTCTACTTCATCTCTCACATATTCCACCGCATACCCTAGCTTCAGCACATGACTTTTGCCCGTGCCATTCGTGCCCACGATAACATTCAGCCCCTCGCTGAACTCGAAATTGGCATCTTCAAAAACCGTGAAATTGCGGACGTGCAGGCGCTTTAACATGAAGCTAAGTACGGGAGTTTTCGCCTTGTACGTGTATAGCCTGTAAGATGTAGCAACGCTTCTTTGCAGGTTATGCCGCTGCCCGGCCAGACCTAGGTCTTCGTAGGAGCCAGTGATGAATCAGACCTTAGAAAGCTCCTCCTTTCATAGCTGCCTACGACCTAACAGCTAGCTTGAGCCGCGTATCTTGCACAGCCTTATTTCAACTGTATAATGCGCCGCCCAACGACTCTGTTTCTTCTTACCCTTCTCCCACTCGCCTGCTCGCAGCAACAGCCTGAAACTGTTTCGGCGCGTGCTCCTGCCGACTCGCCAGCTATTGCGGTGCAAAGCCAACAGCCGGCGGCTTCCATCGGCGGCTTTCCCGAAACCTTCGAAGCCGGCAGCAAAGGCGCTTACGCCGACGCCGACGAGAACCTAGGTTCCGGCTCCTGGCACTTCACCGATGCGCTGATCGGCACCTCCGAGCAAGACCACAAGCACGGCGAGCACGCCGCCCGCATCCGTGACCAAGGCCGGCTGCGCATGAACTTCGACGCGGGCCGTGGGGTGCGCACCATCCGCATCAGCAGCGCCAGCTACGGCGACGACGCGCCGAGCACCTGGGAGCTGTGGGCCAGCACCGACGGCGGCGGCCGCTTCGTGCGCCTCGGTCAGCCGGTGCGCACCAGCGGCACCCGGCTGGTCACGACTACGTTCGCGGCGCCCGGCACGGGTCCGCTTCGGCTTGAAATTCGGAAAACAGACAAAGGCAAGAACCGCCTGAACATTGATGATATCGGCCTGGATGCCACCGGCAACTCGGTAGCCAGCACGCCCGCGAAAAGCGCCCCGGCACCTAGCCCGAAAGCTACCCCCGCTTCCCGGCAAGCAACCGCCATTGTCGTCGGGCGCGACGATAACATGGCCTTGGGTAATCCGAGCGGCGCCACCAGCAACCCGGCCAACGCCACGAACTACCTGCTGGTGCATCCGCAGTTTACGATTGGCTACAATGCCAACCGCGGCACGCCAACCTGGGTGAGCTGGCACCTGAACCGCGCCTGGCGAGGCTCGGCCCCGCGCCAGGATGACTTCCGCCCCGACCTAGCTTTGCCCCGCGGCTTCTACCAGGTCACGCCCCGCAGCTACAGCGGCTCGGGCTTCGATAAAGGCCACAACTGCCCCAGCGCCGACCGTACGACCGACCTCGACGACAACTCGGCTACCTTCCTGATGACCAACATGATTCCGCAGGCGCCCAACAACAACCAGCGGACGTGGTCGGGGTTGGAAGAATATGGCCGCACGCTGGTCGACCGCGGCAACGAAATCTACATCATCATGGGCAACTACGGCAAAGGCGGCACTGGCGCCAACGGCTTGGCCACGACTATTGACAACGGCCGCGTGACGGTGCCGAAGCGCGTATGGAAAGTGCTGGTCGTCTTGCCCGAAGGCAGCAACGACTTGCAGCGCATTGCTGCCGGTCAGGCGCGCATCATCGCCGTCGATACCCCAAACGACAACAGCATCAGCCCCGACTGGCATCAATACCGCGTGTCCATCGACGCCATCGAAGCCGCCACCGGCCTCGACTTACTCAGCAAGCTGCCACCCGACGTGCAAACTCGCCTGCAAGCAAAAGTTGACAATGAACAGTAATCAGGTATACAGGTATCAGTTACCAATTACCAGTTACCACTATTTGATTACCTGATACCTAGGTTAGTAGTGTTGTGGTAACTGGTAACTAGTAACTGACTTACTGCACCTTCTTCTGGCCGAAGAAATTACCAGGGTTCCACGTCGGCCGCACAGGGTTCTGCGCAATCTGGTAGCCGATTAGGAAGTTCAGCTGCACGTATTTCTTACCGGCTTCAAAGTCGAACATGCCGTTGATGTCGTCCTGGGGCTTGTGGTAATACTTGGCGCGCCACTGCTGCACCGTTTGGCTGAGGTTGTTCTGGCCGTCGGGGGTTTTGTTGCCGTATTTGATGTGTAGCGCCGGGATGCCCTGAGCCACGAAGCTGTATTGGTCACTGCGGATGAAACGGTTCTGGTCGGGCTCGGGGTCCGGCTCCACGGTCAGACCTAGGTGGCCGGCGGCATTGGTCACTTGCGTTTGCAACGACGAATTCTCCCCTCCCAGCGCCACCACCGACAGCAGCGGCGCGATGATGGTGGGCATGTCGGTGTTCACGTCGGCCACGATCTGGGCTTTTGGCACCGTTGGGTATTTCGCAAAATAGCCTGAGCCCATCAGGCCCATTTCTTCGCCCGTCACCAGCACCAGCAGCACCGAGCGCTTCGGCTTCTCTTTCAGCCGCGAATACACTTTCCCGATTTCCAGTACGCTCGCTACGCCCGAGGCGTTGTCGTGGGCGCCGTTGTAGAGCGAGTCGCCTTCCACCGGCGTGCTGATACCTAGGTGGTCGAGATGGGCACTATGCACCACGTACTCGTCCTTTAGCTTCGGATCGGAGCCGGGAATCTTGCCCACCACGTTGTAGCTGTCCACGTCTTTGTAAGTCGAGCGAAACTGCGCCGTCAGGTTGCCGGCTAAAGGCTGCGACATCGGCTTGTCGGTGCGCAGCGAGGCCAGCACGCGTCCGGTATCAGCAGCGGCTCCCACAAACAAGTTTTGCAGCGTAGCAGCGTTTACCGCGCCTAGCATCCGAATCTGCTTGGTAGCGAAGCTGCGCGAAACGGCCACTTTCCCATTGGGCCCGAGCACGCTGATTACGCCTTTGGGCTGCGTAACCAGCCTGACGTTCGGCTTGGTACTCGCCACCATCACCCCCACCGCACCGTGGCGGGCGGCGGTTTGCATGATTGTCAGCAGATCTTCGTTGTAGAGGGCCACCGTGGAAGAGAACTTCTTCGGCGCTCCCCGCACGATTACCACCACTTTACCCTTGGCGTCGAGACCGGCATAGTCGTCGTAGCCTAGCTCGGGCGTGCTGATGCCATAGCCCGCAAACACCAGCGGAGCCTGCACGCTCACTTGGGTTTCCTCGGGGTTGGGGTAAAACATAAAATCCTGCCCGTACGTGAGAGCCGGTGCTTGTCCTTGTTTGGCTTGTACCGAAAGCGTGGCGCCGGGCGCGGTGAAGGCCCGGCGCAGCCGCACTTTCTGCACGTAGGTTCCTTTCTCGCCGGCCGGCTGCGCACCTAGCTTTTTGAGCTGCTCGGTGACGTAATCTACGGCCATCTGGTAGCCAGGCGTGCCAGGTAGGCGCCCTTGCAGCTTGTCGTCTGCCAGGTACTGAATGTGGGCTTTAATGTCGTTGGGCTGCACCTGCGCCAGCGCCTGCTCGACAGGTTGAGGCACGGTGAAAGCTGATTGTGTTTGAGCCAGAGCAGCTTGCGTCGCCAGCACGCCGCTCACCAAGGCAGCTAAAGCATTTATTTTCATTGCTGAGTTTTTCTTAATAGGCATTGATTCGTGTTCAAAGCACGTAAAAAAAGCCCATCTGCCGAATAGAGCATGATGGGCTTTTGCGCAATGCAGCAGTTTATCCTAGGTTTCCGTCAGCACGGTTTTGAAGCCGGACAGCTTGCCATCAGCCGTTTTGCCTAGTGCGTACACTTGGATCTGCGGCCCGGTACCAAGGCGGTACACAGTCGTATCTTCCAACTCCTGCTTCATATACATCTGCAAGGCTTTGAAGCGGTTTGCCAGGTCCACGTCGTTCAACACGCCCTGGTCGGCGGTGTGGTTACGGAGGAAATACGTCAGCTCCTGCGTTTCTACTTTCGTATCGGCGGGCTGCCCTAGCACCTTCAGAACGGCTTCGGCGGTGATTTCCCCGCTGGGCGCGTCGTAGCTCACGGGCGAGAGCGGCGCGTCCGACTCGCTCACGAAATACAAACCGGCCACGAGCTGGCTCAGCTGCCCGCCCGTCGATTCGCCGGGCCCGGTGGTAGCAGCCTTCTCCCGCACGGCTTTGGTTTCTTCGTTCTTGGTAGCCAGCGCCGGGTCGGCGGCCGCGCCGCGTGGTTCCGACTTAGGTACCTTGTCCATGATGGCGGCGGCCAGCTCCCGCATCCGGTCTTCCGGCACTTTAATCTTGGGGTTAGCGAAGTTCATGTCCGACACGTGGTTCATCGGAATGAGGTGGATGTGCGCGTGCGGCACTTCTAACCCAATGACCGCCACCCCGATGCGCTTGCAGGGCACGGCGGCCCGCACACCCTGCGCCACGCGTTGGGCAAACAAGTTCAGCTCGGCCAGTTCCTGCGGCGGCATGTCGAAGATGTAGTCGATTTCGCGCTTCGGAATCACCAGCGTGTGTCCCTCTACAAGCGGCGTAATGTCCAGAAAAGCCAAGTGGTGCTCATCCTCGGCAACTTTGTAAGCCGGCAGCTCGCCGCTCACAATTCGGGAAAAGATGGAAGGCATAGGAAGAGGTGGTGATATGGTGAAGTGGTGAGTGGGCTCTACTCAATAGAGTTACTGCGCCAAAGTACGCTGCAAAAAGAAAAAGGGCGAAGCCGCTGGCTTCACCCTCTCGTAAACTTTGAACAATGCAACGGCAAACTCACCGCTTCACTAGTTCACCATCTCACCTTAACGGCTGATTTCCAGAATCTCAAACTGAAGCTTGCCAGCAGGCACTGTGATTTCGGCCACATCGCCGACCGACTTACCGAGCAGTCCTTTCCCAATTGGCGACTTCACCGAGATTTTGCCGGAGGCTAGGTTTGCCTCTTCCTCAGCTACGAGGGTGTAGTCGAGCACGGCGTTATTCTTCAGGTTCTTCAGCTTTACCTTGCTCATGATCAAGGCTTTGCTGGTATCCATATTTGTGTCGTCGATAACGCGGGCGTTGCCGAGCACTTCTTCCAGTTTTGCAATCTTCAGCTCCAGGTGCCCTTGGGCGTCTTTGGCGGCGTCGTATTCAGCGTTTTCGCTTAGGTCGCCTTTGTCGCGGGCTTCGGCAAGTTGTCGGGCTACGTCCGCCCGACCGCGGATTTTAAGCTCCTGCAGCTCATCTTTCAGTTTCTGCAAGCCTTCGGGAGTGTAATAATTGATGGTAGCCATGTCGGAGGGTGGTAAGCTAAAAAACAAGGAGAACGGTCGGCCAAGCCAACCGTTCTCCGAACAGGTTTGAGACAAATATACGAATCTGCTTTAAACTTCTGCTTACCCTTGCGCCGGTTTGCGCGCCAGGAAAGCAGCGATTTTGCGGGTCAGCACCTCGTTGATGCGATAGTACGACTGGTGCGTCCAGCCCCCAATGTGCGGGGATAAAATCACGTTATCAGCACTTTTCAGGTAATCGAAGCGCGCCTGCTGCTCGGGCGTAAGCGTACCTAGCTTTTCGTTTTCCAGCACATCCAGCGCCGCCCCGCGCACCCGGCCATTTTGCAGCGCCGCTACCAGCGCGGCGTGGTCGAGCACCTCGCCGCGGGCCGTGTTCATAAACCAGATCGGGTTTTGAAAAGCGCTTAGCACCGCGTCATTGATGAAGTGGTGATTGGCCTTGGAGTACGGAAAATGCAGGCTCACTACTTCGACACGGGCTTGCAGCTCGGCCAGGGTCACGAGGGTCGCATATTGATCGGCCTGCACGGTTGGGTCGGTATCGTAGGCCAGCACGGTGCAGCCAAAAGCCGAAAGCCGCCGCGCAAAAGCCCGCCCCATGTGGCCATAGCCAATGATGCCCACAACTTTGCCACCTAGCTCCTCGCCCCGGTTTGCTTCGCGACGCCACACGCCCTGCCGCACTTCCTTATCAGCCCGGACCACGTTGCGAAACAAACTCAGCAGCAAGCCAATAGCAAACTCTCCTACCGCGTCGCGGTTGCCTTCGGGGGCGTTGAGCAGCGTAACCCCAGCCGCCGCCAAAGCTTCTTCATCAATGTTGTCAACGCCGGCCCCGGCGCGCGCTACATAGCGCAGGTGCGGACCGTGAGCCAACACGTCGGCCGTAATGCGCAGCTTGCTGCGCACCATCAGGCCATCGTACGGATGAGCGGCCAGGGCCGCCGACACTTCCGCAGCTTTCAGATCGGGCCGAAAATGAATCTGTACGCCAATTTCGCGGAGCATAGCCTCCAACGACGGGTGCATTTCATCAATGACAAGGCAAAGAGACATTCTGGTAATGGGATTTTACTGGCGTTCTGACGCAGTTACGGAGAATTCAGTTGAGGTTAAAGGCATAGCCTGTACGGAGGCAGCCTCGCTAGTCATAACATAGCCAACCTTTGGATTGGTGCTCATATATTTCAATGTCAAGCCCCCTTGGGTTGCCTTTAGATAGGTGTACCAGTCGCCGAATGCGTGTTTAGCATAATCTTTAGGTCTTACCTTCAAATCGGTAGCATAGAAATACACTGTAGTGACTCCACCAGCTACTATTTCTACAGCTTTACAAGGATGTCCCAGCACCGTTGCCGTTTGTGCTAGAGGCGTCACTTTCGTATCAGTAGAGCTTGGCTTGGCAGCGTCAAACTTTTGAGCTACTTGTCCATCTTTGAAATAGATATACTCATTGTTTGCACCTGTATACAGCTGTAGCAACTGCTGCTTCTCATTATAAGCCTTGTAATTCGGGCCGCTTATATAATAGTGCTGCTCAGCACCAAAAAAGGGAGCAAGCTTATCTGAAATATCATCTCCTTGAAGGTTAGTAAATGAATTCTTGTAGATAATACGGCCACTAAAGAACTTTTCGCCGCTTGTGAAAGCACTTAGTGTAACTGCCAATGCAATAATTAAAACCAGATTGAATTTCATAAGAGGATGCCGCAGTGACATATTATACAGTTGCCCGATTCTGTTCTATCCACTTCGTTAGCCACACGAACTCCGGCACTCCTAGCTGCTCGGCGCGCTTGTCAAAAATCGGATCAGTTGTCAGCTCTGCGGGCATTCCGAAGGGTTTCAGGGCATTGCGCAGCGTTTTGCGGCGCGTTTGGAAAGCTTGCTTCACTACTTTAAAAAACAGCTTTTCGTCGCAGTCCAGCTTTTCCGTGTCGTTGCGCGTGAGGCGGATAACGGCCGATTGCACTTTGGGCGGCGGAATGAACACGTGCGGCGGCACCGTGAATAACATCTCTATAGTATAGTAAGCTTGCAGCAGCACGCTCGTGATGCCATACACTTTTGAGCCGGGCGGCTCAGCCATGCGGTCAGCCACTTCTTTTTGCAGCATACCCACCACTTCGCGCACCTGCTGACGATGATCGAGCACCTGAAAGAAAATCTGCGTGCTGATGTTATAAGGGAAATTGCCGATAATGCTGAGCGGCTTACCCGGAAACAGCTGACCTAGGTCCTGCCGCAGGAAATCGGCAGAAATGATGCGGTCTTGCAGGGACGGAAAATGCTCCTTCAGGTACGTCACCGATTCGCGGTCAATTTCCACGACGGTCGTCTGGTACTCGGTGTGTTGCAGCAGATTAGCCGTGAGCACGCCCATGCCGGGTCCTATTTCCAGCACTTCCGTTACACCATCAGGCAGCTGCAACGACTCGACAATACGCTGGGCGATAGACGGTTCAGCTAGAAAGTGCTGACCTAGGTGTTTTTTGGGGCTAACGTGGTCCATTTCGTAACGTATGTGCGGTAATAGAAGAAGCGAGAAAAATCCGGTGCGAATACAGCTGCCTGAAAAACGGCAATACAGAGTCTCACTTCTTACTTCTCTGTACTAACATCTCTTAAAAGACGGCTACCTTGCGCGTCAAAGATACGTGCGTTGCGGCCGATTGTGGTCTCTGTGCGTAAGCCTAGCTCCTGTATTGCGTCCCCTAGCTTCTACTCCCATGCCCCTTCAACTCGCGTATGCCGCTGATCTACCCCAAAGCGCCAACTCCGTTTTCATTTTATCGGCCGATACCAAAGAGTTGTCCGCCGATCTAACCGATCTACCGGAAGCGGCCCGCCAGTACGTGCACGAGCAACTGGCCTCAGAAGCTAAGCTTATCACGGTCAACCATTTCACGCATCAGCACTATTTTGTAGTAGCAGCCAAGAAGGCAACGCCAGATCTGGTAGCCGAGGAGCTGCGCAAAACGGGCTACCAGCTACACGCCCTGCTGAAAGCAACGAAAGTGCAGGAGCTATACATCCGCGACCTGACCACAGCAGGCACTGCCGCTCTTCCTCTGGCCGAGGGCATTTACCTGACCGCTTATCAATTTGAAGGCTATAAGACAGATGCCAAGAGCAAAGCGCCCGCTCGCCTTGCGCGGCTGATTCTTACGGGTGCTGGCGTTTCGGCGGAGCAGGTGCAGGAGCTGGAGGGTCTGCTGCAAGGTGTTTATTTAACGCGTGACTTGGTGAATGCACCCTTAAACAAGCTCAACGCCACCCAGTTTGCCGAGCGCATGGCTGCGGCCGGCGACGAGGCTGGCTTTCACACCGAAATTCTGGACATGATGCACATCGAAACGCTGCGCATGGGCGGGCTGCTGGCCGTGAACCTAGGTAGCCCCGAGCCGCCTACGTTCACGATCATGGAATGGAAGCCGGAAAACGCCAGAAATGTCAAACCCTATGTGCTGGTAGGCAAGGGCGTGGTATTCGATACGGGCGGCTTGAGCCTGAAGCCTACGCCAAACTCCATGGACCTGATGAAGTGCGACATGGCCGGGGGCGCAGCTGTTGCAGGGGTTCTCTACGCCTTAGCCAAGAACCAAGTGCCCGTGCACGTTATCGGTTTGGTGCCCGCCACCGACAACCGCCCCGGCGGTAACGCCTTCGTGCCAGGCGACGTAATTACCATGTACAGCGGCCTCACCGTGGAAGTGCTCAACACCGATGCCGAAGGTCGCCTGCTCTTGGCTGATGCTTTGGCGTTTGCCCGCAAATATGAGCCTGAAATGGTGGTTGATATTGCCACGCTCACGGGCGCTGCTGCCCGCGCCATTGGCAAAGAAGGCATCGTGGCGATGGGCACGGCCGATGAGGAGCGCCTGCACCAACTCAAGCAAGCCGGCCACCGCGTACACGAGCGCATCGTGGAGTTTCCGCTTTGGGATGAATACGCTGACCACATCAAATCCGACATTGCCGACATTGCCAACCTAGGGAAAACCGACGCGGGCGCCATATCGGCCGGCAAGTTCCTGGAGCGCTTTATCGAAGGCTACCCCTGGGTACACCTCGACATCGCCGGTCCCGCCTTCCTAACTGCTCCCGACAACTACCGCGGAAAAGGTGGCACCGGCACAACCGTACGACTGCTATATGATTTCTTAAAAGCACAGGTACAAGGAGTAATAATGGTATCCTGAATATTACTCACCATTTCATCACCTCACCATTTCACCACTTCATGACCAACCTGCCCCGCCTAGGTATTTCGGTCGGCGACCTCGCCGGCATTGGGCCGGAGATTATCTACAAAACCTTTCTCGACAGCCGCCTGCTCAAGTACTGCACGCCTGTCGTGTATGGCACCGCAACCGTGCTTTTCGATGATTTTCCGGTTGATAAGCAAGCTAGCCCACTCACGTTTCGTCAAGTGCGCGCCGCCGCCGATATTGATCCGGGGAAGCTGAACGCCGTTACGTGCTGGGATGAGGACTTTGCCCTGACGCCGGGTCAGCCCACAGAAGCCTCCGGCCGCGCTGCTCGTCAGTCGTTGCTGGCTGCCTGCCGCGACCTAAAGCTAGGTCTGCTCGATGGCCTAATTACGGCCCCCATCAGCAAGGAAAACACCCAGGCCGACGACTTCCGCTACCCCGGCCACACCGAGTTCCTTACCAGCTTCTTTGGTGCCCCCGAAAGCCTGATGCTTCTGGCCAGCGAAGAGCTGCGCGTGGCAACTGTCACCGGCCACATGCCTTTGAAAGACGTACCGGGCAAGATTACCAAGGAGTTGCTTGCTACGAAGCTGCGCATCTTGCTACAATCATTGAAGCAGGATTTTGGCATCGACAAACCGCGCGTGGCCGTGCTAGGGCTGAACCCACATGCTGGCGAAAACGGGCTACTGGGCACAGAGGAAAACAACACCGTAGCGCCTCTCATTCAGGAGTTTCTGGAGAATGGGCATCTCGTGTATGGCCCCTTCCCCGCCGATGGTTACTTCGGCACGGGCCAGTTCCGCAGCTTCGATGCTACCTTGGCTTTATACCACGACCAGGGCCTGATTCCGTTTAAAACCATCGCCTTTGAGCGTGGGGTCAACTTCACAGCCGGTTTGCCTGTCATCCGTACCTCGCCCGATCATGGCACCGCTTACGGGCTGGCTGGTAAATTCGCAGCCGACCCCACTTCCTTCCGTGAAGCCTTGTATCTAGCTTGTGACTTAGTGAGGCAACGAGCGGGGCAGCCCACTGAAAAACGCTAGGCATAAAGGAGAACTTGGCGCATATAAAAACTACCCATTGGCTTTACGAGCTGATGGGTAGTTTCGTTTGACAAGTGCTGTACTGCTCAACAGCAAGTAAATTTTCTTTCCAAAAACGAAATTTATTTCTCTATAAATCCATTCTTTTTACACCTTTGCATCTCTTTAGCATCTATTGGCTGACATTTAGGTTCTGTCTGCTTCCTTCTATGAGTATCACGACACCGCAACAATACAAGGAAGCTCTTCGTCAGCTAGACGTGTTGATGATGAGCAACGTAGCGGATGACCAGGAGAAGGCAGGAGAAATAATCCAACTCACTTCCGCTATCGAAACGTATGAAGAGCGGCTGCATCTGATGCTTTTGCCTGCCTTGCCGAATACTTTGGTCGACATGATCGAACTGAAGCGTCAGCAACTGAGACTTAAGCAAAAAGATCTTGCTCAATTACTGGAAGTACCGGCAGGCCGTCTTTCGCAGATTCTCAGCGGCAAGCGCCGCATTACTCTCGACTTAGCCAAAAAGCTTTACGAGCGGCTTGGCATCAGCCCCGAGTTTATCCTTAAAAAGGCGTAACCGGCTGGTATTATCCCTCACACTTTTATAAAACGGGGAAATCTTCCTACTTTTGCCCCCTATTACGAATTCCCGCCGTGAAAAAGGATCCTCAATACGATTTGGCAATTGCCAAGCTAGCTCTCAAAACGCATCATTTCGCGTTTGAACTAGGTCCGGATTTTTTTGCGCAGTTTGACCAGAATCTGATTCAGAACGGCAAACTCCACGCTGACGTAGATCTGACCAAGACCGAACTTCTGCTGACTCTAGATTTTCACATAACAGGTACCGTACAGCTAATCTGCGACCGAAGCCTCGATGAGTTCGACCAGCCTATCGATGTGCAACACCAGCTACTAGTTCGCTTCGGCGACCAGGAAATGGAGTTAGATGATGACGTGCTGCAAATCACGCCGGACACTCAAACCCTACCCATCGCACAGCACCTCTTCGACTACATAGGGCTAGCTATTCCGATGAAAAAGCTGCACCCACGCTTTCAGAATGAGCCTGACGAAAATCCTGACGCTGATGCTAAACTCATCTTTACCACCAAAAAAGAAGGTGATGACGATGATGACAACTTCACTGACCCACGTTGGGATGCCCTTCGGAACCTGAACTAGGCGCTACACCTAGCTTGAATTTAAAACTTAAAACTCAACACTTATAATTCCCTAACCATGGCTCATCCTAAGCGCCGCCAATCTTCGACCCGCCGCGACAAGCGTCGCACCCACGACAAATTGACTCCAAAAGCTGTTACCATCTGCCAGAACACCGGTGAATTCCACCTGCGTCATAAGGCATATGTAGTAGACGGCGACCTTTACCTCCATGGCAAAGTAGCAATTAAGGATTTCGCTCCTGTTGCTGCAGCTGCTCCTTCTACCGACGAGGAATAATCCCCGCCCTGCCGATTACCATCGGCTCGCTTTCCCGACTACGTACCCCTTGATTCCTCGTACATGAAGATTGCCCTGGACGCAATGGGAGGCGATTTCGCCCCCCAGGCTGCCGTCGATGGCGCTGTGCTGGCCGCTGAAAAGCTAGCTGGCTCAGCTCAGATTGTGCTTATTGGCCAAGAAGAAGCCGTGCGGCCCATGCTCCAGCAGCATGGGTCCGCGGCTGAAAGCCTTCTCCTTGCCCCTGCCAGCCAGGTAATTGCAATGGGAGAGCACCCGGCCAAAGCCTATCAGCAAAAACAGGACTCCAGCATTGCCGTTGGCTACCGCATGTTGCACGCGGGCGAAGTAGAAGCTTTCTGCTCGGCAGGCAATACGGGCGCTATGCTCGTAGGCGCCATGTTCAGCGTGAAGCCCGTGCCCGGTGTGTTGCGGCCAGCAATTGCCAACTTTGTTCCGAAGCTAACTGGTGGCTACGGCATCCTACTCGATGTAGGAGCCAATGCCGAATGCAAGCCTGAGATGTTGGAGCAGTTTGGGGAGCTGGGTTCGCTGTACGCACAATATGTACTTGGCATTGAGAAGCCGACGGTTGGATTAATGAACCTAGGCGAGGAAGAAGGTAAGGGTACTGCTATCACCCAAGCCGCGCACCAGTTGCTAAAAGTGAACCCTCATATTCACTTCTTTGGCAACCTTGAGGGACGCGACTTATTCAACTCGAAGGCCGATGTTATTGTGTGCGACGGCTATACGGGTAATGTGATTCTGAAGATGGCCGAGTCGATCTACGACATCTTGGCTGAGAAACAGATGCATGACCCGTTTTTCGACAAGTTCAACTACGAAGCTATTGGAGGAAGTCCAATTCTAGGCATTAATGACAATGCTATTATTGGGCACGGCGTCAGTACACCTCAGGCTATCTGCAACATGCTGTTGCAAGGCTACCAAATGGCTAAATCCGGTATCGCGGATCAGATTAAATCTACTTTCAAGTCCTGAGCCAGGTAGGAGTTTTCCTACCTGCAAGCTGCTTTTGCGCCCTCAATGAAAATTACCGCCGCCATTACTGGGGTGGGCGCCTACGTGCCCGATTACATCCTCACCAACAAGGAACTCGAAACGCTGGTAGAAACCACCGATGAGTGGATTGTTAGTCGAACGGGTATTGAGGAGCGCCATATTCTAAAGGGTGAGAACCAAGGCACTTCCGTAATGGGCGTGAAGGCAGTAGAACAGCTGCTGGCAAAAACGGGTACCAAGCCCGAGGAAATAGATCTAGTTATCTGCGCTACTACTACGCCTGATCTGGTATTTCCAGCTACTGCTAATATAATTTCGGCAGCTGTAGGCATCAACAACGCCTTTAGCTTCGATATGCAGGCAGCCTGCTCAGGCTTCATCTTCGCGTTGACGACTGGAGCTCAGTTCATTCAGACGGGCGCTTACAAAAAAGTAATTGTAATCGGGGCCGACAAAATGTCGAGCATCATTGATTATACTGACCGGGCTACGTGCATCATCTTTGGTGATGGCGCCGGTGCTGTTTTGCTCGAGCCGAACACCGAAGGCCTAGGTTTGCAGGACCAGGTTTTGTGCTCTGATGGTAATGGCGAGCCCTACTTGCACCAGAAAGCCGGTGGCAGCCGTCGGCCATCATCAGCTGAGACGGTCGCTCACCGTGAGCATTATGTGCATCAGGAAGGTGCTACGGTGTTTAAATTTGCGGTGAAGAACATGGCTGATGTGGCTCATCAGGTGATGGAGCGCAATAGCCTTACCGCCGACGACGTAGCGTGGCTGGTACCGCACCAGGCCAACAAGCGCATCATTGATGCCACAGCGCACCGCATGGGTGTGGGTGAAGAGAAAGTGATGCTTAACATTCACCGCTACGGCAACACCACTAACGGTACCATTCCGCTGTGCCTAGCCGATTATGAGTCGAAGCTTCACAAAGGAGACAACCTGATCATTGCTGCGTTTGGAGGAGGATTTACCTGGGGCGCTTTGTACCTTAAATGGGCTTACGACCCAAAACCTGATCCGCAATCGGCTCACGTAATGGGCTAAACGCGGAAAACCTCTATACTTGCACTCCCGTTGTGCCGCCCCGCCATCTTACGGGACGGCACTTCTTTTTAATTTTGAATGCTGAGTGTTGAGTGTTGAGTGTTGAATTATCAGGTCTCTGCAATCCTATCTATTCAGCTTTCAGACTCTAATTCAAAATTCAAAACTTAAAATTCAACATTCTTATAAATGGCAACCACCGCAGATTTTAAAAACGGCCTCTGCCTTGAGTACAACGGCGATTTGTACATTATCACGGAATTTCAGCACGTAAAGCCGGGCAAAGGCCCTGCCTTCGTGCGTACCAAGCTGCGCAACATCAAAACCGGTAAGGTCATCGACAACACCTTCAACGCAGGTGTAAAAGTGACGACGGCACGCGTGGAGCAACGCCCACACCAATTCCTGTACAAAGACGAGTATGGCTACAACTTCATGAACAACGCTGACTTTGAGCAAGTAACGCTGCCCGAGTCGATGGTGCCTTTTCATGATTTGCTGAAAGACGGACAAGAGGTTACGATTCTGTTTCACGCCGAAACCGAACAGCCTCTCACCGCTGAGCTGCCGCCTTTCGTAGAGCTGATGGTAACCTACACCGAGCCCGGCCTACGCGGCGACACTGCCACTAATACGCTCAAGCCGGCAACAGTGGAAACAGGAGCCCGTATTCAGGTGCCACTGTTTATCGAGCAAGACACGAAAATCCGCGTAGATACGCGTGACTACTCTTATGTCGAACGAGTCAAATAATTCCCCGCAGAAGCAGCCTGCTATGAAAGCAAAAGAACTCCAGGATCTGATCGACTTTATCGCCAAGTCGGGTCTGAACAAAGTCAACATTGAAACCGAGGAGTTCAAAATCTCGGTGCAGCGCGAGCCTAGCTACAAGCCCGTAATCAGTGCGGCGGCGGCGCCAGCACCAGCCGGGGCTGCTCCTGCCCCGGCGGCTGCGGCGCCGGCTCCTGCTGCCCCAGCGGCGGCGGCCGCACCTGCTGCTCCCGCCAGCAACAATTACGTGCCGCTCAAGTCGCCCATGATTGGCACCTTCTACCGGGCAGCCAGCCCCGACAGCCCGGCGCTGGTGAACGTAGGCGACTTAGTAGAACAGGGTCAGGTAATCTGCATTATCGAGGCCATGAAGCTGTTCAACGAGATAGAAGCCGAAACATCAGGACGCGTAGTGAAAGTGATGGTGGAGAATGCCAACCCGGTCGAATATGACCAGCCGCTCTTCCTGATCGAGCCGATGTAATTTTGGGTTTTGGGGTCTTGGTAGCTTAGGGTCTTGGGTTTGCACAAAACCACCCCTAGGTTCCCGAGGCCCTTTTCTCTTTTACGAAGACCCCAAGTTCCTAAGACCCTAAGATCCCAATGTTCAAGAAAATATTAGTTGCCAACCGGGGCGAAATTGCGCTGCGCATCATCCGCACCTGCAAGGAGATGGGTATCAAGACGGTAGCCGTTTACTCGACAGCCGATAAGGAAAGCCTGCACGTACGCTTCGCCGACGAAGCGGTGTGCATAGGCCCGCCTCCCTCGGCGCAGTCCTACCTCAATATCCCGACGCTGATTGCCGCCGCCGAAATCACGAATGCCGATGCTATTCATCCTGGTTATGGCTTTTTGAGCGAAAACGCGGAATTCTCGCGCATCTGCCAGGAAAACGGCATTAAGTTCATCGGTGCCACCCCGGAGATGATCAACTCGATGGGCGACAAGGCTTCGGCAAAGGCCACCATGAAGAAAGCCGGCGTGCCTACCATTCCCGGTTCTGACGGCTTGCTTGAGTCCATTGCGGAAGGCCTGAAAGTAGCGCACAAAGTGAAGTACCCCGTCATCCTGAAAGCTACGGCTGGTGGCGGTGGCCGCGGCATGCGCATCGTGCGCAACGATGAAGAGTTTGAAAAGGCCTGGAACAGTGCCCGCACCGAAGCACAGGCAGCTTTCGGCAACGATGGCATCTACCTGGAAAAGTATGTGGAAGAGCCGCACCACATCGAAATCCAACTCGTAGGTGACCAGTACGGCCGCGCGGCTCACCTTTCGGAGCGCGACTGCTCTATTCAGCGCCGTCATCAGAAGTTGGTGGAGGAAACCCCTTCTCCTTTCATGACAGATAAGCTCCGCGAAAAGATGGGCAAAGCTGCCGTAGCTGGTGCCAAGGCTATCAGCTACGAAGGCGTGGGTACCATCGAATTCCTGGTTGATAAGAACCGCGACTTCTACTTCATGGAAATGAACACCCGTATTCAGGTTGAGCACCCGATTACGGAGGAAGTCGTGAACTACGACCTTATCAAAGAGCAGATTAAAGTAGCGGCTGGGGTGCCGATTTCGGGTAAAGACTACTTCCCCCAAATGCACGCCATGGAGTGCCGCATCAACGCCGAGGACCCTTCGAATGGTTTCCGTCCGTCGCCCGGCAAAATCACCGTGCTGCACATTCCCGGTGGTCACGGCGTGCGCGTTGATACGCACGTATATGCTGGCTACACCATCCCGCCGAACTACGACTCGATGATTGCTAAGCTCATCACAGTAGCACAAACCCGCGAGGAGTGCATCGTGAAGATGAAGCGTGCGCTAAGCGAGTTTGTGGTAGAAGGTGTAAAAACCACTATCCCCTTCCACCTAGCTTTGATGGACAACGTAGATTTCCGCGCTGGCAATTTCACAACAGCGTTCTTGGAGTCGTTTGACTTCTCGGTGCTGTAGAATTCTCGTTCTTCTAAAATGAAAAGGCCACCTAATATTAGCTGGCCTTTTCATTTTAAGCACTTAGTCAGGTATTTAAGAGCCTACTGGATTCTCAATTTCCTGCACCAACTCGCCGTACCAACCTTCCCCGTACTTGCGAATAAGCGGCTCTTTCAGAAACTGATAAATCCGCACACCTAGGTTGGCGCCGAATGAACAAGCCGGGTTGCAGATGTTCCAACGGTCGTAGTTCAGCGCCTCAAAGTCCTCGTACTTGGTGATGCGAATCGGGTACAGGTGGCAGCTGATGGGTTTTTTGAAGCTCGTAGCACCAGCCAAATACGCTTGCTCGATGCCGCACTTCAGGATGCCGCGCTCATCGTAAAGCGCATAGGCACACTCCCGGTCATTGATCGTAGTCGTGCTGTAGTCGTCTTCCCAGTCTTTGATGTAAAGGCCTTGTGCTTCAATAGCTTCCCGGCCAGCTTCGGTGAGAAACGGCTTGATCTTATCGTATTCGGTTTCCAGAATAGCTAGCTCCTCTTCCTCCAAAGGAGCACCTAGGTCGCCTTCGACGCAACAAGCGCCTTTGCAAGCTTCCAGGTTGCAGACAAAGAAGTTGTCACGGATGTCGTCGGAAATGACGGTATTTTGAATGATAATCATGGTATTGCAGACAAACGGACTACAAAGATACAGAAGAGTGACTGAGTAAATCGTTGAACATCACTACTCAGTTACTCTGACGAAGTCACCCTTCGGATAATCTGTTCCGTTAGCGCGCATTGGCGCTCGTGTGCATACTCCCGGATGGCCTCTTGCTGGGCTGCCTGACCTAGGTGTTGTGCCCACGCCGGATTGTTGAGGCAACGTAAAACAGCTTGCGTGCAGGCTTCCGTATCGCCGACCGGATAGAGCAGGCCCGTTTGGCCGTCTTTGATGATTTCGGCGGTGCCACCGATGCGGGTACCTAGCACCGGCAGACCGGCCGCCATAGCCTCAATCGTCACCATACCATAGGTTTCGTTTGTGGAAGCCATCACGAACACATCAATAGCTCGGTAGAAAACTTCGGTTTGCGCGCTGAAGGGGCGAAAATGGACGACTTGCTCCAGGTTGTAGTCTCGTACTAGCTGGTGCAGCTTCGCCAGGTATTCATCTCCTTCATTTTTAGTAAGTTCCCCCATCAACACCAGCTCTACCGCTCGCTGATGCTGCGTTCGTAGCTGCTGAATTACCTCAATCACGAAGTCCTGGCCCTTGCCGTCATCAAGGCGACCGAGCAGCCCTAGCAACGTGCTGGTGGCCGGTAAACCTAGCTGCTCACGAGCAGCGGCTTTCGTCAGGCCTGGATCAATGAAGCTAGCCAACTCAATGCCGAGCGGCACCACATGGACTTTGGCCGGATCGAAGCGGGTTTTCTCAGTAACCTGCTTTGCTAGCCAGGGTAAAGGGGAAAGCCAGGCATCAAGGACTCGAAAGCGCAGGGTATGAAACCAGTCCCGCTTGGGAGGACCTAGCTGCATGTGCTGCTGATAGACAAGATGTATCTGCTTGCCCATGAGCAGCTTTACTAAGCTCACCAAACCTAGGTCGCGGTTCTGGGTAACGATGAGCACCCGAATCTGCTGTTGGCGCAGGTACGTTGACATCTGGCGGGCGGCCCCTAGGCTAAAGGTCTTCGAGCGACTACTCAGCTGTTGAACCAGCAAGTTTTCCTGCTGTGCTTGCTTTAACGCCGGGGAATCGGGCGGCGCAAACAGGGTGATCTGCCAACCTCTGGCTTGCATCCACCGCGTTAGTTTGACGGTATTAATTTCCAACCCACCCCAACTCCGCGATAGGCACAGAATACCTAGGTTCGGCGTCGATGAATCTACTTTATGTTGAGTGTTGTGGGGCTGTTTACTCTCTGCCATGCGCTACACGTAATGAGAAAGGCTAGCTTTCGAATGAACAAAGGTGAGTAGGTTTTGGCGGGAAAACAGCAAGCCCATTTTCGTTGCGTAACTTTGTTCGTGCAAGCATGGCTCATGCTTTTAAGCACCTTGGCTGACTACGGCGTGTGATACCCGTTTACTCAGCGCAGGCAGGCGCCGGAAAAGGCACCAAAGCGGCGCCAAAACCGTTTTCGAAAAGCGCAGGCTGCTGATTGGCAGCTACTCGGCTTTCCACTGTCAAAGCTCTACCTTTGCTCAAGCAGCAGTGTTGGTTGTATACTGAAGAATGGCACTAGATTATCTCAACTTACTGAATCCTTCCCAGGCGGGCGCGGTGATGAACACCGAGGGTCCTTGCATGATTATCGCGGGCGCCGGCTCGGGCAAGACGCGCGTGCTCACGTACCGCATTGCGCACCTGCTGGAAAAAGGTGTGGACCCGTTCAACATCCTGGCCCTGACGTTTACCAATAAGGCGGCCAAAGAAATGCGGGCCCGTATCGAGAAAGTGGTCGGCCCGGATGCCAAGAACGTGTGGATGGGCACCTTTCACTCGGTATTTGCCCGTATCCTACGCTCGGAGGCTGACAAGATTGGCTATCCGCGCTCTTTCACGATCTACGACACGCAGGACAGCAAAACGCTGGTGTCGCAGATTGTGAAGGAGTTGGAGCTGGATGATAAGCTTTACAAACCTAGCATGGTGCTAGGTCGAATCTCGGCGGCCAAGAACAAGCTGATTTCGGTGCAGCAGTACCTTAACGACCCGGTTATTCGCCAGGACGACGAGGCGGCGCTACGACCTAAGATTGGCGTTATTTACCAGCAATATGCCCAGCGCTGCTTCAAGGCCGGCGCCATGGACTTCGATGACCTACTCTATCAGACCAACGTGCTCTTCAAGGACCATGTGGATGTGCTGAACAAGTATCAGAACATCTTCAAGTACGTGATGGTCGACGAGTATCAGGATACGAACTACTCGCAGTACCTCATCACGCGCAAGCTGGCGGCCAAGGAGCGTAACATCTGCGTGGTAGGTGACGACGCGCAAAGCATTTATGCCTTCCGTGGCGCCGATATCAGCAACATTCTCAACTTCGAGAAAGACTATCCTGAGTTGCAAGTTTTCAAGCTAGAGCAAAACTACCGCTCTACCAAGAACATTGTAAAAGCGGCTAACTCGGTCATTAAGAACAACAAAGCTCAGCTGCGCAAAGACGTTTTCTCGGAGAATGAGGAAGGCACGCTAATCGAGGTTATCAAGGCGGCCTCCGACAACGAGGAAGGCAAACTGGTGGCCAACTCGATCTACGAGGACAAGATGAACCAGCATTTGTCCTACGATGATTTCGCTATCCTCTACCGCACCAACGCCCAAAGCCGGGCGATGGAAGAAGCGTTGCGCAAGCTCAACATCAAGTACAAAATCGTCGGTGGCCTGTCGTTCTACCAGCGTAAGGAAATCAAGGACTTAGTGGCCTACCTGCGCATGACGGTGAACCCGAACGACGAGCAGGCCTTACGGCGCGTTATCAACTACCCAAAACGGGGTATCGGCGACACGACGATAAGCAAGCTCATCAACGCTGCGGAAGAGTCGAACCACACCATCTGGGAAGTGGTGAGCAATGCCGACAAGTTCTTGCCCACGCGGGTAGCCAATCCGGTGGTTGGTTTCGCGGAGCAGATTAAGAGCTACACGGTAGTAGCAGGCAAGGAAGACGCGTTCGAAGCGGCCAAGTTCATTGCCAAGAACTCCGGCATGATCGAGGAATTATACGCTGATAAGAGCATCGAAGGACTGTCGCGCTACGAGAACATTCAGGAATTGCTCAACGGTATCAAAGAGTACGTCGATGATCCGGAACGCGAGGACAAGTCGCTGGCTTCCTTCCTGCAAGACATTGCCCTCGTCACCGACGCCGACACCAAAGATGCCCAGCAAGACGGCGAAATGGTGACCCTGATGACGATTCACTCAGCCAAGGGTTTGGAATTCCGCAACGTGTACATCGTGGGCATGGAGGAAAACCTTTTCCCGTCGCAGATGATGATTACATCGCGCGCCGATCTAGAGGAAGAGCGCCGCTTGTTTTATGTGGCTATCACGCGGGCCGAGAAGAAGCTGACGCTCAGCTACGCTACCTCGCGCTATCAGTGGGGCAACCTGCGCAGCTGCGAGAAAAGCCGTTTTCTGGACGAAATTGACCCGCAGTTTGTCGACTTCAAGTTCTCGGCCAGCTCCGGTCCGGGCGCGGGCGAGTCGCCGTTCGGCCACGTGCTGGAGCGGCGCAGCAACCTCATCCCCCCTGCTCCCCGTAAGACGGTAGCAAAAGGCTACACGCCACCTGCTGATTTTCAACCCAGTGACACTTCCAACCTTGCTGCCGGGCAACGCGTAGAGCACCCCAAATTCGGCTTTGGCACGGTGGCTAAGCTCGAAACCCAAGCTGGTTCTACCAAGGCTATTATCCAGTTTGAAGAGGTTGGCGAGAAGACCTTGCTGCTGAGTTTTGCTAAGTTGCGGGTGCTCTAAGTGCCCGCTCAACCTAGCTTGCCAGAGCCTTTATCCATCAGGTTCTGCCTATATTTACAACTAGGATCTGGCTGCGCTTCATCCCAAGCGAAAGCTAGGTCTTTCCTTCTTTTTAGATGACATACCTTCCCTCCCCTTATAAAAACGAGCTGCTGCTGCGTGAATATGGCCAGAGTACCTACGAACTGGTGCAAACCCTGCGCACCATCGAGGACAAAGCCGAGCGCACCCGACGCGCCCAGCAGATTGTACAGCTTATTTTCCGCCTCAACCCTAGCTTGCGCGACCAGCCGGACGCGCAGCAGAAAGTATGGCACCATCTGTTTGTGATGGCCGACGAGGACCTGGACGTAGATAGCCCCTTCCCACTCAAGGGCTTAGACCTTGAGAAAGATCCTGAGAGCGTTGCTTATCCCAAAGGCTCCCCGAAGCTGAAGGCATACGGCCGCAGCGTGGAGCTACTGATTGAGAAGGCCTTAACCCTCGAAGATCCGGCTGAGCGCGAACAAGCCACCATCGCCATTGGGCGCACGATGAAGTTCTTGTACCGCTCCCACAACAAGGAAAACGCCAAGGACATCACGATTCTGAAACACCTGAAAGAGCTTTCCGGAGGCAAGCTGGAGCTAGATCCGGCTCAGGTAGAAGCGCAGAACCTCTTTGAATTTGCCACGACCGGCCGACCGGCCCCCTTTATCGTGCCTCAGCCGCGCAACGACCGCAACGAACGGCCCGAGCGTGGCGACCGTGAAGTGCGCCGCGGCAATGGCAACAACCGCCGCGACAAGCAGCGCCGGGGCGGCAAGAAGCGCCAAGAACCTCAACAACCCCCACAGTAACTCGGAAAGCTGCCAGCTGTTAGCTACTGGCTGTTAGCTATTATCCAGTTTAGTTTTCCCGTTCCTCATAATTTTAAAAGCTAGCAGCTGAAAGCTAATAGCTCAAGATCAATGGCTTGTTTTGAAGTAATCGGCGGCACCCCGCTTAAAGGAGAAATTATACCACAAGGCGCTAAAAACGAGGCGCTTCAGATTTTGTGTGCCGTACTGCTCACGTCGGAACCCGTCACGATTTCCAACATTCCGGACATTCGCGACGTCAATAAGCTAATTGAACTGTTGCGCGACATGGGCGTGAAAGTTGGTAAGCTTTCACCCGACACGTACCGCTTCCAGGCTGATGACGTTCACCTAAACTACCTTGATTCAGAGCAGTTTGTGACCCAAGGCCGGGCTTTGCGTGGTTCGGTTATGATCCTAGGTCCTATGCTGGCGCGGTTTGGCAAGTGCCAATTACCAAAACCAGGCGGCGACAAGATTGGTCGTCGGCCCTTGGATACGCACTTTGTAGGTTTGGAGAAGATGGGCGGCCAGCTCACGCTGGAAGGAAATGACTTTTACCGCATCTCAGCGCCGAATGGCCTGAAAGGCACGTACATGCTGCTCGACGAAGCATCTGTAACGGGTACGGCTAATATCGTGATGGCGGCCGTGCTGGCAGAAGGCACCACGACCATCTACAACGCGGCCTGTGAGCCCTATCTGCAGCAGCTCTGCAAAATGCTGGTGCGCATGGGTGCTAAAATCAACGGCATCGGCTCTAACCTGCTGACGATTGAAGGTGTGGAGAGCCTCGGCGGCACCGACCACCGGATGCTGCCCGACATGATTGAAATCGGCTCCTTCATTGGCCTAGCCGCCATGACGGGTTCCGAAATCACGATCAAAGACTGTCAGATTCAGGAGCTAGGTTTGATTCCGGACACTTTCCGAAAGCTAGGTATTCAGCTGGAGTTTCGCGGCGACGACATCTTCATTCCAGCCCAAGACCACTACGAAATTGCCACCTACCTCGATGGCAGTATCCTGACGGTATCCGACCACACGTGGCCGGGCCTCACGCCCGACTTGCTTAGCGTTATCTTGGTCGTAGCAACGCAGGCACAAGGCACAGTACTCATTCACCAGAAGATGTTTGAGTCGCGCCTGTTCTTTGTTGACAAGCTGATCGATATGGGCGCGCAGATTATCCTTTGCGACCCGCACCGCGCAACAGTCATCGGCTTGAACAAGCGCACCCGCTTACATGGCATCACGATGACCTCGCCGGATATTCGGGCTGGTGTAGCCTTGCTTATTGCGGCTCTCTCCGCTGAAGGCCGCAGCGTAATTGAAAATGTCGAGCAGATAGACCGCGGTTATCAGTTCATCGACAAGCGTCTGAACGCCCTAGGTGCGCAGATTCGTCGTTTGTAAAGTAAAGCTCTATTTATCAAGCACAAAAAAGCCCCGCCTTATAGAAAGGCGGGGCTTTTTTGTGCTTTGTTTTCGGCGGCAACCTAGGTAGTTACCATATCTACTACCGACGTCGCAAGGGACAACACAATGCTGAACAGCACGGCAGCGAGGAATCCATCAAGTTTGAAGCCCGGCAAAATCGCAGCCGCTATTAACACGATAACGGCATTGATAACCAGCAAGAAAAGACCTAGGGTCAGGACCGTAATCGGAAAGCCCAGAATCTTGAGAATGGGTTTTAGAACGGCATTGAGCACAGCCAGTACGAGCACGAGCAAAATGGCATCGCTAAACCCTTCCAGATGCGCGCCCGGCAGAAAATTACCTAGGGCATAAGTGATAATGGCCGTCAGAATGAACTTGAGGATGAAACCCATGAGAATGGTGCAATTAGGTTAGGAGAGAATGTTGGCGTACAACAGCCGGACAACGATACGCAAAACC
The DNA here is from genome assembly GCF_014641455.1 of Hymenobacter cavernae. GTDB lineage: Bacteria > Bacteroidota > Bacteroidia > Cytophagales > Hymenobacteraceae > Hymenobacter > Hymenobacter cavernae. The sequence continues at coordinate 695,052 of NZ_BMHT01000003.1, forward strand.
TAGGTTTATGTTGATCCTGCCTATTTTTCCAACTCTCGTGCCCGCAGTCGTCCCTGCGACACTGCCATCCAGTTGCACAGGTGATACAGCAAGCGGGCGCCTACAATGCCATTCCAGTCAGTATCGCCGGGGGCTACCTCGTTCAGGTCGCAGCCAATGATCTGCCGACCCGAGCGCACCACCATGCGGATCAGATACAAAGCCTGCTCAAACTCTAATCCACCGGGTACGGGCGTGCCGGTGCCAGGGCATAGCTTCGGGTCTAGGCCGTCAATATCAAAGCTGATGTACACCTTCTGTGGGAGTTGCGCAATGATCTTTTTGCACTCCTTCCGCCACGACTTGCCGCCGTACATCTCCTCCCGCAGAAACCGATCCGTGAACATGATGACGCGCCCGTTGCTCCGCTCCGCCAACTCGGCTTCCTGCTGGCAATAGTCGCGGATGCCTACCTGCACCAGCTTCTTGATCTGGGGCAGCTGCAAGGCATTGTACATAATGGAGGCATGCGAGTACTGAAAGCCTTCATAGGCCGGCCGCAAGTCGCAGTGCGCATCAAATTGCAGAATACCAAACTCTTCGTGGCGCTCGGCCAACGCGTGCAGATAACCTAGGGGCGTGCTATGGTCGCCGCCCAACACCACCACGCCTTTACCAGCATCAAGGTAAGCGCCGGTTTTCTGCTTCAGCCAACCTAGCAATGACGTGCTACTGGCTGTCACACGGGCTGGCACATCCGCAAACCCGGCCCCATCTGTAGCGGGCTGCCCAGCTTCGAGCCACCCGATATAATCGGCCGCAAACGCACGCAGTTCCTGACTTTTCTTTGACCACTGCTCGTCTTCCTCTTCCATCGCCAAACCTAGGCGCCAAGCGTCGGGAATATCCGGATCGTAAAGATCTACTTGTAGCGAAGCTTCCCGAATTGCTTCGGGGCCTTGCGCCGTACCAGCCCGGTACGATACAGTTACTTCCCACGGTACAGGTACTACTACTACTTGCGCTTCTTCCACTGTGAAGGGCAAACCGTACAAACCACCTGCTGCATCGCCGAGAGCATTAGGGTCGAAGTTGGCGAGTTTCTGGGCCAAGCCAGAGGCAGAATCGGACATAAAAAGTCGTAGAGAAAAATAAAAACTGTCAGAGACGGCTCAGCCATGCGTCTGCTTGGCGCAAACGCAAGCCTTAATCCGGGATGACAGCGCAGACAATGAAGAGAATAAAAATCTAGCTTAGCTAGGAAGGCTTAACACCGCCCAAAAAATCGTAGGTACGAATGATTTCCAAAATCTTTTCGAACGTCTGCCGATCGAAGAACAACATCAGCGGCAACTCAACTGAGTTTTCCTTATCTGAAAATTGCGTGATTACGGAGAAAATAAGGGGCTGCACCATTGGTTTATGAAGCAACAGGCTATTCAGCGCTTCGGCTAGCTCCCCTTTTGGCGCTACGGGCGGCGCTCCATAGATGCGCGCTTTCAGGATATTAGCTAGCTGCGTTACCAAAGCCCCCGTGATGATATTACTGATTTCCAGTAACAGCGATTCCTGCATCTCATTGATATCAGTGGATTCAGGTACGTTCAGCCGCAAACAGACGCGGGAAAGTCGCTGCACATGCTGCCCGGAAAAAAACATGAGCGTGGTGCCATTGAAGTCACCTTTGATATCAGATTGGATGACAGCGTGCCCATTCTGATAATCGTGCACTTTGTCTAGGATGCTGCGAACTGGCATAATATCCAGATTCGGAACCTCAAGCAGAACTTTCTCCTGCGCAATAACCGCAAACGAGTCAGCTGCTCGGGCCAAGCCGATGTTGAGAATTTCCCGGATGATATCCCGCTCCAGCTCCGTCATGTGCAAATCCATAATAATCAATCAATTGGCAAGTTGCTACAACTCGGCAGCAAGTTGAATTCTGCAATACGTTTTTTATGGCCTCTTGGCTAGAAAAAGGCGGGTAAGTGCTGGCACATCGAGCACCAGACAAACCTGCCCACTTCCTAGCAAGGTGACGCCCCCAAACAGATCAATGGTGTCTAGCGGCTTACTCATAGACTTGATCACAATAGCTTGCTGGCGCAGAAAGCGGTCCACGATCAGGCCTAGCTTGCGGTTGTTGTAATTCACGATGATGATGTCCTGCCGGCCAGTCACCTCCGCGCGATGCACGGGCTTTAACGGTCCATCGCCATTGTGCAGCAGACGCCGTAAGCTGACAACAGGCACACTTTCCTCTTGAATATCAGCAAGTAATGTACCCCCAACAATGTGCAGCTGCTCTGGCCACAACGATACTACCGAGTCGGTGTGCATGAGCGGAATGGCATAGCTGCGCTCATCCAACTCAAACAGCAGAGCTCCTTTCACAGCAATAGAAGTGGGCAGCACCAGCGTGAACGTAGTGCCTTTTCCAAGCGTCGAATCGACCCGCAGCTGCCCGCCGAGCGAGTCAATAGCAAGCTTCACAACATCCAGTCCGACACCACGCCCTGATATTTCTGTTACTTCCTGCGCCATTGAAAAGCCGGGTTCAAAAAGAAAGGCACGTACCGCATCATCGTCGAGCGTAGTTGCTGCTTCCTTGCTTATTAAACCGCGCTCAACTGCCTTACGCCGGACATTGGCTATGTCAATCCCACGACCATCATCAATGACGTGAATAAGTACATCATCTCGTTCTGTTTGCGCCGACATCGTCAGTTGCCCTATTGCCGGCTTACCTAGATTCACACGCTCCTGCGGTTGCTCCAAACCATGCCCTATAGCGTTGCGCACTAGGTGCAACAGCGAATCGGTAATAATTTGCAGGATGTTACGGTCAATCTGGATATCTTCACCGACTAATGTCAACTCCACTTCCTTACGCTCGGCTGTGGCTACATCGCGCACCACTCGCGGGAACTTGTTGAACAATGAACCTACGTTTACTAAACGCGCGTCCATTACGCTGTATTGCAGCTCGTCGGAGATGCGAAAAAGGTGCGCCGCTGTAGCTTGCAGGGCGGAGTTACCGATTTCTTGGCTGAGTGTCAGAATACGGTCGCGGTCAATAATCAACTCCCCTACTAGGTTAAGCAGGTGATCTAGCTTCTTGATTTGAATATATACTAGGTCCGACAGTTCTAGCTTGCGGTTGGCGTCGTCTTCGGCAGCTGCGCCAGCATCAATAAGAACAGGTTCTTCCCCGCGAACCAGCCGGTCTAGGTTGGCCAGTAGTTCATCTACATCAGCTACCGAGTCGGTTTCCTGCCCATCGCCTATGGCTCGGATCATGTTGCCGATAGTGTCAATTCCGCCAAATAGTACGGGCACGACAGAGCCGGTAAAAGACTTTTCCTTGCTGCGAATCAGGCCAAAGATAGTCTCCATGTGGTGCGCTAGTTCGCCAATCTGTGTGTAGCCCATTGCCCGGGCGTTCGACTTAAGATTGTGCATAAGCCGAAAAAGCTCATTCAGAGCAGGCTCATCTGTAGGCGTTTTCTCTAACTCACTGATGTGGCGGCTCATGGCGTCGTAATATTCGAGCGCCTCCGCCATAAAAATCTCCCGATATTCCTGCTCGCGTGATTTCATCGGGATGCAGTATAAGCGGATAATGGGGTACGTAGGCGGCCCTCAGCATCCCTCTTCCCCGTACGCTCATTTATATAAGCAGCCAAGTCGTCCAACGCTAGCACTTCGTTGGCCAAGCCCGCCTGAATCACCGATTTAGGCATACTGAATACTTCTGAGGAGGCTTCATCCTGCGCTACAACTACTCCTCCATGCTGTCGGATGGCTTTCGTTCCTAGCGTTCCATCGTGTCCCAAACCAGTCATCACTACGCCTAGTACCTGACTGCCAGCTATTTGGGCGGCCGAACGCATAAGTAGATCAATAGAAGGCTCATCGAAGCTAGGGCTAACCTCGGTTGTTAGATCCAGCTTCCAGAACGGCCTAGTACCAGCAAGACCGGCCTCCACGATCATATTATACGCACCAGAAACTACTGTAATCTTGCCGGGCTCCAGCATAGTACCTGCGGCCGCAGCTTCTACGGGTAACAATGAAGCCCGGCGCAGGCGCCTCACGAAAGAGTCCGTAAAGTGTGCTGGTAAATGCAAGGCTACTACAACAGCCCAGTTCACCGTGGCCTTCAGCCCACTAACTAGGTATTCGACGGCCCGAGCGCCACCAGTTGAAGCTCCTATCACGATAATGCCTTGGGGCAATTTCGTCTTTTTCGTCGGGCTTAGGGGAGGCAACGTAGCCGTTGGTATCAGCTTAGGCCTCAGTATTCGGATCTTACCAAGTACATCTTGCTGCCACGCTGCAAGTGTCGTACTCTCTGCTGCTGGTAGTGGACTGATATAGTTGTATACGCCCCAGCGGGCCGTTTCCTGTAGTACCCCGCGCAGTAACGCCGTTCCGGCATAAAGCAACACCGGCACCTTACATTGACGGGCTAGCTGCTCCAGCACCGATAGGTGATTTTCCGCCACCACAATCAGATCAGGCTGCAAACGACGCACTAACGTCGGCAGCTCACTGGGCTCGGCACCTATCCCTAGCAGCTGCACATCAGGTTGTGCTCGCAACAGTCGGGATAGCACCAGCCGTACCTGAATAGGTAGGTTGGCAAGCAGTACAGTAAGGGGCTTAAGAGGTGTATGCACGAGGTAAGAAAACTCAAGAGCAGCTAGTCGGGCGTGGATAGCTAGGTCTACTGTTCAGGGCGCCGAAATCAGGATTTAGGCTTCCGTAGAACCGGAGGCTTGCAGAGCACCTCCCACGATTTCGAGCACCTTCTCCTCCGAAAAAGGCTTTACGATGTAAGCCGTAGCCCCACTTTCCAGTGCTTCATTAACAATCACTTCTTGACCGACAGCACTGCACATCACCACTTTCACATCGGGCTGCTCCTGCCGGATACCTTTCAGCACATCGAGGCCGGTATTATCCGGCAGAATAACGTCGAGCGTGATTAGGTCAGGATTGGTTTGTGAAGCCATTTCTAACGCTTGCTGACCATTAGCAGCCTCGCCTACGACCTCGTAGCCGGCATCCGTAAGCATGTTCTTAAGCATCGTGCGCATGTAAAAAGAATCATCCACGATGAGAATGCGGTTTTTCATAAAAGTAGCTTAGTAAAGCTGAAATTGAGGGAGAGACAAAAGCTGAGCTAGTCCTTTGTACGCACTATAGCAGGCGAAGATTCTGATTTGGGTTGCAGCTGCATAATTTCGGAAGGTGTGAGCAGCTTAAGCATATCCAGCACCACAATGATACGACCTTCTACCTTGGCGATGCCCTCGATGTACTTGTCGTTAATGTTGATATCCTGGATGAATTCCGGGGCCTTTTCGATGATGGAAATCGGGATGGACAACGGCTGCGGCACCTCCCGCACAACAATGCCAATGGTGTAATCTTTTGCTTCAATAGCCAGCGTGTAGCTTACGCCTGATAGTGGCTCGCTGCTGGCACGCAAATTAAAGCGCTCTTCCAGATCAATGATGGCAATGATGTCACCCCGTAAGTTTGCAATGCCCTTCACAAAAGGTGGGGTTTTAGGCATACGCGCTACTTCCGGCGTAATGGTGACCTCTTTTACCTGCTCGATTCGAATGCCGTACTCTTCCTCACCTAGCCGAAAGACAATCAGCTGAATGATGGGTTCTTGCTTATTATACTTTTTATCGTTGGTTGCTTCTGATTCCGGCATACTCAAGGCAGCTGAAGGAATAAAATGGCGGCTGCTCTGTTCAGCAGCCATCATTTTATTCTGAGTTGAAACACGAAATAGTTATTTGCTCTTTGCCTTGTTCCGGGTGCGCGGCGTAGCCTGCTCATTTGCTGACTGTGGCTCGTCAGGCTTCGATTCTGCAGGAGTACCTCGGCGCACTGGTGCCTTCCTTACTGGCTTACCATTAACCGTCGCTCCTTTGTGTGCCTCACCATTAGGTGCAGGGGTAGCCTTCTTGGGAGCTGTTTTGGTAGCCACTGGCACACCAGCTTGCTTGCTTGTAGCAATGCGCTGCACGGGGCGCTCAGTCGGCGCAGCCGGTGCTGCCAAGTTGCTTCGGCGGTTGATCAGATGACGCAGGCTCATCCTAGGTTGCGGTTCGGGCTCCGGCTCCTCGTATTCCATCAATTGGAAGGCCGAGAGGCCAACCTGCAAGTCATCAGCAATATCGGTGAGGCGCTGGCTGGATACGGTAAGCTCCTGCATAGAGGTCGAAAGCTGCTTGGCTGTGCTAGCTACCTGCTGCGTGCCGGAAGCCGTCTGCTCGGCAATGGCAACCACTTCCTCCACATATTTCACTACGTCGCTGATACTGGTTTTCTGCACCTCCGTAGCCGTAAGAATGTCGCGGGAGGTGCGCAGGGTTTCGCCGCTGCTTGTGGCAATGTTCTTAAAGGCCGAGCTAGCTTCGAACGTAGCGTTCTTCCCTTTCAATACGCGGCCTTCCATGGTCGAGATAGCCGTAGCGGCCGACGTGGTGTCTTTGCGAACATCTTCCACCAAGGTCGCAATTTCATTAGCCGATTTGCGGGAGCCTTCAGCAAGCTTACGAATCTCTTCCGCTACCACGGCAAAACCACGACCGGCTTCGCCAGCACGGGCAGCCTCAATGGCAGCATTCAAGGCCAGCAAGTTAGTCTGAGAAGCAATGTCTGTGATTACCCCCAGCGACTTGCTGATTTCCTGCGAGCGGGTGCTCAATACTTCAATCGTCTTGGAAGTCTGAGCGGCGGCGCTGGAGATTTCCTCCATGTTCTTCACCACTTCCGCTACTGTTTTCAGACCTAGCTGCGAAGTTTGCTCACCTAGGATAGCCGACTTGTTTACAATATCCGCTTTGCCAGCCGTTTCTTTGGTGGCCTGCATGATTTCTTCAATCAGCTTGAAGGCCTGATCGGTCTTGAGGGCCTGGTTCTGAGCACCTTCGGCCATCTGCTGCATCGCCAGGGCCACGTCAACTGTTACGCGGCTCATTTCCTGACCTTTACCCACCATTTCCTCCGAAGAAGCACCTACTACCTGCGACGAGTCGTTGATTTCGCCGAGCAGCTCGTTTAGGTTTTCAACAGCTAGGTTCAGTGCGCTCGACATGGCTTCAATGTCGCCGGCGGTGGGTACCTCTACGCGCTGCGTCAGGTCGCCTTCCGAGATGGCGCGCACTACGCGGCTTACTTCGAGCACAGGAGAGGCAATGGACTCGAGCAGCTCGTTGAGGGTATCTACCAGCTCTTTCCAGGAGCCACTCACGCCGCCTACCGAAGCACGTTCCGTCAGCTTACCTTCCACACCGGCCACTTTGGCAACGCGGCTTACTTCCACAGCGAGGCGGTTCAGATCGTCCACCATGCGGTTGATGGTGTCAGCCAGCTCGGCTACTTCGCCTTTTGCTTCCAGTTGCAGCTTTTGGGTCAGGTCGCCCTGCGATACAGCGGTTACGATCTTCACAATGCCGCGTACCTGCGTGGTGAGGTTAGCGGCCATCGTGTTTACGTTGTCCGTCAAGGCTTTCCAGATGCCGCCTACATTTGGCACGACAGCCTGTCCACCCAGGCGACCTTCGGTACCTACTTCCAACGATACACGCGTTACCTCGCCGGCAAAGATGTTCAGCGAGTCCACCATGCCGTTGATGTTGTCCTTGAGGTCGAGCAGCTCGCCTTTCACGTCTACCGAAACCTTCTGGCTCAGGTCGCCTTTGGCAACGGCAGTGGTTACGTTGGCAATGTCGCGCACCTGGCTCGTCAAGCTGGCGGCCATCGTATTTACGTTGTCCGTCAGGTCTTTCCAGGTACCGCGCACATTCGGTACTACGGCTTGTCCACCTAGCTTTCCTTCCGTACCTACCTCGCGGGCTACGCGGGTTACCTCGTCGCCGAACGTATTCAGCGAGTCCACCATCTGGTTCAGATTTTCTTTGAGTTGCAACAGCTCACCGCGCACGTTCACCGTCACCTTCTGGCTCAGGTCGCCGCGGGCTACGGCGGTAGCCACGTTGGCAATATCCCGAACCTGACTAGTCAGGTTCGAGGCCATGTTATTTACGTTGTCGGTCAGGTCCTTCCAGGTACCACTCACGCTCGGCACGTTGGCTTGGCCACCTAGGATACCCTCGGTACCTACCTCACGCGCTACCCGCGTTACCTCGCCGGCGAAGATGTTGAGTGAGTCTACCATCTGGTTCAGGATGTTCTTCAGGTCGAGAATCTCGCCCTTCACATCCACCGCCATCTTCTGGCTCAGGTCACCTTTAGCAACGGCAGTTGCCACGTTGGCAATGTCACGCACTTGCAGGGTAAGGCTGGCCGACATCGTGTTCACGTTGTCCGTCAACTCTTTCCAAACGCCGGCAACGCGTGGCACGTTGGCCTGACCACCTAGCTTTCCTTCCGTACCTACTTCGCGCGACACACGCGTCACCTCGTCACTGAAGATGTTGAGCGAATCGACCATCTGGTTCAGAATGTTCTTCAGCTCCAGAATCTCGCCTTTTACGTTCACCGTCATCTTCTGACTCAGGTCGCCGCGGGCTACGGCGGTAGCTACGTTGGCAATGTCACGTACCTGACTGGTGAGGTTCGAGGCCATGTAGTTTACGTTGTCCGTCAATTCTTTCCAGACGCCCGCCACGTTCGGCACCAGTGCCTGTCCACCTAGCTTTCCTTCGGTGCCTACCTCCTGCGCTACCCGCGTTACCTCGCCCGCAAACAGGTTCAGCGAGTCCACCATCTGGTTCAGGTTCTGCTTGAGCTGTAGCAGTTCCCCTTTCAGGTCTACTGTCACCTTTTGCGTGAGGTCGCCCTTAGCCACGGCAGTCGCTACGTTAGCAATGTCTCGAACTTGGCTTGTTAAATTCGAGGCCATGTAGTTCACATTATCAGTGAGGTCTTTCCAGACGCCGCTGACATTCGGTACCAGTGCCTGCCCACCTAGCTTTCCTTCCGTGCCTACCTCTTGAGCCACGCGGGTTACTTCACCGGCGAACAGGTTCAGCGAGTCCACCATCTGGTTCAGGTTCTGCTTCAGTTGCAACAGCTCGCCCTTTACATCAACCGTGATTTTCTGAGTGAGGTCGCCTTTCGCCACGGCAGTCGCTACATTGGCAATGTCGCGCACCTGACTCGTCAGGTTCGAGGCCATATTATTAACGTTGTCGGTGAGGTCTTTCCAGACGCCGCTGACATTCGGCACCAGCGCCTGCCCACCTAGCTTTCCTTCCGTGCCTACCTCTTGAGCCACGCGGGTTACTTCACCGGCGAACAGGTTCAGCGAGTCCACCATCTGGTTCAGGTTCTGCTTCAATTGCAGCAGCTCGCCTTTTACATCGACGGTAATCTTCTGACTCAAATCGCCTTTCGCTACGGCGGTAGCTACGTTGGCAATGTCGCGTACCTGACTCGTCAGGTTCGAGGCCATGGTGTTTACGTTGTCCGTTAGCTGCTTCCACACGCCGCCTACGTTCGGCACGGAAGCCTGCCCACCTAGCTTTCCTTCGGTGCCTACTTCCTGGGCCACACGCGTTACCTCGCCGGCAAACAGGTTCAGGTTGTCGATGGTCTTGTTGATGGTTTCGGCCATCACCTTGAAGTCGCCCGAAACCGGAATCTGGAAGGTTTCATCCAGATTCCCCTTCGAGATGTTCTTCAGTACCTTGCCTACTTCCAATACCGGTACGGCGATGCTGTCGACTAAGCCGTTGATATTGTTGATCATATCGCGCCAGAAACCCGCAGCGTTTTCAGCCGAGGCACGCGCTTTCAGGTTACCTTCTACGCCGGCTACCTTCGAGATGCGCGACACCTCGCCACCTACCCCACCGATCATTTCCACCATGGAATTGTAGGCTTCGGCAATTTCAGCAAAGATGTCGTCGTCCTGCTTGGTCAGGCGCACCGAAACGTCCCCTTTTTTGAACGCATCCAGCGCGTAGAGCACCCGATTCAGCTGCTCGTTTACGTAGTCGGGAGCCTGCGAGCCTACCGCAACACGCCCGCTTCCGCGCCGCCGGGTAAGGTTGTTTGAAGTGCGTTCTGTAGTAGCAGGCTGCCCATTACCGTTGGGTGCTGGCGCAAGCTCCGGCGTAGTCTCCGGGGTTACTAAAGGAGTGTCGACAGCAGAAGTATTCTTGGTATTCTTACCTGAAGCCATATAAATGGAGCGGTTGCAGCGCCTGGATAAGGAGAAAGGCTAACTTAATCTTGGCAAAATGGGTGAGCCAACAGTCAGACTGACAAAGGTAGTAATAACCCTTCTCTCTTCCCACTCTAATCAGGTTGTTATCGCTGGATTTTACCTAGCTGTACTATCGCAAAAGCTAGGTCAGTGAACCTCTCAACGCCGCTGGTGTGTTAAGCTGAAATCACATCCGCTATTCCTTATGAATGTGACCGGCCGGATTTTTGCTTGTTGGCAGTACGGTTACACTGGATTATTCCAGCATCTTTGCGGCAAAGTTCAACTTTTGCTTTTCATCTGCCGTTCTCTACTCACTTAGCATCCCTCCTGCACTAGTACCCTTATATGGTTAAAAATTTAGTCATCGTGGAGTCGCCTGCCAAAGCCAAGACCATCGAAGGTTATTTGGGCAAGGACTTCATCGTCAAATCCAGCTTCGGACACGTCCGCGACTTGCCGAAGGATAATAATGCCATTGATATTGCCAATGGGTTCAAGCCAACCTATGTGGTGTCTCCTGATAAGCGTGAAGTTATTGCTCAACTGAAAAAACTAGCAAAGGAAGCCGAGATGGTTTGGCTAGCCAGTGACGATGACCGCGAAGGAGAAGCCATCAGCTGGCACCTGGCCGAAACGCTGAACCTGAACGACGCCAAGACGCGGCGTATTGTGTTCCGCGAAATCACCAAGAACGCCATTCTCAATGCCATCGACTCGCCCCGTGAGATTAACCTGAATCTGGTAAACGCCCAGCAGGCCCGCCGTGTGCTCGACCGTCTGGTTGGCTTTGAGCTGTCGCCGGTGCTCTGGAAAAAGGTAAAAACCGGCCTTTCTGCGGGCCGCGTGCAATCGGTAGCGGTGCGCCTGGTAGTGGAGCGCGAGCGGGAAATCAGCCACTTCAAAACCTCATCGGCCTACCGCGTTACGGCTCGCTTCGATGCTGGGCGCGGCGCCGTGTTGGAGGCGGAACTGCCAACGCGCTTCAAGACCCAGGAAGAAGCGCAAGAGTTCTTAGCGCGCTGCGTAGGAGCTACTTATCAGATTGAAAGCCTGGAAAAAAAGCCGGGCAAACGCTCCCCCGCGCCGCCTTTCACTACCTCTACGTTGCAACAGGAAGCCTCGCGCAAGCTAGGTTTCTCGGTAGCCCAGACGATGAGCGTGGCCCAGAAGCTGTACGAAGCCGGTAAGATCAGCTACATGCGTACCGACTCGGTGAACCTGTCGCAGGATGCGCTGGCGGCGGCTAAGGCCGAAATTGAGCGGGCCTACGGCCCGGAGTACGCCCACACCCGACAGTTTAAAACCAAGTCGGCCTCGGCGCAAGAAGCCCACGAAGCAATTCGCCCAACCGACTTCTCACTGGCAAAGGCCGGTTCTGATTCGGCCGAACAGCGCCTGTATGACCTCATCCGCAAGCGGGCAATGGGCTCGCAGATGGCCGATGCCACGATTGAGCGCACGGTAGCCACAATCGGAATCAGCACGCAACCGGGCGTAACGCTTACGGCTACCGGCGAAGTCATTACGTTTGAAGGTTTTCTGAAAGCGTATAGCGAGTCGAAAGACGACGACGATGTTGACGCTGACTCCTCTTTCTCGCGTGGCTTGCCTCCCCTGACAACCGGGCAAGAGTTGCCCTTACAGCTTCTGCGCGCCACGGAGCGCTACGCACAGCCGCCGGCTCGCTACACGGAAGCATCCTTGGTGAAAAAGTTGGAGGAAATGGGTATTGGCCGTCCGTCGACGTATGCGCCTACTATCTCGACCATCCAGAAGCGTGGCTACGTGGAGAAAGATACGCGGGAAGGCAAGGAGCGCAAGTTCCATGTGCTCACGCTGGAAGGCAACGAAGTAAAAACGGAAGCCAAAACCGAAACCTTCGGGGCCGACAAAGCCAAGCTATTCCCGACGGATACGGCGATGGTAGTCAATGACTTTCTGGTGGAGCACTTCCCCATTATCATCGACTACAAATTCACGGCGAAGGTAGAAGGCGAGTTCGACCAGATTGCAAACGGCCAGGAGCAATGGGGCCAGATGCTGTCCAACTTCTACGGCACCTTCCACGAAACCGTGGAGCGCGGTCAGGACATTGAGCGCAGCACCCTAGGTTCGACCCGGGAGATTGGTACGCACCCAGAAACGGGTCAGAAGATAACGGCCCGCCTAGGTCGCTTCGGTCCTTACGTGCAGATTGAGCCGAAGGAAGGCAGTGAGGAAAAAGCCGTGTATGCCAGCCTACGCAAAGGCCAGTTTATCGAGAACATCACGATTGAAGAAGCGCTGGATCTGTTCAAGCTGCCGCGCGTGGTTGGTCAGTTCGAGGACAAGGACATGACCGCGGCTCTAGGTCGCTTCGGTCCTTACATCCGCCACGACAGCAAGTTCTACTCGCTTACTAAGGAGCAGGACCCACATACCATCACCGCACCGGAAGCCATTGCCCTGATCGAAGCCAAGCGCAAGGCTGATGCCGAGCGCCTGATCAAAGAGTTTCCGGAAAACGCTGAAGTACAGGTACTAAACGGTCGCTTTGGCCCGTACATCGTGGTTGGCAAGAAGAACGTGAAGATTCCGAAGGGCGAAGACCCGAAGGAGCTAACGCTGGAACGCTGCCTGGAGCTGGCCGAGCAAACGCCCGACAAGCCCGCCAAGGGAGGCCGCTTTGCCAAGAAAGCCGCTGCTCCGGCACCTGCCGAAGAAGCCGCCGACACGCCGAAGAAAAAAGCAGCCAGTACCACAACGGCGAAGAAAGCTCCTGCGAAGAAAGCACCGGCTAAAGCTGCTACGACGAAGAAGCCGACGGCTAAGGCTAAGTAGTAAGCCTAGGTAGTACTAAGCAACGAACCGGCTCCGTTTCGATTGAAACGGAGCCGGTTTTTTTACGCATGGTTTATATTTATTTTATTTAATGTTAAGCTCCATTCAGCTAACTCTTTATGCTCCAGGCACTATCCAGCTTACTCTATTCTATTTGCGGCTATTCGCTGTTTTTGCTTCTACACTGGCTACCGGCTTTCCATCTGCTCAACTATCAGAAAACCCTCCTAGGTTATATCCGTGGTTAAGTCATCCTTATGCTCCCTCTCAGACATTGGCGGCTCGCTTCGCACCGCCTCCCGGCTGTCGGCGTGTGGCTGCGCTACTTGCCTTTACTACCTACTGGCACGCCCGTACACCTTTATAATGGTCGCTTAAAAGATCCACAAAACATTCATGCTGCCGTAATAAATATTGACGTTGGCACGCGCGATTTGCAACAGTGCGCTGATGCTGTGATTCGCTTGCGGGCTGAGTATCAATTCACTCAGAATCCTAACCAAGTTCAGTTTCACCTTACCAGTGGCCACGACATCTGGTTTTCGGATTGGTACAGCGGCAAAGGCTTTCAGGTGCAGGGCGAAGACGTTTTCTCCACTGCAAAAGCGGTAGAGCTGCCAACGCACACCGTCTTTCGTCGTTATCTTGATCAAATCTTCGACTACGCGGGTACTCTCTCGCTGAGTCGTGAGTTACGGGCGGTGCCGTTGGCGCAAGTGCAGCCCGATGATGTATTTATTCGGGGTGGTTCGCTGGGGCATGCTGTACTCGTGCTGGATGTAGCCGAGCATTCTGTAACGGGGCAAAAGTACATGCTGCTGTCGCAGAGCTATATGCCAGCGCAACAGGTACATGTGCTCTTGAATCATCCGCGCACAGGCCTAGGTGCCGGTATGCCGTGAACCCTACTCAGCCGGAAGTGCGTACGCCCGAATGGACGTTTGCAGCCACGGAGCTGCGGCGGTTTTAACTTCAATTCAAGCGCTTTTTCTAAATGGCAACTTCCGGGCAACGCAAGAAAATCGTGGTTCTCACCGGGGCAGGCATCTCGGCCGAAAGCGGTCTGGCTACCTTTCGCGGCTCCGACGGCCTGTGGGAAGGCCACCGGGTAGAAGATGTGGCGACGCCGGAAGCATTTGCCCGCAATCCGGCGCTGGTGCTGGATTTCTATAACCAGCGCAGGGCTGCCGCTCGCGCCGCGCAACCCAATGCCGGACACCTAGCTTTGGTGGCGCTGGAGCGGGACTACGACGTGGTAATCGTGACGCAAAACGTGGACAACCTGCACGAACGCGCTGGCAGCAAGCACGTTATTCACCTGCACGGGCAGCTGTTCGAGTCGCGCAGCACTCGCTACAAAGAGCTGGTCTACCCCATGACAGGCGACCGGATTGACCTAGGTGACCTCTGCGAAAAAGGCCATCAGCTCCGGCCAAACATCGTCTGGTTTGGTGAGGAAGTTCCATTGATGGAGCGCGCCATTGAAGAAGCCGCTACGGCCGATATTTTCATGGTGGTAGGCACTTCCTTGCAGGTGTATCCGGCAGCGGGCTTGGTGAATTATGCGCCGAGCAATTGCCCGATCTACATTATTGACCCGCATCAACCGCCCGTTTCGAGCCGACATAACCTGCACTTTATTGTAGAGCCCGCCACTACGGGCGTGCCCAAAGTAGCCGCTGGGCTGCTGGCGGATGCTTAGGTTGGTTGTTTTTTGGAATAATACCGGTTTAATCAAATTTTAATCAAACGTTACCTCAACCTTGTTTTTTGCGTAGGATCAGCTCTGGCGTACGCTCGGCTTACCATTTATGCGAAAAACCTCTTCTCTCCTTCTGGCGGCTAGCTTGCTGCTGGCCAGCACCTTACAGTCCTTAGCTCAGGCTCCTGCACACACCGTTTACCTGCTGGGAAATACATCTACGGCCGAGCTTCCTCCGGCTCGCTTGCAGGCTTTGCGGCGGCAATTGGAGCAGCAGTCGGGGCCTTTTACGGTGGTGCACCTCGGCGACATCGTGGGCAATGCAGGCCTAGGTTCCAAGAAAGACTCTACCCGCACCGATCTGCTGGCCCGCGCCGATGCCCTGATCGGTTTGGTAAAAGGCTTGCCCAATGGCAAAATCTACTTCGTGCCGGGTGATAAGGATTGGGCAAATTCCGGCCCCGAGGGTTTGAAGCGGGTACAGCGGCTGGAGAAATACATTGAAAAGCAGCTTCCCAACCAAAATGCTTTCGCGCCGACGGGTGGTTGTCCGGGACCGGAGGTGATAGACATAGCGCCTACCGTGCGGCTGGTAGCCATCAACACGCCGTGGTGGACTCACCCTTACGACAAGCCCGAAGCGCCGGATACGGAGTGCAAAACACTGACCCGCGAGGAGTTCCGGGAGCAGTTGCAGGACGTGCTGGATGATACCAAGGGCAAAAATGTGCTGCTAGTTGGGCACCAGCCGGTGGTCAGCAATGGGGTGTATGGTGGGCGGATGCCGCTGGGTCGGCACTTGTTTCCGTTCGGGAACGGCGTGCCGCTGCCGGTGTTCGGGACCTTCTACGCCGCGTATCGCCAGAACGTAGGCACGCCCCGCGACATGGCGAATCCGGCCTATGCCGCCTTTCGCAAGGAGATGAGCAACACACTGCGCGACAATCCCGGCGTGGTGTACGCTGCCGCCCACGACTACAGCCTTCAGCTCACGCGCGCCGAGGACAACTACCACTTGGTAGCCGGCAGCTTTGCTGAGCACGAGCACGTTGGGCCGAATGCCCGCTCGCAGTTCAACGAGTCGGCGGAAGGTTTTTCCAAGCTCGAATACTACGCGGACGGTACCGTAAAAGCCCTCTTCTATACTTTCGACAAAGACAAGAAAGCCGCGGCGGCTACGCAGGAAGCGTACTCCGCCACCTTGTTTCAATCGGCTTGCACTGAACCTAGGTTGCCGAACGTGCCGGTGAACCTCTTTATTCCTGAGTGCCCAACGGCGCCGAAAGGCGTGGCGGAAGTGAAGCCGGACGCGCCTTTCCAGGCGACCGTGACGGTGGCACCTGGTCCACAATATGCGGCCGGCAAGGGCCGGCGCTTCTGGATTGGTCCGCTGTACCGCACTTCCTGGACGCAGCCCGTGCAAGTACCGCCTCTGGATCTGAGCAAAGAAAAAGGCGGTCTGCGCATCTTTGGCAAAGGTGGCGGGCGGCAAACCACTTCCGTTAAGCTGATTGCCGCCGACAGTTCCGAGTACGTCTTCCGCTCGGTGGATAAGGATGTTACGCGCATTCTGCCGCCGGAACTGCGCAACTCCATTGCCGCCAACGTGCTGCGCGACATCACGCCCACTGCTCACCCCTACTCAGCGCTGGTCACCGGCTCACTGCTCGATCAAACCGACATTCTGCACGCCCGACCTAGGTTGTTCATCCTGCCCGATAACAATCAACTAGGTCCGTATCGCCAGGAGTATAAAGGGCTGCTCGGCACGCTCGAAGATCGGCCGGTAGACCCCAAGCCAAACCTGCCCGGCTTTGGTGGGGCCGATGAAGTGCGCCGCTCCTACAGCTTTTTCCGGCAGCTATACAAGGATAACGACGCCCGCATCGATGCCTATGCCCTAGGTAAAGCGCGAGCCTTCGACATGCTGGTGGCTGACTTCGGCAAGCACGAAGACAACTGGAAATGGGCTGGTTATAAAGAAGGTAACAAAACCATCTACCGTCCCATTCCCCGCGACCGGGACCAGAGCTTCACGCTTTGGAACGGCGTGCTGACGTACCTGGCCAACCGCGAGTGGGCCGTGCCGAGCATTGAGGATTTTCAGGCTGAGTTCCACGACATGGAAAGCCTCAACTGGCCCGCCCGCCACCTCGACCGGTTCCTGTTGCAGTCGCTCACGCGGGAGCAGTGGCAGGAGATTGGCAAGTACATGCAGCAGAAGATCACGCCAGCGGCCATTGATCAGGCGACGGCGCAGCTGCCCAAGGAAATTCAGCCGCTTTCGGGGCAGGAGCTGAACCGCAAGCTGAAGGCGCGCATTCAGGAGCTGCCGGCGGCGCTGGATGAGTATTATCTGTTGCTGGCCAAGCGCGTAGATGTGGTTGGCTCCAACAAGGCCGAGGTGTTCTTCGTGGATCGGCTGGAAAACGGCGACGTGCGCGTGCGCATGTTCGATCAGGCAAAGGACTCGGACCAGCCCCACGGCGACGCGCTTTTCGACCGCACTTTCCACCCCAAAGAAACCGACGAAGTAAGCCTCTACGGCCTCGATGGCAAAGACGTGTTTACTGTAACGGGCAAGGCTAAACACAGCATTTTGGTGCGCATCATCGGCGGTGATGGCAAAGACCGCATTATGGATGAATCGGAGGTGGCGGGGCTGCGCACCAAAACTAAGGTGTACGACGTGCCCGACACGGAGCTGCACCTGGACAAAGACAGCGACAACCGAACTTCTAACAAGCTCAACGTCAACCTCTACGACCGCGAAGCCTTTGAGTATGACGGGTATAAACCTAGGGCCACGGCCATCTACAACTCCAGCGATGGGTTTGGCCTAGGTATCGGGGTTGATATTGTGCGCCAGGGTTTCCGCAAGCCCGGCTACAAAAACCTCTACGGCATCGACCTGCAAGGCACCACTAATGGTAACCGGCAGATTGCCGTGAACATGCGTCATCGCCATGCAATTGGCCTGTTTGACATTGGCGCGCGGGCGGAGTACGGCGACTACTTCCGCTTCTACAATTTCTTTGGCCTGGGCAACGATACCAAGAAGGACGAGGGCCTGTACGACAATAACTTCTATAAAGCCCGCTACAGCGGCTACAATGTCAGCGCCTTCGCGGAGCGGGTTTTCTTTAACAAGAGCGTTTTTCGTTTCGGCCCCACCTACGAGCAGTATACTTCCGACTTTGCTTATAACAGCCTGCTGGGTGGCGGCAATACAAATCCGCTGCCCGAAGATCGGCGCCCGAACACCAATTTTCAGCGGCTGATTGGCCTGAATGCGCTACTTGACCTAGATCTGCGCGACCGGCAGACTTTCGCGCGACGCGGGGTGCGCGTACTCGTGCAACACGATAGCTACCGCCAGCTTAATGGTACGAAGGGCAACTTTGGCCTCACGCAAGGCTTTGCCGAGTACTACGGCACGGCTCGTATTGGCCTGCCCGTCACGCTGGTGCTGAAGGCCGGCGGCGCTAAAAACTATGGGCAGGACGACGAAATTCCTTTCTACAAGTTTACCAGCATTGGCTTGGTAAATGGTTTGCGCGGCTACTACCGCAACCGCTTCACCGGCGATGCCAGCGCCTACTTCAACTCGGAGCTGCGCCTAGCCCTAGGTCGCTCGCAGAACTCCATTCTGCCCTTCTACTACGGCATCTTCGGCTTCTACGACCAGGGCCGCGTGTATTACAAAGGCAACTCGCCGGACGGTTGGCACCGGGCGTCGGGGCTAGGTTTCTACATCGCGCCGGTCACGGAGTCGCTGGCCTTGTCGATATCCTACCAGAAGTCGCCGGAAAACGGGCTGCTCCAGTTCGGCGTTGGCTTCCGAATCGATCAATAAGCCCGATAATTTCCAAGTTACCAATCAGCACCGACTATTTTTTTGTCGGCCCTGACGTGTTCGTATTGGCAAAGAAAATCAGCCAATTAGCACAAGCAAATCTAGCTTCTCCACACAATTACCAAGTAGCTTTCTGCTTAGAAACCGCTACACTACTTAACTTTGACGGGACTAGTTTGGAATCTACCCGGCTCATAACATGCAAGAGCTAACCAAACTTCTATCACAAAACCTAGCTTTGAAGCTAGGTCAACAGGCTGAATTGGATCATCGCGGTGAGGTCTGAATCCTGAAAATCTAAAACTCCTTGCCCTCTGCGGTTCAGACAATGGAATATCCTTTACTGAAACTTGCGGCCATCGACATTGGCTCGAACGCGGTACGATGCCAGATTTCGGCGGTGCTTCACTATGGCGACCGGTACCGCCTCAAGCGCGTAGAGTACGTGCGCTACCCCATGCGACTTGGGGAAGATGTGTTTGCTACGGGCGAAATTTCGCCGGCCAAAGCCGAAAAGTTCGTCAAATTTCTGCACGCGCTGAAGCTGCTCATGGAAGTGCACGAAGTTGGGCACCATCTCATCTGCGCTACCTCGGCCATGCGCATGTCTACGAATGCTCCGGCCATCGTGGAGCGGGTGCAACACGAGCTAGGTTTGACTATCCAAGTAATTGATGGTCAGGCAGAAGCTTCTTACATCAACCGCGTTATCGAGTACCTGCTCGAAGATAATAAGCACTACCTGCACATTGATGTGGGCGGCGGCAGCACGGAGTTCAACGTCTACCACGACCGCCGCAAAGTGGCATCGCAGTCGTTTGAAGTGGGCTCGATCCGGCGGATGCAGCAAGAGGAAGGCACGCAGCCCGGCGACACGCTGGACGAAACGTGGCAGCGTATGGAAGAGTGGGTGACCGAAAATGCCCGCCGCTACCACGTTACCCAGGCCATCGGCACGGGCGGCAACATCAACAAGCTCTATAGCATCGCACAGCCGTCTATGGACAAGCCCGTTACGCGCCGCCGCATTGCCACGGTGCTGCAACAGCTTAATAAAATGAGCATGGATGAGCGCGTGAACGTAGCGATGCTCAACCCCGACCGCGCCGACGTCATCGTGCCCGCCGGTCAGATCTATTTGTCGGCTATGGAGTGGGCTAATATCAAGACCATCCAGGTGCCCGATATTGGATTGAAAGACGGAATGCTGCAAGCGCTGTTCGAGGACCATTTCGAGGAAATTCGCCCCGCCAGTGACCACTCCGGCCGCAAGCCGGTTACGCAGGTGCAGGCGCGAGCCAGCGAAATAGAATAAGCTGTTTCACACATCTTATTGAGCCACTAAAAGCCCCTGCCATCAGTTGATGGCAGGGGCTTTTAGTTGTTGTTGGAAAGTCAGATTATCGTCTTCATTACACCCTGTACTACAGGCACTTAATAAACATTATCATAGCTATAAAACAGAATACAAAGTCTAAAACCATGGGTTTGTAGTTAGCCTAGATCAACACTGACGTGTAGTTTCAACTCATCTTCTAAGCCAACACAAATGCATAGCGTGAACTACTACCGATTACTATACTTTCTTGCTTCTGGGCCTATTGCTCTTATCCTCTCTGCCTGCTCCGTCTACCGGCCATCTATCCCGCAGCTGCCGGCTATCCGGGCAGCTCACCAAGCTGAGGTGAAGGCGGGAGTTGATGCAAATGGCTTTATGGGACTCGGTGCGGCTTACTCACCAGTAAAATACGTACTGGTAACAGCAGCTGGCTCCAGCAGTTGGCACAGCCCAAATGCTGAAAACCGATCCGGACAAACGATGCAGCGCCAAGGGCAGATAAGTGCCGGCGCTTATTTACCCCTAGGTTCGCGCAATGTTGTGAGCGTTACAGCTGGTACCGGCATGGCCCATAGCTTTGACACTAAAACGGAAATTGACAATGGTTTCCTGAGCACTTTTCCTTCTTACAGAAAAGAAGTAGCCCTAATTCATGCGCACACCCGACAGAAGTTTTTGCAGGTAGGCTGGCAATATGATGCTACGAGAAGTTACGCTACGTGCCACTTCGGGGTGGCTTACCGCATCGGCAGCACTACTTACTCAGGCTATGATGTGGGAGAAGAAGTGTACTCTAGGGAGGACAAGCTGCTCAGTCGCCAGGACGTATCCTATGCTCTACCAAACGTGATGCGCCAAGATGTTTGGGCCCAGTTTAGCTTGGGAAGTAACGCTTTGCCTGCGCTACTACTTCAATTTGGTCTTGGCGTTTCCGTGGCCCCTTCCCCAAGTCGCTGGCAGAACGATTTCAGCCCATTGGCCCGCTCGATCAAAGCCGAGCACGAAAGCACAGGGTTAGGGCAAGCCAGCTTGGTTTTTTACCCTCATCTACTCCGTAAAAGGCACTAAAGCACCAACGATCAAGAGCCTGATTTCTGTGCAAAATCAGGCTCTTGATCGTTGGTGCTTTAACCTATAGTCTTAATTAGTAAGGGAGTTTCCTTTTACTACCTATACCTAGGCTTCCGGCAGCACGGCTTCGTCTATCTCACCTTCCCCGATGGCAACGGAGTGCGCGTATTCCGCTTCCTCAGGAATGGCATCTTCGCAGGCAATTTCAGCGGCAGTGGCAGCTTCGTGCTCAGCCAATTGCGCGGCACTTAGCGCTTCTGCTTGCTGGTTGCGAATGGCCTGCTGCAACAGCAAGTGCAGCAATCCTTCAGGGGTTGCTGCCGCCATGCGCTCTTCATCGCGGCGGTAGAAGTCGCGGTGCACGTTCACGATGGGCTCGTCTACGCCGGGGCGCACCCGTACATAAGCCCCATCTTCACGCATCAGATAAGAGTTCTGGTTGTCCTGAAGGTTGAGCATCAGAATGCTGATGGCTTCGCGCTTGAGCTGCGGATTTACAATCAGGAATAGCGCCTCAATGCGCCGGTCAAACGAGCGCACCATTATATCGGCCGAGCCAGCATACACCTTCGGGTTTCCGGCCTGGTGGAAGTAGAACAAGCGGGCATGCTCCAGGTAGTCGCCCACAATGCTGCGCACCTCAATGTTCTCGCTCAGCCCTGGTCGCCCCGGCCGCAGGCAGCAAATGCCGCGCACAATGAAGCGGATCGGTACGCCGGCTTTGCTGGCTCGGTACAGTTCATCAATCGTCTCCTTGTCTTCCAAGGAGTTCATTTTCATCACAATACCGCTTGGCAAACCCTTCTTCGCGTTCTTCATCTCCTCCCGAATCAGGTGGATGAGCTGCTGGCGCATGTCTTTGGGTGCCGTGATGAGGTATTCGTAGTCGTCGGGCTGCGAGTGACCGGTGATGACGTTAAAGAATTCCGACACATCATGGCCGTACACATCATTAGTCGTGAGCAGACTCACGTCGGTGTAGAGGCGCGAAGTCTGCTCGTTGTAGTTGCCCGTACCGATATGCACGTAGCGCGTCACCTTCTCCCCTTCCTTGCGGATAATCTGGAGCATCTTGGTGTGCGTCTTGTACTTACTCACGCCATAGATGACGAAGCAGCCGGCTTTTTCCAACCTAGCCCCTTCACGAATATTGCGCTCTTCGTCGAACCTAGCTTTCACCTCAAACAGCACCGATACGTGCTTGCCGTTCTCAGCGGCCTTAAGCAAAGCCGCCGTCACGCGCGAGTCGTCGGCGAGGCGGTAGATGGTCTGCTTGATACCTAGCACGTGTGGGTCCTCGGCCGCCTGCTCCAGCAAGCGCACTAAAGGCTCAATGCTGTTGTAAGGATGGTGCAGCATCACGTCGTGGTGCTTGAGGTAATCAAACAGGTTTTCCTCGGCACCTTCCGGCAAACTCAGCGGCATCACCGGGGAAGGCATCCGAGATGCTTTGCCCCGGAAGTTTGGGTGCCGCACAATTTGCAGCAGCCCTTTCATATCCATCATCGAGTTGATAACGAACACGTTGCCATTATCAATGCGCCAGCGTTCCTTCAGCACATCCATCAGCACCGGCGAGGCGTCTTTCTCGACTTCCAGCCGCACGACGCGCCCTTTCTTCCGGGTTTTCAGCCCAACCTGAATTTCTTTGATGAAATCCACGTCGATGTCGTCCGATTCTTCCAGCGTGAAGTCGCCGTTGCGGGTGATGCGAAACAGGTTGGCCGATTCTATTTCCACGTTGCGGAACAGCTTCGGCAGGTTGGCCCGCACGATTTCCTCAATTGGCACAAAAATCACCTTGTCCTTGCGCGTCAGCTCGAAGAAGCGCGACAGGTTCTGCGGAATTTGCACGAAGGTGAGGCGCTCCTGCCCTTTCCCAATTTCGGGTTCGGCTTGCGTGTGCGTCACCACTCCGAAGATGAGCATCTGGTTCATCATCAGCGGGAAACCGTGGTAGGAGTCGAACACCATCGGCGTGAGCAGCGGAAAGACGGTGTTCTTGAAGTAGCCATCGGCCTTCTTCAGCTCCACTTCCGTCAGCTCGTCCATGCGCAGAATATTGAAGCCGTTCTTCTCGAACAGCGGCTTCAGCTCATTTAGGTACGTGAGCGACTGGTCGTTAATAAACCGGTGCGCAAAGTCCAGCAACTTGCGCCGGAAGGGCAGTTCGCGCAGCCCCGAATAGTCGACGCGCTCCTTACCGTAGTCTAGGTAATTATATAAGGAACCCACCCGGATCATAAAAAACTCGTCCAGGTTAGAAGAAGTAATGCCCAGAAACCGCAACCGGTCAAACAGCGTACGCGCCTGGTCTTTAGCTTGATCGAGCACGCGGTAGTTGAAGCGCATCCAGCTCAGGTCGCGGCTGATGTACTTGCTTTTGCGGATGAGGTCGGCAGATTTAAAGAGTTTCATAGTCGAGCAAAGGAAAGATAATATACGTAGTTAAGCAGCTTAGCGGTATAATTCTTAATTAAGAAATAACAGCCGTAGCCTCAATTTCTACCAGTAACCTAGGGTCAATCAGTGCCTTAACCTCGACCAGCGTGGAAGCGGGCCGAATTGCGCCGAACACTTCCCCGTGCGCCCGCCCCACGGCTTCCCACTGCGTTATATCCGTAACGTAAATGCGCGTGCGAATGACATGCTCGAAGCTAGCTCCTGCTTCCTGCAACGCCGCGCCTATTTTTTCCAGAATGCGTTTCGTTTGGGTGTAAGCGTCAGCACCCGTGATGATGTCACCGTCCTGGGCCGTTGTGCCGGCTACTTCCACCACGTTGCCCACGCGCACGGCCCGCGAGTAGCCGACGATAGGCTCCCAGGGAGCACCGGAAGAAATATTTTGTCGCATTTTCAAAAGATTTTAGGAATAAAAAAGCCCGCTACGTAGCGGGCTTTTCTTTATTCAACAGCCATTACACGTCTAGCTTGGCGTACTTGGCGTTTCGTTCGATGAAGTCCCGCCGCGGGGCTACTTCGTCGCCCATGAGCATAGAGAACAGGTGGTCGGCTTCGGCCGCCGATTCTACCGTTACCTGTTTTAGCGAGCGGGTGTCGGGCTGCATGGTGGTGGTCCAGAGCTGCTCGGCGTTCATCTCACCTAGGCCTTTGTAGCGCTGCACGTTCACAGTTTCCGGTTTGCCGCGGCCCATTTCTTCCTGGGCTTCCTGGCGCTCCTGCTCGGTCCAGCAGTAGCGTTCTTCCTTGCCACGCTTCACGAGGTAGAGCGGCGGCAGGGCAATGTAGATATAACCCCGGTCTACCAGCTCACGCATGTAGCGGAAGAAGAACGTCAGGATCAGCGTGCGAATGTGCGAACCGTCGATGTCAGCATCGGTCATGATGATGACTTTGTGGTAGCGCAGCTTGTCGGTGTTCAGGCCTTTGGGGTCGGCTTCGGCACCGGTTTCCGCGTTAGCCGGCGTGCCGAACGACACCCCGAGCGCGGTAATCATGTTCTTGATTTCCTCGTTCTCGTAGATGCGGTGCTCCTGCGCCTTTTCCACGTTCAGGATTTTACCCCGCAGCGGCAGAATGGCCTGGAACGCCCGGTTGCGGCCCTGCTTAGCTGTGCCACCTGCTGAGTCTCCTTCCACCAGGTACAGCTCGCAGATTTTAGGGTCGGATTCGGAGCAGTCAGCTAGCTTACCGGGTAGGCTGTTGGAACCTAGCACTGTTTTGCGCTGCACCATCTCACGGGCCTTGCGGGCTGCAATACGGGCACGAGCAGCCAGAATGACCTTTTCTACGATGATGCGGGCTTCTTTGGGGTTTTCCTCCAGATACTGGTTTAGGATTTCGCCCACGGCCTGGTTCACGGCACCACTCACGTCGGAGTTACCTAGCTTGGTCTTGGTTTGGCCTTCAAACTGCGGCTCCTGCACCTTCACCGAAATAACGGCGGTGAGGCCTTCGCGGAAGTCGTCGCCCTGAATTTCCACTTTCGCCTTCTCCAGCATCCCCGACTTGTCGGCGTAGGCCTTCAGGGTGCGGGTAAGGGCCGAACGGAAGCCAGCTACGTGCGTGCCGCCTTCGATGGTGTTGATGTTGTTGACGTAGCTGTAGATGTGCTCCTGATAGGAGTCATTGTACTGCAACGCTACTTCCACCGGCGTGCCGCCCTTCTCCGTGATGACGTGAATGGGCTTGGGCATCAGCACGGCGCGGCCGCTGTCGAGGTAGTTCACAAATTCGCTCAAGCCGCCTTCCGAATAGAACTCTTCGTACAGGAACTTGTCGTCGGCGTCTTTCTCGCGGCGGTCGGTGAGCGTGATGCGAATGCCTTTGTTCAGGTACGCTAGCTCGCGCAGACGCGTGGCAATCGTTTCGTACTTATAAACGCTCTCGGTAAAGATGCTGTCGTCGGGCAGAAAGTCGACCTGGGTGCCGTGCTCGTCGGTGTCACCGATTTCTTTAACGGGATACTGCGGATGCCCGATTTTGTATTCCTGCTCGTACATGTGGCCGTTGCGGCGCACCGTTACTTTCAGGTCTTTGCTCAGCGCATTTACGCAGCTTACGCCTACGCCGTGCAGACCACCGGAAACTTTGTAAGAGTCTTTATCGAACTTACCGCCGGCGTGCAGCACGGTCATCACCACTTCCAGGGCCGAACGGCCTTCTTTGTGGTGAAAGTCAACGGGAATACCGCGGCCATTGTCGCGGACGGTAACGGAGTTGTTTTCGTTGATGGTAACCTGAATCAGGTCGCAGTGGCCGGCCAGGGCTTCGTCGATGGAGTTGTCGACTACTTCCCACACCAAGTGGTGCAGTCCTTTGATGCCAATATCGCCAATGTACATGGCCGGACGCTTCCGTACGGCTTCCAGCCCTTCCAGTACCTGAATACTATCAGCGGAGTACGCGTCGGGGGCTTTTACTTCTTTCGTTTCGCTCATGTGTTGCCTGTAAATTCAGCGCAAAGGTTAGTATACAAAGATACCCATTTTATTCGATTTTTGCCAGAATTTGCGGGTTTCAGGGCCGTTTCTTGCCCGAAAAATCGGCACCGGACAGGAGCAAAAAGAAGCCTTCCCTGCAAGCAAGGAAGGCTTCTTGTCAGCTGAACAGTAGAATGGCTATTGCACAACCAATTTCTGCTGCGCCACGCCGCCGTTGGTCTTCACCTGCAAGGTGTAGACGCCGGCCGACTGCCGAGCTAGGTCTAGCGAGAAGACCGGTTTGGCCGCCGCTTTCACGCTTTGCGCGTACACGTTCCGACCTAGGGCATCGAACACTTCCACCTTGGCTTCGGCGCTCAGGCCCGAGGCGAGCTGCACAGTGAATTGCCCATCGGCGCTCGGGTTCGGATACACGCTCAGCCCATTCTGCAGGGCTACGTCCTTGCTGTTGCCCAGCACAGTCGAGTTGAGTTTGTAGACCCCAATGCCTGCTACGTTGTCGATATCCAGGGCGCCAGACCACGCCACGGTGGGGCTCACCACATCTAGCGAGGCATGGTCGCGGGTGGTTTCGAGGGTGGTCCAGGTCAGGCCGCCGTTGCGGCTGTAGGAAGAGCCAAAGTCGTCGAGCAGGCCCACTGATAGAATCTCATTCGTGCCGGGCACGCCGCTTACCTCCCCGTGCACAGTACCCGTGAACGTGACGCGGGTCCAGGTAGCGCCGCCGTTCGTGGTACGCGCGATGGTGTGCGCGCTGCCGCCAAGATCGCCGGTAACCATAATGCCATTCGAGGCATCCGTGAAAGCTAGGTCGCCGCTAGTATTCAGGCCGCTGTTGCCCACTGCCCAGGTTTGGCCTTTGTTGGAAGAGTAGTAAACCCGACCGTTGGTGGTCGAGAACCAGCAGCTATTGCCCAGAACGGCGAAGTTCTTCACAATGCCCGTTTCGCCAGCCTGCGCGGCGGGCACGTTGGCCACGGGCACGCGCGTCCAGGTAGTGCCGGCATCGGCGGTGGTATAAATCTCGAAGGCCGTACCCGTGGGCGGATCACCGACGCAGATGCCTTCGGTGGCCGAGAAGAAGCTGATAAAGTTGGGGAAGCTGCTAGGTCCGGCAAACTGGCCGGCCGTCGACTGGACCGTCCAGGTGGTGCCGCCGTTCACCGTCTTCAGAATCCGGCCGGTGGTGCCGGTTGTGACGCACACCAGAGCCGTCGTGGCATTTACGCCCGCAATGCCGGTGATGGTTTCGGCGCTGGTCAGGTTCGCGATGGTACCCGTCGTCCAGGAAGTTCCGCCATTCGCGGTGCGCGCATACTGGTTGGCGGTTCCTTCGATCAGGTCGTTGCCCGCCGCCCAAACGACGTTGGCGTCTACCGCATCCAGGTTGTAGGCTACCTGGAAAGGATCCGAGAAGGTGAAGGGTTGCAGCACCCACTGCGCCTGAGCGGCGAAGCTGGTCAGAACCAGGCCAGCAATGAGGAGTAATGGTTTTTTCATGGGGTTTTAGTGGTATGGATGATGGAGCTGTGTTGACTAAGTTGCGATTAAATATAAACCTTTCAGCAACTGTTTCATTACGTTTATTGAATAATGCAATATTTTATAACAAGTCAAGTAGCTAGTTTACTATCATTTACCTCTTCGTTATACTCGCTAAAGGGTTGCAAACGAACTAAACCGCGCATAAAAAAGCCTTCCTCAGCGGAAGGCATTTTTACTGAAAACAAATCGTTTTTCTTACTTCAGTAGCAATTTCTGCTGCGCTACGCCACTGGCCGAGCTTACTCGCAAGGTATAAATGCCCGCCGCTTGTTGGGCCAGGTTGATGGCCAGGTTAGGATTGGCGGCAGCCGGCACGGTCTGCGAGTATACGCTGCGACCCAGGGCATCCAGCACGCTCACCTGCGCTGCGCTACGCAGGCCGGAACCTAGCTGCACCGTAAATTGCCCATCGGCGCTCGGGTTGGGAAATACGTGCAGACTGCGTTGCAGGACCGCGTCCTGGCGGGTGCTGAGCACGGTGGTGTTTAGCTTGTATACGCCGGGGCCAAAAGCGCCCGTCCAAATGGCCGTAGGACTGGCTGCATCCACTATGATGTGGTTTCTGGTCGATTCCAACGGAATCCAGGTCTGACCATTATCCTGGCTGTAAGAAGAGCCAGCGTCCTTATTGTTGCTGGTGTTGCTACCGATATTTACGCCGACCGATATATAGTTGCCGTTACCTGGCACGCGGCTGATATCATAGCCGTGCAGCGGGCCGGTATACGAAACATTGTTCCACGTAGCGCCGCCATCGGTCGTGCGTAAGAGCGTGTGGCTGGTGTTCTGCGCATTCAGACCGATAACCAAACCATTATTAGCATCCTGAAAAGCCAGCCCCTGCAACGGGTTGGTTGAAGTAGGAGCGCTGACATTCCATGTTTTTCCCTTATCAGATGAATAGTAGATGCGGTTTTTGCCGGTCACAAACCATATGCTGTTCCCAGCCACAACTGGCTTAACAGAAGCCACATACTCTATTGAGGACGAGCTAGGTGTGAGTGACGCCGGCACATTAGTCGCGCGCGTCCAGCTGACACCGGCGTTGGACGTAGTATAAATCTCGAACGGTCCGTTAATCGTCGTAGGATACCCAATGCAGACGCCCTCGTTGGTATTGAAAAAACCAACAATAACAGGAATACTGGCCTGCGAAGAGAACGTGAATGAGGTTGCCCAAGTGGTGCCGCCGTCAGTTGTCTTTATGATGCGGCTGCTTCCTGACGTAAAGTCCTTAACCGTAACATACGCCGTATTCGCATCGACCCCGAAAATTCCCAGAGAATATTCATCAATGGTCAGCGCGCTAATCTCAGTAGTGGTCCATGTGGCACCGCCGTCTGTCGTGCGCGCGTACTCATATCCAGGAAGCAAGCTTCCATCAGTATCATCAATGTTACTCGTAGCGGCCCAGGCTACATTATTGTCAATGACTTTCAGGCCGCTAACTACTGTATACTCCGGGTCCTCAAACCCAATCGGCTGCGCAACCCACTGCGCCTGAGCAGCCGTGCTCATCAAAGCCAGACTCCCTAAAATCAGTATTATTTTTTTCATGTGCGTAGAACGGTTTTAGAAAGGCCTTAGCTAGAGCAGCAGCCATAGACTGCTTGAAATAGACGGTCTTCTTCTAAAATGGTTGTTTGCAGATGGAATAAATCTTCTGCCTGATTATCTGTCCTTTAAAACCTAGTTGCTTCATGACTTAGTTGTAGCAGCACTTGGCACAAGTCAGCTTCTTCAAAGGGTTTGGTCAGGCACGCGTTCATACCAGCCGCCAGATACCCTTCGCTCTGAGTTTCAAACGCATTAGCCGTGAGGGCCAGAATGGGAACGGCGGCACGGGCAGGGTCCGGATATTGGCGTAAGGCCGTCGTGACACCCACCCCACTCAGGCCCGGCATCTGAATATCTAGGATGGCGACATCGTAAGGATTTGCTTTGAGTTGTGCCAAGGCGTCCAGGCCATTGCTCACGGCCTCCACCTGCACGCCCCAATGCTCCAGCATCACCGTTGCCAGCCACTGGTTCACCATGTTATCCTCGGCCAACAGCACGCGCAGACCACGCAGTGCTTCGTACGTCATTGCGGGCGCGGGTTCCGGCGCTATTCCCGTCTGCACAACCTTAGGTAAGGTAAGCGTGAAGGAAAACGTGGTGCCCTGCCCTGGCTCGCTACATAGCCGCAACGTACCGCCCATGTGGTGCACCAACTGTTCGCTGATGGCCAGACCTAGGCCGGTGCCGCCAAATTGCTGGCTTGTTTCGGCACTCGCCTGAGTGAAGGCTTCGAAGATGTGCGTCTGTTGCTCCGGCACAATGCCAATGCCCGTATCGCGCACCCAGAAGCGCAGCGTCAGGACGTCGGGGGTATCCTCCACCACATCCGCACCAAGCTGAACGCTGCCGTGCTCTGTAAACTTGATGGCATTGCTGAGCAGGTTTAATAACACCTGGTGCAGCCGATAGGCGTCACCTACCACTTGTGTACCAGGCAGGGGCAACGGAGCCATAACCAGGGCCAGCCCTTTCTCTTCCGCTAAAGCAGCTACCGTTTGCCGGGCACCTTCGAGCGTAACGGTCAAGTCGAAGGGTGTCTGGTCGAGTTGGAGGTGATTGGCCGTAATCTTGGCCATGTCCAGCACATCATTCACTAGCGCCAGCAGATGCTGTCCGGCCCGCTGCATGGTGTGCAGATACTCCTGCTGAAGCACCGTAAGCGGCGTTTTGCGCAACAGATTAGCCATACCTAGGATACCATTTAGCGGTGTCCGGATTTCATGGCTCATGCGAGCCAAGAACGTTTCCTTGGCGTGGGCATTTTCTTCCGCGGCTTGCTGCGCCTGCTTCAAATCGGTAATGTCGGTGCACACAACGAGCACAGCACCATCGTTCTCAGTACGCTGCAACGGACGCATATGCACCTGCTGATGCCGGACTTCACCCGTCAGCAACGTGAAGGGCATCTCCGTGGCCAGGGGATTTTGAGTGGTCATCACTTGCTCACGCCATGTCCGCAGCAAGTGGATCTGCTCTCGCACCTCCGCGCTCTGCTGGTCGTATGGCTGTATATGTTCGCTGCGAGAAGCTAGGTTTTCGAAGGCTTTGTTAGTAAAAACGATGCTTTCATCCGGCTCCATCACGTACACCACGCTGGGCAGCGTATCTACGATCAGGCGGATAAGAGCCTGCTGCTCACGAATTAGGGCTTCGCTTTGCCGCTGCCGTTCTTCAGCGGCGTAGCGGGCAGTAATATCGAGCCCCGATCCTACTACCCAGCGCAACGAGCCATCAGGGTGAAAAACTGGCCGCAGGCAGCGCAGCGTTCGTTGCTGCCCATACCGCTCCCACAACGTTTCCTCCCACGCAACATCGGTACGGGTACTTACTGCCTGCGCAAAGATCTGTTCGCGCTGCTGCGTAATTTCTGCAGGCCGGCTACGAAATGCACAATACTCGGCATTCGTCATCCCAATGACCTGGCGGCGCGTTACCGGATCGGAGATGGAAGCCGGATTCACAAATAAGTAGCGATGCCCGGCATCGAAGACCGCAATATCTACTGGCAGCAGGTTCAGGATGGATTCGTAGAACTCCTGCTGCTGCGCCACTTTTTCTTCGGCCTGCTTGCGGGCGGTGATATCTAGGCCGGAGCTGACCAGCAAGCGGATGGTGCCATCCGGCTCGACGATGGGGCGCAGGCGGCGCAGCATATGACGGGGCTTGGAATTGTTGATAAGCATTTCCTCCCAGGTTACTTCCCGCTTTTGCGCCATTGCCTTTTCAAAGGCCCGCTGTCGCAGCTCCATCGTAGCCTGCGAAACTTGGCGGTAGCGGCACGACTCTTCACTCGTCTTGCCGAGCAGCCACTCGCGCAAAACAGGATCAGGCTCTACGGCAGGGTTAACGAACCGATACCGAAAGTCAGCATCCATTACCGATACGGCAATGGGGACTTCTGCCAGTATAGTCTCGTAAAAGACACGCTGCTCCGCCAGTTGCTGCTCAACTTGCTGCCGGGCTGTGATGTCGGTCAGATACAACGTTGCGTAAGTTTCCGTGGGCACGGCTACCACTGTAACCAGATAGTGCTGCTCGGCCACGGCAAGCTCCTGCTGGTGCGGCGCGGCGGTTCCGAGGGCCGTCTGCACGAGCGTCAGCAGTTGCTGGCGCAGCGCGGTCGGGACATCAGCGGCTAAAATCTGCACGAGCGGCGCGGCAGCCGGGTTGGCGTAAACCACCGCCCCGTCCGGCGCCAGGCGCAGAATGGGGTTTGGGTTCTGCTCCTGCATGTAGGACAGCATCCGCAGCTGGTTTTCGCGCCCGTGGCGCTCGGTTACGTCGCGGTAGCAAATCAGGCGTCCGGCTTGCCCTTGGTCCAGCACCAAGTAATCCAGCTCCACTACGCGGCCGTTCGCCAGCACAAACTCTTCATTCAGCACGGTTTGTCCGGCCGCCTGTAGCACCTGCGCGCGGGTGCTAAACTCCGCCGGGCGCTGAAAAGCATCTTTGATAGAAATCGTGTTTGGCGGGGGCGGATATACTTCCGCAATGGTGTCTTCGGTTGCCAGGCCAAACAGCTCCCGGAAATAGCTATTCACGAACTGGATGTGGCCCTCTGGATCCACCAGCAGCAAGCCCGCGCGCAGGTTCTGCACCAAGGCTTCCAACTGGCGCTGGTGGCGGTGCGCGTGCTGTTGAGCTACCGCCAGCTGTTGTTCCAACGCGGCCGTACGAGTTTCCGCGGCAGCTAACGCAGCCTCTGCCTGCTCACGAAGAATGCGTTCCGCGGCTACTTGCGCGGCCCAAAAATCGGGGGGCGAAGGCAGAACAGAAATCATAAAGTACTAAGAAACATAAGAGGTAAGAGACAGCGCAAACGGTAACGCTGGCGTTCTATAAAGCGACTGATTCGGGCAGGATCAGGCAGTAAAAACCACAAAACTATTCTTTTGCGCAGAAGAGCTGACTACCTCGCAGCTGCATACCTAACACCAGGAGCGCAAGTGCAACTTTTTGGCCGAATTTGGTGGGCATTCGTCTAATACCAAACGCCGCTCGCACGCGCAGCAACTTGCTTATGGCAGAACAGACTAGCTTTCCACGCAATTATCTTACCGTCAAGCTAAGAAAGCACTCTGATTATAAAGCTATTTGCTGACGAAAGCATCTGAACTGTAAAAGCCGGCAGGACTTCCACCCGCACTTCTGCTTAAGAATACTTTCCTTAGCTTCCCGAGGCGTACACACCAAAACAAGAGCCTATATGAGAATGAAAAACAATGCGTGGGGCGCAGTTCTACCGATTCTTTTTACCCTGCTTTTTCAGGCTGCGCATGCACAGCAAAACCTAGGTATTTTCGAGGGCAACCGAGTTATTGGAACTAGCGCAAAAACGGCTACGGCCACTTACAAAGCAGCCACGGATCAATATATACTATCTACCAGCGGCGCTCCTAGTGCTTTTCACTGTGTATATAAGAAACTAAAAGGCGATTTTATTTTGTACGCTCGCGCTGATTTTGCTGGAAAAACCGGCATTGACTCAGGCCAGGAAATTGGCTGGATGGCACGCAAAAGTCTGGATGATAATTCACCGTTAGTAGCGGCGGCGGTGCAGGATGGCAGCTTAACTTCTCTGCAATTCAGAAAAACAGCAGGCGGAAGCATCGAAGAAAAACGCGTAAAAACTACGCACGCAGATATTATTCAACTCGAAAGAAAAGGTCAAACGTACACCATCCGCGTAGCACAGTTTGGGCAGCCCTTCGCAACGGAGCAGGTAGCAGATATCGACCTGGGTGCCGAGGTGTACGTGGGGCTTTTCGTGCGCGCCGGCAATGCCAAGGCTCCTGCAACGGGCTCGTTTCGCGATGTTCAGATTTCTGTGCCCGCACACGAGGGACTGGTGCAGTATCGCGAATACCTAGGTAGTAATTTGGAGCTGCTCGATGTAGCAACCGGCAACCGGGAAGTTATTTATACCTCATCGAAATCGTTGCAGGCACCCAACTGGACCCGCGACGGTAAAACGCTCATTTACAACAGCGAAGGCCTAATGTACACTTTCGACCTAGCCTCGCGCAAGCCCGCCGTGCTGCCAACGGGTGAGGTAAGAAACAACAATAACGACCACGTCCTGTCCTTCGATGGCACTATGCTGGGCCTGAGCAGCGGCGTCGAGAAGCTAGGTGGCTCCATCGTGTACACGGTGCCAGCTACCGGCGGAAACCCGACACAGATCACGCCTATTGGTCCTTCCTACTTGCACAGTTGGTCGCCGGACGGGAAAAACCTGTTGTTTACCGGCCAGCGTAATGGCGATTTTGATATTCATCGGGTGCCAGCGGCTGGCGGCCTCGAAGTTAACCTTACCAACAGCAAAGGGCTAGACGATGGCCCCGAGTACACGCCTGATGGTCAATATGTTTACTTCAACTCCAGTCGCACGGGCACCATGCGAATCTGGCGCATGAAAGCTGATGGTAGCCAACAGGAACCCGTAACGGATGGCGAGTTCCAGGACTGGTTTCCGCATATTTCACCAGACGGCAAGTGGATTGCCTTGGTGTCATTTTTGAAAGAAGAAGTACCAGCCGACGAGCATCCTTTTTACAAGCACGTGTATTTACGCTTGATGCCAATTTCGGGCGGCAAGCCCAAAGTAATTGCGTACGTGTATGGCGGACAAGGTACTATGAATACACCATCCTGGTCACCCGACGGAAAGAAGATTGCTTTTATCAGCAATAGCACCGACGCGGGTAAATAAAATAGATTCCCAATAAAAAAGTAAAAAAGAACGTCATGCTTCGACAAGCTCAGCATGACGTTCTTTTTTACTTGCTAAACAGCTTCACTATTCAATTATCATACTCCTACTTGAAATATTTTTCATACTCAGCCGGCATAGCATCAATTGGCTTTATCATAATGCCTTTATAAAATAATTCAGCAGCTTCGCTTTGCAGCTGTATTTTCCCGTGCGTTAGGGGCTGGCGCTGCCCATTTATCACGGCGCCCGAATTATTCACGGCAAGCACCACATGTCCATTCACGATGTGCACGCTCTTGCCATTCACGTTTATCAGTTCCAGCTCCGTCCACTGCCCAGCGGGCGATTCGTAGTTGGCGGCAGCCTGGCAGAAGCCGGGGCCACCCCGCCCCATCGTTACGGCCGGAGCGGCCGGATTATACTTCAGCGTGTCTTTGGTCGGGTTGTAGGCCGCGTGTATATCCGCCGTCGAGTTGGCGATGCACCAGAAATCGCCCATTGCATTGCCCTTTTCGTGTTCTGATACCTGAAACTCCTGGCTCAGCATCCAGCTGTGCCAATAATCCACGCCGCACTCGCCCTGGCTGTTGTAGAGGATGCCACTGTCGCGGGGCTCATCCAGGCGCGGCACCCACTTCTTTTGGCCCCATTTCACCTTCAGCTTTAGGTCGTAGTTGGCGAAATCCTGCTTGGTGAACACGCAGCCGTAAATCTCCCCGCTAATGCGCAGCACCGGCTCGTTCCCCTCCATCACGACCGAAAAGACGTTGGCCTCATTCTTATCGTAGCCGATAGGCGGAATGGGCTTCCCCTGGGCGTCGGTGGGCTGTTTTCCTTTGTAGCCTAGCTTGTGCCGGTAGCTCTCGAAGGTGCGCCACTTGCTCAGTTTTTTGTCGAGCAATGGCTCCCAGCCTTTCGGCTTTTCGGGTGCGTCAAAGGAACTAGACGTAAATAGCAGGGCGGCACCAAGTGCCAAAATGGTCGTTTTTCTCATGTTGTGGGGCAGGAATTGGCCTAGCCCTGAAAGCTAGCTCTACTATAAACGTTTATGCGTCAATTATGTATTCAGCAAGCCATATACCTAGCTTTTTGGAAGCTAGAATTTACAGCAACGTTTTCTTAATATAAGAAATACTCTTCGTGACGCTATCAAAGGGAGAGCCGGGCGTTTTGTCCTGCTCCACAAAGAAATACTGCAAGCCAGCTTCGCTGGCGTGAGCGAATATCTTTTTGAAATCGATGCTGCCGCTGCCTACTTCCGTAAAGAATTTCTGGGACGTAGTATCCATATCTTTCACGTGCCACAAGGGGAAGCGGCCCGGGTGCTGTTTGAATAGCGCCAATGGGTCCTTCCCCGCCTTCGAAACCCAATAGATATCCAGCTCCATCTTCACCAGGTTTTTGTCGGTGGCGGTGAGGAGCGTGTCGTAGGGCAGCTGCCCACCTAGGTTCGCAAACTCGAAGTCGTGGTTGTGGTAGCACAGTTGAATGCCAGCCTTTTTGCACCGATCTCCCGCTTTGTTAAGTTGCTCAGCAATAGCTTTGTAGCGGTCTATGCTGGTTCCGCGCTCGGCTTCCGACAAGTATGCGCATACCATGTACTTAACGCCCGCTGCGGCGGCATCATCCACGGCGCGGTCCCAGTCGTGCAGGATGGTGCCTTGCACGGGGGCGCCGCCCGTTTGCTCCTCCCCCAGCCGGTAATGGCTGCTAGGCATAATCAGCCCGTTTTGCTTGAGCACTGCGGCAAAGGCTTGCGGCGTCATGCCATAGAACTTTTCCGTGCCTGTGTACGTGGCGCCTTCTACGGAGGTGTACCCTATTTTAGCCAATCTGGCGAGCGTTCCGGATGGGTCCTTTTCCATTGCCTCGCGCACTGTATAAAGCTGCAAGCCAATGTATTGCTTAGGAGCAGCCAACAAAGCAGGCGAAACAGCCAGGCCAGCGGAAAGCAAGGTAGCGGAGCGCAAAAAAGATCTTCTGGAAGTCGTCATGTGGGGAGAGAATAGTTAGAGTGAAGACGCTAAATCGTTGCCGGATAAGAAGCTAGGCCGCAGATTATAAAGGCCTTATCCAGATATTACGAAAGCTGATCGGCTCGCTTTTATCGCCGTGGGCCTGTAGCTTGATGGGGGTTGCGCCGTGCGCCTGATAGCTAGGTTTGCCAATGTAGAGCGTTTGGCCTAACAGCGCGACGTTGTTCTGCACCAGCACGCCGTTGAAGAAAACCGTTACCCGCGCCGGACTAGCCAAGGAGCGATCCGCGTTGAACGTAGGCGCCGTCCAGGCTACATCGTAGGTCTGCCACTCGCCGGGCTTGCGCGCCGGATTAGCCAACGGAATCAGCTGCTTATAAATGCTGCCCGCCATGCCGTTCACGTACGTTTTGTTGTCGTACGCATCCAGAATTTGCAGTTCGTAGCCCGCGTCTCCTTTGCCGGTAGAAGCCAGAAAAAGCCCGCTATTACCTCGCGCCTGCCCCGTGCCACTGATAGCAGTCGGAATGCGCCACTCAATATGCAACTGGTAATTGGTGAAAGTCTGCCTGGTTTCGATGTTACCAGCATCTTTTTTCACCGTCAGCACCCCATCGGCAACCGTCCAGTTTGCCGGAGCGTTGCGGTTGTCCGTAGACACCCACTGACCTAGGTTTTTGCCGTCGAATAGCCTAACAGCATCAGCAGGCGCCTCACTGGTGGTTTTGCCGGGCGTCACACGCTTCGGCACCGGCTGCCAGATTTCGGTATCTTCCGGCTTTGCAGTTTGCTGGGCCTCAGCTTTGTAAAAGCTAGCACCTAATAAAAGCGTAAGTACGAAATGCTTCATGCGTTAGGGTGCTATTATACCTAGTTTAATTTTTAATTATATATCACAGATCTGAACAGCATTTTTCAGGGAAGCAATTTTATCTGTTTGCGCAGGAACAAACTCCTGCGCAACGTATCCCTTAAATCCCGTGGCTTTTATAGCGCGCATCACGGCCGGATAATATATTTCCTGCGTATCATCAATTTCGTGGCGGCCGGGTACGCCGCCCGTGTGATAATGCGCTATATAGGGGTGGTATTCGTTGATATTTCGAATAATATCACCTTCATCAATCTGCATATGGTAAATATCATAAAGCAATTTAAAATGCTCACTACCTAGCCTTTTAGCTAGCTCCGCACCCCAGGATGTTCGGTCGCACTGGTAATCTTTGTGATTTATCTTGCTGTTGAGCAGCTCCATTACCAAAACTACTTTATGTTTTTCCGCCAGCGCCAGCAAAGGCTTAAGCCCTTTCACACAATTATCCCATCCTGTTTCGTCGCTCATGCCTCTGCGGCTGCCGCTGAAACAGATTAGGTTTTTGTAACCTGCTTTCGCTACGAGCGGTATCATTTCAGAATAATTCTTCAGCAGCGTAGCATGAAATTGCGGATCATTAAAGCCATCCGTGAGGTTTATCTCCGCCCCGTTGCACATGGGCGAATCTAAGCCATACTTTTTCAACGTTGGCCAGTCCTTTAGCCCAACTAAATCGATTCCTTTAATACCAATATTTTTTGCCGCTGCGCACAATTGATCTACGGACAAATCATTGTAGCACCAGCGGCATACCGAATGATTAATATTCCCTTTCAGGTCAGCTTTATTGTGCTGCATACCTTCCAACGTAAATGAACTCGTTGCCCCAACCGCACCTAGCCCTGCGGCCCCCGCAACAATGTTTTTTATAGCAGCTCTGCGGGTTGGTTTACTTGCCATGTCGGTTTCTGCAATTAAGAATCAGGCTTTTATTCTTTAAAACGTTAATCGTTTATTATTCTATTTAACTGTCAGAATATATTTCACCATTTCTTTTGCATCCTCCACCGATAAATCAGGGTGCGGCGTCATGGGCACTTGGCCCCAGTTGCCCTGGCCGCCCTTAATTATTTTCGTAGCTAAGGCGGTTATGTTGGCGTCGGTTGAGGTATAGCGTTTAGCTACATCCTTATAGGCGGGTCCGACCAGTAGCTCCTTTTCTTTATGGCAGCTCGTGCAGTCGGAGGCGTTTATCAGCTTCACCCCTTTTGCTAGTAAGCCGCCCGATTTGTCGGTCCCGATGTCGTTGGCGCTGGTATCAATCTGCGGCTGGTGGGCCACGGCGGTGAGATTGGCGGCAGAGGTACTATCACTGCTTCTCTCGTTGAGGGCGGCCCGCTCCGCCTGCTTCTGCGACTCTGAAGTACAGGCAACTGCCGTGGCGCATAAACCTAGGAACAGGATTGCTTTCTGCTTGAATATCATCTTCTTAAATACCAAGTAGGGTTTTATTGAAGGCGCTGTCCGTTTGGGCAGCCGCGAAATCGTCGAAGGCTTTATCCGTGACCCGAATGATGTGGTCTTTGATAAACTGGGCGCCTTCACTGGCGCCATCTTCGGGGTGCTTGAGGGCGCACTCCCATTCCAGGACAGCCCAGCCGGGAAAGTCGTAGGCAGCCAGCTTGCTGAAAATAGCCTTAAAATCTACCTGCCCATCGCCGAGCGAACGAAACCGGCCCGCCCGATCAATCCAGTTTTGGTAGCCGCCATACACCCCTTGTCTACCAGTCGGGTTGAACTCCGCATCCTTGACGTGAAACATTCTGATACGCTCGTGATAGATATCGATATACTCTAGGTAATCAAGGCATTGCAGGACAAAGTGCGAAGGATCGTAGAGCAGGCAGGCGCGCGGATGCTGGTTTACTTTGTCCAAGAACATTTCATAGGTGATGCCGTCGTGCAGGTCCTCGCCGGGGTGGATCTCGTAGCACACGTCCACGCCGCACTCCTCAAACGTGTTCAGGATGGGCAGCCAGCGCTGACCTAGCTCGGTGAAAGCGGTATCGACCAAGCCGGCGGGGCGTTGCGGCCACGGGTACACCATCGGCCAGAGCAGCGCGCCGCTGAACGTGGCATGTGCCGTCAGACCTAGGTTTTGGGAGGCTTTGGCCGCATACTTGAGCTGCTGCACCGCCCACTCCTGTCGGGCCTTGGGGTTGTTGCGGTACGCTTCGAGCGCAAAGCCATCAAACAGTTGATCGTACACCGGATTCACCGCCACGAGCTGCCCCTGCAAATGCGTGGAAAGCTCAGTTATTTCCAGACCAGCAGCCTGCACTTTGCCTTTCAGCTCATCGGCGTACGTTTTGCTCTCGGCGGCTTGCTGAAGATCGATGAAGCGGCTATCGGTGGTGGGCAGCTGGATGCCCTTGTACCCTAGGTTTTTCGCCCAGGCACAAATCGATTCCAGGCTATTGAAAGGAGTCTCATCACCGATAAATTGAGCCAGGAAAATAGCAGGGCCTTTGATGGTTCTCATCTTGATTTAATTGGTAAAGTCCGTCCATTTCTGCTCCGACTTGCCCGAGGCAATAACGCTCTCGATGAAGGCCATGCCGCGCACGCCTTCTTCGATGCTCGGATAATCAGCGGCTTCGGCTGGCGCGGTTTGGCCCGTCAATCGGGCCTGTAAGGTCAGGGCAAAATTTCGGTACAGATTGGCAAAAGCTTCCAGGTAGCCCTCCGGGTGGCCAGCGGGCGTGCGGGTGTTGTGCTGGGCAAAGGAACTCACATAGCCCGCGCCCGTCCGACGGATTTCGGTGGGCTTATTGAGCCATTTAACCAGCAAGGTGTTAGCGTCGGCTTGCTGCCATTCGAGGCCGCCTTTCTCCCCGTACACCCGAATGCGAACGTTATTTTCTTCGCCG
Organism: Hymenobacter cavernae; assembly: GCF_014641455.1. Taxonomy (GTDB): domain Bacteria; phylum Bacteroidota; class Bacteroidia; order Cytophagales; family Hymenobacteraceae; genus Hymenobacter; species Hymenobacter cavernae. The sequence goes on from NZ_BMHT01000003.1 coordinate 734,967, forward strand.
GCAGCAATCTGCGAGGCCATCAGCACAGCGCTGGCACCGTTGGACAGCTTGAGCAGCACGGCCCCATCGTCGTCGAGCTGGCGGCCGGGCACTACGATGTTGATGTCGGCGCAAAGCTTAATTACCTGCAAGCCGCTGACATATTCCAGCAGGTTGAAGGCGTGCGTACCAATGTCGCCCATCGCGCCGGCCACGCCGCTGCGTGCGGGGTCGGTACGCCAAGCGGCTTGCTTGTTATCAGTGCCTTCTTCGAAGCTGCTCAACCAGCCTTGCGGATATTCTACGTACACTTTGCGGATGGTACCTAGGGTACCCGCCGCCACTAACTGCTTAGCTTCCTTTACCATCGGATAGCCCGTGTAGGTATGCGTCAGACAAAACAAGCCACCGCTGCTTGCGGCCACCTGCTGAAGCTGTTTTGCCTCTGCCAGGGAGAATGTCATTGGCTTGTCGAGAATGACGTGGAAGCCATTTTCCAGAGCTAGCTTGGCCGGTTCAAAGTGCAAGTGGTTGGGCGTCACGATGCTGATTACCTGCACCCGCTCGTGTGCGGGCCGCTGTTTTTCCTGCTCTATTAATTCTATGTATGAGTTGTAGACGCGCTCAGGCGCTAACCCTAGCAGTACGCCGGTGGCTTTCGACTTCTCGGCATCGCTGCTGAAGGCGCCTGCCACCAGCTCGTACAGGCCATCCAGAGCAGCGGCCATGCGGTGCACGCCACCGATGAAGGCGCCTTGTCCGCCGCCTATCATGCCTAATCTTACTTTCATGTAACGGGTATGTCGTTTAGGAATCAGCTGACTAGCAACTGCTTCATGTTAAACTTCAAGGCGGGCAGTTGTTTCCTGATACAGCATTTCGTCGGGCTGCGGCGCGCTATTTCGGTCTTTGAACAAGAGCACGAAAGCCACCAGAACGCCGCCCGCAATAGCAGCCGGAATCAGCCAGATGGCCTGCCAGGAATGCAACTCGTTGCCTAGCTTATGCGCGTCCACGATCTGACCGGAAATAAGCGAGCCGATCAGCATTCCCACCCCGTACGTAGCCAACGTGATGAATCCCTGCGCCGCGCTTTTCGACTGTTCCCCAGCTAGGTTGTCGGTGTAAATCTGGCCCGTTACGAAGAAGAAATCGTAACAGATGCCGTGCAGCACAATGCCCGCAATCAGCATCCAATAATTGGTGTCAGCGTTGCCGTAAGCAAAGAAAACGTAGCGAATCACCCAAGCCAGCATCCCGATAGCTAGCATGTTCTTCACACCTAGTCGAGCGAAGAACACCGGAATGAGGAGCATAAACAGCACTTCCGATACTTGCCCCAGGCTCTGAATGCCCGCCGCCGACTTCATGCCCACTTCGTTCAGAAACGGATTGGTGAAGCCATAATAGAAGGACAGCGGCACGCAGATGGCAATGGACGCCAGAAAAAAGATCAGGTACGAACGGTTTTTCAGCAGCCGAATGGCATCAAGGCCCACCATTTCGCCCACCGTGCTCCGGCCTTCTTTTTTGACGGGCGGCGTGGCAGGCAGCGTGAAGCTGAAGGCGCCCAGCAGCGCCGACGCAGCAGCGGCCATTTCAAAGGTAAGACCTAGGTTTCCGCTCTGCTCCCAGTTCAGCCAGCCGATCGTGACGCCCGCGATAATCCAACCTAGGGTTCCTAGCACCCGAATCATGGCAAATTCCTTTTGCGGATTTTTCATCTGCCGGAAGGAAATGGAATTCACCAGCGCCAGCGTCGGCATGTACAAGATCATGTACGTCAGGATGCTAGGGTAAAAAGCGCTGAAGTCAGCTGCCGTAGAAGCACGCCACAGCAGGAAAGCTCCCGCTAGGTGCAGGACACCTAGGATCTTCTGCGCTGAGAAAAACCGATCGGCAATCAAACCGATGATAAACGGCGCGACAATCGCCCCGATGGACTGCGTGAGCACCGCTACGCCAACCTGCGTTCCTGTCGTTTTCAGGTTTTGCAGCAGGTACGTTCCCAGAGTTACAAACCAGGCGCCCCAGATGAAAAACTCCAGGAACATCATGATGGATAGTTTCACGCGAATAGTTGGGGACATGGCAGGTTACGCTTGGCAGCGTGAATAAGGTAAATGCAAAAAGGATTTAGCTAGCTTAAACCTAGGTAGTTGCCCAGGCTTTATCGCCTTTCTTGTAGGGCACGCAGCCGTCGTAGCGGCCCGGCACGGGCACGTACCGCAGGGCTTTGGTGGCGCCTACTTCCGAGGTGAAGTAGCCAAGCAGTGTCAGTTGCTTCATCATCCGGAAGTACTGGCTAGGATCATCTGCCCGGCGATGCTCCGTGAAGTCTTTCTGCTCCTTATCTAGTGCCGTCAGAAAAGCGGTGCGCTGCTGCGGCGTACAGGCCAGGAAATCTTTGCCGTGCTGCTTTTTACAATCCTTATCGAGCTGCTTGATACCGGCCGTGAATACTTCTTGCTCTTCCGGCGTGTAACAATCGCGCACCATCATGGCCATAAAGCTGCCCACCTTCGCTTCTTTGGCTCCTGGCGTTTGGGTAGCCGGCAGAATGGTTTCGCCAACTTCATCCAGCAAGCGAATCTGGTCCTGGTTCACCAGTTCCTTGGGTGCGGTTGGGGCACTGGCTTGCTTGCCTTCTTTCTCCTGAGTCGGCGAAGAACAGCCGCTCAAAAAGTACTCGGCGCCGACAACAGTGCCCCCCATCAGAAGGGCAACCCGGGCAATAGCGTCTCTGCGGTTCATAACGTAGCGCTTAGATGTTCTGCTTTTTCATTTCACCCACGGCGTGGTCTACAGCCCTGGCGGTCAGAGCCATATAGGTCAGCGACGGGTTCTGACACGCGGCGGAGGTCATGCAGGCGCCGTCGGTCACGTACACGTTGGGCGCGTCCCACACCTGATTGTGCTTGTTAAGCACCGACGTTTTGGGGTCTTTGCCCATGCGCGCCGTACCCATCTCGTGGATGCCGCCGCCCATGTTGTAGCCGTTGTTGTAGGTCTTCACGTTCTTCAGACCGGCTTTCTCCAACATATCCTGCGCGTCCTGCATCATATCGATGCGCATCTTCTGCTCATTGTCGCGAATGCTAGCATCAATAGCTAGCACTGGCAGTCCCCACTTATCCTTTTTAGTTTTATCAAGATAAGCGCGGTTGTCGTGGTAGGGCAGCGTTTCGCCAAAGGCGCCTAGGCCCATCGTCCAGGCACCCGGCTCCGTTAGCGCATCTTTGAAATCTGCACCGATACTCATCTCCGGTATATCACGGCTCCACCCCGAACGGCCCGCACTGCCCTGATAGCCAAAGCCACGGATGTAGTCTCGCTTGTCGCCAAACAGGTTGCGGAAGCGGGGCACGTAAATACCATTGGCGCGGCGCCCGTACACGTATTTGTCTTCATAACCTTCTACGTCACCATGTGCACCAGCCCGAAAGTGATGGTCCATCAGGTTATGCCCCAGCTCGCCGCTGCTGCTTCCTAGCCCCTCGGGCCACACGTCCGTCGCCGAGTTCATCAGCACCCAGGCTGAGTTTAAGGTAGAGGCATTCAGGAAGATAACTTTGGCGTAGTATTCGTAGGTTTTGTTGGTTTCCGCGTCGAGCACTTCCACGCCCTTGGCGCGCTTTGTATCCTTGTCGTAGAGTATTTTAGTAACAATGGAAAACGGCCGTAGCGTTAAATTCCCAGTAGCTACCGCAGCTGGCAACGAAGCCGATTGCGTGCTAAAATATGAACCAAATGGACAGCCTAACCAGCATTTATTCCGGTACTGGCAGTTCACCCTATTGTGGTGCGGCACCGTAATATTGGCCGTGCGGCCAATAATCATATGCCGGTTCTTATAATTGGCTTTGATGCGGGCAGCGACCTCCTTTTCCACGCAGTTCATCTCCATCGGCGGCATGTACTCGCCGTCGGGCAGCTGCGGCAACCCATCACGCGAGCCACTAATACCGGCAAATTTCTCCACGTAGCTGTACCAGGGAGCTAGGTCCTGATAGCGAATCGGCCAATCGACCGCAACGCCGTCCTTGGCATTAGCTTCAAAGTCGTAGTCGCTCCACCGGTATGATTGCCGCCCCCAAATCAACGACCGTCCGCCCACTTGATAGCCTCTAAACCAGTCGAAGGGCTTTATTTCGACGTAAGGACTTTCTTTCTCATTCACCCAAAAGTCGAGGTTGCTCTCGTTCAGCGTGTAGTCGCGCTTGAGCACCGGATGATCCTCGATCATCTGCTGGGTCTTGCTGCCCCGATGCGGTATTTCCCACGGATGTTTGTTGGCATTTACGTAGCCTTTAATATGCTCTACGTTCCTGCCCCGCTCCAGCATGAGCGTTTTCAACCCCTTCTCGGTGAGTTCTTTGGCAGCTAATCCGCCTGAGATACCCGACCCGATAACAATAGCATCGTACGTAGACTTCTCCATTCTCTATTGTCAAACTATTAGCTAGGTAAAACTTTACTGATCAGCTATAAGAGCTGTAAGAACCTATACTAGAAACCCGGGATATCCTCAAAGAGTCGTGGACAATATATGCAAAGGTTTGCGAAATCGTTTGTATCGACAGTACTACAAATCATATAAAAGCATTCTAACCTTCTATCTTATAATAATTTGCGGGATACATTATCTTATTGGTTACACTTCACCTAGCTTCCACAAACGTTTGCATTAACCTAATAAATTGCAGTTGAGCTTCTGAGTATATTATTCACACGCTGTTCCTGAATGAATTGCTAGGATTGTTTTCCCTTAATCCTCTGAGCACTTTAGGGGCGTGGCCGCTTTTTTCGTACTCGAAAACGATAGCTAGCTAGGAGCTTCCCAGTTTCTATGTGCTATGCGCCCTAGGTACCAAACACAAAGAAGCCCACCAAGCGCAAGGCGTGGCGGGCTTCTTTGTGTTTGGTACCCCGTAAGAGATTCGAACTCCTGACCGTCCGCTTAGAAGGCGGATGCTCTATCCAACTGAGCTAACGAGGCGAGTAGGATGCATATGCAAACTTAACGAATACTACCGATACTAAACAAAAAAGGCCCTTACGGGCCTTTTTGAACTCTAACCCGGCGATTAGAGATGTACTTAAGTCGGGGTGGCAGGATTCGAACCTACGACCTTCTGCTCCCAAAGCAGACGCGATACCGGGCTACGCTACACCCCGAAAAAGAAATGCAGAGTTTAGATTATCGAAAGCTGTGCAAAGTTAGCCTAGCATTTGATACTTAAACCTCAACATCAAAATAAAAAGCGGAGAGAGGGGGATTCGAACCCCCGGTAGCCTTTAGAGCTACGGCAGTTTAGCAAACTACTGGTTTCAGCCACTCACCCATCTCTCCTAAGACGGCCTCTTCCGGCCGAAGAGTGCGCAAATATACAACTAGAATGGAAAAACAAACCCTGTCATAAAAATTATCTTTCAACATCTTTGTGTTCCGGCAGCGGAGTGGCTGATTAACTGAGTAGTTACGTAAGCAAAAAAATCTTCTTAACTCGGCGGCTCAACTCTCTGGCTACTCAACGAACCAACTTACTCTTTTGAATTGGGCATATCCGTTTTCTTGGCCTGAGCTAACAGGTATTATCATTTTTGGGCTGTTGTATGCGGGCTATGTAGTGCGAACCTGGAGGCTAGCTGCGCCCCTCGGTCAGCGCGGCTGGCGACTTGGCTGGAAGCTGGTGTTGCGGGGCCTAGCTTTTGGGCTACTAACAATAGCCCTGCTAGGTCCGGCCTACGGCGTAACGCAGCAACCCATTCGCACAGCCGGCAAAGATGTGTGGCTGCTCGTCGATTTATCCCGCTCTATGGATGCGCCGGATGTAGCGCCCACCCGGCTACAGAAGGCGCAGGCCGAGCTGAGTCTGCTTATCAACCGTTTTCAAGCCGACCGTATTGGGCTTATCGTATTTAGCTCCGAAGCTTACGTGCAGTGCCCGCTTACCTACGACCAAAACGCTTTGCAGCTGTTCATCAGCACACTGCAAACCAGCCTCCTTCCGACGGGCAGCACCAATCTGGTGGCGCCGCTGGAGCTAGCTCTCACGCGCTTGCACGCAATGCCGCAAGCTGCTGGCATGCCGCCGCGAGCCGCCGTATTCGTGGTGGTGAGCGATGGGGAAGATTTTGGCGAGAATTTAGAGCCGACTGTTCGGGTGCTCACGCGCTCGGGCACGCGGCTTTTTGCGATGGGCGTAGGTACGCTGGAAGGCACACGGCTCCCGCGCGCCAACGGTCGTTATCTGCACGACAGCCGCGGGCGCGAAGTCGTAAGTCGGCTGGTACCTACTTCCCTGCGCCGCCTGGCTGCGCAAACGGGTGGGCAGTACTTTGAACTCACTGACCGGCGCAACGAGTTTCCGCTGTTGGTAAATGCTCTGAACCGCGTTGAGGGTCAGGCAGAGCAAGTGCGCACCGTGTCGGTGGCTGATAACCGCTACCGCTACCCGCTGGCACTGGCGTTGGCGTTGCTGGTGCTGGATATCTTATTGACCGTTAAAGTAATCCGGCCTTGAGAACGGGACTTGCTATTCTGCTGGTGCTACTGGGTAGCTGGGGTGGCCTGACCCAGATCCGAGACCGGAACGCGGCGACTCAACAAGCGGCGGCTCACTATGCGCGTGGCGATTTTGCGACGGCCGCTACGCTTTATAAACAAGCAGTAGAAGAGTTTGGTGGCCAGCAGGAGCCCTTGCTGCTGAACCTAGCTCATGCTAGTGCGCGCGCTGGGCGTACGGCGCAGGCCCGTACGTATTATGGTCGCTTGCTCAAGAGCCGGACTCCGGCGGTGCGTGGCGCGGCTCAGCAACAGCTAGCCGTGCTACGAGCCCGGCAAGGCGAATACGCGCAGGCGATTGGCTTACTGCGTCAGGCGCTACTTACTGATCCGGGAAATCGTACGGCTCGCTACAACTACGAAGTACTCAGCAACTACCTAGCTAGCGGCGGTAAAACCCCACGTATTCCGCCGCCAGCAAGCCAGGCCAAATCGGAGCGACAGTCGCCTGACAATGCTTCGGATCATACGCCGCAGGCTGGAGCCCAAGCAGGAAATCAGCGGCAAGGACAGCTAAACGACCTCACGCAGCCCGACGACCCGCGCAATGCACCCGAAGCTAGGTCGGATCAGAACGGGCAGCGAGACCCTAACCAGCGCAGCCCCGATGCTGGTTCCGCTACGCAGGGCGGTTTTCAGCCGGGTGCCGGCACCCGGCGCAACGTGGCCAGCGGCAGCGAACCAGGCAGCACCCGCGGCCTAGACGCCAACGCAGAAGGCGCTACCACCGGGCGCCACCGGGCGGGCACCGACGCGGCTACGCTGGACGAAGCGCAGCTCCAAACCCAACGTGCCCGGCTCCAGCAGATGAACCTTAGCTCCGGACAGGCGCGGCAGCTGCTGGAAGCGCTTAGCGCCGCCGAGCAGCAGTATCTGCAACAGATTCCACACAAAGCAGCCAGCAAGCCTGCTCCTGGTCAGCCTGCTTGGTAGCACCAAATCTAGGTTGTTAAGCTGCTACTCGCTAGTTGGTTGAACCTAGGTTGGAACAAACAATAAGGAGTTACTGCTTAATCAATTACCAGCTTAAGCCAACAGACTAAGCTGAAAGGCAGTTTGGGCTGATTCCACACCTCACATTCTTGCCTGCTACATCGCTAAATTAGCGCCCTGTTTTCCACCCATTAGTTCAGTACAAACCACCCTTTTTATGCAAGTCAAAGAAGTTTACATCGTGGCGGCCGTCCGAACGCCGATTGGCAGTTTTGGCGGTGCTTTGGCATCCCTGTCGGCTACCGAGCTAGGTGGCATTGCCCTGAAAGGCGCTCTGGAAAAAGCCGGCGTAGCGCCCAGCGAAGTGCAGCAGGTGATTATGGGGAATGTGATTTCCGCCAACCTAGGTCAGGCTCCGGCCCGGCAGGCGGCGCGCAAGGCCGGCCTGCCCGATACTGTAGAGTGCACTACTGTTAATAAGGTATGCGCTTCTGGCACCAAAGCCATCATGTTTGCCGCGCAAGCCATTATGCTCGGCCAAGCCGACGTGATTTTAGCTGGCGGCATGGAAAGCATGTCCAACGTGCCGTACTACCTCGATAAAGCACGTTTTGGCGCTAAGTACGGTCATGGTCAAATGATTGACGGGTTGGTGCGCGACGGCCTGTGGGACCCTTACCACGACTACGCGATGGGCAACGCGGCGGAGAACACCGCCAAGGAACTGGGCATCACCCGTGAGCAGCAGGACGAATTTGCCATCGAATCGTACCGCCGCAGCGCCCAGGCTGCACAGGCTGGCAAGAAGAAAGACGAAATTGTGCCCGTCACGATTGAGAGCCGCGGCAAAACCATCGTGGTCGAAGACGACGAAGAATACCTCAAGGTAGATTTTGCCAAAGTACCGGGCCTGAAGCCCGCATTCCTGAAAGAAAACGGCACTGTGACGGCGGCTAACGCGTCTACCCTCAACGACGGCGCGGCCGCCGTGCTGCTCATGAGCAAGGAAAAGGCGGAAGAGCTAGGTGTGACTCCGCTGGCGAAGATCCTAGGTTTCGCCGACGCCGAGCAGGCACCGGAGTGGTTCACCACTTCGCCTTCGCTCGCTATTCCGAAGGCGTTGAAGCACGCTGGCGTGGAAGCCAAAGACGTGGATTTCTACGAAATCAACGAAGCCTTTTCGGTGGTATCATTGGCTAATAACAAGCTGCTGAATCTGGAAGGCACCAAGGTTAACGTGTACGGCGGCGCGGTGTCGCTAGGGCACCCACTGGGGGCGTCCGGGGCTCGCATTGTCACGACATTGGTGAACGTGTTGCGCCAGGAAGGCGGCCGCATCGGCGTGACCGGCATTTGCAACGGCGGCGGCGGCGCAAGCAGTATTGTGCTCGAAAAACTCTAATAATTCAGTATTCTTCCCGAAAAGCCCACGATTTTTTTAAAATCGTGGGCTTTTTTGCTATACTTTTAAGTAAATCAGCTTATTTTTACAAAATTTGATTCGTAGCCTTGTAAGCACTATTACACTTTACGGATTCAGCTGATTGCGTCTTTCTACTCGCCACGACATAACCAATACCGATGAAGCCATCCAGCGCTGAAGCCCCAGGTTTGTATCGTTCAGAATTTGAACATGACTCCTGCGGAACCGGATTTATCACCACAATCAATGGGCACCGCTCCCACCAGATTATCAGTGATGCCCTCACGATTTTGGAAAATATGGAGCACCGTGGTGCCTGTGGCTGCGACTCTGATTCCGGTGATGGAGCGGGCATTCTGTTGCAGGTGCCGCACGAATTCTTCCTGGAAGAATGCCTTGCCCTGAACATCCGTCTGCCCGAACCTGGTTGCTACGGCGTCGGGATGGTGTTCATGCCGAAGAAGATAGCTGCCAAAGCGGAGTGCCGGGCTATTATCAGCCAGGCGGCCGAAAAGCTAGGTTTGCCGGTGCTAGGCTACCGCAAAGTGCCCGTGAACCCAACTGGTATCGGCGAAACGGCGCTGGCCGCTGAGCCCGATATGGAGCAGGTGTTCATCTCCCGCCCCAGCCACATCCGCACGCCCGAGGATTTCGAGCGCAAGCTGTACGTTTTGCGGCGCTTCATCACGAAAACACTGAATGCAACTTCTGATAAGCAAGTAGCTGATAGCTTCTACTTTACGTCGCTTTCCTGCCGCGTTATCGTCTATAAAGGCCAGCTAACGACTTTTCAGGTTCGCAACTACTTCCCCGATCTGTCGGATGAGCGCGTGACGTCGGCCTTCGGCATGATTCACTCGCGCTTCTCCACCAATACATTCCCGTCGTGGAAGCTGGCCCAGCCTTTCCGGATGCTAGCCCACAATGGCGAGATTAACACGCTGACGGGCAACCTGAACTGGTTCTACGCTGGTTTGCGCTCGTACGCTTCCCCCTACTTCTCGAAGGAGGAGCTGGACATGCTGCTGCCAGTTATCGACAACAACCAGTCGGATTCGGCTTGCCTGGACAACATCATTGAGGTGCTGCTGCACTCGGGCCGTTCGCTGCCCCACGTAATGATGATGCTGGTGCCCGAAGCCTGGGACGGCAACGAGCAGATGGACCCGCTGAAAAAGGCTTTCTACGAGTTCCACGCCACCTTCATGGAGCCGTGGGACGGTCCGGCCGCGCTTACTTTCACGGATGGCAAAATCATCGGCTCGATGCTGGACCGCAACGGCTTGCGCCCTTTGCGTTACGTAGTGACCAATGACGGCCGCGTGCTGGTGGCTTCTGAAGCCGGCGTGCTCACGATTGACGAAAGTACCGTGGTGGAGAAAGGTCGTTTGCAGCCGGGCAAGATGTTCCTGGTTGACACCGCCGCCGGGAAGATCATCACCGATAAAGAGATTAAAACGGAGCTAGCTACGCGTCAGCCTTATGGGCAGTGGCTGGAAAACTACAAGATTCGCCTGGAAGAGCTGCCGGAGCCGCGCCTGGCTTTCACCGACCTAGCTAGCGACTCGGTATTCCGTTACCATAAAGTATTCGGGTACACCCGCGAGGACCTCGAAACCATCATCAAGCCAATGGCTTTAGATGGCAAGGAGCCCATTGGGTCGATGGGCACCGACGTGCCGCTGGCGGTGCTTTCCGATCGGCCGCAGCACTTATCCAGTTATTTCAAGCAATTCTTTGCGCAGGTAACCAACCCGCCCATCGACCCAATTCGGGAGCGACTGGTAATGAGCTTGGCTACGTTTATCGGCAACAACGGCAACATCCTGGATGAGGACAAGATGCACTGCCACTGCGTAGCGCTGCGCCAGCCCATCCTGACGAACCACGAGCTGGAAAAGCTTCGCAGTATCGACACGGGCATGTTCAACGCCAAGACGCTGCAAACCTACTTCAAGGCCGATGGCAAGCCGGGTTCCTTGAAGAGCGGTTTGGACCGTCTGTGCCGCTACGCGGAAGATGCCGTGGAAGATGGTTTTGAGGTACTTATCCTCTCCGACCGGGCCCTCGACTCGGGCCACGCCCCTATTCCGTCGCTGCTGGCGGTTTCGGCGGTGCACCACCACCTCATCAAGAAAGGCTACCGGGGTTCGGTGGGCTTGGTGGTAGAAGCCGGCGACGTGTGGGAAGTGCATCACTTTGCCTGCTTGCTGGCGTTTGGCGCGACGGCCATCAACCCGTACCTAGCTTTGGCTAGCTTGTACACGATGAAGACCGACGGCAAGCTGGAGACTTCTCTGGAAGTTAAGCAGCTGTATAAGAACTACATCAAAGCGGTGTGCGACGGCTTGCTGAAGATTTTCTCAAAAATGGGAATCTCCACGCTTCAGTCGTATCATGGCTCGCAAATCTTTGAGATCCTAGGTATTCAGCAGGATGTCGTTGACCGCTACTTCACCGGCGCAGTTACCCGCATCGGCGGCCTAGACCTGGATAGCATTGCCCGCGAAACGCTCTACAAGCACAACAACGGCTTCGGTGATGGCGACTCGGAGCAGCATCTGCTCCCCGAGGGTGGCATCTACCAGTGGAAACGGCGCGGCGAGGCTCACTTGTTCAACCCGCAGACGGTGCACCTGCTGCAGAATGCAACCCGCACTGGCAACTACGAAGTGTACAAGAACTACGCGGCCTTGGTTAATGAGCAGGGCAGCAAGATGTTCACCATTCGTGGCCTGCTGGATTTTGCCCATCACCGCGAGCGTATTTCCCTGGACGAAGTAGAGCCCGCAGAAAGCATCATGAAGCGCTTTGCGACGGGTGCCATGTCGTTCGGCTCGATTTCGCACGAGGCACATAGCACCCTAGCTATTGCCATGAACCGCATTGGCGGCAAGAGTAACACCGGTGAAGGTGGTGAGGACCCGCTACGCTACGAGAAGATGGCGAATGGCGACTCAATGCGCTCGGCTATTAAACAGATTGCATCGGCCCGCTTTGGGGTTACGGCGCACTACCTGACGAACGCCGACGAGCTGCAAATCAAAATGGCACAGGGCGCTAAGCCGGGTGAAGGTGGTCAGCTCCCTGGTCACAAGGTCGATGAGTGGATTGCGAAAGTGCGCCACTCGACGCCGGGCGTCGGTTTGATTTCGCCGCCGCCGCACCACGATATCTATTCCATCGAAGACTTGGCGCAACTTATCTTCGACCTAAAGAATGCCAACCGGGCCGCCCGCATCAACGTGAAGCTGGTGTCGAAGGCAGGCGTAGGCACGATTGCGGCTGGCGTTGCCAAAGCCCACGCCGACGTGATTCTGATTGCCGGCTACGACGGCGGCACCGGTGCTTCGCCCATCAGCTCGATCAAGCACGCAGGCTTGCCATGGGAGCTAGGTTTGGCCGAAGCACACCAGACGTTGGTACGCAACAAGCTCCGCAGCCGCGTGGTGCTGCAAACCGACGGCCAACTCAAAACTGGCCGCGACCTAGCTATTGCGGCGCTGCTCGGCGCTGAAGAATGGGGCGTGGCCACCGCAGCCCTGGTTGCCGGCGGCTGCATCATGATGCGCAAGTGCCACCTGAACACCTGCCCGGTGGGCGTGGCAACACAAGACCCGGAGCTGCGCAAGCTGTTCAGCGGTCAGCCCGAGCACATCGTGAATCTGTTCCGCTTCCTGGCCGAAGAGTTGCGCGAAATCATGGCTGACCTAGGTTTCCGCACCGTAAATGAAATGGTAGGCCGTACGCAGTTCCTCAAAGTGCGGGACGGCATCGACCATTGGAAAGCCAGCCAGCTTGATCTGTCTGGCCTTTTAGCGCCGGTTTCCAATCCGTCGGGCGCAACGCTGTACAACAGCGAAAAGCAGGATCATGGCATCGACACCGTACTCGACTGGGAGTTGCTGGCGAAAGCCGGCCCGGCCCTGGAGGAAAAAACGCCGGTGTTTGCCTCCTTCCAGGTGAAGAACACGGACCGCACCATCGGCACGCTGCTCTCCAACGAAGTATCGAAGCTCTACCACGGCGCCGGTTTGCCCGACAATACGATCAACTTCAAGTTCAAAGGCTCGGCGGGTCAGAGCTTCGGGGCCTTCGCGGCGAAAGGCTTGTCTTTTGAGTTGGAAGGCGAAGCCAATGACTACGTTGGCAAAGGCTTATCGGGCGCGGAGCTAGCTATTTACCCGGCCTCCGAAAGCCAGTTTGCACCCGAAGAGAACATTATCATTGGCAACGTGGCCCTGTACGGCGCTACCTCCGGCGAGTTGTACGTGCGCGGCCAAGCTGGTGAGCGATTCGCCGTGCGCAACTCGGGCGCAGTAGCGGTAGTGGAAGGCGTAGGCGACCACGGCTGCGAGTACATGACCGGTGGTCGCGCCCTCATCCTAGGTAAGACCGGCCGCAACTTCGCCGCTGGCATGAGCGGCGGCATTGCCTGGGTGTACGACCCCGACGGCACGTTCCCCGACAACTGCAACCCGGAAATGGTGGAGCTGGAAGGCTTGGATTCGGAGGACGAAACGCAGATTCAGAAACTACTGCACAAGCACCGCCGCCTCACCCAGAGCCGCTTGGCCGACGAGCTGCTCAACAACTGGGCGGCCGTGGCCGGCAAGTTTGTGAAAGTATTTCCATCAGAGTATAAAAAGGTTGTTCAACAAGCACAGTATCAAGCCGCTCGCTAAGTCATGGGGAAAGTAACAGGATTCAAAGAGTTTGACCGGGAGCTACCGATCAAGTTGCCAGTTGTCGAGCGCGTGAACAATTATCATGAGTTCGTCGGCACCTACTCTGCGCCGGAGCTAAACCATCAGGCCGCGCGCTGCATGAACTGCGGCATTCCGTTCTGCCATTCGGGCTGCCCACTGGGCAACATCATTCCGGAGTTCAACGACGCCGTTTATAAGGAGCAGTGGGAAGAAGCGTACAACATTCTCTCTTCCACCAACAACTTCCCCGAGTTCACGGGCCGCATCTGCCCGGCGCCCTGCGAAGCATCGTGCGTGCTAGGTATCAACCGCCCACCCGTAGCCATCGAGGAAATCGAGAAGCACATCATCGAAATTGCCTTCACGAAAGGCTACGTGAAGGCGGCTCCTCCCCTGCTGCGCTCCGGCAAAACGGTGGCTGTTATTGGTTCCGGTCCGGCTGGCCTGGCTGCGGCGGCGCAGCTGAACAAAGCCGGCCACAGTGTCACCGTTTTCGAGCGTGATGACGTGCCCGGCGGCTTGCTGCGCTACGGTATTCCTGATTTCAAACTAGAGAAATGGGTGGTCGAGCGCCGGATTCAGATTATGGAGGAAGATGGCATCGTCTTCCGCTGCGGTGTGGAAATTGGCAAAGACGTGCCCGCCGCCACGTTGCTCCGTGACTTCGACGCGGTAGTGCTGGCCGGCGGCTCCACCATCCCGCGCGACCTCAAAATTCCGGGCCGCGAGCTCAAAGGCATCCACTTCGCCATGGATTTCCTGAAGCAGCAGAACAAGCGCGTCGGTGAGCGGGAGTTTTCGCAGGAACCGATCCTAGCTACGGGCCAGGATGTGGTAGTTATCGGCGGCGGCGACACGGGCTCCGACTGTGTAGGCACTTCCAACCGGCAGAAAGCCGCTAGCGTCCGCCAGTTTGAAGTGATGTTCCAGCCGCCGAAAGAGCGCACGCAGCACATGCCGTGGCCCACGTTCCCGATGGTCCTCAAAACGACCAGCTCGCACGAAGAAGGCTGTGAGCGTTTCTGGGGTGTTAATACCAAGGAGTTTGTCGGCGACGAAAATGGCAATCTGAAAGCGCTCCGCGTGGCTGATGTATCGTGGGAAACTGACCTCATGGGCCGGCCCAGCAAGTTCACCGAAGTGGAAGGCTCGGAGCGGGAAATCCCTTGTCAGCGCGTGTTCCTCGCCATGGGCTTCCTGCATCCGCAACGCCAAGGCCTGCTGGAACAGCTAGGGGTAGAATTGGATGAGCGCGGCAACGTGAAGGCCCGCGAAGGTTCTTTCCAGACCAATGTGCAAAAGGTATTCACCGCCGGTGACATGCGCCGTGGTCAATCGTTAGTCGTGTGGGCTATTTCCGAAGGCCGAGAAGCCGCCCGCAAAGTCGATCAGTTCCTGACCGGCAAAACGGCGCTACCTAGTAAAGACGCCGTGAGCATGTTTGCATAAAACAAGAGCGACTTGCTCCTGAAAAAAGCCTCGTTGTACAAGCAGCGGGGCTTTTTTGTGTATCGTACCTAGGTACAAGTGGAGAACAAAGCAGCTTTGTTTCTAGTGAATGTAGCGTTAGGGGTGTTGGCTTACTGGCTCATGCAACGCTTCATCCGCTTAGAGGAGCCGCCCCAACGCGTACCACTCGATATCCTAGGTATGGGCCTAATGGCTGGTTGGATAACGTGCTATGCCCTAGGTTTAAGCTGGATTGAAACGGATTGTTTAGTTAATATGTAGGTATTAAGCCTGTTAGCAGCCACGGTCATCGGGGTAGCTTGCTTTATGGTTTACGAGAAGCGCATTGCTCATCCTTTTCTCAACCCTTCGGTACTACGCCACAAGCCACTCAGTGTTAACCTACTGGCGGGCTTGCTCGTGTATGCGGTCCTGATTGCCACCAGTATTGTACTCACATTTTACCTGACAGGGGCCATGCACTACTCACCGGCTCAGGTAGGCCTGATTTTATCCGTAGGGCCACTCACGACGGCTCTACTAAGTACCACTGCCGGCCGCCTTTCCGACCGTTACGGCGCCCGTCCCGTAATGCTGGCCGGGGCTGTGCTGCTCGTGCTAGGTTCCGCCTCACTTATTACCCTCAGCCCCAACGAGAGTAGCTGAGGCATTGTGGCACGACTGATGGTGCTTAACCTAGGTCTTACGTTTTTCCGCACTCCTAATAACACCATTGTTATTACCCTGGCTCCTCCCCACGAGCGGGGCCTGGCAAGCGGCCTACTTAGCTAGGTGCGTACCCTAGGTCTAATACAGGATTGGCATTAGTAGGAGCAGTTTTTGCATTATTAGTACGTCGTGCTGGCTATACGGATGTCAATCATGCCGTTTCAAAAGCATTAGTTAGTGGCACCCATTACGCATTTATGCTCATCAGCTTGCTAGCTTTGACTTCTGTTACATTAGTGCATTGGACATTGCAAGTCGAACGGAGCACCACACAGCTCTGAGTAAACCGATCTACTATCTGCCACATAGCCTGCTAAATCTCCGCTGTACTTTGCCGCTCTTTTCTGCGTTCTGACTTCCATGAAACGACTTTTCCTGCTGTTTGCGCTCATTTCCTGCACCTACACCACACAGGCGCAGAAGTTGCGGCGCTTAGTCACCTATCGCGATTCTACCAACACCAGCATCCGCGAAGTCTACTCGGCTGTAATAGGCGCCGATACCGTCATGGAAGGACCGTACAAGCGTTTCTATCGTTCCGGCAAATTAGAGGCGCAAACCCGCTACTCAGCAGGTAAGCGCGACAGTGTTTACGCTGAATTTCACCCCAACGGCCAAAGGCGTCTGGAAGTCACATATCGGCAAGGCATACGGCAAGGCCCTTTCAAAACGTACTATGACAATGGAAAAGTAGCCCAGGAAGGCACCTACAATGATGACCAACCTACTGGCACCTTACGTACCTACCATCCCAGCGGTGAGATAAAGCTGGAAACCACCCTTACTAAGGGCCAACCAGCAGGTGCCGTGCGTGAGCTATATCCGTCAGGGAAACCTAAAGTGGAAATAACATATCAAAATGGCCAAGCTAATGGGCCTGTTAAGACGTTTTATCCCAATGGTCAGTTACAAAGCGAAGCAACTTACCGGAATGGCTTGCTAACTGGTACCTACAAAACCTATTATGACAGCGGACAGATCGAAACCGAAATCTTGGCTGATAAGATAGGTCGAGGCAGCTACCGTAGCTACTATCCATCTGGCAAGCTCCGTACCGAAGGCACCTATGTAGCTGCTCCCTTAATGGCCCGAACCATTACTAATCCTTTGGCTGATGATCTTACTAAGCGTGCTACATCTCTGGCTGGCGGCACTAGCAACCTAGATGGCCCGGCTAAAGCATATTATGAAAGTGGCGCGCTCCGTAGTAAAATGACCTACCGCAATGGCGTACTTACCGGACAAGCGCAGGATTTCTATGAATCAGGTAAAATTGAACGCGAAACTGATTACACCAATCAAGCTCGTGACCGAAAAGTCATCTCCTACTTTGCCGAAGGAGGTATACGTGAGGAGCAGCAATTCAAGAACAATCTCCCTTCCGGTATTTGGCGCACCTTCTTCCCAAACAGCAAGCAGGTACAAAGTCAGGAGACATACACGGCTGGCAAGCTTACCGGGGAGAAGCTTACCTATTACCCTAACGGTACAATACAGACCCGTAACACCTATGAAAATGGTCGGCTTGCTGGTCTAGGTCAGGTTTTCTTTGCTTCTGGAAAGCTCAAGGCAGAGACTACTTACGTGAAAGGCAGTAAGCTCGGTCCTTATCGACAACTTCGTGAAGATGGTACTACTGAAGTAACTGGCGCTTACCGTAACAATAAGGAAACTGGCATTTGGACATACTTTGAGCCTGACGGAAAAACAGTTACCGAGAAGAAAACCTTCCGTAACGGCCAAGTCATTTCACCTGCTAACAAGTGAATGCTAATCCTAAAAGCTTACCTAATTTAAAATAATTACCCTCTTTTGCTTTGCTTTCTACTCTCAATATCTACCTTTGCACCCCCAAAGCAAACAGATGGTTTGTTATTTAAAAAGGAAGACAGACTCTCAAAAAAAGTTTTCTGTGTACTTGACACGAGGCAAAAGCCGGTAGTATCTTTGCAGCCCGCTTCGAGTGGAAGGGGGGGGGGAGAAAACGAAGGAGAAAAAAAAGTTTTACTGCTTGGTTGTTTTTCTAACTAAGTTTTGTACCTTTGCACTCCCAAAACGAACCAAGGCTTCAAACGGAAGCAAAAAAGGAGGGAGTAGCGGGAACGAAAATACGCCACTCGGTGGTTTATTCACCGACTTGCGCCAGGGTGGAGTAGTTGGTTACCCGCAAGTAAATGGGCTAGTGTACTAGCCCCCACGTTCATCTGATTGGGATGAGCAGACGTTCTTTGAGTGATTGGAAAAGACAAAAAGGA
>NZ_BMHT01000004.1:0-29903 GCF_014641455.1 Hymenobacter cavernae
GGCGAAGGTGCCGGTGCCGCCTGTGGCCGCAGCCGTGCTGGTGAGCGGGGTAGGAGTAGCCCCCACGCACACGTCCTGGGTAGCCCCAATGCTGCCCGCCGTCAAAGCGGGAGTTACAGTGATGGCGACAGAAGACGTTGGGGTGTTAGGGGCGCAGAAGCCCGATGTCACTAACCGCCGGAAGTAAGTGACCGGAGCAGTCAGTGGGCCTGGCGCATAGCTAGGCCCGGTGGCACCTCCGATGTCGGACCAGTTGGTGTTGTTCGACGAGGTTTGCCACTGGTAGCTATAGTCGCCGGTACCGTCCCCGGCCAGGGCGGTGCTGGTGAGCGGCGCAGGTGTGGTGCCGGCACACAGGGCCTGGTCGGACCCGATGCTGCCTGGGGTGGGCGCGCCCGGCACCCGAATCAGGCGACGAACCTCGCGGCAGAAGCAGTTAGTGGTGATGCGCAGCGTCACGACGTAGTCGCCGGGTGCGGGGTAGGTGTGCTTCGGGTTTTCCTCTGTCGAAGTGCTGCCGTCGCCGAATATCCAGAAATAGGACTGCAACGGGTTGTCAGTAGGTGAAAAGGCCTGAAAGGTTTGTTCCAGGCAAGCCGTCGACCGCGCATCGAGGCTTGCCCGCAACAAGGAGCTTTGGTTGAAGTTAGGCAGACCTAGGCCGCTGCGCCCGCTCAGTTGTAGGCTGTCATCGGCGTAGCCTACGCTGGCGCCCAGCGAATCGGGGTAGGAGATGAAGCCCAGGGCGGGCTGGTTTTCGCGGGCCACGTAGATCTTGCCGTCGGGGCCGGCCTGCATGGAACCTAGGTTGGCAGGAGGGTCTTGGTTGAGTGGAATCGACTGCTTGCTGGCCGGCACGTTGGCGGCCGTCAAGTCGAACTGCAGCAGCTGGGGCGGGCTCAGCACGGTGGCGAAAAGCCGGCTACGGCCGGGCGAAAACTCGACGCCGTAGTAGCCGCCGGCTCCGCTATCGAGAATCTGAGGACTGCTGACAAAGCCAGTTTCAGCATCGAAGGCGAACAGCTCAACGCTACTAGCAGTGCCGCCTGCAGTTTCGCTGAAGCGGGCCACGGCCAGCTGCTCGCCATTGGGCGATACTTTCATCTGGCCGCGGTAGCCCTGAGCCGCAATGTTCGGTGCGTGCAAGGAGCCAACAGGCGAAATCACGGGCGGCTGCACGCCGGTTGGCGTCACACGGTAGGCCAGAAATGCGTCGCCGCGGTTATCGTTGCCGGAAGTAGCATTGCCCCAGCCGTGCACGATGATCCAGATGTCGCAGCCGTTTTTGTGAAACACGCCCGTCATCTTTTCGGCGGTGCCGCGGGCCAGGGGCGTGTTCTTGGTAACGACCGTACCGTCTCCTCCGCCGGTGGGAATCACGATTTCTGAGTAGCTCAGGCCCGGCCCGCCCTGCGCACCCTGCGTAAACAGCAGGTAGCGGGTCGGGGCGCCGGGGGTGGTCGGGTCTGGGCTGCCGGGCATCTTAATGGCCAGCGGTCCGTCGGTGGCGAGCGGATTACCGAACAGGCCCGTGCCACCGGCCATAATGGTGTGGTTGCGGTTCCAGACGGTTGCGCCGTTGCTGTAGAAAAGCAGGTTGCCAGTGGCGTCCGCCATTATTCCGGAGCCGGCCGGGGCATCTATCTGGCTGTCATTTACTACCGCGGGCAGAATGGAATCGGTGGCGGCGCTGAAATTTAGGCCTGCCTTGTAGCCGAAATACCAGGTGTTGATGAATCTCTCATCCTGGCTGCACTCCGGGGGAGGCGTTCCTTGCGCCAGGGCCGTTGTGGTGGCCGCGCCACTCAGCAGCAGGAGCAGCAGGGTGAGCAGCCGGCCAGCCGCCAGCGTCAACCTAGGTAGGCGCCAGCGGCCAGCCCCGGCCGGCTGACCAGGCTTGGCGATAAGCTGAGTGGAAGTACGGGTAGTATATACAGGATGGGGTAGCTCTGCATGCATAGTGGAACGGGTAAGTAGGCAGATAGGTAAACGAATACTCCGAGAGAAAAGTACTACCCGCTGCCTTTAAGAAAAGGCGCCTAATGGCCGGTTATTGCGAAGAAGGGTTATCAGACAGTTTCACTAAGCTACGCACTGCCCGCTAGGTTTATGCAAGAAAATATCTGAATAGTGCCGAGGGCTGCTTGCTGCCGTCTGTTTCGAGTCAATCCACCTAGGTTAGGAGCCAGCATGCTATTGCGTCCAGCGGGAGAACTAGCGCGTGCAATCCTAACGCTGCCTGGGCAAGATTCACCCTTAAAACAACAAAGCCGGCCTACTAAGGGCCGGCTTTGTACGAGTAAGTCTGGGGAAGACCTCTACTGAATGACTAAACGCTTGTTAATCAGTCCTTGGGTAGTGGTCAGGCGCACAGTGTAGACGCCGGCCGGCAAGCGGGGCAGCCGCACTTCCGCGGCGGCCTGAGGACCTAGGTTTTGCGTGAGCACCACCTGGCCCAGGGTGTTGAAGAGGCGCAGTTGCAGCTGCTGGTGGGCCAGTTCTTTGGGCAGCAGCACGCGCACGCTGCTGCGGGCCGGGTTCGGAAACAAACTCACTTGCTCGACCAGCTGCGCGGGTGCGGCGGCCAGCACCTGGTTGTTCAGGCGCACGCTGGCCGTGCTGAGGTTGGCCGTGGCAAAGTCGAGGGTGCCGTCGCCGTCCAGGTCGCCGGTGGCAATGGCGCGCGGACTATCCCCCACGACAAGATTGGGGCCGTCGGTGAAGTTGCCCGAGCCGTCGTTCAGGCGCAGGCTCACCGAGTTGGGGAAGCCCCCGGCGAGCAGGTCCAGGTCGCCGTCGCCGTCCACGTCGCCCACGGCGGCAAAGGCGGAGTAAGAACCTAGGTTCACAAAACGCGGGTTGCTGAAGTTGCCTTGCCCATCGTTCAGGAGCACGGTCACGGTGCTGCCGGTGTTAGTGGCAAATAGGTCCAGGTCGCCGTCGCCGTCCGCGTCACCTAGGTTCAGGCCGTACGGCGACGTGCTCACAACGACGTCGGGCCGGGTGGTGGAGAAGCTGCCGTCGCCAGAGCCCAGGCGCACCGTCACGATGCCGTTGTTGGTGCCGGTAGCCAGCAGGTCGAGGATGCCGTCGTTGTTCACATCACCCAGCACGATGCTGATGGTGCCGATGCTCGGGAGGAATACTTGTTGATTTCGGGTAAACGTGCCGTTTCCCCGGTTCAGGCGTACCCGCACGATGCTGCTGGTGTTCGGGTTGGAAACCAGGCTGTCGGCGAGCAGATCCAGGTCGCCGTCGGCATCCACGTCGCCCAGGGCTGCGCCCCCGATGCCCGGCTGCTGCGCCGCTCCGAACACGCCGCTGCCGTTGTTCAGGTGCACTCCGTTGCTGGTCACCAGGTCTAGGTCGCCGTCAGCGTCGAGGTCGCCCAGCAGGATTCGTCCGAGGCTCGCAACGGTTACTATCTGGCCGTTGGTGAAGGTGCCGGTACCAGTATTCAGGCGTACGCTCACGGTGCTGCTCGTGCCCGAACTGCCTTGGGTGGCCGAAAGCAGGTCTAGGTCGCCGTCGCCGTCTACGTCGCCGGTAGCCAGGCTGTAAGGGCTATTCAGCGGCACCTCCGGGTTGCTGCTGAACTGAGCGGCGCTGGGTTTGGTAGCGGTGGTAAACTGAAAAACGTGGGGCTTGGCCGCCGCACCGGCCGTGCTCTGCGCGGCCGAAGTTACCGTTGTATATACCGTTTCGCCGGCCTTGAAGTCAGTTGTGGGGTTGAAAGCCAATACGTTGCCGCTCACGGTGGCCGTGCCTGCTTTCTTCCCGCCGTGTTGTTGGCTGAAGACCTTCAGTGCACCTAGGGTAGCGGCGTTGTTGTTCAGGGTTTCACTGAAGCTCACGGCAACATTCGTGTTGCGCGGGGCCGAGCGCGCATTGCGGGCGGGCACAACGGCCGTGACTACCGGCGTGGCAGCGGCAAGCGACTGATTCAGCCGCACGCTGCCGCTGGTCACAATATCCAGGGTGCCGTTGTTGTCTACATCCTTGAGCAGCAGCTCCGTGCCGATTACGCTCACCTGCTGGCTACCCGAGAAAGTGCCGGTACCATTGTTTAATTGCACGCGGGCCGTTGTACCGTTCGCGTCGTTGGCTACCAGGTCCAGGTCGCCGTCGCCATCCACGTCGCCCAGGGCCAGGCCGCCGGCGCCATCTACTGGCACCTCCTGGCCCGCCGCGAAGCCGGTGCCGCTTGTGTTCAGGCGCACGCTCACCACACGGTTGTTGCCGGCATCTACGTTGTCCACGATAAAGTCCAGGAAGCCGTCGCCGTTCACGTCACCCACGGCCAGGTTACCGACTGAGCGGCCCACCGGAACGCTTTGGCTTCCTACCAAAACTGTTGTGTTCGGCTCGCCGGCGGTCGTGAGAATATCCACAACGCCGTCATTGTTCATGTCGCCAATGGCAATGCTGTTGGGCAAAGTGCCGATGGTGCTCTGAAGGGCTGCCGCCTGATCGGGAAACACGCCCGTGGCCTGACCGGCTCCCTGGGAGGCTAGGTTTAGTGAGACAAGCCGACCTAGGCTGGCGCTGGTGTTGGTCGGGAGAATAAGAATATCGAGGGTCGCATCGGCACCTAGGTCGGCCAGCAAGACCTTCTTGGCGGTGAAGTTTTCGGTGACTTTTATCTCCTTAGTGCCGCTGAACGTGCCCGTGCCGTTGTTCAGGCGCAAGCTGACGGAGCCGCTGGTAAACGCCCCGTTGAAGCTGTTGTTGGCCGTAAGCAAATCTAGGTCGCCGTCATTGTCCACGTCGCCGAGGGTCACATCCACGGGCCGCATGCCCACGGGCACTTCGGGGCCGTCGGTGAAGGAGCCAGCGCCGTTGTTCAGGCGCACCCGCACCGAGTTGGTGGCTGTGTTCACGGCGAGCAGGTCCAGGTCGCCATCGCCATCCACGTCGCCTACAGCATTGCCACCGACGTTGGAGCCGCCGCCAAACGTGCCGCTGCTGGGCGCGGTGGCGGTGGTAAACTGGAAAACCTGCGGCTTGGGTAGCGGCTGGTTGGGCCCGACCCGCACGTTCGAAGTGACGGTGCTGAAGACCGTTTCACCCGCCTTAAAGTCGGTGGTAGGGTTGTAGATGAGGTTTCGATCGACAACCGTCGCCTGCCCGGCTTTCGCGCCGCCCGCCTGGTAGCTGAATACGCGCAGCGCGTTGCTGGGAATGTTGAGGGCCTGATCAAAGATGGCCGTCACGTCGGTATTGCGGGGCACGGCCAAGGCGTTGCGCGTAGGAATGAAGCCCACGACAGTAGGCGCAACCGGCGGCTGGGCCCGAAGCGCCCCCGCCTGACTCAGAACCAACAAGCCGGCACCGACAAAACGGGACACGGCAGCGGCCCGGGAGCCCGCTGAGTGCGGTGAAGGAATAGAAAAGAAGGACATACGAAACAGGAAAAGGGTGGAAAGGAAGGAACGAAGCCTCGCTCAACTGCACACCTCATCCCGTCTGAGGCATTGTAAACGTAGTACTATGTTTGCTTAAACACAATCGTTTATAAGTAAAATTATAGCAATTAGATAGAAGATAATCTACTGATGAGTTGAGCTTTACGTGTTAGAAACGATTGGGAAAGGTTTCTCAAGCAGCAGGTACGCGCTTGGAAGGCAGCCAACCTAGGTCAGCTGTCATCCGGAAGGAGAACCAACAAAAAGAGCCGGCTAGCAGCCGGCTCTTTTTCTCGAAATACAGCAGGCTGTTGGCCTCTATTCAATCATCAGGCGCTTGGAAATAATGCCCTGCCCGGTGCCGAACCGCAGCGTATAGACGCCCGCTGGCAACGCCGGCAGCAGTAGCTCCGCGGTGGGCTGGGCGGCTAGCTTCTGCTCCAGCACCACCTGGCCCAGGGTATTCAGTAGCTGCACCTGGGTGCTTTGGCGAGCTAGCTCGGCGGGCAGTTGCACCTGTACGCGGGTGCGGGCCGGGTTGGGGTAGAGGCTGACCTGTTCGCTCAGGCGGGCGGGCGCCGCTGCCAGCACCTTGGCTGTGGCCGTTGCGGCGGCGCTGCTCAGGCGTACGCTGGCCGAGTTGGTGCCGCTGTTGGCCGTGAGCAGGTCCAGAGTGCCGTTGCTATCCATATCGGCGAAGGCCAAGCTAAACGGCCCCGCGCCAACATTGACTTCCTGATTGCCCTGAAAATTGCCATTACCTAGGTTGCGGCGCACGCTCACGGAGTTGCTGCCGGTGTTAGCCGTAGCCAGGTCCAGGTCGCCGTCGCCGTCGATGTCGCTCAGGGCCACGCCGTGCGGCGAATTGCCCACGGCCAGCAGTTGCGTGCTAGTGAAGCTGCCGCTGCCGTTATTGATGCACACGCTTGCCACGTTGGAGGCCCGATTGGCGGTGGCAAAGTCCAGGTCGCCGTCGCCGTCTACGTCGCCGAGTACGATGGACTCAGGGTTGAACTCCACTTGTACTTCCGTGCTGCCCGAGAAACTGCCCATGCCATTGTTCAGGCGCACACTAGCGGTGGTGGTGTTGGAATTAGCCGTCACAAAGTCCAGGTCGCCATCGTTATCCACGTCGCCCACCGCGATGCTCAAGGGGCGCGTGCCCACGCTCACTTCCGAGGCACCGCTGGTGAAGGAACCTAGGCCGTTGTTCAGGCGCACGCTCACGGTGCTGTTGGTGGTGTTGCTGCCAGCCGTGTAGTTAGCGGCGAGTAAATCCAGGTCGCCGTCACCGTCCACATCGCCGAAGGCTACCGCGTGCGGCGTGTCGCCCACGGCTACTTCGGTGCTGCCGGAGAAGATACCCGCGCCGTTGTTCAGGCGCACGCTTACCGTCCCAGGGAAGATGGTTCGGCTATTGGCCGTCACTAAGTCTAGGTCGCCATCGGCATCCACGTCGCCGAGCACTACCTGCGATGGGCCGCGCCCGACGCTCACTTCCTGGGTGCCGCTGAACGAACCGCTGCCGTTGTTGAAGCGCACGCTCACCGTGTTGCTGTTGATGTTGGCTGTAACCAGGTCTTGGTCGCCGTCGCCGTCGATGTCGCCGGCGGCAACGCCGTACGGGTTTGTGCCGACTGTCGGGTCGGAGCCGCCGCCGAACACGCCGTTGCTGGGGGCAGCCGCCGCCGTAAACTGGAAGACATGCGGCGAGGCAAGGGTGGCGCCGCCGTTGCTGCGCACGGCCTGCGTGGCGGTGGCAAACACGGTTTCGCCCGGCTTGAAGCTGACGGCCGGTGCCAAGCGAAGAGTGTTGCCGCTCACGATGTTCGAGCCAAACTTACGGCCGCTCTGTGTGCCGAAAACCCGGATGGCCTGCTCGGTTTCCGGGTCGGAACCTAGGCTTTGGCTGAAGGTGAAGGTCACGGGTGTGGTGCGCGGGGCGGCCACTGTATTGCGGGTCGGCGACACTGCCGTAACCACCAGCGGACCCGCTGCGCCTTGGTTCAGGCGTACGCTGACGGTGTTACCGAGGAAGTTGGCTGTGGCTAGGTCTAGGTCACCGTCGCCGTCTAAGTCAGTCAAAACTAGGTTATTAGGACTGTTGCCAACTGCCACCTGCTGCGTGCCGCTGAACGTGCCGCTGCCGTTATTCAGACGCACGCTGGCCGCATTCGTGAGTTCGTTGGTAGCCACCAAGTCCAGGTCGCCGTCGCCATCTACGTCGCCCAGCACGGCCTGGCGGGCGCCGCGGCCGATAGCCACGTTTTGGGTGCCGCTGAACGTGCCGCTGCCATTGTTCAGGCGCACGCTGGCGGTGCTGTTAGTGAAGTTGTCGGCGGGGTTGGTGTAGTCGTAGTAATTAGCCGTCACGATGTCGAGGTCGCCATCCTTGTCCACGTCGCCCAGCACCACGCTCATCGGGTTGAAGCCTACAGCAACTTCCTGCGTACCGCTGAAGGAACCTAGGCCATTGTTCAGGCGCACGCTGGCGGTAGCGCCGTTGGAGCTAGCCGTCACAAAGTCTAGGTCGCCGTCATTATCTACGTCGCCGAGGGCAATGTTCAGAGGCCGCGAGCCAACGGAGACGCGCTGCGTATAGTCGAAGTTGAACAAGGGGAACGTGCCCATGGTGTTATTCAGGCCCACTGTCACGGTACTAGGCTCATTGTAATCGGCAATCAGCAGATCCTGGTAGCCGTCGCCATTCACGTCGCCCACGGCAATGCCGTGAATGTTGCCACTACCCACCTGGTAGCCATTATCGAAGGTGCCGCTGCCGTTGTTGAAGCGCAGGCTCACGTCGGCGGTGCTGCTGTTAGCCGTGAGCAGATCTAGGTCGCCGTCGTTGTCCACGTCGGCCAGCACCGCTTGGGCGGGGCCGCGCCCTACGGTGAGCTGCTGGGCGCTCGTGAATGTGCCGTTGCCCGTGTTCAGGCGCACGGTGGCGGTGGTGCCGTTGCCGAGGCCAGCCGGGCCGCTGGGGTTACCTAGGTTGGTGGTAATCAGGTCTAGGTCGCCGTCGCCATCCACGTCGCCGCTGGCTACGTTCACGGGGCCGTTGCCCACGCTGGGGTCGGAGCCGCCACTGAAGGTGCCGGGGCTAGGAGCCGTGGCCGTGGTGAATTGGAACACCTGCGGCACCAGCAAATTCTGGGTGCCAGCGCTGTTCTGCACGGCCGTCGTAATGGTCGCAAACACCGTTTCGCCGGCCTTAAAGTCCGTGGTCAGGTCGAAGAGGAGCGTGTTGCCGCTCACGATGCCCGTGCCCGCTTTCTTGCCCTGAGCCTGCTGGCTGAATACTGTTATGCCATTAAGCGTAGCGGGGCTGCTGCTCGGCTGCTGGCTGAGCGTGACGGCCACGGACGTATTCCGCGGCGCGGCCACCGCATTGCGGCTGGGAGCCAAGTTCGTAATGGTGAGCAGCGGGCCTACTGTAAACTGGAAGCCACTGCTGACGCCCGTAGCCGTCGTCACTACCACTGGCCCGCTAGTCGCGCCAGCCGGTACGGTTACCGTAATCTGGGTACCTAGGCCGTTCACGACAAAGCCGGTAGCGGCCACTCCGTTGAAGGTAACGCTAGTTGTGTTTAGGAAATTAGTACCATTGATCACGACGGTGCTGCCCACCGGAGCGATGGCCGGCGAAATGCTGGTGATGGTGGGAGCCGCCAACGTTTGATTCAGCCGAATACTGACCGTTTGGTCGGTATTATTGGCGGTGAGCAGGTCCACATCCCCGTCGTTATCTACGTCGCCGGTAATCACGTCAAATGGAGTTGCCCCAACTGCTACCTCCTGGCTGTTACTGAAGGTGCCTGAGCCATTATTGCGGCGTACGCTCACCGTATTGTTAGTGGCGTTAGCGGTGAGCAGGTCCAGGTCACCATCACCATCTACATCGCTCAGAATGACCTTGCTTGGGGCATTCCCCACGGCGATGCTCGTCGTGCCGGAGAAGGTGCCGCTGCCATTGTTGAAGCGGACGCTCACCGTATTATTATTGGTGTTAGCCGTCACAAAATCCAGGTCACCATCACCGTCTACGTCGCCCGCAGCTACACGGTACGGACTACTGCCGATAGCTATTTCGCTGCCGCCGGAGAAGATGCCGGCGCCATTGTTGAGGCGAACGGATGCGTTATTGCCGAGGTTAAAAACGGCAATCAGGTCCAGGTCACCATCGTTGTCAACGTCGCCCAGCACTACATCTATGGGCTGAACGTTGACAATAACCTCCGAGCCAGTGCCGAAGACACCGCTGCCATTATTCAGAAACACACTGATGGTATTGCTGCTACTACTTGTATTGGTCACCAACAGGTCTAAGTCGCCGTCGCCATCCACGTCGCCCACGGCTATAGCATAGGCGTTGCCGAGTGTTTGAAGCTCATAGGTTCCGCTGAATACGCCACTGCCATTATTGAAGCGAATGCTCACTGTGCTGGCTCGATCATTGGCGGTGAGAAAATCCAAGTCGCCATCACTATCCACATCTGCCAGCACAATGCTTCTTGGCTCAGTCAGCGGAGGAATACCACCCGGCCCATTGCCCACCAGCACTTCGGAGCCACCGCTGTAGCTGCCAGCTCCATTGTTGAGGCGCACACTCACCGTAGCAGTCCCTGGAAAGGTAGACGGATCATTGGCCGTGAGCAGGTCCAGGTCGCCGTCGCCATCCACATCGCCCACGGCCACACTGCGCGGACTATCACCCACAGCCGGATCAGAGCCGCCAGCAAAACTGCCGGGGGCTGGCGCGGTAGCCGTCGTAAACTGAAACACCTGCGGCTTGGCCAAACCAGTTCCGTTGCTGCTCTGCGCGGCGGTAGTAAGCGTGGCAAACACCGTTTCACCGGGTTTGAAGTCGGCGTTCGGGTTAGCTGTCAGGGTATTACCGCTCACGGTTACGGAGCTAGCTTTCAAGCCGCCCGCTTGCTGGCTGAATACTTTGAGCGAACCTAGGGTGGCCGCGTTGTTAGTCAGTGCTTGGTTGAACGTAGCCGTAACAGATGCGGTACGCGGCGCCGCTACGCTATTTCGAGCGGGCGACAGAGCCGTTACAGCTAGCAAACCACCTGCATTCTGATTAAGGCGAATGCTGAGTTCAGGACCATTGTTGTTGGCGGTGGCCAAGTCTAGGTCTCCATCACCATCCACATCTCCCAAGGCTAGGCTGCCCGGATAATACGTCACGGTCACCTGCTGATCGCCACTAAAACTGCCGCTCCCATTGTTCAGACGCACAGATACTTGATTGTTCGCCACACCTGTTTCATCGTAGAGGTTCCCGACGAGCAAATCTAGGTCGCCATCCCCATCGATGTCGCCGAGCTTTACAACGCTCGCGCCCGGGCCCACAGGTACGCTTTGGGTACTGTTGAAGCTGCCGCTACCATTGTTCAGAAACACGTCTACCTGCCCATTACGGTCATCGCCGTACCGGGCCACGAGCAAGTCGAGGTCGCCATCGCCGTCCACATCACCCGTCGCTAAGTAGCGGGGGTAATTGGCCACGGCTACTTCCTGGCTGCCACTGAATGAGCCTAAGCCGTCGTTGAGGCGCACGCTCACGCTGCTGCCGTTGCTGTTCATGGTGAGCAGGTCTAGGTCGCCATCATTATCCACGTCGGCCACGGCAACTTGATTTGGGTTCAGACCAACAGCGACGTTCGATCCACCCCCAAAATTTCCCAGTCCGTCGTTCAACCGTATGCTTGCCGTGCTGATGCCGGAGCTAACGGAGAGCAGGTCTAGGTCGCCGTCCCCGTCTACATCAGCCAGTCGAACGTCCACTGGCTCACCGCTGACTGCTACTTGCTGGGTGCCACTAAAGCTGCCGCTGCTGTTGTTCAGGCGGACATTCACCACGCCACTAGCAGTAGGGCTGACGCCGTTGGCCGTTACAAAATCCAGGTCGCCATCACCGTCCACGTCACCCAAGGCAAGGGCCAAGGAGCGTGAGCCAACCGGTACCTCTTGGCTACTGCCAAAGGCGCCGGTGCCATCGTTCAGACGCACGCTCACTGAACCTGGGTTGAAATAGTTGGTGAAGTTAGCCGTGAGTAGGTCCAAGTCGCCGTCGCCGTCTACGTCGCCCAGGGTCACGTCTCGAAGAGAAGGAGTAGAATTGCTGACCGTGGGGTTAGAGCCCCCGCTAAACGTACCGGCGCTCGGGCTGGTGGCAGTTGTGAATTGGTATACTTGCGGCTTCGCTAAGCTAGCTCCGTTGCTGCTCTGCGCGGCGGTAGTAAGCGTGGCAAACACCGTTTCACCGGGTTTGAAGTCGGCGTTCGGGTTAGCTGTCAGGGTATTACCGCTCACGGTTACGGAGCTAGCTTTCAAGCCGCCCGCTTGCTGGCTGAATACTTTGAGCGAACCTAGGGTGCCGGCGCTGTTGGTCAGGGCTTGGTTGAAGGTGACGGCGACGTTGGTGTTGCGCGGAGCCGTGAGAGCGTTGCGGGTCGGGGAGAGGGCCGTGACACTCAACGCGGTGGCGGCATTCTGATTCAGGTGTACCGCCACGCCCGTACTCGTACCGCCCAGCAAATCCAGGTCGCCGTCACCATCGATATCAGCCAGCTTCAGCGGAGCCTGAGTAGTCGCGAACGGAATGCTCGTATTACCCCCGAAAGTGCCGTCGCCATTATTCAGGCGGATGTAAGCGCCCTGAACGGTACTGCTCTCGATGAGCAAATCTAGGTCGCCGTCGCCGTCGATGTCGCCCGTGGCCAGCGCCGGGATATTAGCGCCTCCACCGTCGACGACGGAGCCAGGGCTGAAGCTGCCTGCTCCGTTGTTGAGCAAAACCTCGACCGCCCCGGAGCCGGGGTTGAGCAGATCCAGGTCGCCGTCGTTGTCCACATCTTCCAATCGGGCCCGGTAAGGAACCAGCAAGCGGCTCGTGATGCCCGTCGCGCCGAGGCTGAACGTGGCGTTGCCGTTGTTGAGGGCGATGCCCGTGGCGCCGCCCGTTTGCTGGATGCCAAAGAGCACGTCAATATCCCCGTCGTTGTCGATGTCGCCGGCCGTGTAGCCCGTGATGCCGCGCACGGTGGTGTTGAAGGAAGTGCTGGTGCTGAAGGTGCCGGTGCCGTCGTTCAGGCGCACGACGATACCGTTGCCCTGGGTGAATAGCAGGTCCAGGTCGCCGTCGGCATCCATGTCGTAGAGGCTGGTGCCGGTTAAGCCCGTCACTTCAAAGTCGCTGCCCGCGCTGAAGGTGCCCTGGCCGTTGTTCAGGTAGGTAGTGCTGCTCGCCACAAAATCTAGGTCGCCGTCGCTATCTAGGTCGCCGAGCACGATAGAGTTGGTAAAGGCACTTACAGGTATTTCCTGATTGCCGCTGAAGGCGCCCGTGCCATTGTTCCGGCGCACGGATACCGTAGTAGCGCCGTCGCCACCGCCAATTTTAAGCAGATCTAGGTCGCCGTCGCCATCAATATCGCCCACGGCTAAGTCCCCGTTAGCGGCGCCGATTGGTACCTCGGTGCTGTTAACGAACGTGCCTGTGCTGGGGGTGGCGGCCGCCGTAAACTGAAAGACCTGGGGCTTTGCCAGGCCAGTCCCGCCGCTGCTCTGCACGGCATTGGTGAGAGTGGCAAACACGGTTTCACCGGCTTTGAAGTCGGAGCTAGGGTTGAAGCTGAGCATGGTGCCGCTCACCATAGCAGTGCCGGCTTTCTTGCCGCCGGCCTGCTGACTGAAGACCTTCAAAGCACCCAGAACGCTGGTATTAGTGCTCAGCGGCTGGCTGAAGGTGGCCGCCACGTTGCTCGTGCGCGGGGCGGCAGGTGCATTGCGCCCCGGCGACAACGCCGTAATGGCGAGCGGGTCGGGAGGCGTATTCTGATTCAAGCGCACACCCAACGTACCAGCACTGGTGGTACCAATCAGGTCTAGGTCGTTGTCACCGTCCATGTCGCTTAGGAGGCCCTCTCGAACGGACGCTAGTCGTAAATCCCGGAAGAGCGCAGTACCGTCATTTACCCACACGAGGGTGCCGGAGGAGGAGCCGGCCGTAAAATCTACGTCGCCGTCGCCATCGACGTCACCTAAGGAAATAGAACTGGAGCTAAAAAGAACAGACGTGAATTGGCGAATGGTGAAGGTTGCGCCGCCATTGTTCAAGCCAATGGATACTTGCAAGCTGCCGTTCGTGCTTACCAAGTCCAGGTCGCCATCGTTGTCGAGGTCGCCGAGCGCGAGGTGGCCGCCGCTAACGTTAACGGTGGCGCTGCCGCTGAAAGTGCCGGTGCCATCGTTGAGGCGAAGGTGCGTTGTCGTACCGTCACTGGCCAGCAGGTCTAGGTCACCATCATTGTCCAGGTCGCCCACCGATACCTGATTGATTCCCTGCGGCATCTCCACTTGCTGCCCCGCCGTGAAGGTGCCCGAACCGGAGTTGAGCAGTACCGTCACGAGGCCCGGACCTAGGTAGGAGCCGCCGCCGAGCTCCCGATTGCTGGTGGCCAAAATATCCAGGTCGCCATCGGCGTCTACGTCGCCTAGTGCCACGCTGCGGTAGGTCCGTTCGCCGGCCCCGCCGCCGGTGCTCGTAAAAGTACCCTGACCATTGTTGAACCCCATGCTAATGGAGCCGCCGCGACTAGTTCCCGCGCTATATGCGTTACTGGTTACAAAATCCAGGTCGCCATCCCCATCTAAATCTCCGAGTACCACGCTATTAGGCGAGGAGCCAGGCAGGAGGGAGGTTGGCCCGGCGGTAAAAGCACCTGTGCCATTGTTGACCAGGGTTTGGACTGTGCCGGTCCCGGAGATGGTGCCCGGACCGTCGACAACCAGCAGGTCTAGGTCGCCGTCGCCGTCCACATCGCCTATGTCCCGGCCACCGTTTGCAGTAGCCGTTATCTCAGAGCCTGCGCCAAAACTACCACTGCTGGGGGCCGTAGCCGCCGTAAACTGAAAGACCTGGGGCTTGGCCAGGCTAATGCCGCCGCTGTTCTGCGCCGCTGCGGTGAGGGTGGCAAACACCGTCTCGCCCGCCTTGAAGTCGGAGCTAGGGTTGAAGCTGAGCGTATTGCCGCTGACGGTAGCGGTGCCCGCCTTCTGGCCGCCGGCCTGCTGGCTGAACACCTTCACGGAACCTAGAGTAGCGGCCGAGTTGCTCAAGGGCTGGCTGAAGGTGGCCGCTACGTTGGTTACACGCGGAGCAGCAGGCGCGTTGCGGGTCGGCGAAAGACTGGTGACAGTGAGCGCCTGTGCGTTGGCTATAGCGGCTGGTGCCAGCAACAGCAGCGTCAGCGCGCCCCTTCGTAAGCCAGAGGCGCGGGACATAAGCCTTCCAGCCGCTAAGCGCGGTAGAAGAGTAGAAGTAAATAGCATAACTCAAACAGGAATTAGGGTGGAAAGGAAGCGGATAATACCTCTTTCAACTGCACACCTCGTCCCGTTTGAGGCACTGTAAAGCTAAGTTAATCTAGGGTATAGTTCAATATTAACTTTACATTATTACAATTTATATGATAAGGATCAGTTTCGGAACCACTTGATTGCCTCATAGCGTGGAAGTCCGTTCCGCGACGTACCCGCGGCAAGTAGCCAAGCGTGAGAACGAACGTCAGAACTCGCGTTGCTCGTCGCCGAACGGATTTCCGCACTACTACCTACTGATCCTAGATCCTGGTAGCCGAACGGCGAGGTAAACCCATAAAAAAGCCGGCTGAAGCAGCCGGCTTTTCCCGAGAAAGTTGAGTGGTCGTCAGTCGTTATTCTACCAGCAGGCGTTTGGAGATGGTGCCCTCAGCGGTGTCGAGGCGCAGGTTGTAGACGCCAGCGGGCAGGTGGGGCAGCCGTAGCTCCGTGGTCGGCTGCGCCGCCAGGGTTTGCTCCAGCACCACCTGCCCTAGGGTATTCACCAAGCTAAGCCGCAGGGTTTGACGGGCTAGCTCGGTGGGCAGCAGCAGACGCACCGACTCGTGCGCGGGGTTCGGGTATAGGCTTACCTGCCCGGCCAGCGGCGCCGGCGCCGCGGCCAGCACCAGGTTGTTCAGGCGCACGCTCGCCACTCCGATGTTGTTCGGATTATAGCTGACCGTCACGAAATCCAGGGTGCCGTCGCTGTCTAGGTCGCCGGTGACGAGGGCACGCGGACTGGCATTGAGGGAGAAGTTCAGCGAGCCGCTGAAGTTGCCCAAGCCGTCGTTCAGGCGAAGGCCCGCCTGCGTGGTGCTCAGCACCAGCAGGTCCAGGTCGCCGTCGCCATCTAGGTCGCCGAGGGTAGAAGGCGCGAAGCCGGAACCTAGGTTCAGGGTGCGGCTGGTGCTGAAGTTGCCGCGGCCATCGTTAAGGAGCAGGGTGGGGGTGCCGCCGCTGGTGCCCACCAGGTCCAGGTCGCCGTCCTTGTCTATGTCGCCGACCGTGGCGTTGCTCAGGCTTAGCTGCTGGCCGTTGGGGTCGAAGGTGCCGAAGCCGTTGTTCAGGCGGAGCGTGGTGGTGTTATTGCCGTTGTTGGGCGTGAGCAGGTCCAGGGCGCCGTCGTTGTTCATGTCTTTCAGCAGCAGGAAAGTGGGCGGGGTGCTGTTGCCGTCGCTGCCAATAATAAACTCCTGGGTTTGGGTGAAGGTGCCGCTGCCGTTGTTCAGGCGCACTAAAACCGTCCGGAAGGTATTCGTAATGGGGCCCGGCACCGTCACCGCCGTCAGCCAGGAGGCGAGCAGGTCCAGGTCGCCGTCGCCATCCACGTCGCCCATGGTCATGTTGCCGCTGCCGCCCAGCGGCGTGCTCCCGAATACGCCGTTCGTGTTCAGGTACACGCCGTTGCTGGTGAGCAGGTCCAGGTCGCCGTCGTTGTCGAGGTCGCCCAGCATCGTGGTGGTCTGGTTCACGTACGAGGTTTCGGAAAAGCGTACTTCCTGGCCATTGACAAACGTGCCGTCGCCCGCATTCAGCCGCACCCGGATGCTGATCTGGCCGCTCAGGTTATCGGTGGTGAGCAGGTCGAGGTCGCCGTCATTGTCCACGTCGCCCAGGGTCGCGGTGTACGGGTTGGTCAGCGCCACGTCGGGCTTGGAGCTGAACACGGCCGCGCTGCGCACCGTGGCGGTGGTAAACTGAAACACCTGCCCGGCCGCCAGCCGCTCGTCGTTGCGGCCTTCCACGACCCGCGTAACGGTCGCCGACACCATTTCGCCCGCCTTGAAGTCAACGGTCGGATTGAAGGTCAGCAAGCTGTTGCTCACCAGCGCCTGCCCCGCCTTCAGGCCACCCGCCTGCTGGCTGAACACTTTCAACGAACCTAGGGTAGCGGCATTGTTGCGGATGAGCTGCGAGAACGTGGCACCTAGGTCGGTGGTGCGCGGAGCTGCCACGGCATTGCGCGCCGGCAGCGTGCTGGCTACCGCCAGCGCGGGCGGTGCCACGGCGAAGTTAATGGTGGCGGTGCCCACGGGCGTAACCACCGTCAGCAAGCCGCTGGTGGCGTAGGTGGGCACCGTGAACGTAATCTGCGCGTCGGAGTTGATAGCAAAGCCAGGTACGGGTATGCCGTTGAGTGTCAGGCGCGTAGTCTGGCGCAGGTCTTTGCCCGTGAGCACAACGGTGGCACCCACCGGGGCGGCGGCCGGTGCCACGCCGGTGAGCGTGGGCGTGTTCTGGTTGAAGAAGATGCTGCTGGTCAGAAAATCCAGGTCGCCGTCGTTGTCTACGTCGCCCAGCACGGTGTTGCCAAGACCCGGATTATAGATTTCGGTGCCTTCCAGGAGCGTGCCGCTGCCCGTGTTGAGGTGCACGCTCACGGTTGGCGGGTCGAAGCGGAAGCCGGAGTAGGTGGTCAGCAGGTCCAGGTCCTTGTCGCCGTCGAGGTCGCCGAGGCTGATCAGGCCTGGGTTAGAAGTGCCGGTAATAACCTGGCCGCTGGCGAAGCTGCCGGTGCCATTGTTGCGGTACAAAATGATCCGGCCCTGCGCAATAGAGCTAGGTATTCCGGTCGGCACGACGATGTGCGCCGCCACCATATCCAGGTCGCCGTCGGCATCCATGTCTTCCAGCAGCACCTGATAAACCTGCGCGTCGATGGGCGCTTCCGGGCCGCTGCCAAACGTGCCCGTACCGTCGTTCAGGCGCACGCGCACCACATCCCGCACGGAGCTGTTGTAGCTGGCCAGAAGCAAATCCAGGTCGCCGTCGCTGTCTACGTCACCGAGGGCCGTCGACACCTGCCCACTGGTCGTAATTTCCTGCCCGCTCGCAAAGATGCCGCTGCCGTTGTTGAAACGCACACTCACCGAGCCGGCCGCGCCGCTGGTGGCGGGGTTGTTGGTGGTGATAAAATCCAGGTCGCCGTCGCCATCCAGGTCACCTAGGTTCAGGCGGGCCGGGAAGCTGCCGACTTCCACTTCCTGCGAGCCGCCGTAGGTGCCGCTGCCGTTGTTGAGGCGCACGCTCACGGTGCCTGCCGCGTTAGGATTCACCGTGAGCAGGTCCAGGTCGCCGTCGCCGTCGATGTCGCCCAGGGCCAGCGCCCGGGCTGCCGGCGTGGGCAGGGGCTGACTTTCGCCAAACGTGCCAGTGCCATTGTTCAGGCGGATTCCGGCCGCACTCACCACGTCCAGGTCGCCGTCGCCGTCTACGTCGCCCAGGGCCGGGTAGGTGGTGGTGCTGCCCAGCAGGTTGGTTTGCTGATCCGCAAAAACAGTCGTGGCCGGTGCAACCGCCGTGGTAAATTGAAACACATGCGGCTTCGCCAGGTTCTGCCCGCCGCTGCTCTGCGCCGCCGCTGTGACGGTAGCCGAAACCTTCTCACCCGCCTTAAAAGGAGTAGTGGGTGCGAAGCTGAGCGTGTTGCCGCTGACGCTGGTCGTGCCCATATTCCGGCCGCCCGCCTGCTGGCTGAACACTTTGAGCGAACCTAGGGTGCCGGCATTGGTGCTCAGCGGCTGCGAGAAGGTGGCCGCTACCGGCGTCGCGCGCGGAGCCGCCAGCGCATTTCGGGCCGGGGCCAAGCTCGTGACGACCGGCGCCTGGGCCTGGGCCGCAGTGCTGCCCAGCAAGGCGAGAAATAGTCCCGCGCGTAGCGCGGGCGCAAGCCTGGTACCTAGGTCGGCGGGCTGATAAGGCAAAGTAAAAACTGAAAGCATGTGAAAAGAAATAGGGTGAAAACGGTTGATAAGCAGTTGATTGATTAAGTAAGTTATTCGGCTTCCCTGCACCGCTCAGCGCTAGAACGACCGGACCTATTGCTAGGCCGGTCGTTCTGTTGTTGCGCTTCAGCGTGATTGAGCAGTCTGGGAACGGCGTTATTCAATCACCAAACGCTTAGTTATCAGTCCTGAAGCGGTACGCAGACACACGCTATAAACGCCTTTCGACAAGTGACCTAGGTTCAATTCCGCCACTGTTTGCCGGGCGCTGAGCGGTTGCGTGAGCACCACTTGCCCCAGCGTATTCACCACGCTGAGCTGCACCGATTGCTGCACCAGCTCGGTGGACAGCAGCAGGCGCACGGACTCGTGCGCCGGGTTCGGGTATAGCTCTATTTGCGCCGCTAAGCTGGCCGGGGCCGAGGTCAGCACTTTCACCGCGCTGGGTGCGTTCAGGCGCACGCTGGCGGTGTTGGTGCCTTTGTTGCAGGTCGCGAAGTCGAGGGTGCCGTTGCCGTCCAGGTCGCCGATGGCCAGGCCGATGGGGGCGCTGCCCACGGGCACTTGCGAGTTGCCGCCGAAGGTGCCAGCGCCATTGTTGAGGCGCACGCTCACGGTGTTGCTGCCGCTGTTGGCCACCAAGATGTCCAGGTCGCCGTCGCCATCGGCGTCGCCCAGGGCTAGGCCGCGCGGAGCTTGCAGCCCTACTACCAAGGGTACGGTGCCGCTGAAAACTCCGCTCTCATCGTTAAGACGCACCACGACCACGTTGCTGACCACATGGGCCGTGACCAGGTCCAGGTCGCCGTCGTTGTCGACGTCACCTAGGGTCACTACTTCCGGATTGTAGGCGGTGCTGATTTCGGTGGTGCCGCTAAAGCTGCCCCGGCCATCATTCAGGCGCAGGCTGACTGTGGTGGTGTTGGAGCCGGCGGACAGCAAATCCAGGTCGCCGTCGTTGTCCACGTCGCCCAGAGCCAGGCTCACCGGGCGCGTGTCCACGCTCACGTTGGGAGCGGGGCTGAAGACACCGCGGCCGTTGTTCAGGCGCACGCTTATAGTGCTGCTCGTGGTGCTGTTGCCGGCGGTGTAATTGGCCGCCAGCAGATCCAGGTCGCCGTCGCCGTCGATGTCGCCTACGGCTAGGGTGTGCGGATTATTGCCCACGCTTATCTGCGACAGAAGCGTGAAAAGGCCCGTGCCGTTGTTGAAAACGATGCTGATGATGCCGTTGGGTCCGCCCGCGTTGGCGGTGAGCAGGTCCAGGTCGCCGTCGCCGTCCATGTCGCCCAGGGTCAGGTAATAAGGATTGTAGCCGACGGCCACTTCCTGCGCCGCGCTGAACGAACCCAGTCCATTGTTGAGGCGCACGCTCACCGAGCCGGCCGTTTCGTAGCTCACCGTGAGCAAATCCAGGTCGCCGTCGCCATCCACGTCACCTACCGTAGTTGCCTGCGGATTAACGCCCACACGTGGCTCCGAGCCACCGCCGAATGTAGCGGAGCTGGGGGCAGTGGCCGCCGTAAACTGGAATACCTGCGGCGTCAGCAAAGTCTGGTTGCCGGTGCTGCGAACGGCCGAAGTAACCGTGGCATAAATCGTTTCGCCGGGCTTAAAGCCAGCCGTAGGAGCGAAGCTGAGCGTGTTGCCTGCCACGGTCGTAGTGCCGGCTTTCCGGCCGCCACCTTGCGTGCCGAATACGCTTATGGCGTTCTGGTTGGCGGCGCTGGTGCTCAGCGCCTGGTTGAAGGTCACGGCTACAGGTGCGGTGCGCGGCGCGGCCGGCGCATTGCGCGCCGGCAAAACTGCCGTAACGGCCAGCAGCGCGCTGGTCGATTGGTTCAGGCGCACGCTGGCGTTGTTGGTGCCGCCCGTGAGCAGGTCCAGGTCGCCGTCGCCGTCGGTGTCGGCCAGCACCACGCTGCCGGGCTGGAGGCTGACGCTCACTTCCTGCGAGCCGCTGAAGGAACCTAGGCCGTTGTTCAGGCGAACGCTGGCCGTCGCACCTAGGGTGCTGCCGCCGTTAGCCGTCGCCAGGTCTAGGTCGCCGTCGCCGTCAATATCCCCCAGCGTCACGTCGAGCGGGGTGCCGCCCAGGGCCACCTGCTGGCTTTCGCCGAAGCTGCCGAAGCCATCGTTCAGCACGACGCTCACGTTGCCGTTGGCGCGCTGCCCGTTCACGTAGGTGTTGTAGTTGGAAGTCACAAAGTCGAGGTCGCCGTCACCATCCACATCGCCGAGGGCCAGGTTGTTTGGGTTAAAACCTACCGTCACGCTCTGGCTGCCGCTGAAGGAACCTAGCCCATCGTTGAAGCGCACCGCCACGGTGTTGGTGCCCACGTTGCCCGCGAGCAAATCCAGGTCGCCGTCATTATCCAGGTCGCCCACGACCAGGCTGGTCGGCTGGGTGCCCACCGCTACCGAGCCCGTGCCGGAGAAAGTGCCCAGGCCATTGTTGAGCCGGACGCTCACACTGGCGCTGCTGCCGTTGGCCGTGAGCAGGTCCAGGTCGCCGTCGCCGTCGATATCACCCAGGGCCAGACCGTACGGCTCAAAGCCGACCGATACCTGCTGGGTGCCCGAGAAGGTGGCCGCGCCGTTGTTCAGGCGCACCAGCACAAAACCTAGGCCGGTGTTAATGCTAAACAGCGCATCCAGGTCGCCGTCGCTGTCGATGTCGGCCAGAGCCACGTTGCGCGGACCGAAGATGCTGATTTGCTGGCCGTTGGTGTACAGCCCGGTGCCGTCGTTCAGGCGTACGGCACCGCTGTAGGTTACGTAGTCGAGGTCGCCGTCGCCGTCCAGGTCGCCTATGGCCAGCCGGCTGCTGTTGCTGGCTTCCGCGTCAGAACCCCCGATGAAGGCGCCCGAACCGGGGGCCGCGGCGGCGGTGAACTGAAAGACCTGTGCGGCGGGCAGGTTGCTGGTGCTGCTTTGCACGCCCGTGGTGAGCGTCGCCCATACTTTTTCGCCGGGCCTGAAGTCGGTGTTTGGGTTCAGGGTCAGGGTGTTGCTGCTCACCGCAGCAGGGCCAGCCTTCAGGCCGCTTTGCTGCCCAAAGACTTTCAGCGCGCCTTGCGTGGCGGGGTTGTTAAGCAGCGGTTGGTTGAAGGTCACGGCCACATCGGTGTTGCGCGGGGCTGAGCGGGCGTTGCGGGTCGGGAAGAGGGCCGTGGGCAGCAGGGTAGTAGCGCCGTTCAGGCGCACGCTGACGGTGTTGCTGTTATCGGACCGCACCAGTAAATCCAGGTCGCCATCATTATCTAAATCGCCAACTTTAAGCCCTTGTGTACTAACGGGGAAGGCTACCTGTTGGCTGCC
The DNA here is from genome assembly GCF_014641455.1 of Hymenobacter cavernae. Lineage (GTDB taxonomy): Bacteria > Bacteroidota > Bacteroidia > Cytophagales > Hymenobacteraceae > Hymenobacter > Hymenobacter cavernae. The sequence goes on from NZ_BMHT01000004.1 coordinate 21,827, forward strand.
ACTAAAACTGCCCAGGCCATTATTCAAACGGACGCTTAGGCTTTGGAGGGGGCGGTAGTTTAGCGCCAGTAAATCCAGGTCGCCGTCACCATCCACATCGGATAAACTAAGGCTGGTTGCCCCATCCGGCAAGGGTAGCCGTTGCGTGCCGCTGAAGTTACCCGCGCCATCATTGAGGCGTATATCCACACCCCTGAACTCAAGGTAGCTGGTCGTCAACAAATCCACATCCCCGTCACCATCTATGTCGCCCACGGCAAGGCCATTGGGGCTACCGCCTGCCGACACGTTCTGATTACCCGTGAAGGTGCCGTTGCCATTGTTCAAGCGGACACTCAATATAGAACCACTGTAGCTAGCGGCTAGTAAATCCAGGTCGCCATCGTTGTCTACATCGGTCAGGGCGGTAGTATACGAAAAGGACCCGACAGGCACTTCCGAGCCGCTAGTGAAGGTGCCGTTGCCGTCATTCAGGCGCACGCTCACTGAGGAACTGCCGTTAGGGCTTACAAAGTCCAGGTCGCCGTCACCGTCTACATCGCCTAAGGTCACATCATAAGGCGCCCGGCCAACCAGCACTTCCTGGCTGCCGCTGAAGCTGCCTGTGCCGTTGTTCAGGCGAATGCTGACCGAGCCGGCGAAGTTGCTGGCTGCCGTACCCTGGTTGACCACCAATAAATCCAGGTCGCCATCGCTATCTAGGTCGCCCAGGGCTACGTTGAGCGGGATATTACCCACGGCTACTTCCTGGCTGCCGCTAAAGCTACCCGCTCCGTTGTTTAGCCGTACGCTCACGGTATTGATAAGGCCGTTCGCTGCCACGAAATCCAGATCACCATCCCCATCAACGTCGCCGGTCGCTAAGCTATTACTTACTGCGAAAGGATTGCCGCCTACTGAAACCTCCGAGCCACCCCCGAACACGCCCGTGCTCGGACTGGTGGCCGTCGTGAACTGAAACACATGCGGCGTGGCTGCGCCGCCGCCGGTACTTTGCGCCGCCCCAGTCAGGGTGGCCTGCACCGTTTCGCCCGCCTTGAACTCGGTCGTCGGTACGAAGCTGAGCGTGTTGCCACTCACGGTAGTTGCGCCCACCTTGCGCCCCCCGGCCTGCTGGCTGAACACCTTCAGCGAACCTAGGGTGCTGGCGTTGTTGCTCAGCGGTTGATTCAGGGTAACGGTTACCGGCCCGCGGCGCGGCGCCGAGCGCGCGTTGCGCGCCGGCGAAACGCTCGTCACGGCCAGGTTCTGCGTCACGGTGAAGGAAACGCTGTTACTGCTGCCCACCAAAGTTGTTACTATCACCGGGCCCGAAAGCGCACCCGCCGGCACGGTGACGGTAAGTTGGGTGGCGGAAGTCACCACGAAATTAGTAGCGGCCACCCCGCCAAATGTCACGCTGGTGGTGCCCGCCAGGTTGGTGCCCGCGATGGTGATGCTGGCTCCTGCCACGCCGCTACTAGCCGACAGGCCCGTAATGGTAGGAGCGCCCTGGTTCAGGCGCACGGCTATTACCCCGTCGCTGGTCGTGAGAAAATCCAGGTCACCGTCGTTGTCCAAGTCGCCGGTCGTAAGTGTGCGCGCATAGCCACCGGCCGGTATATCCTGGCTGCCGCTAAAGAGGCCACTGCCGTTGTTCCGCCGCAGGCTCACGGTGTTGGCGTTGGCATTAGCGGCCAGAAGGTCCAGGTCGCCGTCGCCGTCCATATCGCCCAGGGCCAGGCTGCTGCCATTGCCGACGGTCACATCCGGCCCATTGCTAAAGGAACCCGCGCCATTGTTGAAGCTCACGGTAGCGGCGCCCGTAGTTTCGGTAACCGGACCCAGGGTCACCAGGTCCAAGTCGCCGTCGCCGTCTGCGTCGCCCAGCACCATGTCGTCGGCGGAGTGGGGTAGGTTCAGGGTTTGGGTGCCCGATAAGCTGCCCGTGCCGTTGTTCAGGCGCACGGCTACCTGGTAGGGGTTGCTGCCAGGCAGCCGGCTCGTCGCATTGATAAGTAAGTCCAGGTCGCCATCATTATCGATGTCCCCAACGACCAGATCAGAAGCAAAAAAACCGACGCTCACCTCACTGCTGCCCCCAAAAGTGCCGGTGCCATCGTTCAGGCGCACACTGGCTACACCGGCTTGGTTGTCATAGTTGGCGGTGAGCAAATCCAGGTCGCCGTCGCCATCCACGTCGCCCAGAGCTAGGTCTAGGGCAGAAGAGCCGACGCTCACTTCCTGCTTCAGGCTGAAGTTGGCGTTGCCGTCGTTCAGGCGCACACTCACGATGCCCGCCGTCCGGAAGTAGGAGATAAGCAGGTCCAGGTCGCCGTCGGCATCCACGTCGCCGAGCGCCGCTTTGTATGCGTCGGAGCCCACGCTCAGGTTCGGACCGCCCGCGAAAACCCCACTGCCGTTGTTGAGGCGGATACTTACATTATTGCTGCTGGCGCTATAATCAATGGTGATGAAGTCGAGGTCGCCGTCGCCGTCCAGGTCGCCCGTCACCACGTCGTCCGGTGAGCTGGCGACGGCCGCACTCTGGCCGCTGAAGGTGGCTGGTGCCGGTGCCGTAGCTGCCGTAAACTGAAAGACCTGAGGCTTGGCCAGGCTAATGCCGCCGCTGCTCTGCGCCGCTGCGGTGATGGTGGCAAACACTGTCTCGCCCGCCTTGAAGTCGGAGCTAGGGTTGAAGCTGAGCGTATTGCCGCTCACCGTAGCCGTGCCCGCCTTCTGGCCGCCGGCCTGCTGGCTGAACACCTTCACGGAACCTAGGGTGGCGGCCGAGTTGCTCAAGGGCTGGCTGAAGGTGGCCGCTACGTTGCTCGTGCGCGGGGCGGCAGGTGCGTTGCGCCCCGGCGACAAGGCCGTGATGGTGGGCGCCTGGGCCTGCGCCGTGCTACTACCTAGCAGCAATAGCAGTCCCACCCGTGCGCGCCGGGGTAGCCCGAGCGTCGCAAAAGGTGAAAACCAGGAACGTGTAGCTAATTTAGGCATGGATGGAGGGTAAAGGGTGAGTACCGCTTCGGATTAGCGGAAGAGTGGTAAACGTCTGTGGGAAAGCGTCCTAAACATACTGGTAACCTGGGTAAAAAGCACATTTATATTGTTATAATAACATTGCATTGAAAGTAGTACGACAATGATTTTTCCTGAAGCCTGATAAAAAAAGCGCCGACCTAGGTAGGTCGGCGCTTTTTAGAAGTGGAAGCCGGGCAGTTTACTTGCTCAACGTAATGGTGAAGGTTTTGCTGGCTTTGCCGGCCGTGAGGCGGACCACATACAGGCCTTCCCGCAGCGTAGTGCCGGCAATCTGGTAGCTGTAAACCTGATCGGCATTGGCTACGCCCGATGCAATCTGCTGGACTTGCCGGCCAAACGAGTCGTACAGCTCCAGCGTGTAGCTCTGCTGCTGCGTGAGGCTGAAGTCGATGGTAGCCTTCCGCGAGAACGGATTCGGATACACGTCGAAGGTCTTCACCGAAACAGTTGGCGCGGCGGCCACGGCCATGCGGCTGGTTGAAGTGGCAGAGGCTGTAGCGGTGCTGCCGCAGCTATTGATGTTCACCGTGATGGGCGTACGGGCGCTTTCGCAGCCGTTCAGCACCTGCGACACATAGTAGGTGGTGCTGCCTACGGTTGTGGTAGCGGGGCGGAAGTCAGCAGCCAGGGCCGTGCCACCGGTGGCGGTGGTGTACACTTTCAGCGTGGCGCCGCTCAGCATCGTTACGTTGGTGCTCAGGGCGCTGGAAGTAGCGCCCACGCAGTAGTTCACGCTGAACAGCTGGTTGATGTGTGCATAAATGTAGTTGGCGATGATAGCGCAGCCTGCCTTGTTCGGGTGCAGGAAGTCGCTGCGTAGCGAAGTCGGAGGCGTATCCTGGTTGAAGTCAGCCACGTCCTGCGGATCATTGCGATTGTACTGCGACACCGTGTACGGCCGAATGTTCAGGAAGTGGCTGCCGTAGATGGTGGCTAAGTCCTCATTCAGTGATTTGACGTGTTCGTAGCCGTACGTGCCGGGACTCTCGCCCGCGCCGTTGTACACGGACACCACCACGTATTCTTTGTGCGGCAGCGCGGCCACCATGGCGGCAATGCTGGCTTTCACCTGCTCGCCCTGGTCGGAGTCGTTGCGGCCGGCCCAGATGATGGTGGGCCAGGTGCGCTTGCCGGTATCGGCCAGCATGCGGTCCTTGATCTGCACGGAGGTTTGCCCCCCGATACCTAGGTTGGCTACGCTGTAGCCGCTGAGCGTGGAGAGCGTCTGCGGGTAGTAGCCGTACTGGGCATCAGTGAAGGAGTCGCCCCAGGCCGCGATGTTGTTTTGGTCAACCCCAGCGGGCGGCACCACAACCGGCGCCGGGATGCTGTTCACCACGTTCACCGTCACGGCGATGCGGGCGCTTTCGCAGGAGCCTGCCGCTTGCGACACGTAGTAGGTAGTGGTGCCCACGGCAGCGGTGGAAGGCTGGAAGGTAGCCGGTAAGGCCGTGCCGCCCGTGGCTGTCGTGTACGTGCGTAGGGCACTAGGCAACGTCGGGGTGCCGCTCTGCGTGCTGCCGGGCGCCGTCACGGTGGTGGTCAGGGCGCTCGATTGCGTGCCGACGCAGTACGTTACGGCAGTGGCAATGTTGGGCGTGCCCGGTGCCGAGGTGATGGTAACCACGAGCGGGGTGCGGGGGCTTTCGCAGGAACCTAGGGTTTGCGCTACATAGTAGGTAGTGCTTCCCAGGGCTGTGGTGCTGGGCACGAACGTGTTAGCCAGGGCCGTGCCGCCGGTAGCCACGGAGTAGATTTTCAGCGTCGCGCCGGTGGCCAGCGTCACGCTGCTGCTCAGGGCCGCGGCCGTAGCGCCTTGGCAGTAAGCCAGTGGGCTAGTCACAGTCGGAGCAGCCGGGCTGGCTGTCACGTTTACTACTAACGCAACCCGTGCACTCTCGCAAGTGCCCGATGCCTGCGCCACATAATAGGTAGTGCTGCCTACCGCTGTAGTAGCCGGCACGAAGGTGCTGGCCAGCGCCGTGCCGCCCGTTGCTACTGAATAGATCTTCAGTGTGTTGCCGGCCGCTAACGTTACGTTCGCGCTCAGCGGATTAGCCGTAGAGCCCTGGCAATACGTCACCGGAGTAGTCACCGTTGGCGCAGCTAGGCTAGCCGTTACATTCACGACCAGTGCAACCCGCGCGCTTTCGCAGGTACCCGAGGCTTGCGACACGTAGTAGGTAGTGCTGCCCAGCGCTGTGGTGCTAGGTGCAAACGTGCTGGCCAAGGCCGTTCCGCCCGTTGCGGCCGTGTAGATTTTCAGCGTCGCGCCGGTTGCTAAAGTCACGCTGGCGCTCAATGGGCTGGCTGCTGCACCCTGGCAATAAGCCACGGGCGTAACAACCGCCGGGGCCGGTAAGCTGCTGGTCACGCTCACTACCAAAGGCGTACGAGCGCTTTCGCAGGTGCCCAGGGTTTGCGCCACATAGTACGTAGTGCTGCCCACGGCCGTAGTAGCTGGCACGAAGGTGTTGGCAACCGTAGTCGTGCCCGTTGCAGTGGTGTAGATTTTCAGCGTCGCGCCGGTAGCCAGCGTAATGTTGGCGCTCAGTGGGCTAGCAGCCGAACCCTGGCAGTAGGTTACAGGGGTAGCAACGGTCGGTGCGGCTGGGCTGGCTGTCACGTTCACGGCCAGCGCTACGCGGGGGCTTTCGCACGTACCCAGGGTTTGCGAGACGTAGTACGTGGTGCTGCCCACAGTAGCAGTCGGGGGCACAAACGTGCTGGCTAGCGCCGTACCACCCGTAGCTACTGTGTAAAGCTTCACGGTGGCACCAGTGGAGGCAGTCACGCTGCTGCTCAGGGCCGCGGCCGTAGCACCTTGGCAGTAGGTCACCGGGCCAGCGACAGTCGGAGCGGCCGGGCTGGCGGTTACGTTGACCACCAAGGGCGTACGGGCGCTTTCACATGTACCAGAAGTCTGGGACACATAATAGGTAGTGCTACCTACAGTGGTGGTAGCCGGCACGAAGGTGTTAGCTACCGTGGCAGTGCCCGTCGTGGCGGTGTAGATCTTCAGCGTGTTGCCGGCAGCTATGGTAACGCTCGCGCTCAACGCGGCTGCTGTTGCACCCTGACAGTAGGTTACAGGCGTAGCAACGGTCGGTACGCTGGCGGTTGTCGTCACGTTTACGACCAGCGGGGTGCGGGGGCTTTCGCAGGAACCTAGGGTTTGCGCTACATAGTAGGTAGTGCTTCCCAGGGCTGTGGTGCTGGGCACGAACGTGTTAGCCAGAGCCGTGCCGCCGGTAGCCACGGAGTAGATTTTCAGCGTCGCACCAGTGGAGGCAGTCACGCTGCTGCTCAGGGCCGCGGCCGTAGCGCCTTGGCAGTAAGCCAGTGGGCTAGTCACAGTCGGAGCGGCCGGGCTGGCTGTCACGTTTACCACGACAGCTACGCGGGGGCTTTCGCAGGCGCCCAACGTTTGCGAGACGTAGTACATGGTGCTGCCCACATCTGTAGTAGCCGGCGCGAAGGTGCTGGCTAAAGCCGTGCTGCCAGTGGCGGCCTGGTAGATAGTCAGGGTGGCGCCATTGGCCGGGGTTATGCTCGTGCTGAGTGGCGTAGCGGTAGCACCCTGGCAATAAGCCAGCGGTGTCGTGACGGTGGGCGCGGCAAGCTGACAGGCGCTGGCATTCACCGTCACCGTCACCTGGGCCGGCGTGCTTTGCAGACCTAGGTTGTCGGTCACGACCAGGCTGAACACGTAGGTGCCGGCCGCCAAACCGCTAACGACAGGCTGCGCCACGGTTTTGTTGCTGAACGTGGGCGTGTTCGGGCCGCTCACTTGCGCCCAGAGGTAGGTGGCAATGGTGCCGCCGTCCGTATCCGCCGAAGCCGAGCCGTTCAGGGTTACTGAGGTGGTTGGCAACGTAATCGTCTGGTTTACACCGGCATTGGCTACCGGCGCCTGGTTGGCTGCCCCCGACGTGCGTTTCAGCGCTGAAACTGGAATAAGCTGTTTGGCGATGTTGGGACCGGCATAGCTCACTTGCAGGTTCTGGCCGCCGTAGCCTTGCAGATAAGCCACGGTAAGGGCGTGGGTACCGGCTTTCAGACCGATGGTGCTGGCAATCTCCCGGTCGCCGTGCGCACCGTCGTTGTTCACCACCAGCGTCGAGCCGATGTAGAGCATCGAGCCGTCGTCGGAGTTGGTGTAGAAGGTATACTGCCCGTCGGTAGGCACCGTTACGTAGCCCGTAAACTGGAAAGCAAAGGCGTAGTCACGCTGTTGCGCAGTCAGCTCGAAGGCGGTAGAAGTACCGGTTTTGTTCGGGGTGAGCGAGGCAAACGCCGGCATCATGTCCCAGAAACCTTCGTAGTATTTGTAGTTGAGGCCCGCTATCGTGCCGGTTGGGTTTTCCGGCGTGCGCAGCGTGTTGTTGGCATTCACCGTAATACTCACTTGCGCGGGGTTGCTGAGCGCACCTAGGTTGTCGGTCACGACCAGGTTGAACACGTAGGTGCCGGCCACCAGGCCACTAACCACCGGCGCGGCTGCGCTGGCGCTGCTGAAGCTGGCGGTGCTCGGTCCGCTCACCTGGCTCCAGAGATAGGAGTTGATGGTGCCGTCGGCGTCGGTGGAAGCCGCGCCGCTGAGCGTCACCGAGTTGGTGGGCAGCGTAATCGTCTGGGCCGCGCCGGCATTGGCTACCGGCATCTGATTGTTCACCCCAGTTGCCGAAACGCGCTTGTAGGCTGACGCCGGAATTACTTGCTTGGTCAGGCCAGGTCCGGCGTAGCTTACCTGTAGGTTCTGACCGCCGGCATCCTGGAAGAAAGCTACGGTTATGGCGTGGGTACCAGCTTTCAGACCGATGGTGCTGGCAATCTCCCGGTCGCCGTGTAGGCCGTCATTGTCGACCACCAACGTGGAGCCGATGTACAGGCGCGAGCCATCATCGGAGTTGGTGTAGAAGGTGTACTGCCCGTCGGTGGGCACCGTCACGTAGCCGCTGAACTGCATGGCATAGCCATAGTCGCGCTGAGCCGGGGTGAGCAGTGGAGCGGTGATGGTGCCGCTCTTGGTAGGAGTGAGCGTGCTGAA
>NZ_BMHT01000004.1:30024-365421 GCF_014641455.1 Hymenobacter cavernae
GCCTGCTACCGCATTCGCCGGGTTTTCCGGCGTGCGTAGGTTACTGTTTGCATTCACCGTTACGGTTACCTGCGAAATGGCACTCTGGGCACCTAGGTTATCCGACACAACCAGCCCGAACACGTAGGTGCCGGCTACTAAGCCGGTTACGGTAGGCGTAGCTACGGTTTTGCTGCTGAAGCCAGCCGTATTAGGTCCGCTCACCTGACTCCAGAGGTAGGAGCTGATGGTGCCATCCGAGTCGGTGCCGCTGCCGTTGAGCGTCAATGCGCTGGTGGGCAGCGTAATCGTCTGGGCCGCGCCGGCATTGGCTACGGGAGCAGCATTGGCACCCGCCGCCGAAACGCGCGAGTAAGCCGAAGCCGGAATAAGCTGTTTGGCGATGTTTGGTCCGGCATAGCTCACTTGCAGGTTCTGGCCGCCGTAGCCTTGCAGATAAGCCACGGTAAGGGCGTGGGTACCGGCTTTCAGACCGATGGTGCTGGCAATCTCCCGGTCGCCGTGCGCACCGTCGTTGTCCACCAGCAAGGTCGAACCCATATAAATACGCGAGCCGTCGTCGGAGTTCGAGTAGAAGGTATATTGGCCGTCCGTTGGTACCGTCACGTAGCCAATGAACTGCATAGCGTAGCCATAGTCGCGCAGAGCAGGCGTGAGAGCGGGCGTCGAGATGGTACCGGTTTTAGTTGGCGTAAGCGTGCTGAAGGCGGGCAGTAAATCCCAGTAGCCTTCGTAGTATTTGTAGTCCAGACCGGCCACGGCATTCGCCGGGTTTTCCGGTGTGCGCAGACCTGAGGCTGCATTCACCGTCACGGTTACCTGCACGGGGTTGCTGAGTGTACCTAGGTTATCAGCAACCACTAGCCCAAACACATAGGTGCCGGCTACCAGGCCGCTTACGTTCGGTGCCACCACGGTTTTGCTGCTGAAGCTGGCGGTGCTCGGTCCGCTCACCTGGCTCCAGAGATAGGAGTTGATGGTGCCGTCGGCGTCGGTGGAAGCCGCGCCGCTGAGCGTCACCGAGCTGGTGGGCAACGTAATCGTCTGGGCCGCGCCGGCATTGGCTACGGGAGCGGCATTGGGCCCCGCCGTCGAAACGCGCGAGTAAGCCGAAGCCGGAATAATGGTCTTGCCAAAGCTAGGTCCGGCGTAGCTCACATCCAGATTCTGGCCACCGCCATCCTGGAAGAAGGCCACAGTAATAGCATGCGTACCGGCTTTCAGACCAATAGTACCAGTTAGCTCCCGGTCGCCGTGCAAGCCGTCATTGTCGACCACCAACGTGGAGCCGATGTACAGGCGCGAGCCATCATCGGAGTTGGTGTAGAAGGTGTACTGCCCGTCGGTGGGCACGGTCACGTAGCCGCTGAACTGCATGGCATAGCCATAGTCGCGCTGAGCCGGGGTGAGCAGTGGAGCGGTGATGGTGCCGCTCTTGGTAGGAGTGAGCGTGCTGAAGGCGGGCAAGGCACTCCAGTAACCCTCGTAGTATTTGTAGTCCAGACCTGCTACCGTGTTGGTCGGATTCTCTGGCGTGCGCAGGTCCGCAAACGCTGCAGAGGCTGCCGCGGTGGGCAGGCTCATCTTGCTCGTAGCGGCAAGGGCGCGGGGTGCTTTTGGCTGGTACGTCTTGGTTACAGCAACAATAGCCCGGGCCACGAATGGGCGGGCTATTGTGGTAAAGCTAAACGCAACCGCAAAGAGCAGCGGGAGCAGTAAGTACAGAATGAGGGGCCTTCTACGGTGGTAGAAGTTGTAAAAAGGATGCATGAGGGTGTGGTTGGTAAAATCAGTTAATTGTACTCTGGATAAAAAAAAGTTTGTTCTTAGATGTTTGGGATAGAGCGAGTATACCTAGGTGGGATAGATAAAAGAGCAGGAGAGAGCAGGGTACTAAAAAGCGTTTTCGCTGCCTTTGGCAGCTTGGTAAACAGTAAGAAAAATGATCTTCAGATCGAGGAAGAACGACCAGTTTTTGATGTAGAAGATGTCGGCATTCACGCGCTTGGCCATAGCGGCAATTTCCTTGGTCTCACCACGGTGGCCTGATACCTGCGCCAAGCCCGTGATGCCGGGCATCACGGCGTGGCGCACCATGAAGTTGCTGATGACGCGGGCGTAATCCTCGGTGTGCTTGAGCATGTGCGGGCGCGGACCCACCACCGACATCTCGCCGCGTAGCACGTTGATGAATTGCGGCAGCTCGTCCAGGCTGGTCTTGCGCAGAATGGCACCCAGGCGCGTGATGCGGCTGTCGCCGCGGCTGGCTTGCTTGTGGTCGGCATCGGCACTGGTGCGCATGCTGCGGAACTTGAGGCAGTAGAACGGCAGCCCGTTTTTGCCCGTGCGCAGCTGCTTGAAGAACACCGGTCCTTTCGAGTCCAGCTTGATGAGCAGCGCAATCAACGGAATCAGCCAGCTCAGCAGAAAAATCAGCACCAGTGATGCGAAGAAGAGGTCGAACGCCCTCTTGCTAAAAGAGGGGTGATGTACAGCAGAATTAGCCTGAAGTGCGACCGAAGGGAGAGAGAGAACTTGGTCCATAGCTTAACAGTTACGTCATATTTTTTATAAACATAGTGTAAAACTATTATACCTGCAAAAATTTGTGCAAAAATTTATTGCAATAAGGCTATTGCTGCGGCCAGAGAAAAGCGTTTATCGCACTTATCCAAGTATTTATAGAAAGTAAGCTAGGATGCAAGATGTTGTCAGGCTTTGGACGACGACCAGGTACTGCCTCATCTTGGCTAAGGAGTAGCATACTGGCAAAAGACAGCAACGGGAGGTGGCAGTCTTGTTCAAAAAATAGCCGGTTTTCCCGCTCTCCGAACAGCCAGCAGCGGCCGTGTACGATCATAAAAAAGCCTCTGCCACAGGCGGAGGCTTTTTCTAAAAACATACCAGCAGAAAACGGATTGTTACCTGCGTCGCATACTTACGAAAAGCAAGAGGCAACCGGATTGCGCAGGGCAGTTGTAAGCAGAGTTTTTTCGGTTAACCTAGGTATGCCGGAGGTAGGGGGCTGCGCAGAGCGGTGGGTCATCGGACCACCCAGGGCATTGGAAAAGTTTACAACTGCCAGCGGCCGGTGATGTAAAAAGCTGGCTTGAAAAAATACCATTCGCCGTTCTGAGTAGCTCGCAGCAAACTGCGGAGTGTGCCGCCCGAAGGGAAGCAGAAACGAACCTGCTTTGTCCGAGGCAACGCTCTGGGTCTGAGGGCTCTAGATTGCCCGCGCTGGGGCATTGCCTAGGGTGCTCAGGGCCACTATAAGCTTTGTTTCAGCCACGCGTAAGCAGTAGCCAGCTCCTCGAACATGATGACGATAGGACGGGCTACGAATTGCAGCCGGGCATCAATAGCACGGCGGTTCGACCACTGCGGCGAGTAGACCCAAGCCACATAGCGCACACTTTGTTGAACCAGGCAATCAAAAAAATTCTGGTTCAGCACCTCCGCGGCTACTTCCCAGCTGCTGGTTACCTGGCTGCTGTCGTTGAGGATCTTTTTGCACTCCCAGGCTTGCAGGCAACGCAAAATCAGCTCGAAGCCGGTGCGAACGGTGGTCTTGTCATGGTCGCCTTTCCATTCAATATACAGCCACTCATTCGGGTTGTCGTAGGAGATGGTAAGAGCTTGAGTATCAACTAATTTTCGGAAGGGTTGCATCTTAAACGAATGCGCGCGAAGCGCTTCACTGAGGGAAAGAGCTGCTGTAGGCTATCAGCAGTAAGCGGGCAGATAAAGAGCAGGAAAGAAAGCGCGTGCTGGTAGGATAGAAGCTTCCCTGGTGAAGGTAAGCAAGCAGACGGAGTACGGCAAAAAAGCAACAATCAAAGACAAGGTAGAATCTTTGCCAGTTGTACTTAATTTAAATAAATTTGGATAACAGCCGGCTAGATTCTACGCAAATGTCAGAGAATGAGGTTAATCTTCGCACAGCATTATACAAAGGAAATCAGGTGCAGGCTGGTCGCTGGCTGTCTGAGTTCGTGCAGGAGCACTACGCCACGCTCAAACTCACGGTGAAGCAACGTGCCTCGCTCCTGGTTATCTGTCAAACGGTCGTGGTGAGCAATCAGTTTCTTACGCCCGGCGAATTGCAGCAGCAAGTTTTGTCCTGCCTAAGCTATATCGTTTAGCTCATTGATGAGCTATTGATAATCAGGATATTGTGCAAAAGTAAGCTTAGGGCTAGGCTCTGGTCGACGACCACGAAAAGCTAGGTCGGTATGGTTGAGCTGCGCCGCTGCTCGGTGTGGTGGCGTATCTTGGGCGCGCAACCGCCGTAAGCTGTTGCATTGTGTGCCTGCCTACTGCTCCCTCCAATGAAGATTCTGCTGGTTGAAGATGAACCCAAAGTAGCTGCCTTTCTGCACCAAGGCCTGACTGAACAGCACTACTCCGTCGACCTCGCGCCGGATGGCTTGGTGGGGTTGCGCATGGCCTTAGCCAGCAACTACGATCTGCTGATCTTGGATACGCTGCTACCTAGCCTCAGCGGGCTTGATGTGTGCCGGCAGGTGCGGGCCCAGAATACGGCGGTGCCCATTCTGATGCTCACGGCCCTGGGCGAGACCGACGACAAGATCCGGGGCCTCGACGCCGGCGCCGACGATTACCTGGTCAAGCCATTTGCTTTTCAGGAACTACTGGCCCGCATTCGGGCGCTGGCCCGGCGCCGCCAGGAAACGCCCGCTACTACTGCCGTTCTGCGCTTAGCCGACCTGACGCTGGACCCTTCCCGTAAGCTGGTGCAGCGCGCCGGACAGCCCATTCAGCTTACAGCTCGTGAGTTTGCGCTGCTCGAATATTTGCTGCGCAACCAAGGCCGGGTTATTTCCAGGGTTGATATTCTGGAGCAAGTCTGGGAAACTTCCTTCGATACGGGTTCCAACGTTATCGACGTGTACATCAACTTCCTGCGCAAAAAAGTAGATAAGGACTTCACGCCCAAGCTCATCCATACGCTCGTCGGCATGGGCTATGTTATGAAAGAGGAGTAGGAGAGTGTTGAGTATTAAAGGTTGATTGCTCAATAACCTGCCTTTTTCGATTCAACATTCAACCTCCAACGCCACCACCAACGTGGACCTAGGTTCGCCAAACAACGTCTTTTACAAGTCAACCTTTAACACTCAGCATTCAACACTTTAACTCATGACCATTCGCACGCGCCTGGCTTTGCAGTTTGCGGCTATTCTAACCGTGACGCTCGTGCTGTTTGCGTTGGTTATTTACTTTTTTTCTTATTTCTCGTGGCGTCAATACTTTACGGAAAGCTTGTTTGCCAGGGCCCGTATTGTAGCGCACGTATACCTGGATGGTACCAACCGTGCCGACGAGGCTAGCCGGGCTTCCTACCGGCGCTATCTGCGGCAGTTTTACCGCACCTTGCCCGAAGAAGAAGTGTACGTGTACAATGCGGCCAATAAGATTGTGTTTCGCGAGGGGCAGAATAAAGCCTTGCAAGTACCGGCTGAGCTGCTGAATGCGGTGCGGGAAAAAGGCCGGGAGGTAGTGATAGACCCTGATTACCGGCAAACCGTGGGCATGCTCTACCGTGACGCGGAGCGCGGCGACTTTGTGGTGGTGGCTTCTTCAATGGATGTTGACACCCGCGAGCAGCTGCGCCTAGAGCGTCAGATTCTGGCGGCTGGCTTGCTCGGTACGTTTATTATTGTGGGCATTGGTGGGTGGTTTTTTGCCGGGCAGGCCCTGCGCCCCATGAAGCGCATTGTGCAGGAAGTCGACAGTATTCGGGCGTCGGATCTGCACCGCCGCCTTTCGCAAGCTGATGGGCAGGATGAGGTGTCGCACTTGGTGCAGCGCTTCAACAGCCTGCTCGACCGCCTCGAAATAGCTTTTGCCGGCCAGCGCACCTTCGTGCGCGATGCTTCCCACGAGTTGCGCACGCCCATCACGGCTGTCATCGGACAACTGGAAGTAGCGCTGTTGCAGGAGCGTACGCCGGGCGAGTACCGGCGCGTGCTGCAAAGCACCCTTGACGCCGCGCGCTTACTGAAAGACCTCACCAACGGGCTGTTGCAGATTGCGAAAGTGTCGGACGACCCCTCGCAGGTGCCGCTTTCCCTGGTACGCCTCGACGAGCTGCTGTTGCAGGCCCACGAAGAGCTACAGCGCCGCCACCCGACCTGCCGCATTGACCTGGATTTTGGCGAGCTGCCTACGGCCGCGTCGGCGGTGCCGTTTGGGGTGCGCGGCAACGAGGCCCTGCTGTTATCGGCAGTGCTCAACATCTTGGAAAATGCCTGCAAGTTTTCGGCGGGTTGCGGGCAGCCCATTATGGCGGTACTCACCACCGATGGGCGCATCGTGAATCTGGAAGTGCGCGACCAGGGCGTGGGCATGAGCGAAGCCGACCGCCAGCAGGTGTTTGTGCCGTTCTTCCGGGCCGCAGCCGTGCGCAATGTGCCGGGGCACGGCATCGGTTTACCCCTGACGGCCAAGATCATGGAGTTGCACGGGGGTATAATATCCGTGGAAAGCGAGCTAGGTAAGGGCACGCAGGTGCGGCTGGAGCTACCCGCTATGTAGCCTCAGGCTATCAAGCATTCTGGGGCCGTAATAGGCTGAAAAGCTAGGTTATGACTTGTTTCAAGAGAAGAAAGAAAGGTCCTCCTTGCGCTTCTTGCGCTTCTTGCGCTGATCGGAATGAGGGTTAATGGAACAAGTTCTATTAATCAGGAGCAATTGGTGTCAGCTGCTTGGATAAGCAACAGACCTGACTTTTTGAGCTGTGCTTTCAGGATGATAGTAGCTGTTTTCTTGCCTGAAGGAGATGTGAAGTAGTTGCTTTTTTGGTTTATTTGTAATTGTAAGTCAATGTGTTATAGTTTTTAATTTCCTTTTAACTCTCTTTTAATTTGGTATTAACGATTGCCCCCTAGACTTGTATCATCTCATACTAAAAAAGACATTTCTGGAGGCGGCTACCAGTTTGAAGTTAGCTCTGCGACGATGATAAAGCTTCTCTGGTGCCACGCTACCATCGCCTGCAACATCATCTGCCTGGAGTAGCGCGGCGTTGAACAGGTTGCCCTTGTTGAATAGTAAAACCCACCCACGTACACCCCTACTCTAGCTGCCGGCGCGGCAAGTGCTGCTAAAAATGCGCTTATTGCCGCAAGCAGTTCTCATCTTCAAAACCAACTTCTGCACTAATGCAAGATATCTTTAAAAACAACCGCGAATGGGTAAAAGAAAAGCTGGCTGCAGACCCTGACTACTTCAACCGCCTGGCTAAGGGGCAGAAACCCCGCTACTTGTTTATCGGCTGCTCCGATTCGCGGGTATCCGCCAGCACGATTACCGGCACCGGTCCCGGCGAAATGTTCGTGCACCGCAACATCGCCAACCTGGTTGTTCACTCCGATATGAACCTGCTGAGTGTGCTGCAATATGCTGTGGAAGTGCTTGGCGTACAGGATATTATGGTAGTAGGGCACTACGGCTGCGGCGGCGTAGCGGCAGCAGCGGCCGACAAGCAATATGGCCTGATTGACAACTGGCTGACGCACATCCGCGACGTTATCCGGCTGCACGAAGCCGAGTACCTGCGCATCAGCGATGAGGACGCGCGCCTGCGCCGCCTCGTGGAGCTGAACGTGATTGAGCAGGTGCGCAACCTGGCCAAAACCAACATCATCCAGAATGCGCGTAAAGGCCCAAACCCGCCGCGCCTGCACGGTCTGGTGTACGACATCCGCGACGGATTGCTGCACGATCTGAAAGTGGAGTCGGAGCTGGAGGAGTACGCCTACATCTACAAGACGAAGGCCCCGGCCGTGGACACTGCCGAAGCGCCAGAAGGTCAAGAACAAACAGCATCGGCAGCTTCCGAAACAGAAGAAGCTGTTGCAATGCATCAAGCTAGCTAGCATCACGTTCAGCCTAGACTGAGGGGAAAGGGCTGACGTGTTAAAACCACCGGAGACAGTTGTTTTCGGTGGTTTTTTTATGCCCAACTTTCCCGTCACGATACAACGAGCAACGCATGAGTTCGTACCATCGGTTGTACCTAGGTTGTATCAACTGATGAAAGCAATTTATTTTGAAGGCTACGGCGAAGCCGACGTGCTGCGGTACGGCGACCAGCCGAACCCTGAGCTGAAGCCCGACCAAGTGCTGGTCGCCGTGCGCGCCAGCAGCGTTAATCCCGTCGATTGGAAAATCCGGCAGGGCCACCTGCTGCCCGTCACGGGCCTGAGCTTCCCCAAAATTCCCGGCCGCGACATTGCCGGCGACGTGGTAGAAATCGGCGCGGCCGTAACCCGCTTCAAGCCCGGCGACAAGGTGTTCGGGATGCTGAGCGACGGCCTGGGTGGGGCCAACGCCGAACTCGCAGTACTGGCGGAAGAAGTGGCCGCCCATATGCCACCGAGCCTGAGCTACCAGCAAGCCGCGGCGGCGCCGCTGGCGGCCTACACGGCGCTGCAAGGCCTGCGCGACGAAGGTGGGTTGCAGCCCGGCGAGAAAGTGCTGATCAACGGGGCTTCGAGCGGCGTCGGCTCCTTTGCTGTGCAGATTGCTAAGGCCTTAGGCGCGGGAGAGGTGACGGCCGTGGTGGGCGCCAAGAACGTGGAGCTGGCCAAGGACCTAGGTGCCGACCACGTTATCAACTACAAAGAGCACGATTTCACGGCCGACAAAGACCGCTACGATGTCATTTTTGACGCTGTGGCTACGAGTACCTATTCGGCCAGCAAAGACAGCCTACGCGCGGGCGGCCGCTACGTGACGACGGTGCCCAACCCCAAGGACGTAATCAGTGGGCCCGCCTCCCTGCTCACAGAGAAGAAAATGAAAGCTGTATGGGCGCAGGCCCGCGGCTCCGACCTGGCTTTGATCGGTGAATGGCTGGAAGCCGGCAACGTGAAACCCCTGATTGACAAATCGTTCCCCTTGGCCGACACGGCCGAAGCCCACCGCTACAGCGAAGAAGGTCACGCTGTTGGCAAGATCGTGCTGGTAGTGGAGTAGAACCTAGGTCATAAAGTTGTTGCCACCTCGACAGTACCTTTTCTAAAAGGCCTAACGTATTGTCTGTGTTCATCATCCAACTTTCTCACAGCATGGAACAGCCTATTTCGCGGAAAGCGCACGGAGTTGCCGATTTGAGTTACATACCTATGGTTCTTGCTATGCCCAAGCTGGCTGGCTTCGAAGACGAAAAGACCGCCGTTACGATGACGCGCGTGCTGGCCGGAAACATCCTGACCGTTGGCCTATTCACGCGGGCCGAATGGGGTGTCTTCAAGAAGATACCGTTCAAGACGCACCTCATCCTGGACATTGCCGCCGGCGTGCTAGCGGCTGGTGCTCCTTGGCTGCTAGGTTTTTCTAAGAATAAAGCCGCTCGCAACGCCTTCCTGGCGCTGGGCGCAATAGAGATTTCGGCTGGTTTGCTCTCGAAGCCAGAGGAGATGCCAAAATACCGCGACTAATCCTCCCGACTTCAGCGAAGTCCAACACAAAAAAACGGCCTTGTAGTTGTTCCGGAAGGAACCGCTACAAGGCCGTTTTTTGTGCAAAAATCTAGGTCGTTGCTACGCCGCTTCCTCTTCCTTCAACGACTGCATGTCGATGATGTGGCGGTAGCGCACTTCCTTATCCAGCAGATCATCAAAGGCTTTGTTGATGTCCTGCATCCGGATCATCTGCACTTCGGGCAGGATGTTGTGCTCGGCGCAGAAGTCGAGTACTTCCTGCGTTTCGCGGATGCCGCCGATGATAGAGCCCGCCACCGAGCGGCGGTACGTGGCCATGTCCATGTTGTTGAGCGGCTTCTTGTACTCGCCTAGCAGTCCCACGGCCACGATGGTGCCGTCCAGGTTGAGCAGCGACACGTAGTCGTTGATGTCGTACATATCCGGAATGGTGTTCAGGATGAAGTCGAACGTGGCTTCGTGCTGCTTCATAGCCGCCGAATCGGTTGAGAGCAGCACCTCGTGCGCGCCAAAGGCTTCGGCATCAGCCTTCTTGTCCTTGGAAGTGGTGATGACCGTCACGCTGGCGCCCAAGGCTTTAGCTAGCTTCACGGCCATGTGACCTAGGCCACCTAGCCCCACGATGCCCACCTGGTCGCCGGCTTTCACCTTCCAGTGCCGCATGGGCGAGTAGGTGGTAACGCCCGCGCACAGAATCGGCGCGGCCTTGCTGATGTCGAGACCATCCGGGATGCGCAGCACAAACGACTCCTTCACGGTGATATTGGTGGAGTAGCCGCCGAAGGTGTTGGCGCCGCTGCCGTCGGGCTTCATCGGGCCGTTATAGGTGGCCGTCCAGCTCACCGGACCCTGGCAGTAGTTTTCCTCGCCGTGCTTACACGGCTGGCACTCGCCGCAGGAATCGACCATGCAGCCTACGCCCACAATGTCGCCCACCTTGAACTTGGTTACGGCGCTGCCAATCTGGGAGATGCGGCCCACAATCTCGTGGCCCGGCACGCACGGATACACTGTGTTTTTCCAGTCGTTTTTCACCTGGTGCACGTCGGAGTGACACACGCCGCAGTACAGGATTTCAATATGAACTTCGTCGCCCTGCGGCAGGCGGCGCTCAATTTCCATGCGCTTCAGGCCATTGAAGATGGAGTTGGTGGCGCCGTACGCGGGCGTTTTGATGGTTTCGACGGTGGCAGTGGCTTCGGCGGTGTTGGTTTCCATAGAAGAGGTTGGTTTTGGAGGGTGAACAGCGTGCTTTCCGGCCAAAAGCCAGAAAATCAGCACGCTATTGAAGCTTACGGCTGGGCCTTGCTGGGAGTTAATCGACCTGTAGCACGCACTAGCTAGCTTCTGTATACCTAGAAACTTCAACCGCCTCTTTCGCTTTTTCAACGACTGAAAACACGAATCCAGCTTAAACCTCGACTAATCAGGATTGTAAAATTGCCTTGATTATGTACGCCGCAACCTAGGTCAGAGACCCCGCAAAATGGGGAACCGGGCCTGAATGAACATGTAGACTCCATAAATAACCAACCCTAAAGCTACTATTCCTAATACATCCGGGCTCATGGCTTCCAGCGCCTGAAAGCAACCTTCCGTGTCACGTATCTCGTTGACGTTGGCGTGTTGAGCAGCCATGAAGCAGAAATATCCCATGATGAGCAGCACCACGCCGCGGGCACTGTAGCCTACCTGCCCCATGCGGTACACGAGCCGGCGCTGGGCGTAGGAGAAAGGGCTGTGCTGCACATCGGTATCGAACTTGCCCGACCAGGCCCGGTAAACCTGAATTGCGCCGGCACTCAGCACAACCAAACCGACCAGCGCCAGCAATTCTTGCCCGTATTCGTGGTGCAGCACACTCCGCAGGGCCGATCGACTAGCATCATCCTCACGAGGCAAGCGACCATACCAAGCTATTTTAGCCGCGTAAAAAGCCAGCATGGCGTAAAGCAGTCCGCTAAACACATAGAAGCCCCGGAAGGCCAAGCCTTTGGCAGCGGCTCCTTGTCTTTCCGTATCGAGCAAGGCTTGGGCAAGGCGCCACGCCACGTACCCCAGCAGGCCGCCCGCCACAAGCCACAGCAAAACCTGCCCCAAAGGCATGTGCTGAATGGTCTGGAACACTTCCTGCTGATTGGGCGTGTCGCTGCCCCGCACACCTAGGGCAGCCATCGTGGCGAGCACGCCCAGCACCAAGTAGACAAACCCAATAGAAGCAAAACCAACCCGCGCCCAGGCTTTAAGGCTCGCCGCAGGAGAAGGTAGAATAGTCGGAATAGAGGTGGTAATAGATTCCATTACAGTAGAAAGACGGTTTCTTACGCAAGGGGAACCTAGGTAGGTTATCCCGTAAACGTCGGCCGCTGGCGAAATCGTTAGGTTTACCTAGCTGCTAAAGCACAGACTATTGCTCGGCCGAATTTGCAATTCGGTCGTTGGGAGCTGTGGATTTGCAATCCACGAGTTGCTTGAGCAACTCACGTGGCTCTGTGCTACTAGGTTGTTCTGCCGGGGGATTATAAATCCGGCTGAGCGAGGAATTCTTATGATCGTCTCTCTTTTTCGTGAGGCAAATGGGCTCACTGTTAACTAGCTTCTGTACAATGCTCGTGAACCTAGAGGAAGAACAGTTTTTACTTGCTTACACTATGAGTAACATCTCGGAGCGTTGCTACTACGCTGGCTGGATGCAAGGGCTTGAATATGTCCTCTATCAGGCGCTACATACCGGCCCACGGCGTTATGGCCACTCAGAAATATCTGTTGAGGATATTACGGCATTAACACTGCTGTCAAAAAGAGGTCAATGTTGGATCTACATGGATGATAAGACAGAAGAAACAGCAATCAACCTTGAACTGTGGCATCGTAAATACACGGTTGATGTGGCTAGTAATCCGCTGCTTTTGCAAGGCTGAGAACCCAGCCTGAAAACGACTTTTTCTCGTCGTATCTTTGTTGATTCCTTGCTGAGCTAGCTCAGCAAAATCATTCAATCAGCAACACCCTGCGATTTGAAAGTTTGCATTGCCGAAAAGCCTAGCGTCGCCCGCGAAATTGCCCACGTCATCGGTGCCAACCGGAAGATGGACGGCTACTTTGAGGGCAACGGCTACCAAGTCACCTGGACCTTCGGGCACTTCTGCCAGCTGCGCGAACCCGAAGACTACCGCCCCGAGTGGAAGCGCTGGAGCATCCACGACCTGCCCATGGTGCCCGAGAACTTCGGCATCAAGCTCATGCGCCGCGACGACGGCGTGGTGCGCCAGTTCAACGTTATCAAGAACCTGCTGGCCAACGCCGAAGAAGTCATTAACTGCGGCGACGCGGGGCAGGAGGGAGAAGTTATTCAGCGCTGGGTGCTCACCGAGGCCAAGTACCGCAAGCCCTTCAAGCGCCTCTGGATTTCGTCTTTGACGGAAGAAGCCATTCGCCAGGGCTTCCAGAACCTGCGCGACGGCGCCGAGTTCGACCGCCTCTACCAGGCCGGCAAGAGCCGCGCCGTGGGCGACTGGCTCCTGGGTTTGAACGCCACGCGCTTGTTCACGCTCAAGTACGCCGCCGGCCAAAAGCAGGTGCTTAGCATCGGGCGGGTGCAAACCCCAACCCTGGCATTGCTCGTGGACCGCTACCACGAAATTCAGAACTTCAAGCCGGAGCCGTACTGGGTGTTGCGCACCGAGTACCGCGGCACCATGTTCAGCCACGTCGCGCCGCCCAAGAAAAGCAAAGCCGACGACGATGAGCCCGATGAAAAAGCTAGGTTGAAGGCCCGCGGCTACTTCGTGAGCGAGGAAGAAGCTAAAGCGGCCCTAGCTGCCGTGCAGCCCGCGCCGCTCACCGTAACCGGCGTCGAAATCAAGAAAGGCTACGAGTCGCCGCCGGCGCTGTTCGACCTGACCTCGCTGCAAGTGCAGTGCAACAACCAGCTAGGTCTATCGGCCGAAGACACGCTCAAGACGGTGCAGAGCCTTTACGAAAAGAAAGTAGTGAGCTACCCGCGCGTCGACACCACCTATCTGCCCGACGACCAGTACCCCAAGATTCCTGGTATTCTGAAAGGCCTGGGTGCGTACCACAGCCTCACCGCGCCGCTGTTGGCCGATAAAATCCGCAAATCGACGAAGGTATTTAACAACCAGAAAGTCACCGACCACCACGCCATTATCCCGACGGGTGCCAGCGCCAACGGCCTGGGTGGCTACGAATCAAGCGTGTACGACATTATCGTGCGGCGCTTCCTGGCGGCTTTTTACCCTGACTGCGAAGTGTCGAACACGACCGTAACGGCCGAAGCCGCCGGCTATCCGTTCCGCGTGCGTGGTCGACAAATTCTGAATCCTGGCTGGCGTGTGGTGTACGGCGACCCGGCTGCGCAGCAAGCACCCGCCACGCCGAAAGCCGGCACTGAAGGCGATGATGACGTGGTGAACACCGTGCTGCCTACCTTCGAGAAAGGCGAGAGTGGCCCGCACAAGCCGCGCCTCGACCAAAAAGTGACGCAGCCTCCGCGCGAGTACAGCGAAGCTATGCTGCTGCGCGGCATGGAAACCGCCGGCCGCAACATCGACGATGATGAACTGCGCCAGGCCATGAAGGAAAACGGCATTGGGCGACCTAGCACGCGGGCCGCTATCATCGAAACGCTGTTCAAACGCGGCTACATTCGGCGCGATAAAAAGAAGATCGTGCCCACACCAACGGGTGTTGAGCTCATTGGCCTCATTCGCAACCCCACGCTGAAATCGGCGGAGCTGACGGGGCAGTGGGAGCGGAAGCTGCGCCAGATCGAAGCTGGCAACCTGGATTCGGACCAGTTCCTGGGCGAGTTGAAGACGCTGGTGCGCGAAATGGTGCTGGAAGTGAAGCAGGACGGCTCGCGGCGTTCTATCACCGTTGGGGCACCGGAAGTAGCAGCCACGGCTGCTGCTAAAGGTGGCTCACAAGCGCCTGCGCCTAAGCCAGCTACGCCCGCTATTCCGGGCAGCCTAGGTCCATGTCCAAGCTGCGGGGCGGGGCACATTTTGCGGGGCAAAACGGCGTTTGGCTGCTCCCGTTTTCGGGAGAACTGCCAGTTTCGGCTGCCGGCCGACTTTGAAGGCAAGAAGCTGACGGATAAGCAGGTAAGTGCGCTGCTCACCAAAGGCCGGACGCCGGTTATTAAAAGCTTCGTGGATGATGCCGGCGCCAAGTTCGACGCGGCCGTGCGTCTCACGCCGCAACACAAATTGGAGCTGGTGCGCGCCGCCGAAAGCAAGCCGACCACGCCGCAAGACCCCGGCGTGATTCCGTGCCCCGTGTGCAAGCTAGGTACCATGCTGCGCGGCAAAGCGGCCTGGGGCTGCTCCCGCTTCCGCGAGGACTGCCAGTTTCGGGCGCCGTTTGAGTGGGGCGGCAAAACGCTGAGCGAGGTGCAGATGAGCCAATTGCTACGCAAAGGCAAGACCGGCGTCATTCGCGGCTTCTTGTCGCAACGGACGGGCGCGCGCTACGCGGCGGCCTTGCAAATCGGCGCCGATGGCCATATTGAACCCGTGTTTGAGAAGGAGTAAGCCGGCATTGTCCTGTAATAGGAATGGATTATAACAATGCCTAGCTTAGCTGTAGCAGATCCGGGCTTTTGTAAAAAACGTAGGTAAGTTTATTAAGAAGGGCTGTACTTTTGCTTGTGCTAACGGTAGTTGGTACGCACCAAATAGGGTTATACAACGGTGTAGTCTAGCATAATCAATCACTACGCAAAAATGAGTTACCTACGAGAAGAGCTTTATCAACTACAGAAAACAGATAGTGGGATTTTTGACTTTATTCAAGAATCTTCTTTAGGCGGGCTCTGGTATTGGGACTTGGCTACTACGCGCAACAAGTGGGCAAGTTCTAAATTCTGGAAAATAGTAGGCCACGAAACCGAAGCCTGGCACACCGTTTTGAGCCAGGAAGATCTGGCCGCTATTGAAGCGCATACGGAGGCATGCATCGCCAATCAGTCGTACAGCTACACGCAGTTGGTGCGGTGTACCCACCAGAACGGCACCAACGTCTGGCTGCATTGCTCCGGGCTGGTGCTCCGCGACATGGCCGGGCAGCCCTACCGCATGCTAGGTGTGCTGCTCGACATCACCAGGCAGCGCAACGAAGAAGTGTACACCCAGGAGCTGGCCAGCCACTACGGCTCGATCCTGAGCAACCAGTCCGTCTACATCATCAAGACCGATGCGCGGGGCAACTACACCTACGTCAACGATTTCTTCTACGAGCGTTTTGGCTACGATAGTAAGATCATCGGTACCAACTCGTTAGAGAGTATTGTTGAAGAGGACTGGGCCAAATGCCTGACCGTGGTGGGACAGTGCTTTGCGCGGCCGGAGGTGCCGCAGCAGGTTATCCTGCGCAAGCCTTACAAAGACGGCACAATCAGGTCCAATCACTGGGAATTTAAGGGCGTGCTCAACGGCGAAGGGCAGGTGGGCGAAATCCTGTGCGTGGGCTACGACGTAACGCTGCTGCTCGATAATCTCGAACGTTCGAAGCGGCTGCTGGAACTCACCAAGCAGCAGAATACGCGCTTGCAGAACTTTGCCTACATCATCTCGCACAACATCCGCTCGCACTCGGCCAACCTCACGTCGTTGGTGAAGCTGATGCAGAATGCTAAGAGCGAGGAGCAGGCCGCCATGTTTTTGCAGATGCTGAAAACCAGCACCGACAAGCTGGCCGAAACCATTGTGAACCTCAACGAGATAGTGACGGCCAACAGCACCTTCAACCAGCCGCGCGAGCCGCGCCTGCTGAGGCTGGAAGTCGACAAAACCTTGCAGGCGCTGAATATCCTGCTGCACGAAAGCCAGGTGACCGTGACGAACGACATTGCGGCCGAAGTGACGGTGAATGTGGTGCCCGCGTACTTGGATAGTATTCTGCTGAACCTGCTCAGTAATGCCGTCAAATATCGCTCGCCGGATGCGGCGCCCACCATCGCCATCGGCTCGTATGAGCAAGGCGAGTACACGGTGCTCACCATCACAGACAATGGCCTAGGTATCGACCTGACGCGCAACCGCAGTAAGGTATTCGGGATGTACAAAACATTTCATAACAATGAAGACGCCCGAGGCGTTGGACTCTTCATTACCAAGAATCAGATCGAAGCGATGAATGGTAAGATTGAGATAGAAAGCGAAGTGGGAGTGGGTTCAACTTTTAAAGTCTATTTTAATGAGAGCATTCAATCTGATTTATATAGTTGAAGACGACCTGATTACATCCACTATAACGGAGCTGATCGTCAGTCAGAACGATGCTTTTGGGGAGGTGAAGAAATACATGAATGGGCAGGAAGCGTTCAATGCGCTTCAGGTGGTGGCGCAGCAGCCCGCCGCAATTCCGGATCTGATTCTGCTGGATCTGAACATGCCGGTGATGGATGGGTGGGAGTTTCTGGAGGCTTTTTCCTCCTTGTCCTTGCAAAAAACCGTGTGCGTGTGCGTGCTGACGTCTTCCATCGACCCCGACGATATTGAGAAGTCGAAGCGCTATGCGGAAGTGAAAGGCTATTTCACCAAGCCGCTGGACGGCGACATGCTCAACCAGATTGCCGGGCTGGCAACCTAGGTAGGTTGTCCGTCCACGTTCAACGCCACACCAAGCGAAGTTGTCACTTCGTGCTACCTTCGCTGCTTATGGCTTCCAACCTCTTCACTACCCGCCTGCTGGGCTACCTCGTCGGTCTGGTGCCGCTCGTGGCTTTATTGCTGTTATTCCGCCAAGCCATTCCGCAGACGCTGGCGCTGGGCCTGTCTACCGGCGGCACGGTGGTGTCGGTGTGGGTGCAGCAAGCCGCCCGCAAGCGTCACCCCTACAACTTCAGGGACCCCGGCGAGTGGTGGGCGCTGGGCGTGTACGCGGCACTGGTAATAGCCATAATTGTGCTGGTGCAGCTTTTCTGGCAGTAACACGTAGGCACTCGAAAAGCTAGGTTTATGAGTGTCGCGCACACCTTGACAAAACTGTTGCTGCCAGGTTTATTTCTGGTCCTGGCGTTTTCTGTCAAGGCGCAGCTCCAGTCGATTATTCCGCAGCTTGTTATTCCGAGTGACGTTGATTCGCTGCGTACGGTGGCAGACGTAGAGGTGTGGATTGTGCAACACGAGCCGAGAAAGAACTACTTCTATCCTAGGTTCCTGGTTGATACCACATTGATACAGTTCGGTCTTGCCTGCCAGAAGCAGTGTGCCAAGCTGCTAGTCGAGCCGTGGGTAAAAGCTGATTTCGACGGCAACGGGTATGCTGATCTGCTGGTGTTACGTCGCAGAAGCTCTAAGTGGACCGAAGGAACGGAGCCGTGGCTATTTATGAACTACGGCAACCAGCAGTGCGAGCCCCGAAGACTGTACGGACGAGGACAAGGGCATTGTGAGCAGCCAACTGTCATCCGGCTGGAAAACAGACCAGCCATTGTCTACTTTCACGCCGTAACTCCTCTCAATAGTCAACCGGGGAATCTGGTGTTGCCATCAGTGCTTCAGCTAGATACGTTAGTGTTCCAACACGGGGCCTTTATGGAGTACAACCGGCATCCAAGTAAGCATCAGCTTGAGAAGATAGAAATAGCGAGCGGGTTGCACGACTATGATACCGCCACTGAAATCACCATTTTAGCGGATCGGACGGCTATTTATCGGCAGCTAAAGGACTATGGGGCTTGGGGGCCGTTTTCGTCGCCGCGGCCGGTTGGCTCCTTCCAGGCAACCGTAGATACGGTAAGCTTCAACCGGATTCAGCGGGTGCTCCAAATAATTAGGCTGCGAAACGCAACCGTGAGCTATACAGTCAATTGGACTGACGCAGGAACCGAGCATCTGCGCGTTAGCTACGATCAGGATAAAGTATTTGAAGTTGAGGATTGTGGGGAGCAGGGCACATTCGGCCTCAACCATCTTTACTCTTTGTTGTACAAACTACGCGAGACGCAGAAATGGCGCCCTATAAACGACAACAATGACACCCCAACTCGGTAAGATACTGGTTCTGATTGGCCTGGGGGTGGTGCTGCTCGGGGCTTTTCTCTGGCTGGGTGGCGGCAGCTGGCTCAGTTGGTTTGGCCGCTTGCCTGGCGATGTGCGCGTAGAGCGGCCGGGCTTCCGGCTCTATGCGCCATTCGGTTCGATGCTGCTGCTCAGCTTGTTGCTCAGCCTGATTATGTGGCTGGTGCGGCGGTTTGAAAGCTAGGTTTTTACCCGTTCACGGCCGGAGTCAGCGCGTGTTGTACCGACACCGTTTCTCCATACTGCACGATGTTTTCGATCATGCCGCGGAAGATGATAAAGTGAAACGGCACCAACGAGTACCAGTAAAGCCGCCCCGCCAACCCGTGCGGACGAAAAGCGGCCAGCTGCTCCAGCCGGTGGCTTCCATCTTCGTTATCCAGAATGCGGAATTGCAGCCATGCCTCGCCGGGCAGCTTCATCTCGGCGTAAAGCAGCAAACGGCGGCTGGTACGGTCGGCCACGAGTACGCGCCAGAAATCGAGTGGGTCGCCGGCGCGGAGCTTGGTAGGAGAGCGGCGGCCGCGGCGTAGCCCCACGCCACCCACAAACTTGTCCATGAGCCCACGGATGCGCCAGAGCCAATCCACTTTGTACCAGCCTCTTTCGCCGCCAATGCTCCACACGTTGCGCTGTACCTCATTGGGGTCGCGGGTGAAGCTGAGTACCTGCCGGTTCGTGAGCACGCCGTGCTGCGGAATCTGCACGAAGTCCATGTAGTTTTTCTTGATGACGCCGCTGCTCAGCGCGTCGCTCCAGCTGCTGATGACTTCGTTCTGCTCGATGCGCGAAAAAGCTAGCTCCAGGGCTTCGCGGTAACTCATGCACGCGTGCGGCACGACGGCTTGAATGCTGCGGCCAGCATCAGCCACGGTGT
This sequence comes from Hymenobacter cavernae, assembly GCF_014641455.1. Classification (GTDB taxonomy): domain Bacteria; phylum Bacteroidota; class Bacteroidia; order Cytophagales; family Hymenobacteraceae; genus Hymenobacter; species Hymenobacter cavernae. The sequence goes on from NZ_BMHT01000004.1 coordinate 49,422, forward strand.
CATTACGCAGACTCTCCACCAAGCTTTGCGCCAACGAAAAGGTGGTACGCGTCACCAGAAACAGCCACCACGACGACAAACGCGGCGTGAGCACCGGCACCGTGATTATGTAGCGCCGGTAGCCGCGCACCTCCGCCAGCCCGAGCAGCATCTGCTTGTAAGTCAGTACATCCGGCCCGCCGATGTCGAACTTCTGGCCAAAGCAAGCGGGGTTGTCGAGCACGGCCGTGAGGTAAAACATGACGTCGCGAATACCGATGGGTTGGCAGCGCGAGTTGAGCCAGCGCGGCGTCACCATCACGGGCAGCTTCTCCACCAAATCCCGGATAATCTCAAACGACGCCGAACCCGAGCCAATGATAATGCTGGCCCGCAGCACCGTCAAGCTAGCTTTCGCGGCTTGCTCCAACACCGATTCTACCGCCTTGCGCGAGCGTAGGTGCGCCGAAAGCCCTTGGTCGTTCACGATGCCGCTCAGGTAGATAATCTGCCTGGCGGTGGCCTGGTCCAGATAATCAACGAAGTTCTGCGCCGATTCCTGCTCCGAGCGCACGAAGTCCTTGTCGTGGCCGCTCATGGAATGCACCAGGTAGTAAGCGGCATCCAGGTCGCGGGGCAGGTCACGCAGGGAGCTAGGTTGGAGCAGGTCGCCCTGCGCCACGGTCACGCGGGCGCGCAGACGCTCAGGCAGTTCGAAGCGACGCGGGTCGCGCACCAGGCAAACCACCTCGTGTTCGGCCTCCACCAGCAGCGGAAGCAGGCGTTGGCCGATGTAGCCATTGGCACCAGTGAGCAGGATTTTCATGGGCGGGCGAAAAAGGATGTACGTTGACAACCAGTTGGGATGCCGTTAGTTAGAAGAACACTTCATCAGCCCACTGCGCATTTGGCTAATATTGCAGCCGCTTTCCTTCTTACTTTCCGTCGAATTGCCTTATGAAGTCGTTGCCTATCACTTCCCGTTCCTGGCTCTGGTTGTTTCTGCTGGTGCTGGGGCTAGCTTTTCTGGTGAACATCGGCAGCTGGGGGCCGCTGGAAAGCAGCGAGGCGCGCTACTCCGAGATCGGGCGCGAAATGCTGACCGGACAAGACTGGTTGCACCCGCGGCTGCTTGGTATTCAGCACTTTCACAAGCCGCCACTTACGTATTGGCTGGTGGCGGCTGGCCTAGGTGTGTTCGGCGCGGATGCGGCGGCCGTACGGATTTTGCCCATCCTGGCCGTACTGTTGCAGATTTTACTGGTGTATGGCCTGGGTCAGCTGCTATTTCGTGGCGACCGGGGCCGGTCGTTGGCGGCGGCCATCATCTACGGCACGCTGCCCGTCGTGCTGATTTCGGCGCTCAACGTGACAACGGATGCGTACCTGGCCACGCTAGAGCTGGCGGCTACTTATGGCATTCTGCGCTACTACTATACGGGCGGCGCGCGGTGGCTGTACTTGTTTTGGATTGGGTTAGGGCTGGCTTTCCTGACCAAAGGTCCGGTTGGCTTTGTGCTGCCGCTGATGGCCGTTATTGGGTTTTACTTCAAGCAAGGGCAAACCCGCCGGCCGTTCACCCAGCATCACGCCCTAGGTACTGTGCTTTTTGTGCTGGTCGGTTTGAGTTGGTATCTGTACTTAGTGGCTGAAAATCCGGCCTTTGTGCGCTACTTTCTCTTTGAGCATACTGTGGAGCGCTTCGCCAACGCGGCCACCTTCAATCGCGCGAAGCCGTGGTGGTTTTATGTGGTGCTGGCACCCGCCACGAGCCTGCCGTGGTCGGTAGCCTTGATTAGCCAAGCCGTGCGCACACCCTGGCGCGACGTGCCGCAACAGTGGCGCAACGTGCTTATTTTCTGGGTAATACTGCCGCTCATCTTCTTCTCCATCTCCAAGTCGAAGCTGCTGCTTTACGTGCTGCCGATTTTTCCGGGGGTGGCGCTGCTGACCGTCTACTACCTAGGTCGCCTCACCGACGCGGTGCTGCACCACTGGTACGTGGGCATCATCACGTTTTATGGCTTTCTGCTGGCGATGCTGTGTCTGTTGCCGGTGATGGTGACTGTCTTTCCGCAGCTGCCATTGGAAATGAGTCCGCTCACGATTATCTGGCCGGCTGCGGGCGTCGTGGTGATGGTGCTGCTGCTTACGTTCTGGGAACAGGTGCGCGTCGCGCCGCGCATTTTGGCGGCTACGGTGGTATTTACCGCCACGCTGCTGCTCACGGCCAAGCCCCTCATGAATCAGAATGAGCTAGCTTTCAACGGCAGCCGACCGCTGGCGGAATTTCTGCGCGCGCATCACCTCACCGACCGGACTGTGTTGGTATACAATGAGTTGCTGCCTTCCCTGGCGTTCGAGCTAGGCAAGCTGCCGGTTTCACTCTACGACGGCAACGAAAGCCTTCACCGCGAAACGCAATTCGAAGCCGACGAAACGTGGCGCCGTAACCTCATCATCCTGCCCGACTCGCAGCAAGAGCCGTACCTAGGTAGCTTGCTCGTGCAGCATCCGGCGCTCCTAGTAAAAGGTGAGCTAAAAGAAGAGCGCAAGTGGATGCTGCGCTATTTCACGCAACAGGAAACCTTGGGAAAGTGGACGATCTACTGGTAATATCTGAACCACGGATTCGGACGGATTACACGGATTTTTGTGGACGATTCGGTTCTGTCCTCATCTCTTAATCCCGATTACAGTTTAAAACAGAAAAGCCTTTCCACAAGCGGAAAGGCTTTTTTGCTGACCAGAACCTAGGTTGTTACTCGTCCACAAAATCTGTGTAATCCGAAAAATCCGGACGAATCCGTGGTTCAGACAATAAGCTAGGCATAATACGCCGGCGCTTTCTCTCTCAAATTATAATGCGACGACATAACCTCGCCATAAGCACCGGCCGAGCGCAAAGCAATCAGGTCGCCGCGCTTGGTTTCGGGCAGCAGCACTTCCTGGCCGAAGCGGTCGGAGGACTCGCAGATGGGGCCGACCACGTCGTAAGGCTGCACGGAGCCTTGGCTGCTCAGGTTCTGGATGTGGTGGTGGCTGCCGTAGAGCGCCGGGCGAATCAGCTCGGTAAGGCCCGCGTCGAGGATGGCGAACTGCGTTTGCTGGCTGCGCTTCACAAACAGCACCCGGCTGATAAGCGTGCCGCACTGCGCCACCACCGCGCGACCTAGCTCCATGTGTACCTTCTGGCCGGGGCGGCGCACAAGGTGCTGCTGGAAAGTGCGGAAGTACGTTTCGAAGTCCGGAACCGGGTTTTTGTCGGGCGTTTGATAGTCAATACCCAGGCCGCCGCCCACGTTGAGGTGGGGCAGGGAGTAGCCCTGATCCTGAAGCCAGTCTTGCAGCTCGTTCAACTTCTGGCTGAGTTCCCCGAACACACCTAGGTTCGTAATCTGCGAGCCAATGTGGGCGTGCAGGCCAACCAGCTCCAGGTTGGGCAGTGAAGGCAGCTGCGCCACCACGGCCGGCAAATCGGATAAGCTAATACCGAACTTGTTGGCTTCCAGACCCGTCGTGATATAGTGGTGGGTGTGCGCGTCCACGTTGGGGTTTACGCGCAACGCCACGCGGGCACGGCGATTCTGGGCGCCGGCCAGCTCATTCAGCACTACCAGCTCCTCCACCGACTCCACGTTGAAGCACCAGATATCGGCGGCCAAGGCTAGGTTCAGCTCCGCATCCGACTTGCCCACGCCGGCAAAGACAATGTCTTGCGGGGCAAAACCGGAGTCCAGAGCGCGCTGCACTTCGCCGCCGCTCACGCAGTCGGCACCCAGGCCGTGCTGCCGGATGCGCTCCAGCATGGGCAGGTTGGCGTTGGCTTTCAAGGCATAATGCACGTGAAAGTCGCGGGGCTGAGCGGCTTGTTGCAAAGCCGTCAGGGTTTGCTCTAGCAGGGCTAGGTCGTAGTAATAAAAAGGCGTAGGGCGCGAGGCAAACTCCGCCGGCAGTGTGAAGGACATTCGGATAAAGCAGCGTAAAAACCGCGCGAAGGTACGGCACGCAGCGCGGTAAACAGCAGGGAAGTAGCGGCCGGTTTACGAATCTGCGCCGATTTTAAGGGGCTTATCGAGCAGAATACAAAGTCTGCCCGACAGGATTGGCCACCCACCTAAACCTGGTCGCAAAGCGCAGGGCATCCAAAAAATATAGTCTATGATTATTAAAAATCGGCTATTACCTTTGCGCCCATTCAATCTTTCTGACCAAAGGATTGTTTTTATACAGAGGCGTGGAGAGACAGGCTCGACGAAACGCCGACAACCCCCGGAACATCCGGAACGGTGCCAAGTCCTGATTATATAAAAACAACACAGCCGTGAAACTCTTGCTGACCCCCGCTGCCTATCCCACCACCTCTGCTTCCGTACAGCATGGATGTTGTGGCATGTGTATGGCCGGGCTCATGCGGTTTTAGTAACGTTTCGCGCATCATTTCCTCCTTTTCTTGGTTTATACACTGGTAATAGCCATTGAGGCTTAGCCAGACGTACAGCAGTAGCCACTTACAAGTTGGCAAACAATCAGGCCGGCCCGCTGGCCCTACTGCAAAACCGAGGCTAGCCCTCCAGAATCCTTGATTTCTTCTAATTATGCAACTACTATCTGAAGACCGGGTCAACGACCTGCGTCAGGAATTAGCCGGACGTAGTGCAGTTGAGATACTCACCTACGCCGCTTCTCTTTTCCCCGATAAAGCCGTTTTTTCGACTTCTTTTGGCATTGAAGACCAGATAATTAGCCATCTGATCTTTACCAATGATCTGCCGGTCAAGGTTTTCACGCTCGATACGGCGCGCAACTTCCAGGAAACTTACTCCACCTGGAACAAGACCCTGTTGAAGTACGAAAAGCCCATTGAAACGTACTTTCCGGACCAGCAAAGCATCCAGGAGCTGATGCTCAAAAAAGGACCGAACAGCTTCTACGAAAGCGTAGAAAACCGCAAAGAATGCTGCTACATCCGCAAAGTAGAGCCCCTGAACCGGGCGCTGGCGGGTCAGCAATTGTGGTTCACTGGCATTCGCGCCGAGCAGTCGGCGAACCGCCAGGAGATGCACCCGGTGGAGTGGGACGAAGCGCACCAACTCATTAAAGTACACCCGCTGTTTGACTGGACTTGGGACCAATGCTGGGACTACGTGCGTGAGCACGGCATCCCGGTGAACCCGCTGCACAAGCAAGGCTTCGTGAGCATCGGTTGCGCACCCTGCACCCGCGCCATTCAGCCCGGCGAAGATTTCCGCGCCGGCCGCTGGTGGTGGGAAGATCAATCGGCCAAGGAGTGCGGCCTGCACACGCACGGCACCCACGACGGCCCCGACCCGGTGGTGGAGCCGATAACCAGCACCACACCCACGCCGAGCAATTAAGCTGATTTGTCATTCCGAGCGATGCGAGGAATCTGAGTGAAAACCTAGGTATTGACCCAGATTCTCACGCTGCTCGGAATGACAACCTACTCTTTCTGAAAGTAACGAATCATTTCATGAGTACCTCTCATTTAGATTACCTCGACCGCCTGGAAGCCGAAGCAATCCACATCATGCGGGAAGTGGCCGGACAGTTTGAACGTCCAGCCCTGCTGTTTTCGGGTGGCAAAGACTCTATCGTGCTGACGCGACTGGCGGAAAAGGCCTTTCGGCCAGGGCGGTTCCCGTTCCCGCTGGTTCACGTTGATACGGGCCACAACTTTTCGGAGGTGCTGGCCTACCGCGACGAGCTAGCAGCCCGCCTAGGCGAAAAGCTGATCGTGCGCAAGGTGGAGGACACGATCAAGCAGCGCGGCCTGCGCGATGCTACCGGCAAGTTTCCGAGTCGTAACCCTTTGCAGACCTACACGCTGCTGGACGTAATCGAAGAGTTTGAGTTCGACGCCTGCATCGGTGGCGCCCGCCGCGACGAGGAAAAGGCCCGCGCCAAGGAGCGCATCTTCTCCGTCCGCGACGAGTTTGGCCAGTGGGACCCCAAGCGCCAGCGCCCCGAGCTGTGGAACATCTACAACGGCAAGATTCAGAAGGGTGAAAACGTGCGCGTGTTCCCCATTTCCAACTGGACCGAGCTGGACGTGTGGCGCTACATTCAGCGCGAAAATATAGCCCTGCCTAGCATCTACTTCGGCCACGAGCGCGCCTGCGTGGTGCTGCCCAGCGGCCAACTCCTAGGTTTGAGCGAACATCTTCAGCTGGATGAAACCGACGAAATCGTGAAGCGCCAAGTGCGCTACCGCACCGTCGGCGACTCGACCTGCACGGCGGCCGTGGAGAGCAACGCTAGCACCATCGACGACATCATCGAAGATCTGCTACTCGCCAAAGTAAGCGAGCGAGGCGCCACCCGCCTCGACGACAACATCTCGGAAGCGGGCATGGAAGACCGCAAGCGCAACGGCTATTTTTAAAGTGGTGAGATGGTGAACTAGTGAGATGGTGAGTGGATAACTGGACTGCATCAGTGCCTCTGCTTTGCTTATCTCACGCTTCACTTTCGACACACAACTCACCATTTCACCACTCACAATCTCACCTCCACATGGATCTATTACGTTTTATCACTTGCGGCAGCGTTGACGACGGCAAAAGCACGCTCATCGGGCGCTTGCTGTACGACAGTGACTCCGTGTCGCTGGATATTCTGGCGGCTCTGGAGAACAAGCCCACGGTACACGGCACCGTTGACCTAGCTTTGCTCACCGACGGCCTGCGTGCCGAGCGCGAACAAGGCATTACTATCGACGTGGCGTACAAGTACTTCACCACGCCGCGCCGCAAGTTTATCATCACCGACGCGCCCGGCCACGTGCAGTACACCCGCAACATGGTGACCGGCGCCTCCAACGCCGACCTAGCTATTGTGCTGGTTGATGCCCGCCTGGGTGTGATTGAGCAAACCCGCCGTCACTCGATGGTGGCCGCGCTGCTCGGCATCCGTCACTTTGTGCTGGCCGTGAACAAGATGGACCTGGTTGGCCACAGCCAGGAAGTGTTCGATAAAATTGTAACCGACTACGCCGAAGTTGCCAAACAGCTCCGGCTGACGAACGTGGTGCCCATTCCGCTGAGCGCTTTGCACGGCGACAACATTGTGGAGCGATCGGCGCACCTGACGTGGTACAAAGGACCTAGCTTGCTGGAACACCTGGAAAGCGTGCCGGCTACGGAAGAAGCCAACGTTCGCGATTCACGCTTCCAGGTGCAGTATGTTATTCGTCCGCAGACTGATGAGCTGCCTGACTATCGGGGCTACGCTGGTCGTATTCAGAGCGGTACGTACCGCAAGGGCGACAAGGTAACGGTGCTGCCCTCGGGGGTGGAAACGACCATTGAAGCCATCGAAATCAACCAGCAGGAGGTAGAAAGTGCGGTAGCGCCGCTGGGTGTCATCCTGCGTCTGACCGACGACGTGGACGTGAGCCGCGGCGATTCTATCGTGCCGGTGAAGCAGGTGCCGCACATCACGCGCGAGTTGGAAGCAACGCTGTGCTGGATGGCGGAAGCGCCGTTGCGGGGTGGTCGGAAGTTCCTGCTTCAGCACCACTCGGCGCTGGTAAAGGCCTCGCTGCCAACAATTCTGTACAAAATCGATGTGCAGACCTTCACGCACGTTGCGACCGACGAAGCCAAACTCAACGAAATTGTGCGGGTGCGACTGAAAACGGCCGCGCCCATTGTGGCCGACCCCTACCGTCAGAACCGTGATTCTGGCTCCTTCATCCTCGTTGACGAGCAAACGGGCAACACCGTAGCCGCCGGCCTGATTGAAGCAACTGACCCCGAGTTGTTTACCGAAGCAGAACCAGGAGCCCTAGCCTTCTCAATCTAAGGGTTGGTTTATCGTTTTTGGTTGTTTGTTTTTGGTTTTGGCTTGTTCCAGAACGTCATGCTGACGAGAGGAAGCATCTGACACGCACCGCAGAACGTCATTCCGAGCCTGGCGAGGAATAATGACTGGGAACAAGCCAAAAACCAAAAACAAACAACCAAAAACCAGAAATAAGAATCAGCAAACATGACATCTTTACAAGGCACAACTCTTCCCGCGGGCCTCGACGACGCAACGCTTCAGCAGCTCTCGGGCAACCTGACCGAGCAGCAGCTGCTGTGGATAAGTGGCTATTTCTATGGCCGTTACGCCGCAGGCAACGGCACCGCATCGCCGCAGACCGCGCCTGCTTCGACGGCTGCGGCACCTGCTCCGGCCACCGCGCCAGTGCCTACGATTACCGTACTTTTTGGCTCCCAAACGGGTAACAGTAAGAAAGTTGCGAAGCAACTTGCCGACGCTGCTACCGGCCGCGGCCTCAAAGTAGAGGTGAAGGACATGAACGACTACGCCACGCGTAACCTGGCCCAGGAGAAGCTGATGCTGGTTGTGGTGAGCACGCAAGGGGAGGGCGATCCGCCCGTATCGGCCGAGGAGCTGCACCAGTTCCTGTTCAGCAAGCGTGCGCCGAAGCTGCCCGAATTGCGCTACTCCGTGCTGGCCCTAGGTGATAAAAGCTATGTAGAGTTCTGCAAGATCGGTCGCGACTTCGATGAGCGCCTTGCCGAGCTAGGTGCCCAGCGCATCTCGGACCGCGTCGATTGCGACGTCGACTTTGAAGCCGCTGCTGAAGAATGGATTGAGGCTGTACTAGAGAAGATTACCAGCGAGTTCGCGCCCGCACCTGCGGCTTCGGCTGCGGCTCCCGCCGCAAGTGCTCCGGCCGCCGTGAAAGCGGAACCAGCTCCCACTGCTTATTCGCGTAAGCACCCTTGGGAAGCTAGGGTTCTGGAAAGTATTCAGCTCAACGGCCGCGGCTCGTCGAAGGAGACGTACCACTTGGAGCTGGACCTAGTGGGTTCGGGGCTGCACTACGAGCCGGGTGATGCGCTGGCGGTGGTGCCCGTCAACGAAGACCCCTTGGTGGAAGAGGTGTTGAAGGCCGCGCGCTTGCCCGAGGGCGAGTCGGTGAACCTAGGTACGGAGCGGCTGCCACTGTCGGCGGCGTTGGCGAACCGCCGGGAACTGTCGGTGCTGACGCGCGACGTGGTAGAGCGCTACGCTGCTTTGGCGCCGCACGCGCAACTGCAAGAGCTGCTGACTGATACGAAGCAACTACAGCCTTATCTCTACGGTCGCGACATCGCCGATCTGCTCACCGATTTCCCGGCGGAGCTATCGGCCCAGACGTTGGTGGAAACCCTGCGGCCGCTGCCGAGCCGGGCGTATTCCATTGCTTCCAGCCTGCTGGCCCACCCCGATGAGGTACACCTCACAGTGGGTGCCGTGCGCTACGAAGCCTTTGGGCGTCGGAAGCAGGGCGCCTGCTCGACGTTCCTGGCCGACCGCATAGCGGTAGATGACGTGGTGAAAGTGTTTGTGGAGCATAACGAGTACTTCAAGCTGCCCCAAAACACCGATACTGACATCATCATGGTAGGCGCGGGGACGGGCGTGGCGCCGTTCCGGGCTTTCGTGGAGGAGCGCGTGGAGCTAGGTGCCGCCGGCCGTAACTGGCTGCTGTTCGGCAACCCCAACTTCACCACCGACTTTCTCTATCAGACGGAGTGGCAGCAGTATCTTAAGCAAGGGAAGCTCAGCAACTTGCACGTTGCCTTCTCCCGCGACCAGGCCGAGAAAATCTACGTGCAGAACCGCCTGCTGGAAAACTCGAAAGAGGTGTACGGCTGGCTCGAAAACGGCGCCCATTTCTACGTATGCGGCGACAAAGTGCGCCTGGGTGCCGCCATCCAAACGGCGCTGACGGAAGTAGTACAGCGTGAAGGCGGCTTAGGTGCCGATGCCGCCGCCGACTACGTGCGTAACCTGAAAAAGCAGCGCCGTTACCTCGAAGACGTGTATTAAGAGAGTAAAATGAGCTAGCACAGTTGAGCGTAAAAGCTAGCGTAAGCGCCCGGTCATGCTGACGCGGAAAGCATTTTGGCTGCTTCTTCGTCACCACCTAGGAGTTGGTGCTGCAAGCCGGCTGCTCCGCGTCAGCATGACATTTTTAACAAGCGTGTTCAGTAAGTGAAGTTCCTCTCGCTTCTCCTTAAAAATAAGGAGGTCGCTCGTGCTCGCCCTGAAATTCAGCGGCCATAAGTAGAAAAGATACCGCTAAAATTTTACTAATGAACTCGTTACCCGTAATGGTGTGTGTTTTTCAGAAACGATGTTGTAGTCAGGGCTAGCTGCTGGTATTTGCCACGGCAGCGTTGACGGTCCGTCGGCGCTCGTCTAATAACGACGGCAAATACAGCGACAGGTGCCTGGCCGCCGCACGTTCGATTGAGCGGCCTTTCTGCTTACTCTTCTTTTCTTGAAAATTACAGATCATTGACAATGAGACACTACTATGCCTCACTCTGGCTGCTGCTTCTTTTATTGTTAACCAGCGCGGTATCCGCGCTGGCCCAGGACCCCATCATTGCCATCAGCGGCACCATCCGCGACAATAGCAACCACCAGGCGCTACCCGGCGTCACCATCAGCGTAAAAGGCAGCGCCGTAGGTACCCAAAGCGACGCCAACGGTGCTTTTGCCCTGAAAGAGCGGCTGCGCTTTCCCTTTACCCTGGTTTTTAGCTTCATCGGCTACGAAACCCGTGAAATCCAGGTCGCTAGTGCCAGCAGCCGCTTGCAGGTGTCGCTGGAGTCGAAATCGGTGCTGACGAATGAGGTCGTAGTATCGGCTTCGCGGGTGGAGGAAAGCCGCCTGAAGTCGCCGGTGGCCATTGAAAAGCTTGATATTCGGGCCATTAAAGAAACGCCGGCACCTAGCTTTTACGACGCCCTGGAAAACGTGAAAGGCGTGCAGATGACTACGTCGAGCCTCACGTTTAAAGTACCCAATACGCGCGGCTTCAATATCCCCAACAACTTCCGCTTCATGCAATTAGTGGATGGTGTTGATATGCAGGCCGCGACCCTAGGGGTGCCGCTCGGCAACGCTATCGGCCCGACGGAGCTGGACGTAGCCAGCGTGGAAATCACGCCGGGCGCAGCCTCCGCTTTGTACGGCATGAATGCCATCAACGGCATGGCGAACCTTACGACCAAAAGCCCTTTCACTTACCAGGGCCTGAGCGTGTACCAAAAGGGCGGTGTGAACCACGTAGATGGCATCGACCGCAAACCTAGCTTGCTGACGGAATCGGCGGTGCGCTGGGCGCAGACGCTCGGTCCGGATCAACGCTGGGCGTATAAGGTGAATCTGAGCTACTTACAAGGTACTGACTGGCTGGCGAACACCCAAACCGACCAAAACCCGCAGAACCTAGCCACGGCCAACCCGGCCTTTCCCGAACTATCGGGCGCTTACAATCCAGCGGCTGACTTGTGGAACCGCTACGGCGACGATACCAACTCCTCGCTGACGGTGAACATTCCGTACAACGGTAAAAGCCAGAACTTTACGGTGACGCGCACCGGCTACTACGAAAAGGACCTCGTGAACCCTGTGGTGCGCAACATCAAGGCCGACGCCAGTCTGCACTACAAGCTGACGGACAAGCTGGAGCTGAGCTACGGCTACCGCTTCGGGTTGATGGACGGCGTGTTTCAGCGCGGCAACAAGATTCAGTTGGATGGCGTGACGGTGCAGAACCACAAGCTGGAGCTGAAAGGCGCCGACTTCACGGTGCGGGCATATAGCCTGATTGAAAACACCGGTAACTCGTACAACCTCAATCCGTTGGCGCTGAACCTGGACTTGCAGAACGGCTCCAATACCGTGTGGGGCGCCAAGTTCAAGGATGCGTTGCAAAACTCGTTGAAGGGCGGTACTAACCTAGGTCAGGCCATGATAGATGCGCGCGCCGCCGCCGATGCTGGCCGCGCTGAGCCCGGCACACAGGCTTTCAAGGATTTGAAGGCGCAGATTGTGGCAACCAACAACTGGGACAGTGGCGTGAACGTGAAGGACGCGCCTATTCCCGGTGGGGCTGCCCTCACGCAGCGCAGCCGTACCTACCACACGGAAGGAATCTGGAACCTAGGTCAGCGCATCAAGTTTGCCGACGTGTTGGTGGGAGCCGACGCCCGCGTGTACCAGATTATTCCCGATGGCAACAACTTCGTTGATTTCAGCCGCCCCTTGGCTGATCGGAACCAGCCCGGTGGCGACTACGTGTATTACAAGAAAGTCGGCGGCTTTGCCCAGGCTACCAAGCTGTTGCTCGCCGACCGACTGAAGCTAACTGGTTCGCTACGCGTAGATTATAACCCGGAGTTTACGCCCAAAGTAAACCCGCGCATTGCCGCTGTGTACACGGTAGCCGAGAAGCACAACTTCCGCGCTTCGTACCAGAATGGCTGGCGCTTTCCGTCGCTGTTTGAGGCACTTTCTTTCGTCAACAACGGCAACGTGCGCCGCGTGGGTGGTCTGCCCCGCGTGAACGAAGGCCTGAACTACCTGCAAAACTCCTACACGCGCGCCTCCATCGACAAGTTCAACGCGGCTGTAAACGCCTATGTAGCAGCTAACAACGGCACCACTACCTCGCAGGCAGCTTTGCTTCCTCAGAACCGCGACCTGCTGCAAGTAGCTAACCTGCCCAGCGAGCAGCCTGAGCAGATCAACTCCTATGAAGTGGGCTACCGCAGCGTGCTCTTCGATAATAAAGTGTCGATTGACGCGGATGCCTACTACAACATCTACTCCGGCTTCCTGGGTCAGGTGGAAGTGAGCGTGCCGAAAGATGCGAGCGGCAACCAGGTGCCCGTGGGCTCGGATGATGCCGTGCTGGCCGCTGTGCGCAGCAACCGCGACGCCCGCCAGGACCGTTACCGCGTGTATACCAATGCCCGCAACGACTACCACAGCTACGGCTCTACGCTGGGCGTGAACTACAACTTCTACCAGAAGTTTACGGTGGGCGGCAACGTCAACTACAATAACATTTCTGCCAACGACCAGGCCGATATTTTCGTGACGGGCTTTAACACGCCGAAGTGGGCCATCAACGCCTCGTTTGGCAACCGCGAGGTGGTGCGCAACCTAGGTTTCAACATTGCGTGGCGCCGCCAGAGCACTTTTTACTGGGAAAGCCCACTGGCCAACGGTCGGGTGCCGGCCTACCAGACGGTGGATGCACAGGTTAACTTACGCGTACCGACATTGAAAACCACGATCAAAGTGGGCGGGGCGAACTTGTTAAACAACCGCTACATCCAGTACGCGGCCGGCCCGACCATCGGTGGATTATACTACGTGGCCCTGACGTTCGACAACACCGTGCTTCACTAAACCTAGGTCAAGGATGAAGCGGCTACTCTTTCTTTCGATTGCAAGTCTGCTACTGGCAGCTCAGCCTTTATGGGCGCAAAAGCAGTTTGTGCAGGAGCGCCAGACGTGGATAGGCGCGTTCAACCAAACGCGCTTTTCTCAGCACTGGGGCACCTGGACGGATTTGCACCTGCGCCTGCATGACCGGTTTGTGCACGACATGTTCCAGACGGTAGCCCGCATTGGACTCACGTATTACCTCACCGATGACGTGCGTCTGACGGGTGGTTATGCCTATGTGCATCATTTTCCGGATGGCGCCCGCCGTGTTGGTCAGCCGGAGCACCGGCCCTGGCAGCAGGTGCAGTGGTCTACCAAGTTTCCGAAGGCTAGGCTGATGCAGTGGGTGCGGCTGGAAGAGCGTTTTCGGCGTAATATCCGCAATAACGAAGAGCTGGCGCCGGGTTATAATTTCAACTATCGAACCCGCTTCAACATGGCGCTGTTCCTGCCTCTGACGCACCGCAACTTCGACCCCGGCAGTTGGCAACTGCTGCTGAATGACGAGGTAATGGTTAACTTGGGCAAGGAAGTGCGCTACAACTACTTCGATCAAAACCGTCTGTTTGCGGGCGTAGCATACCAAATAAGCAAACAGGCGCAGCTGCAAGCCGGTTACATGCACCTGTTTCAGCAACTCCCCGCCGGGGATACGTATCGTAATCAGCACACCATTCGGGTGTTCTATTTTCACAATCTGGATCTGCGCGCCAATGCGGCGCAGCCATCCGCAGTACCTTCTTCGCCACAACCTTAATATGGCTGATACCTCAAGTAATCCGAAGCTCTCCGAAGTCGAACATATCAAGACGGCCAGCAACTTTCTGCGCGGCACGATTGCCGAAAGTCTGGAAAACCCCATCACCGGCGCGGTTGCCGGCGATGATACCCAGCTGATTAAGTTTCACGGCTTTTACCAGCAAACCGACCGCGACCTGGAAAGCGAGCGGAAGCGGCAAAAGCTGGAGCCGCTCTATTCCTTCATGCTGCGCGTGCGGGTGCCGGGTGGCGTCGTGAATGCCGAGCAGTGGCTGCGCATGGATGAGCTGACGGTGCGCTACGGCAACGACACGCTGAAGCTTACCACCCGGCAGTCGTTCCAGATTCATGGCGTGCTGAAGCGCGATTTGCAGCGCACCATTCAGGGCTTCAACGAAGTGCTGCTCGACAGCATCGCCGGCTGCGGCGACGTGAACCGCAACGTGATGTGCTCGGCCAATCCGCACGAATCGGGCGTGCACAAGCAGGTGCACGAAGTGGCCGCGGCGCTCAGCCAGCACTTCACGCCCCGCACCACGGCCTACTGGGATTTGTGGCTCAATGGCCAGCAAGCCTACAGCAGCGCCCTCACCACGGAGCGGCAGGAGGAGCACACCGACCACGAGCCAATTTACGGCTCAACCTATTTGCCGCGTAAGTTCAAGATTGCGCTGGCCGTGCCGCCGCAAAATGACACCGACATTTTCGCCAATGACATTGGCCTGATTGCCGTTGAGGAAAACGGCAAGCTGATCGGCTTCAACGTCGCCATTGGTGGGGGCCTAGGTATGACCTTCGGGATGCCCGAAACCTATCCCCGTCTCGCCGACCTCATCGGCTTCGTGCCGGTGGAAGACACGGTGGACCTGTGCGAGAAGATCGTGACCATTCAGCGTGATTGGGGCAACCGTGAAAACCGCAAGTTCTCGCGCCTCAAGTACACCATTGACCGTGTCGGCTTAGATACGTTCCTAACCGAGTTGCGCCAGCGCTTCGGCCGCGACCTGACGCCAGCGCGTCCGTACCGCTTCGAAACGTCGGGTGATTCGTTTGGCTGGTCGGCGGGCGACGGCACGGGCAAAAGCCACCTGACCTTGTTCATTGAAGGCGGCCGCGTACACGATCAGCCGGGCTTTGAGCTAAAAACAGCGCTCCGTGAAATTGCCGAATTTCATACCGGTGAGTTCCGCCTGACCGGCAACCAGAATCTAGTGTTGGCTAACATCGAAAAAGGCCATCAGGCGCGGATTCAGGAAATCCTGGAAAACCGCGGCGTGTGGACCCGCACGCAGGAACAAACCGCGTTGCGGCTGCATTCTCTTGCTTGCACGGCCCTGAACACCTGCTCGTTAGCCTTCGCCGAAGCCGAACGCTACCTGCCGCACCTGCTCGACCGCCTCGACAAGGTTATTCAGGCCAACGGTTTGTCGGATGCCGGTATTCTGATCCGGATGACGGGCTGCCCCAACGGCTGCGCACGTCCTTACCTAGGTGAAATTGGCCTGATTGGTCGTTCGCCCGGCCGCTACAACCTGTACCTAGGTGCCGACCATGCCGGCGAGCGGATGAACAAGCTCTACAAAGAAATGGTGGATGAAGAGGCTATCATCCGGGAGCTGACGCCGCTGCTGGAAGCCTACGCCCAACAGCGTCAGCCCGCCGAGCGCTTCGGCGACTTTGTGATTCGCCAGGGCCATGTGAAAGCCACCACTCACGGACTGAACTTCCATGCCTAATACGCTGAACTCTGTGCCCACCGGAGCGGAAGCTAGCCCTGCGGCTGCCGCTCCCGTCCCGACCCCAACAGCTAACCCGCTGTTTCCGGTTTTCATCAAGCTGGAGCAGTTTCGGGTGTTGCTGGTGGGCGGCGGCAACGTGGGCCTGGAGAAGCTGACGGCCATTCTGCGCAATAGTCCCGCTACCGCCGTGACGGTGGTGGGCACCATCATCCGGCCCGAGCTGCGTGAGCTGGCGGCGCGCCACCCGCGCGTGCAGGTGCTGGAGCGCCCGTATTCCGACGATGACCTCGACGGCCAGGATTTCGTGTTTGCTGCCACCGACGACCCCGCCTTGCACCGGCACATCAAGGTGCAGGCGGCGGCCCGGCACCTGCTCACCAACGTAGCCGACACGCCCGATCAGTGCGACTTCTACCTGTCGTCGGTGGTGCAGAAGGGGGACCTGAAGATAGCCATATCTACTAACGGTAAGTCGCCGACGGTAGCCAAGCGCCTGCGGGCCGTGTTGGAGGAGACGCTCCCCAACGAAGTGCACGACCTGCTACAGCAGATGACGGCCATCCGCGGCCGTATTCAGGGCGATTTTGCTGAAAAGGTAAAATCCTTGAATGCTGTAACGGCCGAGCTGGCCGGCGGTCCGGCTTATGAGTCGCCGGCTACCATCTACTGGCGCCGGGTGGCTACAGGTTCGCTCATTGCGTTTGCGGCGTTTATCGCGCTGAATATTGCTTCTTACTACATCACCCTGCCACAGGTGTACGACGCGCTTAGCCACGGCGGCATGTTTTACGCCTTCGTGGCCGTGGGCTTCGGCGCGCAGATTGTAGATGGGGTGCTCGGCATGGGCTACGGCGTGGTCACAGCCATCAGTCTGATGTCGATGAACATTTCGCCGGCGGCGGTTAGCGCCAGTATCCACACAGCCGAAATGTTTTCGAGCGGCGCTTCGGGCTACTCGCACTACAAGTTTGGCAACGTAAACAAGCGTTTGTTCAAAGCCCTCCTGATACCGGGAATTTTGGGGGCAGTGAGCGGGGCCTTTCTCCTGGCTCGTTTCGGCGAAGAGTACGCGAAGTGGGTGAAGCCTTTCCTGGCTGTCTATCTACTTTTGCTCGGTATTCGCATTATTGTGCGCGCTTTCAAAAAGCAGGAGGGTCGCCGCAAAATTAAGAACGTAGGCTGGTTGGCCGCTGCTGGTGGCTTCCTCGATTCGTTCGGCGGTGGCGGCTGGGGGCCGTTGGTCACGAGCACGCTTATTGCCAAAGGCCGCACGCCGAGCTACGTGATTGGCTCTGTGAGTCTTACGGAGTTTTTTGTTACCTTCTCCAGTGCTCTGACCTTCTTCGCTACCCTAGGTATTACGCACTGGCAGATCGTGCTAGGTCTTATCGTGGGAGGCGTGGCCGCGGCTCCTTTCGCAGCTAGGTTAGCGGGCCGTCTGCCCTTACGCACGATGTTCGTGGGCGTGGGGCTGATGGTGATTGTGTGGAGCTTGTGGGCGTTGCGCAAGGTGTTCCTCAGCTTTATCTAAAGCCCGAATGCAAGCGTCGGCTTTCCCTCAACTCCACGTCTCAAGTATGACGATGCGGAGTTGAGGGAAAGCCGGCGTTTACTTTTGCCCTACTCCGTCGCTTTCGCCAGCTTCGTCAGGCTCTGGGCAGCGTGGCTGAACTCCGACGGAATCAGCACAATCGTGGTGGTATTGTTGTCGATGCCGATTTCCGAAACCATCTGCATCCGGCGCAACTCCAGTGCCATTGGGCTATTCTCCATCTGCTGAGCCCCTTGGGTTAGCTTGATGCTGGCTTCCAGCTCGGCTTCGGCCTTGATGAGACGGGCGCGCTTCTCCCGAATGGCTTCGGCCTCCCGCGCCATGGCCCGCTGCATGGATTCGGGAATCTCCACGTCTTTGATTTCAACTAGCTCAATCTTCACGCCCCAGCTTTCGGTAGCAGCATCCACAAGCTGCTGAAGCGTAGCATTGATTTGCTGACGGCCGCGCAGCACTTCATCCAGCTGGTGCTGCCCAATGATATTTCGCAACGCCGTCACCGCCAATTGGTAAACGGCCTGGTTGAAGTTGGCCACCTTGATAATGGCCGCGTCGGGCGCCACGACCCGGAACCAGAGCACCGCGTTTACTTTGATGGTTACGCTGTCTTTGGTGATGGTTTCCTGCTGCTCCAGGTCCACGGTTTTGGTGCGGATGTCGATGGTTTGTTGCCGCTCGATGATGGGGATGATCCAGTACAGCCCCGGTCCGCGCGTGCCGGTGAACCGACCCAGCCGGAACACAATGGCGCGCTCGTATTCCTGCGCAATGCGGATGCCGAGCAGGAGAAAGCCAACGATAATCAGAAGAATGGTAAGTGCAGGCATACCGGCAAAGACTAAGAAGGTGAAAGAAAGAAGGTTCGACGACCCAGCTAGTCCGCTGATAATGAGGTGAACTTGGCAGGCCGTGCCAAGCCAGGTCACAAAGCCAGTGCCACCCGCCAGGCTACGGAAAGCTAGCTTTCTTGAAAATGCTTCAGCTAGCCTAAAACGCTGATTAGTAGGGTGATTATCTAGACCCGTGCGGTTCTGCGCTTAGCATAGTCAGCCAACGCTTTCCATTTTGGAAAGGCGTTTCTTGTCGATTCAGTAAGCCAGGCTATATGGCAAGTAGCGCGGAAATCCGTTCCGCGACGAGCAGCGCGAGTATCCAAGCGTCGGAACTCGTTAGGGCTCGTCGCGGAACGGATTTCCGCGCTACAGCAAGAAACGTTGGCCCTGCTCCGGGAAGATCAGCTTCAAACCTAGGTTGTTAGCCCGCTGAAGCTGCTGTTGAATGCGCGCTTTATTATCACCCGTAGGTTTCAGGTGCGTAACGATGACGGGCAGGTTGCGTAGGGCTTCGGCGCCGCTGAATTGACCTAGGTTTGCCAGTTCCTGCAAGAGCAAGCGCGGCGTCAGATGCCCGAAAAGCTGCGAGTCGGGTTGCTCGTTGGGGTAAGAGACTTCGATGAAAATGCCTTTGAGCTTGTGGGTTTTCAGCAGCGGCGCTACTTCCTGCCATAAATAGTGCAGCTTCTCTGTCTTTTCCACAGCATCGGCGCCGGTGTCACCTAGGTAGAGCACGTACGCCGCCTGATTGCGCACGAGAAAGGCCGCGCTTTCGTACGGCTTGCCGTGGCTGAGCGGAAAAACTCGCACACTCATGCTGGTGCCGACCACGGGCGTTTCGGCGCCAGGTGTCAGCCGTTGATAGTGATACTTGTTCAACGCGGGCGGCGCGCCCGCATCCCCGAAGTTCGGCCAGCTTGCCCAGTTGAGATAGTGCGTTTGGATAGTTTCCAAGCAAGCCGGCTGCCCGTAGATGGTTTTGGCCGTGTCATCCGGCGCGTTGAGCAGCAGACCGGCCAAGTGGTCGAGGTGAGGGTGAGAAATAAAGTACGCTTTGATGTAGCGCCGCAGCACAACTTCAGCCGGTGCCTCAAAGGTTTTCGCCGCAATGGCCTGCTCTATCCCCGCGTGCAACGTGCCCGCATCCAGGCTGATGTAACTGGTTGAGTTAACCGGCGCCAGCAGGTAGGCAGATAAGTTATTTTCCGTAATACCGCCGTTCACACCTAGGGGCACGACCTGGAAGGTCGGCTGCGGTGGGCGTTGCGCGAGTGTGCTGATGGGCAACAAGAGTGCGCAGAGTAGTTGTGAAAACGGCCACAAGGCTAGGTGTAAGAAGAAGCTGTAGAGTGTATTCGAAAATAATGGTCATGCGGAGTTTTCCGAAGCATAACCATTCTGATTATAAACGTAACGGATTCTGTCAGCTAGACAGGGAATTTAGCTGGGTAGATAGAAGCTTCTCCTTTTTCGTTTCTTCTTGTAATTTGTTAGTAAAATAAATGAGGTAAAATGCAAGTAAATTAATGTTGAACGTAGCGACTTCCTTGTTGCTGTTGATGTTCAGCTGAAATTGAGAAAGAGAAAAGTTGAAGCTTAAATTGAGGTCGTTTGTGTAATTGATGCCAATTGAAAGAAAAATGCCTGCTGTAAATCTGTAAGTAAATCCAGCGATTGAAAAACTTATTAATTGCAGAACTTGGTTGAATAGTGAGAGTTTAAGTGGCTTTTTAATTCTACCTTTCAATAATTGCCAGCCACAATAAATGGAAAATAGATATAATGTTGTTATAAAACTAAATATAGTAAGCATGATTGCTGCTATTTTAGCTGTTTGTAGAAATATCCAAAATGCCAGAGTTATACCTAATACACCACCTGCAATCTGATAGTAGGCAAGCCATTTTAACTTTTTTTTGGTGTGCTTAGTAAGATATTTTTTCATTAATTTTTGTCTATATAATAATTTACGTGGCATATATTGAAAATATGTTGGAAATTTTATATTTCGACCATGCTGAGCCTGCCAAAGCATCTCTCCCGCCGAAGTAAGTTACCATAGAGATGCTTCGGCAAGCTCAGCATGACGTTCTAGCGAAACTGATACAGACCGCTTCATGCACGTATGAAAATTCTCTACCTAACCGGCTTCGGAATGACCGGCAAGCTCTCGTGCCCGGCTTCATCCACCGAGGCTACCCCGAAGATGTAGTTGTCTTTGCTGTGGGGCAGGTCGGCGGTGGTGCCGGGGAAGAAGAACTTCTGCTGCCACACGGGGCTGCTGGTTTCGCGCATTAGCACGTAGTAGCCTGCGGGTTTGCGGCCGGTTTTGGGGGCATCCCACTTCAGCTCGGTGCGGTTGGTGAGCTTGGCGGTGAGCACGCCCACGTTCTGCGGAGAATCCGGGGCGAGGGCTAGGCTCGCCATGGTAGCTAGGTTTACGCCGGTGTTTTTGCGCAGGAACTGATAATCCACGAACTCCGGGTTGTCGCCGTACACTATGCCGTTTTCGGTGCGCAAGTCCTGGTGCTGGTGGTTGAAGTTCTCGTTGGGCTCGGTGAAGCGCACGGCCGTGAAGCCCTGCTGATTAAAGGGCGTGTGGTCGCCGCCGCGCAGGAAACGGTCGGGGCGGTACTCCACCATCACGCCGAAGTCGGATACGTACTGCTCGCAGGCGGTTTTGGCGTAGCGAGCCAGCTGCCGGCTCGACGCGTCGTTTTCGCTGCTGAGCGTGCGGCGTAGCTGGGCCTGCTCCGGCGTTTCGGTGGCCGGCACACCCTCGCTGAACACCCGAATGTGTTTGTTGTCAGAGATTTCCGGGTCGTAGCCGTGGGAGTTGCCCACGATGTCGTTGTTGAGCATCCCCGCCACATTCCAACCTAGGTTCTTGGCTTTCTTGGCGAGGTAGCCGGAACCCAGCAGGCCCTGCTCTTCGCCCTGCACCGCCACGAAAATCAGCGTGCACGGGTACTGCTTCTGCGACATCACGCGGGCCATTTCCATCACCAGGGCCACGCCGGAGGCGTCGTCGTTGGCGCCGGGCGCGTCGCTGGTACGGTTCATCACGTCGGTCACGCGCGAGTCAAGGTGTCCGCTCACGATGTACACGCGGTTGTCGTTGGGGTCGGTGCCGGGCAGCGTGGCCATCACGTTGGCCATCAGCGTTTTCTTATCCACGCGCCGGCCGTCTGGGTTGAGCGTAAAGGTGTCCTGCTCCACTTTCAGGCGGTTGCCGCTGGCTTTGGCGTATTTCTTAAACTCCTGCTCGACCCAGTTGCGGGCCGCCCCGATGCCGCGCTTCTTGTCCTTGGTGTCGCTCAGCGTGTGGCGGGTGCCGAAAGACACCATTTTGCGGATGTCATCTTCGAGGTTTTTGGCCGAAATGGCTTCCACCATTTGCTTGATAGACGGGTCGGGCGTGGTTGGTGGGGCGCTTTGAGCACGCAAAAGCGAAGGGGCAAGGCTGGCGGCAGTAGCCAGAAATAAGTAAGAAAACTTCATAGAGTAGGTGTTGGAGGAACAGGATTTCAGCGGTTAGCTCTTGGCCGCCCGCTGTTAGTTTTTGCTTTGACGAACAAGGTTTGCCTCAACATTGACGGCGGTATTCTTTGAGCTGACTGCTTAAAGCTAAGCAGGTAAGCGAAGAATGCCTGATCTTTTTGTGACTTCAGGCCGCACAAAGCCGCTAGGCATTCTACGCCAAAGACACCAAGGCGCTGGCCGCGTTGCCCCCAAAACCCGCCGCGTTGATTAGTAATCGGCGGAGCGGGCGCGTAGGAGTGGGGCCTAGGTCGGTGGCGAATGGCACACTGGGCCAGGCTTGGGTGGTGAGCAGGTGCAGCGCATACTCCAAGCTAAGCGCCGCCGAAGCACCTAGGGTATGGCCCAGCAGCCACTTGTTAGAGGTGAAAGACGGTACATTCTCTCCGAAAATGGCCCTAATGGCGGCGCGCTCGGCGGCATCGCCGGCGGGCGTGCCGGGGCTGTGCAGCACAATGGCATCTACTGCGGCGGTTGTGCAATTGGCTTGGGTTAGCGCCTGACGCATAGCAATTTGGAAGTGCTGGCCGTCGCGGGAAAGGCCCGTTTTGCTGCCAATGGCTTCGAAACCGAATCCCACACTTTCCAGCCTGAAAATTGGCTTGTCTGGTTGAGCTAGCTTTTCCTGCTGTAGCGCCTGTGAGCTAGCTTTTTCGAGGGCAAATACCGCCGCTCCTTCGCCGAGCACGAACGTGGAAGGAGCGCCCGCGCCGGGCCGGCAGGGCCAATCTGCCTCCGCGAAAGGTGAATAAATGCCGATGGCGTGCATTTGCGCCAGCGTAAAATCCGTCAGCGGTGCTTCGGCACCACCGGCCAAAAAACGGTCGGCCATGCCGGCGCGGAGCCAGGCCAGGGCATTGCCAAGCGCCTGAAATGCGCTACTGCACGTGCTGGAATGGCTCAGGGCCGCGCCGCCGTGGGCACCCGCGTCGTAGGCGACCCAGCTCGCCACGTTGCCGAGGGTAGTCAGCGGCGAGGCCGCGACGGGCACGGTGCCGGCCGTCAGGAACTCCTCGTGGAATTGCTCTAAGCGGCCGGTTGCCCCGCGTGAGGAACCGATGCTGACGGCTAACGAAGTTTGTTTGTCTGATTCATTCCAAGTGGCTTGTTTTGTAGCCTGGCGGGCAGCCAGCAACGCAAGCAGCACAGTGCGGTCAAGCTGCCGGTAAGAGGGATGCTGCTGGCGCAATGCGGCTACCGCAGCTTCGGCGGCGGCGGGCAGAGCCGCCACGGGCAGCGCACGGGTACCTAGGTTGCGGGTGGTAAAGGTCGGACTGGGGGCCGCGTAGCCTTCTGAACCTAGGCCTAGGGCGGATACACTGCCGCGGCCGCGAATGATAATGAGGTCTTCAGCAGACATAATGTGGTCTTCAAATCAGGTAAATCGTCGCTGCGGGTAGGCGGTTGTAGCGCGAAGCTCCGGCTTCGCGCCTCGTTGAACGACTCGTCCGGTAGTGCTCCAGTGACTATCGTTCAACGATACGCGAAGCCGGAGCTTCGCGCTACAACTGGGCAACGACAACCGTTTGGACGCCTAGGGTATTTTACTAAGTACCAACTCCCGCATTTGGCGCATCACGCTGTAAATCAGATGCAATTCCTCGTCCGTGGTGCAGTAAGGCGGCATGGTGTAGATGATATTGCCGAGCGGCCGCAAAATAACCCGATTAGCAAGAGCCAACTGGTACAGCTCGTCGCGCAGGGAGCTGAAGTAGGTCGTGGTGGTATCTGCCTCAAACTCAAAGACCAGCACCGTGCCGAGCAGCCGCATCGCACGAATACCGGGCTGCCCATTCATCTCCTGCGCAAACTGCTGATGGGCCCGGTTGATGCGGGCCAGGTTGGCAGCGCACTCCGCCGAGCGGGTCAGCTCCATGCTTGCCAAAGCCGCGGCGCACGCCACGGGGTTAGCGGTGTAAGAGTGACCGTGGAAAAGCGTTTTAAGCTTGTCTTCACTCAGGAAAGCCTCGTACACCGGGGCCGTGCAGCTCGTTACGCCCAGCGCCATAGTGCCGCCCGTCAGGCCTTTGGAAAGGCACATCATATCGGGCTGACTAGCTAGGTATTCGCTTGCAAACAGGTGCCCGGTGCGGCCGAAACCAGTCATTACTTCATCGGCAATCGTCAGAATACCATAGCGTTGGCAGCAGACCATTAGCGCGTTCAACGCTTCGGGTGAGTAGGTGATCATGCCGGCGGTGCCGAGCAGCAGCGGCTCGAAGATGAACGCGGCTACATCGCCAAGCGCGGCTACGGCTTCGAGCTGGGCCAGGGTTTCGGCTTCGCGGCCGGGCGTGGGCACGTCGATAAACGCCACATCGAACAGGAGCGGCGCGAAGGGCGCGGTGAAGGCGCCGCGGCTGCTCACGGCCATCGCCCCGAAGGTGTCGCCGTGGTAACTGTCGCGGAACGCCACAATGGTTTTGCGCGGCCGACCTAGGTTATGGAAGTATTGCAGCGCCATTTTCAGAGCCACTTCCACGGCGGTGGAGCCGTTGTCGGAGTAGAAGATCCGGGCCTGGTTGGTGGGCAGAATCTCCAAAAGCTGCTCGGCCAGCTCCACGGCTGCCGGGTGCGTGAAGCCGGCAAATATCACGTGCTCAAGCGTATGCAGTTGCTGGCTAACCCGCTCGGCAATGTGCGGATTAGCGTGCCCGTGCAAGTTAACCCACCAAGACGCTATGGCATCTAGGTAGGCGGTGCCGTCTTCGGCGTACAGCCACGCGCCCTGCCCGCGCACGATGGGGATGGGCAGCGGGGCGGTTTGCATTTGGGTGTAAGGGTGCCAGATAACGGCGTGGTCGCGGGTGGCGAGGGAGGTTTTCAATGAGCAATGAGAAAGGAGCAATGAACAATTGGCTGTCGGCTATTCCGCTTGGGTTGGAGAAACGTCATGTCGACCAGCGGGAGACATCTCGCGTGCTATGGTAACTCCAATCGACAGGAAATTACGCCCGGAATGTCAACACGCGAGATGCTTCTCGTTGGTCGGCATGACGTTCTACTGGTTCACGACAACCCGAATGCGGCCCGGAATTCTTTGGCGTAGCGGCTCACAACTTCCGCGTTTACAGCTGGCTCCGGCAAAATTCTGGGCAACACAGGCACGCCGGTATGCTGCGTGATAAAGTCTTCAGTGGATGGGTTGGGCTCGCCATTAAACACGAGTCCGCGGACGGCCAGCCCGCGTTGGCGCAGCGCCTCCAGAGTCAGCAGCGTATGATTGATGCTACCTAGGTAGTGCCGCGACACGACCACCGTGGCCAGTCCGAGCTGCGCTATCAGATCGGCTACCAGAAAGCCCGGTGCCAGCGGCACGAGCAAGCCGCCCGCGCCTTCCACGATGAGGTGGTTATCAGTTTGAGGAAGCGTAAAGACTTCTGGATGAATGAGAATGCCTTCGGTGGCCGCCGCCAAGTGGGGCGAGGCGGGCAGCTGAAGGCGGTAGGCTTCCGGGTGAAAGTGAGAACCTAGGTTAGTGACCAGCTGCCGCACGGTGGCGCTGTCGGTGGTAGGCGCGAGGCCGGCTTGCACCGGCTTCCAGTAATCAGCGCCCAAGGCTTCGGTGAGAATGGCAGCAACGAAAGTTTTGCCGACATCCGTGCCGATGCCGGTGATGAATAAGCGTTCAGAAGTCATAAAATGAAGTGCATGTAGCGCGGATTCTGTAATCCGTGCATGGCATAAACAAACGCGGACTACAAAGTCCGCGCTACAGCCGCACGTAGCACGTCGGCCAAGGCCAGAATCTCCGCTTCGGTGTTGAAGCTGTGCACGATCAGGCGCAGCCGCTCGGTGCCGGCGGGTACGGTTGGCGACACAATCGGACGCACATCGAAGCCGGCAGTTTGCGCAGCCTGCGCCACGGCCCGTGCATGAGCCGGACCGTTGGCGGCAGCCGGAAAGAAGACGGGATGAATGACGTGGCTGGCTTTTGGGACGTGCAGCCCCGGCACAGCGTTCAGCGTTGTTTTCAGCAAATCGGAAAGCGCAAACAGCCGCTGGCGCTCTGCACCAAACGTCGGAAGTAGCTGGTAAGCCGCCGTGAGTGTTCTGAGGGTAATCGGCGGGAGGGAAGTGGTGTAAATGAAAGGGCGACTGAAATTGATGAGGAAATCGCGCAGCACGGCCGCGCCCACGACTGCTGCGCCCTGGCTGCCCAAGGCCTTGCCGAAGGTGAGCACGCGGGCAAAAACCTGCTCCGTCAGACCTAGCCCTACAACCAAACCTTCGCCATTTGGTCCGTACAGGCCGTTGGTATGCGCTTCATCTACAACTAAATACAGTCCTTCTTGCTGGCAAAAAGCCGCTAGCTCCCCCAGCGGCGCCTGGTCGCCGTCCATCGAGTACAGCGCTTCCACCGCCACGAACACCGCCCCACCGGGCGGCAGATTCAAGCGCCGCAACCGTCGTTCCAGATCAGCCACCTCGTTGTGCCGAAAGCTATACGCGGTGGCGAAGCTGCCCCGGATGCCATCCTTCACGGAAGCGTGGCTGGCTTCATCGTAGAAAATAACGTCGCCCCGCCGGGGCACAGCGGCGAAGAAACCTAGGTTGGCGGCGTAGCCGGAGTTGAACAGCAGGGCCGCTTCGCCGTGGTGAAAGCTAGCCAGATGCGCTTCCAAGGCTTCAGCTGCGGCCGAGTTGCCGGTGAGCAGACGCGAGCCGGTGCTGCCGGCCGCTTCTGCAACAGGCTGTTGCAGAACTGTTTGAAGAGCCTCAGAGCGGGCCAGACCTAGGTAGTCGTTAGAGCTGAAATCGATGCGGCTGGCGATGGTTGTGGTCAGGTGGCGGCGGGTGCCTTCGGCTTCCCGCTTGGCGAGCTGCTGGGTAAGGCGTTGGAGAAGCATGAGAATGGGTCGTTCAACGGTTTGCCTCACCCCCTAGCCCCCTCTCCGAAAAGGAGAGGGGGAACTAGCTTTAGAAGTAGACTGATAATCTAGAAAAAGCTAGCTCTAAAAACTAGAAGCTAGTTCCTCCTCTCCTTTTCGGAGAGGGGCTAGGGGGTGAGGCAAACCGTTGAACAATGCATTAAAGAGCTGCCAACACCGTAGCACCTACCGGCACGTCTTTGAACGATTTGCGCGGCGTCAGACCTAGGGTCGCAAACATCTGCTTATCAGCGTCGAAATCGGGGTTGGGGGTGGTCAGCAGCTTCTCGCCGGAGAAGATGGAGTTGGCGCCGGCCAGGAAGCATAGCGCCTGCTCCGATACCGGCATTTCCTGCCGGCCCGCCGAAAGGCGCACCATCGTTTTGGGCATCAGGATGCGGGCCGTGGCAATCATGCGCAGCATTTCCCACACGCTCACGCGGGGCTGGTTGGCGAGCGGCGTGCCCTGCACCGGTACCAGCGCATTCACCGGCACCGACTCGGGGTGGGCGGGCAGCGTGGCCAGCGTGTGTAGCATAGCTATGCGGTCCTCGTCGGTTTCGCCGAGGCCGATGATGCCGCCGCTGCACACCGAAATACCGGCTTTGCGCACGTGCTCGAGCGTGTCGAGGCGGTCGTCGTAAGTACGGGTGGTGATGATGTTGGAGTAGTTTTCGGCGCTCGTGTCGAGGTTATGGTTGTAGGCGTAGAGGCCAGCCTGCTTGAGGCGCTCGGCCTGGTACTCGTTCACCATACCCAGCGTGCAGCACACTTCCAGACCTAGGTTGTTCACCTCCGTCACCATGTTCAGCACCCGGTCGAAGTCGCGGTTGTCGCGCACTTCGCGCCAGGCAGCGCCCATGCAGAAACGGGTGCTGCCCGAATCTTTGGCGCGCTGAGCAGCAGCAATCACCTCAGCGTCAGGCAATAGCTTATGAGCTTGCACACCCGTGTGGTAGCGGGCGGCTTGAGGGCAGTAAGCACAGTCTTCGGGGCAGCCGCCGGTTTTTACGCTCAGCAGCGTGCACACCTGCACTTCGCCGGTGGTTTGATGTTCCTTGTGTACGGCGGCGGCCTGTGCCACCAGTTCCAGCACGGGCTGATGATAAATTGCGTTTACTTCGTCGAGGGTCCAGTCGGTGCGGAGCATTTTGGGTGCCGTTTGTGAGTTGCCAATTGCCAGAATAAAAAGCCCGCCGAGGCCAGTGGGGCATTTCGGCGGGCCGCAATTTAAGCGAGAAGTCGGGTTTGGCACATGAAGAAAATTCGGGCCTAGGTTGCGGCGTCCGGCAATTCCCGCAGCACCCGGCACGGATTACCGACCGCCACGGCATTGGCCGGAATGGAGCGCGTGACCACGCTGCCGGCCCCAATCACGGCATTGTCGCCGATGGTCACGCCGGGCATCACCAGCACGCCCGCGCCCAGCCACACCTTGTTGCCAATCGCAATCGGTTTGGCAAACTCCCAGCCGGCCACCCTAGGTTCGGCTTCTATCGGGTGCCCTGCGGTGCTGAGCACCACGTTCGGTGCCACAAACACGTCGTCGCCGATGGTAACCAGCGCGCAGTCCAGCACGACCAGGTTGTAGTTGGCATAGAAGTTCCGGCCTAGCCGGATGTTGTAGCCATAGTCGCAGCGAAACGCGGTTTCGATGTGCGCGTCGGTTTCGTAGCCCAGCAGCTCGGCCAGCACGCGCCTATCCAGCTCTACCGGCTGCTGGTTGTAGCGATGACACAACGTTTTGGCACGCAGACGTTCGGCAACCAGCTCTGGATCATTGGCTTGGTAGAGCTCGCCAGCCAGCATTTTTTCCTTCTCAGATGGCATGTTAAAGGGCTGCTTTCAACAGCTTGTTTTGGAAAAAGTGTGAATATTATTTGGGATAATAGCACAATGCTAGTACTATTGTTAAAATATCGCACTGATTATCTGTTGATTAAGCTTGGTAATAGTGCCAGCTTATAGTCGTTTGAGGCGGCGCTACTCAGTCATTTTCGCTTCGCATCAGAACAGAACTTTTATTAGTTCAATTGTATTCTGTCGCATCGTGTTCAAACCCAAGAACACGGGAAAAGCAAAGGCTTTCAAGCGTCAGAATCCGCTCCTGCCAGCTTCCTTGTACCGAGCGGGCTGCACCTAGCCTAGCCCATTTCCAGCACGCTTTCTTCCGGAACCGGCACGTTCCGAAGGGTGTCCTGTCGCTGCTCCGCTAAAACGAACATGCGCCTTGTCTCCGCTAAGTTGCATCAGAACCGACTACACCTATTGAGTTTTCTTTCCTTTTTTCCTCTTCCCCTTACTTGCCGCAGATCATGCTCAAACCTGGACTAGTAAGATTTATTCTGGCCTCCATTGTGGTGCTTTTCCACGTCGCCAAAGTAGTGTACCTAGGTACGCTTGCCGTGTACTGCTTCTTTATATTAAGTGGCTACTGGATATCCCTGATGTATGATCTTAAATACGCCAAACTGAATTCGCCTGTCCAGGAATTTTATACCAGTAGACTCTATAGGTTATTTCCTGTCTACTATCTATTTATTGCCCTGACGGCTGTAGTTACGCTTATTTTTGATTTTGATAAAGTCCGGCTGATTGCCGATATGCCTTTGGTGAAGCAGCTGGCTTTTTGGTTGTCCAACATTACGCTGCTAGGTTATAACCAGCTGATGTATAAACCAATTGCACCCGCTTGGTCCTTGGATATAGAAGTGCAGTTCTACATTCTTTTTCCCTTGGTAATATTGCTGATGGGCAAACGGATAAATAGAGTTGTTACGCTCCTAGGCCTAGCTTTAGTAGCTATTATCATCGAAACTGTTTTCCAAAATTCCTTTTTGCATGGCACTGTGTTGCCGTACCTGGTTTACTTCGCGATTGGTATTTCGTTGAATAAAGACAAGATTGTTTTCTCCAGAACAACGCAGCTAATTTGTAATCTGCTATTTGTTGCGGTGCTGCTTGTGCATTACTTGTCACCGGGTCTATTTCAGTTAGTGAAAGATTCCGAGACGAGTTATCACCTGCATTTCAGTCAGTTGGCTAGCTTGCTTCTGGTGCCATTGCTGGCCGGTAGCGTGCGCGTGAAAAGCAACAAGCTGGATAGAGCTTTGGGCGATATGTCGTATGTGCTATACCTGTCGCACTGGGTCTGGTTTATTCCCTACAACCATTATATCCAGAACCTGACTACAGTGCAGCGGCTGCCTTACATGGCTGCCTATCTGGTGCTTACTTTTGCCATGGCCTACCTGTTCTACCGGTATTACGACCGCCCGATTGAGGAAAGAAGAAGGCGCCTGGCCGAACAGAAAGAGCTAAGCCGCGTGTAGCACCACCCACCGTCGCTGGCTGAAATGGTTGGTGATACACACTGCACAATTTCATCTGCGTTGACGAACTCGGCAGTCCAGCAACTTGAGCAAAGGGGAGCAGGAAGCGGTTATTCTGCCTGTGCATTGCAATCGATGATGCGCTAGGAGTACAGCATGTAAGGATAAGTGTTCAAGCTAGTCAGGCTAAGTGGTCGTAGGCCAGCAGTGCCCAGATGACCCTAGCTTGCCTAGTGCTATCCAGTGACCGCAGTGAAGCCCCGGCAACACAGCATGGCGCATGCCCATCGCTATCCACCAGCAGCGGCTGACAGAAAGGGACACTCCACCTTCCTGTCAGCCGCTGCTGGTGTTATGCCGCTACAGGGTGGCTCCTAACTCCTACACAGTTGTCCATTATAGTGGGTGCTTGCTTATAGTTCTTCAACTAACGGAGTGAAGCCTAGGTTTGTAAGATGAGCCTATCAAATAGTACTTTGCTAAGCAGTGTGTAAATTTTTAACAATTTTTATATTAATTTGTATTTAAATGTCAGTTGCGTTAGTTTTGAAACGTGCCTGGCTGGTGAGTTAGCTGAGGTTTGTTATAAAAAATGTCTTACATCTAAAACAACCCAGACAATCGTTTGTGTTGCCTATAATGCTCATTTAAATACAGAAGGGATAAGCACCTGATCTGTATGGAGAGGGCATAGCTGGGCAGAAAACCTAGGTTAGGTACAAAAAGGTGTTCATGCACAAACTTTCGTGTTCGGCGGTAGCAAACGCTGCGCTCGCAAAAGCTCAGAATAGAACAAGAGAGACAATTCACTGCATCTGAGGAAGGTCTCTTTTTCAAGGGTTGTTGTAGTTTTTAATTAGCCAATAGCAGATAACCATGCTGCTAAGAAGAAGCTTGCCTAAGAAAATTCTGTGAATGCTGCCGCACGGCGTTTTGCATTTACCCTATTTATCTACTCCTGCCTCATGATTACATTAATTACTTCCAAGTTTCAGGACGAGCGCCCGGATTTTACGCTGTTGCAAGACTTTGAACAGTATTGCGCGCATCACAGCACTTGGCGGAGTAAGCAGGGGCCACTGCTCTTTTCACCCGCTATGCTTTCTTCCCGCTTTTATAAAGTCTTACATCTCACTTCCCGGCCTTTTTTTAAGGCATACAAGATGAAGGGTGCTTTTATTAGCCTGGGTTTGCCTTATCGTAATTATCTGTTTTCTAAAAATTATCCCTACTTCACGTTTGACTGCGATTTAAGAGTTTTATGGACCTACGATGTTTGGGAACCGCGTTATCAGGAAGTTGAAAACCTGGTGCGCGAAAGTGGTACTAATCTATTATTGCTTTCGAGCTTACAGGCAACGGAATATTTTAGAAACCTAGGTATTCCTGATTGTGCGGTGCATTGGGTTCCCGAAACAGTAAATACGGATGCTTACCGCTACAAACCTTGGGCAGAGCGAAGGATTGATATTTTATCATTCGGACGCTCTTATCTGGAATATCACAATAAGATTGTAGCGGGTTGTGAATTCCTGGGAATTGAATATAGATACCAGGAAAGAACTAACGCGAAGGACGTCGCAACACAGTGGGTGAAAACCCCTGACTATCAGTTTCCTACTGAGCAGGATTTTATTGATGGCCTTGCAGATGCGAAAATCTGCATTTGCTTTCCCCGGTCCTTAACGCATCCAAAATTGGCGGGCAATGTGTCGACACTGACCCTACGCTATTTACAGGCTATGGCCTCCAAGTGTTTAGTAGTAGGAGCAACTCCTTACGATGCTGAGAAGATTTTCGGTTACAACCCAATTGTGGAAGTTGATTGGAGTAACCCTATGGAGCAGATAGTACATATCCTGAAAAATCCTGAGGCATACCAGGAGCTAATAGAAAGAAACTACAAATTTGTCTGCGAGAATCTTCACTATAGAAATGCATTAACTGTAATCGATAAACTAGCAAATAAATACCTTGCTCCCGATGCCGTAATCAAGTAAAGTGCTTGTGATAGTGGAAAGGAGAATAGTAGAGAGATATAAATAAAATAAAGTTGACTATGGGCAAGTGTTTGTGAGATTAAAATTTAATAAGGTAGTATGATGCGCTAGCTTTTAATAAATAATTAATTGCTAAAAGTTGATAGCAAGCATCTGCTTGGTAGTGGCTGGGCTTGAACATTTGGGGTGACTGATGCACCTGGGATGCGTCATTTTATTCTGATTTGGTTAAATATTTTCGCAGCTCATTCTTTATGAAAATCACAGTCTTGCACACCAGTGGTAATAGCAATGTAAGAGCGATTCTTACTGCATTGGCACAGGCTAATATGCTGGCAGAATTTAATACCACGATAGCCATAAATTCAGCGGCGAGGTGGCTCCGATTGATGCCAGGGCAAATACGTAGCGAGTGTTTACGGCGTAGCTTTACCGTACCTGCTGAACAAATGTGGGCGCATCCAATGCGGGAGTTAGCTCACATGATGTTGCCGCGAATAGGACTAAAATGGTTTGTGCGACACGAGCTAGGATGGGCAAGCTGGGACGCCGTGCACCGAAGTTTTGATGCCGCTGCCGCCAGGCGCCTCGCCCAGCAGGTAAGAAAAAACCAGGTAGGGGCAGTCTATGCCTATGAGGATGCGGCGCTGGCTACCTTCACACGAGCAAAAGCACTTGGGCTGAAATGTATTTATGATTTGCCGATTGCCTACTGGGAAACGGCGCGCGCGCTTATGCTGGAAGAAGCTGAACGCCAACCTGATTGGGCTTGTACGCTGGGGGGAGGTATTCATGATTCGGCGGCGAAGCTGGAACGCAAGGAGCGGGAACTGGAGCTAGCCGATGTGGTAATAGGACCCGGGCAATTTGTAATTGACTCGCTACCAGCGTGGGCGCGCGGCAAACAATTAATTTCAGCTCCGTTTGGCTCGCCGACCCGCAGTGCTGACCTGGCACCGGCGACAGAAAAGGACACGCAGAACTCCCGGCGGCCACTCCGCGTCCTGTTTGTGGGAGGCATGAGCCAGCGCAAAGGGCTAGGCGATTTGCTCGCGGCCGTACGCTTGCTAAACCGGTCTGATCTGGAACTTGTAGTGATGGGTATTCCGATGACGATGGTTCCTATGGAGTTTTATCGGAATCAGTTCAGTCAGGCTCCGAATGTTCGCTATGAGCCGAGCCGTCCGCACGCGCAGGTATTGGAGTTTATGCGGACCTGTGATGTGTTCTGTTTACCCTCTATCGTGGAGGGGCGGGCTTTGGTGATGCAAGAGGCTATGAGTCAAGGCTTGCCGCTTATCATAACGCCCAATACCGGTGGCAGCGACCTGATCCAGGAAGGTGTTACTGGCTTTTTAGTGCCTATCCGCTCGCCCGAAGCCATTGCCGAAAAGATCGAATGGTTTCTCGATAATCGTTCGGCTATTCCGGAAATGGGCCGCTTCGCCCAGCTACATGCTGCCCGCTATACCTGGGAAAGCTACAGCAACCATATTGTACATGCGCTGGCAGATTACTTAGCGGTCTAAATAACTGGTTCCTATTCAACGTGCTGGCTTCTGAGTGCTGGTTCTGGCTAAGTACCCGCAACCTAGGTTGCTATTTATCAGAATCTGACGGTCGCTTTGCGCCTGCATTAAAATAAAATAAAGTGCCTATGTCAACAGCATCGCGCTTGGTTTCTGGAGGCATAGCATCATGGGCCCAGGTCGTAGTGATGATACTGGCCCAAATAGCCTTGGTACCCATCTATCTTTCGCACTGGAGTGTGACGATGTATGGTACATGGCTGGCCGTACAATCCTTGGCAAGCATTATCTCTTCGCTCGATTATGGGCACCACGAGTTTCTGGCTTATGAATTCCTGCGCATAGGGCGGGAGAATCGTCCTAGGTTAAGTCTGACCATCTGGTCGGGGGTGAGTATCGGTTTACTGATCAGTGTCGCGCAGATCGTGGTGGTTTTTTTGTTTCTGGCGACGGGTGCGCTCAACGGTTTGCTCGACAAAGCACAGACGATCGATGCGGACTTGTTGCACGACGCGGGCGTGGTCTTGATGCTACAGGCTTTCGTCTGGTTGCTCAATAACAGTGTGACCGGCCTGCTA
The DNA here is from genome assembly GCF_014641455.1 of Hymenobacter cavernae. Classification (GTDB taxonomy): domain Bacteria; phylum Bacteroidota; class Bacteroidia; order Cytophagales; family Hymenobacteraceae; genus Hymenobacter; species Hymenobacter cavernae. The sequence continues at coordinate 83,406 of NZ_BMHT01000004.1, forward strand.
TTTCGCGCCCTCGCGCCCTTCGGTTACTTTCCGCGCATGGCGTGGTGGAACCTAGGAAGCTCAGTCGTTTCGGCAATAGCGCCGGTCTTTGCGGTAATGCTAGGTGCTAAGCTGCTGGCAACCGGTTTGGTTGTGGCAGTTGCCACCACGGTGTTTAGCATACCCATCTACATCGATTTGTTCCGCTGGCTTCGGCGGGAACAAATACCATTCTGCGCGCCATCACTGCGCCTTGGCCTACGGAATTTTTTCTACTCAACGGCAGTATCAGGTAAAGGGCTCCTGGAAAATGCCCGGCAGCACGGCGTGCGCCTGGTATTGGCGCCACTAGCCGGCGCCGCAAGCCTGACGGCTTTTTCGACCATGCGTACCGGCGCCAACATTGCGGTACAAGGCATGGGCACCGTTACGCAGCCCCTGATGCCCGATTTGATGCTCTTTCTGCATCAGCGCGACCAAATGCGCAGTGAGGCCGCCTTCAGTACCGTGTGGTTTGTGTTGGTAGCCGTGTTAGCGCCGGCAATGGTGGTGATACAGAGCTTTGTAGAGCCTTTTTATCTGCTCTGGACGCGGGGCCGTGTGCCCTTCAACCCGGCTCTTTTTGCCAGCCTTTCGCTGACCGTGCTGGTGTATGCCTTGGCTCAGCCCGCAATAGCCGTAGTAAGAGGGAATAATTTGCTCCGGCCACAGCTGTTTCTCTCGGCTTTGGCTGCCGTTGTGGTAGTCGGGGGCATTTATCTGCTCGTGCCCAACCTAGGTATTTTGGGGGGCGGAGTGGCGCTTGCGACTGCTGAAGTTGTTGCGGCCGTTGGCTACCAAATTGTAGCGCACCGCTGGTTACGCCGCAACGAGCTGAAATGGCCTAAACAGTATTCCTTTATTGCGACTACCTCCGTGCTGATTGCCGCACTAGCCATGGGCGCTCTGGTGCTATCACCGCAGGCAAGGTTTATTATTTTGCCTGTTGCCTTATTGCTGCTACTAGGAAATTGCTGGCAATACTGGCGGCTGTTGCCTGCCCTCATTCGGCAACACGTTGTTCGGATAGTAGGAAGCTTTCCCGGCGTGAGGAAATTATACGCATTCGGGAAATTGTGAACCGGGTTTATTTTTCCTTGATTAGAAAATAATGCAGCGCACGTCTTTGCTTAAGGGTAACTATTTGATTAATCATGCCAAGTACAAGGTGTGGTTTGCTCAAATGAATGATAATAAATTTATTGACTTAGTTATTAGTCGTTCATGGATGGCTATGTTTGTAGCAATCATTTATCAGAGTGCCTACTTTCCGGATTTATCTAATTTATTTGCAATCGGGTGTATTGTATTTGTTTGGTTTATTTTTACAAAATTATTTTTTCGTGCGGGGTTAATACGAGAGTACCCTTTGTCTTTTTTTATGATACTATGCTTTGTGGTTACGCAATTTTGCTTTCCACTTCTTTTTACGTCGCTAGAACAACATCCCGTCGTATTTAACCTGGTGCTTCCTTATCAGGTATTTTTTCATTCGACTGCTGCTTTTATTGTATTGCTTCTAACGCACGCCTTATACCGAACCTGGTTCAAGCAAACCACGAGAAATACTCCCCGTTTGTTTATTAAATTGGGCTTCTTCGACGTGCCCGCCGATTTGCAATTATGGCTGATGGGAGTAGTTGGACTTGCCGCTACTTTCTATGCTTATCTTTATTCTCCGGCTTCTATTGCTTGGCAGGTAGGAGGAGCGTCGGCCGGTGACAAAGCTGTGCAGGCATTACTACCTTTTTCTTACGCACCTTTTTATATCCCATTTAGTCGCCTATATGGCAAAACCAAACCATCGTCTGGCAGCTTAGTGCCTATGTTGGTCGCATACACCCTGCTGCTTTTTATCATCAGCATTGCCCGAAACAACCGTTCTGGATTTATGGTTGGTTTCTCCTCGGCCGGATTCACTTATGCGCTAGGTTTGCTGCTCGGAACTTATAAGATAAAGTTCTTCACGCTTCGGAATTGCTTTATTGCCTTGAGCCTAGGTTATCTTCTCACGGGACCGATGGCAGATATTGGTACTGCTATGGTTATCGTGCGCGGACAACGCTACGATCTACCTTATTCGGAATTGATAGCAGAAACTTTTCAAGTTTTCAGCGATAAGCAGGCTATCCAGCACTACCGGCTCCTCGATACCGAAGAAGCTGACCCAAATGGATGGGACGAACGGTATTTAAAAAATATATTCCTTTCTAGGTTCTGTAATATAAAATACAACGATAATAGCTTGGTACAAGCAGAAAAGATTTGGGAGTATAATCCTGCTATGTTGAAATTCTCAATAGATTACGTTTGGGCTGTCTTTCCCCAGCCAGTTTTGAATATACTTGGGATGACAGAAATAGATAAGGTTAAGCTCAAAGGAATTTCTTTTGGCGATTATTTATATTATACGGCCGGAGCTCCGTCAGAAGTGCTCGGTGGTTATAGGTTAGGCCACTTTGCTGGTACGGGCATGGCGAGCTTTGGGTGGTGGTATCTGCTGCTGTTCGGTGTTGGTATGCTGCCGGTTTTCTTTTTGATTGATAAGTTCTGCATGGCTATGCCCGCATCTGCCACGCCGCAGGAAAAGAATTCAACCGGTACTCAACTTCGCTTTAGTCTGTGTGGGTTGCTGATATTAGATTACATCTTTCATTTTATGCAACCTGAAACCGTGCTGTTCTTTACCAATTTCTTATTGCGTGATTGGCTCCAGCAGGTTTTTCTATACTTCGTGATGTACCAATTTACGCGCGTAATTGTCTGGCTGGTTTCCGGCAATGCTGCAAAACCTAGCCTACCAAGGTTCCATTCCTTATCTCGGTAAAAACTACAGAGCGGCCCTCTGTAGTTTTTAATTCTAAGCAACGTTGCACTCCGAGCTTGGTGGAAAATTCGGGTGAGCATCAGCAGGGAATGAACTCAGATTCCTCGCTTTGCTCGGAATGGCCAGGATCTACTTGTTCTACCGGTACTATGCACGCCAAGGCAGGTGTGGCTTCCTGTTCGAGGCTGCGTATCGTATGGAGAGTTGGGGCCACAGGCCTGTATGAATAGTACACGGCTGTCCAGTGAGGAAACTGATCGGGTAGCGCCCGCCATTGGCAGCCCGTGCGACACACGTAGAGCAAGGCATTGAACACCTGACGCAAACACAAACGTCGTTTGCGTTGCACCGGCAGCAGTAAGCTGATACCTTGCCACTGGAAGTCAGTAGGGGTTGATAGCCCTCAATCATAGTGTCAGCGGAACCTGGAAATTCTACTGGTAACTTACTGACTCGTTGCTGCTTTACGTCTCGTCTAATTTCCCCAACATGCTCTCAAGCAGGCGGAACTGTGGGTTATGTGAGTATCAGGTGAATTTGTCAACATTACTTATAACCAAGAAAGCGACCTTGTCTAAGGTCGCTTTCTTGGTTATAAGTAACAGGTAAGCTAGGCTACTGCTTTATTACGCGCAAGGTTTGCGGCCCTTGCAAAGTCTGGATACGAAGCAGGTACACACCGGCCGACTGGGAGCTTAAGTCTAAGGTAAGATATTGCAGACCAGCACTCACTGGCTTCGCAAAAGAAAGCACTTCGGTGCCCAGCATATTGGTAACCGTACCACGAACTGTAGAGGCTTCAGTAGCGCTTAGCGTCACGACGATTGGGCCGTTGCTAGGGTTGGGAACTGCGGTAATGGACACAGCCGCAGCGCTACCATTTACAGCAACAACTGGTGAGTAGACAGAGGTGCCGTCCCGGTCTACTTGGCGTAGACGATAATAAGCCGTTACGGCTGCTGGATGTCGGTCCTGTAGCGAATAGGAGTGAGTTGCCGAACTTGTACCAGTACCCGCTACTGTACCAATTACATTGAATGTCTGGCCATTTAGGCTACGCTCCAAGTCAAAGTAGTCGTTGTTTTTCTCGCTAGCCGTAGCCCATGTGCAGTTAACGACTCCGCCCACTCGGTTCGCATTAAAGGAAATCAGCTCCACCGGCAGCGGCTGGGACATATCTGACGATACACTGAAAGGCGAAAAGCTTGTGATATTAGAGCGTAAAAGGGCGTACGTACCGGAGGCGGATGTCATTGGTACAGCACCTACTTCCGTGGCAGTACGATCCCAGAAGCCATTCCGGAAGTGGGTAATAAAAGCTTGGGTAGGATCAAAATCAGCCGTCTGATCAGTGTTCTGCCACTGCATCTTGAGGGTAAGATTGGCATCACCTTTCACTTCCTCGCTCACAAACCATGTTTTACGAACGCTCTTTGTCTCCGTAACCGGTGAGCCAATGCCCGTATCGTTCGCATCATAGGTTGCAAACTTGCTGTCGGCTACCTGCACGGCAAACACATCCTCGGAACGAGGTGCTGATTGCTGCAAGGTAACGGGCAAATAGGCCGTAGCCGTGCCGACTGGAAATACGACTTCTGCGTTGTCGCTGAGCACGGACTGGCGCAGTTGGCCACCGTTATCAGCAATGACGTACGAATTGGCATTAGCCCCCGTCACTTTGCTTCCTTTGGTAATGGTAGCATTAAAAGCACCTAGCTTGAGCTTAGCATTGCTTAACTGCAAATCACCATTAACCAAAACGCTTCCTCCTAAGGCCTTTGGGCCCGAGCCTTCTAAGGTGAGCTTGCCGTAGCTGGCGGGCTTAATGGTGTGCGAAGCGGTGGCGCCCGCGTACACGACCGTGCTACTGGGAGCTAGCGTGCCGAAGGCCACGGGAGTGTTAGCAGCGGCATCCTCGATGCGCAAGGTCGAGCCATCGGCTATGTCTAGCGGTACGTTGAGGCCTGTGTTATCATCGAGCAGGAGCAATCCTGGCTGTGCTGGTTTATCAGTTTGAGCAGGCGTCCCGATGATGACTTTGGAGTTTGCCCCAGTGATTCCAGCTAGGTCGGCAGCACTCACGGCTCCCGCTATGTAGTACGTCTGGTTAGGTGCATTCAGGTTGGCGGGAGCCTCACCGGAAGTGCTCTGCCAAACCAAGGAGGTCGTACCAAAAGTCTGTGCGCCAGAATTGCCGCTGCGCAAACCGCTGATGCTGCCGCCTTGGGCGAAGAACGTGCTGGTCTGAGGTCTAATTGCTAGGTCGTCGATACTAACGCCGTTGCCATTTGTGGTAGGGTTAAGGATGTAATCCCACCGGATCATAATCTCCTGACCAGGAGCAATGTTGACACCTGTTAGTGTCGTTTGCACTACTCGACGGTTGGCCGGCGAGTTACCATCACGGTTATCAATCACGGTGCCGGTAGATGGTGCCTGAACCGTCAGTTCCGGTACCTTGGTCCATGGATCTCCTATTGCTACGGAGCTCAGGGACGCAAAATTCTCCCCTTCTACGCCACTGCTCTTGCGGTAAGAAACGTTTACGTATGCCGCGGCAGCATTCCCTGAGTTGTACCACTGCTCCATGGCATACTGAATCTCCAGGTTTTCAATCGTTTTACTGGTACCATTCTTAAGGCGTATGCCCGCGTAACCAACGCCCGTATACGTCCCGGTTTCGGCGATGCCACCAAAAGCCCGATCGGTTTCCCCAGCCTTACCAAAGTGGTAGTAATTGCCGGATTCGTTGGAGCCGTCATTGGCCGAAATCTTTGACGGATAAAACGAGCCGTTACCATACTGCGGATCAGCCTGGGCTTCTGCGTACACGCCTACCATCGAAGGAATGGACGTGGTGCCGTAGGTGAGGGGCACATCCCCCGTCATGGCATCGAAGTCCTGCGTGTAAGGAGCTAGGTTGCTATCCGTGAATACATATTGCGCCGTAGCTGGTAGCGCACTACCCAGTGATAGAGCTAGTGAGGCAAGTGTAGAAATGCCAAAGTAAGTTTGCTTCATTGAGTGGAATAATGGTTGTATAATTTATGATTATTTTAATCCTAATAGCTGTTTTTAGCAGAGAATTAAGACTTGTAATGTAAAAATAAAGCTATAGGTTGAGTGTAGAAAATTCTAATTTTTAGATATTTATGAAGATCTGGGTCAAATTCAATCCTGTACTGACATAGTGCAGACTGATTGGGTTATTTTCTTTGTTTCATGTACTACTAATCGATCCAGATATAAAGCCGGCTTCTAAAAAGCTGGGATAATCGCCTAATACCTAGCTTTAGCCAGTATCGTACTAGGCTATTGTACCCCCAAAGCTAGGTGTAAGCACTAGTGACCATTTCTTAGCAGGTCCTACTAAGCCGACACAATGTTGAAAAAGGGAAGTATGCTGCTTTTCTTGGAAGCAGGGCGAGTTATAGCCGTGCTAATAAATGCTAAAAAGATGGTGCATACTTCCGTACTCAAGAATAGCTGTGTCTGCTGCTACGTACCAGCTTCCTCCCTTAGCCCCAATGGATTAAGGCAGTAAGTGAGTTATTCTTGCTTCAGGAGCTTCTGCCTCGTCGAACGACCATCCACTACAATTTCAAGCAAATAGATTCCTGTTGGTAGGATAAGAAGGTCGTCTAATGTAGCACTGCCACTTCCTAGCTCGTCGGTCCGGAAGAGATGCTGGTATAAAGGTCGCCCATCTATAGCCCATAGCCGGGCTTCAGCATGAGCCGCTCCACTTGGCAGTTGTAACTGCAACGTCTGTCGAAAGGGATTGGGAGTAATCAGAAGTGGTTGCCCTGTTGCCCTGCTCATCGACACTGTCACTACGGGGGAATAGGCGCTGCGACCATCCAGGTCGAGTTGGTGCAGGCGGTAATATACCAAACCTGTAGTCATTGGTCGGTGTTGGTAAGTATAGTCCGTATTAGTGGTTTTGTTGCCGGCTGCGACTACGCGGCCGACGGGTGTGAAGCTCCGACCATCCATACTGGCTTCCACCACGAATGCTTCTGAATTCAGTTCGCTTGCCGTGCGCCATGTGAGTTGCACTTGGCCGTCCACTTGGATGCGGCCGTTAAACGAGGTCAACTCCACAGGTAATACCGTTAAAGCACGCGTGTTATACGCAACAAACGCAACATCACTGTTTCCACTCAACTGAATCTGGAACGTAGCAATCCGGCTGTAATCACTGGCTGGAATGTTAAAAGTAGCAAAGTCAGCAGTCCATAAGCGCAAGTCTCGAGGTGTCTTGGTGAAGCCTGCTGCTAGAACCATCGGGTTCTGAGAAGCCTCGTAAAAGTCTGCGAGCCAACGCCCCACTACTGGAAAGTTACTGTCGTAAGTAACGGTCACGGACTTTCCAACTATTGCATCTGTCGCATCACGAAAGCTATACACGTCGGAAGAGCCCGCTGGATCGGCAAACTGCGTGATCAAAATGTCTGGTATACCATCGTTAATTGCCTTTGCTTGAACCTCACTCACGGGGAAAGTGAGCGTACCGGTGGGAATATTGGCGACCCCAGTCCCGAGATCCAGCCCTTGGGGGCCGTCAGTCAGATAGCGGGCCAAATCCCGAACCGGTGGTGGATTACTGACACCATTATCTACTTTGTCATAGAGCTGACCCAATCCTATTTTGGTATTGCTCGTTGGGGCCGTGCTGATGGTTGCTACAGGCAGTGCCCGGTACTGACCCGGCGTGAAGGATATTCCGTTATTAGTTAGTCGTGCATCGCTAACCCCGGTCGAGTAGCGAACGTTGTTGGTGAGGAACGAAAGCAGGTAATGTGAGCTGTCCGGCTGAACACTGTTGGTGAATGTCGTGGCCGTACCCGCATTTGCACTGCGCCAATAGCCGTTGTACGTAGTTATCACTTCCGTTACATAGTTGACGCTTTGGGCTTGCACGGATAATGCCGCTGTCCAGGCCAATAGACTTAAGGTAGTCCTTCTTATCATAAGCTATTTTCCTAGCAGGAAGTAGATAAAATGTAGTAGATCGGCCAGGTGGAAGCTACTAGAGGCGAAGCGAATGTCGATCAGCTAGCTAATAAGGTGGGAAAAGGCTTCTACTTCAATAAAGTGCTCCAATAATAGACGGGACAAAAATAGTAGTACTAGCTATTTCTATTCTTTGGAAAAATTGTCTATTTACTTGGAAGTATACTTCCATCGACAGGCATGTAGCTAGGAAGTGTTAACAGTGAATAGCTTGCTTCATGGAAATGATGCTAACCGAAGGGCAGTGGGCGCGGATTGCGCCGCTTTTACCGGGGCGGGAGGGCACGAGCGGGGGCCGCGGGCGTGACAACCGACAGTTTGTGGAGGCCGTGCTCTGGCTGGCGCGCAACGGGACCCAGTGGCTGTATATTCTTTGAGGTGGTCTAGGTAAGGTGGACAGAAGAAGGACGTATCTTTCTTCTGCCATGACTGCAAAAAAGAACGGGGCGTCGCCCGATAAACGGCGTAAGTACGATGCAGCCTTCAAAGCCGAGGCTCTGCGCCTAGCCGAGGAAAGCCGCTCCACCCAAGCCGCCGCTCGTGAGTTAGGCATCAATCCCAAACTGCTCTATCGCTGGCAGCAGGAGCAAGTAGTGGCCGAGGTAGGCAGTGTGGAAGTGGCCCGTGATCCAGAGGTACGTGCTCTGCGCGCGGCTAATAAACGGCTGACGCAAGAACTGGATATTTTAAAAAAAGCCTTGGTCATCTTCGGCCAGCCGACGTCGTGAGCGTGTACCAGTACATTGCGCAACACCAAGCGCGCGTGTCCGTCCGGCAACTCTGTTCCGTGTTGCGGGTAACCACCAGTGCTTACTATGCTTGGCGGGCCAAGATACGTCGGCTGACTGTTGTGCCGGCGTGGCAAGTAGCGGTGCGTCAGCTCTTTGCTCGACATGCCCGGCGCTATGGCACCCGTCGACTGCGGGTCGAATTGGCTGCGCAGGGGTACTCGGGAATCGGTCGCCGAGGCATGCGGCAGGTCCTGGCTGCTCACGGCTTACGGGCGCAGCAGCCCCGTTCGTTTGTCCCCCGCACCACCCACTCCGACCCGGCTGTGCGGGCTGCGCCCAACCGCCTGCTGGGGCAGCCAACTCCCACGGCCCCCAACCAGGTGTGGGTGGGCGATATTACGTATCTACCCAAACAGGGTGGTGGTTGGCTGTACTTAGCCACTTGGCTGGACCGCTATTCGCGCAAAGTCGTGGGCTGGGATGTGCGCGCGACCATGCCGGAAGACTTGGTCAGCGAAGCACTTCGACGTGCTCTTGTAGTGCGGCGGCCAACAGCCGGGCTCGTGGTGCATTCTGACCAAGGTAGCCAATACGCAGCGACTCGCTTCAAGCACTTGCTAGCCTGCCATGGGGCCGTGCAGAGTATGAGTCGACGAGGCAACTGCTACGATAACGCCCATGCTGAGTCGTTTTGGAGCCGACTGAAAACCGAACTGCTCGACGGTGGTAGTTTCGGTAGCTTAGCGGAAGCGCGGCTAGAAATTAGTCACTACATGGCCTACTACAATGCCGAACGGCGACATTCTGCCCTCGGCTACTTGGCTCCTAATCACTTCGAAACCCAACCAAAAACAACGTCCCAACTCTGTCCGGCTTAGCTGGACCACCTCACTTAGGTCTTTAGCCATATAGTTCAGGTCCTTTTCGGTGCCTCTGAAAAGACAGCAGGCTCTACAGGGACGGAATTATGACCTTAACCATAGTCCCATCTCCTGTAGAGCCTGTGCTTGCCAGTTCTGATTATTTCCTCTGCTATAGGTGCCAGTATATTCTCCTCTTATCAAAAGGCTTACTAGCTCGCTGCATGGTGCCTGGTAGGATATTATCCACCAGCTTACTAGGTGCAGCCCCGCTACTTACTAGCCATATTACTCTGCTGGGAGTGAATTTTCTTAAAGTAATAGACCCTGTACTTAATCAAACCATGTCACATTTCACAGTGTATTTGGTCGATATATTCTCTCCAGAGGAAACAGATTACGGCTTATTGCTGAACTTATATATATATTATAATGGTATAATATAAGTCACAATTAGCTAGCTCTAGACCTTTTACCAGGGTAGGGAGTGCATTACTTTTGAGCTATAGAAACTCTTTTCCTCGTGCCATCTGCTTTGTTTTTCCTTACTCTTCTTCTTTGCTTCGTGGCAGATGCACGCGTTGATTCTTTAGCAACGCGTGCAATAGATTTCAGCCGAGGTTCTAAGAAGATTGGCAGACAGATAGGGGAAAGCCATGTAGCATTACCGCCTGCCTCGTCGCAAGCTTGCTGATAGGTATGCCATCTTCAATTAGCCGTTCCTTATCCGTGGGTATAGAAAATGGAGCATCTTTAGCGGTGCCTACTCGGGAGCTTGTAGCTTACATCCTCTCTGACACGGCAAACAGCTATTGCTTAACCACACGCAGGGTTTGCAAGCCCTGTGAAGTGCGAACTTGGAGTAGATACATCCCAGCAGGTTGCGCGCTTAAGTCTAGCATGATGGCCCGAGAATCAGCATTTGCTAAGTGTGTAAAGCGCAACACTTCCTTACCAGCTATGTTCATAACAGTTCCTTGGACAGCAGTGGCTTCAGAAGCGTTGAGGGTTATAGCAACAGGACCTGCACTAGGATTAGGTGCTACTGTAACAGCTAGCTCTATAGATTTGCCATTCACAGCTACAGTCGGTGAAAGTGTTTCTGTGCCATCGGTGTCTACTTGACGTAGGCGGTAATAAGCCAAAGTGCTAGCTGGTTGGGAATCTACCCAGCTGTAGTCGTGACGAACGGAGCTGCTACCCGTGCCAGCAACCTTGGTCAAGGCGCGAAATGCTATACCATCTAGGCTACGTTCTACGACAAAGTGATCGTTGCTTACTTCAGTCGCAGTGGCCCAGGTACAGGTTACGGCGTTGGTCGTCCGTTTGGCAGTAAAAGTAATTAGCTCGACAGGCAGAACTGTGGGAGGCGCTGCATTCAGTGAGAAGGGGGAGAAATCTGTTACTCCTGTGCGGGTAAATTGGTACACTTTATTAGTTGAGTTTACAGCTACTGCCTTACCCTTCTGCTTGGTATCGTTATCCCAAGTGTCGTTGTGATAGTGACCCACCATCACCTGAGCTGGACTCATGCCGGCGGGCAGTTCGCTTTGCAGCTTTATCGTAACGTTAGAGTTACCTAGCTCATCTTCGCTGATATACCAGGTGTGATCTACATTCGTAACAGATTTCGGCAGTAATTTTCCTGCGCCTTTTTCCCCTTTTCCTGCGCCTTTCTTATCATCAGTGTTTAACGGAGTTTTAGTGTAACTAGTAAATAGGCTGTCGCTTACAGTGATACCGAATACATCTTCCGTAGCGGTTGGGACTTGTGAAAGCCATGCTGGGTTATAGGTGTATTGCCCTACTGGAAACAGAACCGCAACGTTGTTATTAGATACCGTCTGGCGAAGTGCTCCTCCAGCATTGGTACGCACATAAGCAGTGCCGTCAGTTGTTACTGATCCTCCTTTCAATACTGTCAGGTCATAGACCCCAACTGCAAGGATACTGTTGCCAGTCAGACTAAGCGTGCCATATACAGAAATGTTGTTTGCCAGTGTCTTGACACTATTGCCGTTTAGCTTAAGGTTACCGAAGTTCTCACAGGTGATAGCAACGTTTGAACGTGTAGTGTTGTAGTAAACAGTACTGGTAGGGCTCAGTTTGCCTAATATGGGCAGGTTGCCGCTTTGACCAGTAATCTCTAATGTGCTGTTATTCGCTACATCAATCGTAATAGCAGGCTTATTATCAGGAGTCATTACTGCAGATACTACGCTTGGGCTGCTGCCGTCGCCTAGGATCAGTTTTGAGTTGGTGCCGCTGATGAAGTTGCCCGGTATCGTTACCTGTCCGCTGGTAACATAGTAAATCTGGTTGGCGGCTGCGAATGAGGTTGGCTGAGCGTTACTCTTAGAAGCCCAGCTACTTAGCTGATTTAGGTTTCCCTTGCCAGCGTAATAGAAAACGTTAGAAGAGACTGTCCCTGGGCCAGTTGCTACACTGCCTGCCTGTGGCGTGATAGTCACGTCATCAATAGCTAATCCGTTGCCATTCGTGTCTTTATTCAATGCATACTTCCAGCGCAACACTACCTCCTTACCGTTAGTTAGGTTGAGTCCACTGATAGTTGCGTTTAGCACCCGCCGATTGGCAGGGGAGTTGCCATTCTTGCTGGCGACAACTGTAGCTGTTGAAGGAGCAGCTACGCCTAGAGCCGCTACATTCACCCAAGTGCCACTCTGCATTGCACCAGCAAAGGTGGTAGCAGGTAATTGGTAATCAAAGGTTACTTGTGCTTTATCAACTTTACCGGAGTTGTACCACTGCTCCATAGCATAGCCTACTTCCAGGTTTTCAATGGTACGACCGGTTTTGTTGACAAAGCGGATAGCTACGTAGCCATTGCCGATCATTGGATAGCCACCAACCATAAATGTCGTTGCAATGCCACCGAAAGCCCGCTCAGTGCTACCCGCTATACCGAAGCTGTAGTAATTAGCTTCGGGGTGTTGACCACCGTCGTTACCATAATAAGGGACGGGAGTGTCTCCTTGTGGATAGGCACCAAGACCATCTAAAACGGCCTGTGCATATACTCCTGGCAAGCTAACGTTATTCTGAAAGTTCTGCTGAGTGGTAGTATTGCTTGACAAGCTATTAAAGTCCTGGGTATAGGGGCTAAATCCCATTATGGGAACTTGCGCCAGCACCGGTGTAGCAATTCTTCCAAAAGCTAGCACTAGACTAACCAAAAGTACGAAGGAGGCCTTTTTCATAGTTGAAAATTGTATTTTTTTTGCAGACAGGTGTACTTAGTAGAGAGGGTTGCTAAATGTGGCGACAAAGATAAGGCGTGAGCTATATATGTATTTGTAAGTATATATACTGATTTTTATATAATGTAAATATTAATATTGATGTATAAATTATAATTATAATTATATAATTTTATACTGTTTTAACAAGACCCTGATTGTCAATTGATTATTTAAATACAAGCAATCGATATTAATGGCTCTTGTTTGAATAATTCCTTGACTACCGATAGTGTTGACAAGGCTAAGTGAAAAGTGAGTTTAGTATTAATCCTATTTCTAAAAATGGGATTGTGCCCCATTTTGATTCTCTTCTTATAGTATAATCAACCCTTTTAAAAACCAGAATTTTTAATATAGTTTGGATTAAATAGCCATAGCAAAGCATTTTGTAGTGGTGACGACAGTAAGGAATCATATCCAAACCTAGGTAGCAGAATGGCTTTAGTGGTATAGTACCTTCTCTGACTCTGCTATAGAAAGCCTTACTTAAGCAGTAATAAGGTAGATGGTAAGTAGCGTACGCACAGCTAGTACTATTACCAAAGCGACTCCTTTATTTCTTGCGTCAGAGTTCCTGATCTAAAGGCCTGCTTCTATGAGTAGAATTAAGCCTTGCAAGAGCTTCTCCTGAAGCTGTTACATTATTGAGTGTAGATGTTCTGAGTAGGGTTATCTGTCGATGTGTATAGAAGTGTTTAACTATAGAAGGTGCCTTCTGCCTCATCTGCTTGCAGATTATAAGGAGCCTATTTCCATACGGCCAAGACACAACTGTACTCAAAATGGCAGTAGATGCGTAGGATAATTAGGTGCGCTAGCCGTATTGCTGTCGGCAAAGTAGTACAAGCCTGATTGGAAGGCGCGGCAGTAAGGAGGGGAGGAGTAGCTCTTGCTCGATCTAAACCTAGCCTTCGCGAGGCGGACAACGTACCAGCGCCGGGTGCCGCCCCGCGAGGGCTAGGTTGTTTTTGCCGGCTATGTTCTACTCATAGTTTCAGCACCATTGGGGCTAGCTTCGCAACCCTGCAATTAGACTAAATAGCACTAATAAGCCCCTTTCGTACGTGCTTCGGAATAGCTGCGGACCAAAGTGTATGCTTAAGAAGCAAGGTCTATATAATAAAACACGGGCCGCCCCAAGCGGAGCGGCCCGTGCCGTTTGTAACTTCTAAACCTAGGCCAGTGTGTGGTACACTGCCTGTACGTCGTCGTCCTCTTCAAACTTCTCGATGAGGTTCAAGACCTCTTCGGCTTGCTCTTCGCTGAGGCTGACGCGCGTGTTTGGGATGCGCTGGAGCTGGGCGCTGATTACGTTCAGATTCTTCTCTTCCAGGGCTTTCTGCATCTGGCCGAAGTCGGTGAAGGCGGTTTCGACCACGATGAAGTCCTTTACATTGCCGTGCTCGTCTTCTTCCTGGTCGGTGTACACGTCTTCGGCGCCGGCATCGATCAACTCTAGTTCCAACTCGTCGACGTCAACACCTTCGGCGGCTAGCTTGAACACGCCTTTGCGAGTGAAGGTGTAGTCGGAGGAGCCGGCGGTGCCAAGGGCGCCGTTGCCGCGGTTGAAGTACATGCGCACGTTGGCCACGGTGCGCACGGGGTTATCGGTGGCCGTTTCGATAACGATAGCCACGCCGTGGGGGGCGTACCCTTCGTACACAACTTCTTGATAATCTTTCTCTTCGCGGCTGCTGGCGCGCTTGATGGCGGCGTCCACGCGGTCCTTGGGCATATTCACGCCTTTGGCGTTCTGGATGGCGGTGCGCAGGCGGGAGTTGGTGTCGGGGTTAGGGCCCGATTCTTTCACGGCCATCACAATTTCGCGACCAATGCGCGTGAAATCCTTGGACATTCGGTCCCAGCGCTTCATTTTCCGGCCTTTGCGGAATTCAAATGCTCTTCCCATTTATAAAAGTAACTGAGTGGTTGAGTGACTGCGTGCTTTTGGGGCCGGTGGGTGGCACCAAAAGGAGTTGCAAGTTAGCAGAAAGGCCGGCCGGGCGCAATTTGGTAAGACCAGTAGCGCGGACTTTGCAGTACGCGCCCGGAACAAATAGAGCACCTAGGTATAGGGCCTAAGATGCACCGTCATTTTCTATCTTGCCCGCATGAAAAACACCGATTGGCTCACCATCGCTCAGCGCCTGCAAGCGTTGGCGCAAGCCGGCCTTACCTACAGCCAAAACGTTTATGACTTGGAGCGTTACCAGGAGCTGCGCGACATAAGCGTGGAAATACTAGGCAAGCTGACCGACGAGCCGGTGGAGAAAATCACGAATCTTTTCGCCAACGAAGTCGGGTATCAGACGCCGAAAGTGGACGTGCGCGCCGTGCTGTTTCGCGGCACCGACGAGATTCTGATGGTGCAGGAGAAAATCGACGGCGACCGTTGGACCTTGCCCGGCGGCTGGGCTGATGTCGGCTACACGCCCTTCGAAGTAGCTGTAAAAGAAGCCGAAGAAGAAACCGGCCTGCAAACCGAAGCCGTGCGTCTGCTGGCGCTTTTCGATAAGAAAAAGCACGCCGCGCACCCGCCGCAGCCCTGGTACATTTATAAGTGCTTCGTGCTGTGCCGGGCTGTTGGCGGTAGTTTGCTCGAAAGTACTTCCGAAACCAGCGGCGTGCGGTGGGTCCACGAAAGTGAAATCCCGAACCTGGCTTTGTCGCTCGACCGCATCACGCCGGATCAGCTCGCCACGATGTTCGCCTTCGCCCGTCAGCCCGATTTGCCGACGCTGTGCGATTAGAATAGGGCTGAGACATACAACGCCTCTTGTCATTCCGAGCAGCGCGAGGAATCTGAGTAACAGACCTAGGTTGCAACTCAGATTCCTCGCGCTGCTCGGAATGACAAGGATTAGTTGAAGTACACTTGGTACTGCATCACGACTGCACTCCGGCGCGCATCCACCCGGTTGTCGCCGTTGGCTTGCACGAGGTACACGGGGCGGTTCTGGTAGCTGACGGTGAGCTTGGACGTGTGGCCCACCAGGAGCCAGTTGATGCCCGCGTCGTAGTAGTTCAGGTCGTCGGCGAGACGCTTGTAGCGGGCGTGCTGGTAGCTGACGTAGGGCATGAAGGTGGTCGTGCCTAGCAGGTTTTCTTTTAGCTTGTAACCTAGCTGCGCATAGAGCACATTGCCGGTGCCGTAGAGTGGGGCGGCATTGCCGTAGGTAGCGCCCGCGCCGACGATCTGATCGGTAGTGGTGGATGCTTGACCATTGGCGGGGTTCATCGGACCTAGGTAGCGCAGGTAGTTGGGGCCGTAGTCGAGGTGCAGGCCGGAGGCGTAGAAGCTGATGCTCGGGGCGTCCGGCTCGGTGCCGATGGGCGCATCGTAGTACACATCCACCGCAAACTGCTTCATGGCGTGCATCACCGTGTCGGGGCGGGTGGCCTCGCGGGTCCAGGTTGCCTTCGGCTGCGCGATAAAGCCCGCCCCGATGTTGAACACGCGCTTCTTACCTAGGTAGGTGCCCGCGTGATAAGGCGTGAGGTTGCTCTCCTGATCCAGGAACTGCCACTGAAAATAGCCCTGAAACTGCGGCTCTGGCGGTGTGCTGGCGAACGTGGCGTAGGGTGCAATAGCGGTGCCCCGCGCAATGATGAGCGGTTTGGAGAGGGCCACGCGGTAGTCGAGCTTGCTGAGCTTGCCCTTGGCGTAGATGCTGAGCTTGCGCCCAAACTGGTCGTTCACGTCATTGGTGGTTTCGGCAACCAGGGGCAGATCGATGCCCATAATGGAGCCCACCGACGAAGCCGTAAAACGCGATAAGCCGTTCCAGGCACCTAGCCCGGCCCCCAGTGAAAGGTTGTTTTTCACCACCGCGTACTCGCTTACGGCATCGTGGAGGAAGAATCCTGCTTTTCGCTCCGACAGATAGCTGAAGTTGTTAATGCCGATCTGCGAGTAGATGAACACGCGGTCGGTGAGCTGGCCATAAAACTGAATGCGGAAGCGCCGAATGCCCACGTCGAACGTCTGGTTGCGACCGAACCCGTTCACCTGCGTGCCGGGGTTGCTTTGGTTGTAGCGCGCCCACACCTGGTTTGCCAGCGTAAGCTTCACGTAGTGGCTCGCGTCGTCGTTCAAGGCTAGCTTGCCGTCTTTGAGCGGGAAGGCCGTTGGGCGAGGTGGCTGAGTTTGAGTAGCTTGGGCACCTTGGGTATCGGGTGGTGGGGCGGCAGGCGAGTTGGGTTGGGTTTGGGCGGCCGCTAGCAGAGGCAGCGCGGTCAGGGAAAAAATGAGGGGGAAGTGGCGGAAAATTTGGGCCATCTAGGGGAAATAAGGGAATGGATGAGGTGTTATACCAGGATGCAGCCGGCAGGTTTTGCTACACTCCAAACAACTCGGCCACTTCCAGCCAGCTGTTCACGCGGCGGTAGCGCGTTTCGTGCACGTTATGGTGAGAAGTAAAGAGGATGCCTTCGCCCCGGAAATCCTTGAAATTATAGGCGTGGTCGTCGATGAGGTAGTCGGCGTTGATGATGCTTTTGTCGCCGCAAAATACCACATGGCTCGTCGGGATGAAGTCGAAATGCTGACGGAGCCAGTTGAACTTCTCGCTAAACGACAGCGGAAAACCCATAGCAGCGGTGGCAATAAACAGCTCGTAGCGCTCCGAGAGGCGTTGCAGCACTTCTTGGCTGTCGGGCATTACGGGCAGATCTTCGAAGAAACCCACGGTATCCAGGTACTGGCGGAGGTGCTTTTGATTTTCGGGCGCTACGGCTTCGAGCAGGCGTTTGCCATGCAGGTGCTCGGGCGTGAGCAGCACGTTAAAATCTCGGTGGTACCAGTCAGTGAAGCGGTGAACGGCGTCAGCGATGACTTCGTCCATGTCAATGGCAATGCGCTCTTTGGGCATGAGGTGATTTGGTGATGTGGTAATAGGTTGATGTGCTGATTTGGCAATTGGTTCAGGCAAGAAACCATACTACGAACAAAGCTAGGTTGCTGACGCAGGCTGGGCTCATTTTGCCCGTAGTAATTCGATAGATAACCAACTCGGTAGCATGTCCGTAGAACGGCCACTACTCTCTCCTTCAAAAAGGCCCGTCCATGTTATTGGCGGGCTTTTTTTGCTACAGTCGGTACGAGCAATTCGGCCAGCTAGGTCCGCCAATCATCCATCTTATTCTCGGTTACGCTATGAATCAACTGACAAGTGCCATGCAGAGTTTGCTGGCGCAGGCGTCCACGGAAGTGTCGCGCAAGGAGTTTCTCCAGTACGCAGGTCGCGGCCTGGCGGTGGGCATGGTCGGTGGGCTGGTGGCTTCGTGCCAGAGCAACTCCGGCGACCAAACCACGACTTTCACGGGTGCCAGTGGCCAGCAGGTGCCCTCGTCGGAGCCGGTGTCGCCGCCGGCTAAGGTGCCGAGTGCTGTCGATCAGCCGATTGAGTTGGAAGCCTGGAAGTCCGACGCCGACCGCCAATCGCCGCCCCCGCCAACGCCGCTGCCGCCCGACGAGCGGGTGGGCTACGCGCTGGTGGGCCTAGGTCACCTGACGCTGGAAGAGCTGCTGCCGGCCTTCGGGGAGTGCAAGAAATCGAAGCCGGTGGCGCTGGTGAGTGGCTCGCCCGAGAAGCTAGCCAAGGTGGCCAAGCAGTACGGCATCAAGCCCGAAAACTGCTACAGCTACGAGAACTACGACAAGCTGAAAGACAACCCGGCCGTGCAGGTGATTTATATCGTGCTGCCCAACTCCATGCACGCCGAGTACACCATTCGCGGGGCGCAGGCCGGCAAGCACATTCTCTGCGAAAAACCCATGGCCAACTCCGTGGCTGAGTGCGAAGCTATGATTGATGCCTGCAAAAAAGCCGGCCGCAAGCTCATGATTGCCTACCGCATTCAGTACCAGCCGCACAACCGCATGGTGCGCAAGATGGTGCAGGCCAACCAGTTCGGCAAGCCCAAGCTGATTGATGCATTCAACACGCAAAGCTCGGCCAACCCTAGGCACTGGCGCCACAAGAAAGCCTTGGCCGGTGGCGGCAGTCTGCCCGATATTGGCCTGTATTGCCTGAATACCGTGCGCTTCGTGCTTGGTACCGAGCCCACGGAGGTTTCGGCGTACACCTACAGCACGCCCGGCAACCCGCTGTTCACTGAAGTGGAAGAGCTGTGTTCCTGGCAGATGCGCTTCCCCGACGGTGTCGTTGCCAACTGCTCCACGCATTATAATGCCCACGACTCGCGCCTGTACCGGGTGATGTCGGAGCGCGGCTGGATTCACCTCGATCAGGCGTTTGCCTACGAAGGCCAGCAGCTCAAAACCTCCCACGCCGACGGCATGACTGAGCGCACTGAGCAGATTACCCTAGGTTCTAAAAATCAGTTTGCCACCGAAATCGACCACTTTTCGGAGTGCATTCTGGACAACAAAGACCCGTACACGCCCGGCGAGGAAGGCTTGCAGGACCACCGCATTATGGAAGCCATTTACCAGTCGGCCAAGGAAGGCCGGCCGGTGAAGCTGCCCGCCGTGAGCAAGCGCGACGCCTTCCGCGGCCCCGAACCGAAAGAGGAGAAGAAAGCCTAGGTGTAGCGCGAAGCTCCCGCTTCGCGCATCATTGAACGATAACCGTTGTACCGACCTAGGTCGAGTCGTTCAACGATGCGTGAAGCGGGAGCTTCGCGCTACATGTTCTGCTGGGTCGTGCTACAAGCTGGCGAAATCCTACAGTGAGGCGTAACTTGCGGGCTTATTTAAGCACAACCTAGGTTTATCCTGCTGGTTTTCAGTAGATAGCCAATTAGCCTGACTAACCTAGGTCTGCTCTCCCGCTTTTCATTTCGCTATGCTTTCACGAATTATTGCGGCCAGTATTCACAACAAGCTGCTCGTGGCCATGATGGTTGTGGCGCTTGCGGTGTGGGGCAGCTATTCGGCCATGAACCTGCCCCTGGATGCCATTCCGGACATCACCAACAACCAGGTGCAGGTCATCACGCAGTCGTCGTCGTTGGCGGCGCAGGAGGTGGAGCAGCTGCTCACGATTCCGCTGGAGATGCAGCTGCGCACCGTGCCCGGCGTGACGGAGATTCGCTCGATTTCGCGCTTCGGCTTGTCGGTGATTACCGTTGTCTTTCAGGATGATATTGATACGTACCAAACGCGGCAGCTCGTCGCTGAGAAGCTCACGGCCGCGCAAGCCAACCTAGGCCCCGACCTAGGTACGCCCAGCATGGCCCCGATTACTACCGGCCTGGGCGAGATTTTTCAGTACAGCATCAGCGTTAAAAAAGGCTACGAGAAGAAGTACTCGCTGGCCCAACTGCGCGACGTGCAGGATTGGCTTGTGAAGCGACAGCTGGCCGGCGTGCCGGGCGTGGTCGACGTGAGCAGCTTCGGTGGCTTTGTGCGACAGTACGAAGTAAGCGTGAACCCGGAGCGGCTGGCCGCGGCCAACGTGACCATGCCCGAGCTGTTTGCCGCCGTGCAGCAAAATAACGCCAACACCGGCGGCGCGTACCTGGAGCGCGGGCACAACGCGTACTTCATCCGGGGCGAAGGCCGGGTAACGTCGCTGGCCGACATCGGCACCATCGTGGTGAAGCAGGCCAGCCAAAACGCCCCGCTGCTGGTGCGCGACGTGGCCGACGTGCGCTACGGCCACGCCGTGCGCTACGGCGCCATGACGCGAAACGGCAATGGCGAAACCGTGGGCGGCATCGTGCTCATGCTCAAAGGAGCTAGCTCCGAAGCCACTATTAAAGGAGTGAAAGCCAGGGTCGCGGAAATTCAGAAAGCGCTGCCGCCGGGTTTGGTCGTTACGCCCTTTCTGGATCGTACGAAGCTGATTGACAAAGCCATCCACACAGTAAGTCGCAACTTGGTGGAAGGCGGCGTAATTGTGATGGGCGTGCTGCTGCTCTTGCTCGGCAACTGGCGCGCGGGGCTCGTGGTGGCCTCCATGATTCCGCTGTGCATGTTGTTTGCGCTGGGCATGATGCGCCTGTTTGGCGTGTCGGCCAACCTGATGAGCCTAGGTGCCCTGGATTTCGGGCTGATTGTCGACGGGGCCGTTATCATCGTGGAAGCCACCATTTTCCACCTCGTGCACACGCGGGAACAGGCCGCCCACGAGACAATGGACGACATCACCAAAACTGCCGCCACGCGCCTGATGCGCTCGGCGCTGTTTGGGCAGTTCATCATTCTCATCGTGTACTTCCCCATTCTGGCCCTCACCGGCATTGAAGGCAAGATGTTCCGGCCGATGGCCCTCACGGTGAGCTTTGCCATTATCGGGGCCATGTTGCTGTGCCTCACCTACGTACCGGCCGTCACGGCCTGGGGTTTGCGCAAAGACATTAAGGAGGAAGGCACCCTAGCCGACCGCATTATGAAGTTTCTGTACCGTGGCTACAGCCCGCTCATCCACAAAGCACTAACGATTCGCTGGCTGGTGGTGGGCGTGGCCGTGGCGCTGCTGGCAGTCGGCGGGTTGCTGTTTGCGCGCATGGGCGGCGAGTTCATTCCGCAGCTTGATGAGGGCGACTTTGCCGTGAACGTGACGCTGCCTCCCGGCAGCTCCCTCGACCAGAGCATTGCCACCACCACGCAGGTACAGAAAATCTTGCTCAAGCAATTCCCGGAAGTACAGCAAGTGGTGGGGAAAATCGGCACCTCGGAGATTCCCACCGACCCCATGTCGTTCGAAGACAGCGACCAGATTGTGGTGCTAAAAGACCGTGCCGACTGGACCAGCGCCAACTCGCGCGAGGACCTAGCCAACAAGATGGATCAGGCGCTGGCCAACGTGCCGGGCGTAACGATGGAGTTTCAGCAGCCGATTCAGATGCGCTTCAATGAGCTGATTTCGGGCGTGAAGTCGGATATCAGCATCAAGATTTATGGCGACGACCTCGATGTGCTGTTTGAAAAAGCCAACGAAGCAGCGGCTCTTATTCGACCACTAGCGGGCGTAGGCGACCTGAAAGTGGAGCAGATTGCCGCGCTGCCGCAAATGCGCGTGACCTACGACCGTCAAAAGCTAGCTCAATACGGCCTGAGTGTGGCCGACCTGAACACGCTCGTGCGCGCCTCTTTCGCTGGTGATGTAGCCGGCGACGTGTACGAAGGCGAGCGGCGCTACGACCTCGTGGTGCGCCTCGACTCGGCCCACCGCCGCCGCCTCACCGACCTGCGCGACCTGTACGTGGACGCGCCCAACGGCCAGAAAATACCGCTCGATGAAGTAGCCGACGTAAATTACCGCAACGCGCCCGTGCAGGTGTCCCGCGACGACGCCCGGCGCCGCATCAATATTGGCGTGAACGTGCGCAACCGCGACGTGCAAAGTCTTGTACAGGAAATTCAGCAAAAGCTAGGTGCGCGGTTGAAGCTGCCGACGGGCTACACGCTGAAGTATGGCGGCGCGTTTGAGAACTTGCAGCAAGCCAAATCGCGCCTAGCGGTGGTGGTGCCGGTGTCGTTGCTGCTGATCTTCTTCCTGCTGTATCTGTCTTTCCAATCGGCCAAGCAGGCGCTGCTGATTTTCACCGGCATTCCGCTGGCAACTATTGGCGGCATCCTGGCCTTGTGGCTGCGTGGCATGCCATTCAGCATCTCGGCGGGAGTGGGGTTCATTGCCTTGTTTGGGGTGGCCGTGCTGAATGGCATCGTGCTGGTAGCCAGCCTGAACGAGCTAGCTGCCGAAGGCGTAGAGAAAGTACGCGACCGGGTGCTGCGGGCTACGGCGGAGCGGTTTCGGCCGGTGCTGCTCACGGCGGCGGTGGCGTCGCTGGGCTTTTTGCCGATGGCTTTGTCAACGTCGGCGGGAGCGGAGGTGCAGAAGCCGCTGGCAACGGTGGTTATCGGCGGACTGATTTCGGCCACGCTGCTGACGCTCTTGGTGTTGCCGGTGCTTTACACGCTGTTTACCAAAGACGGCGAGCCAAACCCGGTTGATGCCGCCCGCGCCAGCCAAAAAGCCAAAGACGCAGCCGAAACTGGCGCGCCGAGCACCGCGCCCGCCTTCACGATGCTAGCTATTTTAATTATAGCAAGCAGCCTGCTTCACAGCGTGCAAGCGCAAAACACGCTGCCTTCCACAACGGCCAATCAGCCCACGGGTGCCTTGTCGTTGCAGCAGGCGCTTCAAACCGGGCTAGGGCAGAACCTGTCGTTGCAAACCGCCGCGCTCCAGACTGAGCAGGCCCGCGCCTTGGTCCGCACCGGCACCGACGTGCCGCGTACGGTCGCCGATTTTCAGTACGGCCAGATTTCGGGGCCGTTCAACGACCGCAGCTTCAACATCATTCAGCAAACCGCCTTTCCTACTTTGTACGCGGCGCAGCGCCGTTTGCTGGAAGGCCAAACCCTCACGGCCGAGCAGCAGGCTCGTATCCGCCGGCGCGAGCTGACGCAGGCCATTCGGAGCAGCTACTACCAGGTGCTGGTCAGCTACCGCCGCATTGCCCTGCTGCGCCGGCAGGATAGCCTGTACCGCCGCGCCGCGCATGCCGCCCAGATCCGTTATCAGGTGGGCGAGACGAACCGTTTGGCGCAAGTGTCGGCCGAAGCTCGCGCCCGGGAGGTCGAGAACCGTTTGCTTACCCTCATTTCTGACCTAGCGGTGCAACGGCAGCAACTAGGTCAGTTGCTCGGGACAGGTGCCCCCGTAGCCGTGGACACGGCCGCGGTGCTGGTTGCCTCACTGGCACCTACCGACACGGTGGCTCTATCATCTGACTCGAACCCGACCCTAGGTTTGCTGCGCCAACAAGCTACCGTGAGTCAGCAGCAGGTGCGCGTGGAGCAGCTGCGGCGCCTGCCCGATCTGCGGGCCGGTTATTTCGTGCAGAGTATCAATAAGGTAGGCGGCTATCAGGTGGCGCAGCTAGGCGTGGCCGTGCCGCTGCTAGGTGGCATTCAAAAGGCGCGGATAGCCGCCGCGCGCGTTGGGCAGCAGGTCGCCGAAGGGCAGCTAGCCTACGCCAACACCCAACTGGCCAGCGAACGGCGCGCGCTCATGCAGCAGTTGCGGCGGGCACAGGCGTCGTTGCGCTACTACGAACAGAGTGCCTTGCTTCAGGCCCGGTTGATCCTGGATACGGCCGAGAAAACCTTCCGTGCGGGCGATATTGAATATGTGGAGTACGTCGTGAATACGGAGCCCGCCTGGCAGATTCAGGAGAACTACCTGGATCAGGTGCGACAATACAACGATTTGGTTATCAATCTGCAAACGCTGTCGGGCGCGGATGCGCCGTAAGTTGTTTCGTAAACAGGCTAGGTGTTTCAGAGCGTGCTTGGATTTTGTAAAAACGCCACATAGAACGTCATGCTTCATCTGGCGTCCGCCTGTCGAAGCATGACCTAGACCTAGACCTAGACCTAGACTTTCAGATAAGCCCATCAGCGGCTGCAATTGCTCTTCATGAACAACCTATTTCCTCTTTCTCTTCCGACTTTTACCACCATGCTAATTGGCGCGGCGCTGGTGGCAACTGGCTGCTCATCGCCCAAAAGCGAGGCTGCACTGCCCGAAGCGGCTGAGGCACCTGCCCCAGCCGCTAGCCCCGATGAGGTGCAGATTTCGGCGGCGCAGCAGCAAGCAGCTGGTATCGAAACGGGTAGTTTTCAGTGGCAAAACATGACCACTGAAGTGCAGGCCAACGGCTCGATTGAGGTGCCGCCGCAGAACCGGGTTTCTATCAGCGCCATGATGGGCGGTTACGTGCTGTCGGTGAGCACGTTGCCGGGGCAATCGGTGCGTGCGGGTGCTGCCGTGGCCGTGTTGCGCCATCCTGATTATCTTAAGCTTCAGCAAGATTACTTGCAGAGCCGGGCTCGCGTCACGTTTTTGAAAGAGGAGCTAGCACGCCAACAGGTGCTGGATGCCGAAGACGTAGGTGCCAAGCGCAAGCTCCAGCAGGCCCGCGCCGACTACGCCAGCGAGCAGGCCGCCGAGCGGGCGCTGGCCGCGCAAGTGAAGCTGCTGGGCTTATCGGTAGCCAGGCTCAACACGGGTTACATTGCCAGCAGCGTGTCGCTCACCACGCCCATCGGCGGTACGGTGAAGGCTGTGAACATCAACCCCGGACAGTACGTGAACCCGCAGGATGTGCTGGTAGAAATCGTGAACCGCGACGACTTGCACCTAGAGTTGAAGGTGTTTGAGAAAGACGTGGCGAAGGTGCGGGTTGGGCAGCCCATCTTGTTCACGGTGCAAAATCGGGGAACCAATGAGGAGTTTAAAGCCCGCGTGTTTCTGGTCGGGAAGGCCTTCGACGACGATGCCCGCACCGTAAGCGTGCATGCCCACCTGGAGCCCGAGCGCACCGATTTGCTGCCGGGGCAGTTTGTGGCCGCCCGCATCCAGACGGCCGGCGCCCGCCAGCGCACGCTCCCCGAAGACGCCTTGGTGCAAGCCGGTGGCTTCAGCTACGCCTTCGTGCGCACCAACCAAAGTGCGAATGGCCGCGCTACCTTCCGCCGCGTGAAAGTACGCACCGGCCCTAGCCTCGCCAACGCCGTAGCCGTGACGCCCCTGGAACCCATTCCCGACACCACGCAGCTCGTGCGTCACGGTGCGTATTTCATCAGTGCCGAGATGGGCAAAGGACAGGGAGGGGATGAGTGATTATCATTTAACATCTACCATTTAACATTTATCAGGTCGTTGAGCATGTAATATCATTAGGTATACTCACCTGATGACCAACAACTGTTAAATGTTCAATGGTAGATGTTAAATGATAATCACTCGTCGTAGTCGACTTCGTCAGTTCCGCGCTCTTCGCGGCCGGTGCGGGTGAGGCGTGTGAAGCCGTGGCGCACATCGGTGTAGGCCGGCTTGGTGGCTTTTTTCTTCTTGCTGTTCATCAGCAATGCGGCCGTAACGATCAGGGCAACCGTGGCGGCGCCGACGATAGCAGCTTGTTGGGGCAGTTTGTCTTGTGGCATGGGAGGGAGATATTGTACGCCGTCTGCATCAATGCGGGCTGATTCCGAGACGTAGCGGCCGTGCTTGGGCGTGGGGAAACTTTGAGCTAGAGCAGTCAGGCCGGCCGCCGCTTCGGGGCCTTTGATGACAGGGCCGTGGCCGCAGCCGATGGCCTGCGGTTCAAGGTTCGACAGCTCGACCACGGAGGCGTGCACCGATTCCCAGTCGTAGTTGAAGGGCGCGCCGGCCACGCTGATCTGGGGCTTTTGCAGCAGCAGGGAAGGCACCGATTCGTGGTTGGCCGTAGCAAAGGCGTCGGCGCCGAGCAGCGTTTTGTCCTCAGGCCGGAAGAGTGCTACCTGGCC
Source organism: Hymenobacter cavernae (assembly GCF_014641455.1). Classification (GTDB taxonomy): domain Bacteria; phylum Bacteroidota; class Bacteroidia; order Cytophagales; family Hymenobacteraceae; genus Hymenobacter; species Hymenobacter cavernae. The sequence continues at coordinate 109,391 of NZ_BMHT01000004.1, forward strand.
GGGCGCGTGACCGGGTACGTGCAGCCACTGCCAGCCGGGCAGGAACGGCGGCTCCGAGTCTTCGGTGGGCAGCGCCTGAATGTAGTCGGTGAGCTGAAACGACTGGGGCGGAAAAAAACGACTTACAAAAGCCAGGCTACCACCGTTTTCCACCGTCGGATCGGCCGGCGGGTACACGGCCTTGCCCATGAGGAAAGGCAACTCCAGCGGGTGCGCAATGATGGGCACTTTCCAGTGTTCGGCTAGCTCCTGAGCCGAGCCGGCGTGGTCCATGTGACCGTGGGTGAGCAGGATAGCTTCGGGGTGGCTGCCGGGGTAAAACAGCTCGTCGGCGGCGGCAATAATAGTTTTGGCGCTGCCAGGCAAACCGGTATCGACCAGCACCCAGCGGCTCGGGTCGCTCGTTTCGACGAAGTATAAGTTGACAAAGCGTTGGATGGTCAGCTGCGTGACGCCGTGGGCTACTTTTTCCATAAATGACAGAATCAGCGAGAGTTGAGGGTTGGTAAGCCAATACGCAAACCTAGCCGTTGAGGTCGAGCCGCACGGTAAAATAGCAGGGGAGCGAAAGTCGATTTTGCTGCGTACAAACCTAGGTTCGACAGTCGCCGCAAGGGCGTCGAGCAATGATAAGTGCTTATGTTGATGGCTCTGTCGACCAGCGGGAGAAATCCGGGGTGCTTCGTCAGCACGTCGTTCCGGGCAGCGCGAGGAATCTGGCGTGCTGGTGCTGGAGCCGTAATTCTGGTCGACTAACCTTCAACGACTGCACGCGAGATTTCTCCCGTTGGTCGAAATGACGTTCGCTTTGCTATGGCACTGAGTCGGGTTTGAAGGATATATAGAAAAAATATTTTATTTCAGAGAAATAGCCGCAACAAACTCCGTAACTTCGGGCTTATATCTACTTCATTCCTTCTATTATACTACTTCGACCTATGAAAAAGCTGGTGCTTCTCTCGGCAATGCTAGTTTGCAGCAGCTGGGCTTTCGGACAAACCAAGTGCGCCGACTATGATCTGAAAGTGTATCAGAACGGGCAAGAGGTAGATATGAAAAACAGCCCCTTAGTCTCTTCGCTCAGCTTGGTTCTGGTGAATGATCCAGACTGCGCCCAAATGGCGGCGTGTCAGTTTAGAAGCGCGGAGCTGACCTTGGTGCGCGAAAAAACGCCCGTGCTGCCAGCTATCATAACTGATAAGCCCGACGTAGACCTCACCGAGTTCCAGAAAGTGTATCAGCCCGGCGACCGGCTCGTTATCGAAGTGGAAGGCAGCACGGACGAAGCTCCTGCAGACCCAGAACAGGAGGAGCAGGAGACAGTTGGCTACTCGGTGGTCGTGAACTGGTCTTTGCAGTAAAGAGTAGCAAAACCTAGGTGCGCGCTAGATACTATTCTGTGGTGGTCGTGGGTTATATGAACGTGGCAAATCACTTGTTGCCACCGGGTTTTGTAATGCGCCGTCTTATGAAAAAGCTAGGTATGCTCTTGGGAGTGCTGGTGGTGTGCAGCCGCGCCTTCGGCCAGACGAAGTGCCCGAATAACGTTGTAAGGGTGTACCAGAATGGGCAGGAGGTAAATACGAAAGGCAGCGCGCTAATCCCCAAAATCAACCTGGCTATTACCAGCGACCCGGCCTGCGGCGCGGCTACCACCTACCCGTTCAAGCATGCTGAGATAACCCTGATCCGTGGCAAATATCCGGTGTTGCCGATTTACAGCGTTACGAAAGCAGAAGTGGATCTTACCCCTTTTAAAAAGTGGTACAAGCCCGGCGACCGGCTATTTATCGAAGCCTGGGGCGGGGAAGCAGCTCAGCGGGCTCAGGTTAACTGGATACTGGATAAATAGCAGACAATCAACGGGAGACCTAGGTTACAGCTTCTCGCCGCAGCGCCAGCAATATTCTGCGTCGGGGCGGTGGTCGCCGGCCTGGCAGACGTGGCACACCACCTGCTTGTAAACTGGTACTGGTGGCGCAGGGCTGGCCGGCATTGCCATCTGGGCCGACACAATGCCGGTGGGCACGGCAATGATGGCGTAGCCCATAATCATGAGCACCGACGCCAGCGCCTGACCAAGTACCGTGACGGGCGAAATATCACCATAGCCCACCGTTGTGACCGTGACGATGGCCCAGTAGATGCTCTTGGGAATGCTCGTGAAGCCGTGCTGGCCGCCTTCAATCACGTACATGAGCGTACCCACGACGATGGTCAGCGTAAAAACGGCTGTCAGAAACACCAGAATCTTGTAGCGGCTGGCCTTGAGCGCCGTCACGATAAACTCGCCCTGCCCCACAAACTGACCTAGCTTGAAAATACGAAATACCCGCAGCAAGCGCAATGTGCGGATAACCAGCAGGTAGCGGCTACCGGCCAGCACCAGCGTGAAGAGTGTAGGCACGATGGCCAGAAAATCGATAATGCCAAGCAGACTCAGCGCGTAGGCCAGTGGGCGGCGCACCACGGCCAACCGGATAAGGTATTCTAAAGCAAACAGACCGGTGAAAATCCACTCTACAATGCGCAGGTAATAGCCATATTCGGCATCGATGGAATGCACGCTTTCCAGCATCACCGCTACCACACTCAGCACGATAGCCAGGAGCAAGGCAATGTCGAACGCCCGGCCTGCCGGCGTATCCGACTCGAAAATGATGCTGTACGCGGTGCGTTTCCAGCTGGATTCGGTGTCTTGAGGACGAATTTCCATAGAGGGTAGCAACAGGGAGTCGGAGCTAGCTTACGCAGCAAAGGGCAGACTGAGATAGTACTTTCAACGTCTGCGTACGTACATGCGCTGATATGAACTATCACTTACTCTGGATTATACCCCTTGGCATCGGCGGCTTTGTTGCCTTATGGTGCTTGGTCGTGAAGCTGGTTTCGTTCATGGGGTGGCACCAGCTGGCGAAGCGCTTTCAAACTGACGGCTTGCCAGCAGGAGCGCAGATGCGGTTGCAGCGGGCGCGGATTGGGGTGGCCAACTATAAAGGAGTGCTGACGGCAAGCGTGAGTGCCGAAGGCATGGGGCTGAAAGTGGGTTTCCCGTTTCAGATCGGGCACCCGCCGGTGCTGATTCCGTGGGCGGCATTTGGGCCATTTCGCGCCGAGAAATTTCTCTGGACTACCTTCTACACTACGACCATCAGCACCGGTAACGCTAGCACCAGCAACCTAGGCTTTGTTAGTCAGCCGTTAGTAGAAGCCGCGCGGCCTTGGATTCGGGTAGAGGGGAAATGAGCTAGCCCACTCCGGCAACCTAGGTTAGGCAAAAGCTAGGCTACTTAAAAGCAATACCAGAGCGACATCCGGTGCATATAGTCGTATAGCTACGGACTTATTAGCTACCCATGACTTCAGAAACCAATCAGCCCTTCCCGGAGAATATCTTCCGCCGCCAGGATGAAACGCCCGACGCGCAGTTTTACCAGGTGCCGCGCTTCGTGACGCACATCGACGCAGGTGCTATTGCGGCCGTCACGCAGCTCTACCGCGAGTTTTTTCCGAGCAATAGTGCCTTGTTGGATCTGATGAGCAGCTGGGTGAGCCACCTGCCGGCCGAGGTGAAGTATGAACGCGTGGTAGGCCTAGGTATGAACGAAGCCGAGCTGCGGGGCAACCCGCGCCTGCACGCGTATGTGGTGCAGGACCTCAACCAACAGCCTGTGTTGCCCTTCGAAGCCGCCAGCTTCGATGGCGCTGCTATCTGTGTATCTGTTGATTATCTCACCAGACCCGTGGAAGTGATGCGGGAGCTAGGCCGGGTGCTGCGGCCGAAGGCGCCGCTGGTTATTACGTTTTCCAACCGCTGCTTTCCCTCCAAAGCCATTGCTGCCTGGCACGCCCTCGACGACCACGGGCATATGCAACTAGTCGCGCAGTACCTGCGAGCCGCCGGCAACTGGCACGCCATCGAACTGCTTGACCGCAGCCCCCGGCCTGGGCGCAGCGACCCGCTGTTTGCGGTGATAGGGCGGGCTGGTGCCGCGTCGGCGTAGAGGCACATCGTTGTGGCTGCCAGCTAGTTGAACGCGGCGATTGTGCCTAAGGTCACCTCCGGACGCTACTTAGCGCTTCTCGGCCGCCGAGTTCTCGGCCGAGAAGCGCTTCTCGTTCTCGGCTATGGTATCCAGCACTTTCTCAGGCAGAACGTTATTCGTCAGTTCGTCTATTTCGGGGTCGTGCGCTTCCGCAATGTCCATCTTTTTGGCAATTTCCGTCACCAGCGTAATCAGGCGCGTGATTTCGTGCTCACTCAGCAAACTCACCTGCAAATCCAGGTTAGCGCGCTGATCGGCCATTTCTGCCATCCGGTTCTGGCTGATCAGCACGAACGTCGACAGGAAAATAGCTTCCACCGACGCAAACATGGCCAGCACCACAAACGACGGATCGAACGGCTTCAGGCCCAGCCAACCTAGGTTCCAGACGATCCAGAGGCCAAACAGCGCCAAGTGAATAAAGACGAAGCTCATGCTGCCGGTGAAGGACGTAACGGCATCGGCAAGCTTGTTTTGCCAGGTGCGTTTTCGGTCCTCATTGCCTTGGCGCTTTAATAGCGCCTGAATGTTGCGCTCGACAATCTGGGCCATGCCGGAGGGCGGGGTAAAGCCAGCTTTGGGCTGTTGCTGATCGGTATTCATGAGTACTTGCTGCTTACAGTAGCTGTTTTATACGACTCGCGGACGTTTCCAACTGTGGCTGAGCTTACGTTTTTGTTTGTTGGCCTACGCAATGTTGCGCTGGTTTTGCTATCACAATCGGTTTCGTTACTTGCGGAAGCCGGTAAGTTTGAAAAAGCCCCAAAAGCTAGGTAACTAGCCCTATTGAATAGCGCAGCAGAAAGCCCGGCTTTCTGGTATCTTGCCGGTATAATCTCAACCAAACCCTTACAATGCGTACCCACCGCACAGCAAAATTCCTCGCCCCCGCGCTACTGGCCTCCCTGGCCCTGGCCAGTGCCTGCCAGAGCAACAGCCCCAAAACCGAAGGTGAAACCGCCGCGGCCGGCACCGCCGCCGACTCGGCCCAGCAGGCTCCCGCAAGCGACTCGACGGGTAAGAAGTTCCTCTCGCAGCCGCTGGTGCGCGACATCTTCACCGCCGACCCGTCGGCGCACGTCTTCAACGGCAAAATCTACATCTACCCCTCGCACGACATCGAAACGGGGATGCCGGAGAACGACAACGGCGACCATTTTGCCATGCGTGACTACCGCATCCTGTCGATGGACAGCCCCGAGGGGAAAGTGACCGACCACGGCGTCGCGCTTGATGTGAAGGATGTGCCGTGGGCGAAGCGCCAGATGTGGGCGCCCGACGCGGCCTTCAAGGATGGCACGTACTTCCTGTACTTCCCCGTGAAAGACAAGCAGGACATCTTCCGCATGGGCGTGGCAACCAGCAAGAGCCCTACGGGGCCGTTCAAGGCTGATCCGCAGCCGATTCCGGGCAGCTACAGCATCGACCCGGCCGTATTTGCCGACACCGATGGCAATGCCTACATGTACTTTGGCGGCATTTGGGGCGGACAGCTCCAGCGCTGGCGCACAGCCAAATACGACTCCACCATTGCTCCGAATCAGCCCGCCAACGAGGTGGCTATCGGCCCACGCTTTGCCCGCATGAGCAAAGACATGCGTAAGTTCGACGGCCCGGTGCAGGAGATTAAGATTCTGGACGAAAACGGCAAGCCTCTGCTGGCCGGCGACACCAAGAAGCGCTTCTTCGAGGGCGCCTGGATGCACAAGTACAACAACAAGTACTACCTCACGTACTCGACCGGCGACACGCACCTGCTGGTGTACGCCATCGGCGACAAGCCGCAAGGCCCGTTCACGTATAAAGGCGTGCTGATGAACCCCGTACAGGGCTGGACCACGCACCACTCCATCATCGAGTTCAACGGCAAGTGGTACATTTTCTACCACGATACGCAGCTCTCCAACAAAACCTGGCTGCGTAACGTCAAAGTCACGGAGATGAAGCGCAACACCGACGGCACGATCGAAACGATCAATCCGGAAGGCTAGCCTGTAGCGCGAAGCCTGTGCTTCGCGTGTCGTTGAACGACTGGCTACTAGGTCGTACTAACGTCATCGTTCTGCGATACGCGAAGCGCAGACTTCGCGCTACATTCCAAACGGCCTCTTCGCTTTAAGCGGGGAGGCCGTTCATTTTGTACCTAGCTTACGCCGACTTATGCAAGCTACCTCCACCGTTTTCCTCGTGCGCCCGACGCGGTTTTCTTTCAATGCTGAAACCGCCGCGTCCAACTTCTTTCAGCAAAACCTAGGTGGCCTGACGCCGGAAGTTATTCAGGCGCAGGCTTTTGCCGAGTTCGATGCGGCTGTGGCAACGCTGCGGGCAACAGGCGTGCAGGTGCTGGTGTTTGAGGATACGCCCATGCCGCCCAAGCCCGACGCCGTGTTTCCGAACAACTGGCTCACCTTGCACCCCGACGGCCGCGTGCTGCTCTACCCGATGTGCGCGCCCAACCGTCGCCCCGAGCGTCGGCCCGATATTCTGGCAAAGCTAGGTCAGCAGTTCACCATCACCGAAGTCGTTGATCTGTCGCACCATGAGCAGGAGGGAAGGTTCCTGGAAGGCACGGGCAGCATCCTCTTCGACCACACGCACCGTGTAGCCTACGCCTGCCTCTCGCCGCGCACCGATGCAGCCTTATTCGCCGAAGTTGCTGCCAAGCTAGGTTACCGGCCGGTGCCTTTCCACGCCCACGATCAGCAAGGACAGCCAATCTATCACACCAACGTGATGATGTGCATCGGACCTAGGTTTGCGGTGGTGTGCCTGGCCAGCATCACCGATGCGCGGGAGCGGTCGGCCGTAAGTGCTTCGCTTACGGCAACCGGGCACGAGCTGGTAGATATCACGCTGGAGCAAGTCGCGCGTTTTGCCGGCAACATGCTTGCGCTGCGCGGGGCTGCTGCTGAGCTACTGGTACTCTCCCAGCAAGCCTACGACGCCCTCACCACCGCACAACGACAGACCCTAGGTCGCTACGCGGAGCTGGTACCGCTGGCTATTCCGACCATCGAAACCATCGGAGGCGGCAGCGCCCGGTGCATGTTGGCGGAGGTGTTTCTGCCGGAAGCGTGACGCGGCACCTGGTCAGATAAGAGCGACGCCCCGGTAAAGCCGGCCGTAGGGGCCTGACTTACCGGGGCGTCGCTTTTTTAGCGGTATTTGTCTTTTGCTTCTTGCAGCAGCTCAACCTAGGTTCTTACTGCAAGGGGTCGAAGGCGCCACCCCAGTCTTTATTCTGCACCAAGCTAGGGTTGTTGTCGATAGCCGACTGCGGGATGGCGAAGAAGTAGTAATTATTCTTCCAGTTGATGGAGTACTTCGTATCCAGGTCTTTGAACTTGATTTCGAAGTAGTTCTTATACGCTTCATCCAAGTCCACATTATCGCGGTTAGCGGCGAAGGTAGAGGGTACCCCGGTCGTTTTGAGGTTGATGGTGACGCCCTGGCGTTTCTTCCCATTCAAGGTTTTCTCAATCAGCTTCCAGCGGCGCAAATCCCAGAAGCGCTTGCCCTCAAAGGCAAACTCAACCTGCCGCTCGGAGAGAATGGCGTCGAACATCTCGGCGCGGCTCATGCCGGCTTTCAGGCCGTAGTTGCCGTCGGCGCCTGCTTCGATGCCGGCGCGCTTGCGGATGGCTTTCAGCTGCGTGTAGCCTTCGGCCGTGTTGTTTACGCCGCAGGCGCTTTCGGCCAGGTTCAGCAGCACTTCGGCGTAGCGGATCTCAATCCAGTCGGTGCCCACAAACTGCGCATCAGCAATACCGACAGTAGGGTTAATGGCTTTTCGCGTGTAGAAACCGGTGTTGCTAGCTCTGGCTTCTACCGTCTTGCCGCCGGCGAAATACGTCCATACTTTATAGGAAGTGTTGCCGTTCAGGGGCCAGGTGGCGCCGTTGTAGGCAATGGTTTTGCCGAAGCGCGGGTCGCGGTTTTTGTAAAACAGCTGGTCGGAGTAGCTGTACTTGGTCGATTCGCCGGGTTTCTTGCCGTCGAGCATCGGGAAGGCTTTCACCATCTCCCAGGTGGGCTGCCAGGAGCCGCCGCCCGTGCCCGTATATGAGGGCCGGGCCCCGTTGTCGTAGGAGTTACTTTTCTTGCTCTGGTCGCCGGTGGCGGTGTTGAAGCCCGTTATCATGACGGCTTCCGGGTTGCTGTTATTCTCCTGAAACCAAAGCTGATCGAAGGAAGAATGCAGGCCCGCGCCGTTGGCGCTCAGGATGGCTACGGCTTGTTTGCCGGCGTCGTAGGCTTCCTGCCATTTGGCTTGGTTGTCGGTTGGGTTGAACTGTGGACTGGCCGCATACAGCAGCACGCGGGCCTTGAAGGCAGCCGCGGCGCCCTTCGTAATCTTGCCCCATTCGGCGGAAGCAGTCCACTTGCCAGGCAGGAACATGATGGCCGAATCCAGGTCGCTCTTGATTTGCGAAAAGGTTTCGGCGGTGGTGTTGCGGGGCAGATAGGTCGCCTCGCGGGCATCGGGCCCTACGGCGTCGAGCGGCTTAAGCACCAGCGGAACCCCGCCGTAAATGCGGACCAGATCGAAGTAGCGCCAGGCGCGGAAGAAGTAGGCTTGGGCCCGCAGCTTGTTCTTGGTGTACTGCGGCAGCGGGCCATTGTTGGCCGCCGCCAGAAACGCATTGATAATGCGGATCTTACCGTAGTTGCTGGTAGCATTCAGCGCGGTGCCGAAGTCGGCTACATCGTTGAGCTGAATGGTGCCTTCAAAATACTTGCTCTCGCCGGCGCTTTCATCCGACAGAATGCTGGGGTTCGTGCTGGCCAGGCCTGTCGTGCCGATACCCGCCCAGAGTGGCAGATTCTGGTCGTAGATATAGCTCAGGTTCAGGTCGGCCAGCGTCGAGTCTTTGAAGATCAGGGCTTCGTTGGTGGAACCTAGGTCGATTTTATCCAGCGCCTTTTCGCAGCTGGTCAGCAGCATCAGCAGGGCGGCGCAAGCCGTAGCGGCAGTTTTATAGCAGAAGTTCATCTCGGTGGGAAGATTATAGGCCAATGTTCAGACCCAAGGACAGCGAGCGGATGGTGGGGTAGGCATCGTAGCTACCCGAATACACTTTGTAGCTGTAAGGATTGTAGAAATTGAGCGGGTTCACGGCTACGAAGAACACCTTCAGGCTGCTCATGCCGATGTGGCTGGCGATGTTGACGGGCAGGTTGTAGGAGACGGTGGCGTTGCGCATCCCAGCCGAGAAGGCATTCCGGAACCAGAACGACGAGTTGACGTCGTAGCTCTCCACGTAGTAAGGATTGGGATACGCCGCATTGGGGTTATCCTTCGTCCAGTGGTCGGCCCAGAACTCGGGGCGGTTGGAGGTAGCTGTGGCCTGCTTGCGGGCGGCGCCCTCTACCTGAGCCTGGCCGCCAAACGAAGCCCCCATTACTACTTGCACGCTCAGGCCCCGGAAGCTCAGGCTAGGATTGAAGCCAACGCTGTAGTGGCTGTTGGCACGCTTGGCGATAATCTCCTGGTCGGCATCCGTGATTATACCATCGGGGGCGGTGTAGTTGCCGTCGGCGTCTTTCGGGCCGCGGATGTCCTGGTAGTAGAGCATGCCCGCCATGGGCTTCTTGCCGAAAATCGTATAGTCCTTTTGGTTCTTCTCCTTTTGATTCACCGCGTAGTTGTCGGCTTCTTCCTGGCTGCGGAACATACCTAGGTAGCGGTAGCCTTCAATGCCTAGGTCAGTGGAGCGCCCGGTGGGGTCGTTGTACTGCCCAATCTTGCCTTTCTCCACGTCGACCTTGATGTTCTTGGCGTCGTTCCAGGTGAAGAATGTGTTGATGCGGTACGACCAGTCCTGGGTGATGCGGTCGGCGTAGCTCAGTGATATTTCGTAGCCATAGCCGTTCACGGTCGAGAAGTTCTCCGACGGCAGCGTGGCCCCGATCAGCAGTGGCGCCGAGGCGCTCAGGGCCGTCAGCATGTTGTAGCGGTGGTCGTAGAAGGCATCCGCGGTGAACGACAGGCGGTTGTTGAGGAACTGCATGTCGATGCCGGCGTTGTACTTGATGTTGTCGTCCCAGCGCGCCTTGCGGTTGGCCATCGCATTGTTGGGCGAAGCCGTCAGTGTACGGTCACTGTTGCCGCCAAACACGGCCCCTTTGCCTTGCTGAATCTGGTAGCTGGCCAGCCAGTTGTAGGCCCTGGTAGCATCACCACCTAGGTGCCCGACGGAGCCGCGGAGCTTGAGGAAGTTGATTGCCCGGATGTTGTTCTTAAAGAAGGACTCGTCGGAGGCAATCCAGCCCGCCGACACCGACGGGAACGCGCCCCAGCGGTACTCCGGCGCGAAGTTGGTGGAGGCATCGTAGCGCACCGAGGCTTCGAGCAGGTAGCGGTTGTCGAAGTTGTAGTTGACGCGGCCGGCGTAAGAGAGCGTCCCCGATTCCGATTCTGACTCATTGGCCGTCTGCGTGCCGATGGCGTAGCGCATGTTGTCGAGGCCGCCAATGATGACGCCCTCCGCCATGGCGGCTACGTTATCCACGTGCGTTTCCGATTGCTCGAAGAAGGCAATAGCCGATACCTGATGCCGCCCAAACTTGCGGTCGTAGTTGATATAGCCGTTCAGCTGATAGCTGTCGAAATAGCTAGGGTTCATCCGCACCCGGTCGCCGTTGTTCAACGATACAACTTTCGGCGGCGCGCCACCCGTCGGCGTGCCGTAGATATGCCTGTGCCCGCCTGTCATCGCGTACTGGTACACGTTGTACTTGGTGCCGTACTGCTTACCAAAGCTGTTATCCATGGTTTTGCTGTACACGGCGCGCATCTTCAGCCCTTTGATAAACGGCAGCTCGTAGTCGATATTAGCGTTCAGGTTCAGGCCCGTGTTGCGGGTAGCGGTGTAATTGTTCGACTTCTGCACCTCAAAGAAGTGGAAAGCATCAATTGAGTTGGCGTTGCCAGTGGAAAGCAGGACGGGCAAGCCATCAACATAAGCCGGATTGAACTGCGGCGTGAAGAGCAAGCTCTTCATGTCGTTCTCCGCATTCTCGCCGCCCTGCTTGAGGTAGTACATCTTCTTCTGGTACAAATCCCCGCTGAGCGACAAGCCTGCCTTCAAACCACGCGTGACGTTGACATCGGTGCTGGCCCGGAAGGTCCACTTGTTAGCGTCGACGTTGTCGAAGTTGGCGTTCTGGTAGTTATAGGAAACGCCCGCGAAGTAGGTTGCCCGTTCGCTGCCGCCGCTTACGTTCAGGGCGTGGCGCGTCACCATAGCTGGTTTCCAGGCCTGCTTCAGCCAGTTGGTGTTGTTCTGCTGGAAATGATCCAGCTCGTCCTGCGTGTAGATCGAGTTATCCGTATCGAGCTTGCCGCCAGCCCTGTTCATGTCGTTGAGATAGATGGCCTGCTGATAGCCATTCATCATGGAGGGCAGGCGCACGGCATCCGCCGAACCCACCGAGCCGCTGTAGCTGAACTTAGGAGCGCCTGCTTTACCGCGGCGCGTGGTCACCATCACCACGCCCTGGTTGCCTCTAGCGCCATAAATAGCAGCAGCGGCGTCTTTCAGCACTGAAATTGACTCAACCTCCGATTGGTCGAGGATGTTGAAGTCGTCCTCCGTCCGCACAATGTTGTCGATAACGAACAGCGGGCGCAGCGTCCCGCCATCTTTCGACAAGATGATAGGGTTACGCACCGTAATCTGGCCGTTGTCGCCGGGGCGGCCGGTGCCGCCGCTCACGCCCACGCCCGGCATCTGGCCTTGTAGCGCCGTCGATAAGCTGCCCACGGGCAGTTCCTGAATGGTTTTCATATCCACGGTAGCCACCGAGCCGGTCAGGCTAACCTTGGTTTGGGCCCCGTAGCCTACCACCACCACCTCATTCAGCGCGGCCGCATCGTCCACCAGCGTCACGGTGATGATGGGGCGGCCATTCACGGCTATTTCCTGAGTTTTGAAGCCAATGGAGCTGAATACCAGCGTTTCCTTGCCCGTTTCCAGTTCCAGCCGGAAAGAGCCGTCGGGGTTTGTAACGGTACCGTTCTTGGTGCCTTTCACCACCACCGTCACCCCCGGAATGCCGGCGCCTTTCGCATCTTTTACCGTTCCTCCCACGCCGTTGGCGACTGAGGCGGCCAGCGCGGAGTGCAGAGTCGTGGGTTCGCTGCCGGCAGCATAGGTGGGATTGATGCCCAGCAGGAAGCCGGCCAACAACGCACAGGCCAGGCGAGTTGGGGGGCTAAGGGTGGGAGGAAGCTGCGCTTGTAGAAGATGGATCATAGCAAATGGATGGGAGTGAGGTGTTAAAATCCTACAATCGGGAGGGGTTAGTTGCTGGCGTTGCCAGCGGCGGCGCGGCGTTCAGCCCAGTCTTTGCCTGCTTGCTTCATGTCGATGCCAGCGGCTGACAGGTAGTTGTTGATCTTGCCTTTATACTTGCCGAACCAAGCGTGTTTCTCCTGTGACGTGCCGCCATCCATGGCGTGCTCACGGGCTTCGGTCAGCCAAGCCAGGATCTGGGTTTTCTGGGCTTCAGTCAGGGTGGGCAGCATCTCCTGGTAGGCCCGCATCGTGAGGGGCAGCACGCCGTAGGTCATGCCATCCTTCACCTGGTCAACCTGCTCCGGCGTTAGGGCCTTCGACAGCTTGCTCACGTACTTCTTGTGCAGCTTCGCTACGTCGGCAGTAACGGCGGCCTCGATTTTCTGCTTTTCGGCAGCCGTGCTTTCATCCTGCGGCTTGGCTTTAAGCGCGGTAAGCTGCGTCTTTTTGTGCTCGTAAATCTCGTTGAGCTGCCGATACTGCCCGGCAATCAGGTCGCGCACCTGGGGCGCTTTCTTAGCATCCAGCCCATTAATCTTCTCGACAATCTTACCGGCGCGCTCCGTAATCGTGCGGGTATAAGCCGCCTCAGCTGTTTCGGTTGGCTGCGCTTGTGCCCAAGCTAGACTAGGGGTGCTGGCAGCGAGAATTCCGGCTAAAAATAAGCTTCGGATAATGTTTGGCATGGCTGGTTTGTAACTGCGATAATGACAGCAAGTTACGTCCTCACCCCAGGGAGGCGCATCCAGATTTTTACCAACTTATTGTAGGAAATTGTCATAGATGAAGCTTTCATGAACGCTAATCGAGCGTGAATGCTAACATCGGCAACTTCCGGTTGGGTTTGTGCTACTAGAAGGATACCGCAAACGTTACCGGAAAAACCGCTCAATCACCGGTTAAGCTGACCTTCGGCAATAGCTTCGACCACCGGCAGGTCCGGCGCAGTCTGTCCTTCGGCTGGCACCGCGTGCCTACGCCAGTAATTTGCCAGAATGGAGCCCGAAATATTCATCCAGGGGCTGAACACGGCCGCCGGTAGCCCGACGGTACCTAGCTTGCCCATGCTGCCCGCCAGGCCCGACGCCATGCCGCCGTTTTGCAGCCCTACCTCAAAGGCAACCGTACGCGCCGAGTTTTTATCCAGGCGAGCCAGCCTACTGAACCAGTAGCCAAAAAAGTAACCAGCCGCGTTGTGAATCACCGACGTAAGAAACAGCAGAAATCCAACGCGCAGCAGGTTGTCGCGCCCTGCGGCCGTCGTAACGGCGGTGAAGTAAATAATGCCGAACATTGACAGATAGGGCATAATGGCATCAAGCTTCGGGTAGCCTTTTGCTACTTGATGGTAGACTACGCCCACCACCAGCGCCGCCGCCAAAAAGCCCAGAACTTCCAGCATCTGAAGGGCTTCGGGGCTGCCAATGCTCGTTTCAAAAAAGCGCCACAAGCCACCTAGACCCAAAGCCGCCAGCCAAGCTATTGAAAGGAAAGCTAGCCCCCACACGGTGCGTCGACCGCGGGGCGAAGCCGTCTTGAGATAGTCGTGCAGCAGGGCCGCAAAAATCGGAACAATAACAATTTTGATGATTTCCATCATCATGTTCACGAACTTGATTTCAATCAGTGTGCCGGCTAATAGCTTCAGCAGCAAGGGTGTTAGGAAAGGCGCAACCAGCGTAGCCATGGCTGTCACGACCACCGACAGCACCATGTTGGCCCGCGCCAGGTACACCATTACATTAGAAGCTAGCCCACTCGAACAGGAGCCAATCAGGATGATGCCGGCCGCAATTTCGGGCTCGAAGTGAAACACTTTCGTGAGCAGCAAGCCCATGAGCGGCATCACCGAAAAGTGGCAGAGCAAGCCAATCAGCACGCCTTTGCCGGTGGAGCCTAGCCCGGAAAAGTCGCGGATGCTCATCTGAATGCCCATCCCGAACATCACCAGCTGCACGACAAACAGAATCAGCCATTTGTTGCGCAAATCGAAGTCGCCCCACTTCGTGAAAGCTGCTGGATAAACCATGCCTGCTACCACCGCCACGATGATCCAGGCCGTATACTGATAGGGTCGGAGCAGCGGTATAGCCTTGATGCCTAGGGCAAAACTAACGGCCAGAATAACAGCCGCTGGTTGCCAAAGCGCCGCTTCCTGTCGCACAATACCCGCCAGCAACACGGCCACTGCTACGCCACAAATAACTAAACAGAGCTGGGAAATGCGGTTCATCATTGAGGAATAGCAGGATTGTTTTTGTTACATTTTGCGCCGCTGAACTGCGTAGAGACGCAAAAATATTGCGTCTCTACAGCAGCTCTTTCGCTAGGTGCTTCACCGCAATAGCTGGGCTCGCTAGAATCGGTACTTTCCTGTCGGCTTCATCGAGCGTGTCGACTACCCGTGCCATGGAGGCTTGTGCAAGCAGGACCACGTCTACTTTGGTCACGAGGTCTTTCAGAGCCGCGGCCACCATGGCGTCGTGCTGGGCCGCGTCGCCGCTCATCAGGGCATCGAAAGCGCCTTCGCACAGCACCGAGGTAAGCTCGATGTCTTTGCCGGCCAGCACGGCGCGGCGCTGCACTAGGTCGCTGGTCGGACCTAGGGTAGTGGGTAAGGTTGCAATGACGCCAATGCGTCGGCCAGCCTGGACGGCTTGGTCGGCCATGGGCTGATCCACGCGCAGCACGGGTACTTTGGTCAGCGCGGCCGACGCCTCCACGGCCGCCCCGATGGAGGAGCAGGTCACGAGAATGTAATCGGCGCCGCCTGCTTCGGCCGAGCCCACGTAGTTCACCACGCGCCGGGCGTTGTCGGGTGTCAGCTCACCCTCCTTAATAACCTTCTTGATCAGGCTGTCATCGATAATGTTAAACGTCTGCACGCCCGGCAGATACTCGTTGCAGAGCTGTTGAAAAACCGGCACCAAGGTGGCCGAAGTATGAATGATTCCTAAGGTTTTGGTCATATACAATCTTGGTTTTTGACAGTGAAGAACATGAAGCTTTGACTTTCTGATGTGCTAACTTCCTACAATCTTCCTTCGAGGAGCACCCCGAAATAATCCGGCGCACCCACCTGGCCGCCTTTAAAGTTTACTTCGACGTGGTGCAGAGGCGAACCGGGGGCAGCAGCCCGACACAGCGGCGCCCCTGGGCAGAGCGGGGCTATCATTTCCACGGCTTCAATGCCCATGGCGCGGGCGGCATAGCTGGAGGTATCGCCGCCCGCCACTACGACTCGCTGAATGCCAGTCTGCTGCGCTATTTCTCTCCCGATCACACCTAGGATGGTACCTAGCTTTTCGGCGGCCAAACTTTGCTCGGGTGGGGCCGCACTACCATTTGTGTGCACCACCACGCTTTGACCCTGTTTAAGTAAAGCAACGGCCGCTTGCTGGTAGCAGCGTACTTCTGAGCTCATATCTTCCTGAGCCGCCAGCCGGTGAGCATCCAGCACAACCTCGGCAAAACCGTTGGCCTTGGCCCAGGCTATCTGCCCCGCCGTAACGGGCGAACAGCTTCCCGACAACACCAACAACGGCGCCGCCCGGCCAGGGCTAGGCCATTCCGTTACCGGCGTCAGCACGTTGTTTTGCGCCCAAAACTTGCCCAACGCCATTTCCACGCCCGACGACCCAACGGAGAACAGCGGCTTTTCCGGCGTGGTGTAGTAGTCAAGCGTCTCGCCAATGCCTAGCAATTGTTCCTCATACAAGGCGTCAAACAGGATAACTTCGGCGCCTTCCTGCACCTGCGCGGCCAGCGTTGCTTGAATCTCCGGTTGTGGCTTCGCGATTTGCAGAATGTCGAGCAGACCTAGCTTTTTGCTGGTTTGCTTGGCTAAGTGCAGCCGCAAGTCACTCTCATCGGCCGGCGTGATGGGGTGCTGGCGCATCGACGGATGCCGGTCGAGGCGGAAGATGGCGCCGTTGCTGCCGATTCCCATGCGGGCAAATAGATTTCCGAACACACAATACCGACCTAGGGTTGGCGCCGCGACCAGCAACGGCACGAACTCGTTGCCGAAAACCGTCTGTCCTACGTCAATGGCCCGGCCGATGCTGCCAATCATCGGCGATGAATCGAAGGTAGAGCACACCTTATAATGTACGTGCCGGGAACCTAGCTTTTGAAGGTCGGCAAAAGCTGCTTGCAACGTGGTTTGCATAGCCTCGGGCGGCATGGCGCGGGTCAGGCCGGCCACGCCGATGGCGTTAAGCTCGGGGTAGTTGGCTAGCTGCGCCAACGTCGGCGGCTCGATGAACAGCGCCGTTTTGGCCCCAGCCCGGCTGAGGAACTCCAGCGCATCGGTCGAGCCAGTGAAGTCGTCGCCGTAGTAGGCAAGGAGGAGGGGGCTGTTCATTGGCCGCCAAACTTTTCGACCGACTTCGCAAACTCGGGGTACTGATGGGCGGCTTCCGGCACGCTTAGCCCATCGACGGCCGCCTGCCAGGCTTGCTGTAGCGCCAGCACGCCCGCTTTCGGACCCATCGGGTGAGCCAGGATGCCGCCGCCGGCCATGTAGAGCAAGTCGGTGGTTTGAGTGCGGCGGTAGGTTTCGGGCGCCTGCCCGCCCCACTGCCCTGACGACACCACTGGCAGCACCGAATAGCCGCCCAGCAGCGGCGTCAAACAAGCCTTAATAGACTGCACCACACTATCATCCGACTCCCAAAACTTGTTCTGAATGCCGTTGACGTGAATCTGATCGACGCCCGCCAGCCGCCACAGTTTCTGATACGCCATAAACTCGATACCTAGCAACGGGTGCCGCGTCAGCATGCCCCAGCCGTTGCGGTGCCCGTGAATAGCCAACGCGCGCTGGTCGCAGATTTTCTTGGTGCCGGCCAGGCCCACACTGTTCAGACTGACCATGGCGCAGGTGCCGCCGCTGGTCACCACTTTCTCGTAGCGGCGCAGCATCTCGTCGATTTCGCCGCTGATGTTGAAGGCATACATCACCTTCTTGCCGGTGCGGTCGGCGTGGCGGTTGACGACGTCCATCACCGCGTCCACGCGTGCCTCGAAGGGCGAGTTGGCGGCAGCGGCTTGCAGCTCATCATCCTTCACGAAGTCGATGCCGGCTTCGGCAAGCGAGGCGACCAGGTCGGCGGTTTGCTGGGGCGTCAGGCCGATGCTAGGTTTGATGATGGTGCCAATGAGCGGCCGCTCGTACACTTGGGTTAGCTCGCGGCAGCCTTCAATGCCGAACGCCGGTCCGGCGTAATGATCTGCATACGAAGCGGGTATATCAATATCCAGCAGCTTCAACCCGGTAAACTGGCGGATTTCATACAAGTTGCCCTGCAGGGTAGAAACGAGCACCGGCAGGTTATAGCCAAAGTTCTCAATCGACCACGACACCTTTACCAGCGCCCGGGTATACACGCCCGAACCCTGCGCGGGGCTCGGTATGGCGGGTTGCTTAACCGTTTCCAGGTGCTCCACCGACTCCACGCGGGCGGCAAACCGCTGCTTCAGTTCCGCCGTTTCGCCCGGCACCGCCACAAACGTCCCAGACGACTGCTCGCCCGCCAGCACTGCCGCGGCGGCTTCCGGGCTGAAGGGTGTTTCGATATAGTAAGTAGCGGTGATGCGTTCCATGAAGTTGGTGTTGTAGGAACGCGCCACGGCGCGTTCAATCGTTGCTGACGCGTCCAATCATTGCCGACGCGTTCAATCGTTGTTGATACGTTCAGTTCTGCCAAAAATCGTTCAGGCGGTGCAGGCGCCGAACGCGCTGTGGCGCGTTCCTACGTAGTTAGCTAGCTTGGAAAATCGACTTCAGATAGGCCGTATTCGCGCCGAAGTTCTTCTTGACGTTGCGCGGGTCGTTGGCGTCGCGCGAGCGTTCAATCACCAGCCAGCCTTGCCAGTTCATGTCGGTCAGGGTCTGCTTCACGCGGTTCATGTCCAGGCGCGTGTTGTTCTGGAGCCACACGCCGTCTTCGTCGGTGCAGTGCATCTGGCAGATCCTCTTGGGACCTAGGATCTTCAACTCCTCGTTCAGGTCGCGACCAGCTTTCAGCGGATTCGAGAAGTTGAAGTAAATCTGGATGTGCTTGGAGTTGATGTCGTGCAGCAGCTCCACCTCACCTTTGGCATCCAGCGCCGTTTCAATGCCGATAACAACGCCGGCTTTCTTCGCCATCTTACCCACCACTTTCAGACGCTCCACGATGGCGGGGCGCAGCTCGGGGTTCTTCACCAGGTCGCCTTGAGTGCCGAGGGGCAGAAACGCCACCTTCACATTCATGGCCTTCATCGTGTCGATGCAATCCTGCACCATGCGCTGGTACGTGGGGCGGGTGGCAAACGACTGCGCGTAAAAACCCGTCATGGCCAACGAGCAGATTTCCAGGTTCAGCTCCTTGGCTTTATCGAGAAACTGTTGGCGGATTTCCGGCTTCGCCAGCTGACTATCAAACGTTTCACGCTGACCTAGGCCGCCCATATCAATTTCAACTCCATCGGCCCCAATGTCTTTGGTGAGCTGAAGGGCACCTAGCTTTTGCCGCTTCAGAATCATCAGGTCTACCACGGCAATCTTGTAGGTGAGCTTTTTCGGCTTGGCCTTTAAGAGGTTAGGCAACAACAAGCCCCCGGTAAGCAGCAGACTGCTTTTTAGAAAAGTGCGACGGGTGAGGGAGTTAGTGGACATGGGGGCGAGGAGGATTGAGGACGTTTTTAGCCCGCAGAAGGCGCAGTGTTTTCGCAGAGGGCGCAGAGTCGTTCTAGAGCAGCCTCAGCGTCTTCTGCGAAAACACTGCGTCCTCTGCGGGCTAAAAACGCATGGGTTTACTTGCTAGCTTTCAGTTCTATATCTGGCTTATCGGTGCGGAAAGGCCGAGCCGGCAGGCCAGACGTCGAGAACAGGTTTGGTTGTGCGGCCTCGTCCCAGCCGAAGCGGACGGCCACCGGGCTAGGTACACTCTTCGCCGAAACCAGCACCTGCTTTCCCTTTATGCGCGCCTGCGCCGGCACGAAAACACCATCGGCACCAGCTACCATAAAGTCGGTAAGAGGCTTGCCATCTTTGCTGATCAGCCGCCCGGTCGTTGGTTCAAATGAAAGCGTAGCAACCTTGCCTTTCACCGTCATGCTGCGGTACACCGGCGAGACAGATATATCTTTCCATTCGTAGGTAGAAGCCAGAGCCAGCCGCGCCAGCCGCCGCCCGATTTCCCACTTATAAGGCGGGTGGATGTCGCTGAGGTTGGTAGCTAGGTCCGTCGTGACGATCAGGCCAGTGTTAGGCACTTGCAAGACAGCTTCTTGCGCCTCCCTGAATTTCGGCAGCGTTTCCTTGGACCGTACCACCGTTGAGGTCGATTCGGAGTACTTGAACGGGGCGAGCTGCACGTAGTAGAAGGGCAGGCCAGGGTCGTGCCACGCGGCGCGCCAGCTCTGAATCAGCGTCGTCATCTTGTGCGTGTAGGTCGTCGTTTCGGACAGGAAACAGTTGGTCTCGCCTTGGTACCACAGAAATCCTTTTACCGTGAACGGCGCCAGCGGCCGGATCATCGGCTCGTAGAACTTGCCGGGGTCGCCCTCCACTTTTTGGCTGGCATAGTAAGTGTCCGCCTGAAACGCTTCCACCGAAATCCAGGGCTCGATGCGGCTGCCGGGCACGGCCGATGAAATGACGCCCACCGGCACCCCTAGCTTTTGGTGCAGCTCTTTGGCGAAGAAATAAGCCGGCGCCGAAAACGACCGCAATGCCGAATCCTGGGCGATGCTCCAGCCGCGGTGCAGCGAATCGGGCTTGGCTAGCTCTTTCCGGTTGACCAGGAAAATGCGAATGGCCGGGTCGTGGGCGCGCTCCAATTCATGTACGGCGCTGCTGTCGGCGGTGGGCGGCAGCTTCACTTTGCTGTTTTTGCGCATGGTGTACTCCATGTTCGATTGGCCGGAGCACAGCCACACTTCGCCCACCAGCACGTCGTGCAGCCGGATGGTGTTGCTACCGCTGATGACCAGTTCGGCCGGCACAGCGGAGGCCGCCAGCGGTTGCATCGTCACCTGCCAGTTGCCGGCGGCATCCGCAACGGTGCGCGGCTGCTGCCCCGCAAACTGCACCGCCACCGACTCGCCCGGCGCCGCTTTGCCCCAGATGGTTACGGGCTTATTGCGCTGCAACACCATGTTGTGGCCCAACACCCTAGGCAATACAATCCTAGCCTGCGCTGGTAGTGCCAAGGCAAGGAGCAACACCCAGAATAGTCCGTTTTTTAGCATTCTCTTAGGTTTGCGCGGCTTGTAGGAACGCGCCCCGGCGCGTTCGTCGTCCGCGCCGCCCGCATGACCCTGGACGAAAATCAATTATTGCTCAACGGATAGTAGGAACGCGCCGTGGCACGTTCCTACTATCCGTTGATGCTCCTAAAACCTAGGTTATTTCTGGCTTATCGTCTTGTCCGGCGAAAAGGCCTTGGCCTCTTTCTTTCGGCTCACCGACTTCGATGACGAGCCTGAGGGTTTCACCTCCTTAATCGGCACCACGCTGTTGAGGTAGTTTTCAATGTTGGTGTAGCCGTCCTTGCCTTTCACGAGGCTAGCATCGGTGGCGCTGTTAGGGTTCAGGCCGTGCTTCTTTTCGTAGTCGTCGGGCATACCGTCTTTATCCGAGTCCGTGTAGGGCGTGCCGGCGTAGGTTGGGTAGCCGCCCACCTGAATGGGGTCGGTGATGATGCCTTGCTTGTACGAATCGATGGGCAGGCGGCGGTGCTTGAACTGCGTGGTGGGCAGCGCCACGCCTTCTTTGTAGTCAATCTTGCCGGTTTGCACCTGCTTCACTACCCGCGTATCGACCGGGTCGCGCTTCGGGAGGGTAGCACCAGCGTTTTCCAGCACGTAGGAGTAGGCTTTTTCGGCAGGCACGATGGTCAGCTCCGGCATTGGCAGGGGCTGATTTACCCGCATGTTGGCCGTGTACTCGCCCGCATTCGGCAGCTCCTCCACCTGCACGCCACCATCCCAGTTGTCCTTGGTAACCTTGGCATTACCATCTACAATATTGCCCTCCACGTAGGCGCGGCCGTAAGTATGATACTTCAGCTTGCTGCGGCCCGATTCCGGCTTGAGAATCCGGTGACCGATGGGCGTGTCTTTCGGCGTAGAAGGGCCGGGCTTGTAGTAGTTGTTGATAATATTGTACATGGCCCGGTAGTCGCCGCCGTCGGTGGAGCGGTGCACCCAGTTGAATACCACGTTGTTGGCGAAGTTGAAAATGCCGTTCCAGCCAATCGACGGGTTGCGGCCCGCGTTGTCGGCCCACAGGTTGCGCATAAACGTGCAGTTCTCGCCACCCAGGGTGCTGCCAAACGCGTGATTCCAGGTGTCAAGCGACTCCGAGAAGATCGAGTTCTGAATGGTGATGTTCACCGTACCTAGCTTCTGCTCCGGGATGCCGGTGCTGTCGTTGTACATGTGGCGGTACATCGACATGTTCTCGTCCAGGCCCCAGCTGGCCGAAACGTGGTCAATCATGATGTTGCCGATCGGGTTGCCCCCGATGGCGTCGTCGCGGCGGCCCACGTTGGTTTCGCCCCGGCGGAAGCGCATATACCTGATAATCACGTCGTGGGTGTTAATCCAAACTGATTCGCCCGCCACGCACACGCCATCACCGGGCGCCGTCTGGCCCGCAATGGTGATGTAAGGAGCGCGAATCATCAGCGGGCTTTTCAGGCGAATAATGCCGGCCACGTTGAACACCACCGTGCGGGCGCCGCCCTGCTCGCAGGCTTCGCGCAGCGTACCGGGGCCGCTGTCTTCCAAACTCGTCACGACATACACCTTGCCGCCGCGGCCCCCAAACGAATGAGCGCCACCGCCTTCAGCCCCCGGAAAAGCTAGCAGGGGCGACTGCGGCAGATCAATCGGGCGGGCTGCCCACGGAATGTAGGGCTTGCCTTGCAGGGCTTCCTGCTTGATAATCGGGTAGGCCTTATTCCAGGCAATATCCGACTGGCGCCGGGCCTCGGTCATGAGCGCATCGCTGGCTTTCTGCACGTCGGACGGAATCTGCGGATACTGCGCCAACGCAACCTGTTGCGTCGATACGAAAGCGGCTAAGGCGCAAAAGGAAGCAAGGTGTTTTTTCATGAACTGCGTGGGTTTTTTAACCGCAGCTAAGTAAGACTACAAAACCCGCCGACACCTATACCATTTTTTCGACCCTCTGTAGGATATTATCATTCGTGATTGTGGAGGTGCGTAACTGGCTTGCTCAGAGGCAAAAGCCGGAGAATTTTGCCTCTGAGCCAGTTCATGATAGGCGGTGAAGATGCTAGAAGAATAGCAGGGCTTGCAGCTGATTCATCCTAGCTATTTGGGCCACCTTTTATAAGAGAATCAATTCTGCTCTTTTGGATTTGCCTGGGTAAGATAGTATAGCGACTTTCTCTGCCAGGCTCTCGCTCGATACGTGCTACTATACCGCTTTTCAAAGCCGACTTGGGCCTGATGGTATTACTCTGAGAGCTAGATTTCACCTTCTTGTCGGCTATGGTAACATGTTACAATAGCAAGGGGATATTCTATAAAAGTGTCTGAAGTTTCTCCAATACTTCTGACCTAGGTTACTTCGAGGCAGGCTGCCCCAAAACACATAAAAAAGCCTGACCTAGGTTCTGCTGAGAGCAGAACCTAGGTCAGGCTTTTTTATAGCTTGGAACCGTGTGCTTCGCTTCGGGTTAGCTAACGTTAGTAAAGGGTAATACGCTTCAGAACGGGCCCGCGAGCAGTGTGAAAAACAAGCAGGTAAAGCCCCGTTTCGCCGGCGGCAAACGGCAAGGATAGACTGGTATTCCCGTTGAGATGCAGATCTACGCTCGTCACGAGCTTCCCAAGAGCGTTATATACCTGTACTTGCTCCACCGCGAAGTCAGCTCGAAGCCAGTCGAGGGTGACGGCGCCGTGTGCCGGATTAGGATACACCGCAATAGATTCCGCCGCTGTCAAAGCTACCAAAGTAAAGGGGCTGGCTGTTTGATTGCGCCCGCCTTTGCCTGAAATGGTGATTGGCCCGGAAGTAGCCCCCTTGGGTACTCGGATGGTGGCGGTGGTGGGCGTAGCGGTCAACACCGGCGCCGGAATACCACCCACGTACACGGTATCGGCTAAGCCATCTACCAGAAAGTTCAGGCCCGTTAGAGCGAGTGTTTCGCCGACACTGCCCTGGGTGGGAGCAAAGGAGGTAATAGTAGGAGGGGGGAGGAAGGTAAATAAGCCAGTAGATAGTGCCTGACCTCCCGGCGTCGTGATCTGCAACAGGCCCGTTTGCGCGGTAGAGGGTACCCGTACGCGCAGACTGCTGCTCGTAGCCTCTAGCACCGTGGCTGCGCCGCCGCCTACCAATACGGTGTTGCGCTCAGTTGGGGCAAAGCGGCTGCCCGTTACGGTAACAATACCCCCCGCTTTGCCTCGCGCCGGGCTGAAACTTGTAAGCACAGGCGGATACCAAACGACAAATTCTTGCGCGCTTTCTGTTTGCCCACCTAAGGTGTTGATTCTGACCTTTCCAGATTGGGCACTTGATGGCACTACTACCTGCAACTCGGTAGCCGTGGCTTGTTGCACCACGGCAGGTACGCCATTAAACCAGACAGTGTCGTAGGTGGCTGTATTGGCAAAATGACTGCCCCTGAGCCTGACTACGCTACCCGGAGTGCCTTCCGGTGGCATCATAGCGGTTAGCGTAGGCGGCTGGTAAACGGTGAAAGCTTGTTGGCTGCGGCCAGCGCCTTCCTTCGTAACTACCTGAATAGAGCCTGTAGTAGCGGTAGCGGGCACGCGTACGGTCAGCGTAGTGGCGGTGGTACTGAGCACTGACGTAGGCACGCCATTAAACAACACTGCGTTAGCGGCCACCGAGGAGGAAAAGCGTTGTCCGGTGAGCGTAACGAGCGTGCCGGCTTTGCCCTGGGCCGGCGTGAATTGCAGCAGCGAAGGAGAGGCTAGCACCGTCGGATACGTTAAAGCTACCGCGGGCTCTACCTCTAAGGGTAGATCGTAAATTCGGTTTGTGGTGGTATTAGTGCGAATGGGCGGATTGTAATCGAAGAAAATATCCGCGTTGTTTTCAATCAACGCCTTCGCGGGCAACCCTGCCTTGGGCTGAACGCTGAATTGTACGAACCCATTGCTGCCCACCGCGTCGCGCTTGCTCGGAGGTAGGTTGATATTCAGGAACGTAAAGGTGAGCACCGGCCGGCCATGACCAGTTACAGCCAGGCGATAAGGATGAGAAGCCGCCGTAACGCGCAGGGTTCGTAGGTCGAGGTCGGAAGCTAGGGTGTCCACTACTTCTACCCGGTAGGCATCATCGCTGCCCGTGTTCTGAAAGCGCACCTCATACTGTAGCGGCACGCCGGTAGGTGTATAGTGCTGGGCTGTAACGCCCGCGGGCACCACCTGCTTGTCATTCGGATCATAAGAGTCCAGAATTGGCTTGCAGTCTTCTGCTATTTCTGGTCTGGGAGTATTTGGGGGCAGGGCGAGCATATCAGAGTTCGGCTCGCCGGTTGCACTCAGCGAGCGAACTTCCACGGTGCTGCTGGCAATGCGCTGCGTCGGATGTCCTGTAGGCTGGTCGGCTTCTACCCGCACAACCGGTCGACTAGCGGGAACGCGCAAGACCAAACTGTCGCCGCCAGCCAGCCAATACCGATGCTGAAGCGCAAGCTCACTGTTCTGATAAACCCGTAAAGCTAGGCTGTCGCGCATATCAACCGAGGTCGTGTTGCGTACCACGAAGCGCGCTTGATTATTCGCCTGAGTACGGCCCTGCACGGCTACGGAAGCCACAGGACCAGTAGCGGAAGCCGGAGCTGGATAGACGTTAAGGGGCGCAATCCACGCCTTCGTGCACACGGTCAGACCCCGCAGATCAGGGTTGCCGCACACCACCGAGTCTTGCAGCACGATGGTTCCGGCGGCATTTGGCAGCAAAGTTCCTACCTGAAAAACGTAGTTGCCGGCAGCATCCCGGGTGTAAGGAGCGCCCGCCGCAACCAGCACTACCTCCGGGGGAAATGCTACCGTGACCGTGGCATTAGGAGCCGCCGCGTAGCCGCTGTTGCTGTACGAAACGGTAGTAGTGTTGCGGAAACAGCGCCGCCGCCGATTAGAGGCAATATTTACGCGCAGAAAAGGCTTCGTGCTGACCAAGTTGCCGAAATCAGGTCCGCTTTTGCTGCTGCCATAACCTTGAAAAACAAGCGTGGCAGGCGTGGAACAAAGAGGCGTAATGGTGCGCCCTGGCTCAGGGCTAGGTACAAGCTGCTCGACGGTATAAGTGCCCGCACCCACAGCAATCGTATACTGGCCATTCTCGTCGGTAAGACCATAATAGTTGCCGGGCTGCGCCACCACGGCCATGTTGGGCAGGGCTAGCTCGCCGGCATCACGCGCGCAGTTGCTGTTGAGGTCCTGAAAAATGTTACCCGTAATGAGGTTGTCCTTGGGAGCTTGATCGGAAGTGTAGAAGCGAATCAAATCGCCCAGGATAGAAACCAAACTGCCGCTTCGGTGAGAAATGGCGAGCTGGCCCTGGTAGATCTGCGGAAGACTGGTGCGCATGCCCGTTTTGGCATCGTAGACTTGCACACCGGGCAAAAGCGGGCTGCTTACGTAAGCATTGCCGGCCTTATCTACGGCTAGTTTCACCCAACCCTCCGACTGGGAGCTGCCCGCCGTAACACGCTCTCCTAACTCTCGTACCAGCTGGCCGTTGGGCGTGAACTGCTGCACGCGCTTGCCATTATTATCGGTTACATAAATGAAGCCTCTGCCATCCAGCGCCAGCGATTTAGGCAGCAATAACTGGCCCGCGCCGGTACCTCGAGTACTGATATTAGGCAAAAGTTGTCCTTGTGGACCGAGCTTCCGCACGCAGCCGCCATAATAGTCGGTTACGTAGATGTTGCCGGCCGCGTCTACTGCCATTCCTGCTTCCGTGGACTCATAGCCGATAGTGCTCTTAAGAACAGTAAAACGCGCAAGCTGACGACCATCAGGAGTCATCTTTGTAATCTCATTCGCGTTTGTAAGCATATATATATTACCAACCAGGTCCAGAGCTAGCGCCTTTACGTTCATAGGAACGACTCCAACTCCTAACTGCCCGATCAGCTGCCCCATAGCGTTGTACTTACCGATGCTTAGTAAGCGCGAATCGTAGTAATAATAGTTGCCTACAACGTCGAAGGCTCCCGGACCTAGGGTTTTGAGGTTGCCCCACGTACCCACTAAATTACCCGTCGGATTGAACTTGTGAAGCTTGCTATTACCGTGGTGGTCGCGGTTGGTAGCGTACAGGTTCCCGGCCGGGTCAAAAGCCAAGGGAGTGAGTGTGCCGTCAAAAAGATAAGCACCAACGGGGCCTACGTAGGTTCCGGTTGATGTAAACTTCAGGATTGATGAGCCCTCGGAGCTAGTCACGTAGATGTTACCAGCTGGGTCGATGGCAATAGTTGCGGCCTCATCGTAGGACGGCCGAGATGCAGCTACCGGAATAGTTTGCAGCAACGCGCCCGCGGCTGAAAGCTTCGTTACTTTGAAGTCTTCGTTGTAGATATAGATGTTGCCGATGGCATCCAGCGCCACATCCATAGGATGAAGCAGACTAGTCGTACCCGTTTCGCTGTAGACAAACAACAGCTTACCGTTAGTATCAAACTTTTGCAGACGATTGTTGGCGGTATCGGCCACGTAGATGTTGCCGTCAGCATCTACCGTTATGCTGTTGGGATAGATAAACTGACCAGGGTTGCGGCCGGATGAGCCAAACTGAAGCAATAAGCGGCCAGTTGGGCTGTATTTCTCGATGCGGCTGTACGTGTAATTGCAAACGTAAAGGTTGCCTGCGGCATCCACGCCCATGCTTTTGCCACCGTTGTAGTTTTCTAGCGCAATAGTCTGCACCAACTCCCCACTAGGGGCTAGCTTCGTAATGCCAGGGTTGTCGAGCACATAGATGAAACCTTCCTTGTCGACGGCCACATCACTAGGAAAGGAGACAGGCGTACCAACCGTTTTGGTGAGTGAAAAGGATGGGGTTTGACCGAAACAGACCAGCTTAGTTGCCCATAGTAGTAAGAAGAGGAGTAAAGGTTTACGCATAGAAGAGGAGGTGTAGGAACAATAGGTTATTCAAATGTATATATAAAGGTGCTAAGCTGCTTTGTATTTTACTGGCGCACAGCCTAAGTAGAAACGCTACCCAAAAAGAGGATGACCCTGTAGCTGCAGAAGTTGCGGCTAACTGATGTAGGTTCCTTGGGCAGGGTTGGGTAAAACTGATAGGGTTAGGCAACCTAGCTTTTTGATAAACTAAGTCGCCGACAAAATAAGCCGAGATAATAAGGTGTCATGTTTAAGAGCGCACGTTGGTAATATTAATTTATATTGTATAATTTTTTGCAAAGACAATTTTATATTTAAAATAGTAAGTCCTTTGTAACATGTATTAATGATTATTAGTGTAGTACTCGAAGTGATATAAGTTGATTATTATCAAAGTATTTAGATAATTTATTGGTTATGTATTGATTATTATCTGGTATGATGAACTAGGGTGGCTGCCAATGCTAACTTCCTATAATGGTTTGAGAAAATGATATAAAGCAGTGGGGTGTCACAAAATTACTTTTGACGTTGCGCCTCCTGTTCCTTGCAGTGGGGTGTAAGCTTCGTTTTCACTCCATCCTGCATTATTCTATGAAGCAATTTTCTCTCTCGTTGTTTCTCCTGCTGTGGGTCACAATGATTGGTTATGCCCAAACGCGCAGCGTCACCGGCCGGGTGGTCAGCGCCGACAAAGCAGAACCCCTAATCGGCGTAACCGTCGTTGAGAAAGGAACTACCAACGGCATCTCCACCGATGTCAAAGGCGAATTTGCCCTGAACGTGGCTGGTAACCAACGCGTGACGTTAGTCGTCAGCTACATCGGCTACAAATCGCAGGAGGTGAATGTGGCTGCTGATCAAGCTAGGCTCGACATCCGCCTGTCCGCCGATGCGGCGGCTTTGGATGAGGTCGTGGTTATCGGCTACGGCACCGTGAGGAAGCGTGATCTGACCGGTTCCGTGTACTCCGTCAAGTCCGATGATATTGTGCAGACGCCTACGCACAACGCGGTGGAAGCCATTCAGGGCCGGGTGCCGGGCGCCGATATTGTGCGCAACTCCGGTGCCGCCGGAGGTAGCTCTAGCATTTCGATTCGTGGTACACGCTCCATCAGCAATGCTGGCACCGGTGCCGCCAGCAGCGTCGACCGCAACAGCCCGCTCACCATCATCGACGGCTTTCAGGGCGGCAACATCGCCGACCTGAACCCCAATGATATTGAGTCGATTGAGGTGCTGAAAGATGCTTCTTCCACGGCCATCTACGGTGCGCAAGGTGCCAATGGCGTCATCATCGTGACTACCAAAAAAGGCGCGGCGGGCAAGATAAGAGTCTCGTACAATGGCTACTACGGCGTAAACAACTACCGATTTCCAAAATCCAGGATCGGAGACGACTACCTGAACCTGCGCCGCGAAGCCTGGCGGGCAACCGGCGAATGGAGCAGCCCCGATGACGACGCTAAAATCTTCCCCGACGTGGGCGAATACGCGGCCGTGCAAGCCGGCCAGTGGGTCGATTGGGTTGACTTAGCAAAGCGCAATGGTACCCAGCAAAACCATTCCGTGTCGTTGCGCGGCGGCTCCGACAACACCAAGGTGTTTGCCTCAGCGGGCTACTTTCGCGAGGAGGGCATGTTGCGCAACAACAACTACAACCGCTACAACCTGCGCCTTAACGTTGACCAGAACATCAGCAAGATCATCAAAGCTGGTTTTCTGAGCCAGATTACTTATTTCAAGCAGAACGACCGCCAGAACCCGCTCGGCCAAGCCACCTCCATCAGCCCCCTGGGCGTGCCTTACGACGAGAACGGCAACATCAACGCGTACCCAATTCAGGCCGACCAGACCCGTGTCAGCCCGCTGGCCGATGAGCGCGGGCTGTTTGTCGCGCGCGACAACACCATCCGCACTAATATCATTGCTAATGGCTACCTGGAAGTTACGCCGGTAAAAGGTTTGTCATTCCGCTCCAACTTTGGCACGAACCTGACATTCAGCCGCCGCGGTATTTACAACGACAGAACGTCTTTAACGCAGGCCAGCACCCGCACGTCGGTTGCATCGACGGAAACGAATTTCAATCGGTTTTATAACTGGGATAATATTCTGAGCTACACGAAAGATTTCGGTAAGCACAATTTTACGATTACCGGAATTACCAACTACATCCAGAGTGATAATGATAATACATATGCGAGCGGTACCAATCAATTACTCGCGTCGCAATTGTTTTATGATTTAAGTTCGACCAGCACTGCCACTACCCGCACCATTCGTTCACCATATGTAGGGTCGAAAAATATGGCGTATGCGGGCCGCGTAAATTACAGCTACCAGGGTAAATATCTGTTGACGCTGACTGGTCGCTACGATGGCGCTTCGCGCTTGGCGGAAGGAAATAAATGGTCGTTTTTTCCTTCCGCTGCCCTTGGCTGGAATATCAGCGACGAGAACTTCCTGAAGGACGTTGAAAAAATTAGTAACCTAAAAATACGGGCTAGCTATGGCGTGGCTGGTAATTATGCCATCGACCCATATGGGACGCAAAGCGTGTTGAGCGCCAGCTCTCGCATGGGCTTTGGCGACGTGCCAGCTACTGCGTATTTGTTTCAGCCTACCGTGGGTAATCCGAGCCTGGGTTGGGAAAAATCGGCTACTACCGATATTGGCCTGGACCTAGGTATGTTCAACAACCGCGTGAGCGCCACGGTAGATGTGTACGATACACGCACATCAGATATACTGCTGCTGAGGCCATTGCCGATTTCGTCGGGTGTGCAGCAGGTGTACCAGAACATCGGTGCGACGCGCAATAAAGGAATCGAATTTGCCCTGACGACGCAGAATATTCAGGGTAAAGATTTTAAATGGTCCTCGACAATTACGTTCTCGCGCAACATCGAGGAAATCACTAGGCTGATCGACGACAAGGATATTATTGCCTCGAGTAACCCCGAAAGTAATTCGCTGCTGCTCGGTCATCCGATTCGCTCATTCTATACCTACAAAAAGCTAGGTATCTGGCAAACGAATGAAGCCGATATTGCCGCACAATATAAAATCGGTAATTACACCTTCAAGCCTGGTGACATTAAATTGGCTGATTTGAACGGTGATTTTACCTTTAATGCCAGCGACCAAACGTACATCGGTTCGAACGTGCCAAAATGGGTAGGCGGTTTTCAAAATACGTTTGCCTACAAAGGATTTGATTTGAACGTATTTCTATTTGCGCGCTACGGGCAAATGATTAATGCCGAATTCCTGGGGCGCTATAATACGGCGGGCACGGGTAACGGTCCGGCAATTATTGATTACTGGACGCCGGAAAACCCAACAAATGATTTTCCGCGGCCAAGAAGAGGCACCACGCTTAGCTCGTACCAAGGCTACACCGGCTATCAGGCGCTGAATTTTGTGGATGGCTCTTATTTTAAAGTAAGAACGCTGACCCTAGGTTACACCATCCCGAAAGGAATAGCGGGTAAAGCACTACTGGAAAATGCCCGCATTTACGCCACGGCTTCCAACCTTTTTGTGCTGGCAAAAAGTCATTTAATTAAAGATTATGACCCAGAAAGAGGCGGCAGCGAATCGACGCCGTTGAGCCGGCAATTTGTGTTTGGGGTCAATCTTAGTTTTTAACTGAGCTACGGAAATGAAAATAAATAATAAGCAGATTATTTTTTCCCGTGGGCTGGCTTTGGTGCTGGCTCTGGGCCTAGGTGCCTGCAACGACCTCGACGAATACAACCCCTCCAACGCCACCGCCGACACCGTTTGGAGCACTCCCGAGGGCTTCGTGACGGTGGTGAACGGCGCCTATTCCGAGCAGCGCTCGTGGTACGGCAAGGAAGATGGCGAGTTCATGGGCGAATCGGGGACGGACCTGTGGTTCAACCGCGACAAGAATACCTACGCCGGCCAGCTAACCCAATACGCGGGCCTCACGCCCCTGCAAGGCAACCCCAACCGGGCAGCTTGGACCTTGCTGTGGAGATCGATCAACTTGTGTAACGCCGGCATTAACCGCATCAACGAAGCCGGCTTCACCTCGGTCCAGGAGAAAAACCAGCGCGAAGGCGAGCTGCGCTTCCTGCGGGCTTACTATTACTGGCACGTCGTGGAGACATGGGGCGGCGTGATGCTGCGCACCGAAGAAACGAAGGAGCCAATTGTGACGGCTACGCGCAGCTCGGTTAGTGCTTTTTATGACTTGATTATCAGTGACCTGGAGTTTGCGGCGGCCAACCTGCCCGTGAGCTGGGGCAACGAGTACAGCCGCGCCACCAACAAAGCCGCTATGGGCTTTCTGGCGCGGGCGTATTTGTCGCGGGCCTACTATTCGAGCGGCAGCGACGCGCAAGGCTTTTTCACGAAGGCGCGCGACATGGCCAACAGCGTCATCACCCGGAAAGCCGAGCTGAAAGTAGATTTGTGGCCTAGCTATGCCGACCTCTTCAACCCGACCAACAACAAAAGGCAAGGGCGCGACGGAGGCGAGGCGCTGTACGTAATCAGCAACTCTACGAACCAGAGCCTCAACTACGACGACCAGGGCAACCGCCTGTTTCAGGTGTTTCAGACGCCCTACAACGGCAAGCCCGGCCTGGAGCAGAGCCTGGCGTACGGCTACGAAAATAACCGCCGCCTGATGCCCACGCTGACGCTGCTGGACCTCTACGACGCTACCAAAGACAGCCGTTATGAGGGCTCTTTCCAGGAAGTCTGGCTGGCTAACAAAGCCTACACCTGGACCGCCGCCGACGTGAAAACCTACAGCAAGGATGCTAGCCTGGTCGGCAAGCAGGTGAAAGTGGGCGATACGGCGCTGGTTATCACCAAGCGGGCTCTTCCCAATAAAAGCCTGAAGTCTTACGTGGTGTACGACCGCAACGACGTGTACGCGCCGAACCGCACCATCCGCGACGGCCTGAACTTCGTGACGCTCAAGAAGTTCTTCGACCCGAACCGCTCGGCGCCCAACGTGCAGGCCGGCACCAACGACGTGGTGGTGATGCGTCTGGCCGAGATGTACCTGATTTCGGCCGAAGCCGAGTTTCAGCTAGGTAACCGCGCCGCGGCTGCTACCATGATCAACGTGCTGCGGACCCGCGCTGCCAAGAAAACGCCCGTGAACCAGACCACGGCTATGCAGATAACCGCCGCCGACGTGACGCTCGACTTCATCCTCGACGAACGCGCCCGCGAGTTTGCTGGCGAGAACATCCGCTGGTTCGACGTGAAGCGCATGAAAGGCGTGCGCAGCGGCGACGACTTCGTGAACTACATCAAGCAGCGCAACCCCGACATCACGCAGGTGCAGCCCTTCCACGTGCTCCGGCCCATCCGCCAGGAAGAGCTGAACGCGCTGACCAACGGCGCGGAGTTCGGCCAAAATCCAGGGTACTAACTGTCATTCCGAGCTAAGCGAGGAATCTGAGTTAAGACCTAGGTGGATAAACCCAGATTCCTCGCTTAGCTCGGAATGGCAGGCTGCAAATCTTTTCTTCTTCTATAAAACAGCGCATCTTGCACTTCTCTTTCCTGAAACAAGCGATTAATAATCTGCTGTTTATCAGCTGCTTTCTGCTGCTATGCGCATCTAGGTCTTATGGGCTTGCTAACCCGGTGAAAGGCCAGTCGCGCACCATTGTAATTCCGAAAGCCGCGCACCCGCGGTTGCAGTTTGGCGCTCAACGGCTAGCCACGGCGCTGCAAGCAGCGGGCTACCAGGTGAAGGTGGTGCAGCAAGACAAGCCAGCCGGCAAGCAGGGGCTGATCATTGTGGGGATGCAAGGGGATGAGCTGTTGAAAAAAGCCAACGCCACCTACCAGCTAGGTGCGGCCAGAACCTTAGCGAAAGAAGGCTTTACTATCAACTCGGCAAAAGATAACGTGCTGGTAATCAACGGCGCCGATAACTCGGGCGCCCTGTACGGCTGCCTGGAGCTAGCCGACCAGGTAAAAGAGAAGAAGACGCTGCCCGCCCAAATTACCCAAATCGACCAGCCCGAAATGGTGCTGCGCGGTACCTGCATCGGCGTGCAAAAGCCAACGTACTTGCCCGGCCGCGGCGTGTACGAATACCCCTACACCCCCGAGGTGTTTCCGTGGCTCTACGATAAAGAGCTGTGGGTGAAGTACCTCGACATGATGGTCGAGAACCGCTACAACTCGCTTTACCTCTGGAACGGGCACCCGTTTGCGTCGTTGGTACGCTTGAAGGAGTACCCGTACGCGGTAGAAGTAGACGAGGCGACTTTTAAGAAGAACGAAGAAATCTTCGGCTTTGTGACCAAGGAGGCGGATAAGCGCGGTATCTGGGTGATTCAGATGTTCTATAACATCATCGTTTCCAAGCCTTTCGCCGAGCACCACAACATCAAAACCCAGGACCGCAACCGGCCTATCGTGCCGCTCATTGCCGATTACACGCGCAAATCGATTGCCGCTTTCGTGGAGAAGTACCCGAACGTGGGCCTGATGGTGGCGCTAGGGGAAGCGATGGAAGGCGTGGGCCAAGACGACGTAGATTGGTTTACCAAGACCATCATCCCCGGCGTGCAGGACGGCTTGAAAGCCCTAGGCCAGACTACGCAGCCGCCCATCGTGCTGCGCGCCCACGACACCGACGCGCAAGCCGTGATGAAAGCGGCGCTGCCCATCTACAAGAATCTGTACACGGAAGCCAAGTTCAACGGCGAGGCCCTCACGACTTACACGCCCCGCGGCCCCTGGGCCGAGCTGCACCGCAACCTAAGCCGCATCGGCACGGTGCAGATCGAGAACGTGCACATCCTAGCCAACCTAGAGCCCTTCCGCTACGGCTCAGCCGACTTCATGCAGAAGAGCGTACAGGCGATGCACAACGTGTACGAAGCTAACGGTTTGCACCTCTACCCGCAAGCCTCGTACTGGGATTGGCCCTACACCGCCGACAAGGTAGCGCAGCGCCAATTGCAAGTAGACCGCGACTGGATCTGGTACAAAGGCTGGGCCCGCTACGCCTGGAGAGCCAACCGCCCGCGCCCTGCGGAAGTGAACTACTGGGGCAACTCCATCGGCGAGATGTACGGCTGCGACGAACAAGCCGGCAAAGCCATCTTGGAAGCCTATGAAGAATCGGGCGAAATCTCGCCTAAGCTCCTGCGCCGCTACGGCATCACCGATGGCAACCGCCAGACGCTGACCCTAGGTATGCTGATGGGCCAGCTCATCAACCCGAACCGCTACGGCTTGTTCACGCTGCTTTATAACTCGGAAGCGCCAGAGGGCGAGATGATTATCGAGTACGCTGCGAAGGAAGCCGCCCGCCAGCCGCACATCGGCGAAACGCCCCCGCAAGTAGCCGACGAAGTGGTGGTGCACGGCCGCAAGGCAGTGGCCGCCATCGAGAAGGCCGCGCCGAGCGTGACGAAGAACAAAGAAGAGTTCGAGCGCCTCAAAAACGACATGTACTGCTATGACGCCATGGCCAACTTCTACGCCGAAAAGGCGCGGGCCGCCGTGCAGGTGTTGCGTTACAAATACTCCAACAACGTAGCCGACCTAGAGCTGGCCGTGCCGCCCTTGCAGCGCAGCATCGAGCATTTCAAGAAGCTGGTGGAGCACACCCAAAACGCTTACCTCTACGCCAATAGCATGCAAACCTCCCAGCGCAAAATTCCGATGCGTGGGGTGGATGGTACCTACAAAACCTGGGTGGAAATGCTGCCAGTGTACGAGAAGGAGCTAACCAACTTCCGCCACAACATCGACTCGCTGAAGGCCATCAAGCCCTCGGCCCAAGCCAAGAAGCTCGTTGTTCTGAAGAACGCCCCGGTGAACGTGCTCAGCAAAGTCGAGGGCTACTACACCATTGCTCCTGGCCAAGAGGTGTTTGCCGATACTACCGCGCAGATCAAGGAGTTTGCCCCGGAGCTAGTGGGATTGAAAGGGGTGCTACTCTCCAAAGCTAGCCAGCAGCGCCAAGGCACGGAAGTGAAGTTTTCGACCACCAAGCCGGTGAAAGTGCTGGTGGGCTACTTCGAGAAAAAGGGCAGCGGCTACTTGCAAGCGCCCCAACTCGAAACTGATGCCACCGCCAACGACTTCGGCCAAGCCGACACCAAAACCGCCCATGCCCTGCTGGTTGGCAAGCTGCCGCCCGTGAACGTGCATACGTTCTCCTTCAAAGCCGGCACGCACACCTTGAACCTAAACCGAGGCGCCTGCCTGATCCTAGGCTTCATCGACGGCAACCAAGACGTGCGCACCTACGACGCTGGCCTAGGTACGGGCGGGGAGAAAAAGGAAATCGACTGGCTTTTTGAGTAAAGTGTCATTCTCCAGTCGGGCGCAAGTAGCGCGGACTTTGTAGTCCGCGGCGTGAACAAGCTAGGCGCGGACCACAAAGTTCGCGCTACATAAAGAGGTAGTACAAACCATGCATTTACGAACCAAGCTTCTTCTCTCCTTCGCTTGCCTAGCCCTGTGGCAACGGCCGCAACCTAGCTTTGCGCAGCAGAGCACGCCCGTGGTGCTGAACACCGATAAGCTGAAAAGCAGCGTCGCGTACTTCAACTCGCTGGACACGGAAGAAGCCGTGAAAAACTACGTCACCAACGCCCAGTCGGCTGACTGGATGGCGCAGAATGTGCCGCTGTTTGAGTGCCCCGATTCGGCCATCCAGGAGACCTACTACTACCGCTGGTGGACCATGCGCAAGCACCTGAAGCAGACCCCCGACGGCTACGTATTCACGGAGTTTATCACCCCGATGAACCACGCGGGCGTTCATAACACGATCAGCAGCGCCCTGGGTCACCACATCTACGAGGCCCGCTGGCTGCGCAATCAGCAGTACCTCGACGAGTACATCAAGTTCTGGCTGTTCGTCGATCCGAAGCAGAAGAAGCCGCACCTGCACGCCTTTAGCAGTTGGCTCGATGATGCCGTGTACAACCGTTACCTCGTCAAGCCCGACCTAGCTTTCGTGCAGGCCGTGCTGCCCGCCCTCAACGACGATTACCGCCTGTGGGAAACGGAGCGCAAGCTGCCCAACCAGATGTTCTGGCAGTTCGACGTGCGCGACGCCATGGAGGAATCTATCAGCGGCTCGCGCAAGGCCAAAAACGTGCGCCCCACCATCAACAGCTACATGTACGGCAACGCGAAGGCGCTGGCAGCTATGGCAGCGCTGGTGAAAAACGACAGCCTCACGCGCAAGTACAAGCAGAAGGAAAAGGAGCTGAAGGTGTTGGTACAGAAGAATTTGTGGGATGAGCCAGCGTCGTTCTTCAAGGTAAAATACGAAGCTGGTCCGCTCTGCGAATCGCGGGAGGAGCTAGGCTACATCCCGTGGTACTTCTCCCTGCCCAACGACAAAGCCAAGTACGCCAAGCAGTGGGAGCAGCTCACCGACACGGCTGGCTTCAAAGCCAAATGGGGCCTAACTACCGCCGAGCGCCGCGCCCCCACCTTCCGAACCCACGGCTCCGGCCACGGCTGCGAGTGGGACGGCGCCGTGTGGCCCTTCGCCACCACCCAAACCCTGAAAGGCCTCGCCAACCTGCTCACTCAATACAAGCACCAAGACGGCATGAGCCCCCAGGTGTACTACGACGAGCTGCGCAAATATGCCCTTTCGCACCAGAAGAATGGCGTGCCCTACCTAGGTGAATATCAAGACGAAAAGAACGGCTACTGGCTCAAAGGTGACAACCCCCGCAGCAGCTTCTACAACCACTCCGGCTTCTGCGACTTGGTCATCAGCGACCTAGTCGGCCTAAAGCCCCGCACCGATAACAAGGTGGAAGTCTTCCCGCTAGTCCCGGCGGGGAAATGGGCGTGGTTCTGCCTCGATAATGTGCCCTACCACGGTAAGAGCATCACGGTGCTGTGGGACGAAACCGGCCAGAAATACGGCAAAGGCAAAGGCCTGCGCATCTACGCCGACGGCAAGCAAATCTACCAAGGCAAAGACTTGAAGCGCGCATTGGCGACGCTGCCAGGCTAGGTAATTCGTCTCGTTCAGGTGGGGCGCCTCACCCCCCGGCCCCCTCTCCGAAAAGGAGAGGGGGAGCCTGATGCAAGAAGTGCGAAGTGCTAGGTTCTCAGTTTTAAGTGACCTTTTTAACGCAACCTTCAACCCTTCTCACCCAACACTTCAGACGATGGCTCCCCCTCTCCTTCTCGGAGAGGGGGCTGGGGGGTGAGGCGTCCCACCTGCATTAATTACTTCATTATTCAACCTCAAGTACCTTATGAAGCAAAACGGAATACTCCGAAACCTCAAAAGCCTAGCCTTCGGCTTGTTGCTTTTGCTGGCAAGTTCAACGGCTTCCGTTGCGCAGCAGTACTACAACGTGGTGAAATACGGCGCGCGCCGCGACAGCAGCAAGCTAGCTACCCAGGCCATTGCCAAAGCCATCGACGCGGCTTCGAAGGCGGGGGGCGGCACGGTGTATTTCCCGGCGGGTAAGTACAAAACCGGCCCGATTCACCTCAAAAGCAACATCACCATCGACATTGATGCGGGGGCGGAAATCTACTTCAGCAATAACTTCGACGACTACCTGCCCATG
This sequence comes from Hymenobacter cavernae, assembly GCF_014641455.1. GTDB lineage: Bacteria > Bacteroidota > Bacteroidia > Cytophagales > Hymenobacteraceae > Hymenobacter > Hymenobacter cavernae. The sequence goes on from NZ_BMHT01000004.1 coordinate 147,446, forward strand.
GTGCAGTCGCGCTACGAGGGCGTAGATGTGATTAACTTCTCGCCGCTGTTTTACGCCTACAAAGTGGAGAACATCACCATCAAAGGTCGCGGCCTGATTGATGGGCAGGGCAAGAAATGGTGGGCGTTTGCCGAGGGCAAGTCGCGGCGGGAAAACGAGTCGAAGTGGCAGAAGGAATTCCGGCGCCTGAACCCGGAGGTGCTGAACAGTCTGAAGCCTGACGTACCGGGCGTGATGGAGCGCGCCTTTTTGCGGCCGCCGTTCATTCAGCCTATGTACTGCAAGAATGTGCTGATCGAAGGCATCACTATTCGCAACTCGCCCTTCTGGACGGTGAACCCCGAGTTCTGTGAGAACGTGACGGTTACGGGCGTGACGATCAACAACCCGAAGTCGCCGAACACCGACGGCATCAACCCGGAGTCGTGCAAGTACGTGCACATTTCCAACTGCCACATCAGCGTCGGCGACGACTGCATTACCATCAAATCGGGTAAGGATGGTCCGGGCCGTAAAATGGCCGCACCAGCTGAAAACTATACCATTACCAACTGCACCATGCTCTCGGGGCACGGTGGTGTGGTCATCGGCAGCGAGATGTCGGGCGACGTGAAGAAAATTACCATTTCCAACTGCATCTTCGACGGTACTGACCGCGGCATCCGCATCAAGACGGCCCGCGGCAGGGGAGGGGTAGTGGAGGAAATCAGGGTGGACAACATTGTGATGAAGAACATCCGCGAACAGGCCATTGTGCTGGATATGCAGTACGCTAAAAGCCAGCCCGAGCCCATCACGGAGCGCACCCCTAGGTTCCGCAACATTCACTTCAGCAACATCACCGCCGAGACAAACCAAGCGGGCTACCTAAACGGCTTGGAGGAGATGCCCATCGAAAACGTCACCTTCAACAACATGAACCTCAATGCCAAAACCGGCTTCACGGTGAAGCAAGCCCAGAACATTGAGTTTCACAACGTGCAGGTAAATGCCGCCACCGGCCCCGCCGTGCGCGCCGAAAACGTGAAAACCCTGCTGCTCGACGGCGTACGCACCCTAGCTCCCAAAGCCGCCACCGCCACTATCGACCTGACCAACGCCGAAGATGTGTTCGTCTATAACTCCTTCCCCGCCGCCGGCACCGAAACCTTCCTGAAGCTCAACGGCGACAAAACCAAGAACGTGGTGCTGCGCAACAACAACTTCAAGTACGTGAAAGCGCCGCTGAAGAAGGAGGATGCGGTGAAGGAACAAGTGGTAGTGGATTAAAAAACGATTAAGAACGAACCCTCCAGAACGTCATGCTGAGCTTGCCGAAGCATCTCTCCCGCTTCGCCTACCGATTGTAGAGACGCGACACTTCGCGTCTCCCCTTTGCACGATCACCTAGCCAAACAACATCAGCAACGAGGAGACGCGAAGTGTCGCGTCTCTACATCAGCCTGGCGTTTACAACGAAGTAGTAGAGATGCTTCGACCAGCTCAGCATGACAATTATCAATAGTATGATCAACCTGCGCTTTGTCCTCAGTATCACGGGATTATTATGCTTAACCTTAGGCACCAGTGAGGCGCAGCAGCTAAAGCTACAGTACAACCAGCCTGCCGAGAAGTGGACCGACGCCCTGCCCATCGGCAACGGCAAGCTCGGCGGTATGATGTTCGGTGGGGTGGCGGAAGACCGGATTCAATTCAATGAAGCCACGCTCTGGACGGGGCGGCCGCGTACCTACTACCGCGAAGGTGCCGCGCAGTACCTAGGTCCCATTCGCCAACTACTGGCGGAGGGCAAGCAAGCCGAGGCGGAGGCCCTAGCCGAACAGCACTTTATGGGCGTGAAGGACCACGAAGGCGAGTACGAGACGCAGAAAACGGCGTGGCTGCAAAAGGTGAGTGCCGTGAACGTAACGGCTGCTCTAGCGCCCGGCCACACTTGGCAGAACCTAGCTGTTTCGGCGTTAAATGGTTGGGAAAGTGTTGGTTTGGAGGGTCTTGATGGCGCCGTGTGGTTCAAGACATCGTTCGATGTGCCCCAGGCTTGGGCTGGCAAAAACCTGACGGTGGCCCTAGGTCGCATTCGGGATGTGGACTACACCTACGTGAACGGCACCCAGATCGGCACCGACGAAGGCATCAGCAAAAAGCGGCGCTACACCATTCCGGCCGCGGCGCTGCATGCTGGCAAGAACCAGCTGGTAATCAAGGTGCTGAACTTCTATGATAAGGGTGGCCTGATCGGGGTGAAGGAAAAGCAGCCGGTATTTGTGGTGTATCCCGAAGGTGGTAGCCCCGAAACCAACGTGCCGCTCGACCCGGCTTGGCAGTACTGGATTCAGGACGATCAGCCGCCGCTGTTTCCTTCTTACGAAGCGAGCTACCAGCCCTTTGGCGACGTGTATTTGCAGTTTCCGCAAGCTGGCACGCCCACTAAGTACCACCGCGAGCTAGACCTGAACGAGGCCATCACGCGGGTTTCGTACGCCAGCAACGGCGTCAACTTCACCCGCGAGTATTTCGCCAGCGCGCCCGGCCAAGCTATCATCTGCCACCTCACAGCCGATAAGAAAGGCGCCCTCAACCTAGCTGCCTTACTGAAAAGTCCGCACAAGCAAATGACTACGCGCCGCGTGGATGACCACACCCTAGCCCTCTCAGTGCAGGTGCGCGACGGGGTGTTGCGGGGCGTGAGCTACCTACGAGTAGATGCCAAGCGCGGCAAAGTGACGGTGACGAACGACCAGATTAAGCTGGAAAACGCCGACGAAGTCACTTTCACCCTGACGGCAGCTACTAGTTTTAAGAACTACAAAGACGTATCAGCCGACCCGGAAAAGCTAGCTGCTCAGGCTCAAGCCTCTAGCAAAGGCAAGAAGTACGATGCCCTAAAAGCCGAACACCTGCGCGAGTACCAAGGCTACTTCAAAAGCTTTGCCGTGGACCTAGGTCACAGCGCCAACGAAAACTTGCCGACGGATGAGCGCATTCAGCGGTTTAGTCCGAACGCCGATCCGGCGCTGCTGGCCTTGTACATACAGTACGGGCGCTACCTGCTCATCTCCTGTTCGCGGCCCGGCGCGCAGGCGGCCAACCTGCAAGGCATTTGGAACGAGTCGCTTACACCGTCGTGGGGCAGCAAGTATACTACCAACATCAACTTGCAGATGAACTACTGGCCAGCGGAGGCGCTGAACCTTTCGGCCTGCACCGAACCGCTGTTCCGGCTGATCGATGAGGCAGCCGAAGCGGGCAAAGGCACCGCTAAAGCCCATTACAACGCACCTGGCTGGGTGCTTCACCACAACACCGATCTGTGGCGCGGCACGGCGCCGATTAATGCCTCGAATCACGGCATTTGGGTGACGGGCGCGGCGTGGCTAACCCAGCACATTTGGGAGCATTACCAGTTCACGCAAGACAAAGAGTTTCTGCGCCAGCAGTACCCGGTGATGAAGGAAGCAGCTAGCTTCTTCGTGAACTTCCTGGTGAAGGACCCCAAAACCGGTTGGCTTATCAGCACGCCCTCGAACTCACCGGAGCACGGCGGCTTGGTGGCCGGCCCGACCATGGACCACCAGATTATTCGGGAGCTGTTCAAGAATTGCAGCGCCGCCGCCCAAGTGCTCGGCACCGACGCCGATTTCCGAAAAACGTTAGCAGAAAAAGCTAGCCAACTTGCTCCAAATCAAATCGGTAAGCACGGTCAGCTACAAGAGTGGCTCGAAGACAAAGACGACCCCACCGACACCCACCGGCACGTGTCGCACCTCTGGGGCGTGTTCCCCGGCACCGACATCACCTGGGCCACGCCCGACTTGCTAAAAGCCGCCAAACAGTCGCTGCTCTACCGCGGCGACGAGGGCACGGGCTGGAGCCTAGCCTGGAAAGTCAACCTGTGGGCTAGGTTCAAGGACGGCGACCATACCCTCCTGATTGCGAAGAACTTGCTTTCGCCCGCCGAAACCGGCACCGGTAGCGAGCGGGGCGGCGTGTACCACAACCTGTTCGACGCGCACCCGCCCTTCCAGATCGACGGCAACTTCGGTGGCGCGGCGGGTCTGGCCGAAATGCTGGTGCAAAGCCAAGCCGGCTACCTCGACCTGCTGCCTGCCCTACCCACTGCCCTACCCACCGGTGAGATTCGCGGCCTCTGCGCCCGCGGCGGCTTCGAGCTAGCTATGAAGTGGCAGCAAGGCAAGCTCCAACAACTTGAAATTCTGTCGAAAACGGGTGGCACCTGCGTGCTGCACTACGGCACCAAAGAAGTGAGCCTAGCGACGCAAAAGGGTAAAACCTACCGACTGAACGGTGATTTGAAGTCGCTTTAATACCCACATTACCGTCATGCTGCGTTTGCCGAAGCATCTCTACTGCTTCGCCTACCGATTGTAGAGACGTAACACTTTGCGTCTTGTCGTTGCGGATGTTGTTTGCCTAGGTCGTTCCAGGTAGATCGTTCAACGACGAGACGCGAAATGTCGCGTCTCTACATCGTTCTGATTTCGGCAGCGAAGCTTCGACAAGCGCAGCATGACACGGTCTTTTTTATTGTGAATATTTCCTCATGGCTAAACAGTTTATGTTTGTTGTCAAGCACTTAACGTTGCTCGTGCTGCTGATGCTGGCTGCTACTGCGGCTAGGTCACAGTCGGCGCTTCGCCACACCATTCCGCTCGAAACGGACTGGCGCACCGTAGCCGACGACAAGAACCCGCAAGCATTCAACGGCTTCGAGCAAGCTAGCTTTTCGGACAAAGACTGGAAAACCGTCGCTGTGCCGCACAACTGGGATGCCTACGAAGGCTACCGCCGCTTGCGCCACGGCAACCGCCACGGCTACGCGTGGTATCGCAAGACCTTCACTGTCAAGCCCGAAAAAAGCGGCCAGCGCTACTTTCTGTTTTTCGAAGGCGTGGGCTCCTATGCCACGGTGTGGGTGAATGGCAAAAAGGTAGGCTTCCACGCGGGCGGCCGCACCACCTTCACGCTCGATGTCACCGAGGCCATCCACCTCGATGGCAAACCCAACCTGCTAGCCGTACGCGCCGACCATCCGGCCGGTATCCAGGATTTGCCGTGGGTGTGCGGCGGCTGCTCCGAGGAGCGGGGCTTTTCGGAAGGCTCGCAGCCCATGGGCATCTTCCGGCCGGTGCAGCTCGTCGTGACGAGCCCGGTGCGGGTGGAGCCATTCGGCGTACACATCTGGAGCGATTCGACAGTGTCGGAGAAGTCGGCGCAGCTATACCTCACCACGGAGGTGAAGAACTACGAAAGCAAGGCTAGGCCCGTCGCGGTATTGAGCCAACTGCTTGACAAGAAGGGAGCTACGATAGCGGAGGTGAAAACCAAGCAGCAGCTTCGGCCGGGCGTGGTTACCATTATCAAGCAGCAATTTCCGCGTCTTAATCAGCCGCATTTGTGGTCGTTGGAAGACCCGTATCTGTACCGCCTCGTCACGCGGATAGTGGAAAAGGGGAAGCCGGTTGATGAACTCGTCACCCCTTACGGCATTCGTTGGATTAGCTGGCCCATCGGCAAAGCGGCTGTCAACCAGAAAGCGTTTTTGCTCAACGGAAAGCCCGTATTCATCAACGGTGTTGCGGAGTACGAACACTTGCTCGGGCAAAGCCACGCCTTCAGTGCTGCCCAAATTCGGACGCGGGTACAGCAGATGAAAGCGCTCGGCTTCAATGCTTTCCGCGACGCGCACCAGCCCCATAATCTGCGCTACCAAGCCAACTGGGACACCCTAGGTTTGCTCTGGTGGCCGCAGCTTGCCGCCCACGTGTGGTACGACACGCCCGCCTTCCGCGCCAATTTCAAAACCCTGCTCGTCGACTGGATTAAGGAGCGGCGCAATAGCCCTTCCATTGTGCTCTGGGGCCTGGAAAACGAAAGCACGCTGCCTGAAGATTTCGCCAAGGAATGCACCGCCCTCATCCGGCAGCTCGACCCCACAGCGTCAAGCCAGCGGAAAGTCACGACCTGCAACGGCGGCAAAGGCACCGATTGGGACGTGCCCCAAAACTGGACGGGCACCTACGGCGGCGACCCCGCGAGCTACGCCACCGACGTGCAGCGCCAAGTGCTGGTAGGTGAGTACGGCGCCTGGCGCACCCTCGATCTGCACTCCGAAGGTCCACCCATTCTTAACAACGGCCCTTTCAGCGAAGACCGCATGACGCAGATCATGGAGACGAAAGTGCGCTTGGCGGAATCGGTAAAGGACCAGACCGCCGGGCATTTCTTCTGGATCTTCACCTCGCACGACAACCCTGGTCGGGTGCAGGGCGGCGAAGGGCAGCGCGAGCTAGACCGCATTGGCCCCGTGAATTACAAAGGCCTGCTCACGCCCTGGGAGGAGCCCACCGACGCCTTCTATATGTTTCGGGCCAACTACGCGCCCAAGGCCACCGAGCCGATGGTGTACATCGCCTCCCACACCTGGCCCGACCGCTGGCTCACGCCCGGCAAAAAAGACAGCATCACGGTGTACTCGAATTGTGATGAAGTAGAGCTGTTCAACGACGTAAACAGCACCTCCCTAGGTCGCAAAACGCGGGCGGGTGTCGGCACGCATTTTCAGTGGGATGGAGCTGCTATTCAGTACAATGTGCTGTATGCCGTGGGCTACGTGCAGGGCAAAGCGGTGGCCAAAGATTACATCGTGCTGCACCACTTGCCCCAGGCCCCGCACTTCAGCGAGTTTCTCGCCGGGGCCAAACCCATCACAGCGCCGCAACCTAGCTACAATTACCTCTACCGCGTGAACTGCGGCGGCCCTACGTACGTCGACAAAAGCGGCAACACTTGGCTCGCCGATCAGCCCCGCACCGACGCTAGTACCTGGGGCTCTGAGTCGTGGACGAATGACTTTCCCGGCCTAGCGCCGTTCTTTGCTAGCCAGCGCCGCACCCACGACCCCATCCTAGGCACCACCGACGGACCCTTATTCCAAGATTTCCGCTACGGCCGCGACAAGCTCCGCTACAGCTTCCCCGTGCCCGATGGCGAGTACCTAGTAGAGCTCTACTTCACTGAACCCTGGCTAGGTACCGGCGGTGGCCTCAACTGCACCGGCTGGCGCCTATTCGACGTGGCCATCAACGGCGAAACGGTGCTGCATGACCTCGACATCTGGAAGGAAGCCGGCCACGATCAGGCCCTGAAGAAGACGGTGAAAGCACGCGTAACCGGTGGCCAGCTTATGATTTCCTTCCCCCACGTGGCTTCCGGGCAGGCGCTGATTTCTGCCCTCGCTATTGCCTCCGCCGATGCTAATGCTAAACCTGCACCTAGCTCACCGGCTGTCATCGGGAAGCTGACGGTAGCCGACCCCGCAGCAGCCAGTAAGTGGTCGGCGCAAACGTGGCTGGATACCGGCCAGTCGCCTTACACCGACGACCTAGCCGCTTTCAGCGAACTACCCTCTGGATTGTACGGCGCCGAGTGGCTACGCACGCCGAAAACCATGACCACCACCCCGCCACGAGTATCGTTCGACGTGACCACCACTGCCGATGTCTATATCGGGTTGGACGCCCAAATAACTGCCTTGCCCGCCTGGCTGAAAGAGTACGAGGATACGAAAACCAGCTTAGCTCTAGCGCAGGATGGCGGCCACTTGTTCCGGGTGTACCGCCGGCGCTTTCCAGCCAAAGCGACCGTCGAGCTAGGTCCGAATGGCAGCGCGGCGGGTAAGAAACCGCTGGCCTACATTGTGGCCGTGAACCGCGCTAGCACTATTGAGCCCGCCTACGACCTGAAGCCTACCACCGGCTACAAACCGGCTACAGCTCGCGTATCGGGCCCCGGCATGGTGAAGGAGACGGTGAACACGAAGGAGAGCATCACCTTCAAGGAACCTGCCGGCGGCGCCTTGGAGTGGACGTTCGCCGTGGGCGTAGCCGACACATATTCGCTCACTTTCCGCTACGCCAACCCGCTCACCCAGAAGCTTACCGGCAAGCTCACCGTCGCCTACGCCGATGGCACCTTGATCAAGGAAGAACCCGTGGAGCTGGAGCCGTCCAAAACCGGCAAGTGGAATTACCTGACCACCTCTACCGGCAGCATGATCAACGCCGGCAGCTACCGCGTGAAGCTAACCGCCACCAACGCCGCCGGCCTAAGCGTATCTGGCCTGGATGTGCAGTAGTTTAAAAGGTTAAAGGTTAGAAATGTTGAATTAAGGGATGAGAAGTTCTGAAAAGGATTATTCAACCTTCAACACTTCCCTAATGGTCAAGATGCTACAATAGGAGGGGAAAATCATACACGGACGGGGCAGCCGCCGCAGATAAATTTGCTAATGATACTGTTACCTAGGTTTTAGGCGAAAATTCGCGGCATTTCACAATTATTGCCCCCATGAGCAATTTGCGAGTTCTTGACCTAATCATTATTGCGCTGTACCTGGTGGCTATGATAGCCGTGGGGGTGTACTTTTCCCGGAAAAACGGAAACCCGGAACAGTACTCCAGCGCCTCCGGCATGATTCCCGGCTGGGCCATTGGCCTGTCGATTTATGCCACGTTTCTGAGCAGCAACACCTTCCTCGGCGTGCCGGGCAAGGCATTCGGTACGAACTGGAACGCACTGGTTTTCAGCATCTCGATGCCGCTGGCGGCGTGGGTGGCGGTGCGCTACTTCGTGCCGTTTTACCGCAGCACCGGCGAAATATCAGCCTACACGCACTTAGAGCGGCGCTTTGGTAGTTGGGCACGAACCTACGCCGTGGTCTGCTTTCTGCTGACGCAGCTAGCCCGCATTGGGTCCATCTTCTTCGGTATTGCCCTCACCTTGCAGGCGCTTACCGGCTTCTCGATGGAGCTGATTATGCTCGTGACTGGCATTTGCATCATCGTGTACACGGTGCTAGGTGGCATTGAAGCCGTCATCTGGACGGAAGTAGTTCAGGGCATTATCAAAACCTTCGGCGCGTTGCTGATTCTGTATCTGGTGATTGATAATATGCCCGGTGGCATTGCCAAAGTAATTGCCATCGGCCAGCAGCACGATAAGTTCAGCCTAGGTGGTTTGGGTCCCGATTTCACGCAGTCCACATTCTGGGTCGTATTGCTGTATGGCTTCTTTATTAACCTGAACAACTTCGGCGTCGATCAGAACTACGTGCAGCGCTACCACACGGCGGAATCGGCTAAGCAGGCAGCTAAGTCGATCTGGCTGTGCGTGTTAATCTACGTGCCGGCCTCGTTGCTCTTCTTTGTCATTGGCTCTAGTCTGTACGCTTACTACCAGGTGCACCCAGAGCTGATTGAGGCCGTGAAGCTGAAAGTAGCCGCCGAAAGGCTGCCGCTAACCGCCACCGTCGCGCAGATTACGCAGGCTGCGGCCCAACTCCAACCTTCCGATTACGGCGATAAAGTGATGCCGCACTTCATGGTTACGAAGATTCCGCCGGGCTTCGTGGGTCTGATCGTATCGGCCATCTTATCGGCGGCCATGAGCACCATCAGCTCGGGCATGAATGCCTCCGCCACCGTTTTCACGGCCGACATCTACGGGCGCTACTTCCGGCCCAACCTCAGCGGCCGCCAAACCATGCGCCTGTTGCACCTAGGTACGGTAGTGGTGGGCCTGCTCGGCATGGGCACCGGCATTGCCATGATTGGGGTGAAAAGCGTGCTGGATGTGTGGTGGGAACTGTCGGGCATCTTCGCGGCGGGCATGCTAGGTCTGTTTCTGCTTGCCGTTATCAGCCGCCAAACCAGCAACCACGAAGCCCTGACGGCCACCATCATTGGCGTGCTCGTCATCCTGTGGATGACGTTTTCGCCCAACTTATCAGAGTCGTACGCCGCACTGCGTAATCCGCTGCACAAAAGCATGATTATCGTGGTCGGAACACTAACCATTTTTTTACTAGGTCTATTATTTAACCGATTGCGTAAGAGTCGGGTAGAGGCTAGGCCAGCCGAGGAGTTCAAGCAGTCTGTCTACTAAGCTGCACTACGTTTTCTAAACCGCACGGCCACCGCGCCCACTACCGGACAAATAAGCTTCGCCAGAATATGGAAAAGTCACCAAAGGGATTTATCCCCGTTATGCTCATGCCCTTTCAGAACGATGGGCAAATCGATTATCCGGCGCTTACTCGTCTGACTGAGTTGTACTTAGAAGCCGGAGCGGCCGGGCTTTTCGCGAATTGCCTCTCCAGCGAGATGTTCGAGCTGAGCGAGGCCGAACGCCTGCAAAGCATCCGCCACGTCGTGAATGTGGTAGGCGGAGCCGTGCCGGTAGTTGCCACCGGCACCTTCGCCGGCGGCTTGCACGAGCAGGCCGAATTTGTGAAGAAAGTGCACGAAGCCGGCACGGAAGCCGTCATCGTCATCACCGGTTTGCTGGCCGCTGAACACGAGTCCGATGCCGTGTTCAACGAGCGGGTTTTCCGGCTCTTGGATTGGACGGATGGCATTCCCCTAGGTTTCTACGAGTGCCCCGAGCCCTATAAGCGAGTGCTATCGGCCGAGCAGCTAGGGCAGTTTGTGGGCACCGGCCGCGTGACCTACCACAAGGACACTTGCCTGGATATCAACCAGGTGCGGGCGAAGTTAGCCGCCGTGCAGGGTCATTCCTTCGGCCTTTACGATGCCTACATGGGCCATGCGGTAGAATCGTTGCGGGCGGGGGCGGCCGGGCTGTCGTGCATTCAGGGCAACTTCTTCCCTGAGCTTATCGTGTGGCTGTGCAAGAACTACGATAACCCACAGCTAGCCAGCGAAGTAGATGAAGTACAGCAGTTCTTTATCAAGAACATGGACGTGATGCACAACGTCTACCCGATTGTGGCCAAATACTCGCTCAAGCAGCGCGGTGTGGATATTTCCACCTTCACGCGCCGGCAGGTAGGCACTTTCTCAGGCGCCATTCGGCGGGCCGTGGAAGCCCTCAGCGGCGACTACACCAACCTGAGCCGCAGCCTGGAGCTGGTGTAGAAGGGCTAGCTGGAACAGCTAAAAAGCCAGAACGTCATGCTGAGCTTGTCGAAGCATCTCTCCCGCCAAAGTAAATGAATACTATTGCGGGAGAGATGCTTCGATAAGCTCAGCATGACGTTCTTATTTACTCTCAAACTTTAACCGCAAACCTAGGCTAGCACCGCTTCCTTATAGCTGTGCAGGTATTTGCGCTTGTACTCAAGCGGCGTCACTTTGGTGATTTTCTTGAAGTGACGGTAGAAGTTCGACACGTTGTTGAAGCCGCATTCGAAGCAGATTACTTCGGTCGGCAGCTTATCTTCGATGAGCAGGCGGCAGGCTTGGCTGATGCGGATTTCAATGAGGAAATCGTAGTACGTCTTCTTGGTAATGAGCTTGAAGTAGCGGCAGAAAGACGTGACGCTCAAGTTGCTGATCGACGCAATTTCTTCCAGCGTAATTTCATTCTTGTAGTTCGACAGCGTGTAGTTGCACACCTTGTTGATGCGCTGCACGTCGGATTCGTTGGACTGCTTGAAGGCGTGGTGCTCGGCGGCAATGGTCTGTATCTCTGAAGTTTCCGAAATGATCTTCAGGATGGACAGGAAGATAATAATACGGTCTAGGTCGGTGGCCTGCACGGCCGAGCGCATCAGCGGAATCAGCTTGGCTTTCGCTTCGCCGCTGATAATCAGGCCGCTTTTGGCCTTGTCGAACAGCTTCGGGATAAGATACGCTTCCGGCAAACCTAGCAGGTAGCGGCCCAGGCACTCGGGTAGGAACTGAATAACGATGGCTTCCACTTCCACGTCCGGGTCGTTCTGGAAATACTCCTCGTTGCAGCGCCAGGTGTGGGGCAGATTGGCACCCAATAAGATAAGCTCGCCCGAAGAGAAGTTGCTGATATTATCGCCCACCAGCCGCACGCCCTCTCCCTGCACCACATAGTGCAGCTCCAGCTCAGGATGGTAATGCCACGTAGTACCAAAATTGGGCTTGCGGTCGTGCCGGATGCTGAAGGAGCTTTGGGTGCTGACCGGGACTTTGTGAAAGTGGGCTTTCATGGAAGAGAGTTGAAAGTGGGACGAGAAGAACAGTATGATGATCAGCGGCTTTATCAGCGTCAACAGAACCTGGGGAAAGCCGAGTTCGTTGATTTTGCCTTCTGAAAAAAGCGCTCTGCCATCTTGTAGAATTCCATTTGGTTCGCCTGCAAACGAGCGGTTTAAGAAGCGCTACTCATGGCCTCCAAACCTAGGTCAGTACGCTAATTAACGGCTGCACTCTAGGATATTATCCTGCGTTGGAGTGCTGCTAAATCGGCCGGGGCATACAGCGCCTGAACAGTAAAGTGACCCTAAGCTAGTTTACTATAACGTTTGCACTCTCCTGTAGTGTACTGCTCGGAGTGCTCAGACGGCCGCCAAATCCCCGTCTTATAGTAATAGGAGCAGAACCGGTTGGATAATCCTTGGCCGGCCGGGTATTCCCCCGAAAAGTGGGCCATGCTAAGATCCTATACTAAGTAGGCAATAACTAGTAAAGACGCCGCTGGCGGAGCTAGCATATTTGCTATGTAGTCTTTCCTGACTCTTTAGCCGCAGAAACACGCAGACAAAACGAACGCCTGTCTGCCTTGCGTTCAGAGCCTTAGCCCTCATCCAGCCCTTAGTAAAGACCCGCTCGGATAATAGGAGGACTTGCAGTGCATACGTTTCCGTTGACCTTTTAACCCGCACCAAGTAGTGGCTCCAGTTACCTCCAAAGAAGTTATAGTACTTGCCAGCGGCGATTTGCGACTCGCGGCCAACCAGAACTGCTGGGCGGCCCAGCACGCCATGGAAGAACAGCTAGGTGCGGCGCTGGCCCGCCAAGGCTGGTCGGTGAAGCGGGCGCACCCTTATGACCCGGAGAAGCAGCACGGCTTCATCGACTCGCAGAAGATGGGCATGGAGGTTTTCCGCACTATCGACCCGCGGCAGCCGCTTATCGTGGCGGAAAGCGTGTGGCAGTACTCGCACCATGTGCTGGCCGGCTTGACCACGCACCAGGGCCCCATCCTGACGGTGGCCAACTGGAGCGGGCAGTGGCCGGGCCTGGTGGGCATGCTGAACCTGAACGGCTGCCTGACCAAAGCCGGCGTCACTTACAGCACCCTTTGGAGCGAAGATTTCACGGATGCGTTCTTCGAGAACGGCCTGCAACAATGGCTGAACGAAGGCACCATCACGCAGGACGGTAGCCACGTAACGGACTTTACCAGTGTAAAACTACCCGCCGCCGACGAGCAGACTGGCCGCAAGTTTGGCCGCCGCCTGCGACAGCACAAAGCCATCATGGGCGTGTTTGATGAAGGCTGCATGGGCATGTACAACGCCATCGTGCCCGACGAGCTGCTGCACGCCACCGGCATCTTCAAGGAGCGCCTCAGCCAGGCTAGCCTCTACGCCGCCATGCGCGACGTGACGGACGCCGAAGCCCAAAACGTGCTCAACTGGCTCTTGGCCAAAGGTATGAAGTTCAACTGGGGCACCGACGAGGCCACCCAGCTTACCCGTCCGCAGACCTTGGAGCAGTGCAAGATGTACATTGCCGCCATGCGCATTGCCAATGATTTCGGCTGCGACACCATCGGCATTCAGTACCAGCAAGGCCTGAAAGACCTGACCGTGGCCAGCGACCTGACCGAAGGATTATTGAATGACTCGGACCGCCCGCCGGTTTTCTCGACGGCAGGGGAGGAGCTATACGCCGGCCAAGCGCTGCCGCACTTCAACGAAGTAGACGAGTGCGCCGGGCTTGATGCCCTGGTGACGTACCGCTTGTGGCAGGAGCTAGGTATGTCGGGCGAAACCACGCTGCACGACCTGCGCTGGGGCCAGCTCTACGACACCGGCGACGGCGACCAGTTTGTGTGGGTGTTTCTGATTTCGGGGGCTGCCCCGCCGGCGCACTTCATTGGTGGCTACGAGGGCGCCAGCAGCGAGCGGCAGCCCCCCATGTATTTCCGCTTGGGTGGCGGCAGCATCAAAGGGGTGAGTCGCCCGGGCTCCATCGTGTGGAGCCGGGTGTACGTGATGGATGGCAAGCTGCACTGCGACCTAGGTGTGGGCGAAGTGGTAGCGCTGCCTGCCGCCGAAACCCAGCGCCGCTGGCAGGAAACCACGCCCGAGTGGCCTATTATGCACGCCGTGCTGCGCGGCGTCACCCGCGACCAGATGATGGCCCGCCACAAAGCCAACCACATTCAGGTGGTGTATGCGCCCTACGAGGCCAAAGCCTACCAGGCCTGCCGCATCAAGGCGGCGGCGCTGGCCGAGCTAGGTATCGAGGTGCATTTCTGCGGCTCCGTCGATTGGGCCGGGACGAACCACACCGCTGCGCAAGCCGCTAAGCCAGAGCCGGCAACGCTAGCACGCTAGCCTTGCCGGGTGCGCTCTGCCTAGGTAGAGCCGAGTGTTTGACGAGAGAACAACCCGCTCTAAAAACCCACCTACATGCAACGAATTTTCCTCTTACTTACAACCCTGCTGCTGCTGGTCAGTGCCGCGCAGGCTCAGACCCGAACCCTCACCGGCCAGGTGGTAAGCAGCGACAAAGGTGAAGCGCTGCCTGGCGTCACGATAGTGGTGAAAGGCACCACCAACGGTAACTCAACCGATAGTGAAGGCCGCTTTACCATTCAGGTTGCTGATAAAACGGATGTTATCCTTACCATCTCTTACCTGGGCTATAAAAGTCAGGAGCTAGCCGTGAGGCCCGACCAGACCCGGGTGGAAATCCGGCTCTCGCAAGAAGCCGCGGCCCTGGATGACGTCGTCGTGATTGGCTACGGCACCGTGAAAAAGCGCGACCTGACCGGCGCGGTATCTTCGGTGAAAGGAGAAGAAGTAACCAAGCTGCCGGTAACAACCGTGACGGAGGCGCTCCAGGGCAAAATTCCGGGTGCCGATATCACCCGCGCCAACGGCTATGCCGGCCAGGGCGCCTCAATCCGGATTCGGGGCAACCGTTCCATTGCCAATCCCAGCGCTTCCAACAACGTGCTCTACATCGTGGATGGGGTGCAGGGCGTAAACGCGGCCGACATCGACCCGAACGACGTGCAAAGCATTGAGGTGCTGAAAGATGCATCTTCTACGGCCATCTACGGTTCGCGCGGTGCCAACGGCGTCATTATCATCACGACCAAGCGCGGCAGCGTCGGTAAGCCCAAGATTACGTTCAACGCCTACTCGGGCGTTACGAAGGTGGCCGGCTACGGCGAGTTCATGAGCGGCCCCGAGTACGTGGCCTTCCGCCGCGAAGCCTTCCGGGCTACGGGCACCTGGAACAGTCCCGCCGACGATTCCAAAGTGTTCAACCCCAATCAGCTGGCCGCCATTGAAAACGGCGAGTACGTGAACTGGCCCGACCAGCTGCTGCACAAAGGCATGCAGCAGAACTACCAGGTCGGCCTCTCCGGCGGCTCCGAGAATACCAAGGTGTACTTCTCGCTGGGCTACTACGACGAGAAAGGCCTAATGAAGCTCGACCGCTTCAAGCGCTACACCACCCGCGCCAACATCGACCAGACGGTGAACAAGTGGCTGAAGGTGGGCGTGCAAACCCAGTTGGCCTACATCAACAACGACATCCGCCGCGACCCGTTCAACATCGCCTCGCAGATTGCGCCGCTCGGCCGCCCCTACGACGATGACGGCAACCTGGTCGTCTTCCCGCTGGGCGGCACGCAGGTGAACCCCTTGGCCGATGAGCAGCCCGGCGCCTACCAGCGCAACACCAAAACTAACCGCATCACCGCCGCGGCTTACGTGGAGCTGACGCCGCTGGAAGGCCTGAGCCTGCGCTCAACCTTCGCGGCCAACTACGCCACTTCGGAGGCCGGCAGCTTCTACGGCCGCAACACCATTGATGGGCGTGGTGCCAACTCTCAGGCTTCTATTACGAACAACCAGAACCGCAACCTGAGCTGGGAAAACGTGCTGACGTACCAGAAGAGCTTGGGCGAACATTCGTTTACCCTCACCGGAGTAGCCAGCTATCTGTCGTTTACCAACACCAACAGCTTTGCCGGCGGCAACAACCAGGTGCTGCCTTCGCAGTCGTTCTACAACCTAGGTTCGGCCAACCAGAACCCTTTCTACGGCAGCGGCTTCTCCGAAAACAAGCTGATTTCGTTTACGGGCCGCATTAACTACAGCTTCAAAGGCCGGTATCTGCTCTCCATCACCAGCCGCACCGACCTCTCGTCGAAGCTCGGGCCGGGTCATAAAGGGGCCAACTTTCCTTCCCTGGGCCTAGGTTGGCGCCTGATCGACGAACCGTTTATGCAAGACCTGAACCTCATCACTGAGCTGAAGCTGCGCGGCTCGTATGGCCTGTCGGGTAACGACGTAATCAATGCCTACGGTACGCAGAGTTCACTGACGAACACGTCGTTCTCGTACGGCGACGCCAACGCGGCACCTACTTACACCATCTCGCCCACCATCGGCAACCCGAACCTAGGTTGGGAAAAAACCTACACTACGGACTTCGGCGTAGACTTCGGCTTCTTCGACAACCGCATTACCGGTACCGTCGACTACTACGACGCGAAAACCAAGGACCTGATTTTCCCCTTTACGCTGCCGCTGCTGACGGGCGTAACGACCGTGAACCGCAACATCGGCCGCACCCGCAACAAGGGTATCGAAGTGTCGTTGACTTCGCAGAACCTAAAAGGCAAGAGCTTTACGTGGTCGACCACGGCCACCTTTGCCCGCAACAAGGAAACCATTGTGGAGCTGCCCAACGGCAACGTGATTTCCGACGATTACCGTAACTCCCTCATTCAGGGGCAGCCCGCGCAGGTCTACTACGACTACGTGAAAACCGGCATCTGGCAGCTCGGTGAGGAAGCCGAAGCCGCCCAGTACGGCGCCATCCCCGGCGACCTGAAGGTGGCGGATATCTCCGGTCCGGATGGGGTGCCCGATGGCAAAATCACCTCCGCCGACCGCAAGGTAATCGGCTCGCGGGTGCCCGCCTGGACCGGTGGCCTCAGCAACGACCTGCGCTACAAAGGCTTCGACCTGAACGTGTTGCTGGTGGCCCGCGTGGGCCAGTGGATCAGCTCCGACTACTACGCCAAGTACACCCGCAGCGGCGTCAACAACGGTGCCCGCGTCGATTACTGGACCCCCGAAAACCCCACCAACGCCTACCCACGCCCTAACGCAACCCGCTCGTTGAGCTACGTGACGACCCTCACCGAGCGTCAGGCTTCCTTCGCCAAGCTGCGCAACGTGACCCTAGGTTACACCCTGCCGAAGTCCATCGTCGGCAAGGCCAAAATCGACAACGTGCGCGTGTATGTGTCGGGCCGTAACCTACACACTTTCAGCGACCTGAAAGACTTCGACCCGGAAGGAGAAGGAGTTATCGACCGGCCGCTGAACCGCGCTTATGTAATTGGTCTGAACGTGGGCTTTTAATTCGACTAGTCAGCCATGAATAAGATCATTCGCCCCCTAGCTCTTGCGCTGCTGGTCCTGGCAGCCTCCGCCTGCGAAAAACAGCTGGAAGAATATAACCCAAGCGGCGCCACGGCCGAGGCCGTGTTTACGACCCCTGAGGGCATCGAAACCGCTATCAACGGCACCTACACCTACAACCGCGCTATCTACGGCAAAGAATCCGGCTACGCCCTGCTGGAAATGGGTACCGATATCTGGACTAACGCCGCCAACAACGGCGCCACCTCCACCAACGGCGTGACCCCGCAGCCGTCGCTGATGACCTACCAGGGCCTGAACGCGGATAACGTCTGGGTGAAAAACAATCTGTGGCAGCAGTGCTACGCCGGTATCAACCTCTGCAACCAGGCCATCAAGTACATCGGCACGGCCAACGTGACGGTGGCGCGCCGGCCGTCGGCGGAGGCGGAAGTTCGCTTCATGCGGGCCTGGTACTACTACCTATTGGCGGAGAACTTCGGGCCGGTGCCGCTGCGCCTGGAGCCTACCGAGGGCGTAGTAACCACCGCCACCCGCGCCTCCGTAGACGACGTGTATGCACAGGTGCTGCTCGACCTAGAGTTTGCGCTGGTTAATCTGCCCGTGACCTTGGCCGCTTACCCGGTCCCGGCTACGGCCAGCGACTATGGCCGCATTACCCGGCCCGCCGCTGAGGCCTTCGCGGCCAAAGTGTATCTCACGCGGGGCCAGTACCAGCGCGCCGCCAACTACGCCCGCAAAGTCACGACCGGCTACACCAGCCAAGGCATCCGGCTGCTCGCCAGCTACGCCGACCTCTGGAACATCAATAACCAGCGCAACTCGGAGGTGCTGTGGGCGGTGAACTACTCCACCAACCTGACCTTCAACGCGGGCAGCAACCTAGGTCACACCTTCTTTTTGATGGACTACAACACGTTGCCCGGCATGACGCGCGACGTGGCCAACGGCTTTGCCAACGTGCGCTACATGCCCACGCGCTTCCTGCTGAATCTGTATAACGAGCAGAACGACAGCCGTTACGCGGCCTCCTTCAAGCAGGCGTGGCTGGCCAACAATGCGACTACCATTCAAAAATGGTCGCCGGCGGAAGTAAGCCAGAACGCGGCCCTGGCGCCGCTGCTGAACCAGAACAAATTTGCCGTAGGCGACACGGCCGTGCTGACTACCAAGCGCAGCATCCCGAACTTTCAGCAGCAGTACACCACACGTTTCCGGTTCCGCACCTACGACATCGACGATATCTACAACGCCGACGGCACGCCCAAGGACCGGTTTCACTACCCATCGCTGCGCAAGTTTGACGACCCGACCCGCGCCTCGGCCACCGAAACCCAAAGCTCCCGCGACGTCTTCATCCTGCGCGTAGGCGACATCGCCCTGATCGGGGCCGAAGCGCAGGTGCGCCTCAACAAACCCGACTCGGCGGCTTACTACGTGAACCTGGTGCGCACCCGTGCCGCGCTGCCCGGCCGCACGGCCGCCATGCAGGTCACGGCTGCTCAGATGAACCTGGACTTCATCCTTGATGAGCGGGCCCGCGAGCTGGCTGGCGAGCAGGTACGCTGGCTCGACCTTAAGCGCACCGGCAAGCTGCTGGAGCGCGTGCGCAACAACAACCCCGACGCCAAGAACGACATCAAGGATTTCCACGTGCTGCGCCCCATCCCGCAGAGCGACATCGATGCCGTGACGAGCAAAGGTGATTTTCAACAGAATCCTGGGTACTAGCAGTAAAAAAGAACGTCATGCTGAGCTTGTCGAAGCATCTCGCGTGCAGTGGTAAACCTGATGCTAACTCAACGAAGTGGTAGAGACGCTTCATCTGGCGTCCGCTTGCCGAAGCGTGCCTAACCCTTTCCAAGCATAATGAATAAGAACCTAGCTTTCCTAACTCTTCTACTGGCGGCCGGCACGGCGCGGCCCGCGTGGGCACAATATCCCACCATTCCGCCCGACGTGGAGGCGAAAGCCGAAGCGGCTCTGGCCGAGGCGCAGAAGCGCTCCGATGAAGCCTGGTCGAAGGCCTTGCCCATTGTGGAGCAGGAAGCCAAAGCGGGCAAGCCGTTCGTGCCCTGGGCGGCGAAGCCCTCCGATTTGCCGCAGTCGGATAGGCTAGCTTTCCCCGGCGCGGAAGGCGGCGGCGCGCATTCGTTCGGCGGGCGGGGCGGCAAAGTGTACGTGGTAACCACCCTCGCCGACAGCGGCCCCGGCAGCCTGCGCGAAGCCTGCGAACAGGGCGGCGCCCGCATCGTGGTGTTCAACGTGGCCGGCATCATTCAGCTCAAAAGCCCGATCATTATCCGGGCGCCCTACATCACCATTGCCGGCCAAACGGCCCCCGGCGACGGAGTGTGCGTGGCCGGCGAATCGGTGTGGCTGAACACCCACGATGTGGTGGTGCGCTACCTGCGTTTCCGCCGCGGCGCTACCGAGGTGGGCCGCCGCGACGATGCGCTGGGCGGCAACCCAGTGGGCAACATTATGATTGACCACGTCTCGGCCTCCTGGGGCCTGGATGAGAACATGTCGATGTACCGGCACGTGTACCACAACCCCGAAACCGGCAAAGCCGACAAGCTGCCGACGGTGAACGTGACCATTCAAAACTCCATCTTCTCGGAGGCGCTGGACTACTACAATCACGCTTTCGGCAGCACCATCGGGGGGCTGAACAGCACGTTCATGCGGAACCTGTGGGCCAACAACATCAGCCGCAACCCTTCAGTGGGCATGTACGGCGACTTTGGCTTCGCCAACAACGTGGTGTTCAACTGGTGGAACCGCTCGGCCGACGGCGGCGACAACCGTTCGGAGTACAACTTTGTGAACAACTACTACAAGCCCGGCCCCATCACGCCGCTCGATAAGCCCATCAGCTACCGCATCCTCAAGCCCGAGGCCAGCCGCGACAAAAAGCTAGGTCTGGTGTTCGGCAAAGCTTATGTGGCCGGCAACGTCATTGAAGGTAACGAGAAGATTACCAAGGACAACTGGGCCGGCGGCGTGCAGCTGGAAGACGTACCCGACGCGGATAAAATCCTGGCTAGCATCCGCACCGACAAGCCCTTTGCCATGCCGAACGTTACCATAATTCCCGCGCAAGAGGCCTACCAGTACGTGCTGGCCAACGTAGGCGCCACCCTACCCAAGCGCGACGCCGTTGATGCCCGCATTGTGGAGGAAGCACGCACCGGCAAAATCACCTACGCCAAAGACGCGAAGCCTTCAGAAAAGAGTCCTTACATCAAGCGCCGTCTGCCCGAAGATTCCTATAAGCAGGGCATCATCACCAGCCCGGCCCAAGTCGGCGGCTATCCCACCTACCAAGGCAAGCCCTACCAGGATACCGACAAAGACGGCATGCCCGACGATTGGGAGAAAAAGCACGGCCTCAACCCCAAAGACGCCTCCGACGCCACCAAAGACCGCGACAAAGACGGCTACAGCAACATCGAAGAGTTCCTGAACAGCGCAGTCGACATCCAAAAAGTGAAGCCCGCGCCGCAAGGTCAGCGCAAGTCGTAGCGTGTAGAGACACATACTTGTGTCTCGTCGTTGAACGAACGAGCCAGAACGATCCGGGCTAGAAAAACCTAGGTCAACAACATCAGCAACGCAAGGAGACACAAGTATGTGTCTCTACATGCGAAACGTGAGAAAGAGTGATTTATACCCGTGTATTATAGCCTATTACTAAAGGAAATGTGTCGTGTTGAGCCGGCTAAACGAAGGAAGACGCAAGCTAAGCAGCTCTTTCGCTCTGACGTGGGACTCGGAGCGGGGGAGGTGCTTCGGCCGGCTCAGCATGACACGCTTTCCTATTCTTGACGAACGTAAAAGCGCAACACCCGACTACCCAGAACCGAAAACCGAACCTAGATTTTGATACCCCCTCGTCCGCTTTCTGTGTCTGGTAGAAAGAGTCTGCCGCTTCAACTACTTACGTGGGTGGTCGTGGGGTGCTTGGCTTGGCCTAGCTCCGCAATTGCCCAAAAGCCCAAAGTCGTTAAGCCGCTACCACCGCTCTCAGCCGAAAAAGGCGACAAGCTGGTGTACGTGGCCGATGAGAAAGGCAACCGCATTCCGGACTTCTCTTATTGCGGCTACGCGGCCAGCGAAAAAGCTATTCCAGACGCGCCCGTGCGTATCCTGGTACCCCTAAAATCCGGCGACGCCACCCAGCGCATTCAAGCCGCCCTCGACTACGTCGCCACACTACCGGCTAGCCGCGACGGTATCCGCGGCGCGGTGTTGCTGGAAAAAGGCACCTACGAAGTAGCCGGCGGCTTGCAGATCAAAGCCTCTGGCGTGGTGCTGCGCGGCAGCGGTATGGGCGAAGACGGCACCATCTTGCTAGGCAGCGGCCTGAGTCGCGAAACGCTTGTTCGCATCCTAGGCAAGAACGACCGTAAGCTCGACGCCGCCGTGCCCGTGGCTGATGCCTACGTGCCAGTAAACGCCACCAAGATTCGCGTGGCGAAAGCCGGCACCTTCAAAACCGGCGACCAAGTGCTGGTGCACCGGCCTACGACCAAGGAGTGGTTGCAAGAGCTAGGTACACTAGAGTTTGGCGGCGGCATCTCGGCCCTCGGGTGGAAGCCTGGCACCCGCGAAATCGACTGGGACCGGCAAGTGGTTGCCGTGGAAGGCGACGTGCTAACCCTGGATGCCCCGCTCACCACTGCCCTCGACGCTACGTACGGCGGTGGCACCGTGCGCACCTACCGCTGGCCGAGTCGTATCACGCAAGTAGGGGTCGAAAATCTGCGTTGCCGCTCCACCTTCGACGCCAAGAACCCCAAAGACGAGGCGCACCGCTGGATGGCCATTACCCTCGAAAACACCGCCGACGCCTGGGTGCGTCAGGTGGTGTTTGAGCATTTTGCCGGTTCTGCCGTGGCAGCTTTCGAAACGGCCAAGCGCGTGACGGTGGAAGACTGCAAGAACCTAGCTCCGGTGTCGGAAATAGGTGGGCAGCGTCGCAACGCCTTCTACACCAATGGCCAACAAACGCTTTTTCAGCGCCTCTACTCTGAGCATGGCTACCATGATTTTGCCGTGGGGTATGCCGCACCCGGCCCGAATGCCTTTGTGCAGGGGCAAACGTACGAGTCCCTGAGCTTCAGCGGGGCTACGGATAGCTGGGCCTCGGGCGTGCTGTTTGATGTGGTGAACATCGACGGTAACGCCCTGAGCTACGCCAACCGCGGCCAAGACGGACAAGGCGCCGGCTGGTGCGCCGCCAACAGCGTGTTCTGGCAGTGCACCGCCGCCCGCATCGATTGCTTTCAACCCCCCACGGCCCAAAACTGGGCGTTTGGCAGTTGGGCGCAATTTCAGGGCAACGGCTACTGGGGCGAGTCGAACAACAGCATTCAGCCGCGCAGCCTCTACTACGCCCAACTCGCTGAGCGCCTAGGTAAGAACCTAGCCGTGCAGCCGCACGTGATGCCGGTGCAAACCGAAGCCTCCAGCAGCCCGAGCGTGAAAGTGGCGAATGAGCTAACGGCCAACTCGACCCAACCTGCCCCGCAGCTTGCCAACTGGATTTCCCAAGCCAGTCAGCGCCAGCCGATTCCGGTGGCAGCCGGTGGGGCCAAAACCATTGATCAAGTAAAAACAAAGTCCTCGGCCAGCCAGCCGTCGGCGGCGCCCATGCGCGTCGTCAACGGCTGGCTGGTGCGAGGCACCAACCTAGTGACCGGCAGCCGCCAAGATGTGCCGTGGTGGAACAGCAGCGTGCGGCCCGAGGTGTTGAAGTCGGCCGGCGAAGCCATTACGCGCTACGTGCCCGGTCGCACCGGCCGCGGCCTCACCGACGACCTAGCCCAGCTCACCGACTCCATGCTCAGCCGTCACCAAGTCGGTATCGAGCAGAACTACGCCCTCTGGTACGAGCGCCGCCGCGATGACCACGAGCGGGTGCGCCGCCTCGACGGCGACGTATGGCCACCGTTCTACGAAGTGCCCTTTGCGCGTAGCGGCCAAGAAACCGCCTGGGACGGCCTGAGCAAGTACGACCTCACCAAGTACAACCCGTGGTACTGGGGCCGCCTGCGTCAGTTTGCCGACCTAGCTGACCAGAAAGGCTTGGTGCTCATTCATCAGAACTACTTCCAGCACAACATCATCGAGGCCGGCGCGCACTACGCTGATTTCACTTGGCGCCCCGTCAACAACATCAATAACACGGGCTTTCCCGAGCCGCCCCCGTACGCCGGCGACAAGCGCATCTTCATGGCCGAGCAGTTCTATGACGTCAACCATCCGGTACGGCGGGCGTTGCACCGGGCCTACATTCGGCAGTGTCTCAATAACTTCACGGCGAATAACGGCGTCATTCAGCTGATCGGGGCGGAGTTCACCGGTCCGCTGCATTTTGTGCAGTTCTGGCTCGATACCATCAAGGAGTGGGAGCAGGAAACCGGCAAAAACGCCCTCGTGGGCCTAAGCACGACCAAAGATGTGCAAGACGCCATCCTCGCCGATCCGGCCCGCGCCGCCGTGGTCAACATCATCGACATTCGCTACTGGCACTATCAAGCCGACGGGAAGGCTTACGCGCCAGAAGGCGGCCAGAACCTAGCTCCGCGCCAGCACGCGCGCTTGCTCAAGCCCAAAGCTAGCTCCTTCGACCAAGTATACCGCGCCGTGCACGAGTACCGCCAGCGCTACCCCGAAAAAGCCGTTATCTACTCCGGCGACGGCGCCGACAAGTTTGGCTGGGCCGTGCTGATGGCCGGTGGTTCGCTGCCCGATGTGCCAGCCGTGCCAGAGGCTAGGTTCCTGGCGGATGCGGCCGCTATGCCCGTGGTGGCGCAGCCTACCGAGCAGCCAGAAAATACGGCCAAGCAGTTTGCCCTAGCTAGCCCCGGCAAGTCCTACATCCAATACTGCGACGCCAATATGCCCGCCCAAATTGATCTGAGCAAAGCCACCGGCTCGTTCCGGGTGCATTGGCTCGATGCAAAAGATGGTCACCTTATCGGGAAAGAGCAGAAGGTGAAAGGCGGCAAAGCCTTGGAACTGAAGAACCCGCAAGCCTCGCCCGCTATCCTGTGGGTGGAGCATGCATAATTCAAAAAAACGTCATGCTGAGCTTGCCGAAGCATCTTTACCACTTCGTTGAACAATTGTAGAGACGCAACACTTTGCGTCTCCTCGTTGAACGACCTGCCTAGAACGACCTAGGCAAACAACATCCGCAACGACGAGACGCAAAGTGTTGCGTCTCTACACCCGGCAACGGCGCGAGAGCTTCAACCAGCTCAGCATGAAACGGAATAAGTAGTCTCTCTCAGTAATCAGATGTCTATAAAAGCGCGTACCCCTTTTCTGTTTCTCCTGATTTCCCTGCTGGCGGCCTGGACGCCGGTGGAGCCCACCGGCAAACTAAAGGTGTCGGCCAACGGTCGGTACCTGACGACGGAGAACGGCAAGCCGTTCTTCTGGCTGGGCGACACCGGTTGGCTGCTGTTCAACAAACTCAAGCGCGAAGAAGCCGAAACCTACCTCGAAGACCGCCGCAAAAAGGGCTTCAACGTGATTCAGGTGATGGTGCTGCACCAAGTGCCGGCCGTGAACGTGTACGGCGACTCGGCCCTGGTGCGCGCCGACGTGGCCCGGCCCCTGACCACCCAAGGCAATACTGCCAGCGACCCCGCACAATATGACTTCTGGGACCATGTCGATTACATCGTCGACCTAGCCGCGAAGAAAGGCCTCTACATGGGCATGGTGCCGGTGTGGGGCACCAACGTGAAAAACGGCAAAGTGACCCAGAAGCAAGCCAAAACCTACGCTACCTTCCTGGCCGAGCGCTACCGCAACCGCCCAAACATTATCTGGCTCAACGGCGGCGACATTGCTGGCTCCGACTCCCTACAAGTTTGGAATACCATCGGCGCCACGCTGAAAGCTAATGACCCCAACCACCTGGTAACGTACCACCCGCGCGGCCGCACGCAGTCGTCGGATTGGTTTCATCAGGCGAAGTGGTTGGATTTCAACATGTACCAATCGGGTCACCAGCGCTACGAGCAGGATACGTCGCGGAAGGAAAAGAACCACTACGGCCCCGATAACTGGCGCTACCAGCAGGCTGATTACAAAATGACGCCTACCAAACCTAGCCTCGACGGTGAACCTTCGTACGAAGGCATCCCGCAGGGCCTCCACGACATCACGCAGCCCCGCTGGACCGATGCCGACGTGCGCCGCTACGGCTACTGGTCGGTATTTGCCGGTGCTTTCGGCTACACCTACGGCCAGAACTCGGTGATGCAGATGCACAGCAGCTTCGACAAAGGCAGTGCCTACGGCTCGAAAGAGCTGTGGTCGTCGGCTATCAACGCGCCGGGCGCCGCGCAGATGCAGTACCTGAAGCAGCTGATGCTCTCGCGGCCCTACTTCGACCGGGTGCCTGACCAGTCGTTGATTGCCGGCGAAGCAGGCCAGAAGTACGACCGGCTAGTGGCCACCCGTGGCAAGAACTACGCCTTCATCTACACTTACAACGGCCGGAACATGAAGGTGAACCTAGGTAAAATCGCCGGCGCGAAGGTGAAAGCCTCTTGGTTCAGCCCCCGTGATGGCAAGACCACGGCCATCGGTACGTTCCTCAATAAAGGCACGCAAGAGTTCAACCCGCCGGCCGAGAAGAAGGATGGAAATGATTGGGTATTGGTGTTGGATTCGGTGTAGAATGATCGTGCAGATGTTGAATAATCTAAAAAGAACGTCATGCTGAGCTTGTCGAACCGAAGGAAGGCTTAAGCCAAGCATCTCTCCCGCTCCGCCAGCCTGTCATGTCGACCAACGGGAGACATCTCGCGTGCAGTAGTAACTCCAATCGTCAGGTTAGCCAGTGCAACGACCGCACGCGAGATTCCTCCTATCGTCGGAATGACGTTCTAGTAAATAGTAAAGATGCTTGGCTTACGCCTTCCTTCGGTTCGACAAGCTCAGCATGACACGTTCTAGTGTTTTGATTTAACCTAATGACAATCAAGCATAAAGCTGTACGCTCCCTAACCTCGCTGCTGTGCGCAGGGCTACTGGCGTCCTGCTCCAAAGACGTGTACCTATTCACGTCCTTCCACGAGCCGGCCAACGAAGGCTTGCGCCTGCTCTACAGCTACGACGGCTACAAGTGGCAGGACCTAGGCAAAACCTTCCTCACCCCGCAGGCCGGTCCGAGCAAGCTCATGCGCGACCCGTCCATCACGCAAGGCCCCGATGGCACCTACCACCTCGTCTGGACGTGCGGGTGGAAGGGCGACAAAGGCTTCGGCTATGCTAGCTCCAAAGACCTGATTCACTGGTCATCACAGCGCTTTGTTGATGTGATGAGCCACGAGCCGACCACCGTAAACGTGTGGGCGCCCGAGATTTTCTACGACAAGCCCACCCAGCAGTACCTCATCGTGTGGGCCTCGACTATTCCCTTCCGCTTCCCGAAAGGGCAGGAGGACGAGGACAACAACCACCGCCTCTACTACACCACCACCAAGGACTTCCAAACCTTCACGCCCGCCAAGCTCTACCTAGACCCTGGGTTCAGCGCCATCGATTCGGAGGTGCTTCAGCGCGGCCCCGGCGACTACGTGCTGGTCGTGAAGGACAACACCCGGCCCGAGCGCGACATTAAGGTAGCTTTCGGTCCCACCGCCCTAGGTCCGTTTCCGAACGTGTCGAAGCCCTTCACGGCCAACTTCACCGAAGGCCCGAGCGTGGCCAAACTACCGCACGGCGAGTGGCTAATCTACTACGACGCCTACCGCGAGAAGAAGTACGGCGCCATGAAAACCTCTGATTTTAAGACGTTCACCGACGCCTCGGCGCAAGTGAGCGTGCCGGTGGGGCACAAGCACGGCACCATCTTCATGGCCCCGCGCAAAACCCTCAAGAAACTACAGCAAGCATCACCCGCGGCTCCGGCCGTCGGCGCCACCTCAAGCAGCGTAAAACCATGAATAAGGGAATAGCTAGAAAACTCCGCCGTCTGGCTCCCCCGCAAGCGCTTGATGCGCGCTACCCTTTGGAGAGGGAGCTGGGGGGTGAGGCGAATCGTCTGCTCATCACTACCGCGCTGCTAGGTCTGCTCGGCCTAGGTTCGGCGCACGCCCAAGAAACCATTCGCTACACTGGCGCCACGCTCAGCAACGTGGATTACCACCACGGGCAGCTGCGCCCAGTCATTGGCGTTCATAATCAGCAGGTACTACGGGCCGACCGCGAGCATCCGACTGCCGCCAACGGCGAGGGCTGGACCTACAATCACGCCCCGATGCTGGCGTATTGGAAAGATCAGTTCTACCTGCAATACCTGAGCAACCCGGTCGGGGAGCACGTGCCGCCGGGCCGCACCCTGCTCCTAACATCCAAGGACGGCCGCACTTGGAGCAACCCCACGGTGATCTTCCCGCCTTACAAAATCCCGGACGGCGTCACGAAGCCTGACCAGCCGGGCAAAGTGGCTAAGAACCTCGACGCAGTGATGCACCAGCGCGTCGGCTTCTACGTGTCGAAGAAAAACCGCCTGCTTACCCTAGGCTACTACGGCATTGCCCTCGACGCCAAAGACGACCCCAACGACGGGCAGGGCATTGGGCGCGTGGTACGCGAAGTACTGCCGGGCGGTAAGTACGGCCCCATCTACTTTCTGCGCTACAACAAGACCTGGGACCAATCGAAGTCGACATATCCGTTCTACAAAAAGAGCAAGGACAAAGGCTTCGTCGCGGCCTGCGAGGAAATCTTGGCGAATCCGCTGATGATGCAGCAGATGGTAGAGGAGCAAGACAAGGACGACCCGCTTATCCCCATTCACAAAGACTACAAAGCCTTCAGCTATTACCATTTGCCCGATAATCGGGTAGTGGGCTTGTGGAAGCATGCCCTGACAACCATTAGTCCCGACGGGGGCAAGAGCTGGCCGAACCCCGTTATTCGGGCGCCGCACTTCGTGAATAGCAACGCCAAAATCTGGGGGCAGCGCACGTCTGATGGGCACTACGCCACGGTGTACAACCCGTCTGAATTTCGGTGGCCGCTGGCCGTTTCGCCCAGCGAGAATGGCCTCGACTACACTGACTTGTGGCTGGTACACGGTGAGATTTCGCCCATGCGCTACGGCGGCAACTACAAGTCGTACGGCCCCCAATACGTGCGCGGCATCCAGGAAGGCGACGGCACGCCACCCGACAAAAACATGTGGGTGACCTACAGCATGAACAAGGAGGACATCTGGATTTCCTCGGTGCCGGTGCCCATGCGCGTGAAAACGGACGCGCCGGCGAACGATGTGTTTGCCCAAATGCCCGCCGGCCAAGAGCTAGCTAACTGGAACACCTACAGCCTCGTGCAAGCCCCCGTCGGCATCGACAAGCTGCCCGACGGCTCGAAGGGTTTGGTCCTCAAAGACTCCGATAAGTTTGATTACGGCACCGCCGAGCGGATCATTCCGGAGGCCAAAAATATGGTGGCGGAGTTCTCCATCATTCCCGCGCAAAACGACAAAGGCCTGCTCCAAATCGAGTTTCAAGATGGAAAAGGCCTGCCTGCGGTGCAACTCTCCTTCGACTCAACCGGCACGTTGCTCTACAAAGCCGGCGCCCGCTTTAAAGGCGTGACCAAGTACCAAGCCGGTCAGCAATACGACCTACGCGTGACGCTCGATGCCCCCAACCGCACGTGCACGGTAGCAGTGAATGGTGGCAAAACCAGCACGTTCATCTTCTACGCGCCGGTGCCTTCCTTTGAGCGCATCCTGTTCCGCACCGGCGAAGCCCGCCATTACCCCACCCCCGACACCCCCGCCGACCGCGACACCGACCTGCCGCACACCGGCGACTCGGAGCCACTCGCGGCGTTCTACTTGAAGTCGTTGAAAACTTCGACCACTGACCTAGCTCCGAAAGCTTCCAAAGATGTGGGAGCGAAGTAGCCCTAGTGGGCGCCTCACCCCCCGGCCCCCTCTCCGAAAAGGAGAGGGGGAGCCACGACGGCGCGACGTGTTTTTAACTTGTTCATTTTGGATTGGATGGAACCCACTGAACCTTATTTACCTCAAGACAAGATTTTCACTGCTAATAAAAAGCAGTACAGCAAGCTAGATCTGAAGGGACGGGCCAGAAGAATGCGTCACGAGCCAACGGCCGCTGAAGACAAGCTTTGGCAACAGCTACGAGGTGGTCAGCTTGGAGTCAAGTTCCGCCGACAACATAGCATCGACCGCTACATCGTAGACTTTGTCTGTCTCTCGCATAAATTAATAGTAGAGCTAGACGGAGCCGGGCACGTAGAACCAGACCAAGCCGACTACGACCGTGGGCGTTCTGCTCTGCTAGAAGAGCTAAGCTATCGTATCCTGCGCTTCTCCAACGAGCAAGCCCTCAACCAGATAGACGCAGTTCTCGCCGCCATCAAAACCAATCTATAAAATAAGTAGTCCCACTTACCATCACCGTCGTCAGGCTCCCCCTCTCCTTTTCGGAGAGGGGGCCGGGGGGTGAGGCGCCCACCAGAACGACATGCCCAGATTCCTACTCATCCTCCTGCTACTTATCCCCCTAGGCCTCCGCGCCCAAACCACCGAAACCCAGTACCTCTCCGGCACCGACAAAGACCACACGGTGAAGTGGAAGTTCTTCTGCACGGCCGGGCGCAACTCCGGTAAGTGGACTACCATCGCGGTGCCCTCCAACTGGGAGCTGCAAGGCTTCGGCAAGTACAACTACGGCCACGACAAAGACACGGCGCGCGGGAAGGAAAAGGGCCTATACAAGTACTCCTTCAAGGTGCCCGCCAACTGGCAAGGCAAGACGATCAACATCGTCTTCGAGGGCGCCATGACCGATACCGAGGTGAAGATCAACGGCCAATCGGCGGGGGCGATGCACCAAGGGTCATACTACCGCTTTAAGTACGACATCAGCAAGCTGTTGAAGTACGGTAAAACCAATCTGCTTGAAGCCACCGTCGCCAAACACTCCGCCAACGAATCGGTGAACGGCGCCGAGCGGAAAGGCGACTTCTGGATTTTCGGCGGCATCTTCCGGCCAGTGTATTTGGAGGCGTTGCCGCCCCAGCACATCGAACGCATAACCCTCGACGCCAAAGCCGACGGCAGCTTTAAATCGGACGTGTACCTAGGTGCCGGTACCAGCGCCGATGAGGTAGTGGGCCAACTCTACACCCTTGATGGTCAGAAGGCTGGCCAAGAGTTCAAAGGTGCCGTGACTGGCGGCAACGCTACTGTGCACCTCGAAATCAAGCTACCTAGCCCCCGCCTCTGGACGTCCGAAACGCCTAACCTCTACCGCGTGGTGATGACCTTGCGGCAGGGCGGCAAGCCGGTGCACACCGTCAATAAGAAGTTCGGCTTCCGGACGGTAGAGCTGCGCGAGCGGGAAGGTTTCTACGTGAACGGCACCAAGATCAAGTTCAAGGGCGTGTGCCGGCACTCGTTCTGGCCTAGCTCGGGTCGCACCATGAGCAAGGCGCTGAGCATTGAGGACGTGAACCTGATGAAGGACATGAATATGAACGCCGTGCGCATGTCGCACTACCCGCCCGACGAGCACTTCCTAGAAGTGTGCGACTCCCTAGGTCTGTTTGTGCTCGACGAAGTGGCCGGCTGGCATGCCGCCTACGACACCCAAGTGGGCACCAAGCTGACCGAGGAAATGGTGAAGCGCGACCAAACTCACCCCAGCATTGTGGTGTGGGTGAACGGCAATGAGGGCGGCCACAACTTCGACCTCGACCCCGTGCTCGACCGCATGGACATGCAAAAGCGTCCCGTGGTGCACGCCTGGCAAGTGTTCCGCGGCACCGATACCCAGCACTACATCAACTACGACTACGGCAACGGTACCCACCTGCAAGGCCATAACATCGTGTTTCCCACCGAGTTTCTGCACGGCCTCTACGACGGCGGCCACGGCGCTGGTCTGCAAGACTACTGGGAGCAGATGTGGCGTGAGCCGCTCTCAGCCGGCGGCTTCCTCTGGGACTTCGCCGACGCCGCCGTGGTTCGCACCGACAAGGGCGGCATCCTCGACACCGACGGCGACCACGCCCCCGACGGCATCGTGGGGCCTTACCATGAGAAGGAGGGAAGCTACTACACCATCAAGGAAGTATGGAGCCCCGTGTTCTTCGAGCGCCGCGAAATCACGCCCGCCTTCGATGGCACGTTCCGGGTCCAGAACCGTTACCACTACCTCAACCTCAACCAGTGCCGCTTCACCTGGAAGCTAGCCCAGCTACCTAGCCCTGGCAGCAAGGCGGCGCCCGTCACCAAGACCGGTACCATCGCCGCACCGAGCATCGCGCCCACCGAGTTTGGTCCGCTCAAGCTGAATCTGCCCGCCGACTGGCAGCAGCAGGACGTCCTCTACATCACGGCCACGGACCCCGCCGGGCGCGAGATCTACACCTGGAGCTGGCCCATTGCCCACCCGGCCCAGGTAGCCCAGCGCCTCGTGAACATGCAGGGCGGCAGCGCGGCTACCGTGTCGGAAAACGATTCACTCTACACGGCATCAGCCAACGGTATCACGCTCACCTTCAGCCGTAAAACCGGCCTGCTGCGGCAGGTGCGCAACGCCAAGGGCATCATCCCGCTGAGCCACGGCCCGGTGCTCGCCGAGGGCGAAACGGCCTTCGAAGGCCTAAGCCAGCGCCAGGAAGGTCAGAATGTGGTTATTGAATCGAAGTTTGGGAAGGCCAGCCGCTACCAGTCGTTGCAGTGGACGGTGTATCCCTCGGGCTGGGTGAAGATGACGGCCAAGTACTTCCCCAAAGACTACGATTTTCAGCTGGCCGGCCTGAGCTTCAACTACCCCGAGAAGGAGGTAAAAGGCATCCAGTGGCGCGGCGACGGTCCGTACCGCGTGTGGAAAGACCGCCTGAAAGGCACCAACCTAGGTGTGTGGAGCAAAGACTACAACAACACCAGCACCGGCGAACCCGACGGCACCAAGTCGCCCGTCTACCCCGAGTTTAAGGGCTACTACTCCAACTTCTACTGGCTCACGCTCCAGACCACCGGCCAGCCGCTCACCATCCTCTGCGACCAGGAAGACGTGTACCTGCGCCTGTTCACGCCCCGCTTCGGCGCCAAACCCTACAACACGGCCCCGGCCTTCCCCAGCGGCAACCTCTCCTTCATGCACGGCATCCCACCCATCGGCACCAAGTCGCAGAAGCCCGAAAACATGGGCCCGATGGGCCGCGCCAATATGTACTACGACTACAGCAAAGACCCCTCGTACGCTAAGGAAATGACCTTGTATTTCGACTTCTCCGGCAAACAAACACAAGCACCGACGGTAGGGCAGCGGTAGAAAACTCGTCTTGTAAGTAAATTTCAGCGGGTAGTAAGCCAATCGAGGTTTGCTACCCGTTGTTTATATACTAAGGTATAGTGCTCTTTTGTTTGTACCTCTGTATAGCACCCGGATAGCCGAACGTCATCATCTTCAAAATATGGACATTAACACACTCATAACAGTTGACCCAGATACCCTAGGTGGTCAACCTGTATTCACGGGTACACGCGTTTCAGTAGAGTCGCTTTTTGACCATTTGGAAGCA
The DNA here is from genome assembly GCF_014641455.1 of Hymenobacter cavernae. Classification (GTDB taxonomy): domain Bacteria; phylum Bacteroidota; class Bacteroidia; order Cytophagales; family Hymenobacteraceae; genus Hymenobacter; species Hymenobacter cavernae. The sequence goes on from NZ_BMHT01000004.1 coordinate 180,489, forward strand.
GGTGTTTCATTGGATGAATTCTTAGATGACTTCCCTACAGTGACTAAAGAGCAAGCGGTTGCTGTTCTGGAGCTAGCCAATAGGCTCCTGACTTCCAAAAATATAGCTCAGTTGTATGCTGCTGTTGCTTGACGAGAACTTACCAAAGCGGCTAAAGCTAGACTTTCCAAATCACGAAATTTTCACTGTTCGAGATAAAGGTTGGAATGGTATTAAGAATGGCGAGCTACTAAAGCGGATGCTTGCTGACGGCTTTGACGCGCTACTGACGTTTGATAAAAACCTCCAACACCAGCAGAATTTTGAGAAGTACACGTTGACGGTTTTCGTACTCAACGCGGAAATCAACACGTACGCTGTGCTGACCAAACTGTCTGATAAAGTGAATTCAGTCTTGAACAAAGGAAATATGGGTGCCGGTCCCATCATCATTAAGCAAGACTGAAGCTGCATCCAATACGAGTTTTTAACGGCTAGTCTTATGCCTATTATAATAATGGTACTTGGCATGTTACATGGTGTTAAGTTCTTTGCCTCCGCCTTGAACCTGTCGCCGCACTACTTGTCGGACTTGCTGAAGCGCTACACCGGCAAAACCACGCAGGAGCACATTCACCTACAACTGACCGACAAAGCCAAAGCGCTGTTGTGGAGCACCGAAAAGTCCATCAGTGAAATTGCGTATGACCTAGGCTTTGAGCATCCCTCGCATTTCACCAAGATCTTTAAGACCAAAACAGGGAAGTCGCCAACGGAGTACCGGCAGCTGAACTGAAGACGCGAAGTTTTACTTGAGTAAGTATATAAAATCTAGCTTAATAATATGGGCAGGTATCTTCAGGATTTAATGTATCGAGTTGATAACTCCAGTGACCAGCAGAAATACATACAAAAGCAATGCGGCTTAATTGAAGACCTTTTTAATATACTACTTCCAAAGAAAATTGAAGTCGGTAATAATATCTGTCGTTTTATAATTCAACTAACATCTAATAAAGACTTAGATGGAACGGTACAAGAAGTTGGTCTATGTCAGGATTGCTACGTTTTTTGTGATTACAATAAGTTGCTTGGATTAGGTAATTTTGAGCGTAAGCAAGTGCTGTTAAGTCTGTTTGTAAAGGGCATAAAGTTATGTTGTCATGCTCGTAACTGTTCATCTAAACCTTTTGAAGCTATAGAGCAAAAAGTTCTTGCAGATGGAATTGTATTCAATGGCTTTTATAAGGATATAAAGGTTAGTCCAAATAAGAGGCAATCAGCTCAATTAAGAGGATATCTGTCTGAGGATATCAAACATATTTCCTTAGTCTTATTCGATAAAGATCATTTAACTTCCAGGATATTTTTGATTGGAGAATTTGATTTTAGGTCATTCGATAGATTAAAATGGATAAGTAGCGAGATGATAAATATTTATCAGATCAATTGGATACGTTCTTACAAGAGTAAAAAAGTAGCTGAGGACTATTTTGCTGTTGATGTCAAAACAGGAAATATTACCTATGTTCCTGTGACGAGAGAAGCTGTGTTTGATTATGGTGTTAAGCTCCTAACAGAATCAAACGAGTACGAAAGAGCCTTAGCGGTTATTCAACAGGCAAAAGAACTAGGGCATGGAAAAGCAGATAATATTCTACGGCACCTAAAAACTAACCCTGAACAGAGAGACAAAGCTGTTTTGCTGCAAACGCCAAAGAGAAAATGACAATGTTGTTGCTAGGGTCTGTAGAGAATTGACAGACCCTAGTTCCACCATGCATAAATCGTGAAGGTTTGTGCTAATATCCTAGAATGATTCGGCGAGAAAATTTGCGAACTATGGAGCGCCTAAAAGTGCATTCCACGAACCTCCGGCGCACGCCGGCCAATCGGCTGGTTTTCTGCTCGTAAGAGTGGAGCTAGGGGGTGAGGTCGCTGTATGAACTACAAACTCCTGCTTACCTTTTTCGCGGCAATCCTGCTGTCGGCTTTCCGCGTGACGGCGCCCACCGGCGTGGCGCTGCAAAATCTGCGGTGCGAACTGCTCGCCAACCCCAAAGGCATCGACGCCACCGCGCCCCGGCTGAGCTGGGAGCTGACCAGCTCGGAGCGCGGCATCGAGCAAACGGCGTATCAGGTGCTGGTCGCCTCCACGCCGGAGAAGCTAGCCGCCGGCCAGGGCGACTTGTGGGATTCGGGGAAAGTAACCTCTTCGCAATCAGTGCATGTGGCGTACGCGGGCGCGCCGCTCAAGAGCCGTCGACAGTGCTACTGGAAGGTGAAAACCTGGACGACCAAGGGCGAAAGCTCCTGGAGCCCCGCCAATTCCTGGAGCATGGGCCTGCTGAACTACCTCGACTGGAAAGGTCGCTGGATCGGCTTCGACCATCCGTTTGCGTGGGACAAGGAAGAAAGCCACGCTCGGCTCTCGGCCCGCTACTACCGCAAGGAGTTCACCGCCGCTAAGCCCATCAAGCAAGCCACGGCCTACATCATTGGGCTAGGTCTGTACGAGCTGTACTTGAACGGGCAGAAGGTGGGCGACCAGGTGCTGGCGCCCGGCCCCACCGACTACACCAAGAACGTGAAGTACAACACCTTCGACGTGACCTCGCTGCTCAAGCAAGGCCCCAACGCCCTAGGTGCCGCGCTCGGCAACGGTCGCTTCTACGCCATGCGGCAGAACTACAAGCCCTACAAAATCAAGACGTTTGGCTACCCCAAGATGCTGATGCAGCTGGAAGTAACTTACGCCGACGGCAGCACCGACGTCATCAAGACCGACGACACCTGGAAGGGCACCGCCGACGGCCCCATCCGCACCAACAACGAGTACGACGGCGAAGAGTACGACGCCACCAAGGAAATGCCTGGCTGGAGCACCGCCGGCTTCAACGACAAAAGTTGGCTGAAAGCGGAGCTGGTGCAAGAACCCGGCGGCGCCTTCGAAGCCCAGATGAACGACAACATGAAGGTGATGGAAACGCGCAAACCCGCGTCCATCACCCGCCTGAAGCCCAACGTCTACATCCTCGACATGGGCCAGAACATGGTGGGCTGGCTGCGGATGCGCACCACCGGCAAGCGCGGCGACAAAGTGACCCTGCGCTTTGCCGAAACCCTGCAAAAAAGCGGCGAGCTGTACGTAGCCAACCTGCGCGACGCTAAGGTAACCGACGTATACACCCTGCGCGGCGGTAGCCCCGAAACCTGGGAGCCGACCTTCGTTTTCCACGGCTTCCGCTACGTGGAGGTCACCGGCTTCCCCGGCACGCCCACGGTGCAGGACTTCGACGGCCGCGTGGTGTACGACGACATCCAGACCACCGGCGAGTTCACGACCTCCGACCCTACGATTAATCAGGTGTATAAGAATGCCTACTGGGGCATTCGGGGCAACTACAAGGGCATGCCCATCGACTGCCCGCAGCGCAACGAGCGCCAGCCCTGGCTCGGCGACCGGACCACCGGGGCCTACGGGGAAAGCTTCGTGTTCGACAACGGCCGCCTCTACGCCAAGTGGGTCGACGACATTGCCAACGCCCAGAAAGCCGACGGCAGCATCCCCGACGTGGCGCCCGCCTTCTGGCGCTACTACGGCGACAACGTGACCTGGCCCGGCACCTACCTCACCGTCGCCGACATGCTCTACACCCAGTACGGCGACCGGAAACCCATTGAGAAACACTACGATTCGATGAAGAAGTGGCTGGCCTACATGGGCGCCAACTACATGACCTCGGAGTATATCGTGACGAAAGACAAGTACGGCGACTGGTGCGTGCCGCCCGAATCGGAGAAGCTGATTCACTCCCAGGACCCCGCCCGCAACACCGACGGCGTGCTCATCGCCAGCAGCACTTACTACCAGATGCTCAACCTGATGCAGCGCTTCGCCACCATCGTCGGCAAACCCCAGGACGCGCAGGAGTACGCCGACCTAGGTGCCAAAATTAAGGCAAGCTTCAACAAGAAATTTCTGAATGCGGAAAGCTGCCAGTACAGTAACAACACCGTGACGGCCAACCTCTTGCCGCTCGCTTACGGCATGGTGCCGGAGCAAGACCGCGCCAAGGTGTTTCAGAACATTGCCGATAAGATTCTGGTCGAGAACAAAGGCCACATCAGCACCGGCGTCATCGGCACGCAGTGGCTCATGCGCGGCCTGACGAACTACGGTCGCCCCGACATTGCCTACAAGCTCGCCACCAACCGCGACTATCCGAGCTGGGGCTACATGGCTGCCAACGGCGCCACCACCATCTGGGAGCTGTGGAACGGCAACACCGCCGACCCCGCCATGAACTCCCAGAACCACGTGATGCTGCTCGGCGACCTGCTCGTGTGGTACTACGAAAACCTAGCTGGCATCAAGTCGGCCCCCGGCGCCCCCGGCTTCAAACAGCTCGAAATGAAGCCCGCCCTCATCGACGGCCTGACCTCCACGCAAGCTTCCTACCGCTCCGTGCACGGCCTCATCCGCAGCAGCTGGAAGCGCGACGCCAAGCGCTTCACCTGGAACATCTCGGTGCCCGGCAACACGAAAGCGCTGGTCTACCTCCCCGCCAAATCGGAGAAAGACGTGCGCGAAGGCGGTAAAAAAGCCAATTCCGCCGAAGGCGTGAAGTTCGTGCGGATGGAAGGAGATAGGGCGGTGTTTGAAGTAGGGTCGGGTGATTATGCTTTTGAAGTGAAATGAGGACCCCACCCCCGTCCCCTCCGGGAGAGGGGTGCCAGACGACAACCTAGCTTCGTTGAACGCACCCCTCTCCCGGAGGGGAGGGGACGGGGGTGGGGTCAACGAGGCATGACGTTCTAAGTATTTACATAGTAGACGAATGAAAAAAGCCCTTTTCCTCCTGTTGCTTGGCTGCTCCGCTGGCCTCGGCAACGTGCAGGCGCAACTCAAAACTTGGCAGAAAGGCCTAGTAGTTGACGAGTTTATCTTCGAGAAAGCACCGTTCCCAGAGAGCCACGCCGCGACTATTGCCGAGACGCCAAAGGGCCTTGTCGCCGCGTGGTTTGGCGGCACCAAGGAGCGTAACCCCGACGTCGGTATTTGGGTGAGCCGTCAGGAAAACGGCAAATGGACCGCGCCGGTAGAAGTAGCCAACGGCATCGTGAACGAAACCCTGCGCTACCCGACCTGGAACCCCGTGCTCTACCAAGTGCCCAACGGCGACTTGCTGCTGTTCTACAAAATCGGCCCGAAGCCGTCGGAGTGGAAAGGTTGGATACGCACCTCCAAAGACAACGGCCTGACGTGGTCGGCGGCCGAAGCGCTGCCGGAAGGCTTTATCGGGCCGGTGAAGAACAAGCCGGTGCTGCTCAGCAATGGTACGTTGCTCAGCCCCACCAGCACCGAGGGCAGCGGCGGCTGGAAAGTGCACTTCGAGGCGTCAACCGATAAGGGCAAAACCTGGTCGATGATCGGCCCCATCGACAATGGCCAGACGCAGGGCGCTATCCAACCTAGCATCCTGACCTACAAAGACGGCCGCCTGCAAGCCCTCTGCCGCAGCCGCGACCGGGCCATCCTCGAAACGTGGTCGACGGACCAAGGCAAAACCTGGTCGCCGCTGGCGAAAACCACGCTGCCCAACAACAACTCCGGCACCGACGCCGTGACCCTAGCCGACGGTCGGCAACTGCTGGTGTACAACCACGTGCTGCCGCCCGGCACCCTCGCCAAAGGCCCCCGCACGCCGCTCAACGTAGCCGTGTCGAAGGACGGCAAAACCTGGTACGCCGCCGCTATTCTGGAAGACTCGCCCATCAGCCAGTACTCGTATCCCTCTGTCATTCAGACCAAAGATGGCCTGGTGCACTTCATCTACACGTGGCGCCGCCAACGCATCAAACACGCCGTGCTCGACCCGAAGAAGATGAAGCTAGTGAAAATCGAGAATGGTGTGTGGCCCACGATCAAAGGCTACAAACCGCCGCAAGGCTCCGCCGAGATTACCAAGGACTAAACGCTGTAGCGCGGACGGGCGCCTCACCGCCTAGCCCCCTCTCCGAAAAGGAGAGGGAGGACTAGCTCTAGTTTCTCTAATACTGGACTGGCTTTTTTACTTATTAAAGGCTAAGAGCTAATGTATTAGAGCTAGTCCTCCCTCTCCCTTTCGGAGAGGGGGCTAGGCGGTGAGGCGCCCACCAGAACGATAACCTACTTTCTATGTCTAAGAAGCTTCTTCTGTTTATTGGTGCTAGCCTGATTCGCCTTAGTGCTTTCGCCCAGAACTCGGACGACCAGTACCAAATGCCGCTCAAAACGGTGCTGGATGAGATTCAGCAGCGCTACAACGTGAAGATCAAGTACTCGCCCGACATGGTGAAGGACAAGTCCTTGACCTACGCCGAGTGGCGCTACCGCCCCGATGTGGACGAGACGCTGCGCAACGTGTTGTCGCCGTTTGATTTGCAAGTCACGCCATCGGGCGACAAGTCGTACAAGCTCAAAACCTTTCAGTATCACCTCAAAACGCCCGAGGAAGGCAAGGAGCAGCTAGCGTACCTCTCCACGCTGTACCACGACCAAGCCACCTGGGAGAAGCGCAAAACCGAGCTGCGCAGCTGTATGTGGCAAGCGCTCCGGCTCTCGCCACTGCCTGCCAAGCCGAGCAGCAAGCCCATCATCACCAGCAAGCGGCAGTACGACGGCTACACTGTTGAGAACTTAGCTATTGAAACGCTGCCTGGCCTCTACGTAACGGGTTCGTTGTATAAACCGCTGAAGCCCAAAGGTAAAGTCCCGGTCATCATCAGCCCCGACGGCCACTTTGGCGACGGGCGCTACCGACCTGATGCGCAATACCGGTGCGCGACCCTAGCCCGCATGGGCGCCATGGTGTATAGCTACGACCTGTTTGCCTGGGGCGAGTCGTTGCTCCAGTTTAAGGGCGAAGATCACCACCGCAGCCTCGCCATGACGGTGCAGGCGTTGAACGGCATTCGTAGCTTGGATTACCTGTTGTCGTTGAAAGATGCTGATAAGAACCGCGTGGCCATCACTGGCGGCTCGGGCGGCGGTAGCCAAACCATGCTGCTCACGGCCCTCGATGACCGCATTAAAGTGAGTGTGCCCGTGGTAATGCTCTCGACCTACCACAGCGGCGGCTGCCCCTGCGAAAGCGGCATGCCCGTGCATCTCTGCGGTGGTGGCACCAACAACGCCGAAATAGCCGCCATGGCCGCCCCCCGGCCCATGCTCGCCGTAACCGACGGCGGCGACTGGACCGCCCAAACGCCCGAAACGGCTTACCCCTTCGTGCAAAAAATCTACGGCTTCTACGGCAAAGCAGACCTAGCCAAGAACGTACACCTGCCCAAAGAAGGCCACGACTACGGCCCATCCAAACGCCAAGCCATGTACGAGTTCATGGCCAAGAACCTAGGTCTGAACCTAGCCGCCGCGGAAGATAAATCCGGCAAACTCGATGAAGCAAAAGTGACGATTGAGAAGGAAGAAGCGCAGCGGGTTTTCGGCAAAAACAGCGAACTGCTGCCCGCCAACGCCATCAAAGGATTCGACGCGTTGCAGGCCGTTTTCAATAAGTCAGTAGCGCATCAGTAGAACCTAGAAAAAGACCGTCATACTGAGCTTGCCGAAGCATCTCCCACTTCGTTGCGGATGTTAGAACGATGTAGAGACGCGACACTTCGCGTCTTTTGGTTGAACGACCCGGCCTAGCACAAACTAGCTAAACAACATCAACAAAGAGGAGACGCGAAGTGTCGCGTCTCTACAATCGGTAGGCGACGCGGGAGAGATACTTGGCTGACGCCTTCCTCCGGTTCGACAAGCTCAGCATGACAAGCGCGGATTTCATGACAAGTAGATTCAGTAGTAAAACCTTACTCTTCGCTTTAAGCTTGTTCGCAGCGGCACCCGCCACGGCAGCCGACATCTGGGTGTCGCCCACCGGCTCCGACCAGAACCCCGGCACGAAGGAGAAGCCCCTAGCTTCTGTAGCCGCAGCTGTGCGCCAAGGACGTGAACTGCGGCGTTTGGCTGACCCGTCGGTGCAGAGTGGCGTGCATATTCTGCTGCGCGAGGGAGTGTATCGGCTGTACGAGCCGTTGTTTTTTCGGCCCGAAGATTCCGGCACCTCTAGCAGCCCGACGGTGGTAGAGGCCGCGCCCGGCGAAAAGCCAGTGCTGAGCGGTGGCGTGAGAGTGAAAGGCTGGCGCAAAGCAACCTCCAAGCTACCCGGCTTGCCGGCCGCAGCGCAAGGCAACGTGTGGGTAGCCGATGTGCCTAGGGTCAACGGTCGGGTGCTAGAGTTTCGGCAGCTCTGGGTAAACGACCGCAAAGCCACGCGGGCGCGCGAAGTCGATAACAACGACTTGCCGCGCCTCCTAGCTTGGGACAAAGTCAAGCAGGAAGGCTGGATTCCGACTTCGGCCGTAGCTGGCCTGAAAAGCGCCGGGCAAGTGGAAATGGTGCTGCACCAGATGTGGGCCGTGGCTTTCCTGCGCCTCAAAACGCTTGAGGTACACGGGGCTAGAACGAAAATAACCTTTCAAGACCCCGAGAGCCAGATTGAGTTTGAGCACCCCTGGCCGTCGGCGGTGATTGATGGCAAGAACGGCAGCTCAGCGTTTTATCTGACCAACGCCATTGAGTTTCTGGATCGACCGGGCGAGTGGTTTTATGACGCGTCGCGGGGGCAGATCATCTACTGGCCTAGGTCGGGGGAGGCAATGACGACGGCAAAGGCCGTGGTGCCGGCGCTGGAAACCCTGGTGCAGGTGAGCGGCAACCTCGATCATCCGGTGAGTAACGTGTTCTTCAAGGGCTTGACCTTCGCGCATACCGCGTGGCTGCGACCGGCGCAGGCGGGTCATGTGCCCTTGCAGGCCGGCATGTTCATGCTCGACGCGTACAAGCTGAAAGTGCCCGGCACGCCAGACAAAAAAGGACTGGAAAACCAAGCTTGGATTGGTCGGCCCGCGGCGGCCGTCACGCTCAGTGGCGCCCATCATACCGGCTTTGAGCGCTGCCGCTTCGAGCACCTAGCTTCCGCCGGACTCGATTACGTGAGCGGCACCCACGACGACGCCATCGTCGGGTGCGTGTTCCGCGACATTGGTGGCAATGGCATTCAGATGGCGACCTTCTCCGACGCCGGCACCGAAACCCACCTGCCCTATAACCCCAGCGACGAGCGCGAGATCTGCGCTAATGAGTTGATTGAAAACAACTTGGTAGTCGATTGCGGCAATGAAGACTGGGGCTGCGTGGGCATCGGCGTGGGATATGGCCGGGGCATTACCATTCGCCACAACGAGATTGCGCAGGTACCTTACACCGGCATCAGCCTAGGGTGGGGGTGGACCAAAACCGCCAACGCTATGCGCGATAACAAGGTGCAGTACAACTACATCCACCACTACGCTAACTACATGTACGACGTGGCGGGCATCTACACGCTGTCGGCTCAGCCGAACACGCTCATCAGCGAAAACTGCGTGGACAGCATCGGCTTCTCGCCCTACGTGCACGACCCTAACCACTGGTTCTACCTCTACCTCGACGAAGGCTCCTCCAACATCACCGTGCGCGACAACTGGTGCCCGGCCGAGAAGTTCTTGGCCAATGCCAACGGCCCCGGTAACGTGTGGCAAAACAACGGCCCCATGGTCGCCGACCGCATCAAGCAGGCCGCCGGTTTGGAGCCAGCGTACCGGGAGTTGAAGAAAGAAGCCATGAAAAGTCAAGCCGTAAAATAGAAAAGAACGTCATGCTGAGCTTGTCGAAGCATCTCGCCTGCGGTCATTGTCAAAGTAATCTGATTACCATTGCACGCGAGATGCTTCGACAAGCTCAGCATGACGGTAGTCTAAGCAGAAGAAACCTGACTTATTAAAACAAGCAGATGATAATCAAGAAAATGCGTTGTTGGTTGCTCTTGACTTTAGGTTGCATGCTCCTGCCGATGGCGGGCGCCATGGCCCAAAACCAAGCCACCTGGATCTGGTATCCCGGCGACTTTGAAATTTGGCTGGGCAACCAAATGCAGAACCGCCGCACCGAGCGCGGGTCGTTCTTCCCGCCGTTCTGGCGCATGGATAGCCACTACGTGCTCATCGACTTCCACAAGGATTTCGACCTAGCCAAAGCCGAAGAAGTGGAGCTGCGGGCCGAAGGCCAGTACAACGTGAAGGTCGACGGCAAGCTGATTTCTGGGTCGCCGCAGCGCTTCACAGTGCCCACCGGCAAGCACCGCATCAACATCAAGGTGTACAACCAGGAGCGGGTGCCGGCCATCTACGTGCGCGGCGCTACCATTGCCTCCGACAATACGTGGCTGGTGACCTACGAGGACAAGGAGTGGATCGACGCCTCCGGTAAAGCCTCGGACCAGTCGGGCACGACGTGGTTGCAGGCCGGCAGCTGGAACTTCGACGACCCTCGGGGGGCGCCTTCGCGCTTTCGGTTGATTACGGAGCCGCAACGGGCCGCCAATGTGGCGGCGCAACCTAGGTCGATGGTCGTGGATTTTGGGCGCGAAACGTTCGGCTACGTGAAGCTGCACGGCCTGCAAGGCAAAGGCAACCTGACGCTGTACTACGGCGAGTCGCGGGAGGAAGCGCTGGCCACCGAAACCTGCGAGACTCTGGACCGCATTACCGTCGATCAGCCCCAGAAAGCGGAGCGCACCACCGACATGTCGAAGGCGTTTCGCTACGTCAATATCCAGTATGACCAAGGCGTCAGCCTCGATTCGGTGTCGATGCTATACGAGTTTGCGCCGGTGCTGGAGCGGGGTAAGTTCCGGTGCTCCGATCAGCAGCTCAATAAGATATGGGACGTGGCGTCGTACACCATGCACCTGAATACGCGGGAGTTCTTCATCGACGGCATCAAGCGCGACCGGTGGATTTGGTCGGGCGACGCCTACCAGAGCTACCTGATGAACTACTACCTGTACTTCGACACGCCCACGGTGAGCCGCACCCTCTTTGCCCTGCGCGGCAAGGACCCCATCACGAGCCACATCAACACCATCATGGACTACACTTTCTACTGGTTCATGGGGATTTACGACGCCTACCAGTACACCGGCGACAAGGCCCTGGTGCAGCAAATGTACCCGCGCATGCAAAGCCTGATGGACTACTGCCTCGCCCGCCGCAACAGAGACGGCATGATGGAAGGCCTCGCCGGCGACTGGGTGTTCATCGATTGGGCCGATGGTCTGAGCAAGAAAGGCGAAGTAAGCTTCGAGCAACTGCTGTTCTGCCGCAGCCTCGAAACCATGGCCGTGTGCGCCAACCTTGTGAACGACAAAGCCGGCGCCGCCAATTACCAAAAGCTAGCTTCTGATCTGAAAGCCAAGATCTTCGCCACCTATTGGGACGAAAACAAGCACGCCCTGGTGCACAGCCGCGTGGATGGTAAGCCCACCACCAACGTGACGCGCTACGCCAACATGTTCTCCATCTTCTTCGGCTACCTCAACGAGGCCCAGCGCCAAGACGTGAAGAAATACGTGCTCCTGAACCCCGAAGTGCCCAAAATTACGACGCCCTACATGCGCTTCTACGAGCTAGAAGCCCTCTGCGCCATGGGCGAACAATCCTACGTGCTGAAGGAAATGAAGTCGTACTGGGGCGGCATGATCGACCTAGGTGCCACGTCATTCTGGGAAGAATACGACCCCGCCAAGAAAGGCGCTGAGCACTACGCCATGTACGGCCGGCCCTTCGGCAAGAGCCTCTGCCACGCCTGGGGCGCCAGTCCGATCTACCTTCTCGGCAAGTACTACCTCGGCGTCAAGCCGCTCACGGCTGGCTACGATACCTACTTGGTCGAGCCCAACCTAGGTGGTTTGCAGTTCATGGAAGGCACCGTGCCCACGCCCCAAGGCGACATCACAGTATCGTGTAACCTAAAGCAAATCAGGGTGAAAGGCGCTGCTGGTACGGGAACCTTGCGCTTCCAAAGCAAGGTAAAACCCACGAGCAAAGGCGGCAAAATCAAGGCTTTGCCGAATGGTCAGTACGAAATGCAGATCGCGCCGGGAAGCGAATACGTGGTAACGTATCAAGCGCTGCAAAGCCCCGCGGTGAAATGAGCGTCAGCATAGTTAAGAGAGCAGGCGCACGCTTAGGGCTAGGTTTGGTGCTGCTAGGCTTCCGCGCCACGCCAGCCGTGGCACAGCCGACCGGGCCCGCCGCCGTGGTGGAAATCACCGGCACGGGCACCACGCCGCTGCCCGCCGATAAGCTGCTGCAACTGTGCCGGAAGTACCAAGTGCCGACGGTGGATGTGCGCCGCTGGCAAAACCACCTCGTAATCTACGGGCCGGCGGAGAAGATCCGGCAAGTGCACAAGCAGCTAGGTACGAGCTACGGCAAGGCAACGGTGAAGCTGTACAGCGCGCCGTTCTACAAGTTTGACCGGCAGCGCTGCACGGATAAGGCCGTCAGCAAGCAGTGGGACAATGTATTACTCACCGCCAACCTAGTGCGCGACCCGGCCAAGCAGCAGGAGTACCTAGCCTACCACGCCACGCAGTTTCAGAAGTGGCCGGAAGTCGGACAAGGCTTCTGCAATGCTAGCTTCCAACAATTGCTGGTGTTCCGCAATGGCCGTCAGTTGATGCTGGTCATCAGCATTCCGCACGGAGCGAACCTTGATGAGCTAAATCCCAAAACCACGCTCAACAACCCCCGCGTCGATGACTGGAACGCCCTGATGAAACAATACCAAGAAGGCCTGCCGGGCACGAAGCCGGGCGAAGTATGGGTGTTTCTGCAACCGATAGCCATGAAGAAGCAGCCGGCGCTTCAAGACTAAACAGAACGTCATGCTGAGCTTGTCGAAGCATCTCTACCGCTTCGTTGCGGACGCCAGAACCATGTAGAGACGCGATACTTCGCGTCTCCGCGTTGAACGGCCGGTATAGGAAACCTAGGTAAACAACATCAGCAACGAGGAGACGCAAAGTATTGCGTCTCTACAATCGACAGGCGAAGCACACGAGATGCTTCTGTCCGCGCAGCAAGGCACGAACTAATTAACCATCAATCGAACAAATGTTAACGCTAGGAATCCTAGGTCTGGGTGAGGGCCGCAGCACCATGTCAGCGGCGCTCAACAGCCCCAAGCTCACGCTAAAAACCATCTGCGACCGGAACCAGGAGCTATGCCAGCACCGCGTGGCAGAGTTTCAGTTTACGGGCCACGTCACGGCGAATTACCAGGACATGCTCGATGATCCAGAAATCGACATCATCGCCATCTACACGCCCGACCATCTGCACGCCGAGCACGTGTCGCAGGCGTTGCGGGCGGGCAAGCATGTGGTCTGCACCAAGCCGTTTATTGATGATTTGTCGAAAGCCAACGAGCTGCTAGCTCTGGTCGAGCAAACGGGCAAAAAGGTGTTTATCGGTCAAAGCTCCCGCTTTTTCGAGCCCATGAAGCGCCAGCGCGCCGACTACGAAGCGGGCTTAGTGGGCGAATTAATCAGCATCGAAAGTTACTACCACGCCGACCACCGCTGGTTCTTGGCCAAGGGCTGGTCGTTGGAAAACGCTTTCAAGTGGCTCTACGGCGGCCTCAGTCACCCGGTCGATTTCATCCGGTGGTACCTGCCCAACATCGAAGAGGTGATGGGTTACGGCATGCTTAGCTCCAACGGCGCGAAAGGCGGCCTGAAGAACCCCGACACTATGCACTTCATCTTCAAAGCCACCGACGGCCGGGTGGCGCGGGTGAGCGGCTGCTACACTGGCCCCGTGCAGCCCATCACGCGCGACTCGGAAATGAGTTGCATCCTGCGCGGCACCGAGGGCGCCAGCCAAGGCGACTACATGGACCTACGCTACGCCATCACCGACAAAACCGGCGAGGAGCGCATCGTGACCTGGGAGCACAAACTCAAGCACTACTTCCGCTTCGAGGGCAAAAGCCACCACGCCGGCGAGTACCAGAACTACTTGGAGTACTTCGCCGATTCCATTGAACAGAATTTCACCGCTTACCCCGACATCCGCGAAGGCATCGGCACCGTGGCCCTGCTGCAAGCCATGGACCGCTCACTCACGACTGGCCAGCCAGTGAAAGTGCGCGACATCCTAGCCGAGCATGCTATTGAAGGCCTAGGCTATTAGCCAGAACTAGCTCGTCATGCTGAGCTTATCGAACCGAAGCAAGGCGTCAGCCAAGCATCTCTACCGCTTCGTTACGGACGCAAGAACGATGTAGAGACGCGACACTTCGCGTCTCGGCGTTGAACGAGTTGGTTAGACCGCTGTAGGTCAATACCATAGCAACGACGAGACGCGAAGTGTCGCGTCTCTACATCGAGCAACAAAGCGAGAGAGATGCTTGGCTGACGCCTTCCTCCGGTTCGACAAGCTCAGCATGACCGTTCTTTTTTCCTCGTCCTCTCTACACTCCCACCCTAGCTTAACCACCCCGACCTATGGGAAATAACTTACTCGGTCGTCTGACGATTTGGGACTACGCTATTGTAGCGGCGTACCTCGTTATCCTGTTCGCTATCGGCTACCGGGCTAGCTTTTCGAAGAAGGAGAAAACCGAGGAATCGTTGTTTCTGGCGAATAAGTCGTTGGGGTGGGCGAGCATCGGGTTCAATATGTGGGGGACCAATGTGGGGCCGTCGATGCTGCTGGCGTTTGCTAGCATTGGCTACAGTACGGGCATTGTGGCGGTGAATTTTGAGTGGTACGCTTTCGTGTTTTTGTTTCTGCTGGCGACGGTGTTTGCGCCGCGCTACCTGGCGGCTAACGTCAGCACCATGCCTGGCTTCATGGGCCGGCAGTTCGGCGACTCTACCCAAAATATTCTCGCTTGGTACGCCCTCATTAAGATTCTGATTTCGTGGCTGTCGCTTGGCTTGTTCTCGGGCGGGGTGCTGGTGCGCCAGATCCTAGGTATCCCGATGTGGCAGTCGGTGATTGTGCTGGTGCTGTTCGCAGGTTTCTTCACGTTTGCCGGCGGGCTGAAAGCCATTGCCAAAGTCAACGTCTTTCAGATGCTGCTGCTCATCGGCGTTTCGCTCACGCTTACCGTCATTGGCGTGATGAAGGTGGGCGGGCTGAGCCAACTGTGGCACAGCGTGCCCGGCAATTACTGGAACCTCGTGCACCCGGCTTCTGACCCGAAGTATCCGTGGTACGCCATCTTGCTAGGGTATCCGGTGTCGGCGGTGGCGTTTTTCTGTACTGACCAAGCCATGGTGCAGTCGGTGCTAGGGGCGAAGAGTCTGGAACAAGGACAATTAGGCGTGAACTTCATCGGCTGGCTCAAGATTCTCTCACTACCACTGTTTATCCTGACCGGCATCTTGTGCTACGTCCTGTTTCCAAACCTAGCTAGCCCCGACCAAGCCTACATGACGATGGTCACGAGTCTGTTTCCAGCTGGTATGAAGGGCCTCGTTATCGTGGTGCTGATTGCCGTACTGGTGGGCACGATCAGCTCCTCCCTGAACGCCTTGAGCACCGTCTTCGCCATGGACGTGTACGCCCGCAACATCAACCCCAACGCCACGGAAAAGGACGTGGTGCGCGTGGGCCGCATGACGGTGCTGGTAGGTTGCGCCTTCGCCGTGCTCGTGGCCCTAGCCATCGACTCGGTGAAAGGCTTGAATTTGTTCGATGTGTTTCAGGCCGTGCTGGGCTTCATTGCGCCGCCGTTGGCCGTGGTGTTCCTCCTGACCGTGTTCTGGCGCCGCACCACACAGCTAGCCGTAAACGCCATTCTATCGTGGGGGTCGGCGTTTAGCCTAGGCGTGGGCGTGGTGTATTTGTGGGTGCTGCCACCGGCGCAATACGATTTTTGGCCGCACTACTTGGTGCTGTCGTTCTGCATTTTCGCCGTGCTGTTCATCGCCGCTGTGTTGTTGTCGCTGCTCGACAAAGCGGGGCAGGAGCGCCGCGTAGCGGTAGACTATGGTGTGTTGGCAAAACCTACGACACGGGTGAAAGTGCTGTGGGGCGCGCTGGCGGTGGCGATGGTGGGACTGTACCTCATCTTCAACGGGCACTAGGCGAATCTAGCCACTGAAAAACAATCTGTCTGCCTCTAAAATCAAAACTCCCAGTCCCTTGCACAAGGGACTGGGAGTTTTAATAAGAACGCAGATGCAGAAATAGGCTTGACTACACAAGCGTGCTTAGGGCCTCGCGGCTGTAGCCTTTCAGTTCGTCTGAGCGGCCTTGCTCGATTTTTTCCACCCAATTAGGGTCTACAATCAGTTGGCGGCCCACAGCAACCAGGTCAAACTCGTTGCGGTCGAGGCGACGCAGCAGCTCGTCGATGGAACGCGGCTCCGAGGATTCGCCCGCAAAGCCGGCCAGGAATTCGCCCGATAAACCCACCGAACCCACGGTAATGGTCGTTTTGCCGGTGAGTTTCTTCACCCAGCCCGCAAAGTTTAAATCTGAACCTTCGTGCTCAAACTCTGGCTCCCAGAAGCGGCGCTGCGAGCAGTGGAAAATATCCACCCCGGCATCGGCCAGGGGGCGGAGCCACGCTTCCATTTCCTGCGGCGTGTGGGCTAGCTTCACGTCATAGTCCTGCTGTTTCCACTGCGAAAGGCGCAGGCTGATGACGAACTCTTCGCCCACCTGGCGACGCACTTCCTGCACCAGTTCCACGGCAAGGCGGCTGCGAGCAGTAAGGGCATCGCCACCGTAGCCGTCGGTGCGTTGGTTGAGGCCAGCCCAGAAGAATTGGTCGATGAGGTAGCCGTGGGCGCCGTGCAGTTCCAGGCAGTCGAAGCCTAAGCGCTTGGCATCGGCGGCGGCCCGGCCAAAGGCGGCGATGGTGTCGGTAATGTCGTCTTCACTCATGGCTTTGCCGGTGGTTTCGCCGGGCTTGAAAAGTCCTGACGGGCCTTCAAAGGCTTCAGACGGTTTCCAGCCGGAGCGGTGCTCTTTCATGACACCCATGTGCCAGAGCTGCGGCCCCATTTTGCCACCAGCAGCATGTACCTCATCGATGACGTGCTGCCAGCCAGCCAGGGCTTGCTCGCCGTAGAAATGCGGGATATTAGGGTCATTAGACGAGGCGGGGCGCTCAACCACAGTGCCTTCCGACAGAATCAGGCCCACTTGGCCCTCGGCACGGCGGCGATAGTAGGCGGCTACATCGGCGCCTGGGATGCCATTAGGCGAGAAGGAGCGCGTCATGGGAGCCATGACAATCCGATTTTTGAGTTGCAGAGATTTCAGCGCGAATGGCGCGAACAAGGCGTTAGCGGACATATACTCGGTTGGGTTATTACAATAGAAGCCTATACAACCGCTAAGTCAGCCTGTTTGATTTTTCAAGGACGATATTATTATCCCAAAGGCCGCAATTTGTCACCAAACCAAATTTACCGCGGGCTCCTACTCTAGCACCACCACATCGCCCCGACGCGACTCTGGTAATACTTTCAGCATCTGTACTTTACCGTCTTTCACTACTGCTTCCACAGTAGTCTGGTACGGCGCATGGAGCTTGAAATGCACGTTCCAATCCTTGGGCCAGGCGGGGAGCAGGAAGATCTTGCGGCCGTCGGTTTGCAGCAACATCTCTTGCAGGCCGATCATGCCGGAGCCGCCCCAGTTGTGGTCGGGTGTCCAGTCGTAGCCGGGGCCCCAGAAGGCGGGAAAGCGGCGGCCAGAATCTTGCAGCTTCTGCACCGTCAGCTCGGCGGTTTCTTGGGTCAGACCTAGCCTTGCGGCGAAGATGTTGTGTTGCTTCCAACCGATGTGGCTCCGAAACTTCTGCACGTCAGCGTCATACAAATACGTGTTGCGCGCCGTGTCGAGGCCCGCTTTGCCTAGGCCGTAGAGGCCCCAGGGGTAAACGGGATAGAGCTGGGGGCTTTCCGTGTTATTTACTCGCTCCCAAAGCTTGGCCGGCGCTAGCATGGGGTGACCGTCGACGTTTCGGAAGTTGAGGGGCGGAATACGGCTAAGCATGGCCGTCCAGTCTTTGCGTTTTTGCTCCGTTAAGTAGCTCGGCGGTAGCTCCAATAAGCGCGTCAGCACCGTGCGGAGTGCCGCGGTGGTGGAGGTGGAGTTGTAGGCCATCTTGTACGTCTCGGCGCCGGAGCTAGGATAGAGTACGAGGTGGCCCGCGCCGTCGAGGGCTTTGGCGCCGCGCTGGCGGGCTAGATACTGGTAGTGCTGGTCGAAGAAGGTCAGGCAGCTCTCGATAAAAGGCAGGTAAGCCGTGGCGTCTTGGCCGGCGTAGCGCTCGGTTTCCAGCATCATCAGGCAGAATTCCAGCACGGTGTCCCACTCGTATTCCAGCCAAGCGTTGTACTCCATGCCCTTGTCAAAGTCGGCGGGCCGCTTCCAGCCGTATTCGGCCGGATTGGGCAGGCCGAAGTTCTCGAGTTGCTCGGTGAAGCACGCGCCGGGGTGGTGCCAGTAGGTTTCGCTCCGCAACTCGGCGTTGCGTAGAAGCTGCTGGTAGAAGGTGAACTGCGGGCGCATCAAGTCCGCGTCGCCACTTTTGAGCATGGGCCAATACACCAAGCGTTGGTTTTGGGCTGTGTGCGTGCCGCCGCCCCAGTTGCGGAAGTCGGGCGTGAACTTGAGTGTAGAATCAACCCGCGACGGGTCGTAGGTGAAGAGGCCGCCGTTGAACTTGGTCGGGTATTCGCCGAACGCATTGCAGCCCAGCATGTAGCGAAAGAGCTGGTAATTCTGCCCCGCTTGCCACCTAGGGGTATTGGCCGCTTTCTGGCCTGGGTCGATAAATACGAAGCTGCGGTTCCAGTAGTCGTGCCACCAGGCTAGGGTGCGCTGGCGGGCGGCTTTGCTGTTGGCGCTGGCTAGCTTGATGGTTTGCTGCAAGCTAGCTTGCCACTGCGCTACGCTGCCCGTTTTGGCGGTATTGAGCACCAGCGCTATAGCATGTGATTTTGCGGGAGCTTGGCTCTTGATCTTCCAGCCCTTGTAGCGGGTATCTAAATATTGGCCGTTGGTGATGCCCGCCGGCGTCATGTTGTGTCCTTGCAGCGCGCCACCGAAAATTAGGTTTTGCAACGGGTTGAACAGCTGCGGCTTTATAGCTTCCAAGCCCTGCTGCCGCACCACTACATCAAACACCGTCTGCGGGCGGTTCTGGTGGTAGAACACGACGCCTTGGTTCTGGAATAGGACGCTGTCTTGGAAGGTCCGCACGTCGCCTTGGGGCGCCCACTTGTAGGAGTTAGCGTTGTTCTCCTTGCCTTTTGGCACGTGGTCTTCAAAGCGCCAGGTCTCGTAGCTCGCTTCAGCGCTAAGCTTTTGGTTGCTAGCAACTTCTAGGTGCACGACGGGCTTGAATACATCCACCCATACGTTCACTTGCGCCGAAAGAGGCCCGTTAGCGCCGCTGATCTTTACGTAGCCATCTTGCAGTACAAGCTCTTGCTTAAAGCTCTGGCCTTCAAACGGGTTTGGCGTCAGTTTAAGCCGCACCCGACCTAGCTTTAACAGGGCGTTGTTCTCATCGAAGGTGCCGCTGCGGGCGACGTAGAACAGCACTTCGCCTTTTTCCACCCACACGTTTAAGCCCACGTCGCCACCGCCGCAAGGCATTGATTCTCCGCTGTTCTTGCTTTGGGTAGTCCAGGCTAGGTTGTAGTCGGCTAGCTCGGTAGCTAGGTTTTGGGCTTGAATAGAAAGGCTAGTTAGGAGAAGAAGCGATAGGATCGTACTGACGTAGCGCCTCACCCCCCGGTCCCCTCTCCGAAAAAGGAGAGGGGGAGCCAAACGACTACATTCAAAGAACGGCTCTCCCTGGAATGTGCTGCCGTGGCTCCCCCGCAAGCGCTTTATGCGCGCTACCATTTTCGGAGAGGGGGCTGGGGGGTGGGGCGCACGATCGAACATTCTCATTCTGCCCAATCGTCTGTGCGGAAGGACGATACTGGCAGCCCTTCTGTGCTGAACAACGTGGCGCGGGTGAAATCTTGGAAGGCGTAGCGCACCGCTACGGGCGCCTTCACCGCCTCGGCCGATACGGTGATGCTGCTGCCGTTGAGGCTAGCTTTGGCTGGGTAGAACTTCTTATCGGCGCCGGCTACTTCGAAGCCTGTAAGATCCTGGCTGAAGGAAGTCATACCGTTGGGCGAGTCCTTGAACCGCACTACCACCTCATTCCCTTTCACCTGCATCGACTCATAGCCTGGGCTCACGGCGCCGAAACCTTTCAGACCATATGTCTTATTCAGCGCCAACAGCGCCAGGCGGGTGCCACCGGGCTCTTTGCGCATGGGGTGGATGCTCGTCTCCTCGCCTATATCCAGCAGCACGGCCATGGCGGTGTTGGGCACCTGGGTCTGGAGCTTGCGCTGGGTGTCGCGGATGAAGGCCGAGTTGTATTTGCCACCCTTGTTCTTGGAGGTGCGGGTGTAGTCGAAAGGAGCAATCTGAGCGTAGTAGAACGGAAAGTCGCCCATGTTCCAATGCGTGCGCCACTGCTTCACCATGGCGGCAAACATCTTCTCGTACTCATCGGGTCGGTCGTAGTTCGATTCGCCCTGATACCAGATAGCACCCTTAATTCCGTAGCCCTCAATAGGATGCAACATGCCGTTGTAGAGCGTGGTGGCCGTGCGACTCACCTGCTTGATGGTGTCGCCCTTGGCCGGAATCTTTACGCCTGCAAACTCCCGCAGCGTGGCCGGGTCCATCCAGGCTTCAATAAAGGAGCCGCTGTAGCTGCAATGCACCAGGCCCACCGGCACGTGCAATTGTTCTTGCAGCAGGCGCCCGAAGTAGTAGGCCGTCGCGCTGAAGTTGCTCACCGCCTCAGGCTCGGCTAGGCGCCAGGGGGAAGGCTTGCTGTTCTCCTGCGGCTCGGTTACCGACGAGCGCGGCACGGTGTAGAGCCGCAGTTGGTCGTTCTTGGAATGCAGTATTGCCTCGTTCGACCCTAACACCGGCTGGCCTTTAAAGCCCTTCAGCGGCATTTCCATGTTCGACTGCCCACCGCACAGCCACACCTCCCCGACTAGTACGTTTTTGAGCTGAATAGTCGGTCCATCACCGCTGACAGTCAGCCCGTAAGGGGTGTAGCTCGCGGCGGGCGTGTGCACCTTTAGCTTCCACTTGCCCGCCGCGTCGGCCTTGGCCGTGTACTTCTGCTTCCCCCACGATGGGCTAACCGTGATGGTGCTGCCCGCCTTTGCCCAACCCCACACCGCGCAATCGGCTTTCTGCTGGAGCACCATGTTATCGGTGAAGATGGAAGGTAGTTTGACTTCGGCTTGCAAGGCCAAAGGGAAAGCTAAGGAGAGGGAAAGAAGGAAAGGTTTGAGGGTCATGGAAAAGCGAAGTAGTTGTAGCGCGGACTTTGTAGTCCGCGCTGGAAAATATAAGCTTTTGAAAATGTGCAGAATAGCCAAGCGCGGACTACAAAGTCCGCGCTACGTGGTTACCGGCTCAGCGGAATCCAGACTTCCATGTCGGCGTGGCCGCGGTTGCCCCAGGCGTAGTAGGGGATGAGCTTGAGCGGTACTGTAGTTAGCTTTTGGTCGGTGAGGGGGCGGTAGAGCTGGTTAGCGCTCCACTGCTCGGGCGTGAGCTTGCCTTTGCCTTCCAGGTACATAATATCGCTGTTGGCGATTTGCAAACGCTTGGGCGTCAAGGTGGAGCTGGCAGAAATAGCTAAGCTGCTGATTTTCTTGTCCTTCGAGAAGTCCGTCGATTCGAGGCAGTAGACCACGGGGCCGCGCTTCACGGCTACTTGGTTGCGGGTTTCTTCTACTAGGGGGTTGGCTTCTACTAGTTGGGCCTGCATGGGCAGCACTAGCTCCACCTTATCGCCGGCTTTCCACTGGCGGTTGATTTCGGCGTATTGCCCGGGCGTAAGCGCAGAGGTCCAGGTCTTGCCGTTCACCATGAGCTTCGCCGGCCCGCTCCAGCTTGGAATGCGGAAAAACAGCGAAGTAGGCTTAGCGGGCGCTTCCTGGAACGTGACGTTGATGTTGCCATCCCAAGGGTAGTTCGTGGTCTGGGTGAGCTTCACCGGGGAGCCGTCTTTGAGCTTGGTAGCGAGGGTGTTGCCGCCGTAGAAGTTGAACCACAGGCCCTTGTCGGAGGTGCTGTAGAGGTAGTTATTCACCTCCGCAATAGTGCGCACCACGTTGGGCGGACAGCAGTTCGACAGGCTGATGTACTCCACCCGATCCTTGGACCATCGTTGGTTGAAGGGCAGGTCGTCGGAAAATGCCATGGGGTTGGTATACAGGAACTTGGTGCCGTCCAGACTGATGCCGGAGAGCACGCTGTTGTACAGGGTGGTTTCCATCACCTCGGCGTACTTGGCGTCGCCGGTGTCGAGCAGCATGCGCCAGTTCCAGAGCACGTTGCCGATGTTGGCGCAGGTCTCGCCGTGGGCGGTGTAGTTGGGCAACTGGTAGTCGCGACCGTAGGCTTGGTGGATTTTCTGGACGGTGTCGGGCTTGTAGGCGGTGCCATCGGGCGACACGCCGTCGTAGAGGGCGCCGCACGCGCCGGTCACATACATTTTGTGGCTAGTCACGTCGTCCCACATCAGGTTCAGGGTCGACATCAACGACTGGTCGCCGGTTTCGGCGTACACGTCGGCTACCCCGGCGAAGAGGTAGTTGGCGCGCACCGCGTGGCCGCCGGCCTTGGTCATTTTGCGGAACGGAACGCGGTCCTGGTTGTCGTCGGTGCCGATGTCTCCCGCCATGCCCCGAATGTCGATCAGGTTTTTGGCAAGCTCCAAATACCGAGGATCTTTGGTGGTGCGGTACATCTCCACCACGCCCATGTAGTGGGAGGGGCAAATGGCATTGCGCGCCAGCTCCGGCGACGACCGTTTGTAGAAATTATAGAGGTAGTCGGTGGCTTTGCGGGCTAGGTCCAGCATGGTGGTTTTGCCGGTGGCGCGGTAGTGCACGCAGGCGGCCGTCATCAGGTGACCTAGGTTGTAGCTCTCAAAGTTTAGCCGGTCCTGAAACGCAGTGTTTTTGCCGCTGTTGATGGCCGCAATGGTAGCCTGGGTGTTTAGGTAGCCATCAGCGCGTTGGCACTTGGCAATGACCGGGATAACTTCATCCATCATCTGATCCAGCTTCGGATCGTGGGTAGTAGCGTAGGCCGAGGCCACGGCTTCAAACAGCTTGTAGAAGTCGCCATCGTGGAAGGGCGGGCCTTTGTGCTCGCCTTTTTCCAACCCGGCCGCAATTTCAAAGTTGCGGAAGGAGTGGTTGCGCACCGGGTCTTTGTAGAGCTTCCACATGGTCGGAATCATCGACTCCTGGCACACCTTGAAGCGGTCGGCCCAGAAGCCCTGCGTCCAAGTCACGCTACCTAGGTCCACGGTGCCGAGCTTGGCGTACTTGCTGGTCGAGGTGTTCACGAGGCCTTTGTCCTGGGCAAGGCTAGGTTGCATCAGCGCCGCCGACAGCAAGCTCGCAAGAAGGATTTTATGGGTGGGAAGAGGCATAAGATCAAGAGTTTAAATCGTCTGTCATGCTGAGCTTGCCGAAGCATCTCTACTGCTTCGTCGGCCGGTGTAGAGACGCAACACTTTGCGTCTCAATCGTTGCGGATGTTGTTTGCCTAGGTCGTTCTAGGGAAGTCGTTCAACGGGGAGACGCAAAGTGTTGCGTCTCTACATTGGTCTAGCATCCGCAACAAAGCGGTAGAGATGCTTCGACAAGCTCAGCATGACGTTTTGGAGTTAGATATTCTATTTCAGGCTGTTATCCGGAGCCGTGCTGATAGTCACGGGGCCGAGCAGGCCGGCGGGTAAAAGGGGCTTTTCGGGGAAGTTGTAGGCGGCGGTGGTTTGCGTTACTTGCTGGTCTTTGGGCAGCGCTCGGTCGCCCACAATGCGGTTAGCCCAGGTGTTTGTTACGTCGATGGTAAGCTGGTTTTTGCCTTTTTTGACCGCCTGCGTGATGTCGACGCGGTACGGCGCCGTCCAGGCAATGCCGCAGGGCTGGCCGTTCACGCGCACTTCGGCGAGGTTCGCCACTTGACCTAGCTCCAAGTACACGCGCTTTTGCTTGGCTTTGGCGGCTTTCCAAGTGAAGGTTTTGGTGTAAGTAGCCGTGCCGGAATAGTGCTTGATAAGCTCGTCGGTGTTCTTGCTCCAATCAGTGAGTTCTTGAAAAGCAATAGGTTGGCTAGGTCCGTGCGACTTGGGGTCGAAGGTCACTTGCCACGCGCCGGTTAGGGTTTGCGCCGGTGCGGTTTCGAGCCAGTTCTTACCCATGTGCGCCGATTGCTCGCTGGTAGCTTGGCGAAGCACCACGAACACGGAGCCGTTGCGGTCGAGGCGGAGCGGCAGGCGCGTGCGGCCTTTTTCCACTTGCCAATCGGAAGCTAGGTGCGTTTCGCCGGTCACGGGGTCCCACATCTCGGGCACTCGCCCGGCCACGCGCAACGACAAGTCGATAGTGCGGGCGCTGTCTAGTTGGTTGGAAATGAAATAGATGTCAAACTGCGGATCGGTGCGGTGCGTCCAAGCTAGCTTGTTGGCACGCTGGCCGTCGGTGCTGGTGGCTACTACGTCGCGCTCCAAGCCTAAGCTTTGGAAGGAGTTGGTGGTGAACGGGCCTTTTATTACTCGGCCTTGGCTGGCCGTAGTTGCTGCTATTTGTGTTGCGTTTGGGCCGTTCTGACGTGGTGCCTCACCCCCCAGCCCCCTCTCCGAAAAAGGAGAGGGGGAGCCAGACTTATCCTGTAGGGCTAGCTGCTGTAGATCACTCGTTAGTTGCTGAACTTCTTGATCAGCAGTTGGATAGTTCTTCAGCTCAGGCGAGTGGCTAGGTTTTCTATCCAGCAATACCGTGGCACCGTCTTTCACTAGCGCCAGCAGTTTGCTAGCTACTTCTGGTGACATAGAGGTGCTGTCGGGCGACATAGCTTGGGCGCCGGGCACCACGAGCACGCCGTAGCTGGCGCCGCCGGGTAGCTCCACGCGGCCATTTTTTACTGTGGCTAGGTTCAGCAGGGCGTCTTTGTTGAAAGAGTCGTAGGCGTAGCCGTGCAGCGGGTCAATCCACGATTCGGCATCCGTAAGGTTGGCCGTGAAGTTGACCTTGTAGGGCATTTGGCGGATCGGTAAGCCTTTGTTTTCCAAGCGCTTCTTCTCGCTGGCTACTACTTCCGGGCCGAAGATGCCGGGCAGGTCGGGCACGAGGCGGTCGGGGAGGATGGCGCGGCGCGGGGTTTCCTCGCCGGTAAACACGGCCACGTCGACCACCGGGCGACCTAGCTGGAGCAGGGCTTGGCAGCGGCGCGTGTAGTCGACCCAGGCGCGGCCGGGCTTCCACCAGGTTTGGTCGCGCTGGAAGAAGAGGCCGATGTTGCTCAGCGTCATGCCCGGCTTGCGGTCGAGCCAGGGGTTATGCACGAACACGTGGTTCACTAAGCGGTTCACACCCAGCGCGTAATGGCGGTCTTGCAAGGTTTTCACCAGGGCGGGGTGCTCGTCCCAGGCCATGCCCGCTACGCCTAGCTCGGTGAAGGCCTCCGCTTGCACGATGTTTTTGCCGTAGATGTGCGCGCCTGAAATGGCGTCGAGCATGTCGTTGGGCTTGTCGTGGGTGGGGCTGCGAAACCAGAACTCGCCCATGGGCACGTCCACGTTCTTGTAGTGCAGCAGCCCGTCGCTGACCATCGTGGGGGCTACCGCTTCGGCTGTGAAGGCGCAGCCTTTGGCGTGGGCTAGGTCGGCGAGGCTGGCATAGAACTTATCGTTCACCAGCTCCGCAATCGTCTGGCGTACATCAAACAAGAAGCGCTCCGACACGTCGGCGCTCTGCATCGGCACGCCGGCCATGATGGGCAAGTACGGCATGAGGTCGTAGCCGCGGCGCTTCTGAAACTCAGCCGCGAAGTTCGTTGACCAGTTTTGGCTGCCGCACTCCCAACTGTCCACGTGAAAGATCTTCAGCACCCGCGAAGCTAGGTCTGGGCCGGCTTGCTTGATGGCCTCGCCAAACCAGCTATTGAACTGAAGGGTAATGGCTTCGGGGTTGAACTTGTCGCACTCCAGACCGCGCGCTCCGCCGCCGGTGGTGTTGACGGCCCCCGTGGAAGTGTGCCCCACCCGCAGGATGGTCCAGCGGCCGGCGGGTACGTCCCACGTCAGGCGGCCGTCGGCACCTAGCTTGCTGGTTAGGTTTACCATTTTGGCCAGCGGCACGCACAGGTTATCAGGAACTTGTTGGGCTGTAGTGCGTTTGCTCACGCGCCATACCTCGCCGTTTTTGCCCTCGTACTGATTAATGCGTGCTTCTTCCGAAAGACGGATTTCGGTGACTTTCAGCGACTGTTTCCACTTGGCTGCGTCGAGGTCTTCGGCGCCGGGCTCCGAGCCTTCGGGGTTATACACAAAGCGGAAGTAGCGCGCCGTGGCCGGCACGATGGCGTGGGTCACGGCGCTGCTATCCTGCCAACCGCTGCGCGGCGCCTGCAACCGGCCCACCGGCCGGAACTGCTGCCCATCGTCGCTAGCCTCCACGAGGAGGCGGTTGGCCTGGTAGTTATAGCCTTTCGAGCGAATCCGAATGGAACGGCAGGTGAACGGCTTGTCGAACGCGTACTGAATCCAGCATGGCGCGCTGCTCTGGAAGCCCTTCTTATTGCCGGTCTCAATCAGTGAGGCAGCATTCGCATCGGTGCCGGTGGCGTTGGTGGTTACCTGTGGCTTCGTGGTGTAGGTGGAGGCCGTGCCGCCCGCTGGCGTGGGGTAGGCGTACACGGCAATGTCGCGGTAGTAGCCTTTAGTGGCTTGCGGCTGCGGCAACGCTTGGCTGTAGCGTTGGCCGCCCACGGCTTGGGTTTGGGCAAAAACCACCTTTTGCATCGACAACTCCGGCGTAATCCAGGGGCCGCCGGCCAGCGCAAATCCGTCGCTCACGTGCATCGCTAGCTTCACGCCGAGCCGGTCGGCTTCCTGCATGGCGTGACGCACCATCTGCCACCACTGGGGCGTAAGCTGCTCCGCCGGTGGGCTGAGGGCGGGCGGGTTGGCCGCCCCGTTGATCGGCATGAGGTACGCCCCGCCAATGCCCGCCTCGCGCATAGCTTCTAGGTCGGCGGTGATGCCTTCGCGGCTCACGGCGGCGTTCATCCAATACCAGAACACCCACGGCTTCGCCGACTCAGGTGGATTTTGGAAGATGGTTTTCAGGTCGGTAGCCGCGGCCGGTGCTTGTTGGGCGTGCGCCGTGCTAGCCGCCACTACACAGGTAAAGGCGGCCAGCAAACCATGTCGCAGAATCTTCAAGCCGCCTTGTGTTGTCATGTGGTGGGTTGGTTTTGGGTGGTTATTAATCAGGGCCTAGGTTTTTGAAAGAAAAGCAGATCGTCATGCTGAGCTTGTCGAAGCATCTCTACCGCTTCGTTGCTGACGTTAGAAATTACCACTGCGGTAGAGATGCTTCGACAGGCTCAGCATGACGATCTTTATAGCGTTCATTACTCATCATTTCACGCCTATCGAAGACGAAAACTTGCTTTGAAACTTGATGCTTTTGGCTAATGCGCTTGCTGCTTCCTTCTTGCTGTTGGTGGGCAGGAGGTAGAAGCTGTAGGCGTAGGGCTTGGCGGGCATGCGGTATTGTTCAACGGGTTGCGCGTCGTCGTCCCAGCTGGTGTTGCCGCCTACTCCGATCTGCTTCAGGTCGATGTTGAGGGTGAGGAAGCCGGCTTCTTTGAGCTTGTTGGTGTGCCGCGCTTTGGCAATGTTGGCTTCGGTGTAGGGCCAGGCGCTCATGCTCAGGAGGCTGTCGGCTACTACTAAGAGGCCGCCTTTTTGCGCGCTTGAGAGTAGCATCCAGCGCACGTCGGTGCGGTTGCTGTTTTCCTGCGGCACCACGTAGGACTCTAAGAAACCTTGCATTCCTTGCGAGTAGATGCCCGCGTCAGCGGCGTAGCTGCGGTCGATGTAGTTTTCCCAGGGGCCGCGGCCGTACCAGCTAATCTGGCGGTAGTCGTTGGCAATGCCGCACTGCATCCCCACTTTAATCATGTTAGGCAGGCTAGCTTCGGGGCTGAGTTTGTAGTCTACTTTCAGCACGCCGGCGCCGTTGAGCGTGTACACTACCTGCACGGCTGCTTTGCCGTCGATCAGCGTGTAGTCGCTCTTGATGGTCGCTACGCCTTTTTGCGCCTGATCGAGTGCGATGTTCTTGAGCTTTAAGCTAGGTTCAAACCACTCCTTCGACTTCTTGTCGGCCTTCCAGCCGCGCCGGTCGTTGTCGGTGAGGGGGCGGGTGAAGTGGGGCAGGAGCGGAGCTAGGATTTGCTCTTGGTTGTTCCAGCGGTAGGAGGTGAGGGCGCCGCTGGTTTTGTCGAAAGTGGCTTGGAAACCCTTGCCGCTCAGCGTGTAGGCGCTGGCATCTTCCCGCGTGGTGAGCGCCGCGTACGACTGCGGTTTGCTCGTGGGCTTAGCTAGGCTGGTTAGTTCAAACTGGTTTGAAGCTACCTCGTGGCCCTTATCTGCCCAAAGCGTGGACTGCGGCAGGGTGAAGTGGATGTCGGCTAGGTATTCCGAACCGGCTTTCAGCTTTGGCAGATAGGGTTTGAGGCTGATAGTCGTGTCCTTGCCCGCCGCCAACCGCAGGCGAGATAATGGTTTGGTAGCTACCACTTTCCCATCTTCCCGCACCACGAGCGAGACGTTGTAAATGCCCAGCGACTCTGTGGCGTGGCGGTTCGTTACCTTGATCAGGGCTTTGGCGGCATCCGTCAGCACGCACTCGGCGGGCTGGTACACGCGCTTGCATTCGTAGATGGCTGCGTGCGGCTTACCATCCGAGGCCACAATGCCTTTGATGGTGAAGTCGTCGAAGTATTTCTCCTGAAAATCACCACCGTAGGCGTAGAAGGGCGTGCCCAAGGAGTCGCGCTTCAGCAAACCTTGGTCTTTGAACTCCCAGATGCAGCCGCCAATCACGCGCTTGGTGGAGCGCCAGCCGTCCCAGAACTCCTTCATGTTGCCGGTGGCGTTGCCCATGGAATGCGAGTATTCGCAGAAGAAAATCGGCCGGTTGTCGCCGTTTTGCTGGTTGGCCAGCAGCGCGCCGGTGGTCAGCGTGGGGTACATGCGGCTGACCATGTCCACGTAGGCTTGGTCGCGCGGCACTTGAATGCGTTTCGCGTGATTCTTGGGATAGTTCGGGTCCGATGGGTCGATGTAGCCGTCGAGGTGCGGGTCGCCTTGGGCGGGCTCGTAGTGCACGGGGCGCGTGATGTCGAAGTCGTGCAGCCAGGCGGCCATCGTGGCGTGGTTTGGTCCCCGCCCCGATTCGTTGCCTAGGCTCCAGAAGATGACGCTCGGGTGGTTTTTGTCGCGTAGAGCCATGCGGTTACTGCGCGATACATAGGCCTGCGTCCAGCTCGGGTCGTTGCTGAGTTTGGAACCTAGGCCGTGCGTTTCGAGGTTGGCCTCATCCATCACCAAGATGCCGTACTCGTCGCAGAGGTCGTAGAAGTACGGGTCGTTGGGGTAGTGGCTGGTGCGGATGCAGTTGAAATTGAACTGCTTGAGTGTGCGCACATCCTGCCGAATATCCTCGCGCGATACGGCCATGCCCTTGGTCGGGTGGTGGTCGTGGCGGTTCACGCCGTAAAGGTAGGTCACCTTGCCGTTGATGAGCAGCTTGCCGTCGGTCTTGGAAAACTCGATGGCGCGGAAACCTAGCTTGCAGCTCTTGGCTTCCAGCACGTTGCCGTCCTTTTCCAGCGTGAGCACCAGGGTGTAGAGGTTGGGCTGCTCGTCGCTCCACTTAGCGGGGTTCGCCACGGTGGTTTCCAGCAAGCCAAACTTGCGGTTGTCGAGGCGCGGATATTTCTCGTTGATGATGGCATCGCCGGTACGCTCCAGCGGCTTGGCAAAAACAGCTTGGCCGTTCTTATTATAGAGCTGGGCCTTCAGCAGATACCCGGTGAGGTCGTCATTGCCGGTGAAGTTTTCCAACCTAGGCCGGATGCTCAGCACCGCGTCGCGGTACTGCTTATCGAGCTTGGCCTGCCAGTGAAAATCAGCAATGCGCATCTTCGGCTCACCCAGTAGCATCACCTCCCGGTAAATGCCACTCAGCCGCCAGTGGTCTTGGTCTTCGAGGTAAGAACCATCGCTCCAACGGATTACCTGCACCGAAACCGTGTTTTCGCCGGCTTGCAGATAAGGCGTCACGTTGAACTCCGAGGGCAAGCAGCTGTCTTCGCCATACCCTAGGAACCGGCCATTCACCCACACCTTAAACGCCGAGCTGACGCCGCCAAAGTGCAGCGTCACGTTCAAATCTTTCCAATTGGCTGGCACCGTGAAAGTGCGCTGGTACGAACCCACGCCGTTGTAATCCTGCGGCACGAACGGCGGATTAACGGGCCGAAACGGGTACTTTGCGCTCTTATAAATCGGCAAGTCGTAGCCCTTCATTTCCCAGTTGGAAGGCACTTCTAGCTGCTTCCACCCTTGCAC
Organism: Hymenobacter cavernae; assembly: GCF_014641455.1. Taxonomy (GTDB): domain Bacteria; phylum Bacteroidota; class Bacteroidia; order Cytophagales; family Hymenobacteraceae; genus Hymenobacter; species Hymenobacter cavernae. The sequence continues at coordinate 210,919 of NZ_BMHT01000004.1, forward strand.
CCGGCTCTTATAAAAATCCTGCGGCGCATCGGCGGGTTTGCTTACAAAGTTGAAGTCCCAATTGCCGTTCAAGGAGAGCAAGCGCGACTTCGTTCGGTCTCCAGCTAGGGCGTCTTTTTCATTCGTGAAAGAATAGGCCGTAGCTCGCGACGGGTCGCGGTTGAGTTCTGAGATTAATGGGTTGTCCCAGCCTTCGCCGGTGTAGATTTTAGGTGGGTTTGAGACGCCGGGGAAGTAGTACACGCTAGCTTCTTGGGCGTTTGCTGCAACTGAGGCAAGGAGGAGGAGCAGGGCCGTCCAGATGGGGCGCCTCACCCCCCGGCCCCCTCTCCGAAATGGAGAGGGGGAGCCAGAGCGACTCCAATTGGTAGTATAATGTGGGTGAAGCCTATTCATGTTGCTTTCAATCAATTCTTAACTCGTTTGGCTACCTCTCTTCATTTCGGAGAGGGGGCCGGGGGTGAGGCGCCTACGTCAGGGCTTACTTTGCATACTTTGCAGGGTAATACTCGCCGGGGCTAAGCCCTCGGCCGTAGCGGTGAGCGTGATGTTGCCACCTTTCTCCTGCGTCTGGATGATGGCTAGGCACATGCCATTGTAGGCCTTGCGGTAGTTTGCTTTAAAAGGCTCTAAGCTAGCTTGGTAGCCGTTGTCTACGCCGGCTATCGAAGCTGGACCGCTGGCAGTGAAGTTGACAAGGTTATCAGCATTTGGCACTAGGTTGCCTTTGTCGTCTAGCACGCGCACAGTCACGAAAGCTAGGTCGCGGCCGTCGGCTTTGAGGGCGTTCCGGTCGGCGGTGAGTTCGATTTTGGCGGGTTTGCCGGCGGTGCTGATGGTGCGCTTGAGTACCGTTTGGCCGCCCTTGCGCGACACAGCTTGCAGGGTGCCAAGCGCATACGGCACGCGCCACATTACATGTAAGTCGTCGTTGCCTTTCTTCTTTACGCCTAGCGACTTACCATTTAGGAAAAGCTCTACCTCGTCGGCATTGTTGTAGTAGGCCCACACATCCACCGTCTGGCCCGCCGACCAATTCCAGTGCGGCAAAATGTGCAGCACGGGCTTGCTGCTCCACTCGCTTTGGTAGAGGTAATAGGCATCCTTCGGGAAGCCGGCTAGGTCGATTAGGCCGAAATAGGAGCTGCGCGCCGGCCACGGATAAGGCAGGGGCTCCCCGAGGTAGTCGAAGCCCGACCACACGAATAGGCCAGTGAGGTGCGGATTCTTCTTGATGGCGCCCCAAGCCGCTTCGTGCGTGGCACCCCAATAGGGCCGAGCGTTGTCGTACGACGAGGCGGTGAAATCCGGGTTGCCGTTGGTGAGCTTGGTTTTGCCGTCTTTGGGCCACACGCGGATACTGTCGGAAGGCAGGTCGTAGTGGCCCCGGGTTTCGAAGGCCGCGGCGGTTTCGGTAGCTAGGAAGATTTGATTGGGGAACCGCTTGGGAAGCTCAGGGTAGCCTTCGTGCTTGTAGTTGAAGCTCAGCACGTCGAGCACGCCCGCCTGGCTCATAAAGTTCTTGTCAGGTTCCTGCTCCGTCAGCGCCGAGGTGACGGGTCGGGTGGTGTCGAGGCCCTTCACAATGGCGGTCAGTTCCTTGGTAAGGCGCGTGCCGGTGCTGTCAAACTGCTCGCGGATTTCGTTGCCGATGCTCCATATAAATACCGACGGATGGTTCCGGTCGCGCCGGATTTGGTCCTCTAGGTCGCGGCGGTGCCATTGCTTGAAATCAATGTGGTAGTCCTGGCCGTTTTTCTTCTTTTGCCACATGTCGAAGGCCTCGTCCAGCACCAAGAAGCCCATCCGGTCGCAGAGGTCGAGCAGCTCCGGTGCGGGCGGGTTGTGCGCCGTGCGGATGGCGTTGCAGCCCATGGCTCGCAAAATTTCCAGCTGCCGCTCCATGGCTCGCACATTCACGGCCGCGCCCAAGGCACCTAGGTCGTGGTGCTGACACACGCCCAAGATGCGCATCGTTTTGCCATTTAGCGAAAAGCCCTTCTGCGCGTCGAAGCCGAAATAGCGAATACCAAGCGGCGTCTCGTAGCTGTCCTCCACGCCCTGCTTGCTCTTTATCGTCGTGACAACCCTGTACAAATACGGCTGCTCAACAGACCACAACTTAGGTTGCGCCAAGACTAGGTCCTGCGTTACAGTCGTCAGGGTGTCGCGCAGCGTGAGGCTAGGATTGATCCGCTCGGCTACTTGCTTGCCCGCGGCGTCGTAGATCGTCGCTACGACGCTCACCTGCTGCGGCTTGCCGGTGGTGTTGCGCACGTTGGTGCTCACCCGAACAGCGGCGGAACTGTTGTCAACCTTCGGGGTTGTCACGAACGTACCCCACTGATCTACAGCTATCTTGCCTGTTGTGATCAGCCGCACGTTGCGGTAAATGCCGGAGCCCGAGTACCAACGCGAGTTCGGCTGCGCCGAGTTGTCGACCCGCACGGCTAGGATATTCGGCTGCTTGCCCGGCTTCAAGAAAGGCGTGAGTTCATAGCGAAACGAGATATAACCATTCGGCCGCTTGCCCAGTGAGTGCCCGTTAATCCATACTTCGCTGTTGCAGTACACACCGTCGAACTCGATAAAAACATGACGGTCCTTCGCATCAGCCGGCAGCACGAAGGTTTTGCGGTACCAGCCGATGCCGGTCGGTAAGCCGCCGCCCTCTGGTTTGGCGGGGTTTTTCTCGTCAAATTTTCCCTCGATGCTCCAATCATGGGGCAGCGTCAGGCGGCGCCACTGGGCGTCGTTGAACTGCACTTCTTTGGCTTGAGCATCATCACCTAGGTAGAATTTCCAGTCTTTGTTAAAATCTATCACGACCCTAGAAATCGGTCGCGCAAACGCTGCCTGACCTAGGAGAAATAATGCGCAACAGATTAAATAAACTCTGGACATGAAATCGGGTACTAGATTTTGGCTTAGAAAGTAGAAAGATTAGCGCGAAGCCTGTGCTTCGCGTGTCGTTGAACAACTAGCACCTAGGTTGTTGCAACGACTCGTTCAACGATGCGCCAAGCTGGAGCTTAGCGCTACATTGTTCTAATTATTCTTTGCTTTGGAAGGGGGGTGGCGCAATAAAATTTAATTTGCTTTTCCCTAAATCCTTTGAGGTGGCAACTGCAATTCCGCGCTGATCGGATTTATTAACGGCGCAGTAATAATGATACACCACGCCTTTATATTTCACGACAAATGATTTGTGCGCAAACATTGCGTCGTACGGCTCCGAGGGCTCAATTAAATTAGCGCCTTGCCAGTCGGTCCAGTTAACTAAATCGTAGGAGCAGGCGAAACGATTAACGGCGCCACTTACGCCCGGATAAAACGCGCCGAAATAAAACATCACATACACGTCGTTCATTTTCTGAATAAGTGCGTCGCCGGTGATGCCTTTGTGGTGATTCATCACGGGGTTGCGGCGGAACCTAGCCCAGTGCGTCATATCATCCGACACGGCCATGCCGATGCGCTCGGCCCCGCGCTTCTTGTCGATGCTGTCGCCGTTGGCGTTGTAGTACATCACGAAGGGGTGGCCGGTGAGCTTGCTCTTGTCCCAGATCACCGAGCTTTTGTAGATGGTGTGGTTTTCCCACCAGCGCACATCCGGGTCGTTGGGCTTCAGTACGGGCTGGGGCAGCCGCTCCCACTGGTGCACGGTGGTCGGGTCTTTGGTAGTGTAGGCCATGCTGATGGACAGCATACCTTTCTCATAACCACGGGAGTTGCCGCCGAAATACGACATCCAGTACTTGCCCTGGTAGGGCTGCCACTCGTAGCTGCCGCCCCACTTGAAGTCCTGCAAAGCCACATAGCCGGCCTTCTGGTTCGTATCCCAGTCGGTGGTGTCGGTGAAGGACATGAGCTTGCCCTTCGTCTCCCACTTCAGCAAATCTTTGCTCTGCGCCAGCCAAGTTTCATAACCGCGGCCGTCGAAGATGATGTAGGTCATGTACCACTGGTTGCCTTTGCGAAACACGCTCGGGCAATCCATTTTCTTCTTGTTGTCGTCGGTCACGAGCACGAGGCCGTACTTGTGCGGCGTCTTTACTTCCTCGTACACCTTCTGCATCTCGGTGGCTGGCACCTCTTTAGGTTTCGCTTGGGCCCACGCGGAAACCGAACTCAGCAGGACTAAAGAAAGAATGTAGGCTAGGTGGCGTTTCATGCGGAGGCTAGGGAAGGGAGTAAGGCATTAGACCGTCATGCTGAGCTTGCCGAAGCATGACGGTCTTTTCTCAGGGCGTAACTACAAAATGATAAGTGCCCGAGCCCACACTGATGCGCGCCCGATCTTGCTCAAAACCTAGGAGTTTCAAATCGTTGTGCTGAGCTACGGCGACGTTGCCTTCCATAATTTTAGAAGAGGCCGTGGCAGGCAGGTAAACCGTGGCAGTGGTATTGGCCGGAATGGTTGCTGTTAGCTCGAAGGCATTGCCGGTTTTCTGCCAACTGCTGACAATCAGCCCGTAAGGCGACTCATGGCTGGCTTTAGCCGACGTTACATCACCTACCGGCGTTGGTCGGATTTCAATCTTGTTGAAGGCCACCGCGCCATCAGCGGGCCGGATGCCGGCGAGCCCGCCGTAAAACCATTCCATCAGGTGACCTAGCATCAGGTGGTTGTTCGACACCGTGGGCAGCGCCGCCCACGATTCAGTCAGGGCCGTGGCACCTTTGGCGAGCTGGTAGCCGTAGCCGGGCACGTCGGAGCGGTTGTTCATGGTGAAGATGACGTCGGAACGGCCGGCCTCGTCGAGCACTTGCAGCAGGTAGCGGTAGCCGATGTCGCCAGCCGTCAGGCTGTTGTTGCGGCTGCGAATGTCCTGCACAATGTTCTCTATCACAGCAGCTTTGTCCTGCGGCTCTACCAGACCCATGTACACGGCCATGGCATTGGCGGCCTGGCTGCCGGTGGCGTATTGCTTGGTCGTTTTGTTGAAAAAGCGGGCGTTGAAAGCGGCCTTCACCTCCGCACCTAGCTTTTCGTAGCGGGCCGCATCGTCGGCTTTGCCCAGCAGATGCGCAACGTTAGCCAGAATCGTAAGGTCATAATAATAAGTAGCCGTGCCGGTTACGCCCATCGGCGTGTGCTGCGACACGCCCGGCGGCTTCGGACCTAAGTCGTACCAATCACCTAGCCCCTGGCTGAGAATGTGGCCGTCGGCTTTCGTACCGAGGTACGCCACGTAGCGCTGCATCATGGGGTAGCTCTCGGCCAATACCTGCTGGTCGCCGTACCATTGGTACACGTACCAAGGCAGAATAATGCTGCTGCTGCCCCACTCGGGCGAGTCGCGGAACATGTCGCCGCCCCACTCAAACTTCACGTATTCGGGCGCAATTTCCGGAATCAGCCCGTCGGGCAGCTGCGAAACCCGCAGATCTTCAATGACTTTGCGGCAGAGCGCGGCAATGTCGTAGTTGTAGCGGATAGAGCTGCCCATCAGGTGCGTTTCCTCCTGCCAACCTAGCTTTTCGCGGTGCGGGCAGTCGGTAAATACGCTGGCCAGGTTGCTCTTGATCGACCAGTCAATCAGCTTGTTAGTACGATTGAACAGGTCGTTGGAGCAGCTGAACTCGCCGACGCGGGGCGCGGCGTTGCGGGTGTGCAGCGCAGTCAGGGCCACGATTACTGGTCGGTTACTGGCATTCGCTTCACCTTTCGGCACGCCGCCTTCCACCTGCGCGTAGCGGAAACCGTAGTAGCTGAAGCGCGGCCGCCACGTTTCAAGGCCTTTGCCCTTAAGCACATACGTGAAGTAGTACGGGCCGCCCGTCGCGCGCTGCGCGGCCGTATTGTCGGCTTTTAAGAGTTCGGCCGGGTAAACCCGAATCGTGTCGCCGGCCCGGCCCTGCACTTTGAGTTCGATGATGCCCGAAGCATTCTGCCCAAAATCGTACAGCCACTTATTGGGCTGCACGGCCGTAATTTTCCGGGCCGTAAACGTCTCGTGTACTTTCAGCGGCTCGGCCGATTGCGACGTTACTTCGGGCGGGCCGCTTACTACCAGCGCGGTTTTCCAAGCTGCATCGTTGAACCTAGGTGCGTCCCAGCCCGTCGGTTCGAGCGTGGCGTTGTAGTCCTCGCCGCCGTAGATGCTGGAAAAGGTGATCGGGCCGGGGGCAGTTTTCCAGGTGGCGTCGCTGATGATGTTTTCGCTGCTACCATCTTGGTAGTCAAGCACAACGCGGCACAGCAGCTTGGGGTAGCCAAACGCCGATTTCAGCTTGCGGAACCGACCTTTCACGGGCGGCACGTAGTAGAACCCGTTGCCGAGCATCACCCCGAGGGTGTTCGGGCCTTTCTTCAGCTGCCCGGTAAGGTCGAAGGTGACGTACTGGGCGTGTTTGTTGTACTTGGTCCAGGCGGGGTCCAGGAAATGGTTCCCGACTTTCTGCCCGTTCAGGCTCATCTCAAACTGACCTAGGCCGCTGATGAAAGCCGTGGCGCGTGCCAAGCGCTTGCGCACGGTAAAATCCTTGCGCAGCAGCGGCAACACATTGTTGTTCTGTGCAATATCCTTCTTGCCGTCTACCGGCAGCACGTCTACTTGCGCGGCGGGCAGCTCCTCGTAGGCTATCCATTGCGCGCCTTCCCAGTCGGCGGGCGCGAGCAGGCCCATCTGCCACTTGGCCGGCTTCGACCACGCCGAAGCGCGCCCGGCCTGGTCCCACACCATCACTTGCCAGTAGTAGGTTTTGGTGGATTGCAGCGGCTGGCCCGCGTAGCGAACCTGAATGGAAGCGTCGGAAGTTACTTTTTGGGAATCCCAGATGTTGCCAACGTGCTGACTAAGTAGCTTTTCGTTATCCGAAACCAGCACTCGATAGGCGGTTTGCCGGGTGTTGCGCTGCTCGGAAGCTAGCTGCCAACTCAGGTTAGGGGCCGGAGTTTGTACGCCCAATGGCACGGGGGCATACGCGCACTTCAGCTGTCCCACTTCCAGGTCGGCGGCCGCGGCGGGCCGGAGCTGGAAGGCGGCGCAAAAAACGAGGGCGACCAGCGTCCGGAGCAAGTGCTGAAGGCAAGTCTTTTTCATCCCTCGGGTGGCGGTGGTAGGGTGGTTATGGTAGCGTGAAAGACCTAGGCCGTGCTCTGCGCGTAAGTCTATAAGGAAGAGGACCGATGGTGTTATCGTATAATTGACCAAGCGGCAACAGAGCGCTTTTACAAAATTAGAAGCGCGACAGCCCCGGCTGTCTCGGCAATTGACAACTTGTTGTAGGATGTTATCTTGGAGGGTATTTCCTGCCCCGCTTTCACTGCTCTTGCGCCTGCCATGACGTTTTTGGCTAGGGTAAAATCCGCCGGCTCCCTTTCGGCAGGCGCTTTTCGGGCTGATCTGTAAAGCAAAGAGTGGATTGTTCGATTACTCTGCTTTTACTAGTAATTTTGTTTCCCTCGTGGGAGCCCTTCCGGGCGCATTATAAGTTGGGTTTATTCTCTTTCGAACCAATAAAAAGGTAAGAGCATTACTAGGTTACTTAATACTGCAACAAAGCAGGTTTAATGGAAGACAATGCGACGTTGACGGCCGAGCTTGCTCGGTTGCTCGAAATAGTAGCCCAGCAGGAACAGGAAATCCAGACGTTGCGTGCGCGTTTGGAGTCCCCGAACCGGGTGCAAGCCGCGTTGCCCTGTCTGCCAGAAGTTGGCAATCTGGAGCAGCTGCTATTTCTGGTGGAGAAGCTGTTCACGGCGGTTGTGCTGACGGATCTGCAGGGCAACTATCTCTGGATAAATGAGGGTGTTGCCAAGCTGTGGGGCTACAAGGAAGCCGACTTGGCAAGCCTGCCCAGAAAGTCAATCTTGGACGGAAATTTCCTTGACAGCGCGACGGCAGCTTACATACAGGAGTGCCGGGCTCAAAGCCTCCCCTACGAATTTGAAATCCCAAATTCTGAGCCATCTAGCGGCACTGGCTGGATCCGGATAAAAGCGCAGCCGCTCCTGAATAAGCAGCGGCAGGCCGTGCTGTATGCGACGATGATCGAGGACATCACGGAGCGGAAAACCGCGCAGCTAGCCCTGATCGACAACGAGCAGCGTTTTCGCACCCTGATTGAAAGTGCGCCGGGTGCTCTCTACGAATGGCGCGAAAACCTCGACGGCACGTACTATGCCACCTACGGCACTCCTAAGTTCAAGGAGCTCTTCGGGATTACGGCCGCCGATGTTCCCCTGATACCTAGCTTCATTCATCCGGAAGACCGGGCGCGGTGGCGGCAGTCCATTGAGGAGTCGAAGCGGCTGCGGAGCCCGTGGCAGTTTGAAGGGCGCATGGTAGTGCCCGGCCAGCCGCTGCGGTGGTGGCGGGCCGATGCCATTCTGGCCGAAGAGGATGAGGACGGCGTGCTGTATCGCGGCATTATGAACGACACGACCGCTGCCGTGCTGGCTCAGCAGACTATTCGGGAAAGCGACCAGCGCTGGCGTGCGGCAATGGAGGGCGTCGGCAACGATACGTGGGAGTATAACCTGCAAACAAAAGAGCTTATTATCTCCGCAAAATACCGCGACCTGCTGGGGTACGATAATCGGCAGCATCCGACAACCGGCTGCCCTTGGTATGCCAACGTGCGTGCGCAGGACCTCGCCGCGGCCAGTGAAGCGCTGGCGCGGGTTGTAGGCGGCGAAGTGCCGCTGTATTCCGTTACGTACCAGATAGTTGATCAGCCCGGGCCAGACAAATGGATCTTGTCGCGGGCGATGATTACGCAGCGCGATGAGGCCGGCAAGCCCCTGATCCTGACCGGCACCCACACCGACGTCACGGAAGTAACGGAGGCGAAAATGGCTCTTGAGGCTTCCACCCTGCGCCTGGTTAGCACTATTGCTAGTTTGCAAGGTGCTGTGCTGCTAGAAGATGAGCACCAGAAGATTGTGCTGGCAAACGAGGCGTTCTGCCGCCTATTTGGGTTGGTTGGCTCGCCCGATGAACTGATCGGGGCCGATTGCCTGACGTTGGCTGAGGAAGCGAAACCCGTTTTCAGCGACGAAGCAGGCTTCATCCAGCGTATCAACACCATCCGCCAACAGCGGCAAGCCGTTCGGGAAGATACAATCGTCCTGAAAGATGGGCGCGTATTGTCGCGCGACTCTACGCCCATCTTCGTGCACGACCATTATATCGGCTTTCTGTGGAAGTACGAGGATGTGACGGTCCGCAAAAACGAAGAGGAGGTTTTGAGGCGGCGGGAAGAGAAATATCGCGGCATTCTGGAAAACCTCAACCTAGGTTTGGTGGAGATAGACCGGGAAGGCAAGGTGCTTTTTGCCAACAACAGCTACGGTGAGATGACTGGCTACAGCGTCGAAGAGCTGCTGGGAGACACGCTGGATAAGCTGTTTGCACAAAATCCTGAAAGTAAGCAGCTAATTGAGAAGAAGAAGAAGCTGCGGCCCCTGGGTATCTCAGATTCGTATGAGCTTGCCATCGAAACTAAACAGGGCCAGGTGAAGTGGCTGATGGTGAGTGGGGCACCTCTATATAATGATGAGAAACAGCACGTTGGCTCTATTGGGGTGCACCTGGATATTACCCAGCAAAAGCGGCTGCAAACCAGCTTGCGGGAAGCCAAAGAAGTAGCGGAAGAATCGGCGAAGGCCAAGGAGCGGTTTCTGGCCAATATGAGCCACGAGATTCGGACGCCCATGAACGCCATTCTGGGCATGAGTCAGCTGCTGAACAAAACGCCGCTCTCCGCCCAGCAGGATAACTACCTGCGCGCCATCACCACCTCCGCCGAAAGCCTGCTGGTCATCATCAACGACATTCTCGACCAATCGAAGATTGATGCGGGCAAGATGACCATCGAGCACATTGGGTTCAGCTTGCGCAATGTGTTTGAGCAGGTGGAGAAAACCTTGCAGTATAAAGCGGAAGACAAAGGCCTGAGCCTTCTGATGCAGGTCGGAGCCGGCATTCCGGAGGTGCTCATCGGCGACCCGCACCGTATCACGCAGGTGCTGCTCAACTTGGCCGGTAACTCCATCAAGTTCACTGAAAAAGGGCAGGTGCGCGTTTCCTGCAAGCTGGCGGGCACGTTGGAGCAAAAGGTGGTGGTCGAGTTTAAGGTGCGCGACACGGGCATCGGCATGGATCAGCAATACCTAGGTTCGTTGTTTCAGAGCTTCAGCCAGGAAGACTCGTCTATTTCCCGCAAGTTTGGCGGCACCGGTCTAGGGCTGCATATCTCCCGCAACCTGGTGGATCTGATGGGCGGCGAAATCCAGATCGAGAGCGAAAAGCACCAAGGCACTACGAGCACGTTTGCCCTGCAATTATCCATTGGCTCCGGCGCCGACCTGCCCCGCACCGAGCTGACCGGGAGCCTGAACACGATTCGGGAAGAGCTGCGTGGCAAGCGCGTGCTGCTGGTGGAGGACAACGAATTCAACCGGATGCTGGCCAAAACACTGCTGGAACAGGCTCACATCCAGGTTGCGGAAGCGGAGAATGGCGCCATCGCGGTAGCTATGGCCCGGCAGCAGGCGTTCGACCTGATTCTGATGGACATGCACATGCCGGTGATGAACGGCCTGGAAGCCACCAGCCAGCTGCGGCAGGAGCTAGGTTTGCAGACGCCCATCATTGCCCTGACTGCCAACGCTATTCAGGGAGACAATCAGAAGTGCCTGACAGCAGGAATGAACGATTACTTGTCGAAGCCCTTCCGCGAAGATCAGTTGCTGAAAATGGTGCACGACTGGCTGCCGCGGGCTCCGGCGCCAGCCCCAGGTGACCTAGGTGCTCCGCTCTACCGGCCTGACTTGTTGCAGGAAATGGCCGGCAACGACCACAAGTTTGTGGGCTTCATGCTGCGTACGTTCCTGAAAAGCAGCGAAGAAGTGCTAGCCAGTATCCGCGCCGGCTTTGCGGCGGGTAATGTAGCTACTCTCCAGGAAGCCGCGCACCAGATCCGGCCTAGCCTGACGCACATGCAGATGCAGCAGGTGCTGGAACCCGTCAAGCAGCTCGAAAACTGGACCGGCCCATTCGAGCAGGCCACTCTCCAACAGCTGGTCGATTTAATCGAAAAGCTGCTGCGGCAAGCAATGACGCAGATGGAACAGGACCTGAAAAACTACCAGTAGCCGTCAGACAATAACGGAAGCGGCCCCGGAAACACAGTTTCCAGGGCCGCTTCTGCGTTGAACAATTGATTGTTACGCCGGTTCGCCGACGTTCAAACCTAGCACCTCGCTGGTGTTGTTGCGAATCTGCTCGCACAACTGCGGGTTATCGTTCAGCTTCTGCCCAAACGACGGAATCATCTGCTTGAACTTGGCCTGCCACTCCGGCGAGCTAGCTTTGTCTTTGAAGCAGCGCTGAATCAGGCTCACCATGATGCTCACGGCCGTGGAAGCGCCGGGCGAGGCACCCAGCAACGCGGCAATAGAGCCGTCGGCGGCGCTAACTACTTCAGTACCAAACTCCAGTACACCGCCCTGCACGGGGTCTTTCTTGATAACCTGCACGCGCTGACCGGCGACTTCCAGCTCCCAGTCCTTGCTGTTGGCGTTGGGCAGATACTCGCGCAACGCCGACAAGCGGTCTTCCGGCGACTGGCGAACCTGGTTGATGAGGTAGCGCGTCAGCGGAATGTTCTTGAGGCCGGCAATAATCATGGGCCGCAGGTTGCCGGTTTTGATTGAACCCGGCAAGTCGAGGAAGGAGCCTTGCTTGAGGAACTTGGTGCTGAAGCCCGCGTAGGGACCGAACAGCAGCTCGCGCTTGCCGTTGATCACGCGCGTATCCAGGTGCGGCACCGACATAGGCGGCGAGCCCACGCTGGCTTTGCCGTACACCTTAGCATGGTGACGCTCAATGATTTCCTGGTTCGTGCATTTCAGCCACTGCCCACTCACGGGGAAGCCGCCGAAGCCTTTGCCCTCCGGAATGCCCGACTTGATGAGCAGCGGCAGTGAGCCGCCACCAGCCCCGATAAACACGAATTTGCTGTGTACGCGCACTTTTTCGCCGGTACCTAGGTCCTTGGCTTTCACGTACCAGGTACCATCCGGCTCGCGGCGCAGCTTGGTTACTTCGTGATTGAAGTGGAAGCTCACGCCCGGCTGCTCGCGCAGCATGTTGAACAGGCCACGGGTGAGGGCGCCAAAGTTCACGTCGGTGCCGATTTCCATGCGGGTGGCGGCTACTTTCTCGCTGGGGTTGCGGCCTTCCATCACCAGCGGCATCCATTGCTGAAGCTGCTGGTGGTCTTCGCTGTATTCCATGCCTTTGAAGAGCGGCGACTTCACCAGCGCTTCGCGGCGTTTCTTCAGGTAGTCAACATTGCTTTCACCCCACACAAAGCTCATGTGCGGAATGCTGTTGATGAAATTTTGCGGAGTTTTGAAGTCGATTTTCTGGACCAGATACGACCAGAATTGCTTCGATACCTCAAACGACTCCGCAATATTGATGGCCTTCGAGATGTCAACGGAGCCATCGGCTTTCTGGGGCGTGTAGTTCAGCTCGCAGAAGGCGGAGTGGCCGGTGCCGGCGTTGTTCCAGGCGTCGGAGCTTTCGGCGGCGGCCACATCAAGCCGCTCGAAAACGGCGATGGTCAGTTCGGGTTGCAGTTCCTTGAGCATGACGCCCAAAGTGGCGCTCATAATGCCCGCCCCGATCAGAACAACATCAGGGCGTAAAGTGGAAGAATTATCGCTGGTGCTCATGCGCTTTAGTATGACTCCAAATAAGTACGTTGAACATCAAAAGAAGGAATCTTGTTCGGAAAATACGCGCGTAATTCCGGGCCTTTCTCCCTGGGGAGGTCGTTCCGAAATCGGGCACACGGCTTTTCAACCGGCCAAACTACACTGCATTCTTCAATGTGAGTCTATTTAAAAGCAAGACTTCTTGAATTACTGCTAGTTTTTTGGGCCGAATAGCGTGCTACAAAGCCATTTTACGGCTCTCAGCCAAATACGGCTTGGTCAGATGACTGGAAAACCTGCCGCGCAGATTATTAGCCCCAAAAGAAACAAACTCAGCTATTTGGGGTACATACGGTTTGCCCACCGTCGTTACCCTGCGTCTTTTATTCATGCCTGCGCTGCCGCTCGCAAGTTGCTGCCTGGGTTTCCTGTTTCAAGAATGACGATACATCAGATTCTGTATACAAGCTCGGCCACCGGGGCGATGAGCGATGAACAGTTGAAGGATATTCTGCTGAAAGCCCGCGCTACCAACCACGATCTTCGCATCACGGGGCTCCTGCTCTACAGCGAAGGCATGATTATGCAGGTGCTGGAGGGCGAGCAGGAGGTGGTGCGAATGCTCTACGAGAAAATCCGCCGCGACCCGCGCCACACGGAAGTCGCCACCCTGGTCGATGGACCCGTGCCGCGCCGGGTGTTTCCCGATTGGAGCATGGGATTCGTGCCGCTGGATCTTTCTGATTTCGTGTATATCGCTGGCTACGTGGACCCTAGCAAGCGCAACTTTCTGCTGCCGCGGGCACACAACGCCTCCCCGGAATTGCAGAGCCTGCTCCAGGAATTCGTGGCCGACCAGGAAGCAAAAGCACGAACCTAGGTTGTGTGGAACCGTCATGCTGAGCTTGCCGAAGCATCTCTACCGCCAAAGTAATTCCTATCGTGAAAACGAAGCGGTAGAGATGCTTCGACAAGCTCAGCATGACGGTTCCCACTAGCTTTCATTGGCCACAACATTCGCCAGCGTAAAGGGCTGGTCGGAGCCGGCAACAAGGGAGCGGGTTTTGGGCAAGCTTTCCGGAAACTGCTGCTGAATGAAAGCCACCAATTTCTCGCGCACGATGCAGCGCAGGTCGAAGGTGCGGCTGGAGTCGGCGGCGCTTACCAGGGCGCGTAGCTCCATGGTTCGCTCCTTGGAATCAGTGACTTGCAGCACGCACACGCGCCGATCCCACAGCGGTTCCTGTTCCACGATGCGCTTCAGCTCGGCGCGCACTTCCTCCACCGGCAGCGTGTAGTCAGCGTACAGAAACACGGTGCCGAGCAGCTGCGAGGTGGTGCGGGTCCAGTTCTGGAAAGGCTTCTCCATGAAGTAGTTGAGCGGCAGCACCAGCCGCCGCTCGTCCCAGATGCGCACCACCACGTAGGTCAGCGTAATTTCTTCTACCCGGCCCCATTCGCCTTCCACCACCAGCACGTCGTCCAGCCGGATGGGCTGCGTGAAGGCAATCTGGAAGCCGGCGAGCAGGTTGCTGAGCGAGCGTTGGGCTGCGAAGCCGATAATAACGCTGGCAATGCCCGCCGAAGTCAGCAGCCCCGTCCCGATGCGGCGCACCGTCGCGAAGCTCATCAGAATAAGCCCAACGGCCAGAAAGGCAATCAAGGTAATAGCTAGCTTTTTGATAAACTGAAGCTGCGTGAACAGCTTGCGCACCCGCAGATTATCACCTTCCATAACCTGATAATGCTGCCGCACGAGGTCTTCAATGACATCAACCGTCTTGATCAGGCCCCAAGCAAATGTGGCAATCAGAGTCGTTTCCACGAAGCGCCGCAGCACTTCAAGCGACCTGGGCGCCAGCGGCACCAGCGGCAGCACAAACGACAGCACCAGCACCGGCAGGAAGTAAGTGCTAGGTCGGCTGAGGTGCCGGGCCAGGGAGTGCGTCGCCAGCGGCGCATCAGCGCGGCGGTTGTAGGCACGCAGTAGCGCAAATATCACCCACTTGATAACCAGGCCGCCCAGCAGGCCGCAGGCCAGCGTGCCCGACACATAAAGTGCCTGCTCAAGTGGCATGGGTAAGTCTAAGAGGTCAGGAAGCATTTTTTCAGTTACCAGTTAACATTTACCAGTTGTCAGTTGACAATGAGCAGTGAGCAATGGTGGTGAAGCTGTTCTGTTTAGGAAGTCGCCAGACCGTCACGCTGAGCTGGTCGAAGCATTTCGCGTGCTGACGTTGCCAAAGTAATCCAATTACTATTGCACGCGAGATGCTTCGACCAGCTCAGCATGACGGTCTAGGTTAATTTTTGACTCTGCTCACTGCTCATTGATAAACGAAAACGTGCGGAGCCATTCCCAGGGGCCGTTTCGGTAAGCCCATAGCTGCAAGCCTGTGCCTAAGGCTTCAAAGGGCGTAAACTCTGCCGTGAGCTGCTCGTGCAGGGCCCGCGCTACTTCTGGTCGTACCTTGTTTTGAACTGTTACATGCGGGCGGCGGCGCTGCTGATCCTGGGGCGTGAGGTCGGGGAGCCATTGTGCTTGCAGCTCCCGGTGCAGAGCTTCCAGCTCCGGACTCTGCACCGAATACGCCACGCCCTGACCTAGGAATTGCACGCCGGCCACGCGCAGCTGCAAGGGAGACTGTACGCGGCTGCGCGCCGCAAGTTGCTGCGTCAGCTCCTCGAAGCGGGCGCCGGGCAAGTGGTGAAACAGCGTCAGGTGGGCGTCGAGGTAGTTGCGGTTGGGCGGAAAGTGCTGGCGCCGCAGGTCGTTGAAGAAGGCCGTTGCCTCGGCGTCGAGGGCGAGGGTAAGAATCAGCGGAGCGTTCAGATCAGTCATGAGCAGCGTAAAAGGCAGGCAAAAACCTAGGTTCCCATCAGGGCGCTGCTCTGCACGACGTGGCCGCCGAGGCGTTGCAGCTCTTGCTTGGCCTGCTGAAAGCCCTCCGGCGAAATCGGCCGGCTGGCATCTTCAATCAGAAAGGTTTCGAAGCCGGCTTGCACGGCGTCTTTGGCCGAGAAATACACGCAATAATCGCCGGCCAGGCCCGCCACGTACACCTGCGTCGCGCCCTTGCCACGCAGGTAGTCCCCGAGGCCAGTGGATTTCTGGTGACCGTTGTCGTAGAAGCCGCTGTAGCTGTCGATTTCGGGGTTGGTGCCTTTGCGGAAGATGGCTTCTACGCGGCTCGTGTCCAGGTCGGGGTGCAGCTCGGCGCCGGGTGTGCCCTGCACGCAGTGGTCGGGCCAGAGCACCTGCTCCAGGCCGTGCAGCTCGATCGTATTGAAAACCTGCTGCCCTAGGTGGCTGGAAGCGAAGCTCTTGTGTGCCCGCGGGTGCCAGTCCTGCGTGGCTACCACCAAGTCGAAGCTAGGTTGCAACTGGTTGAGCAGCGGAATAATCTGGTTGCCTTCGGGCACGGCCAGCGCGCCGCCGGGCACGAAGTCGTTCTGAACGTCGATGAGTAAGAGGGCTTTCATGAAAAGGAGAACTGAAATTGAGGCAACGGTAAGCCACACCTATGGCAGATTCCATTCGCGGGAGTGTACGCAAGATAGATGCGCGGCGGTTCTCACGCCGGCAGACCTAGGGTCGCTAGGCTGGTAGCTGGTGAGTTTCCCTTTTCAGGCCTCTTGCAACCTGACCGTAGTTGGTTGAGCGGCGAAAATGTTATTTCTTGTTCAGCGCAAACGAAGTTCTAGGTCTGGACTTGTGGTAACTGCTAAGTCTAATCGATGAAATAAGCTGGTTGTATTTAATTTAAAGAAGATAGGTAAGGGGGATTAAGAGTAAAACTTTGTAAAACATTTATTAAAAACACTCAGATGAATTTAATTAAACAAAAGAGATACTTAAATTATAGAACTATTGAGTTTAGAGAAGAAGATATTATGTATTTGCGTGGTAATCTAATTGGTTCTAAACAGGTAATAATATCATATGAAGAAATACAATATGAAAAATTGATTCGAGAGTTTAAAATTGATAGATTCTATATGTGGGTTTGTATACTTTCAGGGGTGACAATGATTAAGTCTATCGCTTGGCTTATCGAAAATTCGCATGGGATAGCTACAGGGCTGCTTCCACTATCCTTTATTTTCTTTGTTGTGTTCTTGATAACAACTTTACTAAGCAGAAAACATGTCTTGTGCATTCCAACTTATTCATCGGGGATGATTGAGCTTTATGATAACAATCCCTCTGAGGCTGATATAAAAGAGTTTTTGAATGCGCTTAAAGAACGAATACATGGTTTCTTAAAACGTAAGTATACGACTATTGACAAGGATTTGCCTGTAGAGCCCCAGTTGGAAATGTTGCTATGGCTTAAGCAAAGAAATATATTAAGCGGTGATGAATTTGCTTCGCTGAAGCAACAACTTATAGGGAATCAGTCGGGAGTTAGAGGGTTTAACAGAGACTAACGCGCTGAGTTGTATTAATCGGAAAGTGGTTAGCTACAAGTCTTGAATTACTCCAAGAGTTTTGCAATCACAACAGTGCTCACAGTTCCGAAGCCGCTATAGAAACCTAGCTAGGTAGCTTACTCAATCACCAAAAAACACCACCAAAAACCTCCCCAAAACCCACCCAAAAAGGACCTATTCCGGCGCTCGGTGTGTTACCTATACACAGCCGAAAAACGCCTTCAGATGCTCCAAACAGCCCTTTTTGACGAGTTGCCCGTTCTTACTCCCAGTCCGGCCGCAGCGCCTGCGCCGCAGCCGCTGACCCACTCGGCGCGGGTGTGGCTGCCCAAGCGGGTGCTGTTCACGCCCGACGCCCTGATGGAGGAGTTTGGCCAGCAGATGTACGAGCGGATCACGGCTCAAGGCCTGCCCGTGGAAGTGCTCAAGAGTAACCGCATCACCGGTTTGCGCGGCGCCGATGAGCGCGAGACCTACCGCAACGCCAAGAATACGCTGGCCGTGGTGAAGGCGCCGCCGAGCAACTTCCGCCTTCAGCCCACGCCGCCTTCCGCCGACTGGCAGATGAACCTGGCCGAAGGCTGCCCCGCCCACTGCCAATATTGCTACCTGGCCGGCAGCCTGCAAGGGCCGCCGGTGGTGCGCGCCTACGCCAACCTGCCGGAGCTGCTGCGCAATACCGCTCAGTATGAGCAGCCCGGCCGCGTGACGAGCTTCGAGGTGAGCTGCTACACCGACGTACTCGGCATTGAGCACCTGACCGGGAGCCTGGCCGAGTGCATCCGCTATTACGGCACCCGCGAAGGCGCGCAGCTGCGCTTCGTGAGCAAATACAACCAAGTAGATTCGCTGCTCAACCTGCCGCACAACGGCCGCACGCGGGCGCGTATCAGTCTGAACGCCGAGCAGATTGCTCGGCGCATGGAAGGCGGAACTGCCTCGGTGGAAGCGCGTTTGCAAGCACTGCGGAAGCTAGCTTTGCCGCGGGAGCTAGGTGGCGGGGGCTACCCGGTAGGCATTATCCTAGCGCCCATTATGCAGATTCCGAACTGGCGCGAGCACTACCTAGGTTTGCTCGACCGCATTGCCGAGGTGATGGATTTTCCCTGCGACCTGACGGTGGAGTTCATCACGCATCGCTTCACGCCAGGCTCCAAAGACGTGCTGATGGAGTGGTACCCCAACACCAGCCTCGACTTCGACGAGGCCAAGCGCGCCGTGAAGCGCAACAAGTTCGGCGGCACCAAGTTCGTGTACCAGCCCGAAGACATGCGCTCTATGAAGCAGTTCTTCTACCAAGAGTGGCAGCAGCGCTTCCCCAACGCCCCGATTCAGTACTGGACCTAGGTTCTGGTAAAAGCAGAGAGGTCAGGCGGAACTCCGCCTGACCTCTCTGCTTTTTGTTGGGCGATGATCGAGCTATAAGCCCCGAATAGCGGCTACCGCGGCTTCTTCACTCACGGCCGAAATGCTCGGGCTGAACATCTGATTGGTGCCGACCTGCAAGGTCTGTTGGCCGAAGAAATAGGAGCCGTTTACATTGCGGAGTACAACTGCCGTAACTGCCAGTCCTTCCGGAATGTTCGGGGCGGAGAAGATATTGTCGCTGCTCTGCGAATACGCGCGCACGCTGGTATTCAGGGACTTAAATACCAGAAACACCATTGTGTTTTTGGACTGCACATCGTCGCCCGACACTGCTATGCTCACGGTGGTTTGCTGTCTGGCATCTACAAGGCGGGCGCAGCTGACCCAACCTAGGCTGTCGTTGTTCAGGCGCAGGCGGTAGGAGCGGGGCTGGCTGGGCAGGCTGTCTTGCACCACCGACGAGCTGATATCGGCGCTCGACTGCGGCAACCAGCTGAATACATTCTTGCTGGTGGTGCCGTAGAACACGGCCATGTTGGAGAAAGTGGAAAGCCGGGAATTTCGGAAGTGCAGGCGCACATGCGCCGTAGGGTTCAGGCGCAGTGTGTTGCTGCCCTGCCTCGCTTTCAGGTAAAACTCGCCGCCCGCTTCGAGTAGCTGCTCGCTCGCCGTGCTCGGCAACGCGCTCAGCACCATGTCGGCCCGGCTTAGTACCTCGCGGTATTCGATGCTGATCGGCTCGGGGTTTGGGCGGGCACCGCTGGGCAGCACAAAGGCATTGGCCGGAATTACCAGCCTGTTGCCCTGGGCCGTTCTGAGCTGGAAGCTGTCGGTAGCGGCCGCCAGGGTGAAGAGCTGCCGCGGTGCGCCGTGCACCGCCACAAACGCCGCCAGAGTATTTACTTCAGCCGGCTTCGCGCCTACCGTCAGCAGGTCCGAGTCCTTCTGGCAAGCCGTCAGCAGTAGGCTGATTGCCAGAGCGAAGCGCCAATGTGAGTACGGCTTGAGCATAATTGAAAAATAAAAAGACAACCTAGGCAGGCTCATCGCAGATCGAAGGATACGCCCGTGCGCATGCCGGCCGAGAGAATGTGCCGGGCCGAACGATCCGGGGTTTGAGCAAGCGGCGTTAGCAGGTAGTTGAAAGTTGGTTGTAGGCTCAAGTTCCACCGCCCGGCTAAGCGGTAGCGGAGGCTGCTGCCCGCTGTAAGCCCCAGGCTGACCATCCGAAACGGGCTCTTACCTAGGTTCCATGAATCCTGGTCGCAGCCGCAGCCGCTTGCCTGGGTGGTGCGGCCCCCCACGTACAGGTTGGCTGTCGCGCCCAGCGTCAGGCCGTAGGAGAAGCGCCCCGCCGTACCAAGCTGATACTGAACCTGCAAGGGTACCGAAACGAAGCGGTACACGTCGCGGTGCCGTACCCGCTGCTGCTCCTCCTCGTTGCTGCTGGGAATAGAATCGGGTACATACAGTGTGTTGAACAGGCCATTTGTGGTATATTCCAATACAGGACGCCGGAAGCTCTCATACACCACCACGGGCTGCTTCACCGTCAGGTCGAGGCGAGTAGCATACTCGGAGTAGCCCAGGCCGGTGAGCAGGCTGAGGCGCGGCGTGAGGGCATAGGTCAGACCTAGCTCAGCCGAGTAGCTTTCGGCCGGCCGCTCCAGCTTTTCCATTTCGCTCTGCACCGGATCGGTGCTCAGCCGACCTAGGTGCCGGTACGAAAGCGCCGGGCCCAGTAGTAGCTGCACCGCCAACCGCCGCGCCGCCGTAGTTGGCAGCGGAGGCGGAGGAGAAGGGGGGCCAGGTACGGACGCTACCAGCGGCGCACCTAGGTCTGGTAAAGCCAAAGTAACAGGCAAAGAGGATAAAATAGGGAAATCGGGTGCGGGAGCTAGGGCAGGCGCAAGTACGGTTCTGGCTTGCGTAGTTTGTGCAGGTTCGGTGTTGATCGATGCGCTGGTAGTTGGCGCAGGAGTCTGGCCGTTGTCAGAAAAAGCCTCACGCTGCCTTGCTACAATAGCTACTTCAGCGGCATTGTTCGGCTTGCCTGATCTGTTGCTAAGCTTCGTACTTCGTTGATTAACAGAAGGATTTAAAAGTGATTCTGCTGAAGATCCGCGCCGCGAACGATGTGCAGTAGTTGCCAGACTTGAGGGAGAAGCTAGGGTTGATGCAGCTGACGGGCTACCCTTGCGTTGGAAGTTAGTGCGTGATTCATCACCACGAGCTGAGGAAGAAGTAACCGCATCAGAACCAGCTGGCGCAACTGTTGAGTTCTCAGGTAAAGTAGCATCTTTAGAAGGTGGTGTAGTGCCCGCCAGCGGAGTAGCAGCCGAGCCAGCCGACACAGGTGCGCCCCCCGACCTAGGTACGGACGATGAGCGGCCCGCTGAAGTTGCCAACGCACCTTCACCTGCCGAGCCTTTCCCCCAACCCGACCAGCTTGATTGATAATAGCGAGCCACCAGCACCCCACTGACGATCAGGAAGAGCACGCCGAGCGCCAGCACCACGCGCCGGGTGTGGCGGCGTGGGCGCAACGCCGGTGCTGGCGCAGCCGGCACTCGCTTACGGATGTTCGCCCACACCTCTTCCGAGGGCTGACTTCCGTAGTCGGCCAGCTTGCGCCGCAGCTCTTCGTAAAGTTCGTCTGAGTCAGGTTCTGTCATTTCAATTCAAACTTGTCATTCGCCAGCAGTCGTTCTTCCAGCAGCTTGCGGGCCCGTGAGAGCTGCGATTTGGAGGTGCCTTCCGAGATGCCGAGCAGCTCCCCGATTTCGGCGTGCGAGTAGCCCTCAATGGCGTAAAGGTTGAGCACCGTTCGATAGCCGAGTGGTAAGGTTTGGAGCAGGCGCAGCACATCATCGGCGGCAAGCTGGTCGAGCGACGAGCCATCGGGGCTGGGCACCTCCAGGGCTTCGTCGGACTCTACCTGCAAGCCACGCTGCCGCGCTTGGTGGTACGTAGTCAGAGCGGTATTCACGGCCACGCGCCGGGCCCAGGCTTCAAATGGTCCCTGGCCCCGGTACTGGTCGAGGTGCGTAAATAATTTCACGAAAGTGTTCTGCAACGCATCTTCCGCTTCCACCCGCGAAGGGCAGTAGCGCAGACACACCCCTAGGAGCCGGTAGGCCAGCGCGTCGTACAAGGCGCGTTGGGCCGCCGGCTCACCTCGTCGGCAACCTTCCAGAATAGCGTCGAGTGCTGGCGGCATCAGGCAACGGAAGCGACGGAAGTGGGGAGTAGGAGCAGTAGCCTTCCGCACCCATGACTGACCTAGGTCGGGAGGGGTTGCGCGGGCGGGTAAATAATTTGATTATTTCGCTTCGCTACCAATATAAGCAGAAAGCCTTTTGCAGCGGCGTCCGTACTTTCGGGCCGAGTGCGAAACAGGGCCTAGGTTGCCCGGCAGCCTGGTCCGGAGGTTTTGCAACCGGCTTATTTTAAGCAGCTTCATCATTATCTCATTGCTAGTCAGATCTTCCCATTCCAACTCCTGCCTCCTAGCTCCTTAGCTTATGCTGCTTCCACTTTATCAGGTCGATGCTTTCACCGACCATGTTTTTGCCGGCAACCCAGCGGCCGTGTGCCCCCTCACTGAGTGGCTGCCCGCTGAAAAAATGCAGGCTATTGCGGCCGAAAATAACCTCGCTGAAACGGCTTTTTTTGTGCCCCGCGGTGGCAATGAGTATGATTTGCGCTGGTTTACGCCAGCTGTAGAAGTGGAGCTGTGCGGCCACGCTACCCTAGCTTCGGCGCACGTTCTGTTTCGGCACCTCAACTTCAAGGCGGAAGAAATCATCTTTCACTCCCGCAGCGGGCCGTTGCGCGTGCAGCGCCAGGCTGATGGTCGCCTGTCGTTGGACTTCCCGAGCCGCCCGCCCAAGCCGCTGACCCAACATCCTGATGGTCTGCTTGATGGCCTGGGTGCCACGCCCGTTGCCATACTGGCCGGGCCAGATCTGGTGGCGTTGTTTAACACTGAAGAAGAAGTGCGCGCCATAAAACCCGACCAGACGCACCTGGCCAAAGTGGAGTACCGCGCCGTAATTGTGACGGCGCCCGGCAGCAACGGCGTCGATTTTGTATCCCGGTTTTTTGGCCCGCGCGTGGGTGTGCCCGAAGACCCCGTAACCGGCTCGGCCCACACCACTCTGATTCCGTATTGGGCTGAGCGCCTCGGTAAAACCGAACTGTTTGCCCGGCAGGTTTCGCCCCGTGGCGGCGACCTATGGTGCGAGTTGCGCGGCGACCGGGTGCTAATCAGCGGCCACGCCGTGACGTATTTGAAGGGAGAGATTGAGCTGACAGAAAGCTAGGTTTTGTCACCTGAGAACGTCTGGTGTTGAACGTCCAAAATTGAACGTCATTCCGACGGTAGGAGGAATCTCGCGTGCTGAGGTTGTGCTGCTAATACCAGCCGAGTGGATCACCATTGCACGCGAGATTCCTCCTTTCGTCGGAATGACGTTCTGATAAAAAGCGGTAGAGATGCTTCGACAAGCTCAGCATGACCGTTGAAAGCGACTTTTCAGCGCAGCGCCAGGCCAACTTTCACGCCGCCGGGGAAGTACCAGCCGCGGTGGCCATAATCAGAGGTGCCGACGCGGTAGGCTGCGCCGCCGTAGCTTTGGCGCAAACCCACGCCCGCGTATAAATCCAGGGAGACCCGCCCAGGTAGCAAAGGCGCCTGGTAGCCGACCTGCACGGAGCCTCCATAGCGGTTGATGGTGCTGGTGTGTTTTACGAGGCCGTATTCGGAATAAACCAAGCCGTCGGAATCTGTGCGCTCCTGCCAGGCTCTGGTGTGATAGACCATCTGAAATACCTGAAAATGTGGCCCGTAGCTAACATACCAGCCGGTGGGGTATGTCGTTTTGGATGCTTTCAGGTAGAAACGGTGCTGCCCTTGCAAGCCAAAGCCGCGCACTTTTTCATTCTCCCGCTGGCCTTCCGGGGACCAGTAATAATAGTACGGCGCTCTATTAGGTTGCCCGGCAGGACCTAGGTAGAGCTGCGGCGTGAGCGTAAAGCTTTGCTGCGGGTGGTGGCTGCGCTGTTGTTCCAGTTCCACCCAGTAGCCACTCACCACTAGGTACTGCGGTACTGCTTTGATGACCAGCGGATTGCTGGAAGCTAGGTTTTGGCCTTTCGCCACCAGACCTAGGCATAGCAGCAAAGGCAGCAGCCGGGCGCCCCGGTGTACCGGGGCATTCAGTTGGCCGATACGCATTAGTTAGCGGACGAAATGGAGAGCATACTCAGCTTTTCGAGCTTGTCGCCGGTGTAGCTGTATTGGTACAGGCCATCGGCGCCAATTGCCATTAGAACGCCTTGATCTGGAATGACATCCACAACGTTGACCGTGAACTTCTGCTTCTGAGTGAGAATCGGCGCCTTGCTCTTGTCAAACACTTTCAGGCCATCGGCATCGCAGACAAACAGCAGGTCGCCATCCACTCCCAGGCCCTGTGGACCCGCCATGGGGTAGGTCTTGGCTAGTTTCGGCTGGCTCAGGTTGGTCAGGTCAATTACCTGAAGCTCGTTGATGGCCGCGCCGCCGCACGTCCGTCCGCTGCGCAGCGTCACGTAGGCATAATGGTCGTCGACCACCACAGGGTCGCAGCTCATAAAGTGTTGGAAGTAAGACAGCTGTTTGGGTGCCTGCGGGGTGGCTACGTCGAAAATGTACATGCCGCGCTGGGTTCCCAAAAACAGGTAGTGGTCTTTGGGATAGATGGTTTCGACGCCGAACGATAGCGGAACTTTAGCGCCGGGCGCCGGATTGCGCGGATCAAGCAGGTCGAACAGGCGCAGGCTGTTATCGTCAACGATATAGAGGGTTTGACCCAGCACCGCAAAGCGGGCCAGCGAACCGCCTTTGCCCGTGGCGCCGGGTGCGGGGCTGGAGGCCGCGCCAGGGGCTGAGCTTAAGGCAAATACGTTTCTGGAGTCGAACAGCCAGATTGGGCCGGAACTCGGCGCCGGCGCGTTGTTCTTGAGTTTCTGCCAACCCACCACGAGCATGTTGGCCGGTCGACTGTAGGGAGTGCAAGCTGAATTAAGGCCATAATCCGTAGGTGCGGGTAGTTCCCGGAAGGCGTCGCGCACGCGGCTGGCTATGCGCACGGCCTGCGGATTCGAGATGTCGATGGTCACCAAGTCCGGGCCATTATCAACGTAGAGCAGGTTGCCCTTCACGGCCATGTCGATGTTGCCGGGTACCCGCAGAAAGCTGATCGGCTGCGGATGCTTGGGGTCTTGATTATCAATAATATGAATGCCTTCGTAGCGCTCGTTGATAAAAAGATAGCGCCCGAGCAGGTAGATCTTGCCCGTGTTGTGCATGGCTCGTGCGGGCAGCGCCGTCACCGACTGTTCCAGCATCTCGCGCGACATTAGTTGCGGGCAATAGCTGTACTCCCCGTAAGAATAACCCCAGCCTACAATTCCGGGGCTAGGTTGTGGTTCTTCCTTTGAGGAACAGGCTGTTAACCCTAGCAGCAGGCACCAGCCAAATAGATACGTAAAGATTCTGGACATACAACAACGAGCATAAGGTGGGAGAAGGAAGCGCTTTGTTCGGCAGAATGCCAACAGCAAAAGCCTTTTACCTCAGAGCCAGTTGCTGAAAAGAAGGTTGCAAGTCGATCAGCTAAATTTCTTATGTAATAGAAATTTGCCTCAATTTACTTGCAATCAGTTCAGAAATCAGAAGCTAGCTTTACCGCACCTGCTCGCGGCCATAGCCGCTCTTTTCCAGCACCTGCTCCACGAAGAGCGCCTTGCCCGGCACTGTCAGCAGGCCCTGATACACGGCCTCGCTCACGCCGGAGTAGCGCACGAGTCGGCCGTTACGGTATTCAATTTCCAGCGCTTGGGTAGCAGCATCGTAGCCGATGGCTTTAAGGGAAGTAGAGCGGATAGGCTGGCGTTTCATAAGGCTATAATTTTGTTAGGAACCTAGCCTGGGCTGCAACAGTCTTACCAAAATTCTAGTCTCTCAGGAAATGACTCTGCTCTTATCTACTTTGCCTTGACGGCCGTCTTGGTGGGCTTCTTGGCCGCGGCACCGCTGGCTAGCCGTTCGGGGT
This sequence comes from Hymenobacter cavernae, assembly GCF_014641455.1. GTDB lineage: Bacteria > Bacteroidota > Bacteroidia > Cytophagales > Hymenobacteraceae > Hymenobacter > Hymenobacter cavernae. Next base: position 236,497 of record NZ_BMHT01000004.1, read on the forward strand.
TGTCGGCCAGGAACTTACCCCAGCTTTTGCCGCCGGCTTTCTGGTTGTTGCCCTTCTGGTAGTGGTGGCACACGGCCACGGCCAGCGCGTCGGTGGCATCCAGAAACTTGGGCGCGTCCTCGACGGGCGGTAGATTCAACGTCTGGCGCAGCATATGCGCTACCTGCTCTTTGCTTGCTGATCCTGAACCGGTTACCGACTGCTTTACTTTGGTGGGGGCGTACTCCACGTACGGAATCTGGCGGGAGAGGCAGGCCGCAATAGCCACGCCCTGCGCCCGACCTAGCTTGAGCATACTCTGCACGTTGGTGCCGTAGAAAGGGGCTTCAATGGCCAGCTCATCGGGCAGAAACTCCTCGATCAGCTCGATCATACGGTCGAAGATCTTCTTTAGCTTTACGGCGTGGTTTGTGCCCAGCGACTTCATGTTAATCACGTCGTAGCGCAAGACTTCCACCTTCGAGCCCGTGACTTCGATGATGGCGTACCCCATGATCTGGGTGCCAGGATCGACGCCCATGATGAGTTTCGGAAGGTCAAGCGAAGAGGTGGGATAAACAGCCATTTACTACAAATCTACACACGAAACTTGGAACTGACTTCGCGCCGGAGACTACTGGTGGTGGCGGGCAAGCTGCTCGTGACGCTGCTCACGCTGGGCCTGCTCTACCATTCCGTGTTTGCCGCCCCCGATACGGCGGCCGCGTGGCGCGCTTTGCTCGCCTCGGCCCTCACTGGCGCCGGTCGTGGGCCGGTGCTGCTGGCGCTGGCGCTGGTGCCCGTCAATTGGGGGCTGGAGGCGTGGAAATGGTGGCGGCTGGCCCGGCACCTGGAGCCGGTGTCGTTTCGGCGCAGCTTCCGGGCGGTGCTGGTAGGCCTCACCCTAGGTTTCGTGACGCCTAACCGCGTGGGCGACTACGCGGGTCGAATCATCGAGTTGAAAAGCCGTCGGCTGGATGCGCTGGGCGCGGTTTTTCTGGGGCGCTACTGCCAGCTGGTTGTCACGGTAGTGGCGGGCTCTATGGGGTTATTATACTTTCTACTAGTCTTTTACCTGCGTAACTATCCGGCCTCGGGGCTAGGTGTGACTGTGGCCGCGCTGGCATTGAACGCGGCCGTTTTGCTGCCGCTCTACCGTAGTCAATTATTACTGACAGCGCTGGCGCTGATAAAGCCCTTGCGTCGGTTTCAACCGTACCTGGCCGTGATGCCGACCTACCCAGCCCGAACTCTGCACGCGGTGCTGGCCTTGTCAGGCTTGCGCTATCTGGTGTTTGCGGGCCAATTCGGCTTGCTGCTGCTGGCGTACGGCGGGCAAGCGCCATTCGGACCCGGCGCAGCGGCTATTGCGGGCACTTTTCTGCTCAAATCGCTGGTTCCTTCGCTTAATGCGCTGGCCGATGTAGGCGTGCGGGAACTCTCGGCGACGCATTTGTTTGGGCTGCTAGGCCAGCCGGCGCTGCCGGTTCTGAGCGCCAGCCTGAGTTTATGGGTGCTCAATATTGCCCTGCCCAGCGCGTCGGGCCTGCTGTTTGTGTTGCGGCTCAAAGTATTTCGCAAGAAGAAGGCGGTCAAGCCACTCGTCGCCTCATGAGTGCAGCCGCGCTGACATGGATGGTGGCCGCCGTGCTAGGTCCGGCAGCACTATACGCGGTGGCTATGGTGCATTTCCGGCGGGCCTGGCAGCAATTGCCGATACCTAGGCTGCCGGTGAATCCGACTGCGCAACATGTTGATAGGGTTTCTCTTACGGTAATCATCGCAGCCCGCAACGAAGCCGCCAATCTGCCGCACCTGCTCACCGACCTAGGTCGGCAAACCTACCTCGCGCAAGGTGGCAAAGTAGAGATTATCGTTGTCGACGACCACTCCACCGATGGCACCGCCGTCGTGGTGGAGCAAGCTAGGTTAGTTAGCGTTTTCCCGTTGCGCCTGCTGCGCCTCGCCGACCAGCCCCAGCCGGCAACCGGCAAAAAAGCCGCCGTGCAAGCTGCCATTGCTGCTGCCCGTGCCCCGTGGGTGGTGCTCACCGATGCCGATTGCCGGGTGACGCCGGGGTGGCTGGCAGCACATGCCGCGGTGGCCGCCGAGCCGGCCGCGCAGTTTGCCAGCGGTCCGGTGCTGCTCACGGGGCGGGGTGCGCTGGCGGCGCTGCAAGGCGTGGAGCTGGCGGCGCTGGTCGGGGTAGGAGCGGCCGGTATCGGCCTGGGCCAGCCCACCATGTGCAACGGCGCCAACCTGAGCTACCGGCGCGCTGCTTTTTACGCCGTGCAAGGCTTTGCCGGCAACGCCCACGTCCCGAGCGGCGACGATGAGTTTCTGCTGCACAAACTCTATAAAGCGTATCCGGAAGGCATTCACTTTCTGAAGGATAGCGCCGCTATTGTACGGACAGCCGCGCAACCTAGCCTACGTGCGCTCCTCATGCAGCGCGTGCGCTGGGCGAGTAAGTGGCGCCACTACGAGCAGGCTGCGCCGCGCCGTCTGGCCGTGCTAGTGCTGCTGGCCAACGTGGCGCTACTAGCCGGACTAATCGGGTCGTTTTTTCAGCCGCAGGGCTGGCCTTTCGTGCTGGCAGCCTGGGCGTTGAAGCTAGGTGCCGATGTGTGGTTTCTAACGCCGGTGCTGGGTTTTTTCCAGCGCCGGCAGTGGCTGGGCTGGCTGCCGGTGTTGCAGCTGGCTTACGCGCCCTATGCGCTGGCAACGGGCCTGCTGGGGTTGCGCGGCGGCTACGTGTGGAAAGGCCGTAAGATTCAGGCAACTACCTAGGTGCCAAGCTAAAGCAAGAGGTTTCTCCTTGGCAATAGTTAATGATAACTTACGGCCTCAAGCTTTAACTACTGCGCCGCATGAATAAGACGTTTATCTTCTTGGTATTGGTTTTACTTTCCAGGCTGGCGCAAGCGCAGGTATGGATACCCGATAACGGAGATGGAACCTATAAAAACCCTATTATCTATACTGATTATTCTGACCCCGATGTAATTAGGGTAGGTGATAATTATTATATGGTGGCTTCCAGTTTTACGTGTCAGCCCGGAATACCAGTGCTGCACTCCAAAGATTTAGTAAACTGGAAAATCATTAATTACGTCTATTCTACTTTGCCTTTTGATCGTTATCAGAAACCGCAGCACGGCCAAGGCTCGTGGGCACCTTCTATTCGATATCATAAGGGTCGATATTACGTGTATTTCTGCACGCCCGAAGATGGCTTATTCATGGCTTCGACCACTAATCCGGCGCAGAAATGGGAATTACACGTTGTGCAGAATGTAGGCAATTGGGAAGATCCTTGCCCTTTTTGGGATGATGATGGGCAGGCTTACTTACTGCATGGCCGCGTAGGAGCAGGGCCGGCGATTTTGCATAAAATGTCATCAAATGGAAAAAAGCTGCTTGATGATGGGAAATTAATTTATCAGGATGATAAAAAGCAGCCTACGTTAGAGGGATTTAAATTCATGGAGAAGCGCGATGGATATTATTATTTCGCCGCGCCTGCTGGTGGTGTGGGCACCGGCTGGCAATCGGTTTTTCGCTCCAGGAATATTTATGGTCCTTACGAAGACAAAGTCGTGTTGGAGCAGGGCAAAACCAACATCAACGGTCCGCACCAGGGCGGCTTCGTGAGCACCCAGACCGGCGAGTGGTGGTTTATCCACTTTCAGGACAAGGACGCTTACGGCCGCATTGTTCATTTACAGCCGGTTACCTGGAAAGATGGTTGGCCGGTCGCGGGCCAGGATGCCGACGGTGACGGCACCGGCGAACCCGTGCTAACCTACAAAAAACCGAATGTGGGTAAAAGCTACCCAGTAGAAGCGCCGCAAACCTCCGACGATTTTTCGCAGCCTACCCTAGGTTTGCAGTGGCAATGGCACGCCGCCCCGCACAAAGAATGGTATACCCTGAATCCGAAGTCTGGGAATATTCGCCTCCATGCTATTTCGGCACCTACGGATAACGGAAGTTTATTTTACGCTGGTAATTTATTGCTCCAGAAAGTTACTGCGCCTGCCTTTTCGGCTACAACAAAAGTTGATTTGAAGGCAGAAAATAGTGGCGAACGGGCAGGGTTAGCTGTTATGGGGAACTATTATACTACTATCTGTCTAGAGAAAAGTGCTTCGGGAAATCGTGTTGTATTATCTGAAGGAAAAAGGCAGGATAGAAAATACTTGTTGCCGCAGGAGTTAACTAGCGTTGATGTAAATACCCAAGCTATATGGTTTCGAGTAAAAATTAATGATGATGCTACTTGCTCTTATTATTATAGTATTGATGGGAATTCCTACAAAGAAATTGGTGATAGGTACAAAGTTGAAAAAGGAACTTGGATCGGCGCTAAAGTTGGTATATTCTGCATCAATCCTAGCATCATAAGCAGCAAAGGCTACGCTGACTTTGATTTTTTCGCTGTGACTAAATAGCAAACTCGAAAGGTGTGGATTGCTTCTGTGACAACGACAGTCGGAAACGGCTAGCTACGTTGTAAATGCGACATCAGTCTGCAACTTCTTAGTGGTCTACCTAGGTTTGGGAGCTAGAGGTTTCTAGAATTCAGAAAGTGTAAATGGACATGAACAAAGGCCAAATAAATAGCACTAAATAGTTGAGCTTGTAACGTTTCACTGGTACTTTTCCTGTGTTACTCGCTCACCTTAAAACCCTACTGCTATGTCCAGATTTGCCCTCGGAATGTTCTCCTTTTTGATTGTGCTACTGGTCGGTTTGGCTGGCGTCGTGGTGTTTGCGGGTACGGGGTTGCTGAATAAGCAAGAAGAAGGTGTTTGTGGTAATCCTAATGAAGTCGCATTAGACACCACCTTAATAGAAACATCAGATTCTACTGCAAATGCATATCAGGTAGCTTCTAACACTCTATCACAGGAGGACATGGCAGTAGTGGAGGCTGGTGATGCTTTATTCAAAAATAACTGTGCTCAATGTCACGCTGTCTTTGATGTGGTAGTAGGCCCGGCGCTGAATGATATTACCAAACGACGCTCAATTTCCTGGCTTATTCCCTGGGTAAAGAACTCCAGCAAAGTAGTAGCCTCCGGTGACGAATATGCAGTGAAGTTGTTCAATCAGTATCAAGAGCAGCAGATGCCTAGCTTTCAACTGTCAGATAAGGAGATAAAAAGTATAATCAAGTACATAGAAGTAGAGAGTCCTAAGTCAATAGTAAACTCTACAGCTGCAATAGTCGATTAGCTGCTAATGCTAGCTCTATAGAAGGAGCTACTCGCTCGTTCGCAAATCCCGCCGCACGGCGTTACATTTGCTTACCTTCTGCCCACTACCTGCCACCGTGACCGACCCTGAATTCGACATTCTTGACGAGCTATACTTCGTCACTTCTTTCCGCGACCTAGCCCAGCGTACCAAGCTCGCGCCTGCTGCGCTGGAACAGCATTTGCGCGAATTGCTGGAGCAGGAGTACGTAAAGTGCTTCTACCCCGACCCTGACACGGAGCAGGCGTACGAAACCACCTCTTTCGGCGCCATTGCCCGCGACTGCTACTACCTGGCTACCAAAGCGGGCTTGCTGGAGCACAATACCCGCTAAAATGAGCACTGTGGTTTCTGCTCCGGCAGCCGGACCTAGCCCTGTGCTGCCGCCCGCTCGTCCGCCGAGCTACTACGTGCAGCAGCGGCTGTTCCAGAACCGGCCAGCGATGGCGGGGCTGGCGTTTATTGTGTTGTGCACGCTGGTGGCGCTGGCCGGCTACTGGGTTTTACCCGACAACTCGCCGGATGCCAACAACGGCATCGTGCAGCTGCAAAAGGAGGCACCCGGCTTCTCCGCTACGATTCTGCGGCTGCCATTGGCGGACTCAACGCGGACCAGCTCGGCGGATAACCCGCTGACTATCTGGTGGCGTGGCCGGGAACCGCGCTTTCAGGAGGTGCCCATTAGCAGCTACCAGATCGTTGGCGACTCGGTGCGGGTGGCGCCTTACCAGAACCACAGCGCCCTGGCCGACCAGGCCCAGCGGTACTCGCTGGCGCAGGTAGCCGGGCGCCCCGGGTCAAGTACCGACCTAGGTCGTATCGTGCGGGAAGAGCGCCTCATCAAGCGCACCTACTGGCTCGGCACCGATAAAGCCGGCCGCGACGAGTTGAGTCGTCTGCTGCTCGGCACACGTATCTCTTTGGGTATCGGGCTGGTAGCGGTGCTGATTTCGCTTGCGCTTGGTATGGCCATCGGGGCGGTGGCGGGCTATGTGGGCGGCTGGGTTGATAGCCTGCTGCTCGGCATGATGACGGTAGTTTGGAGCATTCCGGGCATCATGCTGGTCATTGCCATTTCGCTGGCCCTGGATAGCAAGGGCGTCTGGACTTCCTTCGTGGCCGTGGGCCTCACCATGTGGGTTGATGTGGCGCGCGTGGTGCGCGGGCAGATGCTGAGCTTGCGCGCCGCTACCTTCGTAGAAGCCGGCCGAGTGCTAGGTTTGTCGCAGACCCGGCTCATCATTCGGCACCTGCTGCCCAACATGACGGGCCCGCTTATCGTAATTGCAACCAGTAACTTCGCGGCGGCCATTCTGCTGGAAGCTGGTCTGAGCTTTCTGGGGCTGGGGGTGCAGCCGCCTGCGCCATCCTGGGGGCTGATGGTCAACGAAGGCTTTCAGCTGCTGGGCACCGAGGCCGGCCTGTGGCTTACGCTGTTGCCGGGGCTGGCTATCAGCTTGCTGGTACTGAGCTTCAACCTGCTCGGCAACGGCCTGCGCGATGCCTACGATCCGAAGACACTCATAAATGAGTAATTAGCAGCCTGATAACGCTCGAAGAAGTAAGTTATCGACGTATTTGCTAGCTACGCTTTACACCCGATTACCATTCGCCTTATGCCTACTTCGCGCCCGATATCACCCGAAAAACGGTTGTTTCTAAAGGAAAGGGAGCTGAGCGCCTTGCTGGAAATCACCCAGGCCATCAACCACGACCCCACGGAAGATGCGCTCTATAAAATCTTTCAGTTCACGCTGTTAGGGCAGCTTAACATCCGTCGGTTGGTGCTCTATGTGAAGGAGGAGAGCAGCTGGCACTGCGTGGTTTCTTTTGGCGCTGGCCTACCCGATTTTCGCCGTATTCCGCTGCCTGATACCATCAATGAAACCTGCACGAGCAACCCATGTCTGGTACCCACGCTGCACCTAGGTGGCGAATGGGAAAAGCTGGAAATGGTGATTCCTGTGGTTAATAATGGCGAGGTAATGGCCTACGTGCTCATCGGCAACGTGCACGAAGACTACGTGAGTGAAGAAGCTACCAAGTTTCTGGAAACGCTCAGCAACATTCTGATTGGCGCCATCGAAAACCGCCGCCTGGCCCGGCAGCGCGTCGAAGCGGCGGCCATTCGCAAGGAGATTGAGATTGCGCAGGAGGTGCAAACCATGCTTTTCCCGCGCAACCTGCCCAACGACAGCCATGTGGCCGTACACGCCAGCTACGTGCCGCACGCGGCCATCGGCGGCGACTACTATGATGTGGTTCCGATTGATGCTGAGCGGTTTCTGTTTTGTGTCGCCGATGTGTCGGGGAAGGGCGTGCCGGCTTCGCTGCTGATGTCGAACTTTCAGGCGGGCCTGCGCACGCTGTTGCGCCAGCAGGCAGACCTAGGTACGGTGGTGGCAGAGCTGAACAATCTGATTTATCGTAACGCCGTGTCGGAGAAATTTATCACGGCTTTCTTCGGCATTTACAATCGCGCCACGCGTGAGCTGCAATACGTGAATGCCGGCCACAACTCCGCCATCCTGCTCACCGACGACAACGAGCACCAGCTGCTGGCCGATGGCACCACTATGCTCGGGATTTTCGAGGACCTGCCTTTCCTAAACACGCACCGGGTGCAGGTGCCGCCTCGCTCACTGTTGCTCACCTACACCGATGGTCTCACAGAGGTGTTTGACGAAGCCGAAGGCGAGTTCGGCGAGGAGGGTGTGCTGGATTTTCTGCGCAACACCCACTACCTGCCCTTGCCTACGTTGCACCGGGAGCTACTGGCTAAAATCAAAGACTTCAACAGCAAAGGCGCGAACTTCTCCGACGACATCACCATTCTAAGCTGCCGGTTTAAGTAAGTTTCTGGTGCTTGGTACGGGTGCAGTAGGAACGCGCCACGGCGCGTTCGTCGTTGAACGATGCCGCTTCGCACCTCCTGTGGGCACGTTACCCAGACCAGAACGCGCTGTGGCGCGTTCCTACTGCACCGGCGTTTCCTGCTCAATCCATTCTTCGGCCCGCATCAGTAGAGCCAGGCCGATAAAGAAGAAGGAACCCGTTTTATCGACTTCGATAATCTCGTTCAGCAGCAGGTGGAAAATGATGATGAACAAGGAAAGCCCAGCTGCCAGTACCACACGCCGGTTTTCAGGCGAACGGCTGCGGTGGTAGAGCCGCTGCATCGTCAGTAGGGCGGTACTCAGAAGCGTCACAAACAGCAAGAACCCTGGAAAGCCCTGTTCCGCCAGTTGAAGCAGAAAGTAGTTGTGCGTGGTGGAGTGTTCCGGGTTGTCGCTCACGTAAGTGCGGAAGCTCTTGACGGTGTAGCGTTTATACTCTGGATAGAAGGTGGCCGGGCCGCTGCCGGTGATGGGTTTTTCACTGATCATCCGGGCGGCGGCTACCCAGCGATAAAGGCGCTCCATGCCGGACAAGTCTTCCAGCTTATACGTGGCTTCCAAGTGCTTCTCGAAGTCTTTCCCATTGAAAATGGTCTTCTCGAAGTCTGGCGCGTACAGCATGTAGTTGTTCTGATGCACGAAATAGAGGGAACCGCCCAGTGCCGCCACCGCCGCGCCGACCAACACGAAAGCAATCAGGCGCCAGCGCACGGCCAGGTAGAAGAACCCGGCCAATGGCAGCGCCATAATGGAGGCGCGCGTGTAAGAAAGCAGCACCCCAAATAGCAGTAGCCACTGGGCGGCACGCCAAGCCGTGCGCTTCAAACCAGGGGGAGTAGAGCGCGCCGCGTAAAAAGCGTAGGGCAGCAGCAGCGCCAGCACTGCCGCGTAGATAACGTGATTGAGGTAAAATGGCTGAATGGAAGGGTTGATGGCATCGAAGGCAAAGCCGCGCTCAGCGTGGCGGATTGCCGTGTAAACAACCGTTATGGAAGCACCGGCTATATAGAAGGCAACCATCCGCCACACGTCGGCCGGGCGCCGCACAATGTTCAGGGTAACAAAGATGAACGGGCCGATGTACCAGGTTTTCGCCAGTAGATACTTGATAGACTTAAGTGTATCAACCGACGAAAAAGCTGATACACTAGCCCATAGTAGCATCAGCCCCAGAATAATAATGAAAGGGTGCCCCCAGTAACGAGCTGTGATGCCGCTACGGCCCAGCAAAACGTTGGCTCCGAAGCAGCTCAGCAAAATAAGCATGAGCGGCTCGGAGGGTACATCCATGCTCAGGCCGCCGGGCAACTGAATCTCGCGGGAAAAAGCTAGGGCAAACAACAACAGGTAGTACACCCAACGCCAGTCGGCGAGCAGCACGATGAAGCCCAGCAACGCCGCCGGCACCGCCAGCCAAACCAACGAATCAAAGAGGATAACGCACGCGCCGCTCACCAGCAGCACGCCCATAAACACCATGAACAAGCGCTGGGCGTTGTTGCGCGGGTGCAGGCTGGCCAGGAAGGTAGTGGCGCTGTTCGAGGAGGTTTCCATAAACTATCGAAGCCCTTTGCTGGCAGCGCTAACCTAGGTGCGAATAACCTAGGTTAACGCTGCTGCCGGAAATTACTCTACCCGGCGCAGGCGGCTCAGACCTAGGTTGCCGCGATAAAGCTCCAGCAGCGTGATGAAGATGATAGATAGCACCAGCGTTATCATCACCGAGGACACCACGATCAACGAGCGTACTGGTTTCGCCTTCTTCGTAGCGGGTAAGGCTTTTTGAACAATATAAATAGAGGAAATGCGGCTGCTAATTGCCAGCCGGGCAGTTTCGTAGGCACCGCGGGCCTCTTGCAGGCGCGTCTGGACGTCGTTGAAGCGGCTGTACAAACCTGTAATCAAATCAAGGCCGGTAGTGTAGCTTTCCAGGTTGTAAGTATTGCCACCATCTGCTTGCGTAAGTCCTTTTAAAGCGCGCCGCAAACCAGCGGCTCGACCGCTGTTGCCTTCCCCCTCAGCGCGCCGCAATTCTGCTTCAGTTTCAATAATTTCCTTGGCTAGGTAGCGCGATTCGCGGTCCATGCCATACACGCCGTAGCGACGCCGCGCAGCCAGGAGGCTGTCGTGGGCCTGAACAAATTCCTTCTCCAGGAAGGTTGCCCGGTCTTTGTACAGCTCGATGATGCTGCGTCGGTTCTCGTAGGTAAGCTGCTGATTAATAGAGTCAATAACGTATACCAGTGTGTTCGCCATACGCGCAGCCAGCACCTTATCTGGGTCTTCAATGGTGAGCTCAATCGCATCACGGTCGTTGTGAACAATATTGAGGCTCTTGTCAAAGGCATCTAGGGCATCCTGCTCCGCCTTTTCATCCCCGGGCGAGCCTACATTGTAGTGCCTGTATAAGTCAAAGCGCTGAATCATCAACTCCGCTACCGGCTGCGATTCGCCAATGGTAATAACCCGGTCGAGGTCTTCGGCCCGGCCTCCCAGCTGGAGCTTGCCGCCCTCGGCCACAATACGGTCGGGGTCAGTCGTTTCGGGGTTGGTAGGATAAAACACCGCCGTCGACTGGTAGATATTAGGCAGCAAAAACGCGACCAGCAGGCTCAGCAGAAAGGCTAAACCAACTGCTGCGAGCACTAAATTTTTCCACCGGTTAATAATGGGCCAAAGACCCATGAGCGAATAGGTTCGGGATGACATGGAGTAGAAAATAACCAACTTCCGCAGCGCTGGCCGAACCCCGGCAGTCTGCATATTGGGCAAAGCTACTCGATTTTCCTTGTATTACGAGGGTTGAGTTTGCACTCAACTATTTAACAGTAATGTGGTTCACGCGCTGGCTTTCTATCTTGCCGCCATGAACCATTTTTCGCGCTTACGTTACCTGCTGCCTGTGCTAGCTAGCCTGGTGGGCTGCCAGACAACTCCATCCGACTCGGTCGACCTAGTAGTCTACAATGCCACCGTCTATACCGTCGATTCTACTTTCTCCCAGGCGCAGGCTTTCGCCGTGCAAAACGGCAAGTTCGTGGCCGTAGGGAGCAACGACGACATTCGCCGCCGCTACAAAGCAAAAGAGGAGGTGGATGCGCAAGGGCAGTTTATCTATCCGGGCTTCTACGATGCGCACTGCCATTTTTACCGCTATGCCCTAGGTTTGCGCGATGCCAACTTGGTAGGCACCAGCTCGTGGCCGGAAGTGGTGGCTAAGCTCACGGCCCAGCGTCAGCAGTATCCACAGGCCGCTTGGCTCACCGGGCGCGGTTGGGACCAAAACGACTGGCCGGGCAAGCAGTTTCCGACCAAGGACACGCTGGACAAGCTTTTCCCCAACACACCCGTTTTCATAACCCGCGTAGATGGTCACGCGGCGTTGGTCAACCAAAAAGCGCTGGACCTAGCCGGCGTCACGGCCACTACGCCCATCAAGGGCGGCACCATCACGCGCAATGTGCAAGGGAAACTCACGGGGCTGTTGGTCGATAATGCCGTGCGACTGGTATCGGGCAAAATCCCGGAACCAACACCTGCTGAGGCAGATGCGTCTCTGTTGCAAGGTCAGCAGAACTGCGTGGCCGTGGGCCTCACCAGCCTTGCCGATGCCGGTCTGAACAGGGCGGATGTCGAGCGCATGGAGAGTTTGCAGAAGCAGGGCAAGCTGAAGCTGCGCCTCTATACCATGCTGAACCCAACCAAGGAAAACAAGGCCTATTATATCCCGAAAGGACCTAGCTTCACTGACCGCCTCACCATTGCCTCCTTTAAAGTGTACGCCGATGGTGCCCTGGGTTCGCGCGGGGCTTGTCTGGTGGAGCCCTACGCTGACCGGCCCAAGGAAACCGGCTTTCTGCTTTCGACCGAAAAAGAATACCGCGCTTTGGCTAAACAGCTAGCTGATAGCAAGTTTCAGATGAACACGCACGCTATCGGCGACTCCGCCAACCGAATTATTTTGAACATTTACGGCGAAGCCTTGCACGGCCAAAAAGACCGGCGCTGGCGCATCGAGCACGCACAGGTTATCACGCCGGCCGACATGCCGAAGTTTGGACAGTTTGGCATTGTGCCGTCGGTGCAGCCCACGCACGCCACTTCCGATATGTACTGGGCCGGTGAGCGGCTAGGTTCGCAGCGCCTCAAAACGGCCTACGCTTACGAGGAGCTGCGCAAACAATACGGCCAAGTGGCGCTCGGCAGCGACTTCCCGGTGGAAGACATCAACCCGCTTTTCGGCTTCCATAGCGCCGTGGCGCGGCAGGATGCCAAGAACTACCCGGCGGGGGGCTTTCAGATGGAAAATGCGCTTTCCCGCCCCGATGCGCTGCGTGGCATGACGACTTGGGCCGCGCACGCGGCTTTTGAGGAAAAGCAGAAAGGCCGGATTCAGCCCGGCATGGTGGCCGATTTCGTCGTGCTGGACAAAGACCTGCTGAAGGCGCCCGCACCCGAGTTGCGCGGCGCTAAGGTGCTGCAAACCTGGATCGGGGGTGAGCAGGTTTTCAAGCAGAAGTAAACGCTCTAAATAGAGTAAAAGCAAAAGCCGCTTCCTTGGGAAAGGAAGCGGCTTTTTAGTGGAACCTAGGTTGGCAAAAGCGACTATTGCTGTGGCGCTTCATCGGCGGAGCCGCCGTAGATGGCAGGCACCGGGATATCGAGCAGGCGCAGGTACACGCTTAGTTGGCCGCGGTGGTGAATCATGTGGTTGAGTACCATGATGCGGGCCACGGCAGTGCGGGGCATCGTCACCAATACCTGCTCACCACGCTGCATCGACCAGGAGTCGTGGAAGGTGGCGTCGTCTACTTGCTCCAAGGCCTTGTGGATGTTTTCGCCATTTACGTCGAAGCGCTGGAGCACCTCGTCGATGGTGGTGGGAGAGGCCGGGGCTGGGGCCATCAGCACATCCGTAGCCGGGCCTTGCAACGACATCTCCAGGTAGCCGACCAGGTTGGCAATGTGCGAAGCCAACGTACCTAGCCTCATGGATTTGGGGTGCGGCTGCCAGCCAAATTGCTCGGTCGGAATGCGTTCTAACAAGCGGCGGGTGGTTTTCAATTCGTGCTTCAGCTCCTGGCTCAGCGCGGCTTGCAGAGAGGTGGTCATGATGGGATTTAAGAGGAGGAAAGTAAGACCGGAAAGCAGCCGGCGCCTTCAACAAAAATGCCGGGTTTTCCGAAGCTGGCCAGGATTATAAAGCTAGGTCAGGAAACAGATAGGGGCGTGCCGCCATGCGGGGCGGCGGGTGGCGGCGAGCTAATTTCCTCATCCTGATGGTCTTCCCGTAGCTTCTTGCCGCGCAGCATCAGCAGGAAAAGCAACCCTAGGATAAAGAACACGATGAGCGCCAAAATGCTGTAGCGCATCGAGCCGAACCACTGCCCGATGATGCCCCAGGTCGCCGTACCAATCACGATGCTGAGCTTTTCCGTCACGTCGAAGAAGCTGAAGTAGGCGGCGGTGCTGGGGGTGTTTTCGGGAATAATCTTGGAATATGTGGAGCGCGAAAGGCTCTGAATGCCGCCCATCGTGAGGCCAATCACAGAAGCCAGGGCGTAGAACGTCCAGTCGGCCTGCACGAAGTAGCCCGCCACGCAAATCAGCGCCCAGATCACCACCGACCAGCTCAGCGCGCGCGTGTTGCCGATGGCTTCGGAGAGGCGGGCAAACAGGTAAGCACCTAGGATAGCCACAATTTGCAATAGCAAGATGGTGATAATCAGGGCCGCATCGGGCAGGTGCAACTCGTCTTTGCCGAAGATGGTCGCCACGTACATCACCGTTTGCACGCCCATGTTGTAGGTGAAGTAGGCGAGCAAGAAGCGTTTGAGCATGGGCAGGCGCTTTAGCTCATCCCACACCTTACCTAGCTCGCGAAAGCCGGTGAGCAGCCAACCCGTTTCGCTGGTAGGCGCGTCGTCTGGTCGGCCGGTATCGGGAGGCAGGCGGGCAAAGGGAATCTGGGCAAAGCCGGCCCACCAAATACCCGTGAACAGGAAAGCAAAACGCGTGGCTTGGCCTTTAGTGAACGGTACGCTTATGCCCAGCGCATCGGGGCCCATAATCAGAACCAAGCACAGTACCAGCAAAATAACCGAGCCAATGTAGCCCATCGAGAAGCCGCGGGCCGACAGACGGTCGTACTGATCTTCGGTGCTGATAATGGGCAGGTAGGAATTGTAGAATACAATGGAGCCCGAGAAGCCGACCGTGGCGGCAATAAAGATGAAGGTGGACAGCGTGAGGTTGTTAGGCTCAAAGAAGAACAGCGCCGCGCAGGAAGCAGCCCCCAGGTAGCAGAAGATCTGCAAAAACAGCTTCTTACGACCCGAAAAATCAGCTAGCGACGTAAGAAACGGGCTGATAGCGGCAATGATGAGAAACGCCGCCGAAATGGCGTAGGTCAGCAGCGACGAGCCGGGCACCCGAAAGCCCAGGAAATTGACCGGGCTGTTGCCGTCTTTGCCGGTAATTTCACTGATGACACCGCTCCAATAAATCGGGAAGATACTGGAGGTAATCACGAGCGGATACACTGAGTTGGCCCAGTCGTACATGGCCCAGCCGCCGGTGATGCGCTTGTCGTTTTTGGGAATGGTAGCAGCGGCCGGAGCGGCGGCAGAGGCATTGGTCATAAAGCCGGAAGGTCAGCAGTGAGGCTGGGCAAGATAGGGAGTTTTCGCCGGCACAGGAGTAGTGCAGCATTACCACGCCAAGCTAGGTCTCTGCCGCTAAAATCCGTCCTCGTCGCCGGTGAGCCGCAGCAGGGCCTCGTACTGCTCGCGGGTATCCACATCGACAGCCGCGTCAGGAAAGCTAACGATTTCAACGGCAGCGCCTTGCGACGCGATAAGCTTGCGGGCGCCGGTAGCGCCGGCTAGCTCACGCAAGGCTGGAAAAACGGCCGGAGCAAACAGCGCCGGCACGCCTTGCGTGCCGTTGTACTCCGTTGCGACGATGGGCGCCTGGGTAGCCTGGTAGCGGCGGATCAGCGCGGTGAGCAGCTCCGGCGACACGAGCGGCTGGTCGCTGAGCGTGACGAGGACGGCATCCAGCGGCTGACCTAGGTTTTCCATAAAATTCAGCCCGATTCGGATGGAGGAACCCATGCCTGTGGCCCAAGCCGTGTTGCGTACAATTTGCACGGGCAAGCCAGCTACTTCGGCGGCTAGCTCCTCGTGCAAAGCGCCCGTTACTAGCACAATCGGCTGGCAACCAGCCGCTACAGCAGTTTCGACGGCGTGGCGCAGCAAGGTCCGACCTAGGTAGGGGAGAAGCTGCTTGGGCTGCCCAAACCTCGTGGAGGCCCCCGCCGCCAGCAGAATGAGGCCGATGGAGTTAGCGGATTCAGGCATTGCTAATGGCGCATACCGAATCACTGACCGTTGTTGCGCCCGCTGTGGCAGCGGAGGCGCCCAGCGCGGGCCGGTTGTGAATCGAGCCTGAAGTATCGCGCAGAAAACCCGCGGGCCGTTTGGCTTGCACCGCCTGGATTTCCGCCACAACCGAAAGGGCAATTTCCTCCGGTGTTTCGGCACCTAGGTTTAGCCCCACCGGACTGTACAGTCGCCCACTCAAGGTGTCATCAAACACAAAGCCTTCTATGCGAAGCTCTTCCAGGAGCTTGTCGGCCTTCTTGCGCGGTCCTAGCAAGCCGATGTAAGGAGTCGACTCGGGTAGCAGGCGGCGGAGCGCGGCCAGGTCGTAGAAGTAGTTGTGCGTCATGAGCAGCACGTAATCGGGCGGTGTGGGCTCGTTGGCTACTTCGGCGAGCGGCACTACCTGCACGCTTTCGGCTTCGGGGAAACGGGCGGCCGCAGCTTGGGCGGGGCGACCATCGACCACGCGCACTCGCCAACCTAGGCTAGCAGTCAGGCGCACAAGGGGTTGTACGTCGTTGCCGGCTCCGTAAATGGTGAGGCGCAGGGCGGGCTTCAGTACTTCCAGGAAAACCCGAACCGGACCTAGGTTGTCTTGGTAATCAAGTGTTTGGCTCTCGCCCGTGCGCAACGCTTGCTGCGCATCGGCTTCGATGGCGGCCGCCAACTCCGCTGACACGGGTAAGCTGCCGTGCATGCCGCCTTGGTTGGTGAGCAACAAGCGCGCACCTAGCTTGGCTTGATCGGTGGTTGGTAGGCTGAAAACCGTTGCCAAAACACCCGGCTGGTGCTGATCGGCGCAGGTGCGCAGCAGTTCCAGCGGATTGTTGGCGTCCGTAAAATTCAGTGGCTCAAGCAGAATATGGATGATGCCCTGGCAACCTTGTCCCATGCCGTGGCGCAGGTCGTCCTCGTCGGTCGTGTCGTAAATAACGACCGTCGGGCGGCGCCGCTGAATGGCCTGGTACGCCCGGCGGCGCGCGTCGCCTTCTAGGCAGCCCCCACTGATGGCGCCGGTCAATTGGCCATCCTCGGTCACGAGCATGCGGGCGCCGGGGCTGCGGTAGGCCGAGCCTTCCACATGCACCACGGTAGCCAGGGCGCAGGCGCGACCCGCGGCGCGGTGGGCATCATAAGCCGCAAGCAGGTGCTGAAGTTCTGTCATATTGTTCTGCAATACAGATACCTGGCTTGTACCGGAAAAGCGCAAGCTAGGTTTGGTTAGTTCGGTACGGGAGAGTCCCTCAACTTTAGAACGGCGGGAGAAACGCAGCCTTTCGCGCCTTGGTACAACCCGGCTAACAACGAAGCTGTTTTAAGAATTCGTGAGAAAGCGGCGGCCCGCAGTCTGGCTACAGACACAGAATAACGCAGCAGAAATGCCGGGGCGCGGTTACCTTTACCCGGCCAAGTCGGCGCAGTACCTGCGGCTCTGCTTTTCCTAGCTCTCTCCTTAATGCACCTAAAACGATTCATAATCAGTGGCTTACTAGTTGGACTGCTGACCGTGTCCTGCACTAGCAACAAAAGCCTGGAACAAGAATCGGCGCAGCCCAGCGCCGAGGCTATCCGCCGCGAGGCCACAGCCGCCACGAAGTCGGCCGCAGCGGCCAGGATTAATCGTTTGCCTACCAACCGCCTAGCGGCGCTTGATACGGCGCATTTTTCGCCGCGCTTTATTCGGGGCCTGAAGGAAAGTATCCAGCGGGAATCGTACGCGGTGCGCGGCAAGTGGCTGTTGCTGAGCCCGACGGATTCCATTGCTTTCCCCGCCGATCTGCCTGAGCGGCAGCCCATAACGTACACCGGCACGGCGCAAGGTCGCACCTACCAACTGACCGTCACGCGCCAGAATTACTCCACCATTCGCTACTCGGCCGAGGTGAAGCAAGCCGGCAAGTCGGTGGCCCGCGCCGCCGGCACCGCCGACCTGAACCCTAGCTTCTACACTGCCGCCGAAGTGCCGGTGGACACCCAAACGGAAACCGCGTACGGCGCCTACGAATTTCTGGCAAACGAGCCGCGCCAGCAGAATTTCGCCGTGCTCATCGGGATAGGCAAAGATGCTGACAAGGCCGAAATCTACGCCTCGGAGCTAGCCGCCTGGCGCAACGCCCCCACGCTCCGGCGAAAATAACGGGCTCGTCAGAGCGAGGTAGAGACGCAATATTTTGCGTCTTGGCGTTGCTGATGTTGTTTGTTCTGAACGGCGCGACCTAGGTCGTTCTACGTAGGATCGTTCAACGACGAGACGCAAAATATTGCGTCTCTACTTCGGCCGTTTGCTAATCTCTTTCAAATACTGCGTCATTGATAAGTAGGCGCTTGCCACAGCTTTACCCGGCAGGTGCACAATGATAGCCGTGCAGCGGCTGCCGGCCGTTTTGCCATCCATTTCGAAGGCAATGCCGGCTTTTGCATTGTCATAAATGTAGTGCAGGCTAGCTTTCGGAGCAGGAGCGTAGGAGGTAGCCAGGGTGAGGGGCTCGTAGGCGTGACGAATGCTCGCCAGCGTGGAGCCGCAGTGTAGCCCGTTAATTGTGCGAAACCACGACGATGTGGCGCGCACCATCTGAATGGTTTTGCGCATATCGGGGCCGGTGGCGTTGGTGTACACGTCGAGCTGGGTGGGAGCGGCACCAGCAGTGGTCGGCTGACCGTACCAGGTGGCCCAGGCTTTCTGCATCGCTCCGTCGCTGGTGGCTGGGTGCCCGAATTGCTGAAGAGTTTCGGGGCTGGCACCCAGCGAGATATTGCCGAGGCTGCGGCCCGGTATGATGAGTTTGTTGGGAGCAGAAGCTAGGCTAAGCAGCGCAAACAGGAGCAGGTAGAAAGGACGGAAGCGCATAAGGGAGAAGGTGAGAGGTCTTATACGAAAACTGTAACGCGAAGCCTGCGCTTCGCGTGTCGTTGAATGATTTAATCGTGCATCAACCTAGGTACGGGTCGTTCAACGATACGCAAAGCACAGGCTTGGCTGCCGACTTCCTTTGGTTCGCGCTACATTCTAATGCAGCCAACATTTCCGTACACCTTGTCCAAAATTGGACACAATTTACAAGCACATAAAGCTAGGTTTGTGTGATAAGATACTGAAAGTGAGAAACTTGTAAAAATGGCATCTGCCTTGGCTGAGTAGCTAGGAATTCACCTTCCTACTGCTTAGAAATGGACAGAGCTATATCCCCCGTCATTCAGGCCAGACGTCGGCAGCGGCGCTGGCTGCTCGTTGTAGCCACATTGGTAGTGGTGGCCGTCGGTTTGTGGGCGTTCCGCGGCATCCTGAAACCTAGCATCAGGCAGGAAGACATGCTGGTGGCTCCCGTGGAAAACGGCGACGTGGAAGCTTCGCTCACCGCTACCGGCCTGGTGATTCCCGCCCACGAAGCCGTCGTGACCAGCCCCATTCAATCCACGATCCGTCAGGTGCTGCTCACAGCGGGGGCGAAGGTGCAGCCGGGGCAAACCATTCTGGAGCTAGACAAAGAGCTAACCAGCAGCGAGCTAGCCAAGCTGCAAGACGAGCAGCTGCAAAACCGTAACAAGAGCAACGTGCTGGCCCTGTCGCTGGAGCGCAGCCTCAACGACTTACAATCGCAGGAGAAAGTGCAGCAGGAAAAGGTGCGGAGTCTGCAATCCTCGTTGCGCGACGAGCAGAACCTGCTCAGCATTGGCTCGGGCACGCCGGAAGCTGTGCGCCAGGCCGAGCTAAACTTGAAGATTGCCGACCTGGAGTTGCAGCGCGTGCAGCGTCAGATTCAGAACCAGCGCCGTTCCAACCAGGCCGACGAGCTAGGTCTGGTGTACACCCGCCAGATTCAGGACCGCAACATCACGGAACTGGCCCAGAAGCTACGCAACGCCAACATCAGCGCCGGTCAGGCTGGGGTGCTGACCTGGGTGAACGAGGATATTGGCTCCACCGTGAACCAGGGCCAGGTGGTAGCCCGCATTGCCGACCTCAGCTCCTTCCGGGTGCGCGGCACCATCGCCGATACCTATGCCGACTCGCTGCACGTCGGCGATGCGGTGCTGGTGCGCCTCAACGGCACCGACCTGCGCGGCACCATCAGCTCTATCAGCCCCGCCGCCGATAAAGGCGTGATGACCTTCTATGCCCAACTCGATGAAAACCACCACCCGGCTCTGCGCGCCAATCTGCGGGCCGACGTGTACGTGGTGACCCGGTCGCACCGCAACGTGCTGCGGGTGAAAAACGGCCCCTTCTACCAGGGCGGGCACGAGCAGCCGGTGTTCGTGGTGCGCGACGGCCTGGCCACGCGCCGCACCGTGCGCTTCGGCGATTCCAACTTCGACTACGTGCAGGTGCTCAGTGGCTTGCAGGCCGGCGATCAGCTGCTGATCAGCGACACCAAGAACTACGAGCAAGCCGCCGAGCTGACCATTAAATAGAACGTCATTCCGAGCCCTGCGAGGAATCTCGCGTGCAATGGTAACTCCCAATCATCAGCGACGACCAACGAAGCGGTAGAGATGCTTCGCGGGGCTCAGCATGACACCTCCCTTCCCTAACCTGCCTTTCCGAGCTATGAAACACGTACCCTTTGCTTCGATTAAGCGTTTGCCCTTCGTGCTGGATGTGCTGGGGCTCTGGCTGATGCTATTGCTGGGAGCGGCGCTGCTGGTGCTGCTAACTGTGTCGGTGGCGGCGGCGCAACCCGTTGCGCCACAATCTACCCTGACGTTGCCGCAGGTGATTGACCTAGCTTTGCAGCAATCATCAGTGGCCAAGCAGGCCGTGACCAACCGCGAAACCAGCTACTGGCAGTACCGTTCGTTTCGGGCCGATTACAAGCCGCAACTCGCCCTGGAAGGCACGCTGCCCAACTACAGCCGCACCATCACGCCCGTCACGCAGCCCGACGGCACCACCGATTTTCGCTACATCCGCATCAACAACTCCTACCTGGCTTCCACCGTCACGCAGGGCATCGGGCTGACGGGCGGGAAGATTTCCATCGGCTCCAACTTGCAGCGCTTCGATAACTTCGAGGGGAACCAGCGGCTCTATAACAGCAACCCCGTCGCCATAGGAATCAGTCAGCCGATTGCGGGCTTCAACTCCTTGAGCTGGAACAAACGCATTGAGCCCCTGCGCTATGAGGAGTCGCAGCGGCAGTACGTGGAAGACCGCGAAACCATTGCGCGCCGCGTGACGGAGTATTATTTTGATGTGCTGCTGCAACAGGTAAATGCCAACGTCGCCCGCCAAAACCTGCACGCCAGCGAAGAGATGCTACGCATGGGGCGCGAAAAGCACCGCCTAGGTCGGCTCTCCGAAAACGATCTGCTGCTCTTAGAGTTAAACCTGCTCAACGCCCAGCAAGCCGAAGTGCAAGCCCGCGTTGATGCCCAAAACGCGGCTGTCGACCTGAAAGGCTACACGGGCCTGACCATCGAGCCCGCCGCTACGCTCGACGTGCCCGCCGCCGCACCCAGGCTCGACGTGGTGCCCGAAGCGGCCCTCGCCCAAGCTAGGCAGTACCGCCGCGAAGCGTTGATGTATCAGCGCCGTTTGCTGGAAGCAGAACGCAACGTGGCCCAGGCCAAAGGCACGACTGGCTTCCAGGCTAGCCTCACTGCTTCTTTCGGCCTGACCAGCAGCGGCAACCAGTTTCGCAGCAGCTACATCAACCCCAACGACCAGCAGCAGGTGAGGCTAGGTTTCACGATGCCGATTGTGGATTGGGGCAAGACCCGCGCCGTGGTGAAAACCGCCGAGCTGAGCCGCCAGCAGGTACAGCACACCGTGGAGCAGGAGCAGATGACCTTCGAGCAATCGGTGCTGAGCCAGGCCGCGCAGCTAGGCTCGCTCAGCCAGCAGCTCGCTCTCACCGGCCGCGCCGATTCCCTGTCGCAGCGCCGCTACGATATTGCCCGCGCCACCTACCAGGTCGGCCGCATTTCCCTGACAGATCTGAATATTGCCCAGAGCGAAAAAGACCGCGCCAAGCGCGCCTACATCGCCGCGCTGCGGGCTTGCTGGGTGGGTTATTATCAGCTCCGCACCCTCACGCTGTATGATTTTGAGCGCCAGCAGCCGTTGCTGGCGGCGGTACAGTAGTAGTTGGAAAGGGAGTATTTTGTTGGTGAATGCTAGCTAAACGGGAACAGGTTAGTAGTATTGGTAAAAATAATTGGACTTATCGAACAGCTATTAGCATCTATCGCTTTCTGGTCAGATAGTAGCGGCGACTATAATGAATAAAGACAGCAAATAGCGTAAGAGGAATCACCACGGCAAAAAACCAATTCCACGTCGCCGGATTCAAGCCGATTGAAGCCAGGGACAAGAGTGGTGCTTGCCCTGGCGGGTAAACTGGGTACTCCGTTAACCCGTCTGCAAAGCAGGCTACGGGCCACAGGAATGCAAAGAGCCAGACCCACACTTTTACGGCAAACCAATAGCGTGTGCGCTGCACGCGGAGTAGGCGACACAAACCGAGCAGCAAGAGTGCAGTAAGCAGCGAGGTAGTTAAGAAGAAGAGCCAGATCGACGGAAAGTAGTGAATACTGTCGTACCAGTAATGCATATCAAAGAGAAAGGACAGAGGCACTAGGAACGCTAGAAAATACATTACGACAGTAGGAATAGAATACTGATATCTAGTATAAAATAGTGATTATATCAGCAATGTCAAATCTGATACTTAATAGAAAAATTGCTTGACATATTACTTGTTATACCAATCTTATCAAAATAAGCCAATTTTCAACAACAACTACATAGCCTTCACTTGTAGGAACTTGCTAAACTTAAGTCCACTCACCAAGTAAATTTCAAGAATACCTAGGTGGAGAGGAAGTCCGTCGCAATCTGCGCTAGGCTGCTGCGCCAGCAAACCTAGGTTGTGTAGCTAAAGACCAAATACAATGGCTTCACGCAGCCGAATCACTGTCGTGGTTTTCTGCGTACTTGCACAACTGCTACCTGACGCCGCTGTTACACAGGAGGCCCAACGCCATGTTGACCTCTGTGCCTGAATCTGAATATGTCTGCTCCTGCTGCTTTGCTGCCGCTCTTCAACGTTCTGCCCGACGCTTGTATGCTGCTCACCCCCGATCTGCGGATTGTGGCCGCCAGCGACGCATACCTGGCCGCAACACTTACGCAACGCGGCCGCCTGATCGGGCAATACCTCTTTGATGCCTTCCCCGACAACCCGCAGGCGCCCGACGCCCGCGCCACCCACAACCTGCGCGCCTCTCTGACGCAGGTGCTAGCTACTGGCCAGCCCCACGAAATGGCCCGGCAGCACTACGATGTGCCCGATCCGGACCGTCCCGGCTACTTTGTGGAGCGCCATTGGCTGCCCCGCAACATTCCCGTTCTCGACGAGCAGGGCCAGATCACGCACGTGCTGCATGTGGCGCAGGACGTAACCGCGCAGGTAAACGACGCCGTGCAGCTGCGCGACAGCGAGGCCCGCGAGCAGTCGGCGCTGGCCTCGGCCGAAGTGCAGCGCCAACTGCTGCACGACGTGCTCCACCAGGCGCCCGTGGCCATTGCGTACCTGGAAGGGCCGGACTACCGCATCACGTTGGCTAATCCTACGGTGTGCGAGATTTGGGCTCGTCCGCAGCCGCAGCTTATCGGAGTGCCCCTGCTCCAAGCCTTGCCCGAGCTACAAGGGCAGGGCATCAAGGAGTTGCTCGACGGCGTGCTGTACACCAGCAACCCCTATACCGGCACCGAGCTGCCGGTGCAGCTGCTGCGCTACGGCAAAGTTGATACGATCTACTTCAACTTCGTTTATCAGCCGCAGCGCAACCGGGCGGGCCAGACAACCGGCGTGCTGGTGGTGGCTACCGACGTAACCGAGCAGGTGCGGGCCCGGCAGCGCGTGGAGGCACAGGAGCGCCAGACAGGTGCGCTCAACGAGGAGTTGGCCGCCATGAACGAAGAGCTGGCGGCGGCTAATGAGGAAATCCGGGCCAATAACGACGAGCTGGTGCTCACCCAGCTCGACTTGCAGCGCCTCAACCAGGAGCTGGAAAGTCGCGTCGTCAGGCGCACCCGCGACCTGCACCGGGCGCAGCAGGAAGCCGAGCGCCAGCGCCAGCGCCTGGAGCAGCTCTTTATGCAGGCGCCCGCCGCTATCTGCATTCTAAACGGGCCCGAGCTGGTGTTTGAGCTGGTGAATCCTAGCTATCAGCAGCTGTTTCATGGCCGCGAGATGCTAGGTAAGCCGCTGCTGGAAGCCTTGCCCGAAATAGCGGATCACAACGTCTATCATACCTTTCGCAGGGTATACGAAACGGGTATCACGCACAAGGAGCAAGCGATGCTCATTCCATTAAAGCGTCCGGAAGACGGCGTTTTGGAAGATCGATACTTTAACTATGTTCAGCAGGCGCGCTACAATGAGCAGGGTGTCATCGATGGGGTGCTGGCCTTTGCCTTCGAAGTCACGGAGCAGGTGATAGCCCGCAAAGCCAGCGCTGCCACCGCTTATCAGCTGCGCCTTCTCACGGATGCGCTGCCGGTGCTCATCGGCTACCTCGACCGGGAGCGGCGCTATCAGTTCGCCAACGAAGCGTACCGGGCGTGGTTCAATCAGGCCCCGGCCGCGCTGCTGGGCCAGCCAGTGCGCGAAATAGTAGGCGAGAAGGCCTACGCTGCCACCCAAGGCTACATGGAGCGGGCGCTCCGGGGCGAGCGGGTGGACTTTGAAGCCACGATGCCCTACCGCGAAGGCTTCGTGAAGTACATCCGGACCAGCTACGTGCCCGACGTGCAGAACGGGCAGGTGCTGGGCTTCTACACGCTGGTAAATGACATCACCGAGCAGGTGCAGGCCCGCGAGCAGGTGCAGCGCCTCAACCAGGAGCTGGCTGCCATTAATGAGGAGCTGGCCGCCATCAACGAAGAGTTGCAGGCTAGCAATGAGGAGCTTATCGATGCTAACCAGCAGCTCCGCATCACCAACGCCGACCTCGACAACTTCGTGTACGCCGCTTCCCACGACCTCAAGCAGCCGGTGAATAACCTAGGTGGGCTGTTTGAGGAGGTGCGCCGCAGCGTGGTGTTCGTGGAGAAAGCCGAAGAGCAGATGCTGGTGCCGCTGATTGAAGGAACCCTGCGCCAGCTCAGCACCACCATCGACGATTTGGCCGCCCTGGGGCAGGCCCAGCAGGCCACGTCCCCACCCGAACCTATTGTGCTGGAGGAGCTTACCCACGAAGTACTCACTGTTCTGGAGCCGCAGGTGCGGGCCGTGCAGGCTCATATCACCACCGATTTCAGCGTGCAGCCGACCCTGACCTATGCGCGCGTACACCTGCGCACCATCCTGCTGAATCTGGTGGGCAATGCTCTGAAATACGCCGATCCGACTCAACCCAGCCGCATTCACATTGCCGTACGGCTCACGGCGGGGCAGCCGGTGCTAGTAGTGCGCGACAACGGCCTGGGGTTCGACGCCGACCGTCACCGCGCCGATCTGTTTCAGCTCTTTCGGCGGTTTCATACCACGCCGGCCGGTACGGGGGTGGGTTTGTACCTGGTCAACCGCATCGTGCAGGCCCACGGCGGCCGCATCGAGGTCGAAAGTCGGGAGGGGGAAGGTGCCCTGTTCCGCGTCACGCTGGGGCGAGCCTAGCACCTAGGTTGCGGGCCAGCGGCAGTGCCTGACCTAGGTTGCTGCTAATGGTTTTACCGGTACTTTAGCCTGGGGCGCGGCGGCTATGCGTGGCGCTTGCTGCCCTTGATGAATGGACTATTTGTAAACCAACGATGAAGGCCCAACTACTTCCCGAGGTGAAAACAACGACGTTGAGCGCCAAGCCGCACTATGCCATCTTGGACGGCCTGCGAGGCGTTGCGGCGCTCACAGTAGTAGCCTTTCACCTGTGCGAGGCGCACGCCACCAGCCACCTCGACCAGGTGATCAACCACGGCTACCTGGCCGTCGACTTCTTCTTTCTGCTGTCCGGCTTCGTTATCGGCTATGCCTACGACGACCGCTGGACCCGCATGACGCTGAAGGACTTCGTGAAGGTGCGCCTGATCCGGCTGCAACCGATGGTGGTGCTCGGCATGATTATCGGGGGCGTTTTTTTCTACTTTCAAGCGTCCAGCCTGTGGCCTACCATCAGCCAGGTGCCGGTTTGGAAGATGCTGCTGGTGATGATCATTGGCTTTACCCTGCTGCCGGTGCCCGTGTCGATGGATATTCGGGGCTGGCACGAAATGCACCCACTCGATGGGCCAGCCTGGTCGTTGTTCTTCGAGTACATTGCCAACCTATTGTATGCGCTCGGGGTGCGCAAATTCTCCAACACGGCGCTGGCGGTGCTGGTTTTCTTGGCGGGCGCGGCCTTGCTCCACTTCACCGTCACGAGTCCGGCCGGCGACGTCATCGGCGGCTGGTCGCTGGAGCCTGCGCAGCTGCGCATCGGCTTCACGCGGCTGATGTTTCCGTTTTTTGCCGGCCTGCTGCTTTCGCGCGTGGCAAACCTAGGTAGAGTCCAAAACGCTTTTCTGTGGTGTAGCCTGCTGCTGCTATTGGTGTTGGCGTTTCCCAGAGTAGGCGGTGCTGAGCATGTGTGGCTGAACGGTTTGTACGATTCGCTCAGTATTATTCTGGTTTTTCCGCTAATCGTATGGCTAGGTGCCAGCGGGCAGATTTTCGGAAAAGGAGCCGCCCGCCTCTGCACGTTCCTGGGCGATATTTCCTACCCGATCTACATCACCCATTACCCACTCATTTACACCTACACGGCCTGGGTAAGTGCCCGTAAACATGCTGTGGGCCAGGACTTTCCGCTGGCACTGCTCACGTTTGTCGCCAGTATTCTGCTGGCGTATGCCTGCCTGAAGTTTTATGATGAGCCTGTCAGAAGGTGGCTGAAAAACAAGCTGCTGGCGCGGGCCTGAACACGGCTGGCTGCTTACGGACTTTGGCCTTTTCTCGGGGTGGCCGAAACCTTGGCCCATGCTTAAAAACCTGTATGACAAATAGCTATATAGCCCCGCTGTCGAACTTTATTGTCTAGCTTCGCGTAGTATCCCCTCACGAGTGCGAATACCTGTTCCTGTTCTTTCATCACTTACACCAAAACACTGTGAAATCTACAAAAGCTTCATCCTGGACGGTTTGGACCACGGCTTTCGCCTTCTGCGCTGCCACTGCTCTTTCTTCCTGCTCGACCACGAGCACCGAGACGCCAACCGACTCTACCGGCACTACTACCACCGGTACCACCAGCGGTTCGGATGCCACTGGCACTACGTCGAGCGGTAGCACCACCGACGCCAGCACCACCGGCACTACGACTACCGGCACAACTGCTGGCACTACGACCACTGGCACCACTGCCGGTACTACGGCTGGCAGCACTACCACCGGCACTACGGCCGGTAGCACCACTGCTACTACCGGTACCACCAGCGGTACGACTAGTGGTTCAACTGGCGGCACAACTCGCTAGAAAACAAGAATAACCGCCCATCACGGCGCGGTACCATCAAAAAGCCAGCTGCTCGAATTCGGGTAGCTGGCTTTTTGCTTAAAGGGAAATCAGAAGCTAGGTTTTGCCCACGAAAGGAGGGCGGAACCTGGCTTTTTTGCTTCTGGTGAAGCTGGGTTTGGGCGTTGTCATTCCGAGCTAAGCGAGGAATCTGGGTTAGCGACCTAGGTCCGTTCCTCAGATTCCTCGCTTAGCTCGGAATGACACATCCGCTGGCCTTCAATACTGAACACGTTGTCCGGTTGTGGACAATATTTTAAAGCTAGGTTTTGCTTGATTTCTGTGCAAGTAACTGATATAAAGTAGTTTATGAATTTGGTGCGCTGCTTGGCTATTTCTATCAGCCGCCGCTCTGTGCTGGTGCAAAAGCGGACAATGCTTCTCCTAACCTAGCTTCGAAAACAAACCCGACGACCTCATGGAACCAACCCTGACCAAAAGCCCGCTGCTGACCGGCGCCCCCGCTGCCATCTTGCTCAAGAACACGCCCATGATCAAGCTGCTCGACATTGAAAAAGTGTACCACACCGACACCATCGAAACGGTGGCGCTGAACCGCGTGAACCTGACCATCAACAAGGGCGAGTTTGTGTCGGTGATGGGACCGTCGGGGTGCGGCAAATCC
The DNA here is from genome assembly GCF_014641455.1 of Hymenobacter cavernae. Taxonomy (GTDB): domain Bacteria; phylum Bacteroidota; class Bacteroidia; order Cytophagales; family Hymenobacteraceae; genus Hymenobacter; species Hymenobacter cavernae. The sequence continues at coordinate 264,138 of NZ_BMHT01000004.1, forward strand.
ACGCTGCTGAGCCTGATGGGCCTCCTGGACGAGCCCACCGGTGGCACCATCGAAATCGATGGCCGCGCCGTGACGAGCTACTCCGACAAGGAGCTGGCCCGCGTGCGCAACCACAAAATCGGCTTCATCTTCCAGAGCTTCCACCTGATCAACGACCTCTCGGTGCTCGACAACGTGGAGCTGCCCTTGCTCTACCGCGCCGGTATGAGCGGCAAGGAGCGGCGGCAGCGCGCCCAGGCGGCCCTCGAAAAAGTCGGCCTGATTGCCCGCACCAAGCACTTCCCCAGCCAGCTCTCCGGCGGGCAGCGCCAGCGCGTAGCCATTGCCCGCGCCCTGGCCGGCGCCCCCGAAATCATCCTGGCCGACGAGCCCACCGGCAACCTCGACTCGGTGATGGGCGACGAAATCATGGACCTGCTGCTCGGCCTCAACCGCCAGGAAGGCACCACCATCGTGATGGTGACCCACGACGAAAACATGGCCCACAAAACCGAGCGCCTCATCCGCTTCTTCGACGGCAGCCAGGTGAGCTAGGGTCTTGGGGTCTTAGGGTCTTAGGTTGTCGTTCACCCCGGACTCCTGAAGCCCAGTTCCCATGTATCCAAGCCCTCAAAATCCAAGCCCCTAAGATCCCAAGCCCCCAAGACCCATGTTATTTAGTTATTTAAAACTCGCCTGGAAGGTGCTCTTGCGCCGCAAGTTCTTCACCTTCATTAGCCTCTTTGGCATTGCCTTCACCCTGATGGTGCTGCTGGTGGTGGTGGCTATGTTCGACTACACCGTGGGCGCCCACTACCCCGAGTCGCGCCTCGACCGCATGGTGTTTGCCAACTTCCTGCACGTCAAGTTCAAGGACGGAGGCAACATGAACACGCCGCTCAGCTACCATCTGCTCGATAAGTACGTGCGGACGCTGCGCACCCCCGAGAAGGTGGCCATTGCCTCGAACTTTCACGCCACCCCTAGCTACGTGGGCAACCGCAAGCTCGACCTGGACCTGCGCTACACCGACGCCACCTTCTGGCAGGTGCTCGACTTCAACTTCCGCGAAGGCAAAGCCTTTCAGGAAGCCGACGTGAAAGCGGCCGCCCACGTAGCCGTCATCAACCGCACCACCGCCCGCCAGTACTTCGGTACCGAAACCGGCGTGGTGGGGCGCACCATCGTCGTCAACCAGACGAATTATCGCGTGCAGGGCGTCGTGGATGATGTGCCGGCCATGCGCTTCTGCTCCTACGCCGATGTGTGGGTGCCCATCACGACCAGTCCCGACGACCTGCAACACGTGCAGCTCAACGGCGACTACCTCGCCATTATCCTGGCCAAATCGTCGGGCGATGTGCCGGCCGTGCAGGCCGAGTTTGAGCGGGCCATGAAGCGCGTGCCGCTGCCCGACCCCAAGGGCATGGACTACCTGGATCTGCACGCCGACCGGCTGATGGCCTCGTTCTCGCGGCAGCTGATGAGCCCGCTCACGGAGTACAAATCCGACGGCCTGGAGCTGCTCTACCCGATTCTGGCCGGTCTGGCGCTGCTCTTTATGCTGCTGCCGGCCCTGAACCTGATCAACATCAACGTGAGCCGCATCATGGAGCGCTCGTCCGAAATCGGGGTGCGCAAGGCGTTCGGCGCGACGGGCGGCAAGCTGGTGAGCCAGTTTCTGGTCGAGAATATCTTCCTGACCCTGATCGGCGGCATCCTGGGTTTAAGCCTGGCTTATGTGGCCCTGCAACTCATCAGCGGCTCCGACCTGCTGGCCTACGCTCGCTTCGAGCTGAACTGGCAGATTTTCGCCTGGGCGCTGCTCGTCACCGTCTTCTTCGGAGTACTCTCGGGCGTGTATCCTGCCTTCAAAATGTCGCGCCTCCAACCCGTGCAAGCCCTGAAAGGCAGCGGGAAATAAAGATGAAGGTTAAGTAGGAACAATAAAATAGAAACGTCATGCTGAGCCTGTCGAAGCATCTCTACCGCAATGGTAATCAGAGTGCTCTTGCAACGAAGCGGTAGAGATGCTTTGGCAAGCTCAGCATGACTCCTTAAGAAAGCCATAACCATGATACGTCACCTCTTTACCTTGATCTGGAACCGGAAACGGTCCAACTTCTTGCTTATGAGCGAGATTCTGCTGTCGTTCTTCGTGTTGTTTGCGGTGAGCGTGCTGCTGGTGAGCAACTACTACAACTACCGGCAGCCGCTGGGCTTTCAGTACGAAAACGTGTGGGAGCTTGACGTTAATCCCGGCCAGGATACCACCGATCACAAGGAGATGCTGCGCTTGCTGGTGCAGCGCTTGCAGAGCACGCCCGGCGTAGTGGCCGTTACGAACACCAGCACCAATACGCCGTTCTCGTTCAGCAACATGGACACCAACCAGTACACCTACAAAGGCAAGGCGGGACCCCAGACCGAGCGCTACGATACAGACGATGAAACGGCCAAGGTGCTAGGTCTGAATGTGGTAGCTGGCCGGTGGTTCGACCGCCGTGATGCCGCCGCCACGCGCCCGCCCATAGTCGTGAACCAGAAGTTTGCCGAAAAGCTGCTGGGGCAAGAAGCGCCGGTGGGCAAAGTGCTCGTTAGCAACGACGGCAAGCGGGAGTGGCAGATTATCGGGGTCGTGGACACGTACCGCTCCGGCAGCGACTTCGCCAGCAATGATCCCGCCGTATTCGACCGGCGTGCGCTGCAAGACACGGCTTTCAAAATGAGCAACAACGAAGTGCCCGTGCTGCTGGTGCGCGTGCAGCCCGGCAGCGGCGCCGTGCTGGAGCAGCGGCTCGTGAAGGAAATCAAGGACATCACCAAGGGCTGGGTGGCCAAAGTGAATACGCTGACAGAAAACCGCCACGACAAGCTCAAAGTCGTGCTGACGCCGATGATTGCCCTCGGAATCATCGCGCTGTTCCTCATCATCAATGTGGCCCTCGGTCTGTTTGGGGTGCTGTGGTACAACATCAGCCAGCGCAAGGCCGAAATTGGATTGCGCCGGGCCATGGGCGCCACCGGAGCCGGCATCGGCAAGCAGTTTCTGGGCGAGATGCTGGTAATAACGACGCTGGGTGTGTTGGGCGGCATGCTGCTGGCGGCGCAATTCCCACTGCTCGGTGTGTTTGGCATCGAACCCCCGATTTACGTGCTATCCATCCTGCTGGCGGCCCTGCTGATTTATATCCTGACGGCGGTGTGCGCCTTCCAGCCCAGCCGCATTGCCGCGGGCATTCAGCCGGCCGTGTCGTTGCGTGAGGAGTAGGCTAGGTTGTGGATCGAAATCGGGGGGCGGCCCCCGATTTCGACCTGATTTAGCTCGATTTCCGGGGTCGGAGGGCCGATTCCGAGCCAAAAAGGCTCGATTTAGTAGGTCTGACCCTCGAATTTGTGCCAGTTTGGGTCGAAATCGAGCCAAATCAGCTTAAAATTGGGCCAGACAGGCTCGATTTAGTAGGGCTGACTCCTTAAATTGAGCCTTTTTAGCTCGAAAAGGTACCTCCGACCTACTAAATAGAGCCAACACCGGCCGGTAGGCGGCGGTGCCGGCTCCTGAAAGCACCACCAACCTAGGTTTTTTGCCGGAGCTGCTCCCGTCGGCAGCCATTCATCGTTCTTTTTCTCCCTTACCGCTACGCTCAGGCGCTTATGATCCTCCTAGTCGACGACGATATTGCCGTGCGCACCTCGCTGAGTCTGCTGCTCAAGCAGGCTGGCTACGCCACCAAGGCCGCCGCCACGCCCGAGGAGGGACTGCGCATGGTGCGCGAAGCCGTGCCGCAGCTCGTGCTCATGGACATGAACTACTCGCTCGACACCTCCGGCCAGGACGGGCTGCGGCTGCTCGGGCAAGTGAAGGAAGTGGCCCCGCAGGTGCCGGTCATCCTCATCACCGGTTGGGGCTCCATCAGTCTGGCTGTGGAAGGGATGAAGGCCGGCGCGGCCGAGTTCGTGACCAAGCCCTGGAACAACGAGGCCCTGCTCCAAACCATTCGCACCGCCCTGAGTCTGGCCCAGGCCAGCGCCGCAGCGCCCGCCCCCGACGAAGCCAGCCTAGGTCGTCGCCAGCTCGATAAGCAGTTCAACTTCAAGAATATCGTGGGGCAGGATGCGCAGCTGATGCAGGTGCTGCGCAACGTAGGGCAGGTAGCGGCCACCGATGCGTCGGTGCTGATCGAGGGCGAATCGGGCACAGGCAAGGAGCTGATTGCGGAAGCCATTCACCAGAACTCGCACCGCCGCAACAAGCCCTTCGTGAAGGTGAACCTAGGTGGAATTTCGGCGTCGTTGTTTGAAAGCGAGATGTTCGGCCACCGGCGCGGCGCCTTCACCGACGCCAAAGCCGACCGCCAGGGCCGCTTCGAAATGGCGAACGGCGGCACCATCTTCCTCGACGAAATCGGGGAGCTGGACCTAGGCAGTCAGGTGAAGCTGCTGCGCGTGCTGCAAGACCGCACCTACGAAGTGCTCGGCGACTCGCGCAGCCGGTCGTTGGATATTCGCGTGATCTGCGCCACCAACCGCGACCTGGCTCAGGAAGTACGCGAGGGTCGTTTTCGGGAAGATTTGTTTTACCGCATCAACCTTATCACGGTGCGCCTGCCCGCCCTGCGCGAGCGCCCGGACGACGTGCCGCTGCTGGCTCAGCACTTCGTGAACACCCTGCGCACCACCTACAACCGGCCCGCCCTGAAGGTGAACACCCGCGCCCTGCATTGGCTGCGCGAGCAACAGCTGCCGGGCAACATCCGGGAGCTGAAAAACCTGGTAGAGCGTGCCGTGCTGGTGAGCGGCAAAGACGAGCTAGGTCCGGAAGACTTTCAGGCCCAGGCTCAGCGCGCCGTAACGAAAGCGCCCGAGCCCGGCGAACTGCCCGCCGTGGGCCTGATGACGCTCGACGAGATGGAAGCTCAGATGATTCGCAAAACGGTAGATTTCTACTCCGGCAACCTCTCGCGCGTGGCCAAAGCGCTGGGCCTGAGCCGCGGAGCGCTGTACCGGCGCCTGGAGAAGTTCAATATTCCGTACGATGCAGCGCAGTAGAGCCTTTCGTAGAGACGCAATATTTTGCGTCTCCTCGCTGCACGATTGATGCTAGCATGGAGCAGCCTCAACAACATCAGCAGACAAGAGACACAAAATATTGCGTCTCTACACCCTTCGGCGCATGACGCTACGCACCAAGTACATTCTGTTCGTAGTGTTCATTCACGCGGCCATTGCTGGGCTGGCGTTTCAGTTTCGGGCGTCGAACATGTGGCTGTTTATCGCCACCGAGGTGCTGCTGCTCATCACGGTTTACATCAGCATTCAGCTTTACCGCGGCTTTGTGCGGCCCCTGAACCTGATTGCGGCCGGCACCGAGGCCATTCGCAGCCGCGACTTTACCATGAAGTTTTTGCCCGTCGGCCAGACGGAAATGGACCAGCTCATCGGCACCTACAACACCATGATCGACGAGCTGCGGCAGGAGCGCATCACCCAGCAAGAGAAAAGCTTTCTGCTGGAGCGCCTGATTGCGGCCTCGCCGGCGGGCATTCTGCTGCTAAACTTCGATGGCAAGATTGAGGGCCTGAACCCGGCGGCGGAGCACTGCCTGCACCTGCCCGCGGCGGAGCTGGTGGGCCGCAAGCCGGCCGAGCTGCCGGGCGAGTGGGGGCGGAGCCTGGGCTTGTTGCAGCCGGGGCAGCCGCAGCTGGTGCAGCTCTCGGGCGTGCAAACCTACCGGGCCAGCACCTCGCACTTTCTGGATCGGGGCTTCACGCGCTATTTTATCGTGCTGGAAGAGCTGACCCAGGAGCTGATCCGGCAGGAAAAGCAGGCCTACGAGAAGCTGATCCGGATGATGTCGCACGAGATAAACAACTCCATCGGTGCCGTCAACTCCATTCTGCAATCCTTCCACTACTACGCCCCGCAGCTCACCGACGACGACCGCCCCGACTTCACGGAGGCCCTCGACGTGTCCATCAACCGCAACACGCACCTGGCCAACTTCATTGCCGGCTTCGCCAACCTCGTGCGCCTGCCCGCGCCCACGCCGCGCCCCACCGATGTGCACGAGCTGCTGAAAGCCACCTGCCGCCTGCTACAGGTGCAGAGCGAAAAGCGCAACATTCGGTGGCACTGGGACCTAGGTTCCGGTTCGCTATTCGCGGAGCTTGACGCGCAGCAGATGGAGCAAGCCCTGCTCAACATCTGCAAGAATGCCCTCGAAGCCATCGGCCAGGATGGCAACCTGTGGGTGCGCACGACGGCGCAGCCCGCGGCTATTTTCATCGAAAACGACGGCCCCGGCATTCCGCCCGAGGTAGCGCCGCGCCTGTTCACGCCCTTCTTCAGCACCAAGCGCGACGGCCAGGGCATCGGCCTGACGCTGATTCGGGATATTCTGTTGCAGCACAACTTCCGCTTCAGCCTCGAAACCCTACCGACCGGCCGCACGCAGTTTTTAATAGCAATGAACAATGAACAATGAGCAATGACGACTTAGGAATATAACTGCTCATTCTTCATTGTTCACTGCTCATTGCCTACGTCCAGCGGCTGAGGAACTGGTTGAACGGCTCTTTGTACTGGTCGCCGACGGAGATAGTGGCGGAGCCGATTTGCACGGTGTTGCGCGTCACGGCCCGGATCTGATCCAGCGCCACGATAAAGGAACGGTGAATGCGCATGAAGCGGCGGGGCGGCAGCCTGTCTTCCAGCGCTTTAAGGCTGGTGAGCGAGAGCAGCGGCTTGGAGCCATCGGCCAGGTGTACCTTCACGTAGTCCTTCAGCCCTTCGATGTAGAGAATCTCGCGAAACGCCACGCGCACCAGCTGGTATTCTACTTTCAGAAACAGGTATTCTTCTTCCGGTTCCGGCGCGGCGGGCGCGGCGGGCGCGGCGGGTGCGGGTAGGGCAGGAGCGGCGCCCGGCAGCTGAATCACCTCGGCGTAGGATTGCGCCTTGGTGGCGGCGCGTAAAAACTCCTCGTAGTTGAAGGGCTTTACCAGATAATCCAGGGCATCGACCTTGTAGCCATCGAGGGCAAACTGGTGGAACGCCGTGGTGAAAATGATGCGCGGACCTAGGCCCGGCCGGCCCTTGTCCAGCACCCGCGCCAGCTCAATGCCGGTTAGGTCAGGCATCTGAATATCCAGAAAAATCAGGTCGACGTCTTGCTCTTGCAGGCCGCGCAGGGCTTCTACGGCGCTGCTGTAGCGGCCTACCAGTCGCAGAAAAGGCGTTTGCTCGATGAAGGCGCACACCATGCCCAGGGCTAACGGCTCGTCGTCGACGGCAATGCAGTTTAAGGTCATAGGGGAGAGTAACTGAGTAATGATGGGATCTTGAACGGTGTAGCGCGAAGCTCCCGCTTCGCGCATCGTTGAACGATAATCGTTTGTATAACCTAGGTGCCAGTCGTTCAACGATGTAGCGCGAAGCTCTGCTTCGCTTATCGTTGAACGATTAATCGTGCATCAACCAACCTAGGTGCCAGTCGTTCAACGATGCGCGAAGCGGGAGCTTCGCGCTACATCGTTCAATGGATACGTGAAGCCGGTGCTTGGTGCTACAACCTAGCTCACCTGTAGCGTGAGCACCACCTGAAACTCGTTGTCAGTGGTCGACTCGGTGGTGGTCAGGTCGTAGCGGTCGGGGTAGAGCAGGTCGAGGCGGCGGCGCGTGTTGGTCAGGCCGATGCCGCTGCCGGTGTCCAGCGTGAGGGCGTGTTTGGGGAAAAGCGTGTTGCGCACTTCCAGGGCTAGCTCGGTGCCGCACTGCTGCACACTGACGTGAATCTGGCTGAGCTGGGTGGCACTCACACCGTGCTTAAAGGCATTTTCGACGAAGGGCAGCAGCAGCATCGGAGCCACGGGCACGTCGTGCAGGGGCTCGGGTTTGCTGAACGTGACGGTTACTTTATCGGTGAGGCGCAGCTGCATGAGGGCCATATAGTCTTGCAAAAAGGCGATTTCCTGGCTGAGCAGCGTGGTGCTGGCCTGCGTTTCGTAGAGCACGTAGCGCATCATGCGCGAGAGGGTGTGCAAGGCCTGCCGGGCCAGCTCCACGTTCACCACGGTGAGGGCGTAAATGTTGTTGAGCGTGTTGAAAAAGAAGTGCGGATTGATCTGGGCCTTCAAAAACGACAGCTCGGTTTTGGTGCGCTGCTGTTCCAGCTCCTGCCGCAGCAAGGCGTCGGTTTGCCACTTCTGCACCACCGTGGTGCTGGTGCTGATGCCGAGCACCAGCAGCGTAATCAGCAGGGCGCCAATGTCCAGAAAGCGCCGATTGGGTCGGCGCGGGCCGCCCCGCCCCTGAAAAATGTGCTCCATCAGCTCCGGCAGGTGCAGCCAGCGCTCCAGCCAGTAATTAAAGAAACAGAGAGCGGCCGTAGCCACCAGGGCCGTTACTACAAACCAAAGGGTATGGTCACGAAATAATAACCTAGGTACCCACACCAGCGAGTTCAGGTAAAACAAGCCAATCCAGAGGAAGAATAAGCTAGCCTGTTTAATCCAGAATTGAGGGGGCAACGGAAGCCAGCGCGGCTGCAAGAGCACCAGTACCGAGCCCATCACCACCCAAACTAGCACATGAATCAGCGGCGATACGTAGCGCTGCAACGAAGAAGAAGCCATTGAAGAATAGAATAGAGCTGCACGAAAAATCAGCCGTTAAACTTACAAGATGCTACCGATAAGCACCCGCCAGACCGGCCACGAGCCCGATTCTGCCGACCAGGAGGTGCTTTTTACGGTCGGGTATGCGCGCATAAGCCATTGTTTTTACAGTTTCTGCGTAAACAAATAGCTGTGAAGCGGTTATACCAGCAGCATCGGCAGAGAAACGGCGACTGGCGTCTGCCGGGTGGTTGAAATCAGCGTGCCTCCAAAGACAGAAAGGCTGCCTCCATCGGTATTCCCGGCCGCGCGGTCTACTTGGCGGTTCGCATGCTCGTGCTGCGCCGTTATTTTGCCAAACCTAGCTTTTAAATATAATCCCGTTTGCCAGCCGCTACGCTGCAACGGTAGCCCCACCAACGCCGTCGTATGGCACGCATCTTTCGGTAGCTAATTAGCAAGTTCCTTCCCCTCAAGTTAAGCCCACATTTGGGCGGCGTAAATCACTCATGAAAAAGCTTTTATTCGTTCTTACCCTGACTAGCTATTCGGCTCTGGCACAAGGGCCTCCTGCCGGTGCACCGGGTGGGAGCACCCGGCCGCAGCCAGCGGCGGCCGTTCTTTCGGGAACTTCAACCGCCGCGGGTAGTGGCAAAATCACGGGTACCGTGGTCGACGCGGCTACCAAGAAGCCTGTGCCGTTTGCCACGGTGGCCCTCATTAATACTGCCACCGGCAAGCCCGTGGACGGCGCTTCCTGCGACGACAATGGTAAGTTTACGATCAGCCAGGTAGGAGCCGGCACCTACCAGCTACAGGTAAGCTTTCTGGGCTACAAAACGGTAACGAATGGCCCGCTGACCGTGACGGAGCGGGGCGGTACGCTCAACCAGGGCACCATCGCGCTGGGAGCCACCACGCAGCAGCTCGGCGAAGTAGTGGTGCAGGGCCAAAAGCAGCTCATCGAGGAGAAAGTAGACCGCCTGGTGTACAACGCCGACCAGGACGTGACGGCCAAGGGCGGCGACGCCACCGACATCATGCGCAAAGTGCCGCTGCTGGCCGTCGACCTCGACGGCAACGTGACGTTGCGCGGCTCTTCCAACGTGACGGTGCTCATTAATAATAAGCCTAGCACCATCGTGGCTAGCTCAGTGGCGGACGCGCTCAAGCAGATTCCGGCCGACCTGATTCAGACGGTGGAAGTGATTACCAGCCCTTCGGCCAAGTACGACGCCGAAGGCTCGGCTGGTATCATCAACATCGTGACGAAGAAAAACACGCTGGCCGGCAAAACCCTGAACGTGGACATCGGAGGCGGCAACCGTGGGGCTAGCCTGAACCTGAACGGCAACTACCGCAAGGGCAAGATGGGCTTCAACCTAGGTGGTTTCGGCCGGAGCCAGTATAACGTGCACGGCTCCTTCAACAACAACCAGACGATTCGCTCCGAAAACGGGGATCTGAACACGATCCAATCGGCCGACACGCGCAACCGGGGTTTGTTTGGCAACTACCAGCTCGGCTGGGATTATGACATTACGGAGAAATCGTCGCTGACGGCAAACATCCGGTACGGGGTGCGTAACAACATCACGAACCAGGATAACCTGCTGACCGAGACCTACTCGCTGACGGACTACGCGCTGCTGAGCTCCAATGCCCGCAACGTAGAAACCAAGGACCTCTCGGGCACCGTCGACGCGAACCTGACCTACACACACACCTACGCGCCGCAAAAGGAGCTGAGCATCCTAGGTTTGTACAGCCGCAACAACCGCACGAACGACTTCGTGGCCGATCTGCTGACGAACGATGATATCAGCCAGCAGCGCAACAACAACGAGAGCTACAACCAGGAATCGACGATTCAGGTTGACTACTCGACGCCGTTGCAGAAAAACCAGCTGCTGGAATTTGGCGGTAAAGGCATCTTCCGGCAGGTGAACAGCCACTACACCTACTACCTCACGGAGCGCGCCACGGGCGCGGAGCAGGTGGATGTTAATCGCCCGAATAATACGCTGAACTACAATCAGAACATCACGGCCTCGTACCTCTCGTACACCTATACTACCCAGAACAAGTACACGCTGAAAGCCGGTGCTCGCTACGAGTACACGTTTATCGATGCGCACTTCAGCAACAACTCGGAAGGCCAGCTCAGCAGCATTCCGAACTACGGCAAGCTGATTCCGAGCCTGAACCTGTCGAAAAGCTTCGAGAAGGGCCAGACCATTAAGCTAGCCTACAACCGCCGGATTCAGCGGCCGGGTATTCAGTTTCTGAACCCCAACACCAACTCGTCCAACCCAACGAACATCACCGTCGGCAACCCGTATCTGGCCCCCGAGCTGACCGACAACTTGGAGCTAGGTTTCAGCACGCAACTGAAGGCGTTTTACATCAATGCTTCCGTATTCGGCCGGCGCAGCAACAACTCGATTACCAGCGTGCGCGATACGTTCAGCCTGCGCACCGGCGACCCGGTGAACCCCGTGTTGCAGCAGGGTATTCGGACGAGCTACCAGAACATCGGGCGCGAGGATAACTATGGTATCAACCTGTTTACCAACGCTACTTTCTTCTCGAAGTGGCAAATCGGCGGCGGCATCGACCTCTACTACGCCGACCTGACCAACAACGTAGCGGACCCGATCTACCGGGCTTCCAACTCGGGATGGGTAATATCAGGTCGCCTAAACAGCAGCCTCACGCTCCCGAACGACTGGACCATCCAGGCGTTTGGCGGGGCTCGCGGCCGGCAAATACAGCTGCAAGGCTACCAGGGCACCTTCGCTTTCTACAACCTAGGTATCCGGAAGCAGTTCAACGACAAGCGCGGCAGCTTCGGCATCTCGGGCGAAAACTTCGCCAACTTCCCCTTCGTGGTGCGCTCCGAGCTGACGTCGCCCATCCTGACGCAGAGCACCAAAACGAGTTTCTATAACGCCGGTGTGCGCTTCAACTTCAGCTACCGCATCGGCAAGATCGGCGTGGAGCAGCCCCGGAAGCGCCGCAGGTCGATTGAAAACGACGACATAAAAGGCGGCGACAATGGCGGCGGTGATGTTGGTGGTCAGCCCGCCGCGCCGCAGCAGGCAGCCCCTGCTGCACCAAGTGGCGGTCGACGCGGCGCACGGCCGTAGCTCACGCCTCCCACTAGCAAGTAGCCAAATTTTCAGTCTGCTTATAAAACAAAGAAGCCACCTAACAGGTGGCTTCTTTGTTTCTAGTAACTATCATGAAAATCGTTTGTAGTCGCTCTAGCGCTGGTTGATTACCTAGCTCAGTAACACGTCTTAACCATTTGCGGAGTGGGAAGGGCTAGCTATTTTTCTTCGCTAGATACTTCGTTAGAGGGCATTTCTTCAGCCCGCGCAAGCCTTCTACCACGGCCCCGGCGTTCATCTTCGCACCGGCCTCAATGGTGTGGGTGTGGTCGGTGGTGTTGAAGTAGGTGGCTTTCACTTTCTCCTCGCCTTCCTTGTCATATTGGTCGGCAATAATCTTGTTCAGGTCGATGAAGTACGCGCCGCCCTGCTTGGCGGCTTCGGCGGCCCACTGACCGTAGTCTGCGCTGGCACGGTTGGCTTTGCCATTCTGCCAAGTGTTGCGTGGAATGGGCGAGCAGACCAGCGTAGTGGCGCCTTTACCTTTCGCCTCGCTGATGAATTTGCGCATATACCAGCCGTAGGAGTGCACCACTTCCTGCTTCTTGGTGATGGGGTTGAACACTTCCTGACTTTCCTCGCCGTTACCCTTGATGGTGCCGCGCGCCCGCGCCGTGTCGGCTAAGGGACCGTTGTCGTTGTGGCCGAACTGCATGATGACAAAGTCGCCGGGCTTGATCTTGGTCAGTACCTTTTCCCAGTGGCCTTGGGTTTGAAAGGTGCGGCTGCTGGTACCACCTAGGGCATCGTTCTCCACCCGAATGCGGGTTGTGTCGAAGTAGGCGCCGATGTAGTTGCCCCAGCCCCAAAGCCCACCGTCGCCCTTGCCTTTGCCGTTCTTCACCGTGGAATCGCCAATGAGGTAGAGGGTCGGCTTGGGGCTAGCTTTGGGCGGCGCAAACGAGCAAATCAGCAGTGTCAGAAACAGCATACTCGCTGCCGTCCCGATCAGGGCAACAAGGCGCGTGCTACGGCTGATGCACGGGGTGGTGCCGTTAAGTTGCTCGAAAGAAGAGAGGTGTAAGTTGGTTTCCTCGGAGTAATTCATAAAGAATAGGTTAGCGTTTCGCCAAGTACTTATTCAGCTGTATTTTCTTGTTGGCCTTGATGCCATCCACGACCGAAGCCGCATTCACCTGAGCGCCGGCTTCGTTGGTGTGGGTGTGGTCGCCCGGGAAAAACTTCTTCACTTCCTCCGGACCTAGTTTGTCGTATTTGTCGGCCGTGATGCCGTTGAGGTCAATGAAGGCAATGCCCTCCTGCTGCGCTACTTCAGCGGCCCACTTGCCGTAATCGTTGCTGGCGCGCTGCACTTTGCCGTCCTTCCACTCGTTGCGTGGAATCATGGAGGCGATGATCGGCGTGGCGCCTTTCGCCTTGGTTTCGCGCACAAACTTGCGCAGGTAGTACCCGTAGGTGTGCACCGTTTCGGCGTGACCATCGGGCCAAGTGAGTTGCTTGATTTCCTCGCCGGTGCCTTTCAGCACGCCGCGCCGGCCAGCTTTGGTGGTATCGGGTGCACTACCTTCGTTGTGGCCGAACTGCATGATGACGAAGTCGCCGGGCTTGAGCATGGAATCGACTTTGGCCCAACGCTTTTCGGAAATAAACGTGCGGGTGCTACGCCCTGCCATAGCCCGGTTAACGACCGCTAAACGCGTAGTGTCGAAGAAGCTAGCAAGCTTGCTGCCCCAGCCCATTTGCGGGGCGTTGGTGTTGCGCACGGTCGAGTCGCCGATGAGGTAAAGGGTGGGGCGCTGCGGCTTTTGGAACGCCGCCAGCAAACCTAGCACCGCGAGCAGCACCGCAGTCCGGAGCCGGATATCCGCAAAACGGCGGGACGTGTTTCTGGGCATGGAAGTGAGAGGAGAAGTGCGGAGTGCCTGGCCTTGCAGTCGTTCGCAAAACCGTACCCACACGAAGGTGGAAAGAACAGTAGTGGAAGGTAGTGACCAGCACCGCGTTGTCGCCTCCTGTACTCTCCTGTTAGAAAGATGGTGGAAGGTAGTTCTACCGAAGTAGCAGCAGAACGGCAAGGCTAGGTTTGGCTAACCAAAGTTTGCCTTTCCCACATCTGTCATCTTCCCGCGTCTGCCATCTTCTCGCGTCTGTCATCCTGACGAAGGAAGGACCTTCCTCTCTTTATCCTCAACGCTTTTAAACGCCTAAGCCCTTAAAGCTAGCTTTAGTGCCTTATGAAAAGAGGTCGTTGGGCACACATAGTTAGACTTGGCGTTTATCAGAGGGAGATCCTGCGCAAGCTCAGGATGACAGACGTGGGGAAATGACAATAGGTAAAGAGAATATCAGATTAGTAAAAACAGATACACCCCGAACCAGCTATTGCCGACCCGGGGTGTCAAGGGTGTAATCTGTTTTAGTTATAGCTTGATAACTTGCCGCGTAGCGGTGCGGTGGCCATTGGTGGCTCGTAGTAGGTACGTGCCGGAGGCTAAATTACTGAGGTCAAAGGTATTGCGTTGGCTAGGTGCCAGCTTCAGGCCGGTGCGAACCGGGCGACCCATCAGGTCATAGAGGGTGGCTTCGGCGGCTAGGTCGGCTTCGATGGTGAGCTGGCCGCTAGTGGGGTTGGGGTAAGCTGAGAGACCGGTAAGTTCATTCGCTTTGGGCTCCGTAGCTAGCACCCGTTCGCCTTGGGTGAACCACACGCCCCATTTGGCCCCAGTGACGAGCACGGAAGGATTGCCAGCGGGCTCGATTTTGCTGGCTTGCAGGTCCGTCACAGCCACCACCGTGTCGCTGTCTATGTCGAGGGCGGTGAAGAGCATCTTGTCGTCTTTTTTGCTGAATGAAGGCGTGCCGGCTACTTCACTTTCCTCAAAAATTGTCTTTATGTCGTTGGTTTCCAAGTTAGCAGCCATCACGTAGAAGGGGTAGTCGCCGCCGTTGTCATCGAGCATATCGAAGGCCATGATGTTAGGCGAGTTCTTCGATAAAACCGGGTTGCCGATGCTAATGCCGTCGGGCAGGTTTTGCACCAGCTTCTGGATGCGGCCGTCGCCCCAGGTATTCTGAGCGTTATTCCACACCCGCAGAAAGCCGATGTCCCAGTAGCTTAGCGCATTGCCCTGCGCGTTCCGGATCGAATTAAAGGCATCATAAATCAGGTATTCGCCTGAGTAATCCCATTCCAGCGCGTCGGCATATACGACGCCCGTAGCGCGGCCACCCGCGGTGGTGGGCAGATACAGCCCGTAGCGCACAATCTGGTTGGTTTTCAGGTTGAAGATGTAGATAGAGGTGTCCTGTGCCGTCGTGACGGCGGCTAGCTTGCTGCCATCCTTTGAGATAACCACGTTGCTCCAGATCGGCTGATTCTGCACAATAGACTCGGTGGGTGAGCTTTTGAGCTGAACGGCGCGAATCCGGTGGGTGGCATCCACGAACACGGCCACGTTGCCCTGATCCGTGATGCTCGGTTTGGAAATTGCCTCCGTATTGGAGAGGCGACTAAAGCCAATGAGTTGTGGATCAGTTACATACAGCGTGCCGCTCACGCTTCGGTCGGTGTTGTAGAGCATCACGTAATCCTGACCAGGATTGGTGGGCAGAGTGCCCGGCGCGGGTTGGGTGGTGCCGTTCAGGATGCCGACAGCGTCGAAGGCAGCGCGGGCGGCATTTACCTCGCTGGAGTTATCGCCATAAAGGTCGGTGGCGGCCTGAATAACGCCGAGGCGCAGGTCCAGGAACTGAGAGGAGCGGGTCAGGTAGGTCGTCAGGGTGCGGTACCACACCTGCTCGGCGTGTTCCTTGCCGATGGCGGTGGCGAATTTGTAGAACGCCCAGTTCGGAATGCCGCTGTTGATGTGCACGCCGCCGTTGTCCTGCGAGCCGGTGTACAGCTCACTCATGGTGCGTGGCTGAAAGCCCCGGTCACTAAGGCTGCCGCCGCCATTATGTGGGTCTGATAACGAGCGGAGCGCGCCGCTCGGGAACGTGCTGCGCTTCACTACATCTTCGCCAATGTTCCAATCTTCGCGGTCCATCATGGTGCCGAATACGTCGGCGAAGCTCTCATTCAGCGCACCGCTCTGGCCCTGATACACTAGGTTCGCCGTTTTCTCGACTACGCCGTGCGTCATTTCGTGGCCCGCCACATCGAGGCCGCCGGCCAGGGGCGAGAAGCCGATGTTGCCTTCGCCGTAGGAGATAAAGCGGCCGTTCCAGTAAGCGTTGTCCATGCCGCTGCCATCGTCTTCGGCCACGCGCACCATCGAAATCATGGTACCGCCCTGGCCGTCCAAGGAGTTGCGGTTGTGCGTGTTGCGGTAGTAGCTGTAGGCGATGCCCGCGTTGTAGTGCGCCGATATAGCCGATTTTTGGCCTGCGCTCCACGTATTGTTGCTGCTGTTGACGTGCGTAATCACCGAGTTTTCGCCGTAGGTGTTGTTGGCATCCACGGTGAGCAGGCCGCCAACCGGCTGGTCGGGTAAGCTCGATTGACCTAGGTTGAACATCGGCTGCGAACCATCCAGCATATAAAATTTGCCGCTCAGCTCGTAGGTGTGCAGTGTCTGCGTCTTACCGTTGAGGTCGATGCCCGAAGCGGTGCGCGGCCCATCGGCCGTGCACGACGACTCATATTGGTTTAACACGGCGCCGGTGCGCGCATCCACAAACGACTCCCAACGCTGCACTAGCGAGGGGCGCGTGGTGATGTGCCAGGCCAGCACCGACGCGCTACTCGGCGTGGCGTGGTATATCACTAGCTCTGAGCTAGGCCCGTCGTAGGCGAGTAGCTTCTTGGCGTCGGCCGAAAGCGGCTTTACGTTGGTTTTGGTGCGGAGCTTAGTTTCGGCTTTGGCGGCAGCATCAGCGGCGGCCAGGGCGGGCGTTACGCTGGTAAGCGCCTTGGGCGAGCGGAAATGTCGGCCGCTGAAGAGCGTGGGCTGACCTTGCGCATCCAGGTGTACGATGACTTCGGAGCCATACACGGGCAGGCCTTTCCAGGTTTGGCGCAGGTGAACATGGGTCTGACCTAGGTTGTCGCGCGAAGCCTCGGTTACCTGAAACTCCTGCGCAGGCTGCTGCACACCTAGCTCCTGGCGTAGCTCCTGCAAAAAGGCCAAGCTAGCCGCCTCTGGAGAACCGGGCCGGGCAGCGCCGTTTGCTTTACTTTTCGCTTTAATCATCACCGGCAAGCCCGAATCCTGGGCGCGCACAGCCTGCACCATTGCTAGAGTGTGGCCGTTAGCTGCTGGGCGCGCCAGGGTTTTGAGGCGGGGCTGAGCAGCTTCTATTTGGGAGGAGCGCGCCGCCGCACCGTTTATAATGGCTTGCACGTGGGGGCGCTCGGCCAATGTGGCAACGCGGGTGGCCGATTTAAAGGGCTTGGCCGGAGTCTGCGCCTGCGCAGCTCCCAGCGTGCACGTAGCAGCCACGACAGCCACCACTTGCCAGGGGCGTAAAGTAGGTTTCACCAGGAAAGGAATAGGAGAAAAGAGTGAAGGATGAGGTATAGTATCAGCCGCTAATCGTAGCGGATGCGGAAAGCGCAAGAGGGGAAGAAGGTAGCGCCGTAAGCTGGGAGAGAAGTTGCTGGCGGCCGCTACTGATGCAAAAGTAGTCTGGTGCCCTAGTGCGCCGCAATCACATAATTGGGTGACGCGTGGGGAAATAGCTAGCTTATACTGCCAAGTAAGAATTGTACTCTTTAGCTAAGGTGCTAGTGAAGAAAAGCACCGGTTTAATAGAACGTCATTCCGGCGCTAGGAGGAATCTCGCGTGCCGTCGTTGTAGCGATAAACTCTGAAGGTTGGAACTGCTCCTGCACGCGAGATTCCTCCTAGCGTCGGAATGACGGTCCGACGAGGCTTGGCTCAACGGCTTTGTTACTTATCTTTCAGCTGGTCAGCGCTCGGTTGCTACCTTGCCGAAAACTCCCGATTGAGAACCTAGCCCGCAATCGTGTGCGCTGGTGCTAACGATTGCAGGCTAGGTTCTCAATCGCTTTGCGGTACTTTTCCAAGTAGCAGTCAGCTGACCTAGCTTCAGCAACGCACTGATTATGAAATAGAAATCTTTTGCCGAACCCCTGAAATCAACCCCTTCCTACTCACCGACCATCGAAACACGCATGGAAACCACTACCCGCCCGCCTGCTCAGGCTGCCGCTTTTACCGAGAAAAAGTACCTGACGACATTAGTCTTTGTTACCTCACTTTTCATGCTCTGGGGTATTGCCATCACGATGGGCGACGTGCTGAACCGCCATTTTCAGAACGTGTTGCACGTGTCGAAGGCGCAATCAGGACTGGTGCAGTTCTCCATTTTTGGAGCTTATGCAGTGATGGGGATTCCGGCGGGCTTGTTTATGAAGCGCTTTGGGTACAAGAATGGGGTGCTGTTTGGGCTAGCTTTGTATGCTATTGGGGCATTTTTATTTGTGCCGGCGGCCAATGCCGAGTCGTTTGGGTTCTTTCGGGTGGCATTGTTTATTCTGGCCTGTGGCCTAGCTACGTTAGAAGCCGTGGCGCACCCGTTTGTAGCCGCTTTGGGCGACCAGCGCACCAGCGACCAGCGTATCAATTTTTCGCAGGCTTTCAATGGTTTAGGGGCCGTGCTAGGGCCACTCATCGGCGGCTACTTCATCTTGCGCACCGGTCAGGAGCACTCCAACGACCTTGAGTCGGTGAAGCTGCTTTATCAGATTATCGGCGCCGTAATTCTGGCCTTGGCTGTTGCTTTTGCCTTCGTGAAAGTGCCGGCCCTCACCGACCCGCATAGCGTTGAGGCCGAGCAGGATGCTTACGCGGTGCCCACCACTCCCGAAGACCTGGCGGAACCCAAGAAGCTCTTGCAGTACCCGCATTTCCGGTGGGCTGTGCTGGCTCAACTTGTAAACACGGCCGCGCAGGGCGGTACCTGGGCTTTCTTTATCAACTACGGCGTCGAAAAGATGGGCTTCGCGGCCGAAAAAGCCTCCTACTACTTTGCCCTGAGCATGGTGTTGATGATGGTGGGCCGCTTCGTGGGCACGTTCCTCATGCGCTTTATCGCCCCAAATAAGCTGCTCGCCACCTTCGCCCTCGGCAGCATCACGATGTGTCTGATCATTGCGCAGAGCTTTGGCTGGCCTTCCTTTATTGCCTTGCTGATGCTTAACTTCTTCTTCAGCATCATGTTCCCGACCATCTTCAGCCTGGGGCTGAAAGGGCTAGGTTCGCGCACCCAGCAGGGCTCGTCGTTCCTGGTGATGGCGGTGGTAGGCGGCGCCATTTTCCCGCCCATCATGGGCCTGGTGGCTAACCACGACGTTGCGACGGCCTACTATCTGCCGATCATCTGCTACGTAGTTATCTTCCTGTTTGGGGCCCGCTTCTACAAGGTGCGAACCTAGGTTGCCGGGCAGGTAGCTAGAGGGTAGTTTATGATTGGAGCTGCGCGGTTGGCTAACTTTGTTGCATCTTGTCTATAACCAGGCCCACCGGATCAGCTTAGGTCCTGCGCTATTTCGCCCTTTATGCCAACGGCTCCATCATCTACTTCTCCCGATAAAGGCCCGCTAGAGGCGGAAAACCGCCTTTTGCGGGAGGAAATCGCCCGGCTTAAGCGTGAGCAGGAGACGCCTGTAGTGCCCCAAAATCAGGAACGCTTCCGGACGGTGTTTGAGAATTCGCCGCTCGGCCAGAAAATAATTGACCCCGACCTGACGATTTGCCAGGCCAACCAGGCCCTGGCCACCATGCTAGGTTTTGAACGCCCCGATGAGGTGGTGGGCCACCGCATTCTGGAGTTTGCCCACCCCGACCATATGGCCGACTGGCAAAAGCTCCAGCAGCGCCTGTGGGCACATAAAGAACCTAGCTTCGGGCTCGAAACCTGCCTGGTGCGTCAGGATGGCTCGTCGTTCTGGTGCCGCGTAACGTCGGTGCTTTTCCCCGACGACGGCCAGGAGCTAGGCTACACCACCCTGGAAGATATTGCCGAGCGCAAGAAGCTGGAGATTTTGCACAAGCGGCTTTATGATGCCCAGGAAACCATTCTGCACCTGGTTGCCCACGACCTGCAAAGCCCCATCAACAACATTCGGATGCTGGTAGATCTGCTGCTCGATGACCCTGCCGTGCGGGCCATCGAGCCGGCCAGCGCCCAGCAGAACGTGCGGGAGCTGCTGAAGCTGGTGGAGCGCGCGTGCACCGAGGCGGGCGTATTGCTGAAAGACGTGCTGTACCTGGGCCAGATGGAGGCCAACCGCCTGGAAAAGCACCGCACCGACCTCGGCGCCTTCCTGAACGAGCGCCTGATCGTGTTTCGGGTAGCTGCTCAGGAAAAAGACATCGAGCTGGTGCTGGAGCTGCCCCCGACGCCCATTCACGCCAACATCCACGCCGATAAGTTTGGCCGCATCCTCGACAACCTGCTCACCAACGCGTTCAAGTTTACCCCGGCCGGCGGCCAGATTCGCGTCCGCCTGCAAGAGCACGAGGGCCGGGTGCGGCTTATTGTGCAGGATACGGGCCTGGGCATCCCGGAGGAGTTGCAGCCCCGCGTCTTCGACAAGTTCACGGCCGCATCGCGCCCCGGCCTCTACGGCGACACCACCACAGGCCTGGGCTTGTTCATTACCAAGCAAATCGTGGAGCTGCACGAAGGCAAAATCTGGCTGGAAAGCAAGGAGCACCACGGCACCACGTTCTTCATCGACCTGGCCTAGGTCTTGCGGCTGGCTTGCTGCAAGCTGCTTGAAGACAGCCCAAGAGAATAGAAAGAAATATAGGCCAGCCAGAAAAACCTGTGGCCGAACCTAGCCTGGCTGCCCCGGCGCGAAATAGGTCTTCAGCACGCCCGCGACTTTCTCGACGGTGAGGGGCTTGTTGAGGATGTCCGTCACGGGGAGCTGCCGGAGGCGCCGCATCTTTTCCGGGAGCAGCGGCGTGGTCAGCATCACGATGATGATGGCGTGCCCGATGCGTGGGAGCTGCTGGTAGGCTTCCAGAAACTCAAGGCCGCTCATCACGGGCATGTTCATGTCCAGAAAGATAAGGGCGGGGCAGTCGGGCGTCGTGTGCTGACTGTGTGCCGCCAGCTGCTCCAGGGCCTGCTGCCCATTGCGGGCCACCAGCACCTTGTCAGTAACGGCTAGCTTTTCGAGAGTTCTCTGATTGAGATAGTTAGTAGTCTGGTCGTCGTCGACCAATAGCGTAAAGGTGGGCGTAGGCATGAAGAAAGCGCGTAGCGAGAGGGGCTACTAGCGTTTAAAGTAAACGGAAAAAGTGGAGCCCTGGCCCGGTTCGCTTGCTACCTCCACCTTGCCGCCGGCGTTTTCCACCATTTTCTTGACCATATAAAGTCCCACGCCCGAGCCCTCGACATGGGTGTGAAACCGCTGAAACATGGTGAACAGCCCGCGCCCCCGACTGAGATCTAAACCTAGGCCATTATCAGCGACGGTAAGCACGGAGTAAGGTCCTTCAATCCGGCAGGCTATCCGCACCAAGGGCGCACGGTCAGGGTGACGGTATTTGAGGGCATTGCTGAGCAGGTTGTACAGCACCGAGCGCAGGTTTTTCTCCGAAAAAGAAACCGTGGGGCAGGCCTCCACATCAGGCTCTATTTGCGCGCTCGTCCCGGCAATCAGCGGGGCCAGGTCCAGGCAGACATCGCGCAGCACCTCTTCCAAGCGAACCTGCGGAGCAGTCTGGCCGTGTTCCTGTTGCAGACGCGATACGTCGGTGAGGTGTTCGATGGTGCGCTTGAAGCGGTTGACGGAAACCTGCATCATTTCCAGCAGCACAGGCACGACGCCCGCCTGACCGGCAGGCGGCAGCTCCTGGCACAGGGTGGTCAGCAGGCCTTCAATGTTGATAATGGGTGCCTTCAGGTCGTGGGAGGCCGTGTAGATAAACGCGTCCAGGTCGACGTTGGTGCGTGTGAGCTGGGCGTTGGTGGTACCTAGGTCGCAGTTGGCGCTATGCAGCTCCTGATTGATAACGGCAAGCTGCTCGTTCAGAGCCTGCACCTGCTGGCGTGCCCGCACCTTTTCAGTGGCCTCCACGATAAAAACCAGGATGGCATAGGGTTGCTGCTGCTCATTGAGCAGCGGCTGGTACACAAAATCAAGATAACGCTGCTCGGTCTGGCTGGTGGCGGGGTTGTAGAGCAGTATGGGTTTCTCATTGGCCCGAAAAGGCTGCCCCGTGGCGTACACCTGATTCAGCAGCGGCAGAAAATCCTGCTCGGCCAGCTCCGGGAGCTGCTCGGCTACCGTGCGCCCGAGTTGGGCGCGCCCGGCCGTCAGGGCGTGGTAGCTGGCGTTGAAAAACGTGTAGCGATGCTCGGGCCCGGTCAGCGTGGCAATAGAAGCCGGTACCTGCCCCAGAATATGCTGTAGCATCTGCTGCTGCTGCCGAAGCTGCTCGCGCTGCTGCTCGGTTTCGCGCAGGGCGGCTTGCAGCTGCCGGGTGCGGGCGGCTACGTGCGCTTCCAGCTCCTGGTTCAGTTCGCGCAATTGCTGCTGGGTGTGCTCCAACTGCAAGTTCAGCAGGTTAAGCTCTTCATTGCTCGTCACCAGCTCTTCGTTAATCGAAGCCAGCTTGGCGTTGATGGAAGCTAGGTCGGCATTCAGGTGCTGAACCTGCTGCCGGGCTAGCACCTGCTCGGTCACGTTGTAGGCGAAGTTCAGGATGCCATCCGGGTTGCCTTCCGCGTCGCGGAGGGCCTGAAAGGATACGTTGAAATAGCCTTCTTCCAGCAAGCCGGTGCTGGTGTAGTCAATCCAGGTTTCCATCTCATAGCCGTAGAACGGTTCCCCAGTCTGGTACACGCGGTCGAGCGCCTCAAAGTAAATCTTGCTTTCCAGCTCGGGCAGCACATCCCGAACCGGTCGTCCCAGCAACGTCCGACCGGGGAATAGTTTCTGGTAGCGCGGATTCACGAACTCATAAACATGATCAGGGCCGGTGAAGAGCGCAATATTAGCCGGGGCTTCCATCAGCACATCGTGCAGGCGCCGGCGGCGGATTTCGGCCTGGCGGCGAGCCTCCTCCTGGCGGGCCTGGTTCTGCTGCAACGCCTGCCCGACGACGACCTGCGTGTCGGTAAAGCTTGCTATCAGTCGCGAGCCGGTACGCTGAGCCATCACCTGGAAGTAGTGGTCGATGTTGTCGAGCTGGTAATGCAGGTCGTAGTGGCTCACTTCGCCGCTCTTAAACACCTGCTGGTAAAAAGCGAAAAAATTGCTGCTCTGTGTGGTAGGGAAGCGCGTGAGCACCGTGACGCCCGGACACTCCGGTAGCCCAAGCTTGTGCTGTGCGGCCGTATTGAGGTAGTCCAGCGCGAAATCCACCGGTTCGCTGCCGTCGGGTCCGTAGACGGGACTCAGCATAATAACCCCGTTAAGAGAAACGTGGAGCAGCGTCTGGAGCAACTCGTCGGCAGAGGTTTCGGCAGGTAGCTGAACCATAGAAAGTTGGGTGGTAGAGGGTGGGGTAAGAAGCCAGTTGGCTCAGGAGCAGTTAGACGGTGTATACTTACTCATTAAATACGTATCAAAACAGAGACGTTCCGGGATTTTAGCAGGAGCGTGTCGTGGCCTGATTACCACCTAGCTATCTGCGTGGTCAGGTAGCTGAGTAAACCGGAAACGCCCCGGCGCTTGCCCAAAAACTTTGTTTCATGGGCAAGCGCCAGGGCGTTGAAAAACCGGTGGGCGAGAGAGGGCGCCTACCGCGACTGACCGGCGTAATCGGTAACGGGCCGGCCAGCAGTTGGCTGACCTAGGTTCGCCAGCAGCTCATAGGAGCGCAGGCGCGCCGCGTGGTCGTAGATGTGCGCCACGGCCAGCAGCTCATCAATCTGGGTGGCATCCACGAACTGCTGCACCTGCCGCTGCACGCGGGCCGGGCCGCCAATGAAGGAGTAGGACATCATCTGCCCCACGGCTTCCTCTTCCATGTCGCTCCACACGCCTTCCATGCTGTCGATGGGCCGTTGCAGGGGCTTGCTGGTGCCTCGGATGATGCCCAGCGCCAACTGGTAGAAAGAGGTAGCCAGGCGGTCGGCTTCTGCGTCGGTATCGGCCGCAATAACGTTCACGCAAGCGGCAGCGTACGGCGCGGCCAGGTACTGCGACGGACGGAAATTGGAGCGGTACAGGTTCAGGGCGGCCTGCAAGTGCGTGGGCGCGAAGTGGCTGGCAAAGGCAAACGGCAGACCCAGGTAGCCGGCCAGCTGCGCGCTGTAGGTGCTGGAGCCCAGCAGCCAAACCGGCACATCCGACCCTTCGCCCGGAATGGCGCGCACCCGGCTCGTGCGGTTTTCGGCCGACAGATACGTCAGTAACTCCTGCACATTCTGGGGGAAGTCGTTCACCGAGCCCTGCAAATCGCGGCGCAGGGCGTGGGCCGTCAGCTGATCGGTGCCGGGCGCGCGACCCAAACCTAGGTCGATGCGGCCGGGGTAGAGCGTGGCCAGGGTGCCAAACTGCTCGGCCACCACCAGGGGCGCGTGGTTGGGCAGCATGATACCGCCCGAGCCTACGCGGATGGTAGAGGTGCCGCCCGCGATGTGGCCGATCAGCACCGACGTAGCGGAGCTGGCAATGCTGGCCATGTTGTGGTGTTCGGCCAGCCAGAAGCGCTTGTAGCCCCAGCGCTCGGCGTGCTGCGCCAAATCCAAGCTGTTGCGGAAGGTGTCGGCGGGCGTGTAGCCGTCCCGAATAGCCGCCAGATCCAGAATAGAAACGGGCAGCTCAGCAATATTTTTAGGCATGATGCGCGGAAATACAATGGTAATTCTGGTAAACAGGCTACCTAGGTCGGTTGTTCCGCGGCTGCGCTGTTGGCTACTGGTGGGTAAGTAGTAGAATGCGCTTAACAGCACGTCATTCCGACCAGCGGGAGGAATCTGGCGTGCAATGGTAAACCGGACGATTGGAGCTACTACTGCACGCGAGATTCCTCCCGCTGGTCGGAATGACGTTCTCGCAACCTAGCTTGTGGGGCCTTTATCTACGCTGGCTTCCAGTGTTTTCTGCACGGCGGTCGGCACGGCGGAAAGCAGATCGTAGCCGGTGGCCTGCTCGATGGCATCGACGGTGGTGCGGTAAGTGGCCCAGTTGGTGTTCACGGTGTTGTCGTTGGGCACGTTGATGGCAATGACGCGGGTGCTGGTGCTGATGCGCTGCACGTCGTTGGTGCCCACGGGCAGTACCACGACCACTTTCCAGCAACGGTCCGGCACGGTCACGCGGCCATTGTCCAGCGTGGTGGCGGCGCCATTGCTGCCCACGCCGCCCCGTCCGTAGCTTCCGCAGATGATGTACAGCTCGTTGCCCTGGTCGACGAGCGTGCGGCAGTAGTTTTCCAGCCCCACCCAGGTGCGCTGGTTGTTGTTGGGGGCTTGCGGCGTGATGTTGGTCATCAGAAACGTGGCCGAGTTGTCGGCCGCGGAGCTGGTGCGGTCGGCCGAAGGGCAGTTGTGGCCCCGGTCGAAACCCGAGCCGGTGTAGCTGCTGGTGGTCACGCGGTACCAGCCGGCGGGCAGCTCATTATCAGCCGCGAAGTTGTCCTGCCGGTCGGCCGAGCCAAGCCAGGCGCTGCTCAGGTGCCAGCTCACCCAGTTCGGGATGCCTCGGTCGCGGTGGTAGCTGAGGGTATACTGCGACTTGACTAGCAGGTAATTAGTGGGGTTGTTGGCATCGGTGGTGGCGCCGCTGGGGTTGCCCAAAGCTAGGTTTTCGTCGCGGGTAGGCGTAGTCGGCGCGGGCGAATCCTTTGAGCAGCTGATAGCCAGTAGGCCGGCAAACAGGTAGGAGAGAAGGCGGGAACGAGAGTACGGCATAAGGCAAAGGTGAAGAAAAGCAGGCATTCCTGGCAGTGGAAGCCTACCTATTGCCTTCTATAGACAGCGCTTCCCACCAGTGCTCCTGCGGCAGCAGCGCCCCGAGCACCACCGGCTGGCCCAGGCGCGGGGTGGTGAACAGCAATTCAGGATGCGCCTTCGCGGCAGCCGAGGCGCGCCGCACCGGCTCGTTCCAGGGGTGGCGCGCCTCCGTGAAGGCGCCCCAATGCACGGGCAGCATCACGCGGGCGCGCACGTCGAGGGCCGCTTGCACGCTCTGCTCGGGCCGCATATGAATCTCTGCCCAGTCTTCGTTGTATTGCCCACATTCGACCAAAGCTAGGTCGAAGGGGCCGTACTGGCGACCAATATCGGCGAAGTGCGCGCCGTAGCCGCCGTCGCCGGTGTAGAACAGACGCTTAGCAGCAGACTTTATCACCCACGAAGTCCACAACGTCGAGTTGCGGTTGCCGAGGCCGCGCCCCGAAAAGTGGCGGCTGGGCGTACTGGTCAGCGTGAGGCCCGGCAGACGCACACTGTCGCCCCAGCTTACCTCCCGAATGTGCTCGGGTGCCACGCCCCAGGCCCGCAGGTGCGCGCCAATACCTAGGGGCACGCAGAAGACACCCACTTTATCCTTGATCTTCTGCACCGTCTGGTAATCGAGGTGGTCGTAGTGGTCGTGGGAGATGAGCACGGCGGCAATAGCCGGCAGCTGCTCGGGCCGAATGGCCAGCTCGGGGTTGTAGCGCTTAGGCGTCGCCCAGCGCGCCGGCCCCATCCCGATGCTCAGCATCGGGTCGAGCAGCACGTTCTGGCCGGCAATTTCCACTAACGTGGCCGAGTGGCCAAACCACGTCACGCGCACCAGCTCGGGTGTTTTCTGGGTGATGGTCAGCGAATCCAGCTTTTGCAAAGGCAGCGGACCGGGCGGGTCGGCGTGGGGCGTGGTCTGGGTCAGAAACTTCCACATCGTGCTGATGGTGCTCCCGCCGGTCATCACCTCGGTGGGTTGCAGGTTCCGAAATTCGCCGTCGCGGTAGTGGCCGGTGCGGGCGAAGGCGACGCGCTCGGCCTTCGTGGGCTTGCCACCTAGCTCGGGGCTCAGAAAATTGAAGGCCACAGCAGCCAGGAGCAGGGTTCCGAGTAGTCCGCCGGTGGTCATGAGGAAAATCTTGAAGGGCTTACGCATTCGCAGGGAGTTGTAGGTTGCCATACGCAATACACAGCTTTCTTAGAGGCTGTTTAAGTTAGCTTAGTTAATCGTCTGATATTGGCCAGGTGGAGCCAGGCGTTGGCATGGGCAGTTTTGCGTTCGTAGTCTTTGGCTAAGCGCCGATTATTGCTCGCCCAGGCAATGCTGCGCTCGACCACCCAGCGCTTGGCGTGGATAAAAAAGCGGCCTTTCTGCGCGAGCACGCCCGTAGGCACTTGCGCTTGGATACCTCGCTGGTCTAGGTGCTGGCGGAAGTGACGGCCAAAGCCGCCATCCACGAATACGGTTTGCACTTGATCGAGCAACTCATTGCCCAGCACTAGGGCGTCCCACACTCTTGCGGCGGTGGTCCCGTCATGACAACTGGCCGCTACCACGCAGCTAGCTAGTAGATTACCTAGTGTGTCCACCAGAAAAAAGCGTTTGCGGCCCTTGATACGTTTGCCGGCGTCGTAGCCTACGCTGCTCGTGCTAGTAGCCGTATTTTTCACGCTTTGACTGTCGAGAATGGCGACGGTGGGCTGGGCCTTTTTTTTGCCCGCTCCCGGGCGCTAATCGTCAAACAGGCACTGACCCGCTGCCAAGTGCCGTCAGCAGTCCATTTGGTGAAATAATAGTACACCGTGGGCCAAGGCGGAAAATCGGCTGGCACATCACGCCACACGCATCCATTCTTGAGCACGTAAAAAATCCCGTTTACCACTGCCTGTAAGGGCCATTTGCTCGTGCGCTGTACCACCAACAAAGGCGCCAGCTTCGCCCACTGACGTTCCGTCAAATCCGAACTGTAACGCTTTTGCTGCATGCCCAAAGCTACGTGCTAACTTAAACACCTTCTAAGCTATTTTCCCGGATAGAATAGGCTAGCGAAGTAGGAACGCGCCACGGCGCGTTCGTCGTTGAACGATGCCGCTTAGCACCTCCTGCGGGCACGTCGCCCAGACGAGAACGCGCCGTGGCGCGTTCCTACAGCGCTTCGACCTCCGCCTCTACTCGAAATAACGCAACCCGCTGACTTATAGGCTGGCTTTCAGCTCCACGGCTTTCCCGCTCAGTCCCGGCGATTGCAACGATACTTTCACCGGCCCGGCTCCTGTGGCCTGCACATACACCAGCAACCGGCCGCGGTACGCCTGCCGCTTGGTGCCTTTGTAGTCTTCGTGGCTGGCTAGGTCGCCGCTCTCGATGCCGAGCAGCTTGGCTGGGCCTTCCACCGCCACGGTCACTTCGTTGGTGGCCGTGTTTACCGGATTACCGTTTTTGTCGACTACCATTACTTCAATCTGAGCTAGGTTGTGGGCTTTACCAGACAGCGCGGTGCGGTCGGCGGTGGCTTGGATAGCGGCGGGCGCTTCCACGGTTTTCAGCACCGTGCGGCTTACTTCCTGCTCCTTTTTGTAGCTCTTCGCCAGCAGCTCGCCGGACTGATAGGCTACGTCCCAGGAAACTTCGCGGCCCTGCTTTTTACCCAACGACTTCCCGTTCAGAAACAGCTCCACGGCGTCGCCGTTGGTGAAGCTCACGACGCGGACCTGGTCGCCGGCGTTCCAGTTCCAGGTGGCGTTCAGCTGCCGGTGGCCGCCGCGCTGTTGTTCTTTCGGCAGCGGCATAGCACCTAGGTACACCATCGGTTTGTCGGACCACAGGCTTTGACGGAAGTAATACTCCGGCTTCGGAAAGCCCGCCAGGTCGAGCAGACCGGCGCCATTGCTGCGCTGGGGCCACTTGCCGGCCTCACCCAGGTAGTCGATGCCGGTCCAGAGGTATTGGGCCGAGATGTAGGCGTTGGAGTCGACTGCGGCCCACGCACTGCGCGCCATGCCGTTCTCGCTGCCGTAGGTAACGCGGTTTGGGTACTTCTGGTGGTCTTCGGGGTAGCGAAACTCCTGGTAATTATAGCCCACAACGTCGAGCGAAGCGGGATAATCCGTGAAGTTAGACATCACCACGCCGGCCAGCGCCGCCGTGATGGGCCGCGAGGTATCGTACTTTTTGGCCACGGCTACCAGGTGCTTGGAAAGCTCGCCCAGGCGGCTGGCGGCGGGGTGGTCGGGCAGGTAGCCTTTGCCGTAGATCTGCGGGTTGCGGCCGGTGTTCAGAACCTCGTGGGAGTAGGGGTCGTTGGGGTAGTCAATCTCGTTGCCGATGCTCCACATGATGATCGACGGCCGGTTGCGGTTGCGCAAAATCATGTCACGCAGGTCGCGGTCGGCCCACTCCTTGAAGTACTGGTGCGAGCCGAATTTGGCGGGCGTGCCCACGTTCCAACCTTCCACCCACTTGTTTTTGCCCTCTTCCCACTCGTCAAACGCCTCGTCCATCACCAGAAAACCTAGCTTGTCGCACAGGGCGTAGAAGTAGTCGGCGTGGGGGTTGTGGCTCATGCGGATGGAGTTGCAGCCGCCTTCCTTTAACGTTTTCAGCCGCCGCTCCCACACGTCCATCGGCACGGCCACGCCGAGTGCGCCCGCGTCGTCGTGCAGGCATACGCCCTTGAGCTTTAGGTTATTGCCGTTCAGGAAGAAGCCTTGGTTGGCATCGAAGCGGATGCTGCGCACGCCTACTTCCTCCACCACTTCATCCGTCACCTTGCCTTGTACCGAAAGCGCCACCCGTAGCTTGTAGAGGCTAGGTTTATCCACTGACCATAGACTAGGTTTGCTGATTTTCAACGTCATAGCAGCGGGCGTATCTATCTTGGGTTTAGCCTGCACTTGCTGCTGCGCGGTGGCTACTACCTTGCCCTGCGGATCTACGAGCGTGCTTTTTACCAAAACGGTAGCTGCGGCGGCCGTCATGTTGTTGACAGATACCGTGACCTTGCCCGTAGCAGCGCTGGCCGACACATCGGGCGTGGTGAAGCCGACGCCCCAAAGGCCAACGTGCACGGGATCAGTCGCTAACAAGTACACATTGCGGTAAATACCCGAACCCGTGTACCAGCGCGAATCGGCAAATTCGGTGTGGTCGACTTTCACCGCCAGCACGTTTTTGCCGCTGGCTTTCAGGTACGGTGTCAGCTCATACTGGAAGGAAGCGAAGCCGCTGGGGCGCTTGCCCAGGAAGTGGCCGTTGAGCCAGACTTCGCTGTTTTTGTACACACCATCGAAGTACACGAAGACTTTTTTTGAGCGGAAGCCGGTGGGCACGTCGAACGTCTTGCGGTACCAGCCGATGCCGCCCGGCAAGTAGCCGGTGGCACTGGCCCACTCCTGACTAAATGGTCCTTCGATGCTCCAATCGTGGGGCAACTCCAGGCGGCGCCAATCAGCATCGTTGAAATCAGCCTTTTCGCCCGCCGTCACGTCGCCTTTGTGAAACTTCCAATCAGCGTTAAATAACAACTGTTGGCGGGGCGCCTGAGCCTGGACCCTGCTGGAGAGCAAGCTGCAAACCAAGAGGAAAAGGAGTAGAAAGTTGGTTTTCATTGAAGCGGACGTTTTGGGTGGGGAATGACAGTTTTAGCGGTGGGCCGTTGAAGCGCTGTATGAACGCGCCACGGCGCGCTCGTCGTTGAACGGTTGCCGTTCGAGCCGCTTAGCGCCTACTGTGGGTATGTCGTCCGGACGAGAACGTGCCGTGGCGCGTTCCTGCAACAGACCACCATCTTCTAGCGAATGTCGCTGACCAGCGTCGTAATGGAGCGCGGGGCCAGGTGCACCGGTTGATCGGCTTTTATAACGGTGCCGGGTTGCAGATTGGTAGTGGCGGAGGTGGTGTAGGTGCGCACCGAACCTAGCTTTTTCTGGCCGAGCTTCAGCCGCAAATCCGTTGGCGTAGTGGCCGAGTTGACAACCACCGTTATCAGTTGCTTGCCGGTGGCGCTTCTGTAAGCTGACACCAGTAGCTGGTTGTCGATACCTAGGTTTTGCTCAAGGCGAGCATCGACGCGGACGGCGCCAGGGCGAATGTAGCGGCTGTAGTTGCCCAGCGCCCACAGCATCTTACTCACCTGATAGTTGCCGTCGGCTTTCGTTTTGTCAATGTAGATCAGACCGTCTTTGTAATCGTAGGGCGAGATGGCGAGCCACCACTGCCAGGCCGCCGCATTTGCCACCGCGAGGTCCATGTGAATGGTGCGCGCCAGGTACAAGGCTGCTTCCATACCTAGGTCGCGCTTGTTGCCGTTGATTTCGCCGGCGTTATCACCCAAAATGCAGTACTCCGACTGCCAGTAGTTCAGCTTATCAACCGTTGCTACTTTGTCGGCTAGCTGCTGGCGCGTTGCAACCGCCTGGTTGTAAGGTGAAGTGGTAAAATAGCTGTGGGCAGCAATGGTGCGGGCTACACTGGGTAGGTTGCCCACGTACGTGGAAGCAGTTGGGCTGAAGAAGGCATTAATCTGCTCGCCGCGGTCGGGCTTGTCTTCCGTGGCAAACAGGTAGTTGATCTTGCCGGCTTCCGTGAGCAGGATTTTGGTAGGCAACTGTTGAGTAATTAGTGCCTTATCCAACGCCTTAGTAAGGCCGGAAATTTCCTCGTTGCGGAACGGGCTGCCTTCCTGCTTCGGGTCGCTCCAATCCCACTGCGGCTCATTGACTGGGCTGACATAATCGAAAGTAATGCTCGTGGTCTTCTTCACGCCTTGCACCACATTGGCAATGAACGTGGCCGTAGCCTCGTAATTAGCCGGAGCTAGGTTGGTTTTGCCGCCCTCGGCAAAGGCTCTGCCCGTGATAGTATACTGCACGGGCGGGCTGTTCAGAAAACCCAGAAACTGCTTGACGCCCCGCTTCTTAGCAGCTTGCAAAAACCAGACCTGCCCGGCCTGCCGCGTCCAGTCGTAGCGGCCATCAGGCAGCATAAACGACTCGGCACGGTGCCACTCGTCGCGGATGCCGCTTTGCTCGCCCTGCTGCGTACTGCCCGCCCCAATGTTGAAGCGCCACATCGACAAGCCGATACCCTTGGGCTGGCCGCCGGCCTTGTCATCAATGCTGAACAGCAGGTCCGCTATGGCGTCCTTCTTGGCTGCGGGCCACTGGCCCACAAACTGACATGCCCACGCATCCGACGCGCTGAAGTTGTCGATGGTCTGGTACGTCTTCGTATCATCCAGCAGCACGGTTATGGCTTTGGCTACCCCAGCAGAGCTAGGTTTGGTAGACTGCCCTGTACTCGTTCCGGTAACAGCCAGCAGCACAAGCGCGCTTAAGGTCAAGCGTGGCTTCGTGATGCGCGACCTGCTAAAAAGCAAGCTAGGTAGCGAAGCTACTGCACTAGAATTAAGTAGTGTTCTCATTACAAAGCTTTTATAAAGGGCTAGCACAAGACCAAAAAAGAACGTAGCCAGCAACAAGGAGCAAGCGGCTTGTCCTTATTGCTGGCTGCGTCAACCTAGGTTAGTACCCAGGGTTCTGCTCCACATTGCCGCCGGAGAGCTGAATCTGCGGGGTTGGAATGGGGAAGAAGTTGTTCTTTTCGGTTATCTGGTCTTTCACTTTGCCCTTATCGTAAGGGTCGGTGCTGGTCACTTGTGCGGCATTGAAGGCCTGAATAACAGCCACTAAGCGGTGCTGCCGCACCAGGTCGTAGTAGCGGTGGCCTTCCATAGCTAGCTCCAGCCGGCGCTCCAACCAGATGTGGTTCAGCAGCTGCGTGCCCGTAGAAGTGCGGGGTAGTACGGTGCCGGGCTTCAGACGATTGGCGCGGGCGCGCACCAGGTTGAGCGAGGTGCGGGCTTTATCTTCCTGACCCAGGCGGTAGGAGGCCTCGGCGTGCATCAGCAGCAAGTCGGCATAGCGCAACTCGATGCGGTTGAGCGGCGAGTGGTTGCTCTCGTTGGCCGGCCGGTCTTTCAGCAGCAGAAACATCTTGCGGCTGATGCGGCCCGATTCGTTCTCGGAGGGCTTAGTGTCGTACTTGGAGTAGTCGAAGCTGGCCGTTTTCACGTCCACACTGTCGCCCTGCTTGATGATGGTCCACTTCAGGCGTGGGTCGTTTTCCCGCACAAACGCCTGCTCCAGGTTGCTGCTCGGCGTGTTGAAGCCCCAGCCGCCGTCGGCCCGGCTCCGCATCACCACGGTGAGGGACGTACCTAGGTTAAAGGTCTGATTGGCATTGTAGTTAAACTCGAAGATGGATTCGCTGCCGTTGGGGTTGCTCACGCTCCACACCCGGCTGAAGTCGTCGTTCAGGTTGTATTGATTCGAGCTAATCACTCTCTCGGCGTACTGCTGCGACTCGGCCCATTTCTCCGTAAACAGGTAAGCTTTAGCCAAGTAGGCATTAGCCGCGCCTTTCGTAGCGCGCCCCTTGTCGATAGCGGCGCGGGCGTTCTTCTCAGGTAGCGCGTCGGCAGCGTCTTTGAAGTCCTGAATGATCTGGTTGTAACACTCTTCGGCAGTAGCGCGCTTGTAGGTCAGCGCTTCTTCGGCCGTCACGGGTTGTAGCACCAGCGGCACACCGCCAAAGCCTTTCACCAGCTCGAAGTAGTTGTAGGCCCGGATAAACTTCACTTCGCCAATGAGTTGCTTCTGCAACTCGGCATCAATCGGAGCCTTGGCAATGCCCACCAGCGCGGCGTTGCAGTTGCCGATGGCTTGGTAGAGGTGGGTGTAGCGGTTGTCAAACCACTCATTATTAGGTAGCCAGAAGAAGCGAGAGAAGTCGCCAAACTCGCGCTGGTCACCGGCAATGGCGTTGCCCTTCCAGGCATCATCGGAGCCTACGTCGCCGAGCATGCGGGTGCGGTCGAGCTGCCACCAGTCGCTCTGGTCGGAGAGGGAGTAGCAGCCCATCACGGCCGCTTTGCACTCGTCGGCGGTGGTGTAGTAGTTGTTGGTATTCTGCTGACCGCGAGGTGGTTCGTCCAGAAAATCCTTACAGGCTTGCAGGCTCAGGCCGAGCACCAACGTGAGAAGGAAGCTATATTTTTTCATGATTGCAGCGGCTGTGAGGGAATTAGAAAGCAATGTTGGCGCCTACCAAGTAGGTGCGGGAGGTGGGGTAGTTACCTAGGTCAACGCCGCGGTTGAGAGCCGAAGGCGTATCGGTGTAGGAGCGGCCGTAGCCGATTTCGGGGTCGAGGCCGGAGTAGTTCGTAATGGTAAACAGGTTCTGAGCACTCACGTACACGCGCAGGCTGCTGGTGTGCAGGACCCTGGAAGCCGACTGCGGCAGCGTGTAGCCGAGTTGAAGGTTCCGCATGCGGGCATACGAGCCATCCTCCACGTAGAAACCAGAGAAGCGCGTGAGGTTCTGGTTGTTGTCGTTGGCCACGATGCGGGGCACCGTGTTCGAGGTGCCTTCGCCGTGCCACGCCTCATCTTCCAGGCCGGCGATTTTGTTGTAGTTGTAGCTGCCCGAGTACCACCAGCCTTTGTTGGCATTCACGATGTCGTTGCCGAGGCTGCCCACCAGCGAAACCTGCAAGTCGAAGCCCTTGTAGCCCGCGTTCAGGTTTACGCCAAAGGTCAGGTCGGGCGTGGGGTTGCCGATGTACTTCTGGTCTTTGGCGTCAATCACGCCGTCGTTGTTGAGGTCGGCGAAGCGGAAGTCGCCGGGCTTGGCGTTGGGCTGTACCAGCGCACCCGTTGGCCCTTTGTAGGCGTCAATGTCACCCTGATTCTGGAAGATGCCCTGGCTCTGGTAGCCGTAGAAAGCACCCACGTAGCCGCCTTCTTCGGTTTTAGAAGGACGTCCGAAAACAGGGGTGTTGCCCGAGTACAAGGCTTGGCCGTTAGCTAGCTTTTTGATCTTGCTGATGGCGCGGGTCGCGTTGATGTTGGCGCCGTAGGTGAAGTCGCCCGTCGATTTGGCGTAGCCCACCGAGAAGTCTAAGCCGTTGGTTTTCATGCTGCCGATGTTGGTCACGGGGCTGTTGTAGCCGTAGCCCGCGTGGCCTGGAATAGACTGGCTCATCAGCATATCAATGGTATTGCGGCGGAACACGTCGGCCGTCACGGTCAGCCGGTTTTGCAGGAAAGCTAGGTCCGTACCGATGTTGTAATCCTCCACCGTTTCCCACTTCACGTTCGGGTTGGGCACGTTGTTCTGAATCACGCCGAGCTGCTCGGTGCGCGTGTCGCCGGTCACGTAGTACACCCGACCTAGGGTGCCGATATAGGCGCTGTTCGTGATGCTGCGAATGTTCTGGTTGCCCACCCGGCCCCAGCTCGCCCGCAGCTTGAAGAAGTTAACGGCGCTTATGTCTTTCATAAAGTTCTCGTCGGAAAGCAGCCAGCCGGCTGAAACCGAAGGGAAAACACCCCAACGATTAGCCGATGGAAACACCGACGCGCCGTCGCGCCGGATGCTGGCGCCCAGCAGGTAGCGACCCTTGTAGTCGTAGTTGACGCGCCCAATCAGCGAGGCGATAGTGTTCACAAAGTCATTGCCTTCTATGCTGAAGTTGGCCGTGGCCGCGTTGGGGTAGCGCAGGTCGGGCGAGTTGCTCGGAATGGCCTGCCCGAGGGCAGCATTCGTGCGGGTGGTGAATTTCTCCAGCGTCACGGCGGCCAGCGCCGAGATGTTGTGGTCACCTAGGTTCTTGGTGTAGTTCAGCGTGTTGGTGTTGTTCCAGTTGATTTCGATGTTGTGCTCCCTCCGTAGCGAGTTGACCTGGGTGCGTTCGTTCGGGTCAATGGTATAGAACGGGCTGAAGAGGTTGCGCTCGTACACGTTGTTATTAGAGCCAAACCGAGTCTCGAAAATCAACCCCGGAATAAACTCGTAGTTGGCGTACACGGTGCCCACCAGAAAATACTGGTTACGCTTGTCGTCGTTGCGCTCCACAACGGCCAGCGGGTTGGCGAGGTCCGTAGGCGATGCGCCGTAGTAGTCGTAGGGGTTGCCCGACGTGCCCGGCACCCGCGCCGGCGTGATGGGGTCGTCGTTGAAGGCGTCGCGGAATAAGCTGCCGCTGTTCAGGTACTTCTGATTCGTCATGGAGATGTTGAAATCCTCGCCGACTTTCAGGTGCTTACCCGCCTGGTACTCCGACTTCATGCGCAGCGAAAGACGCTCAAAATCGGAGTTGCGCACTAGGCCCTGCTCCTTGAAGTAGCTGATGCCGGTCGAGTAAACAACCTTGTCGCTGCCGCCCGACAGGCCCACCGAGTAGTTCTGGGTGCTGCCGCGGCGCGAAATTTCCTTCCACCAGTCGGTGCTTTGCGTGAACGACGCCGGATCGGGGTACACCGTCGGCCGGCCCGAGTTGGTGGCCGCCAGGTTCATGATGCGAGCGTACTCGCTGGCGGATGCCATGTCCGGAACCTTGGTCGGGTTCGACACACCGTAGGTCACGTCGAGCGTAATTTTTGGCTCGCCTTTCACGCCGGCTTTGGTCGTAATCAGAATAACGCCGTTGGCCGCCCGCGAACCGTAAATAGCTGCCGAAGCCGCGTCCTTGAGCACGCTCAAGCTAGCTATGTCTTTCGGGTTCAGGTAATTGATGTTCGCCACCGGCAGGCCATCTACCACGTACAGCGGACTGTTGCCGTTGATGGTCGAAAGTCCGCGGATCAGGATTTGCGGTGAAGAGCCCGGCTCCGAGCCGGCGCCTACCACCGATACGCCCGCGGCTTTGCCTTGTAGGGCGCTGCCTACGTCAGCCACCGTGAGCTTGGAAAGCTCCTGGCCTTGCACCGTCGTAACGGCATTGGTGAGGCTGCGCTTTTCCTGGGTGCCGTAGCCAACGACCACGACTTCGTCAAGTGCCTTGGTATCAACACCTAGGGTCACGTCTACGGTCGTGCGGCCGGCAATGGCTACCTCCTGCTGCTTGTAGCCCACAAAGGAGAATTGCAGCACGCCGGTGGCAGGGTCGGGTACGCTCAGCGAGAAGTTTCCCTGCGTGTCGGTGGCGGCGCCGATGGTGGTGCCCTTTAACAGCACCGTCACGCCGGGCAGGCCCGCGCCGGTGTTGTCTTTCACGGTTCCTTTGACGGTAGTCTGGGCAAAAGCCGCCGTCATGGAAAGGAAGAATAGAAGAAAGCACACGAAGTGTTCCTTCCTAGGTATATAGTTTTTCATAAAGTGTTAGGTGGGAAGTAGAGTGAGAAATAGTGAGAAAGTGGCGGCGGTACTCAGTCGAGTTTTCCCACGGCCGGCGACGGTAAGCTGCTCAGAATGGGTTTGGGTAAGCTCTTCAGCGTGTTTTGCTCGGGCTTCAGCAGCTCCAGCACAACGACTTCATTTTCACCTTTCTTGAGCCATTCCACCGGCACGTACAGCGTCTGTTGGGGGCCGGCTTGCCAGTAGCGACCTAGCGAGTGCCCATTGATCCAGACGGAACCTTTGCCCCAGGTGCGCATGTCGAGGTAGGTGTCGCCGGTTTGGGTGAGGGTGAAAGTGCCGCGCTTGACGGCGGGGCCGGCAAGGGCTTTAGCGGCGGTTTTGGCCTTGAACAAGGAGGCGTCGGCCCGCTCAAACGGTAAGCTGAACATCTGCCAGTTCTTCACTTCTTTGCCGCCCAGCAGCACTTTCTCCGTAATGCCCTTGCGGTTCTGCAGCAGGTACTTGCCGAAGTTGATCCGACCTAGGTTTTCCACCAGGATTTCCAGTCGGGCCGAACCTTTGGGTAAGGTGAGGGTCAGGCTTTCCTGCTTCAGGCGGCGGTCCAGCACGCCCACACGCTTGCCATTCACGAAGACCAACCCATAATCCCGCAGGTCTTTAATCTTCAACGTGCTAGTCGTGCCGCCCGGCACCGTAGCGCGGTACAGCATGTAGCCGTAGGCCTGACCTAGGTCTTCGAAGGTGAGCGGCGTGGTGCTGGCTTTCGGGGCGGGCAGCATGTCGAATACGCTCACGGCTTGCGTGAACTGCACCGCCGGCAGCGTGATGGTCGGCTTGGCGGCCGGCACCGGGGGCAGCTTCACGCCCACGGGCAAGTGCTTCTCGATAACGCTGCGAAACGCCATAAACTTCGGCGTAGCATTGCCGGCCTCGTCGAGGGGCGCGTCGTAGTCGTAGCTGCTGATCTGGGGCTCGTAGGCCACCGAGTCGCTGAAGTTGGCGCCGTTCATGAAGGCCCGCGTGGTGCCGCCATGAAACATGTACATGTTGATGGAAATACCCGCGGCCAGCACCGTATCGAGGCGGCCGGTGTACTTGGCGGCCGGCACCGTGTGGTGCGGCGCCCCCCACCAGTCAAACCACGCCGGGTACCACTCGGCAATGAAGTATGGGCCTTTGCCGCCGTGGTTTTCGCGCACGACTTGCTTCACTTTCGCGGGGTTGTCCCAGCCATTCACGGCCGGCAGCAGACCTTCCAGGTGACCCTCCTTCACCTTGGCGCCGGGGTCGCAGGTGTAGAGCAGGCCATCAAAACCAGCATCCTGGAACAGCTTGCGGTTGATAGCCAGGTATTCTTTGTCGCTGGCGTAGAAGCCGTACTCATTCTCGACCTGCACCATCAGCACCGGCCCGCCGTGGTTGATCTGCAAGGGGGCCAGCTGCTTCCCAACTTCCTGAATGTAAGCCTTGTATTCGGCCAGGAACTGCGGCGACTTGCTGCGTACCACCAGTCCTTTTTCGTTTTGGAGCCAATACGGATAGCCGCCAAATTCCCACTCGGCGCACACGTAGGGGCTAGGTCGGAGCACCACCCAGAGGCCTTCTTCCTGGGCCATCTTCACGAAGGCGGCAATGTCGTTGTTGCCGCTGAAGTCGAACTTGCCTTTCTGCGGCTCGTGCAGGTTCCAGAATACGTAAGTGCCTATCGTGTTCAGACCCATGGCTTTGGCCATTTTCATGCGGGCCCGCCAGGCTTCCCGCGGCACGCGGGGGTAGTGCAGCTCGCCCGAAATCATCTGGAACGGCTTACCGTCGAGCAGAAAGTGTTCGTCGCCGAGGGTGAAGGTGTGCTTGATCACCTGGGCATTGCCAGCCAGGGGCAGCAGCCAGATACTGAAGAATAGAAAGAGCCAGGAAAGATTCCGCATGGGTAGTTTAGGGAAAGAGGTCGGGTGATGTATGAAATAAGGATAGGAGCTAGCTGAAGCTGAGCACACAAACGTTTGTGAAAACCTAGGTAGTCGGAGTGGGCAAACTGCTCTGTTGGCTATTCACTGGGTGGCCCAGACGAAGGCGCGTGAGGCACCTCTTATAGGATAGAGTCAGACGAAGGAGCTACAGCAGGGTGGGAGAGAGGAGAGCTTCAGATTGTGCCGGGCTGCACTTGCTGAAGCAGGACGCCGAGCTGTTGAAAAGGCCGAACCCCTGGATTATCTGCACTCCTTTTGGCGAGCAAACAAGACTGTTATCAGGAAAAGGAAAAACGGATTATCAGCGCCCTAAAAGTACCTGACTGGTATTGCCCAAAGGCGGGATGTTTTAGGCAAAAAGTGGAGCCAAATTCGTCTGAAACTAGTGTTATTTGACTTATTTCAATTTTAACTGGTATAATGTCATGTAAATATGGCGTTTCTGGTGGGTAAAGACCGTTTTGAAGCTGTCTTGGAACCTAGGTGCTAACCCATAAAAACAACCGAGCCTCAGCAGGACGGCACCTAGGTCCCAACGACGGCGCCGCCCCGCCGAGGCTCGGTTGTTACTAGCTGGCAGATGCTGCCAGGATGCCACCCGGCCGGGGCGGCTCCGCCCACGTAGCCTTTCGTCTTCTGCCGATTTTGGGGGCGCTTTCTGACCAGTTTACCGCCTCTAGCTGGCGGGTTATTGCTGTAGCTTTGCCGTAGTGAGCTGCCGGTTATGGCTGGTCCGAACGGCGGCTTCGTTTCACCTACCTTCGTCTAACGCCCTATGCTTGCCCACCCCACGCTACGCCGCCCGAACACTGGCTGGCTGCTCTTGCTCTTAGTAGGCTGCCTGCACTTTTCACTAGCCGCGACGGCCCAGCGAACAGGACCTCCGGTCTTGAGGAAAAATGTTCCGCTGGATTCTATCGGCCTGAGCGACCCGTTCATTCTGGCCGACGCGAAGACGCATCTGTATTACATGACCGGAACAGGTGGGCTGTTGTGGAAGAGTAAGGACTTGCGGCTCTGGGACGGACCTTATCAGGTCGCCAAGCCCAACCCCGCCTCCTGGATGGGACCAACGCCGATGATCTGGGCCGCTGAAATTCACCCTTATAAGGGTAAATACTACTATTTCGCCACCTTCACCAACCGGGCCATCAAGATTGATACCGTGCAGGGAAGCGCCCTGGAGCGGCGGGCCAGCCACGTGCTAGTGAGCGACAAGCCCGATGGCCCCTTCGTGCCCATGCAGGATGAAACCTATCTGCCGGCCAACAAGTCGACTTTAGACGGTACTTTTTGGATTGATAAGGACGGCAAGCCGTACCTGGTTTACTGCCACGAATGGGTGCAGGTCCTGGATGGAACCATCGAAAAGATAGCACTAAAGCCTGATTTGAGCGGCACGACCGGGGCAAGCAAGATCCTGTTCCGCGCCAGCGACTCGCCCTGGAGCCGGGAAAAGGACGCTGCCGGCCACGACCGCCCTAATAAAGTGACCGATGGCCCCTACCTGTTTCGGACGAAAACCGGGCGACTGGGTATGATCTGGACCAGCTGGGTGTATGACGTGTACACCCAAGGCGTGGCTTACTCAGCAAGCGGCACGCTCGACGGCCCCTGGCAACAAGAAAAAGACCCCATCACCCCGCCCAATTACGGGCACGGCATGCTATTCCGCACCTTCGATGGCAAGCTGCTAATGTCTATTCACAGCCACAAAGACATAAAAGGGCATTACCGCCGTATTCCGCACTTGTTTGAAGTTGACCTATCCGGTGATAAACTAGTGGTCGCCAAGCCATATCGGTCTTAAAGTCAATGAGGTATAGATGCAATAGTTTGCGTCTATACCTCATTGATAATAGTAAAATCAGCTTAGCTACGGCAGCAGTGTGAACTTGCCTTCCAGCCGAATATCGTCCGATGCACTGCCGAGCATGAGGTTGAAGTCGCCGGGTTCGGCTACCCATTCCAGCTTTTGGTTGTAGAAAGCTAGCTTTTCCTTGTCAATGGTGAAGGTGATGGTTTTGCTTTCGCCGGGCTTGAGCATCACTTTCTGGAAATCCTTCAGCTCTTTCAACGGGCGCACAGTGGAAGCTATTGGGTCGTGCAGATAAAGCTGCGTCACTTCTTCGCCGGCCACGTTGCCGGTGTTCGTCAGGGTAAATTGCACCTGAATGGATTCGGCCGCCGTCATAGTCGGGCTGCTGAGTTTCAGGTCGGAGTAGCGGAACGTGGTGTAGCTCAGGCCGTAGCCAAACGCGTAGCGCGGCGTGTTGGGCACATCAATATAGGCCGACTTATACTTGATCTGACCGGGCATCGTCACGGGGCGTCCGGTGCTGTACTGCGTGTAGGCAACGGGAATCTGCCCGACTGCGCGGGGGAAGGACGAGGGCAGCTTGCCCGCGGGGTTGTAGTCGCCGTAGAGCACGTCGGCCAGGGCATTGCCGCCTTCCGAGCCCGGCCACCACGCGTACAGAATAGCCTCGGCACGGTCGGCTATATTATTGAATATCAAGGGGCGCCCTGCCAGCATCACCGCCACTACTGGCTTTCCAGTGGCTTTTAGGGCATTGAATAACTCCTCCTGCACGCCCGGCAGGTGAATATCGGCCCGCGACTTAGCTTCGCCGGTCATGTCCCAAGTTTCTCCTACCGTCAGCACGACTACATCGGCTTGCTTGGCGGCTTCCACGGCAGCGGCAAACCCTTGGCGGGAATTGCCTTCTACGTCGCAGCCTTTTGCGTAAAGCACCTGCGTATTCTTGCCCGCTCTCTTGGTCAGGCCATCATATATAGAAACGATTTCGGTTGTGTCGGCCAGCACCGTCCAGCTGCCACCTAGGTCGCGTTTCGCTTTGGACAGCGGACCGATAAGGGCAATCTTACGGAGCTGCTTTCCCAAGGGCAGCGCATTGTTTTCATTCTTCAGCAGCACCATCGAT
Source organism: Hymenobacter cavernae (assembly GCF_014641455.1). Taxonomy (GTDB): domain Bacteria; phylum Bacteroidota; class Bacteroidia; order Cytophagales; family Hymenobacteraceae; genus Hymenobacter; species Hymenobacter cavernae. The sequence goes on from NZ_BMHT01000004.1 coordinate 305,799, forward strand.
TTCTGGGCCATCTGCCGGGCCGCCACGCGGTTCTGCGGATCGTTCAGCACCTTCTTTTCGCGCTTGGCATCCGAGAATTTGTATGGATCGTCGAACAAGCCTAGCTCGAACTTCTTGCGCAGGATACGGCGCACGGCTTCATCTACTTGAGCTACGTCTACCTTGCCATCTTTCACGAGGTGAGCTAGGTTCTGGTGATAGGCGTCGCTTTCCATGTCCATGTCGCTGCCGGCCGCAATGGCTTTCTGTGCGGCATCAGCTAAATTTTGGGCGTAGCCCCACGGTACCATTTCGCCGATGCTGCCCCAGTCTGATACTACAAAGCCCTGGTACTTCCACTGGCCTTTCAGAATGTCGCGCTGCAGGTAGCTGCTGGCGGTGGCCGGAGTACCGTTCAGGGTGTTGAACGAGTTCATGAACGTGGCCGCGCCTGCATCTGCCGCCGCTTTGAAGGGCGGGAGGTAGGTTTCCCAGAGTTGCTGTTGGCTCATATCTACGGCGTTGTAGTCGCGGCCGGCAATGGCGGCACCATACGCGGCGAAATGCTTGGCGCAAGCCATCACGGCATCGGTGCCGCCTAGCTTCTCTCCTTGAAAACCGAGCACACGAGCCTTGGCGATCTGCGAGCCTAGGTAGGTGTCTTCGCCAGCGCCTTCCATCACGCGGCCCCAGCGTGGGTCGCGGCCTACGTCCACCATCGGCGCAAATGTCCAGTGGATGCCCGAGGCGGCAGCTTCCTTGGCTGCCACATGCGCGCTGAGCCGAATAGCGGCCATGTCCCAGCTAGCGGCTTCGGCCAGCGGCACCGGAAAGACCGTCTTGTAACCGTGAATAACATCGAGACTGAACAACAGCGGAATCTTCAAGCGCGACTTCAGCGCCTCCGCCTGGATTTCACGTGTGTCCTTCACGCCCTTTACGTTCAGCATGGAGCCCACTTGCCCGCTCCGAATGCTGTTGAGCAGATCGTTCTTGCGGTTGCTCGCCGGCCCAGTTAGCTCGCGGCCGGAGTACTGGTTCAGCTGACCTACCTTCTCCTCCAGCGTCATTTGCTGGAGCAAGGCCGTTACCTTTTGCTCGATGGCCGCAGAGCTAGGTTGCTGTTGCGCGAAAGCAGAGGCGCTGACCGAGAGTAGCAGGAAAGAAAAGAATAGGCGTTTAGAAGAAGGCAAAGGCATTCGGTTAGAAGTTAGAAAAGCAAAAAGGCACGTCATTCCGACGAGAGGAGGAATCTGGCGTGCAATGGTAAACCTGACGATTGGAGTTACTATTGCACGCCAGATTCTTCCTCTCGTCGGAATGACGTTCAACGACTGCACGCAAAATTTCTCACTCAGCTCGGAATGACGTTATTGGTATAGGGTCTTACTGCAAGGCCTCCACGATGCCGTCGTAGGCGGGCTTGCGCTGGTAGTTGTCGTCGAAGGGCAAAGGCCAGTCGGAGCAGCTGCAAAAGCCGCGGATCCAGGTGTCGGCGTCGCCTACGTTCCAGGTCGTGATGCCGAAGCGCTGGGCGGCGGGCAGGGCTTTGAACGCTTGCACAATGGCTTTGTACTTCGCTTTTTGCGCGGCGGCCAGCTCCGGCGTGAAGGTGAGGCCAGCCTTTTTATCAGGATTCAACGCAATATCGAGTTCGGCAATGTGGACTTTCAGCCCCGTTTGGCCGGCTGTGCTGATGGCGGTAGCTAGATTCGTATCGGCGCGGTTGATGTTGGTGTGCATCTGCAAGCCGATGCCGTGAATTGGAATACCGCGGTTTTTCAGGCCGTTCACTAGGTTCAGAATGGCGGTGCGCTTGGTGGGGCCCCACTCGTGGCCGTAGTCGTTGTAGAAAAGCAGGGCGGCGGGGTCAGCCTCGTGAGCGTATTGGAAAGCGCGGGCAATGAAGTCGGGACCTAGGTGCTGGCGCCACACGCTGTTGCGCAGGGTGCCGTTGTCTTCGAAGGCTTCATTTACCACGTCCCAGGAAGCCACTTTGCCCTTGAAGTGCGCGACGACGGTTTGAATGTGGGTCTTCATTAGGTTTTCCCACGCCGCCGAATCGCCTTGAAAATTGGTCACCCAACTCGGCAACGACTTGTACCACACCAGCGTGTGGCCGTGCACCCGGGCGTTGTGCTGCTGCGCGTACGTCACAAGGTAGTCGGCATCGCTCCAGGTGTAGGTGGTCTGACTCGGATGCAAGGAGCCGAACTTCATGGCGTTTTCCCCAGTCAGGCTATTGTACTCGGTGGCGACTGTCTGCTCGTAGGCGGGCCGGTTTTTCAGCAAACTCACATTCACCGCTGCGCCCATCGGAAACGGAGCCAGTTGCTTTAAGCCAGTCACGGCGGGCGTGGTGGGGCTAGGGTTGTCCTCACCGGTTTGCTGATTAGGAATGCAGTACGTCAGCAGACCTAGGCTGAGGATGCTCAAGAAAAGTTGTGTTTTCATGCGTGGTGGGTTTTAGCGTGCTTTGTGGTCGGGGTTTGAGTAGCGCGAACTTTGTAGTCCGCGCTGGTGACTTGTGCAGCCTCATGCGCGGACTACAGAGTCTGCGCTACTTGCTGTCGTACTTCTGGGCTTGCTGGCGGTAGAACTCTTGCAGCACGTAGAAGGCCTTTTTCTTTTGGCCCGAGCTTGAAATCAAGCCTTTGCGGTTGAAGCCGTTCTGGTACACAGGGTGCTGGCGGCGAGTGGCGCGGAAGTCCGTCAGGATCCAGGGCGTCATGCCGCGCAGGTTGCCGATGGTGCTCAGCATTTTAAGCTGATTTTGGTACAAAGCCTCCTGGTATTCTTCGCTCCAGCGCGTCTCGGCGTCGCCGTGGTAGCCGGCCAGGGCATCGCCGCCAAACTCGCTGATAACTACTGGCTTGTTGTACTTGATATTGAAGGTATACTTGGTGATTTCACTCGGCTTGCCGCCCCAATACCAACCAGCGTACTCGTTGATGCTGGTTAGGTCGAGGTACTCGCCCAGCGGGTCATCCACGATGACATTGTTGCCGTCGCGATGCAACTCTAGGGCGGCCGAAATCAGACGGGTGTCGTCTAGCTCGCGGGCTTTTTTGGCGAGGCTGCTCATGAACTTCAGACGCGGGTCACTCAGCGGCGTTTCGTTGCCCACGGACCATACCACGATGCCCGCCCGGTTCTTGCCCATCGAAATGAGGTCCGAGAGCTGGGTTTCGGCGTTTTGGTAGGTAGCGGGGTTTTGCCACGAAATCGTCCAGTACACCGGCACTTCGGCCCACACCATCAGGCCTAGCTCGTCGGCTAGCTTCAGCATGGTTTCGTTGTGCGGGTAGTGCGCCAAGCGCACAAAGTTGCAGCCTAGCTCCTTGGCCCAAGTTAGCAGCATGCGCAAGTCGCCTTCGCCACGCGCCCGGCCCGGAATGAGTGGATTTTCATCGTGGATGGAAATACCGCGCAGGAATGTCGGCTTACCATTAAGCAGCACGTCGGCGCCGCGGGTCTGGATGCTACGGAAGCCAATGTGGTCCTGCACCGCGTCGCTGCCGCTGCTCAGGCTCACGGCGTACAGCTTGGGGCTCTGCGGCGACCAGCGCGTGAGCTTCTTAGCCGGCACGCTGAAGCTAGCTTTGCCTTCGGCGTCGGTTTTGAGTTGCTGACGAATCTTGGCCTCGGCAATATCGAGTGTCACGGTTTGGCCGGCCTTGTTGTTGCCGCTGAGCTGTACATAGCCCGCCAGCGTATTCGGGTCGTTTTTGGCCAGTTGCACCTTGTAATCAGTGATGTAGGTCTCGGGCGTTTCGGCGATGAAGGCGCTGCGCGTGATGCCGCCGTAGTTCCACCAGTCGGTGTTGATGGTCGGTACCTCATCCTGGCGGCGGGTGTTGTCGGCCTTCACCACCACAAAGTTGTCGCCGTCGGGGCTGAGCCGGTCGGTGATGTCGTACTGAATCGGCGTGAAGCCACCCTTGTGCATACCTAGCTTCTTGCCATTCAGGTAGATGTGCGACTCGTAGTTGATGGCGCCGAAGTACAGGAAGTAGCGCTTGCCGGCTTGCGGCTTCAGGCTGAAGCTTTTCTTGTACCAGATAGTGCCTTCGTAATACAGCAGCTTGGGATCTTGCGAGTTCCAGTCGCCGGGTACTTGCAGGGTGGCCGAGTGGTCGAAGTCGTACTCGATCAGTTCAGGCTCCTGCTTGGAGCTAGGTTTCTGGTTGTCGTAGTAGCCGCCCTTGCCCGATTTCGATTGGTCGAATGGCTCGCGGCGGTAGTCGTAAAAGCCGTTTTCGTAGGGGTCGATGATGTAATTCCAGTTGCCATCGAGGCTGAGCACGCGCCGCGCGGGCATGTTCTGAATAAGGGTAGACTGTGCTCGAAGCGGTTGAACGGCCCACGAGCCAAGCACAAGCAGCACGGCCAGTAGTGCCTTTTGTAAAGGTTGGTTTTTCATGAAAGGTGTTGTGGTAGTAAGACAGCGCAATGCTAGCCTTATTTCTGGATCGAGGGCTAGGTTGTTTTACACCTAGTACCCTGGGTTCTGCGTCAGCACAGGATTGGTTTGTATTTCCTGAATCGGTACAGGGAACAGCAGGTCGTGGCTGTCGATGGTGTTGGTAGAGGCGTTGCGGGCGAAGTAGGCGTTCATCACCTGAATAGCGCGGTTCGTGCCGTTGCGCTCGGTGCGCACGAGGTCGAACCAGCGGTGCCCTTCCATGTTCAACTCCAGGCGGCGCTCTAGCTCTAGCCGGTCGCGCAGCGTGGCTTGGGTGGTCGCGATGGGCAGGTCGACGGTGGCGTTGGCGGTAGTCGCGGGCAGGTTGCGCGAGCGACGAATGACGCGGTTCACGGCGTCGAGGGCTTGCGTGGTGGGGCCACTGCGTTCGTTTATTGCTTCTGCGTACATCAAAAGCACGTCGGCGTAGCGTAGCACAATCCAGTCGTTTTCGGCGTCGGTCGAGCTAGTGGGCGTGTCGATGTATTTCTTGGTGTAGTACACTGTGCGGTTTTGGCTGTCGGTGCCGGTGCCGTAGGAAGCGGCGGCGCGCACGTCGGTGCTGCCACTGGCGGTAAAGGCAGCCACCAAGTCAGGATCAACGGAGTTGAACTGCTGCGGACTACCCGACCCACCGTTCACGGCCGTTACCGCAATGGGCAGAAACCAGTTGGTGAACGGGCTGCCAATACCTAGCCCGCCCTTGCTGTAGCGCACCGCAAACAGAATCTCGTTGTTCATCTCGTTGCTCGTCAAGAAGATATTGGCGTAGCTAGCCTGCAACGAATACGTAGTGCCCGTGACAAGCGGCTGGAGCTTGTCGGCGGCTTGCTGGTACTTCTTCTGCGTGAGATACACCTTGCCGAGCAAGCCCGTAGCGGCTCCTTTCGTAGCCCGACCTAGGTTGGCCGCAGTTTGCGTGACGGGCAGGTTGTTCTCGGCAAAAGCTAGGTCCTCTTCAATCAGCGCGTACACCTGCTCGGCTGGCACGCGGCCAAATTGGTAGGCGTCGGGGATGGAAGCAATTTCGCCGGTCACCAGCGGCACATCGCCCCAAATGCGCACGGCGTTGAAGTACGTCAGGGCCCGGATGAAGCGCGCTTCCGCGTAGAGGCGGTTGCGCGTGGCCTCCGTCAGCTTCACGGCGCCGGCCCGGCTCAGCACAATGTTGCAGCGGGCAATGGCGCGGTACGTGGCCAGCCAGTGGCTTTGCAGGTGCGTATTGTCGCTGACGAGGGTGAAGTCGTTGAACTCGTTGAGCCGCTCGCCCGAAGTCAGCGCGAAGCTATTGTCGGAAGTCACTTCGGCGTACAGAAAAATGCCCCGGTTGCTGGGCGACGACTTGCCGTAGAGCTCCTGCAAGGAAGAGTAAGCGGCCGTCACGGCGGTCAGAATGCTCAGCGAATCGTTGTAGCCTTCGGTGGTCGGCACCCGCGTCGGGTCATTCAAGTCGATGAACTCTTTGTTGCACGAGGTAGTGCCCAGCGCACCCAGGCCAAGCAGCGCCGCCACGCTGATGCTGGCGAGTATATTCTTGTAGTGGAAAGTCATGGGAGGGAGAGGAAATTTTGATGCGCTGTTTAGAAGCCAACCTGGATGCCCAGCGTGAGGGTGCGGTTCATGGGGTAAGAGCCCTGATCTACCCCGTAGGTGGGATTGGTCGAGTTGCCGTAGTTGTTCGCTTCGGGGTTGTAGCCGATGTACTTGGTGAAGGTGTACACGTTCTGAGCCGAGGCGTAGACATTGGCGCTTTGCAGACCAACTTTCTTAGACCAGCTATCGGGCAAATTGTAGCGCAACGTAATGTTGCGGATGCGCAGGAACGAAGCGTCGTGGATGAAATACGAGTTGAACTGCGTGCGCAACGACGAAGCCGTGGTAGCGCGGGGCGTTTTGCCGTCGCCGGGGTTTTCCGGGCTGCGCCACCGGTCGAGCAGGGCGGTGCGGCCGTTCACTTGGCCGGGGAAGTTGAACGTGTATCGGTCGCCGCCGTAGAGCACGTCGTTGCCCAAGGAGCCTTGCAGCGTCACGCCCAGCGACAACGCTTTGTAGCCGAAGGTGTTCTGCAAGCCGTAGGTGAAGTTCGGAAACGGATTGCCAATGACGCCAATGTCCGCCGCGTTGATCTGGCCGTCGCCGTTCTTGTCGGCAAACTTGAAGTCGCCGGGCTGCACCGCTAGGTTGCTAGCCGTCCACTTGGGGCTGTTGTCCACGTCGTTCTGGTCGCGGTACACGCCGGCTTGCTCGTAGCCGTAAAACACGCCCAGCGGTTGCCCCGGCACCACCCGAATCGAGCTGGTGTAGCCGAATATGGCGTCGAAGGTGATTTGCTCGTTGGTGCCCGCTAGCGCTAGCACCTTGTTGCGGTTGAGCGTGAAGTTGGCCGCTGTGCTCCAGGTAAAGTCGCCTTTCACGATGTTGGCCGTGTTCAGCTGGATTTCTAGGCCGCGGTTGCGCACTTCGCCCACGTTGGCCAACGCCCGCGTTGAGAAACCTAGCACCGCCGGAATATTACGGTTGAGCAGCAAGTCGGTGGTGTTGCGCTGGTAAGCGGCCACCGTCAGGTACACCCGGTCGCGGAACAAACCTAGGTCGAAGCCGGCGTCAAACTGCGTGTTGGTTTCCCACCCTAAGTCGCGGATGGCCACGCCGTTGGGCGAGAAGCCATAGGCGCGGGTGCCGGTACCAGCGCCGAACGCGTAGTTGGTCGCCGTCTGGTAGCTCTGGTAGTTATAGTCGCCGATGTTGTTGTTGCCCGTTACGCCGTAGGAAGCGCGCAGCTTCAACTCACTGATGGCCGGAACGGCCTTAATAAAGTTTTCCTCGCCCACGCGCCAGGCCAGCGCCAACGACGGGAACGTGGCAAACCGATTATCGGGGCCGAAGCGCGAGGAGCCGTCGGTACGCAGGGCCGCCGTCAGGATGTAGCGTTCCTTGAAGGCATAATCGAGGCGGCCGAATACCGATGTCAGCGAGTTGGCCGCGTACGACGCTTGGCCGAAAATCTGGCCGGCGGCGGTTACGTACTCTAGGTCGGTGTTGGTGTAGGTGCCGGTCTGGCCGAGCACTGTGCTGCCCTCGTTGGTGTTGCGCTGAGCCGAGTAGCCGGCCAGCAGCGTCACGCTGTGGTCCGTGGCAAAAGTGCGGTTGTAAGTCGCCGTATTTTCCCACACCCAGTTCAGGTTCGTGCTGTTGAGCTGCCGGGCGTCGATGTTGTTCAGCGTAGGGTTCGAAAGATTAGCGAGCTGGTTGCTGGCGGTGCCTAGGGTAGCCGGCACGTAAATACCGCGGCGGGTGTTTAGCAGCTCGGCGCCGAAGTTGGTGTGCAGCGTTAGCCCTTTTGCCACCTCATAATCGAGGGTGGCGGTACCTAGGCCGCGCACAGCATTGGCGCGGTCCTTATACAGGTCGATAGCGGACACCGGGTTTAGCAGATCGAGCGGCTGCGTGAGGGCACTACCCACGCCATTGCGCACGTTGGCGTAGTCGCCGTTGGGAAGGCGCACCGGCACGATGGGTGGCATAATCAGCGCTGACGTGATGATGGCCGTTTCGCCGCCCGGCCCGCCGCCCGAGATGTTGCCGCCGTTGTAGCTCCCCGAAATCGGCTTCACGTCGGTGCGGGTGAAATTGGGAGCTAGGCTCAACCCTAGCTTTACTTTTTTGCTTAGCTGGGCGTCGTAGTTGGCGCGCAACGAAAAGCGTTCAAAACCGGTATTACGCACCACACCGGTTTGCTTGAAGTAACCGCCCGAGATGTAGAAGCGCGAGTTGTTGGTGCCGCCGCTGGCCGACAGCTGGTATTGCTGTTGCACGCCGGTGCGGAAGATTTCGTCCTGCCAATCAGTAGCAGGTAGGGCAGGTGCGCCGGGTTGCAGGCTAGCCGGCACGGCCCTGTTGGTCGCGGCAAACGAGTCGCGGAGGTAATCTAGGAACTCGTCGCGATTCATCAAGTCGATGCGCTTGGCTACCTGGATAATGCCAGAATTAGCCGTGAAGTTGAAGCGCGTTTTCCCATCCTCGCGCCCGCGCTTGGTGGTCACGATAACGATGCCGTTGCCCCCGCGCGAACCGTAAATGGCACAAGCCGCCGCATCTTTCAGAATCTGAATCGATTGAATGTCGCCCGGCGGAATCTGGTAGTAGCTGTCGGGGCTGTTGAGCGGGTAGCCATCCACCACGTACAGCGGACTATTACCCGCCGAAATAGAACCTAGCCCCCGAATGCGGATAACGGCGCCCGCGCCCGGTTCCCCCGAAGGCTCCGTGATTTGCGCCCCCGCCACCAAGCCCACGAGCGCTTCGGAAGGAGAAGCTACTGGCAGCAGCTCCACATCCTTCGCCGCCACCGACGAAATAGAAGTAGCCAGCAGTTTTTTCTCCTGCACGCCGTAGCCAACAACTACCACTTCGCCCAGGGCTTTGGTATCTTCGGCGAGCGTCACGCTCAAGTTGCTAGTAGCGCCTGTAATCGGGACTTCCTTACGCGTGTAGCCTACAAAGCTGAAAACCAGCGTGCTGTTTTCCGGCACGTTGAGGGTAAAGCTGCCATCGGGGCCAGTGCCGGTGCCAATGGCTGCGCCTTTCACCACCACCGTCACGCCTGGTAACCCTTCTCCCTTGGCGTCCACCACTTTCCCCGAAACCGGCACATCCGCCGTCGATTTGCCGGGGCTAGGCTGACTCAGGATGATGCGGTTGTTGCGCACTTCGTACTGAATCTTGCGGGGCGCCAGTAGCTCATCCAGTACCTGCGTGAGCGGCTTCTCCTCAACCTGCAAGGTCACGCGGCGGTCGGAGCCGATGAGCGACGGACTGTAGACAAACCGCACGTTGAGTTGCTTTTCCAGCTGGTTGAGCACTGACTCAATCGTTTGCGCTTCGACAGAGAAAGATACTTTGCGCTCCAGCACCACCTGCGCAATGACTGGTCTAGGGGCGGCTATACTAGCTAATGGGCTAGTCAGCAACAGACTACACGCAACTAGCCGAGCGGGATACCAGCGTCGCGTGAAAGGTACACGGTTTTTCATAGGCCGAAATCGTTTGCAGTGGAAATAGATGGGTTTTTAGAAGGCAAAGAGAACCTAGCACGCTTGCCTTGCGCGTGTTGCCTGGTTGTTTATCGTCATCAACTCCTCGGAAGGAAGTACTGATTGGTTGCTGAGTGGGAAGCGGGCTATGATCAAGGAAAGCCAGCATCAGAAGAAAGCCGAACTACGATCTACTGGACTTGCAGCCGGTGCTCTCAAAGATTATCTGCGCGTCATCCGCTCGTTTGTAGCTGCCATTCAGTGCCTTACATAAGACATCGAGCTGCTCAAACAATGGCCCATCATCAAAGGCGATGGTGATGGTGCACTCGCGGAGCTTAATTGGGTCATACACGATATTCACGCCGTAGGCTTTCTCCAAAGCTGCCAGTACTTCCGTCACGGGGCGCTTCTTGAAATCCAGCACCTGCGCCGCCAGGATTACAGGTTTCGTAACCAGTTCCTTTTCTAAATGCTGCGTCTTAGTAGAGTACACTGCCTGCTGGTTGGGCAGCAGAACTACGCCGTTGAAATTCGGGTGAGCAGGGGTGGCGTTCAGCTGTGCACCTTTGCGCGCCTGCACTGCCACGCGACCTTCCCGGACCGCTACCCTAGCTTCATTGCCGGTATAAGCCGTCACTATAAAGCTGGTACCTAGCACGGTTGTGATTACTTTATCGGTGTACACCAGAAAAGGACGGGCTGGGTTCTTGGCTACTTTAAAGAAGGCTTGCCCGGTTAAGTGCACTTCGCGGCGGGCACCGGTCAGGCCAACTTGGTAGCGCAGGTGGCTGCCGGGGTACAGCGTTACGCGGCTGCCATCCACCAAGTCGAGCGTTTGGGCCTGCTGAAGCGTATTGACCTGATCCAGCCACTGCGAAGCTGCCGTTAGTGTAGCTAGCTCTGTATTGCGCTGATGCCGTTGGAGCAGCCACCAACCTAGCCCCATGCTGAGAACAAACACGGCAGCTGCCGCCCAGCGGCTGGCTTGCGTGCGCCAGAAGGAAAGGGGCCGCATTAGTACGGGTGTTTCGACCAACTCTTCCTGCTCCTCGCCGTCCGTGAGCTGCACGATGCGGCGCCACATCTCAGCCCGAACTTCCTCGTGCAGGCTGCGGTCGAGGATCAGGTTTTCCTCCTGACCTAGCTGCTCACTCCATTTCTCCACCAGCTGCTGCTCACCGGGCCGGCTCTGGCCGTCGAGGTAGCGTTGGAGCAATGATTCGAATTCAGCTTGGGTCATCATACGGGAGCAGGAGGGCGTCTATTGAGGAAGACGCGCAACTTCTGGTAACCCCTAAATGCCTGGTGAATTTTTTTCTGGTGTATTACTGCTTGCTGTATATGTATTTGGCATTCAACAAATTGCTGTGTAAAATATTTACCGAATAAATAGAAAAATCGTAGCTGCCAGCGTGAAGTCTCGCAGATAGGTGCGCAACAACTTTAAGGATTTGGTGAGGTGATACTCCACGGCTTTCGGCGATAGATTCAACTGCGTCGCAATGTCGGCTACGGGAATGTGCTCCAGGCGGCTCAGCCGAAAAATCTCCCGCGACTGTTCAGGCAAGCGTAGCAACGCTTTGGCAAACGCCTCCGATAAATCGGTGGCGGCAAGCAGGTGTTCGGTTTCCTGGCTAGTCTCGGTCTGGTAGCGGCGGCAATAATCGGCGTAGGCCGCCCGCACCTGATGGGCGCGCAAATACCCGATGACCCGGCGGTTGATGGCGGCCAGTAAATAGTACTCTAGCTGCTGAATGGCCTGCTCGGCCCGTTTGTGCCAAAGCGTCGCAAATAAGTCCTGCACCAGCTCCTCGGCTATTTCGCGGGATTTTAGCTTGCGGTAAGCTACCGCAAACACGCGGTACCAATACCGTTCATAGATTTCTGCGAAAGCCGCGCGGTTATCGGCTGCCAAGGCTGCTAGTAGTGCGTCGTCAGTCCAGGAAATACAAGCTCGCAGCGGTACAGAAGTCACGAACAGGAAAGATGAGCTAGGTGATAAGCGGCCTATAGTATAGCTTTTTCGTTTGTAAAATGGTCAATTTATTTCCAGTCAAGATAAAGTGAGTAACACAAAAAACCACTCCCACAGCTGGTCTGCGTGAGAGTGGGTTTTGTTTACGGGCTAACAGCATACGTCGCGGCTATGCATGCCGGCCTTCGCGGAATAACGTCCGCGCTGTGCCGGCCGCTAGCCTAAAAGCTCATTCAGCAAGCCGGCAAGCCGGATGCCGGCTTGCAGCACGCGCTGCTCTACCAGTGTTGCGTGCGCCGGGTAGTAGCGAAAGTCAAAGGTATTGTTCTGCGCCGCGGCTTCCTGGTAGAGGGGCGCACTGAGTTGGTACGATTCGAACAGCCACGTTATAGGCGCGTCGTGCTGCCACTGTCGAATCTGGGCGCTGCTGGCGTGGTCGTAGGCACGGGCCAACTCCAGGTAGGTCAAGCCCTGGTACTCGATCAGGCCACTATCCCAGAGGCCATGCAGGTTGGTGTCTTTTCCCTGAAACTTGACCTTGATGTCGTTGCCGCCTTTGTCTTCGGCGTGGCTGGCGTGCATGGGCTGGTGAATGTCGCCGACCAGGTGCACGATAAACTTTAGGGCAAACGCTCTATCCTCCTTCGCCTTAGTGGGGTCTTTCACCTGCTGCATCATCTGTTGCAGGGCCGAGTAGGCGTTTGGCTCTGTTAGCGCCTGTACGGCCTTCGCATAGGGCGCGTAAGCTAGGCCCGACAGGTGTTCGAACTCCGTATAGTGCCAGGGCGACGTATAGCGAAACTCCGGGCGAGAGCGGATTTCGTCGGGAAAGGTGCTGACCAACGCCAGGGTTTCGTGGCCGAGCAGCTGCGCCACTTCCCGGCGAGCTTTGGCGCTCAGATGATGCTCGGCAATAGTGCCAATGGCACGGTGCCCCACCACGCCCCAGGCCAATAGCTGCAAGGGCAAAAGCAGGATGAGGAGCAGCGCACTGTATTTCTTAAACATGAAAAAGAGTTTTAGGAGGAAGGAGAAGCGGCAAAAGTAAAGAGCCTGCTGAATTGCCTGGATAGTAGGAGAGAGGATGGTGGAATTTCCCTGGGCTCTGTTTTTAGAAGCAGCTAAGATTAGAAGGAGCAGTCAGGCTCACTTGCATGCGCGTTTGAGTGCCGCAAAGCTAGGTGACCTAGGTTGCGCAAGTGTTCATCTTGGCGCTGCTGATGGCAGACTATGCTTAAACATAACCGCTGCGTCATACTCTGGTAACAGCGGCGCTGCACCTTTGCAGCGTAAGAAAGCGATACAATAAGAAGATACTAGTATTCATTAGCTGAATCAGCCCCGGCGCTGCAACGTCGGGGCTTTTGCGTTGTTCTAAGTTACCCGAGCGGTTTTGTTTTCTGCACAGCTAAACGCTTGAAACGCAGTCATCAGTAACGCTGATCAGGCTTGTGCAGTCCTGGGAAGGTGAAAACGTAACACGGAAAAATGCCGCTACGGTGGAGCTGCGTGTCGAAAACTGCTACCTTTGGGGCAACCTAATCACCCTATGGAACCTACTTCTACCTCTTCGCGCGACGAACTGATTGTTGTCGTTTTCATGGCCAGCATGGTTGTGCTAGCCGCCTTGTATTACTTGCTGGCTTAGGGCTCACTTCATTACAAGTGAGTTTGCTCTTTGCCGGCCGTCAATCATCCTAAACTACTTACCACCCCCCAGAAGCCGCAGCCACTTGGCCGCGGCTTTTGCATTTCAGCGCGCCGGCCGCTTCGGTAACAATTTCTTCATGGCGGCGGCGTGCCCCCGAGCTTGGCCGCTACGTTGGATGAAGTACGCGCGGCAAATGCTGCGTGCTCCGTCCGTATGGCTTCTTCCTTGTTATCCATCATCTTGCTCGGTGTCAGCGGCTTGGTGCTCTTCCTGTATGCAGTGAGCCGCTTGGCGCTGGCTTTGCGGCACGTGGCCGGCGAGCGGGTGAAGAGCGTGCTGGACCGTTTCACCAAAACGGTGCCCATGGCCATCCTGACCGGCACCGTCGTGACGACCCTGCTCGACTCCTCATCGGTGGTGATTATCCTGGCTATTGCGCTGGTCAGTGCCGGCGCGCTGCCGTTCCGCAATTCGCTGGGAGTGGTACTCGGCGCCAACATCGGCACCACGATTTCCAGCCAGCTCTTCGCCTTCGACCTAGGTCAGTACGCGGTGGTGGCGATGCTGCCGGGGTTGCTGCTACTGACCTTGAGTAAGAAGCGTCAGGGCCGCACCATCGGGCGGGCGCTGTTCTGCTTTGGGCTGTTGTTTTTCAGTCTGTACCTGATTGGAGAAGCCGTTTCGCCACTCAAAGACTACCGAGGCGTGCAGGCGTGGCTGCTCAAGTTGGAAAGCCCGGTGCGCGGTGCCGGCGCAGGGGCGCTTCTCACGCTGATTATTCAGTCGTCTTCGGCTACGCTGGGCATGGTCATTAAGCTGGCGGCCAAGGGCCTGCTCACGCTGCCGGCTGGCATTGCCGTGATGCTGGGCGCCGAGCTAGGTACCTGTTCCGACACGTTGCTGGCCACCATTGGTCGGGGCCGGGCAGCCCTCAAAACGGGGCTATTTCACCTCAGCTTCAACCTGATTTCGATTACCATTGGGCTGCTGCTGATTGCGCCGTTCACGGCCTTGGTGGTGCGCCTTGCTGGCCACGCCGATGTCGCCCGGCAGATTGCGCACGCGCACGTACTCTTCAACGTGGCAGGCGTGCTGCTGTTTGCGCCACTGCTGCCGCTCTGCCAACGAATGCTGGATGCTTGGCTTCCCGAGGAAGAACCGGTAAAATCTTTGGTTGTGCAAGCCGCTCAGCCAGCATAATGGCCGGGGCTGATTGCTGCTAGAGGTGCCTCTGAATGCAATATGGAAATTAGCGTAGTTACGCAGATCTAACTCAACTTATTCTGTAATATGTCCATAACACCTAGGTAATAAGCCTCCTGTACCTTCGCCGGCAAACTAAATAATTTTAGTATGTCGGAGAATAATACAAAGAAGTTTAATCGCCGGGAGTTTCTTAAGAATACGGCTCTGATTTCGGGAGGTGTGGCGCTGCTGCCAACCATGCTCACCAGCTGCGACGACGATGGCGAGTTGCCCGGCTTGCCCGGTTCATTCGGCTTTCTGGAGGGCGTCGCCAGCTTCGATCCTTCGCAAACCAATGTTATTCTCTGGACCCGCTACACGCCCTTGCTGAGCGAAGCAGGCGATGCCACCATTCGGTGGGAAGTAGCCGAAAGCAGCAGCTTTGCGCCCATCCTGCAAAGTGGCAGCGGCACTGCCTCGGCGGCGAAGGACTACACGTTCAGCGTGGATGTGGCGGGGCTCACGCCGAACAAAAAGTACTTCTACCGCTTCCAAAACGAGCTGAGCCAAGTGAAGTCGGTAGTGGGCGAAACGCATACGCTGCCCACGGCCGGACAGGTCAGCAGCGTGAAGCTAGCGGTGGTTTCGTGCTCCAACTTTCAGGCGGGTTTGTTCAACGTGTACGGGGCGGTGGCCGAATCTGAGGCCGATGTAGTGGTGCACCTCGGAGATTATATCTACGAGTACGGCCGGGGCGAGTACGGCACCAACCCCGCCACGGCCGCCCTGAACCGGGGGCACCTGCCTACCGTGGAGGTCATCAGCGTGCAGGACTACCGCACCCGCTACAAACAATACCGCAGTGATAAGCAGCTCCAGAAAGCGCACCAGCTCAAGCCCTTCATCTGCATATGGGACGACCACGAGCTAGCGAACGATGCCTACATCGACGGCGCCGAAAACCACCAACCCAACGAAGGCGATTTTCAGCAGCGGAAGAAGAACGCCCAACAAGTGTGGCACGAGTACCTACCAGCACGCGTCATCAGTCCCGAGAAGATATTCCGCAGCTTCGACCTAGGTGGCCTGGCCAATCTGTTGATGCTCGATACGCGCATGCTGGGCCGCGACAAGCAGTTAGATTATACCAATTACTTCGGCCCTGGCAACGTATTCAACACGGCGGCTTTCGCGGCGGCTTGGCTCAATCCTAACCGCAGCATGCTTGGGGCCGAGCAGCGCACGTGGCTAGCTGCCTCGCTGGCAGGCAGTCAGGCTAAGTGGCAGGTGCTGGGCTCGCAGGTGCTGATGGGCAAGATGTACATTCCCGCCGAGCTGCTGCCACTCATTGCGCAGCTAGCTTCGGGCGGCGCTACCCCGGCTCTGGTAGCGCAGTACACGGCCGTAGCTACGCAGCTTATCGCTATCAAAAGCCGCATTCAGCAGGGCGACCCTACGGTGACGCCCGCCGAGCGCGCCCGCGTGGAAACGGTGCTGCCCTACAACCTGGACGCCTGGGACGGCTATCCTGCCGAGCGGGAAAAGCTCTACGCTGCCGCCAATGGCAAAAAGTTAATTTCCCTGGCCGGCGACACGCATAACGCCTGGTACAACGACCTGCGTGATGCTAGCGGCCGGAAAGTAGGTGCCGAATTTGCCTGTCCTTCCGTCACGTCCCCTGGTTTTGAAGCCCTGTTCGGGGGCAATGCAACAGCGGCGCAAGCCTTTGGTCAATCGACGGAGCTGCTCATCGACGACCTCAACTACCTGGATGCGTATCAGCGCGGCTACGTGCTGGCTGAGTTTACGGCCACCAATGCCACCTCACAGTGGAAATACGTTGCCAGCATTCTGAGCGCGGGCACGGCAACCACCACGGGTAAAGTTGTAAATGAGGCGTAAGGAAGAACGCACGAACGTAAGCTATACAAACAGCAATAGCAGAGTGCAGTAGCCATCGCACACTAATAGGTTAGGTTGCCTCTTTGCTCAGGCAGCGGATTGCAGGGAGCTGCTAAGCTTCATTAAATCGTCACAACACCAGCACATTGATTTAACCTAGGGCGCCGAATTTTGCGGCGACAACCGTTCCACGCTATGAACACTCGCAAGCAACCTTCGCGCACGCATTGGCTACTGCGCCTCGCCGCGCTGATCCGGCCGGCTAAATCGGCCGCTACGATGGGCACCACCAGTCTCTTCGTGTGAAAACTGGATTTCCGTGCAACCTCAAAGCACTCTGCTTAGGCCAGACCAATAATAAGCCTGAGCAGAGTGCTATAGTTGAGCGAGCGGGTAGGAGGGATGAGGAGGCCTATTGAGCGGCCAGGATTTGTTGGGCGATGTCCGTGTGCTTGTCGTCGGCTTGCTTGGCTTCCTGCACCGAAGCTTTCAGCTCCTGCTCGGTTTGGGTAAAACCAGCCGAGGCCGCGTAAGAGGCCACCGTGCCGAACGAAGCAATCCAGTAGTGCAGCGCTAGCTGGCCGCTAGCAATAATACCTAGGTCGCGCGCGTCGTCGGTTTCGGCTTTGCCGCGAATCTCCTTGCTCACTTGGTAGTGAGCTTCCAGGATTTCGTTGTTTTGTTCGTCTACGCCACCCACTTCGGCAATGGCGCGTTCAATGCGTTTCGTCCACTCTTTAGACGTTTCGTTTCCTTGTTGGAGGGCTTGCTTCAACGCAGGATGTTTGGCGTCGTTCTGGATTTCATCCGTAGCAGTAGCGGCTACTTTGCTACCAGCTTGTTGGGCAGATAAGCCGTCTTTGATCAGTTGTTTTAGGGCTTCGGTGTTCATGGAATGATACTATATAGTTCGAATGGCAGGAACATCCTGCATGATCAGCTTAACGGATGCTGCGCACAGTGGTTTAGATTCTGATCAAGGCAATATGTTTTGCTGTCATGTGTTAGTTATCAATATTTTGCACATTTATTCTTGCCTGCTTCTAAGCTCGTTACCTACTCGGTAGAAGTACGAGTAGGAGATAATTACAATTTCATATTCTATGCGCTGCTTATAAGAATAATATAAATTAATGCATCTGAGCACAAGGCTGATTATCAGTTATATATTGATTGTAGCTATAAAGGATTTGTGTAAAAATCTGGAGCTAGGTAGTCACTTCCAAAACCTCATTTAGTGACACAATGCGGGAGAGTTGAAAACCGCGAACGTACACCTAGGTAGTAAGTCACCAGCGCCGTAAACCGCCAGAGGTCATACAGCAAGAGAGGGGAAAGAAGCCAAGATTTTGTAGGCAAACTGAGCTTCCGCATCGCCGCTCGCGAAGCGCTGATTTTCACCAATCTAGCCTGCGCCAGCGGCATCACCTTGCTCTTGCCCAGGCTTATTGGCACGCAGCAGAAATACCAGCGGGATGGCCAGCAAACAGGCAAACCCTAGTAGATAGAACGCATCGAGGTAAGACAGAACGCTGGCTTGCAACTGAACGGCGCCATATACGGTGGCTTGAGCTCGCTGTGGGGCATCTGCCAGGCTGCCACCCGCGGCGGCCTGGCTGGTAGCTAGGTCCTGAAGATTGGTCTCGTAGATCGGGTTGGAAAATCCCCGCCGTCCGCGTCTTTTGCTTGCTGCTCATTCGTCGTTGTTTTGCCCGAGTCTTCCACACCCATTTCGGCCAAGGTATTCTCCTCGAACCAGCAACGGATGTAGAAAGGCCTTCAATGCGAGTCTCGGCTACAATGGCGTACTGAAACTCGACGGGTCCGTCGGGGCGATGCACGATCAGGTAAATGCGATGCTGGTCCAGGAGAGGCGCAGTGCCTCGGCAAGATCAAAATCGGCTCGGGCGGCGGCTACTTCCAGGCGACTGCGCTGAGCGCTGAGGTAGGCCAGGGCCACAAACGTTGCTACTTGCTCACGGGCTAGCTGCGCCGTGAGGTCGGCGACCTGCACGGCCGCTTTGCTGCTTTTATATTCCCGCAGGGCAGCTATGTTCAAAATTGTTTGGGAGAAATTGAGCCGTGCATCGAAGGTGTTGAAGGGACCAATAAAAGAAGGAATGGCAGGAGCGCCCCCACCCATACCTCCACCCGCGGGTTCCCCGCCTCCGCTGGAGAAGCCCTGGGCAGCTAGGTTGACGGTGCGGTTCTGTTGGTAGGCAGTGCCGCTGATGTTGGGTAGCAAAAATGAGCGAACCTGTTGTTGCAGCGCCCGGGCCTCCTCGGCTCGTTCGCTGGCGAGGAGCGTTGTCAGGTTATTATCCAGGCCAATGGCAATGGCTTCGGCTATGCTCAGGCTGGCAGGTGCAGTCGTCAGCACGCGGGCCGCACCGGTCTGCATGCCTGACAGACTACCGCCCGATGGGCTGCTTCCCAGCGGAGCACGGGGTGTAGTAGCGCCCCGCGGTTCGCCGGGCAGGCTAGTGCCCCTAGGTGCGGCAGGCGCTCCGCCCACCGCCGGCTGACCGGCGGCAGCGGGAATAGGTGCAGCAGGTGGCGGGGGCTGCGGCTGTTCACTGGTTTGTTGCATCTGCTGCCGCCGACGCTGCAATTCCTGTTGTTGCTGTTGGCCCGCAGGTGGCCCCCGAAGGTTTGCTGACTGCCGCTCTGCGCCGGGGTAGCCGGTGATGTACCGTTGGGTAGCCCCTGCGCTGCGGCCTGCATCGTTATCAGTAGTACAGCTAAGCCAAGGGTACCGGCTCGTTCAGCACAAGAAGCTCCTGTATATCTTTTTGCTATAGTCACGTAGTCAATGTGTTACCTGGCATTGGTTTCTTCTGCATGGAACCGTGTGCCTGTTGACGTAGCTTCTGCATAAGCCGCGTTAATCAACGGCGCTTAAGATGTTATTGTTTTCGGAACGGTGCGGAGCAGGTAACAGCTTCCTTGTTCGTTAGATAATAGAGAAGCCAGGGGCCACTTTAGAAGGGCGATTCAGGTACGGCTAACGTTTGGTAGCCAACGCAGTCTTTGAATCGTGTCCTGTTCTCGTCTTGCTCAAAGCTCATTGCACTGTTTGGTCATGCAAGTGGTCATGGCAAAACAACATAATACAATTTAAAGCTCGGTAATGTTTTTAAAATAGCATTTAATTTAATTTTAATCCTATTTCATTAGTCGGGTATTACCTTTGCGACGTAAAAAGTTAGTGCTTTCAAATACCATCTCCATCCCAAAAAGCTAGCTCTTCTCTTCCCGCCAGCTGTTCTTGTTCTATAGTCCAGCTTATCGGCGCAGCTTTCTTAGTGTAGGCGCGTGGCATGCGCCGCATACTGTCCCCGGCTCCCACTTTATTTGCATGGCTTCTAAAAACGCACTCTTACCACCGCCTACTCCTTGGCAGCGCCTCACGCGCATGCTCGATACCGAACGCCGTTCCATCCGTTATATCATTTACTACGCCATCCTCTCGGGCCTCATCAGCCTTACGCTACCGCTCGGCACCCAAGCCGTGTTCAACCTGGTATCGACGGGGGCCGTGTTTGCGTCCACCTATATCCTGATTGGGGTTGTCGTGCTTGGGGTGCTGCTGGGTGGGTTTCTGCTCATTGGGCAAATGACGCTGGTAGAATCCATTGAGCAGCGCCTGTTTGCTAAAGCCGCCGTCGAGTTTGCCTACCGCTTGCCCCGCATTGAGCCAAAAGCCCTGGAGGGCGAAAACCCGCCCGAGCTGGTCAACCGCTTCTTCGATATCCTGACGGTACAAAAGGGCCTTACCAAGCTCCTGATTGACCTGACGTTCGCGGGCATTCAGGTAGTATTTGGCGTGATTGTGCTGTCGTTTTACCACCCTATTTTTATCGGGCTAGGTTTATTCACGCTCCTGATGCTGGTGTTTATTTACTGGCTAAACTACCAGCGGGCCCTGCGCACGAGTCTGGAGGAATCGTCGTATAAGTACAAGACGGTTGATTGGCTGGAGAAAGTGGCCGGCGCTCTACCAGAATACCGCGACAATCCCGAGCAGCAACACCGCGCCATGCAGCGCACCGATGAGCTTACGGCCGACTACCTGCACGCGCGCAACGACCACTTCCGGGTGCTGAAGCAATACTTCGGCTGGTCGGTGGCCCTGCGCACGGTGCTGACGGGCGGCCTGCTGATAGCCGGCACCTTGTTCGTGGTATCCCGCCAAATGACCCTAGGTCAGTTCGTGGCGGCCGAAGTGCTTATCGTGCAGATTAGCAACTCCATCGAGAAGCTGGTAACTGGCGTGAGCACCATCTTCGACATCCTGACCGGCGTGGAAAAGCTTGCCGTGGTAACGGATTTACCCCTCGACGAAAAAAAGACCTCCGAAGTACATGCTTAATCTATCGAATCAACGTGTAGACGCGGCTGTCTGGGATGAAGAGCTCAGTCGCTCGCAAAAAGAACTACTTGACCCGAAAGGCGGCCGGCGTATTGGCCGCGTCATGACGGTAGTGGGGGGCGTTTTCCTGATTATCTTGTTTTTGCCCTGGCGACAAACCATTGAAGGCACCGGCACGCTCACCACGCTAAGCCCCCAAGATCGGCCCCAAACCGTGCAAAACGCCATTGCGGGTCGTATTGAGCACTGGGCCGTGCGCGAAGGCCAGTTAGTGGCGAAAGGCGATACAATCCTCACGATTTCCGAAATCAAGGACGAGTACTTCGACCCCAACTTGCCCCAACGTTTGCGCGAGCAGCTAGCCGCCAAACAGGGCAATGTGGCGGCCAACGCGGCCAAAATCAGCGCGACCGATCAGCAGCTGGCCGCCCTGCGCACTACGCTGGAGGTACAGCTATCGGCCGCGCGCAACCGCGTGACCCAGGCGCGCAACACCGTTTCGATCGACAGCGCAGACTTAGTGGCCGTGAACAATGCCTTCCAGATTGCCCGGGCCCGCCTGGCGCGCTACGAAGAAGGCTATAAAAACGGGTTGTTCTCGCTGACGGATATTGAGTCGCGGCGCTTGAAATTACAGGAAGACCTAGCTAAGGTGACGGCCCAACGCAATAAGTTGCTGAACTCGCGGCAGTCGCTCGCCAACGCTAGCATCGAGCTCGCTAACCTGCGGGCCAAGTACGAGCAAGACATTGCCAAAACCCAATCGGACCGCAGCTCGGCCGTGTCGAGCTTGTCGAGTTCGGAGGGTGAAGTCGCCTCGTTGCGCAATAAAATCAGCAACGTAGAGGTGCGCCGCGGTATGTACGTCGTGCGGGCGCCGCAAGCAGGCTACGTGGTGCGCACGCTCAAAGCCGGTATCGGCGAGACGATTAAAGAGGGCGAGTCTATTGCAACCCTGCAACCCGACGCCCCGGTACTCGCTGCCGAGCTGTACGTACGCGCCATGGATGTGCCTCTTATTCAGCGCGGGCGCACGGTGCGCTTGCAGTTTGATGGTTGGCCGGCAGTGCAGTTTTCGGGCTGGCCGTCGGTGGCTGTCGGCACATTTGGCGGCACCGTGACGGTCATTGACGTGGTCAGCACCACAAATGGCAAGTACCGGTTACTAGTGCGCCCCAAGCTTGACCGCGCCAATAACGACGGGGCGTGGCCGGCCCAGCTGCGCCTAGGTTCGGGCGTGTATGGTTGGGTCATTCTGGATTCGGTGCCGGTGTGGTACGAAATCTGGCGGCAGCTCAATGGCTTCCCACCTAGCTTGCAAGCGGCTCCGCAGGAGGCTCCCATTAAAAACAAAGCCGAGGACAAGAAATCATGAGAAGGCCCTTTTTAGCTGGGCGCCCTACTTCGCGTTGGCTGACGTTATTCAGCCTGTTGTCGCTGGCCTTTGGCGCCCAAGCGCAGCTAAAATCTCTCCCGGTACGCGCGCCGGGCACCGGCGCGCCGGCGCCGCTCCAAACGCACCAGCTCGCCGCCGACCGCTCTGCTACCGATACGGCACGCGTGTTCTCGCTGCAAGACCTGGCCGAATTAGTCTTTGCCAATCACCCCGTGGTAAAGCAGGCGGCCCTGCTCAGCGCCGACGCGCAGGCGCAGGTGCAACAAGCTCGCGGTGGCTTCGACCCTAAGCTAGGTTCGGGCTTCGACCGCAAGCTGTTCGGCGGGACCGACTACTATAACCTTTGGGGTAATGAGCTGAAGGTGCCGCTCTGGCCGGGCGGCATCGACCTGAAAGCCAGCTACGACCGCATGGTTGGCACCTACGTCAATCCTGAGCACCGCACGCCGCTCAATGGCTTGGCAGGTGTAGGAGTGTCGGTGCCCCTAGGCCAAGGGCTGCTGATCGACGCCCGGCGCAGCACCTTGCGCCAGGCGCGCATCATGATGACGGCCGCCGAGGCTGATAAAGTAAAGCAGATCAACGAGGTGTGGCTGCAAGCGGCCAAGGATTACTGGAACTGGTACTACGCCTACCAGCAATCCGAACTGATTCGGGAGGGTGTCGAACTCGCCGATACGCGCTTTCGGGCTACCAGCCGGCGCGCCATCCTCGGCGACCAAGCACCCATCGACTCGGTGGAAGCTCGCATTACGGTGCAAGACCGCCTGGTGCAATCGGAGCAGCTCCAGGTAGAGCTGCAAAATGCTCGCTTGGTGCTCTCGAACCATTTGTGGAACAAGGACGCCCAACCGGTAGAGTTGCCGACCTACGCCGTTCCGCAGGTGCCCCGCCTCACCGCGGTCGACACGACACAGTTTGCGCAGCTGCAAGACCTAGCTTCCAACCGCCATCCTACGCTCATCAAGCTCGACGCCAAGATTCGGCAGCTCGGTATCGAGGAGCGCTACCAGCGGGAAATGCTCAAGCCCGTCATCAACGTGACGGGCAGCCTGCTCAGCCGCGGTGACTTCTACCGCCCCGAACTACCGGGGTACTACGACGTCGGTTGGAACAATTACAAGCTAGGGGTTGACTTTGCCTTCCCGCTGTTTCTGCGTAAAGAGCGCGGCAAGCTTCAGCAAACTCGCCTTAAAGTGCTGGATGCCACGCTGGAACAACAGCAAAGCCGTCGCACCATTGTCAACCAGGTTAAGGCCGTGTACAACACACTGAAGGCCTACGAGCGGCAGCTCACGGTGCAGGCCCAAACCATTGCCAACCAACGCACTTTGCTGCAAGCGGAGCTGCAAAAATTTGAATTAGGCGAAAGCACCATTTTCCTCGTTAACAATCGCGAAACCAAGCTTATCGACTTGCGGCTAAAGCAGGAAAGCATGCGCGCCAGCTACGAAAAGACGCTGGCTGAACTCTACTATTATGCCGGCACCCGCACCCTAGGTGCCGAACCGGCTAATGAACCGTAAGCGTTGCGGCAAGCCAGAGCAAGCGCGCCCGACCTAGGTACCTAGGTCGGGCGCGCTTGTTACCATGTCCGTTGGTCCGATACCCTGAGGTATCAGCGTTACGTGCGATAGTTCCTGTTCGTGGCTGAAGCGTAGGGCAGATGCACGGAAAAAGTCGTTCCTACGCCTAGCTCGCTCTGCACCTCAATGCGGCCGCCCACGTTTTCAACCATGCGTTTCACCATGTACAACCCGATACCCGAGCCTTCTACGTGGTTGTGCAGGCGCCGAAACATGGCGAAGAGCTCCGGGTAGCGGCTCTCCCTGATGCCTAGCCCATTATCCTGCACGTACAGCACGAACTCCTGGCTTTCCGGGGCAGGGTGGCAGTAGATGCGCACGCGCGGCGGTCGCTCGGGGTGATGATACTTGAGCGCGTTGCTGAGCAAGTTGTAGATAACCGAGCGCAGGTTCTTGGGCGAGAACAGGACGCTGGGACAAGCGGCCACGTCTACTTCTACGTGCGCCCCGGTTTGCACGATGAGTGGCTGTAAGTCTTGGCGTACATCCTCGATAACGGGTTCCAGAAGCACCTCCGTAATAAGTGGGTCATACTCCTTTTGCAGCTTGGTAATATCGCTCAGGTGGTCGATGGTGCGCTGAAAACGAGCCACCGAATTTTGCATCATCTGTATCAAGGGTAGCAGCTGCTGCGCGAGTGGCTTATCGGCCGGTAGCTGATACTCCAACTCCTGGAGTAAGCCTTCGATGTTGGTGATGGGCGATTTCAGGTCGTGGGAAGCGGTGTAGATAAAGTTATCTAGGTCGACGTTGGTGCGCGTGAGCCGCTCGTTGGCGTGCTGAAGTTGTTGCTGCGAATGCCGGAGCGCCTCTTCCGCCCGCTTGGCTTCGGTGATGTCGAGCACAAACTTGACAGATTCGGTCTCGCTCAGGCGCTTGCCCGCCGACAGTCCCCACCAGGGCGAGCCGTCGGGGCGCAGGTACTGCTTCTCAGATGGGGTGCTCTCCCCGGTGGTGCGCAACTCCTGTAAGGCTTGGTGCGTGGCTTGGATGGATTCCGGCGCCGTTAATGCGTCCAAATACGCCTGACCCTGAGCTAACTCAGCACGGCTGTAGCCGCTTATGCGCTCGAAAGCGGCGTTAGTGTCGTGGATGCGACCTTCCAGGTCGAAGAAGAGCACCCCCACTGTGTCGATGGACAGGGCCTTTTGGAGCCGCTCTTCGCTGCGACTTACCGCTTCTTCCGCTTGCTTGCGGTCGTCTATGTCAACAGAAGAGCCGAACCACCGGATAATCTGCCCGCTTACCGGGTCGTAGAACGGCTCGGCGCGCACCAAAAACCAGCGATACGTGCCATCGGCAGCCCGAATGCGGTGCTCGACCTGGAAAACGGTATTGGTGCGACGCGCTTCCTCAAAGGCCTGCATCGTATGGGCACTATCCGCCGGATGCACAAACCCGCCCGCCACCGCGGCGGCGGTGCTCGGCTCATAAGGTACGCCTGTGTAGTTGCTCCACTGCTTATTGAAGAACTCCGTGCGGCCTTCCACATCCGTGATCCAAATAATCTGTGGCACGGCGTCGGCCATGATCCGGAACCGTTCCTCCGACTCGCGCAGAGCCGCTTCAGTGCGGGCGCGCATCACGGCAGCCCAGGTGCGCTCGGCCGTTTCCGCGAGTAAGGCTAGCTCGTCGTTGGCCCAAGTGTGGGCCGTCGGATAGTGCATAAAAAGCACAGCAATAAGCTTCTCATCCTTAAGCAGCGGCAGGTTGACCGTGGCCCCGAGCTGTAGGGCCGCGTGGGCTGCCTTTTCCTCGGCGGTGAGCGTCGGGTCGTGGGCAATGTCGGGGCGCACGACGGTTCGACCTGCTTTGAAGGCGCGCAGCAGCTCCTGCCCGTAGTCGTCGTAGTGGTAGCGGCCTTCGATGCTAGGTACGCCGTTAGTGTAGTTGCGCGTGACCACAATGTGCTCGTTGTCACCCTGATCCTCGGCGTAGCCCACGCGGCTGGCACTTAGGTACTCTCCCAGAGCACAGGCCGCCTGATACTGAATGTCGGCCGCGTCGGACAACGGGCGCAGCCGGTCGCTGAGCTGGAGCAGAAAGGCCTGCTGCTGCTCGCTTCGGCGCAGAGATTCTTCGGCCTGGCGCCGCTGAGAGATGTCGTTGAACAGGACGGCTACCTGGTGCTGACCCGGCTCCCCCACGCGGAAGGCGTACGCGTCGAACCAGCGCTGCAATGGCTCGGCCCGCTGCTCGAAGCGCACTGGCTGGCCCGTCAGCGCCACCTGGCCGTAGATATCAAACCAGTGCTGCTCGAGCTCAGGCGCCATCTCCCCAATGGTGCGCCCGGTGGCATTCACCAGCCCGGTCTGCCGCTCAAAGGCAGGATTGACCTCCGCGAAGCGGTAGTCCACCGGCTGCTGCTGGTCGTTGAAGAGAACCTCGATCAGGCAGAAACCTGCGTCTATGGTCTCGAACAGCATGCGGTATTTGGTTTCGCTTATGTGCAGGGCAGCCTCGGCCCGGCGGCGCTCCGTTACGGATTGGGTGCGACCGGCTACGGCTGCCACCACCCCGTTGGCGTCGAGCAGGGGAACAAAGGTGTACTCGTACTCGCCCGTGGGGCTGGTTTGGGCTGTTGCTCCCGTTACTGGCTGCCGGGTGGTGGCTGCCTGCTGAATCTCTGCTTGCAGCTGAGCAGCCAGTGGCGTAGGATAATTGAGGTCGAAGAAGTTCTTGCCGATAGCCTGCTCCAGCGTCAGCCCCCATAAATCGAGCAGGGGCTGGTTTACGTAGCGAAAGCGCCCATCAAGGTCGAAGAGGTACACAAACTCTTGCAAGCTGCCCAGCACCGCGTCGGTGCGCTCCAGCTGCTGGCCGCGCTCGGCCGAGCGGCGGCCTGCCGGCTCCGAAACCCCAGGAGCTGCCTCTGGCAATGCAGGCGCCTCGCTAAGGCTGAGCAGCAGCCCGCCGCCCACGCGCTGGCTTACTAGGTGCAAGCGCTGCTGGTGACCAGCGACGGAGCGAGTGAGCTCGAAAGAGTGCGGCTCGCTTGAGAAAAACGCATCGCGGTGAAATGGCCAGCTTCCATCCGTGAGGCTGTTGGGAAACTGCTGCGTGAAGGTAGTGGTCGGCTGGGCCGGCAACCCCAACAGGCGTTGCGCGGCCGGGTTGAGGTAAGCAAAAGCTAGGTCTACGAGGGTGCCAGCCTTGTCGTATACGGGCGTGCAGAGCACGATGCCGCTAGGCGACAGGTCAAGCACCGTGGTGAGTAACGGCTCAGCGGGGAACAGGTCGAGAGCCGGGAACGTGGAAGTAGTAGACATAGCAGCGCAAAGTGGGTCGTGAAAATACACCCCCACCAAGTGAGATACGTACGCATACCCCGCGAATACGTCTCAGAATCACCTTCCGAAGCGCCAAAGGCCAGGGCCTAGGTTTGTCATTGTCTCACTGCTGGCAGAATGAAGCCATTACTCCCGCCAATCTGATACTGCCTGAAAAGCTAGGTAGTCGGTCCTGGCGGGAAGTGCGTGTGTAATAATCCGTGGACTTTCTCCGGAGTCAGGGGCTTGCTGACGAAACCCGATACGATGCCGAGCTGCTCGACGCGCTGCACGTCGCGCGGGTGCAGCGAGGTGGTCAGCATCACGATGACGATGGCGCCTTGGGCAGCGAGCGGCAACTGCTGGTACTCTTCCAGAAACTCAATGCCGTTCATGCCGGGCATGTTCACATCCAGCAAGATGAGCATCGGACAACTGGGCGTAGGCGGCAAGCAGTACTGACCTAGGTTGCGCAGGGCCTGCTCCCCATCTTGCGCGACGAGGATGCGTTCGGCCACGCCCAGGCGGGTGAGCAGCGAGCGGTTAAGAAAATTGGTGGTTGTGTCGTCGTCGACCAGCAGCACACACGGCAAGGGCATCATCGGCAGAGATGGATACGAGGAATAAGGTTGATAGCTCAGGTAGCGTCGCTTATACGGCCCTTAGCGCGGAAAGTAGACGCCCAACGAGAACCCACCTCGGGCGCATAGATGATTTTCCGCTGACTGCCAGCGGGTTTGGCCTTACGCACAATGCCCGGTACTTTCGCGGGCTGGAACGCAGCGTTACCGGTATTTCTACGAAGGTGCTGTCCAAGGAACTCAAGGAGTTATACAGCAAAGCAAAAGGCTGGCTTAACATCGCTATTGCGCAGCTGGTAGCGGCTAGCACTATCCAGAAAATGTAAAAGCGAAAAGCCCCGATATCATCGGGGCTTTTTTTGTAGTCTAACAAGTAGAGTAGTTACTTGGCTGATGCTGTTTCCTTTGCTTTCGTGTTGTCAGCTGGGGTAGCGCTAGTAGGAGAGGATTGTCGGCCATACAAAGGGCACAACGCGCCGGCGACGCCATCGGAGTAGGCAGACCAGTAGGCATAATCATCCCAGCGGCCTTGGCTTTGCGCCTGCTCAGCCAGAAACCAAGATTCCCTTATGGAGCGCTCCCGGCCGTCAAGGTTGCCACATAGAGATACACCTACTTCATTGCCGCGGGTAGCACCTAGGTTTGAACACTGCGCGGCACCGCCTAAGGTGCAGAAGCTTTGAGCGGAGGCTGAGACGGCGTTGCCTAGGAGCGCGCCGCCCATCATAGCGAAGAATAAAGCTAGTTTTTTCATGGGAATTGGTGGAGAAGTGAGATACTTATTAGGATGATATTAAACGGGTGCTACCGACAGTCGGGATAGTAGGAAAATTCGCCTTCCTGCACCTCGCCTGTGGGAGCGTAAGTAACACTCACAAACGAGCCGTGCACGCCGTAGCCCAGGTAAAAACGCACAATTGGAATGGTGCTTCCTGGGAAGGTTTCGAGTTGCCCATGGGCAAACTCCCCTAGGTCCGTGCGCAGAAAGTAATTGCTGTTAACGCCCCCAAACAGACCAGTCAGGACAAAGTCTATGGCGCACCGATCATAACGGTTGTTCTCGTACCACCCTTGCACATAATCGGACTGTGCCTGTAAATGGAGCAGGGTGCCCAACTGCGCGAGCGGGGTAAACAGGCTGGCACTGGCCGGTAGCGTCAGCTTGCTGGCAGCAGCCTGCGCATTGCCGGCGAGCAGCAGACCCAGCGTGAGCAGGCAGCCTGCCCAGCGCGGGGGCAAAGAGAGGAATTTTTTCATGGGAATTGGTGGGTGGTTAACGTGTCACCAATATCACCCAGAAGAATGTATCAGGGAAAGGAATAAGCCTGCCAGAATGTGACAGCAAGACGCTGTAAATGAGAATATCACAATCGTTTTCGATACGGCTCGTAGCCATCAATCTTAACAGTAGAACCAGCCGTTACCCTGCTGAAGGAAGAGAAATTTTTACTCTTACGGGGTCCCGGCTGCCTCTGTAATGTTGCAAAGCCGCTGCCCGAAAAGGCTACTGCTTGTGACATTTATTGCGGTATGCTGTCGCCCAGTAGGGAGTGTCAGCGAATAATGGGATATGCAATTGGAGCGAAAGGTGAGGTGGTCTAGCAACGCCGGACAGAACGGAGAAGTGGTTTGAAGCTGGGCTGCAAAGTAGTTGAAGGTGCAATAGCCGAAAGCTGAATGGCGCTGCTCAGCATTGTGATAGGCGATGTAATGGCTGATTTGCAGTCGCGCTTCCTTCAAGTTAGCGAAGCTGTCCTCATCTAATAATTCGGGTTTGAGCCGGCTCCAAAACGATTCGGCGTGGGCGTTTTCGTAGCAATCACCACGTCGACTCATGCTTTGCTGCTCCAGCCACGTAGCTAGATAGAGCGAGCCGCCACCCTGACGGGGCAAATACGTGATGTCGCCGACCTAGACCTGGTTTGGAGCAGCGGGAGCCGGTTGACCTGACAAGCAGTTAGGCGCCGCCCATACTGCTGCATCGGAGTTCGTGATGCGCAGTACGAACGAGCGTGGCTGCTGGGCACGCAGAACGTGGTGAGCGGCCAGCGTGCGCCGGCTGCGCCAGCAACCAACTTGTACCTGTCGCTCCGTGCGTAGCCGACGGGTGCTATAGCGACCCGAGTGTCGTCGCTGATGGCCAACTTGCGGGCAGCGGCTTGGGTTGAACGACTCTCGGCGCAAGGCTTCGGCTTTGAAGGTGACATCGTACTTACGCCCTTTATCGGGTGACGTCCCGTTCTTTTTTGCGGTCATGACAAAAGAAAGATGCGTTCTTCTTCTGTCTGCCTAGCTTATACCACCTCATCCACATAGTGCATTAACCCAAAGGTTCTTTGCTCGTTTGTTCGCAATACGTACGTTCGCTTCAACAGAAAATCTTGCCTGACATACTCAACGGATCCATAACAATGCCGTAGCTTTGCAGCATGCTTCAACCAAAAAACTTGTTGATGAAGCGCGGCACCCTCCTCGGCTGGGAACCGCGAGTGGGCCGGAAGGCCCTCGCTACCATCGGTTCTCCCGATTTTGCCACTGGTATTTCCGTTGTTTTTTCTGGGTGTTGCCCCGCTACCGTTTCGGATTCCGAAACGGTTTTTTTATGCTCGTTGGGTTCGTCGACTGTCGCTCCGCAGCCGATTACTACCTCCTACGGACGCCAACACCCTCTCCGCCTACCGTGGTGGCTGCCACCATCGTCTCAGCCTACACTGGTAGCCAGTTTCTCCGTCGTGGGTAATGGCAGATAAGGCTTCACACTGTCCATTTTAGCTAGACAACCTCACTTTCCCTCAATTCCGGTATGGCACGTAAAGACCTGCTCGACATCGCCTCCCTCCACCGTGAGGAAATCGAGTTTTTGCTCGACCAATCCACGTCCTTTAAAAAATTGTTCACCCACTCGGTGAAGAAAATTCCCGCCCTCGAAGGCAAGTCCGTGCTCATGCTGTTCTACGAGGCGAGCACCCGGACGCACTCTTCCTTCGAGGTCGCGGCCAAACGCCTCTCGGCGGAGGTAACGAATTTCGACGTCGCCCACTCCTCCATCACCAAGGGCGAGTCGGTGCGCGAGACAATTGAGACGCTCCAGGCCATGCGCACCGACTACATTGTCGTCCGTCACAGTCACCCCGGCCTACCCGGCATGATTGCCCGCCAAACCACGGCGTCGGTTATCAATGCCGGCGACGGAGCACACGAGCACCCCACCCAGGCCCTGCTGGACGCCTTCACTATCAGGGAGAAATTCCCCGATCCTAGGGGCAAAAAAGTCCTCATCATCGGGGATATTCTCCACTCCCGCGTCGCGCGTTCTACCAGCACTTTGCTGCAAAAGCTAGGTATCGAAGTCGCTTACCTAGGCCCGGGCTCGCTGGTACCCAAATACGGCCCGTCAACTATCCCCCGCTTCACCGACTATGAGGCGGCCATGGCCTGGGCGCCCGATGTGGTGTACCTGCTTCGGGTGCAGTTGGAGCGCCAGGACGTGCAGTTTTTTCCCAGCGTCCGCGAATACCACCGGGTTTACGGCATCACCACCGCCCGGCTGGCGGAAATCCGCGACCGGGGCCTCTACATCATGCATCCCGGCCCTGTGAATCGCGGAGTCGAGCTGTGCGACGCCGTCATGGACTATGAGCGCAGCCTGATCACCAACCAAGTCGAAAACGGCATTTCCATCCGCATGGCCGTGCTCGACTGGCTTACGCCCGGCGGGGAATTTCCGCGGCAGGAATCGTACGCCGCGCGGCAGCGAGCTAGCTCAACGGTGATTGTGCCCTAACTGCCGGACGCGGTTGGGTCCGCCCGTGTATTTTCCTCTTCAACAGCCAGAATATTCCCTCACCCCCTTGCCAGTTTACAGCACTCATAAATTCATGCTTCTCCTTCAAAATGCCCGCATCGCCTCCGAAAATTCACCCGTACTGCTTGAAGGCGATGTCCTGATTGTCGAAGGAAAAATCCAGGACATAGGCAGCAACCTGGCCATTCCCGAGGGTGCCCGCGTCATCGACGCGCGCGGTCGGGTGCTGATGCCGGCTATGTTTGATGCCCACGTCCATTTCCGCGCCCCCGGGTTTGAGAACAAGGAAACCATTACCACGGGGAGCGAGGCGGCCATCAACGGCGGCGTGACCGGCGTAGTCATGATGCCCAACACCCGCCCGGCCCTCGACTCGGCCAGCTCGGTAGCCTCCGTGCTGGAAAATGCCAAGCACCGGTCCCGCATTCCGGTGTACACCTCCGGCTGCGTCACCAAGAACCGCGAGGGCAAGGAGCTGGCGGAAATTGAGGGCATGCGGGAGCTCGGGGTGAAAATGCTCACCGACGACGGCGATACCACCAGCGACCCGGCGGTGCTGCTGCGGGCCATGCAGTACGCC
Organism: Hymenobacter cavernae; assembly: GCF_014641455.1. Classification (GTDB taxonomy): domain Bacteria; phylum Bacteroidota; class Bacteroidia; order Cytophagales; family Hymenobacteraceae; genus Hymenobacter; species Hymenobacter cavernae. The sequence goes on from NZ_BMHT01000004.1 coordinate 337,581, forward strand.
ACCGAGTTTGGGATGTTTTTCGCCAGCCACTGCGAGGTGCCGGAACTGGCCGGGCCGCGTGCCCTGAACGAAGGCGTAATGAGCTACCGGCTCGGTATCAAAGGCTCGCCGGCCTGCGCCGAGGAAATCATCATCGACCGCGACATCCGCCTAGCCCGGGCGGCGGGCGCGCACGTGCACATCCAGCACGTATCCAGCAAAGAGGGCATGGAAACCATCCGCTGGTGGAAATCCAGGGGCGATGTGAAGGTGACGGCGGAAGTGGCCCCGCACCACCTGCTGTTCACCGACGAGCACATCGGCGACTACGACACGAACTACAAAATGAACCCGCCGCTGCGCACCCAGGCCGATTGTGATGCCCTGCTCGAAGGGCTCAAGGAAGGCGTCTTCGACCTCATTGCCACCGACCACGCCCCGCACACGCCGTTCGAAAAGGCCCAGGATTTCATCAGCGCGCCCAATGGCATCACTGGCCTAGATACAGCCCTGGTGTCACTCCATCACTTCTTCGTGGAGCCTGGCAAATTCGGGTGGGACCTAGTGGTGAAGCGCTACTCGGCGGAGCCCCGCCGCCTGATGGACCTGCCGGTACCCACCATTGAAATCGGCCAGGAAGCTAACTGCGTCTTGTTCGATACCGAAGCGGAAACCACCTTTACGCGGGAATTCATGAAATCGAAGTCCCAGAACACCCCCTTCATCGACCAAACGCTGAAAGGCAGCGTGGACCTAGTGGTTTTAGGCACCGAAATCCTGCTGGAGCGCTAACCGTTAGAGCCTAGCTGAAAAAAGACCGTCATGCTGAGCTTGTCGAAGCATCTCTACTGCTTCGTTGAATTGTCTTACTTGACTCATTAGAGCAATGAATGCGAATCAGTACAAGCAGTTGAAAGAACGCGAAGATGTTCTAGATTTTGCCACTCTGAATGCTACACGCAGAATCTTGGCGCAACATGACCAAGCGCACCTTGCTGACCGTATTACCCGCATTCTGTCAAACGACAAGATTGATAAACCTAGCTTGCACAACGCCTCACAGGAACGCTTTTCAGATTTCTATCGGGTCAGCTTAGCAGCTGAAGATGTTGCAGCTATTGTTTCAATCCTATTCGACTTCGAAGCTGAAATAATTGATACTAATCCATCAGCAGCTGACTTGACTGACAAATGGAGTAGCCTTAATGAGCTAACGAAGCAGTAGAGATGCTTCGACAAGCTCAGCATGACAACAAATATTTTTCAATGAACACCCATTCCATCTCCGACACCACTAGCTCCAGCGCCGTCCCAAACACCCCCCTGATCGGCGTGATCATGGGCTCCAGCAGCGACTGGGACACCATGCAGCATGCCGTGCAGATTCTCACGCAGTTTGGCGTGGCCCACGAAGCGCGCGTGGTGTCGGCCCACCGCATGCCCGACGACCTGTTTGCTTACGCCGAACAAGCCGCGCCGCGCGGTTTGCAGGCCATTATTGCCGGCGCGGGTGGTGCCGCCCACTTGCCGGGCATGATGGCCGCCAAAACCACAGTGCCCGTGCTGGGGGTGCCGGTAGCCAGTCGCCATTTGCAGGGGGTGGATTCGCTGCACAGCATCGTGCAAATGCCCAAAGGAGTACCCGTGGCCACGTTTGCTATTGGCAATGCCGGGGCAGCCAATGCGGCTTTGTTCGCGGTTAGCATGCTAGCCCTGCACGACCCGGGCCTGGCGGCCAAGCTGCAGGCGTTTCGCGCTGAACAAACCGAAGCCGCCCGCGCTATGACGTTGCCCGTATGAACGCCACTAGCAACACTGGGGCAATGACCCCGATTTTTCCGGGCAGTAAGGACGCCGCCGGCTGCAAGGCTACTCTAGGGGTGATGGGGGGCGGCCAGCTGGGCCGGATGTTTGTGCATGCCGCCCAGCGACTGGGGTACTTCACCGCCGTGCTGGACCCCGACGCGCAAAGCCCCGCCGGACTGGTGAGTCACCACCATATCCAGACCGACTACAACGACCCAGCCGGGCTGGCGCAACTCGCCGACCTGTGTCAGGCCATTACCACCGAGTTTGAAAACGTGCCCGCCCAGGCCCTTCAAACGCTGGCGCAAACCCGGCCCGTGGCGCCGGGCGCGGCCGTGGTAGGCATTGCCCAAGACCGCATCGAGGAAAAAGACCACTTCGCAGCCTGCGCCGACATCTCGGGGGTGACTTGCGCGCCCTACGCGGTGATTGAAACGCCCGCCCAGCTGCAGGCCGTCCTGGAGGAAAGGGCTGATTTGCTGCCCGGCATCCTGAAAACCGCCCGCATGGGCTACGACGGCAAGGGTCAGGTCCGTGTTAGAACTGCCAGTGAACTGGCCGCCGCCTGGGCGGAGCTGGGCGGGGTGGCCTGCGTGCTGGAAAAGATGCTGCCGCTCACCGCCGAGTGCTCGGTGCTGGTGGCGCGCGGCTGGGGCGGGCAGGTGGTCAGCTTTGCCCCGCAGCGCAACGTGCATGTGGAGGGCATTCTGGCCGTAACCCACGCCTACGAAGGCAATATGCCGCTCGCCCTGGCCACCAGTGCCCGCGACGCGGCCATTGCCATCGCGCAGCATTTGGGCTATGTGGGGGTGCTGTGCGTTGAGTTTTTTGTGGTGGACAATGGCAGCGCGCACGGCGGCCTAGTGGTCAACGAAATGGCCCCGCGCCCGCACAACAGTGGCCACTATACCCTCGACGCCTGTGACGCGTCGCAGTTTGATCTGCAGGTACACGCTATGGCGGGCTTGCCCTTGCCGCAGCCGCGCCAGCACTCCCCGGCCATCATGCTCAATTTGCTGGGTGATGTGTGGTTTGACGCCAGCGGCCAACAACGGGAGCCGGACTGGCACAGCGTGCTGAGCTTGCCGGGAACCCACCTGCACCTGTACGGCAAGTTGGACGCGCGCGTAGGCCGCAAGATGGGCCACCTGACCATCACTGGCCCCGATGTTGCCAGTGTCAAAACTGTGGCTCGACGCGTCGCCGAGCTGCTCGGCTTGCCGGGGCTGGATGCCATCTAGGTGCCATTGTCTGAACTTGAAAAAGTCAATCTGACGCCGATGGTCTTCTTACTTCTGTCTATCATCTCTAGACCACTTCAAGCTTTCGTGTACCGAGCCTGCCACCCGTTTAACAGCGCCATTTTTTAGGAAGTGTTAACAGTAGGAATTGTACGATTTCCCGTTCGGTAAGCCAGTGATCAGTGGAAGTTAAGCGGCTTGTTTAAACTCAAGTGGGGTCATGAAATTCAAGGCTTGGTGGAGCCGGTGCGTGTTGTAGTCGAGCATCCACTCGTCTACGAGTTGGCGCACGTGGGCCAGCGAACGAAACAAGTGGACGTCGAGCAGTTTGTGGCAAAACGAGCCGCTAAAGCACTCGGTGCAGGCGTTTTGGGTCGGCTTGCTGGGCTGAATCCAGGGCAGCGCGCTGCGCCTCGCACCACTCTCAACCGGGCGCTGATAAACTCTGGGTCATTATCGGTGCATAGCTGCGTGGGTCGGCCTTGGTACTCGACTAAGAGGGCTCACAAAATCAGCGAACATCTTTTGAGACGGTGCTTCTCTTCTTCTAGGTGCTTAAGCCAGGGCAGCTCCGCCACGCTCGCCCCGGCATACTTGCTTCTCCAGACATAAAACGTCACCTCACTCAGATCATGCTCCCGCACGATTTGCGCCACGGTCTAGCCATTGGTTTGCTGTTGTAGAATGGCCACAATTTGGGCTGTGCCGAATCGTTCCTTTTTCATGTCGCGGTTGTTAGGTAGTGAGAATACGCTTTTCTCTACTCACAACTGGCTCTTTAATTTAGGGAAGCATACACCTAGGCTAGGTGCGTTTTGGTATGATCGGCATTGAAAAAGCGTAGTGATGGCTGAAGCTGTAAACTAGAGTTTGATAATAAAATTGTTGGACGTTTAGGTAATTGCCAGGAATGCGGTAGCTAATACGTGGCTACCATTACTTGTGCGCTGTAACGAAAGAGACTATTAGGGCGCTGTATCTATCATAAGTTCAAAATAGTGTGTACCCCTAGGTGTACCTCAGGAAAACAAAAACCCCGTTTCTAGGCTAGAAACGGGGTTTTATGCAGAGAGGATGGGATTCGAACCCACGATGACCTTTTGGGCCATACACACTTTCCAGGCGTGCTCCTTCGACCACTCGGACACCTCTCTGGGTCAGTAATCTGGCGCAAAGTAACGGGCATTTTTCCGGAAACGCAAACCTAGGCTCCAGCTACAGCAGAGTAATCTCGCCGCGCAGGTCTTGCACGAGCAGCTGAGCGGTTTCGGCGTGACTTTTTTGCAGGCCTAACACAAACATCAGCTTGGTGATAGCCGCTTCCGTGGTGATGTCGTCGCCGCTGAGCACGCCGCAGCCGGGGAGGGAGGCGCTGGTTTCGTAACGGCCTTGCTCTACGCGGCCTTCGTCGCACTGGCTCACGTTCAGGATGTGGATGCCCCGGTCGTGGGCTTCTTTCAGGCATCTCAAAAACCACGACTTCGTAGAGGCGTTGCCCGAACCGAACGTTTCGAGGACGCACCCGCGCAGCTCCGCCACGTTCAGAATACAGTTAAGCACCCGCTCGGTAATGCCTGGAAACAGCTTGAGAATCGTGACGTTGTCATTGAGTTGGGTATGGATGCGCAGGGGTGCCGTGGGCAGCGGACGAACTAGCGCGTCGTTGTAGGTGAGGCGGATGCCGGCTTGGGCTAGGGGCGGCATGTTGTCGCTGCGAAAGGCGCCGAAGTGTTGGCTTTCCACCTTCTTGGTGCGGTTACCGCGCATCAGCATGGTGTTGAAAAACAACGAAACTTCCGGCACGCGGGTGCTCCCATCGGGGTGGCGAGCGGCGGCAATTTCCAAGGCCGTGATAAAATTCCGTCGGGCATCGGTGCGTACGCGGCCGGCCGGCACTTGAGCGCCGGTGAATACTACGGGCTTGGCTAGGTTCTCGAGCATATAGCTCAGGGCCGAAGCCGTGTAGGCCATCGTATCGGTGCCGTGCAGCACCACAAAGCCGTCGTAGTGGTCGTAGAACTCGCCAATGAGGCTAGCTAGAGTTACCCATTCAGTAGGCGTAACATTAGAAGAGTCGATGGGCTGAGGCATGGTTACCACCGATACGCGCATGCGCATGTCGCGCAACTCGGGCATCAGCTTGGTGACCTCGCTGAAGCGCATGGGGGCTAGCAAGCCTTGGTCGTTGTAAGCCATACCCACAGTGCCACCCGTGTAGATCACGAGAATGGAAGCAACCGTGTGGTCGGTGGGGGAAGCAGCTGTTTGAATGGTAACGATGGAGGGCAAAGGCAAATAGGCTAGAGGTTGAACAAGGCCTTGGCATTCTGGGCAGTAGCTTCGGCTACGGCTGCTTCGTCGGTGCGAAGCAGCTCGGCTACGCGGCGGTTAATCAGGGGGAGGTAGGCCGGCTCGTTGCGCTTGCCGCGGTAAGGCACGGGAGCTAGGTAGGGGCAATCGGTTTCGAGCAGCAGGTGCTTGAGGTCGATGTCGGGGAGCACTTTGTCGAGGCCGCCGTTTTTGAAGGTAGCTACCCCGCCGATGCCTAGGTAGAAACCTAGCTTAATGACCCGTTCGGCTTCTTCTTTGGTGCCGGAAAAGCAGTGAAATACACCCCGCAAGCTGCCGTCTTGGGCGGCCTCGATGAGGTCGGCTGACTCTTGGAAGGCTTCGCGGGTGTGCAGTACCAGAGGCAGGTTATGCTTTTTGGCGAGGTCAATTTGCACGCGCAAAGCTTCCTGCTGCTGCGGGAAAAAAGTTTTATCCCAAAATAGATCAATGCCGCATTCGCCTACGGCGGCAAACTTGCGTCGACCTAGCCATTCTTCTACCAGGTACAGCTCGCGCTCTACGTGCTTGCCTACCGAACACGGGTGTAAACCCATCATGGCAATGCACTGTTCGGGGTGCCGCGCCTCCGTTTCCAGCATTACGTCGATGCTGGTGTGGTCGATGTTGGGCATCAGGATGGTGCTCACGCCGGCTGCCAGCGCGCGCTCCAGCATGGCGTCGCGGTCGTCTTTGAACTGTTCGGAGTAAACGTGGGCATGGGAGTCAGTCAGTTGCATAGCAGGCGAAAGTAGCGTAGAAATGTTAAGTTTTGAAGGATAAATGTTGAATTAAGGTCTACAAAGGGTAAGTCATGTTGAGGCTGATGGAGCATTTCCAGCGCTTCGTTGCCCGATGTAGAGACACCTACTTGTGTCTCCTCGCGGTTGCAGATGTTGTTTACCTAGGTTGTTCTAAGCCAAATCGTTCAACGGGGAGACGCAAGTAGGCGTCTCTACATCGGGCTGGCGTTTGCAGCGTCTAATTCACTATTTAGAACCCAACACTTCAAGAGTAGCGTCGGCCTTTCCAGTCGAACGACAGCGGCAGCAGGCGAAACAACGTCAGGCTAATAGTGAGCAGCAGTGTGTACGCTTCAAAAACAGGTAGCAACTCCAGGGGTGGCCGGCGACCCACGCGGCGGAAGCAGAGTGTTGCTAGAAGGCCTTGCTGCACCATTTTGATACCTAGTATGATGGCAACCGCCAGCGGCCCGCCAACCCAGGCCAGCAGGGCTACAGCTAGGTAGAAGCTGCCGTAGAAAGCGAGGCCCATTTTCAGCCACCACGGCAGCTGCTCCACGCCGCGCATCCAGCGGCGGCGCTGGTGGAGCAGGCGCCGAAACGTGGGAATGGGCAGCGACTCAGCCAGCACTTCAGGGCGGAAGATGTTGCGGAAGCTAAAGCCGTGGCGCAGGGTAGCCCGGAACAGTTCGTAGTCTTCGGTGATGGAAGGCGGCAGGCGCTCGTAGCCACCGGTGGCCTCGTAGGCTTCGCGCGTCACGAGCATGTTGTTGCCCATGGCCGTAACGGGCGCCCCCGTATCCGATACCACCTGCACCAAACCGAGCGAGAGCAACCAATCGAGCCCTTGGAGCCGGTGAAACAACCTAGGTCCGTGCACCAGCGTGATGCCCGTTACGGTGCCGACGCCCGGCTGCGCGTGGGCTAGCAACCCCTGAATCCAGGTGCGGGGCACGGCAATATCGGCATCGGTAATAAAGAAATAGTCGGTGGTGGCTTGGTGAGCTAGGTGGGCTAGCACGTTGCTTTTGCCGTGGGCGGTGCCCAAGACGTCGGTAATGGTAAGACAGCGGAAATTTCCAGCGTAGCCTTGCATAGCGGCCTCCGCCACGGCGCGGGTGGCGTCGGTGGAGGCATCATCGCCCAGGAGAACTTCTACTAACTCGGGTGGGTAATCGAGCTGGCGGAGGCTAGCTAGGCAGCGCCCGATGGCGGCTTCCTCGTTGCGGGCGGCAATCAGGATGCTCACGCGGGGCAGGGGTGAGGGCAACTGGGTGCGTTGGCGCCGCCGCTGCTGCACGGCAAAAAGCATAGTACACGCACCCAATACCAAAAACCACAGGATGAAGTAACCCGTCAAGAAAGTCAGCATAGGGCGCTAGAGTGAGGCAAACTGATACCCTAGCCCGGCGTAATGCGCGAGGTAGCGGGGCAACACATAGCGCATGTTGCGGCTCGCCTTCAAGCTGTCGTGAAACACGACGATGGAGCCTGGGCGGGTGTAGTGCAAAGCGGCGCGCAGGCACTCTTCGGGGGCGAAGCTGCGGTCGTAGTCGCAGGTCAGCGTGTCCCACATCACCACCTGATAGCTAGGTTTCAGCTCCCGCACGAGGGGGCGGGTGATGCGGCCGTAGGGCGGCCGCATCAGCGGGCGCAGGTCGGGGGCGGGGCGAAGTGCATCCAGGGCTTGCTGGCACTCGTTTACTTCGGCCAGGTAACTCGCCCGGCTGCGCGACCAGCCGCTGACGTGGTGAAAGGTGTGGTTGGCAAGGCGATGTCCGGCAGCTAGCACCTGACGAGCTACGGCGGGGTGGCGCACCACATTGTCGCCCACGCAGAAGAACGTGGCTTTGGCTTGATAGGCGGCCAGCGTTTCGAGCACGAAAGGCGTCTCTTCGGGGATGGGGCCGTCGTCGAAGGTGAGGTACAGCGTCTGGCTGGTGGCGGGCATCGTCCAGAGGCAGTCGGAAAAGAGACGCCGTACCGGGGCCGGCATTCGAAACAAATGCATAGAACGTGAGCTAAACCCAAAAGTAGAAAGGATTAGCCCATGTAGCGCGAAGCTTGCGTTTCGGGCATCGTTAGGTGACCAAAGCTAGGCCGAACGGATGCCGGACCGCTCGGCCGAACGGGGAGAGGCTGGGCGCGGTAAGCAACAGTCCCCTGTAGCGCAAAGCCTGCGCTTCGCGTGTCGTTGAACGGTAATCGTTGGTTGTACTTCCAAGCGAGTCGTTCTGCGACACGCGAAGCGCAGGCTTCGCGCTACAGGGGCTAGGTTATAGCTCAATCATCGTCGTCATCGTCGCGGCGCTTTTGCTCGAACTTCAGGAAGGCTCCCCGACGTGGGGCGGGCACTACAGCATCTTCGCCTTTGATGGCTTTCCACATCACTTCGGTGAGCTCCAGGTCCGGAATGGCGTCCTCGCTGGCTAGGTTGAAGCGCTCCGATTTTTCGGCGCTCTTGTTCCACGCCACGTTGCGCGCATTGAGGTTCACGCGGGCGGCGCGGGCCTGGTAGGGGGCTAGGTTGGGCGTGGTCGTGAAGCAGTCGTACATCGGCAGGGCGGCCGCGTCGTACTGGCTCATGGGCGGCAACCCTAGGATCAGCTCCATCGTGCGCAGGGCGCCGGAGGTGGAGTACATCGTGTGGTTGGCGGCGCCTTTGCGGGTGTAGGGACTAATCACGAAGGCCGGCGTGCGGTGCGCGTCTACGTGGTCGGGGCCGTTCTGAGCGTCGTCTTCCAGCACGAAAATGGCCGACTCCTTCCAGATGGAGCTTTGCGAAATGTGCTCTACCAACTGACCTAGGGCTAGGTCGTTGTCGGCCACGGCGGCGATGGGCGTGTACTTGCCTTTGCGTTGCCCGCTGGTGTGGTCGTTGCTGAGGCGGATGGTGCTGAACTGCGGCACGGCGCTTTTAGCCAGCAACGAGTCGAAATCCTGCTTCCAGATGCGCACCCGCTCAATATCCTGAATATCCATGTTGAAGCCGGGCGCTTTGGGGCAGATATGGCCTTCCAGGGACTTGAGGTTGGCTTTGCCGTTGTCGGCAAATTCGCCGTAGCTGCGGTAGCTCAGGCCAGCGCGCTGGCAGTAATCCCAGATGTAGCCGTCGCGCGGGTAGGCAATTTTGCGGGTGCCTTCGTAGTCGTAGGTGCCGCCGCGGCCGCCGTAACTGATGGGCCAGGTTTTCTCGGTGTAGTCGGTGGCGTAGGCGGCCATGCTCCAGTTATGGCCGTCGGCGCTTACTTCGGCATTCACATAAAAGTTGTCGAGCAGCCCAAACTCACGGGCGAGGGCATGGTGGTTGGGCGTCACCTTCTCCGGAAACACGCACAGTGTGGAGTCGCCGTTGCCCTCGGGCATGTCGCCGAGCACTTGGTCGTAGGTGCGGTTTTCCTTAATGACGTAGAACACGTACTTGATCGGCGACTTCTCGCCGGCCTTGCTCGGCACGGGGTTGCCGGCCTCGCGCTTGCCGTGGGCCTGCGCCTCACCCGTGAAGGGCGTATTGGCATACACCTGCTTCGAGTAAGTGGTCAGCTGCTCGGGGCTAGGTTGCTTGATGAACGACAAGGTGCCCTTGAACAGGCTGCCGATATACTGCACTTCCTGCTGGCCCGTCACGCCCACGTGGGAGCCGCTGTTATCGGTTTTCTTCACCGGCGACGGCCCAGCCGGGTTGGCCAAGGAAGAAAAGCCTTTGCCATTGGCTACCAATATTTTCGAGCCTAGGGTCTTCACGCTCGTTGGGTACCAGCCAGTCGGGATGAAGCCACGGGCCGCGCTTTTGCCCGGCGTCTTCACGTCGAATACGGCCAGGCAGTTGTTGTCGGCATTGGCGATGTAGAGCGTCTTTTCGTCGGGCGAAAGGGCGAGGCCGTTGGTGGTAGAGCCGGTAAGCTTGGTGGGGTACAAGGCCGTGGCAATCACCTCTAGCACCTTGCGGCTGCGCGTGTCGATGATCGACACCGAGTTGTCGTTGGCATTGGCCACGAATAAGTAGCGGCCGTTTTTGGTTTGGAGCAGCTCGTTGGGGTGGTTTTCGGTGACAATTTCGCCCGCGAGCTGGCCAGTTTGGGTGTTGTAGAGGGCTACTTTGTCCCCGCCCCAGAGGGAGATGTACAGCGTCTTTTTGTCGGGCGAAAGCAAGCAGCTGTAGGCCTCATGCCCTAGGTTTATTTTCTTGAGGATGGCCTTTGTCTTGAGGTCGAACACGTACAAGGAGTTGTCCTCTTTCGTGACGGTGTAGAGTCGGTTTTGGGCGTCGTCTACCTCAATGCCGGTGGGGCTAATCTTGTCTTTCGGCCAAGTTCTGCCTAGGCGCAGCGTGTCGGCTAGGTTCAGCTTGTTCTCAACGATGTTGTAAACGAGAATAACATTGTCGTTGCCGCCCGAAGCGTACAGCTGCTTGCCGTTGGCGCTGAATTTCAGGCCGTACCACGATTTAGCAATTGGCTTCTCATCGAGCAGCTTCTCCGTTTTGGGGTCAATCAGCTGAAGGCTTTGTTTGCCCTGCCCGTTGTTGGTCACGGCCAGCAGCTTGCCGTTCTTGGTGAGCTGCATGTTCAGGGGTAAGTCGCCGAGTTGCAGCGACGTGCCCACCGGACTCAACGACCAGCCATTGGGCAGCAGAATGCGGTCGGCTTTCGGGTTGTTAATAGGCTGCTGGGCTAGGGTCGGCAGCCCGTGCAGTGCGGCGAGCAGCGAAACCCAAAGGGCAGTTTTGGAGGCGGTACGCATGAGGGTAATAGTGTAGAGGCACATACTTGTGTCTCGTCGTTGTTGATGTTACTTACCTAGCTTGCTCAACGCCAAGTCGTTCAAGTAAAGGACACAAGTATGTGTCTTTACGATTGCTATTTAGCGCTGAGCAAATCAGGATAATCGGTGATAACCCCGTCAACCTGCTGCTCGATCAACTTATTGATTTCGGCGGCTGAGTTTACCGTCCAGGGAATGACTTTCACGCCTTGTTGGTGGCAACTCTGCACTAGGTCGGGTGTAACTAGCTTGTAAGCAGGGCTGTAGATGCTCGGTTTGAAGGTCAGGCGCTTCAAGTTATACTCCAGCCCCTTGATGTTTTCGACCAATAAAGCGGTTTGCACGGCGGGGTACAGGCGGTGCACCACCTCCAACGTGCGCGGGTCGAACGACTGAATCGTGACCCGGTCCAACACTTTTTTAGTCACCAACACTGGCATAAGCAACTGCACAAACTCCTCCGGAGCGGGGTGAAATTGGTTATCGCCTTCGGGCGAAACTTTCGTTTCGATGTTGTAGCGCGGCAACGCTAGGTGCTTGCGCCGGGCATAGGCCTCCGCCGAGTCGATAACTTCGGCCAGCAACGGCTTATACGTCTTGAGCTTCTGCTGGCGCGGAAATTTCGGGTTGCCGTGGCTGCCCACGTCGTAGCGCCGAACCTCGCGGTAGGGCATCCCATAAATGCGGTAGTTCTTCTCCTCCGCTTTCGGGATGGCGCTGCCATCGGGGCGGTACACGAAATCGGCGTTCAGAAACGGGTCGTGGGAGAGCAGGGGCTGCTTGTCCTGGCTGATGGCAATGTCCATTTCCAGGGTCGTCACCCCTAGGTCCTGGGCTTTGCGCATGGCCGGGATGGTGTTTTCGGGCATCAAGCCGCGGCAGCCCCGGTGGCCTTGCACATCGAGTGAGCGTTGCGCGGCGGCGCTGAAGGTGCTCAGGATCAGTAGAAAGAACAGCGGACGTTGCACGGGTACAGAAGTTAAGCGTAGTTAAAAAGGACCGTCATTTCGACCAGCGGGAGAAATCTCGCGTGCAAGAGTAATCAGTTACCATTGCACGCGAGATTTCTCCCGCTGGTCGAAATGACTGCCTATCGGGACGGGCGCTAAGCCGGCATTACGTCGCTGTACACCTGCCCGAACCGGTCGGTCACTTCGATGCGGATTTCCTTGGCGTTTTTGGAAGGCTTGGCGAAGAATAGGTGGTCGGTGAGGGTGGGGTCGACCCACTTGTGCTTAGCGGGAAGCTTCTCGCCGGCTTGAAGCTGCACGGCCATCGGGTCGAGGGCAGTTTGCTGGTGCATTTCGCCCTGGCGGGTGCCGTTTTCAAACCAGGTCACTTTCCACTCAGGGTCCCAGTTCCACACGTTTACCACGATGTCGTCGGGGCGCTCGGGCACGGCGCCTTTGGGGTAGGCGCGGAACTGGTGCTTGCGGTCTTTGCCGAATGATTTGTAGTACCACTTCAGCTCAGGGCCGTTCACTTCGTACACGCCGTAGCCGCTGGGCGTGCCGTCGGTGCAGATGGGCCCCGTCCACCAAGCGCCGCACACGGCCCCGTGAATGTGCTCGATGGTGTTTTCTCCGATTACCTTCTCGCATATGTGGGTATGGCCCGACATGATGTGCGTTTTATAAGGCTTCAGGATGCGGTACAGCTCGGCCCGGTTCGAGACCACGCCGCCCAACGATTCTTCCTTGAGCTTGTTGCGCCGCTTGTCGCCGCTATCCACCGGAATGTGCAGGGCCACGACCACCGTGCTGCCGGGCTTCACGTGGGCTAGGTCTTGCTCCAGCCACTGCAACTGCTTCTCCGTCAGGTAGCCAATGTACTTCTTAGGCGGCCCGATGAAGAACACATCGTCGAGGATTACATAGTGAATCTCGCCGCGGTTGAAGGAGTAATACGTGGGGCCGAAGAGGCTTTTGAACGTTTGGGCCGAACCGTCGTCGGAGCGGGCGGTGATATTCATGTCGTGGTTGCCGATGACTTGGTAGAAGGGCAAACCCGTAACTTCCACCGCCTTTTTGTAGTCCTCAAACAACTCAAAATGGTCCCACACCAAGTCGCCGCAGCCGATGGCGAACATGTTCTGGTCGTACTGCGTGGCCAGTTCCTTTAGGTCGGGCGCCGATACGGTGATGAGCTGGTTCGTGTCCTTCTTGTCGATCATCTGCGGATCGGCCCACACCACGAAGGTGTGTTTGGTGTCGTCGGCAGCTAGCTTTTGCAGGGCAAAGTCGGCCGTCATGCCCGAGCCGCTGGCCTTTAGCGGTTGATAAAACTTGGCAATGCCTTTCTCGTGCGGAATGGCGTAGCCGCGCGGCACCGTGATGTACACGAACTCGGCGGTGGTGTTGCTTTCCAGCGTGTATTTGCCCGCCTTATCGGTCAGCACGATATTGTAGCCATCCGTGACGGGCACACCCGCAATGCCCGCGCCTTTCTGGTGCACTTTGCCCTTGATGGTGACAGGTGATAAGCTGAGTTTGTGCCCGGCTTCAGCTGCCGGTGCTTTTTCCTCGGCAAGTACCGCCGGCGCCAAGGGCAAGCTAGCCGTTAACCCCAAGGTACCTAGGCTCTGCAAAAACTTTCTTCTGAACATGATATAGATGGTTTGAAGCGCTTAGAAATCGTGTGCCGGTCTGACGTACACAGATTAGTTTTCGTAAATGGCAATGTCATCGAGCCCGAGGCGGCCGTTCGAGACGGCGGGCGGGTTGCTCGTGCCCAGACCTAGCTTGTTGATGCGGAAGCGCACTGGCCCGCTGATGTCCATCAGGAAGGTGATGGAGCGTTGCCAGTTGCCGGCGTCGGTGATGGTTTGGCCGGTTTGTTTCCACGTTTTCCCCTGATCTTGCGAGTACTCCAACTTCCAGGAGCTAGCTGGGTCGGTGTAGTAAGCGCCGTAAATGAGGGTGACTTTGGTGGCGCCGTTCGGCACGTCGAACTTCATTTCCACGTAAGCCGATTCGCTGAGGTTCTGCTGTATGCGGATGCCTTGCGCCCCCGTGTACCGGTCGCGGCCGGAGGTGTTGCCCAGGATAGATTGGTACAGCTTCCAAGGACCCGTGCCGAAAGTCACGGTGTTGTCGGGCACGGCGGCGGTGTTCATGTTGTAGCTGCCTTTCGTGGAAGCAGGCACCGCTTCAAAGCTCTCCGGGAACTTGGCGTAGATGGGTCCGCTCGGGTCAAGGGCATCGGCGGCGGTGCGCATCCAGAGCTGCGGTGCGGCTGATGCACCCATCGGGATGCCAATGAACGTAGCGCTGGCCGGCATGCGCCGTGCGGCGAAGGAGGCATCGGCCTCGGTGTGCAGCACGATGCTGTTGTTAGAGCCATCAGCTAATACTTTATCACCTTTGTACATATCGCCGGATACCGGAACCGGGGTCAGGCTGCCGCCCGTGATGCGCACCAGCGTGCCTTCGTAGGTGTCGAGGTTAGCTAGCAGCGTTTGGATGTTCACCTCCCGAAGAGCTGCCTTTTTGTTGCTGCCTACCTTCTCGATGTTGGCGGCCGAGAGGCCTTCGATGCGCAGGGCACCGCTGGCTTTGGAGAGGGTCGCGCCGGCAATATCCACCACCACCGAGTCGCCGGCAGCTAAGTTCGTAGGAGTGTCGTTCAGCGGCAGAATGATGCCACGGATGGCGCCGCGCCGCTTATTTTGAAGCACGACGGTGTTCGGGCCGCCGGGCACGTTCTTCCCGCTCGGGTCCGAAATTACCACGCCGACGATTTGGTGGGCGCCCGCCAGCTTACCGGTTTCCAGCACCACGTCGCTGCCTTGGTAGAGGCGGCGCACGTCTTCCAGGGAGATGATGGGGCTAGGTATGCCGGCCGCGTAATCGGGGTTGTCTTCCAGGCAGCTGGTGAAGGCAAAAGCGCTTGATAAAAGAGCTAGGGAAGCAAGGATCTTGGTTTTCATGTTGCTTGAGTTAGGCTTGCCTATTCCTGCCACCACACTTTCGTGTTGATATTATCGGCGCCTTGGTCGGCCACGGCATCCTGGTAGTTCTGCTGGTTCAAGGACTGCACGTATATAGGGTAGTTCAGGCGCGCCGGCATCTGACGGTTGTTTTTCAGGCCCGCACCTAGGGGCATCATGGGGTGGCCGGTGCGCCGGTATTCAAACCACTGCTGGAAATCGGTGAAGAACAGCGCGTAGTACTTCTGTAAGTGAATCTGGTCCAGCTTGCGCTCGTCGTTGCTGCCCGCTTCCCACTTGATGTCGCCGTTGTTCAGGTAGTTTGCAGGCACCGTCAATTTCCAGAGGGTAATGCCGTTGGTGGTGCCGGTTTCGTAGTAGGTTTTGGCGTCGCCGGAAATCCAGCCGCGTAGGGCCGCTTCGGCTAGGTTTAGCTGCACTTCCGGGTAGTTGAGAATGTTACCTAGCAGCGGCTCGGTCATGAGCGCCGCCGGGTAGGTGGATTTGGCCACCGGAATCTGGTTTACCTCGTAGCCGCTCGGAATGCCTTCGTATTTGCCATTATAAAGCGTCGCCCATTTGGGTAAGCGCGGGTCATTCCACTCTGCCAAGTTGTTGACGAAGAACTCGCTGAGCGAAGTAAAAGAGCTGAAGTCGGCGGTGCGCCAAGTCTGGAAAACGGACTGATAAGGCGCTGTGCCCGTCCAACGCATAATGGCCGATTCGTCGTTGTTGGCGATGAGCGGGTAGTCGTTGGGACGCGTGTTTACCATATCGCGCAGCTTCGCTTGCGGTGACATCCCGTTGGCAATGGCGTCGGTTTTGCGCGACACGCGCAGCAGCAAACGCAGGTAAAGCGAGTTGCCGAACTTGCGCCACTTCAGCGCACTTCCCTGATACAATGGATCGAGCTGCGCTTGGTCGGCTGTCAGGTTTACGTTGGTGGTGAGCAGCGTATTAGCCTCTTCCAGCTTATCGAACAGATCTCTGTAGATGTCCTCTTGCCGGTCGAACTGTGGCTGCAAAATACCCTGGCGACCCGAAATAGCGGCCGAATACGGCACATCGCCGAACGTATCGGTCAGCAGCGAAAACGTCCAGACCTCACAGATGCGCGCAATAGCCATGAACGTGTTGCTGTTCACGGCCTCGGCGCTGCTGTACATGTTGCGGAAGTCGGTGAGCTGGGTGTACCAGCCGTTCCACATGTAGTCGGCTTCAGCAGGGCGAATCACGTAGCGGTGAATTTCGTCGTTGTCGTTGCGCGCCACGTGTACCTGCATCAGGTCGTTAGTAATGCGCATGCACCGGTCCATGTTGCGCTTCACCAGGTCGGTGAGGGCAGGGGCCAGGAGCGTTTCCGGTACCACATTGGGGTTTTGATTCGGGTTCACGTTCATCTCCTCGAACCCATCGGTGCAACCCGCTACAGTACCTAGACCTAGGATGGCTAGCAAGCCCCAGGCAATTAGTTGTATCTTTTTCATAGTTGAAGTTTTGTGTTGCCGCCTCTTCCAGGGTTGAAACCCTGGGAATTCTGAGCATGACGTTCTGGTGAGATAGGGCTGCTAAATGCCCACCGTCAGGTTGATGCCCATGGTGCGGGTCGAGGGGAACTGACCTAGCTCGAAGCCCATATCAATGGTGCCGTCGTTGAGGGTGCCAAACTCGGGGTCGAAGGCAGGCCACTTCGTGAAAATGAATAGGTCGCGGCCGTAGATGCCCAGCGACGCCCTCGTCAGCTTGAGCTTTTGCAGCACACCAGCGGGCAGGTTGTAGTCGAGCCGCACTTCGCGCAGCTTGATGAAGTCGGTGCGGAACAGGTTGGCTTCCACATTGTCGCGGCCGTAGTGAGCGGTGTAGTAGGTCGGAATGTTCTCGGCTATCACGTCGTTGGGCCGGAACGAGCCATCCTCATTGCGGATGACGCCGTTGCCGATAATGCCGTTGTAGCGGCCCGGCAGCGTGTTCTTGGTCTTGCCCTGTTCAGCCAGAACGGAGTGCGTCATGGAATAAGCTTTGGCCCCGAACTGCGTGTCGAACAGCACATTCAGGTGTAATTGCTTGTAGCTAACCTCGGTGCCAGCGCTGGCTTTGCCTTTTGGCAAGGCATTACCTAGGTATTTGCTTGCGTCCGTCAGCAGTGGGTAGCCGTTCTCGTAGATGATCTGCCCATCGGGGGCGCGCTGGTAGCCGCGGCCGTAAATGGCGCCCATCGAGCCGCCGGGCCGGGCCTCTACCGTGCCCCGGCCGCCGGGGCCGCGCTGAAGCTGGTAGGTAAATACGCTGTCGGCTAGCTCTACCACCATGTTGCGGTTAGCGGTGTAGGTGCCGTACACTTTCCAGCTGAAGCTCGACGGCTGCGTAATCAGCATGGCATTGGCTTGCACCTCCAAGCCTTGGTTGCGCACCAGGCCGGCGTTGAGCGTGGCGTAGTCGTAGCCCGACGAACGGTCGAGGGGCACGTTCAGGATCTGGTCGAAGGTGTTGTTGCGGTACACGGCCACATCCACGCCGATGCGGTTGTTGAGGAAGCGCAGATCGGCACCTAGCTCCACGCTGCGCGTGGTGCGGGGCACGAGGTCGGGGTTGGCAATATTGGCCGGATTGCTCAGGCCGGAGGCAAAGCCCGTGGCGGGCGCATAGGTGTACGACGTGAGGTAAGGCGTAGTGCCGCCGCTACCCACCTGAGCCCAAGACCCACGCAGCTTCGCAAACGAAACAACTTCCGGCAGCGGCAGAATTTGCGACAAGATGGTGCTCAAGCTAGCCGACGTATAGAGCGGAATAGGCGTGATGCCGTTGGGGCCGGCCAGAGTGCTCGACCAGTCTTTGCGGGCCGTCAGGTCTAGGTAGAGGAACTTGTTATAACCTAGGGTGGCTAGGCTGTACAAGCTATTCACCGCAAATTCAGCCCGGTAAGGCAGGGCCAAGGGCAGGTCGCGGCTGTTGGCGAAGGTGAAAATGCCAGGGTATAGTAGGCGCTCGGCGCGCAACTCGTCGCGGTTGTAGCGGTTGTGCAGGCGGCTACCACCACCCGAAATCGTGGTTTCGAGGCGTCCGAACGTGTGGGCATATTGCAGCAGGAAGTCGCTGTTGATTTCCTGGGAGAAGATGTTCTGCGTCCGGTACATGCCCTCCTTGTACTTCTCCGTATCCTTGGGCCGCTGCTGCGAGCGGGCTTCGTAGGAGTAGTCGATGGCCGAGCGCAGCATCAGGTTCCAATCTTTGGAGAACTTGTAGTTGGCCTGCACGTTGCCGGTGATGGAGTTGCGGTTCGATTTGTTCAGCATCTCGTGGGTAATCAGGTACGGATTGTCCACGAGGCTGCTGAAGGGGTAGCGCTGCGTAATGCCTTCGGCACCCGGCACCCAGTAGTTCTTCAGCCAGTCTAGGTTGCCGTTGGGTACCTGCAAAATCGACCAGTAGATGATCGTCTGGTTGTTGTAACCGGTCGAGGGCAGGTTGTCGCTGTAGCGGTTCGTGTAGTTGACCTTGGTCGAAACTTGCAGCTTGTCCGTAATTTTCTGGTTCACCGACAAGGCTACCGTGTTGCGGGTGTAGCCCGTGTTCGGAATAATCCAGGTATTCTGGAGGTTGGTGAGCGACAGGCGCACGGCCGTGCGGTCGGTGCCACCATCTAAGGAGATGGTGTTGGTGAAGGTTTTACCCGTCTCAAAGAAGTCCTTCCGGTTGTTTTTGTACGGAACCCAGGGCGTGCGTTCCGTAGCGCCGGTGTGAGTGGCAGGGTCATACTGGAAGAAAGACTGCCCGTCGAACTTCGGCCCCCAAGCCGAGCTGGTGCTGCGGGTGCTAGGTCCGTCGGCGGTAGCGCCGAACGAGTAATAGTTCTGGCTTGCATCGCCTTGGCCATACTCATACTGATAGTCGGGCCAGCGCGAAATCGTTTCGATAGCGGCGTTGGAGTTCAGCGTTACGCCAATGCCTTTTTTCCGGGCGTGGCCGGATTTGGTCGTGATGATAACGGCCCCATTGCCGCCGCGTGCACCGTAGAGCGCCGTCGCAGCCGGCCCTTTCAGCACCGACACCGATTCAATGTCTTCCGGGTTGATGTCGTTCAGGCTGGTGCCGAAGTCGACCGGCGAATCGGTTTGCAGGTAAGCCGAGCTGCCGGTACCCGACTGTCGGTTGCTGCCGCCCAACACCACGCCATCTACCACGATTAGGGCGTCGTTGTCGCCGGCCAGCGAGCTTTCGCCCCGCAGAATGATCCGGTTGGAGGCAGCCGGTCCGCCACCCGACCGTACCAGGTTGAGACCTGCTACTTTGCCAGCCAGCGCGTCGGTCCAGTTATTGGATTTGGCCTGCGTGAGGGCCGAGCTATCGAGCTTCGCCACCGAATAACCCAAGGCCTGTTCTTCCCGCTTGATACCTAACGCCGTGACAACGACCTCGTTGAGGCTAGTTGCATCTTCCCGCATCACGACGTCATAGGCTGTTTTGTTGCCCACCGTTACCTGTTGCGCTTCGAAGCCGATGAACGAGAAAACCAGCACGTTGCCCGGCTCTACCGAAAGCTGGTAGGCGCCATCAACACCTGTTGAAGTGCCGATGGTGCTGTCTTTCACCCGGATGGTAACACCCGGGAGCGGTTGCCCTTTTGCATCGGCGACCCTGCCTTTCACCACGATGGGGTTGGCCGCGGTAGTGTTTTTCTGCGCCGCGCCTTCCACAGCCTTCACCACGATGCGCTTGTTTTGGGGCGTAAACTGCACACCGGCTTGCTTAGCAATGAGTTGCAGCACCGCATCTAGGTTGCTGTGCGGGGCTTCCACGCTAATCTTGCGGCTCAGCAGGTTTGTTTGGTCCACGTACAGGAAGCGGTAGCCGGTTTGCTGCTCAATGCTCGCAAATATCTCGGCCAGTGGCTGTTGCTTCACCGTGAGGGCGCACGGCACAGAACCTAGGCCCTGCACCAATACCAGTTTGGTAGCGGCGGCGAGGGTGGGGGCCGCGTTCGAAACGGTCAGGCTTAGGCCGCACAGCGCACCCAGCCAGTTGCCCCGCATGATAGGGTACCTCGTTTTTTTCATAGATTTGGGCGTGAGCGTTTTTTAGATGACACAAGATGTAAGGACCTCCAACCGACCGGCAGGTGCGAACTGCCGGCCTTTTTACTGGGAGGCGGCGTGTTTCCGCACGCTGCCTCCCTGACGGAAAAGCACTATTTCAATGGCGCTTGCGGCGCCTGTTGGCTCAGGTAAATCACACGTCCTTCGCGGCGGCATGTCAGGGAGCCGGCGAGCTGCAAGGCATCGAGCACGGCGGGCAGGGGTTCGTTGTCGAAGGAAGCCCAGAGCCGTACTTCCGCCGTGGCCGAATCAGCAAACACCAGCTTCACGTCGTAGAGGCGCTCGATCTGGTTGGCCGCTTCGGCTAGCTTCTCGTTCTTGAAAATCAGCTTGTTGTGGCGCCAGCCCGTCACTTGCTCCGCATCGAACGCCTGCCGGTAGATGCGGCCGGTAATTTGGTCGGCACGGAGCTGCTGACCAGGCGTGAGCAGGTAGCTATTCTGGTGGTCGAGCACCTGCACCTTGCCTTCCACCAGCGACACGGCCGTGTGCTGCCCCCGACCAAAAGCGCTGACGTTGAACCTGGTACCAAGCACCTGCGTGGTCAGGGTGCCGCTGTGCACCCGGAAAGGACGATGCGCGTCTTTACTTACTTCAAAAAAGGCTTCACCCTCTAGGTACACGTCGCGGTAAGTGCCGCCGAAAGCAACCGGGTACCGCAAGCGGCTTTGCGGGGCTAGGGTCACGCGGGAGCCATCGGCCAAGCGAATGGTCTGCTTTTGCCCGGCCTGGGTCTGGCTCAGCTGGTAAGCGGGAGAGCTAGGTTGGGCGACGAAGTACCACAGGCCACTCACAGCCGCTAACACGACGAGTACCAAGGCCGCGAGTTGATACCTAGGTCGCCGTGGCAAGTGAGCTGGCGTAGGCTCGGCGGCGGGTAGCCCTAACCTAGCTTTCACGTGGCGCAGGGCCGCGGCTGTTTCGGCGTTTGCTGCTGGCGCTTTGCTGCTTTGCCACACGGTTTTCAGCTGCTCAAACGTCCGCTCGTTTTCCGGCGACTGGGCCACCCACGTGGCGAGCCATTCGTTCTCCGTCGAGGAGGTCCGGCGGGCTAGGTAGCGGGTGATGAGTAAGTAAAGTTCTTCCTGTTCCAAGCGGTGAGGCGCGGGCTAGTTAGCCGCCATAGACCTCAAAGACGCCCAAACCCGCTGAACTCGTGACAAGGAAAATCAGACTTAACAGAAGGGTAACAGCCTTAACAGTAAGGTAATATGAATGGACATAGAACGTCATGCTGAGCTTGTCGAAGCATCTCGCGTGCAATGGTAATCCTCAATAATTGGGTTACTACTGCACGCGAGATGCTTCGACAAGCTCAGCATGACGTTCTCCTTAGTTTCTAGAAAACACTATAGCTAGCTCCTACAAAGCACCCGATACGTGCAGCGCAGATTTTAGAAAACGCAACGCTCTGAACATGTGCGTTTTCACGGAGTTGATGGAGATGACCAGCAGGGAGGCAATTTCCTCGTAGGTGAGGTTGCCGTCGCGGTGCAGCTGAAATACGGTGCGCGTGCGCTCTGGTAGCCTATCAATAAGCTGGAGCAGATGTTGGTCTAGCTCCTGGAAGGCTAGGAGCTGGTCGGGCTCCAGGTAGGAGGCTGCGGGTTGAAAATTGAGAAGCTCGTCTTCGGGCTCTAAGGGCGTGCGGCGTTGCTGACGTAACTTATCGTAGGCGCGGTGCTTTATGGCGGCGTAGAGGTAGCCCGCCACCGAGCCCTGCACCATCAGGTGAGCCCGATTGGTCCAGAGGGTGCAGAATACGTCGGCCGTCACGTCTTCGGCGGCATCGGTGGGGTAGGGCAGCAGGCTCTTAGCGTAGCGCAGCAAGCCGGCATAAAAGCGGGTGAAAAGCGCATCGAAAGCCGACTCGTCGCCGAGCGCAAGGGCTTTCAAATAGTGTTGATCTGAGGAGCTGGTCGCGAACGTCATATCAGTTGACAAAGCTACCAGCTACCGGTGTAAGGCTAGGTTATCCTTTTATTATGATTGAATAGAAGAATAAGAGGGCTGGCTGCTGACATTGCACCGGTAGGCTTACTAGTTCAAGCCTACCTTCCCCTTCATCGACTCAAACAGCTTCGCCGAGTCGAAGCCCACGCCGTTCTTGAAAACCGTCTCCATCTGGCGCACTTGCTGAATATCCTTCTCCGGGTCGCCGTTGATTAGGATGAGGTCGGCTTGCTTGCCGGCCTCAATCGTGCCGATTTCCTTTTCCCGACCTAGGTAAATGGCGCCGTTCAGCGTACTGATCTTGATAGCTTCGACCGGCGTGAAGCCGGCTTCCACGAGTAGCTCGATCTGCCGCCGGTTGGCGTAGCCGGCAATGGTGCGGCCCGCACCGGTGGGGTCGGTGCCGGCTACTAGCAGGCCACCTGCTTGGTAGAACTGCTTTTCCCAAGCCATTTCTTTCTTGAACAAGCGTGTGCTAGCCGTGTCCTTCTGCTGATTTTGCTGCCAAGTGGCTTTTTCGCGCTCTTGTAGCTGCGGCACCAACGCCTCCAGGCCGCCACCTAGCACCACTTCCCGGCCCGTGTAGGGTTCGAACACCGGTAAGGTAGAGGTGAGGGCCACCTTCTTGCTGACCAAGTAGTTGATCAGGTTTTTCATTTCCGGGCTGTTCACCGGCAGCTTCAGCAGCGCCGTCCGCCCGTTGGGGTAGTCGCACACGTCGACGGACTTACCTTGCTCGAAATCGGAGCTAGCCATGAAGCCGTGCTCCAGGTTGTCGATGCCGATTTCGGCGGCTTCGCGGTAGGTGATGGAACAGAGATGGCCGGTCACTTTCAGGTAGCGGGCGTGAGCCTCGCGCACCACGGCACCTAGGTCGGCGCGGGTGGCGTGCATGTACATCTTGAACGACGTACAGCCTTTGTTCGCCCAAAAGATGGTTGAAGCGGCGGCATCCTCGGGACCTTTAATCGTGTTCAGGGCCGGAATATCCATGCCGGGTTCTTCCATGTAAGGCGCCGTCACGTCCATATTGGGCCCGATAAGCTTGCCTTCCCCGATCATGCGCTTGATAGCTAGGTCCGTCTGCGGCTCGATGCTGCCGGCCGTGCGGATGGTGGTGGCGCCGCCGGCCAGGTACAGGCGCGGGAAGGAGTAAGGCATCTGGGCAATATTGAAGTAGCCGCCCACCGGCATCGTATAATAGAGGTGTTCGTGCAGCATAACCAGGCCCGGAATCAGCGTTTTGCCCGCGCAGTTAATCACCTTGACGTCGGCCGGCACCTTCACTTTTTTCGTGGGGCCGACCTGCACGATGTGACCTTTTTGCAGGAGCACGGTTTGATGAAGCTGCGCCGGTTTGCCGGTGCCGTCTATCACTTTAGCGTCAATAAGGGCCACGGAAGGCGCATTGACGCTGATAAACTCCTGCACCTGCGGGGTGAACTGTTGCGCCTGGCCTGGCAAAGACGTACCGAGGCAGAGTGAAACACCCAAGAGCAAGCGGCGCCGAATAGAAAACTGCATACGCGGAGAAAGTGAAGTCGATGAGAGGAGCAGTAGTATACAACATCTTCTCCTGATCTGAACGGCACAGCGGTACCTAGGTCGGGCAGCCGCTTCTAAAGGGCGGTCACGCAGCCGGTGCCCCCATCTGAAAGCAGTAGATACACCTGCAAAAGGTGGAACTGGTATACTAAACGAGTATTTTGGAAAAATGCCTATGACTTGCATAGGGTGTTTGCATAAAAATCAAGGTTTTTGTAACAAAGTACCTAAAAATAGAAGGTGTATTTTGATAAAGTGATGCATTTAGTTGTAGATTGCCATCAAATCAGCAACATGCTTGCTGGCAGATGTGTCTTTGCGCTTTAGCTGCCGCGCCGGAACATGGTGGGCTTCTTTTTCTCTGTTATCTATAGCACCGATTATGCACTATTCGCAATCGGAATATTGATGTGCGGAGTACTCATAATTCGTTATTGCAGCCAAAAACATAAGCAGCCCATCGGGTAAAAAATACCCCGGGTGGTTATGACGTAACGTAGTCTTTCGAAACTTAAATGCCTTATGATATTGTGAAACAGCTTCTGTGAAAAGAGTAGCTGTTATAAAATAAAAATCAGAGGCTGAGTAGAAGAACTATTGATTTCTGTTAAAAGAAGTAAGTAGTAAAACTAAGTAGCAAGTTGAAGTAAGTTATTCTACAGAGTAGCGTGCCAAAGTGCGGTAGATTGAGGCAGAAGTGAAAATACAAGTCCCACATTACATGTCTTTTATTTTTCACCAAATACATCGCCTGCATGCTTGTTCTTTCCGCTGCATTATCCTTGCTCGCATCTGTTGCAGATAGTACGCAAGAGCCTACTCGTCCGCTGCCGCTTAAATTATCCGGATCGGTGGATGCGTATTACCGCTACAATTTTCAAAACCCCAGAGAGGCGCCGTATAATAATTATACGAGCTTCACCAATACTCATAATTCCTTTGAGCTAGGTATGATTTCCGCGAAAGCAGAGCATACCATCGGGAAAGTAGGAATGGTAGCCGATCTTGGGTTTGGCCGTCGCGCGGAAGAGTTTTCGTACAACGATTCAAACACGCGCTTTGCTATTAAGCAGCTGTTTGTCACCTACTCGCCCACGGCCAAAATCAAGCTCACGGCCGGCAGCTGGGCCACGCATATTGGCTACGAATCCGTTGATCCTTACCTGAATCGCAATTATAGCATGAGCTATATGTTCTCGTATGGGCCGTTCTTCCATACGGGCTTGAAGGCGGATTTTACGGTTAGCGACAAAACCACGCTGATGGTTGGCGTCGCAAATCCGACCGACCTGAAAAGCGCCAGCGGAATGCCGAAAATGGGCATCGCGCAATTAGCTACCGGCACCAAAGATGATAAGCTGAAAGCCTATTTTAATTACCAGGGCGGCAACCTGAATGATTCATTGCGGCTGCACCAGGCCGATGTCGTTCTGACGTTTGCGGCTTCATCTAAATTCAGTTTGTCGTACAACGGCACGGTGCAAACCCGGCAGTCGAAGAGTGAAAGCAGCTGGAGTAATGTTCATAGCTGGTGGGGCTCGGCGCTATATGCCAACTTGGATCCGGTATCATGGTTTGGCCTGACGCTTAGGAGCGAATATATGGGCGATAAAAAAGCAGTTATTGGCTTTGATGGTGGTGTGTTTGAGACGACGCTCTCTTCCAATATCAGGGTTAATAATTTGACAATTATTCCTGAATTTCGGGTAGATAGTGGTAATCGTGACCCTAGGTTGTTTACGAATAGGGGCGGCATTGCCAAGAAAACAACAGAAAGCGTTTTGGTAGCTGCTGTATATAAATTTTGATGCTTACTGCTGCCATTAGTTAATTTCATCAGCCGTTAGAATAGTGGCTATAGCTGTAGCTTAAAAATAAATTAATTGCGTGCTGTTTTATTTAGCGAGTTGTGCTGAATAGAATTTGCTTTTGCATCAAAATTAATTTGAACCTAGGTAGCGCCTTTTCTCCGGTTTTCTTCATCTACATTTTCTAGTAACCAATCAGCTTTTATGGACACTTCTTCTACCAAATCTGCTTCTAGCGCGCTGATGCTCCTGGTGTTGTTGGCACTGAGCGGAGTAGCTGCCTTTGTGCCGGTTGACCACCCTTCCGCGGGTAGCACCAGTACCCTCAACGCTGCCGACGTGGCCTGGATGCTGACGGCCACCGCCCTCGTGCTGCTGATGACGCCGGGTCTGTCGTTCTTCTATGGCGGCATGGTGCGACCTAAGAATCTCATTTCCACCATGTTACAAAGCTTTGTGGCGATGGGCGTCATCTCGGTGCTGTGGTATTTTGTGGGCTTCTCGCTGGCCTACGGCGACAGCTGGCACGGGCTCATCGGCAACCCGCTCACGTTTGCCTTGCTGCGCAACGTGGGCACGGCGCCTAACCCGGCTTTCGCCGCGGGCATTCCCTTTATTCTCTACTTCGCTTTCCAGCTGAAATTTGCCATCATCACGCCGGCACTCATCACGGGTTCCTTCGCCGAGCGCGTGAATTTCAAGGGGTACCTGGCTTTCATGGTGCTTTTCGGGCTGTTCATTTATTGCCCGCTGGCGCACTGGACCTGGCACCCCGAGGGTTTCCTGCACAAGTGGGGTGTGCTCGATTTTGCCGGCGGCACTGTGGTGCATATCTCGGCTGGAGTAGCTGCGCTGGCGGGCGCCCTCGTTATGGGTCCGCGCCGCATGAACCGGCAGACTTCTTTCTCGACTCCGAACGTGCCTTTCGTGCTGCTCGGCACGGGTTTGCTGTGGTTTGGCTGGTTTGGCTTCAACGCGGGTTCTTCGCTGGGCGCCAATGAGCAGGCTGCTCTCGCTTTTGCAAACACCAACCTAGCTTCGGCCGCCGCGCTGATTGCCTGGATGCTGGTGGAAGTAGCGCGCGGCGGCAAGCCCACGGCGGTAGGCGCCTGCATCGGAGCGGTAGTCGGCCTGGTGGCTATCACGCCGGCCGCGGGCTTTGTGAATTACGGCCAAAGCATCCTGATCGGGGTGGTGGCCTCGCTCATCAGCTTTGCCGGGGTGCATTGGAAAAATAGCCGCACCAACATCGACGACACGCTGGACGTGTTTCCGTGCCACGGGCTGGGCGGCATTGTCGGGATGATCCTGACGGGCGTATTTGCCGACAAAGTAGGCCTGGTGCACGGCACTACCACGCTGTTTGGCTACCATCTACTGGCGCTGGTGATTGTAGTAGGCTACACCTTCATTGGCTCCTGGATTCTGCTGAAAGTGACCGACATGCTGTTCGGCCTGCGCGTGAAAGCCGCCGACGAAGAGCTAGGTCTGGACCTGAGCCAGCACGAAGAATCCACTTACAACGTGGATGAAGAATACGAAAGCACCCGCAAAGAGCTGGTGACCGAACGCCATTAGGGGCGCCGCCAACACCTAGGTTTTACACCAATATTTCCCCTTACACTTCCAGTTCCTGCATGTCGATTCTGCGCTTTAAAGCTCTCGAACTAGTTGACCGACGCGAGCCAGTTCCGGTAGCCACCCCTACGCAAGGGCGGTCGGAGATTTTCGGTAAAAACGTCTTTAATAGTGATGCAATGCGGGCCACTATGCCCGGTACCTACCTCAAAAAGCTCGAAACGGCCATTAAAGAAGGTACACCCATCGAGCGACCAGTGGCTGATGCGGTAGCGTCGGCGATGAAGACGTGGGCCATGGCCAAAGGGGCCACCCACTACACGCACTGGTTTCAGCCGCTGACGGGCGCCACGGCCGAAAAGCACGACTCCTTCTTCGACCTGAACTCCGACGGGCGCCCGATCGAGAACTTCAAGGGCTCGGCGCTGGTGCAGCAGGAGCCGGATGCGTCGAGCTTCCCCAACGGGGGCATCCGCAACACCTTCGAGGCGCGCGGCTACACGGCCTGGGACCCCACTTCCCCCGCCTTCATCCTGGAAGCCCCCGGCACCAAGACCCTGTGTATCCCCACCATCTTCGTGGCCTACACCGGTGAAGCGCTCGACTACAAAGCGCCCTTGCTCAAGTCCTTGGCCGCCCTGGAGCGGGCCGCCGTGGACGTGTGCCAGTACTTCGACAAAGACGTGCAGCGCGTGCATACCACCCTGGGCATTGAGCAGGAGTACTTCCTGGTCGACAAAGCCTTGTATGATGCGCGCCCCGACCTGGTGATGACTTCGCGCACGCTCTTCGGCCACGCCCCGGCCAAGGGCCAGCAGCTGGAAGACCACTACTTCGGCTCCATCCCCAGCCGCGTGCACGCCTTCATGGTCGAGTTCGAGGAGGAAGGCACCAAGCTCGGCATTCCGCTGCGCACGCGCCACAACGAAGTAGCTCCGAACCAGTTTGAGTGCGCCCCCACCTTCGAGGACGCCAACCTGGCCGTGGACCACAACCAGCTCCTGATGGACCTGATGGACCGCATCGCCGAGCGCCACCACTTCAAGGTGCTCCTGCACGAGAAGCCCTTTGCGGG
>NZ_BMHT01000004.1:365431-366212 GCF_014641455.1 Hymenobacter cavernae
CAAGCATAACAACTGGGCCATGAGCACGGACACGGGCGTGAATCTGTTCGCGCCGGGCAAGCGGCCGAAGGAGAACCTGCAGTTTCTCACGTTCTTTATCACCACCATCAAGGCCGTGCACACCTACGGGGAGCTGCTGCGCGCCAGCATTGCCTCGGCCTCGAATGATCACCGGCTGGGAGCTAATGAAGCGCCGCCCGCGATTATGAGTGTGTTCGTAGGCTCGATGCTGGACAACGTGCTCAACGAGCTGGAGCGCACGGCCAAGCTGCCGCTGGACAAGGGCGACAACATCTACCTCAAGCTGGGCATCGACAAGATCCCGGCCATCTTGCTCGACAACACGGACCGCAACCGCACCTCCCCGTTTGCCTTTACCGGCAACAAGTTTGAGCTGCGGGCGGTGGGTTCCTCCGCTAACTCCTCCTCGGCCATGACCGTGCTCAACGCCATTGTGGCCGAGCAGCTGATCCTGTTCAAGCAGGCGGTGGATGCGCAGCTCGAGCAGGGTAAGAAGAAGGAAGTCGCCATTGTGGACGTGCTGCGCGAGTACGTGATCAGCTCCAAGGATGTGCGCTTCGAGGGCAACGGCTACTCGCTGGAGTGGAAAGAGGAAGCGGCCCGGCGCGGGCTGGCGAACGTGGCCACTACGCCGCAGGCCTTGGATGCGCTGGTCGCGCAGAAAGCCGAGGCCCTGTTTGCCCGCCACGGCATCTTCTCGCCCGTGGAGCTGCACGCCCGCCACGAGATTCTGCTGGAGGAGTACCTGAAGAAGATCCAG
>NZ_BMHT01000004.1:366222-643652 GCF_014641455.1 Hymenobacter cavernae
CGACCTAGCTTTGAATCATATTATTCCGACCGCAATTGCTTACCAAACGAAACTAATCAACAACCTTTGTGGCCTGCGGGAACTTGGATTAGAAGACGACAGTTCGCAGGTCACGATTGATACAATCAAAGCCATTTCGCGCTACATTGCAACCATTAAGACCGAAGCAGACGCGATGGTCAATAGCCGCAAGACAGCCAACAAGATTGAAGATACACGGGAACGCGCAATCAGCTATTGCGACACCGTGAAAGCGCATTTCGGCCCCATTCGCCGCGCCGTAGATAAGCTCGAGCTGATGGTGGCCGATGAGGACTGGCCGCTGGTGAAGTACCGCGAACTGCTGTTCCGGCACTAAGCCCGCGGACGGGCTCGACCCGGAGTTGGGTGGGAATTTTCTCCGCGTGTCGAGACGCGAAAAAGCCGTTCCGGGTGGGACGGCTTTTTTTGTGCCCTCACTAACCTAGGTTGTTAGCGCCGGCAAATGTTCAGACAATGCGCTTTAAATCAGATTGCTGGCTTCTTCCGGGCGCTTCATGGCGGCATTGAGCCCATCGATAGTCGCCAGAATCCAGCGGTCAATTTTGTCAATCGTCTTGATGACGCCTTTGCGTTGTCGGCGCAAGCCATACGCTTCAATATTGGTCGTGACGGTGCCAACACTGTATTTACCGGCTCTAGCGTAATCAGAATACGTGTGGGTGATTTGGTCGATTTGATACTGATAATGACCATCTTTCACCTGGATAGCCAACCGAAAGGCTTTTCCGTCGAAAGCGTTACCGGCCTTAACGTGGCTGATGAGTAGGCCGGCTTCCGGATTGCTCACTTTCTGAACGACTGTGTGCGTGGAGCCTAGCTCCGCAAGCCAATCCTGCGCCCGCAGAAACAGCTCTTCCTCCGGAACATTGGCGGCGGGCACCACGGCCGTGTACTCAACTTGCTTTGTTGTTTGATTTACAGGTAGTTGAAAGTAGCCAGGGTAAGGCCCCGGCTGGGCGATTGTTGTGCTGGTCGCCAGCGCAAGCAAAAGTGTGCATAAGAGTTTCATGGGACGAATGGGTGGCTTTCTGATAGGGGTGGGTTATCAGAAAAGGTGGGTGGTAGGAAGGTGAAGAGCGGCGTGATTCAGTTAAATCTCTGGGCGGAGCGTAGCAGTTCAGCAGGCAAGTAAACACTGGAAAATTATACTCAGATTAAAATAGATTAAAACGCTTTTAATCTGACTGGCAACTGCTAAAGCCTACTATTGCCGATGGGTTTGCGTTGCTGATTTTGTATAGTACAATTTACGCGCACTACCGCATATAGTTCCGCCAGCCCGGCACCCGCGGATGCCACCATTCAGCCTGTTAAAACCAAACCTAGCTTCTGCCCGCACGAGAGAAGAGGGCTGGGGTGCGGCTGCCTTCAGTCCGCAGAGCCGCGCTCCACTTCTTCCAGTACCTCCCAAAGAGCTTCGGCACTCTGGTCCCAGGAAAAGCGCTTCATATTATCAAAGCCTTTGATAATCAGCTCCTCACGCAAAGCTAGGTCGGCGTGCAGCCTGACCAGCGACTCCGCGATGGAGTCGACGGCAAACGGGTCTACCAGCAAGGCGGCGTCGCCGGCTACTTCGGGCAGGGAGCTGCAATTGGACGTAATAACCGGGCTGCCGCAGGCTTGCGCTTCAATAATCGGGATGCCAAAGCCCTCGAAGTAAGGTACATACACCGTAGCAAGCGCGGCGGCGTAGAGTTCCACCAGCTCCGCGTCGCTCACGCGGCCGGTGAGATGCACATCGTCCTGGTGACGCATTTGGTCGTACACATCGAAGATGGGTCCGGCCTTCCACGCCTTGCGCCCCACGATCAGCAGCTGCGTATCGGCACCGGATTGGGCTTTGAACTGGTCGAAGGCGCGGAGCAGGTTCACCAGGTTTTTGCGTGGCTGCAAAGCGCCCACAAAGAGAAAATATGGTTTGCCGTCGCTGAACTTTGCGCACGTAGCGGTCTGTGTTGCCTCCGGCTGCGGCCGAAACCTGGCATCGGCCGCATTGTACACCACGCGGATACGCTCGGCGGGCAGCTGGTACGTGTCGATCAGATCCTGCCGGGTCGCTTCCGAAACGGCCACTACACAGTCGGAAGCGTAAGCGAAACGCGGCGCAAAAAAGTGGTAGTACTGGCGTTGCAGAAAGCCCACATCCTGCGGAAAATGCTCGAAAGCCAGGTCGTGCATCACCGTCACGCGGGGCACGCTGGTACGCAGCGTCGTGAACCCATCGAGGCTGAGAAACACATCGGGGCGTAGCTGGCGAAGCGCTTGAGCTACAGCGCCTTCAAACCATGCTACGAACAGAAACGGATGCCGGGCCGGCGGAAACAGCACATGCGGCACCACGTTTTTGCCGAAGACGTATTTCGAGTCAAACGGCCGGTCGAACAGGAAGTGGAACGTGTGTTCGGGGTGGCGCCGCACCATCCGGATCAGCGTTTCGTAGGTGAAACGCCCGATGCCTTCGAGCTGGTTGCCGGGCAGCAAAAAGCGGACGTTGACGGCGATAATCAATTGGACGATAGGATGATGAGGTGATATGCTAGTGTGCTAATAGAGCTGTTGTCCTGAGGAACAAAGGACACGACTAACGTAATAACGCGCTGCTCAACTGGCATTAGGTCATGCCGCTTGATGCGCGGAATGTTCCTCAAGATGACAGAGAGGAGAACCTAGCTGCGTTTCAGCACCTTCTGCAGCTCGGCTATGCTTACGATGTTCGTCAGGAACAGGATGCCCACGAACGCAAACCCCGCCAGCACCGCTTCGATGAGCCATTGATCGACGAGCAGGCGCAAGCCGAAGAACACGCCGCAAAGCAGCCCAAACGCCAGACCTAGCTGCCCCAGCACCCGCCACGGAATGGCGACGCCCGCCCGCTTACGTACCAGCCACAAGTAGCCAATCGACACAAAAAGGGCACACAGCAAGGTATTCACTGATGCTGCTAAAGCACCATAGCGCGGCAAAAGCACCAGGTTCAGGCCAACGTTCAGGGCGATGCTGCCGGCTACAAGCCAGCTAACAGGCCGCTCCTGACTGGTGCTCGTGAGCAGCGTGCTGTAGATGGCAAAGAAGGCGTGCACCAGCACGTTCACGAACAAGATCTTCAGACACAAGGCCATACGACCTAGCTCCTCGGGCGAGCTGTGCTTAAACTGCCAGAACAAAACCTCGCCCCGGAACAGCACGAACGCGCACACAAACAGCAGCGGCACCGTAACGACGCGCTGCCCGAACCAGAGCAGCTCCTGCTGCTCCTCGCGGTTGTGCGTAGCGAGCGCAAACTTGGCGAAGAACAGCGGCAGCACCGTCCACAAATACATCATCACGGCATCGACCCAGCGGTAGGCGCCGGCGTAGTAGCTAGCTTCCTGCGGCGATACCAGCCGCTCCAGCATGCCCATGTCCACGCGTTCATTGAGGCCGTAGAGCAGGGCAATGAGGGCAAACGGCATACTGTCGCGCAGGAGGGTGCGGGCGTGGTCCCAGCGCAGCCGGTAGCGCACCCGCCCGTATAGCCGCGACACCAGCCCGTATAGCACCACAAAGGTGAAGAGCACCGCCACCGAGCGCGCGCCCACGTAGCGGTTGAGGGTGAGGCCGATGGGCAGCAAACCGAGCACCAGCAGCAGCAGCAGCGCCTTCTCCAGAATAGACAGCACCGCATCGGTATTGAAGCGCTGGTGAGCCTGAAGCGCGCCGCGCAAAAACAGCGTGTACTGCGTCAGGAGCAGGCCTGCGCCGATGAGCGCCAGCAGCAGCAGTACGTGGCCCTGATAACCTAGCACCGCCCCGACGCCAACCATCAGCGCCAGGAAGCCCGCCATGAGCCAGCCTTTGAGCGGCAGCAGGGTCGGGAAGTATTCGGGTAAAAAATCGGCGTTGGCGGCTACCCGCTTGGTCATGAGCTGGGTAGTACCTAGGTCCGACACCGACGCAATGATGAGTGTCCAGGCCGACAGCGCCGTGAACGTCCCGAACGCCGCGTGCCCCAGCCGGTCCTGCACCAGATTCTCAACCACCACCCAACCCGGCTTCACCAGCAGGTTGAGCAGTACGACAAAGCTGATATTTCCGAAAAACTTTTTGATAAAAGCAGGAGCGTAAGTGAAGCGACGAAAATACGATGAGTAAGTTTATTGGCTATTGGCTATTGGCTATTGGCTATTAGCTGTTGGCTGCTAGCTGTTAGCTTTTGTTCAACGACGAAGGCTAGCAGCTAACAGCTAACTCATTACTCAAACCGCAAGTGCTTCACCGATTCGCCGGAGTTCTGTAGTTCAATGAGCGAATCAATGCCGATCTGAAGGTGGGCCTGCACGAAACCGGCCGTCACTTTCGAGTCGCTTTCGGCCGTTTTCACACCTTCGGGCGTCATCGGGTTGTCCGACACCAGCAGCAGCGCGCCGTGCGGAATCTCGTTGATGAAACCGACCACGAAGATGGTCGCCGTTTCCATATCCACGGCCATCGCCCGAATTTGGCGCAGGTAGTCTTTGAAGGCGGCGTCGTGCTCCCACACGCGGCGATTGGTGGTGTACACGGTGCCGGTCCAGTAGTCCTTCTCGTGCTTCTTAATCATTGAAGAAACAGCACGTTGCAAACGGAACGAGGGCAGGGCCGGGATTTCCGGAGGCAGATAGTCATCGGAAGTACCCTCGCCGCGAATGGCGGCAATGGGCAGGATCAGGTCACCTAGCTTGGTCTTGCTTTTCAGGCCGCCGCACTTGCCCAGGAAGAGCGCCGCTTTTGGCTTAATAGCTGAGAGCAAGTCCATTACGGTAGCCGCCATCGGCGAGCCCATACCGAAGTTGATAATCGTGATATTGTTTGCCGTAGCCGTTTGCATCGGCTTATCCAGGCCGCGCATCTCAACGCCAAACTGCTCAGCAAACATCTGAACGTAGTTGATAAAGTTGGTCAGCAGAATGTATTGCCCGAACTCCTTGAGCGGAACGCCCGTGTAGCGCGGCAGCCAGTTCTCCACAATGGAGGCTTTGTCTTTCATGGAATTATATTGTTATATGGTTGATTGTTAAATGGTTAATTGCTTGATAAAAGGGTGCATCCAGTTGAGAATCTTAAAATCGGTAGCTCAGCCATTTGACAATTCAACCATTTAACCATTCAACAACCAGCCTTTTAAAAACAAAAAAGCCGTCACACAAAACTGTACGACGGCACCTCAGTGAAAAGCGGAAACAGATTTTCCATGCGGTACCTTTGTAGGTGATGCAAGCGCTGAACCTGCCGCCTTTCGAGTACAAACTTACAAAATCGGGCCCAAACTCGCTAATCTGGGACGTTTTACGCCGCAAGAACGTGGTGCTGACGCCCGAGGAATGGGTGCGCCAACACGTCGTTCATTACCTCATCGACCACCTAGGTTACCCGCGCGGCCTACTCGCCCTGGAGCGCGGCCACGCCTACAACCAACGCCAGAAGCGCACCGATCTTTGTGCCTTCGACGCCGATGGAAAGCCCTTGCTGCTGGTCGAATGCAAAGCCACTACGGTGCCTATCACGGCAGCCGTAGCGCACCAGGCCGCTACTTATAATCAGACCATCGGCGCGCCTTTATTGCTTCTAACCAATGGGTTGCAACACTACTGCTGGCACGTTGACTTCGCGCAGCGCCGCAACGAGCAGCTAGCGGAAATTCCGGATTACGAAGCCGCGCAACGTGTAGCCAAGAACCTAGGTTAATAGAACGTCATTCCGAGCCTTGCGAGGAATCTCGCGTGCTTTACCAAAACGTCATGCTTCATCTGGCGTCCGCTTGTCGAAGCATCTCTACCGCAACGGTATTCATTTACTTTGGCGGGAGAGATGCTTCGACAAGCGGACGCCAGATGAAGCATGACAGTTACTAAGGCATCGGCAATCGGAACCTAGGTTTACTTATACAGCTGATTATCAGCTAACCCATTCACGAAAAACTGCACACAGGCTTTCAGCTCGTCGCCGTACTGCTGCACTTTTCGCGGATCGGGGTGGGGGAGCGGCTCCGCCGGAATGAAATGCGTTTGGTAAGGAAAGAGCAGCACTTTGTTGTCGACGGTAAGCTCCGTTACGAAGTCGCGGTGAACCAGGAAGTAGGAGCCGCCGCTTAGGTAGATGGCCCGGCCGGAATTGTCCTTGTCAAAAACGGAGTAGCCGAAGGGAAGCAGTTGATTATCAGCGTTGAAACCTAGGTAGTCGAGCACGGTGGCGGGCACGTCGGCTTGCTGGGTGATGCGGTGCACATCGGCAGCGGGCAGGGTGCGACCGGGGTGGAAGAGGAGCAGCGGCGTTTTGTAGTTGCCTAGGTCGTTCTGGTAGCCGGGGCGGCTGGTCTGCGATGTGTGGTCGGCCAGCAGAATGAACAGCGTGTGCTGGTACCACGGCTGCCGGCTGGCGGCCTTGAAGAACTGCCGCAACGCATGATCGGTGTAGCCAATGGTGGCGTGAATGGGCAAATCGCCCGCCGGGAAACGACCCGTGTACTTGGCCGGCACGGTGAACGGCTCGTGGGAACTGAGCGTGAACAGTGTGGAGAAGAAAGGCTCTTTTTGCTTGCTTAACTGTTGATTAAAGTGCTGAAGATAAGGCTCATCGAAGATGCCCCAGTGCCCATCGTAGTCGGGGCTGCCGGCGCCGCCGGGGTATTCTTCCAGGCCGTAATAGCGCTGTATGCCCGCAATACCGGCGAAGGTGTTGAAGCCCATCGTACCATTCTGCGCCCCATGAAACATGGACGTGGTGTAGCCCTGCCGGCCCAGCAGCTCACCTAGGCCATGCAGCTCATCGGTCTGGTAATTGGAGGTGATAAACGGGCCTTCCATCAGCGAAGGCAGCCCCGCCAGCGCGGCCGGTAGCGCCTCGATGGAGCGGCGGCCGTTGGCATAATGCTCCCGAAAAAACAGGCCCTTGGTAGCCAGCGAGTCGAAGAAAGGCGTGTAGCCTTTGCCGCCGTTTTCGATGCCCGTATACTCAGAGGCAAAGCTTTCCAAAAGCAGCACCACCACATTATCGGGCGGAGCGCCTCTTTTTATTAGCTGCACTGGCAGATGGCTAGCAGCCAACGCCCGGCGCAAATCAGCGGGCGAAGTGAAGTAGTGCTTGTGCTCCGCGGTCTGGTAGCCCAGGCTTTTCAGGAACGTGAAGGTGCTGTTCAGGGCCAGATGACCTAGCACGGCGGGCTGCTGCACAAACGCGTGACCCGTGCGCAACGGCTTCAGCTGCAAGCCTCCCCGAATACCCAGCACCACCCCAAAAGCCACTAAAGCCACTTCCAGCGCCCCGAGCCCAAATCGGCGCAGCCGGGTAGTTGGAAAAGCAAGCTGAGCGGTAGCCTGGCCCGAAGGCATCGGGTACAGGTAGCCGAGCAGCACCATCAACCCAATGAACGGAATTAGCAGGTACCAGTAATGACCTAGCAGCTGCACGGCCTGGCGCTGCACATCGGAGCCAATCGTGGAAAGCTCGTTGGACGTACGTCGCCCGATGAACTTGAAATACTCCGTGTCAATGATGTTGAGGGCTAGGCCTATCGAATTGATTACCAAATACACGCCGCGCAAAAAGCGTTGCCAGGCTCGCCCAAACGCCGGCACCAGTGACAACACCATAAACGGTAGGTTCAGCAGCAGCAACCCCGAAATATCGAACCGGAAGCCGTGCCAGAAGGCCCACAGCACCTGTCCGCCGGATGCCTCCTGGAAAACGGTATGATTGGCCGCGTAAAAACCTAGCCGCAGCAGCAGATACAACCCAAGCAGCAGGGAAAAGCGCCGCAGCAACAGGCGCAAAGCAAGAGAAGGCATGCGCATTGCCACGTTATTCGCCCGACTTGAATTGAATCGACTGCCCGTCGGGTAAGCCTTTGATTTTCTGGTAGAAATCAGCCAGCCAAGCTAGGCGCTCGGCGTTAGGTACCGCCTTGAGGCTGGTCTTTGTCTTGTCCTTGGTTGCAATACAAGCCGGCGGATAAAGCCTTAACAACTGCCCAGGCTGAAGCACCCCGCCACCTTGCTGGAACGTGCGCAACGGCTGCATACCCAGGGCATCGACCGGAAATTTTTCCACGCCAAACAGGAAGTGCTTGAAGTCGACTTCCAGGTCGGCTAGCTCGCCGGTTTCGGTATCGAGGAAGAACACGGCATCTTGGCGCAGCAGGAACTGGTTGCCAAGGCAATCCTGCGCAAACGGAATATCCGACCGCTCTACAGTGTCGTAGGTGCGCCAAAAGGCATTTGGGCCGTGCCAAACTTCTTCGAGCGAATGCCAGGCCGGCACGCCGCCGCAGCCCCGAATGTGCAGGCCGCCGAAGTAGGCGACCACACCATTTTGCTTACGCAGAAAATCTTGGAGGTAGGAGGGAAGCAGAGCGAGGGTCGTGGCGTTGGTGATAGGTGCGCCCGTGAACAGAATTCCAATCATGTAATCAAATCCAGCATGGAGCTGGCTGCGGATCAAAGTAAAAGCCGAAACGACGTTATTTCGGCAAAAGAAGAAAAGCCTTCCCAACCTAGCGTCGGGAAGGCTTTTCACAAAATTAATCTAAACCTAGACGTGGGCCGGCTCTAATACTGAATCCACGCTAACGAGCGGCAGATTCCAGGCTTCCGCCACGCCTTTGTAGACGACCTCGCCGTTTACCACGTTCAGGCCGAGGCGCAGATCGGAGTTCTGGCGGCAGGCTTCCTGCCAACCTAGGTTGGCTATTTTTACGGCGTAAGGCAGCGTGGCGTTGGTCAGGGCCAGGGTGCTAGTGTAGGGCACCGCGCCGGGCATGTTGGCCACGCAATAGTGCACAATATCGTCGATGATGAAGGTCGGATCTTCGTGGGTGGTGGGCTTGCAGGTTTCGATGCAACCGCCCTGGTCCACAGCTACGTCGACGAGCACCGTGCCGGCCTTCATTGTCTTGAGCATGTCGCGGGTGATGAGGTGCGGCGCTTTCGCGCCCGGAATCAGCACGGCGCCCACGATGAGGTCGGCGGTTTTGATGGCTTCGCGGATGTTGTACTCGTTGGAGTACACCGTCACCACGTTTTTGGGCATGATGTCGTCCAGCTCGCGCAAACGGTTCAGGCTGATATCCATGATGGTCACCTGTGCACCTAGGCCGGCCGCAACTTTCGCCGCCTGCGTACCCACGATGCCGCCACCCAGCACGAGTACGTGCGCAGGCTTCACGCCGGGCACACCGCCGAGCAGAATGCCACGGCCTTTCAGCGGTTTCTCCAGGTACTTAGCGCCTTCCTGCGGCGCCATGCGACCAGCTACTTCGCTCATCGGCACCAGCAGCGGCAGCGAGCGGTCGGCGCGCTCCACGGTTTCGTAGGCGAGGCAGGTTGCCTTGCGCTCGATCATGGCGTGGGTCAGCTCCTCGCTCGAAGCAAAGTGGAAGTACGTAAACAGCAATTGGCCTTCCCGGATCAGCGCGTATTCTTCCTGAATCGGCTCCTTCACCTTGATGATCATCTCCGCCTGCGCGTACACGTCAGCGATGGTCGGCAGCACCACGGCGCCAGCTTGCTCATACTCAGCATCCTGGAAGCCGCTACCTACGCCAGCCGAAGCCTGCACGTACACGGTGTGATGATGCTTACGCAGCTCCGCGACGCCTGCGGGTGTCAGGCCTACGCGGTTTTCGTTATTCTTAATTTCTTTCGGAACGCCGATAATCATGGTGAAGGGAGGAATAAAGGAGAAAACTACGGGTGGAAAAACGGCCGCAAAGATACGATATATAGACGATGCACGAAGCCTGCGCTTCGCGCTTCATTGAACGCTAAATGTTGCGCGCCGCCTTTTGGTTCGTCATAACAATAAACTGTGCAACGATACGCGAAACGCAGGCTGCGTGCTGCATCTTGATCAACTCAAGTTGCGGAGCTGTAAGCTAGCTCCAGTGGGGCGGTATATGGGTAGAACCTGGCCTGTAAAAAACGACCTAGCCCCAGCAGGGCGCCACCTAGGTTCTAATGACCGGTGCCACTCCGCTGGGGCCAGACTCAGATAGTCAGCAACCTAGGTTGTCTACTTAAACGGAACCGCTGAGCCGCTTTCCTTCACCATGCTGGCCGCGTTCAGGTCGCGTACTACGTTGGCCTGAAGCGTCACTTTGGCGTCGCCGCTCAGGTCATTGGAGCTCATCGTCACGACTTCCAGCGACTGACCGGCTTGCCGGGGCGCGTAGATCAACTCGACGGGTGCGCTTTGGCCGGGCTTAATGGGCTGTGGCGTAGCCTTGTAGCCTACGCAGTTGCACGACGAAGACAGCATGCCCAGGACCAAATCCTGCTTGCCGGTGTTCTGCACCGCGAAGCGGGCAATGCTCTGCTGCCCAACTTCCATCTTGCCGAAGTCGTGCGAGGTAGTGTTCAGCTTCGCGTGGGGCGACTGGGCCAGCTGGGCGGGCGTGAGTTTGCTCTTCAACTCGTCTTTGCCGAGCACGGTGCCTTTGATGCTGAGCACGGTGCTGGGCGTAGCCGCGTTGCTGGTCACGGTCACAGTTTTGTTGAACACGCCGGGCCGGCCGGCGCTGCTGTACACGGCCTTCACCATGCCCGATTTGCCGGGCAGCACGGGCGTCTTGGTCCAGTCGGGCGTGGTGCAGCCGCACGACGCCTGCACGTTGGCAATGACGATGGGCTGAGTGCCGGTATTTTTAAACTTGAATTCGTAGCTGGCCATCGTGCCTTCGGCGACGTTGCTGAAGTCGTGCGCGTCTTTTTCAAACGTCATAATGCCCTGGGCACTAGCGCCGAAGCCGGTGAGCAGCAGCCCGAGCCCAAACAAAAGCGAGACAAAGTTTTTCATAGAGTGAAGCGTACAGGTTTTAGGATTTCGGTTCTGAAAAGGTAAGCCGGTGCAGCCAGAGCTATACAAATTAAACGAATAATACACGAAGCCTGTAATCTATCAAGACACTGCCAAGGCTAGCCCACCAAATTACGCGAGCTACTTTGTAGCCTTTGCATAATAATCCGATGGATTCAGGGCGTATTCTTCTTCAATTTTAGTGGTTACTGCCACAGTACCACAAAGATATACAAAAACGTTTCCGCTGCGTATGGCAGGCTAGGTAGGCGCTTGCCGGGCGTCGTTTTCAAAATCCGTACTTTTGCCCCGAGTTTGCAGCCTAGGCGTCCCTGATTCGTTTCAGTTGCTTGTTGTCCACCCGTTTTGTTTTCTATGTCTACTGTCGAATCGGCGCTGGCTCCGGCCATTGCCCTGAGCAAAGAAGAGTTGCTACGTGATTACCGCCTAGGTTGGGAAAGCCGACAGGCTTCGCTGGC
This sequence comes from Hymenobacter cavernae, assembly GCF_014641455.1. Taxonomy (GTDB): domain Bacteria; phylum Bacteroidota; class Bacteroidia; order Cytophagales; family Hymenobacteraceae; genus Hymenobacter; species Hymenobacter cavernae. The sequence continues at coordinate 377,550 of NZ_BMHT01000004.1, forward strand.
CGGCCGCAAGGAGGTATTTATGGGCAAAGCCAAGTTTGGCATTTTCGGCGACGGCAAAGAGCTGCCTCAATTGGCCATGGCGCGCGTTTTTCAGGCGGGCGACTTCCGCTCGGGCTACTACCGCGACCAAACCTTTATGCTCGCGGCCGGCGAGCTGAACTTACAGCAATACTTCGCCCAGCTCTACGCCCACACCGACGTAGAAGCGGACCCCGCCACCGGTGGCCGCTGCATGAACGGCCACTACGCCACCCGGCTGCTCGACGAGGATGGCAACTTCAAGCCCCAGACGTCGAGCAAGAATTCCAGCGCCGACATTTCGCCCACGGCCGCCCAAATGCCGCGCTTGGTGGGGCTGGCGTACGCCTCGAAGCTGTACCGCCAGAACCCGGAGCTGCACGCCTTTACTGATTTTTCGGTGAATGGCAACGAGGTGGCTTTCGGTACTATTGGTAACGCCAGCACCTCGGAAGGCATGTTTTTCGAGGCCATCAATGCCGCCGGTGTGCTCCAGATTCCGATGCTCGTGTCGGTGTGGGACGATCATTACGGCATCTCAGTACCTGCTGAATACCAGACCACCAAGCAGAGTATCAGTGAGATACTGGCCGGTTTCCAGCGCAACGGACCCGGCGAGCAGGGCTTCGAGATTTTCGTGGTGAAAGGCTGGGACTACCCGGCGCTGCTCGAAACCTACCAGCGTGCCGCCGACGTGTGCCGCCGCGAGCATGTGCCGGTGCTGATTCACGTTACGGAAGTAACGCAGCCGCAGGGCCACTCGACCTCCGGCTCGCACGAGCGTTATAAAAACAAAGAGCGCCTAGCCTGGGAGCAGGAACACGACTGCCTGCGCAAGATGCGCCAGTGGCTGCTCAAGGAAGGCTACGCCACGCCCGAGGAGCTGTTTCGGATAGAAGATGAAGCGCTGGACGCAGTTAAAAAAGCGCGCACTGCTTCGTGGCAGGCGTTCTTCAACCCGATTCAGCAGGAGCGCGAGGAGCTAAGTCAGCTGCTGGAAAAGCTGGCTAAGGAAGCCGAGAAGCCCCACAACCTCCACAAGTCGATTGAGCACCTGAAGCAGAACCCCACCGCCCTCCGCGCCGACATCATCCGGACGGCGCGCCGGGCGTTGCGGCAGGTCCGCGGGCAGCGCATCGGTGCGCGGCGGGAGCTGCAACAGTGGCTGGAGCAGGCCACGGCCGAAAACGCCGACCGCTACAATTCTTACCTATATAGCCAGAGCGAGCAGGCCGCCTTGAACATCACGGAGGTGAAAGCCGAGTTTGCGCCCAATGCTCCGCAGGTAGACGCCCGTGAGGTGCTGCAAGCCTGCTTCGACGCCAACTTCCGCCGCGACCCTACCATCTTCGCCATCGGGGAGGACGTGGGGCAGATTGGGGACGTAAACCAAGCCTTTGCCGGTTTGCAGGCCAAGTTCGGCGAGCTGCGCGTGACGGATACTGGTATTCGCGAATGCACCATCGTGGGGCAGGGCATCGGGGCGGCGCTGCGCGGACTGCGGCCGATTACGGAGATTCAGTACCTAGATTATCTCCTTTATGCCATCCAGATTCTGTCCGACGACCTAGCTACGCTGCAATACCGCACCAAAGGTGGGCAAAAGGCGCCCCTTATTGTGCGCACGCGCGGCCACCGCTTGGAAGGCGTGTGGCACGCGGGCTCACCGATGGGAATGATCCTGAACAGCTTGCGGGGCATGCACGTCTGCGTGCCGCGCAACATGACGCAGGCAGCGGGCTTCTACAACACGTTGCTTCGCTCTGATGAGCCGGCCCTGGTTATTGAATGCCTTAATGGCTATCGCCTCAAGGAAACCATTCCGCAGAACGTTGGAGAATTCACGGTGCCGCTCGGCGTGCCGGAAGTGCTGCTGGAAGGCACCGATGTGACGATTGTCACCTACGGCTCAATGTGCCGCATTGTGCTGGATGCCGCCCGGCAGCTCGCCAAAGTCGGCATCTCGGTTGAAGTAGTTGACGTGCAGACGCTTTTGCCCTTCGACACCGACCAGTTGATTACTGACAGCATCCGCAAAACCAACCGGGTGCTGTTCACCGACGAAGACGTGCCCGGGGGGGGCACGGCCTACATGCTTCAGCAGGTGCTCGACGGGCAGCAGGCCTACCGCTACCTCGACGCGCAGCCCCGCTGCCTCGCCGCGCAGCCCCATCGCCCACCCTACGGCACCGACGGCGACTACTTCAGCAAGCCCAACGCCGAGGACGTATTCGACACGGTGTATGAGCTGATGAGCGAAGCCGACCCGAAGCGCTTTCCTGCTATTTACTAGGGCATTAGCAGCAAAAAGCCCGCTCAGACACTGCTGTCTGAGCGGGCTTTCGTTTGGGGAAATGAAACCTAGGTTGGTTCGGATTAGAACTGAATCGGGTCGGTAAGAATGGTGTTGCTCTCGTGCAGCGCCCGGTCTACGATGCTAACTTTATAGCGTACTTTCGAGCCGGTCGGGAAAGTTCCAGCGAAGACTTCTTGACTGAGTGTTAACTCGCCTTTGAGCGGTTCGGCCCGCCCGCTTGTGTTAAGCAGCGGATAGCGACTATCATAAGGAATGCCATTCAGGATGGTGTCTTTGTACTCGCCATTACGCAGAATCTGAGCTTGAAAGAAGTAATTGTTGTAAAAGCGATTGGCGGTACCATCTGTGTTTTTCTCCTGGTAAGGCGAATTTGTTTCGTCATTGCTCAGACCTAGGTCACCGTCGCCATCCTTAAAAGAAATGGTCACCTTCACGCTGTCGAAGGTGCCACTACCCGTTACGTAGCGCTCTTTGGTAATACGCTTAAAATCAATGCTGGGCGTGTCGGAGTAATCGGGAGCGGTGATGCAGGACGAAACAGTAAGGCTCGCCAGCAGCACCAGAAAAGCCAGCCCCAACAGCCGCAATGGAGTAGAAAAGTTGGTCATATCACGTAGAAAAAAGCAGCCGCCAACCCGTTGGCTGAACAGCCTGAATATACAGCTTCTCAACGAAGAGTCGGGCTATTTGTTATATCGAACCGCTAACTGAATCGTGTTGTAATGAGTTTCCGCGACGCCTACCTACGGCAGCTACCGTACCTGACGGCTGCTGATTTTGAACAAACCGCGTTGGCGCTGTTCCGGCATCAGGCGGCGCATTGCCCACCCTATACCGAATACCTAGGTTTGCTGGGCCGTGACCCGCAGACGGTGCAGCAGCTCACCGATATTCCGTTTCTGCCTATCGAGTTTTTCAAAACCCACGAGGTACGCACCGAGCCGGCCGAATGGGAGCCGCAGGAAGTGTTTCTGAGCAGCGGCACGACCATGCAGCAGCGCAGCCGACACTTGCTGCGCGACCCGCAGCTGTACCGCCAAAATGCCGCCCGCATCTTCGAGCAGACCTACAGCCCGGTGCGCGAGTGGACATTTCTGGCGTTGCTGCCTTCTTACCTCGAACAAGGCCAATCGTCGTTGGTAGCAATGGTCGATTATTTTGCCAAGGAATCCGGCCAAACGCAGCCTGCGTTTTTCCTGCACGACCATGCCGCGCTGCTGCAAGCGTTAGGGGAAGCGAAAAACCTAGGTCGTCACGTCATGCTTATTGGCGTAACATACGCGCTGCTCGACCTGGCTGCCGAATACGGCCCGGCGCCTGAGCTGCAACATCTTACAGTGCTGGAAACCGGCGGCATGAAGGGCCGCCGCCGCGAAATGATTCGAGAGGAGTTGCACGCGGAGCTGAAGCTAGCTTTTGGCCCCGCCGGCATCCACTCCGAGTATGGCATGACGGAATTGCTTTCGCAGGCTTACAGCCTCGGCGACGGCCGTTTTCATCAGCCCGTGCCGCTGCGCATTCTGCTGCGCGACCCGTCCGATCCGTTCTCCGTCTCCACTACCCGCCCCGACGGCGCCATCAACGTCATCGACCTGGCGAACATTGATTCATGCGCTTTCATTGAAACGAAGGACCTAGCTCGCCAGCATCCGGATGGTTCGTTTGAGGTGCTGGGGAGGATGGATAACTCGGACGTGCGCGGCTGTAATCAGCTGATAGCTTGACAAAAAAGCCTAGGTGAGAACCTAGGCTTTTTTGTTGGGTATATGGTTGTTACTTACCTGAATACGCCTTGGCGTCGGCTTCCGTAATGATGTCATCGCTCATGATAACCAAGCGCTCCACCACGTTGCGCAGCTCCCGGATGTTGCCGGTCCAGTTGAGGCTTTGCAGATATTTCAACGCGGCAGCGTCGGCTTTCTTGGGCTTGTTGCCGTAGTCGCGGGCTATGTCGTTCAGGAACTTCTGCACGAGGTCCGGAATGTCTTCGCGGCGGTCGTTGAGGGCCGGCACCTGGATCAGAATAACCGACAAGCGGTGGTACAAGTCTTCGCGGAAGTTGCGGTCGGCAATTTCCTGCACCAGGTTCTTGTTGGTGGCCGCTACCACGCGCACGTCTACCGAAATTTCCTTCTCGCCACCCACGCGGGTAATCTTGCTTTCCTGCAAGGCTCGCAGCACTTTGGCCTGCGCCGAAAGGCTCATGTCGCCGATTTCGTCGAGGAACAGCGTGCCACCGTTGGCTTGCTCGAACTTGCCGATACGCTGCTTGACAGCCGAGGTAAACGAGCCTTTTTCGTGGCCAAATAGCTCGCTTTCAATCAACTCCGACGGAATAGCCGCGCAGTTAACTTCCACCATCGGGCCGCTGGAACGGTTGCTCTGCTCGTGCAGTTGGCGGGCTACCATCTCCTTACCCGCCCCGTTCGGCCCGGTGATGAGCACACGGGCATCAGTAGGCGCTACCTTCTCGATGGCCTTGCGCACCACACTCAGCGCGGCCGAGTTGCCGACCATCTCCGAGCTTTTGGCAATCTTCTTCTTGAGGGTTTTCGTCTCCGTCACCAGCTTGGTGCGGTCAAGGGCGTTGCGCACCGTGATGAGTAAACGGTTCAGATCCGGGGGCTTCTGGATAAAGTCGAACGCGCCTTTTTTGGTGGCATCCACGGCCGTTTCGATGCTGCCGTGCGCCGATACCATGATGAAAGCGGAATCGGGCGATATGGTTTGGGCGCGCTCCAACACTTCAAGGCCGTCCATTTTCGGCATCTTGATGTCACAGAGCACCACGTCGTACTTGTTTTTGACGAGCATATCTAGGCCCGTAGGGCCGTCCTCGGCCTGGTCTACGGCGTAGCTTTCGTACTCCAGAATCTCCTTCAGAGTATTACGAATGGCCCGTTCGTCGTCGATGATTAGAATTTTGGGCATGGGGTAAATTAGAGAACAGATGAGCGCAAGTAGAGACGAAGGTAGCGAATTGTGAGGCGTAGGTAAGAAACAAATACGCAGCGCTTCAGCAAGGTAGATTTATAGAATCTTCGGTAAAGTTACATGAAGTAGCCCCTGATTTGCTATTGGTTTAATAGTTGTCGGTTTGGCGATGGTGCCTGGCTAGCTTGGCTGGCATACCTAGCTCAAGTATCTTGGAAGTAATAAGCGGAAGAGGCAGCGCCTGCACTATTAGCTAGCTAATTGCCAAACTGCACGCAACCACTATCTGATGCACATTTATACTCCTGGGTTACATATTCTGGCCACCTTCATGGCTCCCACTTATCACTTAATCGATGCCAGTGCGTGCCGGCAGTTTTTCGATCAGCAGATTGCCGCCTTGCACCTAACGAAAGTGGGGGAGGTGTACCACACGTTTCCGAACGGCAGCTTCACGGCCGTAATCGGCCTCACAGAGTCGCACCTGAGCATTCATACCTGGCCCGAGTACGGCTTGGCTACCTTCGACGTATTTCTGTCCAACTTTCAGCGCGACAACTCGGCCACGGTGCGCCAGCTGTACGCCGAAACCCTACGCTTCTTTGAGGCTACGGAGCAAACCAAAACGGAAGTAGTTCGATGAGCGCTGAGTTGGTTCCTTCCGGCATTGTGGAGCAATTCGAGTGTCCTAACTGCTCGATGGATATTTCATCTTATGACCCAGCGAGTAGTACTTTTTACGCGTGTCCGTCGTGTGAGGCGTATATTCGGAAGGAAGGCCATGAGCCCGCGAAGGTAATTGTCAGTTCGCGGTGGTCTAGAACTCCGAAGTATATTCCGCAGGTACTGCCCCTAGGTACACAAGGCGTAATGCCTGATGGCTTGACTTACCGCGTGATTGGCTACATGGCCCGGAAAGAAGCCAAGAATACAGAAGTGGAGTATAAATGGGGCGAGTATACGCTGTTCAGCTTGCCCGACAAGTACGCCCAGTTAGCTATATATGAAGGGCACTGGATGTTTATAAAAGCTGCCCAACAGAATTATCGTGTAGGACAACCTGCCTCACGTTACGGCTATGTTGAAGCCGATAACACCACCTACATGCTTTACAACCGGTACTCACCCCGGATCATGTACGCTGTTGGCGAATTTGATTGGGACATTCGAGAAGACGAAAATCTAAACGTTAATGAGTTCGTGGCGCCACCTTACATGCTGGTGGAAGAGCGTAAAGCGGACAAAACATCCAACTGGTATAAAGCTGAACATGTAAACTCTAAGCAGATAGCTAAAGCTTTCGATATAGAAAGATACGCGTTGCCCGATCCGCTAGGAGTGGGGGCCATTGAACCTGCACCCGGACAGAAAACGTGGCCCGCTCTGAAGAGCTTCACGCTACTCCTGGCGTTGCTAGTGGTTGCTACTCAGCTAATACTGCTGGGAATCAGACCCGAGCGTCAGTTGCTGACTCAGCAGTTTCACAGCCGACTCGATGCTTCGCTGCCTACAACGGGTAGCGCGGGAAGTGAAGCAGTTATTGTATCGACTTCGTTTCAGGTGGAAGGCCCGGCGGCTCTCTCGGTGCAGATGCGCTCCACTTTAGACAATCAATGGCTGGAATTACCCGTGTCGTTAATCAATGAGAAGACGGGGCAGAGTTACGAATTCTCAAAAGCCTTGGAGTATTATCACGGGTACGAAGGCGGGGAAAGTTGGAGTGAGGGTAGCCAGGAGCAAGAAGCTACGCTAGGAAAGATTCCCACCGGACGTTATCATCTAAATATATATCCAACGTCGGAAGTTGGTTTGGATTTACCTATTTACCTCAGTGTTAGCCAGCAATCGTCGTTGCATTCCAATGCCATATTGCTGCTGCTTATTCTGCTTATTTATCCGGGTATTCAATTCTGGCGACGCTCTTACCACGAGCGGCAACGTTGGGAAAACAGTGATTTTGGACCGACAACTTAATTATATCTCGTGAACCTCCTTCGTCAACTCTGGTCGATTCGGTACTACGCCTTCCTGGCGCTGCTTGGCTACGGCACCTTCGTGTGGGCCGGCCTGACCGGCACCCGCCTGCTCGGCGACGACAACGAGAGCACCGAAAACATCAACGGCAATGGCTTCTCCGGCGGGCGGGCCGGGCACAGTACTTACTACCACAAGTAAACTTTTCTCCCAATGGAATACCTCAACTTCAAGCTTATTACGGCTTCGGTCGTGTATTCATTGCTCGGCATTCTGATTCTGGTGGTGAGCTTTATTGTCGTGGAAAAGCTGACCCCCCGCACGCTCTGGCGAGAAATTATTGACGAGCACAATACGGCCCTTGCTATCGTAGCCGGGGCCTTTATGCTGTCCGTGGCGATTATTATCAGCGCGGCTATTCATGGGTAACGAGCCGGTTGTATCGCCGCCGCGCCGCGCTACTGCTACCCCCGACCACTTGCCGGGGCTGCTGCTCGCTTCGGTGTTCGTTATTGCTACGTGCGGGCTGATCTACGAGCTGATTGCGGGCACCCTAGCTAGCTACCTGCTCGGCGACTCGGTGACGCAGTTCTCTACTATCATCGGGGCGTACCTGTTCTCGATGGGCATTGGCTCGTGGCTGTCGCGCTACCTGGATGAGCCGTTGCTGAAGTGGTTTATTCGGCTGGAAATTCTGGTGGGGCTGGTTGGTGGATTTTCGGCGCCGCTGCTGTTCGTGTTGTTCGAGTACGTCACCTCGTTTCGACTCATGCTCTATGCGTTGGTGGGGCTGACGGGCGTGCTGGTTGGCCTTGAGATTCCGCTGCTGATGCGCATTCTGGAAGATCGGTTTGCTTTTAAGGAGCTGGTATCGAGAGTTTTTACCTTCGACTACATCGGGGCGCTGCTGGCGTCGTTGATTTTCCCGCTGGTGCTGGTGCCGCAGCTAGGTCTGATCCGGACGTCGTTGTTTTTCGGCGCGCTAAATGTGATAGTGGCCGCCGTGGCGTTGCACCGCTTTCGCGAAACCCGACCGTACCGCCGTCAATTTACCGGCGTTATCATAGGCGCCTTGCTGATGCTGGGAGTGGGGTTTGCCTATGCCGAGCGCATCATGACCTACACTGAGACCCTCGCTTTTCAGGATCAGGTTATTTATAGCAAAAGCACCCCGTATCAGCGCATTGTGCTGAGCAAGAACAACCGCGAGCTGCGCCTTTTTCTGAATGGCAACCTGCAATTCAGCTCCGCCGATGAATATCGCTACCACGAAGCGCTGGTGCACCCCGCCATGCAGGCGCTGCCCCGCGCCCGGCGGGTGCTGGTGCTGGGCGGCGGCGATGGATTAGCCGTGCGCGAACTGCTGAAGTACAACCAGTTGCAAAGCATTCGGCTGGTAGACCTGGACCCGGGCATGACGCACCTGTTTCAGCATAACCAGATGCTGCTGGCGCTAAACAAAGGCTCGCTGCTAAATCCTAGAGTGCAGGTAATCAACGGCGACGCCTACCAATGGGTGCGGCAGGACACCACCCGCTACGACTGTATCGTGGTAGACTTTCCCGATCCGTCGAACTACTCGGTAGGTAAGCTTTACACGGCAGCCTTTTACCGGGAGCTAGATAAGCTGCTAGTTTCCGGCGGACTGATAGTGGTACAAAGTACCTCGCCTTACGTGGCTCGGCAGTCATTTTGGTGCGTGCGGCACACGTTGGATGCGGCTGGTTTTCACACCATTCCTTATCACTGCTACGTGCCTTCGTTTGGCGAGTGGGGCTATGTGCTGGCGGGTCGCAACGGTCATTGGCGGGGCGATGGTGGGTTGCCCGCCGGTTTGCGTTACGTAACCCCTGCCACCATTCGCGATATGCTCTACTTCCCGCCGGATATGGCCGAGGTGCCCACGGAAATCAACCAGTTGAATAATCAAGCGCTGGTGCGGTATTTTGAAGAAGACTGGGGGCCGTACACGCACTAGAGCGCATCTTACTTCTTGGTTATTTTTGGAAAGGTGCTGTGCACCAAATATTTGCGAGAAGCTAGGTTCTGGTACTAGTTTTACAGGTGATACTTTGTATTCGTGATTTTCAACTCTAGAAAACTAAAAGCTAATTACCCCTCTTCCCAGGAGAGGAGGCTTGGAAGTGAGGTTTCCCGCCGCGCCTTCTTAGCTCGTGCAAGCGCTGGTCTTATCGGTGTGATGCTTGGACCTAGCTTATTACTAGAATCTTGTGGGTCGGCAACGGCTTCGCGGGGGCATATTCAGGGGACGCTACACGGAGCAAGCCACGTCCTTGGGCACTTGCTGCGGCAGCCGGGTAAACTGCCCGCACCTAGTCGCACGTTGCAGGCAGAAGTGGTGATAGTGGGCGGGGGAGTGGCTGGGCTGGCGGCGAAGCGCTGGCTGCACCGCCAAGAGGTGCACGAGGTGCTGCTGCTAGAATTGGAGGAGCAAGTAGGCGGCAATGCGGCCTCGGGGCACAGCGAAGTATCGGCTTATCCGTGGGGCGCGCACTACCTGCCGGTGCCCGATACGCGCAACCAAGATCTGCTTGATTTCCTGCGCGAAGCGGGCGTCATTACTGGCTACGATGCGGCTACGGGTTTGCCGATTTATAATGAGTACCACCTCTGCCACGACCCAGAGGAACGCCTGAATATCCAAGGGTATTGGCAGTCTGGCCTAGTGCCGGAGCTAGGAGTGCCGGCTGCCGACCGCCAGCAAATAGCTAGGTTTTTCGCCCTGATTGAGCAATTGCGCCAAGCCAAAGGGCACGATGGAAAGGACGCTTTTGCCATTCCCGTCGATCATTCGTCGGCCGACGATACGTTCCGCCAACTCGATCTGCTTTCGTTCGGTGATTACCTGGCGCGGGAGGGCTTCACTTCACCTTATTTGTGCTGGTACCTAGATTATTGCTGTAAAGACGATTATGGTGCTACGACTGCCACGACTTCTGCCTGGGCGGGCCTGCACTACTTTGCCGCGCGCAAAGGTAGCGCCCACAACGCTACTGCTTCCGACGTGCTAACCTGGCCGGAGGGCAACGGCTTTTTGGTGCATCATCTGCGCCGGGCTAGCCCGGAAAACATTCTGCCGCAAACCCTCGCGTATGCCCTTCGTGAAACCTCGGATGGGGTGGAAGTGCTGGCGTATGACGTGAGGGCGCAGCAGAGTGTCCAGCTGAAAGCCAAGCAGGTACTGCTCGCTACCCCGCAATTTGTGACGCAACGGCTGCTGGCCGGTGTGGCCGAAAGCAAGGCGCTTGCTTGTTATCATGCGCCTTGGGTGGTGGCGAACCTAACGGTGGATGGGCTGCCGCAAGGACCTGGTCGGCCGCTGTGCTGGGATAATGTGGTGTACGGCAGTAAGTCGGTAGGCTACGTGAATGCCAACCACCAAGACCTAGCTATGACGGCCGATGAGCGCAAGGTCATTACCCTGTACTGGCCGCTCGCCGACGAAGCGCCCGACCTAGCTCGCCGCGCTGCTTACCAAACCTCGTACGATGAGTGGCTGCAACGTATTATGGCTGAGCTAGAAACGGCGCATCCCGGCGTGACGCCCCACGTAGCACAAGCCGACATCTGGGTGTGGGGCCACGGCATGATTGCACCCACGCCCGGCTTCCTCTGGCACTCGGAGCGCCTTGCGGCGGCTCAGCCGCTACGCCAGAAAATCTTCTTTGCCCATACCGACTTGAGCGGTATGTCCATCTTCGAGGAAGGCTTTTACCAAGGCATCCGAGCGGCGCGCGAAATACTGGCTTCCGCATGAAAGCATTGTTGACCCCCATAGCAGCTAGGTCGCAGGATCGCACCGCCGCTCAGCCCTGGATTCGCTCGATGTGGTTTGATGGGTGGTTCATTCTGAGTCCGCCGTTTCTGTCGCTGTTGGTAGTCATGCTGCTGCCGGCGCAGTTCCGAGCCACGGCACAAATGCCGTTGATGGCGTGGTTTGGGCTGGTGGTGCTGATTGATGTGGCGCACGTGTACAGCACGTTGTTTCGGACGTACTTCGACCCGGTGCGCCGCCAACGGCAGCGCGTGCTGTTTTGGATGGTGCCATTAGGCTGTTACCTAGCCGGAGTAGCGCTGCATTATATGGGAGGATGGCTGTTCTGGCGCGTGTTAGCGTATTTGGCCGTATTTCATTTCATCCGGCAGCAATATGGCTTCCTGCGGCTCTATTCCCACCACGAACCTAGCCCCGGACAAGGCTGGCTTAACACGGCCATTATCTACTACGCCACAATTTACCCGTTGCTCTACTGGCACTTTTCGCCGCCGCGCAATTTCAACTGGTTTGTCGATGGCGACTTTGTGCAGCATGACTGGCCATTTGGGCGCACTGTTGCCACGCTGCTCTATGGTACCCTGCTGCTGATATACCTAGGTAAGGAAATCCGGAGCTGGCAGCGCTTACGCACCTTCAATGTGCCACGTAACTTACTAGTAATAGGTACTTTGGTGTCGTGGTATTTCGGCATCGTGTATTACAACGGCGACCTGGCTTTTACGTTGCTCAACGTGGTGTCGCACGGCATTCCGTACCTGGCTTTGATCTGGACCACCAGCCAGTCGGCTGCCAAGCACCGCAACGGAGCGCGGCCCTGGTGGACGGGGCGTTATGGCATTGCTCTGGTTTTGGGTGTGCTAGGACTGTTGGCTTACGCCGAAGAAGGTCTGTGGGACGGCTTAGTATGGCGTGAGCATGCATCGGTGTTTGGCTGGTTTCAGCAGCTGCCCGCTGTCGAGAGCCACTTATGGCTAACCTTGCTGGTACCGCTGTTGGCGCTGCCACAAGCCACTCATTATGTGCTTGATGGCTTCATCTGGCGGCGTAATAGCTAGAATTGACCTAGCTAGCCGTTGTAGCGTGCACGCTGCCGGTCCGATGCCCAAGGCCTCCAAACGGTTGTCATCTGCGGATAGCTGTAAAAGCTAGGTTCCGCCTCTTGCAAACTACTTTTCTACTGACAACTGGTCAGACGCCCCAGGCGTCGGACCGGTAGGCGTGCCCAATGCGCAGAAGAATTGTAGCTTCGCTGCAACAGAAAGTAATGAGCCAGCTTCCAACCTTCCGGCCCTGCTACGCGTCTGTAGCTTGTGCAAAGTAAGTTATCCATCACCCCTCAAAACGCTCTGAGAAACCAACCTGACACCATGAAAAAAAACTTGACGCGCTACCTGCTGCTCCCGGCTGCCCTCGTCGGAAGCTTGTCCTTGTACGCCCTCACCACTCCGCCCACGCTGGTAGCCGACGCCAACAATGCCGGCCTGAAGCTGCCGACTGGCTTCAGCGCCCTCGTAGTGGCCGAAACCGGCGCCCGGCCCCGCCACCTCACCATCACGCCGCAGGGCAATATTTACGTCAAGCTTAACCGCGTTAATAAGTCTGGGCAGGGTATTCTGATGCTGCAACCCACCAGCGGCGGCAAAGCCGAGGTGAAAACCGGCTTCGGGAATTATGGCGGCACCGGCATGTACTACAAAGACGGCTACCTGTACGCCTCCTCCGATCAGGAAGTATTTCGTTACAAGCTGAATGACAAGGGCGAAGTAACCAACCCGAGCCAGCCGGAGAAAATCGTGACGGGCCTCATCAACCGCCGCCAGCACGAAAGCAAATCCATTGTGCTGGATAATGCGGGCAACGTGTACGTGAACGTCGGGGCGTACTCAAATTCCTGCCAGCAGCGCGACCGGCAGAAAGGCTCCCTAGGTCAGCCGAACTGCCCGATTCTGGATTCGGCGGGCGGCGTTTGGCAGTTCAAGGCCAACCAGATGAACCAGACTTACGGCAACGGTAAGCGCTACGTCACGGGGTTGCGCAACGTGGTGGGCCTCGATTGGAACCAGCAAGATAACCAGCTCTTTGTGATGCAGCACGGCCGCGACCAACTGCACGACATCTTCCCCGACCTTTATGACGCTAAACAGTCGGCGCAGCTACCGGCCGAGTGCATGTACGCGGTGAAGCCAGGCGACAACGCCGGCTGGCCCTACATGTACTACGACCAAGTGCAGCAGAAGAAAATCCTAGCTCCCGAGTACGGCGGCGATGGTAAGAAAGAAGCGGATACCAAATTTATTGACCCCGCCGCGGCTTTTCCCGGCCACATGGCACCCAATGGGCTGCTGTTTTACACCGGCAACATGTTCCCGGAGCGCTATAAAAACGGCGCATTCATCGCCTTCCACGGCTCCTGGAACCGCGCCCCCGAGCCACAAGCCGGCTATTTCGTTGTATTCCAGCCTTTCAAAAACGGCAAGCCGGATGGCAAGTGGGAAGTATTTGCCGATAACTTTGCCGGTGCGCCTGAGAAGGTTGCCTCCGGTCGCGCCGACCACCGCCCGTGCGGCCTGGCCCAGGCACCCGACGGCTCGTTGTATGTCACCGACGACGCAAAGGGCACGATTTACCGCATTTTCTACAATAAGAAGTAACCACCTAGGTATGCAGAAGTTAAGCATCCTGTGCTTCCTCGTTTTCTTGAGTTTGCCGCTAGCGGCGCAGAAGAAACCAGCGCCGAAACCCAAAGCGCCCGCTGCCTCTGCCGGAGCATCGAAGTCGATTGCGGCGGGCAAGCAGATTTATTCGCAGTACTGCCTCAGCTGCCACCAGGCTGATGGGGGCGGGGTGCAGAACATGAACCCGCCGCTGATCAAAACCAGCTACGTGCTCGGCGACAAAACCCGCCTCACGAAGGTGCTGCTCAACGGTTTGCAAGACGTGGACATCGACGGCGAGCCGTACAACAACGTCATGCCCTCCCACGACTTCCTAACCGATCAGCAGATAGCTGACGTGCTGACCTTTGTGCGAAACAGCTTCGGCAATAAAGCCACCGCAGTTAGTGCAGCCGAAGTAAAAGCCGTGCGAGCCGCCAACAAGAAGTAAAAGCTAGGTTGTCTGTCATTCCGAGCTGCGCGAGGAATCTGAGTAACGAACCTAGGTGTCTAACCCAGATTCCTCGCGCAGCTCGGAATGACAGACAACAAAAAAAGCCCCGGAAGACTTCCGGGGCTTTTTTTGTTATAAACACTTGCTGAACAATAATTCAGCTAACAGCTTATAAAGGACCCTAACGGCCGCCGGGCGGGCAGTTATCCTTTAGAAACTTGGTATAAGTAGCAGCCAGGTGGCGACTAGTGCCTTCGCCTTCCGAGATGCTGTGTGTGCGGTTCGGGTACGACATCAGCTGGAACACCTTGCCGTTGCGGATCAGCTCGTTGATCATCTGTTCGGCGTTGTTGTAGTGCACGTTATCATCGCCGGTGCCGTGCACGAGCAGCAGGTTGCCACGCAGGTTTTTGGCGTGGGCCAGGGGCGAGTTGTCCACGAAGTAGTGCTTGTCTTCGGGCACCAGACCCATGTAGCGCTCCTGGTAGATGTTGTCGTAGTTCAGCTGATTATCGACGGCGGCGATGGAAATACCGGTTTTGTAGATCTGCGGGTATTGGAACAGCAGGTTCAGCGTGGACGAGCCGCCGCCGCTCCAGCCCCACACCGCTACGCGGCTGGTGTCTACGAAAGCATTTTTGAGCACTTCCTTAGCACCCATTGCCTGGTCGCGGATGTTCAGGCTGCCGATGTTGTGGTAGATGGCTTTACGGAACTCGCGGCCGCGCGGAGCCGGCGCGCCCCGGTTTTCCAGCGAAGCATAAATGTAGCCATCCTCCGCCATGTTGCCTAGGTACAAGCGGTTGAAGCCCGTGCCGAAACGGTCTGTCACGGTCTGGCTGGCGGGCTCGCCGTACACGTAGAACACGATGGGGTATTTCTTCTTCGGGTCGAAGTTGCTGGGCTTCACCATCCAGCCGTCCAGGGTCACGCCATCCTGGGTTTTTACCTGGAAGAACTCCACTTTGGGCAGCTTGATATTCTGTGCTTGGGCAGGTGTTTCGCCGCCGCTCAAGCGTTGGTGCGCGGGCAACGAGATGACATCGGCCGTCGGGTAAACAGCGCTGCTGGAATACGTGTGCAGAGCTAGCTTGCCGTTGGGCGAAATATCGTAGCTGTGCGAGCCAGCTAGGTTTTGCGGAGTAACGCGCTCAGCCTTACCGCCTTTCAGGGGTACGTGGTAGAGGTAGGTTTGGGTGGCGTTGGTGGGGGAGGCCATGAAGTAGATCTGGCCGCCTTTCTCATCAATCGATTCCAGGCTAATCACGTCGTAGTCGCCTTTGGTTAGGAGCTGCTCCTTGCCTTTGCGGTCGACGGCGTAGAGGTGGCGCCAGCCGTCCTTCTCACTCGACCACACGAAGCGCTTGCCGCCCTGAATCCAATTCCAGCCCACGGCACCTTCTTTGGCATCAACCCACGCTTTGTCGGTTTCGCTGTACAGCGGCTTCACGGCACCGCTGCTGGCGGTGCAAAGCATGAGCTTGCTTTCATTCTGGCGACGATTCAGCTGCTGAAGAATCAGCTCATCGTTGCCGGCCCATTCCATGCGCGGAATGTAGTGCTGCACGGCGTCGCCGGGCACGTCCATCCACTTGGTAGCGCCACCTGCTACCGGCACCACGCCCACGCGGCAGCGGCTCGGGTCTTCACCTACCACCGGGTACTCTACCGGTACGGTGAACGGATACAGCTGATCCGTCGTGTTCAGCATCAGATAGTTGCGCGTCTTGGTAGCGTCGAGCTGCCAGTAAGCTAGCTTCTGCCCGTCGGGTGCCCAGCGGAAACCGTCGCGGCAGTCCAGCTCCTCCTCGTACACCCAGTCGAAGGTGCCGTTGATGAGGCGGTCGGTGCCGTCGGTGGTAAGAGACGTGATGCGGTTGTCGGCCAGGTTCTCGACGTAAAGATTATGTTCGCTCACATAAGCCACTTTGCTGCCATCGGGCGAGAACTTGGCAAACATCAGCGACGACTCCGGCCGACCTTTGCCGAGCTGCGTGAGCTTCTTGCTACCTAGGTCGACCACCCAGTAGTCGCCGCGGGTGTCGTAGCGCCAGACCTTCTTGGTGTTGGTATTGATGAGCACTTTGCGGCCGTCGTCGGAGAAAGCGAAGCGGCGTACTTTCAGCGGTGCCGTCTGGCCTTGCGGTGTTAGTAACTGCTTGTTGATGAGCGTTGTCGACTTGCTGGGGTCACGTGCGTCGAGTTGCACGATTTCGTCATCTTGAGCCCGCATATAGCCGTAGCCATCTTTGGTCCACTGAGTGCCAGGACCGACTTGCGCCCACGCACCCGGCCCGACGGCCAGATGAAGGAAGACGATAATCGCCGCGGCATTGCGCATTAGGGGTTGGATCATGCGAAAAATGAAGTTGTTAAGAGGCTGCAACGAATGATTTAGGAAGACAAGCGTTTTTAGCAGCCCGAATGGAATACGAAAGTAGGTAGTTTTCCAGGTCTGTGACAACCTGAAACAGGACAAGGACAAGGACAAGGACAAGGACAAGGACGCGGTAAGCCGCGGTACGTTGCCTGGCCTGCCTGAGTGCGGACCTCACCCCATCCTCTCGGGGGTGCCAGCCGACCTAGGTTTGTTTAGCAGAACGCACCCCTCTCCCCAAGGAGAGGGGATGGGGGTGAGGTCCGCACCAGAACGACCACCAACTGAATATTTTACTACCTTCCGCCCGTTCACTCTTCAGCTTTGCAACGCTATGGCGGCTTTCTTCAACAAAGGGTTTGGGCGCAAACGTGAATCGACAGCCAGCGACCGGATTCCGCCGGGCCAGTACGAAACCCCCGATTTTCCCGTGCTTTCGGCCGGTCCTACGCCGCGTATCGCGCTGGCCAACTGGACGTTTAAGATGGAAGGCTTGATAGAGGAGCCGGTGCAATGGACGTGGGAGCAGTTCAATGCCTTGCCCCAACAATCGTTCACCACGGATATTCACTGCGTCACGAAGTGGTCGAAGCTCGATACGAAGTGGGAAGGCGTGAGCTTCGACACGCTACTCGAACACGTTAAGCTTCTGCCCGAAGTAAGCCATATAATGGCGTATTCCTACGGCGGCTACACCACCAACGTGCCTCTGGAAGGCCTGCGTAACAGTAAGGGTTTCATTGGCTTACGCTATGACGGCAAGCCGCTGACTCCGGAGCATGGCGGCCCGGCGCGATTGGTAGTGCCGCACCTCTATTTCTGGAAAAGCGCCAAGTGGGTCAACCGGTTGCGCTTTATGGAAGAGGACGAGCCCGGTTTCTGGGAGCGGGGCGGCTACAGCATGTACGGCGACCCGTGGAAGGAGCAGCGCTACCGCTCTGACGATTCCGACTACCAGGCTAGCCTGAACGATGACTAAAGTAGCGTGGCAGCTAGGTCTGGTAAAAGCCATTGTGCAGGAAACACCCCGCATCAAAACCTTCTCGTTGCAGTTGCCCGCCTGGCAACCGCACCTGCCCGGCCAGCACTACGACATGCGCCTCACCACCGAAGACGGCTACCAGGCCGAGCGTAGCTATTCCATTGCCTCGCCCCCGGGGCAGATCGGGGAAATAGACTTGACCATTGAGCTGATTGACGACGGTGAAGTGTCGGCGTACCTGCACGAGGGCGTTGCTGTGGGCGATTCGCTGGAAGTTCGCGGGCCGATTGGCGGCTATTTTGTCTGGCGAAAAGAGCTGCAAACATTGCCGTTGCTGCTGGTAGCGGGTGGCTCGGGCGTGGTACCGCTCATGGCGATGCTGCGCCACCGCGCCCTGATCGGGGCCGCTAACCCCACGGTGCTGCTGTTCAGCGTGCGCACACCCGCCGAAGCCATCTACCGGCAAGAGCTGGAGGCGCTGGCGCAACAAGACAAGCAGTTGACGCTGCTCTTCACCTTCACCCGGCAAGCGCCCGTAGGCTGGACTGGCTACCAGCGCCGCATCGACCGCGCGATGCTGACCGCAATTCTAGGTCGCTTCCCGACGTTGCCGCAGTGCTTTATCTGTGGCCCCACAGCATTGGTAGAACAAGCCGCCAACACGCTGCTCGACCTAGGTCTGTCGGCCGACAGCATCCGTACGGAGCGCTTCGGGCCCACGGGAACCTAGGTGATGTTAAGTACGCGCTACGAACGGGCGGGCTCTGCTGACTGCCTTTCCGTTTTATTAATAAAAATATGGCGGCGGGCAAAGCGTGGGTAGGAACGCGCCAAGGCGCGTTCGTCGTTGAACAGCCTGCGTTGAACAGTCTTTTACGCCAAGACAACCATTTAGCAAGTGGCCCAGCCGACGAACGCGCTGTGGCGCGTTCCTACGACACCACCAAAAATAGTACAGACAACCACCTATTTTTTGGTTGTTTCTTATCTGCTATTGTGCGCTTGAAAGTCAACGGGTATTTCTTTCCCAGGTAGCCGAAAGGAGAGTTTGTGCGTGTGTCGTAAGTGTATAACTATCGTGTTAACTAAATGCAAAAGCTGCTTCTTGGCCATTCTGAGCAGGTTTTGGAGCTTGCTTTTTAAAAGATTACACCAATATATTTGGCCGCATTACTGCTGCTGGAAGTAGTATTGGCTCGCTGTTTTTGCCGAGTAGTTGGGCCAGCTGCTAGGTCCGTCATAGCGCTCAGCCGATCTTCTGCAGACCGCATACCTAGGTTAGAGAACGCCGCCTTTTCCTGCTCTCGGTTCAGGTATTATGCATCAGCGCACTTCTAGAACTCATTCCAAAGCACCTGCAAAAAAGCTGTTGTAAACAGACCGCAAACGTTTGAGGCAACGATGAATGCTTAGCCTTTCTGCCTGAAAATAAATGCGGTAATTGGTTGATATACAAAAGAAACGATTAATAGTAGCGTGAGAAATGACGGTAGAAAGGAGGCAGAGCATCTCTGCCTCTTTTTTCTCTCTGCTCATCGCCCCAACTCTTCTCAAGTAACAGTATATGCAAGGTCTAGAAAGGAGTGCCTCTGTACCACGGCGCTGCATGATACACGCAGTGCTTTATGCTGGTTTACTGGTGGCAATGCTGTTGGTCAACAACTTCTCTACGCTGGCGCAGGGTCTGAGCATGTTGCACGCTGCCGGCACTAAAATGCAAGATGCCAATGGTAAAGAGGTGGTGTTGCGCGGCTTCAATCTAGGTGGGTGGCTACTCCAGGAAAGCTACATTCTGCAAACGGATACCCTGAACTCCCAATGGCGCATCAAGCAGGGAATGCTGCGCACCATGTCGGAGGCGGAGATGGAAGACTTCTACCGGCAGTATCGGGCTAACTACATCACCAAGGCAGATATCGATTTTCTTGCTAAACAAGGCTTTAACTGTGTGCGGCTGCCGTTTCATTACGACTTGTTTCTGACCGCTGCCCAGCGCCACGCCCGCACCGAGGTTATCCGCGACCCCCAAAACGCGAAGAAGCTAGCCGCTTACGTGCAGAGCCTCAGCACCTGGTACGACCAAAATCAGCTCTTCACCGATCAGCGCCTGGAAGGGTTCCGGCAGATTGATAACGTGCTGAGCTGGTGCGCCGCCAACAATATGTACGTGATTTTGGACCTGCACGCGGCCCCCGGTGGCCAGGGCACTGACCGCAACATCAACGACAACTTTCGGCCCCTGGATATGTGGAAACGTCGCGACGCGAAAGGGCGCGCCATCTACCAGGATATCACCGTGCGGTTCTGGGAAAAGCTGGCGGCCCGTTACAAAAATGATGGTCGTGTGGCAATGTATGACCTTGTTAATGAGCCGCATAACCTGAATGCTGCCAACGGCATGTCGCCGGATAATAAGGAGCTGAGCGCCTTTTACGCCCGCCTCATCACCGCCGTGCGGGCCCAGGGCGACCAGCACCTGCTGCTGCTGGAAGGCAACGGCTACGGCAACGAGTACACCAATCTTACGCCCGATAAGCTAGCTATCCGGGACAAAAGCAACCTGGCCTACAACGCGCACCGCTACGGCTGTCCCAACACCGCCGATGCCGCTGACGCTAACCCCAACCAGATCAACCTCATCAAAAATCTGGTAGCCTTCCGCGACCGATGGCAGGTGCCGGTGTGGGTAGGGGAGACGGGCGAAAACTCCAATGATTGGTTTGCGACGGCTGTGCAAATCCTTAAAGATCAGAATATTGGTTGGTGTCACTGGAACATCAAGCGGGTAAACAGTCAGGCAAGCTTGCTGCGCATCAAGCCGTATGGCAGCATCCTGACGCCGGAAGGCCGTGCGGCACTGCTGCACAATGTGCAGTTTGCCAATTGCATACCCAGCCGCGACGTGGTGGCTGCCCTCACGCAGCCGAGCAGCTTCACGGCCCCGTTTGCGCCACTCACCATCCCCGGCACCATCCAGGCCGCCGACTACGACCTAGGTCGCGCCGGCGTAGCGTACCAGGATGCGTACTCGGCGAAAGTAGACTTCAAGGTTGATACGCCCTGGAACTTAGGTGGCGCGTACCGCAATGATGGCGTGGATATTCAGCTTAGCAGCGACTCTCCCAAAAATGGCTTTTCCGTAGGGCACCTTGCCGCCGGCGAATGGCTGAACTACACCGTAAGGGTCGCCTCATCAGGAGCTTACGCCGTGCAGCTGCGGGTGCAGCCGGCCGCAACCCCCGGTCGACTTACCCTGAAGCTAGGTGATGCGGTGGTAGGCACCATTGCCATAAACCAGCAAAGCAATGCTGCTGAATGGCAGACGGTTACCCTGACAACTGCGCCCCTGCCTGCCGGACAGCATACGCTGCGCTTGTGCATCGATCAGCCCGTGGGGCAGATAAGTTGGCTGCGCTTCATGCCGGCAGGTCGCGCCAGCGCTGGCGGTGAGTAGAGCCGGCACCTGGGGTTTTTGTATCTTGAAAAGCACTATGAAACCGATTGTACGCTATTCTCTGACTTACCCTTTCAGAGCTTGTTTGTGCTTGATAGCTAGCGTGTTTATGCTGCTGACTGCCCGGAATACGATGGCAGCACCGCGAGCAGCTGATACCCTGAAAGTGCAAGCCGGCTTAGAAGAAGTCTTTATTGAGCCGGCTTTTTACAGCGTCCTGGAAGACCGTTCAGGCCAACTGACCCTGGCCGACGTGCAAGAGCCGGCGTACGCAGCGCAGTTTGTGCCCGGCGACCAACTACCAACGACGATGGAGCACCAAGGGGCTACTTACTGGCTGCGCCTCATCATACGGGCAAAAGGGCCGCTGGCGCAGCATTGGTACCTGGAATTGCTTGATTCTCATATAAATGACATCGTTTTCTTCCCCCTCACCGATTCTGAGCGGGGGGCAGTGCATACCGGCGCTGACTACCGCCTGACTTCGCGGAAGTTTCCCTACAAGAACTTCCTGTTCCGGCTGCCGCTGGAGTCCGACCAAACGCACACGTACTACCTGCGCCTCGATTCTAACTCCAAAACCAGCTTCCTGAGTCGCCTGCGCACCGAACAGCCGCTGGCTGTGCATTTCCAGACGGAATACGGCCTGCTTGGCGGTTTTTATGGGGTGCTGCTGATTATGGTGGTGTATAATCTCTGCCTCTATCTGTTCATCGGCGAGCAAACCTATTTGCGCTACGTGCTGTACGTGCTCAGCTGTAGCCTGGTGTTTTTGTCGGAGGATGGGCTAGGTTTTCAGTACCTATGGCCTGATTTTCCGGCTCTGAATCAGCTGGTTATTGCGCTGTCTCCGATTCTGCTGCTGTTCACGTTCAGCTACTACGCCCGGCAATTTCTGGATTCGCCCCAGCGCCTGCCCAACTACGATCCGTGGGTGCGCCGCGTCGTGCTGATCAGCGTGGGCGTGCTGCTGCTCGATACTGTGTGGCTGCACTCGGGCTGGGGTTTTTGGTTCTACCTGCTGCCATATGGCATGCTCTACTACGTAGCTATTCTGGTTTGGCGGGGTGGTTTCCGGCCCGCCCGGTTTTTCCTGCTGGCGCACGCGCTGGTCGCCATCAGCGTCTGCTTCCTGATTCTTAGAAAGCTAGGTATCAACACCTTCACTACCACTGCTACCGTGTACAGCATGAACGCGGCCTTCGTGATTGAGGTAGTTGTGCTGTCGTATGCGCTAGGGGAGAAGATCAAGGGAATTAAGGATGCCACCATTCGGGCCCAGGATAAGCTGGTAAAGCAGCTCCGCAAGAAGCACCAGACCCAGCACCTGCTGGTTGAGCAGCTACGGCAGAACCAAGAGCTTAAAGATCAGCTGAATACGGAGCTGGAAGCCCTGGTGGCCCGGCGTACGGAAGAGCTGCGCCAACAAAGCGAGACCATTGCGGCCCAAAACCGGGAGCTGCTGCAAGCCAACGGGCTGCTGGCTTTGCAATCGGCTGCTATTGAGAAGCTTAACATCGATCTGCGGCACGATTTGCAGCAAGCCCAGGAAGCTAGGGTGCTCTCGAAGGAGGTGGATTTTGGCGAATTCAGCCAGATTTATCCGGATAAAGATGCCTGCCTGCGCTACCTGGCGGAGCTGAAATGGAAGAATGGGTACCAGTGTCGGCGGTGCGGTCACGAGAAGTACTGCGACGGTCGGGAACTGCATTCGCGGCGCTGCACGCGCTGCCGCTACGTGGAGTCGGCTACGGCTTACACCTTGCTTCAGAAGTGTAAGTTCTCCACGGTCAAGGCTTTCTATGCGGTGTTCCTGCTTTATACCCACAACGGCAGCTACTCTTCGCAGGAGCTTTCCCGGGTACTCAACCTGCGGCAGGGCACCTGTTGGAGCTTCAGCCAGAAGGTGCTGGAAGCCATGCGCCGGCGCGAGCAGGCCCCCGATTTTGAGGAGAATGAAAGCTGGACCCATGTACTCCTGGATGCCAGCGGTGAGACGGCTGAGGAACCTGTGGAGGAGCAGGATGAGCAACGGGATTTGTCTTAGCAGCTAAATACCGCAAACGATTCCGGAATAAGATAAAAAGTTGAAAAAAGTGTGCTGCTACGGTAAAATTTCTAGTTGTTCTCTAGCCGTAATCGTTGTGGTGGATGTGGGCGCAGAATGAGGGGTTTAAACATGAATAGCGCCTTCTTTACGTGTGCGGTAAGTGCATAAGCAGATTGTGAATAATCCAGAAAACACTGTTTAGAGCCTATTGAGGCTGGTTTTGATGCTTGCATTTGCCAAACAAGTACCAATATATTTGACCCGTTCTGCTCGGCAATCCACCCCGGCTTTCTCCTTGCAGATTCTTCAATGCCCGCTGAAGATATTGTACATCTCAAAGTTGTACTTGTAGCCTAAGTTCTGGTCAGTCCTATCACGGCACTCAAGCCAGGCACGCGTGCTAATTACTTCGAAAACGTTACCGCAAACCATTGCTGCATTCGCTTTTGCTATAAAGTGTCGGCTCGTAATCAGCCGCTTCTACAGTTCTTCTATAGTTCCTCACCACCCTTTTCAACCTTCCCACATCTTCTTTCTATGAACCCAAAAAATTATACACATTCGCTCTGGCGACGAGTGGTATTGCTGGCCGCCCTGGGAGGGCCAGCAGTAGCCTGGCCGGCCAGCGCAGCACCCTTTATTCCCAATGGCCCCTTCACACTGCTCGCCGGCACCGGAGTAGCTGATGTGCCAGTGTCAGGTCGGGTAGTGCAGGCCAACGGCACTGGGCTTCCAGGGGTGACGGTGGTTGTGAAAGGCACCACCCTAGGCACTTCTACCAGCGGCGACGGTTCGTTCTCTTTGAATGTGCCGGAAGGCAGCACGTTGGTAATCAGCTCGGTAGGGTTTATTAAAAAAGAAGTGCCCGTGACAGGTGCCACTTCTAACCTAACCATCAACCTGGTAGAAGACCGCCAGGCGCTGAATGAAGTAGTCGTAGTCGGCTACGGCACGCAGGAGCGCGGCAGCGTAACGGGCGCCATAGCGTCGGTTAATGGCGCGGAGCTGGTGCGTCAGCCGGTTGCGGATGCCACGCAGGCTATTCAGGGCAAAGTTTCGGGCGTGACGATTACCTCTAATGGGGGGGCGCCGGGTGGGGCCGCTGGTACGTCGGTGCGTATCCGCGGGATAACCTCGGCCGGCAACAATAACCCGCTATACGTTATCGACGGCTTTCCGCTGCCCGATGGTGGTGATAATCAGCTTAATGCCATCAGCCCGAATGACATTGAGACGATTGACGTGCTAAAGGACGCCTCCGCCACGGCAATTTACGGGGTGCGCGCCGCCAATGGCGTTGTGATTATCACTACGAAGCGGGGCAAAGCGGGCCGTACTACCTTCAACCTGGATGCGTATCGCGGGGTGCAGGTCGTTGCACGCAAGCTAGATCTGCTTAATGCACAGGAGTATGCGACCATCAACAACGAGTCGCTGCTGGCGGCCGGCAAGCCGATTGCGCTGGATAAGCTGCGCGACCCGGCGGCGCTGGGCGAAGGCACCGACTGGCAGGATCTGCTGTTTCGCCGGGCCAAGATTCAGAACTATTCACTTTCGACTACCGGCGGCAGCGAAAAAGCGCGCTACGCCTTGTCGGGCACGTACTTCCAGCAGGATGGCATTATCCTAGGGACCAACTTCGAGCGCTTTACATTGCGTGCCAATGGTGATGTGCAGGTTGGTAAAATTCTAAAGCTAGGTAACAGCATATCCCTGACGCACCTACGCGACCGGCAGGTGACGAGCAACGGCGGCACAAACGCCGACGGCTCACGGGGCAACACCGAGTACGGCGCGGTACAGCAGCTGCTTCGGATGCCGCCCACGGTGCAGCCCTACCGCCCCGATGGCTACTGGTACCAGCCAAACAGCGCCAACGACAACTTCACGGAGGAAAACCCGCTGGCCACTTCGCAGCGCACCAACCAAAAATTCACCCGCAACCGCGCTATTACGACGTTCTTTGCCGAGCTGGAGCCCCTGAAAGGCTTGCGTTTCCGGACGAACGTGGGCGCTGACCTCATCTTCGACAACTTCAACAGCTTCGCGCCCAAAGGTCCGGAACTGGCCGGCTATACCCAGCGCTACATCACGGCGGGAGCCACGGCAACTTCCAGCTACGCGCCCAGCTACTTGATTGAGAACACGATAACCTACGACAAGCTTTTCGCCGATAAGCACCAGGTAACGCTGCTGGTGGGGCAGTCGGCGCAGGAGTTCAACTTTAGCAACGTGGAGGCCTTCCGCTCGCAGTACCTGCGTAACGACTTGCAGGTAATCAATGCGGGCCCGATTAACTCGCTGTTGAACAACGCGGGCCGCATCGACCCGCCCCGACGCCTGGCCAGCTACTTCAGCCGTCTCAACTACGAGTTTGCGGGCAAGTACATCTTCCAGGCTACCGCCCGCTACGACGGATCTTCGCGGTTTCAAAAGGGTGAGAAGTTCGGCTTCTTCCCCGGCGCCTCCGCTGGCTGGCGCATTTCGGAAGAGGATTTCCTGAAAGGCAACAGCAAGATCAGCAACCTCAAGCTGCGCGTTGGCTACGGCCGCGTGGGTAATGAGCTGAACGCTGGCCGTTTCGCTTACCTGAACTCGATCAACTTTGGCATTACGTACCCATTCGGGCCGGATGGCACCATCAATACGGGTGGCGCGCCAACCCGTTTGCGCAACACCGACCTGCGCTGGGAATACAACGACCAGGCAAACATTGGCTTGGACCTAGGTCTGCTGGACAACCGCTTCGAAGCGAGCATTGACCTTTACAGCCGCAACTCGCCGAACCTGATTGCGCCGGTGCCGCCGTCGCTCGTATCGGGGACTTACGAAGCGGTGAACCGCAACGAGCCTTCGGCTTATAATAAAGGTATCGACGTGGGCCTGACGTCGCACAACTTCATTGGGGGCGATCAGGAACTGACGTGGACAACGACGCTGAACGTATCGGCTTACAAAACGCGTCTGGAAAAGCTAGGTATGGGCGTGCCTTATAACGGTCTGTCGTCCTTGAGCGGCACTATCGTGCGCTACGACGTGAACCAGGCGTTCGGCTCATTCTACGGCTATGTGGCTGATGGTCTGATTCAAACGCAGGAAGAGCTGAATACGCTGAATGCCGGCGCGAACGTGAATAATCCTAAAAACGACAAGTTCTACCAGACCAATGGCACGGGCCCCGGCGACATCAAGTTCCGCGACCTGAACGGCGACGGCCTCATCACCGATGCCGACCGGAAGTTTATCGGCAATCCGAACCCGAACTTCACGTTTGGTCTCACCAACAACCTGAACTACAAGGGATTTGACCTAAGCTTCTTCATTCAGGGCGTGCAGGGCAACGACGTGTACAACCTGAACCGCTACATCACGGAAAGCGCGCTGTTCAGCACCACCAACGGCACCACGCGCATCCTGAACCGCTGGACTGGCCCCGGCACCAGCAACGACATACCGCGCGCCATCAACGGCGACCCCAACAACAACCTGCGGGTGTCGACCCACTTCATCGAGGATGGCTCCTACGTGCGCCTCAAAAACCTGACGCTCGGCTACACGCTGCCCAAGAGCCTGATGAGCCGGATTTCGGCCTCGCAACTGCGCGTGTACTTCACCGCTCAAAACCTGGTGACGCTGACCAAATACACGGGCTACGACCCGGAGGTGAGCGCCAGCGGCGTCGACCTAGGTATTTACCCGCAAGCGCGCGTGTTCATCGGCGGCCTGAACATTGGGTTCTAATCCTTATTCCCACCCTTTCATCATGACTATCTCAAAATTTACGTGCGGCGCTTTTTTGTTGTCGCTGGGGCTGCTGACCGGCTGCGGGGAGAAGTTTCTGGAGGAAGCTCCCTCAGACCAGGTAACGGACGCCAACTTTTACCAGAGCCAACAGGATGCCATTCAGGCTACTAACGCAGCCTATAGCGAGTTAACCAAGGAAGGCCAGTACAACCTAGCTATGTGGGCCTTCGACATCATGGCCGACAATTCGGTGTCGGGCGGCGACGATGGCAACGACGCCATCGAGTACAAGCAGCTCGAAGCCTTCAGCATTCCCACCACGAACATTGTGGCCACTCGCCTCTGGGGCGGCTGTTTCATCGGCATTCAGCGGGCCAATATTGTGTTGCAGAAAGTGCCGGGCATTGCCAACATGGATCCTGCCATTCAGAAGCGCTGCCTGGGCGAGGCGCAGTTCCTGAGGGCCAAGTTCTACTTCGATTTGGTGCGGGTATACGGCGACGTGCCGCTGTTTACGGCTCCGCCCACTACCCCGGCAGAAGTGAACATTCCGCGCACACCGGTCGCCGACGTGTACAAGCAAATCGAGCAAGACCTGATCGATGCTATCGGCAACCTGCCGGCTTCCTACAGCGGCGCCGACCTAGGTCGGGCGACTAAATGGGCGGCGACGGGCTTGCTGGCCAAGGTTTACATCACCGAAGGCAAGAAAACCGAAGCCGCCCAGCGCGCCCGTGAGGTAATCAATGGCTCGGGCAAGAGCTTGTGGGCCAACTACGCCGACAACTTTAAAGTAGCCAACGAGAACGGGAAAGAGTCGCTGTTTGAGGTTCAGTACGTGAACGGGCGTAATGAATACGAGCGCAACAACGTCGGCTCAGCGATGAACGAGTTCTTCGGTCCGCGTGGCGCCAACCAAACACCCGGCAGCGGCTACGGCTTCAACGTGCCCGAGCCCGACTTCGTGAACGGCTATGAGGCCGGCGATACGCGCAAAGCCGCTACCGTCTGGGTGCCCGGCGACGTGTATCCGGACGGCGGCAAGCAGTCGGCGCGGGCTACCGGCTCCCCGTTTGGCTACAACGTCAAGAAGTGGTTTGTGGGCAAGGTGAATACCAACATCTGGGATTCGCCGCTCAACGTGCCGGTGCTCCGGCTTGCCGAGATGTACCTGATTCTGGCCGAAGCCGTCGGCCCAACGACGGAAGGCTTGGAAGCCATCAACAAAGTGCGCCGCCGGGCGTTCGGCCTCGACATCAACACGCCCTCGGCGGCCCACGACCTAACGGCCGGCACCTCCGACTTCACAGCGGCCGTGCTGCGGGAGCGCAAATACGAGCTGGCATTTGAGTTTGATCGGTGGTTTGACTTAAAGCGCTATAATGGAACGCCTTACGGCCTGATACCCGTGCTGACGGCGCAATCCAACTACCTGGCCGGCCTGGGTATTCAGCGGGGCAAACCCACCGAAACCAACCTTGTGCTGCCCATTCCGCAGTCTGAGATTGATGCCAACCCCGGCCTGAAGCAAAACCCTGGCTACTAAGCCGCTTTTCCAAAAGAGCCGCCTTGTCATTCCGAGAGAAGCAAGGAATCTGAGCAACGAACCTAGGTTTTAACCTGGATTCCTCGCGCAGCTCGGAATGACAGACGCGCTATTCAGCTGACAATCATTTATATGAGACATACATGGACGAAAGCGGCCTGGGTTGTACTTGCCAGTCCGCTGCTTTTTACCGCCTGCGAGAAGGACGACCACGGCAAGCTGGAAGGCGCGCTACCGGCACCTAGCTTCAGCAGCGCCGTTAATGCCACCCAATTTCCCGTAACGGTCACCTTCACCGATAACACCCAGAACGCGTTTGTGACGCAGTGGGAATTCGGCGACGGCACCATTGGCAAAGGGTCGCCCGCTACCCACACCTACAACACGCCCGGCACCTACAAAGTCCGCCTGAACGCCTCGGGAAAGGGCGGCTACAATGCCACGCCGCTGGCCGATGTGATAGTGCCCACGGCTTGCGGCAACACGGGCTTTGCGGCGCTGGTTGGCTGCAACGGTACTGCTCCGTCGGCGCGGGTCTGGACGTTCTCGGCCGCTGCTGGCGCCATTAAGCGCCTCGATGCCAACAATAACGTCATCTCCTCATCGGCGGCTAACTCGCTGGCTTCCTGCCAGGCCGATGACCAGTTCACGTTCAGTGGCAGCTCCTTCACGATGACTTACACGGCCAACAACGCCTGCGGCTCGGAAGTGGCGGGCTCTTCGGGGTTCGTCTACAAGCCGGGCAGCAACGGCAGCCTAGGTCAGATTGTGCTGGGCACCGCCGGCGCCTTCGTCGGCGAAAATGTGGCTGTGCCGAACCAAACCTACGACATCATGGAGGCGAGCAGCACGCTGTTGCGCCTGCGTGGCACGTTGGCTAATGGTACCAAAACCGAAGTAACGCTGGTGCCCTTCGATGCCGTGACCCGCGTGAAGCAGCTGCTCACGGCTGGCACCCAGAAAACGTGGATGCTGGATAACTCGCAGTCGGCCGCTATTACCGTGGGCACGGAAGCGCTGCCAACCGACTACTACCCAGGTGGTGCCGCTGGCAGTCTGCCGCCTTGCCAGGCCGACGACGAGTTCACCTTCTCCGCCAGCGACGTGTACACCTACGATGCCAAGGCTGAAACGCTGGTTGCGGGTGGTGTTGGCTGCTCGGCCCCGCGCTCTACTACTTCCCCCATGACCTTCGGCCCGGCCGATGGCACCGGGCTGGCCCAGTTCGTATTCAGCAAAGCCGGCACGTTCATCGGCATCACCGACGCGCCGGACCTGACGTACCGCATCCTGTCCATCACGGATAAGAATATGGTGCTGCGGGCAGGAGCTGGTAAAAGTGGAGCTACTGTCTTTACCATGAAGCTAGTAGCCAAATAGTTATTGCGGAGCCGGCCGAGCTGTCATTGCGAGCTGAGCGAAGAATCTGAGTAATGAACCTAGGTTTCTAACCCAGATTCCTCGCTCAGCTCGCAATGACAAATCTGCCGGCTTTGCTTTTTCCATAGCATGAAAAATCTACTCGCCTCTTTCTCATTTCAACCTCGTATGACGGCAACCAGTCTGCTGCTGGCCCTGAGTCTGCTGGCTTGCACCGAATCCAAAAAGCCCGACATCCCGGCGCCAACGCCTGCGCCCGGCGCCACTGAAGCCAATGCCCAGGCCAAAGACTACGATCAGTACACCGAACTGAAGTGGAGTGATGAGTTCGACGGTGGCGGTGCCGTAGATCCTACGAAGTGGACTGCCGAAATCGGGGGCAGCGGCTGGGGCAACAACGAGCTGGAATACTACACCAACTCAACGGAAAATGCCTACGTGAGCGGCGGCAGCCTGATTATTCAGGCGCAAAAGCAAAGCCAGGGCGGCCGCGACTACACCTCGGCCCGCCTCATCACGAAGGGCAAGCAAAGCTTCACGTTTGGGCGCATCGATGTGCGGGCCAGGTTGCCGAAGGGCAAAGGCGTTTGGCCGGCCATCTGGATGCTAGGTAGCAACATCGACCAGAACAGCTGGCCCGCGTGCGGCGAAATCGACATTATGGAGTTGCGCGGCCAGGAGCCGAATAAGATCCTCTCAACCATGCACTTCGGCAATAGCGCGGCCGACCACCGCTACAAGGGGACCGACATCACGCTGCCCAGCGGCAACTTCTCCGACGATTACCACCTGTTCTCCATGATCCGCAGCCAGGATCAGATGCGCTTCTTCCTCGACGGCAAGCTGTACTACACCTTCACCAGCGGCGACGCCTCGCCGTACCCGTTCAACAATCCGTTCTTCGTCATTCTGAACGTGGCCGTGGGCGGCGACTTCCTAGGCAACCCGGATGCTACCACGGTATTCCCGCAGCAGATGGCCGTGGACTACGTGCGCTTCTACCAGTATAAATAAAGTTGTCGTTCTGGCGTCCCAAGGTTGAAACCCTGGGCTACGGAGGGGGTTCTGCATCCTCGCTGAATAGCCCAGGGTTTCAACCTTGGGATGATAGAATGGCGATGCCTAGAGCGTCTGACCGGCCTAACGCCGCAGATCATTAAAAACCATCACCAGACTAAGACCTAGGTTTGGCGGCGCCTACTGCGGTGTGCTGCTAAACCTAGGTCTTGGCCTATCCAATTATTTCGTATGCCCGAACTTTCCCGCCTTTTGCTGGGCGCGAGCCTGGCAGCCAGCGTGCTGCTCTTATCCCCAACTGCCGCCCACGCCCAGAAAACCAAAAAGCTAGCTTCTGCCTCCGCCAAAACCATTGACCAGCGCCTCGACGAGCTGCTGGGGCAAATGACATTGGAGGAAAAAATCGGCCAGCTCAACCAGTACACTGGCGACGCCGCCACCGGTCCGGCAGTGACCGACAACAATAAGCTCGGCCAGATTCGCAGTGGCCAGGTCGGCTCTATGCTGAACGTGAAAGGTGCCGCCCGCACCCGCGCTCTGCAAACCGAGGCGTTGAAGTCGCGCCTGGAAATTCCGCTGCTGTTTGGCCTTGATGTTATTCACGGCTACCAGACCACGTTCCCGATTCCGCTGGGCGAGGCGGCTTCCTGGGACCTGGCCGCCATTCGGCAATCGGCGCACATAGCGGCGCGCGAGGCCGCTGCGGCTGGTCAGCACTGGACGTTTGCGCCGATGGTGGATATTGCCCGCGACCCGCGCTGGGGCCGCGTAATGGAAGGCGCGGGCGAAGATCCGTACCTAGGTTCGCTGATTGCCAAAGTCCGCGTGCTGGGTTTTCAGGGCGAAAACCTAGGTGGCACCGATGCCGTGATGGCCTGCGCCAAGCACTTCGCCGCCTACGGTGCTGCCATCGCCGGCCGCGACTACAACACCGTGGATATGAGCCGGCGCACGCTCTGGGAAACCTACCTGCCGCCCTTCAAAGCCGCCCTCGATGCCGGAGCCGCCACCTTCATGAACTCCTTTAATGAACTGGACGGCATTCCGGCCACCGGTAACCGCTACTTGCAGCGCGACATCCTGAAGGGCCAGTGGAATTTCCAGGGTTTTGTGGTCAGTGACTGGGGCTCGATTGGTGAGATGATTGCCCACGGCTACGCGAAAGACAACAAAGAAGCTGCGCTACAGGCCATTACCGCCGGCAGCGACATGGACATGGAAAGCCGCAGCTACATGCCCAATCTGCCCGCACTGGTGCGCGAAGGCAAGGTGCCGGAAGCGCTGGTGAACGATGCCGTGCGCCGCATTCTGCGCAAGAAATTCGAGCTAGGCCTCTTCGACGATCCATACAAGTTTTCGGATGAGAAGCGTGAGAAACAGGTGCTGGCCGATCCGCAGAGCCGCACCACCGCCCGCGACGTGGCCCGCAAATCCATTGTGCTGCTGAAAAACGAGAACAACGTGCTGCCGCTGTCGAAGCAAACCAAGACCGTTGCCATCATTGGGCCGCTGGGTCAGAGCAAGCGCCAGCACCTAGGTTTCTGGAACGTGTCGGAAGACTCGACGCAGGTGGTGAGCCTGTACGAAGGCTTGCAGAACAAACTAGGTAAGAGCGCGAAGCTGCTCTACGCCAAGGGCTGCGGTATCACTGGCGATTCGCAGGCGGACTTTGCCGCCGCCGTGCAAACCGCCCAGCAAGCCGACGTAGTGGTAATGGCCGTGGGCGAAGCCCGCGACATGAGTGGCGAGGCCAAGTCGCGCGCCGAAATCTACTTGCCGGGTCAGCAGGAGGCGCTCATCAAAGCCATTGTGCAGACCGGCAAGCCGGTGGTGGTGCTCGTGATGGCCGGTCGTCCGCTCATTTTCAACTGGACCGCCGACCACGCACCGGCCATTCTTTACACGTGGTGGCTAGGTTCGGAAGCTGGCAACGCCATGGCCGATGTGCTGGTGGGCGACTACAACCCAGCCGGCAAGCTGCCCATGAGCTTTCCGCGTTCATTGGGGCAAATTCCGATTTTCTACGCGGCCAAAAGTACCGGCCGGCCCTCCAAAAACGAGCAGGATATCAACTACCGCTCGGCTTACCTCGACATGCCGAATGCGCCCCGCTATGCCTTCGGCTACGGTCTTAGCTACACCACTTTCGACTACAGCAATCTGACGCTCAATACTAAGCAGCTCAAGAAAGCCGATAAGCTCACCGTCAGCTTTACGCTCACCAACAAAGGCAAGTACGCCGGCGAGGAAGTCGCGCAGCTGTATTTGCGGGACGTGGTGGCCAGCGTCACGCGCCCGGTGAAAGAGCTGAAAGACTTCCAGAAAGTCATGCTCAAGCCCGGCGAGAGCAAGACGCTTACCTTCACCATCGACCAGGAAAAGCTAGCTTTCTATAACCCCGACATGAAGTGGACCACCGAACCCGGCGAGTTCCGCCTGATGATCGGCAGCGCCTCAAGCGATATTCGGCTGGAGGATACGTTTGAGCTGGTGGACTAGCGCCAAGCTACAAAGCCCGTCATGCTGAGCTTGCCGAAGCATCTCTACCGCACTAGTAAACCTGATGATTGGAGTTACTTTGGCGGTAGAGATGCTTCGACAAGCTCAACATGATGTTCTTCCTAAGTAAGCCTACTTATCCAAATAATACTGCAAGTTCTCCTTCGTAATGATATCAAGCGGCAGATACTTGATGGGCTGCACTTCTTTCTTGAAAAACAACTGGTCGGCTAGGGCGTAAATGCCCCGGTAGCCCTGCTTTTTGGGGTTCTGATTGATCAGAAAGTCAATCACGTTCTCCTTGAGAAAATGAATGTTTTTTTCCAGTAAGTCGTAGCCAACCAGCCGAATATCCTCGCGGCGGTAGGCTTGCAGGTAGGGCGCAATTTCGTAGGCTTTGGAGGTGCTCACGAAGATTCCCTTGAGTTGGGTTTGCTCGTCGTCCAGCAACCGGTTCAGCTGTCGGGCAAACGACGGATCGGCCGGGTCCGGCAGGTCGATGCTGATGACGTTGTACTGACTCCTGGGTTGTTCGGGCTCCGGCTCTGACTGGGTGGCGGTGAGCTGCGCGAAGTAGTCGCGGAAGCCTTTCTCCTTCTGACTGATGTGCACCGAGTTGGCAATATCCTCGGCGATGTGCGCAACCAGGAACGTGCCCGCCTGCGCCTGCCCAAACTGCACGAGCTTGCCGGCCAGAAAACCGCTCTGGTAGGAATCCTGCCCAACGTAGCTTAGGGATTGAACCTCCGCGATGTACGTGTTGAACATCACGTACGGAATCTGCTGCTGCTGCCACTGCTCAAAGAGCCCCAGCGACTCGCGGTAGAACAGCGGCGCAATCAGGATGCCGTCGGGGGCCGAGAGCGTGGCCGCCTGCGCCTGCTCCAGGAAAGAGTCGACCTGGTTCAGATTATAGGAATACGTGGTGACGGTGAGGCCGTACTGCTTCAGCTCCCGCGAGGCTTTTTCGATGCCTTGCCAGGGCGCGTGCCAGTAAGGGTCGAGCGTGTGGTCAGGTTGAATGACGGCCAGCCGGTAGGTGCGGTTCGAACCTAGGGTGCGCGCAATCATGTTGGGCTCGTACTCCAGCTCCTTCATCATTTGCAGCACCTTCTGCCGCACATCCTCCGCCACCCGGCCCCGGTTGTGCAGAACCCGGTCGACGGTTCCGACCGAAACGTTTGCTTTGGCCGCTATATCCTTAATCCGTACCGCGTTCTTTCCCATAATTCGACTCCATAATTTGAAAACCTGGCAAAAATAGGACAGGAAGAGCAGAGCCAGCCAAGTTAAACGAAAGCGCTAGGTGATGGACAATTAAATTACGGCTACTGACCTAGGTAGCACGTCATTCCGAGCTAAGCGAGGAATCTGGTATGCAGTCGTCAGAACGTCATTCCGACGACAGGAGGAATCTCGCGTGCAGTCGTTGAACGGCATTCCGACCAGTGGGAGGAATCTCGCGTGCAACGGTAACTCCAATCGTCAGGGAATTACCACCACAACATCAGCACGCGAGATTCCTCCTGTCGTCGGAATGACGTTCTGACTACTTCGGTGCTTGCGTTTGCTATCTAGGTTAATTTATAAGCAGCTTCATAAAGCACAACAACGGCCTCAAACTTCAATACTTTTTGCGTGTGCGCACACTCATTGTAAAAATACTTGCGTGTGCGCACACATTTTTTGTTCTGTTTGCTTGTTTTCTACAACCTAGGTTGCTAGGTTTGAAGTAAATCATCTGGCAGCTACCGCGAAAATTCAATTCGTGAGCTGACGTGAAAGCTATTGCCGCTTCCCTGGCGCCTCACTGATACCTAGGTCAGGCCCGCCTTTGTTGGCCGCTAGCCGCTCCCCAACGGGACCTTCCTGCTTCGTCTTAAAACCTCAACTTTTTAAAATCGAAAACCAGCTATGGAAGTTTTACACTACCCGGAAACCACCTTTGAAAAGCTGCCCGTTACCATTTTCGAAGAGGCCAGGGAGGGGGCAATCAGCGTGGCGTATGAAATTGCCGAGCTGATTCGGAGCAAGCAGAAAAAAGGCAAGAGGGCGGTGCTGGGCTTGGCTACCGGCTCTTCGCCGATCAGCGTGTACAAAGAGCTAATTCGCTTGCACCGCGAAGAAGGCCTGAGCTTCGAAAACGTGGTGACGTTCAACCTCGACGAGTACTACCCGATGCAGCCTGACGAGCTTCAGAGCTACGTCCATTTCATGCACGAGCAGCTGTTCAACCACGTCGATATTCGGCCCGAAAACATCCATATCCCGGATGGCACGCTGCCCATCGAGAAGGTGCGGGAGTATTGCCAGGCGTACGAACGGCAGATTGAGGAATGCGGCGGGCTGGATCTGCAACTGTTGGGTATTGGCCGCACCGGGCACATCGGCTTCAACGAGCCCGGCTCGTCGATTACGTCGGCGACGCGGTTGGTAAAACTTGACCCTCTGACCATTACCGACGCGGCCAAAGACTTCATCAAGGAAGAATACGTGCCGCTGCGGGCCCTCACGATGGGCGTGGGTACCATCATGAAAGCGCGCAAAATCATCCTGATGGCCTGGGGCGAAGGTAAGGCCAAAATCCTGCAAGAAACCGTGGAGGGCAGGATTTCGGATGAGGTGCCGGCTTCCTTTCTGCAACAACACCCCAACGCGAAAGTGGTGGTGGATCAGTGGGCGGCGCTGGAGCTGACGCGCATCAAAACGCCCTGGCTCGTAGGCTTATGCCTGTGGGATGACGCCCTGATTCGGCGGGCAGTGATCTGGCTGAGCCTCAAAACACGCAAACCCATTCTGAAGCTGACCGACGAAGACTACAAAGACGGTAGTCTGAGCGACTTGCTAGCTGAAGCTGGAAATGCCTATAACCTGAATATCAAGGTATTCAATACCATTCAGCACACCATTACGGGCTGGCCGGGCGGAAAACCCAACTCTAACGACGCCCAGCGCCCCGAGCGCGCTTCGCCGGCTGTCAAACGGTCGGTGATCTTCAGTCCGCACCCCGACGACGACGTGATTTCGATGGGGGGCACCCTGCTGCGGCTCGTCGACCAAGGCCACGACGTGCACGTAGCGTATCAGACTTCCGGCAACATCGCCGTGTTCGACGACGATGCGCGCCGCTTCGCAGACTTTGCCCTAGGTTTTGTGGAAAAGCTGAACGTGGGCGTGGCCAACATGCAGGAAAAGCACGCGGAAGTAGTTGAGTTCCTTAGATATAAGAAGCTAGGGGAGGAGGATAGCCCGCTGGTGCAGGATATCAAGGCGCTTATCCGGCAGGGCGAAGCGGCGGCCGCGTGCCGGTTTTGCGGCGTGAAGGAGCAAAACGTGCACTTCATGAACATGCCTTTCTACGAAACCGGCCAGGTGAAAAAGAAGCCGTTGGGCGAAGCCGATATCCAGGCAGTGGTCGATATCTTACAGGAAATCAGGCCGCACCAGATCTTCGCGGCTGGCGACCTACGCGACCCGCACGGCACGCACCGGGTGTGCCTGGATGCCATTTTTGCTGCCCTAGGTCGCTTGAAGGGCCAGGAAGCGTGGGTAGACGACTGCTACCTATGGCTGTACCGCGGCGCCTGGCAGGAGTGGGACGTGGAGGAAATTGAAATGGCTGTGCCCATCAGCCCGGAAGAGCTGATGCGCAAGCGCAAAGCCATCTTCAAGCACCAGTCGCAGAAGGACAGCGCGGTGTTCCCCGGCAATGATAAGCGGGAGTTCTGGCAACGTTCCGAGGACCGCAACCACGCCACTGCCAAGCTCTACGACCAGCTAGGTTTGGTGGAATACGAAGCCATTGAAGCGTTCGTGCGCTGGCGGTTTTAAGAGTGGCGGTTAGTAGAGACGCGATACTTCGCGTCTCCTCGCGTTGCTGATGTTGTTTGTGCTGCGCCACAATGCAGTTCCAGAAGTTCAACGAGGAGACGCGAAGTATCGCGTCTCTACAGCATGTTCAGTACAAATAGCAAGTACAGATGCATCCTTATAACGCTGCTTATCAATGGAAAAGAACCGAGCTGCCCCTGTCCCGCCCTTGGTCATTATTGGTGCGTTGTTTTTCATTTTTGGGTTTATCACCTGGCTGAACGGCACGCTGATTCCCTTTCTGAAGCTAGCCTGCGAGCTGACGTATTCGCAGGCGCTGCTGGTCACGTTTGCCTTTTACATCGCCTACGTTTTCCTGGCAATTCCCTCCTCGCTGATTATGCAAAAAACGGGGTTTAAGAACGGCATGGCTCTGGGGCTGGTCGTGATGGCCGTGGGGGCGCTTGTGTTCGTGCCGGCCGCGCAAGTTCGATCTTTTGCCCTCTTTCTAACAGGGCTGTTTATCCAGGGAGCAGGTTTGTCTTTGCTGCAAACGGCTTCTAACCCCTACGCCAGCATCCTGGGGCCGATTGAGAGTGCCGCCCGGCGCATCAGCATCATGGGCATCTGCAATAAGATAGCGGGGGCGCTGAGTCCGGCTATTATCGGGGCGGTGGTACTGAAAGGTGCTTCGGAGCTGGAAAGCCAGCTGGCGCACAACGCGTCGCTGGTCGAGAAAGAAACGCTGCTTCAGGAGCTGGCGGGCCGGGTGGTGCTGCCTTACGTCATTGTGGCGGCGGCGCTGGTGGTGCTCGCACTCCTGATTCGGGTATCGAGTCTGCCCGAGATTAGTACAAGTCAGGAAGCGGAAAGTGATACTCCCGGGGAGCCGGCACAAAGCATCTGGCAGTTTCCGCATTTATGGCTTGGCGTGCTAGCTATTTTCTGCTGCGTGGGCGTGGAGGTTATTGCCGGCGACACGATTATTCAATACGGCCGCGTGCAGGGCATCAGCCTGGATATTGCCCGGAACTTCACCTCCTTCACCCTGATTACCATGCTGGTAGGGTATTTTATCGGTATCTGGGCAATACCTAGGTATGTGAACCAGCAGACGGCCCTGAGCATCTGCGCCATCGTGGGGGTAGTGTTCACGGGCGGCATTCTGTTCACCCGTGGTTACCTGTCGGTGCTGTTTGTGGCACTGCTGGGGCTGGCGAACTCCCTTATGTGGCCCGCGATATTTCCGCTGGGTATCAAGGGGCTAGGTAGCTTCACGGAGCGCGGCTCGGCGCTGCTGATCATGGGAATTGGGGGCGGAGCGGTGCTGCCGTTCCTGTACGGCAAGATGGGCGAGCAGCTAGGTTTGCAGCAAGCGTACTTCCTGCTGGTGCCGTGCTACCTGTTCATCCTGTTTTTCGCTTTGAAAGGTCATGCTTATCAAGGCCGGAAGGTGAAATACGCTGTACCTACTACCTAGGTCATCATCATGAAAACCAGACATGTACTGCAATGGGCTTGTGCTTTTCTGCTGCTGACAGTGGGAGCGGCAAAGGCGCAGTTTCGGGTGGTGGGCTACCTGCCATCGTGGCGCGGGGAGGTGGATAAAGCCCAACTCGCCCAGCTTACGCACGTCAACTATGCTTTTCTGCAACCCACGCCCACGGGCGGCTTACGGGCCATTCCGAACCCTGCGAAGCTGCGGCGTCTGGTGACCGCTGCCCACGCTGCCAAGGTGCGGGTGTTGGTGTCGGTGGGCGGCTGGCACGACGGCGACCACAGCGCCTTCGATGCCATTGGCGCCAACGCGGGCTACACGAGTGCTTTTGCCGCCAACCTAGTGCGCTTTGCCAACGAGTACCAGCTCGACGGCATAGATATGGATTGGGAGCACCCCGATTCGCTCACGGCCCCTGGCTACGCGGCCCTGATGCAGCAGCTCGCAACCCAGCTGCACGGCCAGGGTAAGCTGCTGACGGCAGCCGTAGCCGGAGGCACCTGGGCTGGGCCAGGCATCTTGCCCAGCGTGTTCGACAACGTTGACTTTCTGAATATTATGGCCTACGATTCGCCCGCGCCGGCGCATTCCACCTACGCGGGAGCCGTCGAAACGCTGGCGTACTGGAAGGCGCGGGGCCTGCCGACCAACAAGACGGTGCTCGGCGTGCCCTTCTACGGACAGCCCAGCGGAGAGGCCTTCGCCGCGCTGCTGGCCCGTGGCGCCGACCCACGCGCCGACCTGATCAACGAAGTCGGCTACAACGGCCTGCCGACTATGGAGAGCAAAGCCAACCTAGCTTTTGACCAGGCCAGCGGCATCATGATCTGGGAGTTGTCGCAGGATGCGACGGGTGCTAATTCGCTGCTTTCAGTCATTAGTCGGGTTGTGAAACAGCGCACGAAAGTCCCCGCTTCGGCGCGCTGACCTAGCTCTTCTTTTTGATGGGTAGGCTAGGTCGTTGAAGGAGCCGTTTAGTTGCCGAATAGTTATATCGTCTTCAATTCAAAAGCTGGTTATTCAGCTTCTACCCAGATTGGTACGGAACAGATAAACAGTAGCATTACAAGAGTAGGATTTTTTGCGTGTGCGCACACATTTTTTTCCTAGTTCGCTTGTTTTGAATAAAGTGAGTCGGTATGTTTGAGAAAAGCTACTCATTGCCTGCCCGAAAAATCTTATTCGGGGACTGGCGTGCATGCGGGTTAGCGAGCTTGCGCAAAGCGCTGTCTACCTGCCTATAAATCGTTATTACTGCTTAGCCAATAAGCGAAGGCAAGGCGAGGGTTTAGGGTACCGAAACGGTTAAAACACAACCGTTCTACTCAGCCAGGAGCCAGCCCCGCTTTGACGATATACCACTAGTACCTAGATGCTGGCTTGTGCTGCCCGAATGCGGCAGCCGGGCTTACGTTCTATTTGCGACGATCCGTCTTTCTACCCCGAAGCCAGCCTGTTCGCGCCGGCTCAAATTTCCCTTCCGTCTAGCCTCAGTCCAAGGTGTACTGCCTTGATCTATACCCGGTTTCAGCCTGATTTTTTGTCGGAACCGGCTTGAGTTTCTTCTGAATTCGTGCTTTTGAAGTTGTCTTGCCGTGCTTTCTAACTACATACTAATCACTGGAATCTATGAAAAGATTTACTTGGTTCATCTTGCTGATGCTGCTGAGCTTACCGGGCTTGGTGCAGGCGCAAACAACGACGGTCTCCGGTAAGGTAACCGACGCCAAAGGCACCTCGCTGCCGGGCGTCACGGTTATCGTGCGGGGTACGAAGCAGGGTCTGAGCACCGATGCGGAAGGGCGCTACTCGGTGGCCGCAGCCGATACGGCGACGCTGGTTTTTTCGTCCATCGGCTACACGCCGCAGACCATCCGGATCGGTGGCCGCTCAGCTATCAACGTGACGCTCAGCGAGAACACCCAGGCGCTGGATGAAGTAGTCGTAACGGCGCTGAACGTGGCGCGGGAGCGGAAAACCCTAGGTTACTCGGTAACGGAGGTGAAAGGGGAGACGCTCACCCAGGCGCGGGAAACCAACGTGGCCAACTCGCTGGTGGGCAAAGTGGCGGGCCTGAACGTAAACTCAACTTCCGGCGGGCCGGGCTCGTCCAGCAACGTCATTATTCGGGGTGTTTCGAGCCTAAACCAAACCAACCAGCCGCTGTACGTCATCAACGGGGTGCCGGTGGAAAGCCAACCTAGCGTAGCCAACACCGGCAGCCAGTACGACAACTCGCCTGACCTAGGTGATGCCATTTCCAACATCAACCCCGACGACATTGAAACCATCTCGGTTTTGAAAGGCGCTGCCGCGTCGGCGCTGTACGGCTATCGGGCCAAGGCGGGCGTTATCCTGATTACAACCAAGAGCGCCAAAGGCAACAACGGTATTGAGTTCAACAGCAACTACGTAGCCGAGAAAGTATTCTCCCTTACCGACTGGCAATACCAATATGGTCAAGGTGCCAATAACCTTAAGCCTACCACGGCAGTGGGCGCGGCGCAGGTGGGCAACTCCAGTTGGGGCGCCCGCCTCGATGGCTCCGATGTCATTCAGTTTGACGGCACCACCCGGCCCTACGTGGCGCAGAAAGACAACATCAAGAACTTCTACCGCACCGGCGGGAGCTTCACCAACACGCTGGCCTTCAACAAGAGCTTCGAGGGCGGCTCGGTGCGGCTTTCGGGTAGCAACCTGCGCAACCAGGCCGTAGTGCCCAACTCGGGGCTGAATCGCCAGACCTTTAACTTGGCCGGTACGTTCGACCCGTTCAAGCACCTGACCATTGATGCGCGGGCCAACTACATCCTGGAACAAGCCAAAAACCGCCCGATCCTGGCTGACGGCGCCGGCAATGCCAACTTCAACGTGGCGTTTCTGCCGACCAGCATCGACGTGCGAAACCTGAAGCCCGGCACGCAGGCTAACGGCAATGAGCTAGGGTTCAACACCGGAAACGTGTATAACACAAACCCGTACTTTGCCGCTTACAACTTCGTTAATAACACCCGGCGGGAGCGGCTAATCGGGTCGGTGAGTGCGCGCTACACGTTCGATAATGGCCTGTTTCTGCAAGGCCGCGCCGGGCGCGATGGCTACACCGACCGCTACACCAACGTCACGCCCTCGGGCACGGCGTATATGCCGGCCGGCCGCATTATCGAGCTGACCACGCAGTTCAAAGACGTCAACGCGGACGGCTTGATTGGCAAAACCTTCAGCGTTGCGAATGAGACGTTTACCATTACCCCGAACCTAGGTGCCAGCTACCGCCGCACTAAGTCGGAGGCGTTCCAGAATATCGGAACGGACCTGGCTGTGTTCGGCGTCAACACCATCGGCAACGCCAAGAACAAGTCGACCCAATCATTCTTCAGCGACCAGGAAATTCATTCCATCTACGGCTCCTTGGACCTGTCTTACAAGGAGTTCCTGTTCCTGACGGCTACCACCCGGCGCGATTGGTTCTCGACGCTCGCCACGCCCAGCACCGACAACGACTTGAGCGTAACTTACCCAGCGGTGAGCACTTCCTTTGTGTTCTCGGAGCTATGGAAGCCGGAATTCCTGTCTTTTGGTAAGATCCGGGCGGGCTACTCGAATGTGGGTCAGGCCACGAACCCTTACCAGACGCAGCTGAGCTACGCCTTTCTGCCAACCACGCTCAACGGCTTGCCCCTGGGCACCATCAGCCCCGACAACGTCAACATTCCCAACCGCAGCCTGCAAGCCTCGAAGGCCAGTGAGCTGGAATTTGGGACCGAGTTAGCAATGGCTGATAACCGTCTGCGCCTCGATCTAACCTTTTACAAGAAGAAGTCGACCAATGAGATTGTGTACGCGCCGGCTTCCATCAGCTCGGGTTACCAAGGCGCGGTGCTGAACGCGGGCGAGATGGAAAACAAGGGCGTGGAAATGCTGCTGACCTACTTGCCGGTGAAAACCGCCAGCTTCACCTGGACTTCCTCGCTCAACGGAGCCTACAACAAGAATACGGTGCTTTCGCTGGCTGCCGGCCAAGAGCAATCGGTGTACGCTACCTCGCGCTCGGGCGTGGGCTTTGTGGGGCAAATTGTGGGTAAGCCGTTTGGGCAAGTGCTGGCCTACGACTACAAGTACAACACCGACGGTAGCATTGCCCTGACAACCAACGGCATCCCGGTGCGCGGCAACCTGACGGCGTTCGGCACGGCCTTCCACCCCTGGACCGGCGGCTGGAACAACGACTTTGCCTACAAGCGCTTCAACCTAGGGGTGCTGATCGACGGGAAATTCGGGGCCAAGATCTTCTCGGCCACCGACTATTACGGCACCATCTTCGGGCTGCGTAAGGAAACCCTGGAAAACCGCGAAGGCACTTTCGGACCCGAAAAGGTGGACGCTGCCACGTACTACAGCACCTTGGCCAACAACGTCTCGAAAGACTTTGTGCAGAACGCCGACTTCATCAAGCTGCGGCAGGTGACCCTAGGTTATTCCTTCCCCAGTGCGTTGTTCAACAATAAAATCCAGCGGCTGACCCTGAGCTTGGTAGCGCGGAACCTAGCTTTCCTGATGCGCAAAACCGACAACATCGACCCGGAAGGCAGCTACAACGCCTTCGCGCAGGGGTTGGAACTCGGCGGGGTGCCGCCCGTGAGAACGTTCGGTCTTAACCTGAACGCCAAATTCTAGCGCTGATGAAAACGGTCACGTTTAACCTAGCTTCCATGAAAAGCCTCTCCTTTAAATATACCCTGTTGCCGCTCGCCGCGCTGCTCCTCACGGGCAGCTGCACCAAGGAGTTCGACGACATCAACACGAACCCCTCGACCTACACCCAGGCCACCTTCGACGCAAACTACCTGCTGACGACCACGCAGCTCGGCTATGCCGGCAGCGCCGATTTTGCCTACGACACCTGGCGCGGCAATCTGATTTATAGCTCCACGATGGTGCAGGGCCTAGCCACTGTGGTAAGCTACTGGGCCGGTGATAAATACCTGCTCAACGAAGCC
The DNA here is from genome assembly GCF_014641455.1 of Hymenobacter cavernae. Lineage (GTDB taxonomy): Bacteria > Bacteroidota > Bacteroidia > Cytophagales > Hymenobacteraceae > Hymenobacter > Hymenobacter cavernae. The sequence continues at coordinate 421,057 of NZ_BMHT01000004.1, forward strand.
TACACGGCCGCTTACTGGGGTAACACCACGGTGGGAGCCTACGTCGAGCAGGTGAAGCCCGTTACGGAGCTGGTGGAATCGACCAGGGGCAAAGACCGCTACAAGAATCTGCACCAGATAGCGCGCATTATGCGCGCCCTGATTATGGAACGCCTCACCGATCTGTACGGCGACGTGCCGTACTCGGAAGCGGGCCTCGGTTACTACAAAGGCATTATCACGCCCAAGTATGATAAGCAGCAGGATATCTACGCCGACCTGCTGAAGGAGGTAGAAGAAGCCACTGCCGCTCTCGACCCCGCCGCCGACATTCCGACTGGCGACGTGTTCTACAAGGGCAACATTGCGCAGTGGCAGCGGTTTGGCAACACCTTGCTGTTGCGCATCGCCATGCGCCTGACCAAAGTGGACGAGGCAACCGCCAAGTCGTACGCCACGAAGGTGCAGGGCAAAACCATGCAGAGCAACGACGACAACGCCTACGTGATGCACGACGTAGCCGGTGCTCGCGTCACGCAGAACCGCAACAGCCAGGTGCTGCTTGGGGATGGTGGTCAGGAGAACTACTATGTGAAATGGTCGCAGACGTTTATCAACTTTCTGAAGACCAACAACGACCCGCGACTCTCGAAAATAGCTGTAACGCAGTTGTTCCTGACGGACGCCAGCAAGACCCAAAATCCCGGCGCTATTTCTACCGCGGCGGTGCAGAAGGGCCTACCGAACGGCCGTGACCTGAGCGGCCGTGCCGCCTACGATGTGTCGACTGCGCCCGGCTACACAAGCTTCCCCGATTATTCGTCGCCGAGTCCCGGCATGATCAAGCGCACCGGGCCCACGTTCGTGCTTACGTATGGCGAGTCGGAGCTGCTGCTGGCGGAGGCTGCGCAACGGTGGGGGCTAGGTAGCGCTTCGCAACACTACAATGCCGGCGTCACGGCGGCCATCACCTACCTAGGTCAGTACGACCCGACGATGGTCGTGCCCCCCGCCGAAGCCGGTACCTACCTGGCGGCGCATCCTTATGATGCTGGTAAAGGCCTGGAGATGATCAACACGCAATATTGGGCCCTGACGAATACGATGTTGGATTTCTACGAATCGTGGGCGAACTGGCGCCGCACTGACTTCCCGAAGCTCACGCCCGTCGTGTACCCCAACAATGCCACCAACGGCCAGATCCCACGCCGCTTCCCGTACCCGACCACCGAAATTACCAGCAACCCCAACAACTACAAAGCCGCTAGTGCCGCGGTAACCGGCGGCGACAACCTAAGTGGCCGCGTATGGTGGGATAAATAAGCTAGACTCTTCATAAACTGATTTTATTGGAAAAGAATAAAGAACGTCATGCTGAGCTTGTCGAAGCATCTCTACCGTAGTACTAACTCTAATAAAAGGAGTTTACCATTGCGGTAGAGATGCTTCGACAAGCTCAGCATGACGTTCTTTATTCTTCTCTAAACAGGCTCCTCTTTCTTTAAGCGCAAGACTTTATGCCCTTCAATTTTCTGCTAACCACCCGCATTCTTGGACTGTTAACCGTAGGCTTATTGGCGAGCCAACCAGCATTGGCACAGTCAGCAGAGATTTCTGCGCAAAGCCTAGGTTTGGTGCCATTGCCGCGGGAAGTGAAGGCCTACGCCGCCACGTATACCTTGCCTCAGCAGATAAGCGTTTACGCAGCCAGCCCCGACGCACGAAACGTAGCTAGCTTGCTGAAGGAAATGCTGGCTCCGCTAGGCAAAACCGTGACGCTGACAACTAACAGCCAAGCGGCCCAGATTAAGCTACTTACGGCCGCTATGCCTAACTCGGAAGGCTATCAGCTGGTAGTTGATAAAGCGGGCGTGCGGATTACGGCGGCGGGTGGGTCAGGGCTTTTTTACGGTAGTCAAACGCTTTTGCAGCTGCTGCCGACCAAGTCGACTGCCAGCGCACGCGTGCCGTACGTGCGCATCGCTGATGAGCCCGCTTTCAAGTGGCGCGGTGCCATGCTCGACGTTTGCCGCCACTTTTTCCCGGTCGAGTTCGTGAAGAAGTACATCGATTTCTTGGCTGCCTACAAGCTCAATACCTTCCACTGGCACTTGACCGACGACCAGGGCTGGCGCATTGCAATCAAGAAATATCCCAAGCTGACCCAGATCAGTGCCTTTCGCAAAGAAACCTTACTAGGTGCCCAGCAAACGCTGAAAACCCCGGCCGATTTCAAGTACGACGGCCAGCCGTACGGCGGCTTCTACACGCAGGAGCAGATCAAGGAGGTGGTGGCTTACGCCCAAAAGCGCTACATCACGGTTGTGCCCGAGATAGAAATGCCCGGTCACTCGGTGGCCATATTGGCCGCGTACCCCGAGCTAGCCTGCAAGCCAGGCACCTACGAAGTCTGGACGAAGTGGGGCGTGAACGAAGAAATTGTGTGTCCCACGGAGCCTACGTTTCGCTTTTTTGAAGACGTGCTGACCGAGGTGGCCGCCTTATTTCCTGGTAAATACATTCACATCGGGGGCGATGAGGCGCCGAAAACCCGCTGGAAGGAAAGCCCGGCCGTGCAGGAGATTATGAAGCGCGAGAATATCACCGACGTCGAGAAAGTGCAAGGTTGGTTTAATCGCCGCATCGAGACGTTTCTGGCAAGTAAAGGCAAGAAGCTGATCGGCTGGGACGAGATTCTGGAGGCCGGCATCCCCGCGAGTGCAACCATCATGAGCTGGCGCGGGGAAAAGGCTGGCATTGAGGCTGCCAAGCACGGCAATGATGTGGTAATGTCGCCCAGTGGCTACCTCTACATTGATGCCGGTCAGAACCCAGTGCCCCACAGCCCCAACGAGCCGTTGATGATCTGCTGCTACTTGCCGCTGGATAAAATCTATAACTACAATCCGCTGCCTAAAGAGCTGACGGCGGAGGAGCAAAAGCACATCCTAGGTCCGCAGGCCAACATGTGGACCGAGTACATTACCACGCCGGAAAAAGTGGAATACATGCTGTTTCCTAGGTTGCTGGCTGTTTCGGAAGTGGCTTGGATGCCTGCCGCCCGTAAAAGCTACGCCGATTTTCTGCCGCGTATGAGCAAGCAGTTTGCCCGCCTGGATGCGCAGAAAATTAAGTACCGCGTGCCCGAACCTGTAGGCCTCGACAGCACCAGCCTGGTGAAGCAAGACGGCCGCGCCGTATTTACGCTCCGCTCGCTGGTGCCCGGCGCCCAAATCCGCTATACTCTCGACGGCAAGATGCCCGACGAAACCACAGAGCTGTATACCAAGCCTTTAGCTGTGCCACTCGACAATCGCCTCACCGTGCGCGCCATCACTATTGCCCCGAACGGCCGGAAAAGTCCGCCCGCCGAGCTGCTGGTGAAATAGAAAAGCTAGGTTCTTCAGCTATCCAGAACGTCATTTCGCGACCAGCGGGAGAAATCTCGCGTGTTTTTCTAGAACGTCATTCCGACGAGAGGAGGAATCTCGCCTGCTGATGTTGTGGTGCTATATTCCCTATAATTTAAGGTTTGCCATGGCACGCGAGATGTCTCCCGCTGGTCGACATGACGTGCTAACGATTCACGCGGCGTTCTAACAAAGCACGCGAGATGCTTAGTTGCATCGCAACTTCCGCCGTCTAACTTCGCTCTTCATTGGTGCTAGATTAGCGCTGAATACTACCATCCCGACGGCTACTTTGTCGGCACTTTTCTGTGCTTCTTCATGCTTCGCAAAACGTTCTTCCTACTCGTGCTTCCGGCGCTGAGCGCCTGCACCCGACCTGCCACTCCGCCGGCCGGCACTACCACCCGCTCGGAAGCCTACTTTCCTGCGCCCGGTAATGCCTGGAAGCATCAAGCACCTAGCATCGCAGGGTTCGACTCCGCTCGCCTGGCCGACGCGGTAGCTTTTGCCAAAACGCAGGAGACCACTCAGATGACGCCCAACTTCTCCACGCAGGAGGAGATCTTTGGCAAGCTGCTCGGGCCCATGCCGACGAGTCGGGCCACTACGAACGGACTGGTTCTGCGGCACGGCTACATTGTGGCCGAGTGGGGCGACACCCAGCACGCCGACCCGACCTACAGCGCGGCCAAAAGCTTTCTGTCGACCATCCTAGGTCTGACGATTGATCGGGGAATGATTAAAGATATTCACGACCCAGTAGCGAATTACATCAAGGACGGCGGCTACGATTCTGAGCAAAACCGCAAGGTTACCTGGGAGCATCATGCCCTCCAAACTAGCGAGTGGGAGGGGGAGTTGTGGGGTAAAAATGCCAACTTCATCGGCCATGAAGCCTTTGGCAAAGGCGAGCGGAAGCCTCGTACGCTGCAAGCGCCCGGCACCTACTACGAGTACAATGATGTGCGTATTAACCGCTTGGCTTTGTCGCTGCTGCGCATCTGGAAGCGGGCGTTGCCCGAGGTGTTGAAAACTGAAATCATGGACCCAATTGGCGCTTCTACTACCTGGCGCTGGGTGCCGTACCCGAACGCAACAGCTACTGTCGATGGCAAACAGATGCCTTCGGTAAGTGGTGGTACGCGCTGGGGCGGCGGCTTATGGATCAATGCCCGCGACGAAGCTAGGTTTGGCTACCTAATGCTGCGGCAGGGCCGCTGGGGCAAGAAGCAACTTGTTTCGGCCGATTGGGTCAAGCAGGCCACGACGCCCGGCCCCGTCGGCCCCGATTACGGCTACCTCTGGTGGCTGAACACCACCCAAAAAGCCTGGCCCGATGCGCCCGCCAACAGCTTTGCCGCCTTGGGGGCTGGCTCAAACACCATCTGGGTCGACCCCACCCACGACATCGTGATTGTGTGGCGCTGGCACAACGGCAGTCCTAACGAGCTGGCGAAACGGGTGCTGGCCGCTCTGAAATCCTAGGTCCGCGCTCCTTTGACGCATGAAAACGCTGGCCGATCTGCTGCTGCTGGGTGATCCGCGGCTCTACGAAACGTGCGCTCCGGTGCTGGAATCCGACTTGCCGCTGGTGGCAGATTGGGTAGCCGATTTGCACCAGGTCATGAATGAAATCAGGGCGGTTTATCACTTCGGACGCGGTATTGCCGCCCCGCAGCTGGGCATCATGAAGCGGCTGGTGTACGTGAACATCGACCGGCCGCTGGTACTGCTCAATCCGGAGCTGGTGGCGCTCAGTGAGGCTACTTTTGAGCTGTGGGACGATTGCATGAGTTTCCCCAACCTGCTGGTGCGCGTACGGCGGCACGCGGCCGTGACCGTGCGCTACCGCGACGAGCACTGGCAGGAACAGACGTGGACAATTGAAGAGCCTGCTTTGGCGGAGCTGCTTCAGCACGAGTGCGACCACCTCGACGGCATTCTGTGCACCATGCGGGCCATCGATGCGCAGTCGTTTCAGTGGCGCCCCACGCCAGGTTCCGCAACTTTCGGCGAGCCCGCGAGCTAGATACCGGCACTCCGGTTCTTAAGGAAGGTAGACCTAGGTTCTGCCTGTTAAACCTCAGTGTATTATCATTTTATGATTGCCTACGTTATCTGCTCTTGTTATGCTATATTTAGCTGTTGCCTTATTCTTTCCTGTTCATTCTTATGAAGTTACCATCTTTACTTTCTGTCATCCTCTGTTCGTTATGCGTTGGGGCGAGCCTGACGGCACAGGCGCAAACCACAACTCCTGCTGATTCGCTACGTGTCCCAGCCAAATCGGAGCTGAATACGCTGCCACCCGCTACCCAGCCCAGGGTACCCGTTTCGCCGTCGCTCCGGCCCGATCAATTAGTGGCAACACCGCCGCCGCTCACCCTAGGGCTCTCGGTGGGCTGGGGTGCGCCTTATGCAACGGGGGTAGAAATGGCTTATCGTTTTCAGCCTAATCTGGATGCCAACGTAGGGGTAGGCCTGGGCTCCAGTGGCGCTAAGCTCGGCGTGGGGGCTCGATTTTACGTTCCCAGTCGCACGCGCAGCCACTTGTTTGTGGGTACTCATATTGTGTATTCATACGCTGGTATAGACATGGATACAGATTATAACGGGGTGCAAGGGCGTTACCACTTACACTCTAGCACGCTGCTGCACCTGCGCGGTGGGCTGCATCGTCAGTTCCGTCGTAATGCCTTGCAAATAGCGCTGGGCTATGGCACGGTGCTCAGTCCGCATCCGGTTATTGAGCTCGTGCCTGGGTACGGACCAGGGTCGGCTACCTCGAAGCAGATCTTGGAAATTATAGGGCCGGGCGGACTGGAAGTCTCATTCAGCTTCCTCTTCGGGCTTGGGCGTAGCCCGATGGTCATGCGCCGGTAAGTCGGACCGGCAATAAAAGCTAGGGCTGCGCGCCAAAAGCGCGGCAGAAGTTGGATTACGGATGCAACCTATTGCCTTCACAACAGGCTCTTCTGCCTGAACAAAGGAACCCTTACGCATCTAAAATCAACCGTAGCATTATGAAACTACCCAAAGCATTACTCGGAGCTATTGTAGTGGGCCTGACGGTTCAGGCCACGGGTTGCACCAAAAAAGACGCGCCCGAACCTAAGGAGGAGCAAGGTCAGAAGAAGGGCGATGCTTCTAAAATGCCGGCTAACTGCCCCGCTTGCGGCATGGGCTAAAGCTAGGTTCTACTGCTCAACCTATGATGGAAGAAGCGCCTATTCCGTTTGCCGCTATTGCCTGCAACCTCGACTTCGATATTCTAGCGGCCGCTTTTCCTTTGCTGGAAGCTGGGCAGGTTGAGGCGTTGGAATGGTCGTTTGATACGCTTTTCCGGGCCGGGCAGGTGCCCGATTGGTTTTCCGAGCTGCTGAGCGCCTATAGCCAGCAAGGTCGGCTGATCGGGCACGGCGTGTTCTTTTCCCTGCTCTCGGGTAAGTGGACGCCCCAGCAACAGCAGTGGCTACAGCACCTGCAACAGCTATCGGCGCAATTCCGCTTCGATCATATCACCGAGCATTTCGGCTTTTTCACGGGCGAGAATTTTCACTACGGGGCTCCGCTGCCCATTCCGTACACCCAGGCCAGCTTGCGCATAGGGCAAGACCGGCTCAGTCGGATCTACGAAGCCTGCCAGTGCCCGGTGGGGCTGGAAAACCTAGCTTTTGCCTACACACCCGACGAAGTGAAACGGCATGGCGAGTTCCTGAACAAGCTGCTGGAGCCGGTAAACGGGTTCGTGATTCTGGATCTGCACAACCTCTACTGCCAGCTCCACAACTTTGCGGTTTCCTACGAAGAGCTGATCGAGTTATACCCGTTGGAGCGGGTGCGGGAAATTCATATTTCGGGCGGCAGTTGGGAAGAATCGGAGCAGGCACCGCAGGGCAAAGTGCGCCGCGACACGCACGACGAGGCCGTGCCGGAAGCCGTTTTTGAGCTGCTGGCACGCACGCTACCTAGGTGCCCTAATCTGAAATACGTGGTGCTCGAACAGCTCGGCAATGGCTTGAAAACCGAGAGCAGTCGCACCCAGTTTCGCCACGACTTCCTACGAATGGAAGCGCTGGTACAAAAGCATCGAGCCAGTTTGTTGGGCCACCCCGAGCATCTCTTCCGGCCCCCACAGCCTTTGCAGCTCGGCGAAGTGATAGAAGACCAAAGCCTGCACGAGCAGCAGCGGCAGCTTTCGCGCATTTTAGAAACGGCTGCTTCGGTCGAGGAGGCGCAGCGGCGGCTCCATGCTTCCGTCCTCGTCGGCACCGACTGGCAAATGGAACAGTGGGAGCCGCACATGCTGGAAACGGCCATCCATCTCGCTCAGAAGTGGAAACAGTAGCCCATCATCGTCACCCTGCCGACGTATTGTGCGACGATACTAGAAGTGGGGCGAAGCTAGGCTGTGTCTCGCAAACTTAGAAGACGCCATGCTTCAACTGGCGTAGCATGTGTCTTCTGATTCGAAATGAATTCTTAAGCACTTTCTACTGCACCACCAGCGTCATAATAGAATGGGGCTGGCTGGTGGCTTTGGCGGCCTGGCCTTTGATCCAGAGCTGGAAGGGCTGCTCCTGGGTCGTGCTGTTCATCACGACCACGGCCACTTTGCCATCGGGGTTGAGGAAAGCGGTGGTTTGCAGCACGTCGCGGCTGGCGGTGGAGGCAATGCGCTTGGCACCCGGCCGGATGAACTTGGAAAAGTGGCCGATGTAATAGTAGCTGTTGGTATACAGTAGCTTACCGTTCTTCGTATCGCCGATGATGGGGGCGAAGCAGAAGTTGCCGACGTGATTAGGGCCGCCGGTTTCGTCGAGCAGGATGTTCCAGTCGGTCCAGCCCACGGTGCCGGCGTTGAAGTCGTTGATCATCGAGTTGCCGTACCGCTCACCCAGGCGCCAGTCGCTTACCTGCTCCAGCTTGAAGTTCTCGATGCAGCCTTCCGTGAAGATCAGGTTTTTGGTGGGGTAAGTTTCGTGCACGCGGCGCAGGTTCTCGAACTGCATGGCGCTGCCGGTCCAGGTTTCGTACCAGTGATAGCCCAGGCCCCAGAAGTATTTGCTGGCCTCCGGGTCGTCGAACAACGTGCTGGCGCGCTGGTACAGCAGGTCGCGGTTGTGGTCCCAGCCGATGAGCTTTTTGCCGCTCATGCCCGCTTTATGGAGCGTCGGACCTAGGTAGCCTTTCACGAAGTCGCGCTCTTCTTCGGCCGTAAACAGACACGACTCCCAGGTCTGCTTCGCCATCGGCTCGTTCTGCACCGACAAGCCCCAGACCGGAATGCCCTGCTGCTCATAGGCTTTGATGAACCTGATGTAGTAATCGGCCCAGCTCTGTCGGAACTCCGGCTTGAGCTTGCCGCCTTGTAGCATCGAGTTGTTATCCTTCATCCAGGCCGGCGGGCTCCACGGACTCACGTACATCGTCAGCTTGCCGCCCGCCGCCGCCATAGCTTGCTTGATGAAGGGAATGCGATACTGCTCGTCGGGCCTGACGCTGAAGGTTTTAAGCTCCTTGTCGTTGTCGGCTACGTAGGTGTAGCTGCCGCTGGAAAAGTCGGTGCTGTTGATGCTGGTACGACCCAGCGTGTAGCCGATGCCGGCGCTGGGGCTATAGTAGGCCTGCAAAAACTCCTGCTGCCGGGCTTTCGGCAGCTTGAAGAAGGTTTCGGCGGCGGCATCCGTGAGGGCACCCCCAATACCTAGCATCGTCTGGAAAGTATGAGCCGGGTCGACGAAAACGGTGGGCTCCGTTTCCAGGGGTTGTCCTGCCGCCTGAAACGTCAGCTTGGCGCCAGTGGCCAGGCGCTGATCGGTGCCTTGCGCGGTAGTGTAGACCTGGGCCGTTTTGCCCACGGCCGAATACGGCTTGAGCGTAGCAGTTGATGTGGCAGCTTTCTGGGCCAGGGTGGCGGTGCCCGACAGGAAGGCAAGCAGAACGGCAAGCAGAACGGCAAGCAGGGGTTTTTGCATGTGGAATAATAAAAACGAGTGCAGCAGCTTCGCAGAAGCAAAAGCTAGGTTGTGAGCGGGAGCAGCAGAATTGCCTGGAAAACCTAGGGTGAAGTACAGCGGTAGTGCCAGCCTTAGCGTGCCCATTTAGGCCCAGGAAAAACGCGTAAAAACAGCCGAAAACAGGCTGGTTGTGACGAATATATCCGGCCGCCGCGCGTAAATGCAAGCCGGCAAAACCTGTTTAAAGGCCAGAAAACCGTTGTGCAAACTATGCCAATACACTTAGGCCACACGCAGCGCAGGGCCTGGCAGACGCTGGTGCCTAGAAGCCGGCCGGCCGGAAGTAGGCGCGGAACACGGATAAAAAACAATCAAAAAAGTAGCCCAAACAGCTTTTTTCGCCACCAGCCAAAGCCAAACAGGCTGCCTTGCGCGGGCAGCCTGTTTGGTTTAGCGGAAACCTAGCTATTTTATAAAGCGGCGCGTGAGCTGCTGCTCTTTCGTTTGGATGAGCAGCACGTACATGCCAGAAGGCAAAGCCGCCACATCAGCGGTGCCATTTTCCAGGGAGCCGCTGCCAACGATGCGCCCTTGTGCGTCCAGAATCTGGTACTGGCTGTCCGCCAAAGCTAGGTCGGGAGAGGCGACGTGCAGCTGGTCGGTTACCGGATTCGGGTAGAGCTGAAGCTGAGCGTTATCAGTCTTTGAAGTGCTGCTGGCCAGCACCGCACGGGCGCCACTCGGCGAGGTGATGCGGATCCAGTTGAGGTTCCAGCCGCCCGTTTGGGCAAACACGCCGAAGTTGTAGGTGCCGGCATTGACGTAAACCGTGCGCGAAACGGTGGTCCAATTCTGCCAGCCGCCCGTGGCCGGCACGGCCGTGTTGCCGAGCTGAATAGAGCCCGAATTCAGGTCCGACGACAGCGTGCCGCCGCTGGGGCTGGCCACGCGGTATTCCAGCGTGTAGTTGCCCGACACCGGGAAGTTGATGTTGCTGTACGCCATCCAGTCGCCCTGGTCGATGTAGCCCACGTTTTGCCCGCCGCCGGTGTCGGAGGTGGCTTCCGGCTGCACCCCGTTCATGGCGCTATAGCCCTCAGCCTGAATAAGATTCGCCGTCGAAGTAGGGGGTGGCGTGGTGCCGGTTTTCTGGTAAACGCGCACATAATCAACGTACATGGTAGCGGGCAGCTTGCTTTCGTCGACCGTCTGCCCCGGCCAGTTGCCCGCCACGGCCAGGTTCAGCAGCAGAAAGAAAGGCCGCTGAAACTCCTCGGTGCTGCCGGTGCCGTTCGTGATGTTGATTTCGTGGTACTTCACCCCATCCACAAACCAGCGAATGTAGGTGGGCTCCCACTCAATGCCGTACACGTGGTAGTCCTGGGGCGTCGTCACGAGGTTGCCGCCGTATTCGGCGTGGCCGTTGCTGTCCCAATGGACGGTGCCGTACACTTTGTTTTCGGCGTTGATGTGCTCCATCACGTCGATTTCGCCGCAGGCCGGCCAGCTGACGGTGTTGATGTTGCTGCCCAGCATCCAGAACGCCGGCCACAAGCCCTGCCCCAGCGGCAACTTCATGCGCGCTTCGATCTTGCCGAACTTGAATTCCTTCAGGCCCTGCGTTTTCATGCGCGACGAGGTGTAGGGCATGCCGCCGACGGTTTCCTTGCGGGCCGTAATCTGAAGGATGCCGTCCACGACGCTGGCATTGGCGCGCTGGTAATACTGCTTTTCGTTGTTGCCCCAGCCTCCGCCGCCGGTTTCGAATACCCAGCTGGAGCTGATGCCCGTATTGAACTCATCGGCCCAGACCTGCTGGTAGGTTTGGGCCAGGGCGGAAGAGGAGCCGAGCAGGCACAAGGCGGCCGCTCCCAGCAGGGAAGTAACTGTACGTTTCATAAGTGAGTGGGATTTGGTGGAAAGAAGAGCCGCAAGCAGAATACCTAGCTCTGGGAGCCAGGTGGGCAAATAGGCGGCGGGAGATTCGGCGGCGCCGGAAAGGCGTCCGAATGAGGTCCGTAGAGGAGGGCAGGTAGTCAAATATACCCGTGCCGATAACCCGGATGCAAGCCTTGGATAAACCGGTATAAGGCCATTTGAAGCCCAGGTTCAACGATTTATACGCTTACGGCACACGCTATTTCGAGCATTTTGAGAAACAAAGGCTAGGTTCAACTACTAACCTCCGCTTCGCAGCCACCTAAAGAACAAGTGCAATATTGTCCAATTGACAAAGTTTTGTACAAAGCTATACCGGGGCAAAATGACCCACTAACGGATAGATTGCCGTTCTGCGTAGCACGCGTAAACCAAAAGCGTCCGGGCAACCTAGGTTGCCCGGACGCTTTGAAGAGGGTGACGAGTCTGTAAGCCGGGTTCTGTCCGCAACCTAGGTTGCGTCTCCACCATTTATCTAGGCCAGTCCTCGCGGAAAGGCTCCATCAACCTACCCACGGACGCCGGACGAGCCGCCCGGTGCAGACCCGAAAGTCTGCGTGCCCGCTTATTTGGTCTTTCAACCCCTGAGGTTTACCCAGCCGGCGTAGTCACCTAGCCGCTGGTGCGCTCTTACCGCACCTTTTCACCCTTACCGAGTGGGGAAATGGTGAGAGTGTGAAATGGTGAGTAGCACTGAATGACAAACTCACTATCTCGCTCCTCGCCATTTCACCACCTCGGCGGTAATTTTCTGTGGCACTGGCTGTCTGCGCCTTGCGGCGCATCCTTCCCGTTAGGAAGCAGGGTGCTCTGTGTTGCCCGGACTTTCCTCGCCGCCAGGTTTGAAGCCGGCGCCGCGGTGGAGCGACTCATCACGGGGCAAAGGTAGTGGTTAATATTGGTTGCTGGTTGCTCTGGATTGCCTGTTCATTTACTTCATTGGTCGAAGCGACCCTTCTAAGTCGGGAACCTGCGCTAAAGAGCAAAAACATGATTCCCTAAATAGAGCTTCCTGCGTTGAAGCCAAAACCATAGAAACCAGCTTGAAAATACTACCTTGATAAACCTAGGTAGAACGCAAAAAATGCGGCACGAAGGTGCCGTAGCAACGCACAAACTCAAGAGCTGGTTATGCGAGATACTATCAACAACCCGGTTGTTTTTCTGTCGTCAGCAAGCCGCGCCGGGACGCTGAAGAAATACCGAACATTCTTCTGGGCCGGGCTTTCAGCGCTGGGTTTGCTCGGGCTCATCCGGCCGGTTCAGGGGCAGACGAAAACCGCCGCCCAGCAGCCCAACCTAGGTAGCCGGTCAGCCAAGATCATTCAGGTAGGCAGCCTGAAGTTCAAGGACTTAAACAAAAACGGCAAGCTCGACCCGTACGAAGACTGGCGCCTATCGGCAGAAGCGCGGAGCAAGGATTTGCTGGCGCGCATGTCGACGGAGCAGAAGGTGGGCTTTATGCTGATCAGCACCACGCGGCTGCAAAATGACTGGGCCTTTGAAGCGCCCAAAAACAAGGAGCCGATTACCAGTGGCTTCAACGAAGATGATCTGGTGGCTACCACGAATATATTCACGCGCAAGCCGCTGCCGGTGCCCTTGATGAACGCCGCCGGCACCACCAAAGCCGTGACCCAGTACCACTTACGTCATTTCATCCTGCGGGCCAGCACGAGTCCACGCATCATGGCGGAGTGGGCCAATAAGCTCCAGGCGCTGTGCGAGCAGCAGCCGCTGGGCATTCCGGCCATCGTGGCGTCCAACCCGCGCAACCACGTCACGACGACGGCCGCCATCGGCACCAGCGTGGGACAAACGGCCTTCTCGACCTGGCCCGGCGAGCTAGGTTTGTCGGCCATGCGCGACCTGAAGCTGACCCGCGAGTTTGCCGACATTGCCCGGCAGGAGTGGGCCGCCACCGGCCTGCGCAAAGGCTACATGTACATGGCCGACCTCGCCACCGAACCGCGTTGGCAGCGCGTAGACGGCACCTTTGGCGAAAATGCCGAGTGGGCCGCCCAGATGATAAGCCAGGTAATCCTGGGTTTTCAGGGCCCAAAGCTAGGTCCCGCTTCCGTGGCCATGACCACCAAGCACTTCCCCGGTGGCGGCGCCGGCAAAGATGGCCAGGATCCGCACTTTGAATGGGGCAAGACAGAAGTATTTCCCGGCAACATGCTGGCTAATAACCTCATTCCGTTCAAAGCGGCCATCAAAGCGGGTACTTCCGCCATCATGCCCTACTACTCGATGCCAGTGGGTACCAAGTACGAAGAGGTAGCCTACGCCTATAACCGGGGCGTTATTCACGATTTGCTGCGCACCGAGCTAGGTTTCAACGGCATTATCAACTCCGATACCGGCCCGATTGAGATGATGCCGTGGGGCGCCGAAAGCTGGTCGATAACCCAGCGCTACCACCGCGCCCTGCAAGCGGGCGTCAACCTGTTTGCCGGCACCGCCGACCCAACGGAGCTCCTGAAAACCGTGCAGACCAATCCCACCGACATGGCCCTGATCGACGACTCGATCCGGAGGCTCCTGCTGGAAAAGTTTACCCTAGGTTTGTTCGAAAACCCCTACGTGGACGAAGACGCCGCCGAGAAAATCGTGAACAACCCGCAGTTCGTGGCCCGCGCCAATGTGGCCCTGCGCAAGTCGGTGGTGCTCCTGCGCAATGACGCTAAGTCGTTGCCGCTGAAGGCAAAAACCAAGGTGTACTTTGAGTCTTACCAGAAGAGATATGGCACGCCCGACGCCGGCCCCGGCGAAGTGTACGCCGCTAAAGACCAGTCGTCGGACCTGGAGTTTGTGAAAACGCCGGAGGAAGCCGACGTTATTCTGCTGTGGCTGAAACCGAGTGGCAAGCCCTTGTTTAACTCCGATGGCTCGCCGCTGTATCTGTCGCTATCCAGGAATGCCGTGGATATCAGCTACATCAATGCCCTGACGGCGAAGAAGCCCACCATCCTGGTCGTGAACTACACCAGTCCATGGGTGATAAACGAAATCTACAACAACGATACGAAAAGCCGTTTTCAAGGCGTGCTAGCTACCTTCGGCACCACGCCGGAAGCGCTGCTCGATGTGGTCAGCGGCAAGTTCAACCCCACCGGCAAAATGCCTTTCACCACGCCCGTTTCGGAGGAAGCCGCTAAAAATCAGAAGGAAGACGTGCCAGGGTATCAGGAAGGAGCGGGGTATCCGCTGTTCAAGTACGATGAAGGGCTGAACTATTCGGTGAAGTAGGCTAGCCTAAGTAGCAAGTGCAACCTAGGTCGTTTAGCCCCAGGGGCAACACTAATCGTTGAACCGTTGGTGTCGCTCCGCTGGGGCTTGCTACGAATGATATAGTTAATCTACAGTTTCGCCCGAACACCAGTAACAGCTAGGTTCAAATTAGAGACTTAGCATATAGGAAGCTTGCTATAACTGCCGCACAGATGATAGTAATAAGCAAGTGTATTCAATGATAAACTTGCAGCCCGAACATAGCTGGTACACTCATCGATTCAGACGCAAGAAAGAAGTAAGCGCATATGAACGGAAAAGTTAGACTTACTGCCAGAGACAGAGAATAAGCTAGCATTATGTAGCGTGGCCGTTTTTTATAATTGTTGGATTCGATGAGTGAACTAGCTAAAAATGCCGGGAGAATAACTGAGAAGAGCATGTACACAAAGGGAGCCCCAAATACATAGATGGTGCCTGAGGCTCGCCACATAAAAAGTGGCCATATTATTCCTAGCAAGGCTAGAAGAACACCAATAAGGACAATTGGTAGATTGACTTGCGCGGATTTGCTGATGAGTGTAAAAATTGCTAAGCACCAGGAAAGTAGACTTAGTATGAATACAATTAGCAATACTAAGCCCATTCTATAAACCGTCTATTTTCCCTCCCAAACATTGTCCTTCGGATAGCTATCCGGTACGTAGGTGCTACCTAGCGTCACCTTCTTCACCAACTTATCCGCCGGGAAAGTCATATTCACAGACTTTTCGCCTTTCTCCCAAACCTCAATGGTGCGGTGAATTTTCTGGGTCGAGTTATCCGCGAAGGTCACTGTGAGGTCCACCGGCACGGGCTTGGTGCCTTTCGATTCTACCACGACGGCGTAGCTGTTGCCCTGCTTCGTGACACTGGCAATACCTAGGTCGGGGTAGCCTAGGTCGAAGAACCAGCGCTGCCAGAACCAGTTGAGGTTGCGGCCGGCTCCGGCGTTCATGCTGTTGAAGAAGTCGAAGGGCATGGGGTGCTTGCCGTTCCAGTTGCGGATGTAGGTGTGCAGGGCTTTGGTGAACAGCTCGTCGCCTAGTAAGTCCTTCACGTAGAGGTACCCTAGGCCCGGCTTAGGATAGGAGTTGAGGAAGAACGGCGTGCCGTTTTGCTGCGTGGTGAGGGTGGTGATGGGTAGGTCGGCTTCGGTGTTGGCGGCGCGGGCGTAGGGCGTAATGCCGTACTCATCCGTGTACTTGGGTTCGATAAGCGGGGAGATGATCCACTCGCCGATGGTGGCCCAGCCCTCGTCCATCCAGCCGTACTTGGTTTCGTTGATGCCCATGTAGAACGGGAACATCGTGTGGAAAATCTCGTGGTCGGTGAGGGTGATGACGTCCTCGCGCTTGTCGAGCGGGTTGTCGTTCACCATCATCGGGTATTCCATCTGGTCGAGGCCATCAAACACCGTTTCGTGCGAATAAGGAAAGGGCCACTTCGGGAAGGTGTAGCTCATGGCCTCCACCGTGCGGCGGGCAAACGCCGTAACCTCCTGAAAATCTTTGTGCTTCGGGTTGTACACCGCATCCACGCGGGTGCGGCGCTTGGTGGCAGGGTCGACCACGAGGCTGCTGGCCTGCCACACGTAGTGGTCGGCGGTGGCGAATACGAAGTCCGTTACGTTTTGGGCTTCGAAGTGCCAGGCATTCTGCGGCTTATCGGCCGTCACGTCGCGCCGACCTAGGTCGGCGGCGTCGATGATGGTGGTGATGCCGTCCTGCTGGCTGGCATCCTGGAGGCGCTTGGCGTATTTTTTATTGAGCACCTGATCGGCGTTGGTCAGGTCGCCGGTAGCCCACACCACGAAGTTCTTGGGCACCGTAATGTCGGCTTTGAAGTTGCAGAAGTCGTTGTAGAACTCCGCCGAGCCGGTGTACGGAATGCGGTTCCAACCGTCGATATCGTCGTAGACGGCGATGCGCGGGAAGAAGTACGCCACGAAATCGGCGCCGGGCTCAATCTCGCCGGTGCGCATGTGCGAGCCTTGATTGAGCGTATAGCTGTAGGTGATAGATACTTGCGTCTTCTGCTTCGGCGTAATCGGTTTCACCACCGGCACCGACATATTCGTAGCGTCGATGCGCAACTTGCTCACATCCAGCGCCTGCCCGTTGATGCTGAGCTGCTGAATCTGGACGCCATCCGTTTCATCTTCCGGCTTGATAGAGCCAGCGCGCGGGGCGCCTTTCTGGTAATAATTGGGGTAAAGCTTAAAGAAGATTTGTCGGAGCGTGTCCGGGCTATTGTTCTGATAATCAATATTTACCGAACCTAGGATGCGCCGGGAGCCAGGATCGAAGTTGACCTTGATGGCGTAGTCGGCTGTGTTCTGCCAGTAGCTGGGGCCGGGCTGACCGTTCGGCGTGCGCGTGCCTTTGACGTACGTCGCCTCCAGGTTGCGCGGAATGGGGAGAGGCTGTTGAGCCAGCGCGGCTGTGCTGCCAACAAGTAGGATAGCGAGAAGGAAGTTGCGAAGCATAGTTCGCGAAGGTAGCAAGGATTATACCCACCCCAATCCGCACCCTTTCTTGTGACGCGCCCAATCGAAACCTAGGTTGCAGGTCACCCGGAGCCTAGCTTTATTCCTGCTTCAGCGTAAGCAGCCAGTAAGCAAAAAGGCCGTCATGCACAAAGCGCTGTGCATGACGGCCTATGGTGATATAAAAAGATTACAGGTCAGTAATCAGGTGGCAGCGATACGCACCGACCTAGCTTGCGGAGTGTGCAGGAGCCGTATTAGTAGACAATGGTCACGTGGCCTTTGAACTGCCGCTGATTGGAGTAGTCGATCAGGTAGTAATAAACCCCCGCTGGCAGTCCGCTGCCGTCCCACTGAAAGTTCCGACTTGGGGAGCTGTACACCTGCCTACCCCAGCGGTTGAAGACTTTGATAATAAGAAAGCGCTGCGAGCAGTAGTCTGGTGGCAGCGTCGGCAACTCAAAGACATCGTTCAGACCATCGTGGTTGGGCGTGAAGATGTTGGCCGGCAGGAACACCGTCGGTTCCGGGTTGGCTACCGTAAAGCGCACCGTGCGCTGTTGAGGCTGCGGGTTGCAGGTCGTTTCCTGCACGGCAAACACGACGTCGTAGCTGGTCTGCACCGCGTCGCGGCAGTTCACCTCCCAGCGGAACGTGCCCACCGCTCGTCCGGCTTCCTGGCGCGCCTCGAAGCGCATACCCACCGCGGCCAGGTCGAAGCCGACACCGCGCGCTGTCAGCGTGAGCAGATCCGCGTTGGCGTCCAAGCCCGTCACGGTAGCTTCGAGCGTGCTGCCCGGCGTTTGCTGCAATGCGGCCGGCGCCGCGGTAAACAACGAGGAAGTAAGGGTAGGAGGCGTATTTAGGTCGTCAATTTGAATGGGGATGACCACGGTGGCTGCGCCAGGTGTGCCGCACGGTATATCCGTGGCCGTAAACTCGAATTCGTAGCGCGACGTAGTCGCCGTAGGGCAGGGCACGCGCCAGGTGAAGCGGCCCTGCTGCTGGGTACCCGCGGTATTCTGGGTGAGTTGAGCACCCACCGTAGAAGCCACGAAGCCACGGCCAGCCATTGTCAGGCGTATCGGGTCCCGGTTGGGGTCCGTGGCCGACAGGTCGAAGGTGAGCAGCTGGCCCGACTGCACATGCAGGGGCAGCGTAGCGCCGACCGTGGTCGTTAGCACCGGTGCATCATTACTGAGATCAACGCGGATAGGGATCAACAGGCTAGCTTTCTGCGTGCTGCAAGCGGTGGAGGAAGCCGTAAACTCGAACTCGTAAAGCAGCTTGCTGGCTGGTAGGCACGGAACCACCCAGCGGAAGGTGCCCTTGTAATCCGATCCAATGTTTTGGCGACTAACCTGTGCCCCTAACGTTTGGGGTGAAAAGCCGCGGCCCTGTAAAGTAAGCGTCACGGCATCCTGATCGGCGTCCGTGCCCAGCAGGTCAAACGTCACGACCTGGCCAGGGCGCACGACGAGCGGCAGCGTGGCACTGGTCGTACTCGTCAGGACGGGTGGCGCATTCCGGTCGTCAATTTCCACGGGTACCACCAAGCGCGTGGCTTGCGCAACGCCACAAGGTGTGGCTGCGGCCTGAAACTCAAATTCATAGAGCCGTTTATCGGTGGTAGGGCAAGGCACACGCCAGCTAAACTGTCCACGTGTCTG
This sequence comes from Hymenobacter cavernae, assembly GCF_014641455.1. Taxonomy (GTDB): domain Bacteria; phylum Bacteroidota; class Bacteroidia; order Cytophagales; family Hymenobacteraceae; genus Hymenobacter; species Hymenobacter cavernae. The sequence continues at coordinate 439,775 of NZ_BMHT01000004.1, forward strand.
TTGGTTTACCTGCGTTTGCGTCAGCTTGGCGCCAACGGTTGCCGCCTCGAAACCTAGGCCTTTCAGGGTTAGGGTCAAGGCATCCTGATCGGGATCCTGCCCCACCACGTCGAAGGTGAGTAGCTGCCCAGGCCGCACGCGCAGCGGCGTGGGAGCGGTGGTGCTCAGCGTAGGCGGTGAATTAGGAGCAGGCGCAGCCGTGAAGGCCAGCTGGATGGTGTCGCGGCGGGGCAGGCTACAGCCATTGTCGGCCACAATCACGTCCAGCAGGTAGGTCTTGCCTTTGGTATCCAGGCAGCTAGGGAAGCACAGCTGCGAGGTGAGCGTGTCGGGGCTGCCGGGCGCGCGTACGGTTCCTTGTGGCCGGGTGAACGTGGGCAGGGTACCCGTGAAGTTGACGGGGTGCAGCGACAAGGTGAGCTGGGAGGCCGGGTCCGGGTCGGTAAAGCGCAGGCGCAGGCAGTGATCTGAGTCGGGCTTGATGTCCCACACTGGCTGGCTGGCCGGGTAGTCGCTGGCTTGACCGGGTAAGCGCAGGCTGAGAGCTGGCGTCTGGTTGGGGGCACAGCTGAGTACTTTCAACTGAAAGTCGCGCCGCACCTCGCCAAGCTTAACGCCCTTGCGGTATTCGGAACACTTGATGGCAAACACAAACAAGCCGAGTTGCGACGGGCGCACGGTCAGGCGGCCGCTGCGGCCGTCGATGTTCAGCGCCGGGGAGCCCGGAATCTGATGGGTAAGATCAAAGCCGGGCAGCCACTTGACCAAGGAGTAGGGTGCCGGAGCCGGTGCTGGCGAGTTATTGCCAGGTGAGGCATTGCCGTTCAGGGGTTCCGCCATTTCATAGACCAGCGAGTCACCGTCGGCATCCGAGCCGCCGAAGTCATAGTAAAACAGCTCGCCACGGCAGGCATAGTCACTTAGAGGCGGGAAGATCTGGGGGGTGGAGTTGATCAGCGGCTGGCCGTTGCGTACTACGGGCGGAAATTCCAAGTAGAAGGTTTGGCCAGCATCTTCGGGCTTGTCAATGTTACTGATCGTGCGGTTGCGGCAGCAGCGCTCCACGGCCGCATAGTAGCCCGTTGGGTTGTTGTAGATCTGAGCTGTTAAGTCGATCATGCTGCGATACACCAGGTGGCGAGTACGCAGTGAAGGTGATTCACAAACCGGGTTGGTGTAGGCTACAAACGTGTTGGAAGCCAGCGAAAGCACCAACGAGTTCATGGGGCGGTTGGTACCTTTCTCGAAAATACTCACGCGCAAACTCGAATCAAGAGCATCCGGGCTGCCGTTGACATCGTCAAAGTACAAGTTCAACGTCAGCTGGTAGATGCTGCCGGTGCGATGCTGCAAGTCCAACTCGCCGCCCACAATATGCGTGGCGCTAGCGGAGCGGGCCAGCAGCAACAGGCTCAGAATGCACCCGAAAAGTAGCTGGTTGACACGTGTGTCAAGTAAACGTTTAAACATAAAGTACAACGTCTCACTCCGCGTGCCGGACCTAGGTTGCTACATCAGGAGCAGCTGGTTTGCGTGGCATACTCCTGCATAAACAAATCCGCTGCGTTGACAAACGACGAACTTGAGCAACTGGCATAAGGTGCGCAGTTCCCGGAGTGAGAAGCTTTAGAAAAGTGGTAGGATAGAACTAAACAGGCGTCCTTACAGCAAAGCACAAACCATTTTGCTGCCGGAAGAAGATCGTCCATTCTTTCACTTGTAAAATACCACTCTTCTATATAGCCCGATCTGTTTTAGGCTCGAGCACCTCCCTCTGAATGTGCAGATTGGGGCTGCTGAGCTAGAGCCGTAGCAGCAATTTGCTGCTACGGCTGAGAAGCCTAGGGCGAAGCCTTACTTCAGTCTTACCAGCGTTGCGCCGTAGCCGAACTTCTCCTTGCGGGCGTCCTCGAAGAACTTGATGTCCTTATTGCGACTCAGGAGCTTGTGAATCTCCTTGCGCAAGGTGCCGCTGCCGGAACCGTGAATGAACACGATTTCGTGCATGTTGGTGGCCAGGGCGCGGCTCAGAGCATCTTCGAAGGCATCGATCTGGAGCTTGAGCATGGTAGTGTTGCTCAGCGGCGGCTCGGCTTTCAGCGCTTCTGGGTTAAGGGCTTCTAGGTGCAGGTCGAACTGGTGGGGTGGCGCCACAATAGCTTTGGCGGGCTCTGGCGTGGGCGCCACGGCAGCAGGCTTGGCGGGGGCGTCGCCCGAGAGCTGCTGCTTGAGTTGGTCGGCTAGCTTCTCGGGGGCTAGGCTGACGGGTGCGGCAGGCTTTTCATCGAGCTGGAAAAGATAGGCTTCCTTCTGAAGCACAGGTGCTTGCTGGCGGCTGGTGTAGAAGGTGGTGGCCTTAAACTGCTGGCGTTTGGTAAGTAGCTCGAAAGCCGTATTGCCGTTTACGCGATGGGCCAGAAGCTGAATGACCACAGCAGGCCACTGCTCAAAATCCTTGAGGTGCCAGTGCGCCAATGGGCGGCTAGTAGCTTTCGGCCCAATTTTATCCGACGACAAGCCGCGGTATTGCCCGTTTCGGTCTTCGCCGTAGGTGAATAGCAAGTCGTTCTCGGTGTTGTTCACGACGTGCATCGCCAGCAGCTCCGGCGACTGGTGCACCAAAGCTAGGTACAGGCCTTTCTGCACGCGCACCGGCTCCGGCGCGGGTGCTTTGGGGCTGCCTTTTGCGGGAGCTGCGGTCGGCTTGGCCGGAGCACCAGGCGTATTCTGACGGGTGCCCGCAGCGGCAGCGTTGCGCTCGGCGGCAATAGCCGTGGTTGTCTGGCCGAAGGCTTTCTGCTCCTCGGCGGCTACCACCACCACTTCGCGGCGCATTACCGGAATCGTAAAATCATTATCAATGGCTACTTCTACCAGGTCGTTGTCGAGCAGGCGGGTGATGATGCCTTCTTCGCGGCCGGTGAGCAGGCGTACTCGGTCTCCTACGTTCATATAAATTCTTGTTGCTGAGTGTAAATGTAACGCCCGTGAGCTAGGAAAAGTCTCAACGGGTGGTGCAGTGGTGCGTTTGCCAATCTACCAACATGGATGATAAGACTCACAAGTTCACAAACTCACCATTTTACCAGTACAGCCCGTGCAGCACCAGTCCACCGCGGTTGTTGAACTCCAGGGCCGGCGCGGGTAGGTGAAAAATGCTGGCTACGTAAAACACCCGGCGCAGGAACTTACTACGGGTCGGGATGCGGAGCAGGTTTACGTCGAAGGTGAGATAATATTGACGATAAGCGCGCAAACCTAGGCTAGCATTGCTGTCGGCATCGTTGTACACCATCTGTTGGGCGCCGTAGCCGACGGCCGGTTGCAGCCACTTGGGCCAACGGCTTTGCGCTGGCAGCCAGGAACCTAGGTCGGCGCAGAGCCAATAGGTTTGCCCGTTATAATCCTTTAAGTACTGCTCCCCCAGCGACTTACCGAGCACGTTGGGGCGCAGCTTGGCGTAGCGCGTAGTATGAAACGAGTACTTCGGCATCAGGCGCACCTCGCGCCAGGCAAGCTGCTGCCCGATGAGCGCCGCCGAACCCAGGAAGTTGGCCGCGAGGTCGGTGGCGGAGGCGCCGTACGCCGGGTCGCGACCGTCGAGCAGCTCGATGGGGCTTTGCAGCAGAAAACCCACGAAGCCGCCGTACCAGATGGCTTGCTTATCGGTGAGGCCCGCCCAGCGCAGCATGTCTACGGCGCCGCGGCTTTCGTGAAAGGCACCCCAGAAGTGGCCGGCTTTATCGAGCTGCTTCCACTCAGATAAGTCATTGAACCAGTGTAGATTAGTGCGCGGGCCCGTGTACCAGGCGTTGCCCAGCAGCACGAGGCCGCCCGTGTATGTCGCGGCCAGACCGCCCGCCAGCAGCGGCAGCCGTCGACCTAGGTGCGCGGAATCGTGAGCCGCCTGCGGGCGCAGCAGCATGGTTTGGGTGGTGAGGCGCGGGCGGCTGGAGTCAGCAACGCTCGCAGAAGCCTGATAGGCAGGTTGCGCCTGGGTGTGTGCTGCTATAAACCAAGAAAAACCAGCCAGAAGAACGACCAACCGCAGCCACGAAGCAGAGTGAAAAGAAATGATGCTACGCAACATGACTGTAGTTTTTGGAGTCAGGCTAGGGAAGAAAGGAGGTTGTTCGACTTATTACTAGCAATCTCACGCAGCCTAGCCGAAAGCCGCCCCAAAGCTACAAAGGTGGCCTCCAACTCGACTGTCTAGGGTGCAAATCCGTATCTGTTCTTTTATTTTCCACCCATTCACCTTCTGCTATTCTATGAATACAAATCGACTCCTGTCGGGTTTACTGTGGTTGTTGCTGCTGGTTGGCTGGACCACGGCCCGCGCCCAGGTCGTGACGACGCAGCCGTATTTCTTCCGCGACAACACGCCCGTTACCATCACCTACGACGCCACCAAGGGCAACGCCGCGCTAGCCAACTTCACCGGCCCGGTGTACATCTGGACGGGCGTCGTGACGAACCTGAGCACCAGCAACACCAACTGGCGCTACGTGAAAAGCCCGAGCTTCAACCAGCCCGACCCGGCTGCGCTGATGACGCGCAGCGCCACTAATCCCAACCTGTACACTATCACCTTCACCCCGCGCACCTTCTACAACGTGCCCGCCGCCGAGCAGATTCTAAGGCTAGGTATGCTGTTCAAGGATGCGGCCGGCAATACCGTGGGCCGCGGCGATGGCGGCTCCGACATTTTTGTGGATGTGTTTCAGGGCGGTTATGCGGCCCGTTTCACGAACCCTGCCAGCGGCAGCATCCAGTTTGTAACGGCCGGCACGACCGTCGGAGCGACGGCAAATGCGTCGGAGTCGTCGTTGATGGAACTTATTGTGAACAAGATGTTTGGGACTTCGGGCTACGGCATCACTACGATTAGCTACAGCACCAAGCTAACCCAGCCCGGTCGGAATGTATTCCGGCTTTATGCCAACAGCGGCACCAATCGGGTCAATGATTCGGTGGTCTTCATCGTGCCGCCAGCTGTGAACACCGCCGCGCTGCCGGCCGGCACCAAAGACGGCGTGACCTACCTTTCCAGCACCTCTGTGCGCCTCAAGCTCACGGCCCCTGGCAAGCAGTTCGTGTACGTGCTCGGCGAGTTTAACAACTGGCAACCTGGCCAGGCCTACTACATGAACCGCACGCCCGACGGCAACGATTGGTGGGTGGACATTACCGGCCTGACGCCCGGCCGCGAGTACGCCTACCAGTTTCTGGTGGATGGGCAGCTGCGCATTGCCGACCCCTACACCGAGAAAATCCTGAGCCCCACGGACGACCAGTACATCCCGGCCACCACGTATCCGAACCTAAAACCCTACCCAACCGGCCAGACGACTGGCAACGTGTCGGTGCTGCAAACGAACCAACCTAGCTTCAACTGGCAGGTAACTAACTTTCAGCGGCCCAAGCGCAATGATCTGGTTATCTACGAATTGCTGCTCCGCGACTTTGTGCCGCAGCACGATTATAAGACCTTGCGCGACACGCTCAGCTACCTCCAGAGGCTAGGTATCAATGCCATTGAGCTGCTGCCGTTCAACGAGTTCGAGGGCAACGAAAGCTGGGGGTACAACCCCTCGTTCTACTTCGCGCCCGACAAATACTACGGTACCAAAGACGACCTGAAGCGCTTCATCGACGAGTGCCACCGCCGCGGCATTGCCGTGATTATGGACATGGTGCTGAATCATTCCTGCGGCCAAAGCCCGCTGGTGCAGCTCTATTTTGATAATGCTACCGGCAAGCCCGCCGCGAATAACCCGTGGTACAACGTCGACGCCAAGCACCCGTACAACGTCTGTTACGACTTCAACCACGAAAGCGCCTTCACGAAGACGTTCACTAAGAACGTCATGTCGTATTGGCTTCAAGAGTACAAGATTGACGGCTACCGTTTCGACCTGGCCGGTGGTTTCAGCCAGGTAGTGAAGACCGACGATGCCAGCTACGCCGCCTACGATCAGTCGCGCATCAACATCTGGAAGGAGTACTACGACCACCTGCGCAGCGTCGACGCGTCGGCCTACCCCATCCTGGAAATCTTCTCGGATAACGCCGAAACCCTAGCCCTCACCGACTACGGCCTGATGACCTGGGGCAACATGAATTACAACTACAACCAGGCCACCATGGGCTACGCCGACGGCTGGGATTTCAGTGGGGGCTACTACAGAGCCCGCGGCTTGCGCCAGCCCAACCTGATAACCTACATGGAGAGCCACGATGAGGAGCGCCTGACCTTCAAGAACCTAGCTTACGGCAACGGTTCCGGCTCCTATAGCGTGAAAGAACGAAATACCGCCCTGGTCCGCGATGAAATGGCGGCCGCGTTCTTCTTCACCGTGCCCGGCCCTAAGATGGTGTGGCAATTCGGGGAGCTAGGGTATGATTTCAGCATCAACAGCTGCCCCGATGGCTCCATCAGCAACGACTGCCGCACGGCCAACAAGCCAATTCGTTGGGACTACCAGCAGGAGCCAGCCCGTAAGCAGCTCTATGAAGTGTACCGCAGCCTGATGTGGTTAAAAATCAACGAGCCGGTATTTGAAAACACGTCGGCTACGTACACGCAACAACTCGTGAATGCCGGCAAAACCATTCACCTGTCCGACCCTAGCTTGAGCGTGACGGTTATCGGTAACTTCGACGTGGTGCCTACTAGTGTCAATCCGGGTTTCCAGCAGGCAGGCACCTGGTACAACTACCTGACCGGCGCTACCCGCACCGTTACGGACCCTAACGCGCCCATCACCTTGCAACCCGGCGAGTACGCCGTGTATACCTCGCGCCGCATCACGCGCCCTGGGGTGCTGGCTACCAAGTCGGCGCAGCGAAATGCTTTCCGCCTGAGTGCCGCCCCGAACCCCGCCGATGCCACGGCCACGCTGCGCTACGAGCTAGCTACCGCCGCACCTGTCAGCGTGACGGTGACGAACCTGCTGGGCGCTACCGTGCGTACGTTGCCCGCCACCAGCCGCCAAAACAGCGGTGCGCACGAACTCTCACTTCCCACCGCCGACCTAGCTAACGGGGTGTACCTGGTGCGTTTGAGCGCGGGGGCTACTCAGCAAACAACCCGGGTATTAGTTCGTCACTAAGTTTCAAAACAACGTTAACTGGGGGCTGCCGCGCTGGCTGTTTTTCCATCGCGCGGCAGCCACTATGTTTTGGTACACAGGTATATACTCACCTTTCGGCCCTAATTACTGATCAAGCATAGCTTCATCATGATGTCGGTTTGCTCGTCGTCGCCTAGGGTGAAAATGTGCTTGTCGAACTCCACAAAGCCGTTTTTCTTGTAGAACCGGATGGCGCGCGGATTTTCTTCCCAAACCCCTAGCCACACATAATCGGCCTGGGCCTGCGTGGCGAGTTGCAGCGCTTTTTCGTACAGCATTTGCCCTACCTTCTTGCCGTGGTATTCCTTTACGACGTATATACGCTCGATTTCAAGCGCTTTTTCGTCTTTTAGCTCCGTCTGTGACGCCCCAGTGTTTACTTTCAGGTAGCCGATGACGGTGTCATCAAGCTCCGCGAGGTAAAAGGCTGAGTTAGGATCCTGAAGCTCAGCAGTCATCTTTTCGAGGGAAAACCCTTCTTCCAAGTAGTTTTTCATATTCTCCTCGGAATTGCTGGCGGAGAACGTCTCGAAAAATGTCTGTCGGCCAATTCGTTGTAGGCGATTGATGTCTTGCAGAGTTGCTTTTTTGAAGATGATATCTTCCATATGCTCTTTGGTGTCGTGTGAACGTATTGCTGCTCTTATCGTGTCGCTCATGCTCCTGTCTTCCTGAATGCAGGGCGGGTGGGCACACGTGATGTATTCCTGAACTATCCTGCTGCTGTACTGCTGCGCATGACCCTTCCCGACATTCTACAAACCACGTATCCGCTGCCGAAAGCCTCGCTGGATAAGCTACTAGCCTTAGCGGAGTATGTAGAATTGCCCCAGGGGACTTGCTTGTTTCGGGATGATCAACTTGCTCACCACATCTATGTGTTGCAGCACGGCTTGGCGCGAGCCTACGCCCGGCGAGCGGACCGAGAGGTTACCTTCTGGTTTTCCGGCGAAGGGGCAGTCCTCGTCTCAATTCGCGGGTATACCGAGCAGACTGTGAGCTACGAAACCATCGAATTATTGGAAGATAGCGGCCTGTCTCGCATCCACATGCAGGCGCTTCAAGACCTTTACCGAACGGATGTGCACCTAGCTAACTGGGGCCGGGTGATGGTGGAGCGCGTGTGGCTGCAAACCGAACAACAACTCATCGCCCGGCAGTTTCGCACCGCCGAGGAGCGCTACGCAGATCTGCTACACCAGAGCCCGCACTTGTTGCAGCGCGTGGCGCTGGGGCACATTGCCTCCTACCTAGGTATCACGCAAGTCACGCTGAGCCGCGTGCGGGCCAAACTGAAGTAAGAGCCGGCGCCCTAGGGCGACACAGCTTTTAGACCTAGCACCGACCCGATGAGGGTGATGAGGAAAAACAGGCGCGGTCCGGTCAGCGGGTCACCGAACGCCAGGACGCCCACCGCCACAGTACCAACGGCCCCGATGCCGGTCCAGACCGCGTAGGCAGTACCCACCGGTAGCTGCGCCAGACTAAGATTGAGCAAGTAAAAGCTAAGGCCCGCACAACAGGCAAAAGCCGCGTACCAACCAACAGAATCGGAACTCGTGGCTAGCTTGGCTTTACCTAGGCAGAACGCGAATGCGACTTCAGCCAACCCAGCCAATACAAGAAGTAACCAATGCATGACAATAAAGAAACGTGTGACAGCAAAGGTCCAAGGCAAACCGCACGTTTCTTTTTACCAATGTTAAAAACGGTATTTCGTCGCTACACCCATTGCTGTTAGCGTTGTTCTACCCGTGCATTAGTTTGTCGTGCGCGTCACTACCTAGCTTTTTGTTCAGTCCAGGCCTGCTTGATCACTTCAAACACCAAGTTCAGCTTAGGTTGCTCGCCGTAATATGCCATTTCCTGTTCCGCAACCTTTACGGCACCTAGGCGCCGAATGGCGATTTGTGACCGTACGTTGTCGGCTCCGATGTGGAATCGCACCGTGTCCACAAACTCAAATAGGTAGTTCAGCATCAGGGTTTTTACCGCGTGGTTGATGCCCTTGCCCCAGTACTGCGTGCTGTAGAAGGTATATCCAATCAGGATGCTGTTATCGGCGGGGTTGTAGTCGTAGATGCGTGTGCTGCCCATCGTAGCGCCCGTCGCCTTATCTACAATTTTAAACGCCCCCTGGCTCTGAATAGCGCCTTCGAAAAAGGTAGCAAACACCGCTTCTTGCCACCGGTTTTTGGTCGGGTGTTGTTCCCATATCTTGGGGTCGGCTGCCACGGCGTACAGTTCAGTAAAGTCAGATTCCTGTAGCGGAAGCAATAGAATAGTATCGGTTTCTAAAACGGGCTGATGAGCAAACGGCAGCATAGTAAGTGAGATTAAGATGTCGTTTTGTGCAGTGGCAACAGGTTGTACGCCTTAATTACAAAGCGTAAAGCTAGGATGAGCAAGAAAGGTAGGTCAGAGGCTAGTCGTACATTTTCTCATTCTGAATAGAACTATTACTCAAGCTTCCCAATCCCGTAAAAAAGGCCGACTTCCCGCAGGAAGTCGGCCTTCTTTAATGAATATCAGCACATCAGCAGATCAACTGATTAGCACATCAACTAATCAGCACATCAACCACTTACTTCGTCAGAACCGTGTGATAATCAACCAAATCATCAATGGGGGCCTGGATGATTTTGCCGACCTTCATGCCGTGACTGTTGGCTACTGCCGTGAGCTCATCGCGGAAGTTGTAGGCCACGGAGCCTACGCAGTTGAAGGTGTAATCCTGGTAGTTGGGATAGTGCACCACGAGGTTCTGAAAGAAAGCTTCGAATCCGTCGCGCACAACTTCGCGGCAGTAGCTGATATTCCGATTTTCGTAGGTGAACTTCGCAAAGCTCGCCAGGAAGCGGTTGGGCAGCGGCTGATTGTAGAGCCGGTCAAAGATTTCCTCTTTTTCGAGCTTGTAGGTGTCGCGGAAGATTTCCTGCAAGCCATCGGGCAGGTAGCCGCGCAAATAGTCGCGCAGCAGGCGCTTGCCGATAAAGGAGCCGCTGCCCTCGTCGCCAAGGAAATAGGCCAGCGAGTCGATGTTGTAAACGACGTCTTTGCCGTCATAGATGCAGGAGTTGGTGCCCGTGCCAAGGATGGCAGCAAAACCTTGCTCTAGCCCCAGCAACGCCCGGGCGGCAGCTAGCAGATCGTGACCTACATACACGTTGGCGGCGGTAAATACCTTGCGCATAGCGCTGGCCACGGTTTCCACCTTTTCGGGCGTTGAGCAGCCGGCTCCGTAGTAGTAAAGCTCCGTGATGCCTGAGCGGTCGAGCGTAGCAGGCAGACTACCTTCCATGGAGGCCACAATGCCGGGCGTATCAATAAAGTACGGATTGTACCCTTCGCTGCTGAAGTAAGAGCGGGTACCGGCATTATCGATAAGGCACCAGCTGGTTTTGGTTGAGCCGCCGTCGGCAATGATGATCATAGGAGAAGCGAGAAACTGGGTGGCAAACTAAGAATGATTCCGGTCGCGCTGCCGGACTACCCCATACGAGAACGGGAGCAACGAAGCACGGAAAAGATTTCGGTAGATAAAAACATCGTCCTGTTTCGTCCCCTTTTTTTCGGAAAGGCTAGGGGTGAAGCCCCGTTGACCGACTACTAAGTAACGCTGACTTTGTAGTCCGCGCCTGCCTGGTTCCATGCGCGGACTACAAAGTTCGCGCTACTGAAAACTCAGACCTAGGTTATTGACGCTTAGCCCGATAGGACGGCATCTTGTTTTACTTTATCACTGCATGAAAAGACATTTTACCGCCTTTCTGCTGGCCGTGCTCTGCGGCGCGCTGGCGTATTCTGCGGCCGCCCAACGTCAAAATCAACCCAAGCAGGGCGACGTGTACGTAGACAAACAAGGCGTGCTGCGATGGCAGCAGGGCAAGCAGGAAGTAGCCTTGTTTGGCGTGAATTATACAACGCCTTTTGCCTACGCCTACCGGGCGCACCAGCAGCTAGGTGTTTCGCACGAGCAGGCCATTGCCCAGGATGTGTACCACTTGTCGAGGCTCGGGCTGGATGCGTTTCGGGTGCACGTCTGGGATGTTGAAATCACCGATACCCTAGGTAATCTGCAGGAAAACGAGCATTTGCGTCTGCTGGATTACTTGGTGGCCCAACTCAAGCAGCGCGGCATCAAAGCCATTCTGACGCCGATTGCTTACTGGGGCAACGCGTACCCGGAGCCAACCAACACGGGCAAAGGCTTTTCCAGCATCTACTCCAAGCAGCAGGCCTACACTAATCCTAGGGCCATCAAGGCGCAGGAAAACTACCTCACCCAGTTCCTGAACCACCGCAACCTCTACACCAAGCTGCTCAACCGCGAGGACCCCGACATCATCGCGTTTGAGGTGTGCAACGAGCCTAGCTACCACAAGCCCGAGGAGCAGGTAACGGCTTTTGCCAACCGCATGGCGCAGGCCATTCGGGCCACCGGCTGCCGTAAGCCGGTGTTCTACAACATCGCCGAAAACCCGAGCGTGCATGAGGCCATCCTGAACGCCAACGTCGACGGACTCACATACCAATGGTACCCGCAAGGGCTGGTGAGCGGCCACACGCTGCGTGGCAACTTCCTGCCCTTCGTGGATCAGTATCCCATTCCGTATCAGCAGGATGCGCGCTTTCAGCGGCGGGTGAAGATGGTGTACGAGTTTGAGTCGGCGGATATTTTGCAGCCGGTGATGTACCCGTTTATGGCGCGCAGCTTCCGAACGGCGGGCATGCAGTGGGCCACCCAGTTTGCCTACGACCCGATGGCGCTGGCCTACGCCAACACCGAGTACCAGACGCACTACCTGAACCTAGCCTACACGCCCGCCAAAGCCTTGAGCCTGCTCATTGCTTCCAGGGTGTTTCACCAAGTGAAACGCGGCCAGACCTTCCCGCGCTACCCCGCCGATTCGGTGTTCGATGCGTTCCGCGTCAGCTACCGCCAAGGGCTGAGCGAGATGAACACGGCTGAGGAGTTTCTCTATACTAGTTCCACCCAAACCGTGCCGCGTAAAGTAGTTAGCTTGCAGCACGTTGCGGGCGTGGGCTCGTCGTCGGTGGTAAATTATCAAGGCACCGGCGCCTACTTCTTGGATAAGCTGGCTTCCGGCGTGTGGCGCCTGGAAGTGATGCCTGATGCCGTGCTGCTGCGTGACCCATTCGAGCGGGCTTCGCTGCAAAAAACCGTTACCCAAATCGTCTGGAACGACCAGCCTCTGCGCGTGCAGCTGCCCGACCTAGGTTCCGCCTTCGTCGTGCAAGGCTTGAACGAAGGCAATACCTTCCGGGCCACTGCCGCCGATGGCCAGGTGGTGCTGCGCCCCGGTGCGTACCTGCTGGCCAGCTCATCGAAAAACACCGCCGCCTGGACGGCGCAAACCGCCGTGGGCAACCGGAAGCTAGGGGAGTTTGTGGCGCCGCCACCCACCAAAATGCCGCCGCAAGTGGTGCATACGTCCTTCGCGCAGGCTACCGCCCGTCAGCCGCTGCAAATCACGGCGCAAGTCACCGGCGCTGAGGCTGCCGATAGCGTGTTGCTAGTGGCGCGCTCGTACTACGGCGCTACCCGTACGCTGCCCATGAGCCGGCCCACGCTGCTCACTGCCACGGCTACCATCCCCGCCGACCTGCTGCGCCCCGGCTTGCTCCAGTATTGGATTGTGGTGCGCAAGCCCCAGCAAACCCTGACGTTCCCCGGTGGCTTCGCCGGTACGCCCCGCGACTGGGATTATTTCCACGCGGAGCACTGGGAAGTAGCTGTCGTAGAAGGCGCTACGCCCTTAACGCTGTTCAACGCCCAAACCGATAAAGAGCAGGTGGAAGTAGCCCGGCTGGCCCGCAGCAGCTACAACGACTACACCACCGCTACGCCCACCGGCGCGCTGGCTTTGCGGCTGCTGGTGCCCACGCCGCCGACCGGCGAACCGGCCAATGAACCCGGCCCTGCCATTGCACTGCGCGCCTACCTAGGTCAGAAGCTTCAGGAGCGCTCCACTGATTTGATATGGTTGAGGTATCTGGTCATAAAAGCCCGCGCCACGCGACCGGGAGCAAAGGTGAAGGTGGTGCTGGTAACCAAAGATGCGGCTGCCTACTCGGCCATCGTGCCTGTCACGATCATGTTGCAAGACATTTGGATTCCGCTGGACAGCTTCCGGCCAGACGCGTTGCTGCTGATTCCGCGGCCGTATCCTAGCTTTTTGCCGCTTACTTTTCAGACAACCGCCGCCTCCAAGCCATTGTCGCTAACTGACACCGAGGTGCTACAACTAATCGTAGAAACCGGCTCTGGTGGCACGGCGCCTACTCTGCAAATAGAATCCATTGAACTAAAGTAAGCTATACAAAGGGTCATGTCGACCAGCGGGAGACATCTCGCGTGCAGTAGTAACTCCAATCGGCAGGGTTTACCATGGCACGCAAGATGTCCCCCGTTGGTCGACATGACGTTCTTTTTCAGTTACTTCTACTCTAAGCGCCAACTCCTTCTTTACCCAAATCCCACCGCACTATGAAAACACGATTACGCTCCGCATTACTGCTGCTCAGCCTGCTATGGGTCAGCATACCAAGCGCTTCCGCCCAGGCGCCGACCTTCGCGAAAGGCGCGGATGTAAGCTGGCTGACGCAGATGGAAGCCGCCGGCTATAAGTTCTACACCAAGGATGGCGTGCCGCAGGATGCCATGCAGATTCTGAAAGGCTACGGCCTCGATGCCATCCGGCTGCGCGTGTGGGTGAACCCCGCCGACGGCTGGAACGGTCAGGCCGATGTGGTGGCCAAGGCAGTGCGGGCCCGCAACCTAGGTTACCGGCTCATGATCGACTTTCACTACAGCGACTCCTGGGCCGACCCCGGCAAGCAAACCAAGCCCGCCGCCTGGCAGAGCTACAATTTTACCCAGCTGAAGCAGGCCGTGTACGACCACACCTTTGCCGTTCTCACCGCCTTGAAAGCGCAGGGCATCACGCCGGAGTGGGTGCAGGTCGGCAACGAAACCAACAACGGCATGCTCTGGGAAGACGGCAAAGCCTCGGTGAATATGAAGAACTTCGCCGACTTGGTAAGCAGCGGCTACGATGCCGTGAAGGCCGTGAGCAGCCAATCGAAAGTGATTGTGCATCTGTCGAATGGCTACGATAACGGCCTGTTTCGCTGGATGTTCGATGGCCTGACCGCCAACAACGCCCGCTACGATGTCATTGGCATGTCGCTTTACCCGACTACCGCCAACTGGCCCACGCTCACCGCGCAATGCCTCACCAACATAAACGACATGGTGGCCCGTTACGGCAAAGAGGTGATGATCTGCGAGATAGGGATGCCTTACACCGCGCCCCAAGCCACTCAGGAGATGATAGCGGATTTGCTGAAGAAGGTGCGTTCTGTCCCTAATAACAAAGGGTTGGGCGTATTCTACTGGGAACCGCAAGCCTACAACTGGCAAGGCTATACCCTAGGTGCCTGGAGCTTGAACGGCCGGCCTACCACGGCGCTGGAGGCTTTTCTGGAGCAGCCCACGGCGCCACCTAGCCCCTTGCAGGCCCGCAACCCTGGCTTCGAGTACGACGGCGCGGCCACCCAGACGCCCACCGGCTGGAGCACCCGCAGCACCGCCGACCAAGATGCCGACAAAACCGAGTTCAACGGCCACACCGGCGACTACCGCCTCACGCATTACAAAGCCACCGCTTACCAGGTAGCTACTTATCAGGTGCTTACCAATCTGCCCAACGGCCGCTACACCCTGAAAGCGTGGGTGCAGAACGGGGGAGGACAGACGCTGTGCCAGCTCTACGCCAGGGATTTTGGCAGCACCGACAAAACCGCGGCTTTGCCCGTCACTGCCACCTGGGCGCAGGTGCAGCTCACCAATATCAACGTGACGAACGGGCAGTGCGAAATCGGGCTGCTCTCGCAAGGCAACGCCGGCAACTATTGCAGCATCGACGACGTGGAGCTGGTGGCCGAGTCCGTAACGGCGGCGTCTTCGGCAGCTAGCCTCACTGCCACAACTGTTTTCCCGAACCCCTTCAGCGAGGACCTGGCTATCAGCTACACGCTAAGCAAGTCGGAAACGGTTCGGATTGACCTTTATACAACTACAGGCCAACTGGTGCAAACCATGCTAGCCCCGCAGCAGCAGGCGGCGGGCGCGCACACCTGGCAAAACAAGTCGATGCTGAACAACCTAGGTTCCGGCCTCTACCTGCTCCGCCTCACGCACGATGGCCAGACGCTTGTGCAGCGCGTCGTGCGCCGGTAGCCCGCCCGCGCCGGTCCGACAACCTAGGTTGTCGGACCGGCGCGCAACAAGCTGGCCTAAAACAAAAAAGCCGCAGAAGATTCTGCGGCTTTTTTGTGGGTAAGAAGCTAGGCTTTATTGCGTCAGCGTGTACGTTTTCTTGTTTAGATCCAGGATAACCGTGTAGGTGCCGGCGCTGGGAATGCTGATGTTGCCGCCATCCAGCGTGAGCGGCGCGCTGCCGGTCGCGTCGCGGCCAGCATTCGAGCCGTAGTTCACGGTCCAGCCTTTGTTCAGGCGAAACTTGAAGTTGTCGGCTTTGAAGGCGCGCGTGATGGTGTAGGCTTGCAGGTCGCAGTCGTAGGTCAGCTGCACGTCCGTGTCCCAGTCGACGGCGGCGGGCCCGATGATGGTCCAGACGTCGGCGCTCGGTGGGCGGCACACAAACGACGTAGCCGTGAGCGGCACCGTGGGCGAGTATACGGCCGTGTTGGCAGCGTAAAGCGCTTTCAGGCGAACTTCAATCGGGGTAGCCGTTTCCGGGGTCACACCTAGGTTGTTCAGGGCCGTGTTCAGCACGCCAACCGTTACGTTGGTGGCAGGGCCCACACCGGCATCCACCGCAACGGGGGAGGCGAAGTTGGTGCCCTGCTTGGCAAGCTCAAGTGAATACGTGACGGTCGGATTGTACGGATGCTCCACATCGCCCCAGCTGAACGAGCTGATGGGCGTCCAGTTGAAGGCAACCGCGGTGTTCTTGCTGGTGCCGGGTTTCAGCACCACGGTGTTCGTGGAGGCGGTAAGGGTAGGCGTGCTGTCTGGCTTGAGAGTTGCCTTCACTTCATCTTTCTCACAAGATGCCAGCGCGAGGGCAATAACTGCAAACAGGCCCGCTACTGCTTGGGTAAGCTGGGTTTTCATGTGGGTATCTGCTAAGAGGTGGGAGGAAAGCCGCGCTGCTGTCCCGCCAAACCTAGGTTGGCGGGACAGCAGGCAGACTCAGTTAATAACCAGGGTTTTGCTTCAGCTTGGGGTTGGCGATGATGTCGGTAGAGGGAATCGGAAACAGGTTGTAGTCGTCCGAAACCGCCCGCCCATTGCGGGCACCGCCTTTATAAGGCCACAAGTAAGCGGCGGTGGTAAACCGGCCGAAGCGGATAAGGTCGGTGCGGCGCGTGCCTTCCCAGTACAGCTCCCGGGCGCGCTCCGCCAGAATGAAGTCCAGCGTCAGGCTGGCGGCGGTGATGTTGCCGGTAGCGTCGCCATAGGCCCGCTGCCGCAGCGCATTCACGTATTGCAGGGCCGTAGCCGCGCTGCCGCCGGCACCGCCGCGCAGCACGGCCTCAGCGTACATCAGGTACACATCACCCAGACGGAGCATCGGGTAATCGGTGTCGGGCGTCAGCTTGGTGGGGTCGGAGCCGGGCTTACCGGCCGAGGTGATATTGCGGTACTTGGTAATGGCGTAGCCATCGGTGAAGAGCGAGATGTCGTTGATTTCCAGACTCTGACCGTCGGTGAAGAACAGCGCCCGCTTATCGGTGCTGCCTGAAGGGTCGCTGAACTGGCTCACCAGCGCCTTGGTCGTGCGCTGGCCGCCCCAGCCGCCATCAATGCCGAAAGCTGCCGGGTCCATTTTGCCGCCTACTTCGCCGTGCACCAGGAACGTCATGCCGCCGTAGGTACGCGAGTTTACGCCGTCGAAATTCACCGTGAAAATCATCTCCGGCGAGGTGTTGTTGTCGGCCAGGAACAGGTTCAGGTACTGCGGCGAAAGCGAGTAGGCTGCCTCGATGACCTTATTGCAGTACGTAATAGCTTCCGTGTATTTGGCCTGGCCGGTGTACACCTGCGCGTTCAAATAAAGCTTGGCCAGCAGCGCCCAGGCAGCAGCTTTGTCGGCGCGGCCGTACTCGTTCTGCTTGGCATTGACCAGCTCGCCGTTGTCGCCAGAAATTGCCAGCAGCTCCGATTCCACGTAGGCAAACAGTTCAGGTCGCATGATCTGCTCGGGCTGGATGGCGCCAACCTCGTCCTCCTCCGTTACGAACGGCACGTTGCCGTACATGTCCAGGGCGTGGTAGTAGCTCAGCGCCCGCAGGAAGCGCGCCTCGGCCCGGTACTTTTTGGCGTTGTCCAGGTCGCTGCCGGTGATGTTGCGGCTAGCTAGCTTGGCGTCGGTGGTCTGCCGGATAAACTCGTTGCAGATGCCGATCTGGTAGTACAGACGGTTGTACATGGCCGTCACGAACTGGTTGCTCGACGTCCACGACAAGTTGTGCAGGTCGGGCAGGCCGGCATCGTTCCAGCCAATCACGGCCTCGTCGGTGGTCAGCTCCTGAAGCTGCCAATACTGGCGCAGGTAGGTCGAGAAGCCTTCATCGATACCGGTAATATCGGGCTGACCAGCAGGCCCTTGCTGACCGCTCAGGGCCAAGCCAGAGTAGAGCTTGGCCAGCACGTTCTTGTAGTTGGCCGGGTTGCTGTACACTTGCTCAGCCGTCACGTCGTACTTGGGCTGAATATCCAGGTCTTTCGAGCAGGAAGCGAGCAGGGCAGAGGCTAGGACCAGCATAGCCGTGCCGCGGCGAAATATCTTTTTCACGGGTGCGGGTGGTTTAGAAGCTGAGGTTAACACCGAGTGTCACGGTGCGCGGACGCGGGTAGAAGTTGTTGTTGATGCCGAAGGTGGCCACGTTGGTGGTGGCGTCGCGGCTTACCACTTCCGGGTCGGCGCCTTTGTATTTGGAAACTACGAACAGGTTCTGCCCGGCCAGTGTCAGGCGCAGGTTCGAGGCGTCCGACCAGAGCCGGCCCACGTTGTAACCTAGGGTCAGGTTTTCCATGCGCAGGAACGAGGCGTTCTTTACGTAGTAATCCGAGAAGTACTGGTAGCCGCCGAACTGCGTGTTGTACACATCTTTGGTGGCGTTCACCAGGTAGCCGTTGTTCACGAGGCCAGCAGTGGTACCTAGGTTCGCATTCACGTTGTCGTAGATGTAGTTATCCAGGTTAGCGCGCAGCGTGAAAGCCAGGCTCCAGTCGTTGTAGCTCAGGTTGGAGCTGAAGCCCATGAACGTCCGGGGCAAGCCTGACTTGTAGCGGTACCGGTCGCTCGGGCTGATTACACCGTCGCCGTTCAGGTCGGCGTACACGCCTTCCAGCGGCTTGCCGTCGGGGCCGTACACTTGCTTATACACGTAGTAGGAGTAGGCCGGATAGCCGACCGACTGCACCTGGATGTTGTTGCCGGTGCCGCCGCCGATAGCGCCCGTCTGGAGTTCTACCTGCGTAGAGCCCTTTGAGACAGCCAGCTCGGTAATCTCATTCTTGTTGTAGGTGAAGTTGAAGTTTACGTCCCAGTTAAACTTCTCACCCCGAATGGGCGTGCCGTTGATGGCAAACTCCACGCCCCGGTTTTCCAGGCTGCCGATGTTGGCGTTGAGCTGGTTGGTCAGGTTTGAGCCCGCCGCCGGGGAAGTGAAGAGCAGCAGATCTTTGGTTTTGCGCAGGTACACATCCACCGAGCCCGACAGACGGTTATCCAGGAAGCCGTAGTCCAAGCCGGCGTTGTAGGTGCCCGTCGATTCCCAGGTGCGCTGGATGTAGCCTTCGGCGCGCCACGTCGGATAGAAGGTGTTGCCCAGCTGGTACTGCGCCGAGCTTTGCCCAATGAGGTAGCGCGACAGGTAGCCGAAGTAATCCAAACCTAGGTCTTGCTGACCTGTGACGCCGTAACCGGCCCGGAACTTTAGTTCGCTCAGTGCTTTAGAGTCTTGCAGGAAGTTCTCCTGCTTCACGCGCCACGCCACTGAAACGGCCGGGAAGTAGCCCCAACGGTCTTTCTCCGGGAAGCGCGAAGAGCCGTCAGCGCGCATCGTGGCCGTCAGCAGGTAGCGCTCCTTGAAGTTGTAGTTCAGGCGGCCGTAGTACGACTCCAGCGCCAGCGGATTGTACACAGGAAATGGCGCCGCGGCATCAATAATGGTAGTGCCAGAGGCATCATAGCCGGCGTAATTGGGCGAGCGGGTCAGGAACTTCTGGTAGGAGTGGCCCGCCAGCACTTCCAGGTGGCTGCTGATGGAGGGTATATCCTTGGTGTAGTTCAGGTAAACCTCCGCAATGCCGTTGGTCTTGGTCTGCCCGTACCGGGTGTTGCGGCCCGGCCGCTGAAAGTCGACGGCCGCTGTTGGCGTTACGAACGTGGTGCCGTTGCCCTCGGCCACATCATAACCTAGGTTCACATTGGCGCGCAGGTCGGGCAGGAAGTGGAATTTGTAGTCGAACTGGATGTTGCCGATGCTGCGCTTTACGGTGCTTCGGTCGCGGCGCTGCTCCAGCAAACCTAGAGGGTTGCGCGTGCCGATGGTGACGGGGTTGCCGTTCGATTGCAGAATCTCGGTATAGCCGCCGTACGTTTCGGTGCCGCTGTACACGGGCAGCGTGGGATTAAACGACAGCGCATTGCCAATGGCATCGTTGGTAGCAAACTGATTATCAGCCCACGAGCCTTTCACGTTCACGTCGATGCGCAGGTGATTGTCGAACAGCATGGGCGTGAGGCCCACCGAAGCCGAGTTGCGCTTTAGGTCCGACGTTTTCAGGATGCCCTGCTGGTTCAGGTTGCCGTACGAAACCCGGAACGGAATCTTCTTGAAGTTGCCGGTCAGGCTGATGTTGTTGTCAAACGTGTACGCCGTGCGGAAAATCTGGTCCTGCCAGTCGGTATTGGCGGTGCCCAGCAAGGCTTTCTGCGCCTCCGTGCCTCGTTGGTTTACCAGGTCGCGATATTCATCGCCGGAGAGGGTCTGGATGCTTCTGGCGCGCTCCGAAACCGACGCCTGCGAGCTGACACTCACCGTCAGCTTATCGCCCTGCACCCCTTTCTTGGTCGTGATAAGAATAACACCGTTGGAAGCCCGCGAACCATAAATGGCCGTAGCGGAAGCATCCTTCAGAACCGTAAAGGTCTCAATGTCATTGGGGTTTACCAGGCTCAGGGCGTTCGGCGAACCCGACAGCGCGCTGTTATCAACCGGCACACCGTCGATTACAACCAGCGGGTCGTTGCTGCCCGTTAGCGAAGCGCCGCCCCGAATACGGATAACGCCACCCGAGCCGGGCGCGCCGCCGCTGGAAATAATCTGCACGCCGGCCACTTTGCCCTGCACCAGCTGCTCGGGGTTCGTCACCTGGCCGCGCACGAAGTCTTTCGACGTAACGGTAGCTACCGAGCCGGTCACGTCCTGCCGGCGCTGGGTGCCGTAACCTACGACTACTGCCTCATTCAGCAGCGTCGTGTTTTCGGCCAGCGTAGCATTAGCCACGGTAGTCGTTTGGCCGCTGGTTACCGTCACCGGAATGCGGTTCGTGTTGTAGCCGACAAACGACGTGATGAGCGTGTAGGAGCCGGGCGGCACGTTCTGAATAGTGTAAGCGCCCTCGGCGTCGGTGGAGGCACCTAGGGTAGTGCCCTCCAAGACAACCGTTACACCGGGTAAGCCGGCACCTTTGGCATCGACTACCCGCCCCCTGATGGTGCCGTCGGCGGCTACGGGGTTGAGGATGATGCCGTCTTTCACCAGCTCGTAGCGAATCTGCAACGGCACCAGCATGTCGTGCAGCACGTCGGACAGGGGCTTGTCCACGGCATTCACCGACACGCGCCGGCCAGCACCGATCAGCTCCCGGCTGTAGAGGAAGTGCGTAGATGCTTGATTTTCAAGCTTGCCAAGAATTGACTTAATCGTCTCGCCTTTGGCTTGAAGTGTAATAGGCTGCTCCAGCACTTGCTGTGCGGTGGATGGGTGAGTAGCTGCAATACTCGTAAATAGACTGAGGCTGAGAGCCTGGGTAAGCAACACGCGCTTAAGATCCCAGGGGAAGCGTGAGGATGGTAGCGAAGAGGACATAAACGTGGGATTAGGTGAGGGTGAGGTGCTCTGCCACAAAGGCGCTTCGGGCGCTCAGCTACGCCTCGCAAACGTTTGCACTGAGTGCGCCGAAGGGTGTGCTGTTAGAGCAGAGGAAGAAGAAACCGGTGGTGTGCTTTTATCATAAGCAAATGGAGGTGAGAAGGTTGTGGGAAAAGACGAATAAAGAACCTAGCTTTTGCAGCCCCGGCTGTGCATGATAATCTGCGTGTCGGAGCGCTCGTAGGAGGCACCTAGGGTCTTGCAGAGAATAGCTAGCTTATCAAATAAGGATTCCTGCTTCAAAACCAGGCTTACTGTGCAGTCAGCTAGGGCCTGCTCATCATACACGATGTCGACGCCATAGGCTTTTTCCAGTGCCGTGAGTACCTCCGCCACGGGGCGGTCGTCGAAGGTGAAAGGCTGCGCTACCAGCACGGCCGGCTGGGCTACCAGCTCTTTCTTCAGATCCTGTTTGCCAGGTAAGTACACAGCCTGTTGGTTGGGCCGCACCACCACGCTAGCTAAGCTAGGTGGCAGAGTTTCGTCGCCTTTTGTGCCGGGCAGGCGGGGCGTGACGCGCACTTTGCCGCGTCGCACTTTCACCAGCACCTGCGGCTGCCCGGCATAGGCCCGCACCGTGAAGCTGGTGCCGAGCACGGTGGTCACGAGCTTGTCGGTGTACACCAGAAATGGATGAGCCGGGTCGTGGTACACGTCGAAGAACGCCTCTCCGGTCAGGTGCACCCGACGGTTTGGCTCTTCAAACCGCTTCGGGTACTGTAAGCAGCTGCCCGGCGACAATTGCACCACGCTGCCATCCGCCAGGCGAATAGTGGCTGCCTGCTGCGTGTTGTTCGTGTAAATCAGCTTGTTATTAGCACCAGTTGGTGCCAAGATGGTAGTGGCCGTTTGTGGCGCGTCTTCGGGGGAAGGGGCCTTGGATTGCCACAAGCCACTGCCAACTGCTCCTATGCCTACCGCCAGCACTGCCGCCGCGGCCCAGCGCGCCGGCGCTGCCCGCCACCACGACCTAGGTTGGTGGCGTTGTTCCGGTTGGTCGGCGCGCACCGTTTGCTCGGCAATACGCTCCCACAGCGTGGTTTGCAACAGCTGCCGCTCCTGCAAAAGCAACGGCGCGGGCTGCTGTCCCAACTCCTCATACCAATTCTCCACGAACTGCCGCTCTTCGGACGTGCATTCGTCGTGTTGGTATCGCCGCAAAAGGTCCTGGAGCTGTGCTTGATTCATAGAGGGGCTAACGAAGGAATCCCTCCGTACCCCTATTAGTCGAACAACCTTTGCGCAACCCTAGCCTCCCCTGAAAAAAGTTTGTAAAAATATGGCGGAGGTCGGATGCCGTAGGAACGCGCCACAGCGCGTTCTCGTCCGGGCGACATGCACACAGAACAGGGGAATCGGCATCGTTCAACGACGAACGCGCCGTGGCGCGTTCCTACAACCGCATTGCACGCGAGAATTCTCCCGATGGTCGAAATGACGGTCTTTTTG
This sequence comes from Hymenobacter cavernae, assembly GCF_014641455.1. GTDB lineage: Bacteria > Bacteroidota > Bacteroidia > Cytophagales > Hymenobacteraceae > Hymenobacter > Hymenobacter cavernae. Next base: position 462,580 of record NZ_BMHT01000004.1, read on the forward strand.
CGGCCTAAATCCTACCTAAAAGCAAGAAAACCACTAGCGGCAAAAAGTCTTTCAGGCTCACGCGCAGCAGCTTCATGGCCCTGGTCAGGTGGTACTCCACCGTTTTGGGCGACAGATTGAGCCGTCCGGCAATTTCCGGTACCGTTTGGTGCTCAAAACGACTCAGCCGAAACACCTGCTGAGTGTGCTCCGGCAGGCGCGTCACGCTGGCAACCAGCGCCCCCGATAGATCCTCGGCAGCTACCACTTCTTCGGTGGTGTGGTCGGCTTCCGAAAGCTGCGGGCGGGTGTAGGTCAGGTACCCTGCGTGGGTCATCTTCGACTTAATGGAATCGATGATCTGGTACTTGATGGCCGAGTGCAGATAAGGCTTTAGCTTGCTTATGGTGTGCGCCTCGCGCTTGTGCCACAGGGCCGTAAACAGCTCCTGCACCAGTTCCTCGGCGGCCTCCCGCGAGTTCAGCTTGCGTTGCGCTACCTCAAACAGCTGATACCAGTAGCGCGCGTAGATTTCCTCAAACGCCTTGGCATCTCCCTGACTGAGCGCTTGTACCAGCGCGTCGTCGCTCCAGGCGGCGTAAAGCGTTCGATGAGCAGCAGGCATAAACCGGGTAGATGACGTGAGCGGAAAGAGGGTACGAATTTAAAATAAATAAAGATTTTGTAATACGAATTCGATTCCGATTTTCATTTTTTTAAAAGCAGCAACCAATAAACGGGGTACGATGCTAAAATCGTAACGGTTGGGCTTTTGTTTGATTTTTCTCAGGTGGCCTAGGGTAACAGCCAGGTTGCTCGACTACTACACTGTCAGCGCCTCGCAAACGGCAGCTACTGCCCTCCTCATTGTCAGCGGAACGTGAAGCTGTAGGCTTCTTTCCAGGCCTCTTGCCGACCGTTGAATCTGCCCTTCCACGCAACCCCTTACGGCCTTGAATTCGACAAGAACTACGCTTTTTACAGTGGCGCTAGCCGCTATGCTAGGTGGTCTTTCCCAGATTGCCCAAGCTCAATTTCCGACGCTCCAAACCCTGGGCAACGTGCAGCGCGCCGAGCCTGCCGGCAACACTCTGCGGCTCACCTTTGCCAATGCTACCGGCGAAGTCACGGCCTACTCGCCCTCCATTCTGCGGGTGCGCCTGAGCCCAAAGCCGCTGGCCCCCGATTTTTCCTACGCCGTGGTGGCGCAACCTAGCTCAGGTGCCCTGCAAGTGCGCGACGAAGCCAACTCGCTCACCATCAGCACCGATTCGGTGCGGCTCGTGATTCAGAAAAGCCCGGCCCGCTTCAGCTTCTACACCGCCGATGGCAAGCTGCTGAACCAGGATGAGCCCGGCCTAGGCACCTCGTGGGTCGGCGAGGAAATCACGACCTACAAGAAGCTGCAACCCGGTGAGCGATTCCTGGGGCTAGGGGAGAAGACCGGCCCGCTCGACCGCCGCGGTCAGGCTTACATCAACCAGAACACCGACAACTACGGCTACGGCACCGGCGCCGACCCCTTGTACTCGACCATCCCATTCTACATCGGACTGCACGACGGGCTGGGGTACGGCATTTTCTTCGACAATACATTCGTCAGCCAGTTCAACTTTGGCGCTTCTAATGACCGGTTTTCGTCGTTCGGGGCGCGTGGTGGCGAGATGAACTACTACTTCATTGGCCGCCGCAAGCCGGCCGGTATCATTCAGGATTACACCTACCTGACCGGCCGCATGCCCATGCCGGCGCTCTGGAGCCTAGGTTTCCAGCAGAGCCGCTACACCTACTACCCCGATACCGAAGTGCGGCGCATCGTGCAGACCTTCCGCGAGAAGAAGATTCCGCTCGACGTGCTCTACCTCGACATTCACTATATGGATGCTTATAAGGTGTTTACGTGGCATCCGCAGCGCTTTCCGCAGCCCGCCAAGATGCTGAAGGACCTGAAGAGCATGGGCGTGCACACCACCGTCATCGTCGACCCCGGCATTAAGACGGAGAAAGGCTACGCGCCCTACGAGGATGCTTTGAAGAAGAACTTATTCGTGAAGTACCCCGACGGCACCAACTACCGCGGCGAGGTGTGGCCAGGTTGGTGCTACTTCCCCGATTTCACGTTGCCTGCCGCCCGGCAATGGTGGGGCCAGCAGTTCAAAGGCTACGTGGATGCCGGTCTGGATGGCTTCTGGAATGACATGAACGAGATGGCAACATGGGGCAACCAACTGCCTAGCAATATCTTGTTCAACTACGAAGGCCACGGCGCTACTACCAACGCGGCCCGCAACGTGTACGGCATGCAGATGGCACGCAGCACCTACGAAGGCACGCGCAAGCTGATGAACGGCCGCCGGCCGCTCATCCTTACCCGCGCCGGCTACGCCGGTTTGCAGCGCTACACCGCCATCTGGACCGGCGACAACGTGAGCACCGACGATCATATGCTGGCGGGCGTGCGGCTGGTTAATAGCCTAGGTCTGAGCGGAATGCCGAACGCGGGCATGGATGTGGGCGGCTTCACCGCCACGCCGCCGCCCACCGCCGAGCTGTACACGCGCTGGATTTCGCTCGGCACTTTCACGCCCTTCTTCCGCGCCCACTCCGCCGTCGACACTAAGTCAGCGGAACCCTGGAGCTTTGGGGAAGCCAACACGGAAATCAACCGCAACTACATTCAGCTGCGCTACAACCTGCTGCCCTACCTGTACTCCGCGTTCTACGAGGCCACGCAGAATGGCATGCCGGTGCAGCGCTCCTTGGCTATTGATTACCCGAACGATTCGCTGGTGTACCAGTCTGACTTTCAGAACCAATATCAGTTTGGACAAGGCTTGCTGGTGGCGCCGGTGAGCAGCACCCTAGGTGCCGCCAAGGTGTACTTGCCCGCGGGCCGCTGGTACGATTTCTACAACGACCAGCCTGGTACCGGCGGAAAAGCTAGCTACGTGCCCACGCCGCTCGATCGACTGCCGGTGTTTGTGCGCGGCGGTAGCATTATTCCAATGCAAAGTCCCGTGCAGTACACCGCGCAAGCTCCACTGGATACGCTTTACTTGCATATCTATAAAGGCGACGCACCGTCGAGCTTTGTATATTACGAAGACGACGGCACCACCTACGCGCACGAAAAAGGTGAATCTTTCCGGCGCACCATTACGTTAAACCCCACCGCGCGCTCCTTGGAGTTGGGGAAAGTGGAAGGCGGGTTTAAGTCGAAGTTCAAGAACGTGGAAGTCGTTTTCCACGGGTTTGATGAGCTGCGTACGGTGCAGGCGGCAGGTAAAAACCTAGCTCCGACCACACGAGTATTTCACTTGCAAAAGCCCGCCAGCCTCACCGGCGAAACTACCCGCAACTCTAGTATAACAGTGCGCAACGCATCGGAAGCGGTGCGAATCACATGGTAAACATTTTCCTCCGCGGACCTCTGCGGGAAATAATCATAGGAGTTCTTGTTTTGTTAAGTTTTGAAACTCAGGCGCAGGAGTCGCTTCCGAAGCCGCACACGCTTACCCCGAACGTCACCATCCTGACCGATTCGTTCACCATTCCGCAACTCAACCGCGAGCGGCGAATATGGCTGTATCTGCCCAACGACTACGCCACCAGCCAGCGCCGCTACCCCGTGCTGTATTTGCAGGATGGCCAAAACGTGTTCGATGAAGCTACCTCTTTCTCCGGCGAGTGGGGCGTCGACGAAACCCTGAGCCATCTGCAAGCCACTGGTCAGGACCAGGGCTGCATCGTGGTGGCCGTCGACAACGACGGCAAGCGCCGCCTCGATGAATATTCGCCGTGGCGCAACGAAAAGCTAGGTGGCGGCGAAGGCAGCGCCTACGTGGAGTTCGTGGTGAAAACGCTGAAGCCTTACCTCGATTCGCATTATCGGACGTTGCCTGGGCGCGAGCATACTGGCATTGCCGGCTCTTCGATGGGCGCCCTAATCTCACTGTACGCGGCCCTGAAGTACCCGGATGTTTTCAGCAAAGTGGGCGTGTTTTCGCCAGCCTTTTGGTTTGCCGAGCAGCCGTTATTCACGTTTGTGCGCACCGCGAAAATCCAGCTGCCAATGCGGTTTTACTTCGTAGCGGGCGCGCAAGAAGGGGAGAAAATGGTGCCGCTGATGTCAGCCATGCGCGATTCGCTCCGTAGCCTAGGTGTAGCGGAGAAAGACATCAGCTACCAGGTGCGCGCCGATGGCAAGCACAGCGAATGGTTTTGGCGCCGTGAGTTCCCGGCCGCTTACCAGTGGCTTTATGCCCCTAAAAGACATTGGTGGCAGCCCCATTTGATCAGGCAGGCGCAAAAATAATTTGCGAGGAACCTAGGTGCTTCTATCTTTGCGCCATCAACGCCCAACAAAACCCGGCAATGACTTTTCAACTGACTCAAAATGCATGGTGGTGGCCTCTCCGAAACTCCGGACGGGAAATCCTGTGCGTGCGCTAAAGTCAGTTCTTAACTTTCGCATCGACCTCCAAGGAAGCCCGGCCAACCAGCCGGGCTTTTTTTATGTTTCAACCTAGTTAAAAAGTTAAATGTGAACGTCATGCTTCGGCCAGCTCAGCATGACAGACAACCTAGGTTTTCCTCCTAACTCCTGGCTTCCAGCTCCTAGCTCCACCCATGAAATACGCCCTCAAAACTCGCCACGTCCGTCTGCTCGCCGATACGGTGACGCCCGTGGGGCTTTACCTGCGCCTGCGCGACCAGTATTCCAACTGCCTGCTGCTGGAAAGCTCCGACTACCACGGCCAGCAGAACGCCTTCAGCTACCTGGCTTTCGAGCCGTTGGCGCGCTTTGAGGTGAGCCGCGGCGAGCTGCGCCAAACCTTCCCCGACGGCACCAGCAGCACCGAAACGCTGGCCCAGCCGCGCCTGGCGCTGGAGCGGCTGCGGGAGTTTGCCGGCAGCTTCGAGACGGAGCCGTTGGAGTTTGACTTCATCACGGGCGGGCTGTTCGGCTACATCGGCTACGAGGGCGTGCAGTATTTCGAAGACCTGACCCTGAACCCAGCCAAGGAAGCCGCCGGGCAGATCCCGGATATTATCTACGGTACGTATCGTTACGTCATTGCTATCAACCACTTCCGCAACGAGTTGTATGTGTTTGAGCACTCACCCGTCGCCGAGCCCGTTGACCACGAAGGCCTCACGCGCCTTGTGAATCTAATTCGCAACCCTAGCATTCCGGAGTTTGGCTTTGCGCCGGTGGGCGAGGAAAGCACCAACCAAACTGACGAAGAGTTTCTGAAGGTGTTGGCTGCTGGCCAAGACCATTGCCGCCGCGGCGACGTATTCCAGATTGTGCTGTCGCGCCGCTTTCAGCAGGGTTTTGTGGGCGACGAGTTCAACGTGTACCGGGCGCTGCGCTCCATCAACCCCTCGCCGTACCTGTTTTATTTCGACTACGACAACTTCAAGATTTTCGGCTCCTCGCCCGAAACGCAGCTGCTCATCAAAGGCCGCGAAGCTAGCCTGTTCCCGATTGCCGGTACCTTCCGCCGCACCGGCCGCGACGCTGAAGACGCTGCCCTGGCCCAGAAGCTAGCCGCCGACCCCAAAGAAAACGCCGAGCACGTGATGCTGGTGGACCTAGCTCGCAACGACCTGGCCCGCCACGGCGACAACGTGAAGGTGAAGGTGTTTCGCGAAATTCAGTTCTACTCACACGTTATTCACCTCGTAAGCGAGGTAAACTCGACCCTGGCGCCCGGCGCTGCCTCCCTGCAAGTGGTGGCTGATACCTTCCCAGCGGGCACGCTCTCCGGTGCGCCCAAGCACAGCGCCATGCAGCTCATCGACAGGCTGGAGCCAACGGGCCGGGGCTACTACGGTGGTTGCCTGGGTCACCTAGGTTTCAACGGCGACTTCAACCACGCCATCATGATTCGCTCCTTTTTGAGCACCGGCAACCAGCTTTATTACCAAGCCGGTGCCGGCGTGGTGGCCGCTTCGGATATCAATTCTGAGCTGAACGAAGTGCACCACAAGCTGGCCGCGCTGCGCAAAGCGCTGGTAGCTGCGGAGTCAGTGGGAGAGAAGCTGACGGCAGGGGTACAGTAAACAACAGGCAGAACGTCATGCAGAGGCGAAGCCGAAGCATCGCGCGCGCTTCGTGGCTGAGGTGGAACGATGTAGAGACGCAATATTTTGCGTCTCGTCGTTGAACAACCTAGGTCGCGGCGTGCAGAACAAACAACATCAGCAACGACGAGACGCAAAATGTTGCGTCTCTACTCAGCTCAACGAAGCAGTAGATGCAGATCCGCCTGACAAACGAACCAAAGACCATGAAAATCCTCGTTCTCGATAACTACGATTCCTTCACCTACAACCTCGTGCAGCTATTGCGCGAGCTAGGCTACGGCGACAGCACCGACGTGGTGCGCAACGACAAAATCGACCTCGACAAAGTAGACGAGTACGACGCTATTCTGCTTTCGCCCGGCCCAGGGGTGCCGTCGGAAGCAGGTTTGATGCCGGAAGTGATTCGCCGCTACGCCCCGACCAAGCGAATGCTGGGTGTGTGCCTGGGTCACCAGGGTATTGCCGAAAGCTTTGGTGGACAGCTATATAACTTGCCCGCGGTGTTGCACGGAATTGCTACCGATGCCGACATCATCACTGGCGAAGACCGGCTGTTTCATGGCTTGCCCACGCAGTTCAAAGTAGGCCGCTACCACTCCTGGGTTGTGACGCCCGACACCATGCCCGAAGAGCTGGAAATAACAGCCCGCGACGCCAACGGCCAGGTGCTGGCCCTGCGCCACCGCAAGTACGACGTGCGCGGCGTGCAGTTTCACCCCGAATCTATTTTGACCGAGCACGGCCACCAGATGCTGAAGAACTGGCTGGAAGGCAACGATTAATTTGTAGCGCGAAGCCTGCGCTTCGCGTGTCGTTGAACGAAATCGCTGCCAAGAACCTAGGTGCCAGTCGTTCAACGATACGCGAAGCGGGAGCTTCGCGCTACATCGTGCTACACTTTAGTTATTACAACCAATCAGTACCTTGAAACAGATCCTAGCCACCCTTTTTGATCAGCAAACGCTTACCCGTGACGAAGCCCGTGAGGCCATGTTCCGGATCGGCAACGGTGGTGCCAACGCCGCCGAAACCGCCGCCTTCATGTCGGTGTACCGGATGCGGCCCATCACCGTGCCCGAGCTGGCCGGCTTTCGCGACGCGCTGCTGGAGCTGTGCCGCGACCCAGAGCTAGGTACGCACGAAGTAGTCGACATCGTCGGCACGGGTGGTGATGGCAAGAACACGCTCAACATCTCGACCCTGGCCTGCTTTGTGGTGGCGGGCGCGGGCTATAAGGTAGCCAAGCACGGCAACATCGGCGTGTCGTCGGTGACGGGCTCGGCGAATATTCTGGCTCACTTCGGCTACGATTTCGAGGCGCCTTCCGACAAGCTGCGCGAACAGCTGGACCGCGCCAATATTTGCTTTCTGCACGCGGCGGCGTTTCACCCGGCCATGCGTTTCGCGGCCCCGATTCGGCGGGAGCTAGGAGTGCGCACCTTCTTCAATATCCTAGGTCCGTTGGTGAATCCGGCGCGGCCTAATGCTCAGTTGGCCGGCGTGTTCAACGTGGAGCTGCTGCGCCTCTACAACTACCTTTTCCAGCAAACCGGCACGCGCTACGCCATTGTGCACGCCCTCGATGGCTACGATGAAATATCGCTCACGGGCGCGGCCAAGCTCGCCACCCCGGCCGGTGAGCGGGTCGTGACGGCCGAAAACCTAGGTTTAACCACCCACGCACCCAGCGACTTAGCCGGCGGCAGCACGGTGGCCGAATCAGCCACCATGTTCCTGAATGTGCTGAATGGCCAGGGTACTGCCGCTCAGCGCGACGTCGTGACGGCCAACGCCGCCCTGGCTTTACAGTGTTCCAACCCGGCTTTCTCGTTCGCGGAAGCCCTGGCCGCCGCCCGCGAATCCTTGGACAGCGGCCGCGCCCGCGAGTCGTTCCGACAATTGTTGAACGTCTAACGGAACGCCCTCTGCGCACCTCTGCGTTTCCTTCGCGCACCTCCGCGGGAACCCTTATTAAGAACTCCTCACTACATATATGAGCACTGCCCCCACCATTCTCGACCAGATCATCACCCACAAGCGCCGCGAAGTTGCCGAGCGCCAGAGTCTGGTTCCCAACAAGTTGCTGGAACGCAGCCTGTACTTCGGCAGCACGCCGCTGAGCCTGCGCAAGTACTTGCTGCGCGAAGACCTGAGCGGCATCATCGCCGAATTCAAGCGCAAGTCGCCTTCCAAAGGGTGGATCAACCCGCACGCGCCGGTCGAGCGCACCACCATCGGCTACATGCAGGCGGGCGCGTCGGGTCTGTCGGTCCTCACGGATGCCGAGTTTTTTGGGGGCAAAAACGAAGATTTAACCATTGCGCGGCGCTTCAATTTCTGCCCGATTCTGCGCAAAGATTTCGTGATTGATGAGTACCAGATTCTGGAGGCCAAGAGCATCGGGGCCGATGCCGTGCTGCTAATTGCCGCCGTGCTCAGCGCCGACGAGGTGAAAAACCTAGGTCAGTTTGCCCGCAGCCTGGGTCTGGAAGTGCTGCTGGAAGTGCACAACGCCGAAGAGCTCGACCGCACCCTGCACCCCGACGCGGTGAGCCTGGTAGGCGTAAACAACCGCAACCTCCACGATTTCAGCGTTAGTCTGGAAACGTCGGTGGAACTAGCTGAGCGTATCCCGAACGAGTTTGTGAAAGTGACGGAAAGCGGCCTCAACTCGGCTGCCGACCTCGTGCGCTTGCGCGGTGCCGGCTACCGCGGCTTCCTGATGGGCGAGGCCTTTATGCGCCACAGCCGACCCGAAAAAGCTTGCGCGGCGCTCGTGCAGGAACTCAGCACAGCCGCCGAGGTGTCCGTAGCCTAGGTTCACTAAACTTCTCTCCCGATGGCCATTGTTGAGTCCACTACTCCTGAGAACGAAGCCCATAACAAGCTCCGCATTAAAGTGTGCGGCATGAAGTTCGCCGAGAATATTGCTAATGTAGCTACGCTGGAGCCTGATTTCTTGGGCTTTATCTTTGTTTCTGGCTCGGCGCGCTATGCGGCCGATACGCTCGATCCGCGTCAACTGCTCGCCTTGCCGCTGGGCATCAAGCGGGTAGGAGTGTTTGTAGATGAAACCACCGCCAACATCCTGCGCATAGCCGGGCAGTACGGCCTCGACCTGGTGCAGCTGCACGGCGAAGAAACACCAGAACAATGTGCTGACTTACAGACAGCTGGCTTGCCGGTGATGAAGGTGTTTTCAGTAGGGGAGACGTTCGACTTCGCCACGCTTATGCCTTATGTGTCGCATTGCACCTACTTCCTGTTCGACACCAAAGGGGAAATGCGCGGCGGCAACGGCACTACCTTCGATTGGAATTTGCTCAAAGCGTATCCGCTCTCAGTGCCTTACTTCCTGGCCGGCGGCCTCGACCTCAGCCACGTTCCGGTGCTACAGGAGCTACAGCTGCCCGGCCTGTTTGCCGTGGACCTGAACAGCCGCTTTGAAGCCGCGCCGGGGCAAAAAGACGTGGAGAAACTGCGCGTAATGCTGGAGGCACTGCGCTATAATCCAATGAATTAAGAACTGTCATTCTGCGCATCAAGCAGAGACGAAGAGTCAGGGTTAAGACCTAGGTTGGTTAATCCAGATTCCTCGCTGCTCTCAGAATGATAATCACAAACCTAGCTTCTCAATACCGAATTCCCCATGACCTATCAACCGAATGCCCGTGGCTACTACGGTGAGTTTGGCGGCGCCTACATTCCCGAAATGCTCTACCCAAACGTGGAAGAGCTACAGGCGAATTACCTCCAGATCTTAGCCGATCCTGATTTTCAGCGCGAGTACCAGAAGCTGCTGCGCGACTACGTCGGGCGGCCCACGCCGCTGTTTGAAGCCAAGCGTCTTTCCGCCAAGTACGGCACGCGTATCTTCCTGAAGCGCGAGGACTTATGCCACACCGGCGCCCATAAGGTGAACAACACGGTCGGCCAGATTCTGATGGCCCGGCGCCTGGGCAAGACGCGCATCATTGCCGAAACCGGCGCCGGTCAGCACGGCGTGGCCACGGCTACCGTTTGCGCGCTGATGGGCATGGAGTGCATCGTGTACATGGGCAAGATCGACATGGAGCGGCAGCGCCCCAACGTGGAGCGGATGCGCCTGCTCGGGGCCGAGGTTCGCGCCGCCGTGAGCGGCAGCCAAACCCTGAAAGACGCCACCAACGAAGCCATCCGTGACTGGATCAGCAACCCCGTGGATACGCACTATATCATCGGCTCGGTGGTGGGTCCGCACCCGTACCCCGACCTGGTGGCGCGCCTGCAATCGGTGATTAGCGAGGAGATGCGCAAGCAGCTAAACGAAGAGCTAGGTCGCGAACTGCCTGACTACGTGGTGGCTTGCGTGGGCGGCGGCTCCAACGCGGCCGGCGCGTTCTACCACTTCCTCGACGAGCCTTCCGTGAAGCTGATTGCGGTGGAAGCGGCCGGGCACGGCATCAACTCGGGCCACTCGGCGGCCACTTCGGTGCTGGGTAAGCCGGGTATCATTCACGGCTCGCGCACGCTGCTCATGCAAGACGAGCACGGCCAGATTACGGAGCCGTATTCGCTGTCGGCGGGGCTGGATTATCCGGGTATCGGGCCGCTGCACGCCTTCCTGGGTACGTCGGGCCGGGCTAGGTTTATCAGCATTGAAGACGAGCAAGCCCTGTATTCGGTGGCCGAGCTGAGCCGTCTGGAAGGCATTATTCCGGCCCTGGAAACGGCGCACGCGCTGGCGGCGCTGCCGCAGCTAGGTGCTGGCCCCGAGGATATTGTGGTCGTGAACCTCTCCGGTCGCGGCGACAAGGACTTGGCCACCTACCTCCAATTTGCCGACAAACTGAACTCCTACGAATTTTAAGCTGCTGCTCCGTGGAAAATCGCATTGCCAAAGCTTTTGCCAAAAAACAGCGCAATCTGCTCAACGTTTACCTCACGGCCGGCTACCCCACGCTCGACGCCACCGTGCCCCTCATCGAGGCGCTGGTTAGCTCCGGCGCCGACCTCATCGAAATCGGCATGCCGTTCTCCGATCCGCTGGCCGATGGCCCGGTTATTCAGGCCAGCAGCACGGCGGCTTTGCTCAATGGCATGAATCTGTGGGTGCTGTTTGCGCAGCTCAAAGACATCCGGCAGCGCGTGCCCGAAACGCCGATCCTGCTCATGGGCTACCTCAACCCGGTGATGCAGTTCGGCATGGAAAACTTCTGCCGTGAAGCTGCTGCCGCCGGCGTCGATGGCTTGATTCTGCCGGATTTGCCTTTGGTCGAGTATGAGGAGGAATATCAGGACCTGTTCCGGCGCTACAATCTGCGGCCGGTGTTCCTCATCACGCCCCAGACTTCTACCGAGCGCATCCGCCGCATCGATGCCTTGACCGAATCGTTTCTGTACCTCGTATCCGGCCCTGGCACCACGGGCGGCGGCACAGCGCAGGACCCCACCAAGCAAGAAGCTTATTTTGAGCGCATTGCGGCCATGAACCTGCGCAACCCGCGCCTGATCGGTTTTGGCATCGGCGACAAAGCTTCTTTCGAGCGGGCTTGCCGCTATGCCGAAGGAGCCATCATCGGCTCGGCGTTCATCAAAGCGCTGGAAAGCAAAGAAGATGCACCCGCCGCCGCGCGGGAGTTTGTCGAATCGGTTCTTAATTAATCCCCCGTCTGTCATCCTGAGCTTGCATTCCGCGCATCAAGCGGCGTGACCTCCCTCTGAGAAGCGACAAACCTTCTTTTTCGACGAAAAGCCTCTGACCAACCCCAAAGCTAGCTAAGAGCTTTTCGTGTTTAGTTGGGCTTTTGGGTAAAAAGAGGAGGGTCCTTCCTTCGTCAGGATGACAGAGCTGATAATTACCACCCATGCTCATTCAGCTAGAAAAATCCATCAGCGAGGCCGCCAAAGCGGATATCATCGCCTACATCAAAAGCATCAAGTACAAAGTCACGGAGGTGACGACCCAACGGGCGCACTACCTGGTGGGCATCGGCAAAGGCGAGTTCGACCTGCGCCCCCTGGGGCAACTGCCCGGTATCCACGACATTCACCGCGTTTCCGACGACTACAAGCTGGTAAGCCGCAAGTGGCGCGTGCGCCCCACCATTCTGGACCTAGGTGACGGCGTGCGCATTGGCGAAGGAACGCTGAGCCTCGCGGCAGGTCCGTGCAGCATCGAGAGCGAGGAGCAGATGGAAAAAATCATGCAGCACCTCGTGAACAACGACGTGCGCCTGATGCGCGGCGGCGTGTTCAAACCTAGGTCGTCGCCGTACTCATTCCGGGGGCTAGGTATGGAGGGCCTGAAGCTGTTTCACCAAATGGCTCGGGAGCGAGGCATTAAAATCGTGACAGAGGTGATGCAGGTGTCGCAGGTGGAAGAGATGCACGATTACGTGGACGTGTTCCAGGTTGGTGCGCGCAACACCCAGAATTTCAACCTGCTCGACGCCCTGGGTGGTGTCGACAAGCCGGTGCTCATCAAGCGCGGCATCTCGGGCACGATTGAAGAGCTGTTGTCGTCGGCCGAATACGTTTTTTCGGGCGGCAATGAGAAGCTGATTCTGTGCGAGCGAGGCATCCGGACCTTCGAAACGGCCAGCCGTAACACGCTCGACCTGAACGCTATACCGATCTTGAAGGAGAAAACGCACCTGCCCGTAATGGTCGACCCGTCGCATGGCATCGGCATCCGCGACTACGTGTCGCCGATGGCGCTGGCGGGCGTGATGGCCGGCGCCGATGGCATCCTCTACGAAGCCCACGAGAAGCCCGAAGAAGCTGCTTCCGACGGTCAACAGACGCTCAACTTTGCCGAATCGGCCCGCCTGATTCGTAATCTGCGCAAAGTGTACGCCTTGCGGCAGGAACTGGAGTAATGGCATGAGGCTGGTTGTGGGTAGCAAGTGTGCTGCCTGCAACCAGCCTAGGCCCTCTGATCGTATAAAGAAGGCATGGCTGAGGACGCAAAGAATAGATTACTTATGATCTAAGTTCCTTTGTGAAATACCCTGTCAAATAGGGGTGTGTTGTTGTGATATTGTTAACTATATGGCTTTTTAGGTATAATTTGTATAGTATATCAATGACGTTGTTACTATATTATTAATAAATGGCCTGAAAATTTTAAGTATAGAGCGTATAACTTATTTGTAAATTCTTATACCTTTGCTCGCACTATGCGACACCAAGCTGTGCAATGCCTGAACTATTTGATTACCAATCGCTTTAAGCGAACTGGAATCGGGCTTTATTGTCAGTGCGGAAGCTAGAAGCAAATGCTACTAATCCTCTGAAACCTAAAGCCCGACTCCGACAGGAACCGGGCTTCTTTATTTTTCTCTATACCCTTTACGACCATGTTCCAGCAACCTTATGACCGGTACACCGCCCAAGACCAACGCGTCTGGAAGGTACTGTTCGACCGTCAAACCGCTGTGCTTCACAAACGCGCGGCCTCTGCGTTTGTTGAAGGGCTAGCTCGTATTGGACTTAACCGCCACGCTATTCCCGTATTTTCGGAGGTAAGTCAGCGGCTGCGCTGCGCCACCGGCTGGGAGCTGAAAGCCGTGCCCGGCCGGGTAGAGGATGCCACGTTCTTCGCCCTGCTGGCCGAGCGTAAGTTCCCGACTACGATGTGGTTACGCAGCATGGAGCAGTTCGACTTTGTGAAGGAGCCCGACCTGTTTCATGACGTATTCGGCCATGTGCCGCTGCTCATGGATGCTACCTTTGCCAACTTCCTGCACTTGCTGGGCCGCACGGCTTTGCAGCATCTGCACGATGCGGAGGCGTTGCGGCGGCTGCGAGCGTTCTATGGCTTTACGGTGCAATTCGGGCTGGTAATGGAAGACGGCAAGCCGCGCATCTACGGCGCCGGCCTGCTGTCGTCGTCGCTCGAAACGCACCACTGCGTGCACGAAGACACGCCGCGTCAGCCCTTTGACCTGGCGATGGTGCTGGATACGGCTTACACCGAAGAGCGCCTGCAAGAGCAGTATTTCGTGCTGAACTCGTGGGAGCAGCTGACAGAGGCTGTCGCCGAACTAGCGGCTTTGCTCGCCAATGTGCATGTGAATGCCTGGGAGTTGAAGGCTGCCTGCTAGGTTAAGATATTATAAAACAGTTCATTAGTGCGCCTGTTGGGCTGACGAAGATTTCACATACCGGGCGGTATGATCTTCGTCAATCCAACAGGCGCTTTTGTGTAAGAACCTAGGTCTGGATTTAATACCGCCAGCCGAGCCGCTCGTACACGAAATGAAGCAGCCACACTGGCCCAATCAGCAGGAACTGTAAGTCTTTCAGGAAGCTAGGTTTCTTGCCTTCGATCTTGTGGCCCCAGAACTGCCCGACCCAGGCCAGCACAAAAATCAGCAGGCACACGCCCCAGAGCGGGAGCGGAGCGCTGGCTTCTACCACGCGCAAACCCGCGGCCATCATGGCCCAGATGAACACCATGCCCAGCGCGAGCCGTACCGAAAGCCGTAGGTAATACAGCACCGCCAAAGCCATTACCAAGGTGGCCCAGTTGACCCACGGACCTGCCGCTCGCATAAAGTCGGGCACCGGAATTGACCATAGCAGACCTAGGATGCTGAACATGATCAGCGGCACGCAAATCCAGTGTACGCGCTTATTGGTGGGGTTTTGGTGGCTTTCGCCGTATTCGGCGAGGAGAATGGGTAGGGTGCTCATCGTCAGGTGGGTAGGAGTGTGTAGCTAAAATTAAAGCTTTTTTAGCTTTCCTGTTTTGTGAAAATTAGGCATGAAAAAAGCCCCGCTGAAGAATCAGCGGGGCTTTGAGTAGCAGCGGTTTATTAGTAGTTGTAGCGCGGACTTTGTAGTCCGCGCTACATGCGCCAGGAGAACCTAGGCTTTCAGCTTGAAGCTTTTGCGCAGATAGTCGACCGTAGCGGTGTGGGCTTCGGCGGCAAACTTCTGGTTGAACTTCGGATTGGAAGGATTGGCAAAAGCATGGTCGGCGTCGTAGCTCTTGATGGTCACTTGCTTCTTGGCCGCGGCCATGTCTTTCTGGAACTGGCTGACTACCTCGGGGTTAATCCACTTATCCTGCGAGCCGAAGATGCCGAGTACGTCGGTGTTGAGCGTTTTAAGCTTGGCGACATCCTGCTCGGGCATGCCGTAGTACATCACGCAGCCCACATCTTTGGAGCCGGCCAGCAGGGCCGTTTGCAGCGACCAGCCCCCGCCGAAGCACCAGCCTACCGAGGCAATCTGCGCCTTCGGGCCGGCGTACATAATAGCCCCTTTGATGATGTTCTGGGCGCGGTCAGTTTTCACGCCTTGCATCAGCTTGCCGGCTTCCTCGGGCGTGCTGGCTACTTGGCCATCATAGAGGTCCAAGGCAATGATATTCACTCCTTTCAGCTCGTTGGCGAACGTGCT
This sequence comes from Hymenobacter cavernae, assembly GCF_014641455.1. Taxonomy (GTDB): domain Bacteria; phylum Bacteroidota; class Bacteroidia; order Cytophagales; family Hymenobacteraceae; genus Hymenobacter; species Hymenobacter cavernae. The sequence goes on from NZ_BMHT01000004.1 coordinate 478,042, forward strand.
GCTTTCCTTCTTGATGTAGTCGTTCAGGCCCCACCACTCGTGAATAACGAACAGGTATTTATTGGAAGGCGTGCTGCTTTTAATTTCAAAGCCGTGGGCGTTTTTGCCGTCCGGGGTTTTGAATTCAATAGCCTGCCCTTCACCTTCGTAGGTATAAGGCAGCGGTGCATCGTGGCCGCCGGAGAAATCCTCGTTGGAAGCTAGCATGGCAAATGCTTCAGTAGCATTCGTCGGCCGGGCGCAGCAGCTCATCGATTGGGCCGAAGCCACAGATACCACGCTCAGGAGCGCGGCACAGAGAGTCCAGAATTTTTTCATGGAACTAGTGAAAGAGGGGAAAAGTGGGACATAATTGGCAACCTAGGTGAAGTGTCATTCCGAACGAAGTGAGGAATCTGAGTTATTGACCTAGGCCTTAACTCAGATTCCTCACTTTGTTCGGAATGACAAGCGGCTGCCAGTGTAGCCCTAAACCGGAAAATGCGCCTACAGTTTAGCTTCTGCTAAAAATGGCATTTCCGTGCGCACCTCCGCCTTCAGTTCCGACAACAGCGCGTACAGCCCCACATAGGTGCGGTTGACGTAGATGAAGTGGCGCGAGCCGCGCGGCTCGCGCTGCTGGCGTAGCTCTGGCTGCTGCATCAGGTCGTCGCCGAGGGCATAGAGCGATTGGATATAGGCCTCATTACCAAAGTCAAAGCTAGGTTGCTGGAAAGGCTGCGCCACTAGCTCCAACGATGCTTTGATGGTGCGCAGGTATAAGTCACGCTGAGCGGCCGGGTCATCTGGTCGTAGTACTTCCAGCGCGGTAAGTAGCGTAGCCAAGCGAACTTCATCTGTTAGCACACCGGGCTCTAAGAGGGCAAAAAACTGCTCATAGAACTCCGCTGGGATATCCTTTACGCAGCCGAAATCCAGCACACCTAGAGTGCCGCCGTTGTCGGCGCGGAGCAGGAAGTTGCCGGGGTGCGGATCGGCGTGCACCTGGCGCAGCGTGTGAATCTGGAAAGCGTAGAAGTCCCAGAGCGCTTGGCCTAGCTGGTTGCGCACGGCCTGGGAAGGATTGGTTGCTAAGAACTCCTTCAGGTGCTGGCCCGGCAGCCAATCCATTGTCAGGATGCGAGTTGAAGAATACTCGGGGTAGTAGCGCGCAAATTCGAGGTGCGGCAGCTCGGCGCTGCGGTCGGCGATTTCGGTGCCGCGGCGCAGCTCCAGCTTGTAGTCGGTTTCTTCCAGCAGGCGCGTTTCCACTTCCTCCAAATACGGGCGCACCTGCGACTCGGATAAGCCTAGCACGCGCAATGCAATCGGCTTTACCAGGCGAATATCCGAGCGGATGCTGTCGGCCACGCCAGGATATTGCACTTTCACCGCCAGCGCCTTACCATCTTTGCGGGCAAAATGCACTTGCCCAATGCTGGCAGCCTGCCGTGCGTTGATGTCGAACTCATCGAACAGCTCGTAGGGCGAGCGACCTAGGGTGTCGCGGAAAACCTTGATAACCAACGGCCCTGAGAGCGGTGGCGTTTGGTACTGGGCTTGGGCAAATTGGTCGGCGTAGGCGCTGGGGAGAATGTTCTTCTCCATGGCCATCATCTGAGCCACCTTCAGCACCGAGCCTTTCATTTCGCTCAGAGCGCCGTATAGCTCCGCAGCGTTGGCGGCGTGTAGGTTCTCCGTTGTGCTTTCCGCACCCACCGAGCGACGAGCGTAGTGCTTGACGTAGTTGGCCCCGACTTTCAAGCCGGTTTTAGCGAAGCGTGCGGCCCGCGCTACCTTGGTGGTAGGAAGAGAGACTAAAGGTTTAGAGGATTCCGGCGTAGGAATAATCTCTTGAGAATCAGACATGCTAGAATTAGTTAACAGCGCGCTGTAGCGCGAAACCTGCGCTTCGCGCCTCGTTGGACAGTAATCGTGCGCTAACCTAGGCCGAGTCGTTCAACGATACGCGAAGCGCAGGTTTCGCGCTACACGCTAGCGGCGATGCAATAAAAACCGAGCTAGGTCCAGCGCCGAATCGAGGGAGTTGCGACCTACCAAGTCGAAGCTCAGGGTCACCGCTTTTTCTATGGCGGCATCGGTGCGCTCGAAGTTCAGGCTATCGTCTTTGGCGAAGAAACCTAGCACAAACAGTATTTGCTGCCAGAACGCTCGCGGATATTGCTCTTGCACCAACGGCCGACTCGCCACCTCCTCCGTGCGCCGACCTTCGCGCAGCAGATCTTCGGCAAACACCTCAAAATCCTGACGGAAATCATCGAGCACGCGCGGCGTGAAGCCGGGCACTTTCGGCATCGAGCGGCGCAGAGACTGCAAGGCGTAGCTGCGGTTCTGCTTTAGAATTTCGAGCAAAGTGAAGTAGAAAGCCAGCAGCCGCTCGCGCGAGCCGTACTCATTCCACACGGGTTCCAGCGCGGCTCGTTCCCGCGCCTGCCGCCCGAAGTCGGCCCAAATGTCGCGGTCGATGGCGTCGAAAGTGGCGTAGTAGCGGTAGAACTCAGCCTCCGGAATACCTAGCTTTTGGGTAAGTTTGAAGACTGAAGCCGGCGGCGCGCTTTTGCGCAGCACGTAGTCGAGATAGGCCTGTTTGATGCGTTCTTTCTCCATATTTCTACAACCAACGGACGAGCCGGAAGGTTGCCCTAGCGAGCTGAGTTTGTGCGCAAAACAGCCACGTAGCGCGGACTTTGTAGTCCGCGCCTAGTTTGTTCATTGCGCGGGCTACAAAGTCCGCGCTACATTCCTGCTTCCTGATAAGCGGCTCGCAACGCGTCGACGGCGCGTTGGCGCGCAAAGGGATGATCGACGATGGGAGCCGGGTAGGCGGTGGTGCCTAGCTCCGGCACCCATTGCTTGATGTAAGCTAGGTCGGCATCAAATTTCTCCTGTTGACTTTGCGGGCTGTACACCCGAAACCACGGCGCGGCCACCACGCCGGTGCCAGCCATCCATTGCCAGTTACCCACGTTCTGCGACATGTCGTAATCGAGCAGCTTGTCGGCAAAATACCGGTCGCCCCAGCGCCAGTCGATGAGCAGATGCTTCACTAAGAAGCCCGCCGCCGCAATCCGAACGCGGTTGGGCATGTAGCCTGTCTGGTTCAGCTCGCGCATACCGGCATCTACCAGCGGATAGCCGGTGCGCCCGTCGCACCACGCCTGAAACTCCTCCTCGTTGTTGCGGTACGGCACATTGCGCAGGCGCGGATTGTAGCTCTCCGTCGCCGTATTCGGATAATGCCAGAGCAGCATCATGAAGAAGTCGCGCCACACAAGCTCGGCCAAGAGCTTAGGGTTCAACTCTTTCGCTTGACGCATAAGCTGGCGCACGCTCAGTGTGCCGAAGCGCAGGTGCACCGAGCGGCGCGTGCTGCTATTCACCAAGCCCGGCCGGTCGCGGGTTTGGTGGTAGTTGCGCACTAAGTCGTCAGTGGGCAGCTCGGCGGCGGGCACGAACTGTTCGTAGTGCTCGAAGTTCATGCTTTCCAGCGTCGGCCGGGTGGGCGCATCAGGCAGGAAAGCTAGGTTGCTTTTCTGAAAAAGGTCGGCCGACGGATAAGGCTGTAAGTGTTCGTCGCGCAACGCCGCCAACCAGGTGTCGCGGTAGGCGCTGAAGTTTTTGGAAGGCGTGCCGCTTTTGGTCAGAATCTCGTCTTTGGCAAAAATTACCTGGTCTTTGAAGGCTTTGAACGCGGCGCCGTGCTGCTGGCATAACTCGGCCACCGCCGCATCGCGCACTTTGGCGTAAGGCTCGTAGTCTTCGTTAGTGTACACGGCCGCAACTTTGTAGGTGCGGAGAAGCTCGGCAAAGACCTCTAGCGGTCGGCCATAATAAGCCAGGAATGTGCCGCCAGCCTGCTCAGTCTGTCGGGCAAGGCGCTCTACTTCGTTGTAGATAAACGTCACGCGGGCGTCGCGGCGGCTAGGTAGCTGGTCCAGAATTTCGCGGTCGTAAATGAACAGCGGCACTATTGGGTGGCCTAATTGCAGTGCAGCCGCCAAGCCCGCATTGTCATGCTGACGTAAGTCGCGCCGGTGCCAGAAGAGGGTGATTTTCGCCATAATGCTAAGAGGATAAGGTAAGAGCATGACTGTCATTCCGAGCTAAGCGAGGAATCTGAGTTACTGACCTAGGTTTTAACTCAGATTCCTCGCTTAGCTCGGAATGACAGTCATGCTACTTCAGGCGCGACATGCCACCATCAACCGGCAGAATCTGACCCGTGATAAACGAGCTGTGTGCGGAAAGCAAAAACGAGGCGGCATAAGCTAGGTCCTGCGGCTGACCGATGCGCTGCAACGGATGGCGCTTGGCACCGGCTTCGACTTTTTCAGGCGTGTTGAGCAGAGAAGCGGCCAACGGCGTGTCGGTGAGGGACGGCGCCACGGCATTCACCCGAATGTTGCTGGCTGCGTACTCCGCTGCCAAAGCGCGAGTCAGTCCTTCCACGGCGCCTTTGGCAGTAGCAATGCTTGTATGAAAGCTCATGCCAGTGCCGGCCGCCACGGTGCTGAATAATACCACCGAAGCGCCATTCGCTTTCTTTAACCGCTTCATTAGCAGTTGCAATACTTGCACCGCGCCCAGCACGTTCAGCTCAAAGTCAGACCGGAAATCATCCAGTGGAATCCGCTCGAAAGGGCGTAGCTTGATGCTGCCGGGGCAGTACACCACGCCATGCAGCACCTCTGGCAGCGCATCAAACACAGTAGGTGCCAGCGGCTGCGTGACGTCTAGCTCCAGGTGCGTCGTCTGGAGTTCGGCCAGCTCCGGCGAGAGGTGGCGCGAGGCCGTAAAGAGGCGGTAGCCAATCTGATGCAGCAGTTGGGCAGTGGCCAGCCCAATGCCGGAAGAAGCCCCGATGACGAGGATGTTTTGATTGGCAAAATCCATAGGATGAGTGCAGTAGCGTGGTATGCCTCTACAACTCAACTATTCTGTGAAGGTTTATGGATTATGTCCAAGAAAGAGTTGCCAAGGCTACTTCTTTCAAACTGTAAGTTACTGAAGTGAAAGCTGCGCTAAATTTTTCTGTTTCCTTATTTTCTTGAGCTTTTAGATTCAACTACGCTTCTTTTTTGCGAAATCCTTAACAAAAAAGACGATTTTCTAGGAGAATGTTGCTTAAAGTTGGTCGCTTTGGCGGGCTTTAGTAGCTTACGCCGCAACTGAAGTTTTCTGCCAAAATCCCTCTATGAACATTCGCAAATTGCTGGTCGCCAACCGCGGCGAAATTGCCATTCGCGTACTACGCGCCGCGAGCGAGCTAGGTATCGCCACGGTGGCCGTGTACACCTACGAGGACCGTTATTCCCTGCACCGCTACAAAGCCGATGAAGCCTACCAAATCGGCCGCGACGAGGAGCCGCTGAAACCTTACTTGGATATTGAGGAGCTTCTGCGGACGGCCAAGGAAAATGGCGTCAATGCGATTCACCCCGGCTACGGTTTTCTGAGCGAAAATGCCACGTTTGCCCGGCGCTGCGCCGAAGAAGGCATTGTGTTCGTGGGACCTAGGCCAGAAGTGATGGAGGCGCTCGGCGACAAAGTAGCCGCCAAGCGCGTAGCCGTGGAGTGCGAAGTGCCCATTATTGAGAGCAGCACCCAGGATCTGACCAGCTTTGAAATTGCTCAGGAAGAAGCTCATAAGATCGGTTATCCGATAATGCTGAAGGCGGCGGCGGGCGGTGGCGGCCGTGGCATGCGCGTGATTCGCGACGATGAGCAGCTGGAGAAAGGCTTCTTCGAGGCCCGCAACGAAGCCAAAAAAGCCTTCGGCGACGACACGGTGTTCCTGGAGAAGTTCGTGGAGAAGCCTAAACACATTGAGGTGCAATTAGTTGCCGATAGCTACGGCAACATCGTGCACCTCTACGAGCGTGACTGCTCGGTGCAACGGCGTTTTCAGAAGGTAGTGGAAGTGGCGCCCGCCATCAACCTGCCCGACCACCTGCGCGAAAAGCTGTACGAGTACGCGCTGAAGCTAGGTAAGGCGGTGAACTACAACAACGTAGGTACAGTCGAGTTTCTAGTGAATCCTGAGGAAGACCGTATCTACTTCATCGAGGTGAACCCGCGCATTCAGGTTGAGCACACGGTCACGGAGATGATTACGGGCGTTGACCTGATCAAAACCCAGATCTACATCGCCGACGGCGGTAGGCTGACCGACCCCGAAATCAACCTAGGTCCGGACGTGAAGCCGCCGAAAATCGGGGTTGCCATTCAATGCCGCATCACCACGGAAAACCCCGAGGAAGACTTCAAGCCCGACTACGGCACCATCATCGCCTACCGTTCGGCAGGCGGTTTCGGGATTCGACTGGATCAAGGTTCTGTATATCAGGGAGCTAAGATCCTGCCTTTCTTCGACTCGCTGCTGGTGAAGGTGTCGGCGCAGGCGCGGACGCTGGCAAATGCGGCCTCGCGGATGAGCCGCACGCTCGACGAATTTCGGATTCGGGGAGTGCACACCAATATTCAGTTCCTGCAAAACATCATCTCGCACCCCGAGTTCGTGAGCGGTCAGGCCAACGTGGACTTCATCAAGGACCACGCGGAGCTGTTCAAGTTCAAGGTGCGGCAGGACCGGGGCTCGAAGGTGCTAGGTTTCATCAGCGACATCGTGGTAAACGGCAACCCCGACGTGAAGGGCCTGGTGGACCCGAACCGGGAGTTTCGCCGCGCTATTCGGCCCGACTACGACCCGGTGGCGCCTTACACGCCCGGCACCAAAGACAAACTGACCGAGCTAGGTCCGGAGGAGTTTTCGAAGTGGCTGCGCAACGAACCGCTGATTCACTACACCGATACGACGCTGCGCGACGCGCACCAAAGCCTACTTGCGACCCGCATGCGCACCTTCGACATGATGAAGGTGGCGGAGCGCTACGCCAAAATGCACCCCCAAACCTTCTCGATGGAAGTGTGGGGCGGCGCGACCTTCGACGTAGCCTTACGCTTTCTGCACGAAGATCCGTGGGAACGGCTGGCCAAGCTGCGCGCCGCCGTGCCAAACATTCTGCTGCAAATGCTCATCCGCGGGGCCAACGGTGTGGGCTACAAGGCGTACCCGGATAACCTGATCGAGCGGTTTGTGGAGCAGGCTTCGGAGACCGGTATCGACGTGTTCCGCATTTTCGATTCGCTGAACTGGATGAAGGGCATGGAGTCCTGCATCGGTTTCGTGCGCAACAAAACCAAGGGCTTGGCCGAAGCCAGCATCTGCTACACCGGCGACATTCTCGACCCTAGCCGCTCCAAATACAGCCTCGACTATTACCTGCGGCTAGCCAAGCAGATCGAAGATGCTGGTGCACATATCCTGTGTATCAAGGACATGGCAGGTTTGCTGAAGCCCTACGCAGCTGGCGAGCTGATTTCTGGTCTGCTCGATACAGTAAAGATTCCGATTCACCTGCACACCCACGATACGTCGTCGTTGCAGGCGGCCACGTATCTGAAAGCAGCGGAAGCGGGCGTCAATGTCATCGACGTGGCCCTAAGTTCGATGTCGGGGCTGACGTCGCAGCCGAACTTCAACTCCGTGGTGGAGATGTTCCGCCACACGCCGCGCCACCGCGAGTTCAACCAGGAGAGCCTGAACCAGTTCTCGAATTACTGGGAAACGGTGCGCGAGTATTACTATCCATTTGAATCGGGTTTGAAAGCGGGCACTTCGGAAGTGTTCCAGCACGAAATTCCGGGCGGGCAATACTCCAACCTGCGTCCGCAAGCCGTGGCCCTAGGTCTAGGCGACCGGTTTGAGGAAGTGAAGAAAACCTTCACCGACGTCAACTTCCTTTTCGGCGATATCATTAAGGTAACGCCTTCCTCGAAAGTGGTGGGCGACATGGCGTTGTATCTGGTTACCAACAATCTAACTACGCAGGATGTGTTGGAGCGGGGCGAGTCGCTGAACTTCCCGGAGTCGGTAGTGAGCCTGTTCCGCGGCGACATTGGGCAGCCCGAAGGCGGCTGGCCCACCGAGGTGCAGCACGTGATCCTGAAAGGCGAGCAGCCCTTCACCGACAAACCCAACGAGCACCTGGCCCCCATTGACTTCGACGCCGAGTGGACGACGTTCCGGGAGAAGTTCGGAGAGGGCGGCAAGTTCACCGATCTGCTTTCTTACCTGCTGTATCCCAAAGTGTTCGAGCAATATTGGGCGCACGTACAGGAGTTCGGCGACGTGTCGCCGGTGCCGACGCGGGTGTTCTTCTACGGCTTACAGCCGGGGCAGGAAACCATCATCGACATTGCCCGCGGCAAATCCATCATCATCAAGCTGCGCTCAATCGGCGAGGTAAATGACGACGGCTGCCGCACGCTGTTCTTCTCCTTCAACGGCCAGACCCGCAACCTCGACGTGCGCGATAAGTCGGTGGAAGTGAAGACGGTGCGCAACCCCAAAGTCGACAAGAACAACACGCGGCAGGTGGGCGCTCCGTTGCAGGGCATGCTCTCGAAGGTGCTGGTCGAGCCGGGGCAGGAGGTGAAACGCAACGCGCCGCTCTTCATCATTGAGGCCATGAAGATGGAAACCACCATCACGGCCGCCGACGACGCCAAAGTTGCCGCCGTGCAGCTTAGCGAAGGCACGCTGGTGCATGCCGACGACCTAGTGCTGACGCTAAGCTAGGTTAGTAGTATTAGCTCAACTGTAACACGGAGGGGTTCGGTTGCAAAATCGAACCCTTCCGTGTTCTTATTATTTTGTATAATAGCCGGAAATGCATGACTTATAGTGATATGAAAATACCTTCTATTCTGGCGACGACGCTGCTATTAACCTCGGAAGTGGTTGTAGGTCAAACTCCTACTGCTGTGACGAGTCCGGACCCGCAGACCAATAATATGCAGGACCCGGCGAAGATTCAGCAGTATACGCGGAGCCTGGAGGCGATGCGCGCGGACAACCCTTATAAAGGCGTGAGCGGGTCGCCGTATCTGGTGACGAGGTGGCTCCCGGCCACTATCACGACCCGCACCAAGGCCGTGATGCAGGCGGTGCCGTTGAAGTACGATGTGCTTGAGCAACACCTACTTACCCGCGACCCGCAGAAAGGGGATTCTATGCAGCTGAATGATGACTTTGTCGTCAGCTTTGTGTTGACCGATCCGAACCGGCCGCAGCAGAAGCGGGAGTTTCGGCGCTTTCTGGAGGCGCCGGTGCCTGCCCAGACGCGGGAGTTTGTGGAGGTGCTGCACCAGGGCAAATACACGCTGCTGAAGCAGTACGGGAAGGAAGTGCAGCGAGTTGGCTACAAAGATGCCGCTAACTTCGACGACCGCCCCACCGCGATAGACGATAAAGTTACCTATTACCTGGCGCGGGCAAATGGTCCGGCGATGCCTATCAAGCTGAAGCTAAAAGCCTTGCAGTCAGCCGCGCCCGACCTAGCTTCCGCCCTGAAAGAAGCCAGCGGCAAGCAGGCCATTGCTACGGAAGATGAAGTAATTGTGCTGCTGCAAGCCGTGGATAAACCATAAGGCCCATGCTAAACAGAGAGCTAGCTTACTACTCACCTAACTATTCAACTTTGTTGCCCACGATCAACTTATGAAGCAAGCAGTACTAGTTCTTGCAGGGTTACTCGTCACGAAAATCGCTAGTTGTCAGAATAATAACCTGACCAATCCAGTCAACATTCAGGAGAATATAAATTCCATTGTGAAGGGCTCAGCGGCCATGACGATGGACAACCGCTATGCCGGCGTGACGGGGACGCCTTACCTGGTGCCGCGCTGGCTCTCGGCGGACATCACCACGCGGCAGAAAAAAGTGGTAGCAGCGTTGCCCCTGAAATACGATGTGCTTCAGCAGCAGCTCCTGATGCGGGACCCGCAGAAGGGCGATTCGCTGCTGCTGGACGAGAATCTGGTGACGAGCTTCGTGCTAAGCGACCCGAGTCGGATGCACGATAAACGACAGTTTCGGCGCTTCCTGGAGGCACCCAATCCGGCGCAGTCGCGCGAGTTCGTGGAGGTGCTGCACCAAGGCAAGTACGCGCTGCTGAAGCAGTACAACAAGACGCTGGACAAGGCCAACTACAAAGGCGCCTATAGCGTTGACCAGCGCTCCGACGAAATACAGGACAAAATCACCTACTATCTGGCGCGCTCAGCTGGTCCCGCGGTGCCGGTAAAGCTGAATCTGAAAGCCTTGCAGGCTGCCGCTCCGGACCTAGCCTCCGCCTTGAAAGAGGAGGGCAGCAAGCGGCCCGCGAAGACGGAAGACGATGTAGTGGCCTTGCTCGGGGCAGTGGATAAGTAGTAAGGTCTTACTTTAGAGCATGAAGAACACGATTTTACTACTGCTGGGCCTAGGTTTTGGCTACGCAGGCGTGGCGCAAAAAGCCAAGCCGCGCAAAGCCGCCGCGGCTCCTATCAAGCAAGCTTCCGTAGAGCGGATTATTCGCACGCTGGCTGCCGATGATATGGAGGGTCGGGCTTCCGGCAAGCCGGGCAACCTTAAGGCGGCGCAGTTTATCGCCGGCGAGTTTAAGCGCATTGGGTTGCAGCCTTTGGCGGGACTAACCGATTATGACCAAGTTTTCTCGGCTTACGATGTGCGCTCTACGGACATACAAGTAGAAATGAATGGCACTGCCGTGCCCGCCGACCGGGTGCTGCTATCATCCGGAATACCACAGCTGGCCTGGTCGGAAAAAGACAGCCCGGCGGCGCGCATGGTCGTTATCGGGCCGGAGGCGAACGTAGGGCAGGAGCTGCGGCTCTTGCTGCAAGCAAAGGAGAACCTGATGGTGCTGGTCGACCCGGCGCACGCGGCTTATTTTCAACGCATAGGCGGCTACTTGAAGCGCAGTGCCCTCCGCGCCGAGAAGCCGGAGCCGTACGCCAGCGTGTTCGTTCTGAGCACGCCATCTGCCACGCCGCTCACGTACCGCGTAACAGCCACCACAACCATCAAGCCCGTGCCGCTGCGCAACGTGGTGGGCGTGCTGCCTGGTCGCGATAAAACCAAAGCCGCCGAGGTGGTCGTCTTCTCGGGGCACTACGACCACCTAGGTTCGTTGCCCGCTGTAGCCGGCGACTCCATTGCCAACGGTGCCGACGACGATGCCAGCGGCATCACGGCCGTGATTTCATTAGCGGAGTACTACAAGAAAAGGAAGGATAATGCCCGCACGCTCGTGTTTGTGGCCTTCACGGCGGAAGAAATCGGGGGGTTCGGCTCGCAGTACTTCTCCAAGCAACTCGATCCGGCGAAAGTAGCGGCCATGTTCAACATCGAGATGATCGGCAAAGTGGCGCAGTTTGGCCCCAGTACCGCTTTCATCACCGGCTACGAGCGGTCCGATTTCGGCAAGCTGCTTCAGCAGAACCTACAGGGTACTGCGTTCCGCTTTGAGCCCGATCCGTACCTGGAGCAGAACCTCTTCTATCGTTCCGACAACGCAACCCTGGCTCGCCTCGGCGTGCCGGCCCACACCATCAGCACCGACCAGATTCCGACGGACAAGCTCTACCATTCCGTTGATGATGAGGTCGAAAGCCTGAACCTGGGGAATATGACGTCTGTCATAACGGCTATTGCGCAGAGCGCTACCGGTATCGTCGCGGGCCAGCAGACGCCCACGCGCATTGCCCCGGAACCGGTGGGGCAGCGGCCGTAACGTATCCGCAAAAGCCGCGGCTCTAGCTTTTTCTACTATTGATAGAAAAAGCTAGAGCCGCGGCTTTTATGCGTTCTACTTCGGCAGCCTTACGCTTAAACCGCCACCCAGGGTGAAGCCTGTACCTAGGTCGCCAACCTGCTGACCGGCAGTTATATCCAGCCGCAAGCCGGGCAGGGGGCGCCAATACAGGCCGCTGGTCAGGCCGGGTAAAAAGCTGGTAGTGCGCTGCCAGGTTGTATACGCCTCGGCGAAGAAGCCGAAGTTATTGCCGAGCGGCCCATTCAGCGCCAGCGTGCCAAGGTACTGACCTAGCTTCGTATCCACGGCCTTAAACCCGCGCTGCCGAAAACCTAGGTTGGCTTCCAGCCCAAAGCGCCGCCCGATCTGCTGCGACACGAGCAGACGCACGGCCGGTTCGTATGCTTTGTTCTGGAACGACGCATCGCCGGTTCGTAAGGTCATTTCGGTTAGCAGAACCACCTGCGAACGAGCATCCTGGTTCGTGGAAGCCAGGAACTTAGCCCCAACAGTCAGCGGCGCAAAGCCGGCCGGTGAGGTTACGGGGCTGGTTTCTCCCAACGGCCTGACGCCCGGCAGCGGGTGTAGGTAGCCCTGACTAGCGCGCAGCTCGATGTGGTTGAAAAAACCCACCCGCAGCAACGCGCTGGAAAGCGTCCGGCGCGTGCCCCAAGTCGCGTCAGTCGGGGCGAAGCGCTGGATGCCGGTTTCGAGCTGCACCTGTCCGGGGTGCAGCATGTTGGTCGTGACGGTCTGCCCTGGTCGGTCGGGGCGGATGTTCTGAATGAACGGCGTTTCGGTGTTGTCGACGTTGGGGTCAATCGTCTGGGCCAGGGTGCAGACCGGACCTGCGAGCAAAAGCCCGGCGGCGGTCAGCAGAGTGGTCGTTTTGTGCATCCTCCCTGACGCGTAGCAGTTCAGGAAAGTTCGGTAGGTAGCGCGCATGTAGCGCGAAGCCTGAGCTTCGCGTATCGTTGAACGATCTAACCTAGGTCTACCTAGCACAAGTCGTTCAACGATACGCGAAGCTCAGGCTTCGCGCTACGGGCTTGCTACAGCCTACTTCGCTTGCTGAATTTCCTGCTGCGCGCGCTCAATTACTTGCTTGTTCTGCGCGGCAGTGGCACCCGATTGTTTGTTTTTCAACGCTTCCAGCAGGTTAAGCATCGGGTCGGCGGCGCCGTAGCTTTTGTATTGGATACCTAGGTTTTTAATGCGGTCGACACCTTCGGAAACGGCCTTTGGATCGTTGAGGCGCATCAGCATCCCGGCGAAGCCTTTCAGCAGATCGAAGCGGCCTTGCGGACCAGCCTCATCGAACTTCTGGCGCACGAACGGCCACTGCTCCAGGCCACCCTGCTCGGCGTATACCTCAGCAATGGCGGCCGTCAGCTTGCCTTTGTTATCGGCCTCGAATGCCTTGGCCTGCGCCAATGCTTGCGCCGGCGCCACGGCGGCCAGCCCGCTTAGCGCGGCGCCCTGCACGGCATACGACTGGCTCTTGAGGTTGCTGGTGAAGAGCGGTGCATCGCTTTTGCTGGCAAGCTGACCTAGGTCCGTCAGGATTTCGGCTTGCACCAGCGGCCCCTTCTCCGTGGTCAGCTGCTTGCGTAGCACGGGCGCGATAAGCTTCTGCATGGCTTTGCTCTCTAAATCAAGCGCTTGCAGCGCCTCGATGCGGAGGCCGTGGTACTTATCGGAAATGGCGGCTACGAGCAGGCTGCGGGCGGCAGCGTCAGTGCCCTGCTTTTCTTTGGCGGCGGCAATGGCCTCATACCGATCTACGTAGCGCGGCGCGTGCTGGTACTGATACACATACTCAGCCATCGACTTGTTGTCTCTTTTCTGCCACAGCATTACCTTTTGCGCGTCTACGTTCACCAGATCGGGTTTAGCAGCGGCCGGAAACTCCAGAGTTTCGGTAGCCTTGCGCAGCACCACGTTGTGGCGCTCGGTCTTGCCTTTCACGTACACATCAACAGTAATGGGCAGCGTAAAAGGCTCGCCGGGTTGCAGCTGCTTCACCGTGACGGTCTGCACTTTACGCGCCGCATCCCAGGCGTAGTCGATGGTGACGGTAGGCTGGCCGGCGTTGAAGAACCATTGATTGTAAAACCAGTTTAGGTCCTTCCCCGAAACCGCTTCGAAAGCTAGCCGCATCTGGTGCGCTTCGCCGTTGCCGAAGGCGTTTTGCTTCAGATACTGATTGAGCCCGGCGAAAAACACCTCATCACCTAGGTAGGCGCGCAGCATGTCCAGGATGAGGCCGCCTTTCTGGTAGGTCACGGCGTCGAACATGTCCTCGCGCTCGGCGTAGTGGAAGCGCACCAGGTTTTTGGTGTAGTTTTCGGGATTACCTAGGTACTGATTCAGGTAGCCGTATTTGTGAGCGTCGGCGGCGTCCTGACCGTACTTGTGCTCGGCCCAAAGGCCTTCGCTGAAGTCGGCCATCGACTCGTTCACGGTCAGGTTGCTCCAGCTTTCGGTGGTCACGTAGTCGCCGAACCACTGGTGAAACAGCTCGTGCGCAATCACCGATTCATCGTTGCCGTACTGACGATCAATGAGTTCGCGCGCCGTTTTCTGCAAAAAGTCGCCGTGCAGCGTGGCGGTGGTGTTTTCCATGGCGCCGCTCACGTAGTCGCGCACCACAATCTGCGAGTACTTATTCCAGGGAAACTCCACCCCTAGCTTATTGGAGAAAAACTCCAGCATTTCGGGCGTATTGCCGAAAATCTGCTTGGCATAGGGCGCAAAGCTAGGTTCTAGGTAATAATCCACCGGCTTGTTGCGCCAGGTATCATGCGTCACCTTGAAGCTGCCCACGGTCATCATCACCAGGTAAGGCGAGTGGGGCTGGTCCATCTTCCAGGTGTCGGTGCGCAGGCCCGCACCGGCGGGCGTTTGCGACACGAGCTTGCCGTTGCTCAGCGTGACGTATTTGCTGGGCACTGTCATGCTGAGTTCCGTGGTCATTTTCTGGTTGGGCCTGTCGATGGTGGGGAACCACGCCGAGTTCGACTGCGATTCGCCCTGCGTCCAGATCTGCACGGGCTTGCCTTTCACAGTACTATCCGGGTTGATGAAGTACAGGCCCTTGGCGTCGTTGATGGCGGCGCTGCCCTTCACCTTCAGCTCGTCGGGCTTCGCGGTATATTCCAGGTAAATCGTGTAGGGAGTGCCCGGCGCTACCGTTTTGCCTAGCTGAATGAGTAGTTGCTGCTGGTTGTAATCGTACTTGAGCGGCTGCGTGCTACCGTTGCTGCCCACCAAAGCCACCGTTTTGATGTCCATGCCTTGCGCATCGAGGCGCAGCGAATCGGTGGCATAGGCGTGCGGCTTCAGCGTCACCCATTCCTTGCCGTAGAGGTAGCGTTTCGCATAATCAAAACGCACGTCCAACTTTGTGTGTACCAGATCGTTGACTTTGGTGGCGGTGGCGCGGTAGGATAGCAGCGCCGGGTCAGACGCTGCGGTGCTAGTTGGGGTCTGGCCCCAAACGGAGATGGTGCTGAGTAGACAAACACTCGCAGCAAGTACTTTTTTCATATAAAGACTGAGGTGAATCGAATCTACAAACCTAGGTACCCGACAGGACAAGTCGGGCTCGTGAAGGTTGCCTTTTTCCCGAAAACTTTCGCGCGCACCTAGGTTCCGGCTTCGGCTGCACTTAGCCTAATCATTGAACTATTGTAATAATAAGATGAAAATGCGGTTGGTAAATGTGGAAAAGACAGCCCGTTAGTAACTTGCAGCTGCAATTGTCTGCGTGGGTCATGAGAGTTCGTTCGGTAGCGTTGCTGCTATCTTCTATTTCCGTTGGGCTAATCAGTAACCGGGCCGCGGCCCAAATAAGGCTGTCGCCGGTGGTGCCGCCGATACTGCCCGCGCCTTCTTTGCCGGCTATACCCAAGGCCAAACTCGACACCCTTGTGGCCATCGTGCGGCCACCTTCCCCCTGGAAAACGGCCTTCAAAGGTACCTTCAACCTGAATGAGAGTGCATTGTCCTCGAACTGGCGGGGTGGGGGCGTGAACTCGATTGGGCTGAATGCGCAAATCAACCAGAAAGCCAACTTCCACCGCGGGCGCAGCAGCTGGGATAATGAAGCGGATTTCCTTTATGCCTTTGTTGCTAACAAAGATCAGGGCTACCGCAAAAGCCTCGACCGGCTGTTTCTGGATACCAAATACGGCTGCAATATCAGTACGCAGTGGAATGCGTTTGCTTCGCTGAACCTGCTCACACAGTTTGCACCCGGCTATAAGTACAGCACCAATGCCGCCGGGGAGCCGCAGGCGCAGCGGGTGTCGTCGGCCTTCGCGCCGGCTTATATTACCCTCGCGACGGGCATGGAGTATGTGGCAAGCAAGTGGTTTAAAATCAGGCTGTCGCCGCTGGCTTCGCGGGTTACTATTGTCGGGCACCGGCAACGATTCGTCGATGTTCTCGGCGAGAAGCCCTACGGGGTTCGGGCGGGACATTCTGCGAATTTCGAGGCGCTGGCCGGTCAGGTACTGACGGAGATAGATAAAAACATTACGACCAACGTCAACCTGAAGGCGCGCTATCTGCTCTTTGCCGACTACCAGAAGTTAGCCCTGCGTCGTCTGGATCACCGGCTTGATGCCAGCATGACGGCCAAGGTCAACCGCTACATTAACGTGGCGCTCACCGGCATTCTGCTCTACGACTACGACCAGGACCGCGCCTTGCAATATAGTCAGGGTCTGTCGCTGGGCCTGATTTATACCCGGCAGAATACTCAGGAAGGCAAGAAATAATCGCCTTCCAGCCGAACGCCTAGCATGTCCGGCCGGGGATCTGCCTTGTTGAAATGTGGTAAACACAAAAAAGCCTTCCCGAAGCGAGAAGGCCTTTCCAGCAGGTTAAGAATTAGGCGCCTACCAGCACCGGTTTGCTAGAGTGCTGGTGGTGCAATGTTGGATCGTCGCCGTAGTGCGTGTGCGCGGCGCGGTAGAAGCGCTCAAACACCAGCGGGAAGATGAACAGCGTGAGGATAGTGCCGGTGATGAGGCCGCCGATTACCACAATGGCCAGTGGCTTAGAGGTTTCCGAGCCGATGCCGGTGCTGAGCGCGGCCGGCATTAAGCCGATGGTTGCCATCATGGCCGTCATCACGACGGGGCGCACGCGGCTGATTACGCCTTCCGAGATGCTAGCGTCGAGCGACATCTTCCGAACCAAGTTCTGCTTGAATACCGAGATGAGAATCACGCCGTTCTGAATACAGATACCGAACAAGGCGATGAAGCCGATGCCGGCCGAGATGCTGAAGTTAGTGTGCGTGATGAGTAGCGCGGCAATACCGCCGATGAGGGCAAACGGTACGTTCACGAGCACCAGGCCAGCGTCCTTCAAATTGCCAAATAAGATGAACAGGATGAAGAAGATCATGGCCAGTGAAATCGGCACTACCTGACCGAGGCGCTGGGTGGCGCGACGCTGGTTTTCGAAGTCGCCTGCCCACTTGATGGTGTAGCCTTTCGGGAGCTGAAGTACCTGATTTACTTTGCGCTGAGCTTCTTCAATCGTGGAGCCCATGTCGCGGCCGCGGATGCTGAACTTCACGGCGGCGAAGCGCTGGTTGTCGTCGCGGTAGATGAGCGACGGACCGGTTACGTCCGAGATGGTGGCAATTTCCGTTATCGGGATGGTGTTGCCGGCTTGCGTAGGCACCATGAGGGCGCCAATTTCGGTGGGCGTCTGGCGGAACTGCTCCTGGTAGCGCACCCGAATCGGGAACTTCCGCTCGCCCTCGTACATCTGCGAGGCCTGCTTACCGCCCACGGCCATTTCGAGCACCGCGTTGGCATCCGACTTCGACACGCCGTATTGGGCCATGCGGCTTTCGTCGAGGTCCACGTGCAGCTCGGGCTGACCGATGTTGCGCAGCACCCCTAGGTCGTCGATGCCTTTCACGGTTTTGAGCTGCTCGTACACTTGGCGGGCTTTGCCTTCCAGCGTTTTCAGGTCGGTGCCGTAAATTTTCACGGCAATAGAGCCTTTCACGCCCGAGGCCGCTTCCTCCACGTTGTCGGTGATGGGCTGGCTAAAGTTAAAGTCTACGCCGGGGAAGCGAGCTAGCTTTTCCTTCATGTGCTCAATGAGGTTCTCGCGATATGCGGCGTTCTTCATCTTCTTCTGCACGTCGTCGGTGTGCTTGATCTGCACCAGGAACTCATTGTTGTAGAAGCCCGTCGGGTCGGTGCCGTCGTTGGGGCGGCCGGTCTGGCTCACCACGTCGCTCACTTCGGGGAAGGTGAGGAACACGCGGCGCATCTCGTTGCACAACTTGTTCGATTCATCCAGCGAAATGCTGAGCGGCAACTGCGCCCGTACGTAGATCGAGCCTTCGTTCAGCTCAGGCAGAAACTCGGAACCTAGGAAGTGGAAAGACCCCACACCCACCGCCACAAGGAGGGAAGCCACCAATAAGCTAGCCGTTTTGCGGGCGTAGGTGAAGCTAAAGAAGCTCTGAGCGCCACGGTTGATGCCGCGCACAAAGAAGTTGTCCTTCTCGCGCACGTTCTTTTTCAGCAGAATGCTCGCCAGCACTGGCACCAGTGTCAAGGTGAAAATCAGGGCGCCGAGCAGGGCAAAACCTAGGGTCCAGGCTAGTGGTGAGAACACCTTGCCTTCTACTTTTTCGAAGGAGAAGATGGGAAGCAAAGCCGTGATAATGATGGCTTTGGCAAAGAAGATGGCCTTGCCCATCTCGCGGCCCGTCTTCTTGATGAGGCCTAGCTTGGCGAGCTTGTTGAAGCGCTCCATCCCTATCTCGTGGGCTTTGTGGTCGAGGGCCACAAAGAGCCCTTCCACCATCACCACGGCGCCGTCGATGATGATACCAAAGTCGATGGCGCCCATGCTCAAGAGGTTGGCACTCATGCCTTTCAAACGCAAGCAGATGAAGGCAAACAGCAGGGCCAGCGGGATGATGATGGACACAATAACCGTAGTCCGCCAGTCGGCCATGAACACGAACACAATCACCGTCACGAGGATCATGCCCTCCATGAGGTTGTGAATCACGGTTTCGGTCGAGAAGTCGATGAGCTGCTGCCGGTCGTAGAAGGTTTTGATCTTCACGTCGGAAGGCAGAATCTTGTCGTTCAGGTCGGCTACTTTTTCTTTCAGGCGAGCAATGACTTCCGAAGGGTTTTCGCCCTTACGCATCACCACGATGCCTTCCACCATGTCGTCGTTGGTGCCGCGGCCCACCCGACCTAGGCGGGGCAGCGCCGACTCGTGCACGATGGCCACGTCTTTCACCAAGATCGGGGCACCGTTCACGTTCTTAATCACGGTGTTGTTGATGTCGCCGATATTGTTCAGCAGGCCGATGCCGCGCACCACGTAGTTCTGCTGACCCTCGTTTATCACGTCGCCGCCCACGTTGATGTTGGAGCGCTGGATGGCGTTGTACACGTCCAAGGGCGTGATGCCGAAGTCCTGGAGCTTGCCGGGGTTCACGCTGATTTCGTAATCCTTCACCTCGCCGCCGAAGCTGTTCACGTCGGCCACGCCGGGCACGGCTTTTAGGTTGCGCTCAATCACCCAGTCTTGAATGGTTTTCAGCTCGCGGGTGGTTTTGTCGGGGCTAGCTAGGGTGTAGCGGAAGATTTCGCCAGTGGGGCCGTAAGGCGGCTGCACGTCGGGGTCGGCGCCTTCGGGTAAGTCGGCTTGGGCCAGCAGGTTGTTCACCTGCACCCGAGCAAACGCGTCGTCTACGCCATCGTCGAAGATGACCTTCACTACCGACAAGCCGAACAGCGTGGTCGAGCGGATGCTGGTCTTTTTCTGCACCGGGTTCAGCGCAATTTCGATGGGAGCCGTCACGAACTTCTCAATCTCCTCCGCCGAGCGGCCGGGCCACTGCGTGATGATGGTGATTTCGGTGTTCGTTACGTCCGGAAACGCCTCAATGGGCGTGTTGCGGTAGCTTACGACCCCGGCCACAATGGCCACCACCGTCATCAGGAAGATGAAGCCGCGGTTCTTAAGGGAAAAGCTAATGATACCTTGGATGAACTTATTCATGGAAGCCGTTGCTGACTCTGTTATTTAAAATGTCATGCTTTAAGAGGCTCAGCATGACGTTCTTTCTTAGTCGTTTAACTCGTCGTAAACCAGTAGTTGGTTCTGAGCAATAATCTGCTCGCCGTCTCGCAGGCCCGACTTCACGTAGCTCACGTCGCCCACAGTCTTGGCAATTTCGACGGGGCGGGTTTCCACGTGGCGGCGGTCTTTGAACACCATCACGAAGTTGCGGTCCTTGTCAAACACCACGCACTTGGTGGGTACGGCTAGCATTTTGTTGTCCTCGGTGTTCTGCACCTTGATCTGAGCGTACATCTCGGGCTTGAGCAGGTAACCAGGGTTGTTGAGGCGCACGCGCACTTTCATCACCTTGCTTTCGGGGTCGAGCACGTTGAACACCTTATCAATGCGGCCGGTAAAGTGTTTGTCGGGGTAGCTCAGCGTGGTTACGTCGGCTTGGTAGCCTTCGCGCACTTTGGCGATGTCCGCCTCAAATACGTTGGCCATAATCCACACATCATCGAGGTTGCTGACGGTGAGTAAATTGCCTACATTATCCGCGTTGAACTGCATGTGGTCAGTCACGTTCTTTTCGGTGATGAAGCCCGAAATAGGCGCCCGTAAGGTGTAGGTGCCATCGGCTGATACACCGTACACGCTCAGCTGCTTGCGGCTCTTGCCCACGTTGCCTTGGGCTTTGCGCAATTCTTGGCGGGCCAACACCACGTCGCGCTCCGAGGCTAGGCCGTCCTTGAATTGGTCTTCCGCTACTTGCAGGTTCTTGCGGGCAATGTCAAGGTCGGAGCCCGCCGCCGAGCTTTGGTTCTGCAAATCAGCAATTTCGCCGCTCTTGATTACGGCTAGCACTTGGCCTTTCTGCACGTGGTCACCTAGCTCTACCGAGAGCTGCTCGACCACGCCGCCCACCAGCGGGTACACTTTCACGGTTTTGTCGCCGTCGGTGGCAATTTGGCCCGAAAGGGTTAGCTCGTCGCGCACGGGTTCGGCGTGCACAGTATCTATTTTCAGTTCGCGCAGCATCGAGTCCGACATGGTGAAGCCGGCTTCAGCTTTCTGAGGCGCGTCGGTGTCGGCCGATTTCTGCGAGCAGCCTGCCAGCAAACCCAGCGTAGCAGTAGCAGTGAGTAGGAGGGAGGGAATGCGGTTCATATCGCTGGAGACGTTGTATCTGATGGAGGTTTGTTGCCTGCTGGAGGCGCTTACTCGGCCGTGAAAATGGAGCGGCCCACCGAGAAGTTGAGCTGTTCGAAGGCACGCAAGCGGCTGGCTCGTAATTGATTTAGCAGCATCAAGTTGCTCTTATAGCTCTCGTAGAAATCGAGGAACTCCACAATGGTGATGTTGCGCTTGGCGTAGCTCTGCTCGATGCCCGAGATGAGGCGGTCGAAGTCGCCGGTGCTGCGGTTGGTCGTCTGGTAGAGTTGGTCGGTTTGTTGTACCAAGCGGTAAGCTTCCTGCACGTCGTTCTGCACGATAAGCTGCTGCTGACCTAGCTCCGCCTTGCTGCTCTGGATCTGAGCTTGCGCCGAGCGGATGTTGCCTTGGTTGCGGTTCAGAATCGGGATGGCCACGCCGAGGGTCACAGCATTGTAGTTCGGGATGTAGCTGCCGGCGCGGTCGTACACGTAGCCCAGGGCTAGGTCGGGAGCAGCTAGGGCTCGTTGCAAGCGTAAGTTTTGGTTTTGCTGCTCTAAGCCGGCCTGGCGAGCACGCAAATCAGCGCGGGCTATTTGGGCCGTATCGGCCAGCTGCTCGACGGAGTACTGACCTAGGTTCAGGTCGCGCAGGCGGTTGCCATCGGCTTGGGGTCGGTAATAAGCACCCGAGTTGTCCCGAATCAACACGCGCAGGGCAGCCTCTTGGCCAGCGATGTCCGTCAGCAAGCCTTGGCGCTCGGTTTCCAATTGGAACAGAAAAGCTTTCAGGCGAATAACTTCTTTCAGGGCAATATTGCCTTTGTCGTATTGGCCTTGGTATTGAGCCACCGTACGGCGGAAGGAGTTGATTTCGCGGTTGTAAGCCCCAACCGTCTGCTGCTTGAAGTACAGGTTGTAGAAGGTGGTGCGGAGCTGGTAGCGCAGGTTGCGCAGCAAATCCTGGAAGTTGTATTGCTCAACCAAAGCGTTCTGCTGCGCCACGTTGGCTGCCGCCTTGCGCCGACCGGCAATAGCAAACAACTGCTGCACTTGCACGATGCTCTGGCCCGTCCTCGTTACATCAAAGTGCTTGTGGGTGGCCGGGTTATAGGTGTTTTGCTCCAGTGAAATAGTTGGGTTGTCCCAGAGCTTGGCTTGCTGAATTTGCGCTTCAGCCGCCGACACGTTGTATTGTTGAGCGAGCAGGGCTAGGTTGTTCTGCACGAAGCGCTGCTCGGCCTCGGGCAGCGTGAGCTGCACCGTATCGGCCGGCGCAATAGCAGCCGGAGTGGCCGCAGCCTGGGCGGTGCCAGTCAGCAGCAATAGAAAAATCAGGAGCGAGAATAAGCGTTGCATATCCGATGAAGCATTAGGATATGCAAGTGTACTGTGCCCGTATTAGGTGGGTATTAGAGGTACATTAGAGCCAGATTAGAAGCGTTAATTTTTTATAAAAACTGCGTTTTAAGCCTAGAAATGCGCTTTTGTGTGCGCAAATAATTTGTAATAAGCACAAAAAAAGAAGCTAGGCTCAACAGATGAAGTCGAACCTAGCTCCGCCAAGTCATTTAGCTTAATTCGCTCTAATCGTTCAGATGCTTGTAGAGCAGCAGTTGATTCTGGGCCACCACTCGCTCGCCGTCGTACAGACCGGTAGTTATGTAGCTGGTTTTGCCTACGGTTTTTAGCACCGTCACCTCCCGCGTTTCAATGTGGGTGGGGTCTTTGAGCACGAGCACGAAGTTGCGGTCGTGGTTGAAAATCACGTTGGTGTAGGCCACTGCCACTTGTTGCTGCTTGCCCGTGCTCGATACGTGCACGCGGGCATGCATACCCGGCTTGAGCACGTAGCTAGGGTTGTCGAGGCGCACACGAACTTTCATCACCTTGCTCTCGGGGTCTAGCATATTGAACACCTTGTCGATGCGACCGGTGAAGTGCTTGTCGGGGTAGCTCAATGTGGTCACGTTGGCGGTGTGGCCCACCTGCACATTGGCGATATCGGCCTGAAAGACATCTGCCATCACCCACACCGTGCTCAGATCCGAAATCGTGAACAGATTATCCACGTTATCCGCGTTGAACTGCATGTGGTCGGTCACGTTCTTTTCGGTGATGAAGCCCGAAATAGGCGCCCGTAAAGTATACGTGCCATCGGCCGATACGCCATACACGCTCAACTGCTTACGGCTTTTGCCTGCGTTGCTCTGAGCTTTGCGCAACTCTTGCCGGGCCATCACTACATCGCGCTCCGCGGCTAGGCCGCTCTCAAAGAGGTCTTGCGTGACTTGCAAGTTTTTGCGGGCAATAGCTAGGTCGGAGCCCGCCGTCGCGCTTTGGTTCTGTAGGTCAGCAATTTCGCCGCTCTTAATCACGGCTAGCACTTGGCCCTTCTTGACGTAATCGCCGAGGCTAGCTGGCAAAGCCTGCACCACACCGCCTACCAGCGGGTACACTTGCACCGTTTTATCGAGGTTCGTGCTCACGCGGCCGTTGAGCGCCACCTCGCTCCGTATGGCTTCTGAGCGAGCCGTGTCGAAAGCTAGGTTGCGCAGCATGGCTGGGTGCAACGAATGCGCTTTGGGTGTTTGGGTGACTAGTTCAGTAGCTTCTTCTGAGCAGCTTGTGAGCATACAAACCGAGAAGGCAGCGGCTATCGTTATAAGAGAATGGGTAACACGGCGCATATGCAGACTTTTAGGTTGTTTGCAAGGATACGCGCCTAGGGTTAGAGGCAAATTAGAGGTGCATTAGAAACAGATTAGAACCTAGCCTTTGCCTCGTTTTTGTTGGTTTTGTTCTACTGGTTTGTTGGTATAGTATAATATACAAGGTGTTCGTGCTAACGTTCTTCATCACTAGTTCACGTGTGCTAGCTTATGAACAAAGCCTGCTCACCAACAGTGAAATAAGACCCGCTAGCTAGAAAACAACCGTTGCCAAAGTCCCGCTGTGAAGCGTAGACGTGACGGACAACGTACCGCCATGCAGCTCAATAATCTTGCGGGCCAGCGGCAAGCCTACCCCATGTCCAATGACTCCCCGGGCATTATTGGCCCGGAAAAAAGGCTGGAAGATGGCCGACAGATCCTTCTCGGCAATGCCAATGCCGTGGTCCTGAATTTGAATGTAAACGTGGCCTTCGGCGTAGTTGAAATGCACTTCGACGGGCTGGTCACCGGAGTACTTGAGCGCGTTATCGACCAAGTTCATCAGCGCCCGCCCTAGCAATTGGCGGTTGCCCATGATTTCCATCTGTTCAGGGTCGGGAGGGAGCGAATCGAGGGTGATGTGCACGCGCCGCCGCTGCTCGGGCGCAACCGCCTCGCGGGCTTCCCAGAGTAGTTCATCAAGCCGAATCTCGTCACCGGTCATGGTGCCGGCGGTGGCTTGCGTGAACTCAAGGAGGTTGTTTATGAGCGTTTTGAGCTGCTGCAATTCGTTCAGCACCGAGGTCAGCGCTTCGCGGTAGGAGGCGGGCTCTCGGTCGCGGGTAAGCAGCACTTGCAGCTCGCCAATGGTGGCGGTGAGCGGTGTGCGCAACTCGTGGGAAGCGTTGCTCACAAAGGTGCGTTGGCCTTCAAAGCTTTCCTCCAGGCGCTCTAGCATGCGGTTGAAAGTGCGAGCTAGGCGCGTAATCTCATCTTGCTCACTGGTGAGTCCTGCTTCTACGCGCAGGTGCAGGTCGTGGGCCGTAATGCGGTCTACCTGGTCGTTGACGGCCGCAATGGGAGCTAGTGCCCGGCCCGCAAACAACCGCCCAGCTACGTAAATCACCACCAAGCTGCACACAAACACCAGCCCAAGCATGGAACCTAGGTGCTCCAAACGAGCCCGCCCAGAACGGTTTTCGGCGGCGGCGACAATCACAAAGTCGCCTTGGTTATCGTGGTAAAACAAGCCGATAGCCTGGCGGGTACCTAGGTCGAAGTAGAGTTCTTTCTCGTCTATAATCCGGACCAGTAATGAGTCGGAAATATGAATGCGAGCATCTTCTTTAATAAAACGCTGGTTCAGCCCCGAATCGTAAATCTGCAACACCTCATCAGTCAGCGTGCGCAGGTAGCGCCGCTTGAAGTCGCCGAAAGTCGAGTCGTGCAGCTCATCTTGTTCCAGAAACACATAGCCGGTTACCTCGGCCCGGTCGCGCAGGCGCTGCTGAAATTCCTGGGTGGTGTACTGCGCGTGAAGCAGAAATGTCACCGATAGCGCCGCCAACAAGATTACGCCGACCAAGCCGAGAAAAAGCCAGGTAAGCCTATTACGAATGGTCATTTAAAGTAATGTGCTGGTTTTCTGATGTGCTAATGTGCTAGCTGGCATGTCGTCATCCTAGGTGCATTTCCTGCTCGCTGGCGGAGTGTACCAGGAAAAACCTGGGTAACCTCATCAACCCCTTCGCACATGAGAAGAGTAGCATACCAGCTTAATCTTCCTCCCGCATGACGTAGCCCATGCCGACTACCGTGTGAATGAGTTTCTTAGAGAAGCCTTTGTCGATTTTATTGCGCAGATAATTCACGTACACATCAATTACATTCGAGCCCGAGTCGAAGGAATCTTCCCACGAGTTCTCGGCAATTTCGGCCCGACTCAGCACCCGGCCTTTGTGGCGCATAAACAATTCTAGAAGGCCAAATTCCCGAGCTGTGAGCTTGATCGGCTGACCGCCGCGGGTCACGGTTTTGGCGGCCGTGTCCAGCGTCAGGTCGGCTAGGGTGAGCACCGAGCCTTTCTGCTCAGTGCCACGCCGACGCGTGAGGGCGCGCACCCGAGCGAGCAATTCCTGAAAGTCAAAGGGTTTAACCAGGTAGTCGTCGGCGCCACCATCGAAGCCTTGCAGCTTGTCGGTGGTGGTCCCTAGGGCTGTCAGCATCAAAATAGGTACTTGCTGGTCTTGGGCGCGCACGGCCCTCAGCACCTCAAAGCCGCTTATATTCGGTAGAATCACATCCAGGATGATCAACTCGTAGTCGTGCGTGAGGGCTAGCTGCCGCCCGAAATGCCCATCGTACGCTACCTCCACTTCATAATTTTCCTCCTCCAGCCCGCGGCGGATAAAAGCGGATACTTTCGGCTCATCTTCAACAAGTAAGATCTTCATTGCGCCAATATGTCGATGAGATAATGTAGAAGAGGTGTAGGAACGCGCCACGGCGCGTTCGGCGTTGCACGATTTACCTAGGTATAACGGAATAAAGAACACATAACCAGCATGGCCGACGAACGCGCCGTGGCGCGTTCCTACAAGATATTAATCATCCTCGTAGTCGAGACCTAGGAACTGGTTGAGCGCTTGTTGAAGCTCGCTGGCGGCATGCATCTGGCCCGCCCGACGGCTTACTTGCAGGCCTTTTCGGTAAACTTTTTCGGCCTCTTCAGCCTTATTCAATTGCTCCAGCAGCTTGCCGGCGTGGTAATAGGTACCCACGTAGTCAGGATGCTCATCGAGCAGTTTCTGATAGAACTCCATGGCGCGTAGCGGCTCGGAGGCGCGGTATTCAGTGGCCAACGCATAGATCGTGAAGGCATCATTGGGGTCGTCGGCGTAGAAGGCCAGAAGCTGTTGCAGACGGGTTGGAGCGGTTTCCATAGGGAAGGGAGATTTCTGTATCTTCGCCCGAAAGTAGGGGGTTTCCCTAGTATTTGTTCATTCAAGCAGCCGTAGATGAAGTTTCTCGTTTGCATTAGCAACGTGCCCGACACGACCACCAAAATAACCTTTACTCCTGACAATAAGGAGTTTAATAAGGCCGGTGTACAGTTCGTGATTAACCCCTGGGACGAATACGCCCTCACCCGCGCCATCGAGCTGAAAGAAGCACAGGGCAGTGGTACCGTCACGGTAATCAACGTGGGGGAAGCCGATACAGAGCCCAATATCCGCAAAGCTCTGGCTATCGGCGCCGACGACGCTATCCGCGTCAATGCCAAGCCGACTGACGCTTTCTTCGTGGCCGAGCAAATTGCCGCCATTGCCAAGGAAGGTGCCTACGACGTGATTCTGATGGGTCGCGAAAGCATTGACTATAATGGTTCGCAGGTGCATGGTATGGTGGGCGAGCTGCTCGGTATTCCGACTGTTGCTCCGGCCATGAAGCTCGATATGAGTGGCAACACGGCCACCCTGGAGCGTGAGATTGAAGGCGGCAAAGAAATAGTAGAAGTAACGACGCCTTTTGTGGCTTCATGCCAGCAGCCGATGTGCGAGCCCCGCATCCCGAACATGCGCGGCATCATGACGGCCCGCACCAAGCCGCTGAAAGTGGTGCAGCCAGTTGGCAGCGATGCCCGCACCGAAGTAGCCGAATACGCCCTGCCGCCCAAAAAGCAAGGCGTAAAGCTCATCCCGGCCGAAAACGCCGGCGAGCTGATCAAGCTCCTGCGCAACGAGGCCAAGGTAATCTAGAAAATCAATTGAACAGTGAGCAATTAACAATGAGCAGTTAGGTGAATTCGATTCACACATCCATTGATAATTGATCATTGATAATTGTTAATTGAAGAAATCATGTCTGTTTTAGTTGTAGTTGAATGTGATAACGGCGAGGTGAAAAAATCCTCGCTGGAAGTGGCTTCTTACGGCAGCCAGGTAGCGCAGCTGCTCGGCACCACGGCCACGGCCATTGCCGTGGGCGTAGCTTCTGAAGCCAACCTAGGTCAGCTGGGCGAGCAAGGCATCAGCAAGGTCCTCTACGACGCGGAGCCGCGCCTGAAGGACTTCGTGAACGGTGCTTACACCAAGCTCATTGCTGCTGCGGCCGAGAAAGAGCAGTCGCAGGTGATTGTGCTGGCTAACTCCAACATCGGTGCTGCGGTGGGTTCGCGCTTATCGGTACGCCTGAAAGCTAGCCTGGCTACCAATGTGGTCGAGCTGCCCAAAGTAGAGGGCGGTAAGTTCACGGTGCGTCGCGGTGCTTACTCCGGCAAAGCCCTTTCCGATGTAGTGCTAACCAGCGACCGGAAGATCATTGCTGTGAAGAAGAACTCGATTGAAGCGCTGCACAACGCTGGCCAAGCGGCCACGGTGGAGCAGTTCTCGGCCCAGCTCACCGACACTGACTTTGCCGATGCGCCCAAGCAGGTGATCATGCAGGAGCAGGCTGGTGGCGTGCTATTGCCCGAAGCCGACAAAGTGGTATCGGGTGGCCGCGGCATGAAAGGCCCGGAGAACTGGTATCTGATTGAGGATCTGGCGAAAGCGCTGCATGCTGCTACGGCTTGCTCCAAGCCCGTATCGGACGTAGACTGGCGCCCGCACCACGAGCACGTGGGCCAAACGGGTATTACCGTGTCGCCGAACCTGTACATCGCCTGTGGTATTTCGGGCGCTATTCAGCACCTGGCGGGCGTAAACTCGTCGAAGGTGATTGTCGTAATCAACAAAGATCCGGAGGCGCCGTTCTTCAAGGCTGCCGATTACGGCATCGTTGGCGACGTATTCGACGTATTGCCAAAATTAACCCAGGCCGTTAAGGAGCTGGGTTAGGGACTCAAGAACTTGAGAACCTGGGTACTTAGTTGCTTTTCAAACTAATGACCTAGGTTCTCAATTCTTTTATTCTGTGGCTCACGTTGTTATGAACTTAGGCCTTTGTTTTATTTGCACGTAGTAAGGTCAAAACCCAAGTCCCAAAGACCCTAAGTCCCGAAGACCCTTGAAAAAAATCCAGCTTGAAATACTAGGTCTGTCGTCCAGCCAGTCGCAATCCGGCTCGTTCGCGCTTATCCTAGGCGAAAAAACCGGTAACCGTCGCCTGCCTATTATCATCGGCATGTTCGAGGCGCAGAGCATTGCCATTCAGATTGAGAAAATCAGTCCGAACCGGCCGCTCACGCACGACTTGTTCAAGTCCTTTGCCGAGCATGTACACGTAACGATCCTGGAAGTACTGATCTCAGACCTGAAAGAAGGCGTGTTCTACTCCAAAATAATCTGCTCCGACGGTGCCACAACCTTTGAGCTAGATGCTCGCCCTTCGGATGCTATTGCCATTGGCCTACGCTTTGGTGTGCCCATCTTCACCGTGGAGAGCGTGCTCAGCGAAGCCGGCATCATCCTGAGTGACCTCGACGAAAACGCCGACGATACCGACGACGATGACGACCAGGACGAAGACGACACGGATAAGCCAACTCCTTCGCGGCCGGAACCACGCGAGCCTTCGGGTCAGGTTTCGCTGGACGAGCTAACCAAGATGCTGGCGCAAGCCCTTGAAAAAGAGGACTATGAAAAGGCCGCCAAAATCCGTGATGAGCTGAATAAGCGCAACGGCTAGGCGCGATAAACCACACCAAACAAAAAGGCTGCCCCACTCTGGAGCAGCCTTTTTGTTTTAAGCAGGCTGAAGCCGCAGAAGTGTTTACTTGCGGAAGCATCTTCCACATTAGCCTCCTTATGGAAATTACCAAGGATCTACGCTTTCCGATTGGGCAACAACCTCAACCGCCGGAGTCGCCGCTAACCTCCGCTGAGCGCGCAGCACTCATCAAACAGATAGCCGAATTGCCTGCCCAGCTTACGGCCGCCGCCCGGCGCGTAGGGGGCGTCCGGCTACAAGAGCCTTACCGCCCCGGTGGTTGGAGCGGCCGTCAGGTGATTCACCACCTGGCCGATTCGCACCTCAACAGCTACACGCGCTTCAAGCTAGCTCTCACGGAAGACAACCCCACTATTTCCCCCTACGATGAGCAAGCCTGGGCGGAGCTGCCCGACGTAGCTGCTACACCCATCACAGTGTCGTTGAGCTTGTTGGAGGCGCTGCACACGCGCTGGACAAACCTGCTGTCGCACCTGAGCGACGCACAGTGGCAGCGCACGTTTTATCATCCTGGCTCGCAGCAAACGGTTACACTGGATGCCGCTTTGGTGCTGTACGCCTGGCACGGCCGCCATCACCTGGCGCACGTAGAAAGCCTTCAGCAAAGCGCCAGCTAAAAAGCTAGGTTTCCTCCTTTTACCTAAGGAGGAAACCTAGCTTTTTAGCTGGCGTCTGGTTTCGCTACTGTCGCCGTTATCAGCCTTGTGGCTGCGTCTCGGCCAGAATTGCTTCCAGGCCGCCTTCGTCGTCTACGCGCTTGGCAGCACGTACCAGGCTGTTGCTGAAGATAAACTCTTTTAACTCAGGCACCTGTGCGTTCAGAATTTCGTCTTTATTGCCGTCCCAGAGCTTGAGGCCCTTGTGCAGAAAGATGATGTGCTCGCCGATTTCCACCACCGAGTTCATGTCGTGGGTGATGATGACGGTGGTGATATTGTACTCGTGGGTGATTTCGTGAATCAGCTCGTCGATCTTGATGCTGGTGAGCGGATCGAGGCCGGAGTTGGGTTCGTCGCAGAAGAGGTAGGTGCAATTGGGCGCAATGGCGCGGGCAATACCCACACGCTTCTTCATGCCACCCGAAATTTCGGAGGGCATTTTGTTGCCGGCATTTTCCAGGCCTACGCGCTTCAGGCAAAACTCTACCCGGTCGCGGCGCTCCTCCTTAGTCATTTCGGGCGTGAGCATTTTCAGCGGAAACTCCGTGTTTTCGAACACCGTCATGGAGTCGAACAGCGCCGAACCCTGAAACAGCATCCCGATCTTACGGCGAATCTCTTGGCGGACGCCTACTTTATTGTTCGTAAACACGGTGCCATCGAAGGTGATGCTGCCGATATCCGGCTTCATCAGGCCCACAATGCACTGAAGCAGTACGCTTTTGCCCGTGCCCGAACCACCTAGCAGCAGGTTGCACTTGCCCGTCTCGAACGTGCACGTAATGCCCCGCAGCACCGGGTTGCCGTCGAAGGCTTTCTGGACGTTATGAATCTCAATCATCTGATTCTCTGGTTAGATGGTTGATTGCTAAAGGCCGACCCGTAACGTAGGTCAAGCAATTAGCCCACAGCCATTTGACAATTTACAACAGTACGTTTGCCAGCACAAAATCGGCCAGCAGAATGGCGATGATGGAGTTGGTAACGGCGCCCGTGCTGGCCGCACCTACTTCCAGCGCTCCACCTTGCGTAAAGAAGCCTTTGTAGGCGGAAATAGCCGAAACCAGGAAGGCAAAGACCACCGCCTTGATCAGGGCAAAAACAATATTGTAGGGAATAAAATCTGTACGGATGCCCTCGATGTACTCCTGCGCCGACATAGCGCCCGACAACGTGCCCGCCAGATACCCGCCTAGGATAGAAAGCGCCATGGCCAGAATAACCAGCAGCGGGAACATCAGCATGGAAGCCACGATGCGCGGTAGCACCAGGTAAGAGGCTGAGTTGATGCCCATTACCTCCAGCGCGGAAACCTGCTCGGTGATGCGCATGGTACCTAGGCCCCCGGCGATGCTGGAGCCTACCTTGCCCGCCAGCACGATGCTGGTGATAGTAGGAGCCAGCTCCAGAATGGTCATTTCACGTACCATGTAGCCGATCGTCGACTTCGGGATGAGCGGGTTGGTGAGGTTGTAGGCAATCTGCACGCAGGTCACGGCGCCGATGAAGGCGCTGACTATCGCAACAATAAAGACGGAATCGACGCCGATAAGCACCGCCTCATCGAGGGTGCGTTGGAAGAGGACTTTGAAGCGCTCCTTCCGGGTGAGCATGCTCTGTAAAAAGAGGAGAAATTCGCCAAAGGTTTTGACCATGGAAAGCGAAATAAGAGGAAAAGCAGAAACTTGCGGGGCGCGTATAGACTATGAGCCCTTTCAGGCTACAATAGTTGCGCTTCCTTACGTAAAAACCGGAACGATAATCAACGAAATGCAAAAATATATCATCATCACTGGCGGTACGAAAGGCATTGGCCGCGCTTTGGTGTGGCGCTTTGCCAAAGCAGGCTTTGCAGTAGTGACCTGCGCCCGCTCGGCCGCCGACTTAGCCGCCCTACAAACAAAGTTGAGCCAGGATGTTCCCGGCGCCGTGCTGCACACGCTGGCCGCCGACCTAAGCCAGACCGCCGAAACGCGCCGTTTTGCCGCTTTTGTGCAGAACCTAGGTGGCAGTGTGGAAGTGCTGGTGCATAATACTGGCGCCTTCACGCCAGGTCGCTTGCAGGACGAACCCGCCGACGGCAGCGCCCTGCGCGCCCTCATCGACGTGAACCTCTACAGCGCCTACGACCTAACCCTAGCTTTGCTGCCAGGTATGATTGCGCAACGGCAAGGCCATATTTTCACGATGTGCTCGGTGGCCAGCATTCGGGCGTATCCGAGCGGCGGCTCCTACAGCATTGCTAAATTTGCCTTGCTAGGTCTGACGAAAGCCTTGCGCGAAGAGCTAAAGGAACACAACCTGCGCGTGACGGCCGTGCTGCCCGGCGCCACGCTCACCGCCAGCTGGGAAGGAGCCGATTTGCCGGCCGAGCGCTTCATCAAGGCGGAAGATGTGGCGGAAGCGGTGTTTGCCGCCTATTCATTGTCGCCGCAAGCCGTAGTGGAGGAGCTGTTGATTCGGCCGCAACTGGGCGATATTTGATTCAGTTACCAGTTACTAGTTACCAGTTTTCAGCTACCAGTTGCCATTTTCGCCTTGGTACATAACCTAGGTGTGAGATAAGCAAGTACCATTAACTGGTAACTGTCAATTGACTTTCACCACTTTCCCTTTACTCGTCAAGTTTAGAATGGTGGGATTGCCGGAGTAATAAAGTGTGCCCGTGCCGGCATGATTACCGGCTAGCAGGCGCGAGACGGCAATGTGCGCGTCGCCGGTGCTGCCTACGTTCGATTGAAAGTAGAAGTCGCGGGTCTGAAAACCGCCGGCCCGAAAGCTGCCGCTGCCACCTAGGGTGTAGTGCAGCTCGTTGGTGCGGCCGTGCAGCTCGACGTCGCCCAGCTCGTAGGTGTCGAAGCCGATATAGTTGCTGGTCAGGTCGAGGTTGAAGTCGCCGGCGCCAACGAGGTGGCAGAAGACAGTATCGGCCCGAAAGTTACTTAGGGTACGGACGTTGCCCTGCCCGCGCAAAAACAGGTCGGTAAGGCGGGGCAGGTGCAGGGTCAGCTCGCGGGGCGTGTTGTAGGTGCGCACCCAGTTGCAGCGGCTGGTGTTATGAATCGTGAGCTGCCCATTTTGCACCGTCAGCTCAATGTCTTCCTGTAAGTTCTTGCCGGCGCGAACCTCGGCATAAGTAGCGGTATCCTGCACCAACAGCACGTCCACGTTATCGTAGGCCGTAACTATGTGAAACGGAGCTAGGTTGCGCCGCTCGGTTACTACTTTGCCCGTGCTTTTCAGGCAATCCGTTTCATGTCCGTCGCCGCAACCGGTAAGCAGCGGCAGAAACGCAGCCAGACCAACTATTCCGCGTAAAAGCGGCTGACGGCCGCTAACTTGCGGCCAAACTCTACTCCAAAACATCACTTCAGCATGGATCTAACGGGCAAAATAGCGATTGTTACGGGCGTCAGTAAGGGTATAGGGCGGGCCACAGCCGAGGCGCTGCTGGCCAAAGGTGCCATTGTAGCGGGCTGGGGCCGCACCGCACCCGAAGGCCTGACGCACGAGCGGTTCCAGTTCATTGAGTGCGACGTTCGCAACGAAATATCGGTTCAGGAAGCGTACGTAGATACGCAGCGTGAGGTGGGGGCAGAAGTTCGAATACTGGTAAATAATGCCGGCATCGGCAACATGGGCCCCATCGATGGCTTCTCGTCCGACGACTGGCACGCCATGTTTGACACCAACGTGCACGGCGTATTCTACTGCACGAAAGCCGTGTTGCCGCAGATGAAAAAGCAAGGCGAAGGTCACCTGATCAACGTTGCTTCATTAGCTGGCACGGCAGGTAGCGCGAACATGGCCGGCTACTGCGCCACCAAATTTGCCGTGCGGGGCTTCTCAGATGCGTTGTTCAAGGAAGTGCGGCAGGAGGGCGTCCGTGTGACGTGCATCATGCCGGGCTCGGTGGAAACCAACTTCGGCGGTGCTGAGCCCGGTGCCCAACCCGACCCGCACAAGATGCAGCCCGAAGACATTGCCGCTGCCATTGTGCACGCCCTAGAAGCGCCAAAAGCGACGATGCTTTCCGAAATCCAATTGCGCCCGTCGCAGCCAAAGTAACCTATGTTCAAGGCGCTGTAGTGCGGAAATCTGTTCCGCGACGAGCGCGGCGAGTGTCTATCATTCGGATCGACGTTGATACTCGCGTTGCTCGTCGCGGAACGGATTTCCGCGCTACAGAATAGATTAGGTGCTCAATTTACCCCGAATGGATTCTGACCTAGGTTCAGCTGCTGCCAATGTTACGTTGCGCCTTGCCACGCCGGAAGATGCCGCGGCCATGCTCACCATCTACGCGCCCTACATAACCGGCAGCACCATCACCTTTGAATACGAAGTGCCTGCTATTGAAGCGTTTGCGGAGCGTGTGCGGAAACTTCAGGGCATCTTGCCGTGGTTGGTAGCGGAAAATGGCGGTCAGGTGCTAGGCTATGCGTATGCCTCCCGCTACCGGGAGCGGCCGGCGTATCAGTGGTCGGTGGAAACGTCGGTGTACGTGCGGCCCGAGTACCACGGCACGGGAGTTGCGCGGCGGCTGTACACGCAACTATTTGATTTATTGACACAACAAGGCTACGTGAATGCCTACGCGGGCGTCACGCAGCCGAACCCCAGGAGTGTGGCGTTTCACCAGTCCTTTGGTTTTGAGCTGATTGGTACGTACCGGCACGTAGGCTATAAATTTGGCAAGTGGCATGATGTGCAGTGGTTGGCGAAGCAGCTGCAAGCGCCACCAGCCGCGCCCGTGGCGCCTAGGTTGTTAACCGCATTGCCACAATACTAAGAGTTCTCTATTCCAGCAATTATTCGTACCCGCTACCTGATCAATGGTTGAAGTTCAGAATCTTACCAAAATGTACGGCGCGCAGGCGGCCGTGAACAACATCAGCTTCACCGCGGGCAAGGGCGAAATCCTAGGTTTCCTGGGGCCAAACGGCGCGGGCAAGTCGACGACGATGAAGATTGCCACCGGCTATCTGCCGCCTTCCGTCGGCACGGTAAAGCTCGACGGCTTCG
This sequence comes from Hymenobacter cavernae, assembly GCF_014641455.1. Classification (GTDB taxonomy): domain Bacteria; phylum Bacteroidota; class Bacteroidia; order Cytophagales; family Hymenobacteraceae; genus Hymenobacter; species Hymenobacter cavernae. The sequence continues at coordinate 512,928 of NZ_BMHT01000004.1, forward strand.
ACGTGACGGAGCAGCCCTTGGAGGTGCGCCGCCGCGTGGGTTATCTGCCCGAGCACAACCCGCTTTACCTGGATATGTACGTGCACGAGTACCTCGAATTCATCGGCTCGGTGCATGACTTGCGTGGCGCGGCGTTGCGGCAGCGGGTGCAGCAGATGGTGGATCGGGTGGGGCTAGGTCGGGAGCAGAACAAGCTTATTGGGGCGTTGTCGAAAGGCTACCGCCAGCGCGTAGGCTTAGCGCAAGCGCTCATCCACGACCCCGGCACACTCATTCTCGACGAGCCCACCACCGGCCTCGACCCCAACCAGATTGGTGAAATCCGCACCCTCATTCGGGAAATCGGGCAGGACAAGACGGTTATTTTCTCCACCCACATTCTGCCCGAAGTCACGGCCTTGTGCAGCCGCGTGGTAATTATCAACCGCGGCCAGCTTGTAGCCGATAGCCCCGTATCCGACCTAGGTGCCGGCGCGGCAGGCGAAACCAGTATCCGCGCTGAGTTCGAGCAAGCCATTGACCCGGCGCCGCTGCTGGCGCTTCCCGGCATCACGGCCGTAGAAGCCGAAACTGGTACGACTTACCGCATTCGGGCTGCGGCCGGCACCGATCAGCGCGGCGCCATCTCGCGACTGGCGGCGCAGCAAGGCTGGGTGTTGCTAGGTTTGCGGCAGGAGGAACAGTCGCTGGAGCAGGTGTTTAAGAACTTAACAAAGTAACTTTGAACGTCGCCCAACGTCTGTCATGCTGAGCTTGCCGAAGCATCTCGCGTGCAGTTGTTGTATGTCGATTGATGTTACTATTGCACGCGAGATGCTTCGGCAAGCTCAGCATGACAGACGCCTCATTAAGTAGCACATCAGCAAATCAACTCATCAGCATATTAATTAGATGCTTGCCATTCTTCGCAAAGAGTTTAATGCCTTCCTCAGCTCGCCGGTGGCCTACGTCGTTATTGGCGTATTTCTGGTGGCTACGGGGTTGTTCGTGTGGGTTTTCCCCGATAGCAGCGTGCTCGACTACGGCTTTGCCGACCTGCAAACGCTCTTTAACACGGCGCCCTGGATTTTCCTGTTTCTGATTCCGGCTATCACCATGCGAACCTTTGCCGAGGAGAAGAAGGCTGGGACCATTGAGCTGCTGCTCACCCGGCCACTCACCGACGGGCAGATCATTGGGGGGAAGTACCTAGCCTGTTTCCTGCTGGCGCTGCTGGCGCTCGTCCCGACGCTATTGTATTATTACTCAGTGTATAAGCTCGGCAACCCTGTCGGCAACATCGACTCGGCGGCGACGGTGGGTTCCTACATTGGCTTGGCGTTGCTGGCGGGCGTTTTCTCGGCTATCGGCCTCTTTGCTTCTGCCATTACCCGCGACCAGGTTATTGCCTTCCTGGTAGCCGTGGTAGGTTGCTTTCTCGTGTATTCGGGCTTCGATTCGCTGGCTTCAGTGTTTGAAGGTAGCCCTGCGTACTACATCAGCCAGCTAGGTATTGCCACGCACTACCGCGACATCAGCAAAGGCCTCATCGACTCCCGCGACCTGACGTATTTCTTTAGCCTGATCGTCGGTTTTCTGCTGGCGACCCGGCTGGTTTTGCAAAGCCGTAACTGGTAGACTATTAAGCTATTAGCTGATAGCTGTTGGCTATTAGCTTTTCAGATCATGCTTCCTTTTGAGATTATCTCGTGAGTACAGAACAACCGCAAACCGCTGGCGGCCAGCCGCTAACCGCTACGAATAAGCGTCGCGACCTGCTTCGCTTTTTCGCAATTATTGGCGTTTTGCTGCTGCTCAACTTCGTGGGTCAGCAGTTCTTTTTCCGCCTCGACCTCACCCAGGAGAAGCGCTACACCATGTCGCCGGCAACTAAGCAGCTGCTAGAAAAGTTACCCGAGCCTGTCACCGTGACGGTGTATCTGGATGGCGATTTTCCCCCGGCTTTCCGCCGCTTGCAGCAATCTGTGCGCGAGACGCTGAACGAAATGCAGGTGTATGGCGGCTCGAAGCTGCACTATGTGTTCCTGGACCCCAGCGCCGCTACCACCGAGCAGGACCGCAACAAGACGTATCAGGCGCTTTTCAAGAAAGGTTTGCGCCCGACGAACCTAGCTGCCACTGAAAACGGTAAGCGGGTGGAGAAAATCATCTTTCCGTGGGCCACTATTGCCGTGGGCGCCAAGGAAAAGAACGTGCTGCTGCTGCGTGGCAACCAGGCCGCACCTTCCGATGTGCGTCTGAACCAAAGCATTGAAGGCTTAGAGTATGAGCTAGCCAATACCATTCAGGAACTGGAGCCGGGCCGCCGCAAGCGTATCGGTGTGGTCGATGGGCACGGTGAGCTAAACAACGCCGAAGCCGGCGACCTGCTCGGCTCGTTGCAGGAGCGCTACGACGTGTACCGCGTGAAGCTCGACGTAGTGCCCGACCTCCGCGCCCTAGACGCGGTTATCATCGCCCGGCCCACGACGCCTTACACGGAACCCGAGAAATTCAAGCTGGATCAGTTCATCACGAATGGTGGTAATGCGCTGTTTTTTGTGGATGAAATGCGCGTGAGCCTCGATAGCGCCGCCCGCACCGGCATGCTGTCGTTCCCGTACCAGCTCAACCTCGAAGACCTGCTGTTCAAGTACGGCGTGCGCATCAACCCCGACCTGCTGCTCGACCTCAACTCTGGGGTCATCCCGCTCGTGACCGGCAATGTGGGCGACAAGCCTCAGGTAGAGCCAATGCCGTGGCAGTTTTACCCTCTCATCAACCAGTTCAGCAAGCACCCCATTACCCGGAACCTCGATGCGGTGTACACCAAATTCGTAAGCAGCATTGATACGGTGAAAGCCACTGGCATCCGCAAAACGCCGCTCATGTTCACCTCGCGCTACACCCGCGTGCTGCCCTCGCCGGTGCCCATCAACCTCAACGACGCCCGCTTGGAGCCTGACCCGAAGCTATATAAGCAAGCGTTTAAACCCGTGGGTTATCTGCTGGAGGGTCAGTTTAAGTCGCTCTACGCGAACCGGGCCAAGCCAGGCACCACGCAGTTTCAACCCGCCACCACGCCCGGCGCAAAGCCCGGCAAGGTCCTGATTGTTTCCGATGGCGACTTTGTGCGCAGCGAGCTGGACCCCAAAACCGGCCGTCCCTTCCGCCTAGGTTTCGACCGCCTCGCCAACACCGAATTCGCCAATCGGGAGCTAGTTCTCAATGCTGTAGATTACATGCTCGACGAAACCGGCCTGATAGCCGTGCGTGGCAAACAAATCACGTTGCGCCCACTCGATAAAATGAAAGTAGCGGAGCAAGGCCGCCGCTGGCAGGCTCTCAACATCGGTGCGCCGCTGGTGCTGCTAGGTTTGTTTGGGTTGGTGCGCGCGTGGCGCCGCAAGCGGCGGTACGCATCGTTTTAATCTTAATATTGCTGCTGAAGAATATACTTCGCCGCAACTACATGGAAGAGTTTTTTGGCTGGCTGGTACAAGTGTTCATGGAGGGAGTTGTAGAGTATTTCTTGCCCTCAGTTGTATTTGGCGTTATTGGCTTCAGCTACTTACATCTCCGCTACTGGAGCAAAGTACAGGTGCAGCAGGTTCTTGTAAGAGAATACGACAATAGCTATTCTAATGCCGGGCGGGTAGTAGTCCTGAATACTGTTGCTGCCATCGGAATACTGCTTGTACTAGGCTTTATGATAGGTGCGCCAGTGCTACACTGGCTCGGTTAATAAGTGTAGAAATAGACTAATTTCTTGAAAAGGATAGGAAAACAAACTACCTCCCAGAATGGTGCGTAAACCGCTGACACCCGAAGCAACCTAGCTTCTCACGTCACCATTCCCCTCAATGAAACGTCTCGAAGGAAAAACGGCCGTCATTACCGGCGCGGCCCGCGGTATCGGCCGCGCCATTGCGGTAGCGTATGCCCGTGAAGGTGCTGCCATCATGGGCATCGACATTGCAGCGCAAGCAAGCTCAGCGACGAAGTACCTAAGCGCCTCGCCGGAAGATCTGGCCGAAACGGCGCGGTTGGTCGAGCAGGAGGGAGGTACTTTTATTCCGGTTGAAGCCGACATCCGCGACCTAGGTGCTTTGCGTGCGGCGGCCACACGGGCGGAGCAGGAGCTAGGTCACGTTGATATTCTGGTGGCAAATGCCGGTATTCAGGTGTTTGCGCCGCTGCTGGAAATGACCGACGAGCAGTGGCACGATGTGGTCGACGTGAATCTGACGGGCACGGCCAACACCGTCCGCGCCTTTGTGCCACTCATGGCCAAGCGCAAGCAAGGACGCATCATCGTTACCGCTTCGGGGCAAGGCAAGCGGGGCTTCAAACATGGCTCCGGCTATGCCGCCTCGAAGTGGGGGATTATCGGATTTATGAAATCCGCTGCCCTCGACCTAGGTCAGTATAATATCACCGTCAATGCGCTGGTGCCGGGTCTAATCGCCACACCCATGACCATGAATGAAACGCGCCTGACCGAAGCCTATCAGGAGTTTGAGCCGGAGGTAAAGGAAACTCCAAGTCAGGAAGAAGTAGCTAAAACACGGGCAGCGCACACGCCCATGAAGCTGCCGTGGCTCGCCCCCGAAGATATGGCGCCCATCGTGGTCTTCCTGGGTTCCGACGAAGCCCGGCACATCAGCGGCGCTACGTTCGATGTCGACGCGGGCGACACGGCCAAGTTCACGGCCTAGAGAGGCTAGGTGCTGCCCGCCTTGGAACCTAGGTTTTAGAACCGGATTACATCATCTGTCACGAAAGATGCCAGAAGCGAATGTAGCGTAGCATCGGTGCTCTTTGAGTAGCCGGGCTGAGCAGACAGGTAGTCTTGCTTATTAACGTTCAAATAACCAGCCAGGTGCGCGAAATCGGCTGGTTCCACGGCTTTGAAGCCCATTGACCACTGCGAAAAGTTGCGCTGCTGAATTTCGCCGTCCGCTAGCTTCGTTACGTTACGATGCCGCGGATCCTGGGCGATACGGTTGAAAATATAGCGTACTTCCTCCTCCGTGCCTTCCAGCACCTGCATAATTTCACCGTTGCTGTAAAGTAACACGCCCGTCAGGGTGTGGCCGGTGTTCCAGGTGCGGGCCTGCGTTAGCAGTGCTTCCAACTCCTTTTCGCTCATAACCGCGGTAGCGACACTCTGATAAACTAAATGGTAAAGGGAAGGGGTGGACATAAACCTAGCTTGGAATGGTATTCAGCCGTGAAGGAAACGACAGTGGCTCAGAGCCGGATGATTTCGTCCTGCACAAAGGTGGAAAGCAAATCGTGCAGCATTGAGTCGGCAACTCTGCCGTGGCTCTTCAGGTAGTTGGGCTTGCTCACGTTGAGGTAGCCTGCTAAGTGCATAAAATCAGCCGGATCTACGGCCTTAAAGCCCATCGACCACTGCGAGAAATTGCGCCGCTGGATCTGGCCATCTGCCAGGGTGCTTACATCGCGGTGGCGAATATCCTGCCTGATCTTTTCATAAATATGCTGCACCATTTCCTGCTCGCCCTCCAGCACCTGCATAATGTCGCCGTTGCTGTAGAGCAGCACGCCCGTCAGGCTGTTGGCGGTATTAGTAGCGCGGGCTTTGGTCAGCAGCTCCTCCAGTTGCGACTCTGTCATGAAGGTGGTCGCCGTGCTTTGGTATACCAGATGGTAAAGGGGAGATGGAGTGGACATGAGGCACTGCGTAAGAAGCTGAAAAGGAACAAGGCAAGTATAGGAATGTTTGTATAAAAGCACAAGCGTTGAGCTTGCAGAAGCTCCGTTCCTAAGATGTTAATAATTTATATCGGTTTGATTAGAAATAAGTTAAAATAAGCTAGGGTGCTTGCGCAATGTAAGATAACGGGATAGTTGTCCGTAAGCTAACATTCCATAATCTTCGCCGGTTAACGCCAAAACTTCCGCGCATCTATCTATCTTTGTCCTCTTACCAAAAACGCCAGAGAAAAGCCCTTTATATGAAGTTCATCGTCTCGTCTTCCGCCTTGCTCAAGCAGCTCCAGAGCATCAACGGCGTGGTCACGAATAATCCCGTGGTGCCGATTCTGGAGAACTTTCTCTTCGAGATTGAGGATGGCAAGCTGACGATTACGGCCTCCGACCTGGAGACCAGCATGATTACGGAGCTGCCCGTCGAAGCCCGCGAAGCTGGTCGCATTGCCGCGCCCGCCCGCATCCTGCTCGATACGCTCAAGAACCTGCCCGACCAGCCCGTGACTTTCACGCTGGACGAGGAAACCTACACCATTGAAATCGCCTCGGCGAATGGCCGCTACAAACTAGCCGGCGAAAATGCTACGGACTTCCCCCGCGTGCCGGTGGTGAAAGGCTCCGCACCGATTGAGATTCCCTCGTCGTCGTTGTCGCGGGCTATCAACAAGACCATCTTCGCCGTGAGCACCGACGAGCTGCGCCCCGCCATGACGGGTATCCTGGTGCAGCTGGCTGATAATCAGGTGACTTTTGTGGCTACCGATGGTCACCGTTTGTTGCGCTACCGTCGCTCCGATGTGGGCGCGGGCCAAACGGCTAACCTCATCATTCCGCGCAAAGCTTTCAACCTACTGAAAGGCGCGCTGCCTTCCGAGGCCACACCGGTGAAAGTAGAGTTCAATAACTCCAATGCTTTCTTCAACTTCAACCAGATGCGCCTCGTGTGCCGCCTGATTGATGAGCGCTACCCCGATTACGAAAACGTAATTCCGGTGAGCAACCCTAACCGCCTCATCATCAGCCGCGCCGATTTTCTGAACTCGGTAAAGCGCATTTCGATCTACTCTAACAAGACCACGCACCAAGTACGCTTGCGCCTAGCCGGTTCCGAGCTTACGGTTTCGGCCGAAGACCTGGATTTCAGCAACGAAGCCAACGAAAAGCTCCCTTGCCAGTACGACGGTGAGGATATGGAAATCGGCTTCAATGCTCGCTTCCTGGCCGAAATGCTGTCGAACATCGACTCCGAAGAAATCACCCTGGAGCTGAGCACGCCCAACCGCGCCGGCCTGCTCATGCCCACCACCGCCGACGACAACGAAAGCATCCTGATGCTAGTGATGCCGGTGATGCTGAATAACTACGTTTAATTAATTCCTCCGTTTGTCATCCTGAGCAGAGCGAAGGACCTTATTCCGTCAGAACAAGTCGTGTTTGCGATTGTCGTTCAGCGAGATAAGGTCCTTCGCTCTGCTCAGGATGACAAACTTTTTCAAGTACATTCTCATGAAAAAATCCGAAATCCGCTTCAGCATAGCCCTCGACGACCAGAAAGTGCCGGAGGCTATCAGCTGGCAGGCCACCGACGCGGGCCCCGATATTCACTTTGCCAAAGCCATCAACATCGCCCTGTGGGACCGGGACCAGTCGGGTACCATGAAGATTGACCTCTGGACCAAAGACATGCCCGTTGAGGAAATGAAATACTTCTACGTCGATACGATGGGTGCTATGGCCGAGAGCATCATGACGGCCACCAGCGACGAAGTGATGGCGAATAAGATTCGCTCGCTTTGCAAAGAGCTGATGGAGCACATCGAAGAAGAAGCCAAGAAACAAAGCTAGGTCTAGCTTCTAGTACGGAAAAGCCCCGGTTGATAGGTCAACCGGGGCTTTTTGCTAATAGAAACTTCAGCCGCGAGCTAGGTTACTTGCTGCTTTTGGTGTCGGAGGTAGAGGTGCTGCGACCCTGCGTGATAATCGCGCCTTTGCTGCTGGCGGGCAGCGGGTTCTGCACCGATTTGACCAGTGCCGCTCCGGCGGTGCGGTTAACGTAGTCGCGGTCAAATTTATAGAAATCGGCGCGGGAGTCGTAATAAGCGCTGTACTGAGCGCTACTTAGCACGTTGCGCAGCTCTTTGTCTCGTTCCTTGCACACGCCTTGGCACTGCTGATCAACCAGCTTTGGGTTGCCGGCATTTTTCTGTTCGATGGCGGCCATCTTAGCCACTTTGTCCTCGTTGATGGCGCGGAGCTTGGCCGTTTGATAGCCATTCAGACGCAGGTCGCGGGCCATTTGATCAGAAAGGCGCTTGGCGCGCTCCTGCACGGGGTTGAGGCGGGGAGATGGTTGGGTTTTATCCTGCGGCATAACCGTTGAGCCAGGAGCCTGCTGGGCATAGGCGCCAAAAGTAGCGGCAGCAAAGACTAGCGCGGCGGTGACGAATTTCTTGCTCATTGTATCGGGGCGTTAGCGTTCTAGGTCAGCAGCTACCTGCCTGGGCCAGCCGAAACCAGCGCGCAGTGCAGCTTTCTATTACTAACGAAAAATGGCCCCGGCAAGTTTAAAGAGCAGCCGGATAATTGAGTAGCTGAGTAATTGAGCAACTAAGTAGTGATATTCAATAGTATACTTAGTTAGCTAGGTACTCCTTAGAAGCTGTTCTTCCACATCATCGACTCCACGGGCTTGTCGGTGCGCTCGTTGTATTTGGCGTTGGCTTTGCGGTTGTAGAAGGTTTGCACATCTCCTTGCACGGCGAAGTAGATGAGCTGCCCGATGGGCATACCCGCGTACACGCGCACTTGCTGCGTCACGGAAATCTCCAGCGTCCAGGTGTTGCAAAAACCTACGTCGCCTTTACCAGCAGTGGCGTGAATGTCGATACCGAGCCGGCCAACGCTGGATTTTCCTTCCAAGAAAGGCACTTGTGCGTGACTCTCCGTATACTCTTCCGTTACGCCGAGATACAGCGTACCGGGCTGAAGCACAAAACCTTCCTCGGTGGGAATCTCAAAAACATCAATCTGATTGTGGCTGCGCGCGTCCAGCACCGCGTCGCGGTAAGTAGCCAGGTAGCGACCTAGATGCACGTCGTAGGAATTGGTGCCCAGACAAGCACGGTCGTAGGGTTCAATGACAATGTTACCCCGCTCAATTTCGGCAAGGATTTGCTGGTCGGTAAGAATCATTTCGGGAAATGTTGAGTGCTGAGTGTTGAATGTTGAATGACCTAGGTAAGAGCATTTAATATTCAACACTCGACATTTAAAATTAGTGGTCTTCTTCCTCGTCGTAGCGGTCTTCGGGGAGGGTGCTGGAAGAAGGACGGCGGCGGGGCTGGGCATTGGGCTGGCGCTGATCCAGGTCATCGGCCAGGGCATCGAGGCGCGTGCGCAGGTCGGGTAACACGTTGAACAACAGGTGCAGCAAAGCTAGGGTAGAAGCACCGGCCAGCAGGAGCGTGAAATAATCAACCCAATCGTGGCGAACCGGCACATCCACGGCGCGCACGGTGGTGGGGCGCGCCGGGATAATCTCGCCTTCGGGCTGCGGCACCGGCTCTTCAACGGAGGCCGTTGCGGGCGGCTCCACTTCGGCATCGGCGGGCGGCACGGCGGCGCCATCGGCAGCTAGCTCATCAGGAGCCGGGTCTTCGGAAGCGTTGAATTGAGCTGTACCCTGCTGAATAACGCGCTGAAGCGAATGAATGAGGGCGACACGTTCATCGCGCGGTAGCACGCGGATAAAGAACTCGAAGTTCTTGTCGAGCACGATGGATTTGAGCTGCTTCTCAAATTCCACCAAATCGGTGCGGCCTTTACCGAAGCGGTTTTTAAACTTCTCAGAAACATCATTATAATTCAAGAACAGCTTCTTCAGATCGGCGTTGCCTTGAAAGCCGTCGAAGGATTTGCGCGCTTGGTGGCTACGGAGTGTAACCGGAAACTTATTGCGTGTGAAGGTCTTATCATACACAGTTTCCATGGTGCGGAAATTAATCTCGTCCACCATGCGGTCGAACAGCCGCTTGTTGGCGGCAGCCGGTGCTTCCGACTGACCCAGAAGAAAGCTAGGTAGCGCAAGCCACAGAACCAGGAGTACTGGCATCAAAAGTCGAAGTCGAGGCATAGGAGCAGCACAGTTTGGCCGCAAAGGTAACCGCTGTTTACCCCGGAATCTACTAACAGAGCCGATTTGAGCAGAAGCTAGGTTGCAAACTAGAAGCTAGCATACTCGCTAGAAAATACATATTTATTACTATGAATATTTTCTTGGGTTCTGATTAAAAAACAAAATTATGTCGCGGTTTTCTGGTTAAGTCCTAAAGCAGGTGTTTAAATCCGAATAGTAGATCTACAATCATAATCTAGGTTTTGGGCGATAATTAGTAAAGAGGAAGTTGAAAAATTAAATTACAGGAGCTTTAGAGCGGATATTTATTAGCCGTAGTTTCAAAAGATGCAGCAGAAGGAAGCTTCCATGGTTTTTCGATGAACTTCAAAGAAAAGCTTGCTGAGGAGATTGGCTTTGTAAAGTCCTATTATGAGCAAATTCTGTTTGTAGGGTTGTTTTTCCTAGTATACCAATCAAACAATCAGCGTATTGTCGTCTTGCAGATAGGCTCTTGGCGACTTATGTTAAGCTAGGTTTGCTGGCTTGTTGCTTCTAAGTTATACCTAGGTCGTGTTACCACAATGTTAAGTAATTGTGAGTTGATTAATTAGCTGCTATTGATGTTTGTATTATTTGAACTGCTTTGGACTGTACGGCTAAAGATAAATTTATTCATAATTATTGAACTATTAAATTTTGTATTTTGATTGGTCTTGTAGAATAATGCTTAGTTAAATTTGCAGTCGTTTTTTGCTGCTGCTTCTCGCAAACTAAAATTCCCGATCTTCTTTTTCTTTCGCGTAGTTTTTACAGTTAATGAAAAAACAATTACTTGGGTACGGTAGCAGCTTTTTGTTGCTATTGCTGCCGTGTCTTGCCTTCTCCCCAGCAAGCGTAAGTAACCGTTCCGTTTGGCAGAGGCCATTTGCGGAAGGCACACAGGAAAGTTTCGATAGCGGCAGCAAGACCGATTACGGCACCGGCACGGTCGCGCTGAGCACTGGCAACTGGATTCTGAGCGATGCAGTGCTCGGCAACTCGGAAGCTGACCACAAAGAGGGCACGCAGGCCGTGCGCCTTCAGCAGAGCGGCAAGCTCACGATGGACTTTTTCCTGCCAGTGGGTGCTGCTACCGTGACGGTGCAGCACGCCGTGTATGGCACCGACGGCAGCAGCAGCTGGGAATTATGGGCGCAATCGGAGGCGTGCAACTGCGACAAATGGACGAAAGTGGGTCCTACGGTGCTCACCTCGTCGGCGACGTTGCAGGCGGCTTCTTTTACGGTGAATATTCCGGGCCGCGTAAAATTTGAAATCCGGAAGACCTCCGGCGGCAAAGCACGACTGAATCTGGATGACTTTGCCGTGACGGACTACGGCACGGCTCAGCCTTCCGTCGACAACGACAACCTAGCTTTGGGCAACCCCAGCGGCGCCATTGCCGATGTGAGCAGCCCAAATAACTACCTGTTGGCGAAGCCGCAGTATGTAGTAGGCTACAACCGCGACCAGGGCAAGCCCAACTGGGTGAGCTGGCACATCGACAACTCGGATCGTGGTGGTACTGACCGCCAAGACGATTTCCGGCCCGATGAGACCTTGCCCGCCGATTGGTACCACGTTACGGATAAGAGCTACGGTGGCTCGGGCTTCGACCGAGGCCACAACTGCCCCTCGGCCGACCGTACGTCGAGTAAGGAGAATAACTCGGCGACATTTTACATGACCAACATGATGCCGCAGGCGCCTAACAACAACCAGAAAACCTGGGCTGACCTGGAGAACTACACCCGCACGTTTTTGCCGGGAAACGAGGTGTACGTGATTTGCGGCAGCTACGGTGTGGGCGGCACGGGCTCCAACGGCGGCGTGACTACCACGATTGATAACGGGCGCGTAACCGTCCCAAAGCGCTGCTGGAAGGTAATTGTGATTTTGCCGGTAGGCGACAACGATGCTTCACGCATCAACGCCAGCACCCGCGTCATAGCCATTGATACGCCAAACGAAAACTCGCTGCTGACTACCTGGGGCTCGTACCGCACCACCGTGGATGCCATTGAGGTCGCAACGGGCTACGATCTGCTTTCCAACCTGCCGGTTGACGTGCAGAATGCCATTGAGTCGAAAATCGACAAGGGCCCAGTATCCTAGCTTTCAATCCTTTTCCAACTGGTTTTTGCAGCCTCGCTGTCATCATATGAATATGACTTCTAATTTGTTGCGTCCATTGCGGTCAAAGTGGATTGCGGATAGGGTAATACGCTGGACTTTATTCTCGGCGTTTTTTGCGGCTCCGTTTGGAGCTAAAGCGCAGCTGATTTTAGCCGGTACTGATCCGAAAACGGAGAATTTTGACGGAATGGGAACCAGCGCCACCGCTCCGGTGCCCACTGGTTTTAAGCTCGCAGCTGGCGCTAATAATCCTTCCTATTCAGGTGCTACTACCTCAGCTACGACCAGAGCTGGTGGCACTTCGGGTACTAACGCCATGTATGCCTCATCTGCGGGTGGTGATTACAACTTTGGTGTGGGCGTAACAGCTACGTCTACCGATCGGGCACTAGGGTTTCTGACGAACAGTTCATCGGTTGGTTCTCCCCGTCATATCCTGCTGCAAATCAAAAACAGCACGGGAGCGACTATCAAGGACTTAAAAGTTGATTTCGCTATTGAGAAATACCGCAATGGTACGAACAGCTTTGCTTGGCAGTTCTACAGCAGCACCGATGGTAGCGCCTGGGTTGAGAATAGTAACGGCGGCCAAAGCTTTCCGGCCGGCACTGCTAATACGGTAGTCGAGCCAACAGACCCTAGCTTCAGTACGCCGAAGAGTGTGACACTTACCAATGTTAATCTGGCTGCTGACGGCGTGCTTTATCTACGTTGGAGCCATACCGGTGGCCCTGCCAACGGGCAAGCGCTGGGCCTCGACAACTTAGTGCTCACGCCAACCTTATCGACGGGTGGAAATCCAACCCCGGTTAGCACGATTATCACGACCACACCGGCTACTGCTGGCTCCTACTGCGTGACGACGACAGCAGGTAGCACGCCGTTCAATGTTGCATTCACGACTACTGGCACTTTCACTGGTACTTTCAGGGCGCAACTTTCCAACGCTTCTGGTAGCTTCGCTTCTGGCACTACCCTTATTGGCGAAGGAGCTAGCTCCCCGATTGCAGCTGTTATTCCGGCCAACACGGCTAGCGGCACAGGCTACCGAGTGCGCGTCATAAACGAGGCCACCGTCATCAACGGTTCCGATAACGGCAGCAACCTAGCTGTCAACCTAGCTTCGACAACTACCGCCGTAACGGTGACGCCAGCCGCGGCGCAGACGATTGCCCTCACCGGTACGGGCACGACGCTAACGGCTACTGCTACTACCAGTTCGACGTTCACCTGGACATATGCTACTAGCGCTGCCGGGCCTTTCACCTCGGCTATTGCCAGTGCTAGCGGCGCTAGTTATCAGCCCAAAGGCTCCGATTTCGGGGCGGCGGGTACGTATTATGTTGTAGCGAATGCCACGGCCGCAACCACCTGCGGCTCGGCCAACGGCCAGAGTGCTCCGGTTGCTATTACGGTATCGGCACCTAGGCCTGAGGTTATTACTTCGCTGCCGACGGTGCCCGACTTTGGCAGCACCGTGGCTGGTGCGGCTTCCACAGCCAAGAGCTTCACGGTGAGCGGCACCGGCCTGACTTCGGCGTTGATCATCACGCCGCCGGCTGGGTTTGAGATTCGCACCGGCGCGCAGCCGTTTGCCTGCTGCGCAATTCAGCTGCAACCTAGCAACGGCACCGTAAACGCGACAACTGTCGACGTGCGCTTTGCCCCAACGGCCGCGCAGTCGTACCAAGCGGCTATTCCGGTGACGAGCAGCGGTTTGTCTGAGAAATTGGTGGCGGTGAGCGGCACGAGCACGGCGCCGGTGTACCCGGCAACCGTGAGCACGACGAGCCTAAGCAATATCACGACCACCGGTGCCACCACCGGCGGCACCATCGAGCCGGATGGGGGTAGCCCAGTGACGGTTCGCGGCGTGCTATGGGCCAAAACACCAAATCCGGTGCTAGGTACTGCGCAAACTGCCGACGGCGCTGGTTCTGGTCCGTTCACTAGCAGTATAACTGGTTTGGTGCCCGGCGCTACCTACTATGTGCGGGCTTATGCAACCAATAGCGCTGGCACGGCCTACGGCGAAGAACTCTCGCTGACCACCGTAGCGGTGCCGCTGGCAGCCGAGCCGACCCAATCAGCAACGCTGGTAGACAGCCAGGTTACCAGCACCTCGATGCAGCTGATTCTGAATGGTGGCAACGGCGCCAAGCATTTAGTAGTGGCTCACCTAGGCAGCGCCGTCGATGCAGCGCCCGTCGATGCTACTACCTATGCTGACAGCACGATATTTGGGAAAGGAGCAAGGATAGGTACCGGCAACTACGTGGTCTACGCCGGCTCACGCGACACATTAGTAGTGAGTGGCTTGCGTCCGAATACTTCGTATTCGTTTATGGTTTTCGAGTATAGCGACAACAACACGCCCTACGCGGAAAACTACCTGACCACCTCGCCCGGTACGCTGACCAAGAGTACCTTAGCACTGCCAACGGCCCTATTGCTGGAAGAGAACTTCGACTACACGGCAGGCGCAGCGCTGACGGCTAATAACTGGACGGCGCACAGCAGCGGCGGTACCAACTCTGTCACCGTTACCGCAAGCAGCCTGAAATATGATAGCTACGGCGCTAGCAACATCGGCAATGCCGCTACGTTAAAAACCAGCGGTGAAGACCTAAATCGCAAGTTTGCAACGCTTTATGCTGGCACGCCCGTGTATGCGTCGTTTCTGGTAAACGTGGAAAGCGCCAAAGCGGCCGGCGATTATTTTTTCCACCTAGGTACCTCCACCACGAACTCCAGCTACTACAAGGGCCGGGTATTCGTGCGAAGCAGCGGTACGAGTGCTATTCAATTCGGTGTTAGCAATAACAGTGATGATAGTGTCAGGTATGTCACCACTACGTACGAGCTAGGTAAAACCTACCTGCTGGTGGTTAAATACGTGTTCGACGAGAATGGCGGCACTACGCAGCTGTTCATCAACCCGGCTCTGGCTACCGAACCCGCTACTGCCGATGCTACATCCACCGAAAATACTGGCTCGCCTTCGGATATTGGCTCAGTTGCGTTGCGCCAGGGAGATAAGAACAACGCCGCCGGCCTGACGGTTGACGGCATCCGGGTGGGTAACACGTATCGGGTAGTGCGTACGGGTATCATTTGCCTGCAACCTGCTCCTGCCTTCGCGGCCAACACAGTTTGTGTAGGCTCCGCTACGGTGTTCACCAACACCTCAACGACTGTGGAGGACAATGCGACCTACGCCTGGGACGTGGATAATGATGGCACCGTGGATTACACCACGAAGGGCAACATCACACACGCGTACACGGAGCCGGGTACCTACACCGCCAAGCTGACCATTACCCAAGGCACTTGCTCCGATACGTACACGCAGCAAGTTACAGTGCGCGCCCTGCCCACGGCTACCCTGAGCGGCGCGGCTACCATCTGCGCGGGCACCAGCACTAAGCTAGCTTTGCGCCTAACGGGCGTAGCGCCCTGGACGGTGAACTACTCGGCCGATGGTGGCGCTACCGCTACTGTGTTGACTATCAATGCAGATGAAGTGTCGACTACTGGTGACTATCAGCTGACGGTTAGCCCCACGGCTACTACCACGTACACACTGACAGCGGTGAGTGATGCCAACTGCACGGGCTTGGTCCCAACGGGTTCGGCTACCGTGACGGTGAATACCAAGCCCGTTCTCACCTTGCCGACCATTGCCGCTACCTATGCTACGGCCGGTCTGCGCGGTGCTTCGGTTGCTTTTGCCGCTACCGCTACGGGCAGCACGCCGGCACCTGGCTTGACGTACTCTATTGTAAAGAACAATGTCGTGACGCTCATCACGTCGCCTTACGTCTTCCCGCTGGGCACGACTACGGTAACGGCTACCGCCACCAACGACTGCGGCAGCACCGTGGGCACCTTCACCGTGACGGTGCAAAGCCCCGACTTTGTGAGCGTGCTGCACCAGAACGCCGACCTAGGTCAGACGGCTAACAACGCCATCAAGCCCAACCTGCAACTGGTGAACAATAGCACGGCGGCTATTTCCTACCAGGAACTCACCGTGCGTTACTGGCTGACGGTGGAGGATTACGCCGCCATTGCCACCGCCATCGATTATGCACAGCTAGGTACCGGCGCCGTGAAAGCGAAATATGTTGCGCTGACTGAGCCCGTGCAAGGCGCATTAGGCTACGTGGAGTACTCGTTCACGGCGGCCGCGGGCAAGCTGTCGGCCGGGGCTAATTCGGGTGCTATCCAGTCGCGCATCAACAAAACGAGCTGGACGAACTTCAACGAGCTGGATGACTACTCGTACGCCGCCAACGGCTCGTATCTGAAGAATGAGCGCATCACGGTGTACCGCAACGGCGAGCTGGTGGGCGGCATCGAGCCGGCGCTGGTACCGGCCTCGGCCCCGAAGCTGGTGGTTTTGTCGCAGAACAAAGAGAAGAAAACCACGACAAATTCCCTCAGCACCTTCCTGCAAGTGCGCAACGACGGCTACACGCCAGTGGCCTACAAAGACCTGACGGTGCGCTACTGGTTCAGCCCCGACGGCACTTCGCCGCTCAACTCGTACGTTGATTACGCGCAGCTCGGCAACAACAATGTTAGCATCAGCTTCGGCAAATCCGGCACCGAAACCTACGCCGAGCTGCACTTCGCCGCTGGCCTAGGTACGTTCTCGCCGCTCAGCAACACCGGCAACGTGCAATACCGCATCGCGAAGTCAGACTGGTCGAACTTCAACCAGGCCAACGACTTCTCGTACCTGCCGGCCGCTGACGTGTTTGCCGAGAATGCGCACATCACGGCCTACGTGAACGGAACGCTGGTGTACGGTCAGGAGCCAATGAGTGCCACCCGCTCGACGGCCGCCGCCCTAGGTACAGACTCTGGAACCAGCGCGAAAGCCACCGTGAGCAGCTACCCGAACCCGTTTAGCGGCAGCACTACCATCGCCTTCACCGCTGCCCATTCGCAGGATTACCAATTGGAAATCTATGACATCAGTGGCCGCTTGGTGCGGAAGCTGCAAGCCGGTAAAGCGCAAGCCGGGCAACTGGTAGAAGTGGAGTGGCAAGCCGGCAACACACCTGCCGGCCTCTACCTGGCCCGCCTCACCACCGGCACCACGGTGCAACAGGTGAAGCTGGTGCTTCAGTAAGCTATTTTAAAATTTATGAAAAAGCCGGACCTAGCTAGGTCCGGCTTTTTTGTGTTTGGCAGTATTAAGAATTCGCCAGCCCGCGTCATGCTGAGCTTGTCGAAGCATCTCGCGTGCAACAGTAACTGAATGTAATGCTTGGCTGGATTACGAATCCAGCGGAGCAACGACCAGATTATTCAATTGTCTTCCATTCCTGGCCAGGACGTAATCTTCTGTTACCGAGCTTAGAGAATACCTCTACGCCTTGCTCATTGTCTTTCCTGGGGTGCTAGGTCAACGAAAGGTTCATAGCCAGGATACCTAATGTGAATACTGACTTGCGCAAGATGATTGAGACTTGTCAAGCTTTCTTCTGATAAATTCCACTCATCTAAGTTGATAGTTGGTTTCATAATGCTGTAGAAAAGAAAAAAGCCTAGCTCGTCAGCTATTAACTGAAAAGCTAGGCTTCTTTACTTTGAAATCTTACTTCCTACATCCCATGCGCTTCGCGCATGGCCTCACGGCAGGCCGTCAGGTACAGATCTACCAAATCATCCGTAATAGCAGTAGACACGAACAGCGCTTCGTATTGCGCCGGCGCCAGGTAGATGCCGCGGTGCAGCATGCCGCGGAAGTAGCGGCCAAACGCTTCCGTATCAGAGGTCTTCGCGTCTTCCAGGTTGTTCACGGGGCTGGAGGTGAAGAACACGCTGAACATCGAGCCGACCTGGTTGACGGTGTAGTTCAAACCTAGGTCGGCGGCAATCTGGCGGGTGCCGTCGGCGATGCGCGTGGTGATACGGTTCAGCTCGTCGTAGAGGCCGGGATTTTGCTGCAAGTAGCGCAACTGGGCCATGCCGGCGGCCGTGGCAATGGGGTTGCCGGAGAGCGTGCCAGCCTGGTAAACCTTGCCGGCCGGCGCCACGCAATCCATAATGTCGCGGCGACCACCGTAAGCGCCTACTGGCATACCGCCCCCGATGATCTTACCTAGAGTTGTCATGTCGGGGGTGATGCCGAACAGCTCCTGCGCGCCCCCGCGGGCAAGGCGGAAGCCGGTCATTACCTCATCAAAAATCAGGACAATGCCGTACTCCGTGCACAAGTCGCGCAGGCCTTGCAGGTAGCCTTCGGCCGGGGCCACCAGGCCCATGTTGCCCACAACCGGCTCCAGAATCAAGGCCGCAACCTGACCGTGGTTAGCCAGAATGGCTTGACGCGTTGCTTCTAGATCGTTATAAGGCACCGTAATCGTGTCGAGCGCCACGCCCTGCGTCACGCCCGGCGAATCGGGGGTACCTAGGGTAAGCGCACCCGAGCCGGCCGAGATAAGGAAGGAGTCGCCGTGGCCGTGGTAGCAGCCTTCAAACTTGATGATCTTGTCGCGGCCGGTGTAGCCCCGCGCCACCCGAATCGCCGACATCGTCGCCTCCGTGCCGGAGTTCACCAGCCGCACCTTTTCAATACTAGGTACCATCTCCTGAATCAGCTCCGCCATTTCGACCTCGCGGCGCGTGGGCGCCCCGAACGACAACGACCCCTGAATGGCTTCCTGCACGGCATTAAGCACCACTTCCGGCGCGTGACCTAGGATCATCGGCCCCCAGGAGTTGATGAAATCGAGGTAGCGGTTGCCGTCCACATCAGTCAGCCATGCACCCTTCGCCGATTGCATGAACACGGGGTGGCCACCCACCGCCCGGAAAGCCCGCACGGGTGAATTTACACCGCCCGGAATAAGCTCTTTGGCGCGGGTAAAAAGGGCGTCGCTGGTGGTTAGCGTAAGGTCGGGAGCAGTAACAGGATTAGCAGATTCCATGAAGCAAAATGTAGCGCGAAGCTCCAGCTTCGCGTAGCGTTGAACGATAATCGTTGAATCTGTCCTAACGACGACGTTCAACGATGCGCGAAGCTGGAGCTTCGCACTACTGATAAACCTAGCGCAAGCCGACCGGGTTCAGAACTTCCAGCTCTAAATGCTCTAGCTTGGTGAACGGCACGTACTGGTTGTCGTGGGCGCCGGCCGGGTAGCCGATACCCTGAAACAGCGCACCCGACACCGGTCCCGAAGCAGCCAGGTTTTGCTGAAAATTCGGGCCGTATTGGTGCAGCTGCTGGCCAAAATAATAAAGCAGCTCGAAGCCCGTGAAGGCAAACACCGATGGTGGCAGATTCTGCTGCTGCATATACAGCTGGCGGAAGCGGCGCACACCGGGGGCCGTCCGGTCGAGGTACTTGGGATGAATAAAATACACGTCGCGGGCGTCGAGCTGACCTAGGCTCACGCGCGGGTTGTCGAGCCATGAAGCCTCCGTGATAATCGGCACCCGCAGGTTCTGCGTCTGGAGCAGCTTGAGGATGTAGGGGCCGATCTTGCGGCTGTCGGAGGCTACTACCAGGTGCCCGGCGGTCTTCAGGTCTACGTCGGCGAGACTGGCGGGCAACGATTCATCTGTCTCAGAATCAATGCGACGCAGCGTCTGCACCTTGCCGCCCAGCGCCTCATACGTTGTTTTGTACGCCTGCCCGAAAGCGGTTTCGTCTTTGGTGCCTTCGTAAAGCACCACGGCCGTGCGACTCGTGAAGGTGTTGAAGGCAAACTGCGCCGTTTGTTTAGCCTGCGTGGTGGTGCTAGGTTCAAACAGGTAGTGCCAGCCGTTATCCAGCACCAGATCGCCATCCTGCGAAAGCGGGTTGATGCAAATGATCTGCCGCTGCTGGGCGTAGCGTGCCAGGAGCTTACTGCCTGATTTATAGATCGGACCGATGATCATATCCATTGAAGCTAGCTCGGGCAGGGCCAATATCTGCTTGAGCTGGGTGGTGTCGGCGCCGGTGTCGTAAGCGAAGAGCTGCACGGGGCGGCCTTCGCGCTGCAAGGAATCCTGGGCCAGGCGCAGGCCGGCGTACAGGTCCGTCACAAACTGGTTTTTGCGGCGCGTCTCCCAGCTTTTATCCGCAAACTCGAACGGCAGGAGCACGGCCACGTTGTAGCTGCTCTTCTTGGCGGCTTTCGGGCGAGGCGTGTAGCGGGTGCGGTCGAGGCTGAACTGCGTGATGAGCTGGTCGAGCTGGGCTTTGTCGGCGTCGGTGTACCAGCCATCGGTGATGAGCTTGCCGGCGTAGGTGCGCGCCACGGCCGCGTCCTGCGGGTACTTCTGCACCAGGCTCTGAAACAGTACTTTGTCTTTAACGCGCGGCAGATACGTGGCCTTCATGGCAGCGCGTTCGGTTTCCAGCTGGCCCGCCGGAATCTCGGTCAAAGTCTGCAAGGCGTTATCGGCGTCGCTTTGCTCAAACGAAACCTGCCCCTGCAAAAACAGCGCGTCGCTCAGGCCCGGCCACTTCGAGTATTCAGTGCGCAGCAGGTTCAGCATCTGCTCGGCTTCGGCCCACTTCTTCGCCCTGCTCGCCGCCACGGCATACAAATAAGCCGCTTCCGGACCGCGCACAAACTGCATAGCCGGTGGCGTGATAGGCAATAGCTCCTGCAACGCCAGGTCGTAGCGCCCCTGGTCGATAAGGGTTTTACCATTTTGGTAGCGCATGTTTGGGTCGCTCGAACCTAGGTTGGCAGGCAGCGGTGGCTGCGGCTTAGCGGGCGCGGCCGGGCGCGGAGCTGCGGGCTTGGCGGGTGTGGTAGTCGGTGTTGTAGTGGCGCCGGCTTTGGTGGAGGAAGTAGCAGGGGCGGAGCTGGCTTTCGTGGTGGGCGCAGTAGTCGCCGCCTTGCTGCCCGAAGTGGTGGCTGCGGGCGTGGTCGTGGTTTTCGCCGGAGCCGCGGTCTTGGTCGGCGTAGCGGTAGGTTTGGTGCTCGGGCTGGCCGTGGTGGTCGTCTTTGAGGAAGACGGAGCTGCTTTGGAAGCAGCCGGCGCGGTCGTCGTTTTGGGCGGAGTGGCTGCTGGCTTGGTCGTGGCTTGCTGAGCAAAGACGGGCGCAGTGACCAGCCATAAGCCAAAAAGTCCGGTGGGCAGGCAGAGACGGGAGAGAAGCCTCATAGAAGAGGGAAAGGTTGATTAGGGCAAAAAACAGCTGACGCGGCAACCGCGCCGTTCATTCTGGCAAAGGTACGCAGGAACGGCCGGGAAGACTGACGCCGTGCGTTCACCGATTACGTACTATCTTGCTTAGCAGCAAATACTACCTGATCCGCGTACGTGTACCGGTGCCTTTCGTATACGTTGCTAACCCATCGCTGCTGATGCCTACTTCACTGCCTCTTATTGCCACGCGCCAACGGCTTAGTCTGATGCTGGTGCTGGGTGCCTCGCTCGCGCTCAGTCTGGCCCTGATCACGGCGCGCGTTTTTGTCACCCATCAGCTCACGTTTGTCTTTCTGCTCTGGAATTTGTTTCTGGCGCTTATTCCGTTCGGCCTCAGCATGATGCTAGGTTTGGCGGTGGGGCCGCTGCGACGCGGCCTGCTGCTGCCGGTGGGGGCGGTGTGGCTGCTGTTTTTCCCCAACGCACCCTACATTCTCACTGATCTTTTTCACCTAGAGCCGCGTGCCGGCGTACCCTATTGGTACGACCTAGGTCTCATCCTGACCTGCGCCTGGAACGGCCTGATGCTCGCCTACGCCTCATTGCTGGAAATGCAAAGCCTCGTGCGGCGGCGCTTTGGCGTTGGCTTAAGCTGGGCTTTCGTGATGATAGCCTTGGTACTCAGTAGCTTTGGTATTTACTTAGGTCGCTATCTGCGGTGGAACAGCTGGGATGTGCTGACTAACCCGCTCATGCTGTTCTACGACATTCTTCATCGGGTGCTGCACCCGTTCGCCTACCCGCGCACATATGGCGTTACGATGCTGTTTTCGGTGTTTTTGCTGTTGGGTTATATCACCGTGCGGCAGCTCGGCCGGTTGAGTAGCGAAGACCAGAAGTAAGGATGTGGTCTTTATTTAAAATAAACTTTGGAGTGAGTTTTCCGCTCCCGTGGACTTTCGGGTTTTAGAGTAACTCATCTATCATCCTGACGAAGGAAGGACCTAGGGCCAGTTGAACGACAGCCGTAACAACGACTCGTCCAACTAGCCCTAGGTCCCTCCTTCGTCAGGATGACAGACGTTGTTGATTGTGGCAATGCACTTTCACTCAGTCACTCAGCCGCTCAGTTACTCTTTATTCCCACTCAATCGTTGCGGGTGGCTTAGAAGAAATGTCGTACACCACGCGGTTGATGCCGCGCACCTGGTTGATGATCTTATTAGAAATGTGCGCCAGGAACTGGTAGGGGAGGTGCGCCCAGTCGGCCGTCATGCCGTCTACGCTGGTTACGGCGCGGAGCGCTACTACTTGCTCATACGTGCGCTCGTCGCCCATCACGCCCACGCTGTGAATGGGTAGCAGCATCACCCCGGCCTGCCACACTTCATTATAAAGGTCAAACTCGCGCAGACCGTCGATGAAAATAGCGTCGGCGCGTTGCAGAATCTGTACGCGCTCCGGCGTTACTTCTCCCAGAATGCGAATAGCCAGGCCCGGACCAGGAAAAGGGTGGCGGTGCAGAATGTTGTGGGGCAAACCTAGGGCGTCGCCCACCTCGCGCACTTCGTCCTTGAAGAGCGCCCGCAGCGGCTCCACCACCTTCAGATTCATGAGCTCAGGCAGACCGCCCACGTTATGATGGCTCTTGATCGTCACGGCCGGCCCTTTCACCGATACCGACTCAATCACGTCGGGGTAGATGGTGCCCTGCGCAAGCCAGTTGGCTCCGTCCACTTTGTGCGCTTCCCGGTCGAATACTTCAATAAACGTGCGGCCGATAGCTTTACGCTTCTTCTCCGGATCGGTATGGCCCGCCAATGCCGCATAGAATTCCTGCGAGGCATTTACCCCACGCACGTTCAAACCTAGCTCCTTGTACGATTCCAGCACGCCTTCGTACTCGTCTTTTCTCAGCAGACCATTATCCACGAAAATGCCGTGCAGACGCGGCCCGATGGCGCGGTGCAGTAGCAGCGCCGCCACACTCGAATCCACGCCGCCCGATAAACCTAGGATTACCTGGTCATCCGGGCCGATGGTGTTTTGCAGCGTCAGCACCATACTATCCACGAAGTGCTCCGGCGTCCAGCTCTGGTCGCAGCCGCAGATGTTCACTACAAAGTTCTGCATCAGGATCTTGCCTTCCGTCGAGTGTGTCACTTCGGGGTGAAACTGAATGCCGAACGTCGGCTGACCTTCCAGCTCGTAGGCGGCCACCTGCACGTCGGGCGTGCCGGCAATGGTCAGGAAGCCCTCGGGCAGCGTCTTGATTGTGTCGCCGTGCGACATCCACACTTGCGTGCCCGGCCTGAGGCCGTGCAGCAGCGGGTGGTGCTGATTGATGTGCGTCAGGTGCGCCCGCCCGTACTCGCGAATGGTCGCCGGCAGCACGTCGCCGCCGCGCTGATGGGCCAGCAGCTGCGCCCCGTAGCACACGCCCAGCACCGGCACCCGACCTAGGTACTGGCTCAGATCAGGGTTGGGCGCTTCCGGGTCGCGCACCGAACACGGCGAGCCCGAAAGCACCACGCCCCGGATGTCCTCAGTGAGGGCCGGGGCGTGCGTGAAGGGATGAATCTCGCAATAAACGTTCAGCTCGCGGATGCGCCGGGCAATGAGCTGCGTGTACTGGGAGCCGAAATCAAGAATCAGAATTTGTTGTGGCATGGGCAAAGGTAGGCAGGGGCGAGGGCAGACGCAAAATTTGGTGAAACGGCTGCCTTGCTGTACCCGCTCCGGAACGATGTTCTGGCAAGTACAACGGTTCGTGCGCGCAGGAAAGTCCTCTATCCAGTAAGAAATAGCATTTATCTTCTTTATTAAGCTGAAAAATTAACATCCCTTATTTCGTGCAATATTTTTGCTAGTCAACAAATTAAGCTCCCTTGTAAATTCTTTGAAAATGCTATATAAAATAGTCTTCTGGCTATTTGGCACACTTATTAATATCCCACTTCCTCACATTCAGCAACCTAGCCTTTCTGCCGTCTTCCCCACCCATTCTTTGCTTACCTGTTTTATGAAAATCTTTGTTTCCTCTTTGATTACGTTGTTCCTGGCATTTGTCGCATTTACCGCACAAGCACAAACAGGCGAGCCGCGCGTGCTGACTGGTAGTGTTCTGAGCGAGATGGGGCAGCCGCTTGCCGGTGCTTCCGTGACAATCGTGGGTGAGAAAAACTCGGCGGTTAGTACCAACTCCGCCGGCGACTATGTGCTCCGTACCACCACTGAAAAGCCCGTCATCCACGTAAGCTACGCCGGCTACGAAGAGGACGAGCAGCCTATGATTGGCAGAGAGCCGCTGACGTTCAGCCTTAAACCCATCGAGAAATACAAAAAGCAGCTGAAGAAGCGCAGCAAAGCCGCTAACAAAGCCTGGCGGAACTAACAAAAGCTAGCTGAAAGCAGAAGCCAACCTAGCTTACTAAAAGCCCCGCTACGTTTGAGTAACGTAGCGGGGCTTTTAGTAAGCTAGGTTGATGTTTTTACAAGCTGCTCGTTAGTAGTTGATTATCATTTGTACAGAAGCAAAAACCGGATTTTTAAAGAAATATCGGCCGAAATGCTTTCATCTTACGATCTGTTTACTACCTTTGCACCGGCGAATCAGTACGACCAGCTCCCGCTGAACTCCCCCAGGACCGGAAGGTAGCAAGGGTAGGTGGTTGAGCGGTGCGATATTGGTTCGCTTTTTTTTGCCCTGTCCCCAACGATAACCCCTTCCGCTTTGCCGGCAAAGGGTTAGCTTTGGGGCATTCTTTTTTAACACAATACCGAATGAAATTCTTCATTGACACCGCCAATCTCAAAGACATTCAGGAAGCCGTAGACCTAGGTGTACTGGATGGCGTGACCACAAACCCCTCGCTGATGGCCAAAGAAGGCATCAAAGGCATGGACAACATTATGACCCACTACCGCCAGATCTGCGAGCTGGTAGATGGCGATGTGTCGGCGGAAGTGATTGGTACTGAATACGCTGATATCATCCGCGAAGGAGAGATGTTTGCCGAGCTGCACCCGAATATCGTGGTGAAGGTGCCCATGACCCGCGACGGCGTGAAGGCCATCAAGTATTTCTCGGAGAAGGGCATCAAAACCAACTGCACGCTGATTTTCTCGGCCGGGCAGGCGCTGCTGGCTGCCAAAGCCGGTGCTACGTACGTGTCGCCTTTCGTGGGTCGTCTGGATGATATCGGGGCTGATGGTATGCTGCTCATCCAGCAGATCGTCGATATTTTCAGCAACTACGGCTACTCCACACAGGTGCTGGCCGCCTCCGTGCGCCACGTGCCGCACCTGATTCAGTGCGCTGAAATCGGCGCCGACGTGGTGACGTGCCCGCTCAACGTAATTACCGGCCTGCTGAACCACCCCTTGACCGACAAAGGCCTCGCCCAGTTCCTGGCCGACCACAAGAAGGTGAATGGCTAATAATATGCTGATTGTTTGATGTGCTCATGTGCTGATTAGGCACCTTCTACAAACGGGTAGACTGAGCGTAATAATCAGCGCATGAGCACATCAACAAATCAATCATCAACCCATGTACATCATCAAGGTAAAAGGCAAAGCCAAGATTCCGGATTACATTCAGCTCCGTGACGAAGCCTTCGTGCTCATCGCCTATTTCCGGGCCGACCGGCCGCTGAAGGATTTGCACCGCTATGGGCTGGAAGGCAAGGAAACAGCGCTGGCTGACGTTATCAGTGGCCTGGAATTTGGCAAATTGCAGAAGCTGGACGTATAGCACCTAGCTCGGCAACGCTTTTGAGCTGCTCCTTTATCTTTCTATGCAACCTTCTGCCCCCGTTATTGAGCTCCACGACGTGTACGTGATGCAGGACGTGAACACCGTGCTGCAAAAAGTGGATTTTACCCTTGAAAAGGGTGAGTTTGCCTACTTGGTCGGGCGTACAGGCTCGGGAAAAAGCTCTCTGCTTAAAACGCTCTACGCCGACTTGCCGCTGGGGAGTGGGGCTGCTACAGTGGTAGGCTACGCCCTACCGAAGCTCGACAACGACAACGTGCCGTACCTGCGCCGCAAGCTAGGTATCATCTTCCAGGATTTTCAGCTGCTCTTCGACCGCAGCGTAGCCGAAAATCTCACGTTTGTGCTCAAAGCGACGGGCTGGAAGGGAAAAGCCAAAATTCAGCAGCGTATTTCAGAGGTACTGATGCGGGTGGGGCTGGCGGGTGCCGCTGGCAAGATGCCGCACCAGCTTTCCGGCGGTGAGCAGCAGCGCGTTGTAATTGCCCGCGCCCTGCTCAACGAGCCGTTGCTGCTGCTGGCCGACGAGCCCACCGGCAACCTGGACCCCGACGTGGCCGATAGTATCATGCGGCTGTTCGTGGAAATCAACAATGCCGGCACGGCAGTGCTTATGGCGACCCACAACTACCAGATCATCAAACAGTACCCAAAACGGGTGCTACAGTGCAAAGATGGACAGCTGCTCGATTCGGCCCGCGCTGGAATTGAACTGAGCTGATGCACGATACTTAGGTGAGGCCAAGGCTGGTATTTCGCGCAGAATGCCTCTTTGTATTATAGTAACTTAGGTTAGCACTGAATTTATACCTTTGCTGGCTCATTGTTCACTGCTAAACGCCCCTCAAATGCCTGGCCTTTCCATTCTGATTCCGGTTTACAACCGCGACGTGAGAGAACTGGTGCAGACGTTACAGGCGCAAGTCGCGGAGTGGCCGGGGGCGGTGGAAATTATTTGCCTGGATGATGGTTCGGAGCAGGCGTTTCGGACCTTGAACCAGACGCTGGCTAGCTTACCCGAGGTGCAGTACGAAGAGCTGCCCCGGAATATTGGCCGCGCTGCTATTCGCAACCGGCTGGCGGCCCGCGCCCAGCACCCGTGGCTGCTGCTGTTGGATAACAACGTGCGGCTGCCTCAGGAAGGATTTCTGGCGCGCTACGCAGCCGCGCTCGACCAGGCACCCGTGCTGGTGGGCGGTACGGCGTACGAACGATACGCGCCCACGCAGCTGCCCTACGTATTGCGTTGGAAATACGGCAGCAGTCGTGAGGCACGGCCTCTTGCTAGCCGCCAACAGGCTGCTTACGAGCATTTTAACCTGAAAAACGTGCTGCTGCGTGCCGATGTACTGCGACAAACGCCTCTGGATGAGCGCCTGACAGGATATGGTCACGAAGATACCCGCTTCGGCTGGGACCTGCGCACGGCCGGTATTCCGGTGCTGCACCTGGATAACCCCGTGCTGCACAGTTTCTTGGAATCAGCGGAGGCTTTCCTGAACAAAACCAGCGAGGGCGTCCGCAACCTGGCTTGGCTGTACCACCAGGATGGCCTAGGTGCCGAAACCCGCTTATTGCGAACAGCGCTGCTGCTGCGGCGCTGGCGGCTGAGTAAAGCCGCCCGAAAGCTTCTGGAGGCGCGGGAGCCACGGATGCGGCGCAATCTGCTGTCGCCCATGCCCAACCTGCGTCAGCTCGATCTGCTTAAGCTTTATTGGCTCCTCACGGAGCTAGCTCGTCTGAACGGACGAGGGTAGGCCACGAACGCAAAAAAGCCGGCGCTGTGAGCAGCCGGCTTTTTTTTGTTGATTCAAAAGGATGAAGGCGTGCCGGACGGTTTAGTCCTTCTTGTCGCCTTTCACTTCCTCTTTCACGTCTTTGAAGGCGCCTTTCACGGCTCCGCCGACTTTTTTGCCGACTTTCTCGGCACCGTTCGCCACGTTTTTAGCGGCGTTGCCTACGTCTTTGCCGGTATTCTGAGCCGATTGCTTCAACTCCACGCCTTCGCCTTTTGCTTTGGCTTCTTCTTTCTTACCCGTTACTAGGTCGCCGACCTGCGAGCCGCGCGCTTCGGCCTTGTCGAACGATTTGAAGGCGGCATATTTCAACTTTTCCTTCGTGATTTCAGCCTTATCTGAGCCACTGATGTTGCCCTTAATCTGGTCGTATTTCGTATCCATGGCGCGCCACTCAGCGTTGATGTTGCGCCAGTCGTCGATGTCGTAACGATCCTCGTTCTGCTTCACGCGTTGCACAAATGCCTCATAGGTAGTGCGGGCGTTAGCGGCCGTCATGGCGGCAGCCGGGGAGCTAGGTTTGTAGTACTTACCTAGCTTGCTGGGGGCGCTGCTAGCCGTTGAGGTTGTGGTAGTTGTCGTCGTCGTGCTGAGCGTGGTGGTGTCGGTAGCGCCGGCACGGTTGCGCCAGGCTTGCTCACGGGCGTCGTAGGCGGTGGTGTAGCGGGCGCGCAACTGTTCCAGCTCGGCACGGCGGGTGTCGTCGTACTTGTCCGCGTCGCGGTCGATGGCAGCTACGGCGGAGTCATAATCGGCCTTGAGCTTGGCGGTTTGCTGGTCGTATTCTTCCTGCGTTTCGTTGGCTACGTCTTTGGCGCTGGCCTCCGTGTTTGCCACGAACGTTTTGAAGTTGTTGTACGCCTCGTCCGTTTCCTGCGAAGCTTCTTTTTTATCAGCTTGCGAACAGCCTGTTTGCGAAAGCGAAACCCCACCAACTGCCAGCAGGAGTGTCAGGGCATTGATAGTCAGGATTTTCTTCAACATAGGTGTAAGGTTTAAAGGGTATGTAAGGCAGGGCGAAAATATGCGGAGCCTTTGCGCTACTTAACGCAAGCTTTCCGCGAGTGGTTACAGTTCAGCTCAGTATGAGGCAGATACGCCAAGGCTTCTATCTTTGGTGTCTGCCTACTACGCCAACGCCCTTGCCGAAACTTCTCACCCCGCCCGCCCCGATCCGGATGCTGGATCTGTCGGCCCAGCACGCCGCTATTCAGCCCGAACTTAACGCCGCTCTGCAAGCGGTACTTACCGAAGCTGCCTTTATTCAGGGCTCTGATGTTCAGCTATTTGCCACAGAGCTGGGCCAGTACCTAGGGGGGGCGCACATCGTGCCCTGCGCCAACGGCACCGATGCCCTCCAGCTGGCCCTGATGAGCCTAAAGCTGCCACCCGGCGCGGAGGTGATTGTGCCCGCCTTCACCTACATCGCCACGGCCGAAGCGGTAGCTATTCTGGGTCTGCGCCCCGTGGTGGTCGACGTGCTGCCCGACACTTTCGGCCTCGACCCGGCGGCAGTAGAAGCTGCTATTACACCGCGCACCGCCGCCATTATGGTGGTACATCTGTTTGGGCAATGCGCTGACTTGGAGACATTAACGGAAGTAGCTGAAAGGCACAACCTAGCTTTGATCGAAGATAACGCGCAGGCTATCGGGGCCACGTTTCAGTTTGCCGACGGCAGCCAGCGCTACGCGGGCACCGTGGGGCACGCGGGTACCACATCGTTTTTTCCGTCCAAAAACCTAGGTGCCCTCGGCGACGGCGGCGCCCTGCTCACCCGCTACGCGGGCACCGCCACGTATCTGCGCCAGCTCGCCAACCACGGTCAAACCCGCAAATACCACCACGAGCACATCGGCCTGAACTCCCGCCTCGATACGCTGCAAGCGGCGCTCCTGCGCGTCAAGCTGCGCCACCTAACTGCCTGGACCGCAGCACGCCAGCAAGTTGCCGCGCACTACGATGCGGTATTAGTCAATATTCCCGAGCTGCAAATTCCGGTGCGCGACCCACGTAGCACTCACGTTTTTCATCAGTACACCATCACCCTGAAAGACGCCGCGCAGCGCGATGCGCTACAGCAGCACTTGCAGCAGCACGGCGTGCCCAGCGTGGTGTACTACCCAGTGCCCACGCATTTGCAGCCGGCTTATCGCTACCTGGGTTACTTGGAAGGGCAGTTTCCGGTGGCGGAGCGTCTGTGCCACACGGTGTTATCGCTGCCTATTCATCCGGCGCTCACGGAAGCGCAACTTGATTACATTGCAGAAGTAGTCCACACTTTCTTCGCCGCACCGTTCCCCTCCGCATGAGTCAGCAGCCTCCTTTCATAACGCTTACCCAGCTTCAGCCGCTCCAGGACGCCGTGGTGGCCGCCAAGCTAGGTCTGGAAAAAATAGACGCGCAATCCGGGCCGAAAACCATAGAGCCCGTCGGAGCGGTTCGCTTTGTTATCTGCGGCGTGGGCCACATCGGGCGGCGGCACGCTACGTTGGTTTCGCGCTACGCCGGCGCCGAGCTAGTGGCCTTGGTTGATACGCGCGCCGAGCTGCAAGCCGAGTTGGAGGCCGAATATGGCGTGCCGTTCTTCGCTTCCCTGGATGACTACCTAGGTCGTGGTCCGGCTGCCGATGTGCTCACCGTAGCCACGCCCAACTACCTGCACGCCGCGCAGGCCGTGGCGGGGCTGCGGCGCGGTTTGCACGTAGTTGTCGAGAAGCCAATTGCCCTGCATAAGGCTGATGCTGAGCAGATTGTACACACGGCGCTGCAAACCGGTCGGCTGGTGTTTGGGGTGATGCAGAACCGCTACTCGCCGCCCGCCGCCTGGCTTAAGCAGGTGTACGACGAAGGAAAGCTAGGTCAGATTTATCTGGTGCAAATCAACTGCTTCTGGAACCGCGATGCGCGCTACTACCGGGCCGGCGGCTGGAAAGGCACGCTCGCCCAGGATGGCGGCACGCTCTTCACGCAGTTCAGCCACTTCGTCGATTTGCTCTACTGGGTGTTCGGCGACATTACCAATATCGCAGCTCGCTTTCGCGACTTCAACCATGAGGGCGTTACGGAGTTTGAGGACAGCGGCCTCGTCACCTTTGATCTGGTGCGCGGCGGCAGCGGCACCTTGCAGTACAGCACCGCCGTGTGGGACCGGAACCTGGAAAGCAGCCTGACGGTGGTGGCCGAGCACGGCAGCCTGCGCATCGGCGGCCAGTATATGGATAAGGTAGAATACTGCCACCTGCGCGACTACACACTGCCCGAGCTAGCCCCCACGAACCCCGCCAACGACTACGGCCCCTACCAGGGCAGCGCCGCCAATCATGTGCAGGTGATTGAAAATGTGGTGGATACGGTGCAGAAACGTAGTAGCGCAACGACGAATGCGCTAGAAGGCTTGAAGGTGGTGGAGATTATTGAGCGGATTTACTCTCTAGCTAGGTGAAAGCCGTGTACATCTCGAATAATTCAAACTGATGGATGCGTTGCATATTAATATTTAAGCTGAGCCTCGATATATTCCTGGCCTAGAGGACTTTCAATATGAAATCAGAATCTATTATCGTTGCGGTTCTATCATTGCTATTGTCTTTTTTGACTGTTTTGTTTACAAACCTATCCTCTATATGGGGAAAGTGGATTGATGCTCAACAGAAGAAAGATGATCATAGATTTTCTATTAGAAATGTATATGTAATAAATAAGATAAGAGCAGGCGAACAGGAGGTTGGTAATCTAATTATATTAATAAACGCTTATGAGGCTTTGGAGACGTATTATAGACACTTTAAAATAGAAGATATACTTGCTGAATCCACCCCATTTGATGTGCAGGAACGTATCAAAAGAGTTAATACCTTTACTGATAAGATTATAGAATCTGCATCAGCTTCTAACAATTATTGCTCTCTGTACTTTGATATCAATCAAGATTCATCAGATGTAGATGCAATTAGCAGCGAACTAACAGAGATTCGTGATTCTATAGATAATTTATCTGATAATATTAAAAAGGAGCATGGATTGTACCAAGAAGTTGAAATTCAGAGTGAGGGCAGGGTAAATTATGCAGATCAATTAAAGTTGGAAATAGAAAAATACTTAGATAAAAGTAAAATTGTGAAAGATTTTTATCACAGAAGAATCTTGATAATTCGTGAAGAGCTAGCCAAGTACGATATACTATAAATGCAAATGCGGTTTGTTCTTATACTTTAAAGAATGGTATGCAAAGAAGCACTTTGTTGATTGTCTGACTTATAGCGTAATGCAAGATTTATACTACTTCTGATGCTGCCGCTCATCGCCAACGTCGCTTCTCAGCTAGCTGCCCTCTGCCGCACGCGTCAGGTGCAGCAACTATACCTTTTTGGCTCGGCGGCAACGGGTAATTTTCAACCGGCTACCAGTGACCTAGATTTCCTGGTAACGCTTCAATCATTACCGCCATTGGAGCGAGGAGAAGCATTGATGAGCCTATGGACGGAACTAGAAGATTTATTTCAGCGCAAGGTAGATTTACTAACGCCGGAGTCGTTGCGTAATCCATATTTGGTGCAGGAAATTGAACGCACCAAAAAACTAATTTATGACGCAGCACGGCCGGAAATACTTGTTTGATATTCTCCGCGCTATTGAACTGGCAGAAGAATTTGTGCGCGACTTACCAAGCTTTGCTGCCTATCAGGTAGATGCCAAAACGCGAAGTGCCGTTGAACGGCAGCTAGGTATCGTAGGCGAAGCTGTAAACCATCTGCGGCGCGTGTGGCCGGAAGCAGAACTGCCGAATACGAAGCAAATGGTGGATTTTCGCAATAGGCTAATTCATTCTTACGATAACATTGATGATGCTGTCGTGTGGACCATCCTAAAAAAGCATTTGCCCATTTTAAAAGCTGACGTGCAACGCCGCTTAGCTTCGGAAGAGGAGTAGCCGCTATCTTCCGCTCATGACTTCCTACGAACAGCAAGCTGCCGAAGAATTGCGCCAGTGGCAGCAGAAGATGCAGCAGCGCCCTTCCATGCTGGACCGCGTTGCGCGGCGGGTGCAGACGCGCCTCAATGCCTTGCTGCCCGAGAAGCTGCACGCGGCCATCACTACGGCCATCAAGCAGATGGTGCGCGGCGTGCTGTTCGGGTCCATGCACACCACGCGTAAGCCGCTGCTCGAAGCCAGCCTGGAACAGCGCGAAACAGCCGTGCGCGCCCACGTGCGTGACTACCGCACGATGGCCGCCGCCGAAGGCGCCGTAACGGGTGCCGGTGGCTTCCTGTTTGGGCTGGCCGATTTCCCGTTGCTGCTGGGGCTGAAGCTCAAGCTCCTCTTCGACGTGGCCTCTGTTTACGGCTATGATGTGAAGGACTATACCGAGCGCCTCTACCTGCTGCATGTGTTTCAGCTGGCGTTCAGCAGCCAGCACACCCGCAACGACGTGTACCGCCGCCTGGCCGATTGGGAAGCCTACCGCCACACCCTGCCCACCGATGTGCACGAGTTCGATTGGCGCACCTTCCAGCAGGAGTACCGCGACTACATCGATTTGGCGAAGCTAGCCCAACTGGTGCCCGTAATCGGGGCGGCAGTGGGCGCGGTAGCCAACTACCGCCTCATCGAGCAGCTCGGCAACACGGCCATGAATTGCTACCGGATGCGCCACCAATCGGCAGCAGGTAAGCTTCTGTTTACCAATTTATAAGCTGTTAATTGTCATTCCGGGCAGCGCGAGGAATCTGAGTTGAGACCTAGGTTTTAAACCCAGATTCCTCGCGCTGCTCGGAATGACAATTCTGCTGGCTTTTTCAATCGGGCTGACCTAGGCTGCCTAACAACTCCGGCTACTTCGTGGTTGTCGGGTACTCCAAAACTTGCTTTACCCCGTAGAAGGTCCGGCTGCCAAGGCACCATAGGCTTTCTTTGCAAACTTGATGAAGTAGTATTTACTCTTTTTATGCTTAAAAAATCACTCGAACTTCTACACCAGGAAGCAGCCGAAACCGGCGCTAACACGCTGAAACGCAGCCTGGGCGGCCTCAATCTTATTGCAATCGGTATCGGAGTGATTATCGGGGCGGGGCTGTTTTCGCTCACCGGCATTGCGGCGGCCAACCACTCCGGGCCAGCCGTGACGCTGTCGTTTGTAGTGGCGGCGGTGGGCTGTGCGTTTTCGGCGCTGTGCTACGCCGAATTTGCCTCGATGGTGCCGGTGGCCGGCTCCGCCTACACCTACGCCTACGCTACCCTAGGTGAGCTGTTTGCCTGGATTATTGGCTGGGATTTGGTGCTCGAATACTCGGTGGGCGCGGCCACGGTGGCTATCAGTTGGTCGCAATACCTGGTGCGCTTCCTGAGCAAATACAACCTGCACATTCCACCGCAGCTAGTGGCTTCGCCCTTCGAGACCATCACGCTGGCGAGTGGCGCCCAGGTAACCGGCTTCGTAAATCTGCCCGCTGTTCTGATCGTGCTGGCCATTACGGCTATCATCATCCGGGGCACGCAAGGCTCAGCCATCTTCAATGCCATTGTGGTGGCGCTCAAGGTGTTAGTCGTGCTGGTGTTCATTGCCCTAGGTTGGCGATA
Organism: Hymenobacter cavernae; assembly: GCF_014641455.1. Lineage (GTDB taxonomy): Bacteria > Bacteroidota > Bacteroidia > Cytophagales > Hymenobacteraceae > Hymenobacter > Hymenobacter cavernae. Next base: position 547,196 of record NZ_BMHT01000004.1, read on the forward strand.
CATTGACCCGGCTAACTACCAACCCTATATTCCAGCCAACACCGGCAACTTCGGGGAGTTTGGTTGGAGCGGCATCTTACGCGGGGCGGGCGTCGTGTTCTTCGTGTTTATCGGGTTCGACATTGTGGCCACCATGGCGCAGGAAACCAAGAATCCGCAGCGCAACATGCCCATCGGTATCATCGGCTCGCTGCTGATTTGTACGGTGCTGTTCGTCCTTTTTGGGCACGTAATGACGGGCCTAGCCAATTATACGGAGTTCAAAAACAGCGCCGCGCCGGTGGCTATTGCCATCGAGAAAACGCCGTACGCGTGGCTGAGCCAAGCCATCATCATTGCCATTCTGATCGGCTACACGTCCGTGATTCTGGTGGATTTGCTGGGCCAAAGCCGCGTGTTCTTCACCATGTCGCGCGACGGATTGCTGCCGGGCGTGTTCTCGCAGGTGCACCCGCGCTTCCAGACGCCGCACAAATCCAATCTCTTGCTAGGCGTGTTTATCAGCCTATTTGCAGGGCTGGTGCCCATCAGCGTGGTGGGTGAAATGACGAGCATCGGTACGCTGCTGGCCTTCGTGATGGTGTGCATCGGCATCCTCATTTTGCGCAAGCGCGAGCCCAACACGCCCCGGCCGTTCCGCACGCCGTGGGTGCCGGTGGTGCCCATCCTAGGTATCCTGACGTGCCTGGTAATGATGGTGTCATTGCCAAAAGACACCTGGATTCGGCTGTTCGTGTGGCTGGCTATCGGCCTAGTGATTTACTTCGCTTACGGTAAGAAGCACAGCAAATTAGCCCAAGGGCAGGTGGCGGATGCCGGCATAGAGCCGCAAGGCACGCGGATGCAGTAAGGGTGTTGGTACCTAGGTGCTAGCTAGCCTAGCTTGGTCGGATTATAAATCCGGCCAAGCAACGACCTCTGTCGAACAAAGTCGAACAAATATGTAATATGGTCGACAGAAGTTGCTGATGTTATTGAGTTGGAATTTCCCTGCTTGACTCCTGCACAGCTAATGTATCGCCCGCTTTGACGCTTGCAATAGTAGCTTCCTTGAACTCGTTAAAAACCCTTCCAGACTTGTCGGAATACCTGTTATTTCCAGGAAGAGCCTGTTTGAAGCGGTAGTGTAACACGGCAAGGCGAATGTTGTTGCCTGCATTGTAGCCTACTACTACATGCTGAGCTACATAGCTATATGATAAATAATCAGGAACGGGAAGTAGTGGTGAAGTATACTTGAGCATCAGCCGGAAAAAATCGTTACGATCTGCGACCGGCATCATGAAAGGCGAATAGAATAGATATTGGTCTTTATTTCTACTTACGGAATAGCGTATGATGTTCGTGCCAATTAGAACTGTATCTGGTTTGACAAACCGGATAACATCGTCTGCGCTAAGGGTAGTAGTGGGTAGTACGAAGGAAACGCTTGATTGCTGGATAAAACGGTTCTTTACGGCTTCATCTTTAATCTCTTTACCATTCGTAAAAACACGCTGCCTGATTTTAGACGTGGGATTTTGCTCATCTTTTTTACAGGCTGATAAGCCGATAAGTGTTAGTAATAGAAGTGAAGTTGAATAAGCCCGCATCATATAAAAGACTTTACCAGTTTAGACGTAAAGTAATACATTAATAGTATATAGCAGGTCGTCTTAATTCTGCTTAAAACGGAATTTACGACCTAGGTTCTGCACAATCGTATTCACCTCCGGTACGGCCCGCGTCAGTAGGAGCACGGCGCCGTACACGGCCGTCAGTACCGCCGAACGGATGAGCATGGTGATGAGCAGCGAATGCACCATTGGCACCAGCCACGCGGCCAGTGCGGCGGCGGCGGCAATGCCCAGCACCAGCGGAATGCGCCAGGTGAACGGCTGAAGCCGGTAGCTGTACCACACAAACCACGTTCGGGCCACGTTGATGCTTACCTGCGCAATGACGGCCGCTACCGCTGCTCCGCTGATACCTAGCTTTGGAATCAGAAACCAGTTCAGCGCGACGGTGAGAATGGACAGGGAGACATTGAAAATCAGGTCGTAGCGGTAGCGCGGAGAGGTGACGACGATGAGGCCATTCACGCCGGTGATGCTGTCGAAGAGGCGGCTACCGAGCAGCAGCAGTACCACGAAGATGCCCTCGGCATAGCGTGATTTCATCAGCGAGTAGATGAAATCGATGTTCAGACCGATGCCCAAGGCTAGGTAGCAGCCGATTACCGTGTTGAGCAGCGTGGTGCGGCGGTAGAAGTCGGCCATGCGCGGCATGTCCTGCTGCTTCCAGTAGTCGGCCAGCAGCGGGAAGGCAATCTTATTGAGCGAGCGGGCCGGAATCGCCAGCGCCGTGCTGATGTTGGCCGCCACCCCGTAGATGCCCGCCGCGGCCAGGTTTACCTGCGCGCCCACCATCAGCGTATCGATGTACATGATGATACTGCCCGATAAGCTGCCGAGCAGCGTGAAGCCGCCTACGCTCAACAGCTCGCGCAAGGGGCGAATGCGGAACGCGGCGCGGGTGGGGCGTACGTGCAGTTCTTTAATGTAAGTCAGGTAGCCCGTCAGCAGGAGCGAGATAGTGCCGTTTACGCCCACAAACCACAGCACGTAGCCGCTGAAGGTGAGGGTGCCGTGCGCGTAGAGCAACGCCCCGGCCACGATCAGCAGCCGCTGCACGACATCCTGAATAAAGGAGGAAAACGCCGTGTGGTACAGCGCTTTAAGGTAGGCGTCCTGCAACGAATAGAGCAGCATGAACAGCGCCAGCACCGCGCCCCAGGCGTAGTAGGGTTGGAGCAGCGCGGCATCGTCGGCGTACCAATGCAGCATCAGAGGCTCGCCCACGAAGTACAGCACCGTCACGACCGCAAAACCGAGCAGCGGCACGCCAATCAGCAGCGGCAGAAAGCCGTGGTGGCCTACCTCGCGGTTGCGGAAATACGGGAAAAAGCGGATGCCTACGCTCGCAAACCCTAAAGCCGCAATCTGGGCGTACACCATGGCGATGGTGCTCAGCGTAGCCGTAAGACCTAGCTGTTGCGGCTCCAGAAAGTTTGGCAGCACCAAGGTCGTATTCACGAAACCTAGGCCCAGGCCGATGTAGGAAATAATAGTATTGCGCAGCCCTTGCCGCCGAACGATGCCCAAAGTGGTGAGATGGTAAGGTGGTGAGGTGGTGAGGTGGTGTTCAGGCTAATGCACTGCAAACTCACTATTTCACCAGCTCACCATTTCACAGATGTCCCGGCCGGTCACGAATGCCGCGCCTCGGCCACGAAGGTACTCCATTAGTGCTCGAAACTGCTCCGGACCATTGCGGGTGTTGGCTGGGTCGAAGTTCTCGTTGTGCCACAGCACCGTGCACACGCCGCCGAATCGTTCGATTTCCTGGAACATTGGCGTGAGGGCAGGCAGGATTTCGTCGGGAGCCAGCTGTAGGTAGTTGGGGTGATGCAGCGTGGCGTCCATCACGTTGAGCGGTATTTCGAGGAAGCTGGCAACGTGACCATTAAGGAAAAGGAACGGCTGAAAAGGCAGGCAGTAGGAGTTCCGAAAACCGAAGTGTTCGGCGAAACCTAGGGTTGTATCGAAGCGAAACATCAGGCTACTCACGATAACGGGCGTAATGCGTGGCTCCCATTGCAAATAGTGAAACCGGATACCCGCAACCTGGCCTTTGATGCAACGCTGAAGTCGATGCTCTTCCTCTTTCAAATTGCCTCCGTGTACTGCTGTGCCAATACTTCCATGCAGTCCAGCTTCAGAATCGCCAATTGCTGCTATAGCTTTCGCACATATCCTACTCAGTTTGTAATCGGCATTCGGTGTGCCATTAGCACTTTTACTCTGCTCAGGAAGGAAGAAGAACGTGCTCTTCGCGCCGTAGCTGGCTACTGTTTGCTGTACTTCGGCCAGGTTGTCCCAGGCGTCGTGTCGGGTGAAATGCTGCCATAGTCGTTGCCCAAAACCTAGCCAGTCGCGGCGGAGCAAAGCTGCTTTAGCAGGCGCTTTCCAGGCGCTGAATAGGTTGTCAATGTCGTGGGTGACGAAGACCGCAAACGGCGCATCAGCAGCCCACTGAAGCGGCTTTAGGGCGCGACCTGTCACATGCTCAACGGCCGCGCGGAGAATGTCGAAGTAATAATTTACCACCGGCACCGCCACGAAGCCGTAACGGTGCTGCACGCTGGCGCTGAACGGAAAGCGCCCGTGTCGGTCGCGCTCCTCGCAGAAGTATTCCTGCCAGCCGCTGAGCAGGTAAAACGCCGCCGAAATAAGATCTGAGTTGATAATGGCTTGGTTATCAACTAACTCAAGCAGCGGTTTATCGGAAGCTAGGTCGAAGAAGAACGGTAGCCGCCGGCCTTGCCACTCGCGCCAGCTCGGTGCGGGAGGGTAGGGAAGTTGCCGCTCAAAAAAGTCACCGGCGCCATCGGCTACTTCCACCTGCGGTTGTTGGCCGGCGTAGCCAATTGGAACCGCATCGGCGCCAGCATAGGCTAGTCGGAAGTGGTGCAGCACATAGGCTAGTCGCGTTTCGGCGGAAACGGCAGCGGCAGAAACCTTGGGCAGAACAGTAGCCATACCGGCGAAGATACTAAGCGCGAGTCGCCAACCACTCCCGCAGCTCCCGCAAGGCGCGCTCCTGGCTATGGCCTTCATCCGCAGTACCTAGGGTAGCATTGTAGTAAGCCGCCCGCCGGAATAAATCAACGGGCTTCTGCGCCTGGTAACGCCGCAGCAACGCGCTGACTTCCAGTAGGGTATCAGCCCGCTCAATCAGGCCGTGCGCCACGTAGCCGTAGTAGTCATCGGTGCCGCTGTGCGTGTTGAAGCGGTAGTAAATACTAGCTACGTTCAGCAAGGTAGCCTCTAGGTGCGTGGACGTATCGGCAGCAATCAGCGCATCCTGGTGCAGCAAAAATTCAAATACGTTCTGCTGGCGGGCGTTGGAAAACTGCAACCCAGGGTGTCGTTGAAGCAAAAACGAGAAGTCGCGCAAGTCGCCGGGGTGGGCGCGGAACGTGACGGTGAGCGTCGGAAATTCCTGGTGTAGGTGCCCCACCAACTCCGCAAGCGCCGCCGAATCGTCGAGGATGTTGGCGGCAATACCTAGGTGCTGCACGGTGGGGTTCAGGTTGCGCTGTTTCAAAAAGGCGTCGGCTTTCGGCATTCCAACTAACTCCACCCAGCCAGCTACGGGCCCGCATTGCCGGTACTTATCCAGCGCGTCCTGACCTTCCAGCAAGCTCAAATCGAAGCCCAAAGGCGGAAAGTGCGTGCTCACGCTAGCGTGCTGCACGTAGGCAGTCGGTACGCCGCAAGTGCGGGCGGCCAGGAGCAAGGCGCGGGCGTCGTCGTTGTGGTCGTTGGCAAAGAGGATAGCTCTGGGTTGGTAATGGCGGAGCGCCCGACAATACACTTCGTAGTAGCCAATGGCATTGAAAATCAGATCAAAAAAACGCCAAGCCCGGTGTCCTTCACTACGAAGTAAGCTGGTTAATACAACCGGAAAATGCCAATAGTAAAGCAGCTTCCGCCGCAGTGAAAGCCGGTTCACCACGTTGTTGTAGCGCCCGATCTGCTTGCTCTGCCCGGCCACCATGACGCTACCCGGCAGGCCTTCTTTCACAAAATTCAGTGCCTCGTAGTTGTTCTGGCTCACCACGTACAGCCACACCGCGCCACCTAGGTTTTCTGGGTTGCGAATGGGCTGAAAGATATTGCCGACCAGTCGTAAGCCCGTGTAGCCGAGTACCTTCAGCAGCCGCCGCGCCGCGCTGGCCGGCGAAATAGCGGCGAGCGTGCGCGGCGGCAGCGAGGCAAACAGATCCGTGAACCGTAGCTGTAGAATGTCGCGGGTGCGGCTTACCAAATCAGCCAAATACGACATAGCGGCTACAGCATCTCCCAGGTGAGCGGTGTGCCCGCGAGCAGGTTCTGGCGGGCCGGCTTACCTAGCAGCGGCTCGTAGTAGCGCGGCGGCAGACCTAGGCCCGGTCGCACCACCCGGATGTTCTCCGTCGTGAACGGCTCCCCGGCTTGGATATCCTGCGCCACGTAGATGGAGCGCTTGTAGAGGCGACTTTTTTCCTCGGCGCGCTGTACGCCGTATTGTATCTGCCCAAGCGCCTGCCAGGCCCGCTCGGTTTCGGTGACGAGCGCCGCAACCTCCTCAGGTTCAAGCGAAAAAGCCGAATCCACGCCGCCGTCAGCCCGGCGCAGCGTTACGTGTTTCTCAATCACGCAGGCACCCAAGGCTACGGCCGCTACGGCCGCGCCCACGCCCATTGTGTGGTCGGAGAGGCCGATGGGCGACTCGGGGAAGAGCTGCGCAAAGTGTGGAATGGTGCGCAGATTGGTGTTTTGAGGCGTAGCGGGGTAGGTGCTGGTGCATTTGAGCAGCACCAGATCTTTACAGCCCGCTTCGCGCAATACGGCTACAGCTTCGGCTACTTCGGCCAGGGTGCTGGCGCCGGTGCTCATAATCACGGGCTTACCCGTGGCAGCTACCCGGCGCAGCAAGGGCCAGTCGGTATTTTCGAAAGAGGCAATCTTGTAAGCGGGCACGTCGAGTGTTTCCAGGAAATCCACCGCCGACTCATCGAAAGGCGAGCTAAAAGCGAGCATGCCGTGGCTCTTGGCGCGCTCAAACAACGGCTGGTGCCAGTCCCAGGGCGTGTAGGCTTCCTGGTAAAGCTCGTGCAGCTCGCGGCCGTACCAAAGGGAGTTGGGGTCGTCGATGCGGTAGGCGCCGGGCAGCGTCATTGTGTCGGCGGTATAGGTCTGGAGCTTGATGGCGTGGGCGCCAGCCGCAGCTACCGCATCCACGATAGCCAGGCCGCGCTCCAGATCCTGGTTGTGGTTGCCGCTGAGTTCAGCAATAATAAACGGCGGCTGGTCGGGGCCAATAAGGCGGGAGCCGATGGAAAAGGTAGACATACTGCAAAGAAACGAAGAGCCAGCAAACAGCAGGGCTCAACGACCTGCTCAGTAGTAGAGTTCCTCTTCCGTAGCACCTAGGTCGACGGGCTCGGGCGCCGGACCACCGATTGTTTCGACTTGTTGGCGCAAGGCTAGCTGCTGCTCAAAATCACTGACCCGCCGAATTACAGCAATGGTGAGTAGGGCGGAGATGATAGTTAAGCCATAGTCAATTAAATCCGCAATAATGGCATTCTGCAACTGGACCAGCGTTTCCGGATTAGCTGTAATACGAGAGGAGATATTAGCTACGAAAGCCCTCACCAAGAATGCGGCCCACCACCAATATAAAAGCTTATGTGGCTGCACGGCATCGCAGGCAAGTAGCTGTGTGTTGCGCCAGATCTCGCGCATGATGGTATAAGGCCGCCGTAAGTTCATGTACGGAACAAACCAAGCGCCAGCAGCCCATTTCTCTTCATGCTCTATCACGAGGCCCACGCGTTCCAGATTTGCATAAGCTCTTCGGAACCAACGAATAAAGTACACGACAGAAATAACCAGCAGCGCAAGCTGGAGCAAGGTTATCACACTGGCAGCAAGAGTTATGACGGGGTAAAATTCGGAAGAATCCAGTAGTGCCAGGTGAATAAAACTGAAAATAATACTCGCGCTAGCAAGCAGAATGACACACCAGAAAACAGCCAACCCCTGTCGCGCCCGCTCAGAATTATCAAGCAACATAAAATTTAACTTTTCTTATTGAGTATATTTTCTCAAAGAAAGTTAAACCTAGGCTGCTTCCCAAGAAAAAGTAAGCGAATCGGCTACTTGCGTCTCGGGAAAAGATAAATTATGAAAACCAGCCCGCTCAAACGCTCGGATCGAAGCTAGGTTAACTGTTTGCACATGACCCAGCACACGCCGTACGGTCGGGAACTGCTGCAATAACTGCCGCGTACCACTTACCAGCAGCCCGGAAGCCAAGCCCCGGCCCCGGTAGTCGCTAGCGAGCAGGTAGCTCAACGTAGCTTCGGTGTCGGCTACGCTGAAGCGGATAAGCCCGGCGGGTTGATGCGTTGCAGGATCTTCGGCAATTACCAAAAATGCGTTCGGGTCACTCAGCCGATCTTGGAACCATTGCTCGTGCTCGGCACGGGTAACGGAATTTGGATTAAAGGAATATTGTCGAACGGCGGGCTCATTGGCCCACTGAAAAAGCTGCTCCGAATCGGCGGCCGTAGCAGGGCGCAGCGTCAGCGAGAAATCGGGGAGCGTGAGGGCGGCAAACTCCTGGCGGAGCCGCTGAGCCGAGCGGCCATCGAAATAACGACGTTGAGTATGGCGCAGCTGCTCCCCAATGCGGCCAGCCTCGGGCGAGGTCAGCACGTTGGCGGCGCTGGCGTAGGGCAGACCTAGGCCCGCCGAGCGCAGAAAGTAATCCAGGTCGTGCTGATTTGTAGCCGTAGGCAGCAGAAACAGCAGCCCGCCGTCAGCGGCGCAGTACTCATAGCTGATGGTGCTGGACGAACACACCGCCGCGCCGCACTGCTGCATGAGCCGACCTAGGTTGGCGGCCGGCAAGTTGCGGTGCAGCGTAAGCCGCGCCTGATCCTGCGCCCAGCTTTGCAGCCCTTCCCAGCCCGCGTAGGCGCTGCCTACTACGGCATGAATATGCTCAGTGGCAGGTAGTTGGAGCAAAGCGGCGGCTACCTGTTGCGTCTGGTGCGTCGGGTCGGCGCCGCCCAGGCAAACCAGGATAGTAGCCGCCGAAGCGGCGCCGGCAGACGATTGGTCTATTTGGCAGAAAGCCGCGCGCAACGGTGCGTAAGCCGGCCCAGCCAGCAGGCGGGCGCCGGGCCGGCGCAGATCGTACTGCTCCCGCGTGACGCCGCCCGCCGGATTCAGCACCAGATCGGCGGCGAAAGGAAAGGCGTGCAGATCATCCAGGCAAATCAGCCGCGCCACCAATGGGCGCACTGCTTCCTGGTAGTTAAGCTCAAATCCGTAGCCATCCAGCACCAACATGTCTGACGGGCGTAGCACGTGCTGCCGAAGCCAGGCCGGTTCGCCGGCGGCTGGTTGCGGCAGCATCTCTATCACTTCCTCGCAAACACTGCGTAGTTGCGCCGCCACCTCAGGGCTAGGTTCCTGAATGACAAAGATGCACGCAAACCGCTCGCGCAGGATTTCGGCCAGGGCGAGCAGCCGCATCACATGACCCAGGCCGATACGCGGATTGCCATCGGCGCGAAAAATGAGGCGCGTGCGCTCTGCCATTGCTATGTTTTTTTCTGTTCTACGTGTGCGTTCAGGGCAACCAGCTCGGGGTGCGCGTCCAATAACGTGATGAGTTCATCGGCCGATAACTCGGTGGCCCCGAAGTCTTGGATCAGCGTGCGAATAAGCGCGAAATCGTCGGCCGTATCAACGGTGAGGCGGTATTGGCTACGATCTTCGGAGCGCGTAATATGCTGAAAACGAACGTGCCCCGAGCGGTTCTGGTGAATGTAGGGCGTCACATGTTCCCGATCGCCGGGCAGCGTGGCGTGGGTAAAGGCTTCATCCAGCAGCTCGCGGGAGAAAACTTCAAAGTCGAAGCCCCGCGGGAAGGTACGCTCCAATACATTCGAAAGGTAGAGGCGCGGGTCGGCCTGCCGTAAGTATTCGCGGACGCCTTCGGCGATGAGTGACCCATCCAGCAGCGGGCAGTCGGACGTGACCCGCACGATAATATCCAGCGCGTGTTCGGCGGCGCATTGGTGGTAGCGGGCCAGCACGTCGTGCTCATCGCCGCGCGTACAGGGCAAGCCTGCCGCGGCGGCATACGCTGCCAGCGGGTCATCCGCAGCATTGCCCGTAATAGCCAGATAGAGCGGTAATTCGCTTTGCCGCAGGCGGGCCACATGGTAGTGCAGCAGCGGCCGATTGGCCACCGGCATCAACACTTTACCGGGCAGCCGCGTGCTCGTCATGCGCGCTTGCGAGATGATGCCGATGCGAGGGGAGGAAGGAAACACGAACTACTGCTGATTAACAAACTCCTGAATGCAGGCAATAACGTACGCCTGCTCCTCATCGGTGAGCGACGGAAACATCGGAATGCTCAGGCAGCGCGCATAATAGGCTTCTGCGTGCGGAAAATCGCCGTTCTTCCAACCTAGGTCCTGATAGTAGGGCATGGTATGCACCGGAATATAGTGCACCTGGGCGAAAATCTGCCGCTCGCGCAGGGCTTCGTACAAGCCTTTGCGGTCTGCTACCTGAATGACGTACAGATGGTAGGCGTGGCCGGGCGCTCCGGCCAGGGGGCGCACGCCGGGCATACCGGCAAATGCCGCATCGTAGCGCGCAGCCAAGGCACGGCGGCGAGCCAGGCCGGCGTCGGCGCGGCGTAGCTGACTGATACCTAGGGCTGTGAGCATGTCGGGCAGGCGATAGTTGTAACCTAGCTCCTGCATTTCGTAGTACCAGCCGCCGTCGTTGCGGTGCAGCTTCGCGGAGTCTTTCGTGATGCCGTGCGTGCGCAGCAGCAGCAGCTTCTCGTACAGGTCCGGGCGGTTGGTCGTTATCATGCCGCCTTCACCGGTGGCAATGTGCTTCACGGGGTGAAAGGAGAAGATGGATAAATCGGCAAACCGGCCGTTGCCGCACCATTGCTCAGCGCCTTGGCTATCCGTAAAAAAGCCGCCCGGCGAGTGCGCCGCGTCTTCCACGAGCCACAGGCCAAATTCGTCGCACAGCTGGCGGGCTGCTTCCAGGTCAACGGCCAAGCCAGCGAAATCCACCGGAATCAAGCCATGAAAGTATCCTTTGGGCTGACTTTCCAGCAGCTGTCTAACTGCTTGTAAATCAATAAGGCCGGTAACAGGATCAATATCCGCAAAATACACTTCGCCGCCGCAGTAGCGCACGCAGTTGGCCGACGCCGCAAACGTGATGGGCGTTGTAATCACCCGCTGCCCCGGCTGAACTTCTAACGCCAGGGCTGCCAAGTGCAAAGCCGCAGTGCCGTTGCTGACAGCCATGGCGTATTTCACTCCTATATATTCAGCGAACTTCTGCTCGAACTCCGCCACTTTCGGCCCTTGGGTCAGGAAGTCGGATTGGAGCGCTTCGGTCACGGCTTGCACGTCTTCGGGCGTGATGTGCTGGCGACCGTAAGGAATAGGATGAGTAGGGCGAAACGGGGAAATAGCAGGAATCATAGCAGATCAAAGATAGGCGGACGTTGGGCTTTACTGTAAACAAATGAACTGTGCATTCTGCCAAACCTAGGTGAAGACGTGGTGAATTATGCCCCAAAGCAGCCTTTTATAAACAAGAAGGCTGTTCTCTGGATAGAAAACAGCCTTTTAAAACCTAGAAGACCTAGCTTTTACGCCACAAACGCCGGGTCTACGTGCTGCCGGATTTCCTCCTGAATCTGCGCCGCGTCGAGCCATTCATCGTTATTCGCCGAGTCGTAGTGGAAGCCCAGGGGCATGCGCTTGCCATTGAAGTGCACAATAAACTTGTCGACATCCCACTGCGGGGTGAACGGCAGAATAACGTAGTACTTAGCTAGTTCCACCGTGCTCAGGGCGTCGGTTTCGGTTATCATCTCTTCGTGCAGCTTCTCGCCAGGACGGATACCTACAATTTCCTGCTGGCAGTTGGGACCGATAGCTTTGGCTACCTCCGTGATTTTATAGCTAGGTATTTTGGGCACGAAAATCTCGCCGCCCCAGGCATGTTCCAGCGCGTACAGCACCAGGTCAACGCCGCCTTCGAGCGAGATGTTGAAGCGCGTCATGTCGGGGTGAGTGATGGGCAGCACGCCGGTGTGGCGACGCTGCAAAAAGAACGGCACCACCGAGCCGCGCGAGCCAATCACGTTGCCGTAGCGCACCACCGAAAAGCGCAGGTCGCGGGCACCTTTCATGTTGTTGGCCGCCACAAAAAGCTTATCCGAGCAGAGCTTGGTAGCACCATACAGGTTGATGGGTGCCGCAGCTTTGTCGGTGCTCAACGCTACTACATCCTTCACGCCGCAATCGAGGGCCGCGTTAATGACGTTTTCGGCGCCGAAAATGTTGGTTTTGATGCACTCCATCGGGTTGTACTCGGCGGCCGGCACCTGCTTGAGCGCCGCGGCGTGCACAATCACGTCGATGCCTTCGCAAGCACGCTTCAGCCGGTCGCCGTCGCGCACGTCGCCGATGAAGTAGCGAATAGCCGGGTACTTGCTGTGCGGAAACACCTGCGACATCTCGAACTGCTTCAGCTCGTCGCGCGAGTACACCACCAGGCGCTTCACCTGCGGGAATTTCTCGAACACCGTCTGCACGAACTTTTTGCCGAACGAGCCAGTGCCACCGGTTACCAGAATAGATTTATGATTGAGGTCGAGGGCCATAGAAAACAGTTTGCCAACGCAACAGGCGGGCATAAGAAGGGCAAAAGTAGGCATTCCGGACCTAGGTTGCGTACTTTTGTGCTTGTAGCGCGAAGCTCCAGCTTCGCGCATCGTTGAACGACTTGTTTCTGGGTTCGTTCAACAACAAACCGTTCAACGAGACGCGAAGCTGGAGCTTCGCGCTACTTGCACCATGCCCGAACCTGTCAAAGTCATCATCTGGGACCTGGACGATACCTTTTGGCGCGGCACGCTCTCCGAAGGCGCCATCGAAGCGCTCGAGGAAAACCTAGCCTTGGTGCGCGACACGGCGGCGCGGGGCATCGTGCACACCATTGTCAGCAAAAACGACTTTGCCGCCGCCGAAGCCAAGCTCACCGAGCTAGGTATCCGCGACTTGTTCGTGTTTCCGCAAATCAGCTGGCAGCCGAAAGGCCCGATTATCAAGACGTTGCTGGAAAGTATGCAGCTGCGGGCGCCCAATGCCTTGTTTCTGGACGATAATCCCATCAACCGGGCCGAAGCGCAGTTTTATAACCCCAAGCTGCAAGTCGCCGACCCCGCCGAGTTGCCGCAACTAGCGCCGCTTTTGCGCGCCAGCGGCAAGCCCGACTCTGGCTTTTCGCGCCTGGAACAATACAAATTGCTCGAACGTCAGCAGCAGGCCCGCGCTACGTACCAGGACAACCTAGCTTTTCTGCGTGACTCGAACGTGCGCATTCAGTTCCGGGAAGGCGCTGCCGTATTGCCCGACCTCGACCGGATCGAGGAGCTGATTAACCGCTCCAACCAGCTGAATTTCACCAAGCAGCGCGTCACGAAAGACGAACTGCAAGCCAGCTTCGAGGATGCTAATCTGCGCTGGGGCACCGTGCGCGTCCACGACCAGTTTGGTGACTACGGCTTAGTCGGGGTGTACTGCCTGAACCAGACGGAAAACCGGCTGGAGCAGCTGGTTTTTTCCTGCCGCATTCTGCACCTGGGCATTGAGCAGTTTACCTACGCTTGGCTAGGTTTCCCCGCACTGGAAGTGCAGGGCGAAGTAGCCACGGAGCTGAACCAAACCGAGCAGCCCGACTGGATTACGGTAGTGACGCAGGCGCAGGAAGCCGTCGAAGATGACCCAACGACTATTAAAACTGGTTCGCGCTTACGCGTGCTGCTCAAAGGCGGCTGCGACCTAGGTCAGCTGACGCCCTTCCTGCAAGCCTTTCAGCTGGAGGTTTGGGAAGAGTTCAACTACGTGAATGAGAACCAGATACCCGTGCACGTAGAACACACCGAACTGTTGCGACTGAGCCGGGAGCTGCCCGCAGCCGAGCAGCAGCGTCTGGCGCAAAGTCTACCGTTTTTGGGGGAAGAAGCCTTCCAGACCAAGCTCTGGAACCATGATTTTGACGCCGTAGTGTACAGTCCCTTAATGGATTACACGCAGGAGCTATACCAGGAGAAGGCCACCGGCGTGAAGATTCCTTTCGGGGGCTATCAGGATCTAACGAAGGCTGACCTAGGTGCACAGGCGGCAAAGTACGCACAGCGCAGGTTTCGGGGCATAGACGAAGCGTTTCTGCGCCGCTTCAGTCAGGAGTTTGCGTGCGTGGGGCAGATTGCGCCCGCCGAGTTCAAGGAGAACCTAGGTTGGCTTCGTACTCAGTTGCCCCCGGCAATACCCATTTTCCTGCTCAACGGGGCCGAAATCGAAGTGCCGGGTTCGGGCGAAACAGGCGCCCGGCAGCGCCACATCCTGATGAACCAGGCCCTGACAGAGTTTGTCACGGAAGCTGAAAACTGCTTCCTGATTGACGTGCGCGACTTCATCCAAACGCCCGCCGACGTCACCAACAACCTGCGCCACTACCAACGGCCGCACTACCGCACGTTGGCGCAGCGCGTGGCCGCTGCAATCGAAACCTGGCAAGGCCAGCAGCTAGGTCATTCCGCCTGGGCCGATTGGCGCGCGCGCCTGGCTAGCCGGGTGCCAAACAAGGTGCGCGGCGCCTGGGAAAAGCTGGTGAAATAGCCCAAACCTAGGTCTGGGCTACTTGCCTTGAATCAGCTGTACGAGCCGCTGCGTCAGGGCTTTGCGGGAGTAGCGCGCGTGGTTCAGCGCCGGTAGATCGAGGTTCGGGTTCTTGCTCCACTGGGTTATCAAACCTTCCAGATGCTCTAGCATCGTCGGGTAAGCATCATAGGCTAGAGTGCGGCCGGCGCCACATTCCTCCAGCAGATTATCGGCATCAGATCCAACCGGGCCAATGCAGATAATGGGCTTATTAGCAGCCAGATACTCAAACACTTTGCCCGGCAAAATGCCGAAGTTATTGGCTACATCAGGAATAGCCATCAGCAGCACCGTGGCCCGCAGTAGGTAGCGCACCGACTCCTCGTGGGGCACAAACGCAATGAACTCGACGTGCGCACCTAGGTTATTTTCCTCAATCTGCCGCCGCACGCCATCCGACACCTTGCCCACGAAACGCAGCTGCAACGGCACCTGCGGATGGCGCTGAAGACATTCGGCGCAAGCCTTCAGGAATAGCTCAATATGGTACGTCTCGCTGATGGTGCCCGTGTGCGTAATCAGTAGACAATCAGTGGGTGGGGTGGAGCGAATACGAAAGTCGCTTTCGTCGTAGCCGTTGGGCAGTACGTGGAATTTACTCGCCACAAGCCGCGGCGACTTGCCCAGAAACAGCCGCTTCGTGTCGGGACTAGTGACGAGTACCGCATCGGCCTGCTCCAGCACCTGGCGTTCGTAGTAGGTATCGAGCCAACGGGCAGGGAGGGTCTGATTCAGCTCCTTGTGGTAATAAATATCCGTCCACGGGTCGCGTAGGTCAGCCAGCCAGCGTAGCCCGTAGCGCTTCTTTAGTGCCAGGCCGATCAGTTGGGTGGAGTGCGGCGGGGAGCTGGTCAGCACCGCGTCGAACTGCTCGCCTTGGGCCAGCAAATCGGCTACCGCGCGTAGCACATGCCGGTTCCAGCCGCGGCGCGGGTCCGGAATAAACACGTTGCCGCGCACAAATTTGAAAAACCGTTGCTGAAAGCTGGTTTTGCTTTCGTTGGCAAAGCCGCCGTAAGGAATTTGCTGCCGGCCAGTCAGCTTCTTATAGCTGCCAAAAGGCTCCGAAGTATCCGTCCGGATGACGCGCACGCCGGCCGGAATTTCGTCGGCCAGCGAATGGTCGAGCACGGGGTAAGCACCTTTTTCCGGATCGACGGTGATGACGGTGCATTCCACCCCCAGCGCCGGCAGATGTTTCACAAACTTCAAGCTACGCTGCACGCCCGCGCCCCCCGAAGGTGGCCAGTAATAAGTAATGACGAGCAGGCGCATAGAAGAAACCGAATTAACAGCTGAAAGAAACCGCGAAGGTAAGCAGTATCGGCTTTCTGGGTTTTCTGGTTAATTTTGGGAAGCGAAACTTTGCTCCTCACTATTTCCTTTTAGCTATATGGCTGATGATAACTCCGAACTGCTGGCGATAATGGGCGACGTTCTGCGGGCAATCGACCGGCAAACGGAAGAA
This sequence comes from Hymenobacter cavernae, assembly GCF_014641455.1. GTDB lineage: Bacteria > Bacteroidota > Bacteroidia > Cytophagales > Hymenobacteraceae > Hymenobacter > Hymenobacter cavernae. Next base: position 563,044 of record NZ_BMHT01000004.1, read on the forward strand.
AATAAGCAGCAAATCACCGAGTTACGGGAGGAGTTTGTCAGTGCGTTCAACAACTTCGCCACTGCTATAGTAGATGGCTTCATCCGTGTGGAAGGCAAGATTGATGCTGTGAAGCAGGAAGTTGTAGGCGTGAAGCAAGAGGTAGCTGAACTGCGAACTGACGTAGACGGTCTCAAGCAGGAGGTTGCCGGAGTGAAGCAGGAAATAGTTGAGCTGAAGCAAGAAGTAACGGAACTCAAGCAAGAAGTAACCGAAGTAAAGCAGACGGTGCAACGCATCGACCAGCGACTGGAGAAGGTGGAAGCAAATCAATCCGTAACGGAAGACGTGGTGCGCCGCCTCACCATTCTCGAAAACATCGTGCTGAATAAGGCTTCTTAGCCTTGAAATCAGCTCATTAGTAAATTACATAATCAGCACATCAGCAGATGTTCGATAACTTAAGTACCAAACTCGACCGTGCGTTTAAGACTCTGAAAGGTCAGGGCAGCATCACGGAAATCAACGTAGCCGCTACCATCAAGGAAATCCGCCGGGCGCTGGTAGATGCCGACGTGAACTACAAGGTTGCCAAAGAAGTAACCGACAAGATCAAGGACGAGGCCATGGGCCGCGACGTGCTGACGACGGTTTCGCCGGGCCAGCTAATGGTAAAGATCGTCTACGATGAGTTGACCGAACTCATGGGCGGCGAGAAGCAGGACATTGTTATTAAGGGCGAGCCGGCCGTCGTGCTGCTGTCGGGCTTGCAGGGTTCGGGTAAAACAACCTTCGCCGGTAAGCTAGCTAGCTTCATCAAAAAGCAAAACCGCAACGTGCTGCTGGTCGCCTGCGACGTGTACCGCCCCGCCGCTATCGACCAGTTGAAGGTGCTCGGCGAGCAGGTTGGCGTGGAGGTGTACTCGGAGCCGGAAAACAAGAATCCGGTTGAGATTTCGCAGAATGCCATTGAGTACGCGCGCAAAAACAACAAGAAAGTAGTCATCATCGACACCGCTGGTCGTTTGGCCGTGGATGAGCAGATGATGCGCGAAATCGAGGCCGTGAAGCGCGCCATCAACCCGTCGGAAACGCTGTTCGTGGTTGACTCCATGACGGGTCAGGACGCGGTGAACACGGCCAAAACCTTCAATGACCGCCTGAACTTCGATGGCGTGGTGCTCACCAAACTCGACGGTGACTCGCGCGGTGGTGCGGCCCTTTCGATTCGGGCCGTGGTGGAGAAGCCCATCAAGTTCATCTCGACGGGGGAGAAGATGGAGGCGCTGGATATGTTCTATCCGGATCGTATGGCCCAGCGTATCCTAGGTATGGGCGACGTCATCTCACTCGTGGAACGTGCTCAGCAGCAGTTCGATGAGGACGAGGCCAAGCGCATCAACCAGAAGATTCGCAAGAACCAGTTCAACTTCGACGACTTCCTCTCGCAGTTGGAGCAAATTAAGAAGATGGGTAACCTGAAGGACCTGGTCGGCATGATTCCCGGCATGAGCAAGGCCATCAAGGATATTGATATTGACGACGATGCCTTCAAGCCAATCGAGGCCATCATCAAGAGCATGACTCCGCAGGAGCGCGCCCAACCCGAGCTGCTGAACGGCTCCCGCCGCAAGCGCCTCGCCAAAGGCTCGGGTACTGATATTCAGCAGGTGAACAACCTGATGAAGCAGTTCGAGGATATGCGCAAGATGATGCGTACCATGAACAAGATGAGCCAGACCAAAGGCGGCATGGCGCAGATGGCCAAGATGATGGGCATGCGCGGCAAGTAAGATCTATATCTGAGCCACGGCGCCGCCCGAATTTTGTGGACGACGCATGATAAACAAAGAAAGAAGGCCCGAATGCAGCTGCATTCGGGCCTTCTTTCTTTGTTTGAAACCTAGGTTGAGACGAAGCAGGTGATTCAAGATTAATATTCCTTTCGGGTTTCGTGCTCTTCCCAGGCTCGGAATCCGGCCGAGGCTTCTTCCCGCAATAGTTCGTGCATCGGAATAGCGCGCTCACTCAGCGGTTTCTCAAGCTCATCGTAGATGAAGTGGTCGTCGAAGCCGATAGCGGCGGCATCCTGCTTGGTGTTGCCGTAGAACACGCGCCGCGGACGAGCCCAGTAGATTGCCCCCAGGCACATCGGGCACGGCTCGCAGGAGGTATACAGGTCGCAATCAGTAAGTTGGAAGGTACCCAGGGCCGCGCAGGCTTTACGAATGGCATCGACTTCCGCGTGGCAAGTCGGGTCGTGGGTGCTGGTAACCTGGTTGAAGCCGCGGGCGATAACCTGACCATCTTTCACTACTACCGCCCCAAATGGGCCGCCATGGCCGGCCTGCATTTTTTCGATGGAAAGGCGAATGGCTTCGCGCATAAAGTCGTCGTGGGGAGCTTCCATAAAGGGGAGAGTCAAAGGCAAAAAATATATACAACTGCTTTGCTAGCTAGGCAATTTACGAGTAAATGGCCGTTTATCGACTCTCAGACTAGCTTTTCGTCAGGATGCTAGCTTAGCCGGCAGCTTGATATTTCGTATTTAAAGAGGGTCAACTGGTTTTTGGCACGAGCATTGTAATAAGCTATTTCGAAAGAATAGTTTTTTAGGTGTTTTGGTTGTGGAACAGGAGCCGGTCATTGACCGGCTTTTGCTTTTTACAGCTTTTCGCATCAGATTTTGCCTGAATTCCTGCCAACCTAGGGGCGCGTATAGAAATTACAGCGTCTATGAGCAGCGCACCTATCCGACCAGCTTAGAGTTCCTGCGCGGCTTTGCCATCGCGCATCTGATACAGGTAGTTCCAAGTTTCGGCTGTCACCAGCGCCGCAAATTCCGTTTTGTTTTCAACTGGCATGCTGTACTGCCGCTCGTAGAACTGCATAAGCTGTTCGGCAAGCGCTGGAGCTTTTTCGGGCACCATAGCTTCCGTGATATGCTGGTGCTCGATCAGGTGCTCCAACTCATTCAGAATGGGCGTTGGCAGTCCTTTGCTGGCCAAAGAGCCAGGAAATTCATTTGTCTGGTCAGTCATTTTGGATTTAATTATTGAGTGGGGGAGGAATGATAATTCTAGGTACTGCTAAAGCTTCAGCTTAGTTACCTACGTTAGGTAAGTTCTACCAGTGAGCTATTATAAAGTTGCAGCTACTACTAGGTCTGACTTCAAATTACCTAGGTAGTTCGTCAGGTATCTTAGTGAAATAGGAGCAACGCGGTTTTTTACGCGCCCAGAGCTAGTAAAGCGTTATGATAGAAAGCCTAGGTTTATTGAGGTAGAGAAGTAATGAAATTATATCATTTGTAGAATGATTATCACAGGAGAAAGTAAAATTGGTATCGTCGCCTGCCGGCTGACAACAATATCTGCAATAGATTCTGAAGACTAGCAGCCAACAAGTAGGAAGAAGAAAGTACAGATTAATAATGAAGTTTTTAGGGTATTATCTTCGAGCAGATGTCTTGCTGAGCAGGAGATTTGTGAAAGAAAGACAAGCAATTAGTCTCTTACAAGCTACGTCAATGATGTTCAAAAATGTGTTATTAGTGAAAGCTGTGAAGTATAGGAATAGGAATTAATTATTGCTTTATAATAAAATCTTTTTTTCTTTGTCGTCGTAATCAGAAAACAAAACGATTTTTTCAACCACCAAAATACCTACGACAGTGGCAAATATGGATTTAAATAAGCTGCAAGACATGATTCAAAACGCCACCACTAATGAGCAAGTGATTGGCGACATGCGAAAGGCTTTTAACAAGCTCCAGACAGCTTTTGATGAGCTTTCGGCAGTATTTCAGGAAGGCTATCAGCCTGCTAAAAAAGAGCGTAAGCCCCGCGCTGAAGGTGCTAAGCGCCCCGGTCGCCCAAAAAAGGTTGAAAACCAAGGCTAATTCCTTCGAATTTACCGCAACCAAAAAGCTCCTGCCTGACACGGCAGGAGCTTTTTGGTTTTTTCATCTGCTGAGAACCTAGGTTTCTCCTTTCCATAAAACTATACCGCAGCTAATCAGACTCAGGTAAAATATATTCTCTGCTAACCCAATCCGGAGGTAGCAGCTAAGTATTGAATTTGCTGTTTATCGGGGAGGAAGGAGAAGTACTTTTAGGTAATATACAATTAGCTGTATGTAATTGATGGAGTTTGTAAAAGCATGAACCAGAAAGGAAAGCATGAGTCAATATCAAGTAAAAGGAGAAGGATCTGTTTCACTGATTTGCAGCGCATCTTATTTTAGCTGCTACTACTGCTGAGCCGTATATCTGGCTTTTGTTAAGCGACCAAGAGGCTTTCAATATCATTGTTCTGGGTACTTCAAGACTTAAAAACAAGAAAGCCACGCATTTCTGCATGGCTTTCTTGTTGGGAGTCAGAGAAACTATCAAGCAAAAGGCAATTGCTTATAACATACAACCTAGGTTTCTACTTCAGCGCTAATACAACGACTGATTGCGCGGGTACTTCAACTTCCAGCTTATTGCCGCGCTTTTTAGCTCCTTTAAATTGAGCTAGCTTAACATTATTTGGCTTGTCGAAGGTGTTATAATCCGAGAATTTAGCTGACGTAAGAATTTGACCCGTTACATTTTTCCAGGCCACGCCATCTATACCTGATTCGATTTTAACTGATTTTTTCGGGTCCAGATTTACGAGGGAAATATGTACCACACCATCCTTGTCTTTCGACGCGGATGCGTTCAGAGCCGGGATTTTTTCCTTGCCCAACGCGTAGTCGGGGCTGGTGAATTGCAGGGGCAGGTACTGCGCGTCCTGGTGCACCTGGTAGAGGTCGAAGACGTGATACGTGGGCGTGAGCAGCATTTTTTCTTTATCCGTCAGGATGAGGGCTTGCAGCACATTTATGGTTTGGGCTAGCTCCGCCATTTTCACCCGGTCGCAGTGATTGTTGAAGATGTTGAGCGTGGTGCCAGCTACTAGCGCGTCACGGAGCGTGTTCTGCTGGTAGAGGAAGGCCGGGTTCGTGCCGGGCTCCACGTCGGTCCATACGCCCCACTCGTCGACCACCAGCGCGACCTTCTTCTGCGGATCGTACTTGTCCATAATGGCGGAGTGCGCCGCCACAATCTCGTCCATTTTCAGGCTGTTCTTCACCGTGTTGAAGTAAGCCTGCTCGTCGAAGCCGGTGGCTGGGCCTTTCTTGCTCCAATTGCCGGTGGGCAGTGTGTAATAATGGAGCGAAATGCCCCACATCTGATCCACCGGAATCTTCTTCATGCAGACTTCCGTCCAGTTGCGGTCGTCGCCGTTGGCACCGCTGGCGATTTTACGCAGCGGGGCGCCGGGGTAGCTCTTGGCAAACGTCGCGTAGCGCTTGTACTGGTCGGCGTAGAACTCGGGCGTCATGTTGCCGCCGCAGCCCCAGCTTTCGTTGCCAGTGCCCCAGAAGCTCACTTTATACGGCTCCGGGTGGCCGTTTTGCGCGCGCATTTTGGCGAGTGGCGTGTCGCCGTTCAGGTTCAGGTATTCCACCCAATTCGACATTTCCTCCACCGTGCCGCTACCTAGGTTGCCGGCGATGTAAGGCTCCGTGTGCAGCATGTCGCACAGCTCCAGGAACTCGTGGGTGCCGAAGCTGTTGTCTTCCACCACGTCGCCCCAGGTGCCGTTCAGCATCTTCGGGCGCTGGGTGCGCGGACCGATACCGTCGCGCCAGTGGTAGGTGTCGGCGAAGCAGCCGCCGGGCCAGCGCAGGTTCGGGACTTTGATCTTATTTAGGGCTTCAATGACGTCGAGGCGAAGCCGGTCCTTTTTGGGCACGTTCAGGTTTTCATCCACCCAAAAGCCGCCGTAGACGCAGCGACCTAGGTGTTCAGCAAATTGTCCGTAGATGTGTTTGCTGATTTGCAGTTTGGGGTCGCCGGCCTGCACGTTCATCACAATCGATTGTGCAAACGTTGAAAAAGAAGTTGTACAGCTAAGTCCGGCGAGAAGGGCTACTTTTTTAAGATTCATTGGATGGGAAGGGGGAGTAGAGAAAAGGCATTCAAAAGTGGGACATTAAGATTTCTCTGGAACACTGTCGACCTGAAACGTTCCCGTCGATGTAGTCCGAAAAAGGGCTACTAGTAAAGGCAACGGCCTTGTCGATTTGTCGACAAGGCCGTTGCTTATTAATCACTTACGCTTGTGCTGCGTTCAACGAAGCGGCTTTTACAGCCTGTAGCAACGTCTGGATGCCTTGGGCCGGGTCGGCACCTAGGTGCACGCGCAGCGTACGACGGTCGTAGTTGCGCAGCGCTTCCAGGTCGCCTTGGGCCTGAGCGTTCTTCAGCGTACCGAAGCTGTAGGAGCGGCCCGGTAGCGGCAGATCGTTCGGGTTATCAGCGGTGAGCTGTAAGAACAGGCCCGTGTTGGGGCCGCCTTTGTGGTACTGGCCCGTCGAATGCAGGAAGCGTGGGCCGTAGCCGAACGTAGTCGCAACGTGCAGATTCTCTTGCAGATACTCGCGCAGCTGCTCGATGGATTGGTTCAGCTCGGGCGTTTCCGTCAGGTAAGCCTGAATGGCTACGTAGTCGCCGGGGTTGGCTTGGAAGTAGCTGGCCAGCAAATCAGCGGCATTGTCGCCGGTGCTGGTGCCGTAGTAGGCTACGCCATCGGCTTCCAGTGCTTTTTCTTCTTCGGGCAGCTTGCCTTCTTCGGCTACTACCTTCATCAGCTTATCGGTAGCCGTTTTGGCGGCCTGCACGTTGGGCTGGTCGAAGGGGTTGATGCCGAGCACCGCGCCTACGATAGCCGTAGCCACTTCCCAGCGGAAGAACTCCTGACCTAGGTCGAGCGGATCTTCCATCAAAATGGTGATAACCGGGTGGCCGGCTTGCTGCAACGTATTCAGCTTCTGCTTATTGGCTTCGTCGGCTTCGTTCTGGTAGCCCACGTACACAAACACCCGGTCGTGGCCGTATAGGCTAGGTTCAACCAACGGCTCGCCGGCCACCGGCAGGATGCCTTTGCTTTCCTTGCCCGTGCTTTCAGCTAGTAATTGCTCCAGCCACAGACCTAGGTCGCTCAGCGACTGCGGCACGATCAGCGTCAGCTTGTCGCGGCCTTGCTGGGCCATAATGCCGAGCGCCACACCTAAGTCTAAGCCAGGGTTTTCTTCGGTGGTGCCGTAAGCACCGCAAGCACGCATCATACGAATGGCGCGTTCCAGAATCTCGCCTACGTTGAGACCATACAGCGCGGCCGGCACCAAACCGAAGTAGGTGAGGGCCGAGAAACGGCCACCCACTTCCGTGAAGTTCAGGAAAATACGGCGGTAGCCTAGCTCTTCGGCCGTCTTGATGAACTTGGAGCCGGGGTCGGTGATGGCAATGAAGTTTTCGCCGGCCTTGTCGCCTTTGATTTCCTTCACCTTTTCGTAGAAATAGTCGCCGAAAGCAAGCGGCTCGGCCGTTGTGCCCGATTTGCTGGCTACGATAAACAGCGTCGTTTCCAATGGCACGCTCTCTTCGATGTGGCGCACCGTGCCGGGGTCCGTGGTGTCAAGCACCAGCATTTCCAAGAATCCTTCCCCTTTCGGAAATGATTTTTCGAACACAATAGGAGCCATCGAGCTGCCGCCCATGCCCATTACCACAACGTGCGTGTAGCCTTCGGCTTTCGCAGAGTGGGCAAACTGCTCCAACGCGGGCGCCATCGGAGCCATCGTTTCGGCTACGCGCAACCAACCCATGAAGCTGCGGATACTCTCCTGCGCTTCGGCATCCTGGGTCCAGAGCGTGGCCTCTTTCTGCCAGAAACCTTCGATGAAGTTGCTGCTCTTATACTCCTGCACCTTCGCGTCAATATCGGCCTGGTACTGACCTAGCTGGAACGTGGCGGGCGGCGTTGTCTCGGCGAAAGCGAGCTGGCGCTTCTTCTCCAACGCCTGCATGAGTTTGCCGAACGGATCCTTAAACTTCTGTGCGCCTTCTACTTCGAGCTGGTTGGTGAGGGCTTCCAGGTCCAGACCTAGCTTGGGCAGGTCGTTGAGCACTTGGTCAACCTTATCGAGGTTGTCTTCCAAATGCACGGCGGGCTTGCCTTTCTCACGGAAGATATCCAGCGTTTCCAGCGGAATCGTGTTCACCGTGTGCGGCCCGATGAGCGACTCTACGTACTTGAGGTCGTCGTACTTCGGGTTTTTGTTGCCGGTGCTAGCCCACAGCAGGCGCTGCGTGTTGGCACCTTTCGCTTTCAGCGCTTCCCAACGCGGACCCGCAAATATCTCTTTATAAATCTGATACGCTTTCTTCGCGCTGGCAATAGCTACTTCGCCGATCAGGCCTTCCGCAATCTGAGCCTTATCGCCACCTTCGGCTACCATCTTGTCCAGCATCGGGTCAATCAGCACGTCGATGCGGCTGAGGAAGAAGCTAGCTACCGAGCCGATGTTGTCGATGGGCTGACCGGCTTTCACGCGGTCTTCCATGCCGGCAATAAAGGCTTCAGCCACCAGACGGTAGCGCTCCAGGCCGAAAATCAGCGTCACGTTCACGTTGATGCCTTCGCTGATGAGGCGCCGGATAGCCGGCAAACCCTCTAGCGTAGCGGGCACTTTAATCATCACGTTGGGCCGATCGACAGCCTTCCAGAAGCGCATGCCTTCCTCGATGGTGCCTTCCGTGTCGTTCACCAGTTCGGGCGAAACTTCCAGGCTCACGTAGCCGTCGCCGGAGTTGTCGTTGCTGTCGAAAAGCGGACGGAACAAGTCGCAGGCCTGCTGCACGTCGGCAATGGCCAGCGAGGTGTAGATTTCCTCCGTTGATTTATTCTGCAACGCCAGCGAGCGGATAATCGCATCGTAGTCGTCGCTGCCGCCGATGGCTTTCTCGAAGATGGCGGGGTTGGAAGTCACGCCGCGCAGGCTGTCTTCCTGAATTAGCTTTTGTAAATCGCCGTTAACCAGGATCTTGCGACGAATAAAGTCCAGCCAGATGCTTTGGTTGAACTGGCGTATTTCTACTAATGGGTTCATGAATGTGGGATTGAAAGAACCGTTTTGAAAAATGGCGCTGGCGCTGCAATACCAGCCCACGCTGTTTGGGCGACAATGTACTTCAGCTTCTAAACAAAGCGAAAGTACATTGTCTTTTTTCTAGTTTGAATTAGACGATTTATACTGTTCGTAAAATCGTTAAGCGGTCATGCTTGATTTAGCGTGCTGCTGTTGAACTATGTAGAGACGCAATATTTTGCGTCTCCTCGTTGAACGACCGGCTAGAAGAACCTAGGTAAACAACATCAGCAACGAGGAGACGCAAAATGTTGCGTCTCTACATGGTTCAACGAAGCGGTGAGATGCTTCGGCAAGCGCAGTATGACGTTCTGCTAACCTAGGTTCCTTACGAAACCACCTGCTTCTTGTCTTCTTCGGCGGGCTGATCTTGCAGAACGGTGTGCGCCACCTCCACTACATTCTTCACCGTGAAGCCAAACTCCTCAAACAGGAACTCCGCCGGCGCCGATTCGCCGAAGCGGTTCATGCTGATGCTCGTGCCTTCGTCGGTAACGTATTTGGCCCAACCAATCGGCGAACCTGCCTCAATGGAAACGCGCTTGCGCACCGTAGGCGGCAGCACTTGTTGCTGGTAGGCTTTATCCTGTTTCTCAAACAGTTCCCACGAAGGCATGCTCACCACGCGGGTCGCAATTCCCTCGCCTTGCAGCGCCTTTTGCGACTCCAAAGCCAGGCCCACTTCCGAGCCGGTAGCGATAAGGATTAGCTTGGGCGTGCCGCCATCGGCTTCGCTCAGAATGTAAGCGCCTTTGGCTACACCTTCGCGGGCCGAACCTAGGACAGTTTGGTCGAAAATCGGCAGCTTCTGGCGCGACAGGATCAGGCACACGGGCGACTTCGGCGTCGTCATGGCGATGCGCCAGGCTTCGGTGGTTTCGTTGGCGTCGCCGGGGCGCAGTACCACTACGTTGGGCAGCGTGCGCAGCGACACCACCTGCTCAATGGGCTGGTGAGTCGGGCCGTCTTCGCCCAGGCCAATGCTGTCGTGGGTGAACACGAACGTGGAGGCCGACTCGGCTAGGGCCGTGAGGCGGATGGCACCGCGCATGTAGTCGGAGAAGGTGAGGAACGTGCCGCCGTAGGTGCGCAGGCCGGCGTGGTGGGCAATGCCATTCATGATGCCGCCCATGGCGTGCTCGCGCACCCCAAACCAGATGTTGCTGCGCTCGTAGTGGCCGGGCTGGAACGAGTCGTCGCCCGACTTGTCCATCTCGTTCGACGAAGCTAGGTCGGCCGAGCCGCCGAACATAAACGGCACTGATTTCTTCAAGGCAGTCAGCGCTTTGCCGGAAGCCTGGCGGGTAGCCAGCTCGCCATCGGCGGGCGTATACACCGGCAGGTCTTTGTCCCAGCCGTCGGGCAAGTCGCCGTTAAAGGAAACGTGGAACTGCTGCGCTTCCGTTTGGAATTGCTGCTCGTACTGCTTGAATTTCTCGTCCCACTGCTTTTGCAGCTCGGTACCTTGCTGACCGGGCGCGCGCAGGTGCTCATATACTTCATCGGGCACGACAAACGTAGCTTCGGGGTCCCAGCCGTAGAACTCCTTGGTTTTCTTAACATTGTCAGGACCTAGGGGGCTGCCGTGCGACTTGCTGGTGCCGGCCAGCGGCGAGCCGAAGCCGATAATGGTTTTCACCGCAATAATCGACGGCTTGTCCTTTACCTCTTGGGCAGCCCTGATGGCGGCTTCAATTTCGTCGAGGTTATTGCCGTCGGCCACATGCTGGGTGTGCCAGCCGTAGGCGTCGAAGCGCTTCATGGCGTCTTCGGTGTAGGAGAGGTTGGTGGGACCGTCGAGCGAGATATTGTTGTCGTCGTAGAGGTAGATGAGCTTACCGAGCTGCAAGTGACCTGCCAGCGAAGCTGCCTCCGAAGCAATACCTTCCATCAGGTCGCCGTCGCTGACGATAGAGTAGGTGTAGTGGTCCTGAATATCCTCAAAGCCTGGCTTGTTGTACACGGCAGCCAGGTGCGCTTCGGCCATGGCCATGCCCACACCGTTGGCGAAGCCCTGACCTAGGGGGCCAGTCGTTACTTCCACGCCGGGCGTCACGTTCGACTCGGGGTGGCCGGGCGTGCGGGCGCCGTGCTGACGGAACTGCTTCAGCTCGTCCATCGGCAAATCGTAGCCATAGAGGTGCAGCAGGCTGTAGAGCAGCGCCGAGCCGTGGCCGGCCGACAGCACAAACCGGTCGCGGTTGGGCCATTTTGGGTCTTGGGGGTTGAAGCGCAAAAAGCGCGACCACAGCACGTAAGCCATCGGGGCGGCGCCCAGCGGCAGACCAGGGTGACCTGAGTTCGCCTTTTGCACCATATCGACCGACAATAATCGGATGGTATCGACGCTAAGCTGTTCCAGGGAGGTGGTGGTTGTAGAAGCCATGAAAAGAGAAATGAGTTGATTAGAAAGGCGTTGGCTGGGAAGAAAAGCGGAGCGGACTAGCTGACCAGGGCTGAGGCAGCCGCTAGCCTGCTTACCTAGCATGCGTACGTAATGGAGCCGCTCCCGTTCGAAAACCGGATGAGGTCGGCAAAGTAGGCAATCTTGGTAAGTAGCACAATCTACGGCGTAGATCAGCACAAACGTTTGTGTTATTCCCGAAATCTAAACCTTTGCTTTTTGGTTAAGCAGTACAAGGACACCGGCAAATACCTAGGTGTCTGAAGGCAAAAAGATAGATGTTGCTGCTACCTTCGTCGGGCGGAGCACCGGGCGCTTCCCTTTGCGGCCATGTTCATGGCGTATCCTAGCTTTTAGGTTTGTGAGAGAGTTTTTGCTATTCGTCGATACGGAAACGTCGGGGCTGCCCACCGACTGGAGCCAGCCGTATGCGGCCGAGCAGAACTGGCCTTACATCGTGCAGCTGGCCTGGGTGATCTACACCAAAGACGGACAGCAGGTGAAAGCCGAAAACCACTACCTGCCGCTTCCCGACGGCGTGCAGATCAGTCCCGGCTCACTGCGCGTACACGGCCTCACGCCTGATTTTCTGCGCGTTAATGGGCAGGATCGGGCCTCGGTGATGCAGCGGCTGCACGACGACCTGGCGCACTACCAGCCGATGGTGGTCGCGCATTTTATGGAGCTGGATCTGCACATGATCGGGGCCGGCTTCTACCGCTTGCACCTCGATAATCCGTTGCAGAGGCTGCCCACTTTCTGCACGATGAAGCTCACGGAAGGATTTATCCGGCCGGCCGGGCAGCGCTACTTGTCGCTGGGCGAGCTGTACAAACGCTTGTTTCAGGAGCCGCTGCTGCACCAGCACGATGCCTGGGTCGATGCGCAGGCGGCGGCGCGGTGTTTCTTTGAGCTGCAACGCAAGGGCGACATCACCGAGCAAGTCATTGCGCATCAGCAGCTACCGCCCGTTCCGACGGAAACGCGCCGCCCCTGGTGGCGCTTCTGAAAACCTAGATTTCGGTTTGATCTTCGGCCGGTTGGCGGGGCACTACGCACGTAAACGCCGTAAATTCTCCTTCCTCACTGATAAACGTGAGAGAGCCGCCGTAGCCTTTGGTGATGATGTCGTAGCTGAGCGACAAACCCAGGCCGGTGCCTTCGCCGGGCGGCTTGGTGGTGAAAAAAGGTTGAAAAATCTTCTCGCCGATGGCCGGCGCAACCCCGATGCCGTTGTCGCGGATCTGAATTTCAACCTGTGTACCTAGGTCACGGGTAGTCAGCACGATTTCCGGCTGGTAAGCGGCGCCGAGCTGCTTTTGCTTTTCGGCGGTGGCGTAGCAGGCGTTGGCAAACAGGTTCAGTAGCGCCTGCGTGATGTCGGAGGCAATGCCGCTGACCGAACCTAGGTTGGGCGCCAGGTGCAAAGCCAGCTTTGCCTTGAAGTGGCTGTTTTTGGTGCGCGCGCCCTGATACGCCAGGCGCCAGGCTTCCTGCGCCAGGGCATTCACGTCGAGCAACTGATGCTGGCCGGCGCCGGAGCGCGAGTGCGCCAGCATGTTCTTCACAATGCCGTCGGCGCGCTGCCCGTGCTGATGAATCTTCTGCTGGTTCTGCGTTAAATCCTGGAGTAATTCGGTAATCAGCGGCTGGCCCTTCGAGGAAATGTTTTCTTGCGCCAGCTCCGTGGCTAGCTCGGCGGCCAGCTCAACGCTCACTTCCGCAAAGTTGTTGATGAAATTCAGCGGGTTCTGGATTTCGTGGGCCACGCCGGCCGTCAGCTCGCCCAACGAAGCCATTTTCTCGCGCTGAATTAATTGGTTCTGAGTGGCTTTTAGCTGCGTCAGGGTGCGGTTGAGGTTGTCGCGCTGCTGGGCAATCTGGTCGTTCTTGGCGTTCAGGCGTTGGTTGGCGCGCTGCTTGAGCACCACGTTGCGCCACAGCAGGCCGGCCACCAGCACCACACTACCTAGGCCGGCCAGCAAAGCATACAACTGCTGGCGCTGCCGGATGCTTTGCTGGGCCTGCAACTGGCGGGTTTTGGTGAGAAGCGCAATCTGCGCCTGCTTTTTATCCAGCTCGTAGCCGTAGCGCAAGGCGCTGGTTTTGCGCTGCGTTTCTTCTCCCTTCAGCGTGTCGGAGTAAGCCATGTAGAGGCGCTGGTGCCGATACGCTTCGGTAAAGTTGCCGCGCTGCGCGTAAGCCTGTGCCAACAACTTGTTAGCATCCTGTAAGTTAGTCTGGCTACGCGCTTGCTGGCTAAGCTGTAGCGCATGCCGGGCCAGCGTCAGCGCACTATCGAGCTGGTGCGTATGGAGGTAGAGCTTGGCCAGAATCAACTCCGCGTTAGGTAAGATGTAGGTGTCCTGTGCGGCGTGGGCGCGGGCCCGCGCTTGCCCGCTGTAGACCCGCGCCTGCGCGTAATTGCCTTGACTCCAATACGCATCGGCCAAATTGACCAAGGCCACAGTTTCGCTCTGCTGATCTTGCTGCTCACGAGCGATTTGTAAGGCCTGTTGGAAATAGCGGAGAGCTAAGCGCCAGTTTTTCTGTTCCTGATAAACGGTGCCTAGCTCGGTCGCAGCACTAATAGTTACCTGTGGATCTTTCCCTTCGCCATTACGCAGGGCGGCTTTCAGCATAGGAATTGCCGCGTTGTGGTCGCCCAGGCGAGCGTAGAGCGAACCTAAGGTTGCTTGCAGACGGGTCTGTGTCATGACGGCGCCAGTTTGCTCCGCCAAAGGCAGGCCCCGCAGGCCCGCGTTGATGGCCTGCGCGAAATTTCCCTGAATCAGATCAATCAGACTCAATTCCAGATATACCTGGCTTAGGCCGCGGCGGTTAGCCTGCCGCACAAACAGCCGTTGCGCCTGCTGAGCGTAGTGCCGCGCTTGCTCGTAGTTGGTCTGCCGGCGCGCCAGCGTACTTAGCAAAAGCAGCGCACGGGTTTGTCCCTTCACATCCCCGAGCTGCTGGGCTAGGGTTAGGGCTTGCCGGGTAATAACCAACGACTGTGGCAAATCGGGTGCGGCCAAAGCGAGGGCCAGGGCCTGCAAGCGGCGTACCCTGGTGGTATCGGGTTGAGGATGAGCTTGTACAAGCTGGCGTAGGCTATCGGCCTTCCGGTTTTGAGCGGGTAGCGCAGGCGCCATTATCAGAATCAGCAGAAATAATAAAAGCAGGCGGCGCATACGTGGAGTGGTCCGTAGCTAAAGGGGGATAGTAGGAACTATATTATTCATAATAGTACATATTTTATTGGTATAGTGCAGGTTGGTTGATGAATTGCTTGCTTTTCGGCTGGCTGCCGGCTAAGTGCGTAGCGCGCCCGTTATCTATCTGCGCCAAGCTCACAAGCTTATTCTGTCAAAACCAAGACGATGCTGCTGGCTTTGGTAAACCATGTACCTTGCCACCTAGGTCGCATCATTTGTGCTCCGACTTACGCCTGCGAAGTATATAGCCTGCTACTTATTCCTGAAATTGCGCTGGCGTACACTGCGCCTTTTTCCTCCCCGAACCCCCTTAGACCTCTGCTCCATGAACGAGGACCGCTTAGCTTTTCTGAAAACGGTACCGCCCTTCAACGTGCTGCCCGACGACGTGCTGGAAGGAGTGGTCGATTTGCTGAAAGAAGTGCATCATCCCAAAGAAGGCATGATCTACTTGCAGGATGAGACCAAGATGCGCGGCGTGGAAATCATTGTGGAAGGCGAGTACGAAACCTTCTTCTATGATAGCGAGCAGAACAAGCGCGTGCTGGAGTATTATCGGCGCGGCTCCTGCTACGGCGGCGTGTCTATCTTACTGAATAAGAAGCGCTCTATCCGCACCGTCATTGCCAAGAAAGGCACCGTGGTGTACTTCCTGCACCGCCACGATTTTCGGGAGTTGTGCCAGGCGTACGAAAGCTTCTTCCACTACTTCACGGCCCGCTACGGCGAGCGCATGCTCGATGATGAGTACGCGCATTTTGTGAAGCCTTCCCGCGCACCCGAGGAAAACGCTATTGCCTCCGACCAATTCTACTCCCGGCGGCTGGAAGCTATTGAGTTTCGGGATCTGATAACCTGTCGGCAGGATGCCCCCGTGTACGAAGCGGCTCGCAACATGGCCGAGGGCAAAACCAGCTGCCTGTTTGTGACCGATGCCCAGGAAAATGTTATCGGCTACGTGACGGATATTACCCTGCGCGACAACGTGGTAGCCCGCCAGACTGCCACCGATGCGCCGGTAGCGAGCATCATGGATACGCCGGTGGTTTCTATCGAGAGCACCGCGTACGTGTATGAGGCGCTACTGCTGATGTTTCGCACCAAAACCCGCTACTTGCTCATCAGCAGGGCGGGGAGCTACATTGGGTTCATTAGCCGCAACAAGCTGCTGAGTGACCAGGGTCAGTCGCCGTTCGTGTTCATTCAGTCGGTGCGGCAGGCACTGTCGGTCAATGAGTTGAAGCGTCGCTGGGAGGAGGTGCCCAAGATGGTGTACCAGCTGCTGAACCGCGGCGTGCGGGCCGAAATCGTGAACCAGGTAATTACGGCCGTGACGGACACCATTGCCCTGCGCGTCATTGAAGGCGTGGTGGTGGAAATGGGGCCGCCGCCGGCCAAGTTCGTGTTTATGGTGCTTGGCAGCGAAGGCCGCAAAGAGCAAACCCTGCTCACCGACCAGGACAACGCCATCATCTACGAAGACAAAGCCAACGAGCAGCGCGAGCTGGTGCGCGAGTACTTCCTGCGCTTTGCCGAAATCATTTCTGATCGGCTTAACTCCATTGGGTTCAGCTTCTGTGAGGGCGGCTACATGGCCAAAAACCCCAAGTGGACGCACTCCCTTTCGCACTGGAAGCGCAACTATCTGGAATGGATGGCCGAGTCGAACCCTGATAAGGTGATGAAGTTTTCGGCCTTCTTCGATTGCCGCTACCTCTACGGCGACCCGAATATCATGGTCGAGCTCAAGGAGTTTCTGAACCAGGAAATGCAGCGCCCCCTGGACAGCTTCTTCCTGCACATGACCAACAACGCCCTGCAATACGAGCCGCCACTGACGTTCTTCCGCAACTTCCGCACCTTCACCATCGGCAATCAGCAGGTGTTCAACCTGAAGAAAACCATGACGCCCATCGTGGATCTGGTGCGGGTGTACGCGCTCAAGCACCGTATCTTCCTGACCAACACGGGCGAACGGCTGGAAGCCTTGCAACAACAGCACGTCTTCACCCAAAAAGAGTATCAGGAACTATTGCAAGCCTATTATTACCTGATGGGCATGCGCCTGAAAAAGCAAGCCATCCAGATCATCAACGACCGCACCGCGCCCGATAATTACCTGGACCCCAACAAGCTGACGAAAGTGGAGCAGGTAACCTTGAAAGAAATTTTCAAGGTTATTTCCGACTTCCAGGTGCGCATCAAGGTTGGTTTTACGAAGTCATTGTATTAACCTAGCTTCCTGGCCCCAGGCCCAGGGTTGAACCCCCTGGCTATTTAGTGGGAGAAGAACTACTCGCTACGTATCCCAGGGTTTCAACCCTGGGATACCGGGGCCTATCAATGCACGATGCGCAGCTCGTAGTCGACAGCGCCATCGAGGGCGGTGACAGTGAAGGCGCCCACACGGCTGGGGCCGTACCCTAGGTTTACCTTCACAAACTCGTCGCGCACGGGCAGCAGCTCCAGAACCTCCTGGCGCAAAGCCTCGAGGTCCTCGTGCATGTTCTGAAGTTTTTGCTGCACCTCGTCGGCTTCTTGGTCGAAGCTGCCGGTGGCGGGCCGCTGGTCAAACTCGGCCTCTGCTTCGGCTATTTTTGCCTCCGTGACGGGCAGGTTGCGGGCCGCTACCGTCGCTTTTCGCAGCTCTTCTTCGGCCGCCAGGTAGGCAATAACTTTTTGCTCAAGCGGTATCAGCGCAGGGTCTAGGTATTCGAGATTACTGGACATAGGGGAGAGGCGGAAAGAAATATATCGTCAAGCCCAACAACGCAAACCGGGCGGGCAAGGATGCACTGAGCACCAGGAAACCAGCGCAGCCAGGCTTTAGTGTGTTGGCCTAACAGCTAAGTAGTAACTAGCTGCTGAGCCGTAGCAACAGCCTTGCGAGAGCTACTCGCAAACGTTTGCGTGTTCAAAGACAAGCACACTATTTTTCACCATGATTGTTTTAATAATCTAACTAGCTATCAGCATATTACCATAAAGCAGGAGGCCATTTACACAGGCTGCGGGGGTTTGCAATAGACTAATTTAACCCCGCTTTTCGCTTGAAATGCCCCCTGCTAGGAGGCGAAACAAGCTCTACTTTCGTCTTGCAGAGTCACTTGGCTAAGAGCCCGTTTGAGGCTGGAAACAAGGTGCTCGATCTACTTGCTGGACCAGTACAAAAGATTAGAAGCTGTTTACGTCTGATTTTAAATACTAAAGCCTGGAAACGTTTCCAGACAGGAGGAAAAGCATTGATTAGCCTGCAAATCAGTTCTCCTTTTCTAAATGGCTCAGGCTTCCTGGCTGTGTCAGGTAAGCCGATACTTTAATGTGAACCGCTTCTAAGAGTCGAACTATCCTTGACTGCAAGTTGCTGCCACCTGCACAGCAGCACTACGGTTACTTGTAGTTAAGCGGTGAGTAAAGTTCCGTTGCCTACCTAGCTTTCTCAGTTCTCCCTACTATATGATAAAACCTTTACACCGAAGGGGCTTCCGACGTTTGCTCTTGCTTGCGGCTGGTATGGCTGGCAGCAACTACGTGCTGGCCCAAACCTCACCAACGCAGGCGCCGATTGTGGCCCCTGCCACCAACGCGCCGGCTCCTGCCTCCACGCCAGGTACGCCACCCGAGCTAGCTAAGCCTCCCATACCGACGGTGTTTACGGCTTCCGTCACCGATGAAAACGGCGAGCCGCTGACGGGTGTGCACCTGGCTAATGAGAGCGGCTCGATTGCGGCGGTAACCGATTCGGTAGGCCAAGCGGAAATGCCGGGCATCAACGCGGGCGAAACGCTGCTGCTGAGCGTAGAGAATTCGGTGGTGCGGCGCTTCGTGGCAGGCGCCGACCAGAAGCCGATTATCGCCCTCGACACGAAGAACGCGGCCGTGGCGCGGCTCAAGCCGGTGCGGCTGCTGTTTAATACATCCATCCGGCCCGACTTAACGGCAGCTTCCACACAATCGATTTACTACCGCGACTTGCAGAAGTTTCCGGTAACTACCTTCCTCAATGCGCTGGCCGGCCAAGCGGCGGGTGTGCAGGCCATTCAGCTGTCGGGGCGCCCCAGCGACGACTTTTCGGTGGTCTCGGTGCTAGGGTGGAACCCCACCATTGTGATTGATGGCATTGCGCGGTCCAGCAGCTCCCTGGACCCGGTTACCTCGTTCGACTTAGAGGAAATTGAGTCGGTGACGGTGCTGAAGGATGCGCTGTCGACCGCCATGCTAGGGGTGCGCAACACCAACGGCGGCATTCTGAACGTGACCACGCGCCGGGGCACGCCGGGCCAGCCGCGGATTTCCTTTACGGTGCAATCGGCTACGCAGCAACCGCTTAAGTTCCCGAAAGCCCTTGATGCCTACGACTACGCTACCCTCTACAACGAGGCCCGGGTGAACGACGGCCTCGCGCCGGTATACACCCAGGCCGACCTGGCCTTGTACCAAAACGGGCAGGACCCCATCGGCCACCCCAACGTGAACTGGCGCGATCAGGTGCTGAAAAAGTCGTCGCAACTCAATCGATACACCTTTAGCGCGAGCGGCGGCAATCAGTTCTCGAAGTACTTCGTGTCGTTGGAGCACCTGAGCCAGTCGGGCCTGCTGCAAACCAGCGACATCAATAAGTACAACACCAGCAACGACTACAAAGCCTACACGGTCCGCTCGAACATCGACCTGCAGCTGAGCAAGAAGCTGACCGGCGGCATCCGCCTGCTGGGGCGCATCCTGAACGGCAACGACGCGGGTTCGACCACAACCACCATCCTGTCGTCGCTGCTGAATACGCCGGCCAACGCCTACCCGGTTTTCAATACCAACGGCTCGTACGGCGGCACCCAGCAGTTTCAAAACAACCTCTACGCGCAGACAGTAGGCTCGGGCTACCGCCAGAACTACAAGCGAAACGTCATTGCCGACTTCTACCTGCAACGCTCGCTCGATGAGCTGACGCCCGGCCTGTTTGTGCGGGGCACTGGCTCGTACTACGCCAGCCTGTCGGAGAACATTGCGCGCAACAAGACGTTTGCCACTTTCCTGCAAACCACGCCGGCCACCGGCAACCCCACTTACCAGCAGTTTGGCACCAACGGCGACCAGGCTAATGGCAACAGCATCTCTTACCAGAGCAACACCACGTACCTGGAAGCGGCCCTGGGCTACAACCGGCAGTTTGCCGCGCACGGGCTGAATGCCATTGTGGTCGGCAGCCGCCAATCGGCCAATACCGACTCCGATCTGCCATACACGGTAACGGGTTTGTCGGGTCGGTTTTCGTACAACTACCAGCAGAAATACGTGGCGGAGCTGGCTTTCGGTCTGAACGGCTCGAACCGCTACCCCGACAACGGCAGCACCAAATACGGCTTCTTCCCGGCGGCGGGCCTGGCCTGGAACATCTCGCGGGAGAGCTTCCTGGAGTCGCAGAAGTGGCTGTCGTTTCTGAAGCTGTACACCTCCATTGGCCTAACGGGCAACGACAACCCCGGCTACTTCAGCTACATCCAAACCTACTTCGACACGCCCGCTGTGTACTTCGGCACGGGTGCTGGCACGCAAAGCGCCAACACCGAACAGGTTTTGGCTACCATCGATCGCACCTGGGAGAAGGCCCGCAAGCTGACCCTAGGTGTGCAGGGCGCCGTGCTCGACAACCACCTAGGTTTTACCCTGGAGTACTACAACTCGCTCTACTACGACATGCTCCAGCAGCGCGGGCGCAGCACCACGCTGCTGGGCCAGCTCTACCCCGACGAGAACATCGGCCGCTACCACTTCTACGGCGTGACCGGCCAGCTGACGTACCAGCAGTCGTTTGGCAACCTAGGTTTGTTTGCCACTGCCAACATCGGCGTGCAGAATTCGCGGGTACTTTCCATTGACGAGGTGTACCGCCCCTACGAATGGATGCAGCGAACCGGACAGCCTGTAGGTCAGAGCTTTGGCTACGTGGCGGAAGGCTTGTTCCAGAACGCGGCCGATGTAGCCGGCCACGCCACGACCGTAGGCTACACGCCCCAGCCCGGCGACATCAAGTACAAAGACCTGAATGGCGACGGCATCATCGATCAGTTCGACCAGGCGGCTATCGGCTCCACCAAGCCCTCGATTCCATTCGGCGTCACGGTGGGCGCACGCTGGAAGGGCTTCGACTTCTCGGTGCTGCTGCAAGGCGTGCTCAACCGGCAGGTGTACCTGCAGGGTAACAGCGAATATGCCTTCCAGAACAACGGCTTCGGCGGCGCCTTCGAGCAGCACCTCGACCGCTGGACGCCCAGCAACCCCAACGCCACCTACCCGCGCGTGGGCCTGGGCAACAACCTCAACAACTTCGCCACCTCCAGCTTCTGGCTGCACAACAACAATTACATGCGCCTGAAGAACGTGGAGCTAGGCTATACGTTCCCGCTGAACCTCAGCCAGCGGGCGCGGGTGCAAGGTGTGCGGCTGTTCTTCAACGCCACGAACTTGCTGACCTTCAGTCAGTACGACCGCATCGACCCGGAAGTGTACAACGCGGCTTATCCCATTCAGCGCCTGCTCAACCTAGGTCTCAACATCAAGCTATAGTTTTTTTAGCTGGTAGCTATTGGCTGTTAGCTGCTAGCTTTTTTCAGCCGGTATCTTCCCCATAATAGCTACCAGCTAACAGCTAAAAAAACTATAGCCAAGAGCTTCAGCATATGAATCAAAAGCTACTCATTCCTTTGGCGGCCCTGGTGCTGGCCCTGGGTACCACTGCTTGCAAGAAAGATCCCGAAACCGAGCCGCGCTACCTCATCACCGATGAGCTGGAGTGGGACAACGCCGACAAGAACGCGACCCTGGCGCAGTGGTTTCTCAACGACCTGTACTCGTATCTGCCCGGTGGCTTCAACCGCGTGGGCACGGGTACGGACCCCGGCGACTTTCTCGACGCTGCCTCCGGCGATGCGTTGCCCTCGCGCAACAACCGGCCGGTGGAATATTACCTCACCGGCACGGTGAGCGTGGTCAATAACCCGGATGCGTATTGGAGTTCGGCCTACGCGGCCGTCCGGCGGACCAACATCTTCCTGGCCAACGTTGACAAGGTGCCGGCGACGGCTGCTAACCTAGGCTTGTGGAAGGCTGAGGCGCGCTTCATCCGGGCCATGATGTACTTCGAACTGGTGAAGCGCTACGGCGGCGTGCCGCTCATCGGCGACAAGGTGTTTACCCTCACCGATGATCTCGCGCTGCCGCGCAACACCTACGAGGAGTGCGTCAACTACATCGTGAGCGAGTGCGACGCCATCAAGGGCGACCTGCGCAAAGACGCGAGCCTGGCCGACGCCGATTGGGGCCGCATCACGCAGGGCTGCGCCATTGCACTTAAGGGCCGGATGCTGCTCTACGCGGCTAGCCCGCTGTTCAACGGGGGCGGCGTAAACGGGGCCGGCGCGTTGCAGGGCTATCCTTCATACGACGCCAACCGCTGGCAAAAGGTGCTCGACGCGGCGCAGGAGCTGGTGGGCCTCAACTACTTCGCCCTGCAAACCTCGACTTCGGCGGCGCCGGCGGCTTACCTGAGCGTGTTCACGACGAAGCGTAACCGGGAAATCATCTTGGGCAAGCAGGTAGCGAACAGCACCCTCATCGAGCAGTACAACACGCCTATCGGCTACAACTCGGCCAGCATTAGCAGCCTGGGGCTCACCAGCCCGACCCAGGATTTTGTGGATGCCTTTCCGACCAACGCGGGGGCGGCCGTTTCGACCACGGGTGCCGTTTCCTACATCAACCGCGACCCGCGCCTGGCCGCTACGGTATTCACCAACGGCACTAAGTGGCTGAACCGCAACGTCGAAACGTTCACGGGTGGCCTCGACCGGCCGGGCGGCAGCGCCGTGCAGACCCGCACCGGCTACTACCTTCGCAAGTTTATGGGCGACTTCACCAGCGCCACGGCCTTCTCGAACACTAGCCACAACTTCCCCATTTTCCGCTACGCCGAAACGCTTCTCAACGCCGCCGAGGCGCTTAACGAGCTAGGTCGCACCGAGGACGCCATGCAGCGCATCTTCGCGATTCGGCAGCGGGCGGGCATTACGGCCGGTTCGCCGGCGCGATACGGCGTGAAGCTAGGTATCAGCCAGAGCGAGGCCCGCGACTTGATCCGCAACGAGCGCCGCATTGAGCTGAGCTTCGAGGAGCACCGCTTCTGGGACGTGCGCCGCTGGAAAATTGCCGAAACTGCGCTGAGCGGCCCACTCTACGGCGTGCAGATTACCAGGGAAGGCACCGCTGCCAACCCAACTTACATCTACACGCGCCAGCAGGTAGCCACCATGACCTTCCAACCTAGGTTGTACTACCTGCCGCTGCCCTACGACGAGACCACCAAGAACCTGAACCTGACACAAAACCCCGGCTGGTGATTTTCAAGCTGTTAGCTGCTGGCTAGTAGCGGTTAGCTTCTTTTTGAGCTGACTTCTGATAAAGCCAGCAGCTAACAGCAAGCCGCTAACAGCTAACAGATGATCATGAAAAAAATTCTACTCTTTCTATGGTTGACCCTGGGCGTGGCTACGCAGCTAGCCTACGCGCAGGGTCGGGTGGTGCAGGGCGTGGTGCGCGACCTTCAAGGGCCCGTGCCGGGCGTATCGGTGTACGAAAAAGACACGCCTGCCAATGGCATTGCCACCGACGGGGAAGGCCGCTACCGCCTCACCCTCAAGGGTAAAAGCGGGGTGCTGGTATTTCGCTCCGTGAGCTATAAGCTCAGCGAGGTGCAGGTGGGCACCCGCACGGTCGTCAATGTGACGATGGAATCGACGGAACAAGAGCTAGGTGAAGTAACCGTGGTGGGCTTCGGCGAACAGCGCAAAATCACCCAAACCGGCTCGGTGAGCCAGGTAAGCGGCCGCGAAATTCGCGAAAACCCTTCAGCCAGCTTGCAGAACGCGCTGGTGGGTCGTCTGCCGGGCTTCTTCTCCCAGCAGTCGTCGGGCCAGCCGGGTGCCGATGGCGCCGCGTTCTTCATCCGGGGCGTGAGCAGCTACAACTCGAACAACCAGCCGCTTATCATCGTTGATGACATCCAGTATTCCTACGATCAGTTTGCCCGCCTCGACCCCAACGAAATCGAGAGCCTGGCAATTCTGAAAGATGCCGCTACCACAGCCATTTACGGGGTGCGCGGGGCCAACGGCGTTATCGTAGTCACCACCCGGCGGGGCAAAGATGGTCCGCCCCAGATTACGGCTAGGGTCGAGTCGGGCTTGGCGCAACCCACCAAGATTCCGCACTACTTGGATGCTTACCAGAGCGCCTCGCTCTACAACCAGGCCCAGGTAAACGACAACAATGCCAACCCGGTGGCGGGCTTCAAGCCGCGCTTCTCCGACGCCGACCTGCAAGCCTTCAAAGACGGCTCCGACCCCTACGGCCACCCCAACGTGGACTGGCGCAAGGTGCTGTTCCGCAACTGGAGCCAGCAGTACAAGGCCAACATCGACCTTTCTGGCGGCTCGCCCCGCGTGAAGTATTTCACCTCGGTGGGCTACTTGTTTCAGAACGGCATGCTGAATGATTTCAGCAAGAACACCGGGGTAAACAACAACTACTACCAGAAGCGCTACAACTACCGCTCGAACCTGGACATCAACGTGACCAAAGGCATGGACCTGCGCGTGGACGTGTACGGCAACTTTGCTCAGGTGAACACGCCCTCAGTGAACAGCCCCAACAGCATCAACTCGCCCTACGGCGACGTATTTTACGACTACAGCAGCTTTGCTACCCTAGCTCCGTTTGCCTATTCCATCTACAACCCCGACGGGACGTATGGCTACAGCAAATGGTCGCGGGATGTGAACTCGGCCTACAACGTGAACAACGTGGTGGGCCGCCTCACCAACAACGGCTACTACCGCAACTTCGAGAACAACATCAACGGCGTCCTCTCGCTCAAGCAGGACCTAGGTGTATTCACCGACCGGCTCAAGGGCCTTACGGCAACGGGGCGGGTGGCCTACACCAGCAACTACTACTACACGCGTTCCATGACGCGCAACTCGTTTCCGTCGTTTATCTACTCGCCCGGCACGGAAACCTACGAGCCCCGCGACGTGAACGTGTACCGCACCCAGCGCTACTTCGCCGGCTACGACACGCGCAGCACCTCGCGCGTGGTCAACCTGCAAGCCATCCTGAATTACGACCGCACGTTTGGCAAGCACCACGTTTCGGGGCTGGCTCTGTACAACCGCAACTCCAACACCGCCGCCAACAGCAACAACGTCTACAACTTCATTCCGGCCAACTTCCTGGGCTACTCGCTGCGCCTGGGCTACGACTACGCCGACCGCTACCTGTTTCAGATCAATGCCGGCTACAACGGCTCCGACCGTTTCAGCGCGGCGAACCGCTACGGGCTGTTCCCGGCCGTGTCGGCGGGCTGGAACATTGCCGAAGAAAGCTTTTTCAAGCGCGCCTTGCCGGTGTTTGATGTGCTGAAAATACGTGGCTCGTACGGCCTGGTGGGCAACGACGCGCTGGGTTCGGGCTACAGCTACTACTACCAGCAGAACTACGCCAACGGCAACAGTACCAACGGCAACCCCAGCACCACCTTCAACACGGGCATCACCAGCACGCCGCAAGCTGGCGTTGCGGAAGGCACCCTGGCCAACAACAACGTAACCTGGGAAAAGGAGAAAAAACTCGACGTAGCGTTGGAGTTCCGGCTGCTGAACAACACTCTTTCCGGCAGCGTCGACTACTTCCGCAACAACCGCTACGACATTCTTACCACGCGCGGCACCGTGTCGGGCATCTTCGGCCAGACCTTGCCGCCGGTGAACCTAGGTCGGGTACGCAACCAAGGCATTGAGCTGGAGCTAGGGTATCAGAGCCCGCTGTCGCGCGATTTCTCCTACTTTATTAAGGGGAACTACTCGCTGGCCAAGAACCGCATCCTCTTCCAGGACGAGCCCAAAAACCAGTACAGCTACCAGAACTTCACCGGCCACAGCATCGGCCAGCAGCGGGTGTACATCTATGACGGCTTCTACAGCCAGGCCGACATTGCCAGCTCCGACGTGCCCAAGCCCGCTACCGGCGCTCAGCCCGGCGACCTGAAGTACAAGGATCTGAACAACGACGGCAAGATTGACTCCTACGACCAATCGGTGACCGGCTACCCGAGCTTGCCCAATACCACCTATGGCGTCAACCTAGGTATGCGCTACAAGGGCTTTAGCGTCAGCGTGCTGTTTCAGGGTGCCAGCAACTTCAACGTGGCGGCCGGGGCCGAAGCCATCAAAGCATTTGGCGCCAACCTGACCGACATCCACACCAAAGCCTGGACCCCCGAGCTGGGCGACGATGCCGCGTACCCGCGCCTGACGTTGCTGGGCGGCATCAGCGACCCGCTGAACCGCTCCACTTTCTGGCAGATTTCGGGCAACTTCCTCCGCCTCAAAAACGCGCAGATCAACTACGACATTCCCAACACCCTCACGCGCAAAGTGGGCATTCCGGCAGCCCGCGTGTACGCCAACGGCACCAACCTGCTTACCTGGACAGCCGCCAGCAAGCTCTACGACTTCGACCCCGAAATCACCCTAAACACGGCCCGCACGATTTACCCGCCTCAGCGGCTCATCAACCTAGGTCTGA
Organism: Hymenobacter cavernae; assembly: GCF_014641455.1. Taxonomy (GTDB): domain Bacteria; phylum Bacteroidota; class Bacteroidia; order Cytophagales; family Hymenobacteraceae; genus Hymenobacter; species Hymenobacter cavernae. The sequence goes on from NZ_BMHT01000004.1 coordinate 589,304, forward strand.
GTGTGACTTTTTGAGGTGAGCTAGTGAGATGGTGAAATGGTGAGTCTGACGCGTAAACTGCGCGCATTGCTCGAATGGAGCAAACAGAGCCTGCACTCCCATTTCATAACTCGCTGTTTCACTACTTACTGCTTTTCTGCACTTTGTATGAAAAAACTACTTATACTACTGCTGGGCGTCACGGCGATGCTGAGTGCCTGTAAGAAAGACGACTTTCTGGAGCCCAAAACCAGTGCGCTGACCGAACAAACGGTATTCAGCGACAGCACGCGCACCATGGCCTTCCTGAGCCGCATCTACGCCGACGCGGGGTTTAGCTTCCAGAAGCTGCGCTGGTCGAACCACGGCAACACCGAACTCGCCACCGACGACGCGGAGTACGTCTTTTCAGGTACGGGGCAGGTGGCCGTGCAGCTCTACAGCGGCATCGTGACGCCGCTCGCCTTCATGGGCAACGGCACGGCGTTTTCGACCAGTGACGCCAGCGACTTTTGGGTGACGCCCTGGGCCAACATCCGGCGCGTAAACCTGCTGATGAGTCAGCTGCCCCGCACGCCGCTGTCGAAGAAGATGCAGGCCAGGGTGACGGCGGAAGCCCGTTTCCTGCGGGCATGGTACTACCACTATCTGCTGGTGACCTTCGGCGGCGTGCCGATCGTCGGGGATAAGGTATATGGCATTGAAGATGTGATTGATATGCCGCGCACGTCTTACGCCGACGGCATCGACTACCTGACCGCGGAGCTGGACGAAATTGCTCCGCAGCTGCCCATCGCCGCCGAGTATTCGGCGCCCGACTACGGCCGCGTTACGCGTGGCGCCTGCCTGGCCCTGAAGAGTCGCATTCTGCTTCAGGCGGCCAGCCCGCTCTTCAACGGCGGCGCCGAAACCAGCGATGCTTCGCTGGCCGCGCTGGTAAGCTACCCCAGCACCGACCCGAGCCGCTGGCAGAAAGCCGCCGATGCCGCCAAGGCCGTTATCGACCTAGGTACTTATTCGCTGAACGAAGACAACGTGACTAAGCCCGGCTACGGCTTCTACTCCGTTTTTCTGCGGCGCGTAAACTCCGAGTACATCTTCGCTTACCACCGCCCCGCCAACAAGGATATGGAGCTGTACTACAACCCGTCTACGCGGGGCGGGAACAAGTACTCGATGCCGACGCAGAACATCGTGGATGCCTTCCCGATGCGCAACGGCAAGGCCATCACCGACCCCACTTCGGGCTACAACGCGGCCAACCCCTACGTCGGGCGCGACCCGCGCTTCAACTACACCATTATCTACAACGGCTCGTCGTACTACCTGTCGTCGGCGGGGCGGGCCGCGCCGGTGTACACCTACGAGGGCGCACCCACCGATGGCTTCGACGTCACGACTTCCGCCACGGGCTACTACGGCCGCAAGATGTGCGACTCGACCACCTCGCAGGGCGGCGGCTCGAACACCGAGCGCAGCTGGCCGCTGATCCGCTTAGCGGAGGTGAAGCTCAACTACGCCGAAGCCCTCAACGAGCTAGGTCGCACAGAAGATGCTATGGCGCAGATCTTTGATATTCGGCGCCGGGCCGGCATCACGCCCGGTTCGCCGGCGCGCTACGGCATCAAGTCCGGCATCAGCCAAAGCGAGGCCCGCGAGCTGATCCGCAACGAGCGCCACATCGAGCTAGCCTACGAAGACCACCGCTGGAACGACATTCGCCGCTGGAAAACGGCCATGGTAATCAGCAATGCCTACAACAACCGCATGCGCATCACCAACCGGGGCACAACCGCCGCGCCGGGCCCTTACACCTACAACGTGGTGCCCACGATTCGCCGCCACAACTTCCGCCCCGAAATGTACCTGCTGCCCATCCCGGACGCCGAAATCCGCAAGGTGCCGCAGATGCGCCAAAACCCGGGGTGGTAGGGGAGTAGCTGAGTAACTGCGTAATGACGTTCAACCATTTACTCAATTACTCAGCTACTCACTTACTCTAAACAGCCAAGCCAACTAAGTAACGCTAGACCTAATGGTGAAGTATTTTATGGGCGCCTGCCTGCTGGGCAGCCTGGGCCTGACGACCGCGCCGGTCTTTTATCCGACCCCAACCAAACCGGCCCAACACACCTTTAGCCTCAGCAGCGAAAACTTCCTGCTCGATGGCAAGCCGTTTCAGATGATATCGGGCGAGCTGCACTACCCGCGCATTCCGCGGGAAGCGTGGCGGGCCCGCATGAAGATGGCCAAAGCCATGGGGCTGAACACGATAGGCACCTACGTGTTCTGGAATGTGCACGAGCCCCAGCCGGGCAAATACGACTTCAGCGGCAACAACGACGTGGCTGCTTTTGTGAAGATGGCCCAGGAAGAAGGCCTGTGGGTGGTGCTGCGACCTAGCCCCTACGTGTGCGCCGAATGGGAGTTTGGCGGCTACCCGTACTGGCTGCAAAACGTGCCCGGCCTGAAGGTGCGCAGCCAGGAGCCGCAGTACGTGGCCGCCTACAAGCGCTACATCGAGGCGGTGGGCAAGCAGCTCGCCCCGTTGCAAGTCAACCACGGCGGACCGGTGCTGATGGTGCAGGTGGAAAACGAATACGGCTCGTACGGCAACGACAAGGAATACCTAGCCCTAAATAAAAAGCTGTTTGAACAGGCCGGTTTCGATGGCCTGCTCTACACCTGCGACCCCGCCCGCGACGTGGCGGCTGGCCACCTGCCCGGCCTGCTACCGGGGGTCAATGGCATAGACAAGCCCCGGCAGATTCGCAAAATCGTGCAGGCCAACCACGAGGGCAAAGGCCCTTACTACGTGGCCGAATGGTACCCGGCCTGGTTTGACTGGTGGGGCACGCGCCACCATACCGTGCCGCTGGAAAAATACACGCCGGGGCTGGACTCGGTGCTGCGTGCGGGTATGTCGATCAACATGTACATGTTTCACGGCGGCACCACGCGCGACTTCATGAACGGGGCCAACTACAAGGGCGACACCTCGCACTACGAGCCCCAGATCAGCAGCTACGACTACGACGCCCCGCTGGATGAGGCGGGCAACGCCACGGCCAAGTTCCGGGCTTTCCGCGAGGTCATTGCTCGGTACCGTCCTGCCAGTCAACCCTTGCCGCCGGTGCCCGCTGCCAAGCCCAGCACGATGCTGCCCGCCATGCAGCTGACTCGCAGCGCCAGTCTGCTCGACCGCCTGCCCACGCCCGTGACCAGTGCCAGGCCGCTCACCTTCGAGCAGTTGAAGCAAGCCTACGGCTTCGTGCTGTACCGCACAACGGTGCCGGGTGGTGGCAGCAAAATGCTGAAGATTAACGCGTTGCGCGACTACGCTGTGGTGCTGGTGAATGGCAAGCGCGTGGGTACCCTCGACCGCCGCCAGAACCAAGATAGTATGCGCGTAGCATTGCCCGCCGGGCAGGTGCAGCTTGATATCTTGGTGGAGAACCTAGGTCGCATCAACTTTGGTAAGTATCTGCTGGAGAACAACAAAGGCATCACGAAGAGCGTGAGCCTCGACAGACGTGAACTGACCAGCTGGCGCATGTACGGGCTGCCCTTCAATCAGGCGCCTACGGTTGAGAAGGTCATCGGCACGGCGCCAGTTGCCAGCAGCGCGCCGGTGCTGCGCTCGACCACGTTCACCGTCGCCGCGCCCACCGATACTTACCTCGACATGCGCGCCTGGGGCAAGGGCAGCGTGTGGGTGAACGGCCACAACCTAGGTCGGTACTGGGCTATCGGCCCGCAGCAAACCATCTACGTGCCGGCCGAGTGGCTCAGGAAGGGCGCCAACGACATCACGGTGCTAGAGCTGCTCAAGCCGCAACAAAGCACCCTCACCACGCTCGACCATCCGATTCTCAGCGAGTTGCGCCAGATAATCAATTGATAACGCAGCGCGGGCTTTGTAGTCCGCGTTTGCTGATTTCCACGCGCGGGCTGCAAAGTCCGGCTACTCATAAACAAGCGTTGTAGTATGAAAAAGACTCTCCTTGGGCTACTGTTGACGTTGGCTAGCGCAACCCAGGCGCAGCAGAAGCTGACCGCTTTCGAGCCTGGCAAGGTGTGGCCCGATGACAAGGGTACCCACCTTAATGCTCACGGCGCGGGCGTGCTCTACGACAAGGGCCGCTACTACTTGTTCGGCGAGCACAAGATTGCCGGACCTAGGGGCAACAGCGCGCAAGTCGGGGTCCACTGCTATTCTTCCACCGACCTCTACAACTGGAAGGATGAAGGTATTGCTCTAACGGTTGCGCCCGAGGGCTCTGGCTCCGAGATTGAGAAAGGCAGCGTCATCGAGCGACCCAAGGTGGTGTTCAACAAGAAGACCGGCAAGTACGTGATGTGGTTTCACCTGGAGCTGAAGGGCAAAGGCTACAGCGCTGCCCGCACGGCCGTAGCCGTGAGCGACAAAGCTACCGGCCCTTACGCCTACATGCGCTCGTACCGGCCGGGCGCGGGGCAGTGGCCCCTAGGTTTCAAGGAAGAATGGAAGCAACCGGCGCCCAACGAGGCTAACCTGAAATGGTGGACGCCGGAGTGGCGCAAAGCCGTGACGGAGGGCCTGTTTGTCCGGCGCGACTTGCAGCCGGGTCAGATGGCCCGCGACATGACCGTGTTTGTTGACGATGATGGTAAAGCGTACAACATTCATTCTTCGGAAGAAAACCTGACGCTGCACGTAGCCGAGCTGACTGACGACTACCAAGGCTTTACGGGCCGTTGGAACACCATCGCGCCAGCGGGCCACAACGAAGCGCCGGCGTTGTGCAAGCGCAACGGCAAGTACTACCTCATCACCTCGGGGTGTACCGGTTGGGCCCCGAATGCGGCGCGTTCGTTCGTCTCTTCCTCCATCTGGGGGCCGTGGCAGCAGCTCGGCAACCCTGCTACCGGACCCGACGCCGACTCGACCTATCACTCGCAGAGCACCTACATCCTGCCGGTGGCAGGCAAGAAAAACGCCTTCATTTTTATGGCTGACCGCTGGACGCCCAAGAACCCCATTGAGGGCGGCTACATCTGGCTGCCGCTCAGCTTTGAGGGCGACCAGCCCCGCTTGCAATGGGCCGACCGCTGGAACCTAGGTGTGTTCGACCAGCCCAAAAAGGCAGCCGTTGCGCAGTAGCACAGCGCCGCCCAGAAGGACCCACTGGGCTATAAGCAGGCGGAGTAGGGGAGAGTGAATTTGTCCCCGGTTTATGCTCAAAACGTCCCTGCTATTCGACCTGCAAGGTGCATACTTTCGAGAAGCCGTAGAAAAGTGGGCGACACTTACCGGGTTGCCACTATACGAAATCCATCATTTACCCTCAATAAGTACTTGCCTGCTTCGCCAGTCAGGGTACTTGGCTTAATGAAAAACAGCACCTTACTCGCTTTGGGCTTGGCCTTGCTGCCGGGTACCCTGGCGCACGCCCAGACCACCCCGCCTACCACCTTCACGACAACCGTCGCGCGCCCTGATACCAAGCTGCCGCCTTTCAAAATAGAGCAGCCCGACAAGAAGCTCAGCCCTTTCACGGGCATGACGCGCAAGCATTGGCAGCAGGCCGCGCAGTATCTGCTCACGGGCGCTTTCAGCTACATCCACACGCTCGACGACCCGATGCAGTTTCCGAAGCAGCCGGGTAAGAGCTATCCGCGCAATGCGGGGCAAGTGCCGACGGAAAAGCTCGAAGGCCTGTGCCGCACGCTGTTTATGGCCGCGCCACTGCTGAAGGAAAACCCTGGGCTAACGCTGAACGGCGTTAAAGTAGCCGACTACTACCGCCACCAGCTAAGCCGGTTGGTAGACCCTGGCAGTGACACCTACATCAAGCCGCGCGCCGCCAACGGCGGACCCAGCCAAAACCTGGTGGAGTTTGGCGGCTTGTCGGTGGCCCTGTTTGCCGCGCCCGAAGTGCTGTGGGACCCGCTGCCTGAGACTACCAAGAAAGCCCTGGCCGCCACCATGCTCAGCTACGGCGACGGCCCGACGGTAGCACAGAACTGGCGCTACTTCAACATCTTCATTCTCAGCTTCTACAAAAGCCGGGGCTACCAGGTGAACGAGAAGCTGATGGAGGAGTACCTGCAAAAGCAGCTGACCCACTACCGCGGCGAGGGCTGGTACCACGACGCACCCGCCTACGATTACTACAGCATGTGGGCCTTCCAGATGTACGGCCGCCTGTGGTCGGAGTACTTCGGGCGGGAGCATTACCCGGCCATAGCCCAGCAGCTGAATGCCAACTTCGCCCCGCTCAAGGACAACTACCCGTATATGTTTGGGCGCGACGGCAGCATGATTATGTGGGGGCGCAGCATCGCCTACCGGTTTGCGGCGGTGGTGCCGTTCCCGCTGATGGGTTTGCACCCGGAGCCGGGCACCAACTTCGGCTGGATGCGGCGCATTGCCTCGGGCGCCATGCTCCAGTTCCTGGAAAACCCTGACTTCTTGCAGGATAACATTCCGAACCTAGGTTTCTACGGCCCCTTCGATCCGGCGGTGCAGTCGTACAGCTGCCGCGGGAGCGTGTTCTGGCTGGCCAAAGCGTTCCTAGGTCTGTTGGTGCCTGCCGATAGCCCTTTCTGGACGGCCACGGAGAATGAAGGCGCCTGGGCGACGAAAGAGCTGGCGCCGGGCACGGTGTTCAACAAGTACGAGCCGGGCTCCAACATCCTCATCACCGACTACCCGAACAGCGGGGCCGCCGAAATCCGGGCGTGGTGCCACGTGCCTGTCATCGGGGCGGGCGAGCCGTTTCGCGGCAGCGAGAACTACAACCGCCTGAGCTACAACAGTGCTTTCCCCTGGCAAGCCGATGGCCCAAACGGCGAGGTAGCCATGAACTACGTCTTCAAGAACAAGGAAAATCAGTGGGAGCCCCTGCGCCTCTACACCTTCAGGCGCTTCGAAGATGGCGTGTACTACCGCGACGCCGAGCTGGAAACCAACAAAAACCTGCGCCTGAGCCTGGCCGACATTACGTTGCCCAACGGCATCCTGCGCGTGGACAAGAACACGGGCTCCGAAGTCACGGCCGTGCGCCTGGGCCACTATGCGCTGCCACAGCTTGGAAATCAACCCATTAAGCGGGAAATGCGCAAAGTGCGCGGCCGTCAGGTGCAGCTCATCAGCAACGGAACTTATCAGTTGGCGCTGGTGCCGCTCAGCGGCTGGGAAACAGCCGAGGCAGTAGACGCCAAGGGCTTGCACCCCGCCAGCAATGCCAGTACGGTGCTCGACGCCGCGGCTACTTTCGTGCCCGGCAAGGAGCCCATCTATGCCACGCTCATGCTCTGGAAAAAGGCTGGCCAGAAGTGGACCGACGATGAGCTGGTACCGGTGAAAAAGTTAGCCTATTCCGCCCAGAATAACAGTGTGCAGGTCGACTTCGCCGATGGTAGCAAGAAGATTGTGCAATTCAAATAACTCAGGAACCCGACAAAAACTGCGCAACACGCGGCACCGACAGCAGCCTTCGAACGCAACCGATGTTGTTGAGAAATAAGGTTTTGCAAAGGAGAGAAGACTGTTGCCGGCTGGCCAGGCGGGAGTGGGAACTCGCCGGGTTGGCTTCGGTGCCGCGTACGCGCAGTTTGTGCCGAAAACCTAGGTTGTGTAGCGCGGAAATCCGTTCCGCGCTACACAACCTAGGTTTTAATTCATAACGATTGATGAAACGCCCTTTCGCCCTATTGCTTCTGCTGCTTAGCACGTTGGTGCTAACTGCGCCTGCCACGGCCAAGCCGCCTAAAAAAGAGCCGTACAGCGCCTATTTGTTCGCCTATTTCACCGGCAACGACAAAAACGAGGAAGCTATCCGCTTTGCCCTGAGCAACGACGGCTACCACTACGTGGCCCTGAATGGCAACCGGCCGGTCATCAGCTCGGCCGCCATCAGCGAAACCGGTGGGGTGCGCGACCCGCACATTCTGCGCGGCGCCGACGGCAAAACGTTCTACATGGTAGCTACCGACATGGTATCGGCCAAGGGCTGGAGCTCCAACCGCGCCATGGTGCTGCTGCGCTCTACTGACCTGATTACCTGGAAGTCCAGCATTGTCAACATCCAGAAGAAGTACCGCGGCCAGGAAGACTTGCAGCGGGTGTGGGCTCCGCAAACCATTTATGATGCGAAAGCCAGGAAGTACATGGTGTACTTCTCGATGAAGCACGGCAAAGACCCCGACAAGATCTACTACGCTTACGCCAACAAGGACTTTACCGACTTAGAAGGCGAGCCGAAGCAGCTGTTTTTCAGTCCTACCAACGGGTCCTGCATCGACGGCGACATTGTGCAGAAAGACGGCAGAAACTATTTGTTTTTCAAGACGGAAGGCCAGGGCAACGGCATCAAGATAGCCGTATCGGACAAGCTCACGGGAGGCTACGTGCTGCAAGACAAGTACGTGCAGCAAACTACCGACCCCGTGGAAGGCGCGGGCACCTTCAAGCTCAATAACTCCGACGACTACATCCTGATGTACGACGTGTACACCAAGGGCAACTATCAGTTCACGCGTACCCACGACTTGCAGCACTTCACGGTGGTAGACAGCGAAGTGAGCATGAACTTCCACCCCCGGCACGGCACCGTGCTGCCCATCACGGCCACTGAAGCCGCGCGCCTGGCCGCCCGCTGGCTAGCGCCAACTGATGTGCTGCCGACCGCGCAAAACCTAGCTATTCGGAAGAACAATACCGTCGTGGATAGCCTAGGTGGGAAGGTGTCTTTCTTCGTGAAGCCGGGCACTAATCTTAAATCGTTTGATCCAGCTTTCGCCACCTTTTCTGGGGTGACGGTGGCACCCACCGGCGCCCAGGATTTCACCAAAGGACCCGTGCGCTACACCGTGAGCGTGGGTAGCCGCAAGCAGGCGATAGATATTCAGGTCACCGACCCACACAACCCGGTTTTGAGCGGCTACTACGCCGACCCGGATATTCTGTACTCGCAAAAAACCGGCAAGTTTTACCTCTACCCCACCAGCGACGGATTCACCGGCTGGTCGGGCACGTACTTCAAGACGTTTTCTTCCAATGACCTGGTGAACTGGAAGGATGAGGGCGTGATTCTGGATCTGCCCAAAGACGTGAGTTGGGAAAAAACCCGGGCCTGGGCGCCGACCATCATCGAGCAAAAGACGGCCAGCGGCTATAAGTACGCCTATTATTTTTGCGCGGGCGCCAAGATCGGAGTAGCACTGGCCGATAATCCGACCGGCCCGTTTGTCGACTCTGGCAAGCCTCTGCTCGACCAACGGCCCGAAGGCGTAAAAGGTGGCCAGCAGATTGACCCGGCCGTGTTCCGCGACCCGCAATCCGGCAAGCTCTACCTCTACTGGGGCAACGGCTACCTAGCTTGCGCGGAGCTGAACGACGACCTGGTGTCGCTGAAGCCCGGCACCACGCGCGTGCTGACGCCGGACAACACCTTCCGCGAGGGCGTTTACGTGCTGTTCCGCAACGGGACGTACTACTTTATGTGGAGCGAAAACGACACCCGCGACCCTGACTATCGGGTGCGCTATGGCACGGCCACTTCTCCCCTAGGTCCGATTAAGGTGCCAGCCAACAACTTAGTAATCAACAAGGATGCAGCGGCGGGCATCTACGCCACCGGCCACAACTCCGTCATTCAGATTCCCGGCCGCGACGAGTGGTACTTGGTGTATCACCGCTTCACCTACCCCAAGGGCATCACGATGGGCCGGGCCGCTGGCTACCACCGCGAAGTGTGCATCGACAAGCTGGAGTTTAACCCCGACGGCAGCATCAAGCCCGTGACTCCTACCCACGCCGGCATTCAGCCGGTTAAGCTGAAGTAACGCTTTCTTTGCGTGCGAATTACCTTTCCTCCTACTACCTAGGTCGGCTCCATGATAAACCCTAAGCATCTGTTAACCGCCACGCTGATAGCCCTTGTTGGTCTGCTGGACACTGGCTGCACTACTTCCAAAACCTCCAATGCTGGCACCGGAAAAGCCTTGCCGAAGAAAGAGGAAGTGCTGCCGCTCATCACCAAAGTGAACGACCATTGGCAGGCCGAACACCCGCCGCAGCAGCGCGCTTTTTGGGATGTAGCGGCTTACCAGACCGGCAACATGGCCGCCTATGCCGTAACCAAAAACGACAAATACCGGCAGTACGCCGAAGACTGGGCCGTGCATAACAACTGGAAAGGCGCCACCACCGACGACAAGTCGGCCTGGAAGTACAAGTATGGCGAAACGCCTGACTACGTGCTGTTTGGTGATTGGCAGATTTGCTTTCAAACCTACATCGACCTGTACAACCTCAAGCCGGAGCCCCAGCGCATTGCCCGTGCCCGCGAGGTGATGGAGTACGAAATGAGCACCAACCAGAACGACTACTGGTGGTGGGCCGATGGCCTCTACATGGTGATGCCGGTGATGACCAAGCTCTACAAGGTGACGGGCAATCCGCAGTACCTGGAAAAGCTGCACGAGTACTTCAGCTACGCCAACAGCATCATGTACGACTCCGAAACGGGCCTGTACTACCGCGACGCCAAGTACGTGTACCCGCAGCACAAGTCGGCAAACGGCAAAAAGGATTTCTGGGCCCGCGGCGACGGTTGGGTGCTGGCGGGCCTGGCCAAAGTGCTCCAGGATCTGCCGGCCGACGCCCCGCACCGCGCCGAATACCTGAGCAAGTACCTAGGTCTGGCTGCCGCCATCAAAAAGGCCCAGCAACCCGAAGGCTACTGGACGCGCAGCCTCCTCGACCCGCAGCACGCGCCCGGCCCCGAAACCAGCGGCACCGCCTTCTACACCTACGGCCTGCTCTGGGGCATCAACCACGGCGTGCTCAACAAAAAAGACTACCTGCCGACGGTGCAGCGCGCCTGGCAGTATCTCACGACCAACGCCTTGCAGCCCGACGGTACCATCGGCTATGTGCAGCCCATCGGGGAGAAAGCCATTCCCGGCCAGGTGGTCGACAAAAATTCGACGGCCAATTTTGGGGTGGGTGCTTTCCTGTTGGCGGCCAGCGAGATGTACCGCTACCTGGACAAACCTAGGTCGTGATGCTAACTCCGTAGCTGGCACGAGCAAGTAATTACTGGCTTTGTTCGACTGCTCGCTTCCACGGCAGTGGCGACAACGGCAACACCAAGCGAGTAGGATGTGGTAACCTAGGTTCTGCTCTACGAACTTGTTGGCACTGACGGCGGAGAGGCGGAAAGGAATATAGCGTCAGGCCCAACAACACAAGACGGGCTGGCAAGAATGCACCAAGCGTTAGGAAACCAGCAAGGCTAGCTGCCGGCGGACGGCGCTGTTTGCGACCTAGGTTTGTTGCGCTGGCACTTTTCGCCGCAATACTTCACCTCGTCCCAGCAGTTGCGCCACTTCTTACGGTAGGCAAACGGCCGGCCGCAGGTCAGGCACAGCTTGGTGGGCAGGGTCGTTTTGGTGAAGCGGGACATCATTGGCTAAGAAGTTATCCAACTAGGTAAAAACAAAATTCAGTCTGTCATTTCTCCCGTTGGTCGAAATGACTCCTAATTTGATAAGGTCTTACAAGCTAGGTATTGCTGACAACCAGCGAGTTTAGCCTTGGTTCGACTCCTGAACGCAACCTTTACTCCAGCCAGCGTTTTAAGATGGGGGTCCGGTCGCGACTCACCAGGATTTCCTCGGCTCGCGGGGGCCGCAGCTCGATTTTTAGCTTGCCGGCGAAGTAAGGATAGATTTTGTCGATGGCCTTGAGCGACACCAGGTACTGGCGGTTCAAGCGGAAAAACACGGCCGGGTCGAGCAGCGTCTCCAGCTTTTCCAGCTTGTGTTCGAGGGGAAACTTGCGGCCGTCGTGGCGCACCAGGTACACGAGTTCGTGCTGGGTAAAGCAGTAGGCAATTTCTTCCACCGCCACCGGTAGCAGCTGCTCCCCGGCCGTGACCAGGAAGCGCTGCCGGTAGCGCGGCTGGGTGGGCGCGAACTGCTCTAGCAGCTGCTGCACCTTCGCCAGCTGCGACTCTCCTCCCCGTAACTGTTCCTGTGGTGTGGTCTGGGCGAGCCAATACGCATGCTTTTCCAGCGCCCGGGCTAAGTCAGCGCCCTGGATGGGCTTGAGTAGATAGTCGAGGCTAAGCAGCGTAAAAGCCTTCAGCGCATACTCGTCGAAGCTGGTAGTGATAGATGATGGGCGCGCGCACGGCTACCGCGTCGTATATCTCAAAGCTCAATCCGTCGGAAAGTTGAATGTCGGAGAAAATTAAGTCGGGCGCCGGATTCGTACCTAGCCAATGGATGGCCTCGGCCACGCTGGGCAGCACGGCAATGACTTCGACCGTCGGATGCTTGCGCAGGAGCAGTTGCAGGTGCTCCACCGCCAGGTACTCGTCTTCAATGATGAGGGTGCGCATTAGGCGGGTAGTAAGGGCAGGGTAACTTTAAACTCACTACCCCGATTCTCGATAATAACCCCGCCCCGTACACTGCCCCGCGGAAGAACGAAATCGTGGTGAAGAACCACGCCGTGGCCATCAATCCACTGTACTGGATGAAGCAGGTTGGCGGCAACTTTATGTACGGCTGGCTTAAGTACCCCTTCGTCTTGGGCAGCGACCTGGCCGGGGAGGTGGTGGGAGTCGGCGCCAGCGTCTCGCGCTTTAAGGTCGGCGACCGGGTGATTGGTCAGGCCGTGGGCATGGATAAAAAGCGCAACAGATCGGCGGAAGGTGCCTTTCAGGAGTACACCGTGCTGCTCGCTCACATGGCCGCGCCCATCCCCGACAGCCTAGCCTATGAAAGGGCCGCTGTTTTGCCGCTGGGGTTATCTACCGCTGCCTGCGGGTTATTCGAAAAAGACCAGCTGGCGCTCAACCATCCTTCTGCCAACCCCAAACCCACGGGTAAAACGTTGCTCATCTGGGGTGGCTCGACGAGCGTGGGCAGCAGCGCCATTCAGCTCGCCGTGGCCGCTGGCTACGAGGTGATTACCACCTGCTTGCCCCGTAATTTTGACTACGTAAAAAAGCTAGGTGCAAGTCAGGCTTTCGACTACAACAGCCCGACCGTGGTGTCCGACATCAGCAAGGCGTTCCAGGGTAAGACGAGCGCCGGCGCGCTGGCCATCGGCCAAGGCTCGACTGAGGCTTGCCTGGACATCTTGCCTGCCTGCCAGGGCAACAAGTTTGTTTCTATTGCCTCATTCCCCATCGATTTTCAGCAGTTCACGCAGGGCTTGCCGATCTTGCAGTTCCTGCGCCAGGTCCCGAAGATTGTTGGATTCATCGTGTCGATGCTGTTTAAAGCCCGCACGCGGCGCATCGGCACGAACTTTATCTTTGGCACGACGCTCATGAACAACGAAGTTAGCCAACTTATTTACGCCGACTTCCTGCCCCGCGCCTTGGCAGAGGGCCAATTCGTTGCTACCCCGGCGCCGCATGTTATTGGCAAGCACCTAGGTTTTTTGCAAGCTGCTCTGGATGCCCAACGCCAAGGCGTATCTGCCCAGAAAGTGGTTGTCTCGCTATAAGTATTGGTCATTCGATGAGCTACTTCCTTTCCACACTGGTACTGCGCAACGCACCGCTCTATTACTTCGGCTGGGTTTGCTTGGTTGGGGCGCTGGCCTGCGCCGTGCTAATCCGAATCAGTAGCACTCGCGTAAGGGGCATCAACGCCTGGAGCAAGCCACTCAAGTTCTTCGTCTCCGTCAGCGTATTCTCCTGGACGCTAGGTTGGTACCTAGGCTACCTGGGTTCGCGGCCAGCCGTATCGATTTACACTTGGGTGGTAGTGGTGGCATTGGCTCTCGAACTGCTCTGGATTACTGGACAAGCCGCTCGCGGACAACGCTCACACTTCAACCTCAACTCAGCCTTCAACGCGGTGTTGTCGGCGTCGATGGGTGTGGTCGTTGTGGTTTTGATGTTGTGGACGGCCTATATCGGGCTGCTGTTTTGCCAGGCGCCGCTGCCGGACCTGCCGCCGGCTTATGCCTGGGCCATTCGGCTGGGCATCGGGCTGTTCGTGGTTTTTGCCTTGGAAGGTGGGCTGATGGCTTCGCGGCAGGCCCACACCGTGGGAGGCCGTGATGGCGGCCCTGGCCTGCCTGCCGTGGGCTGGAGCACCCGCCACGGCGACTTGCGCGTGGCTCATTTCCTTGGCATGCACGCCTTGCAGGTACTGCCGCTGCTGGCTTGGTACTGCCGGCTTAGCGTGTTGGGCACCGGGCTAGTGGCACTGCTCTACGGCGGGCTGGCGGTAGCGGTGCTCATTCTGGCGCTACAAGGTCGGCCGTTGCGCCGCCGTACGCCCGCTACTGCGCCCGCCTAGCATCTTGCCTTATCCATTCGCCAAACTTTTAATCGAGGACAAGCTTACGTATTGGTTACAAAGCCCCGCTCATCCTAGGTGGCTAAGTCCACGTATCTTCGCCTCATGTCTCACCCACGTACTTCCGATCCGCTCGGTCAGGCACTGCTTGCCTACCAGCACGGCGACCGTCATGCTTTTGTTACGGTGCATTCCAGCGTTACCGAAGATGATCAGCTGCCCGCCAGCTACTTATACCGCACGCTTTGGGAAATGCCCGAGCTAGAGCGCACCGCGCTGGAAGAGTGTCGCGGCCGCATCCTCGATGCCGGCGCCGGCGCCGGTGCCCACGCCCTGGAGCTGCAAAGCCGCGGGTTTGAGGTAAAAGCCATCGATGTATCGCCGGGCGCCGTGGAGGTGATGCAGGCGCGCGGCGTACGCGCAGTAGCCCGCCACGATATATTCGACGCGCCCGCCACCGACGAGCATTTCGATACCATCCTGATGTTGATGAATGGCCTAGGCTTAGTGGGCACGGTCGAAGGCCTGGAGAAATTCCTGATGCATGCCCGCGCCCTGCTCGCGCCCGGCGGCCAGATCCTGGCGACTTCCTCCGACATCAGCTACCTCTACGAAGACGAAGAAGGCGCCCTGGTGTTCAACCTCAACGGCCCGTACTACGGCGAGGTCGAATACACCATGACCTACAAAGACGAAATGGGACCCGGCTTCGCGTGGCTGTTCGCCGATCCTACCATCTTGCAGGATTACGCCGAAGCCGCCGGCTACGAGGTGGAGTTCCTGGAAGAAGACGACCAGCAGCAATACCTAGCCCGCCTGACCTTGCGAGCCTAGCCATCTGTCATTCCGAGCAGCGCGAGGAATCTGAGTTGGGTACCGAGGTATTTAACCCAGATTCCTCGCGCTGCTCGGAATGACAAAGGGTTTCTACCCTAAAACGCGAACGAGATTTTACCCATCGACACGGCGGGGCTGCCCGGCTGGCTGGGTTCAGCGGCCGGGTTCCCGACCAGGCATTCATTCGCCAGCGTGGCAAACAACACCGCTTCTTTCGCATCGGGGTTGATACCTAGGTCGGCGGTGGTGCGGAACGTGAAATTTGGTAAACGCTTGCGTAGTGTGTTCATCACCAAGCTATTGTAAGTGCCGCCGCCGCTGGCGTAAATACCTAGGTTCGCAGCCGTAGGAACCACCGTGCAGCGCTCTACGGCCCGAATGATACCTTCGGCGCTGAACTGCGTGAGCGTGGCAAGCAAGTCGAAAGGGGAGAGGTCGGTGGCTTGGGCGCGCTGTTGGGCGGCGGTTACATACGCCTTACTGAACAGCTCCGGCCCCGTGGTTTTAGGAAAATCAGCAGCAAAGAAAGGATGAGCGAGCAAGGCCGCGAGCAGCGCTTCGTGCACGCGGCCCTGCGCAGCCAGGTCGCCGTTGGTGTCGAAGCTCTGTTTGGGAAAGAATTGCCGGGTGAAGGCGTCGAGCAACGTGTTGCCGGGGCCTACATCTGTGGCAAAAACTTTAGCTGTATCGAGTGAGCCGGGCAGGTAGGTGAAGTTGGCAATGCCACCCAGGTTCAGCAAAATCCGGTCCTCACCAGCTTGCGACAACAGCAGGTAGTCGCCGTAAGCTGCCAACGGCGCGCCTTCGCCACCCGCAGCGGCGTGCTTCTGCCGGAAGTCGCTGATCGTCAGGATGCCAGTACGTACAGCTAGATGGTCGCCGTCGCCGATTTGCAGCGTGGCATTCGGGAAATCGGGGCGGCCGTGTTGGCGCTGGGGGGCGTGAAACACCGTTTGGCCGTGGCTGGCAATACAATCCACTTCAGCAGGGGCTAGGTGCCAGTCGCGCAGGCAGGCCAGCACCATATCCGCGTGCAACAAGCCAATCCAGGGATTAAGCAGGCAAAGCTGCTCGAAGTCGATTTGCGATTTGGCAAATACGCGCCGGATTTCGGCTTTAACTTCTTCAGTATACGGCACCGTCGCAAACTGCTCCACTTGCACCTTTGTGGCAGTGCCGCTGCCCATGAAGCGGCATAGCGCCACATCCAGCCCATCAAGCGAAGTGCCCGACATCAGGCCGATGATGCGCCGTTCCGGCTTCTGCGCAATGGTGACGAGATGGTGCAGGTTTGGATTCATGACGAATGCTTAGCTAAGAACCGCCAAGTTGCAAAACACGACGCCGTTTTCGTAAACTGCAGTCCCATTTGCCACCAGCTTAGGTGCTCTAATTATGGCCGCAGAGCCTGGCTAAGGCTGTTTTGAGCATTATTTAAGCATTCCGGAGTCAGTTCTAAGTAATAAAAAAGTATAAAACAGTACATGGTTTACACGTAAGCAACAGCCATCTACCTAGCTGTTGACTAGTAGCTATTACAATCCCCTCACCGTCTTTTTCTGAATGCAAGCTTACGAGAAAACCTATACCGCACGGTGGGCCGACATGGACCCGAACGTGCACATGCGCCACTCCGCCTACACCGATTACGCCGCGCAGTTGCGCCTGGAGTACCTAGCCGACCACGGCTTTGCCATGCACACGTTCGCTAAGCTAGCTATCGGCCCTATTCTATTTCGGGAGGATACGCGCTTTCTGAAGGAGGTAGGTCTGAGCGAAATGATCCGGGTAACAGCTGAGCTAGCAGGCCTGAACGAAGATGGCTCGCGCTGGCGCATCGTCCACACGATTTATAAAGCCGACGGGCGTCCCGCGGCTATCATTACCGTTGATGGTGCCTGGATGAATTTGCGGCTGCGCAAGCTAACTATTCCTCCAGCCGAACTGGTGGAAGTGATGCGTCAGCTGCCCCACCACGAAACCTACGCGGACATTGTGAAGCAGTGAACTGGTGAGATAGTGAACTGGTGAGGTAGTGAGTTTAATGTTCTTGATTGTGCACATAGAACATCAAAGTCACCACCTCACCAGTTCACTATCTCACCAGTTCACCACCTCACTGTCTCACCGCACGCGTGATGCGCTCCACTTGCCGCTGGTGGTGCAGCACGTGGTCGATCATGAAGTCAAGGGTTTGATAAATGTTGAGCATACCGGAGCGTGGGTGCCGGAAAATAGCCCGACTCAGCAGCTTCGACGGAAACTCATTAAGCAGGCGTTCGAGTCGCCGGCGTACACTTTCCCATTCGCTTTGCAACTGGCTGAGCGGCGGCGCTTCGGCTGGCATCAGTTGCGCTAAGCGCTTCGGTGATTTGAAGCGCAGAAAAGGCACGCGCAGCAACATCCGGAGCAAGCCAGAGCGCAGAAAAGCTCCTACACCAGCTGGCGCGTGGCCTTCCTCCTGCTGTACCTTTTTCTCCAGATACTGCTCAATACCCGTTTCCGCCAGCACTAAATGCTGCACCACCTGCGCCGCCGACCACTGCTCAGGCCCTGGCGATTGGTGGTCTTTGTCGCCGAGTGCTGCGGCCATCTGAAGCAGCTGCGTAGTAGCTCGTTCAAGCTGCTCGAAGCGAATGTGCAAACGGTGATTCATAAGCAGAGCGAATTGGGTGGGAGAGAAGGAAAGCTCAGCGCTAGATACGAGAAATCAACTTACTAGGGCGCAATTAACCTTCCGCAAGCTAGCTTGTTCGTTTCATGTATGTTCCGGTAGTCTACAAGCTATAAACCTCATGAAAGCCAGCCACTTCAAACATCTCGCCGCTACGGCCTTGCTAGTAGCCAACCTTAGCTTAAGCGCTCAGGCGCAAGAGTATGTAGCACCAGTACCGTCGAAACCTGTTGAGCTGGGGAAGGCACCGGGGTTAAAAGTAAAGCTGCTGAGTACTGGTGGGCAAACCAAAACCTACGTCCTGGTTTTTGCCAAGGGTGACGAAGTGGTATCGGGCTTAACGGAGTTTGCCCAAAAATATAATGTAAAGAGCGCCCACTACCAGGCTATCGGCGATGCCACATCGGCCAAAGTAGGCGTGTATGATTATGACCGTAAGATGTTCAAAGTCATACCCATTGCCGAGCCCGCGGAGGTAACCACCATGACCGGCGACATTGCCGTGTTCAATGGCAAGCCGGTAGCACATTCGCACGTCAACCTAGCTACCCCCGACGGCCTCGTGCACGGAGGGCACCTGCTGGAGCTGATTATCGGTCCGACAATGGAGCTGTTTGTGACGGTTGAGCCGACTCCGCTGTACAAAAAGCTGAATACCGAGTTTAACGCCGGCGTAATAGATCCGGCTCTGGCTAAATAAAGCCGATGTGCGCTGTGGCGAAAGACCTAGGTTTCTGTATGGCCTAATCGTATCACTCTCAGATCAAGATCAGCACAAACAGAAAGAGCCGCCCTTGTTATGGGCGGCTCTTTCTGTGTTATAAAGCTATAGAGAAGCTAGGTTAGGCTTTCTGGTACAGAACACCTTTCACCGCCTTCACCGTGCGGGCCACGTTGGGCAGCGACGCTTCGATGAGGGTAGGCGCGTAGGGCAGCGGTACGTCGGCGCAGGTGATGCGCTCTACGGGCGCGTCGAGGTAGTCGAAGGCGCGGCGCTGAATGATGTAGCCCAGCTCGGAGCTGATGCTGGCCAGCGGCCAAGCTTCCTCCACAATCACCATGCGGTTGGTTTTCTTCACCGATTCTACCAGCGTGTCGTAGTCGATGGGGCGTACCGAGCGCAGGTCGATTACTTCGGCTTCGATGCCTTCTTTGGCAAGCTCGTCGGCGGCGGCATACACCACTTTCATCATTTTGCCAAAGCTCACCAGCGTTACGTCTTTACCCTGGCGCACTATGTTGGCTTTGCCGATTTCCAGCAGGTACTCTTCTTCCGGCACCTCGCCTTTGTCGCCGTACATCAGCTCCGACTCCATGAAGATCACCGGATCGGGGTCGCGAATGGCGCTTTTCAGCAGGCCTTTGGCGTCGTAGGGGTTAGAAGGAACGACTACTTTCAAACCGGGGCAGTTCGCGTACCAGTTCTCGAAGTTTTGGGAGTGCTGCGACGACAGCATGCCCGCGTTGCCGGTTGGTCCGCGGAACACGATGGGGCAGGAGTACTGTCCGCCCGACATCGAGTAGATCTTCGCGGCGGCGTTGATTACCTGGTCGATAGCAACCAGCGAGAAGTTGAACGTCATGAACTCAATGACCGGAATCAGGCCGTTCATGGCAGCTCCTACGCCGATGCCAGCGAAACCTAGCTCTGCGATGGGCGTGTCAAGCACGCGCTCCGGGCCGAACTCGTCGAGCATGCCCTGGCTTACTTTGTAGGCGCCGTTGTACTCAGCCACTTCTTCGCCCATCAGGAAGATGCGCTCGTCGCGCCGCATTTCTTCGGATAAGGCTTCACGCAAGGCTTCCCGGAATTGGATGGTCCGCATAGGTATTGGTTGACAGAGAAATCGATAAACTCAGAAAGAAGAAAAGCCGGTGGCAAACCGGCCCGTAAAGCTACAACGCTTGGCGCGGATGGGCAAATTAGCCAGGCAGAACGTCAGGCGGAGCTGATCGAAGCATCTCTACCGCTTCGTTAGAACGTCATTTCGACCAACGGGAGAAATCTCACGCGCTATGGTAACTTCTGACGTCTGCAACGAAGCGATAGAGATGCTTCGATCAGCTCCGCCTGACGTTCTCAAAGAGCTTTGGTGATTTTTAAATAGCCTTAAACTTTTATTGTCAAGTTTTTGAATAATTATCTTAACCTTTCCACCTTTGTAAGTGTAATGTACTTACAAAAATAGCCGGCAGCCACACGGGCCACCGGCTACCCACTACTTGAACAATTGAGCGGCTAAGTAGACAGCGCCACTAGCCCCTCCAATTGCTCCCAGCACCTTCACAAGGAAGACGCTGGTTACCCGGAATCTGCACTCGAAGTACAGTTCATCCGAGTCCGTACGAGCCCTTTTTTCCATTTCCGTTAGAAGTTAGGGTGTATCAGCACCCAATCTTCTGAAACCCCGAACGGGCCAACGTTCGGGGTTTCGCCGTTTATAGGCAACCGTGTTGGCGGGGTGTTTACCGTACGTTGCGCTAAAGATACCAGGCTAGCCTTGTTTCCCGCTACAAATTCAGTCAAGTTGATCCGGCAGGAGTTGGCTTAATGAGGTGTGTGGCTGCGCCACAGGGGATTACAAATCCCCAACTCGCTACAGCCGGATTATAAATCCGGCCGAGCTAGGGAAGTACGCCTATCCTGAAATTCGGCCTCGCGTGGAGTACGAGCTAACCGCCAGCGGCCAGCAAGCTCTACCGGTAGTAGACAGCATCATAGCCTTCGGCCGACAGTATTTATAGAGGAACCGCTCGGCCGGATTTATAATCCGGCCGTCAGGAGGGGCGGACTTGCAGTCCGCTACGTTGGCTGGAGCGGTGCTACCTAGGCTAGCTATTGAGAAGACGTGCAGGTGACCTGTGTGGCTGCGCCACAAGGGATTACAAATTTCCAGCTCCCAACAGCCGGATTATAAATCTGTCGGAGTTGGAGTCATCTGGTTTCGCACATTGAGTATCTTGCTTCATTACTGGTATAAATACTCTCTATGAATGCCTCTGAAATTTCGCAGCTAAAAAAAGAAGTAATTAAACGTGCTGTATCTGAGTTCAAGGAGTCACAAGGGACTATATATGATATGATGTGTGACAGTGAGGTGTATTTTAAGCTAGGACCTCTAATTGATTTTATTATCAGCAGAGCAATTAGAGTTAACCAACTCACCAAGCAAGGAAGCATTGAAGATGCTGAGATATTGTTTAGATCGATGCTGGAAGGCTTTATGAAACTCCTGTACATCATCACTGCAGAAACTGATGATGAATATAAAGAGCGCGTGAAAGAGTACTATATTATCCTAGGTGATATAGAAAGGTTAAGATCATCCGACAAGTACAAAGTGTTAGTAGAGGCAAAAATCAATAACGAATTAGATCCTTATTCTAAGCTGATCCTGACTTTAGAGGAAGAAGAAGCTCTGAAGCAAAAGGAGAGTTGGTCAAACCGGAAGTATAGACAACAAGTCAAAGCTAAGTGGTCTTACAGTGAGCTAAGTAAGTATTTGGCTGACAGCTTGAAGGGAGGTGTTTTTGTACCTCTAGTGTTATTAGACCACTATTACAAACACGCAAGCCATATAGCTCACGCCGATCAGACTATTTTTAAGAATAAGTGGATGGAGCCGTTCATTGGTAACGAATTCAAAAGATTAACTAATTTAGGTTATACAATTAAGTTACTGAGAATAGTTAATGAGTTAATATTTTGGATAGGATTAGAGCTAGCTAAGTTCGTTAGGAATGAACCTGTTTATGATATTATATTTAATCGCTATACCAATTACAAGAAAGATATTATTGTTACTCATAATTACGTAGCGACTATAGCTATGAATGGAGGAAGGAATTCCTAATTCATACAAAGTAATTCAGAAACTTCACCCTACCGCAGCGCCTCCAAAAACGTCTTGCTACGCGCATAATCCTGAAACTCCAGGTCCTCCACGGCGCGATTAGCGTAGCCCCTATCTAGCTGCACGGCGTGGCGGAGTTGCTGACCTAGCACCGTTTCGTTTTTGGCGCGGGCTGCTACCACGGCTTGGCAATAATAAGCCAGTGCATCGTTGGGCTTCAGTAAAGAGGCTTCGTAGTAGAGCACCGTGGCGCCGCCGTGGTCACCTTTCAGCAGGTGGACCAGCGCCCGATTCATCAGGTTCTGGTAGGTTTTGTTGCTGTAGCTGAGGCTGCCGAGCGCATCATCTAGCTGGCCGATTTCAATTTCCAGAGCGGCTTTATCGGCGAATACTTTGTAGAGCATCGGGCGCGAGCCACCTAGCTTGATGGCGTAGTCGTAGCTCTGGAGGGCTTCGAGCCGGTCGCCAGCGCGGTGGTAGGCGCTGGCGGCGCGGTAGAACACGGCGGCGGTAGGGTTGCGGTGCGCGGCCAGGATGAAGTTGGTGGCGGCGCGGCGCAGGTAGGCCCGTTCTACTTTCGGGTTCACCTCCTTTTCGGAGCGCAGCTGCAACACGACTCCTAGGTTGTAGTACGCCTCCCAGCGGCCGGTCGTGGCCACCGAGGTTTCGTAGATGCGCTGCTTTTCGGCTAGTAGCGGCGTGAGCTGGGCCGAGTAGCGCAGCTCCTCCGGCGTGAGGGCATCGGCTTCCATCTGCTTCTCAACGATCTTCTTGGAGAGCAGATAAATCTCGGAATCATAGCGCTTGGGCGCGGTGTACCGCACGGCCACCGTGCCAAAGCGCATCACGGGGTAGATGTACTGCTCCAGGTAATCGTAGAAGGAGAGGGTGTGCAGGCGCCGCTCTTTCTCGGCAAAGCTCCCCGGCGTGTCGTTGATGATGTAGAGCACCGAATCAACTTGCTCGGGCTTCAGAGCAGAAGCCTGCACCTTGTTCAGAAACAGATCCCAGCGGCGGTGATAGGCTACCGTTTCAAACTTGATGCTGCGGACCGAGTTCTGGTACGAGTAGTTGTCGACGCGCTTTTTGTAGTAGCGCAGCAGGGTCTGCACGCGCTTGTCGGCCAGGCGCGGGTCGCGCATGTCGAGCGAGTCGGGCGAGTGGCCGGCTATCACCATCACCTTTTCCGTGTGCTGGTTGGCATCAATAAAATCTTCCAGCGCTGCCACGTTGGTACCTAGGTAGTTACGAATGGCCGCCTGCCCGGCATCGAAGAAAAACGGCAGCACGCGGGTGCCGCTCATGTTGTTGCTGACGCTGCCCGCCACAATCTGAATGGCCGTATCCTGGCGCACGACCAGGCGCCCGGTCGTCACGATGCCGCGGGCCAGGGTGATTTCCGGCGCCCGCCGGCGGGTGCTTTCGTCACCTAGCTTGTACACTTCCGGTGTGGCCACGAGCAAGCCGGGGTTTTTAACCGGGACGTAGGGAAAAGAAAATTGCTTGGTGATAACCAGCTGATTCTTCTGCTCGGGGTCGTACACGTACTCGCCGGAGATGAAGGCGATGCGCCCCACGGTATCTTCGCGCAGGCCGTTGTCGTAGCGGTAGCGCAGGTTGAGCCGATAGGCTTTGCCGCTCTGTAAGTGTTTGACGGGCACGCGCGCCGTGACTTCAAACAGCACGTTTTCGCCGTTGCTATCCAGCACCGAGGGCTGTACGCTGACCTGACGGCCGCCTTCCGCAACCTTCAGCATACGAGGCAACGTACAACTGGTAAGCGTACTTGTAGCTAGCAAAACCAGCGCGAACGGCAACCGGCACAAAACACTTTTCATAAGGGAAATACGGGCGGAATGCGGCGCAGAATATCGGGATAACAAACGCAAAGCTGCGGCTTCTGCGGGGAAATTACGTTGATTTTCTGCGGATGTGCTTGTAAGCTGCTCGGTTTGGCGTTATTTTAAGGTGCTTTAGCTGAGCTAATTGACTAGAAAGGAGAAATTATGAAACGTATAACTGATTTCATTGAGAAGCAGAGTTTTGGAGTCTGCAACGCTCTGGGAAACCGGTTGGGTTTCTCCACTAGCAGCGTACGGCTATCTTTTATTTACGCCTCTTTTTTTACGTTTGGCTCGCCGGTGGTGCTGTACTTCGCGCTGGCGTTCTGGCTGAACGTGCGCCGCGCCATGCGCCGGCAGCGCAGCACTGTCTGGGATTTGTAACAGCTGCTAGCTGGTGGCTGTTAGCTGATAGCTTTTTTGCTCCGGGCCTGGCTGAATACCTAGGTCCGTGAACGTGCGCTTGCCCTGCACAAAGTACGCCCACACGAGGCTACCCTGATACGTGCCGGGCCGCTCCGCCAGGCGCAACCTAGGTTGGGTTTCCTGGCGGCGGCGCTTCCAATACGACCGGTTTTTCAGAAAGTCGCGGTGGGCGCGCAGAATGGCCCGCGCATCTGCCGTAGCGCCTTGGGTCAGAAAACGCACCGCGGCCACCCAATCCAGTAACACGCGGGTAATCAGTACGCTACCTAGCTCCGCCTGCGGCAGGTTTTTGTATACCAAAGCTAGCCCATTGCGGAAGTTCAGGTAGGTTTTGCGCGGGTTCGACTTGTGCAGCGTCCCGCCCCCAACGTGGTACACCGTGCTGCCGCCGTGATACCAGACCTCGTAGCCCGCATTCCAAAGGCGCCAGCACAGGTCAATTTCTTCCATGTGGGCAAAAAACTCCTTCTCTAAGCCGCTCATGGCGTGCCAGGCCGCGGCGCGCACCACCATGCAGGCGCCGGTGGCCCAGGCCACGGGTCGCGCATCGTCGTACTGACCAGTGTCGGTTTCGAGCGTATCGAAGAGGCGGCCGCGGCAGAACGGGTACCCTAGCTTATCGAGGTAGCCGCCGCCCGCGCCGGCGTACTCAAACTGCGTTTGCGCAGCGTAAGCCCGGATTTTGGGCTGGCAAGCAGCTAGCTTTGGGCGCTCCGCGAAAAGGGCGCGAATCGGTCGCAGCCAGCCAGGCGTCACGGCTACGTCGGAGTTGAGCAGCACATAGTAGTCGGCCGCTATCTGGCGCAGTGCCTGGTTGTAGCCTTCGCAAAAACCTAGGTTGCTGGCGTGCTGAATCAGCTCGACGGCTGGAAACTCGCGGCGCAGCACCCCCACCGAGTCATCGGTAGAAGCGTTGTCGGCGACGATAACGCGGGCACCGTCGGCGTAAGCCAGCACGGAAGGCAGGAACTGCCGCAGCAGCTCCTGGCCGTTCCAATTCATAATGACAATGGCAACATCGGTGCAGTCCACCGCTTGCGCGCTAGAGGCCAAAGTTGCCTAGGTCGAGGCCGGGCAGGTTGGGCATGAGGC
Organism: Hymenobacter cavernae; assembly: GCF_014641455.1. Lineage (GTDB taxonomy): Bacteria > Bacteroidota > Bacteroidia > Cytophagales > Hymenobacteraceae > Hymenobacter > Hymenobacter cavernae. The sequence continues at coordinate 614,323 of NZ_BMHT01000004.1, forward strand.
CGGCGGTTTTGCTTTTCAACGCCTCGCGGGCTTGTTCGCCGGCGTCCTCAATGGCTTTGTTTACGGCCGCTACCACGAGGTCAGCTAGCATGTCACGGTCCGTGAGCAGCGACTCGTCGATTTCCAGCTTCAGCAGGCGCCGCTCGCCGTTGGCCGTAGCCTTCACCAGCCCGCCTCCCGACTCGGCCGTAGCCGTAATATATTGCATCTCACTCTGGGCCTGCTTCATTTTCTCCTGAAGCTCTTTCACTTTGCCCATCATCCCCATCATGTCAAACATAAGCTTATAATATAGGCTTCCAGCGTGTGGAAGCGGTTTTTGAAAGAAGGTTGCTACAACACTGAGCCGTAAAACCGGCGCAGACGCAATAGCCGTGGCAATTTACGTAAAGCACGCGCATTAGGCGGTTGGCTTTTTAGCTGTTAGCTATTGGCTGTTCACTCGTGCTCAAAACAGCTGACAGCTAACAGCCAGCAGCTAATAGCTAAAAAGCAACGCCCAACAAAACCTAGGTTCTGTTGGGCGTTGCTGTCGGCGTTAGCAAAGACTACTCGTACGGGAAGTGCGAGGGGCGGCCGCCTCTCGACCGGTACTTGTCTTTTTTGCTGGACTTATCCTTGTCTTTGGACGTGAGCAGCAGGACGGCACCGGTGGTCACAGCGGCAATGGTTGCCATTTTAACTACGAAAGCCGTGCGGTTGTATTTCCACTCTACAGGGTAGCCTTTCTCGGCGAAGATGTTGGGCACTTTGCCGTGCACCAAGTCACTGAGCACGCCTTCCACCACGTTCACGCGGTCGGCGAGCAGCAGCGGCAGCCAGTGCCCGTAGTGCGACTCGCTGTATTTGAAGGCGTAGCGCCGGATCATGCCGCTCAGCCCACTCGGCGGCGACGACTCGCCGAAAACCGAGGATATGTGGTCGCGCTCAATAGACTTTAGCAGCTCAATGTCAACTGGTTGCTGCGAAGGGCGCTGTTTGCTGTTGGGGTCCTGCGTTACGTTCAGGCGCGGCTCGCGCATGGGGTAGGTAGGGTCGTTCTCGGGGTTTGCATCGATGCCCCAACCCGGCAGTTTCTGAGGATCTATCACGGTATTTTCCATGGTCAGTGGGCGTTAGATGTTAGCGGATGGGGAAATCAGGATGGGCTTGATGCAGTTGTTCAGCTTGGCCGAGAACATGCGGTAGCCGTCGGCCACGTCTTCCAGCGGAATGCGGTGCGTAATCAGGGCTTTCGGGTTGATGATGCCGTTCTGTACGTGGTCAATCAACCTAGGTAGCAGACGCTTCACCGACGCTTGGTTAGCCCTGATGGTCAGGCCTTTGTTCAGCACGTTGCCGATTGGTACGAGGTTATCCGTGGGGCCATACACGCCTACAATCGACACCACGCCGCCTTTCTTCACTGAGTTGATAGCCCAGTGCAGCGCCGTGGTCGAGCCGGCCTGAATCAATAGTTTGCGGCCGGTAATGGTCTGCATGGCGTTGCCGGCGGCTTCCGCACCTACGGCATCAATCACGCAGTCGGCACCCATAAAGTCGGTGATTTTCTTGATGAACACCACCGGGTCGTCCATGTCCTTCTCGAAGTTGTAGGCTTCGCAGTTGGCGTAGTTTTTCGCGAATTCGAGGCGATAGTCTTCCTTATCAATAATAATGACGCGGCCGGCGCCAAACAGCCAGCAGCACCGCGCCGCCATAATGCCCACCGGACCCGCACCGAACACCACCACCGTGTCGCCGGGCTGAATGCCGGCCATTTCGGCAGCTTGATAACCCGTTGGAACTACGTCGGTTAGCAGCACGGCATCATCGGGGTCCATGCCTTCCGGGATTACCGTTGGGCCGACGTTGGCGTATGGTACGCGGGCATATTCTGCCTGGCCGCCATTGTAGCCGCCAGCAGTGTGCGAATAGCCAAAGATGCCGCCTACAGCACTGGCTTGTGTGTTCGATTCGTGGCAGTTACCAAACATGCCCTGCTTACAGAAGTGGCATTCGCCGCAGGCTACGTTGAAAGGAACCAGCACATGGTCGCCAACTTTTACCTTGGTCACGTCCGGGCCGACTTCCACGACAACGCCCGTGAACTCGTGCCCGAAGGTCATGCCCACGCGCGTATCGGGCACGTTGCCGTTATATAAGTGCAGGTCGGAGCCGCAGATGCAGCTGCGGGTAACCCGTACAATGGCATCCTGCGGATGCTTGATTTCGGGCATTGGTTTCTGGCTGGCACGAACCCGTTTCGGGCCGCGGTATTCCATTGCTAGCATAGCTTCTTGGTTTGGAGTGGTGAGGTGGGGAACTTGAGTCTGTAGCGAGGCGCTTCGTACGAGAATCTCAGGGACTCTACATGCCGAAAAACTCCACTTTGGAACTAAGGAGTACTGTCATCGGCACAGGCAAGGTTACGGATGCCCGTTTAATTGCGGGTAAATACGTATTTAAACCTTATAACATCCGTAAAAATGCGGATAACAGGCGGCGCGGTCTGCCAACCTAGGTCTGCTGGTGTGCTTTACGGCGGCGGCGAAAAGGCGCTGAAAATGAGATTGTACCTAGGTGTAATTGCCTTGTGAGGTCCTGCGGTGCTAATCTAAAGCAGAAGGATAGTGCTTAGCTACCTGAAAAAACCTAGCTTGGCGCCGCCGACAAAAGCCTAACCTATCGGTTATTTGTTAAGCCTGGCGCAGAGCGGCCAAAAGGGCTTAGCTGCCAGAAAGCGCCTACAGCCTAGAGGCTGATTGCGGCCTGGCAACATCCGGCCGCGCCAGATTCCGTACACGAAAGCCGGGGCGCGGCCCGACGCACGTTCATGCACGCTTCAGGTCACCTACTTTCCTTCCCTGACAAGAAAGTTTAACACGAAAACCATATCACTAATGAGCGAAACGCCAACTAAGTACGCGTTCGGCATGATTGGCCTGGGCACCATGGGCCGCAACCTGCTGTTGAACATGGCCGACCACAATTTTGCCGTGGCCGGCTATGATAAAGATGCCAGCAAGATTGACCTGCTCGGCAAAGAAGGGCAAGGCAAGCCCGTCGAAGGTTTCACCAACCTCTCCGATTTCATTGCCAGCCTCGAAACGCCGCGCGCCATTATGATGCTGGTGCCCGCCGGCAAAATCGTGGATAGTGTAATTGACGAGCTGACGCCGCTGCTCGACAAAGGCGACATGATTATCGACGGCGGCAACTCGTACTTCCTGGACACCACCCGCCGCGACGCCGAGCTGGAAGCCAAAGGCTTTCACTTCTTCGGCATGGGCATTTCAGGTGGGGAAGAAGGCGCCCGCTTCGGCCCCAGCATGATGCCCGGCGGCGACAAAGAAGCGTATCAGAAGATGAAGCCCGTGCTGGAAGCCGTAGCAGCCAAAGTGGACGGTGAGCCGTGCGTAACATACATCGGGCCAGGCGCTTCGGGGCACTTCGTGAAGATGGTGCACAACGGCATCGAGTACGGCATCATGCAGCTGCTGGCCGAAACCTACGACATTCTGAAGAACGGCCTGGGTATGGACAACCAGGCCATCCAGCAGCTGTTCACGAAGTGGAACGAAGGCCGGCTGCAATCTTTTCTGGTTGATATCACCAAGGATATTTTTGCCTTCATAGCGCCCAACACCGACCACCTGCTGCTCGACGACATCAAGGACGAGGCCCGCGCCAAAGGCACCGGCAAATGGACCTCGCAAGTGGCCATGGACCTGCAAACGCCCCTAGGTACCGTCGACACGGCCGTCTCGATGCGCGACATGTCGAAGTACAAGGCGCTGCGCGTGCAAATGGAAGGCCTGTACGGTCCGCGCCCAAACCTAGGTTCCGCCAACAAAGAGCAGGTGCTGGAACAGCTGGAGCAGGCGTTCTACTTCAGCATGATCATCAGCTATGCCCAAGGCATGCACATGCTGGCCAACGCTTCGGTGGAGTATAAGTACGAGTTGAACCTAGCCGAAATTGCCAAGATCTGGCGGGGAGGATGCATCATCCGCTCGAAGTTCCTGAACGATATCTACAACGCCTTCAAGCACCAGCCCGACCTAGCCCACCTGCTGCTCGACGCTGAAGTGCAGAAGCAGATTCAGGAGTCGGTGGTGGGAACCCGGGCGCTGCTCGCCCAAACGGTGGCGGCTGGCCTCGCTACGCCGGCCTATGCGGCTTCGCTCAGCTACTTTGAGGCCCTGCGCACCGGCCGGATGCCGTCCAATCTCATCCAGGCCCAGCGCGACTACTTCGGGGCACATACTTACGAGCTGATCGGCCACGAAGGCGTGTTCCACACGCAATGGGCACCCGACCACGAAGATGCTGCTAATAAACAGGATACACACGAAGGCGAAGGCTACGTGAAGCACGAAGAGCCTGTTATTCCGAACAAGTAGGTTTTTTTTAGCTGGTAGCTGCTGGCTGTTAGCTGGTAGCTTTTCTCAAACAAGAGCTAACAGCCAGCAGCTACCAGCTAAAAAACCAACTCATCATCCAAAAGCCAACAGCTAGCAGCCAACAGCTAACAGCTTAATTAATACCTTCTCACTTCGCATGAGTACGCACGATAAAATCCAGCCCACCGTCTTCGTCATCTTCGGCGGCACCGGCGATTTGAACGCCCGCAAGCTGGCGCCGGCTTTGTATAATCTGTATCTGGAGGGCTGGCTGCCCGAGCAATTTTCCATCATCGGCACGGGCCGCTCGAAGCTTTCGGATGGGGAGTTTCGGGAGAAGCTGCTAAACGACATCAACCAGTTTTCGCGCACCGGCAAGGTCGCGCCGGAGAAGTGGGACGTGTTCTGCCAACATCTTTACTATCAGGTGGCCGACGTGAACAACGCCGATACCTACAAGGAGTTTGGCAACCGCATTCAGCAGCACGAAAGTGAGTGGAAGACCAAGGCCAATGTCATTTATTACCTGGCGGTGGCGCCCAATTTCTTCCCGATTATCGCCGAGAACATTGCCAAGAGCAAGCTAGGTGCCGCCGCCGACCGCGTGCGGATTGTGGTGGAGAAGCCCATCGGGCACGACCTGAAATCGGCGCAGGAGCTGAACCAGTTGCTCATGCGCCTCTTCGAAGAGCGCCAGATCTACCGCATCGACCACTACCTAGGTAAGGAGACAGTGCAGAACATCATGGCGTTCCGCTTCGCTAACTCGCTGCTGGAGCCGCTCTGGAACCGCAACTACATCGACCACGTGCAGATTTCGGTTACCGAGCAGCTCGGTGTGGGCGACCGGGCCGGCTACTACGACGGTTCCGGCGCCCTGCGTGATATGATTCAGAACCACTTGCTGCAACTGCTGTGCCTCGTGGCGATGGAGCCGCCCATCAACTTCAACGCCGACGAAGTGCGCAACCGCAAAGTGGACGTGCTGCGCGCCATGCGCCGCTTTTCGCCCGAAGATGTGCGCCTTTCCACCGTGCGCGGGCAGTACGCTTCGGGCTGGATTGAGGGCAAAGAAGTGCCCGGCTACCGGCAGGAGCGCGACGCCAACCCCGATTCGAATACCGAAACCTTCGCCGCGGTGAAGTTTTTCGTGGACAACTGGCGCTGGCAGGGCGTACCGTTTTACCTGCGCACCGGCAAGCGCATGCACCAGTCGTCGTCGGTTATTACCATTCAGTTTAAGGACGTGCCGCACTCCGTCTTTCCGGCCGAATCGGCGGAAGGCGGGCACCAGAACAGGCTCATTATCAGTATTCAGCCTGAGATGAGCATCCGTTTGCAGATGCAAGCCAAGCGCCCCGGTCTGGAAATGATTCTGAACACGGTGGATATGGTGTTCGACTACAAAGGCACCTACACCACCCAGGCCCCTGAGGCGTACGAAACGCTGCTGCTCGACACTATGCTTGGTGACCAAACCTTGTTCATGCGGGGCGACCAGGTGGAAGCCGCCTGGGACCTGATCATGCCGATCCTGAATACCTGGCAGAACCGCAAGAGCCTGAACTTCCCGAACTACTCCGCCGATTCGTGGGGGCCGGAGTCGGCCGAAGCCCTCATTGCCCGCGATGGTTTCCACTGGTTTACGCTCCCGCTCAATGGAAAAAAATAAGCCCGGCATCAAGCTCAACGTCTTCACGACGCCCGACGAGGTGTTACAGCACCTCGCCGACTACTTCGTGTACCTGGCGAACCAAAACATCGAAGTCAGGGGCCGGTTTGCCGTGGCGCTTTCGGGCGGCAACTCCCCCAAGAAGCTCTACGAGCTGCTCGCTTCTGACGCCTACAAAGGTCAGGTAGACTGGGATAAAGTGGATTTCTTCTTCGGCGATGAGCGCTACGTGCCGCAAACTGCGCCGGAGAGTAACTACCTAATGGCGAAGCTAGCGCTGTTCGAGCCGTTGCAGATCCCATCAACGCACGTATTTGCTGTCGATACGGAGCTGGAACCGGCGCAGGCTGCCCTAGCCTACGCGACCAACATTCAGTCGTACTTCAACGGCTTGCCGGCTAGGTTCGATCTGGTATTACTCGGCCTGGGTGACAACGCGCACACGGCGTCCTTGTTTCCGCACACGCCCGTGCTGCACGAGCAGGCCTCCACGGTGAAGGAGGCGTTCTTGCCCGAGCAGCAAGTGTACCGCATCACCCTCACGGCCCCGCTGATTAATCAGGCGCAAGCTGTGGCATTCCTGGTTTATGGCCAAGACAAAGCCCTGGCCGTGCAGCAGATTCTGGAAGCCGACCGCGACATTGAGCAGTACCCGGCCCAGCTGATTGCCCCGAAAGAAGGCGACCTGCAATGGTTCCTGGATAGCGCCGCTGCTTCGGAGCTAAGCGAAGTGATGAGCTAGGACTGCTAGTTTTAATCATTGTCATCCTGACGCAGGAAGGACCTTATTCCCCTAGGACGAATTGTTGTTCTGGTGGAGTAAGGTCCTTTCTGCGTCGAGATGAGAGCTAGGTACTAAGTAGGAATAAAAAAGAAGTTATATGTAATCATAATGGCTATGTATACTTGTGCTAAAGCTTGTGATTTTTAGAAAGCCAATAGCTGAGCCCGTATGCGGCTAGGGCACTCCCTATTGGAGCAGTGCATACTAGGAGATTAATAAAGTGTCTATCAACATATATAAGGTAATTCACCCGTAAGTCCCCACACCAAGAAGGTAGCGAGCAGATAAACGGTGACTATTAATGCTTTTTTAGCATAAAGTGCCTGCCTTAATCAAGAGAACCGCTAATAGAAAGAGAATTGACTTGTAGGAAGACAGTTTCTAAGATTTCTTCTCCATGCGCGAAAGCTCCTATAGGAAGGAGCAAGAGTAGCAACAGAAGGAGACCTTTGCGAGCGGTCATACTAGTGACGGAGTAGCGTCTAGAAGTTTCTGGTTAACGCACGAAGCATCACTGGTCGATATAAAAGTTACTTTAGCTAAGAATGCCGGGATCGTACCAAACGTCCATATATGCCTCTTCCGGTACAAGCAGAAAGCGCCAGCCAGGCCCCAGTCCTAAATAGCGGTGTAACTGTGGTTCCCACTTGTCTAAGTGCACCACATGTACTGGCTGAAAGAAGTCCTCGGCGGCAGAATACTCTCCAGCCCAGATGTACCAGCCCGTTGTATCGCCTTCAGGCACATACCGTATCCCATGAATGGGTCTTGCACCTTCTCGGACGCTTGTAGAGAGCCCAACTTTCAAATGTTCCTCAATAGGTAGGTAGTCTGCGCCATACGCTTGGCATAGGGCCCGTTGTGCTTCAGTCTGATTCATTCTGTCTGTTTCAGCTTGATTTCTGGCCGAGACTTGCTTTTGTGAAGAAGTTTCAAAGTAGATAAAAAGCAGAAATCGTTAGTCCTACCTAGGGCAAATCAACAAAATTGCTGGCTAGCGCGGGCGCTTGGCCGGCGCGGATTACCTGTACTTCCTGGCCATTGGCAATGAGTGCCGCTTTAGCTAGGTCGATGAACAAGCCCTGCTCCACGATGCCCGGAATATTTTGCAGCTGATGCGCCAGACGCTCAGGATCGGGAATGACTTCAAAATGGCAGTCGACCAGTAGATTGTTCTGGTCGGAGCGGTACAGCTGATTCGGGTCGGCTTTTGCGGTGCGTACCATAGGCGCGCCACCTAGCTTTTCCACGGCATCCATTACCCACGGCAGCGCAAACGGCACCACTTCCAGCGGTAGCGGAAAGCGACCTAGCTGCGGCACCAGCTTGGTGGAGTCGGCAATGACCAGGAAGTACTCCGAAGCCGTTTCCAGTAGCTTTTCGCGCAGCAAAGCGCCGCCGCCACCTTTGATGAGCCGTAGCTGCGCGTCCAGTTCATCGGCTCCATCCACGGCTAAGTCGAAGCGCAGGCCACGGCGGGGCTCCACCAGCGGAATGCCCACCTGCCGGGCCAGGTTCTCGCTGGCCAGCGACGTGGCCGTGCCCTGCACGCGCAGCTGCCCGGCTTGCACAGCCTCCCCGAGTAGCGTAATAAAGGCGGCTGATGTGCTGCCACTGCCCAGGCTCAGGAGCATCCCATCGCGCACCCAACGGAGGGCGGCGGCGGCGGCGTGACGCTTTTCTGAGGCGAGCTGGCTTGGGTCTGGAGTCATGGCGTGGTGCTTTAATGAGGGCGAAAATGATAGCGAGTTGAGGCCGGCAATATTAGCGAATGTGCCTCATACCACATCCGTATGGCGCAGTGCCAAGAGTTTTTCCTCCGTACACAGCCGAGTGCTTGCGCAGATTCTCCATTTTTGGCGGCGTTTAACTTAAAAGAGCAGCAAGAAATGGCGTACACAATGCAGCAAACCATGCGCTGGTTTGGCCCCAATGATCCTGTTAGCCTGGCCGACATCCGGCAGGCCGGTTGTGCTGGCGTCGTGACGGCCTTGCACCACTTGCCCAACGGTGTGGTGTGGCCGGTAGAGGAAATCCAGAAGCGCAAGGCCGAAATTGAGGCGGCCGGCCTGGTGTGGAGTGTGGTAGAAAGTGTGCCGGTGCACGAGAACATCAAGACGCAGACGGGCGAGTTTGAAACGTACATCCAGTACTACCAACAGTCGCTGCGCAACCTGGCTGAGTGCGACATCCGCATCGTCACCTACAACTTTATGCCGGTGCTTGACTGGACGCGCACCGACCTGGCTTTCACCGTGGCCGATGGCTCCAAGGCCCTGCGCTTCGAGCGCGCCGCGTTTGTGGCCTTCGACGTGTTCCTGCTTCAGCGCCGCAATGCCGAGCAAGACTACACGCCCGAGGAAATCGAAAAGGCGCGGCAGCGCTTCGCCGCCATGAGCGACGCCGATAAGCAACTGCTTCAGCGCAACATCATTGCGGGCCTGCCGGGCAGCGAGGAAAGCTTCACGCTGGCGCAGTTTCAGCAGGCCCTTGACACCTACGCGGGCATCGACGCGGCCCGGCTGCAAGCCAACCTCATTTACTTCCTGCAACAAGTGGTGCCCGTGGCGGAGGAAGTAGGTGTGAAGCTGGTCATCCACCCCGACGATCCGCCCTACAGCATCCTAGGTTTGCCGCGGGTGGTGAGTACGGCGGCCGATGTGGCGGCTTTGTTCGAGGCGGTTCCGTCGCCGAGCAACGGCTTGTGCTTCTGCACCGGCTCGTTCGGCGTCATTCCGAGCAATGATTTGCCCGCGATGGTGCGCCAGTTTGCCGATCGCATCAACTTCATCCACCTGCGCAGCACGCGCCGCAACGCCGAGGGCGACTTCTACGAGGACAACCACCTGGAAGGCGACGTGGATATGTTCGGCGTAGTGCGCGAGCTGCTCACGGCCATGCAAACCCGCCAGCTCAGCATCCCGATGCGCCCCGACCATGGCCACCAGATGCTCGACGACTTGAACAAAAAAACCAACCCCGGCTACTCCGGCATCGGCCGCTTACGTGGCCTGGCCGAGCTGCGCGGCCTGGAGCTAGGTATTCAAAAGAGCCTGTTTGAGTAAGATGGTTTAGGCTAGAAAGATGAGTAGGACGTCATTGTAGAACGACCTGAACAGAACGTCATTCCGACCAGCGGGAGGAATGACGTTCTGTTCAGGTCGTTCTACAATGACGTCCTAACCCGCGCTAATTGCAAAACAAGCGTTACAAAACTTAACTGCTCATTTTAGCTCATGAAGTATTCTGCTGCTCTGCTACTTACGCTGGCTTTGCTCTTGGGTAGTAACCTAGGTTTACAGGCGCAAGGCCTCAAGTCAAAAGTGCGCGAGTCGGCAACGCCGCCCATTCGGAAAGAGAAGTTTCAGCTATATCTACTTGTCGGTCAGTCAAATATGGCGGGGCGCGGCTACCCGGAAGCCCAGGATACCGTGCCCGACCGCCATGTGCTGCGCCTGAACCAGGCCGGCGCGTGGGAAATAGCCAAAGAACCTATCCATTTCGACAAGCCCATAGCAGGCGTCGGACCGGGGCTGGCGTTCGGCAAGGCAATGGCCGCGCCGGATACGAGCGTCGTTATTGGCCTGATTCCGTGCGCAGTAGGTGGCTCCGGTATTGCCGTATGGCAGCCGGGTGCTTACTACGAAGCCACCAAAACCAACCCCTACGACGACGCTATTGCGCGCGCGAAACTCGCCATGCAAACGGGCAAGCTGAAAGGCATCATCTGGCACCAGGGCGAAACCGACAGCAACCCCACCGACAGCAAGCTGTACGCGCAAAACCTAACGGCGCTAATAGCTAGGTTTCGCCACGATTTGCAGTCGCCCGCAGTGCCGTTTGTGGCTGGGCAATTACCTGAATTTCAATTCGTAAAGCCGGATAGTACTGGACACCGGCAAGTCAACGAAGCGGCCATTCAGGTGAATAAAAGCGTGGCGCAGCTGAAGAAAACCGTCCCGAATTACGCCTGCGTTACGGCGGAAGGCACCAAAGACCGCGGCGACCAGCTGCATTTCGATGCTGCTTCCGCCCGCCTGATGGGCCGCCGCTACGCGGCCGCAATGCTAGGTTTACTTAAGAAAAAGCATCGATAAGCGAGCCGCTCCGGCACTGAAAAACCAGAACGTCGCTGAGCTTGTCGAAGCAGCTTGCATGCGGACTTCAGAACGATGTAGAGACGCAATACTTTGCGTCTCCTCGTTGCTGACGTTGTTGACCTAGGTTGTTCTACGTAAGTCGTTCAACGACGAGACGCAAAGTATTGCGTCTCTACATCGTTCTGGATTCTTGTATATCTCTAATAATTAAGGTGTTATTCCACGCCCTTTACCTTCATCGGCAGCGTGAACACGGACTCGGAAGCGGTGATGAAAAGCGTTTTACGGTCTTTCCCGCCGAAGCACAAGTTGGCCGTCCAAGCGGCGGGCACGTCGATGTGGGCTAGCTTCTGGCCTTGGGGCGTGTACACCGTCACTCCTTTGCCAGTCAGGTAGACGTTGCCCTGGCTGTCGAGCGTCATGCCATCGGAGCCTTGCTCCACGAAAAGCTTGCGGTCGGTGAGGGTGCCGTCGGCGTTGATCTGGTATTTGTAAGTCTTATCTGCTTTAATATCAGCCACGTACAAGTACTTGCCATCAGGAGTGCCCACAATGCCATTGGGTTGCTGAACCTGATCATCCACTACAATCGGCTCCGTGCGACCTTTAGCCAAGTAGTAGACTTTCTGCCCGTCGATGTCAGGGCTTTGGCGCGTCCAGTAGGAGCGTTGGTAGTAAGGATCGGTGAAGTAAATACCGCCTTTAGCGTTGATCCATAGGTCGTTGGGGCCGTTGAGCTTGTGCTGCTGCACGTCGCGCAGCAGCACCGTCACCTTGCCGGCGGGGCTGATCGACCAAAGTTCGTTCTGAGCATCGGCGCAGGCGAGCAGGTTGCCCTGCGGGTCGAAGTACAAGCCATTGGAGCGGCCCGTCTTGTCCAGAAAAACCGACAGCTTACCATTGGTGCCGTACTTCCAGATCTTATCATTCGGCTGATCGGTGAAGAAGATGTTGCCTTTTTTATCAACCGCTGGCCCTTCAGTAAACTTAAACTGACTGGAAACAAGCCTAGGTTTTGCCTCGCCGGCTACGATGGTGCTGAGCCGGGCCGCGTTGCTGGTATCGGCCGGAAAGCTGCCAAACCTAGGTGCTCGACTTTCGAGCTTCACGCTTGGCTTGGTGCCGTTTCGGGGTGCTTCCAGCGAATGGCGGAAGGGAAATAAGCTGGCAGCCAGTAAAATGTATGATAGTCGCAGGCGAGTTGGGGAAGCGTTATTCATCGGGTAGTTGGAAGTGGAACAGTACGAATAGCAGGGGGCAACCTAGGGCTAGGTCGGCTGAGACGGGCGCACAAGCAAGCTGGTCAGACCAGCGCTAAAGCTAGGAAAAGCGGCTATAACCTAGCGCAGAATCGTGATGGTGCCGCTCTGCACGACCTTCTGGCCCGTTTCGTCCACGGCTTCGAAGCGCCAGGCGTAGGTGCCGGGCACGGGCGGATTGTTGCGTACGCGGCCGTCCCAGGTTTGGGTGCGGTCGATGCCGCGAAATACTTCCTGACCGTTACGGTCGACCACCACAAACGTAAACTTGTCCAAGTAGCGTCCTTTCACTTCCAGCACATCGTTCAGACCGTCGCCGTTGGGCGTGAAAGCCGTGGGCAACACCACCGTTATGCGCCTCGCGACGGTGGCCACATTGGAGTAGCTGAAGGTGCCGGCCGGCAAGCCGCCGCTGGCTTCGAGGCGGTAGCGCAGCACCTGCCGCGTGCTGGCCGGCTGCTGGTCCAACTCCGTCGTGCCCGACACGCTCCGGCTCGCCAGCACAGTGCCATCGGCAGCCAGGGTGAGCAGGCGGTAGCTAACCGGCGCATTCGGGTCGGGCCCGCGCAGCCCCGACCACGATAGTGTGGCCGTGTTGCCGAGCGGGTCGGCGGCCTGGGCGGTCAGCACGGGCGGGCAGACCGGAGCGCTATCTGCGGAACGGTTCCCGCACACGTCCACCAGGCGCACGGTGTAGCAGGCGCCGCTGCCCGGCGCCAGGGTAGAGTCGCGGAGGGTGCGGGCGGTGGTGGGGGCCAGGTCCTGGCCGTTGCGGGTGTAAGTCAGTTGCCCGCTGGTTGGGTTACGCGGCGTGGAGGCCGTCAGCTCGATCTGGTTGCGCAGGTTGAAGCTGGCTACTAGGCGCGGGGCGGGTGGTGCCTGCGTCGAAGCGGTCTGCACCGAAGCTAGGTCCGAAGCCGAAGCAGCAGCCCCTACGGTTGCCGTGACGCGATATTGGTACGTGGTGCCACAGCTCACGAGGGTGTCCCGGTACTGCGTCGTGCCACTCACTACCGCTAAGCGCTGCCCATCGCGCGTTATTTCGTAGCTGTTTGTCCGCGCTGAATCAGGAAAAAACCACCGGAGCACGTTGCGGGCATTCACCGAAGCAACCCGCAACGTAGTGGTAGCCAACGGTGTTGAGGGATAATCAATCGGGCTCCTTTGGCAAGGATCTACCAAGCGCAGTCGGTAGCGGCCGGGTAGTGTGGCATTGGGTAGGGTAAAGGTGGTGCCGGGGTTGGCGGGCAACACCGCCAGCGTAGTGTAGGCAGCCCCATTTGCCAGCTGCAACTCGTAGCGGTATTCCGGCTGAAGCGGCGCAAACTGGAAGTTGAGACTTCCGCTGCTTAGGGTCAGGCGCTGAATAACAGGTATTTGCGGTGTAGGCAAAGGCGTAAAAGAAACCGTTTCCGAGCCTACGCATTGCACCGCATCGTAAATGCCGGTCACTGTCACGGTGTAAGGCCCACCGGCCGGAGCTGCGTAAAGCGCTGTGCCCGGCTGCACATTAGCAGTAGTCGGCCCATTCCCGACGCGCACGGAGTAGCGGTTATAGCTCGGACCTAGGCTATTAGGCGCGGCAATCGTCACTTCTACCACGCCTGCCGAGCACGCCCGCACCGAGACCCTAGGTTTGGCTGTGCCATACACGGCGTAGCGCCGCACGTAGGTAGTGCCGCTGGCCGGGTCAAGCGGGTTCTGGGCATTCTCATACACGCTGATACGGCCCGGCCGGCTCGTGATGGTGTACTCAGTGCGGCGAGGCTCCGCGAACTTGCACTGTGTGGTGTCATAGTACACCTTCGTTGCATCCACATTGCGCGCCGGGTTGGGTGCAAAGCGGACCTTCTGCCCTTGGCAAAAAGCGTCCAATCGTTGCCCTGTCACAGCATCATACGCCTCAAAAGCTCCGGGTGGCTGGTTCGGTGTGATGGGCGTGCGGCAGGAATCAACAGGCGTTTGGGCCCGCAGATCAGCGGAAAAACCTAGCCAGCACAGCCAGAGCAAGAACAGATAACGGTACCTCACGAAGAACATAACGTGTAAAAGCAGTCAACAATTATCAGGTATCAGTTACCAAGTGCCAGTTACCAACTGTCAGTTAACACGGCACTGCTAACCTAGATGCGGCGGACAAGTACTGATACCTGGTAACTGGTAGTTGGTAACTGATAACTGTTAACTGAAAACCTCTGTGCGGATGAAAGAAACTGCTGCCTGTAAGGCTAGGTAGGGCGCTTGTGGCTGCGTCTCGAAATCAACTTTCGCCTTCAAAGTCGCAACTACTTGCTCCAGTGCGGGCGAGGTGCGGGCCGGACGCCGCAGGCGCAAGGCCTGCACTGCCGTGAGCAACTCAATAGCCAGCACCTGTTCGGTATTCTCTAGAACACGCCGCACCTTGGTCGCCGCATTAGCGCCCATACTGACGTGGTCAGCGGGGCCCGCGCTGCCGAAGTTGTTGTCCAGCGAAGCCGGCGCGCAGAGCTGCTTATTCTGACTCACGATGCTGGCGGCCGTGTGTTGCACCATCAACAAGCCAGGTGTCGTAGTAGATCCGGTTATTTTAGGTTGATATGCAAGCAATTGCGCCGTGCGGCGCTCCGAGATGCTACCTAGCTCGGCAATGGCAATAGCCAGAAAATCAAGCGGCATTGCCAGGGACTGCCCGTGGAAGTTGCCGCTCGATAGCGTAATATTATCAGCAGGGAAGAAGGCCGGAGAAGCCGTGACGGAGTTGCATTCCGTTTCCAGCACTTGCGCCACGTAGCTCAGCGCATCGCGGGAGGCGCCGTGCACCTGCGGCTGGCACCGGAAAGAATACGGCGTTTGCTCTACGGACCTAGGTTGCTGCGTTAGCCCGCTGTTCGCTAACAAATTGCGCAACCGTTCCGCGACCAGCGCCTGCCCGGCTAGTGGGCGTAGCGCCTGCAAGCGCGCATCAAATGGCTCGACACTGCCCCCCAAAACATCGTGCGATAACGCCCCGACTACATCGGCCGCGCGGGCCAGGCGCTGCGCACGCAGCAACGTATGCACGCCATAAGCCAGCATAAATTGCGTGCCCATTAGCAAAGCCAGGTCCTCGCCGGAAGCTAGTGGCACCGGCTCCCAGCTGAACAGGTGAAACGCATCGGCGGTCTGAAGCCGGTAGCCTTGGAAGTTAACCTCGCCCAACCCGAGCAGCGGCAAACCTAGGTGCGCCAGCGGCACCTGGTCGCCGGCTCCGGACGAGCCTTGCTGGTACACCACGGGCAGCATCTCACGGTTGTAAAAATCCAGCAGACGCTGCACCGTGGCCACCTGCGCGCCACTATGGCCGTAGCTCAGGCTCTGGGCTTTGAGCAGCAGCATAAGCCGCACCAGCTCGCTGGGCACTTCATCGCCGGTGCCGCACGCGTGCGCCAGCAACGTACTGGCCGGCGACTGGTCGTTGCTGGCTGCTTGCGTGAGAAGGTGCGCGTGCCCCGCTTCTATCCGCTGCTTCGCTTCGGGGCTGAGCACCACGCGGCCCTGGTCGGTTAGCAGCGCGTCGAGGGTTGCCAGGTCGAGGCGGGTGGCAGGATGAAGAACGTAGTCAGGCATAAAGCGGGAGAAAAGCTGAAATCAGGGCAGCCAGTAAGGGGCTTATTCGCCAGTAAGAGTAGCCACTACCTGACCTAGGTCAAGCAAGCGCTCCTCGCCGGTGCGCATGTCGCGGAGCTTGGCTTGGCCAGCGGCCCGTTCTTCCGAACCTAGGAGCAGCAGGTACGGAATACCCTTTTGGTCAGCGTATTGAAACTGCTTCTTCAGCTTGCCGCTTTCGGGGTACAGCTCGGCCGAAATGCCCGCTTCGCGCAGCTGGCGCAGCACCGGCAGCGCTGCCCGCTCCGATTCAGCGTCGAAGTTGGCGAGCAGGCATTGCGTGGTGGCCGTGGCGGCAGCGGGGAAAAGCTGCAACTCTTCCAGACAGTCGTACAGCCGATCAACGCCGAAGGAGAAGCCTACGCCCGACACGCCGGGCAGCCCGAAAGCGCCCGTTAGGTTGTCGTAGCGTCCGCCACCCGACACGCTGCCCATGTTTACGTTGTTGATCTTGACTTCGAAAATACAGCCCGTGTAGTAGCTCAGGCCACGGGCTAGGGTCACGTCGAAATCAAGGTTCTTAAAGTGCTCGAAGCCAAACTCCTGTAGCAGCTCGTACACGCGGCGCAGGTCTTGCAGGCCCCGGTAGCCGTTTTCATTATCGGGTGTAACGCCGGCCGTCACGAAAGCGGCCAGCAGCCGGTCCAGCTTTTCAGCGAAATCACCTTCCACGCCCAGCAGCGTAAACAGCGTGTCGATGGCCGTAGCTGAGAAGCCGCGCTCCGTTAGCTCTTTCTCCACGCCAGAGCGGCCAATTTTATCAAGCTTGTCGATGGCCGTGAACAGGTCTACTTCCGTGCCTTCGCCGCCCAGTGCCTGATAAATAGCGCCGAGCACGCCGCGGTGGTTGATCTTAATCGAGTGTTCCGTCAGACCTAGGGTGCTGAGCACCTCGCTCATCATCAGCACGATTTCCGCCTCGCACAGCAGCGAGTTGGTGCCCACCACATCGGCGTCGCACTGGTAGAATTCGCGGTAACGGCCGCGCTGGGGATTGTCGGCGCGCCACACGGGCTGAATTTGATAGCGCTTGAATGGGAAGGTGAGGGTGCCCCGGTTCATCACTACGTAACGGGCAAAAGGCACTGTCAGGTCGTAGCGCAGCCCTTTTTCGGCAATTTTAGGCAGTACCTTTTTGTACCCAGCGGCTAGATCCTCAGCCGTTACAGCTGCATTTTTCTTGTTTAAATAATCACCAGAGTTCAAGATTTTAAACAAGAGCTGGTCACCTTCTTCGCCGTACTTGCCGGTCAGCACCGACAGGTTTTCGAGGGTGGGCGTCTCGAGCGGCGCAAAACCGAACTTCTCGAACGTGCGGCGGATAATGCCAAAAATGTAGTTGCGACGGGCCATTACAGCAGGACCAAAATCGCGGGTGCCTCGAGGGAGGCTAGGCTTCTGAATGCTCATCGAATACAATGCGGGTAAGAGCCGCGAAGGTACGCAAACGAGCGGGTGGCGCCAGCAACGCTAGGCTTAAGACCTCACATACTGGTACACGTAGTCGTCCTCGTGCACGGCATCCAGCAGCGAGAATACCAGCAGCGGCTGCGAAGCTGCATCGAGGTTGAGGAAGTGGTGGCGAACCTGGTCGGGCACGTGACACAGCACCAAGCGCCGATTCTGACAACGCAGGTGAAACGCGTAGGCCAGCAGCAAGTCAATGGCGTCCGGGGTGAGGTCTTCCAGCAAGCTACAATCCACCCAAACGGCCTTCTTGTTACTGCGGCTAGCCCGGTGCAAAGCACGGCTCAGCTTGATTTCATCAGGCGAGGTAGAGTCGGGGGCCAGAATCAGAAGGTAGCTGTCGGGAAGCACCTCGCGTTGGATGTCGAGCATAGTTTTGGTACCACCATCGGAGCATAAAGCATCCTCTTGCGGCTTTGCTGGTAGTCAAATATAAATGGCTAAATGGCACTAAAAAAGAGAAATTCACACATAGTCAGTATAGTATAAATTATACTTGGTAAAATAAAATATGATTTTCTATATATTATTGCTTCCTTGAAAACTACCAGAGGTAACAGGCCTCACATCAACCGGGAGGGATGAAGGTATGCTAATTAGGCAATTAGCAGCTGAACGGAAGGAGAATGGATGAAAGGCAACGAGCCTGAGAAAAGTCTAAAAAATGCTGCTGTTTCTGCCGTCAGTTGGTTTGTTAAGTAAGCGTAAGCCAAGGTGCTCATTGAGCGCGACGCACCTGATACAGGACTGAAGCAGCCAGTGGCGCTTTCCAAGCGGCCCGGATACCGGCACGGGCAAGCGTGCGGTTCGTCCAGTCGTTGCAGGTGTGCAGCAGATGGTAGCGGCCGCCAGCCCGAAAAAAGAAATCGTGCGGGGTGTAGCCGGCCGCATTGCGCAAGGTGAAATGATCCGCCGAATCAACCTGAAAAGATTGTGTAATAAGTTGAGTTAGTCTCTGATACTGAGCAACAGAAATCTGTACGGGAACCACCCGCCGACCCGCCGGCGCGCCCTGATAAAACCCAACGTGCATGAGTGTCCGGCCCGGTATCATAGCCCGCAGGGTAGTGCCAACGCCGGGAAAGTGCCCGTCATAGGAATCGAGGAAAAAACCTTCGCTGCCCCACCCAAACGCCACAAACTGGTAGCTGCTAAACTGATTAATCCAGGCCGGCTGACCTAGCTTTTGCAGCCAATCGGTAGCGGTGCGCGGCTCGCGCAAGGGCACCACCACATCGGAGTGGAAGCCATTGGACACAATGTAGATGGGAACTCCACCGGGCGTTTGCCTAAACTGGCGGTTGACAGGAACCACCGTGCCCGTCAGGAGAAAAAGCAAAATTGCTGCGAGTGCCGCCATCAGGAGCCGAAAACTACGTGCGAGTCGGAATGATTTCATGCGTGATTCCGCCGGCCAGACCTAGGTTGGAGCGGCCTGGGTTAATACCGCGTGCCACGCTGGGTAACCCACCAAAACCAACAAGGAGCCGCCACCCGAAGGTAGCGACTCCTTGAAGTTGATTGGCAGCTAGGTTGCTACCAACTTTGGCGTAGGCCCTAACTTAATTGACGGCCAGCATCGTGGCTGGGTGGCACTGCGCGGCACACGTTACGGCAGGGCTGGCAGCTGACTTGCTGGCTAGCTGCGTGTTAGCAGGTTGCATCACCATGTTGCCCAGAGCAACGCGCGTCTTCAACCCGTTGAAGGTGATGGTCGGCTCCATCTGCTGGTAGCCTAGCACCGTGGTGGTGAACTTGTACTTGCCAAACGGCACTTTGTCGAGGCGGAAAGAACCATCGGCATTGGTTTTTACGGAGCGTACGTAGGCGTTGTCGGTGGCGCGCAGCAGCACGACGTTGGCGTGCGGAATGGGTTCGCGCGTGTCGGCATCGAGCAGCTTGCCCGTGAGCGTGCCGTTGTAGAAAGTGGCGGCGGAGAGCTGTAAGCCCGTGAGCAGCAGGATGACACCAAAAAGAATGCGGTTCAGGAAGGAAGTTTTCATAGCTGGAAAGGAGAAGAACGATTGGAAAAGGAAGAGTGAACTTGTCTGCGGAACGGAAGCCGCCGCGGGTCTGATTTAGCGGCTGAAGCAAGCGGAAGGAAGGAGAACGAGGTAAGTCCAGGGCGCAAGCTGCGCTTTTGAGGAAAGCCCTGACAAGCAACAGTCAGCGGCGACTCCGAACGGCGTACAGTCCTTTAAAGGCCGTGATAGGGAGTATGAGGAGCAAAGGTTCTTTACAGTAACCTACCTTGCAAAACAAGGTACCTTATGTTTGTTTTACATGGCTACGAGGAAGCGCAAATTTTTGAGTGAGATGAATACTAGGCGGGAGAGGGAGGAAGGAGCTGGAAGCTAGCCTTAAAAGACTCTAGATTATTACAGGGTGCTGATTTTCAAGGGTATTCCTATATTCTGATCGTATGGTATCAGGGTAGGAGAGCAGCAGGTGGGCATTGAGGAAGCTTGGCTGATTTGATGTTACAAAAGTAGCGCAGCTTTGGGTGGGCGTCAATCACACAATGATGTGAATGTCATGGTATTAGCCCCCGAATCCGCCGCCACCACTTTTAGGACCTTGCTCAATCTTCTTGGATGGTTTGCTGTTGCCGAAGTAGTACGTGAAACCTAGGTAGCCCACGCGCGTCTCGCGTTTGTTGCGGAAGTTGGCGGTGAGGCCTTCCGAATATAGCTCCGTGTACTGGCGCTTGGTGTTGAAAATGTCGCTGACGCGGAGCGTAAGGGCCGCTTTGTCGTTGAACAGGCGCTGGCGCAAGGCAACGTCCGTGGAGTAAACCGAGGCCATGCGACCCTGCGCCGTGATGACGGCGCCGCGGTAGTTGCTGGTCAGCTGCACGTCGAGGGTTTTGGTAGGGTTGAACGTGTTCATCAGGCGGGCCGTGCCGGTGTAGTTGGAGCGGTTGCGGCTGTCGCCACTGAAGCTGGTCAGCTCGTTGCGGAAGATAGAGCCATTGGCGGTGATTTTCCACCACTTCGCAACTGGCTGCGTGATAGATAGCTCCAGGCCGTAGTTGTTCGTCTGCCCAAAGTTGCGGTAGCTCGTGCGAGTGATGAAGTCGGGCTGGCCGCTGAGGCGGGTGGCGGCGGTATCTACTTCGCGGATCGACTGCAACGACTGGTTGGTCTGGCGCCAGAAGGTGGTGGTGCTCAGGCTGGTTTGCCCCATCGAAACCTGATAACCTAGCTCGAAAGCATTCACGTACTCGGGCCGGATGTTAGGGTTGCCGATGCGGTAGTTGCGCTGATCGTTGTAGATAGGTAGGGCCAGGAACTGCATGAAATCGGGGCGGTTGAGGCGACGCGAGTAGCTGGCCTGTACGCGTTGGTCGCCGGGCAGGGTGCGCGCCACGGTAGCCGAAGGAAACAAGTTGAGAAAGTGTTGGTTGAAGTTGCCCAGGCTAGGTACTACGTTGCCCGTCAGGTTGGTGTACTCGGCGCGCAAACCGCCCTGGTAGCTCCACTTGCCAACTTCAGTCTGGTAGGTAGCGTAGCCAGCGTGCACATTTCGGGTGTAGCGATAGTCGTAGGAGAAGGCATCCTGCCGGGTGAAGGTGGCCGCATCCGCGTCCTGAAGCAGATAGTCGACACCGCCGCTGGTGTACAGGTTTTCAGTTTTCAGACCTAGGTCGAGGTGAGTTTTCTCGCCCAATGGGTGCACATAATCGACTTGGCCCATCAGCAGGCTCAAGCCTACGTCATATTTCTGCTGCCGCTCCTGCTTGGGATATTCAGCCGGACCATCCAATACTTTTTGACCTACCGTAACATCCACATCCACATCTACATACGTAACGTTGGCGGTCAGCTCGCGGCCTTTCTGGTTTTTCCAGGTGCGGCGGTAATCGCCAGAAAGATCTAGCTCGCGTTGTTGCTCCTGGTCGTAACCTAGGTTGCGCAGGGCAATGGGTGCGTCGCTATTGCGGGTGAGTAACGTGTTAAAGTTTTCCCGCTCCCAACTCTTGTTGCGGCTGAGGTCGGCGGCTACTGTCAGCTTTTGGTTGTCCGTTAGGTCATAGTCGGCTCCAATTCGGCCGCCGTGGTACGTGCCGTGGCTAACGTTATTACCTTCCTGATCGGTGCGAGTGGTCGAGTTGCCCACCGTGGCTACCTGGTGCAGGTTGCCAGCGCCGCGCCACCTGTTATCGCTGCCGTCGTAGCTACCGAAGTAGTTGATCTTGCCGCTTTTACGGTTCACGTTCAGCGAGGTGTTGTACTTGTCCTGTGTTCCGACGTTAGCCACGGCTTGCCCGTTCCAGCCATCTTTCTGCTGTTTCTTCAGGGTGATGTTAATCACGCCACCTGAGCCAGCGGCCGAATATCGAGCCGAAGGATTGGTGATAACCTCCACATTCTCAATGCGGCTGGCGGGTAGCTGATCCAGGCGGAAGGTGCTGGGAGCGGGCTTGCCATCCACGTAAATCGTCACGTTCGGTGTGCCCCGCAGGCTCACTTGCCCGCTTTGGTCTACTGATACAGAAGGCACGTTCTGGAGCACATCCACGGCCGTGCCGCCGGTGCTGTTGAGGTCTTTGCTGACGTTGATGACCTTTTTATCCAGATTATCCACGACGGCGGCCTTCTCTCCTTGTACTACTACGCCTTTTAATTGCACTGCTGTGGGCGCAATCTTCAAAATACCTAGCTGCGCGGAAGGAGCAGCGGCGGTCAAGGTTATTGCTTTCTTAAAAGGTTGATAGCCCACTACCGTCGCCCGTAGCATGTAGCTGCCCGAAGCAACCTTTTCAACGGTAAACGTGCCGTTATCAGCAGTTTGAGCACCAGCAACGAAGCTGGAATCCTGGGCTTTCAGGAGCACCACATTGGCGAACGGTAGTGGCTGGCTGGTACTTTGATCGAGTAGTTTGCCCGAAACCGTACCGTTATTTTGAGCTTGCACTACCAGCGGAAAGAGCGCAACAAGGAACCCTAGGCACCGCAGTGCCCGGCGAAAGGTAAGGAAGGAGTTCATAGAAGTAGGAGAGGTGAGTTGGAAGAATCAGGCAATAGGGGGCTGTCCCAGTCGGCCGCGGTTCCGCTGGTCACCCCCACGCAGGGATTCACTCAAGTTTTCTGGGATGCTCGTTGGCGAGACATCGGTGCAACGCCCTGGTAGATGCCGGCAGGCGGTCGAGGGTTGTCTAGGCTGCAAAAAATTTGCTGACCGACTTACCTGCGTCAGGTGGCGTTGGAGGCCCGGCGGGCACCACCCCGGCTGGGTGATTACGACGGCCAGGTTTTAGTTCCAATTAGTGATACAAAGATAATGACAGGTACTATGCGACGCAAGGTACCTTGATGAATTTATTTTTAGTCGTTAGTATTTAGATGGGTTAATGCACTTGTTTATTGGGCTTAGCTAGGTTGAATAAAGTCGTAATATGTTGTATATCAGCAATTTTATTTTGTTGTGCTAGCAGAGTCGTGGTGTTTATGACAATGCTTATCTTATGTGCTCAGTAAGTACTTCTTCTTTTATAAGTGAGTAGTTGATGCTCCGAGCGGTCTTCAATCCTGCGAGCTAATAGGCTGAAGAAAATTACAGCAAAAGCTCATTTTGGATTAATGGTATGTTAAACTAGAGGAAACATAGGTGCCCTACCTTGCAGCCGCATTCACAACACCACCTCATGAAACAAAACCTACTCTTTCTCGGGGCTGTCTTATTCGCTAGCGGCGCCGCTCAAGCCCAGACATCTCCCAACTGTAATCCGCTTCCTGCCGGCTCACTGAGTGATTTTATCTCCGTGCGGCCTACCACCCAGATGCAGGGGTTGACTATTCCTTCGACGCATATCTACCAAATGCTGGTGCAAACCGGCGACTCGTACTCGAGCCCAAGCGAGGGAACGGTAAAAGCCGCTAACGACTTCACCGGCTATGTGCCAGTTAATAATAGCAGTACCAACGGGTATTTGTCAATCAACCACGAAGGCTCCTCGACGGCAACGTCGGGGGTGAGCATGCTTAACTTGCAGTTCAACGCTGGCACGAAGCTGTGGAATGTAACGGCCAAGAATCCCGTTGACTTTACGCAAGTAGTTGGTACTTACAACAACTGCTCGGGTGGTATCACGCCTTGGAAAACAGTAATTACCTGCGAGGAAAATACGCCCACCGCTCCAACCGACAGCAACAACGACGGCTACCTTGATTTTGGCTGGAACGTGGAGCTAGACCCGGCCACGCACAGCGTGAAAGATCAGGATGGAGATGGCAGGCCCGACAAGCTGTGGCGTTTGGGTCGTATGCGTCACGAAAACGTAGTTGTAAAGGCTGATGGCAGCACCGTATACGAGGGCGCCGACGATGGCGGCACCAGCTACGTATATAAGTACGTAGCCGATACGCCCGGCAAGCTAGCCAACGGCAACCTCTACGTGCTGAAGCTCGATGGGGCTATCGGCGCGGCTACCACCGGCAAGTGGATTCAGGTGCCGAATACTACCAAGACTGACTGCAACAACACCACGACGTTGGCTACTGCCCTAGGTGCTACGAGCTTCAACGGGGTAGAAGACGTGGAAATCGGCCCGCACGACGGTCGTATCTACTTCACTGCCAAAGGAACAGGTCGCGTGTATCGCTTCAACGATGGCGCCGCCACGGTGAGCGGCTTCGAGATATTTGCGGGGCAGCCGGTGGGTGTTACCAACCAAGCCTACCCGATCAACTACGGTGGTGGCACGGTGCTGGAACCCTGGGATACGGGCAACGACAATCTCACCTTCGACACGCACGGCAATTTGTATGTGCTGCAGGATGGTGGCCGCAACCACATCTGGCTGATCAAACCGTGTCATACGCAGGCTACCCCTGCCGTGGAGGTGTTTGCCGTGACGCCCGCCGGCTCCGAGCCGACTGGCATGACGTTGTCGCCCGATGAGAAGTTTATGTTCGTGTCCATCCAAAGTCCGAGCAGCGCCAACACACAAGCGACTATTGATGCTGCTGGTAAACCGGTGGTGTTCAATCGCGCCACGACAGTCGTTATTGCCCGCAAAGAAAACCTAGGTACGACGGTAGCCGCGACGCAAGTCGTTAAGAATTCCAGCAAGTTAGAACTGTACCCAAACCCAGCGACTGACGAGCTAACCCTGGAGTTGCCGAGCGACCGGCAGGAAGTAGCGACTTTGCAGATCGTAAGCGTTATTGGGCGGCAGGTACTAGTTGAAAAGGCTGTTAAGCTGACCCAGGGCGCCAATCAATTGAAGCTGCCCGTGAATTCATTGAGCAGTGGCCAGTATATTCTGCTCATCAAAACGGCCCGCACCACCACTACGCGCTCATTTATCAAGAAGTGAGGCTAGGTTCGTTTATCTCATTCATTCTATTACCTGTTGCCCTGCAAGTTTTGCAGGGCAACAGGTGTTTAGCGCAGTGCCCTAATGCGGCGGCTTTCACCATTGCCGAAGCGCTCAGTCGACCAGCCTGCACGCTCGAACTGAACCTGCGCTTCCAGGATTTGGAGCAGTTGCCAGCAGCGGTAAGCAAACTGCCGCGCCTGCGCCGTTTGCACGTCCAGGACAACCACCTGCGTCATCTGCCCGATGAGGTAACCCAGCTGGACAGCCTGCGCGAGCTATTTGCCAATAAAAACGGTTTACTGGACTTGCCTGCGCAGCTTGGCAATCTTCAGCGCTTAAGGCAGTTGCAGGTAAATGAGAATGCCCTCGCTGAATTGCCACCTAGCATCGGCAAGCTCGACAGCCTGCGCTATCTGATAACAGCCTGGAACAACTGCACCTCATTACCTGACGAGCTAGGTCAACTGAGGCAACTCGAATACTTCGACGCTTCGCACAATCAGCTGCTGTTTTTGCCCGCTACCCTAGGGCAGTTGCGTCACCTGAAATATGCTTATCTGAACCATAACCGGTTGGAAAATCTGCCAGTTCAGATAGGAGAGTTGCGCGAGTTGCACGAGCTGGACCTAGCTAACAACCATCTAGAGCAGCTGCCCGCCAGCATCGGCCGGTGCCGGTCGTTGAAGGCCCTGACGCTCACCAGCAACCAGCTAAAAAACTTGCCTAGCAGCCTAGGTCAGCTCACCGACTTGGAAACCCTTATTGCCAGCGACAATCACCTGACCACGTTGCCTCGTTCTTTGGGTAAGCTGAAGAAGCTCAAGACGGTAATCCTGGTAGGCAATGCTTTCACCCCCGAAGCCCGGCGCCAAGCAGAAGCCCTGCTACCCAGCGCGAAACTCTATTTTGAATGATTGCTTATTCAGTCCGCTTCCGAGCCGTGAGGCGTCCTTTCCTGCTTGTTCTTGCCATTCTGCTGTTTTCCTTCACTGTATTGCGCAAAACGCCCGCGGAACAAGTCAAAGACTATTACGATACCCACTTAAGCCAGCTGCATAAA
Source organism: Hymenobacter cavernae (assembly GCF_014641455.1). Taxonomy (GTDB): domain Bacteria; phylum Bacteroidota; class Bacteroidia; order Cytophagales; family Hymenobacteraceae; genus Hymenobacter; species Hymenobacter cavernae. The sequence goes on from NZ_BMHT01000004.1 coordinate 639,998, forward strand.
ACGCTGCTGCAGTTCCAAGAAATCAGTGATCAGGCTAGCCTCACTGCTTTGCGCGCCAGCTTTACGGCATGTCGGAGCGAGTACAAGCGCCTGGAATTCGCTGTGGAATATTATTACCCAAATGCGGCGCAACGCCTGAATGGGGCCGCGCTGCCCGAAGCCGAGCCCAGCGAGCCTGAGCAGGTCATGCCGCCCACGGGTTTTCAGGTGTTGGAAGAATATGTATACGGCAGCACTGACAACCAAGCTACTCGCGGCCTGATTGGGCAGGAACTGGAAAATATGCTCTACCAAGTGCGTTACCTGCAAGCGCAGGCACCAGTACTCACGTTCACCGAAACAGAAGTTTTCGATGCCATTCGCCTGAACCTCTACCGATTAGCTACAAAAGGCCTATCCGGCTTCGATTCACCCGTGGCGTTTGCCTCCTTACCCGAAGCTGCCGTGACATTGGAAGGAACAGGGGAGGTGCTAACGTGCTTTGAGCCACCAGCGTTGCTCTCACAACAAGTGCAGCGAAGCGTGGCCGCCGTGCACACGCCAGGTACCACCGTAGCTGGCTTCAACGCCTTCGACCGTGCTGCCTTCCTGGTTCGGTATTTCAATCCGTTGCTGGCCGCCTTGCAACAAGCACAACTTCAGCAAGGTATTCCGTTCGTGCAAGCCAAGCGTGCTATTCGGCCTAGGGCTGTCAGCTACTTCGCCGCCGATGCTTTCGATCCGACCTTCTTTGCCCCCGCTGATGCGGCTCCTGCCACGCCAGCGGTGTTAGCTCTTGGTAAAGCCTTGTTTCAGGAACCCGCTTTGTCAGCACGGAGCGGACGGACGTGCGCCAGTTGCCATATTCCTGGCCGGGCCTACACGGATGGGTTGAAGGTAAACAACTCGCTGTTAGCAGGTGTGAACCTGGAGCGCAACACGCCCACCTTATTAAATGCTAGCTTACAGCCTGCTCAGTTTTATGATGGGCGAGTACCTTTTTTGGAAGATCAAATTCACGAGGTAGTTTCCAACAAAGCCGAGATGGGCGGACGCTTCGACGAGGTAACGAGTGTGCTCCGGCGCAAAAAAGGTTACACCAAATTATTTGCTCAAGCTTTTGCCACCGAGTCAAAGCCGCTCACTGAACGCAACATCCGCAAGGCGCTAGCAGCTTACGTCCGCTCTCTGGTACGCCTCAATAGCCGCTTCGACCAGTACATGCGTGGCGATACAGCGGTGCTTTCCAGAACCGAAATCACAGGTTTCAACCTGTTCATGGGCAAGGCAAAATGCGGTACCTGTCATTATATGCCGTTGTTTAATGGAACAGTGGCGCCGCTCTACAATAAGGTAGAAAGTGAAGTGCTGGGAGTACCAACTACCCGCGATACACTGCATCCTTCTTTGGATAAAGATCAGGGCAAGTACTTGCTTTACCAGATTGCGTATCAGCGCTATGCATTTAAGACGCCTACGGTGCGTAATGCTGCTCATACGGCGCCGTACATGCACAATGGCGTGTATCAGTCTCTGGAAGAGGTGATTGATTTCTACAACAAAGGTGGCGGTATTGGTCTAGGTCTGGAGGTACCAACGCAAACGCTAGGGGAGGACCACCTAGGTTTATCCGCTCTTGATAAACAAGCTATTATAGCCTTCATCAACTCACTAACGGACGAAGGTGAACAATAGGAGGGGGCATCTTTACTAAGCCAGCAGCCTATAAGTGTGCTCCGGCAGCTTTCGGGCGTTTAGTACCAAGAAGCCGTCGAGTGAGTTACTAACAGTATTGATATTAAGGCCTAGAAAACGGGCATTCTGTCGAAGGTAATGGCGTAATGATGTTGGCATGTACATTCCACCAGGTTGTAAGTCAGCTACCAAATTGTGTAACGCCTCTACCTGATCTAAGCCCATTTCTATCTGCGTAGCCCTTTGCTCCTGAAGAGGATGGTAGCGAAACTGTTTGCGGGTGTGTACATAAACTGCCCGTTCTGCATCAAAGTAATACTGCCTGATAAAATTGGCGACGAATGCCTTGGAAGCTGGTAAAAAGCTAGGGCTTACACTCACTGAACTAATTAGATAGCTATATTCGGAATGCGAGCTTAGGTAAGCAGCTAGTCCTTTCCAGAGTAAGACAACTGGTAGCTCCTGATTTCGATATTCGGCCCGGATGAATGAACCTCCGATTTCCAACGATTCGCGTAGCAAAGGAGTCAGCTTCTTCTTCCAGCGAAACAGCGAATGTAAGTAGAAACCCTGATTGCCATGCTGCCTCAAAACAACACGACCTGGGCCTACCCGGCAGGCACCTACTAATTGCCGGCTTTGGCGATTATAAAGGAATAAATGTTGTTGGTTATCGTCGTACCTAGCTAATGGTTGCGCAATGGCGTTTACTACAAGCTCGCGCAAACGCACAATTTCCTGCAACACATTCGGGATTTCACCTCGCTTAACTATATACACTTCCCATTCACCGCAGACTATCAACTTCCGCGATGGCCGGAGTTCTGCCAAGTCTTCTTCCAACGAAGCAACGGCGGTTTCGGATAGAATAGCCCTCGCTTTCTCCCCCAAAGATTCAGACGAATTAGCTATCTGGGAAGCTGTTATGGTAGACTCTAGGTCACAAATCTGCTGACCTAGGTAAGCCGTTCGTATATTAGCAGTTATACCACCTAGTTCAGTTGCTGTTATTGGTCTGCCAATACGCAGACGTATTGTTGTGTCGCGCTGTGTCAACAAATCAGCTAGAATCCGTGATGTGCCTAGCAAAGGAGAAAACCACGTAAGCCAAGTAGGATGAGTCGTCTGTCCATTAAACCAAATTGGAACAATAGGTAAGCATGTGGTCTCCAACAGGTGAGTACCAGTAGGGCATGTGGTTAGATCAGAGCCGGTTCGAAGCTTCTTCCCTGAGAAGAATAGTAGGGGAATGTCGTTTTGTACGAGGCGTAATAAGCGCCGCAAGCTCTGCTCATTGCTAGACTTCACGCCTGTGTTAGGACCTAGGTTCACAAACTGGAAGTTGAACTTCAATGATCGGCTTATAGCCTCCAGATCATTCACAACTACATGCAAGTCGGGTCTCACTTGTCCAAGCACATGCAATACAGCCAATTGATCAAGCAATCCATTAGGAGAGCCTGCTACGGCAATAAAAGTACTGGTGGGTAGTTGGCAGAGTTCCGAGAAATTATACTCTACTCGAATATGTAAGTGGTCCAACAATGCCGCAACGAATGCGAACCCCGTCAGCGTAGAATTGGTACAAAACTGCCGTAGCTCACGAAGATAACTTCTTTGTTGAAGTATTGATAGGGATAAAGCTCGTGAGGCAGGATATAGGAGAGGGATACTTTAGATGAAGATAGACTACTCATGAACACTAAAATTAGTAGTCAAACTTCGCTAAAGCATACTAACTGGTGGTTAAGTAGGTATTATTTACTTGTTATAAAATAAATAATAAGAAAGCTATTCACTAGAACCTTGAAATATATATTAAGGCCTTTTTAGTGATTAAAGAAAGCCTTTAAGAAATACTATTTACTCCTGCGCCTAGCGAAGGGTGGGGGGCTAAATGAGTTCAGCCCTGACTGTTCGCGCGGAGGGCAGCGACCAGCCAGGGCTGAAGAACAAGCAAAGGTTGGCGGCGACCGACTCT
>NZ_BMHT01000005.1:0-127206 GCF_014641455.1 Hymenobacter cavernae
CTGCTGCCATTTTTGCGCAAAGCAGTACTGCCGCATTTGGCACACGGTAAGATCGTCTGAAGCATGCCCCTAACCTACTAAAAACCACCTTCTAGACCACCGCCGCTGAGTTAACTACATACTCAAAAGAATTATCAGGTTTAAAAATATAGCAGTCCAGAATACCTTCGCCTGTTTGTTTTATTCCAATTTGCCAGGTACCTATAAGAGACTGGCTGTAGCTAGGTGGGATTATATAGAGCAAAAGTGATAGTACAACTATAAATTTAATAACTCGCGGAATCAACGTTGGTATCCAGCGCCAGGTCCAACGGTGATAGTACAACTATAAATTTAATAACTCTCATAAGAATTGCTTTGTGGGTTAGAGAAGCTACCCTTTGAAATAGCTCCTGTTTCAGGAAGAATCTTAAGCACAAGTATACTACTATAACATAGCAAATTGGCGTTTTCTCTATACCTTCCTGAGCCCATTTGCTCATCCCTTTCCTATGCTTTCCCGCTCCTTATTTCGCGTGCCGCTGCTGGTGCTGCTGGCTTTGCTATGTGCCTGCTCCAAACCTAGCTCCGACGAAGAAAAAGCCGCGGCAAGCACCGAAGGCGAGGAAATTGACCCGTACCAGAACGTGGTATTCACCTTCGATGAGGAAGTGGTGGGCGACGCGCAGCAGAACCGCTGGGACACAGTGCAGTACGTGAAGTTTGAGCCGGCGGTGCGCGGCAAGTTCAAGTGGACCAGCAACCGCGAGCTGACGTTTTCGCCCGCCGAGCCGTTTCGGCCGAGCACGGCGTTTCAGGCGGCGTTGCGCAAGGAAGCCATGCCGAGCGGCAAGCAAAAGCTAGCCCTCAGTCGCACCAAATTTCACACGCCGTACCTGGAGATGAGCGCGCCGCAGGTGTTCTGGGGCCGGTCGCGGCGGGTGGCGGGCTCGGCGGAGATGCGCGCTAACCTTGTGTTCAACTACTCGGTGCGGCCAAGTGACGTGCGCGGCAAGTTGCGCGTCACGCAGGATGGGCAGCCGGTGGCCTTTGAGGTGGTATCGGCGGAGCCGGACAAGCTGGTGGGCATCAGCTTCACCCAGCAAGTGCGCCCCTACTCGCCGCTGACGCTGACCGTGGAGCCTGGCCTGCGCGCCGTGGGCAGCGACCGAGCCACCACCAAGCCCCTCACCGCCGACGGCGACGTGCCCGACCAGCAAACCCTGCAAGTGCGCGAGCTAACCGGCTCCCTGCAAGATGGCGAACCCGTCGTGACGGTGCTCACGAACCAGCCGGTGACGGTGGATGATATTCGGGAGCAGCTGAAGGTGTCGCCGGAGGTGCCATTTGCGGTGGAGGCTTTGGAAAGCGGCTTTGCGCTGAAAGGCGGTTTTGAGGTGGGCCGCAGCTACCAGGTGAGTCTGAACGGCGGCACGCGCGGGGCCTTGGGCGGACAGCTCGCTGAACCTTTCAGCCAAACCGTGAGCTTCGGCGACGAGCAACCTAGCCTCTCCTTTGCCAACGGCGACAAAGCCATGTACCTCGACGCGCTGGGTGCCCGCAACCTAGGTATCCGCATCAACGAGGTGGAGAAGGTGAAGGTGACTATTGCCAAGGTGTACGCCAACAACATCCAGCAGCTGATGCGCGGCGGCAGTCAGTACGGCTACCCCGAATACAATGAAGATGAGCCCAGTACTGACGACGAAGGCGGCTACATCGACCGTTCATTTAAGTACTACGACGTCGAAAACCTAGGTAATGTGCTTACTGAGCGCACCTACACCGTGTCGGGTTTGCCGAAGCAACAGGGTTTGCGCCTGCTCAACCTGAGCATGAAAGACCTGGAGTTTACGGGGCCGCTGAAGGGGCTGTACATCGTAAAAATTGAAGACACCGAGCACCAATGGCTACAAGTCTCGAAGCTGGTGGCGGTGTCGGATATCGGGCTGATTGTGAAGCAAGGCAAGGCCGGCAGCACGCTGGTATTTGCCAACTCCATCCGCAATGCCAAGCCGCTGTCGGGGGTGTCTGTGCAGTTTGTGAGTTCTAATAACCAAGTCATTGCGTCGAGCACAACCAACGGCGACGGCCTAGCGAAGTTCGACAGCACGGCCGCCACGAGCCGCTTCCGCCTGAGCATGGTGACGGCCCAGCGCGAGTCCGATTTCACGTTCCTGGATTTGCCGCGCAGCCGCGTCGAGACGTCGCGGTTTGAGGTTGGCGGTTTGCAGAGCAACGCGGCCCGCTACCAAGCCTTCCTCTACGGCGACCGGGACCTGTATCGCCCCGGCGACACGATTCGCACCAACACCGTTATCCGCACAGAGAACTGGAAAACGCCGCCCGCCAACCTGCCCATCAAGATTCGGCTGCTGCTGCCCACGGGCAAGGAGTACGCGAGCTTGCGCAAGAAGCTGTCGGCGGCGGGCTCCTTTGAGTCGAGCTTCATTCTGCCGCCCAGTATCATGACCGGCCTCTACACGCTGGAAATCCTCACCGGCAACGATGTGCTGCTCACCTCGCGCCAGCTCAGCGTGGAAGAATTTATTCCCGACCGCCTAAAGGTGACGGTGAAAGCTAGCCCCGCCGTCGTGCGGCCGGGGCAAACGGTGACGGCCAACATCACGGCCACGAACCTGTTCGGCCCGCCCGCTTCCGACCGCAAGTTTGAGGTGGAATTTTCGCTGAAAGAGAAGTTCTTCAACCCTAAGAAATACCCCGATTATGACTTCCAAATCAGCACCGGGGAAGAGCGCCGCACGAGCTACGACGAGGAGTCGGAAAGCACGTCGGCCATTTCGAGCCGCTTTGAGAAAACCATGCGCGAGGGCAACACCGACGCGGCGGGTCGAGGCGCGGCCACGTACGAGGTGCCGGGCTACTCCGACCTAGGTATTCTGGAAGGTGCGGCGTTCACGACGGTATTCGACGAAACGGGCCGGCCGGTGAATCGCCTTACTACTTTTGAAGTGCAAACACAGCCCGTGTTGTACGGGATCCAGCGTATCAGCGACTTAATCAGCACGCGCCAGCAATTGCCGGTGCGCATTGTGGCCCTCACGCCGGCCGGGCAGCCCACCAATGCCAGCGCCCAAGTGACCATTGTGCGGCTCTTGTGGGAAACGGTGATTGAGCGCCGCGGCGGCCGCTACCTCTACAATTCGCAGAAGCGCGAGCAGGTGGTGATGAACCGCACCATTCCGCTGTACGCGGGCGGCAACCCCGACGCGAACCTAGGTTTTGCGCCCACTTATTCCGGCGAATACGAAGTGCGGGTGAGCCGGCCCGGCGCCCGCACCTACGTGGCGCAGCGCGTGTACGCCTACGGCTACGGCGATACGCAGAGCAATTCTTTCGAGGTAAACAACGAGGGCGAGGTGAGCATTGAGGCCGACAAAGCCAAGTACCAACCCGGCGAAACTGCCAATCTGCTGCTGAAAACGCCCTTCCCCGGCCGCGTGCTCGTGACGGTGGAGCGCGACCGGGTGCTCGACCATTTCTACGTGACCACCGACGAGAAATCGGCCCGCGTGCGCATCCCGATTCGCGGCAACCACGTGCCCAACATCTACGTGACGGCCACCGCCATCCGCGAAATCACCGACAACCGCCTGCCGCTCACGGTGGCCCGCGGCTTCGTGCCGCTCACGGTGGAGAAGCCCGACGCCCAGCTGCAAGTCGCCCTGAACGTGCCCCAGAAAAGCCGCTCCCAAACCTGGCAAACCATTGAGGCCACGACCGCGCCCGGCGCCAACGTGACCCTAGCCGTGGTGGACGAAGGCATTTTGCAGCTCAAGGATTACCGCACGCCCGACCCCTACGGCTACTTCTACCAGAAGCGCGCCCTCGAAGTGCAGGCCTACGACGTGTACCCCTTCTTGCTGCCCGAGCTAGGTACCAGCAGCTCCGGGGGCGACGCCGCCGACCTCTCGCGTCGCACCACGCCTGTGCCCTCGCGCCGCGTGAAGCTGCTCGCCAAATGGAGCGGCGTGCTGAAGGCCGATGCCAGCGGCAAAGTGCGCTACAAAGTGCGCATCCCACAGTTTTCGGGTGCCGTGCGGGTCATGGCCCTCGCCTACAAAGACGACGCGTTTGGCTCCGCCGAAAAAACCATGAAAGTGGCTGACCCGGTGGTGATCAGCACCGCGCTACCTAGGTTCCTCAGCCCCGGCGACACGATTGATGTGCCGGTAACGCTGACGAATACGACGGGGAAGGAAATGAATGCTGGTGTCGTAACGATTTCACCATCTAGTTTATTAACTAAGGTGACAAGTGCAGACGAATTGAATTCGGGAATGCTGGTAAGAGGAGTGCGAATAGGGAAAGAACTTATACCTTCTGGATTGTTATTTAAGTTAAAACCGAATCAAGAAATCAGGCATACTTTCCGCTTGACAGCAAATGGGGTAGGCAATGGTTTAGTAAAAGTTAATGTAAAAATTATCGAAAGGATAACAGTTCCAGATGGCCCAGATGTAAATAACCCGATCTTCACTGAAATCATCGAGCTTCCCATTCGTCCCGCTTCATCTTTAGAAAAGCGCACCGGCTCTGGCGTAGTAGCAGGCGGCAGCGGCGCGACGTTGAACCTGAAAACTAACTTCCTGCCGTCGTCGCTACGGAGCCAGCTGGTGGTGAGCCGCTCGCCAATGACGGAGTTTGCCAAAGACCTGCGCTACCTGCTGCAATACCCCTACGGCTGCCTGGAGCAAACTGTGTCGGCCGCTTTCCCGCAGCTCTACTACGGCGACCTAGCTGCCACGCTTCAGCAGAAAACCGGGCAGGCCGCCAAGGCCCAGCGCTACAACCCGAACTACAACGTGCAGGAAGCCATCCGCAAAATCGAGTCGATGCAGCTCTACAACGGCTCGCTCAGCTACTGGCCCGGCGGCGACTACGACAACTGGTGGGCCACCGCCTACGCCGCGCACTTCCTGCTGGAAGCCCAGCGGGCAGGATTCGACGTGAATAAAACCGTGCTCGACAAAGTGCTGCGCTACCTGCAATTCCGCAACCGTAAGCGCGAAACCGAAGAGTACCGCTACTTCGACGCCAACAACATTGCCCGCCAGAAGCTAATTGCCAAAAAGGAAATCACCTACAGCCTCTACGTGCTAGCCCTGGCCGGTCGGCAAGACCCGGTGGCGATGAACTACTACAAAGCCAACCGGCCGCTGCTCGCCCAGGATGCTAGGTTCCTGCTGGCCTGCACCTTCGCCCTCAACGGCAACGAGCGCAGCTTCCGCGACGTGCTACCCACCAAGTTCGGCGGCGAAACTGCGGCGGCCCGCGCCCTCGATGGCTCGTTCTACTCGCCCATCCGCGACGAAGCCTTGGTGCTCAACGCGCTACTCGCAGCCGACCCCGGCAATGCGCAAGTCGTGAGCCTCACGCGCCAGCTCAGCCGCCAGGTGAAGCAAGCCGGCTGGCTCAGCACCCAGGAGCGGGCGTTTGCGCTGCTAGCCCTCGGCAAAGTAGCGCGCCAAAACGCCGGCAGCACTGTCACGGCCTCCCTCCTCACCGACAGCAAGAAGATTGGCGAGTTTTCGGGCAAAGACCTCACGGTGAACAACGTAGCGAATCGGCAGCTAGCCTTGCGCACGGCGGGCAGCGGCAGCCTCTACTACTTCTGGGAAACCGAAGGCATTTCGCCCACCAACACCATCCGCGAGGAAGACGCCTACCTGAAAGTGCGTCGCCAGTTCCTCGACCGCAACGGACAACCCCTCGGCTCGCCCACCTTCCGCCAGAATGATTTGGTAGTCGTAAAAATCACCCTGCAAGCCGCCGACGCGGCCGGCACGGTAGAAAACGTCGCCATCACCGACCTGCTGCCTGCTGGCCTCGAAATCGAAAACCCACGCATCGGCGCCGTCCGCGACCTCGCCTGGGCCACCGACGCCGCCCAACCCGACTACCTGGATGTGCGCGACGACCGGATTAACCTGTTCACCACCGCCACAGGCCAGCCGAAGTCGTTCTACTACCTGGCGCGGGCAGTGAGCAAAGGCACCTTCCGCCTGGGCCCGGTAAGCGCCGATGCTATGTATAATGCGGATTATCACTCGTACAGCGGCGCGGGTGTGGTGCGGGTGCGGTAGAATCAATAACAATAGTCGCATATGCAAGAGGCTTCTTTGCAGACGTACATATTGTTTGTTCTACTGCTAATAGCAGAAGTATCTATTTTGTTTTTATCGGTGATTTACTCGATAAGGTACCTTCAACGTAATTCATTCGGATGGTATCTATTGATAATTCCACTTATGAATTTGATACCTCTTGCAATGTTAGGCTTAACTATATCGACTGTTTTCTGGCTTGACTATCCGAAGCAGAAGTTCAATCAGCAGTATTGGGCTTCTCGCCCAGAGGAACGCTACACAATGGAAGAAGATCTAATTGAAACAAAACCTCTAATTGGTCTAACCAACGAACAGGTTCTTCAAATGCTAGGAGAGCCTTCCTATGTTGATTCAGAAGCAACAGATGAGCTAGTATATACCTATACAATAGGGTATCCTCCATCATTGAAAACTATGGATAGGCCACAAATACTGTCTGTCAAGATCAAGGCAGGACTAGTAATTGAGGTCCACTGATTTTAGGCTTCTACACCCCCTCAAACACCTCGTTCCACTCCAACGCAAGCCCTGGCAAAGTATGCACCGCGATAGGTCCTGGCTCGAAGAACTCGCCGTGAATCCGGTACTTTTCTCCTTCCAACACGCACACGACGACGTTCTTCAGACCGGGGTCTACCATCCAGTATTCGCGCACGCCGTTTTCCTCGTAGAGGTCGAACTTGGTCTTACTGTCGTGGGCCGTGTTGCCGGGCGAGAGAATTTCAATAATCCAGTCGGGCGCACCTAGGCACCCGAACTCATCGAGCTTGGCCGGGTCGCAAATAACGCAGAGGTCGGGCTGCACAACGGTAATAATCTGCGCATCGCCGTTGGGTGTGGCGCGCGTTAGGCGAACGTCGAAGGGTGCTGCAAACCCCTGGCAACTACCACCCCGAATCGCCATTCCGATTAGTGTGTTGAGACGAAATGAAATCTTCTGATGCCGCACGCGCGGCGCGGGGCTCATACGGCGCACTTTGCCTTTTATCAACTCCACAAACTCATCCATGCGCCACGTCAGATAATCGGCGTAGGTGTAGGTTTTGGTGAGGTCGAGTTGCGAAATATCGGTGATGGGCGCCATGGCAAATACTATTAAGTTCGTTGACGAATATACACCTTAAATCCAGCGCCAGAAGGCGGACAGCGGCTATCTTGCACCTATGAAGCGGAGCGTCAGCATACGGGTTTTTGCGGGGCTAGGGCTGTTGCTGCCCCTGCTGCTCGGCCTCAACCTAGCTTTCCCGCTGCCGCGCACGCCGCTCTACTCTCCCATCGTCACGGCGGCTGATGGCTCGGTACTGCACGCCTTTCTGAACCCCACGCAGAAGTGGCGCATGAAAACGGAGCTGCGCGAAATCACACCGGCGCTGCGCAAGGCCATTGTTGCCAAGGAAGACCGTTGGTTTTACTATCACTTCGGCGTGAATCCGCTGGCGATTGTGAAAGCAGCTGGGCGCAACGTGTTTGGCCAAGGTCGCACGACGGGTGCCAGCACCATTACGATGCAGGTGGCGCGTTTGCTGGAGCCGAAGGAGCGCACCCTAGGAAACAAGCTGCTGGAAATGCTGCGTGCCGTGCAACTCGAAGCGCACTACAGCAAAGACGATATCCTACAGCTTTACCTCAACCTTGTACCCTACGGCGGCAACGTAGAAGGCGTGAAATCGGCCGCGCTGCTCTACTTTCAGCAACCACCCGATTACTTGTCGCTCGCGCAAACCGTGACGCTGGCCATCATCCCAAACCGACCTAGGGGGCTAGTGCTAGGCAAAAACAACGCGGCCGTGTTGCAAGAGCGCAACCGCTGGCTGCGGCGCTTTGGCGAGCAAGGCCTTTTTGCAAAACAGGACATTGAAGACGCGCTGCTGGAGCCGCTCGACGTGCAGCGCCACGCCGCCCCTACCCTAGCGCCGCACCTTGCTCGACGCCTGGTCCGGCAGCTTCCGCACGAGGCGATTGTCGCTTCTACCCTCAACCGCAGCAAGCAAGCCAAGGCCGAAGACCTCACGCGCAATTACGTGCGCCGTCTGCACGAGCTAGGTATTTCCAACGCGGCGGTGCTGGTCATCAACAACCGCACGCGGGCGGTGGAAGCGTACGTCGGCTCGGCTGATTTTCAGGATGCTTTCAATCAAGGGCAGGTCGATGGTATTCAGGCGGTTCGCTCGCCGGGCAGCACGCTCAAGCCGTTTCTTTACGCCCTAGCCATGGACCGTGGCCTGCTCACGCCCAAGCTCGTACTACCCGACGTGCCCATCAACTTCGGCGGTTACCAGCCCGAAAACTTCGACAAGCATTGCAACGGCGAGGTGACGTTGGAGCGCGCCCTAGCGCATTCCCTCAACATTCCGGCCGTGCGGGTGCTCTCCGAAATGGGCGTGCCCACGTTCACCGATAAGCTACGCGAGGCAGGTTTCCAAAGCGTCACGCAGAACCGGACACAGCTCGGCCTGTCGAGCATCCTGGGTGGTTGCGGGGCTAGCTTAGAAGAGTTGACAAACCTGTACGTGACCTTAGCCAATAGCGGCAAGTACGCCCCGCTGCGGTGGACTCGATCCTCGCCCAGCATTCGTCCATCTACGAAGAACCTAGCTCCCAAAGGCACTGCGCTGGTTTCCGATGCCTCGGCCTTCTTGGTCACCGATATTCTCAGCCAGCTTACGCGCCCTGACCTGCCCATCAACTACCAGAGCAGCATGCGCCTGCCAAAAGTGGCCTGGAAAACCGGCACCAGCTACGGCCGCCGCGACGCCTGGAGCATCGGCTACAACCGCGAATACACGATTGGCGTGTGGGTGGGCAACTTCAGTGGGCAGGGCGCCCCGGCCCTCACGGGTGCCGACGTAGCCACGCCGTTGCTATTCGACTTGTTCAACACCATCGCCTACAACTCGCCCAACGACTGGTTCCAGCCACCGGCCTCCCTCGACTTTCGGCTGGTGTGCGCCGAAACGGGTCTGCTGCCCGGCGAGCATTGCCCCAACCAAATCATCGACTATTTCCTGCCCGGCACTTCCTCCACCCAGCGCTGCCAGCACCAGAAGGAAGTGCTCGTGTCGGCCGATGGAGCGTATGCGTATTGCCGAGCCTGTGCGCCGGCGGCGGGTTTTCGGCGCGAGTTGTACCCTAATATGCTGCCGGAGGTGTTAGCCTACAAGGAAACGCAGGGCATTCCGTACCATCGCTTGCCGCCCCACAATCCCGGCTGTCAGCTAGTGCGTGGCGGCACGGAGCGGGCACCTAGCATCACATCGCCCTTGGCGAATACCGAATACGTGCTCAATCGCCACGAGAAGCAACAGTTGCTGCTTAGCTGCGCCGCCGACAATGAGGTGCGCCAAGTGTATTGGTACGTCAACGACAGGTTTCTGCGGGCCGCTTCGGCCTCAGAACGCGTGTTTTTTCAACCGCCACCCGGCCCGCTAAAAATCTCCTGCGCCGACGACCACGGCCGAAACACCGATATTCAGGTGACGGTTACGGAGATGTAGAGACGCAATATTTTGCGTCTCCACGTTGAACTATGGGCCTAGAACGACGGAACACAAACAACGTCAGCAACGATAAGACGCAAAATGTTGCGTCTCTACACCGTTCGGGATAAACTTCCTCCCCCACAAAGCTGAGCTTGCCTGAATTACGTACAGCTCACCCTATGAAGCAGCTTAAAGAAAAGCACCCCCTAGCTATCCGCTGGTTTCACTGGATCAACTTTCCGGTGCTGACGCTCATGATTTGGAGCGGCCTGCTTATTTACTGGGCCAACGACATTTACCGCATCCGGTTCGCCGGTAAGACCCTTTATCACTTTTTCCCCGATTCTTTCTACAAAGCACTGCACGTACCATTTCGGTTGGCGGAGGGCATGTCGCTGCACTTTGTGTTTATGTGGCTGTTCGTTATTAATGGCGTGTTGTACGTGGCGTACACATTTGTTTCCGGCGAGTGGCGCTACTTGTTGCCCAATCGCCATTCCTTCCGTGAGGCGTGGCAGGTGACGCTATACGACCTAGGTTTGCGCAAAACCGAGCCGCCCGTGCGCAAATACAATGGGGCACAGCGTATTGCCTACACGGCTGTTCTGCTCATGGGTATCGGCTCCTTGCTCACGGGCCTAGCTATTTACAAGCCGACGCAACTTGCCTGGCTTACGCAACCGTTAGGTGGTTATGAATCGGCGCGCTTGCAGCATTTTATCCTGACTATCGGCTACGTGCTGTTCTTCGTAATACACATAGCACAGGTGATTCGGGCGGGCTGGAACAACTTCCGCTCAATGATTGCGGGCTTTGAGGCGGTAGAATCGCCCGCACCTACTGCTTCCGTGGCGCCGGCCGCCGACCGCCCTGCTCCTACTTCGATCTAGCTTTTTATGGCCGATACTTCCCAAAACTCTACGCCGTCGTCTGACGAGCAAGTGCAACGCGAGGCTACGCGCCGGTCGCGCCGGGCCTTTTTGGTGTCGGGGGTAGCAGCGCTAGCAAGCCTAGGTGGTTGGCGCTGGCTTGTGTCGCAGCCGAAAGAGGCTGGTATTCCGTGGCCCCTGCGTCGGGTACTCGATGCGAATGGGAAGCTGGCCGGCGAATATTTCAGCGACGCGCACCTGGCTCCCGTGTTCCCCAAGCACTTAGTTCGGGAGCCGCGCACCAACGGCAACGTGGGCCTAGGTAGCAATTTTGACCCTGCTACCTGGCGCTTGCAAGTCAGCTCCTTGGCGGAACCAAAGCGCATTCAGGCTTTCACGCTCGACGACATCAAAGCCTTGCCGCGTGTGGAAATCACGACCGAGCTGAAGTGCATCGAAGGTTGGAGCGTGGTGGTGAACTGGGCCGGTGCACGCTTCGCCGACTTTGCCACGAAGTACGGCCTAGCTACCCCCGACGGCGGCACCACGGCCGCCAGCGCCGATGCCCTAGCTCCTTACGTCCGCGTCGCAACTCCCGACAACGCCTACTACGTCGGTCTCGACATTGCCAGCGCCCTGCACCCCCAAACGCTGCTTTGCTACGAAATGAACGGCCAACCGCTCACGCCCGAGCACGGCGCGCCTTTGCGCCTGGCTATGCCGGTCAAGTATGGTATCAAGTACCTGAAACGTATTGGCAACATTCAGTTTATGAGCCAGCGCCCCGCCGATTACTGGGCCGACCGCGGCTACGACTGGAACGCCGGACATTGAGCAGGAATGACGTTCTGCCAATGACGTGCTTGTGTTTCAGACCTCAGCAAACAAAAACAGCCCCGAATACCTAGGTAATCGGGGCTGTTTTTAAAAGCTAGATTCGCAGGCTACACAGCGTCGCTGTTGTGGCTGCCGCTGCCGCTCAGCGTACCTTTTACTTTATCGCTGATGGTGCCTAGCATAGCGTCAGGCGTGGTCATCTGTTCTTTCTGTGCGTGGCCGCGTGGATCTGGGGGAGCTAGCACGGGCACACCACCTAGGGGCGCAGCTTTTTCCAAGTGGAATTCGCCTTTGCCATCCAACGATGGGCCAGATACCCAACGACCAGCCGGCGTTGGTTGGTTGCCAATGTACGTGCTTACGAAGGCGTAGTTAAAGCCTTGTACTTCTTCGCTTTGTGGGAAGCTGTTCGGGATAGGCATAGCGTTCAAGCCGCCGAGTTCCTCAATTACAGCCATCCACTGGTTTTGGTGCATGGTGTCGCGGGCGATGAGGAAAGCCAGGAAGTCCTTCATGCCCGGGTCATCGGTCATTTCCCACAGGCGAGTAGCCAGGACACGGCCGGTGCTTTCGGCAGCTACGTTGGTGTACATATCGGCCACAATGTTGCCGCTGCCTACCACCCAGGAGCCGTTGAAGGGCACCCCATTTGCATCGTGCGCCAGCGCCGACATACCGGCCGAAAGAATTTGCCGTGGGTCCATGCCGCCCATAATGGCACCTACCATTTTGTCTTTCGCAAACTCATCCTGCATGCTCATCGGAGCACCTTCCAGGTTGAGGGCCACGGCCGTAGCCAGCATCTCGATGTGAGCCATTTCCTCGGTGCCAGTCTCCAGCAGCATGTCGCGGTACTTCACCGGACCGCGTGAGCCCCAAGCCTGAAACAGGTACTGCAAACAAACGCGAATTTCGCCTTCGATGCCGCCAATGGCTTGCTGCAACATGCGTGCGAATACGGGGTTGGGCTTCTCTACCCGCACTTTGTACTGGAGTTCTCGATCGTGATAAAACATGGTGAGAGTTTTTTAGGTGTGAAAACAGTTGCCGTTAGTATGCATGCCAACGACTTTGGCTGTTTATACGCCCACTCACCTAGGTTCACTTGCGGTATAAATACGGGTTTTGGTTACACTTTTTTGGCAATAGCTTCCGTAAAAACCCCGCCACTTACGGGGTTACACGGAATTAGCTTACAGAATTTGGGTATTCCTCTCCATCGAACACCGGTTCCAAGTTCGCTTCTTCCTCCTGCGTGAACATGCGGGAGCGAATCAGAAAGCGTACGCCGTGTGGAATTTCCAGCGAAAAGCTAGCTCCCCGACCTTTGGTCACATCAACGGTGAGCTGCGTGTGCTTCCAATACTCAAATTGGCTGGCGCTCATGAAAAAGTCGCAGCCGTGGATGCAACCGAGCCACACGTCGTTGCTGCCGACCTTGAACTCGCCGGCCGCAAAGCACATCGGAGACGAACCATCGCAACAGCCGCCGCTCTGGTGAAACATCAGCGGGCCGTGTTCGTCGCGGAGCAGATCAATGAGGGCTTCGGCGGCGGGCGTGACGAGGACGCGGGGCGTGAGGGAGGTTGTGGACATAGTAGAAGAAATGGTGAAATCAATGAAATCAGAACGTCATGCTGAGCCTGTCGAAGCATCTCTCCCGCAGTAGTAATGTCATTTACTTTGGCGGTAAAGATGCTTCGACAGGCTCAACATGACGTGCTTACTTATTCAAGAACCTAGCTCACGACTAAAAGAAACCTAGCTTTTGCTGGCTGTAAGAAATCAGCATGTTCTTGTTTTGGCGATAATGCTCCAGCATCATCTTGTGGTTTTCGCGGCCAAAACCCGATTTCTTGTAGCCACCGAACGGCGCGCCGGCTGGGTAATCGTGGTAGCAGTTCACCCACACGCGGCCGGCCTGAATGGCGCGCGGCACCTGGTACAGCTCGTGCGCATCACGCGTCCAGACGCCGGCACCTAGGCCGTAGAGCGTATCATTAGCAATTTCGATGGCTTCGTCCACCGTTTTGAAGGTCGTGACGGACACCACCGGGCCGAAAATTTCTTCCTGGAAGATGCGCATCTTATTATGGCCGCGGAACACGGTGGGCTGGATGTAGTAGCCTTCGGCCAGCGCCCCGTCTTCCTGGTGGTAGGCGTCGCCACCAACTAGCACTTCCGCGCCTTCGTCCTTGCCGATTTCCAGGTAGCTCAGGATTTTCTCGAACTGATCGTTGCTGGCCTGGGCGCCCATCATAGTTTCCTTGTCGAGCGGGTTACCTAGCTTGATGGCCTTCACCCGCTCAATCACGCGGGCAATAAACTCGTCGTAAATGTCTTCCTGAATCAGCATGCGCGAAGGGCAGGTACAGATTTCGCCTTGGTTCAGGGCAAACATCACGGCGCCTTCAATGGCCTTGTCGAGGAAGTCGTCGTCGGCATCCATCACGCTTTTAAAGAAGATGTTGGGCGACTTGCCACCTAGCTCCATCGTCACGGGAATGATGTTTTCGGAGGCGTACTGCATAATGAGGCGGCCCGTGGTGGTTTCACCCGTAAACGACACTTTCTGCACGCGCGGCGACGAAGCCAGCGGCTTGCCGGCTTCCAGCCCAAAGCCGTTCACTACGTTCACCACGCCGGCTGGAATCAGGTCGCCGATCAACTCCATCAGCACCATGATGCTGGCGGGCGTTTGTTCGGCGGGCTTCATGACTACGCAACAGCCGGCAGCCAGCGCGGGAGCTAGCTTCCAGGTGGCCATCAGCAGCGGGAAGTTCCAGGGAATAATCTGCCCCACCACGCCCAGTGGCTCATTGATATTCATCGACAACGTCGTCTCATTTAACTCCGTAGCGTTGCCTTCCTCAGCCCGAATGACGGCGCCAAAGTAGCGGAAGTGGTCGACGACCAGCGGCAGGTCGGCGTTGAGGGTTTCGCGGATGGCTTTGCCGTTTTCCACGCACTCCACGGCGGCCAGGTGCTCGAGGTTCTGCTCGATGCGGTCGGCAATTTTCATCAGCATGTTGCTGCGCGTAGTAGCCGACGTATTTTTCCAGGTCTTGAACGCTTCGTGTGCCGCGTCGAGGGCTAGCTCAATGTCTTCTTTGGTGGAGCGGGCGACTTTGGTAAAGGCCTTGCCATCAATCGGAGAAGGGTTATCGAAGTATTGGCCCTTCACCGGCGCGACCCACTTGCCACCAATAAAGTTATCGTAATGCTCTTTGAACTGCGGACGGGCAACCAGGGTGGTGCTTTCTACTAAGGTTTCCATGAGATAGAAGTTAGGACGTGAAGACTAGGTCCAAGGTAGCTCACGTTATTGCTACACTAGGTCTAGTATCCTCTCAACATCATCTCGAATAGTCGCAAACGTTTTAATTGCCTTCTGGCTAGGTTTTCAGCCCTTTATCCCTGCTTGTAACCTAGGTCCAAGACAGCTAATGCAAACGTTTGTTGTTGAGCCTGATTATATTGCATAGTCAGTCGTCGTGCTGTTGCGTTTTCTCAAAGCCACCTGTTCATGCCGCGTACTTCGTTATCCAATGCCGTTGCGCTCCACCGTCCCGACCAGCTCCAAACGTTGGTTGAAAACCGCACCATCTACTCGCTTGATGCCTTTGAGCTGAACATCTTCGAGACGCACCAACCCGCCAGCCGCGTACCGCTGAGCATGGGCAGCCTGGTGCTCACCACCATGCTGCGGGGCAAGAAAGTGATGCACCTGGCCGGCCGTGCCGCTTTCGACTACCTGCCGGGCGAATCGGTAGTAGTAGGCGAGCAGCAGACGATGGAAATTGACTTTCCCGAAGCCAACGAGGAAAACCCGACCCAGTGCCTGGCCGTGGCCATTCCCGCCGACACCATCCGCCACACGGTGGACCTGCTGAACGAGCGTTTTCCGCTGGCCGAAGACCACAAGCCCTGGCACCTCAACGATTCCGAAACCGCCCACCTCACCAACACGCCCGAGCTGACAGGAACCCTCGAACGCCTCGTGCATCTCTCCCAGGAAACGCACGCCGCCAAAGATGTGCTGGCTAGCTTCACGCTTCAGGAGCTACTCGTGCGCCTGATGCAAACTCAAGCGCGCCAGCTCATCTTCCGCAACTACGCCCAACACCTTACCTCCCACCGCTTTGCGGCCGTGGTGCAATACATCAAGCAGCACCTCACCGACCAGATTACGGTGGAGAAGCTGAGCGAGCTAGCCTGCATGAGCAAGGCTACGTTTTTCCGCGTGTTCAAGCGCGAATTTGGCCTCACACCCGTCGAATATATTATTCAGGAGCGCCTCAGCGAAGCCAAACGCCTGCTACGCAACCCTTTGACAACGGTAGCAGATGTATGCTTTCGGGTGGGTTTTAACAACACGAACTACTTCCAGGTGCTTTTCAAGAAGTACGAAGGCATGACGCCGGGCTTGTATAAAAAGCAGTGTGCGCTGTAGGAACGCGCCGTGGCGCGTTCCTACAGCGCACACCGCGTCGTGCAACGACAAGCAACCCTCCGACCTAGGTCTTGTCTTCTGCTAACTTAGCCGGAACTCAAAACATCTTTCTATGAAAAAACTCTCCGTACTCACAGGAGCGTTGTGGTTGGCGACCTTGGCTGCCCAAGCCCAGGATGCCACCTATCAAACGCCTCCCAAACTCATTGCCGACCTCGTCGATGCGCCTGCTACGCCCCGCATGAGCCTTTCATCGGACGGCAAATGGATGGTGCTCATGCCGGTGCAGGATTTGCCGTCCATCGCCGAGCTGTCGCAGCCGGAACTGCGCATTGCGGGCTTGCGCCTGAACCCGCGCACGAATGGGCAAAGCCGCGTCAGCTATTCCACCGCCCTAACGCTGAAGCACCTAGGTGATAACAAGGAAACCCCGGTGCAAGGCTTGCCAACGCCCGCCAAGATCAGCGAAGTAAGCTGGTCGCCGGATAACACCAAGCTAGCTTTTGCCCTTACCACCGACGCTTCGCCCACCGACAGCCGCATGGAGCTGTGGCTGGTGGATGTGGCGACGGCCAGGGCGCACAAGCTGATGAATCTGCCGCTGAACGGGGTGTTCGGCAACTCCTTCGACTGGGTAGCCGATAGCCGCACCCTCATTGCGCACACGGTGCTGCCCAACCGCGGCGAAGTGCCCGCCAGCAATGCTACTCCGACTGGCCCTATCATTCAGGAAAACGTAGGCAAGAAAGCCGCCGCCCGCACCTATCAGGACTTGCTGAAAAACCCGAGCGACGAGAAGATTTTCGACTACTACGCCACGACCCAGCTCGTGAAGGTAGATCTGGAAGGCAAGACGACGCCCCTAGGTCAGCCCGGCGTGATTCAGGTGGCCACGCCCTCGCCCGATGGCAAGTACGTGTTGGTGAAAACCCGCCATCGGCCCTACTCCTATCAGCTCACCGTGGGCAGCTTCCCGGTGAAGGTTGATGTGCTCGACATGAGTGGGCAGCCGGTGAAAACCGTCGCGGACCTTCCGCTCGCCGACAACGTGCCCACGAACTTCGACGCCGTGCCCACCGGCCAGCGCCGCCACGACTGGCGGGAAGATGCGCCCGCTACCCTTTATTGGGTAGAAGCCCAGGACGGAGGCGACCCCAAAGTGCAGGCGCCCGTCCGCGACAAAGTGTTTACGCTGGATGCGCCCTTCACCGGCTCGGCGCAGGAGCTAGCTGCCCTGCCGCTGCGCTACAACGACATCCTGTGGGGCACGTCGTCGCTGGCTTTGGTGCAAGGCTACCGCTGGGCCGACCGCAAGGAGATGACCTGGACGATAAACCCCGCTGCTAAAGGTGCGCCGACGGTGCTTTTTGACCGCTCCTCCCAGGACACCTACAACGACCCCGGCACGCCCTATCAGCACCGCAACGCTGCTGGCCGCTACGTGCTAGCTACTGACGCCAAGGGCGAAACGATTTACATGGTCGGCAATGGCGCCTCGCCCGAAGGCGACCGGCCGTTCGTCGATCAACTGGATCTGAAGACCAAGAAAGCCAGCCGCTGGTGGCGCTCGGAATCGCCGTACTACGAGGTGCCCGTGGCCATTATCGACGCGGAGAAACGCCTGCTCGTGACCCGCCGCGAATCGCAGAAGGAAAACCCTAACTACTTCCTGCGCGACCTGAAGAAGAAAAAGCTCACGGCGCTTACCAAATTCGCGAATCCATATGCAGCGGTGGGCAGCCTGCAAAAGCAGGTGCTCAAGTACAAGCGCGCCGATGGCGTCGACCTAACGGCCAACCTCTACCTGCCCCCGAACTACAAAAAATCGGATGGTCCGCTGCCCACGCTGATGGAAGCGTACCCGGTAGAGTTCAAGGATAAAAGTGACGCTGGCCAGGTGAAAGGCTCGCCCTACACGTTTACGCGCCTGAGCTGGGCCACTCCCATTTTCTGGGTGACGCAAGGCTACGCGGTGCTGCAAGGCGCGTCTATCCCGATTGTGGGCGAGGGCAACAAGGAACCCAACGACACCTACACTGAGCAGCTGGTAGCCAGCGCCAAAGCCGCCATCGATGAAGGTGTAAGGCTAGGTGTTGTCGACCGCAACCGCGTGGGCGTGATGGGCCACTCCTACGGCGCCTTCATGACGGCCAACTTACTTGCCCATAGCAATTTATTCAAGGCCGGCATTGCGCGCAGCGGCGCCTACAACCGCACGCTTACGCCTTTCGGCTTCCAGGCCGAGGAGCGCACGTATTGGCAGGCGCCGGAGGTGTACAACGCCATGTCGCCCTTCAACTACGCCGACAAAATCAAGACGCCGATCCTGCTCATCCACGGCGAGGCGGATAACAACTCCGGCACGTTTCCGCTGCAAAGCGAGCGTTTCTACAACGCCCTGAAAGGCCACGGCGCCACTGTGCGCTACGTGGTGCTGCCCTTCGAAGCCCACAGCTACGCCTCTCGTGAAAACATCATGCACATGCTCTGGGAGATGAATACGTGGCTGGATAAGTACGTAAAAAATGCGTCCGCTCCTTCCGCGCAACCAGCGCAGTAACCTAACTTAGCTTATTCAGCAAAAAGGCCGCTGCTCATACGAGTAGCGGCCTTTTTGCTTTACCTGCACAAGATTTACAAACGGCTCAGGCAGACCTTCAAACTCTCGCGCCAGTGCGGAATAGCGACACCTAGGTTGGTTTTGGCTTTGGTTTTATCCATCACCGAAAACGCCGGGCGTGTGGCTTTCGTGGGGTACTCGGCGGTGCGAATGGGCACGGTGCGCACCGTTGTGCTGCTCAGCTCAAAAATCGCCGTGGCGAAGTCGTACCACGACGCCACGCCTTCGTTGCTGTAGTGGTAAATACCGTATTGTTCGTTCTGGCTTTCGATGATGGTGAGGATGCAGCCGGCCAGATCGATGGCGTACGTCGGCGTGCCAATCTGGTCCCAGATAATGCGCAGCTCGTCCCGCTCTCGACCTAGCTTCAGCATGGTCTTCACGAAGTTGTTGGCGTATTCGGAGTACAGCCAGCTGGTGCGCAAAATAAAATAACACTCTGTCTGCTTGGCAATTACCTGCTCACCTTCCAGCTTTGTGAGGCCATAAACGCTGATGGGCGCAGCTTCGTCCGTCTCCGAGAGCGGCTCGTTGCC
The DNA here is from genome assembly GCF_014641455.1 of Hymenobacter cavernae. Lineage (GTDB taxonomy): Bacteria > Bacteroidota > Bacteroidia > Cytophagales > Hymenobacteraceae > Hymenobacter > Hymenobacter cavernae. Next base: position 18,905 of record NZ_BMHT01000005.1, read on the forward strand.
GGTGCCCGCAAACACGAAATCGGTGGAAATATGGATGAGCGTGGTGCCGAACTGCGCGCACAGTTTGGCCAGGTTCTCCGCGCCGTCTCTGTTGATTTTGCGGGCTAGGTCTACATCGTCTTCGGCCTTATCGACGGCCGTGTAGGCGGCACAGTTGATGCAATACGCGGGCTGGTGCTGCTCGAATACGGCTTGTAGCTTTTCGGTATCCAGAATGTTGGCCTGGTCTTCCGCCGGGAAAATGATATCGTTGTTATTTCCCTCGTTAGCAACAAATTGCAGGCACTGACCTAGCTGGCCCGATGCGCCGAAAACAATTATTTTACCCATAAAACGTGCTGACTGATAAAAACAGGTTGATCTGACCCCAAAAGTAGTTCATTCGTAGGAACGCGCCACGGCGCGTTCTGTCGTTGGACGAAGCGGCACTGATCAACCTAGGTATTGGGCAAAATCATTCGCCCAAGTGGCACGGACGAGAACGCGCCGTGGCGCGTTCCTACGAAGCAGATCACAAGGCTGAGCGCTTGTTTTTGATCGGCTCGAAGCGCTGCTCCCGTGGCTGCTTTTCGCTCAGGTACTTCCAGTAGCGCAGCGGAATGTGCCGCCGGTGCAGCTTCAGGTTTTTGCGCTCCGGGATGTTGGCGTGGTCGAAATACGTCTGCCAGAGGGCTTTAAACAGCGGTTCTCGCTCATCCAGCACCGTGGCCGACACATCGGAGCGGTGCTGGGGCGCTTCGGTTTCAAACTCTACAATGTCGGTGCGCACCAGGTCGTAGTAGAGTCCATAGCGGCGGCGTTGGTCAAAAATAAGCCAGCGCTGATCGGCGTAGCGCTTGGTGAAGTGCGGCGCGATGAGCGGCAACACGTCAAAATCCGGGTCGATAGTGGCGTGAAACAACCCTTCGGACGTTTTCTCAAACCGCACAAACGCTTCCATGCGGTGCTTCTCCCGACCTAGCTGTTGACTGATGTGGTGCACCAGCCGCACCGTATCATCGGCGTAGTTTTCGGAAACATCAACTCGCCCGCGCGCGGCCACAGCCTGCTGCACAAAGCGACAAATCAGTATTTCACGGTCGGGGCGCTCGGAGAGAAAAACATGGTAGAGCTTCGTGCGCGTGCCCTCGTCCATGTACTTCAACATGCCCTTCCACACGCGTGCGGCCTTTTCCTCGTTGGTCTGAATGGGCACGGTAGCCGTGAACAAGCCGCCTTGCACCGCCTCAGCAGGCTGAATGCTGTTGGGCTGCACCTTCCGCTCGTACATCTCCAATAGTACCGTCAGCAAACCGTCGAAGGAGCCGTCGTAGGTGTAGTCGTGCATAGTGTAGGAACGCGCCACGGCGCGTTCGTCGTTGAACGATGCCGTTGAGGGTGGAAATTGGTTGGGTTACTGTTGGATATACGAAGCCGTGTCGTTCAACGCCGAACGCGCCGTGGCGCGTTCCTACAGCGTTAAAAAGCTGGTTAACAGCTCATTCACTTCCGTGGGCTTTTCCAGTTGCACCCAGTGCGTAGCATCCGGGAAGTAGTGCAGCTTGCCATTTTCGCAGAACCGGATGCTCAGCTCAGCCAGCTTTGCATTGAGCGTTACATCCTGCTTGCCCCAGATAATCTGGACGGGCACCGTAATGCGCGGCTCTTTCTCCTGATTACCAAGCGTGTAGCGAAAGGCGCGGTACCAGTCGATCATGCCGGTCAGGGCCCTGGGTCGCATCCAGGCGGCGCGGTAGCGTTGCAGGTCAGCCTGGCGGAAAGCGCCGCGGTGACTCATGCCCAGCAGCAGCTCCGGACCTTTTCGCTGGATAAACTGCTCAGGCAGCCACGGCAGCTGAAAAAAGTAGATGTACCAGCTGCGCAGCAGCTGGTCGGGGATGCGCAGGAAAGCGCCCGGCAGCACGGCCGGATGCGGCACATTCAGAATAGAAGTGTTGCGAATACGCGTATCGTGGTACGTCGCCAGGTACCAGGCCACAATGCCGCCCCAGTCGTGCCCGATGAGGCTGGCTTGCTCGCGACCTGCCGCGTCAATCAGGCCCACAATATCATTAGCCAACGTAGGCAGCGTGTATTCACGGATGCGCAACGGCTTATCACTCAAGTTGTAACCGCGCTGATCGGGCACCCACACGCGGTAGCCCGCCGCAGCCAGCGGCTCGATCTGGTGCCGCCAGCCGTACCAAAAATCCGGAAAGCCATGCAGCAGAATAACCAGCGGACCATCCGAGGGGCCGCATTGCACGACGTGCAGCGTGACGCCGTTGGTCCAGACGTAGTGGTGTTCAAGTTCGTAGCGCATTCCTGCCTATACCTAGGTCTGCACCAGCGGGTTGCGGCTAAATGGCCGTGTTATGCCGCGTTTTTGGCTGAATTATCGGGCGGCGTGGGCGCCGGCTGGGTGAGCTGCTTGACGTGCGGAATCAAATCATCGAGCTTGCAATAGCACGACAGCGGCACGAGTTTCACGGCCTTGGGGGCAACCGACGATTCAACGGAGGCACTGTGTGAGATGTTCATTTTATTAATATGCTAATTAGTTGATGTGCTGATTTGGTAATGTGCTACTATGTTGATTGGTAATGCGCTAATCGTGAATGATTTAGTACTATATTCTCGCAACTGAATATCAATAAGCTAGCCAGAACATTTATTGGCCAAAAACTTATTCATCAGTCTATCATCGCGTTAGCACATCAACTAATCAGCTAGCTTGCGCAAACAAGTCGAGTTGTTGAGTCACCAGGGCGGAGCGGACGGAGCCGGCACCAAACAGAATCTGGCGGCGGATGCTTTGCTCGTCGTATTCGCGGGTGTCGAGGGCTTGGCCGCGGCAGGTGAGGAAGAACTTAGCGCGCTTCATGACGACTCCGAACTTCTGCAAGTGGTCGAGTGAGAGGCTGGTGAAGCGCCGCGCCGCCACAATGCGCTTTGCCGACCTAGCCCCGATGCCTGGCACGCGCAGAATCATCTCGTAGTCAGCGGTATTCACGTCCACGGGGAATACGTGCCGATTGCGGAGCGCCCAAGCCAGCTTCGGGTCAATTTCGAGGTCGAGGTGCGGGTGCTGCGGGTCCAGGATTTCGTCGGCCTGGAAGCCGTAGAAGCGCATGAGCCAGTCGGACTGGTAGAGGCGGTGCTCCCGGATAACGGGCGGCTGCGTGAGCTGCGGCAGGCGCGCATCGTCAGTGATGGGCACGTAGCCGGAGTAGTACACGCGCTTGAGGCCGTAGCCTTTGTATAGCGAATCGGAGAGCTGCAAAATCTGGTGGTCGGTTTCGGGCGAAGCACCCACGATAAGCTGGGTGCTTTGTCCGGCGGCGGCGAATTGCGGCACCTTCTTGAACAACGCTTTCTCCTCCTTATTCTGCACGATGTTGTCGCGGATCTGCTCCATCGGCGTCAGAATCTCCTCATAGTTTTTCTCGGGAGCTAGGTTGGTCAGGCTCATTTCCGAGGGCAGTTCGATGTTCACGCTGAGGCGGTCGGCGTATAGTCCTGCCTCCTGAATCAGCTCAGGCGACGCACCCGGAATCGTCTTGACGTGGATGTAGCCGTTGAACTTGTGCTCGGTGCGCAGCTTCTTGATGATGCGCACGAGGCGTTCCATCGTGTAATCGGGCGAAGAGAAAATGCCCGAGCTCAGGAACAAGCCCTCGATGTAGTTGCGCCGGTAGAAGTTCATGGTCAGGTCCACCACCTCATCCACGGTGAAAGCGGCGCGCTTCACGTCGTTACTCTTGCGCGACACGCAGTAGGCGCAATCGAAAATGCAGTGGTTGGTGAGCAGAATCTTCAGCAGCGACACGCAACGCCCGTCTTCGGTGAAGCTGTGGCAAATGCCCATGCCCTCGGCGTTGCCGAGGCCGCGGTTCTCGTTTTTGCGCTTGCCGCCGCTGCTGGAGCACGACACGTCGTACTTCGCGGCATCTGCCAAAATACTTAGCTTTTCCTGAATCCGCTCGTTCATTATACCTTGTTTTCTGCCTTAAAAATAGAAGCTTGTTCTTAAATCAGCACTATCTCATCAAGCTAATTTTTTTAGGAAAAGTTTCGTTAACCTAGGTTCTTTTCCCGTGCGAGCCCCTCAGTTTGTATCCGCATAAAATGAACCCGGTGCGCGTTAAACCTAGGTGCGGCCAGCACGTCTAGCTGTTGAGGTAAGCGGGCAGCAGCCTCTTTCCACTGCCCCCGGCAATTCGTATCTTGCCAGTTGCCCGGCAGCCCGCAACGCTCATTTGGAAAAGCCGTTCAGGTTTGTCATTTCCCGCTCATGTTCCGCTTTGTGTCTGCCTTTTGCAAGCCCAGCCAGCTCCTACTCGTGGTAGGCTTGCTGCTGTTGCTGGCGCCGGGCAATCACCTGCACGCGCAGCAGAAGCCCGCAACCAAGCCGGTCATTACTGATTCGACGCGCACGCAGCCGGATGTGCAGCCCGATTCCTTGCGCCGTCGCTTCGACCAAGAGCGGCTCTTGAACGGCCTGAAAGCCTACACCAGACGCAAGACCATCGCGGGCAAAGTGGCTTCGGCCTTATTCAACTTCACCACACGCGGGGAAGACCGAGCTGGCCTCGACGCGGAGTTGCTCGACCGGCAGTTTGACCAGCACAACTATAAGGTGGTACGCAGCATCAACGTCACGACGCTCGATGCGTTTGGCTACAGCATCTCGGACCCTAATAGGCAGCCGCGCAACATTCTGGAGAAGAGCGGCAACCTGCTGCACATCGTCACCTCGCAGGCGCGGGTGCGACAGGTACTGCTATTTCGGGCCGGCGAGGAGCTGGAGCCGCAGGACTTGCAGGAATCGGAGCGTTTGCTGCGCCAGACGTCGGAGATTCTGGATGCGCGCGTGTTCGTGAATGAAGCGACCAGCACTGCGGATAGCATTGACGTTCAAATTATTACCAAAGACGTATTCAGCATCAGCGGCTCTTTTCAGCTGCGCGATGTGACAGCCGGCATCATCGGGTTGAGCGACGCCAACTTCCTGGGGCAGGGTCACCAGTTCAGCAATCGCTACGAGTATGGCCGCCGCGACCCACAGGGCTGGAGCTACCGAGGCAGCTATCAGGTGCCGTTTCGCAACTTTATCTATGCGCAGGCCCGTTACCGTAACCAATACCAAGACAAGCAATCCGGCTTTTCCGTGTACCGCGACTTCTACTCGCTGAACACCAAATATGCGGGTGCTTTTTCCGTTGATTCGTACGAGCGCGGCCTTACCTTTTACCGGCCGGCCGAGGGTCAGCTGGCGCAGTTTCATACGCTACGCTACAACACCCAGGATCTGTGGGTGGGCCGGGCGTTTCACCTGCGCAGCTACGACCTAGGTTACGAAAACCCAGGTCGCTACATCCTAGCCGGGCGCCTGCTGCACACCAACTACACACTGGTTCCGGACTCCGCCAAAATCCAGCTCAATACCAACGGCTACAACGATGTGCTGGGCTACAACGACGCCTTGCTCGGCCTGGCCACGGTGGGCTACAGCGTGCGGCGCTACTACAAAGACAAGTACTTATTCGGGTTCGGGCGCACTGAGGACATTCCGACCGGCATGCTTGCCACCTTCACGACGGGCTACGAGCTTAACTCGCGGCAGGACCGGCGCTACTACGGCGTTCGTATGGCGTATGCCAGCTACAGCCTGCGTCGGGGCTATCTGTACGTAAATGGGGAGTTTGGGAGCTACCTGCGCCGCCCCGAAAACGACTGGCAGCAGGGCCAGCTTACGGGCGAGCTGCTTTATTTCACGCGGCTTTTTCACACGGGCAACTATCAGTGGCGGCACTTTCTGTGGCTGCGTTCCTCGCTGGGGTTTCACCGCCGGCCAGGCGAGCAGCTGCTCACGTTCGACAGTCGCCGGGGCGTGCGCGGCTTCCGCTCCGACACTGAATTGCGCGGACAAAGCCGCTTTATTCTCAACTACGAAACTACCATGTTCACGCCCGTTTCCATTCTGGGCTTCCGTTTGGCGGGTGTGGCCTTTATTGATGCGGCTTGGCTGGCCACTAAGCCGGGCCGCGAAATGCCTTTCTACGATCGGCCGTATACAGGCTTTGGCCTGGGTTTGCGCTTTCGCAACGAGTACACAGCCATCCGCAACATCCAGATTTTGCTGGGTTTCTACCCCCGCGGTCAGACAAACGGCAGCGGCTTCCGCATCTTTGAAAACACCAGCAACTACTACAACTTCAGCGACTTCAACTTCGCTCAGCCCGGCATCATCCGCTACGAGTGATTTTTTCAGTTACCAGTTTTCAGTTACCAGTTATCATCTATCAGCACCTAGGTTTGTTGTTCTGACGGGCGCCTCACCCCCGGTCCCTCTCCGAAAAGGAGAGGGGGGCCAAGCGTCAATTAGCAATGAACAGTGAACAATTGTCAATTGCTCATTGATAATTGTCCATTGCCTCCGTGGCTCCCCCTCTCCTTTTCGGAGAGGGGGTCGGGGGTGAGGCGACTCGTCAGAACGACAAACCTAAGTGCAAGTAGCTAAATGCTGATACCGTAGTATAAAGCCGCAGGATATTTATCGACGTACTTTGCGGCTCCAAACAAGGATTACGCATCAATCCTTGTAAAATGAGAATCGTTAACTGGTAACTGTTAACTGGCAACTGAAAACATGAACCTAGGTGACTATAATGAGCTGGAAGTAGCTCGCTTCGTTGATTTTGGCCTTTATCTGAGTTCCGACGACGGCGACCTGCTGCTGCCGAATAAGTACGTTCCGGCGGGCACTCAAATCGGCGATGTGCTGCGCGTGTTCGTGTACCGCGACTCCGAAGACCGCCTGATTGCCACGACTTTGGAGCCGCTGGCGCGCGTGAACGAGCTGGCCGCGCTTACCGTGCGCGACGTGTCGGATAACGGCGCTTTCCTAGAGTGGGGCCTGGAAAAAGACCTGTTCCTCCCCTACCGCAACCAGCGCAACAACGTGCGCCCCGGCCAGCGCCTGACGGTGTACGTGTACCTCGACGAAACCTCCGACCGCATTGTGGCTTCGGCCCGTTGGGAGAACTTTCTGCACGCCGACGAGCCCTTTGCTGGTCAGCCCGGCGACGCGGTGCAGTTGTTTGTGGCTCAGGAAACCGACCTAGGGTATACGGTAGTAGTGAACGGCCAATACCTAGGTCTGCTGTATCACAATGAGGTGTTCCGTCCGCTGCGCCTCGGCGACAAGCCCACCGGCTACGTGCGCCAGGTACGGCCCGATGGCAAGATCGACGTACGCCTCCAAAAGCCCGGCTACGACGAAGCCGTTGATGCGGCCGAAACACTACTAGCAGCCTTGCGTGCCGCGCCTAATCGCACCCTTCCACTCTCCGATAAAAGTGAGCCGGATGATATTTATCGTCGCCTGGGCATGAGCAAAAAGGTGTTCAAGAAGGCCCTCGGCAGCTTGTATAAGCAGGGTTTGGTGGAGCTGCTACCCGAGGCTACGCGCCTGCTTCAGGAGTAAAGCGCAACCTAGATTCAGCGGCGGCGTCCTTCTTATTCTGGAAAAAGCTTCGCTTTCAGGCGCCATTTCCGCGTATGAAACACGGCGGATTCGCCTCCCATCTTTCCGCTCTTTCCGCTTCCGACCGCTATGAAACTCAAAAAGACCGCGCTGCTTGCTGGTGCTACCGGCTTGGTAGGCAGCCAATTGCTGCCGCTTCTGCTCGCCTCCGACCGCTACGCCAAAGTCATTGTGGTGGGCCGCCGGCCGTTGCCGCAGGTGCACCCGAAGCTGGAGCAGCGCGTGCTCGACCTCGACCACCTGGAGGAAGCGCGCCTCTCGCTCATCGCCGACGACGTGTATTGCTGCCTGGGCACCACCATGAAGCAGGCAGGTTCCAAGGAAGCTTTCTACAAAGTTGATTACCTGTACGTAGTGAAGCTGGCGGCCCTCACGGCGGCCAACTTTGCCTCGCAGTTGCTGGTGGTGTCGGCGATGGGGGCCGATGCGGAGTCGCGCTTCTACTACAACCGGGTGAAAGGCGAGATGGAAGAAGCCGTGCGGCAAACGCTGTTTCGCGCCATTCACCTGTTCCGGCCGTCGCTACTGCTGGGCGAGCGGACCGAGAAGCGCGCCGGCGAGCAAATCGGGGCGGTGCTGATGAAGCTGTTGCAGCCCCTGATGCTAGGTCCGCTGCGGAAGTATCGGGCCGTGTCGGCGCTGGCCGTTGCCCGTGCTATGCTCTATGCCGCCGAGGAAGAAGGCGGCGGCATTCGCGTGCACTTGTCAGATGAAATTGCGGCGGTTGGTAGCCGTTAGGGTTTAGCTTATCATCGGGCTTTTGGCATATTAAGTGTGTGCTGGCGGGAAATTGTTCACTTCCATTTTCCCGTTTACATGAAGCTATCGATATTCCGTTTCGCGCTTTTTACCCTCTGCATCTCGTCGGTGGCGAGTTTTGCGCAACGCAAAAAGAGCACGCCGGCGGCCGGTGCCGGTTACGAAACCGGCCTTGGGCTGCGGGCTGGTGGCTACTCTTCCGGCCTCACCGTCAAGCACTTTCTAAGCGGCAAAAACAATGTCGCGGTTGAGGGTCTGCTCACCACCGAGTACCACGCCCGTGGCGCGCGGCTTACGGTGCTGCTGGAAAAGCACGTGCCGGTGAGTGACATTAAAGGGCTACAATTTTACTACGGTGCGGGCGCCCACCTAGGTGCCTACCGCGGCCGCTACTACTTCGCAGATGTGCGGTACCGCCGGGGCAAGAAGCCTGATTTCTACCGCGTAATCTACATCGACGACGACCGGAGCCGCGTGGCTGGTGGTGCAGATCTGGTGCTAGGTCTGGAGTATAAAATGGACGACCTACCTTTCGTACTTGGCGTCGACTACAAACCGTTTTTCGAAGTTTTTCACGGCTATACCGGCTTCTACCATGATGCGGCGGCGAGCCTGCGCTTTACCTTCTAAGACCTTAAACCTTAGTAAAACAAAAAGCCCCGGTGCCAAATGCAACGGGGCTTTTTCGTGAGGGTAGCCGTGATTAGCGGACCCGCATTGAGCGGTGCGGCCGCACGTTATTGTGGTAGTAGCCAGGACGCGGACCCGGTGCCGGGCGGTAATAGCGCGGCCGGTCCACAATCACCGTGCGCGGACGGTAGTAAGGGCGCGCCGGATAGTAGCGGGGGCCGTAGTAAGGACCATAGTACGGGCCAGGCGTACCAACGCCCACGCCTACGTAAGCAGGACCAGAAGCAACGCAGCTAAAAAGCAGTTGGCTAGCCAACGCCAGCACGACTAATATTGAAAGGCGAGTCTTCATAATACAGATGACTATCTGGGGATTACAGCCAGAAATCATATTCTTTAGACGCTAAAAAACTCGCAAGGTTTAACAAACTACCTAGCTTTTTTGCAGCGTCCCCGCCAGTCACTAGAACAACTTTATTCGGTAGGTTGCGTCCGCGGCGGCTCCGAATACTCCATAGCCGGACTTGATGTTGGAAGCGAGTGGCGCCGGCTCAGCAAAGGGATTGTCCTGCGAATTATAATAGCTATTCATAGATTGATAAAACTTGTACGCATCAGCCGTGATGTTGCTCACGCGTACTTCTATGTAACCTAGCTCCTGACACATCCGTGGTATGGTTGGGTTGCCGTAGCAGCCTTGCACGTAGAACTGCACATTGGCATTTAGCGAGAACTGCTTGCCATTCACATTACTATCGTCGTACGGCTTCAGGCTGTTACCGTAAGAGTTATCCTCGGAAGACAGCTCAAAGCGGCCAACCTCAAAATCACTGCTCTGGTCGTCATAATCTGTGTACACACTGGAGTACGGAAAAGCGTTACCTTGTTTGTCCAGCAAGCGGGCGAAGGCTACATAATGGTCGGCAGTGGCGGCGTTATCGGCCAGCGTGATGGTGAGGCGCCCTTTCACCTCATTGCTGCCTCCTTGGCTAGGTTGCAGGTTGCCGGAACGCACCACGAACGTCGCATTGTCAATCACCGGCTTCGCCGGCATCGTGAGCGTACTTTCCACCGTCTCGAAGCCGGGGAGGGAAGCCCGCAGGGTGTAGGTTTCGCCCGTTTTGCCAGCCAGCCCCATTGTTGGCGTATAGAGCCCTGGCGAGTTGCTATAGTAGGAATACCGCTTACGGGGAGGACCGGGTTTGAAGCGTTCCACTACGGTACCGGCCGCATCCAGTATTTCGACCGTAGCATCAGCGCGGCCTGTTAACTCTTTGGTATTGAATACCCGCTGGCTGTAGCTCACGAAGGGTTGCCGCCCCACCATGACGGTGCTGTTTGTATCGAGCGGCTGGTCGCTCAGGGTGTAAAGCAGCGCAATACGGGGCGTGTGCGCCGGCTCGGGCAGCGTCACGGTGGTTTCGCAGCTGGTCAGACCTAGCGTAAGGAGGAAGGCAGAGGCTAGCTTTTTCATATAGTCAATAACTGGTATCGTTTCTCGTAGAGGTTACTGGCTGAACAGCGGTTGAACTCGTGGTCAGAAGCGGAAGCTCTTGCTGAAGGATGGAATGATCGGGAAAAGCGAAATCTGCTTGTAAGCCGGCTTCTCAATCACGTTGCCGTTCGCGTCTTCGTAGCCTTGCTGAAGATAGAGGTAATAAGGATTCTTGCGACTATAGAGATTGTAGAAGCTCAGGCTGTTCACCACTTCGCCCCAGCGCTTTTTCTTGGTCTTACTCAGGTCGAGGTCCATGCGGTGATAGGCGCGCATGCGGTAGCTGTTCCGGTCGCCGTAGTCGTCGTAGGTGGCGTAAGGGCCTAGCTGGAAGCGCCCCTGCGAAAGTGTCACGGCGTTGCCGGTGCCGTACACCCACGTCCCCGATAGGGTAAGCGTCGGGCTGAATTTGTGAATCACGACCAATGATGCATCGTGGCGCCGGTCGTATTTATAAGGGAAGATGCGGCCCTGGTTCAGGTCGGAAAAGCGGCGTTTGCTCCAGGCCAGCGTGTAGCCAATCCAGCCCGTTGTGCGGCCGGTTTTCTTCTGAATAAAGAACTCGCCGCCGTAGGCCCAGCCTTTGCCGCTGGTCACTTTATCCTGCCAGTTGTTGTCGGTAGTACCCAGGAAGCTAGCTCCTTCCCGATACTCGATCAGGTTGCGCATGGGCTTGTAGTAGGTCTCGAAGCTGAACTCATAGTCTTCGTCGTGGAAGCGCAGGTCGCGGGCAAAACCTAGGCTCACTTGCTGAGCGCGCTGGGGCTGAATCTTGGCCGTAGCCGGCACCCACAAGTCGGTGGGCAAACCGATGCCGCTGTTGGTGAGTAGGTGAATAAACTGCGTGGTGCGGGCGTAAGAGGCTTTCAGCGCCCATTCAGGCGTCAGCAAAAAGCGCGCGGCTACCCTAGGTTCCACGGAGTTATAAAACTTGCCTTCCACCAGAAAACCATTCAGGCGCAGGCCGCCGTTCACTTTCAGGCGCTGCGTCACGCGGTAATCGTCTTCGGCGTAGATGCCGGCTTCGCTGGCTGTAGTGCGCGCTACCGAGTTGAGCTGACTACCTAGGTCGCTGCTGTTGTCCTTCACTTGCAGGGCGCCGGGCCGGAACGAATGCAGGATGTATTGCCCGCCGAAGCGAATGTAGTGGTCGGGGTTGGGCGCATAGTCGAGGTCGGTTTTGAGGCTGAAATCCCGAATATTGGACAGGTAGCGCAGGTTAAACTTATCGGTGCGCACCTCGTTCTGCTGACGGTAGCGGTTTTCCTGCTCAATGCCGACGTTGAACTGGTACTTGCTGTAAGTCAGGTGCGTATTCATGAACAGCCGATCATTCAGCTGATGGTTCCAGCGCAGACCGGTTGTCAGGTTGCCCCAACCTAGGTTCGATTTATTGCGGTCGTAGTCCCCTTCTTCGTACTCATCAGTATAGCGGGCGTAGAACTTATCATAGCCCGTGTAGGTGCTCAAATAGAGCCGGTCGCGGCTGCTCACCTTCCAGTTGAGCTTGGCATTGATATCGTGAAAAAAGTAGCCGGCCGTCACGCCGTCAGCCGCCGCTAGAATAATCGGTCGGGCCAGCAGATCGATGTAGGTGCGCCGGGCCGAGATGATGAACGAGGCAGTGTCTTTCTTGATGGGTCCTTCCAACGTGATTTTGGAAGCCACAATGCCGATAGCGCCTTCGCCCTGAAACTTCTGCATGTTGCCCTCCTTCATAGAGATATCCAGCACCGACGACAGCCGCCCGCCGTAGCGCGCCGGAAAGCCGCCTTTGATAAGCTCCACGTTGTTCAGGGCATCGGCATTGAACACGGAAAAAAAGCCAAACAGGTGCGAGGCATTGTACACCGGCGTGCCGTCCAGCAAGATCAGGTTTTGGTCAGGCGAGCCGCCGCGCACGTAGAGGCCGCTGGTGCCTTCGCTGCCGCTCTGCACGCCGGGCAGCAGTTGCAGCACCTTCAGCACGTCGGTTTCGCCGAGCAATGCGGGCAGGTTCTTGATCTGCGCCACCGGCACGTTGATGGTGCCCATGCGCGTGGTCTGTGCAATCTTTTCCTCCTGACTACGACTGCCGACTACCTCCACGCCGGCCAGCTCCGAGCTCAATGGCCGCAGCTGAAAACTGTGCGCCACGTTGCGCCCGGCGGCCGCGGCAAACCGCAGCTTTTCGTAACCTAGGTACGACACCAGCAGCCGCGCCGAGTCGCCTTCCGCCACCGGCAGCGTCAGCGAGTAGAAGCCGTAGTTGTTGGTAGCTGTGCCCTGCCCCGTGCCCGGACTCACGACCGCTACCCCGATAAGGTTTTCACCCGTGCTTCGGTCGCGCACGTAGCCGCTGATCGTCACCTTGCCCGTTTGTTGGGCCCACCCCGTCGTTCCAACAAACAGCATCACTCCCGCGCCACTAATGGCTCTGCGGAAAAATCGAATCATACTTGAATAGTTAAATAATCTCTAGCTACTAATTATCAAATATATACGCTAACGGTGCACCTGCCCATTTCGTATTTGCTTAATGGAGGCAGGCCGCAGGAAAAAGGTTGTATGTAGCTGGAAAAATAAGCTCGGCAATGCACTACCGACAGCATATTTTCTCCTTCGCTACTGCCCCGGAGGCTTATTGCCAGTGGGCAGATCGGGGAAACGGCTCTGAATTAGCTCTTCGAAGGTAGTGGAGCGGTCGTGGGCGAAGATGTTGTGGTGGAAGTGGTCGAGCTTGAGCAGCAGGTACAGGAGTTGGCGCCGCTCAGCCGCTTCAAGGTTGCCCGCTACCATGTACGCCACTTGGCTCATCCGCCCGAAAAGCTGAAAAAGCACCTGACGGCCACTATCGGTGAGGGTCAGCAGCTTGCGGCGGCCGTCGGTTTCGTGCGCATGCTCAGCAATCAGGCCTTGTTTGAGCAGGCGCTTGATGATTTCGGTGCCCGTGGGCTTCTCGTGAATGTTGCGCTCAATGACTTCCGTTTTGCTTAAAGGCTGATGCCCAAAGACGGTAGCCAGGTACGCGAAATCGTCGGACGTAATCAGCGGGGAGCCCTCCAGCGCCAGCCGCAGATAGGAGCGCGCATAGCGGTACATGAAGGTGATGAGCTTACTGATAACCGATTCGTCGAACTCGCCGGGCTTAGCTGCCGAGCGGGTTACCGGAGTGGCGTCGGGCGGCGCGGCAGTCCGGGCGTGCAGCCAGGCGGCAAAAGCGGCCATATCATCGGGTTGCCCAGTGGGATGTTGAGCTTCAAAGGTTTCCGCCAAATCAAGTAGCTGGCGAAAGAAGGCATAGTTCATTACACGAAGATAAAGCAGTAAATGAAGCCAGGATTAATAGCATTAAAACATACTACATTATAACGCGTTTACATGTTTAAATAGCAAAGATCATTCTACAAGACTGCCTTTATGAGACTTCTGTACCTATCGTTTTTTCTCCTGATCAGCGTCACGGGCCTAGGTCAGTCGACGGGCGTGCTGACCGGCATTGTGCGTGACCGGAAGACCCAGGAAACGGTGCCGGGCGCAACTATCACGCTGGAAGGCACCAACCTAGGTGCGGCTTCGGATGCGGAAGGCCGCTACCGGCTCAGTGAAATTCCGACGGGTAGCTACAACCTGCGGGCTACGCTGGTGGGCTACGAGCCGCTGCTGCGCGCTAACGTGGTTATCACTTCCGGCAACGCGGCCATCATCAACCTGGAGCTTTCCAGCGGCAGCCAGCAGCTCGGCGAAGTGCAGGTGGTAGCCAACCGCGCCATTCGGGTTGCCACGGCCGAAACGCCGCTTTCCGTGCAGCGCATCAACACCGAGGAAATCAAGAGCAACCCCGGCGGTAATTTCGACATTTCCAAGGTTATCCAGACGCTGCCGGGCGTGGGCGGCGGGGGCACAGGCGGTACTTCCGGTTTCCGCAACGACATTATTATTCGCGGCGGGGCGCCCAACGAAAACGTGTATTATCTCGATGGCATTGAGGTTCCTGTCATCAACCACTTCCAGACCCAGGGCTCCAGCGGCGGCCCCACCGGTATTCTGAACGTGTCGTTTATTGAGGACGTCACGCTGAGTTCTTCCGCGTTTGAGGCGCGCTACGATAACGCGCTGTCGTCGGTGCTGCAATTTCGGCAGCGCGACGGCAACCCCGACCGTGTACAGGGCAACGTGCGCCTGAGCGGCACCGAGGTAGCGGGCACGCTGGAAGGGCCATTGGCTAAGAACACCACCTTTCTGGCCTCGGCTCGGCGCTCTTATCTGCAACTGCTCTTCAAAGCTATTGACTTGCCTATCCGGCCAAACTACTGGGATTTTCAGTATAAAGTCACCACCAAACTCTCGCCCAAGACCACGCTCACGTCTTTGGGCCTAGGTGCCATCGACCACTTCGAGCTGGCCGTGCCTCGCAAATCCAGCCCCGACAAAGAGTACACGCTGCGCTCCACGCCTACCATCGACCAGTGGAATTATACGGTGGGCCTAGCTTTGCGCCAGCTGCTGCCTAATGGCTACCTGAACCTAGCCCTGAGCCGCACGCAGCTCGACAACAAGCTCGACCAGTTTAAGGACCGCACCACCACCGACGAAGCCGACCGGGTGCTGCTCACGCGCTCCGGCGAAACGGAAAACAAGCTGCGCCTCGACATCAACAAATCCGTCGGGCGGTGGCAATACGCGTATGGCGCGGTGGGGCAGTACGTGCAGTACGACAGCCGATTTTTCGTGCGGGTGCGCAGCGAAGTGCGCGATGCGCAGGGCGATTTGGTGTCGCCGGGAGTCAACGTAAGGTTTACGACGGCTATTGACTTTGCGCGCTTTGGCGCCTTCGGCCAGCTCACGCGCACGCTGCTCCCCAACGATCGGCTGACCTTATCAGCGGGCCTGCGGACCGATGGCAATTCCTTCACCGAGGGCGGCGCAAACCTGCTGCGCACGTTGTCGCCGCGGGTATCGGCTTCTTACGCGCTGGCGCAACGCTGGAACCTGAATGCCTCCGTGGGGCGGTACTACAAGATTCCGCCGTCCACGATCCTAGGTTTTCGGGATGAAGCCGGCCAGACGGTCAACCAGGGTGCCCGCTACATCCGCTCCGACCACTACGTGGCGGGCCTGGAGTTTCTGCCCACTGCCACCACGCGCTTCACGCTGGAGGGCTTCTACAAGAAGTACCGCTACTACCCGGTTTCCGTGCGCGATGGTATTTCGCTGGCAAACCTAGGTGGCGACTTTGCGGCGCTCGGCAACGAAGCCGTGCAAAGCACCGGCCTGGGCCGAGCCTACGGCGCGGAGCTGTTTTTTCAGCAGAAGCTGGCGCGCAAGACGTTCGCAGTGGCCTCCTTTACGGCTTTTCGCTCGGAGTTTTCGGGGGTTGATGGTCGGTTCAAGCCTTCGGCCTGGGATTCGCGTTTTCTGGCTTCGGCGCTGCTCGGGCGCAAGTTCAACAAGGGCTGGGAGATAGGCATGAAGTACCGATTTGCGGGCGGCTCGCCCTACACGCCCTTCGATCTGGAAGCCTCACAGGCCAGCTATTTTGCCGTGGGCCGGGGCGTGCTCGACTACTCCCGCCTGAACACCGTGCGCCTGGGCAGCTTTCAGCAATTCGACTTTCGCCTGGATAAGAAGTTCAACTGGCGCCGCACCAGCATCGACCTGTTTGTGGATGTGCAGAATGCCTTGCTGCTGAAAAACCCCGGCACGCCCAGCTATACCTTCCAACGCACCCCCGACAACGGCGGCTTCCTGACCACCGACAGCCAGCCCATCCGCCCCGATGGCAGCAACGCCTTGCCCCTGCTGCTGCAAGACGACGACCCGACCGTAACACCCACCCTAGGTTTTATTCTGGAGTTTTAAGCTGATTGAACAATGGTAGAGACGCAATATCCTGCGTCTCGTCGTTGCTGATGTTGTTTACCTAGGTCGTTCTAGGCTGGTCGTTCAACGACGAGACGCAAGATAGTACGTCTCTACCTCCTGCCGACAGCCAACTCTTACCAATCTCAACTCGCACAAAAAAGCCCGTTGCCTTTGGAAAGGCAACGGGCTTTTTACGATTTCTAAAACCTAGGTTTTACTTCTTCTTCGCTGAGTAAGACGCGTTCAAGTGCTTGAGCACCGGCGCGGTGATATCCAGATCTTTACGGCCGTAGGCGATGGTGCCGCTGGGCGCTGCTATCAGGATCATCTCGTAGCCATTGTCTTTGCCGTATTGCTCCACGAGCTTGTTCACGCGCTCCAGCACCTGCTGAGTTATTTTGGCTTCTTCTTCGGAGGCTTGCTGCTGAAGCTTCTGCTGCTGCTGACCGGCTTCGGCCTGCTGCTGCTGCAAGCGCTGCTCGGTGGCGGCGCGCTGCTCGGGCGTGAGGCTGGCGGCCTGCTGCTGGTATTTCTGCACAGCAGCTTGGAAACCCTGTACCAGGTTCTGGTTCTGCCGCTCCCAGCCTCGTGCCTTGGTTTCGAAGTTCCGACGAGCGTCCTGCATGCCTTTGTAGCCATCCAGCAGCTTGCTCGACTCGACGTAGGCAATTTTGCCGTGCAGAATGGGTGTAGCGGCGGCCGGCGCACTGGCGGCCGCTGTGGCCGTGTCGGCCGCCGGAGCGGTAGTCGTAGCCGTATCAGCGGCGGAGCTAGCTTTCACAACGGCCGGCTGAGCAGGCGCTTTCGCCGACTTATCTGCGAAGTGCAGGTAAAACAATACGGCCACGGCTACCACTAGCACGGCGTCGATAATCAGGCGCAATGGATTATTCATCAGGGGGAATTGGTGAAAAGAAAGAAGCCTACCAAAGGCTCCTCAAAGAAACGCAGAAACTAGCAGGCGCGAAAATCGGCGCGGTAGCGCAGACCGTTCAACGATACGCGAAGCTCCCGCTTCGCGTATCGTTGAACGAAATCGTTGGTTAACCTAGGCTATGCAGGTGCTAGTCGTTCAACGATGCGCGAAGCGGGAGCTTGGCTAACGCCTTCCTTCGGTTCGCGCTACAGGCTAGAACGCTGCTACGTCGGATTGCGTATCCGGGTGCGGTTCGTGCGCTTTGCGCTTCGTGGGTTTTCCCTTCTTGCCTTTGCCCTTGCCTTTGCGCCGGGCCAGTTCCTCGGTGAATTCAATGATTTTACCGGCGATATCGAGCCCCGTTGCCTTCTCGATTCCTTCCAGCCCCGGCGACGAGTTCACTTCCAGCACCAGCGGACCACGCTTGCTTTGCAGCATATCCACGCCGGCAATGTCTAGCCCTAGGGCTTTGGTAGCCAACAGCGCGGCCGCTTTCTCAGCCCGGCTCAGCTTCACGAGCTGACCGGTGCCGCCGCGGTGCAGATTGGAGCGAAATTCCCCTTCTTTCCCCTGGCGCTTCATCGCGCCCACTACTTCGCCATCAACCACAAACGCCCGCAGATCAGCGCCTTTGCTTTCGGCAATAAACTCCTGCACGATGATGCGCGCTTTCAGATTATGAAAGGCTTCGATAACGGATTGCGCCGCTTTGGCCGTTTCGGCCAGCACCACACCTAGGCCTTGCGTGCCTTCCAGCAGCTTGATGATCACAGGAGCGCCGCCGACTTGCTCAATCATTTGCGGCACTTCGTCGGAGAAGTTGGTGAAAGCCGTTTTGGGCATGCCCACGCCGGCGCGGGCCAGAATCTGCATGGAGCGCAGCTTGTCGCGCGAGCGTACAATCGCTTGGCTGTCAACAGCAGTACGCACTTTCATCATCTCGAACTGCCGCACCACGGCCGTACCGTAGAACGTGACCGATGCGCCGATGCGCGGAATCACCGCGTCGAAGTCGGCTAGGTTCTGGCCTTGGTAGAGAATGCCGGGCTTGCCTTGCTCCAACACCAGATTGCATTGCAAATGATCCACTACCACCGCTTCGTGGCCGCGTAGTTCGGCTGCCTCCACCAAACGCTTGGTGGAATAGAGCTTGGGCTCACGCGACAAAATCGCCAGTTTCATGCAAGAAAGGTTCGAAAGAAGTGGGAAGCGGAAACTGGGTCAAAAGTACGCGACCTAGCCGTCAGGACTGCAACGAGCCGGGCGCGAATCTTTTCTTGCGCCCGACATAACGCTTCGAGACATCAACCAAAAAGCGGCCGCGCCGCAGCAACGACCGCCCGATCAGCACCGGATACTTCATGTCGGAGCGGTCAGAAAGGGAGAACTGCGTCGTGAAATCTTCGCCGAACAGCCGAATTACCGTCCGGATGACGTAGCGCCGCTGCGCTTCGCCCGTGGAGCTTTTAATAGTACGCAGCGAGAAGTCGGTAAATTCCATCAGGCACCCATCAAAATTCGGGTGTGCATCGTCGAGTAGGTTCACGCGCAGGCTAGCTTGGCCGTCGGCTAGCTTTACTAATTGGATGTTGTTGCAGTGGATGGCGCCCGTGTAAGCGCCCGTGTCAATCTTAGCCTCTACGCCTTCTATCTCAAACTGAGGAAAATCTACCAACTCCAGCCGTCCAATCGTGCGCTTTTTCATGGTGAGGTGATGAAATATCCTTAATAATTCGCAGTGATGCCGCCTGAAAACTCACCATTTCACAAGCTCACCACCTCATCGTCGGTAGCTGATACGGTACACCGCGTCATTTTGATCGTCGGAAACGAGCAAGGAGCCATCCGGCATTTGCAGCAGGCATACTGGGCGTCCCCACGGCGTCTGGCCTTGCAGCCAGCCTTGCGCAAAAGTGGTATAACTCGTCGCTTTTGTGCCGCTGGCGTCGAGCGTTACTAGGCTGATCCGGTAGCCAATTTTCTGACTACGGTTCCAAGAGCCGTGTTCGGGGATGAAGATCTGATTGCGGTACTTAGCCGGAAACTGCTTGCCGGTGTAGAACTTCATGCCCAGCGCCGCTACGTGCGGACCTAGCTTTTGCGCGGGCTTCACATAGCTGCCCACCGATTTGCCTTTGCTCAGTTCCGGATCGGGCACGTCGCCGGCGAAGAAGTATGGAAAGCCGAAGTGCAAGCCCGCTTTCGGCGCCCGATTTAGCTCGTCGGAAGGCAGGTCGTCGCCGAGCTGGTCGCGGCCGTTGTCGGTAAACCACAGGGATTTATCCAACGGGCTCCAGTCGAAACCGACGGTGTTGCGCACACCTTTGGCAACAGTTTGAAAACCGGAGCCATCGGGGTTCATGCGGTTGATGGTGGCAAAAACGGGCGCTTCGGGCAAGCATGAATTGCAAGGCGCACCCACGGGCACGTACAGCTTGCCATCGGGGCCAAAGGCAATGTAGCGGTAGCCGTGCCACTCTTTGTCGGGCAGCTTGCCATACACCACCACGGGTTTAGGCCTAGCTTTCAGCTGCTTGGCAATATTGTCGTAGCGCAGCACACGGTTGATTTCGGCCACGTAGAGGGCGCCGTTGCGCACAGCCACGCCATTGGGCGAGTTCAAGCCGGTAGCTACCGTAATGACTTCATCGGCGCGGCCGTCTTTGTTGCGGTCGGGTAAGGCGTATACTTTGTCGCCGGTGCTACCCGCGTACACCGTGCCATCCGGCCCGACGGCTATTTCGCGGGCACCACCCACGTTCTGCGCAAAATAGCTGATGGTGAAACCCGCCGGCAGCTTGATTTTGCTCAGGTTCGCATCAGCGGGAGCCGTGAGGCGTTCGGGCGCAAAAGCTAGGCTCAACGGCGCCAGCAGTATGACAGGTAGAAATCGGCGGAGACACATAAAAGAATAACTGAATGACTGAATATCAAAGCTCCTCCTATCGTACGGATTTGCTTCTTACTCAGCCACGCCATTACTCAGCTAACCCAAAAAGCTAGGTTGGATAGCCGAATTACTTAGTTACTCACTAACGAAGCGTATTCTGTTTCTGACGAAGTAGCTTCTCGTATTCGCGCTCCATAAGGGTATTTCGGCCGAGGCCGCCGTAGGTATTAATGCCTTGCATCACGACGCCAAAGCCCCAGAAGAAAGTCGACCAAACCGGCCAAGGAAACGGATAGAGCTGATGGGGAGAGGTAAGGGCCCAAATGACCCACAGCAGCGCATTGACGGACAAGTAGGTGAACAGATGAGACTTGAATTTGGCGCGGGATTTTGCCTGGCGCCAGAGTTCGGGGTCGCGGGATGTCGTTTCCATGGTTCAGCTGTTATAAGGTAGCGAGAAGTTACTCAGGATTAATGATCAAAGCTACCGACCTAGGTTATTTGCTTCAAAAACAAAGCTACCCAGGCAGTAACTTTTCCAGCTGAACTGTCTAAAAAGAGGGATGAACGGTTACGGTTCGTGCTTCCTGTTCTTCTCTGCCGGTCCAACACCTAGGGCATCAGACCGGCCGGCACAACCTAGCTTTTCCTTACAGCCGCGTTTCCGGATGACGACGCAAGTACGCGGCTACATCGTAGATCAGGCCGGCGTGACCTGCATCCAACAGCACCGTATTAGCTTTCTTCAAGGAACCAATAAACTGCTTCAGGCCCGCGGGCGGAATCACCCGGTCGTATTTGCCAAGGAAAAACGTAACCGGCGTCGACTTGCGGTTGAGCAACGAGGCTAGCTTTCTCAGGTCAAAAGCTAGGTTCTTAAACCCAGCCCAGCTACGATACACGCGCAGTCGTTTCTCACGGCTATCCAGCTGCCACTCGGCAAAGCGTACCAAACCCGGATCAACCAGGCGTTTCTCGCTCAGCTTGTTGATAAAGCCGAGCAGCCGCTGTGGCCGCAGCACCGCCCGACCCAGCAACCCGCGAATTAAAAGTGGCGAAGTAGCCAGCGTGTACCACAGCTGCGCGCGAATACCATCCGGCGCAATCAGCCAGACTTGCTCTAGCTGATCGGGGAAGTTTTCCACGGCCGTCAGCGCAAACTTGGCGCCCATGCTGAAGGCCAACAGGCTGAACTTCGTAATCTTATGCTCATGCAAAAACTGACTTAGCAGTTCGGCCAAGCGCTTCTTGGTGATTGGCGCGTCGGCTTTCATCAACCGGCTTTTGCCGTGGTAAAATAAATCGAAGGAATACACGCTCACGTCCGGACCTAGCACGGAAGCTACTGAGCGCCAGTGCCCTTCACTTTGTCCGTAGCCATGAAAAGCCAGCACCACCCGCGGCCCGTCGCCGTAGCGTTGGTAGTGCAGTTTCGTCTTGCCGGCTACGCGTTTATTTTCTGTTGTTAATTGCTCCGTAATCATCAGGAATAGAACATAATTACGACTCTATTCGTCCCCGATTAAGCAATATGTCGCGAAGCCTGCGCTTCGCGTATCGCTAGAACGACAGCACAGAACGTCGTAGCGCGAAGCTCCCGCTTCGCGTATCGTTAGAACGACTCGCACCTAGGTTTTTGCAACGACATCGTTCAACGATGCGCGAAGCGGGAGCTTCGCGCTACATCGCTCGGCGACACACTCCGTGGAACCTAGCCTAATCGTGAAACACCGCCTGACACGATGAACTTCATCACTTCGCTGCTGGGCAGCTCCAGATACGTCACGTTGTCTTTGGGCACCAGCACCAGCTCGCCGGAGAAATTATAAGAGTGGGGAAAGTACACGGCCAAGAGCTGTTCCCGGTTGATGGAAGTCATGTGGTCCTGCGTTACAAAACCTAGCTTAAACACTTGATCCGTGGCATTGAGCCGCACCAGCACCGGGCAGTTAAATTTTTGATTATCTCCTACAAACGCGTCGAATAAATCTTTAAGACTGGAGTAGATAATGCTCACCAGCGGCGTGCGGTGCAGAATGCGCTCAGCAATAACCAGGAATGGCCGCACCATAAACGACTTGGCGATAAAGCCTACTGCCGTCAGCACCACAATAGCCGAAAGCAGACCTAGGCCCGGCGGCATCCCATTGAAGCGAAATAGCGCATCGAGCCAGCTGATGCTCGCATACAAGATGTACATCGTGAGGCTAATAGGCGCCACGATAAGAAAGCCGTTGAGGAAATAATTGAAAAACTTGCGCATAGCGGAGAGAGCTAAAAAAATACCCGGCCAAGTTGACCGGGTAAATAAAAGGAAGTAAAAGCTAGGTCAGGCTCACACGCTAACTGCCACCTGCTCAATGCGGTCGGCGACGCGCTGCATGAGCCACATGGGCGTGCTGGTGGCTCCACAAATGCCAACTGACTCGGCGCCGTGGAACCACTCGTCATCTATTTCCTGCTCGTTTTCCACGAAATAGCTGCGCGGGTTCGTCTTATTAACAACGCTGAACAAGGCTTTGCCATTGGAGCTTTTGCGGCCACTCACAAACACGATGACATCGTGCTGCACGGCGAACTTGGCCAGGGCCGGTTCCCGGTTGCTCACCTGGCGGCAGATGCTGTCGTTGGCATCAAAGGAAGCTAGCTCACCACCGGCTGCCGCAATCCGCTCTTCGATGAGCTGCTTCATGTGGTAGAAACCGGCTGTGCTTTTCGTGGTCTGGCTGAAGAGCGTAACGGGCCGGGTGAAGTCAATCTGGTCGAGGTCGGCATCGTTCATCACGATCAGGGCGCGATTGCCGGTCTGGCCCGTGAGGCCAGTGACTTCCGCGTGGCCGGGTTGGCCATAGATGACAATCTGGCCATCCTGGCGCTTGGTGGCGTCGTAGGCGTGCTTTACGCGGTTCTGGAGCTTGAGCACCACCGGGCACGAAGCATCAATAAGTTCCAGGTTGTTGCGCAAAGCTAGCTCGTAGGTTTCCGGCGGCTCGCCGTGCGCCCGGATGAGCACTTTGCAATCGTGGAGTGCGGCCAGCTGCTCACGGTCGATGATGCGCAGGCCCTGCTGGTAGAGGCGCTCCACCTCCATGCGGTTATGCACAATGTCGCCGAGGCAGTACAAGGTTTCTTCGTGCGCCAGCTCGTCTTCGGCCATCTGAATGGCAAACTCAACGCCGAAGCAGTAGCCGGAATTCTTATCTATCGTGACGTTCATGCGCTTTCTTCAACAAACAGACTTACTCTTACAACTTTCGCGCCCCAATCGAACCTGACAGGGTGGCTAGGTTTCCCCTAGCCGTTGTGCGACTGCGCCAGCATGGCCCGCGAAAACAACGCCGCCGATACTCGTTCGAGCACAAAATCCACTTGCTCGTCGATGGTGATGTGCGTGGTATCGAGCAGCACAGCGTCGGCAGCCCGGCGCAGGGGGCTTTCGGCGCGTGTCGAATCAATATAGTCACGCTTTGTGAGGTTTTCGATAATGGCACCTAGCTCCACCTGCTCACCCTTCTCAGCTAGCTCCTCCTGCCGGCGCAGGGCGCGGGTATGGGTATCGGCCGTCATAAACACCTTCACTTCGGCGTCGGGGAAAACAGTAGTGCCGATGTCGCGGCCATCCATCACCACGCCCCGCTTACGGCCCATGCGCTGCTGCTGGCGTACCATGGCGTGGCGCACGGCCGGAATAACCGACACCTCGCTCACATTATTGGAGATGTACATCTGCCGGATTTCATCTTCCCGAATCTGGCCGTCGAGGCACAGCTCGTTGCGGCCGGTGCGGCGGTTGCGCTTGAAGCTGATGTGCATGTCGTGCAGCGCCTGCTCGATGCGCGGCAGATCGTCGAAGGCAATCTGATGATCAAGCAAGTACAGCGTGACGGCGCGGTACATGGCGCCGGTATCAATGTAGGCGTAGCCCAGGGCGGCGGCTACGGCTTTGGCCGTGGTGCTCTTACCGCACGAAGAATAGCCGTCGATGGCAATGACAAGTTTCTGCATGGCAAAATCGGGCGGCTTGGGGCTAGGGTGAGTCACGAATTTTGTTCTTTACGGCCGGAGGCGGCAGCCAGACGTTCAGGTAGTTCCGTAAAGAATACGGCTACCGACGAAGGTCGGCCGTGGGCGAGCTGTTCGGCAACGCGGTAAAAGGGATTGAAAAAAGAGTGCCCGCCGAAGCCGACACCCGTGGTACCATCGGGCCCGGCGGCCCACTGCCCGCCGTAGGTCTGCACCATGCACTGACCTAGGTAGCAGCCCAGCGCCGTCACGGTGTTTTCCCGGCTGCTATCCGTCAGGCCAGGTCGTTGCGCCTCAATCACTTCTGCCAAGCGCTGCACCCCTTCGGCGTCGAAGGCAGTGAGCCGCAGCTGCTGGCGGACGGCTTCAGCGGCGTTTTGCAGCGTGGAAAGAGGTGATTCAGTGGGCATTGAACAAGGCTACTCGCTTACTTGCTAAGATTTAGAAATAAGCTTCTGTTAATGATTTTGCTGCTTCCAATTGACATATACGGCAACAATCTGCTTGGTTTGTTTAGCTCGAAGCGCACCAGCTTTTAACTGTTTTGCCAAATCCGGATGATCTCCGAAAAGGCTTAACATTACCTGCTCGAATTCTTTGCGCTTAACCGGAACTGTTATTACCTGCTTCCCGTGGCTCAGCAACAAACCGTCGCCGTCCCACTCTGGAGTGTTCATGGTAGTCCAGCTATAACTTGCCAGCAGATAGCCACCGCGGTTATATACCTGTTTAACAAAGCAAGCAGGAACCTTCACATCAGGTTTTTTAGGGTCGGCAAAGTTCCGCATAACCCGAAACGTGTCGATGACAGTCGCTACGGCTTGCACCTCGTCCAAGGAAAATAACCTTTTTTGCCTGCTTCCCTCCTCTTGTGCCTGGAGCCCGCCCTCAAGACCCTGAAGCCACATCTTAGCCGGGTGCCAGCTCTGGTCAACCAATTGATAGTTGCCCTTACCTAAACTGACTAAGTCGCCGCTAGTAGCAATTGCGCCCATGGTAGCAGAACGCACCCCTGCTATAATAAGTCCTCCCACTTGCGCGCTTACCTGGATTGCCTGCGTAATCAACAGTAGCAGCGACAATGCAAGCACTTTCCTCCAACGGACAAAGCCAGACATCAAGGAGTAGATCATATCAATTGCGCCTAATGGCTGTCGCACGGACAGGGAATGTGGCCGGATTTGGCTTTGCGCTTATACGAAGCGGTTTTCTTTTGCTGCGCCGTGCGACCCGCGCAACCGGTGGCCGCAACACCCGACCCTAGGAAAAGGGTAAGCCAGAGCATCGTTATAATCTTTCTCACAGGGGCGGATTTTCCCGCAAATATAAGGTTCTTTACCCGTTCACCTTCCTGTAGCCTCAACTTTAGCCTGCTCCTGCATCTAGCTTATGCCAGCCGAATTCTCACTCCGTGCCAACGTTATCAACTTATTTATCAACACGATAACACTCGGCACCATTCACGTCGGGGAAGGCAAAATTCGGCGGATTGAACTCACCGATGAACCTAGCCCTGACCCGGCGCTGCCTTACATTTTGCCGGGCTTTGTGGATGCGCATGTGCATGTAGAAAGCTCGCTTTTGGTGCCTGCTGAGTTTGCCAGGCTAGCTGTCGTGCATGGCACTGTGGCAACCGTATCGGACCCGCACGAAATTGGGAACGTGCTGGGCGTGGCGGGCGTGGAGTACATGCTGGCCAACGGCAACACCGTACCGTTTAAGTTTTGCTTCGGTGCGCCTTCGTGCGTGCCCGCTACGCCTTTTGAAACGGCCGGTGCCACCATCACCGCCGCCGACATCGAGCAGCTTTTCCAGAACCCTGCCGTGGGCTATTTGGCCGAAATGATGAACTGGCCCGGCGTGCTGCACCGCGACCTGCTGGTGATGGAGAAGATAGCCCTGGCTCAGCGCTACAACCGCCCTGTGGATGGGCATGCGCCTGGCCTGCGCGGCGACGATGCCCGCCAATATGCCAGCGCCGGCATCAGCACCGACCACGAATGCTTTACGGCCGAAGAAGCCCTCGACAAGCTAGCCGTGGGCATGAAGATCTTGATTCGGGAAGGCTCAGCGGCCCGCAATTTTGAGGCACTGATTGATCTTTTGCCCGAACACTACGAGAGCCTGATGTTCTGCTCCGACGACAAGCACCCCGACACGCTCGTGCTAGGGCATATCAACCAGCTCGTGCAGCGCGCCGTGGCCCGCGGGCAGGATGTGCTGAAGGTGCTGCGCGTGGCGTGCCTGAACCCGGTGCTGCACTACAACTTGCCCGTGGGCCTGCTCCGCGAAGGCGACGCAGCTGACTTTATCGTGGTTGATAACTTACAGGACTTCAAGGTTCAGCAAACGTATATCAACGGTGAGCTAGTGGCCGAGAACGGCCAGACGCGTATTCCGGCTGCGCCGGTAGCCGTTGTTAATAACTTCCATGCGGAACCCGTGGGAGCCAAAGATTTTCAACTACCTGCTCCTGCTGACACGGCAACAGTCCGCGTCATCGAATGCTTTGACGGGCAGCTTATCACCGCACGCCGCGACCTAGGTGCTACAGTAGAAAACGGCCTCGTAGTGCCTGACCTAGGCAACGACGTCTTGAAACTGACGGTCGCAAATCGTTATGCGGCCGCCGCGCCCGCGGTAGCTTTCATCAAAGGTTTCGGGCTGAAGCGTGGCGCGTTGGCTTCCAGCGTCGGCCACGATTCGCACAACATCACCGCCGTAGGCTGCGACGATGAGAGCCTGGCCCGCGCCGTGAACCTGGTTATTCAGGCGAAAGGCGGACTGGCGGCCGTTGGTGAGAATGGTGAGGAATTGCTGTTGCCCCTGCCCGTTGCCGGCCTCATGTCGGATCAGGATGGCTACGCCGTGGCGGAGGCGTACACGGCCATTGATGCGCTGGCGAAAAAGCTAGGTAGCCCGCTGGCCGCGCCGTTTATGACGCTTTCCTTTATGGCGCTGCTTGTTATACCTAGCCTGAAGCTCAGCGACAAAGGTCTGTTCGACGGCGAAGCGTTTCAGTTTGTGGAGGCTGTAGTGTAATCGTAGGAACGCGCCACGGCGCGTTCATCGTTGGCGTTGACTGAACTAATCGTTCTGCCTCGTTCAACGATGAACGCGCCGTGGCGCGTTCCTACAAACAACTGGTACCTAGCTTGCGGAAAACCGCTTGGCTAGCAGCTTCTGCATTTTCTCTTCGGTGAGGGGTTTGGTGAGGTATTCTACGTCTTTGAACTGCGATACGCGGGCGGTATCGGCGGCGTGCATGGAGGTGGTCAGCACGGCCATTACGGTTCTGCTTTTCACCTCGGGGGGCAGGCTGTCGTAGTGTTTCAGAAACTCGAAGCCATCCATGCCGGGCATTTTAAGGTCGACAAAAACCAGCTCCGGCAGATGGTCGGAGGCCTCCGAAGGCTGCCGGCCATTGCCCCACAGAAACTCAAAGGCTTCTTCTGCTCTGGTGAACGTACGCACCTGATCCGCAATAGCCAACCGGTTGAGCAGACGATTATTCAGGAAGCTGGTCGTTTCGTTATCGTCCACCAGCACGATATTCTGGAGCTTTTTGGTCATGTTCAAAATCACGGAAGGCAGTTGCTACTTGCTTCTAAAGTATTGAAAACTATTGTAACCAGCCTTGCGCGCGCATCCAGTCATCGTTGTAAATTTTTGCCAGGTAGCGGGTACCGTGGTCGGGCAGAATCACAACCATTGTATCGTCTTCTTTCAGGTGCTCCCGCGCGTATTCCAGGGCGCCAAACACCGCCGAACCGCACGACCAGCCCACGAATAAGCCTTCTTCCCTGGCCAGGCGGCGCGTCATCAGCGCACTATCCTTGTCCGATACTTTGATAAACAAGTCAATCTGGTCGAAGTCAACGTTCTTCGGCAAAATATCTTCGCCGATGCCTTCCGTTTTGTAGGGGTAGATTTCGTTCTGGTCGAAGATGCCGGTTTCCTTGTACTTCTTGAACACCGAGCCATAGGTGTCGATGCCAAGCGTAACCAGCCCCGACTTCTGCTCTTTCAGGTACTTGCTGGTGCCGCAGATAGTGCCGCCCGTGCCCACGCCACAAGCTAGGTGCGTGATGCGGCCTTCAGTTTGCGCCCACAGCTCGGGGCCCGTCTCTTCGTAGTGCGCCGCGGTGTTGGAAAGATTATCGTACTGATTGGGGTAGAACGAGTTCGGAATTTCGGCGTTGAGCTTGCGCGCCACTGAGTAGTAAGAGCGCGGGTCGTCGGGCGTTACATCGGTAGGGCAGATGATGATTTCGGCGCCTACCGCTTTCAGAATATCCCGCTTTTCTTGTCCCTGCTTGTCGCTCATTGTGAAGATGCAGCGGTAGCCCTTGCTGATGGCCGCCAACGCCAGGCCCATGCCCGTGTTGCCGCTGGTGCCTTCGATAATAGTGCCGCCTGGCTTGAGCAAACCCGCTTTTTCGGCGTCTTCAATCATTCTCAATGCCATGCGGTCTTTCACCGAGTTGCCGGGGTTGAAATATTCAACCTTGGCCAGCACCGTGCCGCGGATGCCGTCCGTTACTTTATTGAGTTTCACCAGAGGCGTGTTGCCAATGGCTTCCACTATGTGATTCAGGTACATGAGTTTGGGGTGGAGTAGAACCACAAAGGTACGAAATGGTGAGTTGGTGAAGCGGTGAGATGTGCGATGGTGAAGTGGTGAGTTTATCGTTTGCACAGGTTCAGGTGGGCTGTAAACACCAGAACATCAACCCCACCACTTCGCCAACTCACCATTTCACCACTTCACCACCTCACCATCTCCTTGCAGCCGGCCCAAAAAAGCCTACTTTTGTGGGCCGGTATTTTTCCGATGCCGACGGTCTTACCCCCAACGGAATAGCTACTCTAAAACCCGTTTCGAATGAGTGTTCTGGTTAACAAGGATTCTAAAGTGATTGTGCAGGGCTTCACCGGCTCGGAAGGCTCCTTCCACGCCCAGCAAATGATTGACTACGGCACCAACGTGGTAGGTGGCGTGACGCCCGGCAAAGGCGGCACCAAGCACCTCGACCGTCCCGTGTTCAACACGGTTGCGGAGGCCGTTGAGCAAGCCGGCGCCGATACGAGCATCATCTTCGTGCCCCCGGCTTTCGCCGCCGATGCCATCATGGAAGCCGCTGACGCTGGTATTAAAGTTATTGTAACCATCACCGAAGGCATCCCGACCAAGGACATGATTGCGGTGAAAGAGTACCTCAAAGACCGCGAAGGTCTGCGCATGATCGGCCCGAACTGCCCCGGCGTAATGACCGCCGGTGAGTGCAAAGTGGGTATCATGCCCGGCTTTATCTTCACGAAAGGCAAAATTGGTATCGTGTCGAAGTCGGGCACGCTGACGTACGAAGCCGTTGACCAGCTCACGAAAGCAGGCCTAGGTCAGACCACGGCTATCGGTATCGGCGGTGACCCGATCATTGGCACCACCACCAAGCAAGCGGTAGAACTGCTCATGAACGACCCCGAAACCGAAGGCATCGTAATGATCGGTGAAATCGGGGGCGGCATGGAAGCTGAAGCTGCTCGCTGGATCAAAGAAACCGGTAACAAGAAGCCCGTTGTAGGCTTCATTGCTGGCCAAACTGCACCTCCCGGCCGCCGCATGGGCCACGCCGGTGCTATCGTAGGCGGCGCCGATGATACGGCTGCTGCCAAGATGGCTATCATGCGTGAGTGCGGCATCCACGTCGTGGATTCGCCCGCCGAAATCGGCGATACGATGCTGCGCGTATTGAATAGCTAGGTTTTGCTAACTTCTGAATAAAAGAAAAGCCCCGGTTTGCGCCGGGGCTTTTTTGCGTAATATCAATAGACATCTGGCGCTTACCGAAACCAGAAACCTAGGTAGCGCTAACCAAGAGCTACGTTTTATACTCACTGATTTTATCTATGGCGTTACACGAGAAGCAAGCGCCCCCTCCCACCCGCACCACCACCGTCCTCTTCGACCTCGACGATACGCTATTCGATCATGCGGGCACCGCGCGGGCAGCACTAGCAGCTAGCACCAGCAATCTGCCTTTTGCCAGCGAAATAGAGTTGGATGAGCTGTATAACCGCTATAGTGAGCTATTGGAAGAGATGCACCCGCTGGTATTGGCGGGCCGCTACAGCTACCAAGAGGCACGGCAGCTGCGTTTTCAGCGCTTGCTCGCTCCTTATGGCGCTTTGGCTACTGAAGCGGAAGCAGACGAATTTGCGCAGTTTCACTACACGCATTACCGCAACCTGCGCCAGCCGATAACAGGTGCGCTGGCCTTGCTAGAGGCATTAAAACCGCAGTACCGCATCGGCATTGTAACTAATAACCGCACGGCTGAACAGGAAGACAAGCTGCGCTACCTAGGTATGACCCACCTAATAGACGCGCTGATTACCTCCGAAGACGTCGGCGTTACCAAACCCGACCCGCGCATTTTCCAGGTAGCCATGCAGCACCTAGGTGCCGCGCCCGCCGAAACCGTAATGGTCGGCGACAACTGGACGGCCGACGTGCTCGGCGCCTTGGCGGTGAGTATCCGGCCCGTGTGGCTGAACCGCTTCGGGGCGACGCGGCTGTCACCTGATGTTGAGGAAATCACTGGTTTTGAACCGTTAACGGAGGTGCTGCGGAAGATTGTGGGGCGTACGACGAAAGTTGCGGGCTACTAATTACCGTTTCCCCTCCTGCCCGCCAATATTCACGATTATCCCAAAATTAAACACTGCATTAGCTGCCTTCAGGTACTTGCGTTGGCGCAAACCGAAGTTGCTGCCGCTGATGAGCTGGAACTGCACCGGCCCGACTAATTGCAGGCGCGTGTAGGTGATGGGCTCGATAAAAACGTTTTCCTCACCTAGGGTGGCTACGTTGTCGAGCTTGAAGTTATCGAGCTGTAAGTAGCTGACGCGCATGGCCGTGCCGTAGGTGATGGGGAAGTCGCGGCCGAAGACGTGCACGTTGCTGTTGTCTTTGGAGCTATAGTTTACCTGCACGAAGTACTTGGTCAGGCCGCCTTCCAGGGTGCGGGTCACTACTTTTTCGGCGTCGCGCTCGATACGTTTGGAGTGGCCGCCCCCCAGGCCGGCGTATACTTCCAGCACGCGCCGATCTTTCAGGCGCGTGTAGTAACCCAGGCCTACTTCTGCGAAGTCGTGGTCGAGGGATTTCTTCTTTTTATCGTTGTGCAGAAAGGAGGCATTGCCGATAACACCTAGGTGCTCGCCGGCCGCATACGCGCCTTGCAGCGACACATTATTATCCAGATTAGTATAGATGCCGCCGCTGAACTCGCCTTTTTGGGTGAGCAGCGGCACCTGCGGCGGTGGCGGAAAATACAACGACGAACAGCTCGCCAGCACTGGCAGCAAAAGCGCCAGCAGCGCCCATAGAAAAAGCTTCATACCCGAAAGCTAAGGAGATTGTGGAGCCAAAACGAATAGGCCAGCATTTCGTTGCCCGACCCTAGGTCGCTGCCTTGCGTATAGCAAGCACAACCATAGCGCGGCTGATTCGCTCACCACTCTTCTTCCTACTATTTCTATGCCCACCTCCTTCGACGTTCTGATTATTGGCTCCGGCCAGGCTGGCAATCCTTTGGCGACTTCTTTCGCGAAAGCGGGCCGCAAGGTGGTGCTGGTGGAAGAAAACTTCTTCGGCGGCTCCTGCATCAACTACGGCTGC
Organism: Hymenobacter cavernae; assembly: GCF_014641455.1. Taxonomy (GTDB): domain Bacteria; phylum Bacteroidota; class Bacteroidia; order Cytophagales; family Hymenobacteraceae; genus Hymenobacter; species Hymenobacter cavernae. The sequence continues at coordinate 50,674 of NZ_BMHT01000005.1, forward strand.
ACGCCCACCAAAGCGCTGCTGGCCTCGGCCGAACGAGCCCACCAAATACGCACGGCCGCTGAATATGGCATCGGCGCGACGGAGCTAACAGTTGACTTTGCCGCCGTGATGGCCCGTAAGAATCAGATTGTAGGGGAAATGCGCGAGGGCACGCACAAGAACCTGACAGAAGAGCAGCCGAACATCACGGTGCTGCACGGCCACGCGGAATTTACGGGTCCGCACAGCGTACGGGTGACGCTGGACGACGGCAGCTCACAGGAAGTTGAGGCCGAGCTAATCTTCATCAATACCGGCACGCACGCCGCCACTCCCGACCTTGAAGGTCTGAGCGACATCCCGTATTTCACCTCCACCACCCTGCTCGACAGCCCGGAACTACCTGAGCACCTTCTGATTTTGGGCGGCAGCTATATTGGTCTAGAGTTCGGGCAGATGTTCCGTCGGCTGGGCAGTAAAATCACTATCATCGAATCGCACGCGCATGTGCTATCCCGCGAGGACGACGACGTGTGCGACGCTATGCAACAGTTCCTCGCGGAAGAAGGAATCGAGTTTGTGCTAGGTGCCAGGGCTCACCGGGTAGCGAAGGATGCCGACGGCAAGCTTACCTTAACTCTTGATACTGAACAAGGTGAGCAGCAAGTACACGGTACGCACCTGCTTGTGGCGACAGGCCGCCAGCCCAACACCGGCAAGCTAGGTCTGGAGAAAGCCGGCGTGGCCCTGGATGAGAAAGGCTACATTAAGGCCGACGACGACCTGCTCACCAACGTGCCCGGCGTATACGCCCTCGGTGATGTGAAGGGCGGGCCGCAGTTCACCCATATCAGCTACGACGACTACCGTGTGGTGCGTGACGCTATTTTGCACAACAAGCGCCGCCCGGCCAAGCAACGATTTCTGCCTTATGTCGTCTTCACCGAGCCGCAGCTAGGTCGCGTGGGCCTTTCGGAGAAACAGGCACAGGAGCAGAATATCACGTATAAGATGGCCTCGCTGCCGGTGAAAACCATTGGGCGGGCACGGGAAACCGGCCACACCACGGGCTTCATCAAGGTGCTGGTCAACGACGAAAACCACATCATTGGCGCCGCGGTATTAAGCGAGCAAGGGGGCGAAATCATGACCATGCTTCAGCTCGCCATGGCCGGCAATCTTACCTGCGACGTGTTGCAAAACATGGTGCTAGCGCACCCTACCTGGGCTGAGAGTCTGAACAACCTGTTCGCAAAGCTAGCCCCACCCGACGAAGCATAGAAGCTAGGTCACTGTTACTCAGTGCCTAGCTTAACTGGATGCAACAGCAAAGCGAATGTCACTTCGACCAGCGGGCGAAACCTCGCATGGCAAGGTACTATCCTCCCTCTGGCTTCCCGCGAGACTTCTCTTATCACGAGCCCGTACTTGCCCAGTAGGCAGCAGTACAGTCACAGCCATCAGAAAACAATACTTTATATATATAATATTTAATAATTAATGGATATAAGTTTGTTTTGAAACTTTTCTTTTATAAGATTTGACCCTGTGTAAGAAAAGCACAAAAAATAATATACATAATTCAATGCGTTGCCTGCATGCAAAAAGCTATACTCTTCGCAACTCTGCTTTTTTCAGCCGGTGCTTTTGGGCAAAAGCCTTCTGGAACTACCACCAAACCAGTGCTTGACGTCAACGGATTTCCGCTCGGTAGCACACTCCCACAAACCACATCTACGCTCCAAGAAGCTGCTACTACCGCCTACTCCTACAGCGGCGTAAGAGCCCTCAGTGAAATTAACGACGCTAATGACGCCGATGCTTACCCCTGGCTTTCGCCCGATGCATTGCACCTGTACTACATCACGGGCACTGCCAGGAAACTGATGTTTGCGCAACGTGCTAGCACCAACAGTCCTTTCAGCGCTCCTATGGCAGTGCTGCTCGACCTAGCTTCACCACCTGAATCGTGCTGGCTATCAGCCGATGAGCTGGATATTTACTTCACGGCAAACAACTCCCTGTATTTTGCTCAGCGCCCGTCGCTTACAGCCAAATTTGGCAAACCAACCATGGTGGCACTCACAGGGCTACTCACCTCATTTGTGTCTTGTCCTTCGCTGAGCACTACCCAAGACCGGCTATTCCTATTTGCCTCGGCCATCGGCATAGTAGAATTTGCGCGCACTTCGGCTACTTCCTTCACCTACGTTCGGAAGCTGCCCGTACCGGTTGGCTTCCAGCCTTATCCAGGCCAGCTGTCGAAAGATAACCTGACGTACTTCCTGGGCGCCTCTAACAACATAGACAAACGGATGCTGTATCAGCTCAGCCGCCCTAGCACTAGCGCAGCTTTTGAAGCTAGCTCTTTTCAGCTGGTCCAAGGCATCAATGTCACTACGGCCTACAATGGGCAGCCCTCGATGTCGGCTAATATGGAATGTGTGGTTTTTACCGCCACTTCTGATTCCGATAACTCTTGGGTTTCTAATGAGTTATACCTAGCTAGCCGCAACGAAGCAACCATTCTGGCAAGTAGCAAGGCAGCTTCTTTAAGCGTAGCGGTGTATCCGAACCCCGCCGCCGAGTACATTTGGCTGAAGTATCCGTATTCAGCCGCGCACCCCGGCAACCTAGCTATCATGTCGACCACCGGCGCCACGGTGCTCACCCAGCCGCTAGATGATGCTTCCGGCCAGCTCACCCTCAACACGCAAGCGCTGCGCAACGGCGTGTACCTCTACCGCATTTCGCAATTCGACAACGACAAGCTAGCTATCAGCACCGGTAAATTTATCGTATCGCACTAATCTTGAGTAAGTTCAATCTCGCTTCTTGAAGCGGTGCGGATAAATCACCAAGCCGAGTGAAGTAAGCAGCTGTGGCTCTTTTAAGTCTTTGATTGGCCGTTCGTAAAAGACTTGCTTTGAATAATCGGCCGACCAAGATACGCTGACGGCTAATTGTAATTGCGCCCACGGGAACAGACCTGCCCGGTCCCAATACCGCACGAAGAACATTGGCTCGCTCCGGGTCATACGCCGCAGGTTTATGGGCAAGCCGTTGTTGGTCAGCCTAGGGAACTGCACCTGCGACAGCCGGTAGGCCAAGCCCATTGTGGTTCGTTCGCCCTCATAGGCGGCAAAAACCTCCCCGAAAAGCTTATGAAAACGTGCTTCATACTGGTAGGTTGTTACGCTGTCATCCAAGGACTCAAAGCCACCGTCATCATAGCGCCGGCTGCTGCTGCCACGCCCGTAGCCACCTAGCCCGCCTACCAGCCACTGCTCCGACAAAGGCCAGTACGTACCGGCGCTTACCTCAAGTTGCCGCAGACGAAAATAGAGCTGCGTCGTGTCTACTTTACCCGGCCGCAACCCACCCGCGGCGCGCACGAGCACATGCCGGGCAGGCGAATACGTAACCGAGCCTTCCAGCCGCTTCGCCAGGAAAACACTGCCTGCTACTTCCGTCTGGCCTTTGTCGCGCAGCATGGGCGCGCTCGGTTGCAAAGGCGTGTAGATGGAGCAGCTTGCCAGCAGGCCAGCAGAAGCTAGGTGCAGGAGTATTCGAGTAAGTAGAAAACGATACATCAAGCAGGATAGCTAGCTGATTTATAAAGCAGTACAATAACATGAGCTATCTAGCCAGCATGAAGTTGCATAAGCACAAAAAAGCCGCCGTAACTTTCGTCACGACGGCTTTTCGATAAGCTAGGTTCTATTACTTGGCGTACGCCACGGCGCGCATTTCCCGAATCACGGTAATCTTGATCTGGCCGGGATACTGCATTTCTTTCTCAATCTTCTGCGAGATTTCGTAGCTCAGCTCCTGAGCCCGCTCGTCGCTCACATTGTCGGCATTCACCATCACGCGCAGCTCGCGGCCGGCCTGAATGGCGTAGCACTGGTTCACGCCTTCGAAGCCTACTGCCGTTTCTTCCAGCTGCTTCAGGCGCTTAATATAGCTTTCCATCATCTCGCGACGAGCACCCGGGCGCGAACCGCTGATGGCGTCGCAAGCCTGCACGAGTGGTGAAATCATGGCCGTCATCTCGATTTCGTCGTGGTGGGCGCCGATGGCGTTTACCACGTCGGGATGCTCCTTGTATTTTTTGGCCATCTCCATGCCGAGAATGGCGTGGGGCAGCTCCGGTTCTTCCGTACTTACTTTGCCAATGTCGTGCAGGAGGCCCGCACGCTTGGCGTGCTTCACGTTCAGACCTAGCTCGGCGGCCATCGTGGCGCAAAGGTTGGCTACTTCGCGGGAGTGCTGGAGCAGGTTCTGGCCGTAGCTGGAGCGGAAACGCATCCGCCCTACCATCTTAATCAGCTCGGGGTGCAGGCCATGGATACCTAGGTCGATGATGGTCCGCTCGCCGATTTCAACGATTTCCTCGTCGATATTCTTGCGGGTCTTGGCCACAATCTCCTCGATGCGAGCCGGGTGAATACGGCCATCTTTCACCAGCAGGTGCAGCGACAAACGCGCTACCTCGCGGCGCACCGGGTCGAAGCCGGAAATGATAATCGCCTCAGGCGTATCATCCACAATGATTTCAACACCGGTAGCCGCTTCCAGCGCCCGAATGTTGCGGCCTTCGCGGCCAATAATCTTTCCTTTTACGTCGTCCGATTCGATATTAAAAATCGAGACGCAGTTTTCAATAGCGTGTTCAGCGGCGGTGCGCTGAATGGTTTCCAAGACAATCTTCTTGGCGTCTTTCGTAGCCGTCAATTTAGCTTGCGCTACCACATCTTTGATGTAGGAGCTAGCTTGAATCTGGGCTTCATTGCGCAACGAATCAACAAGTTGCTCGCGTGCTTCGGAGGCCGAGAGATTGGCAATGGTTTCGAGCTGATGCTGAATCTGGAGGCGCTGCTCTTCTACTTCCTGCTGCTGGCGCGTAAGCTTTTCGAGCTGCGCTTCGTGCGTGCTGCGGCGCTTTTCGTCTTGGGTCTCTAGCTTTTCGCGCAACTGCTGCGATTCAGTCTGAATCTTGTCGCGCAGCATGTCGAGGTCTTTTTCCTTCTTCTGGAGCTGTTCGAGTTGGCGCTGCGTGGTTTGGGTCAGCTGCTTGATGCTCTGCTCCTGCTCCTGAATACCTAGGCGGCGCTGGTTCAGATCAGCCTCTAACTCAGCTTTTTGGCGACGACTGTCGAGGTCAAACTCGTTCTTGAGCTGACGAAACTTATCCTTCGACTGCTGAATCCGCTCGTCGCGGATGCGGTTGGCCTTTTCTTCGGCTTCCTGGAGGAGTTGTTGGGCGCGGGCTTGCGCCTGGGCTTCCTGGTCCTGCCGGGCCTTTCCGGCCAGCAGGCGTCCTAGCACAATGCCGGCCCCGAGGGCAACGACAGCGGCAAGGACAATATACACAATGGTGGGCATGAGCTATGGTTTTTGGGAGGAATTGAAAACCATAACAAAAAACAGCTGCCCAACGTCCCCCGAAAAGCAGCAAAGCCGATTGCTTCGCTCCTGATCAGATAGAAAGCCGCACTGGCACTCTCCTTAACTGAGTACCAGCGTCGCAAGCAGCTTATCCAGGCGCGACAGGCGCTCGGTCAAGGCTGCATCGGTCCCATCCTTTTCCTTACTGACTTTCAGACCGTCGGCCATGGTCGACAACGCGGCCATCGCTAGCAGATCCTGCTTGTCCTGAATGCCGTACTGTTCACGAAACTCCTTGATACGGTCGTTGAGCAGCTTTCCTGCTTGGCGCAGGCGCTCCTCTTCCTGGGGGCTTACCCGCATCGGATAATCCCGGTCGGCGACACGGATTTTAATGGATAATTCGCTCATATTCAGCGGCAGATGGAATCTTGATGGTCGTTACTCCCTCAAATAGGCAAGGCACTTATCAATTTCTCGAATATAGTCGTTGAGGCGGTGTTTCAGCTCGGTGGCGTGGGCAGGGTCTCCTGCTATGGTATTGACAAGTTTAACGATATTCTCCTGATTTTGGAAATCCTTCAGTTGTCGGTCCCTATCGCGCACATCCGCGCGGAGCTGCTGGATGGTGGTTTGGGCGTCGGCCAGCTCCTCGCGCAACTGCTGATAAGCAGCCACTAACGACGTTACCTGCCGCTCCAGGCGGTCGAGATGGGCAAGCTGTTGGGAGGAAGCCATTTTTTGGTTTTTGGTGGTTTGTTTCTGGTTTTTGGCGCTGGTAGGCAGCCTAGGTTTCTCGACTTCTGAACGTCATGCTGAGCTTGTCGAAGCATCTCGCGTGCAGTCGTTGAACGTCATTTCGACCAGCGGGAGAACTCTCGCGTGCAATGGTAAACCAGACAATTGAAGTTAGCACTGCACGCGAGATGCTTCGACAAGCTCAGCATGACGGTCTAAACTCAAAAACTAGAAACAAATAACCAAAAACCATTCTATTTCCGAATCAGGGCGCCGGCTTGCTTCTCGAACTGCCCAATCAGGCGCTGCATCACTGCGTCGATGGCTTGATCGGTGAGCGTCTGCGTGGGGTCTTGCAGGGTGAAGTTCACCGAGTACGACTTCTTGTCGACACCTAGGTTTTCGCCCTCGTACACGTCGAACACGTTCACGCTTTGCAGGAGCTTCTTCTCGGTGCGCTGGGCAATCTGGCGGAGCTGATCGAACGTCACGGTGCGGTCGACAACCAACGACAGGTCGCGGCGGACTTCGGGGAACTTCGGCAGCTCGCGGGCTACCAGCCCGGCTTTGTACTTGCGCACCAGCCAATCCCAATCGAGCTCGGCGTACCACACGGGCTGACCTACGTCGAGACGCTTGAGCACGCCTGGCGACACGGCGCCTAGCTGCGCTACCGGCTGATTCTGAGCCAAGAGCGTGAGGCCACCGGCCAGGTACGGGTGCTGCACCGGCTGCGGCACGGGCGCGGCATGACCTAGGGCATTCAACACTTGCTGCACCACGCCGGCTAGGTCGTGGAAGGTCGTTTTCTCGGCTTTGTGCTGCCAGGTTTCGGCCGTAGCGTTGCCGGTCAGGTAGATGGCTAGCTTGTTCTTCTCCTGATGCTGGCCGTCGGCTTGCAGGTGGTAGGTTTTGCCAAACTCGTACAGCTTCAAGTCGCGCTGACGGCGGTTGAGGTTGTAGCGAATTACTTCCAGGCCCGAGTGTAACACGCTGGGGCGCATCACGTTCAGGTCGGCGCTGTTGTAGTTCAGCACGCGCACCAGCGTTTCGTTCGGCTCGCCTTCTTTCTCGAAATACTGCGAGTTGGTGAGCGAGTTGGTGATGATTTCGGAGAAGCCTTGCCCGCTGAGCAGCCGCGCCGTATTCTGACGGATAACTTCCGGGTCAGGGTTCGGGAACTTAGCCAGGAACGAAGCCGAGTTGAAAGGTTGCAGCGCCACGTTGTTGTAGCCGTAGATGCGCAGGATTTCCTCGATTACATCGGCCTCGCGCGTTACATCTACCTTGTGCAGCGGTACGGTCAGATTCCAGTCCTCAGCACTTTCCTCGCTGATCTGAATATCTAGGTCCGTGAGGATCTGGCGAATACGCTCGGGTTCAATGTACTGACCAACTAAGCGCTCCACGCGAGCCAGGCGCAGGCGCACCGTAGCGGGCTGAACCGGCGCCGGGTACTCATCTACCACGGGCGCGGCGATGGTAGCCCCGGCTACCTCTTGCAGCAGCAAGGCAGCGCGTTGCAGCGCCACCGGCACCATGTTGGGGTCGGTGCCACGCTCGAAGCGGAACGACGCATCGGTTTTGAGCTGGTGCGTTTGGGAAGTGCGGCGCACGGCAGCCGGCGCGAAGTAGGCGCTTTCCAGGAACACGCGGGTTGTGGCGTTGCTCACGCCGGAGGTTTTGCCACCGAATACACCGGCCAGCGCTATCGGAGCACCATTAGCATCCGCAATAACCAGATCATCAGCCTTCAAGGTGCGCTCGACACCATCCAGCGTCACGAACTTCTCTCCTTCCGCAGCGCGCTTCACCCAGATCTGGCCGCCGGTAATCTGGTCGGCGTCGAAGGCGTGGAGGGGCTGACCTAGCTCATGCAGCACGAAGTTGGTCACGTCGACCACGTTGTTGATGGGCGACAGATCAATGCTGCGCAGGCGGCGCTGCAACCATTCCGGCGACGGACCAACCTGCACGTTTTCGAGCAGCAAACCGGCGTAGCGGGGGCTAGCTTGCTCATCTTCAATGGTTACAACGATGTTGCTGGTGGCAGTGTCGGGTGCTTGGAACTGGCTCACGTCCGGCAAGTGGCAAGGCTGCTGAAGCAGGGCGCGCAGCTCGCGGGCTACGCCGTAGTGCGAAGCGGCATCGGCGCGGTTCGGCGTGAGGCCAATTTCGAATACCGAGTCCGAACCTAGGCCGAAGTAGTCGGCGGCGGGCGTGCCGTTGGGCAGCGGCGTATCCAGCACCATGATGCCGGCGTGGGAGGTACCCAGGCCGATTTCATCCTCAGCGCAGATCATGCCCTCGGAAGCCGCACCGCGGATTTTCGACTTCTTGATCTTGAACGGCTCGCCTTGCGACGGGTAGAGCATAGCGCCTTCGAGGGCCACCACTACTTTTTGGCCAGCAGCTACGTTGGGCGCGCCGCACACAATCTGGCGCGGGGTGCCGTCGCCCACGTCTACGGTTGTGAGGCTGAGTTTGTCGGCGTCGGGGTGTTTTTCGCGGGTTAGCACTTCGCCGAGCACCACGCCGCGCAGGCCGCCCGGCACGCTTTCCAGCTCCTCAATGCCTTCCACTTCCAGCCCGGAGCCGGTGAGCAGCGCCCCGATTTCAGCGGCAGATTTATCGGTAGGAATGAGCGTACGGAGCCAGTCGAGGGAGATTTTCATCAGTTATCATTTAACATTTACCAATTACCATTTACCAATTAACATTGATCATTTATCCGTTACCATTTACCTCGCTCCGGCTAGTATGAAAGCGTGGTACTTGATAACTGTTAAATGGTAGATGTTAATTGGTAAATGGTAATTGAAAACGTCGCAAAGGTACAGATTTGCGCAGCCGCTGAAAAAGGGCCGTTGCGGGAGGAAGTTTGATATTGTAGAATCGTGTAGGCGGCGCGTTCTTGCCCTCGCCGCCTACACGATTCTATGCAGGCTGTTCAACGATTGAATATTCAGGCCTTAAATGTTCAACGATTGAACGTGCCATGGCGCGTTCCTACTCGTGAAATGACTTTTCGCCGGCTTTGATGGCGACTTTCAGCCGGTTGTCGGCGGGCGGCACGGGGCAGGCGTAGTCGTTGTTGTAAGCGCAATATGGGTTATAGGCCGCGTTGAAATCGAGCATGATTTCCTGATCGTCGGACCTAGGTTTGGGCGCGTCGAGGTAGCGGCCGCCGCCGTAGGTATCGAAGCCGTTGGTTTTGTCGGTGAAGGGCACGAAGAGCGTGGTGTCTTTGCCGTCGGCTTTCAGCAGGCAGGTGAGCTGCTGGGGCTGGTTGTCGAGCGTGAAGGAAGCGCGGCCCCAACGCAGGTACTTTTCGGCCTTGCCGTCGGTGAGCTGAATGAGCACGGTATCGTGCGCGACGAGTGGCTCCCACTTGGCCATGAAGCGGTAGGCTTTATCGGGCGCGAAGTAGCGCAGGCTGTCGAAGGTGGCACGCTGAGCAGTCAGCAGCGGCGAGGTATTGCCGCGGCGGAAAGCGTCGTTCTTCTCGGCCCTAGCTTTCCTGATGCCGGCAGCATATTGGTCGTTGCCCAGAACTAGGTCTTGCAGGAAGTAGCCGAAGATAAGCAGCAGCCCTAGGCCGATGAGGAGTTTGGGGTTGAGTTTCACGCGGCAAAGGTACACAAGCGCATGTAGCACAGTGTAACGCGAAGCCTGCGCTTCGCGCCTCGTTGAACGACTGACACCTAGGTTATAGCAACGATTTCGTTCAACGATACGCGAAGCGGGAGCTTCGCGCTACTCACAAGATTCCTTCGTCGGCGAAACTGTAATAACCTAGGTCGGTGTAGATGAGGTGGTCGAGCACGGGTAAATCCAGGAACTTGCCGGCCTCTTTCACTTTGCGCGTCAGGGCAATGTCGGCGGCGCTGGGGTTGCGGTTGCCGCTCGGGTGGTTGTGCACCAGGATGATGGAGCTGGCCAGCTGCTCCAGCGCGTGTTTGAAGATCAGCTTCGGATCGGCGACGGTGCCGGCCACGCCGCCCATACTGATGGGCTGCTTGCGCATCACCACGTTGGCGCGGTTGAGCAGCACCACCCAAAATTCCTCGTGGGGCAGGTCTTGCAGGTTGGGGCGCACGAGGTTGTAAATATCTGATGAGCAAGTAATAGTGGTGCGCTGCGCGGCCGCGCTTTCCTTGCGGCGCCGACCTAGCTCCAAGGCCGCCATGATGGTAATGGCTTTGGCCTCGCCGATGCCTTTGTGGCGCATCAGCTCCTTCACCGACAACCTGGCCAGCTCGTTCAGATCGTTTTGCACGGCATTCAGAATGAGCTTGGCTACATCCACGGCCGAAAGCTTGGCGGTGCCGGAGCCGAGCAGAATAGCCATCAGCTCAGCATCTGACAGGGCGGCGCGGCCTTTTTGCAGGAGCTTCTCGCGGGGCCGATCTTCCTCCGCCCAGCTCTTGATGCTGAAGCTGGCCGGCGCCTGATACGGCCCCGCTGGCGTTTCTTCTTCCGATAAAAGATCAACCGAATTCATTGTGCCCTGTTGTTGTTACCTGATTAGCGCCGCCCCAATGTACTTGCGGGAGTGGCGGCACGAACCTAGCTTCAACAACAGTGGTGCCATGAAGCCCGTTTGCGGACCTAGGTTCCTCTTCTAAAATAAAGTAAACTTTCTCCTCATCCGTCTACTCTCGACGTAAGGCGTTCCGGAAGCTGTTTTCGGCGCCGCAGGCTCCTCGTTTTTTCTATGTCACGCATTTTCTCTCCTTTGATACTCGTCGGCCTGGTGCTGGCCGAGTGGTATGGTTTACAAGCAGTTCGCGCCTTAATACAGGCTAGCTCGCCAACCGGGCGGCGCCTCACCACCGTTCTCTACCTGGTAGTCACGATTGGCATTTGGTTCCTGGGTATCTGGGGCATGATGGCCCGGCGCAACATACACGCCACCTACAAAGCGTACTTCGGCGGACTGCTGCTCGCCATGATTGCCGCCCAGCTGCTGATTGCGCTGCCGCTGCTGCTGGAAGACGTGGTGCGTCTGGGACGCTTCATTACCAGACAGTTCACGCAGCCTAGCGGCGTATCTGGTCCGGCCATTACGCGTAGCACGTTTATCAGTCAGCTGGCGCTGGTGCTAGGTGCTATTCCGTTCTTCGGGCTGCTCTGGGGCATGTTCAAAGGCGGCACCGACTACCAGATAAAGCGGGTCATACTGCGCTTTCCGAACCTGCCGGCCTCGTTCGACGGCCTCCGGATTGCCCAGATTTCCGACCTGCATACCGGCTCTTTTCAGTCGAAAGAACCGCTACAGCGGGCCGTGGCAATGATTAACAAGCAGAACGCCGACCTCGTGTTCATGACCGGCGACCTGGTGAATAACTACGCCCAGGAAGTTGAGGAGCACATTGATACGCTGGCCGGCATCAAGTCAACTCACCCGATCTTCTCCATTCTCGGCAACCACGATTATTCCGACTACGTGCAGTGGGAAAGCGCTGAGGCTAAACGTGCTAACCTGGACCGACTGAAGAACAACCACGCGAAAATTGGTTGGCGCCTGATGCTCGACGAAAGCCACACGCTGGAGCGCAACGGCGAGAAAATCGCCATTATCGGGGTGCAGAACTGGGGTACCAAATTCGCCAAGTATGGCAACCTAGCGAAGGCGCACGCCACTTCCGGTGATGCTCCGTTCAAGATCCTGCTCTCTCACGACCCCACGCACTGGGACGCCCAGGTGCGCGACTATCCCGACATCGACCTGACGCTTTCGGGCCACACGCACGGCGCGCAATTTGGTGTTAATCTGCCGTTTATGAAGTGGAGCCCCGTGCAGTATGTATACGAGCAGTGGGCCGGACTGTACCAGAAAGGCCAGCAGTACCTGTATGTGAATGTGGGGCTAGGTTTTCTGGGCTATCCGGGCCGGGTGGGTTTCCTGCCCGAAATCACGCTGTTTGAGCTGCGTCGGGCCTAGGTTTTAAGGTACCGAAATCATCCTACAACCTAGGTATAGGATAAAAAATTGCGACGAAAAAAGGCCGCTGGCAGAGTGCCAGCGGCCTTTTTCTGTTTCATGATTTCCTTCGGAGTAACTCCCGTTAAAACTCAGCCGTATATCCGCCAACGCTAATACAACTAGCGTTTTTTCTGTTCTTACCTCCTCTCCCTCATGAAAAAGATGATTCTGCTGCTGTCGTGCGCCGGGGCGCTAACGATGGCTTCCTGCTCGCAGGAAAAAACAACCGACACCGCCACTACCACCACCACGACGGACGCAACGGCCACCGCTTCCACGGACAATGATGCCGTGTATCACACTCGTGCTCAGCGCATTGCTCAGCGCATGGCCTCGGATATGAAGATCACCGATACGGCCGTGGTGTCGCGCATCGAGAACACCTACTACAACCGTTCGCGCCGTTTGGGCGAGCTGCAATCGAAGTACACGTCGGATACGACCGGCATGTCGGCGGATATGCGCGGCGTGTACACGGATACGGACACCGAGTTTAAAGGCATCTTCACTGATCCAACTCAGTATTCGGCCTACGAGAGCAGCCGCTCGACCTACGACGAGTCGAACTACATGGACGACAACAGCATGTCGGCTTCCGCCGATCAGTCGTCGGACGACGCTTCGGGTGTGGTAGTTGACAATTCTACGCCGATGAAAGTGAAGGACGAAGCCGGCAACAAGCTGAAAGTAAAGAAAGACGGCGACGTGAAACTGAAAGACTCGGAAGACAACAAGCTTAAAATGGACGCCGACGACGGCACCATCAAAGCCAAACCAGCCGACGGCAAGAAGCAGAAAGTAGAGTAATTCGCGCTTTTGGTCGGTATTTTCTGCCAACGAAGCCCGCACCTGCAACGGTGCGGGCTTTTTTTGGTTCTGTAGTTCGTTACCTTGCGTATTGGTTACCTTTATTTGCTTGTGCTGAATCGTTTGCTTCCCTTTTTCCCGGCTAGCTTACCGCGTTGGGTTTACCTAGTGCTGCCGTTGCTGTTGCTGGCTTCCGTTGCCGCTACAGCACAGGTGCGCGTCACGGGGAGCGTCTCGAATGCCTCGGATGGCAAACCCGTTCCGGGCACCACTGTGCGCATCAGCCGGACCAAGCAAGGCGTTATTGCCAATGCAGAAGGCGAGTTCAGCATCGACGTCGACAGCCCCTCCGACACGCTGGTATTTAGCTCCGTTGGGTTTCAGACGCAGCGGCTGCCGCTGGGGCGCACGGGTCTTTCACAGCTCATTATACAGATTAAGCTGGTGCCGGGCAACGTGCTGCTGGGCGAGGTGCGTGTGGAAGAAGGCCGCGCCGACCGCAGCCAGATTAATAAAGCCTTACGCAACATCCGGCGGCCTTCTACGGCCCCCACAAGCGCCGTGAAGCGCTTACCCAAGCCCCCGCCCCTTTTCCCGGTCGACTCTACCGCCCCGAAAGCGCCCAAAGTCACGATTCAGAGCCCGGTCAGCTTGATTTATGACCAGTTTTCGAAGGCGGGCAAAGAGCGCCGCAAGCTGGAAGAGCTGCAAGCCGCCGATGCCGCCCGGCTGAAAGCCGAGCAGGCCCGCAAAGAACGGGAGCGGTACAACCGCAACTTCAAAGATAACCGCGGCTACGAGTGATGTAGCGCGAAGCCTGCGCTTCGCGCTACAACCTCACCGGGCGCAGGCCGTAAGCCTAGGTATGAGAATCGGCTATCCTTGCGTCAACGAAACGCTTGACTGTACTTCCTCCTCCACATTCCGGCTGGCCTCTTACACCGATGAGCGCGTGGTGCAGACGGTGGCGACCAACCTAGCTTGCCTTCAGCGCATTCTGGAGTACAACGTGGAGCGCGGCCTGCTTTTTTTCCGCATTAGCTCGGGCATTGTGCCGTTTGGCTCCCACCCCATCAACACGTTTCCATGGCAGCACCGCTTCGCCTCGGAGTTTCGCCAGATCGGCGACTACATCAAGGCCAACAACATGCGCGTGTCGCTGCACCCTGATCAGTTCGTGGTGCTCAACTCGCCCGACGAAGGCATTGTGCAGCGCAGCATCGCGGAGCTGGTGTATCAGGGCAGCATGCTCGATCTGATGGAGCTGGACTCGACGGCCAAGCTGCAAATCCATGTCGGTGGGCTTTATGGCGACCGGGACCTGGCTATCAGCCGGTTTATTGCCACCTACCAAACCCTGCCCGAAGCCGTGCGTGTGCGCTTGGTGATTGAAAACGACGACCGGCTTTTCAGCCTGCAAGATTGCCTGCGCGTGCACGAAGCCGTGGGTATTCCCATTCTCTTCGACAACTTCCATCACGAGTGTCTCAACCACGGCGAGCCGATGGCGGAGGCCTTAAAGCTAGCAGCTGGTACCTGGCACCCTACCCACGACGGTTCGCTGATGATGGACTACAGCTCGCAGCAGTTTGGCGAACGGAAAGGCAAGCATACTACCTCCTTGGAGGAAGACCTGTTCCGGGAGTTCCTGCCGAACGTGGGCGACCTGGAGCCGGACATCATGCTCGAAATTAAAGACAAAGAAGCTAGCGCCCTGCGCGCTGTGGCTATTCTGCGCGAGCTAGGTCGGGTGCCGGCGCTGCCGGAGCCCGCGGCTTAAACTTCCTTTTACTTAGTTAATCCCCTACCTTCCTCATGGCTGACGACCAACAAAATGTAAGCGGTGCCGTCCACCTGGCCCAAACTGTTCATGCCTTGCAGCGGGGCCTGACCAGCATCCCGCTTAGTGATGCGATTACTAACATTGATACCTGGTTCGACCAGCTCCAGCGCAGCGGAGTTCCGGAATTGCAGAACGTGGCCCGTGAGCTAGGTAATCTGCAATCGTTGCTGAGTGCCGGTAACGCTGGCCTTGACGCAGGCGCAATTGGGGCTTCCCTAAGCCTGCTAGGTTCGCAAGCAACGGAGTTGGCTGTGCACGCCGACCCCGACGCGCAAGCCGAACTCCGTTCCCTCGGTGACCTGCTCTTGCAGGCGGGCGCTTCGCTCGCGCAACAGTAGCCGGCCCAAGTACCTTACTACAAAGCCCCAACTGTGTGCTACACAGCTGGGGCTTTTGCTTATGGCTAACCTAGGTTGTAGCGGCCAGTAACCAAGTGATGAAGCTAGGGTTGCGGTGGAGTTGCTGGCTGGGTGGTAAGGTTACTACGGGTTGACTTACCGGTTTGTGCCTTTGGAGTAGCGCTTGCTTTAGGAGCTGGCTTTGGGCTGCGCGCCGGATTCGATTGAGCATTTTTGGGTACTGCTATGTCGCCGGTACCGGTAGCGGCTTTTTGTATTTTGGCGTCGGTAGCCGTTTGGTCGCGCATATCAATGGTGGCCGGCTTGACCGAGCGTTGCATTACGGCCGGGTTTTGTTTAGTGGGTGGCCCCACGGGCGGCACGGCAGATTGAGGCAATGCCGGGTTAACGCCATTCTGAGTGGGCACAGTCGGTATATTCTGCGCGTGAGCCACAAGGCCACTGATCAGCAATGCTAGGGCTAAATACATCGTTTTCATTGTCGTAGAGCAGATTATTTATCATAAAAGCTGGTATACGCACTTAGCCTCTTCAACGGCTACCTTATTGACCATCAAACAAAAGGCCTCCGCTGTCGAATGACAACGAAGGCTTTTCAAAGAACCTGATTGCTCAGATTGCTTACATCGTCGAAGAAGACGACGACTTCATTTTGCCTTTGCCGGATTTGCCCGACTTCTTCATTTTCTTGTCGCTGCTCATCGAGCCCGAACCCGAGCTCATCGAGCCCGAAGTAGAGCTCATGGTGCCCGAACCGGAAGTAGTGCCCATCGAGCCCGAAGTAGAACCGCTAGTGGTACCCATTGAGCCCGAAGTTGTGCCCATCGAACCCGACGTAGAGCCGGCCGTAGTGCCGTAGGTGGTAGTGCCCGAAGTGGTCGAGCCAGCCGTGGTGCTCATCGTGCCCGAAGTAGTACCCGTTGAGCCAGAAGTGCTGCTCATTGAGCCCGCTGTAGTGCCGGCTGAACCTGAAGTGGTGCCGGTAGTAGTCTGAGCAGAGGCAGTAGTGATACCAGCAGCGAAAAGAGCAGCGAAGATGAATGTAGTTTTCATGTTGAGAGGTTGTGTTGAGAGAGGTTGGTGGAAGACACTCCGTCTTATGTAGGGCCATCTACGGCGAATCTGTGCGGTATGTTGGCTAATGCCATGATTTTGTTCAACTCCTAAGATTGGTTTGGCCGCAGCACCTTGTATTGAAGTAATTCAAAAACAAACTTTTACCGGTTGTTTCGTCCTGATTACAGCGTTTCCGTGCTGGAATGGTGCGTAGTACTTATACTTGCCAGTCTCTGAACTGCTAACCAACCTCTATGCTTTCTAAAAAGCTACTGCCGCTGGCGCTCCTCCTGGTTTCGGGCTTGTCGCTGAGCCTGGCTCCGCCTACCCAACCTGCCGCCAAGAAGCCCAACATCGTCATCATCCTGGCCGACGACATGGGCTATTCGGACATTGGCTGCTTCGGCTCCGATGCACGCACGCCCAACCTGGATGCGCTGGCGACGGGCGGCCTCAAGATGACCAACTTCTACAATGCCTCGCGCTGCTGCCCGAGTCGGGCGTCGTTGCTCACGGGGCTCTACCAGCACCAGGCCGGCGTGGGCGATATGGTGAACACGCGCCCGCAGCCCGCTTACCAGGGCTACCTCAATAAGAACTGCGTGACCATTGCCGAGGCGCTGAAAGTGGGCGGCTACAACACCTTCATGGCTGGCAAATGGCACGTAGGCCAAGCGCCCGAGCACTGGCCGGTGAAACGCGGCTTCGACCACTATTTTGGCCTGATCGATGGGGCCAACAGCTATTTCGAGAACCGCCCCTACCGGCCCAATCAGAAGCTGACGATTGCGCTGGATGACAAGCCCTACACGCCCGGCCCCGGCTACTACTCCACCGACGCCTACACTGACCACGCCCTGGAGTTTATTGACCAAAGCAAAAGCTCGGGCAAGCCGTTCTTCTTGTACCTAGCTTACCAAGCGCCGCACTGGCCCTTGCATGCGCGGCCGGAGGACATTGCCAAGTACAAAGGCAAGTTTATGGCCGGGTGGGACAAGCTACGTGAGCAGCGCTTCCAGCGTCTGCAAAACCTAGGTGTCGTTAATAAGAATACGAAACTCTCGCCCCGCGACGAGCGCGTGCCTGCCTGGGAAAGCCTGAGCCAGGAAGAAAAAGTGCGCTGGGACGAGAAAATGGCCGTGTACTGCGCCATGATTGACCGCATGGATCAGAACATCGGCAAGCTGCGGCAGAAGTTGCGCGACCTAGGTCAGGACCAGAACACGGTCATTATGTTCCTGTCGGATAATGGCGGCAGCAGCGAGAGTATCAAAGGCAACGGCTTTCTGCCCGAAATTATCGAGGCCAACAAGAAGCCGTCCAGCGACCCTAGCTCGTTTACGGCCTACGAGTTTCCGGGCGCCAACGTGAGCGACGTGCCGTTCCGTTTTTTCAAACACTGGACTTACGAAGGCGGCACCGCTACGCCGTTCATTGCCTATGGCCCTGGCATCGTGAAGCCCGGCCGCACCGACGCCACGCCCGGCCACCTCATCGACCTGATGTCCACCTGCCTGGACCTGGCCCAGGTGACTTATCCTAAAACCTATAACTCCAACCAGATCAAGCCTACCGAAGGCCTCAGCCTGGTGCCGGTGTTCAAAGGCCAGTCGTGGAGGGGACACAATGCCTTGTTCTTCGAGCACGAAGGCAACCGCGCCGTGCGCCAGGGCAAGTGGAAGCTGGTATCGGAGTTCCCCGCCAACAAATGGCAGCTCTACGACCTAGAGGCCGACCGCTCGGAGCTGCACGACCTGAGCGCCACCAATCCGCAGAAGGTGCAGGAGTTAACGGCTATGTACGACAAGTGGGCCACGCACGCCGAGGTTATTCCCTTTGAGAAGCTGAGCAAAGCGGGCGAGTATTAAGAAGGCTTAACTCCTTATTAGGAATGCGGTATGTTTTGCTCGGCTTGCTTCTGGTCTGCTGCTTACCGGCAAGCTATGGGCAAACGTACCCGACATTTCCGCGTCAGTACGTGTTGTTGAATCAGGGGCCGGCCGCCGTGCATCACGTCGTAACGGAGCGAACCACCAACGGCAAGCACTACCGCCTTGAGTTGCTTAACGTGTTGCTGCCGACTAGCCAGATTCAGCAGCTACAAGGCGAGCGTTTCGGCGCCACGTATCAGCCCAAGGATCAGATTTTGATAACGCTTGGCGTTTTACCTGATCTACAAACGGGTGAAATTGCGTGGGTACCCATCAATCCTGATACCCTAGGTAAGCAACGGAAGCTAGCTCCAACTGCGTTGTTTCAGAACGCCTGCGACAGAATTGCAGCGTATAAAAAACGCCCTGGCTTTTACCCATGCAAGCTCAGAAGGGATGATGTGGTGCCCATCGTCTTCCGAAATGGCCGCTATTGGACGTGCCGCAACACCGTTCTGACCGAATACTTCCTTGTGCACAATCAGCCGCTTGCCAAGCCTTATCAGAACGATGGCCTGATGATTAATATAGCTGCTCCTCTTTTTACCGAAGCAGAGTTTATGAAGTTTGTACAGGTGAACAGACCAACTACAGGAAGTGCCCAAGTCAAACTAACCTTCTGGGAAACGTACGGAGGTCATAAGCTGTTTTTAGGCAAGCATGTAGGCCAGACGTACGAGTTTTGGGAGCCCTCTTACATGATATCGGACGCTGGAATCACCTGCACAGGCGCCGAGGAGTTCCGGTATCAACCCGGCATAGGGATACTATCCGGCAAGTACTCATTCTATTTCGATCTTTGGCCGGTTGCTGGTCAAAGCAAAACGCCATTTTTCACGGTTACAGAGTTGGATGGCAAGAAATTACCGAAGCGCTAAGCTAGGCTCCCAAACGCTTTTTGTCTGGCTTTCAAACGCGCCATAGCGCGTTCCTACCGCACGCACCGAAACCCGACGTGCGACATGCCCGAATCGAAGGCCGTGCCGCGGCGGGCGCTGGGACGGTAGCTTTCGCAGTAACTCACGTGGCAGAGAAAAGAGCCGCCTTTGGTTACACGCTTCGGGATGGTCGGCTCGTCGGGGTCGAAGCTAGCCTTAGGCCCATCAGGGTTTTCGCACTGGCCTAGACTCGCGAGCTTGATGTGCTCGTCGGCGCGGTACCAGTCGGCGCACCACTCCCACACGTTTCCGGCCATGTCATAGAGGCCATAATTATTGGCGGCAAACGACTTGATGGGCGCCGTGCCGACGTAGCCGTCGGCTTTAGTATTTTGATTGGGAAAGTTGCCCTGCCAGATGTTGGCTTGCTTTTCAGTCGGCGGCGCGTCGCCCCAGGTGAAGCGCTTGGCCGCCAGGCCACCACGGGCGGCCCACTCCCATTCGGCTTCGGTGGGCAGGCGCTTGCCAGCCCAGCGGGCATACGCGGTGGCATCGTCCCACGATACCTGCACCACCGGATGATTCTCGCGGCCTTTCAGCGTGCTGCCTGGTCCTTCGGGGTGACGCCAGCTCGCGCCAGGCACCCAATGCCACCACACGGTGTAGTCGTCGAGCGGCACTGGCTGGCTTGGCGGCGTAAATACCATGGCGCCAGGAGCTAGGTTTGCTTCGGGAGGTTTGGGCGTGCCGGGCGGCAGTTGCGTTTTGAGCTGCTCCCAATCAACGGGACGTTCGGCGGTGGTTTTGTAACCAGTGGCGGCCACAAAGCGGGCAAACTCCGCATTTGTCACTTCGTGCTCATCCATCCAAAAACCCGCCAAGCGCACGTCGTGGGCAGGCCGCTCGTTCGGGAAACTCTGTTCGTCGTTGGTACCCATCTGGTACTGCCCGGCCGGAATCCAGGCCATACCGGCTGGCTTTGGACCTTTTGGCGGCTCCGACTTCATCTTGTCAGCAGCTAGCGGTTTGCTTGCGGTTTGCTGACCTAGCTTTGAGTCTGGCGCGTAGCACATGGTCTGGGTGGCGGGGGCAGTAACAACTGACTTTTCGGTCGAATCCGCTTGCTGGCAAGCCACCAAACCTAGCCCTAGCCAACCAAAACCCGCCGCAGTAATTAACCTGAAGAACATAATACAAATCTACTGTTGCAGGACAACTAACTCGGCGCAGCGGCTTTTTCTCTCACACCAGACCTAGGTTATTTCTTCGCCGGCTCCCAGGCTTCTGCGCCGGCAAAGATGTTTTTGAGCGTGTATTGCTTTGCTTCTTTGGCCGTGAGCTGGTGCGACCACGCCACCCGACCCTTTGGGTTTGCACCGGGGCCAGTGGAGTTATATTCCGCGTAATAGGCGGTTTTCTCGTTCTCGGGGTTGCGCCAGTTGTCCCAGCCCGCGGCCGTGATGTGTGCGCCCATTTCCGTGTTGATAAACACCGTTTTGGCATTCGGGCGCCAGGGCCGACCTAGGTACACTTTCTGCGCCTCGGCATCGGCGGTGAGCTTGCAGTTGAAGAACACGTAGCCGTATTTCTGGCGCTGCGTGGTGCTGGCCGCCGTGATGTAGGAGTTGCGCTTGCTGTGTAATTCACAGCCGTCGAACACGACCGTTGCAGTGCCGAACAGGAAATCCGTGGTGCCTTCAATGTAGCAGTTCTGGTAATACTGCCGGCTGTTCTCCACGGCCATAAAGAGCGTATCCTGGTTGCCCAGCATCCGACAGTTGCGGAACGTCGCCCGGTCGCCTTCCACGTGCAGCGCCACGGCTTGCCCCACCGGGCCGGCGGAATTTTCGAAGGTGATGTTCTCGGCCGTGAAATCGTTGGCCTGCACCAGCACCGTGTGCGAGCTGTAGGTGTTGTGCTTCTCCGCGTCGCCGGTGTGGTCGCCGTAGGTGATGATAACCCCGTCGCGACTCTCCCCGAGTAGCGTAACGTGCGTTTTGTGGGCGGGCACCACCAGCTTTTCGTGGTACGTGCCGTTCTTAATAAAGATGGTCACGGTAACCTGCGACAAGTCGCGCGAGGCATTCACCGCCTCCTGAATGGTTTTGTAATCGCCCGAGCCGTCGGGCGCCACCGTCATGCGCGTGACTTGGGGAGGCGGTGTAGTCGGCTTTGCAGCGGGTACGGACGTAGTTACCTGGGCGTATAGTTGCGGCGCAACAAGTACAAGGGAGCTAGCTAAGAGGAAGTTTCGCAGGGCCATTAGTCTTGGGTGGGGTTCCAGTTGCGCAGCACTTTGTCGCGGGTGTATTGCTTGGCTTCTTCGTCGGTGAGCTGGTGCGACCAAGGCACGCGCTGCTTTGGCTGAAAGCCTTTGCCTTTGTTCTGATACTCGGCGTAGTAGGCGGTTTTCTTGTTGCTTTCGTTGCCCCAATGGTCCCAGCCTTCGGGCTTGATCTGCGGACCTAGGTCGCAGTTGAGGTACACGGTTTTGGCATAGGGTCGCCAGGGCCGACCTAGGTAGAAGCTACCCGCTGGCGCGTCGCCCGTGATTTTGCAGTTCTTGAACACATAGCCGTAGCGCGTGCTGTCGGGCGTAGAAGCCGCCGTGACGTAGCCGTTCTTCTTACAGAAAATCGTGCAGTCCTCAAACCATGCCGTGCTGGAGCCGAAGATAAAATCTACGGTACCTTCGATGTAGCAGTCTTTATAATACTGGCGGCTGCCGTAGCCATACGTGTACAACGTATCCTGAAAACCCAGGAAGCGGCAGTTCCGAAACCTAGCTTTGTCGCCGGCCACCCACACGGCCACCGCCTGCCCGACCGGCCCCGAGGAGTTCTGAAACGTGATATTCTCGGCCGAAAAATCGCCACCGTAGATGTAAATGCTCGACGAGCCCGAGGTACCCTTGTCCTCCCCGAAGATGTTCTTCTTCTGGTTGTAGTCGTCGTAGGTGAGGATGGTTTGAGCTAGGTCTTCGCCAATGATTTTTACCAGGTTTTTGGAGCCAGCCAGCACCAATTTTTCCTTATACACGCCTTTTTTGATGAAGATAGTCGTGACTTTCTTCCGAAAATCGGGCACGGCGTTGAAGGCTTCCTGCACGGTTCGGTAGTTGCCGCTGCCGTCCTGAGCCACAACAAAATCATAGGCAAAGGCGCGGCCAATCAGCAGCCAGCTAAGGCACAAAAGAGCAAGCAATTTCTTCATGGGGTGGTGGGTTGGGCGTCTTTGCCTTTGGTGGGCGGCACGGCGTTTTTGGGCAGCGGCTTGGCAAAACGCTCAGCCAACGGCAAGTGTTGGGCTTTAATCTCGTTCACGGCCAGCTGCGCCATTTTGCGGGCACCTAGCTCGGTGAAGTGCGTGTTGTCTTCCCGGCCGTACGGATAGTTGGGGTGGTCGCCGGGGGCTAGCTGCAAATACAGCAACTTCGAGTTTTCGACGCCAAACTGCTGCACCAGTTCACGGCTCATTTTATCGAGGTCGATGAGCGGCACTTTGTACTGTTTAGCCACTTCGCTGGTCACGCGCGAGTAGGCTACGTGTGTTTCCTGCTGGCGGCCATCCTTATCGAACTTGCGTCGCGTGATGGGCGTGAGCAGCACCGGGTTCGCCTTTTTGCGCTGCGTCTCGGTCACGAACTTAATGAGGTTTTTGCGGTAATCTTCCGGCGGTGTGTAGCGGTCGGGGTAGTTCTCAGCTTCGTCGTTGTGGCCAAATTGGATGAACACGTAGTCGCCTTCCTGCAACGCATCCACAACGGGCTGCCAGCGGTTTTCGGCTAGAAACGTGCGCGTGCTGCGGCCGTTCTGCGCCCGGTTATCCACCACCACTGTCGAATCGAAGAAGGTGACCAGCGGCATGCCCCAACCCGTTTCCGGGAAAGTCTGCCTGACCTTGTTGGCCATCGTCGAGTCGCCGATCAGGTAGAGCTTGATCTTTTTGGGGCCAGGGCCGGCAAAAGCCAGCAGCAGCAAGAGGCTGAGCGGCCAGGCTTTTTTGAGGAAAGAGGAAAGCATTTTCATAGCAAATAAAGAAGAAAGTCATTCCGACCAGCGGGAGGAATTTCGCGTGCCAAAGTAACTTCCTGATGATTGAGATTACCACTGCACGCGAGATTCCTCCCGCTGGTCGGAATGACTTTCTGGCGTGTTGGCTGGCAACTACTTCGCCTGCGCATCTACCACCTTCGCGGCTTGACGCTGCACAATGTGGCTGGCTAGGTCTAGCTTCAAGGCGCGAATATCCGCCAGCACGATCTGCGCCATTTTACGGGCACCTAGCTCGTTGAAGTGCGTGTTATCTTCCTTGCCTTCCGGGTAGTTGGGGTGCTCGCCGGGCACCAGCTGATTGAACAGCAGCTTCGAGTTTTCGACGCCGTATTGCTGCAACAGCGCCTGACTTTCCCGATCTAGGTCGATGAGAGCTACTTTTTGCTCCTGCGCGGTTTTGCGCACGATTTCGGAGTACACTTCGTGCGTTCCTTCGACCTTGCCCGTTGCGTCGAACTTGCGGCGGGCCACGGGCGTGATGAGCACCGGCGTGGCTTTCCTGGCGCGCGTTTCGTTGATGAAGCGAATGAGGTAGTTCTTGTAGTCGGCTTCGGGCGTGTAGGTTTTCTTGGTGGGCACCTCGTCGTTGTGACCAAACTGGATGAACACGTAGTCGCCTGGCTTGAGCGCGCTGGCAACTGGCTGCCAGCGGTTTTCCGCCACGAAGCTCTTGGTGCTGCGGCCGTTCTGGGCACGGTTGTCGACCGTTACGGTTTCGTCAAAAAAGATGGCGAAGGGCATCCCCCAGCCCGTTTCGGGGTAATTCTTCACCTCTTTTATCGACATCGTGGAGTCGCCGATCAGGTACACGGTAATCTTATTGGGCGGCGCGGTAAACGCCGTCAGCAGCAGCAAACCCAGGGCAGCGACACTCGTCAAAAAACGGTTGGACATGCGAGTAAGATTGAGGGGGAACACAGCGAAGGACGGTGCATTTTAAGCGTGAAATGCGCTACCCGGCAATAATATTTACGCAAACGTTCCCGGAGTTCAGACCTAGGTTTTGCAAGCATAGATAATAAAGAACGTCATGCTGAGCTTGTCGAAGCATCTCGCGTGCAATGGTAATCTTTGTTGATAAGGTTACTACTGCGGTAGAGATGCTTCGACAAGCTCAGCATGACGTTCTGCTGTTTATAGCACCTAGCTTTCTACTCCAACTCTACCATAGCCTTGATAACGCCCGTGGCGGGATCAAGCCAACTCGCAAACTCCTGCTGCACCTGCTCAAACTGCACGCGGTGCGTGATGTAGGTAGTGGGGTCAACCTGCCCGGCTTTCATGGAAGCAATGACGTGCTCAAAATCCTCGCGGGTGGCGTTGCGGCTGCTCATCAGGGTGGCTTCGCGCTTGTGAAACTCGGGGTGCGAGAAGCTGATTTCGCCTTTCTGCAAACCCACCAGCACGTAGCGCCCACCGTGCGCCAGGTACTGAAAGCCGTTGTTGATGGCCCGCTGGCTGCCGGTCGCATCAATGACTACCGTGGGCATGTCGCCGCTGGTGATTTGCCGGAGCTGCTCGGTTACATCTGATGATAAGGCGTTTACGGTGTGCGCCACACCTAGCTTCTCTTTGCAAAAAGCCAGGCGTTGCTCGTTGATATCCATGGCAATGACGTGGGCGCCGGCAATGCGCGCAAACTCCATGATACCTAGGCCAATAGGGCCTGCACCTACCACCAGCACGTACTCGCCCGGTCGTACGTTGGCACGCCGCACGCCGTGGGCGCCAATCGCCAGCGGCTCGACCAGGGCTAGCTCGTCGTAGCTCAGCCCTGCGCCGTGCACCAGCGAATAGGAAGGTACGGCGAGGTACTCGGCCATGCCGCCATCGATGTGGACGCCGCACACGTTGATCTGCGTGCAGCAATTCGGCAGACCCGAGCGGCATGCAATGCAAGTGCCGCAGTTGAAATACGGGATAAACGTGACGGCCTCGCCCACAGTGAAACCTTCCGCCGCACCTGCATCGGCCACTTCACCGGCCAACTCATGCCCCAGCACGCGCGGATAAGCAAAGAACGGCTGCGTGCCTTCGTAAGCGTGCAAATCGGTACCGCAGATGCCAATGCGCTTGATTTTCAGGAGGCTATAGCCCTCCGGCGCCACTGGCGTTTCCCGTTCGGTGTAGGCGAACTGGCCGGGCTGTTCGCAAACTAATGTATTCATTCTATTAAGCGTGTAGGAACGCGCCACGGCGCGTTCGATGTCCGCGCTATTTTGCGCTAAAGGTTAATAGGTAAGCAGTTATACTATCGCAGCCGCTCCGTTCAACGGTTGAACGCGCCGTGGCGCGTTCCTACGCATTAGCCAGAGCGCGGTCGAGGTGCACGTAGCCGCCATCAACGTGGACGATCTGGCCGGTGGTGTGGCTGGAGCACGCCGACAGCAGAAAGGCCGTGGTGTTAGCAATTTCCTCGGCCGTGGTCATGCGGTTTTCCAGCGGAATTTTGCTCGTGATTTCGCGCAGCTTCTCCTCCGGGTTGGGCAAGGTTTGAATCCAGGTTTCGTAGGCGGGTGTCCAACACTCGGCCACCACGATGGCATTCACGCGGATGCCGTATTTGAGCAGCTCCACGGCCCACTCGCGGGTGAGGGCGTTGCGGCCACCGTTGGCGGCGGCGTAGGCGGAGGTGTTGCCCTGGCCGGTTTCGGCGGTCTTGGAGGTGATGTTGAGGATGGCCCCTTTGCTCTTTTTCAGCTCGGGCAAGGCGTGGTGGGCCATGAGGTAGTAATGCACCACGTTCTTGTGCAGACTCGCCATGAAGCGCTCATAATCACCATTTTCCAGACCCACTCCGTCGTTTACGCCGGCATTGTTCACCAGGCCGTCGATGCGGCCGAACCGGGCCACGACGGCTGCCACGGCTTGCTCGCAGGCCGCAGGGTCAGCTAGCTCGGCGGCCACTTGCCAGGCCATGCCGCCCGTGGCTTCGATAGCCGCTACCGCATCCTGGTTGTCTTGCTCCTTGCGGCCGACAATCACCGGAATAGCGCCTTCGCGGGCCAGCACCCGGCTGATTCCTTCCCCAATGCCCTTGGCCCCGCCAGTGACAATAATCACTTTATCACGCAGTTGTAAATCCATTCTTTTTACAGCTTATAAAAGGAAGTAGCGTTGCCGCCCCAAAATTGTGCTTGCTCCGCGACGGAGAAGCCAGCCAGGTAATCCTGCACCAGACCTAGCATTCGGTCGTAGCCGCCGGCCACTTCGCACACGGGCCAGTCGGAACCAAACATGACTCGGTTCGTTCCAAATGCCTCAAATACGACATCCAGGTAAGGTCGAAAGTCTTGCGGTTGCCAGTGCTGCCAGTCGGCCTCCGTTACCATGCCTGATACTTTGCACCACACGTTTTCGTGGGTTGCCAGAGCCTGAATATCCTGTTCCCAGCCTTCTATCTTTTGATCTTTGATGTAAGGCTTGGCAATGTGGTCGAGCACAAAGGGCTGATCGGGAAAGCCGGCTACCAGCTCGGTGGCGTAGCGAAGCTGATCGGGAAAGATGAGGATGTCGTAGGTGTAGCCGAACTCCCGCAACGCCTCAATGCCGCGCTTGAAATCGGGCGTGAGCATGAGCGCCCGGTCGGCCTCGCCCTGCAACACATGCCGAAAGCCTTTCAGCTTTTCAAACTGCCGGTAATAACCCAGGCGCTCCGTGATGTTCGCAGCCCGCAGATCAATCCAGCCAACTACGCCTTTGATAAAGCTATAGTTATCAGCATTTTGTAGTTGAAAGTCGTTTTCTGCTTCCGACTGATCCGACTGCACCACCACAGAGCCGGCAAAGCCGTGGCGCTGCAAAATCGGACCTAGGTCCGGCGGCAGCCGGTCGCGACGAATTGCGGCCATGTCGTCCGTAATCCAGCTGTCGCGCACGGGGTCGAACTGCCAGAAGTGCTGGTGAGAATCAATTTTAGGGTTCATCGTAAGAGTGTAGCGCTGAGCTCCGGCTCGGCGCACGAGCGAAGCGAGTATCAGGGGTAAGCTGACGATTGGTAGACGCGTAGGAACTCGCTTTGCTCGTGCGCCGAGCCGGAGCTCAGCGCTACTTCGTGTAGGCTTTCAGCTCTTGGCGTGAGGTACCCAGGCCGTCGATACCTAGCTCCACCACGTCGCCGGGCTTCAGGTACACGGGCGGCTTAAAACCTAGCCCCACGCCGGCCGGCGTGCCGGTCGAGATGATGTCGCCGGGCAGCAGGGTCATGAATTGGCTGATGTAGGAAATCAGAAAAGGCACCTTGAAAATCAGGTTGGCGGTGGTGCCGTCCTGCATCATCTGCCCGTTTACCGACAGCCAGAGGCGCAGGTTGTCAAGGTCACCTAGCTCGTCGGGCGTGGCCAGAAACGGGCCCACCGGCGCGAAGGTGTCGCAGCCCTTACCCTTATCCCAGGTGCCGCTGCGCTCCAGCTGAAACTCGCGCTCCGATACGTCGTTGTGCAGGGCGTAGCCGGCCACGTAGCTCAGCGCGTCGGCCTCTTCCACGTAGGACGCTTTTCTGCCGATAATCACGGCCAGTTCTACTTCCCAGTCGGTTTTCGTCGAGTTTTTGGGGATGATGATAGCATCATCCGGGCCCACCAGCGCGGTAGTCGACTTGAAGAACAGCACCGGCTCGGCGGGCGGCGTGGCGCCGGTTTCCTTGGCGTGGTCGGCGTAGTTCAGGCCCACGCACACGATTTTAGAAGGCCGCGCAATGGGCGCACCCAGCCGCTCAGCGTCGGAAATGCTCGGTAGTTTTTCTTTGCTGGCGGCCACGAATGCTTCGAGCCGGGCCAAGCCATTATCGGCAAAAAACGCCTCAGTGTAGTCTTCGCCAAACGCGCTTACATCGTATTTCTGGTTGTGCAGAATGACACCGGGTTTTTCCTGGCCAGGCTGGCCGTAGCGGATTAATTTCATGTTTACTAACAGGAGAGATGATGAGGAATGTCTGTCGTCTGTCATCCTGAGCTTGCGAAGGACCTTCCTCGGATTAACGACAAATCTTATTAAATGCCCAGCACCCTTCGCTAAGCTCTCAAGCTAGCTTTGGTGCAGCTATGAAAGAGGGCTTTGAGCTTTAAAAAGAGCTTTTCGCGTAAGAGAGGGAGGTCCTTCACTCCGCTGCGCTGCACTCAGGATGACAGGCGACAAAAACCAAGCACTAGGCACTAGACACCAAGCACTAATTCAATTATTCAGCTTGATAAAGCCGCCGTCTACCGGGTAGTCGCAGCCGGTGATGAAGCCGGCTTCGTCGGAGCACAGGAACAGGGCTAGGTTTGCTACTTCTTCGGGCGTACCCATGCGGCCAATCGGCTGACTTTTCGAGAGCTTATCGAAGATTTCTTCTTCGCGGCCGGCGTAGTTTTTGGCAATAAAGCCATCCACGAAGGGCGTGTGCACGCGGGCCGGCGAGATGCTGTTGCACCGGATTTTGTCACCCAGGTAGTCGCGGGCGATGGACAGCGTCATGGCGAAAATGGCGCCTTTGCTCATGGAATACGCAAAGCGGTCGGTGATGCCGACGTGCGCGGCAATGGAAGCCAGGTTGAC
Organism: Hymenobacter cavernae; assembly: GCF_014641455.1. Lineage (GTDB taxonomy): Bacteria > Bacteroidota > Bacteroidia > Cytophagales > Hymenobacteraceae > Hymenobacter > Hymenobacter cavernae. Next base: position 79,238 of record NZ_BMHT01000005.1, read on the forward strand.
GATGGTTCCGCCGCCCTGCGCTTTCAGGTGCGGCACGGCGGCGTAGAGGCAGTTGTAAGCGCCTTTCACGTTCACGCTGTACACACGCTCAAAGTCGGCCTCGCTGGTGTTTTCCACGTTGCCGACGTGCGCAATACCAGCGTTGTTGACGAGAATATCCAGCTTACCGATCTGCTCAAATACGTGCAGTACCTGTTGCTGCTCAGCAACATTCGCCTGGTGTACCTGCGCCTTGCCTCCCTCCTGCTCAATCTCGCCCACGACCTGCGCCGCCGCATCCGGGTTTAATTCCACGATGTGCACCGTGGCGCCCTGCCGGGCAAATAGCCGCGAAATGGCGCGCCCAATGCCACTACCACCGCCGGTAATTACGGCGGTCTTTCCTTGTAAGCTAAACATGAAGACGAAGGACTAGGATGTACGTTTGGGCTGGCTAGCGCTTCGGAAATTCCGCACGCCAACCAGCAACAGGCGCTAAGTAAAGTTTCTTTCCCAGCCTAAGTCTACTGTACTGTCATGAATTGTAGCGCGAAGCTCCTGCTTCGCGCATCGTTGAACAATGAAGCTAACACGACAACCTAGGTACGAGTCGTTCAACGAGACGCGAAGCAGGAGCTTCGCGCTACAGTCGTTCTGCGACGCGCGGACTACAGAGTCCGCGCTACTTCTCCCACTTCTGCCGCCACGCCGGATACTCTTTCGTCAGCAGCGTTTCGGGCCAGGTGCCCGCGTAGCCGTAGCCCGTGCGGCGCTCGTACTCGATTTCGGCCAGCGAGTTTTTCTTCTCGCTGTTGCGGCCCACGTAAATCGGCTTGTTCGTTTCCAGGTCGTAAAAGCGCGCCCAGATGGTAGAGCTAGGTTCCGGCTCGATTACCCGATCAAAGCCTTTCGGCTGCTTTGGGTCTTTGATGGTTTTGATGGTGTAGCCAGGCATTTTCACCTCTTGCAGCCAGGCCACGGCGCTGTCGATTGACTTTTTAATCTCCGGCGACGGATTGTCGATTTGCATCAAGAACTCCACAATGCCCACCGTTTCGCTGCCGCTGAGTGAGGGAAGCTCGAAGTTACGGGCCTTGGCGGGCTGTAGGGTTTTCTCGTCGTATTGCGCGCACCAGGCCGTGAGCTTGCCATGCTGCACATACTGCGTTTTCAGGATGCAGTCGATGCCGCGCTCCACGGCTTGCTGGGCTTTCAGGCGCAGATTCTGATCGACACTGGCGTAGTCGCCTTTGCGCTCTGTGATGGCGCGCAGCAGTCGCAACACCCGAATCATGGCGTCGTCGTTGTAGGTAATCTGGTGGTGGTAGCCGCTGAGGTCGGGGTAAAACTGCGGAAAGCCGCCGTTCGGGTACTGCATTTTCAGCAGGTAGCTGATGCCTTTTTCGGCGGCCTTGCGGTACGCCGGGTTGCTCGTGGTGGTGAAAGCGTGCAGCAAATAAGTGATTTCGCGGGTCGTGGCGTTGTTGTCGATGGTGGCATCGTTGCGGCCGGCATCGTCGGTGAGCGTGGCTTTCTGCACAGTACTCAGCGGCTGGTTGTAGTCTACGTGGTGCTCGCCAATGGCTTTCGGCCAGCCACCATCAAGGCGCTGATAAAACAGCATGCGCTCGGCCGTGCTGTCTTTCGCCACGGACCTAGGTTCGGGCAGCTTCGGCGCTTTCGGGTCCACGTTCCAACGGCCGCCGAAGGTCCAGTTGGCGGTAATTTGCTGCGGGGTGGGCGCGTTGGCGGCAGAAGCCAGGTTATCGCGCAGCCAGGCGTAGTCGCCGCCTTCGCGGTGGCAGTTGGCGTAGTACACGCGCCGGCCCCACATCGGCGCCGAATCGCCCGACGGGGCGGGGTAGATATCCGCGTCGGCCATGTTCTGGTCGAAGCGGCAGTTGATTAAGTAAAACTGCGAGTCGTGGTGGTAGCGACCTAGCTTCCAGCCTTTGTCGCCGATGAAAGTGCAGTTCTTCAGGACGGTTTTGGCGTCCTTGTTCATCGAGCCATCGTGCCAGATAGCGGCGTTCAGGTTGTGGCAGATAAAGCGGCAGTTTTCCGCGTAAGCCCAGCCGCGGGGGCAATAAAAATCCACGGAGCCTTCCATCGTGCAGTCGGCGAAATAATACAGGCCATCTTCCTTGTCCCAGGGGCTCACCGTGTCGTTGCCGAGGGTGCGAAACGTGCAGTGCCGCACGACTAAGCGCGTGGTGTTCAGGCCCGTGTACAAGGCCATCTGGTGGTCAGCGCTGTTGATGGTGATTTTACCGCCGGGGCTGTTCGGGCAAGCCAGGGTCTCGCCGTTCGGGTGGTCGGCGCCGTAGCTGTTCACAACGGTTATTTGCTCCAGCGTCATGCCCGGACTATCGCGCAGGTTCAGCGTGGCGACATCCCAACGACCCGCACTGGCAGCATCGCAGCGGAAGTAGGCATTGGCCTGCGAAATCGTGATGATAACGCCTTTTTCGCTCTGCCCGCGCAGCACCAGTCCCGGCTTGCCGTCGATGGTTACTTTCTCGCGGTACGTGCCGTTTTTAATGAATACGACGGGCAGCTGCACGGCACCTTTCGGCAGACTATTAATCGCCCCCTGAATCGTACGGAAATCGCCGGAGCCATTCTGAGCTACTACTAGTTGGCGCTTGGCGGGCATTTTGGCAGTTGCGCCGAAAGCTCCGCCAACGAAAAGCGTAAGCAGAATAAATAGGTACCTAGGCATTGTCTCTTTCTGCGTTTTTATGACGCTGTATATTCCCCGAAGCGTTTAGCACTGTCCGCAATTCTTGCCACATTTAGCCTAGCCTGTAAGGCTGCGTGGGCGTCGGGACGGGGTCAGGGAGCTTGGGCGGGTCGATGGTGGTGGCGCCTTCCAGGCCGGAGCCGGTCACGTTGCTGATGCTCAGCAGCGGACCGGTGTAGCCGGTCACTTTTATGTCGCGGAGCTTGGCCTTTTTGATGTTGGCCAGGGAAATTCCTTTGGCGCACGTGCCGGTTACGTTGATGAAGGAAAAACCATCCAGCGGCTTGTTCGGGTGCACGGCCGTGCCGTCTATCAGCACCGGCACGTCTTTCACGCGAATGTTGGAAAACTGCCAGTTCCGGACCGTCGGAATGCCTTCGTCGCCGGGCACGGGGTTCTGATCCTGGAGGCCGCTGCCAAGCATGTTCAAGCGCAGAAAACCCGCCACGGTGCCCGCCACGTCAATATCATCAACAATAATATCCTCAATGAAAGCGCCCCGGCCGGGCCGGGTTTTGATGTAAATGGCGTGCGTTTGGGCAAAGGTGAATTTGCAATGCTCGATGCGCACATTGCGAATGCCGCCCGAGGTTTCGCTGCCAATCCCGATGCAGGCAAAAATGGAATCGGCAAAGGTGCAGTTGCTGATGTGCACATCTTCGGTGGTGTGCAGCAGCGAGTAGCCTTCCATGCCGCGCCCCGATTTCAGCGAGATGCAGTCGTCGCCGGTGTTGATGTCGCAGCCCTCGATGCGCACGTGCTTGCACGAATCGATGTCGATACCGTCGCCGTTGCCGCCGGTGCTGCGGATGATAAGGTTCTTAATAACAATGTTTTCGCAGTAAGTCGGGTGCAGGCACCACATGCGGAAATAGTCGGTCGAGAAATCCTCGAAACGCATAGTGTTGCAGCCGATCGGCTCAATAAGCGCCGGATGGCGCAACGGCTTTTCAGCCGTGGGCCGACCACCTAGGTCGTGGTGGCCCATGATCTTGCCCGGCCCAACCACGCCAATGTTGTTGGCTTCCACCGCGTAAATCAGCCCGACGTGCCCCGGAATCCACTTGCCTTCCCAGCGCACCTGCATCACCGGATAATCGGCGAAATCGGGCGAGCCGAGCAGCACCGCGTCTTTCTCGAAGCGCAGAATGGTATTCGATTTCAGGGCAATAGCACCGGTAAGGTAATTACCGGCCGGCACCACCACCTCGCCCCCACCCAGCACCCAGCACCGATCCAGCGCCTGCTGAATGGCCACCGTGTCTTTGGTGGAGCCGTTGCCGGTAGCGCCAAAGTCGCGCACGTTCAGCGTGATTTTGGGCGTACCTAGGTTGGCTGTTTTGCTGGTGTCGGCTTGCGCCTTCGTCGCGGAAGCAGCTGTGCTGCAACTAATAAGAGAAGAAGCGACGGGCGCGGCTAACAAGCCCTGACCTGCCATTTTCAGAAAACGTCGACGCGTATTGTCTCTTGCCATTTTATACAGTTTACGAACCTAGGTTGAAATATATAGAACGTCATTCCGACCAGCGGGAGGAATCTCGCGTGCTGAAGTTGTAGTGCTAATCTTCGATGATTAGAGCTAGCATTGCACGCGAGATTCCTCCCGCTGGTCGGAATGACGTTCAACGAAGCAGTAGAGATGCCTCGACCAGCGGACGCCAGATGAGGCATGACGCTAATACCCCGCGTTCTGCTTCACATTCGGGTCGGTGTCGATGGTGCCTTGCGGATACGGGAATAGCTCCTTGCCCGCGCCCGGCTTGTACTCCGAAGCTAGGTTGGCGATGAGGGCGTCCGTTATGGCTGCGCGCCATTGCACGGCCGTGGTGCCGGTGGGCGCGGTGGCGGGTGCCGGCCGGAAGAAGGAGCGCGCATACTGCACCGCGCCGTTCGTCACGCGGTAGTATTCGGTGAGGGGCACGTTGGCGTAGCGGCCGGTGCCGTTTTTCAGGGCCGTGAGGTTGGTTTTGGCTTCGGCCAGCTTGGTGCTGAGTAGGTTCCAGCGGATGAGGTCGTACTTGCGGATGCCCTCGCCACCTAGCTCCAAGAACCGCTCGTTGGCAATGAGGTCAAACATAGCGGCTTTGCTGCCCGGCAGCGTCAGCTTGGCTACTTTGGAGGCATTGGCACCGTAGCCCCGGTCGCGCACTTCCTGCACGGCGGCCAACGCGGCGGCCGTAGGTCCGTTCAACTCATTATCGGCTTCAGCAAACATCAGCAGCACATCCGCGAAGCGGATCAGGGGCCAGTTGTAGCCCAGGTAGTTGCCGGTACCGGCCAGCGCGGGCGTGCGCCAGTGCCGGCGAAATTTGCCGTCGGTGGCAGCAGTCAGGGCCACGCCGCGCTGCTGGTTGTTGCTTTCCACGGTGTATAGCGTCACGGTAATGTCGCGGCGCAGGTCCAGCGAGTCGAAGGCATAGAAGTAGGTGGGCAGCGCGCCAATAGAGCCGGTCGAGCTGCCGAACGTCGTGGCAGCGTTCTGGCGCGGACCGTTGTAGTAGCCTAGCTTGCTGTCGGAGGCGGCGCTGGAGGCGCCTTCGGCTACCTCAAAAATAATTTCGTGGGCAGGGTCAAACTTCAGCTGATTGACCGTCATCCACAGGTTCTCAAAGCTAGGATTGAGCGTGTGCTCGCCGCGCTTGTTCATCAGATCGAGGCATTCCTGGCGAGCAATCCGGTAGTAATCAAGGTAGTCGGGCTGCCGCTTCATTTCCAAACCATACAGCGCATAACCGCCCCGGTACATCGCCAGCCTGGCCCGCAGTGCCTTCACGGCGCCTTTGGTAATGCGCTCATTGGCGGCACCCGCAGCAGTGCGCCACGGCACCAGCTTCTCGGCTTCCAGCAGGTCGGCAATCAGCTTATCGTAGGTGGCGTTGCGGTCGGCATTCGGCAGCTTCAGGTCGGGGTTGTCGACGGCCGGAATGAACGGCGCGGGTACGTCGCCCCAGTTCCGGATGGCCTCAAACAGATACTGCGCCCGCAGCGTCAGTGCCTCGCCGTAGAGGCGGTGCAGCGCGGCCGTATCGGCAGCCGTGCCGGTGGTGTACACCGCCATTTTCGGGATCTGCTGGATGCAGATATTGGCCCGCTCAATGCCTTGGTAGAGATTATTGAACGGGTTCGTGATTTCATTGTTCACGGGCAGCGCCGCGTAGCGGGCAATACCTAGGTTGCCGGCATTGAAGGCCTGCCCCGGAATGGCCTGCATCTCGTCGGAGTCGTACGGATAATACAGGTTCAGGCGGGTGCCGTAGCCGGTGTCGCCCGAGAGCATATCATACGCCCCGATTACGGCGCTGGTGGCCCCGGCCACGTCCAGAAAAGCCACCTCCGTGGTTGAATACGCCACGGGGTCGATTTCTAAGTAATCCTTGCAGGCGGTGGTGCCCAACAGCCCCGTCAGCACGGTAGCGGCCGCAATGGTCGAACGGAATAGAAAAGCTTTCATCTTCTGACGCTGAGTAGGTTGAGACATTACAGAGAGAGGTTAAGACCAACCAGCAGCACGCGGCTGCGCGGATAGCCGGCGAAGTCCATGCCCGGCGTGAGCGGCGAGTTGCGGCGGGTGTTCACCTCCGGGTCGTAGCCCGAGTACTTGGTGAAGGTGTACAGGTTATTGGCCGTCACGTAGAAGCGCAGCTGCGTGAGCTTGATGCGCTGAATCAGCGTTTTGGGCAGCGAGTAACCTAGGGTGATGTTGTTCAGGCGCAGAAAGGAGCCGTCTTCAATGGCCCAAGAGTGCACAAAAAGCTGGCGGGTCGGCTGCCATATTTTGGCGTTCTGGTTGACTTGCCGCGAGGTTTCCGGGTTCGTAATCAAGGCGCCGTTGGCGTCGATGGTACGGTAGCGGTCCTGCATCACGCCCAACATATTGGTGAAGGGCGAAACAGCCGACGTAAACTCTAGCTTGTTGGCGTTGTAGATATCGTTGCCCACCACAAAGTTGACGAAGATGCTGGCGTCGAAACCTTTATAGGTAAACTGCTGGTTTAGGCCGCCCGTTAGCTTGGGGTTGGCGTTGCCGATAACGGTGCGGTCGAGGTCATTCACCACTCCGTTTCCGTCCAGGTCTTTGAGCTTCACAATGCCCGGTGCCACAGTTTGGCCCTGCACGGCCACGTCGCTGGCCACGCCCGAGCGCAGTGTCCAGGTTCTGGTGGTGGCATTGTAGCCTTCAAAGTCGTCGACGGTGTACCAACCATCGGTCACGTAGCCGTACATCAGACCCACCGGGTCGCCCACGCGGGCCAGGTAGTCGGTGGCAATAGCCGTGCTGGCCCAGCCCGAGGAAATGCCGGGAATGTTGGTAATCGGACCTAGGCTTTCGATGCGGCCCCGGTTCAGGGAGGTGTTGGCGGTAGCGGTCCAAGTGAAGTTGCCGCCTTGCAGGATAGAGCCGCTGAGTTGCAGCTCTACGCCACGATTAGAGGTTGAGCCGATGTTTTGCAGCTGGCTCGTGTAGCCGGCCACCGGCGGAATTGGCACGCTCACGAGCAGGTCGCGGGTGGTGTTCTTGTACACGTCGGCAGTGAACTGCACGCGGTTGTTGAACAGGCTCAGATCTAGGCCCACATTGCGCGACACCGTGGTTTCCCACTTCAGATTGGTGTTCGGCAGGCCGGTAGCGGTAGTACCTAGCACCACCGTTTCATTCAGCGCGTATTGCCCGCCGCCAACCTGGAATAACTGATTGTATAAGAAGTCATTAATACGATTATTGCCGGCCAGACCGTAGCTTAGGCGCAGCTTCAAATCCGAAACCGGCGTCACCGATTTCATGAATTCTTCGCGCGAAATCCGCCACGCCACCGAGGCCGCCGGGAAGTAGCCTACCCGCTGCCCCGCCCGGAACTTGGAAGAACCATCAGCTCGCAACGTACCCGTAATCAGGTATTTATCATCGAAGGAATAATTCAGGCGCGTAAAGCCCGAGAGCAGGCGCGAATCCACGGGCCGGCCGCTAGTCGGGTTGGGCTGCACCGAGGTGGTTGAGGGCAGCACGCCTTGGTTGATGTTGGCAATGGCCCGCTCCGCCGTGATGTTCAGCGGCAGGAAGTTGACCTGAATGTTCTGGGTCGTATTTACCTGCGTATAAATCTCCTGCCCCAGCAGCGCATCAAGCGAATGTTTTTTCTTCTTCAAGCTGTAAGTCAGCACGTTAGATTGGTTCACGGTTGTCAGCTGACCCGACGCAATGGCGGCGTATGGCTGGGTATTGAAGCCGCCGCCCGGCTGCCGGATAGCCGGCGAGTAGCGCCCCGCGAAGGTTTCCACCATCGAGTTCGTCATGTCGAAACCGACCGTCGAGCGGAAAACCAGGTCCTTGGTGAAGCTGAAGGCAATGTTGCCACCTAGGTTCAGGTTGCGCCGCTTATCGCGCCGATAGTCGTTCTGAATGGCAACTACCGGGTTGATGAGTGAGGCCGTCGTGGAGAAGGCCTCATCGAACACGTTCGGGTCCAGAGCGCCGGGCAAGTCAACAGCCAACGGCAAGTAAATCACGGCGTTGCGCAGGCGCGACGTCGTATTGGAAAGGGTCGAGGAAGTACCTAGGCCATTCTGCACCTGATCGTTGAAGCGCACGTTCAGGCCGAAGCTGAACTTGTCGCTGACCTTATTCTCCAGACGCAGGTTAACCAGGTTGCGGGTAAAGTCGGAACCTAGCTGAATGCCTTGCTCACCGTTGCGGGTCAGGCTCAGCGAGTACGTCATGTTTTTGGCGCCACCGGCAATCGACAGGTTGTGCGTTTGCTGGAAAGCATCGCGGCCGAATACTTTATCCTGCCAATCCAGAAAGGGCTGGCTGCGGGCCCGTTGCAGCGTGTCGCCGGTGAAGTTGGTGCTGCCAAAGAACGTCTTGTACGAAGGCAGCGTGTTCGCCGATAACGCCCGCTCATACTGATAATCAACGAAGTCGGCGGGCTGCATCAGGTCTAGCTTGCGGCTGAGCTGGCGCAGGCCGGCAAAGCCGTTGTAGGTGATGACCGTGCGGCCCTCACGCCCGGTTTTCGTCGTGATGATCACAACGCCGTTGGCACCCCGCGCCCCGTAGATGGCGGTAGCCGCCGCGTCCTTCAACACGTCAACGGAGGCAATATCCTGGGGCGAAATCACATTCAGTGCATTTTCAACCTGCACGCCATCAACAACATATAAGGGCGAGTTATCCTGCGTGATGGAGCCGCCGCCGCGCACCCGAATCTGCACGTTCTGGTTGCCGGGCGTACCTTCCGACGAAGTCACCTGCACACCGGCTAGGCGGCCGGTCAGGGCTTCCGCCGCCGAGTTGACGGGCACGTCCTTGATCTGCTGGGCACTGACGGAGGAAACCGAACCCGTCACGTCGCGGCGGTTTACCTGCTGATAGCCAATAACAACGACCTCCTCCAGCGCTTTCGTATCGGGGCTGAGCTGCACCGTCACGGTGCTGCGGCTGCCCACCGCCACGTCTTTCGCGGTGAAGCCCACGTAGCTCACGCGCAGCGTCACGTCGCTGTTACCCGGCACACCGATGCTGAACTTGCCATCGGCGTCAGTAGTGGCCCCGATGGTTGTGCCCTTCACGACCACCGTGACGCCGGGCAAGGCCTCCCCTTTTTCCGTCGAGGTCACCGTTCCCTCAATGCGTCGCTCCTGCGCCAGCGCGGCCAGCACCGTGCTAAGCAGCAGCCAAACCAACAGTAAATGCTTCTTCATGTAGTGTGGTATTAAAGGTGAGAAATGAATAGTGCGGCGTGGTAAACTGAGAGGGAATGCTGTCGTGCCAAAGCAATAGCAGGACCTGCTGCGTAGCTCGGTCAATGGCTCGCCTGAAGTAGGAAGCGTGCTGCGGGGGCAGTTTTTGCAGACTTCTAATGCGGCTTTTATCGACTCATTATCTGAGCCATACATTAGGCTGCTTAATGTTAAAGGGCTTGCTTCTGGAAAGGAAGACCAACGAAAGGAATATTTATGCAAACGTTCCCGGCAACGTTTCCGGAAACAATACCAGCAGCACCTCTTCCACGCTTCACGGCAGAATCAGGCTCTTTGCGCCTTTAGACTCAACTATTCAATTTGGCAAATTAGATAGATATAATTGCATTTACCCTTTACCCACGAAGCAACTGGTAGTTGAAAACAAACAGGCCGCTTCCTCCCGGCAGTCAGAAGAAGCGGCCTCACATTGATTGACCAGACCTAGGTTCGCACTTCTACTCGACACGGAACCAGTCAACATCCGCGCTGCCGGCGTCGTTGAATTTGACGGTGCGAGTGCAGAATAGCCCCATTTTGGCCCCAATCCAGCGGCCTTCGCGGGCCTGAAACTCAGTACCTAGGTCCTGAAAGCGCTGCCCATCAAAGCTATAGCTGAACTGGCATTTGGCGCCCTGCTTTACGGCTACGCGCAGGTAGATGGGCTGCCCGGCCTGTGCGGCGGGCACCTCAACGGCAGCGGCAGTCGTTTCGGGGGCTAGCTTGTCGGCGTTCTTGCACACCGTTTGGCTGAGTTGCAGTTTGCCGTTCTGGTTGGTGAGCGAGAGATACGCATAATCCATTCCCATGATGATCAGGCCCACTTTCTCGCCCTCTATTCTGGGTGTAAACGTGAGCTTCGTAGTCGTGGTAAAGACATCGGCTGGCAGCTTCTGCATCAGCAGGTTAGGCACTTGCCAGAAGTTCCTGAAGCCTTCCGGCAACATCACCGAGTATAAGCGCAAGTATCCCTGCGGCCCGTTCAGATAGGCCCAATAATCCTGCGGATTGGCGTGCCACTGCCATTGCAAACCTAGGTCGTTGGTGCTGAATTCGTCGGAAGTGGGCGGCGTGGCGAGCGGCTGGGCTTTGCCTTTGATTTTGGGCTTGCGATACGTGAGCACCGGCTGGCCTTTGCCGTCGCCATCCGGGTCTTCACCGATAACGGGCCAGTCGTTTTTCCACGTCATGGGTTGCAGGTGCACCACCCGGCCGTACGGCCCCTGATCCTGGAAGTGCATAAACCAGTCCTCGCCCGTGTTGGTATCGACCCAGGCGCCCTGGTGCGGCCCGTTGACGGGCGTCTTGCCCTGGTCCATCACAATGCGGTCTTCGTAGGGGCCGAACACGTTTCTGGAGCGCATCACCGCTTGCCAACCAGGCGTTACGCCGCCGGCCGGCGCGAAGATGTAGTAATAGCCGTTGCGCTTATAAAACTTGGGGCCTTCCAGCGTTGGGTGCTGCGCGTGGCCGTCGAACACCAGTGCATCGTCGCCGATTAGCTGTAGCCCATCTGCACTCATTGGGCTTACCGCCAGAATGGTTTTGATGCCCGCCCGCGAACCGGCAAAGCCGTGCACCAGGTACGCCTTGCCGTCTTCATCCCACAAAGGGCACGGGTCAATCCAGCCTTTCGCTTCTTTAACACAAACGGGCGCTGACCACGGCCCGGCCGGGTTCGTGGCCGTCGTCACGAAGATACCTAGGTCGGGGTCGGGATAGTAGATGTAGAACTTCTTGTTGTGGTAGCGAATGGCCGGCGCCCACACCCCATTGCCATGCTGCGGCTCCTGGTAGCGCGCAATGGGCGGTTGCTGCCTGAACACCGTCCCGATAATCGACCAGTTCACCAGGTCTTTGGAGTGCAGAATCTGCAAGCCGGGTGCGCAGTTGAAACTGGAGGAAGTCAGGTAGAAATCGTCGCCTACGCGGATGGCGTCGGGGTCGGAATAGTCGGCGTAGAGCACCGGGTTTTTGTAAGTGCCATTACCTAGGTCCGGCACCCACACTTCCGATAAAGAAGAGGTCGGCGGCGCCGAAGTCTGAGCGTTGGCGCAAGGAGCCAGCAACAGGCAGGCTGCGGCTAGCTTGGTGAGCAAGGGAATACGGATGAGCATCGGAATAAATGCAAAGGGAAAGTGCCTGGCGTAACAGCGCGTGCACTGTGGTACGGACCTAGCTTGCGGGCAACGTACCGAAACTTTTTAGGCCTTCTGCCCGGCGGGTAAAAGGTAGGAGGTATTTGCCAAACTGAGCAGCCAAGCACGTTTTTCAGCTTCACCGAACATAGCGTATTACCTATATTAAATAGGACAAAACTTTGTTAATGATAATATTCCGGTAACTTACCCTTGCCAGGCAAGTCGCAACTTTGCGGGCGCTTTCACCATCATCCTTCCCCAACCCTCGCTATGAAACAAACTTTTTACCGTCTCCTGACCCTAGCCATGCTAGGTTCCCTGGCCGTTTCCTGCTCGCACGACGATGTAGTAGCGCCAAACAGTGCCGTTTCGGCAACCTCTCAGCTGCAAGACGCCACGGCAACGCGCGACGGCAACCTGGCTATGGGCAACCCTAGCGGTGCCACGGCCAGCACCACCAACTACAGCAACTACCTGCTCACCAAAACGCAGTACACGATGAGCTACCACCGCGACCAGGGCAAGCCCAACTGGGTGAGCTGGCACCTGAGCAGCGCCTGGCTTGGTAGCACGGCGCGGCAGGATAACTTCGCGGCTGATAACACGCTGCCCTCGGGCTGGTATCGGGTGGGCAGCACCAGCTACAGCGGCTCGGGCTTCGACCGTGGCCACAACTGTCCCTCCGCCGACCGTACCGGCTCGGTGGCCGACAACTCGGCTACCTTCCTGATGAGCAATATGATGCCGCAAGCCCCCAATAACAACCAGCAGACCTGGGCCGGGCTCGAAAACTACTGCCGCACGCTGGTGAATGCCGGCAATGAGCTCTACATCATCTGCGGGAGCTACGGCAAAGGTGGAACCGGCTCCAACGGCACCGTGAGCACCATTGATAATGGTCGTGTGACGGTGCCGTCTAACTGCTGGAAAGTGGTGGTGGTGTTGCCGGTGGGCACCGGCGACGCGAGCCGCGTAACGAGCAGCACCCGCGTTATTGCTATTAATACGCCCAACAACAACAGCGTCAGCTCTTCGTGGGGAAACTACCGCACCACGGTAAACGCCATTGAAGCAGCCACGGGCTATGATCTGCTGTCGGCGGTGTCGACGGCCGTGCAAACGACCATCGAGGCGAAGGTAGACAGCGGACCAACAAGCTAAATTTCAGCGGATTTCAGGGTTGAGACAACCTTAGGTCCGCCGCATTTCCTGAATTTTCAAGCAAGAAGCCTCAGCCCGTTGGTTGGGGCTTTTTGCTTGCGGAATAGGTGAAGCACTCCGGAGCTGCCGAGCGCGGTGCGTCACCTGGGGCAGCTCGCAACTTTGGAGAAGCTAGCTATTGGCTTTTGCCAGCAAGACCACTTCTCTGGCTTCCGCTCCCGCCGGATTGCGCACCCGGTGCAAGCACACCGTGGCTTCTTCCAGCAGCGCCTCCAGATCCAGCCCCGAATGGCGCTCAATGATCTGGTAGCAGTAGTTTTGGAGCTGAGCCTGTTGCGCGGCCGTAAGCTTGAGCGCAAAGTAGTACTGCTGAACCCATTCAGCTAGCAGGAGGCCGGCGTGACGCACATCGAATTCCTGCAAACAAGTCGTTAGTTGAGTTTCTGTAACGGACATAACTAATAAGGTGTGGGAGCAGCTTTTCAAAAACAGCGCCATATATTATAAAAGTTATATTCTTCCGTTTAATAACTAAAAACCTCTTGTAAACCATTACGTTACGTTCAGCAATATTCCAGAGCAGCATATCGGATAAATTCAAATTCTCTAATAAAAGTCCTACCTAAGTTCCTTTCATAATCCCAGTTCTGAGCTGAACAGTATTTGGTAAAGGCGCCGGTAGGCAGCTGCATATCGGTTAAAAACAATTTTTGCGTAGTTAACGCACTAATTTCCCGTGTTATATGGGAGTGAATCCAATTTACTTCGAAGTAGATTTGGGAAGTAAGATCAACCTGATACGCCTATGGTGTACGCTCCCCTATGCTCTTGTGCTAGTTGTGTACGCTGGTCGGCTGGCAAGCAGGCTTACTCACGAACAATGTGCAGCGTTAGGCGTGACAAAGCTGATCTAACGTGCGATTATGTTGTCTGTAGCCGAATGCAAGGGTCGCTGCTCAACTAACGCTTCCTGCTGATCCCGCTCTCCCATTCTCACCTCGTTTGCTCTTCACAAAAATGCCTTATCCACAAGTATTTGTAGTAGTTGACACGCCATCTCTCGTACTCTCTGTCGATGAATCCAGCCAGCTCCTGCACGCCGAATGGAAGGGCCAGCACGACGTGGTGTCGGTGCTGGCGGGCTGCGCGGCCATGCGTCAGTGCCTGTCCCGGATGCCATGCGACAAGGTTCTGGACGACAGCAGCCAAGTCGACAGCGACTGGGAGGAAGTTGCCGATTGGGTCAGTCAGCATTTTTTTAGCATCATCGCCCGCCAAGGCGTCCGCTACTACGCCTGGATCGGCTCCTCTGACGCCGCTATTCGTAAGTCGATGGAGCTAGCCGTCCAGCATTGCTCGCAACCTAGGGTCGCCTTATTCGACGACGTTGCTGCGGCGTCTGCTTGGCTTAACGCGCAAGCGTGAGCGCCTTTACCCAAGCAGCTGCTTCCACATACGGAAATCCCAAGCCAATCAGCCGCTCGAAGCGGCTTTTCTGGTTTTCGGCCAACTCGTACCAAATTCTCCTTTACTTTCGTTGGACGAGCTAGTCAGGCTTCCCGCCAAGACCTAGGTCAGCCAAAGCGCTGCTTTTTGGGTAAAGAGCAGCGCCCGGCTTTCGCCCTCTTTCCCGAGACAATCCGCGCCTCATGCCCTCGCTCCTGCCTACGTCAGCCGCTCCTGCACTTACTGTCCCTACTACTCCCGCTGTTTCGGCCAGGGGTTGGCTTGGTACTTCAGCGGGAATAGCGACGAGCTTGCTATCAACAAACTGCTCGGCAGCTACGTCGGAAGAGGCTGCTGTAGCAGCAGCGCCGGTTACCGAATGTGTTATTTTCAACTGCACGCCGTCGGCCCAACCGGGCGAGGCCATTAGTCTGCAAGGCAGCTTCGGCCCTACGGCCGAGGTGTACCTGGCAAAGGGCAGCGGCGGCTTTCAAAAGCTAGCCCCTATCCAGAGCGCCGATGGCAAAACTCAGGCGCAGGGCGCAGGCAGCGTGTTGGTGGAAGCGCCAGCCGGAACCGGGCCGGAACTGTACCGGCTGTACGTGCAGGAGAATGAGCAGAAGAGCCCGCCGGTGTACGTGAACCGGGCCAGGGGCTTGTTTCTGGATTCGCCGGAAATTGTGCCGGGCGAGTACCTACGGATTTTTGGGCAGAACCTACAACTGATACCTGGCAAAACCAGGGTGCGCTTTGAGCCCAAAAGCGGCGGCAAAAGTCTGCTAGGGCAGGTAAACAGCGTAGGCAGCGACGACCGCAAGCTGGTGTGCCACACGCCGGCTGGCCTGGCCCACGGCGCCGAGTATGTGCTCTACGTAAGCAACGGGCTGGGCGGCAGCGATGCCGAAACCAGAGTCGAGCAAACCGTAAAGACGTTGCCGGCGGGCGTCGACTACTTCCACTTAGGGGTCGGGTGGGCGCCGGGCAAGTACAAAACCACCATCTACAACGCCAGAACCAACCCCGACAAACCCACCTTGGGCAACGGCACCGCCAACGACCTCGACGCCATCAACGACTCTATTCAGAAAGTCTGGAAGATGGGGGGCGGCATCGTGCGCCTGCCGGCGGGCACCTACAAGCTGAGCTTCACGGGCTACGGGCTGCATCTGCTGTCGGGCGTGGTGCTGATGGGCGACGGGAAGAACCAAACCAAGCTAGTGGTGCACGGCAACACCAGCCCGAACCCCAAGCAGCAATCCTGGACGTTTCTGCTGACCGACAGCCCCGCCGACCTGTATGGCACCTGCCGGCGCGGCGGCCTCTGCAACCTCACCTACGAAAACCAAAGCACGCCCAGCGTCACCAATCCGTACAACAACATGCTGGGCAAGGGCGTGGAATTTTTTATCAAAGGCTGCCGCTTTACCCTGAACGAATCGGCGTGGCTGGAAATGGCCGAGCACCAGAAGCTGGCTATTATCAACAACGAATTCACGCAGGGCATCAACTTCGCGGCGGGCATTCACGGTCCCTTGCGCCTCGACGGCACCAAGCACTGGGTGGTGCGCGGCAACACCACGACCTACGCCGTAGATGGCATCAACATCAATAGTGCCGACGGCGGCGTGTTTGAGAACAACACGGTGTACCGGCTCGGCGGCATCAAGTACCCGACGGAGCGCAACAACCAGCCGCTTCAGGTTGTGAACCACGTGCTGATTATGAACTTCACGCGCAACGTGGCGGTGCTCAACAACACGTTTAAGGTGAAGAACTGGCCCACCGTCAACATCAACGACGGCGAAACCATCATCAGCGAAGGGATTGGTACTCAGCGCCAGGAGCAGGACACGGGCACGGCCACCGGCGGCACGGCGACTACCTTGCAAGACCGTAGTAAGAACTGGAAGTCTGCGTTTCCGCCGCATCAGGTGGTGTCCATCGTGTATGGGCGCGGCGCGGGACAATGGCGCTTCATCAAGAGCCGCACCGGCACCGAGCTGACCGTAGACCGCGCCTGGGACCTAGCTCCTGACGCCACCAGCCGCTACAGCATCTTCAACTGGACGGCGCACAACTGGCTGGTGCAGGGCAACACGCTGGAGGGCAACCGCCGCGGCATCACCTTGTATCAGGGCGCGGTCAATCAGGTAGCCCTCATTGATAACCGACTGACTAACAACGGCGCTATCGATTTTACGCCTATTCAGCAGGGGGAAGAAAAGCTGGAGTTCAACCCGCATTGGAACAACGAGGTGATCCGCAACACTGTGAACGTAGCCAACGACCCCAGCAACGGCGGCTTCATCGGGGTGCACGCGGTGCTGCACGCGCAGGCCAAGACCTTCGGCATTGCCGTGCTCGACTTTGTGATGCGCGACAACACGCTCGTTGCCCGCACGCCCAATGTACAGACGGTGGTAGATGCCAATTACCCCAATGGCCTGTTTGCCTACCACGAGTGGCATCCGGGCCCGCAACCATTTATGGATGAAGGGATTCCGGCCGTGCTCGGTACCATCATCGAGGGTAATACGCTGGAAAATACCGACCGGGACGTGTACCTCTCGGCCGGCTCTTACCAGACGCTGATTCGCCGGCCGGCCAAACCTAGCTCTGCCAAGTCGGCCACCGGCAACGCCGGCCTGAACAAAGCCAGCGCACCGGCCGCTCCTTCGCCCAATCTCATCCACGACGATATCTTCACCAACGCGGTCGGCCACGGCTCGGTGCGCACGATTATTTTGTAACATACAGATGCCGGCCCACGAGCTAGTTTCGTGGACCGGCATCTGTATGTTAGGTCATGGTTTGTTATTCCACTAACAAACGCGAAGCTAGGTTGCCTTGGCTGGTGTTCAGTTGCAAGGTGTACAAACCCGGTGCTAAGCTCGGCAACGTTAGCTCAGTCGTTGTTCCGGTGGCGCGCAGCAGTTGCGCTAGCACCACTTGGCCCAGGGCATTCATAATGCTTACCTGCAAGCCTTGACTCGTGTATCCGCTGGGCAGTTGCAGGCGTACGCTCGTGTGCGCCGGGTTTGGATATAAGCTCAGCGCCTGTAGTTTTTGCCCCGATGCCGATGCTAGCACCTGGGTGTTTAGGCGCACGCTTACTGAACCACTATTCGGGTTATTGTTGACACTGGCCAGATCCAGCGTGCCGTTGCCATCCAGGTCACCTAGCCCTATGGCGTAAGGGCTAGTGCCAACGGCAATTTGCTGGCTGCTTGTGAAGGTGCCTGTGCCATTATTCAGGCATACGCTTATGGTGTTGTTGCTGACATTAGCAGCTACAAAGTCCAGGTCGCCATCACCATCTACATCGCCGGTGGTCACGTTGCGGGGAGAGCCGCCAGCAGCTACTTCTTGGGTGCCGGAGAAGACGCCGCTGCCATTGTTCACCCGTACGCTCACGGTACGGCTATTAGCCGTGAGCAGGTCCAGGTCGCCGTCGCCGTCAATATCGGCTAGGGCAATGGCCGATGGTCCCGTACCTACGGCTACTTCTGAGCCACCACTGAAGCCTCCATTTCCGTTGTTCAGCACCACTCGAGCCTTGCTCTCATAGCTAGCCGTAGCCACAACATCTAGGTCGCCATCGTTGTCTAGGTCGCCCACAGCAGGAGCCACCGTAAGCCTTACACCTACAACGATGCCGGAGCCCCGACTAAAGTTACCATTGCCATTGTTGAGGGCTTGGTGTACTTCACTTCCTTCGGCACCTCCAGCCAAAACATCGAGGTCCCCATCAGCGTCGATATCAACAAGCAGTACATTCACAAAATAGCCGCCGGCTCCGATAACCTGCCTGACTGTGAAAGTACCATTCCCGTTATTTAACCCGACGAACAAGCCATCGGTGAGGAGAATGCCTACTACATAGTCGAGGTCACCGTCAGCATCTAAGTCCCCTATTGCCACACTATTACCCCCAACACTAGTACCGCTCGTCACAAAAGTGCCGTTGCCAGTGTTGAGATAAACGCCTCCGCTGGCACTAATCAAGTCGAGGTCGCCGTCGTTGTCTAAGTCGCCCGTCTTTATGTCTACGCCGCCGTACTGTGTTAATTCGGAGCCACCGGCGAACAGGCCGCTGCTAGGCATGGTCGCCGTCGTAAACTGAAAGACTTGCCCCTGAGCCAGGTTCTGCCCGCTGGTGTTTTGCACGGTCCGGGCTATGGTAGACGATACGATTTCACCTGGTTTAAAACTCGTGGTTGGTTTGAACGTCAATGAATTACCGTTGATAGTGGTCGTACCAGCCTTTTGCCCGCCTGCTTGTAAGCTGAATACTTTCAGCGCGTTTTGCGTAGCGGTGCTGTTGTTCAGTGGTTCGCTGAAGGTAGCAGCTACCGGCGTGGTACGCGGGGCAGCTACGGCGTTGCGGGTGGGCATAACGCTCGTTACCACCGGAACTTGGGCCTGCGCTGGCGTAGCGGCTAATGCGAGGAGCACTAATCCTGTGCTCAGGGCGGCAGTTAATCTGCCTTTAGTTGAAGCCGCAGGATGGCTTATGGGAGTAGATGTAATCATGATTGTGGTATGGTGAAAGAACAGAACCAAACGAGTCAGACGCTTTTGGGAAGGAACGGACATGCACCTAGGTAGTAGTGCACAGAAGGCTTCTAAACCTACGCTCTATCCTCTGAATAATATCAACAATTTATTTATATATTCCTGTCCTACTGTTTGTTAAGCTAATTCACAAGCAGTTAAAAGAGCTTTCTGGCTTCTTTATCCATCCCATAAAAAAGCCCTGCATTTCGCATAGCAGGGCTCCGCCACTTGGGCTAAGTCATTACTCGTTCATTCAACCATTACTGCGGCGTAATGGCTTTGATCTTCTCGGCGTTCAGCTCGTCAAAATGATGAATCACCTGATCGGCCAAACCTAGGTCTTGCAGAACCGAATGCTCGCTGGCGTAACCGATGCAGTAAACGCCCGCCGCTTTAGCCGCGGCAATGCCGTTGGTCGAGTCCTCGATGATGATGCACTCGTTTCGGGGCGTTTGTGAAAGCGCCACAGCGTGGTTGAAGATTTCCGGATTGGGCTTCGACTCCGTAAAGTCTTCACCGCTAATCAGGTGCGAAAAGTACGGGTACAGCTCAAAGCGCTTGAACACGCGGGCAATCGTTGCTTTCGAGGCCGAAGAAGCGAGCAGGAGCTGCACGCCTTGCTGGTGCAGATCTTCAATCAGCCGGCGCACGCCGGGCAGCAGGTCGAGGCTCGTATCCTCATCGAACTGCTTGTTGAATAGCTCGCGCTTGCGGTTCATCAGGTCCTCTACTTCTTCGCTGAGCCCAAACGCCTTCTTGATGCGCTGGTACATGTTGCGGGTCGAAGAGCCGAGAAACGTGGCGTACATCTCGTCGGGAACGTTAATACCTAGCTCACCGAAGTGAGTGAAGAAAGCGTTGCGGTGAATGGGTTCGGTGTCGATAACAACACCATCCATATCGAAAATAACAGTCCGGATCATTCGCGGCAGGAGGTTAGATACAGCTATGCGGGTAAAGGTAGCGGAAAGCGCCCGAGCAGACCGCAAGGTTGCAGGTGCGCCGCCGAAGTGTCTTAATTTGGTACTTTATTGTTTTCTTTGAAGGTCTCCTTGGTGAGCAGCCACCTTATGTCGTATTCCTTCGCTGCATCTTCCGCCGTTATTTTCCTTAATAACCTATTCAGCAATAGCGCCTTCGGGTATTTGGCGCAGAAGAGCCTAGCTTCGGACTACGGCGTTGTTGCCGGCCGTATCCGGCCAGCGGCATGCACTTGAATCCTTTCTGCGCGTATACTCCTGATTGTGTAGGGAGGTTCAGCGGCGGCGCTCGCCCCTAAATTTAAAACAGAATGTAGCGGTTGGCTGCCCGCTGCTTAGCCCCTGTCCCACTCACCACCAAATGGCTTTCCGATCATCTCAGAAACACCAGGAAAGCTCTACTATCTGAACGAACTACTTACCTTCGCTTATCGTGGGAAAACTACCCTGCATTTTGTTAGTCGACGACGACCCGGTTAACAACTTCCTCAATCAGCGCCTGCTGGAAGGCCTCGCCGTGACGGAGCAGCTGATCGTGGCACTGAACGGGCAAGAAGCCTTCGATATGTTGCAGCACCACTGCCAGCCCTCCCCCGACGGCGCCTGCCCCGCCCTGATTCTGCTGGACGTGAACATGCCCGTGATGAACGGCTTCGAGTTTCTGCAAGCCTACCAGCAGCTGCCGCTGGCCCAGCAAAAGGCCATCGTCATTGTGATGCTCACCACCTCGCTGCACCCGGCCGATGCGGCCCGCGCCCAGCAGTTGTGCGTATCCGACTTCCTGAGCAAGCCCCTGACCAAGGACAAGATAAATGGCGTGCTCCAGAAGTACTTCAATAATATCCTTACGGAGAAATAGCAGGCTCATTGCTGTTTATCAGCAGCTTACCTTTTCAATAGCTCCAACCTAGGTTACTGTTTGAAGTACGCCGTGAAGGTGGAGCCCATACCTAGCTCGCTGGTTACTTCAATGCGGCCGCCGGCATTTTCCATGATTTTTTTCACCATGTACAGCCCAATGCCAGTGCCTTCCACATGGTCGTGGAAGCGCTGAAACATGCTGAATAACTTAGAGTTATCAACCGTGTTCAGACCTAGGCCATTGTCCTGCACATCCAGCACGGCATAGTCATCCACGCTGCGGCACCGGATGCGCACATACGGTGGGCGCTCCGACGAACGGTATTTAATGGCGTTGCTGAGCAGGTTATACACTACGCTGCGCAGGTTTTTTTCGGAGAAGTTAACCGTCGGGCATGTCTGCACGTCGATATCCAGCTGTACGGCCGACTCCCGGAGCAGCGGCGTCAGATCCAGCAGAATCTCCTTAATAATGGTTTTCAGATTGACCGGCGTAATGGGCTGGTTGTTTTCTTTTTGCAGCTTAATCACCTCCGTTAGGTGCTCGATAGTGCGCTTGAAGCGGTCGACCGAGTCCTGCATCATATCGGTGAGCGGCTGCACTTCCTCGTTGCTCACAATATCGGCGGGCAGCTCCGACAGCAACGCGTGCAGCAAGCCCTCAATGTTGTTGATCGGCGCTTTCAGGTCGTGCGAGGCCGTGTAGATGAAGTTATCGAGGTCGGCGTTGATGCGCTTTAGCTGCTCGTTATTCTCCTGCAACAGTTTCTGCGCTTGATCGATACGCTCCTGGGCTAGCTTCTGCTCGTGAATATCGGTGCAGGTACCAACCCACTGCACAATCTCGCCGGTTTCGAAGCGCGACGGCAGCGCCCGACCTAGCATCCAGCGGTAATTACCCGCTTGGTCACGAAAGCGGCACTCTATCTCAAACGCGTTGCCGGTTTGCAGGCAGTGTTCCCAGCACGCCTTCACGGGCGTCACGTCGTCGGGGTGCAGGTACTGCGGATGCAGCCACTGCATTGTGGGCAACTCACGCTTCTGCCCAACGTAGTCGAACCAACGGCCATTGAAGTACGTCACCCTTCCCTCCGAATCGGCTGTCCAGGCTATTTGCGGAATACCTTCCAGAATGCGGCGAGTTTCGGCGGCGGCTTGCTCCATGAGTAGCCACTCGGCCTCCTGCCGCTTAAGCTCTTCGTTTTTATGGGCAATCAGTGCGTTTTTTTCGGCTACCAGCGCCTGAATGGCCTTGATCTTTTCCTGCGCTGATAAGTCCGTCACAATCACCGCCAGCACGGGTGTGTCGTTGAAAGCCAGCAAATTCATTGACACCGACGAGGGCAGCAGCGAACCATCGGCCACTTGCAGCGGCAGTTCGCCTTTGCCCTTACCCGTCCAGCCTTGTGCCACCAGCTCCGCGCAATACGCCTGAAAGCTAGCCGGCACGAAGCTGCCAAAGGAAGCCCCGATTACCTCCTCCAGTCCGCGTTTCAGCCAGCCCGCCAGGCAGGCATTGCAGTACAAGATGGTGGCATCATGGCTCAGCAGCAGCGCCCCTTCGTTCATCTGCTCGATGAGGGTGCGGTAGCCTTGGTCGGCGCTTTGCAGCGTGAAGATCTGCGGGCCGTCGGCGCCCTGCACCGCCAGTGCATCCACAGCACCCGTGCGGATGGCCGTAATCAGCTCCTCAGCCTCTTGCAGGCGGTAGCGCAGCTCCTGATTTTCCTGCGCTAAATTCCCGTACCCGTTTGTGGGGTCTTCACTCATGACCATTTTCACGTAGAGCACCAGGAAAAATACCTAGGGCCGTCAGCACCTGTTCACGCTCCGATAAGTCGCCAATCAGTCGGCGCAGAGGCACAGGCCGCTTCTTGATGAGCGTCGGCGCCGCAATGATCTGCTCCTGCCGGGCTAGGTCAGGCTGCTGGTAGATATCAATGATCAGCAGCTCGTAGCGCCCTTTCAGGTGCTGCTCGCAGATTTCCTTGATGTTGCGCACAGCTCGCGTGGAGTTGGGCGTGGCACCGGTAATAAACAAATGAAGTACGTACTCAGCTGCCGTCTGCTCCAGACTTCCTTCCCCTTCCATTCTACCGCGGACCTTTACCTTCCAGTGGCCGGATATCCAGCCCGACCAGCACGCGTTCCTGGTTCGACAGGTCACCGATAATTTTGCGGATGGGCTCCGGTACCTTGCGCACCAGCGTCGGGATGGCCAGAATCTGGTCGCCCTCCGCTAGCTGCGGATGTTGCAATAGATCAACGACTTCGAGCTGGTAGCGTCCTTTTAAGAATTGTTCGCAATACTTGCGCAAGTTGGCTAAGGCCGTCACTGACTTGGTGGTTTGACCGGCTACGTACAAACGTAATTCCCAGGTTTCCTCTTCCATGAATGGGGTAATGTTGGCGAGTCCAGTCTTTTATGACAGCACTAGTAAATTAAAACTGAGCAGGTGGGTAGTCAGTAAACCTAGCTACTCCTTCTTGGCGGGCGTGGCAATCTGCTTGCGGCCTTCCGTTAGCTTTTCCAGCCGCACCTGCTCCTCCTGATTGATTTGCCGCAGCTCTTCTTCCACCGATTCGAACTCCGTCCGGAGGTTGTCGATGGTAGCTTCCAGCACGCGGCGCTTGCGCGCCAGTTCCCGGTCTTTGCGTTCGGCTTCTTGCTGGGCAGCCAGTTCCTGCGCCTGCTCCTGCATCTGCTGCGTGAGGCGGCCGGCGCCCGTCACGATGCCGCTCGGGCCAATCACAACGTCGAGCAGCTGAATGCCATGATCTGTAACGACGAACTCACGCACTTGGTTGGAATGCGCCATGCCGCGAGCCTTCAGAATGCTGATGCCGCGGTTTCGCTCGCCCACGCCTTCTAAGTCGCGCACACTGATCCAGGTATCCACCAGCGACGAAACACCTTCTTCCGTCATTTCCTGCTGAATATTCCGGCCGTTAATCAGCGACGTGAACAGCGCGGTGATGTTGTTCACTTTGAGATAATCAATCAGGCGAGTGAGCATGCTGCGCACCTCGGCAATGTTGCCCACGGTCACCAAGTTGCTGATGGGGTCGATGACGACGGCATCGGGCCGGAACTCGCCGATGAGCTTGTGCAGCGTGACCAGGTGCTTTTCTAGCCCGTTGAGGGTGGGCCGGGAGGCTTCGATGCGGAGCAGCCCTTGCTCCACCCACGGACCTAGGTCGACGCCCACCGAGCGCATGTTGCGGATCAGCTGCTGCGGCGACTCTTCGAAGGCGAAGAACAGGCAGCGGCGCTGGTGCCGGCAGATTTCATTGGCGAAGCCAGCGGCAAGGGTGGTTTTGGCCGTGCCCGCCGTGCCCGTTATCAGCACGCTGCTGCCTTTGTAAAACCCTTTACGTCCGAACATTTCATCCAGGGCCGGAATGCCCGTGGACACCACCTCATCGGATACTTCGTGAGCTAGCTTCAACGACGTAACCGGCAGCACAGAAATACCTTCTTCGGTAATCAGGTACGGGTATTCGTTGGTGCCGTGGGTGCTGCCGCGATACTTCACAATACGCAAGCGGCGGGTTGTGATTTGGTCGATGACGCGATTATCGAGCAGAATCACGCAGTCCGATACGTACTCTTCCAAGCCCTGCCGGGTCAGGGAGCCTTCGCCGCGCTCGGCGGTGATGATGGTAGTAACGCCCTTGTCTTTGAGCCAGCGAAACAGCCGCCGAATCTCGGAGCGCAGCACGGCCTCGTTCGGGAAACCCGAGAAAAGCGACTCGATAGTATCGAGCACCACCCGTTTGGCCCCGATGGAGTCGATGGCGTAACCTAGGCGGATGAACAAGCCTTCCAGGTCGTACTCGCCGGTTTCCTCAATCTCGGAGCGGTCGATGTGTACATGGTCGACTTTCAGCTTTTTTTGTGCCTGTAAGCCGGGCAAATCAAAACCCAGCGAGGTTACGTTAGCGGCAAGCTCCTCCCCCGTTTCCTCGAAGGCCATCAGCACGCCGGGCTCATCGTACTCCAGAATTCCGCGCACCAGAAACTCGATGCCCATCAGGGTTTTGCCGCAGCCAGCGCTGCCGCACACCAGTGTGGGGCGGCCTTTGGGCAGACCTCCTTCTGTAATCTCATCCAGCCCTTCAATGCCGGTTGGGGCTTTGGGCAGCTGAGGCAGGATGGCAGCAGAAGAAGTTATAGCGTCTTGCATAAAATGGAGAAGTCTTGAAAGAAGGTAAGCTCATCCGGAACAGACTACCGGATGAAAGCCAGATCGGTTCAAAACCGGGTTGACGTGTTATAGTAAAGAAAATAAGCGCGCAGATGTTAGCTGAACGACCACTGCACTGTGTTCTGCCAAAGAGGGCTTGCCTGGGTGGTACGGCAAAAACAATCCCTGCGGCAATGCGCAACAAGGACAATCGGATGGCCCAACGAGTTTCAACCAACGCTCGGCCAGGTCGCACTTTAGTTACACTAGGCCCCTAGGTCATTAAAGGTACTACTAAAAATGCAATGGGTAATTGGAGCCGCCGTCGTGGCCGACAGCAACGGCGCAGCAGGCACTGCGGAAGTACAACCTAGGTTTGCCGCTATTGCACAAAGCCGTTTTTTTAAATCTGTAGAGGTCAGGCAGCTGCCTTGCCAGATGCGATTATTATGCTGGGTGCCCGGCTAATTCAGTGCCGGTTTTCATCTGCTGCGTAAATTGCCCCGCCAAGTCTGGTTTATCTCTCCTTTCTCCAAACAGACAGCCACCGTGGCGGTCCGCTCTTCTTATGGCTCTGCACCACATCATTTACCTCAGTACGGCCATTAGGCAAATGCCCGACCCCGACCTACAGGAACTGCTGACGCAGGCGCGCTCGTTCAATGCCGCCCACGATATCACGGGAGTTCTGCTGTACCACAAGCAAAATTTCGTGCAGGTGATTGAGGGCGATGAGGCCGTAGTGCGCCCGTTGTACGAGCGCATTCGCCAGGACGCCCGCCATACCGGCGTGATGAAGCTGGCCGATAAAGAGCTGGCCCACCGTAGCTTCGGCGAGTGGTCGATGGCTTTCCAGCCGGTAGATACCAGCGCGATGAATACGCTGGCCGGCTTTGCCCACCCCGAGCAACTCGCCCAGCACATCGGCACCGATGAGCAAGGCGCCTCGCTGCTGGCCCAGATTGTGCACCTGACTTTCCACCAGGACTCGGAGTTGCGGTAAGCCGACGCGCCGCGGTGCACTCGTAAAATAAAAATGCCTACGAGGTCGATACCAGGCCGGCGGTGCTGCGTTTGAAGCTGGTATGGCTAGCAAGTATTTCAACCCTTTCCCCCCGGATTTATCTGCTGAGGAGCTGGCGGCCCGTCAGCAGCGGCAGCGCCAGGCCGAATGGGGCGTGGCAGTGGCCCAGCTAGGTGGCGGCGAACTATCGGCTTACGTGCTGGCCGATTTGCAGCGCTACATCGATGGGGAGCTGACGCTGGATGAGGTTGCAGAGCTGACGAACCGGCCTAATTCGCTTTCACCCGCTTATCAGGCTCTGGTCACGCGCGCCAAATTATCGGAGTAGGTGTAGAAGATCTATCGAAGATCGAGCAAGAGAAAATGCCCTAGGGCGCAAATGATCGGCCAACGGCCTATTACGCGTATGGAGTTAAAGCTATTCGTAGCCGGTGATGGACCCCGTTCGCGCCAAGCAATTGAGACTATTCAGGGAATCTGCGACGAACATCTTGCCGGACGCTGCAAGCTGACAATCATCGACTTACAGCAACACCCGGAGGAGGCCGACAAGGAAAATATCGTGGCACTGCCTACGCTGCTGAAAGTAGCGCCGCTACCCGTGTGCCGATTGATAGGCGCGCTGGCGGTAAAAAGCCGGGTGTTGGCCGGCCTCGGCATTGATGCGGGTGGCACTACAACATAAGCCGGAACCTAGCTTTCCATTCGCCTGACATGACATCCTAGCTTACCGGCTCATTCAAACCAATAGACGGTGAAGGCAGTCCCCTCGCCGAGGGTACTCGTTACCTCCAGGTGGCCGCCGCGGCTGCTGATGATGCGCTGCAACAGATACAGCCCCACCCCTGCGCCCGCCAGCTGCGGGTGCTGCCGCTCAAAGAGCTGAAACGCGGGGTCGGAAGCATCTTTTAGCCGCATACCCAGGCCGTTATCCTGCACCATCAGCACAGGCTGCCCGACCGGCGACAAGTGGCTGGCGACCGTGATATGCGGCACTCGCTCGGGGTGCGCAAACTTGAGCGCGTTGCTGAGCAGGTTGTGCAGCACGCTCCGCAGGTTGGCGCGCCCGTACACCAGCGTAGGAGCCGCTTCGAATTCCAGGATGATATTGGCCTGCGCCTCCTGAATCTGGGTTCGCAGGCCGAGCAGCACTTCTTCGGTCACGCCAGCCAGCTGAATTGGCTCGGTGGGAGCGGTGAGCTGCCGCTGCGCCTGCACCGTGGCCGCCAAATCGTGCAGCGTGGTGTCGAGCTGTTGCAGGGCTTCATCCACCATGCCAAGTATCACTTCCTGCTCCGGGTCGTCGAACGAGGCCGTGCGCCGCAGTTCGTCAAACAACCCCCGCAGGTTGTGCAGCGGCTGCTTCAAATCGTGCGAGGCGGCGTACACGAACGTGTCCAGGTCGCGGTTGGTGCGCGCCAGCTCGTCGTACTGCGTTTGCAGCACTTCGCGCAGGCGGTGCTGATCGTCGACATCGGTGCAGGCGCCGAACCAGCACGGCCCGCGCTCATCGGTGAGCTGCCGCGCCCGGATGAGGTGCCAGCGGTACTGCCCATCGTGGCGGCGCATCCGAAAGAGACCCTCGTAGCTTTCACCAGTAGCCACGCAATGTATCCAGCGGCGGGCGGCTCCTGCCTGCTCAGCCGGATCGAGCAACCCAACCCAGCCCGTAGGACCTAGCTCTTCGCCCGTCAGGCCAGTGTACTCGGCCGTGTGCTGGTTATAATAATCAATCAGGCCCTCGGCGGTGGCAGTCCAGATCAGCTGCGGAATGCTGTCGGCCAGAAAGCGTAGCTCGGCTTCGCCTCGGCGTAGCGCGTCGGCCAGCGCGCGCTGGTCGTGCACTTCCGTCATGGCCCCGTGCCAGTATGCGGGCTTGTCGGGTTTATCGTGGGTGCCGTGCAGTTCGGGCAGCGCCCGGCTCAGCAGCCAGCGGTACTGGCCATCGTGGCGACGCAGGCGATATTCGTAGCTCCAGCCGGTTCCGGCGGCGCGGGCGGCTTCCGACTGGTAGAGCACGCGCAGCCGGTCGTCGGGGTGAATCAGCAGCGGCCAGATGGCATTCAGGTCGGCCGTGGGCGGCTGCCCCGTGAAGTAGTACCATTGTGGGCTGACGTATTCGCACCGCCCGTCGGCATCGACGGTGAACGTGATTTGCGGGGCTGTTTCGGTGAGCACACGCAGGCGCGCATCAAGGCGGCGCGTTTCCAAAGCTAGCTCGTGGGCCCGCTGGCGGGCTTCCTCCTGCGCCGTCACATCTACGGCAAACAGCAGCAAGCCGCGTTCTTCCTCGTTCTCGCTCTGTATCGGCTCAAGGGCCAGGTCATAGTAGCGTGGTGTCGGCGCATCCCCAGCAGGACCAGCAAGAGGCAGGCAATAGCCTTTAGCCACATACGGGCGCCCCGACTGACGCACCTGCCGCATTACCTCCAGCAAATCATGCGGTATCACTTTGGCGTGCTCGGCGAACGGCTGCCCCTCGGGCGTCTCACCACCCAGCAGCGCCTGCATCGGCGCATTCACAAACCCATAGCGCAGCTCCGGACCTAGCAACGTAGCAATGCCGGCGGGCATGTGTCGCAGAATGTCTTGCAGCTGTTGGTCGCGCATAGCAAACGGGCGGGAGAAAAGAGAGGCGGCGGACATCAGAACGAAGGCTTTTTAGAGCTAGGAGCTCTGGTTGGCCTAGAAATGGGGGATGGAAAAGAGGGGCGCGTGGTTAGACTGATGCCGTAACCGAATCTTGCGAACTAATACCAGGTCCGAATACGGCCTGCCGTACCAGATCCACGAGCATCGCGTCGGCAATGGCGAGCGTACCCGGCATAGCAGGTACCTGGTGCGGCAGAAAGAAGCCGGCCAGCTCGTGAAATGCTTCCGACTCCAGGGGATGAAAAGCCATGGACCAATCGGCAAAGCTGCGCTGCTTAATCGACTTTTCGACCAGCTTGTGCACGTGCGAGTGCCGACCATCGCGGGCAATTTTCTGAAACAGCGCTTCAATAACAGCCGGCTCGCCTTCGATGAGCTGCGCAATGTTGCCGTGACTGTAAAACAGGATACCGGTCACGTTGTCGCGGGCATTGTCGCGCCGGCACTGAGCCAGCAGCTCCTGCAAGTCTTGGTCAGATAGCGGCCGGACGGCCCGGCTCATATAAACGAGGTGATTCATGCAAGTTAAAAACGAGTCAGCCGCGCGGGCAAGCTCAACTGTATCTGAAAGGTGCGCAAGGTACGGAATAGCCCTAATTTAAGTTCTGCAACCCTGCCCACAACACGGTCCGATGACCTAGGTTCCGGGCCGCCGGACTACGCGCAGCCAGTCCCATGCTTAAGTTGCTGCTCTCCCGCAAAATTATAGCCGGAACAACGCCTTGGTCACGCTTGGTTCTCTGCACCAGGTTCGTTACCTTACAATTATGTAAACGGTCATTCGTCTCCTCACCTCTCAGCCATGGAAACCACCCACCAGTTCCCCACCCCCGTATCCCTCCACCCCGTTGCGCATCGGCACCTAGGGTTAGGCATCACCCGCATCATTCTGGGCGTTTTCCTGCTGATAAAAGGGATGCTGTTTGCCGAGTATGCTTCCGACGTTTTTCAGGTGGTGAGCACCACGCCTTTCCTATCGACGCACTACAGCAAAGCGACTATGCTCGCTGGCATTACGCACCTGATTGGCGGCGCGCTGCTGACCATTGGCTACCAGACCCGCATAGCGGCCCTCTTGCAGGTTCCTATTCTGCTCGGCGCTGTGTTTTTGGTTAACATGCGCAATGGCATCCGCCTGGATAATATTGAGCTGTGGATTTCGACGGGTGTGCTAGCCTTGCTCATCCTGTTCATGATTAAAGGCGCCGGCCGCCCCTCGCTCGATGCCGCGCTGAACTGCGAATAGCTAGGTCTGGCTGTAATTAGCCAGAAATAAATAAAAATGAGTCAGGCTGAGCTTGTTGAAGCATCTCGACCGCAGTAGTAATTAGATTACTTTAGCGGGAGAGATGCTTCAATAAGCTCAGCCTGACTCGTTTTTATTTAGCTAGCTGATCGTTTCCTTTACCGCTCCAGCTTGAAATCTTTGTCCGGCGTGGGGCGCTGGTCGCGGTTGGCGACGGTCCAGCCGGTCAGGTAGATCCAGCGGGTTACGTTGGCCAGCTTCGCAATGTTGATGCGCTCGGGCTCGTCTTTGGGCGTGTGGTAATCCTTGTGCAGCAGCGTCGTGTAGCAGATCGACGGAATACCTAGGCGGGCGTATGGCAGGTGGTCGCTGCGGAAATACCAGCCTTCCGGGTGCGTGGGTTTATCCCACAGCGTATCAAGCTTGAACTTCGGGCCGGCCTGGTTGGCGGCCATAGCTAGGTTCACGAGGTCGGCGGAGTTGCGGTGCGGGCGCTGCGAGCCGAGCAGGGCGGCGCTGTCGGGTGCGTTGCGGCCGATCATCTCGGCGTTGAGCACGGCCACAATGGCTTCGCGGGGCACCGTGGGCGTGGCCGAGTAGTAGCGCGAACCGATCAGCCCGCGCTCTTCCGCCCCATGATACACGAACAAGGCCGAACGGCGCGATGGTTTTTTCACGAAAGCACGCATAATGGCGAGCGTGCCGGCCGAGCCGGTGGCGTTGTCGTCGGCGCCGTTCCAGATGGAGTCGCCGTCGATGGCCTTGCGCACGCCGTCGTGGTCCTGGTGGGTGCTGAACAGCACGTACTCGTTTTTCAGCTTGGCGTCGGTGCCGGGCACTTTCGCCACGATGTTCACCGAAGGATAGAGGGAATTTTCCACGTTGATGTTGGCCGTAAACTGCTGGCCGGCCTGCTGTACCCACGCTAGGTCGGTGGCCGGCAGCCACACGGTAGGCGCCTGTTGCGGCACTTTGGTGTTGGGTCCGCCGGGCAAGTCGTAGCGGCCCCGCTCGTAGCCGGTGCTCCAATGCACGAACAAATCCTGCGCCCGTGCATCCGAAACGTAGACCACAGCTACAGCACCAGCCTTTACCAGCTCCGCCGATTTATCGCGCATGGTCATGGTCATGTAGCGCCGAAAGCTCAGATCAGCAGGCGGCGTACCCGAAAACAGGATGGCTACGGCCTTGCCTTTGATGTCGACTTTGGCCAGTTCGGCGGGCGTGCCGGTGCCCACAAACACGAGCGGCGCATTCACCGTGGCGGGGCTAGGTGCCAGCACAAATGCATCTTGGCCGTGCGTGAGCTTGTGGCTGCCAATGCTTAGCTGGCTGGTCTTGGTGATGCGCAGGTGCTGAATATTGAAGAACTGGAAATATGTGCCGTCGTCGCCGGCGGGCTGCGCTCCAATGGCGCGCATCTGCTCGGCTATCCAGGCGGAGGCTTTCAGCTCATCGAGCGTGCCGCCTTCCCGCCCCCGGAAATGGTCGCCGGCCAGCGCGAATAAATCATGCTTCAGGTCAGCTTCGCGAATGGCATCTATGGCGTTGGCGGAGTTGGTCTTGCTGGTTAGCGAGGCCTTTTTCTGGGCAAAGCCGCTGAGCGGCAGAGCTAGGCTGAGGCCCGTCAGCAGCCCAAGCGTAATCTTGTTGAGTTGTTTCATGCGTGAGGAGAAAGAATAGAGTTGGTTGTGGTATTGAGCCGTTGTAGCGCGAAGCTCCTGCTTCGCGCATCGTTGAGCGATAATCGTTGGTGCAGTATCTGGTTTGGGTCGTTCAACGATGCGCGACGCGGGAGCTTCGCGCTACGACGTTCTGACGAGGCGCGCTACGACCGCCTTACAGCTCGCCGGGATAGTACGTTTTCTCGGCGTGCTGCCGAACGTCTTCCGGGTAGAAAAGCACGTCTTTGAAGTTCTCTTCGCAGTATAAAGCGGCTTGATCGGTGAAGTGCGGCGAGCTGGGATGGCTGCTTTCCCCACCCGTGAGCACCGACCTAGCTTTGATGCGCGGCCCAAACTCAACCACCGCAATAAAGCTGTTACCGACGGTGCCGTAGCGCTTTTTGGTGCCTGCTTGCGTCTTCGAGCCATACGCCGCCAACGAACCCCACGCCGATGAGGTAAAAGCCACCGGTAAGCTAGGTTTCTGGTCGTCGTAGGTTTCTTCGAGGTTGCCGGTCAGGCGCTGAAAGCGGTTCACCTCGCCCCAGGGCATTTTCCAGGTGCCAAAGTCGTGGGTCAGCTCGTCCAGAGTTTCTTGCAAGGCCGTTACTTTCTCCTGCGGGTTAGTATTGCGGATGGTGAACCCAGTAAACGCAATGTAGTCTAGCTTCTGATCGGCAGCCACGCGGCCGCGGGCCAGCCGCTGAAGGCGCTCGGCCCAGTAGATAGCCAGCGTTTGGGCCACCGAGGTTTTGCTGTAGCACTTGTTCCAGTCGCGCAGCAGCTTCATGGCTTCCACTATGTCGCCCTGGGGCGGATTGGCGCCGTCGGAAACCGACTGAAAATCGGAAACCAACGCGGGTATCAATTCCTCAAACGCAGCTAGGTGCGGGTCTTTGGCGGCCGCAATCAAGGTATCCAGCGTGAACACCGACCTGCGGCTCAGCACGCGCACGGCATTGATGCCGCGGTAGTTTTCGGCGTCGGGCGCCATGTACAGCGGAAACTGCTGCTTCGAGGGGCTGCTCGGGCCCGACACGGTAAAGGGCGTCGAGTTGCAGTTCTGAATCCAGCCGCTGGCCGGGTTGTGCACTTGCACCAGTTCTTCTACTTTGTGCAAGCCCTGCCACTCGGTTTTTGGGTTGCTGCCATCCACGGGCTGGCTCCAATCAAAGCTAGGGTCGCGCTTGGGCATGAAGTTGCCGTGCCAGTAGGCGATGCTGCCTTTGCTGTCGGCGAATATGGTGTTGTTGGAAGCGTTGCCGTTAAGCTTCATCACTTCCCGGAAGCTCGCATAATCGGTGGCTTTGGTGCGCAGGTACGACTGTTCCAAGGCTTCTAAGGGCGTATCCATCATGCGCACCGTCACCCACTTGTTATCCGTTTGCTGGCCAACTACCGGGCCGTGGTGCGTGCGATAGGTGGTAAACTCTTTTCGCAGCGTTTGGCCGTCTTGCTTGTAGGCCAGGCTCACTTTCTGCACTTGCACCGGCCGCAGCTTCTTGCCGTAGCGGTAGTAGAGCTTGCCGTTTTTCTCCTCAATGGTTTCCAGGTATTCGTCCATCGAGTCGGCGTTGCTGGAGGTGTGCATCCAGCCGCAGTTCGGGTTGAAGCCTTGGTAGACAAAGAACTGTCCCCAGGTCACGGCACCGTAGGCGTTCAGGCCCTGCTCGCTCGTCACCTGCACCTCGGGGCGGAAGTAGAACGACGTGTGCGGATTAATCAGCAGCATGGCGTGACCGGTGGCGGTACGGGCAGGCGCAATGGCAAACCCATTCGAGCCCACCGGCTCCCGATCTAGCTTCTCGAAATCGTTGTCAATCCAAGAAGTCGATTTGCGCTTCTGCCCATAAAACGCCTTCATGCGCTCCAACGACACCACGCTGATGTTGCCGCCGATGCTGCCTTCGCTGAACATGAGCGGCATCCAGGGCTGAAACCGCGTCAGCAGCTTGGGCTTCACGGTGGGGTGCGTGTAGAGGTAGTAGTTGGTACCGGCAGCAAAGGCATCCAGCAGCTGCTTCATCCAGGCCGGACTTTTCTTGTAAATCGAAATAGCTTGGGTGCTGTCAAGGAAAAGCCTAGCCCGCAGATCATTATACAAACCGGCTTCGCCTTGTACTTCGGCAAGCCGCCCGATATTGGTGATGTAGTTGTCTTCTACCCGCGCAAAATCGTCTTCGCACTGCACGTAGAGCAGGCCAAATACCGCATCGGCGTCGGTTTTGCCGTATACGTGCGGCACCCCCCAATTATCACGTACAATCGAGATTTGCTTGGCTTGCTGCTGCCAGCGGGCAATTTCGTCGGGCTTGAAGGCTTGCGCCGAAACGCTGAGAGAAGCGAATAGAATAAGCGGCGTGAAGAATTGTCGCATGGTTTAGTTGTGTAGGAAGTATAGCTTACTATTGGCCAAGGGTTTACACTAAGCCAGGTCTGATAAGAACGTCATTCTGAGCAGCGCGAGGAATCTCGCGTGCAGTCGTTGCAGTGGTAAGCCCTAACGATTAGAGCTAGCATTGCACGCGCTGCTCAGCATGACGTTCTTATCAGACCTAGGTTGGCGCTACTTCGCCGCCCACTTATTGTCTTTCTCGTTGGCATCCACGAATATTCCGCCGGCTAGCTCAATGGATTTTACTGCTTTATCGGCGTTCAAGGGCACAGTAGCGTGGCGCTGGTCGGCGTGCCAGATGGCGGGCGTTTGGTGCAGCACTTCGCTGCTGCCGTCGGCATAGGCTACTTTCACATCCACCGGCACCGCGAAGCCGCCGATGTTTTGGATGGTTAGAGCATGATTCTTACTCGTCTGATCAACCTTCTCCACAGCTAAGTCGATGTAGTAATTCGTAAAAAACCAGTTTTGAAAAAACCACGTCAGGTCCTGGCCCGAGGCGCTGCTCATCGAGTTGAAGTAGTCCCACGGAATGGGGTGCTTGCCATGCCAACGGTCCATGTACTCGTGCAGACACTTCTTGAACAGCGCGTCGCCAAGCATGTCTTTCAGGGCTAGGTAGCTAACCGAGGGTTTGCCGTAGGCATTGGTGCCGGCGCCGCGCTTCAGCTCATCGGCTGGGGTGATGGTGGGCAGATCCTGGTTGGCGGCCGGATTGCTAACCCAGCCCATTCGAAACTGCCGGTATAGGGCATCAGCCTTTTGCTCGCCCCGCTCAGTCCGGCCGATGAGCAGCTCAAAGGTGGTAGCCCAGCCCTCATCCATAAACGGGTAGCGGCTTTCGTTGATGCCCATGTAGAACGGGAACCAGGTGTGGGCGATTTCGTGGTCCTGCACGAACTGGGCAAACTCCGGATCTTCCTGCGGACTATCGTTCACCATCATCGGGTATTCCATGTCGGCAAAGCCTTGGAAGGCGGTCATCTTCGGAAACGGGTAGGGCACGCCCGGCCAGTTGCGCGAAAACCAACCTAGGGCGTTCTGCCCGTTCTGCACCGATTGGTGGAAGTCCTTGGTGGCGTCGGCGTAGGCGGCTTGCATGCTGGCTCGGCGCTTAGTGGCGGGGTCTACTATCACGCTGGCCGCATCCCAGACGTAGTGGTCGCTCAGTCCTACAGTCACGTCCGAGATGTCGCGAGCCGTCCACACCCAGGTGTTGAGGGGTTGCCGGGCGGTGATGTTCCTGGCAGTCAGGTCGGCAGCGGTGGCCACATGAATCACCTCGTCGCTGGTCATCGACTTGGCCAGGCGCTTAGCGGCGGCGGGTTGCAGCACTTGCTTGGGATTTTGCAGCGTGCCGGTAGCCCACACGATGTAGTTGGCCGGAACCTGCACGCGCAGCGTGTAATCGTTGAAGTCGTTGTAAAACTCCTTGCTATCCACGAACGGGATACGGTCCCAACCCGCATAGTCGTCGTAGACGGCCACACGGGGATAGAAGTACGCCAGAAAGTAGGTGGTGGGGTCAATCTGGCCCTCGCGCCCGCTCTGCTTGGAGAGGGGAAAGTGCCAGCTCACCTGCATGTGCACTGAGTCGTGGGGTAGTAGAGGCCGGGGTAACGTTACCACCTTCACGGTGGCAGGGCCGGGCCAGTTGGTAGGCCGCGCCTGCCCGTTCACGGTAAATGAGTCAATCTGCACGCCGGTAGTCAGGTAATCGGAACCGGCGTCGGCGTCGCGGGCCGCGCCGGCCTGGTGAATGTTCTGAATCAGCCGGAAGGTGAGCGTTTTGAGCGTGTCGGGGCTATGATTGAAGTAGGTGATGGTTTCGCGGCCCCGGATGTCGCGCTCGGGCGGCATGGCGCGCACCGTGATGTTGTAGCGGGCCGTGTTTTGCCAGTAGTTCTTGCCGGGCCGACCGTCGGGCGAGCGGGTTCCTTTCTGGTAGGCCCGTTGAATGTCGCGCGGCATGTACAAAGATTGCGCTTGGGTGTGCAGCGACAAAGCGCACAGCACGAGCAAGCAGCTGAAAAAACGAAGCATAAACGTGGAACAGAGTAAGAACTTGGCCGAAAAGCTACTCAAAGTCTCCGGAGCGGCAGCAAAGGCTGCTTTGCAGAGTCTGCTTCGGGCAAGATAGCCGGCAAAAGAAGCGCTTGTCTGTACTGCTTGAGTTTCGGTACTAACCGAACAATGCCTAATTCGCTTTGCCTAACTTGCCTTCTGTTCTTTCCATCCTACGCACCATGCCTACTACGCTACCCGCCCCGTCATCCATCGCTACCCACCTCAAAGATTTCGCGCTTGTGGTACTCGGCATCCTGAGCGCGGGCGTGGGCCTGAAAGCTTTTCTGCTCTCAAGCCACTTCATCGACGGCGGCGTGACGGGCATTTCCATGCTGCTGGCGCAGGTGTTTGGTCTGCCGCTGGCCGCGCTGATTCTGGTGATTAATCTGCCGTTTATCGCCCTAGGTTATAAGCAGATCGGGCGCGGCTTTGCCCTCAAGAGTGCATTGGCTATTGCCGGCCTTTCTCTGACGATTGCCTTCGTGCCCTTCCCTGACATCACCCCCGACCTGCTGCTGACGGCCGTGTTCGGCGGACTTTTCATCGGGGCGGGCATTGGGCTGGCCATGCGCGGCGGCGCGGTGCTCGACGGCACCGAAATAGCGGCCCTGCTCATCAGCAAGCACACGCCTTTGGTAAAAGTGAGTGACGTAATCCTGATCGGCAACGTGTTCATCTTCAGCGCGGCCGCGTTTTTCCTGGGCGTGCAGCAGGCTTTATATTCTATCCTGACCTACGTAGCGGCTTCCAAAGCACTGGATTTCCTGCTCAACGGCATCGAGCAGTACACCGGCGTCACGATTGTCTCGGAGCTGAGCGAGGAAATCCGCCAGGTCATTACCGAAAAGCTAGGTCGCGGCGTCACGATTTACCAGGGCAAGCGCGGCTACGGCAAGCGCGGCGAGCAGCAAGAGGCGCGTGATATTGTTTTCACCGTCGTCACGCGCCTGGAGCTGCCCCAGCTGCGCACCGAAGTACGCCGCATCGACCCAAAAGCCTTTCTGATTCAGCAGAGCATCGACGACACGGAAGGCGGCATGGTGAAAAAGCGGCCGCTCCATTAGGCGGAGTAACCGCTACTTTTTTCAAAATACGCTCACGGTTGAGCCGGCTTTGTCGCCCTGCGGAAGGTTGGCCACCACTTTTTTATTGTTAATAACGAGCGTAACCGATTGGAGCTTTCGCGTGGGGTCCGCTACCCAAACGTGCGGGTCACCCTTCGTCTGCCGAATAAGCAGGCACGGTTTATCCACGCTTATTTTATCCTTTGCAGCACCTAGGGTAGTCGGCTCGTAGAACACGGCCATTACTCCGCTTGGCGTTTGGATGGCCTGTAGCTGGGCTGTGTTCAGCAAAATTTTATAATTCAGCAACGCACTACGGCGGCTGATATCGGCTACGCTCACGCCGGGCGCCACCTGGTAAGCATAGCTGTTTTGCGCCCGATGATCTACGTAAACAGTGAACACCGAACCGGCCGCGGGCGAATTACCGGAGGCTTCGTCCACCGTTTGCCAGTTGCCTTTCCGGGCGGAGATATTCGTGTGGAAGCGCTGCTTTTCGTCGGGGAAAATGTAGGCGACACTGTCGTGCCACACCCAGCTGGCGCCCTTTTCCAATTTACCTTTTTGCAGAGGCGACCTAGCATTGTAAAAGCACTGATTCACGGTTGTTATCAGATGCGTATTGGTCGGGGCCTCAATTCCTGCGCCTAGCGCAATCAATTGGCCCTCAACCAAGAAATAGCTCTTGCGCGCCTTGGTGCCTAGTCGATTATACATCATCACGCTAATACCCGAAGCGCCATTGGACACTTGCCCGACGAAATCCGCGGTGTTATCCGACTTGAAAGCCTGTTCGCTTGCCGGATTGCTGGTCGTGTCGGCGGTGATGCCCGGCAGCATCGCCCAGTTCCAGAGCGGTTCGATGTTGTGGTATTCCTTGCCGCTGCGCTGGATCAGGCTCACGCCATCGTTCAGAAAAGCGCCGAAGAGGTTTTCACTGTTTATCGACTCTACCTTCTTCACGAAAGGGCCGTGCGTCTTCACGCTGATAGCAAAGGTGTTGCTATTCGTTTGGAGCATGTAGCCACTGCGCCAGAAGCTTTTATTCTCCGGCAAGGTCGGGCACCTAGGTTGCTCAAACCCGCTCAGGGCATAGCGGCAAGGGTCGGTTTTGGAGGCTGAGGTAATCAGCTTGAAATCGTCGTATAGATTCTTACCGCGCTTGGTATCAGCATTTTCGCGCAGCTGCCTTGCAATGGCCGTTTTGTCCATCGCGCCTTTATAGATAGTGTATTTAAGTCCTTGAGCGCAGTAGTCGAAAAGGATTTTCTGCTTTTCCGGGCTGAAGGCGTAAGGCGTTCCAGAGGTTACTTTCATCCAGAAAAGCAGGCTGTTCACGAAGTGGATTCCGTAGTTGCCAAACTGCAACATGGCGCCGTGCTGGTGAAAGGAATAATCGGGCTGTATGCCCTCGCCGGTGCTGATCTGTATCACCAATTGCATCTGCTGCATCGCCGGCGCGAAAGCCGCTGCATCCTGATTAACCAAGGCAATACGCGCCTCAATATCGTGCTGCCATATCTTGTTCTGCCCGGTCGGATTTTTCTGGGCAACCCGCGGACCTAGGGTTTGGGTTAAATAAGCTAGCTCGGCAGGCGTGGCCTCTTTGCCCAGCATTAGCATGATGCTGGAATAGGCATACGGCACGTTAATTTGATTCTGCCACCAGTTGCTGCACTGATAATCGTTTTTTATCCAGTAAGCCAGCGCCTGATGAATGCCCTTGCGCCAAGCAGCATCGTAGTTTTGGTTATAAGCCCGGCACAGCAGCATGATTCGGTACAGATGCCAGGAAGGTCGCCAGGCGCTCCGCATCTCGGAATGATAATCTAGATCAGGCCAGGTGCCCTCGGCGCTCAACGATTTAAAATAGCCGTTCGCATCTGTCTCATACTTAACATCATCGGTTAGCCGGTAGCTTTGCTCAGTGGCATACGGCGTATCCGACAGCAGCAAGGTCCGGCACGTGGCGTAGGCCGCAGTAGTAGCCTGATCAGGCTGGGCTGCGCGGGCCTGCGGCCCCACGAATAGCACGCAAAAAAGAAGGTAAATGCCAAACCGCATAAAGAAGAAGCTAGGTTTCTGATTGTCGACGAGCCAACCTAGCCCTAACCTGAAGCGAATATTTGGGCTTACCAAAATTCACCTCCGATAGAATGGTATGAACCTAGGTAAAGCCCCTGTCGGCGCGGCGGCATTAGCTTGATTGCTGACCTTGATCCTCGTAGGATTAAGCACTCTCTCTGGCGAGTGGCCGCGTCTAACACAGACTAAAATGCCTGCTTACTACTACTACTCTGGTCGAATGAAGGGCTGAACATACCTCTCCTCTAATAGAGTATAGAGTTCTGCAACAGCCATAGGGCTTATAAGTGCGGTTTTGAAATCCGTGCGGTTTTTACTCTTATTGCTCTACTAGCTGTTCTTTAATTGTTTCCTGATTACCGTCAATTTAGTTCTGGTATACTACTTTACGCCCTTAATCATTGACCACGGCAAGGTATCTATGAGGTGGTCTAGTTGAGCGAGACAGAATTGGGTGGTATCTTTTCTACCCCATGGATAAGCCCGATAAACGCCGCAAGTATGACGCGGCCTTCAAAACCGAAGCGCTACGCGTGGCGAGCGAAAGCCGCCCGACCCAAGCGGCCGCCCGTGCCCTCAATATTAATCCCAAACTGCTCTACAAATGGCAGCAAGCCGCGCAGCCCGCCCTGCCCACAGACCCGGTAGAAGCCGCCGAGGTGCGCCAACTGCGGGCGGCGAATAAGCGTCGTGCGCAGGAATTGGAGATTTTAAAAAAAGCCATTGCCATTTTCAGCACCCCGCCGACCTCGTGAGCCGCTACCAGTTCATTGACCAGCAGCGCGCTAGCTACCCCGTACGGTTGCTCTGCCGGGTGTTGGGCGTGACACCCGCTCGCTACTACGCGTGGAGTGCTCAGGCTACTAGCCAGTCTAAGCCAGTAGAAAAAGCAGCGTGGGAAGGGGCCCTGGTGCAGACGTTTACCCACCATAAGCAGCGCTATGGCACCCGTCGACTACGGGCCGAGTTGCAGGCCCAGGGCTATCGTGTCGGCCGCCAGCGCTTGCGGACCGAGCTGCGCCGCCGGGGACTGCAGGCCGTGCAGCCGCGCGCCTTTACCCCGCGCACCACCGACTCCACCCATGGGCTGCGCTGCGCGCCCAACCGGCTGCTAAATCAGCCGGCCCCTAGCTGTCCCAACCAAGTGTGGGTCAGTGATATCACCTACTTGCCGCTGGTCTCCGGGCAGTGGGCCTACTTGTGCGCCTTTCAGGATGCCTTCACCCGCCAGGTGGTGGGCTGGCAAGTGCTAGCCACCATGCCCGAAGAACTCGTGACCAGCGCCTTCCGCCGAGCACTGCTAGCTCGACGACCCTCGGCGGGCTTACTGGTACACTCCGACCGCGGCGGACAGTATTGTGGTAATGCCTACCGCGCCTTGCTCCACGCGCACGACTGTCTGCGCTCGCAGAGCCGCCGCGGCGAGTGCTACGATAATGCGCAAGCCGAAAGCCTGTGGTCGCGCCTCAAAACCGAAGAGCTTGAACAACGCGACTGGCCCGTTTTCCGCGACCTAGCCGACGCCCAGCACAGCGTAGCCACTTATTTTGACTACTATAATTACGAGCGCCGCCACTCTGCGCTCGCTTACCAAACGCCGCAAACCTTTTACTTACAACAACTTAAAAACACTACCCTAAACTGTCTCGCCTAACTGGACCACCTCACTATTGCCTATATCTTTCATCAGTACTCCATGATTCAGAAGCCCATTTGCTTTCTTGCGTTGCTTATTAGCCTCTTATTTTCTGTTCCGCTGCAAGCCCAGCAGCGTATTCCACTGGAGGTACTGCCCAGTGGACATATCGTTGTAAAGGCAGCTATTAATGGCGTAGAAGGACGGTTTATCTTCGATACCGGTGGCGGAATTAACCTACTCACCCAGAAGTTCGCCCAACGCGTGAAGGGGTTACAGAAACAGGATGGGCGTTTGACCGCATTCCGGGCCATTGGCGACCGCTTGGACGTGGAACTGTACACGGCCAAGTCTATTACGGTGGGAGCTTTTGTTGCCAACAGCACCACCTTGACCGTTTATGAGGGGGAACTAGGGGGCCTAGATGGCCTACTGGCGCTAACGGCCTTCCAACGCCAACCCTTTACCCTTGATTTGCACAACAAGCAACTCGTCTTGGAAACGCCAGCCTCCTTGGCCAAGCGCCGCAAGTCAGACAATGTAATCCCCTTGCAAGTGGGCAATGCCCACGGCCAAACCCTTGATATATCCGCTTACTTTCGCGTCAATGACAAGCTGACCCTCTTGTTCCCGCTGGATACTGGGGCAGGCAAAGGGGTGTACCGCATTAATTCAGCCTTTGCCTCGCAACTCGGGATTGATACCGCCGCCCTGGCCCCTACCAATCGCATCGTACGAGCCAGCGAGTTCTCCCCCAATAACCGCAATGTCATCTACCGGGCGACCTTAGACAAGCTTACCCCACAAGCCATTCCTAGTCTCCAGCTAACGAAAGCCCCCGTCCAGTTGGTCAATGGCTTGATTTACGACGGCATCATTCCAATCGACTGGTTAGGCGAACAGCTGACGATTGATATCCCGCATCAGGTACTACTCATTAACTAGTCGTAAGCTCACCTTACGGAGTTGATACATACTTTGCTGCCACTTTCGAGTGGTTTAAGCAAGGTACAAACCCTTTTACATGCTGGAAACGGCCCTCTTTAAATGTTATAAGCGAACCTAGTAATTGGAAAGCATGCCTTAAGCGCAGTGCACTTTGTTTTTCAATCTACACTGCGTGAAAGTGCGTTTCCAGCTTGCTAGGGTATATTGACAGTGCAGACAGTGCACTTAGTGTACCGCTAAAAACAAGATATTTTAATCTGGCCACTGACACCTAGGCCAAAGCTTAGCTGTTCATTCGTCCCACAGCTACAACTATTCCAGCTGCGTAAGAGTAAGACCCTTATCTTTTTCTTGCTTCCTCTGCTGCTTGGCTATGCCTGTCTCCTCTCTCCCCGGTCAGTATCACGTACGCTCCTTAGTCACGGCTAGCGTGCTGGTGCTCGGCCTGCTGCTCAGCAGCTGCGGCATCGGGGAGCAGGTGCAGCAAGCCAAGGCGTTCAAAGGCGCTGAATTTCGGCTGGCTTCCGTCGAGCAGGCCACGCTGGCGGGCATTGATGTTACCCATCTACGCAAGCCGACAGACCTTAACCTGCTGGATCAGGCTCGCATTGCCACTGCCTACGCTAGTGGGAACCTACCACTGCGCCTACGGGTGAACTTGGAGGTACGGAACCCCAACGCCGAAACGGCGGCCGTCAATGCCTTTGACTACATTGCCCTGCTCGATGGCAAGCAGCTCGCCACCGGCCGCACCACCGAGCGTATTGAGGTGGCACCTCATAGCGTTACTGTGGCACCTATTGCCCTGGAAAGTAACCTGCGCGATGCCTTAGGCGAGCAATCCGGCGAAGCGCTGGCCAACCTGGCCCTCGGTCTGGGGGACCAAGACCGGAAGCCCCTACGCCTGACCCTGCGGCTCAAGCCGACCTTCGTTACCAGCGGTGGGCGCACCATCTCGCCTCCGGGCTACGTCAACGTAGAAAAGGAATTTACGACCAGCGATGTACTGGATGTGATCGGACGCGACTCCTCCAAGCGTCGTCCCTAATAGGCATACCGCCTATTCTAGTGCACTTTGCTTTTCAATCTACACTGCCTGAAACTGCGTTTCCAGCATGCTAGAGCAGATTGGTAGTGCAGCGTGCACGTCTAAAAACAAGATAATTTTTATTGCAATGCTTATTGCAAAGCCTCAGCACCTGCTGGGGCTTTCTTTTTTCCTGCTTGCAACTTTCTGCCCATGTACCTGCATCCTGTTTGTAGACTCGATCTTATCACCCTTTACTACTTTCCCTATGCGCACGCTACTTCTACCTAGCCTATTGCTGCTAGGACTGCTGTCCTGCAAGGAGCAGGAGCAAATGGAACCTCTATGTATCACCCCCGCTACGGTCAAGGACCTAACAGGACTTGATGGATGCGGCTATGTGCTGGTGCTCAGCAGTGGCCAGCGCCTTGAACCGCGGGGAAGCGTCTGGCAAGACTTCCCGAAAAAGGATGGCCAATCGGTCCAAGTAGCTTACCACAGCGTCAGCGGCGCTAGCATTTGTATGGTAGGTGACCTAGTCGAACTGGAGTGTATCACACCAAAATAAGGATTGCTCAGTGCACTTTGCTTTTCAATCTACACTGACCGAAACTGTGTTTCCAGCACGCTAGCGCAGATTGATAGTGCAGCTAGTGCACTTAGTGTAGGGCTAAAAACAATTTAATTTTTTCTCTTTTGCCTAAGTAGGCACGGATACCAATAAGAAAGGCCCGCCCTGTCAATCGACAGAGCGGGCCTTTTACCTTCCTGAAGCAAGCTGGCAACTATTTCCGGTTGGCTACTTCAAAGAAAGCAGACAACCTATACGGTGCACAAGTAATAAATCAGCTAGGTTTGTACCCCTACTTGTACCCCAGAAAGAAAAAAAGCCCGTTTCTACATCAGAAACGGGCTTTTCGGTGGAGCTGCAGGGATTCGAACCCTGGTCCAGACAAGGAAGCCGTCGAGCTTTCTACGTGTGTATCTATGCTTGAATTTTCGTGGCAACCCGGGCGCACATCAGGCCTATAGGTTACCCTTATCTGCTTGAGTTTCGCCTTAGTGTCGCAGTGCCACCAAGACTATCCCCTTACTTACGACGCCCCGTACTCACCCGTGAAAGGGAAGACGGATGCGGGACGATGGCATTACTTAGTACCTAGACTAAGCAGCCATGGCGTAGCTATACTCGC
Organism: Hymenobacter cavernae; assembly: GCF_014641455.1. GTDB lineage: Bacteria > Bacteroidota > Bacteroidia > Cytophagales > Hymenobacteraceae > Hymenobacter > Hymenobacter cavernae. The sequence continues at coordinate 123,032 of NZ_BMHT01000005.1, forward strand.
CATTTATTGTTTGGGCGATTTGTTCACAGGAGAGCTTCGTCCAACTCCTGACACGCTTACTCGCGACCTGCACAAGCTGTCAATTCCGGTCAGCCCCAGATTAGAAAGAACGGTTCCCGCCACAAGTAGCGGGGTGCAAATGTACGCAACTGTCTGAGAAACGTTGCGCATGAGGCTGGAGTTCCCTGCAAAACTGCGCTAAGGCCGCCAATAACTTCCGCCAATTTGGTTCGCCATTCTAGCGCGAAGCCCTACCGCGGCAGTCACTTATCCAGCGTTATCGAGTTATTCTGTTATGTTTATGAATCCGAAAACGGCTTCATATTCAGGAACATGACTAAATTAACGATTGGTATCATCGATTTGGTCTGCAAGGGGCCGACCACCACGTTATGGGCTCGTGCCATGCACGCGAACCTAGCTAGCATTATGCCCCAAGTGGTGGCCACCTGGTGCGAGCAGGAAGGACATGATGTGAAGCTGGTGTGCTACACCGGCTTGGAAGATTTGCGCAAGGAGCTACCCAAAGGCGTAGACTTGGTGTTCATCAGCGCGTTCACGGAGTCGGCCTTGCTAGCCTACGCACTCAGCAATTACTTCCGCAGCCAGGGTGCCGTGACGGTGCTCGGCGGTCCGCACGCCCGCTGCTACCCCGATGATGCCGTCCGTTATTTCGACTTCGTGCTGGGCTTTACCAACCTAGGTACCATTCAGGAAGTGCTGCATAACTGCCAGCCGCAGCGGCCCGAGGGCAAGCACCTATCGGCGGGCAAACAGCCCAGCCACCTGCCCGGCGTGCGCGAGCGGTGGAAGTTCATCGAGCCCACACTGAAGAAAGCGCCCGTGCTGAAGATGGTGCCCATGATCGGCAGCGTGGGTTGCCCTTACACCTGCGCCTTCTGCATTGATGCCACGGTGGATTACCAGCCCATGAGTGTGGATATTATCAAAGAAGATTTGCGCTTCCTGCTCACCAAGTTCGACAAGCCCGTGGTAGGCTGGCACGACCCGAATTTTGGGGTGCGCTTCAACGAAACAATGGACGCCATTGAGGCGGCCGCCCCGCTGAAAAGCTTCCGCTTCATGGCCGAAAGCAGCCTGTCCATCCTCACCGAAGACCACTTGCAGGTGCTTAATAATCATGGTTTTGAGGCTCTGCTGCCGGGCGTGGAATCGTGGTACGAGCTCGGTAATAAGTCGCGCACCTCGCGCTTAGCCGGCGAGGAAAAAGTGCAGCGCGTGGCCGAGCACGTGAACCTGATGTTCAAGTACGTGCCCTACGTGCAAACCAACTTTGTACTGGGCCTCGACAGCGACATGGGCTCGGAGCCTTTCGAGCTGACCAAGCGCTTCGTGGATCTGTCGCCGGCCGCCTTTCCGGGTTACTCGCTGCTGAGTGCTTTCGGCGAAGCGGCGCCGCTGAACCTAGACTACCAGCGCAACCACCGGGTGCTGCCCTTTCCGTTCCACTTTCTCAATAACCACCTAGCGATGAACGTGAAGCCCCTGAACTACGAGTGGGTGGACTTCTACGATAAGGTGATTGACCTGACGGCCTACACCTTCTCCAACAAGGCTATTTACCGGCGCTACATGGCTTCCCCAAGCCGGGCATCTAAATGGATGAACACGATGCGGGCGGTGTCGTCGGAGGGCTTCGGACGCCTGCGCTTCTTCAAGAAAGTGCGTGAGAAACTGGTGCACGACCGACCTTTCCGGCAGTATTTCGAGGGCGAATCCCAGGAGCTGCCGTCCTTCTATAAGGAGATTATTCAGCGGGACCTAGGGGTGTGGTGGAACTGGCTGCCTAAAGGTGCCATGGAACATAACCAGAACGCTTACTTGCTTAAAAAGTCACCGCCAGTACTGACGAATACAACGCTGTGATTTATCAGACATGATATTGACTTGCAATATCTTACAATCCAACAATAGCCTAGCTTCTTAGCTGACCGACTCGCGCATCTTCCTGCATTTTTCATGACTATAGGCTAGCTCTTGCTGGCATTATGGGCGTGTCATTCTTGCCCTTTGGCCATTGATTTGGCTTCCAAAGACCGCCTTTTTGGGGTATCTTTGTAGGAAGAACTATGGAGAATTTCGTTGTTTCCGCCCGTAAGTATCGTCCCGCCACCTTTCGCAGCGTAGTGGGGCAGCAGCACGTAACAACTACGCTGCAAAATGCTATTGTCAGTCATCACCTAGCTCAGGCTTTCCTCTTTTGTGGTCCGCGCGGCGTGGGCAAAACCACCTGCGCGCGCATTCTGGCCAAAACCATCAACTGCACCAACCTCACGCCGGAAGCCGAGGCGTGCAACGAGTGCGAGTCGTGCCGGGCGTTCAACCAGAACGCCTCGTTCAACGTGCACGAGCTGGACGCGGCTTCCAACAACTCAGTCGAAGATATCCGCTCGCTGGTGGAGCAGGTGCGCTACGCGCCGCAGGCGGGTCGCTACAAGATCTACATCATCGACGAGGTGCACATGCTCTCTAACGCGGCCTTCAACGCCTTTCTGAAGACCCTGGAAGAGCCGCCGAGCTACGCCATTTTCATCCTGGCCACCACCGAGCGCCACAAGATCATCCCCACGATTCTGTCGCGCTGCCAGATCTTCGATTTCAACCGCATCCGCGTCGAGGATATTCGCAAGCACTTGCGCTATGTGGCTACGCAAGAGCAGATTGCCGCCGAAGACGATGCGCTGCACCTGCTCGCCCAGAAAGCCGACGGCGGTCTGCGCGACGCCCTGTCCATGTTCGACCAGATGGTGACTTTCTCGGGTCATAATCTGACCTACAAGGACGTGGTGCAGAACCTGCACGTCCTTGATTACGAGTACTACTTCCGCCTGGTGGATGCGCTGCTCACCGAGAACCTTTCGGCGGCGCTGCTGCTCTTGGATGAGGTAATGCAGAACGGCTTCGACCTGCACAATTTCGTGGTGGGAGCCGCCGAGCACCTGCGCGGCCTGCTCGTGTGCAAAGACACCGTGACGGTGCAACTCTTGGAAGTGTCGGAAGGTATTCGGGCGCGTTATGTGCAGCAGGCGCAGGCTTCTCCCCTCGCCTTCCTGCTCTCAGCCCTGAACTTGGTGAGCCAGTGCGACCGGGAGTTTAAGCAAGCCAAAAATCAGCGCCTCCACGTGGAGCTGACGCTGATGAAGCTAGCTTACCTGAACGGCGCCGTGCAGTTTGCCCGCGACCTAGGTTCCGGCAACGGCCACGCCACCAACGGCGAGGCTAAAAAAAAAACTAGTGTAGAAACGAGTGCGCCTGCCCCAGCGGGGTCTTCTGGCGCACCCACCGCTAGTGCCGCGCCTGTCGTTGAAGCAGCACCTAGGGTCTCGGCCCCACCAGTGGCGGCGCCGGCTCCACGGCCGATGGCTCCGCCCCAACCTGTTGCGACTAGGCCGGTGGCAGCCATTTCCGCACCTGCCGCGCCAGAGGAAATAGTCCCGGTGGAAAGCGGCGTGGAGGAGATGCACGCGACACCTAGCATTGAGGATGAAGTGGCCGATGTTCCAACGGCTCACCACCAAGTCGTCGACACGAACCCGCACGTGGACATCGGGGCGCCTAGCGTAGCCGGCCACGAGCCGGCTACAACGCGAATGCCGCCACCCCAGCCGGGTTTGCAGAAGCCTTTGCCGACCACTACCAAGCTGCCGGGCCTGGCTTCCAAGATTCCGAGTCTGAAGGACTTGAAAGCGCAGGTGACGCAGCAGATGAGCGCGACCAAAGCCGCGCCTGTGGCCGACGATGAGCCGAGCGGTCCGGTAACAGGTTTGCCGATTATTGATGAAGAAGTGCTTCAGAAAGCCTGGAATGACATCAAAGAGGACCGACGCGCCCAGGACCGCATGAGCGAGTACATCGTGCTGAACCGGCCGGTGGCGGTGGACGATCAGCACGTCATCCGCCTAGCGGTGGACAACCCGATCCAGATCGACCAGTTCAACGCCTTCCGCAGTGAGTTCCTGACCGAGCTGCGCCAGCGTACCGGCTACCCGCGCCTGAACGTGCACCCGGTGCTCATGGAGCAGGCCCCGACGGCCCGCAAGCTCTATACCTCTGCCGATAAGTTTGAATACCTAGCCGATAAATTTCCCATCTTACTGGAAATGAAGCAAAAGCTAGGTTTGGACACAGATTTTTAGGGATTGTAGGAACGCGCC
>NZ_BMHT01000005.1:127356-564653 GCF_014641455.1 Hymenobacter cavernae
TCTTATCGCGCTGCCCTATTTTCTGCTCCGGAACATCCGTGAAAAAACCCTTTCTGCTCCTCTTTCCAGCCATTGCGGCGCTCGCCCTGACCACCCAGTGCCAGACAAGCAAACCGGCCGTAACTACAACCTCGACAGCGCCCACGGCCGCCCCGCAGGCGCCGGTTCTGAAAGAGAAAGAATACAAATACGAAACCGTTGCAGGCGACCCGCTCAAGGCGCGCATCTACACCCTCGACAACGGGCTGACGGTTTACCTCTCCGACTACGAAGATGCCCCGCGCATCCAGACGTATCTGGCCGTGCGTGCCGGCTCCAAGAACGACCCGAGCACGGCCACGGGCCTCGCCCATTACCTGGAGCATATGGTGTTCAAGGGCACCTCAAAGCTAGGTACCCAGAACTGGCAGGCCGAAAAGCCAGAGCTTGACAAGATTGAAGCGCTCTACGAGAAGTACCGCGCCCAAACCGACCCCGCCGTTCGCAAGAAGCTGTATCACCAGATCGACTCGGTTTCGAGCGTGGCGGCCAAGTACGCCGTAGCCAACGAGTACGATAAGGTGATGGGCGCCATCGGCGCGAAGGGCTCCAACGCTTACACCTCGGTGGAACAAACGGTGTATCAGGAAGATATTCCGTCGAATCAGATTGAGAAGTGGGCGGCCATCCAGAGTGAGCGGATGCGCGAGATGGTGCCGCGTCTGTTTCACACCGAGCTGGAAGCCGTGTACGAGGAGAAGAACCGCGGCCTCGACAACGACTTCTCGAAAGAGTACGAAGCGCTGAACGCTAGCCTCTACCGCAAGCACCAGTACGGCACCCAGACCACCATCGGCACGATTCAGCACTTGCAGAATCCGTCGATTACGGAGATTAAGAACTACTTCGGCAAGTACTACGTGCCCAACAACGTGGCGCTTTGCCTGAGCGGCGACCTGGACTACGACCAGACCATCCGCATCATTGACAAGTACTTCGGGCAGCTGCCGAACAAGCCGGTACCTGGCTTCACCGTCGCGAAGGAAGAGCCGATTACGGCTCCCATCGTGAAGGAAGTGGTGGGGCCTAGCTCCGAGAACGTGATGATCGGCTTCCGCTTTCCCAGCACCGCGTCGAAAGATGCCAACGTGCTGCGCATGATCGACAAGATCCTGACCAACGGGCAAGCCGGCCTCATCGACCTGAATCTGAACCAGAAGCAACTCGTGTTGCAAGCGGCCTCGTTCACCGATTTAAACAACGACTACTCCTCGCACATTCTGTATGCCACGCCGCGCCAGGGCCAAAAGCTGGAAGCTGTACGCGACTTATTGCTGGCCCAGCTTGATCAGGTAAAAAAGGGCAACTTCCCCGATTGGCTTATTCCGGCCATCATCAACAACGAGCAGCTGCAACGCACCAAGAGCTACGAGAGCAACGAGGCCCGCGCGGGTGCTTTCGTGTCGGCGTTCATTGCCCGCGAGGATTGGAAGGATTACCTGAAGCAAATCGACGACTTCTCGGAAATCAAGAAGGCGGATGTGCTGCGCGTGGCCAACCAATATTACGGCAACAACTACGCTCTCGTGTACAAGCGCACGGGCAAGGACACCAGCACGCCCAAGGTGATTAAGCCGGCCATCACGCCAGTGCCGGTGAACCGGGAAGCCTCGTCGGAGTTCTACAAGGAAGTAACCGCACTGCCCACGCCGCCGCTGGAACCGGTGTTTCTGGATTACAAAAAGGATATTCAGGAGCTAGCCCTCAAGCCGGGCCTGCCGGTGTTCTACACGAAGAACACCGAAAACAACCTGTTCAACCTGTTCTACGTGCTGGACATCGGCACGAACAACGACCCCAAGCTAGGTCTGGCCGCCGACTACCTCCAATACCTAGGCACCGACAAGTACACGGCCGCCCAGCTTCAGCAGGAGTTCTATAAGCTAGGTTGCTCCTTCGGCGTATCGAGCGGCCAAGACCGCGTGTTCGTGAGCCTGAGTGGCCTCGACAGCAACTTCGAGCCGGCCTTGCAGCTCTTCGAAACACTGCTAGCTAATCCCAAGCCCGATGCGCAGGCGCTGAACGCTATGGTGGCCGGCGTGTTGAAGTCGCGCCAGGATGCCAAGCTTAACAAGCAGGTGATTCTGAGCCAAGCGATGGTGAACTACGCCAAGTACGGCACGAAAAACCCGTTCACAAGTCAACTTTCCGAGAAAGAGCTGAAGGCTCTGAAGCCGGCTGACCTTACGGCGCTGACCAAGAAGTTGACTAGCTACCAGCACCGGATTCTATACTACGGTCCGCGTCAAACGGATGGCTTATTGACGGTACTTAACACGGGTCACCGCATTCCAGCTAAGCTCACGCCCACCCCGCCGCAGAAAGATTTCGCCGAGCAGCCCATGAAAGACCGCAAAGTGTATTGGGTGGACTACAACATGGTTCAGGCCGAAATCCTGTTCCTGACCAAAGGCGACGTGTACGACAAGAGCCTGGTGCCCACGGTGAGCCTCTACAACGAGTACTTCGGTGGCGGCATGGGCAGCATTGTATTTCAGGAACTGCGTGAAAGCAAGGCCCTAGCTTACTCGGCTACGTCGCGCTACGCAAACGCCGACAAGCAAGGCCGCTCCAACTACCTACTCTCCTACATCGGCACGCAGAATGACAAGCTGCCCGAGGCCATGGCCGGTATGGAAGCTCTGCTCACGGATATGCCGATGGCCGAGGCCAACTTGCAAATCGCCAAGAACGCCATTCGCAACAGCATTGCCACGGAGCGCATCACCAAGTCGGACGTACTGTTCAGCTACGAGCGCGCCAAGCGCCTCGGCCTCGACTACGACGTGCGCCGCGACGTGTACGAAAAGACCCAAAACATGAGCTTCGACGACTTGAAGAAGTTTCAACAAGCCAAAGTGAAAGGCCAAAGCCAGACGATTCTGGTTATTGGCTCGAAAGATCGGCTAAACTTTAAAGAGCTGGCCAAGTATGGTCAGGTACAACAGCTTACCCTAAAAGAGATTTTTGGGTATTAATCCAAGCGGGCGCCCCACCCCTAGCCTACTCTCCTTCCAGGGAGTGGCTAGGGGTGGGGCCCACCGTTGAACAGTGCTAACGTAATTCATCACTCTACATTACCGTCACCTAATCCCTGACGCGACCTTTTAAAATGGCAGGACAAAAGATCACCATCAAAGACGGCAAGCTGAACGTTCCCGACCAACCCATTATTCCCTTTATCGAGGGGGATGGCACGGGGCCAGATATTTGGGCAGCTTCCGTACGCGTACTTGATGCCGCAGTAGAAAAAGCCTACGGTGGCGCACGTAAGCTGGTGTGGAAAGAGGTATTGGCAGGCGAGAAGGCATTTAAGCAAGTCAATAACTGGCTGCCAAACGATACGCTGGAGGCATTTCGCGAGTATCTGGTGGGGATCAAAGGTCCGCTGACGACGCCCGTGGGTGGTGGTATTCGTTCGCTGAACGTGGCTTTGCGCCAGGAGCTAGACCTGTACGCGTGCGTGCGCCCGGTGCGCTGGTTTGAAGGCGTGCCGTCGCCGGTGAAGCGCCCCGAGCTGACCGACATGGTGATCTTCCGCGAAAACACCGAAGACATCTACGCGGGCATCGAGTACATGAACGGCACCCCACAGGCCCAGAAAATGCTCGAATTCCTGCAAGACGAGATGAGCGTGAAGAAAATCCGCTTCCCCGAAACTTCGTCGTTCGGCATCAAGCCGGTGTCGAAAGAGGGCACGGAGCGGTTGGTGCGAGCCGCCATCGAGTACGCCATCGAGCACAAGAAGCCTTCCGTAACCATCGTGCACAAGGGCAACATCATGAAGTTCACGGAGGGCGCCTTCAAAACCTGGGGCTACGAGCTGGCCGAGCGCGAGTTTGGCGACAAAGTGTACACCTGGGCGCAGTACGACAAGGTGTTAGCCAAGCAAGGCCAGGAAGTAGCCGACGCCCAGCAGAAAGCAGCCCTCGACGGCGGCAAAATCCTCATCAAGGACAGCATCGCCGATGCCTTCCTCCAGCAGATCCTGCTCCGCCCCGCCGACTACTCGGTAATCGCCACCCTGAACCTGAACGGCGACTACATCTCCGACGCCCTGGCGGCCATCGTGGGCGGTATCGGTATTGCGCCGGGTGCTAACATCAACTACACCACCGGCCACGCCATCTTCGAAGCGACCCACGGCACCGCGCCCAAGTACGCGAACCAAGACAAGGTGAACCCCGGCTCGGTGGTTCTGTCGGGCGCCATGATGCTGGAATACCTAGGTTGGCAGGAAGCCGCCGACCTCATCTACAAAGGCCTCGAAGCTGCTATTGCCTCGAAGCGCGTCACCTACGATTTCGAGCGCTTGATGGAAGGCGCCACCCTGCTGAAGACCTCGGAGTTTGGGGATGAGATTATCAAGGATATGTAATACATGGGCTTAGGCCAATTACAAAGAAACCCCGCGTTGGCTGTGAGGCTGGCGCGGGGTTCTTTGTTAATAGCCGCATATACTTTTTGAAACAATTACAAACTATACCCGTATAATTATACTAAATATACAAGTTAATCAATTATTTAATAAAATTAATATGAGCTACTATCTAATAAGTTTAGACATCAGCACGAGACCACATACTGCAATGGTATATACGAGGTATATACATGACGATATGTTTTCAAGAATATCTATAAATAACAAGAGGATTTAATTAAGAGAGGCTAGCATAATTAACTATAAAATGGCATGCGAAAATTTAACAAAATATAACATAATTTTTCTTACTATAAATACTTTGAATGACGTAAAAAGCTACTCTGTAACAGGTGGAATAGCTCTCGTAGAGCAACAAATAGCAGAGACTTATTTACCAGCCCTAATCAAAAGGGGCCTCTATGGTTTCGAAGAAAACAAGCCTAGAGCAAGCAAATACAATAGCAGATTTGTAACAGGAGATTACAAGAGGAAGCTACTGGAAAGAGATGAAAACAAATGCATGATTTGCAAGGCAAATCCAAAGAAAAACAAGCATGTATATTTACAAATGCATCATATAATTCGATGGACAGATAAAGGGATTTCAAACCCCGAGAATATTATTACTCTATGCAAAATATGCCATGACAAAGTACATAGATCTAAAGCTCCTTTAGAAGAGATTAATAGATTGCATAAAATAAATAAAAACACATACAATTTTAGTGAATACGAAATGACCATAAAACTGCATACACAAGATCATTTTACAGATGAAGATATTGATAGAATGATGTTCATTAACAATATCAAGTCTAATTGCATTTGTATACAAGAACACGGAAAAACAAAATTTTTCCACAATATAAACCTCAACTAGCGCGAGTTTAGCAAAGCGTAACTCGTGCCTAGTTTTGAGGATGAGGTTATACCTCATCTGCCGCGTAGCGGCAAGGGGTTTGCATGGTCAGAAGGTCTGGGGAAAATTGACCTTTCTTCACAGCTTTCGTATGTTTGCAATGCAGTACTATACAGCAGGTCTAGCACACAAACGGCGGCCAGCACCTAGGTACTAACCGCCGCCATCCTACGGATGTCCGAGCCAGTGACTCACCACGGCTCGAATTGCTCCTCCTACTGCTGCTTTGAGCAGTTCCAAGGAGACGTGAAACCAACTAGCTTTGCTAGTGCGTTTCACTTTCGCACGTTTCCTCATAACTGATCGGGTTGTAGGGTGTGCATGCACCCACTTCCTGAAGCCCTGGCTGTCGCAACCAGCCGGGGCTTCGTCTTTTTACAGACGACGCGTTGGCGGGGTGACGACCGTGCGAATGGCTCAAAGATACCACGCCCGCCACAACCGTAACTAGTAAGAGTGAACCTCGGTAGTACATAAGTTTCTCGCCAACCTTTCAAAGCTGCGAATGGTCATCCGTGAAATACAAGCTGACCTTGAGGCTATAGAGCGGAACGCTGCACTCTACGAGGAAATAAATTTCGATAGCCGGGTAGAAGCCTTGGACTTCCTAGATTTCCACGTCCTTGATCGGCTTGAAGGGCTACTTCAAGCGTTAAATCCCTCAACAGAACTGCTCCCGCTACAACGGCGTGCAGAGGACGTAAAGCGCCAACTAGAAGCCGTTGATGCGGCCTTGTTTCAGCGGTTGCGGGCAGATATTCGCGCGGGCCGTTGCCGAGGGGCCTCCCTCCTAGCCCTGATTAATACGTATGTCGGGCGCGGCGCCAGTGGCGAGCAGGCACAGCAGGAGATTGGGTATGATAACCTCGATGTGTTTACGAACGGCTTGTTTCCTAACCTAGCTTTTCCGTTGGAGACGCAGGAGCGAGAACCGGAGATGGTATTTTACCAGAAAACGCCCGCCCGTATCATTCTCGAATTGGTAGAGCAAGCCCAGCTTACCAGCGCAGACGTGTTGTATGACCTAGGTTCTGGCTTGGGGCACGTGCCTACCCTAGTGAATCTGCTCAGTGGCGCTACCACCAAAGGCGTGGAAGTGGAGCCCGCTTATTGCGTGTATGCAAACGCCTGTGCGACCGACCTAAACCTGTCGCGGGTAATGTTCATCCAGGCCGATGCCCGCACCGCCAACTACTCCGATGGCACCGTTTTCTTCCTATACACGCCCTTTCAGGGCCGCATCCTACAAGAAGTATTGGCAAGACTGCAAGCAGAAGCACGCAGCAGAAGTATCAGGCTCTTCACGTACGGGCCTTGTACGCTCCACATAGCCCAGCAACATTGGTTGAAGTGCGTGGACTCAGTGGACCATACGATCTATAAGCTGGCTGAATTTAGCAGCTTACCCTAACGAAAGCGCATCAAAAAAGCCCATCTGGCGACCAGATGGGCTTTTTCGTTATTGACGCTTAACGCTTACTGACCTAGCTTGGCTTTCAGGTTTTGGTCGAGAGCTTCCAGGAATTCCTCGGTGTAGAGGTAATCCCGGCCGTGCTCCACTTTGTTGCCGTGGATACAAACGGCGAGGTCTTTCGTCATTTTGCCACTTTCTACGGTCTCAACGCACACTTGCTCGAGAGCGTGGCAGAAGTCGATGAGCTCTTGGTTGCCGTCGAGCTTGCCGCGGAACTCCAGGCCACGCGTCCAAGCGAAAATCGAGGCGATGGGGTTCGTAGAGGTAGGCTTGCCCTTTTGGTGGTCGCGGTAGTGGCGGGTTACGGTGCCGTGGGCAGCTTCTGCTTCCATCACCGTTCCATCGGGGGTTACCAGTGTCGAGGTCATCAGACCTAGCGAGCCAAAGCCTTGCGCAACGGTGTCGCTTTGTACGTCGCCGTCGTAGTTCTTACAAGCCCACACGAAGTTGCCATTCCACTTCAGCGCCGAGGCCACCATGTCGTCAATCAGACGGTGCTCGTAGGTGATGCCAGCAGCTTTGAACTTCTCTTGGTAGTCTTGCTCGTAGATCTCCTGGAAGATGTCCTTGAAACGACCATCGTACTTCTTCAGGATGGTGTTCTTCGTGGAGAGATACAGGGGCCAGCCTTTCATCAGGGCCTGGTTGAAGCACGAGTGCGCAAAACCACGGATCGACTCGTCGGTGTTGTACATGGCCAGGGCCACGCCATCGTTCTTGAAGTTGAACACTTCAAACGACTGCACGTCGCCACCGTCTTCGGGGGTGAAGGTGATGGTGAGCTTGCCTTTGCCTTTGGTGACGAAATCGGTAGCGCGGTACTGGTCGCCGAACGCGTGACGGCCGATGCAGATCGGAGCCGTCCAGTTGGGCACCAGGCGGGGTACGTTGTTCGTCACGATTGGCTCGCGGAACACGGTGCCGTCCAGGATATTGCGGATCGTGCCGTTCGGCGACTTCCACATTTGCTTTAGGCCAAACTCTTCTACGCGCTGCTCATCGGGGGTGATAGTGGCGCACTTGATGCCCACGCCGTACTGCTTCACCGCATTGGCCGCGTCGATGGTTACTTGGTCGTTGGTTTCGTCCCGGTACTCCATGCCTAGATCGTAGTACTTGATATCCAGATCCAGATACGGGGTAATCAACTTGTCCTTGATGAATTTCCAGATGATGCGCGTCATCTCGTCGCCATCCATCTCCACAACGGGATTTGCTACTTTAATTTTTGCCATTGTCCTCTAGGGGTTGTTTATACTGACTACTGTTCACGTTGGGGCCGCTGCCGGCTGTGCGCGTGCGCCAAAGATAGAAGGTCAGGGGTAAAATGCCTTGTGCAAGTTTATCGGTTGTGTAAGGCAATACCTAGGCTCACCTCTTTTTCCGGATGTTGCCTATGCTTGTATTGTCATGACAAACAACAGGTCTGTGATACACAAACGGCGGCCAGCACCTAGGTCCTGACCGCCGACATTCTAGCGGATGTCCGAGCCAGTGACTGTTGGCGGGATGACAACCGGACGAATACATCAAAGACAAACGACAAAAAATCCCTGCCGATTGCCTGCTTGGGCTCTCGACAGGGATGCTCATCGTACCTTCTCTAAAGCTAGGTTGTTGCGTAAGCTGGCGCTTTGGCTTGTCTCAGCCACGCATCCAGCTGCACGGCATCGGCGTAGCGGCTAGTTGGCGGGAGGCGTCGAATCTGGGAGGGCGTCACGCCAAACTTGCGCCGAAACGCCGTAGCGAAGTGCGCGGGGTTGGAGAACCCCACCGACTCGGCCACTTCCTGAATTGGCTGCTCGGTGAGAGTCAGCAGCTGCTGGGCCACGCGCAGGCGCTGCTCGGCGATGTAGCCGAACACGGTGGTGCCAAACACTTCCCGAAATCCTTTTTTGAGCTTGAAGTCGTTGGTACCAAACAAGCGAGCCAGCTCCAGCAGGCTGGGCGGATCGGCGTAGTTTTTATCCAGGAAGTCGCGGATGCTATAGAGCAGTTCCCGCTCGCGGGAGCTAGGTTTTGGCATTCGGCGGCTCAATTCGGCTTGCTGTTCCATAAACAGGTCCAGAATACGTGCTTCCAAAAACATCTTCTTCAGGGGCCCGCTGTAGGGGCACTGCACAATTTGCTGAATGAGTGCATGTTGCGCAGGACTGATGGCCGTGCCGGGCGGCAGCATCACGAAGGGCTCTGAGCGACCTAGGTGCTTTTCGTGCAGCGCTATCCACTCGATATTGCTGGCCAGCAGCTCGGTAAAGAACTTCGGCGTGAGGTGCAGGCAAAAGTTGCGGAAGCGTGTTTGCTCGCCCCGAAACGTGTAGGTGTTCACCGGCGCCTCGTCGGCCATTACGTTCTGGTGCCCCTTGCCTACGTGCAGCGGCCGTAGCGCGCACCGGCGCGACGCCATGTCACCTTCGAGCTGATAGTAGAACGCAATCCAGGGTTTCTCGACCAGCAGTTCGGCTTGTAGTGGTTTATCGAGCTGTCCTTCCAAATAGGTCATTTGCAGCCCATCCATGAAGTAGTCCGTGAAGTTCAGCGAACCACCGTCGGGGCTGCGCCACGTAGTGTCTGCCTGGAGCAGACCGGTTTGCTGCTGAAGGTTGGTTTGGCAATTATCCAGCAACTCCGCCGTACGAAACTGAAAGAAAGGCTCCATGAAGGCGAGCAAGTATAACTAGTTGATTAGCAACGATGTCATAAACATCCGCAATCTTCAGCAGGGAACAAAAATCCGGCAGAGAAAAAAATAAAATCCGTTTCACGAAAGTGGTTTATCGGGCGAAATGCCACTTTTGTCGTGCAATTAGCACTTGTCACCTAGCTATACCACTCTTTCTACTGCTATGAACCAAACGAGTCTTTCCTCCGTCTCGCGTAGCCAGTCGATGTCGCAGTTGCTGCGCTTCGTAAGCACGTGGCGCGTGGCCCTACAAAACGTCTGGGAACCCGAAATTTCAAACCGGCTGCACTATTCGCCTTACTCCACAAAGCTCCGCCAACAGCTTATCCGCGTAACCCGAATTTTCTGGCTGGCCACTTGCCTGTTGGCGGTTGCCATGCTCATCAGTTGGGCGCTGCTGTAGCTGTTTTGTCTTTCTCAACAGTTTTTACCTACTCAGCGTCCGACGCTCTATCACCTTATTTAATTATTCACAAACAACGCTCCGACCGAATGTCAACCTAGCTTGGTGGCATTCGGTCGGAGCGTTGTTCGTGGTAGACTCTCACAAAACCTAGGTTTGTACCCGCCGCCCTTGTTCCAGCTGCAACGTCTGCGTCACGCTGGCCGGAATTTCCTGCTGATAGTGGCTCACATAGATCAGCGTGGCATTGCTGACCTGGCAAATGGTATCCAACACGTGCTTGAAGTGCGCTTGCTGTCCCGCATCCAGCCCCTGACAAGGCTCGTCGAAAATGAACAGGGGCGGATTTTTGACCATCGCGCGAGCCAGCAGGCTCAAGCGCTGCACGCTGGCCGATACCTGCCGGAACGGGGTAGCGGCGTACTGCTCCAGGGCCAGCACCCGCATCCAGCGCAGGGCCACGGCGGCGTTGGCGGCCTCGCTTTTCCGGAGCAGCCCGAGCGTGTCATAAAAGCCGGATTCGATGACGTGCAGGCAGGTATTCTGGGCCGGGAAGTACTGAAAAAGCTCCGGCGACACAAACCCGATCTGCTTTTTGATGTCCCAAATAGATTCGCCGCTGCCGCGCTGGCGGTCAAACAGCTTGATCTGCTTGCCGTAGGCTTGGGGGTTGTCGCCGTTAAGTAGGCTCAGCAAGGTCGATTTGCCGGCCCCGTTCGGCCCGACCAACGCCCACCGCTCGCCCTGCCGCACTTCCCAGCTGATCTGGTCGAGCACGCGCTTGCCGCCGTAGGTCACCGATACATTTTCCAGCCGCGCAATTACCTCAAACGCTGGCGCGGTGGTAAGCGACAACAAGGCGCGCAGCTCTTCCGTGTCCAGCGGCGGCAGTTCAGTGGTAACGGGTTGGCGGGCCTGAAACGCCTGCCGGGTGCTGGTTGCCACAATCCGGCCGCTCTCCAGCTCGGCTACGTGCGTGATGCTGCTAGGTATTTCGTGGGGCGACGTGGCCATAATCACGGCAGTGCCCGATGCCGTAATGGCGGTAAGGATGTCGTCGAAGGCGGCGCGGGTTTGCTTGTCCAGCCCGGTTAGTGGGTTGTTGAGCAGCAGCAGCAACGGATTCTTCAGCAGCGCCGCCGCGATGAGCAGCCGCTTCGTTTCGCCATTGGAAAGCTTGATGAGCTGCTGCTGCTGCAAATGACCTAGGTTCAGCGTGTCAATGGTGCGCTCGTAGGTCCAGAAGGGCTCGTCGGCGTACGACTGAATGGTTGCCAAATAGCCCTGCACGGTCAGCGCGTCTTCCGAGTCGTGAGCATTGAAGCGCTGCTGGTAGTAGAACTCGGTGGTGTTGGAGAGGTTCCGAAACGCGTACTTCGCCCCGACCCGCCCAATGAGCTTACGCGGCGTCAGGAACGGATCGGTGGCCGTGTGCTGCTGCACTACCTCTTCCAACCCAGGATAGCTGACCCGGCCGCCCATGATGTTGAAATTGCCGGCAATCGTGTCCAGCAACGCACTTTTGCCCGAACCACTTTTCCCGATCAGCGCCCAGTTTTGCCCTTGCTCCACCCGAAAAGTAAGGTCGGCGAATAACGTCTGTTGCAGGTGCCGAACCGTGATATGCTCAAACGAAAGAAGCGTCGTACTCATAAGCTAGCCTGGTAATACAGGGCGCAAAGCTACATGCCCCGGCAGGAATGCAACAAAAAAGCCCTTCCAGTGGAAGGGCTTTCTGAGTTTGAATAAGCTAGGTTTTAGCGGATGCGGCCTCGGCCACCGCCGTTATCGTTGCGGCCGCCACGATCATCACCGCGCCCACGGTCGTTGCCGTTGTCATTGCGCCCGGCGCGGTCATTGCCGTTGTCGTTTCCACGGTTGTCGTAGCCGCCCCGATTGTCACCGTAGCCAGGGCCGCGGTTGTCGTTGCGGCGGTTATCATAGCCGCCCCGATTGTCGCCGTAGCCGCGATTATCGTAGCCACCCCGGTTATCAACGTAGCCGTTGCGGTTGTCATAGCCGCGGCCGTAGCCGGGGCCCGGATTATAGCCTTGGTAAGGACGATTTATGATGACAGGCGGACGATTGCCATAAACCCGCGTCGGAACGGGGTAGCGCCAGCCTGGTGCGCTGGCATAGCCGTAGCGCGTGTAGTAAACCGACCGGTGGTTGCCGAGGTAGCTCCAGGGCTGCCGGCCTCGGTAGTCAATCACGACGGGATGGAAGAAACGGGGGTCGTAGCCGGCGTAAATCGGCGGCAGATAGGGCGAGCTAACCCAATAGCCGTTGTCGAGGTACACGTACTGCTGCGAGTAGATATTATAGTAGCCGTCGATTTCGGGGATGTAGTAGTACTCCACGTTTGGGCCTACGGCCGGACCCCAAACCGGCGCCCCGACGTTGACGTTTACCCGAACCTGCGCCTGCGCGGTGCTACTGGCCAGCAGCACACCCAGTGTCAGGGCCAGGAACGATTTTATGAGCGGTTTCATACGTGCAAAAGGTGAAGTGAGAGACAGGTATACTACAGCAATTTCAGCGCCATATTCCCGTTTTTCATAGGAAATATCCAATCGTGCTTGCCTGTCCGTATTGTTCTACAAACGAGGTTTTTGGACGGAAGTTGTTTTAGCGCCGATTGCCTAGCAGCAGCCTGACTTATGGCTGTTTAGACTGAATTTATGGGTCAAAGATTAACGTGGCCTGAGAGATTTTTTAGCTGGGTTTATAACCTAGGTTAGACGAGTGTGAGCAGAAAGCAAAAAGGCCATTATACTGAGCTGACCGGAGCAGCTTTATCACTTCGCTGAACGTCAGATACTGAGGCTTACGCGTTCCTTCGGCTCGGCCAACGAAACACGCCAGACTTGATTGTTGCTACTTTTACCGCTCGCCTATCTCCTCTCCGGTGCGCAGGGCGCTACTGTGAAAGCGTTATTACCAGCTAAAGCAATTCCTTCTTCAAAAGAACTCTTATGGCCTCAAGTCCAGACCTCTACGCCTTCGTTCGTGGTGAAATCGTGCCGCTGACCCGCGCTTATCTGCATGTGAGCGACCTGGCTATTCAGCGAGGCTACGGCATCTTCGACTACTTCCGCGTGCACGAAACGCAGCCGCTGTTTGTGGAAGATCACCTCGACCGTTTCTACGAATCGGCGCGGCTGATGCAGCTCGCCGTGCCGCTCACCCGCGCCGCACTTCACGAGGTGATTCTGGAACTGGCCCGGCGCAACGACCTAGCTTTGTCGGGCATTAAGATCCTACTGACCGGCGGCTACTCGCCCGATGGCTACACGCCCACACCCGGCGAAGCTAGCTTGGTCCTGATTCAGCAGCCCCTGACGATGGTGGAGCAGGCAGCCGTCGACTGCGGCATCCGGATTATGAGCCACGAGTACGTGCGCGAGGTGGCGCAGGCCAAAACCATCAACTACACGATGGGTATTCGCCTGATTCAGCGGCTTCAGGAAACCGGGCTGGATGATGTGCTCTACCACCAGCAAAGCGTGGTGAGCGAGTTTCCGCGCAGCAACTTCTTCATTGTGCGTCAGGATAATACCGTCGTGACGCCCGCGGAGAATGTGCTGTTTGGCATCACGCGCAAGAAGGTGTTGCAGTTGGCCAGCCGCCGCTACCCGGTGGAGGAAGGGCCGGTTACGCTAATGGATATCTGGCAAGCCAAAGAAGCCTTCCTGACCAACACCACCAAGCGCCTGCTGCCCGTAGTGGAGCTGGATGGCAAGCCCATCGGCACCGGCAAGCCGGGCGAGGTGACGCTAGCCTTGCTGGCTGCGTTTCAGGAGTTGGAGCAAGCGGAGCTGCACGTGGTGCGGCTGTAGCGCGAAGCTCCCGCTTCGCGCATCGTTGAACGACTGAAGCTAGGTTCGTAGCAACGATTTCGTTCAACGATACGCGAAGCAGAGCTTCGCGCTACATCGACACGGCACGCAGCAGCCGGGCCGTTACGAGCAACTGCCCCAGGTGACGCATCGTGTGCTCGGCGGCGTGCACAAACAAACCTAGCTTGGTAGAAGGCAGTTGCGCCCGCCCGACGCCGCGCCGCTCCGTGAGCGTGGCCTCATCGGTGGCACGTAGCTCCGCCAAAGCGAGGTCTACCTGCTGGTCGAAGGCGCGTACCAGATCGGCCACGCGGCAGGGCGGCTGCGGGCACTTGCCTTCGGTAGCCAGCGCTTCCAGCTGCGCAGGTGTTAGGGCTTGCTGCCGGGCGTAGGTGAATAGCCGGCTGAGGACGCCGGTAAGATGTTGCAGGTGAAAGCCCACCGAGGCGACGCCCGCAGGACGTTGCCAGAGCAGCTCTTCGGGGAAATCGTGCAGCAACGCGTCCAGCTCTTCGCGGGCTTGCAGGAGCGCGTGCGCAACGGGTTGGAGCAGCGGCAGCATGTCGGGCAGCGGGCCGCGCAGCCACACTTCGCGGGAATCGGTAGGAGTCATAAGAAGGTAACCAGAAAAGCTAGGTTGGGTTGGCCTGTAGCGCGACTATAGCGCGAAGCTCCGCTTCGCGCTATAGTCGCACGACCAAGCTAGTACGACAACCTAGGTATCATCCTAACGATTTCGTGCAACGATACGCGAAGCGCAGGCTCCGCGCTACAGTTGGGTATAGACCTCAAAATCGCACCAAATTCCTACTTTGAAATACGATTCACGACGAAGGTTAGCGGCAATCCTCGTATTTTTCGGAGATTTTTGGCTCTTGGCCCTTTAGTACGAGCATGTTAGAAGTATCTCAGCGCGGCCGCGCCATGCCGGTGTCGCCTTATCGAAAACTGACCCCCTACGCTGACGAAGCAAAGCAGCGGGGCGTTCAGGTATATCACCTCAACATCGGGCAGCCCGATATTGAAACGCCCCCGGCCATGATGGCGGCGGTGCAGCAGGCCGACATCCGGGTGCTGGAATACAGCCCCAGCGCGGGCAGCGTGAGCTACCGCCAGAAGCTGGCGGCCTACTACCAGCGCGCGGGCATGAACGTGACACCCGAGGATATTCTGGTGACGGCGGGCGGCAGCGAGGCCATTTTCTTCGCCATGATGAGCTGCCTCAACCCCGGTGACGAAGTAATTGTGCCCGAGCCATTTTACGGTGCCTACACAGCGTTTGCCATTGCCACCACCGTAACCCTCGTGCCCGTTACGTCCACGATGGATGAGGGCTTCGCCCTGCCGCCGATCAGCGAGTTTGAGCAGGTAATCACGCCGCGCACCAAGGCCATTCTGATCTGCAATCCCAACAACCCGACCGGCTACGTGTACAGCCGCGCCGAGTTGGAGCAGATGCGTGACCTGTGTCTGCGCCACAATCTGTACTTCCTCTCCGACGAAGCCTACCGCGAGTTCTGCTACGACAGCGAGTACTTCAGCGCGTTTCAGCTGGAAGGCGCCGAGGAAAATGTGGTGCTGCTCGATACGGTTTCGAAGCGCTACAGCGCCTGCGGCGCCCGCCTGGGTGCCTTGGTGACGAAGAATAAGCAGCTGCAAGCTACGGCTCTGAAATTTGCCCAAATGCGGGTGAGCGCACCGGGCTTGTCGCAGCTCATGGGCGAGGCCGCTACCGAGCTACCCGATTCGTACTTCGAGCACACCAAAGCCGAGTACATGGCCCGCCGCGACCTGATGGTGAGCCGGTTGCGTGCAATGCCTGGCGTTTATTGCCCCATTCCGGGCGGCGCTTTCTACGTGGTGGCCCGCCTGCCCGTCGACGACAGCGAGCGGTTCTGCCAGTGGCTGCTGGAGTCGTTCACCTACGAGAACCAGACCGTGATGCTGTCGCCCGGTGCTGGCTTCTACGGCACGCCCGGCCTAGGTCATGATGAAGTGCGCCTGGCATACGTGCTGAACGCAACCGACCTCAACGTGGCCCTCACGTGCCTGGAGCGCGGCCTGGCTGCGTATCCTGGCCGCACGCTTGCTCCTGTAGAAGCAGCCGTGTTGCAGGAAGCAAAATCGTAGGAACGCGCCACGGCGCGTTCGTCGTTGCACGATTACTGAACTGCCTTACCCCGAACGGGTATGCAAGCCAAGCGACCCAGACAACGAACGCGCCGTGGCGCGTTCCTACTGCATAATTGTTACTTTCATAGGCCGGCCTTTTGCCGGCCTATTCTTTTTCCTCCTGCTTATGCTTCAGCAAGCCCCTCTTGTCGGCGACATTCAGCGTAAAAACTCGGCAGCCTTGCGCATCTGGCACTGGGCCAGCGCGCTGCTCATTTCAGGCTTGCTGATCACGATTCTGTTTCAGTTTGTGATTGTAAAAGCTAGGTCGGCGGTGCCGCTGTTTCAGGAGACGTTGCAGAAGAGCAACATCACCCTCACTTCTGACCAGGCCAGGTCACTCACGCGCATCATCTCGCACCGCATCTGGGACTGGCACATCTACCTGGGCGTCGGGCTCTCGATCCTGCTTGCTTTTCGCATCATCACGGAAATGATGCAGCCGACCATGCAAAAGTTTTCCGCCAAGCTGCGGCAGGTGCGCAAGCTGTTCCGCGAAGTCGGCGCCGACAGCCCTGACTACCGCCACTCACTGTTCGTAAAATATTCTTACCTAGGTTTTTATCTTATGCTCGTCGTGATGGTAGTGACGGGCCTAGCCCTGATTTACGCCGACGATGTGGCATTCCTCCACCCCTTGGAGCACAGCATCAAAGAGGTGCATAACTTCACGATGTACCTGATTATGGCCTTCACGGCGTTTCACCTGCTCGGGGTGGTGCGCGCCGAGCTGACGAATGACAAGGGAATCGTGTCGGATATGATTAACGGCGGCGAGAGTAAGTAGCTTCTGAAAGTCGTCGACCAATCACAGGCGCTTAGCCGCCTAATCCTTATACCTTATGCTCTATCAGTTGTACGATTTCCTGCTCTGGAAAGTGACGACAGTTGATATTGTCTCTGTTGTGCTCCTGCTCTTGCTACCCTGGCTAACCAGAAGGTACTTACGAAGAATAGTATACTGGTTTGTCTTACTCACAGCCCTTGGCAATGGCTTCTTTAAGCTGCTATCAGCTTCGCCTGGTGTAGTGGCTAGTACGCCGGTTCAAGCCATAGCTACGAGTAAGAACTTCCAGCTATTTCGTACTTTTTATTACGTAGTAAAATTCAAAAAACCTCGCTTGAGCAATCTGTCTGACAAGGCGCCTAGGGTACAATGGAAAGAGCAGATGGTTGGCTATAGCGCGACAACAACCTTCGACATTGAAAACAGCCGCTTTTTCATCGTGAGAAAAATCAATGGAGAGTGGTGGTTTAAACCCACCGTCCTGATCAACGACACACTAGTAGCTGACCTAGATACCGGTTTTCTGCCAGACCACAGTGGCGAAATGGAGCAAGCAGTCAGGAAATATCAAACGCGAGAAATCGGCAGCTATTTATCGACCTTCCTTACGGTTGTACTTGTTATTCTATTGATTAACCGGTCCAGGCACCTAGGTTCAGGAGCTTCGGCAACTGCGCTGGCCACAACCCTGCGGCAGCCTAGCCTCTCTTGACTGAACAGCGAAACGCCCAAATATCTAGCACAAGCCAAGTGCTTTGCTTCCCTCCTCGTCACTGGTTCTCTCGGGAGAGTTAGCTCCCTCTGCTCGTTTCCCGTATGGTTCTCAAGTTCTTACCCACTCAACCATACCCCTTATGGAAACGACGACTACTGATAGCATTGCCGCCTGGGGCGATTCTCTAACGGCGGGCACGGGTGGCACGCCCTACCCTACCTTCCTCACGCAGCTCAGTGGCCGAGCTGTTTACAACGGCGGTGTCGGTGGTGAAACTTCGGTGCAAATCAAAAACCGCATGTTGGCTGCTACCGACAAACACGCTTGGCCCACCATCATCTGGGCAGGCCGCAACGATTCTGACCAACGCGAGCAGGTGAAAGCCAATATTGCGGCCATGGTAGAAGCCTTGCCGCACCAGAATTATCTGGTTCTGTCCATTCTGAATGGGGCCGGCGAAGGCCGGGGCACGTACGGTTACAACGTAGCGGCTTCGCTGAACGCTGATCTGGCGGCGCTCTACGGCGCGCACTACCTCGATGTGCGGGCGTACCTGGTTTCGCAGTACAATCCTAGCCTCGCGCAGGACGTAGCCGACCACGAGGCGGACATCCCTCCTACCTCGCTCCGCAGCGACTTTTTACATCTGTCTTCGGCTGGCTACGCGTTGGTCGCCAATTACCTACAGGCCAACAGCCGCCTGCTGCTGGGTGAAAATGCCACCATCACCACCACTTCTTCGACGGTGCTTAACGAGCCCTGTATCCTAGGTAAGATCACCCAGACGGCCATTCATGAGGAGCAAGACCTGGCGGTGTGGCGCTCCACCAACGGCGACACGGTGACGCTGGGCAAAGACGCCAACAGCCTCGCTACTTCGGGCACGCTCTACCTCAATGGCGGCAGCAATACGGTACTGCAAGCGGCCAGCACAACGGCCATCGAAATAAGCGCTAGTGCCTTGTACGTCAAGCAGAACATTATCCAGGAGCAAGGCGACCTGGAATTCAATAACACGGCAAACGGCGTGATTTTGAAGGCGCCGGGCGGCGCACGCTACCGCATTACGGTGAGCGACACGGGCAACCTGACGGCAGTAGCTTTGTAGCGGCAATAGAGCAGCAACAGCACAAAAAAGCCCGGCTTCTGCGAAAGAGAAGCCGGGCTTTTTATTAATGCAGCGCTGACAACCTAGGTTACAGCGTTGCGATGTCGATTACGAAGCGGTATTTCACATCGCCTTTCAACATGCGCTCGTACGCATCGTTGATGTCGGCGATGTTGATCAGCTCGATGTCGGACATGATGTTGTGCTCGGCACAGAAGTCCAGCATTTCCTGCGTTTCGGCAATGCCCCCGATCAGCGAGCCGGCAATGCGGCGGCGGTTGCTAATCAGATTAAACGCATGAATGTGTGGCGCTTCCGTGGGCACGCCCAGCAGAATCATCGTGCCATCGCGGCGCAGCAGGTTCACGTAAGTGACCAGGTCAATCTGGGCCGATACGGTGTTGATGATGAAATCGAAGTAGTTCGCTACGCCTTTCAGCTGCTCCTCGTCCTTTGTCACCACAAACTTGTGGGCACCTAGGTCTTTGGCGTCGGCTTCCTTGTTGGGCGACGTGCTGAGTACCGTTACTTCGGCGCCCATGGCGGCGGCCAGTTTCACGGCCATGTGGCCTAGGCCACCTAAACCGAGCACCGCTACGCGGTGACCAGCACCCACTTTCCACTGGCGCAGGGGCGAGTAGGTCGTGATGCCAGCGCACAGCAGCGGCGCCACGCGGGCCAGATCGAGCTTGTCGGATACTTTCAGCGTGTACTTCTCATCCACCACAATCTGGTTGGAATAGCCGCCGTAGGTCGGGGCACCGCTCTCGATTTCGCGGCTGTTGTAGGTGCCGATCATGCCGGTGGTTTCGCAGTACTGCTCCAGGCCTTCCTGGCAGCTGGGGCAGGTACGGCACGAGTCGACCATGCAGCCCACGCCGGCCAGGTCGCCCACTTTAAAGTTCTTTACATGGTCGCCGACTTTGCTGATGCGGCCCACGATTTCGTGGCCGGGCACCATTGGGAAGATCGAGCCGCCCCATTCGTCGCGCACCTGGTGCAAATCGGAGTGGCACACGCCACAGAACTGAATGTCAATGAGTACGTCGTGAGGACCTACTTCGCGGCGCTCGAAATTAAACGGTGCGAGCGGCACTTTCACGGCTTCGGCCGCGTAGCCTTTTACTGGAATCATGAATAGAAAGTAAGGTACTTGGTAAGAAAACGCAGTTCTTCTTAACAGCCCGCCGGCCCGGAGGTTTTGACCGGCTCTCCGCTTTGACTAACCTAGGTTAGAAAACTGCCGCTCTGGTGACCGGCTCTCCGCGCGGGCCTGACGCTGGCCAACCTAGCTTCGGGCGCGTCGATGCTTCTGTTGTTGCGGACCTAAGAATGCAAATAGCCAGCTCCCGAAGGTGGCTGGCTATCCGTGCTTTTGAGCCGCTAAAACTTGTAATACAATAGCTTAACGTACCAGGAAGCCTTTAGCTTCCCAGGCTTTTACATTTTGGGCACGCACAAAGCGCGTTTCAATATGGCCCCAGGCATCTTGTTGGTACATCACCACTTTACCGGCTTCGCGGGCCTGCAAAGCAGCCATGTGCTCGGCGTGGGATAAAACAGGAGCGGGGGTCGCTTCGACGGTTTTGCGCGTGCGTGCGCGCTTGGTAGTATCTGACATACGCCAACAACACTACTTCACCCTAAAAAAATTCGCTCACAACGGAACTTCTTTTTAATTTATTCAAACAAACGTCGCTGGCGGCCATTTTTCGGTAGCTAAAGCAGCGTATTCTTGGTGCCGAAGGACGGCTCAAATGGTGAATAAAGTCATTACTGACTCTAGCTTCCACCAGCCACTTTTTCCTGTTTAGTTTTTGTAATAAACTCTTTATATACAGCTAATAACACCCGGCTTTTTTCGTACCTTATACGCCTGGGTTTCGGCCAGAATATATAAGGTAACCTTGCTTTCCCCACCCGTGTGTTATGCAAAACATCCTTGTTCCCACCGATTTTTCTCCGCAGGCGCACAATGCCTTTGAGGTAGCGCTGCAATTGGCACACCGCACCGGCGGACGCCTGATTCTGCTGCACGTTGTGGATGCGCCCCAGGTTTCGGCGATGGTGACCACCGGCGGTGTGGCCGGCAACTCGTCGATGGAAGGCGTGTATATGGTGCAGCTGCTCCAACGCACCAAGCGCCGGATGCACGAGCTGCGCGACGAAGTGGCCGGCAAGTGGCCGGAGGTAGCCGTGGAAGACCGGATTGCTACCGGGTCCGTCGACGAGTCTATCCTCGACGTTGTCCGCGAGCAGCACATCGACCTGGTAGTGCTAGGCGCTCAGGAACACGCCCCTGGCATTCACCTCTTTACACCTGATTCGCACGCCGAGCGGCTGGTGCGGCTGGCGCCCTGCCCGGTGCTCACGGTGAAGCACCCTGCGCCCGATTTTGCGGTACGCTCAATTGTCTTTGCATCCGATTTCTCTGAGGAAGCCGGCCGCGCCATGAATAGCCTGCGCCAGCTCAGCACCGCTTTTCCCAACGCCAAGCTGCACCTGCTCGACGTGGTGACGAGCGCTCATGCGGCCACCTCAGCCCTCGACCGTATTCATGCGTTTGCTAAACGCCACCAACTAGTCAACTATCACCCCGATGTGTTCACGGCCGGGGAAGTTGGCGAGGGTATTCCGACGTATGCCGCCCAAACCCACGCTGACCTGCTGGTG
This sequence comes from Hymenobacter cavernae, assembly GCF_014641455.1. Classification (GTDB taxonomy): domain Bacteria; phylum Bacteroidota; class Bacteroidia; order Cytophagales; family Hymenobacteraceae; genus Hymenobacter; species Hymenobacter cavernae. Next base: position 148,592 of record NZ_BMHT01000005.1, read on the forward strand.
ATGCTCACCCACGGTCATACCGGCTTAAGTCATTTGTGGCACAACAACCTGGCCGAACACGTAGCCGTGCAGGCCGCTACGCCCGTGCTCACGGTGCATACCTAGGTTTATAGAAAATTAATAATCAGCTGATTATTATGCTATGCGCTACCTCTGGGTTTTGGCCGAATCGGTGGCGGACAGCACCAGCACCGGCACCGGACTATGCAGCACCAGCCGGGCCGTGACGCTGCGGTGAAACAGCCGCCCCAATAGAGTATGCGGCCGGGCAATAACCACCAACAGATCAGCCTGCTGCTCCCGAACGGCATCCATAAGCCCCTCCGCCGGCTCGGCCTGGCATACGTGGCAGGTGTGCACCGCTGGCAAGTCGCGCGTGAGGCCCGTGTGCTCCACCGATTCGCGGGCTTGCTGAGCCGTGTGCCGGGTCGCCGATTCGGTGACGTGCACCACGGTCAGCTCGGCGTGCAAGGCACTCAGCAAGTGGCGCATAGCATCCACATCGGACGCGCCCAGGCTGAACTTGCCGCCGTCGGCGGCCAACGCCACGCGTTTTGGAGGCGTCGTGGCGGGTGCGGCCGGCGGCACCACCAGTAGCGGATATGGACTGGTGCGCAGCAGATTCAGGGCCGTAGTCGTCACCAGCTCGTCGGGCGTGGGCGAATCCTGCGGCCGGCTCAGCACAATTAGGGCCGGGTGGTGGCGCTCCACCGCATCGCGTACTACGTCTTCCACCTGCCCTACGCCTAGCTCCGCCACTACCGGCACTGCCAGCTGACGGGTGAGGCTGTTCAGGGCCAACGTCATATCCTCGGGACCTAGGTTCGACAGCTTGCCGGTGAAGCGCTCCGGGTCGAGCAGGGAGGCGCGGTGCACATGCAGGAGCACCAGCCGAGCGCCCAGCGGCTCCGCCAGGTTGGTGGCATAATCCAGCGCCCGGTTGGCACCCGCAAAAAAGTCGGTCAGGATAAGCAGGTTTGGAGCCATAGCTGAGTGAAAGGTTAGATAACAAGTAAATATAACCTGATTTCTAACCCGTTATACCTGCATTCAATCAGGAAAAAGCCCGATTTTAATCAGCTTTCCACGCCAACGCTGCCGCCGTAAAACCTAGGTTCTTGGCCGCTCACTACTGCACATCGAGCACCTCATGCACCAGTTCCCAGCTGTGCTTCGCCCCGCGTTTCCAGATGCGCAGAAACGGGCCCTTTTTGCGCTCTATTTCGCTGTAGCCATACGTAAAACCTAGGTCGCCGGAGGTAGCCACCACAGCGCGAAGCGGCGTGTAAGTAGCTGGCTGCGTCTGAGTAGCAGCAAAAGCCGTAGCCGCTGGCCCCACGTAAGGCAAACTGCCGGCGCGGTAGAGCCGCACGGCGCGGGTGGTGGATAGTACCGATTTGTAGGCCGCTTGCTGCGACTGCGTGGCGGCTATCTTGTCCAACGCTTGTTCCGCGTTCAGCAGCTCTCGGCGGCGGGCGGCAGTGTCGGCTGCTATGGCCGTTCGGGCCGGAAGCGCTTCAAAAGGCAGCAGCGCCGCCGTTTGGGGCGGCACATTAGGCGCCGGATACGAGATACCTACGTCAGCTACTACCTTCCACTCGCCGGTGCTGGTTTTGCGCCAGATGCTGGTGTATTGCCCAAAGCCCGCGGGTGCCGCGGTGGCGCGTGGGCGCACTTCAAAAGGGCCGGTGGTGTAGCCAAAATCGCCGGACGCGGCAATGTCGGCGTACACAGGCTGCCAGGAAAGTACGGTGGGCTGCTCGGGCACTTGCTCGTACACCGGCTTGCCCAACCGGAAGCGGCCCTGCGCAACTACCAGCGCCTCGTCGGCCAGAAAGCGCGTGAAGCCGGCCCGAATGCCATGCTTGCCGGTAAAGTCCGAAAATGCCCGCTCGGACGCCACTAAGCTCTGGTAATCAGCAGCTATAGTAGCCGGACCGAGTGCAGCGCGCCACCACGGTGCCCCCAGGTAGCTGGTGCCAGCAAGCACCAGCGTTGCAAAGAATTTGTTCATCGGAAAGAAGGTAAGTGCGTGAGCGCCGCCCGCAACCTAGCTTTTGCCAGAGCTCTGACGACGAATTGGCCTGCAAGTTCTCGGTGGCGGCGGCCCGCGAAAAGGCGAAAACGACGAGTTGAGGAAAGTGCCGCTTCAAGTCTGTTTTTCCGGGTTTCAGCGGCGAGCGAGCCCAGGCAGCAGTGCCCGCTCGTGCTGAGCGGTGCGGCGCACCTTTAGGCTACGCGGCGACAGTTGAAGCGCGCTTTTCCTCAACTCAACCTAGCCTTCAGGTAAACTAAACAAGCCAGACTTTCGCGGCACCTAGGCTGGCTGCTATATTTGGTAAAGAAGACGTACGCTCATGCAACCTCAACGCGCAGAACAACTTGACGACCGCTGGATTCGGCTAGGCGGCATTGCCTTTTTCGTGTTGCTGGCCGGTTACACCTACAAAGCGTATGAGGATCCCTTTAGCCTTGCCACGGCCAAGCTGCTGCTGGAATCCATCGTGAATTCTACCGCCACCTGGGAGGCCGACCGATGGATTTTAGTCCGGTTTCAGCGCAAGTATCCGTCGCTCCCCCAGGCCCGCAAGCGGCTGCTCTTGGCTATTCCGCTGTGCTGGCTTGTCAACGTGCTGCTGGACTGGCTGGTCATGTGGGTCGTGAATATCACGCACTTCCGTCCGCCGTATTCGGAAGCCGTGTTCCTCCAAACTATTACCAGCGGCCTGATTATCGCCTTTCTGATTACGGGTATTCAGGAGGCTGTGTACTACTTCGCGCGCCTGCTTCAGGCCGAAAGAGAAACGGAGCAGCTCAAAAAGGAAAACCTTCAGACCCAGCTCGATAGCCTCAAGCAGCAGGTCAATCCGCACTTCCTGTTCAATAGCCTCAATACCCTTTCCTACCTCATCGGCGAAGACGCGGAGAAGGCGGAGGAGTTTTTGGATGAGATGTGCAAAGTATACCGCTACCTGCTGCGCAACAACGAAAACGAGCTGACCAACCTAGCTACCGAGCTGCAATTTATCCGCTCCTATTTCCACCTGCTGAAAACCCGCTACGGCGACAATCTGCACCTGAACCTAGCTATTGAGCCCTGCTACGAGCAAAGCCTGCTGCCCTCCCTCACGCTACAGCTGCTGGTGGAAAACGCAGTAAAACACAACGTTATCCACAAAGATTATCCCCTGACGGTGCACATCAGCACGCAGCCCAATGGGCAGCTGCTGGTGAAAAACAACCTGCAAAAGAAGGTGCAGAATGTGTCCTCCAATCAGGTCGGCCTCAGCAACATTGCCAGCAAATTCAACCTGCTCAAGCAGCCCGAAATCGAGGTTACCCAGACCGAAACCGAGTTCATGGTCAGCGTGCCGCTCATCCAGCCCAGCCACTGATTTTCTATTGTCGACCCTAGGTTTTACGCGCTTACTCCCATGAAAATCCTGATCGTTGAAGACGAAGAAATGGCCGTTAAGAAGCTCACCAAAACGCTCACGGCCGTGGAGCCGGCGGCCGAAGTAGTAGGTGTGGCTGGCAGTATTCGCGAAACGGTGGCTTGGCTGAAAGCGCACCCGGCGCCCGAATTGATCCTGATGGACATTGAGCTGGCCGACGGGCAAAGCTTCCAGATCTTCGAGGAAACGGAGGTGAAAAGCACCGTCGTGTTCACCACTTCCTACGACGAATACGCCATTAAAGCCTTCAAAGTCAACAGCATCGACTACCTGCTCAAGCCCATTCAGAAAGACGACCTGCGGGCGGCGCTGAATAAGTTTTCAACCGTCAAGTCGCTCTACCAAAGCGCCGCGGCCGAGCCCGCGCTCAACGTGAGCAGCCTGATCCGGGAGCTACAACAGCTTCAGCCGAAGGAGTACCGCCAGCGGTTTCTGGTGCAGTATGCGCAGAAGCTGATTTCGGTGGAAATCCAGCAGATTGCCTACTTTTTCAGCGACGAGCGCCTGAACCTGTTCCGGACCTTCGACGGCAAGAAAATGGCGGTCGACTACTCGCTCGACGAGTTGGAAGCCATGCTCGATCCGAGCCGTTTTTTTCGCGTGAGCCGGTCGTTTCTGGTTTCCGTTGGCAGCGTAGACCAGATTCAGCCGTATTTCGGCAATCGCATTGCCTTGCAGCTCAAGCCCGCCATCGACCGGGAAGTGGTAGTGAGCCGGGAAAAGCTGACGCCGTTTAAGACCTGGATGGGCAAGTAGCACGCGCGCAGCAATTCCAGATTATCTGCCGGCGTGTCGCTACCTAGGTCGTTAGGCCAAAAAGTTATAATTAAAAACCAGAACCGGCCAGCGTTTCGAGCACTGTCGAGGTTCCAACAGTAGTATCTTTGGGCGTTGTTCCGTTGTTTCGTTAGTGGGGTCAGAGCTGCTCCTGGCCCTGCTTTTTTTGCCCGGTTCCAGGTGCGCTTATGCACAGCTCACCCATTCCCGGAACACCTACCTAGGTGCCAGAGGCTCGCCGGTTTTCCAACCTAGCTTCTCGCAGCACAGCCGGAACCTGGCCTGAAGCCTAATTGCCATCCGGGCTCTACAAATTCTTTTGTCAGGCAAGCTGGTTTCGCTGAACGCGGCCATTATTCTGCTGGCCGACTACCATCGGCACCCGCAAAGGCACTACCCCGTTCTCTTCACAGTGAGCGGCTACGGCGTTGATTATCAGCATTATTCACACTCGATGAGCACGGATACGCTGCCCGCCATGCCGATAGACACGCTGGCGTGCATTCGCGTGTATCTGGATGGCGATTGTTCGCTGGGTCATAGCGTGTACGCTAATAGCGACAACCACGGACCGGTTGGCGATGCCTTTGTCACGGAATTTCTGCCGTTGCTCGACCAGCAATACCGCACCAACGGTGGGCGTGTTACTCTCGGGTTTTTGAGCACTGGAAGCGCTACGATATGACGCAGTACATCATCGGGCACTGGGCGCAGCTCAAGCCGGACCTGAACGGCAAGCTCCGGATTTCGGTGGGTAATGAAGATACGTACTATCTGAATCTTCCGGTGATGCTGATGGAGAAGGAAATGAAAAAGCCAGGTGCCAACATGCCGTTCGCCTATTATCCGGGCACCCACTTTACCGTCGCCACCCCCGACTACCGCAAAGCAGAAATCATGAGGCTGAAGCAAATGTATCTGCGGTGGCTTGCTCAGCACCTGGCGGCGCAACCCTTGCTATTACACACTGATATTCTGATCATTATGTACCATACCCACTAGCCCAGCCCAACGGCAGCACGCTTCATCGCCGAACACGTGAGCCGCGGGGCTAGGTTTAAACGATTGTCTTAGTGGCTATCGTAGGCGATATTGCTCCACTGCATCCACTGGCCCGGCGCGGCGGCCACGTAGATGCCCTGCCAGTCGCCGGAGGCCGGGGCGTTGGCCGCGCCGTTGCCGTTCGAGTCGCCGCCCACGGTATCGTCCTTCACGGAAGTATACCGGATGCCCGCGCCCGTTGGGTTGAGCAGCTGGTCGCCGCTCTCGCGCATGATGAGTTCTTTGCCGGGCATAAACCGAAGTTCCAGCGGTAAGAGCTGGCATTCTGCGAGCTGTTATTGATGGTAACGGGGCAGTTGCTCTGGCACTCGCCGCCGGTGTAGGTGAAGGCCGCGACGGGGCGCGGCTCCGGCTCCGGATCGGGGTTGCAGGCCGCAAGCAGGGCGCAGGCCGGCAGCGCAAGCCTCAGCAGGCAGCTGGCCGGCAGAAAGGAAGAAGGTTGCATAAAAGGAGTGGAAAGGAAGGTTGGAAAGGCAAGCAGAAGCCAGGGCAGCTACTGAAAGCAACTGCCGGGCGGTCAGAGGCCAGGTCAGGCTATGAATCTGACCTAGCTTAGAGAGCAGGAAAACCTAGGTTTTGATCAGGCGGCGCACCACGAAGCCCTGGGGCGTGGTGAGGCGCAGCAGGTAAAAGCCGGCGGGTTGGCTTTGCAGGTCGAGGGTGCGCGGCTGGGCATTGCCGAGCGGCGCCTGGCGCAGAATAGCGCGCCCCTGGGCGTCGGTCACGGTGAGGCTGGCGTGGGCCAGGTCTACCTCGGGGCCCGCAGCCGTGAGCGTGAAAAGACCCGACGTGCTCGGGTTCGGGTAGACTTGCAGGGCGGCGGCCAGCTTGGCGTCGTGCGTGGCCGTCACCTCGTCGGCGAAGGCCATGTCGTCGAGGTAGAGGGCATTGCCAACGGTGTACGTTTCGCCGGTAGCAGTCTGAAACAGCACAAAAGCGGAATCGGGTGCCAGCGCAGACTGGTAGTGCAGCGGCAGGCGCATCAACGTGTAGGAGCTAGGTCCGTCGAGCAGCAGCGAATCGGCGCCGGCTATCACCTGCCGCCTACCATTTATGGTGCGGGTAAGCGACACCACCACGTGCGCCGAATCGCCGGCAATGTCGTAGCCCGTTTGTTTGTACTGAAACTGAAAGTGGGAAGGCCGGCCCGTGAACGGCACCCCACCAAGCTTGTCGTGGTCGAAATCAGGCAGTTTGCCAAGTGAGAGGATAGCTGGCAGCCAGGTACTAAACACAAATTGTGTTTGCAGCTTCACGGCGAAGCTGCCGTTGTGCTTGTCCTGGGTTTTGGTCACGGTGCCCGTGTTGATTCCCGACGTCCCCTCCCGGTGCAGCCAGTCGTCGGTCGTAGACCAGCTGGCGGGCCGCTCCGAACCGCGACGCTGCAACCAAGTTTCGAAGTTGCCGTTCGGCAGGCTTTGGGCCGATGCCGTAGCCGTTGCGCACAAGCTCAGCCCAGCAACAGCCAGGTTGTAAAAGATCGTTTTCATAGCAAAGGAATGGGGGAAGAGTGGAAGTTGATTTTGCAGCAGTTACCGCTCGGTACCGCTAGGCCGAATTTGCAATCTGGCCTATGGAGCAGCGGATTTGCAATCCGTCGGAGCCGCTCCGCCAGAAATTAGCGTGCAGGTGTAATGGCCCGCGCTGCGGGCGAGGATTGCACATCCTCAGCTCCTTGCAACCGGACTATAAATCCGGCTAAGCATGGTTATCAATATCTTATTCAGACAGACCTAGGTGCGGACCTAGGTTTTTGGCCTCACACTTGGCGCTGATCATCCAGCCAGCGCAGTATCACGGTCATGAACTCGAAATTGCGCTCCGGATTCGTGGCATCCGTCAGGCGCATACTTTCCTGCTGGGTTTTGGCTCTGGCAAATCCGTGGTCGACGTTGGGCAGCCGCTGAAACGTGGCCTGGCCGGGATGCTCGCGGTTCACGATGTCGACGATGAGCTGGTGGTCCTCGTTGTAGGAGATATAATCGGCCTCGCCGCGCAGGGCCAGCACGCGGGTATTCAGCTTCTTCCAGACGGCAGCCAGGTTCACTTCCTGCCACTGCTGCATGTAGGTGTAGTGCTGCGGAAAGGAAATCAACGGCTTGGCGCTGGGGTACTTAGCCAGCACCTGAGCGGGCGTTTGCTTTTCAGTGAGCAGCAGGTGCAGGGCCGCCGTGTAGGTCTTCATCAGGTTGGTAATGGAGTCGTAGGGTAGCTGCTGAAGCTGGGCTTGGTTGCGCTTGTTCTGCAACGCGTACTCGATAAAGTTGCGGCTGGCCGTGCCGTACACCACCACACCCTTCACCGACTGGCCTTCCGCCACAAGCGGCGCCATGATGCCGCCAATGCTGAAGCCGGTGATAAAGATGTTCTGCTGATCGACGAAAGCTAGCTTCCGGATAGCGGCCAGGCCAGCTTTGTAGCCGTTGGCTTCGGTCCGGAAGTCCGACTCCAGGCACGGCTGGCCTTTGCTGTCGCCCATGCCGGTCTTATCGACGCGCATGGTGGCGTAGCCGTGGCGCGAAAGCGAGTCGATGATGCGGTTTGTGGTCTCAGTCGGCATCAGTGGGTTATCCACCGAAAAGCAGCCTACGCCCTGGATAAACAGCACCATCGGAAACTTCTGTCGCTTCAGACCTTTGGGCGTGGTGATGATGGTGCGCAGCTGATTGCCACCCACTTGCACCGACGAATACTGCGCCTCGTACAACGGGCTTTGGTCCCGCGGAAAAGCCGTAAACACCACCTGCTTGCGGATTTTTCGGCCGTCGCGCAGCACCGTGAACGTGCTTTTATCGCCAGTACGGTACTGCTTCAGCAAGCTGATAAACTGACTGACCTCCGGACCTAGGTCGACGGCATCAATCCGCATAATAATATCGTGGGCTTGCAGACCAGCCGCCTCAGCCGAAGACTGCGCCCGCACGTCGCGGATGAAGATGCCGTTCTTGCCAGGCAGTTTGTAACGGCGCTGAAGGCTGTCGTTGAGGCCCTGCAACCCGATGCCTACGTACGGACGCCGGGGCAGTTCCTGGGCTTGCGTTGGGTAAGCCACAAGGGCAAGCAGAACCAGAAAGGCAGCAAAGAATCTCATATTGAAAGCGGCAGTAAGTAGTTCGTTATCAAAGATAAAAAGACTGCTAACCTAAGGCTGCCTAGCCAGCACGCCGTTTTTCCTCCTCGGCGCCATCTGAGCGCTTGCGCGTGGGCACGAGCTTGTCGTTGCCGAAGCGGTAGGAAAAGGCGAGGGTAGCCACCCGCGTATCCTGACGCTGGTAAATGGTTTCGGCGTAGTTGTCGTAGGTGGAGGCGGCGCGCACCTTGCGGGTGTAAAGCACGTCGCCCAGGTTCAGCTTGATGCTGCCTTTCCGGTCCCACACCATCTTCTGAATACCTAGGTTCAGCTGCCCGTAGGGTTGAATGAGGAAGAAGCCATACTGGCTTTTGGCTTGATAGCGGGCGGTCAGCTCAGCGCTCCACGTTTTGCCCAGCGTGAAGGTGTTATTGCTGGTCAGGTTGAAGGTGGCGCGGGCGGCATTGAGCGCCGTGCCAGCCAACGTACCCACAAACCGGTTGCGGTAGAACACGCCCGTGTTGTGCATCGTCCACCACCTGGCGGGTTGCAGCGGCGTGGTGATGGTGAGGCCCAGGTAGCGCTGCCGACCTAGGTTTGCGGGCCGCGCAATCACGGTGCTGTCGGTTTCGGGCTGCACCGTGTTCACGATGGGCCGGTAGGTGCTACTGTAGCTCAGCCCAACGCTGATTTTCTGCTTGTAGGTGTGCGTCAGCTCCACGTTGTAGCTGGTTTGGGGGCGCAGGTCGGGGTTGCCGGAGCCGGAAGTCGTCGGGTCGATGATGACGCGAAACGGGTTGAGCTGGCCGTACGAAGGCCGGTCGATGCGGCGGCTCAACGACACAGCCACTTCGTGCTTGTCGGTAAGGGTTTGCTTCAGACCTAGGTTCGGAAACAGCTGCACGTAGCGGCGGCGGAAGCCAACATCTCCCCCACTGCGCATCAGCTGCCGGCCCGTCACGTCCGTTTGCTCGCCGCGCAAACCGGCCTGCACGCTCAGCTTCGCCAGCGTCTGGTTGACGCTCACATAGGCCGCCGTGATGTTCTCGTCGTAGCGGAAGCGGTTGGTGCGACCCAGGTCCACGGTGGTTTCGCCGTTCACGGTGTTCTCAAAACGCACATCGTTGTCGGCCTGCACGCGGCTGGCTTTCACGCCCGCTTCCAGGCGGGCCGTTTTCGAAAGCGGATGCAGGTAGTCGGCCTTCACCGATTGAATGGTCAGCTTCCCGCGCTGGTTGCCGGCAACCAGCACCGCCGGCCGCCCCGAAAGCTCAAAGAACGTGGTCAGCGCCTGAGGTCGATGGGTGTCGTAGCGGGCGTAGTCGAAGTCGGCGGTTAGCTCGCGGCTGCCGCTGGAGTCGCTCGGGAACGAATGCTTGACGTTGAGGTTGGCGGCCGTGTTGGGCAACGAGTAGCTGCGGCGCGAAACCGTGTGGTAAATATCAACAGGCTGATTAGCAGCGTCGAAGAACGTGACATACGTATTGCTTTCCCGCTCCGGTCCGCGGTCCGACAACCCGCTGACCACCGCGCCCAGCACCGTGTTCTTACCTAGGCTGTAGTCGGCGCCCGCTTTCCAGGTATGGCTTTGGTTGCTAACGAGTTGCACACTGCGCTGCGCCATGCGGTCCGACTCCTGCCGCACGCCGTCCTGCTCTTTGTAAAAGCGCCGGTTGATGTCGAGTTTATCAAAGCCGTTGCGGTCGGCGTAGGCGTAGTTGCCAAACAGGTTCAGGTTGTTGTACCGATGATTCAGCGTCAGCCCCGTGGTAAGCTTGCCATATTGCCCCCGCCCGTAGCTCAGGTTGGCGGTGCCGTTGGTACCTAGCTTTTGATTTTTCTTGAGGTTAATGGCAATGATACCGGCGCTGCCCTGCGCGTCGTACTTGGCCGGTGGGTTGGTAATCAGCTCGATACTCTTGAGCTGTTCGGCCGGCAAAGCGCGCAGGTAGTCGGCCAGCTCGGTGCCGCTCATGGGTTGGCGCTTGCCGTCGATGAGCACCAGCAAACCTTGTTTGCCGCGCAAAGCCAGGTTGTCGTTGCCGTCCACCGTTACGCCGGGCGAGCGGGTGAGCACATCGAGGGAGTTGTTGCCAGCCGCTAGGGTCGAGCCTTCCACGTTCACGATGGTACGGTCGGCCAGCTGTTCGTAAAGTGGTTTTTGGCCCACAACCGTAACCTCTTTCAGCGTTGTGGCCGTGCTGGCGGGCAATGCCAACGCGGGCAGCTGCGTGGCCATTTGCGCGTCAAAAGCCTGGCTCCACTGCCGCACAAAGCCGACCTGCGAAGCCGAAACCAGGTAGCGCCCGGTGCCAGCCTCCAAGCGAAACGCTCCCTGCCCATCACTAAACTCCGTCCTGACCACCGCCGAATCGGCGGCGCGATGCAGCGTGATGGTTGCGTATTCGAGCGGCGCACCCGCGGCGGTGCGCACAGTGCCCGTAATGGCAGCATTTTGAGCCTGAGCCGCCGGACCAGCTCCCAGTAACAAAGCCAGGGGTAAGCCAACGGGTCGCGGTAAGCGAGGGAGTAGCAGATTTTTCACAGCAGAAAGAAGGATTAGTCGTGACCGAAAGAAGGCGCCAGTCAGGTCGACAAGTGGGCGAAAACCGGCTTCTACCAGGCTTCTCTCGCCTTTTTGTGCTGCTGACTGCTGTAAAAATATTGGGCGCCTTCAGGGCCGAAAATCACTTCTTGTCTGAATTGAGGATTGCGCTGCCTGAACTGAGAAATCCTTGGCCCTGAGCAAAACCACGCTTTAGGTCCCAACAAAAAAGTCCGCCGGAGCGGACCTTTTTATTGTATCGTTTGAGCTGGCTACTAAGCAGTTGGCACTAACCTAGCTTACGCGTTAGTCCTCCGCAACAGGCGCCCCGCGGAAAGAGGCGGCAACTAAAACAGCAGGCACCCAATTCCCGGAATCACCGCGCCGATGACCATCGACAACCTAGCTCCCTACCGGCAAAACCTGCTACGTCGAGCGGCCGGCTTCCCGGTTAAATTACCTCGCGCAGGTGCTTGTAGTTGGACTTCACCGTGTCAAGCACGTCGTCCATGCGGCCGCCCAGAATGAGCTTGCTCATGGAAAGCGCAAAGCCTTTCACCTGATCGAACTCGACTTTGGGCGGCATGGCCAGCGCGTTCGGGTCAGTCAGGACGTTGACCAGCACCGGGCCAGGGTGGGCGAAGGCTTGCTCCAGCGCCTGCTGCACCTGCCCCGGCTCGTGCACCGTGAGGCTGTGAATGCCCATGGCCTGCCCGATAGCCGCAAAATCGGTGTTGGGCATATCGGTTTGCCAGTCGGGTAGGCCAGCCACTTCCATTTCCAGCTTCACCATGCCCAGGGCGCGGTTGTTGAACACGATGATTTTGATGGGCAGATTGTACTGCACAATGGTCGACAAATCGCCGAGCAGCATGGTAAGGCCGCCATCACCGCACAGCGCAATAACCTGCTGATTGGGTCGCGCCAACGCCGCCCCAATGGCCTGCGGCATCGCATTCGCCATCGAGCCGTGGTTCCACGAGCCCATCATCACCCGCTTACCGGTGGCCTGGATGTAGCGGGCGCCCCACACGCAGCTCATGCCCGTATCGACGGTAAAAATGGCATCGTCGGCCGCCAGCTGGTCAATCACCACGCTTACGTATTCGGGGTGAATGGCGTCGTGCTGGCCCGTGTCTTCCACGTAGGCGCGCATGTTTTTCTGCACCTGCTGGTAAAAGTCGAGCTGTGCCTTGAGGAAGCTGTCGTCGGTTTTCTGCCGGATCAGCGGAATCAGCGCCTGCAACGTGGGCTTGATGGCGCCGCACAAACCTAGGTCGGCCTTCGCGCGCCGACCTAGCCTTTCGGGCCGAATATCAATCTGCACGATCTTGGGTTTCACCGGCATAAAGGCCGTGTAGGGAAAGTCAGTGCCCAGCAGCACCAGCACGTCCGACTCGTGCATACTGTGGTAGGCCGAGGGCATACCGAGCAGCCCCGTCATGCCCACTTCGTAGGGGTTGGCGTACTGGATTTCCAGCTTGCCGCGGAACGTGTAGCCGATGGGCGACTGGAGCAAACCAGCCAACTGAATCAGTTCGGGATGCGCTTCGGCGGCACCCAGGCCGCAGTAGAGCGTCACCTTATTGTGCTCATTCAGCAGGCTGGCCAGGGTTTGCAGCTCCTGGTCGGAAGGCCGGATGATGGGGTCGGTGCGGAAGACCTGCATGGCCGTCATGCTTTCTTCAGCCTCGGCGGCGGCTACGTCGCCGGGCAGGCCCACCACGGCCACGCCCTTGCGGCTGATGGCGTGCTGAATGCCGGCCTGAAACATGCGCGCAAACTGCTGCGGCGTGCTGGCAATCTGGTTGTAGCAGCTGCAATCGTCGAACAGCTTAATGGTGTTGGTTTCCTGAAAGTGCTCGGTACCAAACTCAAAGCTAGCCTCGGTGGAAGCAATGGCGATAACCGGCGCGCCGGAGCGGTGCGCGTCGTAGAGCCCGTTGATGAGGTGCACGTGGCCGGGTCCGCTGCTGCCCGCGCAACACGCCAAGCCGTTGAGCTGCGCCTCGGCACCCGCCGCGAAAGCACCGGCTTCTTCGTGGCGCACGTGTACCCACTGGATTTCGCCGTTGCGCCGCACGGCGTCGTTCACTTCGTTCAAACTGTCGCCCGTGACGGCATAGATTCTTTTCACACCGGCCGCTACCAGCATTTCCACAAGTTGTTCTGCTACTTTTTTAGCCATGATATTTTGCTACGCGCTAAGGTGAGGGGAGGTAGTAAACCCTGACTATACGCCGCAGCCTGCCGTTTGACTATCAGAATTAAACGGGATTTTCGCGCAGCTACTACTGATAGCCAATATCTTGCACCTCGGGCAACTCTATACGACATCTATATAATAATATACCTGGCGCGGCGTGGCACCACAAGCTTAGACCGCTCAGTATGAGTCGCCTAGGTTGGCACAGTTGGTAGTGCTGCGCTAAGCCTGCCGGGGCGCCGAACAACTCTAGGCACGCCATTTGGTAGTGTAGCGCTTATAACAGCTCTTACCGCCATGAACGCAACGACCAACTGCCATTTACTTGTCGAGTGCGAAAAAGTAACTCCGCACGACGTAACCGTAACCGTTACAAACCCTTACAGCCGAGCGGTGTGGCGCATCGACGGTGTGCGCCGCGTGTGGGCCCAGATGGGTGCCGAGCGAGTTGCTTCTTTTATCGTGGAGCGCTACATCTACGACCATTATCCTCTGCGAGACCAAATCAACTTCAAGGGCTTACAGAGCGCCATAACCCGCATTCTCCCCCTTCCGAGCAGCTGTAGCTACGAGGAGCTAGTGTAGCCGCTCAGCCGATTTCGTCCAGCAAGCCTGCCAAAGAGCAGGCTTTTCTTTTTATAGTTATATAATACCAACTACTTAACCTTGTTTTCAGAAGCAATAAGCTGCTTTCGACAACAGTTATCCAATTTATACTTTATTTGTATTATTGAATTTTGCGATGATACAACCATTTACTTTCCTCATTTCTTCCACTTCTTATCCTTTTTCTATGAAGTTCCTGCCTACGCTGCTTGGCTTAGTTGCTCTTGCATCATCACCGGTATTAGCTCAGAGTCAGCAAGCTAGCCTGCAAAGCCTGGATGAAGCCTACGGCTTCCACGGTGCTCGTTTCGAGAAAGACACCTCCGCTTTCAAAGACTTGGCTTTGGCTGAGAAGGCTGGCAACACGCGCTATTACCGCCGTACCGGTGAAGTAAAGAAGCTAGGTGAGGGCGATGTAGCCGACATTACCTACGGTTTCTACAAAGGCAAGCTAGCCGTTGTGATGCTCAAAACGCAGGGAGCAAAAAACAGTAGAGCGGTGCTGGCTGCGTTGCGGCAGCAAGCTGGCCCCGGTGTGCAGGGTAGCCCATTTGCGCAGCGCTATTCGTGGAATGCCAAGCTGGTGCACATGAGCTACGAAGAAAACGCCATGAGCAACGACGCCGTTGTTCTGCTCACCTGCAAGAAGATGAAGGAGCAGGAGCTAAAGCAATCCTTGCGCACCCAGCCCACGACAATGGTGCGGTAAGTGGCGAGGTGGTGAACTAATGAGGTGGTGGGTTCGACGTTCTGGCTGCCCGGTTTGCACAAGTAGAACGTCAAACTCACCACCTCACTAGTTCACCACCTCGCCACTTCCTCACACCAGAAATGCTTCCATTGCCGCCAGGGTTTCCAGCGGGGCGCTTAGGTGGGGACAGTGGCCGGTGGCTTGCAGCTTCACCATGGTGGCCTCGTGCAGGTGCTCCATCAGGTACTCTCCCACTTCTTCTGGGGCTACTGCATCCTGCGAGCATTGCAGCAGCAGCGTGCTGACCTGCAACTGCGGAACTTCGGCCCGGTTATCGGCGAAGAAGGCAACCCGGGCAAAATCCTTGGCAATAGCCGAATCTGTTTCACAGAAGTACTGGGCCAGCTCTTCACCTAGTGAAGATGGGTTAGCGGGGCCCACCAATAAGCCCGCAAACATATTTGCCCAGCTGTTGTAATCGGCCTCCATGAGCTGAAGCAGCTGCACCAGGTCTTCCTGCTCGAAGCCGCCGTAGTAGCCGGGTTTGTTGATGTAGCACGGCGAAGGCGCCAACATCACTACTTTTGCGAAGCGCTCGGGCGCCTGAATAGCAGCCAGCATCGCAATCATAGCCCCTACGGAGTGGCCCACAATAACGGCCTGCCGTAAGTTCAGCACTTGGCAGATTTCCACAATATCCTGCGCATAGCCTTCAAGACTGGCGTATTTTACCGGATCGTAGGCGTTCAGATCTGACGCGCCGGCGCCCACATGGTCGAAAAGAATCAGTTGGTAGCGAGCAGCTAATGCCGTGGTGAGATACCCCCAGATTTGTTGGTTGCACCCAAAACCATGACATAATAGCATCGGCGGCTTTCCTTCACCAATTATGCGCACTTTATTACGTTGTAGCACAGTCTCTTTGTGCTGTTCAGAACCCAATGCAGTTGCCATAGTTGAGTAGGAAGCAGTTGATTGATTGCCTTGCATCACGAGTACAGTAAATAACCTTATGCAAATAGGGTTTTAGTAAGAAAACTCCTCTAAGTTAGATTTGTTAAATGACTTATATAACTATTTATTTAAAAACAATATTTATCTGGACGCAAATGGGCATATATACCTAGGCTTAATTAGTACTTTATACGTATTTTTTCTACTATTTCATCAGTAGATATCATAGAAAGCGCACTTGCTAAATCCAGCTTTTAGTAATCTATATAATATAATTTATCTTATTTAAGTTTATCTTATTCTGCTCCCACTGGCTTATCGCTGGCTATCTGCCAGGTTATGCCCTAGGTCTTCTTGCCAAGAGCAACAGAATGGTCGGTTTGACAACGCCTAGCTTCTCCCATGACTATACCGTATAAACTCAAAGCTACCAACCCGACCCATGACGCCCTTCAAAAATCAGACGGCTCTTATTACCGGTGCCTCAAGTGGCATTGGGTATGAGCTGGCAAAACTGTTTGCCCAGAATGGCATCAATATGGTGCTGGTTGCGCGCCGCAAATCGTTGCTGGAGAAGCTCAAGCAGGACTTCGAGCAGCAATATCAAGTCGAGGTGGTGTGCCTTGATCTGGATTTGTCGATTCTTGGTCAGGCACAGGCGCTTTACGATGCCTGCAAGGCCCAGAACCTGCAAATCGACTATCTGGTCAATAATGCGGGCTACGGCGCTTACGGGCCGGTGCAGCAAGCCGACCCGGCCGGGTACGAGAATATGCTCAGCTTGAATATCATCACGCTCACGACGCTGACCACCTTGTTTGTCAAGGAGATGGTACAGCGCCGGTTTGGGCGCATTCTGAACGTTGGGTCGCTGGCGGCGTTTCAGTCGCTACCCAACCTGGCTACGTACGGCGCTTCCAAAACCTACGTGATGCACTTCACCGAAGGCCTGCACGCTGAGCTAAAGGGTACCGGCGTCACGGCAACTGTGCTGAACCCTGGCGTCACGAAAACAGGCTTTATCGAGCGGGCCGACCTAGGTCGGGCGTCCGCCGCGCAAGGCACCCTGCTGACGGCTAGCGCCGTAGCGCGGGCCGGCTACCGCGCCATGATGCGCGGCAAGCTCAACGTGGTGCCCGGCTGGAAAAACCGGCTGCTCGCTTTCACGGCCGGTATCACGCCTTCGCGCAAGCTGCTACTCGCCATTTCCTCGGTGGTGATGCGGGAAGCTGGCAAGCTAAAACCTGGTAATAAGCAGTAGCAGCAACGCTACTGCGCCTGCGCCATCGGCTGTCGTAGCAATGGCTGGAGCACCGCCCACACGGTGCGGGCGACTAAGCGGTGGCCTTCCGGCGTTGGGTGAATACCGTCGCGCTGGTTGAATTTGGCTACTCCGCCTACGCCTTCCAGCAGAAAAGGAATCAGGGTGAGCTTGTTTTTCTGCGCCAGCTCGCCGTAGAGCTGCTTGAATTGCGCGGCGTAATCGGCACCTAGGTTTGGCGGAATTTGCATGCCGGCCAGCACAATCTTCGCCTGCGGGCTGAGCTGGCGCACCGTGTCGATGATGGCTTGCAGGTTGCGGCGGGTATCAGTAAGCGGAAGGCCGCGCAGACCGTCGTTGCCACCTAGCTCCAGCACGAACACGGCCACAGGTTTGCGCAACACCCAACCCACACGGCTGCGGCCGCCGGCCGTGGTTTCACCGCTCAAACCGGCATTCACAACCATGTAACCTAGGCCCGCGGAGTCAATTTTTTGCCCAACCAAAGCCGGAAAGGCTTGCTCGGGGTCGACACCCAGGCCCGCCGTGATGCTGTTACCGAAGAACAGAATAGTTGGCTTACTAGCGGCTTTGGCTGGCGCGGGCTTGTCGGGCGTGGTAGTGGCGGCGGTGTCGGCAGCGGGTTGGGAGTTGTTGCCACAACTGCTTAGCAGCAGCCAGCAACTAAGAAGGATCGGGAGGGTTTTCATGCGGGCAATGATTTTTCCGGGTATACGCGTTACGGCAGAAAATATCGTAACGACTAGTGCGTCTTCGTAGTAACTGCTTATGCGTCTGTTATTCTGAGTGGCGCAAGGAATCTGGGTTACCAACCTAGGTAGCTAACCTAGAATGCTTATCTCATAACTCAGATTCCTCGCGCGGCTCGGAATGACAGCTACTTTTCTTTCGTATTCGCCGCCGCTCATTGAGCGGCTTATTTGTTCTTGTTTCGTGCTCAAAGTAGAAAACCTCACTAAATCGTACAGCAGCGGCGGCCGGTCGCTCACGGTGCTGGAATCCGTCAGCTTCGAGCTGCACGCCGGCGACACGTTCTCCATCGTCGGGCCTTCGGGCAGCGGCAAAACCACGCTGCTCGGTTTGTGCGCAGGCCTGGATCGGGCAGCGTCGGGCAGCGTGTGGCTGAATGGTATTCAACTCGATAACCTTAATGAAGATCAGCGGGCAGCCGTGCGCAACGAACATGTGGGCTTCATCTTCCAGAATTTTCAACTGCTGCCCACACTCACAGCCCTCGAAAATGTGCTGGTACCGCTGGAGCTACGCGGCGTGAAAGGCGGCGCCCAAACGGCACAGGCGCTGCTGGAACGCGTGGGGCTAGGTGGCCGCGGCCATCACTACCCAACGCAGCTTTCGGGTGGCGAGCAGCAGCGCGTGTCGCTGGCCCGTGCTTTCGCCAATCGACCCAAGATTCTGTTTGCCGACGAGCCCACCGGCAACCTCGACGCCGACACCAGCGCCACAGTCGTGGATCTGCTGTTTGGCCTGAACCGCGAGGCGGGCACCACGCTCATACTCGTGACCCACGACCTGGAGCTAGCCGCCAAAACCCAGCGCGTGGTGCGCATCAAAGGCGGCAGCGTTGTTTCCGATTCGCTTACTCAACGGACCACCGCGTCCACCCCGGCCCAATGAGCGGCTCGCTGAATGGTCCAATAAATGGCCCAGTGAACAGTAATTTACCTTCGGCGCGGCCGGGCGTGGGCTGGCTCTGGCGCATGGCCTGGCGCGATAGTCGTCGCAGCCGCTCGCGGTTGCTGCTGTTTTTGTCGGCTATTGTGCTGGGCATTGCGGCGTTGGTCGGCATCAATGGCTTCGGCGACAACCTAGCCCGCAGCATCGACGAACAGGCCCGCGAGCTGGTGGGTGCCGATTTGGTGTTATCCTCCACCCAACCTTTCCCGGCGGCGCTGCAACCTACATTGCAAAAGCTAGGTCGCACCCACAGCGATGAGGTAGCCTTTGCTTCACTCGTGCAATTTCCCAAAGGCCAAGGCGTGCGGCTGGCGCAAATACGCGCACTTACGGGTGGCTTCCCTTATTATGGCGATTGGGTAGTCGAGCCCACCGCGGCGGCAACTACGTTCCGGCAAGCCTCAGCTAATCAGCAACGTATAGCGTTGGTAGACGACGCGCTGCTGGTGCAGTTCGGCGCTAAGCCCGGCGACTCGATTAAAGTCGGCAACCTGATCTTTCAGATTGCAGGGCGCGTGCGCAAAACGCCGGGCCAGTCGGAGTTTAGTGCTTCGATTGCGCCGACCGTCTTTATTCCTGGTGCTTTGCTGGCCCAAACCGGCCTTGTGCAGCGCGGCAGCCGCATTCAGTACCGCCGCTACTATCAGTTTCCGGCCACCGTTAATGTTGATCAGCTTATTAAGCCGCTCGAACCTAGGTTTGATAAGGTCAACATCGATTCTGACACGGTAGCCAGCCGCAAAAAACAAACGGGCCGCTCCTTCGCCGACCTCACGCGCTTCCTGAACCTGGTGGCGTTTGTGGCCCTGCTGCTCGGCTGCGTGGGCGTAGCCAGCGCCGTGAGCTTGTATGTGCGCGAGAAAATTTCGGCCGTGGCCGTGTTGCGCTGCTTGGGCGCTAGTGGCTGGCAGGCGCTGCTGATTTACTTGCTTCAAATTGCTTTGATGGGTTTGGTCGGCGCTTTGGTCGGGGCAGCCATCGGCACGGCGGTGCAACTGCTGCTGCCTAAGGTGTTTGCGGGCTTTTTGCCGGTAGCGGTGAACGTGGCTATTTCGTGGATGGCCGTGGCGCAGGGCGTGCTGACGGGTGTGCTAGTGGCGGTGCTGTTTGCGCTACTGCCGTTGCTGGAAATTCGGCGCGTGTCGCCGCTCCGCACGTTGCGGGCGTCGTATGAGGAAACGACTGAAAAAACCGACCCGCTGCGCCTCACGGTGTACGCGCTGATTGCGGCGTTCATCACGGGCTTTGCCTACCTGCAAACCCGCGACTGGAAGCTAGCCCTAGGTTTTGCCACCGGTTTGCTGGTGGCCTTCGGTACGCTGGCCGGCCTGGGTTACTTGCTGCGCCGCGTGGTGCGCCGCTACTTCCCGAGTTCCTGGAGCTACATCTGGCGGCAAGGGCTAGCTAATCTGTACCGCCCGAATAACCAGACGATTACCCTGACCGTTTCGATTGGCTTGGGGGTATTTCTGCTCGCTACGCTTTACCTCCTGCAAGGCTTGCTGCTGGGGCGGGTGCAGGTGGCGGGCAGCGGGAAGCAGCCGAACTTAGTGTTGTTCGATATTCAGCCCCAGCAGCGCGCCGGTGTAGTGCAATTGGTGAAAAACCAGAAGCTGCCGGTGCTGCAAGAAGTGCCCATCGTGACGATGCGGCTGACGGCCATCAACGGCCATACGGGCTCTGAATTCAAGAAAGATAGTACGCGGGGCATTCCGAAATGGGTGTTCAGCCGCGAGTACCGCGTCACGTACCGCGATAAGCTGATTGCCTCCGAAAAGCTGGAAACCGGCCAGGCACCGTCGCTCGGCCCAGATGGCACGCCGCGCATCTCGCTGGAAGACGGCTACTTTAAGCGCCTCAAGCTCAAGCTAGGTGACACGCTGACCTTCAACGTGCAAGGCCTGCCGCTGACCACCATCGTGAGCGGCACGCGCACGGTGGATTGGTCGCGGGTGCAGACGAATTTCTTGGTCGTGTTTCCCAACGGTGTGCTGGAAGCGGCCCCACAGTTCTACGTGCTGATGACGCGCGTGCCCAACAACACGACCCTAGGTGCCGTGCAACGCGAGCTGGTGCAGCGCTTCCCCAACGTGTCGGCCATCGACCTAGGTCTGATCCTGAAAACCCTGGACGACATTCTGGGCAAAATCTCCTTTGTGATTCGCTTCATGGCGTTGTTCAGCATTGCCACGGGGCTGCTGGTGCTAATTAGCTCGGTGTTTGTGAGCCGGTATCAGCGGATAAAGGAGAGTGTGCTGCTGCGCACGTTGGGCGCGAGTCGGCGGCAGATTTTGCGCATAACATTAGTAGAATATGCACTGCTCGGTTTGCTGGCCGCTATTGCCGGCTTGGTGTTATCTGCCTTTGCGGGCTGGGCGCTGGCGCTGTGGGTGTTTGAAGTAGCCTTTACCCCAAACCTAGCTCCGTTGCTGATCTTGGCCGTTGTCACCACAGGCCTGACGATGCTGATCGGCTTGCTCAACAGCCGCGACGTACTCACGCGGCCACCGCTCGAAGTGTTGCGCAGCGAGGCGGGTTGATACCAAAGCAAAAGCGCGTATGTCATTCCGAGCGAAGCGAGGAATCTGAGTTACCGACCTAGGTAGCTAATCCAGATTCCTCGCGCAGCTCGGAATGACATACGCGCTTTTGTTTATACTAAAACGTTACAACTCTTAGCTTACCGACTCTTATAATGCACATCGGGCAGGCCGCGCAGGCGCTCGGCGGCGGCTTCCGGCGTGATGTCGCGCTGCGGATTAGCCAGCAGCTCGTAGCCGACCATGAACTTGCGCACCGTAGCCGAGCGCAGCAGCGGTGGCAGGAAGTGCATGTGCAAGTGCCACGACTCGTGCGCCTGCCCGTCGGTGGGGCGCTGGTGAATGCCGGCGGAATACGGGAAGGAGATTTCGAAGAGGTTGTCGTAGCGAATGGTGATCTGGCGCAGGATGCCGGCGAAGGCATCGCGCTCGGCATCAGTTAGTTGCTCGATGCTCGTAACATGGCGGCGCGGCACCAGCAGCGTTTCGAACGGCCACACGGCCCAGTACGGCACCAGCACTACAAAGTGCTCATTCTGAAGCACAACGCGGGTTTGCTCCTTCAGCTCAATTTCCAGGTAATCCGACAACAGGCTGCGGCCGTGCTCCTTGAAGTAGGCTTCCTGCTGCACGGTTTCCTTGGCGGGGTCGACGGGCACAGTGCGCTGCGCCCAGATCTGGCCGTGCGGGTGCGGGTTGCTGGCGCCCATCATCGAGCCTTTGTTCTCGAAAATCTGCACGTAGTTGATGTCGGGGCGGGCGCCGATTTCCTGGTATTGCTGCACCCACACGTCCACCACGCCGCGAATGGCCTTCACGTCCATTTCCGGAAGCGTCAGGTCGTGGCGCGGCGAAAAGCAGATGACGCGCGCCAGGCCCGATTCGGCCTCGGCGCGGAGCAGACCACCTAGGTTTACGGAGCCTTCCGGCGCGTCGGTTTGCAGCGCGGCGAAGTCGTTATCAAAAACGAACGTGCTGGTATACTGCGGGTTCACGATGCCGCCCACACGGGTGTTGCCGGGGCATAGATAGCACGTAGGGTCGTAAGCCGGTCGAACTTCCTGCTCGGGTTTTTCCTGTTGGCCTAGCCAGGGGCGCTTCGAGCGGTGCGGCGACACCAGAATCCACTCGCCCGTGAGCGGATTGTAGCGGCGGTGCGAGTGCTCGGTGGTATCGAAAGAAGACATGAGATGTGGTGAGATGGTGAAATGGTAGGTGGTGAGATGGTGAAATTGTGAGTGGTGAGATGGTGAAATTGTGAGTAAACAACAACGTCCTTACTCACTACTCACCGCCTCACTATTTCACCATCTCACCGGCCACCGCTTCTACGCCGCCGACAATAGTGGTTTTGTAGGTTTCGAGCGTGAGCTGGAGCTTATCCTGATACGCCTGAGTCATAGCTTCTACGAAGCTATCTACCTGATCGACGGCTACCAAGTTGATGGTGCAGCCCCCAAAACCACCGCCCATCATGCGGGCGCCAAAGACGCCGGGCAGTGCTTTGGCAGTGTCAACCAGCGTATCCAGCTCGCGGCAGCTCACTTCGTAATCGTCGCGCAGGCCGGCGTGCGAGCCGTACATATCCTGCCCGAACGCCCGCAAGTCGCCCTGCAACAAGTGGTTACAGGCCGATTCGACGCGCGCATTTTCCTCCACCACGTAGCGGCAGCGCCGATACACCACGTCACCTAGCTCGGTGCGGTGCGTTTCGACCTGCTCTCGCGTCACGTCGCGCAGCGTTTTAATGGAAAGATGCGGATAGTGCTTCTGCAAAATGGCCACGCCCTGCTCGCACTCTTCGCGGCGCGTGTTGTACTCGGAGCTAGCCAGGGCGTGCTTCACGCCCGAGTTGCAGAGCACGATATGACAGGCCTCGGTGCTGAAGGGAAAATACTCGTAGTCGAGCGAGCGGCAGTCGAGGCGCACCACGTTGCCGGGGCGGCCGAAGAGGCTGGCAAACTGATCCATCAGGCCGGAGCGGACGCCGGCGTATTCGTGCTCGGCTTGCTGGCCCATCTTGGCGAGGTCCATGCGGTTGATGTTGGTGCCGAGCAGCTCGTTTAGGGCAAAACCTAGCCCGCATTCCACCGCCGCCGACGACGACAGGCCTGCGCCAATGGGAATGTTGCCGCCGAACATGCAGTCGAAGCCAGGCACCTCAATGCCCAGTTTCTGGAACTGTGCTACTACACCTTTTAAGTAGTTGGCCCACTGCGTGTCATCTCGCTGGATGTTGGCTATTTCGGTCGTGTACGACTCATCCAGATCGTAGGAGTGCAGCCGGGCCGTAGTGCTGCCATTCAGGGCTACGGCGAAGTAAATTTCCTTGTCGATGGCCGCCGGCAGCACAAAGCCGCCGTTGTAATCCGTGTGTTCACCGATCAGATTAACTCGGCCTGGGGCACGCACCAGCAGCGGCTCGTGCCCAAAGTGGCGCTGGAACGCAGCAGCAATGGACTGTAGGGGCATAGGAAGGAGGTGGTAAGAAACACGTATACGAACTATACGAGGGGCAATGATAAAGTATTAAAATAACTTCCAAACAATGCCGTGTGCAATCGATTGCAAATCTGGTGGCTACTATTCCTTTACCCAGCACCTTAAATCCTATTTACCGGAACGCAACCAGCGCAGGAAGCCTGATGCCGCCTAAACCTGCCCACATGCTTGTTCGTTTAAAGGAGGTTGTCTGTTGCTATATTATAATTTATCAAACATAAAATTGCACTCAACCTCTTGATATTAGTCGCAATTACTGCTAAGATTACGGCAGCAAGTTGAATGAAAAAATTCGCTCCCGTTTCCTGACTACCCATTAGGACCGCCCTGCTCCGTCGCTATCCGACGACCACACCTCCCCTTCCGACCTAGCTCTGGTTTTCGATCTGGCTAACAGCTGGCCTTCCTAAACCAAAGATACCTGTGGTGCACGTGCAATCGATTGCACAGTTCAGCTATGCCTTTTCCCACTCAAATAATTATTTATGAAAAAGAATGTACCCAGGTTAGCGCGACTGGCGGTTCCGGTGGTGCTTTGTGGCCTGGCTGCCCAGTCGGCGGCGGCCGAAACGAACGAGCTTACTTGGCGAACCAGCGCCGCTAAGCTGCTTTACTTTCAAGCCGATAGCCCCGTCAGCGGGCGCGTGACCGATGAGAAAGGCGCAGGCCTGCCGGGCGTGAACGTGGTAGTGAGAGGTACCAGCAACGGCGGCCAAACCAACGCCGATGGCCGCTATACCCTCACGGCGCCCGCCAATGCTACGCTCGTGTTTTCCTTTGTGGGCTACACGGCGCAGGAAGTGGCGGTAAATGGGCGCGCAACCATCGATGTTTCGCTGGCGCCCGATACCAAAACCCTGAATGACGTGGTGGTGGTCGGCTACCTCACCCAGAACCGTCAGGAGGTAACGGGTTCGGTATCAACGGTTAGTGCTGCCGACGTGCGGCGGGCACCGGTGGCTACAGTGACGGAAAGCATCCAGGGTCGGGTACCGGGCGTGCAGGTCACCAACTCGGGGATTCCGGGGCAGGAGCCGGCCGTGAACATCCGGGGCGTGGGCTCGATTTCCAGCGGCGGCGGCCCGCTGTATGTCGTCGATGGCCTCTGGACGACCAGCATCCGCGACTTCAATCCGCAGGACGTGGAGAGCGTGCAGGTGCTGAAAGACGCTGCTTCGCTGGCCCCGTACGGCTCCAGCGGTGCTAACGGCGTGATTATCATCACGACGCGCCGCGGGAAGGCAGGAACGCCGGCCATCAACTTTACCGCCTCCGGCGGGGTGCAGAATATCCGCAAAACCTACGACCTGATGAACGCGCAGGAGTGGGCCGCTATTAATAACCTAGCCCACGACAACGGTGGCGTGGCCCGCCTGCCCTACGCCGACAGGCTGCCCGGCATCGACACCGACTGGCAGAAGGAGTTTATCAAGCAAGGCTCTATTCAGGACTACAACCTGAACTTTTCGGGTGGCAACAAGGGCGAAAACAGCTCCTCAAACTTCCTGATTGGCCTGGGTTATTTCAATCAGCAGGGCACCGTGGTGGGGCCGAAATTCGAGCGCTACAGCGTGCGCGTGAATTCGGGCTTTACCCGCGGGAGAATCCGGGTGGGCGAAAGCCTGCTGCTCACGCGCGCCAACCAAACCCGGCTGAACGGCACACCTTTCATCGACCTAGGTCGGATGCTGCCGGTGGTGCCGGTGTACGACCCCACGCACCCCGGCGGCTTTGGCTACGGCGACCTGAACGCGCAGACGTACGGCACCAACCCGATTGCTCAGCAAAAGCTGTTTACCACGCCTACTACCTCTAACCGCCTGCAAGGCAGCATCTTTGGCGAAGTCGACATCCTTAGCTTCCTACGCTACCGCCTCAACCTAGGTATCGAATACCTAGGTTACCACGACCGGGAACGGCGGCAGTACGGCTTCTGGCGCTACGGTGACCCCAATGTGCCTTCGTATTATGCCGAAAACCAGGGCAACAACTTGTTTGGACTGGCCTAGAATACGCTGACGTTTGACCAAAGCTTTGGTAATCATAACATAACGGCCGTGGCCGGCTACAGCGTGCAGCGCCAGCACAACGAGTTTACCCGCGGTCTGAACAATGGCTACGGCACCGGCCCGAACTACAACTGGCAGTTGAGCGCCGGCAGCACCTCGCCGCAGGTATCGGGCAATGACTACACCTGGACCAAGCAATCCTACTTCGGGCAGCTCACCTACGACTACAACCAGCGCTACCTGCTGACGGCCGCGATTCGCCGCGACGGCTCGTCGCGCTTCCCGACCAATGACCGCTGGGGCACGTTCTGGGCGACTTCCCTGGGGTGGCGCATCTCGCAGGAAGAGTTCTTTACCGGCCTCACTGACCGCATCAGCACCATGAAGCTGCGGGCCAGCTATGGGGCCTTGGGCAACGACTTTATCCGAGGCCCTTACGGCGGCTCTTACCGCTACCAGCCCACCATCAATCCCAACGTAAACTACCCGCTTGGCCCCGATCAAAACCTAGCTAACGGCCAAATTCAGACGCAGTTGCCGAGCGCCAATATTGCCTGGGAAGACCGCCGCACTATCAATGGCGGCGTAGATTTCGGCTTCCTGCAGGACCGCATTACTTTGTCGGCCGAGTACTACGTTTCGCAGACGCGCAATGCTCTGATTGACCCGGAAATTGCGCTGGTGCTCGGTAGCGCGGGCCTGCCCTACCAACGCCTAGGACAGCTGGAAAACCGGGGCTTCGAGCTGTCGTTGGGCTACAACGAAACGGAAAAGCCTTTCAAGTACAGCATCACCGGCAACCTGACCACGCTGCGCAACGAGGTGACGCGTCTGCGCGACGCCAGCGGCCAGCCGGTGTCGTTCCTGACGTATTCCAACAACTTTGAGGTAACCCGCACCGAGGAGAACTACGAAATCGGCTCGTTCTACCTGTATCAGTTCGACGGCATTTTTCAGCAGGGCGACAACATTGCGAGCAGCGCCCAGCCCACGGCCCAGCCCGGCGATGTGCGCTACAAAGATCTGAACGGCGACGGGCTCATCAATGAAAGCGACCGGGCGCACGTCGGGCGGGTCTACCCCAAGCTTCAGTACGGCCTGAACCTGACTGCCGGCTATGGCAACTTCGACCTGGCCGCTTTCTTCCAGGGTGTGACGGGCAACGACGTTCTGAACGCGACGCGATGGTGGCTCGACCGCATGGATGAGAACACCAACTACCGCCGCGACCTGAACCCCTGGACGCCGCAAAACCCTTCGGGGACGACTCCTAGGCCGGTTTTCGCGGGTGCTTCGGCGGGCAACAACTCACGGCTGAACTCGACGCGCTTTCTGGAAAGCGGCGCCTACCTGCGCCTGCGCAACCTCCAGCTGGGCTACAACATTCCGAAAGAAGCGCTGGCCTGGGCCAATGGCCTAGGTAGCGTGCGCGTGACGCTGACCGGGCAAAACGTTTTTACCATCACGCGCTACAAAGGATACGACCCTGAAACCGTGGGCTCCGGTACGCTCAACGAACGTAGCAATACGCTGATGCGCGGGGTAGACGAAGGCAGCTACCCGAACATTCGCACGTTCACGCTTGGCTTGCAAGTGGGCTTCTAGCTGGTCAGCCACTCACCCTCATTCTTCCCGACTTCCTATGAAACGCTATACCCTTCGGCTGGCCTTGCTGGCGGCCGGCCTGGCTCTTACCACAGCTTGCGAAAAGAACCTGCTGGATCAGCCTAACCCGAATGAAACCCTTACCGGCAACTACTGGCTCACCAGCACCGACGCCCTGACCGGCGTGAATACGACTTATGGCGGCTTGCAGCAGCTAGGTGCCTACAAGCGCTGGCTCAGCTTCGCCTACGACCTGCGCGACGACGAAGGCTTCAGCAACAGCCCGTGGAGCGAGCTGGCCAACTTCACCAAGTTCATCCAGACCAACTACAACTTTGAGCCTTCTCGGGACATCTGGCGCGACCATTACCGCACGATCTGGCGGGCCAATCAGGTGCTGGCCAACGTGCCGAACATCACCATGACCGATGCGCAGCTCAAGCAGCGAATACTGGCCGAAGCCTACTTCATCCGGGCGCTCTGCTACTTCAACCTAGCTTCGCTGTATGGCCGGGTGCCGCTGGCGCTTCAGCCCTCCGACCTGAACGTGACCCCGCCCCAGGCCACCGACGAAGCCCAGGTTTGGACCCAGATTTATGCGGATCTGCAAGCTGCCATCGGCACGGATGCGGCACCTAATCTGCCGGTTTCCTACACCGGCTCCGACCTAGGTCGCGTCACGCTGGGAGCGGCCCGGGCACTGCTCGGCAAAGCCTACATGCAAAACCGCCGTTGGACCGATGCCTCGGCGCAGTTTCAGCGCGTGATTGGCTCCGGCGTGTATTCGCTGACGGCCAACTATCGGGATAATTTTCGCCATACCTCAGAAAACAACTCGGAATCTATCTTCGAAGTGCAGTTTTCCGACCTCAAACTAGCTGGTAATAACGGAGATATAGCAGAGGACGCCAACACCTCCGAGGGTAACAACCGGCCGCAGTTCTTTGGTCCGCCCGGCGAAGGATTGGGCTACACCGACGCGGAAGTGCGCCCCTGGGTCGTGACGGAGTTTTTGCAGGAACCCACCACCACCGGCGCCCGCGACCCGCGCCTGGCGGCTACCGTGTTTTACAACCGTCAGCAGTTTACCACCGCCCTGCCCGTCGATGCCGACACGCTGGTATACGGCACCGGTTTTCTGACGCGCTACAAGCGCGGCACTGCCAACAGCCAGCGCGTGTACTGGCGTAAGTATCAGACGGATTACTACCGCCCTTCCGAAAACTTCGACTCGCCCATTAATCACCGCGTGATTCGCTACGCCGATGTGCTGCTGTTGCAAGCCGAAGCCCTGAACGAGCAAGGCCAGACTGCCACCGCGGTTCCGCTCATCAACCAGGTGCGCACGCGGGCGGGGCTCGCGCCGCTGGTGGCTGGCAACTTCACTCAGGAGACTCTGCGCACGCAACTTATGCACGAGCGCGTTACGGAGTTCACTGGCGAAGGCCTGCGCTGGTTTGATCTGCGGCGGTGGGGTCTGCTGGATAACCAAGCTACTCTAAACCAGCTGAGCGCCCACGACCCCGACTTCACCAACTTCGTCGTAGCCCAAAACAAGTCGCGCTTGCTGCCCCTGGTACAACAGGATGTTGACCTAGCTAGGTTGCAGCAGAACCCAGGTTGGTAAGCGTCTCCAGAACGTCATTCCGACCAGCGGGAGGAATGACGTTCTATGCTTTTAAACCTAGCTTTCAAAAAACCTCATCTTTACCGCGCCCCTCACGTTCCTTTTCGTCCAACCTCACCCTAGCTCCGTGCGCATCACCTCTGCTGAACTGAAACGTGGCCTCACCCTACTCACGCTATCCGCGGCCGTGCTAACTGCCTGCCAACGAACGCCGAAAGTCGAAAAAGCCGTGGCCAACACACCTACTGCCACCGACCCCGTACCGGCGGGCACGCCGCCCCCGGCCACCCCGCCCACTGATGCTTCCGTGGCCATCGTCAACCCGGTGCTGCCCGGCGACTTCCCCGACCCTTCCGTCACGACGGCCAACAACACTTACTGGGCCACCGCTACCACCTCCAACTGGGGCCCGATCTTCCCGCTGCTTACCTCTAAGAACCTGAACGAATGGAAGCTGGTCGGGCACGTATTCGACCAGCCGCCCGCCTGGGCCGATTACTACTTCTGGGCACCCGAAATCAGCCAGGAAGGCAAGAAGACGTACATTTATTACACGGCTCACAAGAAAGGCAAAGACCAACCGCTGTGCGTCGGCATAGCCAGCGCCGATAATCCCGCCGGCCCCTACACCGACCTAGGTCCGCTGGTGGGGCAACCCGACGGCTCCATCGACGGCTTCCCGATGCGTGACGAGAAAGGGCAGCTCTACCTGGTTTGGAAGGAAGACGGCAACAGCCAAGGCCGCCCCACGCCCATCTGGGCACAGCGCCTCAACGACGCGCACACGGCCCTGATCGGTGAGCAAAAAGAGCTATTTCGCAACGATGTCAAGTGGGAAGGCAACCTCGTGGAGGGCGTGGCAATGGAGCGCCACGGCGAATATTATTACGCTTTTTACGCGGGCAATGGCTGCTGCGGCGGCACCTGCACCTACGCGCTGGGCGTGGCCCGCTCGCGCAATCTGCTAGGTCCGTGGGAGAAATACAGCCGCAACCCGGTGCTGGTAAACAGCGAGCTGTGGAAGTGCCCCGGCCACGGCACCGTGGTGCAGCGCAACGACCATTGGTACCTGTTGCACCACGCCTACAGCGCCAGCAGCGGCGAATACGTGGGCCGGCAAGGCATCCTGAGCGAATTCAGCTGGGGCGACGATGGCTGGCCCGTGTTCAGTGCGGGCCGCACCCCGGGCGTGGCCCTGAAGCAAGCCACCCCGCCCGACGTGAAAGACGATTTCACGGGCAAAACCCTCGACCTAGGTTGGCAGTGGCCCATCGAAGAAAAGCCCAAAGCCGACGTGCAAGGCGGTAAGCTGCGCCTGGCCGCCAGCCCTGGCCATAGCGGCGCCTTGCTGGGACACCCCACCTACACGGCCGCCTACACCGCCACGACAACGCTCGAAACCAACACTTTACCCGTGGGCACCATTGCCGGCCTCGTTGCCATCGGCGACCCCGACAACACCCTGGCCCTGACCGCCAGCCACAACCAGCTCCAACTGTGGCAGCGCGAAAAAGGCAAGCAGAAAAGCCTCGGGGAAATGCCCCTGCCGGCCACTGCCAAAACCGTGATGCTGCGCATGCAAGTCACCGGCGGCCACCAGTTTCGCTTCGACTGGAGCGAGGACGGTAAGACGTGGCAAACCCTCCCCAACGCCAGCGCCCCCATCAACGGCAGCTACCTGCCGCCCTGGGACCGGGGCATACGTGTGGGCGTGGTCGCCCGCGGCAAGGCCGGCGCCACGGCGAGCTTTGAGCGGTTTGAGTTGGCTAGTCAGCTGTAAGAACGTCATTCCGACGAAAGGAGGAATCTCGCGTGCAGTGGTAACTTCAATCGGCAAAAAGTTACTACCAAAACCTCAGCACGCGAGATTCCTCCTTTCGTCGGAATGACGTTCTGACAAAGCACGCGAGTTGCTTAGACCAACTCCGCATAATTCATAAACCCTAAAAGCACCTAGCTTGGTTATACCACCACGAACCAGCCCGCACGCTACACAATGGAACAACAGATTCAGGAGCAAGTACAGGATTACTACGGCACGCAGCTAGCTTCCAGCCAAGACCTGAAAACCAATGCCTGCTGCACGGAAGATATTCCGGCGGCGCACAAGAAGATTCTGGCTTCGCTCGAAAGCGAGGTGCTGGAAAAGTATTACGGCTGCGGCGTGTGCGTACCCGCTGCGGTGGAAGGCTGCACCGTGCTCGACCTAGGTTCGGGCAGCGGGCGCGATGCGTTTCTGCTGTCGAAGCTGGTGGGGGAAGAAGGTCGCGTGATTGGCGTGGACATGACCGACGAGCAGCTTGCCGTGGCCCGGCGTCACGTTCAGACGCACACCGAGCGCTTTGGCTACGCGCAGCCGAACGTGGAATTTCGCAAAGGCTACATCGAAGACCTAGGTAGCGCCGGCATTGCCGATAACAGCGTGGACCTGGTAGTGAGCAATTGCGTGCTCAACCTCAGCACCGACAAAGCCGCCACGTACCGCGAGATTTTCCGGGTGCTGAAACCCGGCGGCGAGCTGTACATCTCCGACGTGTTTGCCGACCGCCGCGTGCCCGAAGCCTTGCGCCAGGACCCGGTGCTGTACGGCGAATGCCTGAGCGGCGCGCTCTACACCGAAGATTTCCGGCGCTTGCTGCTGAACCTTGGTATCCGTGATTATCGCCTCACCGAGCAGCGTCAGCTTACGATCAACAATGAGGAAATCGAGCGTAAAGTGGGCAACATCAAGTTCTACTCCCTCACGATTCGCGCCTTCAAACTCGATCTGGAAGACCAGTGCGAAGACTTCGGCCAGGTGGCCACCTACCTAGGTTCCGCGCCCGACGAGCCCCACGGTTTCCGCCTCGACGACCACCATTATTTCGAAACCGGCCGGCCCGTGCTCGTGTGCGGCAACACCGCCGACATGCTCACGCGCACGCGCTACGGCCAGTATTTCCGC
Organism: Hymenobacter cavernae; assembly: GCF_014641455.1. Classification (GTDB taxonomy): domain Bacteria; phylum Bacteroidota; class Bacteroidia; order Cytophagales; family Hymenobacteraceae; genus Hymenobacter; species Hymenobacter cavernae. Next base: position 180,162 of record NZ_BMHT01000005.1, read on the forward strand.
GTCGATGGCAATAAGGAGCGGCACTTCGGCTTGTTTGCCTGCGGCGCCCCGGCGGGTAGCGCAACTTCGTCAACGGAAGCAGTCAGCTCCTGCGGCTGCTGACGCCTGCTGGTTCGACGCCTGGGCGTCGAACCAGCAGGCGTCAGCAGACTTCTCTTTAAACAGAAAAGCCTGCGGCGCATGCCGCAGGCTTTTCTGTTTGGCGTCAGAAGCTAGCTTACTTCTTGGCGTAGTTCTTATAGCGTACCGGGTCGGTTTTCTTGTCTTTTTTACGGCCAATCAACCCACCACCAACGGCGCCTGCGGCCGCACCAATAACGGCACCTTTGCCACCGCCGATTACGGCACCCGTCACGGCACCTGCACCGCCACCAATGGCAGCACCTTTGGCTTTCTTACTCCAGCCTTTTTTCGGTTCGGTTTGAGCCTGGGCGAAATTACTGCTTAGCATTACGAACGCCAACAGCATGACTACGAATACTTTGAAGACTTTCATGACGTTTGATCTTTAGCGTTGATTACTCACTGAAGAGTAATAGGGGAATTTCTAAAGGATTAAACGCGGTGCAATTTATCTTGGTTACGTTACATTATTGAAATTTTCAGCTCAACCATAAAGCATAGTCTTTATGAGGCAATTAGCCGTACAATCTGCTTCACAAAAGGCCTCACAGACGCGCTATGCAGACTTGGTTTATTGGGTGTTCCGGCTATCATTATCGGCATTGGAAGGAGCGGTTTTACCCGCACGGCTTGCCGCAGCGTCGGTGGTTTGAGTACTACAGTCAGCACTTCGATACGCTGGAGCTGAACGTGACTTTCTACCGCTTTCCGCAGGTGTCTTTTTTGCAGAACTGGTACGCGCAAAGTCCGGATAGCTTCCGCTTTTCGGTGAAGGCACCTAGGTTGATTACGCACTACAAGCAGTTTCACGAGGTGCAGCAGCAGCTCAGTGATTTTTACCAGACTATTCAGCTGGGGCTTCAGGAAAAGCTAGGTGCCGTCCTGTTTCAGCTGCCGCCCAAGATGGCGTACACGCCCGAGCGCCTCCAGCGCATCGTCGCCAGCCTCGACCTAGCCTATGCTAATGTGCTAGAGCCGCGCCACGCGAGCTGGTGGCAGCCAGAGGTTTACGCGGAGCTAGCCCAACATAACATCAGCTTCTGCGGCATGAGTCATCCCGACCTGCCCCGCGACGTAGTAGCCAACACTGATGTGCTGTATTACCGCCTGCACGGGGTGCCGGAGTTGTATAAATCGCCTTACTCCGTGGAGGAGCTGCGGCAGCTCGTGCAGCAGCTAAAAGCCGCCGAGCACGTGCGCGAGGTTTACATCTACTTCAACAATGACATTGATGCTTCGGCCATCCTAAATGCCAAGCAGTTGCAGGAGCTTCACCGGGAATAAAAGGGTTGCCGCAACCCGAGGACCAGCAAGCGAACAACAGAACGTCATTCCGACGAGAAGAGGAATGGCGTTCTGGCAAAGTGCGCGATATGCTTCGGCCAGGAAAGCGCTATTGCTTGCAGAACCGGGCGTAGCCAATGCCTTTCCCGGAAGTAATCAAGCCATTGTCGAGCGTCTTCATAGTTGAATAAATTGAAAAATACGCCGCAAACCTTGCTGCCGTATCTTGCTCTGCTGATGCTACTTCATCCTGTTTCTAGTACAACTGCTATCCGCGGACGCTTGGCCCCGACGCCCAGCGGCTACCTGCACCTGGGCAATGCCGTCAATTTCGTGCTTACCTGGCTGCTGGTGCGCCGGGCCGGCGGCACGCTGCACCTGCGCATCGACGACCTCGACCGCACCCGCCTGCGCCCGGCTTATCTGGCCAATATCTTTCAGACCCTGGAGTGGCTAGGTCTCGACTACGATACCGGTCCGCGCAACCCCGCCGATTTTGAGCAGCACTACTCGCAGCTTCATTACCTGGCTGATTATCAACAGATCCTGAAAAAGCTCCGGCAGCAACCGGGTCTGCTTTACGCCTGCACCTGCTCCCGCACCGATATTCTGGCCGTAGCACCCGATGGCCGCTACCCTGGCACCTGCCGCCACCGCCACATCCCGCTCGATACGCCCGGCGCCGCGTGGCGCATTCGCCTACCTGATGATCTGGTGGTGACCTTCACGGATGGCTGGCAAGGAACTATGGTTATAAACCTAGGTCGGGATATGGGCGACTTTGTGGTGCGCAAAAAGGACGGCTATCCGGCCTATCAAATCGGCTCCGTGGCCGACGACCTGCGGCTAGGTACCACGCTCATCGTGCGCGGTGCCGATCTGCTGCCCAGCACCGCCGCCCAGCTCTGGCTTGCCCAACAGCTCCCCGAAACAGCTGGCTTTACGGCCGCGCGCATTCAGTTTCTGCACCACCCGCTGCTGCCCGGCCCCGATGGGCAGAAGCTTTCCAAATCGCAGCAGCAACCCTTGGAGCGCGGCGTGCAGGCGCAGGCGCAGGGGCCGCAGGTGGTGTTCAGGGCCGTGGCGCTGCTGCTTGGGTTGCCTACCGAAGCTAGCTTATCGTTGGAGCAGTTGCGGCAAGGCTGCGTGGAAAGTCACTGGTAGAACGTCATTCCGAGCAGCGCGAGGAATCTGGCCTGCTTCGTCGGAACGTTATTGATAGAACATCATGAATAGAACGTCATGCAGAGCGTAGCGAACCATCTCGCGTGCTGACGTTGTGATGTAAACCCTGCCAATTGAAGTTACCATTGCACGCGAGATTCCTCGCAAGGCTCGGAATGATGTTCTATCAATAACGTTCTAACGAAGCACGCCAGATCTCTCGCGCTGCCCGGAATGACAAATCCGCTACCGCTTCGGATCAATAAACTCAACCTGCCGGGGCGGGAAGGCTTTATTGACCAGGTTGTTCAACCGATTCTGCGTGTTACGAACCTTCTTTTTAATGGGCAGCTGCTGATAATCGAAGGCGCTTAGTGCAGCCAGATCGGCTTCCAGCGTGCGGTTTTTCAGGTGCGATTCGAGTAGAAAAGCGCTAATGGCGCCGTTCCATTCGGTTTTCGTGCTCCAATAATGCCCAATGTGCGGGCGAGCTTCCTCCAACGTATAAGTTTCCTCCAGCGCCACCGACAGCGCAAACTGCTCGATGAGGCGCGGCGTTACCTGCTGGGCGCACAAGTCGTCGCAGATGCGCAGGGCCAGCGCAATGGCTTCCAAATTCCGTTGCGCGGGAATCCCGACCACGCCCGCGTTCCACATACCTAGCTTTTCCTGCATAGCTACGCCCCCGAACGTCTGGCCCTTCACTTGCTGCCACATACGGCGCTCCGTTTTGCTGGGCAGGCTGCTCAGAGCCCCTTCGGCTTCGTGCATGAACGCCGTGCCGGTCGCCAGTGCCTGCGCGAGCTGCGGCAACGAACCATGCAGAAATGTATCGGTATCCAGATACAGAAGGGCCGCCTGTGGGTGTCGCTGCGCCGCGTATTCCAGTGCCTTGATCTTGGCCCGCCAGAAAAATCTGTATTCGCCCTGCCATTCCAGCAGCGTATCGGCCGCTATAACTTCCGTTGTTACCAGCGGACCTAGGTGCTGATAAAACTCCGGCGCATCCGTCACGATTGTAATAGCTGTCAATAAATTCTCCTTCTGCCGCAGAAAGGACAGGATGGAAAAATTCGCTTGGAAATGGTTTTGTATGTTATTCCCAAATACCAGATAGAGGAGCTGCATGGCGGAAAGTGGATGCGTGATTTTGGCTAGAGTACTTAATTGACGTTTCTAGTTAGCATAGTTTTATTTATAACACTATGTGGCATCTACATTGTACGAGTAGACTTTATACCTGATTTACTCACAAAACCATTGCTCTACAAGATGCCTTTCTTATCCGATGAAAAGAAGGAGTTCATTCAGTCCAGAATTGTTGAGGCTTATGAATTCTTCTCTGAGGAAGAGTTAATGAGCGAAGATGGAGACGAGAAGATTACTCAACTTCAATTACAAAACCTTCAGGTATTGACTTCTCCTGAGGAACTACATTTCCTACTTAATCAGTGGAATTGGGACGAAGGCACACACATTCCTTATCGACTTCTAGCGCATCCAGCCTGTGATCATGGCACGGCTTTGATGGTTTATTGGCTCATGGACCCTGCTTATTACGCTACCTATGCTTCTGCTTCTCAGGTACCAGACTATCAGCAGGAGGACTTCATCGTCTTTAAAAAGTTAGAGGATCGGCTTCTCAATAATGATTTCAACACTTCCAGGATCAAGTTTGTACCTTCTGCTTTTGCCGGTTGGGAGAGTCAAGAAGACCCAAAAATTCCAGCTGCGCTTAAACTCGCCTCACCAGGGAAAGAATGGGAGGAATAAACCAGAAAATTAAAAAAAGCACTTAATAACAAAAGGGCCGACTACAAGTCCTAGTCGGCCCTTTTTAGGAAAGGCGCAATGCGTTATATAATTAACCCAAGTTGCGGATTAAGCGCCTAGCTCGGCGAGGGTGTGGGTGAAGACAAAAAGCAGGAGTTTGAGGGCAAACCCTTGTGCCGTGACAGCGTGAATGGACTTGGGAAGCGCGCCGTGAGTTGGCTGATAGTGGTTTCGACGCCTTTGCGAAAGCACTGAATCAGAAAGCTTTGCCAGGGCTCGTGCGGCCGTTTGCTGTTGGTCCTGCGGTCGGCAGCGAGCGTGACCTGCTCGGCCTCACGCCACGCATCTTCCAGGGCGTAATCGGTGTAGGCGGCGTCGGCGTACAACACACTCCCTTAGGGCAACTGCGGCCCTAGGGCTTGCAAGCCAGCGTGAGCCGCCGAGGGTAAGTGCCCTGACAATGCACAAGCCGATTTATGGGCCTGTTATGCTCTCCCACCCAAAACACGCATCCTTGGCGCTACTGTTTGCTAAAGCGGTAGACCTGGGAGTACCCGGCATCAAACTGCACCCGCAGCAGGTAGACCCCTGATGCCAGGGTTTGCACATTCAGGCTTGCGGTTGTGCCGGCAATGTAGGTCGTTTGCAGCCGCTGACCGCTAGTCGAGTAGATGGTGCAATGCGCGCCCCGGATCGGCAACTGAAGCGCAAGCACCGTCGAGGTGGGGTTAGGCGCTAGTTGTACTTGGGCGGCTGCTGGCGCAAATTCCAGGGTGCGTGTCGGCGTATACTGGGTTGTCCCATCTCCATCCACCTGGCGGAGACGGTAGTATATTACCCTTTGCGGTTGCTGCCCTACACCTAGGTCCGTAAACTGGTACGTGTAGCCGCTCGTGGTATTGCCCTTGCCTGCTACTTTTCCTAGGCTGTAGAAGGTCGTGCCATCGACGCTGCGCTCCACCACAAAGTAGGCATTATTCACTTCCGTGGCGGTTGTCCACGTCAGGGCTGCATCGCTCCCAGTCGCCACGACTACAAAGCGGACCAGCGTAACGGGCAGCGGGCCGACTACGGGCACGCTAAAGGTCGCCACCGAACTCTCTAGTCCTTGGTTATCGGTGGCCGTATACGTGAAGGACGTCGCGCCAATGGTGCTGGGACGATACGTCAGCAAGTTCGCCTGATTAGCCAGGATCTGAGTGCCCGCCGCTGCCAGCGCCCCATTGAAATACAGCGTGCCCGTGCTGGGCAACGTCTTGACGGTGAAGCCTGCCACTGTGCCATCTGGGTCCGTGCCACTCATAGCTGAGATAGACGTACTCCCCGCATTCACCGGCACCGAAGCAGTGGTTTTCGAATCAGCCACCGGGGCCTTGTTCGTGCCACTGATTACCCCTGTCCCCACGGGAATCGTATAGGTTGCTGCGGCACTAACCCCGCTTTGATCATCAGTTGCCGTATACTGGAAGCTAGCTTGTCCATTATAGCCGGCCGCTGGATCGAACAATAATTGTCCGGCCCGCGCAAAAGTGATAGTCGTAGAACCTGCCACGACGGCTACCGTGCTGGTCCCGTTGTTGTAGTACAGCACGCCGGCGGCGGTGGCCGGTAGCGCCGTAACGGTGAAGGAGACGAGGACCCCATCCGAATCGGTGCCACTCAAAGGGCTGAGTGCCGTTTGCGCATTCGTATTCGGAATGCCGCCGCCGCTCATGTTGAGCGTGTTGGCAACCTGGTTCGCTACGGGCGGGGCATTGACCGGAATGGTCAGCGTGGCGTTACCGTCACTGACTTTGCCGGCATTATCCGTGGCCGTGTAACCTAGGATGGCTTGCCCGGAAAAGCCAGCAGCGGGGTCAAAGGATAAGTTGCTTCGGCTGGCATACGGAATGCGCAGCCCTACTTGTACCGGAATTACGTTGGTGCCATTGTCGAAGTAGAGTGCCCCAGCAGCGACGGCCGGCAACGCGACAATCGTAAATGTGGTAATGGTGCCGTTCAGCGTGGTTGTGGTGGCGGCCAGAGAAACGCTCAGGTTCGTGCGGCCGGCCGTATTCTGCAACACGGTATTCGTTAGGTCCGTTGCCACGGGCGGGTTGGTTGGAGCAACGGTTATCAGATTAGAAGCTTCAGACGTGCCTTTCGCGCTCAGCCAGGCAGTCCCGGCGAGCAAGTTGCCGGCCGCCAGATTGCTCACAGTAAGCGAACCGGAGAAGCTGCCCGTGGCACCCACGGTCAGGGAACCTAGGTAGTTTTGCAACTCACCATGCGGCACGCTTTGCCCATCTCCGCTAATCACCGCCCCGTTGTTATTGCCGTCGTTGATTGCTTCAAACAGCTCGACCGTAGCCCCGGCGAAGGTGGCCTGATTGGCGGCGGTTCCAACGTAACCAGCAACCCGCAGCGTGTTGCCGTCCAATTGGGCCGTGGTGAAAATAGGATAATCAATGCCCCCGTTCGGCGAGCTGGCCGTGACAGAGGTGTTGTTGTTTCGGTTAGCCGTTACCCCATCCCCATTGCCATACATCGTCGCTCCGCTACCGGGAATAGCGGTGCTGTTATCCGTTAAATCCAGGCTGAGTAGACCATTGCTGAAAATCTGGTTTTGCGTAATACGCACGGCTTTCTGCCCATAGCCAACCACAATGCCCGAAGCTTCCGAATTCTGAATAACGTTCTTGCGGATTATGTCGGGGTTGCTCCCAACTCGGGTACCGTTGCGCTGCAAATAGCAAATGGCGGAGCCTTCCAGCGAGCTGATGTTCGTGCCGCCACCTAGGCCGCAGGAGAGCAGGGTGTTGTTTTCAATGGTAGTAATGCCCGTCGCGCCGATTTCCAGCTGCACCCCGCTGGAGTTGGGCGCCGTAATCAGGTTGCCGCTGATGGTGACGGGACCAGAAGTAACAGCCGTAGAGCTGCCCAGGGTAATTGCATCGCCGCCGCTGACATTGTACCCGTTCTGGTTGAATTGACAACCGGACACCGTAATCGGCGTGGTTCCCCCATTGATGATATACAGCCCCGAGCTACCATTGAAGCCAATCAGCGAGTTGGCGATGGTTCCCCCGCCGGCACCGTTGGCAATACTAATGGCGTACGTACCACACTGCGTTCCGTCATTAGGATAGCTATAGGAGAGGGCCGTGCTGCCAATGATACACTCCCTAATGGAAAAGCCCGTCGCCCCACTGTTAATTAGAATACCGGCACTGCTGCCCCCGTGAATAGCTAGGTTCTTCACGGTACAGCCGCTTGCCTGCAAAGTGAGCAGCGTGGTAAGCCCGGTGGTATTGCCCAGGCTAAGCTCCACTTCGGGTCTGGCTACTGGCACAATGGCCAGGCCATCTACTCCCACGGACGTTGTGGTACCTAGGGTACCGGTGTTGGTGTCGCCTACGTTGGTGGTCTGCGTGGCGCCATCTATAGTAACGTTAGCGGCTGTAATGGCCGGCAGATTGGAGGCTAAAACGATCAACGCGCGGTTGCTGGCAAATGAACCACTCAGGGAACCACTGGCAATGTTAAAAGCAATGGTATGAGGGCCGGCACCGGCAGCATTCGCGTCCAAGATGGCTTGCCGTAAAGACCCCGCGCCAGTATCACTGGTGGTAGTTACGGTGAAGGTAGCTGCGTGTGTACTGGAAGTAAAAATGAGAAATAAGCTAACAAGAAGTAATAGCTTCTGCATAAAACAAACTGGCCTGATGTAGAAAATCCAGCTAGTTTATGCAAAGATGATTCCCACAATAGGTTGATTTTCTAGATTATGGAATGCAAATAGTGTACTCTGGCAAGGAAATACGACGGCTGGGAAAGCCAAGTACCTAAAAATCGGCAAACTACTACCACCGCGGATGTGCTGCTGGCCATGCAAGTGAATCACTTGAGCAAGCAGCACGAGCACGTCCATAAAGCACGTAGGGGCCGATGCTGATGCATCGGCCCCTACGTGGATAGCGTGTGCCGCTTAGGCGCGGCGACGGCGCAGTTTGCGCAGGCCGTAGGCGGCACCACTGGCTAGCAGCAACGAGGCGCCGCCATCTAGGGGCACAGCCGTGGGCTCGGCCGGAGCACCGGGGGTGGGACCACCCGAGCCCGGACCCTGCGCCGGCTGGCTCGTAAGCGCGAGCACCAGCAGGGCACTCGCCAGGGAGTAGGAGAAGAACTGTTTCATAGGGTACCTGTCGTTTTCGATGGAGTACCAGCACCAACTCAAGTGCAGCTGGGGCCGCAGGTGCGCATGTTTGAGGCCGTGCAGCAGGTATGGCGCCTTGCACACGCTGCTAGTTGATCGACCACCATACAAGCGCATCAGCACGCTTCGGCACAAGCAAAAACGGCCTGCCTAGCCTGAACCTGCTCGTAACCACGCTGGCTGCCCGCAGCACCTGCGCCATGGTTCTCGGCACAAGCATAGATCCTTTTACTCCCCTCTTTTCTTGCTATGCAACTCCATTTACAACGCATAAGTGAACACAGGAGCACACTAAACACAGCCAGCGAGCTATTTCCTCAGCTCCTTCTTGAACTCTTCCGCCCAATAGTCAGCCAGGCGGGTGGGCTCGGGGAGCTTGTAGCCGCGCAGGCAGGCCAGGGTGAGGCGCGTGGCCGTAGCCTGGTCGCACAGGTGGCCGGGGCTGACGAACAGCGGATTGACTTTGTCTTTGCTGCGCAGCACTTCCCCTAGCAGCTCGCCGCTGCGGTCGGTGAGGGGCGTGAGGCTGCCGCGCGTGATAGCCGGCTCGGTGTAGTTGCCGGTGAGCTTTTGCTTGGCAACGCCGAAGGTCGGGCGGTCGAGCAGCACACCTAGGTGCGCGGCAATGCCCATGCGGCGCGGGTGCGCGATGCCGTGCCCATCCACCATAATGATGTCGGGCTTCTGGGTGAGCTTTTCGTAGGTCTGGAGCAGGTTGGGGGCTTCGCGAAAAGCCAGAAAACCCGGCACATACGGCACCGTGACGGGCGCCGCGTTCCACACTTTCTCGACCAGCTCCAACGAGGGAAACCGCAGCAGCACAAACACCGACAGGATGGTATCGGGCGTCGGGAACGATGAATCGCAGCCGGCAATAAAGCTAGGTTCCTGGGGCAAAGGCAACAGGCGCACGCGCGTACGCATGGCTTCCTGCTCCTGGGTGAGCTCGCGCACAACCACCGGATCGGCAGGCGGATGATAGGGACGGTACATGTGGTGAGTGGTGAGTGGTGAGGTGGTGAGTATGCCTAGTAGACGTATACCTATCCTTTCATGCAAAATGTTCGTTCTCTCTTTGCCTGGACCACCTCACCACTCACCACTCACCACCTCACCACTCACCACTCACCACCTCACCACCTCACCTTATGAACGAACCCGAACAGCCCGCCGATACCGGCGCCGGCCCCTTATTTGAGCGGCGCTACGCCATTGATATTGCCCGTCCTCGGCAGTCGGCTAAGCAACTGATGGAAGCCATCCGGTGCAACATCGAGCAGTTTTCCCCCGACCTACTGGCCGAGTTTGAAAAGGTGAAAGGCCACCCGCACCAGCTGGAAGTAGGCGACGAATTCAAGATCAAAATTCTGGGCCCCTGGAACGGCGGCGTGCGCGTAACCGAGGTCGGCGAAACGTTCTTTGAGTTTATCACGCTTGAAGGCCACCCCGAGGCCGGGCGCATCCGGTTTTCGGCTGGGTCGCACCCCGATAAGCCGGGCGTGCTGCACTTCGAAATTCACTCCTGGGCCAGCTCCCGCGACGGACTCGTGGCGTTCCTCTACGACACCGTGGGGGCAGGGCAGCGCGTGCAGGAACAGACGTGGCGCACGTTCTGTGAGCGGGTCGCCGAAGCCAGCGGCGGCCAGGCCTTGGGTCCGGTCAGCATTGAAACCGCGAAGCATGAACAGCCCTAAGAACCCCTCCCCGACCGCTGTACCCAGCCCGCCCGCGCTGTGGCAACAGCAGCAGGCGCGCCTGGCCACCTACGCCAAGGCCAACTACAACTTCGACCTCGACCATATCAGCGAGTATAACGCTGCTAACGGCTGGCGCATTGATGATTATGAAACCACACTGCCCACCGAAGCGCCTGGTCCGCCCGCGCCGCATGGCTCGTGGCAGGCGGCCCAACAGGTGCTGCGCAACTACACGTTTCCGCCGCCCGGCCTTATCACCGGCATCTTCGCCCCCGACGCGCCCCTGGAAAACCGCACGATGATCCTGCGGGGTCAGTTCCTGGTTTTTACGTTCTGGTTTGGGGTGCGCATCGGCAAGGTCACGGATGAAACCCGCGACACGCCCGCCGGCCCCGAGCAGGTGTGGGGCTACAGCTACAGCACGCTGGAAGGGCACTTCGAGCGCGGCCGCATCGAATTCACTATTCACAAGCAGCTCACGACGGGGCAGGTCACGTTTCGCATTCATGCCGTGTCGCAGGTCGGGCGCATCCGCAACCCGTTCTACTGGCTGGGCTTCAAGTTATTTGGCCGCATGCTACAGCGACGTTTCGCCCGCGAGTCGCTGCGGCGGATGCAGGACCAGGTAGCGGCGGCGCTACGGGAACCAGCGGCCGCAGGTTAGCTTTTGGTTGGTTGCAAACCTAGGTTGTAGCCCAAGAACGTCATGCTTCATCTGGCGGCCACTTGTCGAAGCATCTCGCGTGCAGTGGTAGTACGATGTAGAGACGCAACATTTTGCGTCTCCTCGTTGCTGACGTTGTTGACCTAGGCTGTTCCAGGGAAGTCGTTCAACGAGAAGACGCAAAATGTTGCGTCTCTACATCGTGCTGACACTGCACGCCAGATGCTTTGCCGCTGCTCGGAATGACGTTCTGATAAAGCTAGCTTCTACGGCCTAGGTGCGTCGTTTAGCCGTTTAATCAAATCCGTTTCATCGCGCCGATAAGGCGTGCCATCCTGGCGGAACACTTCGTGAAACCACTCAATTGGCTCGCTGCCGTCGGGCAGGGGCGTTTCCCAAGCATACTTGGTGTTGGTTTTGCCTTCCACTAGGCCCCAATTAATAGCCCCCACGTTTTCCCGCTTCAACATAGGCAGAATGGTGGCAAAGCGGCTATTACGCGGGCGGGCCATGTACTCGGTGCAGATTAGCGGGCGTCCCGATACTTTCAGCAGCTGAATGACGCGCTGGTGCCAGGCCGGCTCGTCGTAGTTGTGGTAGGTGATAATGTCGGAGTTAACGACTTGCAGGGCGTTGAGCTTTTCAAAATCCCAGGCCCATAAGCCGATGCTCACCGGCTGGTCGATAGTCACGGCCCGCGCCCACCGAAACACGTTGCGCACCAGCGGAATCGACGACTCACGCTTCTCGTTGTTGCCGGGCTCATTGTATAAATCCCACAGCAGCACGCGCTTATCGTGGCCGAATTGGGTGAGCACATCCTTCACGTAGGTTTCGAGAATGGGAAACTGCGTGGAATCGCGCGAGGCGGGGTCGCCGGGGTCCTGCACCCAGCCCGAGTTGTGGATGCCGAGCTTGGGCGCGGGCTGCTCCCCTACTTTCGGCGACTTATTCCAGCAGTCATCGAAGAACACAAAGATGGTCTGGATGTGGTGCTTATCGGCAATGCGCAGGTACTGCTCCAGGCGCTGCTTGAAGCCCTGCTGATCCTGCTGCCAGGCCAGGTGGTGCAGAAAAACGCGCATGGTATTAAAGCCAATTCCTTCGGCCCAACCTAGCTCCTTGTCAATGGTTTGCGGGTCGAAGGTGCTGGCTTGCCACATTTCCAACTGGTTGATGGCCGTGCTGGGGATAAAGTTGGCGCCCGTCATCCACTTGTGCTGCTTATACCAGTCATTGGCCTTTTGCAACGACCAAACGGCGGCCGGCGCGGCTTTTGGCTTTGCTTTGCGGCTTTGTGCCTCGCTGATCGTAGGTGCCAGCAACAGCAGCCACGCAAAAAGGAATAGTTGTTTTAGACGCATGGGCGGGAGGTGGTGAGATGGTGAGATGGTGAGGTGGTGAGGTGGTGAGGTGGTGAGGGGTGACATGATGAAGGGTGGACAAGACAACACTATATATTTCCTCACCATCTCACCATCTCACCTTTCCCCCGAAGGGCGCGGCAGGCGCGTTTGGGTTGAAACGGGCTTGCCGAAGTTGGGGGTACCGTCGGGGTTCCAGGTGAAGGGTTGGGCGCGTGGCGAGCGAAGCGAGCCGCAGCCCTGGTCGCGTTGGCTGTTGGCGTGGTACAAAATCCAGTCTTCCTTGCCGTCCGGCGATTTAAAGAAGGAATTATGACCGGGCGCAAAGACTTCATTCTCCGGCGACTGCCTAAACACTGGCTCCGGCGACTTCCGCCAGGAGCTAGGTTTCAGCAAGTTGCTGTTCGCGTTGGCCGTGAGCATACCTAAGGCGTAAGAATCAGTCCAGCAAGCACTTGCCGAGTAAATCAGAAACAGCTTGTTGCCGTGCCCCAGCACCTCCGGGCCTTCGTTCACATCGACGTGCGGCGGATCGTTCTTGGGGTCCAGGTCGCCGTCCCGCTCCCAAGGGTAGGTTGGTGTCGAGAGTCGCACACGGGGTCCTTTGATGGTCCACGGGTTTTTCAGCCGGGCAATGTAGATATCCTGCTTCCCGTTTAAGTCGCCTTCCCACCCCGACCATACAAGGTAAAGCTTGTTTTTGTGCTTGAATACCGAGCCATCAATAGCCCATTTATCCTCCACGCCGCTCAGCTTGCCCTTCATCTCCCAGGTTCCTTGCAGCGGGTCGGGCGACGGATTTTCCAGCACCCACAGGCGGTGGTTGCTATTGTTACCGTCGTCGGCCGCGAAGTAGAGGTACCACTTGCCACCCAGAAAGTGCAGCTCCGGCGCCCACACATCATGCGAGTTAGGCCCGGCGGCCGGGGCCGTCCAGACGACGCGGGAAGGCGCGTTTTTCAGCTGATCGATGCTGGTCGTTTTCCACAGCGTGATGTTTTTGCCGGTGGTGTGGGTGTAGTAATAATACCCGTCTTTGTAGATGCTCCACGGATCGGCCCCAACCGGCAGCAGCGGATTGGTAAAGGTGTCAACTTGCTGACCGTAGCCGGGCAAGCTCAGCAGCAACGCGCTTAGCAGAAGAAGCCGAAAGAACGGTTCGCGCATAGGAATCAGGAGTAAAAGCAAAGCCTGGCTCTTTACTACAATCAAAGCACCTAGCTTCGCCCAGAACAACAAAGACTTAGCTCATCTTGGAAAGCACCTAGCTTTTGGGAAGAGGTGCAAGCTAAAAGCTAGCTTTCGCTCCCGCAAACGATTGCATAATATAGCAGAACAAGGCCGTTGTTCTTCGCGGAAGTTTGCAGTTTAACAAACGAAACCTAGGTATTTCCGCGACTAAAATCCATTCTACAAAGTATACATCCTCACCACCCTAGCCTACTCCGATGTCCGATCTTGCTTCCTCCACTCCTTCGCCATCGCGCCGAACGTTCGTCAAACAAGCCGCGGCCAGCCTGGGTCTGCTGCCTTTTCTGCCCCAAATAACCACTGGTATGCTGCCGCTTGGTCGTGCTACGTACACGAATCCAGTCTACGCGGGTCTTTTCCCCGATCCGTTTGTACTTCAGCATCAAGGCGTTTACTACGCGTTTGGCACTACGGGGAATTTACGTGCTAAGGATGGCCGCATCTTCACGCTGCTCACGTCCAAAGACCTTGTGCACTGGAAGCCAATTGGTGGCGCGCTCACGCCGCCCAAGGGCGCGGAAGATGCGGAATTCTGGGCGCCGGAAGTGGTGCACCACAAGGGCACGTTCTACATGTACTATTCGCGGGGCGGCGGGGCCATTGGGGCGAGCGTGGGGCACCGCCTGCACGTAGCAACCAGCCAGAAACCAGAAGGGCCCTACCAAGAGCAAGGGCTGCTGGACGTGCCGGAAAGCAAGTTTACCATCGATGCACACCCGTTTCAGGATACTGATGGCCAATGGTATCTGTTCTACGCCCGCGACTTCATCGACTCCGATAATGGCTACTTTCCCGGCACCGGCCTGGCCGTCGATCGGCTCATAAATATGACGAAGCTGGCCGGCGAAAGCCGCACCGTGATGCGAGCCAAACATGCCTGGACGATCTTTGAGGCCAACCGCACTATGCCGCTTTATGGTAATAAGACCTTCGCGCAGTGGCACACGCTGGAAGGCCCGTTTGTGCGCAAGCACGCCGGCAAGTATTACTGCTTCTACAGCGGCGCCAACTTCCTGACGCCGCGCTACGGCGTCGATTACTGCGTCGCCGATTCCATCCTAGGTCCGTACTCCGATATTGGCGCTGAAAACGGAGCGCGGGTACTGTACGCGGTACCCGACCACGTGCGCGGCCCAGGGCACCACTCTCATGTGATGGCGCCGGATGGCAAAACCGAATACCTCGTGTATCACGCCTGGAATGCCGGCATGAAGGAGCGCCAGCTTTGCATCGACAAGCTAGCCTGGACGGCTCAAGGCCCGCGTTGCGAAGGCCCGACGTACACGCCGCAGCCGATGCCTAGCTAGGCTTAGAAGCAATCAACCCTCAGAAGAACGTCATTCCGACGAGAGGAAGAATCTCGCGTGCTGATGTTGTGGTGCTAATACCAGCCGATTGGATCACCATTGCACGCGAGATTCCTCCTCTCGTCGGAATGACGTTCTTGCTACTGCTTAATAAAAATAGCTGACACCCAGTTGTTTTTCGTGCGCTGCGACTGGAACACCAGGCCGTGCTTCTGCGCCTCAGCGTCGATTTTGGCTAGGTCTTCCTGGTAGAAGCCGCTGAACAAAATGGGGTGACCAACGGGCAGCAGCGCGGCGTAGGCGTGCATGTCTTCCAGCAACACGTTGCGGTTGATATTCGCTAGAATAATATCGAAAGGCGGCTCGCCGGCTAACACTTCTACACCACCCAAGCGGCATTCGATGTTGGTGCAGCCATTTTCGGCGGCGTTGTCGGCGGCGTTTTCAACGGTCCAGGGCTCCACATCCACGGCCAGCACCTCGCGGGCACCAAGCTGAGCGGCCATGATGGCCAGGATGCCCGTGCCGCAACCCATGTCGAGTACGCGCTTGTCTTGGTGGTCGATAGTGAGCTGATTTTCAATCATCAGCGCGGTCGTTTCGTGGTGACCGGTGCCGAACGACATGCGCGGCATAATCACGATGTCGTACTCGATTGGCTCGGGCTTGGGGTGAAACGGCGCCCGCACCGACACCCGGTCGGCAATGACGAGCGGCTGGAAGTTTTTCTCCCACTCTGCGTTCCAGTTCTGGCGCGTGATAACGCGGTGCTCATACTCAATCTCGCCGATACCTTCGTAGCGGGCCACAATTTCGGCCACGTTATCAAGGTTAAAATCGCCTTCGCCGATGTAGGCGCAAAAACCTGTGTCGTTGTCCTCGAACGTATCGTAGCCGACTTCGGCCAGCTCAGCTACCAGTATATCAGCCAGTTCGCGCGGCGCCTGCACCCGCACTTCTACAAAATCCATGTTAAATTCTTTATCAATGATTCGGAGCAACAAAGGTAGTCTGAACCACGGATTCGGTCGGACTATTCGGATTTTGTGAACGGCACGAATGCAAAGAGGCATCCTAGGTTAGGATGCCTCTTTCATTGTATTATGGTCTAAACAAAGACGCTAGCGTACGTTCACAAAATCCGAATAATCCGACCGAATCCGTGGTTCAGACTACTGCCTTTGCACGCCGGCGTAGGAGCGCACCTTTGTGTAGTGAATCGAGAAATCAGCCTGGCCCCGGTCTTTGGTCACGAACAGCACGTAGTCGGCGAAGTCGCGGGTGGGTGTGAAGTACCAGACGCCGGATTTATCGGCGAAAAGCTTGCTTTCCTCCTTGAACACCAGCACATCGGCAAAAGCCTGCTCGGGCTCCTCATAGATGGTCGCAAAACAGTAGCTTCTGCGGTGCGGATCGGTTTCCAGGTAAATGGAGCCAAAGATTTTGCTCGCATCAACCGAACCAAAGGGCGCCGCTACCGCCAACTTCGGGCTGATGGGTGCCGGTGCCGCAGGCGCCGTAGCCACGCCCAACAAACTCACGAGGATAAACGAGTAAAACATGCGCAGTAGATAAAGGCTTCCGCTTCCGGACAATTTTGCACCTAGGTTTGGTTCAGAAATCAAACCTAGGTAGCCGTAGCGCGGAAATCCGTTCCGCGCTACAGTTTTTTGTTAAAACGACTTGATGATCTCGGTAAAGTCGCGCGACTTGAGCGAAGCGCCGCCGATCAGGCCACCATCCACGTCGGGTTGCGAGAACAACTCTTTGGCATTCTTCGCGTTGGCCGAGCCGCCGTACAGAATGGTCGTGTTTTCGGCGGTAGCGGCGTCGTAGGTTTTGGCAATTTGCTCGCGGATGAAGGCGTGCACTTCCTGGGCCTGCTCGCTGGTAGCGGTTTTGCCGGTACCAATGGCCCAGATGGGTTCGTAGGCAATAACCACCTTGGCGAAATCTTCCTTCGACAGGTGAAACACCCCATCCTGAAGCTGCTTGCCGATAAAGTTGAAAGTTTCGTCGGCTTCGCGGGTTTCGAGGCTTTCGCCCACGCAGAAAATCGGCTTCAGGCCAACCGCCAAAGCAGCATTTAGCTTCTGGCTGAGCCACTGGTCATCTTCGCGGAAATGCTCGCGGCGTTCCGAGTGACCTAAGATTACATACTCCACGCCCACCGATTTCAGCATCTGCGCCGATACTTCGCCGGTGTAGGCACCGCTTTCTTTGTGATGATAATTCTGGGCACCTAGGTGGAACCGGCCGCCTTCCGGCAACAACTTCCCAACCGAAGTCAGGAATGGGAAAGGCGGGCAGATGACAACCTGAACGTTGGAATCAGTAACCTCGTCGGCTACCATGTTGGTGATTTCGGAAACCAAAGCCTGTGCATCCTGGAGGTTGGTGTTCATTTTCCAGTTGCCGGCAACGATGTGTTGGCGCATAACGAAAGAAGTGTGTGGGCGAAATGTCAGTGCAAAGTAAGCACACTAATTAGACTCCGGCCGTCACTCGCGCTTGCCGGCGCCAAGCTAACCCGATACCGCCCACAAAAGCTACCGCTGCCCCCACTAATGCAGCATCGGCTAGCTCGGGGTAGGCGCCGCGCCGCGCCACCCATACCGCCACCAGTGCCCACGTAATTACGAAGGCGACCGTGGCATCACTAAACGCCCGACTTATCCATAAGCCCAGCGCCGTAACGACTGCCAGCAAACCCAGGGTTAGCACAACCGTCACATTGGTAGGCGTTTCCCAACCTAGCGCCCGAAGGCCAATGGTCACGTTTACGGTTGAGGCCACCGAAATCCAGCCGAGATAAAGCGCGAAGGGCAGGCTTGTCCACCTAGGTGCTGCACCGGCAGCTATCAGGCGCCGTGCCCGGCCGTAGGTAAGAATAAGCGCCCCCAGAATGATGAGCATGATGACGGCACACCAAGCAATGTACTCGTAGGCAAATACTACCACCCAAGCAGCGGTAGCTATGTTGGCAAGGATCAGCGGCTTAGCTACGGCGTCGGGCAGCGGGTTGGTGCGTTGGGCCGGCAGCAGCTGCCACACGGCATAAATACCTAAGGCTAGGAATATTATCCCCCAAATGCTGAACGCGTAGCCGGCGGGCGTGAGCAGCGACGGGTACTTGCCCGATACGTATCCCATACTTTGCCCATTAAAAGGCTGAATACGTGACCAATAGGTGAGGACAATGTTGCCGAACACGGCCGCAGCCGCTACCCAGCGGCGCTGGCGAAATACAGTCGTGCCAACCTCAGATGATGCAGTAGTAAAGAGGGTTGTCATAGGTTCGTGAGAGTTGAGGCCAATTTTGTGCCGGCGCTCCTGCCCCACCAAAAAGCTAGGTCATTACGCGGCGAAGTACTGCTGCACGAGCTCATCCGTGAGTTCTCGCGGCTCGGCTTGCCCGTTTTGTGCCGGCGGAAAAGCATTTCGGCAGAAACCAGCCCGGCGCTGAAAGTCATACAAGGCATGGCACTGACCGTTGAGAATGAGCGCCACCGCGTTTTCCTCTTCATTCCAGAAAATTTGCGCGGTGACGGGCAGCACTTTGTCGGCTACATCGGCCACATCGTACACGTGCAGCGCGTCCAGCATTTCCAGGTCCTCGCCACCCTGATCGACGGCGTAGAAGTAGCCCGTCGTGCCATCGTCTTCAAACACGGCACCTAGCCCTTTGTTAGCGGGCGGAAAGCTGCCAATCACGGTCTCTGTTTCGTTGGCGGGCGGCTGGCCCACTAAGAATTGTTCTTCGGCACCTAGCTTCATGGTACTAGTATAAAGAAAGAACCGCAACAGTGCGGTTCTTTCTTCTACGACAAACGTTTCTGCGCAGCTACAGCTTCTCGGCCAGGAAGCGCGCCGTGTGGTTCGTGTCTTTGAGCTTCACCATGTCTTCAGGCGTGCCCTCAAACAGCAAGTGTCCACCGTTGATACCACCTTCCGGACCTAGGTCAATGAGCCAGTCGGCGCACTTGATGATGTCCATGTTGTGTTCGATGATGAGCACCGAGTTGCCTTGCTCAATCAGGGCATTAAGCGCCGTCATGAGCTTGTTAATATCGTGGAAGTGCAGACCCGTGCTTGGCTCGTCGAAGATGAACAGGATCTTATCGTTCTGAAGTGTAGCACCTTTGGTCAGGAAAGAAGCTAGCTTCACGCGCTGTGCTTCCCCACCCGAAAGCGTGCTAGCCGACTGCCCCAGACGGATGTAACCTAGCCCTACATCATCCAGTGGCTTCAAGCGCTCCACGATTTTCGGCTGCTCCTGGAAGAACTCCAGGCTATCGGCAATGGTCATGTCCAGCACCTCGTCGATGCCTTTGTCCTTGTACTTCACCTCCAGAATGTCCTGCTTGAACTTGCGCCCACCGCAGGCCTCACAGGTCAGGAAGATGTCGGCCATGAACTGCATTTCGATCTTCACCTGGCCTTCGCCCTGGCACACTTCGCAGCGGCCCCCGTCGATGTTGAAGGAGAAATGCGAAGGCTTCAAGCCGCGGGCTTTAGCTAGCTGTTGGTCAGCGAACAAGGAGCGAATGGCATCGTAAGCCTTCACGTAGGTCACCGGGTTGGAGCGCGACGACTTGCCAATCGGGTTCTGGTCCACGAACTCGACGTGCGACACTTGGCCTTGCACACCCATCAGGCGGTCGAACTTACCCGTAGCTTCCCCGGCTCCGCCACCGAGCTGCTTGGCCACGGCCGGCGCCAGAATGCGCTTCACCAGCGTCGACTTGCCCGAGCCGGAAACGCCCGTCACCACCGTCATGACGCCTAGCGGGAACTTCACACTTACGTTCTTCAGGTTGTTTTCGCGGGCGCCGGTTACTTCCAGTGCATTGCGCCAGGGCCGCCGTGTCGTGGGCACTTTCACCTCCGTTTTACCACTCAGGTACTGGCCAGTGTAGGTCGTTTCGTCTTTCAGAATCTCCTCATACGTGCCCTGAAACATAAGGCGTCCGCCGCCCGAGCCAGCTTCCGGCCCGATATCAATAATCTGGTCGGCCTCTTCCATCATCTTCTCCTCGTGCTCCACCACAATCACGGTGTTACCTAGCTTCTGCAAGGAGCGCAACACCCCAATCAATTGCTCGGCATCCTTGGGGTGCAGCCCAATGCTAGGTTCGTCCAGAATGTACATGGAGCCCACCAGCGCCGAACCCAACGACGTAGCCAGGGAAATCCGCTGCGACTCCCCACCCGAGAGCGTGCTGCTCAGGCGGTTCAGCGTCAGATAACCTAGGCCCACGCGGTTCAGATATTCCAGACGGTTCGTGACCTCCGTCACGAGGCGCTCAGCCACTTTCGCATCGTGCTCATCGAGGCTCATGTTCTGGAAAAATTCCAGCCCTTTGCTCACCGGTAGCAACACGAGGTCGGTAATGCTGTGGCCGTCAATCTTGACGTACTGCGCATCCTTCCGCAGACGCGAGCCGCGGCAATCGGGGCAGGTGGTGCGGCCCCGGTAGCGGCTTTGCAGCACGCGGTACTGAATTTTGTGCGTCTGCTCGGCCACCCACTTGAAGTAGTCGTCGAGGCCCTGGAAGTACTTGTTGCCCTTCCACAGCAGCTGGCGCTCGGCTTCGCTCAGCTCGTTGTAAGGCCGGTGAATCGGGAAGTCGAAACGGATGCCGTTTTTTAGCAGCGGCTTCAGCCACTCGCTCTGCTTCTCGGTGCGCCACGGGGCAATGGCCCCTTCATACACCGTCAGGCTTTTGTCGGGAATGACCAGATCTTCGTCAATACCTAGCACCGAGCCAAACCCTTCGCAAGTCTGACAAGCGCCGTACGGGTTATTGAAGGAGAAGAAGTTAACGTTTGGTTCTTCGAAGACGATACCATCCAGCTCGAAGCGGTCGGAGAAGGTGCGCGTTTCCTCGTCAAGCTTCACCAAGCAAGTGCCGTGGCCTTCAAAGAAGGCAGTCTGCACGGAGTCGGAAAGGCGGAACATCAAGTCTTCGTCGCCGGGGCGAATCACGGCCCGGTCGATCATAATGTAAAACTCACCTTTCGGCTCCGGCTTGCCTTCCCCAATCAGGTCTTCGATGAACGAGGTTTCGCCATCAACCACCACGCGGGAGTAGCCTTTCTGCAACAGCAGATCTAGCTCCTTGCTCATGGGCCGACCATCTTCGCTCGGCAGCAGCGGTGCCAAGATCATGGCGCGGGTGCCATCGGGCAGGCGGAAGAGATAATCGACTACATCGGCCACGTTATCCTTGCGCACCTGCTCCCCGCTAATGGGCGAAAATGTACGGCCCACACGGGCGTAAAGCAGCTTCAGGTAGTCGTAAATCTCGGTGCTGGTACCGACCGTGGAGCGGTTGTTCTTAATGCTAACCTTCTGCTCGATGGCAATGGCCGGCGAAATGCCACGGATGTAGTCAACATCAGGCTTGTCCATGCGGCCCAGAAACTGGCGCGCGTAGCTGCTTAAGCTCTCCACGTACATGCGCTGCCCTTCGGCATACAGCGTATCGAACGCCAGGCTCGACTTGCCCGAGCCCGACAGACCCGTGACAACGATAAACTTGTTGCGCGGCAGCGCCACGCTGAGATTCTTGAGGTTATGAACCCGCGCGTTTTTGATAAGGATAAAGTCGCGTGGGTCTAGCTGGTCAATCGGATCTGCCGCGGGGGCAGCCACTTGTAAAGATTCTTCGGCCATAGAGCAGTAAACAGCCTTTCCCTAGGGTTTGGTTTCCGACAGTGGGAAAGGAGTTTACGAAGGTACGATAGAAGGTGTAGAGATATGAACCTGAGCAGTATTAAGCTAATTGTGTCTTACCGTGAAGCTGCTTGCTACGCACAGGCTACTTGCCAGACAGGAGCAGATTGCTGAGGTTACCGACTTTCACACAGCTAAACAACCTAGCTATTGAGCATATGCTTCTTTACTTCAAACGCTTCTGGCATGAAACCACTTTGTGAATGGCAATCACAAACCTCCAACTCCTTAATCGGATTGCAGACCAGACCGAACTGAAGGTAGTTGAAGGTCATAAACTTTCAACATCTTATAATACTGCACTACTTCAATTAAATACAAAGGCGTCAGACACAATGTGTTTGACGCCTTTGTATTTTAAAAGTTAAGCAATTACAACTTCAATCTTCTTGCAAGTTGCAGAAAAGGCTTTTCAACCATACTGTAATAAATATAAGCTCCCACACAAGACATAAGGACACAAACAACTATTCCTATTATATTTTGTAATTCTGTCGCTGGAACAAACACTCTCGATAGTACAAACTCAATTGTAGAGCCAACTAAGAAATGGGTTAAATATATTGAGTACGATATTTTACCCAAGAACTTGAATATGGAGTGCTCACCTCTTATAAAAGCAATAGTTAATGACGTAAACAAACCAAATACTGCTGCTACCAGGCTTATACCAAACCAAGCCAAGCCAAATAAAATAGCCATTGTTGAAAAATATTTCAACGTATCAATTTGCTTTTTTTGAAAAAGCAACGTTAATCCACCCATAGCAAACAGCGAGCTGAAAGAGAAGAAATTCTCTCCGCCAAGTCCTGGAATATAATGAATAAGGCCCAACAAAAGATTTACACCAACAAATACAGCTATCCTTGATTTGGTGAACATTACATTAAATAAAATACCTAAAACAATATAATACTGAAACTCTATAGCAAGCGTCCAAAATACACCATTAAACCATTTGTAATGAGTAGCTGGCACTATGAGCAGTATGTTACTTACTACCTGCCCAAGAGAAACCGTATCTAATCGCTCGCTATTATGATGCAGGAAGTAATCAACAACAAACCATTGAATTAGCACCAGTAAAATACTAATATAGGCCGGCGGACAAATTCGCACGATACGCTTCCATAGGTAGCTTCCAAAATCCCGGATCTGATAATTGGTATTCCACAGGCTATATGGAATAATAAACCCTGAAATCACGAAGAACACTTCGACTCCCAGGTACCCCCAGGAGAACGAATCACGCATCCTAGGTGAGAAGAATTTTACGAGCGCTCCACCAGTAGTAGCATCTCCGGTAAAGTGAAACAAGACAACACTGAGGGCGGCAAACCCACGTAAAAAGTCCAGAATATCTAGATGAACCTTCTTTTGGGTGCTGGTGCTGGTAGGTGAGGAAGAGGTGGGTTGTACAAGTAGTTGTTGGACCATTAACACGAATGATTAAAAAGAATGTACTCTTGGGCACATCGATCAGCTAAATGAGTGCCATGTTGTACAAACAATAATATAAATTAAGTTTCCTATCCTTAATAAATAGACCTATATACTCTGCTTCCTAAGAGCAGCAGAGCTAGGGCTAAGGCCAGGACTTTACCTCAACCCTAGCACTCGCCCTGTATTCTTATAACAAACCTTTTCCCGCACCGCCTCGCTAAGCGGCGCCTGCTCAATCCAGTTGCCGGCTTCTTTCGATTCTTCGAACGGGTAATCGACGGAGAACAGCACGTTGTCTTCACCTAGGGCTGCTAGCGCGCATTGTAGTGATTCATCGGCGCACACGCCGGTGGTAGTTATCACGATATTATCCTTGATGTACTGCGAAGGCAGCTTGGTCAGGCCATTGGGCAAGCCGGCGAGGCGCGAGCGGCTATCGAGGCGCCAGAGCACGTAGGGCAAGGTTTCGCCCATATGCCCTAGGATCAGCTTCACGTTGGGGAAGCGCTCGAACGTGCCGCCGAACACCAGCCGCAAGGCGTGCGTCGCCGTCTCGACGGTCCAACTCCAGGTGGCACCCAGCAGCTCGTCGTGGCCTTCCAACAGCTGAAGCTTCTGGTAGGAATTGGCGGGATGCAGGTACACTGGCACCCCTAGGTCTTGCACCCGCTCCCAAAAGGGAAAGTACTGTTCCTCATCGAGATAGTGGCCATTGGTGTGGCTGTTGATCATGGCGCCGCGAAAGCTGAGCTGGCGCACGCAACGCTCCAGTTCATCGGCGGCAGCTTGCGGGTCTTGCAAAGCTAAGTGAGCTAAGCCGCCATAGCGGGTAGGTTGCTTCTGAATTTCGGCGGCCAAGAAGTCGTTGGTTTCCTGGGCTAGCTTCACGGCGCGAGCGGCATCAGGCTCGATCTGCACGCCGGGGCTGGTGAGCGACAGGAACGCCATATCGATGCCGGCCGCGTCCATGGCAGCCAGGCGCTGCTCGCCAAAATCCTGCAAGCGCGTCAGGATGTTCTGCATGGCCTCGTCGGGGAGGCTGCGCATGCCTTTCTTGAATTCTTCGACAAAAGCCGGGGTCAGGAAATGTTCTTCCAGAGCAATCTTTTTCATAGCGGAGGGGACGCACTTGAAGGTCGTTCCCTTCTGCCTATGGCATTTATAGGCAACAAGTTACACCCGAGCAGTTGGACTAGGGTAAAAGCCTGAATTTTGTTCTAATAGCTTTGCTGCTGGTGCGGGGCTCTGCCCCGTGCCTACTATGCATCCGGCTTCCAGCCGGGTTGGCGGGTACAGCCAGACAATGTCTTCAACCACAAACACCCACAACGTGGCATAGAAGCCCACCGCTTAGTAAGCACGGGGCAGAGCCCCGCGCCAACAAGGGGTTTGTTTGCTACCTTAACGCGCATGCTCCGTCGATGCCTCTCTCCTCTTTTTCTTCTGCTTAGCCTGCTGAACCTAGGTCGCCCGACCTTGGCGCAGGAAACCCGCAGCTACAAGGTTTTTCAGTTTCCCGCCAACATGATTCCGCGGGTCGATGGCGACGCCGACGACTGGAAAATGGTGCCCGACAGCTACACCGTCGGTATGGACCAGCTCGTGAACGACAAGAACCTCAGCGCCAAGCCGGACCCCAAAAACATGGATGTGAAGGTGAAAGTGGGCTGGGTGAAAGGCTTGAACCGCCTGTACTTTCTCTACGAAGCCTACGACAACTACTGGGATTTCACGCACCCCGATCTGCACAACGACATCTTCGAGGTGGTAGTCGACGGCGACCGTTCGGGTGGGCCGCTCATTGCCGAGCAGCACCCGAACAAGGACCTGAGCTGGTCGGAGGCATACTTTTCCTTCCACGGCGTGCACGCCCAGAACTACCATATTTTCACACCAGCCGAGGGCAAAGATTGGGCGCTGGCCTGGGGTAGTCAGCCGTGGATCAAGGATTTACCGTATGCCAACGCCGCGTATCACTACAACTTCCGCCCCGGCAAAGCGGGCAAGCTCACGCTCGAATTCTGGATTACGCCCTTCGACTACGCCGGCCCGGAAGGCCCTGCCCGTGCCGTAGAAACGAAGCTGGAGGAGAACAAGAAAATCGGGCTGTGCTGGGCCGTGCTCGACTACGACGACGTGAACGACGTAAAGAAGCAGGACTTCTGGAATCTGTCGCGCGAGCACAAGATGTACGGCAACGCGTCGTTCCTGCTGCCCTTCACGCTCATGCCGCTGGAACCTAGCTTTCGGAGGCCACTTGCCGCGCAGTGGTCGTTTCAGATGGTCGATCCGAAGCGGCGTCTCGTGGCATTCACAGATAAATCGGAAGGCAAAATAACCGCGTGGCAGTGGGATTTTGGTGACGGCACCACCTCCACCGAGCAGCACCCGATGCACACCTACAAAGAAGCCGGCAAGTACGTGGTGGTGCTGTGGGTGGAAGGCCCGGCGGGCAAAGCTAGAATGGCAAAGGTGTGGGATGTGGCTGTGCCGTGAGGCGTAGCGCAGACGCTGTAATTTTAGTTACAGAGTAAGAGGGGGCACCCCTAGCGGGCAGCATGGCGGTAGTTGTGACATCATAAAAACGACCTAGCCCCAGCGGGGCGGCACCACGCTTCAACGATGGATGCCGCGCCGCTGGGGCTAGGTCGTTCTACGACGTTGCTTTCTGCCGCCATGCTGCCTCACATGTATATGTGATGCATCGAATGCAATAAATGTGTAAGCCGGGCTTCGCGGCTAAATTCAATCACATGATCATGTCGGCGCAAAATGCTGCTAATGAGGAAGGAGCGAAATAATTTTGCTTCATCAAACAACCACTACTTCCTCTAACCAACCCATACGATGAACCACTTCCGCTTCGCTCGCCGCCAACCCTCAACCCCTAACCTGCTCAAGCGTCTCGGCTTTCTGCTGGTGCTGCTGCTCGGCACCAACCTAGCTTTTGCGCAAGGCTTCGAGAGTGCCAAGCAGATCTTCGAAAGCCCCAAGCTGAAAACCGCCATCAACGCGCACCACACGGTTGCCATTCTGCCCTTCGACGCCAAAATCACCTATCGCAAGCAGCCCAAAGGCTTCAACGCCGAAGCCAACCGCGACCAGGAAGAAACCATGTCGAAGTCGATTCAGGCCAGCTTGTACACCTTCCTGCTGCGCAAAGCCGACAACTACAGCGTTAGCTTTCAAGATGTTGACAAGACCAACATTCTGCTCAAGAAGGCCGGCCTCTACGGCAAGCTCGACCAAGCCACGCGCGACGAAGTAGCCAAGGCCCTCGGCGTGGATGCCGTGCTGGGTGGCCGCTTCGAAACCGAGCAAACCAAAACGGAAGGCGCGGCTATTGCCTCGGCGGTTTTGCTAGGTGGCTGGGGTGGCAAAACCGGCACCGGCTCCCTGTTTCTGACCCTGAACAACGGCAACGATGGCGAGCTGCTGTGGCGCTTCTTCAAAACCATGGACGACGGCATCACCTCCTCCACCGATGACCTGGTGGAGCGCATGATGCGCAAAGTGTCGCGCAATTTTCCTTATGCAAAGAACTAAGCACCCGCAAACCTAGGTTTCCGGCATAAGCTAATCCAATCAGTCAGCAGAAAGCCGGCCGAATCAGAAATAAACCTTCTGATTCGGCCGGCTTTCTGCTGACTGATTGGATTAGCTTATGACCAGACATTACTTTTCCTTAACGAATGTACGGTAGCGCCTACTTACGTCGTTATACCATGTGATATAGTACTTTGCTAATGGCAGAGGTTTTGCGTCTGGGCTAGCTCCGCCTTCTCTTTTTTTATTATGCGTCTTTCATTTTCGGGTCTGTCTTCCCTGTTTCTTGCCTTTCTTACCAGCACCTCCCTGCTTGGCGCGCCCCTGGCCGGCCCTAATGTAGGCGGACGCTGGGCTGGTACGCTCCGCCTGCCGAGCGGCAACAACCTGACGTTTATTATTAACATAAAGGACAACGGCGGGCGCCGGACGGCCACGCTGGATGTGCCGAGCCAAGGCGCTCAGAGTGTGCCCATCGATCAGGTGGAACTACGGGCCGATAGCTTGCTGATGACGTCCACCCAAATCAAGGCCTCGTATGCCGGCCGCCTGACCGGCGATGGGCAGCAGATTGACGGCCGGTGGCAGCAGAACGGCAAGAAGCTGCCGCTGGTACTTCAGCGGGCCACCTCCACCACGACTTCAGGGCCCAAGCGCCCCCAGGAGCCTGCGCCCCCGTTTCCGTATCGCGAAGAGCAGGTGCGCTTCACTAGCAAAGACCCCGGCGTGCAGCTAGCCGGAACGCTTACTGTGCCGGCCGGCACGGGGCCTTTTCCGGCCGTGGTGCTGCTCTCCGGCTCGGGCGCGCAGGACCGGGATGAAAGCGTTTTCGGCCATCATCCGTTCCGCGTTATTGCCGATTACCTGACGCGCCGCGGCATTGCCGTCCTGCGCTTCGACGACCGGGGCGTGGGGCAATCCGGTGGCAACTCCACCACCGCCACCGCCGCCGATTACGCCAAGGATGCCCAAGGCGCCCTGGCCTTTCTGCGCAGCCGCCCCGGTCTCAACCCCAGGCAGCTAGGTCTGATGGGCCATAGCGAAGGCGGCACGGCGGCTATTACGGCCGCTAGTCAGGCGCAAGGCGGCCCGGCGTTTCTGGTGTTGCTCGCTACGCCCGGCGTGCCCGGTATCGACGTGCTTTCGCGCCAAGCCATGGACTTGGCCCGCCTCAAAACCCAGGACCCCAAGGTACTGGCTTCTACTGAGCAACGCCAGCGCAACATGCTTACGATTGTGCAGCAAACCCAGGACAATGTGCGGGCACAACAGCAGATCATTAAGGTATTAACGCCTGCGGTAGCGCTGCCACCCGACATGGCCGAGCAGATTCACAAAGCCGCCGAAGCGCAGGCCGTGATGGTCACGTCTCCCGCTTTCCGGCACATGCTGGCCGATAATCCGCAGAAAACCCTGCCCACTGTGAAGTGCCCCGTACTGGCCCTGAACGGCTCCAAGGATTTGCAGGTAGCCGCCTCCGTCAACCTGCCCGCCATCGAGAAAGCACTGAAAGGCGCCGGCAACCGCGACGTGACCACCCAGGAGCTACCCGGCCTCAACCACTTGTTCCAAACTGCCAAAACCGGCGCCCAGTCGGAATACAGCCAGATTGAGGAAACCTTCTCCCCAATTGCGCTCCAAAGCATCGGCGATTGGCTAGTGCAGCGCACAACGAAGCGGTAACCTAGGTTTTCTGTTACACTAAGGGATTTTGAGCCCACCATGCTGCTACGGCAGCCTGGTGGGCTCGTCGTTTTTAGACCAGTTAGTTGCCAACTTTTCAGCCAGCATCGCCTGTCAGAAGAAACACTAGTAAATTCTAATTTAACTATATATCTGGTACTTTTTTTGGATGCTTTTACTTTTTCAAAGTCGCGCACGTAGTTCTGCTTCCATTTCATGAAGAGTATCCCACCCCTATTTGTCAATCTGTTACTCATTATCTACTTAGTCTGTAGCCTGCCAGTGCAAGCCGGTGATTCGCCAACGCTGAGTGGCCAGTGGAAAGGCCCGCTAAAGGTGCCCGGCGGAACATTAGACCTGATTATCACTCTCGTACCGCTCAGCAACGGCACATACTACGCAGCCCTCGACGTGCCCCAGCAACGCATCAGCCGCATGCCCGTGGAAGCCGAAACGAAAGGCGATGAGATTACCTTAAAGATTGAGCAGGCTGGTAGTAGCTTCGCGGGTAAAATATCGGACGGCGGCGCCCGCTTCACCGGCACCTGGAAACAGCCTGGCCTCACGGCTCCGCTTGTGATGCAGCGCGCTACTTCTTCGGCCGCCACGGCCAGCAAAATTCGCCTGACGCCCCCGTACCGGGAGGAAGACGTGTCGTTTACAAACGCGAAGAACAAGTTCCGGCTAGGTGGTACGCTCACCGTGCCAGCCGGCCCTGGTCCCTTTCCGGCCGTGGTGCTGGTATCGGATACCGGACCGCAGGACCGCGACGTAACGGTGCAGGAATACCGCATGTTCGGCATCCTGGCCGATTACCTGACCCGCCGCGGCATTGCCGTATTGCGCTTCGATGACCGGGGCGTGGGCAAGTCGGCCGGCAATTACCCCAGTGCCACCACCGCCGACCTGATGACGGACGCCCAGGCCGGGCTAGCCTTTTTGCGCAGCCGCCCGCTCATCGACCCGCAACACATCGGCTACATTGGTCACGGGGAAGGCGCTAATGTGGCGTTGCTGGCCGCTGCTCAGGCCCAGGCGCCAGCCTTCGTAGTGACGCTGGCGGGCTACGGCTTGCCGGGGCGCGAGGTGCTGCTCCGCCAACAAGGTGAGATTATGCGCCTGATTGGGGCCGACGCAGCGCAGGTGAAAGCCGCCCTCGCCCTGAACGAACACATGGTGGACATCATCCGTCAAACGCCGAACGATGCCCAGGCTCGTGGCAAGGTAGCCGCATTTATTCGTCAGAATAACAGCAACATCGACCCCACAATGGCGCGGGCGCGGGCGGCGCACCTCACCTCGCCGTGGTCGCGCTACTACCTCGATTTCGACCCCAAGCGCAAGCTCCCCGACGTAAAATGCCCCGTGTTAGCCCTGAATGGCACCGACGATTTGCAGGTAGCCGCCAGCACCAACCTAGGTATCTTGCAAAAAGGCCTCAAAGGCAATCGTGATGTAACCGTGCAGAAACTAAGTGGCGTCAATCACCTCTTCCAGCCCGAAGAGCAGGACTGGCCGCTCGTGAATGGTCAGCAGCAGCCCAACTTCTCGCCTAAAGCCTTGGAAAACATTCGAGAATGGATTGTTAAGCGTACAGGCCAGCCCACGCCGGTGCCGGTTACGGTTAAGCGTGCTGCGCCGGCAAAACCAACCGCTAAAAAGCCCACTAGAACCGCGTTTCAGAAGACCGCCAGTAAATAGTTAACAGACCTAGCTCACAGCTAATTAGCAGATACAGCACCTAGGCTCCGGCGGTGGCCTTTTCAGGCGTTAGGTCCAGGCGGCGCAACCGGTCAGCGCGCCAGGCCGTGATGAGCACAACCACGATGGTCATTATCCCGCCAAACACCACCGAGGGTACCGTGCCGAGCAGCTTGGCCATACCTCCCGACTCAAACGAACCGATTTCGTTGCTGGAGCCGATGAAGATGTTGTTCACGGCCGCCACTCGCCCCTTCATGTACTCGGGAGTAAACGTATGAATCAGCGTCTGCCGAACAATTACCGATACTGCGTCGAATACACCCGTCAGGAACAACAGGAACAACGACAGCCAGATATTCGTGGATAAGGCAAAGAAAATAGTTGCCACGCCAAAGCCTGCTACTGCCCACAGCAACTTCCGTCCGGCCCAGCGGTGCAGCGGGAAATACGTGAGCAAGGCCGCCATCAATACCGAACCGACTGCCGGCGCAGTTTCCAAGTGACCTAGGCCTGCGGCACCCACTTTCAGGATATCGGCCGCAAAAACGGGCAACAGCGCCACCGCTCCACCAAACAGCACCGCAAACAAATCCAAGGACAAGGCAGCGAGCACCAGTTGATTTTGCCAGATAAATCGCAGTCCACTGAGCACACTGTCCTTTAGGTTCAGTTTTTCCCCCTCAATTGGCGGCAGCGGGCGCGAGGCAATAGCAAAGAATTGCAGCAAAGCCACCACCAGCAGAACCGTTGCCACGGCATAGGAATTGGCAACACCTAGGTGGGCTATCAGATAGCCACCAATGGCAGGCCCTATCACCGAAGCCGCTTGATAAGTAGTACTGTTCCAGGTAATTGCATTCGACAGCCGCTCGCGGCTGGGCAAGAGCTGCGGCATAAAGGAAAAGAGCGCCGGCCCGAGAAAGCCCCGCGCAATGCCGCTCACGAAAATCACCCCATACAGCGGCAACGTGTAAAACGAGCCCCGCGCCAGGAAACCGATACCTAGCGGCGAGGAGAAAAACCAGAGCGCCGCCGCGCAGAGCAGCAGCACCGCCACACCGGCCACAATGATGTTCTTACGACGAATCGTATCAGCAACGTGCCCGGCGTAGAGCGACACGGCAATGCTGGGAATGGCCTCCGATAAGCCAATCAGGCCGAGCGCCAGCGGGTCATTCGTTAACTTAAAAATTTGCCAGCTCACGGCCAGCCCCTGGATGCGAGTAGCAATAGTGTAGAATACGCGGGCAGAAATTAGTCGGCGAAATTCAGGTAGGCGCAGCGCGGCGTACGGGTCGTGAAGCGGCGCGTCGATAGAAGAGTTCATGCTTCGAAAAAGCGGGTAATAAATAACGAAGGTAGCCCAAACCCTCACGAATGAGGATGAAAGCACCTTGTACGTAATAGCAGCTATTCGGAGGATTTAGTTTGCCCCGCTTCTGGTTTTATGAAGAAGGGTGTTCTGCGGTTGTACCTAGGTCACACAGCTGTAATTCGCTACATAGCCCGAAATTGCATTAAAAAGAGCGTTTCCGGGCGCGGATACCTAACTTATTGCCCCAACCAGATTATAGCACTGCGCGCTTATTCACAAAATATTTTACAACTGCTACTGATGGCTTTATAATTTTCTTTTATCTTAAAGGTGCCATAATACACGCGTAAATCATTGATAGATAATATACAATACACTGTTTCTATTTTTTTGTTATTTTTTTACTTCTGACGCTAAGGGGCATTGTGTTTGAGGCTACTGTTTTCTACATTTGATTTTCACCTTCGCTTTCTTCCTTACCAGATTTTTTCTGTTCCTCCCCGGCAAACTGCACTCTATGGCCTAAAGCTCTACGTTCTCTTAACCCGTAGCTTTTATGGAAACCATGCAGCCGAGCGATTCCGCTTTGATATCGCTATATATTGCCGGCAAGGAAGAAGCTTTCGAGCTCCTGCTGGAGCGGCATAAAAGCCGCGTTTTTACCACAATCATGTTGATTGTGCGCGATGAAGCCGTAGCGGAAGATTTGCTGCAGGACACCTTCATCAAGGCTATCCACACGATGAAAGGCGGCCGCTATAATGAGGAAGGAAAATTCTCTTCCTGGATCTGCCGCATCGCTCATAATCTGGCCATTGACTTCTTCCGCCGCGAAAAACGCAATCCTTTGTTGAATCTCGATACAACAAGCCACGCGTTTAATTCGTTGTCATTGGCAGAAGAGGGTGCGGAGGCTACCATCACCCGTGAGGAAACCCACGCCCGTCTTCGAGAGCTGATCCAGGACCTGCCCGCGGCACAGAAGGAAGTGCTCATCATGCGCCACTACGGCGAGATGAGTTTCCAGGAAATCGCCGATGCAACCGGGGTGAGCATCAATACGGCGTTAGGGCGGATGCGCTATGCGCTGATCAACCTGCGGAAGAAAATGGCCGCGCAACCTATTTTCTATGATCAAAACATTTACCCACGAGAAACTGATCCGGTACCTATACAACGAATTGCCGGCTAATGAACAACAGGAGATAGAGCAGGCGCTGCTCCATGACCCCAAACTAGCTAGCACGTGTGCCGATCTGCTATTGGCCCAGCGCTGTCTGAACGACTTGCGCACGACACCTAGAAAGGAAGTCACGGATTCTATCCTGCGCTACTCCCGCACTTTTCTCGTTCCGTAAAGGCAAAATGGTGAGGTGATGAAATAGTGAGTGAAAAAAGATTGCTTCAGTGGCATCTTTGTACTCGCTGTTTCATCACCTCACCATTTCGTTTTTATGCGTAAGCCCGAACGGTTTCGCCGCTTCCTGGATTACTTCACCACCAACTTTCCGGAGCCCAAAACCGAGCTGCACTACGGCAACCCGTACGAGCTTATCGTGGCCGTGGTGCTGAGCGCCCAATGCACGGATAAGCGCGTGAACATGGTTATGCCCGCTTTGCTGGAGCAATTTCCAACGCCTTACCAGCTGGCTGCCGCTTCGCCGGAGGAGATTTTCCCCTTTATCCGCAGCGTTTCTTACCCTAATAACAAAGCCAAGCACCTAGCAGGCCTAGGTCGCATGCTGGTGAATGACTTTGGCGGGGAAGTTCCGAGCACCATTGAGGAGCTACAACGTCTGCCCGGCGTAGGCCGCAAGACGGCTAACGTCGTTGTATCCGTCATCTACAACCAGCCCGCAATGGCCGTGGACACGCACGTATTTCGGGTGTCGCACCGGCTAGGTTTGGTCAATCGCACAGCTACTACACCGCTGGCCGTCGAAAAAGAATTGCTACGCTACACGCCGGAAGACCTAGTAGCCAAAGCGCATCATTGGCTCATCTTGCACGGGCGCTACATCTGCGTGGCCCGACAGCCTAAATGCGGCATTTGCCCACTCACTGATTGCTGCCGCTACTACGAAACAAACTTCGCGGTAGCACCCAGCAAGCCGCTGCCAGCGCCAGAATCAGGTGATATTCTGTAATTTACCTAGTATTTAGCACAACTTAGTATAAATCTAGCTTTCTCTGGTACAAACTAGCGTGCGGTTTGCTCCAGAACGGTTTGCACCGCGGCGGCTATTCTCATCCGGTCGAATTGCTCGATAGCAACGGCGTGGCCGTTCTCACCGGCTTCACGCAACATTGCCGGTGCAGCCAACAGCTGCTCCAAGCGCTGCGACAGGGCCGTGGGGTTGCCCGCGGGCACATACCAGCCGCACACGTGTTGCTCCACGAAGCTCTTGGTCCAGCCGTCATTGGTCACAATCACAGGCGTCCCGACGGCTAGGCTATCGTAGAATTTGGCGGGCGAATTTGTACCTAAAACCGGCAAATCCAGGAAAGACACCAGCGACACATCGGCCAGCCGAAACCAGCTGAATACCGCATGGCGCGGCTGCGGCGCTACCAAACGAATAGCCGAACAACGCTCAGCCGCCGCCCGGATAAGCGGCTCATCGAAGCCATGCCCCATAAAAAGCCACACGACGCCGGGTGAAGTAGCAGCAAGTTGCTCAGCCGCTTGCACCAGCGTCGGAATATCATTGGCCCGGCCGAAGGTACCGGCGTATAAAATAACGTGTTGCTCACCCAAACCTAGCTCCTGCCGCAGCCCGGCCACGGCCGCATCGGTAGCTAAAGCTGCCAGACCTAGGTCTGTGCCGTTGAGAGAAGTTTGTGCTTTTTCAGGATTGAAATGCCAAGGGTTTTTAGCCATCCGTCCTATCAACTGCACGTAGTCCGTCATGTCCGGCGACAGTGTTAGAATGGCTTTGGCTTGCTGATACAGCTTCCTTTCCATCTTGTACAACGTTTGCCAGGTGAAGCTAGGTACTGCTCCCATCTCAATCGGGAAGGTGGGCCACAGATCCTGCACTTCAAACACCCACGGCACCCGTCGCCAGCGGGCTACCCGCGCAGCCGCCCAAGCGGCCGTGAGCGGCGTGCTGATGCCCCAGATTACATCCGGCTTGTCGATGCGTAGTCCTTCGCGCACAGCGTAGGCGGCGTACTGGGCAAAAGCTAGCCCGCGCCGCACCACTCCCATCCTGTTCTGATACGGCACGTCAGCCGCGCGCATTTCCACGCCTTCGGGCAGCCACGGATACTGCTGGGTCAGGCGCTGCGCTTCCCAGGTGCGCGTCGTGATGAGCGTAACACGGTGTGTGCGAGCAATATGCGCCAACAGCGAGTAATGCCGACTAGTCGCCGGACAGTCGGGGTTTGTGTGATACTGGCTGAAAACGGCAATATGCACTTCAGGAATGTTGAGTGTTGAAGGTTGAGTGTTGAATTACCCAGGAGTGCATTGACCATTCAACACTCAACCTTCAACACTCAACATTTCTTATTTCCGGCGTTTTGGTCGGTAGCGCGATTCGGTCAGAATATGCTGGGCGTTTTTATCAGCCATCAGCTGTGCCAGAGTTACGTTAGGATGCTCGGCCATGTACTTGCGCACAATTTGCCAACCCACCCAGGCACCTATTCTTCCTGGGGCCGTTTTGTCGATTTCGGGCACATCGGGCCGCTCACCTACGTATTTCTGAATCGTGAATGGGCTGGTGTTATAGAGCAGGTTTTTCTCGATAAAATGCGCCCACACCTTGCCTTCGTTGAACTCGACGCTGGCTAGTTCTTTGGCCGTAAAACCAATTATGGTTGAATCCGGTGTGCAGGGCAGCACCTTTTCGGCAAAGTAAAGCGACTTGCCAAACTGCACCATTTCGCTGAGCATCGTTTGGTTGGTTAGCTGATGCTGGTTGTATTTGCTCGATACCGCCAGCGCAATTGTCGGCAACAAGTGCTCCGGCGTGTAGCGCCGCAGAATATAGGCCGGCACGTTGGGGCGGTAGCTAGCTTTAGGCCCCACAAAATAGTCTATCCCGATAACCATCAGACTATCATTTACGAACAGATCCTGACTCAGTCCGCTCACAAACGTCTGCACAGGCGGCACCCGAAACGACGGGAAATAGTAGCGGACGTGCTGAAACAGCTGTTTCAGCTGGCCTTGCAGCTTGTTGGTATCCTTAAACTCCGTCTCCGCCTCCCGACCTAGCTTCTGCAAACCTGAATTGGTCGCCAGCCGTACCAGCGTATTAGCTAGTATTTCCTGCGAAGGATATTGGCGCTGCTGCAAATACTGCCTAGCAAATAGCGGATGCTGTTGCAGAAACTGCTTCGCATCTGCCTCGTTGCGAATGCGGAAGAAAGGTCCTTCCAGACGCTCAATCTGGACCGGAGCCGCCACTTTGGCTACCTCCGGGTTAAGCTCACACGTATCAGATCGTTTACAACCAGCTAGCAATAGGCCAGAACTCAACAACGTAATTAGCAGTAGACGCATTAGGATATGATTGTAGTGCACGCTTCTATCTTTGGGGCGAAAATAGCCAAAACCCAATGCCTATCCGCAGACCTTTGTATTCAATGTCCGCTGACGGCTACTTTCCCGTTAATTCTATTATGAAAAAAACCCTTTTTACTCTTTTACTGGTAGGCGCTTCGGCCAGTGTTGCCTCGGCCCAGGTTGAAATCGGCCTGAAGGTTTCGCCCTCCATTACCTACCTCCGCACTGAGTCGCGCTCGGAGCAGAACTTCCAGAACGACAAGAGCAAGCTCAGCATCGGCGGCGGCTTGATCGTTGACTATTTCTTTGGTGAGAACTACGCGTTTAGCACTGGCTTTCTGCTGGCTGGTAAGGGCGGCACCATTAGCTACCGCGACGTTGCCTCAGATACCAACACTGATCTGGTTACGCGCACTCAAAAAATAGGCCTTCAGTATTTAGAAGTGCCTGTCACGGTCAAACTCTACACCAACGATGTCGCCACCGACACTAAAATTTATTTTCAGGTAGGCGGTTCGGCTAACGTAGCTATTGCTTCCAAGATCAACGGTAATAAGTTTTACAACGACCCCGCTACTTCGGAAGGCGAAACCAAAGCCCTCAAGCACTTCATCTTCCCCGACGCAGCCTTGCTGCTTGGCGCGGGTGTGGAGTACCAAGTAGGCCAAAGCACGAAGCTGCTGGCTGGCATTTCCTACCACCGCGGCCTAGTGAATCTTGACCGCTATTTCGACAAGACGCGTGGCTTTGATGGCGTTACCATCAAAAACAATGAAATAGCGCTGGACCTAGGTATCAAGTTCTAACGCTTATCTCGATTTTTCGAACCAACCTAGGTTTCACGAAAAAGCCCGTGCTGCTCATCCAGAGTAACACGGGCTTTCTTCTTCAGGAAGGTTTTCGCAGAAAAACCGTTAATCTGTAATCTCTATTTCGCGGTCTTGCAGGCGAGCCATAGCAGCGGCCGGTGAGTGCAACTCTATTTCTTCGCCACGCTCATCCTCAATTCGGTAATCGGTAAGACCTAGGCTGGTGTCTTTCACCACCTTCACCCACTTGTAATATTTCAGATACCATTTCATCTGCTTCGATACCAAGCCTTTGGTATAGTAAGCGTGGAGAAATGGGTGTACGTAAAGTGTGATGCCCGACTGATTTTGCGTCACCAGCAAATCTTCGATGCTGTTGTCGATTTCGTCGGTCACTAGGATAGAAGCCGAAATTTTTCCCGTGCCGCCGCACGTAGGGCACACCTCGCCGGTCACGATGTTTTCGGCCGGGCGCACCCGCTGCCGGGTAATTTGCAGCAAGCCAAACTTGGTAATCGGCAGAATCGTGAAGCGCGCCTTGTCGGATTTCATAATATCCTTCACAGCGTCCTCTACTTTCTTCCGGCTATCCGGCGACTTCATGTCAATAAAGTCGACCACGATGATGCCGCCCATATCGCGCAAACGCAGCTGCCGCGCAACTTCCTTAGCCGCAGACAGGTTCACGGCCAGGGCCGTGGCTTCTTGGTCGCTTTCCTGGTTGCTCTTGTTGCCCGAGTTGACGTCGATTACGTGCAAGGCCTCCGTGTGCTCAATCACGAGGTATCCCCCGCCGGGCACCGTCACAGTCTTGCCAAAAAGCGTTTTGAGCTGCTTTTCGATATTGGCCTGCTCAAACAGCTTCACCTTGCCGGTGTAGTGCTTCAGCAAGTTGACCTTATCCGGGGCAATTTTCTCCAGATACCCGTGCATTTCCTCGTACATCGCCGTCGAGTCGACGGTGATGGCATCGAACGACTCGTTGAGCATGTCGCGGAGCATAGAGCTGGTGCGGCCCAGCTCTCCCAGTATTTTGTCGCGCTCTTTGGCCGTGCGCAGAGTCTGGAAGAGTTGTTCCCAGTTGGCTACCATGCTCTGCATGTCCTTGTCGAGTTCCGCCACTTCGCGCCCTTCGGCTACGGTCCGGATGATGACGCCAAAGTTGTCGGGCTTGATCGAAGCAATGAGCCGCTTAAGCCGCTCCCGCTCCGTCTTGCTGACAATCTTCTTGGAAATGCTGATAGTATTGGAGAACGGAACGAGCACGAGGTAGCGGCCCGCCATCGAAATATCAGTCGAAAGGCGCGGGCCTTTCGTCGAAATTGGCTCTTTTACAATCTGAACCAGCAGCTGCTGGCCCTTTTTGAAGATATCGGCGGCCTTGCCTACTTTGTCCAGAGGCCCTTCAAGCTGAAAGTTCTTGAGAGCTCCGACGGTAATTTTCTGCGACTGAACGCCTTTCACCCATTTGCTCAACGACGGGAATTGCTCCCCTAGGTCGCCGTAGTGTAGAAACGCGTCCTTTTGGTACCCGATATCGATGAACGCAGCGTTCAGACCGGGCATAACTTTCTTGACCGTGCCCAGGAAAATGTCACCAACGGAATAGTTGGTATCGTTGCGGTCGAAGTGGTATTCGATCAACCGCTTATCCTGAAGCAGAGCAATTCGTTCTCCTTCCTGAGTAGAATTAATGACTAATTCGTTACTCAATGTGTCGGTAGTTACAGCATCCCGCTCCTGAATAGCACCGCTGCCACCCGAAACCCACAAAGGGAAGCCAGCGCAAGGCGCCAGCTTCCCTTTCAAGCCACGGGGAAAGCAAACTTATAGCCACTCTCGGGATACTAAATGAGAGATACACGGGACGCTAACTAAACGCCAAAAGCCCCGCCAGCACACCCCAGAGGGCTTACTTCTTCTTGTGACGGTTCTTGCGCAGACGCTTCTTCCGCTTGTGGGTGGCAATCTTATGACGCTTTCTCTTTTTACCGCAGGGCATGTGTCTTGAAGGTTAAATGGTTGATTGTTAAATGACTTAATTGCCAGGTGGCTAAATTGTTGGTTCAGCTTTTAGACAAATGTATTTCGAATAAAGAAACAAACCTGCAAATCAACTGATTAACAACAAAACCACCGAACAACATTTTTTACTGTAGCTTTTGAAGCTGCTCGTCTACCGAAGCAGCTAGGCTAGGATCGGTACTCAAGCTTTTTGCTTTCAGGAAAGCCGCTTTCGCCTCTTCCTTGGCACCCGTCTGCGCCAGCGCGACACCTAGGTAGAACTGGCCGTTTACGTTTTCAGGATTTACTTTAACTAATTCCTGGAAACGATCTACGGCCCGGTCGTACTGATTACTTTGGATAGACAGCACGCCCAGGTTATACAAGGCTTTCTCGTTGCGAGGGTCGGTAGCCAGCACTTCGCGTAGCAACGTAACTCCCTGCACCGGGTTGTCGCTGGCCATGTAGGCCATACCTAGGTTGGTCTTCGCGTCGAGGTTATCGGGGTTGTTTTTCAACACCCGATCATACAGCTCACGCGCTTTGGTACTCAGAAGCTTAGCGCGCTCCTCAGTCGCAGCGAAGCTGAAGGCTTCGAAGTATTCGTCAGCGGCGCGTTTCCAGGCCTGCTCCCCAGGACGAGCCTGAGCAACCTGCTCGTAGTAGTAGCCCGCACTGTCGAACTTTTCTACGGCTTTATACTTCACAGCCAGATCAGTTGCCAAGCGCAGCTTAGCAGTCTGATCGTTTTCCGCGTTGTACTTACCTAGGAGTCTGTTCAGCTCCTGCCGCTGGCTGGCGCCTATTGCCATGTGAGGCTGCTCAGGTGTTGCGCCCGCTGGCATCGTGGGCTGGTCGCCGGATGAAGCCACGGCTTTCGAGCCATTTGTAACAGGACCGCCCCCGTCGCGGTTGGCAGTGCGGGCGGCATCCTGCGCAAGTTCTCCTTTTCCTTCCTTAGGCTTAACAATTACCTTCGGCAGCAGAAACAAACCAGCCACTAGTGTTATAGCGACGGCCAGGATTATAAATTGATGCGAAGAAGGACGAGCCATGAGGAAAAAGCAGGCCGCCGGGCTCCCAATTTTGGAATGCCCGGCGGCTCGGCCGGCAATGTTACAAAGAAACGATCTTAGGCTTGCGCTTCTTCTTTAATCTTCTTGCTGTTCTTGATCTTGCTGATGAAGGTCTTCGAAGGCTTGAAGCTTGGGATAAAGTGCTCGTCGATGATGATCGACGTGTTTTTCGAGATGTTACGAGCGACTTTCTTTGCCCGTTTCTTGTTTACGAAGCTTCCAAAGCCGCGCACGTAGATGTTGCTGCCCTCGGCCATCGAATCCTTCACAACTTTGAAGAAGGCCTCTACGGTAGCCGAAACATCTGTTTTCTCAATGCCGGTCTTGTCGGCAATTTCGGCGATTACTTCTGCTTTAGTCACGCTGGTAAGTGTACTATGGAGTGAAAAAAATGTGTTGGGCAAAAAATATCAAAAACAAACGTAAGCCCTTGCCCGGTAGGCTGTTCGGTTTGGAATTAGGGCCACAAAGGTAGCCCCCTTTTTTGGTTTTGCAATACTTCTACTATAAACCCATTCTGGCTGTTGTGTTTACGACAAGCCTTTCTTATTCAAAAACTTGACCACGAATCAATCCGTTCCCGCTCATTCATATTTCGCGCCAGTTTTGCTGGATTGGTACCCGCGTCATCGCCGCGACCTGCCCTGGCGCCACACCCGCGACCCGTATGCCATCTGGCTTTCCGAAGTTATTTTGCAGCAAACGCGCGTCCGGCAGGGTTTGCCTTATTACTATGATTTTATAACCACTTATCCGACGGTGCACGATTTAGCTGCGGCATCGGAGGATGAGGTATTGCGTCATTGGCAGGGCCTGGGCTATTACTCCCGGGCCCGCAACATGCACCACACGGCTCAGCAGGTAGTGCAGGAGTACGGCGGCCACTTCCCGGCTACCTACGCGGAGTTGCTCAAGCTACGTGGCGTGGGGCAGTATACGGCCGCCGCCATTGCCTCTTTCGCCTTCGGCGAACAAGTAGCGGTGTTAGATGGCAACGTGTTTCGGGTGCTGGCGCGGGTGTTTGGCATTACGGCTGATATTGCGGCTCCGGCCACGCGCAAGCAGTTTCAGCAGCTCGCCGATTCGCTGATTCCGGCTGATACGCCTGATCAGTTCAATCAGGGCATTATGGAGTTTGGCGCCATTCAGTGCACGCCCGTCAACCCGGATTGTCTGTTTTGCCCGTTGCAAAGTCAATGCTTTGCCTTTCAGCACGGTATGGTGAACGAGCTACCCGTAAAGAGCAAGGCCAAAGCCGGACGCACACGCTACTTTCACTACTTGGTGCTACGCTATGGTGATACCGTGTATTTGCGTAAGCGGGTCGAAAAAGACATTTGGCAAGGTCTGTATGATTTTGCCCTGACGGAAACGGATGCTCCTACGCTGCCCGCGCTTGAAGTGCTCAATGCCGTAGAAAAGCTAGGTGGCACTGTAGCCACCGACCGCGTAGCCGAACCCTCCAGCGCTTACCGTCATGTTCTCAGTCACCAGAAGGTTGAGGCTAGGTTTCACCCTGTTTGGCTCAGCGAACCGCTACCCGCTACGACTCTAGCTACGTCGGGGCTAGCCCCCTTCACGGCCGCCGAAACAGAGCAGCTACCTAAAGCCATTCTCATTGCTAATTACCTGCAAAAAACCGTTTTTTAGGCGGTTTCTGCTTGGATAAGCGGTCCTATTTTGGTATCTTTAAAGGAAATAAGTCTCCCTAATTTTCCCTTTTTGAAGCATTTTAAGCAAGTATGGCAGCAGGAGTTAACAAAGTAATTTTGGTGGGAAACCTAGGTAAAGATCCAGAGGTGCGGCACCTGGAAGGCGGCACCGCTGTAGCCCGCTTTACTCTGGCCACCAACGATTATTACAAGGATAAAAGCGGTAACCGCGTCGAGCGAACAGAATGGCACAACATCGCGCTGTGGCGTGATCTGGCGGAAGTTGCGGAGAAGTATCTGCGCAAAGGCCAGCAAGTGTACATCGAAGGCCGAATTCGCACGCGTCAGTACCAGGACAAGGACAACCAGACGCGCTACATCACGGAGATTGTTGCGGAAGAGCTAACGATGCTAGGTGGCCGTCCGCAGGCGGAAAACCAATCGGAACAAGCCAGCCAGGCGGGAGCTTCGCCGGAGGCGCAAACCTTTCGGCAGGAGCCGGAGCTGGATCAATTGCCGTTCTAAGTGCCGCAAGCGAAAGGGCACGAACTTTTCTTTTGTAAAGCCTCGGCACGTAGCCGAGGCTTTTTCTGTTGCCGCTACGGGAGCCGCTTGTTTCAGGCTACCTTTGAGCAGTAAATCCGCATTTCCCGAATGCCAACGTTTCCATCTTTGCGTCGCGTGTGTTTCGCGCTGAGCCTTCCGCTGCTTACGGCAGCTTGCACTTCTACCCCCGACTATACTCCCAAGCCCAAAGGCTATAACCGGATTGACCTGCCGCCGCACAGCTACCAGCAGCTCGCGCCGGGGCACCCGTATACGTTCCAGTATTCGCGCTATGCCAAGGTGCTCCGTGACTCTTCGTACCTAGCTCAGCCTCATTGGATTAACCTATACTACCCGCAGTATCATGCCAGCGTACAGATTACCTACACCGACGTAAATCGTAATTCGAAGCTGTTTACGAAGCTGCTGGAAGATGCGCGCAAACTCACCAGCAAGCACCAGATCAAGGCATCGGCCATTGATGAGACGGTGCTCCAAACCCCGCACGGCATGCGGGTAGCCGTATTCGAGCTGTCGGGTGAGGTACCTAGCCAGTTCCAGTTTTACACGACGGATAGCACGCGCCATTTCTTTCGCGGCGCGCTGTACTTTCGGACGGCTACAGCCAACGATTCACTTGCGCCTGTTATCAGCTACGTCAAGCAAGACATAGTGCAGATGCTGAATACCTTACAGTACAAATAACCATTTACATTTAACAGTTATCAATTAACATTTGACATTCCCTTTGGGCTCAGCGCTTTGTTTTGATGAGCTGTTTAAGATGAGCAGGGCTGTTACCTGAATAACGGTTGACTGTTAACTGAACACATGAGTTTTTTTAATACCAAGATTGAGAACCTGCGGGGCGTGGGCACGCAGCGGGCCCAGCTGCTACAAAAGGAGCTAGGTATCTTCACCTACGGCGACCTGATTCAGCGCTACCCTTTCCGCTACCTCGACCGCACGCAGTTTTATAACATTGTTGACCTGCACGACGACCTGCCGTATGTGCAGGTGAAGGGCATTCTGCGTGGTCGTGAGGTTTTGGGAGAAGGGCCAAAGCAGCGCTTGGTTGCGAAAGTGGCTGACGCCAGCGGCGAGCTGGAGCTGGTGTGGTTCAAGGGCTTGAAGTGGATGCAAAACATCGTCAAGAACCACCAGGAATACATCGTTTTTGGCAAGCCAACCTTCTTCAACGGCAAAGCGCAGATGTCGCACCCGGAGCTGGAAGAAGTGACCGAAGCTAAAGCCGGGCAGAGTTTTTTGCAGCCCGTATACAACACCACGGAGAAGCTCAAGAACTACCATCGCATTGACAGCAAAGCAATTATGCGCATGGTGGTTGATCTGCTCAAGATTGCCGCGCCGCATATTCAGGAGTCGTTGTCGCCGGAGCTGGTGCGCCATTATGCGCTGATGAGCAAAGCGGATGCCTTGCAGCAGATTCACTTCCCGCAGAGCACGGAGCTTTTGCAGGCAGCTAGGTTTCGGCTCAAGTTTGAAGAGCTGTTTTACGTGCAGCTCAAGCTGCTACGCCAGAAAACGCAGCGCAAAGTGACGCTCGCCGGGCAGATTTTCAAAGAAGTACCGTCGTTGGTCGACTTCTACAAGAATCACCTGACATTTGACCTAACCGGCGCGCAAAAGCGCGTTATCCACGATATCTACAAAGATTTTTGCTCGGGCAAGCAGATGAACCGCTTGTTGCAGGGCGACGTGGGCTCCGGCAAAACCATCGTGGCGTTCATCTCCATGCTCATGGCCGCCGACAATGGCGCGCAAAGCTGCCTGATGGCCCCCACCGAGATTTTAGCTGATCAGCACTACGTTGGCCTAAAGCAATACGCCGATCAGCTGGGCATCAATCTAGGTAAGCTCACGGGCTCTTCCCGCACGAGCGAGCGGCGGGTGCTGCACGAGCAGCTCCGTAGCGGCGAAATGCACATGCTGGTGGGCACGCACGCGCTGCTCGAGGATGTGGTGCAGTTCCGCAACCTAGGTCTGACCAT
The DNA here is from genome assembly GCF_014641455.1 of Hymenobacter cavernae. Taxonomy (GTDB): domain Bacteria; phylum Bacteroidota; class Bacteroidia; order Cytophagales; family Hymenobacteraceae; genus Hymenobacter; species Hymenobacter cavernae. The sequence goes on from NZ_BMHT01000005.1 coordinate 224,029, forward strand.
CATGGACGAGCAGCACCGCTTCGGTGTAGCGCAACGCTCGAAGCTGTGGCAGAAGAACCCGGATATCATTCCACATGTGTTGGTAATGACGGCTACGCCCATCCCACGGACGCTGGCCATGACGCTCTACGGCGACCTCGACGTATCGGTGATTGATGAGCTGCCAGCCGGCCGCAAGCCTATCGTGACGGTGCACCGCTACGATACTAACCGCCTGAAGGTGTTTCAGTTCCTGCGCGACCAGATCAACCTAGGCCGGCAGGTTTACATCGTTTATCCGCTTATCGAGGAAAGCGAAACGATGGACTACAAGGACCTTACTGATGGCTACGAAAGCGTAGCACGCGCCTTCCCCGAGTTCCAGATCAGTGTGGTGCACGGGCGCATGAAGGCGGAAGAAAAAGACTTTGAAATGCAGCGTTTTCTGAAGCGTGAAACGCAGATCATGGTCGCTACCACGGTAATCGAAGTTGGCGTAAACGTGCCAAATGCCTCCGTAATGGTGATTGAAAGCGCCGAGCGGTTTGGCCTCTCTCAGCTGCACCAGCTGCGCGGCCGCGTGGGGCGGGGTGCCGAGCAGAGCTATTGCATTCTGATGACGGGCTACAAGCTGAGCAAAGACAGCCGCACCCGCCTCGAAACGATGGTGCGCACCAACAATGGCTTTGAAATCGCCGATATCGACCTGAAGCTGCGCGGCCCCGGCGACCTGATGGGCACGCAGCAAAGCGGCGTGCTGGACCTGTTGATTGCCGACTTGGCCAAGGATGGACGCATCCTGACCGAATCACGGGCGGCGGCTCAGCAACTGCTCGACGAGGATGCTGACTTAACCAAGCCCGAGAACCTGAACATCCGGCGGCATATCGAGTCATTGCCCGCCACGGCCGTCAACTGGAGCCGGATCAGCTAGGTTCGGCGCTACCAGTCGGCCATAAAAAAAGCGACTAGAGAAGTCGCTTACTGCTGAATACCTTATTCAAACTGTACCTGCTGTTCTTGCTTACTGTTTGTCTGCCAGAATCGCCTGGACCCTACTACAGTAGTAGGCGATGATACCTGCCGCGTGAAGAAGGAAGTAGCGGAAGTCGGTAAGGAGTTAGAATGGAGCATCTTAACTGTACTCCGGGCAGTGGTGGCTTGCTTAGTGAGCTTACCTACCACAATAAGGGCAAAAAGTAGCGCGAAACGTAGAGAAGACTTCATAATACTTAAACACTTGGATTATGCCTATAGTGGCACAAAGTTAAGGCCAAAGTGTAGAATTACACAATCAGATGCAGAAGCAATGAGACCAGCTATTCACATCTACACATAAGCTCCTGACTCTGAACCACAAATCAATCCATAAAAGTCGCCAGATTCAAATTTTACAACATTCCAGGTAATGTCCATTACCTTGCCGTCTATTCTCAAAGTAACAACCTCTCCCGTAGAAAAGTACTACCAGCGGGATTAAGGAAGTATGAACAAAATAAGTTCATACAGTGTGGTTAGCTAAAGCGTCGCCATTTACGGGAGAAGGAGCTTGTTAGATGCATTTGGCACGAACTTTTTGTCTGTTATTTAAACAGTTTCACTTAACCTATTATTGCTGTGCGCCTTACATTTTCTTTTGCTTTTTACTTCTTACTAATCAGCCTGTTGGCTCGCCCAGTTGAAGCACAGAAAATAAAATCCGTTCCGTTTAGCTACCTCTCTGAGCGCTCGGATGACCGCTACAACCAGCGCGTAACACAAAAAACGTTGCCGTTAGCGGAAGGTGGTTTTCTGATTTTGGCCCACAAATCGGCAACCGAATACGCAGTGGAGCGCTACAGCCCAGATTTGCAGCGCACCTGGTCGGCTTCGATACCAGTTGCGGGCACGGAAAGCATTGATGGCTTTATGCATGGCATCAAGCAGGCACTCGTGATTATTCATAGCAACAGCAATGGTTCTCAGCACCTTTCGGCGCAGGCTATTGACCTAGGTACGGGGCAGAAAGCGCCACTCAAGAAGCTGGTGGAAGCAAGCAGCCGCGACCGGCGGCCCGGCGTTGCCTTCTCACCCGACGGTACCAAACTCGTAGCGTGGAGCTACGCCATGCGCGACGAGCAGATCCGCGCAATTGCGGCGAGCATCTACGATGAGCAGCTAACGAAACTGAAAGACCGCACCTACGACTTCCACGACCTAGGTGCTTTCTTCTCCCCTACCGTTTACATCGGCAACGACGGCACGCAGTACGTAACGCTCATTAGTGAGGAAATGAAGAAGCTGAGCGTGAGGCGCTACCGCAACAATAACCCGGATGTGAAAGTAATGTCGGTGGCTGTGGGCGGCAGCTTTGGCGGTAAAGCAGTTACGGTGTTCGATACCAAGTTTACGATCCGGCCCGACAATACCTTGTATGCTGCTGCCATTTGCACCGAGCGGCAAACGGGACAATACTACAGCCTGAAACTGGTGAAATTCGACTTCAACGGGGAGGGTACTATGAAGTTTGCGGACGAGTTTCGGTTTACGCCTGAGTACCTGGCTGACGTAAACAAGGCTACACAAGGCACCAGCAAACGCCTGGAAGACGTGTACTTATCTGATCTACTCGTTACGGAGGAAAAGCATCTGGTCGTAATTGCGGAGAAGAAATACGAGGAAGGCGGCGACGAGTCGCCGGTGCGCACGAAAGAATTGCACCTGTTTGGCTACAACGAGTTTGAAGCGCCTACCTGGCATTCGATTATCGCTAAGGACCAGGTGGCGCCCCCAGCTGAATCTTTCACCGGTATCGGCTACAAGGCAACGGTTTTTGGTTCTACCGTTCAGATCCTGACGCAGGAAAAGATTAAGAACAAATCGGACCTGTACGTGCGGTTGATCAACGCGCAGACTGGCGTCGTGCAGCCCGCGAAAGGCCTAGGTCTGAACGTAGCCAACGACCAGCAACTCGCTTACGTGAAAGACTTTACAGCGTGGCTAAACGCCAAAACGCTTATTGGTGTGAGTCGGCCCAGCAAAAAGTCGTCAGCTTTGATGCTGAATAAGATTGTAGTGAAGTAAAGGCTTGTCTGAGCCGCGGATTTTTCGGATCTCGCAAATTTTGTGGACGACTCGTTTCTGCTCTTTTCCGCTCTCTTCCTCAATACAGCTTAAAAATAGAAAAGCCTTCCCACTGCTGGGAAGGCTTTTCTGTTGAGTAAAACCTAGGTTATCAATCGTCTACAAAATCCGTCGAATCCATGGTTCAGACAACCTAGCTTAATACACGTATTCGTTTGCTTCAATCATGGCAGCCGCAATGCGACGACGAGCGTCTTTTGCGTTGAACAAATCGGCTTTGGTGAAGCGCTTCAGACCTAGGGCAAGCAGGCGCTGCTCATCGCCTTCGGTCATGGAGGCAATGGCGTCCTTGCCGAACTTGTTCACGAGGTCCACAGCATCGGAGAGGTACACGCGGGCAATGTCGATCTGGTTCGCCAGTGCTTCTTCGCCTTTTTCAGCGGCTTCTTTCTCTACGCGCAACACGGTGCTTTCGGCCGTGTACACCTTAATGGCCATATCGGCAATATTCATCAACACCTCCTGCTCTTTGGCGAGCGAGTTCATGTACTTCTGCACGGCCGTGCCGGCAACCATCAGGATGGCTTTTTTCAGGTTCTTGATAATCTTGTGCTCGGCGGCAAACAAGCCGGTAGGCTCTTCCGCGCCGAAATCAGGAATAGCCATCAGCTCTTGCTGAACGGCTTGCGCCGGGCCCATCAGGTCCAGCTCGCCCTTCAGACCCTTTTTCAGGATCATGTCAACGGCCAGCATGCGGTTGATTTCGTTCGTGCCTTCGAAGATGCGGTTGATGCGGGAGTCGCGGTAAGCGCGGTCCATCGGGTAGTCGGCCGAGAAGCCGTAGCCACCGAAGATCTGCACGCCTTCATCCACCACGTAGTCAAGCACTTCAGAACCTTCCACCTTCAGCATGGCGCACTCCACGGCAAACTCGCGGGCAGCACCTAGCAGCGCCTCGCTGTAGCTCTTGCCCTGGGCCAGTAGCTCTTGCTCAGTGCGGTGAATGTCCATACCAGCCCGATAGATGGCCGACTCCACGGCGTACGTGCGAATAGCTTGCTGGGCCAGCTTGTAGCGGATGGCGCCGAACTTAGAAATCGGCAGCTTAAACTGCACCCGCTCGTTGGCGTACTTCACGCTGGTCGTTACCACGCGCTTGGTGGCACCCAGGCAAGCGGCGGCGAGTTTAATGCGGCCAATATTCAAAATGTTGAAGGCAATCAGGTGGCCTTTGCCAATCTCACCCAGCACGTTCTCCTTGGGCACTTTCACGTCGGAAAGGAACACTTGGCGCGTTGACGAGCCGCGGATACCCATCTTGTGCTCTTCGTTGCCGAAACTCAGGCCGGGCGTATCCCGCTCCACGATGAAGCCCGTGAACTTGTCGCCATCAACCTGCGCAAACACGATGAAGACGTGCGCAAAGCCGGCGTTGGTAATCCACATTTTCTGGCCGTTCAGCACGTAGCTCTGACCGTCTTCACTTAGTATGGCTTTGCTGCGTGCACCTAAAGCATCGGAGCCGGAACCGGGCTCGGTGAGGCAGTACGCGCCAGCCCACTCGCCGGTCGTCAGCTTCGGAATGTACTTCTGCTTCTGCTCTTCGGTGCCGAAGTACAGAATTGGCAACATACCAATACCAGTGTGGGCCGCAAAAGCTACCGGGAACGAGTGGCCGCCGCCCACGCCTTCCGTCACGAGCAGGGCCGTGTTGAAGTCCATGTCGAAGCCGCCGTGCTCGGCCGGGATGCTCACGCCAAACAGACCTAGCTCACCGGCTTTCTTCATCAAGCCTTCCAGCAACCCTTCTTCGTGGTTGTCGAGGCGCTCCAAGAGAGGGTCCACTTCAGTAGTCACGAACTCCAGACACGTCTGGTACATCATGCGCTGTTCTTCCGAAAACTCGGCGGGGGTGAAAACGTCTTGGGCGTCGGTTTCTTTGATGATGAACTCGCCGCCTTTGATGGCTTTATTTGATACTTCCATAGCTGGGTGAGCGTTGAAGATGAAAGGGAAGGAGGTTCTAATTTACGAAAATTTGTTAGGCTTGCAGCCTATTTTCTCCAAAGAAAACCCCAATGCTGGGGCTCCCTTTATTTTTATACTAAACTGTGTAGAACGGCAAATTCAGCTTTAACAAGTTACTATTTAAGCAGCTCGTAGATACCCGCCACGCCTTGGCCGCCGCCTACGCAGGCCGTGACCATGCCGAACTTCTGGCCTCGCTCGCGTAGTTCATCAAAAAGCTGAATGCTCAGCTTCGCGCCCGAGCAGCCCAGCGGGTGACCTAGGGCAATAGCGCCACCGTTCACGTTAAGCTTATCGGGGTCAATACCTAGCTCGCGCGTTACGGCAATCGACTGAGAGGCAAAAGCTTCGTTCAGCTCGATCAAGTCGATTTCGTCGAGCTTCATACCGGCTTGCTTCAGCACCTTTGGCACGGCTTTAATCGGGCCCATGCCCATAATGCGTGGGTCGATGCCTTCGGAGGCATAGTTCACCAAGCGCGCAATGGGCTCCAGGTTCAGCTCCTTCACAATGCGCTCCGACATCACCAGCACGAAGGCGGCACCGTCGGAGGTCTGGGAAGAGTTGCCGGCCGTGACGGTGCCATTGGCGGCAAACACCGGACGCAGCTTTGCCAGCGCCTCCAGCGACGTATCAGCGCGCGGCCCCTCGTCGGTATCGACTACATAGGAGCGGGTCTGCTTCTTGCCAGAGGCCGGATCGAGGAAGGTTTCCTCCACCGTAATCGGCACAATTTGCTTCTTGAACTTGCCTTCCTTGATGGCTTTGATGGCCTTCTGGTGCGAGCTGTACGCAAACTGATCCTGGTCTTCGCGGCTGATATGGTAGTTGTTGGCTACGGCTTCCGCGGTGAGACCCATACCTAGGTAGTAGTCGGGGTGCTCCTGCGCCAGCTTGTAGTTGGGCACCGTTTTCCAACCAACCGTTGGCACCATGCTCATGCTTTCGGTGCCGCCGGCAATAATTACATCAGCCATACCCGCTGCAATTTTACCTACGGCCATGGCAATTGTTTCCACGCCCGAACCGCAGTAGCGGTTTACGATAAGGCCGGGCACGTTGGTTGGCAAAGCCAGCAACGAAATCAAGCGACCCATCTGCAAGCCTTGTTCAGCCTCTGGTACGGCATTTCCTACCAGAACATCATCCACACGGGCCGGGTCAAGTTGAGGCACCGAGGCTAGCAGGTGCTTGATTACCTCGGCAGCTAGGTCGTCGGGGCGTGTAAAGCGGAAACCACCGCGTGGTGCTTTGGCCACTGCGGTGCGATAACCGGCTACGATATATGCTTCCATTTTAGTTACGTCTTAGAATATGGTGGGTATCACTGCTATCTAGAGCTAGCTTCTTCGAGTCGGCCAAGAGCCAGAATTCAGTTGGTTTTCTTTTAGTAGAACAACTTGAATTCACAGTTAATTCTAACCGAAACTGCTCTTGGCTTTTCTTCACCTAAGCTAGTTTGTCGCCTAATTCCGCAGCGGTTTACCAGTGGTCAGAATGCTTTGAATCCGCTCCAGCGTTTTCCGCTCGCCGCAGAGGCTCAGGAAAGCTTCGCGCTCTAAGTCGAGCAGATACTGCTCGCTCACATCCGTAGGGGCCGACAAGTCGCCGCCGCACATCACGTAGGCTAGTTTGTTGGCAATCTTCTGGTCGTGGGCCGAGATGTAGTTGCCTTCTTTCATAGCGTACACGCCCGTTTGGAACATGGCGAGGGCGCCGCGGCCGTGCACTTTGATGTTGGTCTTCTGCGTGGGCTGGGTGTAGCCGGCGTCGGCCAGCTCCAGCGCGGCGGCTTTGGCTTGCGCAATGACACGGTTGCTGTTCACCACCACTTCGTCGCCGCGGCGCATGAAGCCTAGGTCGAATGCTTCCGCTGCCGACGTCGAAACTTTGGCCGTGCTGATGGTCATGTAGGTGTTGCGCAGCAGATTGAACTCCGGCTCACCTTCCTCATATTTAGCGGCCGTGCGCAAGGTCATTTCCTTGGTGCCACCACCGCCGGGAATCAAGCCCACGCCAAACTCCACGAGGCCCATGTAGGTTTCGGCAGCAGCTACAACCCGGTCGCAATGCAGGTTCAATTCACAACCGCCACCTAGGCTCAAGCCATGCGGCGCGCCCACTACCGGAATGCTGCTGTAGCGCATGCGCATCATGGCCTGCTGGAACTGCCGGATCATCAGGTTCAGCTCGTCGTAGTCCTGCTCCAGTGCAAACATGTACACCAGACCTAGGTTGGCCCCCGCCGAGAAGTTCGGCGCGTCGTTGCCGACCACCAAGCCACGGTAGCCTTGCTCGGCCATGTCCACGCCTTTCATCAGGCCCTGAATCACATCCGAGCCCATAGCGTTCATCTTGCTGTGGAACTCCACGTTCAGAATGCCGTCACCTAGGTCGATGACGCTGGCGCCGGAGTTCTTCCACAGCACTTTGCCCGCCGAGCGCAGGTTGTCGAGAATGATGAAGTTCTCGACGCCCGGAATAGCCTGGTAGCTCTTGGTTTCGGGGTCGTAGAACTGCTTTGTGCCTTGCTCCGATACTTTATAGAAGGTCGAGTTGCCGGCAGCCAGCATTTCCTCCACCCACGGCGCTACCGTTTTGCCTTCGGCTTGAGCTAGCTCAAGACCTTTCTGCACACCTAGGGCATCCCAGGTTTCAAAAGGCCCTTGCTCCCAACCGAAACCAGCACGTAGCGCGTCGTCAATCTTGTACAGGGCATCGGTGATTTCGGGAATGCGGTTGCTGACGTAGGCAAACAACCCCGCGAATAGCTTGCGGTAAAACTCGCCCGCTTTGTCCTTGCCGCCCACCAGCACCTTGTAGCGGTCCGACAGCTTTTCGATGAGCTTAGTTGCCTCCAGCGTGGGAAATTTCACCTTCTGGCTCGGCTTGTACTCCATCGTAGCTAGGTCGAGGGCATAGATTTCAGACTTGCCGCCCTCCCCTTTCACTTTCTTATAGAAGCCCTGGCCGGTTTTATCACCGAGCCATTTGTTCTCGCCCATCTTCTTCACGAAGTCGGGCAGTTGGAATACGTCTTTGGCTTCGTCGTTCGGTAAGCCTTGTGCAAGGCCGTTGGTCACGTTGATGGTCGTGTCCAGACCTACCACATCAGAAGTGCGCAGCGTAGCCGACTTCGCGTGACCGATTACCGGGCCCGTCAGCTTATCAACTTCCTCCACCGTCAGACCTAGCTTTTGCATGTTCTGCATCACGTCGAGCATGGCAAACACGCCCACGCGGTTGGCGATAAATCCCTGAGTATCTTTGGCCAGCACGGTGGTCTTACCTAGGTATAGGTCGCCGTAGTGCATCAGGAAATCGACCACGGCCGGATCGGTGTCCGGCGTCGGGATAATTTCGAGCAGCTTCAGGTAGCGCGGCGGGTTGAAGAAGTGCGTGCCGCAGAAGTTCTTCTTGAAGTCGTCGGAGCGGCCTTCCGCCAACAAATGAATCGGAATGCCCGAGGTGTTCGAGGTGATGAGCGTACCGGGCTTGCGTACTTTCTCGACCTTCTCGTACAAGCTCTGCTTGATATCGAGGCGTTCCACAACGACCTCAATGGCCCAGTCGCAGGAGGCAATATCCTTGAGGTTGTCGTCGAAGTTGCCGGTCTTAATGCGGGCAGCGTCGGCTTTGCGGTAAAGCGGCGAGGGGTTGCTGGCTACAGCGGCTTGCAAGGAGCTGTTCACGATGCGGTTGCGCACGGCAGGCGTTTCCAGCGTCAGTCCTTTAGCTTGTTCGTCGGCCGTTAGCTCGCGGGGCACAATGTCGAGCAGCAATACCTGCACGCCGATGTTGGCGAAGTGGCAAGCGATGCGCGAGCCCATAACGCCGGAGCCGAGCACGGCAACTTTCTTGATAGTTCGGTTCATTCCAGAAAGGAAGTGGGTGAGAGAATGAGCGAATAAATAGCTGAGCAGCTGCTACCTAGGTCTAGGCAGAAGTCTTCTCAGGGTGGAGAGGCTTGAGGGTAAAATCTTCAAACAGCGTCTTGCCTTCAATCATGCTGTTGATCTGGCCAACAACCTTAAAGAACACGTCGAGCTGACTTTGGGAGACTTTCTCCCGAATCTTCTGGTTGAAGTGTCGTACCGTCTGGCGCGAGATTTCCTTTTTCTGCAAACCTTCGGCCGTCAGGAAAATGCGCACCGAGCGCTTGTCCTGCTGGTCGGCTTGTTTGTAGATCAGGCCTTTCTCTTCCATGCTGCGCAAAATGCGCGTCAGGCTGCGCGTTTCCAGCCCAAGCAGGGGCGCAATCTTGGTAGCCGGCGTGCCGTTTTCCTGATCGATATTCAGCAGCACAAAGCCGATGCTGGTGGTAATATCGTACTTGGCAGCCTGCGCATTATACATGCGCGAAATGGCGTGCCAGGCAACTTTAATATTATAATCGACGGTTTCTTCCGGTTTCATAAGCGGGGCGAAGTCCGGTAAATCTACAAAGAAATATAGTATGCAAGCATACTAGTTTAAAAGAAAAAAGTTGGGGCCAAAGACAGCTTCTAGACTTTTCTCTGACCCCAACTAATGAAACCTAGCTTCCCGCACGATGTAGCGGTTTACGTAGCCCGGTCTGCTCCTACCTAGGTCCGGACTACTAAACTCATGCAACTCAAATCCGCTTTAATGGTGCACGCCCTGGTGATATAAGGTCTCGATCAGCTCCTTATTATTCTCCGTTATTATTTTGCGCTTCAGCTTCATCGTGGGCGTCATTTCGCCGCTTTCCACGGTCCAGTGGTGAGGCAGCAGCACAATTTTCTTGATCTGCTCCCAGTGCGCGAAGTTCTGGTTGTACTTCTTCACCAGGTCTTCGTAGAGCTTCACCACTTTTTCGTTTTTCACCAGCTCTTCTGCCACGCCGCTGCACTCCACGTTGTTGCGCTTGCACCAGCCGCGCAGGTCGTCGAAAGAAGGAATGACCAAGGCGGCCGGAAACTTCTGATCGGCGCCCACCACCATCACCTGCTCCACCAACGGCGACTCTTTCAGCTTACCCTCAATGACTTGCGGGGCAATGTACTTACCACCCGAAGTCTTGAACATCTCCTTCTTGCGGTCGGTGATCTTGAGGAAACGTCCGTTTACAAACTCACCGATGTCGCCGGTGTGGAACCAGCCGTCGGCGTCGATGGCTTCGGCCGTGAGGTCGGGGCGGTTGTAGTAGCCTTTCATCACGGAAGCCGAGCGGGTCAGGATTTCGCCATCGGGCGCGATTTTCACCTCCATGTTGTCGATCAGCGGCCCTACGGTACCGATCATGTTATTTTCGGGCTCGGCGCCGCCAACGGCAATAACAGGGGAAGTTTCGGTCAGACCGTAGCCTTCCATCACCCGAATGCCGGCCGCCCAGAACACCCGCGCCAACCTAGGTTGCAAGGCCCCGCCCCCCGACACAATGCAGCGCAGTTCGCCGCCCAGTGCTTCGCGCCACTTATTGAAGATGAGCTTATTAGCTAAAGCCAGTTGCGTGTTATAGAAGAAGCCCTGATTTTGCTGCGTATCGTATTTCAAACCTAGGTTCAGAGCCCAGAAAAACAAGTTTTTCTTCACGCCTTCCAGCTCGTGGCCTTTCGCCACAATCTTATCATACACTTTTTCCAGCAGGCGCGGCACCGTGGTGAAGATCTGGGGCTTTACTTCGCGCAGATTTTCGGCAATGCTTTCCATGCTCTCGGCGTAGTAAATGCTGACACCGTTGATCATGTAGATGTAGGTCACCATGCGCTCAAAAATGTGGCAGAGCGGCAAAAAGCTCAGGGCCTTATCGGTGCTCGTGACGGGCACATAGCGCTGAGAGTTACGGCAGTTGCTCAGAATGTTATCGTGCGTGAGCATCACGCCTTTCGGGCTGCCCGTGGTGCCGCTCGTGTAGATAATCGTGAGCAGATCATCGGGCTGCACGGCGGCACGCAGCGGCTCCAGCGTTTGCGCGTCGGCCTGCTTACCTAGGTTTAGCAGCTCGCTGAAATGCCGGGCATTTGCCAGCTTGTCGAAGGTGAAGATGTGCTCTACCTCCTGCAGTTCGGCCGTGGCTTCCTGCACTTTATCGTACAGTTTTTGATCGGCGACGAACACGACCTTCACCCCGGCATCGCGGAAGATGTATTTATAATCTTCTACCGTAATGCTCGGGTACATGGGCACACTCACGGCGCCAATCTGCGAAATGCCGAAATCGGCCAGCATCCACTCCGGGCGGTTCATCGAGATGATGGCAACTTTATCATCTTTCTGCACACCCAGCTGGAGCAGCCCCAGGCTCAGCTGATTAGCCAAGTCGCTGGCCTGCTGGGTGCTTGTGGGCTGCCATTCGTTGTTCAGCTTCGCCGTAAGGCAATCCGACTTCGGGAACTTGGCAAGCTGATTCGGGAGAATATCAAATGCGCGGCGAACTTCCATAAAAAGGGCAAATGGGTGGAATTGTAGCTTAAATTAATAGATTTTTTACTGGAAAGAGCACTATTGAAGCGCAGCTATTACGCTGGTGCTATCAGGCGCGCAGGCGCTGCCAGCTTTTGCGTAGCTTTGCTGACCTGTTTTGCTCGCGCCCGATGAATCTGGCTCTCTTTTTCGATCCGCTCCGTGAGGAGCTAATAACCTCTGGCTCTACGCTTTCCACGTTGGCCATTTGTGCGTCGCCATTTGTGGATAATTTCCCGGACTGGCGCAATGCCGACCTGGCTATCATTGGCTTGGATGAATGGCGCGGCAGCGCGGCCAGCTCGCCTGCCACGCACGGCGCCGATGAAGTGCGCCGCCGCTTCTACCAGCTGCAGAAAGGCACTGGCTCGGTCCGCCTCGTCGACCTAGGTAACCTGCGCCCCGGCCTGACGCTGGAAGACACCTACCTGCGGCTGCGCGAAATCGTGGCAATGCTGCTGGAACACAATACGGTACCGATTCTGCTGGGCGGCAGCCCTGACCTAGATTATGGTCAATTCTTGGCCTACGAGACGTTGGAGCGCCCGGTCAGCTTTGCCGCCATCGATTCGCGCGTGGATATGGCCGAGCACGACTCGGCGCCGCCGGAAGAAGCGCATTTGCGGCGCATACTCATGTACGAGCCCAATTTCCTGTTCAACTTCGTTCAGCTCGCTTATCAGCAATATTTGGTGGCGCCCGAAGTGCTAGTAGCGCTGGAAAAGCTGCACTTCGAGAAACTGCGTCTGGGCGATATTCACGCTGATGTACGCCAGGCCGAGCTGCTGCTGCGCCAAGCCGATTTTGTGAGCTTCGATGTAGCCGCCATTCGCTGGCCGAGCGCCCCGGCTTACGAGCCCGTCAACCCCTTTGGCCTGACCGGCGAGGAAGCCGCGCAGCTCGCCTGGTACGCCGGCCACAGCGACCACCTGAGCAGCTTCGGTCTCTACGGCTACCGCCCCGACCACGACACGCACGGCCTGGCAGCTTCTACCCTCGCCACCATGCTCTGGTATTTCATCGAAGGCTATTACCACCGCAGCGGCAAAACTGATTTTCAGAGCCATAACTTCACGCGCTACCTCGTCAGCTTCGCCGACACGCCCGAAAGCGTTGTGTTTTACAAGGCTAACTACGGTGAAAAGTGGTGGGTGGAAGTGGAAAGCATGGGCAACAGCACGCTCAAACGCATCGTGCCCTGCACCTACGAGGAGTACCTGCACGCCATCCACGGCACCCTTCCCGACCGTTGGTATGTCACGCAGGCTTTACTAGGCTAGGGTCATTTGGCATTTAACATTTACCATTTAACAGTTAGTATCTGTCGGGTGCTGGCTTTGCCTGTATTGCTTCCGCTTCTTTTTCATACTCTAATTTCCAAGGCGTCCTTCATTAGCTGCACTCAAGCTTGGTAAATGGTAAATGAAATGTTGCCTGAATACACGCGGGCGCAGCTGGCGCTACGAAATGGGCAGGATCGGGATGAAATCTGGGTGGCGTACCTAGGTTTGGTATATGACGTGAGCCGCTCCCGGCTCTGGCGGCGCGGTAATCATTATGAGCACTGGGCCGGTCAGGATCTTACCAAAGAATTGCAGCACGATGCGCCGCATACCGAGCATGTATTTGATAATTTTCCGGTTATTGGTCGGCTGAAAGATCCTTTGCTGTCTGGTTGTTGAAGCACAGGCAGGTTTCACAACTCACCATTTCACCACTTCACCACCTCTCCGTTGAGCACCACCGAAAGTCCTTCCCTCTTCAACAACCTCGAAACGCTTTCCACCCGCGAGCTGCTCACGGGCATCAACAGCGTCGACCAGACGGTGCCGCTGGCAGTAGCCAAAGCGCTGCCACAGATCGAAGCGCTGGTAGAAGCTACCGTGGCCCGGCTCCGCGACGGTGGCCGCTTGTTCTATATCGGGGCGGGCACCAGCGGGAGGCTAGGTATTCTGGATGCCTCGGAGTGCCCGCCCACCTTTGGCGTGCCGCAGGGCTTGGTGATTGGTCTCATTGCCGGCGGCGACACCGCTATTCGCAAAGCCGTCGAGAATGCCGAAGACGACACCGAGCAGGCGTGGCGCGATTTGCAGGCGTATGATATCAGCGAGAAGGATATTCTGGTCGGAATTGCCGCATCGGGGCGCACGCCATACGTAATCGGCGGCTTGCAACAAGCTCGGCAACAAGGCATTGCTACCGGCTGCATTGTGTGCAACGCGGGTTCAGCCGTAGCCGCCGCCGCCGAGTTTCCGGTGGAAGTCGTGACAGGGCCGGAGTTCCTGACGGGCAGTACGCGCATGAAAGCTGGCACCGCCCAGAAGCTCGTGCTCAACATGCTCACCACCGCCACCATGATTAGGCTAGGTCGGGTGAAAGGCAACAAGATGGTGGATATGCAGCTCTCCAACCACAAGCTCGTCGACCGCGGCGAGCGGATGCTGATGGATGAGCTAGGTATTGCGCAACCCGAAGCAGCGGCATTATTGAAGCAGCACGGCTCAGTGCGAGCGGCTTTGGAAGCCCGACAGAACTCGTAAAACAGCAGTACTTTTTTGAAGCTAGGTGGAACAGAACGCCGCATGGTGCGTTTTTACCAATACAACCAACAGCCTTCTTCTCGTGCATACCATCGAGCCGCACTATAACTGGATTGAGCAGTATTCTGCTTCAGAAGATCCCCGCTCGCCCCTCTTCGAAGCCGAAAACAGCCTCGATACGTTTACCAATACCATCTACGGCTACTACATTCACCCTCAGTGGGATAGTCTGGAGTCGGATACGCTGTTCCTGAAAATTCTCTTTGTCGACTACGACCTAGGTCTTGGCGTTATCGAGTTTATCGGCGAGTGGAACGACGCCATCGAAAACGACATCATGCAACTCAAGCGCAACATCATCGATCTGATGACGCACGAGGGCATCCGTAAGTTTATCCTGATCGGTGAAAACGTGTTCAACTTCCACGGCTCCGACGACAGCTACTACGAAGAGTGGTTTGAAGACGTGGAAGATGGCTGGATTGCGGGCGTGAACTTTCAGGAGCACGTTATCCGCGAAATGCACCAGTACAATGTGGATAATTACATCAACTTCGGCGGCCAGCTCAATGAGCTGCCTTGGCGCACGTACGCGCCCCGCAAGCTGTTCGACGTGGTAGACGGCTTGATTCAGCGGCGCCTAGGCTAGCTGTCATTCCGAGTGAAGCGAGGAATCTGGTAACGAACCTAGGTAGATAACTCAGATTCCTCGCTTCACTCGGAATGACAAACAAAAAGGGCTGCTCCGGTTAGGAGCAGCCCTTTTTGTTTGCGCTTAGCGCGAAAGCTTACTTGGTAGCAGTCGTATCAGCACCTTCTTCCATTTGGTCAGCAGCATTCGCCGTTGAGTCACGCACTTCGTCTGCCTTCTCTTCCATAGCGTCAGCTTTGGCTTCGCCAGAAGCTTCTACGTTTTCAGCAGCTTGCTCAGTAGCTTCTTCTTTTTTGCTTTCGCAAGAAGCGAGCGAGAACGAAGCGGCAGCCAGGGCGAGGAACAGTACTTTTTTCATGGGTAAGGGCTTTTGAGAGGGTTGAATTTCTAATCCGACAGATTCGCCAGCAGCGAAATCTGAGGCTTTATACACTCAACCGTAGAAGGTAACCCTAGCCCAAGAAAATATTTTGAGACTTGTTTCTTTCTAAAAAATTATGGCTGGCTTATACCCTAGGTTTATTTCGGGCCGAGCCAGCCATAATTTGCTTTAACTTCCTAATAATCAAGCCTTATTTCTTCCGGAAGATGATACCGATCGGCACGCCCGTGAAGTCAAAATTCTCGCGCAGGCGGTTTTCCAGGAAGCGCGTGTAGCTTTCCTTCACGTACTGCGGCAGGTTGCAGAAGAAAGCAAAAACCGGATTGTGCGTCGGCAATTGCGTGGCGTATTTGATGCGCACCAGCTTGCCCTTGGTGGCGGGCGGCGGGTACTTCTCGATTTCGGCCAGCATCACTTCGTTCAGCTGCGAAGTCGGTACCTTCTTCATCTTGTTGTGGTACACTTCGATGGCCGTTTCGATGGCCTTGTGCACGCGCTGCTTGTTCAGCACCGAGATGAATACGATGGGCGGGTAGCTGATCGGCGCAATCTTCTCCCGGATTTTCTCTTCGAACTCCTTGGCCGTGTTGGTCTGCTTGTCCTCGATCAGGTCCCACTTGTTCACCAGAATCACGATGCCCTTGCGGTTTTTGTCGGCCAGGCTGATGATGTTCACGTCCTGGGCCTCAATGCCGCGGGTCGCATCCAGCATCACCACGCACACATCCGATTCTTCCATGGCCCGGATGGCCCGGAGCACAGAGTAAAACTCAATGTCTTCGTTGACCTTGCTTTTGCGGCGCAGTCCGGCCGTATCCACCAGGATAAATTCGTTGCCAAACGCGTTGTAGCGCGCCTGAATCGAGTCGCGGGTGGTGCCGGCGATATCCGTTACGATGCTGCGGTCGGTGCCGAGCAGCAGGTTCACGAACGACGATTTACCCGCGTTCGGACGGCCCACCACGGCAATTTTCGGTACACCAGCATCGGGTTCTTCTACGCCTTCTTCCTCAAAGTGACTCACTACGGCATCCAGCAGGTCGCCGGTGCCGGAGCCGCTTTGGCTGCTGATGCTGAAAATATCGCCTTCGCCCAAACCTAGGGCGTAGAACTCGCCGGCCGCGTGGACGCGGGCGTTGGTGTCGGCTTTGTTGGCTACCAGGTAGATAGGCTTCTGGCCTTCGTAGCGGCGCAGCACGTTGGCAAACTCCTCATCAAGCGGGTGCAAGCCAGCGTCTACGTCGACCATGAACAGGACCACATCGGCTTCCTCAATAGCTAGCTTTACCTGCTTGTTGATTTCGCCTTCAAAGATATCTTCGGAATTGTGCACGTAGCCACCCGTGTCAATCACGGTGTAGTACTTGCCCGTCCAGTCGCCGTAGCCGTAGTGCCGGTCGCGGGTGACGCCGCTCTGGTTGTCCATAATGGCCTTGCGCTGGCCAACTAAGCGGTTAAAAAGGGTGGATTTGCCCACGTTGGGGCGGCCCACAATTGCAATCGTATTGCTCATGATGTCGACTCCAGCCGCCGGCCCGACCATGTTCGGCAGTGCCCGGAGTAGTTAAGTGAAGATGAGGTCGGAAAATGGTGAAATAGTGAGGTGGTGAAATAGTGATGCCGTGGACTCTGTCGAATAGCGTGTTTGCGCAAATTGAACAGCAAACTCACCATTTCACCACCTCACTATCTCACCTTATTACTGATACCCAAAACGGTTCAATGCTTTCGGGTCGGTGCGCCAGTTTTCGTTGACTTTGACGTGGATTTCGAGGAAGACTTTTTTCAGGAAGAACTTCTCCATCTCCTCGCGCGACCAGGTGCCTACTTTCTTCAGCGCCTCGCCTTTCTGCCCGATGATGATGCCTTTCTGGCTGCTGCGCTCCACGTAGATGATGGCGCGCATCCGGATGATGTCTTCCTCTTCCTTGAACTCTTCAACGGACACCTCGCAGCTGTACGGAACCTCTTTTTTGTACAGCTTGAAGATCTTCTCGCGAATCATTTCCGCAGCAAAAAAACGCTCCGGCTTGTCCGTTAGTTCATCTTTCGGATAATAGGGCGGATGCACCGGCAGACGCTCCAGCACCATTTGCAGCACCTGCTCAGTATTAAACTTTTCGAGGGCCGAAATGGGCAGCACTTCGGCGGCGTTGGGCAAATGATGCTTCCAGTAAGCTAGCTTTTCTTCTACCTCCGCCTGCTCGGCCTGATCCACTTTGTTGACCAGCAGAATAATCGGCACATCCGTTTTGCGCAGGCGCTCCACGATGGGCTCCTCGTCGTGCTTTTCGTAGATATCCGTCACGAACAGAATCACGTCGGCATCTTCCAAGGACGAATACACGAAGCTCATCATGGCGTTGTGCAGCTCGTATTTGGGCTGAATAATGCCGGGCGTGTCGGAGTACACGAGCTGGAAATCATCGCCGTTGAGGATGCCCAGGATGCGGTGGCGCGTAGTCTGAGCCTTGCTGGTGACGATGCTGAGCCGCTCGCCCACCAGCGCATTCATCAGCGTCGACTTGCCCACGTTGGGTTTGCCGATAATGCTCACAAAGCCAGCGCGGTGCGGATTAGGTTCGGGATTCACGGGTTTTCAAAATTAGCCTGCAAAGGTACGGTTATTCTGGCCGAAAAGGAAGCTGCCCGCCGATTTGCGCGTTCGGTCAATTTCTTCTGCGGAAATGGTCAACAATGCCGCGGCCCAAACGGCCGAATTTTGCTCACATCAAGTCAGGCATCTTTTCAAAACCTAGCCTTTTAGGCTCTTAACGTAAACTCCCGCCCATCGTTTGAAGGAGCGCACGAACACGCTGAGTTCGAAGTAGCCGAGCAGAAAGGCAATATCCGTTGTGCTCAGAAACGGGTCGCGCAGGTGGCGCTGGGCCAGCTCCTGCCGCATCTCATCGAGCAGCTGCTGGTAGGGGAGGTTGGCAGTCTTCAGGTGCTACTGCATGGAGCGCACCCCTAGGTTTAGCTGATCGGCTACGGCGCTCAGGGCAGGCTCGGCCCCTTTCAATAGCTGCATGATTTCGCGCTTTACGCGCTCAGCTCAGCTAAGTTAGCGCAGCTGACCAGCAGCGCATTGGCATGCTGCTCGAAGAAAGGAAACAGCGTCGCGTTGGCGTTGAACACAGGCAAGTCCAGCACCGATGCATCAAACGCAATACTGGTTTTGGTTGCCCCAAAATGCAGGCGAGCGGGCGCAAATATCCGCTCGTGCTCCCGAGTATCCTTGGCATAGCAGCGCACGGTCGGCGCCACGTTAGGTAGCTGCCCACAATATCAGGTTAAAGAAGCCAACAGCCAGCGTGTCGTTCGTGGTCAGGTGTTTTAAGGAAGAGTGCATGACGAAAAATACTGCCTTCTTCGCAAACCCAGGAGGCCGTACCTTTGTCTACTGACGGACAGCTCGTCTCTTACTTATGCCAACTCCCACTTCCGCTAAGCGCCGCATTGGCGTGTTGCTAGTAAACCTAGGTACGCCCGACTCGCCCCAAACGCCCGACGTGCGCCGCTACCTCAATGAGTTTCTCACCGACGCCCGCGTGATTGACATGCCCGCGGCCGTGCGTTATCCGCTGTTTCAAGGCATTGTGGTGCCGCTCCGGGCGCCGAAATCGGCCAAAATCTACCAGCAGCTCTGGACCGAACGCGGCTCGCCGCTGCTCTACCACGGTCTCGATTTGCAGCGCCTGGTGCAGGAAAAGCTAGGGCCAGAGTACGTCGTGGCTTTCGGCATGCGCTACCAGAAGCCTAGCATTGAGAAAGCTTTGGAAGAATTGCGCGATGCCGCCGTCGACCGCATTATTGTGCTGCCGCTGTTTCCGCAGTACGCCGCCGCCAGCACCGGCTCGGTGCAGGAAAAGGTAATGGAGATTGTGGGTAAATGGTGGGTAGTGCCGAGCATTTCCTTCATCAGCACCTTCACCGATGACCCCGGCTTTATTGCCTCTTTCGCCACCCTAGGCAAAGCCGAAATGGCCAAGCGCGACTACGACCATGTGGTGTTCAGCTACCACGGTATTCCGGAGCGCCATGTGCTGAAGGGTAGCTTCAAAGGCTATTGTCAGCTGGGCAAGTGCTGCAACACCTACAACAAAAACAACCGCTACTGCTACCGCGCCCAGTGCTTCGAAACCTCGCGCCTGTTGGCCAAGGAGCTAGGTTTGGACGAAGATCAGTACACTACCTCTTTCCAAAGCCGCCTGCAAAGCCGCTTGCGCGACCCGTGGCTGCAACCCTATACCGACGAAGTGCTGAAAGGAATGCCCGCGAAAGGCATCAAAAACGTGCTGGCCTTCTCCCCTGCCTTCGTCGCCGATTGCCTCGAAACGACCATTGAAGTAGGCTTGGAGTTCAAGGAGCTATTCGAGCAGGCCGGCGGCGAGCATTGGCAGCTGGTACCTAGCCTCAACGCCACCCCCCAGTGGGCTGACGCTGTGACGGATATGATCCGACGGAACTAGAAGAACTACTTCTTCAAAAGACGAGGGCCCCGACGAGACTGTCGGGGCTCTCGTTGTTGTAGGAGCTAGGGTTACTGTTGTTGCTGCTGCTGCTGTTGTTGGCGCTGCTGCATCTCCAAGAATAGCCGATACGAGTTAACAGGCACTTCCGGGTCTTTCACCTCATACGTGTACGTGGGCTCAGTTGACGCTCTTTCGATGGCTCTGGGCGTACCGTTTTCAATATGCACCGATACTTCCAGCTTGTGCGCACCCATGCCTTTATACGTGCCTTTCACGGGCGTGCAATCCGAGAAATTACGCCCCACTGCGATGCGTACGTGCCCGTCGTTCACGATGCAGTTATTGGTCGGATCGAGACCTAGCCACCCGTAGAAGGGGATGTACACCTCCACCCAGGCGTGGGTAGCGCCTTCCCCGCGCACACCCTCGTCTTTGGGGCAGATATAACCGCTGACGTAGCGCGCCGGAAAGCCAAACATCCGCAGCATAAACAGCAGCAAGTGGGCAAAGTCCTGGCAAACCCCCGCCTTCAACTCCCAGATTTCTTCAACCGGCGTTTCAATATTCGTCACGCCGGTTTTATACTCGAAATTATTGTATACATACTCGGACAACACAAGCGCATTTTTCAGCGGCTTGTCCGAATAATTAACAACAGCGCTTAATACTTCTTTTATTTTATCATAAGAAGCTAGCTTTTCCTGAACTAAGAAGTCCATAAAGGCAGCGTCATTTTTTAGCTCGTTTAAAGCATTCCACTGCTGATTAGCAGGCATCTCATCCATAGGAAATTGGATGGGATTCGTAACAATGTCAACATTAGATTCTATTACTAGCTCTGTATGCGGCTGAATAACAGAAAATACGCCTACTCTATTCCCAAAGTAGTCAACATAGGTTTCTATAATGGGGTGAGAAGAAACATATAGTTCATGCTTTTTCACTTCCAGTCGCTCGTCTTCGATAGGGTATACCATTATCTGGTTGGTACAATCGATTACCGGCGAGGCATACGAGTAGCGCGTAATGTGTTTTATGTTATAGGAAGGCATTTGGCTTCGTGTTTAGCTGTTCCCAAAATAATATTTACTAAAAGCAGTTGCTACTCCAAGCAGCTCGTTTCTTACCTGAAGCAAAAAAGCAGTCAGCACTTCAGGATCTTCGTTCGTGAAGTGACTATACTTCACCTCATTCCTGACTTTACCAATCAGAAACTCAACCTGCTCAAAGCTCTCTGGCAAACTCTCCTCTTTTAAACGCTCAAAATACCGGCTTAATTGATTTAAGCTATACAATAAAGAGTGAGGAAAATACGTATTATAAATAACTTGCTGCAACACATTATCCGGACTGAAATTTCCCTTGTAAGTTTTGATAAAAAACTCGTACCCAAACAAAGAGTAGAGCAAATATCTCAACTCAGGAGTTTCCACCATTTGCTGGGCATCGTGCGAAACGCCTGCCCACTTCACTCTGATAATGTCAGCTATCTGAATAGCACGCTCCAAAAACTTGCCTATATTAATGTAAGCGTATCCTTCATCACGCGACATAGTATTCTTGACTACGCCGGTAAAAAGCACACTGTTTTTCATTAAGATATCGACGCCAGAAACAGGGTCACCGTACTTAATTTGACTAACCAATTCCTCATCGCGCACTAAATGATAATAGTCGTTGAGGCACTGCCATACCTCTTTGGTGATGTGATCTTGAACGGCACGTGCGTTTTCTCTACCTTGCAGAATATTATTGTAAGCAGAGGCGTGATTTAACTTATCTAAAATAAGATGCTCAAGGACTTTAGGCGTATTCCGTTCTACCTGGTTTATCTCCTCTTGGTTAAGCTCACCATAGGCGTATAGCAATGGTCGCCAACTAAATTGACGTATTTCATCCTGAGACGCAATATAATTAGTACGAATTACCTGCAACATAGATTGGGTTCTTTCCATGTAGCGGGCTAGCCAGTAAATGGTATCTGCAACGCGGCTCAGCATTTTTGTTTTATTACAGTTAATATTTTACGCTTACACAGCGACCTAGCTTTCTCCGGAAGCCATAGCCTACTTACAGCGTAGCAAACAGGTATTCTTTTGCGTGCTTCTTTCCTAGCTACCTAGCACCCAGGTATCCTTACTGCCGCCGCCCTGCGACGAGTTTACGACCAACGAACCCTCTTTCAGTGCTACGCGGGTAAGACCGCCGGGCACGATATCTATTCCATCAGGACCGCAGAGCGCGAAAGGCCGCAGGTCGACGCGACGCGGCTGGAGCACCCCATTGATGTAGCACGGCGTTGAAGATAAACTAATGATTGGCTGCGCAATAAAGCTCCGAGGATCTTCGGTAATGGCTCTTTTGAAGTCCTGCATTTGCTCTTCGGTGGCGCTACTACCAATCAGCATTCCATACCCACCCGATTCGTTCGTGCGCTTGATTACCATACGTTCCATGTTATCGAAGACCATCTTCCGCTTATCCGCATCGGCCATCTGATACGTCGGAACATTCTTCAATATAGGCTCTTCGTTCAGGTAATAACGAATCATTTCGGGCACGTAGGAATAAACCGCTTTATCATCGGCAACGCCGTTTCCCATTGCATTTACAATGGCCACATTGCCTTTCCGGTAGGCCGAATAAATACCCGGTACCCCAAGTGCACTATCGGGGTGAAAAACTAACGGGTCCAGAAATTCGTCGTCGACTCGTCTATAAATTACGTCTACCTGCTTTAACCCTTTCGTTGTTTTCATATAAACGAAATGATTATGCACGATTAAGTCCCTGCCTTCTACCAGCCTAATCCCCATCAGGCGAGCTAGGGTCGTATGTTCGAAATAAGCTGAATTGTAAATACCAGGCGATAATAAGACAACAGTGGGGTCGCTGCTTCGTCCTTCCGCAATAGCGCGTAGGTTTCGGAATAATATGTCAGGATAATCCTTAACTGGTTGAACATTATTTTTCGGAAGCAAATCCGGAAAAATCCTGTAGGTTATACTCCTATTTTCGAGCATGTAGGAAACGCCCGAAGGTGTACGCAGATTATCTTCGAGCACGTAGAACTCGCCGTCATGGTCCCGAATAAGATCTACGCCGGCAATGTGGGTGTAAATGTCATACGGCACATCTACGTTCACCATTTCCCGCAGGAATTGCGGGCATGAATAGATTAGCGCTGCCGGAACAATACCATCCTTGATAATAAACTGCTGATGGTATATATCTTTCAGAAAGATGTTAAGCGCTTTCAGCCGTTGCTTGATACCCGCTTCTATGTGTTTCCATTCCTCTTGTTTTATGATGCGAGGAATAATATCAAAAGGAAATATTTTCTCAATACCTTCGCCGCTGCTATACACTGTAAAGGTAATCCCCTGGCTCATGAATAGCTTTTTTGCTAATTCATCCTTGCGCGTCATTTCCGCGCTTTCCAGGTTCTCAATTGCCGATACAAAATTCCTATACTCAGGCCTTATTCCTTCCAGGTTGAACATTTCATCCCAAACATTTGGCTGTTCCTGGTAGGACTGCAACAACGAATTTTCTTTCATAGCTAGGTGTGTGGTCTACACGGAATGTAGTGTTGCGCTTAAATATTTGCAAAGCAAAATGATTTATGCACCGTTCTGCTTATGCTCTGTAGTAATGCTATTGATTAAATGACATTGTTCAAAGTCTTGGCAGACATATTATACGCGTATCATCACCCTAAACGATGCACAAAACCTAGCCTATGGCTTACATTGAATGTGTATCCATCTGACTTTAAGACATATACCGCACGAAAAGCATCTTTCTTGTCGGTAAAAGAGGCTTGTAAGAAGGCTAGCAAACCCAACTTTGAGGTACTATGATTGCAGCGAATTGCCCTGCGCAGGAAGGGTATCACAACAGTAAAAGGGCGTAGCAGCCTCGTTTCGGTATTTGATTTAAGGGTGCTATGAAAGAAAAGCAATAGTTCTGCTGCTAGTGGCTTCTTTTTTCAACCTCAGCAGTAGCGGCATTTTGTTGTCGCATATCTAGCTCATAACCAGTAGAAAGCACAACCTACCTAGGTAGTATTCGTTTGATAGGGGCTTAGCCAAAAAGACTCTTCTTTTAACAACGATAACGGCTTCTGGAATTAATGAGACTCTTTAAATGCAGCCATTGCGGCCAGCTGTTGTATTTCGAAAATACTACGTGCGAGAAGTGTAAATACCCGCTCGGCTTTGAAACTAATAAGTCAAAGTTACTTGCGCTTGTAAAGCAAGAAAACGATACTTATACGTTATACAATGATTCAAAATCTGATCATTATAGGTATTGCGCTAATCATGAGCATGACGTTTGCAATTGGATGGTTCCTCAAAATAGCGAAACACCATTTTGCACAGCGTGCACATTAAATCATACTATTCCGAATTTAAGTAAGCCGGAATATGTGCAGCGATGGAAAGCAATTGAATTTGCCAAGCACCGATTGATTTTCAGCTTGCTGCAAATGAAGCTGCCGGTACTAAGTAAGATCGTTTCTCCGGAAAAAGGTCTATCCTTTGATTTTGTGGCGGATGAAAGCAAGGATAGCAGCCAACGGATTCTGACGGGCCACGAGAATGGCCTTATCACGCTCAATATTGCCGAGGCCGATGATATTGAGCGCGAAATGGCCCGCAAAGCCATGGATGAGCTTTACCGGACGGTGCTCGGGCACTTTCGGCACGAGGTGGGGCATTATTACTGGGATCGGCTGATCGACGGCACGGAACACCTGGCTGAATTCCGGAAGATTTTTGGGGATGACCGCCAAGATTATGGCGAAGCCTTGAAAAAGCACTACGCCCAAGGACCGCCTGCTGATTGGAACCAGCACTACATCAGTGCTTATGCTACGTCGCACCCGTGGGAAGACTGGGCCGAAACGTGGGCGCACTACCTGCACATTATGGATACGCTGCAAACAGCCTCGGCTTTTCAGTTGAGCATCAAGCCGGAAGTGGCGCGTAAGTCGGACCACTTAGAGGTGGAGCTGACGGAAGATCCATACCAGATCAGCGACTTTACCGTCATCATGAACATGTGGCTGCCGCTCACGTTCACCATGAACAGCCTCAACCGCAGCATGGGCCTGCACGACCCGTACCCGTTCATTATTTACCCCGAAGTGATTAAGAAGATGGCCTTTATCCACCGAGTCTGCAACCGGGCGAAAAGCTAGGTTTAGCATTCCAAATAAATGTCATTCTGAATGCATTGAGGAATCTGAGGATACCAACCTAGGTAAATAACTCAGATTCCTCAATGCATTCAGAATGGCAGCTTTAGGCGAACAAGGAAGCGAGCTGCTCGGTAAAGACTTTCGCGCTTAGCACCGTCATCACCAGCACCATCACGCCACCTAAAATAGCTAGACCGACCGGATGGCGATACTCGCCCACGATGTTGCGTCGGTAGGCAGCTACCAGCATAGTAGCCAGGGTAATCGGCAGAATAAAACCGTTGAGCGCACCTGCCAGGATAAGCAAGCTGACCGGCTTGCCGATGGTCACGAAAATGAGCGTGGAAAGGATGATGAAGCCGATGATAATCCAGTTTTCATACTGCGCTACTTTCTGGCTGAATGACTTTAGGAAAGACACTGATGTGTAAGCCGAGCCGATAACGGACGTAATAGCGGCCGAGAACATTACCACGCCAAACAGCTTGTAGCCTAGCTCGCCGGCTGCTAGTCGGAACACGGAAGCAGGTGGATTCGCAGCATCTATTTTCAGGCCTTGGCTAACCACGCCGAGCGACGCCAAAAACAGAAAGATGCGCACGATTGAAGCCACGGTAATACCAGCAGCGGCGCTCGACGTCACTTGCCCTAGCGCGGCTTGTCCCTTCACGCCCGCGTCGAGCAGCCGGTGGCCGCCGGAGAAGGTGATGTAGCCGCCCACGGTGCCCCCGACCAGCGTGATAATCGCCATGAAGTCGATTTTGGTGGGGGCAAAGGTGCGCACCATGGCTTCGGCTACGGGCGGCGCGGAGGTGAGGGCCACGTAGATGATAATGCCAATCATGAGCAGGCCCATGAGCTGAGCGAAGCGGTCCATGGCTTTGCCGGCTTCTTTTACCAGGAAAATGGCAATGGCGAAGGCGGCGGTTACGACCGCTCCGGTTTCTACAGATAGTCCTGTTAGAGCCTGAAGACCTAGGCCCGCGCCGGCTACGTTGCCGATGTTGAAAGCTAAGCCGCCAAGCACAATCAGGAAGGAAATAAAGCCACCTAGCCCTGGTAACACGGCGTTGGCAATGTCGGGCGCCCGCTTTTCTGCCACGGCAATGACGCGCCAGATATTCAGCTGCACTCCCAAATCGACCAGAATCGAGGCCAAGATGACGAAGCCAAAGCTAGCTCCGAGCGACTCGGTAAACACAGTGGTTTGGGTCAGAAAGCCAGGGCCGACGGCGGAAGTGGCCATCAAAAAGCCCGCGCCCAGCAGCACACCTAGGTTGCGGGGCGGCTTCATGCAGTAGGTTGTGTGGACTGAATAATAATGCCTTCCGCCTTCAGAACCTGACTGATTTGCTGAGCAAACTCCACCGCGTGCGCACTGTCGCCGTGAATGCAGATGGTGTCGGCCTGGATGGCGACATCAGCGCCGAGCAGGGAACGAACTTTACCTTCCTTTACCATCCGCAACACCTGCTGAATAGCCTCCTGCGGATCGGAAAGCAAGGCGTTGGGCAAACGGCGCGAGGTGAGCGTGCCGTCGGGCTGATAGGTGCGGTCGGCGAAAACCTCGTTGGCGGTGCGCAGACCTAGCTTCTGGCCAGCTTGGATAAGGGCACTGCCTGCCAGACCATACAGCACCAGCTCCGGATTGACGCGGTACACGGCTTCGGCTATGGCTTGGGCCAGCGCGGGCGTCACGGCGGCCATGTTGTAGAGGGCGCCGTGGGGTTTTACGTGGTGCATCGTGCCACCTTCCGCCTTCACGAAGCTAGCCAAGGCACCAATCTGGTACACCGTCATGTCGTAGGCTTCTTCCGGCGAAATCGCCATTTCGCGCCGGCCAAAGCCGACCAGATCAGGCAAGCCGGGGTGCGCGCCGATGGCAACTTGATGTTGCAAGGCCAAGCGCACCGTTTTCTTCATCACGGCCGGGTCGCCGGCGTGGAAGCCGCAGGCAATATTGGCTGACGTGACGAAGGGCAAAATAGCTTCGTCGTTGCCGAGCTTATAGGCGCCGTAGCTTTCTCCTAGGTCGCAGTTCAGGTCGACGAAAAACGACTCTGTCATAAATGGGTGAGCTTAAAATGCAAGGCTTGTTTGATTTCGGTAATGGCCTTTTCCTGCTGCGCGTACAGCTCTTGAGCTTCTGCCAGCGACACTTCCCGGAAGCGGATTTTTCTACCGAGCTGCACTTGCGCCAAGCAGGAAAAATCGGCGGCTACCACTTGCGCAATGCGCGGATAGCCACCGGTGGTTTGGTGGTCGGCCAGCAAAGCAATGGGGTTGCCTTCATTCGGCACTTGGATGGTGCCAAAAGCCACGGCGCTGGACAAAACCTCCCCCGGCTCCTGTCGGGCTAGGGTCGGCCCTTGCAAGCGGTAGCCCATGCGGTCGGAATCAGACGTGACGATGAATTCCTGCTGCCAGAAGTCGTGCTGGCTTTGCTCCGAAAACAGGTCATATTCCTGCCCCCGGATAGCCCGCACAAAAGGACTTTCGTGCGGCGCTGGGAACAGCTTCGGGTCGGGCGTCCATTTAGCCTGCGCCCACGCATGAGCGGGCTGCGTAGCGATAAGCGCCTGCCAGATTTTGCGACCTAGCTCCGTCAGGCCGGCGCTCGGTACGGCGTCGCCGGTTTTGAAGGCTCTACCACCCAGGCCTCCGATGCCTGCCCGCAGATATGTGGCCTGGCTCCCTAACACCGGCGGCACGGCCAAGCCGCCCGACAAGGCCAAGTACGCCCGGGAGCCGGCCCGCAAGCCGCCAAAAGTCAGCACGCCGCCTGCGCGTACGGCTACGGGGCGGTTCATTTTGATAGGCTCTCCGTTGAGCTTAGGCTGTAAATCGGCGCCGGTGAGAGCAATTAAGTGGTCGGTTTCAAATCGGATTTTTGGGCCTAAAAAAGTGATTTCAATGCCGGCTGTACGCTCCGGGTTGCCCACCAGCAGATTGGCAACGCGTAGGGCAACGGTATCCATGGCGCCGCTGGTAGGTACGCCTTCTTTGCGGTAGCCGCGGCGGCCTAGGTCCTGAATGGTGGTCAGGAGGCCGGGGCTGATAACACTAAGACTCATGCTGTTGGGTGCGCTCGTATTCTCGTTCGGTGATGGGCACAAACCGGATGTAATCGCCGGCGCTCAATAAGCTAGGTGTTGGGCCGTGCGGCGTGAAAAGGCGCAGCGGCGTGCGGCCAATCAGCTGCCAGCCGCCGGGCGTTTGAATGGAATACACGCCCGTTTGCTTGCCCGCAATGCCGACTGAGCCAGCGGGCACTTTCGTGCGCGGCTTTTCTTTGCGCGGCACCACCAGCTGCTCGTTCATGCCACCTAGGTACGGAAAGCCCGGCGCGAAGCCAATCATGTACACGAGGTATTCGGGTTGAGTATGCAGGGCAATAACTTCTTCCTGACTAAGGTGCGTATGGCCAGCGACAAAAGCTAGGTCGGGCGCAAACTTGCCGCCGTAGCACACGGGTATTTCTATGACGTGTGGCGCCGTATTTTCAGCTTCCGTCGTGGTCTGGAGCAGCATCTGCTTCAGCGTTTCTGCTACGCTGTCGGAAGGGCTAGCTTCCTTAGCCAAGCTTACTTCCAAAGGGTTATAATAGACCGTAACCGTCGTAAAAGCAGGCACATACTCCACAAAGCCGGGAAAAGGATGCGCATCCAAGTAAGCGCTCAGCGCCTGCACTTCGTGGTGCGCGTGGCGCTTAATAGCATCGCCGAATTGCACGACCACGGCCGATTCACCCAACGGGTAGAGCTGAACCTCCGCACGCGTGGCCGGCGTCGGGTAAAGGTTTTCCATGCGTTATTGCTTACGGTTTGCAAGTAGCTTAGCGGTTAGTCTGCTGCTAGTTCTGGTGGAATATACAGTCGTTTCGCAGAATTATGCATGTCGCCTACCGGTCCGACGCCCTAGGCGTCGGACCGGTAGGCGTTGAAACGATTTGTCAGTACGACAATCGTGCACCTAGCTTTTGCAGACATCAGCAGCCGACAACCGGTCGGACACTTAGGGCATCGAACCGACAGGCGCGAGTTGTGCAACGTCGGGCAGCTAAAGTAGACTATCATTTCATTCAACCGTTGCTCCTCCCCTAGCCTTTTCTTCGAACGTCAGTCCGCATGAATCATCTAGTTAAAACCTTTTCCCAAACGGGCTTGCTGTTGCTGGCCATCAATCTTAATGCTTACAGTCAGAAGAAGATGGTAGCGGCTAGCGACATACCGGTTGAGAAAGGCGTGTTGGAGGCGCTGGCTAGCGCACGGAAGCAAAACGTGAGTCAGATAACCTACACCCTAGCTTTCACAATTCCAGCGCAAAAGGAAACCGCCATCGCGGCTTCCGAGTCCGTGTTCTTTCACCTGAAGGACAACAAACAGCCACTTCAGCTAGACTTCAAGGAAAAGACGGACCATCTGAAAAAAGTGGTTGTCAACAAGAAGGCTGTGCCAATTGACCACCGCAATGAGCACCTCGTGCTGCCCGCCGCGGCTTTGCGCAAAGGCGCCAATGAGGTGCAGATTGAATTTACCGCCGGCAACTTATCCCTGAATCGTAGCGACGATTACCTGTACACGCTGCTGGTGCCGGAGCGGGCGCGCACGGTGTTCCCGGTTTTTGACCAGCCTAACCTGAAGGCCTCGTTCAAGCTTTCGCTCACGCTGCCCACGGCTTGGCAAGCCGTAGCGAATGGGCCGTTGCAGGATTCCGTCGTGGCGGGCGCCAGCAAGACCTACCACTTCGCACCTTCCGACACCATCAGCACCTACCTATTTTCATTTGCGGCGGGTAAGTTCACGAAGGTTACGCAGCAGCTGAATGGCCGGCCAATGAACCTCTTGCACCGCGAGACGGACCAGAATAAACTTCGCCTGAGCCTAGGTCCTATTTTCCAGATTCACGCGGATGCACTGGCGTTTATGCAGGAGTACACCCAGCTGCCGTATCCGTTCCGCAAGTTCGACTTCGTGGCCATTCCCGATTTTCAGTACGGCGGCATGGAGCACGTGGGTGCTATCGATTACAAAGCATCTTCGCTGTTTCTGGACGACGGCGCCACCCAGGACCAGAAGCTAGCCCGCGCCAACTTGATTTCGCACGAAACGGCCCACATGTGGTTTGGCGATTTGGTGACGATGCAGTGGTTCAACGACGTGTGGATGAAGGAGGTGTTTGCCAACTTCATGGCCGATAAAATCTCGCAGGTGGCCGTGGCTAACTCGAACTACGACCTCAAATTCGTGCTCGACCATTACCCCGCCGCCTACAGCGTCGACCGCACTACGGGCGCCAACCCAATCCGACAGCCGCTGGCTAATTTGCAGGACGCGGGCTCGCTCTACGGCAACATCATTTACCACAAAGCGCCCATCATGATGCGGCAGCTAGAGCGGCTGATGGGCCCGGAAGCGTTTCAGCAAGGCTTGCGCGAGTACCTGATGAAGTACGCCCACGGCAACGCTACCTGGCCCGACCTCATCCAGATTCTGGACGCGCGCACGCCCGCCGATCTGCACGCTTGGAATGAAGTGTGGGTCAACGAGCCCGGCCGTCCCCTCTTCGATTATGACTTGCAAACCACCGGCGGCAAAATCACGCAGTTGGTCCTGAAGCAGCAAGCCGAGGATGGGTCAAACCGAATCTGGCCGCAGCTTTTTGAGGTGCTACTGGTTTACCCCGACGCCGTGAAAGAGCTAACGGTGAACATGAGTGAACGGCAAGTGCGCCTACCCGAAGCCGTAGGCCAGCCAGCACCTAGCTTTATTCTGTTCAACTCCTCGGGGCTAGGTTACGGCGTGTTCCCGATTGAGAAGCAAATGACTGCTGGCCTGGCTTCGCTGCAAAATCCGGTGGCGCGAGCTTCGGCCTACGTGAACCTCTACGAGAACATGCTCAATGGCCGAGTAGTGGCACCTAGGCAGCTGCTGGATGCTTATCGCCAACTTTTAACCAAGGAACCTGAGGAACTGAACCTCAAGTTGCTGACTGGGCAAATGAGCGAGCTTTACTGGAAGTTCTTATTACCGCAGGAGCGCCTAACCCTAGCTCCGGCGTTGGAGCAGGAACTCTGGCAAGCCATGCAGCAGAATGCCGCTCCTAATTCTAAGAAGCTGTTGTTCAAGACGTATCAGTCAGTTGCGTTGACCAAGTCGGCGCAAGATCAGTTGTACCAAGTTTGGGACAAGGAGCAGGCGCCAGCAGGTGTGAAACTGACCGAAGACGACTACACGGCTCTGGCGCAAGCCCTAGCCGTACGCGACTATGCCGCCGCTTCGCCGATTTTGGACCGTCAGCTTACCCGCATCCAAAACGCCGACCGCAAGAAGCGCCTACAATTTCTAATGCCGGCTTTGTCGCCGGATGTGCGCGTGCGGGATGCTTTTTTCGCGTCTTTAAAAGACGAGAAGAACCGGGAGAAAGAAGCGTGGGTGGTAACAGCCCTAGGTTATCTGCATCATCCGCTACGGGCGGCTACTTCGGAGAAATACCTGCCGGAAAGCCTCGCGTTGCTGGAAGAGATTCAACTAACCGGTGACATTTTCTTTCCGTATTCCTGGCTGCAAGCTACGTTCGGCTCCTATCAAACTTCGACGGCCGCTCGCACGGTACGCACGTTTTTGCAGCAGCATCCAACGTATAACCCCAAGCTGCGCGCCAAGATTTTGCAGGCTTCCGATGACCTATTTCGGGCCGAAAAACTCGTACAACGTCCACAAGGTTGAAGGTGTGTAGAGACGCAATATTTTGCGTCTCGTCGTTGAACAACGGTAGCCAAGAGAAAGCTAGGTCAGCAACGACGAGACGCAAAATATTGCGTCTCTACATAAGCCATTAGTTTATTTCAGGTGGCTAATTATTCAATTACATGATTAAACCCATTGTTATAAGCGCCGTTCGCCAGGAAATCAACGAGGTAAAAACCTTGCTGTTTGATGCGCCGGAGCTTGCCTACCAAGCCGGGCAGTACCTCACGTTTGTGCATTCGCAAAACGAGGAAGTGCGGCGCTCCTACTCGATTTCATCGGCGCCGGGGCTAGGTGAGCCGCTGTCGGTTACGGTGAAGCGGGTGGCGAATGGACTCTTTTCCCGCTACTTAGTGGATACCGTACAAGCCGGCGACACGCTGTTGACCATCGGCGCCGGCGGCTTCTTCACCCTGCCCGACAACCTAGGTGACTATGAGCAAGTGTTTTTCTTCGCGGCGGGTAGCGGTATCACGCCCATTTATGCTTTGTTAAAGAGCGTCTTACACCTATATCCTAGGTTGCACGCAGTTCTCATCTACAGCAACCGTACGCCAGAAGTCGCGGTTTTCTACCAGGAGCTTCAGCACCTAGCCTCGCAATTTGCTGATCGGCTGGAAATAGAGTTTCTGTTCAGCAACCACCCCATTCTG
The DNA here is from genome assembly GCF_014641455.1 of Hymenobacter cavernae. Lineage (GTDB taxonomy): Bacteria > Bacteroidota > Bacteroidia > Cytophagales > Hymenobacteraceae > Hymenobacter > Hymenobacter cavernae. The sequence goes on from NZ_BMHT01000005.1 coordinate 256,182, forward strand.
GCCCGGGCCCGCTTGTACCGCGACTTGCTGGAAGTATTTGTAAAACAGTACAGCTTAACTACCCCGGAACGCACCCTGGCGTACCTCTGCGGCCCCCTGAACTACATGCGGATGTGCGTGTACGGCCTGCGCGAAATCGGCATTCCATCGGCCAATATTCGGCGTGAAAACTTCAACCCCGAAACGGCGCATCCTTCTTCCGCTGAGCCGTCAGATACTGACCCGCACAACGTTACGATCCAACTTCCCCACGCCACCTATCAGTTTCAGGCGCAATACCCGGTGTCAATTCTACAAGCAGCAAAAGACCAAGGCATTAAGCTGCCGTACAGCTGCGCCAACGGTGTCTGCGGCAGCTGCGTGCTTCGCTGCACGAGCGGCAAGGTCTGGATGGCGACCAACGAGGTGCTTACCGCCCGCGACCTAGCTAAAGGTCTGGTGCTGACGTGCACGGGCTATGCAGCGGGCGGTGATGTGCAGCTAGAGTTGTAGCGCGAAGCGCAGACGCTAGCACGATGTAGCGCGAAGCTCCCGCTTCGCGTATCGTTGAACGATCGGACCTAGGTTGGATAACAAAGATTATCGTTCAACGCGGCGCGAAGCGGGAGCTTCGCGCTACATCCTAATAGTGCGTGTGGTTGACAACCGTACCTTTCAGATAATCAAGGTTTTTCTTGCTGTCTTTGCCGCTGTAGGTCGCTTGAGTATAACCATAAATGCGCAGCACGCCCCGATTCAACGTAATGACTTCTTCGGCGCCTTTGCCTGTGAAGTCGAACATATGAAACACCGGATCAGGAAAGTACAGCTCGCCGGTACCTAGGTCGTTCAGCCGAAACTTGTACCAAAACAGGTCTGTGCTGCCATCGCCGCGCCAGTTGCCGCGCACAAAATCCGGGTTGCCGTTGATCGGGTTGCCGGGCCATTTCTTCACCGGGTTTCCCTGGTTATCAAACCAATACAGCTGGCTCGACAGATACGGCTCGCCGATCTGTCGATTGCCGTAGGTGCGGCCGCCCACTACCACTTGCGGCCCCGGCACGTTGCGCAGGAAGTTACCGACCTGAATCTGTTGGCTGTGCTCGGCGGTGTTCTGCCAGATGATTGTGCCCGTCATGGCCTGGTAGATGAAGATGCCGGCTTCGCTGTTGGCCGTCACAATATCGAGTTGGCCATCGCCATTTACATCGGCAAATTTGTAGCTATCGGCGTGGTCATGGTTGTCGGGCAGCAGGTCAAACCGGTCCCAGATTTTCTTGCCGTTTGTATCGAGCAATAAGGAGCCGACCAGCACTTCATCCAGCCCATCCTGGTTCAGATCGATGGGGTACACGTAGTGACCTAGGTTGTCCTTTTTGCGCTCCTCGGTATGGCTCCATAACGATTTCAGCTTGGCATCATACGCCTGCACGTTAATCGAGCCGCCCATGTCCGTGAACACCACCAAGTCGTTGGGTGCGCCGGGGTGCAGCTTGCCAACCGCCAGGCGAAAGTTGTTGTAGACGTGTGGCAGCGGCTTCGTCGGCCACGCCACTTTCCGCTTGATCTTACCGGTGCGACCGTCGGCCATCACCAGCCACTCCTGCCCTTCCATAAAGCGCCAGTGCACGACTTCAGCTTTGCCATCGTGGTCAAAATCCCAGAGCACGCTGGGCGCCTCGAACTCCGAGCGCTCTTTGGTGTACTCGGTGGGCGCTTTGTAGCTCCACAGCTCCTTGCCGTTGTTATCGAAAACGTGGGCGGAGAAATCGGGCTCCAGCACCATGAAGTCGGTTTGCCTATCGCCATTCACGTCGCCAAACTTCACCGCGTTGCACAACGGCACGGTGTACTCCTTCAGCAGCTTTACATTGGCATTGAGCTGAAAAGGCCGAATGTCTTCCTCCTTGAGGCTCGGGTTTTTCGTCAGGACGAGCACATCGAAAACAGGCCCGGCATTAATGCGCGTTATTTTGATGTTTGCCGTGCCGGGCTGCAACTCAAAGGTGCCGCCCGCCTGCCAGCTCAGCTTATCTTTTCCGAAGCTAGCCGCCGTTACCTTATCGTTCACGGCCACCTTAAACGAGGTATTGTTCTCACCTTGGCTGCGCACAAACAGCGTGTACGTGCCCGCTTCCGGCACCTGCACTTTGGTCATCAGGTTCGTTGCCGATTTCAGCACCAGTGCGGTGTTATCGAACAGCCACGGCACATTCAGCGTCCCCGCATCCGCGATGATGTTGCCCTTCGGAATTTCTTCCAGGAAGCTGGAGGCCGGAATAATCACGGTGCCCGGCAACGGTTGGGCCTGGCTGACACTCGTTGCTGAAGCGTTGGCACGCTGCGGCGTTTGGGCATTGCTGAGCTGCCCTAAGCCTAGTAGCGCGGCCAGTACAAGTAGTTTTTTCATGTAGATAGGCAATTATGTGCGCTGAAGTCCAGCTTCCACGCTCTATCTACAGCCTTTCTCCCGCCTCACTCTCCTGATGTATCCTAGGTTGTGCAAAAACAATAACAGCAACTGCTACACACAGCAGGTTAATCAGGATTTAATATTTCGACCAACTCAATTATACAAAGCAAATATTTTTTATTATCAACTCACTATGTTCTTTATTCGCCACGATATGGCAAGCATAAGAATGATCTAGTACTACCTCGCGGCAATACCAAGGTTCATCTTTCCAGGTAATGGCATTATCAATAAAATTTATTTTATCCGGAGAATAGCTAAGACCTAGGCCAACTGCTTTCAGGAAAGCTTCTTTGCGGGTCCAGTGCGTGTAGAACGCGCGCAGCTTGTCACTACTGCCAACTATCTCCAGCCACTCCTGCGCAGAAAACTGGCTTTGCATTTCCTGTAAAGAAATATCCTTAATTAACTCAATATCAACACCTAGCTTATCATCAAGACTAATTCCGCAGACTACATACGCCCCGGAGTGCGATATATTAAAATCAACCAAGCCATCGAAATAAGGCCGCTTAAACTTAGTATATCTCAGATCAGCAAGTGGATAATCCAGCTTAAGTTCTTTTAAAGCAGTTAACAGCAACATATTACCTAATAAGCCTCGCTGCGCATCCTGCCAATTCCTAAACCGCGCTATTTTATTCTGAATATGCGCCGGGAGTTGCCGTATCATTAATTCAAATTGCGCTGACGGTAGCTGATTATCAAAATGGGTGTAGAATAAATAAATCATTTCAGCAATTTATAGCATCCAAGTGAAAGCTCCGGCAAGCAGACAAGAATAATCGAAGATGTGAGTTTAGATAAGCTTCGACGTTTGGAGAAGCCAAGCAGTGGACGTAATCCTTCACCAAGATCGGGCGAAAACCGGGCAGAACCCACACTGACTACACTTTGTAGCTGCTTTGGCGCTCAGGTTCTTATCTGTTTTATATGACTGGTAGCCTTCGTACATGCTTACACTGTCCTGTTTAAGCAAAATTATTTCTCACTTAACTTCTAAGTACACTACTAACTCTACTTACGATGAGGTATATTTACTTATATTAAATAAATGAATTGTACAATTCTGGTCGAAACTCAAGTTTCTTCGGAAGGATACTGACAAGACCATGCCGACCAATACCAAAACCCGCGACCTACCGACAAAACTCTACCCTCCCTCCTCCCCATCGAGCTTAGTAGCATTGTTTGAGCAGCAAGTAGCACGCACACCACAGGCGGTAGCGGTGCGTTTTCAGCAGGAACTGCTCACATACGAACAACTTAATGAGCACGCCAACCAGCTAGCCAGCTACCTGCACCAGCGCGGCTTGCAGCCGCACACGCTGGTGCCGCTCTGCCTGGAACGAAGTCCGCGGCTGATTGTGAGCGTGCTGGCCGTTCTCAAGGCAGGCGCCGCTTACGTGCCCCTCGACCCAGATTATCCGCTGGAGCGCCTGCGCTACATGCTGCACGACACCGCCGCGGCGCTGGTGCTCGCCAGCCAGGCTACAGTGGGCAAGCTGCGGCCCTTTGCCGACGCTAGGCTTACGTTGCTGGAAGTGGATGGCCCTAACGCCGCGACGATTGCCGAGCAGCCGGTGCAAAACCTAGGTTTGCTGAGCCGGGGCGAAGACCTAGCTTACGTCATCTACACGTCGGGCTCCACGGGCACGCCGAAGGGAGTTTTGGTCGAGCACCGGAATGTGTCCAGCTTAGTAAAAGACGTTGATTATGTGACGCTGACCGAGGAAGACATTCTCCTTTCCACCGGCTCGCCGTCCTTCGACGCCACCACGTTTGAGTACTGGGGCATGTTGCTGAACGGCGGGCAGCTGGTGCTGGCTACCGAAAATCAGCTGCTCAACAACGACTTACTAAAAGAAGAAATCCGCACGCGGGGCGTCAGCAAAATGTGGTTTACCTCCAGCTGGTTCAACCAACTGGTGGATACGGATACCAGCCTTTTCGATGGGCTGGAAACCATCTTGGTGGGTGGCGAGAAACTATCGGAGCCGCACATCAAGAAGATCAAGCAGGCGCATCCTTCGCTCACGATCATCAACGGCTACGGCCCCACGGAGAATACGACCTTCTCCCTCACCTACCCTATTAGTGATCAGGAAGTGCCGACGCCCATTCCGATCGGTAAGCCGCTGAACCACCGCACGGCGTATGTGTTGGATGAACAGTTGCAGCCCGTGCCTGCTGGCACGATGGGCGAGTTGTATGTGGGCGGCGCCGGCGTAGCGCACGGCTACCTCAACCAGCCCGAGTTGACGGCCGAGAAATTTATTCCTGATCCGTTTAGCGAAGAAGCCGGGGCGCGCCTGTACCGCACCGGCGATCTAGCCCGCTTTCTACCCGACGGCAACGTGGAATACCTAGGTCGGCAGGACGACCAGGTGAAGGTGCGTGGCTACCGCATCGAGCTAGGTGAGGTAGAAACGGCGCTGAATGAGCTGGAGCCCGTCAGCAACAGCTGCGTAGTGGTGCGCCAGGATGCCAACGCCGTGAAGCGCCTCGTGAGCTACTACGTGCCCGATTGGAAAGTGGTAAAAATCAAAGAACGAGAGCTTTACCACCGTCAAGTAGCCACCTGGAAGGAGCTGTACGAAACCGAGTACGCCAAAACGGAAGACGAGGCGGAAGTAGATCAGGAGTTCAACATTATCGGCTGGAACGACAGCTTCACCGGCGCGCCTATTCCGGCCGAGCAGATGGCGGAATGGCTGCGCGACATTGTCGGCGTCATCTTTTCGGAGAAGCCGGAAAATGTGCTGGAAATCGGCTGCGGCACGGGCCTGATTTACTACCAGCTGGCGGGCAAAGTCAAGAAGTACATCGGCACCGACTTTTCCCGCTCGTGCGTCAACCAGATTACCCAGCACATCAGCAAGGGCCTACGCGACTACGGCCCAACGGAGCTACAGGTGTGCGCCGCCCACGAGCTAGCTCTGCGCCCCGGCGAGCAGGTCGACACGATTCTGTTGAACTCTATCATTCAGTACTTTCCGGGCGAAGATTACCTGAGCGAAGTTATTGCCAAGAGCATTTCGCTGCTGAACGGCCAAGGCCGCATCATCCTAGGTGACGTGCGCGACAACCGTTTGCTGGAGCTGTTTAAAGGTCGGCTGCACGCCCAGAAAGCGCCCGCTACGGAAAGCATCCGGGAGTTTAAGTGGCTCGTGGAGCAAGACGTGTTGAAGGAAGAAGAGCTGTGCTTTTCGCCCGAATACTTCTACCGACTTCAGGCCTTTTACCCGCAAATAACGCACGTTGAAATACAGTGGAAGCGCGGCGCGTACATCAACGAGTTGACACTTTACCGCTACACCGTGATTCTGCACGTAGGCGAAGAAGCCGCAGTGCTGAAGCCGCAATGGCAAGATTGGGCTAGCCTGCCCGACCAGCAGGCTGTTCGGGAGCAGCTCCAAAAAGGCGAGCCGATCATTGCGCTGAAGGACGTGCCCAACCCGCGCTTGTGGCGCGAGCGGCGGCTCAACCTAGCTTTGCAGGATAAATCAGACAACACCCTAGGCGACATCCTGCCGACGCTGGACACCGAGGATGCCGAAAGCGTAGCCGTTGCCCGGTTTTTGAGCGACGCCCAAGCCGCGGGCTATCATACCCGCTTGTTGCTGGACGAAGATCCGCTGAAGATGAACGTGCTGCTGGAGCGCGAGCCTTCGCACGCTTTTGTGGAGTCGGTTTACAGCGAGAAAGACTACCGGGCCAGTACCAACACCACCAACATTTCCCTGTTCAACGACATCAGCGCGCTGCTGCAAAAGGACATTCGTGGCTTGCTGCAACGGCGCCTGCCGGAGTACATGGTGCCCGCTGAGTTTATTGCCCTAGGGCACTTGCCGCTGACTAGCAACGGCAAAGTCGACCGCCGTTTCCTGACCCAGCGCGAAGACCGTGGGGTAATCAACAAGTTCAACTACCAGGCGCCACGCAATGAGTTGGAGCAAAAGCTAGCTTCCATCTGGCAGGAGCTGCTGGTGATGGACAAGATCGGCATCTACGACAACTTCTTCGAGTTGGGTGGCCACTCGCTGCTGGCGACGCGGGTGGTATCGGCGGTGCGCAAGCAGCTGGCCGTGGAGCTGGTTATCAAGGACTTGTTTGTTCACCCGACGATTGCCGATCTGTCGGAATACTTGCAAGCGCACAACACCGATTTAGTGCTACCGCCCATCGTGGCCCAACCTCGGCCGGAGCGAACTCCTTTGTCCTTCAGCCAGGAGCGGCTTTGGTTTATCGATCAGTTGGAAGGCAGCGTGCAGTATCACGTGCCGATTGTGCTACGACTCCGCGGCAAGCTGAACCAGGCAGCCTTGTCGGCGGCCTTATTTGATATTCTGCAACGGCACGAAGTGCTCCGAACCGTACTGCGCGAGCAGAATGGCCTAGCCTACCAGCAAGTACTCGCGCACGATGAATGGCAACTGACCCGGCTGGAGGGCTGCGTGTACCAGGCCGACCCAGAAGCAGTTCAGCTGCAAGTGAAGCAGTTTATCAGCACCCCGTTCGATCTGGCGCATGACCCAATGCTGCGCGCCGCCCTGATTGGCCTAGCCGACCCAGAGGAGCATTTGCTGGTAATTACGATGCACCACATTGCATCGGATGGCTGGTCTTTATCGATCTTTTTCCGGGAGTTAGTAACGCTTTATGAAGCGCATGTGGCTAACCAATCGGTGCAGCTACCGCCCCTACCAGTACAATACGCCGACTTCGCGCTGTGGCAACGGCAGCACCTAGGTTCACGGCTCGAAAAACCACTGGCGTATTGGAAGGAAAAGCTAGCCAACGTCGCGCAGCTACAGTTGCCCACCGATTATCCGCGGCCCGCGGTGCAAAGTACCAAGGGCGCCAGCGCCGCTTTTCACCTGGACCAGGAGCTTGTCGGGAAGCTACAGGGGCTCAGCCAGCAACAGGGTGTCACGCTCTTTATGACACTGTTGGCCACCTTCAAGAGCCTCCTTTACCGCTACAGCGGCCAACAGGATATCTGTGTGGGCAGCGCCATTGCCGGCCGCCAGCAACACGAGATTGAAGGGCTGATTGGCTTCTTCGTTAATACCCTAGCCTTACGTAGTCAGGTGCGGGGAGAAGTTAGCTTCACCGAGCTGTTGCAGCAGGTAAAAACCACCACGCTGGAAGCGTACGAGTACCAGCAGGCGCCCTTCGAGAAAGTAGTAGACTTGGTCGTGAAGGAGCGCGACCTAAGCCGCAGTCCGCTGTTTCAGGTGATGTTCGTGTTGCAGAACACGCCAGACATTCCGGATCTGCACTTGGGCGCGGTGAAGGCTACGCGGGAAGGCTACGAGCACGCCACCGCGCAGTTTGACTTCACGTTTACCCTCACGGAAGACGAGCTAGGTTTGCAGGGCTTCGTGGAGTACAGCACCGACCTCTACCAAGCCCCGACGATTACTCGCATTGTCGGGCACTTCACGGAGCTACTGCATTCGGTAGTGAAGCAACCGCAGCTTAGCATTGCTGCGCTGCCCATGCTCACGCCAGCGGAAGAGCACGAGCTGTTAGAAGTATTCAATACGTCGCCAGTACTGCCCGCGTCGTCGCAGAGCATTGTGACATTGTTTGAAGCGCAGGCAGCAAGCGCCCCGCACGCCGTAGCCCTAGCTTTTGAACAGCAGCAGGTTACCTATAAAGAGCTAAATGCGCGGGCTAACCAGCTGGCGCATTACCTGCGCAAGCAAGGCGTGCAAGCCGAAACGCTGGTGCCGCTGTGTCTGGAGCGCTCCATCGAGCTGCTGGTTGGCATACTGGGTGTTTTGAAAGCAGGCGGCGCCTACGTGCCCCTTGATGCCAGCTACCCTGCTGAGCGTTTGCAGTACATGATCCAGGACACGGGCGCGCAGCTAGCCTTGAGCAGTCGGAGCACGACGGCCGCTTTGCTGGGTGCGGCGCCCTCCCTGACCGTGGTAGAGGTAGGCGGCCAGGCGGCACAGGCGATTAAGCAAGAAGCCACGACGAATCTGCCGGCAGCTGCCACGGCGCAAAACCTAGCCTACGTGATTTACACCTCGGGCAGCACCGGCCGGCCCAAAGGGGTGCTGGTGGAGCACGGCAATGTGGTGAGCCTGGTGAAAGACGTAAACTACGTGAGCCTCACCAACCAAGACATCCTCTTATCCACCGGCTCGCCCTCGTTCGATGCTACCTCATTTGAGTACTGGGGCATGTTGCTCAACGGCGGGCAACTCGTGCTGTGTGCCGAGGATCGTCTGCTCAACAGCACCTTGCTGCAAGAAGAAATTCAGGGACGTGGCATCACCAAGATGTGGTTTACGGCTAGCTGGTTCAACCAGCTGGTAGACGTCAATCCGCTTGTTTTTGCAGGTTTAGATACCGTGCTCGTGGGCGGCGAAAAACTCTCGGAGCTGCACGTGCGGCAGTTGCAGGAGCGTTACCCTTCGCTGCGCATTATCAACGGCTACGGCCCGACGGAGAACACCACTTTCTCCCTCACGCACCCCATCACCAGCACCGACCTGACCGCGTCGGTTGCCTTACCCATTGGTCGGCCGCTGCCCAACCGGACCGCTTACGTCCTCGACGAGCGGCGGCAGCTGGTACCAGTTGGTGTGGCCGGCGAGGTGTACGTAGGCGGCGCCGGCGTGGCCCGGGCTTACCTCAACCAGCCCGCACTAACCGCCGAGAAATTTGTGCCTCATCCGTTTGCTACCACGGAGAATACGCGCCTGTACCGCACCGGCGACCTAGGCCGTTGGCGCGCCGACGGCAACCTGGAATACCTAGGTCGACTGGATGAGCAGGTAAAGCTCCGTGGCTTCCGGATTGAGCTGGGCGAAATTGAAGCGGTCCTACAGCAGAGCGGCCTGGTCAAACAAGCCGTCGTGCTGGTGCGCACAGACCAGGGCAGTTCCAAGCGGCTGGTTGGGTACGTAGTAGCCGAAGGCACCTTCGACCGCGACCGTGTAATGGCTGATTTAAGAAGCAAGCTGCCCGACTACATGGTGCCCACGCTCTGGGTAGAGCTAGCTTCGCTGCCGCTGACAACCAATGGCAAAGTAAATAAACAGGCACTGCCAGCGCCGAACGCCAGCGAGCTATCGACTGAGGAATACGCACCTGCACGCACCGAAGCCGAGCTGACGCTGGCGCGCATGTGGCAGGAAGTACTGAAGAAAGATACTATTGGCATCCACGACAACTTCTTTGAGCTAGGTGGTGATTCTATCATCACCATCCAGATTGTTAGTCGGCTCCGGCAGGCCGGCTACAGCGCGCAGCCCCGCGACTTATTTGTGTACCAGACAGTTGCGAAGTTGGCAGAAGTAGTGGTGGCTCGTTTGGAAGTTAGCATCGTCGAAGAGAAACCAGCCGATCAGCCAGTAAACCTAGATAAGGATGTAAATCCGTTGGTAGCCTTGCAAAAGGAAGGCACCCAGCCTCCCTTCTTTGCCATTCCCGGCTTTCTGCTCTACCGGCATGTGGCGGCGCATATTGGTCAGGATCAGCCCTTTTATGGTCTTGAACTACCTTTTTACGAAAGCATTGATGAATTGCCGCCTACTGAGCGTATCGGGGAATTGGCACAGCATTTCATTCGGGAAATGAAGCAAGTGCAACCACGCGGGCCGTACTACCTAGGTGCCTTCTGTGGCTACTATCCTATCATTTTGGAAGCGGCACATACGCTGTTATCCCAGGGAGAGGAAGTGCCTGTTGTAGCTTTGTTCGAAGCATATCCGTCGAATGCCATTCTCTCCAAGAAGTCTGCTACGTACCTCAAGCAGAAAATAGAAATCTATTATGAGGAGCTGCGAAAGAAGACATTTGCTGAAACAGTAAAATACTTGGCTGATGAAGCAGCTATCAAATTCCGGTTTATTCAGCGAAAGCTCGCCGGCGAGAAGAGAGAAGGATACAACCTCAGAGAATATCCGGGCAAGGTTGTCCTGTTCAAGTCCAGTATTCCGACGCCAGGCCTGATCAACGATCCGCAAGGTGGCTGGTCCCAGCACGTCACAGGCGAGCTAGAAGTTCTCACGGTTACCGGCGACCATATCTCTATTTTCAAAGAGCAAGGTGCGATTGAGCTTGCTGAAAAACTTTCCACGGTTTTAGAAAAAGCCAGAACCTAGGTTGTTCTGAGTCATAAAAAACTCCCGCTAATCAATTATCAGCGGGAGTTTTTTATGACTCAGAATAACCTTATTTATCTAAAAGGCGCTGCAAAACTTCTGCAATATTCTTGTCGTTCGGCGCATCAAAGATATAGGCGTGTTCTCCCGGCACCTCATGGATATTGATTCCTTTTAGCGCAAAAGGCTTCCAACCAAGAAATTCAAAATCGTGCATGTAATAGGTCGGCGTCGAGACCCGGAATAAATCGATAGTCACCTGTTGCGGAGCCAAACGATATTTTTCTTCGGCCAGCTCATTTTGTACACCTAGCTCGTACGGATGCCCGGACAGCATTTCGTACTGCCGCTCCTTGCCGTACTTCAGCGCCCAATAAGGCTTGAGGAACATGCGCTTCAAGGTATCGAGTTTATAAGCCAGGGTACGTTTCGGGCGCTTGGCCAGAAGCACAAAGGTGTACAACGCCTTCTTCAGCGAATACTGCGCCTTTACCAACTTCCGGCTTGCTTCCGGATTCGGGTAATACGACGGATAAGCATACGTATCAAACATAGCCAGCAGCTTCACCTGCTTACCAGCTTCGGTCAGTTGCTTGGCCATTTCAAAAGCAATGACTCCGCCAAACGAATAGCCCGCCAACGCATACGGCCCTTCCGGATTTGCAGCCGTGATAGCCGCTACGTAGTGCGCCGCTATTTCCTCCATCGTACTGAGTGGCTTATCTACGCCGTTCAATCCTTTGGCCTGCAAACCATACACGGGTTGGTCAGCATCCATACTTTTCGCTAAAGAATTGAACAGAAGCACATTCATCCCAGCGCCGTGCACCATATACAACGGCACTTTCGTGCCAGTGGGTTTTATCGGCACCAATGAATCCCACAGTGAATTCTGCGTCGCAACTTCCGTATCTATCTGGAACACAGAAGCTATCTTTTCTACAGTCGAGTGGTTGAACAACGTAGAAAGCGGCACCCGCTTGCCCGTTTCCTGCTCCAGCCGGTTCATCACCTGCACCGCAATCAAGGAATGCCCACCTAGCTCGAAAAAGTCATCAAAGACATTTACTTGCTCAATGCCCAAGTATTCGCGCCAGATAGTAGCCACTAGCTTTTCCGTCTCGGTGCGCGGTGCTACCTGGGTTTCCATCTTCTGGCTAGCCTCTGCTTTAGGCTGTTGCAGCAACGCTTTGCGGTCAATCTTGCCATTCAGCGTCATGGGCAGTGCGGAGAGAATCGCCACCTCGCTCGGCACCATGTAGGCGGGCAGTTGCTTGGCCAGGGTCTTTTTCCAATCGGCTATCCGGTGCTGAGCAGTTTCAAGCGACACCGCCACAGCGGGCACTACGTAGGCCACCAGCCGTTCCTCACGGGCTAGCACCACGGCTTCCTTCACATCAGCAAAAGCCATCAGCACCTGCTCTATTTCGCCCGGCTCGATGCGGTAGCCGCGTATCTTCACCTGCTGATCTACCCGGCCCAGGCATTGTATCTCACCTGTTTCGAGCAGCTTACCTAGGTCGCCGGTGCGGTACATGGTGGTACCAGACTGCGCGGCAAACGGATTGGCTACAAACTTCTCCGCTGTCAGCTCCGGCCGGTTCAGATAGCCTTGCGCCACTCCATCGCCGGCTATAATCAGCTCACCAACTGCACCCGGCTCAACTGGCTTCAAGTATTCATCCAGAACGTAGAACTGGGTATTGGCAATGGGTTTGCCAACCGTAATCGTTGCATCAGCATTGGAAATCTGCTTCACCGAAGACCAGATGGTCGTTTCGGTTGGCCCATACACATTCCAGACGGAGCTGCATTTTGCGACCAGTTGCGTGGCTAAGTCGGCCGGCAGTGCCTCACCACCACAAAGCGCCCTTAAGGGCAGCTTCCTCGTCCAGCCAGCGCTCAAAAGCATGCGCCAGGTAGCAGGTGTGGCTTGCAGAACGGTTATTTTTTCCGCTTCAATTAACTCCAGCAGTTGCTTCCCATCTTTCGTAGTTGCCGCATCCGCCAGCACGACGGTAGCCCCACTAACCAATGGCAGGAAAAGCTCTAAGCCAGCAATATCGAAGGAAACCGTTGTGACAGCCAGCAGTTTATCCGTTGCACAAATACCCGGCTCCTGCTGCATGCTGCACAGGAAATTAACGACGTTGCGATGCGTAATCTTCACTCCTTTCGGCTTGCCCGTGGAGCCCGAGGTGTAAAGCACGTAAAGCAGGCTACTGCTGTCCAGCTTCAGCGTTTGTTCCGTATCCGGGTAGTTTCCTAGCTGCGCAAATGCTTCCTCCGCGTATAATTTCTTGCCGCTAGCAGCAGAAGTAGCACCTAGCTTTTCTGAAGCAAAAAGGAACCTAGCCCCGGAATCTTCCAACATGTACTTAATCCGATCCTGCGGATAAATCGGATCAAGCGGCACGTACGCGGCGCCGCACTTCATAATAGCCAACAGCGCAACAACCAGCTCAGCCGAACGCTCCAGTAGTAGGCCCACTGTATCGCCAGACTGCACGTTATTGGCTACCAAATAAGCAGCTAGCTGATTCGATTTTTTATTTAGCTCCTGATAAGAAAGAACAGCGGAGCCAAACGTTACTGCCGTCTTTTGAGGCGTACTATACGCTTGCTCGGCAATTAGCTGATGTAAAGGTTTACTTACCGGATACGGCTGCACCGTATCATTCAAAACCTCATATTCAGCAGGCAGCGCTGTGTAGCTTCCTAGCTGAATATCCGCGATTTTGATAGCCGGATTCTCCACTACTTGTTCCAGCAGCTGCTCAAACTCCATCATCATACGCTTGATGGTGGCGGGCTTAAATAGCGCGCTGTTGTAAGAGCATTCCAGCACGACTGCTTTCTCCGAGCCGCTGGCATTCAGAAACACCTCAAAGCTTTCATACTCGCGCGGGTTGCTGATCAGCTCGTACGTAAGCCCGTGAAACTCTACGCCATCTGCTAGGCCCATGTCCACGTTGAACACCACAGGCACCATCGGAATACGCGAAGCATCCCTGGGAACGTTTAGCTTCTTCAGCAGGCTGCCGAACGTTAGTTGCTGGTGCTCATAGGCATCGAACACCGCCGTTTTGCGCTGTTTTAGAAAGTCAACGAAGCTAAGGTCCGGCTTCAGGTTACTACGCAGAGGCAAAAGGTTTACGCAATGGCCTACCAGCCAATGATTTCCTGTGGCCGGTTGGCCAGCCGTAGGTAGCCCTATCACAATATCATCCTGGCCGGTGAGCCGGTGCAGCAGCACGTCGAAGCCGGTGAGCAACGTGGTTACAAAGCTGCAACCCGCTTTCAGACCCATCTTTTTCACGGCCGGCACTAAGCCCGACTTCAATGGATAATCGAAGCGGTTGCTTTTGAACGTACGCAGCGCAGGCCGAGGAAAGTCGGTGGGCAGTGTTACGACTGGCGTGCTTTCCTTGTACTGATTAACCCAGAACTTCTCAATCGTCCGATACTCTTCGCTTTTAGCAAACTTGAGTTGCTCGGCGGCGAATTGGCTGAAAGGAAATACGTCGGGTAAATCCAGAAAAACGTCCTGTGCGTAAGTAGAGTAGAGCTTACCTAGGTCCTGCATCATAATTCCCAGCGACCAACCATCACAAACAATGTGATGCGCTGTGAGCGTAAGATGATGCTCCTGTTCGGCTAGCTTTATCAAGCTAGCTCTGAACAGTGGGCCATACAGTAAATTGAAGGGCAGTAAGGCATTTTGCTGCGCATACTTCGCGATGAATTTGTCTTTTTCCTCGGCCGATTTCTCTGCTATATCCTGGTAGATATAGTCAGCCGCTGCGTCTTTGAAAATGCAGATTTCTCTTCCGTTGGCCCCAAAAGCTGAGTGCAATGCCTCATGGCGCTGCACCAAGGCTTGCAGGGCTTTTTCCAGCGCAGCCTTATCTAGCCTTCCTTTTAGTCGCAGCGAAACTGACTCATTATAAGCACGGTTGGCATCATCGCCACCGAATAAGCAGGCGGTCCATATTTCCTGTTGCGACTCGGTTGAGGGCGCCACGCACATAATCTCGGGCCCCACAAACGGATCAAACTCAACAGCCGCCAGGTTCAGGTTTTCGAATTCTTTTACCAGCATGGTCCACTACAGTTTTATTTGTAGATAACGGCCCGGCTGATCCGGATCCGAAATAAACCAAGCAGGATTTCCTTCCTTGTCCCGACCTAGCTTCGCCCCGGAGATGGGCGGCTGATTCGATGCCGCAGACAGCATCACATCCTTCAGGCTTTCGGCGGTTGTGGGCAGGGCATTGCCTTTGAAGAACCCTACGGCAATCAACTGATTAACGCTTTCGAAGAATAGATTGATGATTAAGTCAATTTCTTTCTCGGTGTGCGCTTCGGTCATAAAGCAAGGGAAACCATCCCAAACGTGAATACCTTTTTCGCGCATCAGCGTGAATAGCAATTCACTGTAGGAAATTTCCTCCTTGAACTTAATCTTCCAGAGCGAGCCAAATTGCGCAACAAAGAAGGGCATCTGTTGACGCTCAAATTCGTTGTTCAGTGTTTCGGCCAGCCGCTCCGCTTTCGCCGTGAGGCTGCGCTGCAAAGCCGGGCCGCGCTCTTTCATGTAAGTCAGCGAGGCTTTGGCGGCAGCCAGGGCCAAGGGGTGCCGCACGAAAGTACCGGCGAAGTACGTAACCCCCGCTTCGGGCACTGAGGCATCGCCGTACTGCCAAAAGCCACCATCCAGGGCATCCATAAACTCCTTTTTCCCGGCAATAGCTCCGATCGAAAGCCCGCCGCCAATTACTTTACCGTAGGTAGCTAGGTCCGCCTTGACGCCAAACAGCGCTTGTGCGCCGCCGGGGTGCATCCGAAAACCAGTAATTACTTCGTCGAAAATCAGGGCTGTTCCGGAAGCTTCGGTAATGGCGCGGAGTTGCTTCAGAAAGGCTATAGGGCGAAACTCTGGGCGTCGGCTTTGCACGGGTTCTACCATCACAGCAGCTAGCTCTGATGCTCGCTCGCTAATGATACGCAAGCTTTCTTCCGTGCCGTAATCCAGAATCAGCATGTTCTGCACGGCCTCCGGCATGATCCCAGGCGCCGCCGGGAACGACTTCAGCTTCTTGGTTCCCCGAATCAGCACCTCATCGTTGATACCGTGGTAAGAACCAGAGAAAGCCACGATTAACGAGCGGCCCGTTACGGTACGCGCGATGCGCATGGCACCTAGCACGGCTTCTGAGCCCGTGTTGCACAAAGCGGCGCGGTCCAGCCCCGTGAAGGAACAAATTAGCTGGCTTACTTCACCAGCTAGCTCGTGTTGCGGGCCAACTTCGAAGCCTTTCTCAATCTGCTCGTTTAGTGCATTTTTGATAAGATCCGGCTGATAACCTAGCATGTTCGAGCCAAAACCACTCAGCACGTCGATGTATTCGTTGCCGTCCACATCCCACAAGCGGCTGCCTTTCGACCGATTCACGACAATCGGGTAGACAATCTCCTTGGTAAGCGGCTTAAAGCCACTTACCACCCTAGGATCTGCCATGTGGGACCGATGCTGCTGAGCGTAGGCTTTGCTGCTAGCCGTTTTTTGGTTATAACGGTACGTGAGCTGCTGTAGGAAATTCTGCTGGGCGCCACTCAACTCGGTGGCTTGCCGCTCGATGCGAGCCGCCGCTCCGAACGGCTTCTTAATTTCAACAGCTTCCTCTGGGGTCAGATCGACCGTTGGCGCCGGAGTTGGCTTGGTGCTGATGCTAGGTACTGGAGCAATTGGCACAGCAGGCACGTTATTTACCGACGCAACGGGCACGTTGCTTACGGGCGTAATTACCTGAGGCACACCTTGCAGCAGGGCTACTTGCTTCGATAAGATGTGCAGTTGCTGTGCGATGAGCCCCAGCGGTGAATCACCGCCCGCCGCCGCTACTGCAACAGCTTGCGGCATCATAACCGGCGCGGCCTGAACAAACACTTGTGAAACAGCCTGTTCAACAACGGGCTGCGTAGCTACAGGCTGCGCGACGGCGTGCGCAGCGGGCTGTGCAATGGGCTGTGCGACAGATACCGGCTGATATGCCTCTGCGGGCAGCTTAGCATCTAGGTAAGAAGTGAGCAGATCGAGCGTGGCGTATTCCTCATTTAATTGACGGAAGGTAAGTGGCAGACCGAACTCCTTCTTCAGCGTCAGGGTGACCTGCGTTAGCAATAATGAATCGAGCCCGATTTCGAGGAAGCTCATATCCGGCGTCACGTCATCCATCTCAATACCAGAGGCATCCTCCAGTATTGCTTTAACTTTAGTTAATAAATTACCTTTTCGCATGGCTGTTGGCAGGTGTGTTTCTGTAATAGGTTCCGTTTGTTGAGCAGGTAGTTCGGCGGTAGTAGTTGGCAGCGTAGCGACCTTAGATATGGGGTCAATCCAGCAGCGCTTGCGGTCAAAAGCGTAGGTCGGCAGGGGTACTTTCTTTCTGGTCTGATCGGCGTAGAAGGCTTGCCAATCTGGCTCTAGCCCATTCAGCCACAGCTGACCCAGGGTCCTAAGTAGAGAATGATATTCTGACTGTGTTCCTTTCGGAGCAGCCAAGCAGGCTAGCACTGTCAACGGCCTAGGCCCCGCTTGCTGACGCGCCAGTGTTGAGGTCACAGTACCAGGTCCTACTTCCAGCAGCAATGGTGCGTCCTGCTCCAGGATGGTTTCCAGCGCATCGGCGAACCGTACGGTGGCCCGCAGGTGCGTGGCCCAATAGCCAGGATCAATGGCCTGCGCTTCTGTGAGCCAAGTACCGCTGACGGTGGAAACGATTGGCTTTTGCGGCCGATGCAACGGAATGCTTTCCACTACGCGCTGGAAGTCGTCCACAATCGGGTCCATCATGGCCGAGTGGAAGGCGTGGCTGGTTGCAAGAACCCGGTTAGGAATTTCTTTACCGTCCAGGGTTCTGGCGAAGGTGGCAACATCTTCATCGCGCCCGGCTACCACACACAGCTTAGCGCTGTTGATGGCAGCAACCGACAGACTGGCCGGCATGAACGCCATAATGGCCTCCGCTTCCTGGCGCACCGACAACATGCTGCCGCGGGGTAGCTCACTCACCATTTTCCCGCGGGTTGCAATGAGTAATAGTGCGTCGGCCAACGTGAAAACGCCTGCCAGATGAGCAGCTACAAACTCCCCGATGCTGTGCCCGCAGAAAATTGACGGTGTAATTCCCCAACTCATCCACAGCTTCGCCAGCGCATACTCCGTAATAAAGAGCGCGGGTTGAGTATAGCGCGTGTTTTTCAGCCGCTCTTCGGCTTCGGAATTGCTAGTTTCGGGGTAGATAATTTGTCGTATATCTGTACCTAGGTGGGCCAGCAGCAGCTCCGCGCACTCATCGATAGCTTGGCGATAAACTGCTTCGTTCTCGTACAGCGTGCGGCCCATGTTCAGATATTGCGAACCTTGGCCCGGAAATAAGAACACGGTTTCTTCTGGCCTGACTTTGAGGCTGTTCACCTCAGCGGCTGGCACATTATCTGCCAGAAGCTCAGCTGCTAACTCTGTAGTTGTAGCCTCGACTATAAAGCGTCGGTGGTTGAATTCTGCACGGGTGGTATGCAGCGTAAAAGCTACATCTGCCGGCTCTGTCGCCGCATCGTGCTGAAGATGATTGGCTAATAGCTTGCCATAGGCTTCACGGCTTTTCGCCGATTTTGCCGACCAGGTAAGTAGTTGTAGAGGGCGGCTGGGGCTTGTTGTAACTTCTTCATATTTAGCTTCTTCCAATACCACGTGCACATTCGTGCCGCCAACACCAAAAGAACTCACCCCGGCGCGCCGTACCTCGTTCGTCTGCCATGCGCTGAGCTTGGAATTAACGAAGAACGGGCTGTTAGCAAAGTCAATGGCCGGATTGGGCTTCGTAAAACCCAAAGAAGGCGGCAGCTGCTTGTGGTAGAGCGCCAGCACCGTCTTGATCAGGCCGGCGACACCCGCGGCAGCCGTCAGGTGGCCCATATTGCTTTTGATGGAACCTAGGGCGCAAAACTGCGTGGCAGCTTGTTCCCCAAAGGCCATCGTCAATCCTTCAATTTCAATAGGATCGCCGAGTGGAGTGGCAGTGCCGTGCGCTTCCACGTAGCTGATGGAAGAGGCCTCCACCTGAGCGTCGGCAATTGCCATGGCAATTGCGCCAGCCTGGCCCTCGGCATTGGGCGCCGTGAAGCTGCCTTTGTTGCTTCCGTCGTTATTTACCCCTATGCCTTTGATAACCGCGTAAATGACATCACCATCGCGCTTGGCGGCTTCGAGGCTTTTCAGCAGAACCACGCCTGCGCCGTCGCTGAAAACCGTTCCTTGCGCCTCCGCATCAAACGAGCGGCAGTGCCCGTCGCGGCTTAGCATGGCCCCTTCCTGATACAGGTGGCCGCTGCGCATTGGCGCTGTGATGCTGGCGCCGCCCGCCAAAGCTAGCTCGCATTGGCCGTTGCGGATGCTCTGAACTGCCTGCGCAATTGCCAGTAAGGAAGTGGAGCACGCCGAGTAAACACTCACGGCCGGCCCTTTCAGGTTCAGCGTGTACGCCGTGCGGGAAGCAATGTAGTCCTTCTCGTTGGCGGTCATCACCTGAAAGCTACCTAGCTGGTCAATTACTTGCTGGTTGCCAGCCACATTGTGCCAGTAGTAGCTATTGTTGCCGCACCCCGCAAACACCCCAATGCGGCCGTCGTAGCGGGCAGGCAGGTAGCCGGTTTGCTCCAGCGCTTCCCAGGCAATTTCTAGAAAGACGCGCTGCTGCGGGTCCATTGCCTCCGCCAGCTTTGGGTTCAACCCGAAAAAGCCGGCGTCGAATTGGTCAGCAAGCTCAATAACACCGCGCGCTTTCACATAAAGCGGGTCGCTCGTCAGGTGGCTGGGTAATGTGGAATCCAGCTCGGCGGCCGTAAAAAAGCTGGTAGTTTCTTTTCCTTGCTTTAGAACTTCCCAGAGCTTCTCAATCGAATTCGCGCCCGGAAAGCGGCCTGCCATGCTAATCACGGCCACATCTCCTTGGCTGCTAGCTTGCCTTACCTTTTCGAGTTGCGGCTTTGCTTTCCCTCCCGACTGCTGCGCTAAATACGTCGCGATTTCCGCAATTGTAGGGAATTGGTACAGCTTCGTAACCGGCAGACTATACTGGTATTGCTGCTTCAAAGCGGCAACTGTTCGCTGCGCCAGCAATGAGTTACCACCTAGCTCAAAGAAGTTATCATCTAACCCAACCTTATCGATTTCCAGAAGTCTGGCTAGAACTTCGGCAACGTTTTTCTCGATGGCAGTGACTGGCTTACGGTATAAAGTAGCAAGCTCTGGTCTTTTTATTTCCGGCTTTGGCAGTAATTTCTTATCAACTTTTCCACTGGTGGTTTTCGGAAAATCGTCCATCCACACAAAGGCAGATGGCATCATGTAATCCGGGAGCCTAGCTTCAAGCTCACTGCGAACAGCACGCGTATCTTTCTGCTCCGTTGAGGAAATAAGGTAGGCTACCAGCTGCTTCTGGCCGCCTGCCGCTTCTCGCGCCACTACCACGGCCTGCTTGATGCCCGCAATTGCATTGATAGCTACTTCAATCTCAGCCAGCTCGATCCGATAGCCTCGTATCTTCACCTGATCATCCTTCCGCCCGAGGAACTCAATAGTGCCGTCGGGCAGGTAGCGACCTAGGTCGCCGGTCCGATAGATGCGGATCAGCTCACCCTGGGCATTGCTCCAATAGCAGAACTTCTCGCTGGTTAGCTCCGGCTGGTGCAGATACCCTTCCGCCAGGCAAGTGCCACTAATGCAAACTTCGCCGACTTCGCCGTTAGGTAGCTCGTTCAGCTTCTCATCAACGATAAACAGCGCGGTATTGTCGATGGCGGCACCAATCGTGGGCAGCAGCGGCCATTTTGTAGCGTCGCCGGCTAGCTTTAGCTGCGTTACGACGTGGCACTCGGTTGGCCCATACTGATTGTATAAGATGCAGTGCGGTAGCGCTGAAAAAAGCTCCACCAGCTGCGGCGTGATTTTCAGCTGTTCGCCGGCCGTCATTACTTCTTCCAGGCAGGCCGGAAAACGCTGGGCATTTACGGCAGCTTCGGCCAGATATTGCAGGGCCACAAACGGCAGGAAAATTCGGTTAACCGATTCTTCCTCTATAAAACGCAGCAGCCGATCTAGGTCCAGCCGCAGCTCTTCGTCAATGAGCAGCAAGGTTCCACCCGTGCTGAGGGTGGCAAATATTTCCTGGAAGGATACATCAAAGCTGATGGGCGCAAACTGTAAGGTTCGGCTGCCTACCCGCGCCTTTGAATCGTTGTTCTGCCACTGCAATAAGTTGATAAGCGGACTGTGACCCATGCACACGCCCTTCGGCGTACCAGTCGACCCAGACGTGTACAGGATATAAGCCGTCTGGCTTCTCTTCCTGACAATCTGTTGCGGGAAATTATACTCCTTGTCCGTCCGGATAACTTCCAGGCCTATCTCTTTTAAAGCTAGCTCACTGCTGCCTGTAACCAGGCAAGTAGTTAGTTTAGAGTTGGCTATGATCTGCTGAAGGCGCTGCTTTGGATAGCCCGGGTCAATTGGCAGGTATGCCTTGCCCGCTTTCAGAATGGCTATTATCCCGATGACCATCTCCAGGCTTCGGGCGCTACTCACCCCAATAATCTCTGCCTCAGCATCATGGTATAGAATAGCCTGGCTGAGCTTGGTGGCAGCAGCATCTAGCTGCGCATACGTGATGCTAGCTTTCCCGCACACGACTGCTATTCGGTCGCTATTCTCAACAACTACTTGCTCAAATAGCTGCTGGACAAATAAATAGTTTTCCTCTCCACGAATCCTATGATAATCAGTAGTAGATATGTCCATTGTTCTTGGTGTGTATTTGTTTAGGAATGCAGGTGTATGCGTAGTATAGGACCATCAACAGACGTAAACTCCTCTTTATGAGCCCTTAGGCTTTCTGCGCTATATATGAGATCAGCGCCAAAAGATTTTATAAGTCTATTTATAGATATGAAGTTATTAATATTCATTGATAAGTTCAACTATTATGCCACGGAAGCATTCGATCTTTGCTCATGCTATAAATAGTTGTTCTAGCTTTTTACCTGATTATCAATACCTAGCCTCTTGCTTCTAACTAATTATTTATCTCATAACGCAGCAAGCCTGACGCTGCCGACGAAGGCAGAGCCGTAGAGTAGCTTGGCACATCCGGCAAAGAAGAGACTGAATCAAGCTGCAGTATGTAGCAATAAATAGGGGCGGGCTTGAATTATCTGAATAATTCAAGCCCGCCCCTATCTTCAAATAACAACTATTTGCCAAGCGAATACAACCTAGGTATTCGAAGCGTTCTGCTATTTTGATTTATGACAGCGTACGCCGCTGAAAGCTATTGGTAGTAGTTGTGCGCCGCTTTTGGTAGAAACGTCGCTCATCATAAGGGTTCTGCTCGTAAAACTGGTTACCCTGATGCGGTGGCAACAGCAGGTTGAGTGACTTCAGCATGGCTTCTTCGTACTCACGAGTGATTTGAATTTCGATATAGGGTGGATAATCCAGCACGGACTCGCTCGTGAGCGACGGCACAAATATGTTATCACCTTCTTCATCCAAAGCTGCCACCCCGATAGGCAATAAAATATGCCGGTCACGGTCGTTAACATTCAGTGCAACATCTAGCTCAATATCCAGGTAACGTACTTTCAATGCGTCTTCTTCCACAATCAGTTCGTAGACTTCACCGAACTTTTTGCCGTCGCCGCCGCGTACGCTCCAGCCACGCACATCGGGGCTGCCATCGGCTACTTCAAAGTCAGAAAGGTCGCGTAGGCGCCGCAGGTGCATGCCTTCGGCCGAAGGGATAGTCGGAGTAGGTTCCATAGGTAACAGGCAGGCTAGGGTAAGACATGAAAAAAGGTGCCCTGCTAGATGGCACCCTATCGCAACAGCAACAAGCGCTTTGCGCTAGGCAGAAGGTTGGCTCAGTACTTTAGCTATTTCGGCAGCACGCGTGAAAAAGTTGCGTAGCGACTCTAGGTCAGCAGTAGTCGTGCGGCCTGAAAGCTGCAACGCCTGCTCGTTAAGCTCAGCTACGGAGCGCTCCAGGTTCGGATAAGCTTTTTGTTGCATGGCCTGCATAACGGCGGCTGCGGCTACGCAGCCGGGCCGCAAACTGCTATTTTCCTCCTCCAGCCGGCTAGTAGCACTCGTTAGGTTGTCCCGTTTTTCGCTCACGGCATTATCGCGCAGATCTTCTCTGTCGGCGAGATCTATCAGGATTCCGCTGAGCATTCGCAAACCACGATGTCCATAATCCGGCTGCGTCGTTTGGGTGATAGCAAACGAGGCAAGGTCGTCGGGAGTAGCGGCTGGCTCTTGCGCCGCCATCGAGGCCACTGCTTCGTCGGCGGGCAGCGTTGGTCCATCGGAAGGTGAGCTAGTGGCCGTGGTCGCCGGCGCACTATTGCCAGTAGCGGGAGGAACTGGCTGTTCGGTTTCAGAACCGGAGCGAAACAGAAAATACCCTACTATGCCTAGCACAACCAGCAAAAGCAGGATCAGCAGCCACGGGCTAGGTCTGGCTTTTTTGCGTTGAATATTGATTTCAGCCATGAAAGAGAACAATCGAAAGCGTCTGGTAAAGCAATACGAACCCCGACGAAAATAGGTACTCTTTTACGTACCCCTTCGATAAGAGACAAAAAGAAAGCTCCTCTTAACGACTACATGTCAAGGAGGAGCTTTTATAAGAAGGCTATTTGCAGCTGGCTATACTGCCACTTTTCGGTAGAGCTTCGCTAGCTGAGCGACGGCGAAATCCACTTCTGCTTCGGTATTCAACTTACTCATGGAGAAGCGAATAGCCCCGCGGTTTGGATCAGAACCTAGGGCAGTCAGCACGTGCGAGCCGGCGTTGGCCCCGCTCGTACAGGCCGAGCCGCCCGAAACCGAAACCCGGCTGATATCCAGGTTAAATAGCAGCATCTCGCTTATCTCGGAAGGCGGCAGGCTCACATTCAGCACGGTGTAGAGGCTCTTGTCGGCGTGGGCCGAAGTGCCGTTGAACTGCACGTCCTCAATCCCAGCCGTGAGCTGAGCAATAAACCGAGCCTTCAAGCCCTGAATATGCCGCTGGTGGTCGCTCATACCGTGGTAGGCAATTTCCATAGCCTTTGCCAGCCCCACGATGCCCGCTACGTTCTCGGTACCGGCGCGCACATTCCGCTCCTGCGAGCCGCCGTGTAGCAGGGGCTCAATCTGGGTGCCCGCCCGATTGTACACAAAGCCTACGCCTTTTGGGCCGTGCAGCTTGTGGGCCGAGCCGACCACAAAATGCGCTTTTAGCTGCTGCAAATCGTGCGGGTAATGCCCCATCGTTTGCACCGTGTCGGTGTGATAAATGGCATTATAGCGCTGGCATATTTCACCAATGGTCTGAATATCGTTGAGGTTACCTATTTCGTTGTTGGCGTGCATTAGACTCACAAAGGAGCGCGGGTGCGTGGCCAGCAGCTCTTCCAGATGACCTAGGTCGAGCTGGCCGTGCTCGTCGTGGCGCACAAAGCTCAATTCAATACCATCCGTTTTGGCCAGCGCTTCGAGCGTGTGCAGCACGGCGTGGTGCTCAAGCGGCGAGGTAATAGCGTGGCGCAAACCTAGGGTACGGATGCTGCCGACTGCCGCGTAGTTGTCGCCCTCCGTGCCTCCCGAGGTAAAGAACACTTCAGCGGGAGCGGCATTAATAAGGTGCGCAATCGTCTTGCGCGCATTCTCAATGGCGGCGCGCAGCTTGCGGCCGTGGCTATGAATGCTGCTCGGGTTGCCCACATGCTCCAACATGAACGGCAGCATGGCTTCCAGCACCTGCGGATCGAGCGGCGTGGAAGCCGCGTTGTCGAAGTAAACCGCCTTCGGAGCGGATGGCGCAGGAGAACCTAGGGTGGCAGTCATAAGCAAGGAAGTTTAGGACGCTGTATTGTTTGGATAAACTCACCTAACAGCGGCACAAAAATAAAGGATTCCGGCACGCGTGCCGGAATCCTTTATTTTCGGAGGTTCAACCGTAAAGCTGCGGACTGCTAGGCTTTCACAGATATAATTTCCTTGATGTCCGCAATGATCTTGTTGGCCAGGTGGTCAGCGGTAGCATTTGAATCCGACTCGGCATAGATGCGAATGATTGGCTCTGTGTTCGACCGGCGCAGGTGCACCCACTCTTTGTCAAACTCAATCTTGACGCCATCAATCGTATTGATCGGCTGCTTGGCATAGCGCTGCTGCATCTGCACGAGCACCTGATCGGTGTTGATTTCGGGCGTCAGCTCAATCTTGTTTTTCGAGATGTAATAGCTAGGATACGTAGCCCGCAGGCGCGTCATCGTCAGCCCAGACTTAGCCAGGTGCGTCAGGAACAAGGCAATGCCCACCAAGGCATCACGGCCGTAGTGTAGCTCCGGAAAGATGATGCCTCCGTTGCCTTCTCCACCGATGATGGCCTGTGTTTCCTTCATCATGTTCACTACGTTCACCTCTCCTACCGCAGCCGCGGCGTACTGGCCGCCGTGCTTCTCCGTCACGTCGCGCAGCGCGCGGGTACTGCTCAGGTTGCTTACGGTGTTGCCGCCGCCGTGCTGCTTGAGCACATAGTCGGCCACAGCCACCAGCGTGTACTCCTCCCCGAACATAGAGCCATCTTCGCTCACTAGCGCCAGCCGGTCTACATCAGGGTCCACCACAATACCTAGGTCGTAGCTTCCTTTTTCCAGCACACGCGCAATGTCACGCAGGTTTTCAGGCAGCGGCTCGGGGTTGTGAGCGAAGTCGCCAGTTGGCTCACAATACAGCTTCTCGACTCTTTCTACGCCCAGTGCTTCCAGCAGCAAGGGCACCGCCAAGCCACCACTAGAGTTAACGCAGTCGATTACCACCCGAAAGTTTTTGGCCCGAATGGCTTCTACATCAACCAGCGGCAAAGCCAAAATAGCTTGCACGTGCTTTTCCAGGAAGGTGTCGTCGGTAGTGTACTTACCTAGCTTCGTAACCGGCGCAAACGAGAAGGCTTCGGTGTCACCCAGGGCCAATACCTGTTTGCCGTCCGTATCCGAGATAAACTCTCCCTGATTATTGAGCAGCTTCAACGCGTTCCACTGCTTGGGGTTGTGCGAGGCCGTTAGGATGATGCCGCCGCCGGCTTGCAGCGCGGGCACTGCCAGCTCTACGGTAGGCGTCGTACTCAGACCTAGGTCGATAACGTTAATTCCCAATCCTTGCAGGGTAGCGGCAACCAGCTTGCTCACCATTTCGCCCGAAAGACGCGCATCACGCCCAATAATAATCGTATTGTTCTGCGTAGTCGAAAGTACCCAGGTCCCGAAAGCTGCCGCGTATTTCACTACGTCGATTGGCGTTAAGCCTTCACCGGCCGCGCCGCCTATAGTACCCCGAATACCCGATATAGATTTGATAAGTGCCACAAGGAAGGTCGTTTTTGAACGCACAAAAGTAAGCGAAACCTACTTGCTTCCCTACGACAATAACGTCGTCTGCATCTTGCAACTCGTGTGTTTCGACTGGTTTTCGCTGGTTTTGAGCCTTTCCTCCTTACTGAAACGAAGATTTATGGCCTAGCAATGTTGTATATTTGGCTTTATGGAAAATACGCTGTCTAATCGACGCCCTCAGCAACTGGCTGCTTTCGGCCGGCTGCTTGATGTCCTTGATCGTCTTCGTGCCGAGTGCCCCTGGGATCAGAAACAAACGATGGCCAGCCTGCGTCATCTTACCATCGAGGAAACCTATGAGCTTTCCGACGCCATCCTCCGCGACGATCTTTCGGACGTTAAGAAGGAGCTAGGTGACGTTATGCTGCACCTCACCTTCTACGCCAAAATAGCCTCCGAAACGGGCCACTTCGATATTGCCGACGTACTGAACGCCCAATGCGACAAGTTGATCTTCCGCCACCCGCACATCTATGGTGACACGAAAGTGCAGAACGAGGAGGATGTCAAACGCAATTGGGAGCAGATCAAGCTGAAAGAGAAAGGTAACACCTCTGTCCTAGGTGGCGTTCCTACCTCATTGCCAGCCTTAGTGAAAGCCATGCGAATTCAGGAGAAAGCCCGCGGTGCTGGCTTTGACTGGGAACGGCAGGAGCAGGTATGGGAGAAAGTGCAGGAAGAGCTACAGGAATTCGGAGAAGAGTTTGCGCATACCACTCCCACGCCCGCAACGCAGGAGCGCGCCGCAGCCGAATTTGGCGACCTTCTTTTTTCGCTTATCAACTTTGCTCGCTTCGCCGGCATCAACCCGGAAGAAGCACTTGAGCGCACAAATCGGAAATTTATTCAGCGTTTTCAGTATCTTGAAACCGCAGCAGCCCACGACGGGCATCGACTCGCTGACCTGACACTTTCCGAGATGGACAGGTACTGGGAGCAAGCTAAACAGGTCCCCTCCATCCAGAGAGATTCTTCTTCTGAGAACTAGATTTTTTGAAGTCACTAACCCTTTTACGGCGTTTAAACCCATATTTCATTTGGCAGGCAGTAGGTTTTTACTTAGGTTTGCCAAGGCTAGCCTCATTGTGGAGTATGCCCGGCACACGAGCAGACCTACGTTTTTCAGCTTCTTAAATGAAGTAACCGTATGGGTGAGCAGGGCAGCTAACTCTCGTGAGCTAGCACGCTTTAATTCATCTTTTTTCACCCTCAGTTCAAGTTAATTCACCTTTCACCACCAAACCCTAATTCTCCGGAACAATGGAACAAAAGAATGCCATCAACAAGAATGCACGGCCCGCTGCTGCCTCAGCTCCTAAGAGCGAAGAAAAAGGTGGTGGAGCTGCATTCGCCGCCATCGTTATTCCACTGGCTTTTGTAGTTGCCCTTGTACTCTACAAATTTGTTCTAGGTAACGGCGCTAACTTCCAAGGAGGTAACAACGAAAACTTGCCGCTCCCCGGCAACATCCTAGGTACCATTTATGCTGGAGGGTTCATTGTACCAATTCTGCTTACGCTTCTCATCTTGGTAATTACTTTTACCATCGAGCGTCTGCTGACAATTGGCAAAGCGAAAGGTTCTAAGAGCATCGAGAGCTTCGTACGTTCTATCCGTCAGAAGCTGAATACCAATGATGTTAATGGCGCCGTTGCGGTATGCGACCAACAAAAAGGCTCAGTAGCCGCTGTTGTAAAAGCTGGTCTGCTAAAGTACAGAGAGATGGAGCAAGATCGTGTAATGGAGAAAGACCAGAAAGTATTGGCGATCCAGAAAGAAATTGAAGAATCAACCGCTTTGGAATTGCCTATGCTGGAGAAGAATCTAGTTATCCTTTCTACCATTGCTTCGGTAGCTACTCTTGTCGGTCTACTAGGAACAGTATTTGGTATGATTCGCGCCTTCTCTGCCCTTGCTAATGCTGGTGCTCCTGATGCCGCTGCTCTTTCTACTGGTATCTCGGAAGCTCTCATTAACACGGCTTTAGGTATCGGTACCTCGGCACTAGCTATCGTTGCGTATAACTACTTTACAAGTGCTATTGACCAGCTGACTTACAGCATCGACGAAACTGGCTTCAGCATTATTCAGACGTTTGCTGCTCAACATGGTGAAACGCACCATGGCGCAACGGAAACTTATAAGGCTTAAGTTGCGGTTTACGCACTAAATCCTTAGTTCTATCCGTTTCTGAATCAAATTCTTAATCACGCCAGAAATGCCTAAAGTAAAACCTCACAGAACGTCCCCTTCGTTGGATATGACTCCGATGGTGGACTTGGCATTCCTGCTGGTGACCTTCTTCATGCTCACTACTAAGTTCGCACCGCAGGAAGAAGTGGTCGTGGACACACCAGCATCAACCTCTGAAATTCGCTTACCTGAAAGTCACGTTATCATCATTTCTGTTGATAAGGACAAACGGGTATTCTTCGGAATGGATGATGCTAAGCCTAAGGCAGACATGCTAGCCCGGGTAGGCACGAAATTCGGAGTCACGTTTGATGCTAACCAAGCAAAGAACTTCTCTAACATTGCTAGTTTCGGCGTACCCGTACAACAGCTTCCTGACTTTCTAAGTCGCGACACTGAGCAGCGCAAAGCCATTAAGCAGCCTGGTATTCCGATTGACTCGGTTAATAATCAGCTGACTGAATGGGTGATTGCCGCTCAAGGAGCTTCTTATAGAGCTTTCGGCAAGCCGGCCTTTATTGCCATTCGTGGTGATGGTGCTGCTGACGTACCAACAGTGAAGAGAGTCATCAAGCTTCTGCAGGACAAGAATATCAATCGTTTCAACCTAATTACGGACCTGGAAGGCAAACCAGGTGTAGCTGGGAAGTAAACTAAACCCGACCGCAGACAATGGCAGAAATCCAACAACAAGCCGACTCCGGTAAGGGTGGAAAGAAGCGGGCTAAGAAAATGTCGACCAAAATCGACATGACACCTATGGTGGACTTAGCCTTCCTTCTTCTCACCTTCTTCATGCTGACTACCACCTTCAGCAAGCCGACTGTCATGCAGCTTAACATGCCTGTTAAGCCCAAAGAGAACGAGCAGCAATCAGAAATTAAAGCATCGAATGCTTTGACTATTCTGCTTGGTGAGAACAACAAGGTGTATTATTATGAAGGCTTGGTAGATGCCACTTCCAAACCAGAGTTGAAACTCTCTAGCTACGCTGCTAACGGTATCCGTCAAGTATTGCTAGCTCATAAGAGTAACCCTGACTTGGTGGTATTGATCAAACCGGCAGATAAGTCTTCTTATAAGAACATGGTGGACATCCTTGATGAGATGAACATCACGAACCAGAAGAAATACGCCCTGGTAGACATAGCCAAAGAGGATAACGATCTAATTAAAAGTTCAGCGCTATGATGGACAACGCACAATTAGCCAAGGCATCTCTCGACGACATTGTTTTCGAGGGACGTAACAAAGCCTACGGAGCTTATGTACTTCGGCGCTTGTACGGCAAAAACGTTACGCGCGCCCTGCTGATTTCAACGGCTCTCTTCTTTATCGGAGTAAGTTTCCCGCTTATAGCCCGAATGCTGGCTCCGGAAGAGAAGATTGTAGAAAAGCCCAAGAACCTTAAGGTGAATGAGCTTATGCAGCCACCGCCTTTGGACCCGGCTACGCCGCCACCGCCACCGCCACCGCCACCGCCACCCTCGGCACCCCCACCCCCACCTCCCGTGGTGTCAACCATTAAGTTTACACCTCCTGTTGTGAAGCGTGATGAAGAGGTTCGCAGGGAGGAGAAAGTGCCAGACCAAGACGAACTGGAAGGCAAGCAAATCGCAACTGAAACCGTAAAAGGTAATACAGATGCGCCACCACCCCCCGATTTGAATGGTCTGGAAGGTGGTACTGGCTCTGAACCAGTAAAAGAGGTAGTAGAAAACAAAGTCTACACTTACGTTGAGCAGATGCCGGTGTTCCCTGGTGGTAACGATGCTCTTCTTGCTGCTATTCAGAAGAACACGAAGTATCCGCCACTTGCTTTGCGTAACCAAGTAGAAGGCAAGGTATTTATCACCTTCGTTGTAGGTCCAGATGGCGCTGTTTCTGGCGTAACTGTTCAGAAAGGCATTGGCTCAGGTTGCGACGAGGCCGCTGTAGCAGCTGTTAAGACACTGCCCCGCTTCACACCTGGTAAGCAAAATGGACGTGCTGTAAGTGTATCGTTTACAGTCCCTGTAACATTTGCTATTAAGTAAGTAAGCTTCTCTACCGAAGCTCTTGATAGCAGCAATAGGAAGCCCGAATTGAGCCTAGCTTAATTCGGGCTTTTGCGTTTGAAATTTTCAACACCAATCATACTATTATGAGAATATAGTGCGTTGATGTTCTGAAAGCCAGGGCGAAGCAGGTTCATTACTAAGACAGACAGGGCTTGAGTATGCGTGTCGCAATTATCCATTCACCTTTAGCTCATATAACGCATGACCCTTCTCAACTTGCTTACCGCCACTTTAGACGACATTATTTTTGAAAGGCGCAACAAAGCCTATGGTGCTTTTGTCCTACGGCGCCTCTACAACCGCCACCTAGCAACGGCTATTACTATTGCTTCGGTTCTTTGCTTTTTGCTGGTTGCCATACCAATGCTGGTGCAGCAACTCTGGCCTGCCGAGCTGGCTGCACGTCCACCGAAGGAAGATCCCATTAATCTTACACATATTGTACTGCCGCCTAAGCCAGTACAACCAACTGTACGCTCAGAATCGGTTCATCCGCCGATGGTTCGGGTATTATCGCAGCCAACTGCACCTAAAGTTGTGGCCAACGATAAAGTCAAGCCAGAGCCAAAGAACATCGAGGTTGCGCCGCCGGTAGTACCCCCAGGGGCAATAGCCGGGCCCGAAGATCTGCCCGGAGATATAGACGCAACAGCCACGGGCCCGGCTAGCACCGCTGGTAATGGTGCTGATACGAAAGAAGGAACAGCACCGGCAGCACCTTTTGTATACGCGGAAGTCATGCCTGAATTCACGGGTGGAACGGAAGCACTCCGCCGCTACATGCAGCGCAATTTGCATTACCCAAGCGCTGCCTTAGCAAATAGCGTTGCTGGGCAGGTATTTGTTTCGTTTGTGGTAAATACTGACGGCTCTATCTCAAACGTAGAGGTTCTCAAAGGCCTAGGTTTTGGTACGGATGAAGAAGCTGCTCGCGTGGTGCGCAACATGCCAGCTTGGAAGCCTGGACGGCAGAATAGCCACGCTGTAGCAGTGCGCTACACCTTACCAATTACCTTCCGCTACGAATAGAAAAGCATAGTACTATTTCGGCGTCTGAGTCATTTAGGTTTTACTCAGCAACGACAAAAAACAGCCTGCTTACTAGTAAGCAGGCTGTTTTTTGTCTTTTTTGCATCAAAATGCGTGGTTGTAGCTATTTATCAGTAGTTCTGGCGAACAATCTACCAGCCTCTACGCGTTATCAATAAAACTCACTAATTTTTCATTTTTCTCACATGTCAGATCGTCCTTCCACCGAAGAGCGTTTAGGCCGGCAGTCTCCCCAGCGTTTGGTTCGCTACTTCGTCATGTTTATGGCAGTGCTCTATTGCTGCCTAGGAGTGTTCATGTGGGTAGCACCGGCAAACATGCTTCCTCTTCAGCCAACAGCGCGGAAGATCCTGAGCTTTGTATTCATATTTTATGGAATCATTAGATTTGTCCGGGCATACCGCCAAATGTCTTCCAGCCGTTATGATGATGCGCGTTAATCTGCTACCTACTGTAGCTTCCCTCTTTGTGGCAGCATCTCTGCTCTCGGCTTGCAACCAGAACCAACCTAGCACGGGAGCCGCGACGGATACGCCTACTAGTGGCGCCATCAGTGTCAGCGTGGATGAGACGTTTGCTCCCATTATCAAGTCGGAAGTTGATACATTTCAGAAGCTCTATCAGAATGCGAAAGTTACGGCTTACTACAAGCCTGAACAGGAAGCTGTGCAGGACTTGCTCGACGACAAAGTGCGGGTGGCCGTCCTATCACGGGAGTTAAATGGGGCTGAAAAAGCTGCGTTTGACCGCATGAAGCTGGTGCCTCGGGCTACTCGTATTGCTACAGATGGGCTAGCTATTATCGTGCACCCCAGCAATCCTGATTCGTTGCTCAGCGTTCCGCAGCTACGTGACATCTTCACCGGTAAAACGCAGCAATGGTCGCAGGTAAGCGGGAAGAAAAACCTAGCTGCTATTAACGTAGTATTCGACGCCAACCGCTCCAGCACAACCCGCTACATTCAGGATTCAGTCACGCGCGGTGCGGCGCTTACACCACGCGCTTTCGCGGCTAAATCGAACTCTGCCCTGCTTGATTACGTTGCTAGTCATCCGAACGCAATTGGGGTGGTTGGTGCTAACTGGATCAGTGACCGAGATGACGCAGCCGTACAGAAGTTTCTGAAATCAGTACGAGTAGTAGGCGTGAGTACCAAAACCGGCGCACCAAATTCCGACGATTACGTTCAGCCTTATCAGGCGTATTTAGCACTGAAAACGTATCCGTTAACGCGTTCGGTGTACGTCATCAGCCGAGAAGCCCGTACTGGCCTAGGTACAGGCTTTACGTCCTTCGTTGCCGGGAATCAAGGTCAACTCATTATCTTGAAATCCGGATTGTTGCCGGCCATCGGCCAGATGCGCGTTGTTAACACGAATAAACTGTAGTATTTCTCTCTCCCCTCACACGCTTTTTCACTAAACCTTTTGCTCATGAACTCCAAGCCCTGGAAGCTTTCGCTCCTCGCT
The DNA here is from genome assembly GCF_014641455.1 of Hymenobacter cavernae. GTDB lineage: Bacteria > Bacteroidota > Bacteroidia > Cytophagales > Hymenobacteraceae > Hymenobacter > Hymenobacter cavernae. The sequence goes on from NZ_BMHT01000005.1 coordinate 289,034, forward strand.
GTCTTGTCTGTTTCAGCTTCTGCTGTAGTCGCTCAGGACGTACAAAGCGCCCGAAAAGCAATCGAACTCGAACAGTTTGGTCAAGCTCGTGCGTCACTATTGAAACAAGGATCTTCGCCCGAAGCCTCGTATGAGCTAGGTCGCCTTTATCAACTGCGTGAAGTACCGGATTCCGCTGCTTACTACTTCAACCGAGTTCCGCTGAACCCGAAAGATGCGTTTACGCTGGTAGCAGCTGGCCGCGCAGCATTAGCTCAAGGCAAAACCGCTGAAGCCGAAGCTCAGTTTGATAATGCCGTAAAAGCCAGCAAAGGCAAAGACGCTAAGATCTACACCCTCATTGCGCAGGCTTACGCTGAGTCGGATGTTAAGGACGTTACAAAGGCATTGACCTACGTTGAGGCTGCCCAAAAAGTAAACAAGGGCAAAGATGAGCCAACGCTGATGATAGCGCGCGGTGACATCTACCAGAAAACGGATACGGGTGGCGGCGAAGCCATGAACAGCTACGAGCGCGCCACGATGGCTGACCCAAATAACGTAACCGCCTACTATAAGAAAGGCGAGTTGAACGTCCGTTCGCGCAACTACAACGAAGCCCGGACTAACTTCGAGAAAGCCGTTAGCCTTGATCCGAATTACGCGCCAGCTTACCGCGACATGGCCGAGATGTATTATTTCGCCGGTCAATATCCGCTGGCACTGGACACTTTCAAGAAGTATCAAGGTCTTGCTGAGCATTCGCCCGAAACGGATGCCGAGTACGCTTCTTTCCTCTTCCTGACCAAGAAGTACCCGGAAGCACTAACTGAAATCCAGAAAGTGCTGGCCAAAGAGCCGAACAACGTTGCAATGAACCGTTTGCAGGCGTACTCGCTGTACGAAACGGGCCAGAACGATCAGGCACTGGCGGCTATGGACAAGTACATGAAGATGGTGCCAGCCGATAAGCTTATCAAGGATGACAACATCTACTATGGCAAGATGCTGTCGAAAGCTGGTCGCGACGATGAGGCTATTGCCGTGATGAACAAGGCTATCCAGGCTGATCCGAAGAATGCTGGTTCTATTCAGTCTGAGCTAGCTGCTGTTTACGCGCACAAAAAGGACTACCCAAGCGCTATCAAGGCTTTCCGGGCCGGTATGGGCACAGGTGCTCCGGCTCTCACGGATATGGTGTTGCTGGGCCAGTACTACTCATACAACAATCAGTTCGACAAAGCTGACAGCCTTTACAGTGCTGTGGTAACGGCTCGTCCACAATACGTGCCAGGCTACCTGATGCGTGCTGGCGCTAATGCCAACCTTGACCCGAATATGGAGAAAGGTCTGGCGAAGCCCTACTACGAGAAGTACGTTGAGCTGGCAAAAGCAGATCCTACCCGCTACAAAGCTGGTCTGCTGCAAGCCTATGACTACCTAGGTTTCTATTATTTCCAAAAGGGTGACAAGGCATCTGCTCTCCCCTACTACCAGCAGATGCTGGCCCTGGACCCAGCCAACTCCAAGGCCAAGACCGCAATAGCTTCAATCAACAGCAAGAAATAATACTTCGCTGCCTAGCTTTGCATTGAAAAAGCCCGCTACGTACGTAGCGGGCTTTTTTGTTTTTGTCGCAAAGTGAAACCTAGCTATTCAGCAGGGCTTTCAGCGTACAGTTCCCACTTAGCCAGCACGGCCTGAAAGTCGGCTGGCAGCTCAGCTTCGAAGTGCATGTGCTCGCCGGTAACCGGATGCACGAAGCCGAGCGATTTGGCGTGCAGTGCCTGTCGAGGCATTAGCTTGAAGGCATTCTCCACGAAAGCCTTGTAAGAGCCATTAGGCTGCCCGTACACGATCCGGTCGCCGCCATATGTTGCGTCGGAAAAGAGCGGATGCCCGATGTACTTCATGTGCGCCCGAATCTGGTGCGTACGGCCTGTTTCGAGGTTGCATTGCAGCAGCGCAACGTGCTGAAACGAGCGCAGCACCTTGTAGTGCGTCACGGCTGCCTTGCCCTGCTCGCCATTTGGATACACAGCCTGTATCTTGCGGTCTTTGATGCTCCGCCCGATGTGGCCGCGAATAGTACCCTGCGGCTCTTTCGGTACGCCCCACACCAAAGCTAGGTACGTTCGCTCGATGGTATGATGAAAGAACTGCTGGGACAGGTGCGTCATCGCCCACTCCGTTTTCCCGATGACCAACAGCCCAGAAGTGTCTTTATCGATGCGATGCACAAGGCCCGGCCGGATTTCCCCATTGCGCCCTGTGGGTAAGTTGCTCAGGTGATACGCCAAGCCATTCACCAACGTACCATTCCAGTTGCCGAATGCCGGGTGCACCACAAGGCCAGCCGGCTTGTTCACAATCAGCAACGACTCGTCTTCGTAGCGGATATCCAACTCCATCGGCTCCGGCACCACTTTAGCTTCGCGGGGCGGCTCGGGCAGCGTAATGGTAATGACATCAAACGGCTTGATACGGTAGCTCGACTTAACCACCTTGTCATTCACCTGCACCGCTTCTGCCTCAATAGCGTTCTGGATTTTGGTGCGCGATGCGTTCGGCAGCCGATTCAGCAAAAATTTATCGAGCCGTAGCAGCTCCTGACCCTTGTCAACCCGGATGCGGTGATGCTCATAGAGCTCATCGCCACCATCGTTATCATCCTCTTCAGGCAGGTCATCAGGAGCAGGAAGTAGATCTATTTCGGACATGAAAGTAGAAGTATTAAAACAAGAAAGCCGGAGCGCAGGGCTCCGGCTTATCTGGCAGAAAAAGCAAGTGCTACTTATTTCTTCTTGGTTTTGGTCTTGGTAGCTCCACCAGTCGGAACGGCTGGCGTTGAAGCAGGAGTCGTAGTAGCTGGAGCTGCGGCTGCCGTAGGAGCGGCACCCGGTGTAATACCCATCTTCTTTAGTACGAGGTCCGAGATGTCGCCATCCTTCGGGCCGTGCAGCAGCACAGGGCTAGCGCCATCCGAATTCAGAACGTAGGTATAGCCATTTTCGTCGGCTACCTGGTCAATGGTTTTCTGGAGCTTGTCGAGCGCTGGCTTCAGCAACGATTGCTGCTTTTGCTGTAAGCTTTGGTCGGCACTGCGCTGAAACTCCTGAATCGAAGTTTGCAGGCCAGTTAGCTCTTTCTCTTTATCAGCCCGCACGACTTCTGTCATGGCAGAAGCACCTTTCTGATAGGCTTCGGCTTTTGTCTGATAGTCGCTGTACTTGCTCTTCAGCTGGTTTTCCAGTTGCGTGCTATACGTCTTCAGCTGCGACTCAATCTGCTTGCTCTCGGGCATCTGGCTGAGTACGTACTCCACGCTGGTGTATCCGATTTTCAGCGGAGCCTGAGCCAGGGCAGCAGTAGACGTGACGAAAGTGAGAGCGGCCGCGGCTAGGGCAAGGCGGATTTTGTTCATAGGTGTCATTAAAAAGAAAACAGTCAAAGAGTTGATTTATAATACAAAGTTAATTCTTTCCGCCACTCGCACGCTGTCCGTTCAGCGAGCGGGCAGCTTTGGGGGCTGAACGCGGCGCTGGTTCGGTCTCCGTTTCGGCTGCGTCGCCGGCCGGTGTAGGTGGCGTTTGCACGGTCCGTACCGTTCCTTTCTGGCCGGGTTGGTTCCGTTCTTCGTTGGCCAAACCTAGCTCTTCCAACACAAACTCAGTGTAATCGTGGACCGGGTTGGTGTACAGCATCGTCAGGTCGCCCGACTTATCGAATACAATGGCTAGCTGCTTTTTCTTCGCGACTTTCTCCACGGCTTCGAATACCTGATCTTGCACGGGCTTGGTTAATTCCTGCCGCTTCTTGAAGAGTTGGCCCTCGTAACCGAAAATCTTGTTCTGATACGCCTTGATTTCCTGTTCCTTCTTCAGAATCTCATCCTGCCGTTTTTTCTTCATCGGCTCGGTGAGTAGCACTTCTTCCGCTTGGTACGTCCGGTAGAGCTTATCGAGGTCTTTCTTCTGACTCTCAATGTCTTTCTGCCAATTCCCAGAGAGTGTATTTAGTTCCTGCTGGGCCGTTGAGTAAGCCGGAATTTTGCTAAGAATGTATTCTGAGTCTACGTAGCCGAACTTCTGCGCCTGTGCCGCAGGAGCTAGGGCACACAACAAAACCATTGATAACAGCGAAAGAAGCTTCTTCATAGGAGAAAGAGAACGTGACGTTGTCGATTGCTGAGCTAGGTTAGCGAATCTGCTGACCAATAATGAAGTGGAAGATACCTTGTTTCTGTGCTGTTCCAGCATTGGTTGCAGTCCGCGGAATATCGTCGAACGGAATACCGTAGTCGAACCCAAGCAAGCCGAAGGCTGACATAAAGATGCGGGCACCTATCCCAGCCGAGCGATACAGCTTATACGGATTGTAGTTGGTGTACTGATCGAAGGCATTACCAGCCTCCGCAAACCCTAAGACATAAACCGTAGCGGCCGGGTTCAAACTCACCGGATAACGCATCTCCATCACGTACTTATTGTACACGATACCACCACTTTGCTGCGATTGCGCCGTTGGAATAGCGTTAGCGTCGTTAGGGTCAGCGTAGCCGCGCAAGCCAATGTATTCCGTACCAACTAAGAAGTTAGCTGACCCACCGTAACCTAGGCCAGCACCGCCCAATTTAAAGCGTTCGAAAGGTCCGGGGTTACGATTGTTGTTGTAGGTACCGATGAAGCCAAAGTGCGCCCGCGTGTTCAGCACCAGCTTTCCTACCACTGGCGTGAACCACGAAGCATCAAACATCCATTTGTGGAACTCTACCCACTCAATCGGATCAGGGTGAGCACCTTTAAACACTGAATAAGGCGGCGTCAGGCTCAAGCTCAACGACAGCGAAGAACCGCGCCGCGTGAACGTCGGGTTGTCGATGCTGTTACGGGATAGGGTCGTATTGAGGGTAATGTTGTTTGCCTTGCCAGTATTAGGAAGTCCACCACCTAGGTACTGACCATAGTTCTGGAAATCATACTGCGTGAACGACAGTGAGTTACTTAACGTGAAGTAGTCATCTGGCACCCGCAAGCGGCGACCTAGCCCCAATGAAGCACTGTTCGACTTGATGTAGCTACCCGTGCTTACATCGAAGGTGCTGCCGTAGGTGATGCGGCTGATGCTTTTGTTCAGGCTAAACGAAAGCGAGTTAGGCTTGCGCCCACCTAGCCAAGGTTCTGTGAAGGACAGCGAATAGGCTTGGTACTGCAATCCGTTGGCCTGCACGTTCAGCGCCAGACGCTGACCATCACCCGCTGGTACTGGCGTCCAGTTGTGGAAATCTCCGGCTTTACGCAGTGAGAAGTTATTGAACACCAAACCTACTGTGCCAATAAAGCCTGCGTAGCCGCCCCAACCACCCGACAGGGTAATCTGATCGGAAGGCTTCTCGACCACGGTATAGTTGATATCGACTGTACCATCGGCGGGGTTCGGCACGGGGTTGATACCCACCTTCTCCGGGTCAAAATAACCTAAGGTCGAAATTTCGCGCTGAGAACGAATGAGCAGTTCCCGGTTGAACTTATCGCCGGGCAGCGTACGCAGTTCCCGGCGCAGCACATGGTCGCTGGTCTTGGTGTTGCCGGCAATACTAACTTCTTTGATACGAGCCTGTACCCCTTCGTTCAGGCGCATTTCAATATCAATGGAATCACCTTCTACTTTCGTCTCGATAGGATCAATCTGGAAGAACAAGTATCCATCGTTCATGTAGAGCGAGGTAATATCCTGCCCCGTCGGGTTATAGTTCAGGCGCTTATCCAGCGTTTCTTTGCTATAAACGCTACCCGGCTTGATACCTAACACTGAAGCTAGAGTCTTATCATCGTAGAGGTAATTGCCGGCCCATGTGATATGACGGAAGTAGTACTTAGGGCCTTCATCCACACGGATGCGGAGCGCCAATCCATCCTCTTGCCGAATAAGCGTATCCGACAAGATAACGGCGTCGCGGTAGCCTTGCGCGTTGTAGAAATCCAGCAGCTTGGTCTTGTCCTCTTCGTATTCCTTGGGCTGGAATTTGCCGGAGGTGAGCAGCTTGTACGACTTTTTTGCCTTTGTCTTCTTCAGCTTTTTCTGGAGTTTGCCATCTGAGAAGGCCGTGTTGCCCACAAAGTCAATGTCACGAATTCGGATTTTGTCTCCTTTATCCACATTGATTTTCAACACGACGCTATTGGAAAGCGCCGAGTCGGGCACCTGGGTAATCGTGACTTTCGCGTCGAGGAAGCTTTTGTTGGTATAGAACTTCCGGACCTGCGAGCGGGTGTTATTCAGCAACGCATCCGTCACTACCTTACCCCGGATCAGCTTAATCTTGTTCTTCAGCTCATCGGCCTGCCCTTTGCTGATACCCGTGAACACAAAATTCGAGAGCCGCGGACGCTCCTTCAAGTTGAAGTCCAAGAAGATACGCCGTCCTTCCGTGCGTGCGATGCTTACACTCACATCCCCCAGAATACCTTGGTCCCAGAGCTTGCGGATTGCTCTGCCAATTTCTTCCCCCGGAATAGAGATTGGGTCACCAATTTTTAAACCTGTCAGCCCTATAAGCGTATTAGGATCCAGGTAGCGAGTGCCACTGATGGTAATGCCACCTAGCTCGTAACGCTGTGCTTCCTCGCCAGCAGGAGCTGCGGAGGCTCCGGGTGTTCCTTGTGCTTGCGCCGTACCGGCAGTTAAGCCAAGCACCAGCACAAAGGGTAGCAGCCGGGAAAGCGTATTAGAAGAAGAAATCATTCGAAACCCTACGAAACGGTTAGCTGTTCACTAGTTTTACCAAACCGCCGCTCTCGACGCTGGTACGCCTGAATGGCGTCGTAGAAATGCTCTCGCCGGAAATCCGGCCACAGCAGATCTGTTATATACAGCTCAGTATAAGCAAGCTGCCAAAGCAGAAAGTTACTGATGCGTTGCTCGCCGCTGGTGCGAATAAGCAATTCCGGATCGGGCATCCCGGCGGTAGCCAGGTATTGCTCAATTGTTTGCTCGTTCACTGCTTCGGGCCGGAGCTTACCCGCTGCTATGTCGGTGGCCATGCGCTGCGCAGCCTGAGTCAGGTCCCAACGACCGCTGTAGCTCAAAGCCAGCACCAGCGTCATGCCGGCTCCTGCCTTAGTCAGCGCAATAGCTTCTGCCAGTTCCTGCTGACAGGAAGCCGGTAGACTATCAATCTGCCCGATGGCTTGCAAGCGAATATTGTTCTTGAGCAACGTCGGGGTCTCCTGGCGAATGGTATGCACCAGAAGCTGCATCAAGGCCATCACCTCATGCTTGGGCCGGTTCCAGTTTTCAGTAGAAAACGCATACAGAGTCAGGAATTTCACTCCTAGCTCTGCGGCAGACTCTACTGTCTCTCGAACGGCCGTTATTGCATTTTGGTGCCCAAAGATGCGTAAGCCACCTTTTTGCTTCGCCCAACGACCATTGCCGTCCATGATAACGGCAACATGGGCAGGTATATTATGGGAATCAATCTCAGACCGGGAGGCCATCGGCATTTTTTAGTAAAGAGGCCGCAAGTTACGCAAATGGTTGCATTCCCTCTTTCCTAATGTGATTCGCTGTCCGTCAACTACTTCTTCGTTCTCGATTAATCCTCTGGGCAACGGATCTTGTAGAATGTGTAAGAGATGCTCACGCCGTTGTAGAAGTACCAATCTTGGTCGTGGCGGTTAGCAATCAGCGGGCTTTGCTTGCTGATGTGGTCTAGGTTGTCAGTGAAGGCTTTGCGGGCACCTACTTCCAGACCTAGGTTCCAACGCGGCGACATGGCGTATTTGATACCAACACCGGCGGGTATGGCAATTCCTAATGAGCCACCGTTTTTGTTCAATGCAGTTGCCAGCGCGCCATTGTTGGTCTTTGTCTCTACACTGGCATAAAATCCGGCGATACCGATAAACACGTATGGCGTAAGGTGTATTTTATCGCGGCGGTTATGATAGTCGAAGAAATTATACTCTAGTGCCCCAGAGAGTTCCACCAGATTGCCCTTCATGTTAGCCTGCCGATAGGCGGGCAGCGGCGGGTTGGTCCCGCCCTCTCCTTTCACATTGCCGTCGTCTGCGCGCAGCAATCCACCCATTAGGGCGCCGCGCAAGGTAATAGGCGCCGAAATGTCTTTCCGGTAGAAGATAGTGAAAGCAGGACGGTTGTTCTTAAACTGGTAATTTGGTGATAACTCCCCTTTATAGGTAAGGCCACCCAAACCTAGCCCTAGCTCACTGGTATTTTGAGCAGATGCCGAAGAAGCAAAAAAAACACTCCCTGCTTGCACGAAGCAAGCAAGGAGTGCTGAACGGAGAACCGACTGAGTCATTATACTGGCTGTTGATGTAATGAGACAGCCAAGATAGGCTGCCTAGCGGAATTTTGGGCTCTTAACGCGTGGAGCCAGGATATAGTTAAGCGTTAAACCCGTAACGATATACCAATCCTTCTCATTGCCTTTGCCACGCTGAGAACCTTCCGCGTTGAAGCTCGGGAAAGGACCATCATCGTTGCGAACGTTGTAGTGACCAAAATATCTGGCAGCAGGAGTAGTTAGCTTAGTTTCGGCAATGTAGTTTTTGCTGACATCATCCAGATAGTCCGTGAAGGTTTTGCGCCAGCCTAGCTCCAGACCAATGTCGAAGCTCTTGTTCAGCTTGTAGCGTACGCCGCCGCCAAACGGAATAGAAACCTGAGTCTTGCTATATGATACACCTTCGGTTTGCAAAGGCTGCAAATCAATGTAGCTACCCTGCGTCAAGCCTTGCGTGTCCGATCCGGCATTGGCGCCGGTACCTACTAAGCCTTTAGGAGCGTGGTGGAATACAGCAATACCTGCAAACACGTAAGGCACGAAATCAGGGCGCTTGAGGTAGTTATTGCGGTTCTCAATTAGATCGAAGATACCTACCGCCGATAGCTCAAGGATGTCGTTGCGGAAGCTCATGTTGCGGTGGTAGCGATACTTTGCATCCGGGTCATTCTGATCGGCTGCTTTGTAGTCGTCACCAGTGATCCGGCCATAGGCAAAAGAGGCACGAGCCGAAAGCCGGGGCGCAAAACGTCGGGTTACATTCACTCCTATATTAGGCCGGGAAGCAGCTACCCGAAAGCTGGCGAAGCTAGGCTTCGGCACGATGTCGCCGAAGTAGTTCATGGCGTTCAACGTAACGCCCACGGAATTGTACTGTTTCCGCTTAGTAAATTGCTGCGCATTAGCCTCGGTCGCGACCAGCGTAACTGCTAGAAGCAGACCTAATGTATGAGTGAAAATTTGCTTCATATAAGCGGATGTTGAGAAAAAGCGAAATTGAATTAATCAAAAAACTGTAACGTCACGGTTGTAGTCGATGACAAAAGTAGAAGTTGCTGAGAACTTTAAAAAACACTTGATTAAAAAATGTGTATGTTCTTAGAGGGGTATACCGGCCGGATTTCGACGATCTAACCCCCAATTCAGCTTGCTACGCAACGTGCTTAAGAAATTAACATGATTCAGCTTCACCAACCGGGCTGTAAATGTTTCTCTACGGACAGCAATTTGCACGCCAGCATCAACCGGCTCAGAACGGGAATCGAGCGACAGCAGGAAATTATTGCTACGCCCTTCTATCTCGAACGAAATAACGCTCCGGTCTGAAACGATCAGTGGACGAACATTCAAATTGTGCGGGCATACGGGGGCAATGATGAAATTGTTGGTTTGGGGCAGCATGACGGGCCCGCCACAACTCAACGAGTAGCCAGTGGAGCCGGTTGGCGTAGACACGATCAGACCGTCAGCCCAATACGAGTTCAGGTACTCGCCGTCGATGTACGTGTGTACAACGATCATTGACGATGTATCGCGCTTCAGAATTGAAAATTCGTTCAGGCCGAAGTTGATATCACCAAACACATCGGGGTCGGTATCTACCCGGATCAGGCTCCGCTCCTCAATAACGAAGTGGCCTTTGAAGAGGCTATCAATGGCTTGCGCCAGATGAGCCGGGGTGACGGTGGCCAGAAAACCTAGCCTCCCGGCGTTGATACCTAGGATAGGAATTTGCAGATTGCCTACGTACGTGACCGTGTCGAGCAGGGTACCATCGCCGCCGATGCTGAACACAAACTGTACGCCCCGTAACGAATCGCCACGGCGGAAGCTACCGATACCTTCGGGTAGTCGCAGGCTATTATCGAGGTACGTACGAAAGGACTCTGCAATAAGCACTTCGGCTTGGCGCGCCACCAAGTCTTCGAGAAGGGCCTGCACAAAAGGCTGGGCAGCTTCGCTAAAAGGCTTGCCCAGAATAGCTATTTTCATAGGAAAGACGACCCGCCAGCGCAGGAGTTAAAAGTCAGATAGGAAATTCGGAACGGAAGAAAAAACCACCTTGCCCGTGTTTGTTGCGGGTGTACTCAACGGTTAGAACCCGGTCGTAATACGTAACCAAATGCAAACCGACGCCTACGGACGCTAAAAACTGGTTTGGCAGTTGGTTAGTAGGCCTAGGTGACAACGCGCTAACATAGCCAGCATCTGTAAAAAGATTGGCATACAACACCAGTGGAATCGTATTTATCTTGGGGTTCTGGATGTTACCCAGCCGGATTCGACCAGCGTCAAACAGCCGATACGATATGCTCTGCTGCGCCAGCCCATAGTGTCGGCCGTCTATTACATACGGATCGTAGCCGCGCACAAGCGCCTCATAGCCGAACGCCCGATTGTCGGCATACGCGACGCGACGGCTAAAGCGTAATTGTGTTTGCAGGCCAAAGTCATAGTAAAACCGATGACCTAGGTCGAAGTACTGAGCATAACGTCCGCGCAGAGTGGTCATGGGGCTGCTGCCGGGCGTCAGGAACATTCGCTGAACGGCGGCAAACTGCACAAAGCGCCCGGTCAGCGGATAGGCGAAGGTGTTGCGCTGGTTGAGCGTAGTAGTCAGGCTAAACTCTAGATACTCCCGGCGCGTGCGACCTAGGTAGTAATCCGGATTGCGCTGCTGAATTGAGTCGGAGATACGCTCGTGGTGATAGGAAATGTCGAAAGCCGACAGGTGCTGCACGGTACGGCGCCAGCGCAAACCAGCCGTTACATATTGGCGCTCAATGGGAAAGCTCTCTTCCTCCCGAAAGTTGACCAATCGGTCGCGTACTGTGGCATAGTCGAGGGCGTGGCTGCGGTAGTAGGAAGCGCCCGCGCCGAAGCCAATGCGTCGCCGCTTACCATAGCCTGGGGCTTCGTAAAACAGCTCATATTTACGGTTGAAACCTAGCTGTAAGTTACCGATAATCTGCTCATTGCGGCCCCGAAAGTTGCGTCGAACCAGGTGCAGGCCATAATCCACGCGGCGCCAATGATCGGGGCGGTCGAGCCAGGAGCGGAAGTTGCGGTCGGCGAGCGAAAAGATGGGTGTGGGAAAGGTGTACCACCGCTCCTGCACCCCAAACAGTACCGTAATTTCGCCGTTGCGGCATACTGCCTGCACCGCTACCGAGTGGAAAAGCTGAAGATTGAAGATCCGCTGGCGGTTTTGCTCCAGCCGGCGAGCTAGCTTCGGGGCGGCAATCGTATCTCCTTCTTTAAAGTCCAGCTCCGCACGCAAGGTGCTTTCCTTGGTTACTTCATTCCCGACAAACAGCACGGTAGCCACGCGCAACACACTGTAGCCCGGGCACTGCGCCTGCATCAGGCTGTCCAAGGGTGCACGCCGGACTGAGTCGGGTGGCGCCAGCGGGGCAGCCGTAGCAACAGGATTCCACCCCAGCAGCAAAGCCAGCAGGAGTAAGAAGGTAACGTTCTGAATGTAGCGTTGTGGCTTAATAACGATAAAGGCTGCTGAGCTTAGGTTTGAGCAAGAAGCTTGCCTTTACGCTTGCCTGTTAGCTCCTCAACAGCTGTTAAAGGCTCAGGTATTTCAGCAGGGCGTCGAACCTAGCTTGCTCATCTTCGCCTACTTCGCTGGCCCCATTAAATTGAGCCGTGATGACATAGCCAAACCGCTCCAGCGTAGCGATAATGCGCGTGAGGTTAGGCGTATTGAGCTTGAGCGTCAGGCGAATCTTATAAGGGTCCTGCTCATCCTTGGCTACGTGCGCGCTCAGGATTTTGGCGTTGTTTTCCTCAACGTAGCGGCTGATCTGGGTGAGCGAGTAGTCGCGCTCATCCATGGAAAGCACCAGAATGCCGCCCTGTCCTACCCCAATGGGCATTTGCCCGAAAGCCGCTACAGTGTCGCCGATAGATACGACGCCAACGTACTCGCGCTCATCGTTGAGCACTGGCACCAGCTGCACTTTGTTCTGAATAGCCAGTTCCATCACGCTGTAGAAGTGCTGGTTATACTGCACATGCAGGTCAGCATACCCGATCGGAACGGTTGCCAGCAGCTCATCCGGATTAGGATGATCCAGCAGGTCGGCTTCGGTGAGGAGGCCACGGTACTCACGGTTGTTCAGCACTGGCAGCTGACCGATGTGGAATTCCTCCAGCCATCGGGTCGCTTTGCCGACTGAATCCGACACTTTCAGCGGCGGAATCATGTGATTGAGCAGGTCTTCGGCAATCATGCAGTATATCGGCGAGAAAACGGAGAGCGTAGCCAAACCGTGCTACGCGCAGAATTGATAAGTAAGCAATAAAGCAGACGCTTTGCTTATTAGCAAACAGAGTCGCTGATTGTTTACCGGCTTGCTACCATCTGTGTTGCCGTACGCCGCAAAAACTTATCCAGTAATGCGTTAAACTCGTGCGGGCGCTCCATCATAGGCGCGTGGCCGCAGTGGTCGAGAAAGTGCAGCTCCGAATTGGCAATTAGGCGGTTGAACTCGTGCGCTACCACGGGCGGCGTAATGGTATCGTTCAGGCCCCACACCAGCAGCGTGGGGGCGGCGATTCGACCTAGGTCTTTGCTGAGATTATGCCGCTGCGCCGAACGCGCAATACTAATGATGCGCAGGCACTTAGAGTTGGAATTGGTGACGCTGAACACTTCATCTACCAACTCTTTGGTAGCCACATTCGGGTCGTAGAACGTGTAGCCTACCCGCTCCTGCACAAAGGTGTAGTTGCCGCGCTTCGGAAACGAGCCGCCCATCGAATCTTCAAATAGGCCGCTGCTGCCGGTGAGTACCAGTCGGCGCACGTGCCCCGGATTACGCAGGGTATACTCCAGCGCTACGTGGCCGCCCAGGGAGTTGCCGAGTACGGTAAGTGGCTCATTCAAACCTAGCTCTTTGACGAAACCCGTCACAAACGCCACCAGCCCCGGCACGCTCGCTTTGGTGAGCGGCATCTCGTAGATAGGCAGCAGCGGAATCACGACGCGGTACGCCGGTTTGAACGTTGCAATAACTTCTTCCCAGTTGCTGAGGGCGCCAAACAGGCCATGCAAAAGCAAAAGCACCTCGCCCTGGCCTTCGTCTATGTACTGAAACTCACCGCGTTCTTTAACCTGAAATTCCATAATATGAGTGGGCCCTAGGTCCGGTTGATGCCAGCCCGGCGGCCTTTGCAATGATACAATACTTGACCCAATTGCGGAGCAAAGCTAGCCCTTGCGTGGTGAGCAGCGCTTCGGGGTGAAACTGCACACCGTAAAGTGGCAACGTACGATGCCGGAAGGCCATCAGTTCGCGGTGCTCGTCGGCGGTATAGGCCAGCGGTAGCAGCACCGAGGGAAGCTCCTCAACGACAAGCGAATGGTAGCGCGTAACGGTTAGCTGCGGCGGCAAATCCGTGAACAATGGGTTATCTGTCGCGCAGTCTATCTGCGATACTTTGCCGTGCATCGGCCGAGCGGCGCGCTTTATCTGACCGCCGAAAAACTGCCCCAGCGCCTGATGGCCCAGACAGACACCTAGCATCGGCAACTCGCGGTGGTAACGCTCGATAACCCGCATCAGATTGCCGGCGCTGCTTGGTGTGCCCGGCCCCGGCGACAGAACGATTCCGTCGAACTGCTGGCGCTCCAGCGCGGCCAACGGCACATCATTGCGGCAGACGTGGGCCGTCACGCCTACTTGCCGCAGGTAATCGAGCAGGTTGTACGTGAAGGAATCGAAATTATCCAGCAGGAGAATATGCACGATAGACTAACTGAGTAGCGGCGCTGGATGTTCAACGATCTTGCGCAGCCTTCATTGCGCAGCACTTCTTAGAACACGGCCCGCAGCTGCGTTAGGAGCTTGCCGGCGAAGGGCAGCACGAGGGCTACGAGTTGCAGCGCCACAGGAGTGGCCTTCTTCACTAAGGGTAAGACCTGCGAATCGGCAACTACATTCGGGGAAATCAGCTGGATATCCGCCAGCCCGATGCCATACAGAAACAAGCTCAGGCCCAGCAGCCACTTGACGGCACCTAGGGCACCGCCCAACAGGTTGTCGAGGATACCTAACGGGGTTAGATGCACGGCCGTTTTGATGACTCCGCCCAGCAGATGCACGCCCCAGCCGATGAGCACAAACACCAGCAGAAACGAGAAGAAAGACAACATCCCGAACGCTTCCCCGATATAATGCCGCACGAACGGCACCGCATCACTAAGCAAAGCCAAGCCGCCGACTACGCTCAGCACGAAGGCCAGCAGCGAAGCCAACTCTATAACGAGGCCGCGCCGAAAGCCCTTCACCGCTCCAACGGCTAATAGCAGCAGCAACAGAATATCGAGGCCAGACATAGCGGTGAAATGGTGAGGTGGCGAAATGGTGAGTTTAATGTTCTTTAAGCAATTTAGCTACAGCACCATCTCACTAGTTCACCACCTCACCTTTTACGCGTTTGTGTTGTTGAGCAGGCTGTTTACTACTTGTGAAATCATGCGGCCATCGGCTTGGCCTGAAAGCTCGCGGGCAGCTACGCCCATCACCTTACCTAGGTCGGAAGGGCCAGTGGCGCCAACGCGCTGGATGATGCCGACGAGCTTTTCTACCAGATCCGCTTCGGAAAGCTGCTTGGGCAGATACTCTTCAATGACGGCTAGCTCGGCCAACTCTATTTCTTCGAGGTCGGAGCGGAACTGCTTCTGGTAGGTTTCGGCGGCTTCGCGGCGCTGCTTGGCGGCTTTGGTCAGGAGCTTGATTTCGGCGTCGGGTGTGAGGGCCGCGCCGTGGGCACCTTCGGCAGTTTCGGCCAGCAGAATCTGCGACTTGATGCTGCGCAAGGCTTGCAGCCGCACTTTGTCTTTGGCCAGCATTGCCTTTTTGATGTCTGCGTCGATGGTTTCTTTCAGAGCCATGGGAGGGAGTGGTTTAGTCGGGAACCGCTGCGGGAAATGATTTCAAATTCCGGCGGTTTCGCGAGGCCGTGTACTTTTGAAGCGTACTAGCCGTATGAGAGAACTAGATTCAGGCGTTAAAATCCGATGACAAAGCTAAGCGTAAACATAAATAAAATAGCCACCCTGCGGAATGCCCGCGGGCACAACCGCCCCGACTTGCTACAGGCCGCCCAGGACTGCGAGCGGTTCGGCGCGGAAGGCATCACCGTTCACCCCCGCCCCGATGAGCGCCACGTCCGCTACCAGGATGTGCGCGATTTGAAGAACATCGTGACGACGGAACTGAACGTGGAAGGCAACCCCACGCCCGACTTTCTGGAGCTGGTGCGCCAGGTGCGCCCCGAACAAGTGACGCTCGTACCCGACGCGCCGGACGCCATTACCTCCAACGCGGGCTGGGATACGATAAAAAATCAGGTGTACCTCCTAGGTATCGTCACGGAGCTGAAGGCGCTGGGCTGCCGCGTATCTATCTTCCTCGACCCCGATCTGGCGATGGTGAAAGCCGCCGTCGGAACCGGTGCCGACCGCATCGAATTGTACACGGAAGCCTATGCGCAGCAGTACAAAACTGACCCAGCAGCGGCGCTTGCTCCTTATAAAGCAGCCGCTGAGCTGGCTCAGCAGCTAGGCCTAGGTCTGAACGCCGGCCACGACCTCGATCTGGAAAACCTAGCCTACCTGCACCAGAACTTACCCGGCCTGGAGGAAGTTAGTATTGGTCATGCCCTGATCTGCGACGCTCTGTACCTAGGTTTGGAAAACACTATTCAACTGTACAGAAGACAACTTACATCTACCATTTAACATTTACCAATTAACATTTAACAACCTAGGTGCGAACTACTCCAGGATAACTCGTATCAGGTGAATGATAACTACCAGATGCTACTTGGCAAATGGCAGATGTTAATTGGTAAATGTTAAATGATAACTGAAACTCATGCCCCGTCTTCCGCTCTCCGACTTTCTACAGAGTCCCGTTGATGCTCCTATTCTTGATGCGCGGGCGCCGGTGGAGTATGCGCAGGGGCACATTCCGGGGGCGGTGAGCTTTCCACTGTTTTCGGATGAGGAGCGCGCCCGCATTGGCACGACCTACAAGCAGGTTAGCCAAGAAAAGGCGGTGCTGGTCGGGCTGGATTTCTTTGGCCCGAAGATGAGCCGCATGGTGAAGCAGGCGCAAAAAATCGCGCCCAATAAAGAAGTACGGTTGCACTGCTGGCGTGGCGGCATGCGCAGCGGAGCCGTGCAGTGGCTGTTGGAGCTGGCTGGCTTTCGGGTGCATCTGCTCGACAAAGGCTATAAAGATTACCGGCGGTGGGCCTTGGCGGAGTTTGCACAGCCTAGGCCGCTGCTAGTTCTGGGTGGCCTCACTGGCTCGGGCAAAACCGATGTGTTGCAGGAGCTAGCCCGGCAGCAGCAGCCAGTTCTCGACCTGGAAGGATTGGCCAATCACAAGGGTTCTTCCTTCGGCGCTATTGGTCTGCCACCTCAGCCTACGCCCGAACAGTTTGAGAATGACCTAGCCTTTGTTCTTAGTCAGTTACCTGCCGATGCCGTGCCGTGGGTCGAAGATGAAAGCCTAACCATTGGTTCCATTGGCATCCCCAAACCCTTCTTTGAGCAAATGCGCCATGTCCCGCTGGTGGTGCTCGACATTCCGCAGCCGGTGCGCATCCGCAAACTAGCTTCCGAGTACGGCCGCGAAGACCCGGAGCAGCTAGCCGAAGCCATTCGGCGCATTAGTAAGCGCCTTGGTGGACTAGCCACCAAAGAAGCTCTGGCCGCCATTGAAATTGGTGACATGGAGAAAATGGTGGCTATAGCGCTGAGCTACTACGACAAAACCTACAGCTACGGCCTCGCCGAGAAGAAGAATGTTCGGGTGGTGCGAGTTCCTTCCGATACCTGCGACGCGGTAGAAAACGCGTCGCGGGTGCTGGCCGTAGCGCAACAGGAAGGCTTGCGGCAACTGGCAACGCAGTCGGTCCGTGGGCCTTTGCAGCCGGACACAACGCCGAAAGAAGCTCCCGACAACGCAGCCTGGAGCCAATAAATAGCCTGGCTGCGCACCTAGGTCCGGCCTTCTTTGTTAAGAATAAAACAGCTTTTGCACATGACTCCCGACCAAGAAATCACCGATACCATCCGCCTTACGCAATACAGCCACGGCGCGGGCTGCGGCTGCAAAATCGCGCCGAAAGTGCTCGACCAGATTCTGCACACCAGCCTGCCCCAGCCCCACGACGACAAGCTGCTGGTGGGCAACAGCAGCCGCGACGACGCCGCCGTGTACGACATCGGTGGCGGGCAGGCCCTGATCAGCACGACCGATTTCTTTATGCCCATCGTGGATGATGCGTACGACTTCGGCCGTATTGCCTCCGCCAACGCCATCAGCGACGTGTATGCCATGGGTGGCCGGCCCGTGATGGCTATTGCCGTGCTCGGTTGGCCCGTCGATAAGCTAGCCCCGGAAGTAGCGCGCCGCGTGATTGAGGGCAGCCGCAGCATTTGCCAGGAAGCGGGCATTCCGCTGGCGGGCGGCCATAGCATTGACTCGCCGGAACCCATCTTTGGCTTGGCCGTGACAGGTATGCTGGACATTAAAAACCTGAAGCAAAACGATACAGCCACGGCCGGCTGCGAGCTTTACCTGACCAAGCCGCTCGGCGTCGGGATGCTGACGACGGCTCAGAAGCGGGGCATCTTGAAGCCGAAGCACGAAGCCATTGCGCCGCAGCAGATGATGCAGCTCAACAAAATCGGCTACGACCTAGGTCAGCTGGAAGCTGTGCGCGCCATAACGGATGTTACGGGTTTTGGCTTGCTGGGTCACCTCTCGGAAGTGTGCGAGGGCAGCAACCTGACCGCCGAAATTGACTTCCGCAAAGTGCCGTTGCTGGCTGAAGCCGAAGAATACCGCCAGCAGAAAGCCGTTCCGGGCGGCACTATGCGCAACTGGGACAGCTACGGCCATAAGATCGGGACGATTACGGACGAGCAGCAGCAGTGGCTCTGCGACCCGCAGACCAGCGGTGGACTACTCGTGTGCGTAGCACCGGAAGGTCGCGCCGCTGTGCAGGCCGTTTTTGAAACATATGGTTTGGACTTAGAGCCTTTCGGCAGCCTGCGCGCGCATCAGTCCGACGAGCCCTGGATTCTGGTGCACTAACGGGTGAAGCTACTTGCGTTTCTAAGGCCGCTGCTGGAGTTCAGCTTTGCCGTGCTGACCATTGTGGTAGGCTTGCGCTTTATCACCAGCTTTTTCAGCACGAAAGGCAAAGTATTCCGCCCGACGTTTTTGCGGCAGTTTTACCTGCTGTTTTGGCCGTTGCTGTGCTTGTGCGTGGGGTTGCCGTTCCTGGGTTCGTTCTTATACCTAGGTTCACTCGCGGTCTACGAGCTGATTTTGCTGACGGCGCTGGCCGCGGTAGTCCTAGGTTTTTCGGTGCCGGCGCTGATATTGCACGCGCAGTATTACGCTCGCAATCTGCGCACTACGCTTGTCTTCGACCCCAAGCAAAACAAGCTCGAAGTGTACGAAGGCAATTTCCGCATTCCGTTTGAGCGGCGCGATTTGCAGCGCGTTGAGTACGTCGTCTGCAAATCGCGCCGCTTGTTCTGGAGCAACTACAGCTTTCTGCGCCTGCACCTAGCTACCGGCGAAACCCTGACACTCACTTCTTTGCTCACGAACCTGGAGCCGATAGCGGAGTTTCTGCGTAATACGAGCCTAGAGACGCGTCAGCGCTGGTTCTGCTTTGTTTAATCATCGTTGCAGGCGGCCGACCTGAATAATCTTGCCGCCTTACCTTTGTCTTCATTATGCAACTACACTACCGCGAGCTAGGCCAAGGCACGCCGCTGCTGATTCTACACGGCCTGTTTGGCACTTCCGACAACTGGCAAACGCTGGCTAAGCGCTGGGCTGAAGCTGGCCACCGCGTCATCGTGGCCGATTTACGTAACCACGGCCGCTCACCGCACGCACCCGAACATACCTATGAGCTGATGAGCGCCGATTTGCTGGAGCTTTTCAATACGCTTCAGCTTCAGGACGTAACGCTGCTCGGCCACAGCATGGGCGGTAAAGTGGCCATGCGCTTTGCCCTGGATCATCCTGAGTACCTGGCTCGTCTGATCGTGCTCGATATTGCGCCTGGCTTTTCCGATATGCGCCACCAAGACGAGGTTATAGCTGGTCTGCGCGCCGTAAACCTAGGTAGTTTGCAAAGCCGCCAACAGGCCGATGAAGCGCTGGCACAGCATATTCCGCAGCCCGGCGTGCGGCAGTTCTTGCTCAAAAACCTCTACCGTCGGGAGGATAACTCCTTCGCCTGGCGCCAAAACCTGGATGCGCTGACTATGCACATCGCCGATATCGGCGCGGAAATCACCAGTGCGCAGCCGTTCCTAAAGCAGGCGCTATTCATCCGCGGCGGCCATTCCGACTATATTACGGCCGAAGACAAGCTCTATAGCATTCCGGCGCTTTTCCCAAACTCACAAGTCGAAACGGTTCCCAATGCCGGCCACTGGGTTCATGCGGAAGCTCCAGACCAAGTATTTGAGTTGGTGCAAGCGTTTATGGGCTAGGTTGATTGTTAAATAATTACTACTTCAGATTTCTCCTATTTACAAACTCAACATTCAACACTTCCTTGAAAGGCACCCTTTACCTTATTCCTACGGTACTTGCCGACGACACGGCGGCGCAGGTGTTGCCGGCTCAAATAGCAACGCAGGTAGCGGCCCTCTCCTACTTTCTTGTTGAGAATGCCCGCACGGCGCGTCGTTTTATCAAAAGCGTTTCGCCTGCTCAAGTCATTGAGGAGCTGCACGTTACCGTCATCGACAAAGACTCATCGCCCACTGATATCAGCACGGCGTTGAAGCTGGTACAAACCGGAACAGATGCCGGCGTGATTTCAGAAGCAGGCTGCCCCGGCATCGCTGATCCTGGCGCCGAGCTAGCCCGCGCCGCGCACCAGCTAGGTATTCGGGTAGTGCCGCTGGTTGGACCCTCGTCGCTGCTGCTTGCGCTCATGGCATCCGGCATGAATGGGCAGAGCTTCACGTTTCACGGCTATCTGCCAATTGAGAAAGCCAAGCGGATTGCGGCGCTCAAAAACCTGGAACGGCTGGCTCTCACGCAGAACCAGACGCAGCTTTTCATCGAAACGCCTTACCGCAACATGCAGCTGCTAGAAGATTTGCTCACGCAATTGCAGCCTTCTACGCGCCTGTGTATCGCCGCCAGCCTCACCGCCGCGAATGAATATGTGCGAACCAGTACCGTAGCCGATTGGAAAGGCAAGCTACCCGAGATTCATAAGCAGCCGGCCGTGTTTCTGATCGGACGTTAATTCTCCTTATCATGCATCCTGCATCAGGATGGATGATAAGAGCTTGAAGCTGCCTACTTCATCAGTTGATAAATCGTCAGGGAAGCAACGTAGGCTAGGCCCGTCATGTATAGCAGTTGCAGCATAGGCCACTTCCAGCCTTTTGTTTCACGGTACACAACGGCCAACGTACTCATGCACTGCATCGCAAACACGTAAAATACCAGCAGCGAAAAGGCGCGGGCCGGCGTGAAAAAAGGCTGGCCTTGGTCGTCCTTCTCAGCAGCTAGCTTTTGCTGCACAGTACGCATGTCCGCATCCTGCCCCACGCTGTAAATGGTAGAGATAGTACCTACAAAGACCTCGCGCGCCGCAAACGAAGTTATCAGCGCGATGCCCACTTTCCAGTCGAAGCCTAACGGACGAATAGCCGGCTCCAGCGTACGACCAAAAAGACCAGCGTAGGAATTTTCCAGCTTTTCAGATGCGATACGGTTGTCAGTTTCAGCAGGAGTCAGGTGCTGCTCTGCGGCTACAGCACGCGCCTTTGTTTCCGCTTGTTCCAGCGCGTTGCCGGGGCCGTAAGAAGCTAGCACCCATAATATTACCGATATAGCTACGATAACTTTACCGGCCTGAAATACAAAGGTTTTCACCTTTTCCACGATAGTAATGCCCACGTTTTTCCAACGCGGCCAGCGGTACACCGGAAACTCCATAATGAAGTAGCTCCGCTCCTTGCGCCGCAGCAAAATCTTCAAGGCCAGCGCCGAAAGAATAGCCGCGAAGAAACCTAGCAGGTACAAGCCCATCAGGGCAATACCTTGCAAGTTAAAGAAACCCAGCACCTTCTGATCCGGTACTACCAAAGCAATCAGCACCGTGTACACCGGAATGCGAGCCGAGCAACTCATAAGCGGCGTCACGAAGATGGTGATGATGCGATCCTTCCAGTTCTCAATCGTGCGGGCACTCATGATGGCCGGTACAGCACATGCCACACCCGAAATTAGCGGCACGACGCTCTTACCATTCAACCCAAACTTGCGCATGATGCGGTCCATCATAAACGTGACTCGCGCCATGTAGCCGGTTTCTTCCAGCACCGCAATAAAGGCGAAGAGCAACGCAATCTGAGGAATGAAAATTAGAACGCCACCTAGGCCTGCCAGCACACCTTCAGTCAGCAGATTAATAAGTGGGCCGTGAAAGTTGGTCTGAATGAGCTGATTAATCCAGGTTACGCCTTGGTCAATCAATTCCATCGGGTAGCTAGCCCAGGCAAATACCGCCTGAAACAGCATGAACAATACACCGAAGAAAATGAGGTAGCCCCATACTTTATGGGTCAGAACCCGGTCGAGGCGGTTGCTGTAGGGCTCGTTGCGCTCGGTGCGCGTCACCGATACCGTGTTCAGCAGAATGTCGTTGATGCGCGCGTAGCGGTCAATTGTTTCCTGCGCCTGCCGGGGTGTCGGCTGAAAATCATACTGTTCCGTTAGCTCCTGAATGTAAGCTTTATCGTCGGCCGATAGGAAACTGATGTGCCGGAACTGGTGCGCGTAGTGAAGTGCTAGGTAGTCGTTGTGCAGGTTGAAATAGTAGCGGATCTGCCGGATCATGGGCAGCAACTCTTCGGAGGGCTGATAAAACGAAACTGTAGGCAGATTCAGCGTCTGTGCCATCACAATCTTGAGCGCCGCCACTCCAATGCCTTTGCGGGCATTCATCGGAATAACCGGCACACCTAGCTCCTGCTGCAACTGCGCTACGTCGATATGCACGCCGTGCTGCTCGGCCACATCCATCATATTCAGCGCCAATACCGCCGGCAAACCTAGGTCGGCGAGTTGCGTGAACAGCAGCAGGTTACGCCGCAGATTGGAAGCATCTGCTGTTACTACCACGAAGTCCGGGTACTGCTCAGACGTCTTATCGTAGAGCAGGTCCGTAATAACCTTCTCATCCAGACTCTTTGGGTACAGCGAGTAGGTACCGGGCAGGTCGATGATTTCGGCGCGGTGCTGCGGTGTCAGCTGGCTCACGCCGGTCTTACGATCCACCGTCACGCCCGGAAAGTTGCCGACCTTCTGGTTCAGGCCCGTAAGCTGGTTGAACAGCGACGATTTGCCGGAGTTCGGGTTGCCTACTAACGCAATGCGAGTCAGTCCTTTATGATCACGCGGCAGGTTAGCCGCCACAGCTTCTAAAGCGGCTGCCGATGCTGCCGAGGCAGCTCGGTCAATTGTAATTCCTCCGCCGACCATGCTCCAAAACTTAGTCCTTCAAAAAAATAGTAGCCGCCTCGCTCACTCGTAACGACAACGTGTAGTCGTCATCGCCGAGCACCAGCGTAATCGGGCAACCTAGGGGTGCCCTGCTGTTCAGGCGTACCTGCGTGCCCGGTATACAGCCCATTTCCAATAACTTAAGCGCCATTTCCGGGTCTTTCAGGCAGCAAATCGTGCCGCTTTCCCCAAGGCGAAGATCAGACACACGGCGTTGCTCAGCGGGCTTGAGAGATTTGGAACGAATAGACACAGGCAGGATTCTTTTATTTAGATTCTATTCAAACAAAGGTACTACCCATTTAGGTTTCGCCCAACTTATACCTTATCTGCAATAAAATTTGCCCGAAACAGCTAAGTATCTGATTAAGAGAAACAAGCCAGCTGAACACCTAGGTTATGACTATTCTGCGGAAGGTTGTATTCGATTGGCACACTCATTGCAGTTTCGCTATACCTCACGCTTATACTCTATGTTCAAACGTATACTCCCTCTCGTCTCTTTTGCTCTACTGTTACCATTAATGAGCTGGGCTCAGGAAAATCGCATCTCGGGTCGTATCGTAGATCAACAGACCAAGGAGCCTATTCCATTTGCCTCGCTCGGCCTACGTGACGAACAATCCGGTGCCCTCACAAACGAATATGGCTTCTTCCAAATGTCCGGGCCCGAGAAAAACGCCCAAGACTCCCTCATCGTGCTGGCACTTGGCTACGCCCGCAAAGCCGTTCTGGTAAAACGAGGCGTTAGTCAGAAGGACTTGATTATTGAAGTTCCCAAACGGCAGATCCTGCTTGGCAACGTAACGGTAGAGGCCAGCAAGGTCAAAAACCTAGGTTTGGGCGCCAAGTCGAACACCCCCGGCGATGGCATGATGCAGGGGCTACCGGGTCAGCAATATGCTTTCTACGTGAAAAACGAGAAAGGCAAAAAGCTAGGTAACATCCGCTCAGCCTCCTTCTACATCGGCGAAAACGGCTTCCCACGCGAACCATTCCGGGTGCGCATCTACAAAGCCGACGGCAACTATAACTCGCCTAACACCGACCTTCTCAACGACAACGTTGTGGTCTCAGCGCCAAAAGGCGGTCAATGGTACACCATCGACCTCACTCCCTACAACATTCCCGCGCCTGACGAAGGGTTCTTCGTGGCAATGGAATGGATTGTGAGCGGTGACAACTTCTACACCACCAACTTCATGGACTCTTACACGCCCTATGGTCAGATTATGCGTCCTACGTTCGAGTTCAAAGAAAGCCGGACCTGGAGCTACACCATCGGTAAAGGCTGGAGCCTGCTCACTCTTGCCAGCAACGGCCAACGCTGGAACGCCATGATCAAGGCCGAAGTAGACGTTTATAAATAAGGAATAATTAGCTGTTTATTGATTTGCTAATGTGCTGATATAATTACTTTAGGTAATGATTACTAAAAGTAAGAAGGCCGACTCTTTACGAGTCGGCCTTCTTACTTTTAGAGTTTTTCTTCAGGAAGGTGGTACTACCTAGGTTACTTGGTGCGCACGGCAATTTCTACGCGGCGGTTTTGCTGGCGGCCGCTTGCCGTAGCGTTAGAGGCTACTGGCTCTGCCTCGCCCATCGGCTCAACACTGATGCGTGAGGCATCGATTTTTCCATTCTGGACAAACCAGTTCTTCACGGCGTCGGCGCGCTTTTCGCTTAGGTCTTTGTTGTAGTCTTTGTCGCCGCGCGCATCAGCAAAGCCCATAATACGCACTTCATTTTTGCCGTAGCGCTGGGCAATGGAAGCAGAAACCTGCTGCAACGCTTTGGTTGCCGTTGGCTTTATCTCAGCCTTATCAGTGTCGAACAGCACCTTTTCTTCAAGGCCGTACACGTTGTAGCTTTCATCACCGCGCACGTTGATATCGGGCAGGTTGATTTCCGGCAGCTTTACATCGGCCAGCTTCTCCTTGGTCATGTCCCAGGCACTAGCGGCAACGCCACCGGCATCAGTGGCCATAGCAGCCGTTTTTGCCCCAGCATCCGAAACCGCTCCGGCAGCGGTTTCACCAGTGCGGGCTACTACTGCGGTATCGGCGGTGGCTTCGCTAAGCTGGTCTTTAGTTTCGGGTTTCTTTAGGTCGTTGCAGGACGCTAGCATTGCCGCCAGTGCAACAACAGATAACAAGTTCTTTTTCATAGTGATTGGGAGGAGAGTTGATTTCAGGTAGCATACGAAAAGAGCTAGGTTCAGTTACCTAGCTCTTTTCGTATGCTACCTGAAGATGGGGCGAAGCGCCTTATTTCTGCACCTGCTTCATAATCCACTCCCGAATAATCTCCTTTGCCTCGGGCGAGAATGTTTCCCGCCGCTGCCCATTCACTACCGGCCACTCTTCCGGGTCCGACTGAAATAAGTGGTTGACTTTCGGCAACTTGTAAGCTGTCACGTTCGGATTGGTTTTCAAGCCTTTCGACAAAGCGTTGATATTCGCGTCGGCGGCCGTGTAGTGGTCGGCGGTGCCATTCAGCAACAGCACCGGGCACTTCACTGAAGGAAGCGGCGCCAGCGGGTCAAAAGTAAGGAAGGCGCGATACTGGGGCGTCGTCAGCTGTGCAGCCCGTGCTAGTGCGGCAATCTCATCTACTGAGCCATCCTGCTTTTGCAGCATCGACATGATGATAGAACGCGCCCGCTCATTGTCGGGCGTGCGGCGCACTACTTCCAGAATCTCCTGCTCATTGCGCACGGCGGTCTGCATTTGGTCGCCGTACATGCCCAGCGAATGCAGCATAGTGATTTGCTGCTGATAAACCAAGTCGCTGGCCGGAACACCGTACGCGGCCATTGTCACGATGAAAGCAGGTGCCTTTTCCTTGGCGGCGGCCAGCAGGGCTACGTTGCCGCCTTCCCCGTGACCAATAACCCCAATGTGTGCTCCTTCTATTTCCGGGCGCGAGCGCAGGAATTCAAGGCCGGACTGCACATCGCTCACCAAATCAATGGTTGTGCTGCTGGCAGGCGTGCCGGTTGAGCTACCAATACCGCGGTCGTCGAAGCGCAACACGGCAATGCCACGCCGCGTGAGGAAGTCGGCCAGAGAACCTAGGGGGTGATAGTCACCCAGGGTACCATCCCGGTCGTGTGCGCCGGCATCCGACATGAGCACCACCGCCGGAAACGGACCAGGGCCAGCGGGCACCGTGAGCATACCGCCCAGCCGCAGGTCGGCGGGTATGTTCTTGAACATCACTTCTTCTTCCCGGTAGGGTGGCGTGAGGCGCGCGTTCTTTGTGCTAACCAATGGAGGCAGAAACTGAAGCACCAACGGAGCCGTGTAGCCGGGCTGTTTCCAGGTGCCTTGCAGCTGCTGGCCATCCGAAGCTAGCTTGCCGGTGAAGCGGCTGCCGGCTTCTTCCGCCAGAAACATAATCGTGTCGCCCTGCGTGGCCACTTGCACCATCAGGTTTCCAATGCGTTGCTGAGGCACGTCGAGCGCGGCAAAATAGCCGCCGCTGGTGAGGCTTACCAATCGAAACACGATTTCCAACTCGCCTCCCGGCACTTTCAGACGTCCTTTCCAGCGGCCTTCCAGTGGCGGAGCTTCCGCCCG
Source organism: Hymenobacter cavernae (assembly GCF_014641455.1). Lineage (GTDB taxonomy): Bacteria > Bacteroidota > Bacteroidia > Cytophagales > Hymenobacteraceae > Hymenobacter > Hymenobacter cavernae. The sequence continues at coordinate 315,496 of NZ_BMHT01000005.1, forward strand.
AACACTCTGACTGGCGGCAGCACCCAGCAGCAGGAACAGCACCAGCCCAAAACGGCACAGACTTGAGTAAATGTTTCTCTTCATTATGCTAGTTGAAAAAGGCTGCATTCAAACGATAGTATTTTGTATTATAACAAGCAAGCACAAGTTTACTTCAGGTTATTGGCAAAAAACAAGGCTGGTTGCAACGGGAAGCACCGATCTACTCAACCGAATTATAAGCCAATTTTTTGCCTGTTCTCTTGGTAATTTGATGTATTCGTGTGTATTTACTAAAACAACAACGGCAGTAATAATCATGCCATTAAAATATAATTATTTCCATTATATCTTATCTGATAGACCCTGTATCCAACCTAGCTTTCTCCTAATAGCCTCCTGTGGCTGGTGCTTGTAAGCGCAGCCTATACCTAGGATCGAGGTAGTGTTAAGCGAAAAGCTAGGTTCTAGATTCTGCGCACCTACTCGGCGAAGAACACGCGCTTCACTCGCTCGCTCACGCTGGTCAACAGCTCATACGGAATGGTGCCAATCCGGGCCGCCAAGGTGGTGAGCGGCATTTCCTCCCCGAAGATGATAGCATTGTCGCCGGCCTGGGCTTCCGGAATAGCCGTTACATCAACCATGCACATATCCATGCACACGTTCCCAACAACGGGTGCCGGCTGACCCCGCACCACAACGTGCCCCACACCATTGCCGAAGCGACGGTCGTAGCCATCGGCGTAGCCAATAGCCAGGGTGGCGATGCGACGCTCGTGCGCCACGGCCTGACCACGTCGTCCGTAGCCGACTGTGTGGCCCGCTGGTAAGGTTTTTATCTGCGAGATGGTAGTCCGGAGGCTGCTCACTGGACGCAGGGCTTCCTGGTTTTCGCCGCTGGCTTCTACCCCATAGAGGCCGATGCCGAGGCGCACCATATCGAAGTGTGCGTCGGGAAAGCGCAGAATACCAGCGGAATTCAGCGCGTGTTTGATCACGGAGTAGCCTAGCGCGGCTTCCAACCTAGGTGTCATGCGCTGGAAGGCGGCGAGCTGCTGCCGCGAAAAGTCGTTGTGCTGGGCCTCGTCGGCGCCGGCCAGGTGGGTGAGCATGCTGGCAACGCGCAGGCGAGCGGCGTTTTCGCGCAACACGATGCTCAGCTCGTCTATATCTTCCTCGGCAAAGCCCAGGCGCCGCATACCAGTATCGAGCTTGAGGTGAATGGCCGGCAAGGGCTGATCGTGGGCTGCCCGCAGATAATCGCGCAGGCGCTCAAACGAGTAGATTTCCGGCTCCAAGTGATACTGCTGCATCTTCTGAAAACTATCCGGCGACGGGTTCATCACCATAATAGGCAGGCTGATACCGTGCTGGCGCAGCTCCACTCCCTCATCGGCGTAGGCGACGGCCAGGTAGTCGGCCCGGTGGAACTGGAGCAGATTGGCTACCTCGTAGCTGCCGCTGCCATAGGCAAACGCCTTCACCATCACCATCAGCTTGGTGCCGGGCATGAGGCGGATGCGGTAATAGTTAAGGTTGTGCACCAAGGCATCCAGGTTTACCTCCAGCACCGTGCCGTGAATTTTCTGCTGAAAGGCGGCCACAATGCGCTCGAAACCAAATCGGCGGGCGCCCTTCACCAGGATCGTTTCGTGCTGAAATTGATCGGAGTGAAAGTTGGCGAGGAAGTCTTCCGTTTGCGGGAAGAAAGCTCGCTCAACACCATCAAACAAAAGCTGATGCTGACTGATTTCCGGCCCAATCCCGATTAATCGCTCTACTTTATGGGTGGCTAGCTGGGCGGCTACGCGGCCGTACAGCTCGGCCGCCGGGAGGCCCGATTCGAGCACATCGGAGAGAATGAGCGTCCGGCGCCCCCGACGCGGCTGGCGTGCCAAGGCATCGAGCGCCAGAGTCAGACCGGCCAGGTCGTTGTTGTAGGTATCATCCAGCACGTAGCAATCGTTGAGCGCCTGCTTCATTTCCAGGCGCATTGCGACGGGTGCAAGACGGTCGAGGCGGCGCTGAATTTCGGTGGCGGGCACCTGACGCCACAGCAGAACGGCCAGGCCATGCAGCGCGTTTTCCACCGAGGGTTCATCGGCAAACGGCAGCGTGAAGGTGTGCTCCTGCGCCAACGGCCTAGCAATGCCTACGTGCACAACCGTGCGGTCGGCGCTGGCCTCTGCCACTGTGACGGCGACGTGCGCGTCGTGGGGGTGGCGGCGGCTCCAGGTAAACAGGCGGTGTTCGGGTAATAGCGCCTGCGCGGCAAGGTGCACCGCTTCGTGGTCACGGCAGTAAAACAGCGTGTCGACGTCGGCGAAGAGCTGCATCTTCTCCCCTACTTTCTCCTGGGGTGAGGCAAAACCCGCGTCGTGCGCGGTACCTAGGTTGGTGAAGATACCCAGGGTCGGTTTGATGACGCGGGCTAGCCGGGCCATTTCGCCGAGCTCCGAAATACCCGCCTCAAAAATACCAAGCGTATGCGTACTGTTCAGCTCCCACACGCTGAGCGGCACGCCCACCTGCGAGTTATAGCTGCGCGGACTTTTGCAAATCAGCTCATCCGGGCTTAACAACTGCGCCAGCCATTCCTTCACAATGGTTTTGCCATTGGAACCCGTGATGCCAAACACCGGAATCCGGAACTGCTGCCGATGATGAGCCGCTACGGCCTGCAAGGCTAATAAGCTGTCTTCCGTCAGCAAAAAGCTAGCTTCCGGGTAAGCACCCAGGCCTTCGGGAATTTCCTCGGCTCGATCTACCACGAACAGGCGCACGCCTCGGCGGTACAGATCGGGCAGGTAGCGGTGACCGTTGTGCTGGGTGCCGCGAATGGCAAAGAACAAGGCGCCACCCGGCTGCCCCAGGCGTCGGCTATCAAGCAGGAGCTGGTGGATGGCAGCGGAAAGGGAGCTAGCCTGAAGCAGCGTGCCGCCGGTAATGGCTGGCAGATCAGAGAAGGAAAGCATAGTACGGATAACAACTGCCACAAAGGTATAGTGGTTACGATTGTAGCCCGACGCGAGTCACAGACGCAGGTTCTGTTGCACCTCTTCTAACAACAGCTTGTTATAGCTTAGCAGAGCGCTGTTACATCGTTTGGTCATGCTAGCAGATTTGCTGGTATGACCAACTTCTAGTCAACAAAAAAGCCTTAGCGTGTGCCAAGGCTTTTTTGTTGACTAGAAGTTGTTTCGCAGACAGTGGGGAGTAGGCAGCCTTAACGAAACTTCAAGCCACTCATGGCTTGAGGGATAAGGTACTGTACCGTCAAGCCAGTTACTAGATACCAGTCATTATGCCTGCCGACTCCACGTACTTGGGCAGGTGCGGCAAAGCCATCAATATTGCCGCGTGTGACATCGTGCCCAAAGTAACGAGCTGCTGGACTGGTCAGGTTACTTACGTCCGTGTACAGACCTCCCACGTCATCTAAATAATCCGTGGAGGTTCTACGCCAGCCAATCTCCAAACCTAGGTCTAACTCCTTGGTAAGGCGGTAGCGGACGCCGCCACCAAACGGTAGCGCAAACTGCGTACGCTGGTAACCCGTGCTTTGCCCTTCTGTGCGCAGGGGTTGCAGCGCTATGTAGCTGCCTTCACTTAGTCCCTGCGGGATTGAGCCCCCACCAACCAAGCCTTTCGGATTATGGTGAAATACAGCAACACCGGCGAATACATACGGCACGAAGTCAGGCCGATGTAAGTAATCACCCCTATTCTCTACCAAATCAAATACGCCGACAGCTGAAAGTTCCAGCAAGTTGTTGCGGAAGTTGATGTTACGCTCATAGCGTAGCGGTGCTCCGGCATCATTATCAGACGCTGATTTGGAATCACGCCCTACAATGCGGCCGTAAGTCAGCATAGCGCGGCCGGAAAGACGCGGCGTGAAGCGCTGGGTAGCGCTCAAGGAAACACCTGGCCGGGTAGAACCCAGACGCAAACTACTCATGCGAACGTCAGGCACCACATCCCCAAAATAGTTTAGTGCATTCAAGCTAAGGCCTACAGTTCGGTAGCGGTTGTGTTTGCTGAAATTTTGCGCTTGGAGGGAAGAGGCCAATAAGGCACACAGTGGCAGCGTTAGAAGCAGACTCGTGTAGCGTTTAATCATCATTTCGTATACAGAGTGAGAGGCATTATTCTTAACTCAACAGTGTGAGCGTACTACCGTTGCTTGATGATAGGAGTACTATGTAGTGCGGCTTTCGCACAAAAATGTTGCCGCTTGTACAAAGTCAACATTACCATTACTGGTGCCTTAGCAGAAAAGCCGTGCTCTGCGAACTCTATGACTTACAGGAAAGCACAACAAATTCTTCTGTTTGCCACTCCAGGGCAGCTTAATGCTATAGGGTAGTTTAAGCTAGGCTCCAAAATAAGTTAGCACCATAGCAAGCCTAGCAAAAGCGTTCTTTAGAATCCGACACTACTTAAATTCTCACTATGGTCCGACTACATCCCATAGTGGGTGAACATACTTATCCTGTAAGATGAGCTACTACCTGTTCCTCTATTTTTAAGATGAACCACATGCAAAGCCTTCTCACGCACACTCCCGCCCCATTCTGTTATCTTCGGGCTGCCTTACGAATCTATTCTGCTCAATGACGACTGTTTCTTCCGCACCCGCGCCGTTGTGGCGACGGGCGTTGCCTCACCTGCTGTCCATCGTGTTCTTTTTGGTGCTGGCAGCGCTGTATTTTTCGCCTATCCTGTTTGAAGGCAAAACGCTGGCCCAGCACGACATTGTGCAGTTTAACGGTGGCGCGCACGAGGCGGCGCAGTACCGCGAAGTAACCGGCAAGGAAGCGCTCTGGACCAACTCCATGTTCTCGGGGATGCCCACGTACCTGATCAGCACCCGCTTCCCGGGCGATTTGTCGGGCTACCTGCACAAGGCTTTCACGCTCGGGCTGCCGGCCGTAGTAGCTAACCTTTTCCTGGCGTTGCTGTGCGGATACATTCTGTTCGTGAGCCTAGGTCTGCAGCCGCTGGTAGCAGCCGTGGGCGCCATCGCGCTGGGCTTTACGAGCTATAACCTGATTATTCTGGCAGCCGGCCACAACACTAAGTCATTGGCCTTGGCGTATGCGCCACTGGTCCTGGCGGGTCTGCTGGTCACATTCCGGCGCAACCGTTGGCTTGGAGCCGCGCTGTTTGCCCTAGGTCTGACGATGAACGTGCGCTCCAATCACTTGCAGATCACCTATTACCTGCTGCTACTGGTGGTCATCTTTGGGGTTGTGGAACTTGTGGCGGCCATGCGCGCCAAGCGGCTTTCCGATTTTCTGGGTCGCGCGGCGCTACTCGCCGTGGGTGCGTTGCTCGCCGTAGGCGTCAGCTTTGGTCGCCTTTACACCACGCTTGAGTATGGCAAGTACTCCATTCGGGGCCGTTCGGAGCTGAAAACGCCACCGCCCGCCGCACCGGGAGCAACGCCGCAACCTGCCGGCGACGACGCCACAGGCGGCTCTGGCCTCGACCGCGACTATGCTTTCGGATGGAGCTACGGGGTTGGCGAATCTATCACGCTGCTTATTCCTAACTACTACGGCGGCGCGTCGCAGGGCAAGCTGAGCGAGTCGTCGGAAACGGCTAAAGCACTGACTACCCTAGGTGTGCCGCCCGTGCAACTGCGCGACTACCTGGCTCAGATGCCGCTCTACTGGGGCGCCCAGCCTTCCACCAGCGGCCCGGTTTACATGGGCGCGGTGGTGTGTTTGTTGTTTACCCTAGGTTTGTTTGTGGCCGACCGCCGCACGCGCAACTGGCTTCTGATCGGCACCATTCTGTCGATTGTGCTGGCGTGGGGCAAGAACTTCGAGACGTTCAACTACCTAATGTTCGACTACTTCCCCGGCTACAACAAGTTCCGTTCGGTGTCGATGGCGCTGGTAATTGCGCAACTCGCCATGCCGCTGCTTGCCGTGCTGGCGCTGGCCCGCCTGCTACGGGCGCAGCCGAATACGGCAGCTGTTGCCGGGCACCCGGCGCTGGCTATCAAAGCCGCCGACTCGCCTGAAACAACTGACCTCAAGCGTAAACTCCTATATGCCATTGGCATCACGGCTGGCATTTGCGTGCTCGCTTTCCTGGCGGGCCTAGGTGCTGATTTTGCCGGTCCTATTGATGCACAAATGCAGCAGCAAGGCTTCCCGTTGGATGCCCTGCGCCAGGACCGAGCCAGCCTGATGCACACGGACGTGTTCCGCTCGCTGGTGTTTATTCTGCTGACCGGCGGCGTGCTCTACGCCTTCCTGCTCCGCAAGCTGACCGCTACAACGGCGGCTCTAATCGTGGGTGTGCTGACGCTCGTGGATTTGTGGGGCGTGGATAAGCGCTACCTGAACGACGCCAATTTTCAGCGCGAAACCGTGGCCCAACAATTCGTTCCTACGCCCGCCGACGAGCAGATTTTGCAGGACAAAGACCTGAGCTACCGGGTATTGAACATTCAGAATCCTTTTAATGAAGCCAACACTTCTTACTTCCACAAGAGCATTGGCGGCTACCACGGGGCAAAGTTGCGGCGCTATCAGGATCTGGTTGATCGTCAGATTGGGCAGAACAACACGCAGGTGCTGAACATGTTGAATACGCGCTATATCATCACTGGCGACCCGAAGCAGCCGGTGCAGCGCAACCCCGGCGCCCTCGGCAATGCCTGGTTTGTGAGTGAGATTGAGAAGGTGCAGAACCCCGACCAGGAAATGGCCGCGCTCAGCAAGCTCAATCCGGCCACTACGGCGGTGGTAGACGCTTCGAAGTTCCCGATTACGAAAACCACTTATAATGTGACCGGCTCCACCATCCGCCTGTCGAACTACTCGCCCGATGAGTTGAAATATCAGGTGAATGCGGCGCAGGACGGCTTCGTGGTCTTCTCCGAAATCTATTATCAGGACGGCTGGAACGCCTACATCGACGGCAAGCTGACCCCGCACCTGCGCGCCAACTACGTGCTGCGCGCTTTGCCCGTGCCGGCTGGTCAGCACACCATCGATTTTAAGTTTGAGCCCAAGGAATACGCCATTGGCAACACGGTGTCGCTGGTGTCGTCGGTGGTGCTGGTGCTGGTGCTGCTAGCGGCGCTCTACTACGCCAACAAGCGCAAGCCCGAGCCGGTGCAAGCCGAAGAAGTGAAGCTGGCGGCTTAAACCAGCAACCAACCTAGCCTAATAGCTGCCTGTCGTTCTGCACGTTGCTGGAATGGCAGGCAGCTTGTTTTTATGACTGCTCCTCTCCTTTTGCAAGAACTGGCCGAGCCCGCGGCCCAGCGCCGGGGCATCCGCCTGCTGCTGCTGCGCGACGACCTAGCCCATCCGGAGTTACCCGGCAACAAATGGCGCAAGCTTAAGTACAACCTGCTGGCAGCCAGGGCCGAGGGCTATAACTCGCTGCTAACGTTCGGCGGCGCTTACTCCAACCACCTAACGGCTGTAGCGGCGGCCGGCCGGCTCCACAGTTTCCGAACTATTGGTGTCGTTCGTGGCGAGCTGCATTCTCCCCTCAACCCCACCTTAGCTCGCGCTACTGCCGACGGCATGGCGCTGCGCTACCTCGACCGCAACTCCTACCGGCGCAAGCACGAACCGGATTTCCTCGCTGCTTTGCTTCGGGAAACCGGCCCGGCTTACGTAGTGCCGGAAGGAGGCTCCAACGCGTTGGCGCTGCCTGGTTGTGCCGAGCTGGTGACGGAGCTAGCTGCGCAAACTTCCTTTGATGCGCTTTGCGTGGCGTGTGGCACGGGCGGCACTTTGGCTGGCCTGCTCACGGGTTTAGGTGGTAAGCAGCAGACGGTTGGCGTTGCCGCGCTAAAAGGCGGAGACTTCCTGAAAGCCGATATCAATACGCTGACGCAAGCAGCAACGGGCACAACCTACACCAACTGGTCTTTGCAAACGGACTACCACTTCGGCGGCTATGCCAGCTTTTCGCCCGAGCTGATGGCGTTTATTCGGCAATTTCAGGAACGGCACGGCATTTTGCTCGACCCGATCTACACCAGCAAGCTGTTATTCGGGGTTCTGGACTTGCTGGAGCAGGATTATTTTGCCGAAGGCAGCACGGTCGTGGCGGTGCACACGGGCGGCTTGCAGGGCTGGCAGGGTTTTCGGCAACGCTTTGCAGCCCGCAGCACGTGGTGGCCCGACCTATATTAAGCAGCTATTTATCAGCCAGCTACCTCCGGCCATTCCGCCGGCTGAAAACCTAGGTCCGACCAAATTCCGGCGCTGCTCGTATTTTTCTTTTAGCAGGCTTTTCCCTGTGCCTTTCTATGCCTCTTGCCCGTTTGCTGCGTCGCCTCCTGCCTTTGCTTTTTTTGCTGGGGCTGGGGTGGTTTCTCTGGAAAAAAATTCAGCCGGCATTGTCCGACCTCAACGATCCGCTCGGCGCGGAACCGCGCATCACCGTGACGCACAACACGGTGCTGACGAAAGTAGAAGGCCTGGGTCGGCTAGAGCTGGTGCGCTACCATTTCAAGGATATCGTCGAATACAAGAAGAGTACTTACCGCTTTCTGCCCGACGCCAAAGTAGCGCTCATCGTGGCTGGCGACGCCGTGGGCTGCATCGATCTGCGCAAGGTGCGGGCGCAGGATGTCGTGTTTGAGGGCGACTCGCTGGTGCGCATTGCTTTGCCCGCCGCCGAGCTGTGTACCTGGCAGGTAGATCATAGCCAAAGCCGCGTATACAGTGTCGAAAACGGCTATTTTCAGGATGCGGCTTTGGTGGATGAAGGCTACAAATACGCCGAGCAGAACGTGCGCCGCGCCGCGCTGCAATCCGGCATTCTGGCCCAAACCGAGCAGAACGCCCAGCAGATTCTGCGGCCCATGCTCGAAACCATGACCGGCCGCCGCGTGGTGCTGACCCGCCAGCTGGCGCCACCAAAGCTGCCCGCGAAGCGCTAAGAGGCTAGGTTGCAGAGCTTATTCCTCCGCTTCGGGCGCCTTACCTAGATCGTCGAGCGCTATCTTGATCAGGTCGGCTTCGTAGCCTTTCGCGGTAAGGAAAAGCTGGAGCTTCTGGCGGCGGGCGCGCGGGTTCTTCTCTTTTTCCTGGCGGTCTTTCTTTTCTAATATGTCCACCAGATTCTGGTAGTACTCGTCGCCGTCGATTTCCTTCAGGCCCTGCTTGATGCAGTACTCGGAAATACCTTTGAACTTGAGGTCCTGCACGATACGGCGGCGGCCCCATTTCTTCAGGCGGTATTTGCCGCGCACGTAGCTCTTGGCGTAGCGCTCCTCATCAAGGAGTTTCTCGCGACTCAGCCGGATGATTATCTCGCCGGCCTCGTCTTCATCCAGCCCGTAGCTACGCAGCTTTTCCTCCACTTCTTTCTGGTTGCGCTCCTGATAAGTGCAGAAAGCGGCTATTTTCTGGAGGGCTTCGGGTGGGGTATAGAATTTCTTCGGGGGCTGATTCATTATCCGCAATTAGCGTTCGAGGGGTTCATACTTCGGTAAAGAAACGACGTTGCCGGGTTGTGTTTCGTTCCGTTTCGGACGAGCTATGCTAGGGTAAGATACGTGCGTGCCGCCAATAGTTGCCGTCAATTTATGCGGAACCTAGGTTCGCGTTCTGGTAGCAGCAATCGGCCCCAGACAGGCGCTTGCCGAGCATTGAAAAGCAGGTGAGTACAGGTGTTTCTTTCTAAAACGCGGGGCTACATTGTGAGCCTTCATACACACCTGTTGAAGCCACAAAATCTTCCTGCTTTCCCACTCCACTTCCCACTTCCTGCTATGACGGAATTACCTTTTTCAGGCCCGACGCCTGGCAATGCGGGTTCTCTGCTTACCACTCCCCTCCAACGACGCAGCTTCTTGCGGTACTCCGGGGCCGGTGTGGCCTTGACGGGCCTGCTGCTCGCCGGCTGCGACGATGATGACTCAACCGACCACAGCGCCGCGTTTGTGGACGTGGGCAGCGGCGACCTAGGTGTGCTCAACTATGCCTACGCCCTGGAGCAGCTGGAATATGCATTTTACACGCAGGTGAAAAATGGCGCGTACTACAAAGGGCTGGGAGCCAGCAGCGTAGAAAAGCAGATTCTGGACGACCTGGCTTTTCACGAAAAGGCGCACGTCGATCTTTTCCGCAACGCCTTGGGTTCCAACGCCATCAAAGACCTGGAGCCGGACTTTAGCACCATCAACTTCGATGATCGGAGCATCGTGCTGGGCACCGCCCGCGCCTTCGAAGATACCGGCGTAGCGGCCTACAACGGCGCTGCCCGCTACTTCGAAACCCCTACTTACCTGCCACTGGCGGGCAAAATCGTGTCGGTAGAGGCCCGGCACGCGGCGCTCATTCGGGATATTCTGTCCTTCAATGCCTTCGTGGCGACGGACGTGGTGGATCTGTACACGCCCGCCGCGACGGGCGGTATCGGAGCCGGCGCGGGTTCCGGGTTGGAAAGATCCCTGCGTCCGGCGCTCATTGTCAACGCCGTCAATCAGTACCTGCAAGTGGGCTCGAAGCTCAACGTCAGCAAGTTCGTCTAGCTGGGCAGCGTCCGTTTCCTCTCACTTCATCTTGTCTTCCTATGGATTTCTTTCAACTCCTTTCTGATATTGAAAAAGTAGACCCCGAAGTTTACGAGCGGTTCGACGCGCGTCGGCGCGTGTTCAAGCACTTCGGCGCGATGGGCAAAAAGCTGACGGCCGCGGCCATGCCCGGCCTGGTCAGCGGCCTGTTCAGCAAAGCCTACGGCCAGGCTACCTCACTGCCCGCCGATGTGGTGAACGTGCTGAACCTAGCTTTGAGCCTCGAATACCTGGAGTTTTACTTCTACGATACGGCCCTGAACCGTCCGACCTACGGCCTGCCCACGAGTGCGACGCTCTTCACCACAACTCCTGCTACTGCAACCAGCGAGCGGCAAGGCATCGTCCTCATCCGCAACGACGAGGAAGGCCACATCAAGACGCTGCGGGCGGCGCTGGGCGCAGCGGCTATTCCGGCTCCCGACCGGGCGCTATTCGACTACAGCGGCGGCGCCGGTTCGCTGAAAGGACCATTTGCCGACGTATTTACCAGCTCTGCTACTTTTTACAAAGTGGCGCAATCGTTTGTTGATACCGGCGTGCGGGCTTACAAAGGCGGGGCGCCAACGTTGTTCAACAACAAAGATCTGCTCGAAACGGCGCTGAACATTCACTCCGTAGAGGCGCGGCACTCCTCGCACGTCCGCACAATTCGGCGCGGCAAAGCGGCAAACCTGGATGGGCCACCCGCAGCATTGGCAGCACCTGGCTCACCTGCTACAGCTCCCAAAAGTTGGATTTCAGGCATCGACAACGGTGGTGCGTCGCCCGGTACGACGGTTTCTACGACGCCCATTTACGGGGCTGGCTCACCCGCTACCGATTACCCGGCCGAAAACAACATCGTGCAAGCCGGTCGCACCATCACCAACGACAGTGGCATCAACGACGTCGCGGCTTCCGAAGCTTTCGACGAGCCGCTTGACCCCAAGACGGTCAGGACCATTGCCCGCAACTTCGTCGCTTCGACATCTACGTTATTTACCTAGGTCGGGCAACTCCGTCCCAAATGAAAAGGCAGCTCCCGGGCTGCCTTTTTGCTTGGCAAAAACTTTCGCTTAGATGCTGAGCCTAGGTTTTAGGGGCGGTTTTTACCTTGAGCAGAGTTCTCAAAAGCTTTCGACTTCTGGCTGTCAACCCGCCGGCCCAGCCGCACGCACCAGCAGGGGTCATCTACCCGAGCAGTTGGTTGCAATTCGAAAACGGCGGCCAGCTGCTCCCGAAATTCCGGCCAGCAGCTCAGCACTTGCTGGCCGGAGCTCAGGCTTTTAAACGTATTTGGCGTGGCCGGCCGAATTGACACCGCGAGCGGGTAAGTGGCTGGTAGCGTGAGCAGATAAAAATCAAGGCAGCTATTGAAGTCTTCCCGCACCAACAAGAGGTTTGCAGTGGGCAGCGTTGCTTGTTGCAGCTTGCGCAACGCTAGGCGGTAAGCCATGTAGGAGTTATAGCGCCGCGCCTCGTTGAGGTGGTTGTGGGAGTGCCACAAGACCGCTGCTTCCGCTCCGATAAGCAGCAAAATACCTAGGTTCCAAGTAGTTCGAAAGCCTTGCCAGCGACTGGCGCCATAGTCGCGCAGCGCCCACAGCAAACCGGCTATTATCAAGGCTAAAAACGGCAGCACCTGCGCCGCATAAACCGGCGTACGCGTTTTAGCCAGCATCAATAACACCAGCACGCCGGCCACTTGCCAGCACAGAAAACCTAGATAACGCGGCAAAACCCGTGCGGGCAACACGGCCACGCAGCCCATCAGCACCGGCGACCACAGCGAGAGATACGGATAGAATAGGTCGCGCAGGTAGCTCCACCACGGATTGAACATGGGTGTTAGCGGCTGGCCGAACCGCCCGACCCAATCGTTGTGCCACGTAGCAGCCAGGTAGCCGGGACTAGCTTGTTCGCGCACAATGTAGTACACCAGTAGCGGCACAAAACCTAGCCCTGAAGCCAACCACACCCGCGCCTGGCGCAGTACGGCCCGATGCTTCCAGAACACATAAATACCCAACGCCGGTAAGGGCAAACAGGCGGCCGCGCATTTAGCAAGCAGTGCTAAAGCCAATCCAACTAAAGTCAAGCTCAGATAACCAATGCGTTGCGTATGCAGATACGCCCAGCAGCTCAGCACATAAACCGTGATAAAGAGGGCCAGCGGCGCGTCATAATCGCCGGAGCGCGCCACATGCTCCCCATTGAACAGCGGCATGGTAGCCAGAATCAACCCGCTTAGCACGCCTACCCCAGGATTCTTCAGCACGCTCCAGCCGAAATAAACCAGAAAACAGACAGTTAGCCAACCGCTCACCGCTGCTGGCAGCCGTATGGCCACCTCGGTGGGGCCTAGCACGCGCATACCAAGGGCTTGCAGCCACGGCATGAGCGGCGGCTTGGTATTCCACAGATCGGGCGGCGCAATAGGGCGCGCCACCCGCCACGGCCCGCTACGCGCGGGTTGTGGGGCCGTCCAGGCGGCAAGTGCCTTCGGACCCAGGTGACCCGGTTCGCCATCGGCGCGCATCGTCAGCCAATCGCCGGTGCGCAGAATCCAGGCGGAGTTTACGGCCACCCGGGCCTCATCCCACAGAAAAAGCGGCATTTTACCTAGGTCGTGGAAAAACAAGGGAGCCACCGCTAACAGCAGTGCCGCCACCAGCACCCGCAGAGAAGTTTTACTTAGAGGCATGCAACGCGAACGAGCCTGAGTGACTCGGAAGGCTCAAAGGTAGAAGAGGAACCTAGGTACTTCGGCACGCCAGCGGCTTCTTCGCGGCGGTCATACGTTATCCTTTCAATAAACCTAGGTTACCGGAAACACTGGCTGCCGGTTTCTCTTTACCTTCACAAAGCCCGACTGCGGTATCTTCTGCTATTTCCTATGACGCGTATCCTTTTACTATGTCTGCTGCTGCTGTTGGCTGCTTCCACCGTACAGGCCGGCGTTGTGCGGGGGCACATCACGAATCCGGGCGGCGAGGCCCTGGCTTTCGCCAACGTGGCAGTGCGCACTACCTCGGTCAGCACGGCCACCAACGAGCAGGGTAACTATCAAATCCGGCTCAACCCCGGCCGCTACGAGCTGGTGTTTCAATATGTGGGCTATCGGCCGCACACCGAATTGGTGCAGGTTGCCGGCGGTGATACGGCCACGGTGCTCAACGTCACGCTGACTTCCGAGAGCTACAAGCTGAACGAAGTGGTGGTGCGCGCCACTGACCGCGACCCGGCCTATACCATTGTGCAGCAGGCAATTCAGTGGCGGCACTATCATCAGCGAGAGGTGGCAGCCTTTAAAGCGCGGGTGTATATCAAGGCCCTGGGCCGCCTGACGGATGTGCCGGGCAAAATCCTAGGTTTGATGAAGGTGGGTCCTGACCTAAAGCCGGGCATTTTCTACCTCTCCGAATCGGTATCGGAAATGACGTTTCAGCAGCCCAATGTGGTACGGGAACGGATGATTTCCTCCCGCGTGAGCGGCGACTCGAAAGGCATCAGCTTCAACCGGGCCGGCTCGGGTCGCGACCTGAACTTCTATAACAACGTGGTAAACAGCGGTTTTTCGGAGCGGCGCTTTGTGTCGCCCATTGCCGCTAATGCCATGTTCTACTACAAATACGAGCTAGCCGGCACCAGTCAGCAGGGCGGGCTGCTGGTGCATAAGATTCGCGTGATTCCGAAGCGGCGCAACGACCCCGTGTTTTCGGGCTACATCTACATCGTGGATGGCACCTGGCGGCTGCATTCCCTGGCCCTTGATCTAACGAAAGATGCGCAGCTCGACTACCTCGACAGCTTTCACCTGGAGCAGATTTTCGCGCCGGCGCCGGGCCCTTCCGATGTGTGGGTGATGCAGTCGCAGAAGGCAACGCTAGCGCTTTCCGGCCTGGGTTTTAAGGGCAACGGCTATATCACGGCCGTATTGTCGAACTACCAGGTGACGCCTACGTTCCCAAACCGACCCGCGCCTACTCCTATGCCCACCGCACCAGCCGCCCAGCCGGAAACACCCGCGCCCGTAGTTCGGGAGACCATAGCCGACGTGAAGAAGCAGAAACCCAGGGTGCGCGACCTAGCAAAGCAGGTGCGCAAAGGCATTCAGCGCGCTGAGAAGGACAGTCTTAGCGGCCAGTCAATCGGACTGCGCCGGGGCGAAGTAATGCGCGTCGATAAGGGCGTGAACGAGCGCGACTCCGGCTACTGGGCAACGGTGCGCCCCATTCCATTGACGGAAGAGGAGAAGGTGGATTACCACGTAAAAGACAGCACCGAAACCATCCGCAACTCCCGGCCTTATCAGGATTCTCTCGACCGCAAGCGCAATGAGTTTGAGCCGCAAAAGCTGCTGCTGGGCGGCTACACGTACTCGAACACCTTCCGCAAACGACAGTTTTATGTCGCGCCGATATTCAACATCCTGCAATACAACACTGTGGAAGGCGTGGTGGCCAACCCACACGCGACCTACACCCAGGATACCGACGACCGACGCCGGTTCTCCGTCACACCTAGCCTTCGCTATGGCTTTGCCAACAAACTATTCAGTCCCAGCCTTGTAGCGAGCTGGCAGCACGACCCTGTGAAGCTAGCCCGCGTGACGTTCAATGTGGGCCGCACCATCGAGAACTTCGACCCGAATAGCCAGCTTACACCCTTCATCAACACGGCCTACACGCTGCTGGCTAACCGCAACTACGCCAAATACTACCGGCGCGAGGGTGCAGCAGTAAACTACGCCCGCGAAATCACGAACGGCCTTACGCTGCAAGGCACGCTCAGCTACTACGACCGGCGGGAGCTGCAAAATGCCACCATCGATCTGCTGCGCGATGTTCGGGGCCGCGCTTTCACGTCCAATCTACCCTTCAACGAAGAATCACCCACCACGAGCTTCGACCGCAACCAAGCGCTTACGTTTGAGCTAACGGGCTCGTTTACACCCGGTCAGCGCTACGTTACGCGCCCGGATGGCAAGTATAACTTCCGCTCCAAATACCCCACGCTGCGCTTCACCTACCGCCAAGGCCTCCCCGACGTGCTAGGTTCCGATGTGCGCTACACCCTGCTCGCCGCCGGCCTCAACCAGAACATCAGCATGGGGTTGCTCGGCAACGGCAGCTACAACGTCGCGGCCGGCGGCTTCCTAGGTCAGCCGCGCTTGTCCTTTATGGATTACCGGCACTTCTCCGGCAACCAGACCTTCTTCGCCAGCAACTTCGCGCAGTTTCAGCTTCTGGATTATTACCGTTTCAGCACACGCCAGCGCTACGTGGAAGCACACTACAATCAACACTTCAACGGCTTCTTCCTAAACAACATCCCGCTGCTGCGGCGCCTAAAGTGGCAGGAAGTTGCCTCCTTCAACTACCTACACACGCCACAAGCCGGCCACTACGTAGAGCTAGGTGTAGGTATTGAGCACATCTTCACGTTGTTGCGCGTCGACTTCTACACCGCTCTGCAATCAGGCCGCAAGCTGGATTCAGGTTTTCGCGTTGGAATAGGGTTTTAAGACCTAGGTTTCAGAGTAGCGCGAAGCGGAAGCTAGCTATTCAATGAGCGCACACGCTTATACCATAAAGCAATCGTAGCTAGATCTTGCGCCTTGCCACAAGCGCAAGATCTAGCTACGATTGCTTTAGCATTGCCCTAGTCAGACACTAGCCTAGCTCGACTATTCAATAGCCTTGCAAAGCCCGATTTCACCGGACAAAAACGACTGAAATTCGCAGCTCAAACTACCTCCGAAAGGCCTTCGGCACAGTATAGAATTTTGCTTGTGTTTGTCGCGCCCTTCATATCGTCTTCATGTCGCGATACGTGTTTTGCACCACTCAGCAACAACACAAGCTTTGCAGCGTCGCCATTTCCCTCGATTCTTTTTCCAAAACATTGCATTAGCACCGGCATTTTCGCTGGCGCTCAATGGCGTCGCACGAGCAAAGCTTTCTGCGAAGCATGTATAGATACGAATTAGACAACACCGCTCATTCAGTGGATTTTATGGTTTGGCAACAGCAATTATCGGATTGCCAACGAGCCAACCAACGGCAGAGAAGGCTGACGCATCGATTAGCGCAGGCTCCTAACGCACCGCCCACTGTTCAGCGCTCTTCTCCCCAGTAGTATATCCTAGTTTAAAACATTTCCTGGACGCCACTAGGCGCCTATCATTGCACTTAACGTTTTATGAAAAGAATTTTCACGCTCATGGTTATGGGCTTAGGTATCTCGTACTTCAGTACGAGCTGCTCGGACAAGAAAGAGGAAAAGGAAGAAAAGGTCAAATTCTTAGTCACCAGTCCTTTGCAGAAGGACACGACCCTGACTAAAGAGTACGTAGCGCAGATCCACTCCATCCAGCACATTGAAATGCGGGCACTGGAAAAAGGCTATCTGCAAAAGATTTTTGTCGACGAAGGGCAGACCGTTAAGAAAGGCCAGCTCATGTTTCAGATTATGCCGCTGATTTACCAGGCAGAACTGAAAAAATCGCAGGCGGAAGCCAATTACGTGAATCTGGAATACCAGAACACGAAACGACTGGCCGATAACAACGTAGTGTCTAAGAACGAGTTAGCCCTGGCAGAAGCCAAGTACGATAAGGCCAAAGCCGAAGTCTCGCTGGCGCAGACGCACCTAGCTTTCACGACCATCCGGGCTCCTTTCGACGGCATCATGGACCACTTCCAGGGGCGGCTCGGTAGCTTGGTGGATGAGGGCGACTTGCTGACCACGCTCTCCGACAACAGCAAAATGTGGGTGTACTTCAACGTGCCGGAAGCCGAATACCTAGCTTATAAGCAGCACACCAAAGGCGACAGCGCCATGAAGGTGAATCTGAAGATGGCCAACAACGAGGTGTTTTCGCACCCTGGCGTGGTACAAACCATTGAGGCTGACTTCAATAATGAAACCGGCAACATCGCCTTCCGGGCCACCTTCCCCAACCCCAAAGCCTTGTTGCGCAACGGCGAAACCGGCAGCGTGCTGATGACCGTGCCGATGAAAAACGCCTTGATCGTGCCGCAGAAAGCCACCTTTGAGGTGCTGGAAAAGAAGTTCGTGTACGTGGTCGACAAGAACAATGTGGTGCACCAGCGCGAAGTGACCGTCTCGGCCGAAATGCCCGATCTATACATCGTCAAAGGCCTAGGTGCCGGCGACAAAATCATGCTCGAAGGCATCCGGAAAGTGAAGGACGGCGACAAGATCGAATTCGCCTACCAAGATCCGAAGACGGTGATTTCCCACCTGAAAGTGTACTCCGAGTAGGGCTGACGGACTTCAAAAAAGAACGTCATGCTGAGCTTGTCGAAGCATCTCTACCGCCAAAGTAGATGATTAGCCCTGCGGTAGAGATGCTTCGACAAGCTCAGCATGACCGCCCCTTAGCTTTAATATAGCAAAACTATGTTTAGTAGATTCCTTCGTCGGCCAGTGTTTGCCATCGTTATATCGGTGGTAATCATGTTCTTGGGTATCCTGGCCATTAATACGCTACCCAACTCCCAGTTCCCGGAGATTTCGCCGCCCATGGTAATGGTGAGCACGGCATATCCGGGCGCCAGCGCCAAGGTGCTCACCGAATCGGTGCTCATCCCGCTCGAGCAGGCCATCAACGGCGTGCCCGGCATGAAGTACATGACTTCTGACGCGGTGTCGGCCGGTGAGGCCAACATCCAGATCGTGTTCAACCTAGGTACCAACCCCGAGCAGGCGGTAGTAAACGTAAACACGCGTATCGCCCAGATCCTGAACCGATTACCGGTGCTGGTACAACGCGAAGGCGTAGTGGTAAACCGCGTGGTGCCGAACATGCTGATGTATGTGAACCTGTACAGCAAGGACAAGAATACCGACATGCGGTACTTGTTCAACTATGCTGGGGTAAACATGCTGCCCGAAATTCAGCGCATCGACGGTATTGGTCGCGCCAGCATCCTAGGTAGCCGCCAGTACGCCATGCGCGTGTGGCTGAAGCCAGACCGCATGCGGGCCTACAACCTATCTGTAGACGACGTGATGGAGGCTTTGAACGACCAGAGCGTTATTGGCTCGCCGGGTCGTATCGGCCGTTCCGACGGTAAGGAAGCCTCTGCCTTGGAATATGTGTTGACTTACCAGGGCCGCTTCAGCGACGTGGAGCAGTATAAGAACGTTATCATCAAGGCCAACGCCAACGGTGAAACACTGCGCCTCAAAGACGTGGCCAATGTGGAGCTAGGTTCGGAGTTCTACGACATCTACTCCAACCTCGATGGCTACCCTTCAGCGGCTATCATGCTGAAGCAAACCTATGGTTCGAACGCCAGTGATGTAATCAAAAGCGTGAAAGCCAAGCTGGATGAGCTGAAGAAGACCATGCCGCCCGGCATGGACTACAAGATCAGCTACGACGTATCGAGCTTCCTTGACGCCTCGACGGAGAACGTAATTCACACTCTACGTGACGCCTTCATATTGGTGGCCATTGTGGTGTTCCTGTTCCTCGGCGACTGGCGCTCTACCCTCATTCCGATCATCGCCGTGCCGGTGTCGCTGGTAGGTGCGTTCATCGCCATGCAGGCCTTCGGGATGACCATCAACATGATTACGCTGTTCGCCCTGGTACTAGCGATTGGTATTGTGGTCGACGATGCCATTGTGGTGGTGGAAGCGGTGCACGCCAAGATGGAGGAAAAGCACCTCTCGCCCTATGGTGCGGTGCGCGAAGTAGTAGGCGAAATCAGCGGCGCTATCATCGCCATTACCATCCTGATGACGGCCGTATTCGTACCGGTAGCCTTCATGAGCGGTCCGGTGGGTATCTTCTACCGCCAGTTCTCTATTACGATGGCTTCATCTATTGTTATTTCTGGTATCGTGGCCTTGACGCTGACACCGGTGCTGTGCGCCATGATCCTGAAGAACAACCACGGCCAGCCACGGAAGAAGACTCCCATCAACCGCTTCATCGACTGGTTCAACCGTGGCTTCGAGCGCCTGACTGGTCGCTACACCAACTTGCTGGAAAAGGTAGTTGACCGTCGTATCCTCACCTTCGCTATTCTGATAGCTTTTGGCCTAGGTATCTTCGGCATCTCCTCGACGCTGCCGTCGGGCTTCATCCCCGCCGAAGACCAGGGCATGCTCTACGCCATCATCCAGACGCCTCCCGGCTCGACGCTAGAACGCACCAACGCCCTCTCGCAACAGCTCTCCAAGCTATCGGAGAAAGTACCCGGTATCGAAAGCATTTCGTCGCTGGCTGGTTATGAGGTACTTACTGAGGGTCGTGGCTCCAACGCTGGCACCCTGCTGATCAGCCTCAAGCCGTGGTCGGAGCGGAAAGAATCCGTTCACGATATCATCATGAGCTTGGAAGAAAAGGCGAAGGAAATTCCGGGCGCGACCATCGAATTTTTCGAGCCACCGGCAGTACCGGGCTACGGCGCCGCAGGTGGTTTCCAGCTCCAATTGCTCGACAAAACCGCTACTGGCGACTACAAAGCGCTGGAAAAGGTGAACGAGGACTTCATGGCGGAATTGAAAAAGCGCAAGGAACTGGCTGGTCTGTTCACCTTCTTCTCGGCCAACTATCCGCAGTACGAATTGCAGATCGACAACCAGCTGGCTATGCAGAAAGGTGTGAGCATCGGCAATGCCATGAACACGCTCTCCATCATGATCGGCTCGACGTATGAGCTAGGTTTTATCAAGTACCAGCGCTTCTTCAAGGTGTTCGTGCAGGCTTCGCCGGAGTACCGCCGCTTGCCCAAGGACGTGCTCGACATGTGGGTGAAAAACGACAAAGGCGAAATGGTGCCGTTCTCGGCCTTCATGAAGATTGTGAAGAGCCAAGGCGCCAACGAAATTAACCGCTACAACATGTACCCTACGGCTTCCATCCGCGGCGACGCGGCCCAAGGTTTCAGCTCGGGTGAGGCTATTAAGGCCGTGCAAGAAGTAGCAGCCAAGACCCTGCCCCGCGGCTACGACATCGACTGGGGTGGCTTGTCGAAAGACGAAGTAGGCCGCGGCAACGAAGCCGTGTACATCTTCCTCGTGGTACTAGCCTTCGTGTACCTGGTGCTAGCCGCGCAGTACGAAAGCTTCCTGCTGCCACTGGCCGTAATCCTCTCGCTGCCCGCCGGTGTGTTCGGCTCCTTCCTGCTCATCAAAACGATGGGCCTGGCCAACAACATCTACGCTCAAGTAGGCTTGGTGATGCTAGTGGGTCTGCTAGGTAAGAACGCGGTACTGATCGTGGAATTTGCGGTGCAGAAGCATGAGGAGGGTATGTCGGTTCGCGACGCAGCTATTGAAGGTGCCAAGGTGCGTTTTCGTCCGATCCTCATGACTTCCTTCGCATTTATCGCCGGTCTGATTCCGTTGGTCATTGCCCACGGCGCTGGTGCTATCGGCAACCGCACCATCGGTACGTCGGCCCTCGGTGGCATGCTGTTCGGTACTGTCTTCGGGGTGATTATTGTGCCGGGCCTATACTACATCTTCGGCACCTTGTCGTCGGGTCGTAAGCTGATTGGGGACGAAAACGAACATCCTTTATCGGAGTTTGAGCCCCATGTTTTAGTTGAAGAAGTTGAGACTCATGCTTAAAAGACAGATTTATAAATACCTAGGTGCAGCCTGTCTGTCGTTAGCTGTTGGGGCTTGTAAAATGCCGGAGTTGGTCGTAAAAAACGAGAGCCGGCGCGTTCCGACCAGCTACAACAACGCAGCTGCTCAGGATACTGCTAGCACGGGAAGGGTTCAGTGGAAGCAATTTTTCACTGATCCTAACCTAGCCTCTCTGATCGACACCGCGCTGCAAAACAATCAGGAGCTGAACATTGCATTGCAGGAAATTCAGATTGCCCGCAATGAAGTTCAAATCCGCAAAGGTGAGTACCTGCCCTTCGTTGGCCTAGGTGCCAGGGCTGATGCCGCACGGCCGGGTCGGTACACGCTCCAGGGTGCGACGGAAGAGGAAATCAACATCAAGCCGGAGCACCGCAACCCCGAACCGCTCCAGAACTACCAGATCGGTGCTTTTGCTAGTTGGGAAGTGGACATTTGGCACAAACTGCGCAATGCCCGCAAATCAGCGGCTCTGCGGTACCTAGCTACCGTCGAAGGTCGGAACTTCACGGTGACGAACCTGATTGCTGAAATTGCCAACTCGTATTATGAGCTCCTGGCGCTCGATAATCAGTTGGCCATTGTCAGGCAGAACATTGAGCTTCAAACCAATGCCCTAGCTTTGGTACGACTCCAAAAGGAATCGGCCCGGGTGACGGAGCTAGCTGTTCAGCGTTTTGAAGCCCAGGTGCACAACACCCGCAGCCTGCAATACAACATTCAGCAGCGCATCACCGAAACCGAGAACCGGATCAACTTTCTGACGGGCCGGTACCCACGCCCGATTGTTCGGAACGACGCGTCGTTCAACGACTTGGTGCCCACCACCATTCAGACGGGTGTTCCCGCGCAGCTCATGCTCAACCGACCCGATATCCGGCAGGCGGAGCAGAATCTGGCGGCGGCGAAGCTGGATGTGCAGATAGCACGCGCCAACTTCTATCCGGCGCTACGCATCACGGGTTCGGCAGGTTTTGAGGCGTTCAAGCCCGCCCTGTTGTTCACGACACCCGAATCGATGCTGTACTCGCTGGCCGGTGATTTGGTAGCTCCTTTGGTTAACCGGAACGGCATCAAAGCCGTGTATGGCAATGCCAATGCCCTGCAAACCCAGGCGGCGTACAACTACGAACGGACCGTGCTGAACGCCTACGTGGAGGTAGCCAACGAGCTAGCTAACATCAATAACCTGGCAAGTAGCTACAACGAAAAGGCCCAGGAAGTGCAGAACTTAAACCAGTCTGTCGCCATTTCCAACAACCTTTTCCGGTCCGCCCGCGCCGACTACACGGAAGTTCTGTTCACCCAGCGCGACGCTTTGGAATCGAAATTCGACCTGATCGAAACCAAGATGCAGCAGCTGAATGCCATGGTCAATGTGTACCGGGCTTTGGGCGGCGGCTGGCAATAATACCAAAGTAAGCGCTGCCGCAACCTAGGTGCGCTTACCCGCCCAACAAATGAAAGAGCCTCCTGCTGTTAGCAGGAGGCTCTTTCGTTTTTACACGGAATAGAGTAAGCTACTTTACTTCCTCAAAATCAACGTAGTCGCCGCCCTTGAAGTCCTTCGGCTGCGGTGCCTTCTGCTTGGGTGGCACGTACTCTACGCGCACTTCGCCGGGTGCGGGCCCCGAGCTAGGTGGCGGGCTGAAGGGCGAGCCCCCGCCGAACTGCTGCTCGAAACGGCGGGTTTGTTTCTGCACGAGGCTGCCCACGAGCAGCCGCAACACCACCGGCACTACGAAGCGCATGATAAAGGAGACAACAAGTAAGGTGAGCAGGAATTTGGCCATCAGGAAGCGACGGGTGCCGCAGTCGTAACAGGTTGAAAGTAAAAATCGGCGGTAACGGCGCTTTCCAACTGCGCCGTCGTGCATGGTACAAGTTCAGAACGCTCCGACAGCACAAATGGTTTGTAACCTAGCTTTTCCAGGAGCGCAACCACATTGCGGCGGTTCTCCAGCCCATTTAGCTCCGTTTGGATGAGCGGGCGAAAACGACGTAGCGTGTTCTGTAAGTGGCGGAACACCTCGTATTCGAAGCCTTCTACGTCGCACTTCACAAAGTCGAGACGGGCTAGGTCAGCCAGCAGCTCATCCGGCACGCGCATCGGCACCTCGTAGGTGCGAGCGTAGGTTTCGTCGGGGTTGCTGGCGGCAATCTTGGTCATGCCGTGGTGAAGCAGGCCGTTGCGCTCGGGCGTGCCCATCTGCACGGTAGTGTTCTGGCTACCCAGAGCGTAGGGCAAAAGCGTCAGGTTATCGTAGCCGCTCAGCCGCACGTTGTCCTTCCAGATGCTTTGGAATGTCGGAATTGGCTCTACAGCCAGCACTTTGCCCTGCGCGCCAACCAGCCGCGAAAGCGCCACGGAGTAGTACCCTAGGTTGGCGCCGATATCAAGGCAGACAAAGCCGGGCCGAACAATCCGTTCCAGAAAAAACAGCTCTGGATACTTGGCCTTGCCCCAACCAGCACCCACCAGCCGCAGATACACGCGACTTACAAGTCGGATATAACGTTCGAAGCCGAGCGCGCGGACCAGCAGTTTGCGGAGTTCTTTCATCGTGGCCGCAAAGGTAGCATACCACAACGGCTCTGCCGAAGCGTCGCTACTTGCGGGCCTTGCTCCACAGCCGCGAAGCCCCGGCCGCTGCCAGGCCACCCACTAGGTACCAGGCAACGGTCATGAGCTTCGTTTGGGGCGTGCGGTTGCTGGGCGCTTCGCCGAGACCCAGCGGGCCGGGCAGCACCACGCCGCCCACACCAGCCGCCAAACCTAGCAGCGCCCCCCTTTGCCAAACGCCTTTTCCACTACCGATAAAGCTGTAATACAAGCCATTAGTCAGAATGTCGCTGGCCATCGTCACGTTGAACAACGTATCACGATCCGGCTGCGGGGCATCGGCCTTGTCCAGGATTTTGCGCAAAGCCCGCATACCTAGGATGTCCATACGCGGCGCAATTTCGGGCGCGATGTGCCGGGCATTTTCGTGCAGCAGCGTGAGAACAATGGAGCCGGCAAAACCGCTGAACAGGGCCTGCGGTAAGTTGCCGGAAGATTTTTTTTTCATAGCGAATCAGGAAGTAGTCAGGCAGATGAACTACCTAGCCAACCAAACGAGCAAGCACTCTGTGGCGTTGCGCGAAGTTCTCGAAACGGGTAACAGAAATTTTTACGCCGTATCCTTGTGCCTTTTTACACAGCTTGCCTATCTTTGCAGCCCTAAGTAGCGCCGGCTGCTTAGCTATCAGCCTTCTTAGCTCAGTTGGTAGAGCAGCTCATTCGTAATGAGCAGGTCGCAGGTTCGAGTCCCGTAGAAGGCTCAGAAAGTCCCGAAAGGTTGCAACAAATGCACTTTTCGGGACTTTTTGCTTTTAGGCATTTGTAGTTCTCAATTATTCGCGAGCTGCCATACAGCCTCAGAAACCTAGGTTACTGATTGCTTCCCGACTGCTGGTGCAGGTTTTCCAGCCCCAGACGCTGCATGGTTTCGCCTTCGAAGTCAAACTCAATCATCACGGCAGGTTCGTTGCCCAGTACCCAACCATCGTGGCCGGGCGTAATGACCACGACCTGTGGCGCTGTGAACGTTTCAGCGGCTCCATCGGCGTATTCAATGCGTAGCTGTCCTTGCGCCAAAAAACCAACATGTGCGTGCTGGCACAGCTCGGTCCCGACAATCGGCTTCATATTCCGCGACCAGCGGAAGTCGGGCGGATATACCACGCGCTTCACTCGGGCAGCCCCGGCCCGCATGAAATCCAACTTTACACCACCGACTTCGCGGTGTTCGGCGCCAGCCATAGGCGCCATCAGAAGATCAGCTGGATTCATAGAACAGGAATTAACGAGGTGGGAGATAAGTGCAAGACCGATAGCTAAATATAGAAATAACCGGCATACTTATGCTGTGCTCGTAAATCGCTAGGCTCCGCCTACAACGAAGGAGCCGCCTCAGATGAATCTGAGGCGGCTCCTTCGTTTTTACTTTCTGAACAGACCTAGGTCGTAGGCTTGAGCAACCTAGGTTTAATGCGAGGCGGAAGCCGTTTCCCGTTGGTCGCGGCGTGGGCGCGTAATCCGGGAGTAAAGGCTGATTTCCTGGTCGAACACGAAGCGCAAGAACAGCTTGGTGTAAGACGTGTGATGCAGCAGCGGCTCGTAAAACTCAGGCGCCAAGGCCTTTAGCTCCGGCAGCTTCGTCCAGGGCACGGAAGGCAAATCGTGGTGCTCGTTGTGGAAACCCACGTTGAGGTTGATGCCGTTCAGGCGACCGTAGTAGCTATAGGTTTCCTGCTCCGGGTCGAGTGTGAGGTAGTGCTCCTGAATCCAGCGGGCACCCAGCGGGTGGAAACCAACTGAAAACCAGAAGCTCATGAACAAATACAGCAGCGCCGGCCAGCCAAAGAAATACACAATAGCCACGTCGAAGGCGAGCTGCGCGGCAATGTTGGCCACTACGTAGCGGTCAACGGCGGCTACTTCGCGGCAGCGCAGCGTGCGAATAACCTGAAACAACGGGAAAAAGAACAGCCAGATGGCTTTTCCAATCGAGTAGTTCCGGATCAATTTGGCCTCGTACCAATCGGGCAAATCGGCATCCAGCTCGTGCACGCCCTGGTGAACGTGGTGCTGCAAGTGGAAGTTCTTGAACGAAATAGCCGTGGGCACCACCGTCGGGAAGTTGGCGAAGATGCCGGCCGCCGTGTTTTGCCACGTCTTCTTAAAAATCAGATTGTGAGCCGCTTCGTGAATCGTGACAAAAAGCGTGTGCGAGAAAAAGGCTCCACCAAAATAAGCCACCAGCAAAATCCAGTACCAGGCCAGGTCGGATACCAGATACGCCAGCAGCACCTGCGTTGCTACGCATCCCACCATCACGGCAAAGGTGACGGGCGCTTTCGTAATCAGGCTTCGGGCTTCCGGGTGTGCTTTAAGAAGTTGCTTCGCCCGCCCACGATGTGGCTCATGGGAATTGACAAGCGTGAAAGAAGCTGGCTGTGGAGGCATGGGACCGGGCAGGTAAGAGGTAGCGGCAGACAGCTGCCAATAAGGATAAGGTAATTACGTCGGGCGGAGACCTGATTTCTTGTTATTTAGCAAAGTTAGGCATCAACATGATTTCTTCGTGAGGGAAATCGTGGCTGCTTGCCAACAGCGCGGCTGCCTGCTGCTACAAGCTTAAATTTCTGAATTAGTTTCCTTTCCGGCCGAAATACTGATTTTAGGCTTCTGACCGCTGACCTAGGTTCGTGCGCGGAATGACGGCCTGATTGCCTAGGTTTGGGAATTCATTTTAGCGACCCGCCCGTGGCCAACTGCTTTACCCGCACTAGCCTGCTCCTAGGTTTATGTTTGTTACTGGGCTTGGCGCCTAACGCCCGCGCGCAGCTCGACAACCGCGCTTTTCTTTACCCGCTCACCGTACGGCCCGCCTATGATCATCAGCTACGGCTGAGTGTCAACGCGTTCCAGTTCTTCAAGGACAACGAGTACTTCAACAAGATTGCCGACGGCTACACGCTGTTTGGCACGCAGTTCAACCCGCGCCTGACGTACTTTCCCAGCCCCAATCTGCGCGTGGAAGCCGGCGTTTTTCTGTGGAAGGACTACGGCAACCCGCGCTTGCAGCAAGTGCGCCCCACGTTTACGGCGGTGTACCAGAGCCCGAACGGCAAGAACCGCGTACTGTTTGGTAACATCGAAAGCCACCTGCACCACGGCTACATTGAGCCACTGTTCGACTTTGAGCGGGTGATTCTGAAGCGCCTCGAAGAAGGCTTGCAATACCAATTCCAGGCCCGCCACGTGCGGCTAGATACGTGGGTAGACTGGCAGCGGCAGCAGTATCGCTATAGCAATTATCAGGAGGAAATCACTGGGGGCCTAGCTTCAGAGTTCATTCTTACGCCCGATTCTACTCGCAATTGGCGCTTCAGCGTGCCGGTACAGTTTACGGCGCAACACCACGGCGGCCAGATTGATACGCTCGACAAGCCGCTCCAAACGCTGTTCAACTACAGCCTGGGTTTGCGCGTAGCCCGGCAGCTGCCTTCCCGCACCGTGCAGCGCCTGCGGGCCGAGGCATACGGCGCCTTCTTCGACGACCATTCGTTCACCAAAGCGTATCCGTACAGCAGCGGCACGGGCTTGTACCTGAACGCCGGCGCTGATACCCGCTTTGTGAATGTGCTGCTGAGCTACTGGCAGGGCAACCACTTCGTAGCGCCGCTGGGCGGACGCTTGTACCAGTCCGTTTCCACGACGGTTGCCAATCCGCAGTTCACCGACGCGAATCGCAAGATTCTTCTTGTGCGCTTTCTGCGTGATTTCCGGTTACCGGGCCACGTGGTGCTTTCCACCCGCCTGGAGCCGGTGTACGACTTTAACGCGCACCTGCTCGACTTTTCGTGTGGCGTGTATCTGAACTTCAATCAGGAGTTCTTCTTAGCGAAGCTGCGCGCCTCTACTTCCGATTAAATAGTAGTTGATAGGATTTTGCGGAGCAGTTATAGAGCCATTGAAAAACAAAAAGGACCAGAGCGGCGGCTCTGGTCCTTTTTGTTTATTGAAGCTAGCTTAACCTAGCTTACAGCGCGAAATCGGTGCTGGTGCCTTTACCGTGCGAACCGCTGCCGGAATCAGAAGTAGCCGGATTTGAAGTTCCGCGGTAGCTGCCTTCGTTCACCGAACCCGGCGAGGAGTAGCTGCTAGTGGAGCTATAGCGCGAGCCGTAGCTGTCGCCTGAACTGAATTTTCCGGTGCCGGTGTGCCCACCAGCAGAGCTGCCGCGATACGCACTTTTGGCACTGTAGTCAGCTTTGCCGCCTTTCGAGCGGAGCGCCAGCCAACCAATACCGCCTAGCAGCAGCGCACCGCCTACTATTTTCTGCGTAGTGCTCAGCTTATTTACCTGTGTAGTGGCCTTGGAACCTAGGTCTTTCAGGTTTTGCGGCAATTGGTTTACCGTGTTCTTGATGCCCGATTGGTCGAGCAGTTTCTTTGCAGCATCGCCCACGGCACCTAGGTTCAGGGCGTCGATGGTGCTATCGAACAGGTTGCCTGATTGCTGGCTGTCCTGGTCGCTTTGGCTTCCTTGCGGGGCCTGCTCTACACCTTCATCGCCGATGGTTAGCGCGTTGTCCTGGCTGGTAGTAGCGGTAGCAGCCGAGCCCAGGTCGTCAGCGGAGGTTGAATCAGTGGTATTAACGGAGGTCAGGTCCGGATCTTGGTCAGGCGACGAATGTTTTTTGCTTTCCATGAGCGATAATGGGTTAGAGTGCAACGGAATGGTCGCTTGACAAGGCAAGTGACTTTCGTGTATTCGTAAACGTTTTCGATGGGGTTGCGGTCAAAGTAGCCTTTTTCTTTTTCGCGCAACTTTCTGTTCAGCTGGGTAGTACGAGGAAAGCATCTTATTGCACCACCCTTTCCCCTCAACAACCTAACGAAACGTCTCTCATGGCACACGATCCTAATTTCTCGGTGGCCCTCGTCACTGGCGCGGCCAGCGGCATTGGGCAGGAGCTAGCTCACCTGCTTGCCAAAGATCAATACCAGCTCATTCTGGTCGACCAAAACCCCGGCGGCCTGCAAGGTTTTGCCGAGCACCTGCAAAGCGTCCACCACATCACCCCTACCCTCATCACCCAAGACCTAGGTGAGCCCGGCGCGGCCCAGAAAGTGTACGACGAAGTTCAAAGCCAAGGGCTTCAGGTTGACATTCTCATCAATGACGCCGGCTTTGGCGTAGCGGGTCCGTTTCTGGAGGCCGACCTGAACCGCAACGTGGCCCTGATCAACACCAACATTACGGCGCTTACCGAGCTAACGTACCTGTTTGGTCGCGACATGAAGCAGCGGGGCAAAGGCCGGATTTTGCAGCTAGCGTCGCTGGCTTCGTTCCAGCCCAACCCGAACTTGGCCGTGTACGCGGCTTCGAAAGCCTATGTACTATCGTTCGCCGAAGCCCTGACAACGGAGCTGAAAGATTCCGGCGTGACCGTAACTGCCCTTTGCCCCGGCGCCACCGAAACGGAGTTCTTCGAAACCGCCGGCGCCGCTGACACGAAAGAAGGCCAGAGCGAGAAAGCCGACCCGAAAGACGTAGCCAAGGACGGTTACGAAGCTCTGATGAAAGGCGAGCCGCGTGTCATTTCGGGTGTTAAGAACAAGATAATGGCCACTCTCGGCAACGTTATTCCCGATTCGTGGCTGGCTGCGTTAGGAGAAAAGCAGTTCGAGAAAGCGCCACAGGAGTAATCTCAAACCTAGGTCTTCAACGATACGCGAAGCGCAGGCTTCGCGCTCCATACCGAAAAGCCGTTCCTAATTAAGGAACGGCTTTTTCATTTTAGCAGCAGAACCTAGGTCGGCTCACCGGCGCCGCGGTGCATGGTGGCAGGGTCGGGCAGCACGCCGTTGTGGGCGTAGAGTTGCGCATCGCGCTGACCGGCCAGGCGCGCTTCGGCCTCGTACTTATTATTGTAGTAGCCCACCCTCGCCGACTCCACCAGGTACTTCCACAGAAAAGCTAGGTAACCGTGTTCCCGAAATTGTTGGATGTGGCACATCTCGTGCGCCACCCAATAGGGGTCGCACAGAAACTCCTCTTTAGTCGCGCCGCTTAGGTGAATTGTGTTACCCAGCACCATTGCCACGCTCGACGAGCCGAGCACCCGGCGGGCAATGCGTGCGAAAGGCGAATTAGGGAGAATACGCGGAGGTTTCATAGGTGGTAAAATCAGCGAGCGGCTTGTACGCGAATGGTTTAGCTTTGGTTTTATCTCAGGCAGGCATATTCCAGAAAAAAGTAGTCCTAAATCAAGAATTTTTCTCGATTTGGTGCCCTTAATTTGGATACCAAAGAATTTATGGTTTAGCTTTAGCCATCGGCGGGAGAAATATTCGTCGGTTTTGCCGCTTTTTGCGGCTCATTTACAGCTTGTTTTTTACTGCTTTACGCTCCGAATTTATCGAGTAAAAAGACGTACGCTCCGGCTCACAAGCCACCAAGGAATCCGATTTTGCCACCCTACGACGGACAATGAAAAACACCATTCTGTATTGCCTCGCCGCTGCTTCCACTACGCTTTCCTTCTTCTTCGAGCGCACACCTGACGCTACCAACTCTGCTTCGGTTCCTGTTGTAGCCGAAGCTTCTCTGCTACCGAGCTTCTTTGATGATACGACGCCGGCCGACGCTACTAGCGCCTCCCGCGATTCGCTAGCTTACCACTACTACGCCCAAACGCTCGGTGTGGACCTAGCTTTCAATGAAAATAAAGACCTGCTCCGTACCGTCACCGATTGGATCGGGACACCTTACCGCTACGGCAGCAACTCCAAGAAAGGTACCGACTGCTCCGGCTTCGTGACGCGGGTATTCCAGGAGGTTTACGGCATCACGCTCAAGCGCAGCTCCCGTTCCATGTTCGAGAACGTGAAGCGTGTGAACAAAGACCAAATGGAAGCCGGCGACTTAGTGTTCTTCCGCCGCGGTCCGGGCCAGCCAATCTACCACGTTGGTATTTATATCAAGGACGGCAAGTTTGCTCACTCCGCTACCAACGGCGGCGTGATGGTCAGTTCCCTCAACCAGCCTTATTACCACCGCAATTTCTACGCAGCGGGCCGGGTTGAGAATGAATAGCCAACGGCTAACTTCTATAGAAGCATCTTTTAGCCCCGTTCAGTAGAACGGGGCTTTTTTTATGCCTGTTGACACTAGGTTTGCAAACGTGTCGCTTTGAAAACTATTTTGCCCTGAATTAGTATAGCAGGCAACTTATGGTTGTGTCCTCAGCCTTCCCCGGGAGTTGCTTCCGGCAATAGTCAATACAAGGCTGAGGCGTGCCTCCTTTAGCTTTCTGCTTTAACTCTCACTCTCTCCTTCTACTTATGGATACACGAAACCCCAAAGGTGAACAGGTTGCTGGCTCTATTCTATTCAAAAAATTCCTCAGCCAGGCCGAAGAATACCTCAAGAAACCTAGCCGCATCAAGCAGTTGCTGAATGATGCTTATGAAAAAGCCAGCGAAAAGAAAGATGTAGGCACCATCGCCCACGAAGTGTGGGAAACGATGCAGACGCTGTTCCGACTGATCAAGCTATCTATTTCGGGTGAATACACGGGCCTACCAACCTCTACAGTAGTAGCGGCCGTGGCGGTCACGATCTACTTCCTGTTCCCTATTGACTTGATTCCAGACTTTATTCCGGTGCTAGGTATGCTCGACGACGTGGCCTTGGTGGCGTGGTTCAGCACCTCTATCAAGGACGAGTTGGATAAGTTTGTGGAGTGGGAACGGACGCGCCCCATCGTTGTTGAGCCTACCGACGTGCGCCCCGGCGGCGCCGTAGTACTGCACACTAGCCACGATGGCACCACGTCCAGCTCTGGACCTAGCCCTCAGGATGCTGACCCGACGCCCTTCGATGGTGCGCGTGCGCAGGTTTCCACTGATTCGGGCAAGCGCCACGGCACTACTGACCTCAAGCCCGCCGAAGGCCCGGTCTCGAACACTGATTCCGGCATCTCCTCACCCGATAGCAGCAACCCCAACCCGAGCCTGACTGGCCCTGACGATACGGAGCTCGCCAAGAACCCCACGCTGCACTCCGACGATATCTACAACACCGACGGCAGCCGCACGCCCAATGATGGCTCCAATGATGCGGGCGGCAACGTGCGCTAAGGAATAAGTAGCCAAGTAGCCGAACCTAGCTCCTACTTTAGGCAACCTAGGTTTGGCTTTACTTCAGCTTCTTCAATAAAAAAGCAGCCCGAAACCATGTACTGGTTCCGGGCTGCTTTTTTGCTGCCTGCTACTTAACCAAAAGTAACCAACAAAGCTTATGCGGCCGTTTCTTGCTCCGGCGTGTGCGAGGCGACGTAGGTCACAAAATCACCCACAGTTGCCAGCGGCACTTCGTCAGGGATAGTGATGTGGAAGTTGCGCTCAAGCTCAAGGATAATGTCTACAACATCGACAGTGTCAAAGCCTAGCTCGCGGCTTAAGTTGCTACCGATACGCAGGCGCCGGGGCTTGATAGCCTTACGCTTGCTGATGATACGCAGCACTTGCTGCTCAATTGATTTGGGAACGGAGGTCGTTGAGGAAATCATAAGGGGAACGACAGAGGTAAAAAAGCAACTATTTAAGCTAGCTGCCTGCTATCAGGGGAAGAGGTCTAGTTGGAGGTCAGATCCTGATGGGCAGCAACCATCAAAAGATTACCGGCAACGGACAGCAACTATAGACAGCAGGCAACTAGTAACAGACGTGAGGTAAGGCAAGTTGACCTAGGCTTCGGCCAGCACCGGCGAACGGGTCGCGTGCGCTTCTTCCGTGTGGGCGGGCGGCGTCTGCGGAACGTCCGGGTTTACACCGGTGATCTTAGAACGAAGCGTTTCATTCAACAAGTACATTACTGGGACTACTAAAAGGGTGATTAGGGTTGCAAACACTAACCCGAAAATTATCGTCCAGGCAAGTGGCCCCCAGAACGTCACCGATTCGCCACCGATGAAGAAGTGCGGATGGAATGAGTTAAATAACTCATAAAAGTTGATATTCAGACCAATAGCCAACGGAATCAGACCTAGGGTAGCCGCTGTAGCTGTCAGGATTACCGGGTTCAGACGTGTGCGGCCGGCTAACACAATAGCCTCCCGCAGCGGCATGCCCTGCGAGCGAAGCATATCGGTGAACTCAACCAGCAGAATACCGTTTTTCACGACGATACCAGCCAGGGCGATAATACCCACGCCCGTCATTACGATACTGATGTTCATGCCCGTAATGGCCAAACCTAGCATTACTCCGATCACTGAGAAGATAATCTCGCTCAGGATGATAAGTGGCTTACTCACCGAGTTGAACTGCGTCACGAGCACCAAGAAGATGAGCGCCAAGGCACCTAGGCCTGCTACGCCAAGGAAGTTGCTGGTTTCCTGCTGGTCTTCCTGCGCGCCACCCATCCGAACGGTATAACCCGCTGGGGTCGGAAAGGACTTCAGCGCCTGTTCAATGTTGCGCACCACGTCGGGGCCAGTGAAGCCGCTCAACACGTTCGAAGAAATCGTGATAATACGCTTCGTGTCTTTGCGCTTAATGCCGCCGTAGGTCGTACCGTAGTTCACGCTCGCAATCGAGGAAATCGGCACCTGCCGCACTTGGCCGGTTGCGTCGCGGAACGTGAGGGGCGAGTTCAGGATGGCGTCTACATCTTCGCGGTAAGGCTTAGCGTAGCGCACCTGAATTGGGTACTCATCATCGGCAGTCTTGAATTTGCTAGCCTCGAAGCCGTAGATAGCTGTGCGCACTTCTGAGCCGATCTGAGCCGTGCTGATGCCTTCGCGGTTAGCACGGGTCCGGTCGATGTTAACAGCAATTTCCGGGTTACGGTCTTCTAGGTTGGAGCGCAGCTGCTCGATACCGCCAATCTTAAGCGAATCGACGTAGCGTGTTACTTTCTTGGAAAGCTTCGCCAGGGTTGGGTAATCGTCGCCGGCTACCTCGATGGCAATTTCCTTACCGGTGGGCGGGCCGCTGGCCTCCTGGTCAACCGAAATCTCGGCGCCTGGTACACCTTTTACCGCTTCACGAATCTGATCCATGTAATCGCGGGTCGGCTTGCCAGTCCGCTCGCCGCTTTCCTTGAAGGCTACGGCAACTTTAGCTAGGTTCGACTGCGAGGTACCGCTCGCCGTCGCTTCGCCGGGGTCACCGGCACCAATAGCCACGTTCGTAATCACCGATTCCACATCGTGGTTGTGCTCGCCAATCACGCCATAGATTCGCTTTTCGAGTATCCGGGCAATTGAGTCAGTCACCTCTACCCGCGTGCCTACTGGCATTTTCAGGTAAGTATAGATGAATTTCGGATCACCTTTCGGGAAGAAGTCGACCTTGGGCTTCCGCGCACCTACAGCCATGATGGACAGCACGAACAGCACGAGCAAGCTAGCCATGATGCCTCCCTGCCGCCACAGCGAGCCACCAACAGCAGCCCCTACCAAGCGGGCATAACCATTCTGGAAGCGAGGCAATACTTTAGTCTGGAAGCCCGCAATCCAGTGCACGAACACGAACTTGTCCAGAACACAGAACAGGATAACGAACACAAACAGATTACCCGTGAACGGTGAGCCAGTTGCGTAACCGATTAGCGCAATCAGCAGCAGCACGCCCATGGCAATCAGGAACCCTTTGGTCAACTTAGGCTTCTCACCGCTGTGGTGGTCTTCGCGCTCCATGAATGACACGGCAAATACCGGGTTCATAATGAAAGCCACGATGAGCGACGACATCAGGGTAAGAATCAGCGTAACGGGGAGGTAGAACATGAAGCTGCCCACAATACCCGGCCAGAACATGAGCGGCACGAACGGCGCTACCGTCGTCAGGGTACCGGCTAGCACCGGAATGAACACCTCACCGGCGGCGTACTTGGCGGCTTGTGCCGTGGTTAGGTTTGGGTGCTCGTGCAGCAAGCGGTGCGTATTCTCGATAACCACAATGGCGTCGTCGACCACGATACCTAAGGCTAACAAGAAGGCGAAGAGCACAATCATGTTCAGCGAGAAGTCCAGCGTGGGCAACATCACGAAGGCTAGGAACATGGAAATCGGCACCGATAAGCCCACAAACAAGGCGTTGGTGGTACCCATGAAGAACATCAGAATCAGCGTCACGAGGATGAAGCCGATGATAATGGTGTTGATCAAGTCATTGAGCGTCACTCGCGTATCGTTCGAGGTATCGCCCGTCACGGTGATGGTCAGCTCCTTGGGTAGCGTCTGCTTCGAATCCTTGATAACCTGCTGAATCTTGTCGGAGGCATCAATCAGGTTTTCACCCTGGCGCTTAATCACGTTCAGGGTAATGGCCTGCTTACCATCCAGACGTGCGTATGATTCACGGTCTTTGAAGGCATCCTGCACCGTGGCAATGTCGCCGAGACGCACGGCTGCACCGTTTAGGTTTTTCACCTGAATGTCAGCAATATCGGCGGCGCGGGCATATTGGCCAGCCACGCGCACGGCCCGTTTCTGATTGCCTACGTCGATAGAACCGCCGGAAATCGTGATGTTTTCGCGAGCAATAGCGCCTTCGATGTCCGAGAAACCTAGGCGTGAAGCTCGTAGCTTGTTCAGGTCAACGTCCACGTTTACTTGTTGCTCCAAGGCACCGATGATGTCGACGCGAGTAATTTCAGGTAGGGCTTCGATTTTGTCCTGAAAATCGTCGGCGTACTTTTTCAACTGGCTGATGGGCAGGTTGCCGGCCAGGTTGATGTTCATGATCGGTACCTCCGACAGGTTCACTTCTTGCACGGTAGGCGGCGTAGGCAAGTCGTTCGGCAGCTCCGAGCTAGCCTTGTCAACGGCGTCTTTGATCAGCTGCTTGGCGTACTGCACGTCCACACCGGAGTTAAACTCCACGTCGACAATGCAATAGTCTTGGTTGGAGGTGGAGTTGATCTTCTTCACCCCGTTCACCGATTTGATTTCTTTCTCAAGCTGGCGCGTCACCAGGTTCTCGATGTCGGCCGGTGAGGTGCCGGGGTAAATCGTGGCCACGATGATGCGCGGAATCACGATGTCCGGGAATTTCTCCTTGCCTAGCTTGATGTAGGCAAAAATCCCCATCACGCACAAGATGAGCGTGATGATGTAAATACTAGTCTTATTGTCAATCGACCAACTGGTCGGCTTGAATTCTTTCTCAATGTCCTGCATAGTCGATTTAGTTGTCGTTCAACGACTAGCCTCAACCTATAAGGTCACGACTTGCCCTTCGTTCACGTTCTGATAGCCAGCGGAAATTACTTGGTCGTTGGCGGCCAGACCCTTCGTCACCTCTACCTTACCGTTGTAGGTAGCACCCGTTTGGATAACGCGCTTGGCAGCCACTTTCTGATTGCCCTTTTGCTCAACCACAAACACATAGCTGTTTTCCTCGTCTTTCTGCACGATGTCCACGGGAACGACCGTTGCGTTGGGGCGGGCGTAATTCTGGATGCGCACCGCTACTACCATGTTGGGGCGGAGCTGTGCGGATTCTTTGCCGTTGAGGCGCAGCTCCACGGTGAAGGTGCGGCTCGTTGGGTTGATGATGCGGCTCACCGTACGCACCGTCGAAGTCAGATTCTCAGCACCTAGGTCCGGAATGCTCACCAAGGCTTTGTCGCCTGCTTTGATGCTGTTGGCGTAAGCTTCGGATATGTCGGCTACGATTTTGCCAGACGAGCCGCTGAGCAGCCGCACCACCGGCACGCCGGGCGAAGCTAGCTCACCTTCTTTCGCGGGCACATCATCGACGGTACCGCCGAAGGGCGCCCGCACATTGTAAAGGTCGCGCTGCTGCTGCTGGGTAGCTAGGTTGCGCCGGAGGGCGTCGTAGTTATTTTTGGCTTGCAGATACTGCACCTCCGTGCCAATCTGCTGCTGCCACAAGCGGTCCTGCTTTTCGTAAATCACCTTCGCCAGGTCGAGGCGCGTGCGCAGCTCAGCAATGCCCGCTTCGAGCACGGCCGCGTCAAGCGTAGCCAGGATTTGGCCTTTACCTACCCGGTCGCCACGTTGCACCCGGATGCTGGTGATGGTACCGGCAGCCCGCGCCGAGACGTTGGCATTCTGATCGAAGTCGGCGCGGCCCTGCACCTCCAGGTAGCTCTGGAAGTTCTCAGGCTGCACATTGATAACGGCCACCGGCACAGCATTGGCAGCGGCGTTGGCGGGCTTATCGCCACCTACTTTAGCTTCCAAATCCGCGATTTTGGCCTGATTGCTAGCCTGTTCTTGTTTTAGCTTGGCTAGCTCCGCGGCTGGGTCCTGCTTACCACCACAGGCAGCGAGCAGGGCTAGCGCCAGCAGCGCCGCAGAAGTAGTATGTTTCATGGGGAGGAAAGGGTTCGTTTTCAGGGAAGAACGATTCATAAGAGATGCGTGGGCTAGCTGCTTGTTATTTCGTGTACAGCGTACCAGCTGCTTTATCAAAATCTACTTTGGCTACCAGCGCGTCGTAGAGCGCTGAGTAGTAGTTGGTTTGTGCCTGGCGCAAGTCAGTTTCGGCCGTCACCAGCTCCACGTTGGAGCCGACGCCTTCCTGAAACTTGATCTTGGCCACGCGGGCAACTTCGGTAGCTAGGTCCAGATTAGCTTTCTGGTTGGCCAGCACATCAAGGTCGTTCTGCAAGGTCGTTTGGCTCTGGGTGCGTTGCAGGTCAATGCTTTGCTGCAAGGTGGTAAAGCCTTTGTTCACCTGCTCCAGCGTGAGCTTGGCCGTTTGCACCTGGTACTTTTTGCGGAAGCCGTCGAATACTGGGATCTGCAATTGCAGGCCGATGTTGCCAAAGCCAAACCAGCTTTGGTTTGGGAAGTTCGTAATCGGGTCCAGCGAGTTAGGACCACGGAACTCCAGCAGCCCTGGCAGCGACTTAGCCGAGCCAATAAAACCGTAGGCGCCTACCAGGTTCAGCGTGGGCAGGTAGCCGGCGCGCTGGTTGCGCACGTCGAGGGCAGCTAGGTCGCGTTGGGTTTCCAGCACCGAGTACTCGATGCGGTTGCTGTAGTTGAAGTTATCATCTACCTGACTTACCGCTTGTTTCAGACGCTCGGCATCGAGCACCGCAGCACTCAGCGAATCGGTGAGCTGCACGGGCTGGCGTTGGTCGAGGCCCATCTGGAACTTCAGCAGCGCCACGCTCAAGTCAATTAGGCGGCCGGCATTCTGCTGCTCAATATTTAGGTTGTTGCGTTGCACCTGAAGGCGCTGAACATCCAGCTTTTCCACAAAACCCTGCTTGAAGGTTTGCTCAGTCTGGTAAAGCAAGGTGTCAAGGCGCTGCACGTTGCGGGTCAGCAGCTTCAGCCGCTCGCGGGCAACCAGCGTGCTGTAGTAGGCTTTCGACACCTGCTCCACCACGTCGATTTCACTTTGCGTTGTTTGCTTCGTTGCCAGCTGTTGATACACTTTCGCGGCTTTCAGACCTAGCAGGTAAGAGCCGTTGAACAGCTGCTGGGAGAGCGAAGCCGACGTGTTGCCGGCGTATTGCAAGCCGAAAGCCAGCGGCTGCGGCGGCGAAGCAACAGCTTCTTTATAAGCTGGTTGCAGCGTTACGGGCTGACCTGATTGAGCATTAGCAATATCTGTATTCGTCAGCGTGGCACCTTGCAACTGCGGGCCAGCAAACGCACCAAAATCGACCAACGACTTCTGGAGCTTAAAGTTGTCGGTGAGGGTAGCCGCAACGTTCACTTGGGGTAAGCCCTGCGACTTGGTTTGCCCGATGCGTGCATCAGCCAACTGCTCATTGATGCGCGTGGACTGCAAAGTCGATTTATTCTTGAGCGAGTAGTCGATAGCCTGTTGTAGCGATAAGGCTAAGGGCGTGCTGGTAGCTACCGGCTGGCCGGTAGAGGGCGTCTGAGCCAGCAGCTGGTGCAGCCCCAGAAAGCTTAGCGCTGCCATGAGTAGCAGGAGCCGAAGCGAGTTTTTCATAGTGTGTAAGGGAGTGTGTCCGGAGAAAGTAGTGTTATTCCTCTTCCGTCACATGACGGTATTCGTTGATTAGCTTATGCCCTTTCAGGCTGGCAATGCCTAGCATAAAATGCTCGAGGATACAGGTTTGCACCCGCTGCTGCTTGAATTGCCGGGGCGGATAAACTTCTGCGTTCAGCAACAGCTCAATCAAGGCTAGGCGCATCCGGGCTATCACTTCCACGTCCAGCTCCGGCCGGTATAATCCTTCGGCAATGCCGCGCTCCAGATTGGCCTTGATCTGAGCCAGCACGAAGGTATTCTTGTAGTCCAACCACAGCTGCCAGGCGCTGGGATAGTACTTCTGCATGTCGTAGAAAATGCCCGGCACGATGTCCGCGAACTGACTACGCATCCAGTCCAGCATGATGAAGAACTCATCAATGGCATTGGCTGCCTTGTTGAGCAGCTGTTGCCCATCACACTGCTTCGTGGTCAGATACAGTTCCAGAGAGGCTTGCACTATCTGATCTTTGTTCTCGAACCACTTGTAGAGCGTCTTCTTCGACATCGACAGGTGCGTGGCGATGTCATCCATGGAAACGCTTTTCAGACCTCGTTGCCCGAATAGCGCCCCGGCCGATTGAATGATACGATCTTTGATTTCCATAATTCTGGGACAAAGATACTCAGGAAACTTTTTTCGATCCCAAAGTTTCCAAATATATTTTTCAATATTCTCGATCGTTATTCAGCCGGCTACCTCCTAAGACGGTGGTTAACACAGGATACTTTACACTTTGGAAAATATTTTCTGCAAGGCGCCAAAAAGCTAGCTTTCTACGCAATGCTTTAACTATAAACCACATAGCTGCAACACCAGCAACCTGTCATTCTACTAATGGCCAGGTGTCGTACCTTGGCGACTGTTCTTTTACCTAGCTTCTGCTTTATGAAAATTCGCACCGGCTTCGGCTACGACGTGCACCAGCTCCGCGAGGGCCTCCCCTTTTGGCTCGGCGGCATTCAGATTCCGCACACCCACGGCGCCCTCGGCCACTCCGATGCCGATGTGCTCATTCACGTTATCTGCGACGCGCTGCTGGGAGCTGCCAACCTGCGCGACATCGGCTTTCACTTCCCCGATACCGATCCGCAGTACAAAGGAATCGACTCGAAGCGGCTGCTGGCCGAGGTGGTGCGCCTGCTGGACGAGCGGGGCTACACCATTTCCAACATCGACTCGACAATTTGCCTGGAAGCGCCCAAAGTGAATCCGCACATTCCGGCCATGCAGGAAACGTTGGCGGCCGTGCTGCGCATCCCCACCGATGATATTTCCATCAAAGCCACGACCACT
Organism: Hymenobacter cavernae; assembly: GCF_014641455.1. Lineage (GTDB taxonomy): Bacteria > Bacteroidota > Bacteroidia > Cytophagales > Hymenobacteraceae > Hymenobacter > Hymenobacter cavernae. The sequence continues at coordinate 355,513 of NZ_BMHT01000005.1, forward strand.
GAAAAGCTAGGTTTTGTAGGCCGGCGCGAAGGCGTGGCCGCCTACGCCAGTGTGCTCATTATGCGGTGAGGTGGTGAAATGGTGAGTTGGTGAGTCGCGAATGCCCCTGCTCACCATCTCACCACTCACCATCTCACCACTCACCACTTACCATCTCCCTCACCATTTCACATGACCAAGAACACCTTTTATACTTTGCTACTCGCCGCCTGCTGTGCTACTTCGGCCGCGGCTCAGCAAGCTCCCACCAAAGTCAAGGTAAAAGCGAAGCCCAAAGCCAGCACCGCGCCCGTAGTGCCTCCGCTGACACCAGCACCCGCCGCGGCTGACCTGGCCACTACCTACGCCAACACCATCACGCAGGAAGATTTGCGTAAGCACCTGTCCATCATTGCTTCCGACGAGTACGAGGGCCGCGAAACCGGGGAGAAAGGCCAGAAAATGGCCGCTGCGTACATCGCTAAGCAGTTTCAGGACCTAGGTTTGGTTGGTCCGGTAAAGAACTCCGACAACCCCTACATTCAGCATTTCACGATGGTGCGCTCTACCTGGACCAACGACGCCACGCTGAAAGTTGCCAACCAGACGTATAAATGGACCACGGATTTCGTCGGGTATGGCCGGACGCCTTTTGCGGAAGAAACCACCGTGCAGCCGGTTTTCGTAGGCTACGGCACCGAAGCGGACTACGCCGGTAAAGACGTGACGGGCAAGGATGTCGTTGCGCTGATTAATGAAGCCGGCAACAACGAGTACCGCAGCAAAAGCGCCACCGCGAGCAGCAAAGGCGCCCGCAGCCTCTTCCTGATCAATGCTAGCCCCAGCACGACCTTCGCGGCGGCTTCGGCGCCTATTGCGGCCTACCTGAACCGGCCCACGATCATGTTTAAGGATGCGCCGCAGCAAGGCGGTGGCCGCGCGGCGGTGTTTATCGTGTCGGCGCCGATGGGCTACAAGCTGCTCGGCACCACCGAGGCCGCCATGACGAAATACCTAGCCTCGGCTAAGCAAGGCGGCGCGCAGCCGACGGCTCCGTTCAAGCCGGCCAGCTTCCGCATCAAAACCCCACAAAATCAGCAGGACTTCACGACTGAAAACGTGATGGGCTTGCTGGAAGGCACCGACAAGAAAGAGGAAATCCTGGTGTGCTCGGCGCACTACGACCACGTCGGCATTATCAAAGGTGAGGTGTACAACGGCGCCGACGACGACGGCTCAGGCACGGTATCGGTGCTGGAAATGGCGCAGGCGTTTGCTCAAGCTAAGAAGGACGGCCATGGTCCGCGCCGCAGCATCTTGTTCCTGACGGTGACCGGTGAGGAGAAAGGGCTCCTAGGTTCAGAGTACTATACCGAGCATCCAGTGTTCCCGCTCGCCAGCACCATCGCCGACCTGAACACCGACATGGTGGGCCGCACCGACAAAGACCACGAAGGCAAAGGCGACTACGTGTACGTCATTGGCTCCGACAAGCTCTCCTCGGAGCTGCACACCATCTTACAGGATGAGAACAAGCAGCACACGAACATCGACCTGGATTTCCGCTTCAACGACCCGGCCGATCCGAACCGCTTCTACTACCGCTCCGACCACTATAACTTCGCTAAGCACAAAGTGCCGGTGGCGTTCTTCTTCAACGGTGTACACGCCGACTACCACGGCGCCGGCGACGAAGTAAGCAAAATCGAGTTTCCGCAGATGGAAAAGCGCGTGCACCTGATTTTCTACACCGCCTGGAACCTAGCTAACCGCGACAATCGGATTGTGGTCGATTCCAACAAACCCTAAAGAGTGACTGGGTGTTTGCTCTTGAACCTAGGTTTAGAGCAAACACTCAGTTAATCAGCCACTCGGCTACTAATGCTTTATGAACAAACATTCTGTTTACGCGCTGCTTTTCGCAGCTGCTTGTGGCGTAAGTGTGCCGGCAACGGCGCAAAAAGTAAAAGCCAAGAAGGCGAACAAGACGGCTTCTGTGGCCGCCTCTGCTCCATCCGCTGATTTATCGGCGACGTACGCCAACACCATCACGCAGGAAGATTTGCGCAAGCACCTCTCCATCATTGCTTCTGATGCGTATGAAGGGCGCGAAACCGGTGAGAAAGGTCAGAAAATGGCCGCTGAGTACATTGCCAAACAGTTCCAGGACCTAGGTCTGACGGGGCCGGTTCAGGGCTCCAACAATCCGTACATCCAGCACTTCCAGTTGGAGCGCACGCACTGGGGCGATGTTACGTTTGTTGCTGGCAATAAACCTTTTAAGTGGCTGGAAGATTTCTTTATCTACGGCAAGTCGCCGTTTCAGGAGGAGACGACATTGCAGCCGGTTTTTGTGGGCTACGGCATTGAGCAGGAAGGCTTTTCCGACTACGCCGGCAAGGATGTAAAAGGCAAAGACGTGGTGATGCTAGGTGGTGAGCCCAGAACCAAGGACGGCAAGGCGGTGCTAGGTGCCGATGGCAAGCCCAGCAAGTGGAGCACCGACCGCAGTGCAAAAATGGGCGTGGCTATGCAAAAAGGCGCCCGCAGCGTTATCACGATCAATCCGGATGCGGCCGCTTTCACGGGTAATCTTGCCCGCATCAAGCCCTACCTGCAACAGTCGCAGATGAGCCTGCCGGCTGCTTCTGAGGCGGCTGCAAGCCCGGCGGGTTATGCCATCATTTCTATCTCGCCAACCCTAGGTGCGCAGCTGCTAGGCACCACGCCCGCGGCGCTTCAGCAATACCAGGCCGATGTTACGCAAGCCGGCAAGCCAGTAGCTGTGAAATGGAAACCTAGCTCTGCTAAAGTGAAGGCGCCCATCATCAAGGAAAGCGTCACGACTGAAAACGTGCTGGGCTACCTGGAAGGCACCGATAAGAAAGACGAGCTGCTGGTGTGCTCGGCGCACTACGACCACGTGGGTATTATCGACGGCAAGGTGTACAACGGGGCCGACGACGACGGTTCGGGCACCGTGTCGGTTCTGGAAATGGCGCAGGCATTTACGCAGGCCAAGAAAGATGGCCATGGTCCGCGCCGCAGCATCTTGTTCATCACCGTGACGGGTGAGGAGAAAGGCTTGCTAGGTTCGGAGTACTACACGGAGCATCCGGTGTTCCCGCTGGCCAGCACCGTCGCCGACCTGAATATCGACATGATCGGCCGCATCGACTCCAACCACAAGAAAGGCGACAACTACGTGAGCCTGGTGGGGTCGGATAAGCTGTCGTCGGAGCTGCACTCTATCAACGAGGCCAACAACACAAAGTACACCAAGCTCGACCTCGACTACCGCTACAACGTGCCTAACGAGCCCGAGCGCATCTACTACCGCTCCGACCACTACAACTTCGCCAAGCACGGCATTCCGGTCATTTTCTATACTACCGGCGAACACGAAGACTACCACAAAGACACGGACGAAGTCGACAAAATCGAGTTTCCGCTGATGGAAACCCGCGCCCGCCTCGTGTTCCACACGGCCTGGGAGCTGGTCAACCGCGACAACCGGATTGTAGTAGATTCCAACAAACCGTAAGTATCTTTAGTATTCTGATTACCGTCAGAGGTTCGCGGAGGTCGTCTCTGCGAACCTCTGTGTTTTTCCTCCGCGTGCCTCTGCGGTAACCCACCACCTAGCTGCCATGACCAAAGTCCTGCAATTTCTTACCGACTCCGAGCAGAAAGCCTTCGACCTGGAGCACCGGCGCAAGATTCGCTTTAACATCGGCAAGTACAACGCCGCCGTGCAGACCGGCCTGACGTGGTACCACGACCACGAGCTAGCCCGCGAACGCGCGTCGTACCTAAAATCTAAGGTCATCAACAACCTAGATCAGTACCTGCTGGAGTTTGAGCGCAACTTCACGGCGCGTGGCGGTAAGGTGATCTGGGCGCAAGATGCAAATGATGCACTGCGGGAAATCGGCAAGATCATGGCCCGGCGCAAAGCTCGCACCGTGGTGAAGGCCAAGAGCATGACTACGGAGGAAATTCACCTGAATCACTTCCTCGGTCAGAACGGCATCGACTCCATCGAAACGGACCTAGGTGAGTACATCGTGCAGCTCAACGGCGAGCGGCCCTATCACATCGTGACGCCAGCCATGCACCTGAACAAGCACGACATCGCCAACATCTTCGTCAAGCACCTAGGTATCGAGTACACCGACGACGCCCAGAAGCTGGTGCTCACGGCCCGCCACCTGTTGCGCGACAAATACACCACGGCCGAAGTCGGCATCACCGGCGGCAACTTCCTCATTGCTGACGCGGGCGCCATTGCCGTAACCGAGAATGAAGGCAACGCTCGCCTCTCCGCCACTTTTCCGCGCACCCACATTGCCATTGTCGGCATCGAAAAAGTCATTCCCAAGTTGGAGGACCTAGCTTTGTTTTGGCCCTTGCTGAGCACCAGCGGCACCGGGCAGCAGGTTACCGTTTACAATACGATTTACACCGGTCCGCGTCAGCCGTTGGAAAAGGACGGTCCGGATGAAATGTACGTGGTGCTGCTCGACAACGGCCGCACAAATCTGCTTGCCCAGCCTGATAAGCGTGAGGCGCTGAACTGCATTCGCTGCGGCGCCTGCCTGAATGTGTGCCCCGTGTACAAGAACATCGGCGGCCACACCTACGAGGCCACGTACTCGGGGCCAATCGGCTCGGTGATTACGCCACACCTGTCGGGAATGGCTGAGAATAAGCACCTGAGCTACGCCTCTTCCTTATGCGGCGCTTGCACGAGTGTGTGTCCGGTGAAGATCAACATCCACGGCATTCTGCTCAAAAACCGCCAGCAAAGTGTGCAGGAACACCTAACCGATAAAGAAGAACGACTAGCCGTGAAGCTCTGGATGCGCGCCATGCTCAGCCGCACGCTGCTGAATCTGCTGCCGGCGCGAGCTAAGAATTACGTCTTGACTCGTCTGCTGGACCTTTCCTGGAACAAGCGACGCGGCACGTTAGCTGTGGCTCCGAAGTCGTTCAACCGCATGTGGCGCGAACGGAAGTAGAACCTAGCTAGCTTTTACACAACAACGTTCTCATCTCTATACCTTACTGCAAGGTTGATTTTTGTGCGGTAGAAGGCTTTGTACAGGCCGATTCTCCGTTCGTGACTATAGCAACGAGCTAACTATTCCAGGCTGAGCTTAGTACAACAGCAGCAAATGCTAAGCGCAGCCCTGTATGTTTGGATTCTATCTGTTGCACGTGCTGGCCTTCGTGGCCGGTGGGTTTCTGGTTGTTATGGTTATCCTGGCTGCGGTGCGCTCATTCGTGATGCCCCGCAACGAGTCGGTCCTGATCAACAACTGGACGTTTATGGCTATCCGGTTTGTGTTCAACCAGCTAGCTACCAAACAGAAGACCTACGCCAAGCGCGACCGGATTATGGCGCTGTATGCGCCGTTGAGCCTGGTATCGTTACCTATTGTCTGGCTGGCAGTAGCCAGCTTTGGCTACATTCTGATTTTCTGGGCCTTAGGTGAAGAAGACTGGCTTCAGTGCTACCGACTCAGCAGCAGCGCCCTGCTTACCCTAGGTGCCGAAAACGCCGAGTCGATCTGGATCAGTGCCTTCTCCTACTCCGAGGCCGGCCTAGGTCTGCTGCTTATGACGTTGCTGATTTCCTACCTGCCGACCATCTACCAGGCGTTTTCGCGGCGCGAACTGGTGGTGGCGCGTCTGGAATTGCGGGCGGGTGTGAACCGCTCGGCGCCCGACCTGATTGGCTGGCTCAACCGCAGCGGTAGCTTGCAGGACGACCGTGAGCAGTGGGAACGATGGGAAGAATGGTTTGTGGAGATTGAGGAAAGCCACACTTCCCTGCCCATTCTCTCCTTCTTCCGCTCGCCGCAGCCGGGCCGCTCCTGGGTTACGGCAGCCAGCATCATCCTCGACACAGCTGCTCTGATTATCAGCACCATCGACCAGCCCGCCGACCCGCACATGCAGCTCTGCTTTAAAGCCGGTTGCCTGTCGATAAGCCGGGTTTCGCGCTTCTTTGATGAAAGCGCCGACGCAAAAGCTCCCGACGTTCCGGAAGACGAAGAACCTATCGAGCACCCCGACCGTGCCTCGTTCTTCACAGCCTATGAGCAGCTCAGCAACCTAGGTTTAGCCCTGAAACCCGACCGCGAGCAAGCCTGGCAGCACTACCACGAACTGCGCGAACGCTACGTAGCAGCCATCGACTACTTGGCTAAGCTCACCATGTCTCCCGACCTAAAATCGTTGGGTTAGGTGCTAGGCATACCCGTTATATTACCGTAGTTCGAAGCCTTTGTCCGGCTGAAAAAGAGTTTTTTCACAAATGCAATAATTGTAATTATTACAATATTAAACATAATATATTATAACAATTTTCCGCGAAATAATGGCATTTATTACGTTCTACTCTATAATTTAAGTAATATACTAAAATTTATATCTATACATTAATTGAGTTTTTTTTGTATAAAAACAATCTAAAATTTGCTTCTGTCGTATATTTGCCGTCTCCAATCCTATTATATACTAATAACATGCAAAAAACTGTACACTCTCGGCGAAGTTATTCTTCCCTTTCCATAGACTTGTATAGGAAAGCTTCTGCACTGCGCACTCGGGTCCTGCTTTTCGCAGGTTTTGCTTTATTCTTCCTTACCAGCTTAGCGTTGCCGGCCAAAGCGGACAGCGGGTTCTGGAAAGACTTTGTAATCATCAATAAAGGAGGTGCTAACGATTATTACTTCACTAATTATGTTACATCGAACTACCAGTTTAACGGTGCGAACCTAGGTTCAGTAGACCGAAGCACCGGCACGCTCCTGCTCAATGGTGGCGAGGCCAACACGTACAACACGAACGGTGATGCCATCGTCGCGACGCGCCTGTACTACACGGTGTACCCAGTCGGCAAACGCCCTGTTAACCCCAGTTTCTCACCTGTAAATCTGCCACGTACTACCGCAGAAGGCCCTAACAGCGGCAACGACCGGCAATGGGCTGCTACGAGTGCGGGTATCAACCTGGTAGCCGCGGCAGGCTTTGTAGGAACCTATACTCTGGAAGTATACTTTGAGGGCGACGGCACTTATCCAGGCGGCACTTTCAAGATTTTCGACAACAACAGAAACCCTAACACCAACTACCAGGCGACTTTCACCGTCACAAACTCCAGCCCACCGGCAGCATCGCAGTTGCGCTGGACCGGCGCAGTGAACAGCCGCTGGCAGGAACCCGGTAACTGGAGCCCTCGTCAGCTTCCAACCAGAGAGACTGATATAACCATTCCTAGAGGGCTCATTAACTACCCCGAGCTTGCCAATGAATTCGAAATAGCGGAGGTGCATACGCTACAGATCGAAGGTGTTAGCCTGACTGACCGGGGCCAGGTAAACTTATCAGCTGGTGAGTTGCGCGTATTTGGTGACTTTATCAATCCAGCCAACGGGTTTTCCTCAACAGGAGGCTTCTTTATCCTAGCTGGCACCAACCAAACCGTTGATGCGGGCTTGTTCTACAATCTTCGCGTAGAGGGTGGCGGTGTAAAGGTTGTCTCAACCCGTATGGACGTGCAGAACGATCTGGGGATGATTAATGGGGTGCTGGAAACTCGCACCTACGATCCATCTACTTACGGCATTGACCTGCGGCGCGATGCTAGGCTAGGTCCTGAATCGATGCAAAGCTACGTACGTGGTGTTATCCGCACCGACCGAATAATGGCACTAGGCCGCACAGAAGGTTTCGGTGGAATCGGGATAGTTGTGACGGCCTACGGCGCGGCGCCCGGCAACACATTTGTAACGCGGACCACCAATGTTGCCTTCGATAATGTTGGCAACAAACAAGGTATTAAGCGTTCCTTCGAATTCCGCCCCGATAATAACACGGGCCTGAATGCTTCCATGGTCTTCACCTACCAGGACCAGGACGTGACCGGCACAGGAGTAGTAGAAGGCAACATGAAGCTCTTTGTGACCCGCCAGAATAGCCCTGCTTTCCAGGATCTGGGCAGAGAATCTATTAACACGGGTGCTAATACCCTATCGCAAAACGGCATTGATGCGCTGCGCACTTTCACCTTAGGTGATGGTACGGCTGCCCCGCTACCGGTAGCCCTCACCAGCTTTACCGCCGCGCGCCAGGGTGCTGATGCGGTGCTTACCTGGGCTACTGCACAGGAAGAAAACAATGCCGGCTTCCAAGTGCAGGTATCTGCCGATGGCAGCTCGTTCCGTACGCTCACGACCATCAAGCCTAAGGCACCGAACAGCAGCACCGGCTACACGTACCACTACACCGACAAGGAGGTTGGCAAAACCGGTACGCGCTACTACCGCCTTCGCCAATTGGATACGGATGGCACCGAGTCGTTCTACGGCCCGCAAGCAGTGGAATTCGCCGACCTAGCAGCCGCAGCTCTCTCCGCTTCGCCTAACCCTTTCTCCTCCGAAGTTACCCTCACGGCGCAGAGCAGCGTACGCGGTACCGCCACGCTGCGCCTCACCGATATGAACGGCCGCACGGTGCGCGAGCAAGCTCTGACTTTGGAGAAAGGCGTTTCGAACCTGCCCATAGCTAGTCTCGATGGCCTAACGATTGGCATGTACTTCGTGCAGCTCACTCTGCCCAGCGGCGAGGTGCAGCGCCTGAAGGTGCTTAAGCAATAAGCAATCTAGCTTCTCAAGAGGCACAAAAAAGCCGACCTAGCTAGGTCGGCTTTTTTTGTGCTTTCTGGAAATGATTGCCTACAGGTTTTCGCCCGGTTCATCGGGTAGGATGTTGATGTCCTGCACCAATACACGCTGCTCAATCTGGCGGCCCCTGGGAGTGTTGGCCAAGCCTCCCAGGGCGGTTTCCTTGTAGCGGGTTTCCATACTCTGACCTACTTCGCCCAGCGCCGCCACGCACTCATCCACGGGGATAACCGGGTCGACGCCGGCAATGGCAATCTGGGCGGAGGAAAAGGCAATGGCAGCGGCCGAAGCATTGCGGACCACGCAGGGCACTTCCACCAGTCCCGCCACCGGGTCGCACACCAGACCTAGCATGCACTGAATAGTGATGGCCACGGCGGCAAAGGTTTGGTCTACATCGCCGCCCAGGCAATACACGATGGCGCCGCTGCCCATAGCGGCCGCGCTGCCGGTTTCGGCCTGGCAGCCGCCCACGGCACCGGCCAACGAGGCATTTTGCTCAATGATCAGGGCAATGCCGGCAGCTACGAGCAAGCCTTCCAGAATCTTGCGGTCGTCGAGCTTGTGCAGGTCTTGCAGCGTCACCAGCACACCGGGCAAAATTCCGGAGGCGCCGGCCGTGGGAGCTGCCACCACCCTGCCCATGCACGAGTTTACCTCCTTGGCTCCTAGGGCCCTAGTTACCAGCTGCTTGAATTCCGGCGACAACACCGTGACGGGCGAGGCGGCAATCTTCTTGGCCCCGTTGTTTACCATCCCCGAACGGGAGGTCATGTTTTCGGTGAGGCCCGTGTGCACGGCGTCGCGCATCACGTCGTAGGCGCGTTGCAAGCCGGCCCAGATTTCCCCCTCCGCACGGCCTTTCTGCTCAATTTCGTAGTCGAGCACGGGCTGGTAGAGCGGCTCGCCCGTTTGGGCGCAGTGGGCTTGCCAGCTGGCAAAATCAGTGAACAGCAGCGACATAAGGCAGAGAGTTTTAGCGGTACAGCGAATAAGTTACGGCAAGTTCAGGCAGCATAACCTAGGTTTGCAAGCTACAGAAAGCCCGGCAGTGCTGATCATTATCTTAGTAGAACATGCGTCTGCAAACCTAGGTGCAACCGTACGCAGGTTTCTTTCAGGCAGAAACAAAAAGAGCGGCCGGAATAACCAGCCGCTCTTTTCATCTACTGAAACCTAGGTTTTTACACCGCTTCTTTTTGCGCCTGCACCAGCTTGATAGCGGCCGAGTTGATGCACAGCCGCAAGCCGCTCGGCGGCGGACCGTCGGGGAAAACGTGGCCCTGGTGCGCGTCGCACACGTTGCAGAGCACTTCCACGCGGGTCATGCCGTAGCTGGTGTCTTTCTTGTAGCGGATGGCTTTTTCCTGCACCGGCTGCGTGAAGCTAGGCCAGCCCGTGCCCGACTCGAACTTGGTGCGCGAGTCGTAGAGCGGCGTGCCACAGCACACGCAGGCGTACAAGCCAGGCTCGTGCGCCTCGCAGTATTCGCCGGTGAAAGCCCGCTCGGTGCCGTGCTGGCGGGTTACGTAGTATTGCTCAGGAGTGAGCTGCGCTTTCCACTCCGCATCGGTTTTCTCCACCCGATGCTCCGGGGCGGGACCACCGTGGTTGGCAAGGCGGATAACATCATTCCAGTTTTGCATGGCTTTGGGATTACGAAGTCCAATCAACAAATAGATTCTATTGCAAACGAACTCAGGCGCCGGAAGTTTAAATCAGTAATCCGAACTGCGCTACTGCGCTTAGCGAGCAGAAAACCTAGCTTTCGCTAACATTCTTCTCTTTCACCTTCCCCACTTTGCTTACCCGCAGCAGATGCTGGCCGCGCAGCAGAATGCGAATGCTCCGGCGCTTCAGCGAAATATTGGCCTGCGGGCTGTTGTAATCGGCTTGCTGCAGCTGGTACGCCGATAGGATATCCCGGTAGGAAAGTACGCCCACAACAGTTCCTTTCTTCTTGCTGGCCAGCACAGGCAGCACGTCCACCTTCTCGCGCGACATGATTTCGACGGCCCGGCGCAACGTGCTGCTGTCGGTGATGGTAGCAGGCTTCTGACTGATCAGGGCCCGCACCGGCAAATCGGTGGTGGTGTGCAGGTCGAAAAGCTGGGTGAAGCTCACGATGCCTTCAAACTGACCTTCGTTGCTAACGATAATGAAGTACGTGCCCGGCGTGCCGTGGCCCGCTTCGAGCCATTCGCGCACTTCGGCCACGCTGTTGTCGCCGCTGATAGTTTCGCCGCCTTCGCGCAGCACCTGCCCCACGGTCACTTTTTCCAGCACATCCGGCTCAAAGGAATCGGGTGTGCTGACACCGCGGCGCGCTATTTTCTCCGTCATAATGGTATTGCCCATCAGGAAAAACGACACTAGATACGAGCCCGTGCAAGCCCCTAGCAGCGGCAGCAGCGCCTGCGACTGCATGGTGGTTTCGAGAGCAAACACGATGGACGTCAGCAAAGCACGCGAAGCGCCCGCGAACATGGCCGACATGCCCACCAGCGCCGCCAGCGGCAGGTTGATATTGGAGCCGGGAAACAGCTGCAATACCACGCCGCCCAGCAGCGCGCCGCTGGCCGCGCCAATCGTGAGCAACGGACCTAGGGTACCGCCCGAGGTGCCGCTGCCCAGCGCAATAACCCACGACGTAAACTTGAGCAGGCACAGCGAGAGAATTAGCATGAGCGGTAGGCGACCGGCCAGCATGTCGCCGATGTTTTCGTAGCCGACACCTAGGGTCCGCGGCGCGAAATACCCGATTACGCCCACCACCAGGCCACCCATCGCCGGCCACCACATCCAATGAATCGGCAGCTCCTCGAAGAGGTCTTCCACCCAAAACACGATCTTGGTAACCAGCACCGAAATACCACCGATGGCAATGCCAATGACGCTGTAAGCGGCCAGAGCAAAGTTGTCGGGAGCGGCAAAATCGGCCATTTTAAACTCCGGGCCGTTCTCAAACAGCAAATGGTGACCGGCCGCACCCGTGATGCAAGCCAAAGCCACCGGAATGATGGAGCGAGGCGAAAACTCAAACAGCAGCAGCTCAATAGCCAGGAAAATAGCCGCAATCGGGCAGCCGAATACGGCCGTCATGCCCGCAGTGGCGCCGGCGGCCAGCAGGATCTTGCGCTCGTTGTGCGTGATTTTGAAGATCTGGCCGATGGTAGAGCCAAAGGCGCCCCCGGTGGCGATAATCGGGCCTTCGGTACCGAACGGCCCACCTGTGCCAATGGAAATAGCGGCCGACAACGGCTTCAGAAATGTGATGGATGGCTTGATGCGGCTTTGATTGGTGAGCACCTGCTCAATGGCTTCCGGAATGCCGTGCCCGCGAATCGCCTTCGACCAGTACAGCGCCATCAGCCCAACGATCAGGCCGCCAATGGCCGGCACAACGATAACCCACAAACCTAGGTTGTTCTGCGCCGGGCTGTGGTACTTCACCGAAATCGTCTGGTAGAAAGCTAGGTTTGTAACCAAGTTGATCAGGTACACCAGATCTTTGGCGATGATGCTGATAAAGGTGCCGATCAGCACGGCTAGCGCGGAAATGAAAGCTACCCGCTTTCTATCCGGCGCCAAAAGCGTGCGGAGGCGACGGCCTCCTTCCGCGTTCAGATCCAAAGAAGTTGAAAGGGGAATGCCTTGGTTTAGAATGGTATCGTCTTTCATGAAACGGTTACTGAGGGCTGCCCGAAGGCGCAGGGAAAGGACTATATTCTTCAACGCGAATCAGTCTTGGCAGTTCCCCTGCCATCTTCTTTCGACCCGTCTAGCCCGACCAGCTCGGCCGCGGTTGCGTAAAAAGAGGCGTTCAAAACCACAAATTTCGCCTCACGGGTTAAGCTTATTATGAAGATTCTAACCGCCGCCCAAACGCACCAAGCCGATCAGGCGACCATTCAGGCCGAAAACAGCAGCTCCGATGCGCTCATGGAGCGGGCCGCTACGGCCTTCACCGATTGGCTCACCAACCGGCAGTTGCCTACGGAGGCGGGCGAAATTCTCGTGTTGGCGGGCCCCGGCAACAACGGCGGCGACGGACTGGTGACGGCCCGCCAGCTGCACCAATGTGGCTACCAGGTGCGCGTGTTGCTGCTGCCCGCCGAAAAGCACTCGGCAGATTTTACGACCAACCGGCAGCGCCTGCCCGCCGCGGTGCCCGTCGCAGACCTAGGTCCGGAAAACCTGCCGGCGCTTACGCCCGCCACATTAGTCATTGATGCCCTATTCGGCACGGGCCTGAGCCGGCCGCTGGAAGGCCTGGCGGCTACCATGGTGCAGCATCTGAATGCCTCGCAAAGCCGCGTAGTAGCCATCGATATGCCCTCCGGCTTGCTGACCGATGCGCCCCAGCCGAAGGACAGTGCCGTGGTACGGGCGCATCATACCGTGAGCTTCGAGCTGCCGAAGCTAGCTTTTTTGCTGCCGCAGAACGCGGGGTTTGTCGGGGAGTGGCACCTGCTCCCGATTGGCCTGAATCGGGAGTTTATTGCGCAAACCGAAACGGCGATGTACTTCGTGGATGCGACGCTGCTGGCCGGCAAGCTCCCGAAACGGGCGAAATTCGGACACAAAGGCACCTACGGGCACGCGCTGCTGCTGGCCGGCAGCAAGGGCAAAATCGGGGCGGCAGTGTTGGCTACAAAGGCTTGTCTGCACAGCGGCGTAGGGTTACTCACGCTGCGTACGCCCGCCATCGGCTACGACGTGGTGCAAACCGCCGTGCCCGAAGCTATGGCGCTCATCGATCCGCACCCCGATTTCATTACCGAGCTACCCGAGCTGAAATCCTATTCGGCTATCGGTATGGGGCCCGGCATTGGGCAGGAAGCTGCCACCAAAGAGGTGCTGGCCAGGTTGCTGCGCGAAGCCAAAGCGCCGCTCGTGCTGGATGCCGACGCCCTGAATCTGCTCGGCCAGAACCGCGACCTGCTGGCCCTGCTCCCACCCGATACGCTGCTCACGCCGCACCCCAAGGAATTCGAGCGCCTCACCGAACCTGCCCGCGACGATTATCACCGCCTAGAGCTGCTGCGTACCTTCTGCCAGCAGCACCGCTGCTACGTGGTCCTGAAAGGCGCCTACACCTGCCTGGGCACGCCTGACGGGCAGTTCTACTTCAACAGCACCGGCAACCCCGGCATGGGCACCGGCGGCAGCGGCGACGTGCTAACGGGCGTGCTGACGGCGCTGCGGGGCCATTCGTTTCTCTCGCCCCTGGATGCGGCGCTGCTGGGGGTGTATGCCCACGGCCGCGCCGGCGACCTGGCGGCCCAGCAAACCGGCGAAGCAGGCCTCAGTGCCGGCGATATCACGCGGTTTTTGGGACCCACTTTCCAGGAGTTGATAACGCAGCCACTCTTCTAGAATGCTCGGTTGTGGAGCAAAGTGAGCAGTAAGCAAACTAACCGGGGAAGCAGGCCTTCCAATTCAGTACCTAGGTTGGTTTTGAGGCGACTTAGATAGCTGCGGTGGCTAACTGGTTTGCCAGCTCGGCGAACTAGTTCGGGTCGGAGGCCAACTTAGTGGCTTTTGCCCCAAACTAATTCACTACAAAAGCGAAGTAGTTTGCCTTTTTAGCTACCCAGTTCGCCTCCGACCCAAACTAGTTCACTACTGAGGCGAACTAGTTAGCTGCGCCGGTAAACGAGCAAGCGCAAGTAGCGCTCCAACTCAGGAAACCAGGTACACGGCCAGAAACTGCACCAGCATCACGCCATCGGCCAGTAGGGCAAAGTAGTAATCAGGGCGGGTTTCGTCGGCAAACCAGATGATGGCGCCGGCCAGCAGCGTAGGCACCGTGAGCACCAGCAGGCTGTGGTGCAATACGCCCTGCGGGATGAGAAAGCTGGAAACCACCAGCACCGTCAGGGCGAATATTTTGGTGGCTTTCACCCCAAAAACGCCCGGAAACGTGCGGGTGCCCGTGAGCCGGTCTTTGGTATAATCGCGAATATCGAACACGAAAGCCAAGGCCAGAATGAACAGGAAGCGCCGCCCAAACAACACCAGCACCACCGGCGACAGAAGCGGTTTGGAGAGGTAAAAAGCCGGAATCCAGACCGTGACAGCGGCCCACACATACGCAATCAGAAACACTTTCAGCAGCGGAAAATCGCGTAGGGCGCGCCACTTGCCCTTCACTCGCGCCACCGGTAGCGAGTAGAGCAGCGAAATAGCCGCCAGGTGCCCCAGAAAACCGAGGAGGTGCTCCCACCCATCGAGCCAGAAGAGCAGCCCCGCCACCGCCAACGAACCTAGGGCCAGCAAGAACAGCTCGCGGCGGTGATTGATCATCCACAGCTTGCGCTCTGATAGCACCAGCTGCTGGCTGTACTTGTAGGGCAGCACGCTGTCGATGTTGTAGAGAAACAGCGTCGCCGTGAAGATCAGCATGGCCAGCCGAAACGGCACATCGACCCGCCAGAACAGAAACGTGGCCCAGGTGAGTCCTACGGCTGCCGCGGCCAGCCACGCGCTGCTGTAGAGCAGCGCATCCACGCACCGCTTCAGGCCGGCGAATGAGGTGGTAGCGGAAGCAGGCGTAGAGTCACCGAAGTTGCGCATAGCTAGGCATATACGAAGGGCAGCAAGAAATAGAACAGGCAAAGCGCACAAGGGTTCAACGCGCCGCCGCGACCTAGGTCCTTACTCCCCTGTTTCCGCGTAGCTGGCATCAACGGGCTTCGACTGGGGCGAGTGCTGCTGACGCAGGAATATCGACAGGCCCACGATGGTAATAATGGAAACGAACTCGCTCTGCCAGTTCTGAAACGACTCGAACCAGAAACGCGCCGTCTGCATGTACCCTAGGGTTGTTACCGGCGGCTTGTGCTCGTGCGCCTGCTCGATGTTGTAAACCTGCATTCCGCCCCGTGCGTGCAGCCACATGGCGCCCAGAAACAGCAGGAACAGCGCCAAGCTCAGAGAGTGCTTGTACAAGGCTAGCCAAAGGCCTCCCCAGCGCACTGGCGCGGGCGCGTCGGGCTTGCTGGGGTCAGGGTCCCGGTCCACTTCCTCCTGCTCGTACAGCTTCTTCGACTCGGAGGAGCCGCGCTGCCGAAACCAGACCGTGAGCAGCACATACACAGCCATTTGGAGAAATTCGCTTTCCCAGTTCTCAAACGTAGCTTCCAGAAAATGCCCGGACGTGAAGTACTGACCTAGGGTCAGCGGCAGCAGGTGCATTTGCTCCAGGTCGGCATTGTTCTCGCGCCAGCCAGTGAGATACTGCCCTACCATTGTTACCAGCACCATCGCAGTCCCGACGAGCAGCAGGCTGTTTTCGTATACGAAGCGGCGAAAAGGGGACGAAGATGGGTGGGTAGCCATAAGAAAAGTGCGGGAGAGAGTCGGGCAAAGCTAGGTTTGCTATTAGTCCTAAACGACAAAAAACCTCCCATGCTCAAGTGCAACAGGAGGTTTTTTAGTGCTTAAGCTGCGAATTGCTCAGCTAGAAGCAGTTACGTTTCTACAGCTCTACGCCCGCTTCTTGCTTCGACGACTCCGGCGTGGCGCTGCCCATCGGGAAAGTCTCGTTGTAGAGCTTGATGCTGTCTTCGATGATGCGGTACGCATCTTCGCGGCCCATGAAACGCTCTACCGTTACTTGCTTGTGCTCCAGTGCCTTGTAGTCTTCAAAGAAGCGGCGCATTTCCAGCAGCGTGTGCGGCGGCAGGTCGGAAATATCATTGAAGTGGTTTACGGATACGTCGTTGGCGGCCACGGCAATAATCTTGTCGTCTTCCTCGTCTTGGTCGACCATCTGCATCACACCAATCACTTTCGCGTCGATAATGCACATCGGCACCACATCTACGGAGCAGATTACCAGGATATCGAGCGGGTCTTTGTCGTCGCAGTAGGTCTGCGGAATGAAGCCGTAAGCGGCCGGATAGTGAACGGCCGAGAACAGCACCCGATCCAGCTTGAGCAGGCCACTTTTCTTGTCAAGCTCATATTTACCTTTCGATCCTTTCGGGATTTCGATAATGCCGTTTACAACACTAGGGGAGTTTTCGCCACGCTCAACGTCGTGCCAGGGGTTAAAGTGGTTCATTTTCGGAGGGAATAAAATGACTAGGTTTAGGGAATATAACCTAGGAGTTCTTTCAAAAATAAGAAGGCGCGCGCAGAAATTTCACAGAAAATCTCAGAAAAATCAGATTTCTGCTATACTCAGCAAGACAAGGAAAATAGATGCTTATAAACGTAGCCGCTCCTATTAGGTTAGACTCCCGCTAAACGCCTGCTTACGGTCCCTGAGCTTCATCTACTTACTCAGCACTTCCAGCAGCGGCGTGCCCGTGCAGCCGTCCGGCTCCTGGATGTGCAGGTAGCGCGCCACTGTGGCGGCGATGTCCGTGATTTTGGCTGGCACATTCGATTCGCCGTGGCGCACATGCCAGCCCCAGAACAGCAGTGGTACGTGCGTATCATATGCGGAAGGACTCCCGTGGGTAGTTCCGCGGTTGATCGGGTACGCGTACGATTCGAGCCAGCCGGGTTCCAGCACCACCAGCACGTCGCCGCTGCGCTTGGGATAGTAGCCATTCTCCAGGTACATCAGCATCCCGCTTTCCCAGTGCGACTTCTGTACATCTTCCGCAGCAATGGCCCGCGTGACGCCCGCAAAATTGATCATAATGCTAGCTACTTCGGCCTGGAAGGCATACAGATCCAGCTTCTTCTGCGCGATGAGGGGCCGGTTGAGGTACACCTGCTGGTTTTCGTAAGTAAGCACCCATTTGCCCGCCCCATGCCGCCGCACCAGCTCGTGTTGCAAGGAGTCGCGCATGAGCGAGGGGCCTACCGAGCCCGCCGGAATGCGCTTATCGCGCAGGAAATCGGGCGAGTGGGCCGCGCCGTGGTCAGCGCTCAGAAACACAAGCGCCTGGCCTTTCCCAACGGTTTTATCCAGGTATTCCAGCAAGCGACCTAGGTCTTGGTCCAGCCGCAGATACGTGTCTTCGGTCTCGATGGCGTTGGGGCCAAATTGGTGACCCACGTAGTCGGTGCAGGAAAAGCTGACGGCCAGGAAGTCCGTGATGCCACGCTGTCCCATCTGCTCCGCCCGGATGGCTTCAATGGCGAAATCAGCCGTAAGCGTATTGCCGAAAGGCGTGGAGCGAATCAGGTCATAGTTCGCCGATTTTGTCGCCACGGAAGCATCGGCGCCGGCACGTAGGCCCGCACGACCCGCGGCAATGTCAACTCCGCTTAGCGTGGGCAGGTCATGTGGAAAAACAGGCCTAGCTTCGCCCTTGAAAGCGCCTTCCCAGGCTACGTCGTCGGCCGTGCTTTCCGTGTATTGCGCGATGGGCAGCAACGTTTCCCACGGCTTCGACAGGTATTGCTCCGGAAGCTTGCGGTTGTTGAACTGCACCACCCATTCCGGCAAGGCAGCCTGGTAGAATGTGCTGCTGATGAATGCGCCATTGGTGCCGTCGTACCAATAAGCCGCATTCGCTGAGTGCCCGGCCGGCAGAATAGAGCCCCGGTCTTTCATGCTTAAACCAATGACTTTGGCCTGAAAATTTGTCGCCAAGCGCAACTCATCGGTAATGGTAGAAGCTAGCATGTGGCGCGGCGACTGTTGTCCGGCCGCTGTCGAGCCACCTATCGACTGCACGGTTTTGTCTTCGGTAACGTAGGTTGCTTTTCCTTCTTCCCGCACCCACCAGTTGTTGCCCACAATGCCATGCACAGCAGGCGTAGTACCCGTGTAGATGCTGGCGTGGCCCGGCCCAGTATAAGTCGGCACGTAATTGTAGTGGGTGTTCTCGTAGCTGAAGCCCTCCCCTAGCAAGCGCCGGAAACCATTGCTCCCAAACTTATCCCAGTAGCGGTACAGGTAATCGTAGCGCATCTGATCTACCACAATACCAACAACAAGTTTGGGCCGGTCGAGCGGCTTTCCTTTTTTCTGACCAAATGAAGTGCCCGCCAGCGCGGCAGTTATCAGCAAGAGCAAGGTCTTTTTCAAAAGCAAAAAAGTTAAGTAGCCAACGTTACAAGCTAGCTTGATGAATCGCCAAAGATAAATTCACAAAGCCGAATCTCGGCCTTAGCGTCCAAAGCTAGGCGTCTTACGTAGGAATAGGCTGTTACTTTTCTGTTAAAGCGCCTTGTTTTCAAACCTGAATGCCTACTGACCAATCTTACGCGCTCATCTTCGATATGGATGGCGTCATCATCGATAATACCGATTATCAAGCCGAAGCCTTTCAACTGCTTTTTCGCGAGCATGGCCTGACCACCAACGCCCGGCACTTGCTCGAGCGACTGAACGGCATGCCCGCTACTGCCATTCTCAAAACGGTTTTTCAGCATCCCGTACCCGAGAAAGAGCTTAAGCGCTACGCTGATCAGCGTGAGTTTCTCTACCGCGTCATCTACTGGGACAAGCGCCAAGAGCTTGCCGGCTTACGAAAATTCTTGGAAGCCGCCAAGAAAGCCGGATTCAAGATTGGCCTAGGTACCGGTTCTGCTCCTGATACCATTGGCTATATCATCGATCATCTGCATCTGCGCCCCTTCTTTGATGTGATAACCGGCGCTGCTGATGTTGAAAAAGGCAAGCCGCACGCCGATACATTCTCCGTTGTGTCGCAAAAGCTAGGTATTCCGCCCGAGCGCTGCGTCGTTTTTGAAGATGCAGTGCTAGGTGAACAAGCCGCCTACAAAGCCGGCATGCGCTGTATCTGCCTAAGCACCTCAGTGGATGCCAGTAAGTTTCAAAACCCGATGAAGATCATCAAGGATTTTACCGAACTCGTTCCGCAGGATGTGCTGGATTTATTGGAGCAACATCCCATTGTTCCGAAACCCGATAAACAACGCGCAAAGCGAAAGTATATGAAGCTGCAGTAAGAAGCTTTAAGCCAGAATGAAAAAGCCGGCTTCTGGATAGAAGCCGGCTTTTTCATTTGCTGTTGTTTACTGCTTATCGGCTGGAAGCTAAAGCCTCAGCGCCACCTACGATTTCGAGAATCTCCGTGGTAATAGCTGCCTGGCGCGTACGGTTATACGTCAGCTTGAGCGACTTGAGTAGCTCACCGGCGTTTTCCGTAGCCTTGTCCATGGCCGTCATCCGTGCGCCGTGCTCCGAAGCATTGCTTTCTAATACCGCCTTGTAGAGCTGAATCTTGAGCGACTGTGGGATAAGCGTTTGTACGATTTCCTCTTTCGAAGGCTCGAAGATGTAGTCGATGTTGGAAGTCGCAACAGCTTCAGCAGGTGCCTCAGTAGGCACCAGCGGCAGCAGCTGCTCCGAGCGCACGATCTGGGTCGCTACGTTCTTGAATTCGTTGTACACCACCACCACCTGATCGAATTGACCATTGCGGAAGCCCTCCATCGCCTGCTCAGCTGCAACACGAACCGTATCGAAGGAAAGCTGGCTGAAAACGTGCGTGTACTCGCCCAGCACCGGACCACGCTTCGAGAAGTAATCGTGGGCCCGCTTACCGATGGCCATTACCGTGATATTGCCAGCCGCAGCCTGCGTTGCGTAGCGCTCAGCAATCAACTGGTTTACTCCTTTGAAGATGTTGCTGTTGAATGCACCAGCCAAGCCTCGGTCGGAAGTAATAGCGATAATAAGTACGCGGTTCACATCACGCTGAACGCCGTACTCGCTTACCATATCATCGTCACCTGCTAGGCTAGTCAGGTTACTCAGAATGCTGTTGAGCCGCTGCGCGTAGGGGCGCATCCGCAAAATGTTATCCTGAGCCCGACGTAGCTTAGCCGCCGCCACCATTTTCATGGCTTTGGTGATTTGCTGTGTGCTCTGCACCGACACGATACGGTTACGAACTTCTTTTAAGCTAGCCATTTATTGAATGGTTGAATTGTTAAATGGCTAAATGATTGATTGTTCTGGCACCTAGGTGCGAACGACCAACCATTTAGCCATCTAGCTAGTTACTTCGCGTAAGCAGCCGAAAGGTCTTTTGCTACCTGACGAATTGCGCTGGTGATAGAGTCATCTAATTTACCGGCTTTCAGCGCCTTCAGCTCTTCCGGATGACGCGTCTGCATCACCTGACGGAAATCGGCCTCAAACGTACGAACCTTGTCTACCGGCACTTGGTCGAGTAAGCCGTTTGTAGCAGCGTAGATGATAGCCACCTGATCTTCCACTTTCACCGGCGAGAATTGCGGCTGCTTCAAAATCTCCAGGTTACGACGGCCACGCTCAATGGTGAGTTTGGTTGAGGCGTCTAGGTCTGATCCGAATTTAGCAAAAGCCTCTAGCTCGCGGAACTGCGCCTGATCCAGCTTCAGCGTACCAGCCACTTTCTTCATCGACTTGATCTGAGCGTTACCACCTACGCGGCTCACCGAGATACCCACGTTGATAGCAGGACGCACACCTGAGTTGAACAGGTTAGTTTCGAGGAAGATCTGACCATCCGTAATCGAAATTACGTTCGTTGGAATGTACGCCGATACGTCACCAGCCTGTGTTTCGATGAGCGGCAAAGCCGTCAGCGAACCACCGCCTTTTACCAAGTGCTTGATGCTCTCGGGAAGGTCGTTCATGTCGCGGGCAATAGCGTCGGAAGCGTTGATCTTCGCAGCACGCTCGAGCAAGCGGCTGTGCAGGTAGAACACATCACCAGGGTATGCCTCACGTCCTGGAGGACGGCGCAGCAGCAGCGACACCTCGCGGTAAGCCACGGCCTGCTTCGACAAGTCATCATACACAACTAAAGCCGGGCGGCCCGTGTCGCGGAAGAACTCGCCGATAGCAGCACCGGTGAAAGGCGCGAAGAACTGCATCGGAGCCGGGTCGGAAGCCGAAGCGGCTACCACCACCGTGTAGTCCATAGCACCGCCGCGGGTCAGGGCATTTACTACCTGCGCTACGGTCGAGGCTTTCTGACCAACAGCTACGTAAATGCAGAAAACAGGCTCACCGCGCTCAAAGTACTCACGTTGGTTCAGGATAGTGTCAAGCGCTACCGTCGACTTCCCCGTCTGGCGGTCACCGATGATCAGCTCACGCTGACCGCGACCAATCGGAATCATGGCGTCAATAGCCTTGATACCCGTTTGCAGTGGCTCGTTTACAGGCTGACGGTAGATAACGCCAGGAGCTTTACGCTCCAAAGGCATATCGTAAGTCTGCCCCTGAACCGGACCACGACCATCAATAGGCTGACCTAGGGTATTCACTACGCGGCCAATGATGCCGTCACCCACTTGGATCGAGGCAATCTTATTGGTTCGGCGCACGGTAGCTCCTTCCCGAATGTCGCTGTAGTCGCCAAGCATTACGGCACCTACATTGTCTTCTTCGAGGTTTAGAACCAGTGCTTGTAAGCCATTTTCAAATTCAAGCAACTCACCTGATTGGGCCTGGCCCAATCCGTAGATGCGAGCTACCCCGTCGCCAACTTGCAGCACCGTGCCAACTTCTTCTAGTTCGGCTTCGGTCTTGAAGTTAGACAACTGCTCCCGCAGGATGGCGGATACTTCATCCGGACGTACTTCTGCCATGATGCTGATTTATAATTGAGATTGGTGGGAGGTCTCTTTAAGAGTATTGCGTAGTCGGTTTAAGCGGCCACGCACGGAGTCGTCGATCTGTTTGTCGCCCACACGCAGCACGAAGCCGCCAATGAGTTCCGGATCAACTTTCTCGTTAAGCGTTACGGTCTGGTGACCAGTTTGCTCACGTACCAACTTCGTTACCTCGTGGCGCAAAATAGCGTTAAGAGGCGTCGCAGTAGTTACCTGAGCCACCTGAATGCCCCGTAGCGTTTCGTACTGACTTTGAAACTCAGTAGCGACCCATTCAAGTGCGCTTTCGCGGTTATGCTGAGTAATAATCGTGAAGAATTTTTCCGTTACTTCCGATACTTTACCCCCGAAAATAGCGCGCAGAATAGCTAGCTTCTTGTCGTGCTTTACTATAGGATTACGTAGCAACAAACGCAGGTCACGGTTCTGTTCCAATGTTTTGGCGAACAGATCCATGTCCTGCTTTACTTGCTCCAGATTTCCCCGCTCCTGCGCCAAGTCCAACATAGACTTAGCATAGCGCGAGGCAGCTCGTTGTTCAGACATTCTTGTAGGAGTTAGGAGTTAGAAGCTAGGAGATAGGAGAAAGTATCGTTAGCCGACTTCTAGCTCCCAATTCCTAACTCCTAGCTTCTTAGTTCAGTTTAACATCCTTCAGGTAAGAATCCACTAACTGCTGTTGCGAGTTGGTATCAGCCAATTCACGACGCAGAATACGCTCGGCAATATCAATCGAAAGCTGAGCAGCGGTGTTCTTCACTTCGGCCAAAGCAGCGTTCTTTTCGTTCTGAATAGCTTCGCGAGCTTGTACGATCATGCGGCCACCTTCTTCAGTAGCTTTAGTTTTGGCTTGCTCGATTAGCTGATTCGACATTTGCGTAGCCTCGTGCAGCATTCGGTCACGCTCTTGACGAGCTTCAGCCAGCAGCTTTTCGTTGCTAGCTTTCAGTTGCTGCATTTCTAGCTTGGCTTCGTCAGCCATACGCAATGCAGACTCAATGGAATCTTCCCGCTCTTTCAGCGAAGAAAGAATTGGTTTCCAAGCAAACTTAGCCAGCAGAAACAGGACAATCAGGAAGATGATCAGCTGCCAGAAAATCAGGCCGAATTCAGGCGTTACGATTTGCATAGTAGGTTAGTCAGTAAAGCGTTCGTACTGATGGCATTAAAAGCAGGCAGACAAGTTTAAGAATAAGAGAACAGCCCTAGAGAAGAACAGGAAAATACTCTTACTACAAAATCACGAGCAGCCCGTTGCGCCGTGCGCCGAAGCGACGCGCAACGGGCTGCTGCTATGATGCCTCTTTCTTCTAGAGTTTGAAGGAAATCAGCAGGCAGACTACTACTGCGAACAGAGCCAAACCTTCGATAAGAGCGGCCACAATTAGCATTGCGGTTTGAATACGACCAGAAGCTTCGGGTTGACGACCGATAGCCTCCATAGCGCTACCACCGATGCGGCCAATGCCTAAGCCGGCGCCCAGAGCAACCAAACCAGCACCAATTGCGGCGCCGAATACGGCCAGACCAGCGGAATTAGCAATCTGCAACAACAGAGAAAGAAGCATAAAAGAGGGAGTTTTAAAGAGAATGAAATGAAAAGCTGGGTGAAAACGAATTAATGACCGTGGCTGTGCGCAGGCGTGGCAGCATCGCCGCCGCCAATCTGCAAATCAGCATCATGGTGCTCTTCTACGGCACCGCCAATGTACATGGCGGTCAGCAGTGTAAAGATGTAAGCTTGTAGGATAGCAACCAACAACTCCAGTACGTTGATAAACAAGCCGAAAGCGAGCGAAACAGGTGCTACGTAGATGCTACGAAAGATGAAGATCAGGCTGATAAAGCTCAGAATTACGATGTGGCCCGCCGTGATGTTGGCGAACAGACGTACCATGAGCGAGAAAGGCTTGGTAACGACACCGATCAATTCCACCGGAATCATGATGGGGCGCAGCCACATAGGTACGCCAGGAGTGGCAAAAATGTGACTCCAGTAGTATTTGTTGCTGCTGAAAAGTGTAACCAACAACGTCAGCATAGCCAGCGTCAGCGTCACAGCAATATTGCCGGTCAAGTTCGCTGCACCTGGCGTCAAACCTAGCAGGTTGTTGAACCAGATGAAGAAGAATACCGTGAGCAAGTACGGCATATAGCGCTCATACTTAGGCCCGATGGACTTCTTTGCTACTTCGTCGCGAATGAAGACGATAATAACTTCAAAGAAAGATTGAATGCCTTTAGGAGCACTACCCCGCCGCTTCTTATAACCACTAGCCACGATGCTGAATACGACGAGCATCATGATGCTGCTCAGCAAAAGAGCGAAGGCGTTCTTGGTAAGTGAGAAATCGTATACTTTGCTTCCGTCCTCAGCCACGAGATGCTCGTGTTCCAGCTTGAAGCCGTTGTATGATTCTCCTTCAGCTACGTGTTTCGACGAAAAAACCGATAACCCTTTGCCCGGCTGGTATGCGATAATGGGCAGATAAGTCGTTAGATGGTCGTTATCAGTCGAGAACCAATGCCACTCGTGGGAGTCACCGATGTGGTGCAGAATCATCTCTCCAGGGTTGAAAGCTTCCTGCTCGGTAGCTTCTGCCTGAGTTGCGGCTGGTTCGTTAGCGAAAACAGGAAGCGAAAGAATACAGAAGAGAGCTATCAGTAAGCGCTTCATTAAGAGCATTTTAGAGGGCCACCAAGGAAAAGATGAAGTTTTGATTAACCCCGTTTTGAAAACGGGCGCAAGTTACTCAGCACGCTCCAGATTTCAAACCCGGCAAACAGAAAATACAGGAGAAAGAAGCTTCCCAGAAAAGCCCAAGTAGCAGGCCCTTGCTTAGCTCCTCCTTTATAGAAGTAGATAAGTACGAAGCTAACTGATACCAGCAGGCGCACGACCATCGAGCCAAAGTACGCTGGCATGAAATGGTCGGGGTTGGCTTGCATGAGTCGGGCCGTAACCCAGTACGTAGCGGCGGAAAGCAACGCAAAGAAGCCTAACATGTAGCCGGTTAGCGGGTGAACGATAGCCGGCCCGAACTGACTACCGATTGCATAGAGTGTACTTCCAAGCAGTAAGCAGAACAAGATAAGGTCACGAAAAAAACGCTTCATTCTATTGGTACTTGTTCCTTATGATACTGGAACCTAGGTATAAGCAAAAAGCTAGGTTGCGCTACTAAACCCTACTACTTGCGAGTGACCGAACGGATAACCTGATACAATCCCCCGATCACGCCTACCAGCATCAGCCCAATGGTATACCACGGATTCTTATTATGGAAGTAGGAATCCAGCTTTACGCCAGCCCAAGCACACAACCCAATAGTCGCCAACATCTGGAAACCTAGGCCGGAGTACTGCGCGAAGCTGCGCATACGGTCGGCGTTGGAGTCGGTTGGTTTCTTGTCGAAATCAGAGGAAGTGGGCATGTAACACTGGACTTAGAAAGGCAAAAGTATTACTTTTCGAGGTAGCAGGTTGCATCATATTTCTGCTTCGTCTGTCGAAAGTGGGTAGGCGCTATGAAAATCCGTAATTTTACTCAATGTGCTACGTTGTGCAGCAGGAGAACCTGCCTCGAACGAACGAATCGGTGCAGGGCGCACGTTTGATTTCGCACGATACTGTTCCGATCTACTCTACCTTGATTTCTTCTTTCACTTCCCGTCGTCTGCTGCTGGCCTGTGCGGCGCTGCTGTACCTAGGTTTGGGGCTGAGTGCTTGCTCTTCTGAGCGCTCTGTTGTCGGCAAAGCGTACGACAACGTGGTAGCCCGCGACAATGCCTACTTTCTGGCTCGCGAGAAGATGCTCGTGCTGGAGGACGCGCTATATAAAGGCCGTGTGAATGATTACAATCAAGTATTGCCCCTGTTTCCGACCATCGACGAAGCCACCGTTACCAAAATTACGGCTGACCTGGATGATATCGTGAAGAAAGCATCGCTGCCGATTCAGCACCGGCCCGGCAGCGACTGGACGGATGATAGCTACGTCCTCATCGGCAAAGCACGCTATTATAAGAATGAGCTGGAAGATGCCATCAAGACCTTCAAGTACATCAACACGACCAGCAAAGACCCAAATGCCAAGCATGAGGCGCTGATTTGGCTGATGCGCGCCTTCATGGCCGATAAAGATTACGAGAGTGCCCTCACCGTTTCGAACCTGCTCGACAAAGAACAAGGCCGCGAGCAAAACGCGCGTGAGCTGTTTCTGACCCGCGCCCAATATTATCTGTTGACCGGAGACCAGAAGCTAGCTATCGAGCATCTGGAGCATGCCATACCGTATATAGAGGAGAAGAATGAGCAGTCGCGCACCCGCTATATTCTGGCGCAGCTATACCAGGCAAGCAACGAGGACAAGAAGGCCTACGCCGAGCTCAACAAGATTCTGAAGCGCAATCCGCCTTACGAGCTGGACTTCTTTGCGAAGCTGATGCTAGGTCAGGTATCCGATCTTAACACAACGGATCGGGCGCGGCTGGACAAGTACTTTGCTAAGCTTCTGAAAGACACTAAGAACAAAGAGTACCGCGACAAGATCTACTACGAGATGGCCCGGCTCAGCTACCGGCAGCAACGTTACGACGAGGCCCTAACTTTGCTTGAGAAGTCAGCGCGCACGCCCGGCCCGAACAAGGCCCAGAAGTCATACACGTACTTACTGGCTGGTCGCATCTACTACGAGAACTTACAGAAGTACCGGTTAGCTGCCGCTTACTATGATAGTACGGTGCAGAATATGCCCAAAACTGCTCCTAACTACGCGGCTATAGCGGAGCGCAGTGCCATTCTAAAAGATTTTGCGCAGCAGATTACCATCATTGAAACCCAGGACAGCTTACAAGCACTGGCTAAGCTAGATCCTGCTACCCTCCAGACCCGACTAACCGGATACGCGGTGTCGGCGCTGGAAGCGCAGAAGAGAGAACAGGAACGCTTATTGGCGCAGCAGGAAAAACAGGCGCGGCAGCAAGAGTCCATCTCAGGCGTGAGTGCGCTGCGAGCGGGCAACCCCGATATTGATCCTGGTACATTTGCAGCTACCAGCACGGGAGCCCAATGGTATTTCGACAACCCAACAACCCTGGCTAGTGCCCGCGGTGACTTCATTCGGCGCTGGGGTGACCGGCAATTGCAGGATAACTGGCGCGTAACGAGCCAGGCTAACAGCTCGGCGGTAACGAACCAGGGCGGCAACGTGCCCGTTACGATTGCTGGTGCCAGCTCTACTAATGTCAATCCGGCCAGCGAAACAACGGCAACTCCCGCTTCTACCGACCCGGCCGTACAGGCGCAGGCACTAGCGGAGAAGTACCGGCAAACTATTCCGCTGACAGAACCTCAGATGCAAACTTCTCAGAAGCAAGTAGAAGAGGCTCTGTTCACCCTAGGTACCATCTACAACCAGCAGTTGCGGGAATCCGCACCTGCCACTGATACGTACGAGAAGCTTGTGACGCGCTTCCCGCGCAGCAAGCATTTACCTGAGACGTACTACAGCCTCTATCTTCTTTATAAGGAGAAGCCTGATGCGCCGAAGGCAGAAGCTTATGCCCAGCGGTTGCGACAAGAGTTCCCAAACTCGTCGTACGCCAAACTGGTCGCTGATCCGGAGTACCTGCGTCGCACGTCGGTAGCTAATGCCAAGGTAGCAGTGCAGCTGGACTCCGCTTTTGCTCTGTATAAGAAGCAAGAGTTCAAAAAGGCCGCCGCGTTGTTGACTCTCACCCGGCAGCAGTACCCGGAGAATGATCTGAATGATCGAATAGCGTTCCTGAACACACTGCTGACCATTCGGACGCAGCCACCGCTGACGGCGAAAGCCTCGGTAGAAAAGTTCTACAAAGATTACCCGGAAAGCCAGCTGAGCAGCCAAGCCCTGACCATGCTCAACACCTACAAGGAGTATGAAGCTGGTAAGATCAGCGGTGCCCTAGCGTCCACCGATAAACCAGTAGTCTCCTTGTTCCGACCCGGCGAAATTGAAAACCGGATTCGCATTCTATATGCCGAGCATGAATCACCAGCGCCTGCGGGGCAACCTAGGGTAGCTGGCGCCACTACGCCGAAAGCACCCCGAGCCGTTATCAACCCCGCTGATGCTCCCGTAGCACCTAGGTCTGCTGTTCCTGTTGCGGCAGTGCCCAACCAGCCTGCACCGGCTAGCACGAATATTCCTCCGGCCGTTAACACAACGCCATCCACTCAATCAGCGACAGCCAATTCGGCTCCCACAACAGTACCACCATCTGCCGCGCCTGCTCCTACTACTCGTCAGGAAACCGCAGCAGCGACAGCCGCCACACCTGCTCCTACGTCTTCAACTCCTACCATTCTAGCTAAGCCAGCTACCGCCTACATATCAAATGCCAACGTTCAGTATGTGGTAGTGCTGGCCTTCCCCAAAGGCACTCCTCCCCTGAAAGATTTAGCAACCCAGCTAAATACGTATAACAGCCGCTTCTTCCGGGTCAATAACCTCACGGTGCAGGAGTCAAGTTTGAGCGATGCGTTGGATATGGTAGTTGTCCAAACGTTGCCGGGCACCAAGGTAGCCCAAAGCTATGCGCTGAAGCTGCGTGGACCTCAATCACCGCTGAGCCGCCTGCGCGGAATGGGTTACCAAACCCTGGTTATTGGTATTGATAATCTGCCACTGCTGCTTCAAAGCAAAGACATTGAGGAATACCAGAAATTCTATCAACAGACTTACGGCAAGTAGCCCGTGCGTTTTGCATGCTGAATGTCGGATGATCCTTTTTGTGGCTTTGCAAGCCGACACCAGACAGATCTGTTTTCAGCGTTAAAGCTTACAATTCATTAGTAAAAACATGGCTTATCCCGCCACTAAAAATAAACCCTCTGCCCGTAAGCCTCAGCGGGCAGGCCGCTTTGGCCGCATCACGCACGCGCTTTGGTGGATGTTTGGCGGTGGCTTTCTCCTCTTTGTTCTGTATGTTTTTGCCGTTAGCATCAACTTCCTGAACCTGTTCGGGCGAATGCCAAACCTGAAGACGCTCGAAAACCCAAAGAGTGAGCTAGCTTCGGAGATTTACTCCGCCGATGGCGTGCTGATGGGTAAGTTCTTTCGGGAAAACCGCACGCCGGTTGACTACGAAGATCTGCCTCAGACGCTTATCGATGCGCTCATCGCAACCGAAGATGCCCGCTTTGAGGAGCACTCCGGCATCGACCCGAAAGCAATGGGCCGGGTAGTTACCGGTGTGCTGACGGGCGGCGGTGGTGGTGGCGGTTCTACCCTTACGCAGCAGCTGGCGAAGGTGCTGTTTCGCACCCGTGCCGACCTCAACGATGGTGTACTCAGCAACGTACCCGGCCTTCGGATGCTGATTATCAAGACGAAGGAGTGGATTATGGCCGTGCGGCTAGAGCGCAACTACACAAAGCGCGAAATACTGCGCATGTATTTGAACACTAACGATTTCGGTTCTAATGCTTTTGGTGTCAACGTTGCGGCCAAGACCTTTTACAACAAGAAGCCCAAAAACCTAACGCTGGACGAGTCGGCGACGTTGGTAGGTGTGCTCAATGCGCCAACGGCGTTCAGCCCCGCGCTTAACCCGGAGCGTTCCAAGAAGCGCCGTAATTGGGTGCTGAATCAAATGCGCAAGTACGGCTACATAGAGCAGTCAGCTTACGACAAGGCTGTTTCTACCCCTATTGTGCTGCACTACAACGTGGAGAATGCGAACAAGGGCATGGCACCTTACTTCCGCACAGAGGTAGGCAAAGCCTTGCTACAATGGGCCAGGGAAACGGACCACGACCTCTATGCCGACGGCCTGAAGATCTACACCACCATCGACTCCCGGATGCAGGAGTATGCCGAATCGGCCATTGCCGATCATATGAAGCTGCAACAGAAGTGGTTTAACCAGCATTGGAAAGGTCAGCAGCCGTGGCGCGATGAGAATGGCAGGGTTATTCCGAACTTTCTGCAAACCTCTATTAAGCGCACTGAGCGTTACAAATCGCTTTATAATCGGTTCGAAGGCAACAAGGATTCGATTCAGTATTATCTGAATAAGAAATATAAGATGACGGTGTTCTCGTGGCAGGGCGAGAAGGAAGTGACAATGTCGCCGTTGGACTCTCTGGCCTACTACAAACGGTATCTGCACGCCGGATTTATGGCCATGAACCCACTCAATGGACATATCTTGGCGTGGGTCGGTGGCACCAATTTTAAATACTTCAAATACGACCACGTAAAGCAGGGCAAGCGCCAGCCGGGCTCTACCTTCAAGCCGATTGTTTACACCGCCGCTATCGATCAAGGCTACTCGCCCTGCTACCAGCGGCCTGATATTGCCACTACTTTCCCTCCGGTGGCCGGTCGGCCGGCCTATACTCCTAAAAACTTCGAAGGTGGTTTCTCAGGCCGAATGTTCACGCTACGGCAAGCCCTGGCTCGCTCGATGAACTCTATCACGGCCTTTCTGGTGCAAAAGCTAGGTCCGGAAACTATCGTTAGCTACGCCAAGCGCCTAGGTATCACGTCTCCCATTGAGGCCGTGCCAGCGGTAGGCTTTGGCTCCAGCGACGTGAGTATTTATGAGCTATGCGGCGCCTACGGTACGTTCGTTAACAAAGGTGTCTGGACTGCTCCGATGATGGTGACGCGCATTGAAGACAAAAATGGCAACGTACTCCGCGAATTCGTAGCTCAGACGCGTGAAGCATTGAGCGAGGAAACTGCGTATCTGATGACTTATATGCTACAAGCTTCTACCACGGAGCAGGGCGGCACTTCCACTATCCTCAAAACAGGTTTCAAATTCCCGTATGAGATAGGTGCCAAAACCGGCACAACCAGCAACTATTCCGATGGTTGGTTTATGGGCATCACCCCGAATCTGGTGTGTGGTATGTGGGTTGGGGGCGAGGACCGCAGCATTCACTTCCGCACGGGTGCCTACGGACAAGGTGCCCGCCTGGCGTTGCCGATCTATGGCGTGTTCATGCGGAAGGTTTACGCCAACAAGAACAACATCAAAAGCGTTGACATTGATACGGGTCCTTTCCCGAAACCTGCCTCCCTGTCTATCGAAATTGATTGCAGCCGCTATAACGGCGGGCAGCGCGACACCATTCCGTACGAGCAAAAGCTTAATCAGGCAGACCTCGACGACCTAGATGACGAAGACATCTAAGAGAGTCCGTAACTCTTGGCTGTTGATTTCTTCTTCAAAACGTGGCTGGTAATCTCTACCAGCCACGTTTTTTGTTATAAAGTAATCCGTCGGAAATTCCTCTGCGAACCTCTGCGTTATTACTCTGCGTACCTTCTTAGAAGGAAGCTAGGTTTTCCTGGTTGCGCAATCGTTCACTCTGCACCGAACCGTGATTTATGGCCGCCAACGCCCATTTACAAGAGCAAATTCGTCACCTGCCGCATCGTCCAGGTATCTACAAATACTTTGATGATGAGGGTATTATTTACGTCGGAAAGGCCGTCGACATTCGCAAGCGAGTTAGTAGCTACTTCACCAAGCAAGACCACAACAAGAAGACCCAGCAGCTGGTCAAGAACATCAAGCGCATTGAGTTCACCATTGTCGATAATGAGTCGGAAGCATTTTTGCTGGAAAACAACCTTATCAAGCAGCATCAGCCGAAGTACAACATTCTGCTCAAGGACGGCAAAACCTACCCGTACCTGTGCCTGACCAATGAGCGCTTCCCACGCTTGTTGCCTACCCGGCAGAAGATAAATGATGGCTCACGGTACTATGGCCCTTATGCCAATCTAACGGCCATGAACATTGTGCTGGAACTGATCAGGGCCTTGTACCCGCTTCGTACCTGCACTTACAACTTATCGCCCGAGAACGTAGCCGCTGGTAAGTTTAAAGTATGCCTGGAGTACCACCTAGGTAATTGCAAAGGCCCATGCGAAGGTTTGCAGGACGAAGAAACGTACGGCCAGTACATTCAGCAGATTCGTAATATTCTGAGTGGTAATCTTTCTGTTCCAAAGGCTTATTTCCGGGAGCGGATGATGCAGGCCGCGCAAGAACAACAGTTCGAGCTAGCGCATACGCTTAAGCAGAAACTCGACCGCCTAGATGACTTCCAGGCTAAATCGACTGTCGTCAATGCGTCGCTTTCCAATATCGATGTATTCAGCATTGCTTCCAATGAAAAGAGTGCCTTCATCAACTACCTGAAGGTGATGAGTGGCGCTATCATCCAGACCCAGTCGCTGGAAGTGCAGAAGAAGCTAGATGAGCTAGATGCCGACATCTTAGCTCCGCTGGTCATGCAGATGCGCGAAGAGTTCGAGAGCGAATCAAAGGAGATCCTCACGAACGTTCCTCTTCCGCCCCTACCTCTGCCCGGTGTTACGCTCACGGTGCCACAAATCGGCGACAAACGTAAGCTGCTGGAGCTTTCCATCAAGAACGTGCTCTATTTGCGCAAGGAGAAGGAAAGCATGAACGACCGCTCCAAGGATGTGAACGAGGTGCGTATTATGGAAGGTATCAAACGCGACCTTCGGCTCACGGAACTACCAAAACATATAGAGTGCTTCGACAACTCCAACTTTCAAGGTGATAATCCGGTAGCGGCTATGGTCTGCTTCCGCAATGCCAAACCTAGCAAGAAGGACTATCGTCACTTTCATATTAAAACGGTAGTTGGACCAAACGATTTTGACTCTATGTATGAAATAGTTACGCGCCGATATCGTCGTCTGCTTGACGAAGGAGCTTCCTTGCCGCAACTGGTGATAGTGGATGGTGGTAAAGGGCAGCTTGGTATGGCTGTAAAAGCGTTACGCGACCTAGACCTGTGGGGTAAGATCCCCGTAGTTGGAATCGCCAAACGCCTAGAGGAAATCTACGTTCCGAATGATCCTCTTCCGCTCTACATCGATAAGAAATCAGAAACGCTGCGGCTCATCCAACGGATGCGTGATGAAGCCCACCGCTTTGGTATTACCTTTCACCGTAGCCGTCGCGACGCTGCGACGCTCAAAACGGAACTTACTGATGTGAAAGGTCTAGGTCCGACAACGGCTGACAAGCTACTCAGCAAGTTCAAGTCTGTTAAGAAGATCCGGGAGTTAAGTGAAGCAGAGCTAATAGCTGAAATTGGCAAAGCAAAAGCCCGTATCCTGATCAATCATTTTGAGCAGCAGGAGTCACAGGCCAGCGACACTACTACGTCTGTTAATTCTTAAATATTACTCGGAGCTAAACCTAGGTAAAACAAAAAGCCCCCGCTTTGCAGCGGGGGCTTTTTAGGTATTGACTAAAACTGGATTAGAAGCTCCAGAGGTTGTACTCGTACTCAATCAGGTCGGAAGCCGCCTGCTGTGAGGCCAAGACACCTTGTTGCTGTCCACCGTAGATTTCGTCGAGACGTGAATCATTCGGGTTAGACACTTTCACGATGTAAGAGTTGAACAACCACAGTTCAAAAGCGTCTGCCAGATTCTTGTGCTGAGCATCGTTCTGCGAATTAAACCAGATAGCTTTATCAGGATTATTGCGGAACACCCGAACCAAGTCACTGTACTTGAACGTACCGATTGGCTTTTCAATGCCTGAGGTATTTGCACCTAGGGTAGCTGGCACCAGAAGCGTGATGGTTTTAATGTCATGATACATCCGCGACCGTTTTTTGTCGAAGATCATATCTTCCTTTAATTCCATCTGGTAAAGATCCTTGTAGCGATATTCGTAGCTAGGTGGAGGCGGAGGTGTTTTCGCTACAACGGCCTTCGTTTTACCTTTGGTCTTACTAGCCGTAGTCTTCTTCTTAGAAGAGCTTCCCCAGCCGTCATCACTAGCTGCACCCCAGCCACCACCGGCATCTTGCTCACTGAAACCCGCAGCCTTTTCCTCATCGGATAAACCAGCAGAAGCTTCGGCGTATGACATGTTAGACGTCATCTCTGCAGGCGTATAAGTCGTCGTTAAAGAGTCGTTACGATAAACCTGCAATTCGCCGCGCTTTACAGCTTCAATGATCACCCGGCTGATTTCTTTGCCTTCCGAGAACATTGGCTTGTTCTGCTTTTCCCGAAGGTCAACCGCCCGCCAGATCGTCTTGCTGAACATGATATCTGAATTCGGAATCGGGCGGTTGGAGCCGTTACTGCTTGCGGTGGTAGCTTGCTCCTGTGCCGAAGCTGCCACCGACAGCATCAGGCCAGCCGTCAGAGCGGCAAGGGAAAGAAATTTATTCATACCGAAGTAATCAAAAAAGGTCTACGGTTATTTAGTTCAAAAGGAGCGCTTACAAAAGCGGCACGTTGAACATCTTCGATACGTTTACGGATTCCGTGTTGCCTTGGAAGTTCATACGCTGAACTTCCTTTACTTCAATGTTCAAACGGTCACCTTCACGAGCTGAGTTTACAACGTCGTTCAAGTTCGCATCAGGACCATTGACAGTGCGAGTTGGCATAGCAGGGCGCTTACCACGTACAAGGGTAATCTCGTAGCGAGTCACACGGTAACGAGCATCCTCTGGAAGGAAGTTAGCGAAGCTAGCATCAGCTACGGCTTTCAGGCTCATATTACGTACAGCCGTAATCGGAGTGCCTTGCTTTTCGTTTGCCTCACGGCCACCTACTACGCAGTGAATCTCAGGTTTCGGAATCGGACGCACTTGGAATGTTTGCGAACCGATAGCGTTGCCGCTGCTGCTTACATTCAAGGTAACCTCCTTCGAGTTTGGCACCAAGGTAACTTCCCCCGTCTTTGAGCCCGGGATAACCGATGCACCTGAAGCAGAGAAGCCTGGCTTGTACTGAGCACCTAGGGCTGGAACCTGAACGTTCAATTTGTTACCACACTTGAAGTACAGTGCTTGTACTGAAGCAGACTGAATTTGCATTACTGGCTTGCTAACCGTGTAAGGCACATTCACTTTAAAGGTGGTGTCACGACCATTCTGCTTGAAGCGAATAGTACCAGTCCACTGCTTTTTAGCATTACCAGCAGCATCGAAGCCACCAGGAGTAGCTGTGAACTCAACCTTACCTTTACCATCAGCACCAACTTGTAGCGGGCTGCCGTTCAGTGTCATGGTTGGGCGCAAACCTGTTGCCGAAGCAGTCAGGAATAGCTCAGCTTTGTATTTAGTGCCAGCGGCTACCGTGTTTGACTCAGCGCTAGCAAAAGCACCCACCTTGTCGAACACGATGATAGTACCACCTACTTTTCTCGATTGTGCAGCCAAAGCATCCGATTCGTACTTCAGTACTTCAGCCTCTTTCTGCGATAGTACAGCTAAAGCAGCTACTACCGGCGTGTTTTCAAAGTTCAGCTCAGCGAAGTTTTTGTTCTTCTGCTCCTTCTCAGTTACCATAGGATCTTCCTTGGCGTCGAGTGCTAAAGGAGCAGCATTTGGAACAAACTTCTGAACGTAAGAAGAATACTTGTTCAGTTCGTCTTTCAAAGCGTAACCAGCGCCATTCTTTTTAGCACCTAGCATGGTGATAGCCACTTTGTCTTCAGAACTCATGTTCTTAAACTCATTCTTGCCCTTGTTTTCAGTGGCCGTTAAGAGTTTCTCTCTTACGTCTTGCAGATAAGCAATCATCTGCTTCGTACGCTCCCGGATTCCTTCGCTCTCTTTAAGTACGGCTACATCATTGGCCAGATTATGGTTCTTCTCGACTTGTGCCTGAATTGCCTTAATCGTACCATCGTTTGCCGTGGAAACCTTCTGGTTGATAGATGAAAGGCTATCATCCAGAAACTTAAACTTGAGTAGAATTGCCGAGTTTACTTGTAGGGCTAGAAGGGCAGTCAGTACCAAGTACATCATGCCAATCATCTTTTGCCGTGGAGTCTCTTTTGCTCCTCCTGCCATCGTTGTATGGTATGTTATCTAACTGATAAGTGTATAGAACAGATTCGCTAGCGTGTCAGATTAGCTGCTAGCACGCATTGCGTTCAGCATGTTGCCGTACACACGGTTGAGCGAGTTCAGGTTCGTCGTGAGGCTTGTTACTTCCTGCTTGAACTGGTCGGTTTCTTTGCCAGCTTCGGTCAGGTTCTCCATTGCCTGGCTCAGGGTACCGTAGAACTTGTTCATCGACTTCAGGTGCGTGTTAGCATCCTGTAGCTCCATTTCGTACACTGCGTTCAGCGCACCTAGGTTCTTGGTTACGTTCTGAACCTGTACGTGGTATTCTTTAGCGTCAGAAGTAGCTTCCGACATTGCCTGCATTGCCTGAGCAGTGTTAGCATAAGCTTCGTTGATACGCTCCAGAGATTGAGCAGCGGAACGAACCTTAGTAGTGTATTCATCCGTAGCATTAGTAGCTTCACCTAGGCCAGCCAGTTGCTGCGTAGTAGTGCTCAGACGGTTCAAACCTTGACCCAGCGAAGCAATAGCTTCGGGTGTCACGTTAGCATCCTTCAGCATATCATCCAGCTTACGCGTTAAGCCAGTGCTGCTGCTGTTAGTCGTTGCTGTTAGTTTGTTGCTGTTCGTCGAAGGGTCATATCCTTCACTGAGTTCTGGATATACAAGCGACCAGTCTACCTCTTTTGGATTAGGCTGAAAAGAACTCAAGAAGAAAATAACGGCTTCTGTAGAGAGACCAGCGATAATTGCGATATCCGCGCCTGGCCAGTGCTCGATTTTAAATAGTGCGCCAACGATTACAACTGCTGCCCCAATGCCATAGATTTTAGGCATTACTACGTCAAAGAGGAAGTTACCTTTTGCTGCCATTTTACTGAAGTTGAAAAGAAGAAGTGATTATATAGAAGTTAAAAATTAAAGGTGCTTTTAAAAAAGCGTTTAGTTGAGTCTACCGTTAGTACCCATGCCAATCTGAATCATTGAGGTGCGGAAACCAATATAGGAACGTGCTGAGTCCTGATATTCGAAATTACGGGTACCTGTTTCCAAGAAATATGCAATGTCCTTCCAAGAACCGCCGCGCACTACTTTGCGAGGCTCGTTGTCATCTGGGTTCGTTGGGTTCATATCCCATACTACTGGCACAGAGGCTTCCATGAAGGCATCATCGCACCACTCAGCTACGTTGCCAGACATATCGTACAAGCCAAAATCGTTAGGAAAGAAGGCTCCGACAGGCGAGGTATAAGCATAACCGTCTGAAGCATAGTCACCACGACCTGGTTTGAAGTTAGCCAGCATACAACCTTTCGAGTTACGCAAGTAAGGACCTCCCCAAGGATAAGTAGCTAAGTCACGACCACCACGAGCGGCGTATTCCCACTCTGCTTCTGAAGGCAATCGGAAGTTTGGAGTTGGAGCTAAGCCTGCTTCAGCATTAGCTGCATTCTTATTTTTAGTGCGCCAGTTGCAGAAATACTTGGCCGCAAACCAGTCTACTCCTACTACTGGATAATCATCAAATGCTGGGTGAGTGTAATAGTACTCCATCAGCGGGTCGCCCATATGATAGGTGAAGTCACGTACCCAAACAGTTGTATCTGGGTAGAGTTCCGTCATTACATACTCTTCTCCAAGAACATCAATGGAATCTTGGCGAATGGCATTCATAAACTGCCGATACTCATTGTTGGTAATCTCCGTCTCGTCCATGTAGAAGCCGGCAATAGTTACCTGCTTGTTCATGTTAACCATGGACGCCGAGATGTCTTGGTCGGTTTGGCCCATGTGGAATGTGCCACCGGGGCAAGGCACCATACCAAAGGGAACTTCCTGGGGGTTGAATTCAGGTCGATCCTCCGCCCCGACTAGGTCCCCCTGAGGTCCTTTGCCGAAACCACAGCCTCCCAGTATCAATGCTGATAGGGCTACGAGAGGCAATCTGAGAAACTTGTTCATATTGAGAAAAAAGGTCTGTTAGGCGGCAATATTCAAAGATTACAATTTCGCTGAGCCAGCAAATTTAACTGTTGGTCTACTTGCACACAAGTGAACTGCCTAAAGTAGGGCAATCGTTCATGTACTTCGCAGAAATTTGTTAAACGAAGAAAGGCAGCTTGTTAGTACTTAAGAAGCACTTTATTAGTTGCTTGAAAACTTCAAGGCAATAAGCAGGCCATTATTGCTTACAATTTTAAAAACTGTAGCGCGGCGTCCGAATAGCAGGCCGAGTGACCATTCCGGGCTTGGGCAAGCGGTAAGAAAGCATAACCTCGTATGAACTTAGCGCACGAGCATCTTGATTAAATGCAATAAAGTCGTACGCCAGTCCCAACCTGAACGCATTATCCTTAGCAAAGCTGAGTCCCGCTAATCCCGTAATGGACTCATCATATCGATACGCCAATCCTCCCCAGAAACGGTCGTTGAAGGTAGCCCGAATTCCTCCTTCGTAAGAATTACTCTTGAACGTAAACTTGTCGCTATCACCCAACTTCCCAGGCATCACCATCTTCACCAAGACCGTAGGAGTTATAACAACGGAAGACGTAGCTTCAATATTGTAGCCGGCGGTGAAGTACGCGTGATTTTCATTCAGGATAGAGGCAGTAGAGCTGCTCAATACACTATTGAAGCTATAACCTTTTCGAAATAGGTTATTTACGCTCAAGCCCGCATAGAGCTTATCCGATTCGTACCATACCCCGGCGCCGGCATCAAACTTATGATCCGATCCTTGCTGCGGCACATCCGGATCATCTGGGTCGTTAGCCCGATAGGTACCTTGATTGATATAATTAAATATGCCCTGAATACCAACTCCTAAGCGCCCCTCTCCTACCTTGAAATGCTTTGAATAAGATAATTGCGTATTTGTAGTAGTCCACTGAGCTATTTTATCCCGGTAAGCTACTACGCCTATACCACCACCGAGCACCTGCACAGGCAATGAAGCACTCAACATGAACGTTAGAGGCGAGCCTCCGTCGTCGAAGGAAGCATTATACCCAACGTATTGATCCCGACCAATCGTGGTTATTTCACCTTGTCCTTTTATGCCAGCGTAAGCAGGGTTCAGGTACATCCCATTGAACCCGTAGTGGCTGAATTGAGGCTGCTGCTGCGCAAGAGTGGTGCCGGTAACTGCCGACAGCAGGAGAGTGGCAATTAGAGTTCCCTTCATGGAAGCAACTGAATTGAGCTGTTGATGAGAGTATTAAGCCAAAAAGGGCGTTTTCAAATGTAAAAAAACCCTGCAACCAATCTAGGCTAAATAACGGATTTAAGCCGTTATTATTTGCTACTCTTCGCCAGCTAAGCGTTTTGTTTACCGCTCTTGCTTTTCTCTTTGCCTGCATCTGCACCTTGGTGCAAACGAATGTACGCTTCGATTGCACCCGTCATTGATGGCGCGTTAGGCTGGGGAGCTTCAATGTCTAGCTCTAATCCAGCATCCAGCACCGCTTTGGCCGTTGTTGGACCAAAAGCAGCAATACGGGTACCGTTCTGTTCAAAATTAGGGAAGTTAGCGAACAGCGAAGTAATTCCGGAAGGACTGAAGAAAGCGATACAGTCGTACTTCACATCCGACAAATCTGATAAATCGCTAGCTACAGTGCGGTAGATAACAGCTTCTGTAAACTTGAAGTTATTGGCCCGCATAAACTCTGGAATGTCATCCTTGCGAATATCAGAGCACGGGTATAAAAACTTCTCGCTCTTATGCTTCTTGATTACGTCGAACAGATCAGCAGCGGTCCGTTGCCCTATGAATAGCTTGCGTTTGCGTAGTACGATATACTTCTGCAAATAGTTAGCAGTCTGCTCTGAGATGCAGAAGTACTTCATCTCCGCCGGCATTTCCAGCTTTGCTTCCTGGCAGATCCGGAAGAAGTGGTCTACGGCATTACGGCTCGTGAAAATGATAGCCGTATGATCAGCAATGTTGATCTTATCTTTTCGGAAATCCTTATAGGAAACCGGCTCAACCTGAATGAACTCGCGAAAATCGACTTTGATGCCGTATTTCTCAGCAATAGCAAAGTAAGGAGAAACGTCGTTCGTCGGCTTAGGCTGGGTGACAAGAATGCTGGAGATGCGCTTGGCGTGCCGGCCCGTCCCCGGTTTGTCTGTGCTCTCGGCCATAAATTAATTGAAAATGGTAAGTCTAAGGCAAATAAGGGGCGTGAAGAACACTAGCAGGAATACCAGTGCCGTAGGATGTCAATACGTAAACACAATCAGCTTCAGAAGGACGAGCAATGGTATCACTTCTGTGGCACAAAGGTACGAAAACAAATGCAGATTCAGCAGGGACACGCGGTGGCTTAGCGTACGGGCAATGCGCACTACAGTACCAACCAACATCAAGGAAACGACACCATTAGATATCCACAGCACGGCTTCGGGCAAGGTCTGATTCAAACTCAGATAGAGAACCATGACCAGCGGTAGGAATAGCCCCATGAATAAAAAGGTGCGCACAAACTCCCGGTACTGCACCATTACCAGCTCTGTTACATCAAAGATGTATCCCATCAACTCCAAAAAAAGGTACTTACCCAACACGAACCCGGCTATTAGGGCCGTGTAAAGAAGTACCCGAACCATGATTGCTGATTCAGGCACATCAAACAGGCGGCGGAGAATAACGATGGTCTGGATGTTCGTGTGAATAGCGACCAGCAGCAACGCCAATGAGAGCGAAAACACAAGTATGAGCAAAATATTCAGCCAGGTAGCTGTTGGCTTAGTTAGAAATTCCTGGTCTTTGGCTGCCTTCCCCCACAAGTTCTCGAACTGGTAGATTCGGGCGAAGCTAGGTTGATACGTAGCCCGAATTCCGCCGTAGAGTAAGCCGATCAGCAACAGGAAACACAAGAACACGTTCTCACCCTGATGACCATGCGCGCGCGCTTGCGCGAGCAGTGCACCTGTCGCTACTTTGCCTGGCTGCACTTGTGGCACCGGGCTCGCATTAGCAAAGGAAGAGAGGTTGGGAGGCGTTTCGGGGTGCCACACGCATAATAAGTGCGCGCCGGAGTTCATTCCGGCGGGCAACAGTTGGGCTAAATCGAGGGAATAAGAAGCGGGCGCGGGCGCAGTGAATACCAGACGATTGTCGAGAAACAGACTTTGATCTTTGCGTGCCGTAAACGTGATCCGCAGAGACTGCTTGGGTCGAATACTTACCCACTGGTAATATGCTCGTGCTGGATTATGATAACCAGGCAAATAGAGCACCAAGCGGTTGCCAGCCTCATCATAGATCAGCCACTCATCAGAAATGCCGGTTTTAGGGCTCGGCGGTAATGGCTGATACTCGGCGGACCAACTGGTTATAGCCTGCAGGATCAGGCAAATGCACAAACCTAGCCTTGCTGCTTTTGCTGACGCTGATGTTATGTTTCTCACCCTTGCGTGTTGCTTGTTCCACTGCTCGCTACGATGCGACCCGTTGTTGCGCACTTCGGCTGTGATACACCCCTAGGAAGATGCTGAGTAGCACGGAGAAAGCGACCAGCGCGCTAATCAATAACGTATTGCCTAGGTCAGCGAAATTGATAACAAACAAGATAACTACCAGATTCATAAGACTTAATAGCAGAACCGTGCTTATCTGCTGAAAGCCCATTGCCAGAATGCGGTGGTGAATGTGGTTTTTGTCGGGCGAGAACGGAGAACGGCCAGCCATCATCCGCACAAGGAAAACTCGCATCGTATCAAAGAGCGGCACGAACAAGATGCCAGCCGCTACTGAAGGCGCCGACGAGGCGAAAGGCTGCCCAACCTTCAGACCCATTTCAACAAACTGAATAGTCAGCACCGAAACGATAAAACCGCATACTAGAGAGCCGGTGTCGCCCATGAAGATACTGGCCCGATGGAAGTTATAGCGCAGAAAACCTAGGATTCCGCCAACGACACATACAGATACATAAACATAATTACCGTAGCTGTCACCGCCGTAACGGTAGAAGTAGTAGCCAAATGTGCTTACAATAATGATAACAATGGTGCCCGCCAAGCCATCGAGGCCGTCGATCAGATTGATGGCATTGGTGATGCCGACGATAACTAGGAACGTAAATGCGTAGCTGATCCCGATTGGCAACTCGTGGATACCTAGGATACCCTGAAAACTGGTGATGCGGATTTCGGGTTGAGCCATGATCATCACAATACCCGTAGCTAGCAGTTGGCCTATGAATTTCTTCATCACAGAAATGGTGACCAGATCATCTTTAAGACCGACGAAAAACAACACGATACAACCCGCCAGCAACTGCTGCAAACCATGACCTAGGTCGGCAAAGATCGTCAGGGCTGACATGAAGCCGGCAAACACGGCCACGCCGCCCAGCCGCGGCGTCAGCGACTCATGCACGGTGCGCACGTTGGGCGTATCGAGCATGTTTTTGAGGTGGGCAATGTAGATAATAGATGGTACCGCAAACAACGCCACCAAAAAGGACCACATAAACGATAAACTCAATGAAATTCCGAGTACACTCATCACCTATTCAACGCTTAAGAAGGAAAGGCCAGCAACCAAAAGTAGGAGCTAGCTCTTGGTTAACTTAACTGTGCAATACGCCCGGACGCCCCAACAAAGCAATCGGAATCAGGTTGGCGGCTACAATAGAATCGGGTACAAAAATAAACTTCTTGTCAAAGATCTGCGTGCCGCGGTAGTAGCTGACCCAGTACTGGTTATTCAAATGGAATAGTTCAGGATCAATAGGCTCTATAGCCACAACGCTATGGGGTGCCACCTCCACGAACACATGGCGCAACGTAGAAGTACGTACGACTTCGCCGTCTTCCTTGGTGCCATAGCCATTGGAGCTGACGATAACGTTTTGCAGCGGAAACGCATTATGGTTGAGTAAGTACACCTGCCAACCAGCCTTCCCCTCTTCGGTAGCTGCATCATCGTCGGGTACTACGGCTATCGAAACGCCTTCTACCGGGTCGAATGTGATGTGTTCTTTCATGCTTGCTCAAGTAGCGCGGCGTCCAACAAATGGGCTAGGTGGATCAACAGCCGATCTTCCACTTCGGCGAGTGGCACCGCCCGACCTAGCTCCTGCTGCAACGAGGTAACGGCTTTGTCGCTGATGCCACAGGGAACAATGTGATTGAAGTAGGAAAGATCCGTATTCACGTTCAGGGCAAAGCCGTGCATGGTTACCCAACGGCTGCATTTCACGCCCATGGCGCATATTTTACGTGGATTCGCCGCGCCTTCCTCAAAACCTAGCCATACGCCGGTGAGCCCCGCAATGCGCCCGGCCGTCAGCCCGTACTCTGCCAGCGTCAGCATCACGGCTTCTTCCAGTACGCGCAGGTAGCGGTGAATATCTGTGAAGAAATTATCCAGGTCCAGAATAGGATAGCCTACCAACTGCCCCGGACCGTGGTAGGTAATGTCGCCGCCACGATTGATGCGGTGGAAGGTAGCATTGTGTTGAGCTAACGCCGCCTCATTGAGCAGAAGGTGCTCCGGCTTGCCGCTCTTGCCCAGCGTATAGACGTGCGGGTGCTGGCAAAGCAGCAGGTAGTTCGGGGTAGTAATCAGTGGCAGGCCCGCTTCAGCAGCCTGTCGATTCTGAGCTTTAACAGCCAACGTATCCGCTAGTATCTTCTCCTGATAAGCCCACGCGGCTTCATAATCAGTAAGCCCGAGTCGCTGCACGATAATGTGACGATTTTGTCCTAACGTAGCAGCCGGTGCTGTTGCTTGCTCAGTAGCAGATAGCACCACCGCCGGCGCACTGCATTGGCTATAAAAGGAGTCCATTAATGAACGGTTTGGATGGTGGGATACGTAGCGCGGAAGCAGAGCGTGGTGAGCAGTATACCTACGTGAGTAGCTTCAACCTAGGTTTTATGGATGGATCGGCTTATAAATTACTCGCTTCTTGTAGGTGCTACAACAGTTTATCTGGCTATGATAAGTGAAAAAGCTAGGGTAGGAGCGACTATCCGTTTGGCTTATCGCGCCGGAAGGTTTCAGTATGTGCGTCGATAAACCCACTCAACATCTTCATAGGCGCCCGGTTTTTGGTAGAACATTGAATCACAGCAAAGGTACGTAGATTCGTTCCAACGTCAATTGCTCTGCTCACCGCCGCACCTCTCTCCTATGCCGCACGCTGCCCACCCACTTGGTCATGCCGGTGAAGCTGCCGCCGCCTATTACCTATTGGCACAAGGCTTCGAGCTGGAACGCCGGAACTACCGCCACCACCGCGCCGAAGTCGACCTGATTATGCGCCGAAGCACGCAGCTATTAGTTTTTGTGGAAGTAAAAACGCGCTCTTCCTCACAGTTTGGCTACCCTGAAGCGTTCGTCACGGAGCGAAAACGCCAGCTGTTCCGCCTGGCCGCCGATCAGTATCAAGAAGAAATAAACTGGCAAGGTGATATCCGCTTCGATATCCTAGCTCTCACCCAAACAGCCAAAGGCTTTCACATTGAGCACTTTGAGGATGCGTTCTATTGATTTGCTGATATGCTAATGAGTTGATGTGCTGATCTTATGGTAGCTTTCCCTAACCAGCACATTAGTATATCAGCTAATTAACTCATCAGTAGACTACTTCCGTCCGCCGGTGCGGTTTATGCCGGGACGGTCCGTGACGGCATCACGGCGGTCGAGCTTATCTTTTTCATAAACGAGCACGCCGTTGCGGTTGTACTCGCGCAGCAATATGGGCTCCGCTTCGGGCTCGTAGCCGCTTTCCGGGTATTGGTAAACGTAATGCAGTCGGTTGGGCAAGTTGCGGAAGCCCCAG
This sequence comes from Hymenobacter cavernae, assembly GCF_014641455.1. Lineage (GTDB taxonomy): Bacteria > Bacteroidota > Bacteroidia > Cytophagales > Hymenobacteraceae > Hymenobacter > Hymenobacter cavernae. The sequence goes on from NZ_BMHT01000005.1 coordinate 400,394, forward strand.
TACTTGTTCCAAAGACCGATTTTTTTACCGTTCTCAAACTGCCCATCCCAATCGCGCTTGCCGCTTTCCAGGTAGCGCACGTAGTCGCCTTCCAGCTTGCCATCTACGTAGGGCACCACTTCTTTCAGTTGCTTCTGGGCGCCGTCGTAGTAGGTAATATTAGCATCGCGCGGGAAGCCTTTCTCGTAGTGTGCTTTGGAAACCAGAATGTTATCCTTATTCAGCCGCTCCCACCGCAGATGCCGCGTGCCCACGGCAAAGAACCCGGTTTCCACTACTTTGCCGCCCTGCATCTTCTTGTAGGGGCCGTGCAGCACTTTGTTATCGCCGGGGTCTACGCCCGCCCGATCCTGCACAATGCGGCGCTTATGAGCATCATAATAGTAGCGAATGGGCGCAAAAGGATCGGTTTTCTGCGGGGTACGCATGTAGTAGAAGATTTCCACCACCTGGTTGCGCCCCTTCGGCCCCGACTTGGTGTAGGCTTTCTTGATTGGCTCGCCCAGGAATATGTTCTTCTTTTTCTTGGGCTTGCGTTGCGCTTTTTTATCTTTCTCTTTGGCCTGCTGCTCCTGCTCCTTGGTCATGGCCACGCGCTTGTTCAGCAGGTTCGTTGTGTCGCTGTTCTGCGTTAGCGTGTCGCTGAGAGCTAGGTTGCCCATGTCCTGGTCGGGCTTGCTACTAAAGGAAACTGTCTTTTTAGAACAGGCACCAAGCAGCAGGAGAACAGCAAACAGCGAAAGTTGCAGACGAGAAAGGGGCATGGCAGAAGTAGGCAGAAGTCGCAGCACTAAACGTAAATATACACGCATTTGGTGCCCGGCACCTAGGTCATATCGGTAACTGAGTAGTTGAGTAAAACAGCTTTGCTTCGCTGAAACGACAAAACCCCAACAGCTTCCGCTGTCGGGGTTTTGAGTTGGTCCAATCCGAGCAACCTAGGTTGTTGGCCTACGATGCGGTCAGCAGATCGGCGCTGCGCTTCACAAATGCCGTTAAGGCTTCGCCTTTCAGCATGTTCTGCGCCAGCAAACCTAGGTCGAACGCCTGGCGGGCTAGCTTGCTGCCGCCTTCTTCATCAGCGCTCAGAATGCGCTGCGCAATCGGGTGATTCGCGTTGACACTCACCGTATAGCTATCCGGCAGACTGCCCATGAAGGCCATCCCGCCACCGCCGCCGGTGCGCTGCATGTCTTTCATGCGGCGCATAAACTCGGGCAGCGTGATGATAACCGGCGAATCCTGCGGCGACAGAGCCTCAACCTGCACGTGCATGTGCTCGTTGTTGATGGCTTTGGCAAACAGCTCCTGCAAACGGGTTTTGTCCTCGTCGCTCAGCACGCTTTCCGTGGCTTCATCTTTTTCGATGAGCTTGCCAACCGTGTCAGCATCTACGCGCTTGAAGGTCACCTTCTCCAGCTTCTGCTCCAGCTGCCCGATGAAGTGCGGATCGAGCACGGCATTTAGCTTGAGCACGTCATAACCGCGGTCGGTGGCGGCGGCTACGTACGCGTGCTGCGCCTCCGGGTCGGTGGCGTAAAGCACGGCCAGCTGATCGTTTTTATCCTTCTGATTAGCCTGCACAAACTCCTGGTACTCGCTCAGGGTGAAGTACTTGCCAGCCGTATTCTGCACAAGCGCAAAGTCTTTGGCTTTGTCGTAGAACTTCTCGTCCGACAACATGCCGTACTTCACGAACAGGCCAATATCCGACCATTTCTCTTCGTATCCAGCGCGGTCTTTCTTGAACAGCTCGCTGAGCTTATCGGCTACCTTACGGGTAACGTAAGTGTTGATTTTCTTAACGTTAGCATCTGCTTGCAGGAAGCTGCGCGACACGTTCAGCGGAATATCCGGCGAGTCGAGCACGCCGTGCAGCAACATCAGAAACTCAGGTACTACGTCCTTCACCTCATCGGTGATGAACACCTGGCGCGAGTACAGTTGAATCTTGTTGCGCTGGAATTGTAGCTCATCCTTCACCTTCGGGAAGTACAGAATACCCGTCAGGTTGAACGGATAATCAACGTTGAGGTGAATCCAGAACAGCGGCGGCTCCGAGAAAGGATACAGCTCCTGGTAGAACTTCGTGTAGTCCTCATCGGTCAGCTCCGACGGCTGCTTGGTCCAGATCGGCTGCGTCTGGTTAATTACCTCCCCCTCAAACTCAATTTCGATGGGCAGAAACTTGCAGTACTTGGTCAGAATGGTCCGCAACCTAGCTTCTTCCAGGAACTCGTCGGAATCGGCCGCTACGTGCAACACCACATCGGTACCCCGCTCGGCTTTGGCGTGCTCGCCGGTGGGCTCATCGAGGGTAAATTCCGTGCTACCATCGCAGGTCCAGTGTGCCGTGAGCGTGTCTTCCTGGTAGGATTTAGACCAAATCTCAACTTCCTCAGCCACCATGAAGGCCGAATAGAAACCCAGGCCAAACTGCCCGATGATCTGGTCTTTCGTGCTGGCATCCTTCTCCTTATACTGCTCCACAAACTCCGTGGCGCCGGAAAAAGCAATCTGGTTGATGTACTTCTTAATCTCCTCAGCCGTCATACCGAGGCCACGGTCGGAGATGGTGATCTTGCGAGCTTCCTTATCCACCGTTACCCGCACCTTCAGCTCACCTAGCTCGCCTTTAAACTCTCCTAGCTGCGCCAGGCTTCTGAGCTTTTGGGTGGCGTCTACGGCATTCGAAACCAGTTCCCGCAGGAAGATTTCGTGGTCCGAGTACAGGAACTTCTTGATAATGGGGAAGATATTCTCAGTATGAATCGAGATGCTACCTTTCTCTTGCATAGCGTATTGACAGAAGCAGTGAAACAAAAAACCAGACAAAACGCTAGCCTTTAGCAGGCTCAGCGTCGTCTGGCAGCACGTTTCAAAAGCTGTTCCACGCTGGCGGCGCTGTCAGATTGACAGCGCCGCCAGCGTGGTTAGTCAAGCCATTCGTCTGGCAACAAGGCCGCAGCACCGGGCCGCGTGGCAGCCAGCCTAGCCGCAAACCATTCATGCTCCAGGCGCTGCACATCGTCAGAACTTTTGGAGAGCCAATCCAGCGCAGCTGGAAAATCGCCGAAGAACTGCACATTCACCTGGGTGTAGCAGCGGCCGCTGTCCAGCACATGCTCCATGGCGAGCTGGTTGTGTAAGTCGTCTGGCAGCATCAAAGCTAGGTTCTGGATGCCGCAGCGGGCAAATTGAGCCACCCAGCGCTGGCTCAGCCAGGCTTGCTCGTCGTTGCCGAGCGGTGGCATTTTGGAAATATCAACCAGCCACTGTCGTGCTTTATTCTGGCGCGAAAACAAGAGTAGTCGCTCCAACGCCATCTGGAAGCGCAGCAAGCTTAAAGGGCCTTGCCACTGCCAACGCATTAGCCGTAGTTGAGGATCGTGTTGTAATAGGAGTGATTCGTGTAGAGCGCAGATCATAGATAACGGTACTCACAACATTAACATAGCGAGTTAGTAGCCGCAAATCTATATAGGAAATTTTTAATTATTACTGGCTACCGATTTATTTTGTCATATTTCTCGTTTAACGCAATATATACCACGCCGTATTGATGAAGTCTCTTGCTGAATATGTTTGTATGCAAGCTGGATAGGGCAGTTTCAGGTATTCTCATTCCTTACTTCCTTTTCTCTCATAATTTGTATTATATCAATATTCAAGCAAGTTAAGATCAAGGTTAGCTTTAGTAATTTCTTTAATAATATCAATTTGCCCGAAAAGAAATTACCTCTACATTTGGTGCATCTACACGATACATTGTTGCATAATGCACACCCATCGTTCCCGTCTGGCCACCTTGCTCCTGCTGTGTTTTCTGCGGGTGCTACTGCCAGATGCCTGGGTGTTGGCGCTGCACAACCACCAGCACACCTGTGAAGAACCGGTGCACGCTTCGACGCCGACGAAGGCCAAGCTGCTGCTTACAGCTAAGCACCAGCATTGCCAAACGGATAATTTCAGCCATGTGCCTTTCCAGCTGGCTTCGCCGCTGGAGTTTCGGCTGGTGGCAGTTTATCCGGTCGTTCGCACGTATTGTTCTGGTGTACTATGGCTTAGCTCATCCGTAGCAACGCGCTACCTGCGGGGGCCGCCGCATCAGGCGTAAACTCATCCACGGCGTTTCACGCGCCCTTGCTGCCGGCTCAGATAGACTTCAAGGTGCCGTGACGCACCAAATACTGCGCATACCTAGTACTCGCCTGCGGCTCGTTGTGGAACAGACTTCCGCGCTACTTACCAGTGAACCTAGCCTATGTGCAGTGCCAGCCGGTGGCTTTTACGCGCAGCCTAATCAGCAGGAATCTACTGGTGATTAGCTGCCCTTTTCCTGCGCTGCTGATGCAGCCCCTCCTTTCCTTTACGGTTCATTGCTAGGTCCTAGCGCCCAACCTATGTCACGACTTTTTTTAGTGGGAGCTTTGCTGCTGCTCACCACGGGCATTTTTGCCCAAACTCCTATGCCATCTACGCCGCCGCGCGCTGCGGTGGGCACTCCTGTCACTGGCCGCGTGCTGGATGCTGCAACGAAAGAACCTGTGCCGAGCGCTACCGTATTGTTTTCGGACCTGCGCCAAGCCACGGCCACGGGACCGGATGGCACTTTTAAATTCAACACCCTGCCTCGCGGGCGGTTTCTGATGCAGATTCGCTCCCTGGGCTACACCACCGTTGCCCGCACGGTGGATACAAACCTAGGTCAGCCGATAGAGGTAACCCTAACGGCTGCTACTACCGAGATTGGGCAGGTGGTCGTGACGGGTGTATCGGCGGCTACGGAAATGCGCCGCTCGCCTATCCCGACAACGGTGGTGGACCACACGCGCCTTCAACAATCGGCTTCCACCAACGCCATCGATGCCATTGCGCACACGCCGGGCCTCTCGCAGATTACCACCGGCGCGGCCATCAGCAAACCCATCATCCGGGGGCTAGGTTTTAACCGCGTTATTACCCTGAACAATGGCTCGAAACAGGAAGGCCAGCAGTGGGGCGATGAGCACGGCATCGAGATTGATGAGTATTCGATTGATCGGGCCGAGATAATCAAGGGGCCTGGCAGCCTGCTTTACGGCTCCGATGGCATGGCCGGCGTCATCAACTTTCTGGCGCCTGATCCGGTAGAAGAAGGCAAGATTATCGGCTCAGCGTCGGCCAATTATCAGTCGAACAATCACTTGCAGGGCTACTCACTGATGAATGCCGGCAATAAAAATGGCTTCAACTGGCTGGTACGCGGCAGCAGCAAGCTAGCCGGCGCTTACCGTAACCGCTACGATGGCCGCGTGCTCAATTCCGGTTTTCGGGAGCTGGATGCCAATGGCTACGTGGGCGTGAACAAAAGCTGGGGCTACTCGCACCTGACGTTCAACACCTTCAACCAACAGCTAGGTCTGACGGAAGGCGACCGGGACCCGGTAACCGGCCGTTTCCTGAAGGAAGTCGCCGTGAGCGACACCGCCACGGAAGCCGTGCCGGTGACCAACGACGACCTGCGTGGCTACGGCCTAGCTATTCCGCGCCAACGGGTTAACCACTTCCGCATCGGCACCGAGAACAACTTCATCTTTGGCCAAAGTCGCTTGACGGTGAATGCCAGCTGGCAGCAGAACCTGCGCCGTGAGTTTGGCAACGTGTTCGACCCCAACACGCCGGACCTGTACTTTCAACTGCGCACTTTCGACTATGCCGTGCGCTATTTTCTGCCGGAAATAAGTGGCTGGAACACGACGGTCGGGGTGAGCGGCATGCAGCAGCAGAATGCTAACAAAGGCCTAGAATTTCTGATTCCGGCTTATCACCTGCTCGATGGCGGCGTGTTCGGTGTGACGAAGAAAACGATTGGCAAGCTCGACGTAAGCGGCGGTCTGCGCTACGACATTCGCCGCATCAATGCCGACGCTCTGTACCTCGATGCGCAAGAACGCCCTGTGCCTGCGCCCGGCGAAGAGCAGAAGTTCGGGGGCTTCAAATCTACCTTCCGCAATGTCTCGGGCAGCGTGGGCGGCGCTTACAGCGTCAGCGAAAAGCTGCTGGTGAAAGCCAACCTTTCACGCGGATTCCGGGCCCCAAACATTGCCGAGCTAGGTTCCAACGGCCAGCACGAGGGCACTATTCGCTATGAAATCGGTGACCCTAGGTTGAAGGCCGAAACCAGCTTACAGTACGACGCCGGCATCAGCTACGTGACGGAACACGTGAGCCTGAACGTGGATGCTTTCGAGAACCGCATCCAGAATTACATTTTCCCGCGCCATATTCTGAACGCCGCTGGCTCCGACTCGATTGCCGGCACCGGAAACCCCGTGTTTCTGTACGACCAGGGCAACGCCCGCATAGTGGGCGGCGAAGTGAGCCTAGACATTCACCCGCACCCGCTTGATTGGTTGCACTTCGAGAACAGCTTCTCGATGGTGCGGGCCCGTCAACTCGATCAGCCCGCCGATTCGCTGCGCTATCTGCCGTTCATCCCCGCCGACCGGCTGCAATCGGAACTGCGGGTGAACTTTCATAAGGTGAAAAACACGCGGCTGGCCAATCTCTATGCCCGCATCAACGTGGAGCATACATTTGCCCAAAACCGCTTTTTCTCTGCTTACCAAACCGAAACCCGTACGCCGGGCTACACCTTATTTAATGCAGGCCTAGGTGCAGATTGGCTAAACGCCAAAGCGCAGACGCTGTTTTCGCTGTACCTGACCGGCAACAACCTGTTCGATGTAGCCTACCAAAGTCACCTGAGCCGTCTGAAATACGCCGACTACAACGCCAGCAACGGCCGAACGGGCATCTTCAACATGGGCCGCAACGTGAGCGTGAGAGTGGTGGTGCCGCTACGGTTCAACTGATCAGTTTTCATTTACCATTTACCATTTAACATCTACCAGTTAACTTTTTGCTTAACCATATAACTTAATCGAAAGCTGTTGCGCATCCGTTATTTTTATTATTCCTCCATTCACCTCAGAGAAGGATGACCATTGGTAACTGGTAGATGTTAACTGGTAAATGTTAAATGAAAAATGGCGCATTCTCACGACCACGATCATACTCACGACCACCATCACCATCATGGCTTGGCAGCGGCGACGGAGATGCACTTCGACCGTGCTTTCGGCATTGGGATTGGGCTGAACCTCGTCTTCGTGGTGGCCGAAACCGCGGGGGGTCTTTGGTCGCATTCGTCGGCGTTGCTTTCTGATGCCGGCCATAATCTGAGCGACGTATTGAGCCTGGCTTTAGCCTGGGGCGCTACGCAGCTGGCTAGCCGACCTTCCTCGGAGCGCTATACTTACGGGTTTAAAAGTGCGACTATTCAGGCGGCGCTGATCAACGCGGCGCTGTTGTATGCGGCGCTGGGGTTTATTCTCTGGGATACGGTTGACCACTTGCGGAACCCGGCGCCCGTCAACGGCTACCTTGTGATGGTGTTGGCGGGCATCGGAATTGGCGTGAATGGCCTGACGGCTTTTCTGTTTCGGAAGGGTCAGCACGGCGACGTGAACCTGCGCGGTGCGTACCTGCACATGCTCACCGATGCGCTGGTGTCGTTGGGCGTGGTGGTGGGCGGCGGTTTGGTCGTCTGGACGGGCTGGCACTGGCTCGACCCGCTGATCAGCTTTGTCATCCTAGGTATTATTGCCTACAGCTCGTGGGGGCTTTTGCGCGAAACGGTCCAGTTGACGATGCTGGCCGTGCCAGAAAGCATCAACTTGCAGAAGGTCAGGGCGCTGCTGCTCGCCCAGCCCGGCGTCACGCAGGTACACGATCTGCACGTATGGCCCATGAGCACCCGCGACACTGCCCTGACCGTGCACCTAGTACGCCCCGGCTGCGGCTGCGACAGCGACTTTTTGCAACAGCTGCAAAAAACCCTCAAAGAGAAGTTCAATATCTGCCACTGCACCGTGCAGATTGAGGAGCGCGTGCCGGTGCTGGAAGAATCCTGCGGGTGCGATTGAGCAACCTAGGTTTTCGCGCACTTCTTTCTACCTGACTTACCCAACAGACCGCCCGGGCAGCCGGGCGGTCTGTTGCGTGTAGAGGCGGAGAAATCTTCCGCTGACCGCTGAAAAAAGATCGGGCAAAACAGCTAAAAAGTGCCGAATATGCGTACGTAAGCCTTCTTTCTCACTCGCTCTACCTAGCTAATGGTTTCTCCCGTAGCTCCTCAGCCTCCCAGAACAGCCTCGCTGCTGAGTGCTGTCGTCATTGTTGCCTCTTTGGGTTATTTCGTCGATATCTACGACTTGGTGCTTTTCAGCATCGTGCGGGTCAAGAGCCTGAACGGGCTAGGTATTACGGTGCCGAGCGAGGTCACTAACCTAGGTATATACCTGATTAACATGCAGATGGCCGGCATGTTGCTGGGCGGCGTCCTGTGGGGAATCCTGGGTGATAAGCGCGGGCGGCTGTCAGTGCTATTCGGCTCCATCCTGCTGTACTCGCTGGCCAACATTGCCAACGGCTTCGTACAGACAATTGACCAATATGCCTGGCTCCGCCTGATTGCGGGCGTCGGATTGGCTGGTGAGCTAGGTGCCGGCATCACGCTGGTAGCCGAGAGCTTGCCCAAGGAGAAGCGCGGCTACGGCACCATGATTGTGGCTACAGTGGGCGTATCGGGCGCCATGGTTGCCTACTGGGTAGGCGAGCGGTTTGGCTGGCGCAACAGCTATTTCATTGGCGGCGGGCTTGGGTTGGCGCTGCTGGCACTCCGTGTTGGCGTGTTCGAGTCGGGCATGTTTGAGCAGGCCAAGCGCGAGGATGTCGCCCGCGGCAATTTCTTCAGCTTGTTTACCAACAGCGAACGGCTAGGCCGCTATGTGCGCTGCCTGCTCATAGGCTCGCCTTTCTGGTTTATCGTGGGTATCCTGATTACGCTGGCACCGGAGTTTGGCAATTATTTCAACCTGCAAGGCCCTGTCACCGGCGGGCTCAGCATTTTCTGGTGCTACCTAGGTCTTACGCTCGGCGACTTTACCAGCGGTAGCCTGAGCCAGCTTTTGCACAGCCGCAACCGCACGCTGCAGATTTTTATTCTGGCTTGCTTGGCCATGGTGGGCGTGTATCTATTTGGGCTGCACGGCGCTACTCCCACCACGTTCTACTTCGTCTGCTTTCTGCTGGGCCTGGCGGGCGGGTTCTGGGCGCTGTTCGTCACGGTGTCGGCCGAGCAGTTTGGTACTAACCTGCGCGCTACCGTTGCCACCACGGCGCCCAACTTTGCCCGCGGCGCCATCGTCCTGATCAACCCCACGTTCAAAGCCTTACAAGGCCCGTTCAGCATTGTCGGCGCGGCGGCTATCATCGGGGCGGTTTTGCTGCTGCTGGCTTTCTGGAGTGCCAGCACCTTGTCGGAAAGCTACGGCAAAGACCTTGATTATCAGGAGGTATAAGCTCTTTTTTCGAACTTCATTCGCTTGCAGGCGTATCAGTAATAATCTCTATAGACCTGCACTCATGAAAAAGATAACCTTCCTCCTCACGTTTGCCGCTGTTGCTGCGCTCAGCTCGGCTGCTCATGCCCAAACTACCAGAGTTGACAGCTTACAGCAACAAACCGCCAATTCGAAAGCTGCCTACAATTCAGAAAAGGATAACGCCAAAGCTAGCCGGCAGTCGGTAAACGACAGCAAAGACGAGCTAAAGCAGCAGAAGCTAGCTCTGAAAACTCAGAAGAACGAGCTAAAGCAACAGCAACTGGCTGATAAACAAGCTCAACAGCAGGCAAAACTGGCCAAAGAGCAAGCCAAGCTCGACAAGAAGCGCCTGCGGGAAGAAAAGAAAGCCGCGAAAGGCTAGGATACTTCCAGCCTCATCCCGTATAAACCAAAACTCCAGCCCAAAGCGGCTGGAGTTTTTTGTTCCCCTACTTCCAACCCCTACCAAAATGGCAGATTCGCCTACCAAAAACACCGTTAAGTATTATCCGCTGCACCACTTTATTCTACTGCCGGCGGCGCTCATCATGGTTGTCTACACTGTGCGGCGCTACCTGGCCGTGGCCGGCGACGACTCAGAGGTGTCGCGTTTGTGGTTCTGCGTTATGGCACTCGCAGTCATTGTGTTTCTTGGTTTGGTTATGCTGCGCCAGCACTATGCCCTGACGCTCCAGAACCGGCTTATCCGGCTGGAAGTACGGCAGCGCTACTTCGAGGTGACCGGCAAGAGCCTGCGCCCGCTGGAAGACCAGCTCACCCTAGGTCAGATTTTCTCCCTGCGCTTCGCCGGCGACCAAGAGCTCCCTAGCTTAGTGCAGGCGGCCATTCAGGAGAAATTGCCGCCCAAGGACATTCAGGCACGTATTCAGGATTTTCACTTCGACACGATGCGCGTCTGAACCTGTACCTTTGCGGGCATGTTTCTGCTTGTACTTACGTATTCCAAACCGCTGGAGGAAGTTGAACCGCTTATGGCGGCGCACATGGCCTGGGTCGACGCCCAGTACCAAAACGGCACCTTTCTGGCTTCCGGGCGGCGCGTGCCCCGCACCGGCGGCATCATCCTCGCCCGCGCCACCGACCTAGGTAGCCTGGAAGCACTGGCCGCCACCGATCCTTTCCTGGAAGCAGGCGTGGCGCAGTACGATATTATCGAATTCACTTTGTCGCGCACGGCGCTTGGCTTTGAGAGCCTGCTCAGCTAGCATTGTTTTGCGCGTTTTCTTATTTTCAGCTTAATGATTCTCTACAACGTAACCAGTAGCATCGACCCGGAAATTGCCGACGAGTGGGTCACGTACATGCGCGACGTGCACTTGCCGGATGTAATGGCCACGGGGTTTTTCCTAAGAAGTCAGTTGTGCCGCCTGCTCAACGAGGAAGAAGGCGGCGTCACCTACGCCGCGCAATATTATTGCCTTGACTTAGAGCAGCTTGAAGATTACCAGAACCTCTTCGATCCTGGCTTAAGTGCCAACCTAACGACGCGCTTTCCAGGTCAGTACGTGTCGTTTAGCACCGTGCTGGAAGTAGTCGATTAATCATCTCTCGCTACCTAGGTTGCAAACAGAAACGCCAGGCTGAATGAGCTTCAGCCTGGCGTTTCTGTTTGCAATTTTTTGCTTTTACAGGCTCTGCACCGCTTCATTGCAGCTATAAGCGGCTAGCTGTTCGCTGGTCAGGTTGCCGTTGTGCCACTCGGGGTCGAGGTTGGCACCAATCTTTTTGTAGAAGCCAATAGCAGGCTCGTTCCACTCCAGCACTTGCCACTTCATGCGGTTGGCACCCGTCGTACGCGCCTCGTGCACCACGGCATCAAAGAGTAGCTTGCCGAGGCCGGTGCCGCGGGCAGCTTCCGTCACGACTAAGTCTTCGAGGTAGAGCATGCGGCCTTTCCAGGTAGAATAAGCGGTGTAATACAGCGCAATACCTAGGATGGTACCGCTCTCATCTTCAGCCACAAAGAACTTGAAAATGGGGTCCGGGCCGAAGCCGTCGCGCTGCATGTCGGCCAACGTGTTGGTGACTTCCTGCGGAGCGCGCTCAAACTCAGCCAGCTCCTGAATGAGACCTAGCACCTGGGGTAAATCGGCTTCAACGCCGCGACGAATCGTTGTCATCGATGATCATTGAGCAGTTAACAATGATGAATGAGCAATTTTAGGTAACCGAATACGCTGATCAGAATTACCTGAAACGAACAATGAGCAACGCCGCGAACGGTAATTGCTCATTGTTCATTACTAATTGCTCATTTCACAAGCTACATCTGCGGCTGCATTTGCTTGATGTCCTGGGTGGCATTCACCGCGTTGATTTCGCGCGGTACGTTGGTATCAGGCTTGCCGCCGGTCGTATCGGCTTTGGCCGGAATAGGAGGCAACGGCCGCGTAGCTACGTCCTCATCTTTGTTAACATCAGGACCGCCGCACGACGACAAGGACAGCGTTAGAGAAGCAGCGGCGAGCAGACCGAGCAGAAGCGTTTTCTTCATAAGTAAGCCGAAATAAACGGGCATTGGAGTTTCGAGCCGCAAGATACAAAGCAGGCTTCGAAAGAGTTGTACGGGTTCCCTTGTTGTTTTAGCTGTCTTTTCGCGGGCAATTTTACCCTAACCAGGTGACCTAGGTCAGGAAATCTCTTACTTGCCGTACGGATTCAGTCCCATATTATAGTAGGCAAAAGCCCACACATCGGCCCATTCCTGAATCTGAAGCGCAGTGCTTTTACCCGCGCCGTGGCCTGCATTCACATCCACGCGGATGAGCTGCGGGTACGGACCAGCGTTTTTCTCCTGAAGCGTAGCGGCAAATTTGAACGAGTGCGCCGGCACAACCCGGTCGTCGTGGTCGGCGGTGGTAATCATGGTAGCGGGGTAGATCGTACCAGCTTTCAGGTTATGCAGAGGCGAGAACCGGTAGAGGTTCTGAAACTGGTTGTAGTTATCGGAGGTGCCGTATTCGGGCGCCCAGTTCCAACCGATGGTGAACTTCTGGTAGCGCAGCATGTCCATCACGCCCACGGCCGGGAAGGCCACGTGAGCTAGGTCGGGGCGCTGGGTCATGATGGCACCTACCAGCAAGCCGCCGTTGGAGCCGCCCGCAATGGCGAGACGGTTGGGGTTGGTGTATTCCTGCACCGTGAGGTACTCGGCGGCGGCAATAAAGTCGTCGAACACATTCTGCTTGTGCGGCGTCATGCCGGCTTTGTGCCACTCTTCACCGTACTCGCCCCCGCCGCGCAGGTTCGGAATAGCTAGGATGCCGCCATTTTCCAGCCACAGCATACGCGCCACACTGAAGCCCGGCGTCAACGACACATTGAAGCCACCATAAGCATAGAGGTAGGTTGGGTTCTGGCCGGTCAGCTTCACGCCTTTCTTCCGCACAATGAACATCGGAATCTTCGTGCCGTCTTTGCTAGCGAAGAACACCTGCGTAGTTGCATAGTCGTCTGGGTTCACATCAACTTTCGGAGCCCTGAACACGGTGCTGATGTTCGAAGTTAGGTCGTACTTGTAAATGGTGGTCGGGTACGTGAATGAGGTAAAGGCGTAGTACACCGTCTTGGCATCGTGCCGCCCGCCGAAGCCGGCAGCCGTGCCGATGGCCGGCAGTTCTACATCGTGCAGGAACTTGCCTTTCTCATCGTACACCTTCACCAGCGAGCTAGCATCTTTCAAGTAGTTGGCAATCAGCTTCCCTCCTACCTGGCTTACGCCCTCCAGCGTGTTTTCCGACTCTGGTAGAATCGTCTTCCAGTTCTTTTCCTGCGGCTTCTTGGGGTCGATGGCCACGAGGCGGTAGCGCGGGGCTTTGTAGTTGGTCATCACCAAGAGCTGTCCGCCCACGTTGCCGACTACGGAGTTATTGTGTTCGTAGCTGGTGATGAGCGGCGTGAAGCTGTGTTCCTGCTTCGGGTCGGTGAGGTCGCGCACCGAGAGGCGGTTGCCGTCGTTTTTGCCGTCGGTGAGGTAGAGCACCAAGAAGCGTTCGTCTTCTGTGGCGCCCGCCATCCGAAAACCGAGGGGCATCTTCTTGTCTTCGTACACTAGCTTGTCGGCACTCTGGGCAGTACCTAGCTTGTGGTAGTAGACTTTGTGAAACTCATTCTTACCGGCCAGGCTATGCTCGCCCTTCTTCGGGGCATCGTAGCGGCTGTAGAAAAATCCGTCTTTGTACCACGAAGCGCCCGACACTTTCACCCAATTCAGCTCATCTTTCAACGGCTGACGGGTTTTGAGGTCGAGCACTTTTAGCTGGTGCCAATCGGAACCGCCGCCGCTGGTGGCGTAGGCTAGGTAGCGGTGGTCGTTGGAGAAATAGGTGCCCGCCAACGCCGTCGTGCCATCGGCCGAAAACTTGTTGGGATCGAGCAGCACTTCGGGCTGGGCGCCGTCGGTGTTCGGCTGCACGTACAGCACGGCTTGGTTTTGCAGGCCGTCATTTTTGGAGAAGTACAACTGATTCCCTTCTTGTTGGGGCACGCTGTAGCGCTCGTAGTTCCATATCTTGGTGAGCCGGTCGCGAATCTGATTGCGGAACGGAATCTTCTCTAGGTAACCGAAAGTCACCTTGTTTTCGGCTTCCACCCACGCCTTGGTTTCGGGGGAATCGGGGTCTTCAAGCCAGCGGTACGGATCGGCAACGGGAGTACCAAAGTAGTCATCGACTACATCAACTTTATGAGCTTGTGGGTATTGCACAGTAAAACGGGGTAAGTCGGCGCCGTTGCGGCGAGCCGAGAAAGTAGAACGGTTGCCAGCAGCACTGGTTTCATGTTCGGCTTCAGAAGCAGCAGAACGACAAGAAGCTGTTAGTGCCGTTAGCGCTAGTAAAGCAAGTGAGAGGTTGCGCATAGGAGATTAGGTGGGAGCAGAGAACAGCGAAGATATGCGCTGGTCACTATACATCCGGTGTACCCTGCGGAATGTTTAGCAAGCAAGGTTATTCAACCTAGCTTCCGTGCTCACCCTCGTGCAGCTTGCGGCTTATGCTTCACTTTGGAAGCTAGGTAATCTCGCCTGCTGGTCCGACGCCCTAGGCGTCCGACCGGTTGCCGTTGAACGAGCTATCAGCGCAATGACCACGCATCTAGCTTGTGCAAACATTCATAAGCGACAACCGGTCGGATGCCTAGGGCGTCGGACCGGCAGGCATCTTCTTAACAACTTCTATTTACTGCTCATCCGGCCTACTTTCGGGATTACCTGAATTAAAAACCGCTTATTCTGCCCCTCTCGAACGCCCGAGTAGCGCCCGGTTCCGAAGAAGCCGCTGCCACCGATAATCAATTCGATGCCACGATCTTGCGTGAAGTCGAGGTTATTTTGCTTCCACAGGTTCAGCAGGTTCAAAGCGCGGCGGTAGCTGAGCTGGTAGGTAGCTTGCTGTTCGTAGTCGTTGCGCGGGTCGCCTTGCGGATAGCGGGCTGCCATACCTTCCACAATCACGAGATAGCGCACCGGCTGATCGGTTTTGATGTTTTTGAGCACTGTGCGTAGTCGGCGGCCAGCTTGCAGTAGCGCCGGCTTGTAGGCGTCTTGGATTTCGTCACGGCCCGACTTAAACTGCACGGGCACGAGTAATTCGTGGCGCTCGTTGGCGGGGTCGTATTTGAAGTACTTGCCTTCGAGTTGCTGCAAGGACCGCCGAATTTTGGTGATCTGCTCCAGTTCAGCGGCTTTCACTTTCAATTCACCGTTGGCTCGTTTCAGCTCCCCTTCTCTATCCTTGAACAGCTTGAAGCTGTACACAAACAGCACCAACATCACCACAAACAGCGACGTCATCAGGTCCACATAGCTAGGCCAAAAGAAGTCGGAGGATTCGCGGCTGTTCGTGGAGTTGTTCATAAAATCTAAATATCAAAACCCTGAACGATCATCCTCTATCATCAATATCAGTCCCCAAGCCATCAACATAGGTACCATAACTATTATTAGAAACAGAGTAAATCGAAGCAGCAGAAGCAACCAGCTCTGCTGTTGCGGCCTAACAAGCAGAAAGAAATAGCCTAATGATACAGCTGCGCTGTAGAGCAATGCCCATCCACCAAAAAAGAGAATATTTGAGGTAAACATTTCAAAATATTTATTCGCAACATTATCGACTTTGTATATGTCCGCCAAAGACGAAAAACAGAAACGTAAAGCCCTCCTAAATTCATTCAAGCAGCAACAGCGTGACGAAAAGCTAGCCGGCTTGCCTTTACCTTTAACAGAGTTGAAAGCTTTGTTCGATTACCTGGACGAGGAACTTAGTGAAACGGACTGCGGTGACACGCTTCGACTGACAAAACAGTTTCTACAGGAGCGCAATCTGCCAGTAGCAACCGTCACAGAATGGCTCGGTAATCATGGCGGTTATTGTGACTGCGAGGTTTTAGCAAATGTTGAAGAGAAGTTTGAGGACATTCTGTAGCGCGGACTACAGAGTCCGCGCTACTGTGGCTTCACGCCGCCAAACACGCTGTCCATCGCGCGCTGCAATCGGTTCTTGGCAGTGGCTTTCACCAGTATCTTGTTCAAATCACCTAGCTCCGTCAACACCTTGGCCTGAATCTGAGAGTCGAGTTCGATCTTGCGGAGTAACTCGCGCTGGGTGGCTGTCACGTCGCGAGCAAGGGCTTGCTGGCTCGCTTCCACGTTTTTGAGCGGGTCGAGCTGGCGCATAATGCGCTCGAACACGTTGTCGTTGTTGAGTTTTTGGAAGTACTGACCCCACTTCTCGTAGGCTTGCTGGGCGTCGCGCTCATGGAATTGCAGGCGCTTCTGCATGAGGTCAGTGAGCGAGAGGCTAGCTTGGTCGAAGTACTGCTCGGTGCGGGAACGGAGCGCATCCATTTCCTTCTGGTGGCGCTGGAAGAAGTCGAGCTGGTGCTGAATGATGTTATCGTTTTTGCCGATGTACTGACCTAGGTCGTTGATGCCTTTTTCAAAGCCACGCAGTCGGTCCAAGATGCTGTTCACGCTTTGTGCCGAGTGGTAGCCCGCTTCCAGCATCTGATTCAGCTTCTGCTGATATCCCGTGAACTGCCCAAATAGATCAGCCGACTCACGCACCTTCTCAAACACCGCGATATTGGCCTTTGCCATCTGGTCGTAGCCGATCTTATCTAATGCTTCTAGAAAGCGACTTTGCACCCGAATGTTGTCGGTGAGCTTGTCCATGATGGGCTCAAACAGCGTCACTTTACCCACAAAATCCTGGTTGAACGCATCCAGTACCGACTTCAGATTGCTCAGGCTGCCGGCCATGTCGCTGTGCAGAATGGGCAGCAACCTAGCTTGCAGGAAGGTGTAGTAACTGTTTTGCAGCACATCGAGCTGTTGGCGGGCACTACGCAGCAGACCGTTACCGAGCAGCGTGAGCAGCAGCCCCACGAAGCTGCCCGTCATGGCAATGAGCACGCCGGTGAGGAAGGGCGTCAAGGCGTTATCGTCGGAGACGCCGTTGCGGGCGATTCCTACCAGACCTAGGATCACACCCAAGAACGTGCCGAGCAGACCCAGGTAGAGCGGCGTAGCTACGTCGGCCTGCGCTTCGTTGGCTACTACTTGGCTCTGGCGCTCGGCAATGTCTTTCAGGATGTTGAAGTCGGCCGCGGCGCCTTTGTTGTGGCGCAGGTAGGCATTGGTGTCTAGTAGAATGTCTTGGAAGTCTTTCGACGTGGCATCGGCCCGGATGATGTCGGCGGGGAAAGCATCGGCGGGCGCATCGGCGGCGTAGTCGGGCATGTCGAGCCCAGCCGGCGTCACGAGCCGCCGCTCCACGCGCAGTTGTTCTTTGGGCGGGTAAAGCTGCGCTAGTCGCTGCGAGCGGGCACGAGTTTGCAGAAACGTGCGAATCTGCAAGCCCACTACCACTACTACAACTAAAACTTCAAGGATGATTTCGAACATAGAACTGCTGACTGAATAGCTAAAGCTACAGCTAAAAGTTAGGCCCAAAGCTAAAAAGCTAGCTCCCCTCCTTCTTTCAAAGAGGGGCTAAGGGTGGTTCAGCTAGAGCTAGCAAGCTACATACTAAAAAAGCTCCCCTCCTTTTTTCAAGGAGGGGCTAGAGGTGGTCCTTTGTCGTTGAACAAAGACTAGCGCTAGTTTTCTAGTACTAATTGGACCACCCCCAGCCCCTCCTTGAAAAAAGGAGAGGAGCTTTTTGTTATAACTCTAATTTTCTTGGTTACTCGAAATGAATCAGTGCCTTTGACTCAATCTGCCATACGCCACCGACTTTCCGTAGCGTGCCTTCCTCGTCGGTCACGATGCGTGATACGGGGCCAGTGGGCTGCTCGTAGCGGCACGCTTCACGCAACGAGTATTGGGCACTTTGAATAGCATAAGCGTGCACTGCCGGATCGGGATTCACCTGGAAGATGCCTACTTCGGGGAACTGCGTGTCGAGGATGATTTCGTAGATGCTGTCGTGCTGTGGCTCTTCCGACAAGTCGTAGATGTTGAAACCACCATTCACGGGCACCTTCACGTAGCGCGTGTACGCCGTGGCAAGCGCATCGTCTGGCTCCTCTGTTACCTGATTTTCAGAAACAGGAAATTGCACGGGCGGTACCAAGCTGTCGAACTCTTCGATTGGCGCTGAAGCTGGCGAGCCGGCTGGTATCACCGTTGGTATGGGCGAAGTCTCCGACATGGAAGGCGGCGCCTCGTAGGTAACGGGGGCCGGAGTAGGAGCTGGAGGCGCCGCCGTAACGGGTGGTGCTGGTGGGGTCGGCGCCGGCGCGGGAGGAGTTGCTGCTACCGGAGCAGGAGCTGGTGCCACAGGAACTGGCGCAACAGGTTTCGGGCTAGGTGCCGCGGCGACTGGTGCCGGAGCGGGTACCGGCGTTACGGGCTGTGGTGCTGCAACCGGCGCCGGAGCAGATTGCTTCCGCAACTCTTCCGCTACGCGTTGCTGTACTAGTTTCTCCACTTCACGCTGTAGCTCGGGCGTTAGTTTAGTAACGCTAGCTGGGCTACCTGCTGCAAAGTCATTGGTATTGCCACGCACACCTTTTGTTTCCCTGCCGTAGCGGTCAACTTTCTCCACCAGCTTGCCGATCTGGCCGCGCAGAAGCGCATACAGCACCAAGCTCAACAACGACAGAATAAGCGCCAACGGACTGAAAAATTTACTCATGAAGCTCTCCCCCGACGAGCGGGTGGTAGAGGTGTCGCCAATGGTAGCCGGTCCCGCATCAGGCGACGCCGCCGCCGTGGCTTCGTCCGTAGATGTGGTTGTATCAGTAAGCTCAGCACTGGCTGCATCATTGGCGCCGATATCACCGGGCGGCGTGCCATTTTCGACGTAGCCCCGAAGCGACGTATTCAAGGCCTCCACCGCTTGCATCCGGGCAGGGCTGGCTTTGCGAGCCGGCGATGCTTTCAGACGGTTGATAATCTCTGTTACGAGCTTTTCGCTCCGCGCTTGGTCAGTACCTAGGCCTTTGTACATCGTGCCGCGGCCTTCCAAAGGTTGGTAGAGCAAGCTGTACACCTTCTGACTGTCGGGCTTGATGCTGGTTTCAAACTGCTTCAGCGTTCCGCCGCAATTAAGCTTGCTTTTAAGGTTTGGTCGGTGGTTGTCGTTGTACACGAATTTCACCGTGGCGCACCAAATCTGCACCTTTTGCTCGTCGAGCGTGGGCTTACCTAGGGGCGTTTGGGCGTGGGCAGCGGCAGTTAGAAGCAGACCAAGGAATAAGGAAGTTGCGCGGCGGAGAGAGGTCATGAGTTAGGGCAATAATTAAAAATTAGAGCTGAACGAGTGTCAAATCGATGGCTACAACAGGAGAACGTGTTGTTCTATACCATCCCATTCTTCACCGCAAAACTCCCATCCAGTTTCATACTCTTGTAGAGAGTACTTCTGAATAAAATGAGGTGAAAGTACCATCGGCTTATGTAGATAGCAGCCCATCATACGGTCGTAAGAATTATAGAACTCTTTCTCAGCTTTAAGGATGGTGACATGAATTATGTGAGGCAGAACATCAGAACAAACAAGCGTTCTGATTAGGTCTCTTCGGCTTGTTAGTGAAATGATTACCTCGAATTGATCAATCGTAGCCGATGAAATCATTTTCTTTATTGCCTTCAAAATTTCTTCTTCGGTAGAGTACAACACGACAGAAGCATCATCTGGCATCAAGCGAAGCACATCAATAAAGAAGTTGACGTTTCTGTTCATCCAGCATCATCGTTGACTGAGTCGTCCCAGGATTGAAACCCTGGGCTACGGAGCGGACCTTATTTCACCGCCGAATAGCACAAAGTTTCAACCCTGGGAAGGCTAGGCCTACGCCTGCAATTCCCGGCTCAGGTTATACAACGCCTGCTTCAGCGGGTAGAAGAACAGCGTTTCCGGTAGCGTCTCGTCGTTGCTGAGTTGGCGCTGAAGCTGGTGCAGACCTAGGCTCAGGCTGTCTTCGATTTCGCGGAGCAGAATGTCGCGCACCCGTTGGCGGTCTACGTCGACGCCTACTTCGCGCAGGAGCGGCGCTACTTCGTCGCCTTCCAGCACGAGAGTCAGAAAGTTGCGCACGTTGTCGAGTACCTGCTGCTTGAGGTCCGCGTCTACCTGCTGCAACTTAAGGCGGACTGCCCCGATTTCCGCCGATTGCGCCGTGCCGGTGAGCTTCACGTGCTTGATCTGGTCGTAATCAGAAGTCGATGATTTTTCCTCGAACAGCACGCCGCCGTTGGTGGTAGCTTCCTTGGGGTTATCAGCCAGAATGACGCGGAAGTTTTGTGGCGGCTCGGTGCCCGTTACGACTTTGAAGACGGCTTTCGTGATCTTCTCAATGGCTACCAAGCTGCTGCCACCGGCCAACAAACGCAAGTACAAGCTGCCTTTGCCCGAGAAGCACAGATAGCGCGGCGTCTTCAGACCTAGCTGCTGCACGAGCTGGGCCGTGTGGTAGATGATGGACGTGTAGTGCAGGTAGAACAGCACCCGCAACTGTCGGCCCTTCCCTAGGGTCAGGCTCTGGGAGAAGCGTAGCGCGTCGTCGTACTTAAAGAGCAAGCTGGTCACGTCGGCCGAGCCGAAGTCCGCGTTTTTCAGGGCGGCGCTCAGGTAGCCTTTGTACTCCTGGTTTTGCTCGCTGCTGGGTAGCGCGTCGGCGTGGTTGACCCCTAGGCGCAGGAGGCCGTTTTGCTTGGGCGCGCCTTGCACGCGAGCGTAGCCGTCGCCCCACAGGTCGTCGCCGGCGAAGCGGAAGGACGAGCTAAAGGCCGGTTTTTGCTCCGCGAAGATGAGCAAGTCGGTCGTACCACCACCGATGTCGATGTTGATAACGTTCTCGTCGCGGTTGGGTACCACTTGGTTCGTGGCCGTGAGGTAATAGTACGGCGCCACCGATTCAGTGAGGCACACCGTGTTTTGGCGCGTCTTGAACACTTGTTGGAAAGCCTCGTCCCACACCTGCTGAAACTGGTTGCGCAGGAAGCCATCGAAGCTCAACGGGGCAAACCACACCACGCGGGTGTCTTCCAGAATGCCACCATGCAACGCCGCTTTGTGCTTGAGCAACAACAGGATTTCGCGGAAGAACGCTTCAATGCGGCTCACGCCCTGCGGATCTAGCTCCGCCGACCATTTCAGGTTCGTTACGAAGCGGTTCTGGGGCAGCTCAGCCAGTGTTTCGGTGTTGATACTGAAGCCAATGTTGATGTTGCTCAGCACCTTGGCTGGCTCGTTGGCAAACGACAGTGTTTCGCAAACCGCCGTCCGAATCGGGAATTCATACACCGAGCCACCGTCGCCGACGAAGCTAGGTACGAACTCGCGGTTTTGCAGCGTTGCCACCGAATCCCACATCTGACCAGCGCCCGTGCGGTAGCGTTGCGCTGCCGACAAGCCCATATCGGCCACCGGCGCGTGCAGCCATTCCACTTGCACATCGGCCTCACCAATGGTGAGCGGACGCGGGTGGGCCGAGGGACCATCCGCGTAAGCAATGTGCGTGTTGGTGGTGCCGAAGTCGACGGCGAAGGTGAAGCGCCGCGTGCCACGGTCGAGTTCGCGCCAGCGTGGCACTAAGAGGCCGCGCGCCGGCTCGCCACCAATGCTAGCGGGCGGACACGTCAGCTCGGCCACGTCGAAGTGCGTGCCGGTGATTTCGTAGTAGGTACTGCCCGCGGTAGCCATGCTCTTCTGCGTGCGCTCGTGGCGAACGGCACGGCGGGCTGCGCCTTGCTCGGTGAGTCGTTCGCCGCCCACGAAGAACGTGAGGTCGTAGCGGCGGCTGAGCATGGTGGGTGAGTTATCGGCGTCCACCAGCATCACTTTGTACAAGTCGTTGTACTGGGGCTGGTGGCGCACTTTGTAGAACGGGAACACACCTAGGTCCACGTTCGCGCGCACGATGCGACCTTTCTCCAAAATTTCGCGGCCTTGCGCGTCCTTCGGGTTCTGCGGATTGTGGTAGTAGCTACGTTCAAACGAGATAAAGCGACCCGCTTGCACCGGCACCCGCAACGTCACGCGCACGTGGTTCAGGTCGATGGTGAAGTGCAGCAGCTCGGCTAGCTCGTTCTCGGTGAAGTAGTCGAAGAACGCCTGGCGCAGCGGCAGCAGGTACGGGAACCTAGCTCGCCCCTGCCCATCGGCGCCGTACTGAAACGACACTTTGCCAGTGTGGAAGCGCTGGGTGTTCAGGTCGTACGGCAGTTCCACCAGCGAATCTTCCAGGAAGTCGCCGACGGTAAGGTACGGGTACTTGAAGCCTTTGCCGGGCAGCACGCGGTTTTCTAGGGCTAGCTCATCGTGGTACGGCACGGGCGTGCGGTCGTCCCAGGGTTGGCCGTTGAGGTAGTTGGCGCCTTGCATAGTCAGGTTCGGGCGCAACACCAATGGGCGCGGCCGGCCACTTTCGTTGGCGCGGGTCGGCTGAATGAACAGGTCGGAGCTAGTCACGGCCGACTGGTCGGCGCGGCCGGGCAGCGGCACACTTTTCACGCTAGCTAGGTTGCCCTGAATGTCGGGCAGCGCGGGGTAACGGGCGGCGAACTGCTGAGCCGTCCGGTCGCCCTGCATCTGGAGCTGATTGATCTTGCTCCGATCTAAGCCGGCGAAAACACTGCCGGCGAAGTCGCGGCGCTGCAAGGCTGGGTAAGCCAGGAACAATTCGTACACAAACTCGCGGAACTGCGGGTCGCGGTCTTCGAGCAGCACGGTTTGATTGTCGAAGTAATGGCCGCGCGCTTGAGGACGCTCTAGGTCCAGCGGCTTCACTTCTGGGCCGGTGAAGAGCAGCGTGAGCGGCGAGGTGCCGCCGAGCAACCTAGGTCCGCCCGGCAGCTCCGGCGACTCGTAGTACACGAGGTACATATCGGAGAAATCGCGGAACCGCTCGTCTTGCAAGAACAACTGCAAGGTTTCGCCGAGCAGACGCGTGCCTTCCTGCTGCCGCATCTTGCGAATTTCCGTTTCCGCATTCCAGCGCCGCAGCGTGATTTTGCGCCCCGCCTGCGAATACAGGTGGTAGTTATACAGCAACTCAAACAAATCCCAGAAGTGCGTCACCAGCTCGTGGTACACCGACCCCGGATTGCGCTGCCCTTCCCGCGCCAGGAAATCGAAGGCGGTTTCGAAAAGGTGCATCCGCGCAAACGGCGTTGGGATGGACACGGCTACGTTCTTGGCCTTGCCCCCCGCCGGGTCGGTCACGGTGTTGATTTCGGTGCTGGTAACGGGCGCGGTTTTCTGCCAGCCTTGCACCTGCTGGGAACCGTTGTTATGTAAGCGAAGGACTTTGGGCATAGGCTTCCCAGGGTTGAAACCCTGGGCTAGTTAGCGGTTATGTTCTGGGATTATTCTCACATCCATTCCCAGGGTTGCAACCCTGGGCTACGTAGCGAGATGCTTTTTACGCTGAATAGCCCAGGGTTTCAACTCTGGGACAACTCGGGCATTTAGGATGCTTGAATCGGCCGATCATAGCACTCGGGCCATTTTCTCCAGCATCTCCATTTCTTGCCAATAATCTTGTTCTTGATGATGCTTTTCTTGGTTGCGGATGTAGTTACGTACGCGTTGCACATGTGATGGACTCACCGAAAAAGCCCCGTAGCCATTCTGCCAGGCAAAAACATAGTCGGTTAGCTGCTGCTCATTCACCCAATGAGCACTTTTTCCTTTTAGCTGCTGCATAACTAGATCAAGTCGATCTGTAGTGCGCAACGACAAAAGGCAATGCACATGATCGTAAACGCCATTTAGAAAATCCAATCGAATGTTTCCCGCTTCCGCAATATCCCGAATCTGACTAAACAGCGCAGGTTTCAATTCTGCCGTAAGCCACGGTTGTCGGTTCTTAGTGGCCCATGTAACATGTACCCATAAGGCCTGAAAAACGTGACTCATGTCTGTTCTTGAGTATTATTCGAGCACCCAGGGTTGAAACCCTGGGCTAGTTAGCGTCAAGCAGGACCCGCTACATAGCCCAGGGTTTCAACCCTGGGACGCATGGAGGTGCTACACCACTTTTACCTTCTCCTCAAACGCCTTATCCGTCACGTCATAGAACAGCTCGATGAGCTTCTTGAAGTTGTCGGGTTCGGCAATAGTCTTCTCGGTTTTGTTGAGCGAGTCGAGGAAGTAGTTGTGGTTGATGCCTTTGTTGAAGAAGTCGGTCCACTTCTTTTCCACGGGTTTGCCGGCAATCATGGCGTTGAAGTCATCGGTGGCTAGGTCGAAGGGACGGAAGGCCCGGCGGTTTTGACCTAGCTCTTTCAGCCACTCATCCACGCCAAACTCGGGGCTGTGCAGGATATTTTGCAGCTCCCGGAAAATGGGCTCGTTGCGCAGGGCGTAGTCGAGCTTCAGGTTGTCGTGGTACGGCGCCTTGTCGGTGGCGAGGAACTGGCGGTGGTAGCGCGTGAAGTAGAGCAGCTGCGTGAGGTGCTTGGCCATCAACTCGCGCGACTCGTCGGGCAGGTGGTTGAACTGCACTTCGGGCGCGTCGGTGGCGAGTCCGTACTCGTGGAAGTGCGGTCCGCCGGTACGCAGCTCAGCCGCCGAGTACTTCATGAAGTCTACGATGCTGAGCGCGGCTAGCAGCTCGATAAGGTGAGCTTTGTTGCGCTGCTGGGTGCCGCCAGGCTGGTTTTCGTAGGGCGTATCCGGCGTGTCGGCTAGGTAGTACAAGGCATTCAGACCTTGCAAGTTGTGCTCGTAATAGCTGAGCGCCGCCTTGGTTTTAGTGAGGAAGCTGTTGGAATCAATAACCGAGTTGTCCTCCGATTGCAGCGCGAAGTACGGCATCACCGTCACGGCGCCGGTGGGTGCGTCGCGCAGGTAGCGGGCGTTGCTCAGGCGCGTGTTGGTGTCCTTCAGGTTCTTGAGCATGAGCGGGAAGCCCGCCGCACCCGTCCCGCCGAAGATGCTCGACACGAAAAACACCCGGTCACCTTCCTGGAAGTTATCGGCGAAAAAGCGGATTTCGGGAGACTCCACGAGCTTGTTCAGCACGATACTGCCCACGTTGGGCGAGCCCCGGAAACCAATCGTAAGGGGGCTTTCGAGGTTGTCTTGCGTGAACAGCAAATCCACTAGCCCCTTAGAGTCAACCGACAGACCATCGTAGCTGAGGTATTGGCGGAAGCTTTGGTTGATGCCGCCAAAGTCGAAGATGAACGTGTCTTTCACCGAGCCATTCACGTCCTGGCTGATGCCGCTGAGCGTGCTGATGTCGGTTTTGAAGAAGCCTTCTTCGCGCGGACCTAGCTTTTTGTAAATCTGCTGGTAGCTCTGCAACAGCGCTACCGTGCGGTTCATGTCGCCGTTGTGAGCGTCGGGGTCAATGATGATGGGCACCACCCGGTCGCAGTTAGGAAGCTCGACGCCGGCCGCCAACAACATCGTGAGCGAGCGAATAACGCGGGAACCTGTGCCGCCGATACCGAATAAAAAGAGTTTAGCCATTGTTTAGGGCTTTTTGATTTACACTCACTCTATGAGTGAGTCATCGTCTTCAAAATTGTATATGGCGTTTTGTAAAACCATATAAATGTCTTCAAAATGGCGTGCCTGTTTAAGTAACCTAATCAGATGATTTTTCTCAATAAATTGAGTCAGCACATCATCGTCGGCTTTAATACAGCGCAGGACCCATTCTTTGAGTTCAGCAAGCTCATATTCTCCTACTTGATACCATGTACTCTCTACCGGAACTTTACCCCAATAGAAATAGGATAGTAGCTTTTGCCACTTGCCGAAGCTACGCTTCAACTTGAGCTTCCGTCTGACCTTTTTACCAGAGGCATCGAAATACAACGCTGGATTTCGTTGTGACTCATAGTAGCCATACAAATTGCAGTAGTTCAATTCCTGATTACCCTCTACTAAATAGCAGTAAGGTTCTTCCTCCTCATGTAAGCAAAGCAGAGGAAAAGCAGGATCCATATCTTCTTCGACTTAAAAAGGCGTGGTGCTCGCGTTAGTCGAGCCTTTGCGCAGAATGACGGAAAACAGGAAATAGAACAAGAGGCCATACACCGCGTTCAGCGTAGCCAGCCAATAGATGTAGCTGTGGTCGGTTACTTGCTGAGCTTTGGCCTGCCACACCACCACGATGAACGCAATCAGGGCGTTCAGCACCAAGAACAGGGTCCAATGGCGCAGCTTATTGAAAGTAGCCACGCCCATCGCACGGTTGATGAGGTAGTAGAAAATGATGACCAGCGCCAGCGAGATACCTAGGTTGAGCAGACCGATGTTGGGGAATACAATCTGGCGGTACACGGGCGTATCAGCGGGCGGCTGGGGTGTGCCAATGAGTTCGTAGAGGAAGCGGAAGAAGCTTTGCATAGAAGGAAGGGAAACGCCAACGTTTAGTTGGTGGAGCAATACACGAGTTGCGTTGGAATAGGGATACTGCGAAGAAGGTGCCAGCTAAAAGCTAGCTTTAGTCAGCGGGTTGCAACGTGAGCGGGATCTGAAAGATAGGCGCTTGGTCTTGCTCATCCGTCGTGACGGCCGCTACGCCGTCGATTAGGCTGCTTAGGGCAAAGGTTTTGGCGCCGACTTGGTTGATGTTGCTGTCATTCTTAGTTGTCCACTGAGTTATCCACATCGGGCGCTTGTCTTGGAGGATAACTTGCAGGGGTCGGGCCGCTTTGCCCATCTTGGTAACGCGAATTTTGACAAAATGCGTGTATTGCGCCTCGGGTCCGCTGCTGGCGCGGGTCTGATCGGTAGCGCCAAACACGCTCACGATCTTCGCATCGGTGTCTTGCCCAGTTAGTTGCAAGTTCGCTTTCAGGTGACCTAGGTCTTGGTACAAAGCGGGCAGCGCTTGCAGATTCATCCCGAGCACGAACTCTACGGGCTGTTGCGCGGATACTTCGCTCACGGCTACGGTATGATAAGTAGCACCGGCGGCGCGCTTGCTGGCGTCTTTCTCGCCGTAGTACCACGCGCCTTGGTTCTGGAACTTGTTCAGCAGGGAAGAAGGCGCCGCCGAGTACTTCACGCCGAAGTGCGCCTGTTCGCCCGGCGCCTTTTTTAACAACGCAGCATCAAAGCGCCGCACGGCATCGGCCGGGCCGATTACCCACACATAATAAGGTATGTCGGTGTCGCAGCAGCGGTTGATGCGCTTGGCGGCCGTTTTCATGGCCGGGTAAAAAGCCCCTTTGAAATCCGACGTGTGCCCGTAAACTGACACCGCTAGGTCGGAGCGACCGGCAGCGTTCAGGGCGTCGGTGATGTCAGTTTTGATGTAGGGCACGGCACCCGCGTTGCGCGGGGCGTAGATGAAGTCCGAAATCAGCACGTTTACGGCATTCGGCTGATAATAATGACTCACCAGCGTATCTAGGATGGCCGGGATGCTGGTGCTGCTGGCCGGTTCCCGAATGCCCTCGCGCACAGTAGTTTCTAGCTGTTGGTACGAGTCACGGTACGGCTTCTCCTTGATGCGGTAGAACGTTTTGCGCTGAACGCTGGCGCTCCGGTTCACATCGGAAAGAAACTGCGCCACGTGCTGCTGAAAGCGGGTGTTCTGGGCATCAGCGCCGGTTTTAGGCATGAAGCCTTCCATTGAGCCCGATACTTCCAGGAAGACGTTCACTTGCTTTAGCGAGCCCGTTGCGGCCGTAGTAGAGCTAGGGTCGGCCTCCGGTGAGGGAGCAGCGGCGGGCGCTTTATCTGGGGAAGCCTCAGTAGTTTCGGCGGCTTTGTTGTTGCCCGCGTCGGATTTGAGGTCGTCACGGGAATAGCAGCCGGGAAGTAACAAAACTGCCGCCAATAGCCCTGGCAGCAGTCGAGAGAAGGGAGTGCGTTGCATCGAACCAATGTAAAGGATGGCAGCCGAAGCCGCAACCTTACCTACTGCCAGGATGCCCAGCAGGTTGTGTAGGAACGATATAGTGTAAAGAATATTTTATAGTGAGCTAGGTTTAAACACATAATCAATACGCAGAACGTCATGCTGAGCTTGTCAAAGCATCTCGCGCGCAATGGTATATGATTACTACTGCACGCGAGATGCTTCGACAAGCTCAGCATGACGTTCCGTATGTTTTTACAACCTAGCTATAATCAATCTCGGTATTGTCGCCGATGTTCAGGCTGTGGTTCAGGCCCCGGAACGACGCATCAGAGCCCACAATACAGTCGTGGAGCACAGCTTGGCGCAGCTCGCTGTAGGAACCGATGATGGAGTTGGTCAGAATCGTATTCTCCACAATGGTCCGGTCGCCAATGGCTACGTTGGGACCGATGATGGAGCAGGAAATCTGGCAGTTCTTGCCAATACTGACGGGCGGAATAATAATAGTGTTCGGAAACTCGGGTAGCGCCTCCGTACTCATGAACTCCGGCCGACTCAGCAGGCGGGCGTTGGCTTCGAGCAGCGTGTCTTTGCGGCCGCAGTCAAACCAGTTGTCCACCGTGATGGTGGTCATCTCCTCCCCTTCCTGAATCAGCGTCATCAGGGCATCAGTCAGCTGAAACTCGCCGTGCGTGCGGTGCTCCTCGGCAATCAAGCGACCCAGAGCGTCGGCCAGCTGCGCGGGGTGCGCGATTTTGTACAGCCCCACCATCGCATAGTTCGACTTCGGAATTTTCGGTTTCTCCATCACTTTCGTGACGCGCCCGCCGGGTGCCGTTTCCACCAGGCCAAAGAGCGTAGGGGTTTTCACTTCCTTCACGCCCAGCACCGTGCCCGGCATTTGCAGCACGGCATCTAGGTCAACATCCACGATGGTGTCGCCGAGCAGAATCAGGATGCCTTCCGACTCGTGCTGGAACTCCTCGCGGGCAATCCAGAGGGCGTGGCCGATGCCTTCGCGCGGCTCCTGCACCACGAAGGTGGACTGGATTTGCGGATAATTTCGCCGCACGTAGCGCTCGATCTTTTCGCCCAGATAGCCGATAATGAAGACAAATTCTTGAATACCAGCGCCGATAAGGCGGTCGATGATGTGACCCAGGATGGTATTCCCAGCTACAGGTACCAGCGACTTAGGCTGAGTATGCGTATGCGGACGTAGGCGGGAGCCGATGCCGGCAACGGGGATGACAGCTTTCATGAACAAAAGGCGTGGCGTAAGCACGCAAAATAGTGAATCGGCAGCGGAGCACCGGACCTCAGCACAACCGCCAACGCCTTAATTCGTACTTTTCAGCGCACCGGTGCCTGTCGACGCTAACCAAGTCGGCCGGCCCTAGGTTTCGATTGTCTTTCTCTCTCTTCCACTTTTTATTTTTTTTCTCTCTATGAAACGTTTTGCTCTGTACTTCTTTGGCTTAGTAATCTTGCTCACGCAATCATCGTGCGGCTACAATGGTATGGTTGAGCGCGACCAGGCCGTGAAATCGCAGTGGGCGAAGGTGCAAAGCAGCTACCAGCGTCGCAACGACCTCATTCCGAACTTGGTAAATACCGTGAAGGGCGCTGCGAACTTTGAAAAAAGCACCCTGACCGACGTTATTAATGCCCGCGCCAAAGCCACAAGCGTGCAGCTTTCGGGTGACGACCTGACGCCCGAAAACATCAAACGCTTCCAGGAGGCTCAAAGCCAGGTTAGCTCGGGCCTAGGTCGCTTGTTGGCTGTCTCAGAAAATTATCCTGATCTGAAAGCTAACGCCAACTTTCAGGAGCTGCAAGCACAGATTGAGGGCACCGAAAATCGTATTAACGTGGAGCGCAACAAGTTCAACGATGTGACGAACGACTACAACGGCTACGTGAAGTCGTTCCCCAACAACATCTTCGCGGGCATGTTCGGCTTCAAGGAGAAACCTTACTTCGAGGCCGATGCCAGCGCTCAGAAAGCTCCTACCGTTCAGTTCTAATTTGGTTTTTGGTTTTTGGTCATCAAACGAACTTATCAAAAAACTAAAAACTAAAAACAAACAACCAAAAACCAATCAGGCTCCCACCCATGAAAAGCCCTCTGACGCCGGAACAAGAGGCTGCACTTGTGGCCGCTATCCGGCAGGCCGAAATCACGACCTCCGGCGAAATCCGGGTTCACCTGGAAGACACCTGCCCCACACCCGAGCCGCTCGACCGCGCCGCCCAGGTATTTGCCGAGCTAGGTATGCACCGCACCGCCCAGCGCAACGGCGTTCTTTTTTACTTAGCCTGGAAAACGCGTCAGTTTGCCGTCATCGGCGACTCTGCCATCAATTCCGCCGTACCCGATGATTTTTGGGAAGTCACGAAGGAAACCGTGCTCGACCACTTCCGGCTCCACGACTATGTCACGGGGTTGGAAAAAGGCATCCGGATGGTAGGTGAGCAGCTTCGGCGCTACTTCCCCTACGATGCGGCCACTGACCGCAACGAACTCGACGACTCCATCTCGTTTGGCGACTCCACGCCGCCGCACGCATGAGCATTCTCTCCCCTTTTCCTCTTCTGCTAAAAAGTCGTTGGCCCGGCGCCTTGCTCGGGCTGTTGCTGCTCCTCACGAGCTTGCTTCAGCCCGCCGTGGCGCAGGATGTGCCGCCACGCCCATCGCCACCGCGCCTCGTCAATGATCTGGCGGGCATGCTCCGGCCCGATGAAGCGGACGCGCTGGAGCGCAAGCTTGTTGCCTACAACGACTCCACGTCCTCGCAGATTTCTGTTGTGACGGTGCCTACGCTCGGCGACTACGAAATTGCCGACTATGCTCAGAAGCTCTACGAAAGCTGGGGCATTGGCCAGAAAGGCGAAAACAACGGCATTCTCATCCTAGTCGCCAAGCAGGAGCACTCGGCCCGCATCCAGACTGGCTACGGCCTGGAAGGCGCCGTGCCTGATGCGTTGGCGAAGCGGATTATTTCCAACACCATTGTGCCCGCCTTCCGCGAGCAGCGCTACTACGACGGCCTCAACACGGCCACCGACGAGCTGATTGCCCTGGCGAAAGGCGAGGGCTACAAAGCCGACCCAAGAACGGCGCAGTCCAACAACGGCGATTCCAGCGGCTCCGGCTGGACGTTCTGGTTGATTATCGGCGCGCTGGTGCTCTTTCTGCTGCTGCGCTCAC
The DNA here is from genome assembly GCF_014641455.1 of Hymenobacter cavernae. Lineage (GTDB taxonomy): Bacteria > Bacteroidota > Bacteroidia > Cytophagales > Hymenobacteraceae > Hymenobacter > Hymenobacter cavernae. The sequence goes on from NZ_BMHT01000005.1 coordinate 431,333, forward strand.
GCGGCGGCGGGGGCGGCGGCGGGGGCTTTGGTCGACGCAGCCGCGGCTTCGGTGGTGGCTTTATCCCGCCCATTATCTTCGGCGACTTCAGCGGCGGCCGCGGCGTATTTGGCGGCGGTGGCGGCTTCGGTGGGGGTGGCGGCGGTGGCTTTGGCGGCTTCGGCGGCGGCAGCTCCGGCGGCGGCGGCGCCAGCGGCAACTGGTAAGCTAGGTTTCGCAAACGCTGTTTTAAATGAAGAAGGGCACTAGTGATGGTGCCCTTCTTCATTTAAAACAGCGTTTGCGAAACCTAGGTCGCAGACCACTGAAAGCCGGTGAAGTCCGTAATAGTCGTATGCTCCAAAACTCCGATAAGCCTGAACTTCCGGCCTGGGTATTCCTGGCCCTTCGATTCGCTGGTGTTGCGCTGGTAGCCGCCGTTTTCTGGTTTGTAACCAAGTGCGGCCGTTAGCGCAGCAGCGCCTGCATTTCACGCGCATTCTCGACGCCAGCGCCGCCAATACCATTGTTGAAGTACAGGTAAACCTCTTTCACCTGCGGCGCGGCCTTAATTTCGGCGGCCACGCGCTGTAAAAACTCGGGGCTGTAGGGCGTGGTGTACAGCTCCGGTACGCCGTGGAAGCGGTAATAAAGCACGTCGGTGTTGACCACTACCTCATCCGGAAGCGGTTGCGGATGGCTCTGCCCAACGAAGGCGATGTGGTGACGGGCTAGCTCGCGAAACACCTCGCCATCCCACCAGCTTGGGTGGCGAAATTCTATCACATTATTAAAGGCCGGATCGAGGCTGTCGAGGATACGTTGGAGCAGCTCATCGGTGTAGGCGGCTTTGGGCGGCAGCTGAAACAGCACCGGACCTAGCTTTTCGCCTAAGCCTTCCTGTACGGTGGCGTAGAAGTCGGCTAGGATTGGCTGGGCTTCGGCGTTGAACTTCTTGTAGTGCGTGACCTGGCGCGGCGCTTTCACGGCAAAGCGGTAATCGGCCGGACTCTTGGCGTACCAGTCCTCAAACACCTTCAGCTCCGGCATACGGTAGAAGGTCACGTTTATCTCCAAGGTATTGAAGTGCTGCGTGTAGTACTCAAACCACTTGCGCGGCGGCAAGCCTTCCGGATACAGCACGCCTTTCCAGTCGCGGTAAGAAAAGCCAGAGCAACCGATGTAGTAGGTGGGCATAAGTAAGCTAGGCAGTGGCGCTGCTATCAATTAGCGGCCTGTTGGTAGTATGTTTTTTTCTCGCTGGTCACGTTCCAGTAGTGCAGCAGCTCCGCGTTTGTGTCCGAATCGGCAGGGTTCGTCGTTTTCGTCCACGACATAACGGTACAATCGTCTGCTAGCCGCACCGTTTTCTCCGGCGATTCGGCCAGCTGCGCCAGCATCTGTCGTTCGCAGGCGTTGTTATCGCTCACGATCGGCTTATCCGACAACATAAAAATGACCAGGAATAACCCAAGGCCTATCAAGTAGCGCGTGCGCAGCTGCCCCGCCAGATGCCTCGCCAGGTGAAAACTGGAAATACCGTAGAAGTAGATCAGAGCCAGCACAACAGGCATGATAACATCGCGGCGCAGAATGTACGGCCGGTAATCACGGTAGCCCCCGAGCGGCAGCAGCAGAATATAAACCAGGGCAAACCAACCAATCCATTTCAGAATAGTCAGGAGCTTCCCGCCTTCCTCTGTCGCAGGCTGCCGCTTGATGATGTACGCGTTCAGCAGCACTATCGCCAGCAGCAAGGGCAACCCTAGCTTTTGCTTGAGCTGCTGATAGATGCCCATCGGTATCCGGCTGTAGCGCTCCAGCAACGACACACTGTTGCCCTCCATATTTTCGGCGTTGTTCCGCCCGATATACAGTGAATACAGGCATAGCAGCGTAAGCAGCCCGAAACACAGCAGCATAGGCCAAGGCACGCTGCTTACTGCACCTAGCAAGCGTTGCTTGAGCGCCGTGCCGGCAGTCGCCTTGAAGTAGCGCCGACCAGTCAGCCAGAGCGCAGCCGGGCAAACCAGTACCACTACGCCCGGCACCACGGGCCCACCGAGCGCCAGCCCCACGGCCAGCAACAGCAGCAGGACTACACCCACGACGGAAAGTCTCACGCGCGTTTCGGAGAAAGCGGCTTGATAAAATGGCAGCAAAAACACCAGCAACAGTCCGATTGGCAAGGCATAAAATACTGTGTACGTGATTGATTTGTCGATAATACCCATCTGATTGTTGAAGCCCGCCGTCTGGAAGAGCGGCACCACCAACGCCACCGCCAGCACGAAGCGCTTATTCAGGATTCGGCTGCTACCGCTGATATATGCTCCTAGCAAATAGATAAGGAGTACCTGCACGGCTAGCTTCAGCCATGCGCAAGCTTGGTAAATGCTGTCAATGGGGCTATGCCAGCGTTGCAGCAGCAAGGGCACCGTCTTGAAATACTCAGAGAGCAGCTTGTGCGCAAAAAATCGGTTTGGTGCGGCATACACTTCGTTTTTGAGTAGGACATGCAACCCCAAAGGGTCGGTCAGCACCTGTTGGTACCAAGGTGCCGGCAGAATAATCGCCGCCATGTCGCCATCGAGGGCTACGTGCGAATGCTGCCAAAAAGAGTAGCTACTATCCAGTAGTACCAAGAGCAGCAGCACTATAGACCAATTATGCTTGAACATATCCTGAATAAAGCTAGGCGTGGGCGTAAGGCAACGTGGAACGCTCAACTGCTAAGCGCTGCTGCGGTCATCCGGCACTGTTGCCGGGTTTTCCGCCGTCAAGTTATCCAGCGCTTACCAGCCAGCCTAGCTTTTTACCCGCCCAGACACCAATTACAAGCACTGCCGGGGCTTCCTGCGTCTGTTCTCTACCAGTTATTTACTTAGCTTAGCTGCCTATGCTTTCGAAGCCTGCTTTGTGCAACTTCCCTCCCGCATTCTCAGACTTTACCCATAGCCACCACTTCCTACAAAAAGCATGAAAAGACGCTTTATCGCGCTTGCTGCGCTGGCGCTCAGCAGCCAGGCGTACGCTCAGTACACCCAAACGGCCATCAAAACGCTGCCTTATCCGCAAGCCAAGAAGGTTGACACCGTCAACACGTACTTCGGCACGAAGGTACCCGACCCCTACCGCTGGCTCGAAAACGACCAATCGGCCGACACGAAAGCCTGGGTGCAGGCCGAGAACAAGGTGACGCAGAGCTACCTAGGTCAGATTCCGTACCGCGAGAACATCCGCAAGCGCTTGGAAACGCTGTGGAACTACGAGAAGTATGGGGCACCTTTTAAGGAAGGCAAGTACACGTATTTCACTAAGAACACGGGCTTGCAGAGCCAGTCGGCGGTGTACCGGCAGGTTGGCAACGGTGCGCCCGAGCTGTTCCTCGACCCGAACACTTTCTCGAAAGACGGCACCACGTCGCTGGCAGGCATGGATTTCACTAAGGATGGCAGCCTGGCCGCATACCTGATTTCGGAAGGCGGCTCGGACTGGCGCAAGGTTATCGTGCTGAAAGCCGCCGACAAAGCCATGGTAGGCGACACGCTGAAAGACGTGAAGTTCTCGGGCATCGCCTGGAAGGGCAACGACGGCTTCTACTACAGCAGCTACGACAAGCCCAAAGTGGGCAGCCAACTGGCCGGCATGACCCAGCACCACAAGCTGTATTACCACAAGCTAGGTACGCCGCAAAGCACTGACCAGCTGGTTTTTGGCGGCGAGAAAACGCCGCGCCGCTACGTGCGCGCTTACCTCACCGAAGATCAGCGTTTTCTGGTTATCACGGCCGCCAACACGACGACCGGCAACGAGCTGTACGTGCAGGACCTGAGCAAGCCCGGCAGCGCCATCACGCAGGTGGTCGACAACTTCGACAGCGAAGCCAGCGTGATTGATAACGTCGGCAGCAAGCTCTACCTCTTCACCAATCTGAACGCGCCGAACTTCCGCGTGGTGACGGTGGACGCGGCGAACCCCAAAGCAGCCAACTGGAAAGACCTGATTCCGGAGACGAAAAACGTACTGGATGTATCAACGGTCGGCGGGAAGATTTTCGCTAAGTACCTGAAAGACGCCACCTCAATGGTGGAGCAGTACGACATGACCGGCAAGAAGGAGCGCACCATCGAGCTGCCTTCCGTTGGCTCGGCGAGCGGCTTCGGTGGCAAGAAGGACGAGAAGGAGACGTACTACACATTCACGTCGTACATCTACCCGCCCACTATTTTCAAGTACGACCTGGCTACCGGCAAATCGACGGTGTTCAAGAAGCCGAACGTGCAGTTCGACCCAACCAAGTTTGAGTCGAAGCAGGTGTTCTACAATTCTAAGGACGGCACCAAGATTCCGATGATCATCACCTACAAGAAAGGCCTGGTGATGAACGGCAAAAACCCGACGCTGCTCTACGCCTACGGCGGCTTCGGCGTGAGCGTGACACCTAGCTTTAGCACGTCCAACATCGTGCTGCTGGAAAACGGCGGCATTTACGCGGTGCCGAACCTGCGCGGCGGCGGCGAATACGGCGAAACCTGGCACCTGGCCGGCACCAAGCTCAAGAAGCAGAACGTGTTCGACGACTACATTGCGGCGGCCGAGTACCTGGTGAAGAACAACTACACCTCGAAAGACTACCTGGCTATTTCGGGCGGCTCGAACGGCGGTCTGCTCGTGGGCGCCACCATGACGCAGCACCCCGAAATGTTCAAAGTAGCCTTCCCCGCAGTGGGCGTAATGGATATGCTGCGCTACAACAAGTTCACGGCCGGCGCTGGCTGGGCCTACGACTACGGCACGGCCGAAGACTCGAAGGAGATGTTTGAGTATCTCTACAAATACTCGCCTTACCACGCCATCAAGCCCGCCTCCTACCCCGCCACGCTCGTGACAACCGCCGACCACGACGACCGGGTTGTGCCCGCGCACTCGTTCAAGTTCGGCACGCGCTTGCAGGAAAGCCAGAAAGGCACCGCGCCCGTGCTCATCCGCATCGAGACGAAAGCGGGTCATGGCGCGGGTCGCTCCACGGCCCAGGTTATCGGCGAGCAGACGGATAAGTGGGCATTCATGTTCTACAACATGGGCGTTCCGTATCAGGCCAAGACGAACTAAAACCTAGGTTTATCAAGCAAAAAAGCCGGCTCCCTCGCGAGCCGGCTTTTTTGTTTTAAAACGTAACCGTAGCGCTCAGTTGCGCCATTTCATATTTAAACTCCGTCGGATTGCCGGAGCGCTGGCTGAGGCCGACATGATTCAGACCGTACAGGTAGCGCAGATTCAGGCTTAGATTATCCAGCACATAAAACTCCGCGCCGGCGGTTGCGCTAATGCTGCGTTCTTCCGTGTCGTGCGTTATGGTGGTGCTGGCGCCATTTATCTTTTGTTTGGCTTGCAGCAATAAGTCGAACTGCGGGCCCAGGGCTATGCCAAACCTAGGTGTGAGGCTGTACTTCAGCAGCACCGGCAATGACAGATAATTAAAGCGATACTCCGTGCCGGTGCTTTTGACTTTGCCACCCATTTGCGAGAATAAATATTCCTGCTGCAAAGAGAGCTTCTGCGAGAAAGGCACCTGCACGAACAGCCCAACTACGGCACCCGGCTTCCAGGTAGTTTCGATAGAAGTAGCTGGTTTGGGGAAGCCTCTGTTGAAATTCGTATTCGATACGTTCAACCCTAGCTTAGCCCCAAACCTGACGGCGGGTTTCGTACCGGCTTGCTGCTTGGCAGTTGGTGCAGCGGCGGTGCTTGTTGCTATTGCGTCCGTGTTGGTTGAAAAGCTAGGTGTGTTTTGCGCCTCGGCAGAAGATGTTATTACAGGAAATAAAAAGGCAAGCAGGCAGTGCTTCATAAAAAGTAGGCAGCGGTAGTTTATAAGTTTGCTCAATATAGCGGCAGAATAATTTAGCATTGTCGTAACTTGCTAAAAGCCTTTCTTTTCGCGGCAAAGCCCTGATGCGGCGCGCAGAAGACCTCAATCTAGGTTTGCGCTTACTGCCAGATAGAACTGGCGCGCGCGCATTCGCGTTAGCTCCTACATTGCCCCAACCTGACCTCGCCTACTTGCACACCTCTCCAATGGCTTCTCTTAGCACTCCCGAAATCGAAATGCTCACCCGCAAGGAAATAGAAAACCGTGCCCAGGAAGTGTTGCAGCAAGCCGGCGCTACTGCCACGCTCCCCATCGACCCGCTTACGCTGGCTGATGCCGCCGGCATAAAGGTGCACAACGCGGAGTTTTCGCAAGGGAATTTGTCGGGCATGATTACCCGGCAAGGCCAGGACACGATTATTCTGGTGAAAGAATCGGAGCCGGGCAACCGCAAGCGCTTTACCATTGCCCACGAGCTAGGTCACCACTTTCTGCATCTGGCCAGCGCCGACGGCTCTTTCGTGGATAACACCATCAACCTGTTTCGCGAGCAGTTCCACGACCACGCGCCCGACGCCGACCGCGCCCGCGAAACGGAAGCCAACCGCTTTGCCGCCGCCCTGCTCATGCCCGAGTCGTTAATGCGCCGCGAATTTGCCCAGAACCCCGACATCGACTACCTGGCCTGGCGCTTTGGCGTGTCGGAGCAGGCCATGGGCTACCGCATTGCCGAACTAGGCCTACGCTAACGTATGCAAGAGCTGCTCAACTCGCTGCCCCCCGAACTGCGCGACAAAGTGGAATCCGTCGGTCCGCCGGTAAATCCGGGCGAGTTGGAGTCGTTTGAGCGAGTCACGCGAGCCCGCGACCAGAGCTTCAAGCTCCAAACCCTGGTCAACGCGTGGCGGCTTCAGAACGAGGCCGAGCGCACCCTACGGCAGAAAGTAGCCTGGTACATCCTAGGTATGCTCGCCTTCCAGACGCTGCTGGTCAACGTCTGCTTCTTCCTGATCGGCTTCAACGTTCTGCACGTCGATGCGGGCTTGTCGAAGATCTTCGTGCTGGCCGTATTTGCCGAAATCGTGTCGATGGTGCTCATTGTGCTGCGCTACCTGTTCCCGCAGCTCGGCAACGAGTTCTTGCAGCTAATCAAGGATTTGTAGTTTGGGTGCAGTAGGAACGTCATTCCGATGCCAGGAGGAATCTCGCGTGCAGTCGTTGAGGTGGTAAACCCTGACGATTGGAGTTAGCATGGCACGCGAGATGCTTCGCTCTGCATGACGTTCTGGCGAAGCACGCGAGATTCCTCGCTAGGCTCGGAATGACGTTCTGGCAAGTAGCTGAACCTGTATTCTCAGACCTAGGTTTTAGCTTTGTGCAACCGGATAAGATCCGCCGTGTCCGGTTGCTACAGGTTCTCTTCGGAACCCGCTTCGTCTGCCATGTTTCGCTCTTCTCCCGCCCGAAAAGCCCGTCGTCAATTCATTCATCGTCGGCTCCGGATGCGCTTGCGCATGTTCGCGCTGGTGTTCACCGTGATGCTGTCCATCGTGACGTACGACTTGGTAGAATTCGATACGCAGGTGCCGCCTGCCATCGGCGCGGCGCTGGGCGGCTTTGTCGTCGGGATGCTGCTGGCGCGCATCGCCAACATCCGGTGGCACGAAGAGGCCAGCCAGGTAGTAGCCAAGATGGACAAGCTAGGAGTGGCGGTGCTGGTGTGCTACGTGGCGTTTGCTTTCTCCCGGCGCTGGATCTTCGGCCATTGGTTTGCGGGCGCTGAATTGTCGGTGGTCGCCATGAGCTTCACGGCGGGCGTGATGCTCGCCCGGTTGTTCTTCATGCGCCGCGAAATCATTCGCATTCTCAAGAGCCAGGAGAAGTATTAAGGCAACCTAGGCTCACACGTAGCTAGGTTTACTGATGCGCTGATTTTCTGCTGTTGAGCAGCTATTTGCCGGTTCTCACCTGCTGGTTTTCCTGAAAAGCAATAACTGTATGATTAACAGAATTTTGGCTTCATGATAAATTCGTAAATCCGGTAGATCCAATCCATACTCCGGCTTCGTAGCTCCTGAGCAACTAAGTTTTTTCACATTAAAATCAAATTAAATGAAAAATCTTTTCAGCCTACGGAAGCTAGCTTTTGTGGGAGCACTATTCTTCGCTCTCAGCAGCTGCGACGATGATGGCGACTTTCCGGGTTACGAAGTGGGGCTTGACATTCCTTTCTACGCGCTGGAAGATGGGGTACGCCTGGTGGCTTTTTCCGCGGGTAACGCGCAAACCCCAGCCAGCGCCGCTTCCATTGCGGGCCTGCAAACAGGCGAAACCATCCTCGCCATCGACTTTCGGCCTGCTACTGGCCAGCTGTATGGCCTAGGTAGCACGAGTCGCCTCTATGTTATTGATCCGGCCACGGGTACGGCTCGCCAGATTGGCGCCGGGCCCTTCACGCCGGTCTTAAGCGGCACCATCGCCGGCTTCGATTTTAATCCTACCGTCGACCGCATACGCCTGGTGACGAGCACCGGCCAAAACCTGCGCCTGAACCCCGAGACGGGTACCGTGGCCAACACTGATGGCACCATCAACGGCGCCACCGGGGCTAGCATTGCCGCCGTGGCTTACACCGGCAACGTATCGGGGGCAACGACTACTACCCTCTATGATATTGATGTGACAACGCAAAAGCTCTATAAGCAGATGCCGCCCAACGACGGCACGCTGGTAGAAGTAGGCTCGTTGAACCTAGCCATCTCCGGCGACGGTGGCTTTGACATCGCGCCCGAAACCGACAAGGCATTAGGTCTTTTCAAAGTTGGCGGCAAGGCTACGCTCTTCTCCGTTGACCTAGCTACGGGTAAGGCCAGCATTATTTCCGCGTATAGCAAATCGTATACGGGCATCGCCATCCCAACTCAGCCGGTAGCGTACGCCGTTAATGCGACCAACAACCTACTGATCTTCAACCCGGAAAAGCCCGCCACTAGTATTGCCAAACCGATTACCGGCTTAGCTGGTGGCGAAAGCATCATTGGTATCGACTTCCGCCCCGTAAACGGCCAGCTATACGCTGTGAGCAGCAACAGCCGCGTGCTTACGCTTAATACTTCATCGGGTGCGGCCGCCGTAGTGGCAGCGCTAAGTACCCCACTCGTGGGCACTTCCTTCGGCGTCGATTTCAACCCGACCGTTGACCGCATCCGCATTGTGAGCAACACCGGCCAGAACCTGCGCGTGAACCCCGCGGACGGCGTAGCCATTGTGGATGGCGCCCTGAACCCCGGCACACCCGCCGTAACGGGCGCGGCCTACACCAACAACTTCGCGGGCGCTACCAGCACGATGCTGTACGACATTGACGTGAACACCGATAAACTCTACCTTCAAAACCCGCCGAACAACGGCACGCTGGTGGAAGTAGGCAACCTAGGGGTGAACGTAGAAGCCACCACCGGCTTCGACATCGGCGGCACCAGCAACACGCCTTACGCTCTGCTCACCTCGGGCGGTAGCACCAAGCTCTACCGCATCAACCCTAACACCGGCGCTGCCACTACCACCGGCGACTTCAACGGCTCCGCTACTGGCTTCGCGCTGGGCCTGGGTTTCTAGGAAACACTCATTGATGAAGTAAGAAAGCGCCCCGGCTAGTTAGCCGGGGCGCTTTTTGATGTTGGCAGGAAGACGGCAATCTGACAGTTGATGCCAGCTAAGCATAACAAGCTATTAAGCTAAGGTCATATGATACGTCGGCCGGTAGGCTTCGTAGTCCTGCATCACTTGCCGCAAGATGCCCATATCCTTCGGGCACGTCTGGTCGAACTCTTGCCAGTTGATGAATGTCAGCTGCGGCGGCATTTGCACCACCGCCACAATGCAGTCCCAGAAGGCATCCCAACTAACGCCATACCACTCCGGAAAACCTAGCTCGCGCTTAACTAGCTCGTGAAAGGCGGGTTTGCTGGTAATACCACTTAGGTCGATTGTCATGAGTTGATTGGTGAGGCAGATGAGGGAGCTACAAGCTCGCGCTAATTGAGTAGCTAGGGCGTACGCAGCTCGCCCAATGCAGATACGGTTCATAAGCAAAAACAATCCTGATGGGTGAGTGGTCTTAGAGCAAGCTACTTTACCAAAAAGCGGCTCACAGACTACTCGCTCATCTTACTTGCTTATGAACATTGGAATCATTGGGGCTGGCCACATCGGCAGCGCCCTGGCCGTGCGGCTCACCAGCCTTGGTCACTCGGTCTATATTGCCAACTCACGCGGCCCTGAAACCCTAACGGACTTGGCCCAAAAAACCGGTGCTACCCCCGTCACGGCCCAGGAAGCCGCCCGCCACGGAGACATCATTGTGGTCACCATTCCGCTGAAAAAAATCCCCGACCTGCCCAAAGACCTGTTCGAGGGCGTGTCCGCCGATGTGCCGGTCATTGACACGAGCAACTACTACCCCTTGCTGCGCGATGGCCAAATTCCGGAGCTGGAAAGCGGCGACCTGACCGAGAGCGAATGGGTGCAGCAGCACCTAGGCCGCCCGGTGTTGAAGGTGTTCAACAACATCTTCGCCGCGAGCCTTGAAAACAACGGCCAGCCTGCCGGCACGCCCGGCCGCATCGCGCTATTGGTGGCCGGCGACGATGCCGCCGCTAAGCAGAAGGCAATGGCCTTGGTAGAGGAGCTAGGCTTCGACGCCCTGGACGGCGGCAGCCTGCACGAGTCGTGGCGGCAGCAGCCTGGCTCGCCCCTGTACTGCACCGATTTATCTGCGGCCGACGTGCAACAGCATTTGGCTAGCCTAGGTACTGTGTACACGCCTGAGCAGCATACCCAATTCGCGGCCAACCAAGCTGCGTCAGAAAAACAATTAGAGGCACAAGGCGTCAAGCTGTAAGGGCCACAGCCCCACCCCACGTTGGCTACGCAACTGCTAGCTGGTTGTCTTAAGCCCCAACAAAAGAGCCCTGGCAGTTGCCAGGGCTCTTTTGTTGGGGCTATTCGATGAAAGGGAGTTAGTGCTTCTTGCAACAGTCTTGCTCTTGCGTAGTTTGCCGCTGCGCGGCAGTGGAGGTTGTACCTCCACCTCAAAGCTTATCACGAGCTACAAGCTCGCGCTAGTTAGGGGAGACTATCTATTATATTCTCGGTCTTTGCCCGGCCGGATTTGCAATCCAACAATTGTCTTAGCAACTCAGGCAAAACAGTGCTATCTTGCTTCTACTGGCAGCAGGGATTATGAATCCTCTATTTAAAATAGCTGGATTATAAATTCGGCCAAGTCTAGAGGCATTATCACGAGTCAGAAGTCCGTGCTAGTTGGAAGTAGCCCTCATCTCTATAAGGGTTAATAAACTAGATTAATTACAATGACATAAATAACGCGATAATAACATTACTCATATATGGCTCCTAACTCTTTTACATTCAATTGGCATCCTTTTTTAGTATTTTCGATTATAGTATCTACAGGTTTTTTTGGAGGTATTATCAATTATTATTATTCGTTTGAAGGCGATAACACAGTAAAAAATAAGGAGCGTTTTATTAGATGCGTTTTATTGTCTATTGGATCATCTTTACTAGTACCTAATTTTTTACAAATGATATCAAGCCCGATAATAGAAAAGTCATTAGAAAACTCTAACCTTTATTTAATTCTGATTGGATTTTGTTTAGTGTTCGGAATCTTTTCAAGAAGATTTATAACTGGAATAGGAGATAAGATCTTAGCCTCAGTCAAAAAAGCCGAAGAAAAGGCTGAAATCGCTGAAGAAAAGGCTAAGAAAGGCGTAGAACTAGCCGAAGAAGCAAAAACAGAGAATGACTCAACAAAACAGCAAGTAAAAGACTTAAATGTCGCATTAAGTGTTAGTGAATCAAATACAGAGTTATTACAAGAGCCCCAAGAAGATGCATACGAAGAGTTAATTAACAAGGCAAATGATTTTGTAAGAGAAACTACTATAGGAAATTATGCAATAAGACTAGAACTAAAAGCATCTCTAGGCAGAGAGATGGGGTTAATAATAATAAATAATAATTTAGATAGAGAATTTATCCTCAGTCAATCAAGTAGCGAAGGCATATATTTGGCCATATGCTACTCAGTCAAGCTTAGACCTAGGATAGGAGATTTCACCATATTAGATAAAATAAGCAATAAGATATCACAAAAATTTACAAAATATCAGTTTTGTGATTCAATTGATAAGCTAATCTTTCGCAAAGCCATGAGTTCATCTGAATATGTGAAAGCCAGGAAAATCATAGAGGGCTTCAAAATCTCGGCTGATCAAGCACTATTACAGAAGATTGAAGAGACAACTCAACTACTAAATAGGCGTGTTCATGGAGTTGAATAATATAGGAATGCGTCATCCATTTAAGACAAATTGACTCAAACATCATTGTTTAACCCTATTCATCCAGCCAAAAAGTCACAAATAGCTCTTCTGCACCCCGTTTGCTATGTCCCTCGTAGAACTTCTTAACCCGAGGTATCTACCAACGACGAAGCAAAATGAACTTTAATAACTATACCATCAAGGCGCAGGAGGCTGTGCAGAAGGCCACCGAAATTGCCGGCGCCAACCAGCAGCAAGCCATCGAGACGGGCCACCTGCTGAAGGGAATTCTGCAATCGGATGAGAACGTAGTTAGCTTCCTCACCAAGAAGCTAGGTGCCAATCAGAACCTGCTGAATACCCGCCTGGATACTATCATAAACGGTTATCCGAAGGTGAGCGGCGGGTCGCCGTACCTGTCGAACGAGGCCAACTCGGCTTTGCAGCGGGCTACAAACTACCTGAAAGAATTTGACGATGAATATGTGTCGGTGGAACACCTGCTGCTAGGTCTGCTCAGTGGCAAGGATAGCACCGCCACGCTGTTGAAAGATGTAGGCTTCACGGAGAAAGACCTGAAAGCCGCCATTAAAGAGCTACGCGGAGGCCGTAAGGTGACCAGCCAGACAGCCGAGGATCAGTACCAGAGCCTGAACCGCTACGCTCGCAACCTCAACGACCAGGTGAAAACCGGCAAAATGGACCCGGTTATTGGCCGCGACGAAGAAATTCGGCGGGTGCTACAAATCTTGTCGCGCCGTACCAAGAACAACCCTGTTCTGCTCGGTGAGCCAGGCGTTGGTAAGACTGCCATTGTGGAAGGCTTAGCCCAGCGCATCGTGGCCGGCGACGTGCCCGAAAACCTGAAAGACAAGATCATCATGTCTTTGGACATGGGCTTGCTGATTGCCGGTGCCAAATACAAAGGCGAGTTTGAGGAACGTCTCAAATCCGTCATTAAAGAAGTAACGGACTCTGAAGGTCAGATCATTCTGTTCATCGATGAGATGCACACCTTAATTGGTGCCGGTGCGGGCGGCGAAGGTGCCATGGACGCTGCCAACCTGCTCAAGCCTGCCCTGGCTCGCGGCGAGCTGCATTCCATTGGCGCCACCACGCTGAAGGAGTACCAGAAGTACATCGAGAAGGACAAGGCTTTGGAGCGTCGATTCCAGGCCGTGATGGTCGATGAGCCGTCCATCGAGGACGCCATCAGCATCATGCGCGGTATTAAGGAGAAGTACGAGCTGCACCACGGCGTGCGCATTACGGATGATGCCGTAATTGCCGCCGTTGAGCTCAGCTCGCGCTACATTACCGACCGTTTCCTTCCCGACAAAGCCATTGACTTGATGGACGAGGCCGCCGCCAAGCTCCGCATCGAGCTGAACTCCATGCCCGTGGAGCTCGACGAAGTGCAGCGCCGCATCATGCAGCTGGAGATTGAGCGCGAGGCTATTCGCCGCGAAGACAACCGCGACCGGGAAGCTGTGCTCAGCAAGGAAATTGCGGAGCTAGCTACCAAGCGCGACGACCTGAAAGCTAGGTGGCAAGGCGAGAAGGACGTGCTGACCAACATCCAGACGGTGAAGGAAAGCATCGACCGCTTCAAGGTGGAAGCCGAGCAAGCCGAACGCCAAGGCGACTACGGTCGCGTAGCCGAGCTGCGTTATGGTAAGATCCAGGAAGCCGAAGCTAAGCTGAAAGAACTGCAAACCCAGGCCAGCGAGAACAAAGACGGTGGCTCGATGCTGCAAGAAGTGGTGACCCAAGAGGACATTGCCGAAGTAGTAGCCAAGTGGACCGGCATCCCCGTGAGCAAGATGCTCGCCAGCGACCGGGAGAAACTTTTGAACCTGGAAGGCGAGCTAGGTAAGCGCGTAGCCGGCCAGTCGGAAGCCATTGCGGCTATTTCGGATGCCGTGCGCCGCTCGCGGGCTGGTTTGCAAGACCCACGCCGCCCCATTGGTTCGTTCATCTTCCTGGGCACCACCGGTGTCGGCAAGACGGAGCTAGCTAAGGCCCTGGCCGAGTACTTGTTCAACGACGAAAACGCCATGGTGCGCATCGACATGAGTGAGTACCAGGAGCGTCATGCCGTATCGCGCCTCATTGGGGCACCTCCCGGCTACGTGGGCTACGACGAAGGTGGGCAGCTGACGGAAGCCGTACGCCGCAAGCCGTACTCGGTGATCTTGCTCGACGAGATTGAGAAGGCCCATCCCGATGTGTTCAACATCCTGCTGCAAGTGCTGGATGATGGTCGCCTCACCGACAACAAAGGCCGGGTGGCGAACTTCAAGAACACCATCATCATCATGACCTCCAACACCGGGGCCGACATCATTCAGAAGAATTTCAAAGAGCTGAATGAGTACAACCATGATGAGGTAGTGGACCGTACCCGTGAGGAGGTAATTGACCGCCTCAAGCAGCACATGCGCCCTGAGTTCCTGAACCGGATTGATGAAATCATCATGTTCCAGCCGCTCAAGCGCCGCGAAATCCGCCGCATCGTGGATATCCAGTTCCGCCAGATTCAGCAGCGCCTGGAAGAAGCCGGCATCCGCTTGGAAGCTACCGACGAGGTGCTCGACTTCTTAGGTGAGCAAGGCTTCGATCCGCAGTTCGGCGCTCGCCCCTTGAAGCGCGTGTTGCAGCGCGTGATCTTGAACGAGTTATCGAAGGATATTCTCTCGGGTCGTGTGAGCAAAGACGCGGTGGTAGAAGCCGTGCTGCAAGACGGCCAAGTTCGCTTCGAGAACGTGGACGTGCAGATTCCCGGGTTGTAGACCTAGCTTTTTGTGATTGGTCAATAGAACAGCCCCGCTGACCTAGGTCGGCGGGGCTGTTCACATTTATAGCTTCAAAAACTCTTGTAGAGTAATTGTATTGACCTTCGGAAACTCAATTTGCTTGAGAACATCAAAATGCCGGTCGTTGGTGACGAGATAATCGGCGCCGGCTGCAATGGCAACGTCTACGAATTTATTATCATCAGGGTCGTCGGCAATGAGTTGCCATTTGTAGTAAGCCTCCTGAAAAGAGATATTGGGTGCCGATAGTAAGATTTCTATCACCCGGTAAGCGGTGCCGGCCGAATAATGGCGGGTTAAAACTTCGTCGTACTCGGTAAGTATCTCGTTGCTAAGCACCCAACGAAATGATTCGGCAATAAACAGCTCATACAGACGGTGAAAAGGACTCTGCCGGTTGAGCGATGCCAGCAAGCAATTAGTATCAATAACGGCCTGCCGCATCAGGAAGGCTCATTCAGCATCTGCTCGTAGTCTTCGGCGGTGTAGCCGCGCTCGGTATCGATGCGCTCTACTTCAGCTAGCATCTTCTGTGACAAGTGCGCTACAATGACGCGCTGCAAGTCAAGAATATCCTCGTCACTCATACCACGCTCAAACAGACGCAGGAGGCTCACTTGAACAGGGTTGAGTCGGGTAGGCTGAATAGGAGTAGGAGCCATGATAACTAGGTGCTTGATAGTACAGCTAGGTGGTTGATAGTACAGCAAGATAACGCCGTTTACCAAAAGAATGGTGCCCACCGTCGCATTGTAGGCATCCAGTTCCGCCAGATTCAGCAGCGCCTGGAAGAAGCCAGTATCTGCTCGGAAGCGCGTGTTGTAGCGCGTGATCCTGAATGAATTGTCGAAAGACATTCTCTCGGGTCGCGTGAGCAAAGACGCGGTGGTGGAAGCCGTGCTGCAAGACGGTCAAGTTCGCTTCGAGAACGTGGACGTGCAGATTTCCGGGGTAGTAAAACCTAGGTTTCTTGTAGTTGAATAATAAGCAGAACAGCCCCGCTGACCTAGGTCGGCGGGGCTGTTCTGCTTATTGGTTGGTTGTTACTGCTGGTGAAAGTGCTTCGTCTTCAGTCGCTTTCTCACGTATGGAGGCAAAATTCCAGATTGATTATACAACGCAACCACTTGCTCTTCTTTGCTCTTACTGAAACGTGTCAGCTTACTTATGCCTATTCCGGCGGGCACACCACCAAATACACCAACGCCTACTATTGTTCCACCAGTAGTGCTGGCAAAACCATCCGTGGCGCTACTAGCAGCAGCAACGGAAGCTATACGGACGGCAAAAGCAGCACCGATGGTGGTCCAGACCCAACCGCCGGTACGGTGCTTCTGAAATAACCGCTGCACTGCATTCACCGTGTCAGCAGGTGTGATAGTCTGTTGAGCATAGATATTGGCAGTTGTAAGGAATAAGGCACCAGTAAGTAGTACAGTTTTAATCATCACGGTATCTGAACAAGTAAAAGAAGCGAATCAAAACTATTGAAATAAAGTGACCTTCTTCTATCTGCGCTTACTTGCATAGACAAGAGGTTTTTTGTGCTGTAATCCTCGCCTGATGAACACGCTCCACGCTCCCGTCCGGATCAAGAGCCGATTTACTCATGCGTTTTCAGGATAGCCACCATTATCACGTTGAAATACGTATTGCAGCAGCCCATCCTGAGCAAGCTGTCGAAAGGAAGCTCTGACTGGCAAGCTATCGAAAGATGCCTTGCACGAGCCTAGGATTGCTTATTAACCGTATCCGTATATAATTGTGGCTCAGAACAATCCTAGCTCGTCGGGGTTCGTATAGCTAGGTACTAATCCTTTACACCTTACTCCTACCCACATGCACCACCTTTTCTTTCTTGAGCAAACCAAACGGTTTGCGCGGCAGCGCTTCTTTGCGTTGGCTTTCCTGGCCGTAGGCGCTTCTTCTTTTTTATCCTCCTGCTCGGACGACGGAACGCTGCCGAACCCATTTCTTCCGGCTAAAATCACCGTTGCTGAGCCAGCTTTATCGCCCGAGGGCGTGCAGTACGACGAGCTGAATCAGCATTTTCTGGTAAGCTCGCGCACGAAAGGGCGTATCGGAGCGGTAGAGGACAACGGCACGTACACCGTGTTCGGCGACGACTCGCGGCTGATTTCCACCATCGGCCTGAACGTAGATCAGATTCGGCACCGGGTGCTGGTGGCTGTGTCGGATAATGGCGCGAATACCACACGCACTACGCCCGCCACGTTGAACCGGCTAGCCGGCTTGGCTATCTTCAACTCCAACAACGGCAACCTCACCAAATATGTCGACCTCAGCACGTTGCGCCCCAACCAGCGCCACTTTGCCAACGATATAGCCGTCGACCTCGAAGGCAATGCCTACGTAACTGACAGCTTCTCCCCCATCATCTACAAGGTTGATACGGACGGTAACGCTTCTATCTTTCTGGAAGATGCGCAGCTAGGTGCGGCCACTGGCTTTGGCCTGAATGGCATTGTGTATCACCCGGATGGCTACCTGATTGTGGCTAAGAGCGGTGAAGGCGTGCTGTTTAAGGTTCCGATCAACAACCCCACGGCTTTCTCGCGGGTGAGCACCACCCAGAACGTTACCGGAGCCGACGGGCTGTTGCTACTCAATGCCAAGACGCTGCTGCTCGTTTCGGGCTCGCAAAGCACGGTGTACCGTCTGAGCAGCAACGACTCCTGGGCCAGCGCCAGCACCACCGGCAGCTTCGCCACGGGCCCGACCAGCCCGACTACCATCACGCGGCGCAGCATTTCAGATGCGTATGTGCTGTATCCTTACCAAGCCACGGCCGCGCAGTTTGAGATTACCAAAGTGAATTTCTAAGCTTAGCCTCACAGCCTCAGCCTGTTTACTTTCCACAAAAGAAACCCCGCCGGCACCTAGCCTGTGGGGTTTCTTATTACTAGCGGTTCTTACTGAAGCTAGGTAGGCTAGCTTTTGTAATCGTTCCCGGCAACGATTGCAGAGATTATGTCTGGGAGCTTTGCCGTAAGCAGGCTGAAGTACCCTAATATGTAAGTGCAATTCCATCAAGCTTCCTTTCTACTTAACCTCCAATTCCCCTATGTTTCCACACTCTACTCACAACCCGGCACGCTCAACCAGCAAGCGCTGGCTGCTGCTTTGCCTGCTTCTGATCTGCTCTGCCTTCTACTCGCAACTGTATGCCTACGACCTGGTGGTGGCGAAAGATGGCAGCGGCAACTACACCACCGTGCAAGCCGCCATTAATGCCGTACCGACCGGCCCCACGTCGGTTTATAGCATCTTCATCAAGAATGGCATCTACCAGGAGAAAGTCACGGTGCCGGCCAACAAGCCGTTCGTGCAGCTCGTGGGGGAAAGTGTGGCCAATACCATCCTCACCTGGAACGACAACGCCAACACGCCCAATGGCTCGGGCGGCACCCTAGGTACCGGCGGCTCGGGCAGCATCACCGTGAATGCCACCGACTTTTCGGCGCTGAATATCACCTTCGTAAACTCCTTCGGCGACGGCTCGCAGGCTGTAGCGGTCAGCCTGTATGCCGACCGGGCCGCGTTCAAGAACTGCCGCTTTCAGGGCAACCAAGACACGCTGCTGAACTACGGCAACGGCCGCCAGTACTTCAAGGACTGCTACATCGACGGCAACGTGGACTTTATTTTCGGCAATGCTATTGCGCTGTTCGACAACTGCGTGATCTATGCAAAAACCCGGACCACGGCCGGTAGCTCGTTTATCACGGCCGCTAACACGCCGCCCGGCCAGGCGTATGGCTACGTGTTTCGCAACGCCAAGATTCCGTCGAACACCGGCGGCACGCAGTACTACCTAGGTCGGCCGTGGCAGAACTCTGCCGGCTTCAATCCGCTGGCCGAAAACAAGGTTGTTTTCCTGAAAACCACGATTGGCGCCAATCAGATCTTACCGGCCGGTTGGGTGACCTGGGACGCGGGCACCGACGTAACGAAGATTACCTACGCTGAGTACAAAACGCAGTATTTCGGCGGCAAGCTGGTGCCCGTGAGCCAACGCGTAACGTGGTCGAAGCAATTGACCGATGCCGACACGGCTAGGTATGTGAAGGACAATCTGTTTGGTACCTGGGACCCTTGCACTGTGGCGGCTGGTTTCTGCACCACGATGAACACGCCGGATATTGCCGTATCAAACTTCCGGGTGGCGAAAGGGGCAGCGCAGGCAACGTTCGACTGGAACATCAGCTGGGCCATGAGCCAGCTCAAGTATGAGCTGTTTCGCTCCGCCGATAACGTGACGTTCAGCAAGATCTACGAAGTAACCGCTCAGAACGACTCGACTTACAACTTCCAGACAACTGATGCGCTACCCGCCGCGGGCAACCTCTACTACTATTATGTGCGCGCTTCCAAGGCGGGACTGGCTACGCATACTACGCCTACTATTCAGGTGTCGAGCGTGCCAACCATCAACATCACGAGTGGTACCAATACATTCGTGCAGTACAGCAATGGCCCTTCGGCCCCACAAACCTACGTGCTGGGTGGCGTGAACCTGCTGGGCCCGGTGACCGTTACGCCGCCCGCCAACTACGAAGTTTCGGCCAACGGCGGCCCTACCTGGTATAATGCTACAAACCCGCTGGTACTTACGCCCACGAATAATACGCTGGCGAATATGACCATTAGCGTACGGCTGAACGCGGCTGCTGCGGGCGCCTACAGCGGCAACATTGTGCACATCACTACCGGAGCCACCGCCGTAAACGTGGCCGTGAATGGCACCAAGGTGAATACGCCGCAGCCCATATCGGCGCCGTTGCAGTGGTGGCCGCTGAAGGCAAATAATCAAGATAGCCTAGGTGTTCGGGGGGCAGACGTGCTTCCTAGTACGTCCACGCTGCGAAACTTCTACGTTTCGAATGGCACAACGGTACCAGCGGTTAAAGCTTACTCCAGAACGTTCGGTCAAGCGTTAGGTGCGTCTTCCAATGGGGACGGCACCTGGATACCTAGCCCCAGCAGTAACCCCAACCGCCGCTATTATGAGGAGTTTACCATCACCGCCAGCGACATTACCATACGGATCGACTCATTGGTGTTCACTGCTGGCTTTTATGGCACCGCTAACGGGCGCTTAGCCGTTCTAACGTCCCGTAGTGGTTTCGTTTCTGACTCAACGGAGCTGGCAGGCGGTCGGGGCCCGACAGGTAGTCTGAACAGTACTACTGGCCTAGGCACCTTCGCAAGTCCTTTGGTGCTAGCTAATCAAACGAATGGGGTTAATACTACTTTTCGTTTTCCCCTGAACGGCACCACTGGCATAAGACTTACAACCGGACAAAAGCTGACGATTCGACTTTATTTTTCTGCTGGTACTACCAGCGCTGGTCGGTATTCGTTGCTCAGGGATGTGCTCGTTAAAGGCGAGCAACTTATTATCACGGCGGCCTCTAAGCCGCTGGCTGGCACCTTGTTCCAGGTTTACCCCAACCCGACTCATGACGGCAACCTGATGGTAAACCTAGGTGGCTACTCGCAGGAGGTGCACCTAACGCTGTGCAACGCCCTCGGCCAGCAGCTCTACTCAACCAAAGTGAAAGCAGGCCAGACGGAGCTGTCGTTGCCCCTAGGTAAGCTAGCGTCGGGCGTATACATCCTGCGGGCCCAAAGCCAGGGCAGCACTGAGGTGCGCCGGATTGTGCGGGAGTAACCTTCTTCGCTTTACCAGAACGGCCCCGCCAAGTATGTTGGCGGGGCCGTTCTGGTATGTAGCAATCAACTATTTGTGGGCTTGTCGTTCTTTTTGCGCTTGTAAGTCTCGCCGGACCGCTTCGCGCATATAGGCCGCATTTGCAAAGTGCTTGCTCTTGAGCTTGCGGCGCAACTTAGCAGGAATGGGTACACCTTGCTCGTAATTCTGCTGAATCGTATTGAGCTTGATCTTGCTATAAGTGGTCAGGCGCATAATGTAGCCCAGTGCAGAGGCACCTATAACAGGTACACCGATAGCCACTTGCCAACCCGGTGGTGGATCTTTGTCGACCACTCTGCCATTGACACTAGTTACGGTAGGCTGTAGCATAGACAACCCAACAGGCACCCCCAAGAGGTAGAGCCAAGCATTCGTCCGTTTCTGTACAAACAGCGAGATCAATGCTCCGGCTGTATCAGCTGCCATGCTATGCTTATCGTAATACGGCAGGTACCACTTTCCAACCATTACGGGCTTTAGAGAATCGGCTCGTTCAGGATCAAATGACAACCAAGCATCTGGCAGCCTGATTGGCTTAGCAGTAGTATCCGTTTGAGCTAGGACCTTAGTACTGAGCAGCAATCCTAGCGATAACACGAGTAAAATTTTAGGCATCAACTTAACCAACGTAGTGTAGTACTAGAATTGTGCACCTAGGTTTCTATTGTAGCTCCGGAGTACTTACAGAGATTTATCGTACGTTTCAAGTACCCGGCATTGTGCAGATTGCAGGCCAAATATCAGGTTTACCCCACTGAACTGTGACGATCTTATAGATTTGCGCATGTCTGTTTTTCAAACCTACCTCAAACTAGGCTTTTTCCACATTTTCAACTTGCAGGCCTACGATCACCTCGTGTTCCTGCTAGCCCTGTGTGCCCCCTACGTGCTGGCCGATTGGCGCCGCGTGGTAGCCTTAGTCACGAGCTTCACGGTGGGGCATAGTCTCACCCTAGCGCTGGCTACCCTAGGTTTTGTGCAGTATGATGTAAAGGTGATCGAGACGCTGATTCCCATCACGATTCTACTGACGTGCCTCCTGAATATGCGCCAAACCGGGCGGGGGCAGGAGCGCCGCCTGGACCGCCAGAGGTCAGTGCTGCTGGCGCTGCCGAACCTGCTTGCCGCTATTTTTGGTCTTATTCACGGGCTGGGTTTTTCGAGCTACCTGCGCGAGCTGCTTGGGCGCCAGAGTCGGCCGGTGCTGGAGCTGCTGGCCTTCAACCTAGGGGTGGAGCTAGGTCAGCTACTGATCGTATCCATCATTCTGCTCATCGGGTTTGTAGTGCTGCACTTACTACATGCTGCCCGCCGCGACTGGATCCTGGTGGTGAGCGGCGCAGCAGCGGGTGTGGCGGTAGTGCTTCTGCTCGGGGCCTAGCACGGCAATATTTCTGACCTAGCTTCTTTATGCAACGTAGCGCTCCTACGGCTTGTCTGTAGGCACGTTATGGAGGCAAGCTTTGTATATTTGTTTTCTTTCTGCCTCGAAATACCTTCTTTATTATGCTGAAATACTTACTGTTAGCAGTCGGTGCCGCCGGGCTGGCCGCTACGCCGTTGCGGGCCCAGACCACCAACTCGGGCACCGACAAGTTCGCGCAGCTCGAAACCCTGCTGCCGACGCCCAACGAGTACCGCACCGCCAGCGGTGCCCCCGGTCACGCCTACTGGCAGCAGCGTGCCGATTACAACATCCGCGTGAAGCTCGACGACGACAAGCAGGCCATCACCGGCTCGGAGGACATCACCTACACCAACCTCTCGCCCGACGTACTGACTTACCTGTGGGTGCAGCTCGACCAGAACATTCTGGATAAGAACTCGATAACTACCGCTACGCAGGTAGCCAAGGTGCAGGAGAAGATGACGTTCCAGGCCATGGACTACCTGATGAAGTCGGACTTCGACGGTGGTTTCAAAATTGAATCGGTGAAGATGAAAGGCGGCAAAGATCTGCCCTACACCATCAACCACACCATGATGCGCATCGACCTGCCCACGCCGTTGCGGCCGAAGCAGTCCGTGACGTTCAGCATGGCGTGGCACTACAACATCAACGACCAGCTCAAGATCAGCGAGCGGTCGGGCTACGAGTATTTCCCGGAGGACAAGAACTACCTCTACGAAATCGCGCAGTTCTACCCGCGCATGGCCGTGTACTCCGACAATCAGGGCTGGCAGCAAAAGCAATTCCTAGGTCAGGGCGAGTTTACGCTGCCATTCGGCGACTACCGCGTGAGCATCACCGCTCCCGCCGACCACGTCGTGGGCGCGACCGGCACCTTGCAGAACCCCGACCAGGTGCTGACCGCCACCCAGCGCAAGCGCCTGGCCGGCGCTGTTGGGGCCAAGAAGCCGGTCGTTATCGTGACGCAAGACGAAGCCGTGAAGGCCGAAGGCAGCCGCGCCAAAGGCACCAAAACCTGGACGTATGCCGCCAAGAACGTGCGCGACTTCGCTTGGTGCAGCTCCCGCAAGTTTATCTGGGATGCCCTAGGTATCAAGCAGGGCGGCAAGAACGTGCTGTGCATGAGCTACTACCCGAAGGAAGGCAACCCATTGTGGGGCCAGTACTCGACGCAGGTGGTAGCCCACACGATCAAGACCTATTCGAAGTTCACCATTCCGTATGAGTACCCCGTAGCTATTTCGGTGCACGGTCCGGTGGGCGGCATGGAGTACCCGATGATCTGCTTCAACGGCGGCCGCCCAGAGAAAGACGGCACCTACTCGGCGGAGCGGAAGTACGGGATGATTTCGGTGATTATTCACGAAGTCGGCCACAACTTCTTCCCCATGATCATCAACTCCGATGAGCGCCAGTGGACCTGGATGGACGAAGGCTTGAACAGCTTTGTGCAGTTCCTGACGGAGCAAGAATGGCAGCGCGACTATCCTTCGCGCCGCGGCGAACCGAAGAACATCGTGCCTTACATGAGCATGGACAAGAACCTGCAAAACTCGATCATGACCAACTCGGAGTCGGTGTTGCAGCTAGGTAATAACGCCTACGGCAAGCCCGCTACTGCGCTCAACGTGCTGCGCGAAACTGTGATGGGCCGGCAACTGTTCGACTACGCTTTCAAGGAATACGCCACGCGTTGGGCCTACAAGCACCCGCAGCCGGCCGATTTCTTCCGCACGATGGAAGACGCTTCGGGCGTCGACCTCGACTGGTTCTGGCGCGGCTGGTTCTACGGCACCGACCACACCGACCTCAGCATTGAAGGCGTGAAGTGGTACACGGTGGATTCGAAGAACCCCGAAATCGAGAATGCCCGCAAGCGCGATATGCTCAACGCGGCGCCCAAAACCATTACGCAGCAGCGCAACCTCACCGACCTGCAAAAGACGCTGGTAGATGAGAAGCCCGAGTTGAAGGACTTCTACAACAACTACGACCCCACCGCTACCACCGACGCCGACCGTGCCCGTTATCAGCAGTATGTCAAGACGTTGAACGCCGATCAGCAGAAACGCCTCAATAATGGCTTGCAGTTCTACGAGGTGAACCTGCGCAACCTAGGTGGCTTGGTGATGCCCGTTATCGTACAGATGACCTACGAAGATGGCAAGCAGGAACTAGTGAACATTCCGGCTGAGATCTGGCGTAAGAACAACGAAGAAGTGACGAAAGTCTTCGTGACGGAGAAGCCCGTAGTTGCCTTCACCCTCGACCCCTACCTGCAAACCGCCGACACCGACCTGAGCAACAACAGCTTCCCGCGTAAGCTAGCTCCGTCGCGCTTCGAGCTGTTTCAGCAGCAGCAGCAAGCCGTTCCGAACCCCATGCAGCAGCAGTCAAGTGCTGCTAACCCGGAGAAAAAAGCAAACGGCACCGGCAGCACCAGTGGCGGCACGAATTAATTCCGCAGCAAGTATTATTTAATGTTAATATTAAGAACCCGATAGCTAAGTGCTGTCGGGTTCTTCTTTTTTATTCATGCAACCAATCTGCCCCAGCTAGAATCTAGTAGTTGCCCTACACGCTATTCTCCTTCCACTTTTATGAAAAAACTAGCTCTGTACTGCCTCAGTGCTTTATTTCTAACTAATCTTACCAGCTGCGAAGAAGAAGTTATTGCGCCGCAGTGCGTCAACGGCATCGTGCTCGGCACCACCTGCGACGGGGCTTATCTTATTCAGTTAGATACCAATGTACCCCTAGGTACCAGCGTGGTATTCAGGGGCGACGGCGGTGCGGTGCTGGCGGGCGCGGGCGACACGACGGGCACTGCTTACGCCAATGTAGTTGAAACCTTCGTGGCCTTGCCGAGCGGCATTACCCGCGGTCAGCAACTGTTCTTCGATGTGCGCAAAGCGAAGGATAAGGAGCTGGTTCATAATTACTGCATGGCCAACGTGCACTGGTACGACGCGCCGCAGGTGATTCTGACGAATATCTCGGAAACCGCCTGTGCTACTACGCGCACGGAGGATTAAGCTCTTTACCGAGCTGCTTTGCTTATTACAGATGCGCATTTACTCTATACTCGCAGCCTTTATTCTAACTTATGGGCTGTGTAACTGTCAAAGTCACGTTGGGAAAAAGGTACATACTACCACAAAGCAGTCACCTAGGCCCGCAATTGACTCAACACAAATTAAATTGCATCAACTGATTGCTTTATACCCTGTAAGGGCTTTACCCTTGAAACTCTCTACCGAGCGCGTTGAAGCTGACCCAGAGATAAAAGATTCTGTTGCTAATGGGATACCAATTCCTAGCCATCTTCTTGATCTATTTCCCGAGCGGCTTTATTCAGAAAACGGCAGTGATGTATTTGCGGTAGCAAAACTCAATTTGCCAGAAGAACGAATCGGCCTCTTGACTCGTGTTCCAAGTGTATATGTATCCAGTAAAATCAAGCTATTTGTGTTAAATAGCCGCACTGGTCAATTAGAATCAGAATGTGAAGTAGCCGAGACATTTGGCGACGCGGGTGACACTTACGTGCGAACAGCAGAAATACGTCCGTCAGAAAATCAGAGCTTTCTTATCAAAGTTAAGCAAAACACTTGCTGGCCACTTGATGAAGAATTGAGCAAGTTCAAATGTGCCGATTCGTTGTTTATTTACAGTTTACACAACAATAAGCTTGACTTACTAAGTAAGAAAGGCACCCGTCACGAATAGCTCTGGTTCTTAAATAACTCCACCACATGGGAATTCTCGACAGCCTCCTCGGCAATGCGTCCGAAAGCGACGCGCAATCGTTGCAACAAGAGCTTACCCGCGTGCTGGGTGCGGGCGAACAGATCCAAAAAGCCTACGCCATTTTCCGCGACCAGCTCATCTTCACCAACAAGCGGCTGATTCTGGTGAATAAGCAAGGCGTAACCGGCAAGAAAGTCGAATACCTGAGTGTTCCGTACCGCAGCATCGAGCGGTTTTCGATGGAAACCACCGGCCACTTCGACCTGGAAGCGGAGCTAAAAATCTGGGTACGCGGCCAGGTTGAGCCGCTTGGCTTTACCTTCCGCAACGATACTAGCATCTACGACGTGTACCGCACCCTAGGTGAGCACGCGCTGTGAAGGTGAGATGGTGGAGTAGTGAGATGGTGAGTTTTTACTGCTAGTGAAGCAGACTCACTCCTTCACTATTTCACCTCTATCGGCGTCTGGATAGCAGGCGGTGTGGGGTTGTACTCGGGAGTGGCTACTTGCCGTTCTGCGGTTTTTTTGCCTTTGTCGTCCTTCATGTCTTTGCGACTGAAGGGGCGAATAATCAGGCGTAGCGCCTGATCGGAGCTGAAGTAGCCAATGGCCCAGTCGGCGAAGGCCACGACTTTGTTGCGGAAGCCAACCAACGTCATCAGGTGCACGAACAGCCACGTAAACCAGCCAAAGATGCCGTTGAAATGCACGTCTTTGGGCAAATCGACGACGGCTTTGTTGCGGCTCACAATGGCCATCACGCCTTTGTTGAAATACTTGAAATCGAGCGGTGGCTGCCCTTTGAGGATGCGCTTGAAGTTCTTACCTAGGTGCACGCCCTGCTGCTGAGCCACGGGCGCGAGCATTGGCAAGCCTTCCGGCATCTCGTCGGTCAACATGTTAGCTACATCGCCGATGGCATAAATATTCTCGAAGCCTACTACCCGATTCCAGCTATTCACGTTGATACGCTTGTTACGCGTCACGACTTCGGGCGGCAGGCCGGGCACTTCAGCCCCGTTCACCCCAGCCGCCCAAATTAGGTTTTCGGTCGGGATGTATTCGGTGTCGGTGTAGTAAACGCGGCAATCTTCGAAGCGCTTCACGCGGGTGTTCAGCCTAATCTTCACACCTAGCTCTTCCAGGTAGCGTTGCGCGTCTTGCTGCGACTTCTTCGACATGGGCTTCAGCACCGCTGGTCCTGCTTCCAGCAGAAAGATCTGCATGTGCTCCAGATTCAGCTCCGGGTAGTCTTTCGGCAGTACGTGCTTGCGCATCTCGGCCAGTGAGCCGCTGATTTCAACGCCCGTTGCGCCGCCGCCTACCACCACGATATTCATTAGTGCCTGATACTGCTCCCCGCTTTGCGCAAGTAAGGCCTTCTCGAAGTTCTGGAAGATAAAGCTCCTCAGGTTCAAGGCATTCGGAATGCTCTTGATCTGCATACTATTCTTCTCGATGCTGTCATTTCCGAAGAAATTGGTCAGAGAGCCGGTAGCCAGCACCAGATGATCGTATTGGATTTCGCCCACGCTGGTTACTACTATGTTGCGCGCCGAGTCGATGTGCTGCACGTCGGCCATGCGATAGAAGAAATTCTTTTGCCCGGCGAAAATCTTGCGAATTGGATAGGCAATACTGTCGGCCTCCAGCGCGCCGGTAGCTACCTGGTAGAGCAGCGGCTGAAACTTATGGTAGTTGTTGCGGTCGATAACAACTACTTGCACGGGAGCGTCGCGCAGTTCTTTAGCTAAGCGCAAACCACCAAACCCGCACCCGATAATGACGATGCGCGGATGAGAAGAAACCGGAATATTGGCATCCATACTAGTTCGAGAGAAAATGCGGCGCTAGTGTTCCAATACCCTTACCTACAAATCATTGGACTGGTTGCTCAAATCTGCGACGCTTGACCTTTTTCCAATAAAGCCCACACCCTGACTAAGGACGATACTGTGAACCTAGCTTTCTAAAACAACAACGCCCAGTGGAAGCTGGGCGTTGTGTTGGTGTGCTTAGTCGTCGCTATTATCTTTCTTTTTGAAGTCGCCGTTTTTGACCTGGTTGATCAACTGTAGCCAACTAAAGGGATTGAGCAGCGGGTTGGAAGTGTACTGCGACGGCGCCGTGCCCATGCGGCGGTTGTAGTCGTTTTGCTGCAACTGCATGGTCTGGCGGTAGTTGCCCATGCTCGTGACCGGCGCGTTGTTGAAGATGCGCTGCATAATCTCGGGGTTGAGATTGTCGGCGGCGCGGGAGCCGCGCTCTTTCGGCAATCGGAGCGCTAGGAATGCTTCTTTAAACTCCTTTTCGGTGGCGTACGGGAAGATGCGCACTTCGGGCAGAATCGTCGCGTCTTCCTTGAGCTGCACAATCACGGAATAGCTCTGACGGGTGTAGTTGGCCGGAATAACAACCGTCTGATTGCGGTAGCCCAATGAGCGAATGATGATACTATCACCGGCCAACACGGGCAGCGAAAAGTAGCCGTATTCGTTGGTAGCCGTGCCACGACCCGCCTTCGGAACGAAGATGGAAGCGCCCGGCACTCCTAACAGACTGTCGCCGGTGGCCACGATGCCGGTGAACTGCACCACGGCCCGCTGGCCCTGAGCTTTTGCGGGCGCACCTAGGCCTAGCAGCACTATGGTTAGCGCGAGTACGAACCCCGCTGTAAACAAACGAAATCGAACAAAACCAAGCATACTGGGTAGGATAGATTACAATAATACGGCTCTTTCGGGGGGTGCCGGCCGCTTTACCGTAAATTTGTTGACGCTAGAGCGGCCTTTCCGCCTGCGTTTCGCTAAAAGATGCGCCTGAAACACTTTACCGTTGCATTCGGCCAGCAAGTATTTAAAGCGTTCGGCGACGAGTCGCGGGTGCGCATCCTGCATCTGCTGTGGCGCAATCAGGAAATGTGCATTTCTGACCTGGAACAGGTGCTGGACTTCACCCAAACGAAAACCTCGCGCCAACTCTTGTACCTCAAAAACGCTGGTCTCGTGAGCTTTCGCCGGCTCGACAACTGGATATTCTATTTCCTGAAGGAAGAAACCGCTGATCTGGTTCAACAGCTCCTGGCCTTTATGGAGCGCGATCCGCAGCTCATGCACGATCAGCAGATCTACAAAACGCTGTGGTCGAATCGGGAGCTGGCCGCGTACAAGCTCCAAAACCGCCGCTGGACCGGCACCGCGCCTCTATGAAACTTGACCATCATCTTTTCGTCTGCACCAACCAGAAAAGCGGTGTTGGCGAAGACCTGGCCAAAGCGCTGAAAAAGGAGCTGAAGAAGCAGCACCTGAAATCCGTCTTTGCGGATGGCGAGAAGCACAAGAACCGCGTGCAAACCTGCAACTGCCTGGATGTGTGCAAACATTGTAAAAAAGGCTCTGGGGCGGCCGTAGTGGTTTACCCGGAAGGCGTTTTCTACGGTGACGTAAAACCCGGCGACGCGGCCGACATCGTGCACGACCACCTAGGTGCCGGGCAAGTAGTTACGCGCCTGCTGCTGTAGGAACGCGCCACGGCGCGTTCGGCGTTGAACGTTGTCGTGTGGTGTATTACTTCCATCATCCGCAAGTCGTTCAACGGGGATGTTCACGCGCCGAACGCGCCACGGCGCGTTCCTACAGATTGTTCATTGTTAATTGATTACTGATCATTGAAAGCCTACCGCCACCTCTTCTTCGACCTCGACCACACGCTTTGGGATTTTGAGAAAAACGCCGATGAAACGCTGCGCACCTTGTTCGAGCTGCACGACCTAGGTCGCTATGATTTCTCCGTTGACACATTTATTGCGCGCTACAGCGAAGTAAATCATGCCTTGTGGCGGCTTTACCAAGCCAACAAGATCGACCAGAAGGCGCTGCGCAACATTCGTTTCACGCGCACGCTCACGAAGCTAGGTGTGCCCGAGGAAGAGCAGCCCACGAATATCTCGGCGCAGTTCACGGATATTCTGCCGTACAAGTCGGCTGTCTTTCCCTACACCCACGAGGTGCTCGACTACCTGCGCGACAAAGGCTACGTGCTGCACTTGATTACCAATGGCTTCCAGGATATCCAGCACACTAAGCTAGCTTCCTCGCGCCTCACCGACTACTTCGTGGAGGTCGTGACCTCCGAGCACATCGGCTGCCTGAAGCCCGACCGCCGCATCTTCGACCATGCGCTGGAGCGCGCTAATGCTACCGCCGCCGAAAGCCTGATGATTGGCGACAACCTGGAATGCGACGTGCTAGGTGCCTTCAACGCAGGCATCGACCAGGTGTATTTCAATCCCGAAAAGCGCCGCCACTTCGCCCAAATCACGTATGAAATTAGCTGCCTGAGCGAGCTGAAGGCGATTTTGTAGTGACTATATGGAGAAGATTCCCTTGAAGGTCTGGAATCGGATTGTGATGCTTCAGGCTCCGATTGCTGCAGAAATCCCAATTGCTGATGCACGTTATCGACGGTGGATAGAAATTTCTCCTAACTACCAATATAAAGCAGTTGGGCCTCCTGTCCCTAATCATGAATACTCCATCTGTGATACAGTTTTTGACATTGAATTACTAAGAATTCACGAACCCCACGGTGATGAAGATCTAGCTCTGGTGAGCCAAAGTCACTATTACGTTAGTAATGAAGATGAACTCTATCAGCAGCTCGCAGAATTGAACGTAGATCCTACTTTGTTTAACTCTCCCTGGCGAGTAGAACATCCTTATTATAGTTAAGAAGGCTTAGCAGCAAATCTTTATCTGGGCGCCTAGCCGACCATTATTTTACCTTTGCTCCACCCTCTCACCGTCAACCAACCCCGAAAACAATGGCCAACGGCTTTTTCAACGTTCCCACCCCGATCAACGAACCAGTTAAGAGCTACGCCCCCGGCTCTAAGGAACGCGCTGAGCTACAGCAAGCTCTAAAAGAGCTGAAGCAGCAGCACCTCGATATTCCGATGTACATCGGCGGACAAGAGGTGCGCACCGATAACACGCTCACCATCTCGCCCCCCCACGACCACCAGTACAAGCTAGGTCAGTTTCACGAAGGCGACGCCAGCCACGTAACCCAGGCCATTGATGCTGCTTTGGCTGCTCGTGAGCAGTGGGCGGCGATGCTGTGGGAGCACCGCGCAGGTATCTTCCTGAAAGCCGCCGAACTGCTGGCTGGCCCCTACCGTGCCCGTCTGAACGCGGCGACAATGCTAGGTCAGAGTAAGAATGCGTACCAGGCGGAAATCGACGCGGCGTGCGAGCTGATCGACTTTTTCCGCTACAACGTGTACTTCATGCAGGAAATCTACAAGCAGCAGCCGGAGTCGGCGCCGGGCATGTGGAACCGCCTGGAGCACCGTCCGCTGGAAGGCTTCGTATTTGCCCTCACGCCGTTCAACTTCACCTCTATTGCCGGCAATCTGCCTACTTCAGTAGCTATGATGGGCAATGTCGTGGTGTGGAAACCCGCTTACCCACAGATCTACTCGGCCTACGTGCTGATGGAGCTGTTCCGCGAAGCCGGCCTGCCCGACGGCGTCATCAACCTGATTTATGTGGACGGTCCAGTAGCCGGCGACGTAATATTCAACCACCGCGACTTCGCTGGCATTCACTTTACCGGCTCGACTGGTGTGTTCCAGAACATCTGGAGCCTCATCGGCCAGAATATTCACAAGTACAAGACGTACCCGCGCATCGTGGGCGAAACCGGCGGCAAGGACTTCATTATCGCGCACTCATCAGCCCAGCCTCGCCAAGTTGCCACCGCTATTTCGCGCGGCGCGTTTGAGTTTCAGGGCCAGAAGTGCTCGGCGGCTTCGCGGGTGTATATTCCGGCCAGCATGTACGAGGAGGTGAAAGGCTACGTACAGGCAGACCTAGCTTCGTTCCGGATGGGCGACGTGGAGGACTTCGGCAACTTCATCAATGCCGTCATCACCGAAGGCTCTTTCGACAAGCTAGCCCGTTACATTGATGCAGCCAAAGCTGACTCCAGCGTAGAAATTATTGCCGGCGGTGGCCACGACAAGTCGAAAGGCTACTTCATTGAGCCAACGGTTATCGTGGCGAAAGATCCGAAGTACGTGACCATGTGCGAGGAGCTATTCGGCCCTGTGCTGACCATGTACGTGTACGAGGATGCCAAATTCGAGGAAACCCTCACCCTCATCGACACAACTTCGCCGTACGCCCTCACCGGCGCCATCTTCTCCCAGGACCGCTACGCCATCGACCTAGCTTCGAAGCGCCTCGTGAATGCGGCCGGCAACTTCTACATCAACGACAAGCCCACCGGCGCTGTCGTAGGTCAGCAGCCCTTCGGTGGCGCCCGCGCCAGCGGCACCAACGACAAAGCCGGCTCCATGCTGAACCTGCTCCGCTGGACTTCGGCCCGCGCCATCAAGGAAACTTTCGTGCCGCCGGTTGATTACCGCTACCCCTTCATGGGCGTAGAAACCGGCGAGGATCTGAACGTGACTGGCCAAGGCGGATTCTAAAACCTAGGTTGAGTTAACCAAAAAGCCGCTTCAGGATGCTGAAGCGGCTTTTTAGTTTTAGGAAAGTACAGTAAAAGACTGCGAACCTCTGCGGGAACCTACTACCTAGGTAGGATACATTCAAGCGGCATCATCCGTCACCAACGGAATGCGCAGGCTAGCATAAATATCGGCCAGCAAAAGCTGAGTACCTAGTTCCGGAATCTTCACGGCCTCTTCTGGCTTCGTCAGCAATTCTTGCTGCCAGTCGCTACCCTCATCGGTCCGGTGAAACCATTCTACAGCTTGGTACTGCTGAGAAACAAGCAAGTAATGACGTAGGGAAGCCAGGCGCTGGTACCGAAACAACTTCCACACCCGGTCCCGGTCGGCAGTAGAAGGCGACAGCACTTCGATGAGTAGCACTGGGTGGCGCCTGGTCCGCTCGGCCATCACATCTTCGTCGTGGTAGGTTACCATCACATCGGGGTAGGTGTATTGCACTCCTTCGGCTACTTCCAGCTGCACGGTTTCGGTAAATACCCGGCAGCCTCTCTCTTCTGTACTCAACAAACGAGAAGCACAACGCAACACAAGAGAGTTATGATTGGCAGTGCCGCCCGACATCGCCATAATTTCACCACGGTAGAACTCATGTCGCTCCGGCGAAGTCGCTTCTAACGCCTGGTATTCCTCAACCGTGTAAAGCCGGGATAACGCCTGTTTTTGTTCCATAAAGTCAGGTCCTCCTTTCTCTCAAATATAGCCTTTCCGCTACCGCCAGCGCAAACCTTTGTTCCCAAGGACTGAACCGCTACATTTGCCTTTCTCCGATTTTGTTTCTTGTCTTTATTCGCAGTTCGTATGCTACTTGTCGTTCCTGCTCCCCAATATCAACCTTCCGATTACCTCCCCATCCTGGCGCAGCTAGGTTTTGCGCTGGCGTTCGTGGCGTTTGCCATGGTCGTATCGCACTTAGTAGGCCCAAAGCGCAAGAGCGTGGTCAAAGACAGCTCCTTCGAGTGCGGCATCGAGTCGGTGGGCAACGCCCGCACGCCGATTTCGGTGAAGTACTTCCTCACGGCTATTCTGTTCGTCCTCTTCGACGTGGAGGTTATCTTTATGTACCCATGGGCAGTCAACTTCCGCCAGCTAGGTACCGAAGGCTTCGTGCAGATGATCGTGTTTTTGACGCTGCTAATGGCCGGTTTTGCTTATGTCATCAAGAAGGGCATCCTGAAGTGGACCGGCACCAACGCCTAAGTCTAACATTAGCAAACTTTTACTTTTTGGCGAGTGTTGGCTTTATAGGTCTTTACTTCCTACCCGACTTCTCTCATGAACGATATCCGAGTTCCCGAAATTAAAACAGTTGCTGCGCCCGAAGGCATCGAAGGTGCTGGCTTCTTCGCCACTTCGCTGGAGAAGGTAGTTGGTATTGCCCGTGCTAACTCGCTGTGGCCGTTGCCTTTTGCCACTTCGTGCTGCGGCATCGAGTTCATGGCGACCATGGGTGCCCACTACGACATCTCGCGCTTCGGCTCCGAGCGCCCGTCGTTTTCGCCGCGCCAAGCCGACTTGCTGATGGTGATGGGCACCATTGCCAAAAAAATGGCGCCTATCGTGAAGCAAGTGTACGAGCAAATGGCCGAGCCCCGCTGGGTGCTCGCTATGGGCGCCTGCGCCTGTTCGGGTGGTATCTTCGATAGCTACTCCGTGTTGCAAGGCATCGACCGCATCATCCCGGTCGACGTGTACGTTCCCGGCTGCCCACCGCGCCCTGAGCAAGTGCTCGACGGCCTGATGCGTGTGCAGGACCTAGCTCGTAACGAATCGATGCGCCGCCGCAACTCGCCCGAGTACCAAGCGCTGCTGGAATCTTATAACATAAAATAAGCTGTTAGCTATTGGCTGTTAGCTGTTAGCCTTTGTTATAAGGCTCAGTTTAGAAAGCTAATAGCTAACAGCCAATAGCTAACAGCTCATAAAATGGCTGACCCGAACGAAGAAGCTGCGGCCCAATCTGCTGCTGTTACCGAAGAAGACCCGAACAAACTCACCAACGCCCGCGTGCTGGCTAACCTGCACCGGATGTTTGGCGAAGATGCCTTTACCGATGTAGAGGAGCCGTACGGCTTGCTCACGGCGACAACTACGCGGGAGCGGATTCACGATATCATCGAGACGTTGCAGGCTGATGAGGAAATGCAGCTCAACTTCCTGACCACCATGTGCGGGATTCATTATCCTGATCATGAAGGCAAGGAGCTAGGTATGATCTATCACTTGCACAGCCTTGTACACAATGTGCGGCTGCGCCTGAAGATCTTCTTCCCGATTGCTGACCCTGTGGTACCGACGCTAACGGACATCTACGCTACGGCGAATTGGATGGAGCGCGAGGCTTACGACTTTTTCGGCATTATCTTCCCTGGTCACCCAAATCTCATCCGCATCCTGAATGTGGAAGACATGGACTACCATCCCATGCGCAAAGAATACCCGCTGGAAGATGGTACCCGTGAAGACAAGACAGACTTATTCTTCGGCCGATAGCAGTCAGTATTAAGTAGGTAGTATTGAGTAGTTAGTATTTCAGAATCAATACTATTTCACTTTCTTCAACTACCCACCAATACTCACTACTAGCTACTTACTACTCAGTACTCATATGGCAGTAAATGACACGCTAGCGGGCACCCATAAAATTATTGAGGAAGCGCGCGAGCAGCAGCATAATCAGCTCATCCCGACGGTTAACGATTTCAACCAGGAGCTGACCACGCTAAACCTAGGTCCTACTCACCCGGCCACGCACGGTATCTTCCAGAACATTCTGCAAATGGATGGCGAGCGGATCGTGTCGGGCGTACCGACCATTGGCTACATCCACCGGGCGTTCGAGAAAATTGCCGAGCGCCGCCCTCTATACCAGATTACGCCGCTCACCGACCGCATGAACTACTGTTCGTCGCCCATTAATAACATGGGCTGGCACATGACGGTAGAGAAGCTGCTCGGTATTACAGTTCCGAAGCGCGCGCAGTACATGCGCGTGATTATGATGGAGTTGGCCCGCATCGTCGACCACCTGATCTGTAACTCCATCCTAGGTGTTGATACGGGCGCTTTCACCGGCTTCCTCTACGTATTTCAGGAGCGCGAGAAGGTCTACGAGATTTACGAAGAAGTTTGCGGGGCTCGCCTGACGACCAACATGGGCCGTATCGGCGGCATGGAGCGCGACTTTACGCCCGTAGCACTAGAGAAGCTGCGCAAATGGGTGAAGGAGTTTCCGGCCGTAATGCGGGAGTTCCAGAGCATGTTTGACCGCAACCGCATCTTCATGGACCGCACCCAGTACGTGGGCGGCATCACGGCGGAAAAAGCGCTGAACTACGGCTTCACCGGCCCCAACCTGCGCGCCGCTGGTGTCGACTACGATGTGCGAGTGATGAACCCTTACTCTTCTTACCAAGACTTTGAGTTTGACATTCCGGTAGGTACCAACGGCGATACGTACGACCGCTACCTGGTGCGCAACGAGGAAATCTGGCAGAGCCTGCGCATTATTGAGCAGGCGCTAGAGAACCTGCCCGAAGGTCCCTATCACGCCGACGCCCCGCACTACTACCTGCCTCCCAAGCAGGCCGTGTACCAGAACATGGAGGCGCTGATTTACCACTTCAAAATCATCATGGGTGAGATTGAAGCCCCTGTAGGTGAAGTGTATCACTCCGTGGAAGGTGGCAACGGTGAACTAGGCTTCTATCTGATTTCGGATGGTGGCCGCACGCCTTATCGCCTGCACTTCCGTCGTCCGTGCTTCATCTACTACCAAGCGTATTCCGAGATGGTAGTAGGCCAGTCGCTCTCCGACGCCATCGTGACGCTAAGCTCCATGAACGTAATTGCCGGCGAGCTGGACGCGTAGTTTTTGCTGAACTTGACCCCTATGGAATCTACAACCGCGCCCACCAAGCCCCAGTTTTCGCCTGCTGCTAAAGCTGAAATCAAGCGCCTCCTCACGCACTACCCCAACGACCGCAATAAGTCGGCCTTGCTGCCGGTGCTGCACATCGCGCAGGCCGAGTTCGGCGGCTGGGTGAGCCCCGAAGTGCAAGACTTAGTGGCCGAGACCCTAGGTCTTCAACCGATTGAAGTGTATGAGGTAGCTACTTTCTACACCATGTTCAACCTCAAGCCAGTAGGTAAACATGTGTTGGAGATCTGCCGGACAGGCCCTTGCATGTTGCGCGGCTCCGACGAGCTAACGGCACATTTAGAGCGCATCACGGGCGCTAAAGTGGGCGGACCGGCTTCCGAAGATGGGTTTTTTACGCTGAAAGAGGTAGAATGCCTGGCTGCTTGCGGCTTTGCTCCTATCGTGCAGGTTCGGGAGAAGTATTACGAAAAGCTCGATACACCCGAAGCAGTTGATGCTATGCTCACCGAGCTTCGCAACCAGGTACACCGCCCTATTCTGCCTTGGGAAGAAGTGGGGTTACCGAACTCTCTGAAGAACAACTAACAGCTGGCCATCAGCACAACGCTTATTACTATGGGCCGCAAGCTATTAACTGAACATATCAACGTTGAAGGCATTGACACCTTTGAGGTGTACCGCAAACACGGCGGCTACCGCTCAGTGGAGAAAGCCCTGAAAACGATGACACCCGACGAGGTGGTGGAAGAAGTGAAGAAGTCGGGGCTACGTGGCCGCGGCGGCGCTGGCTTTCCAACGGGCATGAAGTGGAGCTTCCTGGCCAAGCCCGAAGGTGTGCCGCGCTACCTTGTCTGCAACGCCGATGAGTCAGAGCCGGGTACCTTCAAGGACCGGCAGCTGATGTCGAAGCTGCCGCACTTGCTCATCGAAGGCATGATTACGAGTTCGTACGCCCTGGGCGCTAACACCTCGTACATCTATATTCGAGGCGAGCTATTGTACGTGCTTCGCATTCTGGAAAAGGCTATTGCTGAGGCGTATGCCAATGGCTTCTTAGGCAAGAACATCCTAGGTTCGGGCTACGACTTAGACCTGCATGTGCATCCTGGTGGCGGCGCTTACATCTGCGGCGAGGAAACAGCGCTGTTGGAATCACTGGAAGGCAAGCGTGGCAACCCACGTAACAAGCCGCCTTTCCCGGCCGTGCAAGGCCTTTACGCCCGCCCAACGGTGGTAAACAATGTGGAGTCGATTGCTGCTATTCCAGTCATTGTGAACATGACGGGTGACGAGTACGCTAAAATCGGCGTGGGTCGTAGCACGGGCACCAAGCTGATTTCGGCTTGCGGCCACCTGAACAAACCGGGCATCTACGAAATTGAGCTAGGTTTACCGGTCGAAGAGTTCATCTACTCCGATGAGTACTGCGGTGGCATCTGGAAAGGCCGGGAGTTGAAGGCGGTGGTAGCGGGTGGTTCGTCGGTTCCGATTCTTCCTAAAGAGTTGATTCTGAAGACTACTGCCGGTGAAAACCGCTTGATGACGTACGAATCGCTGTCAGATGGCGGCTTCATCACGGGTACAATGCTAGGTTCCGGTGGCTTCATTGCCATGGACGAAACCACCTGCATCGTGCGCAACACCTGGAACTTCTCCCGTTTCTACCACCATGAATCATGCGGGCAATGCTCGCCGTGCCGTGAGGGAACGGGCTGGCTGGAGAAAGTACTGCATCGCCTGGAGTATGGCCACGGCCACATGGAAGACATTGACTTGCTGGTGAGTGTAGCCAAGCAGATTGAAGGGAACACCATTTGCCCCCTTGGCGAAGCTGCCGCTTGGCCAGTAGCTGCTGCCGTGCGTCACTTCCGTGACGAATTTGAGTGGCACGTGAAACACCCACAAGAAGCTACGCGCACCGGTGCTGTGTATCCGGGAAAGGCCGTGTTAGCTTAAGTAGTAAAACGTCATGCTGAGCTTGTCGAAGCATCTTGCCTGGCGTCTTGGAAGTAGTAACTCTAAATGTCAGCACGCGAGATGCTTCGACAAGCTCAGCATGACGACTGATTCTAAACTGTCTTAATCCAAAATGGCTAAAATAACATTCGATGGCATTGAGGTGGAAGTACCAGACGGTACCTCTATTCTCAACGCGGCACGCAAGATTGGCGGCAGCATCGTGCCACCGGCCATGTGCTACTACACGCCGCTCCAAGGCTCGGGCGGTAAGTGCCGCGCTTGCCTGGTACGCGTAGCAGCGGGCTCAGCCAAAGACCCGCGCCCCATGCCGAAGCTGGTAGCCTCGTGCGTGACGCCGGTGCAAGACGGCATGGTGGTCGAAAACACCTCCTCCGAGCAGGTCCTGAACGTGCGCAAGGGCATCGTGGAAATGCTGCTCATCAACCACCCGCTCGATTGCCCCGTGTGCGACCAGGCGGGCGAGTGCGATTTGCAGAACTTCGCCTTTGAGCATGGCGTGAGCACTACGCGCTACCAGGAAGAGCGCCGCACGTTCGAGAAAATCGACATTGGTCCTTTGATTCAGCTGCACATGACGCGTTGCATTCTGTGCTACCGCTGCGTGTACACGGCCAATCAGATTACCGACAATCGCGTGCACGGCGTGCTGGGTCGCGGCGATGCGGCGGAAATCGGTACTTACATCGAGAATGTGATTGACAACGACTTCTCGGGCAACGTTATCGACGTGTGCCCGGTGGGTGCTCTGACCGACAAAACCTTCCGCTTCAAGCAGCGCGTGTGGTTCACGAAGCCTGTAAACGCCCACCGCGACTGCTCGCACGAGAAGTGCCCCGGCCGCGTGGTACTGTGGTACAAAGGGAAAGACGTGCTTCGTGTAACGGCTCGCAAGGACCAGTACGGCGAGGTAAAAGAGTTTATCTGCAACGAGTGCCGCTTCGAGAAGAAGGAAACTGCTGACTGGGTTATTGAAGGTCCGGCGCATATCGACCGTTCTTCGGTCATCTCGGCCAACCACTACGAGCTACCTGTGCTTAATCAGCAGATTATTGCTGACTTGCCAGAAAGCTCCGTGCGCGACCTGGAGCAGAACCCACCCATGAAATTAGGTAACTAGACGATGGAACTTCCTGTACTGGGCTGGCAAGCCCTCGTGATACTGGTGGTATTCGGCATTTCGCTGCTTATTGCTACTTATTCTACTTACGCTGAACGTGTTATTGCTGCCTTTCTGCAAGACCGGGTAGGCCCCGACCGGGCCGGTCCTTTCGGCATCCTGCAACCCTTGGCCGATGCCGTGAAGCTCTTCACCAAAGAAGAGTTCTTTCCGGCTGGTGCCAACAGGGCATTGTTCGTATTCGGCCCGTGCCTGGCCATGGTAACGGCGCTGATGGCTTCGGCCGTTATTCCATTCGGCAACTACTTGCAGTTCGGAACCACTATCGTTCACCTACAAGGCATTGAGGTAAACATCGGTATGCTGTACGTGTTCGGCGTGGTGTCGCTGGGAGTGTACGGTATCATGATCGGCGGCTGGGCTTCTAACAACAAGTTCTCGTTGCTAGGTGCTATCAGGGCGGCTTCCCAGAATATCAGCTACGAGCTAGCTATGGGCATGGCCCTGATTGCGGTGTTGATGATGTCAGGCACGCTGTCGTTGCGCGAAATTACGTTGCAGCAGTCGGTACCGGGCGAGTGGCACTTCTGGAACATCGTGAAGCAGCCGATTGGCTTTATCATCTTCATTGTGTGCGCTTTCGCTGAGACGAACCGCACGCCGTTTGACCTGCCTGAGTGTGAAACTGAGCTAGTTGGTGGCTACCACACCGAGTACAGCTCCATGAAAATGGGCTTGTACCTGTTCGCGGAGTACATTAACGTATTCGTGGCATCGGCCGTGATGAGCGTGCTGTACTTCGGTGGCTTCAACTTCCCGTTTCAATACGAGCTACGCGACTTCCTTGCGCAGTCACAAGGAGCCGTAACGGCGCAGAACATCATCACCATCCTAGGTGTGGTGGCGGTCTTTATCAAGATCTTCTCGTTCATCTTCTTTTTCATGTGGGTGCGCTGGACCTTGCCGCGTTTTCGCTACGACCAGCTCATGCGCCTAGGTTGGACGATTCTGATTCCGCTGGCTATCTTCAACATCCTGCTTACGGGTGGTCTGATTCTGTTAGGCGTTATTCAGTAAATGCTCATTCAGCGCCGACCTAGGTTCGGCAGGGTACTAACCTAGGTTCTTGAACAACATCTCGACTATGCAACCTCTAAGTAATAGAGCTAAGAAGCTGGAAAAGAAGCCAATGACTTTGGCGGAGCGGGCCTACTTGCCGGCTATTTTCCAAGGCTTGAGCATTACCTTACGACACTTTTTCTCCAAAAAGGCAACGATTCGTTACCCAGAGGAGACGCGTCCCTTTTCGCCGGTGTTCCGTGGCCTGCACGTGCTGAAGCGCGATGAGCAGGGCCGGGAGCGTTGCACGGCCTGCGGCCTCTGCGCTGTAGCCTGCCCCGCCGAAGCCATCACGATGGTAGCCGGCGAGCGGAAGAAAGGCGAAGAAGGCTTGTACCGCGAGGAAAAGTACGCCGTCAGCTACGAAATCAACATGCTGCGCTGCATCTTCTGCGGCCTCTGCGAAGAAGCCTGTCCGAAAGCCGCCGTGTATTTGCAGGCTGATAAGATGGCACCACCCCGCTTTGAGCGCGACGAATTCATCTACGGCAAAGACCGCCTCGTGGAGCCCGTGGCGCCGGATGCCCGTTCACAGCGCGGTATTCAGCTCACGCCGGAGCAGGCTCAGGCCTTAAATGCAAAGCTAGCTCAACCAGCCTAGGTGTAGCGCGAAGCTCCAGCTTCGCGCCTTGTCCAGTTTGATTGCTCGGACTTACATCGTTCAACGATGCGCGAAGCTGGAGCTTCGCGCTACATTTTGCGAAATGCCACCTCTCTTCTTCTTTCTGTCGTTTGTGGCGCTGTTCAGTGCGCTGGGTGTGGTACTCGCCAAAAACCCGGTGCACAGCGTGCTGTTTCTTATCCTGACGTTCTTCACGTTATCAGGGCATTACTTGCTCTTGAATGCGCAGTTTCTGGCGGCCGTGAACATCATCGTGTATGCCGGGGCTATCATGGTCTTGTTCCTGTTCGTAATTATGTTCCTGAACCTGAACGCTGACACGGAACCTCATAAATCGGCGCTTGCTAAGATTGCGGCGGCTGTAGCAGGGGGCTTGCTACTGGTAGTGATGGTAGCCGCACTGCGTGATGTGCAGCCTGGCACTACGTATAATGCCACTACTTTCGATTCGCAGATCGGGATGGTAGGCCAACTAGGGTTGGTGCTGTACCAGAAGTACTTGCTGCCGTTTGAGCTAGCTTCAGTGCTGTTTCTGGTGGCTATGGTGGGCGCTATCATGCTGGGCAAACGCGAAACAGGAGAGCGGCATTTCTAAGGAAACAACAACTTACTTTATAAAAGCAGAAGCGGCACCTGAGACTCAGTTGCCGCTTCTGCTTTTACCTGGAACTTGATTAAGCTCCTTCTAACTACTCAGCTTGCGCCGCTTCCGGGGCTTGGCGACGCATCCACTGCGGCCCACAAGCAGTTTGCATTTTCTGGCGAAATTTTTCCTGTTGTTCCGGAGTCATGCCCGATAAGCGGGACTCCATTTTCTCACGCCAAATCTTCTTTTTGCGTGCCCAGCTAGCTTGGCCATGTCCGCCACGGCCCCAGCCGCCGAACAGAATGCGCGAGAGTAGCAGTAACCCTAAGGTCTGCCAGAAGTTGATAACCGGACCGTGAAACAACAAGGGCACCAGCTCATTCCACAGGTACATGGTGAGAGAACCTACAGCAGCTACGAACAGCAGGGCGAATAGTACGAATTTGAAGCCGCGAAGCAGCCAGAATTTACGGTCCATGTCAATTAAAGGAATGAAGTCAGTCCGTGAACAAGTTGGTGTAGAGCGCTTGCAGGCGCTGTCGTAGGTGCTGAACGGCGTAGTGCTTGCGCGAGATCAAGGTTTTGAGGGGCACGCCGGTTTCTTCCACTAGCTCTTTGAAGCTTTTGCCTTCCAGCTCATGCCACACAAACACGTCGCGCTGATTTTTGGGCAGTTCTTCCAACGCTTCGGCCAGAGCTTCCATGATGGTTTCGCGGAGCAGCCGGTTTTCTGGCGCGTCGTCGGGGGCGGGCAGTACGTCGGCTAGTAGCAGGCCGCCTTCCTCACTGTCGTTATAGCGGGCAGTTTCAGCTTCCAGCGACGTTGGGCGCTTGCGGCGGTAGAGGTCGGTGATGCGGTTGCGGGCCACGCGAAAGAGCCAGGCGGCCACTTTCTCCACGGGCTTGAGCAGCCGGTAACTTTCCACCAACTCCCCAAAGACATCCTGCAGAATGTCTTCAGCATCGGCTTCGTCGGGTACGCGGCGGCGGATAAAGGCAAGGAGGCGCGTACGCTGCTCTTGTACAGCCTCTTGTATCTGCCGGTCCTGTCCTGTCGTGGTGGCCGTCATTGCGCCGGTGGTGAGAGCTAAGGATTCCATCGTACTAAAGCAGACGGGTGCTGCCGGGAAATATTTTAAATGATAAGACTTTTTTAGAAAAGACACTGACAGCAGCAGGCCCAACCCACTGATCTTGTAAGAATCAGCAGATTGGGCCTGCGCAGAACCTAGCTTCGCGGGAAGCTCTATAGCTAGAACTTAGCCGTTAGTCCGACCTTCAGGTACGACATGTCGTAGCCGACTTCGCCGAAGGCACCTAGCTTATCGGAGAAGAAGTAGCGGCCACCCACAAAAATGCCCGAGGTGATGTAGGTGCTGCTCGATTTGGAGTAGTAGATGTCCGTGCCGGCATTGTCGGAATACCGCTCGTGCCGCACGCCCAACGAGAGGCCGGCGTAGGTATCTACCTTTGGGTCTTCGAACAGATCGTAGTGGTACGTGCCACGGGCCGCCACGATGATGTTGCTCCAGGTACCCTTATAGCCGCTTGATTTCCAGCCGTATGACTTATAGCCCACCATGCCGCCGACGCCAATCGTGCCAGGCCCAAGGTTATCGGCAATGCCGTACTCGAAGGAGGCGCTCATGGCCGGTGTCGAGTGCAGCCCGCTAAGGCCGTAGCCGTAGCCCAGCCCAAGTCCAACACCTAGGTTTGCTGCCATACTCCCTTTGCCAAAGATCTGGTTGGTGGCGGTCTTCGGCTTAACTGCCGTAGGCTCTGGCGCAGGCGCTACAGTCTTGGGGGTAGTCTCAACGGCAACGGCAGGAGTTGCAGCCGCTGGCTTGCTGGCAGTTGTGGCAGGCTTGGCGGCCGGTTTCACAGCGGGCTTAGTCGCTGGCTTAACAGCTGTTTTAGCGGCAATGGGTTTGGCCGTGGTAGTTTTGGCGGTGGTGGCCGGCTTGGCAGGCGTGGTGGTTTTGGTGGTTGAGGCGGGCCGTACTGCGGTTTTGCTTTGCGCCAAAGCGGGCGCGCTGGTCAGAGCGCAGAAGAGCAGAGCGGAAGTAACGTACTTTTTCATGTGGCTGAAAGGAAATGTGGAAGAAGTAGATGACGAGAACCAAGCCCCAACAGAAGTGCAATTCTGACTGGGAACGATGCAAAATTACCTCGCGCTTCTACTCCCGTCAATCGCCTAATCATGTGACATCTATCACCTAATGATGTGATAGACTAACGTTTACGTTTTTGTAGTACGGCGCTGCTATAGCGTTTTATTTCCTTAACCTAGGTAAGCCGTACGGCTCACCTAGGTTTGTTCAGCGCCAGCTCTTTCCAAGCTATTTTGCTTGCCCTTATCGCCTAATTACTTGGTAGTAAACGGAGTATTAATTCGAATACTGGTATTTTCTTCCGTTTCGCGCGTGTGAATTAAGTTGGGCTTAGCGCAGCCGCATTTTGCGGGTTTTTCCGAATTTCGGATACCTTTGCCAGCTACTCTCTCTCAGCCGAGCTTCGGCTGCTTTGCTTGCTTCGTAGGATCACCCAACTACATGGACCAGAACATTCCAGAAGTTATCCGCACTGTACCGCTTCAGTACTATATTTATTTCGCGACGGCGCTGTTTGCTATTGGCGTAACGGGCGTACTCACCCGGCGCAATGCAATCATCATCTTCATGTGCATCGAGCTGATGCTCAATGCCGTGAACATATTACTCACTGCCTTTTCGGCCTACCGATCTGACCCCAACGGTCAGATTTTTGTGTTTTTTATCATGGCCGTAGCTGCCGCCGAAGTATCGGTAGGCCTAGGTATTATCGTGATGATCTACCGGAATTTTCAAAATACGGACGT
Source organism: Hymenobacter cavernae (assembly GCF_014641455.1). Lineage (GTDB taxonomy): Bacteria > Bacteroidota > Bacteroidia > Cytophagales > Hymenobacteraceae > Hymenobacter > Hymenobacter cavernae. The sequence continues at coordinate 475,955 of NZ_BMHT01000005.1, forward strand.
CAATCTTCTCAACCGTCTTAAATGGTAATTATACAGTAGAACGTCATGCTGCGCCGGTCGAAGCCTCTTTACCGCAGTGCTAACCAGTTGCCATTGCACGCGAGATGCTTCGGCCAGCGCAGCACGACGTTCTACTGTATTTTTCAGCATAAATCATTATGCAAGAAACTGTTCTCCCCGCAGCCGGCGCCCCCAATAGCACCCTGCTCTACATCCTGATTCCGCTGTTGCCGTTTTTAGGCTTTCTGATTAATGGCCTGCTCAACAAACGTTTGTCGGGAACGATAGCGGGTGTAATTGGCAGCGCTACCGTGCTAGGTTCGTTTCTAATTTCGGCGTACCTGTTCAGCACCTTTCAGTACCAGTACACCGTCACGCTGTTCGACTGGATTTCGGTGGGCTCGATGCAGATTCCGTTCTCCTACCAGATCGACCAGCTCAGCCTGATTATGCTGCTGCTCGTGACGGGCGTAGGCTTCCTGATTCATGTTTACAGCATCGGCTACATGCACCACGACGAGAACGTGGGTAAGTACTTCAGCTTTCTGAATCTGTTCGTATTCAGCATGTTGGTGCTGGTGCTCGGGGCTAACTTCGTAATTCTGTTTATCGGCTGGGAAGGCGTGGGGCTCTGCTCTTACCTGCTCATCGGCTTCTGGAACAAGCACGAGAACTTCAACAATGCCGCCAAGAAAGCCTTCATCATCAACCGTGTTGGCGACCTAGGTTTTCTGCTCGGTATTTTCCTGATCTACCTCACCTTCAACTCGGTACAATACGGTGAGGTCTTCCAGAAAGCTTCTTTAGCACAGTTCGGACCTTATACGGCCAGTATCTGCACGGCCATTACGCTGCTGCTATTTGTGGGCGCGATGGGTAAATCGGCGCAGTTGCCGCTCTACACCTGGCTACCCGATGCCATGGCCGGCCCGACGCCTGTTTCCGCCCTCATCCACGCCGCAACGATGGTAACGGCTGGTATTTACATGGTGCTGCGCTCCAATGTGTTATTCACCCTCTCTCCTACTACGCTGGAAGTAGTTGGTATTGTAGGCCTGGCTACTGCCTTCTTTGCCGCCACTATCGGTCTGGCACAGAACGACATCAAGAAGGTACTGGCTTATTCTACGGTGTCGCAGCTGGGGTATATGTTCCTGGCGCTGGGCGTAATGGGCTACACGTCGTCTATGTTCCACGTCCTGACGCACGCCTTCTTCAAGGCGCTGATGTTCCTAGGTGCGGGCTCCGTGATTCACGCCATGAGCAACGAGCAGGACATGCGCCGCATGGGCGGTTTGCGCAAAGCCCTGCCTATTACGTTTATCACCTTCCTCATTGGCTGCCTGGCTATTTCGGGCATCCCGCCGTTCTCGGGTTTCTTCTCTAAAGATGAAATCCTGAGCCATGTGTACGAGCACAACAAGCTCATGTGGGCCATTGGCTTGTTCACATCGTTCCTGACGGCTTTCTACATGTTCCGGCTGCTGTTCCTCACCTTCTTCGGTCAATTCCGCGGCACGGAGGAGCAGAAGCATCACCTACATGAGTCGCCCGCTTCGATGACGCTGCCGCTCATCATTCTGGCCGTGCTAGCAGCCGTGGGCGGTTTCATGGGCGCTCCGATGATCCTAGGTAAGCATTACCTGGCCGACTACCTGGCGCCGCTCTTTACCTACTCACAGCGCATCAACCCGGCCGCGTTTGCTGCCGAGGTAGACCACAATACCGAGCTGATGCTCATTGGTGCTTCGGTAGCGGCGGGCGTGCTAGGTATCGTGCTGGCCTACGTACAGTATGTGAGCCGCGGCGTGCTGCCGGCCGAAGACGAAGGTCAGCGCTCAGCGCCGGAGAGCCTCGTGTACCACAAATACTACGTGGATGAACTGTACAACGCGCTATTCGTGCGCCCCATCATGGGCTTGTCGCGGGGCTTGTACCGCTTCGTGGAGCAAGGCATCATCGATCCGATTGTAAATGGCTTCGGTCGCATCACCCTAGGTGGAGGGCAGCTTCTGCGCTACGTGCAAACGGGTACGACTGGAATGTATCTGATTCTGATGGTGGTAGGTATTGTGCTGATCTTAGCCCTGAACCTGTTTCGGTTTTAGACCTAGCTAGGAGTATGCTCTTACTAGCAGATGTTAACCCTGGAATTGGGCCATTAGGAATAACTCTTCTTTTAGGCGGCTACCTTTTACCTACCATCTACGGCCACCATCAGCAGAATCATCGGCTTATTCTTCTAATCAATGTATTTCTAGGCTGGACGATTATCGGTTGGTTGTATGCTCTTCACCTAGCTTTGAGAGCTTCCTACACTGACCGAAAAGCTCTTCTTGCATTTAAACGTCGCCTGAACAACCCGCTTACCTAATGCTTACAGCTCTTCTCCTTTTCTTTCCCCTGGCGGCTGCCTTGCTGCTGCACTTTTTCAAAGGTGGCACTGCCCGCGTGGTGGCGTTTGGGGCGGCGCTGCTCGAATTTGTGCTGGCGGTCGTGGTAGCCATTGCCTCTAAGTCGTCGTCGGCTACGCAATTCGCTATCGATCAGCCTTGGATTGCTTCTTCCGGCATTCGCTTCCACATCGGACTAGATGGACTGAGCTTACTGCTGGTGCTGCTCACCACGTTTCTGGTGCCGCTGATTATGCTGGCATCCTTCCGCCACGAGTATAAGAATGCCTCGGCTTTCTACGCGCTTATCCTGTTCATGCAGACGGGCCTGATTGGTGTGTTCGTATCGCTGGATGCGTTCTTGTTCTACTTCTTCTGGGAAGTGGCGCTTATTCCGATCTACTTTATTGCCGGCGTGTGGGGCGGCGAACGGCGCATTCAGGTTACGTTCAAGTTTTTTCTCTACACCATTATCGGCTCGCTGTTCATGCTGGCGGCCTTCGTGTACCTCTACTTCCAGACGGGTGTAAACGGCGCCCCGCGCAGCTCTGACCTGCTGGCTTTCTACAACCTGAGTCTGAGCGCAGCGGAGCAATCGTGGCTGTTCTGGCTGATTTTCATTGCTTTCGCGGTGAAGATGCCAGTCTTCCCTTTCCACACCTGGCAACCCGATACGTATACGGAGTCGCCCGCGCCGGCTACCATGCTGCTTTCGGGCATCATGCTCAAAATGGGTATCTACGGCACGTTGCGTTGGCTGCTGCCTGTTGTGCCCTTAGGTGTCAGCCAGTGGAGCAAACCCGTGATGGTACTGGCCGTAATTGGCATTATCTACGGCGCTATTATCGCCATTCGTCAGCGCGACATGAAGCGGCTGATTGCGTATTCGTCGCTCTCTCACGTTGGGCTAATGGCGGCGGGCGTATTCTCGCTCACGCAGCTAGGTTTGCAAGGTGCCGTTATTCAAATGCTAGCTCACGGTGTGAATGCCGTTGGTATGTTCTTCGTCATCGACTGCATCGAGCGCCGCACCGGCACTCGCGAAATTGCCGACCTAGGTGGCCTCACGCGCCACACGCCGGTGCTGTCGGTTACGTTCCTGGTCATGCTGCTCAGCACGGTAGCGCTGCCGCTCACGGCGGGTTTCGTCGGCGAATTTTTACTGCTGGCGGGCGTGTATGAATATAGCGCATGGCTTGGTGCCATTGCCGGCCTGACCATCATCTTCGCGGCGGTGTACTTGCTGCGTATGTTCCAGCGCGTGATGCTAGGTCCGGATACGTCGTTCACGGCTACCATCCGCGACCTGACCGGCGCCGAGCTGGCCGTGCTGGTACCGCTGATTTTGCTGGTATTCTGGATTGGCTTGTTTCCCAATACCTTCCTGCACATTTCTGAACCTAGCATTATCCAGCTCCTGGATATTGTGAAACGGTAGCACGCTGTAGCGCGAAGCTTGCGCTTCGCGCATCGTTGAACGACCTAACCTGTGCCGCTTCAACGATAGTCGTTTAACGATACGCGAAGCACAAGCTTCGCGCTACATTCAGCCGATATGATTTCTATTGTTCTTCTCTCTGTTCTCGGCATTGCCAACTTATTCCTGGGCTTCCTGCGTTCCAACCGGATGCTGCTGCCGGTGGCAATGCTCATTCTGGTTGTCGTATTCGGGGCGAACGTGCTGGACTGGAATGCCGCCTCGCAGTCGTACTTCAATAACATGCTCACCATCGACCGCTACTCGGTGGCGTTCACGGGCATTGTGGTCCTGACGACGCTGCTGCTCCTGCCTTTCTCCGAAAAGTACGTGCGCGATGGCGAAGCCAACCTGGCCGAATATTACTCGCTGCTGCTGTTCTCGCTGGTGGGCGCCATCATGATGGTGAGCTACGACAATTTACTGATGCTGTTCGTCGGAATTGAAATCCTGAGCATCTCGATGTACGTGCTGGCTGGCTCCGACAAGCGCAACGTGCGCTCCAACGAAGCGGCCCTGAAGTACTTCCTGATGGGCTCCTTCGCCACGGGTATTCTGCTGTTCGGCATTGCGCTGGTGTACGGCGCGACCGGTACATTCCAGCTTACCCAAATCGGTGCTGGGGTTGCCAACCCGGCCAATGCTAGCTTCACGCCCATGCTCTACATCGGTATGTTGCTGATGTTCATTGGTATCAGTTTCAAAGTATCGGCTGCTCCCTTCCACTACTGGACGCCGGATGTGTACGAAGGCACCCCCACGTTCTTTACCGCATTCATGAGCACGGTGGTAAAAACGGCTGGCTTCGCGGCGTTCCTGAAGCTGCTGATGATTGCCTTCAGCTCCGCACAAAGCTTCTGGATTCCGACAATCATGGCCATGACGGTGCTTACGCTGCTTATCGGCAATGTGGGCGCCGTAGCGCAAAACAGCGCAAAACGGATGCTGGCGTACTCCAGCATTTCGCACGCGGGCTATCTGTTTATCGGTCTGGTCGCGCTGAATGGCAAGCTCTCGGCTAACGGTATCTTCTTCTATTCGCTGGCGTACTCGATTGCAACCGTGGCTGCCTTTGCCGTGCTGAAGCTGGTTATCGATCAGCGCCAGCGGGAAGATTACGATGGCCTGAATGGGCTAGCAAAAACCAACCCGCTGCTAGCTTTCGTGATGACGGTAGCCATGCTTTCGCTGGCGGGTATTCCGCTGACTGGCGGCTTTTTCGGCAAGTTCTTCCTGTTCGGCGCCGCTGTCGACAAAGGGCATATCGGCCTGGTAGTATTTGCGGTAGTCATGTCGATGGTTGGCATCTACTACTACCTGCGACCGGTTATTGCCATGTACATGCGCCCGGCTATCGATGAAGAGGACGCTACGCCGGTTGCTGTTACCGGCTTTCAGTCCGCAGTACTGGTGCTACTTGCGTTGCTGACTATCGTGTTGGGGGTATTGCCGAGCCTGGTCAGCAATCTTTTATAAGGCGGCAAGAAGCGGTTTGAATTTTTAAGAAGGTTTTAGAACGTCATTCCGAGGCAACGAGGACTCTCGCGTGCAATGGTAACCCTAACGATTGGAGTTACCATTGCACGCGAGATTCCTCGTTGCCTCGGAATGACGTTCTTATAATATCTCGACAGACAGCTTTAAAAATCAAAAAGGTCGGCCATAATGGCCGACCTTTTTGTACTCACGTAAAGTAGTAGAGTTTCTATATAGGCTTAGTAAACAATATGGTAAGTAGTTGTATCAGTCAGTTTACAACTACTATGCCAAAAACCTAGCCTCTTTCGTTACTTGCTTGTTACCCGCAGGCTGATGCGGCGATTTAGGGCGCGGCCATCTTCGGTATCGTTGCTGGCAATGCCGTGCTTATCGCCGTAGCCTTTCGCCTCGATACGCGCGGTTGCAATACCTAGGTTGATGAGCGTGGCCATTGCCATCTTTGCCCGGTCTTCACTCAGCTTCAGGTTCTTAACGGCATCGCCGCGGGTATCGGTGTAGCCGCCGATTTTGATCTTCGCTTTCGGAAATACCTTCAGAATCTCGGCCACGTTCTGGAGCTGCACCAATGATTCGCCCGTGAGCGTCGTCTTATAAGGGTCGAAATACACCCGATCGAAGCCGATCCAGCCTTTGGTGCGGTTCACCGAATCCACCTGCATGTTGGGGTCCGAGAGGAACTGGTAGAGCTTGTTTTCCGTCGAGTTGGCCCCCACAATCTGCTTAGTGCCGTTGCTGAGCTTCAGCACCAGCGGCAAGCCCGTATCGTAGATGTAGTTGCCGCTGGCTTGGTCGTAGTGGCCCCGCACGGTAGCCGAGGCGTTGACTCTATTATCATCTTCTCTTCTGCCCGCGTTAGCTGGCGTCGCCAAACCCTCAACTCCTGCCAGGGCAGCGGAGCCCGGCGCTTCCACAGCTCCTGGCTTATACCCTATCAGATAGCCAATTACAGCCGCCGCTACTACCAGCGCGGCCCACAGCCAGCGGCTTGAGTTATCTGCCGTCTGCACCAAACCCGCGGCCGGTGACCTAGGCATCTCAAGGCTCGGTATGGCGGCCACCATCGGGGCGGCAGCTACGGGTTGGGCCGGGTGCTGCTCCCGCTGGCTTTGCAGCCATTGGCTAAGGCCGTCGGCATCCCAGTTGTGCTCGGCAACCTGCTCGCCCAGCATCCCCAGCGCCACCGGCACCACCACGTTAATCAGATCCGCCACGGCAGTCGTCTGAATGCCGGATGCAACCGCAATGCTGCGCACGGCGCCCTGGTAACGATCATCCAGTAAAGACCTTATCAGGTTGACGCCGCGATTGGCATCGACGGCGGCATCGTGCTCCAAGGCATGGCGCGGATTGCTGAGCACGTTGGCTTTCGAAGCTTCCCGGGCCATGCCCCATACCACTTCGCGCCCACCAACACGTTCGGCCAACTCCACGAGGCTGCTCACCGTGAGGGGCACAACACGCCGCAGCGCACTCCGCACACCTAGCTCCTGCTCGTTTGCCAGGTCGCCGATGTGCGTCAGCTCGTTGCGTAGTATAAAGCCCTTGATTTCTTCCAGTAAACTCTGTGTCATAATCATAAACGTGACGATTAGCTCTTTGAGAGGATAATAATACAAAAATTTAGCAGATAAGCACCAAATTCTATACTATAAATCCTTGGTTATCAGTAATCACGGTTGAGCTGACTTATACGTTTCCCCACGAAAAAGAGCGGCTTTGCGGGCCGCTCTTTTTCGTTTGCTTCTTCTGGTTCAATAAAGTAAGTACGCTACTATTTTCGGGTAACATGAATGCTAACCCGCCGATTCAGGGCGCGCCCATCTTCGGAGGTATTGCTGGCAATGTTGTGCCGGGAGCCGTAGCCCTTTGCCGCTACGGTTGTGCTATCAACGCCGAATTTCACGAGCGTAGCCTTTGCGGCTTGCGCCCGCGCCTGGCTCAGGCGCTCATTCAGCGTGGCACTGCCGGTGCTATCGGTGTAGCCGCCTAGCTGCACTTGCGCCTTGGGAAAGGTCTTGAGAATACTGGCCACGTTCGACAGCTGCCACATCGACTCAGCCGTCAGAATGGCTTTATTCGATTCGAAATAGATGCGGTCAAACGTAATCCAGTTTTTACTAAGGTTCACGTTATCAACGTTTTTGGCAGGATCGGCGAGAAACTGATACAACTTGTTTTCCGTGGAGTTAGCACCGATGATCTGCCGAACGCCGCCTCCTAGCTTCAGCACAACCGGCACCCCGGCCCGGTCATAGATGTAGCTGCCGTTGTCTTTGCTGTAGTTGCCGTTAGCCTGAATGGCTGCGGGGTTGCCGGCATCCCAGGGCCCGTCGGGCACGGCGGCATTCGGCAGGTTGTACACCGGCTGGTACCTGGCTTCTGCTTCCGGGCGCGGCTGATAGCCCAGCAGGTAGCCGATGAGGCAAGCCGCAACAACCAAAGCAATCCACAACCAGCGGCTCGTGGCATCGGCTGAGCGGGTTGCGCGCGATGCTCCGGCCCCGGTTGTTGGCACCACAAACGCCGGCAAGGCGAGTTCCCCGGCCTGCTGACTTTGCTGACTACGCATCCAACGGCTCAAGGCCTCAGCGCTCCAGTGGTGCTCTGCCACCTGCTCGCCCAGCATACCTAGGGCCACGGGCACTATGATGTTGAGTAAGTCAACTACAGAACCCGGCTGAATACCGGCTGCCGCAGCAATACTCTGGATGCTAGGTTCATACCGTTCGCCCAGCAGAGAGCTAATGAGTTGAGCACCTCGCTCTGAGATGGATTTCGTGGCGTATAGCGCTTTATGCGGATTACTGAGCACCTCCGATTTGGCAGCTTCGCGCGCCATGCTCCACACCACGTCGCGCCCACTCACTTGCTCAGCCAACTCAACCAAGCTATTGACTACAAGTGGCACCACCCGACTCAGCGCGTTTTTCGTTTCGAACTCTGGTTCGTCGGCAATGCGTCCTACTTGCGTCAGTTCGTTGCGAAGAACAAAGCTCTTTACTTCTTCTAATAAACTTTGAGTTAAAATCATATCCGAAGAGGCTTAAGGCCAGCAACACAGTCCAAATTTTTTCTTGATCATTACCATTCAAGAAAAATAGCCATACGACAGCGCGGCACCACCCGGATTTAAGAGCACCCGTAAATTCTACATAATCAGCTGAATGCGGGCTCGTCCGTGTCGCAGTTGGCCCGGCACCTAGGTCCGCAAACACAAACCCCACCGGACAGCTTTTTAGCAGCTTATCGGGCGGGGCCTTCCTATGTTTATCAACTATTTACTTCGCAACTAGCAGGCGCGAGCAGCTACACGCGCCGCATCACCACGCCCACTTCATCGGCATACACGACGGCCTCATCACCGAACGGTTCTTCGCCGCGGAAGCGCTGAAGCAGCCGGGCCGTGGTGATAATATCCTTCTGGCAATAGTGCACGATGCGCGGCAAGTCGTTGTCGCTGTAGTACACGCGGGCCACGTCGGCGCCCGAAATGTCGTCTTTGGGCGTCGGAATGCCGAACATGGCTGCCAGCAGCGCCAGCGACGTGAACGACTTCCGGTCACCAAACTTCCACAGCTCCATCGTGTCGAGGTGCGACACTTCCCAAGGCTTCTTGCCGGCAATATCGAGCTGCGGCGGCAGCTGTAAGCCATTGATGAGCAGTCGCCGACCTAGGTAGGGGAAGTCGAATTCCTTGCCGTTGTGCGCGCACAGCAAGTAGCTAGGTTTGCGGGCCAGCAGCGTCGCAAACTCCTGTAGCATCTTCTTTTCGTCGTGGTCGGCAAAGCTTTTTACTTTGAAGCGCCACTTCTCCTCCTGCTTATCAAAGTAGAAACAGCCCACCGAAATGCACACCACGCGCCCAAACTCGGCGTAGATGCCGGCCTGCTCGAAGAGGCTGGCGGCTTCCAGGTGCGAAGGCATTTCTTCCACATCGGCGCGGCTGGAACTCCAGCCTTTCTCGCGGCGCAGGGCGTGGCATTTGTGCTCCCAGAGCAGCCGCAGCATATCGTTCAGCTCATCGTGGCAGCCCACGCAGGGCACGGTTTCGATGTCGAGAACGAAAAGCTGATCGAGCGAGATTTTTTGCAGAACCTGCATATGGAAGGCCACTAACGAAGTTTACTACTCCGAAGATAGCCTTTTCAGCCTGATGCCCGCAACGAAACTTAGCGCAAACGGCGGCAGAACCTAGCCAACTGCTTGCCCAAGAGCCAGTAATCAGCTAGTGAAACGAAGCACCAAAATCTATCAACTTGCTCTGCTCCAACAAGCTCAGGCGAGAGCCGGCCGCCCGGTAAGGCAAAGACCAACCAGAATTAAGACGAGATTACGACGTGGCTTTGCCATAAGACAGAGGAGTTGAAGGCTACGGCTGGCGGTGCCAGCAAAGAACTTCCTGAGGTTAGCTAGCCCGGCGGCTAGTGCTAGGAGGCTCAAGATACCTAGGTCGCAGCCACCCATCAATCACATGATCATGTGATGGCACACTCCTCCTTCGGCGCAAAGCTAGGTTCTAGGCCAAGCCCTGGCGCAGGGCTTTGCTCACGGCTTCGGTCATCGAGCGCACGTGCAGCTTTTCGTAGATCTTCTTGATGTGGGAGCGCACGGTGTCAATGCTGATGTCGCGGTCGGCGGCAATCATCTTGTAGCTGTAGCCTTCCACCAAGAGCCGCAGGATTTCCCGCTCGCGGGGGCTCAGATTAGCGGCCGAATCGTCGGCGGTGGCGGCGGAAGACGTTGGTGCTTTCGGGAAAAGCTGCAACACCTGGCGGGCAATGGCGGGCGTCATGGGGGCGCCCCCGGCGCGCACTTCTCCGATGGCTTCGAGCAAACGAGCGGGCGGCGTTTTCTTGAGCAGATAGCCGTCGGCCCCGGCGCACACGGCGCCAAATACCCGCTCATTTTCCTCGAACACAGTAAGCATCACTACGTTGATATTCGGCGAGCCGGCCTTGATGCGGCGTAAGCCTTCAATGCCGTTGATGCCAGGCATGTCGATATCCATCAGGACGACGTGCGGTTGGAGGCGGGCTACGTCGGTCGTAACCTGGGTGCAGTTGCCAAAAGCACCGACTAAGGACAATCCTGGGGCGCCGGCAATCAGCTGGCTCAAGCTAGCTTGCAGATCGGGATTATCTTCATAAATGAGTACGCGAGTTGAAGTTTCCATAGTGTGTTTAATTGTGACTCTAAGGTACGACGACCGCCGACGCCGCGCGACTGCATAATCATGTGATACCTAGGCTAGTTGCCATCCCGAGTATTCTGCACATCAAGCAGCGACGAGGAAGCTGAATTACTTAGTTAGCTAGTACACTCAGATACCTCGTCGCTGCTTGATGCGCAGAATACTCGGAATGACACGTTAGCGCAACCTAGCCTAGCTTTCAAGCGGTACGCTCAGCTCCAGCTTGGTTCCTTGGCCCGGCGCGGTATCAATCGTGAGTTTTCCCTTCATAGCAGCGGCGCGGGCGCGCATGTTTACCATACCGTTGCCACCGCCCCTTGCCGGAGCCTGCGGATCGAAGCCGATGCCGTTATCTTCCACATTCAGAACGAGATGGTGCTTCTGATAGGAAAGCGCAATAGCCGCTTCGGTAGCCTGCGAGTACTTAGCTAGGTTATTCACCGATTCTTTAAAGAGCAAGAAAAACTCGCGTCGGGCCTGCATATCCAGCCGCAGCCCCTGCACCGATGGCGCTACCCGAAACGTAAAATCGACACCACGGCTTTCGAGCACCTCGGAAGCAAAGCGGCGCATGCGGGCCGTCACGTCGTCGAGCGAATCGTGGGCCGGGTTGATGGCCCACACGATATCGTCCATGGCATCGAGCATTCGGCGCGAGCTGTCCCCGATTTGCTCCAGCAAGCGGCTAGCCTGCTCGGGGCGCTGGTGCTGCTGGTGGTCGCGGGCCAGCTGGCTCAGAATGGAAATGCTGCTCAGCGTAGAGCCCATGTCGTCGTGTAGGTCGCGGGCAATGCCGTGCCGGACCCGCTCCATGGCCAGCAACTGGCGCACCCGCACCCGATACGCGAAAAACAGCACCCCAAACACGCCCCAGCTGCCCAGCACCCGGAACCACCACGTCTGATACCAGGGCGGCTCTACCACAATGGTGAGGGCCGTCCCGCGTTGGTTCCACACGCCATCGTTGTTGCTGGCTCGCACCCGGAAGGTGTAGGTGCCCGGACCTAGGTTTGTGTAGGTGGCTTCGCGCCGCGTGCCGGCCGCTACCCAACCGGGGTCGAAGCTTTCGAGCCGATATTCGTAGCGGTTTTTGTCGGGCCGGCGAAAGTTGAGGGCGGCGAATTCGAGGGAAAAGAAATAGTCGCGGGGGCTCAGCCGCACCACCTGTTGCTCCGTGATGGACGAATCCAAGGCCACCGTTTCGTCGAACTTGCGAAAATCGGTGAGCACGACGGGCGGCGGAGCATCATTGATCCGCACTTCGCCAGGCCGGAAAACAACCAGCCCAATCACGCCTCCAAAATAAAAGCGGCCGCTACGCCCGCGGCAGTAAGCGCCGGCATTGTACTCATCCTGCACCAGTCCGTCGCGCATATCGAAGTTCAGGAACTGCCGCGTACGCGGCATAAAGCGCGCAATGCCCTTGTTGGTGGAAAGCCAGAGGTTGCCTTGCTCGTCTTCCAGCATGCCATACACCACATCATTAGGCAAGCCCTGCGGTTCGCGGAAGGTCGTGAAGCGCCCCACTTTGGCATCATCCAAGCGGCAGAAGCCCCCGCCTTCCGTGCCCACCCACAGCACCCCGGCATGGTCTTCCAGAATCGACCGCACAAAGTTGCTGCTCAGGCTTTTTGCCTGTCGTGCATTAGCGCGGAACGCTCGAAACGTACCGCTTTGCGGGTCAAACTGGCACAAGCCGCCTCCACCAGTACCCACCCAGAGCTGCCCGTGCCGGTCCTGGCGAATCACCCGCACGAAGTTGTTGCTCAAGCTAGCTAGGTTTTGCTCATCATGCTGATAAACGGTAAACCGCTCCGTAGCAGCATCATACCGGTTCAGGCCGTGTTCTGTGCCAATCCATAAGCGCCCCTGCGCATCCTCGTACAAAGCCCGGATAAAGTCGTCGCTGATGCTGCCCGGTTGATCGGGTTCGTGGCGGAAGTGACGGAAGCTGGTGCTGCCCGGCTCCAGACAGTCAAGCCCCTGGCTTTGCGTGCCGACCCACAAGCGCCCGCGCCGGTCGATCCACAAAGCGCGCACGTAGTCTTCGCTCAGGCTGTTGGGGTCTTGCGGGTTGTGGCGAAACTCCCGGCGCTGCCCCGTGCCAGGGTCGTAGCAGACGAGGCCTTCACTTTCAGTACCCACCCAGGCGCGCCCCGCCGCATCTTCACACACGGCCCATAAAGGCCCGTTTCCCCGACGGCTGATCGGATAAGTCCCGAAAGCAACCGGGTGACTATCGAAGCTGCTCAGGCCATTTTCGGTACCCACCCACAGCAGCCCCGTGCGGTCCTCAAATAACGACTGCACCACATTGCCGGGCAGCGAATACGGACTGTGCTGGACGTGCAGGAAGGTGTCAAACGTGTTCGTCTGGCGCTGGTAGCGACCTAGCCCCATGGCCGTGCCGACCCACAGCGTGCCCTGCTTATCCAGCAGCAACGACCGGATGTTATTGTTAGGTAAGCTGCCCGGCCTCGCGGCATCGGCCCGGAGTACCTGCGGCAGCTCGTTATGCAAACCTAGGTAGGCAATGCCATCCGTTTCGGTGCCGGCCCACAAGCCGCCGCGCGGATCAGGAAACAAGGATGTAATGGCGCTGGCAGCCTGCCACCGCGGATGCGGCACCAGTTGGTTGGTGTGCGGGTCCAATTGGCTTATTTGCCCTTCGCCGGTGCCTACCCACAAGCTGCCATCCACGGCCTGCGCAATGACCCGGATGGAATTTTGCCGCACCTCGGCCTGGTTGGTGGGCCGGTGCTGAAAGCGCTGAATAGAACGGCCATTCTTTGCCACGCGATGCAAGCCATCTTCCGTGCCCACCCAAATCCGTCCTTCTTTGTCGCAAAACACCGCCCGCACGAAGTTGTCGGCAATGCCGCCTGGCTCGTTCGGGTTGTTCTGAAAAATGCGGAACTTTCCCGTTACGGGGTCATACTGACACAGCCCGCCGCCCCCGGTACCCACCCAGATTTTGCCTTGCTGATCCTGCGTCAGAGAAAGGATGAAGTTGCTGCTTAAGCTGCCCGGCCGCTGCGGGTCGTTGCGAAAGACGTGAAAGCCCGCGCCATCAAACCGGTTGAGCCCATCCTGGGTACCTAGCCACAGAAACCCCCGCCGATCCTGCAACATGCTCGACACACTGTTCTGCGACAGACCGTCGGCGGTGGTTAGGGTATGAAACAGTAAGGCCGGCGACTGAGCAGCAGCTGGCAGAGCCCACGCGGCAGAAGCAGCCCACACCCACCGGCATAGCACCCAAAGTAACAGAACACTAGTTCGCTTCATGAGCAAGGCGGCAGCTAGTCGAGCCACCGAAATTCAGCTAGTCAAAACTAGGAAAAATCCTTGCTTGTGCTGCATTATTTACTAAAGAGCTACTGCTACTCGACTTATGGCAAAAGGCCAGACTAGAAAGCGGCGTCTGATATCTCAGGCGCCGCTGTCGTTTCTTCCAAACCTGGTTAGTTAAGCACTACCTACATGTATGAATTTGAGGTTCTCGCAAACTGCTGCACCCATCTTTTCAGTTCTTCACCTTCTATATCTAAGTAAGGGACATACTCAAAAAACCGTGGCGTTAAATCATTAACCGGACGAATCTCTAGTGAGTAGTAACCTAGGCGTATTCGCTCTAAACTAACTGCCAAATTTTCCCATGACTGCCACCCCAACTCCTTCGTCCATACCTTTTCCGGCGTGAGCCGCAACAATACGTCTCTTTCCTTAAGACGTAGATTTGCCATGTGTATTATCAATGCTCCAACTAAGGCCTCAATTATGCCAGGGAGTAGTTGATCCATTCCACGAATGACAGTTAGCATGGCAACAAGAATGATGATAGCGCCAAACGATACCATCACCTTTGCTTTCCAACGCGTGTACCGAACCTCTACCATTAGTATAAAGGAGAAGCCTAGCTATTAATAGCTAGGCTTCGTCGTTTTGTTGCTCTAAGGGTTACTTTGCTGGCACTACCGCCGTCTTGATGCTTAGTTCCTTCAGCTGCGCTTCCGAAATCTGCGAGGGCGAGTCAATCATCACGTCGCGGCCGGAGTTATTCTTCGGGAAGGCGATGAAGTCGCGGATGCTGTCAGCGCCGCCGAAGAGCGAGCATAGGCGGTCGAAGCCGAAGGCAATACCGCCGTGAGGCGGCGCGCCGTATTCGAAGGCGTCGAGCAGGAAGCCAAACTGGGCTTTAGCTTCCTCATCGGAGAAACCTAGCAACGAGAACATGCGCGCCTGCACGCCACGGTCGTGGATACGGATGGAGCCGCCGCCGACTTCTACGCCGTTGATAACCATGTCGTAAGCGTTGGCCCGCACTTCGCCGATGGTGTCGGGATTGTCGAGCAAAGCTAGGTCTTCGGGCTTGGGCGAGGTGAACGGGTGGTGCATGGCGAAATAACGACCTTCCTCTTCGATGTATTCGAGCAACGGGAAGTCCACGACCCACAACGGCGAGAACGTGTCTTTGTCGCGCAGACCTAGGCGCTGGCCCATTTCTAAGCGCAACTCACTTAAAGCTTTGCGGGTCTTGTTCGCATCGCCCGCCAGAATAAGCAGCAGGTCGCCTTCGCTAGCGTTAAAGGCTTCTTTCCACTTTTGCAGCTCTTCCTGCGAGTAGAATTTATCCACCGACGATTTCACCAAGCCGCCGGCTTCTACGCGGGCGTACACGAGGCCAGTCGCACCTAGCTGCGGGCGCTTCACAAACTCCGTCAGCTCGTCGAGCTGCTTGCGGGTGTAGGTGGCAAGGGTAGAAGCGTTGATACCGACTACCAACTCGGCCTTGTCGAACACCGGAAAGTTCTGGCCTTTCACGATGTCGTTCAGTTCTACGAACCTCATTTCGAAGCGCGTATCGGGCTTGTCGTTGCCGTACTGACGCATGGCGTCCGCGTAGGTCATGCGCGGCAGTTCATTGATTTCAAGGCCTTTCACTTCCTTGAACAGATATTTCACCAAGCCTTCGAAGGTGTTCAGGATGTCTTCCTGCTCCACAAACGCCATTTCGCAGTCGATCTGAGTGAACTCGGGCTGGCGGTCGGCGCGCAGGTCTTCATCGCGGAAACACTTCACAATCTGGAAGTAGCGGTCGAAGCCCGACACCATCAGCAGCTGCTTGAATGTCTGGGGCGACTGCGGCAGGGCGTAGAACTCGCCGGGATTCATGCGCGAGGGCACCACAAAGTCGCGGGCGCCTTCGGGCGTGCTCTTAATCAGCACGGGCGTTTCCACTTCAATGAACTGCTCGCCGTCGAGGTAGCGGCGCACCGCCTGGGCCATGCGGTGGCGCAGCATCAGATTCTGGCGCACGGGCGTGCGGCGCAAGTCGAGGTAGCGGTACTTCATCCGCAGGTCGTCGCCGCCGTCGGTTTCGTCTTCGATGAGGAAGGGCGGCAGCTTGGCAGGGTTAAGCACCTCCAACTGCTGCACCCGAATCTCGATGGCACCGGTTGGAATTTTCTCGTTTTTGGAGTAGCGCTCGGCCACTTTGCCAGTTACCTGCACCACAAACTCCCGACCTAGGGTGCGGGCCAGCTCGCGCAGCTCGTCGGCTTCCACGCCTTCTTCCAGCGTGAGCTGGGTGATGCCGTACCGGTCGCGCAGGTCAACCCAGAAAATGCCGCCTTTGTCGCGGGTGCGCTGCACCCAGCCGGTGAGCGTAACAGTTTGACCAGCGTTATCGAGGCGGAGTTCGCCGCAGGTATGCGTTCGGAGCATAATTCAGTAGTAAGTATTAGGTAGTGAGTAGTTAGATGAGCCAAGTAGCAGCATGGGAAACTAACTACTCACTACTTACTACTCACTACTAGCCAGCAACAAAGTTAGGCAGGAAAGATAAGTCAACTGGTTGTTAAAGTCGGATTTTAGCCAGATACCATTAGAACTTTCATCGATTAAAACGTGCTTTGTAGCGTCATAAGCTAGCTTCACCCGTATCCAAAACCCATTCTGGTACGGAGTATGCAACTTCCAGGCACTACTCCGTTTTAACTTCCTCCTTCGTTTTTACATGAAACGCATTGTTCTTTTCAGCTGCGCCGCTGCGTTGCTCACCCTTTCGGGGGCTCACGCGCAGACGTCCACCAAGGTTAAAACCAAATCGAAATCAGCGGCCACCGGCGCCGTTATCAAGTCTAAATCCAGTGGTGCTGAGCCGGTAACGCTTGATGGCCCGATCAAGCGCGTGGAGACGCTGTCGGGCATCGACGTATATCCTGACCCCAGCTCCCAAACCATTATGCTGAGCTTCACGCAGCAGTTCACCAAACCCGGCACGCTGGTGATGACCAATTACAAGAATGTGCCGGTGTACACCACTGCCCTCGACCCGCAGGACAACACCGGTCAGCCCGTCAACCTAGGTCGGATTCCGGCCGGCACGTATCTGGTAGAAGCCAAAACCGGCAACTACGTGTACTGGAAGCAGGTGCGTATTAAGTATCCTTCAAAGCCGGCCACGGGCAAGAAGCGCCGCTAAGCCGTTTGTCTGGCTAAGTCCTGAAAACCTCCGTGGTTCACTCCGCGGAGGTTTTGTTTTATCGGAACGCACCGCAACGCGTCTGGTGTTTACAACACTTAGGTTGACAACAACCTTTTCAAGACCTAGGTCGTGCACGCGAGAACACGCCGCGGCGCGTTCCTACAGTTCCGACTGCTTGCCTTACTTTGTCGTATGAAAATCTCTTCCATTTTGCGTTTGGCGCCGCTGCTGGTGCTGTTTACGTTGGTTGCCTTTGTAGCGCCCGCGCCTAAGCTTAAGAAAACGCCCGTCGGCAAAAACATCACCCTAGGTGTGCCGGAAGGCTTTGCGGCCCTGCCCGACGATGGCATTGCAGCCAAGTACCCAGCCCCGCGCAAGCCGCTGGCGGTCTTCTCCAACCCCAGCGGCCGCGTCGATGTGAGCGTGGCTCAGAAGCCGAGCACCTTCACCGACCGCGACTACGCGCTGCTGCTCAAGATCTACAAGGCGAGCATCCAGAATACGTATTCCAAGGTTGATTTTCTGACGGAAGACATTCGCACCATCAACAAGCGCGACTTCGTGACGCTGGAGTTCGTATCATCGTTGGCCGACAACCGGCGCAACGGCAACCTAGCTCCTATTCGTCGGTATCAGCTCATCCAGTACACCATTCAGGGCGACCAGCTCTACGTATTCACCTTCAACGCCCCCGCCGACGAGCAGGCGCAGTGGCAGCCCACGGCCCAGGCCGTGATGCAAAGCATCTCGATGAAATAAATTTGATGCGCTGATTGATGTATTAGCACCTAAAAACATCAGATAATCAGCATATTACTTCACCAGCACATTACAAAATGACTCTTTCCTTATACAGCGACGAGCACTACATGCGGGAGGCGCTTAAGCAGGCGCGCTATGCGTTGGCGGAGGAAGAAATTCCGATTGGCGCGGTGGTCGTGCTGGAGCGGCAGATCATTGCCCGCGCCTACAACCAAACCGAAAAGCTGCGCGACGTAACGGCCCACGCCGAAATGCTGGCTCTTACCGCAGCCGCTAACTATGTGGGCAATAAGTATCTATCCGACTGCACGTTGTACGTAACCATAGAGCCGTGCGTGATGTGCGCCGGGGCCAGCGCCTGGGCCCAGGTGCGGCGCGTGGTGTACGGCGCACACGAGGAAAAACGCGGCTTTCGGCGGTATGGCAACCTGTTGCATCCGAAGACAGAACTGGCAACCGGCATCCTGGCCACCGAGAGTGCCGAATTGATGCAGCAGTTTTTCGCCCAAAAACGGAAATAACTCTACTTTTAGCGGTGAAATGGCGGGATGGTGAATTGGTGAGTAGTGAACCAGTGCGTGTGGAACGATGGCCGTAACCCATTCGCCTTAAAATCTGTTATTCCCTAACTCATCATCTCCCTGTTTCACCGCTCACCATTTTACCATCTCACAATTTCACCATTCAAACCTATGGCCTTCGAACTGCCTGCTCTGCCCTACTCCTACGACGCTATCGAACCCTACATCGATGCGCAAACGATGGAAATCCACCACACGAAGCACCACCAGGCTTACGTGACCAACCTGAATAACGCCATTCAGGGAACGGAGATGGAGAATCAGTCGCTGGAAGAAATCCTGCACAACATCGCCAAGGCGCCGGCTGCCGTGCGCAACAACGGCGGTGGTCACTGGAATCACTCGCTGTTCTGGACGATCCTAGGTCCAAATGGCGGCGGCGAGCCTACGGGCCCGATTGCTGAGGCTATCAGCAAGGCTTTCGGTAGCTATGAGAAGTTCAAGGAAGAGTTCACGAAGGCTGCTACTACGCGCTTCGGCTCGGGCTGGGCTTGGCTCTGCAAGCAGCCCGACGGCTCGCTGCAAATCTGCTCAACCCCTAACCAGGACAACCCACTGATGCCTGACACCGGCTGCAACGGCACGCCGGTTCTCGGCCTCGACGTGTGGGAGCACGCTTACTACCTGAAGTACCAGAACAAGCGTCCCGACTACATCGCGGCCTTCTACAACGCCATCAACTGGGACGAAGTGAATAAGCGCTTCTCAGCCTAGGTTCTGAATTTTTGCTTGCTTAAAAAGGCTTCTTCGCAAGGTGCGAAGAAGCCTTTTTGTTGTCCTTGCAGTTCGGCTTTGCACCTGTGTGCCACTTACCTAGGTTTTACGAAAATGCAGTTTAAGCGGAGTCGTCATGCTGAGCTGGCCGAAGCATCCCGCGTGCAGTAGTAGCTCCAATCGTCAGGTTCTACTACTGCACGCGGGATGCTTCGGCCAGCTCAGCATGACCGTTCCGGGCTTTTCAGATAAGACCTAGGTTAGCCGGCTAATGAGTAACAGGCCAGTGTGCTTCTGTTTCCGGGCTCGTTTTCTCGGCTCCGTGCCCGCTCTTTTCCGTCGATAATCCTTAGTACCTTTAACGGCTGAATCTTACTTCATCTTCAAAATACCCTGCATGAACATCAAGCTTCGCCTTACCATCCTGAGCTTCCTACAGTTTTTTATCTGGGGTTCGTGGCTGATAACCATTGGGGCATATTGGTTTCAAACGA
Organism: Hymenobacter cavernae; assembly: GCF_014641455.1. GTDB lineage: Bacteria > Bacteroidota > Bacteroidia > Cytophagales > Hymenobacteraceae > Hymenobacter > Hymenobacter cavernae. The sequence continues at coordinate 495,557 of NZ_BMHT01000005.1, forward strand.
AGCAATGGCCCGGCGGAACATTCGGGGCGGTGTTCGCTACCATGGGCACGGCCTCCATCTTTATGCCTTCGCTCATGGGCATTTTGGCCGATAAATGGGTGAACGCCGAGAAGCTCTACGGCCTACTGCACATCCTGGGCGGGGCCGTGCTTTGCGCCGTGCCCATGATCAACGATCCTGACCAGCTGGTGTGGGTCATGCAGCTGGCCATGATCTTCTACATGCCGACCCTGGCTTTGTCCATTGCCGTGTCGTACTCGGTGCTTAAGCGCGAAGGCTTCGATGTCGTGAAGGACTACCCGCCCATTCGCGTGTGGGGCACTATTGGCTTCATCGTGGCGATGTGGACGGTGAGCCTGCTCGGCCTGGAGAAGTCGGCCAATCAGTTTTACGTAGCGGCGGGCGCGGCCTTTTTATTGGGCCTGTACTCCTTTACGCTGCCGGCCTGCCCTCCGCCTTCGAAGAACACGCCGAGCCGCTCGCTGGTCGATGCCCTAGGTTTGAAGTCGTTCGCGCTGCTCCGCGACCCCAAAATGCTGACGTTCTTCTTGTTTGCCATGCTGCTCGGCGCCGCGCTCCAGCTTACCAACGCTTACGGCGATACCTTCCTGCACGACTTCGACAAAGTAGCCGCCTACCAGGACACGCTGACGGTGAAGTACCCGGCCATCATCATGTCCATCTCCCAGATTTCGGAGACGTTATTTATCCTGGCTATTCCCTTCTTCCTGCGCCGCTTCGGCATCAAGCAGGTCATGTTCTTTAGCATGGTGGCCTGGGTGCTGCGCTTTGGCCTGTTCGCCTACGGCAATCCGGGCTCCGGACTCTGGATGATCATTCTCTCGTGCATCGTCTACGGCATGGCCTTCGACTTCTTCAATATCTCCGGCTCGCTGTTCGTTGAAACCCAGACGGCTCCCTCCATCCGGGCCAGCGCGCAGGGTTTGTTTATGATGATGACCAACGGCTTCGGCGCCGTGCTGGGCAGCCGGGTAAGTGGCATTGTTATCGAGAAGTATTTCACCGCCGCCAATGGCGCCAAAGACTGGCAGAGCATCTGGCTGGCGTTTGCGGCCTACTCGCTGGTTATTGCCGTCTTGTTCGTTATTCTTTTCAAGCACAAGCACGATCCGCAAGCCATTCAGGAACCACACACGGAGCCAGTTCTTTCAACCGAACCAGCCTAGGGCCAAGCTAGGTTTGCGTGCGCTGCTTTACAAAAATCGTCCTTAGGCTATTTAATTAACACAGCTTTTCTTATTGAATGGCGTCACTTCCGAGTTCGGCGGCTACCCCTGACCTTTCGGCTACCTTTACCCAGCAAGGCTTTCAGCCAATAAACTGGTTTTACGCAATGTTCGGGGTGCTACCCCGCCGCGAAATCTATCAACTAGCTTCTTCTGAAGCGCGACAAGCGGTGCTCGACGCCCTGGCCGAAACGTACAACTTAGACCATGCTACTGTTGTGCATTCGGTTTACCTGGAGGAAGCTGGCAAGGACCCGGAGTGGCACTACTATGCCTTGTCACCTGAACCTCATTTACTTCTGTGGTTCTACGACCGAGGCCTATACGGCGACCAAGGAGCCCAGCTGTTTTACTCCCCCCGCACTAACGCAACTTTACTAACGCAGGTACGTGCCCTGCTCATGGTTCAACTTGATAAGGGGAAGCTAGAACGCCAACGCATTCAGGTGTTGCGGCTTAATGGCAACGACCTAGAGTTTTCGCCGTTGCCGCTCAAGATTCCGGCGCTCGACCTAGGTACGCACTACAACGACGACCTGCTGCCGGTGCACGAGACCATTATGCGGCGCTTGCAAAAGCCCGACGATAAAGGGCTCGTCATCTTACACGGGCCGCCCGGCACCGGCAAAACCAGCTACATCCGCCACTTGTGCGGCCTCACGGATAAGCCGAAGCTATTCATTCCACCCAACCTAGCGGTACGCATCGCCGATCCGGAGTTTATCAACCTGCTGCACGATAACACCAATTCGATTCTACTGATTGAGGATGCAGAAGAGTTGCTGATGAAACGTGATAGCCAAGGCAGCAACGCCGTCAGCAACTTGCTCAACCTCTCCGATGGCCTGCTCTCAGATGGTTTTCACATTCAGATTATCTGCACCTTCAACGCCGACCTAGCCCGCATCGACAAAGCTTTATTGCGCAAAGGACGCCTGATTGCTTCCTACAACTTTGAGCCGCTCACGCCAGCCAAAGCACAAGCGCTGGCTACTACCCTGGGGCAAACAAGCCCGGTTACAGAGCCGATTACGCTAGCCGATATTTATAATCGAGAAGAAAATACTTTTATTAGTGCGCCTAAAAGCACAAGCCGCATTGGCTTCGGACGTTAGAACCTAGGTTTTAGTATAAACTTAGCATAAAACCAGTATAAATACAGTATAACAAAAAAACCGCTTTGCAGACTGCAAAGCGGTTTTTTTGTTGATTTTCAGCGATAAGTCAGCTTAGAACTGCTCGTCGGCGCTGAAGTAGAAGTCACCTTCGATTTGCGCATTCTCGTCGGAGTCGGAGCCGTGCACCGCATTAGCCTCGATGCTCTTGGCGTACTTCTTCCGGATGGTGCCTTCGGCAGCCTGCGCCGGGTTGGTAGCCCCGATCAGCGTGCGGAAATCCGCTACGGCGTTTTCTTTCTCCAGAATAGCGGCCACAATCGGACCCGACGACATGTAATTCACCAGGTCGTTGTAGAAGGGGCGCTCCTTGTGAACTTCGTAAAACTTGCCGGCGCGCTCGGGCGTCAGGCGTACTTTCTTCAGCGACACGATGCGGAAGCCGCCTTCTTCGATCATGTGCAGAATGCCACCAATGTGGTTTTCCTGCACCGCGTCGGGCTTAATCATCGTGAATGTGCGATTCGTTGCCATTAGTAATGGAGTAAGTGAGTGACTGGGTAGGTAAAAAAAAGGGCTTATCCCTTCTAGGGCGCAAAAGTAGTCTTATTGCGCAATTGGCTAGGTAGTCGCCGAAAAAGAGGTGCCGGCGTTACGTAGTTCTCCCCTACTCAGTTGCATCTTACCGCACCAAATTTCACTGGCTTTTGTTGAACCCAGGAATATTTCCGATTTTTGCCGCCTTGCTCCGGCGTAAACCTCCGACTTTCAGCCACCTATTAGTAGGCAATGTCCACTATCACCGCCTTGAAGGAGCTGCTCGCGCAGCCCCGGCAAATCTTCATCACAACGCACCACAAGCCCGATGCTGACGCGCTGGGCTCGTCGCTGGCCATGGCGGGGTATCTCCGCAAAAAAGGCCACCACGTGACCGTAGTGACACCTTCTGACTATCCGGGCTTCCTTGAGTGGATGCCGGGCAACAGCGAGGTTGTCATCTATGATCGGAAGCAAAACGACGCGCAGGTGCGCGAGCTTATCGGCACGGCGGAGGTCATCTTCTGCCTCGATTTCAGCTGCCTAGGTCGCATCAATGAGATGGGCGACTACATCCGCGTGGCACCGGGCACGAAGGTGCTCATCGACCACCACCTGGAGCCTGAGCAGTTCGCCGATCTGGACTACTCTAACCCAAAAGCCGCCGCAACGGCCGAGCTGGTGTTTGAGGTAATCCGCGACCTAGGTGACCAAAGCCTCATCGACGTGGGTATCGGCGAGTGCCTGTACGCGGGCATCATGACCGACACGGGCTCGTTCCGCCACCCCAGCACCTCACGCAACGTGCACCTGATTATTGCCGAGCTGCTGGATGCGGGCATCGACCTAAGCTCGGTGCATCGTCGCATCTACGACTCGCATTCGGAGCTGCGCCTGCGCTTCCTGGGTTTCGTGCTGAAGGACAAGCTCACGGTATTGCCCGAATACAACACCGCCTACATTGCCATCACGCAGGACGAGCTGCGCCAGTATCAGTCCAAGACGGGTGACACGGAAGGTCTCGTGAACTTCGCGCTCAGCATCGAAGGCGTCGTGTTTGCCGCTATTCTGATTGACCGGGGTTCGGCGGTTAAGATTTCCTTCCGCTCGGTCGGCGACTTCTCCGTGAACGAGTTTGCCCGCAAGCACTTCAACGGGGGCGGCCACCACAATGCCGCCGGCGGCATCAGCTACGACTCCTTAGATAAGACCGTCGAGCGTTTTCTGGACCTCTTGCCCGAATACCAGACGCGCCTTGTAACCGCACCATTGGCGGTTGCGCCGCCTGCGGCGTAACTTGCCCTCAATTCCCTTTTCAACCTTTTCCCTTTTCATGCTCTTCTCACGCACTTTTCTTAGCCTGGCCCTCGCAGCCGGCGTTTTAGGCCTAGCTTCCTGCAACAAGGGCGGCGGCGAATTCAAGAAGGCCAAATCGGGCTTCGAATACAAAATCTTCAAGAGCACGGGCAGCGGCAAGTACGACGCGCGCGAAGTAGCCCCCGAAGGCGACGCCACCTACAAAGAGCGTCTGGGCAAGGTAATGGCCCTGAACGTGGAGTACCGCACGGGCAAAGACTCGATCCTGTTCAACTCGCGCAAGCAGCAGCAGGGCATCCCGATGCGCATTGAGCTACAGGAAGTGAAAACCAAAGGCGGACTGGAAGAAGCTATTTCCTTGCTTCAGCCCGGCGACAGCGGCGTGTTCCGCTTCAACGTTGACACTATTTTCGCCAAGTCGTTCAAGGCGCCGGTGCCGCCCTTCATGAAGAAGGCCGGCCCGACCATGACCATGTTCGTGAAGGTGGATAAGGTGCAGACCCGCGAAGAAGCTATGGCCGACCAGCAGAAGGCCATGGTGGAGATGCAGCAGAAGATGATGGCCCACGCCAAAGATCAGCTGAAGAAAGACGACGCTGTTCTGCAAGACTACATCAAGAAAAACAACCTGACCGCGCAGCGCGACACCTCCGGCATCTACTACATCATCACGCAGCCCGGCACCGGCGCCAAGCCGAAGCAAGGCCAGACCGTGTCGGTGCAGTACAAAGGCACGCTGCTCGACGGCAAAGAGTTCGACTCGTCGGCGAAGGGCAACGGCGGAAAGCCGATTGCTTTCCCTCTGGGTGTTGGCCAGGTGATTCCGGGTTGGGACAAGGGCATTGCCCTGCTCAATAAAGGCACGAAAGCCACGCTTCTCATCCCCTCTTCGCTGGCGTACGGCCAGCGTGGTGCCGGCGCCGACATTCCGGCCGACGCTCCGCTCCGTTTTGATGTGGAACTAGTTGATGTGAAATAGAATTAAAGCCTCGTCGGAAACTCAACTGACGAGGCTTTTTTCTTAACTTCAAGGTTACTATGACACACCTTTTTTCTTCTTCTCCCGTGCTTCGTTTGGCTGCTATAGCCCTAGCTGCCGTACCTTTGCTTGCTTCCTGCAAAAAGGACGAAATTGACTATGCGGCTCTTGAGCGCGAACAGCAGGCGCAATTACGCGCCGCTTTTGTTGCCGACTCACTTACTATTACAAAGTACATTGCCGATAGCAGCTTTAAGAATGTAGAGCGTCGCCCTACGGGTGTGTACATAGTGCACAAACCACAATTTCCTGGCTCAGGATCAGTGGCACAGCCTGGCCAAGCGCTGACAGCTTACTACAAAGGTTATACAGTACCTGATAACAAGCTTTTCGATGCGTCACAGATAGACAACACCGGAACTATAAAGCCAATTTATTTCACCTTAGGCGTGACCAACCTAATTTATGGCTGGCATGAAGGGTTTGCGTCGCTGAAGAAAGGAGAGAAAGCTATTTTGTTGATCCCTTCCGGTCTAGCCTACGGTTCTACCGGTAGTAGCAATGGCTCGATTCCGCCGAATACGCCGTTACGCTTCGATGTGGAACTAGCTGACATCAAGTAAGCTAATCCAACCTGTTTACATCCAGACCGCGCTCTTACGCATGAAGCATTCTGCCACCATTGCCCGAACTCTACTATCTCTAGTGCTAGGGCTTATTGTGGTCATGCCTGCTTCAGCCCAATTATCGGACACCTTGCGTACATCAAGCGGAGTGCGCTACCTGATTCGGCAGCCGGGCACTGGCAGCCCAGCCCAACCCGGCGACCGGCTCACGATGCGCTACACCGGCTTTTTGCCGAACGGGCGCATCTTCGAAACGTCGGCTACCGACGGCGCGCCGCTTCGCTTTCGGGCGGGGCGCGGCGAGGTAATTCGGGGCTGGGATGAGCTGGCTTTGCTGCTGCCCGCCGGCACCCGCGCCCACGTTTGGATACCGGCCGCCCTGGCCTATGGCCACAAAGGCGCCCGCGATCCGGACGATGAAAACCGCTTCCTCATTCCGCCCGACACGGATCTGGAGTTCGATCTGGAGGTAATAAAAATCAAGTAGCTCCCAACGCAAAAGACCTTGTCTGATTAGACAAGGTCTTTGTATTTTCTATACCGACAGAAGCGCCCGCGCTATTCCGCCAACACTTCGGAAAGCACGGATAGCGAGCGAATGTCACCTAGCTTTTCGACGTGCAGCTGGTAGTAGCGAATGAGCACGTCCAGCAGCTCGCGACGAATGCGGCCGTTGGGCACCGTAGCACTCGCCGGGTCGCGCAGCAGCTCGTCGAAGTACTGATCAAACTCCTGAAAGCGCAGGGCAGCCGGCCCGGTACCGCGCGCCGAGTTGGCCGATTCTGTAGCAAAAGCAACCTGCGTGGTTATCTCACTCCCGGCTTGAACCCCAAAACCTAGGTAGGCGGTCAGCTGAAGCAGAAAGACCAGCGCGAAGTTCTCGAAGCCACTTTCCTGCGCATCAAAAGCTAGGATAGACTCGTGGAGGAAGTTGAACATGGGTTCATTCTCCTCTTCTTCCAGCACCGTGCGGCTCACCATTTCCGACAGGAAAAGCACGATGCTGCTCTTGCGCACATCGTACGGCAGCGTACGAAACTGCTGCTCGCAGCGATACTCCGACAAGCGCGTAATGCCGCCCTGCCGCGAGGTATACGCCACCAGCTCAAGCAGCGTGAACGGCTGAAAAAGCGCAATCCGGCCCGGCGGCTTGGCCTTGCGCACCCCATTCACGATGTAGGTCTGCAAACCTAGCCGCTCGGTGTAAACCCGCGCAATAATGGACGTTTCGCGGTAGCGAATGTAGTTCAGAACGATACCGCGGGTTTTGATTAACATAAGTTGATGTGCTGATTTCTTGGTGTGCTGATGTGCTGCTTATAGATAACATTCATCATCCTAAAATCAGCCCACCAGCACATCATCTAATTACGACATCAACTTACTGTTGCACCACGGCAATCTTGCTGATGCAGCCCTGGTTGCCGTCGGCGTCGGAGGAAAGCACGAGGTATACGCCCGACTGCACCTTGCGGCCTTTGTAGTCGGCCAGGTTCCAGGTGATCGTGCCGCCGTTGGCGCGCGTCTGGTACACGAGGGCGCCGGTAATATCCGTGATTTTAACTAAAGCATTGTTTGCCAGGCCCGAAATACCCACCTCACCCGTGAAGTTGGTGCGCACGGGGTTCGGGAATACATTGGCGCAGCTAGGTTTGCCTTCGGTGATGGTGGCGCTGCCGCGGTAAGAAGCTAAGCCCGCATCCGTCAGCACGAATACGTCGCCGGTTTTGTCGTTCACGGCTACATCAATGATGCGGTTGGAGGGCAAGGGGCTGTTGTCGGTGGTGAAGTGCAGCAACGCTTCGTCGGCGTCTTCGGTGAACAGCCACAGGCCGCGCTCGGTACCAAACCACTTCCGGTTACCGCCATCGACGGCAATGCAGAGCACGGTTTCACCTCTAAGCGCTGGAAACCCAACTGTTTCACCCCGGCGCACAATAGGCACCTGAAAACCAGTAGTGCTGCCCGGCACAAAAGCCTGGCTAGGATCAGTGAATACAGCCACGCCGCCGTTCAGGTTCGACTCCAGGCCCGCCCAGATAGCGCCCTTACGGTCCTTCACAATGGCATACACGTTGTTACTAGGTAGACCGCCATTCGAGGCGTTGTAGGCCTGGGTGATCTGCGTAGCCTCATCGTAGGCGACAACGCCTGTGCCGCCTTTCCGCGCCGCTGAAGCCCATACACCTTTGTAATCATCTAATACAATACGATCAAGGTTATCTGAGCCAAGAAAATAAGGCAAGCTGCGCCAAGTACTAGCCGAAGGCGTGAAAACGTGTACGCCAGAACGACCCAGTATCTCATGCCGATTCACAACCCATACATTCCCATCAGCATCGGTAGTTAAGTCCGTAACACGGGTATAATTTATATCTCCTTTGACGTCCTTCTCTGGAGCCCTCAAAGGACTATTTGTTGGATTATACACCTTAAACTCACCGGGACCTTTCCACTCCAGCAAGCCGTCTCCGTAGCTTGCCACGTAGAGCGTTCCGTCGGGCGTGCGCACCCCATGGGTCATGTCTTTCGGGTTAGGAAACTGGCCTAGGTCCGGGAAGTTCTCCTTTGTGTAGTTGGTCCATTTTCCGTCGCGGTACTCGTAAAAGCCTTGCTTGTTGCCACTTTGTTCGTAGCTGCTCTTGAAGCCACCCGTGAAAATATCAACGGTGTTTGTGGCCCGGTCAGCCAGCAAGCCGAAGGCCGTGACATTGGCCGGCGCATTCGTAGCAAAGCTTTCAAAGTTTTGCCCGCCATCAGTGGTTAGTAACAAGCCATTCTTATAATCTGCCACAAACAACATCCCCCCTTTTGCTCGCAACACATCCCGCGGATCTGGAGTCTGGCTTTTAGGTAAAAGCGTATAACGCCCAGCATTACTCAACAAACCTACCCCAGCATCTGAAGCAATCAATAACCCTGTACGTGTTGGACGCAGACGCCGAAAATCGTTGGTATAGGTATCAGGAACCTCCTGCCAGCCAGCACTGCTCCCTTTGTACACGAACAAAACAGACTGATTCACCCCCGCATAAACCTGATTATTTTGGGTAGCCAGCGTTTTGTAGAAGTCACCACTGCCTTTGCCACCTAGCTGGTTGATCGTCCAGCGGGTATAGTCCAGCAAGTTATCAGTGAGCAGACCATGCATGATGCCGATAGAAGTAGCAGCAAACAAACGGCCGTTTGCCACGGTGGTAGCATACACACGTACGCTCGAACCACTGGGTCCGATGTTGCCGTAGCTTTCGCGCACCTCCAGCTTGGTCATATCGAACAAAAGCAGCCCAAAATCACACGAGAGGTAAGCCGATTTACCACTGAAGTAAATACTGTTGATCGTTTTGTTGCCGGAAATCTGCTTGCGCAGTACATCCGTCACGTTTCGGATCGAGCCATCAGCACCCAGTACATCAATGTTCCCGCTTTTGTAGGCAATCAGCGTCTGCTGGCTCACTGAATCGTAAGCGACGGTGCTCACGCCTACGTCGCTCAACCCGTCGCGGCGCGTCAACATCCGCGTGGTATTCAGGCTTTTATCGTAGTAAAAGAAAGCATCTTCGGCCGCTACGTATACCCGGTCGCCGGCATCGGTCACGACGCGGGCGCGGTTGTTAGGCACGTACAGCTGCCAGTCGCCGTACGCCGCCATGGTTTGGGCGCTGGCGGTATAGGCACCTAGGATCAGCAGTAAAATAGTAAACCAACCGGACCGGCGGCAAACGGGTAGCGAACGATTCATCGGCAGAAGATAGGGCGAAAGAACGGTGGAAGATAACGCGCCGGTCTCAGATTTAGTGCTTGGCCGCCACCCGGATCGGCTCGGGGCTTTTTTCCTTCATTCCTTCCAGAAAGCACGGCCGGCAGCGCGCCTCGTAGGAGTCGGTTTCGCCCAGCAGGATCTTATCTTCGGAGGCGGCAATGCGGAAGGAATAGGAGGCAATTTCGCCGCAGCACACGCACACGGCATGGACCTTGGTCACGAATTCGGCCACGGCCATCAGCGCCGGCATGGGCCCGAACGGCTTGCCGGTGTAGTCCATATCAAGCCCCGCCACGATGACGCGGGTGCCCCGATCGGCCAGCTGATTGCAGACGTCTACCAGCGACTCATCGAAAAACTGAGCTTCATCGATGCCCACTACGTCGCAGCCGCTGGCCAGCAGCAGAATCTCCTGGGCCAGCGCCACCGGCGTCGAGCGGATGCTATTGGCATTATGCGACACGACATCCAGCTCGTGGTAGCGCTTGTCGAGGCTAGGTTTAAAAATTTCGACTTGCTGACGCGCAATTTTAGCGCGGTTTAAGCGACGAATCAGCTCCTCCGTCTTCCCCGAAAACATAGAGCCGCATACCACTTCAATCCAGCCCCGGCGGGGTATGTCGCGGCTCGTGCCAACGCGTGGTTCTATAAACACAATAGAAAGTGACTGAGTGAGTGAATGACTGAGTAACAAACCAATGGCGTAGCCAGCTGGCCTGCTTTCGCTCAATTCTAGCAGCCGAAATTACAACTTTATGCCCGGAAGCCGGCGCGTTTTTAACCTAGGTTATGCTTTCCCAAACGTACCACTCAGTGACTCAGTCACTCCCCTACGCTTCCGAATAGCGTACGTGGGGCAGCTTGGTAGCCTCAGGCACCCGACCGACTACGGTGCCTTCCGCCAGCCGCGCCTGGCAAGTGAGCCGTTCGTGCGCTAAAAGACGGCCGGCAGCACGGTAGCGCAATTCGGTATCCGTAAGCGGCGTTAGATTAGCCAGCCCCTCCACTACTTCCACCCGACACGTGGTACACCGCCCTTTGCCGCCGCAGGCGTGCAGCCAGTCGTAGCCGGCGCCTTGCACCGTGGCGAGCAGCGTGGCTCCCGCGGGCACGGGCAGCACGGCCCCAGGCAGGTTTTGTACAATCAGAGTGGGCATCTTTCCTTAAATTGCCAGTTGAATCAGGCCCTCAAATGAACGATAAATATAGCCAGGCAAAGCGCGAACACTACGGTCGCCTTCTTGCCGCTCACCTCTGCCAGCAGTACTTTGCCGCGCCCGCCATGCCGCCCACGGCGACGCTCGATGGGCCGGCCATTCTGCGCTTCACGCCTATCCGGCAGGTCAATCTGTTCGTCGTCCAGCAGCTGCTCGCGCAATGGACCGCCGAAATGGCCCGTCTGCGCAGCCCTTATTTCGACTTTGAAGCCCCCGACGTTCGCGTAGCCCTCACGCAGTTCATGAATGTGCTCTCGCGCCGCATCAAGCTCACGCGCACTGCTTTTGAGCCACTGCTGGCGCAAGCCGTAACGGATACGTTCAACGTGGTCATGGACCCGACGGCCACCTTCGACCAGAAGTTGCTCAACGCGCAGCCAACCGCAACGGTGGAGCAGCTCCGCGATGCCCTGCGCTACCTGGATGTGGAGAAGGCACTGTACCTAGGTTTTCTGGATACGCTTACGCCCGGTACGCCGCTGGAGCGCCGCTTCCTGCTCACCGGCTTTCAGCAATATCAGGAGGAAAATCCCTTGAATGAGGAAGCGCTGGCCAATCTGATCGGCGAGTTCAACGCCTTGCTCCCACTTACCGAAGCCGACCTGCGCGAAGATGCTCCGGTGGCACAAACACTTGATTCTAAGAACCTAGGTACTCCTAAGCTAGCTGACGCGCTGAAGCCTGAACCGCAACCCGTGGTGGCACCCACACCACCTGCCACTCCGACGTTCAAGCCAGTGGCCGCACCGGTTGCTACGGCGGTTGCAGAACCTAGGTCGCCCTCTGTTTCTCAGCCGGAAGCGCCACGCCGCCCCTTGGTGGAAGCCGCCCCGGCAACTGCGGTTCCACTGTACGAAAAGCTCAAAGCAGAACGGCCCACGGGTGCGTCGCTGAGCGAAACGCTGCGCCCGGAACGCCCCAGCGGCGCTACGTTGGCCGAAAAAGCCCCGAAGGTAGAATCACTCCGGGAAGCTATTTCGATTAATCAGCGCTTTAGCTTTATCAATGAGCTGTTTAACGGGGAGAACATGGAGTATCACGCCGCCATTCAGCACCTCGACGGCCTGCCTAACGCCGATGTGGCGCGGCGCTATGTAACCGAGGACCTAGCTCAGAAATACGGCTGGGTGCGCAAGGAAGAGCACGTCAATAAGCTGCTGAAGCTTATTGAACGAAAGTTTGCTTAACTCCTGCTGCGCGTGTCTTCGTTGCTGCTACCTAGCCTGAAATTACGTTGGCGCCAGCTGCTGCTAGTGTACCTGTTCGCCGTGGGTATGGTGGCGGGCAGCGCCTACACCATGTACGTGCACTACGACTTCTCGCACTCCATCGACACGCGCAGCTACCTGCGGGTGGCCCGGGGCGAGTTTCGGGGCAACAGTCTCACGCGGCGCTACCGTGTGCTGGTGCCGGCTGTAGCAGCAGCCGTAGCGTGGCCGTTGGAGCAGGTTTATACCCGCATCTGGCCCCAGCGTGCCACCTCCGAATGGCCATTACGCCTAGGTTTTTACCTGGTAAATACGCTGCTATTAGCTGCCGCCGGCCTGGTAATCTTTCAGACGTGCCTGCTCTATGGCGCCACACCCGCCGCCGCGCTGCTGGCCCTGGTGGCCGTTCTCACGAGCCGGTGGGCCGTTTACCTGGCCGGTCTGCCGCTCGTTGACAGCCTGTATGTGCTGGTGTTTGCGCTGGGTTTCTACGTAGCGCGCAGCGGCTCACGGGCGGCGCTGATAACCTGTATTTTGCTAGGTCCGCTTGCCAAGGAATCCTTCGTATTTCTGGCGCCTTGGCTGCTGGTGTTTGGTCAACGTGCTTTGCGCTGGCCCTGGCAGCTGCTATGGCTGGCACTAGCGGGCACGCTCACGTACGCCGTGCGTCATTGGATTGACCTACAAGCCGGTACAGAGCCGCAGGCGAGCGTTCAGAACGCGTTGAATCACGTTGAGAACATCTCGTATTCCCTGCACCGGCTGTTTTCGGTGAAAGGTGCCGGGGAGATTTTCAGCATCTTTGGCTTCTTCACGCTGGTGCTGCTACTCGGTTTGCGTGGTGGTCAACCTAGCCGGCGGTCCTGGCTGCACCCATTGGGCTGGGCTAGCTTGTGGCTGGGCCTTGTGGTGATGGTGCACATGCTGTTGTCCAGCGAGTTAGCCCGCATGGGTTACTTGTTTTCACCGGTATTTGCAGTAGCCTTCAGCTTAATTCTGACGCGGCATCCCTCGTTCCAATGGCTGCGAGTTAGTGTGGAAACGGAACGCTAAAACGCACTTGGTCGCGCGCTGAGCAACGCTACCTAGGTCTACGGTAGTCTAGCTTTTCTAGCGCACCAGATCCTGCTTACGATACGCGTCGATAGCCAGCAGAATAAACAGCAGCGTCGTGAATGACCACAGCGACGAGCCGCCGTAGCTGAAAAATGGCAGCGGAATGCCCACTACCGGCGCTAGGCCGATCGTCATGCCGATGTTGACGGCAAAGTGGAAGAAGATAATACTTGCCACGCAGTAGCCATACGTGCGGCCAAAAACGGATTTTTGACGCTCCGCCACGTACAGAACGCGAGCTAATAGCGTCATAAACAGAATGATAACGACAAGGCTGCCAACCCAGCCCCATTCTTCGCCCACGGTGCAGAAGATGAAGTCGGTGCTTTGCTCCGGCACGAAGTCGAACTTGGTTTGGGTGCCTTCCAGGAAGCCTTTGCCGACCAAACCGCCCGAGCCAATGGCAATCTTGGATTGGGTCACGTTCCAGCCCACGCCCAGCGGGTCGGCCGACGGGTTGATAAGCACCTCGATGCGCTTGCGCTGGTGCGGCTGGAGCACGTTGTTGAAGAAGAAGTCAACGCCAAATACCATCCCGATAACGACGCCCCACACGCTCAGGGCCAGTGGCAAGTGGTGGCGCAGCACCCGCGAGTTGAACAGGAAAACCAGACCTAGCATCACCGTAAACGCCCCGACCAGCCATAGCTTCGGCACCAGCAGCGCGAGAATAAGAATAGCACCCGCCGCGGCTAACACAATGAGAATCAGCGGCGACATACCTTCGCGGAAGTAGGCGAGCAGGAATGCGCCAAACACCAGCGCCTGTCCGGTTTCGTTGGAGGCGATGATGAGCAGCGGCGGCAGCAGCGTGAGGCCCGCCAGCACGAGATGGTCGCGCCAGTGTTGGTGGCGCAGGTTGGTACTTGCCATGAAGCGTGACACGGCCAGTGCCGTCGTAAACTTCGCAAATTCAGCGGGTTGCAGACGCACCGGACCTAGCTCCAGCCACGAGCGGGACCCCGCAATAGGTCGCGCTATCACCATCGTGACCAGCAGCAGCACAATCATGCCGCCGTAGAGCCCGAAGGCGAAAGTGTCGTAGGCCTTGTAATCGATAACCACTAGCACCACAATCAGTACGACGGCCGTACCGATCCAGAGGATCTGCTTGAACCAGTTGAACTGCATTAGTTCACTGAAGCTCAAGCTAAAAGCATTGGATGGTGCGTCGGGCGAATAACTAGCCGCGTATACATTCAACCAGCCGACGAATACCATCAGCAGGTAAATCCCGACGGTAATCCAATCAATGCTACGACTATAGCGGGCGGGTAAGGAAGGCATTGAGGAAGTAATTACGAAATAAGAGCGGCTTCACAAGCGCTCATCCTGCTCGATTTATCGAAGGCAGTTAATGATGCCGAGACACGAAGCGGTCAGCGCTGCCGGGCAGCCACTCCTCCCACTTTTTGCGCACTACTTTGCCACGCAGGTATTTCTCAATCATAAGCGAGGCCAGGGGAGCGGCGGAGTTGCCACCAAAGCCTGCGTTTTCGATGAAAACCGCAATGGCAATCTTCGGATCTTCGACCGGGGCGAAAGCAGCAAAGGTCGCGTGGTCGGCGCCGTGGGGATTTTGCACGGTGCCGGTTTTGCCCGCCATCGAGATGCCGAACTGAGCTAGGCTGGCAAAGTTGCCGGTGCCACCGCGGCCATCCACCACTTCCTGCATTCCCGGAATGATTTCCTCAAAGTGCTGAGGTGCGACGCTGGTATAATGCCGCTGCTGGTACTCCGGCAACGGACCACTGTTGCCGATACCGCGTACAAAATGCGGCGTGTAGTAGTAGCCTCGATTGGCAATAGTAGCCAGCACATTCGCCATCTGCATCGTCGTGACACCCATCTCGCCCTGTCCAATAGACAGCGAATAAATAGTCCGAAAGGTCCAGCGCCGATGGTACAACTTATCGTAAAAATCGGAAGTAGGAATCCGGCCTTTCGTTTCCGAGCCCATGTCGACACCTAGCTTATCACCTAGCCCAAAGGACATTACATGTCGTCGCCATTCTGTCAGACCTAGGCGCGTATCTTCAAAGCGGTTGCGCGAGCGGCCCCGCATCACTGCGGCCCGCATCACTTGGTAGAAATAAGGATTGCAGCTATTCTTGATGGCAATGCTCACGTTGCTCGGGTACTCGTGGCGGTGTGTGCACTTCACCAGGCTCCAGTTGCAGGGGAAGCCCGTGGCAGGCGAAACAACCCCCATCTGCAAGGCGACCAGCTCATTCACAAGCTTAAAGACCGAACCCGGTGGCTGCGGCGCACCTAGCGGGCGGTTGTAAAGCGGCCGTTCCTTGTTGTTGAGCAGATCCATGTAGCGGTTGCCCATACCCTTCCCCGTCAAAGCGGCTGGCTCGTAGGCCGGAGCCGAAACGCAGGCCAGAATCTCGCCTGTCTTCGGGTCGAGGGCTACCACCGAGCCACGCTTGCCGGCCATCAGCATCTCGCCGTACTGTTGCAAGTCAATATCAATGCTGGTGTGCAGATCCTGCCCGGCCACGGAAAGCGTATCGAACTCGCCACCCCGGAAGGCGCCTTTCTCGATGCCGCGCACGTTCACCATGCGATACTTCACACCGCGGCGGCCCATCAGTTGCTTCTCATAAAACGACTCCAGGCCGCTGCGCCCCAAAAATTCGTTGGGTTGGTACTTAGCGTATTTGGGGTTCTCCATCAGTTTTGGCGTGATGGTGCCCACGTAACCTAGGGTGTGCGCTAGGTTTTGCGTTTCATACGCCCGCGCCATCCGCGCCTGAATGCTGAAGCCGGGAAAGTCAATCAGGTTATCCTGAATGGCGGCCAGCTCCGGCGTGCTCAGGTTCTGCACCAAGGGCGAAGCCTTCACGCGCGAGAACTCTTTGGCTGCCTTCAGCCCTTCACGCACCTCCTCCACCGACATCTGCACCACCTGGCAAAAGCGCGCCGTATCGAGGCGCTTCACTTCGCGCGGCACCACCATCAGGTCGTACACGGGCGTGTTCTGCACCAGCAGCTTATTGTTGCGGTCGTAAATCAGGCCCCGGTATGGGGTCTGCACGATGCGCTGTAGGGTGTTGCGGTCGGCAGCTAGCTTGTAGCTGCCATCGAGCACCTGAATGTAGAAAAGACGTGCCCCAAACACCATCGCCACCACCAGGAAGATGGCCTGCACTACGTATTTGCGTCCTTCGAGGTATTGCAAAGCGAATGAAACGGAAGGTAAGAAATTCCCGACCCACCGGCCGGATTTGCAAAGATAACGGGTTGTTAGTTAGAAGTAAATCAACCGCTAACCAGCAATAACCATTTATCGACCGCTCCGCCTGGTTGGGAAGAGCAGGAGCTGGATGATCAGCATCGTAATTCCCGTGAACAGCGTGCTCACGACGATTTTGCCGAGCGTCAGACCTAGCACGCGGAAGCTACCTAGCTCCAGTAAAAAGAACGCCGCGTGGTGCAAAACCACCAGAAGACTCAGGTACACCACGAACCACTGCCAACCCATCTGGTGGATGTTCACCGAATCGGCCGCTTCGTAGCCCTCGCGCGGCGTGAGCAGCCGTAGCACCCACGGCCGCAGATAGCCCAGCAATACCGCCGCAGCTGCGTGTACGCCGCCCGTATCGTAGAAGATGTCCATCGTCCAGCCCACCACGAAGCTCAGCACCAATTGCAGCACGATGGGCGTGCTGATGGGCAGAAACAACAGGAAACCCAGGTAGAAAAAGCACCAACCTAGGTCGAAGAGCACCAGCTTGCTGGCTAGCAGCACGTGCACGCCCACGTAGAGGGCAAAGCGCAGCAGTTGCAGAATGATGACGCCTACTCCCCTCATGGCCGCTCCTCCTCCGTCAGCTTCTTGCCAGCTCGGACTTCCACCGTATCGCGCTCGGCTTTGTGCCGGTTGCTGACCACGTACACGTACGTCAGGTTAGAGAAATTCACAGCTAGCTTCACCCGCACCGTCCAGAAGTTCTTGTCCGGCTCCTTCACAAAGGAGTCGATGGTGCCAATCAGGATGCCTTCCGGGAAGACCGCATTGTAGCCCGAAGTCACGATTGTGTCACCGCGTACCAACAAGTTTTGCCGCGGAATCTGGTCAAGCAGCGCATGTGTCGGGTCATCGCCCAGCCATTTGATGCTGCCAAAAGTGTCATCCCGCTGAATACGGGCCGAAATAGCCGTTTTGGAATGCAGCACCGAAGTAGCCGTGGCGTAATGCTCGCTCACTGCTTTCACCCTCCCCACTACCCCAGCAGCAGCCAGCACGCCCATGCCCGGCTTCACGCCTTCGTTGGCGCCGGCATTAAGCGTGATGTAGTTGTCCACACGGTGCAGCTCGTTATTAAGCACGCGGGCCGGAATAAGCAGGTATTCAGGATCAGCTAAAGGAAGTTGCCGCAAACCTAGCAGTACCGAGTCGCGGCGACCGGGGCGCAGCGGTGGCGGCGCGGCCAGGCTGTCGGGCTGCCGACTAGCTAGGTCGGAGCGGTAAAGCTGCTGCCGCAAGGCCGCGTTTTCGGCGACCAAACCGCGGTTCACATCCACTAAGCGGAAGTAGTCGTAGATGCGCGTCCGCGTTTCCAGCACCCGCCCCGCGTACGCATTGGCCGAGTTGAAAAACGCGGCCCGCTGATACGAGCTGTTCTTAATCAGCAAGTACAAACTCAACACCTCCAACAGCCCGAACACCAGAATACCCCGGTAGCGGAAAAGGAAGGCGAAAAGATTGCGCAAGGCGGTAAGTTGAATTACTAAATGGCCGAATGGTTAAATGGCTGCGGCCCCAAAAAGCCACCCATTTAACCATTCAGCCATCTAACGACACAAATTAAGTTAAAAGTACACCTCGGAAACCATCCAGGTTCTTGATGGTGGCACCGGTGCCACGCACTACCGCCCGCAACGGGTCCTCGGCAATGTGAATTGTGAGCTTAGTTTTTGCGGCCAAGCGTTTATCAAGGCCACGCAGCAGTGCCCCACCGCCAGTCAGGTGAATACCGTTGTCGTAGATGTCAGCAGAAAGCTCGGGCGGACTGATTTCCAGCGCTTTGAGCACTGCTTCCTCGATCTTAGCCACCGACTTATCCAACGCAATGGCAATTTCCGAAGAGGTTACTTTAATCACCTTCGGGATGCCGGTCATCAGGTCGCGGCCGCGAATTTCGTAGTCGGCGGGCGGGTTATCTAGCTCCGTAAGAGCGGCACCCACTTCGATTTTAATCTTTTCCGCCGAACGCTCGCCGATGAGAAGGTTGTGCTGACGGCGCATGTAATCCAGAATATCCTGGTTGAACACGTCGCCGGCCGTCTTAATCGACTGGTCGCACACGATACCCGACAGCGCGATAACCGCAATTTCGGTGGTGCCGCCGCCGATGTCGATGATCATGGAGCCAACCGGCTGCTCTACGTCGATGCCGATACCGATAGCGGCCGCCATCGGCTCCTGAATCATCCAGACCTCCTTAGCTCCGGCGTGCTCGGCGGAGTCACGGACGGCGCGCTTTTCTACTTCTGTGATGCCCGACGGAATGCAGATGACCATGCGGTGGGAAGGCTGAAACAGCCGCCGCCGCGCATCAATCATTTTGATCATCCCCTTGATCATCTCCTCAGCCGCGTGGAAATCAGCGATAACACCGTCCTTTAGCGGCCGAATAGTTTTGATATTATCGTGGGTCTTCTCGTGCATTTGCTGCGCTTGCCGGCCCACGGCGATTACTTTATTCGTAGTTCGGTCTTTGGCGATAATGCTGGGCTCATCCACCACGATCTTGTCGTTGTGGATGATGAGCGTATTAGCCGTGCCCAGGTCAATGGCAATGTCGCTCGTGAGAAAGTTGAAGAAGCCCATTGAGTAGCGGCAATTAAAAGAGAATGGGCGATTTGCGCCCTGGCAAAGTGGGCGCAAAAGTAAGCAAGTTTAGTCGAAGCACCGCGGCCCTTTCCGCAAGCCCTTTCTCTCTTCGCTAAACAGTATATTATAAAAGTTAAGAGAAAAGTACCGCCCGCTTCTGGCTTCTTTGCGTGGCAGACAGCAAGCACCACTAAATTATAAGTCTGATAGACTGTCCCTTATATTACCAGCGCAGCGTTTTTTAACCGAAGCTAACCTAGTTCTCCACTTGTAAAGTACAAAGCTAGGTTACGGTTAAGCTCTACGCGTGCTGCACGAGTTCTTCAAACGACTCCATAATCTTGTCGATGGCCAGGTAACGCTCGGCGTAAGCGCGGGCGTTTTTGCGCTGCTCGGTGGTGTCGGCTGCCAAGGCTCGGCGCAGACCTTCGTTCAAGGCCTGCTGGTTTTCGGCTTCCACGAGCAGGCCCATGTTGTACTTCTGAACCAGTGTATGCAAGCCCGAACCAGGATTTGCCGTGATGAGCGCCAAACCACCAACAGAAAGAATGGTCGTGAGCTTGGAAGGCATCACCAAGTCGCTGGCCGTGGCTTTCTGAATCACCAGGTGAATGTCGGCTAGGTTCAGGAACTGATTGAATTTCTCATGCGGCTGCAACGGGAAGAAGATGACGTTCTGAAGCCCTAGCTCAGAGGCTAGGTTTTGCAGCTTTTCCTTGTAAGGCCCCGAACCGCAGATGATAAACTTAACTTCCTGCTGATTCTGGAATTCTTTTGCCGCGTACAGAATTGCTTCTAGGCCTTGCTTTTCCCCAATGGCACCCGAATAAAGCACTATTTTATCGGTAGGCGCAAAACCAAAATCACACTTTACGCTTGCTTTATCCGTAATAGGATAAAATAAATTAACATCAGCCCAGTTTGGAAGCAGGAAAATATCCTTCTTTGCCTTTTCCTGAATTCTGGCAACCATTCCTTCCGATATGCTGCTGACGTAATCCGCTTTATCAAAAATATATTTTTCAAAGCTCAACAAAGCATTAATTACTTTCTCCGATTTTATCATCTGCAAATCACGGGCAGCCTCAATCTGCATATCCTGTATATGATAGAAAAGCTTCGCATTTTTAAATTTTTTATACAGAATACCTAGGATACCAAATTGAAAAGAAGGCACCACAGTCACAACAAAATCGAACTTCTTTGCCGGTAGCAGCTGTAATAGCTTAAAAAAAGCCGATAGCAGAAACGACAAATCCAGTAAGATCCTTTTAACGCCTGATGGCTTAGCGGGCACGTACATCGGGCACCGATACAACGTTATGCTACCGCCTGATGAAAAACCTTTACGCTCCGTTGTATAGCCAAACCTATTTTTGTGATACGGCTCCTGCACCTTCCAGTAAGGATAATAAGGATACGTCGTGATAACGGTACAATCGTAGCCTTTTTCCGCCAGCCACTGAATCATTTCGCCGCTGTACTTACCAATCCCGGTAGGTTCGGGATAAAAATTATAGCCGATGAGCAGAATCCGTTTTTTCATTTTATGATAGGATGTTTTTGCTTCTGCATCCTAGGTGTGCATTAATAGTGCAGAAGCAGATGAAGCAAAAAGCACAAGCGGCTTATTCCTACGGCTTTTAGAATATAGCAACGTCGTGCTACGCGCTCATTGTACGCTTGCGCACGAATGTCGCCGGGTTGCCTGCGTAGATTTCCCAGGCACCTAGGTTCTTGGTAGCTACCGAGTTGACCGTCAGGATAGCATGCGACCCACAGACAACACCCGGACAAACAACGGCGTGCGCCCCAACCCAAACCCCATCTTCCAGCTTGATTTTTCCGAGTCGGTAAGGGAAGCTGCTGATTGTATAGTCGTGGTTGCCGGTGAGCAGCATCGCACCTTGCGAAATACTCACGTTGCTTCCTATTTCAACGTCCTCAAGGTTATCAATCCAAACTGATTCTCCAATCCAGCAATTGTCTCCAATAACTAACCGCCACGGGTTTTTAATCCGCACGTTCGGCTTAATCACTAATCCTTTCCCAACTTTAGCACCAAACATTCGGAGTAGCACTTGCTTCACCTTATAAGGCCACGGCAGCGCACTATCCAGAATATAGTAATTCAGAAAATACCAGATTAGCACCTTCAGTTTAGGGCCGGCTTTGTAGTCACCAGTTTCAAATTTTGAAAGATCAGTTTGCATTTAGGCGGAAGCGTTTAGGACAGTTTATTTAATAAGCTATGCGCGTATCTATTACTTAAAATAGTATTCCACAGTAACAACCCGATAAATGCACCGAGCACATTTAGCAATACATCATCAACATCAGGAACTCCAACTCTCCAGGCATACTGCGCGCCTTCTATCAACGCGCTAATAAATAAGCTTATTACCAGGATGTATTTCTCATTAGCTACTTTAAATAAGCTAGCCAGGAAAAATGGAAGCGGAATGAATAGTGCTACATTTCCAAAAAGATTAGAAAAGAAATTCCACCGCCCTGTCGCTTCCGATTGAAAAGACTCAATCGTTCTTACTACAGGAATTAAATTCACCAATCCGTCGTGCCAGACAATAATATGCCTTCTTCTGGCAAAGAAAACAATATAGCCTACGACAAGTATGTAAAACAGAAATAAGAACCACTTCAGCAATTTCATCTGATCAAGTTAAAAGTAGTTCAGCAAGCAGGTTTCGTGAAGGGCTGCTACGCGGAGGAATGACCTCACAAGCTAGCTTTGTGGACACTAGAATTTACTTGGCTATAGCCTCCAGCAAGCGGTTCGCGGCCGGACCCGTTGCGAAGTTTCTGACGAAGCAAGCGCGGGCGTGCTCCCCCATTGCCAGCTTCTCCTCCGGTGACAGCTGCATCCATTGCGCTAACATCGCTTGCGCACCGTCAGCGGTATCATCGGCAACAATCCCGCCACCGGCTTCCTCAATTTCCCGCCAGATATTCACCTGATTAGAGATAAGGACCGGCTTACGACAAGCCAACGCTTCTACCACGGCAATACCAAAGTTTTCCTGGTGACTGGGCAACACGAAGGCTTCGCAGTGGTAAAACGCGCCCCATTTCGCCAGCCCCGTGAGCATGCCGGGAAAAGAAATAACTGCCTGCGGATTTTTATTGCCGGAAGCCAGCTGCTGCATCTGCTGCCCATAGGCAGTTTCCAGCCCCGGTCCCGCTACTACCAGCTGCGCGGGATCATTCTTCTGCGGTAGCGCCGTAGCAGCAACCGGCACAGGCTCAGCAGCTATTTTCAAGTACGCATTCAACAGGAGATCAACGCCTTTCTTCTCGTGAATCCGGCTCAGGAATAGCAGATAAGGCTGATGCTCAAGCTCTGGACAGTGCTTCAGGAAAGCGTCGCGCATGGCGGGCGTATACGCCGGCGGCTCCTCCACTCCTAGCCCCACTACCACATCGCGCTTCGGGTGATATGGGCGGAATGGCTCGCGGGCCAACAAGCGCTCGGCCTCGCAAGTGAAAAGTATCGCATCGGCGTTGTTAATAACGCGCCCTTCAATCAGCTTCCAATAGGCCCAGTTTCGCAACGCCTTTATTTTCCGGCCAGTAGCTCGCTGAAAATACGGATCGAGCATTCCGTGCGGCATGATGTAGAGCCTAGGTACTGGTCCTTGGCTTTTAGCCTGACGAATTGCCTTTTCTACGGCGTAAGTCGGATAAAGCCAGAGCCCATGCGCAATCACACAGTCGAAGTGTGCAAAGTTATCTAAGAGCCACGGAATCAGCTTAGCGCTGTAGCCCCATGGCCCTTTGGCGGGCCCAAGTGCGTGCGTGCGGAAGGAATCATCAGCCAGAAAGGAAGCATCCGGCGCATCCAGGCTCACCACTTCGTTATCTACACCTAGGTCGGCCAACCCCGCAACAATTGTTCGAACTGCTTGGCATACTCCCCCCATCTTGGGATCCATTCCGGCAATAACATGGAGTACCTTCATGCGTTCTATTCGTCTTTGTGAGAGTGTCGCTAGTAATTAGAGGCTCCTGCTTACTACTCACAAATTAGCATCTCAATATAATAGCGCATAAAAGTACAAAATAATTAGTAAATTCTGCTTTTACAATTCATTTATTACTTAACTCTTGGCTTTATTATTCCATCCGCATAAAAGATATTTACGGCATCAATTCTCATCTACTGACTTGCTATCTAGCAAATACGCACTTACGTAAAACAGAATAGTTTGGGTGAGCGTTTGCCGGCGCACTCCGTTCTTTATATTATTCAATAAAAATGAGAATCTTTTGTACTTAAACAAATTAATAAAGTCTTTAACAACCTTTAGCTGCTTAGTACCTAGCTCTACTCGGTAAGCATTAACTAGCGCTTCCGCCATTAATAGTTTATTCTTAACATCTTTGAGATTACTTTTTTTTATAGCTATTCGTTCGAACCTTCCCCAAAAAGAATCATCATCAAAGCTTCCGGATAGATTATTCCCGTGCTGCCGGTAAAAAATTGTTTTTCTATCTAGGTAAGCAATCCTCCCTAGCGCACTTGCAACCAGCGCAATCCAGTAATCATGATTTTCCGCGATAGTTGGTATCGTTCCTACCACATCTGCAAGCCGCCTGTTGAGCATCATTGTGCACCCATATATCGGGTTCTGAGCCAGTAGATGGCAAAGACGCAACTCGTTGATCTTTGCAGCTTTGAAATCCCGCCTCGACTCTATAATACGCAGACTAGCATCTACGTAATTGAAGTTAGTGTACACTAGCAGTGGTAGGTTTCGACCGTATTGCTGCTCCTGCTGAAGCATTTTCGTTAGCGTGCACGCTATCTTATCAGGCAGCCAGAAGTCATCTTGGTCGCACAGCATAATGTAGCGTGCGTGTTTTGCCTTCTGTAGCAGCTCATTAAAATTCAAGGCTGCGCCAATATTATTAAGCTTGTCTTCTACAACAGATATCTTTTCCGGATAACGTCTTTGATAACCAGCTATAATATCAGGAGTAGAATCGGAAGAATTATCATCTCGTATTATTAAATACCAATTGGAATACGTTTGATTAATAACACTCTCTAACTGTTCTTCAATATAATGAGCGCCGTTGTAGGTTGCCAGCAAAACAGTAACACTAACAGCATCTTCATTTTTCATCATGGCACTTTATCACCCTTGTACTTAAGAAAATACCCTTTCCTTATAAGTCCACGCAAAGGATGACCCATTTACTGCTGCTTCTTTGCTAAAGTTACTATAGTACATCTATAAAAATCATAGCTTACAAGCAGGGTAAAGGACCAAAACTTAGGTGTTGCCAATACCCGCTACTTGCAAATAGAACAAGTAGTGCAGGCATTACCACTGCTTCTCTGCTATGCTTTTATAAATTTCTTCAATCTTATTCAGGGCAGCTTCCGAATTGAACCTGGTCACGTTAGTCAGGCCAGCCGTAATGGCGGCGGCCCGCTCGGTTGGGGTGAGATTTACGGCTTGCTCGATTGTGACGGCGGCACCCTTCGCCCAGGCCGCAGTTTCCGACTCGTCATATGGCCGGCGAGGGATGAGGAATCCGGCGTTGCCGGCTACTTCGGTCATGGGTGCTTCCCCGGTGGTAACTACCAGGGTACCAGCCGCCATTGCCTCGGCAATGGGCCAACCAAAGCCCTCAGCAATAGAAGGAAACAAAAACACAGTAGCGCCCGCGTAGGCTAGCCGCACCAGCTCGTCGCCAACGCCGCTGAGTGAGTGAATATCATCCTTGAACGGCGATTCTACCCGTGCTTTTTCCAAAGCCGGTGACAGCCGCTCGCCGATGAGCAGGAGCGGTAACTTGGCTTGGCTAGTCATACGCCACGCATTGTAGAGCTCAATCACGCCCAGGCGGTTTTTATACCATTGGTTGCCACCTACGTGCATGAGGTAGCCGGCCGCCAGGTTCAAGCCCGTCCTTTCACTTAAGGTAGCACGCGCCTTCACGGAGTCGAAAGGAGTTAGTGCTTGGTCGAGGCCATTGTAAACAACCTCTGAGGTGAGGGGTAGCACAGGCAGAAAGTCCTTGAGCTCGTCCTTTGTTTTTTGCGAAACGGAAATGAAGTGCTTGCCTTGCGAATAGCCTTGACGAATAAGGCGTTGGTACTGCTGGCCCGACCAGCCGGTTGGATTCTCCGGAAAATAACCTAGGGCCGAGCGTTGCGCCATAAAATCGTGGCAGTGGATAGCGTGGCGCCGCTCGGCAACCAGCGGCACCCAAGGCCCCAGCGCGTGATCTGTGAACACGAAGAGTGTATCGGGCGAATATTTCTTCAAACGCTGCCGGACTTCGGCCGGGAAGATGAGGTACTGGTCGATATAACCTAGCCACTTCTTGAGGCCGCCTTTCACCGGTAAATCAAAAAAGCGCGACTTAGGTGCCCACATTTCTACCTGATGTCCCCGCTCGCGCATGCCATCAGCCAGCATCCGCGCGAAGCGAGGCATACTGGCAAACGGCGGCATGCGCTGGTCGCCCATGAAATCTGGATGCGTGAAGAAGACGATGTGCATAGGTATGATACAATTCAACCAGATGGCTGGTCCTCTGTCTAGTGTATGTTTATTGCCGCCAGAACCTTCCGGCAGATATCCTCATTGCCGACGCCAATTGCGCGCACCTTGCGCATACCGGCCTGCCGGATATTTTCGCGGAGTACGTCATCCTGGAGCAGCTTCTTACAAACACTCGCGCACTCGGCAGCATCAGCCCAGAATACGGCCTCTTTGCCTTCCTCGTAGATTTCCTGATGTTCGGTGGTGCGCTCGGCACAGAACAAGCCGCCCGCGTAGGGCACCTCCAGGGAGCGTTGCGTGTGCAAATCACGGTTGCCTTTCGACAACAGACCTAGGCAAATCTTGGAGCCCTGGATGGCAGCTACGTAGTCGCGGCCGCTCAAGTTACCGCCACGGTATGCCGATTTCAGGGTTTCCCAGTGCGGCGATTTGGTCCAGCGGTCGCCCCAGATGCTGAGCGGAATGCCTTGGTTCAGCAGCTCCAGCATAAACTCATCGCGCTTTTCGTAGCGCATCCAGGTACCGATGAATACAACTTCGCTGCGGAAGGAAGCCGGAATATCGTCGATGCTGGCAAAGGGTTTATGCTGCACTTCATCGTAGCTCCGCAGCACGCGCATCACGTTGGCCCCTAACTGCCGGCTCTCTTCTTCTGTTTCTTTCCGCACAACGGCCACCAGATCGTACAAGGGTAATGCCTTGACGACCAGATCAAAGCGCCGTCCGTCGCGCTTGCCCGTTGGGTCATCCACGTTGTAGAGCACTACGGGGCGACCTAGCTTTTTCAGTGCTTTCAGGCTAGCCGGGCCTATCAGCTCGCCACTATCAACCCACACGACATCGTAGGCCGGCTTAGTACTTACCAGCTGAGTCAGCCACTTGGTGATGCTGGATTGCAGCAGCCGAAAGCCGGTTCGGTAATGAATCAGATGCAGCCAGCGAGATTCGAGCTGCCCGGCCACTACTTTATTCGGGTCCTTCACATCAACGATGTGTCCTAGCCGTTCGAGGGCTTTGGCGCGGTGCGAAGAAGTTGAAGCCGGGTGACTATCACCTAAGTAGAGGACATGAGCCATTGAGCAATTAATTAAGTTCTGATTCAGAGCAGCGTGTTGTGCGTAGTTTCGTTGGGTTGCGCTGGCGGTTTATCTATGTCTAGATTCGCAAATGCGCACTTAGCGGCAGCAATATAGGCACACCAATATTTAGTTTAACGCTGGGCTACTCTCACGTGGCGCGCTACTCCTCTCTTCTTCGGTCCTTCAAACACATTGCTTATGAAGCGGGTAGCTTGGAAGATCACGACGTAGAGGAAAATCATCTGTAGCCAGCCGCGCATCAGGAAGGTGGCCGTTGCTGCTACCGACTCGGCCGGCAAGAACTGGAATATTGCGGTGATGGCCAGCAGCCCGCACAAGCTGAAGCGCAGTGAAGTACCGGTTGACTGCTCACCGTTCTCCGTGCGGGCGGGGGTTACCAGCTTGTCGCATAACCAGAAGACGGGCATCATGCCCACACCTAGAAAGAACAAGTACCACCAGCTGAAAGCCGCCATACCTGTTCCGGCGAAGTGCCCGGTGCGGAAGCCCCCTAAGGCTTCGGGTGGCCCACCGGCTTCCGCGTACAGGTAGTCACCAAAGGACACGGCGTAAACAGCCTCCTTATCAGCGTTTATATCCAGTGCTTTCAGAAAAGGATCGGGCAAGGCACCTAGGATGTAGTTGATGGTGTACGTCAGCATATCCTTGTCCTGATCCCCAATCTTGGACGCCTGTACGAGGCTGGCATCGTTGAACTTCAGGTTAGAAAAGCGCGCCGTGAAGATGTTATCCAGGTAGCGCTCGTCCCATTCGTCGGAGGTCGTGTTGTCGTACTGCCGACGGGCGTGAATCGCTTCTTTATCCTGGTAAGCTTGCAGGGTCAGCTCGATTAGCTCGGCGTTGGAAATTTTGCTGCGCTGATTCCGGACGATAACCATAGCCGTACCGATGTCGGCAATTGGCCCCGTTATGAGTAGAAAACCTAAGCCGGCCAACAACGCATTGCGCAGGGTAAACAAGCGCGTTTTGAAGATGCCTAGCAGCAAGCCAAACCCAAAGGCAAACCCAACGGAGGTGAAGCCGAGCATGAAAGCACCCCGGCTGTTGCGCCCGATACTAACCACAAAAAGCAACACCGTAAAGATTACCAGCATGGGCACCAGACGCTTGCTGGGATCCTTAGTTTGCCCGTACATGCGGCCAAATGGGATAAAGAAGGGCGCGTACGAAAACGGAATCAGCCCTTGGATAGCCTTATCGGAAGCCGCGCCAGTCACTTCCCAGCCAACAGAAGGCGAGATAAAAAAGGCGTACACAGTGGCCCCAAGTCCGATAAGACCCATGAGCCAAAGCTGCAAATCGGCGGGCGGCGTGAAAATACCTATGTGGTTTAGCCAGGAAGTCGGGCTGCTCAGTGGCTTACGTATCAGGCCCCGGTAAATAGCATGAGCCAGCAGCAGCACGAGTAGTGAGAGGCTGGAATGCACGAATACTTGGTAAGGCAACTCTAGGTTGAAGACTACTGGCTTGCCTTCCAGCGTCGTGAACACCAAAGGAAAGTAGAACTGAGTTGCCGTGAAGCCGAGCAGCAGGAAACTGGAGAGCGGATAGGTATGGAGCATGTCTGAACGCAAGAACTGCGTACTCAGCAAACCCCAGGCGATAATGATGCAACCCAGCGCAAACAAATTCGCCGTACTCAAGAAGAATACAGCCTGAAACAAACAAGCCACGAGCAACGCCACCCAAGAGCCGCGCACAAAGTTGAACAGGAAACTTCCTGTCTCGGCCGGAGCTAGGTACGCCAGTGCCTTAGATGAAAAAGCTGCCGATGGCGTGAGTGCGCTTCGCGATTTAGAGGACCACACGTTAGGCATTGATACGTTCTGGAATACAGCCGGGAAATAGGCAACAACGACTAGAAGCTAGCCTTCATCACACGGTTATCTGGTTGTTAAAAGCGGCAGTCGTTAGTCTTGTTAAGCTTAGTACTTGTTGGGGGCATACAACCTTTTCATGCCGGGCAAGTTGCTCACGATTCGGCGGGCGTGCTGGGTAGCTAGGTCCGGTAAAACCTGCCAGTAGCGCCACAGATTGCCGAGCAGCAGCACCAACGAGCCGAGCATCACCAGCCACTTCAACTGGGGTAGCACAATCATGGCACCCATGCCAGCAGTGGCAATCCAGACGGAAGCCAAGGCAATAGCGAAGTGGTGCTTCGGCCACAGCAAGCCATTACCCTGTAGCCAGCGCTGGGCGACTACACGGTAGCCAATCATAGCGGCTACTTCGGCCGCCAGCAAGGCAATACCTGCGCCTAAGATACCCAGAAAGGGCACTAGGGCCGCAATACCACCTACTACCACCACGGCTGCAACCGCCGAAAGGGCCAGTTGTGCTTTCAGCAGGTTGTTGCCTTTCACAACAGCAATGGCCGGCTGCGCCACGGCATATACCAGCACGCTCAAAGAGAGAGTGGCAAACAGCAACGGATTGAACGTAACCCGACCACGCGTCCAGAGTGTGTAGAGCGGCTCTATAACGGCTTGCAGCACCACCATAGCCGGCGCCATGAGCGCTACCAGCACAAACCACAGTGTGCCAAATGCGGCTTCGCTCCGCTCTTGGTCGCGCTGGTGCAAAAAGCGCATCAGCTCCGGCATCAACGGGTTGATTACCGTATTCAAACCTTGTAGAGCCACGTTTGCGCCGGTCCGCATGGTAGAGAAGGCCGCCAAGCCTGCGGCACCCGAGAGCGGTGCCAGCACCAGACGAGCACCCTGCTGCCGCGCATTTTCCAGTAGTCCTTTCCCCGATATGGCTACTGAGCGCAGAAAGTTCTTGTAACCTAGCTTGAAAGAAGGTTTACTGAACGGAATTCCTTCTTTACGCAGCAACCGTAGCAAGTCCCAGTACATGGGCACGCTGGTGATGAGCGCGGCCAGAGTCATTACAACGCCGGCCGTAAGCAGCCCATAGCCCATCAGCACCGCCACGACAGGCGCAATCGAGCTTACCACTGTATTGAACAGATTCCACCACGCCATGCGCGGGAAGTAGCCAAATGGAGCCAGTACCCGAAAAAACAACCCGGAGATGCTGTTGCAGATCAGCCAGGAAATGCTTTGCAGCACCAGAATGATGCCCGCTGCGCGGATCAATTCAGGATCCAGCATACCAGCATGTTCTGACTGGCCCAGCAGGTAAGGCAACACGCCGACCGTTAGCACAACCACTACCAGTAGAATCTGACCTAGGCTAATAAGCAAACCGACAGTGGCACCGGACCAAAGAAAGCGGCTCAGTTCGGGGCGATTGTCCCGACCAATACGGAGAAACTCGTACGCCAAGAACTCCTGGTGACCAAAGTCCAGCGTAATCAGCAGATTAGTGAGCGACAGAATGGCCAGCCAGATACCGTAGGTTACGACGTTCCAGTGCGACAGGTACAAGGGCACCAGCGCCATTTGGGATATCATCGTAACTCCGATTTGTGCCCATGATGCTGCGCTCCCAGAAATTACGCGTGCTGCCGTTGACATATTTTATTTACGTTAACTCCAAAACTCAATTTCATATGCTTTTGGAGCTGCACTTTCAAGCGAATGATTAACCTAGATAATTGATAGTAGTAGCTGGTACTTTATATCAAATAATTTAAAACCAATAACCTAGCTTTTAATCACTCACCAAGCAATTTTATACTTTTAAAAGTATTGTATTAAATAATCGAGAGAACACCAGAAAAGCAGAAAACGCTATTTAGTAGCAGCCGGTTACTAGATAAGCCAGCGTTACTAAATAGCGCCTTGAAGATTAAACCAGTTTTTTGCTTTTCGTTGACTTATTGGCTTCCGGGTAGCCGTAGCCTTGCCCGTAGCCATAAGCCGATAAGTTATTCGGCCGGGCATCGTTGAGCACAACCATCAGTTGGTTGAAGGTGTGCTCCGAGCGAAGCTTATTGATGACTTGCAGCTGGGCTTTTTGCGTTACGTTGTAGCGCACCACGTACAGGGTTGCATCCACGTAAGGAGCTACGCTGTAGGCGTCTGCTACCTGCCCGATGGGCGCTGAATCGAGGATGATGTGGTCGAAACTCTCTTTCAACACCTTAAGCATCTGGTTTACGCGGGGGCTCAGCAGCAGCTCGGCCGGGTTTTCGGGTAGTGCGCCGGCTCCTATTACGTAGAGGCCTTCTACCACTGGACTAGGCTGCACTAGCGCGTCCACGCGCACAGTTTCGTCGGTCAGGTATTCACTCACTCCTAGGCCGTTTGTCACCCCTGCTTCCGAGAGCGAATCAGGCTTGCGCAGATCTAGGTTCACGAGCACCACCTTTTTACCGGCCAGCAGTAAACTGGCTGCCAGGTTGAGGCTAACAAAAGTTTTGCCGTCGCCGCTACGGCTCGACGTAACCAGCAGTACTTGGTTGGCAGAACCAGCGGTTGCCAACTGTAAGTTCGTGCGCAACAGCCGCACCATCTCGGCCAGCGGACTGCGGGTGCTGGGCGAAATTACCAGTGCTTCGCGGGTGCGGTTGTGCGCCAGTTCGCCTAATACCGGCACACCAGTAGCCCAGGCAACTTCCTGCAAGGTCTGTACTTTGTCGTTGAACATGTTCTTGACGTACACAAAGGCAAACGGCAAACCTAGGCCCAGCATCAGCGCAATGGCCAGCACAGCCGGCTTTTGTGGACTAACGGGGTTTTCGCCAGCGTCCGCAGCGTCAATCACGCGGGCCGCCGACACAGTAGCCGCCAGCGACAAAGCAGCTTCCTCACGCTTTTGCAACAGATACAGGTACAAGTCGCGCTTCAGATCCTGCTGTCGGCTGATTTCCTGCAAACCACGCTCGATGGTAGGCATCTGCTGCATCCGAGAGCCAAACTGGCCCGACTTCGCCTGCAAATTGCGGCGGGTGATGGTCAGATTGCTCTTGAGGCTACGCAGGTTTTCCAGAATACTGGCGCGCAGGTTGGTCAGCTGGTCAGTCATGGTCAGCACAACCGGGTTGTCGGCTTGTGCCGTGCGCAGCATCCGCTCACGCTCCAACTGTAACTCGTTAAACTTGGTAATCAGCCCCGACAACGTTGGGTCCTGAACACTCAATGTACCCGGAATCAACTGGTTAGGATCGGTAGGCTGGTTAATGTACTGCTCAATCGAGTTCATCACCTCTAGCTGAATTTCGTAGTCGGCGAGCTGCTTGTTGTAGCCACTTGCCTCCTGCAACGACTGCTGCACCTGAGAAGTAACATCGACTACCTTATTCTTACGCTGAAAGTCTTCTACGTTCTTCTCTACCGAAGTAAGATCCGACTCCAGGTACTTCAAACGGTCATCAATAAAGCGGATTGTATTACTGGCCAGCTGATTTTTATCTTCAACTGTCTCCTGATTGTAAACCTCAACGAGTTTGTTCAGCACTGCTTCGCCGCGCTCCGGCACTGCATCAGTTACATTCAGCGACAAGAGGCTAGCCTGCTTGTTGATGGTTGACACGTTAAGCTTTTTGGCATACGAAGAAGCTAACTCCCGACGATCCTGAAAACGAATCAGCAGCGGATGCTTGCGGAACGGAGCTAGGTTGGCGGGAGTGCTTACCACCGTAAACTCGCCATATGGCGTATGCAGCAGCTGACCGAAGGCGTACGTCTGAGGCGTTTTTTCGCCTTCGCTTAAGGTAAAGTGTGTGCCATCAACCACTTGCAGCAAAACCTGCTTGTTGAAAGCCGAAGAATCCAACCGACTGATGAGCAAGCGGCAGGGCAGGTTTTCGCCATATAACTCCTGCTTGCCCACGCGTCCTTTCACGTAGTAAGCCGCCTGCATGTCCAGATTTGTAAAGACGCGCTGCATGAGGCTGGTCGACTTGAGCAGCAGAATCTCGTTATCGATATTCTTGCTGGTCACTGCCTCGCTCGGGTCATTAAAGCGTTCCTCCCGACGCTGCTGTGGCTCGTCCTTTTTATCCTTAATCAGGATGGTCATGTTAATGCTGTACTGCGGCACGGTGTAGCGCAAGTACAGCCATGCGCCGGCCAGTGCCACGAGTAGACCTAGGGCAAACAGGTACCAGTATCGACGATACGTGGCCCAGGTGAGCGGCTGGGAGGGTAGCACCGCCTCAGTCGGCAGTAGCTCGCTCGTCGTATCGGGAAATGCCATGACGGTTAGTTATTTGTACCAAATATATTCTGGAAGTTAAACAGCACGGCTGCCACTATCGTGATAGCCATACCGGCAAGCGTAAGCGTGAGCGCATTGGTGCTGGCCTGCACTTGTTTGATCTTGTCAGGCGCCACATAAATTACGTCATTTTGCTGTAGATAAAAATAAGGCGAGGTTAGTAACGCCTTATCATTCAGATTCAAACGCGTTGTGCTACGTACTTGGTTCTGTTCGCGTACCAACAATACATTTTCCCGGCGACCATAAGCGGTCATGTCGCCGGCCAGACCTAGGGCCTCCAGCACGGTAATACGCTGTGTGGGCACCAGGAACGTTGAAGGTCGGTTCACTTCCCCGATTACCGTCACCTTGAAATTGAGCAGGCGAATCGTGATAATCGGCGACTTCACGTACTGCTGGAGCAGGCCGGTCATCTTGGTAGTGGCTTCCGTATTGGTCAGGCCGCTGAGCTTCACTTTTCCGAGCACCGGAAAATCTACGTTGCCTTCCTGATCCAGCAGATAGCCCTCAGTGGGTGTCGACTCGGAGCTGAGGGTGGTTGCGGCGGCACCCGGCGCAGCCAGCACGCCCCGGTTGAATAAGGCATTCGACTCGGGGTTGAGGCTGCTTACTTTGATGCTAACCAAGTCGTTGGGTTGCAGGCGCAACTCGACAGGCGCTTCGGCCGGTGTCTGGTAACGGTCGTTGTCCTTCAGGTTGCTGAAGTAAACCAGATTGCGGGTAGGATTACAGGCAGCCAGCAGCCATAATAAAAGAAGCGGCAGAATTTTGCGGAAGGATACGCTACTCATGCGGGAGAAAGATTACAATAAGCGTTGAATTCGGACTCTGGTTTATCGAAGGAAACAACAAGAATCTAGTTACCTGATTTGCTTCAGACGAGTTCCGGCAACCAAGGCAATACTCGTCCATTTGCCTACACATAGCCTAGCTTGCATCGAGTGAGATGCTTCATTTTCAGCAGGTTTAATACTCAGCATATCCCGTCTACTTCTAGCTATATAACAGGCACGAAGGTAGGTAATATAATTATCTTTATAGCGTTCTTATTATTAAATATATAAATTTATCTATACTATCTTTCCCTCCCTTAGCGTGCCAAGCTGGTAGCTAACTAGGCGCCAGCTCCTAAACACTTAAGTCCGACTTATTTACTGTTATGCTTCGGCTTGCAGAAGCCAGTAGGCCACACTTTTCGTTTCGTTGCCGTACATAGCCAGTAAGTACTTTACCAGAACGTAGAAACCTACACTAGTGGCTCAGCCCCATTCAGCGTACGACAAACTCACTCCTTCTTCTGCTTCTGGCAGCACTTGCCCCACGCTTGCTCTCCCCCAAAGCCCAGACTCCACTTGCGGTAGCCAGAGAAACTCTGCAACCCGAATACGCGGTCATCATTAGCCAACCTAGGCTTGAGTGATAACCGCACGCCCTTATGCATCTGCGGTCATCACTCAGGCAATTCTATTTAGGGCAACTACCTTATTCCGGCGTACCCTATAAAACTAATGTCCAGCCGCTTAGAAAGCGTTTTCGCTTCCTTTTACGGCTTGCTTCACTGTTAGCAGCACGATCTTCAGATCGAGGAAGAACGACCAGTTTTTGATGTAGAAGATGTCGGCGTTCACGCGCTTGGCCATAGCGGCAATTTCCTTGGTCTCACCGCGGTGGCCTGCCACCTGCGCTAGACCTGTGATGCCGGGCATCACGGCGTGGCGCACCATGAAGTTGTCGATTACCTGGGCGTAATCCTCGGTGTGCTTGAGCATGTGCGGGCGCGGACCCACCACCGACATCTCGCCGCGTAGCACGTTGATGAATTGCGGCAGCTCGTCCAGGCTGGTCTTGCGCAGAATGGCACCCAGGCGCGTGATGCGGCTGTCGCCGCGGCTGGCTTGCTTGTGGTCGGCATCGGCACTGGTGCGCATGCTGCGGAACTTGAGGCAGTAGAACGGCAGCCCGTTTTTACCCGTGCGCAGCTGTTTAAAGAACACTGGCCCTTTCGAGTCCAGCTTGATGAGCAGCGCAATCAACGGAATCAGCCAGCTCAGCAGAAAAATCAGCACTAGCGACGCGAATACAAGGTCAAACGCCCGTTTAACTAAAACGGCGCGTAATGCAGCATCCTCAACTTGTTCAACTTGGCGATAAGAAAAGTTGCTTGACATTGTTCCTTGCTCTTTTAGTGTTGCGTAAGCGGCCATGGTTATCAGAGTAAGTGGTAAGGCTATCGAACCAGGAAGCTAGGTTGATAGACAAATAGGTTAGGTAGGAATTTGAGGTAGTAAAGGACGGGTATTCGGTATGGCTTGTAGGTAGGCGCAGGTCAGGTTCTCAGAGAGTTACCAGCAGACAACTTGTATGCAGACTTAGTTTCTTCCGCAGTCAAGTAGAGCAGCCTAGATCTTCAGTGCTGCTCCAACTTAACAGCATTGGATTTAACGGTTAAAAAAAGGTGCTCTTCAAATCTTCGACACAATATTAAGTAAGAAAAATATATACTCAAAATAAAGTCACATTTTTTTACCTCAAAGTAATAGTTGCAACATTCCTTCATATACATCTTATATATATCAAAGATAAGATTGAACTACTCTTTGAATTCCTCGAGCTATATACGTAGCTATAGCTTAATGGCTTACAAATTTATATAAATTTTACATGAACAAACAGGATAAGTTTTACTGAAACGTTTGCGGTGTTCTAAGTCAGCGAACGAAAAGGTTTGTTAAAGGACAAATACTAATTCCCGTTAGTATACACTTTCCGGGTTTCGCCGGCAACTGCGTTGTTGAACCAGATAAAGCGAGTCGCTTAGCCAGCCTCAAGGCTATAAGAAAGAGCTGCTTCCACCCACAAAAGAGCCTGGCGAATGAAGCAATACTGGCAGAAATTTCCAGTGCTTCACTCGTCAGGCTCTTCACAAGCAAACCGTAAGGCTAGCTGCCAGAC
The DNA here is from genome assembly GCF_014641455.1 of Hymenobacter cavernae. Classification (GTDB taxonomy): domain Bacteria; phylum Bacteroidota; class Bacteroidia; order Cytophagales; family Hymenobacteraceae; genus Hymenobacter; species Hymenobacter cavernae. Next base: position 531,247 of record NZ_BMHT01000005.1, read on the forward strand.
TACGATTTAGTGCTTAAAGTGACGCACACCGGTCATTACCATAGCCATGCCGCGCTGATCACACGCTTCGATGCTGTCTTTGTCTTTGATGGAGCCACCGGGCTGTACCACCGCCCGAATTCCCGCGCCGCCGGCAATTTCCACACAGTCGGGGAAGGGGAAGAAGGCATCGGAAGCCATTACAGCCCCGTGCAGATCAAAACCAAAGGCATGCGCCTTCTCAATGGCCTGCTTCAGGGCGTCAACCCGGGAGGTCTGCCCGACACCGGATGCCAGCAGTTGGCCGGCTTTGGCCAATACGATGGTGTTGCTCTTGGTATGCTTGCAAATTTTGGCTGCAAATACCAAGGCTTCTACTTCCTCAGCAGTCGGCGCCGATTGCGTCACCACCTTGAAATCGGCAGCCGTTTCTGCCTGACGGTCAGCATCTTGTTCGATAAAGCCATTCAACAGCGTCTTAACTTGCTTAGCTGGGAAAGCAACTGGCTTCTGGCGGAGCAGCACCCGGTTTTTCTTGCTTTGCAGAAGTGGCAGCGCCGTAGGCTCATACTCGGGCGCAATCAAAACCTCGAAGAACAGCTTGTTCAGCTCGGTAGCCGTGGCTTCATCCACGGGCTTATTAACGATAATCACCCCGCCAAAAGCCGACACCGGGTCGCAGGCTAGGGCGCTGAGATACGCCTCCTGGAGCGTAGCCGCCTGGGCCACGCCGCACGCGTTGGTGTGCTTCAAAATCGCGCAGGCCGGTTGCCCATCGGTGAATTCGGCCATAAGCGCTACGGCCGCATCTACATCCACTAAGTTATTATAGCTTAATTGCTTACCATGCAATTGATCGAATAGCGCACCTAGGTCGCCATAGAAAGTGCCGGCCTGATGCGGGTTCTCGCCGTAGCGTAGCGGCGTGGCTGGCGTCTGGCTTATTTTCAGGGCCTGCCCAGCAAGGGTGGTGTCCTGGCTTAGGTAGCTGAAGATCTGGGTGTCGTAGTGGGAAGTTGCCTGGAAAGCGGCTGCGGCATAATTGCGGCGGTCTTCCAGATCGGTTGCGCCGTTCTTTTCAGTCAGCAGCTCGGTTACGGCTGTGTACTGGTCGCGGCTGCTGACTACCAGCACGTCGCGGTAGTTTTTAGCCGCCGCCCGCAGAAGGGAGATGCCTCCAATATCAATTTTCTCGATGATATCGGCTTCCGGCGCACCAGCGGCTACCGTTTCCTCAAATGGGTACAGATCGACAATAACTAGGTCGATAGGTGGAATCTCGTGTTGGGCGGCTTCAGCCAGGTCGCCGGGCTCGTGGCGGCGGTGCAGAATACCCCCAAACACTTTCGGGTGCAGCGTTTTGACACGTCCGCCGAATACAGCGGGGAAACCCGTCAGGCTCTCGACGGACGTAACTTCCGCGCCTTGTTCTTCCAGAAATTTCTGCGTACCACCCGTAGAATACAGCTGCACGCCGTGGGCTTTCAGTAGCGCCACCAAGGGCTCCAACTGGTCTTTGTAGTACACGGAAATGAGAGCGGCACGAATCGGTTGAGACTGCATAGCTAGGTAGTTAGACTGGTTTGACGGGGCGAAGGTAGCACCTGCGTCCTGACTATACCCAACTACCTAGGCTACGTTTTGGTAGCACGTATATCGCGCGTCCATAAACAGAAGAGCCCACATCCGTAGATGTAGGCTCTTTATAATGAATTTCTTACCTAGACCTAGGTCAGATTAAAAGGCCTCGCCAACGGCGAAAATAATTCCGGAATTGCCACCTGATCCTACGCCATAATCCAGGCGAATATTTAGCCGGTCGTGGCGGTTGAAGCGGAAACGGGCACCGAAGCCGCCCGCTATTTTAGTACCATCGAAGGTGTAATCCGACAGCTTATAGCCTACTTGCCCAACGCCAAGGAAGGCCGCACCATCAATGCGCCAGAACAGCTTCTGCCGGATTTCAGCCTGAAACGTGGTGAACTGACGGTCCCGGAAGCGTGCTTCGTAGATGCCGCGCATTAAGTAAGCATTATTATAGATAGCGCCGCCGAGCGTAGCGCCCATTCCGCCTAGCTCACGAAACGGTACATCACCGGAGTGATACTGCCCTAAAAATTGTAAGGCCAGGATAGTGTTATTGGAACCGAACAGCGGGTTGAAATGGCGGGCATCCAGCTGATAGCGAGTGAATTTATAATCGCTACCTAGGCCAGAGCCATTAAACAGGACGTGCGCATCCAGGAAATTGCCCCGATAAGTAGCCAGCACATTGTCGCGGCCGTCGTAGCGCAAAGCAGGACCTAGGCCCGAACTGATGCCGCCGCTGCGCTCCTTGGCGCTGAGCTGGTAGTACTCATTGTTCGGATTGTTGGCCTGATCACCTTCATTTTTCAGATCTACCGTACCTAGGTCGGTGAGGCGGTAGCGCAGGCCCACAAACCAATTGGGTGCTACTTTGGCCAGTGCTCGTTCATCAAACACAAAAAGTGGGTATTGAATCTGCACCTCATCACTCTTCCTGGTGTTATTTCCAATGCCGTAGTAGTTGAATACCAAGTCATAATAGCTCAGCTCTCCCACGAAGAAGAACTTTTCCTGGGGCGTGAAGATGCTGTGCGTCAGTTGGATTGTTGTTTGTTTTTTCTGAGAAATCCAGCCGATGAGCCGAACGTTGGACTTGCGCACGGTGGTATCGGTGCCGAAGCGCCACACAGGCAGAATAGCCAGGCCGCCTGCAAAACCCGTTTCCTGCTGGTAGAAAGCAATGGGAACGGGCCAGAAGAACGGCTTATCGTACTTACTCTTTACTGGCTTGACCGGCGCAGTCGTGTTGACGGAGGTGGCAGCCGAGTCAGCGGCCGTTTGGGCGTACGCTAGCGGAGACAACATACTCAGCAGCAGCACTACGTAAAGAAAGCGCATAGATGGGCGGATAGCAGAAAATGGTAGGAAAGCCAATCAGCTCAGCCCCGCGTGACATACGCAACAACTAGAGCCTGATCGGAACTTCTCTGCTAACGAAGCTGAGCCAGAAACGTTATCTTATCCAACCGTAATCAGAAGCATGGAGAGCACGCCGGCCAGCATCACCCACTTGCACCAGGCACTCAGGTGGGTAAAGTTGCGGCGGCGGTCGGCGCGGGCGAGCTGCCGGCTCAAACCCAGCAACGGCAATACGACTACTAATCCCAGCCACGCGCCCAAAGCTAGCTTGCCGTTGTGCAGCGCGCTCCACCCCGCCCCCATTACCAACGTAATCAGGCACAGAAGGAAAAACCCCGCCACCCATTTGGTGCGAATAATGCCCCATACGATAGGCAGCGTACGACAGTCATGCTGCGCGTCGCCGCGCATATCTTCCACATCCTTAATAATTTCACGCACTACCGTCAGCAGAAAGGCTGCCAGCGCGTACGTCCAGACGCTAGCGTGACCAGTGCGCAACTGTAGCTCGGGCAGCAACACCAGAGCCGCCGTGAGCAGGGCAATAGTTAAGTTGCCGACCAGCGGCAGCCGCTTGAACCGGGCCGAATAGCCCCACAGCAGCAGCGCCGAACCTAGGTTGACGAGGCCCAACAGCGGTGACAGCGCGCCAGCTACTACGATGCCTTCGCCCGAAAGTAGCAGATGCGCCAGCATAGCCTGCCGCCGGTTGACGACACGCCCCACAACTAAGCGGTCGGGGCGGTTGATAGCGTCAATCTTTACATCATAGTAATCATTGATAATGTAGCCCGCCGCCGCAATGCAGAGCGCAGCCAGCAATAACAGGCCAAACCTAGCTTCCAGCAATGGCGCCTGCAGCAGACAGGTGCGCACTAGCAGCAGACACAGCGCCATCAGTACCAAGTTTGGGAAGCGGATCAGCACTAGAAACTGCCGGACGTTCTTCACGCGAGCCAGTGGCCACCAGCCTGATACTGAAGAAGAAGCAGAGTAGCGCATGATAGAAAATAAGATCTACTAGAAGATAATATCATGTATACCCACTAAAAGAAAAAAAGAAAGCCTCTCCGTTCGCGGAGAGGCTTTCTGTCACGCAAAAACTATGTAAGCTAGCTTACAGCTTCTTTACATTGATAGCGTTAACGCCTTTGCGGCCTTCCTGCGTGTCAAACTCCACGCGGTCGTTCTGCTGAATCTGGCCCCCGTTAAGGCCGGTTACGTGCACGAAGAAGTCTTCCTTCGTAGCGTCTTCCGTAATGAAGCCGTAGCCCTTCGACTCATTAAAGAATTTTACGGTTCCTGTTTTCATGTAACTTAAAATGGTGAATGGATGATTTTGTAAAGATAAAGGACTTTTATAAAATCACAACTGCGCCCCGTAACGCAGCTTAGCCACCTATATTGTTCAGCTAGGTTTGGCCGGTACACAGCTAAGCTACCATGTACCTTGAGCTTTCATCACTATTTCGATCAGCTCGCGAACTGCACCACGGCCGCCGGGCAGCGTCGCTACGTAGTTGCTGATGGCGCGCACATCGGAGGCGGCATCGCTGGGGCAGGCGGCAACTGCGCAGCGGCGCATCACCTCCACGTCGGGCATGTCGTCGCCCATGTAAGCAATATGAACCGGGTCGAGGCGATGCAGATTGATGTAGTTATTGAAGATCTTCATCTTATCTGCCGCTCCCAGGTAGATGTCGTGCACATCGAGCGACTCGAGACGGCGGCGTACACCTTCTTCCTCGCGCCCTGAAATCACAATAATCCGGTAGCCTTTCGCCACCGCATGGCGGATAGCATAACCATCGCGGATGTGAAACGTGCGCGCCTGCTCGCCCGAGTTGAGCGCCAGCAGCGTGCCATCCGTCAGCACACCATCTACATCAAAGATAAACGCTCGAATGGCGGTTAAATCAGGAAGAGTCATGAGGTAATAATGCCCAGCTTTAGTACCTAGGCTTCCTTATACAGGCACAGCGCCAAACACCAACTTCTATTAGCTAGCTTACTGATTATCACGCCATTCGTACACCCACTTGGCTTGAATCTGCTCTAAATGTCCTTCGGTAGACTGCTCACGGGTACCGGCAAAATTAGGCAGGCTTAATACCCACTCCAGCAGTTCAGTAAAGCGAATGCGGTAGATCTTAGCTTCCGTAAAATCGTCGCCAAACTTCTCGTATAGCGCCATGGCGATGTCTTCATGGTCGCCCCAGTGCATAGGCGGCTCGAAATGATTCATGTTAGGAATGTTGAGTTTTGAATGTTGAATGCTGAATTGTAAAATAGTTAATGATTGAATGGTTTCACATCAGCACATTGCCTTGTTGAAATTCAACACTCGACCTTTAACATTCAACATTTCAATCAGTGCCCCAGGAAGTCTTGCGGGGGAACGAGAATAACCAGTTCCTGCGAGGTCTGGACCACGCACTGGCATGCCAGGCGCGAGTTGATACGCGGGTTCACGGCCCGGTCGATAAAGTCCTCTTCCTTGTCGGAAATCTCAGGTAAGTAGTCTTCACCTTTCACCACGTACACGTGGCAGGTGCTACAGCCACAGACGCCGCCGCAGTTGTGCTGCAGTTGAATCCCGTTGTTGAGGGCCACGTCCAACACCGATTCGCCCTGCGCCGCAACGTGCGTCTGGGCGGGTTGGCCGTCCTGAAATTGAAAAGTAATGTTAGCGACTTGCACAGGATGAATGCTTGAGCGGAGCGAAATGCGGGCACGAAGGTACGCACCCCCGGCCCCGAATCAAAGTTGTACATCGCCCTGATTGTTTGGGGCCGTTGCTACTGTCTGTGCTTTGACACTATCTGTCAACGACTTATAGAGCTGTAGCCACTCCGGATGCTCAGCTAGTGCTGCTTGGTGACGAACCAGGGTTGGCTCATCGTGGCGAGCCGCGGGGCCCGTCTGCACGGTGAAGGGCGGGTGCTGGAAAGCCTTGTCGATGGTTTCGCGGACCAGCGGCTCCAGCAGCGCAAACGATAAGCCGGCTTCCGTAAGCAGGGTGTGACTGATTCCGAGTAGGTGGTTGGGAAAATTGCAGGCAAAAACTGCTGCTACGTGCAATGCTTGGCGCTGGGGCGTGGCGACCCGCGCTACCTGCTGGCTTAGCTCGTGCGCCAGACCTAGCAACATCGCTTCAGCGGCGGCATCGGCAGCCTCAATGCACAGTGGCACCGTTTGCCAATTCACCTGCCGCTCAAGACTGAACGTTTGGAGTGGATAGAACACACCGCCGCGCAGGCCAGCATACGGCGCAAATACCGCCAGCGGCACGGCCCCTGAGGTGTGGGCCACCAGTGCCGTGGTCGGAAACCTAGCTTCTGCCAACAGCGCGGGAACAGCGGCATCAGGAGCGGCAATGAGGTAAAGATCAGCGCGCCTGTCACTTAGATCAAGGCCGGTGCCTGCTTCTGCACCGGGCAGCGCCTCAGCCAAAACCTGTGCACTAGCGAGCGTACGGCTCCAGACATACGGAACACGGTGGCCGGCCCGCACCAAAGCCGGCCCCAACTGACTGGCAACCCGACCAGCCCCAAGCAACACGATATTGAGCATACTCAAAACAGATATGGGTAATTGTAAGATTCTCAGAGCAATAAAAAAATAAAAAGATTCTTGTTAAGTTTTTAACAATAAGACATACATGTTTAAAAATATCTCAACAACTTAACACCCAAGAAAGCTAACTACCTATTTGCAAGCCCACTACGAGTCCATCTTTTTTTCACCAATCACCTTACCATACCCTTTATGAAACATCAGTACAATTTAAGCACTTTGGGGGCGCGTCTGCGGCGGGTAGCCCTGACGGCGGTGCTAGGCCTCGCAGCCTTTACAGCGGCACAGGCGCAGGATGCCAGCGTCGTTGTGATTCACACGCTGGGCAAGTTGGCCACGCCATCTTCCTTGCCGCATACGGTGGCCGCAGCTGTCCGAAATACGGGCACAACGGCTATCACCAACAAAGTGGTTACGCTATCCGTCACTGGGGCGAATACCTTTACCAGCACCAAGACCATCGCTACGTTGGCCGCTGGCGCTACTTCGCTGGTGACCTTTGATCCGTACCCAGCCACCTTAGCGCTTGGTACCAACACGGTAACCGTAAGCGTCCCGGCTGACGCAAATAACACCAACAACACCCAGACCTACGCGCAGCAAGTTACGACGAACCGCGTGACGCAGATTGACGTGACGCAGCCCTTTGTAGCTACTGGCGTGGGAGTGAGCAGCAGTACCCCCGGCGGAGCCCTGGCAACTAAATTCACTACCAATCAGCCGATTACGCTCAACGAAGCTAGAATAACCTTCATCAACGCGGGCACGGCAGGCACCTTGTTCCAGGTGCAGGTATTCAATGCAGCGGGCGCGGGTGGCACACCTGGCACAGCGCTATACACTTCCCCTACTCAGACCCGCCCCACTATCGTCGGGACGACGGGCCAGACGGCTACCGCGAGCGTTTCGCTGCCAGCCGTGGCTGTTTCGGGCTCTTACTACCTAGGTGTGCGTGAAGTAGGCACCGCCTCCGGCGGTCCTGCGAACGTCGGTATAGCCTATCAATTAGAAGACCCATTGCGGGCCGCCACCTCTTTTTATCAGATTGCCGATGGCGGTGCCTGGAGTGATGTCGGTACTACTACTTTACGGACGCGCCTAGCTTTAGAAGTAGGCATCGGCGGCACCGTTACCTGCGCTGCTCCCACCAATGTGGCGGTTTCGAGCGTGACGACTACCAGCGCGAGCGTAGCCTTCACGGCACCTAGCAACGGGGTAAACTACAGCCTGATCTATGGCCCTTACGGCTTTAGCCCTGCTACAGGCGGCACAACAGTAGCCGTTACGACTTCGCCGGTTACATTAACAGGCCTCACGCCTAACACCCGGTATCAGGTTTATCTGCGCGCTAACTGTGGTACTACCGCAGGCCAGAGCGTACTGAGCGACCAGGTTACGTTCACGACGCTTCCAACCTGCCAGGCTCCAACGGGCGTAACAGTTACGAACCCAACCGCGACGGGCGCTACCGTTACCCTCACCGGACCGACGAACGGCACTGGCTATACCTACTGGGTAGTACCGCGCGGCACTACGCCTCCCACCACGGGTGGCACGACCGCTACCAGTTCGCCTATCACCCTGACCGGCCTAGCTTCCGCTACTAACTACGATTTGTATATCCGTGCCAATTGCGGAGCTGGTGACCAGAGCGCTGTTGTAGGACCAATTGCCTTCTCAACGGCCTGCGTTAACCCACTTGTGACTGTTTTCCCATACAGTGAAGGCTTTGACGGAGTGGCAGCTGGTGCCCTGCCTTGCGGCGTGACGGTAACGGATGTGAACGGCGATGCCAGAACCTGGTCGGTAGTAGCCGATGCAACCGGCTCGGCCCCAAACGCCATGCGTTACACTTATAGCGCCAACAACCCCGCTAATGACTGGTTCTTCCTACCTGCCATCAGCATGCAAGCCGGGCGCCGCTACCAGCTGCAATTCAAGTACCGCGCACAGTCGGCATCATTCCCCGAAGCGCTGGAAGTGAAGTTCGGTACGGCCGCTACGCCAGCCGGCCAGACTACTACGCTGTTCCAGAACACGAACATTGTTAACACGACTTATGTAACGGCAGCTCCCGGCCTAGGTGCCGGACAGGTAGCGCCCATCACGGCTCCTACCAACGGCAACTACTACATCGGTTTCCACGCCATCAGCGAGGTCGACGAGTTCTACCTCTTCGTGGATGACGTTACCATTTCGCAGGTACTGGCTACCAACTCACCCGAGCTAAGCCGCGCCATCAGCGTTTATCCTAACCCCAGCAAAGGCCTGTTCTCGCTGGATGTACACGCCACCGGCGCTAAAGGTGCTTTGCAAGTGGAAGTAACCAACTTGCTGGGCCAGATGGTACACACCGCCAGTGTGCTGAACAACCGCGACCAGCAGCCTCTCGACCTCTCGAAGCTGGCAGCCGGTATCTACCAGCTGAAGGTGAAGAATGGCGACGAGTATACGATGCGTAAACTCATCATTGAGTAGTTCGTTTAGAATTTCCGCTTACCAAAAAGGCAGCCAAATGGCTGCCTTTTTTTGTTGAGCTTACCTTCAGGAGTACGCTGCAAAAACCTAGCTATCCCTTCAAAATCAGCTAGCTATCTGCGGAGCTACCCCCAAGTGACTGGGTCTTTCTTACGCTGAAGTGAAACTTACGAGCGATTATACAACAGTTTCTTAGCATATTAGTGCTTCCTGTTTAAAATCCAAGTGCCTCAAACTCACTACAGCTTCCTTACTTTATGACAAAACTTTACAGTCCGGGACAACCGACAGCTAAATGGAAAAAACTGGCGTTGGCGGCGTTGCTGGCAGCTGGTACTTCCGCCGCTGCGCAAGCTCAAGTGCTCGGCTACTCGGCGGCTACTGCCATCAACGGCAGAGCTACTTACACCGACCTAGGTAACAGCGGTGTTGCCATTGCCACCGCAAATATCGATGATGCTGTTTCAGATCCGCAGGAGATTGGGTTTCCGTTTACGTTTAATGGTCAACCGTTTACTCAGTTTATTCTGAGCACGAATGGCTTTATCAAGCTAGGTGCGACACCTCTTTCGTATCCGGCGCTGCTCGACCCCATCGAGAGTGAAGAATCGGCTGATGTCAACATTATAGCACCTTCTTCCTACGCTGATTTGGAGGGCGCGGCCGATCAGACGGCCAACCCCACCAGCTTCCGGGTAGCTACCACGGGCGCAGTCGGAAGCCGAGTCTGCACGATTCAGTTCAAGAATCTGCGCGACAAGACGAGCGCCAGCGCGCCGGGCCAGATGAACACCATGCAGTTTCAAATTAAACTATATGAAGGCACCAACATCATCGATTTTGTATACGGTACCTGGACGGCCAGCACGGCTACACCACTGGGTCAACTTTTCATAGTTGGCTTAAAGGGCTCGGGGGTTGCCTCGTCGGATTTTCTGCTTGCCTCCAAACCATCGAGCGCAACAGCATGGAGCACAACGACCTTTGCTAATCCAGCTCCCCAGTTCCTCGCTCACTTCGTTCGCAACACGTTTTTGCCGGACGCAGGCCGGACGTATCGCTTTGCGCCTGCCCCACCTAACGATGCTAACGTAGCGGTGGTATATACCCTAGGGCAGCTGCCCATTCCGCTGACGACGCCGCACGTTATCCGGGCGCTGGTGACCAACGCTGGTAGTGCGCCCCTGACCAACGTGAAAGCTACACTGTCTATCACGGGAGCCAATACCTTCACCAACGTCAAGACGATACCAACGCTGGCGGTTGGGGCATCTGCCATTGTTTCGTTCGACAGCTACACGCCTACTACAACAGGCAATAGCGTTATCAATGTGACACTACCGAGCGATGATAACGAGGCGAATAACGTTGCCAGCACCACTCAAATGGTGAACCGCGCCCTCTTTGGCTACGCCGAAGCCAACGTGCCCGCGACAAGCAGCGTCGGTTTTGGTGCGACAGCCGGAGGCATTTTCCTAGCAAAGTTCACCACGAATGGCGCTCGTAATCTATCAGTTATCAATGCGGATCTTGAGGATGCGCGTTCCGTCGGCCGAACGGTATTCGCCGTTCTTTGCAACAGCACGGGCGCTATCCTAGGTCGCTCCGATGATTACGTCGTCACCACCACTGACATCGGCAGCATGAAGGCTTTCACACTGCGCACGCCAGCTGTCATCAATGGCGATTTTTACATCGGTCTGGCGCAAGCTGCCGCTCCCAGCGGTACGGCCGCGTTCTTTCCCCTTGGCACGTCAGCGGAAGCACCTACCCGTACGGGTACTTTCTTCACCGCGCCTCTGGCTGGTGGCACGCTGACAGATGCTGCTGCCAGCAACCTAGGCAAGTTTATGCTGGAAGCCGTCACGACTGCCGTCGTAACAGCCAACTCTCCGGAGTTACAGCGTGCCATTGCCGTGTATCCGAACCCCAGCAAAGGTCTGATTACCCTAGATATTCATGGAGTAGCGGCCAAAGGGACATTGCAGGTGCAGGTAAGCAACCTGCTGGGTCAAACGGTATACACCGGCACGGCAAAGAACGAGGCAACTAACTCGCTGAATCTCTCGAGCCTAGCTGCCGGCGTTTACAACCTGAAGGTGCAGAACGGCGACCAGTATACGGTGCAGAAGCTCGTTATTGAGTAATCACAAGTAACCTAGGTCAACAAAAAGGGCAGCTATCCAGCTGCCCTTTTTGTTGGTAGTGAAGCCCAATTAACCTCTTGCTTCGTCGGGCTAATCTTGTTTTATCTGCCTAACAACAGAAAAGCCCTGGCTAGGTAGCCAGGGCTTTTCTGTTGTTAGGCAAAGGGTTAGTTAAATTAAGCTACCTGACGAGTCACTTTCGCCGGCTGTGCTTTCCGCGGTGTGGTAGCTGGCGCGGTGAGGCTGGCGCTAGCTTCGCGGCGGCGCTTTACCAGGGCCATGCCGAAGCCAACAGCCATGAGCAGCGTGCCGCTCCACAGCAGGTTGATGAAGGGCTTTTCAACCGCTTTCAGGATGATGTAGTCCTTTTGGGTGGTGCTCACCCCAAAGGTAAACTTCTTGTTAGTTGGGTCAACGTTGAGAAAAGCCACCCGCAAACCTAGGTCCTCGACCTCATCGGCTACCCGGCCAATCAGCTTGTTACGCACCACAAACACGGGGTGGACGTGGTACTGCTTCTTCTCACCATGCACGATGAAGTCACCCTGAATGGCTAGGTCACCTGGCTGCAGATTGAGGCCAGCCGTTTGGTGAGCGGGCTCAATAGCACGCAGCACGGCAAAGTAGTCATTGAGGTAAATCGTGTCGCCAACGCTCAGCACGTGCTCTTTTACTTCACTCCAATCCTTGTCTTTGCGCGGATCGGGCACGCTGCTGATGTGCGAATAGATGTCGTGGCTAGCGTACTTCTTGATATCAGGCGAAGCGAGCAAACCGCCCATCTCTTCGTTTACCTGCGCCCGCGGGAAGAGCGTGAAGGTTTCGCCAGTCTTTTTGTCTTTGTACTCAACGCGGTAGTAGGTGTTCTCCGGCCGAAGCTCCAGCGTATCGCCCGCTTTGAAGTAGACTTTGTCGCCCTGCTTGATTTCAGCACGCGCCAGCGCTTTGAACTCATCGTCGGTGCGGAACAGCAGTTCTTTGTTCACGTAGTTCGGCACACCAGGTACATCAAAATACTGGCCGGTGTAGCTCACATCGTAGCCATCCATCGGCGCGACTTCGTTGCGCCACAGCAGCACGTTGTCGCGGTTGATATCCTCGGGGAACTCCTTGGAATACACCAGCCCCGACGAGTTCTTGGAGATGATGTTCGAGTAGCCAGCCGACGCCAGAATACCCAACAGCATCAGCGCAATACCGATGTGCGCCACGCCCCCACCCGAGAGGCTCACCTTCCGCTTGATTAGCGTCAGGACCATACCTAGGTTGGCCAGCACGCCAAACAGCGCCGTGGTGAGCAGCACGATATACACCGCGCCCATCTGCAACTTGTTGTATTGCACCAGCAGAATTACGAGGGCCGCGCCGAGCAGCGTCAGCACGCCGGGTACTGTCAGGGAGTTAGCGAGACTCTCTTTGTCGTTTTTCTGCCACCACATAATCTGGGCAATGCCCGAGAGCAGCGCCACAAACACACCCATCCACAGCTGAATCTTGGTGTAGTGCGCAATCTGATCGGCTGGCAAAGCTAGATTCGACTTGATGCCGATAAAGCCCAGAAAGGCATTATAAACCGGAATGCTCGTCGTGACCAGCACCTGGAAAGCGCCGAGGCAAAGCACCGTTGCGCCGATGAACACCCACAGCTCCGAGTTGTAGGTCGTAAGCTCCTTATCTGAAACTGGAATTTCTTTCCAGCGCACGATAAGCAGCGCAACCGCCAGCACCACGAAAGCCGCCAAGTAGATAATCAGCTGCCCCGACAAACCTAGGTCGGTGAAGGAGTGCACGGACGCGTTGCCCAGCACGCCGCTACGCGTGAGGAAAGTCGCGTAAAGCACCAGCAGGAACGTGGTGATTACCAGCACAAAAGAAGTCCGCAGCGCGGTTTTGCTCCGCTGCCACAGCACCATGCCGTGAATAGAGGCCACTAGCACCAGCCAAGGAATGTACACGGCGTTTTCGACCGGGTCCCAGTTCCAGTAGCCACCAAAGTTCAGCGTTTCGTAGGCCCAGTAAGCGCCCATCATGATGCCCACGCCGAGCACGAGGCCACCAAATAAAGCCCATGGCAAAGCCGGCTTGATCCACTTCGAGAACTCCTTTTTCCAAAGACCAGCAATGGCGAAAGCAAACGGCACCAGCGTCAGGGCGAAACCTAGGAACAGCGTGGGCGGGTGAATCACCATCCAGTAGTTCTGGAGCAGCGGGTTCAGGCCGGTACCGTCCTTCGGAATGAAGTTCGGATTAGCCTGAATAAACGGAGCGTCGGTCAGGAAGTCGCGCAGCAGGATGAAAGGCGAGGAGCCGATTTTCACATTCAGCAGCACCACGCCCATAATCATGGACGTGAGGAACAGTTGTACGCCGGCAAACACGGTCATCACCGGAGCTTCCCAGCGCTTGTTGAAGCGCATGATAGCCAGGCCCAAGCACACCTGCCAGAAGATCCAGAGCAGAAAGCTTCCCTCCTGCCCTTCCCAGAAGCAGGAAATCATATAGTACACCGGCAAGTGGTTGCTGGAGTGACTCCAGGCGTAGTAGTACTCGTAGCGGTGCGTGTAGATGATGGTGAACAGGCAAGTGATAATAGATAGCACTGCCGCACCATGCAGGAAAAATGCACCCCGAGCCAGCCGCAGCCACGACGCATCCGTTTCCCCCAACGGCTGATTGCGGGCCGCCATGTAGTAGGAATATGCTGCCACCGTGGCCGCTACAAACGCCACAATGACACTCAGGTGCCCTAGGTCGCCGATGAAGGTATTTAACATGAATTCTCAATTAGGAATGAGCAATGAGCAATGAACAACTGTGCTCCTTATCACCGATTGTTCATTGCTCATTGCTCATTGTTCATTCTTAATTAACTGAAGCAGTGGCGCCTTTGATATCTTTCTCCACGTATTTCGACGGGCACTTGAGCAGAATTTTATCGGCCACGAAGATGTCGTTGCGCATAGCGCCCGTAATCACGACTTGCTCCGACTTATCAAAATCCTGGGGCTTGGGGTTGAAGTAGACCACACGCTGCGCGATGCGGTTGGTATCAACCAGCGTGAACGCAAAATAGTTGGGGTCGAGGGTCGGGTTATACTCCAGACCTAGGATTTGCTTCTGCCCGTCGCGGGGCAGGCGGCCCACTACGTGTACTTTCGTCAGGTTGCCCTGCGAGGCTCGCTCTTTAGCTTCCCGGAACGAAACATAAACGCTGGCATCACCAGCCGCACTCATAATAATACCGATTGCGAGGGCAATGACGGCAATGGCGAGAATATGCGATTTTTTCATGTGCAAAAGGCGGAAAACGCAAATCCGGCGCATCTCAGGCCGGGTATTCTGAACAAGTAAGCGCGAAGAAAAATCCTTGAGTTGAAATAATTACTAGTCTCTCATCTCCCGCTCCAACCGACCAATTTTGCGGTCAAGGGAAATAAGATAAACCAGTAAGCCTGTGAGCACCACCGCAATAACGGCCACGACCACGTAGATCTTGCCGCTTTGCCGAAGCGCGTCGGCCATTTCGGGCGTATCGGCGCCGGGTGCCTGAGCCAGGGCGCGCAGCACCGGCAGCACCAGCGCGGCCAGCAGCGCCAGCGCATTACGCAAGCTGTTTTTCATAAACTTTTTGTTTGAGGAAAGCGAAGCGACAGGCCACTTGAGTTACCCAGAACGCGAGCAGCGTCCAGCCAATCACGGCCGGGTAGAACACCAGGCGCATGTCGCTGTCGAGGTCGTACTTGGCAAAAGCCGGGTTGCCGCCCGCGCCGGGGTGGAGTGAATCGGTGAGGCGTGGCAGGATGAAAAACAAAGGCATCGCCGCTGCAAAGGCAAAGATATTGTAGATAGCACTGATGCGCGCCCGCTGCTGCTCATCCTGAAACGACGAGCGAAGCACGAGGTAAGCGCCATAGATGAGCATGGCAATAGCAGCACCGTTGAGCTTGGGGTCATTTGTCCACCATGCACCCCAGGTATAGCGCGCCCAGATGCTGCCTGTAGCCAGACCAACCAGCCCCATCAGGATACCGGTCTTGGCCGATTCGTGGGACAGAATATCCAGCTGTGGCGTGGGTGTGCGCAAGTACCGAATGGAGTAGTACACGGAAGTAGCCAAGATAATCGTCATCCCGAACCACATCGGCACGTGGAAGTAGAGGTTCCGAATGCTTTCGTTGAGAATGGCAAGCCGTGGCACTGGCATCAGCAGCCCCGCTACTGCGGTGTAGAGCAACAGCATAACAGCCAGCGCTTTCCACCAATTTGTTTTTAAAAACATGTCGTCAGGTACATGAGTAAGGAATAGGCATAGGGAAGCGGGCCCCGCCTGGCGGACTATGATTGCCTATTCTGCAACACACAGCCTCTTCAATTGGTGCTGCACCGGGCGCTATCTGCTGCTTTCTTCTCGTGTCTTTTCTCATGTTTTTAGCTTAAGACCGCCACAAAAATGGAAACAACAGATAAGATACGGCCGTGACGATTAGGTTCAAAGCCACTAACGTCAGCAGAGAGCCGCGACTGGCTTCAAACTCCAGACCATCCAGGGCGTTCTTGGACACCTTAATAAGGAGCAGCAGCATTGGAATCATGACTGGGAAGCCGAGCACGGCCATCAGGGTACTGCTGTTGGTGGCTTTGGCGGCAATGCCCGACACCAGCGTAAGCGTCGTGGCAAAACCTAGGGCACCTAGCATCACATTCCCGACAAACAGGGTCGAGTTTTGCACCGGGTTGCCCAGTACAATGGCATATACCGCTAACCCGACCAGCGACAACCCCAACAGCAGCAGCGCATTGTAGCCGATCTTGGCCAGAATCACTGCCTGCGGCCGCACCAACGTATAATAATAAAGCAGCCGCCCACGACTTTCCTGTAGAAAGCCCTTGGCGGCTGCATTCACGGCCGTGAAAAGGAGGATGATCCAGAAAAGTGCGTTCCAGGCCGGCACGGGCAGTGCGCCGCCCCGCAGCGAAAAGCTCATGTAGCACACAAATACCGTACTGCCCACATAAAGCAGCATTCCATTCAGGGCGGAGCGCTGCCGCCATTCCAGGCGGAAGTCCTTCTGAATCAAATACCAAATCTCGCGGAGGAGCAGCACGGCAGAGAAAATAATGAACCGGACGGCAAAGATACAACCCCGGCGCGGGATGGTCTTCAATCCACGGTATTATTCTCTCGGCTTAACACTAGCTGCCTGTGAAGTAGTGGAATGCAGAAGCAAACCTAGCTTCTACTTCGTGACGAGGAGCTTGCCGGTGGCGGTAGCTTTTTCCTGCGTCAGGCGGTAGGTGTAGAGGCCCGGCGCCAGCTGCGCCGTGGGCAGCACCAATTGACCGGTGCTAGGTCTGGCTTGCAACTCGGCCACCACGCGGCCAAGTGCATCGCGGACTTGTACGTGGGCGGCGGTACTGGTCGGCAGCGCGAAGGTGACGGACTCGCGGGCTGGGTTTGGGTACGCCGCTACAGTCAGGCGGTTGGCGGTGTGCGTAGCGAGCGGCGTCAGGAACGGCTGAAAATCGACCAGACCTAGGGCTTCGCTATCGACTTTGTGGTAGATGTGGTTTTCGATTTCGGTAGCAGATGCCGTGCCCCAGCCATTGTTTTCGGCTTTGGTGTTGTTCGGGATGTTGTTGTAGAAGTCGTACACTTGGCCGCCATTGCTGTTGTTGGCAAATTGATTCAGGCCCACATTGGTCGTATCAGAGCTGCCTGCCTCGCCGAAGCTGACAACCGGACCGCTCGCGGCCGTAGTCGACGAGCGGATCATAGTCACGCCCCACAAGTTGCCTTTGATGCTATTGCGCGACACGACGCCGGTTTGGGTGCCGGTGCCTTGCAGGCTGATGCCGCTTCCGCCGGTGGCCGCGTTGGGGTTGATGTTGTTGTTTTCAATCGTATTCTGCGTGATGTAGCTGTTGATGTTGCTACCGATGATGGTCACGCCGTAGCGGTTGTTGCGAATCACGTTTTTGCGGATCACGACTTGCGTTCCGTTCGGCGAACCTAGCAGGTTGGAAACGGCAATGCCACCGGACATCAGGTAGCGCCCCACGATCAGGTTGTTCTCAATGATGATAGGTGTAGCTCCGCCCGGACCTAGGTTGATCTGCGGGTAGTTGCCGTTTTCGGTGTCATTCTCAATCAGCACGTTGCCGCGGATAACCGGCGAAACGCCACCGTTGGAAGGGCTCAGAATGGCGGAGCGCCCGTTACGGTAAATGCGGCAGTTGGTGATGGTAGAGCCGCTGCCCGACATATTGATGGCGCCGCTGTTCGTGGCGGTGTTCCCAATGCTGGTTACCTGGTAGCGTATCGCACATCTGTCTATCAATAGGTTAGCACCTACCACTTTGATACCGCCGCCGTATTCCACAATGGTTTTGCGCAGCTGAGAACCGGTGCTCGTCGCCGAAAACGAGAAGCTGTGAAAAGGCGCCGCCGGATTGACAGCCGTGAACTTGGCCGAATCGGGTGGGTTGACGAGCAGCACGCCATCCACATAGAACAGCGCGAGTGAGGCCAGGCGCACGGTTGCGTTGGTGTTGATCAGCAGCGTATCGTTTGCCGCCAGCCGGATCGTGTTGTTCACCTGAAAGGCGGGGCCCGCGCCCGTCACCGTTCCGCCTGAGGCGGCGGCCAGTTGGTCCAGCGTCCAGCGGACACCCGTGCCGGGCGTTTGGTACTGCGCGTAGCTTCGCCCAACGGCCATTAGCAAGACGAAGGTCAACAGTAAAGCGTGTTTCATAGGTAATTAGGGTTAGGTTGAGGAAAGAAAAGTACTGAATAGGCACAAAAAAGCCACCGAGGCTGCCCCGGTGGCTTTTATTTTTACGACGACCTAGGTCTGAGCTTTAGAAATCATAGCCCAGCGTGAAGTAGAATTTCGGGCCGCTTTGCTTGTAGTCTTCCTGGCCCCAGGCCACATCGGCTTTGCCGTAGAAACCTAGGATGGTGGTGCGCATCCCAAAACCGTAGCCAATCAGCAACGGGTTGCTGAAGTTCGTCACCACGGCAGTAAACGCGTTTCCTTTTATTATAGGGTTTGGTGGTGTATTGAACGAGTTATCTAGGCTAAAGGGATTTGAGCCAGAATAGGTTGTGCCGGCATCACCGAAAGCGGTTAGTTGCAGGTTGCGGAAGAACCCCGAATAGATTGGCTTGCGGGAAATGTACTGAATGATCGGAATGCGCAGCTCCGAGTTGAACAGCACGTACTTCGGACCCGTCCGCTTGTTGTAGTTGAAGCCGCGCAGATTGGTTACGAACTGCTGGTAAAATACGTCGGCCGGATCAGTTTCGGCGGAATTGATATTGCGCGAACCATCGTAGCGGTTGTTCAGCCAGTTGTCCATGCCGCCCAAGCGGAAGGTTTGCTTGTCGTTGCCGATAAACTGGCCATAGCTAGCCCGGTTGGCCCAGATAATCTGCCGGTGTAGCTTCTGGTAGTGCCGCAGGTCTACGTAGATCTTGCCGAAGTTCAGGGCCTTGTTATCCAGGCTGTTCAGCTGAAGCACCCCAAATTTCATGCGCGTGCCTTCCAGCATGTTCACCCCGGTCGCAATGGCATTGTCGAACACCAGCTCGCCACTCGCCCCGACATAGTTGCGGTTGATATCACCATTGTTGGTGAGTTCGCCTTGCTGCGTTCTGTTCAGGTTCACAAAGCGCGGCCCCCCACGCACGCTCAGGTTGTGCGTGAGCGGATACGCAATGTTCGGGGCTATTTCATGCCGGCCATAGCGTATACGTTGGCCACTGGCACCCGTATCGAAGAAGTAGGCTTGCTTCTGGTAGCTGATGCTCCAGTCGTAGCGATGCTTCAGGTTGGTGTAGGAAGCCGAGATGTTGCTCGTACGTAGGTCGGTGAGGGCGAAGATGCTGGCCTGAATCCGGTGATCTTCAAACATATCCGACATATTGGCCTGCGCAATAAGCCCAACGCCCAGCAGCGGATCGGTGTAGATGGACGACACCACATTATCGATGCTGAAGCGCGTATCGTAGCGCGACGGCCCCGACACGGCGTACGCATCGGTAGGCGGCGCGGTAGGCAGCGCCACGACCGTGGCGGAACGCTTGCGACGGGCGGGCGCAGCCTGCGAAGCCGGGACATCGTCGTCAAACTGGTAGTCGCTGGTGTTGATTTTCGCGTTGGAAGGCTTAGGAGCAGCAGGTGTTGTCGTTGGCTGCGTAGTTTGATCAGTGCCGGCGGCTGGCTCCTGCACAGCCGTTGGAGGTGCAGGACGCGGCGTAGGCGCTGGCTTCGGCCGCGACCGGTCCTCCAGGGTTTCCTGGCGAGCTGTTTTGTACAACGTCAGGTTGTCGGGCAGCGCGTACTTGGGGTATACGTACACGTACTCGCGGGCCTGATCATTGGCAATGAAACCTAAGGCGCCTGTGCTGGCATTATAGTCGTAATCCTTGATATTCTCCAGGAAGCTGCTTACCGGCGTGCGCTTCTTGGTGCTGAGCGACAGCCGATAGATGCTACGCACGCCGCTTTCTTCACCCAGGAACAGTACTTCCTCATCGGAAATGGCTCGTGGGCGTGACTCATTGGAGATGGTGCTTACCAACGACTCCATTGGCTGTGCCCGACCATCGAGATGGTACAGGAACAAGTCGTAGTTATTGACGACGCTCCCGAAATTGCCTTTCGCCGTGCCGGCTGAGTCGAGCCAGCGGTTGGAGCTGAACACCACCCCTTGTCCGCCGGGCAGAAAGTTAGGTTGCACGTCGTCAAACACGTCATCAGTCAGCTTCTCCGGCCGTCGGCTACCCGCCCGCAACAGGTATAAGTCGTTTTGCCCATTCTGTACGCCGCTAAATACCAGCGCTTTGCCATCGGCCGAGTAGCTCAAATCCAGTACCTGCTGGAAAGGCTGAAAAATTGACGTGCTCTTCCGAAAGCTAGGTAGGACAGCGCGCAAACGCACGAGCAAACCTAGGGGGCCCGCGCCGGCAGCCTGTTGCAGGTGCAGGGCCATGTTGCCTTTCTCCATTTCGGCAACGGCCACCTGGTTGTTGCCGCGCCAAGCTAGCACCGGCAGGCGGCTCTCCACCTGCTGATCGGGCGTTTTGTATCCGTTGCGGTGAATAACCGTCCGCTTCGAACCGTCGCGGTTCACGACCACCACGCGGTAGCGGCCGCGGTCATTCTGCGCGTAAGCTAGCCTCTGCCCGTTCGGACTCAGCACCGGCTGCGAATAGATGATGTTTCGACGGTTCGTCTTCGTGACCTGGGCTTTCTCCTCGGGCAACACGAAGGATGTCTGCGGCTGGGCGTTTAGCTGGCGGTAGTAGCTCAGCCAATCTTTCAGAAAGACTTTGTAGGGCACGTTCAGCGAGCTGCTGATACCCACTTCCACGTCACGGGTGATGCGCGTCAGGTTCAGAATGTTCTGAACGGTGGTGTAGCCGTAGCGCTCGGCAATGTAGTTCCACACGCTCTGGCCGGCGAGCTGCGGATTGCGCAGGAAGAACTGAGCCGTTTTATTGCCTTCGTTCTTCTGCGTCATATCGCGCATGTAGTCGTCCATCTCCATGCTCCAGCCTTCGGCTGCGTAAGCCGATGCGCCGCTCACAAACCAGTCGGGCAGCTGAAGCAAGTAGGTGCTCTGGAGCACTTCCTTCAGCGAGCCGCCGTACATCATGTCGTTGAGCAGCACGCGCGTAATCTGGTAGCTCAGGTCGCGCTTGAACAAGGTTTGCTGGCCCTGAAAAGCTAGCTGCACCTTGCTCATGCGCAGCAGCGAGGTTTCGCCGCCGGTCTGGTACTTATCCGAATACAGCCCGATGTTGCTTTGCCGCAGGTCGCCCACGGAGTTGTAGAGCATGATGGTCGTCTTCGAGTAGGGATAATACCCGATGAGCGACGTGACGCGCTGCAACTCCTTCTCGGCGTACTCGGCTGCGCGGCGCGCCGTCGCTTCGCCGCCTGCGTAGTAGTACACGTTGAAGTTCTGGGTGCTGAGCTGCTGCCAGTTGAAATCCTTGTACTGAACGCGGACACGGCCGAAAGCCTCCTGCGAGGTTTGGGCCTGCGCCGTTCCGCTTACTAAAAAAAGACCTAGCAGAACCGTCGCGGTGCCCGTTGCCGAGCGGCTCAACCTAGGTGACCATGAAAAGGATAAGTGCTTCATACGAAAGCAAAAAGGCAGACAATCAAGAAGAAAAACCACCCTCTTTCCGGGCGGCTACATATAACGCATGATAGCGCAGAATATTGACCTCGGGCCACAATTCTGCGTGGCCTTCCAGTACGTCGGCGAAATGCCCGGCTAGCAGTGGCGCCAGCATCACGCCTTTGGATCCAAAACCATTCAATATACTCATAACTGGCGTAGCCGGATGCACACCGAGCAAGGGTTTTCGGTCGCGCACGGCAGGCCGCACACCAGCCCGCTGCGCCAGCACCACGAAGGGCTGATCCGTCATGCTGGCCAAGCGCTGGCTAAGCTCCGCGCGGGCCTCCTCCGTGGTACCTTCCGCGAAAGGTGGCCACCGATACGTAGCGCCCACCCGGAACCTTGCGGCGCCGAGCGGCAGCACGTAGGCACCCTTGTTAAGCACCTGCGTATCTGCTAGTCCCGAACACTCAACGTCTATCACCTCGCCTTGGTTGGGCGTGAGCGGCAGCCAGTCGAAATAAGGGTTGTGAACGGCCGCCGCACCTTCGCAGCACACCACGCGGCGGGCGTGTACGTCGCCGGCGTAGCTAGCGCTGGCCGGGCCGACAACAAGCTGATTCCAGTCAAAAGTTTCGCGGCGCAGCCAGCCTTGCTCCAATCCTTCGGCGGCCAGCGCCACCAGCAGTTCCCGCACAGCCAGGTAGCCGCCCCGACGAATGCGCACGCCGCCGAAATCCTGCCGGACGCCCGGCGCCGGCGGTAAGCTAGGGGCGAGTTCTTCCACAAAGTTCTGCCACGGATGGTCGGCGCTACGGGCGAGCAGCGTGTTCTGCTCGGCCACCGACGAGAACAGCTTCAGAATGGGCGTTTCGAAGAAGAACTGTTGTCCGAACCGCTGCTCCAGCTCCCGATAAAAAGTCGCGGCGGCGGTTAAGAAATCATCGGCGCGCCAAGCTAGGGCGAAGCGCTTGCCCGCTACCGGGTTCATCAGCCCGGCCGCGACGTTGGAAGCCGAATCGGTTTGGTAAGTATCTAGTACCAGCACAGTTCGTCCGCGCCGCCGCAGCTCGTGAGCCAGCGTAGCGCCCGCAATACCATGCCCGATAATCAGGTAATCGTACGTTGTCATTCCGAGCAAGGTAAAGCAAATTGCGTTTTTCCCATACTAGCTAGCATCCTCGTCAGTTATTTGCTAGGCTGATTCGCGCCAAGACTCGTAACTTACCTCCGCCTTACCCCTAGGCCTAGCTTGCTAGCTTTACTTTTACGCTGTTTCATGACCGTTACGGGTTTTACTTTCAACGCCTTTTCCGAGAATACGTACCTGCTGCACGATGCCACCGGCCAGTGTGCCGTCGTCGACCCCGGCTGCTATAGCCGCCAGGAACAGGCTGCGCTCCAGGAGTTTATTGAGGCTCAAGGCTTACAAGTAGTTCTGCTACTGAACACGCACTGCCACATCGACCATGTGCTTGGCAATCAGTTTATTCTGAGCACGTACAAAGTTCCTTTTCTGATTCACGAAGCCGACCTAGGTACGTTGCATTCGGTATCAGCTTACGCGGCTCCCTACGGCTTTCCGCAGTACCAGCCCGCGGAGCCCACCGGCTTTCTAACCCCAGACCAACCCGTACAGTTCGGCGACACAGCGCTAGCCGTGCGCTTCACGCCGGGTCATGCACCGGGCCACGTTATTTTTTATCATGAGCCTACGAAGGCGGTAATCGGCGGTGACGTGCTGTTCCGCCAGAGCATTGGCCGCACCGACCTGCCCGGCGGCGACTACGACACGCTCATCGACAGCATCCGCACGCAGCTGCTCACGCTGCCCGACGACGTGACGGTGCATCCAGGGCACGGACCGGCCACTACCATCGGTGCGGAGCGCATTTCTAATCCGTTTCTGCGCTAGCACCTAGCTTTTTATGGCAATCAAAAAGCATTTACCCAACGCCCTCACCTGCCTGAACCTGCTGTGCGGATGTGTCGCCTTAACGCTTATACTATCTGGTAATCGTATAGGCTCACCTTATACGATAAGCATGCAGGATGTAGCGCCGGATCATGTATCAACCATTTTTAAACTTATCCCTTTAGAAGACGCCGCCTACCTGATCGGCCTAGCTGCCGTAGCTGACTTCTTCGACGGCCTGGTGGCACGGGCGCTGCACGTCTCCTCCCCTATCGGCAAAGACCTGGATTCGCTGGCGGACATGGTATCCTTTGGCGTGGTGCCGGGGGCTATCTTGTTTAAGCTGCTGCAACTAGCATTGCCCGACAGCTTGCCGAGTTGGCTGACTTACCTAGCTTTTACGGTCAGCATCTTTTCGGCCCTGCGGCTGGCCAAGTTCAACAACGATACGCGCCAAACGAACTCCTTTATCGGTTTGCCCACGCCAGCCTGTACGCTGGTGGTAGCTTCCCTGCCTTTGATTCTGCTGCACGATTCGCTTGGTGTCAGCGGCATCATCCTGAATCCGTGGGTGCTGCTAGGTCTCACCATGCTGCTTTCCGGCTTGTTAGTGGCTGAGATTCCGCTGTTTGCTCTGAAGTTCAAAAACTTGCGCTGGCAAGACAACTCCTTGCGTTTCGTATTTTTACTGCTGAGTGTCGGATTGTTGCTGGTGCTTCAGGCTACTGCTGTTCCGGTTATCATACTGCTGTATGTACTGCTGTCGGTTTTGCGCCCTGCTACCAGCTAATTTTGGCTTTCAGCTTTACAATATTTGAATGTTTAAGCAGTTAGTAACAGCATCCTTGCTGAACGGTTAGCGACTAGCCGCATGGCAGAATTCTTTCAGAACTCATCCTGCTCAAATACTATCGGAAATACATCTATGCGCTCCGTTGCTTTATATCTTCTGCTTTGCGGCATCCTGTTGGGCCTAGGTGCTCCGGCGCGGGCACAATCGGCTGAACAAGTGGTGCATCAGGTGCTTACGTGGAACGGCTACGCACCGATCGAGCTGCCCAATGGCGCTGTAAAGCGAGTACCTACTTTCGTGGGCGCTAGTTACCGACCCGGCGAATTGCTAGGTACGTACACGCTCAACCTGACTGGTACCATAGCGGATGGTACGCTACGCAACACGGTATACGAACCCTTGTCAGCCGCCGACAGCCGCATCTTCACGAGCAAAGAGCTGCCCACTGATATTTCGGTACGGGTAGCTAACGGTACTGCGCGCCGCCAGCTCCTGAGCTTCGTGACCATCCAGCCCTTGCGCCGCAATCAGCAGACCGGCCAGGTCGAGAAGCTGGTTTTCTTTGATTACGCCTACACCACGCAAGGCAGAACAGCCGCCCGAGGTACTACCACGCGCAGCTATGCCTCTAGCTCTGTGCTGAATAGCGGCGACTGGTACAAGATTGGGGTGCCGGCCAGCGGTATCTACAAACTGGATAAAAACCTGCTGAAGTCGCTGGGCATTGATGTGCAAAACCTAGATCCGCGTCGCTTGCAGGTGTATGGTAACGCAACGGGCATGCTGCCTCAGCTCAACAGCGACCCGCGCCCCGACGACCTGGTGGAAAATGCCATTTTCGTATCGAGCGGCAACAACAGCATCTTCGCCGACAACGACTACGCCTTGTTCTACGCCCGCGGCCCGCACACCTGGACCCGCGACGGAACGACCCAACGCTTCAAGCACATTCAGCACCTGTACACCGATACGGCCTACTATTTCGTGCGGGTAGGCACTGCCCTAGGTAAGCGCGTTGCTACTGCGCCGGCTCTGACGGGCGCTTCCGCTTCCATCACCACCTTTGCAGAGCGGCAGTTCTACGAGCATGATTTGGTGAACCTGCTGCGCTCCGGCCGGCAATGGCTGGGCGAGCTTTTCAGCAGCGGCACGCAACAGGATTTCACCTTTCCTATCCCGGACCTCGTGACGACAGTGCCGGTGCAGGTGCAGTCAGCGGTGGCAGCCAGCGCTGCCTACGAAGCAGATGCTTTATACAGGCCTCTTAATACCAATTTTCGGGTTGCCATCAATGGCGCCGCGCAGAATCCTGCGCAGCTAGTGCAAGTAGCGGGTTCCATTAGCTTTCCCGATGTAGCCAATACCAACACCACGAACTATTCGGCAATACTAACAGGTACACCAACTGAGGTGCGGGTTACGCTTACCTATGATGCTAGCGGAGTAAGCAACTCCAGCTCAGCAAGAGGCTACCTAGATTATCTGGAAGTAAATGCGCAACGTCGCCTGCGTATGAGCGATAAGATGCTGGAGTTTCGCTCGTTTGAGAACATTAGCACCAACGCCCGCAGCCAGTTTGTGCTGAACGACGCTACCGATGCTACCGTGTGGGATGTAACTGATCCACAGGTACCCGTACAGCAAGCCCTCACTGCTAATGGCACCAGCAGCAGCTTTGTTTCCGCAACGAATGTGCTACGCGAATACGTTGCCTTCAAAGGCAACGACTTTCCGACGCCCCGCACCTTTGGCCGCGTACCAAACCAAAATCTGCACGCTTTGAACCTAGATGGCAAGCTGGATCTAGTAATCGTGTGCTATCCGCCATTCAGGAGTGAAGCCGAACGCTTGGCTCAACACCGCCGCGACCATGACAAGCTCGTGGCGCAGGTAGTCACGACCACGGAGGTTTACAATGAGTTCAGTTCGGGTGGTCAGGATATCACTGCCATTCGGGACCTGATGAAGATGGTGTACGATCGGGCCCCCGCTGGCAAACAGAACTTTCTGCTGCTCTTCGGTGATGCTTCCTTCGACTATAAGTCGGACCCGAGCAACGACCTCACGAAGGCTCCTGCCTGGTGGAAGAACCGGCAATGGGCTCCGAACACTCAGAACGTAGATAAGATCAATCAGAACTACGTGCCCGTGTACGAGTCACGCGAGTCATTTGCACCAATATTTCCTCGTGCTGGCAATGGTAACTCCTATTCTTCTGATGACTTTTTTGGTTTCCTCGACGATGAGGAAGGCTATTGGAGTGAAACCGGTGGCCTAGAAGAAAAGCTCGACATCGGTATTGGGCGCCTGCCAATTCGTACGCCGACTGGCCAACCTAGCTCGACGGCAATGGCGCGGAATGTAGTAAACAAGATTATTGCCTATGATGCGCCCGACACGTATGGCAAGTGGCGCAACCGCATCACCTTCGTGGCGGATGATGGTGACGCCAACACCCACATGAATAACTCTTCAGAGCCTTTTGCTAACACGCTACCTAGCCTCTACCCTGGCTATAATGTGCATAAGGTGTACCTGGATATGTACCCGCAGACTATTTCTGCGGCGGGCCAACGCTCCCCAGACTGTAACAAAGCTATCGACGAAGCAATTGAGCAAGGCTCACTAATCGTCAACTATAATGGGCACGGTGGCCCCGAATCGTGGGCGGAAGAGCGCATCTTCACCCGAGAGTCGATTGCTCAGC
This sequence comes from Hymenobacter cavernae, assembly GCF_014641455.1. Classification (GTDB taxonomy): domain Bacteria; phylum Bacteroidota; class Bacteroidia; order Cytophagales; family Hymenobacteraceae; genus Hymenobacter; species Hymenobacter cavernae. The sequence continues at coordinate 557,922 of NZ_BMHT01000005.1, forward strand.
TTAAAAATACCCAACGCCTCAGCTTCTTTATCACGGCTACCTGCGACTTCAGTACCTACGATAACCCGGAAGTTACCTCGGCGGGCGAGCAACTTCTCACTGATACCCAAGCTGGTGCTATTGCCCTGCTTACTACCACGCGTTTGGCGACTACCTCGGCTAACTATGATTTGAATACCGCTTTCTATAACGATGTTTTTGTACCCATAACCGCTGATGGCACTATGCCTCGTCTGGGTGATGTAGTAGCCGAAACCAAGAATAAAAGCTCGCAAAGTGCTGGCACTATTAACCGTCACTTCAGCCTTCTTGGTGACCCTACCACGCGCCTAGCCTACCCCGAACAAACAGTTGCCCTGAATACAATCAATGGCCAGCCTATTACAGCTAGCACTACGTTAAGATCTCTAGATAAGGTAGAGCTAAAAGGGGAAGTGCGGCGCAGTGGTGCTATCAATACCAACTTCACCGGCACGACGCAGGTAACGGTATACGAGAAGCCAGATACCATCAGAACACTCGGTAACGAGGCCGACTCACCGCCAGAAGACATCGTGGTGCAGCGCAATGTGGTGTACGACGGCCAAGCCTCGGTGCGAAACGGGCAGTTCTCGCTCAACTTTGTAGTGCCCAAGGACATCAACTACAACCTAGGTAATGGCAACATCAGCCTCTACGCCTTCGATGCAACAAACCGCGTAGATGCCCACGGTAATACCATCGTTCCCATTGGCGGCGCCAACTCCACCGCCCAAGCGGATAGCTTGCCGCCTCGCATTCAGCTGTTCATGGACTCGGAATCGTTCGTATTCGGTGGCACCACCGGACCTAGCCCTACGCTGTTGGCCAACCTGAACGACGAAAACGGTATCAACACGGCTAGCTCAGGTGTCGGCCACGAAATCACGGCCGTATTGGATAACGACTTAAGCAAGCTCACGATTCTCAACGACTTCTATACGGCCGCTGTCGACAATTACCAGGCGGGCACCGTGAAGTACCTGTTTAAAGAGCTCACAACTGGTCCGCACCTCTTGCGCCTAAAAGCTTGGGATACGCATAATAACTCTGCCGAGAAAGAAATAGAGTTCATTGTAGCCAACAACGAAAAGCTAGCTCTTAGCCACGTTCTTAACTACCCTAACCCGTTTTCCACGGCCACTACCTTCCATTTCGATCAAAACCGCAGCGGCGACGATCTGGAAGTGCAGGTACAGATATTTACGGTGTCTGGTAAGCTGGTACGAACACTGCGCACATCTGTAGCGGGCAGCGGCTCTCACTTAGCGCCCCTTACCTGGGATGGGCGCGATGAATACAACGACCAGCTAGCGCGCGGCGTGTACGTGTATCGTGTAAGTGTCCGCTCGCTTACGCTAAGCGGATCTACGGCTTCGAAGTACGAAAAACTAGTTATCCTTAACTAACCTTGTCCATCACATTCAAGCAGACCGAGACGTCTGCTTTACGCCTAATTTCTTCTGTTGTATGATTTCTCCGAAGCTGCCCTTGCGTTTTGCGCTTCTTTCCGGTGTCCTGAGCTTATCAGCTAGCGCTGTTGCTCAACAGAACACAATAACCACGGCGGTGCCTATCCTGACGCTCAGCCCTGACTCCCGCTCAGCGGCTTTGGGAGAAGCAGGGGTTGCCATTTCCCCCGATGCTAACTCCTCGTATTATAATGCCGGCAAGCTAGGTTTCGTCCCTAATAAGTACAGCGTTTCGCCTTCCTACACACCCTGGCTGCGCTCCATCACGGACGACATGGGTTTGGCTTACCTATCTGGCTATTATAAGCTAGGTCAACGGTCTGCGCTTGCCGCCTCCCTGATGTACTTCGACCTAGGCAGCATTTCCCTACGCAGCTCACAGAACCAGCCGCTGGGCAACTTCAACCCCAAAGAGTACGCCGTCAGTGTTTCCTACGGACAGAAGCTGAGCGACAACTTTGGTGTGGGTGTCACGGCACGTTACATTCGCTCTAATCTCACAGGTGGCAACCTTGGCACCGATGCCAAGCCCGGCAACGCTGCGGCCGTAGACCTAGGTGTATACTACAACAAGGATCTGACTATCGGCACGGGTGAGTACAACCTAGGTTTAGGGGCTTCTGTCTCGAATATTGGCAATAAGATCACCTATACCAACCCACAACAGGCTGACTTCTTACCTACTAACCTGAAGCTAGGTACGGCCATCACGCGTGAGTTGGATGCGTATAATAAGATCACGCTCGCTTTCGACGCAAATAAGCTGCTGGTTCCTACTCCTTATTACGAGGTGGGTGTGCCGATGAATGATCCTCGTATACTACAGCGCAACGCAGATATTGCCAATAAGTCGATTGTAAGTGGCATCTTAGGTTCTTTCAGCGATGCTCCGGGAGGAGCGAAGGAAGAGCTTCAAGAAATCAACCTTTCAACGGGTATTGAGTACTGGTACAATGACCTGCTGGCAGTCCGGGCAGGCTATTTCTACGAGAATAAGAACAAAGGTGACCGGCAATACCTCAGCTTCGGTGCGGGTGTCCGCTACCAGGTTTTTGGAGTCGATGGCGCGTACTTAGTTCCTAACCAGCGAAACAATCCTTTAGCGCAAACTATTCGGGTCTCTCTACACTTTAACTTCAACAAGCTGGAAGAGGCCTTTGGTCCCAGCGACAGTACTCCCGCGAACTAACCCGTATCTATGCTCGACCGTCAAGTCGCTCCTCTCGTTCAGCCGTTGGCCAGTGTAACGCTGCCGGCGGCTGATGTTTTTTCATTACCTAATGGCGCTAGGCTGCACATCATGCGCAACAACGCCCAACCTGTTGTACGTCTTCAGGTGGTATTTCCAGCTGGGAAATGGTACGATCCAGCCTCCGGCGTGTCGTTGCTCACAGCTCGTATGCTACTGGAAGGTACGCGCACGCGCACTGCTCGCCAGATTGCCGATGAAGTCGCATTCTATGGGGCTTCTCTGGAGTGCGAGCAAGGCTTTGACCGTGCCACGCTTACACTCTACTGTCTCGCCCGTCATCTTGAGCAGCTTATGCCTCTAGTGGTAGATGTTATCACTGAGCCAGTATTCCCATGTGCTGAGTTCGACTTAGCAAAAACCCGTACTATCCAAAACATACGGATTGAGCGTCAAAAAACCAGCTACCTAGCTGCTGAGCGGTTTTCGCACAATCTGTATGGACCAGCTCACCCTTATGGAGCTATTCTCGATGAAGCTATTTTTCAGGCTACTACAACCACAGATATTGAGAACTTTCACCAGCACACCTATTTGCTAAGTAGTTCTGAAATATTCCTTTGTGGTGACGTAAGTGCTCAGCATGAAAAGCTACTCGCTCATTTACTTGGAGAGCAGTCTTCCTCCAATACTCCGTTAGTCATTGAGAAGACTAATCCTCAGCCGACGCTTACCCATGACCACGTTCTTTTAGCTGATAGTATCCAGTCCTCCCTACGTATCGGTCGGCTCTGGCCTAGCTCTAATCACCCAGACAATCATTTTTTACAAGTATTGGTCAAAGTACTAGGCGGGTACTTTGGTTCTCGCCTGATGAAGAATATTCGGGAGGATAAAGGCTATACCTATGGTATTTATGCCAGTGTTTCTCCTCGTGAACAGGCCACTGGCTTCATTATTGGCGCCGATGTTAATGCAGAAAGTACCTCATCTGCTATAACAGAAATACATCGGGAATTGCAACGCCTTCAAGAAAAACTTATTCCTGTTGAGGAGTTACAAACAGTTAAGAACTACATGGCAGGCAAGTTCGCCAATGAGCTAAGTACAGTCTTTGAGCAATGTGATAAATATAAAACGCTGGTCTTTCAAAACTTACCCGTTTCTTATTACACAGATTTTCTTAATCAAATCGGATATGTAACCTCCAGAAAGCTTCAAGAGCTAGCTATACTATATCTATCACCAGCTAGTATGATTGAAGTAATATCTGGTCCTTCACGTTAACATTCAATATCCTTTAGCAGCAGAAGGCGAATCCTTATTATATCTAGTGCTGATCTGTCCCCGTAAAATGTACGCTTCCCGAAATAGCGAGCCAGTAGTGAGTAGAGAAAGCCGTAACTTTCACTACCTGACGACTTACGAATGAAAAAGGGACGATTCAGCGAGGCCCAGATTGCGGCCATTCTGCAACAACAAGCCAGCGGGCAGACCGTCGCGCAAATCGTGCGGGAACACGGGCTGAGCGAGGCCACGTTTTATGCCTGGAAGAGCAAGTATGCGGGGGCGAGCGTGGCCGAGCCGACCCGGCTTAAGCACCTGGGAGACGAGAATCAGTGCCTCAAACAGATGTTCGCCGACCTGAGCTTAGAGAATCAAGCTATTAAGGAGATATTGCGAAAAAGTAGCCAGCGGCGCGGCGCCAGGCAGCGCAGGGCTTAGTGAGTAAAGGCTAGAGCCAGCGGCGGGCGTGTGCACTAGTGGGACTTTCCCGTGGCAGCTACCACCAGGTAGGACAAAGGCGCAATGACGAGCCGGTGCAAGCCGCCCTGCGGGCATTAACCGGGCGGTATCCGGGTTGGGGCTTCTGGAAACTGCATCACCGGTTGCGCAAAAATGGCCTGGTAATCAACCATAAACGCACATCGCGTATTTATCGAGCCCTGGCCCTGAACCTACCCCGGCACCTAAAAACGCGTACCTGCTCGCGTCAAGCAGCCGTTAGTCGTACCGGGGGCTGCCAACGTGTGCTGGTCACTCGACTTCACCAGTGACGTGCTGACGGACGGTCGTCGGTTCCAGACCCTGAACGTACTCGACGATTACAACCGCCAGTTGCTGGGCGTCGAAATTGACTTCTCGCTGCCCGCCGCTCGCGTCGTGAAGGTGCTGACGCGCTTGGTCGAGTACCACAGCCGTCCGGCGCGGCTGCGCATCGACAACGGGCCGGAGTTTGTTAGCGCCCGGTTGACCGAATGGTTCGAGGCGCAGGGGGTATCGCCCTGCACTGGATTCAGCCGGGCAAGCCGACGCAAAATGCCTATATCGAACGCTTCAACGGCTCATTTCGCCGCGAGCTGCTCGACGCTCACCTGTTCCGCTCGCTGGCCCATGTGCGCCAACTCGTGGAAGAATGGATGCTCGACTACAACACACAACGGCCCCACCAGGCATTGCATTTTATGACCCCACTCGAATTTAAACAAGCGGCTTAACCTCTGCCTACTACTTACTGGCTTATCGAACGGGGAAGCGTACAAGTAGCGGCCGGTAGCCGTTGCCGCAGTACTGACTGCCCCGGTCCGAATGGACTATCAGCCCCGCCGCTGGCTTTCGGCTCAACAGCGCCCGACGCAAGGCCGTGACCACCGATTCCTCGGGCATGCTGCTCAGTACTTGCCACCCCACGACGTATTTGGTGTGCACATCCTGAAAAGCGGCCAGATACGCCCAATCGCCGTTTTGCAGCGGCAAATAGGTGATATCGCCCACCCATATCTGATCAGCCTCAGTGGGTGCTGGTCGATTCAGCACGTGATTGGCTACCCGTGCTCACCCTGAGTGGTGCGCGGGACAAACGCCTGCAGCTGCAGGGGCACTAGTGCACGCTGGCGTAGTGCTTGGCGGATGTGGTGGCGCCCAACCCGGTGTCCTTGGGCGTGCGTGCAGCTCGGCCCGCAGCCGACGCGTCCCATAGCGCCGCTTGTGCTGGCTAAACAGCTGACATAGCGCCTGCTCCCAAGCGGGCGCCGGTGGGCGAAAAAGCTCTTTTCTGCTGTCAGCGGTAGTAGCTGGCTACCGCCACATCGAGCACTTGGTAGAGCCGGCGCACAGGATAGCGACGCTGTTGCGCTTGGATAAAGCGAAAGCGGCTCACAACGTCGGCATGAAGATGGCCAAGTCTTTTTTAGGATGTCGCGCTCCTGTTTTAAGCGTCTGACCTCAGCCCGCAACTGGCGCATCGCGGCACTTTCTCCTTCCTCACTACCCACTTCCAGTTCCGGTTGCGCGGCTTTTTGCCACTTGTAAAGCAGTTTGGCGCTAATGCCGAGCTGCCGGGCAGCGGCTTGCGTGCTGCGACTTTCAGTGGTTAGCCGCAACGCCTCCGCTCGGAAAGCGTCATCATAGTGGCGACGCTTACGTTGCGCGCCTAGATTCGTTTTTGACGTCATGACAGAAGGAAGATAACGCCCTTTTCTGTCTCACTTTCTTAGACTCTCTCACTCATATAGCCACTCTCTAACTCCCAGGTAACGGATTAGCCGTTCTGTCTGGTTAAACAACGCACTTTAGCGTCTACATCTTGCTTGGATAGTTTGGCAGGAGTGCGTTGCGCAGCGAAGGGTGGGGGGCTAAACGAGTTCAGCCCTGACTGTTCGCGCGGAGGGCAGCGACCAGCCAGGGCTGAAGAACAAGCAAAGGTTGGCGGCGACCGACTCTCCCACCGGTGAAGGCAGTACCATAGGCGCACCGGGGCTTAACGACTCTGTTCGGAATGGGAAGAGGTGAACACCCGGGCTAAAGCCACCATTGCTGGTGATTGGCTCTTCAAATAAGGAGGAGCCAACAAAGACGTTGACGTACTAAAACGAGTAAGAAGGAGGCAAGCGGTAGCGGTGGAAGTGTTCGGGTGCTTAGTACTACTCGGCTGTGCTGTTTCCAGCTTTACACCTGTAGCCTATCTACGTCATCATCTCTGACGGCCCTTCGTATATGGGAGATCTCATCTTCTGGTGAGTTTCGCACTTAGATGCTTTCAGCGCTTATCTC
>NZ_BMHT01000006.1 GCF_014641455.1 Hymenobacter cavernae
ACGCTATGTGCGCTGTACCGCCGAAGCAGGCACAGCACCTTACCAATTTGTCTTTTCCAATCACTCAAAGAACGTCTGCTCATCCCAATCAGATGAACGTGGGGCTAGCACGCTAGCCCATGTATTCACTACCTCTTTGCCTGCTCAGCAGCACCCGTTGCGAAACTGTAGCAAGGCACACTTTTGTTCCCGCGGCTACTCTAATTAGCTTCCGATTGAAGCCTTGGTTCGTTTTGGGAGTGCAAAGATAGCAGCTTCTTTTCTAAAAACAAGCAGAGAGCAAAAATATTTTTCTTAACTCGGTAACTCGTGCGCCCTTCCGGCTGAAGGGGGCTGCAAAAGTACAAAGCCTTTTCATATTCGCAATACCTACCCCCTGTTTTTTTTAAGCGTAGGATGTTGTGTGCAGTTAATAGGCAAACGGCTAGGAAGATCTAGTTAGTTTACATAGCCAAGAACTCTGTTTAGGTAGACTAAGGCTTATACAAGAGCAAAGTATGTGTATCGAGTAACGTTGTTAGTTGGGTATAAGTAACTAAACAGATATCGTGTTAACCTTAGCTATCTATAATTAAGGTGTTCAGGAAGCTCTATTGTATGATACAACTCGTTACTCAAGTGTTGCCTCGCTCCGTATTTTAAAAGCTGCTGTTCTCGTCAGATACATTAGCGCACAGTTAGTTTCTACTTAGCGTCATTGATCTCGATCCAATAGCCATCAGGATCTTGAAGATAGATCTGTTTCACACCATCTATTCTTAATGTAGTATCTTTACCATCGCCTTTTAAATTGGTGTAGTCTACCTTCGCTTTTTCCAAATGGTTTGTGAATGCGGTGAGTGACGCGACACTGAAGCATAAGTGGGTATTCTTGTTTGGTACAGGGTTGCAGTCACGCTGGATAATGTGCAGTTGAAGGGCAGGCCCGATCTTGAACCACGTATGAATACCATCCTGGAAGGGATTAGGTAGCTCTTCCAGTCCTAATACAGTACGATAGAAATCTGTGCTCTTCTTGAGGTCACGTACGCATATGGCTGCGTGGTTTAACGTGAGACGAAGGTCGCCTTTCGATTGGCTGAAAGCTAGGTGCGGCGTACCTAGGATGCTCATGGTGATAAACAGCAACAGTACCTTCATTATACAACAGGATAAGCGTTTATGTTGCTCCGACGACAGGAGCGTTCAATCAAATAGTATGATAAACCCAAGATACTTCCAGCGGCTTATCACACTATTTGATTGTGAACTAGCTACTTATGCAGAATCCTGCACGCTTTTACCTGATAGCTCCCTTCGTTACTTGGCAGTAGCTACGCTCTTCTTCGCAAAGTCTGCGGCAGCATCGTTTAGCTGCTTTGGCGATAAGGTTTTGCCGCCTTCATCGATAAGAACGCGGTAGCGGAACGTAACTGACTCTCCTTTTTTCAGCTGTAGGTTTTTGGCTGACTTATCGTTGGTGAAAATCTTCTCGCCTAGAGGGTTAGCGGCAAACAAACCATAGCCGCGAGCGTGCCAGAAGGTGGGATAGTTCACGTTCTTCGGGTGGTCGATGATGGTGATGCTCACCGAATCTTTGCCCATTTTGCCGTAGACCTTGCACCAAGCAGCCCGCGTACTCCACGCCTCGTTGCCGCGCTTGCCGGCGCTGGTCAGGTAATTACCGTTCGGGACTTTGTCCGTTCCAGCTTTTACCACCGTGACAATGCCTTTGCTGTCGGTGAACTTCTCATCCTTATCGGAAGGAATTTGCAGCTCGTGGGCTAGGCGCAAACCTAGCAGGCCGTCTTTGGCATCGGTGAATGTCACTACATCCATCACGGCTTTCAGCGTTGTGACGCGGTCGATGGTCCGCTCGCGCTCCGTGCCGCTAAACTCGAAGCGAGTAGTTTCCTCCAGTAGCACCTCGTTTTTCTGATTGGTCCAGTTGGCGTGGTAAGCCAGGGTGCCAGTCGGGCCACTGGTGGTTGTCAGGATTTTATCGGTCTTGATCCAGCCGTAAGAGCCTTTTTTCTCTTGCGGAATGGCGTAGGAGTTATTCCAAAAATCCAGACCGTTCACGTTCTCGAAGTTGAGCCACAAACCTAGGTGGTGCGGGTGGTCGGTAGGGTCGCCGGGCTTGGGGCTGACGGGAAAGCCGCGGGTAACGACCGTACCGTTGGCGGCGCGTAATGGATATAAAACGGGTTTTTCCAGTGTATCGGGGTACATGAACGTGGTAAACACTTGTTTGCCAACGTACACGTCAATCTTCTTCGCTTTCGCATCCTTCACAACCCGGACCATTTCTGCCTTCTGGGCATTGGCGGCCGAAAAACAACCTAGGGTCAGCAACAGTGCGCTTCCACAGGGCAAGGCTAGTTTTAGCATCGTGCGTCGATTTAACTAATTAAGCAATAAAGGCTTTCCCACCAACCATCACTTCCTGGGTCTTTTCATCGAAGGTGGCCTTCTGGCCTGTGTGCACGGCGGCGTTGGCCATGATGGTAGCAATGGAGTGGCTATAGCCTGCCTCAACGGGCGCATTAGGGGTCTTGCGGCTGCGCACGCACTCCATCCAGTTGCGAACGTGGTTGGAGGTGAGCTTATCACCCCCCGTATTAGCTGATGCAATGACTGGCTCAACTTCCGATAAGCTCATTTCCGGCAGCAGATTGGCTTTCATCTTCATGGCATCAGCCGCTTTCTGGATCATTCCACCTTTGGGCGAAACGGTGTTGGTGTTGAGATTTAGCTCGCCACCGTTGGAGTAGTAGATTTCGGCGGGATGTTCGTCGCCGTTGTGCATACGCGAGCTGAATGTTACTTGGAAGCCATTAGACAGGTCATTGGTAGGGCCGTAATCGAATACTGCCGTGATGGTGTCCCAGTTGCGACGGCCGTCTTTCCACATGTAAATGCCACCATTGGCCACCACGCTGCGCGGATGTTGTAGGCCACTAAACCAGTGCACGGTATCAATCTGGTGCGACATCCATTGGCCGGGCAGCCCCGAGGAATAAGGCCAGAACAAGCGGAACTCTAGGTACTTGCGGGCATCGAAGGCTTCCTTGGGCCGGTTCATCAGGTAGCGCTTCCAGTCGGTGTCTTCTTCTTTCAGCAGTGGCACTACATCGGGGCGGCGCCACCGGCCGGGCTGGTTTACGTTCCAGGTCAGCTCTACCATCGTGATAGGACCAAATTTACCCGACTTGATGAAGGATTCAGCTGCATGGTAGTTTGAGCCGCTGCGGCGCTGCGAACCTATCTGCACGATCTGCTTGGAAGCTTTAATGGCTTTCAGCGCGGCGCGGTTGTCTTCCATGGTTTCGGCAAACGGCTTTTCACAGTACACATCACAGCCGGCTTTCACAGCTTCGATGGCGTGCAAAGCGTGCTGAAAATCAGCGGTGCTGATGAACACGGCATCCACGGCTTTCTTGTCGTACATCTCCTCGTTGTTGCGGTAGGCCACTACGTCGTGGCCCATCTTCGACTTCCAGGTTGCTGCTCCTTCCTCTCGACGCATTTTCCAGATATCGGAAACACCCACCACATCGAAGTTTAACTCCTTGTAGTGGTTCATGAAGCACGGAATGTGCGTAGCACGATGGCGGTCGGAGAAGCCAACAACGCCAACCCGTACCCGGTCGTTGGCGCCAATAATGCGCTTATAGCTGCTAGCCGACCAAGCAACTTGCGAGAACATAACGCCAGCGCTAGCTAGGGCAGCCTGCTTGATGAAATTACGACGTGGGTTAGATTCGTTTGACATGGAAAGAAATTCTAAAAAGTTAGCGTTCTGGAAAGTTGTCTGATCTGGGATGGCACTATGGCTCAGCGGTCTTAGCACCACCGGTGGCATCACTTCAGTTCTTTGATCTTGATGCTGCGGAAGGAAACTTCATTGCCATGATCCTGAAGCAGAATATGACCACTGGGTGCTTCGCCGAAGTTAGGCCACACCTTGTATTTGCTGATGGCAACCAGATCCTTGAAGTCCTTGGATCCGCGCTGATACTCAAGCACTTTAGATCCGTTCAGATAGTGTTCGACGCGGTTGTCGGGGTAAACCACCACGCGGCCGACGTTCCACTCCCCTATTTTATGAATAAAGCGCGGGTTTTTGTCGGCTTTCTTCAGATCGTACAAGGAAGCTAGGGTGCGGTTGCCATCACGACCTAGCTTGGCGTCAGGATGCAACTCGTCGTCGAGCACCTGATACTCCAGCCCGATGGCGGAGGCGTCTGACTTCTCCTTCAGCGTGACAAAGTATTTCACTCCACTATTTGCGCCGGGCGTGAGCTTAAACTCAAAGGACAGATCGAAGGCCTTGTACTCGTCATTCGTCACAATGTCGCCGCCATTGGCCGATTCCTTGCCTTCTGAGGAGAGGACGGTCAGGGTACCGTCGCTTGTTCTCCAACCCGAGCCGGGGAACTTTGGTCCCTTCGCGCTACGCCAACCCTGGGCCGTTTTGCCGTCGAACAGCAGCTTCCAGCCGTGTTGCTTCTCATAAGGCGTCAAGTAGTTGGGCACGAAGTTGACGACGTAGATATCCGTCGGGAAAGGGCTAGGTTTCAGCCCTGTGGTTTTGATCTTGATATTTTTGAAAAAGACCTTCTTGCCTGCCTGATCCTCCGTTGTGACGGCATGCACCTGCAAGCCAATAAAACCGCTTGGGTCCACCGGGTCGACCACGTAGGCCACGGGCGTGCCGTTGAGCCACGTTTTCGTCTCGTTGCCGATGCACTCAATCCTGAGATGGTTGTACTGACCTAGCTTGAAGAGCGATTTAGCTTTGGGGTTCAGGTCGAGCGGGTAAAGCCACTGTCGACGCGCCTCGTCGTACACGCCCCCCGACCAAGCCCGCTCTGATGGATCGAACTCGATCTGTCGGCCATACACTCGGTTCTCGAAGCCAGGCGTGTTGAAATGGCTGCGCGTCTGCACGCCGGAGTTGCTGACGTTGCTTTCCAGCATAAAGTCCAGCTCTAGCTGAAAGTCGCCGTACTCTTTCTCGGTGACTAAGAACGTGTTGCCGGAGTTCATCACGGTGGTCCCGACGATGTTGCCGTTCTCTACTTTGTAATCGGCGGTGCCGGCGACGCGCTTCCAGCCGTTCAGGGTTTTGCCGTCGAACAGGTTCTGCCAGCCGTCGTTGGCTTGTGCCAAGGCTAGGCTAGGTTGGCCGAAAGCCAGCGCTGCCAACAGGCTGGCACCTAAGTATACACGTGGTTTCAAGTGGTTTAGGGGAAATTGGGTTGGTAAAAAATGCTACTCCGTCGTGCTGAACGGGCCATGACGACGGAGTAGCAGAAGGTTAATAACCAGGGTTTTGCGGGAAGGCGGATATGCCGCCTGCTGTCCGGTCTATCTGGTCCTGCGGAATCGGGCGTAGCTCGTGTTTACCAGCCGTAATCGCCTGTGCATCGGGGTTATATTTTTTTACACGCTCAATGAGCACGCCCCAGCGCTTGAGGTCAAACCAGCGGAACATCTCGCCTTGCAGTTCTCGCTCCCGCTCTTCCATGATGAAATCCATCGTCAACTGAGCAGCGGTGATCTGCATGGCCGTTTCTTTGCCGGGGAAAGCCGCCCGTCGCCGAAGCGTGTTGATATAGGTTAGAGCATCAGCGGATTTGCCGCTTTTCAGTAGTGCCTCGGCGGCAATCAGATATGTCTCACCCAAGCGGAACATCAGGAAGTCGCGGCTGCCGGGCTGGTACTGCAAATCGGGCCGGAGGGGATCCAGAAACTTGGTCAGCGTCGGAAACAAGTTAGGTCGGTATAAGCTAGGCACCAGCACCTGGTAGGGCTTTTTGGCCCGCTGCTCCAGCGGCATTTCATAGCCGGGCAGGTAGATAGCCGTGTCGCCAACTTTGAGCGTCACCGACTTTTTGGACGTGTCGAACACGTTGGTGAACGTACCGGGATTATTGCAGTAATATACCGTCCGGTAGCTCTTCTGGTAGCGCGAGTCGTTCACGCGTTGCGGAATGGCAAACACCGTTTCCAGCATGTACGTGGTGGGCCGGAAGCGCCGGAACGGCCGACCGATGGTCACATCACGCTTCATGCCGGCCTGCGTGTCATATTCCATCACGTAGTACAGGTGCGTCTCGTTGCCGACGCCGTTGGTAGTAGGATCGGACGTGTACTGCGTGGCGAAAATTACTTCGTCGTTGATTTCGCCCGCGCCCTGCTGAAACACGCTGGCGTAATCAGGCAACAACCGATACGTGTAGTTCTTGATGACATTCTGAGCGTACGTCGCGGCTTTGTTGTAGTCGTCGGCAGCGGCGGCTTCGGAGGTGGCTTTCGTGAGGTACACCCTAGCCAGCAAGTGTTCGCACGCGCCTTTGGTTACGCGGCCGTACTCCGTAGTGGTAGCCGTCAAGTCGGGTAAAGCCGATTCCAGGTCCTGCACGATGGCGGCGTATACCTCTTTCACCGGCGTGCGGCTCGACTCTTTCGTTGCGACTTTGATCTGGTTCAGCACCAACGGCACGGCGCCGTAGAGTTGCACCAGCACAAAGTAGTGGTGCGCCCGCAGAAACTTCACTTCCGCCACCCGGCGCTTCTTGGTGGCTTCGTCGAGGCCCGCCACGTTCGGCGCTTGGTCAATCACGGCATTGGCCGTGTTGATACCCACGTAAAACGCATTCCAGATGTCGACAATAGGCTGTGTGCGACTATCCAACTGCGTGGTATACTGGTTCATATACTTGTAGCTCCCATCCGACCCAAACGTATAGGTATCGGTGCCAAATACTGTCACGTCCATGCCGTTTTCGCGCCCGTAAAAATCGCGCAGGGAGGAGTAAACGGCTTTCACACCCGCCTCAAAGCCGGCGGAAGTTGTAATGTAGTCGGCGCCCACCTGCGAGACAACCTTCTCGTCCAGCAGATCTTTGCACGAGGAAGTAGCCAGGATGAGCAGCGTGGCGGCCAGCGTTAGTTTGCTGTATTTCAAAGTCTTCATATCGTCGATGCTGTTGAAAAACCTAGGTTCTGGCCTTACAATTTTGCGTTGATGCCAAATGTAATCAGGCGCGTTGACGGAATCTGGTCGCCATTCACCACGTCCGAGGTTTCCGGATCAATGCCTTTGTACTTCGAGCGGAATGTGGCGAAGATGAAGGGCTGCTGGATGCTCGTGTAAAGGCGTAGGCCTGAGAGCTTAAGAGCTTGGGCAAGGCCGGGCGAGAAGTTGTAGCCGAAGTTGATGTTGCGCACCTTCACAAACGAGCCGTCGAAGTACTGCAAGGTCGTGCCGTACACCGGATCTTCCTGGTCCTTATTAGGACGCGGAAACTCGTTGGTGGGGTTGCTAGGCGTCCAGTAGTTGACGTCTAGGTTGTTGTAGCGACCGGCCAAGTGGTTCGTAGCAATGTGGAAATCACTGCGGATCATGTTGCCGATGCGGGCGTAGATGAAGAAAGACAGATCAAACCCTTTGAAAGCGAAGCGGTTGGTGATACCTCCCGACCAGTCTGGTATCGTTGAACCTAGGATGATCCGGTCGTTGACGGCATCAATTTTCCCGTCGCCGTTCTGGTCTTTGATCTTGATCTGCCCGACTTTCTGGCCGTACGCTTTGGCCGCATCTTCCTCGCCTAGCTGCCAGATCCCGATTTTCTCATAGTTGTAATACACTTGTAGCGGCTGCCCGATAAAGCGCTGGTTGCCAACGTCATCTGATTTGCCGTTGAACAGCTCGATAATGGCTTCCCGGTTGCGGGTGTACTGCAAGTCAGTCGACCACGTGAAGCCATTAGCCGAGGTCACGTTCACGGTAGTCAGCGTTACTTCCACGCCGCGGTTGCGGGTGTGCCCTACGTTTTGCAGCACCCGATCAAAACCGTTGGAAATTGGCAGTTGGTTGTAAAGCAGTAGGTTACGCGTGTCAGCCTGATACGCTTCTACCGAACCAGAAACGCGGCCTTTCCACAGACTGAAATCTACACCGATGTTGCCGGTACTGGTGGTTTCCCACTTCAGGTCGTTATTTCCCAGCGTGCCCACCCGATAGCCGTAGCCCGGTGCTGTGCCAAAGGCATAGCTCGTGCGCGCCAGCAAGCTCTGCGTTTGGTAAGGAGAAATACCGGTGTTGCCAATTGAGCCGTAGCTACCGCGGATCTTCAACTGATCGAGCCAGGTAAGGCCCTTAAAGAAAGTCTCATCACCCACATTCCAGCCCACGGCCACCGAAGGGAAGAAGCCATACTTGTTGTTAGAGCCAAAACGCGAGGAACCGTCGTAGCGGCCCGTGAGCGTGAGCAGGTATTTCTCCTTGAAGTCGTAGTTGACGCGACCCATAAACGACTGCAACGTCCAGGTTTGCAGGTCGGTACCGGGTGCGTTGAAGGAGCCGGCCTGACCTAGGTTATAGAACCCCTGCGACTCGGCCGACACGGCATTTACATCAATAAAGGACGTTTCGTAATTGTCGCGCTGAATGGAATGCAAGCCAGTAAAACCTAGGTTGTGCACCCCGTTGAACTTCTTATTATAGGTTAAGATGTTCTCGACCGTGTAGTTGAAGCGCTGACCATTCTCGACGCGGCCCGTTGGGGCACCCAAGCGGCGGGCATTGGTGAAGGTGCCCGTGAAGCGCCCGAAACGCTGATTGGTGAAGTCTGGGCCAAAGTTGACGCGGTATTTCAGGCCGTCGACAATCTTCCACTCGCCGTAGACGCTGTTGAAAATGCGGACGGTTTTGGTTTCCGCAATATGCGCACCCGGCACCACTTCCGCCGCTGGGTTGGAGCGCAGCCCGTCAGGTGTTGGCAGGAAAATCAGGTTACCCTGATCATCATACGGCTTGCCCAGCGGGTTTTCCGACAGGGAGCCACCAAAAGGGTGAAAGCCGCGGGCGGTGTAGTTCGGGTTCGGGAAACCGTCGAAGCTAGGATTGTTGATCGGGCTATCGGCCCCATTATTAACACTATACACCCCAAACGTAGACGTGCCCACCCGGATATGGTCGCTGATCTGGTGGTCGAGGTTGACGCGGAACGTGTAGCGCGTGAAGTCGGTGCGCCTCAGAATCCCTTTCTCCTGGAAGTAGTTGCCGGAGATGGCAAACTGCGTTTTTTCGCTACCACCCTGCACGCCCACCTGGTGGCTCTGAATGGAGCCCGTGCGCAGCAGCATGGATGGATAGTCGGTGCTGCGGCCCTGCGCAATGCCATCTAACTCAATGGCTGAGAAGAGTTTCTGATCGGAGGCAGTCGGGTCGTTGTCGTCGTAGATGCCGGCGGCGCGGTAGGCTTCCCGCTTGTATTCGGCAAACTCAGAGCCGTTCATCACGTCTACCCGGCCCAGGGCTTTCGAGAAGCCGCCGTAGGCATCATAGCTTACTACAGTTTTGCCGGCTTTGCCGCGCTTCGTCGTCACGAGGACCACACCGTTTGCACCGCGCGAACCGTAAATACCAGTAGCTGAGGCATCTTTCAGCACTTCCAGCGAGGCAATATCCTGCGGATTGATGTCGTCGATGCCGCCGGCGACCGGAATACCGTCTATTACATACAGCGGGTCGTTAGACGCGTTGATGGAGCGACGACCACGAATCCGAACCGTTACGCTGCCGCCCGGCTCACTCCCCGATTGAATAACATCGACACCAGCTGCGCGGCCCTGCAAAGCTTGTCGTGCGTTGGTAAGTGGCTGTTCGGCAATTTCTTTGGAAGTAACCGAGGAAATTGCGCCGGTGGTCTGACTTTTCTTTTGCGTGCCGTAGCCCACCACCACCACGTCGGACAGCGCGTGCACATCCTCTTTCAGGGTCACGTTGATCTGCCGACGGTTGCCAATGGTTACTGTCTGCGCCGCCATGCCGATGGAGGAAAACACCAGCGTAGTACCACCGGCAGGCACTTTCACCGTATAGCGGCCTTCGCCGTCGCTGCTGGTACCGGCTGTAGTACCTTTCACCTGAATCGTGACGCCGGGCAGGCCGCCGCCTTTCTCATCAAGCACCCGGCCGCTGATATCGGTGGTTTGCTGCGCCCAAACTCTTGAGCTTAGGGCCAGCAATAGTAAAAGTAGAAAGGTCACTTGCCGTAAGTGACCAGAGTAGAGTACCATCATGTGAGCAGGAATGAATTGGTGGGGGAAAAAGAGAGCAATGCCAATGGCCACTTGCGTAGCCTATCTTTTCAAGGTGCCACTTAACTCCAAGAAGGTGATCTACTTAGGTCTACAGCCAGTGCGTCTTTCTACAGAAAGTCTGGGTAAGATAGAGCAGAGATGTTAGCTCAAAGGTATATTTTAGTTTGACTTTGCAAACGTTTGTGCTAACGTTTGCAAAATAATTAAAAGAACAGGTCAATGATTGAGCAGAACTATAACAAGCTTAGGTAAACAGGCAGAAAACGAAACGTTCAGCCTTTTCTAACAGCCAAATAGATAAGATCAGAACCTGATGAATAAGCTGCTTTTGGTTCGATGCTACAATTTCATCTCATACTAGCCCTATCTGCAAAATTCACTCTTCTGTACCCTCCTGCTCAGAACCTAGGTCCTGGTTATTAAAAGCGAACAATATCCTTAAAAGCAAGCTGTGGCAAACGCAGAAAGAGGAGGGACAATCCTCATCACTATAATTATTCCAGTAAAGAATTGACTCATCAGGAACTCAAACTGCACTTTAAGTAAACACTACCACCCGAAAGCAGGAAGGCGCAATGAAATTAAAATTCTTGATTAGGGGTATGCTGCTCTCAAACCTAGCTTTTAAAATCCAGGTTGATTTCTTTGAACCACACAAATCATTTCCTCCCGTAATCCATTGATACGCTTGCTGTTGGTGCTTATTGGATTGTGGTTCTCTCCGCCTGAGCGGGTGCCCTTGCGCGCGTTCTACCTCAACGGTTATGGCCAAGGCACTACCTACAGCATTACGTACTACGCCCCCGACAGCACCGTTACCCCCGATGATATAGCCCGGAAGCTAGCTGAGATTGATGCTTCCCTGTCTCTCTACGTTCCCACCTCACTCATCAATCAGTTCAACCGTTCGCCGCACGGTGTGGTGGCCGATCGTCACCTGCGGGTAGTGGTGCGCAAGGCGCTGGAGGTGTACCAGGCTACCGACGGGCTCTTCGATGCTACCGTTGAGCCCTTAGTGCAAGCATGGGGCTTTGGCAATCAAAAGGTTGCAACGCCGCCTTCGCCTGCTGCCATCCAGGCGATTCTGCCGCAGGTCGGCTCCGATAAGCTTCATCTGCGAGGCGACTCACTGGTGAAGGACCGGCCAGGCGTGCACCTCGACCTGAACGGCATCGCCCAGGGCTATACAGTCGATGTGCTGGCTAAGCTGCTCGAGGATAAGCATATCCGCGACTACCTGGTGGAGCTAGGGGGTGAAATCCGGGTGCGAGGCCGCAAGTGGCCCGGTGGCGATCCGATGCGCATTGGTATCGAGCGGCCCGAAGCCAACGACTTGCCCGGCGCGGGCATGCAGCAGATTATTCAACTGAAAGCAGGCGGCGTTACGACTTCCGGCAACTACCGGAAATTCAAGCAGTGGGGCGCCGTGAAAAGTGCGCATCTCATTAACCCCAAAACAGGGTACACCTTTCAAAATAATATGATTAGCGCGACAGTCGTAGCACCCGACGCTTTTACGGCGGATGCTTACGACAACGCGCTGATGGGCATGAGCCTGACGAATGCCCTGGCCTTCCTAGGTCGGCACCGCGACTTGCAGGCTTACCTGATTTATCAGCGCCCCGATGGTGCTGTTGCCGATACATGTACGCAAGAATTTCAAAAGCTAATCTTTCACGAATGATGGAATTTCCAAGACGAGATTTTCTCAAGAAAACGGGGCTCTTGACGGGTAGCCTGCTCCTGAACAACGGCTTACTGGACGCCTTTGGCGCTCCACTAGCAGCTGGCAAGCTGCGAATTGCGGTTATTGGCTGCGGCGACCGGGGCACGGGCCTGCTGAAGATTCTGCAGGACCTGACCGACAAGTTTGAGGTAACGGGGCTTTGCGACGAGCTGCCGTTCCGCCTGCGCGACGCTCAGAAAATCGGTGGCACCGGCAAAGCCAAGACTTACACCGACTACCGCGCCCTGCTGGAGAACAAGGCCGTGGACGCCGTTATTATCTCCGTGCCGCTGAATATGCACTTTCAGGTGGCAAAAGATGCGCTACTGGCCGGCAAGCAGGTGTACCTGGAGAAAACCATGACCTACAACATTCCGCAGGCGCTGGAGCTGGTGCAGCTGGTGCAGCAGCGCCCAAACCAGACGCTGCAAGTGGGTCATCAGTACCGCTACTCGCCTCTTTATTATCGCGTTAAGGAGATGATCAAGCAGGGCTACCTAGGTAAGGTAACGCAGATCGACTGTCGCTGGGACCGGAACGGCAGTTGGCGGCGGCCCGTGCCGGAACCTAGCTTGGAGCGCAAAATCAACTGGCGCATGTACCGTGAGTACTCGGGTGGGCTGGCCGCCGAGCTGCTTTCGCACCAAATTGACTTCATTAACTGGGCTTTTGAAACGCACGCCGACGAAGTGTTTGGTACCGGCGGCATCGATTTCTACAAAGATGGCCGCGAAACCTACGACAACGTGCAGGTGATGGTACGCTACGCTAACGAGGGCATGGTGGGCAACTTCGGCGCGACCTGCGGCAACGCCCGCGACGGCTACCTGTTCAAGCTGAAAGGCACGAAAGGCACGATTTCGCTGCTCGTAGACGAGGGCGTGTACTACCCGGAAAAGGATACGCTGAAGCAATACGGCACCGTAGATGGCGTAACCGGCGCCACCAAAATCACCTGGGACAAGAACGGTGGCCTACCTATCACGACCGGCGCGGAACCCCTGAAAGATGGCTCCTGGTACGCGCTAAGTGAGTTCTACCAGGCTGTTATGCAGAAAAAAGTACCTGATTCCAACGTACTTACCGGGGCTCGGGCTGCTTGCACCGTGCATATGGCGAATCAGGCTATCTACAATCACACTATCGAAAAGTGGCGGCCTGAGTACAACTTTGCTTGATAGTATTGTAGCTGGAACATGTAGCGCGAAGCAGAGCTTCGCGCTACATGTTCCAGCTACAATACCTAGATATCCGAGTAAGAGGCTGGGTGCAGAAGATATACATCCATGCGCAGCATGTTGTGCGCGTACTCGGGCATGGCCTTCATCTTCACCCACTCGGGGTCGGCGCCGAAGGCTTTCCAGTGCGCTTCCTGGTCGGCTTTGTTCTCGAAGGCTGACAGGTACATCAGGTTGGGCATTTTGCTGCCTGACACGACTTGGCCGCAGAAAACCGTATTGAAATTCAGACGCTTGAAGATGCCGATTTCGCCATTATTGAACTGCGCTACTTTGTTCTGGTGCAGCTTTTCAGTGGCGCCTTCGTAGTTGCGCAGCTCGTACACGCGCTCTGCCGGGCCCGACTTCAAGGCCGGCATATGAAAGCCAGGCATTCCCGTAAAAGCCAGCATTGATACGGCTTCAATGCGACTGTACACGGGCTTGTCGAAGGCCGCATTCAGGTAGTCTTGTCCGCTGGTTTGGTATTGCTTATCTTTCTCTAAATCAGCTTCCAGCTTCAGGTACTGCTCGGCGGAGCTGCACGGAATAAAGACGAAAACCAGCTGTTCGGCGGGGGTCGGTGCGCTGGCGTCGGGGCTGGCAATGGGTTTAAAAACGCCTACTTTACCAATGCCCGCCCGATGCAAAGCCGGCAGGTAGGCCTGCTGCAAATACGTGTCGAGGCGCTGCTCCTGCTCCTGGTTTTGCAGGTGATAGATCTTGAGCTGGTAAAAGTCGCGTTTCGGTGCTGCGCCGAAGCCGCGCAAAGGAGCACTCAGCCCGGCAAGCACAAGGCCCAGAACCAGCAGCACTGATGTAGAAAGCTTCATAGTTGAGGTAGGATTTTGGTGAGGTCAGGCTGTAATAATAGAACTTATCGGCAGAAAAGTGATGCGTATCGACCTAGGTTTAGGTCACAGCTATACTGTATTTTTGAAGAAGAGCGTTCTTGGCTGGCGCGTTGGCCCGCCTGCTGCCGACTGGGAACCTAGCTATTTGTTATCATCTTTTCGTACAAGTCCCGACTGCGAGCAAAAGTCATTTGGAAGAACATCATGCGCGAGGAAGGAACGATACTTGAATCAATCAGCGCTTGCTTTACGGAGGAGCTGCTTCAGCGCCTGAGTGCCACACTCGGCCCGAGCCCGTCCGTTATCCGGCAGGCGCTCGATCGGGTAGTTCCGCTGGTAATTAACAGCTTACAAAATTGGGTGGCCCGGCCAACTGGCGTCGAGGTGCTGTGGAACCTAACCCGGCACGCACACGAAGCTAGCTTTCTGAACCAGCTGCACACGCCGGCGGCGTTCGAGGGCCGCGGCGGGCGGCTGATGCAGGATCTGTTGGGCGACACCTACATGGGCATCATCTCGCCGCTGCGTGCAGGGGCTGATTTATCCGAAGCGTCCTTTGCCCTGCTGATGGAAGTAGCCGTGGCAACGGTGCTGGGCACGTTCGGTAAGTATGCCGCTGATCATCAGCTCGATGCAACCCGCCTCAGCCGGTGGCTACGCCAGCAGCAAAGCGTGGTGCCGGTGCTGCCGCCCGCGCAGGCCGGTAATTTTGTGCCCCCTCCCCTATCGCCTACGCCGCGTACCAAGCCTGCTTCGGCACCAAAACCTAGCTCACCGGAGAAAGATGTGCTGCACCGGTTTACGGTGGCCGGAGCCGGCACTTGGGAAAAAGTGGGCGGCGGTATCACCTTCACCCCTAGTCGGCGCGGCAATTGGCTCACGAAACGGCGGCGCTGGCAGTTGGCGTTGTTGGTGGTGCTCGTGCTCGGTGTGGGGTACCTGGCCAGTTCCTACCTGAATCAGTCGGAACCGACTACTGCGCTTGCCAGTGCTCCCCCCGCCGAGGCCCCGCTGGAGGCCGCGAACGTAGTGGCAGCCAGCTACAACGACCCGAATGCGCCTGTTTCGGAGCCACTCGCCACGGCCGTGCCGGCGGGTCACTACGACCCGAGCACCGACACCTACATCTACACCATTGGGCAGCCGCTGGTGCTCACGCTGCCCGATGGCAGCAAGCAGCGCGTAGGCACCAACTCAACCGAATACCGGCTCTATCGCCTGCTCACGGACCCCAGCCAACGCTTTGACGGCCAGAGCCTAGCTTCCGGCTGGATCAACGTGGACCGGGTGTATTTCACGCCGGGGCAAGCCACGCTCACGGCCGAGTCGCAGCAGCAGCTGCAAAACCTGGCCAGCATCCTAAAAGCCTTCCCGCAAGCGCGCATCAAGCTAGGCGGCTACACCGACAGCATCGGCGACCCGCAGAAAAACCTGCTACTAAGCCAGAGCCGGGCGGCCACGGCTATGCAGGCGCTTGTAAAGCTAGGAGTCGACCCCAACCGCCTGCAAGCAGAAGGCTATGGTGCCCAGCATTTTGTGGCTTCCAATGCTGGCCCTGTAGGCCGGGCCCTGAACCGGCGCCTCAGCTTGCAAGTGCTTGATAACATGGGTGCTCTCACGGCGGCCAAAGTACCAGCCGCAGCAATGCCAGTAGCGGCGGCGGCAGCAGCGTCGGCTACAGCGGCCCACGCAGCGCCAGCGCATACCCGCACGACGAAAGCAACCAAGGCTCGCCGCTCCGTTCGGCGTAAAACCAAGAGTAGCAGGTGGTTCAAAGGCATATTACAGCGTCTGCGCGGCAAAAAAGCCCATCGAAGCTAGCCACCGCTGCCGCAGAATGACTTGGCACGGGTCAACCTTCGACCTAGGTTGTCGGTACCTGGTCTATGATTATTCGCGAAAAAGACAACTGGCTGCGGCTGCTATTCGTGTGGCAGGGCTCGGTGCTGCCCCAAATTCTGCCGCGCCTGCTTGTGTTGCTGGGGTTGTCGGTGGTAGTCGTGTATGCGCACGGCACGCTGCTTTACTACAAAGTACCGCTGAATGCGGCGCCCTTCACCTTGTTCGGCGTTACCCTGGCCATCTTCCTGGGTTTCTACAACAATGCCAGCTACGACCGTTTCTGGGAAGGTCGTAAGCTGTGGGGCGCCCTACTGAACACCACCCGCTCCTTAGCCCGGCAAGCCCTGACCTTGAGCAGCCGGGCCGAAAGTGCGCCAGAAATCCACTACTTCGTCCGGCTCCTGATTGCCTTCACATACGCCTTGAAACATCAGCTTCGGCGCACCGATCCTGCGGCGGACCTAGGTCGGTTGCTGCCCGCAAACCTGGCGCTGAGTATTCAAAGTGCTACGTTTAAGCCGGTTATGCTGCTACTAGAAATGGGACGCTGGGTTCAGCAAAACCAAGTCGCCGCTCACCTCGACACAACCACGCAGCTGGCGTTCGACCACAATTTCAATCAGCTCTCCGATATCGTAGGTGGCTGTGAGCGACTGGCCGGCACCCCGATACCGTACACCTACAGCGTGATGCTACACCGCACCGTGTACTTCTACTGCTTCCTGCTGCCCTTCGGTTTGGTGGATAGTATCGGCTGGATGACGCCCGTCATCGTGGCCTTCGTGGGCTACACGTTTATGGCCCTGGATGCCATTGTGCGCGACCTGGAAGAACCATTCGGACTAGGTGCTAACGACTTAGCGCTGAACACGATGAGCCACATGATTGAGTCGACACTTCTGGAGATGATCGGCGAGAAAGCGCCCGCTACCCCGGAGCGCAAGAGCCGCTATGTTTTCGATTAGCAGCCAGCCAAGCATTGGGCTTTACGATGATTAGCTTGTGTATTCCGGTTATTCTTTGCGTGAGCTAACCTAGGTTTGGCTGTTGGTAGAGGAGAACCCGACGACTGTAGAGGAACTCGGGCTGTTCGTAGGCGAAGAGTGCGTAAGGGCGCCAAAAGTGAGGGGCTGGCACTGCGCTTGCAAGTTGTCAGACAAGCGCTTAATGATTCAAAAAATAGCTTAACTACTTTATAGTAAATCTTTTCCACCAACCCTCAACCCTCCTCTTCGCTATGAAAACTTCCCTGCTTTCGTTTGTTGCCGCTCTCACCCTCCTGACCGCCACCAGTTCCTACGCCGCTCCTGCCGCTTCCGATCCTTACAAATCCCGCAAAGCTGCCATCAAATACGACCGCAAAGTAGAGCTGGCCCGGGCCCGGCGCGAAGCGGCTCAGCGCAAACTCGAATTGGAAAGACAGCGCAAGCTCGCTGCCGAGCGGGCTCGTCTGGAAGCTCAGCGCCACCACAACATTCACGGCCACAACTACGGCTACCGTCACTAGAACGCTTGCCGGCAAGCTCTTACAAATCCCCGACCTAGGTTAGGTCGGGGATTTTCGCGTTTGGTGAGTTCTGCGAAAGCAGTAAAGAGTTTTTGAAGAACAGTAAATAGTATCAACTAATCCAAGTAACCTTTATGATATATCATTATCTTTAATAAACAGCATAATTCCTCTGTACTTCTTACTTGTTTTCGCTAATCCGGTAAAGCCTTCAGCAACTATCAGCAGCATGATCTAATCCTTGATAAAACATTCGGAGCCAAGCAAAAATAAAAAACAAGCCAAACCCATTTCATTATACGAATTACTTCGTATGTTTATTACGAAATAGTTCGTATTGACTACGATCCTTCTCCTGTTGTAGCTGCTGCCTCATACTTACCAGCATCGTGCATCTTTTACCTCCTGACGCTTCCCGAAAAACTCTGTCCTCGCAATTCACGCTCAGCTAAATTTCAATGATATATCATCTAAAGCTCGTGCTTTCTGTTTATCGCAGCTCCGCAGCAGCCTGGCTGCCCTGCCTGAACATTGTTGCCTAAAACCTTTAACTACCTACCAAGATGAAGCTTACTGAATCGGCAACTGCCACGACGCGCTACTTGCTTGTTCTCCTTTTCGCCGCTGGCGCGCACAGCGCCCAGGCGCAGGCCGACGTGCAGGGCACCGTACAAGGCACCGCCGGCACTCCTCTTGACTACGCCACTATCACGCTGCACCGGGTCACCGATTCGTCGGTTGTCAAAACGGAGTTTAGTGATAGGAAGGGCATTTTTCGGTTTGAGCGCACGGCGAGTGGGCGCTACTTGGTTTCGGCTTCGCAGGTGGGCTACCGGCGGCAATGGTCGAAGCCGTTCGAAGTGGCGGGAACAGCCGTTATGCTCCCGGCTTTCGCACTGACTACCAGCGCGGCTACGCAGCTGAAAGAAGTGACGGTAGTCGGGCAAAAGCCAGTGTACGAGCGACTTGCCGACCGCACCATCGTGAACGTGGAAGGCTTGACGTTGGCCGCCGGCAATACCTCCTTGGATGTGCTGCGCCGCTCGCCGGGCGTGACCATCGACAGCAACGACAACCTAGCTTTGCGCGGCAAGCAGGGCTTGCTGGTGCTCATCGACGGCAAGCGCCAGCCCATGAGCGGCACCGAGCTGGCTGATTACTTGCGCACTCTGCCGGCTGAGCAGCTCAGGAGCATCGAGCTGATTACCAACCCGCCGGCCAAGTACGATGCCCAGGGCGGGGCCGGCATTATCGCCATCAACCTGAAAAAGGATCAGCGCCAGGGCACCAACGGCACCGCCAACCTGAGCTACGGCCGCAGCCAGTATAATAAATATACCGCCGGACTGAGCCTGAATCATCGCAAGAACAAGGTTAATCTGTTCAGCTCCTACACCTACTCCGACCGGCAGGGCATTGCCAAACTCACCATTCACCGCGACTTTTATAACCGCACCGCTGGCGGCGAGCGGCAGCAAACCGCCATTACTGACCAGGATAACCGCCTGCCCACGCACAATGTTTCGCACATTGGCCGGGTTGGGCTCGATTACAACTTGTCGAAGCGCACGACGGTGGGTGCGGTGGTGAGTGGCCAAGCAGTGCATATCGTGGCTGATGGCACCAACGAATCGGTGTTGCAGGACGTGCTGCGCGGCACCACGCAGGCCTATAACTCCACCAACTACCTCAATCGGCGCTTTCCAAATTTGTCGGGTAACGTGAACCTCCGCCACACCTTCGACGATTCGCTCGGCACCCGCGAGCTGACCGCCGACGTGGACTATGCGCGCTACCGCACCAGCCGCAACCAGCTGCTGCAAACCTACAGCGCCACCGAACCGACCAACGCCACCAGCAGCGACCAGCAAGGCTGGCTCACGATTCAATCGGCCAAGGTGGACTACACACACCCGCTGAGCAAGGCGGTGCGCCTGGAAGCCGGGGCCAAAACCAGCCTCGTCACGGCCGACAACGACCTTCAGTTCTTCACCGATGCGCAGCTCGACCTAGGTCGGTCCAACCGCTTCCGCTACGACGAGAACATCAACGCGGGCTACCTCAGCCTGAACTACACCCAGCCCAAGCTGACGCTGCAAGCGGGCCTGCGCGGCGAGCAAACCAACGCCGTGGGCAAGCAGGACCGCGAAGTAGAGTTCCGGGACTTTTCGCGCCACTATTTCCAGCTGTTCCCGAGCGCGGCCATCAAACGCACGTTTTCCAAGCTGCACGAGACCAGCCTTTCGCTCAGCCGCCGCATCGACCGGCCGTCGTACCGGCAACTCAACCCGTTCCGCGAAATCATCGACAAAACCACCTTCGGCAGCGGCAACCCCACCCTGCGCCCCCAGACGAGCTACAACGTGGAGCTGACCCACACCTTCAAGCAGAAGTACAACCTAGGTCTGAGCTATAGTATTACTAGTCTGCCGCTTATCGGGGTGGTGCAGCCCGAAACCGACAGCACCGTGCTTTCCACAACCCGCAATCTGCGCCAGCAGCATTACTACGCTCTCACGCTCACAGCGCCGGTGGAAGTGGCCAAGTGGTGGAGTATCTACAACAACGCGGTACTCTTCTACACCCGCTTCAAGGGCGACCTGGTTGGCACAAACCTCAACCGCGGCGGCGCTTCCTTTCAGCTGACTTCCAACCAAACCTTCACCTTTGGCAAAGGCTGGAGCGCCGAGCTGAACGGCAATTATCAGTCGCGCGAAGTGTACGGCTTCCTGGTGCAGCGCCCCTTGGGCGAGGTGAGTGCCGGCGTGCAGAAGAGCCTCTGGAACCGCAAGGCCAACCTGAAATTGAACGTAGCCGACATCTTCTTCACCCAGCGCACCTACGCCACTTCCACCTATGACAACTACGTGGAGCGTTTTTATCAGCGCCGCGATACGCGTATGGCAACTTTGGCGTTTACGTATCGCTTTGGCAATGAGAAAGTAGCGCCTACCAAACGGCGGCAGAGTGGCGCCGAGGATGAGAAGCGTCGGGCGGGTTAGCACGATGTAGCGCGGACTTTGTAGTCCGCGCTACATGGGTCGGTTCAACAATATGGATAAATAAAGTTACCTAGGTCTGTAACGTTTGAAGATTCGGTCGGTATTCAGGACAGCTCCGCTGGCAAAGTTTGCGGAAACTACTCCCTTCCCTCCTTTCATCATCCAAAGATTCTACCTTCAGCGCAAGGCAAAAAGACGATCTGAATAATTTATACGAAAAAATTCGTATGGCTATGCAGCCTAGCATTCAATACGTTGTCTTTGGGCAGGCAACCATCCCCGAGGAAAACACATCTATTCAACGCAGCCGTTTTCAACCTCATTTTTCTCTGCAAAAGCGAATCAAAGAATTGACGCTTGCTAATAGCTCTCGTGCGGTTTAGGCAGTAGTCCGGCGCTACTGCTCGCTCCCGTAAGCAAGAGCCGCCTCTCGTGGGCGGAACCGTGGCCGTACCTCCCTCCTCTTCTTGTTCTTCGCTCTCTCAGCGCTCAATCCGCATGAGTTACCAGGCTGTTATTGCTGATAGCGAATCGGTTACGCGCCAGACGATCCGCCTCCATCTGGAACAGAGCGCCGACTTCCGGCTAGCGGCGGAAGCGGCTACGGGCACGGAAGCGCTGGTGACTCTGCTTCAGCATCGCCCCGAAGTCGTGTTTCTCAGCCTGCAGCTACCCCGCCTCGACGGCTTCGGGGTGCTGAAGGAAATCTGGCCGCACTTCCAGCCCCAGGTGGTATTTCTCAGCGGCACCGATCAGCCGGCGCTGCACGCCCTGGAAGAAAGCGGCGTGCCCTTTTTGCCCAAAGCGTTTACGAAGTCTCAGTTCCTCCAAACTCTCTGCCACGTGAAAACAAACCTAGCTTCTCCCCACCCGCAGCCACCGGAGCCGGTCGATCTGCTCATGCGCCTGCTGCTCAGCGAAGAGCATACGGCCAAACCTAGCTACCTGAAGCGTATGCTGGTGAAGGACAGCCATAAGCTGTTCTTTATCAAGACGGAAGACATTCTGTATTTCGATGCCGACGGCAACTACATCACGCTGCACACGGCCAAGCGCAACTACACGCTCTACGAAAGCCTGACGCAGTTGGAGCAGCGCCTCGACCCGGCCGATTTTACGCGCATCAATCGCTCCTACATCATCAACCTGAACTACGTGGAGGAGCTGGAATGCTACTTCAACGGCGAGTACCTGGTGAAGCTCACCGGAGGCCACACCCTGAAATGGACCCGCTTCTACCGCGACAATGTGAAAGCCTTTCTGGCCAAAAACCGCTAATAATAGGTTAATCTTAGTGAAGAAGCTCCGCCAGATTGAGCGGAGCTTCTTCATTATACCTAGGTCCAGCCAAGCCTAATTCGAGGCTCTGCGTGTACTTGCTAACGCTTGGCCGTCAGCTTTAACTGTTTCAGCGCCGCTTCCAATATGGTGTCGCGGCCGCTGCGAATGTCGCGCATCGTGGGGTGTACCATCACTTGCGGCTGCACCCCTACCCCAACGAATTCTTTGCCATTGGGGTAGGTATCGCGCTTGGTGCAGATGCGGGCCATGCCGCCGCCGGGCAAGCTAAAAAGCAAGGGTTGCCCGGTGCTGCCACCCGTTGGCTCCCCGATGATCAGGCCGCGCTTCATTATATCGAAAGCCACGGCAAAGTCTTCGGCGGCGGAAAAGGTGCGGGCGCTGGTGAGCAGCACCACTGGCCGCGTGTACACACCGCTACCCTTGGGCTTCACCGATTCTTGAGGCTCAGAATACCACTGCGGCGCCCGCTCCCAGGGGCGGAACGGGGGATGGTAGTCGCGGGTTATCCAGCGAGACGTTTGGAAAGGCTGGTCGGTAAGGTAGCTGAGTACTTCGTAGCCGTAGTCGCTGTTGCCTCCGCCGTTGGCACGCACGTCGATGATGAGGGCGCTGGTTTGGCTGATTTGCGGGTAGACTTCGGCAAAACGTTGCACCACTTCGGCCTTATCGAAGCCGTTCAGGGCTAGGTAGCCTACGTTGTCCTTGAGCAGCCGGAACTCCAGCACCGGGCGTGTCTGCTCGTCGGTGTAGCCGCTACGGGCAACGGTTTTGCGAAGAGTACGCCCTTTGGCATCCTGCAACGTCACTTCCACGGGCTTACTAGCCGCACCGGCTAGTATAGTGTTGTACGTGCGCATGGTGCGGTCTTGGGGCGTGGAGGCACTCTGCCACCCCGACCGTGCCTCGGCGTACGTGCGCGCGGGTACCCCATCTACAGCCAGCACCTCCTGCCCTGGCACGAAGCCCTGCTGACGTAGCGTTTCGCTCCCAACTTCGGTTATCAGCACTTTGTCTTCGATGAGAGCAATGCGCAGAGGTGGCCGCTCGTATACCTCGTTCATCAGCTCACGCGGCGGGTACACGTTGGTGTGTCCGTCGTGCAATTGGGCGCACATTTCCTGTAGCAACTGGTAGTAGGCCAGTGTAGTAGGCGCGGCTTTTACCTTCGGAATGTAGGCTAGGTAGAGACTATCCCACGACACCTTGGGTATCTTGTCGAAGAAGGCAAAGTTGTATTTGGCTTCCGACCAAAATTTGGAGAGCCCCGCCACCTTCTCATCCTCACTCAACTGCGGCTGATACGGCGTTTTCCAGGCCGGGCTGTCCCACAATTGCTTCTCTACCTTCACCTGCTGCTCGGTGTAAGGAATGTAAACCGCTTTTTGGGCGCGGGCAGATAAAGCAGCCAGCGCAGTTAAGGTCGCTGATAGTAGTAGATAGTGCTTCATAAAGTGGGAGTTGAGTACGACAGCCGACTTCGAAAAGTGAGACACGGCTTCCCAGCGAAGAAAGCAATTTGACCAATGCCGCCAAAACGCTCTACCCGCAAGTACCCATATTCATGTCCAATAGCCAAAAAGCCACCCCAGCCAAGTGGCTGAAGCGGCTTGTAACCTAGGTCATTAATCCTCCCGCTGGTCGGAATAACGGCCTACTTTCTGTTCTTTCGTAGCTAGTAACCAGGATTCTGCACCAGATTCGGGTTGTTCTGCAAATCGACCTGCGGGATGGGCAGCACCACGCGGTTGTCGCCGTACGGAATGGTGGGAATGGTGCCGTGTGCCGGAATGGGCAGGCGGTTGCGCAGCAGATCGTAGTAGCGGTGGCCTTCGAAAGCTAGCTCCAGCCGCCGCTCCAGCAGAATGGCATTGATCAGGGCCGGCGCATCGGCAAAGCCGGCGAGCGTATAAGCGGGCGTGCCAGCACCCTTCGAGCGGTTCCGAACCTGGTTCAGCAGATCCACCGATTCCTGGTTCAGGCCGTTGGTGCGGGCCAGGGCTTCGGCCCGGTTCAGCAGCACTTCCGGGTAGCGCACGATGGGCACCCAGTCGCCCACGGCTTTGTATTTGGCCGTGTACGGAATGTTGCTAGAAACCGTCACGAGGTTCGTGCGCCGCTTGTCGTCGGCTGGGAACAAGGACGTTGGGATGGCAACGTAGGGCGAAATGGTAATATCGCCGCGGCCGCTGGGGCTGTAGTGCTGGCCGATGGCGTTGTTGGTGTTGGGGTTGTCGCTGGTGTTCATGGCCACCGAGAAGATCGACTCCGGCGTGTTATAAGGCGGCGCAAACGTGGTAGCCGGGTCCGGATTCAATGTGTAATTACCTGAGCTGATGACCGTACTAGCCAGCGTAGCCGCCTGCGCGTAGTTGCCCTGGTATAGATATACCCGCGACAACAATGCCTGTGCGGCGCTTTTAGTAGCACGAGCCACGTTCGAGAACTCCGGGTCGTCGTAGGTAGCAGGCAAGCCGTTGGCAGCTTCGGTTAAATCACTGATTATTTGCGCGTAAATATCGCGCACCGAGGAGCGCGACAACCGTTGCGACGCTTCGTAGGCGGAGGCTGCATCAGGCGCCGTGAGCTGAATCGGAATACCTAGGTGTGAGGCGTCGGCGGTGAAGTTGTAGGGCTGCGCGAAGAGGTTCACCAGGTGAAACATCGCCAGCGCCCGGATGAACCTGGCCTCGCCGCGGTACTGCGCCGCCAGCTCCGGCGCTACGAGGCCAGCATTCGGCTCGAAGTTTTGCAGGAAGAAGTTGGCCCCGTAAATGGTGCGGTAACCACCCGTCCAGCCATTCGTAATCTGGATGTCGTTGGCTAGCGCCGTAGAAGACGCAATGGTGTTGAAGTACGGCGAAGGATCGGTATCGTCGGAGCGCACATCGCTGTAAATCAGCGCCCGGCCGCCCAGGAACTCCGGGTTTTGCAGCGCGTCGTACATGCCGAGCGCGGCTTTTTCGATGCGGTCGGGCGTGCTGAACGTTTCCTGGGGCGTGAGGCTGGCGGGGGGTTCCTGATTGAGCACATCGCAACCTAGGGTCAGGAGCAGTACCAGCGCCGCGGCGGCTTTCCAAGCCAGCGTCAGGGTTTTCATCGTCGTCATGGCTAGGTTAGAGGCTGAGGTTAAGACCAACGGTGTAGCTGCGGGCCTGTGGCACCGCCCGGTTATCGACGCCGTAGGCGATGTTGCCGTTGGTGCCTTGGTTCGTGTTGTTGCGGTTGGAGTTCACCTCCGGATCAGTGCCGTTGTAGCCCGTAATCACGAAGACGTTCTGCACCAGTGCATACACGCGCATGTTGCTCAGCTTCAGCCGCTCCAGCACGGGCTTGGGCAGGTTGTAGCCTAGGCTCAGCTGCCGCATCCGCAGGAAGTTGCCCTTCTCCAGCCAGCGCGTTGAGGCCTGCGTCGACACGTTATCCTGCAACACCAGCTTTGGTACGTTGGTCTGGTCGCCGGGCTGCTGCCAGCGGTCCAAAATTTCCGTCAGATTATTGTTGTAATAGTTGGTCAGCAGGCCGGCGCGGGTTGCATTGTAGAGCAGGTTGCCGCCGCTGTATTGCAGGAAAACACCTAGCTCCAGCCCTTTGAAAGAGAATGTGTTATCGAAGCCGCCGTACCAAGTCGGGTAGCCGCTCTTGCTGGTGTATTTGTAGTCGGAAGTGCTGATGGGCGTGGTAGCGTCGCCGGTGGCTGTGAGCCACTGCTGGGCCACGGCATTGTACTGCTTGATGTTGCCGTTGGCGTCGAGGAACTGTGCGTTGCCGTTCTCGGGATTTACACCGGCCCAGCGGGGCAGGAAAAACACGCCCAGTGCCCGCCCGACGCTGGCCCGCTGGTTGGCGGCTACCACGTCGTTGGGGTTAGCTGATTGACCTTCCGGAATAGGCAAGTCGGTTGCCAGCGTGGTGATGCGGTTTTTCAGCGCCGTAAAGTTGAGCGCGGAAGTCCAGCGAAAGCCGTTGCTGCTCCGCACGTTGGTGGTATTCAAGGTAGCTTCTACCCCGCGGTTGTACATCGAGCCAATATTCTTCGTAACCACCGTGCGCACGTAGTCGATGGAGTTCGGAATACCCGTAGTGCGCAGTGCGGGCGCATCCAGAATCAGGTCGCTGATGTTGTTGTTGAAGTAATCAAGCGTGAGACCAATGCGGTTGGTTAGCACCGACGCATCCAGACCGATGTCCAACTTCCGGGATTTTTCCCAAGCTAGGTCGGGGTTGCCAACTTGCGTGATGCTCAGGCCATTGATATCTGCGTACTGTCCGGCCCCGATCTGGGTGCGGGCGGCGTAGGGCAGCAAGCCGTTGGAGTTGCCCACCACGCCGTAACTGGCGCGCAGCTTCAGGTCGTTGATAACGGTGATGCTCTTCAGAAAATCTTCCTCTGAGAGGCGCCACCCCACCGAGCCGCCGGGGAAGTAGCCGCGCCGATTATTCGCGCCGAAACGCGAATCGGCATCGGCCCGAAAGCTGAGCGAAGCATAGTACTTGTCGCCAAAAGAGTAGTTGGCGCGAGCCAGGTACGAGTCGAAGCCTTGGGTGTAACGCGAGCCATCGGGCTGGATGGCCTCCGTCGACAAACCCGTTAGAATCTCCTTGAACTTAGGATCGGCGAAGTTGGCGGCGTAGGTACTGAGCTGGCGCTGCGCTTCCACCTGGTACTCCAAGCCCACGGTCAGGTCCAGGTTGTGATTGACGCCAAACGTATGCGTGTAGTTCGCAAAATTGGCCCAGTTCCAGAGGTTTTGGCGCAGGTCGTTGTTCTGCACCAGCCCCGAGCCCAGCACCCGACCTAGCCCCGAGAGGCGCGGGTCACTGTACTGATCCTCAAAGTTTTGGAGGTAATCGACGCCAAAACGGGTGGTAAACTTCAGGCCCGTAATCGGCTCTACCGTCGCATAGCCATTGGCCAGCAGGCGCTGCGATGTATTGTCGTTGCGCTGATACGCCAGCACGGCGCTCGGGTGGTTGACGGCGTTCAGGCGATACGTCCGGTAGAACGGATACGAAGTGCCGCCAATCGTGAATACGTCGCCACCTAGGTTGCCGAATGAATCGAGGAAGTAGTTGCCGCTGGCGTCGCGCACCGGATAAATTGGGGCGGCGTTGTAGCCCGATACGGTTGCACCAGCTAGGTAGCCATCCGTGAGCACGCCGTTGTTCAGCGTCTGTGAGTAGCTCGTGCTGATGCCCGTTTTCAGCCACTTGATCGGCTGCAAATCTAGGTTGAGTCGCACCGAACCCCGGCGCAACCGGTTGGCTACCAACACACCTTTTTGATCGGTCCAGTCGCCGGAGCCGTAATAGCTAGCTTTGTCGCTGCCGCCCGAAATGGACACTTGGTAGTTTTGCGAGAAGCCGCGGCGAAAGATTTCCTTTAGCCAATCGGTGCGGTCGGGCTGGCCGTCGCCGTTGAAATCTACATCGCGGGCAATGACGGAGTTGGGCGTGCCCGGCCCGAAGCGGTTCAGGGCCTTCTCGTTCTGAATGGTGATAAACTCATCCCCGTTCAGCAGTTTGGGCCGACGCACGGTCTCATTCATGCCCACGTACGAGTTAAGTGAAACATGGCTCTGGCCCGATTTGCCACGCTTGGTGGTCACGATAATCACGCCGTTGGCAGCCCGCGAACCGTAAATGGCCGCCGCCGAAGCATCCTTCAGCACATCCACCGACTCGATGTCGTTGGGGTTGATGTCGGCCAACGTGTTGTAGCGCGTGCCGTTGCCGGAGTTGAACTGGTTGGCGTTTTCCAGGGAGTTAGTCGGCACGCCATCCACCACAATCAACGGCTGCGAGCTGTTGCTGATGGAGTTAGCACCCCGAATCCGAATCGAAACGCCTTCGGCCAGTGCGCCGCTGGCGTTGGTAATCTGCACGCCCGCCGCCCGACCCGTCAGCGCCTGATCGAAGCTCTGCACGGGCTGGTTCAGCAACTTTTCCTCTGAAATCTTGGCCGCTGAGCCCGTGATGTCCTTCACGTCCTGCGAGCCGCCGTAGCCCGTCACGACCACTTCTTTCAGCTGCTGCGCATCGGTAGCCAGCACCACGTTGATCTGGTTGGCAGCGCCAATAACCTGCTCCTGACTAACGTAGCCGATGGAGCTGAAAGCTAGGGTGCCGCCGCCACTCGCCAACGTGAGGCTGTAGCGGCCGTCGGCATCAGTCGAAACGCCGTTGCTGGTGCCTTTCAGCAGCACCGTCACGCCGGGCAGCCCCTCCCCCGACTGGCGGTCGGTCACGCGGCCCGTTATGGTGCGACTCTGCGCCAGCCCTTGCTGCAATAAAGTGAATATGAGCACAATGCTCATCAGTAAGCTTTTTTTCATGGAGCAATAGGCTGGAGTGAAGGAAGGAACCGAGCCGCCGTTTGAAATCGACAGTCGGACAAGGAATGAACTTTCTTCAGCGCAGGCACGCCTTATTGTACAGGCTGCTCAAGCCATTATTTAAGCTGTGCTTTTTGCGGTGCAAAGCGCATAGCCACTCTATCGTTCACCTCACCCCTAGCCCCTCTTCTCAGGAGAGGGATGCCAGAGGACCTAGGTAATAGCAATACTACTAGCTGATGTGTGGCACCCCTCCCCTGAGGAGAAGGGCCGGGAGTGAGGTTCTTCTGACCAGCATTTTTCAGCAGGCAATCCGACGTCTCACAGGAAGATTCGGGCACTTCACACAATAGCCGTTGAAGGCCGCGCCCCCAGGTGATTGTATAGCACCGGATTTCGGCCGAAAGGCGCCATGGGGGCGTCGGCGGTGCCGGTCCGGTACGCTAAACTCCTGGGTGCTATGGCTAGTAACGCACGTCGGCTGAACGACTTTGAAGTGGGGCAGGAAACGCAGTGGCAATTTCGGTCCACGCTCCTGTGGCTGGTTGGCCGGGTTAAATGGAGCTGTTTTGGGCTGTTTTGGTTGTGTATGCTGCTCCTGAGCTACTCCGGCCAGGCGGCGCGGAACCCCGAAAGCATGCCTTTCCGGTTCAAGCGCGCGAAGCTGCAACAGGTTTCCATCCCGTACAAAGCGCAGAATGACCTGATCATCGTTTCGGCCAAGCTGAATGGCCAAGGTCCTTTCAACTTCCTGCTCGATACTGGCGCAGCCTCTTCTATTATCACCGACCCAAAGCTAGGTCAGGCGCTGGGGCTGCAATCGAAAAACTCGTATAGCTTGGCGGGCGTGGGCACGAAGGCGCCCGTAACGGCATACCGCACCAAGCCCGTCCGCGTGGATCTGGCGGGTATTGAGGCGCCGGCTTTCACATTTATTACCGTCACGGAAAACGTGCTCGATCTGGCAAGCCTGATGGGTACGCCCGTGCACGGCATTCTGGGCTACGACCTGTTTCGCAGCTTTGTGGTGACGATTCAACCTAGGTTGTCTCGCGTCACCTTCACCGATCCGGCCCTGGCGCAGCCTCCCAAAGGCAAGCGCTGGACCAGCCTGCCCTTACGGCTGGAGGATGCCAAGCCGTATATCACGACCAACGTTGTTTTAGGCGACTCTCAGACGGTTCCGCTCAAGCTGGTGGTGGATACGGGTGCCGGCCATGCGCTTTCCCTGGAAACCGCCTCCGATCCTAGGTTGCAACTACCCGCCAACCGGGTGCGCTCGGAGCTGGGGCGCAGCCTGAGCGGCCCCATCATGGGCTACCTAGGCCGGGTGCAGGCCTTGCAGCTAGGCTGCTACCAAGTACGCTCGCTCCTGACCTCGTTTCCGGATTCGAGCAACCTGGCCCACCGCATTCAGGTGCCCCGCAACGGCACCCTGGGCTTCGAAACGCTGCGCCGCTTCGATATAGTTATTGACTACCCACATAACCAGCTCCTGCTGCGCCCGAACGGCCTGCAACGTCAACCTTTCGAACACGATATGAGTGGCGTGCGTCTGCTGGCTTCCGGCCCCGACTACCGGGAGTATACGATTGCGAGTATCGAGCCCAACTCCTCGGCCGCGGCGGCCGGTTTACGCCAGAACGACAAGCTGGTACTGGTTGGCGTGATGCCGGCTGAGGGCCTCACGCTGGCCCAGATCAGCCAACTTTTCCACTCCCAGGATGGTCGGAATATTCTCCTGGTTGTGCGGCGGGAAGATGGGGAGTTGTTTAGCACTTCCTTGCAGCTGAAGCGCAGGATTTAACCCAGTCAGTACTCTAGGTCAGTTAGGCCATGGGGCTATTATCAACGCTAGGCTGGGTTACTGCCACTAGCGTACTAAACCCATCTGATAACACCAGCCATAGCTCCGTTGCTGCTTCGCCGGGGTAGTGAGCAATGCACGCCTTCTGATTGGCAGCAAGCAGGACCGGCTCATTACTAAGCAAAGTGGCAACTCCCCAATCGAGAGTTGCCACTTGCTGTACTTCCCGTAGCTCAGGCCAGGCAGATAAAACGCTGGCTTTATTTAGGATGCTACAGCACGTAGAAGGTGCTTTCTGCTGGCGCGGGCTCCCCTTCCCCACGTTTGTCGCCGATCATCTGTTTTAGGTTTACTTCAATGGTTCGGGCAATAGCAGTAACAGGCGTGTCCGTTGGCTTGCCTTCAAAGGGGTCTTGCAGGTGAATGGCCATCTTCTCAATCAGGAAAAAGGCGGAGGAAATAGC
The DNA here is from genome assembly GCF_014641455.1 of Hymenobacter cavernae. Taxonomy (GTDB): domain Bacteria; phylum Bacteroidota; class Bacteroidia; order Cytophagales; family Hymenobacteraceae; genus Hymenobacter; species Hymenobacter cavernae. The sequence continues at coordinate 30,152 of NZ_BMHT01000006.1, forward strand.
TACTACCATCAGGACCTCCAACATACCAAATGCTTCCAACAGAGCAAAAGGCAGTAGCAGCACAAAAAAGAAGAGGCAGAAGTGGATGTACAAGGTGTAAGTAGCCGGAAACACCGTGTTTTTGATTCGCTCACACCGACCCATCGAGTCTGTTAGTCGCGTCAGGATGCCCTCCATCTCTACCTGCTGATAAGGATTAACCCATCCTTGCTGCAGCGCATACCGCAGGTCCTGGCCGTGCAGTTGCAACAGTGCGTTCGGAACATTATCGTGCTTGGTCACAAAAGCCACCTCTTCCGGCGACAGAAACCGACGGACTTTATCTAGGTTCATTTGCTTGCGCAACGACATTCCCACACTATAAGCCCACGCAATCTGCCGGTAAGTCAGCCGCTTTCCCCAATCCCGGGCTTCTTCAGAACTATACGGCGCCTCCGTAAAGCAGAGCACTTGTCGGATTAAGGAGCGGGAATCGTTGACAATGGAGCCCCAGGCAATGCGGGCTTCCCACCACCGGTCATAGGCTTGATTTGACTTGAACGCTAACAGCAGCGACAGAATCGTGCCGAGTACCATGGGTACACTCAAGGGCAGCGAAACTTCCATTACGTGCAAGAACTTATCCTCCAAGGCAATTAAGGAAGCATAGACAAACACAAACAGGGTTTCCCATTTTATCTTGCCGAACACGTAGGAAAGAGGGATTCTCGTCTTTAATAACATAAGTCAAATGAGGAGTGGAGGGCTAGGTAATAGAGTGGAATATGCGGTCAAAGGAATAGGCGAGAGCGTCAGAGTAATAGCTTGCGAACGGCTATCTGCTTTACGAAGCAGGTTGTGGAGCATGCTTTTCTTTTGCTGATAACAACCCACTCCCTTGCGAAAGCCTCGCTATAGGGTACCCTCAGCCATAGTAGCATGAGGGTACTCCGCTAAACCCTATACACGCTGACTCTCTTTACTCCTTCTTCCAGCAGGACAAAGGTGAGACCCTCTTATTAAAGTGATGTTAAGATGGAATTAGAACGATGTTAAAAGCCATCTTTCGAGTAGGTTCTGAGCAGTATTCACCCTTCGATCCAGCAATAGCGACGAGGTAATGGAGCTACTCACAGAGTCCAACGAGGCCAGCACCATCATCAATCATAGTCCCGCACTGGTCCGTTTGCTGGAGGTCGCGGTATTATCCATGCAGTGACCTACGAGCATGCCCTATGCTTGCCGAAGCTCCACCAAGCTACTCTGGAGCAGGTAGCGGCCAACCGTGCTCAGGTTCATACTACCAGAGGTCTGCTGGAGCACACGCGGCAGCAAAGCAGCTTCCAGATTTGGAAACGCCCCACTTCGGGTGTCCTGACGCACGAGCTACTCCACTACCACTCGTTTGATGATCGTGACCAGTCCGGCTTGTAGGCGTAACAGATAGATCCCTTTACTCATGGTCGCTACGGGCAGCGTGAACCGAGTTCCCGCTGCAGGCAGTGCACTAGTGTGCGTGGCTACGGGTTGACCCAGCGCATTTAGCAAGGTAGCCTGCACCTGAGTGGCGCCGGCTAGTGCGGGCACCTCTACGGTAAAGAACGTGCGGGTGGGATTAGGATAAAGCGCAACATTCATAGCCATAGCGGAGGAGGCGCCCAGTACCGTCACGCCAAAGGGGGTGGCAGTGGTGAGCACGCCATGTGGGGTCGTCACGTACACGGGGCCACTACGCGCGTCCTGGGGCACCGTCGCGCTAATGCTATTGTCCGATGTCACGGTGAACGTGCCGGCTGGGGCCAGCGCGCCATTGAAGCTGACGGCTGTTGCCCCTGTAAAGTTGGTCCCCGTCAACAGTATTTTGCTGCCTGACGTACCTGTTGCCGGCGCAACAGTCGCGCTATACAAAGCAGCCGGCTCGTTCCGCCGAATGCTGAGGGTGCTTTGGGCTCCATTGAGCACAGTGTTGATGGTGACGGCATCCAGGTCGCCATCGCCATCTACGTCGCCCAGCATTACGCACCGGGGGCTGCCGCCCACAGTGGGGTCAGCATTGGTAGCGGGCGCCATGAAGTGGCCTATTCCGTCGTTCAGCCGTACGCTCATGGTTGTAGCGAAGGGCGAATATCCCTCGTTGGCCGTCACTAAGTCTAGGTCACCATCGCTATCCACATCACCCAGCACCAGGTTGCGGGGCACATTATCAATTGGTACCTCCGCTTGGGTAGAGGGAGCCACAAAGTGGCCGGTATGCAGGCCACTATTTAGCCGTACGTTCACGAGGCCGGTAGCCCTTCCGTTGCTGCCCACCGTAGCATTGGCCGTAAGCAGGTCCAAGTCCCCGTCAGCATCTACGTCACCTAGCGCCACGCTGATTATCCCACCACCACCTGTTACGGAAAAGGTAGCGTTGCTAGCTGGTGCGGCAAAGCGGCCAGCGCCATTATTCAGAAACAGCAACACGGTGGTGTAGCTGCCCGCTGCAAAGTCGAGGTCACCATCGCCGTCCACGTCGCCTACAGCTATTGTACCCAAGGAGTTGGCCCCCATGCTCACAGTGGGGTCGCTGGTGGGCGGCACAAAGTTACCACTGTTCAATCCTTGGTTCAGCAGGATGTGCACCACGCCTAGGGAAGGATTACTAGCCGAGTTGCCGGCCGTTAGGATATCTAGGTCGCCGTCCCCATCTAGGTCGCCAGTTACCAGGAACCAAGTATAGGGCCCCACGGACGGGTTCGGGTTAGTGGCAGGTGCTGTGAACGTACCTGTGCCATTATTCAGCCGCACGTTCACGACCGCATTGCTACTGGCTCCGGCGGAGTTGATAGCTAAAAGATCAAGGTCGCCGTCGCCGTCTACATCGCCAAGCGCCACGTTGCCCGGCCGCGTGCCCGCCGCTGGGTTAGGCGCAGTAGCAGCCGCAACAAAATTCCCTGAATTCAACCCTTTGTTGAGCCGCACATTCAGTGGAGAGGAGTTGCTGGCTCCCAGATTGTCGTAATTCGAAGACACAATATCTAGGTCGCCGTCCCCATCTACGTCCCCCAAAGCAATACTACTCCCGCCATTACTCACCGCCACATCGGGCATGGTAGATACAGGCGCAAAGATGCCGCTGCCTGTGCCGGTCACCGCTGTCGTAAACTGGTACAGATACGGCATAGCGGCGTTCCCAGTCGTGCTCCGAAGGGTTGCTGGTGCGGTAACGGTCACGGTTTCACCCGGCAAAAAACTAACCTGAGGCTTCACTGTAACGACGGTACCTGCTACGGTATGAGTAGCCGGCTTCAAGCCGCCTGCCCTGGCCGAGTGGACCGTAATCGTGGCTGCCGTTGCCGCATTCAGAGCTTGCGAAAACGTGAGATTGATCGAAGCCGAAGGTTCTACACGCACTGCATTACGCGGCGGCGTGGTGGTAGTCACGAAAGGCGCTTGAGCCTGAGCCATGCTCAGGGCTAGCCAGTTCAGTCCTAGCCCTAATAAGACCAATTTGCTCCCGGTGACTCCGGCTATGCGTATACTTTGATTCATGAGAAGGCCTTGATTAGCAAATAATAGCGTGTAGCGAGTAAGATACGAATTAGAAGTAATGATTTTAGCATTATTATATATCGAATTATATCAACTTTCGCTTCGCCTTATAAGGTTGCCTCAACGCGCAGTTGGAACAAGGCGGCAAAAGCGCGTTGCACTGACTTACCGTGTGATAATAGTTTGGTACATAAGCTGTTCCATTTCCATATTATACCTTCTCAGCCTACCAACATCATTGATCCTTACTATGCGGAAAAGCAACAAGACGATCTTAAAAAAGGCGAACGTGGCCATCAAGGCCGGTGATTATGAGGGATTCTTGTCGTTCTGCACCGACGACACAGAATGGACCTTTGTAGGTCAACAAACCCTGCACGGAAAGGAAGCTGTTCGGAACTGGATGGCAACGGCCTACGAAAAGCCGCCTACGTTTCTGGTCAAGCACTTCATCGCCGAAGACGACTTCGTTACGGCACTCGGCACGATTACGCTACCTGATGAAGAGGGCACAGAAGCCGATCATGCGTATTGCGATATCTGGCGTTTTCGCGACGGTAAGATGGCCGAGTTAACGGCGTTCGTCATCAAGCCTTAAGCCCGTACTGGCACCGTGTGCCGGGAGCCATCCCGTTCTCTTTTGCGTTTACTGACGGGCATAAAAGAAGAAATATCCATCCTTCTTCTGTCACCTAACCTAGCCTCTTCAGGGCCCAATGGTCGAGTCGCCCAGCACCTAAGTAGAATCTGGCTCCTGCACAACCTAAAACACGGTTTCTCACACCTAGGACTTTACACCTAGTCATGCTCAGTCCTTTTATGCTTTACAAGACCTAGGAATACTTGGCTGAAACTTCTGAAGCGTGTACCTTATAAAAACAAAAAACCCTGTTCCTTAATCAGAAACAGGGTTTTTTAGTGGGCCCACTTGGAATCGAACCAAGGACCTACTGATTATGAGTCAGTTGCTCTAACCGATTGAGCTATGGGCCCGGCGCAAAACAAACCTAGGTGGTTGGTTTCGGCGCTGCAAACTACGAAGTTTGTCGGCGAATTTCCAAAAGAGTGGCTGAGTAACAGAGCAACTGAGTAAATCGTTGACCGTCGTTATTCAGCTACTCAGTTACTCTTTCTCATGCCCAAGAAACTTCCTAACCTGCTCTTCGATTTCGGCGGTGTTATCATCAACATCGATTACCAGCGCACTTTGGATGCCATGCGCCTGCTCAGCGGTGAGGGCAACACGATTGCATTCACCCAAGCCTCGCAATCGGAACTGTTTGATTTACTGGAAACCGGCAAGCTTACCAGCGAGGATTTTCGCACCGGCTTGCGCAGCGGCTACGGCCTGCAAGCCACCGACGACGAGCTCGATGCGGCCTGGAATGCGATGCTGCTGGATGTGCCCGCCGAGCGCCTGGCGCTCATTGCCGAGCTGCGCGAGCAAGGCCACGAAACGGCCCTGCTCAGCAACACCAACCACATGCACATCAACGTCATCAACCAGCAGCTCAAAACGCAGTACGGCTTCGCGAATGGCATTGCCGATGCGCTCGACCGGGTGTTTTACTCGCAGGAAGTAGGGTTGCGCAAGCCGGGCGAGGAGATTTTCCGGCACGTACTGCGCGAAATGAACTGGAAGGCGGAGGAAACTCTTTTCATTGAAGATAGTATTCAACACATCGAAACGGCGCGGCGCGTAGGACTACACACGCTCTTCCTGGCGCCGCCGCTTACTCTTACCGAAGCCCTTCCTGCCGCCATCCGTGCCTTCCCCCCTACCGCTTCCTGAGGCGCCCGAGTTCACACCCGACGACGCCGACTTCTACCTAGCTTCCTCCGACCGACCGCCGCGCTGGCGCACCTATGCGCTTCATCTGCTGCTGTTTGTCATCACGCTTGTTACTACGACCCTGGCCGGCGCCGAGTGGATAACGGGTAAGACGTTTTTTGGGCAGGTCAGCTCGCTGCCGTTTACCGTACAGCTTACCAGGCCTGAAATTCTGCGCGGCTTGTGGTTTTCGCTGCCGTTTTTGGGCGTACTCACGGTGCATGAGTTTGGGCACTACTTCACGGCGCGCCACTACCGGGTGCGGGCCACGCTGCCGTTTTACATTCCGTTTTTCACGGGCGTGTTCAACACCATCGGTACATTCGGGGCGGTTATTCGCATCAAAGACCGAATTTTCTCGCGTAAGGAGTTTTTCGATATTGGCTTGGCGGGTCCACTGGCGGGCTTTCTGGTGGCTGTGCCCGTGCTGGTGTACGGGTTCACGCACCTGCCACCGCTGGATTACCTCTTCCAGATTCACCCCGAATACCGCTTCTACGGTGCCGATTATGCCCGCTACGTATACCGCGACGGAGAGGCGCTTGCCTTAGCTAAACCGCTGCTTTACCGCATCTTAGAAACGTGGTTGGCTGACCCAGCGCGCTTACCGCACCCCAATGAGCTGATGCACTATCCGGTGCTGCTGGCGGGTGTACTGGCGTTGTTCTTCACTGCCCTTAATCTGATGCCGATTGGTCAGCTTGATGGCGGGCATATCTTGTACGGACTGCTAGGATACCGGCGGTTCAACCGGCTTTCGCTGGGGCTGTTCATTGCGTTTATTTTCTATGCAGGCCTAGGTTTGTTCTCGCTGCATACGAGCCGTGAAACCTGGCTTTATTGGGGGGTGCCGTATCTGCTGTACTTATTCGTGGTGTTTCAGCGCGCTATGCCTACCAAGCAGCGGAGCTTGTTTCTGGCGCTTGGCGTGTGGTCGGCGCAGCTGGCGGTGGCGGTAGCCGTGCCGGGCATTCAGGGTAATCCGGGGTGGCTGGTGTTCGGCTTGCTGCTGGGCCGGGTGACGGGTATTTTTCACCCTTCCGCACCTGATGAACGTCCGTTGAGTTTTGGCCGTAAAGTGCTGGGCTGGGTGATGCTGGCGATTTTTGTGCTGTGCTTCACGCCTTCCCCGTTCGGCTAGGTTTGTTGATGTGCAGATTTGTTGATGTGCTGATTCGGTAATCGACCTAGGTAATTGAATTTGCTATCAGCACACCGGCAAATCTGCACATCAGCACATCAACCCTCATCAGCAAATCAACATATTAGCTCATGTCCTCTCCCGACCGCAACACGCCCGAATACCGCTGGAACCTAGCTGCTCGTATTGCTAGCGAAATGATCAGTGCCGGCCTGAGCCACCGCGACATCAACGAATCGACGACCTGCGATGATTTGCTGGAGCTAGGTGATTTGCCCAAGCCGGAAGTCACCTATCTGCGCAGCCTCACACTGCTCGCCGACCACGAAGCCCGCGACCTGTTTGCGCGTCACGCCCGCGGCAAAGCCACGCCCGAAGACCCGGCCGAGTGCACCACCTTCAACTTCTTCCGCCAGCTCGTCTGGATCAATCTGTACAGCCGCCCGGATGGCGAGGATGGGCTGCCGGTGTAGAACCTAGGCCACGTCCTCCATATAAAAAGAACGTCATGCTGAGCTGGTCGAAGCGTCTCTACCACAGTAGAGATGCTTCGACCAGCTCAGCATGACATTCTGTTGTTGAAGACCGAAAGCTAGGTTCTCCTAGCCTTCCAGGGCGGCTACGCCGGGCAGCGTTTTGCCTTCCATGTACTCCAGAAGCGCGCCGCCGCCGGTCGAGATGTACGACACTTTGCTGGTGTAACCTAGCTGATTCACAGCCGCTGCCGAGTCGCCGCCGCCGATGAGGGAGAAGGCGCCGTTCTGAGTGGCTTCGGCAATGGCTTGGGCTACGAACTCCGTGCCTACCGAGAAGTTCGACATCTCGAATACGCCCATCGGGCCGTTCCAGAGGATGGTGCGCGAGTCGCGGATGATAGCGGCAAACTGCTCGCGCGAATTTGGCCCGATGTCGAGGCCCATCCAGCCGAACGGAATGTCGAGGTTGCCGGCAATGTCTACGTCGGCGTCGTTGGCGAAGCGGTTGGCAATCACGCTATCAACCGGCAGCACCAGGTTCACGCCTTTATCTTTCGCTTTCTGAATCAGGCTCTTAGCCAAGTCTACCTTGTCGGCTTCGAGCAGGGAACCGCCAACCGAGCCACCTTGCGCCACGGCAAAGGTGTAGGCCATACCACCACCAATCAGCAGATTATCAACCTTATCGAGCAGCTTCTCGATGATCAAAATCTTATCCGAAATCTTGGCGCCGCCCATAATTGCGGTGAAGGGGCGCTGAGCATCTGTGAGCACGCGGTGTGCGTTTTCCAGCTCGCTCTGCATCACGTAGCCAGCCACACGGTTTTCGGGGGCGAAATACTGCGCCATGACGGCCGTAGAAGCATGGCTACGGTGCGCGGCACCGAAGGCATCGTTCACGTACACGTCGCCGAGGCGAGCTAGCTTTTGGGCGAAGGCCGGGTCGCCTTTTTCCTCTTCGGGGTGAAAGCGCAGGTTATCGAGCAGCAGAATCTCACCGGGTTTCAGCGCGGCAGCCGCAGCCGTGGCTTCTTCGCCAATGACGTCGCCGCCGAACTTAACCTCCTGGCCATATTCGTGTTGCAGCGCCAGCACTAGGTTGCGCAGCGAATTTTTCTTGTCGGGTCCGCCTTTGGGCCGACCTAGGTGCGACAGCAGCACCACGCTGCCGCCATCGGCCAGAATCTTTTTGACCGTGGGCGTCGCCGCATGGATGCGGGTGTAGTCGGTGATGCGCAGCTCTTCGTCGAGCGGTACGTTGAAATCCACGCGTACCACGGCTTTCTTGCCGGCGAAGTTGTACTGATCGAGGGTTCTCATGGAATCAGGAATAGATTTTTAGGAAGTCTGTATACGGGTTTCCGGCCGCAATGTACCAGTAGCGTGGAAATCCATTCGGGTTCGATTGTGTTATAGGGCAGAAATCTAGATTTCCGCGTTACAATCGGAGTAGCCGCGCTACTTCCTACCTTTACGCTACGTATGAAAATAGGCATCTTCTTCGGCGGCCCGTCGCGCGAGCGGGAAATTTCCTTCGCGGGTGGCCGCACCGTATACGACAACCTCGACAAGTCGCTCTTCCAGGCCGTTCCAATCTTCGTGGACAGCCTCGGCAATTTTATTCTGCTCGATTGGCAGTACATCTACAAAGGCACCATCCGCGACTTCTACCCGCCGGTGGCAGCGCTGCCCGCTTCCGAGCACAAGCTGCAAGTGTATCTGGAGAGCCTCGGCGAGCTAAGCGTAGCGGAGCAGGACCAGATTATCAGTCAAGTTGGGCGGCGCGTGCTGCCTCAGGAACTAGGTTTGCTGATGGACTTTGCCTTCCTGGCTCTGCACGGCCCCGGCGGCGAAGATGGCGCTATTCAGGGCTTGCTCGAATGGTACGGCATTCCTTACTCCGGCTCCGGCATTCTGCCCTCGGCGTTTGGCATTGATAAGATTGCGCAGAAAAAACTACTCAAAGCCCTAGGTCGCCCCACGCCTGATTTCCGCGTGATAACCGCTGCTGAATGGGACGTGGCCGACCCGGAGGCCACCCTAGGTTATTTGGTGCGCGAGCTAGGTTTGCCGCTGGTGTTCAAGGCGCCGCGCCAAGGCTCCAGCATCGGCGTGAGCATTCTGCGCGAGCAGGATGTGGCCAAGTTCGAAGCAGCTATTGAGCGTAGTCTGTTTCGCAAAACGATGATTCGCGAAGAGTGGCAAGGCCTAGGTCAGCAAGGACAGCTAGCCTGGTTGCAGCAGCTCACCGACATTCGCGAAGGCATCGGCCTACCGGTTCAGTTAACAGTTATCAGTGACCAGTTAACAGACGAAAATTCAACACTCGACACTCAAAACTCAACCCTTCTCTATCACCCCGAAGCATTGCTCAACAAGCTCAACGAGCTATTCCAAACCGTTGAAGCCGTACGCCTGACCAACGTCGACGGGGAGACGCAGGTGCTGGTGGAGAGCTTCGTGGCTGGGCGCGAGTTTTCGTGCATCGTGGTGGAAGACCCGAACGGCGAGCCGCTTGCTTTGCCGCCCACGGAGATTGTGAAAGGCGAAGAGCTGTTCGACTACCGCTCGAAATACCTGCCCGGCCTGAGCCGTAAAGTGACGCCTATTGACCTGCCCGAAGCGGAGATTCAGCGGATTCGCGAAGCTTGCCAGGAGATGTTCACGACGTTTGGCTTCCAGGTGTATGCGCGTCTGGATGGCTTCCTAGGCAAAGACAACCAGCTATTCCTCAACGACCCCAATACTACGTCGGGAATGCTGCCAGCCTCGTTCTTCTTCCACCAAGCCGCCGAAATTGGCCTGAACCCGTCGCAGTTCCTGACTTACCTGATTCGCACCTCGCTGGCGGCGCGGCGCCGGGCCGGCATGCGCCCCGTGAAGCTAGCTTCGCTGCTACAGCAGCTAGACGAAGCCGTGGCCTCGCGTCAGCACGAAGAGAAACAGCGTACCAAAGTAGCCGTGATTATGGGCGGCTACTCGTCGGAGCGCCATATTTCGGTGGAAAGCGGGCGCAACATCTACGAGAAGCTGAGCTCCTCGGTGAAGTACGAGCCGCTGCCGGTATTCCTGACCGGCTCCGCGCAAGAGCACAAGCTCTATCTGCTGCCTATCAACGTGATGCTCAAGGACAACGCGGATGATATTCGCGAGAAGATTGAGTACGCCGAAGCTGGCCACGATTTGCACCCGATTTTGCAACGCATCCGCCGCGAGGCTGAGCCGATTACTAGCACCTACGCTGGTCAGCCCACGGCGCAGCCGCGGCGCATCTTGTTCGAGGAGCTAGCCGAACTGGTGGATGAAGTGTTCATTGCCCTGCACGGTCGGCCGGGCGAGGACGGCGCATTGCAGCGCCAGTTGGAACAATACGGCTTGCCGTACAATGGTTCGGGTGTAGTATCTAGCAGCGTCACTATCAATAAGTTCGAAACGAACAAGCGGCTGCGTGAAGCAGGTTTACGTGTGGCGGAGCACCGCATGGCCAACCGCCTGGAGTGGGAAGCCGACGCGGAAAGCTTCTACCGCAGCCTCGAAACCCAGTTCCCCTACCCTTTCATTGCCAAGCCGGCCGACGACGGCTGCTCTTCGGCGGTGAAAAAAATCAAGAACCGGGCGGAGTTGGAAGCGTTCTGCCACCTCATGTTCCGCGACCAGGAAGACCTGGAAACGACGGCCGCCAACACGCTGCACCTAGGTTTCAAGGAAGAATTCCCGCGCAAAGATGCTTTCCTGGTCGAAACGCTGATTGAGCGCGACGGCGCCCAGCACTTCCTCGAAATCACCGGTGGCTTGCTCACCCACTGGCGCCCCGATGGCACCTACGACGTGGAAGTGTTTGAAGCTTCGGAAGCCCTAGCTACCGGCGAGGTGCTGAGCCTGGAAGAGAAGTTCTTGGCTGGTGAAGGTCAGAACATTACGCCGGCCCGCTACGCCGCTGATGTGCAGGAGCGGCAGCGCATTTCGGAGGAAGTGAAGCACGAACTGCGCCGCGTGGCCGAAGTGCTGAACATCCAAGGCTACGCCCGCATCGACGCGTTTGTGCGCGTGCGCGAAACGGGCGCAGTGGAGGTCATCATCATCGAGGTAAACTCCCTGCCCGGCATGACGCCCGCCACCTGCATCTTCCACCAAACGGCCCTGAACGGCTACACGCCCTACGATTTCATCGACCGGATTCTGGAGTTCGGGAAAGAGCGCACCAGCCGTTTGCAATTGGAAACGAAAAGCTAGGTTTCAGCGCCGAATTGATTGTAAATGACCGTCATGCTGAGCTTGTCGAAGCATCTGGCGTGCATTGGTGTATAATTACTACCGCACGCCAGATGCTTCGACAAGCTCAGCATGACAACCTAGGTTTCTAGCTTTTAACGCTAATTTCGCCCTCCTGGCTTCTAACTCCCAGCTCCTAGCTCCTCCCCTAAAAAATGGCTTTTCTTAAATCCGACACCCCGCTCGACGTTGCGAAGCACCTGCTGGTGATGCTAGCGGTGGGGGCGTTGCTGTTGTTCACCTTTTTTTTCATCTACCTACCCATTACCACCCACCACGGTGAAACCATTGTGGTGCCGAAAGTGACCGGTATGCGGCTCGAAGCGTTGGAAGATTACCTCGACGACCACGATCTGCGCTACTTCGTCGACGACTCCAGCTATAACCCTAGGATTCAGCCTTTCACGGTGCTGACCCAGGACCCTGCACCGGGTGAGCGAGTGAAAGAAGACCGCAAAATCTACATCTCGGTGAGCATGAAACACCCACCGGTGATTAAGATGCCGACCCTTACCGGCGGCTCGATGAAGAACGCCCAAATGATTTTGCGCAGCTACGACCTGGTAGTAGGCGAAATCAAGCTGGTGCCGAACCTGGAGCAGAACGCCGTGCTCAAGCAACTGGTGAATGGCAAGGAAATCGCGCCCGGCGCACCCATTGCCAAAGGCACCCGCGTGGACCTGGAAGTAGGCGACGGGCTGGGCAATCAGGAGTTTCCGGTGCCGAACGTCGTGAATATGCCGGCTGATGAGGCCACTACCCTGCTCGTGGGCCAGGGCTTACAGGTGGGTGAAATTTTCTACCAGCCCGCCCAGGAAGGACAGGCCGATGGCACCGTAGTGAAGCAACGGCCGGTAGCCGGCCCCGGCGCCACTATTCGCATGGGCCAACTGGTCGATTTGTGGGTAGCGGGCCAGGAACCGGTGAAGCCAGTGCAGTAAGCTTGTTCGTCATTCCGAGCAGCGCGAGGAATCTGGATTAGATACCTAGGTTCGTAACCCAGATTCCTCGCTTGGCTCGGAATGACAGTATGATTTAACAGAAGCCGTGCCTTCCAGCACGGCTTCTTTGTTGAAATTATGCGTAGCAAACCTAGGTATCATACTAAACTAAAACTCTTTTCGGTTAGCCTGTTACTACCTTGCCTGCACCCATAGCGTAATCACTGGAAGTCGCTTAACGATGAGCTTATGACCTACCCCAAACACTTACACCACGCTTTCTTGCTGCTCCTGAGTTTGTTGCCGCTGGCCACCCGCGCCCAGACGGTAGCTCCCCTGGCCACCGACCTTAGCCGTACAACTCAACAAACTGCTTCTGCTTCCGTTGGGGCGCGAGGCACGGCGCTATCATTGCCCGTGTTCGACGATTTTTCGGGGCGCGAAGGGCAGCCCAATTCGCAAGTGTGGGCTGCGCGGGGCGGCACTCTGGTGAATAACCGCTTTGCGGTAGCGGCCCCCTCGCGGGGCGTAGCCACCTTCGACGGACTTAACGCGAATGGCCAACCCTACGGCTCGGCCGTCAGCGACACCGATACGCTTACTTCCCAACCCATCGACCTAGGTGGTCTCACGGCAAGCGCGCAGGTGTACCTGAGCTTCTTCTGGCAGGCTGGCAGCATTGTGGGGGCACCTTCGAGCAACAGCAGCAGCCGGCCCGTATTCTTAGAGGCTGATTTTCTGGATAATACCGGCGTGTGGCGCCAGGTGTGGGTGCAGCGGAGCACAGGCGTGCAAACCGCGTTTCAGCAGCAGTTCGTGGCTGTCACAGATGCGCGTTACCTGCACAGTGCTTTCCAGTTCCGTTTTCATACTTCTGGCAATCAGGCCAATACCAACGACACCTGGAGCATCGACTATGTGTACCTGAACCGCGACCGGTCGGCGACCAGCAATTCTTACCGCGACATTGCCACCAGCGCGCCGCTTACCAGCTTGCTCAAGCGCTACACCGCTATCCCGGTCTGGCAATACAATGCTAGCTCCAACCCGGCTAACGAGCTGAACGACCGCACGTTCACGACGCTCAACAACTTCGACGTAGGCCCGGCTAACACGCCCGTGGCTTGGACGGGCACTTTGCAGGTGCTACCAGCCGGCGGTACTTCTACCTTTGTCACCGGCAACCGCTCCCTGCAACCTAGCCAGCAGCAACTCGCCGTGGAAGGCAACGTGCGCAACACGCCGCTGTCCACGTCGGCCGAAGGCAAACGCGTGCGTCACACCATCACGCTGCTCACCAACGAAACCAATCCGCAAACGCTGCCTAACGACACCATCAGCCGCGTCACGGAGCTGACGGATTACTACGCCTACGACGACGGCACGCCCGAGGCCATGGTGACTACCAGTGCCTTTAGCTACCTGGTTTACCGTTTCGACCTCAACAAATCTGACTACGTGCGCGGCCTGCGCTTGTACATGCTGCCCTCGCCTACCGCTTCCAGCCGAACGCTTACTATTGGCATTTGGGACGACAAAAGCGGAAAACCAGCAGGGCTGCCCAAAGCAACGCAGTCGTACGCTGTGCCGACTTCGCCGGCAGCAAACTACGTCGACGTGAATTTTCCTTCGCCGGTAGCTGTGAATGGCACGTTTTACATCGGCTACGCAGCCAGCGGCAACTTTCTGCAAACGGGTCTAGATTATAACAGCCCCGTTCCCGACAATTACCTTCTGATTTCGAACGGCCCCGTCACGGCCACCAGCGACAACTGGGCGGCTCCAACCAGCCCGCTGCCCGGCGCCGTGATGATGCGCCCTGCCCTGACCAATGGCGTCGTGACGGGCATAGCTGATGCAGCTACGGCGGCTAACTTTAGCGTATATCCGAACCCTAGCTCCGGTATTGTGCGCGTGCAGGGACACTATACGCACGCCACCGTGCTCGATGGGCTAGGTCGTGTGGCCTGGGTGCAACCCGCAAGCCAAATAGGCCAGGAAGAGCTGGATCTTAGCGCGTTACGGGCTGGCGTGTACGTGGTGCAGCTAGCCTTACCTAACGGTTCGACGGTTACCAAACGACTAATTCTGACGGAATAAGCCCGGTAGTTGTGGCCGCATTCTTCCGATTTTTCCGAAATTGCGCCTTTTACGCTCCACTACATTCCTTTCCCTTTCCTTCAATTCCATGTCCGACATTACTCCCGCTGAACTCAAACAACGTCAGCAAGCTGGTGAAGAACTTAACATTATCGACGTGCGTGAGCCGTGGGAAAACGCCGAAGGGCGTATTGAAGGCAGCCAGAATATTCCGCTGGGTGCCCTGCCCACCAAGCTCGATGAGCTGGAAGAGCTGAAAGATCAGGAGGTGATTGTGCACTGCAAAGGTGGCGGCCGCTCGGCTTCAGCCAAGGCATTTCTGGCCCAGCAAGGCTTCACCAACGTGCGCAACCTGATTGGCGGCTTCTCTGCCTACCAGCAGTCGTAATCCTCGGAGTAATCAGCGTTGATGAGCCCGGTAATTGTGCAGTGCACAGCTACCGGGCTTTTTCATGCTTATTCTTTATACTTCTCTATCAGCTAGTTGCAAACTATTTACCCCTATTCGGTTGTATACAATCAAATTTCACAAAACTAAACCTAGCTTTGTCCACCGAAAATCATGAACCAGCCTGCTGCCAACGACGCCAACGAACTCCTGAAGCTGGACAACCAATTGTGTTTTCCGCTTTATGCCTTGTCGCGCATGTTTACCAAGGCGTACCAGCCTTATCTGCAAGCCTTGGACATGACGTACCCGCAGTACTTGGTGCTGATGCTACTGTGGGAGCACCAGGAGCTAACGGTGAAAGAGTTAGGCGAAAAGCTACTGCTCGATTCCGGTACGCTCACGCCCCTGCTCAAGCGCATGGAGCAGCGTCAGTGGCTCAGTCGCCGCCGCGACCCCAGCGACGAGCGCTCTGTGCTTATCAAGCTGCTGCCCGCCGGACAAGCACTCCAGGCACCGGCCTGCCAGATTCCCATGCAGCTGGCAGAAAAACTCCTGCTTACCCCAACCGAGTTTGAAAACCTGCGTGCTCAGCTGCACAAGCTGCTGGCCGTGCTACGCTAATTGTTCCTTTTTCCCTTTCACCCACACCTTCCCTTTTCGTTATGAAAATCGAGAAAGTCTTTACCGCGCAGGCGCTTGCCAAAGGAGGCCGCGACGGCCATGTTACCTCCAACAACCAAGTGCTGGACCTAGCTTTGAGCACGCCCAAAGAAATGGGTGGCCCTGGTAAGCCGGGTGCTACCAATCCTGAGCAGCTGTTTGCCGCTGGCTATGCAGCCTGCTTCGAAGGTGCATTGGGCGTAGCCGCTCGCCAGGCCAACGTGAAGCTGGAAGGCGTGACGGTAGAAGCATTTATCGGCTTCGGCAAGGCCGAGGATGGCGGCTACGGCATTTCGGCTGATCTGCACGTGAACATTCCCGGCGTAGAGCAAGCCCAGGCGGAGCAGTTGGTAGAAGCCGCGCACGGCATCTGTCCCTACTCGCGTGCCACCCGCGGCAACATCGACGTGACGCTGAGCACCACCACGAACCCGGCGTAAGCTAGGTCTGCCAAAAAGCGGCGTGGATTTCAGCTTACTGAAATCCACGCCGCTTTTTGGCAATTGCTTTATACCCAGAAACCTAGGTCAATCTACCATCGGCAGCGTAGCGCAGCTCGCCCAAATCTACTAGCTCCCGCAGCAGTTCCGTAACTGCCGCCGCTTGTGCAGGAGCAAACTGGCCCACAATGGCACGCGGCGTCTGCGGGTTAGCGCGCACCAACGTCAGCAGATACTGCCGTAGCTCCGGAGCGGCTGGCGCTGGGTTTTGCTGTTTTTTCTTCGCCAGGCAATAGTCGCACACCTTGCAGACCGGCGCGTTTAGCTCGCCAAAGTATTCGAGAAGCAGTTGTTGCCGACAGCGCCCGCCAGCGGCGTAGCGCACCACGGCCGCGGTCTTTTGCTGAGCCAGCTCCCGCGTGGCGCGCAAATGCTTCTGATCCAAGGGCAATTTATCAGCGTCGTAGCGCGGCGTGGTGAACAGCGCCTGCGGTGAATCGTGGCGGGGCTGGTATTGGATAATGCCCGAACGATGCAGAAACAGCAGCATCTTGCGTACATCTACCACACTGAGGCGCAGGTACTGTGCCAGGCTGTTCTCAGAAATACGCTGAAAGCTGGTGAATATCTCGCCTCCATTTAGCCGCAGCAACGATTTTATCAGCTTATCGTGCTGAGCATTCGCGACCTGGAAGCGGTATAAGTCATTATGGTCAATTGGGATATGTACGCGCGCCGGATTGTTCACCGCTTCATTTACCTGCACAAAGCCTTCCCGCTCCAGCGTCCGCAACGCATTGTGCGCATCCAAGGCTTTAATACGGTACGTTTCGGCAAATTGCTGAATATCAAAGTCAAAAGCTACTAACTCACCCCCACCCACGGCCGTACGCGAGAAGTTGGCCAGTGCCTGATACACACGCCGTACCGTATCAAGCGGCGGATGAGCTAGCTCGGTGCGGCGCTGCAAATCCTCAGCATCATTGGGCCCGGTAAGCAGCACCGCAAAAGCATACTTCTCATCCCGACCGGCCCGACCGGCTTCCTGGTAGTATGCTTCCAGGTTGTCGGGCGCGTCGAGGTGCACTACCAGACGCACATCGGGCTTGTCGATGCCCATGCCGAAGGCGTTGGTAGCCACCATAATGCGCGTACGATCCTGCATCCAATCCTGCTGCGTGCGGTGGCGCTGCTCGGCGGGTAGGCCGGCATGGTAAGCGGCGGCGGGCAATTGGTATTGTTGCAAAAAAGCCGCCGTATCCTCCGTCTGCCGGCGCGTGCGAGCGTAGATAATGGCCGTTTTGCCTGGCCCCACCCCGCGCACGATTTCCAGAAGCCGCCGCATTTTATCTTCCGTCTGAAAAACCGAGTACGACAGATTGGGCCGGGCAAAGCTTTGTTGGAAAACCTGATAGCCCAGCCGAAAGCCTAGCTTTTCCACAATATCCTGCTTCACCTGCGCCGTGGCCGTGGCGGTCAGGGCAATCACGGGCACCTTCGGCAGCAGCTCACGCAAGGCAGCAATCTGGAGATATGGCGGCCGAAAATCGTAGCCCCATTGCGAGAGGCAGTGTGCCTCATCAATAGCGAGCAAGTTGACGCGCATACGAGCCACGCGGGCCCGAAACAGATCCGTTAGGAGTCGCTCGGGCGACACGTACAGGAACTTCACCGGCCCATACACGCAGTTATCGAGGGTCTGATCAATTTCCTGGTGGCTCATGCCCGCGTAGATGGCTTCAGCCCGAATACCTTGCTGGCGCAGGCGCTCTACTTGGTCCTTCATCAGCGCAATCAGCGGCGACACTACCACGCAAATGCCGTCGCGGGCCAGTGCAGGCACCTGAAAGCAGATGCTTTTGCCGCCACCCGTCGGCAGCAAAGCTAGGGTATCCTGCCCCGCTAGTACCGAGCGAATGATATCCTCTTGCAATGGTCGGAACGCCTTATGGCCCCAATGCTGGCGAAGCAAGTGCAGAATGTCGTCGGTAGGTGCGAGCAAGGCAGTAAGCGTATTGGCAGAACAACGAAGATAAGACCGTAGCCTCGGAAACTAAACGGCTTACCCAGAGTCGCTCCCTTTTTACCAGGTCCGACTTGCGGCATTGTTCTGGTAGACAGGTTCAACCCTTCCCAACAACATTCTTTAAAAAATTATAATAACTATTTACAAGATCAAACTAAATCCTATTCACATTATATAGTATTATATATACATTTGTTTTAGCTTACCAATACAAGACAGGGTCTCAATTGCACTATACCTGTGCAGCACATTTCATTTTTTACTCCCTCCTCCTTCACCGCACCCACCTACTATTTGCAAAGTATCAATTATGGAAGATAAAATACTGCTTACCGCCCCAAACGTTACTGCTTACTATGATGCCGTTAACGACTGGCTTTACCTGGATTGGCATGGTGAGCTAGATCTAGAGCTAATCCGCACAAATTGCCTACAGGTAGCGCGTTGTTTCCTGACAAAACGCTATAAACGCATCCTCAACGACAATACCAACATCATGAAGATTACGCCCGATGTAGCTCCTTGGCTGGCAAAGGAGTTTTTGCCGTACATGCGCATGGTAGGCATCGAGTATGTGGCCTGGGTGTACTCGCCTAGCATGGAGGTGCAGAACGACACCGAAGTAGCTTTGGAAAAGCTTTCCGCGCCCGTAGTAGCCCTCTTCGATGACATGGCATCGGCCTACGACTGGTTGAGCGGCGTCAAGTTCAAGTCGCCGGTGATGCTAACGCCGATCCAAAGCGTTACCCAAATCATGACAGATTTAAAGAACCGGATTCTGTCTTTGGGCGGAAGCGTGTCTTAAAGAATTATAATTAAGTCTAAACACAAAAAAGCCCGGCTCCAACTGGAACCGGGCTTTTCGTTTTATATAAAGTCAACCTAGCTTTTAAGCCGCCGCCGACTCACCGTTTTCACGGTCGTCGATGGCTTTGCGCAGCTTGGCGATGGCCTGCGTGGCACGCTCCTCATCCAAGCGGTTGATGTTGAGCAGCATCTTAGTCTTCTCCTGACGCGTAATCACCGGATGGTTCAGCAGGCGGATAATCTCTTCCTTCTGCGAAGCCGTGGCGTAAGAAACAGCCGGCGTTTCTACTAGCGCTGGTTCGGCGGGCACGGCTTTCATCGGAGCCGGCGCTTCAGCTGCTACGGCCACCGGAGTAGCCTCGGGTGCAACCGCCAATGCAGGCTTCACCTCCGACGTATTACCAGCGTAATCCATTTCTTCGGCAGGCGTAGGCTCGTAGCCAGCAGCCCGAATGATCCAGGCTAGGATATTGCGGTAGGCTTTGCCAATGGCACGCGTCTGCGCCATGCTCATGATGGCAAACTCCTGGTAGAATTTCTTACCGTTCTCCTTGTTCGAGCAGACGGCAAAGCCAGCGCCTACCGTGTGCCCTGAGCGCAGATCGAACAGCGTGACTTTGGCCTGGTATTTCAACTCCGTTTCGGTGCTGACGTTGATGACGTGGTCGACGATCGGCACGATGCCGAGGCGCGAGCCGGCATACTGCCAGCCTTCCACGTTTACAAACTCTTTGCCTTGCACCGTCGTCGAGAGCTTGTTATCCTTGATGAACTTGGCTAGGTCCGTAGCCAAGTGCAGCGTCTCGTCGGAACGGGAGATGTCGTAGCTCTCAACTTTGTTCTTGCGAGCTGGCTCCTTGGTGATTTTGGTAGCTTCGTTCATGGCGGTTTCCATAAGTGTCCTGTAGTACGTTGTGATGTTCAGATATAGAACTAAAGATACTCTATAAAGGTGCAAAAACCCACCTGTTTTTTAGCATTTTTTGTCATTGTAAATCAAGTACTTACAAAGTAATTTTTAAAACTTTTTACTAATTGAATTAGACAAACATCAGAGTAGGTATGCTCAGCTAAGAAGTTTGGCTCAGCAGCATACTACACACCTGTCAGTCAGCAAAATAACAGCTGACTACCTAGGTGCGCACCCAGACAGTCAGCTGTAGCAACGTTCCGTCGCAGCTTCGGACGCGTTCCGGGAAAGAAAAAGGCTGTCAGAGCCTAGGTCCTGACAGCCTTTTTAACGTGTTTCAGCTCAGCGGGTTACTCCGAGATGTAGCCGTCTTTCATAATGATCTTACGGTCGGCCATTTCGGCCAGCTGATCGTTGTGGGTCACAATCACGAAGGTCTGACCTAGCTCTTTGCGCAACAGAAAGAATATCTGGTGCAACTCCTGGGCGTTCTGCGAGTCGAGGTTGCCGCTGGGCTCGTCGGCAAAGATAATTTCGGGCGAGTTGATCAGGGCGCGGGCCACGGCGGTGCGCTGCTGCTCGCCTCCACTCATCTCGCTGGGCTTGTGGTCGGCGCGGCGTTCCAGGTTCAGCATGCCGAGCAACTCGCGGGCCCGAACGCGGGTTTCCTTTTCGGAGCGGCCTGCTAAATAGGCCGGCAAGCACACGTTTTCGAGGGCCGTAAACTCGGGCAACAGGTTATGAAACTGAAAGATGAAGCCAATATGGCGGTTGCGAAACCTAGCTAAGTCGGAGCGCTTCAGCGAGCTAACCGACTCACCATCAAATAATACCTCGCCCGAATCGGGGTTATCGAGGGTACCTAGGATGTGGAGCAGCGTGCTTTTGCCCGCACCCGACGAGCCTACAATAGAGACAATTTCGGACTTTTCAATGGTCAGGTCGATGCCTTTGAGTACTTCCAGCGTATTGTAGCGCTTGCGAATGTTAATGGCCTGCAACAAGGTAGGTCAGCGTTAAGGAACGGGTCGAGGACAAATCTACGGATTGTAGGTGGTTGTGGGGGTAGGAGTTGCGGGATAATTGTGCGGCTGAAGTTTCGGCCTTTAGCCCAACGCTAAGCTGGCGCCACAACCTAGGTTCAACCCCGCCCCTACTTTTACACTTCCATGCTCAGGGATTATTACCTACTTTCGTGCCTAGTTACCACTTTCCACTGATTGACCCCCTATGAACATTCACGAGTATCAGGGTAAAGACATTTTAAAAAGCTACGGCGTCCGGGTGCAGGAAGGCATCGTGGCCGATACGCCGGAAGAAGCCGTAGCAGCTGCCAAGCGCCTGACCGAAGAAACGGGCACGAGCTGGTACGTAATTAAAGCCCAAATCCACGCCGGTGGCCGCGGCAAAGGGGGCGGCGTGAAGCTGGCTAAAAACCTGGAGCAAGTAAAAGACATTGCTGATCAGATCATTGGCATGCAGCTGGTGACCAAGCAAACCGGCGCTGAAGGTCGTAAGGTGCATAAAGTGCTGGTCGCCCAGGACGTGTACTACCCCGGCGAGTCGGAGACACAAGAATTCTATATGAGCGTGCTGCTCGACCGCGCAACGGGTCAGAACGTTATCATCTACACCACGGAAGGTGGCATGGACATCGAGGAAGTGGCTGAGGCGCATCCCGAGAAAATCCACCACGAGCACGTTGACCCACGCGTAGGTCTGCAAGCATTCCAGGCCCGCAAGATTGCCTTCAACCTAGGTTTGTCGGGTGAGGCGTTCAAGGAGATGGTGAAGTTCGTAACGGCTCTTTATAAGGCTTACGACGAAACCGACTCGGCAATGTTCGAAATCAACCCCGTGTTGAAAACGTCGGACAACAAGATTCTAGCCGTTGACGCGAAGGTGAACCTCGACGACAATGCCCTCTACCGCCACAAGGCTTTCGCCGACCTGCGCGACACCAACGAGGAAGACCCCTTGGAAGTGGAAGCTTCGGAGTCGCACCTGAACTACGTGAAGCTCGACGGCAACGTGGGCTGCATGGTAAACGGCGCTGGCCTGGCAATGGCGACCATGGACATCATTAAGCTATCGGGCGGTGAGCCTGCCAACTTCCTCGACGTAGGCGGTGGGGCCAACGCACAAACCGTAGAAGCTGGTTTCCGCATCATCCTGAAGGACCCGAACGTGAAGGCCATCCTGATCAACATCTTCGGTGGTATCGTGCGTTGCGACCGGGTTGCCAACGGTGTGGTAGAAGCCTACAAGAACATCGGCGACATCCGCGTGCCGATCATCGTGCGTCTGCAAGGCACCAACGCCGAAGAAGGCGCCCGCATCATCGACGAATCGGGCCTGAAAGTATTCTCGGCCGTGTTGCTGAAAGATGCCGCTCAGAAAGTGAAAGAAGTGCTGGCTGGTCAGGCTGCTTAGTCTCTGAAAAGCTAGCTTAACAGAAAGCCCGTCTGACGTATCAGACGGGCTTTTGTTTGTACTCAATTTGAAGCCATCTAGCGAAGAGTTGCTAAAGCCAGGTAATGCTTTTACTGCACTCCACCCTTTTCTGCTACGCCTGCATTTTCTTCGGCTTCAACTGGTATAGCTTGGCCTTGCACGCGTAACTCCACTTCCATGTTGCCACGCGTACCTACCGAATACGGACAGATCTTATGCGCCTGACGCACCATATCCACCGTTTTGTCGTGGTCGAATGACTTTAGGTCTATATCCAGCACAGCCGAGAGGCCATAGCCTTCGCCTTCCTGGAACAGGGTTACAGAACACTGCACTGTAGTTTGGGGGTCGAGCTTGTCGCCGCCCCGCTGGGCAATCACGAGCAACGCTTGCTGGAAGCACGACGAATAGCCAGCGGCAAACAGTTCCTCAGGGTTGGTAGCACCTTTCTTCCCGCCTAGCCCTTCCGGCACCGACATATCCATGTCAATAACGCCGGTAGATGAGCGTACGTGGCCGCTGCGGCCGCCAATGGCCGTAGCGTCGGCCGTATACAGATTCTTTTTCATGGTGTAGGTGGTGATAGAATCAGAAGTAATTTTCTGATTAGCTTAACTAGCTTTAGGCCATTTAGGTTACCTGTTCTTTCAGGACTAGCGCTCAGCATAAGTTTGCGCCAAATGCGTTTCGGGTTTGGCAACCGACTTTTTTCTCTCTACTTTTGCCCCACTTCGGTCGCGTCGTACAACGGATAGTATAAGAGTTTCCGAAGCTCTTGATCTAGGTTCGATTCCTAGCGCGACCACTGACCTCGATAAAAAGGCCCTTTCTAATGTAGAAAGGGCCTTTTTGTTTTTAGGTCATTTTTATGTAAAAAAAGATTTTCTTAGATGAATTGCCGGTTGCTCACCAGCAGCTCGTCGATGATTTTGCGATTGTTGGCGTAGGTGTTGCGGCTCAGGATTATGTACGGCTCGCCCCGCTCCCACTCACTCACCTAGGTGCTGGCCCGTAGCGCCGTCGATCATCTGAATGCCGCCACCGTTGTGCTTAAATGATGGCGCAGACTTGCCCTGTGGCTTCGTTCGGACTTCCCTTGCGCTGGCCGGATTACCGTCGTTTCCTCTTCTGAAGGCTAGGTCAGAATATTTTCTATAGGTAAGCAACTGATTTTCAATACGAAATTGAGATTAAAACCACAAAGTCGTTATATTAACTGAACGATTATCCTGTCCGCTAAATCCTACTACAATGCGCTATGCTATGCTTGTCTGTTGGCTGTTGAATAGCCTGCTGGCACTTCCTATCCAAGCTCAGACCGCTACCGACTCCATCAACAGGGCTGCTCGTCTGGCGCCCACAGTGACCCATACCCGACAAGACAGCATCCGGGCTGTCCAGCGCTTGTTCCATGTCCGGCGCAGAACGGGAACCTGGTTTATTGTGGGAGGAACGATTGCCGGTGCGACTATCGCCATCCTCTATGCTGCAACCTCTGCGGTTTCTTCTGTGGTTAACTTCGGCTATCCCTTGACAAACCAAGCGCCCCCCAAAGTAGATAATACTGGCTACGTAGGAGCCGGAGTTGTTGTGGGGATAGGGACAGTGATACCTGCCATTGTTCTAAAAACATCGTTTAACCGAGCGAAGGAAAAGGCACTCCTTCAGGCGTACGAACAAGGAAAACCGATGCCAGCAGATATTCGCAATGCCTTGCATGACAAGTTCTTTCGTTGATAAAGCAAAGCTTAAGTTGTATCGCGATAATACCCTTGACGGCCACTTCTGTTTTACTCCTGCTTTCCATTCATTTTTATTCTAATACTACTCTGTTAGCACTAACCTTCTACAAACTGATTACGAAGCAGCGCAAGTCCCTGGCTTGCAACGGAGCGCCGGATAATGGGTGCCAATTTTTAAGGATAGGTATTCGGTAGCTTTTACCATCTGTATCCGAAAGAAGCGGTTCATTCTCGGGACAGCAAAACCTAGGTCTGCTTCGCAACACTTCTCATTCCGTAAGATCTTTTATGCATCAAAGGCAAAACTCAGCTTGCCTCATCCTAAATAAACAACCCCATACCTACACTCCTAGGAGGTAGATACGGGGTTGTTTATTTACCAGAAGCATCTAGCTTCCAAGTCAGGCAAGGGCCTTAGTAAGGCTTAGCGTCGTGCGCCATTTCTTCGGCTTGCTGCACGGCTTGGCCGGCTTGCTGATCGTTGTACTGGTTGCCACCATCGGCATTGGTAGCAGCTTTGAGGCCTTCAGCCAGACGACGACCCCAATCGGCGTCGCAGTTGGTGCACAGTTCAATCATCTTGTCCTGAATCACCTTCTCGGCATCGGCGAGGGCACCCACCATGTTGTTGATGAGGTCGTCACGCTCCCAATCTTCGTGCTTGCGGTACCGGTCGCCGGCCTGGCCGAAGTTGTTGGTGCGGTCGATGGTCTGACGGATCAGGCGGCCCGTGTACATAGGCTGGTGATCAGGCCCCTGCGAAGGCGACTCCTTCAGGCCATTGAGGCTGCTGGGCTCGTAGTTTACGTGCGGGTTCTGGCTGGGCGCCGCGTCTACGTGGTAGGTCATCTGACCGTCGCGCTGGTTCGTAGCTACGTGCTTTTTGGGCGCGTTAATGGGCAGCTGCAAGTAGTTGGGGCCTACGCGGTAGCGCTGCGTATCCGAGTACGAGAAGGTGCGGCCTTGCAGCATCTTGTCGTCCGAGAAATCGAGGCCGTCTACCAGTACGCCGGTACCGAACGCTGCCTGCTCTACCTCAGCGAAGTAGTTTTCGGGGTTCTTGTTCAGCGTCATCATGCCCACGGGCAGGAAGGGGAACTGATCTTCGGGCCAGATTTTGGTGTCGTCGAGCGGATCGAAGTCCAACTCGG
This sequence comes from Hymenobacter cavernae, assembly GCF_014641455.1. Lineage (GTDB taxonomy): Bacteria > Bacteroidota > Bacteroidia > Cytophagales > Hymenobacteraceae > Hymenobacter > Hymenobacter cavernae. Next base: position 55,004 of record NZ_BMHT01000006.1, read on the forward strand.
GGTGCTCGTCGTCCGACATAATCTGCACGCACAGCTCCCACTTGGGGAAGTTGCCCTTTTTGATGTTGTCGAACAGGTCCTGGGTGGCGTGGTTGAAGTTTTTGGCCTGAATAGCTTCGGCTTCGGGGGCAGTCAGGTTTTTGATGCCTTGCTGCGGCTCCCAGTGGTATTTCACCAGCACGGCTTCGCCTTGCGCGTTCACCCACTTATAGGTGTTCACGCCCGAGCCCTGCATCTGGCGGTAGTTAGCCGGAATGCCCCAGGGCGAGAACAGGAAGCTCACCATGTGCATGGCTTCCGGGGTGTTCGCAATAAAATCGAAGATGCGCTGGCCGGTCTGGCGGTTGAACACCGGGTCGGGCTTCTGCGAGTGGATCAGGTCGGGGAACTTGATGGCGTCGCGGATGAAGAACACCTTCAGGTTGTTACCTACCAGGTCCCAGTTGCCGTCTTCGGTGTAGAACTTCACCGCGAAACCGCGTGGGTCACGCAGGGTTTCGGGCGAGTGGCCACCGTGGCCCACCGTGGAGAAGCGCACGAACACTGGCGTTTGCTTGCCCTTGGTGTTGAACAGCTTCGCGCGGGTATATTTCTCAATCGGCTCGCCGCCTACGGTACCGTAAGCTTCGAATACGCCGTGCGCGCCGGCGCCACGGGCGTGTACCACACGCTCCGGAATTCGCTCCCGGTCGAAGTGGCTGATTTTCTCAATGAACTGGTAGTTTTCCAGCGTGGCCGGACCGCGGTTACCTACGGTGCGCAGGTTCTGGTTGTTCGATACGGGGTGCCCTTGGCGGGTGGTCAGGGTCTGAGCATTCTCGCCGGAAGCCGTACGCTGGTCCTGGGAGGTACCGGCGCCCGTCACGGCCGTGCCGGTGCCGTCGCCCGAGGCGGGCTGGGCAGCGCCATTCTGATTCTGATCTTGGCTCATAAAGATGGGGACTTGGGTTGTTGAAGTTTCGCAGCTTATACCAGTGGGCTGGCGTAAGTCTTTCTCAAATTAACGCTGCTTTTTGCAGACTATGCAAACGCCCGCCCAACAGATTGGCAGCAGCAAGGAAAGCCGCTAAGCATTCGTTTTGTTTCAAGATTTGCCGTTTTTATGGCCTGAAGGCTCTTAAATGGCAGCGGGGCTTTTGGCTTTGAGCGCTTTACTGTTGGGCAGTCTGTTTGCAAGCACGGACAGTAAGCTAGGTTTGGCCGGTGGCAATGTCACCATTTTATACGCACTCCGGCTGCCCCAAACCAATAACAAAGCACCTAGGGTCGCGTTTAGCAAGCATGAACTATTTGAAAATGCTCGCCTTGGGCGGCTGCCTGCTTGGTGCTGGTGCCGCTCACGCCCAACAAGTGGCTGTTATCAAGCTCCCCGATCTTCAAAAGCGCCTCGCCCGCCCTAGCGACACGACCTACGTGGTGAACTTTTGGGCTACCTGGTGCGCACCTTGTATTAAGGAGCTACCTAGCTTTGAGCAGCTAAACACGACTTACGCCAAGCAGAAGGTGAAAGTGCTCCTGGTGAGCATCGACAACGCCGCGCTGCTCGACAAGAAAGTGAAGCCCTTTGTCGCCAAGCGGGGTCTGAAATCGGAAGTGGTACTGCTCAATGAGCCCGATCCGAATTCGTGGATTACCAAAGTTGACCGTAAGTGGTCGGGCGCCATCCCGTTCACGCTCATGGTCAACAATCAGAAAAAGAAGTACCTAGCTTTCGAAAAGGAATTTACGCAGGCCGAGCTGACCACGCAGGTGCAAGCCTTGGTACGGTGAAACGTATTGGTGCTAACCCTAGCTTTCCTACTGTTCTTCAAAAGCCGGATGCACTATCCGGCTTTTTGCTTTCGGAAAGCTGTCGGCTAGCCTACGTTGATTTGGCGTGTTCTGCAGTGTGTCCTCAGGTTTGTGAGCTAAGTATGATTATTACATATTTTTATAATTATTTTAATTATAACTTATATTATTTTACAGTGAAGAGATGCAAGTCTCTTAAGATTACTACTACATTTGGTTCAGATGCTTCTCAGGTAAGTTCTTCTAAATCAATTAGTAGTTATGAAAGCCATCTTAGCTGCCCGTTCTACCTCCATCTATCTGCTGTGGCGCCCAGTATTCCTTTTCTGGCTGAGCTGGATCGGCTTCGTGGCCGTCGCACAGGCACAATGCTCCACTTGTACGCGCATACTTCCGCCAGGCACAATTTCAAACCTTGCGGTGGGCGCAGGTGAAACCGTTTGTATCCCCGCGGGCACTACCGTTACGGGCAACATCACCTGGAACGATGCGGATGGCATCATCTGTAACAGTGGCACTATTACCAATGCCAGTGTGAACGTGCCTACGCGGGGCACTATTTATAATAATGCCGTTGCCACATTTGAAAATCTGAACCTGAATGGTCCGGATGCGCGGATCTTCAACTACAGCAGCTTAACCGTTAACTCGCTGAATGCTAACAATAACTCCTCGCTCTATAATGGTGCAGGCGCAACGACCAGAGCTGTTAATCTGAATCTAAACAGTATCACCATCAACAACCTAGGTACGCTCATTCTGGAGCAAGGCGTGGCGCTGAACGGGCTGCTTCGTAATGGGTCCAGTGCTTCCTTTACGGCGCCTACCGTCACGATCAACTCTCCGGGCCGTCTTGAAAACCTAGGCAATTTCAATACTAACTTTCTTACAAATAATGCTTTGATCACCAATTGCGGCACGATCAATCAACGAATTTTTAACGTGGATGGCTTTCTTAACAATAGCTCAGGCACCGTCAATAACTACGGCTTGATTGACGTCGTCGGTAATTTCCGGAACGACGGCAACTTCCAGGGTGCTACCCAGGGTGGGGGATTTGGAGCGGTCCAGGTTTCGGGCTTTAGCGTCAATCAGGGAAGCTTTGGTACAGACCCTACAAGCCGCCTGGATTTCTGCGACCGGACCAGCTCTAACAGTGGCCGCTTTGATGATCCGCGTGGTACTATTGGCGCGAGTGTTACTTACTGCCAATTTGCAGCAAGCTCGCAGCTAGCAGGTTGCGCCAATAGTCCGTTGCCTATAGAGCTCACCAGCTTCAGCGCCAAGCTAGGTCAGGGTGGCGTGCTGCTGAGCTGGGCGACGGCGTCGGAGAAGAACAACAATAAGTTTGTGGTGGAGCGCAGCGCTGATGGTAGATCATTCGAGGCCGTATTGGAAGTACCCGGCCACGGCACCAGCACCAGCGCGCACACCTATAGCGTCACCGACGCCTCGCCTCTGCTTGGTACCAGCTACTACCGCCTACGCCAACTCGATTTTGACGGCACCGCAACCTACTCGCCGGTGGCTAGCATTCAGAACCACGCCGCTGCCCTCGTCGGCAAGCTAGGTTTGCATCCGAATCCGGCCGTTGATTACACGATGTTGTCTTTGCCCGAAACAGACGATCAACGTTTTGAAGTACGGATCAGTACGTTGAGCGGGAAGCTAGTACGACGCACTACGGTTAAGCGCGACGAACCCCGCCTCGACTTACGACTGCTACCAGCCGGCACCTACCTCATTCAGGTGCAAAGCTCCACTACGCAGTTAATACAGCGCCTTATCAAACAATAGATGAGCGGATACTCGTCTGCTGCCTTGCTTAAGTACTAAAGCAACGGACATACTAAGTAACCAGATAAGCGGTCGGGTAGATCACCCGGCCGCTTTATTTTGTCTATCCCCTCACATTCAAACGCTTACGTAGAAACAACTAAAGCCATGTTTCAGCACCTAACGCAATATTAAATTTATTATATATAAAAATCTTTAGTTTTTATTGACTTATCACTTGATATATTACAAAAGGATAGTAAGTTTATACCAAAATAGATTTGTCCAGTTTCATCTTACTCCTATACAAACAAATTCTACTCATGCGTTTGTCTTTCCCTACTCAGATTTTCAGGAAGTCTGCTATAACACGAGCGTTGCTAGGTGCCTCTTTACTGGCGCTGAGCCCATTAGCTAGCTGGGCACAGAATACTACACAAGATTTTGAACCTGCCACAGTCAATCTTCCTTATCGAGCGACTGATACAGGCTCGGGAAAGAATGGCCAAGTGTACCAAGGAAGTAGCACACAGTTCACTGCTACGGGAATTAGTGTTGCACCGGCCTCAACTGTTGGTATAAATGACTCTAGAGCATTCGGGCTTGTAAATGACGGCAGCAGCAATGCCGATAATACCCAACTTGATTTTGACCCTGTATTTTTTTCTAATTCTGATGGTGCTACTATCAGGTTCAGATTAGCCGCTTTTTCTCTTGGCAGCAATCAAGGCTTAACTACTGCTGGCTCTGTTATTCTTAGCTTGAGCACAAACGGAGGTTCAACGTATGAGCCTGTAGTAACAGTAAAAGGCCCTCTTAGTGGGGCAGCAGCTTTCTGGGACTATAGCAGCACTCAGGAAGCATCTGCTGTTCTTGGGACGCCCACCGTTGTATATGCCCCAAGTGCTGTTAATGCTACTACAAGTGGTGGAGGTCCTGGTACGGTTACAGTAACTTTACCGCCTGGTATGAATATAAAGCAGGTAAACATTCGTATTACCTTGATTGCCAATACCAATGTTGCGCTACTTATCGACAATGTAATAGTCAGCAGTTCCGCCCCGCTTCCCGTCGAGCTAACCCGCTTCACCGCTGAAGCGCAGGAGAAAAGCGTAGCCCTGCACTGGACCACCGCTTCTGAGAAGAACAGCGACTATTTTGAAGTGCAGCGCGGCACTGATGCGAAGACGTTCACGGCTATCGGCAAGTTGCAGGGTGAAGGCACCACGTCCAGCATGTCCAACTACCTGTTCACCGACCGCCACCCCGTAGCAGGGCTAGCTTACTACCGATTGCGGCAGGTAGATCTGGATGGCACTGAATCGTTCTCGCCGGTAGCTTCCGTGCAGTGGGCCGGCAAGCCAGAGGCTTCCTTCTTCCCAAACCCAAGCGTGCGGGCCATTACCCTAACGGGTGCTAATGGCCTAGTTCACTACCGCGTGTATAGCGTGAAGGGCCAGCAAATAATTGCTGGTGAAGCCCAAGTCGGCAGCACTGTTGATGTGAGCCACGTACCCGCTGGTGTGTATCTGCTTGAGCTCGTGAGTAATGGGCAGCGCAACGTGCAACGCTTTGTGCGCCAACAATAACTCTTTTACTAAAGACAACGACAAAGGGCACCCTAGGTAGGGTGCCCTTTGTCGTTGTGCGGCACCGAAGCTACTTGTTCACCCAAGGCTCAACCCTAGGCCTACTGGCTGCGTATGAGGATCGTTGCAGCCAAAACCGACACGTAAGGTCCGGCTGCACATCTTCATTTCACTTTTATTCTGCATCATGAAGCGTCTGTTTTCTGCAGCTCTGGTTGCCTTAGCGCTAACCGTGGCTACTGCACCTGCTGTACTGGCACAAGGTGACACTACTAAAGTAAAATCGAACAAGAAGACCGCCAAGGTGAAAACTGAAGGAGGTAAAGCTAAAATCGACAAGAAGGACAAGAAGGCTAAAATCAAGGGCGACCAGGTACAATCGGTAACCCCATAGTTTTTCTTTTGTGCTAATTATTTTGAAAAGCCTTTGCCAACCGCAAAGGCTTTTTCTATATTCCGGAGTATTACCACAAGTGGCTCATTGCTATACACATGCGGTAACCCCCTTGAAGTAAGGCTAACCTTATCAAATCAGGGACCCGTATAAACAGGCATCAGTCGTTTCCGCTCCCCTAATTTTCCTCCTTCTCACCCACCAAAACCTTGTATGACGAAGTACTTGCTCTCCACCATTACCCTTGGCTTGGCCCTAACCCTAGGTGCCGCGACTCCCACGTTGGCGCAATCGAAGCCCAAGGTGAAAGCCGATGATGAAAAAGAGAAGATCAAGGAAGACGGCGTGATGACCAAGACGAAGGTGACCAAAGACGGCAAAATGAAGCTGAAAGGCAAAGCCGATGATGGCACCAAAGTGAAGAGTAAAACCCAGCAGCCCACCAGCCTCCAGCTAACGCCAGCCGACGAGACATCAGGCGTGGTGGTGGGCGGCGCCCTGATGACCGCCGACAAGAACATCGTAGCCAACGCCGTGAATTCGACCGAGCACACCACACTGGTGGCTGCTGTGGAGGCTGCTGGCATGGCCAAGACTTTGGAAGCCGCTGGCCCTTTTACGGTGTTTGCGCCCACCAACGCCGCGTTCGATAAGCTCCCGACCGGCACGGTGAACGCGCTGGTAATGCCTAAGCGCAAGAGCAAGCTAGCCACGATTCTGTCCTATCATGTAGTACCGGGCCGCCTTACAGCTGCCGATCTGCAAGACGGACAAACCCTGACCACGGTGGAAGGCGAGCAGCTAACAGTGCTGAAAACCAAAGATTCGGTGATGCTGCGCGACCGGAAAGGCGGGCTGGCTAACGTGACAATTCCTGACGTGCCTTCCAGCAATGGCATCACGCATGTAGTTGATACTGTGCTGATGCCGGGCAAGTAAGCACCCGTACTGCCATATTTTTTGCGCCTGATGCGGCAACGGTCGGGCGAAATTGCGTAAGAAGCAGGTGTCCGCTCTGGGCACCTGTTTTTATTTACTCCTTTCTACCCATGCAAGACTCCGAGCAAAACACCGCCCAAAATCCTGACGAGAACCCGCCACGGCGGGAAACCCAGAACCAGCCCGCCAACGCGGCTGACCCGAATGCCTTTTTTGAGGGCACGCAGGACGAGCACCGCCCCGGCGAAAACCTGTTCACGCTGCCTGAAATGCAGGAGCCACAGCCCCGCAACCCACCAAAGCCGCAGGATGCCCAGCCCGAAGCTCCGCAAGAAGTAGAGGCTCCTTCCATGCTCGACCGCGAAACCCACGGCCAGCTCCTCGATGAGCCGGCCCCGGATGGCATGTCGGGTGTGAAAGACAGCGTACTGAACCCGGTTATTGCCCAATCTAGTAACCTCGACGACAACAACCGCGGCCAGTAACCTAGGTTAGCTATAGAAGAACCTTCTGTGAATCGCCACTACGCGAGTATATCCTGATACTCAGCGTGGTGGCGCTTTACGTAAGCAGCCATAAACTCGCAGCTCGTTTGCACACGTAGCTGATTTTCGCGGGCGAAGGTCAGTCCGGCTTCGGCCAGCGCCTCACCGATACCCTGGCCGCGCAGGTTTTCATCCACGTAGGTGTGCACGAAATCGATTAGGTCGCTGGTGGGCTGGCTGTAGGCTAGCTCTGACTCGTAGCCGTCGAGCGTGGCGTAGAAAGTTTGCTCGGATTTACTGTGTCGGATAGTAGGTTTCATGTAGTAGAGAAGTTTGCTAGCAGGATATGCAGTTCTGGTGTCCGCAAATGGATTTGCAGCAGCATACGCACCCGCTTTGAAAATGGCCAATGTTTTTTGGAACACCTGGCATAGCCGAAGCTAGCTGCCTTTGCGTAGAAAGAACGCCCGCCGGCACTTTTGCTTTTCTCACCTACTCCGAAACACGATGGAAACCAACGAAAATTCTTCTAAGTCTGATAAGTCGTCTGATTTTGATTTTAGCACTGGCGCCGAAAACCTTAAGGTTGGGCGCGACCTAGGTAAGCAGGACGGTGATGCTGGAGAAGGGCAGCATCCGCATGTCGCCGGGCAGGATGCGGTTCCAAACACGGCTAGCGACACGCCTCACTACGGCACCTTTGGCGTACCTTCTGACCAAGGCGAGGTGCTAGGCAGCGCCGGAAATAACCCACATGGCGCCGCCGCTCCCTCTACCACCGACCCTGATCAGCGGGGCAGCGTGCCGCAAAACCAAGACAACGCCGACGTGCTCGACCATATCGACGACAGCTACAACGCCCAGCGCGAATCGTACCGCCGCGATGACCCACGCTATGGTGGTGGCACCAGAAACTGGCCCACTAACGAGCCTGCCAATCGCACTACCGAAGGCCCTGACCCAAACGAGGATAATATTTAGTGTCTGAACCCCGGATTCCACGGATTTTGTGGGCTATTGATAACCTATTGGGTCAACAGAAAAGCCTTTCCGCAAGCGGAAAGGCTTTTCTGTTTTAGGCTAGAAACAAAGCGGAAGCGAATCGGAACCGTCCACAAAATCCGTGGAATCCGGGGTTCAGATTTTCCAGCCCAGGGTCACACCACCATAGTAATTGCGGCCGGGCGCGGGCTGGAAGTACCGCCTACCAAAGGCATTCAGGTCGTTGCCGAGGCTGTAGCGCCGGCCTAGTGCATTCTCAATACCGGCGTAAATGTCGGTTTCTAAGTGGCTGAGCAGGGTGCGGCGCCAGCCTGCGCGCGTGCCAAAGGTCCAGTAGCCGGTGGCATAGTCGGTGTTAGCATCGTTGAGCGGAATGCGCGCCTGATGGCTGACGGTTGGGTTCAGGTAAAAACCTAACCGATGGCTCGCATCGAGGCCAGCGGTCAGGGTTTGCGGGGCGGTGCCGGTCAGGCGCTTACCGCTGTTGTCCTGGTCATTGTTTTGGTAGCTACCGAAGCGGAAGTGGTTATAAGCAAAGCTAGCCCACGCTCGCAAGCCGTACTGCGTCGGGACTTGGCCAGGGTCAGCAGACGTACCTAGGTTTTGCCGCCACAGCCAGCCGCTCACGGCTGCTTCTATGCCCCGCTGTCGGGTGTTGCCGGAGTTGAAAAACACACTTGTGCCGGCATCGGTGGTTCGTGTGACGATGGTTTGCCGCAAGCGGAAATCAAACAAAGCTAGGTCGAACGTGAGGCGGTTGTTGAAGGCCGTGCCCTTGGCACCTAGCTCGTAGCTGGTGCCGCGTTCGGCCTGCAAAGCCCGGTTCAGGCTGCCGTCGGAAGGTCGGATTTCTTCGTCGGTAGGGGGCGAAAAGCCGCTGCTGACACTGGCGTAGGCCGAAATACGCGGTGTCAGCTCCTTGAGCAGCGCTAGCCGCGGCGACACCTGCGGCTGGAAGTCGCGCTCAAACTGGTAGTTGTTGGGCTGCTTAGCCGCATCCGAAATGCGCGCAATGCGGTAGCGCTGGCGGTTGTAGCTGGCCGCTGCGGTAGCCAGAAAGCCGGCCGGCAATTCTAGCTCCGCTTGCCCAAACACGAACCCCGCCGCCGTCCGGATTTCGTCGTCGTAGCGCAACGCGGCGGGCGTGCCACCTAGGTTCTGGTAGTTGCGCGAATCCTCGAAGCTATTCTGTAGCTCAGCGCCGGCGCTCAGGCGCAGCACGCGTCCGGCTATGGCGGTGCGGTAGTTGAAGCTGGAGCGTCCGCCCCAACCAACTCCCGTATTTCGCTCAAAATCGACCAGATATGGCGTTTTAATAGTTATAGCCGACGTGTAGAGCGTCGTTTTGTTGGAGAAACGGTCGGAGAAACGATATTCCTGACTTACACCCAGCAAGGCGGTTCGCGAGGCATAGGAGGCTTTCTGCGCAACCGTACCCGGCGCCGTAGCCGTGCCCGGCCGGGCCTGCCGTGGGTTCTGCTCGTATTGGGCCCGTGTGAGGCCGCCCGGCAGCTGGTAGTCGATATCGGTATACAGCCCGTGTACGGCGATGGTGCGCTTCTCGGAAGGCGTAAACTCGCCATCCAACGCAAATACGTCGCGGCGCAGAGCGCTTTGCTCCCGGTAGCCATCCACGGATTGACGCACATACTGCACCCGCAGCGAGCTGGTGGCAGTGCCACTTTCGGCTACTACGGAGTAGCGCTGCAACCCAAAGCTCCCGGCCGTGAAACCCACCTGGGCCCTGGCCTCACCTGGTGCAGGCTTGCGGTTACTGAACAAGATGACGCCGCCCGTACCAGCGCCGTACACGCTGCCGGCCGGTCCTTTTATCACCTCAATCCGCCCGATGATGGCCGGATCGAGCAAGTTAAGTTGCGTAGTGCCAGCTGCTTCCGTAAATGGAATATCGTTGTAGTACACCTTCACGTTGCGCACGCCAAAGGGCGAACGAAGCGTGCTGCCCCGCACGCTGATGCGGTAGCTCGCCGTGGCTCGTTCTTCCAGTCGCACGCCAGGCAGCGTGTTTACGGCTTGGGTGAGCGAGGTTTGGTTGAAACGGCCAATGGTAGCGGCATCGACTACGCCGATGGCGGCGGCCGTGCGGCGCAACGGCAGGCGGGTGCCGTAGCCGGTCACCACGGTTTCGGGCAGCCGCACGGTGCGCGTGGTGTCGGGCGCGGGCGTCTGGGCAAAGGCGGTAATCGGCAGCAGAAGCAGCAGATAGTAGTGTTGGGGCATCAAGCAGGAAACAAAGTATGTTCTGCCCAACGGGAAGCCAGCTGATTTGTTCGTATTCTGTGCGTGTTCTGGTTCCACCCCCGACCTGCACTCGTTTTCGTTACCTTGTTATAATCTAGCTTTTCACTCCAATGAAACAATATCTCACCCCGCAGGTGCTAGCCGCTCTCCAGCAGCTCCCAACTTCCGACGCCCCTGCTCCTACTACCCTGGCCACCACGCTCGACGAGCTACGCCAGCGCGCCGTCGCCCTCGACGACAAGTTCACGGACCTTTCACTGGATGAAATCGAAGCTCAGCTGCAAAGCATCTTCGACGATGATACCTGGACGCAACAGCACCTTTCCGCCGTGCCGGAGCAGGTAGCGCACCGCTACACGTATGTGTATGTGAATCAGTCGCTGCTTGGAGAATAAAGCTAGGTTTAGCTGTCGTGGCGAAGCGCTCTGTAGATATTTCTGCCACTTAACCTAGCATCCGTGTGGAAAATGGCACGGCTGGGCATCACCTAGCTGTACAGGTCCAAACTCACTACTTCCACACGTATGTACTTTCCTCGTCGTTATCGTCGCAAGCTGCTGTTTCCGCCGGGACTGCTGGCGCTGGGGTTTCTGTTGCTGCTCGGGTGTATGCAGATTGCTAGAAATAAAAAGCTTCAAACTCAGCATGTTTTAAAGCTCACTATCATGCCACGCTGTGATGGATCCCCCTCTTTCTTTGATGATGGCTCTGCTTCTCGCTGGTGCTACACGCAACAAGAAATTGAAGCACTGAGGATTTGGCATGACTACACCTTTACTAATCACGCTTTTTCCAACCGGTGGACAATTCAAGCGGCTCAACAATCCCTGTATAGACTTCGAAAATATCCTAACTCTGTTAACGGCATCAGATTTCGCTTCTACTCGGGTGCATCATACAGTGATGTAGTCAGGGTCTTGGATATGTTAACAAGAAATAACTGGCATCAATACGCTGTTGATAATCGTGGTAAAACACTTACTATTTACGTCCTTACGGAGGAACCTGAATCCGAATACAGTCCTAAATACATTGATAATTGTCTTCCTAACTTCTTGTAAACTGTGGTCATCCACTTTGGCGTAGCTCTCTCTACCTGCTCCTGCTCCTAGCCCTAATTTCCATCTGGAAAATCGCGAAGCCCGCAACCTAGCTTTCGCCGTACGCATCTTTAGAACCGCAGCCGCAAACCTGCGTTACGAGCCGACTAGGGCTACCTAGGTCGGCTTCGTCCTTTTTACCAGCAGCATGAAAAAACTCACTTCCAACCTCACCTTTCAAGTCCTCACGGCTATTGCCCTCGGTATTGTCGTCGGGTCGCTGTTTCCCGGCTTCGGGGCGGCGCTGAAACCGGTGGGCGACACGTTCATCAACCTCATCAAAATGCTCATTGCGCCCATCATCTTCCTGACGGTGGTGCTCGGCATTGGCAGCATGGGCGACATGAAAAAGGTGGGCCGCGTGGGTGGCAAGGCGCTGCTGTACTTCGAAATCGTGACAACCCTAGCCCTGGCAATCGGTGTAACGGCGGCGAACCTAGCCAAGCCCGGCCACGGCATCGATGCCCGCGCTTCGGTAGCGAGCCAAGGGGCGGCGCAAGCAGCCGAAGCCGCGAAGTACACCACGCAAGCCACCTCGGGCGGCATGGATTGGGTGGGGTTCATTACCCACATTGTGCCGCACAACGTGGTGGGCGCTTTTGCGGAGGGTGAAGTGCTGCAAGTGCTGCTGTTCGCGGTGCTGTTTGGTGTGGCTGTCAGCCGCTTACCCTCCAACTACAGTCAGCCGCTCATGCAGACCTTCGACCGGCTTTCGCACGCTATGTTCGGGGTGCTGGCCATCGTCATGAAGCTAGCTCCGCTGGGGGCGTTCGGCGGTATGGCTTTCACGATTGGCAAATACGGTATTGCCACGCTGCTGCCGCTGGCTAAGCTCATGCTGGTAGTTTATCTAACCATGTTCCTGTTCATTTTCGTGGTGCTGAACCTGATTATGCGGTTTTACGGGCTGAGTTTGTGGCGCTACCTAGGTTTTATCAAGGAGGAAATTCTGCTGGTGCTCGGCACTTCGTCGTCGGAGTCGGCCTTGCCGCGCATGATCGACAAGCTGGAGCGCCTGGGCTGCTCGCGCTCCGTCGCGGGCTTGGTCATTCCGACGGGCTATTCCTTCAACCTCGATGGCACTTCCATTTACCTGTCGATTGCGGTTATTTTTCTGGCGCAGGCTTTTGACATCTCGCTGTCGTTGGGGCAGGAATTGTCGCTCATTGGTATTCTGATGCTCACCTCGAAAGGCGCGGCGGGCGTGACGGGTTCGGGCTTTATCGTGCTGGCTTCTACCCTGGCGGCTACCAAAGTCATTCCCGTAGAAGGCGTGGCGCTGCTGCTCGGCGTTGATCGGTTTATGTCGGAAGCACGGGCCATCACCAACGTCATCGGCAATGGCGTGGCTACTTTGGTTATTGCCAAGAGCGAGAATGAGTTCGACGAGGCGCGGCACCAACTGGCCCTGCAAGGCATGGCCGTACCCGCCGAACAGCTGGCCGAAACACCCACCCCTAAATCGAAAGCCGCTTTGCAGGAATATCAGTTTCCGCAGGAGAAATAAACCTACCTTTTGTGTTTGGGTGTTGTTGCCGCACGTTTCTACCACTCAGCGTAGCACAACCTTAGCTTATCATGCCCACGCTCTCCCCCGACCTCCGCAAAGCCCTGCTCAACCTGCCCCAGAAAGAAAAAGACCAACTGCTCACCCGCCTCGTCAGCCAGGATGCCGTGCTGACCGAGCAGCTAGCCTACCGCCTGCTAGAAGGCCCCGACGCCCTTGAAGACCGCCGCCAGGCATTGCGCACGCAGATTGACGACCCGGTGCGCGGCTTTCACCAAACTCCTAATGATCTGCTGGTTATTGTGCGGCAGCTGCAAGCCCGTATCGGCTACCACGCCAGAATCACGGGCGATACGCTCGGCGAAGTGGAACTGACAGTGCGGCTGCTTAGTCGCGTGTTTGAGCATCAGCCCGCCTGCGTAGCGCGCCTGCACGGCCCCACACAGCCGTTGCTTCAGCACCTAGCCAAGCGTACCCACGACGTTCTGCGCCAAGCCGATAAGCTCCACCCCGATTACCACATAGAGCTAGCTCCGCCGGTGAACGAACTGCTAGAACGCTTGTGGCAATCGGCAGTGGCACCGCTGGCCCGTGAGCTAGGTGTGCCGCGCCAATGGGGCGTCTGAAAGCGCTATTCTGCTGGGTGGCGGCATCCTTTAGCCTGCAAAATCAGTACAAACAGCTAGACTGATTTTCCGCCTGTTGGCGCCGGCCTTTTGCCGCCGGTACCAACCTAGCTATATCCGCCATGACCTACACTCCGCACCCCGAACACATGCGTGCGCCGCAACTCAACGAGCACGAGCTTCACCAAGCCCTCGAAGAGCTAACGGCCAAAATCAAGATTCTCCAAAATCGCGCCCATACTACTACCGCGCATTCCGAAGCCACGTACCACGAGCACATTGCGGCCCTGGAAGTGAAACGCGCCAAGCTAGCTCAGCAGCTCGGGTCGGTGCAGGAAATAAAGACATCCTCGTCTGAGCCGAGCACCTGGGATGAAATCCGCCGAGGCATCGACAACCTGCGCAAGGACCTGCAAAACCTGTTCTAACCCCTGGTTTATGAAAAATTATATTCTCTCGGTTGCCATTGCAGCCAGCTGCTTTTTGGCGGGCTGCACAGCGCAAGAAAGCTACAAGAATGCCGAGGCTTGCGCGAAGGTCCAAATCGGGATGACCCAGGAACAGGTGCGCCACCTCATGGGCGAGCCCACCGGTCAGGACGACAAAAGCGGCAACGGTACCACTTGGTCGTATCTCTTCGGCAGTGCCACCGACACAACGCCTATTCGCATCGAGTTTGGGGCTGATGGCAAAGTGCAGGCAAAATCTTGTGCCCCTGAAGCTTCCGGCAAGGAGCGTCCTACCGGCAACTAACACATTTATAGCTGTCCATTCAAAAGCCCCAATGCCCTCCGGCGTTGGGGCTTTTTCGTGCCCACTACCTTCTCAGCTTCGCCCACACGTCCGTACAAACCTAGGTTCTCATCACACCCAACATCTTTAACCCTAGGGCTAGATTGCTTGCATCACCTTGCTCTTTATCAGCTTCTTAATTATGGACAACTGGCTGCAAGTTGCTAATTCTACGATTGAGCAAAATCTCTTTCATTCTGGGATAGTCCTATTTAATGTAAGCCAAAGCTCTCTTAAGAACATTCAATAACTTAGATATTAACCAAGATTACTCTTATAACTTTACCTATAAACAAGCATAATTGTGTAGAACACAGGCAAACTTGTAGGAAAGTAGGAGAATTGAATAAAATCAGGCAGACGGCACGAAAAATGTCTTCTTAAGCTCCTGAAACTGTATTCCTCCTATTCTTCCGCTCGTTTATGAAAGAATTTCTACGCACCCTTTTATTAGTACTATTCCTTTCTACCGACACTATCAGCAGCTTATGCGCCCAATCAACACCGGTTGCTCAACCGGGTAAGCTGGTCCTAAAACTCAAGTCTGAATTCCGCAGCCAGGCTGGCGCTACGCAGCCGAACGTTCCGGTGCTCACCAGCGTGCTGGAGCAGCTAGGTGCGACGAATCTTCGCCTCAAGTTTCCGCACTCATTGCTCCCCGACCCCGACCGCCATGGTGCCGTCAATCTTCAGCTGGTGTATCAGGTTGACCTAGCACCCGATTTCTCGCTGGAAAAAGCCTGCCGCGCCCTCATGCAAACCGGCGCCCTGGAATACGCCGAGCCGCTTTACCGCCGTCCGCTGCTCTCCCAGCCCAACGACCCACTGGCCGACTCGGTAGCGGGCCAGCAATACTACCTGAAAAACATCAAGGCCTACCGCGCCTGGGACGTGACCAAAGGCGATACTTCCATCGTTATCGGCATCGTTGATACGGGCACGCGCCTGCTGCACGAAGATTTGAAAGAGCAGATCAAGCACAACTACGCCGACCCCATCGACGGCATCGACAATGACCACGATGGCTACGTCGACAACTTCAACGGCTGGGACTTAGCCGATCATGACAACGACCCCACCTCCGACCCGCTAACCAACGAGAAGGTGCACGGCATTTTAGTAACGGGCGTTGCCGCTGCCCGCGCCGACAATGGCCTTGGTGTAGCCGGTGTGGGCTTTCGCTGCAAGTACTTGCCTATCAAGGCTTATCCCAGCACTTACGCCGGCGACTTCGCGGGTTTTGAAGGAGTAGTGTACGCTGCTGATCACGGCTGCCAGATTATTAACCTATCCTGGGGCGGCGAGGGCGGCCGCTCGCAGTTCGAGCAGGATGTTATTAACTACGCTGCCGTCAACCGCGATGCAGTGGTGGTAGCAGCAGCGGGCAACACCAATGCCGAGCTGGACTTTTACCCGGCCAGCTACGACCACGTTATTTCGGTAGCTTCCCTGACGACCCGCGATGTAAAAGGTGGCGCCGCTACCTACAGCTACAAAGTTTCGGTATCAGCGCCCGGCCAGAATATCTGGACTACGTTTGGCGACTATCTCAATGATTATATTGGTGTTGGCGGCTCGTCGTTTGCGGCTCCGCAGGTAGCGGCCGTGGCTGCCTTGGTAAGGACCCGCTTTCCGCAGTACACTGCCGATCAGGTAGCGGCCCAGTTGCGCCAAACGGCTGACAATATCTACGGCTTGGCCGATAATAGTGCTTACGTTGGCAAGCTAGGTACCGGTCGCATCAATGCCTACCGCGCCGTTACTCAAACCGACCGACGCGAAATCCGCGTGATAAGCAGCAAGTTTACGCCTTCGCGCGAGGTATTCCTGGCCGGTGATGCGATGAGCATTATCACGGAGGTGCAGAACATGCTGCTGCCCGTTGATCAACTTAAAATAACGCTTACGTCGCTTTCCCCTTACGTAACCGTTCGCCAAAATACCTGCGTAGTAGGTTCGCTGGCCACGCTGGAACACGTCACGAACGAAGATGCACCATTCCAGGTATCCGTCGACGCCGCAGTACCGGTTAATACGAAGGCCATCCTCAAATACCACTTTGCGGCCCATGGCTACGAGAGCGACCAGTTTATCACGCTGCTGCTCAACCCCGGCTACGTCCTGCTCGACGCCGGCGACCTGCGCCTCACGCTTACCAGCCGCGGCAACATCGGCTACGATGGCCTGGGGTCTTACCTGGGTGAGAGCATCACCTACAAAAATAGCGGCCTGCTGCTGGCCGAAGGCGGCCTGATGGTGGCAACCAGCCCCACCCGCACTTCCGACCGCGTCCGCGAAACACCCTACAACAGCCGCACCGACTTCTCGTCCCTCAACCAGCTTGCTATGAATGCCGTTCCGCTGCGGGCCACTCAGGAAGCTTCCGGCACCTTCCGCGATGCGGCCCCCAGCGCCCAGCAGAAGAACAGCGTAGGCCTGCGCATCAACCAGCACGCGTATGCATGGTCGAATGCCGGGCAGCGCAACTACGTGGTGGTGGAGTACACGATGACTAACGTGACTGCTGACACGCTGCGCCCCCTCTACGCGGGCCTGTTTATGGACTGGGACCTGCCGCTTACGGTTACCCGCAACGCCGCCGACTGGGATGCTAGCCGTTCGCTGGGCTACGTGTACTCGCCGGTTGCTACCAGCATCTACACGGGCGTGAAAGTGCTGCGTGGCGGCACGCCAACGGTCTATTCAATTGATAATAATGGCTCGGCGGCTTCGCCGATCTACATGCGCGATGGCCTCAGCCGCGCAGAGAAGTTCCTGTCGCTGAGCAGCGGTACCAGCAAGCCCACGGCGGGCTTGCCCAACGGCACCGACGTATCGCAGGTAGTAGGCGCAGCCATCAAGACCCTGGCGCCCGGCGACTCCGTTACGGTGGCCTTTGCCGTACTCGGCGCCGCTTCGCTGGCCGAACTGCAAACTGCGGCTACGTCGGCTCAGCTCAACTACAATGCAACGGTGCTACCAACGCGCCAAGCTACTGCTACTACCGAGTGGCAGGTGTATCCAAATCCTACGGCCGGTAAGGTGCGCGTCGAAGTTCCGCAGGCCTTTGTTGGGCAACAGCTGCGCCTGCTGAACTCACTTGGCCAGTGCATCCATCAGCAGCCCGTACGCAGCACCGCCACCGACCTCGACCTAGGTAGCTACACGGCGGGCATGTACGTCATTCAGGTGCAAAGCCCAACTAACACGCTTACTCGCCGCGTTCTGGTACAGCCGTAACCACACGGCCCAACCTAGCTTAAGGCCCCTCGCTCACAGAATAACCTACTGTGAACGAGGGGCCTTTCGTTTGTGCTTGCAACTAGCATCTAAAGTCTCGATCAATCATCAGCTATTACAACTATCTGGTTTTTACAACACTTCCAAGCATTAGATTATTGTCTACTAACTGGTTACGGGCAGTTCAAAACAAGCACTACTAAAAAAAATAGCATAGCTAATAATTATAGCGCTATAAAAAGTATGCTTGCATAATAAATCTATGCTATATAGCCCTCATTACTTAGACATTAGTTAAAATCGTATTAAAAAAGTTCCTGAACCTAAGCATCATAGACGTGCGGTATCTTACAAATATAATTGGCTAACATTTTTAGTTTTCATCAGGCATTCGTATCTTTGCATATGTCGAAAGTAAAGCTTCCTACTCCGCTTCCCGTGCAGCAATATGCCCGCTGCGTGAATGCTAGCCGCCGTCCTGCCGACTATATCGGTGATTGGCCGGTTGCTGGCAAAGTGTACCCTGTGCGCGTGATGACCAACGCCCGCACCGGCGAGCCACAGATTCACGTACTGGGTTTTTACGCTGAGCGTCCTTACGGTGCTTTCGCCCCCCACCGCTTCGAGTCGGTGGCTGAGGTGTGGCTGAATTAACTGCTGCTTCGTTTTTCAGGTAAACCCTCCTATCCCGGCGCTTCCGCTTACCACGCGGAGGTAGCCGGGTTTCTTTTTTACTAGCCTTTTTGCTGAGTAGATTTGGCTTTCCGCTTTTCGCATGAAACCAACCTCCGAAGAAGTTTACAGCATCCCGGCCGAGTACCGGAAGATGGAGAATATGCACATCCTGTTCTGGCTGGTGAAAGACATTAGCTGGTGCATGGTGTGGAAACCGCTGGGCCTGCTGATGATTCTGCCCACGCTCGGCATTGCCGTTATCATCTGTTGGCGCACGCGCAGCCTCAAGTCGGAGCTGGCGCACAACCTAGCTATTGTGTTCTGGATTGCGGCCAACTCCTACTGGATGATCAGCGAGTTTGTTGGTTTCGATACCGTTCTGATTGCTCATACCATCGAAGGCAAGCATCTGGCTATCATCCCCTTCCTGATTGGCCTGCTGATTCTGGCTTATTATTACTTGGTGCAAAAACCCAGGGAAAACAGGCAGGGGCAGGTAGCTACGCTTTGAGACCTGCGGCAACAAACCCCCTGCTGGTATTTTCTAAGTACCGAATTGATGCGCTCCGCTCCGCTGAGGCCGCATAGTAGCCAAAACAGGAGCAAGCACGTATACTCAACAGTTACCCTACTTTCTCCTTATTCGCTTCTCCATGGAAAATACGCCCCAACCAACGCCTCAGGGCACTCCTGCCACGCCAAACTATGGTGAGTTTGGTAATCCAGAGAATGCCGGCCAACCTAGGTCTGCGCAGGCATCCAACGACGGCTCAAACGACAACCCCGACGAGTTCAGCGAGTTCCGCAAGAAGCGCCCGAACGCCACTGAAGACTACGGCCAGGTGAGCCGGCAAGCCGACCCAGCGGGGCAGCGTGGTCACGTCGAGCAGAACCAAGATCCGGAGGCGGTGGCGGCAGCCCAAAACAGCGACGAAAGCACCCGCCGCGCTGCTTATGCGGCCGATGATCCGCGCTATGGTAGCGGTACTTCTTCTACCTGGAAAGAGGAAGATGCGAGCTAGGTTGCTTGTGTAAACAAAACTTTCTTCAGGCCGAACGGAGGCTCCGTTCGGCCTTTATTTTATAAATCTCCCAGCCGCTTGCCCTGCTGCCGCCCAAAACGCGGGTGCTTGGCTTGCCCAATAACCTGTGCCGAGTAAATACCGCCGTGTCCGGAGAACAGGTAAGCCACGACGCAGGCCAAACCTAGGTACACGCCTGCCTGCACGCCAAACAGCTCTAAGCCCATCAGCGTGCATGCCAGAGGCGTGTTGGCCGCGCCCGCAAATACGCCCACGAAGCCCATGCCGGCCAGCAAGGCCACTGGCAACGGCACCACCACCGACAAGGCGCTGCCTAGCGCCGCCCCGATGAAAAACAGCGGCGTCACCTCGCCGCCTTTGAAGCCGCAACCCAAGGTAAGCGCCGTCAGCAAAAGCTTCCAGGCAAAGTCCGCGGGGCCGAGCGGCGTATGAAAGGCTTCTACAATAACGGGCACGCCCAGCCCGATGTAGCGCGTGGTACCTAGCCCCCACACGAATGCAACTACCAACACACCACCAATTACCGGCCGTAGCGGCGGGTAGCCGATGCGCCCAAATCGTTTACTGATCCAGTGCGTGAGCGTTGCGAAGCTACGGGCCACCAACCCGAATAAAATTCCTACGATCAGGGTACAAATCAGGGCCAGCGGCGTGATGGAGAAAGCTTCAAGCTGCGGGTAATGCGTGTGTCCCACGCCCCAGGCACGGGTCACGTAGTCGGCGCTGATGGCGGCCAGGAAGCTAGGTAGAATGGCATCGTAGCGGACAGAACCTAGCAGGAACACTTCCAGCCCAAAGACAGCCCCAGCCAGTGGGGTTCCAAAAACCGAAGCAAAGCCCGCGCTCATGCCCGCAATCAGCAGCAGGCGCCGGTCGCGGGGGCGCAGTCGGAAAAGGTGAGTGAGCTGATCGGCCAAGGCGCCGCCCATTTGCACTGCGGTGCCTTCGCGCCCGGCCGAGCCGCCAAACAGATGAGTGAGCAGCGTGCCCCCGAGTACCAGCGGCACCAGCCGTAGCGGTATCAGGCCTTGCGGGGCATGAATTTCATCCAGAATCAGGTTGTTGCCGCGCACCACCCGGCTGCCGAAGTAGTGGTAAGCCAACCCAATCACAAAGCCTGCTGCGGGTAGCAGGCCAATTACCCACAGGTGCAGCTCCCGCCAGCGCGTTACCCAATCCAGCGAGACCAGAAAAACAGCGGACGCAGTACCCGCTAATGTTCCGATCAGGAGGCTAAGCAGCACCCAACGGCTCAAAAACAGCAAATGCGAGGTAATAGCCAGCGCCCGCAAAGGTGCAGGCAGCCAACGAAAGGAGAGAATACGACCGACCATGAAAGCGAGCATCAGGATGAACTACCCGGCCGACCCGCGTGGCCGCCCGTTGCGTAGGAATCATCAGCGCGGAGCAGTTGGATCCGGCGGCTCGCGGTGGCAATCCATCACCGTATGCGGTAAAGGTACGAAGGCAGCGCAATGAAGCGGCGGCAGCGTACGACAACGCTACTACCAAACCTAGGGCTGCTGCTCCAGCCACGCTATAGCAGCAGCCTCGTCCGCAAAAAGGCAGTACGTAATCGGATACGCATTAAACTCACACAGGAAAGCAGCCGTTTCCAGCCGCACCAGCACATTCTGCGGAGCTACAATTGCCCCGTAGCGCAAGCCCGCCCGTGTGGCCCGCGGCAGCCTGTCGAGCAGTATCCATGCTTGGTTTTCGGCGGCAAACAGCGGCAGCACCCGCTGATCACCTAACAGCTTATGCCACTGATAGTGTTGCAGTTGCACAAGCGCCTGATCCAACAGCTGCTGCCACACCGGCGCCGAGGTTGGATACCCGGCCCAGCCCAAACGAACATAGCCCTGTTTGGGCATAAGCATTATTGAACCGGCCGCATTGTTAAATACATACGACGGCTCTGGTGCAGCAGTGATGGAAGTAAATGCTACAGCCATAAGCAAGAGGAGCAAGAAAACAGGTCTGTATTGGGCGGTGTGCCTCTATACGTATACGCATCACCCATTCCTGCGGCTGAGTAGCCGCCGCAGAAATACCGCAACAACCTAGCTCACCTAGCTACCTAGCTCTCCGGCACTTCACTGGCCGTCCACCCGGCTGTGGACAGCATCGTGAGCAGGTGCCGACCGTGGCTCACGTTTCCTCCTACCAACCCTTGCGGTCCTTCGATCAGGATGCCCCGCCCCGCGCTATTATGCCGCACCCGAATGCACCCTTGTACGGTATTCTGCCAATAGGCATGAGGAACAGTATCCGGCTGAAATCCCAGCAACTGCAAAAAATTCTCAACTTGGGAACAGGTCATCATCACAGAGGAAAACAGGCGTGAGCAAATAGGTAGGGCGAATACAAAAATATAAAACTATAATTTAAATATATAAATTTTTATATTATTATTTCTTTACAAGCCGCTCCCAAGCTTTGTAGCCAAGTCCTCTTATCCCAATTTGAGAATACACGCCTGTCCTGAATGAGAAATCTGCACGGGAAACACGGGCTTTTTGGACAACCTGCCTCTTTCGAATGCGCCAGCCTCAGCAGAGCGCAAACTTATTCATACAAAAACGGCCGCCTCCTTTTCAGGAAGCGGCCGTTTTACAGAACCTAGGTACCTAGGTTTGCTACTTACTTCTGCGAGAGCTGAGCGCCACCCGTTTCCTGCAAGCGGATCAGGTTCAACGCAGAGCCAGCCTTGAACCACTCAATCTGACCTTGGTTGTAGGTATGGTTCAGGTTGATCAGGTCCGTGTCACCGTCGGTGTGGTGCAGACGAGCCTGGATCTGGCTGCCCGGCGCGAACGTCGTCAGGCCAATGATGTCGATCGTGTCGTCCTCCTCGATCAGGTCGTAGTCGGCCTTGTTGGCGAAGGTGAGAGCCAGCATGCCTTGCTTCTTGAGGTTGGTCTCGTGAATACGGGCAAACGACTTCACAATCACGGCGCGTACACCTAGGTGGCGAGGCTCCATGGCAGCATGCTCGCGCGAAGAACCTTCACCGTAGTTCTCGTCGCCTACTACTACCGAGCCGATACCCATCGACTTGTAGTTACGAGCAACCTGCGGCACTGACGAATACGGATTCCCCTGCGTCACTTGGTCCTTCACGGCGTTAGCTTCGCCATTGAAGGCGTTGGTGGCCCCGATCAGCATGTTGTTGGAGATGTTGTCCAGGTGACCACGGTACATCAGCCAAGGGCCAGCCATAGAGATGTGGTCGGTGGTGCACTTGCCCTGCGCTTTAATCAGCAGACGCAGACCTTTGAGGTCAGTGCCTTCCCAGGGCTTGAAGGGCTCCAGCAACTCTAGACGGTCGGACTCCGGATCAACGAGTACCTGTATACCTACGCCGGTGGCAGCAGGTGCCTGGTAACCAGCATCTTCTACGTCATAACCACGAGGAGGAGTTTCTACACCGCGTGGCTCATCTAGCTTCACTTGCTGACCATCTTTGGTGGGTAGCGTGTCAGTGAGCGGGTTGAAAGTCAAGTCACCGGCAATAGCGAAAGCCGTTACAATTTCGGGCGAAGCTACGAAAGCGTGGGTGTTCGGGTTGCCGTCGTTACGCTTAGCGAAGTTGCGGTTGAACGAGGTGATGATCGAGTTGCGGCGCTTGGGGTCATCGGTATGACGAGCCCACTGGCCGATGCACGGACCGCAAGCATTAGCCAGCACGACGCCGCCCATTTGAGCAAACGTGTCGAGCAGACCGTCGCGCTCTACGGTGTAGCGCACGAGTTCCGAGCCGGGCGTTACCGTGAATTCAGCATTCACCGTCAGGCCCTTCGATACTGCTTGTTCGGCGATAGAAGCGGCGCGAGTGATGTCTTCGTACGAAGAGTTGGTGCACGAGCCGATCAGGCCTACTTCCAGCTTTTCGGGCCAGCCGTGCTCTTTCACAGCCGAAGCGAATTGCGAAATCGGCCAGGCAGCGTCCGGCGTGAAGGGGCCGTTTACGTGCGGCTCCAGCTCCGACAGGTTGATTTCGATCAGTTGGTCGAAGAAGTTAGCGGGGTTAGCGTACACTTCGTCGTCGGCGCGCAGGTGTTGGGCTACGCCTTGGGCCAGTTCGGCAACGTCGGCGCGGTTGGTGCTGCGCAGGTAGTCAGCCTGGCGCTCATCGAAGCCGAATACCGACGTGGTAGCGCCGATTTCAGCACCCATGTTGCAGATAGTAGCCTTACCCGTAGCGGACATGCTTTCAGCGCCTTCGCCGAAGTATTCAACGATAGCACCGGTGCCGCCTTTTACGGTTAGGATGCCGGCTACTTTCAGGATTACGTCTTTAGGAGCTGTCCAGCCGCTCAGCTTGCCGGTCAGCTTCACGCCAATGACTTTCGGGAACTTCAACTCCCAGGCCATTCCGGCCATTACGTCAACGGCATCAGCACCACCTACACCGATGGCAATCATACCTAGGCCACCTGCGTTTGGCGTGTGCGAGTCGGTACCGATCATCATGCCGCCGGGGAAGGCGTAGTTTTCGAGCACCACCTGGTGAATGATACCAGCACCGGGCTTCCAGAAGCCGATGCCATATTTGTTCGAAACGGAGGCCAGGAAGTCGTACACTTCCTTGTTTTCAGAGTTAGCTTCGGCCAAATCTTGGTCAGCACCCAGGCGAGCCTGGATTAGGTGGTCGCAGTGTACGGTGCTGGGCACGGCGGTTTTGTCTTTGCCGGCCTGCATGAACTGCAACAGCGCCATCTGGGCCGTGGCATCTTGCATGGCCACGCGGTCGGGGGCAAAATCGACGTAGGAAACGCCCCGCTCGTACGCACTGTTGACTTGGCCGCCATACAAGTGAGCGTACAGAATCTTTTCGGTTAGCGTGAGCGGACGGCCTACAGCGGCACGGGCGGCTTCAATGCGCTGGCCCATACCGGCGTACACGGCCTGAATCATTTCTATGTCAAACGCCATAATAGAGAAATGGAAAGAGTGAAAAAGTAAGCTGCTTTTTGAACAGTACGCAAATATAAGCGCCCCTTGTTGCGGCACCCAAACTTTATATTTGCGACGTTCTTATATAAACTAATTCCAGATTGGAGTAGTTTAGTCAAGCATTCTTTTCTTCTGAATCTATGTTCTTTCCTTCCGCCATTCGGCAGATCGTAGCCGGAGCTAGCCTTGCGCTGGTGGTGGCTGGCTGCCAATCCAATTCTTCCGAGCAAAAAGAGGCTGGTGCCACTTCCACGCCGGATGCTAACTACCTGCAAGCTGGTACCTGGCGCGGCGTGCTCTCAGCGCAAAGCCAGGAAATTCCGTTCTTGTTTGACGTCGAAACCGGCAACAACAACCAGCCCGTGGCCGTGTACCTGCGCAATGGCGCCGAGAAGCTGAAGCTCGAAGAAATAGCCGCCGCCGGCGACTCAACCACCATCAAGCTAGGTGCCTTCGATGCGGCACTGGTCGTGCGCAAGGATGGCGAGGACAAGCTGAAAGGTGCTTGGGTGAAGTATGACGCAAAGGAGCCGTATCGTGTGCCGTTTGCGGCGACCAAAGGAGAGAAAAGCTTATTTCTAAAAAAACAACCTAAAGCTTATCAAGCATTTGGCGGAACCTATCGAGTTACCTTCAAGGATGAAGAAGGCAAAACTTATCCTGCTGTAGGTATTTTCGAGCAAGGGTCTAGCGAGGTAACAGGTACTTTCCTTACTACCACTGGTGATTACCGGTATCTAGCTGGAGAAGTTGATGGCAACCAATTAAAGCTAAGCACCTTTGACGGCAGTCATGCTTTTCTATTCACTGCGCAGATGCACCCTGCTAATACTGTAAATGTTATTACAGGCGACTTCTACAGCGGCAAGAGCGGCCATGAGACTTGGGTTGCGGACTTAGACTCTAACGCCAAGCTGCCCGACGCCAATTCGCTCACCTTCATGAAGCCGGGCGAGAAAAAGCTAGCTTTCAAATTCCCGAGCATCTACGAAGGCGGCGCCATCTCGCTTTCCGACCCGAAGTACAAGGGCAAAGTGGTGGTGGTGCAGTTGCTCGGTTCGTGGTGCCCCAACTGCATGGATGAAACGAACTTCCTGGCGCCGTGGTACGAGAAGAACAAAAGCCGCGGCGTAGAAATCATCGGCCTAGGTTACGAGCGCAGCCCCGAGTACGCCAAAGCCGCCGAGCGCCTGCGCAAGATGAAGGACCGCTTCAAGGTTGGCTACGACCTAGCCGTGGCGGGCATCGCCGACAAGGACGCCGCCTCGAAGTCGCTGCCGCAGATAGACAAAGTGCTAGCCTTCCCCACCACCATCATCATCGACAAAAAAGGCGACGTGCGGAAGATCAATACGGGCTTCTCCGGCCCCGGCACTGGCAAGTATTACGATGAGTTGGTAGCCGATTTCAACCAGACGATTGATAAGCTGGTGAAGGATTAACAACCTAGCTTTCAAAAGCAAAGCAGACCGTCATGCTTCGACAAGCTCAGCATGACGGTCTGCTTTGCTTTATCCTACGTCTGCAAAATCTAGCTTCGTTTCCGAAACTGCAGCCGAATCTCCTGCCGCGGGCGGAGCGTGATGAGCGGTTGCAGCTGAATTGGTGGTTGCTCGACCCAATCTACCTCGAAGCGGCGCAGCATTTCGAGCAACACCAACTGCATTTCAGTGAGGGCGAATTGATTGCCGATGCACAGGCGTGGGCCACCGCCAAATGGAATGTACGCGTACGGCGGTTGCTGCTTCATCTGCTCGGGCGCAAAACGCTCGGGGCGGAACGTTTCGGCATCTTGCCAGAGGCTAGGTGCGTGGTGAATGCCGAGCAGGTACGCGGAAACCAAAGTGCCTTTAGGTAGGCTGATACCGTTATACGAATCGTCTTCCTGCGCCACGCGGTCCACAATCCAGGCGGGCGGGTAGAGGCGCATGGTTTCCTGCACGATTTGCAGTGAGTAACCTAGGTTCGGCAAATCGGCAAAGGAAGCTGAGCGGCCGTCGAGCACCTGCGTCATTTCGGTCCGCATGCGGGTGACTACCTGCGGATGCTGGGCCAGCAAATACCACATCCACGACAAGGCATTAGCGGACGTTTCGTGGCCGGCTACGAGCAGGATCAGCGCTTCGTCGACTACTTGCTCTTCCGTCATCGGCTCGCCGGTGTCTTCGTAGCGTACATCGAGCAGCATTTGCAATAGGTCGTCGTAAGAGCCAGCCGTTTGCTGGCGCTGCCGCACGTAGCCGCGCACCATTTCGCGCAGCTCCGAGGCTAGCTTATCGTGCTGCTGAAACTGGTTTCGCAGGGAAAGCCACGGCCGCAGATACGGCTGCCGAATGGTACGCACATAAAACGCCTGGATAGCCGTGAGCAGCGCTGACATCTGCTCCAGCTCGGCATTGTTGATGTTGGTACTGAAAGTGGAACGCGCGATAATGCGAAACGCCGTGTTGGTCATGAGCTTATGCACCGCTACTTCCACGGCGCCTTCCTCCTGCCCCAGCTGGCGTTCGAGTGGCTTTAGGCATTCGTTTATTTCGGCCTGCATTACTTCCACTAATCCGGCCACGCGCTGCCGGTGAAAGCCCGGCTGAATCAGGCGACGCTGCTGGAGCCAGTAGCTGCCTTCGCTGGTGAGCAGGCCATGACCTAGGTAGCGTGCAATACCGTGCGAAAACTCCGACTTTGGATAGTTGCGGTGGTTCTTTTGCAGAATGTGCTGCACCAGGCCCGGGTCGCGGGTGAGCAGCGTGGGGCGGACGCCGCCGATGTACAGGATCAGCGTATCGCCGTACGTATCCAGGTAGCTGTTGAGAATCGGGATGGGGTTGGCCGCCAGCAGCATAGAGCCGAGCAATGACTTGTACCGCGGCACCACGGGCAGGTTTTTAGTACTTACTGAGGAGGTAACAGACATAGGGATGGGCATTTACAGCAGCTTGTTATTCCGAGCATTCTGCGCCTCAAGCAGAGACAACGAATATGAGGCAATAACCTAGCTTTCTTTCCGCAGATTCCTCGCGCTGCTCGGAATGACAGGTTGATTCTCTTTTTCAAAACACAACATAAAGCGGGGTTTTGTGCGTACACCTAACACGAGCAGGCAGCCAGCTTGCTTTTAGCAATACCGCCACTCTCCCAAACCCAACCATCACCGCTTATGTGGATTCAGCAAAAAACCGATACCCTAGCTCCGCTCGAAGAATTACAAGGCCGCACCGTAGGTCTAAAATTTGAGTGTAACCAGTGTCATACTGAAGTATTTACCGACCTGCTCGGTGTGCCGGCTCCCGACTCCGACGCCTCGTCGCTCGACGCAACCGACCAGTTCGAAACCGAAGAAATCAAGTGCCCCGGCTGCGACATGATTCACAGCATCACCGTGAAAAGCACCTTCGACGGCGTCCGCTTCGATGTGTCTGACGTGACGGCCGATAAAATAAGCTACCAGGTAGCCGAGCCGGAAGCTTAAAACTATGGCTTCGGTCGGGTTCTTAGGATTACACGGATTCGTGGCCGATTAACAACCTAGGTTCTGGTCAGTAAAAAAGCCTTCCCACTGCTGGGAAGGCTTTTCTTTTTTCCGAATAAATCAGAAAGAGAGCGGAAGCGAATCGTCTACAAAATCTGTGGAATCCGAAAAATCCGTCGAATCCGTGGTTCAGACTTACTTCTCTCGTTCAATCGTGTAGTTGATCAACTGCTCCAGCGAAGTGCGCGCCGGCGAAGCCGGGAAGGTGTAAAGCAGTTGCAGGGCTTCATCGCGGTACTCCTGCATGCGGCGCACGGCGTAGTCGAGGCCGCCGGATTTTTTCACGAAATCAATAACGGCTTGCACCCGGTCTTTGCGGCCGTCGTTGTTCTGCACGTTGAATATGACGCGGCGCTTGGTGAGCCAATCGGCCTGTTGCAGTGCGTAGATGAGCGGCAGCGTCATCTTTTTCTCCTTGATATCGATGCCAACGGGCTTGCCGATTTCGGCCGTGCCGTAGTCGAACAAGTCGTCTTTGATCTGAAAAGCAATGCCGACTTTCTCGCCAAATAACCTAGCTCGCTCAATGGTTTCCTTATCGGCGCCGGCCGAAGCCGCGCCCACGGCGCAGCACGAGGCAATCAGCGAGGCCGTTTTCTGGCGGATAATATCGAAATACACGTCCTCGGTGATGTCGAGGCGGCGGGCTTTTTCGATTTGCAGCAGCTCGCCCTCGCTCAGCTCGCGCACAGCATTCGACACGATTTTGAGCAGCTCAAAATCGTTGTTCTCCAAACTTAGCAGCAGGCCTTTGCTCAGCAGATAGTCGCCGACGAGCACCGCAATCTTGTTTTTCCAGAGCGCATTGACCGAGAAAAAGCTGCGGCGGTAGTTCGATTCATCTACCACGTCGTCGTGCACGAGGGTGGCCGTGTGCAGCAGCTCAATGAGAGCCGCGCCGCGGAACGTTGCTTCGGGAAGTGGGTCGCCGCCGCTGATTTTGGCCGTGAAGAACACGAACATCGGCCGAATCTGCTTGCCCTTGCGCTTCACGATGTAGTTCATGATTTTGTCGAGCAGGGAAATCCTACTCTGCATGGACGCGCGGAATTTGTGTTCAAATTCCTCCATTTCGGCCGCAATCGGGGCCTTAATAACGTCCAGCGTACTTTTCATGCGTAAAGCTTGAGCAACTCAAGGCGCCGCAATGATACGGCGGGGCGGGGCGGTTTCCTAACCGACAAACCTACTCAACGGTTTGGAATCGTGTAACACCGCGAAGTAGCAGGTTTTTGCCGCACTTTGGAGCCGTTATAGCCGTCTTTTGCTTCCTTGCTTTCGTTTCTACTACCTAGCTTTTATGGCCGACTCTCCTACCATTGTCGATTTTCTGCTGACCAGCCCTTCCCACTCTCGCCCATTTGAAGCCGATGCGCACTACTTGGCCGATGGGCAGCCCAAGCCGTTGGTGGTGTTTGTGCACGGCTTCAAAGGCTTCAAAGACTGGGGCCATTTCAATGTATTGGCTGATTATTTTGCCCAGCAAGGCTTTGTGTTCGTGAAGCTTAATCTGTCGCACAATGGCGTGGTCCCCGGTGGCTCCGGCGACCTGGAAGACATGGAGGCCTTCGGGCACAATAACTTCAGCATCGAGCTCGACGACCTAGGTGCGCTGCTCGATGCCTTGCATCAACCCGGCACCACGCCGCTACCCGCCACCGAACTCGACCTAGGTCGCTTGTTCCTGATTGGCCATAGCCGCGGTGGCGGCTTGGTGCTACTGAAAGCGGCCGAAGACCCGCGCGTGACAGCCGTGGCCGGTTGGGCGCCCATGAGCGACTACGACCAGCGCTGGCCCGCCGAGGTGATGCGCCAGTGGCAGGCCAACGGCGTACAGTACATCGAAAATGGCCGCACGGGTCAGCGAATGCCACTTTACTATCAGCTAGCCGAAGACTTTCAGGCAAACCGGACCCGGCTCGATATTCCGGTGAATGTGCGCACCAAGCTGCGGCAGCCGCTGCTCATACTCCACGGCGACGAGGATGAAACCTTGCCGCTGCAAATGGCGCACGACCTGAAAAGCTGGAAGCCTGATGCCGAGATGGTCATTCTCCCCGGCGCCAATCACGCGTTTGGTGGCGGCCATCCGTGGCCCCAGCATACGCTGCCTGAACACGCCCAGGAAGTAGCTGACCGCACCATTAGCTTTTTCAAAAACCTAGGTTAGTGAACACATCAACCGCTTACCTGCTGCTGGGCAGCAACCTCGGCGACCGGGCCGCTACGCTCCACGCGGCCGTTGCGCAGCTAGGTGAGTTGGCCGGCCGCGTCACGGCCCAATCGGCGCTCTACGAAACGGCGGCCTGGGGCCTGGAAGATCAGCCGGCTTTTCTGAACCAGGCGGTGCGCCTTGCAACCTCTTTAGCGCCGGAGGCGCTGCTCGATGCCTGCCAGCGCGTGGAGCAGCTAGCGGGCCGCGAGCGGCTGGTCCGCTGGGGCGCCCGCACCCTCGACGTGGATATTCTGCTGTACGGCGATACTGTGTTGGATACACCTAGCTTGCAAGTGCCTCACCCGCGCCTGCCCGAGCGCCGGTTTGCGCTGGTGCCGCTGGCCGAAATTGCGGCGGATGTAGTGCATCCAAAGCTAGGTCGCACGGTGGCGCAATTATTGGCGGTGTGTGCGGATGAGCTGGGTGTAGTAAAAATTGATGTTTTTTCCGCATAGCCCAACTTCATAGGATTGCCCCTCAATAATTAGCCTAATCTATTTACTTATTTACAAATTAAAAATACCACATAAATACAGATAGTAGTCAGCACTTTAACATGACAAGAAACTGGAATGACATAAAGTGGATTTTTGAGCCAGACGGTTCACTAATTGACATTTACGTTCAAGACGTAACCCTTCGAAAATGGGAAAGGCTTATAGACTTCCTAAATACTAATTACGACTTGAGATTTGGCGAAGATGACAGCAACCAAATTAACAAGGAGCATGTAGTCAAGTATTTAAGTGATGCAACCGGTGAGATAGAAGCCAAAACGCTTAAGATATATTTAGAAGGAATCAATGTACATTGCTATTTCTTTCTATCCGATCAGATTGAGTTTGATATTGATCCAAAAGAGATAAATTCATTAATCGATTTTGAAAGTATTGAATATTTTATGATTTCAATTAGTAAGCTACTAAATAGCCAAGTAACTTTAACAGGAGAGAGCACACCTGAATTTCCACTATTAAAAGTCGATTTTAATAAAAATATAAACAAGATATTAACCATAGACGAAGCAAATAAGCTGAGAGAAAATAAGAATTCATTCTTGAGCCAGTTGAGTCTATTAAAGACAAAATTACAAATGAAATTCTTTCCAAATGCGTTTAAAGATCGGCTGTTAAGAAGTGCAAACGAGGTATACACATCAATAGGAAAAGATAAAAACGTATGGTAAAATTGAATTCTACCTCAAGCGTACCACTTGACTGGATATCAATAATTAAACGTTAGCCATACAAAAACAGAACAGCCTGCTGAATCATCAGCAGGCTGTTCTGTTTTTGTATTTCGAGAATCTACATCACCGCCGAACTAACCGTCACAGCCGGCGCAATCTTCTTCACCAAGCCTTGTAATACCTTCCCAGGTCCGCACTCCACGAACTCGGTAGCGCCGTCAGCGGCCATGTTTTGCACCGATTGAGTCCAGCGCACGGGGGCGGTGAGCTGGCGCACCAGGTTCTGGCGGATTTCGTCGGGGTCGCGGTGGGCAGTGGCGTCTACATTTTGGTAGATGGGGCAAATGCCGGCGGCAAAAGGTGTCTGCTCAATGGCGCGGGCCAGGGCTGCCTCCGCCGACTGCATCAGCGGCGAGTGAAAGGCCCCGCCCACCGGCAGCGGTAATGCACGCTTGGCACCCGCGGCCTTCAGCTGCTCGCAGGCAATTTCGATTCCGCGCTGGCTACCGGAAATCACCAGCTGGCCGGGACAGTTGAAGTTGGCCGCCACCACCACGTTGCCGGCCGCGCTGATTTCCTGGCAGATACGCGCCACCGTGTCGTCATCCAGACCTAGGATGGCGGCCATCGTGCCGGGCTGTTCTTCGCAAGCGGCCTGCATGGCCTGGGCGCGTTGGGCTACCAGTTGCAGAGCATCCTCAAACTTCAGCACCTTGGCGGCTACCAGCGACGAGAACTCGCCCAGCGAGTGCCCCGCTACCATCGCCGGAGCCAGATCGGGCAGGCTGGCGGCCAAGGCCACCGAGTGCAGGAAAATGGCAGGCTGCGTGACGTTGGTCTGGCGCAGGTCCTCGTCGGAGCCGGTGAACATGACGTCGGTCAGGCGGAAACCTAGGATTTCGTTGGCCTGATCCATGAGCTGACGGGCAGCAGGCTGCTGCTCATATAAGTCGCGGCCCATGCCGCTAAACTGACTTCCCTGACCGGGAAAAATAACTGCTTTCATTGTGTGGACCACGGATTTGGGCGGATTATTCGAATTACGCGGGTTGTGTAGACGATTTCAACGACTGGCGCGAAAAGTGGCGCAATCTGCGCAATCTTGGGGCAAAAGAAAAAGGCGCACTCCCGTGCGCCTTTTTCTATACAGCAACCTAGCTTATCTGTCGTTAAACTAAATCAGTCGATCTGTCCACGAAATCTGCGGACTCCGAAAAACCGGAGGAATCCGTGGTCTAGGTTAGCGGTTGATCTGGACCCAGCCTTTGAAGGTCTTCTTGGTGCCGTTCAGGTCGGCAAACTCCACCTCAGCCTGGTAGTAGTACACGCCTTCCGAGACCTTGCCCCCGCTGGTGCCTTCCCCGTTCGCTCCCTCCCCGCTCCAGTCAATGCGCGGGTTGCTCTGGCTCTCATACACCTTCACGCCCCAGCGGTTGTAAGCCGTGAAGTGCACCCGGCGCAAGGGACTCGCCACCTTGGGCCGGAACGTGTCGTTCACCCCATCCCCGTTCGGGGTGAAGATGTTGGGCAGCAGGAACAACAGGCAGTTGTCGGCACAGGCTGAGTCGCTCTGCAAGCTGCGCCGGTTGTAGGTGTTCACCGCCTGCACCGTGTAGCAGTAGGTTTGCGTCTCTAAGTTGGTGTGCGCGTACTGCTGTTCCTTGGTCGAGGCTAAGAACTGGTAGCTGCTCTCCCCGTTGAGCTTGTAGAAGAGGTCGTAATGGTCAATGTCGCTGTTGTCGCAGCCCGCTGGCGAGTTCGAGCCCAGCTGCCAGCGCAGGGTGTTGGTGTAGGTCTCGCCCGGAGCCGGGAACACGCCGGGGCGGGTGAGCACCGTCGCCGCCAGTGCTTCGCAGTTGTTCTCCACCGTGAGCACCGGCGCACACGGCACCGGCACATACTCCACGTCTACCTCCTGACTCTTATTCAATAGATTATCCGGCAGCTTCGGATTGTTGTACGTACCATTTGTCTGGACATAGTAGCGGTAAGTTTGGCCGCGCACCAGACCCGGGCTGCGGTCAACGTAGCTGCCGCCGGTGGCTCCACTTGGCACCGTACCCACGGCCACGAACGTCGTGCTATTGGGGTCATCACGCCGATAGATCGTTGTGGGACGTGTAGGCGTTGCGTTATCCCACGGCACGCTATACGTCCAAGCTAGGTTCACTTGGGTGGCTCCTTCGTTAGCTTGCCCGCTCAGCCGCACGCTCGAGGCGGTGGGCGGCGTTTCCGGCACGGGCTTGCCGCTGGAGTTATTGTTGGTGAAGAACTCCAGCTTGTAGGTGTACGCATTATCTCGCGTGTTCAGCCCCTTCTGGTCAACGAACACGGTATCATTCAGGTTGAAGGTAGTGTACACTGAATCGAAGGCCGCGCTGGTGCCTGTCGCCCGCGAGAGGCGGTAGCGTAGCGGCAGCGGGAACGCAGTGGCCATGCGCGGCTTGGTCCAACGCACCGTAATCTGGCCGTTGGTAGCATCTGTCCGATCAACGGTCACATTGGTGAAGATGGTGCTTGCCCCATCCAGCGTAATGCAGGCTTCGTCGGAGGCAATGCTAGCCCCACCCGCTGGCAGCGCAAACGCCACGTAGATGCGGTAGCAATAGGTTTTGCCCCGCTCCAGCCCTTGTCCGGCGCGGTCGTCCACGAACGAGCGCTGATCAACGGCCACCGCGCCGATGCGCACAAAACCCGTGGAAGCAGGAATGCCCGTTTCGCAAGGGCCCGGCTTGAAGGAAGATGGATTCTCCTTACGGTAAATAAGGATCTGCGCGCCGGGGTTCTGGCACGCGTATCGGTCCCAGGTCAGCACGGCGGCTGCGGGGTTGGTGGTGGAGCGCTGCGCTACCAGATTGGTCGGCGGCGGACCTACCACCGTGATGCGCCACACTTTCTCGTCAATCAGCGGGTCAACTCCTGCCGCTGGCTGGTCGGTTGCTTTGAAGACGACTTGCGTCGGCTCGCTGGCGATGTTGGCGCATTCAGGCGTCCAGTTGAATACCCCACGGGCGCGGTTTGCCGGGCTGTTCGACAGCTGCCGGAACGTGGCGGGCGGAATAATTCCACTATACGCGTTCAGCGTTATCGGATTATTGTCCGGATCAGTGGCCGTCACATTCCCTTTAAATGCCCTGCCCGCTACGACGCACGTATCGGTGGGGATCATAATGGCGGGGCGCAGATTGGAGCTAGGATTGACGATGATCTGCATATCGCGCACCACCTGCCCAATCCGCCGCGGGGGCGCCCCCGGTATTCGGCGCCACTCTTCCACTATAAAGGCTACGTTGTAGAACCCGGTCTGATTAGGCGCATTCCAGACGATCTGACCTGTGTATTTATTCAGGGTGAACGTGCCAGGGTTGCCCCCCGGATCGGCTCCTCCACCGAGTTTGCCCGCTTCAGCATCGGGACTACCGGAGGGGTTGCCGCCGAAGGGCACCGTAGTTCCGCCAAATTTGGCCGCGTCCGGGTACGTATAGTTATCACATATCGTAACCTTGGGCCGGTAATCCCCCCTTGGTGGAAGCGTCGCATCTACTCCATCAGCAACCTGCCGGCTTTCAATCCGCCGATAGGATAGTGAATCACCATCGGCATCGTAGGCGGCCGGGTTGTGCAGAAACACCTGCCCCTTAGCTGCCCGGTCGACGGCGGGCGCTTTCAGCACCGGCGAGTGGTTAATACCTAGGGCCGGGTCCAGCGAAAAAGTCGTCTGGATGTAGAAGGTCTGGCTCGCCGAGTTATTCATGTTTACCACATTAGCGTTGCGATACTCGCCAATGTAGCTCACCGTGTAAGTGCCCGGCGCATTATAAGTGTGCTCGAAGTAAAAGACGTTTATATCGGTATTATTCCCGATTGAGGTTCCCTTTCCTCCACCCGGATTGTTGGCCCGTACTACCGCACCCTTTTCAGTGCTTGTTCCATCTCCGAAGAAGATAGTTTCTTGGTACGCAATAGCATCGCTGGATGTCTGCGTGTACAGAATCATTTTGAAGAACACGCGCCTTGGATTGCGGGCTGCTGTTGTATCACTCTTGACCTGTATATCGCCGGCCCGGATGTGAGATGCCTGGGCAGTGGGCAAAAAAATCAGCCCTACCAGCAACAGCGCTAGTAGGGCTAATAATGACCGTTCAGAACGAATAAAAAGCTGACGAAGCATATGAGAACCTAGCCGGTTTTTTAACTAGATTCCATGAAGGTAGGCAATGCGTCAGACTATTGCCAAACCTAGGTTAGCGGTTGATCTGGACCCAGCCTTTGAAGGTCTTTTTGGTGCCGTTCAGGTCGGCAAACTCCACCTCAGCCTGGTAGTAGTACACGCCTTCCGAGACTTTGCCCCCGCTGGTGCCTTCCCCGTTCGCTCCCTCCCCGCTCCAGTCAATGCGCGGGTTGCTCTGGCTCTCATACACCTTCACGCCCCAGCGGTTGTAGGCCGTGAAGTGCACCCGGCGCAAGGGACTCGCCACCTTGGGCCGGAACGTGTCGTTCACCCCATCCCCGTTCGGGGTGAAGATGTTGGGCAGCAGGAACAACAGGCAGTTGTCGGCACAAACCGAGTCGCTCGGCAAGCTGCGTCGGTTGTACTTGTTCACGGCCTGCACCGTGTAGCAGTAGGTTTGCGTCTCTAAGTTGGTGTGCGCGTACTGCTGTTCCTTGGTCGAGGCTAAGAACTGGTAGCTGCTCTCCCCGTTGAGCTTGTAGAAGAGGTCGTAATGGTCAATGTCGCTGTTGTCGCAGCCCGTTGGCGAGTTCGCGCCCAGCTGCCAGCGCAGGGTGTTGGTGTAGGTCTCGCCCGGAGCCGGGAACACACCGGCGCGGGTGAGCACCGTCGCTGCCAGTGCTTCGCAGTTGTTCGCCACCGTGAGCACCGGCGCACACGGCACCGGCACGTACTCCACGTCTACCTCCTGACTCTGGTTGAGCAACGGATCGGGCAGGCGCGGGGTATTGTAGGTGCCGCTGGTCAGCACGTAGTAGCGGTAGGTTTGGCCGCGTACCAGACCCGGGCTGCGGTCAACGTAGCTGCCGCCGGTGGCTCCACTTGGCACCGTGCCCACGGCCACGAACGTCGTGCTGCCAGGGTCACGCCGGTAGATCGTTGTGGGGCGCTCGGGCGTGGCATTGTTCCACGGCACCGTGTAGCTCCAGGCTAGGTTCACTTGGGTGGCTCCTTCGTTGGCTTGTCCGCTCAGCCGCACGCTCGAGGCGGTGGGCGGCACATCTGGGTTGGTCACGCCCCTAGGAGTGAATTGCAGACGGTACGTATAGCCATTGTCACGCGTGTTAAGCCCGCTGTCTACATAGGTAGTGTCATTCAGATCATTGGTTTCACGGGCGAGCGTGAATACCGTACTGCCAGCCGGTGCCCGAAAAAGTCGGTAAGTAGCCGGTAATGCAATGGGGTCACTACTGCTCGCCTTGCTCCAGCGCACTGTAATCTGCCCTGCAACGGTGTCAGTCCGATCCACCGTAACGTGGGTCAGTACCGTACGTGGACCTTCCAAAGTCACGCAGGCCTCAGCTGAAGCCAGGCTGGCTCCTCCCGCCGGGCGGGGAAATGATACGTAGATGCGGTAGCAGAACGTACTGCCGCGCCCAGAGTTGTTGGCGTCGGTGAAAGTGGTCTGGTTGCCGTTTACGGCACCAATCTGCACGAAGCCGGTGGAGGCCGGAATACCTGTTTCGCAAGGCCCTGGCTGCCAGTTAGACGGGCCCTCCTTGCGGTAGATCAGGATCTGTGCGCCCGGGTTCTGGCACACATACCGGTCCCAGGTCAGCACTGTTGTGGATGGACTATTGGGTAGCCGTTGTGCTACGAAATTAGTCGGTGCCGGTCCGATTACCGTAATGCGCCACGCACGTTCATCAATCAGCGGCGAACCGCTGGTAGGATTATCCTGCGCTTTAAAGACGATCTGCGTGGGCTCACTGGCAATATTGGAGCAATCGGTTGTCCAGGTAAATGTGCCCTGCGCCGTAGGCGGACCTAGGGTCGTCTGGCGGAACGTAGCCGGCGGAATAATACCGCTGTAAGCGAACAAGTTCACCGGATTGCGGTCTGGGTCAGTGGCGGTAATAACGCGCGAAACGGTGGTGCCCGCCACTACGCACGTATCGTTTGGCACCTTAATAACCGGCCGCAGGTTATTATTTCCCTCCACGATAATCTGCATGTCGCGAATTACCTGCCCAATGCGGCGTGCTGGAGCACCAGCAATGCGGCGCCACTCTTCTACTACAAAGGCTGCATTATAATACCCTAGGGTGTTCGGAGCATTCCACACAATCTGACCGGTGCGCACGTTCTGAGTGAACCGCACGGGGCCACCGCCAGGGTCGCTCGGCGGACCGCTATACGGCACGCTGGCCCCGCCAAAAGAAGGGTTATCGGGGTAGGTATAACCGGGACAAACCTGATTGTTCGGGCGATTAGTGCCTCTGGGCGGTACTGTTCCTTCCACGCCTTCCGGCACATACTGACACGGCACCAGCTTATAGCTCAGCGAATCGCCGTCGGCATCGTAGGCAGCCGGATTGTGCAGAAACACCTGATTACGCCCGGCGCGGTCGATAGCTGGGGCCGTCAAAATCGGCGAACGGTTAAAACCTAGGGCCGGATCGAGAGTGATGGTGGTAGAGATATAAAAAGACCGGTTAAAAGAATCCGGAATGTTTAAGACGTCCTTGTTACGGTTTTCGCCAATGAAGCTCACCGTATAAGTTCCGAGTGCATTGTAAGTGTGCTCGAAATAGTAAACGTTAAGGTCAGTTGTGTTCGATACTCGAATAGGATCGTTTGTTGAGCGCTTTATCGCCTCAACGCCGCTGCTGGTACCGTCACCAAAAAAGATAGTTGCAGTAGGCTGGCGTACACTTGCAGGGTTGTTATCCGTGTACAGAATCATCTTGAAGAAGATGCGTCGCGGATTACGCCCGGCCGTCGTGTCCACTTTGGCTTGAATGTCGCCAGCCCTAAGGTGAGAGGCGCGAGCGATAGGAGCTGTTAGCAGCAGCAAGAAGGGTAAGCTTACCCATAATGCCAGCAGCAACCGCCTGGTAGAAGCAGGTAGCGGAAGTATCATACAGGAACGTGGTTGTGAAGCAGGAACACGAAAAAAGAGCAGAAAAAACCTCTGAAAACCTAACAAAAACCGGAAGAGCTAGGTTAGCTATTGCGTTGTTACGTTCTAACGGCACTGGGGCAGGATAGATTCATGTACAGCCCAAACGAATAATTTGCGTTGTTTCGTACACGGGTGCCCCTTACCTTTGACCACTACAACCAACCTTTTTTACCCACTAGTAGCTCCTATGAGTTGGATTAGTAACACGTTTAGCAGCAGCATCGGCCGCAAAGTTCTGGTGGCCATCACGGGCTTGTTTCTGTGCTCGTTCTTAGTGGTCCACTTGATTGGCAACTTTCAGTTGTTCAAAAACGATGGTGGTGCCGCCTTCAACATCTACTCACACTTTATGGGTACCAACCCTGTCATTCGCACTCTAGAATGGGTGCTGCTGCTGGGCTTTGTATTCCATATTTATGAGTCGTATACGCTGGCGGCTCGGAACCGGGCAGCGCGTGCCGTTGCTTATGTCGAAAGCCGGCCGAGTCAGAATAGCCCTTGGTATTCGCGTAGCATGGCACTGCTAGGCACCATTATTCTGGTCTTCCTGCTGGTGCACATGTATAACTTCTTTTATCGGGCCCGGTTCGGCGATCTGGACCCCGATATTAACAACAACGCGGACCTCTACACCCTGGTGTACAGCTCCTTTAAACAATGGTGGTATGTGCTGCTGTACGTAGCGGCGCAGGTTGCTTTGTGCTACCACCTCATCCACGGTTTCCGCAGTGCCTTCCAGACCCTAGGTCTGAATCACCGCAAATACACGCCGATTATCCGCGCTATTGGTTACGCATTCGCTGTTCTTGTGTGCGCCGGGTTCGCGATTATGCCTTTGTACTTCTTCTTCTTCAAACCAGAACTCGCTCACTAAGATGCTACCGGATTCCAAAATTCCCGAGGGCCCATTGGCCGAGAAATGGGAGAAGCATAAGTTTAACGTTAAGCTCGTAAACCCCGCCAACAAGCGCAAGTACGACGTCATTATCGTCGGTACGGGTTTGGCAGGCGCTTCGGCGGCAGCTTCGCTTGCTGAGCTAGGCTACAACGTAAAAGCCTTCACCTACCACGATTCGCCCCGGCGCGCGCACTCGATTGCAGCGCAGGGTGGTATCAATGCGGCCAAGAACTACCAGAACGATGGTGACTCGGTGTTCCGTTTGTTCTACGACACTATCAAAGGTGGTGACTACCGCGCCCGCGAAGCCAACGTTTACCGCTTGGCGCAGGTATCGGTCAACATCATTGACCAGTGCGTAGCGCAGGGTGTGCCTTTTGCCCGCGAATACGGTGGCTTGTTGGCTAACCGTTCCTTCGGTGGCGCGCAGGTAAGCCGCACGTTCTATGCCCGCGGTCAAACGGGTCAGCAGCTGTTGCTAGGTGCTTACTCAGCACTAAGCCGGCAGGTTGCTTATGGCAAGGTGAAGCTCTACACCCGCACCGAAATGCTGGACCTGGTGATGGTAGACGGCAAAGCGCGTGGTATTATCACCCGCAACCTCATCACAGGCGAAATTCAGACGCACGCAGCTCATGCAGTTATCCTAGCTACGGGTGGCTATGGCAACGTGTTCTACCTGAGCACCAACGCTAAATACAGCAACACAACTGCTGCTTGGCGTGCTCACAAGAAAGGTGCTTATTTTGCCAACCCTTGCTTCACGCAGATTCACCCGACTTGTATTCCTGTTTCGGGCGACTACCAGTCGAAGCTGACGCTGATGTCGGAGTCGCTGCGTAATGACGGCAGGGTGTGGGTACCAAAAGCCAAGGGTGACAAGCGTGACCCGCGCCAGATTCCGGAAGATGAGCGCGACTACTTCCTAGAGCGTAAGTATCCGGCTTTCGGTAACCTGGTGCCCCGCGACGTTGCATCGCGTAATGCCAAGCAGGCCTGCGACGAAGGTCGCGGTGTGGGTACAACCGGCTTGGCCGTATACCTCGACTTTGCGGACGTAATCAAGCGTGAGGGCGCGGACAAGGTGAGCCAGAAGTATGGCAACCTGTTCGAGATGTACGAGAAGATTACCGGTGAGAATCCCTACGAGTTGCCGATGCGCATCTATCCGGCCGTGCACTACACAATGGGCGGCCTGTGGGTAGATTATAACCTGCAAACCACGATTCCGGGGCTGTATGCTACCGGCGAGTGCAACTTCTCAGACCACGGTGCTAACCGCTTGGGTGCTTCGGCTCTGATGCAGGGTTTGGCTGATGGCTACTTCGTAATCCCTTATACTATCGGCGACTATCTGGCCCAAACGCCGCCAACGCCTGTCACGACCCAGCATCCGGCCTTCGCGCAAGCTGAGGCTGAAGTACGGGAGCGGATTAACAAGCTGATAAGCATCAAGGGCAACCGGACTCCTACCGAGTTCCACAAGGCCCTAGGTCATATCATGTGGGAGTACTGCGGTATGGCGCGCAACGCTGAAGGTTTGCGGCACGCAAAAGCTGAAATCCAGAAGCTGCGCAAGGAGTTCTGGAGCGACCTGAAGCTAACCGGTACCAATGAAGAGCTAAACCAAGCCTTAGAAAATGCCGGCCGGGTAGCTGACTTCATCGAGCTAGGCGAGCTGATGGTGGAAGATGCATTGCAACGTAACGAGAGCTGCGGCGGTCACTTCCGCGAGGAATACCAGACGCCGGAAAACGAAGCCCTACGCGACGACGAAAACTTTGCCTACGTAGCCGCTTGGGAATACGCAGGTGAAGGCAAGCCGGAAATCCTGAACAAGGAGGAACTGCAATTCGAGAACGTGAAGCTCACGCAGCGTAGCTATAAGTAAAATCAATTGACAATGAGCAATGAGTAATGAGCAATTTTGGCGGTTCTAAAAGCCACTTATACTCAGCACTTATTGTTCATTGCTCATTACTAATTGTTAATTGACTCTAAAATGGCTGGAAGTAACCCGAATGCCAAACCCATGAATCTCACGCTGAAGGTGTGGCGGCAGAAAAACCGCAACGCCGAAGGTGGCATCGTGGAATATCATGTAAAGGATATATCCCCGGAAATGTCGTTTCTGGAGATGCTGGATGTGCTCAACGAGGATTTGCTACACAAAGGCGAAGATCCGGTAGCATTTGACCATGACTGCCGCGAGGGTATCTGTGGTTCGTGTAATCTGTTTATCAATGGCCGGGCGCATGGTCCAGAGAAGGGCACTACTACGTGTCAGCTCCACATGCGCAAGTTCAACGATGGCGATACCATCACGATTGAACCTTGGCGTGCAAATGCTTTCCCGGTTAACCGTGACTTAAGTGTAGACCGCTCAGCTTTCGACCGCATTATTCAGGCAGGTGGCTATGTAAGCGTGAACACCGGTGGTACCCCTGACGGCAATGAGATTCCGATTCCAAAACCTATTGCTGATCGTGCTTTTGAAGCGGCTACCTGCATTGCCTGCGGTGCTTGTGTAGCTGCCTGCAAAAATGCCTCAGCGATGCTGTTTGTATCGGCGAAAGTATCTCAGCTAGCTTTGCTGCCCCAGGGCCAGGTGGAGCGCAAAACCCGCGTGGAAAACATGGTTGCACAAATGGACAAGGAAGGCTTTGGCGCCTGCACCAACATTGGCCAATGTGCAGCAGAATGCCCAGTAGGCATCTCTCTTGAAAACATTGCTATTCTAAACCGCGAGTTCATTTCGGCAAAGGCTACTTCTAACAACCTAGCCTAAACCTTCTGAACCAGCATTTTATAAAAAAGCGAACCAGCTTGCTGGTTCGCTTTTTTATTGCTAATTCATTGCCCAAACCTAGGTTTCTCAAATTGATCCTCATCTTTCTTAGCCAAATACCGCACTTATCTGTTACCTGCTAACTTCCCTTTTACGAAAGCTGAATGATTACCATTATTGCAGGCACCAACCGGCCAAAATCGCGGGCACTTCGCATTGCGCATTTGTATGCGGATCTATTGAAAAAACAAGGCGCCGCGTACCAGCTTCTTGATCTGGCTACGCTTCCGGCTGACTTTATCACGGGCGCTCTTTATGAGAATGTTGGCCAGCACACCGAGTTCAACCAGCTCGTGAAGCTTGCTAGTGAAGCGAAAA
The DNA here is from genome assembly GCF_014641455.1 of Hymenobacter cavernae. GTDB lineage: Bacteria > Bacteroidota > Bacteroidia > Cytophagales > Hymenobacteraceae > Hymenobacter > Hymenobacter cavernae. The sequence continues at coordinate 97,317 of NZ_BMHT01000006.1, forward strand.
AGCTGGTTTTTGTAGTACCGGAATACAACTGCTCTTATCCCGGCGTACTCAAGGCCTTTATTGATGGGCTCCCCTACCCTGGTGGTATTCGGGGCAAGAAAGCGGCGCTGGTAGGACTGGGTACCGGGAGTCAGGGCGGCTTGCTAGCCCTAAGCCATATGACTGATATTCTGATGTATCTGGGAACGGCAGTGCTCCCCACGCGGGTTCGGCTGCCCTTTCTTGATCAGCACCTCACGGCCGACGGCGAGCTGACGAACCCACTGTACCAGCAGCTCTTAGCCGAACAAGCGACGCAGCTCCTCGCCTTCTAACGCTGGTAGCTTCCGGAGGAAATTTTGGAAAGCAGCTGGCGACCTAGGTACAAGCTGTATATTTACCACCTCACTAACATGCTCCTGCATGGCTCGCCTGGTCGCTTGGTTTCTTTCCGCACTCATCCTGCTTCAGACGTTCAGTCAGGAGCTGATGGTGTTGGATTACCAGGTGCACAAGGAGCGCATCACGCAGCTTTTCTGTGTTAACAAGGCCAAGCCTCAGCTGCATTGCAATGGCAAGTGCCACTTGGCCAAGCAACTCCGCAAAGCAGCTGAGACTGAAAGCAAAGCGCCGGCAGGCACTGCAAAAGTTAAGTACGAGGCCCTAGCTCCGTATCGGCCTCTCATCAGTGCGCCAATGTGGTGGCCGTCTGCTGCGCACCAGTATGCAGCCGTAGCAGCAGAGGCTTACGTATTTACGCCGGCGCACAGCATTTTTCATCCTCCTTCACTTCTGGTCTGAATTCCGATTTGCGGTGCTTGCACTGATACAGCTTATGGTTGCATCAGCGCGCACCTGTCTTTCTGTTTTACCCGAAGCTTTTGAAAAATGCTATTCTCTCGATTCTCCGCGCTTTTTCTAGCGCTGGCTATTACTGCCATTAGCCTTACTGGCTGCGATAAAGACGATTCCTCACCGGCTAGCAACACCGGTGAACTAGACATTGAAATAGAGAACGTAGTAGGTACTACCCCACTGGCGCTTAATACAGGCACCTACACTACCGAAGCTGGCGACCATTTCACCGTTACGAAGTTCAACTACTACATCTCCAACATTAAGCTAAAGAAGGCCGACGGCACGGAGTTCGTGCAGCCTGATAGCTATTACTTAGTGAAGGAATCGGATGCCACTTCGCATCACTTCACGATTCCGGATGTGCCCATCGGCGACTACACCAGCATCAACTTCACCATCGGGGTAGATAGTCTGCACAATGTATCTGGGGCTCAACGAGGTGCACTAGACCCCTCCAATGACATGTTTTGGAGCTGGAACTCAGGCTACATCTTTCTTAAGCTCGAAGGTACTTCGCCGGATTCACCTAGTAAGGCGCTTGTGTTTCATATCGGTGGCTTCATGAAGCCGTACAATACCATCCGGACGGTTTCGCCTTCTTTTAATGGCAAAACGGTGATGGTGCGCACCGATCATACGCCGGAGATTCACTTCCACGCAGATGTGCTGAAGATGTTCACGGGAATGCGCTTCGCCGACGCCAGCAGCACCAGTCACAGCGCGGGCGCCAATGCCGTGCGTGTTGCTGACAACTACGCGGCAGGTATGTTTTCCGTGGATCATATCCACGCTAACTAGCCGGTTGTGAACCGTTTGGTGGAAATCCTGCCAGCTATTGTGCTGGCAGGGCTTCTCGCAGCCGGCTGTCAGCCCGACTCCGATGTGCGGCCCACGGAAGCAGTGCCCGGTACGGTGCTGCCCAACAATTTTCCGGCTCCGGTATACACCCTGGAGACTAATGCGCCGACGCGGGAAGTGTTTGAGCTAGGTCGTACGCTGTTCTACGATCCGCGGCTGTCGCGCACGGGCGACGTGTCATGCGGGAGTTGTCACCAGCAGTTTGTCGCCTTTGCGCACGCTGATCATCGGGTGAGTCACGGCGTCGATGGCTTGTTGGGTACGCGCAATGCGCCAGCCTTACAAAACTTGCGCTGGAAGCGAAATTTCTTCTGGGATGGTGGCCCGCAAAACCTGGAAACCTTGCCACTGGCGCCGCTTACCAACCCGGTGGAGATGGATGAAACATTGGAAAACGCGCTCCGCAAGCTCAACGCCGACCCGGATTACCAACGGCGCTTTCAGCAGGTGTATGGCGCATCGCCTATCGATTCGTACCAGTTTCTGCGGGCATTGGCACAATTCACGGCGTCGCTTACCTCAGCCAACTCGCGCTACGACCACTACGTGCGGCAGGAAGCGGGCGGTCAGTTCAGCGACGCCGAGCAGCGTGGCCGCTTGTTGTTTGTGCAGAAATGCGCGGCTTGCCACGCCACCGACCTGTTCAGTGATGATTCATTCCGCAATAATGGCCTAGACCGCAGCTTCGCCGCTGACTCTGGTCGAGCGCATATTACCGGCCTCTCAACAGACCTAGGTCGCTTCAAAGTGCCTTCGCTTCGCAACGTGGCTCTGACGGGACCCTACATGCACGATGGCCGCTTTCAGACATTGAAGCACGTGCTCGACCATTACGCTAATGGTGTAGTTGATTCGCCCACCCTCGATCCACTGCTCCGGCAGCCGGATGGCCGCCTGGGTATTTCGCTCACTAAGCCGGAGAAAACCGACTTGCTCGCTTTTTTAGCGACGCTCACGGATGAGCAGTTTATCAAGGATAAGCGGCTCGCCGAGCGGCAGCAATGAGAACGGCGCATGTGCTCACCTGGCACATAACTTCTTATAAATCATATTGGTACTGCACCAACCTAGCTTCATGAAGAACATTTTTCTCACCGTCATTTTGCTTCTGCTCCTAAGCACTGCGGGCTATGCCTGCGACATATGCGGCTGCTTTATGGGCATCACGCCTTACGACAATCAAAGCGGAATTTCGCTGATGCACCGCTACCGCATCTTCAATGGCTACCGGCAGCTGGGGCAAACGCCACAGTTTTTTCCGGATAACGTCCGCCCGTTTTTTCCGAGCCATTTCAACAACGACACCGGCTACGAGCACTCGCACCAAAGCGACCCGACCGACTACGAAGCGTTCCGGGTGATAGAGCTGCGCGGCAAGTACTTTCTATCTAAACGCGTGGAGCTGAACGCTTTTGTGCCCTACGTGATGAACACTTCGCAGATTAACGGCAAGCAGCTGAACACCTCCGGTATTGGCGACGTCACGGTTTTCGCCGGCTATCACCTGATCCGGAACATCGAAACGGCCGGCGTGCAGAGCCGTCTGATTGTGGGTGGTGGCCTGAAGCTGCCCACCGGCGATTTTCAGCGGGTAAACCACAACGGTCGACGCTACCCGCTTCTGAATCAGGTTGGTACGGGCACTACCGATGGCTTCGTGTACGCCAATTACATCGGAAGCTGGCACAACCTAGGTTTGAGCGTGAACAGCAGCTACCGCGTGGCCTCGCGCAATCGGTTCGAGAACAGCATCGCCCCCAGCACCACCACGTTTGCCAGCCTGTTCTATCGGTTGCCCCTAGGTTCGGACTGGCAGGTGTACCCCTCAGCACAGTTCTTTTACGAGAAAACCAACGGGGAAGAGCTGGAAGGACGCTTAACGGGCGAGCATGAGATGAACAATGCCTTGCTCGGGCCCGGTCTCGATGTGTACTACAAGAACTTCTCGCTGAACTCCAGCGTTCAGCTTCCGGTGTACACAGCCCTGACTGACCACCCGGCCAGCGCGGGACGCTTTGTGGTGGCTGCGGGCTATAGTTTCAAGCAAACCAAGTACTTACTCAAAAAGAAGACCGAGTAAACAGCCCTGCAATCTGGCGGGTGTAAGCGCGTTAAGGATGCGTAATGCGCGCCTGAACCTAGGTTACCTCTGCCGTGTTGTGGCCGCAAATCAGTATCTTAAAGTACAATTTTCGCCTTACGCTCTATGGTGCCCCATATTCCTCGCTTGTTTCCCTGGCTTTGGGCATCGGCTCTGGCTTTTCTACTGCTGGTAGCGTGCGGCAAGAACGACCCGGAGCAGGAACCAGACGATGACACGCCAGTCGTGACGACGCCGTACAGCCTGGCTTTGCCGAGCAAGTTCCCGCAGACCGTCACCATTCCGGCCGACAATCCGCTGACGGAAGAAGGCGTGAAGCTAGGTCGGTTTCTGTTTTACGAAAGCAAACTGTCGCGCGACAATAGTATGTCGTGCGGCAGCTGCCACCAGCAGAGCAAAGCCTTCACCGACGGTCGCGCACGCTCCCTGGGCATCGATGGGCAAGAGCACCCACGCGGGGCGATGTCGCTGGCTAACGTGCTGTGGGAAAATAGTTTGAATTGGGATGGAGCCGCCACGACAGTAGAAACGCAGGCGCGTATTCCAATTGAAAATGCGGTAGAGCTGCACCAGTCGCTTGCCGCTGGCGTAGCCAAGCTTCAGCAGACGGACCTGTATCCGCCCCTCTTCCGGCAGGCATTCGGCTCGAAAATCATCACCGAGGAAAATACGCTCAAGGCGCTGGCGCAATTCGAGCGCACGCTGATTTCCGCCGGCTCGCGCTTCGATAAGTACAACAACGGCGACCGGTCTTCGCTGACCCAGCAAGAGTTGCAAGGCCTTAACCTGTTCAATACCCATCCGGTACCCGTTACCTTGCCCGGCGCCAACTGCTTTCACTGCCACGGCGCGCCGCTGTTCACCGCCCGCGACTTCTTCAACAACGGCCTCGATGCGACGTTCACCGACCTAGGTCGGGGTGGCGTGACCAAGCAAGGCTTTGATAATGGAAAATTTAAGGCGCCTTCCTTGCGCAACATCGCCCTGACGGCGCCCTACATGCACGATGGCCGGTTTCAAACTCTGGAGCAGGTCCTCGACCATTACAGCGACCATGTCCAGCTGACCAGTCCTAACCTGGACCCCAACCTGCTGGATGCTGCCAACTCGCCGTTTAGCAGCCAGTTGGCGCTTACAGCCACACAGAAAAAGCAGATTATTGCCTTCCTGAACAGCCTCACCGATTCGACGTTCATCCAGGACCCGCGCTTCTCGGATCCATTCAAGCCTTGAAGCCAAAAGTTTCCAGCTGAGAGCAGTAACCTGAGCTAGGTAGGCTCCTATCTTGCGGTTGTATCTCTCCGCTCATGGCCCCTTCTACCCTCCGCTCCGCGCCTCCCCAGCCGCGTGCACTTTCGACTACCTATCTGCCTGCTCTGACGGGCGTACGGGCGCTGGCGGCTTACCTGGTCTTTCTCCACCACTTCAACCCTTTTCAAGCGGAAGGATCTACGGAGTTGCTCAACCGCATTGTGCTGGAGTTTCACATCGGGGTTCCGATCTTCTTTGTACTCAGTGGGTTCCTGATTACCCTGCGCTACTACGGCACTGAGCAATGGAACCGGCGCTGGTGGGGCACTTACCTGCGCAACCGCGTGGCTCGGATTTACCCGATGTATTTCCTGCTCACCACTGCCTTTTTCCTGCTGCGGTTTTATGATGAAGGGCATTTCGCTTTTCGTACCTGGCTGTTTAACGTCCTTTTTCTGCGTGGCTTCTTCGATGAGATGAAGTACTCGGGCATCGCGCAGGGCTGGACGCTCACCGTTGAGGAATGTTTCTATTTGTTTGCTCCTCTGGCTTTTATGCTCCTGCGACGCCGGATAAAGCTCTGGTTACAACCGTTTTTGCTGCTAGGCCTAGGTTGTTTGCTGGTGCTAACGCTGGGTTCGCTTCAGCATCATGGCTTGTTCGGTGATTTCAAATTTATGCTGCTGTTCACCTTTTTTGGGCGCTGCTTTGAATTTTATGCCGGCATGCAGCTAGCCATTTGGTATCGCCAAGGGCGCCTCCGCCGCTACGCCTTTCCTGGCCTGCTTACCAGCCTAGGTTTGCTGATGATAGCTGCCGCATTAAGTGCTATGGTTTGGACGAAAGGTGATTATAGCTATGGGCAGGAACACCCTTTCGGTGTCGCGCTGAACAACGTGGCGCTACCCGGCGGCATCATTACCTTCTTTGCTGGCCTGCTTATTGAACGCACCTGGCTACAGAGGCTGCTGGCCTCGAAGCCGTTGCAGCTATTAGGCAAAAGCTCTTATGTCTTTTATCTGATCCACATGGGGTTTATCCACGATTGGCTGGCAACGCATTGGACTGAGAATTCAGGCAAGCTTTTTGTCATACTAAATATTCTAGCTATTGTACTTTATTATACAGTGGAGCAGCCGCTGAATCGCCTTTTACGACGCTCACCGGCTTCTGCCAACTGACCACCCTTAAGTAGCTCTAATTTGCATGAACCTTACTCGCTTTTTCGTCCTGCTCCTGCTCACGGCCCTATCGGCCTGTAGCGTTGCCTCGCACTCGCGCACCTCTACCGCCGACCGCGAAATGGCTGATCCGATGAATATGAATCAGGCACAGCTCACCGACTCAACCACAACGGTACCGCGGTAGGAATGAACCTGATACAAAAAGCCAGGCCGGCTGAAGAATCTTCAGCCGGCCTGGCTTTTTGTATTTACTACCTAATGCTTAGTCCACGTTGTCGTGCAGAAAGCGGTTATCACCTAGTAGCTCGTTGTCGTCGGAGAGGTTGAAGCGAGAGATGTTGCGCTCGTTTGAGGGCACTACATTCTCCAGCTTCACATGGCGACGCAAGTAAGCCGGCGTATCGAGTTGATCCTTGATAGCATCATTTGTGAGGCCGTTGCTGAGCTCCTGCAAACGACGACGGCGCTCTTCCGCCCGGGCATCCAACGATGGCCGTGCAGCTGGCGTGGGGGCCGGAACTGGCTGCGGCTGCGGTGCGGCCTGGTACACCACCGGCTCCGGTGCCGGCGACGAAGGCGCGGCAACCGGCGGCACTTGCGCCGTGTAAGGTGAAGTTTCCAGATCAAAGGTCACTTTCGGCGGCTCCGGAGCAGCAGCAACTGGTGCGGGCGCTCCAAACGTTGGCACGACGGGTGCCGGCGCATCCTGCCGATCTTTGTCGAACAGGTTGATCTGCGGATCAGGCCCCGCAGTTGACTCTGCCCTAGTACCTAGGCCCTGGATGCTGATGTTGTGCGTCTCGCGAGCGAAACCCGTGGCAATAACCGTCACGCGGATGCTCTGACCTAGGGTCGAGTCGATGCCGTGGCCGAAAATCACCTCAGCGTCCTGACCAGCTTTATCCTGAATGTACTCCGTGATTTCCGTGAGTTCATCCATTTCCAGCTCGGCCTGGTCGCCCGACATGATGCTGAGCAGAATCTTCTGCGCGCCGTGAATGTCGGTGTTGTTGAGCAACGGCGAAGCCAAGGCTTCTTCAGCGGCACGATGAGCGCGGTTTTCGCCCTCCGTGATGCTACTGCCCATTACGGCAGCGCCGCTGTCCTTCATCACCGTTTTCACGTCTTCGAAGTCCACGTTCACCTCTGCCGTGACAGTAATGATTTCCGCGATGCTCTTCGCAGCGGTGCTCAGCACATTATCAGCCTTGGCGAAAGCGGCACGGATAGGCAGATTGCCGAAAATCTCGCGCAGTTTATCGTTGAGAATCACCAGCACCGTGTCGCAGTTTTCGCTCAGCTCCTTGATGCCGTGCTCCGCCTGCTGACGCTTCTTTTTGCCCTCAAACATGAAGGGCGCCGTCACAATGCCTACGGTGAGCACACCTAGCTCCTTTGCCACTTTCGCAATTACCGGAGCGGCACCCGTGCCCGTACCACCACCCATGCCGGCCGTGATAAAGACCATCTTGGTGCCATTGCTGAGCAATTCGCGGATTTGCTCGCGGCTTTCAATAGCGGCTTGCTTGCCCCGCTCCGGGTTGGCGCCGGCACCTAGCCCTTCGGTCAGGTCAACGCCAATCTGGAGTTTATTCGGTACTGAGCTGCTTTGCAGCGCTTGTTTATCCGTGTTGCAAATGACGAACTCAACGTCTTTGATACCTTGGCTAAACATGTGGTTGACAGCGTTAGAGCCGCCCCCACCCACGCCAATCACCTTGATGATGGAGTTGGATTGCGCCGGGATGTCGAATTTATAATTCATTTGAGAAATGTTAAATGTTGAAGGTTGAATGTTAAATGAGGGTCAAACAGCTCCGTTTCAACGAATTAATTCAACACTCAACATTTAAAATTCAACATTACATTTTAATACTGCTTATCGTCAAAATCGTCAATCAACAGCCCTTTGGTACGGCTGATGATGTCCATAAAGAACTTGCCAGCACCCGAAGGCTTCTTCGGCTGGGCAGGTTGTTCGGGCTGCTGCGCCGGTGCAGGCGGTGTAGCCGGGCGAGCCTCAGTTACGGGGCGGAACACATGCTGTTGCTGCGGCTCCTCTTCGTAGGTGCGGGTAACGCGCTCATCAATCGAGCGGTAACCCGACAGCACCAGCCCCACGGTAGTAGCATACATCGGCGACTTCACTGCCTCAATCTTGCTCTTACCTAGGTGCTCGTTGGGGTAGCCGATACGGGTATCCATACCGGTGATATACTCCGTTAGCTGCACGAGGTTCTGCAATTGCGAGCCGCCGCCCGTCAGCACGATGCCGGCTGCCAGCTTGTCGCCGTGACCAGTGCGCTGAATCTCAGCGTATACCAGCTCGATGATTTCCTCCATCCGAGCCTCAATAATATGAGCTAGGTTCTTGAGCGAAATCTCTTTGGGGGCACGGTCGCGCAGGCCGGGGATGCTCACGATTTCGTAGTCGCTGGCTTCCTCGGCAATGGCTTTGCCGAACTTCACCTTCAACTGCTCGGCCTGATTTTGCATCACGAGGCAGCCTTGCTTGATGTCCGACGTAACGATGTTGCCACCGAAAGGCAGCACCGCTGCGTGCCGGATAATCCCATCTTTGAAGATCGCTAGGTCGGTGGTGCCGCCACCAATGTCGATCAGCGCCACACCAGCCTCCTTCTCTTCATCGCTCAGCACCGACATACTCGAAGCCAGGGGCTCCAGAATCAGGTTGTCGATTTCTAAGCCGGCTTTGGTCACGCACTTATTGATGTTGTTAATTGCCGTGCTCTGGGCCGTGATGATGTGGAAGTTGCCTTCCAGACGCACACCCGACATGCCAACGGGGTCCATGATACCTTCCTCGTAGTCCACCTTGTAATCCTGGGGCATTACGTGGATGATTTCCGAACCGGGCGGCGTCACGAGGCGATACATATCGTTGGTCAGGCGGTTCACGTCGTCCACGGTGATTTCGTTGTCCATGGAAGCGCGCGTGATGCTGCCGTTGTGTTGCAGGCTCTTGATGTGCTGCCCGGCAATACCAACGTTGACTACGCCGATATTGATACCCGATTGCTCTTCCGCCTGCCGGATGGCCTTTTTAATGGCATCAACGGTCTTGTCGATGTTCGACACGATGCCCCGTACGACGCCTTCCGACACCGCTTTGCCCATGCCGAGGATTTCAAGCTTGCCAAACTCGTTTTTTCGTCCAACGAGGGCGCAAATTTTTGTGGTGCCAATATCGAGGCCGACTACAATCTTATCGTTTTGCATGGGTAGAGACAGGCGAGAGAGAGTGATAATTTAGTTGCAAGAGGTTGTTCTTCGAAAACGCAACGAGGCGCGTCGCAGGTACAGTACGGTTATTCGCAAATGATCTGGTCCTTGAATTCAACGTTGACACGGTGGTACGTGTCCCAACCCAGGGCCGGCGGAATTTGCCGGTAAAATACCATTAGTTTCGCGAATTTTTCTGAAATATTATCTGGAAAGCCGAATTCAACACGTTGGTCACCGACTTGCTGGGTGAACGAAACCTTACCGTTGGGCCCGATAAATACCTCCGCCACCTGCGCCCGCCAGAACGGATGCTCATCAATATAGCGAAGTAATTCGAGGTAGCGCTGCCCGGTGGAATCCCGAAAAAATCCAGCCTGCAACGGCGCATTGCCCTCCCGCAGCACCGGCACCACCCGGGCGGTAAACAAAGGCGACAACGGCAGCTGCTGGCCTTCCGTGTCGAGGTAGCTGTCGAGGCGTGTATCAGCGTGGGTGAGACGGGCTATCGGGCGGTTCTGGCGGACATCGGCGTGCAGGTTGCCAGCTAGGTCGCGGTACACCTGCGCATCCTTCACGAAGCTGTGTGCTTTTAGGCGCGCCTCCAGTGCTTTCAAGTCTAGGTCATCCGGGCTAGCCCCTACCAACGGCTGCTGGCCGTTGCGGGTCAGCAGGGCCGTTACTTCCTTTTCGCTGATGAAGTAGTTGTTGAATTCGTTGCTGATGGTCACGATGACGCTGCCCACGGGCCGGCTTGCCTGCCGAACGCCGGCAAACACAGCTAGCCCGGTGAGCAAGACTAAGCACACCGTCGCGAAAATCAGGTTGTTGGCTTTACGCTTCAGCTCCATTCCAGCGCTCGGTTAAAATACTCCTTAATTGTGGTACTAATTGGTCAATGTCGCCCGCGCCAACAGTAGCTAGCACGTCAAAGTCGGTGTCGGTTTTAGCGGCAGCCAGCACTTGCTCCTTGGTTTGCAAGGTTTTGCGCGGAGCCGTCACCTGCGAAAGAATCATATCCGACGTCACCCCCGCAATAGGTAGCTCCCGAGCCGGGTAAATATCCAGCATCACTACTTCGTCGGCCAGGCTCAGGCTTTCGGCAAAGCCGGGCGCAAAGTCGCGGGTACGGGTAAACAGGTGCGGTTGAAACACCACTCGGAGGCGCTGCTTGGGGTAGAGCGCCCGCAGAGAACGTAAGAACGCCTCTATTTCGCGCGGGTGGTGAGCATAGTCATCTACATATACTTTCCGGCCCGCTGTTACGATAAATTCGAACCTACGTTTCACGCCTTTGTAGGCTGCTACGGCTGTTCGAAGCTTATCTTCTTGAACACCTTCAAGTTGGGCTACGCAAGCAGCAGCCAACATATTTTCCACATTGTGGTAGCCAGGTACTGCCAGCTCTAAATCGGCCACATCTCCGAGTGGCGCGTGCAGGTTGAAGCGGAACTGATGACCTTGGGCCGTGATGTTGGTTGCGTACAAGTCGGTGGCCTGCGCGGCATCTAGGCCATAGCGAACCACGCGCACCCCAGTGGGCACGGCATCAGCCAAGCTAGGGTCAGCGGTGTGGTTGAGCAGCAACATGCCACCCGGCTTGATCTGACTTACAAATTGCCGGAACGATTCTACCAAGGCGTCTTTATTGCCGTAAATATCAAGGTGGTCGGCATCGGTGCTAGTCACGATGGCCACATCGGGGTGCAGCGTGAGGAAGCTGCGGTCGTATTCGTCGGCTTCTACTACCACCGGAACATTGGCCAACAGCTCGCCTTCTGTTTTGGGTGGCAATAGCAGGTTGGAACCTAGGTTCACAGCAATGCCACCTAGAAAAGCCGCACACGGCACGCTCGCGTGGTGAAGCAAGTGCGCCACCATCGATGAGGTAGTGGTTTTGCCGTGCGTACCGGCTACGGCAATGGTGCGTTGCCCGGCCGTAAGCAGACCTAGCACCTGACTCCGCTTACGGATATCGTAGCCATTTTCGCGCAGCCACGCCCATTCCTGATGGTTAGCGGGAATAGCGGGCGTGAGCACCACCAGCGTTTGCGCCCGATTAGTGCGCACCTCCGCCGGAATATTCTCCACGGCATCCTCGTAGTGCACGATGATTCCTTCGGCAGCCAAAGCCTCCGTGAGTGGCGTACAGGTCTTGTCGTAGCCACTGACCTGGTGGCCGTTGACTTTAAACCAACGCGCCAGCGCCGACATACCAATGCCACCGATACCCAGGAAGTAGACGTAAGGGAAGGCTGCTACCGGATTCATGCGCGGTCCATCAGGGCTAAGAGTTCATCCACAATCACCGTTGTGGCATCGGGGTGCGCAAGGCGGCGCACGTTCTGGCTGAGCTGCTGCTGGCGGCCCGGGTTAGCAAGCAAGGTTAGGGCTTGGTCGTAGAGCTTGGCAGGAGCTTCGGCATCGGTAACCAAGATGGCCGCCTCGCGCTCTACCAAAGCCAAGGCATTTTTGGTTTGATGATCTTCGGCAACGTTGGGCGACGGCACCAGAATGCTAGGTTTGCCCGTCAGGCACAACTCCGATACCGACAACGCTCCAGCGCGAGAGATGACCACGTCGGCCGCGGCGTAAGCGAGGTCCATGCGCTTCACAAACTCCAGCGCTTTCAGTCCAGCTTCAGCGTATCCGGCGGCCTGTTGCTGGGCTTCGGGATAATACAATTTGCCGGTTTGCCAGATTAGCTGCACGCCGGCTTCGCGCAAACGCGACAGCGCCGCCGCTGTGGCTTGATTCAGGGTGCGCGCACCTAGGCTCCCACCCACCACCAGCAGCGTTTGCTTTTCAGGCGAAAGCCCAAAAAATTGTAACGCTTCCGCTCGATCACCACCCGCAATTTCCGTCCGAACGGGGTTGCCCGTCAGCACGAGTTTAGCGGCGGGGAAGAACTTTTCCATGCCTTCGTAGGCCACACAGATACGGTCGACTCGGCGGCTGAGCAGCTTATTAACGAGCCCTGCGTAGGAGTTCTGCTCTTGAATGAGCGACGGAATGCCCCGCGAAGTAGCGGCCAGCAACACCGGCGCGGAGGCATAGCCGCCTACCCCAACTACCGCATCGGGGCGGAAACTTTCGACCAGCTTACCCGCTTTGCGCACGCTCCGGAATACCCGCACCGGAAACAGCAGGTTCTGCGGCGTCAGACGGCGTTGCAAGCCGCTGATGTCGAGCCCTACAATTTCATAGCCCGCCTCCGGCACTCGCGTCATTTCCATCCGACCGTTAGCGCCCACAAACAGAATCTCCGCTTCCGGCTGACGGCGGCGCAGTTCGTTGGCTATAGCTACTGCCGGAAAAATATGCCCGCCCGTGCCGCCACCACTGATAATGACGCGGTAAGGCCTGAGAGAAGTGGCAGCTTTCTGGTTAAATGTAGACGCAGGCATGGGTGGGTGGAAATGTTGAACGGGTGGTTTCAACGGAGTTTGGCTGGTACTGCTTCCTGGTTCTTAAATCAAGTAAGAGCGAATGCCTACTTAGTTGCTAGGCAATACGCAAAGCTCGACAGTAAAGCTAGCTAAGCGTATGCGGTTTTCTTCGGAATGCGCGGCGTATCGCTGGGCTGATCCGTCATAGGGCGTACTTCCATCTCGCCACGGCTCACGCTCAGGATAATCCCGATGCTGATGCCTGTGAAGATCAGCGAAGTACCGCCCATACTCAGCAGCGGCAAGGGCAGACCCGTAATCGGACCTAGGCCGACGGCCACGCCCATGTTTACCATTGCTTGTAAGACTAAGCTAAAACTCAGCCCCGCCGAGAGCAGTCCACCGAAGGCCCCGGCGCTGTTCATCACCGTTTTTAGCCCTCGATAGAGAAAAGCCAGATATAGGAACAGCACGAAAGCACCGCCCGTCATACCGTACTCCTCAATAATCACGGCGTAAATAAAGTCGGAGTACGGGTGCGGCAAGATGTTACGCTCGGTGCTCTTGCCTGGTCCCTTCCCCGTTAGGCCGCCCGTTGCGATAGCAATATAGCTATGTTCCAGCTGAAACGGCACTGGCTTCGACTTGTCGGTGAAGCTTGATATGCGGCTCACTACCGTTTTGTAGCGCTGTCCCGAAGCTAGGCCTACCCCGCCTACTACCAAACCAATGGCGACCATCACGACCATCTGCTTCAGCGGCACGCGCCCGATAAACATCAGCAGCAGGCACGTCACGAACAACAGCAGCGCCGTAGAGGCGTTACTCATGATGATGATGCCGCAGATCAATCCGACCCACAGCATCACGGGCAGCAGCGTCGTTTTGAAGTCCTGCACGTGCTGCTGGCGGCGGCTCAACATACTGGCTAAGTGCGCAATGAGAGCTAGCTTAGCTAGGTCGGAGGGTTGAAAGGTTTGGTTGATGATTGGGATAGTCAGCCAGCGGGAAGCGTCGTTGAGGGTGGTGCCGCCGAAGAAGAACGTGAACAGCAGCAGCGGCACCGACAGCAGCAGCGCGTACAGCGACAGGCGCGAGTAGTAGCGGTAGTCGATGCGGTGGGCTCCCCACATGAACACCAAGCCTACCAGGATCAGACCCGTGTGCTTGAAGAGGAAGTACTCCGTGTTGCCGCCCATCTTCTTGTACGCCAGCGTGCCCGTGGCCGAGTACACCACCGCAATACTGATAAATGAAAACAGCAGCACGATGCCCCACAAAACTGGGTCACCTTTGAGGTTGCGTTGCAGCCAGAGTTTGACGGGTTCCATAGAATGACAGAGTGGCTGAGTGACTAATTAAATAAGGAGTGACGAACAGAGAATTAAGCTCGATGACTTGCTTCACTACTTCGCTCCTCGGCTACTGCTTCTACTGCTGCCGCGAATTGCCGCCCACGGTCTTCGTAATTTTTAAATAAATCGAAGCTGGCGCAGGCGGGCGAGAGCAACACTACATCGCCGGGCTGGGCTAGCTCGACGGCACGGCGCACGGCGGTTTCCACGCTTTGCGTTTCCTCCAAATGCGGCACTACCTCGCCGAACGACGCCTTCAGCTTTTCATTATCTACTCCCAGGCAAATAAGCGCCTTCACACGGGCCTTGGCTAGGGAAATCAGTGAGGTATAATCGTTGCCCTTGTCGGTGCCGCCGGCAATCCAGATAATAGGCTGCTTAATGCCGTCCAGCGCATACCACGCGGCTTCCACGTTGGTTGCTTTAGAATCGTTGATAAAACGAGCGCCGTTTATTTCCCCCACAGGTTGGAGGCGGTGGTCGGCGTTACGGAAGGTACCTAGGGCCACTTCTATCATCGCTGGCTGCACGCCGGCAGCGCGGGCCGCCAGCACAGCAGCCAGGGTATTCTGACGATTGTGCTGGCCGATAAGCGACGACGCGGCCGTACTCAAATGCACATCGTCGTCGGTGCGTACGGCCGACATGGGCAGGCATAGCTCCTGCTCGGCGCAGTAATAGCCTGCCAGTTGGTAATCGGGACGCTTGTGCAGACTGAAGGGCAATAACGTTGCTTCGCAGAACACGGCCTGGAAGTACTTCTGAATCACCGCATCGTCGGCGTTGTAGATGAAGAAGTCCTCTGCTCCATCTAGGTTCTTGGCGATGCGCAACTTGGCCTGGGCATAGCTCTCCATCGAGTAGCCGTAGCGGTCGAGGTGATCGGGCGTGATGTTGAGCAGCACCGCAATCCAGGGCCGGAACTCGTAAGTATCATCGAGCTGGAAGCTGCTTAGCTCCACCACGTAGTACTCGTGCTTGTCTTCCAGTACTTGCTCAGCCAGGGAATAACCCACGTTGCCCGCCAGGCCCACCTTGTATCCTGCTTCTTTGAGCAAGTGATAGGTGAGCAGCGTAGTTGTGGTTTTGCCGTTCGTACCCGTGATGCAGATGCACTTGGCCTGCGTGTAGCGGCCGGCAAACTCGATTTCGGAAATAATCGGAATCTGCTTTTCGCGCAAAGCTTGAATGACAGGCGCTTTCTCCGGAATACCGGGACTTTTGATGACTTCGTCAGCCGTCAGAATCTCGTCCAGCGTGTGCATATTTTCCTCGAAGCGGATACCGGCTTTGGTTAGCTTCTCCTTATATATAGGCTGGATCGGGCTGCGGTCGGACACGAACACGTCGTGGCCTTTCGCCTGCGCCAGCAGCGCCGCTCCTACTCCACTTTCGGCCGCACCTAGGATTATAATCTTCATATTTATCGTTCAGAAGTTTTTAGCCCGCAGAGGGCGCAGTGATTTCGCAGAAGACGCAGAGGCTGTTCTAGAACGACTCAGCGCCCTCTGCGTTAAACACTGCGTCTTCTGCGGGCTAAAAACCATTAGCGTAGTTTTAAAGTCACAAGCGTTAATACCGCCAGCATGATCCCCACAATCCAGAAGCGCGACACGATTTTGGACTCGTGATAACCTAGCTTTTGGTAGTGGTGGTGCAAGGGCGACATGCGCAGCAAGCGGCGACCCTCGCCGTACTTCCGTTTCGTGTATTTGAAGTAGCTGACCTGCACCATTACCGACAGGTTTTCAATCAAAAACACCCCGCACAGAATCGGAATCAGCAGCTCTTTGCGCACAATCAGAGCCAGCACCGCGATGATGCCGCCGATGGCCAGCGAGCCGGTGTCGCCCATAAATACCTGGGCCGGATAGCTGTTGTACCAGAGAAATCCGACACAAGCCCCGACAAAGGCGGTACAGAAAATCACCAGCTCCCCGGAGTTGGGGATATACATAATATCCAGATAATCAGCCAGAATCGAGTTACCACTCACGAAAGCAAAAATTGCCAGCGTGATACCAATGATGGCCGAAGTGCCAGCCGCTAGGCCATCCAAGCCGTCGGTGATGTTGGCGCCGTTGCTGACGGCCGTGATGATGAGAATGACAATGGGAATGTAGAGGAAGCTGTAGAGCCCGTTGAAATATGGCCCTGCGTATTGGAACAGGTTGCCGTAGTTTAGCTCGTTGTTCTTGGCGAAGGGGATAGTCGTAATCATCAGCTTCACGTCCTGGTACACCGTGCTGGCATCCACGGCCGAGAGCTGGCCGCTGGGCAATAGGTATTGACGAACCGTAACGTCGTTCGAGAAAAACAGCACCCAGCCAACCGTAATACCTAGGCCCACCTGACCGAGCACCTTGAAGCGGCCCGCGAGACCTTCCTTATCCTTCTTTACTACCTTAATATAATCGTCGAGGAAGCCGATCAGACCTAGCCAGATTGTGCTCAGTATCATCAAGACGATGTAGATATTATCGAGCTTGGCAAACAGCAGCACGGGTACCAGGATGGCGAGCAAGATGATGAGGCCGCCCATCGTGGGCGTGCCTTTCTTCTCCATCTGGCCCTGCAAACCTAGGTCGCGGATACTCTCTCCCACCTGCTTGCGCTGGAGAATGCGAATTAGATTTTTGCCGAAAACCTGCGCAATGAGCAGCGAGGTAATAACCGCCATGGCGGCCCGAAACGAAATAAACTGAAACACACCCGCGCCCGGGATGTGATAGTGTTTGTAGAGGTACGTGAAAAGGTAATAAAGCATGGGCGCAGCGGTCAGCAGGTAGCAGTTGAGATTATTCCAAACTGCAAAGATTCCGTTTTTTGGATTGCGGTCAACTGTTGTCTTTTTAAGGGTTTTTGGCTAGGTCGGCGAATTATTTCCCTAGTAAATCGAACATTTCCTGCAAAACCTGTTTGTCGTCGAAGCTTGTCCGGACGCCTTTTATCTCCTGGTAGGTTTCGTGGCCCTTGCCCGCTACCAGCACAATGTCGCCGGGTTGGGCCAAAGCACACGCCGTTTTGATAGCCTCGCGCCGATCTGGAATGGTGAGCACCTTACCTAGGTCTTGGGCCGCCACGCCGGCCTGCATCTGGGCCAGAATGTCGTTTGGGTCTTCGAAGCGCGGATTGTCGGAGGTGAGCACCACGCGGTTGGAGCCTTTCACAGCCAGGTCGGCCATGATGGGCCGCTTCGCGGCGTCGCGGTTGCCGCCGCAGCCTACTACCGTAATCACCTGCTGGCTAGGCTGCCGAATCTGTGCGATGGTGCTAAGCACATTTTCCAGCGCGTCGGGCGTGTGCGCGTAGTCGACAATGCCGGTCACGCGGGTTTTCGCCGATACCGTTGGCTCGAAGCGGCCCGGCGCCGACGTCAGCCCCGACAGAATCGTGAGTACCTCGGTTGCGTCTTCGCCCAGCAGCACGGCGGCCCCATACACGGCCAGCAGGTTGTAGGCGTTGAATACGCCAATAAGGCGAAACTGCACATCCTGGCCGTTGATTTCGAGGTGGAGGCCGTGCACCGCGTTTTCCACGAGCCGGGCGCGGAAAGTAGCCAGGCTTCGCAGCGAGTACGTTTCGCGGCGGGCGGCGGTGTTTTGCAGCATTACCATGCCGCGCTTGTCGTCGGCGTTGGTGAGGGCAAACGCCGTTTTGCGCAGGCTATCGAAGAAGCCCTTTTTGGCCTTCAGGTACTCATCGAACGTGCCGTGATAGTCGAGGTGGTCGTGGGTGAGATTGGTGAAAATACCGCCCGCAAACTGCAACCCTGTCACGCGGTGCTGCACCACGGCATGCGAGCTGACCTCCATAAAGGTGTGCGTGCAACCCGCCTGCACCATTTGCGCCAGCAAGGCATTCAGGCGGATGGCATCGGGGGTAGTGTGCGTAGCGGGTACTACCTCCTCGTCAATCTGGTTTTGTACCGTGCTCAGTAGGCCTACGTGGTAACCTAGCTCCCGGAACAGCTTGTGCAGCAGCGTGGCACAGGTGGTTTTGCCATTGGTGCCGGTCACGCCTACCAGCTTGAGTTTCTTGGAAGGATGATCGTAGAAAGCCGCGGCCATGTGAGCCATAGCTTCGGCGCTGTCCGGCACCCGCACGTAGGTTGTGCCGGAGGCTAGATCAGCTGGCACTTCCTCACAAACGACTACCGCCGCACCCTGCGCTACAGCTTTCGCAATAAACTGATGCCCATCGGTTTGGACCCCGCGCAGAGCGAAGAAGGCTAGCTCCGGCGCGGCCTGGCGCGAGTCGAGCGTGAGGCCACTGACGAGGGCCTCCGCCGGTCCATGCTGCTCCAGCACCGTGACAGCGGCCAGCAAATCGGAAAGTGGGCGGGTGATGGGTGGTATGGTAGACAAGACGAGTGAAGGTTATTTTGAAGCTGTTAGCTTTCAGGCAATTGCTATCAGCCAGTAGCTAATAGCTCTATTATTAGGCTTTTGCTTTTGACAGCGGCGTCTGTACGGTGAGTTGCTTTGGAGCTTTTGACTTAGGCGAAGGTTTCGCGGCCGTCTTAGCACTAGCCTCCATCGAGGGCATTACTAACTTATTACCAGCTAGGTGCGCCGGAGTCTCCGCAGGCGGCGTGGTCGGAATTACGATGGTGGGCGTCGACCCAATGGGCGCCAGTTCCAGCATAACCACGGAACCACGTCGAACGGGACTCCCGGCTGCTATCGACTGCCGCTGTACGCGGCCGGTACCTAGGGCACGCACCCGCAGCCCGCGGTTTTCGAGCAGAAACAGGGCATCCCGTAGCGTCAGACCTTGTACGTTCGGCACGCGACCCGGCCGAACAGCTGCCGACTGCCACGTCAGCGACTTCGCGCCGGAGTCGGATGAAGTAGTAGCCCGTACCCAGTCGTCGCCCTCGGCCCGCGAGTGAGTGCTGACACCTAGCTGTTGGCACACTTCCATCAGCTCGTCCTGCATCCCGGCTTTCACCATCGGTACGTGCGACTTGTTCACCGGAGCGCGTGCCAGCAGCGGCCGTTGGCTGGCGGCGTCGCGGGCCATGGCTTTATCGGCCACTTCGCGGAAAATCGGTGCCGCTACCTGCGCCCCCGACCAGTTGCCGCGCTTCGGCGAATCGACCACTACAATGCAGCTGTACTTGGGCTTATTAGCCGGGAAATAGCCGCAGAAGCTGGTGGAGTACATTTTGGTGTACTGCCCGTTTTTAAATTTCCAGGCCGTACCGGTTTTACCCGCAATCGAGTAGTCGGGTGTGCGGATAGCACGGGCAGTACCTTCTACCACCACGCCTTCCAGCATGGCGCGCAGCTTCGTCAGCGTTTCGTCAGAGCAGATTTTCGGAATCAGCACTTTCGGCTCGTAGTGTTCCAGCACCTGCCCATTCTGCTTGATTTCCTTCACAATCATCGGCTGTACCTTCACACCGTTGTTGGCGATGGAGTTGTAGAAGGCCAGCGTCTGCAAGGGAGCTAGCTTCAGCTCGTAGCCGATGCACATGGTAGTGAGCGACGTACGACTCCACGAGCGGTCCGTAGGATCTTTAATGTAAGGCCTAGCTTCACCAGACATCTGAAAACCGAGGGGCTTATTCAGGCCAAACTTCTTCAGATACTCGGCGTAGCGCTCGGGCTTTTTGTTGAACTCCCGGTCAGTGAGCACGGCCACCCCGATGTTGGAAGAAACTTCCACCACTTGCTTCACCGAAATCTTGCCGTAGGCGTGCGTATCGGTTTTCACCGCGCCACCAATGCGCATCGAGCCGGAGCGGCCGGTGTTCACCGTATCGTCGAGCTGAATACTGGGGTTCTCTTCAAACAGCGCCATCATGGAAGCTAGCTTGAACGTTGAGCCCGGCTCGGTGCGCCCTTGGTCGGCGAAGGCGTAGTTATAGTCTTCGCGGTACACGCCGTCGGCCACCTTACCTAGGTTTGCCACCGCCTTGATTTCGCCGGTCTGCACTTCCATCAGAATCACGCAGCCATATTGGGCATCGTTCTGCACCAACGACTTATAAAGCGCATTCTCGGCTACGTCTTGCAGGTTAATGTCCAGCGTTGTCTGGATGTCGTAGCCGGGTTGGGGCTTTACTTCGGTGCCGTCGTAAATCGGTTTATTGCCGCCGGGCAGGCGCTCAAACAGCGCTTCGCCGTCTTTGCCAGCCAGGTAGCGGTTGTAGGTAAACTCCAGACCTGCACCATTCTTATCTTCGTTCAGGAAACCAACGGTGCGCTGCGCCAGCCCGCCAAACGGCCGGAAGCGCTTGTCTACTTTCTCGAAAATAACGCCGCCTTTGTTCTTACCGGCCCGAAAAATAGGCCACGCGGAAAGCATCTTTTTCTCCTGATAATTGATCTGCCGCGAGTTGAGGCGCAGATATCGCAGGCCCGGATTCTTCGCCCGCTTGGCATTTACTAAGCGCCGACGGTATTCCTGCTGCGAACGGTCACCGAAGAAGCGCGACAGCAGCAGCGCCAACGAATCGACGCCCCCGCGGAAGACCTTTTCATCTACCACGCTCGGGTCCCAGGCCACCCGGTAGAACGGCAGCGAGGTGGCCATCATACTCTTGCCGTCGTCGGCCAGGATGTTGCCGCGCGTGGCGAACACCGGTTGGTACACCACCCGGCGCTCCTGCTCCAGGGCGCGCCACTTCTCCCCTTCCTTAAATTGAATGCGCGACACCTTCCAGATAATGGCCGCCGAAAACAGGCAGACACCTAGGAAAGCTAGGCGTACGCGCGTGACAATCGCCTTCTTAACGTTTCCTTTCATTACCATGAGCTGCGGAATGATTGGATGAGTGAGTGGTAGTAGTTTCCGGCTGATCGACGTCGATAACATCGGCGGTAGGCGCGGGCGGCCCGGCCTCGGTGATGGTAGCATCGGCCGGCGGCGCTACGGTGGCCAATGAATCAGCCCTGGCTCTGGCAGCAATTGAATCGGCCGTCAGCAGGGGCACCATGTCCAGGGAAGCTTCATCCAGGCGACCGGCCGGCACGCTGATGCGGAAAGGCGGCGAGGAGCTTTCCACTAAGCCATAAGCCGCCACTTTGCGGGCCACCTCGCTCTGCTTGCTAGCCTCCATGTAGTCGGCTGATAGCGTGGTATAGTCAGCGCGCAAATCTTCTGTCTCCAACTTGATCTTCTGGATATTACGGTTCATGCGGTACGCGTAGTGTGTGTTGCCGATGTACACCAGCGTCAGAAACATAATGAACAGCACATGCGGCAGGTAGCGCACCGGCAAACCCTCCCGAAACAGCCCATCCATCCGGGTCAGGCGGTCGAGCAGCGTGAACACGCTCCAGGAGCTACGCGGCTCGCGCTCCGGCCGGGGCTCGGGCGCAGATTTTGGCTCCGGCTTTGGCGTCGGCTCGGGGGCGGGCTGATGCACCGGCTCCGGCACAACGGCTACTACCTCGCGCGGCACATTCGCGCGGGGCTTCGTAACAGGTGGTTTGATGGTATTCAGAGCCATAAGTTTTTTCAATGTGCAGTGAGCAATTAGCAATCAACAGAGACCAAGTACCGAAGCTCAGCAGGCTGGATAGCTTGAGTCAAAGCCAATCTTCGCTGCTGTTTCACAGCCGACTTTTGAAGATCATTGTTCATTGCTCATTCTTAATTGTTCATTGTTTTAACTGCTATCCGCAGCTTGGCGCTGCGGGCGCGGCTGTTTGCGGCCACTTCCGCCGCCGAAGCTTCGATAGGCTTGCGCGTGATGACTTCGAAGGGAGTGTGCGTATGTCCGTAAAAATCTTTTTCGGCTTCGCCGAAGAACTTGCCTTTGGCCATGAAGTTCTTCACCAGCCGGTCTTCGAGCGAATGATAGCTCATCACCACCAGTCGGCCGCCGGGCCGCAGCACTTGCGCCGTTTGCTGAAGCATGTCCTGCAAGGCGCTCATTTCGTCGTTCACCTCAATGCGCAGAGCCTGAAATACTTGGGCCAGGTACTTGTTCTCCTTGCCGCGGGGCATGCAGCTGGCAATGGCCTGCTTCAATTCCCCAATAGTGCTGATTTGCCGCCCGCGCCGCGCCATCACGACGGCTTTGGCGAGAGTGCGGGCGTTCGTCACTTCCCCGTACATGCCGAAGATGCGGTGCAAGGCCGCCTCGTCGTAGTCGTTGATCAGGTCGGCGGCGGTTTGCGGGCCTTCCGGGTCCATGCGCATGTCCAGCGGCCCGTCGAAACGGGTGCTGAAGCCGCGCTCCGGCGTATCAAACTGGTGCGATGACACACCTAGGTCGGCCAACAAACCATCGACGGGCAGCGCACCGAGGCGGGCCAGTTCCTGGTGCAGGTCGCGGAAGTTGGCGCGGATAAACGTAAACTGCGGCCGGGCTAGCTTAGCCGCTTCACGCTCGGCATCGGCATCCTGGTCAAAGCTGTAGAGATGGCCGGTGGTGAGGCGCTCCAGCAGCCGGGCCGAATGGCCGCCCCCGCCGAAGGTCACATCCACGTAGCGCCCTTCCGGCTGCAAGGCTAGCCCTTCCAGACACTCGGCCAGCATCACGGGCCGATGATAGGCGGTATCGTTGAGGTAATCGCTCATGCGGCAGCGGAGCCGCCGAGCGGCATATCGGTGGAAAGAAACTTCTGGGCCAGCTGCGAGAAGCTTTTCTGGTCTTTGATCAGGAAGGCATCGTAGCGCTCCGGGTCCCAGATTTCGCAGCGGTTGCCCAGGCCCACGATGATGGCTTCCTTCTCGATACCGGCGTAGCGCAGCATGGTGCGCGGCAGCATAAAGCGCCCAATCGTATCAAGCTCTACCTCGGTCATGCCGCGGAAGAAGTTGCGCTGAAACTGCCGATACTCCTCGTTGAACTCATCCAGGGCCATCACCTTGTCGTGAATCACGCGCCACGACGAGCTAGGGTACAAAACCAGGCAGGGCTCAAACCCGCGCACCAGTACAAGCTGGTTGCCTGTCTCCTGCGGCAGACTTGCCTTCACCTTGGCGGGCAGCACCAAGCGCCCTTTCGGGTCCAGCTTGCACTCGTATTCGCCAGAGAGAAGATTCATGCCGGGTGGGCTCAGGTGAGGGATAATAGCAAAAGTACTCATTGCCCCCGAAAAGCCCACCACGATTTACCATTTTCTACCACCACTCCGAAAGGCAGTCAAAAAGCTCCTAAAAGCGGTTTTTACCAGCTGTAAAACCTAGGTTTGATAAAAAGTGGTAGCAAGTGGATAAACTACCAACGAAAACAGTGGGCAAGTATCTGTCTGAGAATAATAAAATTTTCCTACTCTGGAATACAACAATACCATAGCTTTCTTAGCAATGCCTCACAGTTTATAGACTATTATATACTAAGATTAACTACAAGCAGAACTACATCCTCATGTCCACTTAGCTACGAGAATAAAATCTCAACTCTAGCTTGCGCTGACCTAGGTCTAAATTCCGCACCTGCCGATGCGCTATTCTGCACATGTCATTGGTCGGTCGTGCGTATCTTTGTGGCTGTGAAACGTCCGCTTGCTCACCGGCTGTTCAGTGGCTTTTTGGCCCTGCTGGTCCTCACCGCTTCGGTGGGGCTGACGGTGCTGCGCCATACCTGTAGCCAGAGCGGCCACACCACCACGGCGGTCATCTTCAGCACGCCGCACCACGGCTGCCCGACTGCGGCGCAAACCCCGAAGCACTCAACCAGCGCCCACCTCAAAGGTGCCTGCTGCGACTTTAAAGCGCACTTCCACAAACTCGATGCCTCTTCGTCGGCTGTGAGTTTGGTCAAAAGCCTGGTGCCGGATTTCACAGGGGCTTGGCTACCTACCACCGCCTGGCCTCTGGTACCGACGGCGCCTTCGGTGGCGCAAGCCGCGCCGTGGCATGCTTCGGATAGCTCGCCCCCACCCCGCGCCGGCCGCACGCTGCTGGCGTTCGTCTGCACCCTCGTCATCTAGTAGGGTTTCCTGAAGTTGCTCACGCGAGCAACGGCCGTTTCGTGCATTCACGAGGCTAGCCTGTTTCTCTTCGGAAATCACCCTAACTTATTGACAACATGAATCTTTCTTTCGGGCGCATGGCTGTGCTCACGCTTGGCGTTTGGCTAAGCAGCCGCTATGCCGCCTTGGCTCAATCGGGGGCAATGGCCCCGGTGCGCGGGCAGGTGACGGATGCTGCTTCCGCGGCGCCGCTGCCGGGCGCGGTAGTGCGCTGGCGCGGCACCGCCGACGGCGCAACGACCACCGACCAAACTGGCTCCTTTACCCTGGTGCGGCCCGCTGGTGCCGCCGACCAATTAATTATCAATTTTCTAGGCTATCAGGCCGACACTATCTCTCTCAGCACCAGCTCCTATGTGCGAGTAGCGCTACGGCGCACGGCCGAGCTAGGTGAGGTGAAGGTGGAAGGCCGCACGCAGAGCTACTCGGCCCTGACGCCTACCAACACGCAGGTTATCACGAGCCGCGACCTGACCAAATCGGCGTGCTGCAACCTGGCCGAAAGCTTCGAGACGAACGCTTCGGTGGAGGTTTCTACCACCGATGCCGTATCGGGCGCCAAGCAGATTCAATTGCTAGGCCTAGACGGCGCGTATTCGCTGCTGACGGTTGATAACCTGCCCGCTTTGCGCGGCCTTGCCACGCCGTACCGCCTTGGTTATCTGTCAGGTACCTGGATTGAGGGCATCGACATTATCAAGGGTATGGGCTCGGTGGTGAATGGCTACGAGAGCATTTCGGGGCAGGTGAACGTGCGCTTGAAGGAACCGGAAAAGACAGACCGGCTCCTGTTCAACGCGTACGCCAACGACCTAGGTAAATTCGACCTGAATCTGAACTTATCGGCCCAGGTTTCGCCCAAGGTGAGCACGGCCGTGTTGCTGCACAACGACCACCTCGGCAACCGCGTCGACCGCAACAAGGATGGCTTTCTGGATCTGCCTCTGGCCACGCAGTACAACCTGTTCAACAAGTGGAAATACAAGTCGGGCAAAGGCATAGTGAGTGAACTAGGCCTAGGTGCTTTGCGCGAAACGCGGCAAGGCGGGCAGGTAGGTTTTCGGGAGAGCAATGCGGCCGGCTACTACGGCACTACGCTCACCACCGACCGCTACACGGGCTACAGCAAGACCAGCTACACCTGGCCAGGCCGCCCCTACCAGAGTATTGGCTTGATGCTCACGGGCACCAGCCACGCCTTTGACTCGCAATACGGCGTGCGTACCTACGACGGCACACAGCGCACAGGCCTGGCTACCATGATGTTTCAGAGCATCATCGGGACAACGGCGCACACGTACCGCGTGGGCCTGAGCTACCTCCACGACGACTACCGCGAGGTGCTGCGTCAGGGTTTTACCTACGTAAATGAAACGCCAGACCAGCAATATCAGCGCGAGCATCGCAACCGTTTTGAGCGGGTGCCGGGTGCTTTTGCCGAGTATACGTACCAGAATGCCCGCAACCTCACTGTGGTTGGTGGGCTGCGCCTCGACCGCCACAACCTGTACGGCTGGGTGCTCACGCCGCGGCTCAATGCCAAGTACGACCTGACACCCAGCACCATTCTGCGCGGGGCGGCCGGGCGGGGCTTCCGGGTCGCTAATCCGATTGCCGATAACATCGGGATGCTGGTTAGCTCGCGCACCTTCGTGATTGACCAAAACCTGCGGCCGGAGCGCGCCTGGAACGTGGGCGGCAGCTTCACGCAGTACTTCACCTTGGCGGGACGGCAGGCTACGTTCGTGACGGACTACTACTATACTTGGTTTCAGAACCAGATGGTGGCGGATTCTTATACCGATCCTAGTCAGCTCATCATCAGTAACCTAGCTCCGGGTGGCAAGTCCTTCTCGCGCAGCTTCCAGGCCGAAGTACAGGTGGAGCCCCTCAAGGGCTTGCAGGCCAAAGCTGCCTACAAATACCTCGATGTGCGCACCGACTACAATGGTCTGCTTTTGCCGAGGCCGCTCACGGTGCCGCACCGGGCATTTGTAAACCTAGGGTATGCGTCGGCCTTCGACAAGTGGCGCGGCGACTTCACGGTGCAGTGGTACGGGCAGCGGCCGCTGGCGCCGCACCCAGGCGCTCATCAGCACAGCCTCACCGACAACACGCTGCCGCTCACGCCGCGCTTTGCGCTGCTCAACGTCCAGTTCACCCGCGCCTTCAAGCGCATAGAGCTTTACGCGGGCGTCGAGAACCTGACCAACTACCGGCAGCGCAACCCCATCACGGGCGCCGCGCAGCCATTCGGCCCCGATTTCGACGCGGCGATGGTGTGGGGTCCCACCTATGGCCGGCTGACTTATGCGGGGTTGCGCTTCAAAATAGAGTAGCGAATCCGAATTTTTTAACTCCTCCGTTGTTTCATCTTTGCCGGGTCGCCTTTCAGGCAAAAGCAACCTAGCTTCTTCTTAACCCCCTTTCTTCATGAAAACGCTCTCATCTTTCCTGTTGGCCGTGGCCATGCTTTTCACCGTGTCGGCTGCTCAGGCTCAGGATGTTGCTAAGGCGAAAGCCAAAGGTGCTACCGAGCAAGTGCAGTTTAAAACCTCGGCCGTGTGCGACATGTGCAAAGCGCGCCTTGAGAAGTCCTTGGCCTACGAGAAAGGCGTGCAAGCCGCCAACCTGGATGTTTCCAGCAAGCTGCTCACCGTCACGTACCGCCCCGACAAGACTACGCCAGAAGCGCTGCGCACCGCCGTGCAGCGCACCGGCTACGATGCCGACGACAAAACCGCCGACGCCCGCGCCTACGACCGCCTGCCCGACTGCTGCAAGAAGACCAACAACACGCATTCCGATACGCACTAAGCGGCACACTTAGCGTCCATGAGAAAGCCCGAACCTAGGTAGGTTCGGGCTTTTCTGTAATTATACGTTCTGTATTGGCCTGTTACGAAATATCAGCTGTGAACTCCAGCACGGCATGAATAGCAAGCGGGCGAGTCAGGCGGCGGCGATTTGTGCCGGATATTTCCAGCGTAAAATCTTCTGCCCGTAAGTAATCCAACAGATTCAGGCGGCTAGTCACCTCCATTGCAATGCGGGTAGCCCGCGGCTCAGCATTCACAAATGTTGCAATAGCCACTTTGTGATTGTTAGCCGTCAGGAAACAATTGCCCGTTGCTAGGCTAGCTAGGTCGGGCATGTGGCGCCGGCTGTCCTGGCTATCGCCCCCTTGACATTCCAGGTAGCCGGCACGTAGAGTAACTGCTGTAATATCAGGCTGATCGAGGGTAGCCAAACAAGGCAAGGAGCCCGACAAGGTTGTTTCTGACAAATAAATCATGTCCAACGCCGGGTCCATTCGCGTGTTTATAGCCCGGTTGCTTAAGCCGAAGTTGGTGCGTAGCGAACGGCGAAGGCCCCGGTTATGATCAATGGTGAGCATCACGCCGAGGATGATGGGCGGCGGAACTACAGGCGCTACGAGCAAGGGTTTCATAACTGGCAAATAGGTAGTTCAGCACACCGGGTCTGAGATGAACTGGTCTGGAATAAACAGGAATCGACCAGCGATACTGAGTAGCAGAACAGGTCAGCTCATTAACGAATCTTAGGCTGCTAAGTTGTTTAAGTAGAGCAACATGCGCTAAAAGTATACTAAATGGTTAATAAAGCTGGCGGAAGCTATTGTTATTTAAGAATAAAGTGGAAAGTGTTTGGTCAATTCACTATCATTAGCCGCTACCTGCTACGTGCGCGCTTATGAAAATGACCTGTGTGCTGCTTGATGATGACCCGATTGTGCTGGACTTGTTCCGCACTTACATCGGCCTCACGGATGCGCTGGACCTGAAAGCCACGTTCACGAATCCGCTGGAGGCGCATGCCTTTCTCATACAGCAGCCGGTACAGGTACTGTTTCTGGATGTAGCCATGCCCCAACTTAGCGGCCTGGAGTTACTTCGCGCCCTGCGCAACCCGCCGCTGGTAGTGCTCCTGACGGCTTACCCGCAGTACGCGCTGGAAGGTTTCGACTTGGATGTTGCTGATTTTCTGCTCAAACCCGTTTCGCTGGAGCGGTTTCTAAAAGCTGTGACGAAGGTCAGCAACCTAGCCCGGTCTCAGGTTATCGAGGCCGATGACTCCTTTTTTATTCGGGCCGATGCCCAGTATGTGCGCCTGTACTACCACGATGTTCTGTACATCGAGGCGCTAAAGGACTTTACCAAGCTGCACACCACCGACGGCCGCACTCACCTGACGCTGGTTAACCTGAAAAACCTGGAAGAGCAGCTGCCACCGGGTTTGTTCGTACGTACCCATCGCTCTTACCTGGTAAACGCGCGTCATATCGACTCAATCACCAACCTGGAAGTGCGCATTGGTACCTGCACGCTCCCCCTGGGTCAGACCTACCGGGAGCAAGTCACCGAGCGCCTGGTAAGCCCCTTCCTCATCCGCCGCCAACATTGAGTTTCAGTTAACAATTACCATTTAACATCTATCATTTATCAATTAACATTTACCAGTTTGGCTAGTGCATACCTAGGTTAATTGCGCAAGCTGATAAATATCAATTGGTAAATGGTAGATGTTAAATGGTAAATGACCTTGGGATGGTGAAGCGGAAGGTGGTGCCTTTTTGTGGTGAGGTTTCGAAGCTTAGCTGGCCGCCGTTGCGCTCCACAAACTCTTTGCACAGGCGCAAACCTAGGCCAACGCCGCGCTCATCGGCGGTGCCGCTGGTTGAGTAGGGGCCGCTTTCCCCGAAGATGCGGGTGCAGCCGGTAGCCGTGATGCCTACGCCGGAATCTGCAATGGCGACTTCCCAAAAGTCTCCTTTGCGGCTCGTTGTTATAGTCACGGTACCCGCTTCCGGCGTAAACTTAATGGCGTTGCTGAGCAGATTACGCAGCACCATGCGGGTCATGTTCGGATCAGCCAGCGCCGGACACGGCTGTTGCAGCATGTTACACAGCTTGATGCGCTTGCGTTCTGCCTCCACGTTGACCAGCGTCAGCGTTTCTGCTAATAACTCATTGAGCAACAAACGCTCGGCCCGCACGCAGCCCTGCTGCGGCTGCATTACCAACCAGCTTAGCAGGCTGTCCAGCAGTTGCAGCGTCGTATCGAGTGTGCGGGTAAGGCGCTCTTTGTGAGCGGCTAGTTGCTCAGTGGGCAGGCTACCTAGGTCGAGCAGCGTGAGCAGGGAATGGAGCGAACTGAGCGGGCTGCGTACGTCGTGCGCCAAGGCCGAAAAAAGCAGGCTTTGGGTTTTGTTGAGTTCCGTTAGCGCTGTTTGCCGCTGGTGCAGGGCTTCTTGCTCACTGCGGAGCCGCCGGTTAGCGCGCCATTGTCGCAGCAATGCCCAACCTAGGCTTAGCACCATAAGCACCAACAGGAAGTCGCTCACAACCAATTCGCTCCGCACCAATGACCAAGGTATCAGGCTGAAGAGCGAAGCTAGGTTCATAGGCTACTTGGTTTGCCACAAGCGCCACCAGGGCAGGTAAGGCTGGTCGTGGTGCTCGTAATGATACCCAAAAAAGTAACAGCTCAGAAATGCCCACACATGGTGCCGCAGCTGGGTACGCGACTTATGCACGTTGTCAGGCGCGTGCTCGCCACGGTGCGGCAGGTACGTACCAAAGAAAAACAGCTGCACGGTCGCCAGAACGGCCGGTAGCATCCAGAAGGCTATAACGTTAGCCATCGGAAAGAACAGCTTAAGCACATTGTAGGTAGCCGCCATCAGCACGACTTGCCACCATGTCACGTAGTTCCAAGCAAAGCGCAGGAGCCACGGCAGAAAACCGGCGTGCCGGCCGTCATGGAAGTCAGGGTCGTCTTCGGTGGCCACGTGGCGGTGGTGCTGGTGGTGTTTGGGCAGCATCCGCGGGAACCAGTTGAAGGCAAACAGCAGCGCCGTGATGGTGCCAATGGCGTTATTCAGGCGCTTATTGTTGCTCACCACACCGTGCATGGCATCGTGGGCGGTGATGAACAGGCCGGTGTACAGATGCGTTTGCACCAAAGCCAGCACGTACGGCCAAGGCGTTGCCCAATCAGGTTGGTAAAAAGCCAGCAGAAACGTAAGCAGCGCCGCCCACAGCGCCATAATCGTCAGCGCCGCCGCCACGCCTTTGCCTTGCAAAGACCTAGGCTTCAAGCGTTTTTGAGCGGATACAGGCTGGGCGGCTAGCATGTTCTATTTAATTTTTCGCAGAGGAAGGCGCAGCGTTTTGCTGAGGTCGTCCTAAACTTACTCAGCTACTCTATAACGTCAGCAGGGCGTCGCGCACATTTTCCATGAGCCACATGGGCGTGCTGGTGGCGCCACAAATGCCCACCGACTGCCCCGGCTGAAACCATTGAGGCTGAATCTCTTCTACTTTGGAAATGAAGTGCGTGTTCGGATTGGTGTCTTTGCACACCTGGTAAAGCACTTTTCCGTTGCTGCTTTTCGTGCCCGACACGAACACAATCTGGTCAAACTGAGCGGAGAAGCGCCGCAGGTCTTTGTCGCGGTTGCTTACCTGTCGGCAGATAGTATCGTTGGCAGTCACGGAGTAGCCGCGCTGTTCCAGCTCATCCTTGATGCGGTAGAAAGAGTCGGTGCTTTTGGTGGTCTGGCTGTAGAGCGTCACGTTGCTGGGCAGCTCGTGGCGCAGCAACTCGTCCAGATTCTCAAACACGACGGCATTGCCGCTGGTCTGCCCCAGCAGGCCGCGCACCTCCGCGTGGCCATGTTTGCCATAGATGAAAATCTGCTCCTGCTTGTCGTAGCTGGTCTTGATGCGGTTTTGCAGCTTCAACACCACCGGGCAAGAGGCATCAATCAGCGTGAGGTTGTTTTCCAGGGCCGTCTGGTAGGTGCTG
Source organism: Hymenobacter cavernae (assembly GCF_014641455.1). Classification (GTDB taxonomy): domain Bacteria; phylum Bacteroidota; class Bacteroidia; order Cytophagales; family Hymenobacteraceae; genus Hymenobacter; species Hymenobacter cavernae. The sequence continues at coordinate 128,304 of NZ_BMHT01000006.1, forward strand.
GGTGGCTCCCCGTGGGCGCGAATCAGCACGGCTTCGTTGCGAAGCTGCGCAAACGTGTCGTAGTCGATGATGCGCAGGCCGCGCTTTTCAAGGCGCTCCACTTCTTCATCGTTGTGCACGATGTCGCCCAGGCAATACAGATAGCCCTGGTCTTGCAGAATATCTTCGGCCATCTGAATGGCATATATGACGCCGAAGCAGAAGCCGGAATTGGGGTCGATACGGACGCTCAGTTGGTGCGGCATAGCTTCCTAACCGTTAAACCCAGCAGAAGGTTGTAAGCGTTACTGAGGAAGTTACAAGTATTCTGACCGAGCTTGCTGTAGTTGAGCTTATTTTCTGACTAAACCTTTCAAATCAACTTACTGATCCTATTTTTTGGCCGACAATTTCTTTGCTGCTCTTTACCCGGAAACAACTAAAACGCATGAAAATTCTGCCTGTCATAGCTTCTCCGGCATGCTACTTTCCGCAACCTAGGTCTTAAACCTAGCTCTTTACGCCGTTAAGCTTCTGAGCCTCTTCAGCGCTTACTTTGCCGTGCTTGAGGAGGTAATTACGTATCGTCTGAAATCCTGCGGCATCCAGACCAGAGCTAGGGTGCTTCAGTAAGCTAGCTATCAGCATCTGTCGGTCTTCCTCAACGTGCTTACTCATCCCCAGAAAGCTAGGCAGATTTGTTTCTACGCTAAAACGCAAGTAACGCACTTCGGCATTCTGTGGGTTGAGCGCTACGGCCTGCTCAAACGTGTGAGCCGCCGCCTGCACGTAGCGGAGCTTTTCCAGCAACGACGCATCGCGGGCCTTAATAGCCTCAGCAGCACCTTTGTAGCCTAGCACCACGGGGTCGCGCTGATCGTAGCTGGCCATGAGCTGATAGAACTTCTCACCGGCTGCCTCATCCGCCGCTGCTTTTTCGTAGTGCCGCCGCAGGGCAGCAATTGCATAGGGTGAGGTGGTAGGATCAGACACAGTAGAAGTCAGGGTAAAAAGCAGTGAGCAAAAGAAGATAAGCAGTTTCACACGGCAACCATTTCGTTATCAGATAGCCCGCAGGCGATAACGAAAGTACGAACCCATGAGCAATAAGATTTTTGTGTTGTCTGGCACGCGCACCCGCTCCCCCAGGATTCGGGCCGCCGGCAGCTGCCGGATCTTGTGAAAAAGCTTCAGATAATACACGTACGCCAGGTACACGCCCAGGCGTGCGGCGCGCGGCAACTGCACGATACCTGCGTAGGCCGCATCAAAATCGGCACGGATGTCGGCTTCGATTTCGTGCTTCGTTGCGTCGTCGAACTTTTCGTACACCACGCCGGGGAAATACACGCGGCCCCGCTCTTCGTAGTCGGAGCGGATATCGCGCAGGAAGTTGACTTTCTGAAACGCCGAACCTAGCCTCCGCGCAGGCTCGCGCAGGCGCTCAAACATGGCCTTGTCGCCCTCGCAGAAAATGCGCAGGCACATTAGCCCCACCACTTCCGCCGAGCCGTAGATGTACTCCTCGTAGAGCGACTGGTTGTAGCGGTTGTCTTCCAGGTCCATCTCCATACTCCGCAGAAACGCATCGATAAATTCCCGGTCGATGCCGTAGCGGTGCACCATGAGCTGAAAGGCGTGCAGCACCGGACTCAGGCTGAAGCGCAAGGCCAAGGCCTCGTCGGTCTGGCGCTTGAAGTCGGCAAATAGCGCCGCCTTATCGTGGTCGTGGAAGGTATCCACGATTTCATCGGCCCAGCGCACGAAGCCATAGACGGCGTACACCGGCAAGTGAAACCGCCGATCCAGGGTGCGAATGCCCAGCGTAAACGACGTGCTGTAGCGCGCAGTAATCAGCTTGCTGCACGCCAGGCTGGTGTCATCAAAAAGGGCAACGTGGTCCACGGAAATGTTGAGTTTTGAATGTTGAATTAGCTGGTAAGTACGACTGCTGCGTTGGTACGAATAAGCCGCTGAGGAAGGTTCGAGCCTAGCTTATTCATAACGCAGCACTCAAAAGTTAAAACTCCTTTTCGACTTCTTTCGCCACGACTTGCCCGGAAATAAGCGAAGGTGGCACGCCGGGACCAGGCACCGTAAGCTGGCCCGTGAAATATAAGTTACTCACTTTCTTGCTTTTCAGTGCAGGCTTCAGGATAGCCGTCTGCCGCAGCGTGTTAGCGAGGCCGTAGGCGTTGCCTTTGTAGCTGTGGTAATCGGCCATGAAGTCACGGTGGGCGTAGCTGCGCTTGAACACTACGGCGTCGCGGATGGTCTGGCCGCAGTGCCGCTCCAGCCGCTCCATAATCAGGTGGTAATAATGCTCCCGCGTCTCTTCCGAATCCGGCAGATCGGGTGCGACGGGCATGAGCAGGAAGAGGTTTTCGCAACCGGCCGGCGCTACGCTGGGGTCAGTTTTGGAAGGAGTAGAAGCATAGAAGAGTGGCTTGCTTGGCCACTGCGGCTGCTCGTATATCTCACGGGCGTGCCCTTCAAAATCCTCATCGAAGAACAGGTTATGGTGCTGTAGCCAGTCGAGGCGCTTGTTCAAACCTAGGTAAAACAGCAACGACGACGGCGCCAACGTGCGCGAATCCCAATACTTTTCGTCGTAGTGGCGGTATTCCGGTTTAAGCAAATGCTGCTCAGCGTGATGATAGTCAGCACCGGCCACGACCACATCGGCAGCGCGGAAGCCATTGGCTGTCAGCACACCCGTGGCGCGGCTATTTTCCACCCTGATTTCCTGCACTTCCTGATTGTATTCCAGCGCCACGCCCTGCTCCTGGGCTAGTTTCACCATGCCTTCCACAATCTTATGCATACCGCCCATCGGGTACCAGGTGCCCAAAGCTAGGTCGGCGTAGTTCATCAGCGAGTAAAGCGCGGGCGTATTTTGAGGCGTAGCGCCAAGAAACAGCACCGGAAACTCCATCAGCTTAATGAGCTTTTCGTGCTTGAAAAACTTCCGAATGTGCTTGCTCATGCTCTGCAACACATCCAGCCGCACGGCATCAACGAGCAAGCGCGGGTCGGTAAACTCCAGCAACGAGCGCCCCGGCATGTGCACGAATTTATTGATACCGACTTCATACTTATAAGCCGCCTGCCGCAGAAACTCATCCAAACGGGCAGCGCTGCCGGGCTCGATGCTCTCAAAAAGCTGCCGCAGCGCCGGCATCTGCGCCGGAATGTTCACGCAGTCGTTGCCGGCAAAAACCACTTGGTACGACGGGTCGAGCCGCACCAGATCGTAGTAATCAGCCACCCGATGCCCAAATCGCCCGAAGTACTGTTCAAACACATCGGGCATCCAGTACCAGCTAGGTCCCATATCGAAGGTGAAGCCTTCGGCCCGGAACACCCGCGCGCGCCCGCCGGGGCCTTCATTCTTTTCCAGCAGCGTAACGCGGTAGCCGCGCTGAGCCAGGGAAGTAGCCGCCGATAAGCCCGCGAAGCCGGCTCCGATAACAATAACGTGTTTTGACTGTGGATTGCTCAAACGTGCGGAATAGATGAGGTGGTTGCAAGCTACAAAGCCGGGCCCTACTTTGTTTTGCCGCCGCGCTTCGCCGCCCAAACCTAGGTTTGCCGCGCCTAATGTTCAGCTGCAAAAAATCAAAATTATCTTTCAACAAAACAGCTCGCACCGCCCTAGCTTTTGAAGGCCAGCGCAATGCGAGCTGTGATAAAAACAACGGACCGCAAGCGACGGGGCTTATTGCCAATGTCACCTACGGCCCGCGATACGCCCAGGCGGCAGTTGTACTCTCTCCCTATTCCCTACACGCCCGGGGCGTATACCGTCAGCGCCTGTTTAAGTTCCTTGCGGGCAATGTGAATCCGGTTCTTCACCGTACCAATCGGAATTTGCAGCTTCTCCGCAATTTCCAGGTACTTATACCCGATGTAGTACATCATAAACGGCGTTCGATAGTCAGCACTCAGGTTCGCAATTGCTTCGTTGATATCTGTTACTACGAAGTCACTGGTTGCACCGTTGTGTGTAATGTAATTCTCATCCGTGTTGAAGTACTGAAAGTACTCGGTGCTATCAATATTACTATTGCGCTTAGTAATCTTGTTGTAGTTGTTAATGAAGGTGTTGCGCATGATGGTATACAACCACGCCTTCAAATTGGTGCCCGCCTTAAACTTGTCTTTGTTTAACAAGGCTTTCAACAAGGTCTCCTGCACCAGGTCCTTCGCATCATCAGCGTCGCGGGTCAGGTTCATCGCCACGGGCTTTAGAGAGTAAGAAATCTTCTGTACCTGATCTGTAAATTCCAAAGAGGTCATACTGTCTAGCTTTTTGTGGCAAAAGGTTAAACAAATATACGAGGTTGTTAAGAAGTGGTCTAAACTAGACCAGAATATTTTTCACCGTCGCATAAGGTTTAAATTCTGCTAGCAAAGTACGAAGTGCCTGATAATCAGTTTATTTATTTGAGATGATTTCCGGTTTATCGTTTTAGCAAATCGTTAAACCTAGCCTTTTGGACGTTCAGTGAGCTTATAGCACGATGAATGAAAACGCGGCGACAACTGCTTCTTTTTGCCGATTTTCAGCTGGCTGTTGAGCTTAGAAAGAGAGCTATTCTTAGAAAAATCAAATTATTTTGAAGCGCTGTTTTGCTCGCTAAAGCAGCTGCTCCTATACCGTTATGAGCAGTTGCTCAGGTATATCTGCGCCAGCAGCTAATCTGTGGCGTGTGCCTGCTTGCTTGGGCTGCAAAACCCGATATTTTTAGTTGCGCCTACGACAGCTCGCGCTGCAACTGGCCGTTGCTAACCTGCTTTGCCTCGTCAGCCAACGTCAGGAAATCCGTCATGAGCAGCGGCCGCACGACGTTCGGCGGCATATTCAGGCATAGCTGCTGGGCCAGCGGACCGTACACGACCAGCTTAGCCGTTGGCCGGATTTGCGCCAGATGCTGCACGTAGTCAGGCACCCGGTCGCGCTCTGGCACCGCCGTCAGTACCGTGCAGAGCGCATACGGCTCGTAGCTGGCGCACACGTTCTCCAGCTCCGCGCTGGGCAGGTTCTGACCTAGGTACAGCACATGATGCCCACGGGCGCGCAGGGCATAGTTCATAAAGAGCAGCGCCAGCTCGTGCAGCTCGCCTTCGGGCAAAAAGAGCACCCAGCGGCGTGCCTGCTTTGGGTGTACCGGCGTGAGGGCATCGGTGGCCGCCAGCATTTTCTGCCGCAGCAGGTGCGTCACCAAGTGTTCCTGCGCCGGGTTGACGGTGCCCGTTTGCCATAACACCCCTACGCGCTGCAAAAACGGATAAACGACATGCATGATGGCCTGCTCGAAACCTAGGTGCCGGAAGGCTGTCTGCATCAGTTCGTTCAGCGTCAGCTCATCCATTTCGAGCATGGCCGCCAACAGTGCATTTACCTGCCGCTCGTAATCGCGGGAGGCATCGCAGCAGGCCAGCACTGCTTCGGCTAGCTCCTGATCGGTGAGGCGCGCTACCTGCGAGATGCGCTGCCCGCGTCCGCAAAGCGTAGCCACGTTGAGCAAGCGCCGTAGGTCATCATCGCAGTACGTGCGGATGTTGGTGGCGGTGCGCACCGGCCGCAAAATGCCGTAGCGCTGCTCCCACATCCGGATGGTGTGTGCCCGAATGCCCGAAAGCTGCTCTAAATCGCTGATCGAAAAGTGTCCCACAGTACCTGCTCCTCCTACGTCTTAATTGGCCGACTCCGTGAGTCGGCTTCGCTTTCGCTCCGGCGCGGGTTTGCGACGGGCCAAAGCAAAATAATGGGGCGACACCCACAACAAACCAAACTCCTCAGAACCGTCGCGCTGGGTGGTTTTATGGTGCATCTTGTGCGCCATGTTCAGCGCCCGCAGGTAGCTGTTGCGCGACTTACGCCAGAAGCGCAACCGCCCATGAATCAACACATCGTGCACAAAAAAGTACAAGGTGCCATACGCCGCAATGCCCGATCCGACCCAGAAGCGCCAATCTTTATCATCAGAACCGTAGATGATAAAGAGCATCGACAACGAGCCATAGAACAGAAAGAAGAAGTCGTTGCGCTCGAAGCGGTGCGGATGCCGCACATGGTGCGAGCGGTGCAGAAACCACAGCGGCCCATGCAGCACAAAGCGGTGCATAAACCACGCAACGAATTCCATTCCCAGAAAAGTAGCCGTAACGACGGCGGCAGCTGCCAGGGGTGTCATAAGGTGCTAACCAGCACAGCGGAAGGATGTTTTGAGTAGTCGGGCAAAAACAGCACTGTCATTCCGAGCAGCACAAGGAAGCTGGGTTGGATACCTAGGTAGATAATTCAGATCCCTAAGTTAGCTCGGAATGACAGCAGTGTTCAGGTACCTAGGTTTAGTCCCAAACCAGCTTTTCTTTGTTCAGGAAAGCCGTGATGCCCCGACGGCAATCATTGGAGCCGCGGGCTTCGGCGTTCAGCTGAGCGGCGTAGCGCAGGCTATCTTCCAGGGCCATATCGGGCAGGCGCGCCAGCATTTCCTTCGTGATTTCCATGCTCTGACTGGAGTTTTCGACGCACAAGCGCCGGGCAAAGCGGTATACGTTATCAGCCAAGTCTTCCTTGGAAACTAGGAAGTTAACCAGCCCGAAATCAGCAGCCGACTGCGCGGAAATTACGTCGCCGGTCAGCAGCAGTTGCTTCGTGCGGGCCTCCCCTATTTTGCGCACCAGGAACACGCTCACGATGGCCGGGAGCAAACCTAGCTTTACTTCGGTGTAGCCAAATTTGGCGTCGGGCACGGTGAAGGCAAAGTCGCAGATGGTGGCGAGGCCACAGCCGCCGGCCAGCGCGTGGCCCTGCACCTGCCCAATCACGATCTTCTTCAGCGTATAGATCTGGTGAAAGAGCTGCATCAGGTGCGCCGAGTCCGACAGATGATCGGGGTAGCCGACGCCTTGCAGCTCCTGCTCCTGAATAGACGCCAGGTCGGAGCCGGCGCAGAATACGTCGCCGGCAGCGCGCAGCACAATCACCTTGCAGCTCTCATCGTCTTCGGCGACCTCGAAAGCCTGCTTCAGCTCGGCTACTACGTCGTAGCTCAGCGCGTTACGTTTTTCGGGGCGATTCAGCGTGATATAGCCAATCGCTTCCTGCGATTCGTAGCTAATGTAGCGCAGCTCTTCCAGCTCCTGAGTAGGCATATTTTCCATGGTCGTGCAAGACTAGGCGTGAAAAATCGACACCACTGCGCGCATAAGCCAGGTCGCAGCCGGTGAGTTATTAGTAGGGCATGGTAACCAAACCTAACGAAAATGACGCGTTAATAAAACTATATACTGCCTTGCGGGGCCTATCGGTTTCGCTCCGGCTACGGCCAGCCGATACCTAGGTACGCGGCTGAACGGTAAAGAAGCCACTGGCAGTCACATCATATGTCTGCATACCAAGCTGTTGCAGCTCCGGTGTCAGTCGTTGCACGTACCACGAGCGGCACGAAGAATCGAAAACAATCCTAGCATCTTTGCCAAATACAGTGGCTAGGTCGGCGGCTTTCACCCGCGCATTGCGCCGCAACACAACCACCGACACGGACCTGGGTTGATGAGCCGGACTTAACTTTTGCGAAACGAAGGCGACCGTCACGCCACGCCATGCCGTGAGGACCAAACCACTATCAGGCGCGCAGCGAACGGCCGGCACGACCGTTTCGCGCCAGCCGGTATGGTATTGCACGCGTTGCGCTTCGCGGGCAATAATGCCCGGCACGATGCGGTAGGTGCGTTCGGTTTCGGAGAGCGGCAGCGAATCGACGGCCACAATATCGGCCGAGGCGCCTTGCCAGAAGCCGCACACCGACCGGCGTGGAATGCTGTAAATAATGAGGCGTTCATCGGTTTTCAGATCGTGCGCCGCCCAAACCTTATTTCCCGCAAATACGCCCATCAGCGCACAGGCCAGCCCCAGCCACACCAGGCGCCGGGCCGCGAAGAACGTGAGCAAGGCCAGGATAACGCCAAAAATCAGCCACGCCTGCGGGGCCGTGACGTGAATGCCGCTGATAAGCGCGCCAGGCATCGCGCGGCCGATCAAGAAGATGTATTCGTTGAACAGCCAGATCATTAGCTCGAAAACCCACGCCACGAACCTAGGTCCATAGTCCAGCAAGGTGGTTAAAGCTGGGGCAAACAAACCGATAGCGGCCACCAATCCTTTCAGGCTCAGCAGCACCAGCCCCACGTACACCGCCCCCGAAGAAATCGGCACGGCCACGAGGTTGGAAGCCAGAAAGCTGAGCGGAAATTGGTGAAAGTAGAACAGCCCCAGCGGGAACGTAGCCACCTGTGCCGCCAACGACAGCGCCGTGGCCTGCCAGATGTTATCCATACTCCAGCTCGTCCATTTCCAAAGTTTCTGCACAAACCTAGGTTGCCAGGGCCGCTGCTGGTCCAGAAAGTAGCCTTTCACATCCAGCCACGCCACAATGCGCGGCTGCACGTACACAATGCTGAGCACCGCCAGAAACGACAGCTGAAAACCGACATCGGCGAGCAGGTACGGGTCGTAGCAGAGCAGGCAAAACGCCGCCACGGCCAGCGTGTTGTACATGGTGCTTTGCCGCCCGGTTACTCGTGCTACGATGATAAAGCTGAACATCACCGCCGCGCGCAGCACCGAAGCCGATAAACCCGTTACAAACGCATACGTCCAGATAACCGCTAGACCTAGGGCAGCCGTCAGAAAACGAAAAAATGGCCCACGCCGACCGGGTATTTTGCTCAATACCCACATGACAGCGCCAAACAACAACCCAACCTGCAAGCCCGATACGGCCATGATGTGCGTGGTGCCGGTGTTGGCGTAGGCTTGCTTGGTGTCCTGATCAACGTCGTCTTTGATGCCGAGCACCAAGGCAGAAGCCAAAGCATATTCTCGCTTCTCATGCACATACTGCCGGAATACGTCATCGAGCACTCGCGCTGTTCGCATGCTGATGGCCCGCAGATGGCTAGGTGGCTGCGTGGCTAGCTTGCGGTACTGATCGGGGTGGATAAACTGTTGATGATAAACCTGATGGAAAGCCAGGTAGCGCCGATAGTCGAACTCGCCGGGGTTCAGTGGGGGCTTGCTCGGGGCGGGTGCGCCGCGCACGAGCCACACGTCGCCGTATTGCGGCGCCGTTACTTCCGCCTGCCCTTCTTGCCTTGGAATCGACACGCGAATGCCACCCGTGGCGGGCTGCCAGTGCCCATTCACCCGCACCGCCGACACGCGCACGGTGGTGGCATACGTGTTCGGCCGCACCACCGTGTAGTCATCCACCACGCCGCGGTAAAACTCGATCCGGCTGCCAAAGTGGTAAAGGTGGTCAGCGCGGCGCGACTCAGTGGATTGTTGGGCTAACGTTATACCGGCGCTGTAAATAGTCAGCAGCGCTAATAAACCAGCGAGGTTCGTCAGACCTAGGCTCTTGCTTTGTGTCGCCCAGATTTGTGCACCTAAAAATAACCCGGCCAGTGCCAACAACGCACCTCGCAAATCAGGCAGCGCGTCGCCAATGTAGAGGTAGGTCAGAATACCAGCAGCCAGCGCCAGGGTAAGGCGCACGAAGGCGTAAGGGGCCCAGCGAATCATAAGAACCAGGATAAATCAGCTAATAATAGATCAGGTCAGGTAAAGCCAATATCCATACCAGCCCCTAGTTCCTCAGATTTGATCCATAAAAAAGCCGCTTGCTTTTACGAGCAAGCGGCTTTTAACATCCGAAACCTAGGTTGTCTAGCTGTTCGTCAGCCACGGACGGCGCCAAACCATCTTGAAGTGTTCAATATCGCACTCACTAAACTGCTCGCCTTCCTTCACAAAGCCGTGGCGCTCATAGAAACGCACGGCGGGCAGCTGCGCGTGCAGATACACTTGCGCGCCCGGATGAGCAGCTTCCACATCTTGCAACACGCTTTGCAGCAGCGCAGCGCCAGCGGCCTGGTTGCGATACGCCTCCAGCACGGCAAAGCGCTCCAGCTTCACGCCGTTTGGCGTTTTGCGCCAGCGAGCGGCGCCGCAAGGCGTGCCATCAGCAGTGCGAGCTAGGTAATGGCGGGCATTGGTGCGGTCGTGCTCGTCGTATTCGTCTTCAGCGGGCACGCCCTGGCCTTCTACAAATACTTTTCGGCGGATGGCAAAGGCAGCATCCAGGTCAAGTGGCTCAGTAATCGGTTGAGCGGTAATCATGAAGCGAGGGTAAAAGAAACCGCGGGACCGACCTAGGTCAGTCCCGCGAGTACTACGAATTACAGTTGCTGTTCGTGGTTTACGGGCAAGGAAGCCGTGCCGTCGTTCTCCGGCCGCGCATCCGGATGACGGTCCGGACGGTCGTTGTTGTCCGGGCGCGGACGGTACTCGCGCACGGGCCGGTTTGCCTGCTCCTTCTGCTGCGTGGCATCGAAGCGGTCGTAGGCATACACAATTTCCTTCACCAGACGGTGACGAACTACATCTTCGGCGCTCATCTCCACGAAGCCGATGCCGCGCACATCCTTCAGAATATCAAGCGCCTGCAACAGGCCCGATTTCTGTTTGGTTGGCAAGTCAATCTGGCTCCGGTCGCCGTTCACCATCACTTTCGCCGATGGTCCCATCCGCGTCAGGAACATCTTGAGCTGTGAAGGCGTGGTGTTCTGGGCCTCGTCCAGCAGCACGAAAGCGTTGTTGAGCGTGCGACCCCGCATGTAGGCCAGCGGCGCAATTTCGATGATCTTGTTGTCCTGGTAGAATTTCAGCTTTTCAGCCGGAATCATATCTTCCAGGGCATCGTAAATCGGGCGCAGATACGGGTCAACTTTCTCCTTCATATCGCCGGGTAGGAAACCTAGGCTCTCGCCGGCTTCCACCACGGGGCGCGAAATGATGATCTTCTTGACCTCTTTGTTCTTGAGCGCGCGCACGGCCAAGGCCACCGAAATGTAGGTTTTGCCGGTACCGGCCGGCCCCAGGGCAAACGTCAGGTCGTTCTTCAGTACCGAATCGACGAGGCGCTGCTGGTTGGGCGTTTTGGCCTTAATCACGCCGCCTTTCGCCCCGAACACAATAACGTCGGCGGGCGAAGACGTGGCAATGATGCGTTCCTGCTGCTCGTCGTCGGCGGCCGACACGTACTCGTTTATCACTTTATCGGTGATCTGACCATACTGGTGGTAGTGCTCGATGAGCGAAGACAGAATCTCGTTGATACGCGCAATGACGGGCGTCTGGCCCTGGATTTTAATTTCGTTGCCGCGCGAAATAATTTTACTACCTGGGAAGGCGGCGGCTAGTTGGCGAATGTTTTGGTTGTCGGGTCCGAGGAAGTCGACGAGGGAAACATTTTCGAGGGTGATGATTTTCTCGACCAATCTGTGGGTGCTTTTAAGCGAGTGAATTAGGGAAATGAACCGGCAAGAGTGGCGTAGGCTCAGCTTGGTTCGCCTAAAACGCCTACTTTTGCCGCCCCCGCATCGGGTTAAACAATAGTACGAAGAATCTCAATTTCCGGCATGGGGCTGATTACTTTTCTGTCTGACTTCGGCTACCGCGACCATTACGTGGCCGCCGTCAAAGCCCGACTGTTCCAACTGGCGCCGACGCAACCGGTGCTGGACATTACCCATGCCATTGAACCCTTCAACATCGCTCACGCTCTATACGTTCTAAATGCGGTGTTTCGGGATTTTCCAATTGGCACCGTACACCTGCTAGGTGTCAACGATTATGGCAGCGCCCAGCCGAGCTGGCACGCGGCGCTTTTCGAAGGGCACTACTTTGTAGGAGCCGACAATGGACTGGTGGCCCTGCTCACCGACGGCTCGCCCGAAGAGCTGGTGCGCCTGCCCGCAGCGCCCACGCCCTCTCCTACTCGCGACGTGCTGGCGCCTGCCGCCGTGCACCTCGCCCAAGGGGGCCTGCTCGCCGACCTAGGTTCCATCACCACCGAGCTGTACCAGAAAGTAAATCGGCAGCTGCGCCTGCAAGACAACCGCATCACGGGCCATGTCGTGCACGTCGACCACTACGGCAATCTCATCACCAACATCAGCCGCACTGCCGTGGAAGTTATCGGCCGCGGCCGCCCCTGCTCAATTCATTTCGCTCGCGAAACCGTCCGCGACATTGCCCTTCACTTCCAGGCCGCCGACCCCGGCGATGCCGTCTGCATCTTCAACAGCCAGGATGTGCTGTGCATTGGCATCAACCAGGGTAATGCCGCCGAACTGCTAGGTCTCTACTTCGATTCGCAGGTTGATGTGCGCTTTCCGGTGGAAGTAGAAGCCAACGTAAAAAGCTAGGTTACCGGCTCTGCGTAACTCAATGTATAACAGGTGTTTGTAATTGTTTATATATTATGTTAAGTAATGTAAGACAGACTGTCAGTCTGCGAAAAACTCCGTTTTATTAGTCTTCACTTCGCTAAAGCAATGATACTAAGAGTTGTGCGAATGACCTTCCGCCCCGACGCTGTAGCGGATTTCCTGCGCATATTCGGAGCATCGGAAGAAAAAATCCGGCAGGTGCCCGGCTGCCGGCACCTGGAGCTTTGGCAGGACGTCGACCAGCCCCAGGTTTATTGCACCTACAGCCACTGGGACTCCGTGGCTGCGCTGGATGACTATCGGCGCTCGGCCTTGTTTGGAGAGGTATGGCCCGCGACGAAAGCGTTATTTATGGCGCCTCCCCTAGCTTTTTCCGTACAGCAGGTTATTCCTAATGAAGCCGGCCCTGTTGCTTCGCTTGGATAACGTATCTATTTATGACTCCGAACTACTTCGAATTCTACGATCTGCCCGAAACCTTCCAGCTCGATGAGGCTGCGCTAAAGCGGCAGTACTACGCCCTCAGCCGCCAATACCACCCCGATTTTCACGCCACCGAAACCCCAGAGCGGCAGCAGGAAATCCTGAACCTAGCTACGCTCAACACCAACGCCTACCGCACCCTCTCCGACTCTGACCTACGCATGGCCTATATTTTGGGCCTGCATGGTATGCTGGAAGAAGGAAAACAGGAGCTTCCCCCAGATTTTTTAATGGAGGTGATGGAGCTGAATGAACAGCTGATGGAGCTAGAGTTTGAGCCCGACCCGGAGGCGGCGCAACGCGTTGAGAATGAAGTAAACGCCCTCTCCGAAACGCTTGATGCCGGCATTGAGCCGGTGCTGGCCGGCTACCCCGGTTTGCCCGTGGATGTGCGCCCCCAAGCCCTCCAACAAATCCGTACTTATTATTTGAAACGGCGTTATCTCTTGCGAATTCGGGAAAGCCTCGCTAAGTTTGCCACCCGTTCCTGAGTCGTAGGAACGAGACAAGCCCAGATGGCGGAATCGGTAGACGCGTTGGTCTCAAACACCAATATCGAAAGATGTGCCGGTTCGACCCCGGCTCTGGGTACTAGAATACAATTACAAGAAGCCTGAAAAGCTGCAAATCTGGTAACAGAAGCGGTTTTTCAGGCTTCTTGCATTCTAGCCTTTCGAGATTTATTTCGGCGTTGGTCGAAGCGGGGACAGTAGGAACGCGCCACGGCGCGTTCGTCGTAGGCCGTCGATGCTGGCGCCGCTTAGCACCTACTCTGAGCACGTCGCCCGGACAAGAACGCGCCGTGGCGCGTTCTTACTTCACCTCCGCCCTTATTTCTACCTGTGGCCGGACTTGCGCGCTGCCAAGTGTGCTGCCAATATCCAAATGTCCTTCACATTCTAAGGAGGTGAGACTGGGCCTTTCTCGTACTTGATATCGGAATACAGCGTCAACATATCATTATTTCTTATTGACATACTGACTATTACACATCGGAAATAGTGTCGGAATATGCTTGTACGTTTGTGTTATGAATTCCCCTATTGCCTTATATCGTGACTCCTCAGCTCTTACGCCTCTCAAACCTAGCTCGTGGCCACCGGAGGTGCGGGAGCTAGCCTTGCAGATCCGGGAAGCGGCGGCGCGGCTATCGGGCAGCCTGCACCCGCTAACGGCGGCGGCCATTGCCGATTTCCTGCGGCCGGCTAACAGCTACTATTCCAACCTGATTGAAGGGCACGACACCCACCCGCTGGACATTGCCCGTGCTCTACAGGAAGACTACGCCGCCGATAGCCGTAACCGCTCCCTGCAACTGGAAGCCCGGGCTCATATTCAGGTACACGCCCAACTGCCAGCACTGCTGGCACAAGCCGACGGCAACCCTTACACCAAGCACTTCTGGCGGGCCGTGCATCAGGAGTTCTATGCCCATTTGCCCGAGGAGTTCCGCTGGACGACCAGCCTGGAGGGCAACCGTCTGGAAGTGGTGCCGGGCGAACTACGCACCAGCGAGGTGCGCGTGGGGCGACATGTGGCCCCGGCTGCTGAGGCACTTCCCTCCTTTTTGCAGCGACTGGAAGAAGGCTATCAGCCTCGCTACGAGCACGACCGGCTGGCGCGGGTAGCTCAGATTGCGGCGGCTCACCACCGCCTGGCGTGGGTACACCCTTTCCTGGACGGCAATGGGCGGGTGACGCGCCTGTTCAGTGACGCGGCGTTTCGGGCCGAAGGACTGGATGCCGGCGGGTTGTGGTCGATGTCGCGAGGACTGGCCCGGAGTGAAACCGCCTACAAGCGGACGTTGGCTGCTGCCGATGCCCAGCGCGAAAACGACTACGATGGGCGGGGCAATCTGTCGGAGCGACAGCTGGTGGCGTTCTGCAAGTTCTTCCTGGAAGTAGCCCTGGATCAGATTACCTACATGACCAGCGTACTCGCCATCGACGACATGCTGAGCCGGCTCCGGGGCCTGGCGCAGCTGCTCACGCTCCGGCGCAAGTGGCGACCAGAAACCTACTACGTGCTGGAAGCGGTATTTCTAAAAGGCAGTATTCCGCGGCGGGAGGTGGAGCGCCTGACTGGCTTATCGGATAAAACCGCTAAGGCGCTGGCGCAGCAACTTTTACAGGCCGGATTGCTTGCCACCAACCCCGCCGACCATTTGGCGCCTTATCGCGCTGCCTACCCCATTGTCTTCGCTCCCGCCTTGTTTCCTGGTTTGTACCCAGCCGGCAAAGAAGTGGATATGCTGAACGCGCAATAAGCAACCGTGGACTTGGTGCCGAAAACCTGTAGCTTCCCGTTATGATGGCGCAATTCGCTCACCTGTATCCTTTCGGTCAACTCCGCTACTCCCAAAGCACCTTCCTCGAACTGGTCACTGATACCGAAGTGCACCGCATCGACTTCGGTGGGAAGCTCAATTTTCGCTTACAGCGTGGCACCTATGGCCCCGTCTCCTTCCACGATGAGCATCATCCTTTACTAAACGGCGTCCAAGGTCCTTCAACAACCTTGCTTGCCCGGCCATCTCCTCATCTTATCGCCAATCCGGCCGCACTGCTAGCCGACATCCGTCAAGAGCTTCGGACACAAGCCGGCGAGTGGCACGATTTCGTGCGTGGCTCTTGGGCTATGTGGTGGCAGCGCCTGCTGGCGCACAATATAGTCCCTAACCTGACGCGCACAGGTGGTATAATTCTAGAGAACGTTCCCATTCACGTAGCTCAGGCCGTTGCTGAAATTTGTACACATCATAGGGTTGAGACTTATTATCATCTACCAACCGAACAACAGTTTACTCACACAGCACCATCTTATAAGCTCTTACTTATCGGCCGCAACTACGTCATTGCCCAAGAGTTTTTTGTCAGCACGTTGTATGGGAATCCATCGGCAAAACTGCCCCCAAGGTTCTTAAAGAAACCTAGGTAGTAAAACAATGCTAGAAGGCTTTGCAGCCCTATCATACATCGGTGAACACCTTTTATATGATACCGTGATGCTCGGCAGATTCTCGGAGTTGGTGCAGTTGATTCTCGGTGTCCTGCCCTTTGTTCTTCGTCGACACCCGCGCATAGATGGCTACTCGCATGTACAATGCTCGTTATTCGTTAGAATCTGAAGCTAAATACTGATTTATACCCCTCGTTAATTGCCGTGTAATTAATGATTGAACCTTTATTTTTTCTTGCTCAGGCATCGATTCACTTATTTTTAAAGCAAGGCTAATATTCTGCGTTATCACTAATTTACTATGATACTTACTCATTTGCATTATAGTCTTATTATATAAATAAAAAAATACTGCTGATATAAATTCACTTATAATCCCTGCTATTATCGCTTTGTACCCAGAATTTATTCTATCAAAGTACATAAGCACAACGCCAACAATGATAATAGAGAAGGCTATAACAGAACAAAAAACAGTGATATTGAAGCTTCTGCCTGCCTGTATTTGAGTCTAATAATAATACTGATCTATATGCTTGAACTTGATTTTGATAAGCTTGTTGAAAAAATCCTCTTCTATATTCTCTTGCAAAGCTTTGTACTCGTTCTTTGCTTCTTCGTATTCATTTTTATTTTCTTTTATAGTACTACCAGAATCAGCAATAGCATGAAATCCTAGAAATGCAATAGAAAATAAAGCTATAAGAAACAGAAATGTGTACAATGTATAAATAGTAATTTCCGCTCCATTCGGAGTGGATGCTGACAGCATCGCGATAATAGTAGATGGAAAGAACGCCCACTTTAAACTATTTTTAACATTAGATATAAATCTTTTCATGCTGTCTGACTGCTAGTAAGATGAGTTGTGTGGCTATGCTTTAAAGCTACCTAAATCCCTCCAACAAACGGTCAGTTTCTGGCTGGCTTTATACCTAACTAAAACGACCCGAAAACACAGGTTTTCCGGGTCGTTCTTAGATATAGTTTTTTGAAGAGAACCAAACGTTCTTAGTCACAAACGCAGGAATCTTGAGCCTTTAGCTAACCTAGCAACTCGCCTACCTACGCCGCTTGCAGCTCCGCTTCGAAGTAGCAATCCCAATAGCCGTTATCGAGCCTATAGACGTTGACACGGTAGAGCAGGCCGGTGCGCGGGTGGCGCTCTTTTACTTGGCCGCGCCAGATGATTGTGTGGGGGTGCGTGTTGTAGGCGGGCTGCACCGGCTGCCCAATGGTATACGCGAAGCGAGAAGGCGTGAAGCTAGGTTCAGGGTCAGCTTCCGCATCGGGTACGGGCTCTTCTGCGGCGGCAGTGGGCGTAGCGGGGGCACTACACGCTTCATCGTGCCAGGCTAGCGGCTCGCCACAGCTGGGGCACAGCGAAGCGTCAGCGTCTTCAGCATAGGTTGAGGTTTCATCAACGTAGTCCTGCGTGTTGAAGTCGTCAAACTCTTCAGCTTGCGTGGGGTCAAGAACGATGGTTTGCGGGGTATTTTTTCTGGTAGCCATTTCTACATAGCTCATGATTTCAAGCTAAATTAAATAGCACTAACGGGTTTAGCAAATTAGCTATCGGCAATAATGTTTTGGCTATAGCATATAAATCATTAACTAATAGATGCTTATAGCCAAACGTTTTTCTCCTTCCACTTATGCCGCAAACGCTTCTTAACGCCACCTGTGCGACGGAGTAAGCGAAGCTAGTTTTGCAGAATGTGCGGGGTACTTGCGCTATTGTAGCGATAGGAAAACCGGAAGCTTATCACGCTGTGGATAAGGCTGATTATTGAAAAAAGAATATCTATTTTCCATTTATAACGTAAAAGCCATATTGTAATTAATTCCAATTTCTAGAGCTTATCGTTATTACGTAATGCTGCAATTCGCCTCCTCTCTACTGGCCTAGCTTTTTACTCGCGACGCAAGGCCGTTGCAAGGATTCTTTTTAACTGGCTGGCTCCTCTACCACACACCTAAACCTAGGTTACCTCAGCGCTCGACGGCAAAGTGCCCCTGCTCACTGTGGCGACAAACGGCTTTACGCGTGACAAAGCCGCCGCTCTACGCTGACTTGCCTGAGCTTGGCCGCAGCTTCTTTTTTGCACAAAATAATCCACTTTCTTTTCCTGTCTGTGCATGCAACACACTTCTACTTTCTTCGGTGTGCGCCTGTTGCTTCTGCTGCTATTTGCCCTCACTAGCCTGCTGGCGCAAGCCCAGGCGCCCACCTGGCAAACGGCTGTAACCTCCATCAAACCAGACGATAACACCCGCTCCAAAGCTTTTTCGGTTGCCACCGACGCGCAAGGCAACGTGTATCTGGCGGGCAGCTTTGATCATACCATCCACCTAGGCAGCCTGGTGCTAACCAGCCGCGGTTTCAGCGACGTATTTGTGGCGAAATGGAGCCCCGCCACCGGCTCCTTCGTGTGGGCTCAGCAAGCGGGCGGCGCAACCGAAGACGAGGCTGTGGCTATAGCCGTGCAGGGCACGAGTGTGTATGTGGCCGGTAACTTTCAAAGCGCCACGGCTTACTTCGGCCCCACGGTTCTGATGAATGCTTTGCCGGACAACTTCGGTTCGGATGTCTTTGTGGCCAAGCTCACGGACGAAGGCACGACAGGCCACTTCAATTGGGCAAAGTCGGCGGGTGGAACGGGCTCCGATGTGGCGACGAGCCTGGCCGTGCGTGGCACCAGCGTGTACGTAGCGGGCAGCTTTAGCAGCACCGATGCCGGCTTTGGCACCACCATCCTAGGGGCGGTTGGTGTGCTGGATGGGTTCGTGGCGCAGCTCACCGACCTAGGTTCGGCGGCTAACTTTGCATGGGCGCAGCAAGTGAGCGGCACGGGGTTCGAAGGCGTGAATGCCCTCGCCGTGCAGGACTCGCATGTGTACGTGGCCGGTTATTTCACCAGCGCTACGGCGCACCTAGGTAGCCTCCGGCTGGCGAATGCCGGCAACGGCTCCAACGACGTATTTGTGGCCAAGCTCATCGACCCGACGATTGTCACGCGTACGGCCGGCGCCGCTGGCAATCCTGATTTTGTGTGGGCGCAACGTGCCGGGGGCGCTTCGAGCGATTTTGTGTATGGCTTAGCGGTGCAAGGCCCCAGCGTGTACATCGCAGGCTCTTTCATAGGAGCTACTACCACTTTCGGCAACATTACCCTGCCCAATGCCAGCACCACCGGCACCAGCGACGTGTTTGTCGCCAAACTCACGGATGAGCTGACCGCTGCCAATTTCATGTGGGCCCAACGGGCAGGCGGCGTGGGCAATGATGGCGCCCGCGACGTGGCCATCCAAGGGGCGGGCGTGTATGTGGCCGGCGACTTCGACAGCCCGACCGCCAGCTTCGGCAGCACCACCCTGAGCAATACCGACCCTAGCTATGGGTCCTATCGTAACCTGTTCGTAGCCAAGCTCCATGACGGCGTAAGTGCCGGCACCTTCACCTGGGCGCAGCAAGCGGGCACCAGCGCCGGCGATGACCGGGTGCAGAAAATGGCGCTGCACGGCCCCACGGTGTACGTGACGGGCTACTTCTCCGGCCTCACCGCCTGCTTTGGTAATCTGACGCTCGTGGGTCGGCCGTTCGCCCCGGCTGCTTACCTGGCTTCCCTCTCCGATGATGGCGTGCTGACGGCTTCGCAACCGGATCAGGCGCCGGAAATTGAGCTTTACCCCAACCCTGCGCACACCCTGACCACAGTGCGGGTTCCCAAGACCTTGTCGTCGCGGAACGCTGGCCAAGTGCAAGTGCTGAATGCCCTGGGGCAAGTGGTGCGCACGGCGCGCCTTTCGCCTGCCCTCGGCGAAGCGGTGCTGGATGTAACAGTCATGTCTCCAGGGGTTTACCTTTTGCAGATACCTACCGCTACTGGCCGGGCAAGCCGCCGCCTGGTGGTCGAGTAGGCTACGACAGCGTATCCATCTCTAGCGACATAATGGAACCTAGGTACATCACCGGCGCCAGCGGCGCCAGGGCCAGCACCTGCTCAATGGCTTGTTCGCGCTCGGCATCGGTTTCGTAGAAAGCACCGTGTGCGATGGTTTCGTGGGTGCCATCGTGAATGCGGAAGCTATAGGCAAACGGCGCATCTGAGCGGATGATATAATGCATTTGGCAATGCGCCCGAATATTCATAATGCCAACGTAGCAGCCCGGCTGAAAAAAGTAAGGATACCCCGTAAGCAGGACCTCGGCGTACTGATTGCGCAAGTGAAAATGGTAGAGTGTATCCGTTCCGCGAAAAATTTCAAAGTGTGACTCAAGCATAGATAAGCAATAGAATGACTGTAGTAGGGCAGCAGCAAAGAAGAATAAGTATCTTATAATGCAATAATTATATATTACTATGTCTTCAGACAAGCCAACCCATTCGCTGTGCTTGCTCAATCATCTTGTAAGCTGACCAGCAAGCACAGCGCAAAAGTGCTACCAATAATCCGGGCAAATACGAAGTAGAAGCTTGACCGGATTTTCGGCGAGGGCGACTTTTTTCATTTTTTTAGAAAAACAGTACCGCGCTTCCGAAAGAGCCAGCCACATATCCTAGTAAATCAGCAGGTTACTTTGACTGCTCAGCATTAACTCGCGCCCGAAAAAATTTCAGACCTAGGTCCTAGCCGCCGGCATCATCGGATGTTCATATGCGGATGGTATGCTTGCTGAATCACGGCTGCTGGCCGGGGCAAGAGAAGCAGACTTACCCCAAACAGCAGGCTGTGTGTTGCCGGCAAACCGTTAAATTTGCAGCCGCTTCTGCTGCTTTGTCCCTGCCTCCTCATGTCCGATTTCCTCTTTGATGTCAATTTGCAGCAGCTGCCCGATGATTATCTGACGGGCGACTGGCACGTGGCAGATCGGGTGCTGAACCGTAGCAATCCGGATAGCACCCTGGCGCGGGCCACGTACTTTCATCTGCAACCCGGCACGCTGCAAGTACAGGCGCCCCAGCAAGAGGAAACGGGCAAGTGGAACGTGCAGCGGGATGCGCTTCTGAACCGGCCTTATCTGGAGCTATATCTTACGCAGGAGCAAACGCGGGCCCTTATCACGCGTCTGCGCCGCTCCGCCGACGGCCGGCAGAGCCAGTTAAACTTATATTTTCAGTCGGGAATGGAAATGCAGCTTACCCGCGTGTAGTTCTTATTCCGCTTCGCTTTGTTATGATAAATGCTACGCACCTAGCCGGCGACAGTCAGCCGAACCCGGCCACCGACCGGTTCCGCTTCCTGGCCGAGCTGATTCCGCAGCTGGTCTGGATTACGGACCCCACCGGGTACCACACTTATTTCAACCAGCGCTGGATCGACTTTACGGGCTACACGCTGGCCGATAGTGTCGGGGCCAACATGTGGAACAACCTGCTGCACCCCGATGACCGCCAGCGGGCCCGGACGCGGTGGGAACACTCGCTGAAGACCGGCGATTTTTACGAAATAGAGTACCGGTTTCTATCGAAGGACGGCTCTTACCGCTGGTTTCTGGGGCAGGCCCTCCCCCAGCGCAACGCCGACGGTCAGATTGAGGAGTGGTTTGGCACCTGCACGTATATCGAAGACCAGAAGCAGGCGCAGCTGGAGCTGGCGCGGGTCAGCCAGGATTTTACGACCCTGGCCAATACGATTCCGCAGCTCGCTTGGATGGCTAGCGCCGCGGGCGAGCTTACCTGGTTTAACAAGCGCTGGTACGACTACACGGGCACTACGCTGGAAGTTATCCGCCAAGATTGGCGCCAGGTTCACCATCCCGACCACCTACAGCGTGTGATGGAAGGCCTTACCCGCTCGTTCCACTCGGGCGAGCCGTGGGAAGACACGTTTCCGATCCGCAGCAAAACCGGTGAGTACCGCTGGTTTCTGAGCCGGGCCTTGCCCGTCCGCAACCACCTAGGTCAGATCATCCATTGGTGCGGCACTCACACCGACATCACCGAGCAGAAAAAGCTTCAGGAACAGCTGGAGCGCTCCTATGCCGACCTAGAAGTGAAAGTAACCTTCCGCACGCTGGAGCTGGAGCGCGAAGTGCAGGAGCTTCGGCAGCAGCTAGGCAAGTAGCTACCGACGGTCATGCTGAGTTGGTCGAAGCATCTCTACCGCCAAAGTATATTACTTACTCTTACCGTAGAGATGCTTCAACCAGCTCAGCATGATCGTTCTTTTATGTACTATCTGTATATCCTAAGTAGCTCAGGCTCACACCACGGCTTCCACAATCAGGGCCGTCGAGCCGCCCGCGTCATCGTCGGTCACGAGCAGCAGCTCGTAGTGCCCAGGGCCTACTTTCCAGCGCACGGCCACACTTTCTACCTTACCGCGGTAGGGCCTGCCACCCGGTAGCGCGAGCTGCGTAAGCTGCAAGGCTACGGGAGAGGTATTTATAGAAGAAGTAGTTAATGGCAGCAGCCCCACAAAGCTACCGAGCACCGCGCCATCGGCTATGGCATCGGCGGTGTCTTCCACGGAGGCGGTAACGAACAGCTTGTCTTCAAACACCGTAGCGCCGGAAAACCCGGCAGGCTTGCCATTGATAGTAGGTAGCTGGTAAAATTGCCGACTTACTTCGGGCACTTGCGTCCGGCGATGGCGCAGGTAATCCAGGGTAGCCGCCAAGGGCAGGTGAAAAACCAGATTTCCGGCCGTCGAGCCCACGGTTCGCTGGAACAGCAGCAGCTCGGTGGCCGTGGCCGCGGCGGCTTCCAGGTTCAGGGTGATTCCGGCAGGCAGGCTAGGTCGCAGGGCGGCGTACAGCCCCGCCAACGACACCGGATATACCGCGGCGGCCGATTTCGCATCGGGCGCCAAGGTTACCCAAAAGCCGTTTTCCCGCGCCGGCGTTGCTCCGGAGCCTAGCACCAGCAGGTTGGTTTCGCCGGGCGGGCCGGGCACCAGCGTCATGCATTCTAGGTCCGGCTTGAGATTCTTCGGAATCCGGCCGCTGCTAAAATGCGCCGTTTCGAACAGCGTAACCGGTGCGCCGGCCGCAAATGAATGCACATCAAGGCAATACAGAAACGGCGAATCGTCGCCGATGATGTAGGCCATATCGCCCACCACTTCCACTCCCGAAGCTGATGGCAGATTGGGCAGGTCGAGTTGGCGCAGGATGGTAGCTTTCATGGCGCGTCTGGTTCTAAGCAAAAGCTAGGTTTCGAACCTGGCTATTGCTTCGTAATCGTGAATTCTACGCGGCGATTGAGGCGGCGGGTTTCCTCTTTCTCGTTGCTGGCGCGGGGCTTGGTGCCGCCGTAGCCGATTACACTGATGCGGTTTTCGGCGATGCCGCGGGTGATAAGGTAGCGCCGCACCTCGGCCACGCGGTCCTCAGAAAGCTTCTGGTTGAGCGCCGGATTGCCTTGGTTGTCGGTATGGCCTTCCAGCCGGATGTTCACGCTCGGGTTGTCGGCCAGGGTGCGGGCCAGGCGATTCAGCTCGCCGTAAGAACCCGGCAGCAAGGCGTATTTCCCTTGGGCAAAGATGAGCGTCGGCAGCTCCAGACTAGAGCCCACGCTGGCCGGCACCAGCAGCAGGTCGCGGTTGAGCGAACCTACCATCGTGACGGTGTCGGTGGCGGTGAGGAAGCCGGGGCTGGTGGCCGCCAACCGATACTGACCCGGCGGCAGCGTGAACTGGAAGCTGCCACCCGTGGCCTCTGTCCGCGCCGTAGCATTGAAAGCCAAGTCGCTGCCTAAGCGCGTCACTTTCACCTCTGTCACAATGGGCTGGCGGGTTTTGGCATTCAGCACATGCCCCGTGAGCAGCGTGCGCGCAGCCACTTGCGGATCGACGGGCGCGGCGGGCGGTATCGTATCAACGGGCGCCAGACCGGCCACCGCCCGAAACAGATCGGTGGGTGCATTCGCCGTACGGCCGGAGGCAAAATACGCCTGCTTGCCGTCGGGCGTGAGGCTGAGGTAGGCATCGAAACCGGGCCCGTTCACGGGAGCACCTAGGTTGCGCGGCTCGGTCCAGTTGGTCCAGGTGTCATCGAGGCGGGTGCTCACGAAGATGTCAGCGCTGCCGTAGCCGGCGTGGCCATAGGAGGAAAAGTACAGCGTTTTGCCATCAGGAGCCAGCCAAGGCGCAAACTCGAAGCCCGGCGAGTTCACAATCCGACCTAGGTTAGTTGGCTCCGACCAGGCGCCGCCCGCCGAGGCACGGCTCACGTAAAGGTCGTTATTGCCGTAGGAGTCGGAGCGCTCCAGGGAAAGCAGCAGAATCTTCTCATCGGGCGTTGCAAAAAAATCTGTAGCCGTACCGGTGGAGTAGTAATTGGCGATTTGCAGCCGCTGCGGGTGCGAGCCTTTGGCCAGGTTGCGCGGCACCTTCGACACGCCTTCGTCGCGGAAGCTGCCGTCGCGCTCGTATGTGCCACGCACCAGCAGCGTCCGGCCGTTGTCGGTAATAGCCATTACACCATTGTGTTGCGACGTGTTAAGAGCATCCAGGCGGGTTGGGGCGGCCCAGGTGCGACCATCCGCCGACGTGCTCAGCCAGCTGTCGCCCGATTCGGTATTGCCTTCCGTGTTGCCGTCGTACTTGGTGCGCACCAGGTAGAGCGTACGGCCATCGGGGGCCAGCACAGGCTTTAGTTCGCTGCCGGCGGGCGTATTCACCGTCGCGAGTGGCTCGGGCGTGCCGAAGCCGGGCTGCTTAGGATCTAGGTTGAGGTGGAGCTTAAACAAGCGCCACTGCTGAGTGGCGCGGTTAGCCGCGTGCTGGGCTACTACGGGCGTGCCGTTGGCTTTGTCGGCGGCGGCCAGGGAGGCGCAGCGCTCGGTGCCGCGGTTCAGCAGCTGCAAGCTCCCGATGGGCCCGCCCGAGGTAAGCGCCCACTGCTGGTAAAAGCTGCCCGACCACGGCCGTTGCACCAGCGGCGAGTTTTCCTCGTTTTTCTCCACGGTCAGGCAGGCGCCACTGTGCTTGGCCTCGATGCGAAAGTACACGCTGCCCGGCGCCACGCGCACAAAGCGCCACTGCTGGCTGGGAGCCTGCGTAAACTCCCACTGCACCGTGGCCGCACCCGGCTCGGTGGAGGAATTGGCCACGTCGAGCGAGCGGCCGCTGCCACGGGCAATAATGCCGTAGTACGAATTCTCGTCGGGGAGGAAGGCAGGCTGCTGGGCTCGGAGCGGCCCGGAGCCTAGCCCTAGCATCAGAAGCGAAAAAATCAGAAGGCGAAACGACAAATCATTCATGCACGCAAAACGACTGGACTGGGCCGCAAGTTAGCCGAAATCCGGCCCATGCTGGTTTCTCTTGGTGTAGCGACTGGCCAAGCCCATAAAAATGCCGCGCTTTCTCCGGTTGAAGAAAGCGCGGCTTTAATAAGGTAAACCGTTTAGTAAAGCTTCTTTACATACTAGCGGCTAGCGTTGCTGATGTACTTGAAGCGCACAAATCGCTCATTTTCGTAGATAGCGGTAAAATGGCCGCCTTCCGCTTGCTTATTTTCGTTGGCTTTGCGGTCAGCTGCCTTAGCAGGAGCAGGTGAGGTAGGTACGGATGGATAAGCACCGGGCATCACTCCGGGCATATGGCAGATGAAGGAAAGGATTTTCGACGCCATGAGTGTAAGAAGTTGGTGTTTAAAAATAGGTGAGGCAGTATCTGGATTATTGGAAGCCTAATTGTGGCTGAGGAAACAGCACCTCTGCTTGAATAATCCAATCTTTTATAAGACGAATCAAATGTAATCATATAATTATTTAGTAGGATGATGCTTAGGTTAATTTTTTCTTGCTTAAGTGAAAAATACGTATTTACGCGTACTTATTATCCGTGTTCATACGCAGTTTCTACCGCAACCTATTAGCTTCAAAAACGTAGTACATAGGCTGTTATCTGCTTCAAAAAGCCTCCGGATCACGCTTTTGGATAACCCTTAGGCCTTTTCCTCAGTAGCAGGTCTAGGGAGCAGCTTCCGCGAATTGCCTGCGGTTTGCGCAACAGTACCTCTCCCCTAGCATTCGTCCATTCTTCATTTCTATGCGCAAAGGCACCCAAGTCACCTGGAAATACGGTACCGGCACGGCCACCGGCAAAATCGAGGAAGTACACAAAGAAGCAGTAACGCGGAAGCTGAAGGGCCACGAAATCACCCGCAACGGCACCGCCGATAATCCCGCTTTCGTGATTGTGCAGGAAAACGGCGACCGGGTTCTGAAGCTCAAAAGCGAAGTACAAACCAGCTAAGTCTGGGCACGCTTCTTTGCGAACCTAGCCACCTAGGTCTGAGACCGTTTGGTGCAGGCTACAGCCCTATTGGTGTTACTTATAAAGCCAAAAAAGCCGCTCCTGAGAAGAAGCGGCTTTTCTATTTTGTAATACTTATCGCCCGATTGCAGGGCGTTTTTCGGCTGGGAAGCTAGTCTTTGATGAAGGCTTGCTCTTCCATTTCGGTGGGCACTACTACCTCGCCTTTTTGCAGCTTGCTGTTCTGGCGGCCGTAGATGAAGTACACGATGAAGCCCAGCAGCATCCAGCCCAGAGCCACTTTCAGGGTGAAAGCATCCAAGGCCGCAATCAGGAGCAGGCAGATGATAGCGCCCATGATGGGCACCAGCGGAAAGCTAGGTGACGACAGCGGCGAGCGGAATGGTCGCGGCTGATCGGGGTCGGAGCGGCGCATAATCCAGACGCCGATGCTTACCAGCACGAAGGCCAGCAGGGTGCCAAACGAGGTGAGGTCGCCGGCCAAAGAGCCCGGCACGAAGGCCGCAAAACCACCCACGAACACCATCAGCATCAGGTTCGATTTGTAGGGCGTATTGAACCTAGGGTGCAGCTCCGAGAAAGCCTTGGGCATCAGGCCATCTTTCGCCATCGAGAAAAATACGCGGCTCTGGCCCATCAGCATTACCAGCATTACCGACGAGAAACCGAGCAGAATGGCAACCGTTACGGCCGTGCTCAGCCAGCCGTAGCCGGGCATGTGCTCCTTAATAGCGTAGGTTACGGAGGCTTCACCACCCAGGGCCGGATCGGCAAATTCGCGCCAGTTGGCCACGCCGGTCAGTACGTGCCCGAACAAGATGTAGAGCAGCGTGCAGATAATCAGGGAACCTAGGATGCCGATTGGCATGTCGCGCTTAGGATTTTTGGCTTCCTGCGCGGCCGTGCTCACGGCATCAAAACCGATAAAGGCAAAGAACACGATGGCCGCGCCGCCCAGAATACCGCCCCAGCCGTGCTTGTTCCATTCGGTATAGGTGCGCACTACTTCGCCAGCGGCGTTTTTCACCGGCTCAGCATTCTCCGGAATCAGGTAAGGCGTGTGGTTGGCGGGGTTGATGAACTGCCAGCCTACGGCGATGAATACCAGCACGATCAACACCTTCAGGATTACCACGATGGAGTTGAACAGCGCCGACTCCTGCGTGCCTTTCACCAGCAGCAGGCTCAGCGCCACAATCACCAGCAGGGCGGGCAGGTTGATGAGGCCATGCTCCGTCACACCGTTCACCACGGCACTTTCGAAGGGCGAGTGGCTTAAATTATACGGTAAACTGGTGCCAAAGACCTGCAAGAGCTTGTTCAGGTATTCGCTCCAGGCAATGCTGACGGTGGCCGCGCCAAGGGCATATTCCATGATCAGGGCCCAGCCGATAACCCAGGCCACAAACTCGCCCATGGTGGTGTAGGCGTACGTGTAGGCCGAGCCGGCAATCGGAATCATGGCGGCAAACTCAGCGTAGCACAAGCCGGCGAACACGCACCCAATGGCCGCTACCACGAAAGCCAGGGTTACCCCTGGCCCGGAGGCCTGCGCGGCGGCGGCGGCGGTCCGCACAAACAGACCCGCCCCGATAATGGCGCCCACCCCCAGCGCGACAAGGTTGCCCGCGCCCAAGGTCCGCTTGAGCGTACCGTGACCCGTGGAGTTGGCCTCGCCTAATAGCACGGCCAAGGGTTTTTTGGCGAAAATATTTGCCATACAGTAATAAAGAAAGAATGAGATGTGGTGAAAGGAAGTTGAGCGCATCAGGGCACAGCCCCCGGCCCGGCTCGAATATAGGCGATAATCCGCATTAGCGTGGCGTTTGCCCACTACAAAGCAGCCGCGGACGGCAGCAAA
The DNA here is from genome assembly GCF_014641455.1 of Hymenobacter cavernae. Lineage (GTDB taxonomy): Bacteria > Bacteroidota > Bacteroidia > Cytophagales > Hymenobacteraceae > Hymenobacter > Hymenobacter cavernae. The sequence goes on from NZ_BMHT01000006.1 coordinate 156,118, forward strand.
TTAAACCTTCGCCGGGTAAGCGCATCCAAGCTCCCGAAATCAATTTCAAAGACACCATCCCTATGAAAAAGTTGCTCATCCTTTTCGCTGCTTTTGCCCTCACGACCGGCGTAGCGTCTGCTCAAACCGATAACCTAGGTGGCCAGGGCAGCATGGCCCGTGGCGGCATGGGTCGCGGAATGCAGCGCTCGCCCGAGCAAATGGCGGAGGCGCGCGCCAAACAGCTCACCACTCAGCTAGGTCTGAACGCCGAGCAAACCGAAAAAGTACGTCAGCTGACGCTCACCCAAGCCCAGCAGATGCGGGATATGCGCACCAAAGCCGCCGGCTCCGACGACCGCACCGCCATGCGCAGCAACATGCAAGCCGCTCGCGAGCAATACGATACCCAACTCAAAGGCATCCTGACACCGGAGCAATATACCAAGTATGGCCAGCTGCGCGAAGCCCGTATGGGCGGCCAGGGTGCGCAAGGCAAAATGAAGATGAAAGAAGACAAGGTAAAAGTTAAGAGTTAACCTAGCTTTGTCATTCTAATGCAAAAGCCCCGGCCAGTTGGTCGGGGCTTTTTTGTTGTTAGGGTTAGGCGACTTCCGGCTCACTAAGGGGAGATTGTGACGCCGGCGGCAACCTCCACTGTAGTTATTTTTGCTTCCCCGACCGTAAAACGTTTGGTGGGAAGACTGTATATTAAGGTCGTAGATTTTACTGAAAGCCTACATACTCAAGTACATCCGCAATTTTCAGCTTTTGGATCCTTCGCCGTAAGCGACCTTGCGTATATTTGAAGTAGTCACCTGCTCCTACGCGGAGCAGTGCTCCCCACCACAACCAACCACCATGAGTCCTCTGCCTAGTAGTAGTACCTCCGTACAGATTCAGCAGTTTTATGATAAAGGCCTAGCCCATGCCAGCTACGCCGTCCGTTGCGGCCGCCAGGTAGCGCTCATCGACCCGGCCCGCGACCCCCAGCCTTACTACGATTTTGCCGACGAGCACGACGCTCGCATCGTCGCCGTTATTGAGACTCACACCCACGCCGACTTCGTTTCCAGCCACCTGGAAATAGCCGAGGAAACGGACGCTATTCTTTATTGCAGCAAGTTTTCCAAAGCCATCTACAGGCACGAGCCGTTCGACGACGGCGACCGGATCAGCCTGGGTTCGGTGGAGCTGCACGCCCTGAACACGCCCGGCCACTCGCCCGACAGCATCTCGGTGCTGCTCATGGATGACGGGGCGCAAACCCGCGCCGTGTTCACCGGCGACACGCTGTTTGTGGGCGACGTGGGCCGCCCCGACCTGCGCGAAGACGCAACCCTAGGTAGTTATCAGCGCGAAGAACTCGCGGCCCAGCTCTACCGCAGCACCCGCCAGCGCCTCATGTCGCTGCCGCCGGCCACGCGGGTGTACCCGGCGCACGGCCCCGGCTCGCTGTGCGGCAAAGTGACCAGCCCCGACCTGGATAGCACCATCGGCAGAGAGCTGAAAACCAACTATGCGCTGCAACCCATGTCGGAGGAAGAGTTTGTGCGCGTAGTGCTGGAAGACCAGCCTTTTGTGCCCAAGTATTTCCCCTTCGATGTGGAGCTGAACAAGCTAGGTGCCCACCCGTTCGAAGACAACGTGCGGGCTGTGCCGCGCCTGCAATCGGATGCGTTGCTGGCCAATGATGCGCTTGTTGTTGATACGCGCTCCGCCGCCGCATTTCGGGCCGGCCACGTAGCGGGCGCCATCAACCTGATGGACGGCGCCAAGTTCGAAACCTGGCTAGGTTCGGTTGTTGGTCCGCGGGAAACGTTCTACCTGATTGCTGATTCGCAGATTGCGCTGGATACCGTGATTCGCAAAACCGCCAAGATCGGCTACGAAACCAACATCCGCGGGGCGCTGCTCACGCCTGTCGAGCTGCCCGCTACCAGTCCGGAGCTGGACCTGGAGCACGTACGCCAGCGCCCCGACGATTTCACCATCGTGGATATCCGGAACTACGCGGAAAGCAAGCAGCCCATTTTCCCCGTTGCGCTTCATATTCCGCTGCCCGAGTTGCGCGAGCGGGCCCGCGAAGTACCTGTTACGAAGCCTATTCTGGTGCATTGCGCCGGCGGCTACCGCTCGGCAGCGGGTGCCAGCATTTTGCAGGCCGCTTTGCCCGGCGCCACCATCTACGACCTAGGTGAGGCCATCACGGAGTTTCAGAAGCAGCCAGTGCATTAAAGGAGTTGTAGCGCGAAGCTCCTGCTTCGCGTATCGTTGAGCGATGAAGCTAGCACGATAACCTAGGTGCCGGTCGTTCAACGATACACGAAGCAGGAGCTTCGCGCTACATCGTGCTAATACATTATTTTTGAAGTTGATTTACCCGCTTCAATCCCTGTTATGCGAATTCTTCACACCGCCGACTGGCACCTAGGTCAGCGCTTTATTGGCGGCAATGAGCGCACCGAGGAGCACCGGCACTTTCTCACCTGGCTGGTGCAAACGGTGCGCGAACAGCGCGTAGAAGTGCTCGTGGTGGCCGGCGACGTATTCGATACCGGCTCGCCTTCCAATGCCGCGCTGGAGCTTTACTATAATTTTCTGCTGCAAATGCAGGCTACCGATTGCCGCGACATTGTGATAGTCGGCGGCAACCACGACTCGCCGGCCACGCTCAACGCGCCCGCTCGCCTCTTGCGCCATCTGCGCGTGCACGTAGTGGGCTGTGTACCCGACTGCTTTGAAGATCAGGTCATTGTGCTCGATGACGCGCAGGGCAAACCCGGCCTGGTGGTGTGCGCCATCCCCTTTCTGCGCGACCGGGACGTGCGCCTCTCCGTGCCGGGCGAATCGGCGGAGGAGCGCGAAATCCGCATCCGCCAGGGCATCGCCGACCACTACGCCCGTGCCGCCGAGGTGGAGCTGGTGTGGCAGCTTAAGGAAGCCGGCGTGCCCGTGCTGGCCACCGGCCACCTCTACGCCGCCGGGGGCGCCGCGTCCGATTCGGAGCGCACGATTCACGTCGGCAACCTAGGTCAGGTGTCGGCCGAGCATTTCCCGGCGGTGTTCGACTACGTGGCGCTGGGCCATTTGCACCGGCCGCAGCGAGTGGGCGGCCGCGAGCATATCCGCTACTCCGGCTCGCCCATTCCGCTGTCCTTCTCCGAAATTGACCACGGCAAGGAAGTTTTGCTGCTGGATTTCGTTGCGGAAGGCGTTCAGATCGAAGCGCTTGCTGTACCCGGCAGCCGCCGCCTAGCGCGGTTCCACGGCACGCTGGAAGAAGTGCTTTCCAAGCTCACCACCTACGACAACGCCGGCTACCTTTTCCCCGCCTGGATCGACGTGGAAGTGCGCTCGGAGCTAGGTCAGACCGAGGTGGCCGAGCAGCTCCTGAAGGTCATTACCACCCTCGACCGCACTCAAATAGAAGTACTTAACCGCCGTCACCTACGCCTGGTAGCACTGCGTCCTCTGGATGAGCCGGAGCCGCTCACCCGCAGCCTCCACGATTTTACGGAGCGGGAAGTATTTGAGCGCCGCCTGGAAAGTGAGCCGGAAGAAGCCCGGGCAGAATTGCTGCGCACCTTCGACGAGCTGCTGGAGCTGATGCGGGAAGCGTAGCGCAGACTACAAAACCTAGGTCACTCCACGGCTGAGTTTATTTTCGTTCCTCTCATAACTTTCACTCTGGTAGCGCTGTATTGTCTTCTCACGATGCTAGCCTGAAGCAGCTGTAAACCAGCAAGTAGCTTTAAGTCAGCTTAAAAGAAGACGTTTGATGTCGACAGCGCTTACAACAGATCATTCGAGTAACACGGCCACGGAGCCAATTACCATTGTGTTGGCTGGCGCTACCGGCGCCCTGGGCCTGCTGATTGCGCATCACCTACGTCGTCGTGGCGCCGCCGTGCGGGCGTTGGTACGACCTGGTAAAGCCAACACCGCCGAAGCCACCTCGCTGCGCCTGCAAGGAGTTGAAATAGTGGAAGTTGACTACAGCAACGCGGCGCAGCTGACGCAAGCCTTCGCGGGCGCTAATTGCGTGGTATCAGCTCTGTCGGGGCTGCGCAAGGTGATTGTGGAAGCCCAAACGCGCTTGCTCGATGCCGCCGTAGCAGCCGGCGTGTCGCGCTTCATCCCGTCCGACTTTTCGGCTGATTTCACCCGCCTGCCCGAAGGCTCCAACCGCAACTTCGACCTGCGCCGGGAGTTCCAGCACCGGCTCGATCAGGCACCGATTCAGGCCACCTCCATCCTCAACGGCATGTTCATGGACCTGCTGAAAGGACAGGCGCCGGTCGTTCTGCAAGGTCCGCGCCGGGTGGTGTACTGGGGCAGCCCCGACCAGCCGCTGGATTTCACCACGATGGTCGACACGGCCAAGTTCACCGCTGCCGCCGCCCTCGACCGTAGCACCCCTAGGTATTTGCGCGTAGCCGGCGAGGTAGCCACCATCCGCGAGCTGCAAGCCGCCGCCAGCGAAGCCACGGGTCAGCAATACAAGCTGTTACGAGCCGGAAGCCTAGGTTTTCTTGCCGGCATGATCAAAGTAACCCGCACGCTGGCACCGGCCAAAAACGAAGTATTCCCGCCCTGGCAGGGCATGCAATACCTGCACAACATGCTTTCCGGCTTAGCCAAGCTGGAATCGCCGTTGGATAATGACCGCTACCCGGATATCAAGTGGACGAAAGTGCGGGATTTATTGGGGGTGAAGCGGTAGGCCGAGGCAATGCTGCTTATAAAACCAGCAACGCCACCTAGGTTGCCTAGGTGTCGTTGCTGGTTTTAGCTTTTCCACTGTCACTTGATGCCGAGTAAGTTGAGCATCGAGCCATGCCGCGTTAGCAGTTGGCAGTCTACCTAACACCAAATCAATAACAGCGTTGCTATCTGCTAAATATCCCGCTCCCATTCGTTTCGAATTTCCTGTAAGTATTTGTCCCACTCTTCGGCTGCTTTTGGGGATATAGCAGCCAGCGCACCGGCCCACTTGCGCGGCGAGACAGGAATATTCGAAGCGGGTGCGTCGGTCACAACTCCCACTACCCGCACGTCTTTTTACTGGCGCAGCGCCTCTACGGCGGCCTCATTCGGAACTTCTACTAATACCAAGGTCATAGCGCTGATGCTTTTAGCGGAAGATACGAAAGCCACTGCAATGATGGATAACGCCTTCATTATGCAAGAGTGCTGGCTAGTAGAATTCCCGCGTTCATGCCAACGCTTATTTTAGCAGAATCTTCACTACCAGCCACCTAGGTTATATTTCTAACCGGAACCTAGGATGACGGCTGCACAGTTGCCGCCTATTCGCAGTAACTTCGTGGTTCGAGTGGCAGTGGGTTTGTTTGGATAGTAGTAGCACAAGCCTTTCAACTTCGTTGTTGCACGCCAAACACGACCAGCCGCTACGTTCGCAATCATTTTCCGGCTCCTTCCCAAGCCGGCTTTCACCTATGAAAATTCTCCGCGTCCGCTTCTTCAATCTTAACTCTCTGCGCGGGCAGCACGAAGTCGATTTTGCCAACTCGCCCCTGGTCGATGCTGGCCTGTTTGCCATCACCGGCGCGACCGGCGCGGGCAAAACCACCATCCTCGACGCCATTACCCTAGCCCTCTACGGCCAGGTGCCGCGCCACGACGGCAGCGGCCCCGAGCAGGTGATGAGCCACGGCACCGGTGAAAGCTGGGCGGAAGTGGAGTTTGCCGTGAACGGCAACCTGTACCGCGCCAAGTGGGGCCAGCACCGCGCCCGCAAGCGCCCCGACGGGCCGTTGCAGGACTCGCGCATGGAGCTGAGCGAGCGGCGCGTGGTGGAAGGCGAGGAAACGTGGCCTTTCCTGGAAACCTACAAGTCGAAGGTACCCAGCAAGGTAGCAGAGCTGAGCGGCCTAGAATACCGGCAGTTTTTGCGGTCGGTGCTGCTGGCGCAGGGCGAGTTTACGCGGTTTTTGAAGTCGAGCCCCGGCGAGCGGGCGCAGCTGCTGGAGAAGATTACCGACACGCGGAAGTACTCCGATATTTCCGTTTTCGCCTTTCGCAAAGCCAAAGAAGAGGCGCAGCAGGTGGACGTGCTGCGTGCCGGGCTGGCCGGCGTAACATTACTCTCCACCGACGAAGTAGCAGCGCTGGAAGCCGAAGTACAAGAGCTGCAAAAGCAGCTAAGCACCGCCACCGCTGAGCAGCAGCGCCTCGCTGAAGCGCAGAGCTGGCTCAAGCGCCTGGTCGACCTCACGACCCAGCAGCACCGGGGTGAGCAGCAGCTTACCGAGCTGACTGCCAGGGCCGCAATGCTCGTGCCCGTGCAGCAACGCCTGGAAAAGCATACGCAGGCTCTCCCCTTCCGCACGCCGTGGGCGTTGTTGCAGCGCGCCGAAGAGGACATTCAGAAGCTCCAGCGCAGTGCCGACGAGCTGCGGCAGCAGTTGCCGCCGCTCCAGCAACACCTAGCCTCTGCCGCGCAGCTGCGCACCGCCGCCGCCGAGGCCCGCGAAGCCGCCCTGGCTACCCAACAGGAACAGGAGCCGCGCCTGCGCGAAGCCGAACAGCTCGACTTACTGGTGCGGCGCGACGAGGAACAGCTTCGGCTAGCCAAGCAGGAATACGAGCAGAAGAATGAGCAGTGCAAACGCCAGAAGACCGAGCTGGATCAGCTCACGGCCCAAACCAAGGGCTTCCGCCAGCAGGCCGCGGACCTAGGTGCCTGGCTCAACCAACACCGCCCGCTGGCCGAGCTGGCCGACACGCTGCCGGAGCTGACGGCCCACCTTCAGGATTGGGACCACCTACGCAGTGAGCTAGGTCAGTTGGGCCAGCGGCAGCAGGAGCTTCGACAGCGGCAGCGCCAAGCCACTGAGGCAGCGGCCAGCTATCAGCAGCAAGCCACCCTTGCGCAGCAGCAGCTCGCCGACCTAGGTGCGCAGCAGCAAACCGCCGCCACGCACCGCGACCAGTGGCTGCGGCGCCTGCACCACCACGCGGCGCAGCTGCAGCGCGATTATCAGGCGCAGCAGCAGCACTGGGACGATTTGCGCCGCTCCATGCAGCTTCAGCAACTCATTCTTTCGCACACCGAAACGCGGGAGCTGCTGACGCCGGGCGAGCCGTGCCCCGTGTGCGGTGCCCTTGAGCATCCGTTTGCGGCGGGCTTGCTGGGTGTCAGTGAAGAATCATTGGCGCGCGACAAGAACCGCGAGGAGGAGCTAAGTCAGCAGGTGCGGGCCCTGAACACGCGCCTGAACCGCGCCTCCACCTACGTGAACATGCTGGAGCAGGCGGGCGGTCAGCTTGCGGCCACTACGCCCGAGATTCTGCCTCTGCTGCTGGAAGCCGATGAAAAAGCCGCGGCCGACGAAGTGAAAGCCGCGGTGCAGCGCCTGCGCGAGCTGGAGCAGCAGCGCCCCGCCGCCGAAGTAGCGTTGGCGCAAGCACGTAGTCAGCAGGAAAGCGCCGCCCGGCAACAGCAAGAATATCAGACGGATGCCGCCAACGTAGAAGCTAGCCTTCGCGACGCCGAGGAGCGCGTGCCGCTGGTGAAGCAGCAGATCAGCAGCCTGCTCAGCAGCTTCGGCTTGCGCTTCAACGAGGAAAACGGGCGCGAGCTGATTACGCGGTGCCGGCAGCTCAGCGCGGAGTTTGAGCAGAAAAAAGCCAACCTGGCTTCCCTGGAAAAGCAGAGCGAAGCCAGCGGAGCCACGCTGAAGGAATTGGAGAAAAACCACGCTGAAACGCACCAGTGGCTGCGCGAAAACAAGCAAGGGTTACTAGATAAACACGCAGCTATTCAGCAGCAAAAAGCGCAGCGGCAAACGCTATTCGCTGGTGCTGACGTAGCCGCCGCTCGCCAGCACCTGGCCGACGAAGTGCAGCGCCGCACCACCGAGCTGGAGCGCCTCACCCAGGCCCTAAGTGAGCAGCAAACCCGCCTAGCCCGCCTCGACGAGCAGCTTCGGCAACGCGAACAGGATGCCCAACAGCAGCAACAGGAGCGCCAGCAGCAACACGCTGCCTTAGTAGTGGGCCTCGCCGCCGCCGGCCTCCCCGACAACCCAACGGAGCTAACCACACTGCTGCTCCCTGACACCGAAGCGCGCCGCCTCACCGATGAGCTTCAGGCCCACGAGCGCGCCGTGGCTGCCACGCAGCAGCGCCTCGCCGAAGCAGCCCAGCAGCTTCAGGCGGAGCAAGCGCGTGCGCTAACGGATGAACCCTCGGAGACGATCAACGAAAAACAAAAAGCCAACAGCGAAAAGCTAGCATTGCTCAACCAGCAGCTAGGTCAGCGGCAGCAGCGGCTCACCGATCATCACCGGGGGCTGGAGCGGCATGCGCAACTGGCGGTTGCCCTGGAAAAGCAGCAGCAGGAAGCCCGCCGTTGGCGCGGCCTCGCCGACCTTATCGGGGCGGCTGATGGCAAGAAGTTCAGCGAGTTTGCGCAGGGCCTTACCCTGGCCCGCCTGACGGAGCTGGCCAACCGCCACCTGCACCGCCTCAACGACCGCTACCGCATCACGCGCAACCCCGACGAGCACCTCGACTTGCTCATCATCGACCACTACCAGGCCGACAGCACCCGCTCCATGAACTCGCTTTCGGGCGGGGAAAGCTTCCTGGTGAGCTTGGCCCTGGCCCTAGGTTTGTCGGAGCTGGCGGGTCATAAAACGCAGATTGATACGCTGTTCATTGATGAAGGCTTCGGCACGCTCGACCCGGATGCACTGGATGTTGCACTTTCTGCCCTCGAAACCTTGCAGGGTTCCGGCAAAATGATCGGCATCATCTCGCACGTCGACGCGCTGAAGGAACGCGTGACCACGCAGGTGCAGGTGCGCAAAGGTGCCGCCGGCGTCAGCTCGCTGCGCGTCGTTGGGTTTGGAGAAGCTAGCTAGGTTTACGAGACCGTCATGCTTCATCTGGCGTCTGCTTGTCGAAGCATCTCTCCCACCTCGCTGCGGACGCCAGAACCCTGTAGAGACGCAACATTTTGCGTCTCCTCGTTGAACGACCGGCCTTGAACAACCTAGGTAAACAACATCAGCAACGATTGAGACGCAAAATATTGCGTCTCTACAATCGACAGGCGAGGCAGTAGAGAGGCTTCGACAAGCGGACCCCAGTTAGCCTAATTTCCCATAAACCTAGCTTTCTATTCACCTACAAAGCCACGGCATTCACGCCGGTTTCGCGGATTTCGGCCCAAGACCAATAGCGCTTCGGCCTGATGGCGGCGTAGCGCTGCTTGAAAAACGCTACTACTTCCTGCTCAGCTACTTCTGCTGAAATTGAGGACGCATATATCGGGCGCTGATCGGGGTCGGCGTAGCGCTGGGCTTTGTTCAGGCCTTTGCCGGAGAGACGCAGCAGCGGCCCCGTATCGGTCACGGGGTCGAAGGTCCAGCGGCGGGCGCTGGTTTCCAGCGCGTTCAGCCGGGCCGCTAAGCCATCGAGCGGCAGGCGGGGCAGCGTGGGGCGCGACTCCAGGTCAATCCAGGTAGTGTATTTATATTCAAGCTCATAGCGTTGCCCGCTGTAGCAGCTCAGCACAATATCGAAGCCGGCAGTCGGGCCGAACAGGGCGTAATACGGCAGCGGCTCCGGCGTATGCACCACGATCAGACCAATGTCAGGGTAGCGCGTGTAGTGCGTGGCGGAGCTTTGCATGATGGCCCTGGCCGCGCGCATGCGGTTGTATTCCGGCTCCCATTCGGCCCGACCTAGGTCTGGGTTTTCCAGAATCGCACCAAACGCCGGCAGAAACCACTCAAACTTATCCGCTGAGGCTTCATCTTCCCGGCGGCGCACAGCCGGCGCTCCGAACGGCGGGTAAAACAGCTCCTTCTCCTTGGCATTGAGCCAGCAAACCAGCTTCAGCGCCTGCTCGGATAGCGGATTATTCCAGTCCAGCTCCCGAAAATCACCTAGCGTAGCCGTCAGACGCAATAAAGCTTCATGCCGCAGCGCCGCCTCGGGGTGCAGCAGGCTCCAGACGCCCACAAAGCCATCCACATCGAAATGATTGGCCGAAACGGCCGCCGCTTCCAGCCCCGGCGTAGCGGGCGCGTGCAAAGCGCGCAGCACGGAGCCGGCGCTGGTATCGTCGCGCAAGGGCTCGGGCGTAGCGGCTCCGCGCCAGTGCGCTAACACCAGCGTGGCACCCAGACCGGTGCTATCTACCAGAATAGTAGGTTGTTGCCGAAGCTGCGTGAAGGAAACGAAATAGTGAGCCATACTTTAGTTGAAAGCCTACCCAAAGCTAGGTAGCGCCGTGTTAGTAGGCCTGTGGGCCATTAAGTAGTACGAAGTCAGAAGCCTACCAGCCCGAATATAAACGACGTATGCGCTTGTCTACCCGAACACCTAGGTAGCTCGACCTAGGTCGAGCGGCTACGAGCGGCGGCTCCTACGGTTGGAAATGTGCTCTACCCGGCCGCGCCGTACCCAGTGCAGGTACTTCTGCAACTCCTCCGCCTCGCGCAGCGCTTCGATGGTGCCGTATTTGCGGGCCAGCTCCCGATTGCTTAGCAGCAAATGCACGGTGCTGTGGCAGGGTTGGCACAAATCGGCTACGGGCCCGTAGCGGCCTCCTTCCTCGCGCGGCACCAGGTGGTGGCGCGTGACGTGCCGAACGTGGCGCAAACACAGCTGACACTGCGGCTCCGCACTCGATTTTGCGCTGATTTCGCGGATCTGCTCAGCACGAGCCGCACGACGACGTGGCATAAGCAGTATAGATTCGGTAGTAATAAACCGGTTTTACTAAGTATTTTTTCAAAATGTTCGACCTTTTCCTATCAACTTATCAAAGCACCTAGCTTCTGGACGAGCTTTTCGCTCCTGTTTGGCCAATATTTTGCTTTCGGTTTATACGGGTGAAGCCCGGCGGGGTATGCGCTAAGCCGGCCTCATATCTTACCCTTTTGTCAATCGTCATTCTTCTAGCTGTTATGCTCAACGTTACTTCTGCTTTCCCCTCTTTGTTTGCCCATGCTTGCCGAACGGCGGGCCTGCTCCTCGTGCTGTTTCTGCTCACCCCCACCACTTCCCACGCCCAGACGTGGCAAGTCTCGACCGATCCTTACGTAAAGCTAGGGGTGGTCGATAAGTTCGGGGCCCTGGGTAGCTACACAGCCAAATTCATCGTCACAAACCAAACGACAGGCAAGGAGTTTATCCTCACCAAACAGATTCAGTCGCCCGATAAAGGCATTGATGTTGTTTTCCCATCCGAAGCCTCCGAGGCGGAGTATTTTGCGACCAGCACCGGCGAAGCGGCCAGGGCCGCCCCCGGCAAATACGTCTGGGAATGCCAAGTGAAGGGCAAGAAAGTGGTGAGCGGCCACTTCAACCTTGCCGCCGCCGGCAACGACATAACCGTGATTGAGAAGTAACCTAGCTTTGCTTTCAGGCAGGCCCGGCGCATGAGTGCCGGGCTTTTTGCTTTTCCGGTGTTCCTTTTGCGGGCACTTTTCGTATCAGGAAGTCCTTATAAAGTACGCGCCTGCCGCGTATCTGTTTTTGCGTTCCTAACCTAGCTTTACCATGCCTAAGAAATCTTTTGCCGAGCTTATCAGCAGCCCCGGAATGCCGGTGCTGGTCGATTTTTACGCCGATTGGTGCGGCCCCTGCAAAACCATGGCTCCCATCTTGGAACAGGTGGCGGCGCAGCACCAGGGCAAAGTGAAGGTGATAAAAGTGGATGTCGACCGGAATCAGGCGGCGGCTCAGCAGTTTCGGGTACAGAGTATTCCCACGCTTATCCTGTTCCACAAAGGCCAACCGGTGTGGCGACAGGCGGGCGTTGTTTCGGCGCCGCAGCTCAACCAGACGCTGAGTTCCTACGTGCAATAGCAGCCTTGCGCCAGCGCCGCCGGTCACCGCGCGAACGTTATATCGTATTGAAAATACGATAAATAGCAGCAGCCAACGTTAGGGAAGCGCGTCTGATTACCTTTGTGTGCTTTCCTACCAGTCCTGATGCGCCTTCGATTTTTACCGCTCGTTCTTTTTATTGGTTCACTGCTCGTGGGCGCGCCTCTGGCCGGTTGGGCACAGGTGCGCTTCACGTTGAGCGGCTACATCCGCGCCGCCGACTCGAAGGAGGTGTTGCCGGGCGCTACGGTGGCCGCGCCCGCGCTCGGCCTAGGTGCCACCACCGACTCGACGGGCTTCTACTCGGTGGCGCTGCCAGCCGGCACGCAGAATCTGGTGGTTTCCTTTATCGGCTACCAAACCCTGACGCGCACCATCACGCTGACCAAAAACCAGCGCCTTTCCTTTAGCCTGCCTGCCTCCACAAACGAGCTGGGCGAAGTGGTGGTGCAAGGCTCGGCCACGCTGGAGCAGAAGCTGCGCGCTCCGCAAATGAGCGTGGAACACCTCACGGCCACCGAGGCCAAGCTGCTGCCGGCGCTGTTCGGCGAAGTCGACATTCTGAAAACCTTGCAGCTCAAGCCCGGCGTGCAGAACGGTGGCGAGGGCACCAGCGGCCTGTTTGTGCGTGGCGGTTCCGCCGACCAGAACCTGTTTTTGCTGGATGATGCGGTGGTGTATAACCCTTCCCACTTGTTCGGGCTGTTCTCAGTGTTCAACTCGGATGCCGTGCAGAGCGTGGATTTGTACAAGGGCGGCTTCCCGGCCCAGTTTGGCGGCCGCTTATCGTCGGTGGTTGATGTGAGGACCCGCGAGGGCAACCCGGAGAAGATTGGTGTCAGCGGTGGCATTGGCCTCATTTCGTCGCGCCTGACCGTGGAGGGGCCGATTAAGAAGGGCAAAGGCTCTTTTCTGGTGTCGGGGCGGCGCACGTACTTCGATGTTTTCACGCGCCAGATCAACAAGCTGAACGACAGCGACCCCGACTACAACCCTATCCCGGACTACTACTTCTACGACTTCAACCTGAAGGCCAACTACAAGCTAGGTGACCGGGACCAGGTGTTTCTGACCGGCTACCTAGGTCGCGATATCTTCGGGTTTAACAGCACCAACGGCTTCAACTTCGATTTTAGCTGGGGTAACACGGTGGGCGCACTGCGCTGGAATCACGTTTTCTCCCCGAAGTTCTTCGTCAACACCACCGTCTCAACCACCGGCTATAAGTACCAGATCGGTAACAAGCTCGATCAGTTTGGCTTCGGCATCTCGTCTGATATTAAGGATCAGGCCATTCGCACTGATTTTGATTATCTCCTGAACGACCACCACACTTTCAAATTTGGCGCGACGGTCACGAATCATCAGTTCGGTGTTGGCCGCCTGAACGCCAACAGTGGCGACGGCACGCTCAATATCAACTCCGACGTGGCTTATACCGGCCAGGAGGCCGCCGTCTATGCTTCCGATAACTTTCGGGTGAACAAAGACTTGCAGCTCGATTATGGTCTGCGGCTGACTGGCTTCCAGAGCGGCTCCGACCACTACGGCGGCATCGAACCTAGGTTGGCGGCGCGTTATTCGCTTACTGACAAGACATCCTTGAAGCTGAGCTACGCGCAGATGTACCAGTACGTGCATCTGGTCACGAACTCCGGCGCGACCTTACCCACCGACATCTGGTATCCTTCGCGCCTGAATGTGAAGCCGCAACGCTCGCAGCAGGTGGCTACCGGCGTCAGCTTTCTGCTCGGTAAGGGCAAGTTTCTGCTCACGGATGAAGTGTACTACAAGTGGGCCAGCAATCAGGTCGATTTTCGCGACGGCGCCCAGCTTTTTGCCAACTCCGACCTCGACGCAGAGTTTTTGTTCGGCAAAGGCTGGTCGTATGGCAATGAGATATACTTAGAGAAAAAAGAGGGCCGCACAACAGGCTGGATCGGCTACACCCTGGCTTGGACGAAGCGCAAGTTTCCACCCCAGCGCGGCACTACGGGCATCAACAACGGCGCGACTTTCTACCCCACCTACGACCGGCGCCATAATCTAACGGTGGTCGTGCTGCACCAGCTCTCCACGCGCTTCAACCTGACGAGCTCGTTCGTTTTCTCCTCTGGCAACCCCACCACGCTGCCGCAAAGTCGCTTTATCTACCAGGATACCTACGGCTCCGACTACTCCGTGGTGCCGATTTATCCGGAACGCAACAGCTACCGCCTGGCTTCCTACCATCGCCTCGACCTAGGTATCGTGTACAAGTTCCGGCCGCGGCACGGCGAGCGGGATTTAACCCTAAGCATCTATAATGCTTATAATCACCGCAATCCGTATTTCGTCTACTTCGACCAGATAAAGGACGAGGAAACCAACCTGATAACCGGCTACCGTGCCCGCCAAGTGTCGCTATTCCCGGTAATCCCGGCCCTGACGTACAATTTCAAGTTCTGAGCATGATGTTCTCCACCCGGCTTCGTCTTCTCGCCCTGGTACCTGCTGTATTCGCGGCCGCAAGCTGCGGCTTGCAGAAAGACATTGATGTAGAGCTGCCCGTCGGTCCGGCCCAGATTGTGGTCGAATGCTACCTGGAAGACGGTGTGATACCGCGCCTGACGGTGACGGAAACTGCTCCTTATCTATCTACTACTGAAGAGATAAGCTTACCCGACGTAGCGGTGGTGCTTACCTTGCCCAATGGCACCCGCGACACCCTACAGTACGCGCCCGGCCAGGATCGGCGCACCCGTAAGATCTATACGCACATCAGCAAGCGGCGCCTGTCCGCCAGGCCCGGCGACACATTTCAGCTCGATATCACCGATAAGCAGGGCCGCCACCTGACCGGCACTGCCACCATGCCCACTGCCATTCCGATTCAGGCCGTGGAGTGGGAGTTTAACGACAAGCCCGAAGATCAGCGCCAGGCTTACCTCATCACGCGTTTTCAGGACCCAGCCAACACCGCTGATTTCTACCGCTTTCAGATTCACAAGAGCCGCATCAATACCGATCCGGAGAGCGACTACAGCGTGGACGACCGGCTCACCAACGGCCAGCTGGTTACCCTAGGTACCAGCTACCGCTTCAACCCCCAAGACACACTCATTGTCACGCTCTACCACCTCGATCAGCCATACTACCAGTTCATGCAGTCGGCCGACGATGCGCGTGATGCCAACGGCAATCCGTTCGCCCAGCCTTCCGCCGTCAAGTCAACCGTGCAGGGCGGCGTAGGCGTGTTTACGGTGCTGAACTATCAACGCAAGACGTTGATATTGAAGTAATTAAGAATACAGCAACTTAGAAGTATCAACAGCCTCTACCCTAAGTTTACGGAAAAGGCCGACAGTCAAACTGCCGGCCTTTTCTGTGTTAAACGCTCGAAAACTATCCTGCCGCTTGCCGCGCAATAACTGCTTTGAATAGCGCCGTGAGGCGAGGCTCCGCGTCGGCGGCGGCACGCAAGATGTCGGCTAGCGCTACGGGTTTCAGCTTGCCGGGCGCGCACAGATCCGTAATAACCGACACAGCCAGCACCGGCAAGCCAGCGTGGCGGGCGGCAATGACTTCCGGCACCGTGCTCATGCCCACGCCATCGGCGCCGATGGTGCGCAGGTAGCGGTATTCGGCGGGTGTTTCGAGCATGGGGCCGGGCAGGCTGGCGTACACGCCGCGGCGCACTTTATCGGCAAAACCTAGCTCACGGGCGGCGGCTTCGGCTTGCAGCAGCAGACCTAGGTCGTAGGGCTCGTACATATCCGGGAAGCGCGGGCCTAGCTCATCCAGGTTCTTGCCTACCAGCGGGTTAGTGGGTTGCAGGTTGATATGATCCTCGATCAGCATCAGGTCGCTGTAGTTCATTTCGGGGTCGAGGCCGCCGCCAGCGTTGCTCACGAACAGCTTCTTGATACCCAGCAGCTTCATCACGCGCACCGGAAACACTACCTGCTCCATCGAGTAGCCCTCGTAGTAGTGGAAGCGCCCCTGCATCACCAGCACCCGCCGCCCGGCCAGCGTACCCGCCAGCAGATTCCCCGAATGGCTTTCCACCGTCGACACCGGAAAATGCGGAATATCGGCGTAGGGCAAGGTGTGCTCAATCGTCACATCCTTCACCAACGCCCCAAGGCCAGTACCTAGGATAATCCCAAACTCGGGTTGAAAGTCGCCGATCTGTTGGCGGATGTAAGTAGTTGCTTCGCGGAGCTGCTGCATAAAAAGGAAATGGTGTCTGCAATAATACAAATTGTCGACCCTGTCTGACGCTATTGTATATCTTTTGTAGTGGTTGCCTTACTACTATCCTAGCTATGTAAGTACACTATAATTTATATATTCACCGTTTCTCCATATACCGCCTTCCATACACATATACCATGAAATCAGACTCTTACTTCTAATATCCGCTACCTTACTCACCTCCTGTGATGACGATGATACAGAATCTAACGCATTGACTGTTGCAGCATTTGACTTGCCGGAGAGTAGTGAAAAAGGAACTACTGTGTCTTTCCAAAACAAATCAAAAAATGCGCCCCGATATATGTGGAATTTTGGAGATGGTGGTACAGAGCAAGCGGATAACCCAACTCATGTTTACAATTCGACGGGCGTGTACTCTGTTAAGCTCAAGGCTTTTGGTACAGTGAAAAATGATTCTATAACCAAAACCATCACGATTAATCCTTATGACATTTTTGCTCACACAGATTTGCATTTTGCTGGAACCTACGCTTGCAAAGTAGTGCGTGCGAATATTGTATATGGCGGTAGTGTCACCAAGGTTCGTTTGCCCGACCAAGAGGTAAGCATTACGAAAGAGAGTAATAGTACATTGAACTGGAATACCACTAAGCTCACTTATTTGCCCTCAAACCCTAACTCTCCTCAACTTCCTGACGGCTCGAAGTATACGTTTAGCTTTCCATATGGACCTACTTCTCCCCGTTTCGAAGCTTATGCCAGCTTCTACACCGCTGGTGATAGTGCAAATTTTATTG
Organism: Hymenobacter cavernae; assembly: GCF_014641455.1. Taxonomy (GTDB): domain Bacteria; phylum Bacteroidota; class Bacteroidia; order Cytophagales; family Hymenobacteraceae; genus Hymenobacter; species Hymenobacter cavernae. The sequence continues at coordinate 172,968 of NZ_BMHT01000006.1, forward strand.
CAAGAGAGATTATCAGCCCTAGTGGTCGTACCGAGACAACTTATTACGGAAAACGACGCCCTTAGCAGTCCTTTATAAAGCAAAACGCCTCGTTTATAACGAGGCGTTTTGCTTTATAAAAATCTATTACTGAATACTCAGCTCAAACGGCAACCTAGCTTGTACACCTTGCATCTGGGTGAGCTTTTTGTATTGCTCGTACATCGGGTACATAGGGCCCATTTCCTGCTTGATCATGCGCAAGCGGGCTTCTTCGCCAAAGCTGTTGAATAGGGCAAGGAATGGGTTAGTATCCTGCCGGGGCAGGTACTGCACGTTGTAATCATCCGCTTTGAGGTTGGCGCGGCGGGCGGCAATGCGCATGGCATCGTCGAAAGAACCTAGCACGTCGACGAGGCCGCGGGCTTTGGCTTCCTCCCCCGACCACACCCGTCCCGAGGCCAGGCGGCGCAGCCGCTCGACGGGCATGTGGCGGCCCTGGGCGGCTTTGGTGGTGAAGTCGGCGTAGATACGGTCCACTTCCCGCTGAAGCTGCCGTTTCTCAAACTCCGTGAGCGGGCGCGTGATGGTGGGCAGATCGGAGAACTTACCGGTGGTCACGCGGTCCGTCGTGACACCTAGCTTGTCGCGCAGCAGCGGCTGAATGTTGGGCAGCACGCCAAACACGCCAATGCTGCCCGTAATCGTGTTCGGGTGCGCCACGATGGTATCGCAGGCCATGGCAATGAAGTAGCCGCCCGAAGCCGCCACGTCCGACATCGAGCAGATAATCGGCTTCACCTTTTTGGTAAGCACCACTTCGCGGTAAATAATGTCCGAGGCCAGCGACGAGCCGCCGGGCGAATTCACGCGCAGCACCACGGCCTTCACTTTGTCATCCAACCTAGCTTTGCGAATGGCTTCCGCGAAGCGCGTGCTGCCGATGTTATCGTCGCCGCCTTTGCCGGTCACGATGTCGCCCTCGGCGTAGACTACGGCAATGCGGTTGCCGCTGGCGCTGTCGTCTTCGTCTTCCGACTTGGTGTAGCGGTCGAGGCTGATCATGCTCAGCTTCTTGTCTTTCGCCACGCCCACCTTGCCCTTCATGTAGTCAAGCGCCTGGTCGTAGTAACCTAGGTCGGTCACGAGGCCGAGCTGTTTGGCGTCGTCAGCGTTGTGCACCAGCATCGAGTCGCTGATGACTTTGATGCGGCTCGGGGAAATGCCGCGCGCGGTAGCCACATGGCCCAGCATGAAGTTGTTGAGCGAGTTCAGGAACGAGGTGGTTTGCAGCCGCGCCGAATCCGACATACTCTCGCGGAAGTACGGCTCCACGGCGCTCTTGAACGAGCCTACGCGGAAGATATACGGCTCAATACCAGCCTTTTCGAACAGATTCTTGTAGTAGTACGTCTCCGAGCTAAGGCCGTTGAACTCTAGCGTGCCCTGCGGATTGAGGTAAATCCGGTTGGCGACGGAGGCCAGGTAGTAGCTCTTCTCGGAAGCTATGTCGTTGTAGGCCACCACGAACTTGCCCGACTTTTTGAAATCGATCAGCGCGTCGCGCACTTCTTCCAACGACGCCATGCCAGCTTGCACCAGCTCCACGTTCAGGAAAACACCCTCGATGTCGTCGTCCGTTTTGGCGCGGCGAATGGCTTCCTTGAGCTGATCGAGGCCGGTGCTTTCCGCGTTGTTGCCGGTGATGTAGGCGGCCAGCGAACCAGGGTTTTCGCGCTCCGAAATGGGCTTATCCAGCTTCAGCTCCAGCACCGAATTGGTAGCTACGGCCACGTCTTTCTCGGAACGGGAAGCGCTGTAGGCCAGCCCGATCAGCACAACCAGCCCGATTACGCCGAAAAGTACGAGGCCCACGATGGTAGCCAGCACGTACTTAAAAAATTGTCTCATTGATCAGAAGAAAATAGGTAGATGGTAGCCTAACAAATGTAGAAGGCTTTGGGTGCTTTTCCGCCTGACGTAGCGCGAAGCTCCAGCTTCGCGCACGAGCAGCGCGAGTTCCTACGCGTCTGACGTCAGCTTACGCCAATTACTCGCTTTGCTCGTGCGCGAAACTGGAGCTTCGCGCTACATCAATACCCGTATTTCTCGCCCCACCACTGCCGGAGCCGCTCGCGCATTTTGGCTTCGCTGGCGTTCTGGCCGGGCTCGTAGAACACGGTGCCGCTCAGCGACTCCGGCAGGAACTCCTGGTAGGCAAAGTTGCCCGCGTAATCATGCGAGTACTGGTACTCGTTGCCGTAACCTAGCTGCTTCATGAGCTTGGTGGGCGCATTGCGCAACGGAATCGGGACCGGCTGCACGCCCTGCTGCCGCACCAACGAGCGAGCTTGCTTGATGGCCAGGTACGACGCATTGCTCTTGACGCTGGTAGCCAGGTACACTACCGTTTGCGACAGAATAATCTCGCTTTCTGGCATTCCGATTACGGTTACGGCCTGAAAGCAGCTTTGCGCCAGCATTAGGGCGTTGGGGTTGGCGTTGCCCACATCTTCGGAAGCCAGGATGAGCAGGCGACGCGCAATAAACTTGGGGTCCTCCCCTCCTTCCAGCATCACGGCCAGCCAGTACACGGCCGCGTTGGGGTCGGAGCCGCGGATGCTTTTGATGAAGGCCGAAATCACGTCGTAGTGCATCTCGCCGCCTTTGTCGTAGCGGGCCAGGTGCTGCTGGGCTAGCTTTTGCACCACCTCATCAGTGATGACGATTTCGCCGGTGGCGGGGTCGGGGCGGCTGGCTTCCACGACGATTTCGAGCAGGTTGAGCAGCTTGCGTGCATCTCCGCCCGAGATGGTGAGCAGGGCGCCGTACTCGGCCATACGCACTTTTCTCTGCTTCAGGATTTCGTCTTCGGCTAAGGCTTTATCCACAATGCTGATGAGCACGTCTTTATCGAGCGGCTCTAGCACGTACACTTGCGCCCGGCTCAGCAAGGCCGGAATGACTTCAAAAGACGGATTCTCGGTGGTAGCGCCAATCAGCGTAACGACGCCTTGCTCCACCGCGCCCAGCAGCGCATCCTGCTGCGACTTGCTAAAGCGGTGAATCTCATCGATAAACAGAATCGCGTTGCGCTGTTTCCTGGCTTTTTCAATCACCTCACGCACGTCTTTCACGCCCGCATTGATGGCGCTAAGTGCGGCAAACGGCAGCTTCAGCTCATCGGCCAGCAAGTGCGCCAACGTGGTTTTGCCCACGCCGGGCGGCCCCCACAGAATGAGGCTAGGTAAGCGCCCGCCGTTCAGGTAGCGCCGCAACACGCCCTCGGGACCCACCAGATGCTGCTGCCCGGCGTAGTCGGCCAGGGTATGTGGGCGCCGCCGCTCGGCCAGCGGGGCGCCGGGCCGCGCAGCCGGAGCCGCTGAATTAGAGGAAGATGTGGAAGAGTCAGAATCGAACAGGGAACCGGTAGCCATATAACCTAGGTAAGGTGCAAAAGTAGGCGGTAGGCTCGTAGCCTCCTTACCTTTGCCGTTGATGAAAAACTCTTTACGCGTCCACGCAGCCTTATTCACAGCTGCTTTCATTTACGCAGCCAACTACAGTCTGTCGAAAGACGTGATGCCGCACTTCGCCCGGCCGTTTGGGCTGGTCACGTTGCGGGTTATTGGCGCGGCGTTGTTCTTCAACATCCTGAGCCAATTCGTCACCAAAGACCGCATCACGGGCCGCGCCGATACGGTTCGCTCTATTCTCTGCGGCCTCATCGGCATTGCCTGCAACCAACTGCTTTTCTTCTCGGGCCTGGAGCTAACTACGCCGATCAATGCGTCGTTGGTGCAAACGGTGTCGCCGATTGTGGTCGTGCTAGCCTCGGCCATTTTGCTCGGCGAGAAGATTACGCCGACTCGTGCCACCGGCATTTTGCTGGCCGGCGTGGGCGCGGCGCTTATTATCCTAGGTCGTAAAACGGGTGCCTTGCCCGGCCAGGATACGCCGCTGGGCAACTTGTATATCTTGCTGAATGCCACTGCATTCGGCATTTACCTGGTCATCGTGACGCCGCTCATGCGCAAGTACCACCCGTTTACGGTGCTGGCCCGCATCTTCCTGGTGGGAGCGTTGGCAGTAGTGCCTTTCGGCTGGCGCCAGGCCGCAGCTATCGACTACGCGCACCTGCCGCTGCTTATCTGGTCGGAGATTCTGTACATGGTTATCTGCCTCACGATCCTGGCTTATCTGCTTAACAACTGGGCGCTTAAGTACGCCAGTCCTGCGCTGACGGGCGTGTATATCTACCTGCAACCGGTGCTGGCCGTCATCATTGCCGTGGGCTTAGGGAAGGATACCTTTACGCTTCAAAAAGCTTTGCAGGCTTCCTTGATTTTTATCGGCGTGTTTCTGGTGAGCCGCAAGCCCAAAGCAGCTTCAAAGCCAGCGGCAGCAACGGTGCCGCTGGAACCCGTGCAAGTGCAAGAGTGAGCCAGAAACCTTTTGGTCAGGTTCAACGCTTTTCAGGTATCTTTCTCTTCAGACCTAGCTTTTCAAGTTATGACTACCTTAACCGTCACCCTCAAGAACGAACACGCCTTACGCCTGCTCGAAGAATTAGAGCAGCTGGAGGTTCTTAGCATTAATGCTACTTCCGAAGCGCAGCCTTCATCTACCGGTCCTTGCTCGCCCGAAGAGCGAACGTTTAATGCGTTTAGCTTTCCTACTAACGGCTGGAAATTTAACCGCGACGAAGCAAATGAGCGGTAGAAGCTTCTTCGATACGAATGTTCTGGTGTATGCCTACACTAATAATGATGTAGTTAAAAAAGCGTAAGCCTTGTCTGCACTGGCTCAAGCTGATACCTGGATTTCCACGCAGGTACTCACCGAATTTATCAACGTTAGCTCTCGTAAGTTCAAGACGCCCTGGCCAGTAATCATGGCTGGTTATCCGGAACTTGTACGCAACTTTTCTATCCACACGAATACCCCGACTACCATTCTGCGAGCCACTGAAGTTGCTCAGCGTTACGGCTTTTTGTGGTTTGATTCGCTCATCGTGGCGGCGGCGCTCGAATGTGGCTGCCAGACGCTCTACTCGGAGGATTTACAGCACGGCCAGTTACTTGCCAACACATTGAGTGTGGTTAATCCTTTTATTTAAAGACAGTTGACTCGCCTTATTATCGCTGAGCAGCTTTAGCACCTAGCTTTTCAGCCCCTTGGCGTATTTATACACCATCATAATCATGGCTACGGCTTGAATAGCTAGCCCAACAAGCGCAAACAGGCCAGAACCGCCAACATTTTGCCTTTTCAGCAAGCCGCCAACTACGACTAAGGCAATGCCGGCCAATAGAATTAAAAATAGACGCTGGTAAGAAGGAAACTTTTCCATAGCTCAAAAGAAAATTGCTTGTATTTAACGAAAAGCCCTAGCATCCGCTGGCGGATGCTAGGGCTTTTTACTTTAGCTAACAGCCAGAACTTCTTACAAGTGAATCACTTCGCCGTAAGCAGCTGCAGCCGCTTCCATGATAGCTTCCGACATCGTTGGGTGCGGGTGAACGGCTTTGATGATTTCGTGGCCGGTGGTTTCGAGCTTGCGGGCTACCACTACTTCGGCAATCATCTCGGTCACGTTTGAGCCGATCATGTGGGCACCTAGCCACTCGCCGTACTTCTTATCGAAAATCACCTTCACGAAGCCGTCTTTCACACCGCCCGCGCTGGCTTTGCCCGATGCGGAGAAGGGGAATTTGCCCACCAGCACGTCGTAGCCTTGCTTTTTGGCTTCGGCTTCGGTGAGGCCCACCGAGGCAATTTCCGGCGAAGCGTAGGTGCAGCCGGGAATGTTCTGGTAGTTGAGCGGCTCGGGGTGGTGACCGGTGATGGCTTCCACGCAGATAATGCCTTCGGCCGAAGCGACGTGCGCCAGCGCCGGCCCCGGAATGATGTCGCCGATGGCGTAGATGCCGGGCACGTTGGTCTGGTAAAAGTCATCAACGATGACGCGGCCACGCTCCGTTTTAATACCTAGCTCTTCAAGACCTAGGTTCTCAATGTTGGTCACGACGCCAGCGGCTGAGAGCACCACGTCGCAGTCAATTTGCTGGTCGCCCTGGGCGGTTTTGATGGTCACTTTGCAGCCGGGGCCGCTGGTGTCTACTTTGGTTACCTCGGCGCTGGTCAGCACTTTGATGCCCATTTTGGTGAAGGACTTCTCCATCTGCTTCGACACCTCTTCGTCTTCGATGGGCACGATGCGGGGCAGGAACTCCACCACCGTCACTTCCGAACCCATGGAGCGGTAGAAGTACGCAAACTCGACGCCGATAGCGCCCGAGCCTACCACTACCAAGCGCTTCGGCATTTGCTCCAAGGTCATGGCCTTGCGGTAGCCGATGATTTTCTTGTCGTCGATGGGCATAGCAGGCAGCTCGCGCGAGCGGGCACCGGTAGCCAGGATAATGTGCTTGGCCTCAACGGTTTCTTTGCTGCCGTCGGCCTTCGTTACTTCCACTTTGCCGGGAGCGAGCAGCTTGCCAACACCCGAAACCGTTTCGATTTTATTCTTCTTGAACAGGAAGTTAATGCCTTTGCTCATGCCATCGGCCACGCCGCGGCTGCGCTTGATGACAGCACCAAAGTCGTAGCTGGCGCCCTCAACCTTCAGGCCGTAGTCGGCAGCATGGTTCATGTACTCAAACACTTGTGCACTCTTGAGCAGTGCTTTGGTCGGGATACAGCCCCAGTTAAGGCAGATACCGCCGAGCGACTCCCGCTCTATCACGCCTACTTTCAGCCCGAGCTGCGAGGCCCGAATAGCAGCTACGTAGCCGCCGGGGCCGCTGCCGATAACGACCAGGTCGTATTGCAATGCCATGTTAATTGTCTTGAAGAGAACAGATTAGAAAAGAGAACCGCGCCGGGCCAGGGCCGGGAGGCGCGACAAAGATAACCAGCGTTTGCTACCCACCATAACCTAGGTTACGCGGCGATTGTTGGAGTAGCTACAAAGTAGAAATGCTAAATACTTACTCCTTTAAACACGCTCACTACGTAGAAAGTGCAAACCGGCCGCCGGCCTCATCTTCGCACCATACCACCATGAAACACGCTCTACTTACCATAACTTTTGGCCTGGGCACCCTGCTTCTTACCACGCAGTGCGCTACCACCATCGAAACCGAAAAACCTAGCCTGGAGGCACGGCGCGCCATGCTCTCGGAGAAGCCCGAGCCTCGCGTGCGCGACTCTGTCGGCGTTGACACCGCCGGTGCTGCGGCCACCGCGCCTGATGCAAAAGTGTCGGCTACGCAACGGCCGTAGTGATAACAGTAGAAGAACGTCATGTCTCCTGATGGTCGACATGACGTTCTGTCTTTACCGCACTTTTCCCCCAAACAGCAGCTTGAGGTAAAAGCTAGGTTGGCGCAGCCGCTCCCGCAGATCTAAATCCACGAACATGCTGGACAGCGTTGCCGCCAGCATGGGGTTGTTGGTAGCGCGATTCGCCACGAAGTTGAACAACCAAGGATAGTTCAAGAGCCGCTGCATAGTGTGGCTCAGGCGCAGCTCCTGCCCTAGCCTGCGGTACACTGCCGCATCATACTGGCGCAAAAAGCTAGGTGTAACATCGTTAGCCACCAGCGCTTTAGCTGCCCAGTCGGCGGCGTGCCGCCCGCTAACCATAGCGTGGCTGATGCCTTCGCCTGTAAACGGGTCGATGAGCGAGCCGGCATCACCGAGCAGCATATAGCCTTCGCCCGACAAGGCCCGGCGCTTGGAACCCAGCGGCAAGCCGAAGCCGCGCACCGGACCCAGCCGCTCGGCACCCGCGAAACGATCTTTCAGCGCCGAATGCGTGGTGAGCATCTCGTTCAGCTTTTCGCGTAGGTTTACTTTTTTGCTCGAAACGGCCTCCGTCAGCATGCCCACGCCTACGTTGGCTTGCCCGTTAGGCAACGGAAAAATCCAGAGGTAGCCAGGGAGGAAGTCTTTCAAGAAATGCAGCTCGATAAAATTTTCGGCGTTCATGCCGGTCACGCCCTGGTAATAGGTGCGTAGGCCGGCGCAGTGATGCGCGGGCTCCAGCGCGTGCCCCGCCACTTGCCGCGCAAAAGCCGATTGCGCGCCGTTAGCTACCAGCAGCAGCCTGGCCGAAATTTCCACGGATTCATCAGCTGTACCTAGGTGCCAACGCCCGGTGGCGGTGCGCTCGTGGCGCACGATGTCGACGTCTTCCAGCAGCTCGATTTCCGGGCGGCGGCGCACCTCTTCGATCAGGAAATTGTCGAAATCGAGGCGCTTGGCTACGTAGCCTACTACGTCGGTGCCGCCGCCGGTGGTGGGCTTGAACGGAATGCTGAGCCGCCGGCCGTTGGGCGCAAAGAAGTCGATGCCCCAGGCGGGCACCTGCGCGGGCGAGGCAGCTAGCTTGCCGGGCAAATCGGCGCTAATACGGCGCAGTTCCATGACCACTTTGCCGCTGAGCGCATCGCCGCAGATCTTGTCGCGCGGGAAGGTAGCGCGGTCGACTAGCAGGCAGCTTTTCCCCGCGTTGGCCAGGTGCAGGGCCGCCGTAGCGCCACCCGGTCCCGCCCCCAGAATGCAAATATCGACTTCGCGCACCAGTTGGTTTTTGGTTCTTTGTTTTTGGTTTTTTGCTTTGCTGGCAACTATCCGGCAGCGAAGATGGCAACTTATCGGCAGCTAGACAGCGCTGTTTTCGTAATTACGAGAGCTAAAAACCAAAAACTACCAACCAAAAACCAAACTCCTATCTTCGCCGCATGACAAAACTGCTCGACGGAAAAACCGCCCTCGTCACGGGCGCTTCCAAAGGAATCGGCCGCGCTATTGCGGCGCATTTCGCCCAGCTAGGTGCCAACGTGGCGTTCACCTACCTTTCCAGCGTGGAAAAAGGCCAGCAGCTCGAACAGGAACTGGCGGCGCACGGCACCAAAATCAAGGGCTTCCGCTCCGACGCGTCCGACTACGCCCAGGCCGAAAAGCTGGTCGACGACGTAGTGGCCGAGTTCGGCAAGCTGGATATTTTGGTGAACAACGCCGGCATCACGCAAGATGGTCTGCTCATGCGCATGAGCGAGCAGCAGTGGGACCAGGTACTGAACGTGAACCTCAAATCGGTCTTCAACCTCACCAAAGCCGCTACCAAGCCCATGATGCGCGCCAAAGCCGGCAGCATCATCAACATGACATCGGTAGTGGGCATCAAAGGCAACGCGGGCCAGGCTAACTACGCTGCTTCGAAAGCGGGCATTATTGGCTTCACCAAATCGGTGGCGCTGGAGCTAGGTTCGCGCAACATTCGTTGCAACGCCATTGCGCCCGGCTTCATCGAAACGGAAATGACCGGCGCCCTCGACCCCAAGCAGGTTGACGAGTGGCGCAAGGCCATTCCGCTCAAGCGCGGCGGCTCGCCGGAGGACGTAGCCAAGGCCACCGCTTTCCTGGCTTCCGACGATTCGGCCTACATCACCGGCCAGGTGTTGCAGGTCGATGGGGGCATGCTGACCTAGGTTTTTCTTTCTTTTTCTGAACAAGATTCAAACGTGTCGGGTTGTTAGGCCTTGGTTAACAGGGTCTGGCAGCCCGACACTTCGCTTTATACCGTAGCGCGAAGCTCCCGCTTCGCGCGTCGTTGAACGATAATCGTTGTTACCAACCTAGGTGCCAGTCGTTCAACCATACGCGAAGCGGGAGCTTCGCGCTACATGCTCACAATCAAGTCTTAATGAAATCAAAAATTGCACTTGTGCCGCTGACCCTAGGTGGCCTGGGCATCGGCATGACCGAATTTGTCATGATGGGCATCCTACCGGACATCGCCCACGCCATGCACATTTCCATCCCGACGGCAGGCCACTTTATTTCGGCGTATGCACTGGGCGTAGTGGTGGGGGCGCCGCTGCTGGTGGCCCTCACGGGCAAGCTGCCGCCGAAACAGATTCTGGCGTTGCTCATGGGTTTGTTTGCGCTGGGCAACGGGTTGTCGGCGCTGGCACCTAGCTATAATATCATGCTCCTGACCCGCTTTATTTCGGGTCTGCCGCACGGCGCGTTCTTCGGCGTAGGTGCCGTGGTAGCGGGGCGTTTGGCAACGCCCGGCAAGGAAGCGCAGGCCGTGTCCATCATGTTTGCCGGCCTGACTATCGCTAATATCATCGGTGTACCAATTGGCACTTACCTAGGTCATAACTTCAGCTGGCGGATTCCGTTCGTGCTGATCGTGCTGGTGGCGTTGATAACCGTGGTAAGCGTGCGCCGCCTGCTGCCCGATTTGCCTGCCAAGAATACACGTTTGCAAGACGAGTTTCACGCCTTTACGAAGTTAGAGCCGTGGATGATTATTGCCATTACGGTGCTGGGCAACGGCGGCTTTTTCGCGTGGTTCAGCTACATCGTGCCATTGTTTACCGACGTAACCGGCTTCAGCCACAACGCCGTGACGTTTCTTATGGTGCTGGCCGGCGTCGGCATGGCCCTAGGCAACTTTCTGGGTGGCTGGCTCACCGACCGCATGTCGCCGCTGCGGGCTACCACCTGGCTGCTCATGGCCATGACGACAGCGCTCCTGCTCATCCCCCTGGCGGCCCATTATCAAATCCCCACGATCATCATGACCATCCTGACCGGCGGCCTAGCTTTCTCCACGGCGGCGCCCATCCAGATGCTGATGATTCGGGCGGCGAAAGGTTCCGAAATGCTGGCGTCCTCGCTGAGCCAGTCGGGTTTTAACACGGGCAACGCGCTTGGCGCGTACCTAGGTGGTCTGCCCATTGCGGCGGGGCTAGGGTATACGTCGCCGGAGTGGGTTGGCGCGGCGATGGTGGCGGGCGGAATTCTGTTTTGCGTAGCGCTGGTTCTTCGGCGGCGAAAGAAGGTTCAGCGGCAGTTGGAGCTGGTGGCGGGGTAAAGCACTTGCTAGCTATTCAGCAGCTTATTGCGGTGACCTTCGATTAATTGAATCACAATCGACACTTTTTGAGCAAATTCTTCATCAGTCGTCTCAAAGAAAGCGGCCTCCAATTTAGCAAGCATAGCTTCCGTAGTTAGCCATTTATAGAAGTACCGACCTGCAACCTCTAATTTGTAGATGCTATCTAACGTTTGACGCTGAAGCACCGCCTTCGAATTACATTCTACAAAGTTCACTAAATGCACTAGTGCTTGCGGAAAGGCTGCTTCCCAAAGATCTAGTAGCGTTCTAAATCTCGGGTACACGTTAGCAATAGCAACGAAATAGTCACTGAAATGGGCTTCAGCCTTATAATCAAAAGATCTTAGTAGATATTGCCAAAAAGCGAGCAGGTACTCTTCTACTGCTGCTTGCTCTGGTTCTGGCCAAATACGCCATTTTCCGTAATTAAGCTTACTAAGTGCAGGCCACTCATCTATATCTAAATCGTACTGCGTAAGCAACTCGAATATGCGTGGCAAGAAGTGTTTAAAGTCGGCCACATCTCCCCAAGTAGTCATCGCCTTGAAGTAGAAAATTCTTAAGTCGTCACCCGAGAGTTCATGCAACGGTTTACAAGTCAAATCACGATTCCATTGATCTAAATTATCCGCATACATAGGGCTGCCATCCATATTCGGGTTAGCAGGATATTTTGCAAATGCCTTGTACAGATTACTTACTGCTGCTTTTAAGTTAATTTCTGGGTCCACTATATTCCTTAATCATGCTATACCTAACCTATCTACTCCGGCTTTACATCCTTAAAGCCCATCTGCTTCACCTCTTCGCTCGATAGGTTCTTCACCTCAGAAATCACCGATATATCTGATTTCTGAACCAGGTTATTGGTTTTGTTCTCAGCGGCTGCGGGTTGTGCTTGCGAGGAAGCCGTTACCTGAGAAGCTTTATTCTGAATTTCAACCGTTTCGGCTTGCAGGCGCGTGACCTTCTTTTGCGCGGTCATCAACTCATCTTTCAGGTTGTTTACCTGCGCCCGGTACTCGTCGGCTACTACGCGCTGGCTTCTTAGCATTTCCTGCATTTCGGCCACGCGGTTTTTCAGTTCGTTGGCTTCGGCGCGGGCCGCGTTCAGCTCACTTTCCCGGATGCGGCGTTCCTGCTCGGCCCTGTCCACCACCATTTTTTCCTGCTGAACCTGCTGCCGCACGGCCAGCTCGCTGTTGCTGATCAGGTTATCGCAGTTCTTGGTCATGAGCAGGTTGGTGAGGCTCACCAAGTCGACCGACACGACGTAATCCGTCTTGAACTGGTCGGAGGAGTTGTACACCTTGCCGCCCGCGCTGAACACAGTGCCGCTGATACCGGCTTCCGTGTTAATTTCCTGATAGGTGCGGCTGTGCACGCTCGTCACTTTCGCCGACCGGATATAGTAGATCTTCTTCTTAATCTCCTTGTCGACGTTCTTCGCGGCCCGGCAAATATCCAGGTACGGAATAGAGGTTTCCGGCACGAGCACGCCGTTCACGTCCGTCAGAATTACCTCCACAATGGAAGCGGTAGAAGCCGCCACCGACGCCACCATGTAGCTGCCGTTCATCGCCGACGCCGAGCTGATTTTGGAATTGTACAGCACATCCGACAGCGTTGAGCTGCGCAAGGGCGGCTCCCCCGATTTGATGTACTGCCCAATAATACTCGCTTTATCCTTGTCTTCCAGCAAGATAAGGCAACCCACCAGGTCTTCGATCTTGTTGCGGTACATGGCCAGCCCCTTGATGAAGGTGCGGTCGGTGTAGTCGCGGGGGAAGTGGGCATTCAGGGTCGAGCCCGCATCACTGAGCTTCACCCGCACAATGCGCTGGGCACTAGCCGGGCTATAAGCAAAAGCGGAACCTAGGGTTGCTAACAGGATGAACAGTACTTTTTTCATGCGCTAACTATCGGAGCAGCCTTTCGCTTAGGATTCTTCTCACGAAGCTAGCTCCTGATTACAGACAAAACTACTCCCTACAAAAGCAGTTCCATAAGGCTAGGCTTACCAGTTGTAGTGCATAGCCGCTGCTAGCTTGCTGCTTTAAATCAAATGCCACAATAATGCTAGGCATTGGCTACATCGCTAGCTAAATCGGAAGCCGGGTAATTGAAAACGGACACGCCGTACCTGCCTAGCAGCTCAATAAAGGTTCGTTTGGAAAGCCCGCAGATTTCCGCTGCTTGCCCAAGCGAAACTTTCCCTTGTTCATACAGGCGCGTTGCAACCAGCATTGCTACTTCGTTAGCATCTAAATTCAGCGTATCAGGTAGGTTGAGGGTTATTGTTTGCATGCGCTAAAAGAGTAGTCAAACGAAATGTAGCGACAATCCACCAGTGTTTTGCTATGCTACATGTCACCAAAACCCGGCATTCTTTCCTCCACCGAAAACACACTAACTTCGCCCAGCGCCTACCGCAAGCAACTCTTGCCCTAGCTTCGGGGTTCTTATCGCTCTAGCTATCCAATTCGCCTTTGATTTCCTTTGCCTCCTCTCCCTGGCTGATTCTACTGTGCCTGGCCGTGGGCGCGGGCTACGCGGCCCTGCTCTACTCGGCCAAAGCGCCGTGGAGCAAGCCGCTGAACTACGGCCTGGCTTTGCTGCGCTTCCTGGTAGTCAGCTTCTTGTGCTTTTTGCTGCTCTCCCCGTTCGTGAAGACGACCAGCACGACGACCGAAAAGCCTACCGTGGTACTGGCCGTCGACAACTCGCAATCGGTTGGGCTGTTTACGCCGCCGGCCGTGCTCAGCCAGGCTACCGCTGGTATGCAGCAGCTCATTACATCGTTGCGCGGCCGGGGCTTCAACGTGGAAACCCGCACGCTCGACCCGAACGCCCGCGCCTCCCGGCCCGATTCGCTGCGCTTCCAGGCGCCCGCTACGGACTTGAACGGGCTGCTCTCCGGCGTGCAGGAAGCCTACGACGGGCGCAACCTGGCCGGCGTGGTGCTGGTGTCGGATGGCATTGTGAACCAGGGTCAGTCGCCGGTGTATTCGGAGTTTAACTTCCCGATTTACAGCGTAGCCGTGGGCGACACGGTGCCGAAGAAAGACCTGAGCCTGCCGGCGCTTACGTATAACCGTGTGGCTTTTAGTGGCAACCGCTTCCCGATTGAAGCCGAAATCGGCTACGATGGCTTTAGCGGCGGCGTAGCCAACGTCCAGCTGCGCGAAAATGGCCGCGTGCTGGAAACCAAGCGCGTGAACCTAGCTCCGGGTCGGCGGCGCCAGAAAACAACGTTTCTAATTACGGCACCGGCGCCCGGCAAACGGCGCTACGAGGTCGTCATTGAGAAGCAAGCCGGCGAATTCACTACACTCAATAACAACAAGTTCGCCTACGTGGAAGTGGTGAAAGGCAAGCTGCGCGTGCTGCTGGCCGGCGCCGCGCCTCACCCCGATTTGAAGGCGTTGCGGGCCGCCATTCTGCAAAACGACAACTTCGACCTGGTTTCGTACCTGCCTGGCATTGCGCCGCTCAAGGCTCAGGATTACGATGTTGCCATTCTGCACCAGCTACCGGCCCGCGGCGGTGTAGGTGGCGAGGTGTTGGCGCAGGTACGTGCAAAGCGCATTCCGGCCTTTTACATCCTGGGCGCGCAATCGGACCTGAATGCGTACAACAACCTAGGTTCGGGGCTCACCATCACGCCCCGCGGCACCCAGACCGACGACGTGACGCCAGTGCCGAACCCTACGTTTTCGCGGTTTTCCTTCGAGGAAGATGCATTGCGGCGCTTCGCTGCTTACCCGCCCGCCGCCGTGCCCTTTGGCGACTTGCGCCTGGGTGGCGGTGCCGAAGCAGCCTTGTTTCAGCAAGTTGGCAAAGTAAGCACCCAGAAGCCGCTGCTGGTATTCGGTGGTTCGCTGGAACAAAAGCAGGCCACGCTCCTTACCGACGGCAGTTGGCAGTGGCGCCTGCAAGAAGCCGCCGACCACGACGACCGCCCCGAAGCTTATGACCGCTTCATCATCCGCACGCTCCAGCTCCTGACGCAGAACGCCAACAAGAAGCGCCTCGACGTGTATCCCACGCAAGACGCCTTCACCACCGCCGATGATATAACCTTCGGCGCGGAAACCTACAACGCCATTTTCGAGCGCATCTACGGCCAGCAGATCAGCCTTACGCTCACTGATGAGAAAAATAAGACGCGCACCTTCAGCTTCACCAACAGCGAAGATGGAGCTCCGCTGCACCTAGGTCCGTTACCGGGCGGCCTCTACCGCTACCAGGCCCGCGCTACCCTAGGCGGCCAGCCGCAGCAAGACCGGGGTGAGCTGCTGGTTCAGGAGCAGCAGCTCGAAGCCCTCGATGCCCGCGCCGACCACAACCTGCTCTACCAGCTCAGCCGCCGCAATGGCTCGCGGCTGTATTACCCGAGCCAATTCGCCCAGCTCACCCAGGATATTCAAAAAGCCGACTACAAACCGGTGATTTACAGCCAAGAGGATCTGAAGGATCTTATTAACCTGAAATGGTTGTTCTTCCTCATCCTGGCGCTGGTGACAGCCGAATGGGCCGCCCGCAAGTATTTGGGCGGAATTTGATTGTGGGAACGCACCGCGGCGCGTTCGTCGTTGAACGACTCGTCCACTAGTAAATTACGTGTGTATTGTTTTGCAAACGGCGCGGGCGAGAACGCGCTGTGGCGCGGTCCTACATTCGTTGCTCGATTCTACTTTATTATTTTGCACACCATGAAATCTGCTCCGCTTTTCCTCCTGATTGGGTCTGCCTTGCTGGCTAGCTGTAATTCAACTGAGAGGCAAGCAAAAGCTGCTGTTTCTGACTACATCAGCAGTGGCCTGGGTGAACCCGGCTACTATCGACCCGAGAAGTTTACGCTTCGTCCGTACACCCGCAAAGACTCCGTGGCCTACGCTGCCCAGCTCGCCGAGCTGACAGCCGCCGCTGACACGGTGATTTTTCGCGATGAAGCCGGCCACATTCTGCCGCGCCCTACTGCCGCCGCTGCCAACAAAGCGCAGATCTCCACCAAGCTAGCTTCCGATGCCACGCCCATTGCCACCTACGTGTATCATACGTACCGCGAGCAAAGCAAAACCGGCCGCACCTCCCGCGACAGTGGCGAGTTCATCGTCTACCCCAACGGCAACGTGATAACCCTGGTGCCGCGCCGCGTGCGCGAAGCTAGGTTGAAGCAATTGCAAGCGCAAAAGCAGTAACTTTCTTTTGAAAGAACGGCCTCGTTGAACAAGTGTAGAGACGCGAAGTGTCGCGTCTCCTCGTTGCTGATGTTGTTTATCTAGGTAGGTCGTTCAACGAGGAGACGCGAACCGAAGGAAGGCGTAAGCCAAATGTCGCGTCTCTACACCTGTTCAGTTCAGCAGGAGATTCTCTTACTTCATTCTATTTCAATCCCAATGCGTTACGTTCTCGTCAACAAGCCTTTTGAAGTTCTTACCCAGTTTACCGACGAGAATGGCCGGACGACGCTCAAGGAGTTTGTGCCGGTGCCCGGCATCTATCCCGTCGGCCGCCTCGATTTCGACAGTGAAGGCCTCGTGCTGCTCACCGACGACAAGCCCTTGCAACATCGCCTGGCTGATCCGCGCTTTAAAGTGCCCAAAACCTACTTGGTGCAAGTAGAAGGCGAGCCGACCGAAGAGGCCTTAGAAAAGCTGCGCCGTGGCGTGCAGATCAAAGACGGCTTCACGACGCCGGCACAAGTAGAACTGCTCGCCGAAGTGCCCGCGCTTTGGGAACGAAGTAAGCCCATTCGCTTCCGGGCCAATATTCCGACCTCGTGGGTCAGCATCACGATTTCGCAGGGTATGAACCGGCAGGTGCGCAAAATGACGGCTGCTGTGGGCTTTCCCACCCTGCGCCTCGTGCGCTCCCAGATTGCGCACCTAGGTCTTGAAAACCTAGCTCCCGGCCAATGGCGCGAACTGACGGCGGAAGAAGTCAAGAAACTAAAAGCTGCTTTTTCGGCCACCAAACAGCCCGATCAACGGCCTGTTCTGACGAAAAAAGGGGATGCTAACGTTACTTCCCCCGAGAAGCCGGCGACCCGCAAACCAGTTGGTAGTCGTCCGGGTGGTCCTAAACCCTCCGGTGGCCCGGCAGGTTCCGGTAGTCGGCCGCCGCGTGGCGAGTCTTCTTCACGCCGTCCTCGATGAAACTACGTTCTCCGCTCACTGCTGGCACTCTTTTCCTGTTTGCCTCGGCTAATGTGCTAGCTTTTTGTCACGCCTGGAACTTCACGCATTTCTCGACTGACATCAAGCCGCGTACTGATCAGCCGGAAGAGCTTTCCCGAATTGAGCGGCTGAAAGTGCTGCTCACGGGAGTCGAGAACCCGAAGCCTGTAAACGAGGTTTATCCCGATTTTCCGTACGAAACCATCAACCTGGCTAGCCCGAATGGCCGCTTGGAAGCGTGGTACAGTGTATTGCCGAATGCGAAAGGCTGCGTGGCCTTGTTTCACGGGTACACCGGCAACAAAGCGAAGCTGTTGCATGAGGCCGAGAACTTCCGGCAGCTAGGTTACTCGACGCTGCTCGTCGATTTCTCAGGCAATGGCGGCTCGGAAGGAAATCAATGCACCGTTGGCTACCGCGAAGCGTTCGATGTAGCAGCTGCCTTCCAGTTTTTGCAGCAGCAAAATCCTGAACTGCCGGTGTGCCTTTATGGCATTTCGATGGGTGCGGTGGCTATTCTGCGGTCGCAGAGTGAGCTAGGTATCAGGCCAACAGCCAGCATCATCGAGTGCCCCTACGGCAGCTTGCTCGAAACCACCCAGATTCGCTTTCATTCGATGGGTGTACCGGATTTTCCGCTGGCCAACCTGCTCCTGTTTTGGGGCGGCGTGCAAAATGGATTCTGGCCCTTTAAGGTTGATTCGCGCGACTATGCGCGCCGCGTCACCGCTCCCACCCTGCTCCTCTACGGCCTCGACGACGCCCGCGTGACACGCCAGGAAACCGATGATATTTTCGACGCCTTGGGTGGCCCGAAGGATAGACATTACTTTGCTGGTGTTGGCCACGAACCTTATTACGTTCTACACTTAGAAACTTGGCGGAATAAGATCAGCGGTTTTCTGGAGCAATACGTTACGCGACAGTCAGAAGTCTAGCTTCGCGTATTGTTGCACGACTCGCGCCTTGGTCCGACGCTCTAGCGTCCGACCGTTTTGTCGGCTGCTGACACTTACACAAGCTAGGTGCACATGCATCGTTCGACCAGCGCGGCCGGATTATAAATCCGGCCGCGCTGGTCGAACAACACCGAGCAGCCCTAATCTAGCTCAACAAATAGCTCGACTTAGTGCGTGCTACTCAACGCGGTACGAAGCTCAGGCTTTGCGTTACAGGCCACAAGTAAGCCGTCTTGACAGTTGGCCGCTTGCCATTTTCCCGCATAAAAGTCAGTCCGACCGGAAAAGTCGTTAGCAACGGGCCGTTGTTGACAATCTGTCACGAAAAAAGCCTAAAAATGGCCCTGGTACGCTGCTTGTCATTACCCTGGCGTGCATGACTCGCACACCTTGAAACTGACATTTCCTCTTAATTATAAACTGTAACCATTCACATGGGAAAGATAATCGGTATTGACCTTGGCACCACCAACTCGTGCGTAGCCGTTATGGAAGGCAACGAGCCAGTGGTGATTCCGAATAGCGAAGGTCGTCGCACGACTCCCTCGATTGTGGCCTTCCTGGATAATGGCAAAGGCGAGCGTAAAGTCGGTGATCCGGCAAAGCGTCAGGCCATTACCAACCCTAAGAATACAATTCAGTCGATCAAGCGCTTCATGGGCCGCGGCTTCGGTGAAGTGACTGAAGAAACCAAGCACGTATCCTACGAGCTGGTGCGCGGTTCCAACAACACCGTAGCAGTTCAGATCGGTGACCGTCAATATACGCCCCAGGAGATTTCGGCAATGGTGCTTCAGAAAATGAAGCAAACTGCTGAAGACTACCTAGGTACCACTGTCACGGAAGCCGTTATCACGGTTCCCGCCTACTTCAACGACGCCCAGCGCCAGGCTACGAAAGAAGCCGGTGCTATTGCCGGCCTCGATGTGAAGCGTATCATCAACGAGCCGACCGCCGCTGCTTTGGCCTACGGCCTTGATAAAAAGCACACCGACCAGAAAATCGCTGTGTACGACCTAGGTGGTGGTACCTTCGATATCTCGATTCTGGAGCTTGGCGACGGCGTGTTCGAAGTACTGAGCACCAACGGTGACACCCACCTAGGTGGCGACGACTTCGACCAGGTTATCATCAACTTCCTGGCTGAAACGTTCTCTTCGGAAAACGAAGGCCTTGATCTGCGCAAAGATCCTATGGCTCTGCAGCGCTTGAAAGAAGCTGCTGAAAAAGCTAAAGTAGAGCTTTCCAGCTCAAACGAGACCGAAATCAACCTGCCTTACGTGACGGCTACCGCTTCGGGTCCAAAGCACTTGGTAGTGAAACTGAGCCGCGCCAAGTTCGAGCAACTCGCTGACAGCTTGGTTCGTCGCTCGATGGAGCCTTGCAAAAAGGCGCTGCAAGATGCGGGCCTGAGCACGTCGGACATCGACGAAGTAATCCTGGTGGGTGGTTCGACGCGTATCCCCCGCATCCAGGAAGAAGTTGAGCGCTTCTTCGGCAAGAAGCCTTCGAAAGGTGTAAACCCCGACGAAGTGGTTGCTGTGGGTGCTGCCATCCAGGGTGGTGTACTGACCGGTGAAGTAAAAGACGTTCTGCTGCTCGACGTGACCCCGCTTTCGCTGGGTATCGAAACGATGGGCGGCGTGATGACCAAGCTTATCGAGTCGAACACGACGATTCCAACCAAGAAATCGGAGACGTTCTCGACGGCTTCCGACAACCAGCCTTCGGTTGAGATTCACGTACTGCAAGGTGAGCGTCCATTGGCCAGCCAGAACCGCACCATCGGCCGCTTCCACTTGTCGGATATCCCACCAGCACCGCGTGGCGTTCCGCAAATCGAAGTAACTTTCGACATCGACGCCAATGGTATCCTGCACGTATCGGCCAAAGACAAAGGCACGGGCAAAGAGCAGAAGATCCGTATTGAAGCTTCGTCAGGCTTGTCTGACGCCGATATCGAGCGGATGCGCAACGAAGCCAAAGCCAACGAACAAGCTGACAAAGAGGAGAAAGAGCGCATTGAGAAGGTAAACGCTGCCGACTCGATGATCTTCCAGACCGAAAAGCAGCTGAAAGAGTACGGCGATAAGCTGAGCGCTGGCAACAAAACCGCCATCGAAAATGCCCTGGCTGACCTGCGCAAAGCGCACGAAAGCAAAGACCTAGCTCAGATCAGCACCGCGATGGATGCCATCAACGCTGCTTGGCAGACGGCTTCGACCGAGATGTACAACGCTACCCAAGGTGGCGCCGACGGTCAGCCTGGCGCTGACGGTTTCGGCGGCCAACCTGGTGGCAACGGCCAGCAAGGCCAGCCCGCCGGCCACGACAACGTGACCGACGTAGATTACGAAGAAGTAGGCAAGTAATTGCCGGCTTTAGAATAGAAAAGGCCCAGGAGCTAGCTCCTGGGCCTTTTTGTTTTAACGTCTTTAGGACGTTGTAGCAAGCGTGTAGAGACGCGACACTTCGCGTCTCGTCGTTGCTGATGTTGTTTATTATGAATCGTCCTAATTGGATCGTTCAACGACAAGACGCGAAGTGTCGCGTCTCTACAAATGACCGACGAAGTAGAGGTTGCTTACAGAACCGTTCGTCTCTACTTCCACACTTCCTCCGGATTAAACTCTTCCAGATACCGCTTCGGCAGTTTCAGCGTGCGCCGCGTCTTCTTCACCTGATCCTGGTCAATTCTTCCCTTCGAGACTTCTTGGATTGCGGTGAGCAGGTTGGTGCTGGTGGTGCTAATATCTCCTTCGGCCCGGTCAACGACTACCTCATCAAGGCCGATGAGGCGCATGCGATTCGTGCTAGGTTCGTAGCGAAAACGCGTGGTCGAGTTCCATGATTCGCGCGAGCCACCTTCCTGGTAGATGATTACGACGCCTTTCTTCACGCTTACGTCAGGCGTGCCACCTTCGTCGCCACCTAGCATTCCGAAGCAGCTTTTGCAGTACACGGCCTTGTTTGTCGCGCCCACGCGTTTCCAGGTGCCGTCGGGTTGTGCCAGGAGCACGACCAATGCGCGTTCATCACCCGAATCTTCCTGACCAGCTATTTTCTTCTCGTTCAACAATAACACTTTGTCGGGTCGAGTATCAGCGTTGAGGTCAGCGGTAAGCTGACGCTCTACCAACCAGCCACTTGGCACGAAGCTCGTGGGCTGCGGACCAGCCAAAGGAATGCGTTGCAGGTTGAGGGCGCGGGGCGCGTCCGGGCCTTGTAAAATGCTCAACAGGCTAGCTGCGGCGACAATGGGGAATGATAGCATAGCGAAAAGTTGTTGCTAAAATTGCACCACTCTTCAGCTCTCTTCATGCACTTTCTCATCATCGGCGCGGGCATCAATGGCCTCACTACGGCGCGGGCACTGCTCAACCTAGGTCACACGGTGCAGGTGTTTGAGGCTGCCCGCGAGCTGCGCGAAATCGGGGCCGGTGTGGTGCTGGGTGCCAACGCTATGCAGGCGCTTCAGCAGCTAGGTTTGTACGACGCCGTGCTGGCTTATACGCAGCCCGTCAAAGGGTTGCGGCTGCTCGATCAGCAAGGCCGGCCGCTGCAGATTGCCGACACGGAGCCGTTCACGCGCAAGCTAGGTTTCGACAACGTAGGCATTCACCGCGCCGATTTGCAGAAGGCCTTGCTCAGCGAACTGCCGTCCGATGTCGTGCAGCTAGGTAAGCCGTTCGTGCGCTTCGACGAGAAAGGCAATCAAGTAATTGCGCACTTTTCCGATGACTCCACGGCCACTGGCGACGCCTTACTGGCCGCTGATGGAATTCGCTCGCGGGTACGCTTGCAGCTACTGCCCAAGAGCCAACCGCGCTACGCCGGCTACACCTGCTGGCGCGCCGTTGTGGATGCCGCGAACCTAGGTTTGCCGTCCGGCAACTCCACCGAAATCTGGGGGACGCAAGGGCGGCGCTTCGGCTACGTGCCGCTGGTGGATGGGCGCGTGTACTGGTTTGCCTGCGTGAATACGCCTATTCCAAACGACCCGGCTTTTAAGAACCTAGGTAAGGCGGAAGTGCAACAGATCTTTGCCGATCTCCCCCATCCCGTCTCCGAGTTGCTGGCTCACACGCCCACCGAAGCGTATCTGTGGGGCGACATTCTGGACATCAAGCCTATTCGCCACTTCGCCTACGGGCGTGTGCTGCTGCTCGGCGACGCGGCCCACGCCACCACGCCGAACCTAGGTCAGGGCGCCGGGCAAGCGGTAGAAGACGCAGCGGTGCTGGCGAGCTGCCTGCAAAAACACGCGGAGTTGTCCGCTGCTTTCTGCGAGTTCGAGCGCAGGCGGCGGCCCCGCACCACCCGTATCGTGCAGACGTCCTGGTTTTTGGGCTGGGCTTCGCAGATCAGGAACCCGTTTATCTATAAGCTGCGCAACACCGTGATGCGCCTGCTCCCGGCTGCTGTGGCGCAGTGGCAAATGGCCTTCCTCTACGAATCCGATGATTAACTGTCATTCCGAGCATTCTGCGCATCAAGCAGAGACGAGGAATCTGGGTTAAGACCTAGGTTTGTTACCCAGATTCCTCGTCTCTGCTTGATGCGCAGAATGCTCGGAATGACAGGAGCCTAGCTTACGTGGTGCTTTGGTTGGCTGAACGGGGTTGGGCTGCTGCCTTTTCCCGTTCTTCCTCCGCTTCTTCCGCGAAGCCTTTGGCAATTTTTTCTTCCACTTCCTCGTAGTCGTCGGAGTCCGGCTTTTCGGCGTGCGAGGCTTGCTCCGCGCTGGCTTGTGGCTCGTAGCTAAGTCGGAGGAAGATGGGAAAGTGGTCGGAGCCGATGTGCGGCAGCCGCTGGATGTCTTTCACTTTGAAGTGCGCGGAGTGGAAGACATGGTCGAGTGGCCATCGGAACAAGTGATGGTCAGCGTGAAAAGTAGGCAGTAAGCCGCGCCCAATCCGCGGATCGAGCAGCCCGCTGATGCGCCGAAACAGCTCAGAGGTGTGCGACCACGCCACATCGTTCATATCGCCGGCCACAATCGTGGGCTCGTCGGAATGCTCGATTTCGCGGCCTACCAGCAGTAGCTCGGCGTCGCGGCGCGTGCTGGTTTTGCTTTCGGCGGGCGCGGGCGGCTTGGGGTGCAGGCAATGTAAACACACCAGCTCGCCCGAAGGCAGCTCCACCCGGCTGTGGAAGGAAGGAATATCATCCTCAATCAGGAACCGAATTTTAGGATCAACCAGCTTCAGCCGCGAAAATACGAGCAGCCCGTACGTATTCGGCAACGGCGCCAGCGCGGTGTACGGGTGCGTTTTCTCCAAGCTAGCTAGCTGGTCGAGCCACCACTGATCGGTTTCGACGGCCAGAATGATATCGGGGTCGTAGTCCTTGATAACCCGCAAACAGCGCCCCGCGTCGCGGTTGGTCATCAGCACGTTGGTCACCAGCAGGCTGATTTCGCGTTGCGGCGCCGCTCCTTTGTGCAGCTTGCTATCGGCTACTTGCTTGGGGCGCAGTGGCGTGTAGGGTAGAATGCGAAAGGCTTGGTAGATGGAGCTGGCCAGCAAAAGCACGAGCAAACCTAGCCCCCAAGGTCCTTGGTGCATCCTCAACAGCCAGGCAGCCAAGGCACTAGGGAGTGCGGCGCCCACAATCTGCAGGCGCGGAAAGTCAAAAATGCGAATCCACCACGCTTCTTGCTTGAGCAAGGGCAAAGCGGTAGCTAATACGGCGGCGCTGCCAACCAAGGCCGTAACGCCTTGACCGAGCAGCAGCGCCCACGAGAAGTCAATTTCGGGCACGCAGGGAGAGAGATTTGGTAAAAGGCAGCATGTAAGGCGGCCACTGTCGACTTGTACGCAACAGGAGCTTAACCGTTAGCACCTCTAAACATAGCATTTTTCCGGTTCTGTCGCGAGGCAATCCTTGTACCTTTGAGGCGCTGTCTGCTCGTGCTTTATGGAAATTCTACTCGCCACCTTCACTACGCTGTTCTCGGTCGTCAACCCGTTCAGCGCCATGCCGGTCTTCCTGACGCTCACGGAGTCTGACTCGCCGGTTGCACGGCAGCAAACGGGTTTGCGGGCGTGTATTTATATGTTCTTCGTGTTGTCGGTGTCGTTTTTCGCGGGGCAATACGTACTTAACTTCTTCGGTATCAACATTCATCACCTGCGCATTGCGGGTGGCATTCTGCTCATGCGCTCGGCCTTCGACCTGCTCACGCCCGGCGGCAATCGCGACCGGGTGTCGCCGGCGGCGCTGGAAGAAAGTATGCAGAAAGATGATATTTCCTTTACGCCACTCGCCATGCCAATGCTCTCGGGCCCCGGCTCCATTGCGGTGTGCATTGGTCTGTTTACCAAGCATCTATCTTACCCCGACATCAGCCTGATCGTGTTCGGGTTTGTGCTGGTGGCGCTGGCTAGCTACCTCATTCTCATGTCGTCGCTGCGACTCACGCGTTTCCTGGGGCGGCCGGGTATGTCGGCGCTGGCGCGGATTATGGGTTTTATCACCCTAGCTATTGGGGTGAATTTTATGGCTTCGGCAATTAAGGCGCTGTTTCAGGAGTAGAGAAATTATCTATGAAACGGCGGATTATTTATGCAGGATTATTATTTGTAGCAAGCAGTTGCAACTTCTCTCAATCCGGAAGCCACGAGTACACTCAGCCTACCTATAGAATAAACTTTTACATCGAGAATAACAGCCCTACGCAGCCAGCCATTGGTCTGACGGTAATATGGGATACATCGTTAATAGCGCAAGATACTTTTAGATATACCAGAATATCCGATCAATACAGCTACTACACGCGTAAGGAAGTGACAGGCAATCATCATCTAAAAATTGTTGACAGTAGTAACAAGTTGTCAATTGACACAACCCTGAACTTACAGGATTCGCTGACGCATGTCTTTGTTGGCTTTGCTTATAATAAGCTGGATACTACTGAACTCAATAGAATCAAGAAGCAACACTATCCAGAAGGAGACTCTGTTGTAATCAAAGCACTTTCTGAGCCGAAACGCTTAATAGTCCATTTAGAACACGGGCAAATCTCCATTCCTTGATGCGCTGCCGTAACTTGCGGCCGATTTCACCACCCCGTTATGCTCAAAAACGACCTTCTGCTTCGTGCCGCCCGCGGCGAACAAACCGAACGTACGCCCGTGTGGCTCATGCGCCAAGCCGGCCGCATCCTGCCCGAATACCGTGAGTTGCGCGCGCGCCTGAGTGGTTTCAAGGAGCTGGTCGAAACGCCGGAGCTAGCCGCCGAAGTCACGATTCAGCCCGTAGATGCGCTGGATGTGGACGCGGCCATTATCTTCTCCGACATTCTGGTAGTGCCCGAAGCAATGGGTCTTTCCTACGAAATGCTGGAAGCCCGCGGTCCGCTGTTTCCCGAAACTATCAAGTCGGCGCACGATGTGGAGCGGCTGCGCGTAGCCGACCCGGAGGAGCACCTAGGCTACGTGCTCGAAGCCATCCGCGTGACCAAACGGGCGCTGAATGGCCGCGTGCCGCTGATCGGTTTTGCCGGCGCCCCCTGGACGATTCTGGCGTACATGGTGGAAGGCCACGGCTCCAAAACCTTCTCGAAAGCGCGCCGCCTGCTCTATGCTGAGCCGGAGCTAGCTCACCAGCTACTGCGCAAAATCACGGATACGACCATTGCGTACCTGCAAGCCCAGGTGGTAGCGGGTGCCAACTTAGTGCAGGTGTTCGATTCGTGGGCGGGCATCCTGCCGCCGCACCAGTACCAGGAATTCAGCACGCGCTACATCGCCGAAATCTGCCGCGCTATTCCGGACGTGCCCGTGACGGTGTTTGCCAAAGGTGCGTTCTTCGCCGTGGAAGACTTTGCTCAACTCCCCTGCCGCACCATCGGCCTCGACTGGAACCAGGACCCTAGGTTGGTGCGCCCGCTCGTCGGCGACAAAACCCTGCAAGGCAACCTTGACCCCTGTGCCCTCTACGGCACGCGCGAGCAGGTGCGCCAAGCTACCATCGAGATGCTGCGCCAGTTTGGGCCGCACCGCCACATCGCCAACCTAGGCCACGGCGTGTACCCCGATACCGATGCCGACAACGTGCGCGTGTTCGTGGAAACCGTGAAGGAGTTCAGCCCGCAGCTACGATAAGCAGCCGCAGCTACCTACATATCGAACTTAGGTTTTTAGTGCGATAATGGTAAAACAGCCATTCATCGCACTTTCTTTTTTCTTTTGCTTCCATTGCTCATGAAACGCCGTACTGCGTCCCGCAAACCCACTAAGTTCCCGACCGAAAACACGTTTGAGCGCTGGACGAGTGAACAGATGCGGCCGTATCAGGAGGTTGAACAGTGCCGTTTTATCAACTGCGATTTTTCCAACGCCGACTTTTCCAACAAACGCTTTATCGACTGCTCGTTTGAAAACTGCAATCTTTCCCTGGCCTCGCTGGCGGGTGCAGGGATGCAGAACGTTGCTTTTCAGGCGTGTAAGCTAGCCGGCGTGCAGTTCACCGCCTGCCGTGACATGCTATTTGAGGTGCATTTTGACCAATGCCAGCTCTCCTACACCTCTTTTTACGGCAAGCGGATGCCCGATACGCGCTTCGAGAACTGCGCCCTGACGGATGTCGATTTCACCAGCGCCGACCTCTCCAACGCCACTTTTCAAGGCTGCACGCTCAACGGCTCCGTCTTCGCCCAAACGCAGCTCAACGGTGCAGATTTCCGGACTGCTACCGGGTTCATCATCGACCCGGACATCAACCCGCTGAAGAAAGCTAGGTTTGCGCTCGAAGGTTTGCCGGGGCTTGTGAGTAAATACGGTGTAATCGTCGAATAACCAGCACTTACTTGCTAACCGAGCACTTGTGCAGCAACGGCTTCTTTCAGCAGCCGCTGTTTCTCAATGGGCACTACGCCCACCTGCTCGCATACCAGGCCACCACCTAG
Source organism: Hymenobacter cavernae (assembly GCF_014641455.1). GTDB lineage: Bacteria > Bacteroidota > Bacteroidia > Cytophagales > Hymenobacteraceae > Hymenobacter > Hymenobacter cavernae. Next base: position 199,920 of record NZ_BMHT01000006.1, read on the forward strand.
GTTGGCTAGCGCCGCCGTAGCAGGCGCCGATAAACCTAGGGCTATGCACAGCGCCGCAATGCTGATAACAGTATCACCGGCACCAGAAACGTCGGAGATGATGCGCAGGTGCGCCGGAATGTAGGTACGACCTGTTGCTGCCGACTCGCTGAACACGCCACGCTCCGAGAGCGTAACCAGCACGATATCAGGCGTAAGCAACTCGCGCAATTGCGTTACGGCTGCTTCAAACTTTGGCCGGTCGGCGTCGGTGTCGTTGAAGTCCAGCTTGAGGCCTTCGCGCAGCTCTTTCAGGTTGGGCTTGAACAGCGTGCAGTGCTGATACGCCAGAAAGTTCTTTTTCTTCGGGTCGACTACCGTCGGGATGCCGCGCTGCCGGGCCAGGGCGATGAAGTGCTGAATGCTGGCTTCGTTCAGCACACCTTTGTCGTAATCCTCGAAAATCACGACATCAGCGCGGGCTAGCAGGGCTTCGTAGCGGACCGTGAGCTGCGCGTTTTCTTCCGGGTTCAGATCGTTTTCAACTTCCGAATCGATGCGCAGCATGTGCTGCCCGGCCGCCAGAATACGCTGCTTCACCGTGGTAGGGCGATACGCGCTACGCACGATACCTTCCGCAGAAAGGTGCTTGTCCTGCAACAAACCTAGCAATTGGTCGCCGCCAGCATCCTCCCCCACCACTGTGCACAGCAACGGCGTGGCACCGAGGGCCTGCACATTGAGGGCAACATTGGCAGCCCCACCGAGGCGCTGTTCCATCCGGCTCACATTCACAACGGGCACCGGCGCTTCGGGCGAGAGGCGACTGGCCTTCCCCCACACGTAAGCGTCCATCATCACATCGCCCACGATGAGGGCCGTTAGGTTGTTGAAGGCAGCGAATAACTCGGGAAGCGTGGCGGGCGGCGTGAGCGGAGGCATTGTGAATTTTTGGACAAGAAAGCGCAAAGGTAAGGCAGAAGGAGAGTAGCGCGAAGCTCCGGCTTCGCGTACGAGCGAAGCGAGTTCCTGAAAGTCGCGCTGTTTGGATAAACGCGTAGAACTCGCCTTGCTCGTACGCGAAGCCGGAGCTTCGCGCTACTCTCCTTCTTGTGCTTACTTTAATTTCTCAAGGCTAGCCTTGATGCGGGTGAAGGCATCACGCAGCTTTTCATCGGCGGCGGCGGTGCTGAAGCGAATGCAGTTTGGGGCGCCAAACGCCTCACCATCTACCGACGACACGTAAGCGTCGTTGAGCAGGAACATAGCTAGGTCGTTGGCGTTCTGAATGGTCGAGCCATCGGACGTGGTTTTGCCGAAGTAGCCGCTCACATCCGGAAACACATAGAAAGCGCCATTTGGCTTCGGCATAATGAAGCCCGGAATGTCTTTCGCCATTTCCAGCACTAGGTCGCGGCGACGCTGGTAAGCCGTTACCATCTCATCGGCGGAGCTGCGGCCACCCTGCAAAGCGGCCAAAGCAGCCTTTTGGGCAATAGAGCAAGTACCCGACGTAATCTGGCTTTGCAGTTTGTCGCAGGCGCAGGCAATATCTACGTGAGCAGCTAGGTAGCCCACACGCCAGCCGGTCATAGCATAGCCTTTCGAGAAACCATTGACGGTAATCACCCGGTCTTTGATTTCGCTGAACTGGGCCAGGCTCACATGCTCGCCAGTGAAGTTGATGTACTCATAAATCTCGTCGGCCAGCACGTGCACGTGCGGATTACGAGCTACCACTTCGGCAATGGCGGCAAACTCCTCGCGTGTGAACACAGCACCGGTCGGGTTGCAAGGCGACGAGTACATGATGAGCTTGGTACGGGGCGTAATAGCCGCTTCTAGTTGCTCAGCCGTTACTTTGTACTCATTTTCCAGGGTGCCCGTGATTTCTACCGGTACGCCTTCCGCCAGCTTTACCATCTCCAGGTAGCTCACCCAATAGGGCGCGAAGATGATAACCTCGTCGCCGGGATTCACCATGCTCAGCAGCACGTTGGCCAACGACTGTTTGGCGCCGGTGCTCACCACGATGTTCTCGGGCTTGTAGTCCAGCTGGTTGTCGCGCTTGAACTTGTCGACAATGGCCTGGCGCAGATCTAGGTAGCCGGGCACGGGCGTGTAGAACGTGAAGCCTTCATCGAGGGCGCGCTTAGCCGCGTCTTTAATATACTGCGGCGTTTGGAAGTCCGGCTCGCCGAAACTCAGGTTGATGACGTCATGACCCTGAGCCGCCAGTTCGCGCGACTTTTTGGCCATGGCAATGGTTTGCGATTCCTGCATCGTCGTGACGCGGTCCGACAGAAAGGAGGAAGCAAGGGTAGCAACGGGGTTGGACATGAGACAGTAACGAAATGGAGAATGCGCAAAAGTAAGAATTTAACGCACGTACGTCACTGCCGATTTTACTCTTGCCCTAGCCACCGGAATCGGCGGAATAAAATACTCAAGTCGGTGGCAGGCACATAGTTCCGAGCGTAGAGCAGCTCTAGCCGCCGCCGCGTCGACTCGGTGAGTGGCGCGCCCTGCTCGGCTACATCCGCTGGCGACAGAATGGCCTTGGCGGTGCGCTGCGGCCCCGCGGAATGCCGCAGCCCTACCCAGGTGCGCGTGCCGGCCAGCACCCGCAGACAGTTGCGCAGGAAGCCAGCTTTGCGCTTTTCAAACCAGATAAAAAACGGCGTGCCAAGCAGAAAACCTAGGCTGGTCAGGATATCCAGCAGGCGCTTGTTGCGCATCTGCTGGGGCTGGTACAGGCTCAGGCCGATGTTCAGGGCGTAATAATCGCCGGGCGCATCCTTCGACGAGCTGCCGATAATGTACTCGCTGTCTTCGGGCAGGATTTTATACGCAATGGAGCTTTGCTGTGAAAGCTGTACCATCAGGGCAATGAACTTACTAGCTGGCAGGTCTTTGCCGCAGAAGATCAGCTCGTCGAGTTCGTAAATGCGGATAATTTCTTCCAACTGCCGCAGTTCACCAAGGGAGTCATCATTACTGTCTTCCACGCTAACATCGGTAGCGGGGTTTACGTGACCAATAATGCGGGCCGACACGCCGGCGGCTTCCAGCAGCTGCCGCACTCGGCGGCTACCAGCGGCGGTGCCTACTACGGCAATGTTCTTGGGCCGCCGCTCATTTAGGCTCAAATAACCGTATTGCAGGAAATGCACGGCTATGCGCCGCCCCACCAGCGCGGCCACGCTCCAGGTACCACCTAGGATTATCAGTGCTTTGGAAAAGCGGTACGCATCCAGGAAGTTGGAAATAGCCGAAATCAGGATGGTACCTACGAAAATGCCCCAAATAATCCGGGAGGTGCGTGTGGCTTTGTCGTAGGCCCCGCTAAAGTAGGCGGCTGTGAGCCATACCACAATGTAGGCAGGAACCGCCAACGCCATAAACGTGGCTGGGTATGGCTCCGGGACGTACTTATGGTTGGCTTCCCAGTAGTTCTTCAGGAAGTACATGCCCCCGTAAATCAGGCCGGCGTCGAGCAGCACGGGAGCAATCTGGCCCAGCAGCCGCCCGACCATTGCCGCGCCTGCCCGGATCCAGATAGCTAGGTTGATGAGCAGGGAAAACGCGCCTGCTCGCCCTGGGGCAAAGTGCTTGCCGGCAAAAATGACCATAGCGCGGTAGAAGACGAACACGTAGTTCATGCTCGTGCGCTTGGTGCTTTCGCCTTTGTAATGGATAATGCGGGCCTCGGGAAAGTAATAGTTTTTCCAGCCGCCCTGCGTCAGCCGGTACGACAGATCGATGTCTTCGCCGTACATGAAGTAGTCTTCATCCAGCAAGCCCACCTGATCGATTGCCTTGCGGCGGAGCCACATAAAAGCGCCACTGAGTACTTCTACTTCATGCGTTTGATCTTTATCGAGAAAACCTAGGTGGTAGCGACCAAACAGGCGCGACTTCGGAAAAAGCTGCGCCAGTCCAAATATCTTATAAAAAGCAACCCACGGCGTGGGCAGGCCGCGCTTGCTTTCCGGCAGAAACTTACCTTGACCGTCGAGCATCTTCACCCCCAGGGCGCCCCCATCCGGGTGCTGATCCATGAAGTTGGCGCAAGCCTGGAGCGTGTCTTCCTCCACTACTGTGTCGGGGTTCAGCAGGAGTACGTACTCGCCGCGCGCTCGTCTAATGGCTTGGTTATTAGCTTTTGAGAAGCCCGGATTGTCTGTGTTCTCGATTAGGAGAACCTCGGGGAAACGTGCCCGCACCATGGCTACTGAGCCATCCACGGAGTTATTATCCACCACAATCACTTCCGTCGCTGCTCCCCACTTCTCCACCGCCCGCCGCACCGACAACAAGGTCTGCTCCAGAAAATAACTTACGTTATAGTTGACAATAATGATGGAGAGTTTCACGGGACGCAAAACAGAGGACGAGTGAGGGGTCGTGTAAGATACGCAGAGTTAGGTTGCCGACCACTACCCGGAAAACAGGTAGGCTCCGGCCGAAGCTGTACTACACAATGGTACAACTTCGGCCGGAGCCTACCATACGTTGGCTTGCTTTTCTTTTAAAAAAACAGTGTTTTGTTCAATGCAATAATGGCGGCGCGGAAGTCTTCCCGTGCTACCAGAAACTGAATATTGACCTTGCGCAGCGCAAAACCTGCGCTTTTGATGTTGACGCCCGCATTCGACAGAGCACCGGCCGCTTTAGCCAGCAAACCCGGCTGGTCGATGTTGGAGCCGATGATGCAAACCATCGCCTGCTTCTCCACCGTCACCTTCTCGTACTTGGCCTCCAGATCCTGCACGAGCCTCTTGTGGCAATCCTTCTCCCAGATAACCACCGAGATACTGTTAGCACTAGTAGCCTTGAAGCTGTAGCTGATACCTAGGTCATAGAAGGTTTTCATGATGTCGAGGTCGTAGCCGGCCGCGCCTACCATCAAGGGGTCGTAGATGTCGATCATCACTACTTTCTCGGTGCCCGTAATCACCTCCACCCGCTTCTGGGGCGAAATGTAGTCTTCGGTGATAAGCGTGCCGGGGTGCTCGGGCTCGAAGGTATTTTTAATCCGCAGGTTGATCTTGTTGATTTCCAGCGGCTTCGACGCCTTCGGATGAATGGCTTCCATACCGACATCGGCGAGCTGATCGGCCACATCGTAGTTGGTGAAGCCCACGGGGTAGCAATTATCGACGCCTACCATCGTGGGGTCGGCGGTGCAGAGGTGGTATTCTTTGTGAATGATGGCTTCCTGGGGCTTCACGGCCACAGCTATCTTGCTGAACGTCACCTCAGAATAGCCCCGGTCGAACTCCCGCATGATGCCTTCCGTGCCTTTCGCGTAGCCAGTCGCGATGCAGATAGTGTCGGCAAAGTTGATCTTCTTGAACGCGTGCCGGATGCGCTGATCGATGGTGTACGACTTATGGTCGTGGAAGCCGCTCAGATCAACCAGCGTGGCGTTAATACCCCGATTTTGCAGGATGTTGACGGAGTTGAAAGCCGAGTGCGTTTCGCCAATGGAAGCCAGGATTTCGCGGGCCGCCTGCAAGATATTCTCGCTGCTCACGTAGCCGGAGGCCAGGATGTTGGTCAGGCTATTCAGGTAGGTTTCAGCGTCCTGAATGCGCTGCTCAATGAAAGCATCGGCGACGGCTAGGTTCAGGCCCAGCGGCTCGTACTTTTTGTTCAGCCCCTTCAGCTTCACAGCCACTTCTTTCAGGGCCTGGTGAAACTTCTTGTACTCCGTGATGCGGTGGTAGACGCCCGGCTCGCCGGTTTTCTTGTTCTCCAGCAGCCAGTTGGTCACGCCCGCGTACGCCGACACGACAAAGATCCGGTTGTAGAGGTCCGCGCCGGTCCGGTTGTACAGAATGATGTTGTTCAGCACGTCGCCGAACGCACTCATGGAGGTGCCGCCGATTTTTTCTACTGTGAGCATTCGTTTATTACGGAATAAATGGGGCCGCAAAAGTAGGAGATATAGCGTTAGGTCTACTTGCGGTGTGTTAGTTTCCGTATCGACCTAGGTTTGAATTTGTTGCGCGCGTTGTAGCGGCTGCAAGCAAAAAGCCGGTTGCCTGCTCCTGAGGAACAGACAACCGGCTTGTTTATGCTGGCGATAGTAGCGCAGACTTTGTAGTCCGCGTTTTGAGGGTTAATAAGCGCGGACTACAAAGTCTGCGCTACAGGCACCTAGCTTTAGCGGGTCTGCCGCTGCCGATCCACGATGCTGCGACCTAGGGTAATTTCGTCGGCGTACTCCAACTCGCCGCCCATCGGAATGCCGCGGGCGATGGTGCTGATGTGCACGCCTTCGTAGTCGCGCAGCTTGCGCGACAGGTAGAAAGCCGTGGTGTCGCCTTCCATCGTCGGGCTGATGGCGAGGATAACTTCCTTGATTTCCGAATCCGGAATGCGGACCAGCAGCGAATCAATGTTCAGATCGGAGGGGCCAATACCCTCGATTGGCGAAATCACGCCCCCGAGTACGTGGTAAACTCCTTGATACTGAGCGGTATTCTCAATGGCAATTACATCCCGAATGTCGGAGACGACGCAGACGGTGCTGTGGTCGCGCAGCTTGTTAGCACAGATCGAGCACTCTTCGGTATCCGAAATGTTGTGGCAAGTGCGGCAATAGGTTATTTCAAAGCGCATCTTCGCCAGCGCCTCTGCCAGCGAAGCCGTCGTGTCCGTTTCGGCCTTCAGCAGGTGAAGCGCCAGGCGCAAAGCCGTTTTTTTCCCAATGCCCGGCAGCTTAGACAGCTCCCCTACGGCGTTTTCTATCAGCTTGGAAGGAAATTCCATTCAATTGAATTGTTAAATGGCTGCGTAGCTAAATGGCTGATTGTTCTGGAACCTAGGCCTGAACGACCAACCATATATTCATTCAGCCATTCAACCGGTTAAAGTACGTCCGCCGAAATACCACGGTCGTGGATGGCGGTACACATGCCCGCCAGCTCGTCGTAGGCACCGTGCTTTACCGTGCATTGGCCTTTGTAGTGAATCAGCAGGGTGCACTGCTCGGCCTGTTCGGGCTCGTGGCCGCACACGTCGATGAGCGTTTTGATAACGTGCTCGAAAGTATTCACGTCATCATTGTACACGATCAGGTCGCGCACGTCGATGGTTTCTTCGAGTAACAGTACGTCCTCGTCGTAATCGATTTGCGGGTTCGTTTTCATGACGCAAAAGTACGGTAAATCAGGCACAAAAGGTACGTCCGGCTAGGTATTGCGGTCTTGTATAACCCCATTAGCGCTCAAAACGTTTCGTAGGAATAAGGCTAGTTTTGACACCCGAGCGGGTGAATAGTTTAGCCTGCAATACTAGTTAGCCAGCCATGCGGCAGCACCCTGCCCGGCACGACCTAGCTTTTCGCTCCTTTCCCATGCCTGTCCCTTCTACCGAGTTCAAAAAAGCCCTCAAACGTCTCTCCGACAAGGAGAAAGAAACCCTGCTGCTGCGCGCCGTGCGCCGCGATGCCGAGCTATACGAAACCCTGGCTTTCGAGCTGCTGCCCGACGTGACGGTGGAGCAGGTGTACGCTGAAACCTCCGACCGCATCCATGAGCTGTTCAACGTAGCCGTGACGGGCCGTCTGCTGAATCGTAGCCTCACCAAAGCCCTGAGCAAAGCCACCAAGGAAACAGCCCGCGCCCGCCGCATCACCAAGGACAAGCGCCTAGAAGTCGACCTGAACCTGTACACGCTGCGCCTGATTTTCGACCACTACACCGGCCAGTTCGATTCGCCTTATAATGGCTTCTACGTGGGCACAGCCCGGCTCACTGCGCGCACCGCGCAGCTGGTGCTCACCAACCTGCACGAAGACCTATGGCTGGAATATAAATCGGAACTGGATGATTTTCTCACGCAGCTGCACAACCGCAGTAAGAGCCGCAACCTGCGGTTTGAGCTGCCGCGGGAGTTGGCTGTCTGAACCACGGGTTCGACGGATTTTTCGGATTACACGGATTTCGTGGACGATTCGCTTTTACTTTTCCCCTTACTGTAACACCATAAAAAAGCCTTCCCGCAAGCGGGAAGGCTTTTTTGTTGACTAGAACCTAGGTTGTTAATCGTCCACAAAATCCGTGGAATCCGAAAAATCCGGACGAATCCGTGGTTCAGATTTACTTCTTGGCAATCACGTTGAAGCTCAGCGTGAAGTCGTCGTAGATGGCTTTGTCGCCGATGCCTTCGAAGAAAGACTTCGAACCGTATTTGATGTCGTACTTAGTGCGGTTCACGGTGGCAATGCCCGAGGCAGCGGCTACACCGTTTTTCACGCCGGCTTTCGCAGGGAACGTGATGGTGTTGGTGATGCCTTTGATGGTCAGGTCGCCGGTGATGTTCACGTTGTTAGCATCAGCAGCGGCACCTTTGATGGGCGTTACGCTTTTAATTTTGAACGTAGCCGTGGGGTTTTTAGAAATACTGAAGAAATCATCCGAGCTCAGGTGGCCCATGAACTTGGCGTTGTTCTCGGCATCGGTGATGTCGGTGGTTTTCAGCGTCTTCATGTCGACGGTCACGGTGCCGCCCACGATCTGGTTGCCGCGCACCAGGATTTCGCCGCCCGTAAAATCGGCCGTGCCGTTGTGGCCGTGCGTTACGGCTTTGCCTTCCCAACCTAGCTTGCTGAGCTGAGGCTGTACTTTATAAGCTGCATCGGCAGGCTTGGCGGTGCTGGTGGCAGCTTTTTTAGCTACTGGATTGCCAGCGAAAGCAGGAGCATTGAACAAGCTAGCTACAACGAGGGCGGACAGCGCAATTTTTTTCATGATTGAAAAAGGGAGAAAAGGATGACTGAGAGCCGTCAGTCGCGGATTTTGTCTAATAGTCTACTGAGTTCAGCGGCTTCCTCGTCGCTGAGGTTGCGCAGCCCCACCTGCTCGATGAGGCCGCTGGCATCAATGCGCCGTAGCAGATCGAGGCCGGCTTCGGTGATGCAGATATCCACGGCGCGGCGGTTGTTGGGGCACACCGTGCGCGTCACGAACTGCTTGGCTTCCAGCTTATCCACGATGCGCGAGGCGTTGCTGGTCTTGTCGAGCATACGCTCGATCAGCAGGTTTACTGTCGCGGGCTTGGGGTGCTGACCCCGCAGGATGCGCAGCACGTTGTACTGCGGCGCCGTGATTCCAAACTCGCGGAAGACTGCCGCCTGCCGCAAGCCCAACCAGCCAGCCGTGTACATCAGGTTGATGTAGCTTTTCTGATGGTTGTCTTTGAACACAGGCTGTTTGATTTCGTCTTCGATTTTCATGAGCGGCTGGAAAACGTTGCAAATATATGTACATACATTAAATGTTGCAACATGATTCAACAAAAAATTTAAAAGCACCATTTCTGCTTCTAAGAAGCAGCTTCCGTAAGCTCGTCGTCGTATGCTGAACGGGACTCCTACTTTTCGCCTGATGAACTACTTCTTGCTACTTCTTAGCCTATGTTGCGGATTGGCTTCGGCGCCGTTTGCGCGAGCCCAATCGAAAGCACCTAGCTCCCAAACCGCTGCCCGCCCGGCTGGTGCCGTTGCGGCTGGCACCCACGACCAGTTCCTGATGCAAAACGGCATGGTCGTGTTGCGCCAAGGTGCTCAAATAAAACAGCTTACCCAAAACATACGGCTGTCCAACGGCACCAAAGTCAACTACAAAAGTGGCATCGTAGAGTTCCCGACCGGCAAAATCACCACCTTACAGGAAGGCGACTACGTGACTATGCAGGGCGATATTGTATTTGCTACCCCCGCCAGCGCCGCCACGGCCCGCGGCGACAAATCAGTGCCGACTACTAAATTTACGCAATACGTGGAGCGCGGCACGCTTACACCTAGCTCCATTGATGGCGGAACGCAAGTGACGACGCTGACCAATAAGGTCGGCCTGATGGAGAAGAAGATTCAGCTGCTCAATGAGAAAATCCGGCTGCTCAGCGCCGGCACCCAGCCGCCCGCCGACACCAAACAGCTTGATCAGCAGCTACAAACGCTGGATGAGCAGCTGAAGCAGCTATAGCTGCGGCGTGGCAGCAGCAGTCAGGCGGCCGTTTTCTTCCCGAACCAGCCCGAACGGTTCGTCGCGCACGATCAGCAAGCCATCTAGGTCGCACACTTGAGCTAAGCTACTGAGCTGCAATGCCGACCAGATGCCGAGCGAGGTTTCGACCATGCAGCCGATCATGGTTTGGAGGCCATGCGCCTGCGTCTGGCGGAGCAGCCGAATGCCGTTGCGGTAGCCGCCGGCTTTCATCAGTTTCATGTTCACGCCGTGAAACTGCCGGGCGATGTCGGCAAAGTCGGCGGTATCCGTCACCGATTCATCGGCAAACAGCGGATACGCGACCCTAGGTCGCAGGTAGCGGTAGTGGTCGGCGCAGGCGGCAGGCAACGGCTGCTCCAGCAGACGCACCTGCAACCCCGGCAGCGCGCTGATTTGTTCCAAAAAAAGCAGCAGCTTATCGGCGTCCGTCCAGGCTTCGTTTCCATCAATAATAAGCGGCCGGCCGGGCAGAATGCGGGTGAGTTCGCGCAGTAAATCGTAGCCGCTTTCCTCGTTCACCTTGATCTTCAGCAATTCGAACCGGTCCATACGCTGCTCCCGCACAAAATCGGGAATGGCACCAGGGTCCATAATTGGCAGCGTAAAAGCCGTGGGCACAGCCGCTGCCGGAGCCGACACACCCAGCACCTGCGCCACGGTTTGCCCTGCTTGGTTCGCCAGCAGATGCACGTACGCTGATTCGAGCGCGAAGCGAAGCGCGTGGGCAGGCCTTTGTGCATCGAGCACTTGCCCCAGCTCATCCAGGCTTTGCACCTTACCTAGGTTTGTCGCCAGCAACTGCTCAAACTCGGCTTGTAGTCCTGCGGGCGTTTCGCCGTAGCGAATGTTAGGCGCCGCTTCACCCCACCCTACTGCGCCCCCGGCAGCCGTCACGCGCACGAGCAAGTTGGTTTTGGCAGTGGAAAAGTTGCGAGAAATTTTCCAGGTAAAACGCAGCGGTAATTCACGCGTTTGGAGCGTCCAGATGAGCATAACGGGCGGTGAGCAATCAGATGGGTTCTTGCGGCCTAAGTTGGGGCAATTACCGCAATTACGTATGGCCTACGCACTCGTAGCTGCTTGTACAAACTAGGGGTAGTTGCCCATGGCAGTAGTTGCTGCGTTAATCACGTAAATCAGCAAACAATTTTTTACTATCCTCTCGCAACCGAAAACTCCTGCAAAGCGTATATTATATAATTTTACTATTTTAATATATTAATTCTATGTGCAAATGGAAAATCTCATAATTTTAGTGGTAATTTTCATCTTTTCTCAACAGATTATCGTATCGATCTTATTTAATAATTCTTCCGCCCATGTCTTTGCCCACCCTTGTATATGAAAGCTTTTTCCACTCATCCTTATCTTTTTAAATTTACAATTTTTATAAGCAGCTTTGTAATTAATCTACTAACTGCTATCACTACTTTTGCTCAGCAAGAAAGTTCTTCTATTGGGCTTAAAGCTGATTTTTATCACGGGTATTTTTACGACGACCTAGGCTTTTTCAACCAGAATGAGCCAGTTATTGTAAGCCGAACTATTAATAATCTTCAATTTGAAGAAAGCGAATCCGACAACTTCAACATTGGCAAGGGTGCAACATACTACTCACCCGGCAAGCCCGACGAATTCAGCGCCCGCTTCTACGGAAAAATTTATATTACAACTCCTGGCGCTTATACCTTTCATTTAAGCTCAGATGATGGCGCTTCTTTGTGGTTTGATAATGAGGCCAAACCACTCATAAGTAACACTGGCGACATGAAAGGCATGCAGTATACCGCTGCTTCCAAAACCTTAAGCGCTGGATTTCATGATCTTCTGATATACTACGGGGAACACGGCGGTAGTCAGGCGCTGGTGCTCGAATATGCCAGTGGCGACCTGGTGCGACAAGTAATCCCGAATGGCGTGTTCTATCCTGTTGCGAATTCGGTAGTATCGCCGGTGCTCACCGATTTCACGGTCGCTGCAAAGTACCAGCAGGTTACACTCGACTGGCGCACTCAGACCGAGCTAAATAGTCAGTCTTTCGTGGTGGAGCGCTCCACCGACGGCAAAAGTTTCAAGGATTTACTTCAGCAGCCGGGTGCTGGCACCAGCACTGATCCGCATACTTATAAGGCGCTTGATGAAAGCGCGCCTACAGGATTGGTTTACTACCGTTTGCGCCAAGAGCTTGGCACTGGTCAAAAGGTCTACTCTCCTATCAAAGCCGTGAAGATTGAGCAGGCACCGCCACCTAGCTTTAGTGTCTACCCGAACCCAAATGCCGGCAAGTTTTACCTTGAAATTCAGCAAGCCACCTCGCAACCCGCTCTTTTAGAGCTTCTTGATATGAGCGGGCGTAGCCAATACCAACAGCAAATAGTTAACCCGGCCGAGACCCAACGCATTGTATCACAGTTGGCTACTGGTATGTATATTCTACGCCTGAAAACCACTACTGTCACACTGACGCAAAAGCTGGTTATTGCCAAATAAACTCCTTTGCTTTGCAGCAGAAGTTGGCTGCGAGCTAGCTTCTATCAACAGAAAAAGGCCGCATGCGCGGCCTTTTTCTGTTAAATTACCCGCCCAGCAAAGCCGGAACGTCCTGACAAGCGCAAAAACTTATCTTTGCTGAGTTTCCGCCGATTTACCCCGAACTTTCCTGCATGAAGTTTTCGCGTCTCGTTCCGCTGGTTTTTGTTCTTTTCCTGGTTGCTGCGGTCCTTACCGCATTGTCGGCTTATCAGCTGGCTGCTCTGCCGGCTGCCGTTCCGACGGCGGCTCGCTGGCTGTTTTTAGCCACTCTTGCGGTCTATGCCACGCAGCGCCGCTCGCTCACGTTCTGGATTGTTGTGAGCATGTTCGTGGGCGCCGAAATAGGTCATGATTACCCTACAGTGGCCGTGAACCTAAAGGTGCTCAGCGACGTGTTTCTGCGTTTGGTAAAGACCATCATTGCGCCGCTCGTGTTTGCGACGCTTGTAGTAGGTATTGCAGGGCACGCCAACCTCAAACAAGTTGGCAAGATGGGCTTGAAAGCGTTGGTCTACTTTGAGATTATTACCACGTTTGCACTCTTCATTGGCCTGGCTGCCATCAACTTGACCAAGGCCGGAGTCGGAGTAAGCCAAAGTGGAGCCGCTGCCGAAGCCGAAAAGCTCCAGACCGTCGAGCAGACGACCTCCGACATTATTCTGCACATCTTCCCCGAAAACATTGCCAAGTCCATCGCCGAAGGACAGGTGCTGCAAGTCGTCATCTTCGCTATCATTTTCGCCATTGGCCTGGCTATGGTGCACGACAAGCACCGTCGCCCCATGCTTACGTTCGCTGAAAGCCTCTCGGAAGTGATGTTCAAATTCACCAACGTGGTAATGTTTTTTGCCCCCCTAGGTGTTGGCGGCGCCCTCGCCTATACGGTTGGTAAGATGGGCTTTGCACCATTGCTGAACGCTTTTCAGCTGCTGCTCACCTTGTACGGCGCGCTCATTGCCTTTCTGCTGCTGGTGCTGCTGCCTGTCGCGCTGCTCATGCGTATTCCGGTGAAGCGCTTCGTGCAGGCCATTGCCGAGCCCGTAAGTATTGCCTTTGCCACCACCAGCTCGGAGGCGGCCCTGCCCCGCGCTATGGAAGCCATGGAGAGCATCGGGGTACCGCGCCGCATTGTGGCCTTCGTGATGCCAACGGGCTACTCCTTCAACCTCGATGGCACCACCTTGTACCTGTCGCTGGCGGCCGTGTTTGTGGCGCAGGCGGCCGGTATCGAGTTATCACTTGGGCAGCAGTTGGTTATGGTATTCACGCTGATGCTCACCAGCAAAGGCGTGGCTGGCGTGCCTAGGGCCTCTCTGGTGATTCTGCTGGCTACGGTGGCTTCGTTCAATCTGCCTTCCTGGCCCGTGTTCATCATCCTAGGTATTGATGCGCTAATGGACATGGCTCGCACCGCCGTGAACGTTATCGGCAACTGCCTGGCAACGGCCGTGGTAGCACGCTGGGAAGGCGAGTTCGTTGATAATTACTACGCGCCGGAAGTAACAGCTCTCGCGGAGCCCGACAGCGAGCTGGCCCACCAGGCCCACTAGTACTTTTCAGCGTTTTGTCCAGCGTTCTTCCTGGCTTCGCACCAGCAACGGCTACCTAGCTTTGCTCACTTCCCCTTGTGAAAAGCCCACCGAACACGGGCTTTTCACATTTTTTTTGACTTTTTATATTAATAAATATATATTTTATATTATTTATCATGTAATTGTATTTCACCATGAACAGATAGTGAAATAGTTGTTTAAATTTGATGCGTGTCCTGCTTCTCACCTACTTGCTTCCTGCTTTATCATGAATGCCTCTTTACGTTATCTGCTGCTTTGTTTATTGAGTTTTTCTACGCTGTCTGGCTGTATGTCAGTCGACAAGGTTTTGTTCCAACCCCATTCTGCTGGCTTAGATAACCGCTTGCCTGCCTTGAAGATAGCTGTTGATAATGGGCCCTTAATGAACAGTGATGGTTCGCTGCCAGAAGATCCATTTCGCCTGTTTGAGCGCGAAGTGAGCCATAACTTGGTCGACCCTGCCGACAGCACAAAGTTTGGCTACATGAAGCTAACTGTTACCTCGGCTGTTAGTGCACGACAAGGCAAGGGGTTACAAGCGTTTCAAATGGCTACCCTGATGGTTCCCAGCTTGTTTGGAGTACCGTTGGAATATTACCGGACCAAGCTCCGCGCCCAAGTACAGGTGCTCAACTCGCGGGGAGAAGTACTAGGCACCTATAGTGGCTCGGGCACCTCCACGGTGAACGTGGCAATGTATCATGGCTATTCGCAAACTGACGCCGGTCGCTTAGCCGATATCACAGCGTTGCGTTACGCCTTAAATATGATTCGGCCGCAGCTTGAGCTGGCTTCTGACTCGCTGCGTGCTAAGCTCTTAGCCAGCGGGCCTATCGAGCCACTACCAGGCGAAACAGCCTCACGGCGATAGAATAAACATCAGCTAGAAGGCTGGCTTTTATATAGCTGAAACGAAAAACGCTCGGTAGGACCGAGCGTTTTTTTGTGCGATAATTAAACGCTTACTGGCTCCACGCATCTATGGCCCAAAACGACACCTAGGTTCTTCATCCCTCCTACTCTTATGAAAGCTACCTCCTTCCACACATTCCTCCGGTTGCTGCTCGTCCTTATTCTTGTTGTAGGCTACACTGCGGCCTTTGCCCAGCGCTTAGGCCGCAGCGCCGATAAACCAGCGCGCCAGGAACTCCAAGCCTATTACGCCCAGAACGTACTGCCAGTAGTGCGGGAACAGCGCCAGAAGCTGGAAGCCCAACTCTCCGCCGACGACAAAGTGGCGCTGGCTAGCTACCGCGCACAACTCCGAACAAGCCGCCAAGAAGGCAAGGCGCTACTTCAAAGCTTCCGCCCGGCCAAGCTAGGTCAGGCCCAACCTACGCGCCCGGAGCTAACAGATGCTCAGCGCCAACAGCTTCAGCAGCAGCGCACCCAAAGACAGGCCGTGATGCAGAAAGTAACCCAAGTGGCCCAGAAATATGACACTAACATCAAGCAGCTAGCCTCCGAAATTGAGCCGCAACGCGAAAAATGGACGATGGACACCAAAGCCATTGTCATGAAGTATGCCACGCCGGAGCAACAAGAAAAGCTAGCTCACTTTGCGGGCAACCGGCACAAGGCAGGCCTAGGTCATTTCTTCCGACCCAGCGTGTTTCTGCTGATGGACCCCAATGCACCAACTGCCAAACAAGCAACGAAGGACCTAGGTACCAGCCTATTCCCAAACCCCAGCAACGGCACTACCCAGTTGGAGTACAATGTGGCAAAAGCGGGCCCCGTGACAATAGAACTGCTGGATGGTCGCGGCAACACCCTGCGCAAGATCCTCGATCAGCAAAGCAAGGAAAAAGGCGCGCACGTACTGGTGGTGAACGTCGATGACTTATCCAACGGCACCTATTTTTACAAGATCACCAGCCGCACCGGCTCCGAAACCAAACGCTTTTTGAAGCAATAAGCTGGGCCTGAATTACGTACAGAAGTCAGTCCGCAAGGGCTGGCTTTTTTGTTGAGGCTCCCGCGGCGCTACCGGCTTATCTTTGCTTGCTATGATACGTAATCTGTTCGTTTGGCTCCTGCTCAGCGGGGCTACCCTCGCGCTTGCCGCCTGCTGCGGCAACGTTCCCTGCGACAAGCAGGACGACTACGCCGATGCCCTGTTTTTCAAGTTCAACCTCGATTCAACCAGCACCCAAGGCTTTCGCCGCAAAGACATCGACACGGTGTATTTGAAACGTTATTCGCTGCCGGATACTGTTCTGAACACCAAGCCTACCGTCGAAACAATACGGCTTCTGCGCCCTCAACGGCAGGACAGCCTGCCGATCATTATCAACAACAACACGCCCTTTACCGCAGCCAATAACCGCAAACTGAATAGCTACCGCTACACGCTGTTTGTTGTGCGCTACCCAGCTACCTCTAAGCCGAAGATTATTGATACTGTGCGCTTTGTGCTAGATAACATTAAGCTTGATACCCGTTTAGAAGGCGAAGGCTGCTGCATGTATTACCGTAACCTGAGTAAAATCGTAGAAGTAAGTGAGATGCGGCAATTCGGCATGCGCCAGAACACAGTGCGCTGTGATGTCACAAAGAAGAACGGCCAAGACCAGCCAATTACCCTCAATCGGTTCTGAGCCTAGCTTGTTTCGCGCACACGGGAATAGCTGAAACCTAGGTAGTTCGTCGTCTGTAGTGCCCGCTCAACTTATTTGCTCTTTTGCCTGTTCTGCTTCCACTATGTTGACCGAACTTACTGCCCGTCCCGTCGTTGTGGGTTTCCCTTTTAAATCGACGCTGAGTCTGGAGCCGCTTATTGCCTATTGGAAATCGCGCGAGCAGGACAGCAACTCTGGGGTGGCGCTGCTCGCCCAGGCCATCGGCGAGCAGGTGGCGGCTAACCCTTGGTGCCGCGGCCCTATCATGGATATGAGCGTGCTGGAATGCAACTGTGACTTGGTGGAAACGCTGATGATAGCGCTGTTCCCACCCGCGGCCCGCGAAACCGACATCAGCGGTGCTATTCCGCCGTTCCAGTACTACAGCTTCTATCACACGCCGCTTTTCGCGCAGGTAATGCTTAATAATCTGACGATTAAGCAGCCTCTTAACATCGACGCGCGCACGATGAACATCCACACCACGCGCATGGTGTACCAGCTCATCCTGGAAACTATTTACGGCGTTACGCTGCCCGTCACGCGTTCCATCATCTTCACCGTGCCCGACTACAGCATTGGCTTGTACCGGCACTACAGCGTCACGTTCGACTCTTCATTCCTGACGGTGCATGTGGTGGGCGAAAAGCCCGAGCTAACGGAAGAACAGCTGGAGATGCTGACCCGTAACTTCCACCGGACTGACTTGTGGCAGGAATATCTACCTGCCGAAAGGTTTGATCTTGAAGGCTTTAACATCCTACATCTGGTAGATGTAACGGATCAGGAAATCTTATCGGAGCTGAAGTATGACCTGCTGGAGCGCGACGTGCTGCAAGCCTCCGACCGCCTGGAGCAGATTCAGGAGAAGCTGCGGGTGCTGTTTGGCCGGCCATTTTTGCAGCTAGGTATTGCCGCTTACGATGAGAAAAAGCAGGCCTTCGTCGACTTTGGCCGCAAGATCAACCACAGCTTTCTGACCAAGCAGCTCACCAACCAGGATGCTACCAGCGGCTTCCGCCAGATCTACACGCAGCTCTGGCAAGACCGCCAGCCCCTCGTGCTCGAAGACGTGGAGAAGGCCGACATTCCCGAAGACCTGCGCCAGCAGATTCTGAGCCTAGGTATCCGGTCGGCTATCCTAGCTATTCTACCCTACGGCGACGATACAGTGGGCTTGCTGGAGCTAGGTTCGCCCAACGTCGGCGACCTGGACGAGTTTTGCCTGGAGAAGGTCACGCAGTTTGTGCCGCTGTTTGCGGTGGCCGTAAAGCGCAACGCCGAGGAGCTGCAAACCCGCGTGCAATCTATTATCAAAGAGAAGTTTACGGCCATTCACCCCACCATGGAATGGCGCTTCACTGATGCAGCCTTGCACCTGCTGGAGCAGTTTGAGGCCGGCAACAAAAACGCGGAGATGGAGAGCATCGTGTTTCACGATGTGTATCCGCTGCACGGCTCCGCCGACATCCGCAGCAGCAGCACGGCCCGCAACGAAGCCATTCAGGCCGACCTGATTGAGCATCTGACCTTAGCAAATAAGGTCCTCAAGAAAGCCTCTGAATTCCAGGCGTTGCCTATTCTGGATGAGTTGAAATTTTACGTCAATAAGAACCTGCGGCGTCTGCGGCAAGGCATTCTGACGGGGGACGAGGTGAGTATTTTTGAGTCGCTGAAGACGGAGGTAGAGCCTCTGTTCACTTACCTGGCCCAGAATACACCCGAGCTGCGGTTCGTGATTGATAACTATTGGGCGAACATGGACCCCGAGCTAGGTATCGTTTATAAGCGGCGTAAAGCCTTCGAGCAGAGCGTGATGCTGATCAATGACACCATCAGCGACTACCTCGACGAGGAAGAAGCCAAGGCCCAGCAGATGTACCCGCACTACTTCCAGCGGTTCAAGACTGATGGCGTGGAGCACAACATCTACGTGGGCGCGTCCTTAGTCGAAAATAAGCCGTTTGACCTGGTTTTCCTGAAGAACCTACGCCTGTGGCAGCTGCTGGTCACGATTGAGATTACGCGGCGCACTCACCTGCTGAAGCCCGCGCTGCCTGTTCCGCTCGACACAACCCAGCTGCTTCTGGTGCACAGCCAGCCGCTGAGTATCCGTTTCCGGCAGGATGAGCGGCAATTCGACGTAGATGGCGCTTATAACATTCGCTACGAAATCGTTAAGAAGCGCATCGACAAGGCCACAGTGCTCGGCACCGGCGAGCGGCTTACGCAGCCCGGCACCATTGCGCTGGTCTACTCCCAATCACGCGAGGCCGATGAATACCTCGAATACATCGACTATCTCCACGACCGTGAGCTGCTGGAGCCCGGCGTAGAAGAGTTGGAACTGGAAGAGCTACAAGGCGTTAAAGGCCTGCTGGCCTTGCGCGTACGAGTAAAACTTAGTTGACAGTAAGCAATGAGCAGTGACCAATGCACCTTACCAAATTACTCACTGCTCATTGTTAATTGCTTCCTCTCCCACAGCCGCAGTGCGGCGCGCAGTAAGATCAGCCACACCAGACCAGCGGCGAAGCCGGCCAGTACGTCGGTGGCGTAATGAACGTGCAAGTAGATGCGAGTCAGGCCGATAATAACGGCCCAGGTTATCAGCAGGGCGGACCAAACCGGGTGCCGGCCGTGGCGCCATAGCAGCCACGCCGCGCAGCCGTACAAGGCCACTCCGATCATGGCGTGGCCGCTGGGGAAGCTCAGACCGGGCTGCGGCAGCAGCGCCGTTTCGGGGCGCAGACGGTGAAAGTGGTTCTTGAGCAGCTGGTTCAGAATCGAGGAACCTAGCACTGCCAGGAAAAGCTCCAAGGCTTCGTGCCGCCGTTTTTGCCACGCCAGAAAGCCAGGCAGCAAGATTCCGGTTGCCGTGAGGAAGGGAGCCGAGGCAAAAAAAGTAAGCCGCCGGACCCACGTAGTAAGGTTAGGGTAAGTGGCCCGTAGCGCATCCATTTGGTGAAAAGCCAGGTCGTCGAGGCGCGCCGAATGCTCCACGAATACCACGCGGGTCAGATAAAAGAACAGCACGAACGCCCCCAGAAACATCACTCCCACCAGCACGATTTCAACCGTCAGCAGCCCTAAAAGAGCCAACAAGCGCTCCGTAAGCTTTTTCATGCGGGTGGTTGTGGGTTGAGTGGAACGCCAGGTCGCGGCACAAGCCGAAACACGACAGGTAGCTTTAACGGTTAACCTAGCTTTAAAGCGCTTAGAACCAGATCTTAATAACACAAAAAAGCCGGCCCAAATGGACCGGCTTTTCGTGCGCTCGGAGAGACTCGAACTCTCACACCTTTCGGAACTGCCGCCTGAAGACAGCGCGTCTACCAATTTCGCCACAAGCGCAGCTAGTGTCAAACTCTGTTCTCCCTTCCGGAGGTGCCTTTTGACGCTGCAAAGATATGGGCGAACAGCAGTTTTTCGCCACAAATTTTGAAAATAATTTCCAAGAAAAGTTGTTTTCTGCGCTATATAACCTGTTTTTCAGACGTTTGCATTGTCTTTTTAAATCGATTTTTCGTTATTCTTTCGATGCGTTTTAGCAGCGGAATGGCAATCAGCAGCCAGATAGCGCCAGCCATGAAACCGGCCAGCACATCGGAGGCGTAGTGCACACGCAGGTATACGCGGGTAATACCAATGAGCAGAATCAGCAGCACCAGCACGACAATCAAGCTGCGTCGGAGCCACTTTATGCTAGGGCGGCGAAGGTGAGTGTACACTAAATAAATCAGCAGCCCGTAGAAAGAGGCCGAAATCATGGCGTGGCCGCTGGGAAAGCTCAGCCCTTCGGCCGACACCAGCGGCAGCAAAGGCCGAGGCCGGTGGTAGGCGCTCTTGAGCACCAGATTCAGCGTGATGCTGCCCAGGGCTACTACCGGTACCAGCAGCGAGTACCAGCGGTGACGCCGCACCAGGAAATAACCGATTAGCAACAAGGCGGCTCCGGTGATAAAATCGCGCGAGGCCAGAAAAGTCACGTTCTGCACCCAACCTAGCCTGTCGGGTCCGAGCAGCCAATGTGCCCACCGAAACGCCTGCGCATCAAACGTAGCTATATCCTGATTGAGCACCTCGCGGCCCAGCGCTAGAAAGGAGATAACGCCGAGCACTCCGATCAGCAGCGTAACCGTAAACTCGGCGACGAACAACGTGATGCCCGCCAGCAAACGACGCAGAGAGTTAGTCATGAAGCTAGGTTTGGCGGTGGGTAAGGCTGGCTAAGTGGCTATCTAAATCAGGGTGTCATCTCGACCAGCGGGAGAAATGACGGTCTTTTTATAGTGCCCTGGTGAGGTGAGCTTTTAGTGACTACAACGTAAGGAGGCATAACCTAGGTACGAAGCCAGGTTGAGCAGTGAAGCCGCACCCCGACTACAACGCAAGGCGACTTGCCGGCGTACTACGTGCAACCTAAGGCTCAACGAGGCGCTGGTCACTTTTCATGCAAAATTCGGACGCAGGCTTCGACCACCTCGCTAGCTTCTACGATTTATTGGCGAGCTTGGTCTTTGGCCGCACCTTGCGGCGGGCACAGCAGGCCGCGTTGTCGGGCTTACCAGTGGGCGCACCTAGGTTGCTCATCATCGGCGGCGGCACGGGCTGGATTCTGGGAGAAGTGCTGCGGCGCTGCCCTGCGGCCCAGATTCTCTACGTGGAAGCTTCCGCTGGTATGCTGCGCCAATCACGCGCAGCCTTGCGCCGCACAGCCGCCGCGCACGAGGCACAGGTAGAGTTTCGGCTCGGCACTGAAGCGGCGCTCAAATCGGGCGAGACGTTCGACGTAGTTATCACCTTCTTCTTCCTGGATCTGTTTGAAACCGTGCGGTTTGGAGCGGTACTGCGGCAGCTCAACGCGGTCCGGCGCCCTGGTGGCCGGTGGTTACTCGCCGATTTCTGCAAGCCGAACGGGTGGTGGCAACGGGCTTTGCTGGCCGTGATGTATCAGTTCTTTCGTGTTACGACCGGCATCAGCGCCCGGCAGCTTCCAGCCATTCACGCTGGCCTGGCAAACCTAGGTTTGCACCCGCGGCGGCAGCAATGGTTTTATGCGGGCATGATCGAAGCCACGGTTTTCGAAGAGAAGCCCGCGCTGTAGTGCGAACCGCTAGCCTGTAGCACGAAGCCTGTGCTTCGCGTATCGTTGAACGTCCTGTAGCGAGAACTCTGTAGTTCGCGTAGCGCAGAACGACGGGCACCTAGGTTTTCCAAATGTACTCGTTCCCCGATACGCGAAGCACAGGCTTCGTGCTACAGGCGCGCGGCATTCTCGGCTTGCCTCTTAATTTTAGGCGCCTTCTACTCTTCACAACCACAACCCTTATGCGGAATCTTGCCGCTACCCTCTTGCTCGCGCTGGCGCTACCCGGCGCGGCCCTGGCCCAAACGACGCCCGTGCAGTACACGGTAGCCTTCCCGAATGCCGTACACCACGAAGCCCAGGTGACGGTCGTTTTTTCAGACCTGAAACCCGGCACCTTGCAGGTGCGCATGGCGCGCAGCTCGCCGGGGCGCTACGCCTTGCACGAATTTGCCAAGAACGTGTACGCCGTACAGGCCACCGACTCGAAAGGCAAGGCACTGAGCATCAGCCGGCCCGACCCGTACGGCTGGGACGTAAGCGGCCACGACGGCACCGTGCGCTTTACCTACACCCTCTTCGGCGACCGAACCGACGGTACCTACGTGGGCATCGACCAGATTCACGCTCACCTGAACATGCCGGCCACCCTAGCTTTTGCCCACGGCCAGGAGCAGCGACCCGCGGAAGTAAAGTTTGACTTGCCGGCGGGCTGGCAGGTGGCCACTCAGCTGAAGCCCGACCCGGCCAAAGGAACCTACTACGCGCCGCATTTGCAGTACCTGATGGACAGTCCCACTTCCCTGGGCCCGCAAAAAATGCGCACCTGGCAGGAACAGGGCAAAACCATCGAGCTGTCGGTAGTGCACACGGGGACGGATGCGGAGCTGGACGCCTACACGGACCTGACCAAGAAAGTGGTGCACGAGGCGGCCGCTGTTTTCGGCGAGCTACCTAGCTACGATTTTGGCCGCTACACCTTCGTAGCCAACTACTTGCCCCAAACCAGCGGCGACGGCATGGAGCACCGCAACTCCACCAGCGTCACGAGCAGCAGTCCGCTGCGAGGGCTGGGCGTGCTGCGCAACCTAGGTACGGTGTCGCACGAGTTCTTCCACTCCTGGAATGTGGAGCGCATCCGGCCTAAGTCGCTGGAGCCATTCGATTTTGAGCGGGCTAACATGAGCGAGGCACTTTGGTTTGCCGAAGGCTTTACGCAGTATTATGGCGACCTAATCGTGCGGCGCTCGGGGGCCATCACCGATGAGCAGTATTTCGAGGACGTTACCGGCATTGTGAATGCTATGCTGAACTCGCCGGGCGCCAGCCGCTACTCGCCGGTGGAGATGAGCCGGCAGGCGCCGTTCGTGGATGCGGCCGTGAGCATTGACCTTAACAACCGCGGCAATACCTACTTGTCTTACTACATTATCGGGGCCGGTAATGCGCTGGCGCTGGACATGTTATTGCGCCAGAATTACAAAACTGACCTCGATGCCTACATGCGTGCCGTGTGGCAGCAGTACGGCAAGCCCCAGCGCGACTACGCGCCTGAGCGCCCTTACACGCTGCCCGATTTACAGCGCGTGCTAGGTCAGGTGAGCCGCGACACGGCCTTTGCGGGTCGTTTCTTTCGCGAGCATCTCACGGGGCACCAACTTCACAACTACGAGCAGCTGCTGGCGCCTGCCGGACTCGTGGTGCGACGCGCCAAGCCGGGGCAAGCTAGCCTAGGTCTGGCTCGCCTAACTTTTGCGGATAGCACCATCGCGCTGGCCGCCAATACGCTCATCGGCAGCCCACTTTACCAAGCCGGCCTCGACCGTGAAGACCAGATTCTGAAGCTGGATGGCAAGACGCCAAAGAGCCAGGAGGAGCTAACGCAGCTGCTGGCCCAACACAAGCCCGGCGACGTGGTGCCGGTGGTGTTCCGCTCGCGTGGGCAGGAGCGCACCGCCCAGGTGACGTTGGTGGAAAGCCCGCTGGTAGAAGTCGTGACGTACGAGAAGGCAGGTCGTCCCGTGACCAAGCAGATGCAGAAATTCCGGGCGGCTTGGTTAGGCAGCAAGGCCAAGTAAATCATTCGGCCAGTCCCAACTCTGCCGCATAAAAAAGCCTCTCCAACAACTCGGAGAGGCTTTTTACTTGGTGTTAACCTAGGCTTACCGACGCCGGCCGAAGAGGCGAAGTAGGAACAGGAACAGGTTGATAAAATCGAGGTAGAGCGTGAGGGCACCTAGCATGGCGGCCTTCCGGTCGGCTCCTTCTTCCTCAAACCCTACGAAGGCCAGCGACTTCACTTTTTGCGTGTCGTAGGCAGACAGTGCCGTAAACAGCAATACGCCGATAAAAGACGTAATCAGGTACAGCATCGAATTGAGCCAGAAAACATTGACAACCATGGCAATCACCAGCCCAATCAGCGCCATGAACAACAGGTTGCCCCAACGACTGAGATCGGTGCTGGTAGTGTAACCGTAGAGGCTCATCGCGCCAAAGGTGGCAGCCGTCACGAAGAAGGTAGAAGCAATTGAATCGGCCGTATACACCAGAAAGATGAGGCCGAGTGTGAGACCATTGAGCACCGAGTAAGCGACAAAAGCGCCTACAGCCTGCCCTCCTGACATTTCGAAGATATTACGCGATAAGTAGCCTACTACCAGGAACTCGGCCAGCAGCATCGCCCAGAATACCAACCGGTTGCCGAAAATCATATCCTGTAGCTCGGGCGAAGCACCCACCAGCAGCGCCACCCCGCCGGTAATAGCCAGGGCGCCAGCCATCCAGCCGTACACCTGCGTCATAAAGCGAGCCTGAATCTGGGTTGCTTCTTCGGCACTCAGAACTCGCTGCTGAGGCTGCCTGGTTTCTTGTGGCACTAATTCTTCCATACAATTGAATGAGGGTATAAAGAGGGTTAAGAGGTAAACGTCTGAGCAAAATACAGCTTTTTCAGTACATAGACCTAGGCTAATTTATATGCGCTTTTGCGGCTCCTTTACAACCACGTTCTATGTTGTCGGTGGGTTTCGTATCTTGTGAGTACTTAAACCTTTTCGGCGCTGTTTTTCTTTGCTGATTATGCTTCGTTCCTTCTTTACAGCCGCCTCGCTGCTAGTGGTTAATCTAGCGCTGGCACAAGGACCTGCCACCTCAACCCTGGCCGCGCCAACTCCCGGCTTGCTTGGCCCGCGGGTGTCGTACCACTTAGATGCGGGCATGCAGTTCGCGGGGCGCTATGGCTCAGCTTCTTACCTCAGCCCAACGGCTACGTACCAAGTTTCCAACCGTTTTCGTCTTTTCACGGGCCTGACGTATGTGCGCACGCAGTCGAGCTTTGGCTACGCGTACAATCCTTCCACCGATAAGCCGCTGTCACCCAGCTTCAACGCGACGAATCACCTCCTGATACAAGCCGGCGGCACGTACCTGGTGAGTCCGCGCCTGGCCCTGACGGGCAGCGCCTGGAAAGATCTTTCTCAGCAGCCGTACACCCCTAGGGTTAATCCTTACGCGGGCTTTGGCAACCTAGGTTCCGGCGTAAACATCCGCGCTGACTACCAGCTTACCGAGAATATTTCGGTGTCGGGGGGTGTGCGTGTGACGCAGGGCGCCACGCCCGGATACGGCGGCCTGTACGGCTCACCGATGATGCCGCTCGGCTACTAAACTATACGCCGGCAAGACAAGTTTTTGCCTTCGCGCAACAAAGCCTCGGGAAGCTTCCGGGGCTTTGTTGTTTTGTAGTTATCTGATTGTTCGTCACTCCGAGCAGCGCGAGGGACCTGAGTACAAATCCCAGGTTCGTAGACCTAGATTCCTCGGGCTGCTCGGAATGATAGTTTGCATCATCCTCGCTCCTAACTTCTAGCTTCCATCTCCTAGCTCCTTCTTCATGTCCGCCCGCATCAGCTACGCTCATAATTCTCAACTGCAAACTATTCGCCGTAACTATCCGGGTAATAAGCTTTTCGGGAAAGAATTCGCCAACGGCGAGACCTTGTATGAACCTAGCTTCAGAACGGTTTTTCGCTGGAAGTTCATGACCAAAAATCCGCAGGAAGCCGAGAAAAAGGCCGATAAGTGGGCGCCAGCCGTGGTGCCGTGTGCGGAGGTGTTCAAGTCGAAAGAAGACATGCTGGTGTGGCTGGGTCATGCCTGCTTTCTGCTGCGCGTGGCAGGCGTCACGCTGCTCTTCGATCCAGTCCTGTTTTCCTCGCTGGGGCTGCGCCACCGCCACCCGTTGCCCTGTGGCCCCGAAGACATTCGCAACATCGACTACCTGCTGCTCAGCCACGGTCACCGCGACCACCTCGACGAGCGCTCCATCAAGCTGCTGGCCGAGCAAAACCCACGGATGCAGGTGCTGACGTCGCTACGCATGACCCGCCTGCTGAACGGTATGGTGCGGCAGCTGCCGGTGCAGGAAGCCGGCTGGTGGCAGCAGTACGACCTAGGTCCGGATGCGCCCCTGGAAATCACCTACCTGCCCGCCTCACACTGGCACCGCCGCGGCCTCAACGACCTGAACCGCATTCTGTGGGGCAGCTTCATGATTCGGGTAGCCGACAAGCTCATCTACTTCGCTGGCGACAGCAGCTACGCACCTCACTTCGAGCAGATTGAAGAGCAATTTGGCCCCATCGATATTGCCCTGATGCCGATTGGCGCCTACAAGCCGTCCTTCATGATGCACCAGAGCCATATGGATCCGCACGAGGCAGCAAAAGCAGCAAACGTACTCCGCGCCGGCCATGTAGTGCCCATGCACTACGGCACCTTCGACCTCTCCGATGAGCCCGCCTCCGAACCGCTGCGCACACTGGAAGAAGTAGCGCATGGGGGTATGCTTCGCGGCGAGCTGTACGCGCCTGCCGTGGGCGAAGTGCTGCGCTGGCACGAGTGGGAGTAGCCCTATGATTCTAGAGCTGAACTACGTGAACTAACTGCCACAAAAAACCCGTTCTAGCTTCCTAGAACGGGTTTTTTGGTAAAATTTACGCTATAAACAGTTGATTTTTCAGCAAGCTATCCTATTGAACTACCAGCTTTTTCGACTGCACGTTCTGTCCGTCTGACAGCTCCACGATGTAGACACCCGGTGCCACGTTCAGCTTCAGCTCCACGGAAGGCTGCTTCGCTACCGGCACTACCTGGATCTGCTTGCCGCTCAGGTCGAGTACCCGGATCTGGCTGATTTTTTCGGTCCCTTGCAGCGTGAACTTGCCGCCGATAGCCGGGTTAGGATACGCGTTGATGGCGTACTTCTCGGCCTTCTTGGTACCTAGCACCGTCTGCCTAACATAGTTCCTGAGCCACACTAGTGCTGGTCGCTCCGTCTCGTCGGCGTTGACCAGGTAGGCGCCCTGGGAGCTGCGCCAGTGCCCAAGGCGGTAGCCCCAAATAGTGATTCCCTTGATGCCTGGGTTTTCCCAGAACAACGGAAACACGCGCTGGTACTCCGCCAGTTGCACCTGATCATCTATCTGATTTTGAGCATTCAACGCATCAATATCCAGCTCCGTAATATACACGGGCAAACCAGTTGCAGCAAAGGAGTTAATTGTCGAGGTCAGCGTAGCGGCTGAGGTTCCTCGGGTCGAAAAGGCGTGGCCCTGCACCCCAATGCCATCAATCAACCCGCGGTCTTTCAGCAGATTGATGATGCGCACATAGTTCTGGGCGCTTGTAAGCGAGTTTTCTACGCTGTAGTCGTTGAGCCACAGCTTAGCGTTTGGGAAATATTGGCGGGCAAGCTGGAAGCCCGTAATAACCCAATCCCAACCGGTGGTGCCGCTGCCACCCAGGGCGTTGGCGTAATTGCCGCCGCGCCCGTCGGTGCCCGCTGAGGTAGGGGGCGCGTGAAGCGGCTCATTTACTACTTCGACGACATCAATATTCGGGTAGCGCTGGGCAACCAGCATAAACCACTGGTTGATTTCGGCCAGCTGCTCGGCGGGCGGCAACGTGGCAATCCAGGTGGGTTGTTGCGAGCCCCACAGCAGCGTATGCATCTTGAAGGGCAGGCCGTTATCCTTAGCTAACTTGTAGGCGGCGTCCATCTCCGTCCAGTTCATCACGTCGCGGGTGCCTTCCACCGAACCCCACTTACCCGCGTTTTCGGGCGTCAACTGGTTCCAGTACGCCAGGAAGTTGGGTAGCTGCTGCGGGCTGTAAATACCACCCAGAAACTTCGATTTGCCCGCTGCCAAAGGCGGGCCGGTTGGCGTTGGTACGGGGTTGGGTGGCGTGGGCGGCGTGGTCGAGCCCGGCTGCCCGTTATCTAGGTTGCCCACCGTGAAGTAGATGCCGGTGCCGCCAAATACAATCTTATCGATATCCAAGCCATTTTCGCGGCTACCGATCTGGAACGTTTGGGTAAGGTTGCCGGCCGTCACGGTGAAGCTGATGGGCGTTGCGCCCCCGTTGAACTTCGACAGGTTCAGCCACTTCCAGACGTTGGACTGCACGGCCGGTCCGCCAGCTTCTACTACTGCATTCGCATCGGTATAGCCGGCGCCGTAGAGGCCGTTGCAAAGCACCCAATCAGTGGTAGCTGTCGGCGACTTGGTTCCGAAGCCATTGGCATAATAAAAGCTGTCGTCGTTGGCCGAGTTTGCCCCTACCCGGATGCGGGCATAGAGGTCGTAAGAGCCGGGAGCGGGAAAGGTGACAGTGTAGGTAGCCACCTTAGAGTCATTACCAGGGAATTGAGTAGCGGCATAATCTGTACGCGGCGCGATGTAGGTGACGCCAGCGGCCGTGGGCGTGTTCCAGTCCGAACCTAGGACTCCGGACTCAGCCTGGTGAATAATGGGCGCATTCTGCGTCTGGGCGTAGAGCCCAGTGGATGCAAACAGCGCTGCAAAAAACAAGGTGTGTTTAAATTTGATCATAGGCGTAAAAAATGGAAGTAGATAAGTGGGAATTACAGGGTGTATACAAGCAGTAGTATCCGGCTTTCACACCGGACGCTACGCTTGCAAGTACTCTCTCTAGTGTTTGCCGTGGTAGAATTATGGAACGGCGCTACGCTGCGATTGAACAACCTAGGTTATTCAATCACGATTTTCTCGTTCAGCACCCGGTCGCCTTGCAGCCGGAGCATGTACACGCCCGCCTTCAGGTTGTCGCGCTGAATCGTGAGGGTCGATAGGTTGCCGACGGCCATCTGTCGCACCAGCCGACCGGTGATATCGGTCAGCTCCACGGTTTTGATGTGGCGGCTGTTATTACCTAGGTCTACCGTAAGCTGGCTCTGAGCCGGATTAGGATACACTTGGATGTTGCTCTCGGCCAACGAGCTCTTGTTACCCAATACCACCGTTCCAAAGTACTTCCGGCCAAACTCCAGGAAGGCCGGCCAGTCGGGCGCATCGGTGTGGCCACCGGTATGGTAGCGGTAGCCAATATCGCCCGTGATGTAGCCTTTGTCGATGATCGGCTTCGGATCCTGCATCACCAGACCGGCCCCCCCGAGCAGCGTATATACTGGCGAAGCGCCCACGCCCGTCAGATAAATGCCGTAAGGATCAGGCCAGGAGTCCTGCGTGCCGCCATTCATGAACACGGGGCGCGGTGCGCACAGCGAGAGTAGCGAGTGCGCGTCTACGGGGCAGTCTTCTATTTTGCGCGGCAGGTAGGTGCCGGGCGTTTTGGGGCCGTGCCACTTGAAGAAAGCACCCGCCATCCAGTGATACTCCTGGTCCCAGCCGGAGTTTTCCACGTCCTGGCCCCAGTGCCGGCGGTTCATCTTGGTACCTAGGCTACCGCCGCAGCTCGGGAAAGCCAGCGCCAAGCGTGGCTCGTAGGCCATAGCTACCAGCGTAGCTTTGCCGTAGCGTGAGTGCCCGGTCAGGCCGATCTTGCTGGCGTTGATAGCCGGGTCTCTTTCGAAATAATCAATGAGGCGGCTCACCCCCCAGCTCCAGGCGGCCAATGCGCCCCAGTCGCTCGGCTTGCGCCACTTCCCTTTGTTTACCAGCCCGATCAGGTAGCTCGTCAGGCCCGCGCCACCGTTGAAGTCGGGTTGCAGCTGCGTGTTGTTATAGATGCAAATCCCCCAGCCGTAGGGCGCCACATAGTTCCAGTACGTGTTGATGTTGCCGCCAAACACGATGATGACCGGCACGGGGCCAGTGGCATTAAAGGGCAGGCGCAGGGTAGCACTGAGCACGGGCCGATTCCGCACCTGCGGATAGCGGGAGATGTCAATCGTGCCCGTAATGGCCTTCTGAACATAGGCTCCGCTACCGGTTCCGCCGGTGGTCGTCACGGCCGCAAACGTCACACCCGGCAGCACGCTGTCGGCCGGAATAACGCCCCACATCTGCTCCTTCACATCCTTCATGATTTCCGGCCGGCGCTGCGTCCACCATTGGTCGGACGTCGTGATGCGGCGGCCGTTCTTCATCACCAGCAGGTCGATGGGCGTGTAGTCACCTACGCGCCACGCTTCCGGGCCGGGCAGAAAGCCAGTGGGCTTATCGTCGTAGTTGTTCCAAAGCCCGAAGCCCGAGCGGGTAATCGTGTGACCAGCCGCATTCGTCCAGTTGCCTTCAGGGTCGGCGGGATTTGATGGATACGCCCCCGTTGGCTTGTTTGGGTCCTGCATCTTAGGCGGCAGCGTCGGGAAAGTAATGCCGAGCTGCCACACCATCTGGTCGCGGTCCTGAACGTTGGTTACGTTGGTGGGTGGGAAAGATGGGAAGGTAGTTTGAGCGTGTACAACTGTCGCCAGCAAGACGGCAATGGCTATGGCTATTAGTGTAAAGATTCTACCAATGAGTACGGAGCTATTTGTTTTCATGATGAGGAATTTAGGTTGTGGTTGCAGGGCAGATCAGGGAAGGATTTTCATAGGCAGGCTTTGTTGATCAGGAACAGGAAAAACGTGTGTCGCACTTAGCTGCTTAGAAAGATAACAGCAGTATGATTAACATTACCGCAATGGTTTGCGGAAACGTTTTAGGGAAAAGTACAATTCTTTCCGCATTGTGAATAAACAACCCGGCAAGCCTCTTACAGCAAGCCTAGGTACCCGTACGCGCATTGTTGATTGAAGATAGAAGCAGTAAAAAGCAAGACACTATTTTGTCGCACAAACAGAAAATAAAAAGACCGAAATCGTTTCCGGAAACGATTGTATATCATACTCTCATAAGCTTGATTGTGTCTGCCTTCATGCTAGCCTTCAACTGAGAATTACATTAATAAGCCACTATTGCTTATCTATAATAAATGAATAGTCATACTTCTAATTTATAAAAATCAATAAACCGCAACATTTGACCGCTATCATTTAGGTGTTTGGGAACTCAGACCTAGGTCTTTCAGCTGGTTTACCGCAGGGCCTTATCTTTACGCTTTATTCTCTGCTTTCATGTCCCCTACTCTGGTTCTCAGCCTCATTGCGGGCTACTTCACCGTCCTGATCATTATTTCCCTGCTCACGTCGCGCAAGGCAACCAGTGAGAGTTTCTTCATTGCGAACCGCAACGCGCCATGGTACATGGTGGCTTTCGCCATGATTGGCACGTCACTTTCGGGCGTCACGTTTATCTCAGTGCCGGGCATGGTGCTGGGACAAGCCTGGAGCTACATGGCCGTGGTGTTTGGGTATATCATTGGCTACCTGGTGATTGGCACTGTGCTCATGCCGCTGTACTACCGGCTTCAGCTTGTCTCCATTTATACCTATCTGGAGCAGCGCTTCGGGTTTTGGAGCTACAAGACGGGCGCGTTCTTCTTCCTGCTTTCGCGGGCAATTGGGGCGGCGTTCCGGCTGTTTCTGGTGGCAGGCGTGCTTCAGTTTGCCGTGTTTGATGCCATGGGCGTGCCGTTCGCCGTCACGGTTTCGGTCAGCATTCTGCTGATTTACCTCTACACGTTTCGTGGCGGCCTCAAAACCATCCTCTGGACCGACGCTTTCCAGACGCTGGCCATGCTTACCTGCGTGGGCGTGAGCATCTACCTGATTTCCTCGGAGCTGAACCTAGGTTTCAAGCAGATGGTGCAAACCATCCGCGACAGTGAGCTTTCGCGCATCTACTTCTCTGATCTGAAGGATGATAAGTTCTTCTGGAAGCAGTTTGCCTCAGGTGCCTTCATCACCATCGTAATGACGGGCCTCGACCAGGATCTGATGCAGAAGAACCTGAGCTGCCGCAACCTGCAAGAGGCGCAGAAGAACATGTTCTGGTTCACCATTTCCATTGTGCTGGTGAACGTGTTCTTCCTGTCGCTGGGCATCTTGTTGTATAAGTTTGCCGAGGCGAAGGGCATTCAGCTGCCGCTGAACCCGGCTACGGGCAAAGTCATCGGCGACAATGTGTTTCCGCTGCTGGCTACCGAGCACTTCACGCTCTTCGCGGGCGTCATCTTTATCCTAGGTATCATTGCCGTTACGTACGCCTCCGCCGACTCGGCCCTGACGGCGCTGACCACCTCCTTCTGCGTTGACTTTCTGGATATTAAGCGTTTTCCGGAGCAGCAGCAGGCGCGCTACCGAAAGCTGACTCACTTTGCTTTTTCCGTGCTGCTCATTGTTATCATTCTGATCTTCAAGGCCATCAACGACCAGAGCGTGATTACGGCGGTGTTCAAGGCGGCGGGCTACACCTACGGGCCACTCCTGGGCTTGTACTCGTTCGGGCTGTTTTCGCGCCGCAGTCTGCACGATAGGCTGGTGCCGTACATCTGCCTGGCTTGCCCGATCCTGACTTTTATCATCAACGCTAATTCCAAGGCGTGGTTTGGGGGTTATGAGTTTGGCTTTGAGATTCTGATCCTCAATGGGTTAATGACCTTCCTAGGTTTGCTGGCAATTTCGCGGCCGGCGAGCGTTGTGGTGAACTCTGCCCGCTGAGGGTTGTTTTAGAAAGAGCGCCTGAAATCACCCTTCCATTCGGTAGCGCGGAAGCTGTTCCGCGCTACTTTTTTGCCTCCTATGAAACATCTTTTCTTCATCTTGCTGCTTGTAGCTTTGGCAGTTGCGGCCCAAGCCCAAACCGTTACCTTGCCCGCCAAGCAGCCGATTGAGTTGAAGCCCGGCCACATGCAACCCCAGCAAAATCCGGCCGCGAATCGCCCCGATGTAGCGCCTCAATTTCCGGGTGGGCAGCAGGCTCTGAACAACTTTTTTCAGCAGAATGTACAGTATCCGGCAGCCGCGCGCGTCAACCAGATTACCGGCAGCGTGCTGGTAACCTGCACCGTAGAAACGGACGGCGACCTGACCAACCTCACCGTAGCGCAAGGCTTGACCCCGGAGTGCGACGCGGAAGCCTTGCGCGTTCTGAGAATAATGCCGCCCTGGAAAGCCGCGACCAGAAAAGGCGAGCCGATACCTGCTCAGATCCAATTACCGGTGCCGTTTGGCAATGCGGCCATTCTGGAGGTTGAAAAGCCAAGGGGCAACGTAAAATTTGACTAATCTTTTGATAGAACGTAGAAGTGAGAGCTTAGAACCTAGGTCGTTGGTCAACCTACCAACTGACTATACCTCAGCTCGATATTCTAAGTTCTAAGCTCTATACTAATGGCTAGAAGGGGACTAAATGCCAACGGTGCGTCGGACAGCGACGCGCCCAAGGTGAAATTAACCAAGGAGAGTTTCCAGCACGGCCTGCGGATCTTCCGCTACGTGCTGCCTTACCGCACAAAGTTTATCATCGGCATGGTGCTGCTGGCGCTGAGCAGCGCCACAGTTATGGCTTTCCCGTGGGTGATTGGCAAGCTCACGGACGCCGCCAACGGCAAGCCGTTTGTGCTCTCGAATGGCCTGACCATCGGCATCAATCAGATTGCCCTGGGTTTGTTTTCGATCATCCTGCTGCAAGGCATTTTCTCGTTTGGGCGGATCTGGTTTTTCACGCAAGTCAGCGAGTTTACGGTGCGCGACATTCGGCAGGCGCTGTATCAGAAGTTTGTCACGCTGCCCATTCCCTACTTCGAGAAGAACCGCGTGGGCGCTATCACCTCGCGCATCACCTCGGACGTGGGCGTGATTCAGGACTCGTTTTCGCTGACGCTGGCGGAGCTGTTCCGCCAGATCATGACGCTCATCGTCGGCATCATCTTCATCATGATGGTTTCGGTGAAGCTCTCGCTGTTTATGCTGCTTACGTTTCCGCCTATCGTGGTGGTAGCCATCATCTTTGGCCGAAAGATTCGGGTGCTGGCGAAGGCTACGCAGGATGAGCTGGCCAAAACCAACGTGATTGTGGAGGAGACGTTGCAGGGCATTAATACGGTGAAAGCCTTTACAAATGAGCTGTTTGAGACGGGCCGTTATACCGCCTCGCTCACCCGCACCGTGCAGGCGGCCCTGCGAAGCAACCTGTACCGCGGCGGGTTCGTGTCGTTTGTTATCATCGGGTTGTTTGGTGGCATCATCCTGGTGCTGTGGCGGGCCGCGTCGCTGGTAGCCAGCGGTCAGATGACCATCGGCGACCTAACTTCCTTTGCGCTTTACACCATCTTTATTGGTGCTTCCGTGGGCGGTTTGGGCGAACTCTACGGGAAGGTGCAAAGCACCCTAGGTGCCTCCGAGCGCATTCTAGAAGTGCTGGAAGAGGAAAGCGAGCCAACCCACCAGAAGGCCTTGGCCGGCGCTACGCCGTTGCACGTACACGGCGACATCAACTACCAGCACGTAGCCTTCAGCTACCCCACGCGCCCCGACCTAGCCGTGCTCAAGGATATTAGCTTTGCTATTCAGGCCGGCGAGAAAATCGCGCTGGTTGGGCCGAGCGGCGCCGGCAAAAGCACCATTGTGCAGTTGCTGATGCAGTTTTATCCGCTCAGTGGCGGCCGCATTTTAGTTGATGGTCGCGGTTTGGATCAGTTCGACCTGACCGAGCTGCGCAGCCACATTGGCATCGTGCCGCAGGAGACGCTGCTGTTTGGCGGCTCCATCCGCGAGAACATCGCCTACGGCAAAATCGACGCGACGGACGCTGAAATCCAGACGGCGGCGCGCAAAGCCAACGCCTGGCAGTTCATCCAGAGCTTCCCCGAGGGCTTGGATACGGTGGTCGGTGAGCGGGGCATTAAGCTTTCTGGTGGGCAGCGCCAGCGCATTGCCATTGCCCGCGCCATCCTGAAAGATCCCGCTATTCTCATCCTCGACGAAGCCACCTCCTCCCTCGACTCGGAGTCGGAAAAGCTGGTGCAGGGCGCCATGGACGAGCTAATGAAGGACCGCACCAGCATCATTATCGCCCACCGCCTCAGCACCATCCGAAAGGTGGATAAGATTCTGGTGATTGACGGCGGCCGCATCGTGGAGCAAGGCACCCACGAGGAGCTAGCGGATAATGAGAACGGGCTGTACGCGAACCTGCTGAAGCTGCAATTTGAGTTAAGCTAGGTAGTAGCTATTTATCACTATAGAAGTTTACTACAAACGGGAGCCATAGTCTTTTTTACATGAATAATCCTATAGAAATTCCAGCCGTTGAAGTAGCTAAAGACGAGTATGTTCGAGTTGCAAAACAACGTTGGTATCAACAGCCCCAGAATCGGCGTTCGTTGTGGACTCTCAGTCTAGGAGCAGCTTTCTGGCTATACATCCTTTATGCTGAATGGTTAAAATCTCCTGATCGGCTTTCTACTTGGCTTGTGATAGCACTGGTCGTAGTAGTTGGTCTTCTATTTTATCTAGGCTATTGGCGTCCACGCCAAGTAGTGAAACACTTTACCAAAGCCTACGCGGAGACACCAAGTATCAGCTTACCAACTGATTATACTTTTGGCATTTCCAGTGTTCGTTCAATCAACAGCCGCAGCTCTGCTGAAGTACAATACGAATTGTTTAGCCATGTCGAGCGAATTGAGAACTGGCTGATACTGTTTACTACTCCAGCAATTGGGTACTTCATCGATCTACGTAGAATTAGTGCCCCAGCTACTGCCAACGACTTGATCCGGCTATTACGCGAGAAGGGACTCAAAGTAAAATGATCGAAGCTCGCCACGTCACGATGACTGCCGATGAATACGTGGCCGTCAACTACCAGCTCTGGGGTCGGCAGCCGCGCACCCGGCGCGTTACGTGGCTGCTGTACGTGTCGATTCTGCTGCTTACCATCAGCTTTGGGCTAGGTATCTGGCAGTGGGCGCACCACCCGGCTACGGAGGTTTTCTGGGGGTTTCTGCCGGCCTGGGGGCTGGCGTTGGTGTATGCGTGGTGGCGCTCGTGGCAGGTGAAGCGGCAGTTTCGGCAGGGCTACACGAAGAACACGGCGCTTCAGCAACCTATTGACTATCAGTTTAGTGATGAAAACATTATTAGCCGAAGCGCGGCGGGAGAGTTCGTAATCCGTTGGCAGAAGCTGCGCTATGCCGTACACGTCGGCGACTGGCTGCTACTCTACCCGCAACAGCTGGCGTGCTACTACGTGGACCTGCGGCGACTGGTCGCGCCGGCTACGCCGGACAGCCTGGAAGATCTGCTGGACGAGAAAGACGTTGCGGTGTATTAAAATAATCCTACAACAGCTTGCCACTTCTCATTTCAACACGGCGCTGGCTTCCGCTTCTAGAATATACTTCTGGGCATCTTCCTCTAATAAGAAGCGCTGCTTAACTAATTGTTTCACAACTTTCGTAACGGCCGCTACATAGCCGGCGTGCGTGCGGTAGCGCTCCTGCACCGACCGGCGCGGGTCGCGGGTGGCGGCTCGGTCGGTAGGCGTCAGAGGGAAGGGCAGGTACTGGCCTGCCGCTTCGCACCCCTCATTTTCACCGTAGCCCGCCCGCCGCAAAGCCCAGCCGGTAGTCGTAGCTAGGGGCGCCGCGACGATGGGCAGCCGGATGCCGGCTACCTCGTTTCCATCCGCATCTACTTTCGAGACAAAGTTGGGATACACTGGCCGGCCAGTTATGGAGGGCAGGTATTTCGTCAGGATTCTCTGGCTTAAGAAAGGACCAAAATCCAGCTGGTAGCGAGTGGTAATCAGGCCCGTATACGTTACCCCAGGAATGGACGGCCAACCTAGGTTCGCCTGCGGAACGGTGCCCGTGAGGGCGCCCGGCTGCGCTACGGCAAACGCGGCCGTGCCAGCGGAGCGCCTGGGCACTTGGCTTTTGGGCGGCGCAGTGCCTTGCGTCACCCATTGGTCGAGGGCGACGAACAACGCGCGTAAAGCGGGCTCGGCGTTGGTCGGGTTTTGGCCTTGCTGACAGATCCCACTGCTGCTGGCATTCCCGGTGCCGTGCTGGGCGCCGGAAACCAGGTAAAATCGAACATTCTCCGGATCGGGTAAGTCGTTGCCACCTAGATCGGTGTGCAGGAGCGACGCGGCTTTTACCCAGTATTCATTCGCGGAGTTTATTTCCAATACCTTGGGACAGGTGCCGGAGGCCGCGCACCGAGCCGAACGGCCGGCCGTTTGGCCCGTCAGCGGATCGGTGAGTGCCGGGTAAGCAAACGGAAACAGCGCCTCCGGGTACAGATGGTTTTGCCGGTTGCGCTCGGTGCGGGAAGGCTGGGCAAACCGAAAGTTCAGGCCGATGCCGCTCCCCCCGCCCAGCCAGTTCTCGATGCCATCCAGCACGCGGCGGCCTTGCTCGTCGGCGTTGAAACCTAGGGTCTGGAAGTCGTTCAGGTAGCGGGCGGGCTGTGAAAGGGCGTAGGAGAACGTGTAGCGCACATCATCCGCCAGCGGATTGGGCTGGCCCAGATCATCGGCCTTGGCGTAGCGCAGAAACGAGACAAAGTCGCGGGTGGCGGCGAAACCCAGGCCGGCTACCACGGGGTTCTTGGCCGTGTAGGCTAACTCATAAATGGCGCTCTGCTGAAAGGCCGTGCCGGCGGGCAGCAGCCGGATGGTGCGCTCATTCACGAACTCCCAACCGCTAGTGGGCACCGGCGTAGGCGCATCATTGAGCCGCTGCCGCACTGTGAGCGTGGCCTGCGCCGGGTTCAGCGCAGCAGTTGGGTAAGCTAGGTTGAACGTCTGTGTTGTGGTGTTCTCGAAGCTGATGTACTCGTATGCGGGCCCGGTGATGGGTGAGCCATCGGGGTTCGTGGCCACGGGCACATTGATGGTCAAGTTGTTATTGCTGGAAGCGGCGGTCATGTCCCAGCCATTCCAGGCCAGCGTGTAGCCTTGGTTCATGAGAAAACCTTCGCTAGCCTGCGCGGCCGTGGTGGGGTCGTTGCCGCCGCTGCTGTTGTTGAAGCCCCCGAAGAGCTTCGAGCCGCGGTTATTTACTTCCAGAAACAGCTTATGATTGCCCTGACCTAGGTTGAGCGGCTTGAGCAGGTAGATATCCATCGAATACTCGACCATTCCGCGGGCGTTGCGCGGGGCTAGGGCTAGGTCGGTGATGAGGGCGTTTTGGGGCAGACTGGGGTCGACTTCGCCGTAGGCCCGGCCGCGCAGCTTCTCGTAAGCGCCTACGCTCCCGAAAGTTTTGCCCTCAAACGTGGGCGATTGCACGCTGGTGATTTCGATGCGTACAATGCGCGCTTGCGCCGACAGCATCGTGAGCACGGCGGCTAATAAGGTCAGGAGACTTCGCCCGCGCAACCGCCTCCGCTGGCCGCCAGCATACGGCAGTGCGCGCGCCAACCTAGGTTCTACGTGCTGTTGACGAACGGAGCAGCAACGGGTTGCCGGCGCATCTTGCAGATTCATCTGACTTGGTTTGTTCTCACCACAAGGATAGTCGAACGCAGCGTAAGTAGCGCGGACTTTGTCGTCCGGGTTCGGCTGTTCTCACGCGCGGACGATAAAGTCCGCGCTACTTGGATTCGCTTCAAACAAAAAACTCGTGCCCGCTGCGGTTTTGTTATTTTTAGGCCGCCAATCAACTATTCACCCCTTTTCATGACCACCTTGTCTATTTCTCCCCGCGCCGGATTTGCCGCTCTTGCCCTCACGGGTATGCTCGTGGCGGGCCGCGCCGAAGCCCAAATCACCACCCCCCAGCCTAGCCCTAAAAGCACGGTTACGCAGCGCGTAGGCCTCACCGACATCACCATCACGTATTCGCGGCCTAGCCTGAAAGGACGCACGGCTTTCGACGTAGCATCCCCCCTCGCTCCTCTTGGTAAGCGCTGGCGCACAGGTGCTAACGCCACCACCACCATCAAGTTCTCCGACGAGGTCATCATGGAGGGCAAGAAAATCCCGGCCGGCGAATATGGCCTCTACAGCATTCCGAACAAGGATGCGTGGGCCATGGTGCTGAACAAAAACACGAAGCTAGGTGCCAATGTCGAAGGCTTCAAGGACGAGGAAAACGTCGCCACCTTCACGGCTAAAACCTACAAGCTGCCCTACAAAGTCGAGACGTTCACGATGAACTTCAGCGACCTGACGCCCGCCACCGCCAACGTAGATATGCAGTGGGAAAACACCGGCGCCAAGTTCCGCATCACCACCGAAGTCGACGCCAAAGTAATGGCTCAAATCAACGAGAAAGTGGTGAACGGCGGCGCTGCCGTAACGCCCGACAACTACGCCGCCGCGGCCGTGTATTACTACGACAACAACAAGGATCTGAAGCAGGCCCTTACCTGGATTCAGAAGGCCAACGAGAAGGACCCCAAGTTCTGGAACGTGCAGACGGAAGCTAAAATCCGCCTCAAGATGAAAGACTACAAAGGCGCCATCACGGCCGCCGAGCAGTCGAAAAAGCTAGCTCTCGAAGCCAAGAACAACGACTACGTGAAGATGAACGACGACCTGATTGCGGAAGCCAAGAAAGGCACTGCCGCCAAGTAAGCTGTTCGCTTTAAAAAGGTTAAGAGCCCCAACGTTCTGCAACGTCGGGGCTCTTTTGTAGGAACGCGCCACGGCGCGTTCCTACAACCGCCCTAGCTTCTGCCCTGCTGCCGCCAGCAGCATCACCAGAAAGCAGCCGATAATGTTGTACCAGAGGTAGGCAATATCCGTCTGCCAGAACAGAAGCAGCACGAGGATCTGCCCCAAAATAGCGGCCCAAAACACGGCTTTGCCTTTGATCAGGGGCATGAAAAACGCCACCCCAAAAATGCCTAGG
This sequence comes from Hymenobacter cavernae, assembly GCF_014641455.1. Classification (GTDB taxonomy): domain Bacteria; phylum Bacteroidota; class Bacteroidia; order Cytophagales; family Hymenobacteraceae; genus Hymenobacter; species Hymenobacter cavernae. The sequence goes on from NZ_BMHT01000006.1 coordinate 239,752, forward strand.
ATAGGTCCGTAGAACAGCGAACCCAGGATGTTAACGGCCTGAATCAGGTTTTCCAGCCGGGCGGCAAATAGAGCAAACCCAATTCCGAGCACGCCCCAGCCGATAGTAGCCCAGCGCGACACCGCCACATAATGCCGCTGCTCGCATTCGGCCCGATTTGGGCGGTATAGGTCGATGACGGTGGTGGAAGCCAGCGCGTTAAGCCCCGCCGCCGCGCTGCTCATAGCCGCACTGAGCACGACGGCAATGAGCAGGCCGATGAAGCCGTGCGGCATGTAGTCGAGCACGAAGGTGAGGAAGACGTAGTCCGTGTCTTTGGCTTCGGCGGTGGGCGCGCCTTGTTTCAGGAGGGTTTTCAGATCGTTGCGCAGACCTAGGTTTGCGGCGTCGGTTACTTGCAGATGCGCTTGTGCCGCTGCCACTTGCGCCGCATCATCGGTGTGCAGAGCAGTTGCCAGCTCGGCATTGGCTGCCTGTTTGGCGGCGGCAATGGTAGCGTGGCGCTGCTCCAGCTCACGGAGCGCCGGGGCGTATCGGGCGCTCTTGATGAGTTGCTCGCGTACCGGCCGATTGAAGGTGAGCGGCGGAGCGTTGAACTGATAGAACACGAACAGCAGCACGCCAATCAGCAGAATACCGAACTGCATCGGTACCTTCACCAAGCCATTGAACAACAGCCCCAACCGACTTTCCCGAATGCTGCGCCCGGCCAGGTAGCGCTGCACCTGGCTTTGGTCGGTGCCGAAGTAAGACAGGGCCAGAAACAAGCCGCCCGTCATGCCCGACCAGAAGTTATAGCGGTCTTCGGGGTCGAAGTGGAAGTCAACAAGGTTGAGTTTGCCCTGGTGACCTGCCACCCGCAGCGCGTCCGTGAAGCCGACATTGGCGGGCAGGTAATGCACCAGCAGGTAGCCCGCCACTACCATCCCGGTGAAAATAACGGCCACCTGCCACTGCTGTGTCACGGCCACGGCGCGAGTGCCGCCCACGACCGTATAACCAATCATCAGCCCGCCGATCAGCCAGACGGTCAGGCTGATGTTCCAACCTAGGATGGCGGACAGCACCAGCGCGGGCGCGTAAAGCGAAAGGCCATTGCTCAATCCGCGCTGCACCAGAAACAAGCTGGCTGCCAAGGTCCGCGTGGGTCGGTCGAAGCGCGATTCGAGGTATTCGTAGGCCGTGAAGACGTGCAGGCGGTGGTAAATCGGGACGGCTACGATGGCAATGAGCACCATGGCCACCGGCAGGCCAAAGTAGAACTGGATGAAGCGCATCCCGTCGTCGTAGGCCTGGCCGGGCGTACTCAGGAAGGTGATGGCGCTGGCCTGCGTCGCGACGATGCTCAGCCCAATGCCCCACCATTGCGCCTCCCGGTTACCGAGCAGATACGAGTTAAGGTCGCGGCTGCCGCGGGTGCGCCAGGTACCGTAGCCAACAATGAAAAGCAGCGTGATGCCCAGCACCAGCCAATCGAGCAAACTCACGCGAAGTAGTTGGTTATGAAGGCAAAGCCAATGATTTCGACAGCTAAAGCAGCCAGTACGAAGAGGTACCAGGCACGCCAGTTTACTTCTGCTTCTGTTTTTGCAAAAACGGGTGGGCTGCCGGCAGAGAAGACCGCCTCTGGATCTGGGTTTGCGCTCATGGAGAGAGTATAAGCTAGGTTTATAACAGTAGCGCGGAGCAAACCTCCGCGCTACTGTTATAAACCTAGGCAGTGAAGTCTTTTCGGAACGACCGGCGCAGCCGAAATGGTGTGCGCGGCGTAATTACGGGAAGTCGGCTGAACAGCAAAGTCAGCAAGCCGACCAAACCAATAGAAGCCAGCGCGTCGCCGAGAAAGTGCAGCTCCAGCACCAGCCGCCCAACGGTAATCAGGGCGGGCAGCGCCAGCAGCGGCCACCGATATTTCGGAAACTGCCAGGCCACCGGCAGCAGCAGACTGAAATAGAGCGTCGCGTGGCTCGACGGAAATGAGTAGTCGCGGGTGGTAGCCTGCCAGAAGCCCGCGCCCGTCATGCCGTGCAGCAGAAACGAATCGGGGCGCGGCCGTTGGAAGTAAATCTTCAGCAGGTTCGTGGCCACGCCGCTGTTGAGCAGCACCAGCCCAACCAGCAGAAACACCCCCGCGCTCGGCACTTTCAGCAGAAAACGCCCCAGCAGGAACAAGCCCAATAGCGCCACGAAGCCAATCGGTACCCCACCTAGGTCGGCGGAGTAGAACAGCGTCGTGTACACCTTATCCACTGCGTCGGTCATCCCTTCGAAGAATGGCCGCAAGCCCTGCGCCTCCTCGTGCAGCCACAGCGCCAGCGGTTTATCTACTCCCCACAACGCCACCGGGCACAGCGCGCAGCACCCCAGGATGAAGTAGGCCAGCTGCTGACGTTCGGGTGGGAAGTAGAGTTTCATGGGGTGGGGTGATTTTGTATTTGCTTCTTATCTGTCATCCTGAGCTTGCATTCCGCGCATCAAGCGGCGTGACCTCCCTCTGAGAAGCGATAAACCTTATTAAACGCCCAACCCTATTTATCACCTAAAACCTAGGTTAAGAGAGCTTTAGGGCTGCGTTAAACTTTGGTGCTTAAGAGAGGGAGGTCCTTCATTCCGCTTTGCTCCGTTCAGGATGACATACCTATTTCCCGAGCGAAATCATGTTCGTCAGCAGCCGATACGCGCCGGGCACGCCGGCCGGCAGCTCCCGGAAGAACGACAGCCCCGTGTAGATGTAGTGGCCTTTGCCGTAATCGGCGACGAGGATGGCGCTTTCCTTGGGCTTTTCGTTGGGGTCGTGGCTGCTGATGATGGTCTGGTACTTCTCGTCCCACTGGCTCGGGTAGTAGAGGCCTTGCTCCTGCACCCAACCTTCAAAGTCCTTGGCGCTGATCTTATTCGGCGCGTTCAGCAGCGGGTGCTGGGGCTTGAGGAAGGTGACGGGCGCGTTTTCCACCGTCACGCGGTCGGTGGAGAGCGTGAAGGGGTATGGCCCGATTTGGGGCATCACGGTACCGCGGTTCACTACGTATTCCACGACGAGGTTGCCGCCGTCCTTCACATAGTCGAGCAGAATGGGCTGGAGCACTTTCAGGCGGTCGAGCACGTTGTAAGCCCGCACGCCGAGCAGCACGGCATCGAAGCGGCGCAGGTTTTCGGGCGTAATGTCGCTTTCCTTGAGCAGCGTGACGGTGTAGCCCACCTGGCGCAGCGCATCGGGCACTTCGTCGCCGGCGCCCATGAGGTAGCCGATCTGCTGGCCTTTGCGCTTCAGATCCACTTTCACCAGCGGAGCTACAGCTTCGGGGAAAAGCGTTTGGGTCGGGATGTGGTTGTAGGCAATGGTCTGGATGCCACGCGAATATTGCTGCCCATCCACGGTAGCCACGGCGCGGAGCTGCCCCACACTTTCCTGGTTGCCCGTAGGCTGCACCTGAAACTGAATGGTTCGCTCCTGGTCTTTTGTAGCTAGGTCGAAGCTAGCCGATGCGGGCTCCGATTTCCAGCCAGCCGGCAATGCTAAAGCTAGGGTACCGCGCACACCATCCCGCCCGGCGCGCACCGTGACTGGAACGGTTTTCGGCTGATTTTCGGAGAAGACGTACGCTTTGCCGCCGATGTTCACGGCGACGGTTGGTACCACAGCTAGCGGCTGGTACAGTTCGCCTTGCACGGGGTCAACGTGCTTATATTGGACGGGGACAAATATTGGGTTAGTAGCATCTCTTTTTAAGAGAACAGCTAGTCCCGCTACTGGTGCGTTTTCTGGGGAACCTATTATTTCACGTCCTGGCACTACCTCATCACGAGTAGGCTCTTCTTGCTTGCGTTTAACTTTTCTACGTCTAGTTTCTTTAGGATTACTAGGCATTGCTTGCGGCAGTGCCGATAAAGGCGGATAAATAGTAAATCCTTGGCGGCCTACAGTAACAAAGTCAGGTATTTTATACATACCAATTGCACCTTTCTCACGCAACCAGTATGGCTCTGTTACAGGGATTATAGAACCTATTTTCCCATGTATAGCTATTCGCCGACTTCTCCCAGGCTCTATTACAAGCGGTGATTGAAATGCTGTGTCAGCCTCCAATCCCCTCATAGAAATCACGGAATAGACTTCCTCAACGGCATCGGAACGATTTACAATATCCAAGTATACCGTAATAGGTTGCCCTGCTACACTTGTTGCCTCAGTTGCAGTAGCTTCTATGAAAAGTCCAGTGGCAGCCTGCAACAGCTCATTAATCTCTGTTAGTTTCTGCTGTTCCCAAAAATGGGATGTTAACTCATCCTGTTTCGTAGCATCTACTGCTAGAAGCTTCACCACCTCATCCCGCACCTTCATTAACCCCGTCACACTTGCTGACGGATTTGCCGGGTCATACTTCTTAATAACATCCTCAATCAACTTACCCACAGCCGCGCCGCCCGGCACGCGGTTCCACGTCATATCCACGCCTTCAAACGGATCTTTCGCAGCCTTCTCTCCTTTCACGGGCTGAAAGTATTCCAGTGCCTCGCCCCGCTGCGCGGCCGAGCCAAAGCCCTGGCTTTTGTGATTGGAGCGACTGGTAGCCGCAATTTCGCCGTAGCTCTGACCTAGGAAGGCATTATAGCCGCCCGCATCCACGCTGAGGTAGCCGGCCATCGATTCGCCGGGCTTCACGAAGAAGCTGCCTGTATTCCAGAGCAGGCGCTTGGGCTGCCAGACTTGCACGTACTTCAGCTGCTCGGGGAAGCGCTTGGGGTCGCCGGCTGCGTCGAAGGCTTCGGCAGCCAGGATGGCGGAAGCCGTGTGGTGGCCGTGGCCCGCGCGAGCATCAGGAGGGAAGCGGGTGATGAGCACGTCGGGGCGGCGCTGGCGGATGACCCACACCATGTCGGCAAGCACCTGCTCTTTATCCCAGATGGTGAAGGTTTCCTCGGCCGTTTTCGAGAAGCCGAAATCGTTGGCGCGCGTGAAAAACTGCCGGCCGCCATCGGTGCGGCGAGCTGCCAGCAGCTCTTGGGTGCGAATGACCCCTAGCTGCTCCCGGATTTCCGGGCCGATAAGATTTTGACCACCGTCGCCACGGGTGCAAGCCAGGTAGCCGGTTTCGAGCAGGCGACCGTTGGCCATGTAGGCAATCAGGCGCGTGTTTTCGTCGTCGGGGTGAGCCGCGATGTAGAGCACCGAACCGAGCACATTAAGCTTGCGCAAACCTAGGGCAATATCGGCGGCGGTGTAGTGTTTAGGGGTTTGGGCGTGGCTGAGAAGCGGCAGCAGCAAGCAGAGCAACGCAGCCCGGAAATTAGAAAGACGCATGCGGACAGCAGAAATGGAACGGGTAAAGATACACGGCGCGCCCAGAGGTTGCGGCAGCTTGCCGTACTTGTTGCACAAGCCTAGTACCTTTGGGCTTACTAAGTTGGTTTCGCTACAAATTGATAAGCGGTTTTGCAACGTTTGGTTTGCGCTGCTGTCGTTGATCTGATTTTCCTATCGCCCTTTCAGGCGCCGCGGCCGAATCTTCCGCCCCGTTTTTGTGTTCTTCCCCCTATCTTCTCAATCGCATCCTTTTTCAATGCATTTTTCCGTTCGTCCGGGGTTTGCTTTCTTGCTAGCATCGCTGCTCCAGTCTGCTACTGGCTTTGCGCAAACGCCTGCCCCCGCTCCCACTCCCGCGGACGCCCAGTCGCAGCAGTGGTTTCACCTTGATTTTCAGAAAGACGCCGCCGTGGGCATCAGCACGCAGCGCACTTATCAGGAGCTGCTCAAAAACCGCAAGCCTACGCCGGTCATCGTGGCCGTGATTGATGGCGGCGTGGATACAGCCCACCAGGACCTGCGCCGCGTAATGTGGAAAAACCCCAAGGAAATTGCCGGCAACGGACAGGACGACGACCACAACGGCTTCGTGGATGACGTGTACGGCTGGAACTTCCTGGGTGCCAAAGACGGCCGCAACGTCGACATCGATACCTACGAGGACACGCGCCTGATGGCCAAGCTGCAACCTTTGTACGAAGGCAAAACCCGCACTTCGGTGCCAACCGCCAAGCGCGAGGAGTTTGACCTGTACACGCAGGTGAAGAAAACCTACCAGGAGAAGCTCGACGAAAACACCAAGCAGGCCCAGCAGATCGGGCAGCTTTACGAGCAGACGGAACAAGTCGTGACGCAGGTGAAGCAGGCCCTGAACGTGCAGCGCCTCGATACGGCCACCCTGCACCATCCGCCCACGTCGAACCCGGCTCTGCTTGAGGTTAGCCAGCAGCTTTACCAGGGCATCACGACCATGGGCTTTGCCGACGCGGAAAGCGTGGTGGCGGAGATGAAGAAAGCCGCCGAACACGGCAAAACCGGCCTCGACTACTCGCTCAACCTCAAGTACAACCCGCGCGAAATCATCGGCGACAACCCCGAGAACACCAAGGACCGCGCCTACGGCAATAAAGACGTGACCGGCCCCGACCCCGAGCACGGCACGCACGTAGCCGGCATCATCGCCGCCGACCGCGACAACAACCTAGGTGTGCAGGGGGTGGCCGGCTCGGTGCGCATCATGGCCGTGCGCGCCGTGCCCAACGGCGACGAGCACGACAAGGACATTGCCAACGCCATCCGCTACGCCGTGGATAATGGCGCGCAGATCATCAACATGAGCTTCGGCAAGTACTACTCGCCCCAGCGCCCGGCCGTGGAAGAAGCCATTCGCTACGCCGGCACGAAAGGCGTGCTGCTGGTACACTCGGCTGGCAACGAAAACAAGGATCTGGACGTGGAAACGCAGTATCCGTCGCCGCGCTTCCTGGATGGCAAAACCATCCCGAACATGATTACGGTGGGTGCTTCGGCCCGCCAGGACGACGAAAAGCTAGCTGCCGAATTCTCGAACTACGGCAAGCGCACCGTGGATGTGTTTGCGCCCGGCGTGAACATCTACTCGACCCTGCCCGGCAACAAATACGGCAACGAAAGCGGCACCAGTATGGCCGGCCCGGTCGTGTCGGGCATTGCCGCCGTGCTGAAGTCATACTTCCCCAAGCTCACGCCCGTCGATCTGAAGCGCATCATTCAGCAGTCGGCCGTGCCGTATCACACGCAGGTTTTCAAGCCCGGCACCCAGACCAAGGTGCCGTTTGATCAGCTGTCGAACACGGGCGGCGTAGTGAACCTGTACCGCGCCGTGCAGCTGGCGCAGCAGCAGCCGTAAGGCTACTTGAACGCGCAAGAACCGATGTAGAGACGCAAGATTTTGCGTCTTGCCGTTGAACGATACCTTACCAGCAAATTGGTACTGATTGTTCAACGCCGAGACGCAAAATATTGCGTCTCTACATCGGTTCTGGCTTCTTCCTATTTAGTTGGCTCAGGCCAAAGCTAGGTCTACACTTTTGCCTTCATGCCCTCTCTTACCCTCTCCGACCTCTACATCTATCCCGTTAAATCCCTCGGCGGCATCCGCCTGACGGAAGCCGCCGTGGAGCCCCGCGGCCTGCGCTACGACCGCCGTTGGCTGATTGTAAATGCGCGCAACCAGTTTATGACCCAGCGCCAGAACGCCGAAATGGCGCTGCTCGACGTGCATCCGGCCTACAACGGTTTTCTGCTTACGCACCGGCAACGCCCCGACCTGCTGCCCCTGTACGTGCCCTTCGAAGCCAGCCCTGAGCGGACGCTCTTCGTGACCATCTGGGATGATATGGTGTTTGCCTGGCGCGGCGCACCGGCCGCCGACGAGTGGCTGACGGAGGCCCTGGGGCAGCCCTGCAAGCTGGTGTACATGTCGGATATGGTGCGGCGCGACGTGGAGCCGGACTGGAACCCGAAGGGCACGCTGGTGAGCTTCGCCGATGGCTACCCGTTTCTGCTGATCGGCCAATCGTCATTGGATGAGCTAAATACGCGCTTGGTGCAGCCCGTCCCGATGAACCGCTTCCGGCCCAATCTGGTGTTTACGGGCGGCGACGCCTACGCCGAAGACACCTGGAGCGATTTTCAGATCGGCGACCTAGGTTTTCGGGCGGTGCGCGCCTGCGGCCGTTGCGTCGTGACGACCATCGACCAGCAAACAGGTGCGAAAAACGGCCAAAGCGAGCCGCTCCGCACGATGGCCAGCTACCGCACCGTAGGGAAACACGTCATGTTTGGCCAAAACGTAACCGGCCCCGGCCGCGGCGTGCTGCACGTTGGCGATGCCGTGTCGGTGCTTAGCTACAAGTAACCCGGAGGAACGCGCCACGGCGCGTTCGGCGTTGCACGACTATACTGCGCAACCTAGGCAGGCAACCCAAACGCCGAACGCGCCGTGGCGCGTTCCTACCTCTATTCCCATGGACCTTCCCTTCCTCCTCGACTTTCTTCGCAACCTGGCCGCCAATAACAACAAAGTCTGGATGGACGCCAACCGCGCCGACTACCATCGTGCGCGTGCCACGTTCACCGCGCTGATTCAGGAGGTTCTGCACGGCTTGCAGCGCTTCGATCCGGACTTGCAAGGCATCACGCCCTCTGATTCCATGTTTCGGATCAACAAAAATGACCGTTTTCGGCAGAGCGGCGAGCCGTATAAAAACCGAATGGGCGCCGGCATGAGCCGCGGTGGGCGACATTCGCCGTGGGCCGGCTATTACCTGGCTGTGGAGCCGAACGGCCAAACGCTGGTCGGGGCCGGCAAATGGCGTCCGGAATCAACCGGCTTGGCCCGCATCCGGCAGGAAATTCACTACAACGGCGTTGAGTTTCAGGCGCTGCGCGAGGAACCTAGGTTGCTGCACTATTTCCCCGACGGCTTCGAAGGCGAGCGGCTCCAGCGCCCGCCCAAAGGCTACGACAAGAACGACCCCGACATCGAGTGGCTCAAGCTCAAAGACTTCTTCGTATCGCACTCCTTCTCCGATGCCGAGCTGCTGGCTCCCGATTTCACCCAGCGCGTGTTGGCTAGCTTCCAGGCCGCGCAGCCGCTCGTGAAGTTCCTGAATCGGGCTTTGGAGAGCGAGTAAAGTGATTGACAGGCAAGTAAACATGTCTGTCATCCTGAGTTTGCATTCCGCGCATCAAGCGGTGTGACCTCCCTCTGATACGCACAAAGTCCTATTTAAACCCAAAGCCCCTGATTAACCACCTAGGTTGATCAGGGGCTTTTCGGCTTTTAGAAAGTTTGTCGCTTCTCAGAGGAAGGTCCTTCACTCCGCTCTGCTACGTTCAGGATGAGAGACAGCAATACCGTTGATAACCAACCAACTTAAAACAGCCCAAACAGCGTGCTGTTGATGCGGTCGATGATGGTACCTAGGTCCTCGGGGTTTTGCACGTAGTCGAGGTGGTTCACGTCGACGATGAGCAGCTTGCCGTACTTGTAGCTGCTGATCCACTGCTCATAGTGGTCGTTCAGATTGCGCAGATACTCGATTTTGATGTTGTTTTCGTAGTCGCGGTTGCGCTTTTCAATCTGCTGAATCAGCTTGGGCAGGTCGGCGCGCAGGTAGAGCAGCAGATCGGGCGGCGCCACCATGCTGATCATCGACTCAAACAGACCTAGGTAGTTCTGGTAGTCGCGCTCGGTCATCAGGCCCGACTGGTTCAGGTTGGCCGCGAAGATGTGGGCATCCTCATAGATGGTGCGGTCCTGAATAACGCCTTTGCCAGCGCTCTGTAACTTCTTGATATGCTGCGTCTGGCGGAAGCGGCTGTTCAGGAAATATACCTGAAGATGAAACGCCCAGCGCGGCATATCATCGTAGAAATCCTTGAGATACGGGTTATGATCGACGTCTTCCAGGAAAACCTCCCAGTGGAAGTGGTGCGCTAATTTATTGGCCAGCGTAGTCTTGCCGGCCCCGATGTTGCCGACGATTGCAATGTGCATGGGCGAAATAGGTAACTCAACGTGAGCCGCAAAAATAACGCATCGGGCCAGAACGGCGGCCAATTACTTATCATCCTATTAAACCAAAGTATAGTATAATAAATCCTATCTTTTATTACATTAGATGAATGCCTTATATCGCTTATACTCATCATTATCGCTCGATGCCTACCCAACCCTACCTTCTTTCTACCCTGCCCGATATGCACGGGCAACTGCTCCTGGAATTTTGGCATTATAAAGCCGAGAAAGTGCTGTATGCCCGCTGGTTCGGCAACCTGACAGCAGAAGAAGTAGTGCGCGGCGCACAACAGGCTACGGCGCTACAGAGCTGGCTGCACTGCCCGCTCCTGCTCAACGACAAACACCAGTCGACCGGCGACTGGAGCGAGGCCATGATCTGGCTGGAGTACGAGTGGTTACCGCAGGCTTTGCAGGACGGATTGCGGGCTATTGCCTACGTTTTCGCGCTGGATGTAAGCAATCAGATCGTCAGCATCGAGTTCATGAAGCGCATCCAGCCGCACATTGCCATTGAGATGTTTTACGACGTGCCCACCGCGTGGGACTGGCTCCAGAGCCAGTCCCATGCCGTAGGGTTAACCTAGGTTTACAGCCCGTTGAAGATGTCCTTCATGTCCTTAGCCTTCTCCAGCGTTCGGAATTCGCCCTGCAATGAGCGTATCCGCACCTTTTCGTCGATGTCTAAGCTCTCCTTCACCTGCTCGTAGCGAGCATTTAGCTTTTCCAGCACCAAGCCGGCAGCGCTCCAATCGGCGGCCATCCAGGTGCGGCGCTGGGCCCGCGTCGATTCCAGGAAGCGGCCATAGAGGTCGGGCAGCTCGGTGGCGCGCGCAGTGCTGATGTTTACCTTCTCCCCTAGCAATTTATTCTGCGCGGCCGTGGCAGCGGTCGGGTCATTTTGCACCGCGGCGTCAATGCGCTGCTGATTGGCGGCCCACGTCTTGTAGCGGGCTTTCTGGGCGGCGTACTTCTGCTTCGATTGCGCCGAGAGGCTATCCGTAGCGCGGTCGAGGCGGGCGCTCTGCCGGTCGAAGTCGGCCATGAGTTTGGGCCATTTCCGGTGCGCACCGGCCGAGGCGCTATCAATCTTCTGGTCGACCCAGCCGCTGAAGGTGCGCAGGTCGCGCTCCACGGCCGATGGGGTGCTGGCAGTTGTTTTCTGCTGGGCCGTTGCGGCCAGCGGCGTTAGCGCGAGCGTCAGAAAAGCAAACGAAAGGGAGAGTCGTTTCATAGTATGCAAGAGTAGCAATGTTCATACGAACGCCCAAGGTGCGTCGTTCGTATGAAAAGCGGTGGGAATTTCGGGCCTAAAACGGCGCTGGCAGCGAAATGGGTTCGGTTCTTAGCCGGAAAATGACGTTTTTGCAGCCTATGTTACCTGAATCACCCACGGTTACTGTTCAGCCTGCCACCCTGGCTGACATCCCCACCATCGTTAGTCTGGCCGAAGCGACCTGGGAGCCGACCTACCGTTTCATCATCTCCAAAGACCAGCTGGAGTACATGTACCGCGTCATCTACACGCCGGCCTCGTTGCAGCGGCAGATGAGTGAGCAAGGCCACCAGTTTCTGCTCCTGCACTACGACGGGCACCCGAGCGGCTTTGCATCTTTCTCGGCCAAAGATGCTGGCATCTACCACCTTAACAAAATCTACCTGCTGCCCTCGCATCAGGGCCAGGGCCTAGGTCAGCAGCTGATCAAGGCGGTGGAAGACATCATCCGCTCGGCGGGCGGCACGGCCCTGGAGCTGAACGTGAACCGCTACAATCCGGCTATTTCGTTCTACGAGCGCCAGGGTTTTCAGCGGCACCGGGAAGAAGACGTTCCGATTGGGCCTTATTGGATGAACGACTACGTGATGCGCAAGGAGCTGGCGTAGTCTCCTGCTGGCGTGCCGCCCAACCTAGGTTTGGCATTGCCGCCGCCATAACCGCCCGTGGCTTACCTTGCGCTCCTTCTTTACTCTTTACCTCGATAACTTCTCATGGCAACCAAACTCACTGTTCTCAGCAATGGCTCCCTCCGCGTGGAGGGTGACTTCGAAATTGTAGATGCCCAAGGGCAACCGTACGGCCTCGGCGGACGCGAGCGGGTGAGCATCTGCCGCTGCGGCCTCTCCAGCAACAAGCCGTTCTGCGACGGCTCGCACAAAGGTCACTTCGAGCACAACGCCGTAGCCTTCGACCTGCCCGCGCCGAAGGTTTAAATCTAAACCACGGATTCGTCCGGATTTTGTTGACGATTCATAACCTAGGTTCTATTCAGCAAAAAAGCCTTTCCGCAAGCGGAGAGGCTTTTTTGTTAGGACAAGCGAGAAAGACCCAAAGCGAATCGTCCGCGAAATCCGTGGTTCAGACGGCGAACAGGGAGTTCACCAGCTCCACGTATTCGCGGCGGGCGGCTTCTTTGCTTTTGCCGGTGAGGCTGGCCCAGGCGTCGTACTTGGCAATGCCTTTGAAGTCGAAACCGCCGGGGCGTGAGCCGGTCACGTCGCCTTCGGTGGCTTGCTTGTAGAGCGAGTAGAGCTGAAGTAAAACGGTGTTGGAAGGCTTGGTGGGGAGTTGCTGAGCGCGCTGGGCAGCGGCTTCAAATTCTTCGTGCGTAGCCATTGGAAGAGTGGAGGTGAGAAAAAGCAAGAAATTATGCCGGCCAAGGTAGCCATTCCGACCCGATACTGCTACATGCAGCGTATTTCTATTCCCTAACTTGACCCGACTTCTCTTAACCGTTCTTTCATGAAATTACGACCTCTACCCCTCTTACTCAGTGGCTTACTGCTGCCCGTATTCGCGGCGCACGCGCAAAAAACCTACCTGCAATGCGGCCGCCTGCTGGACGTACGCTCCGGCCGAATGCAAACCGAAATGACCATCGTCGTGGAAAAAGGCCGCGTGACGGCGGTGCAATCGGGCTACACCACGGGCAGCGCCGCCGACAAAGCCATCAACCTGAAAAACAAGACGGTACTGCCCGGCCTGATTGATTGCCATGTGCACATCGAGACGCAGCCGGGCAAAAATAACTTTAGCGAGCAGTTCATCCTCAATCCCGCGGATGTCGCTTACCGCGCCCTGGACAACGCCCGCAAAACGCTGCTAGCCGGCTTCACGACGGTGCGCGACCTAGGTGGCTCCGGCGTGAACGTATCGTTGCGCAATGCCGTAAACCGCGGCCAAGTTGTTGGCCCGCGCATCTTTACGGCCGGCAACGCTATTTCCGCCACCGGCGGCCACATGGACGATACTAATGGTCTGTCGCGTGAGTTGATGGATAAGCTAGGTCAGCCGTCGAGTGTAGCCAACGGCCCCGACCAATGCCGACAGGCCGTGCGCGAGCAGTTCAAGCGCGGCGCCGACGTCATCAAGATTGCCTCCACCGGCGGCGTACTCGACTTGTCGAAAGACGGCAGCGGCCCGCAGTACAGCGAGGAGGAAATTAAAGCGGTAGTCGAAACGGCCCGCGACCTAGGTTTGAAGGTCGCCTGCCACGCGCACGGCGCCGAAGGCATCAAGCGCGCCATCCGGGCCGGCGTGACCAGCATCGAGCACGGTACGCTGATGGACGAAGAAGGCATGAAGCTGGCCAAAAAGTACAACACCTACTACGTGCCCACCATTATTGCCGGCAAGTCGGTGGCCGACTCCGCTAAGATTGTGGGCTATTTTCCGGCGGCCGTGCAGCCTAAAGCACTGAGCATAGGACCTTTGCTGCAAGGCACTTTCGGTAAAGCCTACAAGGCCGGCGTCAAAATCGCTTTTGGCACCGATGCCGGCGTGTACCGGCACGGCGTAAATGCCCTGGAGTTTCAGTACATGACCGAGGCCGGGATGCCGAACCTGGAAGCCTTACGCGCCGCTACCATCAACGCCGCCGATCTGCTGGGCGAAACCCCGAACCTAGGTACGCTGGAGGCCGGCAAGCTCGCCGACGTGGTAGCCGTGGACGGCGACCCGTTGCAGGATATCAAAGTGATGCAGCACGTTACGTTCGTGATGAAGCAAGGCGTGGTGTACAAGCAGGAGTAGCTTCTCAATTATCAACAAGAATAAAAGAGCCCGGCCAGACCCTTATTCAAGGAAGCAGCCAGGCTCTTTTTCAATCAATCTTAATACACGATAATACGCGTGGCCTGGGTAGTTCCTGCCGTAGTCAGTCGCACCAGGTAGATGCCTGCGCGCAACGTCGGCGCTGGCAACATTCCCGCTGCCGACGACACCGACCACCGCGCCACCCGCTGCCCGGTGAGGGTACATAGCTCTATTATTGCTGTCTTTCCTAGCTGCTCTTCAACGACATAGTGCAAGGCCTGACCTGCGCTAATAGCAGTTGGAAACACCTGAAAGCTAGCTTTCTGCGCTTCTTGCTGCTGCTCGCGCACGGGCAATACCCAACCAGATGATAGCCGCGCCACGAAACCAGTGTTGTACAAAGGGCCGTAATTAATTGGAGGAGCAGACGCAAAATCCTGCGCATTAGTATAGTTACCTGCTACATATGCGTTATTCTGAGGCGTTAGTAATAGCGCGGCACTTTGCTCGTTGGCGCGACTGCCGTAGGTAGCCAGGTTCTGCCAGGCGCCACTGGCAGCGTCGAGGCGAGCCACAAAAACATCAGAGCCGCCTTGGCTGGTAGTAGTCAGCAACGGGCTAAGGGTGGGGCTATCGAAGGTGACCGTCCCGCGGAAATCACCTGCTGCGTATACGCGCCCTGCGGCATCTGTTTGGAGGCTGGTGCCTTGGTTGCCGCCGCCGCGCACAACCCAGCGCCAAGCGCCGGTAGCGCCATCAAGCCGGGCCACGAATGTTCTTGAGTCCGTGACAGAAGCTAGGTTTGTACCAAGGGCTAGGTTGCCGAATGTCGCATTTCCGGTGAAGCTGCCCGTTATATACGCATCGCCACCGGTGCCTACCGCAATGGCTTTCCCAAAGTCGTCGGCGCCGGAGAGCGGGGCGTTGCTGCCGCCCCGCGTGGCCCACTGCCAAGCACCCGTAGCCGCATCAAGCCGGGCCACGAAAATATCGGTTCCGTTGGCAAAGCCAGGCACCGTGAGCACGCCTCCGTTTGGGCTGCTGAAGGTGGCGTTGCCAATGTAGGCACCCGTCACAAACACATGCCCGGTAGGGTCGGCTGCTATTCCTCCACTAAAATCATTGCTAGCTCCGCCAGCGCGCACAGCCCATTGCCAGGTGCCATCGGTTGGAGATAAGCGAGCCACGAACAGATCAGGGGTCGTATAGGTGTACTCATTGGGTGCTATAGTACTTGCCAGCGTGATAGGGCCGTTGCTGCCAGCAAAAGTCATGGTGCGCTGGAAGAGGCCTGACACGTATGGATTGCCGGCTGCATCCACAGCAATACGACTACCGATAAAAGGGCCAGACCCTCCGGTGCTGCACACGGCCCATTGCCAATTACCAGTTGCGACATCAAGCCGGGCTACGTAAGTACTGCCCCCGTTTACGGTCAAGGCAGTGCCAGCTGCATTGTAAAATGTAGCTACACCGCTGAAGCTCCCGGTCGTGTATAGATGCCCCGTCGCATCAACGGCAATACCTGTTTCCGCCAGACCTTGACTGGTAGTCACACGCACAGCCCACTGCCAGTTGCCGGCCGGGTCGCGCTTGGCAATGAACCCAGTCGATGTCGGCCCTGCGCTAACCAGCGTTGTGGTACCAAGCGTGAGCTTACCCTGAAAGACGCCACTTACGTACACGTTGCCGGCAGCATCAGTAGCAGCACTGGTTACTTGCTTAACGCCACCAGCATCCGGGTTTTTTACCCATAACCAGCTACCATTGTTGGCATCTGTTTGTGCCACAAAGGCGTTGGCATTGTTGCCCCCAATCACTCCTGAGGCTTGCGAACTGCTAAACGTGCCATTGTTTGTATAGAAGCCTGTGGTGTAAATACGCCCATTCTTAACTGCTAATCCGTTGCCTCCGCTCCCATTTGGCACGTTGCTCGCCGGTACTACCCAGCGCCACTTGCCGGTAGATTCCTCTAGTTGGGCAACGAACGCAAAGCTGGTTTCCTGGCTTGTGTTTCCGGCTAAAAGAATAGGGCTGCCTGAAACGGTAGGACTAAATTCTGCTGGGCCAGAGGGGATAAACGTCCTAAAATATCCTGTTATGAAGGGTACACCCGTTGCATCTACCGCAATACTAGTGCCCGCATCAGCACCATACGATCCTCCGCGCACAGCCCACTGCCAGCTGCCTGTGACTGCATCTAAGCGCGCCACAAAGATATCTGAGCCACTGGCTCCGGCTAAGGTCAGCGATGAGCCTGACGGACTATCAAAGGTAGCTGCTGGGATATAGACGGGCGGATAGGAGGAAGTAGTGCCGCCCCCTACGAAGCCGCCAGTAACGTACACGTGCCCAGTAGCATCTGCCGCCACACTTGCCCCTGCATCATCTTGCGTGCTGCCTGCGCGCGCAGCCCATTGCCAGGCACCGGTGGTCCCATCTAAGCGCGCTACGAATATATCGGCGGCACTTCCACGGCTAGCAAGCGTCAGGGGAGCACCAGCAGCAGGCGCGAATGTGGCAGGACTAGCGTCGGTACTGCGAAATGCACCTGTCACGTAAATGTTATCGGCTGCATCTGCCACGATGCTGGCACCTTGGTCGTTTTCCGTACCGCCTCCACGCACAGCCCACTGCCAGTTGCCAGTCAGAGCATCCAGACGCGCCACAAAGATATCGGCTGCCGCGCCATTGCTGGTTAGCGTAGGGGAAGCAGCACTAGCATTACTGAAAGTAGCGCTGCCAACGAAGCTACCGGTTACATACACATGGCCTTTTCCATCCACAGTAATACCATTGCTAATGTTGGCATTGAGGCTGTTGCTGGTACTGGCACGCACAGCCCATTCCCAGGCGCCCGTGGCACCATTCAGCCGCGCCACCACGACGTCGGTACCAGTGTTACTGCTAGTCAGGGTGGTAGTACCAAAGGTAAAGCTCCCTAGTAAAGAAGCTACTAGGTACGGAGTACCTGCCGCGTCTAACGCTAGGCTAGCATTGCGACCGAAGCCGTTAGTTGCGCCAGTATTGCTCGCCCGCACGGCCCAAAGCCAGTTGCCGGCAGCATCCAGCTTGGCGACGAACACAGCATCCGATCCGACATACGGTATTCCAGGATTAACCAGCGTCGTATTCCCAAGCGTGAGGCTACCCTGAAAAATACCAGTAACCAACACATTACCAGCCGCGTCAGTTACCACGCTTTGCCCCCGCGCAGTACCGTTGGCTAATGCTTCATCAATCGCCGTTACCTGATCAAACGTCTGCGCACGGGCTCCGCCACCAGCAAGTAGAACCAAAGCGAACAGTACTATCCAGTTTTGCCAACGCTGGCGCGGCAATAAGCATGTAATCATTACGTGAGCGGTAAAGGGTGGAAGGATAATTTAAGTGGTCGTAAGCCAATAGAAACTATAGCGCCCTACTCCTCTCTGCCCCCTGCTATTAAGCTTTCCATCCCTGTCGCTTAGGTGCTGCTAAAGTGATTACAATAACATACAAAAGGTTGCCCCCATACATAATTCTATATACATTAATTTTAGATTAAACCAAGTACTGTGCCCTTACCCTTGTCTTTCCAAAGCTACTTCCAGCGCTTCTACTCCGCTACCTGAGCTATCTGCTCTTTCATCGCGCTGACAGTCAAGGACACCTAAGCTGCCGCTACAATCCTTATTAGCTTAACTGAGCCTTAGAAGCGGCCGGCCTTAGTTGAACAGCTCAGCCGCTCAGCTACAGTAAACCATCAAGTCACGACGGTTCAGCTTGGAATATAGTTCTTGTGGTCAGGTCGCAGCGTGCACAGTTGAGCTAGCTGAAAATACATTTCAAAAGCTTCCTTTTATTTCTAACCCGAAGGCATCAGGTGAAGTATACGGGGCCTACGCTCTACTTCCCACACTATGGAAACACCCGAAATAGATAACCTCGTCAAGAAATTCCTGCAGTTCAAACTCACTATTGCCTTTGCGGAAAGCTGTACGGCCGGTCTGCTCGCCTCTGAGTTTTCCAAGGGCGTAGGCAGCTCCGAAGTGCTGCTGGGCAGTGTTGTCACGTACCACCCGATAGCCAAGCAGAAGCTGCTGGGCGTGAGCCAGGAATCGCTCAGTTTGTACACGGCCGAGTCGCAGCAGGTAACGAATGAAATGGTGATGGGCCTGCACAAGAAATTGCCCGCTGATGTGTGCGTGGCCGTGACGGGCTTGTGTGCGGAAGGCGCCTCCGAAGCGGACATCAAGCCTGTCGGCACCGTCTTTTTCACCTTCCTGCACCAAAATCACGCGGAGGAAATTCGCCATGAATTTGAAGGCGATTGTGTCACCGTACGGGAGCAAGCCGCCGATTTTATCTTTACGCACCTCGGCGAATTGCTAAACCGCTATTCGGAGCAATACGCGGCCCAGGCCGTCGAAACCCGCACTAAGAAAGGCTAGGTTTCACTTTTACAAAAGCCCGTCATGCAGAAGCAGTAGCCGAAGCATGACGGGCTTTTTGCGCACTCCGTCGAGAGTAAATAAGCAGAAAAAACCTAGGTATTCTACTGTTGAACAAGACTTTACTATGGCTCTTATTACTCCTCACTACTATCACACCACCTAACGCTTAGTGCGGTCTTGCGCGACCTAGCAGCATCAGGCGCAGGTTCAATCGCACCACATCGCCCATAGTGCGGCAGCGGTTAAAATGCTCGGTATGATGGTGGCGGTTCAGTTCGCCTTTGAGTTCCTCAATCTTTTCGGAAGTAGATATTTCATCGGCGCGCATGCAGTCGATCAGATCTTTGAGGCGGTAGCGGGCGGCACGCACGCGCCGGCCCATCAGGGCACGCTCTTCGGTTTGGTACTGGCGTACACTTTCCGGGGAGAGCAGCTCGCCACACATCTGCACGATAGGCAGATTATCCTTGAAAAACTGCGGCAAATACATCGTTTTGCGGCCTTCGTAGCTCTGCTGATCGAAGTCGATGGCGCGCACGCGGTACTGCTCATCCTCGAAGTCAGGCGTTACATCGATGACGTAGTTATAGGCGCGCATATCGCCGAGCAGCCGGGCAAAGCACCGCTCGTTGAACTTGACAAACTCCTTGGCAATGCGCACCTGGTTGAGGTGCGGCCGGTTGAGGTGGTGGCGAATGAAGTCGTCGCCGGGAATGCCGGCAATGTGCTCCTCAATCAGCGAGTCCCCGCACACGAGGTAGTTGATGCGATTAGGCGATAGAACGTGCTCCAGCTCAAGCCCGTACACCCGCGAGGCATCCGCCCGCTTCACGTAGAAGTAGTCGTAGTTGTCGTTGAACTGGTTCACGATGCGCACCCGAAACGGATTGCTGTTGCCGAAGCGGCAGTAGTCAACTCGGTCGGCAATCAGGTGCTCAGAAAAGGACAAGTCGCCGTCGGTTTTCAGCAGCGCGTACACTTCCGAAAGCCCGGCCGAAAGCTCCCGCAGGCTGCTGGGCTCGTAGTAGACGGTCTGCCAGAGCGTGTCGTGGCCGTTGCGGTCGAGGCGCGGAAATGCCCCCGTGAAGTGCTGCAAGTCGGCGTAAGTAACAGGCAGCCTGGTTTCCCGGTCGTAGTCATGCAGATATGTCCGCAGCCGCTTGGTAATTGAGTAGTTTATCTTCTTCCGGGAGATATTCATTGGGAGGAGCTAGGAGCGAGGAAGTTACGGCTTATGTATTTTCCTGGTCGAAGGTGCCCGGAAAAAGTTATGACGTTTTTTGGCACTGAGTTTTCAGGCTGCTGCATTCAACCTGAATTCACAAACCTAGCTTTTCTCCTAGCTCCTCCGCGTCCCGGCATTATCCAAAACTTCTAAGAAAATCCCGAACTTCGCGCTACCACATTTCAGGCAGCTTATCTCTCTTTATTGATTATGAAAAAAACGTTACTTGTGCTGGGCTTGGCGCTTTTGTTTCCGGCACTATCACCTGGCTGGGGCTATTTTGGTCACCGCACCATTGGGCAAGTCGCGGTGTATGCGCTGCCCAGCGCCATGCAGGGCTTCTACTTCCGACACATGTCAGAAATCGTGAAGCTTATCACAGCTCCCGACGAGCGGCGCGAGTCGGACCCGGCCGAGGCGCCCAAGCACTACATCGACATGGACCACTACGGCGAAAACCCGTTTGGCGACATGCCCAAAGCCTGGGATAAAGCCAGCGCGAAGTACTCGGCTGACACGCTGCGCAAATATGGCACCGTGCCGTGGACGGTGACGGAGGTGAAAGAGCAGCTGACTGAAGCCTTCAAGCAGCGCGATACCACGGCGATTATCCGCCTCTCTGCCGACCTAGGTCATTATGTGTCAGATGCTTTTGTGCCGCTGCACACCACCGAGAACTACGATGGGCAGCTCACCAACCAAGAGGGAATGCACAGCCTCTGGGAAAGCAAGCTCCCGGAGCGCCATATTGCTGAATACAAGCTCGATAGCGACCCTGGCTACTACCTGAAAGACCCGCAAGGTGCCATCTGGCAGGTCGTACAGTCTTCCTACGGTTTCCTGGGGGATACCTTCGACAAAGAGGAGCTGGTAACGCGCAAATTCACGCCCGACACTAAGTACAGCTACTCACATAAGTTCGGCAAAACCCGCCGCGCCTACTCCGATGCCTTTGCCGATGCTTACCACAAGGAAGTCGGTGGGCAGGTAGCCTACCGCCTCAAGCAGGCTCCAACGATGGTGGCATCGATGTGGCTGACCGCCTGGAAAGACGCCGGTAGCCCCGATCTGAATGCCCTGATGGCGAAAAAGCCGACCAAGGAGGAGAAAGCCGCGCTGGCCGCTCAGCTCAAAACCTGGAACAAAAACGAGCTGGTGCCTGAGCAGCAGCTCATTGCTCTGCAAAAAGAAAAAGCCGTGGAGCGCCCCGACGAAATTAAGTCGGCGGAAGATGCGCCGGCTACTCCGGCCGCCTTCGAAGCTGCTCCTCCGGCTGCTCCAGCCACTCCGGCGGCGGCTCCTGCTGCTCCCGAGAAGGTGAAAGTAAAGACGAAAGGCGGCGATGCGCCGAAGCAGAAAGAGAAAATCAAGAAGGAGAAAAAGGCCGATGACGGCTGGAATTAGCTGTTTATCAGCTCTTCTTGCTGTTGAGCTTTAAGATATTATACCAACTTCGGGCAGGTAGAAACGTAAGCTGAGTTTACCCTGGGCGTGGCCTTGTTCCACAACCTAGGGTAAACTCTTTTTTCTTCCACCATATCACCTGTCCACAATGATCTTACGCTATGACCGGCTGGCCATCGAGCTGCCCAAGCCCAAGAATCCTTCGCCCAATGATGCAGCGGCTATTCAGGAGCTGCTAGGCGGCAAGTACGGGGAGATGTCGACACTGATGAACTACACGTTCCAGTCGTTTAACTTCCGGGGTCGGAACAAGCTACGGCCGTTCTACGACCTGACGTGCAGCATCGCGGCCGAGGAGTACAGCCACATTGAGGCCGTGTCATACGCCATAAACCTCTTGTTGTCAGGGCAAACTGTGAAGGGCACCGACCCGAAGCCGGCGCCGCTGAAAGATACCGTTGATGCCCGCTTCTCGTACCATTACTTAGCCAGCGCCCAGGCCGCGCTGCCCTACGACTCGATGGGCAACCCCTGGACGGGCCAGTACGTGCACAGCAGCGGCAACCTGCGCCTCGATTTGCTGCATAACTTCTTCCTGGAGTGCGGCGCGCGGGCCAACAAGATGCGCGTGTACGAAATGGTAACGGACCCGTGCGCCCGCACGATGGTCGGCTACTTGCTGGTGCGCGGCGGCTTGCACGTAGTGGCCTACGCCAAAGCGCTTGAGAAACTGACCGGCGTGGAAGTAAGCAAGCTGGTGCCGGTGCCCGAACTCAGCAACGACAAATTCCCGGAAGCCAAAAAGCTTCAGGAAGAGCAGAAGCTGCACCTCAAGCTTTACACCTTCAGCCCCGAAGACTACAAACAGGCTGGGTTGATCTGGAACGGCACCCACCCCGAAGACGGCCAGCCGCTGGAGCTCGTGCAGGGCGGCTTTATGGGCGTGCCGTATCCCGACCTGGAAGAAGAGCCCCAGCTTTCTTCCCCCGTCGGTGCCGACTTCGACTACGACCCGCAGATGTTCACGGACATCGCCAAGAAGATGGGTATCAAGCCGTAACCTAGGTTTCTTACCTTCAGATTCGAGATATTTCAAGTTGCTGTCGGCTATGGTCGGCAGCAACTTTTTTTATATCTGGCGAGCCTTCGTCGCGCATCTTTGCGTCTGTTGGTTTTGCATGACCTAGGTTGCGCCAGCGCCTCCCTCCTACCACGCCAGTTCACCCGGCCTTTTATCTTTCTGCTCTGCTTATGTTCTCTCCTACTTCTGCGCTTGCTGTCTGGCCGAAAACAGTGGGGCTGTGCGCGGCCGTGTTGCTGGCCACCGCCTGCGGCCAGGCCGAGAAACCGGCCGAAACATCCGCCACCAAGCCCGCCCCGCCCCCCGTACCCGGCCCCGACCTGACGACGCTCACCGACAGCAACGCGGCACCGCTGCTCCTAGCTTATCTGAAGCAATACCCTGCTTCTGAGGTCATTATCCATACACGACTAGGTGATATGCGCATCAAGCTCTACGACGATACGCCCATTCACAAGGCCAACTTCCTGCTGCTGGCCCGCAAAGGCGTGTTTGACGAAACTGTGTTCAACCGCGTGGTAAAAGGCCTCGTGGTGCAGGGCGGGCGCTCCGACCACCGCACCATTCGCATCACCAAGTACCACTTGCCGCCCGAAGTCCGGCCCGCGCACTTCCACAAGCACGGCGCCCTCGGCATGGCCCGCTACGACGATGAGCAGAACCCCGGCCGCCTTTCCTCCAACAACGATTTCTACATCGTGCACGGCAAAAAAACGGCGCCCGCAATGGCACAGGCAATGGCAGGTCGCAAGCTCACGCCCGCGCAGCTTACTGCCTACCAAACTGTGGGGGGCGTGCCGGCTTTGGATGGCAAATACACGGTGTTTGGGGAAGTCGTGGAAGGCCTGGATGTGATTGACAAAATAGCCAACGAGCCCATTGATGCCTACAACTGGCCCAAGAAGGACGTGGATATCAGGATGGAAGTAGTGAAATAGCATGTAGCGCGAACCGAAGGAAGGCGCTAGCCAAGCCTGAGCTTCGCGTATCGTTGAACGGAATCGTGCGACAACCTAGGTACCAGATTATTCAACGATACGCGAAGCGGGAGCTTCGCGCTACATTCCTTCTTCAATCTTATACTGATTCATAATCTTCAGCAGCACGCCGTTCGTCCAGCCGAATCCGTCTTGCAGCGGATACTCGCCACCGCCGGCTTTGAATTGCGTCTCGACGACGTTGTACTTCTCCAGCAGCTTGCCGGTTTGCTTGAACACGTTGATGTTCAACGCCGCCCAACGCTCAGCAATAGCGCGCGCCAGGGTGTGCTGCTTGTAGCGCTCCAACCCACTGATAGCCATCCATTCCAGCGGAGCCCAGGCGTTGGGAGCATCCCACTGCTCGCCGCTGGCGTTGAGGGTAGTAACTAGGCCGCCGGGCTTCAAAAAGTCCTTTTGCAACCCGGCCGCCACTTGCTTTGCCTGACTGCGGGTAGCCAAGCCGAAAGCCAGCGGGAAAGCACTGGCCAAGGTGCGCACCGACGTCCGCCGACCTAGCTGCCAGTTATAATCCACAAACCAACCTAGGTCTTTGTCCCAGCAATACGCCAGAATCGCCTTCTTGCGCCGAGCCGCTTTTGCCTTAAAATCAGCGGCTTTCCTGCTGTTGCCTTGCACCTGATACGAGCGGGCAATCGTGTTTTCCAGGTGATAAAGCAGGCAGTTCAGATCGACGGGCAGCAGGTTGGTGGTTTGGATGGAACCCAGGTGCCCGGCCGGCCCAAACCAGCGGCTGCTGAAATCCCAGCCGGAAGCGGCCGCCGCCCGAATGTTGCGGTAGAAAACCCCAGACGGCTGCGGGCTCGTTTTCGCCGACGTCACATCTTCCGCGTATGACTCTTCCCGCGGCTGGTCGCTGGCATCCCAGTAGCGGTTCAGCACGGTGCCATCGGGCAGGCGCACCGCCAGACCGTAGGCGTGGCCGGGGCGCAGCGTATCAGCCCCCGCCATCCAGTAGGCGTATTCTTTGAGCAGCGATTTCTGATAGCGCAGCAGCACGGTGTCGCCCTCGGCCTGGGCCAGCAGCTCCACCATGCTGGCGAAAAATGGTGGCTGCGAGCGGGTTAGGTAGTACGTGCGGTTGCCGTTCGGGATGAAGCCGTTGGTGTCAATCAGGTGGGCGAAGTTGTTCAGGATGTGCCGGATCAGCTTAAACCGGTGGCTTTCCTGCAAACCCAGCATCGTGAAATACGAATCCCAGTAGTACACTTCCCGGAAGCGCCCGCCCGGCACGATGTACGATTGCGGCAGCGGCAGCAGCGAAGTGGCCTGGGTGGTGGCCGTGTCGGCGCGGCGCTCCAGCACCGTCCAGAGCGTATCGATGTGGTGGCGAATACCGGCCGCGATGTTGCTCTGATAGAGGTTCGTTACCTCGCCGGGCGGCGCAAAATACCTGAGCGTGAAGCGACCTAGGTCAAAGCCCGGTTGGGTTTTCTGCTGCTCGTAGGCTTGCCGGATTACGGCCGGAGCGGCTTTCGGAACGGCATCCACGAAGGTTTTGCCATCCGGGAACACGCGGCCCAGTTGCACGGCCTCAAACAACCCAGGGTACAGCTGGCGCGGCGACTCACGCTGTGCCTGGGCACCTAGGTTTACAAACAGCAGAAAGACAGCAAGTAATCTTCGCATCGGCAATCAGTTACAGAGTAGAAAATGGCCAAAGAGCGTACGCTCACGCCAGCCATTCACTTCCTTCTACGAATAGTTACCGGTCAGGGAACAGGATGCGGACACTTTGCTACTCCCGCCGGATGCCGACTAGCCGCGTCCGGAGCACGTCGCCGGGCTCCTCTTTCAGTAGGCCAGGAAGTTCGTTGCGGGTGTAACCTAGGGTCTGAGTCGTGGCGAAAAAATCGGCGCCATTCACCTCAGCATCGAGCTGCGTCGCCTCCTTGCGGGCCGGATGGAACAGCACGCTGTCGCTTGTCACCCGGTAGAGTTTATAGAAATAGTAGCGGGAAGCAGTGTCGCCCTCGGGGTGAAAACGAACTATGTACACGTCGCCAATTTTAGGCTCCGCGAGGTAGGCTTGCGGGTCGGTGGTTCGCTTTTGACACGAGCTTAAAAAACACAGCGTCAACATGAACATTGAACTACCAACCAACTTTTTCATAAAGTAAAGCTTCATAGCTAGGGTATAAAAGACTGGCAACTTACAACCGGGTGCCTATTCTTATACGCATCCAGCTGAAGAGTACGTCGGTTTAGCGCCGATTTTCAGTCGTATGCCCGTCCAAACCTAGGTCATTGTACGCCTGTCATTTCGACCAGCGGGAGAAATCTCGCGTGCTGATGCTAGGTTCTAACGACAAGAAAACTTGCACAAACACGAAAAAGGCGGTCTGCTAATCGCAAACCGCCTTTTCAGCGTTACTAAAAACCTAGGTTACTACCAGATTTTCGCCCGCTTTTCGGCGGCGCGTACCATCTTAGCGTCGTCCTTACAGCCGAACGCTTCGTAGAACTCCGGCATGTTTTGCAGCGGCCCGATCGTGCGGAACTGCTCGGGTGAGTGCGGATCTACCTGTATCAGCTGACGCACGTACTCGGGCCGGGCGTGGCCGTGCCAGATCTGGGCCCACGCCAGGAAGAAGCGCTGTTCGGGCGTGAAGCCGTCGAGCTTGGTTTTGGGCTTGCCGGCAATGGCTTTTTCCATGGCGGTGTAGGCGATATTCAGGCCACCTAGGTCGGCCAGGTTTTCGCCCATCGTCAGCTTGCCGTTCACGTGCACCGAATCCAGAGGCGTGAAGGCATCGAACTGGCTGCCTACGATGGCCGCGCGCTGGTTGAATTTGTCGGCGTCTTCTTTGGTCCACCAGTCTTTCAGATTGCCCTCAGCGTCGTACTGCCGGCCCTGGTCGTCGAAGCCGTGGGTCATTTCGTGCCCGATTACGGCCCCGATGCCGCCGTAGTTCACCGCGTCATCGGCGTTGGGGTCGTAGAAAGGCGGCTGCAGAATGCCGGCCGGAAACACAATCTCGTTCATTGGCGGGTTGTAGTAGGCATTCACCGTGGGCGGGGTCATGCCCCACTCGTTGCGGTCAATTGGCTTCCCTAACTTGCTGGCATTATCATCGGAAGCCCAGATGCGCGCTGCCAGCACGTTCTTCAGGTACGAATCACGCGAGATAGTCAGGGCGGAGTAGTCCTTCCACTTATCAGGGTAGCCGATTTTTACGGTGAAGGCGTTAAGCTTCTTCAGGGCCTCGGCCTTGGTGGCGGCGCTCATCCAGGTATTCTGCTGAATGTGCTCCGCGAAGGCAGCCTTCAGGTTGTTTACCAACGTCAGGGCTTTCTGCTTGGCCTCCGGTGGGAAAGCCTTATCGACGTACACTTGCCCGAACGCTTCGCCCAGGGCCGCGTCCGTCGAGCGAATCATGCGCTTCCAGCGGGGCTGCTGCTGCTTGGCCCCGCTTAGGGCCTGGTTGTAGCGGAAAGCTTCGTCTACGTAAGCTTTGGGAAGCGCATTGGCCACCGAACTCACCATGCGCCACCGCAGGTACGTTTTCCAGTCGTTAAGCGGATCCCACTTTAGAACGTTGTTTGCATCCTGCAGGAAAGCCGGCTGCCCGACAATAACCTCTTTGGCATTACCTAGCTTTTCTTCCGCCAGCATCGTCTGCAGACCTAGGTTCGGATACTGCTTTTGCAGCTCGGCCATGGTCATTTTGTGGTAGTTAGCGTACGGATCGCGCAGATCGACGCGGCTTTTGGAAGCCTTTGCCAGACGCGTTTCGATGCGCATAATAGTCGACGCATCTTTGGCCGCAGCGGCGGGGCTCTCCCCCATGAGCTTGAAGGTGTTGGTCATGTAGGTCACATAGGCCGCCCGAATACCCTTTGACCGCGCATCGTCCTTCAGGTAATAGTCGCGGTCAGGCATCCCGAGGCCCCCTTGGTAAATCTGTACTGCATATTGCGTACTGATCTTCTCGTCCTGCCCGACACCCGTGTTGAAGAGGCTGCCCACGCCCATGCGGTGGTGGTAGCCAATCACCTGCTGCAAGCCTTTCAGGTCTTTGATGGCCGCAATGCGGTCCAGCTCAGGTTTCAGGTAAGTCAGACCTGCTTGTTCGATAGCCACAGAGTCCATCGCGGAGGCATAGAAGTCGCCTACTTTTTGGGCGTTGCTTCCCTTGGGTGCGTTGCGGTTGGCCGCAGCTTCCTCCAGAATCTGGCGCTGCACAAGCGCATTCTTGTTATATAGCTCATTGAAGCTGCCCCAGCTCACTTCCGTTGCCGGAATGGGGTTGTTTTTGAGCCAGTTGCCCGAAGCATATTGAAAGAAGTTGTCGCACGGCGCCACCGACTTGTCGATGTTTTCAACAGCCAGACCCACGCCTTTCGCCTCGGAACCAGTAGTGGAAGAAACCGTAGCGTTGGTAGTAGCCGCAGGGGTGGAGCTGGCTGTGGCGGGTGCTTTAGACGAGTTGCCGGCGCAGCTCGCCAGCGCCAACCCTGCCGCCACGGCTGCCAGGGTCAGGTGATTTCGATTTTTCACGAGTGAATGGTAAATGAGAACTGAGAATTTGGGTAGGAAGATAAAACAAAAAGCGCGACCTGGGAAGCCAGGTCGCGCTTTTTAGTGCTGATAAGTTAGGTTTGAAAGGCTACCAGATCTTGGCGCGAAGGTCGCCGGAGCGCACCATTTTGTCGCCGTCTTTGCAGCCAAATGCCTGGTGGAATTCGGGCATGTTCTGGAGCGGACCATTGGTGCGGAACTCGCCGGGCGAGTGCGGATCGGTCATTACCTGCTGCCGAAGCGCTTCCGGGCGCGAGTTGGCACGCCAGATCTGCGCGTAGGCCAGGAAGAAGCGCTGCTCCGGCGTAAAGCCGTCGATTGACTTATGGGCTTTGGCTTGGGCCGTTTTCTGGAACGCCTGGTAGGCGATGGTCAGGCCACCTAGGTCGGCCAGGTTTTCACCCATGGTCAGATTGCCGTTTACGTGCACCGAATCCAGGGGCGTGAAGGCGTCGAACTGCTTGCCCACCACGGCCGCTTTGGCCATAAACTTCTCGCCGTCTTCTTTGGTCCACCAGTCGCGCAGGTTGCCGGTAGCATCCGACTTACGGCCCTGGTCGTCGAAGCCGTGGGTCATTTCGTGGCCGATTACGGCCCCGATACCACCGTAGTTCACCGCATCATCAGCCTTCGGATCGTAGAAGGGCGGTTGCAGAATGCCGGCCGGAAACACAATCTCGTTCATGCTGGAATTGTAGTAGGCATTCACCGTGGGCGGGGTCATGCCCCACTCGCCGCGGTCGATTGGCTTACCGAATTTGCTCAGATTGTCTTTCGTGCCCCATTCGCTAGCGGCAAACAGGTTGTTCAGCGCACTTTCGCGCGAAACCTTCAGGGCCGAATAGTCTTTCCACTTATCGGGGTAGCCGATCTTCACGGCAAAGGCATTGAGCTTCTTCAGCGCTTCCGTTTTGGTAGCGGCGCTCATCCACTCGGTAGCCTGAATGCGCTCAGCATAGGCTTTGCGCAGGTTTTCCACCATTTCCTTGGCGCGAGCCTTGGCAGCGGGGCTGAACGCCTCGTCTACGTAGAGCTGGCCGAAGGCCTCGCCCAGGGCACGGTCGGTAGCTTGCAGGCTACGCTTCCACCTAGGTTGCTGCTGCTTGGCGCCGGTCAGCACCTGCGTGAATTTGAAGCTAGCATCGCTATACGCCTTGGGCAGCGCCGAGGTCACGCCGGACACCAGGTGCCAGCGCAGGTACTGCTTCTGGTCTGCAACCGGCTCTTCCTTGAACATGGTGTTTACCTCTTTCAGGAACTCCGGCTGCCCTACGATAATCTCCTTGGCAGTACCTAGGCCGCTTTCTTTCAGCACCAACGGAATGTTCAGGTTCGGATTATCTGCCGTGAGCTGCGCCACGGGTATCTTGTTGTAGTTGCTTTCCCGGTCGCGCAGAGCTACGCGGGTGCGGCTTATTTTCGCCAGGCGCGTTTCGATGCGCGTAACGGCAGCAGCGTTTTTCTCAGCCGTAGCCTGATCGTCGCCGAGCAGCTTGAACAGCGTTACCTGGTAGTTTTGGTAAGCCGTGCGAATGCCCTTCGAGCGCGCATCGTCGTTGAGGTAGTAGTCGCGGTCGGGCAGCGTAAGACCGCCCTGGCTCATATACACCGCATACTGCGTGCTGTTCTTGCTGTCCTGGCGCACGCCGAAACCGTACCAGCCCGTGCCAAAGGACTTAGGATCTGCAATATAACGCTGCAAACCAGCTAGGTCTTTGATAGCATTGATTTGCTCCAGGCGGGGCTGCAAGTACTTCAGGCCCGCTTTTTCGATGGCCGCAGAATCCATGGCAGCGGCGTAGAAGTCGCCTACTTTCTGCTCGTTCGAGCCGGCTTTGGCGCCGCGGTCAGCAGCGGCTTTCTCCAGAATACGGCGGGCTACGGCCTGGTTGCGGTTTGCCAGCTCATTGAAGCTGCCCCAACGCGTTTCGGAAGGCGGAATTGGGTTGTTTTTCAGCCAGCTTCCCTCCGCGTAGCGGAAGAAATCGTCGCAGGGCGCCACCGACTTGTCGATGTTAGCTAGGTCAATACCGACGCCGGTTTGTCCGGTCGACGATTTGCCGGCACTGGCAGTCGTCGTTGACTTGGCGGCGGGCTTGCTCGTAGACTTCTGAGCCACGGCCGAGCCGGCCGTAAAGCTCAACACGGCTGCCGTCATGGCCGCAATGGTAAAGTTACTCCGTTGAATCATATGGGACTGTTTGAATGATACGGGGTTTGAACAGGATTGTGGGACTAGAAACTCAAAAGTAAGCGCATTCTCGTTAATCAGCGTACGCTCCATGAAACGCGGCAATTAGCGACCAAAGACTCCCCCGTAATCCGACCGTTGCACGCCGCGCCCGCAATTTTCGCCCCCCGAATTCCGTACCTTGCGACCTATGCCGCCGCTGTTTAATCGTCGTCCTGAAATTGGGTTGCCTTCTTCGCTGCCGCCCGTGGCGCTGCCCCTGGCCGAGCTGCTGGCGCGCGTGCGTCAAACGCTGACTGAGCGTTTTGCCGAGTCGTATTGGGTGGTAGCCGAAATTGCCGACCTGACGCCTCCGCGTTTTGATGGCGCGCACTGCTACCTCGTGCTCACCGATCAGCACACCACCGGGCGCGGAGCGCAGCTCAAGGCGCAGGCACGCGCTACCATCTGGAGTCAGCGCTACCAGCAGCTAGCTCCTGTATTTCTGGAGCAAACTGGCCAGGAGCTGCGCATCGGCATGAAGGTGATGCTGCGCGTGCAAATTAAGTTTCACGAGCAATATGGCCTCAGCCTCGATGTAGTAGCCATCGACCCGACCTACACGGTAGGCGACCTAGCCCGGCAGCGCCTCGAAACGGTGCGCAAGCTCGAAGCACAGGACTTACTGGAACGCCAGAAACGGTTGCCGCTGGCTATCGGGCCACAACGAATAGCCGTTATTTCGTCGCCTACCGCTGCTGGCTTCCAGGATTTTATGCAGCAGCTCAGCGAGTCGACTTACGATTTTAGTGTGGCGCTCTTTCCCGCCGTGATGCAGGGCGCCGAAGCTCCGGGTAGTATCCGCGCCGCCCTCGACCAGATCCGGCCGCAGCGCCACACCTTCGACGTGGTGGTGCTGATCCGCGGCGGCGGTGCCAAAACCGACCTGCTGGCTTTCGATGACTATGGCTTGGCCGCTGCCGTCGGCTCGTTCCCGCTGCCCGTGCTGACCGGCATCGGCCACGAGCGCGACGAAGCCGTAACCGACCTGACGGCACACCTAGCTTTGAAAACGCCCACAGCCGTAGCCGCTTTTCTGACGGAACGTCTCGCGCGCCTCGATGCGGTGTTTGCCGGCTACGCCCTGCGCATTCGCGAGCTAGCTTCCGATCAGCTACAGGATGCCGCCGCTCACCTCCGCCGACTCACGCTGAACACGCGCGAGGCCGCTCAGGACAAGCTAGCTTTTCACCGCAACGCCCTGCACCAGCAGCTACGGCAAGCCACGGAAGTGCCGCACGCGCACCTGCGGCGCCAGCAGCAGCAGCTAGCCAGTCAGCGGCGGGCACTGCGCCGGGCGGTCCAACGAGCGCTGCGCCGTCAGCAAGGTCAGCTCCGAACGCTAGGCAAGCTGCTGGCGCGCCGGTTTCGCCACCTGCACCGACGCCGGCGCGAGCAGCTGTTGCGCTACCGGTATCAGGTTCAACTGGCGGCCACGCGCCAGCTGCACCTGGCCGAGCTGCGCCTGGCCCGCGCCACGGCGTACCGCCTGGCTCCCGACGATACCTCGACGGCAAGTGCTCCTATTCGCCTACTAGACACCAACAACCAAGCACTTAACACCACCCATAAACTACGGGCCGGTGACCATGTGCGGCTTCAGCTAGCCGATGAGGCCATCTTGCTGGCCCGCATCACGGCGCGCCTGTCGCCTCCCGACGATGCCAATACGCCTCCCCTCTGATCTTGCCTTTTGCTTTTATGACAAACGATAAAACTTACCGCCAAACCATTGAGGAGCTGGAAACCATCCTGCGCGCTTTGGAAACAGACACAGTCGACGTTGATGACCTCACAGCCCGCGTGCAGCGCTCAGCCGAGCTGATTCGCCTGTGCAAGCAGAAGCTGCGCAATGCGGAAGCGGCTATCGACCGGGTATTCGACACGCTGGATGAGGAAGACGAAACGGAACCGACCGACGACAATGATCTTGCTTGAGCCTGCGGAAACCACTACCTAGGTTTGACGTTACCAGCCTGATAAGCAAGCGCCTATATTTGTGCATCTTAGCGCGGAGATATAGTATTTTCTTACCTAACCTGCACACCATCATGGCATTCATTGGTACCGAAGGAGAGTCGATTGACCACAAGCTAGCTGGGCAATGGACCCGCAACTACCGGGAAGCTAACCCCGGCGAGATTCAGGGCCATTTCTTTGGTCATACCATTCTAGGAAGCATTCTGATGCAGAAAGGCTGCGTCGGTATTCGCATGTACTACGCGCTGGATGACAACCAGGAGCGGCACCTCGTGCTGGTCGGCGTGGATGTGAATGGCAACGACCTGCTCAATGGCCCAACCGTAGCCGACGGCGAGGAAGACGTGCCGGCGGATAGACAGACTTCCTCACGCAGTATGGATTTGGCGACCAGCTTCCTGGTGGGCAATGATGGGCGGCCATGCCCACCCTATAGCAGCATCGACAACGTTCTGAACAGTTAAGCCTCATCTGGTCCGTCCCCCATGCTGCAAGTTCCCGCCTGGCTCCTGACGGCGTCTGATATCCTGGAATGGGTTTCGCAGCTCAGCGTTGTGGTGCCGATGGTGGTGGCCTGGCGCCGCCAAGCGTTCTTCACGCCAGTCATCCGGGTACTTTCCTCCTACGTCTACCTTTCGTTGTTTACCTCGCTGGCGCTACAGCTTGGGCGTTATATCTTTCATCTGAATAACCCAGTACAGCACCTGTACACGCTGCTCAAAACACTGCTGTTCAGCCGGGTATACTACCTGGCTTTGCGCCGCCGCTGGCACCGCCAGCTCATCTTCTGGCTGACGGCGGGGTTCGTGCTTTTTGCCCTGCTCGACGCCGTGTACCTGGAAGGGCTGATAAAGTATAACTCCTACGGCCGGGCGGTGCAGAGCCTGCTGCTCATTGGCTTTGCCATGCTCTACTTCGAGCAGATGCTGCGGGAGCTGCGCGTATCGCGCCTGGAGCAAGACCCGTTGTTCCTCACCAGCGTCGGGCTGATTATCTATTCGGCCGGTACCGGCATGCTATTCGTGCTTACTAACAGCTTCAATGAGGATTTGTCGGTGCTCACGCTGGCCTTTGATACCGTTTTTCTGCTCAACATTGCCTTCAATGTTCTCCTGACCCTAGCTTTCCTGCGCGCTAAGCCGGAAGGTACGGGGCAATAAAAGACGCTACCTAGGTTTTAGACTCTGGCCGCTATCAGGTGCCCTAAAGCCGCACAGGTTGTTTCTGTTTTTCCGCTCTCATTTCATCACACCTTTTCCCTTTTATTTAATGGCTGACGCTACCCTTTTTGACCCGTATGCGGGTGAGTTTTTTTCTGATATTGAAGAGCCGAAATCCTGGACCAAGCGCTACCGCCAGGAACACCCGGCGCTCGACGAAAATAATCAGCCGAAGAATCCGCTGTATTCCACTTATTTCAGCAAAGAATTTGTCGAAGCAATTTTAAACCAGACGCGCCCCGCCGATTCGCCTTGCGTTGGCTTACGTATTTACCGCGGCACCGATAGCAACCAAAAGCAGCACACCATTCTGGTCGGTGTTGATCCGGAAGGCAAGGACATCCTCTATGCTGCCGCCGCAGATGGCACCCCCTCGATAGAAGAAGTAATGGTGGGTAATTACGGCAAGGCTTGTCCGCCCAGCTGCAATGACACGAGTAGCGCCCTAGCTACTGACTGAATGACAAGTGTAGGCTAGCTTAATCTATTTAAAGCTAGCCTACACTTATTCTCGCCGCCTGTTAAATTAGTACCCCTATTTTTTAATCGCATACAAGCAGACTGTCTTGCTACACCAGCATTGAATGACTTTTACCGATCTACTCGACCGCACTGCCGAATTATATTTTATTGTCCCATTAGCCGCAGCCTCACTACGTAAGGACAATCTACCACTTCCAAGCCGCTTGGTTTATTGGTTTTTATGTGCGCTAGTTATTAGTTATATTCTACGACGCGCAGCCACTCTTGTCTTGCACAATAATCTTTTCTCCTATCATCTATTTACAGTAATAGAATTGTTTTTCATAAGTGAAGTATACTATCACCTACTACCCTCACGCAGAATTCGCCTAGGTATTCGCAGTGGACAGATTTTATTTATACCAATAGCCATAGCTGATGCTACTCTTTCCGGCGGCTTAGTTGCGCGAATCAATACGTATGCAAATACCTACGCTGGCACGATACTGGTCGCTTTATCTATTTTGCACTTATTCAATTTAGCAGATAGCGCTTCAAAAGACCTGCGTACTAACCCTTATTTTATTTTTAGCGCGGCTACTTTGCTTAATTCAACTTTGAGCACCGCGATACACACCTCATCTTATTTTTCCGATTTCAGCAGAACGAATCTATTTCAACGGTTAATTGAGGCCTTCCCTTTTATCAATGCCTTATACATGGGTTTGCTCACGTATATGTTTTCTTTATTCAAGCTAGCCGTAGACCCACGCGATGCACTGCCTTGGTGGCTTCATTTTGTGGCGCGCCGGCGCGTGCGAACTGTTGAACCTCCACGCACCAACTTAGCCTAGCTTTAGCGCAAACATTTTTTGGTGAATGTCTATTACTACTCTATCGATAACCAACTACAGCAGCTACGTGAGCGGGAATATTCTCTGGGCTAGCTTATGAACGAGGCGCTTATTCCCTTGCTGCTGGTTACGCCTATTCTGCTGCTGCTGGCACTAGGCATCGTGGGTTTTGTCATTCGCTACCAGCGGCGGCTGATGCGCCAGCGCGAGGAAATGCAGCTGATCCAGCAGAAAGGCCAGCAACAAGCCCAGCAACAGGCACTGGAGGCTGCGCTGCTGGCCCAGGAAGACGAGCGCCGCCGCATTGCCGCCGACCTCCACGACGGCGTGGGCACCACCCTGGCCATCGTGAAGCTGCACCTGAACGCTTTGCAGCAGCCGGAGCTTACCCAGGAGGCCGCCGCTCTACTCGACCAGGCCATCAGTGAGGTACGTCGGATTTCGCGCAACCTGCTGCCGGTGGCGCTGCAAAAATTTGGGCTGCCCTTCGCCCTTGATGCCCTGGCCCGCGCCGTGCCAGCGGAAGGCCCCACGCAGGTAGTGCTGGAGCAGCGCGGCACTCCACGCCGCCTCGACAGCAAGTACGAGCTGATTGCCTACCGAGTCGTGCAGGAACTGCTCGGCAACGGCTTGCGCCACGCACATGCCTCCACCATCACGATTATTGTTGACTTTGGCCCCGCCGACCTAGAATTGCATTATACCGATAATGGCGTCGGCTTTGATGCGGCGGCGGTGGAAAGCCAGCCTTCGCCCGCGGCCCGCACGGGCCTAGGTCTTACCAACTTACGCAGCCGCGTCACCTTGCTGCAAGGTAACTTTCGGCACCAATCGGCGTTGGGAGAAGGCAGCCAGGTTTGGATTTCGCTACCGCTTCCGTACCTTACAGCCGATCAGTAGCCTACGCCTGTTTATCCTATCCTACCTCTATGACCAACCAACCTATTCATCTGGCAGTAGTCGATGATCATATCCTGTTTCGCAAAGGTCTGCGGGCGCTGTTAAGTGGCTTTCTGGGGATGGAAGTCCTGTTTGAAGCCGGCGATGGGCAGGAGCTTTTGGAATACCTAGACCAAGGCACTGTTCCCGATGTAGTGCTAATGGACTTGCAGATGCCGGTGTTGGATGGCTTGCAAACGACCCGCCTACTACGCGCCCAATATCCTGATGTCCGTATCATCATTATTTCTATGCACGACGAGCCCGAGCTGATCGAAAATCTGCATCAGGAAGGAGCCCATGGCTATTTACTCAAAAATGCCAACCCGGAAGAGGTACGCAACGCCATTCTGACGGCCGCCGGCCGGAGTCAGCGCTACCCTCAGCTCGTTGGGCTGAACTAGGAAACCTTCCAATTAACTTAAGTTCTACTGATGCCGCTCAAGGATTTTGAGCGGCTTTTTTGTTTTGTGTGATTTGGAAAACTGCTTTGTACACGCACCAAAAGGCAAGCAGGGAGCAGACACGTGTGCAGAAGTAAGCTCATTTTATCTTGGCCGCCCGAAATTCATTTGTGAAGTTATAACAAGCTCCTTTACACACTATTTGTTAGCCCCATAGGCCGTATATAGATAAATACGAAATATAACTTATTGGCTATCAGACTAGCATAAAATTATAACTATACTCAGAGAACTCAGGAGCGGTCTTTGTCTGTTCTTAGCCATCTGCCTGCCATAGTAGTATTTCATGTTTTTATTGAAATATTCTATAGCAGTGTAGTAAAAAGCTACGTTTCCTTTCACTTGTTGATTTACACGATATGACACGGCATATCATCCTTGCTTATGGGCGGGAGACAGAACATAAACGCGCCATCTTTGCCATTCTGAGTTTTTGGGCATGGTATGCTGGTAATAAGGCAGATAGCAAGACAGTAGTCTATACCGACCGACCAGAAGCCTTTACAGCTTATCTTGCTGGGTTGCCGGTCGAATACGTGTTGCTCACAACGGCTGGACTGGAGGAAATGTATGGCCCACAGCGCTACATCCACCGGGCTAAGGCTGCCATTATCGAAAAGCTTTTCCGGGACTATCCCACTGACCGGGTGCTGTTCTGCGATTCTGACACGTTTTTCGTGGCTGAATCAGACAAGTTACTGAGCCGCCTGCAACCCGGTGTTAGCCTGATGCACATGCGTGAGGCGCGCTTCACTCAGTCAATACCACAAGGTGCCCCGCCTGAGGAAACAAACGGAATCCAGACGGCCATCGATATGATTGATAGTCAGGCATTCCGAATTGGCTCACAGGAACACCGGTTCCAGAAGACGCAGTTTATGTGGAATTCTGGCGTGCTAGGTTTGAGTCAGGAGGTAGCTAGCTTATTGCCCGACACCTGCGCGCTCATCGATACGTTGTATGAGAACAGCCGATGGATCGTGAGCGAGCAAGTTGGGTTTTCGTTGGCATTGCCTACCAAAACGCAACTGGTTCCCAGCAACCACTACGTCTTCCACTATTGGTACAAGCCGCTGAAGGTGTTGATGGACACGTTGTTGGACGAGCTTCTTACCAGTACATTCAGCAATTTGAA
Source organism: Hymenobacter cavernae (assembly GCF_014641455.1). Classification (GTDB taxonomy): domain Bacteria; phylum Bacteroidota; class Bacteroidia; order Cytophagales; family Hymenobacteraceae; genus Hymenobacter; species Hymenobacter cavernae. Next base: position 276,604 of record NZ_BMHT01000006.1, read on the forward strand.
CACGGCCGATCGGCTGACGCAAGTGCGGCAGCTTACGACCAAGTGGCCTCATACCGTAGTGTTGAGCAATGCACGCGAGGAACTGATCAATGGCTTTTCGAGTGGCGCCGTAGTGCGCGGCCTGAAAAGCGCCAAGCTGGCGGTTGATACGCTCCCGACGTCTCCTTTCACCGTAACCTTTGCTAAGGATTTGTTCCTGACGCTACGAAAAAAGGACCTAGGTTAGAACCGTCATAAACAGCTGGCGCTTCCTTTTGCAGTCACCAAACGCCTCTGTCATTTGAGTGGCAAACCGGAGCTAGGCTAGCTCCTTGCTAGGATCCCAGAACAGACGCTGAAAGTCCTGCACCTGGTCGTCTTCTACGTGCACGCCTTCGGCTTCCAGCGCTTCCTGCATAGCTGTGGACGTAGCAAAATGCTGGCGCCCCGTGAGCAGCCCTAGCCGGTTGATAACCCGGTGAGCCGGTACGGCCGTCGGGCCTACCAGCGGGTGCGCTGCCATCATGGCCCAACCTACCATCCGGGCGCCGTTGCGGGCTCCTAGGTAGTGCGCAATGGCGCCATAGGTTGTCACGCGCCCCGCAGGCACGAGGCGCACCACATCGTGCACATCTTTGAAGAAATTCCGGTGAGCTTCGGTGGGTTCTTTGGGGGTTTTCATAGGCTGGAAATATACGCTTGCAACAGCTCAGCAGCTACGCAAAAACAAGCTCAACGCTAGTAAAAAGCCCGTTTTTTATGTAAACCTGCTCGCTTCCGGGTCGTAAAGAACGGGCATGTTAGCCAAAGCTAGCTTGGCTTATTTTCTTACTACTACCCACCTACCTATCATGGCTGAAAAACTGGAAACCCTCGAAGATCTGTTCCAAGAACAACTCAAAGACTTGTACAGCGCCGAAAACCAGCTGCTGAAAGCTATGCCCAGTATGGCCAGCGAAGCCAAGGATCAGCGCCTGATGCAAAGCCTTGAACTGCATCGGCAGGAAACTGAAAATCAGGTGACACGCCTGGAGCAAATTGCCCAGGAGCGCAGCATCGACCTAGGTGGCCACACCTGCAAAGCCATGCAGGGCCTGATAGCTGAAGGCATGGAAACGCTGTCGGAAGATGCTACGGACGAAGTAAAAGACGCCGCGCTGATTGCCTCTGCGCAACGCATTGAGCACTACGAAATTGCAGGCTATGGCACAGCCGCGCACTACGCCGAGCGCCTGGGCTACGACACAGCGGCTTCGCTGCTGCGCCAGACGCTCCAAGAAGAGCAAAACACGGATACCAAACTCAACGACTTAGCTAAAAGCTATATCAACCAGAAGGCGATGTAGCAGGAGCAGGTCGTTCCTGTTAGTTCTTAAAAAAAGCCTGCAACCCGCAGGCTTTTTTTGTGTCCTAACCTAGGTAGCTGCTGCACAGAATCGGGCGCTGCTACTCAGAACAGCCGACTTCCTAAGAATCTATCAGCCACGATGTCTTCGCTTAAGCTTTGCGTTTCAGGCTTTTACGAACCCGCAGGAGCAAGCTAGCGTTGTACCATTTCTACTGCTTTCAAACAGCAATTTTATCGATTCGGGATTAACTCCCTCTCTATGCAAGTCAAAGAACAAGAACCGGTTGTAGTTGAATCGCGCCCAGGGCGGCGGGTGCTGTGGATTGTTATTTCCCTCGCAATTATTGCCGCGCTGGCTTTCGTAAAGATTCGCTATTTCCCTTCTCCCAACGAAGGCGGCAAGGGTGGCGGTAAAGGTGGCGCCGGGGGTGGAAAAGGCGGCGCGGGCAGCGGTGCTGGTGGTGCCAACGCCAAAGTACCCGTGACGGTGTACGTGGTGCAGCCCACGAGCCTGGCCGATGTGGTAGCCGCTACCGGCTCAGTCATCGCCGACGAAGCAGTGGTCATTCAGAGCGAAATTTCGGGCAAGATCACCAGCCTCAACTTCCAGGAAGGGCAGCCGGTTCGGAAAGGGCAGCTGTTGTTTACCATTAATGCCGCTGATATTCAGGCGCAACTGCGCAAACAGGAGTACAATATCAAGCTTTACCAGGATCAGGAGAAGCGCGAGCGGACGCTGCTGGAAAAGGAATACATCAGCCGCCAGGAATACGAGCAAAGCAACAATGCCCTGCTCACGGCCCAGGCCGATTTGCAGGCCTTGCGCGTCACCTACGCCAAAGCCAACGTGCGGGCGCCCTTCGATGGAGTGCTAGGTTTGCGCTCGGTTTCGGTGGGCGCTTACGTGTCGCCGGGTACTTCTATCGTCACGTTGTCGCGGATACGACCCGTGAAGATTGACTTCACCGTGCCCGGCCGCTATGCGCAGTCGGTACGCGTGGGCGACCCCATCACGATAACCGACGAGGCCACGACCAAGGAATACGAGGCGAAAGTGTACGCTGTAAACCCGCAGATCGACCCGGCTTCGCGTACCCTAGCTATGCGCGCCATCTATCCCAACAACAACAAAGAGCTGCGCCCCGGCGCCTTCGTGCGCGTAAAACTCCAGCTAGGTCAGGTTGCCGATGCACTGCAAATACCAACAGAAGCGGTGATTCCGAATGCCAGCGGCTACACGGTGTTCACCGTGAAAGGCGGCAAGGCAGCCGTGCAGCCCGTGAAAATTGGTATTCGCTCCGATAAAGTAATTCAAATTACGGATGGCCTGTCCATCGGCGACACGATTGTGCGCACGGGCATTTTGCAGGTGAAAGCCGGCAACGCGGTGTCCGTTCAAAAGCAATAAACCTAGGCTGTCATGCTTCATCTAGCGTCCGCTTGTCGAGGCATGACGTTCTTCAAAGTCAATACAGCTATCTATGAGCTTATCCTCCACTAGCATCAACCGGCCGGTTCTGGCTATCGTGATGAGCTTGCTCGTCGTGATATTCGGGGTTATTGGCTTTCGGTATCTCGCTATCCGTGAGTATCCTAGCGTTGACCCACCTATCATTACGGTGCAAACCAGCTACACCGGTGCCTCAGCCGACGTTATTCAGTCGCAGATTACGGAACCGTTGGAAGAAGGCATCAACGGCATTGCGGGCATCCGCAATCTATCCTCAACGAGCCGCGACGGAGCTTCTACCATCACAGTTGAGTTCGACCTAGGTGTGGACCTGGAAGCGGCCGCCAACGACGTGCGCGACAAAGTGTCGGGCGCGCAGGGCCGCTTACCGCGCGATGTCGATCCTCCCATCGTGAGCAAGGCCAATGCTGACTCCTCTCCTATCGTTCTGAGCTATCTGAGCAGCTCGTCGCGGACGCTGCTGGAGCTGACCGACTACGCCAACAACGTGCTCAAAGAACGCCTGCAAACCATTCCGGGTGTAAGCGAAATCCGGGTGTGGGGCGAGCGGAAATACTCGATGCGCCTGTGGCTCGACCCGGTGAAGATGGCTGCCCTAGGTATTTCGCCGGTCGATGTGCAGTCGGCGCTGGCCAAGCAAAACGTGGAGTTGCCCAGCGGCTCCGTGCAGGGCCAGACGACGCAGCTTTCGTTGCGCACAATGGGGCGTTTGTCGACTGTAGATGATTTCAATAACCTGATTCTGCGCAACGATCCTAGCTCGCTAGTACGGCTAACGGACGTTGGCTACGCCGAGCTTTACCCGGAAAATGACCAAACCATTCTGCGCCGCAACGGCGTGCCGATGGTGGGCGTGATGGCTATTCCGCAGCCGGGCTCCAACCAGATTGCGATTACCGACGAGTTCAACAAACGTATCAAGCAGTACCAGACGGACTTACCCAAAGACCTAAAGCTCATCACGGGTTTCGATAACTCGATCTTCATCCGGGCCTCCATTGCGGAAGTAGAAGACACCATTATCGAGGCGTTCGTGCTAGTGGTACTGGTGATCTTCCTGTTCCTCCGCGACTGGCGCTCTACGCTTATTCCGGTCGTGGCTATTCCGGTTTCGCTGATTGGTATCTTCTTCGTGATGTACGTGATGAACTTCACCATCAACGTACTCACGCTGCTGGCTATCGTTTTGGCAATCAGCCTTGTGGTAGACGACGCCATTGTGGTACTGGAAAATATCTATAGCCGAATCGAGGAAGGCGAATCTCCTATGGAAGCGGCCTTGAAAGGCTCGGAAGAGATTCTGCTGGCCGTTGTTTCGACGACGGTTGTGCTGGCGGCGGTGTTTCTGCCGGTGGTGTTCCTGTCGGGCATCACGGGGCGCTTGTTCCGCGAATTCGGTATTGTGCTGGCCGGTTCGGTGCTGATTTCGGCGTTCGTGTCGCTCACGCTCACGCCCATGATGTGCTCGAAGCTGCTGAAGAAGCAGGAGCAACACAACTGGTTTTACCGCAAGACCGAGCCCTTCTTCGAAGCCATGACCAACGGCTACCGTAGCGCGTTGGAAAGTTTTCTCCGCAACCGTGCATTTGCCTGGGTCATTGTGGCGCTTACGGGCGTGGGCATCTGGTTCTTTATGGGTAGTCTGCCTTCCGAGCTAGCTCCTATTGAAGACCGCAACCGCGTCAGCATCTCGGCCACGGCACCCGAAGGGGCTTCCTTCGAGTACATGGATGGCTTTATTACCCAACTCTACAACGTGGTGCTGGATAGCGCTGGCGCGGCTTCCAACAACATTCTGACGGTAACAGCCGCCGGTGGCGGCAGCGGCGGCGGGAGCGTGAACACGGGTATTGTTCGGGTATACCTGAAAAACCCCGAGCAGCGCAAACGCTCGCAGCAGCAACTCGCCGACATGCTGACTGCCAGTGTGAAGCCTCTGACCGGAGCTAGGGTGTCGGTATCGCAGGAGCAGAGTATTGGCTCGGGTGGCGGCCGTGGCGGTGGGCTTCCGGTGCAGTTCGTCGTACAAACGCAGGATTTCGAGAAGCTTACGGAGGCAGTTCCGAAGTTTCTAGATGCCGCTCGGAGCGATAACACCTTTAGCTTCGTGGACGTGGACTTGAAGTTCAACAAGCCTGAGCTGCGCGTTATCATCGACCGCGAAAAGGCGCAGAGCCTAGGGGTGTCGGTGCAGGATATTTCGCAGACCCTGCAAGCGGGGCTCAGCGGTCAGCGCTATGGCTACTTTATTCGGAATGGCAAGCAGTACCAGATCATCGGCCAAGTGGCCCGTGAGGACCGCAACCAGCCGCTCGACGTGCGCACACTCAATGTAAAGAGCAGCAGCGGCAAGCTCGTACAGCTCGATAACGTGATTCGCTTGGAAGAAAAGAGCACGCCGCCGCAGCTCTACCGCTTCAACCGCTACAACTCGGCTACCTTCTCGGCTTCGCTGGCGAAAGGCAAGACCCTAGGTGACGGCATAGCAGCCATGCGCGCCATTGCTGATAAGAACTTGGACGACTCGTTCACTACCTCGCTGGCCGGCACCTCGCGCGACTTCGAGGAAAGCTCCTCGTCGCTGGTGTTTGCCTTTGGTTTGGCGCTGGTGCTGATTTATCTGATTCTGGCGGCGCAGTTTGAAAGCTTCCGCGACCCCGGCATCATCATGATTACGGTGCCGCTCGCTTTGTCGGGTGCACTCTTGAGCTTGTGGTATTTCAACCAGACCCTCAATCTGTTCTCGCAGATCGGCATCATCATGCTCGTGGGCCTTGTCACCAAAAACGGTATTTTGATCGTGGAATTTGCGAACCAAAGCGTGGAGAAAGGCGCCGACTACATGACCGGCCTGATTGAAGGAGCCACGGCCCGTTTCCGCCCCATTCTGATGACCAGTCTTTGCGCTGTATTAGGTATTCTGCCTATCGCGCTGGCAACCGGTGCTGGTGCCCTAGGTCGGCGGGCTATGGGTATCGGCGTGGTCGGTGGCTTGTTCTTCGCAACAGGTCTCACCCTGTTTGTGGTGCCGGTGATGTACTCGTATTTCGCCTCCGCTAAAAAGCACAAACACGAGCCCGAACTCGAACCAGAAAAAGAACGAAAAGCAGTACCAGCCTGAGCGTCAGTCATAACCAAGCCCTAGGTTCTGGCAGCAGACCTAGGTTTTGGTTTGTTCCGCAGCAAATTTTCAAGCTTTATTCTTATAGCGGCTTTCCTTTCCAGCCAGGAAAGGAAAGCCGCAGGAAGGCGTCAGCCAAGCTCCTCCCTACTTATTTTGCCAATGTCCATTTTTCCTCTCCGTCTAACTTTTCTCTCGTCTCTCCTGCTCTTGTTAACGCCCTTGGCGCGGGCGCAGCAACAGAACCAGCTAGCTAGGCCGCAAAGCGTGGCCGATGCCGCCCCTTTAAGTTTGCAGGACGCTATTCGGCTCGGGCTGGAGCACAACTACGACATTCGCCTATCGCGGACCGACGAGGAAATTGCCCGTAACAACGTCACCAGGGGCAATGCCGGGCAGCTTCCGGTGGTTGATGCGGGCCTCACTCGTACGTACAACCTGAACTACTCGCGGCAACAAGTTGGTAGCGCCAACCCGAGTGTCGTGCGGGGTGGCCAGTCAAACGCCCTGGTCGGCAATGCCGGTGTGACGTGGACGATCTTCGATGGCTTCGGCATGTTCATCGCCTACGACCGTCTGAGAGCCTTACAGCAAAGTCAGCAGCAGCTTACGCGGGCTACGGTGGAAGAAACCGTGGAAAATATCAGCAATGCTTATTATGATGTGGTGCGCCAATCGGGCAAAATCAAGTCGCTGGAAGAAGCCCTAGCTATTGGCCAGCAGCGCATCGACCTGACGCAGGCGCAGGTTGATGTCGGCGTGAGTGCAAAGGTGGAAGTGCTTACGGCCCGCGTCGATTTCAACGCCGACCGCTCCTTGCTCATCCAGCAGCAAGAGCTGTTAACCACCGCTAAGATTACGCTCAACAACCTGCTAGGTCGTACGCCCACCACCGATTTCCGCCCCAGCGACTCTATCGTGGTGGCGCGTTCACTCAGTCAAGAAGCAATTCAGCAGGATATTGCGGTGAAGAATCCGCGCTTGCAGCAGGCGCGCGTAGGGCTACAGATTGCCAATTATGACCGCCGCCTGATTCGTGCCAGCCGGTTTCCGCGACTCGACCTGAATGGCAATTACGGCCTGACGCGCAACATCAACAATAACTTTATTCTGAACTCGCGTACCAACACCGGCGACCCTATTTCGACGGTCACGACCAATACCAACCGCGTGTACGGCCCGAACTACGGCTTCACCATTGCCTTGCCCGTGTTTAATGGGTTCAATAACCGGCGCTTAGAGCAGAACGCTCGCGTAGCGGAATCGCAAAGCCAGCTAGCTTTAGAACAAACTAATCTGAGCCTTTCTACCGAGGCGGCGCAGGCGTTTGCCCAATACCAAAATCGATTACAACTACTTCAGCTAGAAGAAGATAATATTACCCTAGCTCGTCAGAACGTGGCCATTGCGCTGGAACGCTACCGCTTAGGTTTGCTCACGCCCATCGTGTTGCGGGAGGCACAGCTCAGCCAGATTGCCGCGGCTACGCGCTTGCTGGATATTCGCTTCCAGGCCAAGCAGGCAGAGCTAGCTTTGCGTCGCCTTAGCGGCAGCCTGGTGCAGGAAACAGCCGCTCAGCCGTAAGAAGGATCGAGCTTTGAATGTTGAGTTAAGAACGTGTATACACGAAGACTGGCAGACCAGAATTTATTATTCAAAACTCAACAATTCTCTAACCTTTCGGCATTTTCAATGCTCGTAGTTCCTTCAAAGCTTCCTGCGTCTGCCGAATCGTGTCGGCTTCTTTCTCGTCTTCCGCTACCGGCGGCTTGGGCTTAGCGTCGTAAAATGTTAGAATATTTTGGCGCAGCTCGGGCTGCATATTCTCAAACTTCCGGTCGGCCAGCTTGCGCAACAGCTCGCCGTAGGTCTGGTCGGCCAGCGGGTACTCCCCTACTTTCGTTGCGTGGCCCGTGTCGAAATCGGTGTTGGGCAACCTAGGTCCCGTTGCCAGCGTGTCGGTCGGCTCGTGCTCCAACAGCGTGCAATACGAGGTCATCACCTTCTGAAAGCTTTGTCGGAAGAAGCGTTGCGCCTCGGGCGTCGGCAGCTTGAAGGCAAATGGCTGTAATGGCCCTATTTTCGGTAGCACTTTCACCAGCTTCGACAACAAGCGGGCGCCAAAGCCCGGCCGCTCGTAGTCGGCGCCAAACTCACGCTGAAAAGCGCGCTTATTCTGGCGGTACATATAGTCGCGGCGGCGTGCTCGTGGGCTGAGCCGCCGAATTTCTTTGCGCTGCGAGTGCCAAGCCGCCCGCGCTGCTGTCGGAATCAGCTCCTTCACCGACAGCCGGTAGCTGCTAATACTCAGGTCGACGTTGGCGATAACCTTACCGAGCGGCAGGCCATACGTTTTCTCAAATCCGCGCTCCAGCACCGGCTTACTCACCTTGAAGCCCACGGCGTTGTGGTAGCTCTCGGTGCGGTAGCGGCCAGCGGCCACCTGTACCACATCAAAGGCAAACTCCAGCTGGGTGTGCTGCTTAGGCGCCTCTTCGTAGGTGATGGACTTGCCATATTTCACGGCCAATTCCGGGTACACGGAAGCCATAGCTAGGTTGGTGCCTTCGGGGTGCCCGCTGATATCGGCGGCGTAGTGAGCCAGGGCACCTAAGGCAAACGCATATTCCTCCCGATTGCGCGCTTCGTCGAGCAGGTTGCGGACAAAATCCCCGCTTCGTACGTAGTGCGTCAGGTCGGTAAACAGCTTGGACCCAAATGGATAAAAGCCCATATCCTGAATAATGGCGCCTCCATAAGCATAAGCTTTGGCATCGAGCAGCTGCTCGGGAGTAGCATGGGGGTAATGCCGTTCCAGTAGCGGCAGAATGCATTTATCCCAGCAGGAATCAACATTCGCTTGGTGCGTGAGCACGGAATAGGCAGACGCCGACCCTGGCACAAATACCAACCAAGCTAAGACCCAAAACAGCCGTTTTAACATGAAATGACAGGGCAGAACGCGTATGTAACAAGCTTCAATACCTAAGTCTTGAGCCTAGGATCAACGCTTGCTGTTCTTCCTTATATAGGAAAATCACTAGCTGTACGCGAAAGCAAATCCAGAGTTGTAGGCTCAACCGTTGCGTGAGTTTCAGCATCTGAAAGCTAGGTAGCCCTAAAAAGCAAAGGCCCCGTTTCCAAGCTGGAAACGGGGCTTTTTGCAGAGGAGGAGGGATTCGAACCCCCGGAGGTTTAACCCTCAACGGTTTTCAAGACCGCCGCAATCGACCACTCTGCCACTCCTCTATGAGGTGAGTTGGTGAGTTTGCGAAATGGCGAGTGTCGCTGAACGACAAACTCACTAGTTCACCAACTCCTTATTTCACCGTCGCAGAGAGGGGGGGATTCGAACCCCCGATACCGTTGCCGGTATAACGGATTTCGAATCCGTCGCATTCGACCACTCTGCCACCTCTCTAAAGCCCCAAATTGAGTGCGTTTGGGGACGGCAAAAGTAAGAGCCAATGGATAATTAACAAGAAGAAAGACGCATTTTTTCTTCCAAAAACTTTCGGTCTGCACTCCTACCCTAGCCTTGGCTTACTGCTACTGCCTTATTATCAGTCATAACCGTCTTGAGACGACCGGTAACGGCATCGATGCTTACGTTCACCTCAAAACCTAGGATCAGGGTCATGCACACGAAATCCAGCCACACCATAAAGCCCACCAGCGTACCGATGGAGCCATAAAAGTGGTTGTAGCTGTCAAATATCTTGACGTAGAGGATAAAGAAAAACGACACCACGAAGATGAGCAGCGTAGCGATGATGGCCCCTACTGAGATGAACGGCCACTTGTTGTGCACCGGCGGCACGTAGTAGTATACCAGGCAGGTAGTGAGCAAAAACAGCCCCACCAACGAACCATACTTAATCAGAGTGATGAGCTGTGAGGTAAACTGCTCGGGCACTATCTCACTGAACACCAAGGCATCGATGATGTAAGTACCAAAGAAGATGCCGGCTACTGCTACCAACAGTACAGACGACAATACAATGGTAAGCAGCGTGGCAATGACGCGTTTACGTAGATAAGTACGCCGCTTGAACGAAGGGTATTTCTTTTCAAAGGCATCAAGCAGGGCCATAATGCCATTGGAACTCAGCACCAACGCCGCCAGGAAACCAAACGACAGCAAACCGCCGTGCGGGATGTTCACAATATCCTCAATGGTGGTGGCGGTAGCAGCGTACATCTCCCGCGGCATCAGGTCGCCGAGGAACTGCAGGATGTCCACATTCAGATTCGGAATGGGGATGTACGGAATGAGTGTGAACAAGAAGATAATCGTGGGAAACAGCGCTACCGTGAAGTTGAAGGCCATGTAGCTGGCTCGCTTCGTGACGCTATCCAGCTTTATCTCCTGAATCATCCGGTCGACTACATCGTACACGGAAGCCCGGCCGCGACCGAAACGCAAGCGCTTGAGCCACACAATAAACTTGCGATAAGAACGGCGGCGACGCACGTCGGGCAGGTGGTAACGACGAACGGGCAAACGCATTTTCAACTAACAGTTAACAGTTATCGATGAACAGGCAGGCCACTGCTGCGCTTCTTATCTTTCTGACAACTGCTCTTTGGCAATTGTTCACTGTTCATTACTCATTGTTCGTTGTCCTTCAGAAACGCGGCGGGTGCAGGCGCATCGGCGGGTAGCCTGCTGGCGGGTGGCGTGGTTGGCCCGGCGGTTTCCTCGTCCGTGAAGAAGGGTGCTAGCTTAGCCTGAATATCAGCCGGCACTGGCACCGGCCGGCCGTTGGCGGTACTCACGAACACCATCAGCGTGTGGCCTTCGGTGAGCAGCTGGTTGGCTTCGTTGTAGATTTCGTACTCAAACAACACCCGCGAACCTTCGCCCGGCTGACGCAGCAGCAAACGCACGGTCAGCAAATCGTCGTAGCGGGCGGGGCGGCGGAAGCGCGTGCGCAACTCCCCTACCGGCATACCCACGCCATCGGCTTCCAGGTCTTTGTAGCGAATACCTAGCTGCCGAAAGGCTTCCGTGCGGGCCACCTCAAAGTACGCAGCGTAGTTGCCGTGGTACACGTAGCCCATTTGGTCGGTTTCGGCGTAGCGGACGCGAATGTGGGTGTCGTAGGAGTACATTTTTAAAATGTTGAGTGTTGAATGTTGAATGTTGAGTTTTTAAACGAAGGTGGCTGATGCTGAATGAGCATGTTTTACGCAAGTACATTACTCAATTCAGCACTCAACATTCAAAACTCAACCCTTCCATTTACCGCATAATCCCCGTTCGGTTCAGGGCGGCTTGGTAGCGCCTAGCATTGACGAGGTGAGCGGCCTCGTTAGTCGCAAAGGCATGATAGCCGCTGAAGTCCTCTTTGGCGCAGAAATACAGGTAGTTGTGCTGCTCGGGGTCGAGCACGGCGTCGATGCTGGCGATGCTCGGCAAGTTGATGGGTCCGGGCGGCAAGCCGTTGTACATGTACGTGTTGTAGGGCGAATCCTTGGCTAGGTGCACGTTCAGTACGCGCTTGATAGTGAAGTCGTTATTGGCGTACACCACCGTTGGATCGGCCTGGAGCTTCATGCCGCGCTTGAGGCGGTTGAGGTACACGCCGGCCACGCGCGGGCGCTCATCAGCGTGCTGCTGCTGCTCGGCTTCCACGATGCTGGCCAGGGTGCTCACCTGGGCGCGCGTCAGACCTAGCTTCTCACGCTTGGCGTCGCGCTCGGGGGTCCAGAATTTCTCGTATTCCTTCTTCATGCGCTGCATGAGGTTTTCGGCCGAGGTGTTCCAGTACAGCTCGTAGGTGTTCGGGATGAACATCGTCAGGATGCTCGTGGTGTCGAAACCTAGGTTGCTGGTGTAGCTCGGGCTACTGAGCAGGCTGTCGAACTCATTCGGGCGGGCATCGATGGTGGTGCTGAGCTTCTTGGCTAGGTCGGAGCGCAGACGGATATTTTGAAACGTGAGCTTCAGCGGCGACTGAATGCCTTTGCGTAAGTCGTTGATCAGCTCGCGGTTGGTGTAGCCGTCTTTCAGCTCGTAGCGGCCGGGCTTCACGAGCTTGTCGTACTTCATCAGCCGCGCTACGAAGCGCAACGACAGCCGATCGACAATCACGTTTGTAGCGTCGATGGAGTCCAGCACGGCTTTGGCCGTTTCGCCCCGCCGCACCAGCACGAAGGTCGGCTGGCCTTTCGTCTCAACGTTGGGCGTGTAGAAAACCTGGTAGAAATAGTAGGAGAACGTGACGAGAAACAAGCCAATGATGCCCGTTACGTACGCGTAGATTCGGCGGCGGCGAAGGGCTTTGGCTTTGTAGTCGATGCGAGGCGGTTGAGCCATTTCGGAAAGAAAGCGGTGAAAACGGAAGGTGGGCAACCAACAATACTTTTTGCCGCTTCAAAAGTACAGCAATCTGCGTCGGTTTTGCGGTTGGGCTGTATCTGGCCCGGCACGCACGCCTATAACCTAGGTTGGTTTCCAGCCATAAATCGGCGCCAACCGTAACCTAAGAAGCCCAACGTGCGAATGAATACTCTTTATTTTAGGTGCTGGCCTCGTACTTTTCCGCGGGCACACAGCTTCTGAGCCTTTCCCTTTCACTCTTTATTTACCTCTTCCTATGGCCGCTACACTGCTTCGCATTCATCCCGATAATCCGCCCCTAAACCGATTGTTGCAGGCCGTGGAAGTGCTGCGCAACGGAGGCGTTATTATTTATCCAACCGATACGATCTACGGGTTGGGCTGCGATGTTTTCAATGCTAAAGCGGTGGAAAAGCTGTGCCGCATCAAAGGGATTCATCCTGACAAAGCGAATCTTTCCTTTATCTGCTCCGACTTGGCCAATATCACCGACTATGCCCACGGCATCACAACGCCCGTGTACAAAGTGCTCAAGAAAGCCTTGCCGGGACCGTTCACGTTCATCTTCGAAGCTAGCCCCAAAGCCCCACGCTACGGCGGCGTGAAGCGCAAGACGGTCGGTATTCGCGTGCCCGACCACAACATCTGCCTGGGTTTGGTGCGGGAGCTAGGTAACCCCATCGTCACCACCTCCATCCACGACGACGACGAGCTGCTGGAGTACACCACCGACCCCGACCTGATCTTCGAGAAATACCGCTCCTTGGTTGACTTGGTTATCGACGGCGGCTACGGCAACAACATCGCCAGCACCGTAGTCAACTGCACCAACGAAGATTTCGACATCGTCCGCCAAGGCGCCGGCGACATCGAGCAGTATCTGTGAAATGGTGAGGTGGTGAGATTGTGAGTAAAAAAGCAAATCACCACCTCACCATTTCACCACCTCACCGCTTGTGTTTCCAGCGGCGGTGCGACCATAAGTATTCGGCCGGTGCGGCTTGAATATCACGCTCTAGCTGGCGGGCAAAGGCTTCGGTGATAAAGTGCTCATCAGCTCCGATTGGCGATACACCATCGTACAATTCAGTCAGGATAATATCGTAATAGCCGCGCCGCACCCGCCGAATTCCTACGTAAAGTACCGGGCACTGGAAGCGGGCCGCAAGCCGATCAGCGCCGGTGTAGAAGCCAGTGTCCTGGTGCAGGAAGTCGGTCCAGTAGGGTTGATCCTCGGGGCCCGCGGCTTGGTCTGTGAGCAAAGCTAAGGTGCGGGTTTGGCCGCGCTGCCGGATCATGTCGCGCAGCGTATCGCGCATCGGTACCAGCTCCGCTCCTAGCCGCGTGCGCAGCCGCCGCATGAAGTACTCAAAGAACTTATTGCTAAGCGGCTTGTAAACCCCGTGCGACTTGCCCGGAAAATATGTGGCGGCCGACGACAAAATCCACTCCCAGTTACCGGCGTGCGACCCTAACGAAAGCACCGTGCGGCCCTGTTGAAATGCATTTTCCATCACTTCCGGGTTCTGAAACCTAGCTCGGCGCCGCAGTTCTTCGGCCGAAATCGTCTGTAGCTTCAGGATTTCGACAACTACTTGGGAAAAGTGCCGGTAGAAATCTTTCCCCAAACGCTCGACTTCCGCCGCCGATTTTTTCGGAAAGGCCTTACCTAGGTTTTCGGTTATGACTTTCCAGCGGTAGCGCAGGCCGTATGCCAGCAACAGGTAAATGCCGTCGGCTATGACGTAGAGCACGGCCAAAGGCAGGCTGGCCAAGCCCATCAGCAGCCACGAAAGCGGTCGGTAATACCACGGGAAAGAAGCAGATACGTTACTCATTTAGGCACAGCGGCGCCAGCTGGCGCGTAGGTTTCGGCTTCCCGACGAACGTGCGCCGTTTGAGAAGCCAGCACTTGTTTCCGAGCGTCGAGCACGTCAACGGTTAAGGTATAATTGCCGGTTGGCAGCGGCCCGAGCGGCAACTCGCCAAGAATGGTGGTCGGCTTTCCAGCAGCTACGTTATCCAGAGATGCCTCGGCATCGGCGGCAGCTCCTTCTTCCGATTGCAGATGATACCGCAAGCTCAGTTTCTGACTTTGCGGTGCCTGGTATAACTCTGCGTAGAAGTAAAGCTGGTTAGCGCCACGCGTGTACATGCCGCCGGGTGTGCGCGTCAGCAAGTAGCCGCCCCGCGTAAAATTGTTCTGTCCCGGCGACTTTGCGGCGGGGCGCGCCAGCAGCACCAGGTCGCTCAAGGCAGTGCCTTTGCCCGCTGATTGAAGCACCAGCGGCATCTCGGCAGTTCCTTCCGCGCCGGCGTGGTACTGGTCGCGCACCCGGCCGCGGAGCGTGTAGCTACCATCCAGTAGCACGATTCGCTTCTGAAAGCTCAGCGGGTTTTTGATGGCTGCCGTAGTATCGTTGAGCACGGGCGGCTTCAGCGTGATGGTTTCCTGGTAAGCAGGCTTGCCGTCAGCTTTCAGGATTTCCAGCGTCACGGTAGCGGCAGCCTGAAACGTTTTGGGCGCCCGTTGCCTATACGTCAGCGACTGGCTTGGCACCGTCACGTAGATTTCCACTTCGGCGCCTTTCACCGTCTGGTCCTGGTTGCGGAAGCGGGCTACGTCGAGTAGCAACTGAGGTGTAGCAGCCTGCGCCGTTGAGGCGATTAACCCAAGAAATAACAGAAGCAGCAAACGCATAGGAATACAAAAACCTAGGTATATGACAGGAATAAGACAAAGTGTCGGTACTTGCACCCATGAGGCCGGCAACGAACCTAGCTAGCCCCATTCAACACCCAACATTCAAAACTCCACATTTCCCTCGAAATGCCCGTTTTATTCGAAGCGCAGTACCATCCGCCCGCAACGTTTTTCGCCGAACTTATAGGGGCTGATTCGTTGTTACTAGAGAGCAAAGAGCATTACCGCAAGCAAACATACCGCAACCGCTGCCTGATTCTGACGGCGCAGGGCGTGAAGCCGCTCACGGTGCCGGTTGTTGATGGCAACCGGAGCGAAAAAGTGGGCATTGCGGCGCTGGAAATCGACTATCGGCAGAACTGGGTGCATCAACACTGGCGGACGCTCCAAACCGCGTACGGCGGCACACCGTATTTTGAATTTTACGCCGACTATCTCCACGATATTTACGTAAAGAAGATTCCGCTCCTATTTGACCTTAACCTAGCCCTGTTGTATTTTTATCTGCGTTGCCTTCGGATGCGAATTCCCGTGGAGTTCACCACTGAGTATCACCCCTCCTACGATCCCACAGCCGTGCGCGACCGGCGCGATTGGCTGACACCGAAAGGTGTTTCCGACTCCGAACCTGACAGGATGTCCGACTCTGGCAGGGTTCGACCCTACCCACAGTCCTTTGGCGCACGTTTTGTACCCAACTTAAGCATCCTGGACCTGCTTTTCATGCAAGGACCAGCCGCCGGTGGGTTTCTCGTGTAGCTTCACCACCGCCCTCGAACCTTCGCCCGACTTATCCTGTTTTCAGGTTGTATCGGCCCAACCCGCTCGAAAATCGCTTCGGCGCACTTGCGGGGTTCCCTTTTTCTTCACTACCTTATCTGCATGGAAGCTAAATTCTCAAATCGTGTCAAGGAGGTCATCTCCCTGAGTCGGGAGGAAGCCATCCGGCTTGGGCACGACTATATCGGTACCGAACATTTGCTATTGGGCATGATTCGCGAAGGCGAAGGCACTGCTATTGGATTACTCAAGAAACTGGGTGTATCGGTAGAGGAGCTGAAGTACGCCTTGGAACAAGCCACTCGCAATACGGCTACGCAGGGAACGAGCATTACCGGCTCCATCCCGCTGACCAAGCAAACCGAGAAAGTCCTCAAGATTACCTATCTGGAAGCCAAAATCTTCAAGAGCGAAATCATCGGCACCGAGCACCTGCTGCTGTCGATCCTGCGCGATGAAGACAATATCTCGTCTCAAATCCTTAGCAAATTCAACGTGAACTACGAATCTGTGCGTGACTCGCTGGATTATCACGGCAATGCCGCTAATAATCCCACGTCGGGCCCCGAGGCCGATGACGACGACAACGACCGCCTGTTTGGCGGCAACGCCGGTCGCGGTGGTGCCGGTGGCAGCGGCGCAGCAGCCAAGAAGCCCGGCGAAAAATCGCGCACCCCGGTGCTCGACAACTTCGGCCGTGACCTTACGAAGCTAGCTGAGGAAGACAAACTCGACCCTATCGTAGGTCGTGAAAAAGAAATTGAGCGCGTGGCCCAGATTCTGAGCCGCCGCAAGAAGAATAACCCAATCCTGATTGGTGAGCCTGGTGTTGGTAAAACAGCTATTGCTGAAGGCCTAGCTTTGCGCATCATCCAGAAGAAAGTTTCGCGCGTGCTGTTCGGTAAGCGTGTCGTTACGCTCGACCTAGCTTCGCTGGTGGCTGGTACCAAATACCGTGGTCAGTTTGAGGAGCGCATGAAGGCGGTGATGAACGAGCTGGAGAAGTCGCCTGATGTGATTCTGTTTATCGACGAGTTGCACACCATCGTGGGCGCTGGCGGTGCTTCGGGTTCGCTCGACGCTTCGAACATGTTCAAGCCTGCCCTGGCTCGCGGCGAAATCCAATGCATTGGCGCTACCACGCTTGATGAGTACCGTCAGTACATCGAGAAGGATGGTGCCCTGGCTCGTCGTTTCCAGATGGTGATGGTTGACCCAACCACGCCGGAAGAAACCATCGAGATTCTGCACAACATCAAAGACAAGTACCAGGATCACCACCATGTACTGTACACCGACAAAGCTATTGAGGCTTGCGTGAAGCTGTCGGATCGTTACATGAGCGACCGGTTCTTGCCAGACAAAGCCATCGACATTCTCGACGAGGCTGGTGCCCGCGTGCACATCAACAACATTGTGGTTCCCGAAGATATCTTGAAGCTCGAAGAGCAGATTGAGAACATCAAGTCGGAAAAGAACCGCGTGGTGAAGTCGCAGAAGTACGAAGAAGCTGCTCAGCTCCGCGATAAGGAGAAGAAGCTTCTGGAGCAACTCGACACGGCCAAGAAGAACTGGGAAGACGAGACCAAGAAGAAGCGGTACACCGTGAAAGAGGAAAACGTGGCAGAAGTTATTGCCATGATGACCGGCATCCCCGTGAACCGTGTTGCTCAGAACGAAGGCGAGAAATTGCTGAACATGGGTAACGAGCTGAAGGGCAAAGTAATCGGTCAGGACAAGGCTATTGCGCAGCTTGTGAAAGCTATTCAGCGTACTCGCGTTGGTTTGAAAGATCCGAAGAAGCCAATTGGTTCGTTCGTGTTCCTAGGTCCAACGGGTGTAGGTAAGACGGAGCTAGCTAAGGTGCTAGCTACCTATCTCTTCGACAAGGAGGATTCACTCGTGCGTATCGACATGAGTGAGTACATGGAGAAATTCAGCGTATCGCGCCTGGTTGGCGCGCCTCCCGGATACGTGGGTTACGAAGAAGGTGGTCAGTTGACGGAGAAAATCCGCCGCAAGCCATACTCGGTCATCCTGCTTGACGAGATTGAGAAAGCTCACCCCGATGTGTACAACTTGCTGCTGCAAGTGCTCGACGACGGTATCTTGACGGACGGCCTAGGTCGTAAGGTTGACTTCCGTAACACGATCATCATCATGACCTCCAACATTGGAGCCCGCGACTTGCAGGACTTCGGCGCTGGTATCGGCTTCGGCACTAAAGCTCGGAACGAGAACATGGATGAGATTACGAAAGGCACCATCACCAATGCCTTGCGCAAGACCTTCTCGCCGGAATTTCTTAACCGTTTGGACGATGTGATTGTCTTCAACTCGCTCGAGAAAAAAGACATCCACCGCATCATCGACATCTCGCTGGCGAAGCTGCTGGGCCGCATTCAGACTCTAGGTTACCGCGTAGAGTTGACCGAAGCCGCTAAGGACTTCGTGGCTGAGAAAGGCTACGATCCGAAGTTTGGTGCCCGTCCGCTGAACCGTGCTATCCAGAAGTACATCGAGGATCCGATTGCGGAGGAAATCCTGAAGGCTCAAGTGGTACAAGGTGATGTCATCACTGCCGACTACACGGAAGGCGCTGAAGAACTAACCTTCGCCGTGAGCAAAAGCGGTGAAACCCCAAACTTAGCTAGTGACGAGCGCCCCGAAGAGGCACCCGAGTCGCCAGAAGGAAAAAAGGGCGAATAACTTAAGTTGATTTAAATACTAGAAGGCCGGTTCCTGAAAAGGAGCCGGCCTTTTTGTTTAAGAAATTTGTGTGTAGTTAACAGTTCCTTATATGGCTTGTAGTCGTTTTCAAAACACTTTCCTATCTACCTGTGACGAACTTGGCTAAAAGCTAGAGACCTTGAATTTATAATTTTACCCGCTATAAGCTATGGACATTATTGTGCTGGAATTTTTATTTCTTTTTGATAAATATTCTCTGTCGGCCTTCTCGTTCAAGTATTATTAATGTATCATTTGTAAGTTCAACAATCTTATCAATGATCACTTCATAGTAGCTACCATTTCTATCTTGTTTTGCGTGGCCTTTATCAATTAGATACTGAGCTGCTGCACTGTATGGCTTTGGATATGATAATGTTTGATTTATTTCTTTTTTCTTCTCGTCATAGTACCATTCCCCTGTATCAATGTTTTTGGGTGTAAATTGCTTCGAGTAAGTTCCGTTAGCGTTGTAGACCATTAAAGGGCCTCTTGGAATTTCCCACCCCTTTTTGCCTAGCCCTGGTACATTATGCCAAATGGTGTCAACCTTGTTCCCTTTATCGTCTCTTAATTCAGAGAATTCCCAACCCCCAATTAACTCACTTCTTAATCCCTTGTTCTTATTAGATTGTCCAAACCCATAAACTGAAATAAAAACCATCAATATTGATATTAATCCAAATCTTGTCATCAGTTCTTTTTTAGTTAGATGTATTATCGCAACCCAATAGCAATTATCGTACAAACGGCTGCGGTAGTGCTGCTATTCGGGTACAAAATCTATCTATGGAATATGCCTCCGAGTTCAAGCATGAATTCGTGGATGAGCAGATATATCTGTGGAGCACCTGGATATGCTAGGTATTGTGATGTGTAGGTTACCCCCACGAAACATCATGTAAACCATCTTTTTTCCATTAGTCGAAATGACGGTCTTCACGCTTCTATACAGATAAGACGGAAAGCTGCACCAAATCTGGTGCGGCTTTTTTTGTATCGTTCGGTTACCTTTGAAAATCTCGTTTACCCCACCCCATTTCGCATGTCTCAATCGAACCACGAAGCGCACCTAGGTAAGTTTGAAGCCCTTGAACGCAAGAATGCCGAAGCGCTGCTCGGCGGCGGCCAGGCCCGCATAGATGCTCAGCACAAAAAAGGCAAGCTCACCGCCCGCGAACGAATAGATCTACTCATGGACGAAGGCTCGTTCGAGGAAATCGGCAAGTTTGTAATGCACCGCTCCAAGGACTTTGGCTTAGATAAGGAGTACTACCTAGGTGACGGCGTTGTGACGGGCTACGGCACCGTGAACGGCCGCTTGGTGTACGTCTTCTCGCAGGACTTCACCGTTTTTGGCGGCTCCCTGAGCGAGACGCACGCCGAGAAAATCGTGAAGATCATGGACCTAGCTATGAAGAACGGCGCACCCGTTATTGGTCTGAATGACTCGGGTGGGGCGCGTATTCAGGAGGGTGTGGTGAGCCTAGGTGGCTATGCTGATATCTTCTATAAGAATACTCTAGCCTCGGGTGTAGTGCCGCAGTTATCGGCCGTGATGGGGCCGTGTGCAGGCGGGGCGGTGTACTCGCCCGCTATTACTGACTTTATCCTAATGGTAGAGGACACGAGCTATATGTTCGTGACCGGACCGAACGTGGTGAAGACGGTGACGCACGAAAACGTGACCAGCGAGGAGCTAGGTGGTGCCAGCACGCACTCGGCCAAGAGCGGCGTAACGCATTTCTCCTGTGCTAATGAGGTGGTCTGCATCAACAACATCAAACAGCTGCTGAGCTACATGCCGCAGAACTGCGAGGAAACTGCCCCAGCCCTCCCCTACTCACCCGAAGGTGACGAGCTACGGCCCGAGTTGAACAACATCATCCCGGAAAACCCCAACCAGCCCTACGACATTCGTGACGTCATTCACGGCGTGATTGATGCGGGCTCGTTTCTGGAAGTACACCAGAATTTTGCCGAGAACATTGTAGTTGGCTTTGCTAGGCTAGGTGGGCGGAGCATCGGTATTGTGGGCAACCAGCCGGCCGTACTGGCGGGCGTGCTCGATATTAATGCGAGCACAAAGGCTGCGCGTTTTGTGCGCTTCTGCGACGCGTTCAATATTCCGCTGCTGGTGCTGGAAGACGTGCCCGGCTTCCTGCCCGGCACCGATCAGGAGTGGCGCGGCATTATTACGAACGGCGCCAAGCTGCTGTATGCGTTCTGCGAAGCTACGGTGCCGCGTATTACCGTCATTACCCGCAAAGCGTATGGCGGCGCCTACGATGTGATGAACTCCAAACACATTGGCGCCGATATGAACTACGCGTGGCCTACGGCCGAAATTGCCGTGATGGGCGCGAAAGGAGCCGCCGAAATCATCTTCAAGCGCGAAATCGCGCAGGCCGAAGACCCGGAGACCAAGCTTCAGGAAAAAGTAGACGAGTACCAGCAGAAGTTTGCCACGCCGTACCGGGCGGCGCACCGCGGCTTCGTGGATGAAGTGATTGTGCCAGCCCAAACGCGCCAAAAACTCATCCGGGCACTTAAGATGTTGGAAAACAAAGTAGACACAATGCCACGGAAGAAGCACGGCAACATCCCGCTCTAATTAGCAGGCCTCTTCCTTTATTAACAATCCCTTTAGTATGTACCGCCACATCTCAGACTTCCTAGCCGATTGGCAAATGGAAACGGCCTCTACCAGCAAGGTGCTAGAGGCTCTCACAGATTCTTCGCTCACGCAGCCTATCACGGCCGAAGGCCGGACCCTAGGTCAGCTAGCTTGGCACGTAGTGCAGACCCTGACGGAGATGCCGCACAATGCAGGCTTGCTAGATAATAATGAGCTAGAAAACCAGCCTGTGCCTACTTCAGCCGCCACTTTTGGCGAAACGTACGCGCGCTTAGCGAAGCAAGTGGCCGCCATAGTAGAGGAGCGCTGGACCGACGATCAGCTAGGTGATGAGGTTCCGATGTACGGTGACGTGATGACGAAGCGTTTTATTTTGTCGCTGCTGATTCGCCATGAGGTTCACCACCGCGGGCAAATGACCGTATTGATGCGTCAGGCCGGCTTGCGGGTACCTGGGGTATATGGCCCTACTCGCGAAGACTGGGTGGAATGGGGTATGCCTGTTCCTGCCTAGGCTGTTACTAATTTCACAGGCTTTTCAACTTAGATTTTCTATATGCGTCCGGAATCTTTTGAGTTTCTTCAGAAATACCTGAATAATCCTTCGCCTACTGGCTTCGAGAAAGAAGGCCAGAAACTATGGCTCGACTACCTTAAGCCCTACATTGACACGTATTTCGTTGACACCTATGGCACTGCCGTTGGGGTTATCAACCCGGATGCGAAGTACAAAGTCGTGATTGAGGCCCACGCCGACGAAATTGCCTACTTCGTCAACTATATCACGAAGGAAGGCTACATCTACCTGCGTCGCAACGGCGGCTCTGATGCCCTGATTGCGCCTTCTAAGCGGGTTAACATTCACACGGCCAAGGGCATGGTGAAGGCGGTGTTTGGCTGGCCGGCCATCCACGTACGCAAACCCGATCAGGATAAAGCTCCGACGATCGAAACCATCTTCCTGGACTGCGGCGCCTCATCAAAGCAGGAAGTCGAAGAAATGGGCGTGCACGTAGGCTCCGTCGTTACGTTTGAGGATGAGTTCTCGGTGCTGAACAACAAGTACTACGTAGGCCGCGCGCTCGACAACCGAGTTGGCGGCTTCATGATTGCCGAAGTTGCTCGGCGATTAAAGGAAGAGGGAAAGCAGCTGCCATTCGGCCTTTACATCGTGAATGCGGTGCAGGAAGAAATCGGTTTGCGTGGCGCGGAAATGATTGCGCACCGCATCATGCCCGACGCCGCCATCATCACCGACGTGATTCACGACACCCAGTCGCCGATGTACGAGAAGAAGACGGCCGGCGACCTAGCTTGCGGCAAAGGCCCGGTAATCACCTACGGCCCAGCCGTGCAGAACAACCTGCGCGACCTCATCATCCGGACGGCTGAAGAAACCGAAACGCCCTTCCAGCGTGCCGCCGCTACCCGCGCCACCGGCACGGACACCGATGCCTTCGCCTACGCTGGCGCCGGTGTAGCTTCGGCACTTATCTCCTTGCCGCTGAAGTACATGCACACCACTGTAGAGACGGTACACCAGGACGACGTAGAGAATGTAATTAAGCTCATCTACGAAACGCTGTTCCGCATCGAAGATGGCCACGACTTCCGGTACTTTTCTTAAGTTTTAACCCGTTTGCTTAAGTAAGGGCCTGCGTAGGCTAGGATGAACATCACCTAGCTTACGCAGGCCCTTCGCTATCTACAAGCTAGGTTCTTGCGCATGCATCTCCCGCCAACTCCTTCCCTCCCACTCACCCTCACTGACCAGCTAGGCCGGCGGGTGGTAGTGCCATATCCGCCCCAACGTATCGTGTCGTTGGTGCCTTCGCAAACGGAATTACTGTTTGACCTAGGCCTAGGTACGCGGGTGGTCGGCGTAACGAAGTTCTGCATACACCCTAGCCAAGCGCGGCAACGAGCCACTGTTATCGGTGGCACGAAGAACTTCGACTTTGAGAAGATTGCGGCGCTCAAGCCCGATCTTATTCTAGGCAACAAGGAAGAAAATTACCAGGAAGGTATTGAACAGCTAGCAGATCAATATCCCGTCTGGCTCAGCGACATCAGCACGCTGGAGGAGGCCTTGCACATGATTCGGCAAGTGGGCATGCTTACGGCTACGCAAGCTAAAGCCGAGGCTCTGGCGACTGATATAGCGGATTCTTTCGCAAACCTAGGTTCTACTGCTTCACCTGTTTCAGCAGCGTATTTCATCTGGCGCAAGCCGTACATGGTGGCAGCAAGCGGTACGTTCATTAACGATTTGCTCACCCGCGCAGGGTTCCGCAACATTTTTGCTGGGCAGAGCCGCTATCCGGAAATTACCCGCGAGCAACTAGCTGACGCTGCGCCTCAGGTTATCTTTCTCTCTTCGGAACCCTACCCTTTTAAGGAAAAGCATGTGTCGGAATTTGCCGAGATGTGCCCCAAGGCAGCCATCCGTATTGTCGATGGCGAGCTATTCAGCTGGTATGGCAGTCGGCTGCGCTACTCGGCGGCTTACTTTCGAGAACTGCACCCATAAACTGTCATTCCGAGCTAAGCGAGGAATCTGAGTAAATTACCTAGGTTAGCCACTCAGATTCCTCGCTTAGCTCGGAATGACAGTTTGTTGATTATTAGTCAGATTACCCAATCTGAAAGCCAGCCTTTTCCAGCTCGCTCCAGAACTGCGGATACGACTTGCGCACCACTTTTGGGTCCTGAATGGTTAGCGGGCCACGTATAGCGAGGGGCGCGAAAGCCATGGCCATACGGTGGTCGTGGTAGGTGGCTACCTCCTGCCCATTCACCTGAAAGTTCTCGGACGTGACGCGAAAATGTGCGTCGGCTTCTTCGAGTAGATACGCCCTGAAGCTAGCTAGCTCGGTCTGCAACGCGGCAATGCGGTCGGTTTCCTTAATGCGCAGGCTTTCCAGGCCCGTCATAACCAAGTTAATACCTTTAGCAGCTGCCACAACCGCTACGGTTTGAGCTAGGTCAGGACAATCGGTGAAGTCGTGGGTGAGTTCCGTAGCAGACGGTATTTGGGTCAGGCGCACGCCATCAGCCACGAACTCGGTAGCTACCCCTAGCTTTTCCATGATGCCGACGATGGCCTGGTCACCTTGCCAGGAATACTGGCGCAAGCCTGGCAGCGTAATCTCGGAACCAGCCGGCCCGAGCGCCACCATGGCGTACCAGTAGCTAGCCGCCGACCAGTCGGACTCAATCGTGTAATCGGCTGACTGGTAAGCAGCAGGGCGCACTTCCAGCACGCTGCCCAGGTCACGGAAGCTCGCGCCGAAGTGCTGCATCAGCGCCTGCGTCATGCGGATGTAAGGCCGCGAGCCGACCTTACCCACCAGGTTCACGCGCAAACCGCTAGGCAGCATAGGCCCGATCATGAGCAATGCTGAGATATACTGGCTGCTGATGTCGCCGCGGACGCTTAGCTCAGCCAGCTCGCCGTCAGCGGTGGCTTCGGGCTGCCAGCCTTGCAGGCGTAAGGGCGGAAAGCCTTCAGTTTCGGCGTATTCAATGCGGGCACCTAGCTCACGTAGCGCATCTACCAGCACCATAATGGGGCGCTCCTTCATGCGAGCGGTGCCCGTGAGCAAGGCATGGCGGTTCGTTACAGCTAAATAGGCCGTCAGGAAGCGCATGACAGTGCCCGCATCCTCGGCATCAAGGGCTTCGGCCGTTGGGTCGGCCAACAGACGCTGCATGAGCTGCGTGTCGTTGGCGTCAGAAAGGTTGTCGAGACGGCCGCTGCCAGCTAGGGCTTGAATGATGAGGGCACGGTTGCTCTCACTTTTGGAAGCGGGCAATTGGGCCGTGCCGCTGAGCGGAGCACCGGACCACTGAAGCGTCAGAGAGGTCGAATTCACAGGCGATGATAGTAACGGAGCGACGCAGCCAACTCGGCCAGGGTCACGGGTTGATCGTACACGGCGTGGCCAATGCCTTGCAGCAGTGTACAGTTGATAGTAGTACCCACGTTCTTTTTATCTTGCAAAGCTAGCTCGGCAATGGCGTCGGTTTCGAGCGTCACAAAGTGGATCTTCTCATACACTGAAAAGAGGAACGTTTCAATTTTATCTAGCTCTTCGGGGCTAAGCAGGCCTTTTTGCACCGAAAGCCAGCTTTCGCACACCATACCTGCTGCA
The DNA here is from genome assembly GCF_014641455.1 of Hymenobacter cavernae. Classification (GTDB taxonomy): domain Bacteria; phylum Bacteroidota; class Bacteroidia; order Cytophagales; family Hymenobacteraceae; genus Hymenobacter; species Hymenobacter cavernae. The sequence goes on from NZ_BMHT01000006.1 coordinate 301,875, forward strand.
ATAGCTTCGCCGTGCAGCACTTCGCGGCCAGGCTGCCCGAGCAGGTAGCTTTCCAGCGCGTGCCCTACCGTATGGCCGAAGTTCAGGATTTTGCGCAGGCCGCTCTCCAGCGGATCAGCCTCCACAATGCGCTGCTTTGTGGCTACCGACTCGCGAATAATCGGCGTCCAGTCGTCCACGAACATGCCTTGCCAGCGCTGCTCTTCGAAAGTCGCTGCGTCGGCAATGAGCCAGTGCTTCACAATCTCCGCGTAGCCTGATTTCAGTTGCCGTGGGTCGAGTGTAGTCAGGAAGGCCGGATCGATAAACACGCCCGCTGGCTCCTGAAACACGCCGAGCTGGTTTTTGAAGTTCTGGAAATCGACGCCAGTTTTGCCGCCTACGCTAGCATCTACCTGAGCCAGCAGCGTAGTGGGCACCTGCATGCACCGAATGCCTCGCTTATAAAGCGCCGCACACAAGCCGCCCATATCCGTGATGACGCCGCCACCTAGGTTGACCAACACCCCAAAGCGGTCGGTGCGGTACTCGGTGAGGCAGTTCCACACGTTTTCGCAGGTAGACAGGGTTTTATATTCCTCGCCAGCCGGAACTTCAATCAGATGATGGTCTTCGGGCAGGTGTGGCAACAGCAATGGATAGCAGAGCCGGGCCGTGTTAGAGTCGGTCAGTACCAGCACGCGGCTTACGGCGGGTTGGCGAAGCAATGTACCTAAGGCAGGTAGCGCCTCTGAACCGAAAGAGAGCGGAGCGTTCAATGGAAAGTGCTTTTTGCGAAACAGAACGTCACCCAGATGTGGGTACCTGGCAAAAGTAGCGGGTTCCGCGTAATGCCGCCTACTGCTATTACCCGAAGCAAGCCGTTCCTTCTACTTTTTACGGCGGCGTCTTCCTTTGATGCAGCAAAAAGCGAGTTGACCGTAGCGGCTGCGGCTGCGCATCGTAAACAAACTCTTTTGCAAAAATCAGCGTTTTATCATGTAACCCTCATATTACCAAGGACAAGGCTTAGCCTTGCTCCTATTGCAACCTTAGCCGTCTGGCGAGAGTCATCTTTGCAGCCAGCTTTGGCAAACGCCGCTTGAAGCTAGCTTTCCACCTCACCCAACCCACCTGATTTTGCCATGAACCAGCGCTCATCACTCATCTATTCGCTCTTCTTTTTGCTGCTTACCGCCGTGTTAGTGAGCTGTGATAAAGACAAAGACGTTGCTACGCCCAAGCCCAACATTCTCGTCGGCCGTTGGGATTTGTACCAGACCAGCGGCGGTTTCGCCGGCAATACTATGGAAATAGCGGCTGGCACGTCGCAGCTAGAGTTTACCGCCGATAGCACCGTTCGTTTCTATGACAAAGGCAAGCTCGTGGATACGCGTCAGTACTCGGTACGAGCCAGCACCAGCCCGGCCGATGGCACGCCGGCCCAGATGATCTTCTACATTGTACCGGGTGCACGTTATAGCCCTCAGCACCTCGAGGTTAGCAACGACCAACTCATCCTGACGGATGATATGGCTGATGGCTACGTTCATCGTTACCGGCGCATAAAGTAACACAAGCAACTTTGCGAGAAGTAGCACCTGAAGCTAGCCTTTGGCCGCTGCGCACACGTACACAGGGCAGATAGCAGCGGGGCGGAACGAAGGCGGGGTGGAACCCAGTTGCCCGCTTTAACGCCCTTTACCGGCTATCTTCGCCCCGCCGTACGTTCTATTTAAACCCACCCCTGATTATGCCCGCAACCCAGGCTGCTCCCATTTCTTTTGAGAACACTGCTATTGCCTTCGCGGGCAAATCGGATGGCGAACTGCGCCGCATGTACGCGCTGTTTGCCGCCATGAACAGCAATTCGCTGGTCAAAACCGGGAGCGGCCTCATGAACCTGGCCCTGAAGTGGCGTCTGCCGGTCAAGTTTGCTATTAAGCAAACAATTTTCAAGCAATTCTGCGGCGGCGAAACCATTCGGGAGTGCCTACCGGTCATTGAGGAGCTAGGTCGCTACCACATCGGTACCATTCTCGACTACTCGGTGGAGGGCGAAGGCAGCGACAAAAGCTTCGACGCGACCTGCAACGAGATTCTGGCGACCATCGATATGGCGCACCGCTCGACCCACATTCCATTCTCGGTTTTCAAGGTAACGGGCGTAGCCGACAGCGATATTCTGGAGAAGATACAGGCAGGCAAAGCCCTATCAGCTACTGAGAAAGCTAGCTTTGAGCGCTCCAAAAACCGCATCAATGCCATTTGCGAGCGGGCGCATCAGTACGGCGTGCGCGTGTTCGTCGATGCCGAAGAAAGCTGGTTTCAGCAGACTATTGACGACCTGACGTACGAGATGATGGCGCGCTACAACCGCGAGTCGGCCATCGTCTGGAACACGTATCAGCTCTACCGCCACGACCGGCTCGACGCCATCAAGCACGCTGCCGATGTGGCGGAGCGCGAGGGCTATTACCTAGGTGGCAAGCTCGTGCGCGGCGCCTACCTCGAAAAGGAAAGCCGAGTAGCAGCGCAGCGCGGCTACACGAACCCTATCAACCCAACGAAGAACGCTACCGATGCCCTCTACGATGAAGCGTTGCACTACTGCGTAGAGCGCGTGGAGCGCATCAGCTTCTGTGCTGGCACTCACAATGAAGCTAGTTCTTTGTTGCTCACCGAGTTAATGCAGGAGCACAACCTGCGCCCCGGCGATTCGCGCATCTGGTTTGCCCAGCTCTACGGCATGAGCGACAACCTCAGCTACAACCTAGCCGACGCTGGTTATAATACGGCTAAGTATGTACCTTATGGCCCTGTTGAGGCTGTAATGCCCTATCTACTACGCCGCGCCAACGAAAATACGGCCATTGCGGGCCAAAGCAGCCGCGAGTTCCTGCTGATCCAAAAGGAAATGGCACGCCGCAAGCTTGCCAAGTAGCGAGTGCTAGGTGGCGGCACAATTTTGGTTTAAGGTGGGTCGCTGCTTGGGTATTATGTCCTAATCAGCGTTCTTGGCTTCCTCTCCCTCACCCACCGTTTGCCCATGATTAGTCGCCTTCGTAATCACCTTATCCGCTTTTCCCGCCACCAGGTAGGTACTACCAGCTATCTGAACCTAGTGCAGGATGCGGAGCTAGGTTTCAACCTAGAAATCTCCCACGAAAAAGCCCGCCTGAACGAATTACTGGCCGAGCTGTCAGAAGAAGAGTACCGTGCAGGTCGCCCTATTCTGAGCTGCCTGGTGAAAGTGGAAGGCTCAAAAGGCCAAGGCGACAACTTCTACAAGCTCTGCGAACGGCTAGGCCTGGGTGAGTGGCGCACGCTCAAACACGACCCCGATTTCCTAAAAGGCTTGCGCACGGCGTGCCGCGCTTTTTGGCAGGATGACGCCAATTATGAAAAATTCGGGCAAGCTGATAAGCTATACACCTGATTTGGAATGGGTTAAGATAAAGTAAGGTAAAATTTCTGTAACCCCTGCGGAGAGGCTCCCGTTAAGCTATACAATTCCAACGCTCAATTTCTGGGGCCCCTTGGAATAAAAACTCTCTCCCCAACCAACCTTTAACTTTCTCCACCCCATGCAAACCAACGAATCGATCAATCCGGAAAATGCTGGCACTGGTTCAGGCGCAAACTATGGTACCGGCGCAACTGGTACTGGCTACAGCGCTAGCAATCCAACCACTTCCAATACTACTTCCAGCGGCAACCTAGGTAACTCTAGCATAGGCGATGCTGGCAATGCGGGTGCCTCTACCTACGGTACAGCTTCAGGTGGTACTACTTCAGGCTCTACTACCTACGCTACCTTCAGCGACCGTGCTAGCGCTGAGCGTGCTTATAACTCGCTGTCGTCGCGCGGCTATTCGAAGGATGATGTGAACGTATTGATGTCAGACGACACGCGTAAAACTCACTTCGGTGACAACACGCCTGACTCCGACCTAGGTGATAAGGCCATGGAAGGTGCCGGCGTAGGCTCGGCCATTGGTGGCACGGCTGGTGCTATCATCGGTGCTATTGCCGCTATCGGTACTTCGGTAGCTTTGCCAGGCCTAGGTTTGGTAATCGCTGGCCCGATTGCTGCTGCACTGGCTGGTGCCGGTGCCGGTGGTCTAACGGGTGGTTTGGTAGGTGCACTAGTAGGGTCGGGCATCCCGGAAGAGCACGCTGCTGAGTACGAAAGCGACATCAAAAACGGTGGTATCGTGATGGGTGTGAAACACCGCAACCCAGAAGATGCTGACTATCTGCACAACGAATTCCAGAGCAGCAACGCCAGCAAAGTGCGTAGCTACTAATTAGTTCTGCTTCCCTGCCTTTTAACCCGGCGGTGCATAAATTCGAAAAGGCCTCCCTCAAAAAAGGGAGGCCTTTTATGTTATCCGAAAGTTGAGCTAGCTTTTTCACCGGCTACTCATCTTTGCCTAATTTTTTACCCATGATTGGCGGCATCCTTTTATCTTTTAAACGTTAAAGGTATGATAGCCACCTAGGTCTGCGGTCAGCCATTCTGCCAGTACACTCTTCCGCTCGCAGATTTAATTAGCGGGCACTTATTTAGCCGCTGCACACGTTTTAAAGTCGTAATCCGGTTGCTTCCCTCCCTAGTACCAGGATCGACTTTTACGTATATTTGATTTTCCTCCAATTTACATAGCATTCTATGTCTTTCCCCCGACTGAAAGTAGGTCTGTATGCTTCGTTGGTGCTGGCCATTTTCGTGCTGGCTTCTTACAAGCTATACCGGCGCAACGATACGAGTGTGCCTCAGAAAGATGAGGTGCTAATCAAGGCGATGTTGCAGGGGCTAAGTGCCGCGCACTACCAGCCCGAACGCATTGATGACAACTTCTCGAAGCGCGTATTTGACCTATACCTGAAGCGTGTCGACGTCAACAAGAAGTTTTTGCTGGCAAGCGACGTGGCGCAACTGCGCCGCTATCAGGCTGACATTGACGACGAAGTGCGCCGTGGCACCCACGAGTTCCTGGATCAGACCACACAACTCATGGATCAGCGCACCAAAGAAGTGCAAGCACTGTACCGCGAAATTTTATCTAAGCCTTTTGAATTCACGACTGATGAATCGTATCAGTCGGAGCCCGATAAGGCTACGTTCCCGGCTGATAAGGCAGCCCAGCGCGAAGAATGGCGTAAGTACCTGAAGTTCCAGACCATGATTCGGGTTTCGGAAATGATGGACGAGCAAGCCAAGCGCAAGGAAAAGAGCAATGCAACTGCTTCAACGGCTAACAACATCGTGGCTACTGCTGAGCCTGACCGTACACCTGCCCAGATGGAAATTGAAGCCCGTAAGCGCGTGCTGAAGTATCTGGACGAGCAGTTCAACGACATGAGCCAGACGGACGCCAATGAGCGGTTAGCGTCTTATGCCAATACCATTGCTAATACGTACGACCCGCACACTGAGTACTTCGCTCCTCGTCAGAAAGACGATTTTGATGAGGCCCTAACCGGCCGCTTTGAAGGCATTGGTGCTTCGCTGCAAGAGAAAGACGGTCAGATCAAAGTAGCTGACCTGATTCCAGGTAGCGCTTCTTACCGCCAAGGTGAGTTGAAAGCCGGTGACATCATCATGCGGGTGGCCCAGGGTCCAGCTGAGCCGGTTTCAGTGGAGGGTTTGCGCCTAGATAAGGCTGTAGCCCTGATCAAAGGCAAAAAAGGCACGGAAGTTCGCCTCACGGTGAAAAAACCGGACGGCACTATCAAGGTGATTCCGATCATCCGTGACGTAGTTATCCGTGAAGAAACCTATGCGCAATCTGCCCTTGTGAATGACAATGGCAAGAAGATCGGCTACATCCGTTTGCCTGGCTTCTATGCTGATTTCAATGACAATAACGGTGGCCGCAGCAGCGCCGACGACGTGAAGAAGGAGTTGGCTAAGCTCAAGCAGGAAAACGCCCAAGGTGTTGTGCTTGACTTGCGTTTTAACGGTGGTGGCTCTTTGCAGGATGCCGTAGAAATGGCTGGCTTGTTCTTCGAAAGTGGTCCTGTTGTGCAGGTTCGTTCTGGCCAGGGCCAAGCTAGCATCCTCAACGACCGTGATCCCAGCGTGCAGTACGGCGGTCCGCTAGTAGTACTCGTGAATAAGTATAGCGCTTCGGCTTCTGAAATCTTGGCAGCTGCTGTTCAAGACTATAAGCGTGGCGTCATCATGGGCTCAGCTAGCACTTACGGTAAAGGCACCGTGCAACGCATCTTCGACCTTGATGATGCGATGCCTCAAGAGTTTAACAACATCAAGCCGTTTGGCTCGCTAAAGCTAACAACGCAAAAGTTCTACCGCATCAATGGTGGCTCTACACAGTTTAAAGGCGTTGTGCCCGATGTTATCCTGCCTGACGCTTACAGCTACCTAGACGAAGGTGAGAAGGATTCGGACTACCCACTGAAATGGGATGAAATCAGTTCGGCTAAATACCGCATTTGGAATTCGCCTGCTTTGCCTATCGACAAGCTCCGTGCTAACAGCCAGGCTCGTGTAGCATCCAGCCCTAGCTTCAAGCTCATCAATGATATGGTGCAGCGTCGTCGCAAGCGCAAGGATGACACGATGGTTTCGCTGAAGCTAGCTACCTTCCGCGCCGAGCAGGCTGAAGCCAAAGCTGAGTCTAACAAGTACGAGCAGATTGAGAAAGGCGTCCAGCCGCTCAACATCGTGCCGCTCGCTTACGATCTAAAGCAATGGGGACCCGACTCGGTGAAAGTGAATCGCAACCTGCGTTTCACCAAGAATCTAAAGAAAGACGTGACCCTGCGTGAAGCTATTTCGGTGGTAAAAGACCAGATCTAAACCTAGGTCTCAACTAAGTAGTCGAAAGCCCTGCTAACGAAAGTTGGCGGGGCTTTTTGCTTTGGTTTACGCCTCCTTGCTCGTCATGCTGAGCTTAGCGAAGATCTCTCCGACTTCATTGCTGGCGTTAGAAGTTAGCATTGTGGTAGAGATGCTTCGGCAGACTCAGCATGATAACCTAGGGTTGAGAGTTACGCTTGTTTTTCAACTAATCTATTTAGTCAATTTTGATTTTATAAAACATATAAGCAATTGCTAATCAATCAGTTATTTTACTAAAAATTCTTGTAAAACCAACCCCTAAATGCAACTACTATCCCCGGCCTGCTGTTTACTTAGCATGACGACAATAATGGAAAACAACATCTTCCCGCTCGTGAGGGACGAGCAGAAGCAAGCGGAGGAAACGTGGCGCAAATCCATTCCTGCCCAGGTTTTCCTGAACTACTTCTTTGCCATCAACTACCACATTCAGGAGGGCGACGACGCGCAAGGTGGCTTGCAACATCTCCCCTACTTCCGGGCTCACCAAGCGGAGTTTACTGATACAGATATGGTAGCCATCACTAAGCTGCTGCATGCGTGCTGGAGTACAGAGTACGCGCTACGCGCGACAGCCGAGCTAGGTGATGAAGATTACTTACGCAATGCCCTGCATTGGACCTTCCCGCAGGCTTACCACACGATTCTGTCGGGTTTGCAGGCATTCCTGTATACCACTGGCGTACGCTCCAACAACCCGGCGCTGGTGCAGCGGGAAGTTGGTCGTTTGGTAGTGCGCAATGCGTATCCACGTCCAGTATCGTTCTACGCGGCTGGTGCTTACGGCGACTTTAGCATTCATCGTTTGCCGTTGGCCGGCTACAAGGCTGGGTTGCATATTGCCAGTAAGGAGATTGACGCACAAGCTCAGATTGGCCAGTTCTTGCGCACTACGCGTAAGCAGAAGGCCATGATTGTGCGACAGCAGGTGCAAGCCAACCCCAACACGGCATTGCGCAGCCAAAAGACAGGCAAGGTACTCGACAAATGGACCGCTCAGCACTGGCAGCAGATTACGTGGAGACTAGGCTATACCACCATCTTCGATCTGCTCAGCCGTTTGCGTATTTCGCAGACCAGCCGGGAGATTGAGCGCTACGTGGAAGCGGAAATCGACTTCAAGCTTTTCCACCAGTCGCTGCTCAACATCGTGAGCTACTTGAATGGTATTCACGAGACGTATATTGCCAAGGCGATAGGTCTGGAGCGCTACCGTGAGGTGGTGGCCGAGTTGCCGAAGCACTTGCAGCACAGCTTTGTGGCTGAGCGCTTGCGCAAACAGGTGGAGCCGACCATCACCGGTGAACAGCCGACTCAGATGGGCATTGCTGCCTAGGTCTGAACCACGGATTAGTCGGATTTTGTGGACGATTTCTGCTTATCGAGTTGACGGGCTATCTATTTGATAGCCCGTCAGCCAATAGAATAAAAAGCCTTCCTTAACTATAGGATGGCTTTTCTGTTTTTACCGGACCTAGGTGTAATCGCCTACCAAATCCGCGTAATCCGAAAAGTCCGTCGAATCCGTGGTTCAGATATTACCTTTGCGGGCTTAATAACTACCTTCCTTATGCACCACCTTAGCGAACAGGAGCTGATACGCCGCCAGAAGCTGGAAGAACTCCAAAAGCTTGGCATTGAGCCTTATCCCTCCGAACTGTTCGATGTGAACTTCTACGCACAGGAGATTCACGATAACTACCATCCTGAGCTAAACAACTTTCAGGAAGTGAGCCTGGCTGGCCGCCTGATGTCAATTCGGGTGAAGGGCAAGGCATCGTTTGCCGAGTTGCAAGATGCTTCAGGCCGCATTCAGCTTTACATCAACCGCGACGAAATCTGCCCTGGCGAAGACAAGGAGTTGTATAACACCGTGTTCAAGAAGCTAATGGACCTAGGTGACTTCGTGGGCGTGACGGGTCGCGTGTTCAAAACCATGGTGGGCGAAACGTCGGTGCACGTTACCGGCATTACGCTGCTTTCGAAAGCCTTGCGCCCATTGCCCGTTGTGAAGGAGCGGGTAGATGAAGCTACCGGCGAGAAGATAACGTACGACGCCTTCACCGACCCTGAGCAGCGCTACCGTCAGCGCTACGTGGACTTGGTGGTAAACCCGCAGGTACGCGACGCATTCGTTAAACGGACGCAGCTGGTGCAGGCCATGCGCAACTATCTGAACGACAAAGGCTACATGGAAGTGGAAACCCCAATTCTACAGCCGTTGTATGGCGGCGCGGCCGCTCGTCCGTTCAAAACGCATCACAACACGCTGGACATGACGCTGTATCTGCGCATTGCCAATGAGTTGTACCTCAAGCGCCTGATCGTGGGTGGCTTCGATGGCGTGTACGAATTCTCGAAGGACTTCCGCAACGAGGGCATGTCGCGCTTCCACAACCCCGAGTTCACCCAGATGGAGCTGTACGTAGCCTACAAAGACTATTACTGGATGATGGACCTGGTGGAGGAAATGGTGGAGCGCGTAGCCCTAGCTTTGCACGGCAAGACCGAAGTAAAAGTGGGTGAGAACGTTATCAACTTCCAACGTCCGTGGAAGCGCTTCACGATGTTCGAATCCATTAAGGAGTACACCGGCGTCGACATCACGGAGATGGACGAAGCGGCACTGCGTGAAACCGCAGCTAACTTGCACGTTCAGCTCGAGCCTAGCATGGGCAAGGCCAAGATCATCGACGAAATCTTTGGCGAGCATGTGGAGCCGAAGTTGATTCAGCCGACGTTCATCACTGATTATCCGGTGGAAATGTCGCCGCTAGCGAAGAAGCACCGCTCAAAGCCGGGCCTGGTGGAACGCTTTGAGGCTATTTGCAACGGCAAAGAAATCTGCAACGCCTTCTCTGAGCTGAATGACCCCATCGACCAGCGTCAGCGCTTCGAGGACCAGTTAGAGCTAGGTAAGCGCGGCGACACCGAAGCCATGGTACTCGACGAAGATTTCCTACGAGCCCTAGAGTATGGCATGCCGCCCACGGCCGGTCTAGGTATCGGCATCGACCGCCTGAGCATGATCATGACGAACTCCAACTCGATTCAGGACGTGCTTTTCTTCCCGCAAATGAAGCCGGAAAAAGCCGAGAAGAATACCGAGAAAACGGACAAGCCAGTAGAATAACTCAGGCGCCAATATGAAACAGCCCCACGACCTACCTAGGTCGTGGGGCTGTTTCGTGTAGCGCGGATTTTGTAGTCCGCGCTTGCTTGTTCCTGGTTACGGACTACAAAGTCCGCGCTACATTGCACTAGGCTAAAAATCGAAAAGCCTCCCGCTAAAAATGCGAGAGGCTTTTCTTTGAAACAAGCTTACCCTTCTAACCGGAGTAAACTTTGAAGAAGCTTGCGATGAACAAGTCTGATTTTACTAACAGGCTGTTAAACCAAAATTCCTGTTAGAAGCTCCTACTGTCAGCAATTTTACAACAAAGTAACTTTCGATCTTCTTTCAAGCTCGTTATATGTTCTTTAACGGGTGCGCGAACCTAAGGTTACACGCAGCTACTTATTTTTTCAAAATATTTTCGGGCGGCCCTTCCTCATCACGCTCCGCGGAGTTTTCGCTGGTCGTGTTGTAGTCGTAGGGCTGCGCGGCCCCGATGCTGGCGGCGAAATCGTCGCTGTGCGGGTCGGTGCTGCTGCTGCCGCCTACTGTGGGCTGCTGACCTAGGTCCTGGTTTTGTTCCTGCGTTTGGTCCTTGTTGGTGGGGTCAATCATGAGCGCATGTGTGGCGCCGACCTAGGTTTAAAAGTCAGCTTTCGTTTTTAGAAGGTTATGCCCGATAGCTAGCAACGCGTTCGTCAGAACGATGAACTACCAATATGCCGGCCTTCGCCGCCACTGCCGTCATAATCAGAGTCGAAATCATCGTAGGTGCCGGGCACGCTCTCAATACCGGCCGCCGCATAATCCACTGCTGATGTTCTCCGGTCGGTGGCTGTGGTATTGGTGCTCGCCAAAGAGTTCAGCGCCTTATTCGCATCGGCGAGGTCCTGCGAAGGCGTGGCTTCTTCTGCCTGGCCTTTCAACTCGTTGAAGCGTGACAGGCCTTGCTTGACTATCTTGCCCAAATCGTCACCTAGCTTGTTCACCGATTGCTTCAGGCTAGCGCGCGTGCCTTCGCCGGTTTCGGGTGCTAGCAGCAGGCCCGCTACCGCTCCGGCGGTGGCGCCTACCAGCAGCGAGAGAATGATTTTACCATTGTTATCTTTCATTCGCTTAGAGAGTTAGGATGGAGAAATATTCTTTTTGAACGTGAATACGACAAGATAGTTAAACAAAAACCCTTCTCCACCGGGGAGAAGGGTTTTTGTTTAATAACAGGAAAGCCAATGGCTTACAAGTCGTTCAACAGCTTTACGATTTCGCTTTTGCCCTTGCCTAGCTTCTGCTGCAAGCGGCCAATCAGCTCGTCGCCTTTGCCTTCGGCGTAGGTCAGGTCTTCGTCGGTGAGCTGGGCGTACTGCTCTTGCAGCTTGCCTTTCAGCTCGTCCCAGTTGCCTTTCAGCTTCAGGCCGCTGCCGGGCAGCGTAACCCCTAGCTCTTCGAGTTTCTCAACGTAGCCTTTGAACTGCGTGTCCAGGGCTTCGCCGTACTTCGAGAGTTGCTCGCCGAGTTGGCCGCTGTATTTAGTGGCCGTATTCTTCAGGTTTTCGCGGGTGGCTTTACCGTTATCGGGCGCGATTAGCAGACCAGCAATGATACCGGCGCCAGCACCGGCGAGAGCAGCGAGGAGAATTTTGCCTGTGTTGTCTTCTTCTTGATACGACATGATGTAGAGAGAGAATAAGTGAAAAATGAGAGCAGAAGTAGCGTCGGCAGGCAGCCAAGGGGGAGAGAGGAAGCCGGGCGGAAGGTTCATCCGCCATTTTCGCCAATCTGCCTGCTATACGAAGCCCATCAGCAGGGGTTATAGGTACGAATTAAAAAATAGTTAAACTAAAATATGCAACATTTTTAGTCTGTCTTCCTCACCACGGCCGTATTTTGCCCCGGCAAGTAACCTAGGTTGATTGCCTTTCCTCTCATTTTCTGCCCATGTTCAAGCTCTGCTACACCGCCACATTTTTGCTGCTCGCTACGGCCTGCCACCGAGCGCCGGCTACCACCAACGCGCCATGCATCGACCCGGCCAAAATTCGCACCGACGCCATGTGCACCAAGGAGTACAACCCCGTGTGCGGCTGCGACGGCAAAACCTACAGCAACCCTTGCATGGCGACTAATGCCGGCGTAACTAGCTTTATGCAAGGAGCTTGCGGGGCCGCTACCACTCCTTAAATTACTTTACGATGTCTGAGAAAAAGTACTTTCGTCAGCAGGCGCCTTTTCGCGTGCCCACCACCGACGGCAAGCTCATCGAAGAGCACATTGGCCTGGCCAGCACCCAAACCGCCACCTACAGCGTGGCGCACATGGTGGCGCCGCCGCACTGGAGCGAGCCGCACCAAACGCCCGAGTTCGACGAAATTACTATCGTCGTGCGCGGTCGGAAACGGTTCGAAGTCGATGGCGACGTGATTGAGCTGACGGCCGGCGAATCGCTGCTGATCAAGGCAGGTGCCCGGATTCGCTACTCCAATCCGTTTGAGGACGAGTGCGAGTATTGGTCGATCTGCGTGCCAGCCTTCAGCCCAGCTACGGTGAACCGAGAGGAAGAAAACCCGGCCAACTAGCCAACTACCTAGGTTCATTCGATACTACCCTTTTCAAAAAACGTTTGCCGGCCAAAAACGCTGCGGCGCTATTCACGCTGGCATTACGCAATCATTCTGGAAAAGCGCGACTTCTGGTCGGGCTTTTTTTTATATTGATGCCTCTACTCCAACCCCGCATCATGGACCAGCGCATCATCAATCTATTTGACGAATACACCCATAAACCGCTCTCCCGCAAGGAGTTTATGGAACGCCTCGTGAAGCTTACGGGCGGCACGGCCCTGGCCGCGGCGGCGCTGGCGGTCCTCGACCCCGGCTACGTGCAGGCGGCTACTATTCCGGAGGATGATAAAGGCCTCACCATCGAGGATGCGACCTGGCACAGCGGGGAGACTACCATGAAAGGCTACCTGGCGCGTCCCAAAGGCCACAAAAAGCTAGGTTCGGTACTAGTGATTCACGAAAACCGCGGCCTGACACCCCATATTAAAGACGTAGCGCGCCGCGTAGCCAAGGCTGGCTACGTGGCCCTAGGTGTTGACGCCCTCTCCCCTTTCGGCGGCACGCCCGCCAACGAAGACGAAGGCCGCACCCTCATCGGCAAGCTCGATGCCCAGCAAAACCTGACCAACTACCTGGCCGCTCTTACTTACCTCCGGCAGCGTAAGGATAGCAACGGCCGCACTGGTTGCGTGGGCTTCTGCTGGGGTGGCGGCCTCGCTAATCAGCTCGCAGTGCACGATCCGCAGCTAAACGTGGCGGTGGCGTACTACGGCGCGCAGCCCAAAGCCGAAGACGTGCCCAACATCAGCGCGGCGGTGATGCTGCACTATGCGGGCCTCGATGAGCGCATTAACGCCGGCATTCCGGCTTACGAAGCGGCGCTAAAGGCTGCGGGTGTGAAATACGAGCTATATGTGTATAATGGTGTGCAGCACGCTTTTAACAATGATACCTCACCGGCACGTTACAATCCCGAAGCCGCAAAGCTAGCCTGGGAGCGGACGCTACGGTTTTTCGGGGAGAAGCTAGGATAGGTAAATGGTGCTGCGCACCCTGGTAGGCGCGAGCTTGCGGCTCGCGGGTAGAAGAGTCTACTGCTTTTGCACCAGGATCAATAAAGCCAGCTGAACCTCGCAACAAAAAAGCCCCGCTAGCAACTAGCGGGGCTTTTACGTTTATCTTAACCTAGCTTTTTACTGCGCCGGCTTCACTATATTTATTGGCTTGCGTGGCAGCTTCTGGTCGCGCATAGCGGTGTTGTACACGAACGAGGCCACGATAACCGAAGCCTGCTTCAGGTCGTCGGGCTGGAGGCGCTCGTAGGTGTCCATGTTGGTGTGGTGGGTGCGGGTGCCGTAGTCGAGGCCATCCTGAATGAACTGGAAGCCTGGCAGGCCCACGGCGTCGAATGAGAGGTGGTCGGTGCCGCCGGTGTTGCGCGGCGTGACGGTGCTGGCACCTAGGTCGGCGAACGGCTGGAGCCAGGCCGTGAAGATGGGCCGCACGGCTTCGTTGCCCTGCAGGTAGATGCCGCGAATTTTGCCCGTGCCGTTATCCAGGTTATAGTAGCCGGCCAGCTTCTCGTGGTCGGGCAGAGGCTTCACTGCGTCGCCGAAATGGTTCTTCACGTAGTTTTTGGAGCCGTGCAGGCCTTCCTCCTCCTCGCCCCACAGCGCAATGCGAATGGTGCGTTTCGGCTTCACATTCAGCGCCTTGAGGATGCGCACGGCTTCCATCATCACGGCGCTGCCGGCGGCATTGTCGGTGGCGCCGGTGGCGGCGTGCCACGAGTCGAGGTGACCACCTAGCATCACGATTTCGCTTTTCAGCTTCTTGTCGGTGCCGGGAATTTCGGCTACTACGTTGTAGCCTTTCAGGTCCTGGGTCTGGAATTTGGTTTGGGTTTCCATCTCCACCTCCACCGGAATGCCGGCTTCCGCCAACCGAATCAGGCGCAGCTGATCTTCGGGTGCCGTTTCGATTTCGGGCAGCACGGGCTTAGCATCAGCCGCGTAGGGTGCGCCGTTACTGGTGAAGAACGTGCCGTCGGAGCCGCCGCGGGGGTTGCTCAGCACCGCCACCGCGCCTTCACTCAGGAAGAAATCTGCCATTTTGAGCCTTAGCGCCGCACGGGCCCGGTACGCCGCTAAGGCATCGTCGGTCATAGCGGGGCGGACGCTAGGAGCGGCCGTAGCGTCCGCCATTTTCTTCAGGTCTTCGTCGGTGTAGCGCTTGGCATCAGGCTCAAAACCGGTTTTCGGCGGCGCCGTCACTTCCGTCACCACTATTTTGTCGCGCAGCTGGCCTTTGTACTTCTCCAGATCCGCTTCATTGGCCGCCTTCACGTACACGATCTGCTTTTTCACGGGGCCGTTCGTGCCCGGCGTCCAGGCTTTCGGCGCCCCGATCATGGCGTGGTAGTAGGGCTTGGTCATGGCCACATACGACTTCTGCACATCCCAGCCGCGGCCAAAGTCGCCCCAGGGCTCCACGTTGGCGTTCACCAAGCCCCATTTGGTGAGCTGGTCCTTGGTCCATTGGTTGGCGCGCTGCAAGCCTTCCGAATTGGCCAAGCGAGGCCCGCACACATCGGTCAGGTAAAAGGCCGTTTCCATCACTTTGGAGCGGTTCATCCCTTCGTCCCTGATCTTGGCAATCATGGCCTGGTCGAACTTCTCGGCTTGTTGGGCCAAGAGCGGCGAGGTGGCCGCCAAGCTGCACGCCACTGCGCAGAATAGTAGTTTTCGCATGAGAAAAGTGTTGGTTGTGAAGGAAGTATGGGTTAGAAGTTAGTTCTGGAAAGGGCAGCAAACTGACACACTTCCGGCCTAAACGTTGCGCTGATTTGCCAACTGCCGCAAACCTAGGTTTATGCTGCTTCCGACTGCGCTTCTATCGGGAGCGTAACTACAAACTCCGTAAACTCGCCTTTCTGCGTTTCTACCGTGAGCGTGCCTTTGTGTCCTTTCGTAATAATGTCGTAGCTCAACGGCAAACCTAGGCCTGTGCTTTCGCCGGCAACCTTATTAACTGAGAATCGCTGAAATACAGTCGATTGCATATCCACCGGAATACCCAGGCCGTTGTCACGGATACGTAGCTCCACGTGGTCCGCCAAACGCTGCGTGCTTACCGTTACCTGAGGCACGTAGCCTTCTTCCGCTAGTCGCTGCCGCTCCTGCACCGAGTAGAAGGCATTGAGAAACAGTTGAATGAGCGCGCGAGCCAGGTCGTGGTGCACAGTTTGAACCGTGCCTAATGCCGGATCCAACGCGGGCAATAAAGCCACGTTGAAGTTGCGATGCTTGCCCCGCATTTCATGATATGCCAGACGCAAACTACTCTCTATCAGGGTATTCAGATCGGTGGGCTTGCGCGGGCTAGGTTCGCCCG
The DNA here is from genome assembly GCF_014641455.1 of Hymenobacter cavernae. GTDB lineage: Bacteria > Bacteroidota > Bacteroidia > Cytophagales > Hymenobacteraceae > Hymenobacter > Hymenobacter cavernae. The sequence continues at coordinate 317,791 of NZ_BMHT01000006.1, forward strand.
AGGCATACTCCAGCATTCCCAATACAATAGAATTGGCCCGCTGCCCGTAATGCACAATCTTCTCCTGGTGCTGTCGCAGGTTTTGCAGTGTTTCATCCAAGTACTCCCAGTCGTCGGCGGGAAGCGTGAGCTTGCCGAATTCGGTGTGCAGCTCCTGGCACAGGGCTTCGCTGATGCCGGCAAAGTCGCGCACATGCTGCACGGGCTTCTGAATCTCCTGCGCCACGCTGGCCATCAACTCTCCCAGCGAAGCCATTTTCTCGCGGAGCACCAGCTGGCTTTGCGTTTCCTTCAGCTCCAGCAGCGTGCGGGCCAGGTTGTCGCGCTGCGCGGTCAGCTCTTCCTTTTGCTGGATAACTTGCTGATTCAGTGTATGCAATCGACTATTTGCCTGTTTTTGCAGCTTATTGTTGCGCCACAACAGCAGGGCCACTAGCAGCAATACGCCCGCGCCTGCCGTCAGGGCATACAGCCGCACCTGCGCGTGGAAATGAATCCGCTCAATTTCCAGCTCCCGCAGCCGCTGCTGCTCGGCAAACCCAATAGCATCGAGCTGCTTGATGCGCTGCGGATCGTAGAGGCTATCTTCGGCCTGGAGCATGATGTTCATGTACTTCAGCGTGCTATCGCGCTGTTTGTGAGCCTGAAATGCTTCAGCCAGCAGGTTGCTGGTGCGCACCACGCCCACCACGAAAGGCAGCGCCTGGCCCATCGTCAGGGCTTTGCGGGCGTAATACACGCTCGAATCGGGCTGCTGCCGGTTCTCGTACAGCTCGGCCAGGTATTGATAGGCCCGGCTGCTGCTGCGCAAATCATGCTCGGGGATGGCCGCCTTGGCGCTAAGCCGGTAGTAGCGAATGGCTTCCGTATCGTGGCCCAGGGCGGCTTGCAGCAAACCTAGCTCCCGCAGCACGTAGGGTTCCGGGTTGCCCCAGCAGCTTTGGTTTACGTTCTGCGACTGCCGGGTGAGCTGGTAGGCGCGGTTGAGATAGTAAGTTGCCGAATCGAGCCGCCGCAGGGCCGTGTAGCTGGCTCCGATATTAGCCAATACACTGATTACCTGCGAATCATCACTCGTGTGCGCTTGCTCGTAAACCCGCTTTGCCCGGAAGAAATATGCCAACGCCGGCCGCTCGTCGTCGAGGGCATGGTAGAGCAGGCCGGTTTGGTTGAGGGTGCGGGCGGTGCCTTCCAGATCGTGCACTTCTTCGTTGATCTTCAGGGCTTTCAGATCGGTCCGCAGAGCCTGGGGCAGGTTGCCCCGTTCGCCCATCAGAATACCAATGCGCGACAAACAGCGCCCCTCCCCTTTCCGATAGCCGATTTTCCAGGCCAGGTGCAGCCCCTGCCGGGCGTACCACTGCACCGAGTCGAAGTCCGAATAACGATAGGAGGCGCTCAGATCGGCCAGCAGCAGCACGCGACTGGAGTCGGTGGTGGCCTGCGCCAACGCCCGCCGCAGCACCGCCGTCTGCGGACTTTGCGCTTGTGCCAGTGCCGGAATCAGTAGTAAAATCAGGAAGAATAAACCCCGTAATCGTTGCTTCATGCGTGATAAACAAAGCGTTAAGCCAACTGCATTTGTGTGCCAGCCAGCAGGCGTAAGCTGACCTCGAAGTTACCGGAAAAGTTGCCGGCAACGCGTACGGAGGCGCATAACGCAAGCAAAAACGCGGGCGGCACGACCTAGCCTGTCGCTTGATTATTGAACACGCTTATGCACAAGTAATAGCTGTTTTGAATAGTATTAGGCTGATTTTCCCCAACCTGACCTAGCTTGTTCTATGAGAAAACGCCTACTCCTGGCCTGCGCTTTCGCGGGCACGTTTGCCGCGCACGCCCAAAAACTCACGGCCACCGAAAAGAAAATCGTAGCTACGGTGCAGCGCAACATGCCGCAAAGCGAGAGGCTGCTGGTGCAAGTCGTGAACATCAACAGCGGCACCCTGAACCTGAAAGGCGTGCGCGAAGTGGGCGACATTTTCCGCAAGGAGTTCGACAACCTAGGTTTCAAAACTACGTGGGTGGATATGCCCGCCGAGATGCAGCGCGCCGGGCACTTAGTAGCGCAGCGCAAGGGCAAGGGCAAGAAGGGCAAAAAGCTCTTTCTCATCGGCCACCTCGATACCGTGTTTGAGCTGGACATGCCCTTCACTAAGTACACCCAACTCAACGACTCGACCGTGACCGGTCAGGGCGTGAACGACATGAAAGGCGGCGACGTGGTGATGCTGGCGGCTCTGCAAGCCTTGCAGCAAAACGGCCTGCTCGCTAACACGACCATCACGGCCTACTTCACCGGCGACGAAGAGCGCAGCGGCAAGGGCGAAGCCGCCCGCGCCGACTTCATCGCCAAAGCCAAAGAGTCGGATGTGGCGCTGGCGTTTGAGTCGGCGGCGGGGCTGCACACGGTGGCGACGGCGCGGCGCGGTTCCAGCGGCTGGCAGCTCAAAACGTATGGGCAGGCGGCGCACTCATCGGGCATCTTCAAGCCGAATGTGGGCTATGGCGCGGTGTTCGAGGCGGCGCGCATTCTGGACGAGTTTCGGGAGAAGCTGAGCCAGGAGCAGTTTCTCACCTTCAACCCCGGCTTGATTGTGGGCGGCTCGGAGGTGAAGTATGATGCCGCCAACGCCCGCGGCGAAGCAATGGGCAAAACCAACATCATCTCGCCGGAAGTGAACGTAGCCGGCGACCTGCGCTTTCTCACCGAGCAGCAGAAGGAAGCCGCCCGCGCCAAGATGCGCGACATCGTAGCGCACAGCCTGCCCAACACCCGCGCCGAAATCACCTTCACCGATGGCCTGCCCGGTATGCCGCCTACGCCCGGCAATCAAAAGCTAGCTACCCTCGCCGACCAGGTGAGCCGCGACCTAGGTTTCGGTCCCGTGCAGGCCGGTGACCCTGGCTCCCGCGGGGCCGGCGACGTGTCGCTCGTGGCCCAGTACCTGGATTGTCTGGATGGGCTAGGTTCGTCGGGCAAAGGTGCCCACGCGCCCGGCGAGACGATGAACACGAAGGAGTTTCCGCTGCTGGTGCAGCGCGCCGCGCTGATGATTTATCGGCTGACGCGGTGAGGGTAGATTAGCGGTGTGCAAAGTTGAACGTCATGCAGAGCATTCTGCGCATTAAGCAGCGACGAGGCATCTCGCGTGCTGTCGTTGTGTTGGTATATCCTGCCGATTGAAATTACCATTACACGCGAGATTCCTCCTGCGTCAGAATGACGTTCTAACGACTGCAAGGTGCTTGATGCGCTACTACCCCGCCCTCACCCTAGGTCCCACAATCTTCAGGTTATGAGCTAGGTGCAGCTGCTGCACTTGCTCCAACGAGGCTGTGCTGCCCAACCGAGAGAGCTGCTGGAAGAAGGCTTCCGTGGTGCCGCTGGGCTGGGTCAGAAACAGCATCTTGGCCGTTTCGCTCAGGACCAGGAAGCCGTGCGGGATGTTGCGCGGCAGAAAGATCAGGTCGCCGGCCTTTAGCGTGTATTTCTCCTCCCCGACCTGCACCAGAAACTCGCCTTCCAGGATGTAGAACTCCTCATCCTGCTGATAGTGAACGTGCAAGGGCGGGCCATCATGGCGGCGGTACACGCCCGTAAACACCGAAACCTGCTCCTGCGTGTCGCGGCCGGAGAGCTTCAGGTACAGGTCGAAGCCCATGATGCGGTAATGAGCGGCGAAGCGTCCTTCGGCACCGCGCACCACAAAGGGGCTGCCGGGGGCGGGCACATTGGCGCCCAGCGTGGCGAAAGAATTCAAAAGCGTCATACCGAATACCGCGGAGGAAAGGTTTTTTAGCGCCTTACGGCGGGAAGATGGTTGCATAGCCGTTGCCAATTAACAAGTTGATTTTCAGCAAAGCTAGGTTCCGGCAGCTGCGGCTTGGTGGTCAAAAAACGACATTTCAGCGCAGGTGCAGCACGTACTCGGGCGCGCGGGCTTCTTCCCGCAGGAAAGTGACCGGCGTGACGCCGGCAAACTGCTTGAAGTCTTTCGCCAGGTGCTGGTAGTCGGCGTAGCCACAGGCCAGGGCGACGGTCAGCCAGTCGTGCGCGGGGTGCTTTTCTTTGAGCGCCTGCGCCTTATTGAAGCGTACCAGGCGGGCAAAAAGCTTCGGACTAACGCCCGTCCGGTCGCGGAATTTGCGCTCAAACTGCCGGTAGCTCAGGCAAGCCTGCTGAGCCAGATAATCCAACGAAAATGACTGATTCGGCGCTTGCAACAGTTGGCTCACCTTATCAATGGGTTCCAGGCGCACGGCCCGCCGCCGGAACCGCTGCACCAGGTACGTATCCACGACGTTAATCATTTCTGCGTATTGGGCCGTATTCATCAGGTGCTGCGTGAGCGTGCTTATTTCCGAACCTAGCACCGCTTCGGCTTCCAGGGTGGCGTCGGTAAGCTCGGCGAGTGGCAACCCGCCAAGCAGGTGGTAAAGTCCGCCCAGCTGGAAAACCACTTTCACGACTTTGAAGCGGCGCGGGTAGTGATGCTGCCAATGCGTGAGCGGCTGGCCCTGCACCACGGCGTGCGGAATCACGAACTGCTGGTGGCGCTCGGCGTGTACCTTGGTAAACACCTCATCAGGGTAGAAAATCAGGCTGTGCTCGGGTCGGGCCGGCATGAGCTTGGTCGGAATCGTGGCCAGTCCCGTGAAGTCGAAATGGAGCAGCAGATACTCCTTAACGTAGGGCGCCAGGGCCGGGTGCGGCGGCAGTTGCTGGTAGATCATGGAGCCTTGCTTTTGCTACTCACCAGATTGGGCTAGCTAACAGGAAGTTACAAGAAATTTCCTAGTAGTCACTTACCCTTAACCTAGGTTTGTTGCTGATTCCTGGGCACTTCACCAGAAAGGCTGAGCTAAGCTCGTGCTTTACCAGTTCCTGGTATTTCTTTTCGTACCAGCCTGCCTGCCAGCCGTATAGTTCTTCATCATCCGACGGCTGCGTAGCATGGAAATCCTGATCATCTTACTCCTGGTAATCCTGAATGGTGTGTTTTCGATGTCGGAAATTGCGCTGGTATCCTCCCGAAAAGCTAGGTTGGAAACGGAAGCGCAGCAGGGCGACGCCCGGGCGCAAGCCGCACTGGCCCTGAGCAATAACCCCAACCGGTTTCTGTCTACGGTGCAGATTGGCATTACCCTGATCGGCATCCTGACGGGCATATTCAGCGGGGCGGGCCTCACGGCGAACATTGAGCGGTCGGTTGGGCGCGTGGAGTTGCTGCGCCCCTACAGCCACAGCATCGCCGTCGTCGCCACGGTAGCGCTGATTACGTACTTATCGGTAGTAGTAGGCGAGTTGCTGCCCAAGCGCATTGGCCTGACGAACCCGGAAGGCATTGCCAAGTTTATGGCCGGCCCCATGGCGGTGCTGTCGCGCATGGCAGCACCGTTTATCTGGCTGCTCGAAACCTCCAGCGAGCTGCTAATGCGGCTGCTCAACGTCAAACCCAAGGAAGGCAGCGGTGTGACGGAGGACGAAATCCGGTCGATGGTGCGGGAAGGCGCCTCGGAAGGTGCCATTCAGGAAGTGGAGCAGAATATCGTCAACAACGTCTTCAACCTAGGTGACCGGCGCGTGGGCTCGCTCATGACGGCGCGGCAGGACATCGTGTGGCTCAACGTGAACGACGACGTAGCCACTAACAAGCAGAAAGTGCTGTCACGGATTTCGGCGATGTACCCGCTCTGCCGCGGCACTTTGGATGAGCTAGAAGGCGTCGTTTACCTCCACGACTTGCTGAATCCTAGCCTGGAGGAGCAGCTTACGCGCTTGGCCGAGCTGAAGAAAGACCCGCTGTACCTGCCCACCAACACCAAGGCCTATCAGGCCCTGGAGCAGTTCAAAGGAGCCCGCGCGCACCAAGGCATCGTCGTGAATGAGTTTGGCGACATTATGGGCATGCTGACCATCAACGACTTGTTTGACGCGCTGGTGGGCGACGTGCCGCTGCCCGACGAGGATGAACCCGAAATCGTGCAGCGCGAGGACGGCAGCTACCTCATAGACGCGCAGCTGCCCTTCGCGGAATTTGCGGAGCGCTTTACTATCTCGGCAGCTGAACAGCAAGGGCTTACGGGCTTCCATACTCTAGGTGGCTTCGTATTACACGTGCTCAGCTCCATCCCGAAAGTGGGCGAACAATTCGTCTGGAAAGACCGCTCGTTTGAAATCGTGGACATGGACAAGAGCCGCATTGATAAGATCTTGTTTCGGGAAAAAGCGCTTGCTCCGGTGCAAGCCACTGATGCAGTGCCGGAAGGCGGCTTCGTAGCCACCCCGCACACACCGCAATCGGATTTCAGAGGCTAGGTTTTTTCAGGTAGTCGCTCCTTCCTCTCTTGTCATTTCACCATTACTATGAAAAAAGAACAACAAGCCGTTGAGGAGCAACAGGTGGAAGAGCGAAGCTCGCCCACCGGCCGGGTTATTTACAAGAGCATCTTGCAGGAAGGCGAACTGGAGCTAGAGCGGCCTTCCTCTTCCCTCTTCTGGTCGGCGCTGGCAGCGGGTTTGTCAATGGGTTTTTCTATGGTCGGCGAAGGTTTGCTGAACACTTATCTACCCGACGCACATTGGCGGCCGTTGATAGCCAACTTTGGCTACAGTCTCGGCTTCCTGATCGTGATTTTGGGGCGGCAGCAACTGTTCACCGAAAATACGCTCACGCCCATTCTTCCGCTGTTGCAGCGCAGTGACTTCCGCACCCTAGGTCAGGTGCTGCGACTATGGAGTATTGTACTGATAGGCAACCTTATCGGGGCGCTGCTCTTCGCTCTGGCGGTGGCCCACTCCACGGCTTTCGACCCGGAGGTTAAGCAGTCCTTTGCCGAACTCGGGCACCAGGCCATGGAACACGACTTCGGCACAACGCTGCTGCGCGGCATATTTGCCGGCTGGCTTATCGCGCTTATGGTGTGGCTGTTACCGCTTGCCGAAACGGCTCGTGTGTGGATTATCATTATCCTCACTTACTTCGTCGGGGTAGCTCACCTTAGCCACATTATTGCCGGCTCCGTCGAAACCTTTACGGCAGCAGCCATGGGTCAGGCTTCATGGGGAAGCGTCTTAGGCGGCTTTGTGGTTCCGGCACTGCTCGGCAATATTATCGGCGGCGTAATGCTAGTGGCCGCGCTCAACCATGCCCAGATAGTAGCCGGTGGCGCGGGCGACGACTTATCAGAATGAAGATTGCTCCTTGTAAGCAGTCTGGACCTCTGCCTGCTATTCCCGCGTTCTTCATCGTCTACGCTTGCTTGCAAATGCAGAAGTGCCATTCAGGAAGTGGGTTAAGCCTCGTTCATAACCCCATTCCCCCGAAGTTCGTCTAATTAAGCTAGCCCCTCACCTAGCCCTGATTGACGCATGAGCCTTTGGGAAATCATCAAGCGCCTCTTCCCTTACGTCCGCCCGTATCGTGGGCTGGTTATTAGCACCTTACTGCTTACGCTGGTGGGCTCGTTGGCGGCACAGGTAAACCCGTTTGTGCTGCGTTACACCGTGGATACGGTGCAAGGCTTGCTAAACCGCAACCTAGGTCTGACGCAAGGCATGCCGCTGCTGCTAGCCGTTAGTGCACTGCTGCTGGGCAAGGAAGTCGTGAATACCCTCATTCAGTTTGGGCAGAAGTTCTACGGCGAGAAAATCCGCATCAACGTGTCGAGCACGCTCATGCACGACGCGGTGCATAAGGTAGTGAGCTATCAGCTAGGTTTCTACGCCGACAACGGCAACCAAACCGGCAAGCTGCAAACCCGCATCGACCGGGGCGTAGAGAGCCTGATGAAGCTGGTGCAGAACTTCTTCATCGATATTCTGCCGCTGTTCGCTAATTCCATCGTGGCGCTGGTGGTCATGTTTATGGCCAACCTGTATGTGGGGCTGGTGGCCGTGGCGGTGCTGCCGGTGTACTTCTGGCTCAGCTACCGACAGGCCGATAAGCTCAACGGCACCCGCCGGGCGCTGCGGGGTTTGCGCGAAGCGCGCAGCCAGGGCCTCGTCAACCTGATCGACTCGGCCGTGGTCATCAAGAGCTTTGTGCGTGAGGACTTTGAAGCAGTAAAGCAGAGCAAGTTGCAGGATAACTTGCAGGAGGCCCAGCTCCAGACGCGCAAAACCAACTTCCTCTACGACGGTCTCAAAACCTTCACCGAGCAGATCGGCGTGGTGTTCATCATCATCCTGACAGCCTACCTCGTGCTCGACCGGCAGATTAGCATTGGGGCCATCATGTTCCACATTCTGCTGTTCAACAACGTGTCGGCGCCTATCCGGCAGCTGCACCGCATCTACGACGAGATGAACGACGCCCTCACCTACTCCGAGGGGTTTTTCGACATTCTCGACGCCAAGGATGCCGTGGAACCCACCGGCCAGCTGCAACCCGACCATCTACGCGGCACCTTCGACATCTGCAACGTCGACTTCACCTACCCCAGCGGCACGCAAGCCCTGCACGACGTCTGCCTGACCATCGAGGCGGGCAAAACCACCGCGCTGGTGGGCCTCAGCGGCGCCGGCAAGAGCACCATCATCAACCTGCTCTGCAAGTTCTACGCCCCCGACCGCGGCAAAATGCTGCTCGACGGCAAGCCCCTGGCCGACTACGACACCCACGCCTTACGTCAGAAAATTGGCCTGGTGCTCCAGAAAAACCACATTTTCAAAGGTACCATCGAGGAAAATATCCGCTACGGCGTGATGGATGCCAGCTTCGAGCAGATCCAAGCAGCCGCCAAGCAAGCCTACCTCCACGAGCAGATTATGGAGCTGCCTAAAGGTTACCAGAGCGACGCCCAGCAGCTTTCGGGCGGGCAGCAGCAGCGCATTGCCATAGCTAGGTTGTTCCTGAAAAATCCGCCCATCATCTTCCTCGACGAGCCCACCGCCTCCCTCGACGCTATTGCCACCGAGCAAATCAAGAACTCCCTCGACGCTATTAAGCAGGGTCGCACGGTGGTCATCATCTCCCACAGCCTCGCTCAAATCGTGGATTCAGACTGCATTTATGTGATGAAGCAAGGCCGCATGGTGGAAAGCGGCACCCACGAGCAGCTCTACGACCTACGCGGCACGTATCGGGAGATTTTTGATGCTTCGGCGCGGAGCTTGAATATTGAAAAGTTAGCTCGGGTGATGGTGGATGATGGGGATGAGGTGGCGGATACGGCGGCGTGATTTGCAATTATCTCCTAGAATTTCTGAAAATTAAAACGAAAAACCTAGCTCCCAATTTTCGTTTGTAACATGAAAAACTTGCGGTCCTTTCCTCGTATAAGCAACAAAATACTTATGCCCATACTAGTCTTGGCATGCATAATTCAGGTACCCGCTTCGCTTATAATAGCTGAGACTCCGATAGAAAATAGCAAGAAAACTATGAGCATGCTTGAGGCAGGAATTATATTTTTTTTAATTATATCGACGCTATCAATTACATCAATAATGCTGGTTAAAAAGGATGATCAAAATCATACTAAAATTAAGTATAAATTTATTATAATATTTTCTCTTATAATGACATTTATATGTTGGATTTTTAACGGCTTCTTTAGTACTTGGACTATTAGCTAATGATTCAATATCAATATCCCTCGTTTAGCCAGATTTGTAGTCCGGTTGTTTGAACTGTGGATTTACAAGCTACTCTTCCCAAACCAGCGCGAGTTTAGCGCAGCGTAACTTGTGCAAACCATGATGACGAGGTTGCACCTCGTCTACTGCGTGAGCGACAACACAGAGCTATAATTCGGGCAGCTTCATAGAATTTGTATCTTGCCTCTATGCTCGACGACCCCCACACCCGCATCACCATCGACCCCAACATCTGCCACGGCCAGCCAACAGTTCGAGGACTGCGCTACCCTGTGCAGAACATACTGGAACTGCTAGCATCTGGCATGAGCGATGCTGAGATACTAGCTGATTACGAAGACCTTGAAGTTGAAGATTTACGCGCCTGCCAAGCTTACGCGGCTGAAGTTCTTAAGGTGCGTACTGCTTATCGCTTGGCTTCGTGAGTGATTTACCTCTACGCTTATTGGTAGATGCTCAGTTGCCCAAGCGCTTAGCCCGTTGGCTCGCTGCTGAAGGTGGCTGTGACTGTCTACACACGTTGGACTTGCCGGAAGCTAATCGTACGTCGGACGGAGCTATTAGCAACTTGTCCGTGCAGGAGCAACGTGTTGTTATCAGCAAGGATGCTGACTTTGTGAATACCTTTTTGCTACACGGTAAGCCGTACAAGCTATTGTTGATTTCAACGGGCAATATCACGACTAACGAATTACTGTCGCTTTTTCAACAGCATTTGCCTGCCATCACTAACGCATTGCAGCAGTATTCCTATGTAGAGCTTACACGGCTCCAGTTATTAGTTCATTAGTAAAGATTACAGCAATAGGTAGAGTATGTCTATATAGGATAGAAGAACTCCCAAGGAAAAGCAGAAAGCCCCCAACTAGCGCGAGTTTAGCGCAGCGTAACTCGTGCCAACTATGATGACGAGGTTGCACCTCGTCTGTCGCGTCAGCGACAAAGCGGGGCCACTTCGTGTAGGATTCCGTTCGGACAGGTGAGGCTTAGCCTCACTGCATAGCCAGGCACGAGCTACAAGCTCGCGCCGGATACAGCCAGATAGCTCAGACAACATAAAACAATACTTTCCTTTCATGCCCGGCGAAACCAACCTAGCTCAGCTCCTGCGCACCATGAAGCCCGAGCTTCAGCCGGGCCGCTACGTGTTCTGCACCGTCGCCTCGCTCGAAAACCTAGCTTTGCCGGACATCATCTGCTTCTTCCGAGAACAGGAAGGCTTCACGGTTATCCTGCCGCAAGCCACCGCCGACCGGCTACAGCTAGCCTATTCCTTTGTAGCCACCTGGATAACCCTGACGGTGCATTCGGCCCTGGAAGCGGTGGGCCTGACGGCGGCGTTCGCGCAGGCGCTGGGCCGCGCCGATGTGAGCTGCAACGTGGTAGCCGCCTATTACCACGACCACATTTTTGTAGCGGCACCCGACGCGGAGAAAGCCATGCGCGTGTTGCAGGAGCTAGCTGAAAGCGCGCAGTAAAGACTACCGACGGCTGACAAATGCCAGTTTCGGCTGTTCTATAAACTTCTGCTGCATGAAGCTTTATCGTTTCACCACTTAGCTACTGACACCTAGCCGATTAGCTAGCGCGTCGTTCCGGGTGCATGTACCTAGGTGCACGACAGCAGAGATACCCAGAACCTAAATCAGCGTTTTCCGCATGAAAGAAATAGCCTTAGTTGTCGGAGCCAGTGGCATTATCGGCAGCAACCTTTGCCAGGAGTTGCTTGCCAATGGCTGGACCACCTACGGGTTGGCCCGCAACCCCAACAGTGATGTAGCCGGCCTGCGCCCCGTAGCCGCCGATCTGCTCGATCCGGCCAGTCTGCAAACCGCACTGGCCGACATCCAGCCGACGCACGTATTCATCACCAGCTGGATGCGCAACGAGACGGAAGTTGAGAATATTCGCGTCAACGGCAGCATGGTGCGCAACCTGCTGGCTGCCCTTTCGCCCAAAAAATCGGTGCAGCACGTGGCCCTGGTTACCGGCCTGAAGCACTACCTGGGGCCATTTGAGGCCTACGTGAGCGGCGGTTTTCTGCCCATTACGCCCGTGCGTGAGGAACACCCTAGGCTCGACATCGATAACTTCTACTACGCGCAGGAAGACGAGGTGTATGCTGCCGCCACCCGCGACGGATTTACGTGGAGCGTGCATCGCCCGCACAGCGTCATTGGCAAAGCTGTGGGCAACCAGATGAACATGGGCACGACGCTGGCTGTATACGCCACAATTTGCAAGGAAACCGGACGACGATTTCAGTATCCCGGTTCGGAGGCGCAATGGAATGGCCTCTGCGATGTAACGGATGCCCGACTTCTGGCGAAGCATTTGGTATGGGCTTCCACTACCGATGCCGCCCGCAATGAAGCCTTTAACGTGGTGAATGGAGACGTGTTCCGCTGGAGCTGGCTGTGGCAACGCCTCGCCGACTGGTTCGGCGTGGAGGCGGCGGGTTTCGATGGTACGATTCGTCCGCTGGAAGCCGAAATAGCCAACGACGGCGCGCTATGGCGTGGAATTGCGGAGCGCTACAACCTCGCCGAACCCGACCTTAACCGCCTGGCCTCTGCCTGGCACACCGACCTGGACCTAGGTCGACCGATTGAGGTGATGGCCGATATGTCGAAGAGCCGAAAGCTAGGTTTCACCGTGTACCAGCCGACGGACGAGTCGTTTTTCGACCTCTTCGAGCAGCTCCGCGCCGACCGACTCATTCCGTAAATTCTTCTCTTTCTGACGAACCGTCCGACTGCCGGTCGTGCCTGCTACTAAGTTAGTGGGCACAACCGGCAGTCGTTTTTGGTAGCTGCTCTGGCCGGAGCCTGCGCAGATAATTATCGCATTTACAGTCACTTCGGCCGTGCAGCCGTAAACTGAACGGGTGCGGACTTATACCGCATTCAGCCATGTCTGGCTGCTTCAATCAGATTTACTCCTTCCATGCAAACCTTCACTGCCGAGCGGCTTTCGTTCGATCCCCTCTCGGAGCTGCCCAACTCCTGGCAGCCCCAGGACTACAAAGCTCTCCTGCTGAAAACCGGCTACGACAACCCCAACGAGCTGGCTGCCGACGAATTAAAAACCATGTGCCTGATGGCGCTGGCCGACTTAGAGCCCGGCGAAGCGGCTCAGCTTGTGCTGGAACATCTTTTCGAAGACCAGCTGACGGCAGGCCAGATCGAGAACCTAGCCCACCAGATGCTCACCGAGAAGCTGTGGGAAGAAAACCCGCAGCTGGAGCAGCACGAAGGGTTCTTCAAAGCCACCCAGCTGCTTTACACGGCTTACAACGGTAAGTTTCCGCGGGCCGAAGCGGTGCAGTTTCAGGTGCAGCTCACCACGGAAGACCCCAACGGCTTTCACCTCTTCGATGCGCAGCCGGAGGCCCCGCTGCTGCGCGTGTTGGCCCAGGGCATGCCCGATAATGCGCTGCTCAAGCGCTTGTTTCATGAGCAGCTGGACGGCGCCAGCTTCCCCGAGGCTTCGGCTATTATCTGGCAGCTGCGCCCGGTGATGCAGTCGGATAGCTCGGCCGTGTTTGAAGTTGTAAGCTCGGCCTACTGGCTCGACGACTTCAAGTATGCCGACTCTTACCAAGCTACTACCCAGGCCGATAGCCTAGCCGAAGAGGCAGCAACCTAGGTTTTATGGCTGGTGCGCTTGCATTGGACTGCACCAGCCATAAAACCTAGGTTACTTACCGCATGACGAAACTGCCCGGCAATCAGCTTCCTTTTTGAAACAGAAAAGACACAACCCGCGGGGTTTCGCCTTGGTTTTCCTTATCGAACCACTCCTGCAACCGCAGGCAGCGGAAGCCCTGCTGCCGGGCATTCTCGGTGAAATCGGAGAGGTGGTGAACGTAGCATTCCAGCTCAAATACCTCATCTTCAGCGATATTAAAGCGGGCTTTACTGCCTTGATATTGCTTGAAGGGATGCAGCTCGCCAATGTAGAACAGGGCGCCGGGCCGCAGGGCCTGCCACGCCTGCGAGAAGATATGACCTAGATCCTGAACGTGCTCCAGGATCAGGCTGCACGTGAGCAGCTCCGCCTCCGCGTTGGCAAACTGCCAGGGTTTAGTGATGTCGGCGTGCTGGAACGTGACATTAGGCGACGCTTTTTGCTGGGCCTGCTGCATCATTTCGGCGGAGAAATCGACGGCAATGAGGCGCTCGGCGCGCAGGGCCAGCCACTCGGTATTCTTGCCGGTGCCGCAACCTAGCTCAATCACTTCTGTGTAGGGGCCGGGCGGAATGAGGCTGCGAATTGCGCGGGCTTCCAGGTCACGCGTTGGATTCTCAGCGGTGTCGTAGCTAGGCGCCCAAGTATTGTAGGCTTGCTCGGTATTCATAAGGGCGGGGCTTGGATTGGCTAGGTAAAATCCTACTCCAAGCTAACATCTTTAATCCAACTCCGCACTATCAAAATACCATTATCTACGTCGCCCCAAAAGCTACTGCGCACGTAGTAACCCCTATGGAAACTTACGTGCTAGGCGACATTCACGGCGCTTTTCGGGCGTTGGAGCAAGTATTGGAGCGCAGTCCGTTCCGACCCGGCATCGACCGGCTTGTGCAGATTGGAGATGTATCCGACGGCTGGCCCGAAACGCCGGAGTGCGTCGAGCGCCTGCTGAGCATTCCGAATAGCATCTGGCTGCAAGGCAACCACGATTGGTGGACCACTGAGTGGATGGCCACGCAGCTTCCACTCGCCGACGTTGACACAATGTGGTATACGCAAGGCGGCAAGGCCACCTACGATGCGTACCAACGTGTAGGCGAGGATATTATGCTAAGGCACTTTAAGGCGTTTTTCGGCGAGCAGATTGCTTACTTCGAAGATGAGCGCCACAACCTCTACGTGCACGGCGGCTACGACCCGGAAGACCCGATCGAAGTTCAGGACCCGTACGACTTGGTCTGGAACCGGGAGCTGTGGCGCAACGGTGAAATAGCGCACGGCTATCCTAACTGTTTTATCGGCCATACGCCGACCTGGCCCAGCAGCGAATTGCCCGTGCAGCGCGCCAACGTGTGGAACATAGACCAGGGCGCGGCGTACGGCGGCAAGCTTACGCTGATGAACGTGCGCACCAAAAAATTTGTGCAGAGCGACACGGTACAGGGGCTCTACCCCAGCGTGAAAGGCCGCTAGGCAGAGCCCCTGCTACCTAGCTTACAGTTGGCGGATTGGGATGTGGATCGGGCTTACCGCCAGATAATTGCGTCACCATATCGTCAAGGATGGCTTTGCTGTAGCCGATGCGGTTGGCATACTCCATGCACAGGCCATATTCGCGGGGATCAATATCACCATCTTGCAGCATCATTTGCACCAGGGTTTGCAGTTCTAGCGTGCGCTGAATTCCTTCGGCCGGCACGATGAAGCTGAGCACCCCTAGGTTATCGGCGATGGGCATCACTTCTTCCGGCTTCAACCCTAGCTTGTCGCCGATCTGAATTAGAAATTGGCCTTCATCGTCGCTGAGCCGGCCATCAGCGGCGGCTAACAGGACTAAATTCTGAAAGAAAGCCAGCTTTTTCTGCTGCGTATTTAGTACCTCTTCGAGGGCGCGGTGCTCTTGCATATTTGTTGGAGAATGTTCGTGGAGTGATGGCAGCACTTGACAAAGAGCTGACTTAGTTGAACGACGACTTACCGGGAAGGTTATCGGCCTAGGCTACGTTGACTAAAATTTCGCTACTCAGCCAATTCATCTACCGGCAACGGCTGGGGCTCTCGCTTGGGCACCGAGCCATCGAGGCTAGCCCAGCTGCGGCGAGGAGCCAGCGGAAGCTTAAGCAACTGCCTTATTGTCTGTTCATCGGCATCGGCGTAAGCGGGCACACCGATGGTAACGTGCTGCTGCGGCACATTGAGGCGTAGGGTGCGGTGCAGCCGGTCCCAGAGCGAAAGCACGACGCCGAAGTTGCTCTGCGTTTCGCGCTGCACTACGGAGTGATGAATGCCATGCACCCGCGGCGTCACCATGAAGCGCGCCAGCTGCCGCTCCAGCCCGAACGGCAAGCGCAGATTGGCGTGATGAAACGCTGTACAGGCCTCAAAGACGGCCTCATACAAGAGCAGCGTAACAGGCCGCACGCCCACCAGCGCCGGCACGCCACCCCGGTACGGAATGCTGGCCAGCATCTCGCCGGCGTGAAAACGCCAGCCGGTGCTCAGGTCCATATCCAAATCGATGTGGTGGATGCGGTGAAAGCGCCACAAAAAAGGCGCGTGCAACAGCCGGTGCCAGGAATACGCTACGTAGTCGAGCACCAGCAGCTCGGCGAGCAGCCGCACCGGGCCCGGCAAAGCCAGCCGGTGCATTCCCCAGCGCCGACGAGCAGCCAACTGCGTAAGTCCAACCATAGCCGGCAGCAGCGCCAGACGCATGCCCACGAGCGACGGCGCTGCCAAACCGACGTTGCGCGACCACCGCTCGGCGCGCGGCCGCGTGCGTCGCCGTAAGGGCCGCATCGTTTCGCCCACCAACACGGCCGCCCCCACAACAAGCAAAGCCGGCGTGGCCCACCGATCGAAGCGGCGCAGCAACGCCGCGGTAGTAGAAAACAGGCGCATGAGCTAACCTAGGTTGATTCGCCAGGTCTTACGCGTGAAAACCTAACGTAGTCAGCTGCGAAGCTTACTTTTCCTACTTCTTGCCCGGATTCCACGGCAATGGCCCAGCAAAAATGCGCTTGAGTGTATATTCCTTGGCTTCCTTGGCGGTAAGCTGATGCGACCAAGCCACCCGGCTCTTAGGGTTGGACCCAGGCCCCATCGACTTATACTCAGCGTAGTACGCCGTTTTTTCGTTCTCCGGCTTGCCCCAGTTGTGCCAACCAGCCGGCACAATGTGGTGGCCCATTTCGGTGCGCAAATACACTACGCGGGCACTCGGTCGCCACGGACGACCTAGGTGCACCTGTGTGGCGCGGGTGGTATCGGCCGTGAGTTTACAATCCATAAACACGAAGCCGTGCGGGTGCCCAGCCGGTGTAGAAGCCGCCGTGATGTACGAATTCTTCTTGCTATAAATGGTGCAATGGTCGAACACGGCCGTGCTGGAGCCGAAGATAAAATCTGTGGTGCCTTCGATGTAGCAGTCTTTGTAGTACTGACGACTGTTGTCGGTAGCCAGAAACAGAACATCCTGATTTCCAACCATGCAGCAGTTTTTGAACACGCAGCGGTCAGCCTCAACGTGGAGCGCCACGGCTTGCCCGGCGGTGTAGCCGGCCGTGTTCTCGAAGGTGATATTCTCGGCTGTGAAGTCGTTGCCCTGCACCAGCACCGAGTGCGAAGTATAGGTGTTGATGTCGCCTTTGCCGGTGTGGTCGTCGAAGGTGATGGTGGTCGTGTTCTTATCCTCGCCGATAAGCGAAATATGCGTTTTCAGCGCCGGCACCACCAGCTTTTCGCGGTAGGTGCCCTTTTTCACCCGAATCATGACCTGCGTCTGGGATTGATTAGGCACGGCATCTACGGCTTCCTGCACGGTGCGGTAGGTGCCGGAGCCGTCCTGCGCCACAATGATGGGACCAGCCGCCAGGGTACTCTGCGCCTGCGCTCCGCTGCCTATTAGCAGCAGTAAACTCCAAAGAACTAATACGTTGCGGCGCATCATATGTGGTGTTTTCGTTAGCCTGGTAAAAACAATCGGGGCTAGGTTCGCGACCATCTCCTCTCAGAAGACGTGTCATCGACCTAGCCCCGAAGGTAAAATCAGGCAGCCAAACTGTGGCTATACATGCTACTGATTCTTGGCCTGCACCGGCAAATCTTCAAGTTGTGCGTAGCTGAGCTTCCACGCGCCATCGGTGCCTTTCTTCCAGAGCAGCATAAAGTTACCCTCGCCAAAACCTTCCGGCTCACCCGGGGCGACCGGCAGTACATCGACGGAGAAAGTGCCCGCTTCGTAGGCGGTGTGCGTGTCAGCGTCGGAGCTTACGGTGCTGGTTTTTAGGTTGGTGATGGTAGCTAGGGTGGCTTTCACCCACTTATCCGTTATTTCTGATTTGCCGCTGAAGTGCGTTTCGCCTTGTAGAAATTGGGCATCATCGGCCAGCAGCGCCGTTACTTTATCGGCATCTTTAGCATTCCAGGCCTGGATAAACTGCTGGTTCAGGGCCTGCACATTTACTTTATCATCGGAGCCGAAACACGAGGTCAGGACGGCGGCAGTGAGTAGCGCGCCAATAATCGATTTCATGGGGGTGGTTTTAGAAGAGGGTTGAGTGATGTAAAAAGCCCAAGCAGAATTGCCTGGGCTTTACGAGCTAGGTAAGCAGCTGCTTACCAGCTCTTTCTTCTATACTCTGAGGTAGAATAAGGCGTTGAACGGTCGCCGTACGACGTGTTGGGCAGGAAAGCAGCGCTGGCCGTTTGCGGCATAGCACTGCCCTTAGTGGCGTAAAGTCCGGCGGGCTGAGCAGCCGCTAAGCTAGCTGCTGAAGCAGGCGCTGACGTGCCCGACTTCGCACGGGCCGCTTCCTGCCGCGCCAGCTCTGCCCGACGATTAGCAGCCGCTACCCGCTCGGCGGCGGCACGGTTGGCGGCCGCAATGCGTGCCGCTTCTTTGTTCTTGTTGTCTTTGTGCTTACCAATGGCATAGCCGGCCGCCCCACCTACTACGCCGCCTACAGCGCCACCTACCACGCGGTTACGCTTGTTGATGACTGCACCCGTAAGCGCGCCGGCACCTAGCCCTATCACGGTACCTTTTGCCTGGGGGCTCCAGCGTTTCTTCTCCTGCGCCTGCGCTGTCTGGCTGAACAGCAGGGAGAGCACCAAAACCAAACTCAAAAGCTGACTGATCCTTTTCATGACAATGTTCATTTAGTTCAAAGAAATCTAGCAATAGGAATAAGCTGCAAGTGCAAGCATCCTGCCAAAACACCAGATTCGCTGTTGTGCTTGAAGAACGGAGCAGCTCAAAAAAAGTTAGCCTTATTCACTATATATTATTTTTCTATGATATAAATCGCAGCCCCATCATTAGTATTAATGTTTATTAATCAGCTATTTATACAAAATTCTACTTGCCTCTTTTGCGTAACCTAGCTTAGCCTCTTATTGCTTCTTCTTCGCATTTTAGCCTAGGTCTGACCGTCGTATCTTTGTCGGGTGCTGACAGGTAATTCGACAGAACAGGAGACCCCGCGCAAGATTATTCACTTGGATATGGACGCCTTTTACGCGTCGGTGGAGCAGCGTGACGACCCCGAACTGCGCGGGCGGCCGCTGGCGGTAGGCGGCGCCCGCGAGCGGGGCGTGGTAGCGGCGGCCAGCTACGAGGCCCGGCAGTTTGGGGTGCGCTCGGCCATGTCGGCGGTGGTGGCGCGGCGCCTGTGCCCGGAGCTGCTTTTCGTGCCGCCGCGCTTCGAGGTGTACAAAGCCGTGTCGCGACAGATTCACGCCATTTTTGCCGAGTACACGCGACTTATCGAGCCGCTTTCGCTGGATGAAGCGTACCTAGATGTGACGAATAATCTGAAGAATATTCCATCCGCTACACGCATTGCGGCCGAAATCAGGGCCCGTATTCTACAGGAAACCCAGTTGACTGCTTCGGCGGGCATTTCCTACAATAAATTTCTGGCCAAGCTAGCTTCCGACTACCGCAAGCCCAACGGCCAGTTCGTGATTCTGCCCAGCGAGGGGCTGGCTTTTGTGGAGGCGCTGGAGGTCGGCCAGTTTCACGGTATTGGAAAGGTGACGGCGGCCAAAATGAACCAACTCGGCATTCATACCGGCTGGGATTTGCGCCAGCAGCCGGAAGCCTTTCTGCGGCAACACTTCGGCAAGGCGGGCTCCTACTACTACACCATTTCCCGCGCCATCGACTACCGCCCCGTGGTGGCCGACCGCCTGCGCAAATCAATTGGCGCCGAAACCACTTTCCCCCGCGACCTCACGACGCTGCCGGAACTCACCGAAGCCTTGCAGCCGTGCCTGGAGAAAGTGTGGAGCTACTGCGACCGGACCAGCCTACGCGGCCGCACCCTCACGCTCAAGGTGAAATACGCCGATTTTCAGCAAATTACGCGCAGCCGCAGCTACCTGGCTCCGCTTACAAGCCAGACGCAGCTAGAGCGCATCAGCCACGAGCTGCTGACGGCCTTGCTGCCACTGCCGCAGGGCGTGCGCCTGCTGGGCGTAGCGTTGTCGAACCTGGATACGGCCACCGAAACCGCAAGCCGGCAGCTGGACCTAGGTTTTTAAGAGGGCTGTTATTGATTGATAACGAAGCAAGTATGAGCCGCCAGCTATCTTGCGCGTACCTAGGTCCTAAAAATCAATACGCTATGCAGAAGCTTCCTCTTGACGTCGTGTCGCTGCTCCCGCAGCTTGATCAGCTATTGATTGAGTTATTGAAGTCGCTCACGCCCGACGACTGGCAGCGGCAAACCATTGCCAAATTGTGGAAGGTAAAAGACGTAGCAGCGCACTTACTCGATGGCAATATCCGGGTGCTTTCCATGCTGCGTGATAAGTACGCCGGAGAAGTGCCGCCGCCCATCAACTCGTACCAGGATTTGGTGGGTTTTCTGAACGGCCTGAATGCCGATTGGGTGAAAGCCATGAAACGTGTGAGCCCCGGCATGCTGATTCTGCTGCTCGAAGTCACCGGCAAGCCCTTCTGTGACTATTACGCCTCACTCGACCCGTTTGCTAAATCTCCTTTTTCTGTTGCCTGGGCCGGCGAAAACGAAAGCCAGAACTGGATGCACATTGCCCGCGAATACACGGAAAAGTGGCTCCACCAGCAGCAAATCCGTGACGCCGTTCAACAGCCCGGCTTGATGACGCACGAGTTCTTCTACCCGTTCATCAACATTTTCATGCGCGGCTTGCCGCACACCTACCGCGAAGTAGCCGCCGACCTAGGTACTGTAGTTAAGCTCACCGTTCCGACAGAAATCGGCGGCTCGTGGTATTTGCAGAAAGCAGAAGCTGGCTGGGCGCTTACAGAAGCGGCTACTCCTGTGACAGCTGAGGTTATCATCCCCCCGGATGTTTCCTGGGGTTTATTCTCCAAGAGCCTCCGGCCGGAGCATGTGCGTGGTCAGGTCGAAATTCGAGGCAATGAGAAGCTAGGTGAAGTAGCGTTGCAGATGGTTTCGGTGATGGCCTAGGTCTTTGAAAATAAAAAGCCCAGCTAGGTAGCCGGGCTTTCTGCTCTTAAAATCTTATGCTAATCTCCCGCTTCGCAGGCCGATGTAGAGACGCAACATTTTGCGTCTCCTCGTTGCGGATGTTGTTGACCTAGGTTGTCCCTGGTGCATTGTTCAACGACGAGACGCAAAATATTGCGTCTCTACATCGTTCTGCCTTTTGCAGAAAGCCTTACTCGCTTTGCTTCGTGACGGCCGTAATAGCTTCCACAATTTCCTCCGAAATACCGGTGGTGCTGAAGCCGCCGTCGTGCATGAGGTTCTGCATGGTCACGTAGCGGGTCAGGTCGGAGAAGAGGCTGATGCAGTAATCGGCGCAAGCCTCAGCGGGCGCATTACCCAGGGGCGACATTTTGTTGGCGTATTCATAGAACGCATCGAAGCCAGAAATGCCGGTGCCCGCCGTGGTCTTGGTGGGCGACTGGCTAACGGTGTTCACGCGCACTTTCCGGAGCTTGCCGAGGCGCTGGCCGTAGCTGCGGGCAATGCTTTCGAGCACGGCCTTGGCCTGCGACATATCCGTGTAGTCGAGGAAGGCGCGCTGGGCGGCGATGTACGACAGCGCCACCACCGAGGCCCACTCGTTGAAGGCATCTTGCTTCTCGGCCACCGCCAGCATCTTGTGGAACGACAGCGCTGAAATGTCCAGCGTTTTCTGGAACCAGTCATAATTCAGCTCGCCGTAGTGCTTGCCCTTACGGATGTTCGGGCTCATGCCAATGCTGTGCAGCACGAAGTCCAGCTTGCCGCCGAGCTGCTCCTGCGCGCCGGAGAACAGCTTCTCCAGATCTTCTACCGAAGTAGCATCCGCCGGAATGATGGGTGCATTGCACTGCTCCGCAAGTTTGTTGATTTCGCCCATCCGCATGGCGAGGGGCGCATTGGTCAGCACGATGCGGGCGCCTTCTTCGTGGGCTTTCAGCGCCACTTTCCAGGCAATGGATTCTTCATTGAGGGCGCCGGAAATAATGCCGACTTTGCCAGCGAGTAGGTTATTAGGCATTCGTTTTTAGTTGTTTGTTTTTGGTTTGTAGCTAAGCTAGGTGCAGTCGAGCGACGCGCCCGACCGTCTTGAAAGCCCGAAGTTCACAAATAACCTGCAACCAACAACTAAAAACCACTCTTAAGCAGCCAGCAGCTCGCCACCTAGGGCTAGTAGCTCGCGCGCGCTCTGAAAAGCGTTTTCGCTCGGATTAGCTCCCGAAATCATCTGCGCAATTTCGCGGATGCGCTCCTCCTCCGTCAGCTTTCTAATGCGGCTCACAGTACGGTCGGCGCGGTCCTCTTTGTACACGAAGTAGTGCGCGTCGCCGGCGGCAGCCATCTGCGGCAGGTGCGAAATAGCCACGAGCTGGTGTTTCTTAGCCATCTGCTGCATCATGCGGCCAACTTTCACCGCAATTTCGCCGGAAATACCCGTGTCGATTTCGTCGAAAACGATGGTCGGCAAAGCGGTTTTGTCGGCCAGCATATATTTGATACAGAGCATCAAGCGGGAGAATTCACCACCCGAAGCGGCTTTGCTGAGCGTCTGCGGCTGCGCGCCCTTGTTGGCCGTGAACAGAATGCTGATAACGTCGGTGCCGCTGGCAGCGGGTTGGCCGGTGCTGTGCTGCACCACAATGCGCGAGTGCGGCATACCTAGGTCGGCGAGCAAGCTGCACAGCTCTTTCGAGAACACCGGGAAGGCCTTCTGCCGGTTCTCCGAGAGCTTGGCCGCCTGACGCTTCACCGTGGCAAGGGCTCCGTCCGTGTCTTTGCGCAAGCGGGCAATTTCTTTATCCAGGTTAAACACCGAACCTACTTTCTGGCGCAGCTCATCACGCACCTGAATCAAGCCTTCCAGGTCGCGGACCTGGTGCTTGCGCTGCAAGTTATAAATGACATTAAGGCGGGCTTGCAGCTCGTCAATGCGAGCGGGGTCGCCTTCGGTGCGGCGCTCGGCAGCTTCCACTTCGTCGGCAATATCGTGCAGCTCGATCAGGCAGCTGTCGAGGCGCTCTTTCAGGCCTTTGAAGGAATCGGCGTAGGCGGCAATCTGACCTAGCATCGTCGCGGCTTCTTTCATGCTGCCGGCGGCGCAGTACTCGCTTTCGCTCAAGCTTTGATAGGCCTGACTGAGCTTATACTTGATTTCCTCGGCGTGCTCCAGCTGCTTAATTTCCTGCTCTAGCTCCTCCTGGTTCTCATTGTCGAGGCTAGCCTCCTCCAACTCACTCAGTAAGAAACTGTTGTAATCCAGTTCCTTGTTAGCCTGAGCCACTTGGTCTTCCAACGCCTTCAGGTCAGCTTCCAGCTTGCGATACTGGCGAAACGAATTGCCATACTGCGCCCGCGTCGGCACGAGACCGGCGTAGAGGTCGAGCAGGTTGAGCTGGAATACGGCATCACCGAGCAGCAGCGTATCGTGCTGAGAGTGAATATCCATCAGGTTTGCCCCGATTTTGCGGAGCGTGTCCAGCGTCACGGGCGTGTCGTTCACAAACGCGCGCGACTTGCCCGTTGGGCTTATCTCGCGCCGCAGGATGCACTGCGTATCGTAGTCGAGGTCTTCCGACTCGAAAATGTCTTGCAGCTGATAGCTTGAGATGTTGAACTGCCCCTCAATCACGCACTTACGCTCCGTGTTGAACAACATGCGCGAGTCGGCGCGGTTGCCGAGCAGCAGGCCGATGGCACCTAGCATGATGGACTTACCGGCACCCGTTTCGCCGGTGATGATATTGAGCAGGGCCGAAGGCCGCAGCTCAAGTTGCTCAATAAGAGCGTAGTTCTGAATACGAAGATCGACGAGCATAAGGAGCCAAAATAAGGAATCGAAGCCCTAAAAGGGCTGAATACTGGCTTACCCGACGGCCAATGAGCCGCCCGTTATCTACAAATCTACTAAGTGGCTTAGTTAACTACTAATTATTTTATGCAAAACCTAGCCTGATGCTCAAAATAGCCGTTTCGCCTAACGATCAGGGCTGGCGCAAGATAACCTGGTACTTGGCCGAGTTAGTCGGGTCAATTTCCGACAGCATCGTCACAAGTTGCTGCTTTTGCTGGGCATCCTGGCTAGTGCGGAAGATGTTCGCAATTTCCTCCGACTTCGTCTCGAAGAAGTAACGCGCCAGCATCGTGTTAGGCCGCCGTACTACCGCTTGTCGTACGCCCTGCAAAGCCGTGAAAACACTGGCGCGCGCATCATCGGGCTTGGTGATGAAAAGGTCGAGGCCCTCGCGGTAGTAGGCATAAATGCCCGTCCGGAACGCTTCTAGTTGCGGGTCTTGCAGGTTGTTCAGCAGCCAATAACGATTACGCGGCTCCGCATCTTTCCAGGCCGGATCTTGCTCGTTCGTAGTGGTTTGCGAAGCAGCATTGAGCAGAATTGTGCGCGCCCGGTCGTAGTACGGCGAGCCACCTAGCTTGGAAAAGCTGTCCTGGTCCATGCCCACAATGAGGTAGGCGTAGAAGCTCAGCAAAGACGACAGATTCGAAACAAACGTGTTTTCGGAATAGTCGAGCGGGTTCTGGGGCGAGTAGTTGAAAACCCAGTTCGGGTCGGAGAAAGAAAGCAAGTTAGTTTCGTAGCCGGTGCCGTAAACGGGTCGCGTCGTCACGATACGCACTGTTGCCCGGTATGTACCGGTTTGCGGAATCTCGCGGATGCCCACAAAGAAGCGGCAGCGAATCCGCTCTTCCGGCCGGTACTCCTGGTTGGTCCAGGGGTGCGTGTTCAGAAACGCCTTCATGTCGCTCTGCATCTGCGTCACGAGCTGGCGGTCGGAAATCGTCACGTTTTCAGTCGTCACGGTTACGTCAGCCTGCAACTCCTGGGCCTGACCTAGGTAGCTGACCAACAGTAGCAAAGGCAGCAAAAAGAACTTACGCATGGTGAGGAAGGCGGGCAAGAATGGTACGGACAATATCCTGGGCTACGACGGCTTTTGGCTTCAATTCAAAGATAGTCATTTGGCCGTCGGCCTCCAGCAGCGTCACTTTATTCGTGTCGTGGCGAAAACCGGCACCGGGGTCGCGCAGGGAGTTGAGCACAATCAGATCAAATTTCTTGCGCGCCAGCTTCTCACGGGCGTTGACTTCCTCGTTGTTGGTCTCCAACGCAAAACCCACGGAAAATTGTTCAGCCCGCTTCGTCCGACCTAGGGTCGCGGCAATATCCACGTTCTTCACCAGCTCCAACGTCAGTGTGTCGCCCGCCTTCTTGATCTTGTTTGGCGCTACTTCGCGCGGCTTGTAATCGGCTACAGCGGCCGCAAATACCCATACATCGGCGGCAGGCGCAACGGCGGCGGCCGCAGCATACATCTGATCGGCCGTTTCCACACGCAACGTTTTAATACCTAGGTGCGCAGGATCAGTTAGGTTGGTCGGGCCACTTACGAGCGTTACTTCAGCGCCGGCAGTGGCAAAAGCTTCAGCCAACGCGTAGCCCATCTTACCAGTGCTATGGTTGCCAATGAAGCGAACCGGATCAAGCGGCTCGTAAGTCGGGCCGGCGGTGATTAGAACACGCATCTACAGAACTATTGTAGGAACGCGCCACGGCGCGTTCAATCGTTGAACGGATAACACTAAGTGCAGTCTGCGCGGACGAGAACGCGCCGTGGCGCGTTCCTACGAAAAGAACCGCTCCAGCTCCGCCACAATCTCCTCTGGCTCCAACATCCGCCCCGGCCCCGACAAGCCACTGGCTAACTCCCCAGACGGCGATTCCAGCACATGGTTGCCGTAGGAACGCAGCCGCGCAAAGTTCTGTGTAACAGCAGGATGCGCGTACATATCCAGGTCCATCGCAGGGGCCAGAAACACGGGGCAGCGCGCTGAGAGATACACCGCATCTAGCAACGAATCGCAGAGGCCGTTGGCTAGGTGCCCAATGGTGTTGGCGCTGGCCGGGGCAATTACCAGCGCATCGGCCCACAGACCTAGGTGCACATGGTTGTGCCACTCGCCGGCGACTTCATCCTTCAGAAAGCCCGTGAGCACTTGTTTTTTGGACAGCGTACCTAGGGTAAGGGGCGTGACAAAAGCCGAGGCCGAGGCAGTCAGAATGACTTGCACCTCAGCCCCGGCTTTAATCAGGAGCCGCACGAGCACGGCCGATTTGTAAGCGGCAATACTACCACACACTCCGAGCAGAATCTTACGGCCTTGCAACGGCATGGTGGGCAGCTACAGACTACTCAGTAGCGCGGGTGAAACCCGTTTGCTCAGGGCCAACCTCTTCAGCTGGCGTGCTGAAGTGCACTTTGCCTTCCAAGAACTCTTCGATAGCCAGGTTGGTAGGCTTAGGCAGCTTCTCATAGTGCTTCGAAATTTCGATTTGCTCGCGGTTTTCGAACACTTCTTCGAGGTTGTCAACAGTGGTGGCAAACTCTGCCAGCTTGTTGTTAAGCTCCTCTTTCAGCTTCAGCGAAATCTGGTTGGCGCGCTTCGAGATGATGGCAATCGACTCGTACACGTTGCCCGTTTCATTGGCAAATTCCGCCATGTTGCGCGTCACGATAGAGGCAGAAACGTTGTTCGGAGTTTTCATTGAGTGGATGATTTAGATTATTGATTGCTGAGTGGTTAGGTGGCTAAATGGTTGATTATTGTGCGTATCAGAAAGCATTCATGTACGATTCAACAATCAGGCATTTAACACTCCAACCATTTACATTATTGATTAGCTGCAGTAGGTTTGGTTTCCTTCATCTTGGCTATCTGCGCACGGCTCTGGTCGTACATGTTTTCCGCCGCTTTCAGATTTTTGCTCTGCGGATACGTGTCGATGAAGGATTGGTAGAACGCAACAGCTTCCAGGTACCGCTCCCGCTGCTTTTCCTCGACGCTTTCACGCGCCAAGCTGTACTGAGCGCTGAGCTTTAGGAAAGCCGCTTGCTCGTTGTAGGCCGAAGCCGGATACTGCTGCTGAAACGACGTTAGGGCGACAACGGCCGACTGGTAATAGCGCAGATTGTAATATAGCTCAGCGCTTTCAAACGCCTTATTTTCCAGTTTCTTCTGTAACTCTTGCGACATATTCTCTGCTTCCTGCCGGAACTGGCTCTCCGGATATCGGTTCAGGAACTCCTGAATAGACTCAATAGCGGTGTACGTGTTCGTCTGGTCCAGCTCATAGCCGGGCGAGTCGCGGAACAAGGATTTGGCGTGCAGCAGGGTGGCCTCCTCGGTGTATTGGGAGTTCGGATACGTGTCGTAGAACGTCTTGAAGTGGTAGGCGCTCAGCGTGTAGTTGCGCTGCTTATAGTTGGTGTTGGCAAAGTAGAATTGCGCCTTTTCTGCTTCCGGGCGGCCTTTCAGCAGCGGAATTAATTCTTCAAGCAACGTACCGGCCTTGAAGTAGTCGCCGCTTTCGTAGTACTTGATGGCAGCTGTATACTTGGCGTTTGCATCAGTGCTCTTAAGTAGCTTCTGATACCCCGTGCATGAGCCCAGTACTAACGTGCTCAGCAACAGAAGAAAGAATATCGGACGAAAAGTCTGCATAAGGGGGACAAAGATAACAGATGACAAAGCCGAATCAAAGGTCAGGCGCCACAAGCTAGCGGGCGGCCGGCGGGCGCGTGGCCACTTTCGGAGTTGTTGGTTTAGGAACTATCGGTTTTGAGGGCGCCGCTTTCTTTGGCGTAGTTGGTTTGGCCTTCGAGCGGGTTTTCAATTTGGACCTAGCTTTCGGCTTGGCTTTGACCGGCAGCGCGAAATGCTTGCCTAACACCTGGCGCCGGGTAGGCCGTTCCGTGGCTCGCCAGGCAAATCCTTTCAGCTTTGCATCTTCGGGCTTTAGCTCGGGCGGCGGAATAAAGCTAGCATCAGGGTTGGTCAGGAAGGAAATACTATTCAATTTGCTTTCGGCAAAGCGCAAGGCCATGTTCGCACTCAGCGCCTTGTTCACGCCCGACACGACCGTGTCGCCCTCAAGAGCATAGTAGAGGCTCTCGGCGTTGCCAAGCACGTCCACTTTTTTCAATTTATTTTCGGCAAAGTACGCCACCATGTTGCGGCCCTTCACCTGGTTGAAGTTTAGTAGCGTGTCCTGCCCTACCACGAAAGCATTGGCATACAGCCGAATCTGGTCGATTTTGCTGCGGCGCTGCCGGATTTCCATGCTATCGGCCGTCAGCTGGTTTTTCTCCGACCATAGCACCGGGTCGCGGTTCAGGTAGATAATCGAATCCTGCCGGTCGTAGGTCAGCGAGTCGCAGCGGCCCTGCATCGTTCCGCGGAAGATTGCCACTTTGTGGAAGGCGTAAAGTACACTGCGCGTGTTGGTTTGGGGCGGTTTGGCCTCTATGCTCAGCAGCGTATCGGCGGCCATATACAAGGTGTCCTTGCCGGAGATGTTGCGCATCACCGGCCGGGTGCCGTACACTTTCGTCCGACCTAGGTTTCGCCAGTAATGGCCCACGTCGCCACGTATAACCAAATTATCCTTCTTTGACGTCATTGAGACGTGCCCCGTGGCTACGCCGTATTCCGAGTTTTGGTCGTAGGTGAGCTTGTCGCCCCCGAGCAAGTACTCCGGCGTTTCAATCTTGGCGTTGCGCTGGAAATTCGCAAGCTTAGTAATCGTATTGTAGTTGCCGTTTTCCGCGTAGAGCGTGCGCTGCAACTTGTCTTTGATGCGCGTCGGGCCGAAGAAATAGGTAACCTTCGAAATCGTGTTGTATTGCAGCGTATCGCTGTTGATTTCGTTGCTCTTGGTCACGACGTGCACGTTGCGCCGAAAGCTGAAGATCTTGGACGTGGTGTTGTAGTAACCGAACTGACTATCGAGGGTATTTTCGGGGTCTACGAGGTGGCCGCCCGTGTTGTAGTAAGCTAGGTTTGTATTCAGATCGTAGTCGAGCAGCGAGGTCGTGAGCGTCATGCGCGGGTCGCGCATGGTCACATTGCCGGTGATGCGGGCCTTGCGGGTGTCGCCGTCGTAGGTGCCCCGGTCGCCGGTGATGACTACGGTATCGTTCTGAATGATGCGCACGTTGCTGAACGCTTCCAGTGCGTTTCGCTCGGTGTATTGGTAGGCTGAGTCGCAGTAGAGCAGCGTGGTACCCTGTCGGAAGCTCACATTGCCAATTAGCTTGCGGATGGCAACTCCGTTGAAGGTGCCGCCCACCAGCTCTTGCGTACCAGGAAGTAGCTCAATGCGCTGACCTTTCGGCGGTGTACCAGCAGGCGGCGTGGGCCGCTTTTGCGCCACAGCCAGCACGGGCAGAAGCGCAAGCAGAAGAAGATAAAGAGACTTATGGAGTGGCATTTGGGCACAAAGGTACGGAAGGCCGCTTGGTAACGCCCATCTTTGTATTGTAGTGCCCTCACGTGTTGGCTTACGACCTAGCTTTCTTCAGCAGAAGCTAGCTTTTGGGCCTGACGCTAGAACAAACCGATTATGCTTGACCAAGTTCGCCAGTTCATTGAAGAGCACAGCCTCTTCTCCCCTCCTACCGACCAACTGCTTGTCGCCGTGAGCGGTGGCATCGATTCCGTGGCCCTCGCTGATGTGCTCCATAAGCTAGGCGTGCAGTTTGCCGTAGCGCACTGCCACTTTGGGCTGCGCGGCGAAGAAGCCGATGCCGACGAGGACTTCGTGCGCAAGCTGGCCAAGAAGTACGAAGCCCCTTATTTCGCCGAGTTCTTCCAAACCAAGGCCTTTGCCGAGCAGGAAGGAGTTTCGACGCAAATGGCCGCCCGTGTGCTGCGCTACGAGTGGTTTGAGCGGTTGCGCCAAATGCAGCAACTCAACTACATTGCCACCGCCCACCACCAGCGCGATGCTGCCGAAACGATGCTTCTGAACCTCACACATGGTACGGGGCTAGCTGGCCTGCACGGTATTCCGGCCAAGAACGGCTACCTAGTGCGGCCATTGTTAGGTATCGGCAAGGAAGAACTATTCGATTACGTAGTTGAGCGCCGGCTTACCTGGCGCGAAGATTCCTCCAACGACAGCACCACTTACCAGCGCAACCGCCTCCGCCACGACGTAATGCCAGTGCTGCGCGACATCAACCCCAACCTAGATCAGACGCTGCAATACACGGCCGAGCGCGTGGGCGGCGCCGAGGAAATTCTGCGGCGCTACGTGGCCGATACGGCAGCGCAAGCGCAGAAAGTGGAAGAGGAAGTAACCTACCTCAACATCGCGACGCTGCAAGCTACGGCGGCCGTGGCGCTGGTGCTGCATGAGTTATTACAGTCTTTCAACTTCTCCTATTTGGTGGTGAAAGATATTGTAGCAGCGTTTAAAGCGCCGGCGGGCCGGCAGTTTGAATCGCCGACGCACACGCTGGTGAAGGACCGCGACCAACTGGTTATCACCCGCAAAAACCTAGCTCGCTTCGGCACGCACCAGCTCATGGCCGGTCAGCCGGAGCTAGTAGCGGACGGTTTGCGCCTGACGGCCATCTTGCGCGAGGCTGAAGGCTTCACGCTGCCGCGCGGCCGCAACGAAACGGCCCTCGATGCCGACCGCCTCCAGTTTCCGCTCACGGTGCGCCCGTGGCAGGAAGGCGACTGGTTTATGCCGCTCGGCATGAAAGGCAAGAAGAAGCTCAGCGACTTCCTCATTGACCAAAAAGTACCGCTCAACCTGAAAGACGACGTGCGTGTGCTGGTGAATGCCGACGGCCGCATTGCCTGGGTTATCGGCTACCGCCCCGATGACCGCTACAAAGTGACGCCTGAAACCGAAAACGTGCTGGTTTTACGGACTAGTAAGGCATAGAAACCTAGGTTTCTACTCAGGTTTTGCAACTGCTTGGCAAGCTGGAAAATCTACTGTTGAAGTGAACGGGTTTTACTTACATTTACACGGATCCCAAATTTCACTCCCAACCCATTCCCCCGATGAAAGTAACCGTAGTTGGAGCCGGCAACGTAGGCGCTACCTGTGCCGACGTTCTCGCCACCCGCGAAATTGCCAATGAAGTGGTGTTAGTGGATATCAAAGAAGGCTTCGCCGAAGGCAAAGCCCTGGATATCTGGCAGAAGTCCCCCATTATCGGCTACGACTCCCGCACTGTGGGCGTCACCGGCGACTATAGCCGCACCGCCGATTCAGAAGTAGTTGTGATTACCTCGGGACTACCCCGCAAGCCCGGCATGAGCCGCGATGATCTGATTTCCACCAACGCCGGCATCGTGAAGTCGGTGACGGAGCAGGTGGTGAAGTATTCGCCCAATGCCATCATCATCGTGGTAAGCAACCCGCTCGACGTGATGACCTATCAGGCGCATCTCACCTCGGGGCTGCCACGCGATAAGGTGTTCGGCATGGCTGGCATCCTGGATACGGCGCGCTACCGCGCTTTCCTGGCCGAAGCGCTCAACGTGAGCCCGAAAGACATTCAGGCGGTGCTCATGGGCGGCCACGGCGATACGATGGTGCCCCTGCCCCGCTACACTACGGTAGGCGGCATTCCGGTAACGGAGCTAATCGGCAAAGAGCAGCTTGATGCCATTGTGCAGCGCACAGCCGTCGGTGGCGGCGAGTTGGTGAAACTGATGGGCACTTCGGCCTGGTACGCGCCCGGTGCGGCTGCCGCCCAGATGGTAGAAGCCATCGTGCGCGACCAACGCCGCGTGTTCCCCGTCTGCCTGAAGCTGGAAGGCGAGTACGGCATCGATGGTGTATACCTAGGTGCGCCGGTTATTCTGGGCAAGAATGGTATCGAGAAAGTGCTCGAACTTCAGCTAAACGAAGAGGAAAAAGCCTTGCTGGAAACTTCGCGTGGACACGTGAAGGAAGTGATGGACGCGCTGGATAAGATGGGCCAATCGACTCCGGCTTAATCAAGACAAGTAGGATAGTAAAACAGAAAGGCCCGTTGGTGTACCAACGGGCCTTTCTGTTTTACTATCCTCTTGCTCTACTTCTGACTAGCCCGAAAGAGCTTCTGCTTCTCGTCTTTCGACAAGCTCTCGTAGCCGGAGCGCGAAATCTTATCCAGAATCAAATCAATCTCGTCTTGCTCGGGCTTTACAACGGTAGCACGCCGAGTAGCAGTTGCAGGCTCGCTAGCACGGCTGCGGTGCGTCACGCGCAGGCGTGGCCGGCCGCTGAACACACTCCCGACAAAATCGCCGACGGCCTGCACCGGACGACCTAGGTCGGTGCCGCGCTGGAGCTGCTTGACAAAGACGAAACCTAGGATGGCGCCGCCGATGTGGGCTATTTCGCCACCGGCATTTCCGCCATCAATACCAGCCAAGGAAATTAGGACGACTACGGCCGCAATGTATTTGATGCGAACTGCGCCGAATAGGAACAGGTTGAACGTGTAGTCGGGCAGCAACGTGGCTGCGCCAACAATGATGGCCGTAACGGCGCCAGAAGCACCTAGCACTTCGGCCGGTGGCCCCATCCGAAAGACGGGAATCAGGTTGTAGCTGAGCAGAAACAGGACGGCCCCACACAGTGCCCCTAGGATATAGAGGCTTACGAGCTTCCGGTCACCTAGGTATTCGCGCACCAGCGAGCCGAACCAATACAGGTTCAGCAAGTTAAAGATAATGTGCAGAAAGCCTTGGTGCAGAAAGGCATACGTGAGCACCGTCCAGGGGCGACGTAGCAGCGAATCCGGTTCGGAGGGCAGGCTGAAGATCCGAACGACGTCTTCGTACAGCCCGCCGCTACCACCAATAAAGGTGACAACCCTAATCAGAATTAGGGCCACAAACACCAGCACGTTGATCAGCAACAACTGATTCAGCGCATTGTCGCGGCGACTGAAGGCAGTGCGAATGTCATTGAGAATACTCATGAGGCAGAAAAATCAATAAAATCGGGTATGGCTTCGCTCCCAAATTTTCAACACAATAAAGCCAATCAACAATCCGCCCAAGTGCGCGAAATGCGCCACATTGTCGCCCGGAGCCTGGTGGATGCCCGCGTACAGCTCATAAAGGGCATACAGCGTGACGAAGTACTTGGCTTTTATGGGAAATGGGAAGAAGAGCAGCATCAGCTCCGTGTTGGGGAACAAATAGCCAAACGCGAAGAGCAGCCCAAACAGTGCCCCGGAAGCACCTAGCATACCTGCGCTTGGGGAGTTGATTGTCCGGGAATAAAATGAGTTTACATCTTCAACAGCCGCAGAAATCAACGACTGCTCGTTTGGGTTACGATTTAAAGCTGTAGCTGTCGCAGCTCTTCCCGGATCATACTCTTCTGGGGCAAAATCTCGGTAGAACTCCGCAAAGCCTACACCAGTTGGGTTTTGTCGGAATTCAATGCGCGCCTCATCTATTTGATGGAGTTCGTAATAACGCACACCGGAATATAACACCCCAGCACCTATCCCGCAGATCATCCAGAACATAAGCAGCCTTTCGCCACCCCAACGCTGCTCCAGCAACGGCCCAAAAGAAATCAGACCAAACATATTGGAAAGAACATGCATGAACGAGTTCGGGTCGTGCAAGAACATGTAAGTGACGAACTGCCAGGGATGAAAGTTGATAGAGCCGATGGGGTATAGCGCACCAAATGGCACTATCACCTGCTTCATCTGGGTCTCCAAAAAGTAAACACCTAGGTTTATAAAGAGCAGCGTCCGAACCGTAGGAGTGAGATTGAACATAAGCGAAGATAGCGCGAAGCTCCAGCTCCGCGGATCGTTGAAGGTCCTTTGTTGAACTTGCACCAACGCAAATCGTTCAACGCGGCGCGAAGCTGGAGCTTCGCGCTACTGCTAGCCTTTACGGAAAAACTCCTGCAACTGACTAAGCTCCAACAGCACCAGCGTGCGGCGCCCGTCGGGCGTGTAGCTAGGAATAGAGCAGGCGAAAAGCTTATCCACCAGCGTGTTCATCTCTACTTCGGCCAGGCGGCTGCCGGTGCTGGTGGTGGCTACGCGCCGGGCTAGGGCGCGTGCCATCTGTTCGCGCCGGTCGAGCCGTACGGAACTGGAAGTAACTCGAAACTGCTCGATCAGGCCCTCAAAAAGCTCTTTCTCGTCGCGGGCGGGTACGTCGGCCGGAATGCCTTCGACGGCAATGGTATTGGGGCCAAACTCGGTGAAGCGAAAACCTAGGGCGTGCAACGAATCGGTCACTTCGCGTAGCACCGCAAAATCCTGGGGCGAGAAGGTGACGGTACGCGGAAACAATAGCGTCTGCGAAAGGCCACTCTCCCGTTCCAGCGCCTGCGTGTACTGCTCATACAGAATCCGCTCCCGTGCTGCTGCCTGGTCGATGAGCATCACGCCCGATTTCACCGGCACCAATAAGTACTGCTGGTGCACCTGAATCACGCGGTTGCCGGGGCCGCTGCTGCTTTCGCGCAACGGCAGCTCGGCCGCCGAGACTGGCTGCGCGGGCTCTGGTGGCGGTGGCGGCGGTGTAACGCTAGCTTTCGCGAATGGGTTAGTCGGCGGCGAGGCCGGCACATCCGGCACTATCGTTTGACCCAAAGAGCGGTAAAATTCTTCTAGCCCGCGCTTCGCTTCTTCTGTTGGGCGCGGCGGAATGCTGCGCTCCGGAATGACTTTCTCCTTCGAGCTAGCTTCCTTAGGTGCCGCGGCTCGTGCAGCCGCCGAAGCCAGGGCATCGGGGCGGAAGTTGGTGTCGAAGCTGTTCTTAGCCGTATCCGAAACGCGCAGCGGCTGGATAGGCGCGAAGTTCACGTCGCCCTCAAAGTCGAGCGAAGGCGCCATGTTATGAATGCCCAACGACTGCTTCACAGCCGCCCGCACGATGGCATACACAGTTTTCTCGTCCTCAAATTTGATTTCCGTCTTCGTGGGGTGCACGTTGATATCAATCGTCTTAGGGTCGAGTTCCAGAAACAGCACGTAGAACGGGTGCGTGTCGCGGGGCAGCAAGCCTTCGTAGGCAGCCAGCACGGCGTGGTTAAGGTAAGCCGAGCGAATAAAGCGGTTGTTGACGAAGAAAAACTGGTCGCCGCGGCTCTTCTTGGCCGATTCGGGCTTGCCGATGTAGCCCTTCACACTAATAAAGGGTGTCACCTCTTCGCACTGAGCCAGCTGCTCCTTGTAGCCGTTGCCCAGCAAGGCCACAATGCGCTGGCTGAGCTTGCCCGCCGGTAAGTTGAACACCTCTAGCTCGTTCTGGTGCAGCGAAAAAGCAATCTGCGGATTAGCCAGGGCCACATGCTGAAACTCATCCAGAATGTGGCGCATTTCCACGGCGTTGCTTTTCAGGAAGTTACGCCGAGCGGGCACGTTATAAAAGAGGTTCTTTACCGAGATGCTCGTGCCATCGGGGCAGGCCACGGGCTGCTGGCTGGTCACCTGCGAGCCTTCTACCAGCAGCAGCGTGCCCGTGTCGTAGTCGCGCTGCTTGGTGCGCAGCTCCAGCTGCGACACGGCCGCAATACTGGCCAGCGCTTCGCCGCGAAAACCTAGGGTCCTGATTTTAAACAAGTCCTCCGTCGAGCGAATCTTGCTGGTGGCGTGCCGCTCCAGGCTCATGCGGGCATCGGTGGGCGACATACCGGCGCCGTTATCGACTACCTGCACGAGCTGCTTGCCTGCTTCTTTGATGATCAGGCGAACCTGCGTGGCATTGGCGTCCACCGCATTTTCCAACAACTCTTTGACCACTGAGGCCGGGCGCTGCACCACCTCGCCCGCCGCAATCTGATTGGCAAGGTATTCGGGAAGCAACTGAATCACGTCCGCCATGGGCCGGGAACTGAAGTTGAGAATGAATAGGTTAGCAAAGACAAAAGGAACGGGCTAAAGCCAGCCGACATTCGGCCTCGGGAAATAATCCGTAACTTTGCGGCCAACTTTTGTTTGCGCAGCACCGAACGGACTTTCGCCTCAGTGCTTCTGGAAGGTTTGACGCTACGCTGCAGGCAGTTAAAACCGCCGCTTGCGGGGCGTCTACCGCTTTTCAATAGTAGACAAAAGTAGGGCTATTTCCGCTCGAATTCAACATTACGCTATCATCACGGGAGCCGATGCTCAAGGATTTTCGGATTAGACTCTTACTGCTTCTGCTGGCCGTTACGGGTCTGATTATATCGTCTTCCGCCCCCAACGATAAAGGTGAACGGCCCATCACGGCGGCCGAGCAAAATTGGGTGGACAGCGTGATGAACACGCTCACGCCCGACCAGCGCATCGGTCAGCTGTTCATGGTGGCGGCTTACTCCAACAAGGATAAGAAGCACGTTCAGCACATCGACGACCTCGTCCGTAACTACAACATTGGTGGGCTGATGTTTTTGCAGGGCGGCCCGCGCCGACAGGCAGCCCTTACGAATCGTTATCAGGCCGAAGCCAAAGTACCGCTGCTCATTGCCCTCGACGCCGAGTGGGGCCTCGACATGCGCCTCGACAGCTCCATGCACTTCGCCAAGGAAATGACCCTAGGTGCCATGGACGACGACCAGTACGTGTACCAGATGGGCCGTGAAATTGCGCTCAAAATGAAGACGTTGGGCGTGCAGGTCAGCTTTTCGCCGGTCATCGACGTCAACTCCAACCCCGACAATCCGGTCATTGGCAACCGTTCTTTTGGGGAGAACAAAGATCAGGTATCGAAGCGCGGCATTGCCTACATCCGCGGCTTGCAGGACCACGGCATTATTGCCGTAGCCAAGCACTTCCCCGGCCACGGCGACACGGATATTGACTCGCACGTAGCGCTGCCCGTTATTAACACTGACATGGCTAGGTTGACGAATGTTGACCTCTACCCTTTTCAGCAGTCCTTTGACGCCG
Source organism: Hymenobacter cavernae (assembly GCF_014641455.1). Taxonomy (GTDB): domain Bacteria; phylum Bacteroidota; class Bacteroidia; order Cytophagales; family Hymenobacteraceae; genus Hymenobacter; species Hymenobacter cavernae. The sequence continues at coordinate 354,288 of NZ_BMHT01000006.1, forward strand.
GCGTGATGGGCGTGATGGTGGCGCACCTGTACATGCCGCTTTTCGACACGGTGCGTACTCAGGCTACTACCCTGTCGCGCAACTTGGTGACGGGCTTGCTAAAGGACAAAATGGCGTATAAAGGGCTGGTTTTCACCGATGCGCTCAACATGAAGAGCGTTTCCAATCTCTATAAGCCCGGTGAGGTAGACGCTATGGCCTTGGTAGCCGGCAACGACGTGCTGCTGTTCTCGGAAGACGTGCCGGTTGCGCAGCAGAAGATTCGGGAAGCCATTACGGCCGGGCGTATTACACAGGAAGACATCGACTTCCGGGTGCGCAAAATCTTGCGGGCCAAGTACTGGGCCGGGCTCAACCACTACCGCTCCGTTGATCTGCCCAACCTGATGCAGAACCTGAACCGGCCGCTGAGCCGCACGGTGCAACAGGAAATCTATGAGCACGCCGTAACGGTGGCGAAAAATGAGGATAATATACTGCCCTTCACCCGCTTAGACACGCTACGCATTGCCTCCGTCACCATCGGTTCGCCGGTGGGTAGTACTTATAGCGAGATTATGGGCAAGTACCAGTCTGGCCCGGTTTACTCGGTGCCGAACCGTTACGCTGTCGACTCTACTTTTGCGCGCATCTCTACGCAGCTGGCGCCTTATAACACGGTAGTAGTGAGCTTGCACAGCATGAACAATACGCCTACTCACAGCTACGGCATCGGGGAAGGCGCGCTGAAATTCCTGCAGCAGCTTCAGGCTAATAAGCGCATCAAGACGGTGGTGGTGGCAATGGGTAACGCCTACTCACTTAAGTATTTAGAAAGTGCCCGCACACTGGTTTGCGGCTACGAGGATAACTATCCGTCGCAGCTGGTGGTGCCGCAGGTGCTGTTTGGCGCGCTGCCTGCCCGTGGCCGGCTGCCGGTCACGGTGTCGCCGACGCTGAAGGCAGGCCTAGGTATCCCGACCCCGGATCTGCACCGCCTGCGCTACGCCACTCCCGAGAGCGAGGGCATGGATTCCAAGATCCTCAGCCAGATCGATAACATCACGCTGGAAATGGCGGCTTACGCGGCAGCACCTGGGTGTCAGGTGATTGTAGCGAAGAATGGCGCCGTGGTGTTCGACAAAAGCTACGGCTACCAGACCTACGACAAGAAGAGCCCCATCGACGAAAGTACGCTCTACGACCTAGCCTCGGTGACCAAAGTAGCCGGCACGCTCCAGGCCGTCATGTATTTGAAAGATCAGGGCAAGCTGAACCTCGACGCCAAAGTTTCGGAGTACTTGCCGGAACTGCGCGGCACCAACAAGCAGAGCATGACGGTGCGCGAAGTGCTTGTGCATCAAGCTGGTCTGAAACCCGGCATTCCAACCTGGGAGCGAACCGTGACCAAAGCCGGCCTCAAACCTAGCTTCTACGCCAGCGCCCGCTCCAGCGACTTCCCCAACGAAGTTGTACCCGGCACTTACAGCATCAAGAACGCCAACGACTCCGTGTGGACCTGGATTCAGCGCTCTACGCTGCTGCCCAAAGTGAAAGGCAAATACCCGGTGGAGTACAGCGACCTGAGTTTTATCATTCTGAAACATGTGTGCGAGAAGCTGCTGAAACAGCCCATTGAGCAGTTTTTGCAAGCTAATTTCTACCAGCCCCTAGGTCTGAGCACCATGACCTACAATCCGTTGCAGCGCTTTCCGCAGGTGTGCATCGCGCCTACTGAGAACGACACGTACTACCGCCACACGCAGCTGCAAGGCACCGTCCATGATCAAAGCGCGGCCATGGTGGGCGGTATCAGCGGGCACGCAGGCTTGTTCTCGAATGCCAACGACCTGGCTATTCTAATGCAGATGAACCTGCAAAATGGCCAGTACGGTGGCAAGCGCTACTTCCAGTCGCCGGTTGTGACGGATTTTGCCAAACCGCAGCTCGCCGGCAACCGGCGGGGCCTGGGTTGGGACCACGGTACGCCTGAGAAAGAAGAAGGTCCAACTTCTAACCTATCGCCGGCCAGCACTTTCGGCCACACCGGCTTCACAGGTACCTGCGTTTGGCTCGATCCTGAAAACAAAATCCTCTACATCTTTCTTTCCAATCGGGTGTACCCCGATGCGGGTAACAACAAGTTGCGCCAGTATAACATCCGTACGCGCATCCATGATGTTATTTACAAGTCTTTGCTAAAGACCTGATGTGTTGTTCCGCCTTTCTTCCCGAACTCTGATCCGCAATTGGCGGTAAGCATCTTGTAGGTGACTTGCCGCCAATTTTTGTTTATAGCGCGAAGCTCCAGCTTCGCCCTTCGTTGAACACCTGGCCTCTTGCTGTTCGATGAAATGACATTCAACAAAGCCCGAAGCTGGAGCTTCGCGCTACTGCCCGCCCCTGCCCACATGAATATTGGTATCGTCTGTTATCCCACCTTCGGCGGCTCCGGCGTCGTTGCCACTGAGCTAGGTAAAGCTTTGGCCTTGAGGGGACACCGTGTCCATTTTATCACCTACAGCCAACCTGTCCGCCTCGATTTCTTCAACGAAAACCTCTTCTACCACGAGGTATATGTGCCGCCGTACCCGCTGTTTCAGTTTCCGCCCTACGAGCTAGCTTTAGCGTCGAAGATGGTCGACATCGTGCAGAACGAAAAGCTGGATGTGCTGCACGTACACTACGCTATTCCGCACGCGTCGGCGGCGTACATGGCCAAGCAGATCCTGCGGACGAAAGGCATTACGGTGCCGGTTATCACAACGCTGCACGGCACTGATATTACCTTGGTGGGCAAAGATGCCAGCTACGAGCCGGTGGTTACCTTCAGCATCAACCAGAGTGACGGCGTTACGTCGGTTTCGGCAGATTTGCGAGCTGAGACCTACCAGCACTTTGCCATTGAGAAGGACATTGAAGTGATTCCCAACTTCATCGACCTAGCTCGCTTTAAGAAGCAGAACAAAGGGCACTTCCGGGCGGCCATTGCGCCGCAAAACGAAAAGCTGCTCGTGCATACGTCTAACTTCCGCTCTGTGAAGCGCGTGGAAGATGTAGTCAGCATTTTTGCCGGCGTGCGGGCGCAGATTCCCGCCAAGCTGCTGCTGGTTGGCGACGGTCCTGACCGTCAGCGTATTGAGAAGATCGTACGGGAGCTGGAACACAGCCACGACGTACGCTTCCTGGGCAAGCTCGAAGCCGTGGAAGAAGTGCTCAGCGTAGCCGACTTATTCCTGATGCCTTCCGAAAAAGAAAGCTTCGGCTTAGCGGCCCTCGAAGCTATGGCTTGCGAAGTACCCGTCGTGAGCACCAACGCGGGTGGCATTCCGGAGCTGAATGTAGATGGCGTTACGGGCAGTATCAGCGCCATCGGCGACGTGGAGGACATGGTGCAAAAAGGGTTGTTTATCCTGCAAGACGACAACCTACCTAGGTTCAAAGCCGCTGCCCGCGCCCGCGCCGAAGACTTCGACATCGAGCGGATTGTACCGCTGTACGAAGCCTGCTATCAGCGGGCGATTGATGCGCAATTGGCGCTGGTATAGTTTAGCACCTAGGTTTCAAACCGCACTGTCGTCCTGACGCAGGAAGGACTTACTGCCAGTTGGACGGCCATCGTACTAACGACTCGTTCAACTGGCAGTAGGTCCTTCCTGCGTCAGGACGACAGTATTTTAGGAATAAGTCGATTAAAACAAGCCTGCCGCTTCGCGCTTAACGATGTTGATAGCGCGTGCCGTTGGATCGGTTTCGTCTGCAATCAAAGTCTCCAAGACGCGCTTGGCCAGCTCGGTGCCGCGGGCTTGCTGAGGCGTGTTCAAGCCTTGATACGCTTTGTTAATCAGGGTGAGAATGTGCTCTTTCGCTTGTTTTACTTCTTCCCACGCATCGGGGCTCATGTAAAGCTGCTGACTGAGATTGTGCTCGAACTCGGCGCGAATTTCCTGTAACAACACGCGGTGAAACTCGGAGGCCGACTGCCCGGAGCTGTTCAGGCGCACCAGCAGATTATTGGGCGTGATGCGCTCCAGCAGCAAAATCACCCGCTCGTAGGCTTGCAAACGCACGGGCAATATTTCCTTGGTGCCCTGCAAGCGAAGCTCAATCAGCCGGCGTTGCTGCTCTTTCTCTAAGTATTGGCGAATTAGCAGAAAAACGGCGCCAGCCACGATAAGCGCCGGCAGAATAATTTTGAGTAGGTCGAAAATGTAAAGGGTTGTATTCATGCGAGTAAGCAACACAAGCATTCTGCTTGCGAATCAGTGAAAAGCTAGGTATAGGTAAAATCAGGCCAGCAAATCATGAACGAAACCCTGGCGTAATAGTTGACAAAGATAAGTTGTGAACCGGATGGCCGCGTCGGCTGTTTAAGCACCAGAAGGTCACTCGTTGATTCTGCTGACTTCGTATCTTTGCACTTTATCTACCTAACCAGGAACGCACTATGGCAACTGCCGTTTCCACCAAGCTTGCTCCTATCAGCCTCACTCCGCGCGCCTTGGATGAGGTTCGGAATATTCTCAACGAGAAAAACGTACCGGCCGAATACGGCTTGCGCGTGGGCGTGCAGGGCGGCGGCTGCTCGGGCCTGAGCTACCTGCTCGGCTTCGATAAGCCCAAAGATCTGGACGAAACCTTCGACCTCGACGGCGTTACGCTCATCATGGATAAGAAGCACGCCATGTACGTGATGGGCATGGAAGTCGACTTCCAGGATGGCCTGAACGCACGCGGCTTCGTCTTCAACAACCCGCAAGCGAAAAGCACCTGCGGCTGCGGCTCGTCGTTCTCGGCGTAAGCGCAGCGATAAGCAGCACTCATACATAGCCCCAACAACTGAAGTTGTTGGGGCTTTTTGTTAGTAAACTTTTTCGCCACTCATAATCTTCACGGCCGAGCCATTGGCCATGAAGACGGAAGTCGGTTTTTGCTGCAACACCTCCACGAACTCCGGGCCGTAAAGCGCCGCTACGTTGCAGTGAAAGGCGAAGTTGGCAACGCTACGCATCGTCCAGCGTGGGTGCACCACTTCGTATTCCGATGTTCGCGTGGCACTACGCCGAGTGAAGCCCCAGTAATTTTCGGTCAGAAAATCGGCTTCGCTGTGTTCCGGAATAGGCTCGGAAGCGGCAGCCGCAACGCCGCGCAGGTAGTTCCACTCACCCTTCACTTTCCAATTGTAGTCTAAAGCTAGCTCGCCCGTGGACCTAGCTTCGATGTGGTGGCGCATGGGTAAAGCCACATACTTTTCCTGGTAGATGGTGTTGGCGACCAACATGATAGCTGGTTTGCTCACTATTTCCTTCACAAATACAACGCCGTGCTTCCAACCATCAGTTGTTTTGCGCCGGACGTAAAAACGCAGGTTTACTTCTGGGAAGTTGCGGTGCCAGGGAAAGCCAATACCTAGCATGCGCGTGTTTTCAAACAGCAGCCCCACTATGCTGGCATAGTGCGTGCCGTTCCAGTCATCCAACTCCACCCCGGCCGGCAAATGGCGCCGCAGCACGCTTGCCTCAACCGCGTAGTTTGCTAACAGCAAGTAGTGCCAATCGGCGGTGAGGAAGGTGGTCTGTCTTGCCATATACTGAGGTAGACAGGCGAACACACGCGGTTGTTTTACCTAGGCTAAGCTTCGCCGGTTAGCTAAAATCGTAGGGGTAGCCGATTTCCTGTAGGTCGGCTTCGAGCTGCTGCCAATCGGCTACCTCGGGCACGATGGCAAGTACCAGTTCTTTCGTCAGCGTTTTGCCTTGGTAAATGCTTGTTGCTGCCTCCAAGGATGGCGCCGGCCTACCTAGGTCTTCGTCGTAGTACTCGCTGGCCCAATCAATGTACGTTTGCGGGTTGCCGTCGAATATTTCCAGGAAGTTCTCGGAGCCGTCTTCGTCGGTTTCCAACTGCCCGATTTGCCATTTATCTTTTGGCGTATACCAGAGGCAAAACGTAGTACCGATAGAATTGACTGGTTCGCCGAAAATGAATTCATCGAACACCGCTGGTAAGCCACGCGTCAACTGGTTCTTATCTTGTTCGTCGTAACCATCCGCGTAGCCGTTGATCACGCAGCCTTCGGCCCGAAACAGAATGAGCATCTGGTCGCCTTCCCCATCCTGCATTTCAAATACTTCCTCACCCTCCGCCCAATTCTGGTTGTAGGAATAATAGCGGTATTCGTACTCCGGCGAGTTGAGCGCATCGAGCACAGCAACGGCTTTGCAGATGGCTTTCAGCCTTTTTTGATCGGGTAAGGTAGTGTGGGTGAGGGTAGAGAGCATCATGAGCTTTAATACGTCTTGGTCATATCGGCTGGTACTACCAGTACGTAGTCGGCTTTCTGCTCGTTCTCTTTGTACAGCTTACCTAGGTTTTCTTGCGCTACTGTCGACACAGTCAGAATCTTCAGCTTCGGGTCGGCTTGCTTTAGGTACCATACGATGCCATCGTGGTTGTCGGAGTGGTAGCTGCCATTAAAATGCAGCATGAGTTGACCAGGCTGGCGACTCTGGCGAATGAAGTACGCCATGGTAGCGTCTTTTAACGCTTGGGCTTGGATGATGTTCTGCACGCCGGCGCCGTGGGCACCATCGCCACCGAACATAGCCTGCATGTTTTTGTAGCCGGGCAGCTCATAATCAACCTTGACGGGCAGCGGTGCTATCCAAGCTTTTTCACTGGCGGGCAGCGCATCTAATGCGGTTAGACTAGCTTTGGCGACTTGCGAGGCGTAACGACGCGGCACGTTCGTGCCTACCACGCGCAGCTTCTGGCGCTGGGCAAGCTGAAGCAGCGGTTTGTAGTCGGTAGCATAGTTGGGCCAAGGGCGACTTTGCTCCTCAAAGGCTTTATCATCCAGCTCGCCCACGTTGTATTGCTCCACGAGCGGCTGCACGTCGCGCTCAAACATTTCCATACCAAGCACCAATTGCCCGGCTTTCCGTTGGGCCAGGTCTTTGGCCAACTGTAGCTCCAGCCAGTGTGCAATCGGGTCGTTGTGCTGCTCGCCGAACAGAACGACATCCGCCTGGGCTAGCTCTTTGAGCATCTGGTCGTAGTCGGCGGCTTTGCCGGTGGCGGTGAAGAGGCGGTACGCGGGCCGGTCGGCAGTAGTGAAGCTGAGCAGGGCAAATAATAAGGGGAGCAGAAAGAGCGTACGGATCATCGGAAATAAGTCAGAATAAAAAGCGCCACGGCCTGTTCTCGCCCGCGTCGTATGGGGGTGGTACGTTAACAATGTAGAGACGCAATACCTTGCGTTTCCTCCCAGAACAACTCGACCTAGCTTTTTAGGTTCGTTTGCTCAACGAGGAAACGCAAAGTATTGCGTCTCTACACAGTGGCTCCTCTTTTAGCCTTTATAGAACATCCACTTACCTAGCTCTTTGTACGTCACCTTCTTACCGTACATCAGCACACCTACGCGGTAGATGCGGGCAGCAACCCATACCGTACCGATGAAGCCGGCAATCAGCAGCGCCACCGACAACCCTAGCTGCCACAGCGGGACCCCGAACGGCAAACGAATCACCATTGCAATGGGCGAGGTAAACGGAATCATCGACATCCAAAAGGCAACTGGCCCGTCGGGGTTCCGCAGAATGACCGATATGCCAATGAGGTAGCTGAGCACGAGCGGTATCGTGACGGGAAACATAAACTGCTGCGTATCGGTCTGGTCGTCTACGGCCGCGCCGATGGCGCCAAACAGCGCGCCGTACAGTAGATAACCGCCCAGGAAGTAGATAACAAAGCCTACCAGGATAGTACCCAGCGGCAGTGCGCCAACGGCTTTAAAAACGGTGTCTATCCCGTTCGTGGGTGCTGGGGTAGCGCTGGCTTCGTCTTTTCTCTCCGTAGTGGTGGCAGTTGCTCCGCTATTTGCTGCCGAATTATTCGTAGTAACCGTAGCGGCAGCAACTGATTTGGAGGTGAATGACTTAGCGACGAAGGTCCCTACCAACGTGCTGGTGCCGTAAGAAAGCACGGCCCAGAGCACAAACTGCGTGAGGCCCACCGCGGCAATGCCCATAATCTTACCCATCATCAGGTCGAAAGGTCTTACGGAAGACAGCATCACTTCCATAATGCGGTTCGACTTCTCCTCCCCCACCCCGCGCATGATTTGCACGCCGTAGATAAAGATGAACATGTAGATGAGCAGCGCCAGCACGTAGGCCGCAGCCGTAGTAGCGCCGGCATTGCTGCTCTTCTCCTGGCCTTGCTCATCGAGGCTCACGGAAGTGACGCTCACGGTTGAGTTAAGTCTATTCAGCTGCTCCTGCGACAAGCCCGACTGCTTCATCTTCAGTTCCGACAACACTTTGTCGAGCGCCGTTTCTACGGCCCGCTGCTTTCTTAGGCTCACGTTGCCTTTGGCAAACAGCTGAATGCCTTGCGGATTCTGCACGTCTAGGTTGGCCGGCAAGTACAACAAGCCATCGTGCTTCGACTTTTGGAAGCTCTGCTTTGCCTCGGTCAGCGAACCAGCCGCCGGAAGAAACAGCAGCTGCTCAGTCGTAGGTAGCCGACTTGTGAGACCTAGGTTGGTTTCGTCGCGCACTTCGATAACATCCACCTTCGTGTCGTCGGACTTAGCCAGTTTGGCAATGAAGAAGAGGAAACCCGCCATCAGCACCGGTACTAGCAGCGTGAGCACCACAAAGCTCTTTTTACGGACGCGGGTCAGGTATTCGCGCTGAGCGATAAGCCAGAATTTGTAATTCATGTTTTTATGTCAAGATCAATAAGCGTTGAAAGAACGTCATGCTGAGCCCCGCGAAGCATCTCGCGTGCTGATGTTGTCGAAGTAACCTACTGTTGCGCGCGCGATGCCTCGTGCAGCGCGGCACAACCTAGGTATTGATCAGCTAGCTACCTCTTCTACCAGCGACTCCGGCATGGTTTCCTGCACACGCCGGATAAAGATTTCGTTGATGCTAGGTATTTGCTCGCGGAAGGCGTGCACCTCCACGTTGTTGATGAGGTAGCGCAGCAAGTCGTTGGGCGTGGTGCCCGCATGCAGCCGGATTCGGTCGTAGAAGAAGCCGTTTTCGCGCTCTTTGTGCTCTATTACTTCAAAATCGGGGTGCACCACCATCAAGCGACCCTTGCCTTCCACCTCGAAAGTGTTGGTTTTGAAGGTGTTCTTAATCTGTCCGACTGGTCCGTCGAGCACCTTGCGGGAGCGGTTAATCAGGGCAATGTTGTCGCACATTTCCTCTACCGATTCCATGCGGTGCGTGGAGAAAATGATGGTTGCGCCCTGCTCGCGCAGGTTGATAATCTCGTCTTTGATGAGGTTGGCATTGATCGGGTCGAAGCCCGAAAACGGCTCATCCAGAATGATCAGGCTAGGTTCGTGCAGCACCGTGGCAATGAACTGCACCTTTTGCTGCATGCCCTTGCTCAGGTCTTCCACAAACTTATTGGCCCAGGGCTTCAGATCGAGGCGCTCCAGCCATGCCTTGCTGCGCTGCAACGCATCGGCGCGACTGAGGCCGCGGAGTTGGGCTAGGTAGAGGAGCTGCTCGCCCACTTTCATTTTCTTATACAGCCCGCGCTCCTCCGGCAGGTAACCGATCTGGGCAATGTGCTTCGGGTTGAGCTTCTCGCCGCGAAAGCGAATTTCGCCCGAATCGGCGCCCGTAATCTGGGTGATGATGCGAATGAGCGAGGTCTTGCCAGCGCCGTTCGGACCTAGTAGTCCGAAAATACTGCGCTCCGGAATTTCAAGGCTCACACCACTAAGCGCGGTGTGGGCAGCGTACTGCTTGTGTACGTCGATAGCCTGTAAGATTGGGGTCACGGGGAAGAGGTAGAAAAAGGTTTCAACTAAAGGTAGAGAGTTCGGCCGCACGGCGGCGCAGAATTTAACCGAAAGGTTAAACAGCAGGGATAAGCGGGCGAAAAGCTAGCCTCAACTGCATCTATTTACTTTACCGGAGCTAGTCGGCGGCAGGTAATTCGTGCAGGCAGCTTTCCAGCCGGTCGATGTGCTGACCGTAGACTCGTTGCAGATACCAGCGGGTAAAACGCTGTAGTAGTCGGTAGGCAAGCCAGCTAATTAACCCATAGGTGACCAGCAGAATGGCTAGTTTCCCAATAAGCGCTAGGCTGTGCTCGGTGCGCGCAGATCGTAGCGCCTGCATAACGAAACCAATGCCGAATGTACCCAACAGCGTCAGCATGGTGAGACGATAGTAGATCTGCACCAAGCGGCGCAGGCCGTTGACTTGCTGCGCTAGTTGCTGGCGTAGCGCCTTGGCTGCAGGCTGCAACAGATTGACTGTATGTAGCTTCTGGTAGAGATAATACAAGGAGCCGATGCACACCAGCGCCAACCATAGCGCCATAACTCGTGGGTAAGCCTCGCGCACGAATAAAACTACGCCAACTGCCACAAGCAGAGTCAGTAGAGCAAAAGCCGCTTCGTATTGGGCATTGCGGCGAATGCGCAGCAACGGACTGTCGGCGGCCTGAGCGAGAAAAGCTTGCATAGCTTCGGGAGTTAAGGGAGGGGTAGATTCCGTGGGTTGTCGGCGCCAGCGCTGGCGCAAATCATCAAGTTCCATCAGACAAGGTGGGTAAGCAGTTGGCGAAGTTTCTCCTGCACGCGGTGCATTTTCACGCGCACATTGTTCTGCGTGATACCTAGGATGTCCGCTATTTCCTCATAGGTGCGTTCTTCTAAATAGAGCAGCACGAAAGCTTTTTCCACCTCTGACAATCGCTCGATGGCGCGGTAGAGCTGGGCTAGGTCATCCGCGTCGGGGCCAGAGTCGGGCGGCAGAGCTAGGTCGGGCAGATTGGTGCCGAGGCGGTCGGCAATGGGTTTGCGCGTACGCTGCCGCAGATCGGAAATGGCCACGTTCAGGGCCACGCGGTAGAGCCACGTACTGATCTTCGCGTGCGGTTCGTAGCGCGGATACGCCCGCCAGAGTTGCAACACAATTTCCTGATACAAATCCTGCCGGTCGTCGGCATCCTGGCAGTACAGCTTACACACGCGCTGAACCAGTGCTTGATGGGCATTGATGATGGCGACAAAAGCTGCTGATTGGGGTTGCAAGGGGCGGCGTTCAGGATTTACACAGCATGAATCGCTAACCTAGCTTCTGCATTACAGAAATTAAGAAAGATTTTTTCGGCTGGCTTTCTCAATAGCCAATGGAATGTCATTTCGACCAGCGGGAGAAATCTCGCGTGCACTGGTAACCTTCTAACGCTTGGAGTTATTACTGCACGCGATATTTCTCCCGCTGGTCGAAATGACGACCTATTTGAAGTCAGCCAAAAACAAAAACGCCCATCCTCAAAGAGGACAGGCGTTTTAAACACAAGAGAGTAATTTCTACTGGAAGTACTCCTTCACTTTCTCGAAGAAGCCCTTTTCATTCTTACCAGGGTTCGGCGTGAAGTTCTGAGCGTTACGCAGCTTTTCAAGCAACTCGCGCTCCTCACCGCTCACGTTCTTCGGCGTCCAGACGTTGATGTGGATGAGCTGGTCGCCGCGGCCGTAGCCGTTGATATCCTTGATGCCTTTGCCCCGCAGACGTAGAATCTTGCCGGGCTGGGTACCAGGTTCCACTTTGATCTTCACCTTCCCTTCGATAGTCGGAACCTCGACGCTGGCACCTAGGGCCGCATCCACGAAAGAAATGTACTGGTCGAACATGATGTTGTTGCCATCACGCTTCAAGAACTCGTGCGGCTCCTCTTCGATCTGGATAAGCAGGTCGCCGGGTACGCCACCACGCTCGGGGTAGTTGCCTTTGCCGCCCATCGAAAGCGTCATTTCGTCAACCACACCGGCCGGAATGTTGATCGGAATGATTTCCTCCTGCAACTGCCGGCCTTCGCCGTGGCATACGTCGCACTTCTGGCTCACGATTTTGCCTTCGCCGTTACAGGTCGGGCAGGTCGAAGAGCTGACCATCTGACCTAGCATCGTGTTCACCACGCGCTTCACCTGGCCCTGGCCGTGGCAGGTGCCACACTCCTTCACCTCGGTGCCGTTTTTGGCGCCCGTGCCCGAGCAGGTGTTGCAGGCTACATAGCGCTTCACCTTGATCTTCTTCTCGACGCCGTTGGCGATTTCCTCCAGGTCGAGCTTGAGCTTGATGCGTAGGTTCGAGCCTTTCTTCACCCGACGGCCACCCGCCGAGCGGCCCTGGCCACCGAAGAAGCCTTCGAAGCCACCGCCACCGAAAATGTCGCCGAACTGGGAAAAAATATCCTCCATGTTCGGGCCACCACCACTGGCTCCGCCCACGCCCTGATGACCAAACCGGTCGTAGCGGGCGCGCTTGTCGGCATCCGACAGCACTTCGTATGCTTCGGCCGCTTCCTTAAACTTCTCTTCGGCCGTTGGGTCGTCAGGGTTTTTATCGGGGTGAAACTTGATGGCTACTTTGCGGTAGGCCTTCTTAATCTCATCGCCCGACGCGGTTTTTGCCACGCCCAACACCTCATAATAATCTCGCTTCGTTGCCATTGTCGTATATGTCGTCTGTCATGCTGAGCTTGTCGAAGCATAACAACGTTCTTTTTACTGGCCCAGCACCACCTTTGCGTGGCGAATGACCTTATCACCTAGGTAGTATCCTTTTTCCACCTCATCAACTACCTTGCCTTTCAGCTCCTCCGACGGCGCCGGAATCTGGGTAATTGCCTCGTGCAGATCCGGATCGAACGCGCCGCCTTTTGTTTCCATCGGGGTGAGGCCCTTCTGCTGGAGCGTCTTGAGCAGCTTGTTGTAGATGATATCCTGGCTCTCGCGCATCACATTTACGTCTTCCGACGCTTGGGTGTGGGTACGGGCGCGCTCGAAGTCATCAATCACGGGCAGCAACACCTGCATCAGCTCCTGGTTAGCACTCTTGAACAGGTCCTGGCGCTCCTTGGCGGTGCGGCGCTTATAATTATCAAACTCAGCAGCCAAACGCAAGTACTTGTCTTTCAGTTCAGCTAGCTCTGCGTCGGTTTTAGTGGCTTCCGGTTGGGCAGTGCTGCCTTCTGGCGCAGCAGTATCCGTCATTTCGCCAGCTACGTGGTCGGAGTCGGCAGTCAGGTTGTCGTCCTGGGGTACGTTATTCTCGTCAGCCATTTTATCAAAAAGTCGTCGAAACGGGTTTTTCACTGATTTTTAGCCGATTGGCAAAGGTGTGAGGGCAAGGAGTTTGCCAAAGCCTAGGTTGCTGCCATTGTGGCACGGAAGTAAACCTTACTTTTAAGAGGCTAGCTTATTTACCTTCTCTTATGAATTCAGGATTCCAACCTCAACCAAATCTTAGCGTCGTTTATGTTTTAACCAACCCGGCTATGCCAGGCATGGTTAAGATTGGTCGTACGAGTCAAGATGATGCAAAAACTCGCATTGATCAACTTTACACTACAGGCGTTCCAGTGCCCTTTAACTTAGAATTTGTTTGTAGAGTGCCCAACTCTGAAGAAGTTGAGAAAGCTCTACATCTAGCCTTCGCGCCTCACCGCATCAACCCTAAAAGAGAGTTCTTCAGTATTGAACCTATTCAAGCAATTGCTATACTGAAATTACTTCATGTACAGGATGCTACTGCGGAAATAGAAAATCAGCCCTCAACACTTGAGCAATCTGAAGTCACTGCTGGAGTAAAACTCCAAAAGAAGCGTCCCAGCTTAAATTTTGATCAGATGCAAATACCAACTGGCGCGCTACTTACCTGTACAGCAACTGACACAACTGTTGTTGTTGTCAACTCCAAGAAAGTAAGATTAGACAATGAAGAAATGTCATTGACTGCTGCAACACGAAAAGTACTAGACATATCTTATAGCGTTGCGCCGTGCCCTCATTGGCAATTCGAAGGCGTATCACTAAGTGAGATCTATGACAACACTTATAGCTCCACTATTGAAGAGTAAGGCTAGCTTACTCATGCAGCGCCTTCCAGATCATATCCTTCAGCGGCTGAATGTTCTTGTTGGTTAAGCTGGAAATAAAGACGCTGGGTACATCCGTCGGCAGCGTCTCCCGCATCTCGGCTTCTAGCTCATCGTCAATCAAATCTGATTTCGTAATAGCTAGCAGGCGGCGCTTCTCCAGCAACTCCGGGTTGAACTGCTCCAACTCGCTGATCAACACCTGATACTCAGCGGCGATGTCGTCGCTGTCGGCGGCAATCATGAAGAGCAGGATGGAGTTGCGCTCGATGTGCTTGAGGAAACGCGTACCTAGGCCCCGACCTTCGGCCGCCCCTTCGATGATACCGGGAATGTCGGCCATCACAAATGACTTGTAGTCGCGGTACGCCACCACACCTAGGTTAGGCACCAGCGTGGTGAAAGCGTAATCCGCAATCTTCGGCTTAGCGGCCGATACCACGGAGAGCAGCGTGCTCTTGCCAGCATTGGGGAAGCCTACCAAGCCTACATCAGCGAGCAGCTTTAACTCTAACACTACCCATTCTTCAATGCCGGGCTCGCCGGGTTGGGCGTACTGCGGGGCTTGGTTGGTGGCGCTTTTGAAGTGGTCGTTACCTAGGCCGCCGCGACCACCGGGCGTCAGAATTATGCGCTGGCCGTGCTCGGTTATTTCCACTTTTTTCTCGCCGGTTTCGGCGTCGCGGGCGATGGTACCTAGGGGTACGTGAAGAATCACGTCTTCGCCCTGGGCACCGCTGCGCAGGTTTTCGCCGCCGCCCTGGCCGTGACCGGCAATAACGTGCTTCTGGTACTGCAAGTGCAGCAACGTCCAGAGCTGCGAGTCGCCTTCCAGAATGATGTGGCCGCCGCGGCCACCGTCGCCGCCATCCGGACCGCCGTTGGGTAGGCCTTTAGCGCGAAAGAAGTGGTGTGAGCCAGCGCCGCCCCGTCCCGAGCGGCAACAGATTTTTACGTAATCGATGAAGTTATTAGAAGCCACTTGTGGAAGTGTTGAGTTTTGAGGGTTGAATATTGAGTTGTCATTCTGCGCGTTAAGCAGAGGCGAGAAATCTGTTTACTGAACCTAGGTTTCTAGCTCAGATTCCTCGCCTCACTCGGAATGACATGCCGCTGCCCGGGATGACAGACCTAGGTTTTTTATATCACGCCTAAAAAACGGCTGTCATCCTGACAACGGAAGGACCTCATCAGGTGAGAACAAGTCGTTGTGATAACAACCGTTCTTACGTGATAAGGTCCTTCCGTCGTCAGGATGACAGTTTTGTGCGGTTATGGCCGTAAAGTTACGCTTTTACTTCATCAGCAGCCTGCTGGCCGTCGGTAACGGACGTGGCGGGCTGGTTCTTGTCGATAATCTGGGAAATATGCGCGAAGATGCTGTCGATAGAGCCGATGCCGTTCAGCGAGTGAAACTTGCCCTGATCGGCGTAGTAGCCGGCGACCTGAGCCGTTTCGGTATTGTAGACGGTTACGCGGCGGCGAATCTTCGCTTCATCCTGGTCGTCGACGCGGCCGCTGGTCTTGCCGCGCTCCAACAGGCGCTTCACCAGCTCCTCCTCTTCTACTTCCAACGCAATCATGCACGAAATGCCGGTGTCGTAGCGCTGGGTAAGCGCATCAAGGGCTTCGGCCTGGGCAACGGTGCGCGGAAAGCCATCGAAGATAAAGCCGTTGGCTTGCGTGTTGCTGGCTAACTGACTTTCAATCATACCGATAACTACTTCATCGGGCACGAGCAGGCCTTCGTCCATCAGGCGCTTGGCGCGCAAACCTAGCTCGGTTCCTTGCGCGATTTGGGAGCGCAGCAAATCGCCCGTTGAAAGGTGAACCAGATTGTAGCGGGCGATAAGGTTCTGGCTTTGCGTTCCTTTGCCGGCGCCAGGCGGGCCGAACAGCACGATATTTAGCATAAAAGTTAAGACGTTGCGCGAGAGAATGAGGGGGTGGTCGTGGAAAAGGTACTAAAACTACCGCAATCGATTTCTACGGCTGCCAATTGATTTTGGCTATTGCGTTCTACACGACCTTGTAGACGTCCGGATAATTGCGGCCCAGGCCATCGTAGTCGAGGCCGTAGCCCACAATGAATTCATTGGGCAGCTCGATACCGACGTAGCGCAGCTCCAGCTGGTGCTGAAGGCATTCGGGCTTGGTAAACAGCGTGGCTACTTCCAGAGAAGCCGGCTTCCTGGCTGTCAGCTGCTCAAGCAGTTCCCGCATCGTGTGGCCCGTATCCACGATATCCTCCACGATAATCAGGTGGCGATTGGCTACTTCCTCCTGCAAACCTAGGATTTCCTTTACCTCGCCGGTGCTGGTGGTGCCCTGGTAAGACGCCACGCGGATGAAAGCCACTTCGCAGTCGATGCTCATTTCCTTCATCAGATCGGCGGCAAACATGAAGGAGCCGTTCAGGACGACGACAAACAAGGGCTGCTGCCCAGCGTAATCCTGGTTGAGGCGCGTGGCAATGTTACGCACGGCCTCCGCGATTCGAGCAGCGGGCAAATAGGGAGTAAATTGCTTGTCGTGCAGCGAGATAGTAGACAGCGGCATCCGAGTTTGGTTGAGACCCTGGGTGAAAGCGGAGCCAAAGGTAGTACAAAAAAGCTGCCCCTCCGGCGCGGAAGGGCAGCTTTAGCAACTACAAAGCTTGGTATTGTCTAGCGGTTACGCTATTTCGTTCTATTTCAGCGCATGAGCTGGCGAGTTAGCCGAAACGTCTGTTTTCCGGCTGAAGCTGACTCCTCATCTCGTGGTGAGCTAGCTAGTACACTCTGCTCCGCTTGGTTTGGGAGAACGGGCGCCATGGCTTTTTCCGGCGCGGCAATGTGTGGCGCAATCACGAGCGACACGATAGACATCAGCTTGATGAGAATGTTCATCGAGGGGCCGGAGGTGTCTTTGAACGGGTCGCCGACCGTGTCGCCGGTGACGGAAGCTTTGTGCGCGTCGGAGCCTTTGTACTGCATGGTGCCGTCGATCATCACGCCTTTCTCGAATGACTTTTTGGCGTTGTCCCAGGCGCCGCCCGCGTTGCTCTGGAACATCGCCATCAGCACACCCGATACGGTAACGCCGGCCAGCGTGCCACCTAGCACCTCCGGTCCCATCGTGAAGCCCACAATGATGGGCACGATGAGGGCAATGGCGCCCGGCAGCATCATTTCGCGAATGGCAGCCTGGGTCGAGATGGCCACGCACTTCTCGTACTCGGGCCGGCCGGTGCCTTCCATGATGCCCGGAATTTCGCGGAACTGGCGCCGCACTTCCTGCACCATCGCCATAGCTGCCCGGCCAACGGCGGAAATAGCCAGGGCCGAAAAGATAAACGGAATCATGGCGCCCACGAACAGGCCCGCCAGCACCCGCGCATTGCTGATGTCGATGCCTGTGATATTGGCCGTGCCCATAAAGGCGGCGAACAACGCCAGCGAGGTCAAGGCGGCCGAGGCAATGGCGAAGCCTTTGCCGGTAGCCGCAGTGGTATTGCCCACAGCGTCCAGAATATCAGTCCGTTCGCGCACTTCTTTTGGCAGCTCGCTCATTTCGGCAATACCGCCCGCGTTATCCGCAATTGGGCCGAAGGCATCAATAGCTAGCTGCATGGCGGTGGTGGCCATCATGCCCGCCGCGGCAATGGCCACGCCGTAGAGCCCGGCAAATTGAAAAGAAAAGATAATGCCGCCCGCCAGCACTAGAATTGGCAGCACCGTTGATTCCATTCCCACGGCCAGCCCACCGATAACGGTAGTAGCATGACCGGTGCTGCTCTGCCGCACGATGCTCAGCACGGGCCGCTTACCCATCGCCGTGTAATACTCGGTGATAATGCTCATCAGGGTGCCTACAATCAGCCCTACGATGATAGCATAAAAAACATCAAGCGAGGTGAAAGGCACCGCGCCGGGTCGGCTGATGATCAGGTCGCCGGGCGGCAGCAGCCAGCGCACCAGAAAGTAAGAAGAAACCGCCGTGAGCACCACCGACACGTAGTTGCCGAAGTTGAGCGCCCCCTGCACGTTGCCCCCTTCCTTCACGCGCACCATCAGAATACCAATGAGCGAAGAAATGATACCGACGCCGGCAATAACCATCGGCAGCAGAATGGGCGACAAGCCGTTGAACTTATCACCAGCGGCTACCACTTCGCGACCTAGCACCATGGTAGCCAGAATAGTAGCCACGTAGGACCCAAACAAATCGGCGCCCATGCCCGCTACGTCGCCCACGTTGTCGCCCACGTTGTCGGCGATGGTGGCGGGGTTGCGTGGGTCGTCCTCCGGAATGCCGGCTTCAACTTTACCCACGAGGTCGGCGCCCACGTCGGCGGCTTTGGTGTAGATGCCGCCACCCACACGCGCAAACAAGGCAATGCTTTCGGCGCCAAGCGAAAAGCCCGTCAGCACTTCTAACGCGGTTTCCATCTCAACGCCGTTGGCTCCGGCCCCGAGCTTCACCACGAACAGGTTATAAAACACAATGAACAGCGAACCTAGCCCTAGCACCGCCAGACCGGCCACGCCCATTCCCATCACCGAGCCGCCGGAAAATGACACGTTTAACGCCTGCGCCAGGCTCGTGCGCGCCGCTTGGGCCGTGCGCACGTTGGCTTTGGTGGCAATCTTCATCCCGATGAAACCCGCCAAAGCAGAGAAGACGGCCCCAATCAGGAAAGCAATAACAATGATAGGACTTGACCGTTCGCCCGTACTACCTAGGTATCCCAGAAAAGCGCAGGCAATGAGCGCAAACAAAGACAAAACGCGGTACTCAGCCTTCAAAAAAGCAATAGCGCCATCGGCAATGTAGCCGGCAATGGTTTGCATGTGCTGATTACCGGCATCCTGCCGGTTTACCCAGCCCGCTCGAAACCAGGTGTAGAGCAAAGCCAGCACGCCGAGCGCCGGAGCAACGTAAAGAATACTCATCATAAACGCGGAGGATAAGGAGGTGGGAGTTTGGAAAGAGAAAATTAGCTTTATGCTCGTAAAATAGAGCTTTTACCCACAATCTCAACTTCTTACCTCCTGCTAATTCCTGCGTTCAACCTAGCTTTTGCGGAATCACTGCACGCAAGCGCTTAACGGATCCTAGGTTCCGCAGAATTGCTCACAGACGCGCCTCCAAACCTAGGTTACAATTCCCACATCAGCACCTGATAGAGCGCCAGCATGCTTGCTATGTCGCGCTTGTCCACGATTTCGTCGGGCGAGTGTACGTTATCCTCCGGCGCGCCCACAAAGCACCAGTCCCACGGGTAAGCACTGTGCTGCAATTCTTTGGCGTCGGAGCCGCCGCTGCCTTCTACTTCCAGCTGGTGCGGGATGCCGGAAGCACGGGCAATGGCACGAATCCGCTCCACGTAAGAACGGCGCGGAATGAGAGAGTCACGCAATGAAATAGCGACTCCTTCGCCTGATCGTACGCCCTCCGTCACCCACGTAATGTCCGAAATTAAGGCCTGCCGCACGCCATATTCTTCATAGATATACTTAGCTAGGTACGCAACCGAGCCGCCGCCGTGCTCTTCCCAGCAGCCAAACGCAATGATGCCGTCGGTGAGCGTTTCGGCCAAACGCAGCGCGTTCCACACTCCCAGGCGATTATCGAGGTAGCAAGATTGCACAGTATCAGCCGTTTCACGAAAATCACAGTAGAACGTTAGCTCCGTGCCACGTTCCACCTCACGGGTGAACTCATAGCCTAGTTCCCCGGTTTGCTTGTCTACGGTAAGGGTGCAGTCAACTGGACCTTGCCCGTCGTGCCCTACCAGGCGGTAGCCGGGCACGGTGCGGGGGCCGCCAATGCAAACCAGCTGGCGACCATAGCGCACCGTGAACCCAATGCTGTCAAGGTGGGCAAAAACAGCCGTGCGCGGATTTCCGAATACCAGAATAATACAGTCCTGAAAACGTTCATCATGCAGTATTTTGGGTTGGACATTCCAAGTTGCCTGCTGCTCACGTATGTATTGCAACAAAAATTCGGTTAGCGGTGCTTCATTACCCGAAGGCGCGGCTATCTGACAGAGAGTGCGTAAAAGGTTCATCGTCGTTCATCTACTCGTTCAATACTAGGATAAAAGCCATACTTTAGCTTTCCCGTTAGGCGGCTTACGCGCAGCTAAGGTTGCTAGTTTGACTGCAATTAGACGCTTCCATGCTCCAAAAGATCCGATTTATCCTGCTGCTGACGTTGTTGTCGCTGCCCGCGTGGGCGCAGCAGATTGATACCACCAAAAACCCACCGATCCGCAATATCGAGGTGGAAAACGTGGATGTGATGCCGGCTGCCATCAACACGAAAGGCTGGCTGTTGCTGGATAAAGATATTCAGACGGAGCTGGACGGTGCGGTGCAAAACCTCTACAACTTTAAGTTCGACAAAGCCGAAAAGCAGTTTCGCTCCTTGCGCCGCCGCTATCCGCACCACCCCATGCCGTACTTCCTCCTAGGTCTGAGCACCTGGTGGAAGATTGTGCCGAGCAACGTCCAGACGAAGCAGTACGACAACATCTTTTTTGCCTACATGGACACGGCCATCGTGAACGGCGAGAAGCTCTACGAAGCCGACAACAAGAACTACGAAGCCTGCTTTTTCCTGGCCGCCGCCTACGGTTTTGATGCTCGCCTGCACGCCGAGCGCAAAGATTGGCGCAAAGCAACCGTGAGCAGCAAAAACTCTCTGGAATATTTAGATAAGAGCCGCGAGGCCAATGGGTTAAGCCCGGAGTTCCTATTTGGGCAGGCGCTCTTTAACTACTACGCCGTCTGGATTCCCGAGAACTACCCACTGCTCAAGCCGGTGCTGCTGTTCTTTCCCAAAGGCAATAAGCAGCTAGGTATTCAGCAGCTGCGCAACGTAGCCGATAATGGGTTTTACGTGGGCCTGGAGGCCAAAACGTTCCTGATGCGCATTCTCAACAACGAGGAAAACAACCCGGCGTTGGCCATGCCCATCTCGCGCTACCTGGCCACCAACTACCCCGATAACGCTTATTTCCAGCGTTTCTACGACTTGCTTTGCTTTAATAATGGCGAGTTCCGCGAGTGTGAGCGGGTCAGCCACGAAATCCTGGACAAGCTCAACCGCGGACTGCCCGGCTACGAAGGCATCAGCGGCCGCTACGCAACCTATTTCTTAGGTTGGCTGATGCAGAACAAGTACAAGGATATTCCGAAAGCCAAAGACTACTATCAGCGCTGCATTGTTTTTGCCGAGAGCACCAACGACACGGCGGGAGGCTTCTATCTCTACTCCAACCTGAACCTAGCTCGCCTGGCCGAACGGGAAAAAGACAAGGCGGCAGCTCGCCGTTATTACGAAGCAGTCATCGAACACGCCGACCACAAACTAGAGCAATACAAAGAGGCGAAGGCCTACCTGAAGAAGAATAAAAAGTAAGCGGTTGCTACGTGCTGTTGTATGGAATTAAAAGACCTTCTTCTTACGCCGCTATATCTGTTGCTTTTCTACGGCATTGCTTTCGCGGTGCGGAGTAAGGTGACCAATAAATTCACTAAGAAATATTTTATTCCGGCGCTTACCGTAAAATTCGTCGGTGCTATTGGGCTAGGTTTAATTTATCAATTCTACTATGGCGGCGGCGACACTTTTAATTACTTCAACCACACGAAAGTAATTTATCAAGCATTCGGCGATTCCGCGTCTGCTGGATTAAAACTTATTTTTGGCAACCACGAGACGTTTGATCCGGAGATTACCCGATATATCCCTCAATTATATTGGTACAATGCTCCTACTGAATACTTTGTTGTTCGTATTGCCTCTTTTTGCGCTATCCTAGCGTTCGACACCTATACAGTTATTGCGCTTTTCTTTGCTTTTATAAGCTTTTCCGGCATGTGGGCGATGTACATCACTTTCGTCCGGATTTTTCCGCTTGCTTATAAAAAGCTAGCTATTGCCGTCTTTTTTCTGCCGTCCGTATTTTTTTGGGGTTCCGGCGTAATGAAAGATTCTATCTGTATTGGAGCGCTAGGCTGGGTGTTTTATGGTTTTTACCACGCCACTATCGACAGAAAAAATATAATTACAGCTAGCTTTTTGGGGTTTATTGGCGCTTATGTATTGATAGCGGTTAAAGTATATATTCTGCTTTCCTTCCTGCCACCCGCTTTGCTATGGATATTTAATGAAAATAGCAGCCGGATTCGTTCGGCCGGTTTGCGCATGTTAGTCAAGCCGGTATTTATCGTATTTGGCCTGATAGCAGCATACTTTGGTGCAACCCATTTGACCGCCGGCGACGACAAATACGACGTAGATAAAATAGGAGAGCGAACCAAGATCAACAGCGCGTACCTGACCTCGCAGGTAGCGAATGGCTCGGCTTATAACATTGGCAGCTTTGATGGCTCACTTGGCTCGATGGTGAAAGTAGCACCGCAAGCTGTTATCGTCAGCCTTTTTCGTCCCTTCATCTGGGAAGTGCGCAACCCGGTTATGCTGCTCTCCGCACTGGAAGCTATTCTATTTATTTATCTGACTTTTAGTTTGTTCTATCGAACGGGGGTCGTGAAAAGCTTTCAGCTTATTGCCTCGCAGCCTATTCTCACCTTCTGTTTTATATTTTCTATTGTGCTGGCTATTGGGGTCGGCACAAACAGTGGCAACTTCGGCACCTTGGTCCGCTACAAGATTCCGCTGATGCCTTTCTACCTAGGTGCCTTGTACATCATGCAGTACAAAGCCGCTCAGCTACGAGCTAAGCCTCAGGTGAAAAGCGTCCGGAAGTTCCGCCAGTTGGCCGTTACAGAATAGCGTTGCTCCACCGTTTGCCGGGCTGCCTTGCCTAACCGCACACGCAGGGAAGCATCCTTGAGCAGCATTTCCAGGCTAGCTTCCCAATCGGCAGCGGTAGCGCACACGAAGCCATTCTGGCCGTCTTGCACCACTTCCGTGTTCATGCCTACCGGCGACACCAGCGGCGGCACTCCCAAAGCCATGTATTGCAGGGCTTTAAAGGCGCACTTTCCCTTGGCCCAGGCGTCATCCTCCAACGGCATCAGCCCAATATGAAAGCGTAGCAGGTCCTCAATTTCGGTGTCCTTGCGCCAGGGCCGGTACACCAACGACTTCAAGGGCAGGTTGGGCGGCTGATTGGAAATGACCTGAAACTCAAAGTCGTAATGCTGCTCCAGCTTCGCCAGCACCGGCACCACCTGCTCCAGGTATTTGAGCGTGGAGTGCGTACCTGTCCAGCCAATTACCATGCGTTCAGCGGGTTGTTGATCACGCACACGGTTATGCAAATGCACGGTGTCGATTGTCGTCGGGTTGACGATGGCATTGGCGTTGTACTGCCTGGCATAATCGCGCAGGTACGCATTGCCGCAGCTTACCTTGTAGGCCCAGCGGCAAATGCTGGCTACTTTGTGGTGCCACTTCAGGCCGGCCACGATTTTGTTTGCCTCCGACGTATTCGGAATCCAGATGGCATCGTCGAAATCATAGATAATCTTCTTTCCCAGCACCTTCGCCATGACCCACTCGAATAGAGGTGGCCCAATGGGGGATGCTTCCCGGTGCAGGAAAACGAAATCGTATTTCGACACTGAAAACAGTAAGCCGATCCGCCGCAGAAAACCACCTACAATTCCTAGCGCTTTGGCGAGGGTATGGCCGGGCTTGTAAAGAATAGCCCACGTACTGTCAGAAACGAAGGGCGCCACTTTATACGAGTGTCCTTCGGCTGCCAGTAAATCAAGATACTGCTCGAACCGAAAGCGCTGCGAGGGCGCCTTGCCATGCGGGTAAGGCACCACAAAAAGAATCTGCATAAGAAATAGCTAGGCCCTGATGACCGGCCGGTAGTAAGGCTAAAACGCCACAAAGGTACGGCAATGTCAGGCATCACAACTCGCTATACCTAGGGTAAGTATCTTTGAGAGGCCTTACCAAAACACAGCATCAGCCATTCTAAGGCTAGCTTGTCTGCGGGCAAAAGCTAGGTTCAACGGCTTATTTATGCATTCGATTCCATTCAATAAGCCTTATCTCTCAGGTAAAGAGCTTACGTATATTCAGGAGGCTGTTACGAATGGCAAGCTTTCCGGCAACGGTGAGTTCACGCGGCGCTGTCATGCTTTTTTTGAGCAGCAGTATGGCATTCGTAAGGCACTACTGACTACCAGCGGCACAGCGGCGCTCGAAATGGCCGCGCTGCTGCTGAACTTGCAGCCTGGTGATGAAGTGATTGTGCCGTCGTTCACGTTCACCTCTACGGCCAACGCGTTTGTGTTGCGTGGCGCCCGCATCGTGTTTGCCGATAGTTCGCCTGATCATCCGAACCTGGATGTGCGGCAGCTTGCGTCCTTAATTACGCCGCGCACCCGCGCCATTGTGCCGGTGCATTACGCAGGTGTGGCTTGCGACATGAACCCGATACTGGAGCTGGCAGAAAAGCACAACCTAGCCGTAGTGGAAGACGCCGCGCAGGCCGTTGACAGCTTTTACGGCACCAAGCCGCTCGGCACCCTAGGTCACTTAGCGGCTTTTTCTTTTCACGAAACCAAGAATATCATTGCCGGCGAAGGAGGAATGCTCGCTATTAACGATGAGCGCTACGTTGCCCGCGCCGAAATCTTGTGGGAAAAAGGCACCAACCGCGCCGCCTTTTTTCGAGGCGAAGCAGCCAAGTACCAGTGGATGGACATTGGGTCTTCCTTTCTACCGTCGGAGCTGAACGCGGCCTACCTGTGGGCCCAGCTGGAACAGCTAACGGCGATTATGCGGCAGCGGCAGCGGCAATGGAGTTACTACTACGAAGCCTTGGCGCCTTTGGCAGCGGCAGGCTTCTTTCGCCTGCCGGTTGTCCCGGCTTACGCGCAGCACAACTGGCACATCTTCTACCTGCTCTGCCGCAGCCCCGCCGAGCGCACTGCGCTTATTCACCACTTAGCGGCCCACCAGATCCTGGCCGTGTTTCACTACCAGCCGCTCCACGCCAGCCCGTTCTACCACCCCCACCATGATGGCAGGGCTCTCCCCCACGCAGCGCGCTACGCTCAGCACTTGGTGCGCCTGCCGTTGTTCTTTGAGCTTTCAGCCGACGACCAGCACCGAATCATCCGGGCAATTCAGCTATTTTATCAGGCAACCTAGGTTGCCTGTTTGTGCATTTAACGCACGGGCGCACTTGCGAGCATATGCTGTAAAAGCGCCTTCAATACTGGTATATCTACTGTTAAGTCAGAGTTGTTATCGTAGGTTTTCTCCACTCTGGGCTTTCCGGCAATAACATAGTAAGGCAATTCTAAATAGGACGCTAGTCGGAAGTAAACGGAGTTGACCATCTCTTCATTTACAATTTCCACAAGCTTCGTATTGGGTTGCATGAATAAGGCATTAGCTAGGTTTGCCCCGTGCGCACCGATCAGCACCTGCGTTTCATTCATCAACTGTACCTGTTCTTCGAAGGACATATTCTCAAAGTAAACCTCTTCGAAGCCAAAGGCTTTTATAGCCGCCACAAACGCTTCCTCATTAACCAACCTTCTGGTTTTCTGCCGCGAGCGAGACACATAAATGCGCCGGAAGGGCGTAACGGCAGGCACTTTCAGGCCTTGCAGAATGCGCGTCCGCAGCTCCTGTAGCAGTTCTGGGTCATGATGCCGCAGGTCGAATGCTTTGTGCTCGGCGGCAGGCTCCGCCAGCAGTACAGTACCAGCCTTTAGCATCTCATTCTGCCTGATTGGCAGCAGCTTGGTGTAGCCGAGCAAAGCCGTAGTCGTAGCAACGTATTCCGGAATTGGGGCTGGCACGAGTAACGTACACTCAGGCGCTTTCCGGCTTAGCAGCAGAATTCGGGGACAGGCCTCAATGAGCCAATGGTAATAATTACCCGTCGAGTTATGATCATGCACTACGGCCACTGTTACGTCAGCGGGCACTGGTGCGGGCTTACCCAGCCATTGCTTCAGCAAAAAGCTATCGGAATACTCTTTCTTCAGCGCCGGATAGCACAAGCTTTTGATAGCCAGGCTTAAGTTTTTGAAAATCGCCCCCTGATACGAGACATTCACGTCTTTATAAACATACAAGTGCCGGACCGGCAACGACGGCTTGCTGTCAACTAGCGCCTGATAGACTTTTGTTACTTCGCCCGGCAGTTGCTCGTTATTGCGCGGCAGCTGATACACGAATTCCTTCTGGGCGGGTAAGATGTCAATAACTTCAGCAGCGGCGAGATTCGGCAGTAATGCGTTTATCCTGCCAACGGCAAGATCTACAGCCTTCTTTACTAAGGACATTAACGTTGCTTTGTACTAATTACTCTATAGAGGAAACAATTTGGTTAAACAGTGCAGCGCTTTTCGTGCCATAATACCACCTAGCTTAAAACCCTTTTGTATACTTTATGCAATAAGCCGGTTGTAGCTTCTGAACGCAGCTTATTCCGGATAAATGCGCGTCCGGCGGCGGCAAAACGCGTCCGCAGCTCCGGCTCGGCAGCTAGCCTACGAATAGCCGCGGCCATGGCCTGCACGTCCCGATTTGGAACCAGCAGGCCCGAACGGCCATTCTCAAACAGCTCAGCCGGACCACCACAATCGGTGGCAATCAGGGGCGTGCCGTAGTAAAGCGCGTCGCGGCAAGTCAGTGAGAATGATTCGGCTTCCGAGAAGTTCAACAGAATATCCGCGTCTTTGATGGCCTGCTCAACATCGGACACGAAGCCTCCGAAAGTTACCGCCTGGCTTAAGCCGTGGGCATGCACTTCCGCTTCGAGCTGCTGCCGGAACAAGCGATTTTTATCCAGACCCATATCGCCGCCTACAAAGTGCAGGCGCAGGCGTGCATCATGAGCGTAGGCCTCCCGGAAAGCAGCCAGAGCGAAGTTCTGGCCTTTGCCTACAATATAATTGCTGAGGTAAAGCAACCTTACCGTGTTATCTGGGCGGGTAGCAGGCACCATTGGCACCGGATGACGCTCCACGTCGGGGCTTGGGTCGAAGACTACCTGTACTTTTTCAGCAGGACTAAAGTAACGGCGCACGGCCTGCGAAACACAGATAACCCGGCTGGCGAAGGTTTCGGCCGTCCAACGCCAGACCCGTGCGAGGGGCTGCGGCAACACCTGCGGCAAGAAGCGCACATGCGTAACTACCCGCAGCCGACCTAGGCTCAGGACCTGCGCCATGTAGCCTGTCAGGTTATAAAAGTCATTCAGGTGAATAAGGCGCGCTTTCTCCCGACGCGCCAACCGCCACAGCCGCCAACCATTCAGCACCAGCATGGGCACGTAGCGCACCAGGTCAGCTTTCCGGCGGCTTATTTCTACGAAGGGAATCTCATAAACTTGGTAGGAAGCCTCCTCCAGCACCCGTCGGCCTAGGCTGCCAGCCGGCAGCACGTACACGAACCGGTAGTGCTGACGCAGCTGATCTGTGGCGTTGCGCATGGCGACGAGCGCGCCCGTCACCGCCGTCGAGTTATCCACAACCAGAATAACCGGCTTGTCTGTAAGGTCAGGGGCATTATCTTTCATCGGGTCAATACGTCCTGAATCACGTCTATCCACTGGCTGAAGATCTTTTCCCGCGTAAAATCCTGCATCCGCTGCTGAGCTAGCTTCCCTAGGTGCTGCCGTTCCACCACGTTTTGCAGAAGCTCGTGGAGAGTTTCAGTCCATACTCCCAGGTCAGCGGTGAGGCTAGCAGGGTGGTTGAGCATAGGCATCAGCATCCCGTAGGTGGCCCGCTCGGCCCGCCGAATTGGCGTTGCAGGTTTGCTCGTTTCGGGCGCTAGTATTTCTCTGGGCCCGGTCGGGCAATCGGTTGTCACGACTGGCAACCCGCAGATCATGGCTTCGCCCAACGCCATCGGAAAGCCCTCCCAAGCCGATGGAAACACAAACAGCGTGGCGGGCCGTATGTATTTGAAGGGATTTTGCTGCAAACCCATGAAGTACACGTCGTACTCGGGGGTTAGCTCCGCCGCGCTCCAGGCTTCGTACACGCGCAAACCTAGGTTTCTGGCATGAGCGACCAATTCTGTGCGCAGCTCTCCATCTCCCACAAAGACCAGCTTGGCAGGCTGGCGCTTCAGCAGCGCGGCAAAGCAGTCGAGTAGCGGCGCCTGGTTCTTTTGCAGGGAAAGCCGCCCCGACGTGACTAGTACCGGTGCCGCTTCGTAAACGGCCTGCTCAGCGGCAGTCAGAGCCTCCTGCGCTTTTTCTTCTATCTGTTTGACTTCAAAAAAGTTATTGATAGTCACCAGCTTCTCGGGCTTTACGCCAAACCCTCCGATCAGCTCCGGATTGATATCACGGCTGACCGTTACGATGCGGTCGGCGCGGTTATAAAGCCCTGGCATCAGCACCTTCTTGCGCAGCCAACCAGCCGCGCCCCGGATGTTAGCGTCGTGCAGCTTAGAGCCGTGAATGCACAGGATTACCTTTTCCGAGCCTTTGCTCAGCAGATTAACATAGTCGGCGCCTTCTAAGTGACTCACGCACACGTCCGTTGCTAGCCGATGCTTCAAGGCTTTCAGGCGCGTGATACGTCGCGCAAAGTTGCGCAGCTTTTCCAACGGACTACCGCCGCCAGCCACATCCAGGCTCACCAGCTCATTCTGGCTGGGGTACATGTTGCCGCCCTCCAGATTGAAGACAGCCTCCGTGACTGTGTATTGGCGACCTAGCTCCACGCTGTGGTCGTGAAACACGCGCTGAGCACCGCCAAGGCCTAGGTTAGGAATAAGGAGCAGTAGTTTTTTCCGCATTTAAGTTAGTGTAGCAACTAAAGGTTGGCAGTAGCGCCGCCCCTATCGTTGTAATAATGCCGTAGCGCGCTGACGTAATTCCTCCACATCGACGTGAAAACCACCGGAATACTGCTGCTGCCCGGCGCTGCCGATCAACCCATTATAGTCGTAGCCTAATTGCGTCGCCATCAGCACATAATGAAAAGGGTAATAATCACCGGGCGGATAAATCTCCAGCAAGCCCATCGGCTGTCGTCCCCGAAATAGCATGTTCGTGAGCCCCGCCCCGTGGATACCAATCACGTAGCGTGCTTGGCTCATCAGCTGAATTTGTTCAGGCAAACTTAGCGTATCAAAGTCAACTATCTCAAAACCCAGCTCGCGGCAAACCTGCTCAGCCTGAGCACCATTTTCTATGAAGC
This sequence comes from Hymenobacter cavernae, assembly GCF_014641455.1. Lineage (GTDB taxonomy): Bacteria > Bacteroidota > Bacteroidia > Cytophagales > Hymenobacteraceae > Hymenobacter > Hymenobacter cavernae. The sequence goes on from NZ_BMHT01000006.1 coordinate 383,348, forward strand.
GGAGCCGTTTAGGGCTGCGCGTAATGAAAATACGGCGCTCGGGGCCGGCAGTCAGCAGATCATGCGGCTGCACCAGCGCCCGGATGCGGTCATAATAGTGCGCTGTATGCGTAAGCGGCTTGCAGAAGTACGTTTTGTGGCTGCGAATATATTGCTCGCCCTGCACCACCCATTTTCGCTCGCGCAGGTAAGGGTGCTGCATAAAATACTGAAATACTGGACGCTGATACAACTTGGCGCTAATCAGAACCGGCACTTCCGAACTTAGACCTAGCTTTTCCTCTAAAAAGAAAAGCTTCGCCAGTACGTCGTTATAAAAGTGGAAATAATTTTCCTCGCCCGTATCGCGTAACGAAATCAGCTCTTCATATTCTTCCAGCTTTTGCCGGCGCATCCGTAGCGCTTCCAATAGCGGCTTGCGGAGATATTCAACCCTGCTAAAACCGAGCGAAGGATAAATAAGCTGGTTATCAGTAGTTAATGCCCAACCCGCGTGGGGCTCTATTACGCAGGACTTATCGTAAACCAGTAGGTATTCATCCTGCGTCCACTTCTCCCACTCCTGAATCTGGTGGCGCAGGCGCGCATCCAGATGCGTCTTCTCTACCTGCACAAACCGGAACGGGTGGTCGTCCCGGCGAATACTAAAATCCTGATCCTTGAATAGCTTCTCAGGAAAAGCCAGCTTATCGAAAGTATTGATCCGAAGCTTGTTGTACGCTAAATGCATCCGCGTCAAGAGCACCGGAGGAAATACTTTCTTTAACAGATTCTTGACAGCTTGCATTTTACCAGAGTACAACTACGTATTACGAAAGAACAACTATGCTGTAAGTATCTTTATTTTTCTTTTAACCTTTGATTTCACCTTATCAGAAAGATTACTGTAGATAGAGTTAAGCCAGATATATGTGTAAGAACCTAGCTTATCCGTAAAAAAACCATTACTGTTGAAGCTATATTGTGCATAACTCTTAAAAGGAGGTATATTAAAACTAATCTTACCCTTATAAATCAAGTAGTGAAATATGTAAATCTCCTTGCCACCGTCTAATAACCTACCTTCTCGCCAATATATTTTATCCTTTATTCTCTCTTCAATAAACTCTCCGAAGCAGGCGTTGATATTGTTTCCCGGCTTCTTTACTACGTGGGACATACTCTCAATCTCACTCTCAAATTCAAAAATATCATGCCCGTCCCATAACTTACGAATAACAGTACTGGCTTCATCGAAGGAAAGATACTTCTCATCAGCAAGCACCTTTTTGTAGTCCTTACTAAGCATGAAAGCCTTATTGATATCTTCCACGTTCTTATACATGGTAAAAGCCCCGGATATGTACCGCCCATGACTGGAAACTACATCATAGTTATACAAGGAATTTTCAGTTAAATATCGGTCTATATTTCCAAATACCATGTCCACATCGCAATGGGCCCAGTGCGAATAAGAACGAATGTAGTCAGCCAGAATAAACCCGTACATCGGCTTGAAATCGCAGAGCTTATAGCTATTTTTCACTGCCACAGTGAACTGCGTTTTCTCACTAGCCAGCTTATTAAAAGCCAACAAGCTCATATCAATAAATTTTATATTATCGTATTGCTTATAGTCACCATAAAACGCATCTGTAAATATCCAGAAATCCACCCCCGGATTATAAGAGGCAGATTGCAGAAAGTAAGGCATATACTTCGGGAAGCGACCAAAATACACAATAATCACTGCAAGCCTTTTAGTAACATCCATAGCTCTCTTATTTATCGTATCAGACACCACCTAGCTTATAAAAGATGCTTGATGGATGCTAAAAAGCGGCGACGCCACAAAACGGTATAATCCGTACGAAATGCCTTCCACAAATAGCGCAACGTATCGAGCCGGCGGTGTTCAGTAAGGGCCAGCACCAGCGTAATAAAGGTGTACCGATTTGCCACGAAGTAATTAACCTGATTCGGATAGCGCCGCCGAAAATCAGGATTTTGTCGCATCAGCTGCCCAAACAGCTCATCGCGTGCAATAACGGCATCAGGCGAAATGGTATTCAGACTACGCCCTTCATGCTCGCGCAGACAGAACGTTTTGGCGGATACCTTATGAAAAGAATAGCTGCTGGCCAAGCGCAGCCACAGTTCCCAGTCTTCGGCCGAAGCCAAGGCTCGATCTTCCACAAATGGCTGAGCCAATGCAATATCCTGCCGCACAAACACAGAGTTGCAGGCCAGAAAGTTATTCTCCAGCAAAGCCTCGTTTGTATCCCCACGAAAGTCGCATACCTCTTCCACCAGCCCGCCACTCGCATCCAGCACCTCGTAGCCGGTATGCACCACCTCTACTTCGCCGTGCGCGCGGATATAATCGCGCACCACACGCAGGTGGTTGGGGTACATCTCGTCATCCGAATCGAAGAAATTAAGATACTGCCCCTGCGCGCGTTGAGCCCCATAATTACGGGCGGCGCCCCGCTCCCCATTCTCTTTGTGAAACACCCGAATACGGGCATCGGTGGCAGCCAGCTGCTCTGCTACTTCAGCCGTTGCGTCGCGGCTTCCATCATCAACCAGAATTAGCTCGAAATCCGGTTCCTGCTGCCGCAAAATAGCTGCTACCGTATTCGGCAAAATAGCAGCGCGGTTGTAACAAGGAACTATGATCGAGAAAAAAGGCATGAGAATAGAAAAGCAAGTGGCAATTTGTTTACACTATAGCAGCAGAGAATATTTCAGCTTTTTAAATTAATTATCTATTCCTGATGAATTACATCTGATTTTTCTGTAGCCAGGTGCCGCAATTTGGCAATGATGTAGTTAGCTATTGCTTGCTCCGAACATACATTTTTCCACCATCTCAACATTCTTTGATGAATATCAGCCAGCTTTGAGGGATTACTAAGCAATTCTTTAATAATTACGTCAGACTGCTTCCAGTCATCAATAAATATCATGGGGGAATCCTGATAGAAGAAAGTATGCGGCAGCTGCTCCGATATAATAATGCAGCCTGCCCGCATAGCTTCGAAATGCCTGAACGTTTCTGCGCTTAGTATTCCTCTGGGGCACAGAGCTATCTTAGTATTATATAATATCTCTGAATATAGCGCAGGCGTCATACCTGATCTAAACCCATATTTATTGAATCGAATATAAGAGCTAGGATAGAATGAATCGTAGGTATGTGGAACCAGCTTCTTGAAGTGATGAAACACCGAAAGCCAATACCGCATAGGCAGAAACTTAATGAGGGTAAAGTTTTTGAAGAATTTCAATCGGGTTCCGTGCAAGGCTCCTGAGAAGAAGACGTTTATTTTGCGCTGGTTTATTTCAGTAATTGGATGCTGCTGAGTTGTTTTTAAGTACCCCAACGGGAGATGAAATAAATTAGGATATGGCAATTCGGTGGGCATGTAGTTTTTAAACACAGCATACACTCCAGATTTCATCAACGCATGCGGAATAGTTGAGTTCTCATCTGAGAAATACAGAACAACTATCTTCCTTGCTTCTTTCTTAGCTGCGATAAAATCATACATATTATTTTTATCGATCCATGAATCAGCATATAGAACAAACAGGTAGTCCACAAATGATTTACCTAGGTTATCCTTTAAATAGAATAGCACTTTCTCGAAGTACTCTGTTTCACAGCAAACAGTACCATTCCAGAAGTCTTCGTCAAAATTCGCGACTACGTTCGTAAATTCTTCTCCTCTGAGCTTCATTATAGCCAAGTATAGTAGCGCTGTAGTAAACCGTTTACCCGCTGCATGATCTGCTGATTCTCAACCCCTGTCTTCGGCAAAGCTAGCTTTTAGTGCCTGAATCTGCCGGAATACCTCCACGGCTCGCTTACGCTGCAATACTGAGGTTTTGAAGTTGTAGAGCAAGCGCAGCATTTCGAAGTTGTGCGTAAGCGTTTCCTCGTCTGCACGCAACAACGTATCGACCAGTACCCTAGGTTGCCGGGCAATTTGAGTACTGAGCCATAGCAAGCGTTTGGCGTATAAGAAGCGGAAGCGCGATTCCGTGAGCAGCGGCTGCCGAAAAATAAAATAATACACCACGCTGGTTATCTGCGACGAAGCCGTACTGCGGGCCATGCGCATGAGGTATTGCCACGTCAGGCGCTCCTTGAACATGAAGTGCTGAAAACGCAGTCGATCCTCGTACCACAGCTTGTAACCGGCTAGGCGAAGCGCGTCACCTAGCTCTAGGTCTTCCCCGCCCGAAAGCGTCTTGCCTCGCTTGGCAGACGTAGTAAACGCAAAGCCGTGCGCGCGTAACCTGCGCCACCCCGACTGTCGCACGACGGACCCAGCTCCGTACACGTATCCGGCATTATCCGGTAGTGGCCCACTGACTCCATCGTTTTGAGGACCAATGGCATATACCGCCCGAAATGCCTCGAACCACGCGGGCGGCGTAACCTCGTAAGCGCCTTGAGCGTGCGCACCCAGAATACCAATTTCAGGGTGGGCGCACATAATCTTGTGGGCTACAGCCACATAATCAGAAGCCAGCCAGTTGTCGTCGTCTACTACCGCTATAAATTCGTAGTTAGCTGCTTCGAAGCCCCGGATCAGGGCATTCTCCTTGCCAGCTACCGGCTCATCCAGCACCCGGCACGCAACAGATAGTTGCAGCTCCTGGCAAAGGCGAGCAGCTACCTCCAGCGTTTTATCAGATGATGCATTGCTGATAATCAGCACCTCCCACGCCACATGCGCTGGTACCTGTTGCGCAGCAATATAGCGCAGCGTAGCCGGTAGTCGGCTTTCGCCATTGTGCGTGCAGACGAGCAGCGTAACACCAGCAGGAGAAATTGAAACAGACATCAGGAATTAGCAGAATGGGCTAAAGATCCGCGACCTTATTGCTCAAAGATGTTTTGGAAAGCAGACGTGCGCGCTCCTGCATAGATTTTACTTTCAAATAATTTGAACGTGTCTCTCTATAATCTACAATAAAGTTAAACCACGTATAGAACTGCTGCCCCTCTAACAAATATTCTATATCACCCTTCATTCTTAGCTTTATATATTTCACCAAGTTTTTAATACTGAAGGTGCGCAAGGTTATATAAGCAAAGTCCTTAACCCATGACATATTCTTTGAGTAATCTATGTCGGGAGTATATACCAAGCGTCTATAGGCAGACAAACGCGAATAAGTTTGGCTGAAAGAATGAATTATTCGAGGCACATAATCTGTGGTGAGCCTGCCTTTTGTCATAAAGTGAGTCAGGCGCAAAGCGGGCTCATACCACAGCTCATATCCTATAAGTCGCACAGCATAACACAACTCGTCATCTTCTCCGGCGGAAAGCTGCTTCTCTCCTATTCTGCCAGTAAATAGACTTTCAAAATTTGCCTCTTTCAGCAGCCGCCATGCAGCATGTCGAATAAAAAGACCAGCACCCCAGGGTGTTCCCTGAGTAATCTTTCCAAGCGTCGTTAGCTGTTGCGGAGGTGTACCGGTAAACACAAGCGGTTCACCCACTGCATAGATCCGGCTCACTCTGGCGAACCAGGCAGGTGGAGGTACTTCAAAAGCCCCTTTGTTACTTCCGCCCAACACCCCAATAGTATCTTGCCTGCTCAGCAAGTCAAACCCGCTTTGCAAGTAATTATCTTCGAGCCAGTTATCATCATCTACGATACACATGTATTCGTAGGCGGCTTCTTGATAAGCTAGCTCTAGCGCATTGTTTTTGCCCGGGACGGGTTGCAGGAAAGTACGTAATGGCACAGGCGAGCCATTATGATTCCAGCACGCCATGCCTAATGCTAGTGAGTTATCAGTCGAGCCATTATCAACTAGAATTACTTCCCAGGCTGTTCCGGCTGCTACCTGCTGCCGAGCTAGGTGCTCCAGCGTCGGAGTAAGACGCTGTGCACCATTATAAGTACAAATGAGGACCGACACACCGGCCGGACGAGCATGTATCATTGTTGAACGCCCCTAGGTATTACTTACTTTCTCCCGATCTGCCACCAACTTCTGACTTGCCTGAAAAGCAGCAACTCGGCGCTTGAATGCTACTACCTTTTGATAATTCTGTTTTATTGATTTGATATTGAAAAAGAATTTGAAGAAATATTTTACATGAACATTATTCGTTATAAATGACGTTTTTTCCTTACCCAATAAGAAACCTAAATAATCCGCCGAGAATATATTTTTAATAGTAAACCATTCGATGTAGGAGAAATCCTTTAATACATCCAATGTAATATTAGGCTCAGCCGGCTTATTCAACATGGCATACTTATAAGGCAATAGCTGCAAGCTTCCAATGGCACCGGCACGCAGTAGCTGGTCGCGGTACGCCGCCGTAAGTCGTCCCTTCGTCATATAATGCACCAGCGACAATGACGATGAATACCACAGGGTATAGCCTAGCAGGCGCGCTACATAGCACAGCTCATGATCCTCACCTGCTACCAGATCTTTCCCCTTACGCCCGGAAAGCAGGCTCTCGAATCCTAGCACGGTCATGGCTTCCCAGATAGCCCGCCGCACGAACAAGCCGGCTCCCCATAGCTCAAAGTTCACTACCGGACCATCACTTATCGGGCGCGGCACACCATCTTCGTAGAGGATAGGAGCACCGACGGCATAGTAATGTTGGTATTGCTTAAACCACGCGGGCGGCTCCACCTCGAAGGCACCGGTCGTTCTGCCACCCAACAAACCAACTTCCGGATGGCTTTGCAGCAGGTCAAAACCATTCTGCACGTAGTCAGGCGCCAGCCAGTTGTCATCGTCCACGATGCACATGTAGCTGTAGCTGGCTTTCTCATAAGCTAGCTCCAAGGCGTACGTTTTGCCCGGTCTAGGTTGAGCGTAGGTGCGCAGTGGCGCTGGCTCGGCGGTGGTACGCCAGAAAGAAGTTGCCGTCTCCAGCACCTGATCAGTGGAAGCGTTGTCAACCAGAATAATTTCCCAGCGCAGGGCCGGTACCACTTTCTGGCGAGCCAGGTGAGCCAGCGTTTCCGTAATCCTGCCTGCGCCATTGTAGGTGCAGATCAGAACGGAAACACCAGCAGAACGAGTATTCATCATGAAGCGAATAAGTTAATCCGGGAGCGTACGCTTCGGCGAGAACTCCCGATAGCTTTACGAAGCCATTATCAGACCTAAAAGCTGTACTTGGCTTCCTATAGTTCTAGTCAACTACTTTTTACCTCAGACAGTCAGCTTAGCGTGGTACTGCGATGCACGTTGTTTGAATGCTTCTACAAGCATGTAGTAGCGCTGAATCTGCCGAAAGTTACGCATAAAGTCGTAGAGGGTCAGCAGCTGATGATGGCGGCCCATCACCTGCAGCGTGTCGTCATGCAGTAGTGCCCGCGCGTAATCCACCGACAGCACTCGCTGAGCGACGGTGCGGCTCATGTATAAAATATCTTTTAGCAGGTTGGTGGCCGAGCCTGGCTTCTTTCCGGCAGGACTACTGAGCACGTCGCGGTATACTTTCAAGCGGGCCTGCGACCACACAGTACCGTAGAAAAGCCGGTTGCGGTACTCTTCCGTCAGGCGGCCCGCCGCCATGTGATGTTGCAGGCGCAGCAGCGGCCAGTACCACACCTCATACCCTAGCATCTGCGCGACGTAGCACAGTTCATCGTCTTCGCCCGCTGTCAGGTTCTTGGTTCCTTGGCGGCCGGAGAATAAACTCTGAAACTTTAGCTCGCGCAGAGCACGCCATAACTCTGTACGCACAAACATGCCCGCACCCCACAAAACGTTCGTCCCGATATTGCCAGTAGGTAACACAGAGCCATCCTGGTGGCTGCGCTGCTCACCAATTGCATAAAATACCTGAAAGGCCGAAAACCAAGTCGGCGGCGGCACGTCGAAGGTTCCGGTATTCTGGCCGCCCAGCAAACCGATCTGTGGGTTGGTTTGCAACAGTTCGTAGCCCGTGCGCAGGTAGTCGGGGGCCAGTCGATTGTCATCGTCTACAATGCAGGCGTAGCGGTACTGCACTTGATTGAACGCCAGCTCCACCGCGTAATTCTTACCGGGTCGGGGCTCCTGAAAGATCCGCAGCGGCACCGGCGCACCTAGGTCGTCCCAGTTGGTACGGGCAATTTGCGCTGTTCCATCCGTGCAGGCATTATCTACCAGTATCACTTCCCAGGCCACTGCACCCACTCCTTCTTGCCGGGCCAGGCAGGCCAGGGTTTCGCCAATGCGCGAAGCACTGTTGTAGGTACAAACCAGAAATGAAACCCCCGCCGGAAGTGACGCCATTATCTCTACCAATTTGAAAGCTACTTTACTCAACTGAAGACTTTGCTAAAGCAGAGCCAACCTTGGCAAGCTCGTTGATGACTTCTCTATCCTCCACAAAGATAACACACCGTTGTAAGTGAGGAGTCCCTAGCTTGCCCCACGACCAGCAACCTAGCTTCCGCCTTTTAAGCCCTGGTACTTAGCATTCAGGCGCACGGCCACATCCACAATCTTATAGTCAAGGATCTGCCGGTAGCGGCGATTTTCTGCGCTAAGTGCTTCGTTCTCACTTATGATGTCGCGCACGTAGCCTGGCACCAGCTGATCCCAGATGGCAAACTGCTCGTCTTTGTACTTCTTATAGCCATCGGCCGCACTCAGGCCGGTAAAATCATAGTCGACCAGCAGCCTGTCGATATGCTGAAACACCTTGCCGTCGAGAAAGCACCGCAAGAACAGCCAGTAATCCGCAGCCAGCCGGTAGTGCTCCGGATATAAGCCATACTGTTGAAACAGCGCTGCCTTTATCAGAGAAGCCTGGTGATTAAGCGTTTCAGTTTTGAAATATTTTAGATCCAGAATGGGGGGATGCTTTAGCAGCCCTCCCATCACATCCGTTGAACTCCCGATAAACGCGTCGCCGTAGAAAATATCCACCTCCGGCGCAGCCTGAATATGCCCCAGAATGTGCTCAATAGTATCAGCTGCCAGGAGATGGTCGCCACTATTCAGGAACAGCAGGTAGTCCCCGGTAGCCTGCCGGATGCCTTTGTTCATGGCATTGTAAATACCAGCGTCCTTCTCACTTACCCAGTAAGAAATTTTATCGGTATTCCGGCGCAGTAGCTCTACTCCGCCGTCCGTCGAGCCACCGTCGATAACGATGTATTCGAAGCTACCTAGGGTTGTCTGCCCCAGAACGGAGCTGACTGTTTTTTCCAGCCCCGATTTGTTGTTATAGTTGACCGTAATTAATGAAATCTTACTGCTCATTTTGAAGCTGCTCTATTACATCATAGCCAGAGCTGAGCTAATTTCATTGGTCGTATACTGTTTGTATTTAGTATAGTTCATTATTTTAATTACATCCACAGGCCGGGTGCTCATGTTCAGCGCACCCAGCAACGACTTAACGGCGCGGGGCTTTAACTTGGCAGTATCTATATCCTCCTTCAAAATTGCCTCATAAAGCGCAGCATATTTAGGTGAATACTCTCTGTATATTTTAAGTATTTCCTGCTGTCTTTTACCACCTCCCGTACCTGTTTTATGACTCTCGTGGATCCGGTATATAGATAAAGGAGTCTGGTCGCTTTTAAACTGGACACCTAGCTTTTGAGCTCGTAAGAACCACTCCCAGTCAAACGCATAGTGAACATCCTCCCGTAAACTCCCAACAGTATCCCACGCTTTTTTCGTCCAGAAAGTAGATGGCTGAATGATATAATCCCGGCTCTCTAACGGGTACATCTTCGACTCGCCTACTACATCGCTGCCATAAGCCATAACCCCCGCATGGTCTTTTTTGAAGTGCAGGCAGTTGCCGAACAGCAGGCTATTCTCTTCCGGATTTAACTGCTGCGCTACATAGGAAAGTACATTGGGCATGTACATATCATCACTATTCAGCCAGCAGATAATATCTCCCGTAGCACGCGCAAAACCCTTGTTGATAGCATGACTTTGGCCGTTATCTTTTTCGCTTACCCAATAGCTGAGCTTGTCCTCATATTTCCGGATGATCTTAACCGTCTCATCCGTGCTGCCACCGTCAACTATAATGTACTCCAGATTAGGGTAATTCTGCCCTAACACCGACAATATAGTTTCTTCTATAAATTGTCCTTGGTTGAAGGAAGGAGTAATGACTGAAATTTTGGGAGTTGAGGGCATCTTGGGTAAAAAGAGTTGCTACTTTACTTACAAATATAAGCTAGGTCAAAAATAAAAGACGCTATAAATAAACTATATCTATACTTACATTTAGATATAAATTAAAGCTTATAGCCAAAATTTTTAATAAATGGACGCCAGAAATCAAGGTTGTATTTCCACCAGGCATGGCAGCCCATCGGTAGCACATTGCTGTTTACCTTAAACAATACTTCAGGCTGCACTTCGAAGCTAAACTTTATTGCATCTTCGACGGGTGCCACTATGAATTTTTTAGAGAATTCAGGCGCAACCTTGCTGAAGAATATATCTTCATATAAACCACTGCTCTGAACTGTAGGATTCTCTCCTGTTTTACTTTTCAACCAGTTAATAGCCCTATCTAGCTTAGCCTTTAATAAAGCCCGCCTGCCATACAGAGGAGCATTTGATTCCTCATAGTATATACTGCTCAGCATTCGCTTTGCGGAACTGATTTTTCGCAGTGAGAAACCAGAGTTACCAACTCCTATGATCTTAGCATCAGGGGTTGGAAAATCGAACCCTTCAAACCACGGAGCACCTATATAATCGTAGCCCTTCGCGCACCAATAATCAAGGCTATCGTTAAAAATAAAGGCATCCAGCTCATAAGTTAATAAAAACTCGTAGCCAGAAAATAAATTATAAAAATATTTACTCAATTTCAATTTATTATAACCCAGCAAAGAGCTTTGCCACTTTGGGTCTATATAAATTACATCTAAATCTGCTACAGCAGCCTTATAATTAGCCAGATCCAAGCCACTGGGAGCTACAATCTTGATAGGGCGTGTGCCTAATATGCGAAAGCATTGCTGCAAAGAAATAAGTTCATAAGCAGAGGGAACAGGCTTGTGTACCGGGATGACCACACACACCTTATTCATACCCTACTTTACTTCTTAGTTCATTGATTAGCTCCATCAACTTATCAGTATTTCGGAGTAAATAGACGTTGTACATCAGCTCTACTTCATAAGGCAAGTAGAATATAAGGTCGCCTTTCACCTTAGACTTTATATACCTAAGTAGAAAGGGTGCTTTCTCAAGCAGCCTTTGCCTGGCTACTTTTTTCCAATAAGCTTCATCAACAGCAATCTTACTACCCGTTAATAGTAGCTTATATGCTTCAAAGACCAGCCATGAGTAAGAATACTGGTGCCACATCTTCACCAGGTAGGCTTCGGTTATCCTTCCAGCGGGCATATAATGCTGCAAATTCAGGTTTGCAGAGTAGGCTATTGAATAGCCAGCAAGCTTGAAGATGAAGCATAGTTCAACATCTCCTCCTCCTACTACTTTATTCCCAATCCGGTCCGTCAGATAAAATCCGAATCCTTTTTGTTTTATGGCTTGATACGCTTCTCTTTTGAAAGCCATTCCTGCCCCAACCAAATACCTTGTGCCCTCAAGTATCTCAAACTCGCCATTACCCTGCTTGCCAATAGCGTAGGAATTACCAAAAAAATTCATCCAGGCAGGTGGTGTAACTTCATAGGCACCTGTATTATTACCTCCTACTGCAGCTAAAGTAGCGTTGCCCGCTAAAAGACCATATACATTATTGACATAGTCTTCCGCTAGCCAGTTATCATCATCACAGAATAGCAAGTAGTCGTACAAAGCCTCACCGATTCCTTTTTCACGCGCTGCTGACAACCCTGGCTTCGTCTCATCGACTATCCGTAATGGTATAGCTAGCTTATAGCTTTTCCATTCAGCCTGTGCGACACTTGCTGTACTATCTGTCGAGTTATTGTTTACTATTAAAACCTCCCAACGAATACTACTAGAAACAATTTGCTTTGAAAGATGCCTGAGTGTTTCCGGCAACCTAAGCGCGCTGTTATAGCAACAAATTACTACTGAAACACCTTGCATGCTTTGCAATTGATATTACTTCTTAAATGCAAAGTAGAGTTTAAGAATCTGGTTTGCCACTAGTCTAGGTAGCGTTATAGCATACAACAACCTTGACTTTTTAGATAGCTTCTCTTTATAATAATACTTATATAGATTATTATCATTCTGCGAATGATAATAATCAACAAACTTGAACTTAAACATATAAATCGAGCTTAAAGCGAAGGAAACAGATTTATTTAAAGCCTCGCCAGCATACTGCGATTTACCGTTTAGAACTTCATGTATTATATAATAAATGGCTGGATAGCACCAATAATAAGTAATAAACTCATTGGCTTGGCTATCTTGCTTACCGTGTCTACGATAAACATATAGCTTTTCCTTATTACCGTACACTTTTAGTGTATGCACGTTACTATAAAGCCATAGCCAATCATTACTTCCATAGAATGATTCAGCAAAAGGCTTTTCAAGCATAACATCACGCCTGAAAGTACCACTGATGCTTGGAATACCTATCCATTCCTTCGCACCTAGCTCTTGAATATCTAATGATCTATCAAACAAACCATAGATTGCAGGAAAGCCCCAATCTTTTTTCACATCATCCACTAACCAATCAATATTAGTGTAGTAAAAATCTAGACCTGAATACCTTTCTTCAGCTTCTAAAAATTTTTCAATGTAGTTTGCATACAGCACGTCATCATCGCCTAATATAACAACATATGGCGTTTTGGCACGCTGCATGCATTTATTCCAATTAGGAAATACCCCTACATTAACGTCATTTTTATGATACTCTATATTGTTCTCAGAACAAAAATCCTTGAATTTGGAGTGAGATGAATTATTATCATTGACAATTATTTTACAAGAAACAGTTTGGTTCATAGCTGAACTAATTGCTTCTTCAAAATAATCATACCGCTCATAAACGGGTATACATATTGTTACTTTGTCAGTATACATCTCACTCGAAATTCAAATTCTGAAATCAGCTTAGATTTTTTAGGTAATCCCGGATAACTTCTACCATATAATCATAATGCTGCTCTTCTAATCCGGGCCACACACCTAACCAGAACGAGCGATTCATGATGGTATCTGTGTTGGTTAAATCACCAACTACCCGATGGTCAATATTCTGATAAGCAGGCTGGCGCAGCAGGTTACCCGCGAACAACAGACGTGTACCTATCTTATGCTCTTCCAAGTGCTGTACTAAGTCGGCTCGGTCGATGGTACTGTTGTCCCGGATGGTCAGCAGGAAGCCAAACCAGCTAGGATCAGCACCAGGAGTAGCTTCGGGCAGAATGAAATGCTCTTCAAACTGCTTCATCTTTTGGTACAGCATAGCGTGGTTTTCACGACGACGCTGCACGAAGTAGTCCGCTTTATTGAGCTGGCTCAGGCCGATAGCAGCCTGCATATCGGTCACCTTCAGGTTGAAGCCAATATGCGAGTAGGTGTACTTATGGTCGTAGCCATAAGGCAACTGACCTAGCTGCCAGCAGAAGCGCTTGTTGCAAGTGTTATCCTTACCTGGCTCACAGTAACAATCCCGGCCCCAGTCGCGGAAGCTCTCAGCTATCATCTTCAACTTGATGTTGTTGATCAACACCGCACCACCTTCGCCCATTGTGATGTGGTGAGCTGGATAGAAGGATAGAGTAGCTAAGTCGCCAAAAGTACCCGTTTTCTTACCGTTGAAAGTAGCTCCTAGTGAGTCACAATCATCTTCAATAACCCACAGGTTATACTTCTGTGCCACACGCATCACTTCCGCTAGATTGAACGGATTACCTAGGGTATGGGCGATCATAATCGCCTTCGTCTTGGGCGACACGGCTTGTTCAATTAGCTCCGGCTTGATATTGTAAGTGGGAATATCTACGTCCACAAATACCGGCACACAGCCAAACTGAATCATTGGATTCACAGTAGTGGGAAAACCTGCTGCTACTGTAATCACCTCATCGCCGGGCTTTATAGCCCGGTCTCCTAGCTTTGGAGAGGTCAGTGTATAGAAGGCAACCAGGTTAGCAGAGGAGCCTGAGTTCACCAGAATAGATGATTTACAGCCGAACCACTTAGCTAGCTTTTGCTCGAATTTCGGACCAAAGCGACCAGTAGTCAACCAACCGTCTAGGGTTGCATCCACGCCGTACAGAATATCTTCCGCATCCAACACTTTGCCGGTAACTGGAATATAATCTACTCCGGGCTGAATAGACTTTGTTACATTTTGCGTAGCCACCTGCGTCAACGACGCCAGAAGACCATTTTCTTCAGTTATATGCTTAAGCATGAGTTTTGGTGCTTAGATAATCGTCAATATTAGAGAAGCGGAAACCCGGAAATTCACTCAAAAATTTATGAGCTAACAAACCACCGTTTAGTGGTCGGGGTGCTAACTGAGCTAAAGCAGCCGTAGTAGTTAAACTCAGCTGGACCTGCTTGTATTTGAATTTATGGAGTACCCGATCAGCCAGTTGAAAGCGATTTACATAATCAGTGCTTCCCAAGTGATAAATGCCCTGCTTTCCGTTTTCCAACAACAGAGCTAATGCTTTAGCTACATCTAGGGCATTTATGGGCGTAGCATATTGATCGTACGGAAGAGTAAGCTTTATTTCTTCCCCAGATTCAATCTGCTTGAGCAAGCGAGCAACAAAGTTTTTACCACGCGCCTCGTCCCCATACACATTTGTGATACGTAGGATTAAGTAAGGTAACTCGCTGGCAATAACTAGGTTTTCAGCCTCTAGTTTGTGTGCTCCGTAAACACAAATTGGGTTTACAGTTTGTTCTTCTGAATAAGGACCACTTTTACCGTCAAAAACGTAGTCGGTAGAGATGTAAACAAACTTTGCATTATGTTGGCGGGCCAGAGTCAGCAGGTTAGCTGTTGAGGTAACCGTCTTCTGATAACTCTCTGCAATATGGTCCTCGCAGTAGTCCACAAAAGTAAGTGCACCACAATGAACAATTACATCTGGACTAAATGACTCCAGCGCAGTATTGCGCTCATCCATCAAGTCACAGGGATTGAAATAAACACTATCTTCAGTACTGAAGGATAAGTGAGTTCCTTGTACAGTATAGTGCTCAAACTGCCGTAAATACTGCTGGCAATTTCCTCCTACCAAACCAGAAGCGCCTACAATTAAAACGTTCATAGGAATTAAAAAGCGCTCGGAAAATCCCGCATACTTACGAAAGCATTATCCCTATCCGAAATGATAGGCTCAGTAACTGGCCAGTCAAACCCAATACTATCCCATTTGATTCCTGCGTCAGCGCTCGGCTCGTACACGCTTGTGACATTATAAACAACCGTAGCTGTGTCACTTAACGTCAGGAAGCCGTGCGCACAGCCACGCGGAATATAAACTGACTGCTGATTAGCGCTCAGCGGAATGGCAACGTGCTGCAAGTAAGTACCCGATGTTTGCCGTAAATCAACTATCACATCCAGGATATCACCCTGCGTCACGTAAACGAGCTTGTCATGCTCGTGCGGTGGCAATTGAAAGTGCATACCCCGAATCACATTCTTATACGACTCGGAGTAGTAGCTTTCCTTAAACTCACTTGCCAACGCATTTGCCTGAAAGGACTGCGCATGAAACGTTTTTACGAATGTTCCTCGCTTGTCCTGACTAACAAAATTGTCAAGCACCATCACGCCCTCCAATGCAGTCGGCTTAACTTTCATGAGAAGCGTAGTCTGTGATTTGCTGAATAGTGAACTCTTTAACTGTTGCGGGCTGCTCTGCATACGCTTTATACCAAGCCAGAGTAGCCGCAATAGCTGCTTTAGCGTTGTAACGCGGCTGCCATCCGAGTACGCTGGTCGCCTTGCTGATATCTAGCTTTAACAATCCTGCTTCGTGCGGCTGATTTGCTAGCACCGGTTTTTCGTACGTGCCGGTTCCCCACAACTCAATAGCAGTCTGCACTAGTTCTTCAACCACCTTCGTGTCCTCAGCATAAGGGCCAAAGTTCCAACTGCCGCCATAGCGCAGTGGATCCAGGGCTAGCTTTGCCCCGAGCAACAGATAGCCACTCAGCGGCTCCAGCACGTGCTGCCACGGTCGCACGGCCTGCGGATTGCGCACCGTCACGGTTTGGCTGCTACGCAACGCCCGCACGATATCGGGAACAATCCGATCCTTGGCCCAGTCACCGCCCCCAATAACATTACCGGCGCGGGCGCTGGCAATGCCTTTCTGATGGCGCTCGAAAGCAGCAGGGTTGAAGAAAGACTGGGTATAAGAGTTGATAACAATTTCTGCGCATGCCTTGCTGGCACTGTACGGATCGTAGCCCCCGAGGCGGTCAGTTTCCCGGTAAGGATAAACCCATTCCTTGTTCTCGTACACCTTATCGGTTGTAATCAGAACAACCGTGCAGGGCTTTTCCAGCTTACGCACCGCATCCAGCACATAGGCAGTGCCGATGGCATTCACGGCGAAGGTTTCGGCCGGGATGTCGTAGGAAAGCCGAACCAGCGGCTGAGCCGCCAGATGAAAAATAAAGTCGGGCTGAAAGCTTAGAACGGCGGCTTCCAGGGCGGCGCTATCGCGCAAGTCCGCAATAACAGAATGGCAGAGCGAATCACCTTTAATAAGCTGATACAGGTCTTCGCCGGTTTCGGGAGCTAGGGCATACCCCTTTACTTCAGCGCCTAACAGGTGCAGCCACTGCAAAAGCCATGACCCTTTGAAGCCCGTGTGCCCGGTCAGGAAAACCTTTTTGCCTTTATAGACAGACGTAAGTTCTAGCATACTTACCAAGTCTTCCACTTAGCCAGGCCACTCTGCCAGTCATTACCTAGCTCCACTTTATCCCGCAGCGTATCCATCGGTTTCCAGAAGCCATGATGCTTGTACGCCTGCATCTGACCGGCCTCAGCAATCTGCTCGAGGGGTTCACGCTCCCAGATTGTCGTGTCGCCCTGGATGTAATCAATTACCTGGGGCTCACACACGAAAAATCCGCCGTTTATCCAGGCACCGTCGCCTTTTGGCTTCTCCGTGAACGATACTACTTCATTCTGCTCGCCAAAGTTGAGCGCTCCGAAGCGGCCGCTGGGCTGCACGGCCGTTACGGTGCATAGCTTTCCGCTCTGCTGGTGGTATTCCAGCGACTCCCGGATATTCACATCGGCTACACCATCACCATAGGTCAGGAAGAACGTTTCGTCGCCGATGTGTTGTTTCACGCGCTTAATGCGACCACCAGTCATTGTTTCGAACCCAGTGTCAACCAACGTGATATTCCAGGGTTCGGCGTAGCTGTCATGCACTTTCACCGCATTTTCCTTCAAGGAAATTGTGACGTCAGATTTGTGCAGAAAGTAGTTGGCAAAATACTCCTTGATGACGTAGCCTTTATACCCCAGGCAGATAACGAAATCATTGAAACCATGAGAGGAATAAATCTTCATGATATGCCACAGAATAGGCATATCACCAATCTCCACCATAGGCTTGGGCTTGAGTACGGTTTCCTCAGAAAGGCGAGTACCTAAGCCGCCAGCCAGAATTACTACTTTCATCAGTTAGATAGCTTTTATGTCAACGTTATGAAAATTCACAGCGCCCCATCCGGAATGCCACAAAACCATCATCTGCGTCTTGGAAGTGTCTTTGTAAGCTATTTCGAAGAACAAGGTTTTAGTAACAACATCGTATTCTGTTGCCCCTATTAGCTCATTACCGATTCCTACAGAAAAATCAAGATAATACTGGCCTTTTGCCAGCTGATGATCCTTTAGTGTGATAACAAAGTCCTTGGTCTCTCCTTTTCTTATTGACAAGGTTTCCTGGGAGAAGAAGGTACCAACTGCACTCTCATCCATCTTAAAGATGGAAAAGGCTATCCGAAAATCCTCCCGATCAATTTTACTCTTAAGCGTTATCAGAATAGCAATATCGTCTTCTGTTGAATACATGTTCTTTTCAACAGGATTTACGAATTCGATAGAATCATACTCTATCTGCCTCAGCAGATCATACTCCCTATTTTTATCCGTTATCTTAATTCTGGTATCGGTGTTGAAGCTCAGAAAATTGGTGATATAATAATCTATGACTTCATCCGCGCTTCCGGAAAAGGAGACTTTCCCGGTTTCCATCAGAATGCCGGTTGTACAGATATTCTTAAGCGCAGGCATGCTATGGCTCACAAACAGGATGGTCCGCCCATCATTGCGGCTTACATCTTTCATGCGACCCAGGCACTTCTTCTGAAACTCGGCGTCGCCGACCGCCAGCACTTCGTCGACAATCAGGATTTCCGGCTCCAGAAATGCGGCTACGGCAAAGGCCAGGCGCACATACATGCCACTACTGTAGCGCTTTACCGGAGTGTCAATGTAGCGTTCCACCCCGGAGAAGTCGACGATTTCATCGAATTTGCTCTGGATTTCAGCCTTGTTCATGCCTAGGATGGCACCATTCAGGAAAACGTTTTCCCGGCCTGTCAGCTCCGGATGAAATCCGGTGCCGACTTCCAGCAGCGAGGCAATACGACCATTTATCTTGATGCTACCCCTGGATGGGCCCGTCACCTTCGAAAGGATCTTGAGCAGCGTAGACTTACCGGCGCCATTACGACCAATGATACCGAGCACCTCGCCCTGCTTTACCTCAAAGTTTACGTCCTTCAGTGACCAAACATAGTTGCTACCGCCCTTTTTAGTCCGGTCGTTTGTTTCGCCGATTGTAGCGAATGGATCTTCTTTGCCGCGAGTTCTAGCCCACCAGCGGCTGAGATCCTGCCCTAAAGTGCCCGTACCTATCTCTCCCAGGCGATATAGCTTACCTAGGTTTTCAACTTTTATAGCAATGTCGCTCATCAAAAAATCGTCTGCTCAGTGTCTAGATTTCACCTCACTTAAAGGAGTCAGATGCCCTCACCCTTTCTACACTGTATCAGTGAAGCTCTTTTGTACTTTATTGAAGATAATCGTACCGGCGAGCATAACGACTATCGTCACGGCCAGGCTATAACTCAGATACCCCCAGCTAAAACTACCCGTACCCAGGAAGGCATAGCGAAAAGCTTCCACGATGCAGCTCATTGGGTTAGCCATAATGAGCCACTTGTACTTGGCCGGAATGCTCGACAGCGGATAGATGACCGGGGTAGCGTACATCAGGAGCTGCATACCGAAAGCCAGCAGCATAGCCAGGTCACGGTACTTGGTAGTCATGGCACTGAAGATCATACCTAGCCCCAGCGACAACACCCCCATGATGATGACCAGCACAGGAGTCAGAATAATCAGTGCGTTCGGGTGGATGGAGCTGCCTTTTACGATATAGTACAGCCACACCATGATAAAGAGCGCAAACTGAACCCCAAAACGAGCCAGATTGGAAATAACAATAGAAAGCGGCATGGTGAGGCGCGGGAAGTACACCTTGCCAAACATTCCTGCGTTGTCGCGCAGAACGGTGGAAGTGTTCATCAGCGTCAGCGAGAAGTAGTTCCAGATCGTGATGCCTGACAGGTAGAATACCGTTGTGGGTAGGCCGTCCGTTGAAAGCTTCGCTACATTGCCGAAGATAATGACGTAGATAATCGTCGTCAGGAGCGGCTGGATGAAGAACCAGATGGGACCAAGCACCGTCTGCTTATAGGTCGAGACGAAGTCGCGCCGCACGAACAGCATCACCAAATCGCGGTAGCGCCACACGTCTTTGAGACCTAGGTCCAGCAGACTAGTTTTCGGCTGGATTACTTCGGTCCACTCCTCCGGCTCTGCGGTTGCGGGAGCTGGGCGCCCAGGTTTGGTCAAAACATCAGTAGAATCCACGGCGAGCTATAAGGGGATATTTTGGGGCACAAAGTTAATCAAAACAAAACCAAGCGCTGTCATAGAATCCAGATCTACCCCGGCGCTGGCAAAAGCAGCTTGCTTCACAAGCTCGGGCCCGCTTCCCCAATAAGCAGGCCAGATAGAAATGCAAAAAGCTGTATATTAAGGCTATACAGCTGATAATCAGGCCTAAAATTACAGAAGCGTACGACAGCTGTAGTAAGGCTCAGCTCTGCGGCAGTTGTCTATCGGCACCTAGGTTACTCTGCTCATACACCTGCTGCACGACGTACAGCGGGCGTTTGCGGGCGGCATCGAGGCCCCGCCACACGTATTCGCCAATGATGCCGAGGGCAATCATCTGGAAGGCCGCCACGAACAGCATCACCACCATCAGGGCCGTCCAGCCTTCCACCTGAATGTCGCCCAGTTCTTTCAACACGGCGATGTAGATGCCGTAGAACAAGGCTCCGAAACCCAGCAGGATACCCAGCACGGAAATAGCCCGAATAGGAAAGAAGGAAAAAGCCATGATGGAGTCGATCAGCAGCTTCACCTTCTTCTGGAGCGTCCAGCGCGACTTACCGAGCTTTCGTTTGCGCCGCACGTAGGGGATGTTCACGTAGGGGTAGCCGAGCCACACCATCAGGTAGAAGATATTGCTGTTGCGCTCTTTCAGCCGCAAAATCTCTTCGGCTACGTGCCGGTCGAAGAATACGAAATCGAAGCCGCCGTCGGGGATGTTGGGTAGGGCAATGCGCTTCATCAGGGCATGAAACGTATTGGCGAAGAACTTCTGCAAGCCTGTTTCTTCCCGATCCTGGCGGTTGCCAATAATCAGCTTTAGTCCTTTTTTCCAGTACTCGTACATCTGCACCATCAGCTCCGGGGGGTCCTGCATATCGGCGGTGATGATGGCCAGACAGTCGCCGGTGGCATGTTCCATGCCCGCCACAATGGCATTGTAGGAGCCGACATTGCCAGCCAGCTCTACCACGCGTACCTTGTCGGGGTAGGCGGCTCGAAACGTGAGCAACTCGCGCAAGGTATTATCGCGCGAGCCATCGTCGACCAGTACATATTCGAAGGTGACTTCGGGCGGGAACAGCGCTTCATTGGCAATCAGCTCACGGGCAGTAATAGGAATATTTGCCTCGTTGAAATAGCATGGAATGACGATGGAGAGCTTGGGCATAGGGGGCTAAAGGTAAGCAGCCGAACGGCTCGATCAGCCGCTTTTTAGCTGGAATAAGCGCGGCCGTTGGTTAGGCGCCGAGGATAAGACAGCTCACGCGTGAGCCGTGTAGAAAGCGCGGATGTGCTCCGCGACTGTCTGCACTTGCCCGGGGCTCATGCCAGGCCACAGCGGCAGGCTCAGGCAGGTGGCGGCTATTTCTTCAGCCAAGGGGAAATCACCGGCTTTGTAACCTAGGTTTTGGTAAGCTACCTGCAAATGCGGCGGCACCGGATAATGAATGAGCGTACCTATTTCACGCTCAGCGAGGTAGCGTTGCAGCGCGTCGCGGTGCGGGGTGCGCACTACGTAGAGATGGTATACGTGCGTAGCGTTCGGTGCTACTTGCGGCAATTGCAAACCCGATAAGCCGGCCAGCGCCTCCTGGTACTGAGCGGCCAGTGCCTGCCGCTGCTGCGTCCATTCGGTGAGCATGGGCAGCTTGGCGCTGAGGATGGCGGCTTGCAGCTCGTCGAGGCGCGAGTTGTAGCCGAGAACTTCGTTGTAGTACTTCTGCTGGGAGCCGTAGTTCCGCAGGATACGGATTTGCTGCGCCAACTTTTCATCATTGGTCGTGATGGCGCCGGCGTCGCCAAGGGCACCTAGGTTTTTGCCGGGATAAAAGCTGGTTGCGTTGATTGCGCCAAAGCTGCCCGTCAGCTGTCCGCCGAAGGACGCGCCTTGCGCCTGCGCATTGTCTTCCACCACGTGCAGACCATGTGCTTCGGCAATGGTCATAATCGCCGGCATCTCGCAGGCCTCCCCGTACAAATGCACCGGCATGATGGCGCGGGTGCGCGGCGTAATAGCGGCTTCAAGGCGAGCCGGGTCGAGGTTGTAGGTACCTAGGTTCGGCTCTACCGGCACCGGCGTTGCCCCTACTAGCGACACGGCCAGCCAGGTAGCAATGTAGGTATTGGAAGGAACCAGCACTTCGTCGCCGGCCTGAATGCCGAGGGCTTTTAGCGCTAAGTGCAAAGCATCCAAGCCATTGGCTACGCCCACGCAGGCCGTGGTCTGGTTGAATACCGCATATTCAGCCTCAAACCGTTTTACGGACTCGCCCAGCACGTACCACTCCGAATCGAACACCTGCGTCATGGCGGCCAGCACCTGCGCCCGTATCTGCTGGTTTTGGGGGCCGAAAGAAAGAAAAGGAATGGCCATAGGTGCCCGGTTAGTGTTAGTTGGAGCAGGCAATAATCTGGCTGCTGCCGCTTAGTTTGAAACCTAGCTTTTCGTTGGTCCGGAAAACGGCGCGGTTGGTAGCCTGCGTGGTCATCAGCACGTACTGCTTGTTGAGCTGGCGGGCACGCTGGATGGTTTCGGCGACCAGCTTCAGATGCCAGCCGCGGTTTGCAGGCCCCACTGCCGTTAGTACCACCCGCGACAAGCAGCAACCTAGCTTTTCCGCATCGGCAGACAGGTCGCTGATGGCCAGGAAAGAGTCTACTGGCTTATCTGGTTCGGCGGGCACCAGCACTTGGTCGCAGTAGCCGAGCACGGCAGCAGAGGCATAGCGCGCCAGAAAAGCGTCAGCCCGCTCCTTGCCAAACCACTCATCGGCGTGGAAACGGTCGTACTCGTTGCGAGCGGCAGCGGCAATGGCGCCAACAAGAGCAGCCTCCGTCGGCTGAGCAGCGCGCACGGGATAGCGCTCATGCAGGAAGTCGCTAATAGCATCGTGAAAATACGTCAGCCGATTTTCTACTAACCGCCAACCTGCCTTGGTCAATGCCTGAGCTAGCTTGTTGTCTTCCGTGGGCAGTTCCGCGAAGCAGTAGAATTTTCCTTGCTGATGCAGGTGGTTTTCGAAGGCGACGGCTGCCTGCGCCAGCTCCGACAGCGGCGTACCTAGGTCGTACAAAACCGTAAATAGCTTGTAAGTGTTTGTGCCGAAGAAATCCGTATCCCAAGCCAGAAACGTGTAGAGAAACTGCACAACTCCGCTTAAGGTAACCGCCTCAAACACCTGTTGATCTGGCGATTCTGTGAACCGCAGCGCCCGACCTGTACCGAATAGCTCCTGCTGCCTGGCTTGATCGAGGGCCCGCACACCAGCATACGGCGAGTAGAAAAACAGCTTTTCGGCCCTGGCCGCGACGAGCGCAGCTGCTACTTCGCCCATGTCTGCCGAAAGAGTGAGTAGTCCCGGATGTAATCACTGGCATCGTAGGGGCAGGAAGCCAGCACCAGCTGCACGGCCGTGTGCGAATACTGCATGGTGTGCCACACGTTCGGCGGAATGTACACGCCGACATTTGCCTGCTCCAAAGGGAAGGTCAGAATTTCACCATCCGGCAACTCTGTAATCACCACGATACGGCCCGTCACCGCTATCAATACCTGCTCGGTTTGGTAATGGGCGTGGCGCCCGCGCACAATGCTTTCCGGCGTGAAATACGTCCAGAAGCTGCGCTTGATTTCAAACGGAATCTGTCCGCCGCCCTCTCCTACGGAAATGTAACCCTCATGTGGGTTGCCAATCTTCGGGAACTCAATCAGATAAGGCTTCTTCCAAGAGTGGTCATTCTGCATATAGGTGGGCACTGGACGGCAAAGAAGTAGCAGGTAAACTTATATAAAATATCAAAAAACCCCAACTACTTGTCAGTAGCTGGGGTTTTCGGACCTAGGTAGCGTGGCGTTACGCTACCGGTACATGCTCCTTGAAGAACTCTAACGTCCGGCGCAGCCCTTCAGCGCGGTCGACTTTGGGCTCCCAACCTAGAATTTCCTTGGCCTTCGTGATGTCGGGCTTGCGCTTCATGGGGTCATTCTGCGGCAAGGGCTGGTATACGGGCTTGAACTCAACGCCGGCCAGCTTGGCAATTTCCTCACCGAACTCCTTGATCGTGATTTCCGACGGATTGCCGATGTTCACGGGCATCGGATAATCGGAGAGCAGCAGGCGGTAGATGCCTTCCACTAAGTCGTCGACGTAGCAGAACGAGCGGGTTTGCGAGCCGTCACCGAACACTGTCAGGTTCTCCCCGCGCAGGGCCTGCGACAGGAAAGCTGGCAGTACGCGGCCGTCGTCGAGACGCATGCGCGGGCCGTAGGTATTGAAGATGCGGATGATACGCGTTTCCAAGCCGTGGTGCGTGTGGTAAGCCATCGTAATGGCTTCCTGGAAGCGCTTGGCTTCGTCGTAGCAACCGCGTGGGCCTACGGGGTTCACGTTGCCGAAGTACTCTTCTACCTGCGGGTGTACTTCCGGGTCGCCGTACACTTCCGACGTGCTGGCAATCAGAATGCGGGCGTTCTTCACCCGCGCCAGACCTAGGAGGTTGTGCGTGCCGAGCGAGCCTACTTTCAGCGTCTGAATCGGAATTTTCAGGTAGTCGATGGGCGAGGCGGGCGAAGCGAAGTGCAGGATGTAATCCAGCTTGCCCGGCACAAACACGAACTTCGATACATCGTGGTGATAGAACTCAAAGTCCTCTTTTCCAAACAGATGCTCAATATTGGTCAGGCTCCCGGTGATGAGGTTATCCATGGCAATAACATGGTAGCCTTCTGCCAAGAACCGGTCGCACAGGTGAGACCCTAGGAAGCCGGCGCCGCCGGTAATAAGTATGCGCTTTTTATCAGACATGTAGTTGATTGTTAATTGCTGATTGTTGGTTGTTAGCAGCTAGGTACAATCGTCTGTTTGCCGCTACACCTAGCTGATAATCAACAATTAGCCCTATACTGACGCGGGTTCTTTGTGGGCAGTTTTGATGCCGATGCAGTGATATGTAAAGCCGACCTCGGCTAGTTCTTTCGGATCGTAGATGTTACGACCGTCGAAGATGGTCTTTTCTTTCATAAGCTTGCCGACTACGCCGAAGTTAGGCGAGCGGAACTCGGGCCACTCCGTAACGACGAGTAGCGCGTCGGCGTCAATCAGCGCATCAAACTTGTCTTTGGCGTAGGTGATGCTGTCGCCCAGCGTGTGCTTGGCCTCAGGCATTGCCACCGGATCGTAGGCCGACACGATGCAGCCGGCTTCCAGCAGCTTCTCGATGATTACCAGCGAAGGAGCTTCGCGCATGTCATCCGTTTTGGGCTTGAACGACAGACCCCATAAGGCAATCTTCTTGCCTTTTAGCTCACCGCCGAAGTGTTTGCTCACTTTGTCGAACAGTACAGACTTCTGCGCTTCGTTTACTTCTTCCACCGCTTTGAGCACCTGCATCTTATAGCCGTTCTCCTCGGCCGTTTTGATGAGCGCTTTCACGTCTTTGGGGAAGCACGAACCGCCGTAACCGATACCAGGATAGATGAAGCGGTGCCCAATCCGGGCATCAGAGCCGATACCTTTCCGCACCATGTTCACGTCGGCACCCATGATTTCGCACAGGTTGGCGATGTCGTTCATGAACGAAATCTTCGTCGCCAGCATCGAGTTGGCGGCGTACTTGGTCATTTCCGCCGACGGAATGTCCATGAAGATAATGGGGTGCCCATTGAGCAGGAAGGGCTTGTAGAGCTTGCTCATCACTTCTTCGGCGCGCTCCGAGGCCACACCCACCACAATTCGGTCGGGCTTGAGGAAGTCGTCGATGGCAGCGCCTTCTTTCAGGAACTCCGGGTTAGAAGCCACATCGAATTCGAGGTCAGCATCGCGGCGCTCCAAAGCTTGCTCGATTTCCTTGCGCACCTTGGCGGCCGTGCCAACCGGCACCGTACTCTTGGTCACAATCACGCAATAGTCGGTCATGTTCTCGCCGATGCTACGCGCTACGGCTAGCACGTATTTCAGGTCGGCCGAGCCGTCTTCGCCGGGAGGAGTGCCTACCGCAATGAAAGCCACGTCGCAATCCTGAATGGCCTCACCTAGGTTGGTGGAGAAATGCAAGCGGTCGGCCTCTACGTTGCGGGTCACGATTTCTTCCAGACCGGGCTCGTAGATAGGCAGGATGCCTTGCTTCAGGTTGTCAATTTTCTTTTGATCGATGTCGATACAAGTGACATCAATACCCACTTCGGCGAAGCACGTGCCTGTTACAAGGCCGACATAGCCGGTACCAACTACTGCGATTTTCATGATGAAAAGATTAAATATGAAGAAATCCTTATTTATCTTGTTTCGGCTAAATATAAGAGCATTCGGTTATTGCAGCATCCTGTACTTTACTGTAGCATCCACTTCTTCCACCAATGCTGGAACACGATAAGGGCCCAGATGCGCGCGTGGATGTCGCCGGGATTGCGGGAAAACAGCTGCGTTTTGAGCGCCCGCACGGCATCTACGTCGAAGATGCCCTGCGCCTCAATGAACTCGTCGGAAAGCAGATCGTCCGTAATCAGGGGGCGCAATTCGTTGCGGAACCACTTCAGTAGCGGCACTTCGAAGCCATGCTTAGGGCGCTTGTACAACTCTTCGGGCAGCATCTCGCGGAAAGCATCCTGCACAATCCGCTTTTTCATTTTCGCGTCGATTTTGCTTTCAACCGGCAATGAAAATGCAAAGTTGACCACGTTCGGGTCCAGGAACGGCGGACGAACTTCCAGCGAGTTGGCCATGCTCATCAGGTCAACTTTGGCTAGCATGTCGTAGGGCAGCACCAGTTGCATGTCGGTGAGCAGCACCTCGTTCAGGTCGCCTTCAGCGTGCAGGTTTTCCAGAATGTCGCGGCGGCGCTTCTCAGCTAGCTTCTTGCCTACCTTTTTCCGAGCCTCTGCCCCTAAGAGGTTACGCGCATCTTTCTCGCTCACGAACGAAGCCCAATCCCAGTAGCGGTCTTTCGGGCCGCTGAGCATGCCACGCGAAAAGCGCTGAAACTGCCGGATCTTATTGCCAAAGAACGAGTTGCGCGACTTCGGAAGCACGTCCCAGAGCAGATTCAGGCCCGTTACGGCTTCGGCCTTAAAGCCGCCCTGCCGTACTTGCAGCTCGCCCATGTGCTTGTTATAGCCAGCAAACATCTCATCGGCGCCGTCACCGGAAAGGGCGACCGTTACCTGCTCGCGCGTGCGCTTGCTGAGGATGTACACCGCCAGCGCCGACGAATCGGCGAAGGGCTCATCCAGGTAGTTGAGCACGTCGAAGATATGGTCGTAGAGGTCCTGGTTGGTGAGCGAGAAAACCGTGTGGTTGGTCTTATACTTATCGGCCACCAACTTAGCATACTTGGTTTCGTCGAAGAAAGGCTCGTCGCGGTAGCCGATGCTGAACGTGTTCAGGTGCTGGGTGTGACGCGACGCCAGGGCCACGATGACCGACGAATCAATGCCGCCACTCAGGAACGCACCCAGCGGCACATCGGCCACCAACCGGCGCGAAGTAGCTTCATCGAGCAGCTCGACGAGCTTTTGCTGTTGCTGCTCGTAGCTCAGCTTATTCTTCTGAACCTTCTTCGGGTCGTAGGGAATCTTGTACCAGCGCTTGCGGACAACTTTTTTCCCTTTGATATATAAGTAATGCCCTGGCAGTACCTTCTTCACGCCTTTGAAGATAGTAGCCGGACCCGGAATGTAGTTGAGCTGCAAGTAGTTGCTCAGCGACACGTAGTCCAGCTTGCGCGGAATACCTAGGGCCAGCAATGACTTCATCTCCGAGGCAAACAGCAGCTTGTCTTCGTCGCGGTATACGAGCAGGGGCTTCTCCCCCATTCGGTCGCGGGCGATGAAGAGCGAGTCTTCCTCTTTGTCGTAGATGGCGAGAGCAAAGAAGCCATTCAGCTTCTTCAGAAAGCCACGGCCTTCGGAGATGTAGAGCTGAAGGATTACTTCAGTATCGGTTTGAGAATGAAACCGGTAGCCTTTCTTCATGAGCTTTTGGCGCAGCTCGCGGAAGTTGAAGATCTCGCCGTTGAAGACAATCGTGTAGCGTTCCGATTCATCCGTCATGGGCTGATTGCCATCGGCGGTGAGGTCGAGAATAGCCAGCCGGCGAAAACCTAGGCCGCAGCGGTCATACACAAAGTGACCCTGCGAATCGGGGCCGCGGCTAACGATAGCATCGGTTGAGGCCTGCAAGGAGGCGAGCGAAGCGCGACCAGCGTCTGTAAAAGCAAATGTTCCGGTGATTCCACACATAATTGGCAACCAAATTACAAACTATCGGGGCTTACGCTGCGCAAGGTAGCAGCCGCGCCCGTAACCAAAGCCGTGCCATGGTAGTACACCACAGCAATTCCCCCTTCTTAACCAGATGGCTATGGACCTCCAGAACCGAATGACTTTGCAGCAGCAATTTGAAGCCGCCGTATCCCGCGTAGATAGTCTGCCCCCGGCTCAGGCGGCACCCCACATGACGGAGCTTTACGGGCTTTATAAACAAGCAACTGACGGCGACCACGACGCGAAAGACCACGAAGTCGGTGATGACTCCCCTGATAACCCCAACGGGCCCAAGGGCATGTCGCAGGCCCAGTGGGATTCGTGGAGTAAGTTTAAAGGTGTGAGTCAAGAGGATGCCCGGCGCCAGTACATTGCAAAAGTAGACGAAATAGCCGGACCCGTTGGCGAAAAAGCTACTGTGATTACGGGTACTGGTCAGCCGGCAACCGGCTCGCAGGTGAACCCGCCGGAGAACACCACCACGGCCCAGCAGCCGGAAAGCAGCCCCGGCGTTTCCGACGGCGGCCTGCAAGGCGATATTACTGCCGGCGCCCCCTACGGCGGCGAAGACAAGCTGAAAGGCGAGCAGGAGGCTATTTAGCTTGCCGTAGCTTGTAAGCTAAAACAGCGGGCTAGGTTCCGGGCGTCCTTTGTAGGATACCCGGAACCTAGCCCGCTGTTTTATACAACGGTGTTCTAAGCGGGGGTGCAGTAGGAGCGCGCCACGGCGCGTTCTCGTCCGGGCGATATGCCCAGAGTAGGTGCGAAGCAGCATCGTTCAACGACGAACGCGCCGTGGCGCGTTCCCACGGCAGTAGGCTCATCTATGAGCTACTTATCTCGCACGAAGCGCACCGGAATGTGGGGCATGGTGCCGGTGCTGTTGCCGGGCGCATACGGCACGAGGCTGGCGTACATGTCGGTAGTGCGCTGAATGATTTTTAAGGTAATGAGCCAGTTTTCTGCGTTGCGCTCCGAGGTCCAGTAGATGCAGTTCGAGCCTTCGCCTACAATTCAAGCATCTGTTTATTCAATTCAGAAGCCCGGATTGCCAGTCCATGTTTTTGGCCATTTCAAAGGCTGAGGATGCGCTGCACTTTTGAAGAAAGAAGGCCGGATACCCGCCCCAACTTGACAACCTAGGTTCTCGGCAGCAGGCAAGTCAAGCAGATGGAAGAAGATGATGGCCAGCAATTTACCCTTCTCACTTTCTTTCCTTAGCAGCTATGAAACGCTTGTTCGAAAACCCATCCATCGGTGACTGGATCTACTTCCAGAAGTTTGTCCACGAACCCGGTGAGGCCGTCACCATCATCGACGTAGAGCTGAAGCCCGGCGGCGGCAACGGCCTGCACTACTACGAAACGTACGACGAGTACTTTGAATGCCTCGAAGGCGAGCTGAGCCTGGAAGTAGACAAGAAGATCGTGGTCTTGCAACCGGGCGAAAAGGCCGCAGCCCCGCGCAAATCGGTGCATCGGTTCTTCAATCACAGCGCTGACTACAACCGTTTTCGCGTCACGATTTCGCCCGGCCACGCGGGCTTTGAGAACACCCTGAAAATTGCCTACGGTCTGGCTTCCGATGGCCTGGTGAAAGCCAACGGGATGCCCAAAAAGTTCTGGCACATGGGCGCTATCGTGGAGCTATCCGACACGAACCTGCCGGGTTTGTTCAGCCTGCTTCAGCCCCTGCTGCGCCGCAGCGCCCGCCGCGCTTTCGCCGATGGCCGCTACCAGCAGGAGTTGCAGCCTTATACCATGTAAAGGCTACAAGGTCAGTCGTTTGCATTAAGCTTGGCAGACCTAGGTTCAGACCTTTAGAAGAAAAGCTCAAGCACCATTCCTCGGCTACCGTCAGCGGTTGGTGCTCGCACCAGAAAGCGGGAATAAGGATTTTAGCGTCGAGAGAAAGAAGTTTTTCTACCAATACATGTATATACATTAAATGTACGTACATTTGTATAAGCACTGAGTAGCACAGAGCTGGTTTGTCTCTGCTCCCAACCCGAGCAATTCAAGCTTTCAGTTCACTTAGCTACTATCTCTCAACCGTTTACCTTCTTTCACTTTCAACCTTCTGCTGCCATGGACGACCGTGTTTTAGGCCTGCATCATATCACCGCTATTGCCGGTAAGGCGCAGCGCAACCTCGATTTCTACACCAAGGTGCTAGGTCTGCGCTTTGTGAAGAAGACCGTCAATTTCGACGACCCCGGCACCTATCACTTCTACTATGGCGATGAAGTCGGCTCAGCCGGTACCATCCTTACCTTCTTTCCGTGGGAGGGCATGCAGCCCGGCAGGCGCGGCACCGGGCAAGCCACCGAGATTGGCTACTCCGTGCCCGAAGGCAGCCTAGATTTCTGGCTGAAGCGCTTCGAGCATTTTGGCGTGACCTATAATAAGCCCGCCGAGAAGTTCGGCGAACAATACCTCACCTTTCTGGACCCGGATGGCCTAAAGCTGGAGCTAACAGTCTCGAAGAGCCCCGACCCGCGCGCGCCCTGGACGACGCCCGAGGTAAGTACCGAGGTAGCTACCAAAGGCTTCCACCACATTACGCTCACGTTGGCCAACATCAAAGGCACCGCCGACGTGCTAACGGATATTTTTGGCTACCAGCTTGTAGAGCAGCACGTTAACCGCTACCGTTTCGCGACGGATACGGTAGAAGGCGCGGCTCTCGTGGACTTAGTAGAAGCGCCCGGCGAAGTCCGCGGGCAGGTGGCAGCCGGCTCGGTGCACCACGTTGCGTTTCGGGTGAAGGATGACGCCGCGCATCTGCACTTTCGCCAGAAGATTGCCGCCAAAGGCTTCAACGTCACGCCGCAGATCGACCGCGACTATTTCCACGCCATCTACTTCCGCGAGCCGGGCGGGGTGCTCTTCGAAGTAGCCACCGACAACCCCGGCTTTACCGTCGATGAGCCGCTAGCCGAGCTAGGTACGCACCTGATGCTGCCCAGCCAACACGAGCCGCTGCGCCCGCAGCTGGAAGCTCATTTGCCCAAACTCACCCTGTAGGCGCCATGAACTACCAACCGCTGCATTATATCTATCAGCCAGCCACCGGCACACCGACGGGAACCACGCTGCTGCTGCTGCACGGCACCGGCGGCGATGAGCGCGACCTGCTGCCGCTGGCCAGTTATTTCGGCACAGGTTTGAACGTGCTTAGTGTGCGCGGTAACGTGTTGGAAGGCGGCATGCCTCGCTTCTTCCGCCGCTTGGGCATGGGCGTCTTCGATGAAGAGGACGTGCGGTTTCGCACCCACGAGCTAGCGCATTTTCTGCAACAGGTAAGCCAGCGGGAAGGCTTCGACGTGAAGCAGATGGTGGCCGTGGGCTATTCCAACGGGGCCAACATTGCGGGCAGCCTGCTCCTGCTCTACCCGGAGCTGCTGGCTGGCGCGGTGCTCTGGCGCCCGATGCAGCCGCTCACCCGTGAGGTACCTAGCCCTACGACCGAGCGGCGTCAACCTGTATTTTTCAACCCCGGTTCCCGCGACCCTACCGTCGATGCAGCCGCCACCGACCGCTACGCCGCCCTGCTAACCAGCGCCGGTTTTCAGCTCACCCGCCACGATACGCCCGCCGGCCACAACCTCACGCAGGCCGATGTGCTGGCGGGCGCTGCTTGGTTCCAAAAGCACTTCCTGCTACCGGCTGAGCGCTCTGTCTAACATAAAGTTGGCAACCACCACAAGCAACAAAGCCTTTCCAGCGACTGGAAAGGCTTTGTTGCTTATCTAAAATCCGAAAGGAAGATTTCCGGCGGCAGACCTAGGTTTAGAAGATTTTACCGGGGTTCAGGATTCCGGCCGGGTCAAACACCCGCTTGATGCCGCGCATCAAGTCCAGGTTGACTTCTGGTAAGGCAATGCCGATGTAGCCTTTCTGCACCAGCCCGATGCCGTGTTCACCCGAGATAGTGCCACCTAGCTTTACGCATAGCTCAAAAATCTCAGAGATAGGCTGACGCAATCCTACGTTCCACTGCTCGTCATTCAAGTCGCCGCGGATGATATTGACGTGTAGATTGCCGTCGCCGGCGTGGCCGTAACATACGCTCTTGAAGCCATAACGGGCCCCGATTTCTTTTACGCCCTTCAGAAGAATGGGCAGTTCCGCGCGAGGCACGACGGTATCTTCCTCTTTATAGACCGAGTTATAACGCACCGAGTTGCCGATGTTGCGGCGGATGCGCCACAACTCGTCTTTCTGCGTGGCGTTGTCGGCCAGCAGGACTTCGCCTACGTCATAGTGCCCTAACACGTCATATACCTGCTCCGCTTCTTTATAAAGTTCATCTAAGTCCTGACCGTCCAGCTCAATCAGTAAGTGGGCGTGAATATCTTCGGGCAGGGTGAGCGGAATTTGCAGGTAGTCGGAAGACCAGGCAATCGCTTCACGCTCCATGAATTCCATACCCGAAGGAATGATGCCGGCCCGGAACACGGCGGATACAGCCTCCGCTGCTTGCTCGATCTGCCGGAAGGGCACGAGCATAAGAATATTCTGCTGGGGGTAAGGTAAAAGCCGGAACACTACCTTGGTAATAATGCCCAGTGTGCCTTCCGAGCCAACCATAAGTTGGGTAAGATTGTAGCCGGTGGAATTTTTGAGGGTGTTGGCGGCCGTCCAGATCAGGTCGCCCGTGGGCAGCACTACCTGCAAGTTCAGCACATAGTCCCGGGTGGTACCATATTTCACGGCCTTGGGCCCACCGCTGCTGTGGGCGAGGTTGCCACCTAGGGTGCAGCTGCCCTTGCTGGCAGGGTCGGGCGGATAGAACAGTCCTTTTGCCTGCACCGCCTCCTGGAAAACCTGGTTGATAACACCGGGCTCTACCGTAGCCTGCAAATTGCGCTCATCAATCTCGATGATTTTGTTAAGCCGCTCAGTACTAATCACTACGCCATTGTGAATGGGCAGCGCGCCACCACTAAGGCCCGTTCCGGCGCCGCGCGGTGTCACGGGAATGTGATGTTCGTAGCAGAGCCGTACAATTTGGCTGATCTCTTCAGCGTTAGCAGGGCGGAGTACAACATCCGGGGCAAAATGCAGGTCCTCGGTGTGGTCACGGCCGTAGTCGGCATAAATTTCGGCTTCCACGCCGTGAGCAGTCAGGACGTGCTGGTGGCCTACAATTTGTTCGAAGGCCGAAACCAGTTCAGGTGTTAGCGGTTGAAAATTCATAGAGGCAGAAGGTCGAATGGCCTATTCACGTATCTTTGTCCCCCGATGCAGGAACACGTTACGAAGGTACAGCATTCGGTCCGTTGGCACTGCTTACTAACGGTATTTATGCTTGGGTTGGTCGTTTGGCTGGCGGGTTGCGGTAGCTCCCGAAAAGTAAATTATCGGAACGGCCGCTATCATTCGGCGCGCGAGATGGCCCGCCTGAAAGCAGCGGACCGCCATCGGCGCAGCACGCCCATGGCCAAGTCGAAGGTGAAAGCACCTTCCGGCAGCGGCAAAACAAAAGTTGTGGTGAAGCGCCCGGCTTCGGAGCACCGCGCGTTACCCGCAAACATGCCGAAAGCCTTAGCGACCGTAATCGAGACGGCCCGCTCTTACGAAGGCACTCCCTACAAGTTTGGTGGCACCACCCGCTTAGGCATCGACTGCTCTGGGTTGCTATGCGCCGCTTTTGCTGCCATTGATGTTCAGATTCCTCGTTCTTCCAACGAACAGGCGGTCTGGGGCGAGCCTGTAAAGCCGCAGAACCTCCAGGTAGGCGATTTAGTATTTTTCGGGGCTGCACCGGGCAGTTCCGTTATCACCCACGTGGGCCTGGTTACGCTGGCTACAGCCGAAGAAGTGCAGTTTATTCACTCTTCTACGAGCCTAGGAGTCGTCGAAAATACGTTTGACACCGATTATTATCTCAGTCGCTTTATAAAGGCAGTACGGCCAAGACTGTGAATAACATCGCGTTACTTAGACTTTTCAGGGTTTATTATAACACTTTACCTAGGAGTAACAATTTGGTAACATAATGCTTTAAACTCGTTTGTAGCTTTGTGCGGCTTTTGCCCACACCTGTTCAGCCTCTTTCTTCACTTTTTTCACTCTTTATGAAACAAATACGTTTACTCCATCTACTGCTGCTGCTCCTGACGTTGCTGTCGGGGCACATCGGTTGGAGCCAGGGCACAACGACCTCCAGTATGAGCGGTACCATTACCGATCAGTCTGGGGCGGGTCTGCCGGGTGCCACCGTTATTGCAGTGCACACGCCTACGAATACCACCTATCCGGCTGCAACCAACTCGGAAGGTCGTTTTAATTTGCAAAACCTGCGTGTAGGTGGTCCTTACACCGTGCGTGTGACGTTTGTAGGTTATCAGGATGTTAGTCGTGAGGGCATTTTCCTGACCTTAGGTCAGAATCAGCGCTTAGATATTAACCTAGCTGAAGCTAGCACACAACTAGCTGGTGTAACCGTTACGGGCACTGATCCTAGCTCAATTCTCAATGCTGAGCGCTCCGGCTCCGTTACAAATATCGGCACCGAGCAAATTCAACGGCTTCCTACTGTTACTCGTAGCCTGAATGACTTTTTGCGTCTGACCCCGCAAGCATCACCTTCGACAGGTGCTATTGGTGGCGGCAACTTCCGTCAGAACAATATCACTGTCGACGGTGCTGACTTCAACAACAACTTCGGTATTGGAGGCAACCTGCCGGCTAATGGCTCGCCCATTTCGCTGGATGCCATTCAAGAAATCACGGTAAATATTACGCCCTTCGACGTTCGTCAGTCAGGTTTCATTGGTAGTGCTGTAAACGCCGTTACCCGCTCGGGGACAAACGAATTTTCAGGTTCAATCTACGAGTACTGGCGCAACCAGAATTTCACGGGTAACGAGGTTGGATACGATAAGTTCACGAAGCAAACCCAAAACATCAAGCAGTACGGCTTCCGTTTAGGTGGGCCAATTATCAAGGACAAATTGTTCTTTTTCGTAAATGCGGAAAAGGGTGACGAAATCAACCCAGGCCAGGCAAACTTTGCTTCTACGGATGCGCTACCATACGGTGGCAGCAATACCCCCTCTAACATCGTACGCCCGACCGCTACTAACCTAGATGCTTACAGCGCTTTCCTACGCGAAAAGTACGGCTATGAAACAGGCCCTTATCAGGCTTATGACTTCAAAAGTCAGAACACGCGTATCCTAGGTCGTCTTGATTGGAATATTAACGCCAACCACCACTTCACGATACGCTACAACCAGGTAGAAAGTAAGTCACCTAGCTTTGTTAGTACTTCCAGAAGCCCGCTGGGTGGGTTTCCTAACACACGCCAGAGTAACTTCGCCTTACCCTTCTCGAACGCTAACTATTTCCAAGAGTCAAACTTCTACTCGTTCGCAGCAGAGTTAAACTCGACATTCGGTGGCAAATTCTTCAACACACTGCGTGGCACCTACACGCACCAGAATGACCCCCGTAGCTCTAATAGCTCGGTATTCCCCTTCGTTGACATTCTAGACGGTACCAGTCCCCGCAATACTGCTAACACAACTTATACGGGATATGGCAATCCTTATACTTCATTCGGTTACGAGCCATTTACTGCTGGTAACCTACGTGATGTAAAAACTACCTCTATTGTTGACTTTGTAACGACCACAGTAGGCAAGCACACCTTGACTGCTGGTCTTCAGGGTGATATGCAGGTTACTAAAAACGGATTCCAGCGTTTCGCTACCAGCTATTACACCTTCAACTCTTGGGACGACTTTGCAAATGGAGTTAATCCCATTGACTTCGCTCTTACGTATTCGCTGCTACCTGGCTACGAGCAGGCTTTCCCTCGCTTCAAAACAGCACAAGGCTCTCTTTATGCACAAGATGAATATGCTGTCACCGACCGCCTGCGTGTAACGGCAGGTCTACGTGCTGAGTTGAATGCTTACCTGAACGTAGACGAAGTAAAAACTCACCCGCTCGTATCTGAGCTGACGTTCACAGGTGGCAAAAAGATCGACACCGGTGTTCTTCCTAAAAACCGAGTGCTTCTTTCGCCACGTGTTGGCTTCAATTGGGATGTTAAAGGCGACCGTACCTTGCAGCTCCGCGGCGGTTCGGGCATCTTCGCTGGTCGAGTGCCAACCGTATGGATTGTATCGCAGTCAGGTGATGCTGGCTTGCTACAGGTCACACAAACTTGGTCTACCATAAATAACCCGAATGGCTTGCCTCCTGGTATGAACGGATTCAACCCTGATCCGAACGCCTATCGCCCGGCAACGCCGCCAACGCCCGGCTCAATCATTCCTAGTACGATCAGCGCAACGGATCCTAACTTCAAGAACCCACAAGCCTGGAAAAGCAGCTTAGCTGTTGACGCTCAGTTACCTGGTGGTATCGTTGGTACGTTGGAAGGTATCTATAACAAAGATATCCGGGTAGCTCTAGGTCAAAACTATAACCTGGTAAACCCCGTCCCCCTAACAGTAGGCGGTTATCCTGATAACCGGGACATCTATCCAAACTCCAACACGCAGAAGTTTACGGTTCCTTTAACTAATGGTGGCTTAGCTAGCTCGACAGGTACGCAACCTTTCAATGCTGTTGTACTAACCAATGGTAACAAAGGCTACTATTGGTCGGCTACTGCTAAATTGGACAAGCGCTTCAGCAATGGTTTATTTGCTTCGTTAGCTTACGTACGCAGCGATGCCCGTGTGCTTTATGACGGTAGCGGTGACCAGTTGATCAACACTTGGTCTCTCACTCAGATTGTGAATAACTCCAACAATCCGCCGCTGAGCTACACCAGCTACGTAGTGCCCAGCCGCCTTGTAGGTTCACTTTCTTACCGGAAGGAATACCTCAACCACCTAGCTACACAAGTTTCGGTGTTCTACCAAGGCTCAATCCAAGGTCGTTTCTCCTACATCTACGGTAGTGACTTCAACCGTGATGGTCAGACTAACGACTTGATCTATGTACCGAAAGATGCGTCGGAGATTACCTTCACCGACTTCAATTACGGCACTACTGCTGCGCCAAATAACTATACGGCCAAGCAGCAGAGCGATATCTTCTTCCGCTATATCGAACAGGATCCTTATCTGAGTTCACGTCGTGGTCAGTACGCTGAGCGCAACGGAGCTAAGCTACCATGGCGCAATCAGTTCGACTTCAAATTTGCGCAAGATGTCTTTGTAACAGCTGGCAAGCGTAATACGCTACAGTTCACAATTGATATCTTCAACGTTGGCAACTTGCTCAACAAGAACTGGGGTCTGTATCAGCTTGTAAACAATGCCTCAAACGGCAACGCTTCGATCTTGGTACCAACCAATACGGCTAGCCTAGTTCCCGGTGGCACAGTAAAACCAACTTTCCGTTTGGGTACTGACCGCAACCAGCCTGTGTCGACGACGTTCCGTAACAATATCTCGACTACTTCGACTTACTATATGCAGATGGGCTTACGTTACATCTTCAACTAAGCCAACTGATTATCAACTTAAAAGCGGGCGGAGAGCATTCTTCGCCCGCTTTTTTTATACTTAGCTTCAATCTTTTTTTCTCTAAAACTAAACTACACGCTTGCAGATTTAGAAAACCGCAGTACTTTTGTCCCACCAAAACGCAAATGGCGGATGGCAATAAGATCTTGGGGGATTAGCTCAGCTGGCTAGAGCGCTTGCATGGCATGCAAGAGGTCATCGGTTCGACTCCGATATTCTCCACTCCTATTATCTTGAAAAAGCCCGGCTAAACTAGCCGGGCTTTTTTGTTTGTCTGAATCATGAGTTCATCGGATTCCACGGATTTTGTGGACGATTAACAACCTAGGTCTAGTTAACAAGAGAAGCCTTCCCGCAAGCGGGAAGGCTTCTCTTGTTTAAATAAATCGGGAAGGGAGCTGAAGCGAATTATCCACGAAATTCGTGTAACCCGATGAATCTGCCCGAATCCGTGGTTCAGACGAAAAGGCCTTCTACCGACAGATATCGCTCGCCGGTGTCGTAGCAGAAGGTGAGTATGCGGCTGCCTTCAGGTATCTCGGGGAGCTTCTTGGCCACAGCCGCCAGAGAAGCTCCTGACGATATACCCATAAAGATGCCTTCTTCGCGAGCGGCGCGGCGGGCCATATCAAATGCTTCCTGCTGGCTTATCTGGATAGTACCGTCCAGAATATCGACGTGCAGGTTCTCCGGGATAAAACCGGCAGCGAGGCCCTGAATCGGGTGCGGGCCGGGGGCACCGCCGCTAATAACAGCCGATAGTTCGGGTTCAACGGCGAAGGTTTTCAGCTCCGGAAAATGCTTTTTAAGCACCTCCGTAACGCCCGTGATGTGACCGCCGGTGCCGACACCGGTAATGTGGTAGTGGAAGCCTTCGGGCGCGTCGCGCAGAATTTCTAGGGCAGTTGTTTCTGCGTGCACCTTGATGTTGGCGGGGTTGGAGAACTGCATGGGCATCCAGGCGCCGGGGGTGTCGCGCACTATCTCATTGGCTTTCTCAATGGCGCCCTTCATGCCTTTCTCGCGGGGCGTCAGTTCCAGGTTGGCGCCGTAGGCAGCCATCAGGCGGCGGCGCTCGATTGACATGGACTCGGGCATAACCAGCGTGAGCTTATAGCCTTTTACCGCCGCCACCATAGCTAGACCTACGCCGGTGTTGCCGGAAGTAGGCTCCACGATCAGGCTGTCTTTGTTCAGGATGCCATCTTGCTCGGCCTGCTCGATCATGGAAAGAGCAATGCGGTCTTTGATGCTGCCACCCGGATTGGCGCGCTCCAGCTTCACCCACACTTCCACATCGGGGCGCTCGGTGAACAGACGGTTTAGGCGCAGCAGCGGTGTGTTGCCAATGGTGTCAAGGATGGTACTTGCTTTCATTGTTGAAGGATTAAAGGATTGGGTGGTTAACGAGTAAAAGATTGATAAGGCTGGTTTGTTCTGAAATACCCACTGCTGGGCAAAACCTAGCTTTTTGCCGGCACTACGGCAGCGCTGCAGATTTGTCGTTATCAATCTTTTGCCAATTCTACCAGAAATTTTATTTATATCGAAAAGGTAATATCTGCCAGCGGATCTTCCGAGCGGGTCACCTGAATTTGGGCGCGGTGATACACCCGTGAGTGAGAAGGGACGCTCTCGGTGAGCCAGACGTTGCCGCCAATAATGCTGTGGCTCCCGACAACCGTGTTGCCGCCTAGAATGGTAGCGCCGGCATACACCACCACATGGTCTTCGATGGTGGGGTGGCGCTTGATGCCTTGCAGGTGCTTGGCCACGCTGAGCGCACCTAGGGTAACGCCCTGAAAAATCTTGACGTGCGCACCAATAACGGTGGTTTCGCCAATGACGATGCCCGTGCCGTGGTCGATGCAGAACGACAGCCCGATGCGGGCACCGGGGTGAATATCAATACCGGTGCGGGCGTGGGCATACTCGCTCAGCAGACGCGGCAGGCGCGGCACTCCGAGCTGATAAAGCGCGTGCGACAGTCGGTGCAGGGCAATGGCGTAGAAGCCCGGATAAGTGGCAATAACCTCCGTGACACCCTGGGCAGCCGGATCGGCGGCGGCAATGGCCGCGGCGTCGTGCAGCAGGTGGTTGCGGAGTGTGGGCAGCTGGGCCACAAACGCCGCTACAATATCGACGGCGGGCTTGGGCAGATCGGCTACCATGTGCAGCAGCTCCGTAAACTCGGCGCGCAGCTGGCTGAGCAGGGCTGCTACCGCATCGGCGCTACCGACCGGGCGGGCGGCGCGCTCCGGGAAAAGTAATTGCAGCAGCTGCTCGGTGAGCTGGCAGAAGGCCTGCGCCGGCAGTGGCGCCGCGGCTTGCTGGTGAGCCAGGGCCAAAGATCGAACAAAAGCAGAATGCATAAAATCGGGAGAGTAACGCGGGCAAGAGCGCACCTAGGTTGTAAGCAGGCTACGGCTTCCAGCGCACTATGGGTACAATACTCAGCAACCCACGGTCGGACCCGAAAGTTTTACCGAAGTACTTCTCCCCTGCTCACAACCACAGCCGTAGCCGGTCCGTTAGCAGCATTACTTACCGCCCTTCTTCACCTAAACTTCTCTTACTATGGCCGATACCACCATCACGAAAGTAGATTCCCGTTATTCTCCCAAAGGCCACGATGGCGAAAAGTACCTGGCCTCGGGCATACACGTAGCCATGCGGCTCTGGGAAAATGAACAGCCCGGCGACCCCAAAGAGCCCGTTTCTCGCGACTACGAAACTGTGGGCTACGTGCTTAGCGGCCGGGCCGAACTGCACTCGGAAGGGCAGGTAGTGTTGCTGGAAACCGGCAACTCGTGGGTGGTACCCAAAGGCGCCACGCATACCTACAAGATCCTGGAAGCCTTTAGCGCCGTGGAAGCAACCACCCCGCCGGCACAGGTTCACGCCCGCGAGGAGAAATAATCTTCACTGGAAACCTAGCTTTCTTAAACGCCAACCCTGATCAGGGTTGGCGTTTTTTTTGCAAACTATATTTTAGGTCATTTATTATTTATCGAAGACAGACAAAGCTCCTTGTTATACTTAATTAATCATAAAAGTTATTAGCAAAATATTTATCATGTATAGGTAATATTAAATTTATATTCCTATAAACAACTATCAGTCAGCCACAAACCTTACTTAAGCTCAAAATGAAAAAGCTTTCAACGTACTTTTTTCAGAATGAGACAATTTCATTTCAGCATTCTGATCTTCTTCCAGCAAAAGCCAAAAAAGAGTATTTTTTACATATGAGACAAATAATACACCTTTTTTCTATCAGCACTACCCTAACTCTTGTTAGCGGTTTTGCTGCCCAAA
This sequence comes from Hymenobacter cavernae, assembly GCF_014641455.1. Classification (GTDB taxonomy): domain Bacteria; phylum Bacteroidota; class Bacteroidia; order Cytophagales; family Hymenobacteraceae; genus Hymenobacter; species Hymenobacter cavernae. The sequence goes on from NZ_BMHT01000006.1 coordinate 424,304, forward strand.
ATTCTTTCGCGCAGAGCAGCCCAACGCCCGCTCAGCTTTACGTGAACGATGCCACCACCAGCGGCGACCGATTCACGACGACGGCCGGTAGTGATGTGACCGGCGATGGTAGCGCCGCGGCGCCTTATGCAACGGTGCAAAAGGCACTGACTGAGGCTGGTACAGGCACCACAACGATCTTTATTGATGCGGGCACCTATACCGAGCGAGTTGTCTGGAGTAAAAACATCAGTCTGCGCGGGGCGGGCACGTTGGCGGCCGACTCAGCCACGGCTACCATCTTTGATGGCGGCCTAGCTCCCTCACCTACGCAGACCAGCGAAACGGGCATTTTCATGACGACTACCGGCGGCACGACTGGCGCGCCGCTTACCTTGGCTAACCTCACCATCAAGGCCTACGACTTTGGTATTCAGACGGATAATGCGCACAATCGTGCGAACATTCTGCTGGAAGACGTCGAAACCGTGCGCAACCGGCAGTGTGGTATTTATTGGAACAGCCTGGCTGGCAAGTCAGAAAACATCACCTTCCGGCGCGTACGCGCGGCCCGGACAGCCCTAGGTACGAACACCTCGAACAATGGCGCGGGCCGCGGGCTGTTTCTGGTGAATGGCAGCAAGATAAATATCCTGATTGAGGATGGCTTGTATGAGATGAACCGTCGCACGGGCATCGACGTGAACGATGGCAGTGTAAGCGGCCTGGTGGTACGCAACTGCCGATTTACGCTGAATGGTGGTCAGGCAATGGCTATCCTAGGTGCCGGTGGCCTGCGTGCTGGCAGCAGCTTCATGACGCCCGCGGCTCTCATTGAGCGCAATTATATCCGCAACAATGCCTCAAACGGCATGGAGCTAAAATCTTGCACGGGCACAGGCCGGGCTAGTGGTCCCGGCAGCTTTGTAGTGCGCGACAACTACATTGTTCGCACTGTAGGGGCACCAACTCGCATAACAACAGATAACGCCGGCATTGCTTTCATCGACCGCGACCGAAGCGCTACGGGTATTGTAGGTGGCGTAAATGGCGATATGGTGACGGGTGGGGCCTTTATTCAGGGCAATACTATTCGGGGCTACCTGGCAAATGATACCGTGAGTATGTTGAATATCAACGGCTTCGGCATCGTGGTGGAAGGTGCTAACAATAAGATCTTCAACAATGTAGTAGCGCAATGCCAGCGCGGCGTGCAGGTGCAGAACCGCCCAACGGCCAGCAACGGCTACACGCCCTTCTTTGACGCGGCCGGCAACCTAGGTCTGGTGTCGTCGGGTGACAGCATTCGCAATAACCGTTTGGATAGCTGCGCCACGGCCATCCGCACGATCAACCTGGCACAGACGGTGGAGGCTTCGCTTAACTGGCTGGGCAGCAACAATGCGGCCGCCGTACAAGGACCCGCCGGTAAGGGCGGTCTGGTCGTAACACTACAAGGCCCAGCCGCAGGCTTCGCTGAAGTTCCGAAGGCTGACGCGGGCAGCCGGATCGACTACTCGCCCTTCCTGGATACCCGCGCAGACGCCACCGCCGCAGCTGGTTTTCAGGCTGACCTAGCTTACCTGCACGTTGACCGCAGCAGTCCGCAAACCGGCACCGAAAGCCATTTGCAGGAAGCAGCTACCCTGGTGCCGGAAAGTGGCACCATCGACGCGGCGGCCGGTACGTACGACGGCTCCGTGACTTTCACCAAAAGTCTGATTCTCACAAACAACGGTACTACCACGCTCGTTAATGTTGCATTAGATGGAGCCGGCAAAACGGTAATGCTGGCCGCACCATTTCAACTCGCGGGTCACTTGGCGCTTACCAATGGCTTACTGTACACCACCGCTACCAACCTGCTAACCCTCACCGATGGCGCCACGGCTTCGGCCGGTAATGCCGGATCATACGTTGCGGGCCCACTTCAGAAGCTAGGTGCGCAGGCATTTGTGTTTCCGTTGGGCAAAGCCGGCGTATGGGCACGGCTTGGCATCTCCGCACCGAGCCAACCCGCTACGGGTTTCACGGCCGAATACATGGCTACGCCGCACGCTACGACCAGCGTTGTAGCGCCATTGCAGCGCGTAAGTCAGGTGGAACATTGGACGCTGGCCCGCACCGGCTCCACTGACGCCGTGCAGGTACGTCTTTACTGGGAAGATGCTTTCCGCAGCGGCATCAACGATTTTTCGTCCGATTTGCAGGTAGCGCGGTTTGATGGAGCTACTTGGTTGACAGAAGGCAACGGCGAACTAGGTGGCAGCCTGACGGCAGGCTCGGTAGCCTCGGCAGGCGCCGTAGCCAGCTTCGAGGCCTTCACGTTTGGCTCGATTGCCGCCGGTAGCAATCCATTGACGAAGGAGCTGCTCAGCTTCCAGGCCTCCCAAGCCCAGCCCCGTGTAATTGACTTGGCCTGGGTGGTGCAATCGGGCAACCCGAAAGGCTATGCCGTTGAGCGCTCGTTTGATGGCGTAATCTGGCAGCAAATCGGGTTTGTAGAAAGCGCCAGCCAGCGGGGCGGCGCTTCGACTTCGCACACGTACTCGTATCAGGATCGGCCCTTGGCAGCGGCTACGCAGGCGTATTACCGGCTGCGGCAAGCCGGACTGACAGGTGGTACGCGCTACTCATCGGTGCTGGCAGTGGCTTTGCAGCCAACTATCCTAGCTACGCACTCAGCTACTGCTGAGCAACTTGCACTTTACCCGAATCCTGCTACCGATCAGATTACGCTGCGGCTACCGACGGCTACGGGCAGCATTCAGGTTATGTTGCTGGATGTGACTGGCCGGGTGCTGCAAACCCAGACGTTGGTTGCTAACTCAGCTCATGAGCTACGGCTGCAACTGCCGGCTTCCCTCCCGGCCGGCATCTACCTGATGCAGGCGCAAGGAGCTAGCCTGCCGCGTCAGACGGTTCGCTTCGCGAAGCAATAAACCGTACTTTCCTCTGACTTCTAACCAAGAGCGGCCGCCAGATACCTGGCGGCCGCTCTTGCTTTACAGGCAAATACGCCCGCTATTTCACCAGCTCAATATTCTCGATCCGGTCGCCAATTTCGAGGCGGCTTACCACGTCCGTCCCGCTGATTACCTGCGCAAAAATGGTATAGCGCCCATCGAGGTGTGGAGTGGGCGAGTGGGTGATAAACCACTGACAGCTTTCCGTGTCTTTGCCCGCCGAAGCCAGCCCCACGGCTCCTTCTCCGTAGCGCAGATCGGCAAATTCCGAGCGCAGATTGTAGTCGGTGCTGCCCCAGCCATCGCCGCGCGGGCAGCCGCCCTGCGCAACGAAGTTGGGCACGACACGGTGGATAGTCTTACCCTTGTAGAAGCCTTCCCGCGTGAGCGCCACAAAGCTAGCTACCGAACCAGGCGCGTCATTCACCAGCAAGTGAAAGACAATCAGACCCTTGCTGGTGCGCACGGCTGCCCGCTGACCGGCCGGGATAGTTTGCACCAACGTCCAATCAATCGGGTGCGCTGCTGCCTTGGCAACGGGCAACGACGGCGCCGCCACGTTATCCAGGTAAGCAATGGTTTGCTGCAACGACTCCCAGGCCTCCAGATCACGCGGCAGCGTGAGTTTGTCGCGGGCAGTTTTCAGAAAGTCACTGCTGACAAACAAGGAGCGCATACCTAGCTTCGGGTCGCGAATAGCTTCGGCGGCAACGCCCATAATGGCCACGTCGCCGCTCGCCACGCCACGCTGAAGCGTGAGGGCGAAGGCGGCCTTCTGCTCGGCGGGAAAATCAGCCAACCGGCGCATACTTACCAGCGCTTCCATGCCGTAAGTGCCAATTACCAGGGAAGTAGGCTTCGGAAAAACTGCCTTTTCCACGAACTCGTACGCGCCCGGATCTTCGCCCAGGGCTTTCAGCAAATAGCCTTTTTCGTACACATCGGAGCTAGCCGCGTAGCGCTGCTGCACGGCAGTGCGAATGGCGCCCCGTATCGGGCCGCCGAATTTCAAGGCGGCGGCCAGCAAGGTAGCGCGCACCCGCCACTGCGTCAGCTGGTTTGCTTTTTCAAGGAAAATAGTGCCGGGCTCCCCGCTGGCGTTAGCCAGAAAAAACTCGGCCGCCACGAGGGCCACCTGATCATTTGGATCGGTGAGAGCCGCCCAGGCGGCTTCCTTTACAGGAGCGTACATGGCAGCGGTCATGGCACGCAAGGCGCTGAGCCGCACCCGATAATCCGGGTCGCGGCGGGCTAAAACTGCCAGTACGCCGGGCACGCTCGGCACGGCGGCCGCTTTGCTGAGCGATGCGGCCACGGCACTGCGCACGGCATAGGTAGGATCGGTTTGGGCGACGCCAAGGAGCGTGGCCGCGTACGGCGTCAGGTTGAGGCTACGCGTACGCGCCAACATGTTGGCCGCCGCCAAGCGCGCATCATACGGGTTCGTCGGGGCCAGCAGCTGCACCACGCGCCCTACGGCTTCCTCCGAGGTAAGTCCGCGCAAACCAGCACGATATAACCCCCAGGCCTGACCAGCCAGCGCCGCCGTGTCGCTGGCTAAGTTTGCTGGCAGGCGCGATAGACTAGCCAAACCCGCGCGCGTGGTGCAACGACCTAGGGCTTCCAGCAGGTAACGCCGCGCTGCCGGGTCAGGCTCTACAATAACTCGTCGTTGCAAAGCACTTTCCGCCGCCGAATCAGCCGTTTGACCTAGGGCATACGCCGTGACTTTACGCACCGAAGCATCCGAATCGGTGAGGAGCGCCAGCAAAGCGGGCGTAGCGGCTTTGTCTTGCACGGAAGCCAGGGCAAGCGCCGCTTCACGCCGGTAAAGCGCCTCTGGCTTTGATAGATACGGTAACAACGCGGAAGTGCGGCGCTCATCCTGCATCGTGGCAATTCGGCGCAGGGTGCTGTCGGCGGCAAACTTATTCACCGGTGCAACGGCGGGCGTGCTCACGCGTGCCGACGGAGCGCATGCTAGCAGGAAGCGGAGGCTACCAACGGCAGCAGCGGCCGAAAAAACCCAAAAGGCAGATCGTTTCATGGCTAGCAAAATAGCCAAAATACGCTGGAGGCCACGCCATTCTGCGCAAGGCTAGGTTTTGTGCGTACGCCTTCATGGTATGCAAACAGCCTTCTGGTTCTCGCGGCGGCTCAGCGCCGCACCGGCAAAAGTCCGGCTTCGGCGGCGCGCAACACCTCATCCACTTGTGTAAAAAGCGTCGTGTTGCCAGCTTGCTCGTAGCCGGCCAGCGCCTGCCCGAAGCTACCTAGGTCGTAGAGAAAGGCTTTCACGCTGTCGGCGGTGAGAGCAGTGAAGTGCCGGCCGTACCCTAGCTTTTCGACTTCCGCCGCGTTCAGGAACTGCTCGAATTGGGCCGGAATCGGGATGGCGCAGATGGGCTTGCGCAGGTACACGGCTTCGCTGATCAGGGAAAAACCGCCGTTCGTGATAACTGCGCTGGCGCTGGCTAGGTCTTCAATAAAGCCCTGTTCGCTGAAGGCGCGCAGCTGCACGTTGCCGTGGTTTTCTTCTTTGTTGAAGCCGTATACCCGGAATTCTTGCCTGGGCAAGCTTTGCAGCAGCGGTACCAAATCTTTCTGCGTAGTTGCTGATTGATAGACCAGTACGTGCGCGCCGGTAGTGGCGCGGGCCGCGAGTATTTCGGGGCGAATGATGGGCGGAACCAGCGTCGTCTTTTCCTTCGTGACGGGCAGCGGGAAAAATGTGGAAATGAAGTAGTGCTGACTGCCCGGCAGCTTGGCACGCACAATCCGGCGAGCCAGACCTAGGTTGCCGCGCTCGGCGGTCGGCACCGCAATATTCAGCTCCGCCCGGCTGATAATCTGCATATTATCAATACTGATAACGGGCAGCTTGTGCGCTTTTGCGAAGAAGTAGCTGAACGACTCGAAGTCGGAAATGACGATATCGGGGGCAAAATTGCGCAGCAGCTCGCGGTAGCGCGTGAAGTTGGCGAGCAGGTTTTCCGGCGCCGTGCGCAGCGTCATGGCGGCCGTCCGCGACTTCGATACGGTCAGGTTCTTATACGCCAGGTGAAAGCCCCGGATTTCGTAGACGCGCCCCGGAAAATTAGCGGCCAACACCTGAAAGGCCCGCGAGCTGCTCACCACCCGCACGTCGTGCCCCTGGCTGAGCAAATGTCCGATTACCACTTTGCTGCGGGTTGCGTGCCCGAGTCCTTCGCCCGGTACGCCGTATAAGATGTTCATTGAGTAGCTGAGTAAATTCAGAAACAGAACAGCAACTTCCTGGCCGAACCTGGCGCTGCGCAACTGTTGCCGGCGAGAAGTAGCTGCCCGCTCCCAACCTAGGTTTCGGCTTGGTTTTGGCATAAATGCCAGATCATCTTTCCTTTTCCGAATTTTGCCGCTTCTTCTCAGCTCTATTCACTCATGAAAACCGCTTATTTATTTTGTTTGCTGGCGCTGGCCGCCACGGCTTGTACCGCTCCGCGCACCATTGTGAGTTCCGGTAAAGTCACGCCGAAGGGAGAATTTAAGATCGGCGGCAACGCGTCTTTCAACATTGCTACTTCTACCCTAGGCAAAGCGGGTGGCGCCGTGAAAGACTTCGCGCAGTCGGCTGCTAATAAAGACACTATCCGCTACAGCGCCTCCGTTGCGAAGCTCCAGGCGGCAGCCCTCTCCTACGTGCTCGACCCGGTGCAGCCCACCGCCGACCTCTACGTGCGCTACGGCCTCGTCGACCGCCTCGATGTGGGGTATAAGTACGCCTTCGGCTCCCACGTTTTCGATGCCATGTACCAGTTTCTGGGGCCCATTGGCACGCCCGAGCACCCCGGCGGACCAGCCGGCGCCACCTACGGCAGCATCGGTTTGCAATACGCTACCCAGCGCGCTAAGCTTCCCAACCTAGCCTTCCTCGACAACATATCAAACCTGCTCAACTTCAACGCCAGCCGGCACGATCTGATTGTGCCCCTGGTATTTAGCACATCTTTTGGCCCGGAAGAGCAAGCCGGAGCGTTTTCCTACGGCCTGGTATACAGCCACACTTTCCTACGCTACGGCTTCGACCCGCGCAGAATCTACAACAACGCCGGCACCAGCCAGCTTCCGACTCTACCGCTACAGCGTAAGAACTTCTCGGCTTATGGTGGCTTTCTGAGCTTAAAACTGGGCTACCGCTACGCTTACATAGTGCCGGCGCTTGCTATCTACTACCAGGATTATGGAACGTACGCGCTGCTGAACAACGAAACCACCCGCCTCAGCGGCTTCACCATTATTCCTAGCCTAGGCTTGCAGTTCCGCATTCCCTCAGCCCGGCGCTAATCTATTGGTTTGATAATCAGCAGAAAGACCGTCATACTTCATCTGGCGTCCGCTTGTTGAAGCATGACGGTCTGAATGCCCCGAAAAAACTCACTGAGTTCTTCTTCAAAAACTCCTAGACGAAAAGAAGCCCACCCAACCGTGCTATTAGCAGCGCGTTCGGCTGGGCTTCTGTCATTTGCCTACCTAGGTAGCTAGTGTTGGCAGCAGCTTAGTCTTCACTAACGGTCGTTCCGCTCTCGTTGTAGCCTTGGGTAAAGACGCGGTAGCGGTCGAAGATGGAGCCCACGGAGCGGCGCAGCACCACCATTCCACGAGGGCCTTGCGGCACCTCCACACCCGAAGCGTAGCCGTTCCAGACGGCGCGGTTGGTGCGGTGGTCGATGAGGGTAATCAGCAGGGTGCCATCGGTGAGCAGCAGCCGCACGGGCTGGTAGCCGACCCGCTCATCGGAGGGCGTTTCTTCGTCTTCTACCATGCCGTTTTTCACCCATTGGGTAATATCCTGCTGGGAGTAACCTTGGAAACGCATGTCGCCCTCAAATAAGCGAAACGACACGAGCAAATCCGGCCGGTTGCGGGCGGGCTTGTAGCCCTGAATCCGCATCCGGGTGCGGATGGCTTCCCGCAAAATGTTACCTAGCTTGCTGGTATCAGCCGCCAGGCCGTCGCCGGCCACAAACTCGTAGGTGCGGTAGCGGCGGAAGTTTCCGCTGTAGCTATAATCCGATTCAACGCGAGCCTCACGTGCCGCGAAGCAGCCAGATAGTGCCAGACAAAGCCCAACTCCGGCAAAAAGAGTAGAAGTAAGTTTCATACGGTCCTAAACGTGGGGGGAAACACACCAACCAAGATACGAAACTCACTCTTCTTAGGCGCTGACTACCAATCAAAAGCTCGAAAAAAATTTTGGGTCGAGGTTTAACGGTAGCCCGCCGCCTGCAAAGCGAATAATTCGGCGTAGCGGCCGCCGCGCGCCAGCAGCTCGGCATGTGAGCCAATCTCCACAAACTGCCCGTGCTCAATGACCAGAATCCGGTCGGCCATGCGCACGGTGCTGAAGCGGTGTGAGATGAGCACGGCCGTTTTGCCAGCCGTCAGGTCGGCAAAACGCTGGAACACTTCGTGCTCGGCGCGGGCATCGAGTGCGGCAGTCGGCTCATCGAGAATGAGCAGCTGCGCATCGCGCATGTAGGCCCGACCTAGGGCAATTTTCTGCCACTCGCCCCCGCTGAGATCGACGCCGCCGGCAAAGCGCCGCCCGATCATCTGCTCGTAGCCGTTGGGCAGCTTTTTCACGACCGTATCCGCCAAGCTCTGCGCCGCCGCCGACTGAATCCGATCCTGGTTTTCTTTTTCCTCGATGCGGCCCACAGCCAGGTTCTGCCCCGCCGAAAGCTGGAAGCGCACGAAATCCTGGAAGATCACGCCAATTTCCTGGCGCAGCTCGGCGGGGTCGTACTCGCGCAGATCGTAGCCGTCGAGCAGGATGCGGCCTTCCGTGGGGTCGTAGAGGCGAGAAAGTAACTTCACGAGCGTTGTTTTGCCCGCGCCATTTTCACCCACCAAAGCTAGCTTTTCACCGGCCCGCAGCGTGAAGCTGAGGTTGCGAATGGCCCACTTTTCCGCATTACGGTACTTAAACCCAACATTCTCGAACTGAAAACCTAGGCGAATCGGGCGCGGGAAAGGCCGCACGGGCTGCGTTTCATTGCGGGTAATTTGCGGCTGCATGTGGAAGAAATCAAAGAAATCTTGCAGGTACAACGCCCCTTCGGCCACGCTGCTGAAGCGGCTCAGCACACCCTCCAGCAAGCTGCGCATCTGCCGGAAAGAGCTAGCCAGAAACGTGAGCTGCCCTACCGAAATTTGCCCGCGCACGGCATCGGTGATGATGTACAAGTAAGCCGCGTAGTAGCCCGCCGCGCCCAAGGCCGCGAAGAAAGTACCCCAACCGGCGCGCCGCACTACCAACGATTTATTCTGCGCATAGAACTGATCGGAAAGCGTGCGAAAACGGTCGATCAAGAATCCAGACAAACCGAAGATCTTGATTTCCTTGGCCGTTTCGTCGGAGGCGCCGGTTTGGCGCAGGTAGTCCAGCTCACGCCGCTCGGGCGTCCAACTGTGCACGAGCGAGTAGCTGCGCTCGTTGAAGTGCGACTCGCCCCAGAACGCCGGAATGACGGCCACCAGCAGCAGCACCAGCAGCCACGGATTGAACGCGACCAGTCCCACGGCCAGCAGCACCATCGTGATGATATCCTGCGCCTGGCTCAGCACCTGCGCCATCAGCACCGTGCGCGAAAGCGTCTGGCGGCGGGCGCGCTCCAGCTTATCGTAGAATACACTGTCTTCGAACTGGTCGAGGTCGAGGCGGGCGGCGTGCTCCATCAGGCGCACCGAGGAGCGGTTGGCAAACAGGTCGCCAAGCAGACTGTCGAGCAACGCCACGGCCCGACCTAGGGCATCGGAAAGAATAGCCAGGCCGAACTCCAGGGCCACCAGCTTGAAAACGGGCATCAACGACGCGGTACCGTGAGAAGTGCGCGCTAACCCGATAATGGAGTCAAGAATGAGCTGTCCCACGTAGAACATGGCCGGCAACAGCGCCGCTCGCAGCAAGCGCAAGCCAATGTTACCTAGGGTGAGGCCAGGGCTGGTTTCCCAGATGAGCCGCAAAAATTCGGGCAGGTTGCGCAGCGCCGAAAACCGCTCCCGCACCGTGAGGTTTGGCTTGCCCTCGGGCCTAGGTTTTTTGGCAGATACCTGCGTGAAAAGTGATGATAACCAAGACATAGGCTAGCTCTTACGTCATACTTCGGGCCGAAGTACGGGAGCGGCCGTTTTGGCAGTGCATACCAGCGGCGACAATCCTAGCCCGAGAACGAACGTCAGAACTCGTGTTGCTCATCGCAGAAAGAATTCCTGCGCCACGATAGCACCACTAGCTACACTCGCCAATAGGAAAAAGAGCTGCTTACTACTTCCTAGGTTCTACTTTTGCTTGCCGTCGTCCGTCAGTTTAGTGCGCGCTGGAGGGAGATACTTGGTCAATGCCTTGGCCAACTCTTCCCCGTAGAGGTTCACGGCTACAATGCGACCGGTAGGGTCTAGCAGGAAGTTCTGCGGCAGTTGGTCGATGTGGTAACGTTGCGCCGAGCGTCCGGTGAGGCCTTCCAAATCGGAGGCGGGTGTGCCTGGTAGCGGTCGGTCGGTCACCGCTCGCAGCCACTGCTTGCGGTGCTGCTGGTCATCGAGCGACACGTTGAGCACGGCCAAGGGAAGGTCGGCGTAGCGGTTGCACACCTCTCGCAGGGAGTTCAGTTGCATGCCCCCTTCCCACTGCGAGGACCAGAAGAGGAGCAATAGATACTGGCCTCGATAGTCCTGCACCGAGACGTGCTTCCCAGTCGCGGTAGCCAGCGTGAGGTTGGGGGCAGCGGCTCCTGGGGCAACGGTGCGTAAGCTATCCACCAGCTGCCCATAGGCACGCCCCGGCGCACTGTCGCGGAGCGTGGGGCTGAGTAGAGCGTAGAGGGGTGCTACCTCGTCGTATTGCGCCGGACCTAGGCGCCGCTGCTCCAACAAATCCAGGCTGACCCAGGAAGCAGGATGCTCCCGGATGAACTTCGTAATCAAGCGCAGGTGGTGCGGACGCTCCTGCTGATAGCTCGCCAGGGTTATTACGCGAGTGGCATCGCCCGGGTGCCGCTCCCCATACAGTTCGTCGAGCAGGTCCTGTCGCTGGGCAGTGAAGAGCTGGTATTCCTTATTGACGGATCCACCGGTAATGGTGGCGTGCCAGAGCAGGTTATCGCTGGTGAGCACCACCGGCGTGGGCTCCAGAAACAGCTCGGCGAAGTCAGCAGGGACGGACTTCGTGTTGCGGAATACGGTAGGCAGTACACCCGTAGGAGCGAGCAGCAGCTGCACGTGCTGGGGCCGCTGGCTGGTGCCCCGAAACGCAAAGCGGCCGTCGCGCACATGGGCCGAATCCAGCACGTGCCCGTTGTTGCGCAGGTACAGCGTGGCTGTTGCCGGCACCCGACCTAGCTGCCCTTTGAGGGAATAGGTAAAGGGCTGTTGGCCAACCACCAACCCAGGAAGCAGCACCAGCACGAAGAGCAGTAGTTTCATGCGGAAGGGTGCTTATTTGAGCAGTTGGGCTAGCTTGGTCTGCAACTCCTCCCCGTGCAGGTTTGTGGCTACTATGCGGCCGGTGGGGTCCAGCAGAAAGTTCTGCGGAATGCTCTGAATGCCGTAGCGCTTAGCCACTGCGCTCTGGAAGCCTTGCAGGTCGGATACCTGCGTCCAGGTCAGGTGGTCATCGGCAATGGCTTTCACCCACTTGGCCCGGGTCTTTTCCTCGTCGAGCGACACACCTAGGATAGCAAAGTTGCGCCCTTTGTACTTGCTATAAGCTCGCAGCAGCACGGGGTATTCCTGGCGGCAAGGGCCACACCACGAAGCCCAGAAATCGACCAGCACGTACTGGCCACGGTACTCGCGCAGCGACACGGACTTGCCTTCGGGCGTGGGGAGCGTGAAGCCGGGAGCCTCGCTGCCTACTGTCGTTGCTTTCAGCCCGCGCACCAACTCGCCGTACATACGGCCGGATGGGCTACTTTTCAACTCAGGACTCAAGGCTTCGTAGAGCGGACCTACCACCGCATACTCGGGCTGCTCCACCGGACGCAATTGCTGGAGCAAGCTGAGGCTCGCCCAGGCCGTGGGGTTGGCCTTCACAAGGGCCAAGCAACTTTGCACGTACTCCTTTTGGACTGCTGCCATTTCCGGTTGCGTGCGCGCGGCCCTGAATCGGCCCGTAAAAGGCTGCAAGGCCGCCTCTATGCGCTGGTAGGCTGCCAGTTGCGGGCCACCCGTCACGCGGGCCTTCGGCAGCGAGTCGGCACTGGTCACCGTCACGGGTTCCGAACTGAGAAAGAGCCGGACCCGCTCGGACGAAAACGGGCCCACCCCACTCTGCCTCAACTTCCCCTGGCGCTCCAGCACCAAGTCAGCTGAATGGGACCATTGCGTGCGGTCTCGTAGCTCAAAGTGCCCGTTTTGCAGCGTGGCTGAATCCAGTACCTCTGGCCCGTATACCAGGTAGACTTTCGCCGGCTGATTGAGCTTACCCACAGTGCCTCGCACGACGAAGGGCGTGGATTCCTGGGCAAAAGCTAGGCTAGGTGCCAGCAGCAGCCAGCTTAGCAAAATTTTGTTCATAAACTTTTAACTAATCCGATATAATGCCCCTGAACGAGAAACAGACCACAAGTAATATATAGAGCAGACTACCTAACCTAAGTTGCGGAATAATACTGGGCAGAGAAAATCTGTTCGGCAGGAACCACGTAGGGTTAAAGTATCAACTCTCCGAGCCCGACCATGCTCGAATAGGCTGCTGTAATGTACTGCTTGCGGATGACTTACGCACTCCGCCCTGTCGACCTTCGCCTCGCTAATGCGAAGGTGCTCATCAAGGCTTGGTAGCCGCCCGCTTCTTTGGCGGCAACCTGATATCGGGTCAATGGTATATGGAGCAGCAATGGGGCAGCAGTACGAGCACTAACTTCGTGCTCAAAATTACCCTCTTCGTTTTCGTCCACACTCTCGACCAAGGCAGCTATTGGCTACACAACCTAGGTTAACCAGTAGCTGACTAAGGTCTTCTTTGCTCATGTTTTTCTTTAAAAACAGCGTGTACACGCCAGGTTTCTGGCTGATGTGTCTGAGTTCCTTTCTCTTTTTTGCCAGCTTCAATATGCTTCTGCCGGAGCTGCCCGACTACCTGACGCGGCTGGGCGGCGCCGATTACAAAGGCTTTATTATCGCGCTTTTTACGCTCACCGCGGGCTTGTCGCGCCCGTTCAGCGGCAAGCTGGCCGACACGGTGGGCCGCATTCCAGTGATGGTGTTTGGGTCGCTGGTCTGCTTCGTGTGCGGCTTTTTTTATCCGTGGGCTAGCACGGTTGCGGGGTTTCTGCTGCTGCGCTTGGTACACGGCTTCAGCACCGGCTTCAAGCCGACTGGCACCGCGGCTTTCGTCGCCGATATTATTCCCGTGGCGCGACGTGGCGAAGCAATGGGCCTGCTCGGCGTCGCTGGCTCCCTAGGTATGGCGGCGGGCCCGTCGGTGGGCGGCTGGCTGGCTACGCACTTCTCCCTGAACACCATGTTTTACTGCTCCTCGGGCGCGGCGCTGCTGTCGCTGGTAGTGCAGGGCACCATGACGGAGACGCTGCCCAAGGCCCAACGGCAACGCTTTAGCTGGCACCTGCTGCAACTGAACTGGCGCGAAATCCTGGAGCCACGCGTGCTGGCTCCGGCCCTCGTGACGCTGCTGTGCCTGTTCCCCTACGGCGCCGTGCTGACCGTAATACCCGACCAAAGCGGCTTGCTCGGCATTCACAACAAAGGCTTATTTTTCACCTGCTACACGGTTGCGTCGCTGTTCATCCGGTTGGTAGCCGGTCGGGCTTCCGACCGCTACGGCCGGGTGCCGGTATTGCAGGTGTCGTCGGCTATTTTGGCGGTGTCAATGGCATTGCTAGCCCTAGCGCAATCGGCGGCGGTGTTTCTACTGGCAGCCGTTCTGTTTGGCCTAGGTGCTGGCCTCAACTCCCCTACCCTTTACGCGTGGACCATCGACCTGAGCCACGAGGAGCGGCGCGGCCGCGGTGTGGCTACCATGTACATTGCTCTGGAGGCCGGAATTGGGCTAGGTGCGCTGCTGGCCGGCTGGATTTATGGTAACGTAGCCAGCCGCTTGCCCTACGTACACGCCCTAAGCGCTCTACTTCCCGCCCTAGCTTTAGCTTACCTGCTTTGGACGACCACGCGCCAGCGTTCAGCCCCAAGTATTAACTAAATTTAATTATTAATATCTAATATTTTTATTGCATTTTTAAGCTGAGCTTTGTGCGCAATCTATTAGCGCGTTCATCTCCTTTATTTATCCAATTATCAACCTGGCGGGCTTAGCGAAGCCTAGCTTTTATACTTGCTTTATGTTTCGTTATCTGAGTGGCATTTCGCTGCTGCTTTTAACTCTTACTACTAATTCTTACGGGCAGGCACCAAAGCTGAAAGATCCGATTCAATTCGGAGAAGTTACTGCTGCTGATTTCGCCACAGTTGCGCCAACCTCGCGCCCTGATAGTGCCGCGCCGGCCGAGATTCTCTGCGATTTTGGCAAGTCGCGAATTGAAGGCGCGCGGGAGAAGTTTCAGGTGATATTTGAGCGCGTGGCACGTATCCGCATTCTGCGCAAAGCGGGCTACGAATGGGCCACTGTGCAGGTCCCGCTCTATGTAAAAGACAATGAGGTAGAAGAGCTGCAAAAGCTTAAAGGCATCACCTACAACCTGGTAGATGGTAACCTGGTGAAAGACAAGCTCGATATCAGCAAAGCGGGCTTCAAGGAAGTTATCGACAAAAACCACCGACTGTATTCGTTCACGTTACCCAACGTGCGCGAGGGCTCTATCATCGAGTTCAGCTATACGATCAAATCAGATTTCGTATTCAACCTGCAAGACTGGCAGTTTCAGCACGATGTTCCGGTGCGCTGGAGTGAGTACCGAGCCACGCTGCCGCAGTTTTTCCGCTACAAACAAACGATTCGTGGCTACCTGCCCTTTGCCGTGCAGGAAACCCAGGCCGTGCCCTATAGCACCTCCTACAGCGAGGATGCCAAGGATGGCTTCGGCAACAGGTTAACCATGAATAGCGGCCACAACGCCGTTATTACGGGGCAGGCCTTGCAGTGCCGCTGGGTACTACAGAACGCGCCAGCTTTCCGGGAAGAGCCATTCATGACCACTGCACGCGACTACATACGCAGCGTCAATTTTGAGCTCTCCGGCTCTGACTTTTCCCGGTCCGGCAACGATTACCATGACGTGACGGGCACCTGGGAGAAAATAGCTGACAATCTGCAAAAGGAAGAACTGTTCGGCGCTTTATTAAAGCAGAACGCACCCCTAGGTGCCGAGGCCCAGGCATTGCAGAAAGCGGCAGCTAGCCCGGCCGAACGCGCGGCTGCCGTGCTGGCCCTGGTGCAGCAGCAAGTAAAATACAACGGCCAGGAGCGAATTTACGCTTCGCAGTCATTGCGCAAAGTATGCGAGCAGCACCTAGGTAGCTCTTCCGATGTGAACCTGCTGCTGGTGCAGACTTTGCGCGCCGCGGGTTTGGAGGCCAACCCCTTGCTGCTCAGCACCCGCCGGCACGGCCGCATCCAGACCAATTTGCCGGAGCAGAGTCAGTTCAACTACGTCATAGCACACGTTGCTTTGCCTGATAAATCGGATTTGCTGCTAGATGCGACCGAGCCGCTGTTGCCGGCGGGGGTGCTGCCAGAACGCTGCCTGAATGGGGAAGGTCGCCTGATAGCCACCACGGGCCGGTGGGTTCCCCTGGTGCCTGCCAAGCGGTACGTGCAATTCACCACCGCTCAGTTAGCCCTCGACGACAAAGGAGGCTTGCAGGGGAAATTGCACCTGGAGTATGATGGTTATGCGGGCTTGGAAGCACGCAAACAGGTGCTGGCGCTAGGTGAAAGCACTTACCAGACGCAGCTCACCCGCCGCTGGTCCGACTGGCGTTTCACGGGGCCATTGGTGTTGCAAGGGCTACAGGATCCATCTAAAATCCTGCAAGCTGATTTGCCGTTGGCGCTGCCGGCACCCGAAACGCCTGCTGCCTTGCTTTATCTGCCGCTGGCTCAAACCCTTGGCCAACTCACCAACCCATTCAAGCACGAAGAGCGGCAGTTCCCGGTCGATTTCAGCATGCCCCACGAGTACATGCAGATGGTCACGCTCACGCTGCCGACCAGCTACGTAGTGCAGGAAAAGCCAGCCAACGTGGTGCTAGCTCTGCCCAATAATGGGGGTAAGTTCCTGTACAGCGTTACGCAGCCTACGCCCAGCACGCTGCAAATCATTTCCCGCCTTCAGCTGCTCAAGTCAGTATACAGCCCCGACGAGTACGGGGCACTGCGGGAATTTTATAACCGCGCCATTGCCAAGCACGCCGAAATGCTCGTGCTCCAGCACAAGTAGCCCTGCTTGATCTACCCTTGACACCAAACCCAGGTACTAACCAGAAACGTCGAAAAACATAGGATCATATATATTCCTAGGTTCTTTCCCTGGTCAACTGCATCGACCACATTTTATTCTAAAACTCTCAACTTTAATTACTTCTAGCTTTATGCAACTACGTGTACTCCGTGGCGTGCTAGCCCTGGCGGTGCTCAGTGGCACCGGTCTGACAGCCTACGGCCAGGCCGATCCAATCAAATTTGGCAAGCCCGATCCGCAGGATTTTGAAGCCAAAAATTTTGTGGCCGACAGCGCCGCTGAAGCCGTCATTCTCTGCGACTTCGGCCGCTCCCGCTTCGAGATGATGGAAAACGATTTCAAAGTGGTGTACGACCGGGTGCTGCGCATCAAGATCCTGAAAAAGTCGGGCTACGACTGGGCCACCCTCAAGGTGCCGCTTTATAAGAAAGACAAGCAGGAAGAAAAGCTGGTCAACCTGCGCGGCTACACTTATAATATGGTGAATGGGCAACTGACCAAAGACAAGTTGGAGTCATCGGCCGTGTTCAGTGAGCAGCGCAGCACCAATACATCTGTGCGCAAGTTCACGCTGCCCAATGTGCGCGTAGGCTCGGTAATAGAGGTGGCCTACACCGTCAACTCCGACTTTTTGTTCAACTTTCAGGATTGGCAATTTCAGCATTCCATTCCGGTACGCTGGAGCGAGTACCGGGCGGGCATTCCCGAGTATTTTGATTATAAAATGCTGATGCAGGGCTACGAAGCCCTTACCGTGCAGGAGCGCACGGAAAATACCGGCCAGTTTACCATCCGCTTTGCCGGCGGTTTCACTGGCGAAAGCTCGTGGTCGGGCGGTAGCGGACGGCAGGCAGCCAGCTCCGAAACCGTAACGGCTCGCGTCACTAATTACCGCTGGGCCATGCAGAACGTGCCGGCTTTCAACGACGAGCCGTTTATGACTACGTCCGACGACTACGTGTCGCGCATCGACTTTGAGCTAGCCGGTGTGCAGTGGCCCAACGAAGCCTACCGAAGCGTGGCCGCGACGTGGGAGAAGATTAATACCAGCCTGCTCGACGACGAAACCTTCGGGGCGCAACTCAAACGTGGTGGCTTCCTCAAAGAAAAAGTAGCAGCCATTATGGCGCAGCACACCGACCTAGGTGCCCGCGTGGCGGCGGTGCATCAGCTTGTGCGCCAATCAATAAAGCACAACGGACAGAACAGATTCTACGCCACCAGCACCCTGCGCCACGCCTATGATCAGCACACCGGCAACGCCGCCGACGTCAACCTGCTGCTTATTGCGCTGCTGCGCGACGCAGGCCTGGAGGCCAACCCCGTGCTGCTCAGTACCCGCGACAATGGCGCGGTAAACCAGAATCTGCCACTACTTTCGAAGTTCAACTACGTGGTAGCTCACGTAATGCTCCCCGACAAGCAGGAAATGCTGGTTGATGCGACCGAGGAGCTGCTGCCCTGCGGCACGCTGCCCACCCGCTGCCTGAGCGGGCAGGGCCGTCTTATTATGCCCAAAGCCGAGGATTCACGCTGGATCGATTTGCAGCCCAACCAGCGCTATGTGGAGTATCGCAAGGTGGACCTGAAGCTGGATGAGCATGGCGCCCTGACGGGCAACGTGCACCAGGAGCACGGCGGCTACGAGGCTCAGCACCAACGCGAACGGCTGCGCACCCAGGGCGAAAAGAAATACATGGAGGAGCTAGCCAAAGGCCACGACAACTGGAGTCTAGGTAAGTACGCCTTCCATCAGCAGGACGACTTGCAGAAGCCCCTGAGCCTGGATTATGAATTTGCGACAACCGGCAACGATGCTGCCGCTACTACCTTGTACCTTAATCCCATACGCGAATTCGCGGGCTCCAAAAACCCGTTTATACACGAAGATCGTCGCTTCCCGGTGAACTTCGGAGCGGGAATGGAGGAAACGACCATGCTCACTATTACGCTGCCAGCGGGCTACGTGACGGAAGAGCTGCCCAAGCAGGCCATCGTAGAATTGCCAGACAATGGTGGGCGTTTTATGTACAGCGTTACGAACCTGAACGGCGCGGTGCAGGTGATAAGCCGCATGAACCTGCGCAAGCCCGTGTATTCGGCTGAAGAGTATGCTAGCTTACGCGAGTTCTACACGCGCATGCTGGCCAAGCACGGCGAACAGATTGTAGTCAAAAAGAAATCGTGAGCCTGCCCATGCGCTTTTCCAGCTTGTTCTTGTTGAATACAGGCATCTGCCTGACCACGGCGCTGGCCGCAGCGGCCGGTGGCAAGGAGCCGCACTACCCGGTGGCCACGCTGGCGCCGGCTTTGCGCGAAAATGCCCACGCCGTCATTCGGACGGAAGAAGAAACGCTGCTCGTGAAATCGGCCGGGCGCACGGTGCGCACGGTGCGCCGCGCCACAACAGTGCTCGACGAAGCCGGTGCCAACTGGGCCACGCAGCTGGTGTATTACGACCAGCTGAGCAGCGTGAGCTACCTGCGCGGCACCGTGTACGACGCCGAAGGGCAGGCCGTGCGGCAGCTCCGCGCTTCCGACGTGAAGGACTACGGCCTCTCAGACGGCTTCAGCCTGGCCACCGATGCCCGCGGCCGCGTGGCCGATCTACGCCAACCTAGCTACCCCTACACGGTAAGCTTTGAATACGAGGTTGTTTCGGATAACTCGCTGTTTTATACCACCTGGCAGCCCCAATCCGACGAGCAGCTTGCCGTGGAGCAAGCCAGCTTTCGGGTGCTCACGCCGGCTAGCCTGCCGCTGCGCTTTCAGGAGCGGCACCTACCAAAAGGCGTGGCCGTTGCCCATAGTCAGCAGGGCGACTTGCAGGTGTATCAGTGGGAGCTGACGGCATTGCCGGCCCAGGAGGAAGAGCCCTACGGTCCGCCTTTGTCGGAAATGGTGCCCGCGGTAGCCACGGCCCCTACCACGTTTGAAGTGCAAGGGCACCGGGGCAGCCTAACTTCTTGGCAAGACCTAGGTCTGTGGAACTACGAGCTGAATACGGGTCGCGACGTGCTGCCGGAGGCGGTGCAAGCCCGCGTGGCGGCGCTGGTAAAAGATGCCCCCGACGAGCGCACGCGCATCCGCCGCGTGTATGATATGCTGCAATCGTCGACCCGCTACGTGTCGGTGCAACTAGGGCTAGGTGGCTGGCAGACCATTCCGGCTACCAACGTGAGCAACACCGGCTACGGCGACTGCAAAGCGCTGTCGAACTACTGCATGGCGCTACTGAAAGCGGCCGGCGTGCAGAGCTACTGCGCCCTGGTGCGGGCCGATGAGCCCGACATTCGGACGGATTTCCCAAGCAACCAGTTCAACCACGTCGTACTGTGCGTGCCCCTCACGAAAGCAGCCAAGCGAGACACCGTTTGGCTGGAATGCACGAGCCAGAACACGGCCCTGGGGTATATGGGCAGCTTCACCGGCAACCGTCATGCGCTGCTGCTCACGCCGGGCGGCGGACAGATCGTGTGCACGCCCCGCTACGGCGCCGCCGAAAACCGGCGCGAACGGCGCGCTGATGTATACCTCGATGCGCAGGGCAGCGCCACAGCCATGCTGCACACCCGCCGTACGGGGCTGGAACAAGACCAGTTCAGCCAGCTGCTGCACGGCCTGGATCCGGCGCAGCAGAAGAAACGCATTGCGGAATCGTTGCCGCTCAGCAATTTCAGTATCAGCAAGTTTGCTCTAACGGATGACGCTAAAGCCGCCATTCCCACCATCAACGAGACCCTAGGTCTGACGCTGCCGCAGTTTGGCACGCCCAGCGGGCGGCGGGTGTTCGTGGTCCCAAACCTGCTGAGCCGCCTGCCCGCTGTGTCGGCACCAGTAGGCGAGCGGCAGACCGATATCTGGCTGGCCAGCGCATTTTCGCACGCCGATACGGTGCGCATTCACGTGCCGGCCGGCTTTCAAACCGAAAGCATTCCGGCCCCGGTGAAGCTGACTACCGCCTTCGGCACCTACTCCACCCAGATGCAGACGCTGCCTGATGGCACGCTCCAGTACGTGCGCAGCCTGCACATGCCGCGCACCCGCTTTCCCCGCACCGAATACCCAGCATACGTCGAGTTCCGCCGCAAAATAAACGCTGCCGACAAAGCGCAGCTTGTGCTGGTTAAAACGGAAAGCTGATTTACGGCCCGACTACCCTAGCCTACCTTGAAAAGCCTGTCAGATCCTGACGGGCTTTTTAAGTATATGCCTGATTATTCAGGCACTTAACACCTTGAGCAGAAGCCAAAAGCACAATCTCAGGAGCCTGTTGTCATTTTCTAAAATGCCCTACAGACGCTTAAAAACGGCTTTTATCCTTCAAAACCACAATAAAATATCGTCATCATGCTATAACCCCTAGTTTTTAGTCAATTACATTCTATATTGTTGGCGCCTAACCTTCACCAACTATTCATCTTTTTTCTACTATGAAGCCAACTTTTACCCTTCCTACTACTTGGCGACCCGCCCTGCTGGCGGCTCTGCTAAGTGCAGGACTCGCTATTCCACAGCAGGCGGCTGCTCAACGAGTTCTGTGGGCTGATGACCCACAAGTGCCCGCGCAGGCCCGCCCGGTGACTAATTCGCTTAAGCAATATCGTGCGGTGGCTTTCCAATTGGATGCCGTGCGCGACGCGCTACGAACGGCACCAGCCGCCGCAACAGACGCCGCGCGTAAATCCAGCACCATCATCTCGCTACCTCTGCCCGACGGCTCCTCGGGCCGCTTCCGGGTAGCCGAGTCGCTGGTGATGGACCCGGCGCTGGCAGCGCGCTACCCCATGATCAAGACGTACGTGGCGGAAGGCATCGACGACCCCAATGCCAGCGCTCGGCTCGATGTGAGCCCGGCGGGTTTTCACGCCATGATCCGCTCGTTCAATAACATTGTATTCATTGACCCGGCCGCGAAAGGCGATGATTCTCATCACTTGGTGTTCGACCGGCGCGCTATGGATTTTGCCAGTCAGCAACGCACCTGCTATACCACCGAAACCTCTACAGCCGCGGCTCTGACACCTAGCTCGGTGCTGGCACCGAACGGCGACATCCTACGGACCTACCGCCTGGCGGTGTCGTGTACGGGTGAGTATGCCCGCAATAAGTCGGTGAACACAACGGCCCCAACCAAAGCAGAAGCCCTGGCCGGCATTGTCGCCTCGATAAACCGGGTGAGTGGTGTTTACGAGCAGGAGCTAGCAATTCGCTTCGTACTGATCCCGACTACGGATCAGGTTATCTACCTGGACCCCGCAACGGACCCCTTCACCAACCTGAGCAACAGCGCCACGCTGACCACGAACCAAACGACCATCGATAACGTGATTGGCACGGCCAACTACGACATTGGTCACATCTTCAATACGGCTGATGGCGGCATCGCTGGGCTAGGTGTTGTATGCCGGGCCGGCCAGAAAGCCCGCGGCTCCACGGGCCTGCCTAACCCCACCGGCGACGCCTTCGACATTGACTACGTAGCCCACGAAATAGGTCACCAGTTTGGCGGCAACCACACCTTCAACGGCAACCTAGGTTCGTGCGCCGGCGGCAACCGCTCGGCAGCCAACGCCTACGAGCCCGGCAGCGGCACCACCATCATGGCCTACGCTGGTATTTGCGGCGCCAACAACACGCAGTCGAACAGCGACCCGTATTTCCACAGCCGCAGCTTCGACGAAATCACGACCTACGTGCGGGGCAATGGCAATTGCAGCGCGAACACGCCTACGGGCAACCAGGCGCCGGTAGTGAATGCCGGACCTAGCTACAACATTCCGCTGAACACGCCCTTCACGCTCACCGGCTCAGCTACTGATCCCGACGGCGACCGACTCACCTACTCCTGGGAAGAGTTCGACCTAGGTCCGGCCGGCGCACCGAACGCACCAAGCGGCAATGCGCCAATTTTCCGCTTCTTCCCGCCCACGCCGAATCCTTCGCGTACGTTCCCATCGGCCGTGCGTCCGGGCGGTCAGCCAGGTGCGCTCCTCACTAACGTGCCCGTAATCGGCGAGATTCTGCCGAGCTACGCCCGCACGATGAACTTCCGCTTCGTGGCCCGCGACAACCGCGTTACGGGTGGTGCCGTTGACTACGCCACGACCACCGTTTCGGCTATTCCCAACACCGGCCCCTTCGTCGTAACGGCTCCGAACGCAGCTAACCTGACCCTCACGGCCGGTATTCCGCAGCAAGTAACCTGGGACGTGGCTAATACCACGGCAGCGCCCATCAGCGCGGCTGGGGTCAACATCCTGCTGTCGGTGGACGGTGGCCGTACGTTCAGCATCAACTTGCTGTCGAACACGCCTAATGATGGCTGCGAGTACGTGACGATTCCGCCGATCTACGGTAACATTGCCGCTGCTCGTCTCAAAGTAGAAGCCGAAGGCAACATCTTCTTCGACATCTCCGACAACGACTTCGCCGTGCAGGTGTCTACCACGCCCACGTTCTTCCTGACGCCCGCCTGTGCGCCAGCTGGCGGCTTGGCCGTGTGCCCCGGCACTGCCGTTACGGTACCGATGTTTGTAGGTCAATTCCAGAACTTCAAAGGCCAAGTGGCCCTGACGGCAACTGGTTTGCCCGCCGGCGTAACCGCCACCTTCGCCCCAGCCACCTTGCTGGCCGGCAACAGCACCCAGCTCCTGCTCAGCACCGCGGCCACTGTAGCACCAGGCACCTACCCAATAACCGTGACGGGCACCAGCGGCAGCATCACGCAGAGCAAGGTTATCAGCCTCATCGTGTCGACGGCGGCCTGCCCGCTGGCCTCGGTGCAGCCGGGCATCCTGAAGGGCGTCGAGGTTTATCCGAACCCCAGCACGGGCGTGTTCCAGTTGCAGATCAACAACGCCCAGCGCGGTGCCGTGCAGCTGCACATCACCGATGGCCTAGGTCGTACGATGCTCAGCCAAAAGCTGAACAAGGGTGCTGCCCCATTACAGCATTCTGTCGACCTAAGCCAGTTGGCCAACGGTATCTACCAGCTTCACCTGGCGCTGCCCGACGGCTCCACGGTTACGCGCCTGCTCAAGCAGTAGCCCGTTCTACTTGCTTTGCGCAACAGTCAGAAGCGGCTCCCGAATGGGAGCCGCTTTTTTTGTGCCTGCTTTTCCAACTTGTCTTTTGTAAGATATGCCTGCCAGTAGACGTTGAAGCATGCCCAACCAACGCCAAAAAGCGTATCTCATTTCTTTGTCTTTGCTTCGCACCTAGCTATGCTGCCGCACTTACGTTTGTTCGCTACTTTCTCGCTCACAAGCGTTTGCTGCGTCGTATTGGCCTGCTCAGCTCCTGCTCATATGCCTAGCTCATCAAGCGCGACCACCGCACAGGAAACTGGCCCTGATTTCTGGCAAACCGTACCGGCCGAGCAAGCGCAGCAGCTCGGCAAACCTAGGTTTGCCCCGAGCCGCTACTACGTGGCCGCCCTCGACCTGGAAGGCTTACAGAAAGCATTGGCCGATGTGCCAGTCGATGGCTCGTCGGGGCTGCTGCTGGCGCTGCCCTTGCCGGATGGCTCGCGCCTGTGGTTTCGGATGCGCGCCACCACGGTGATGGCGCCGGAGCTGGCCGCCCGCTACCCAATGCTGCGCACCTACGCCGGCGAACTACCAAACCAACCCGAAAATCGTGTGCGCCTGGATCTTACGCCCACAGGCTTGCGGGCCATGATCATCTACGAAGGCCAGAGCCTGCTCATCGAGCCATACCGCCCCGGCGATACGGCCCACTACCTCTGCTTCGACAAAGCCAGCTTGCCAGCCGGCAGCAAGCAACCTTTTAGCGAAGCTGGTTTCAATACAAACTAGGTGGCTACAACTTGCCGATTCACGTAAGCCCGCCGATTCACTTTATACCAAAGTGGTTACTTAGCTTCTTTATTTATGGTCTCTATTGTTATGTCTCGTCAACCTAGCTATTGGCCTAGGCTCACGTTTCTGCTGAGTTTGCTCATGGCAACGGTGCTACGCCCGCAGCACGTAGCCGCGCAGCGGGTACTCTGGTCCGACAGCCCACAGACGGTGGCTGTGCACGCTACTACAACGCATCTGGCGCGGTATCGGGCGGTGAATTTTCGGTTGAATGACTTACGACAAACCTTGCAGCAGGCGCCGGGTGCGGGTGCCGCTCGCACTTCGGCCACGGTGCTCTCGTTGCCGCTGCCCGATGGCTCGTCAGCCCGCTTCCGGGTGGCCGAAGTGCTCGTAATGGCTCCCGAGCTAGCCGACCGCTATCCAAATATCAAGACCTACGAAGCGCGCGGAATTGACGACCTAGGTGCCTCAGCCCGCCTCGACCTGACTCCCGCCGGCTTTCACGCCATGATTCGGATGCGCGGCAAAACGGTGTTTATCGACCCAGCCGCTAGCGGCGACACAACGCAGCACCTTGTGTTTGAGCACTCGGCTATGCAGAGCCTGCCCTCTTGGGCCTGTCTGAACGCGGAAGCTGAGCACACTTCTCAAGCATCTAATGCTCAACACCTTCCCAACGACAACCAGCTTCGCACCTACCGACTGGCGCTGGCCTGCACCGGCGAATATGCCGCGGCAGTAGCAGGCGCCACTCCCACGAAAAGTGACGTTTTGGCTCGAATGGTGACTTCCATCAACCGGGTGAATGGCGTGTATGAGCAGGAGCTATCGGTGCGACTGATCTTGATTGCCAACACCGATCAGCTTATCTACCTCGACCCAACGGCTGACCCGTACACCAACCTGAGCAACACCACGACCCTCACCACTAACCAACGCACTATCGACTCCGTGATTGGCACGGCCAACTACGACATTGGCCACGTTTTCAACACGGCCGATGGTGGCATTGCGGGGCTAGGTGTTGTGTGCCGGGCCGGCCAGAAAGCCCGCGGCTCGACCGGTCTGCCTACGCCGCTCGGCGACGCTTTCGATATCGACTACGTTGCGCACGAGATGGGGCACCAGTTTGGGGCGGAGCATACTTTTAACAGCGTGTCGCTTAACTGTGGCGGCGGCAACCGCGCAGCGAACTCGGCCTACGAGCCGGGCGGCGGCTCCACGATCATGGGCTACGCCGGCATCTGTGGCTCCGATGATTTGCAGCTCAACAGCGACCCGTATTTTCATTCCCACAGCCTCGATCAGATTACGGAATACCTCACCGGCACGGCGACGTGCAGCGTGAATACGCCCAACGGCAACCTGCCGCCGGTGGTGAATGCCGGCAGCAGCTATGCCATTCCGATCAATACGCCCTTCACGCTCACCGGCAGTGCCACCGACCCTGACGGGGACGCCCTTACGTATTCGTGGGAGCAGTTCAACCTAGGTCCTGCCGGTTCCCCCAGAACGCCCTCGGGCGATGCTCCAATTTTCCGGGTTTTTCCACCTGCGAGCAGTTCTTCGCGCACCTTTCCCCACCTCACCGACTTACTAAACAACACCTCGACCCTAGGTGAGCAGCTACCCGCCTACGCCCGCCGCCTGACCTTCCGCCTGGTAGCCCGCGACAATCGCCCGACCGGCGGCGCCATCGGCTACGACTCGATGCAGGTAGTGGTGGCGGCAAATACGGGTTCTTTCCTTATTACTTCACCCAGCACGGCGGGTGCAACCTGGTATACGGGCGTTGCGCAGGCCGTGACCTGGGACGTGGCCAACACCACGGCGGCGCCCATCAACGCAGCTACGGTCAGAATCTCGCTTTCCACCGATGGCGGCCTGACTTTTCCGACGGTGCTGGCGGCGAATACGCCCAACGACGGCAGCGAGGTGATTACGCTGCCAAGTAACCTAGCCAATACGACCACGGCACGCATCAAGGTAGAAGCCGTGGGCAACATCTTCTTCGCTATTTCGAGGCAGAACTTTACCATTCAGGCACCGACTGCTCCTGGCTTTGTCATCAGCAGCACCTCACCTGCTACAACGGCTTGCGCCGGTAGCACGCCCGCTTCAGCCACCATCACGACTACGCCGGTGCTAGGTTTTTCCAGTCCTATCACGTTCACAGTCAGTGGGCTGCCAGCCGGCGTTACAGCTACCTTTACCAATAACCTTGTATCGCCGGGCAACAGTACGCAGCTCCTGCTCACAGCCACGACAGCGGCCGCAGCAGGCACTTACCAGCTCACGCTCACCGGTACTAGCGGCAGAACGAGCCAGTCGCAGCTTGTCAGCTTTGCGGTGTGCGCCCTGCCGCCGCTGCCTCCCCTGGCTCTAAGCGCCGCCCTAAACACCGCCATCGTCAACCTAGGTTGGATCGATGCTTCCAACTCTGAAACGGGCTTTGAGATAGAACGCTCTTTGGCGAATACGACCAGCTACCAGCGCCTGACCACTACGGCGGCGAATGTTGTTTCCTACGCCGATCTGCTGACGGTGCCCGGCACCTATTACTACCGCGTGCGCGCCACCAATGCCATCGGTCCTTCCGCTTATACCAACGAAATCAGCATTACGTATATCATTCTGGGCAATCAGATTAACGCGGTGCAGGCGGGCATAGCCGTTTATCCAAACCCGAGCACGGGTCAGTTTCAACTGGCCTTGGATAATGCACAACGCGGCAAAATAGAACTGCGCGTGACGGATGCCCTAGGTCGCACGGTGCTCCAGGAAAAGCTAACTAAAAGCGCGGCTTCCCTCCTGCATCCGTTCGACCTAGGCCAGCTTGCCAATGGCGTTTACCACCTGCACCTAGCGTTGCCCGAAGGCACTACCGTGCTGCGCTTGCTTAAGCAGTAGCAAAATGTAGCGCACCATAGCGCCAAGCCTGAGCTTCGCGCTACCTAGAATTTATACCGCATCTGTGCCTTCACCTCCGAGCGGCGCGAACCCTGAATTTCTTCCAGCCCCGAGCCTATTGTTTTCTGATTGCGGTAATTTGTTTCCGCATAGCGCAGCCATAGCGTGAGGTGCCGCGTGCAGCGAAACTCAACGAGACTATACACCCGCGTGCCTTGGCCGTAGAGCGGCGGCACCGAAAAGGCATACAGCACATCTTGCTCAAACACATACTGACGCGTGTCATAGTCGTCGGTGTCGAAAAGGGCGTACCTGCCACTCAGCCGCACCCTCGGGCCGATATGCACGGCTGCATCCTGAGCCAACACAAAGCCCGTACGCAACAGCCCAGTGCCTTCGCGGTAGCGCGTGCCTTGCACCCGCGTGCGTAGGCTGAGCACGGACGTGGGACTGGCATCGTAAAACAGCAACAGGCTGCGGCGCTCCGTGGGCACTGGCATCGGCATGGGGCGCACCGCCCGGCCCGGCACCGGGTCGGCGTCGTAGGCTTTCACGCGGGTGCGCAGCTGCACGTAGAGCAGGCTGGTTTTGGTAGGTGTGAACGCCAACCGCGCCAGCCAGTCGTGCCCCACCGACGGAGCACCCACCTGGTACTTCAGCCACGGAAAACGAAACCGGTCGTAATAAGTGGAAACCTCCCAGCGGGCCACCGGCCTTACTTTTAGACCTAGGTACAAGCCACTCTCGTTGATGTTGCGGGTGTTTTCGCTCAGCGCATTGCCGTAGAACGTGTGAAAGTCGCGGGCGTAGTGGCGGTACAGCACCGAGGCATCCACGTTCGGCGTCAGTGTTGCCAGCAGGCCATTCACGGTACCTAGGCCGCCACTGCTGGAGCGGCCGGCTTCGCCAAACAGCAGCACGTTGCGCACCACGTAGTTGTAGTGCAGGCTCGCGGCCAGGTTGTGCGTACCCCGAAACTCATACTTATTGTACAGCTCGGGCCGCTTCTGAATAGCCGTACTATAGTGCGTATCGACCACAGTGCCGCCAGCGGAGAAGTTGCCGTTTGCGCTGGTATAGGTCATATTGCCGCCCGTAATCTGCTCGCGCATCCGGTGGCGGTTGGCCAGCTCCGTTGCCGTGCGGTGAAAGCCCGTGAGCAGGATACCAGACGAGTATTCGTCGAATTCGGCCAATGAATCGCCGCTGGTCTGGCGGTTCGCATCGACGTTTTTCAGCGAGAAAAAGCCGGTGGCCCGCACCGTTTTGCTGACCACAACGGTAGCTGCCAGCCCGCGAAAAAACGTACTTTCCAGCACCGATGAATACGGCCGCACGCCCAGGCTGCTGCGCCGGATAGAGGTAATCGTCTCGGCGCCCTTACCCACCTGCAACCCCGACGACAACAATAGCCCTTGCCCAAACTGAAGCTGATAGTCACCCAAAGCTAGGGTCTTGAGCCGGCCGCGCTCCTGCAACATCAGATGAGCCGAGTAGAAATCAGCACCGTATTGGTTTGCGGCCGAGTTCCAGCGCAATGGCTCGCCGGCGTCTTTTTCTGCCGTCAGGCCCACGCTGAAATCGTGCGGCCGACTCACGCGGTAGCGCAGCAGCAGTTTATCCGGCGAACCTAGGTAGCGGCTTGTAAGGCGGCCGCCGCTGGTTGTGTCAGGCGGGGTGTAGCCCTTGCGCTGCTGCGGCACCCGCTCATAGCGCACGAACAAAGCGTTATTATCCTCCTGCCAGATGCGCTGCCACAGCGGTTCGCGTGTGCGGTTTGCGCCGCCATCCTGCACCGCCACGAACGGCGCAACGCGGTAAATGGTGCGCAAGTCAAAGCCTTGAACACTTTGCAGCTCATACAAACTCAGCAACGCGCCGCGTTTTTCCCGATGTTCCAGCAGCGCCGTAATCTGCGTTTCGGAGAGCAGCAGCAACGCCCGTAACTCTTCGCGACTAGCGGTGTTCAGGCTGAGCGGCGTCTGATAAAATTGCAGCAGTGCTTCGTAAAGGTCTTCGTAGGGCACCTGCGCGCTTTGAATTTCGGCAAACAGTTCCTGTACCAACCGGTCGATATCAGCCGGCGGGCGCACGTACTCCTGCGCCTGCAACGGCAACGCCAGCCCAGCGGCCAGCAGCAACGTGCCGATGTAGGCGATGCTGCGTCTTAACCTGCGCCTCATTTGACAGCCGTTTGGAAACTGACGCCAACGTATTGGCTCAAACCCAGGGCAGTCTGCCAAGCTGCGGCATAGTCGATGCGAAAGCGGCCGGTGAGGAAACCTAGCCCAGCGGTTGTCTGCTCGGTGAGGGACGAAAACCCAGCGCGCAGGTGCAATGCTTCGGTAACTTGATATTCTAGCCCTGCTTTGAAATCGGCATCCTGCTCCACGTCTTTCTCCGTTTCCACGTTGAGCATCAGCTTCTTGCCAGGTCGGTACGAAAAACCGGCCTTCAATACCGTTGGCACCCGCTCCTCTTCGTAGTGAGCCAGCTTCGCCTGGTTGAGATTATAGAGATAAGCCCCGAATACCAGCCGGCGCGGCACAATCTCGGCTTGTCCGCCCAACGACAGTGCCACGGCGCGGCGGCTACCTAGTCCTTCCATGCTCAACTGCAATAAGTCGGCGCGCACGCCCACGCTTACCTGCCCGCCACGGTAGCCGTAGCCTGCACCAAGGCGCTGTTCGGCGTAGCGCTTATCGCCAAAGCGCTGGGCTTCAAGACCAACTACTCCATTCTTTGCCTTTGTATCTGTTTCTGCTACTGCGCCGATGGGTAGCGCGACAGCCAGCGCGGCGGAGCTGAGGGCACTCATCACAAATTGATTTGCCGCGTAGAAGCCGATACTTTTCTGCGTCACCTGACCTAGGCCCGCCACGTTGTTGCCAATCGACCAAACGTCCGTCAGCGTGACGGAGGCATTGCCCAGCCCCGCCGCCCGCGCCCCGCGCACACCTGGCCCATTGCCCTGGGCCTGTGCCACAGCACCAATCAGTAATGCACTAATTAGCAGAACGTATAGTTTTCTCATAAACACTCCATAACCGAATAGCTGCCAAGCCCGACAGGCTGCAACTTTTCACTTCTTACCTAGCTATACACGGCGTTGCGCAAACGGCAGCGCCTAGGTTATCTACCTTAGAAATATTTTATAAAAAGACCCAACAAGTATGCCGGAACTCAATTTTGTTCTAAAGATGACCTGCTTAGCTAATCAGCTATGAACTTCCTTTTTCGCCAACTCCTGCTAGGTCTTATTTGGGTGTACCGGCATCTGATTTCGCCGCTCACCCCGGCCAGTTGCCGCTACCAGCCAACGTGCTCGGCCTATGCGGCGCAGGCAGTGCAGAAGCACGGGCCGTGGCGGGGCGGCTGGCTGGCGTTGCGCCGCATCAGCCGCTGCCACCCGTGGGGCGGGCACGGCTACGACCCTGTACCTTAAGCGTGTAAGCGCCGTATAACACCTATCTGTAGCTGCCCGGACTACTTGTTCGGAGCAGCTCTTTTTCATATAAATACCTAATTAACTGATGCGTACAATTCTCGTACTTACCGCGCTGGTCGGTGTGCTCAGCGGCAGCAGCTGCTCGCAGGCGCAGAACGAAGACAGCACCGTAAAGACGCACAAGGACTCAAAAAAAGGCGGTAAAAAGGACGGCAAGAAAGGCAAGAAGAATCAAGAAGACACCCTGGAAAACCGCTTCATCGATGTGGCTATACCGGGCTTGAGTAAGCTAGCCACGTTCTCCAACGTGCCCGAAAGCTCCAGCTTAGCCCTCGCCGATCAGCCCGGCACGTTCTACACCAACGCCGATGCCGGCAACTCGCCTACTTTGTATAAAGTGAATGCGGAAGGCAAGCTGCTTCAGGAGATAAGTTTGCCTGTGGCCAACCACGACTGGGAAAGCTTAGCCAAGGATGATAAAGGCACCCTGTACGTAGTAGATGCGGGTAATAACAACAACAGCCGCAAGAACTTAGTCGTGTACCGGGTGAATCCTGCCGCGCCGCAGCAGGTCAGCCAAATTCCGTTTGCTTACGCCGATCAGACTGAGTTTCCGCCAAAGAAAGACGACCGGAATTTTGATTGTGAAGCCTCGATCTGGCATGCGGGCAAGCTGTACTTATTCACTAAAGACCGCGCGCAACAAACCACCAGCAAAGTGTACGCGCTCAATGACCAGCCCGGTCAGCAAACGGCCAAGCTGATTGCCAAGCTAGCTATTCCCGGCGAAGTGACCGATGCCAGCCTCAGCCCCGACGGCCGTCGGCTGGTGTTGCTAGCTCGTGAAGAATTATTCGTGCTGGAAGGCAGCGACTTCAATGCCATCCTGAAAGCCAAGCCGCGCCACGTAGACCTAACCGGCGCGGGTCAGACGGAAGGAATTACCTTCACGGACAATCAGACCGTAGTCATCAGCACCGAGGAAGGTAGCTTATACCAGTACAAGCTCTAGCATAACCTAGGTTGTGCCCACGAAAAAGGCCCGCTTTCGGCGGGCCTTTTTCTATTTAATCTTGACGGCTTCTTTCGTTGTAGACTCCTGATCCAAGTCGCGGGGTGCATAGCCAAACGGATTACCGGGCCACTTACCAGCCCGCAGCACCACCCAAATACCAATAAGAATCAGCGGAATACTGAGGAGTTGGCCCATGTTCAGGGGCAGGTTATTCTCAAAATCTACTTGGTTTTCCTTTAGGAACTCGACCAGAAAGCGGAAGGTAAAGAGCAATACAACGAACAGCCCGAACAGCAAACCGCGCGGCGTATTTTCTTTCGTGCGGTTCCACATCGAGTAGAGCAGGATGAATAGGAACACGCAAAACAGCGACTCGTAAATCTGCGTCGGGTGGCGCAGCTCATTCGGAATGTTCGTTAGCTCGTGGTGAATCTCGTTGTAGCGCGCAAATTTGAAGGCCCACGGCACATCCGTCACACGCCCGATGATTTCGGAATTGAACAGGTTGCCCAGGCGAATCATCGCACCGCCTGAGGCTACCACAATCACGATACGGTCGAGTGTCCAGAGGTAATCAAACTTGTTTTTGCGCGAGAAAAGCCACACGGCCAACAAGATACCTAGGGTAGCTCCGTGGCTGGCTAGCCCACCTTCCCAGATCTTGAGAATGTCAAGCGGGTGCGCCAGATAATAGTCAGGGTCGTAGAACAGGCAGTGTCCGAGCCGCGCCCCCACTACCGTCCCGATCAGCATGTACACCGTAATGACATCCACCCAGTGCGGCCGCACGCCTTCCGATTTATAGATGTGCGTCAGCACGAAGGTTCCGATTACGAACCCCGACATGAACAGCAGCCCGTACCAGCGCAGCGTTAGCGGACCTAGCTGAGCAATGATAGGTGAGGCGGTCCAGGTGATGTAAGCCAAAAGGGAAAGCATGAGCAAGGAGCGTTAAGAGGTAGGCGCAAAGGTAATGGAATGTAGACGCGACTTGCAGCCGCGCCTATCCAGAACGTTGCACCTGTTAAAAGCTTATCGAGCTACGCACAAACACTTGCTCTTAGAGTGCATCCAACTCCTCGTGGTAACCACCGCTCAGGATCGGGAAACGCAGCCAGGAGCGTGGATCCACGTTGTAGTCGTCAAGATGGAAGGATGGGGCGTACCGCTCACGCTTCCACTGGTTGCGCGCCCACAGCGAGTAGAAGCGCTTCACGTAGGTTTTGAGCAGTTCCGGTTCTGTTCCTTTTTCTTCCTCCGTAAGCGTAGCAAGCACTTGCTTCGGGCTCAAGCGATTATAGAAAGCCAGGCGCTCTATCCGATTCAGCAACGGGTACGGCATTAGGTCGCGCTCGTCAGTTTGTTTTTCCTCCAAAGGCCGTAGCTCGGCGGTGGGTTGCAAGTCGTTTACTCGACCTAGGGCAGTATATCCTAGCTCCTGCTGCGCCCAACGCAGCCACTGTTTCACGAAGTACTTATCAACGCCGGCAATGGGCGAAATACTGCCGGCCGTATCGCCATCCATGGTGCAGTAGCCTACAGAAGCTTCCGAGCGGTTGGAGGTCGTGATGAGCAGGCAGTTTTTCACGTTGGCTACCAGCCAGATACCAGGAGCACGCACCCGCGCCTGAATATTTTGCAAAGCTAGGTCATCGGTTTGCCAAGTCAGCGGCCGACCTAGGGCATGCTCAATCTTGCCCACGTAGCCTTTCACCTCGTCGTCGATGGTCCAGTCGAAGAACACGGCGCCAATGGAATCCGCCAACTCCTTAGCTGACAGATAAGTATCGTCCGAGGAGTTGACGGTGCCTTGGTAAGCGCACGTCAGGAGGCGCTCCACCAGCGGCTTATTGGCCGTGGCAAATTGCGCGGCTTGCGGTGGCTGTGTCGCAGCGCGAGCCACTGCCTCCTGCGAAACTTTAGCCGTGCCAGGAGCAGCCGAGCTAGGTTGGCTACCGCTGTTCTCTGGATTCATAACGTTGGCAAACCCTGCATCAACTTCACCCGCCAATTGCGCAATATCTTCTTCCGAAAAGCAGCCTGAACGGCGCATAAACTCGGCCGCGCCTAGCTCCGCCACCCCGAGCCGCACCATCTCGGCTACGGCTACGGCACACATGCACGAGTCGGCACCACCGCTAAGCGAAAGCACAAAGCCACGGCTATGTGCCTTGCGCAAGTAGTCGAACAAACCTAGGCTCAAGGCTTGGTTTAGCTCGCGGTATTCGTCAGGGGCGGGCAATGGGGTGATTTCTTCGGCAATGGGCAGATCGGCATCAAAATCCACATCAGTGCATTCCAGATCCACTTCCTTGAAGCTCATGAGCTGGTTGCGGGTAATCAGGTGCCCATTGCGCGCCACCAGGATTTCGCCATCGTATATCGTACGCCCCGCCTCATTTCCGAGCAGGTTGGCGTACAGATACGTACAACAATAATCGCGCGAAGCTTCCAGCACGATGTGATAGCGCTGGTCGGTTTTGCTCATTGCGAAATGACTCGCCGAAGGGTTGAGAATCAACTGCACGCCCCGTGGTATCAACCGCCCCGCTGGCCGGTCAGCTGCTGGTCGCCAAGCATCTTCACAGATTTCAAAGCCGAATTTCACGCCTTTGTGCTCAAACACCAAGTCGCCGATGGTATACTCCTCACTTTCCCAAGTGAACTGGGCCGTTTGCCCCGCCTGCCACGACACAAAAAACCTGGGTTCGTAGTGCACGCCATCATTAGCCAGAAACTGCTTGGCCGCAAAACCTAAGATTTCGCCGTCGCGCAGCACGCAGGCGGTGTTGTACGTGCGACCATTTAGGCGCACCGGCAGACCCACGCACACCGCAATACCCTGTGTCCAGGGCCGAATCTTTTGCAGATGCGTTAAGGCAGCTTCGGGTAGCCAATTGCTAAGAAAAAGGTCTTCGCAGTTGTAGCCGGTTAGGCACAGTTCGGGCAGGCACAGCAGCTCCACGCTTTGCGCTTTAGCCTGCTTAATCGCCTCCTCGATATTGCGGAGGTTATGTTGCCAATCAAAAGGAATCTGGTTGAGGGCAGCGCCGGCAATTCTCATGAGCAGTAGAAAAGGGTTTGAGAGAACAACTGGTTTTAGGCTCGACAGGTTGTCTTTGCTGGGTAAAAACAAGTATTACTCAGGTACGTAGCCTACCATTTCCAGAGTAATTACGCTATCTTCATGCATAATTGCAGCGGGTCATCTCCTTGCTTTAGGTTCAGCCCAAGCGTCTATCCTTTAGCCTAACCTACCGTGGATAACTCCTCCAGCACCAATACAAAAAAATGTCCTCACTGCGGGCATTGGTCTGCTTGGAACTTGCACTACGAAGATCGGTGCCAGCATTGCGGTGAGTTACTCGACCCGCAGTCTTACCAAAGTATGCTCCGCCGAGCTGAAGAGGAACGTAAGGATGAGAAAGCGCCCAAAGTGTTCATCCAGATATATCCGACCGACGGTTCCTTTACTCGCCTGTGGAAATACGTTGTGCTTAGCGGCCAAATGCTTTTTGCCGCTATCATTTCTTTCTTCATTTGGCTAGGAGTAGTAGTCGCGGGCTAGCTCGTCTGATGGTAGCCTTGCCGGAGTTGCGGCACCCGCTTTTTGTGGTAGCCACCGTGCTCTATAGTCTCTACAAAGCCCTCCAACTTTTCGGCTCTTGGACATTGTCGACTTACGTTACAGGCTACTTAGCCGACCTTGTCTGCATGCCCATTCTGTTGACGTTGACACTGGTGGTGCAACGGCGTCTAACCCGAAACCTAGCTTTCACCTTCCCGGACTCGTGGCTGGCAGCAGCGTGGATATACGTTTCAGTTGTCTTTGAGGCGATAGTGCCGCATTGGTCTTCGCATTACGTACACGACCCATTTGACGTGGTTGCCTACGCGCTCGGCACCCTAGCTTTTCGACACTGGCTAAATCGCCCTGGTATTCAGAGAAAGGCTTAACCTAGCTATCGGAAGCTGTTTTCAAATGCCTAGTACAGCCAGCGCCCGCTCCGCTGCCGTTTGCTCCGCTTGTTTCTTTGATAAGCCCATCCCAGTAGCAACGGGCTCGTCGTCAATCAATACCGTAGCCGAAAATTCTATAGCACCACCTGTTTGTGGCTGCCCCGAAATGTCGTAGCGCAGGTTTTTGCCCTGTCGCTGGGCCCACTCGATCAGCTTGCTTTTGAAGTTACTGGTGGTCGTAGCCAGCGCTTTCACGTCTACGTACGGCTTGATCAATCGACTCAGCACAAACTTGCGGGCTGCCTTGTAGCCGTGGTCGAGGTATACAGCCCCTACGAGCGCCTCCAACGCATTGCCATTGACCGAACGCGACCTAGACACTCGCCCCTGTGTCGGGTCGAGCTGCACGAGCTTATCGAGGCCGATTTTCAAAGCTAGGTTGTTCAGGCTTTCCCGGTTCACAATGCGGGAGCGGGTTTCGGTGAGAAAGCCTTCCTGCTCGTAAGGATACTTCCGAAACAGGTACTCCGCCACCACCGAACCTAGGATAGCATCGCCCAGAAACTCCAGGCGCTCATTGCTTTGGTGGCGCCCCTGCTCGGGTTGCTGCCGCACCAGAGAGGAGTGCGTAAAGGCCAAATGATAAAGCCGCACGTTGTCAGGCGTGCGGCCGATTACCGTGGCAATTGCTTGCCGAAAGACGCGGTCTTGACCAAGAAACCGTCGGAAAAACCCGAACAGCGGGAGTGGCTGGCCGGAACGAGGCATTATTCTTTGAATTTGCGGAAAATGACCGACGTATTATGCCCGCCGAAGCCAAACGTATTGCTCATCGCAACATTCACTTCGCGCGCCTGCGCTTGGTTGAACGTGAAGTTCAGGCGCGGATCCAGTTCGGGGTCGTCGGTGAAGTGATTGATCGTGGGCGGCACCAGGCTGTGCTGCATCGCCAGGATGGCAGCAACGGCTTCTATGCCCCCGGCACCACCCAGCAAGTGACCCGTCATGCTCTTGGTCGAGCTGATGTTCAAGTTGTAGGCGTGCTCGCCAAATACCTTCTCAATGGCTTTGATTTCGGCACCATCACCTAGGGGCGTACTCGTGCCGTGGGTGTTGATATAGTCAACCTCCTCGGGGCTGATACCAGCATCCCGAAGCGCGTTCTTCATCACCAGCATCACACCATTACCTTCCGGATCAGGAGCCGTAATGTGATAAGCATCAGCCGACATGCCGCCGCCAATTAGCTCAGCGTAGATTTTGGCGCCACGGGCTTTCGCATGCTCATACTCTTCCAGAACCAGCGCGCCGGAACCCTCGCCCAGCACAAAGCCGTCACGCTCCTTGTCGTAAGGGCGAGAAGCTACCTCAGGCGCGTCGTTCCGTTCGCTCATCGCTTTCAGGGCATTAAAGCCGCCCACCCCCGATTCAGTAACAGCAGCTTCGGAGCCACCGGTTACCATTACATCGGCCATGTTCAGGCGGATGTAATTGAATGCAGAGATGATGGAGTCGGAAGAAGAGGCACAGGCTGAAGTCGTTACGAAGTTCGGACCGCGAAACTTGTGCCGGATGGAGATGTTGCCGGAAGCACTATCGGCAATCATCTTCGGGATGAAGAATGGGTTGAAGCGCGGCGTACCGTCACCTTTAGCAAAGGCAATACATTCTGCCTGTAGCGAGGTAAGTCCCCCAATACCAGAGCCCCAGATAACGCCTACCCGGTCTTTGTCAACGCCTTCGTCGATGCCGGCATCTTTGATAGCTTCGTCGCTGGCAATGAGCGCGAACTGGGTGAAAATATCCATCTTCCTACCTTCCTTGGTTGGAAAGTAATCGTCAGGGCTGTACCCTTTTACTTCGCAGGCGAAGCGGGTCTTGAACTTGCTGGCGTCGAAGCGGGTGATGGGCGCTGCACCGCTCACCCCCTGCGACAACCCGTCCCAGTAAGCAGAGACAGTATTGCCAATAGGGGTGATGGCACCGAGGCCGGTCACGACAACTCTCCGAAGAGACATAGGCTAGCGGGAGGAGCGAAAGAAGACTGGACTAAAAAGCAAAACGGCCGGCGGCGGGCCGGCCGAAAAGCACTAAATTAAAGTAAAAAAGCGCAAACCTTACTTGGCGTGCTCTTCCAGGTAGCTGATAGCCTGACCTACCGTCGCGATGTTCTCAGCCTGGTCGTCGGGGATAGATACATTGAATTCTTTTTCGAACTCCATGATCAGCTCAACGGTATCCAGCGAGTCAGCACCCAGATCGTTCGTGAAGCTTGCCTCTGGCGTTACTTCTGAAGCTTCAACACCAAGTTTATCGATGATAATGGCTTTTACTTTTTCTGCAATTTCAGACATTTCCGTGGGGGTTTGAGGAAAACTAGGCACAAATAACACTATCTTCCCTAACATTTTCAAACAAAGCCCCCCGAATCTTCTAGGTACAAGATTATGACAGCACAGGTTCCATAGGCCTATGCTTGTGCTTAGTTTTGTCGTTTAGTGGCCTGATTACGCGCTATGAAAACCCTGACACTGGAGGTAGAATACGACTGCGACTTCGACTTATTCGGCCTGGTTTCGTCGAGCCGGGAGCACAAGCTAGCCTGGACGCTGAACAACCTGCTACGCCTGCGCTTAGTGAAACAACAGGATCTGATTTACCCGCTGCACCAAGGTCGATTGGTGATTAGCAACTACTTATACAAAAATGAGGTCAGCATTCTGCGCTTATTTCGCAACCGCTCCCTCGATCCTTCCACCCTCAAGAAGCCGTTCTTAGCACCTGATATTAAAGAATATGACTATTTAATTCAGGTTTGTAACGGCACGGGGCATCTGGCCAGCGAATTGGTAGCCGAGCGCTTGGCCACGCTGCCCGATGTGCAGTACTGCTGCCAGTTCGATCCGAACGAGTTAAAATTCAAAGAAAATCTGCTCTTTTGAGCGCCGGACGCCGCCGCTAACCCTAGGGCACCTGCCTCACGTATCTCTCATGTCGCTTTCTCGACATTTGCCGGGTGATACCGTGCAGCGGACGGCGGGCGTGCACTCTTGTCGGTTCGCCCTACCTTTGCGCCTCCAAACTACATTCTGACACCTCTTATTAAGTTCATGGAATCTCGTCCCAGCTTTAATAAAACTAAAATCGTGGCCACCGTTGGGCCGGCCTCTAACACCTATGAGCGCCTGAGCGCTCTGGTTCGGGAAGGTGTTGATGTGTTTCGCCTGAACTTCTCGCACGGTTCCTACGAAGACCACTTGGCGGTTATTAATACGGTGCGGCGCGTTAACAAGGACCTGCGCACCAACGTTGGCTTGCTTCAGGATTTGCAGGGTCCTAAGATCCGTTTGGGCGAAGTAGAAGGCGGCAGCGTAGAGATTAAGCCGGGCGATAAAATCAAGCTGGTGTGCGGTGAAAAAGAAACTAGCACCGCCACGCGCCTAAGCACGATCTACCTAGGTCTGGCCCGCGACGTGAAGCCCGGCGACGCGATTCTGATCGACGACGGCAAGATTGAGTTGCGCGTGCTAGCCACTGACCGCGACAAAGAGGTAGATGTAGAAGTAGTATACGGCGGCATTGTGAAGCCCCGCAAAGGCATCAACCTGCCCGACTCTGACGTGACGGCTCCGTCGATGACGGAAAAGGACATTGCCGACCTGCAATTTGGACTAGAGCATGATGTTGATTGGATCGCCCTTTCGTTTGCCCGTCGTGCCGAGGACATTCGCTTTATCAAGTCGCTGATTGCGGAGAGCGGCAAGCAGACGCGCGTAGTAGCCAAAATTGAAACCCCGGAAGGCCTTCGTAATGTCGACGAAATCATTGCCTTGACGGACGCTGTGATGGTAGCCCGCGGCGACCTAGGTGTGGAAATTGCAGGCGGCGAGGTGCCCCTGGCCCAAAAGATGATTATTCATAAGTGTAATCAGGCCGGCAAACCCGTCATCGTAGCAACGCAGATGATGGAGAGCATGATTACGAGCCCACGCCCAACGCGCGCCGAAACCAACGACGTAGCCAACGCCGTACTTGATGGCACGGATGCCGTGATGCTCTCCGCCGAAACCGCGGTTGGTGAGTATCCCATTGAGGTTATCCGCCAGATGGTAAGCATTATCCGCAGCGTGGAAAGCAGATCGCAGACTATCTATCACCACTGGTTTCCGATTGATCCACAGTCGCCTTCGTTTATGGTCGACAGCGTGCTGTCAGCGGCGGGCCACCTGGCAAAGAACACGGGCGCGAAGGCTATTACCGGCATGACCTTCCGCGGCTACACGGCCTTCCAGATTTCGAAGTACCGGCCCAAATCGGATATTTTTATCTTCACCAGCAACCGGAGTCTGCTCACCGTACTCAGCCTAGTGTGGGGCGTGCGCGCCTTCTACTACGACCGGATGCTCAGCACCGACAGCACTATTTCGGACATTCGCTACGCACTTACGGCAGCCGGCCATCTGCAAAAAGGCGACGTGTTCATCAATACCGCCTCGATGCCGATCAATGAGAAAGGGAAGACCAACATGGTGAAGGTGAGCATTGCCTAGGCGCTAAGCTACTGCTTATAGTACAAACAGATCGGCTCACCGCACTTGCTTCTTTGTGAAGTTATTCTGAAAGGCCTCGCTCATAAAGCGGGGCCTTTTTCGCGGGTGTAGGGGCCAACCTAGGTTTGTCTTTCTTGGTAATGCAGCCAGTGCAAACCCAAGCTTATCAAAATATTTTTGCATTTTATTAAGCTTGTGAACTAACCAATTTTTGTCTTAGATAAGCATCTAATAATTTCACACATAAAACACTGATAGTTAGTTATTTCAAACGTTACAGGAGAGTATTATTTTTTCACCTCATTTTAACGATTTTTAGAACTAACCCGCTTATTTGATTCATTTAATTTTAATAAAATCTACATTTTATTGTATTGTATAAAGCGAAAAGGCCATTAAATTCGTATTCTACTTGAAAAAGTTTAAACATAACGCCTTTCCCTTATGGGTTTACTGCACTTCCAAAGTCCGGCACCAAACAGGCTGCGCGTAGATTCCTGGACAGCAAACTCAACCCCAGTGATAGCTATATCGGGCAGTACCTTTCTAGGTTGGTTGCTATTAGTAGTAGCCGGATTTCTACTTCCCGACAATAGCGTTGCACGTGAAATCCCGGGTGCTTTTGATGCTACCCAAGCCCAATCGCCGGTCTGCGACGTGACGGCACCGGTCGTAACTTCCCCCCTGACTTACTGCCAAGGCTCCGCTGCCAGTGCACTCAGCAGCAGCATCACGCTGACCAGCGGCGCGATGCTTCAACTGTACACCACAGCCACGGGCGGAGCGCCACTCACCAGTGATTTTCGGCCGCCGACGACTATTATCAGTAGCACTACCTACTATGCCGCGCAAGTAGTAGGCAACTGCGAAAGCAGCCGCACACCGGTGGTAGTGAATGTGGTGACGGCACCTAGCCCACCTACCCTGGTTTCTTCTCTGGCTATCAATACCAGCACGATTGCCGCCTGGGGCGACTCATTCACCGATTCTAATTTTGGCCGTTACCCATCGATCCTGTCGCAGCTCAGCGGCCGCACCGTCACGAACCTAGGTGTCGGAGGCGAAAATTCGGGGCTGATTGCCAACCGGATGCTGGCCGATACGCAGAAGAGAACATGGCCCACCATCATTTGGGCCGGGCGCAATGATCCGAGGAACCAGTCAGCGCAGACGAAAGCCAACATTGCGGCCATGGTGGCGGCCCTCCCCCACACCGACTACCTCATTTTGTCGGTGTGCAACGGCGCGGGTGAAGGCAAGGGCACATATGAGTATCAGCAAATTATAGCGCTAAACAACGACCTAGCTCGAATCTACGGCGCCCATTACCTCGATGTACGCAGCTACCTCGTGTCGAAGTACATAGCTGATAATGCGCAGGATGCTGCTGATTACGCGGCCGACATTCCGCCAACTTCGCTGCGCAGAGACTTCTTACATCCGAATGAAGCGGGTAGCAGTCTTATTGCCAATTACATCTACGGGCATCTCAATCAGTTGCTGAGCGGTAGCGTGATAGCGCGCTATTGCCAAGGCTCGCAAGCCACACCTCTCAGCGCTGCTTTCAGCGCACCGGATGCTAATGCTACGCTACGCTTCTACGCCGATGCTTCCGCAACTACTCCGCTCAGCGTAGAAACTACGTATGCCGCTTCTACGACGGCCATTAGTGCGGCCACCTACTATGTGGCTCAGGGCATTGGCAATTGCGAAAGCCGCCGCACCCCGATTATGATAGAAATAGTTGACTGCAATGCCACCGCCGCACGGCCCAGCACCTTCGGCAATGTAGCTAATACGCCGGCGAGCAGTACAGAATTGGTTTTGGCGGTTTACCCCAACCCGTTCGAGCTTGAGGCTACCGTCGACTTTAGCCTGCCGACGGAACAGTCTTACACGCTGGACCTTTATAACACTACCGGCAAACTAGTACGCCACCTCGCTGATGGAACGCCGGCAGCGGGTAAACAGTACAGTTGCCCAATTAGCAGCACAGCATTGGATGCGGGTTTGTACATGGTGCGCTTACACGCCGGCACAACCCATAAGACGCTTCGCCTGAACCTAACCCGGTAGTTTTTTATTATCTACCCTAGGTACTCACGCAAAAAGGCCCCGCAACTGAATGCAGGGCCTTTTCTATGAAAAGAGCAGAAGCAGTCCTATGTTAGGCAGCCGCCAGTGATTTCACGAACTTAGCCAGCTTCGACTTGTTGTTAGCTGCTTTGTTCTTGTGAATGATGTTCTTCTTAGCCAAACGATCCAGCATAGAGGATACTTTGCTGAACAGCGTTTGTGCTTCAGTAGCATCCGTGCTAGCACGCAGCTTCTTGATAGCGGTGCGGGTCGATTTAGCCTGGTAACGGTTCAACACGCGCTTGGCTTCGTTTGAGCGGATGCGCTTGAGGGCCGACTTATGATTCGCCATGGGTATATGGAATTGACTTTCTGCTCGGTTTCGATTCAGTTTGGGTTTGCAAAGGTACGAATCCGATTTGAATTAGCAAATAGTAGACGGATAGTAGTCGTAATCAGTGCTCCTACTCCCCCTGCTCAAAGCTAGCTTGACTAATCAACCTTCTTCTCTAAATCACCTGCCATCTTACGGTGCGACTCGAGCATGGGCAGCGTTTTGGTAGCAAACGCCTGAACGGCGGGCGTTTCCGCACCTTTGCTTTTCACCTGGAACATAGCAATGTCCATAGCGTGCGCCGTTTCCATAGCATCCATGTAGGCTTCATCGAAGTCTTTTCCTGACTTGCTGTTAACCTTATCCAGCATGGCCTGGTGAATTGGCATCAGGGCCTGCGAAGGCTGCACGCCGAGCGGTGTGGCTACGGCCTGCATTTGTTGCGTGGCTTTGGTATGATGGTCGACCATCATCTGCCCAAATTTCTTGACGTCGGCACTGGCGGCTTTCTGCGCGGCCGCTTGCCCGGCCTGTATTTCCAGTAAGTTACTACTGGCTGCCGTTAGCAGGAACGTTGCGTCGGGCATGGTAGCGAAGGTGCCCATAAAGGCATTTATATCGGTGCCGGCGGCAGCACCGCTTGCACCGGCTGTTGCGGCAGTAGTTACGGTTTGGGCCGAGCCCATATCAGTACCAGCACCAACGGCTCCGCCCGTAGCAGTATTGTCGGCGTTGGTTGCCGTTGCGCTGCCAGCGCCCCCCGCACTACTACCGGTGCCAGTACCACTTCCCACCGTCGATTCAGAACCGGCTCCGGTACTTGTACTACTACAAGCAGCGCCAAATAGGAGTGTGGTAGCTAACAAAAGATGCGGAATTGCTTTCGTTGTTTTCATGTTTGTGTGTTTTTAGATCAGTGCACATTCATACGATGGATTGCGAACTAAGTAGACGCATTTTTCCCTTTTTAATTATATCATTTATAGCAAAGTACTACTGTTGAGTCTAGCTTACTTGTCAATCACACCTGTTTGAGCTGACCACAGCCAATAACTTTGTACTCCATCAGCAGTTGTGATATCATTTAATTGTATGCATGCATACTTATTCGCTGCTTGTATTTCTTAGCTGACTAACTCTATTTCATTTTAGCTAGCCTCTCATCCAGATGCCACTTGTTGCCCACTCGCCCTACCAGCCGCCGTTTTATCTGTTCAACGGTCACCTGCAAACTATCGTCCCTAGTGTTTTGCGTTCAGTACCGGAGGTGCGCTACCAACGTGAACGAGTGGAAACAGAAGACGGCGATTTCCTCGATTTAGACTGGGCACGGCAACAGGGGAACTCCGCTGACATGCTGGCTATTGTATCGCATGGGCTGGAAGGCGATGCGAGCCGCCCGTACGTGCGGGGCATGGTGCGCGCCCTGAACAAGGCCGGCTTCGATGCGCTGGCTTGGAACTACCGGAGTTGTAGCGGCGAGATGAACCGCTTGTTGCGCACCTACCACCTAGGTGACACCGATGATCTGGATCTTGTGGTGCGCCATGCTCTGGCAACCGACCGCTACCAGCGCGTCTACCTTACGGGCTTTAGTGCCGGAGGCAATATCACGCTTAAGTACCTGGGTGAAAATCCAGATAGGGTACCGCCGCAGGTGCAGCGGGCGGCGGTTTTCTCCGTCCCGACGGATTTGCGCTCCAGCTCGCACCAGATTTCGCGTCCCGAAAACCGCATTTACCTCAAGCGCTTTCTCAAATCGTTGCGCACGAAAATGCGCCAGAAAGCAGAGCTACTGCCCGGCCAGATTGACTTGGCGGATATTGATGAGCTGCGCGACTTTCCGCAGTTTGATGCGCGCTACACGGCCCCGATGCACGGCTTCTCGTCGGCGGAGGAATACTACGAAAAAGCTAGCTCGGGCCGCTACCTTAGCCAGATTCGCATCCCGACACTGCTGGTGAATGCGCAGAACGACCCGTTTCTGGCGCCTACCTGCTTTCCGCGTGAGGTAGCGGCGCAGAGCAGGTTTGTGTTCCTGGAAACGCCGCCCGAAGGCGGGCACGTCGGCTTTGGCGAAGGCACGCCGGATGGTGCTTATTACTCCGAGCGGCGCGCCGTGGAGTTCCTGACCGCCGAAGTGCCGGCATGATGTAGCGCGAAGCTTGTGCTTCGCGTGTTGTAGAATGATTGGCACCTAGGTTATACCACCGAGTGTCGTGCGACGATACGCCAAGCACAAGCTTTG
Organism: Hymenobacter cavernae; assembly: GCF_014641455.1. Taxonomy (GTDB): domain Bacteria; phylum Bacteroidota; class Bacteroidia; order Cytophagales; family Hymenobacteraceae; genus Hymenobacter; species Hymenobacter cavernae. The sequence goes on from NZ_BMHT01000006.1 coordinate 469,034, forward strand.
CGCTACAGCCTACCGGGCGGAGCTAGCCGGCACAAATACCACTTTCTTCGTTTCGAAGAATTCTTCGGTGAAATAATCACTGAGGTTGTAGATGGCCGTCGGCAATCCTGCTTCCTGGATTTCCTCTTCCAGATCACCGCCTTTCAGGTAATACAGGCCGCTTGTGTTAGCAACGCCGGGCTTGTAGCGATGCATAATCCAGGGATGAAAGGTAGCTAGGCGCGCCACGGCCCGACTAACGATGTAGTCGTACTTGTGCCGGAGCTGCTCGGCGCGGGTTTGTTCGGCCGTCACGTTGCTCAGACCTAAGGCCTGCGCCATTTCCTGCACGGCATGAATCTTCTTGCCGATGCTATCCACGAGGTGAAACTTCACTTCCGGAAACAGAATGGCGAGCGGCAGGCCCGGCAAACCGCCGCCCGTGCCCACATCCAGCACCGACGCGCCAGCCGGGAACTGAACTACTTTGGCAATGCCGAGCGAATGCAGAAAATGCTTTTCACCTAGGTTTGCTACGTCGGTGCGCGCCACCAGGTTCAGGCGGGCGTTCCAATCCCGAAACTCCGTTTCGAGGCGTTGAAAAAGCTGCTGTTGCTCGTCGGTGAGCGTGGGGAAATAGCGCTTTATAATATCCATCGGCGCAAAAGTACAATGCTAGGCGCAGTGGTACTACGACTCCAAAGTCGTAGTACCACTATCGTAGGCTGATAACTGGTTTGACGACGCGCACGCCGCCGTTCAACGACGTGGTACTACGACTTTGGAGTCGTAGTACCACACCTTTCTCTATAAAAAATGCCCTAGCAAAAAGCCAGGGCATTTAGACTAAATAACGAATCAACAAGTAGTCATTTAAATGATGTGCTTCTTGTTTTTTACCATGTCGAAGAGCAGCTCGCGGGCGCGGTGCAGCTGGGCTTTCACGGTACCTAGGGGTGCCTTCAGCTCCTGCGCAATTTCCTCGTAGCTCAGCTCATCGAAGTAGCGCAAGGTCACGAGGCGCTGGTATTTATCGGGCAGCCGCGACACGACGTGCTGCATGATTTCGATCTTCTGGTTCTTGATAGCTGACTCCTGCGGGTTCAGGTTGCCGTCGCGGAAGTCAATGGTAATTTCGTCGCCGTTATCAATCTTAATAGCGGAGTCAATGGACATCGTCTTGATCTTATTCTTGCGAATAAAGTCGATGCAGTTGTTGGTCGCAATGCGGAACAGCCACGTACTGAAGGCGTACTCGGGGTTGAACTTGTGCAGGTTGCGGAAAGCCTTGGCGAATGCCTCAATGGTCAGATCCTCAGCATCATCGGGGTTGCGCACCATCTTCAGCACCACGTGATACACGGGCTTCTTGTAGATCTGCATCAGCTCGGCGTACGCCTTCTCGTCGCTCTGCTCAACGGCCGCTCGAATCAGCTTGAAATCGTGCTTGGCCTTGGCTGAAAACTGCTTTTGTATTTCCTGGTTGTTTACTTCCATCGGAGAGTGCGGTAGAGGAACAGGGAGATTCCCAGAGCGAGATAATTGAAAAAATAAACTGCGTCGAGCACCGGAAGCCACGCTACCGGAAGTCGGTCGTCGAGGCGCCGGCTGAGCCGGTCATAAGTGGCACACACAAACAAGGTGCGTACTCCCAACAGAGAAATCAAAGGTACCCAATCGGACCGGGAAAACAGTAACGCCAGCACTGTGAAATAAAAAAGCAGATTAGTACCAATAAAGTTTCCGATTCTTATCCGGTCGGCCAAGCGGTAGCGACTTCCGGCCGACAGATGCCGCCGTTTTTGCTGCCACCACGCGCTCCAGGTTTCGGCAGCCCGGCTGAGTGTTTGTGCTGCCGGGCTAGCTTCCACTGCCACGCGCTGACCGACCCGCACCGCGTCTTGCACCAGCAGGTCGTCGTCGCCGCTGAGGCTGCGGATATGAGAAGCAAATCCTTTCGTGGCGCGGAAGCAGCTTTGCGTATAAGCCAGGTTTCGCCCCACGCCCATGTATGGCTGCCCACGCCACGCGAACGACAAATACTGCGCTCCGGTGAGTAGGGTTTCAAACCGAATCAATTTATTTAGAAAGCTAGGTTCTGCCTCGTAAGCTGAATAACCAAGCACAACATCGGCCGGCTGCACAAAGCCGCGTTGTATCAGCCTGATCCACTGGTCGGTACTCGGAATGCAATCGGCATCGATGAAGAGCATCCGCTCGTGGCGCGCTACTTTGATACCTAGGGTTAGGCCGTATTTTTTGGGGGCGAAACCAGCTGGCGTCCGGTCTACCGTGACGATGCGCACGTTGGGGTAGTACTGCGTGAGCTGCTGGGTGTAGAGGTAGGTTTCGTCGTCGGAACGGTCATCAATCAGCACGATTTCGAAGCCAGCGGGATAATCCTGGCGCAAGAGCAAGGGCAGCAGCTGACGCAGATTCTCTAACTCATTGCGGGCACAAACCACGACCGAAACGGGCTCCTCGGCGGCGGTAGCAGGGCTAGGTTCCGGCGGCTCGGGCCGCAGCGCAAAGGGCAGGAAATAATAAGCCGCGTAGAAAAGCTGCACCAGCACGCACGCCAGCAGCAGCCACACGGCCGGGGAAAAATGAAACGGTAACACAGCGAACGAGATAAGTAGGCAAAAGTAGGCATTTGAGTACCTTTGTTGTTCTAACGTCGGTTCCCGCACAGGGCGCAGTGTTTTCGCAGATGACGCAGAGGCTGTTCCAGAACGACTCAGCGCCCTCTGCGAAAACACTGCGCCCTCTGCGGGAACCGCTTCCTAGCCATGACCTTCGATTTAGTAACCCAAGATCCGCATACCAAAGCCCGCGCCGGCGTGGTGCACACCGCTCACGGCGCCATCGAAACCCCGATTTTCATGCCTGTTGGTACCGCTGGCACGGTGAAAGCCGTGCAGCAGCGCGACCTTACCAACGACGTACAGGCGCAGATTATCCTAGGTAATACCTACCACCTTTACCTGCGGCCCGGCCTCGACGTGCTCCGCCAAGCTGGTGGTCTGCACAAGTTCAACGGCTGGGACCGGCCCATCCTGACCGACAGCGGCGGCTACCAGGTGTATTCGCTCAGCAACACGCGCAAGATCAAGGAAGAAGGCGTGAAGTTTCGCTCTCATATTGATGGCTCGCAGCATCTGTTTTCGCCGGAAGGAGTGATGGATATTCAGCGCACCATCGGGGCCGATATTATGATGGCGTTCGACGAGTGCACGCCCTGGCCCTGCGAGTACGACTACGCCCGTAAGTCGTTGGACATGACACACCGCTGGCTGCTGCGCTGCATTCAGCGCTTTGACAGCACCGAGGCCCACTATGGCTACGATCAGACGTTGTTCCCGATTGTGCAGGGCAGCACCTTCAAGGATCTGCGCATCAAATCGGCGGAGTTCGTGGCCGAGCAGCAGCGCGAAGGCAACGCCATCGGGGGCCTGAGCGTGGGCGAGCCGGCCGAACTGATGTACGAGATGACCGAACTGGTGTGCGACATTCTGCCCAAGGACAAACCTAGGTATCTGATGGGTGTCGGGACGCCGGCCAATATTCTGGAAAACATAGCGTTGGGCGTAGATATGTTTGACTGCGTGATGCCGACCCGCAATGCCCGCAACGGCATGCTGTTCACCACGCAGGGCATTATGAACATCACGAACAAGAAATGGGCAACCGATTTCGAGCCGATTGACACTGAACTTGGCGGCTACGTCAGCACGTTTTACTCGCGGGCATACGTGCGGCACTTGTTCCAAAGTCAGGAGATGCTCGGTCCGCAAATTGCCTCCGTGCATAACCTGACCTTCTTCCTGTGGCTGGTGAAACAGGCTAGGCAGCAGATCCTGGCCGGCACCTTTCGCGAGTGGAAAGAGCGCATGGTGAAGCAGGTAATGAGTAGGCTGTGAGCATTGGTTTTTGGTTGTTTGTTTTTGGTTTTTGGCATCACGCCTACCTCATTTTGAAAACAGAACAGCCAAAAACCAAAAACAACCAACCAAAAACCAATAATGAAGCTGCTCGATAAATACATTATTCAGAAGTTCCTGACTTCCTTCATCTTCACGGTGCTGGTGCTCGTCATGGTTATCTGCGTGATTGACTTCACGGAGAAGAACGACGATTTCATCAAGCATGACTTGTCGGCAAAGAAGGTGCTACTGGAATACTACGTTAATCTGTTCCCGTACTTCGCCAACCTGCTCTCCCCTATCACGGTGTTCATCGCAGTGGTGTTCGTGACGGCCCGGTTGGCGGCGCGCACCGAGATTGTCGCAATTCTGGCCAGTGGCGTGAGCTTCAAGCGGTTGCTGCTGCCGTACATCATGGGCGGCACCATTATCGGCATTGTGACTTTCGGGCTGACGGGCTGGGTTATTCCGCTCGCCAACAAAACCCGCGTGGCCTTTGAAAGGCTCTACGTGAAGAATCCGTACGTGTACAAAGGGCGCAACGTGCACATGAAGATCGGGCCGCGGACCTACGCCTACATGGAGAGCTACGATAACACAAACAACGTTGGCTACCGCTTCGCCCTTGAAACGATTGAAGGCACGCAGCTGAAGCGCCGCCTGACCGCCGACGCTATCAGCTGGGATTCGACGCGGCGGGCGTGGAAGCTCACGCCGCAGGTCGTGCGCACCTTCAACGGGCAGCAGGAAAAGCTGCTGACGCTGCCCGCCCGCGACACCACGCTTAACCTCTACCCGAAGGATTTCGCCAGCACCTATCGCCTCTCCGAAACGCTCACGCTGCCGGAGCTGAATGCTTTTATCAACCAGAAAATAGAGCGCGGCGCCGACGATACGCAGGTGTATCTCAGTGAGAAATACGAGCGCTACGCGTATCCGTACGCCATTATCATCCTCACGATCATCGGCGTTATCCTGAGTGCCCGCAAATCGCGGGCGGGCGTGGGCGGGCAGATTGCCCTAGGTTTTGTGCTGGCTTTCGTGTTCATCATCTTCGTGATTCTGAGCCGCAACCTAGCCCAGGTCGGCGACATGCACCCGATGCTGGCCGCCTGGGTACCGAGCATCGTGTTTACCGGCATTGGCCTGGCCCTCTACCGCTTCGTGCCGCAATAGTGGTAAGATGGTGAGGTGGTGAAATGGTGAGTTTAATGTTTGGCTGGCGCAAATAGCGTGCTTTTGCCCCACTTACACCATTGAAGCCCCAAGCTCACCATTTCACCACCTCACCATTTCACTTAATGTTGAAAGACTACCTCCGCTTACACTTCATTGTTTTGCTTTGGGGCTTTACGGCTATCCTGGGCAAGCTCATTTCGTTGCCGCCGGTGGAGCTGGTGTTCTGGCGGACGCTGCTGGCTTCGGTGGGCCTTGCCGTGTTGCTGATGGTCCGTGGCCAAGGCTGGCAGATGCCGCTTGGGTCGGCTTTGCGACTGCTGAGCGTGGGCGTTCTGGTTGCTATTCACTGGATTACGTTTTTTCTGGCGGCGCGCCTTTCTTCGGTCAGTGTGTGCCTGGCGGGACTGGCTACGCTGGCGCTGTGGGCGTCGCTGCTGGAGCCGCTGCTGCTTTGGCGCCGCGTGCGCGGCTACGAAGTAGGCCTAGGTTTGCTGACGATGGTTGGGCTCTACCTGGTGTCGCAGGCGGAGCTGGACCAGCTGCTGGGGCTGAGCGTGGCTATTCTCTCGGCGGGCCTGTCGGCGCTGTTTAGCGTCCTGAATTCCAAGCTGGTAAAGCAGCACTCCCCGCTGCGACTCACCTTTTACGAGATGATGGGCGCCTGCTTGGCCATTGTGGTGTTTTTGCCGATTTACGGTCGCTATTTCACAGCGGGCGCGGGCCTGCACCTAGCCCCTGCTCCGCTCGATTGGCTGTGGCTTTTCGTACTGGCCGGGGCCTGTACCGTCTACGCTTTTTCCAGCTCCGTGGAGCTAATGAAGCGCCTTTCGGCATTCGTCATCAACCTGACTATCAACCTGGAACCCGTGTACGGCATTGGGCTGGCAGTACTTATTTTTGGGCAGCAGGAGAAAATGTCGGGCGGCTTCTACCTAGGTATTGTGGTTATTTTCTTCAGCGTGCTCATTCATCCGGTCCTCGACCAGTGGAACCAACGGCGCCAACGCAAGCCGGAACCGATGGAGGCTGTTTTGTAGGAACGTGCCACGGCGCGTTCTCGTCCCGCCGAATGCAGGCTAGGTTGCCGTGCGGCAGTCGTGTGTAACAACGAGTCGTTCAACGCCGAACGCGCGAACGCGCCGTGGCGCGTTCCTACAAAATACCGTCCCAGACCTGATACGCTTCTGGCAATAGTAGCTGGGGTAAGTTCTCGCGCCCCGGAAACAACCCATATACCGCTGAACCCGAGCCCGATAAGCTAGCATACGAGGCTCCCGCATCGTATAGCGCCTGCTTTAGCTCGCCGAGCAGGGGATAGTGCGGAGCCAGGGCATCTTCAAAATCGTTGCTTATTAGGCTGCGCCACTGCTCTATGGGCTGGGCCAGGCTCTGGCGCAGATCGTGGCGGGGTGCCTGGGGCTTCACGCGGGCGTAGGCTTCGGCCGTGCTGATGTGCAGGTCAGGATAAATAACCTTACACGCCATACCGGTCAAAACCAAGTCAATTGGCTCAAAAACGTCGCCTTTCTCGTAGGCAAAAACAGGCTTGTTTTGAATAAAAAACGCGCAGTCGCTCCCTAACCGACGGGCGTAATCTTCCAGAGTTTCAGGTGTGAGGTTCAGCTCGAAAAGCTCCGTCAGCGCCCGCAGCGCAAACGCCGCATCGCCGGAGCCACCACCTAGCCCGGCCCCGATGGGCACCGTTTTGTGCAAATGCATCTGCACGGGCGGCAGGTTGAAATCCGCCTTCAGCAGCTCATACGCCCGCCAGCAAAGGTTGGTAGCCGGGTCGCCCGGAATTGGGATACCGCTGAGCGTTAAATCGTTGGTGGCAGCCGGCAGAATTTCCAGCGCATCGCACCACGGCAGCGGCACGAAAACCGACTCTAGGTTGCGGAAGCCGTCGGGGCGCTGGCTAGTAATGTATAGACCTAGGTTGAGTTTAGCGTTCGGGAAAACAAGCATAGGAAAGCGAAGCGTACGGGGCAATGCCAGCACACAAGCGGCCAACACGGGTGCAAACTAAAGCTTACGCTACAGAAAAAGCTACTTTTGAATCTTTGTTGCGCTCCGCCGGGTTCGCCTTTTCGTATGTCAGCCTCCTCTCCCTCCGATTGGTACCGTTCTTGGGGTAAGCGCCTACTCGATGTGGCGCTGGCCGGGCCGCTGCTGCTGCTCACGCTGCCGTTGCTGCTGGCTGCGGCCTTGGCCCTGAGGCTGGCAAACGGTGGGCAGATCGTATTTCGGCAGCTTCGCCCCGGCCTCAACGGGACATTATTCACGCTTTACAAGCTCCAGACCATGACCAATGCGTGCGATGCGCAAGGCCGCTTGCTTCCGGATGCCGAACGCCTCTCCCGCCTCGGTCGTTGGCTGCGTGCGACTTCCCTGGATGAGCTGCCGCAGCTCTGGAACGTGCTGCGCGGCGACCTTAGCCTGGTGGGCCCCAGGCCTTTACTGCCTCACTACCTGCCGCTTTATTCCCCAACACAGGCGCGGCGGCATGAGGTGCGGCCGGGTATTACAGGATGGGCGCAGGTGAATGGGCGCAATGCTATTTCCTGGCAGCAGAAGTTCATCTACGATGTGTGGTACGTCGAGCATGTGTCGCTGGGGCTGGATTTGCGCATTCTGGCGCGCACCTTCTGGAAGGTGTTGAAAGCGGAAGATATCACGACGGCGGGCCATGCCACAACAGCGGCTTTCACCGGCAATCAGCCCAACCAAGACGAAAACCTAGCATGAGTAATACAGCTGCAAACGGCGCGGTATTGCCTCGTCTGGTGATTTTCGGGGCGGGCGGCTTAGGTCGTGAAGTGCTCGTGCTGGCCCGCCAGATCAACGAAGCATTGCCGGCTTGGGAGCTGGCGGGTTTCTTTGATGATAAGGCACCCGCTACCTCGCAGATTCACGGTCTGCCCTACCTAGGTTCTGCCGCCGACCTGAATGCGACCCGCGAGCCGCTGCATGTGGTTGTTGCCGTTGGCAACAGCCGGCACCGGGCCGCAATTGTGCAGCAGCTCACGTCGCCGTTGCTGCGCTTTGCTACGCTCATTCACCCGGGCGTGGCGTGCCGGCCTTACCAGCAGCTTCGTATTGGCGAGGGTAGCGTTATTAGCCAGGGCTGCATTCTCACCACGGATATTTCGCTGGGCAAACACGTCCTGCTGAACCTAGGTTGCACCGTTGGCCACGATGCCGTGCTGGAAGACTTTTGCTCGCTGATGCCGCACGCCAACGTGGGTGGGGAAGCGTACCTGGAAACCGGCGTTTACCTAGGCACTAATGCAACCGTTATCAACCAGGTACGGGTTGGAGCGCGTACCATCGTAGGGGCCGGCGCAGTAGCCGTGCGCGACCTGCCCACCGACTGCACGGCCGTGGGCGTGCCCGCCACCGTTATCAAAAGCCATGCGTAGCCAAGACCACGACCGAATTTTCCTCTCCCCGCCGCACCTAGGTCGCCACGAGCTGAACTACGTGCACAAAGCCATTGAGGACAATTGGGTGGCACCGGTCGGGCCGAACATTCGAGGTTTCGAGCAGGAGCTTTGCCAGTACACCGGCGCCGCGCACTGCGTTGCCCTGAACTCGGGTACGGCGGCAATCCACCTGGGTTTGGCAGTGCTCGGCGTGGGGCCTGGCGATGAAGTGCTGTGTCCATCGTTCACCTTTGTAGCTACTGCTAACCCAATTACGTACCTAGGTGCCACGCCCGTATTCGTGGATAGCGAATCGACTACCTGGAACATCTGCCCCGTTCGGCTACGCGAAGCCATTGAAGATCGGCTGCGGCGCGGCCAAAAGCCCAAAGCACTGATTATCGTGCACTTGTACGGTATGCCAGCCCAGCTAGAGCAGGTGCTGGCAGTAGCGGCGGAGTACGAAATTCCGGTGCTGGAAGACGCGGCCGAAGCGTTGGGCTCGCGCTACGACGGGCAGCAGCTCGGCACATTCGGGGCGGTCAGTGTGCTTTCGTTTAATGGCAACAAGATCATCACGACCAGTGGCGGCGGCGCCCTGCTCACCAGTGAAGCTAGGTTTGCGCAGCAAGTGCAGTTTTTGGCTACCCAGGCCAAAGATCCGGCCCCGCACTACGAGCACTCCGTCACCGGCTACAACTACCGCCTGAGCAACATCCTGGCGGGTATTGGTCGTGGGCAGCTGGAGCTGATTGAAGATCGGGTGAAAAAGCGCCGGGAGATTTACACTTGGTATCATCAGCATCTGCAAGCCAGCAACTTACTGCAAGTCGGCCCGCCCGAGCCCGTCGGCAGCCGCTCCAACCGCTGGCTTACCACGCTATTGCTTGCCCCCGCTCAAACGGAGGTTACCGTCGAGCGGCTGCGGCTGCACCTGGAGTCGCACAACATTGAGTCGCGGCCGCTGTGGAAGCCCCTACATTTGCAGCCGCTTTTCGCGCAGGCACCTAGGTACGGCGGCGCGGTGTGTGAGGAACTGTTTCGGCGCGGCCTGTGCCTACCCTCCGGCTCAGCCATGACGGACACGGATCTGAAGCGGGTAGCTGACGCGGTTCGAGAGGTGTGCTGAGCTTTTAGGCGCTCCTATCGAAGAAAGGCTGGACGGTCACGTTTACATCCTTCTCAGTCCGCAGCTTGAATAATACGTGCGCGATGTTGAAGCCCCCAATCGGCGATACTATCAGTTAACGCCTTTAAGGATTTTCCGTTTTCGGAAATGCTGTACGTCACCGCCAGCGGTTTACTAGTGGAAACGGCTCGGGTGATAAGCCCATTCATTTCTAAGTCCTGGAGCTCGCGACTCAGCACCTTACCGGCAATGCCCGTCACATCTCTTAAGAGGGTGGAATAGCGCATCGGTTGATGGCAGAGACGCGCGATAATGGCTAATTTCCATTTGCCACTCAAAATATCTAGGGTATCATCAATGGCGCGCATCCGCTTGGCACACGCGCTGCTGATGGGATGGTCTGCCGTTCCTTTTTCCATAGCTCAGTTGGTTACCTGCTTGTCCCTTAGAGGGGTCAATTGCCGCTGTTACTTTTTGTCCCAAAGGTACTAAACGATCGTAGGCACTTGTACTTTTGTCCAAGGTTTACTTCGTCAAACGTTCAAACAGCATGAGTTTACTAACCGATTTGCAGTGGCGTTACGCCACGAAAAAGATGAATGGGGCGACCGTCCCGCCGGAAAAACTAGCCTACATCCTAGAGGCTGCCCGCTTAGCCCCTTCGTCTTCCGGCTTGCAGCAGTATAAGATCATTGTCATTTCTGACAAGGCCTTGTTGGAGAAAGTAAAAGGCCTAGCCTATAATCAAAGTCAGATTACCGACTGCTCCCATCTACTAGTCTTTGCGGCCTGGGATGGCTACAGCGATGCGCGGATTTCCAGTGTATTTGACTATATGATGGATGAGCGCAGCTTGCCACACAACACGATGGACGGCTATAAAAAGGTCATTATGGAGCTCTACGAGCGGTCTGGCCCAGAGTGGCAGGCCCATCATGCAGCCAAGCAAAGCTATATTCCCTTTGCGATGGCGATTGCGGCCGCGGCCGAACAAAAAGTAGATGCCACCCCGATTGAAGGCTTCCTCTCCGACAAGCTGGATGAACTCTTGAAGCTACCGAGCAGTGGGTACCGCAGCACGGTGCTCTTGCCGTTAGGCTACCGGGAAGAAGCGGGCGATTGGTTGGTGAAGATGAAAAAGGTGCGGACCCCTATGGCGGCCTTCGTGACCGAAATGACGCTCGCAGATGCCGCAGACACGGCAGAGCTGCCGATGGCCCAAAACCTGGACGTTTACATTCAGGACTAATTCATTGCGCGCCCCCAAAGCATAAGACGCTAGCCAACAACACACCTGGTTTACCTTATCCCTAAACCAGGTGTGTTGGTAAAGGGCACAGCGTCCAGCTGGGCAGGGCCCTTACTTAGCTGCAGTCGGCATTATGACGCCGACTGAGGAGACAATTCCCTTGTTCAAGTATCTGCTGCAGAAGCTCAGCGCATACAGTCTGGTGTATCTGCACATTGTCGGGCCAAGGGAAGACTTAACGGGCACGCCGGTGGAGGCATTGCAGGACAATTACTTCCAGCATTTTCGCCAGAACTAAATGCGCAGCAGCTCGCACTCGGTAATGGCCTAAATGCCCGCTGCCGTGGGCCGGTTGCTATAGAAGCTTTCCACGTCCATGATGAACTGGTTGGGCCGCAGGAAGCACGTCGTGGCTTCCTCCCCGGCTGGGAGCCTACCAAGTACATGCGGCACATCCCGGCGCTGACGAAGCCAATCTGGCGGGAAACCTCGCCGGGGGCGAAGAAATGCTCGCCGGCCCGGAACCGCTGGGGTGTGAAATGGCTCGTGAGGGTGGCAATTTCTTCCGGACTCAGCACGCCGCCAAAACTGAAGGTCTTGCGTAGATTTTCCATGGAACCGGGCCGCGCTTATTTCACCAGCCCGAGGGCCAGCAAACTCTCGGCGCAGGCAATGACGACCTGCTGCGGGTCAAGCAGTTGCCAGTGTAACAGCTGCTGAGCCTTTCGGTTGTCGCCTTGCCGCTGCGGACCTAGGTCTACCAAGATGGGCTGGATGGCTGGGTCGAACCAGCTCAGCACTTGCGTCAGGACATTCGGCAGCACCCGGCGCGGGATGCGGCGGTCAGGAAACCGGGTCCGCAGCAGGGCGGCCACCTGCGCCAGTGTCAGGAAGCCTGAAGTACCCAGGAAGCGCTGGCCCGCGGCAGCGGGCTGCTCCATGCCCCGCTGCCGCAGGGCGGCCACCGAGCGCACGTCCACGATGTCGAAGCTCATGGCGGGCACGGCGGGCATGCTGCCGTCCAGCAGCTTGAGCACAGCATTGGCGGAATTGCCGAAGTCCTCCTCCAGCACCGGCCCCAGAATCAGACCGGGAAGTACGGAAGTTAGCTCCAACTCGTTGGTGTCCGTCGCCATAAAGTCCCAGGCGGCCTTTTCGGCCAGGGTCTTGCTCCGGTAATAGGAAGTGTTATCGACCCGGTTTGCGGCATTAGTCCGAAGCGGCGGCAAATTTGGTTTGGGTGACTACCTGCGCGTACGCTTTCACCTGATCGTGCACGGCCCGAAGCTGCGCTGAAATCACCGTCCCTTACCCGTTGCTGTAGCCAGGCAGGGGCAATTTCTACACCCTGCAAGGTAACTTTGGGTTATGGATCCGCTTGCCCGCCCGCTACCCTTACCCGTTCATACTTTTCAACCGGACGACGCAACGGGTAACCCGTTGTTTACGCTTGTCCGATTGGAGGGAGCGCTCGTTCCCGTTCCTTATATGCTGCTGCCACACCGCAAGGACTATTACCTGCTGTTTTTTGTCAAGCATACCAGCGGCCGCCACTGGGTCGACATGACCCCCTATGCGCATCAGGACAACACCCTCTACTTTACGAATCCTACGCAGATTCTCGTCAACGAGGAACTTGCCCCGGCCTGGGGCACTTACCTTGGGTTTACGCGCGAGTTCTTAGCCCTGCAGCCGACGGCGGCACTGCAAGACCTGCCCCTCATCCAAAACCCCCACCATGGGCACCAGCTTCGGCTGAACACAACGGAAGCCGCCTTTGTGGAGCAAGTACTTGCGCACTTGGAAACCGAGTACTACCGCCCTGGCTCTTGGCAGCACCAATTACTGAGCGCGCATATGAGCGTGCTGCTCACCTACCTGAGCCGGCTCTATACCGAGCAGCTGCCAGGCCCCGACGCGGCGGCCGACCAACGGGTGCTTACCGCCTATCAAGCCAAAGTAGAGGAACACTTCCGCGAGGTGCACGAAGTGGGTGCGTACGCAAACCTGCTGAACCTATCGGCGCGGCAGCTAAGTGCGCTGGTCAAAGCGCAAAGCGGCAAGCCCGCTATCAAGCACGTGCACGAGCGGTTGGTGCTCGAAGCCCGCCGGCTGCTGGTGTACTCTGAGCAGTCCCTGAAAGAAATTGCATTCGGACTGGGCTTTTCGGAGGCTTCCTACTTCAGCCGTTTTTTCAAGCGCGAAACGGGCAGCACTCCTCTTGAGTACCGCACCAGTCGCCCGCCACGGAAAATGTCCTAGTAATCGGGTAGAATGGCTACCAGCCCCGCGTCGGCACCCTGCTACTTTTGTGCTGTTCCTTACTGGACTACCAACAAGCATGAAGAAAGCACTTATTACGGGCGCCAACAAAGGCATTGGCTTCGAAACGGCCCGGCAACTCTTGCAGCACGGCTACTTCGTGTACCTGGGCAGCCGCGATAGGCAGCGCGGTGAGCAGGCCGCCGGCCAGCTCCGAGCCGAAGGCTACTCCCAGGTGGAAGCGCTGCACCTGGATGTCACGGACAGCACCTGCATCGCCGCCGCCCGGCAAGCCCTGGGCCAGCGTACAGCGGTGTTGGACGTGCTGATCAACAACGCTGGCATTAGCGGGGGGTACCCGCAGCCAGCACTTGAGACGCCCTTGCACACGTTTCGGGAAGTGTTCAACACCAATGTGTTCGGTGCCATTGAGGTAACGCAAGCCTTTTGTGACCTGCTACGGGAGTCCTCCGCGCCGCGCATTGTCAACGTGTCATCGGGGCTAGGTTCGCTCACGCTGCAAAACGACCCCCGCTGGAGGTTTTACGCCGTGAAAGGCGGCGTCTACCCGGCCTCCAAAACGGCTCTGAACGCCTATACAATCGCACTGGCCTACGAGTTGCGGGAGACCCACTTCAAAGTGAATGCGGTGTGCCCCGGCTACGTGGATACTGATTTTACTGATCACCTGGGGGATAGTAGCCCAAGCGAAGCCGCGGCGCGGGTGCTGCAAGCCGCGCTACTCGGGCCAGAGGGGCCCAGTGGGCAGTTCTTTGGTCAGGAGGTGGGCACAGACCGAAACCCGTGGTAGCACAGCCAGCCGTCTTAGACGGCGACAGGCCAGGTGAGAGCTTGGACACTTTACTAGGTCCGTTTAGAAGATGCCCAAGCTGATTAGAGACACGTTGCTCGGCTAAAGGTGGTACATCTTCTAAGGCCTCCTTCAGAAAAGGTCCGCAAACGCCGTTCGTCATGCAGAGCGTAGCGAAGTATCTCGCGCGCTTCGTTGGATTAGTAACCCTGACGTCAGCACGCGAGATACTTCGCTGCGCTCTGCATGACCTGGCAAGCAGTTTATTTAGTCCCGTTGGTTTTGTCTGCAATTCGGAAATAATCGAAATCGGCATAGCCGCCAGGGTTCTTGGTGGCGTAGTTGAAGAGCCCAAACCGGTAGCCCATAAAATGCGGCAGCGTGTACGCCATCTTGAGCGGCCCGCCGATGGCTTTCCACGTTTTGCCATCGAGGCTATAGAAGAAAGTCGCCACGTCTTTGCGCTCCGTGAAGTCACATTCTGCCTTGAAATACACGGTGTTCTGCGTCAGCGGCAGGCGCTGCAGTTCCACGGGTTTCTCCGATTCCGCGCTAATCATAACGATGGATTTGGCGCCGTTGCGGTAGTCTACCCCTACTAGGCCGTACCGCTTTTGCAAGAGGGCTAGGCCCGCAAAATCACCGTCTTTCAGGTGCGATACATCCAGGGCCGTAGTGCCGGCGCAGGTTGGGCCGATGGTGCGTTGGGTCAGGGTGTTGCGCGCCAACAGGAAAGTGGTATCCACGCGGCCGGTTTTGAGGCGCATGTAGCCGGGGCGGTCGGTAAGCGACCAGAGGGTGTTTTCGGGATTGTGGTTCCATTGCCACACCAGTGGCAGCTCGGGCTCACCCTTGCGCCGGGCAAACTCATCTGAGGCTATTATACCCGGTATCAGGCCTTTGCTGGGGGGTAGGGACAGCGTTTGGGGTACCTTGCCGGCTGTGCCTAACACCGGCCAGCCATCGGTCCACGTCACGGGCACTAGGTAGGGAATGCGGCCCACGGCGCCGTAGTCGCGGAACAGGTAGGAAAACCACCGCCCATCGGGCGTATCGATGAGGCCGCCCTGCGCCACCCCTAGGTCTTGCAGTGCCACCCGGCCTTCGTAAGGCCCCGTGAGTTTGTCGGCTCGGTGCACCACCACCGTGCGCATGCCACCCTTCGGCCACGTGATGTTGAAGAGGTAGTACTTGCCCTTGATTTTGAACAGCTGCGAACCTTCGGCAGGCAAGCCTAGGTTGGGTCCAGCCGGGGCACTCGCGTTTTCGATAAGCACCTGCTCCGTGGCACCGAGTTTCACGCCGGAAGCGTCAGCCGTCAGTTCTATCAGCCGCAGCTTGCCGGCACCAAATACCAGGTATACGCGGCCATCATCGTCAAAAAACAAGGAGTGGTCATGGTAGCTAGGTTTGAACGACACGGCTTTCCAAGGCCCTTTCTCGATGTTCTTGGTGAAATAGATATAGGTCTTGCCCGTCGTTTGGGCGAACGTCGAGACATAGTATGTACCCTGATGAAACCGCAGGCTACTCGCCCACGAGCCGCGGCCGTAGGTGCTCTTGCCGTTGCGAAGCATTAGCTCATCCTGGCTACCCAGCGTGTCGGAGGCGTAGCTAACCAAGTGCCAGTTAACTAGGTCCTTCGATTTCATGATGGGCACGCCCGGCGTCATGTGCATAGTCGTGCTGCTCATGTAGTAGGTGTCCCCTACCCGTATCATCGACAGGTCCGGCACGTCGACGAAAATGATGGGGTTTTGAGCCTGTTTCACCTGCGCATGTAGCGGCGAACCAAAGGCAGACGCAAGGGATAGGGCTGCAAGTAAGAAACGTCTCTGTAGGAAAGAAGGCATGGGCAGGAAGTGGCGAAGGCAAGGAGAGAACTGGCTCGGCTAAGAGTACTGGCCCCGGCTAGGGCTGCACCACGAAGCCGCCCCGCGCGGGCAGCGTTACGCTGAGGGTAGTGCCCACCACGGCCCGCGTGCTGAAGCTGCGGTTGGTGTCCCCGTCGGTAATGAGGGTGCCGCTTTGCAGACCTAGCTTACCGAGGTCCAGCTGAATGGTTTTGGGGGCGTCGGTGGCGTTGATGCCGGCCACGTACCATGCGCCGCCGGGTGCCTGGCGGGCCAGCACCGCGTACTGGCCGGGGTAGCCATCCACCAGCTTCACGTCGGCCCAGCGCGGGGGTAGCTTTTTCACGAAGTCCTGCACGTAGGCGGGCTGCGCGGCCATGCCCTCGGGCACCTCGGCGTAGTGCTGAATACCGGACTGAAACAGCACCGACAAGGCCAGCTCAAAGGCGTTGGAGGTGCGGCGCTGCTTGCCTCTTATCTCCGAAAAGGCCATAGGCGTGAAGTCCATCGGGCCCACGGCGTTGCGGGTGAAGGGCAGCGTGGCGCAGTGCGTAGCCTCCTGGTCGGTGTTGCGCTGGTCAAAGGTCAGGAACTCGAAGCCCTTCACCGCTTCCATCGTCATCAGGTTAGGGTAGGTGCGGTTCCAGCCTCTGGGGAGGGTCGTGCCGTGAAAGTTGACGAGCAGACCGGCTTGGGCAGCATCCGTCAGCAAATCCTGGTAGTAGTTCATAAACGACTGCCCGTCGCCGCCGAAGAAGTCGATCTTTATTCCCACAATGCCCATCTGCTTAAGGCGGGCAAACTCCTGGCGCCGGCTTTCGGGCTCAAAAAGCACGTTGGTCGGGGTTTGCGGGGCTTGGTTCCAGTGGCCGTTGGAGTTGTACCACACCAGCAGGCCCACGTTTTTGGAGCGGGCATACTGAGCTAGCTCCTGCGTTTTGTCGTAGCCGATTTGCTTGTC
>NZ_BMHT01000007.1 GCF_014641455.1 Hymenobacter cavernae
ACCGCCGACACTCCGCACTAGGCTACCGCTCACCGCACCAATTCGAACTTGACTGCCAGATTAACTTATCTTAGCCAGCTGTCCGTTTTTACTGGACCACCCCACTAAGCTCGATAAGCTGCTGATTACGAAATCGAACGCTATCAATACAGGCCTCGGAGCAGGCAGTATTTGCGGCACGGTTACCGGAAACACTACCAGCCTGGCTAACACCGGTATTGAAGTTTATCCGAACTCAGCCAGTGATAGAATCAACATTAGGCTAGGTGCCAATCAGCTGAATGTAAGAAGATGACCTAGGTTGCGGACTGTTGGGCTACTTGAATGGGAAATAAACAATTGTATTATTCTGCTTTGTAAGAGCACCTTCTGAGTCTAAGAGTCAAAAACAGAAGTGAATCTAACAGAAGGGTAAAAGGTACAATAAGTTGTCATTGCTGTAGCTACAATCGTTTCCGGAAACGATTTCGGTACTTTAGTTTCTGCCTTTCTGTAAGAATAGCTAGCTCTACTTTAAGTAGCTGTTATCTTCCAAATAAAATGGCTCAGGGAGCTTATGAGAGCAGACCTAGCTTGCATAATACATGTTGATGATCCGGAGCATTGTAATTGTACTTTCATCGGAAACGTTTGCGAAATCCATTGCGTACCGATTATAGCCTGCCATTTGCGGACCTTTTGCGGAAATGAACTTACTGACAATTTCTCCTTCACTTCCTAATAGCATACCCGCCTATGAGTTCAGCCTCCTAACTGCCACACCTAGTCACGCCATTTGATTTTGTAGCCTTGCGCTACCAGTTGTTTAACATCACTCATTAACCAAAAAATGAAAGCAAAAAATACGCTTCTAGCTCTTTTGCTAAGCAGTGTTGGTCTGAACGTATTTGCCCAAGCGCCTCCTCTGGTGTACACGGTTGAAAATACGGGAGGAAGCTGCACCGCTCCTCCGCTGCCGACCTTCGAGCAACTACCGACTATCCAGCCCCTGACGGACCCCTTTATGTGGTCGGATGGCCGCGGACGCTCGACTAACTTCAGCGACTGGGAGTGCCGGCGCAACGAAATCAAAGCCGAGATTGAGAACTACGAAATCGGCCGGCGACCAAGCCGTCCTCAAACCATCACGGCCAGCTACGTTCCCGGTACGACGGCCGGCACCGGCACGCTGACGGTGAACGTGACGGTAAACGGCAAAACGCTGACCTTGACCTCGGCGGTGGCATTGCCCACCAGCGGTACGGGGCCGTTCCCGGCTATCATTGGTATGAACAGCGCCTCAGGCAGTGTGCCAGCCACGGTATTTACCAGCCGCAACGTTGCTCGCATCACTTTCAGCCACAACAACGTCACGACGTATGGTAATCCATCATTAAACGACCCCTACTACCAGCTGTATCCAGATCAGAACCTGGAGAACTCCGGACAGTATGCGGCTTGGTCGTGGGGGGTGAGCCGCCTGATCGATGGTCTGGAGCTGGTGCAAGCTAGCTTGCCCATCGACCTGAAGCACATCGGTGTGACGGGCTGCTCGTACGCGGGTAAGATGGCCTTGTTCTCCGGCGCCATGGACGAGCGCATTGCCCTGACCATTGCTCAGGAGTCTGGTGGGGGTGGTGCGCCGGCCTGGCGTGTGTCCGAGACCCTCGGGGCCGTGGAAAAGCTAGGTGCCACGGATTACCGCTGGTTTAAGGATGACATGAAGCGGTTCTCCGAAGCCAATGTAGCCAAGCTGCCGGAAGATCACCACGAGTTGATGGCCATGATTGCCCCGCGTGCGTTGCTGGTGACGGGCAATACCGACTTTGAGTGGCTGGCGAACCCTTCCGCGTATGTGTCAGCCAGAGCTGCGCACGAGGTGTGGAAGACCTTCGGCATTGGAGACCGGTTTGGCTTCTACATTGATGGTGGACACGGCCACTGCGCCATCCCCGCTACCCAGCAGCCCGCCGTGGAGGCTTTCGTCGACAAGTTCCTGCTCGGTAACACGACTGTGAATACTAACATCACCACGAACCCGTATCCTGGGTTGTATTACCAGCGCTGGTTTAAGTGGTGGGGCACCAATAATCCCGTTTTACCGGCGGAGCCTATTGGTAAAAGAACATGGCTGGAGGCCGAATGCGCCACGGTAGGCTCTGGCTGGAGTGTACGGTCAGGCAATGATGCTTCTAACGGCAAGTATGTGCAGGTACAAAGCGGTTTAAATAGCCCAACAACAGCACCTACTAATACATCTTCTTACCTAGTAATGCCATTTACAGCGGATAGTACCGCCGTTTATAATTTTGTTGCCAGGCAAAATGTTCCCGTCGGGGAAGACTATGGCTACTGGCTAAAAATTGATAATGGTGAATTTCAAAGTGTAACGAGTGAATTGGCAACGAACGGTGGGTTCGAAAGTGGGACTGGGAATACGTTGACGGGCTGGAGTGTTCTCAACGGAGGATCTGCCATTAGCGCTACTACTGTGCCTGCTGAGGTTCATAGCGGGAGCCGCGCAATGAAAGCGGTTAACGCTACTGCACAAACCGACTTTTGGAGATTACAAGTGACAAGTTTAGGAATTCCGACCACTATTGGTAAGCAGTATACAATTTCGTATTGGGTAAAAGCCCTTGCGCCAAATGGTTCGATCAGGATTTCTACCGGAACTAGCAATTCCCAGTTCCAGCCAGACCAAACCATCGGTACTGAGTGGCAGAAGGTTTCCTGGACCATAACGGCAAACATCGCTACTACTACCTTCTTGTTCGATATGGCCAAGGTAGCCAACACCTATTACATTGATGATGTCAGCATAAAAGAAGTAAATACAGGAAGCGGTTGGAACTGGATAAAGTTAAGAGAGGCTTCTCTTGCCGCAGGACCGCACACGCTAACCGTTGCTTACAATGCAGGTGGCGGCACGAAACTAGACAAGATGGTAGTTGCCACTTCCTTAGCTTCCATTAGCGACTTAGGTGGTACTGCTGCCACCTGCACCGTTACCGGCAACGCTACCAGTGTAGCAGCCAATGGCATCGACGTTTATCCGAACCCTGCTCAAGACAAAATCAACATCAAGCTAGGTGCTAACCAGCTCAATGTGAAGAGCATCGAGGTAGTAGATGTAGTGGGCCGAGTTATGTCGCGGGTGAATGTAGGCAAGCAGACCACGCTGAGCATTCCAAGCAATCAGCTGAAGCCGGGCGTTTACATGGTTCGCTTCAAAGGCGACACGACCACAACCCAACGCGTCGTTATTCAATAGTCCGTCAATTGGAAAAGCCCCGCTACGGTGGGGCTTTTTTACAGGACATCGGCTATTTATTAACGCCAGAATAAATAAACCCCGGCTGCTGCAAAGCGGCCGGGGTTTATTCGTTTAGAACCTAGGTTGTACAACCTAGGTCTGGCTTACTTCTGCTTGCGGGCCAGCACTTTCTCCACGGCCGCTACGATGGCCGCTTCGTTCAGCTTATACTTTTCCATGAGCTGCTCGGGGGTGCCGCTTTCGCCGAAAGAGTCGTTCACACCAACCATTTCCAGCGGCAGCGGCTCCTCGCGGGCCAGCAGCTGCGCGATGCTGTCGCCGAGGCCGCCGTTGAGCTGGTGCTCCTCCGCCGACACCACACAGCGCGTCTTGCGCACCGATTGCAGAATGGCTTCCGCATCTAAGGGCTTAATGGTGTGAATGTTGATGATTTCGGCATCGATGCCCTTCTCAGCCAGCAGCTTGCCGGCTAGGATGGCCTTCCACACCAAGTGGCCGGTGGCGAAAATGCTCACGTCGGCGCCTTCGTTGAGCAGCACGGCTTTGCCGATTTCAAACTTCTGGTCGGCGGGGGTGAAGTTGGGCACTACGGGGCGGCCGAAGCGCAGGTACACCGGGCCTTCGTGGTCGGCAATGGCGATGGTAGCGGCTTTGGTCTGGTTGAAGTCGCAGGGGTTGATGACCGTCATATGGGGCAGCATCTTCATCATACCTAGGTCCTCCAGAATCTGGTGGGTAGCGCCGTCCTCACCGAGGGTCACGCCAGCGTGCGAAGCGCAGATTTTCACGTTCTTACCCGAGTAGGCAATGCTCTGCCGAATCTGGTCGTACACGCGGCCCGTGCTGAAGTTGGCGAAGGTGCCCGTAAACGGGATTTTGCCGCCGATGGTCATGCCAGCAGCCAGGCCCATCATGTTGGCCTCAGCAATACCTACCTGGAAAAAACGCTCAGGGAAGTCTTTCTTAAAGGCATCCATCTTAAGCGAGCCGGTGAGGTCAGCGCACAGAGCCACTACGTCGGGGTTGGATTTGCCTAGCTCGTGCAAGCCGGCGCCAAAGCCGGAACGGGTATCTTTTAATTCGGAGTAAGGGAAGTCTTTCATTAAAATCAGGTAGGGACTAAAGGTCTTTGTAGGAGAGATTGGATTAAGCAAGAGCTAGCCGCTCACGCCATTGTAAACCATAGGGCAAGTCGAGCGACGAAAACTCTAGGTGAATGACACGGCGTGGCCGCAAGCTTGTGCTGCGATTAGAGGCATGCAAGGTCAATGGCTTCATCAACATCACACCGCCAGCAGGTACAGCGCACGATACCGCGTCAGCTGTATAAGCTGGTAATTCAGTGGCTGGGATGGCACCGTGCTGATGCGAACCGGGTACTACTTTCAATGCGCCATTCGTGGCATCACAATCATCAAGATGCAGGCGAATGGTGCAGATGCCTTCGGAAATAGCTCGTGGGGGCTGCACCGAAATGTCGCCTTTCTTGTCTGTCCAGGGGCCAAATTCTGGAGCACTTAAGCGTTCATTCACGCTTATCATCAAATCCTGATGCCAGGCTACCAACCAGTTCGACTGAGCCGGCTTATCAAAGTAAATGGCTTTGGTAAGGTGAGGCGTAGTAGGAAATAGTGTTGCTAGTAGCTGCCGGAGCTTGGGAGTAAATAGCAGCGCCTGTAAATTGGGTATCTCGCTGAGCAAGTTCCTAATGGCGAACAGATCTTGAGTACGGCGGAAGTTACTGGAAGTAGCCTCCGCTGCAGAGATGGTCCGCAATAGCTGCTCTACTTCGCTGAGGCTGAATACTTCAGGCAATACGGCACAACCTTGCGTTGCTAGCTGAGTAGCAGCACCTGCCAGATCATCGGCCACTAACGGCACTAAGCTAGGTAGCGTAGGAAGTGTTGAAGTCGAAGGGGCAGTTGGCTGTGACATTATTTCGTAAACATGCTCACCGACGTCGTTTGGCCGGAGCGGATGGTGAAGTTGCGCGTGTCGGTGAACTTGCTGCCGGTGCTGGTTTTCGTGCGGAAGACCAAGCGGTAGGCGCCGGGCTGCATCGGTAGG
Source organism: Hymenobacter cavernae (assembly GCF_014641455.1). GTDB lineage: Bacteria > Bacteroidota > Bacteroidia > Cytophagales > Hymenobacteraceae > Hymenobacter > Hymenobacter cavernae. The sequence goes on from NZ_BMHT01000007.1 coordinate 5,324, forward strand.
TTTATCTTACTACTGGCTTCGGGGAGGTTGTAAATCCAGGTTTGCGATTCGTCGTCGTTGAGGCGGTAGATGCTGCCGTAGCCTTTCAGATCCGTCACGATGTTGAGCGTGCCGGGTGCGTCGTAGGTCACGGTGGTTTCCTGGCCTTGCTTGATGGTGATGCGGCGCGTGATGCGAGGCAGCGTGAGCAACTCCACTTCGTAGTTGCCGGCCAGCAGCTTTTGCTTCGTGCCGAAGGGCAGGGCCACGACCGTCGCCGGATTACCCGCGGCCCGCACAACTGCCTGCACCTTGCCGTAAGGGTTCGGCGTGAGGTTCGGCGATTGAAGACCTAGGGTGCCCTGCGGCGTCTTGTAAGTTAGCACGTTGGCTTTGCCAGGGCGGATAGCTAGGTTCTGCTGTCGTACCGGCGGCACCGTGTTGATAACCAGATCGTAACTCTGCAACGCGTCGATGTCGAGCACGTCGGGTTTGCCTTGGGCGTCGCGGTAGTGCACGTAATTGTACTCGGGCTGCTCGGTCACGTTGTTCACGAAGGTCATGTTCACGTTGCTTTCCACGGGGCGGCCGCTTTCGTCGGTCAGGTTCACGCTCACGGTTGTTTTCTGGAGCGTTTGGGTGATGACGTTGTCGAGCACCGAGCGGAAGGTTTTCACATCGGCCGCGTTGTAGTACTGACCCAGGCATTCGAGCTGCTTGCCAAACTCCTTTTCCGCTCCAATGCCAATCACGAACGGCTTCAAAAACACCCGCTTGCGCTGCAATGCCAGGGAAGTCGCACACGGGTCACCTTTGCACGACTCTAACCCGTCGGTTATAAGAATCAGTACGTTACGCGCCGTGCGGTCAGCCGGAAAGTCGCCGGCCGACTGCTGAAGCGAGTAAGTGATGGGCGTGTTGCCACGACCCTGCACCGTCTGGAGCTTCTTCTTGATAGCCGCCGCATTCCGCGCCCCAAAAGGCACTTCCAGCTTCGAATCCTCGCAGTTGTTCTCCTTGGCCTCGTGCAGGTGGCCGTACACGCGCAGACCTAGCTCCAGATTGGGGTAGGTGTTGAGCGAATCGGCCATCTTGGCGAGCAGACTTTTGGCTACTTCCATGCGCGGCCGCCCTTCCCACGGCGCATTCATCGAACCCGACGCATCGAGCAGAAACAGAATGCGCGTGGTGCGCGGCTTTTCCTGCGGCGCTTTTTGGGCGCGTAAGGATGTGGTTAGCAGAAAGATGCCGAGCAGTAACCAGTAAGAGCGTACCTGTTGAAGCATACGAGTGGCCTCACCATCGACGCTCTCTCCAAAAAAGGAAAAGCCTGACGAGCTTCGAATTGGCGAGTTTTGAAGAAGGTTGACCGATGACAACGAGGCTCTGCTCCAAATTCTTATAAATCTGAGCTAACCTAGGTGCAACTTACATAACAGGTCAAACTCCGTAGCCTTCTCTACTAGCGCATCAGCTAACAGGTTGATTAATAGTCGCTGGCTTCTTCTACGCTCAGTTGCTGCAAGGCTTTTTCGAGCTGCTCGTCATTCGGCGCTACGCCGTGCCACTTGTGCGAGCCCATCATAAAGTCGACACCGAAGCCCATTTGGGTATCCATCAGCACCATGATGGGTTGGCCTTGGCCGGTGAGCTGACGCGCTTCGTTGAGGGTGGCAAGCAGCGTATCGAGGTCATTGCCGTTGGTCGACAGTACTTTCCAGCCGAACGCTTCGAACTTTGCGCGCAGGCTACCTAGGTTCATAATCTCCGACGTAGGGCCGTCAATCTGCTGGCCGTTGTGGTCGATGAACGCAATGAGGTTGTCGACTTTCTTGTGAGCAGCGTACATTGTGGCTTCCCAAATCTGGCCTTCGTCCAGCTCGCCGTCGCCCATGAGCACGTACACAAGACGGTCGTCCTGGTTAAGCTTCTTGGCTTGCGCCGCGCCGATGGCCACGCTCAGCCCCTGACCCAGGGAGCCGGATGCCACCCGAATACCGGGCAGATGCTCGTGGGTGGCCGGGTGACCTTGCAAGCGCGAGTTGAGCTTACGGAACGTGGCTAGCTCGCTCACCGGGAAGTAGCCCGAGCGCGCCAGCACCGAATACAGCGTGGCCGACAAGTGACCATTGGAAAGGAAGAACAGGTCTTCGCCGGCACCACTCATCTGAAAATCAGGGTTGTGCTTCATCACCCGGAAGTAGAGAGCTACCAACAGATCGGTGCAGCCCAGCGAGCCGCCGGGGTGGCCGGAGTTGACCGCGTGCACCATGCGCACGATGTCGCGCCGCACTTGGGCGGCAATTTGTTTCAGCTCGGCCACGGACCTTTCGGGGTGGGCCGCCTGGGTTTCGGGAGTTACGTTAGCAGTAAGGGACGTGTCCTGCGACATAGGGTAAAGAATAGGTTAAGCGGCAAAGGTAGGGTTCTGCTAATAGCAAAAAAGTGGGTTAAATAAGCTGAACTATCACAATCGATTGCACAAAAGGAATATGAAATAGAATCATAGAAACGCGCCACGGCACATCCCCGCGCTTACAACAGTACCTAGGCTGTCGCTGGTTGCGCCGTCGTTTTATCGAAAGGTGCCGACTCCTTCGTTGCACCGCGTGAGAAGGAGATAATAGCACCTAACAGCACTAAGCCGCTCATTACTAAGTAAGCGTAATGCATGCCAAGTACCTGCGCTTCCACGTTTTCTGGGGCTAGGTTGTGTGTCAGGGCGTAGCGGTTGCGGGTGCTGTACCACACCGCGGCCGCCACGGCAATGCCCACCACAAAACCTAGGTTGCGCATAAAAGCTAGCAAGCTGCTTGCCACGCCGCGCTGCGCCAAGGGTGCGGCATTCAGGGCGCTGCTGCTGTTAGGCGACTGAAACAAGCCGAAGCCGGCACTAATTAGAGCGCTGCGCCACACCACGTTTTGCCAGCCCCAATCGGGCTGCAGACGCGAGAACATGAAGTAGCCAAAAGCAGCCAGCAGCAGGCCGCTGGTCGAAATCCATCGGGCGTTGATTTTGTCTGACAAATAGCCGCCGAGTGGAGCTACCATGCTAAGTGTCAGCGGGCCGGCTAGCAACACTATTCCGGCGCGTTGGGGGGTGAAGTGCAGAAGCTGTTGGAGGAAGAACGGGATGATGAACAAGTTGGCACCCGAAGCCACAAAGCCTAGGAGCGCGGCGAATATGGCTGCCGTGTACGGATAAACGCGGAATAGCTCCAGCCGCAGCATGGGCTCTTTAACCCGTGCTTCCCAAAAAAGAAAGGCCGCGAGCAGCACAACACCGCTTCCGACTAACCCCAGCACCAGCGGATGATCCCAACCGTACTGCGGCTCGGGGCCGAAATCCAGGCCAACAAGCAGCGTCACGACACCTACCAGGAAAAGGCCAGCGCCCACAAGGTCGAAGGCTTGGTTGGGCTGTTTGGTGCTTGGGGGCAGCACCGTCCAGGCGCGCCAGATGCCGATTAGGCCAATTGGTACATTCACGAAAAAGATACTCGACCAGCCAAAGCGACCTAGGAGTAACCCGCCAATAACAGGCCCTGCACTGCTGCCCGCTGCCACGATGGTCCCGATCAGACCTAGGGCCCGACCGCGCTCCTGCGGAATGAAGGTGTCGCTGATGATGGCGGGCGCGATGGCAAAAATCATGGAGGCACCTAGCCCCTGAATAACCCGGAAGCAGACCAACGACCAGTTGTTCCAGGCTAGACCGCACAGCAAGGAGCCGCCCACGAACACGGCAAAACCGGTGATGTACAGCTGCCGACGCCCTACTAAGTCCGATAACTTGCCCATAATCAACAAGGTGCTCGTAGTGGCCAGCAGGTAGCTGAGCACGATCCACTCAACACTGTCGCCGGCTTGCAGCTCCCGCCGGATGGTGGGCAGGGCAATGTTGACGATGCTGCTATCGAGCGTGGCCATGAACGTGCCGAAGGCTAGGGTGCCTAGCACCATCCATTTGTTAGGCGCCGAGGTAGGAGGGGAGGCAGGGGTTTCGGGCACTGGTAAGAGCAAGAATAGTTGGGGATGAAAACGCACGGTCATCCTGACGAAGAAAGGACCTAGGGCCAGTTGAACGAGTCGTTGTTACGAAGTTGCTCAACTGGCCCTAGGTCCTTCCTTCGTTAGGATGACCGTCAGTACGGGTAAAACCTAGCTAGAGTAGCTGCGCCGCGTGATTTTTTGTGTCTACTTTCTCGATGATCTTCTCGATAACGCCTTGTTCGTCAATCAGGAAGGTGGTGCGCATAGTGCCCATGTACTTGCGGCCGTACATTGATTTCTCCTGCCAAACGCCGTAGGCTTCCACAATCTTTTTATCGGTATCGACCAGCAGCGGGAAAGGCAGCTCGTACTTGAGCGCAAACTTCTTGTGCGACTTTTCACCGTCGACGCTCACGCCGAGTACTTGTACGTTCTTGGCGGTCAGCTCTTCGCGGTGGTCGCGCAGGTTGCAGGCTTGGGCGGTGCAGCCGGGCGTGTCGTCTTTGGGATAGAAATAGAGCGCTATTTTCTGGCCGCGCAGATCGGCGAGGCGGATCAGGTTACCATCTTGGTCTAGGGCTTCAAAGTCGGGAGCGGGGTTGCCGGCGTGGAGTTGCATAAAGGGAAGGTAGCGCGGGCTTGTGCTTCGCGTATTGTTGAACAAAGTGGGCGCAAAGCTAACGCCCGTTTGTCATTCCGAGTAGCGCGAGAAATCTGGGCTACAACCTAGGTTGGCTAACCCAGATTCCTCGTCTCTGCTTGATGCGCAGAATGCTCGGAATGACAACCTACAACCTAGGCTTCTTCGCCTACGGGCTGACCCGTAAAAATCAGGTTCTCCACCGGGAAACCTAGGTCGTGGGCCTTGGCAATGAGCCGGTCGCGGATGGACCGCTCCAGCTGCGGCGTGCGGCTGAGCACCCACAGGTACTTGCGGCTTGGCTCACCCACCACGGCAAAGCGGTAGTTGGGGTCAAGCTCCAGAATCCAGTAGTCGCCCTCAAAAGGCCAGAAAAAGCTGACTTTCAGCTTGGCATTCGTTTGTTTATCAACGACGCGGGCCACGCCTTTGACGGTGTCTGCCGGGCCGTTTACATCGCCCTTGTGGCAGGTGTTGAACACGTCCACCTTGCCATCGGGTCGCAGGCGGTACGAAGCCGTAACATGCTCGCAATTCTTCTCAAACCGCGCGGGCAGACGGGCAATTTCGTACCACACGCCCATGTAGCGCTTCAAATCAACGTGCGGCACCACCGGCAGCGCAGCCCGACGGGCTTTCGAGTAAATCAGAGCGGAAGTAGCAACTACAGCCGTAGCAGCGGCAGCAACCAGAACGGGACGGCGAGGTTTCATAGGGCAAATAGTGGATGTACGCGCTTATACGAGATAAGCTCAACTCTTGCCATAATTTAAGTTGTCTGTCGTCCTGAGCTTGCCAAGGACTTCCCTCTGATCAGCGAAAAGCTTTATTTCAAACACAAAGCTCTTAATTAACTGCTTAGGTTCATTAAGAGCTTTGTGTTTAGAAAGGCTCTTGGGCAGTCAAGGCGCGGGTGCCGTAGGAACGCGCCACGGCGCGTTCGTCGTTGAACGATGCCGCTTCGCACCTCCTGCGCACACGTCGCCCAGACCAGAACGCGCCGTGGCGCGTTCCTACGGCACCCGCGCCTTTAAATCCTGAACCGCAGCACTTTCTTATTGCCGGCCTGGTCAGTGAGGTGCAACTCGGCGTCGCCGGCCAGCGGCACGGTGTGGTCCTGCTTATCGGTGAAGAGCGTCGCGTTCTTGTATTCGTAGCGGAGCATGCGCCATTGCCCGTTCACCAGCAAGCGGTAGCTCGCCAGCCCCGAAAGGTTGTCGCCGACCACAAACGTGACACCCGCCGCCGATTTGCTCACCAACCGCGCCGAGGGCGGAATGGTATCGGTGAGAATGCGGAACGAGCCGAAGGTTTTGATCGGGGCCGTAATTTGGTTGCCGTCCCACTTGCCGCCCTGGTAGATGCGGCCGCCGCGTGCATTGATCATGTACACGGCCGAGCGTTCTTTGTCTACGATTTCCTCGTTGGGTTTCAACGTCATACGCAGCGCCTCAAACAGCGGCGTGCGCGTGCTCTGGATCGTCCAGAGGCCTTCCTTGTAGCTGGTTTGCAGATACAGCGTGTCGAAGAGCGTGCGCGGTCCGAAAGCTAGGTTCAGCACATTGTTGGAGAAGGCAAACTCCTGCCCGGCCGGTATCATCGCTTGCCGATTGAAGCGTTGCGCCACGCGGCCGAAGCGTAAGGAATCGGGTAAGCCAGCGCGTAAATCGTAGAGGTACACGTTCTGACTCTGCACGGTGTAGCTAGGTTTTACCTCCAGCCGCCGACCGTCGCGCAGCAGTGTCAGGTTGCCACTTTGGCGTGTCGTGTCGGGGTCAGCTGCGAAAACCTTCAGAATGTTGCGCGTAATCTCGTAGCGTAGAGCCGGTTGGCGCACCGCCGCGCTGCGGGTTTTGTAATATGTCGGCTGCTGCCCACGGAGCACAAAGCGCAGCGGTGTGCTGTTGCCGTAAGAGTCGAGCAAGTTGACTTCCACGGCGTACAGCTTGCCATCTTCTACCCGCAGCTTGCCTTTCGTGAGGCCGGTGGTGTAGATCGGCAGGGTATTGCCATCGTCCACGAACAGCTTTTCCAGCGTCCGGCCATTGGTGTGCTGCCACTCGTAGTCGACATGGTCGGAAATCGTGCGCGTGTCGCTAAATGGCACACCATCAATCACATACTGATACGTCGGTTGGCCGTTCACGCGCACTTCCACGCGCTGCAAGCCGTTGCGGTTCCAGGCCGTGTCGAAGCGGTCGAAGCCCTGCACCTGCAAGCCAATCGTGCCGAAGCAGTTAATGGTATCGGGCCAGATAACCGGTACGCCCGGCCCCACGGCTTGCTTGGGCGTCAATACGGCCTTGTCGAAGCGGCCATTCACCCGCGCATCAATGCTGAGCGGCTCGACGGCAAAAGCCTGAATAGTAGGCGCTACGTGGTCCTGAATTTCGTCGAAGCCGCCCCACTGCAAGGGGTTGAGCTGCGCGTCGTGGGCGTCGCGCACTTCCCAATGTAGGTGCGGCCCGCCCGAGCCACCCGTGTTACCTGATAAGGCAACCAGGTCGCCGCGTTTTATCGGGAACTGGTCTTTGGAAAAGAACAGCTCCAATTCGAAGGTTTGCTTCTCATATTGCTTCTGCCGCATCTGATCGGCCACCGGACCTAGGAAGCGGTTGAGGTGACCGTACACCGTCGTCAGCCCATTCGGGTGTGTGATATACAGCACGTTACCGTAGCCGAAGCTCGACTGCTTCATGCGCGAAATGTAGCCATCAGCGGCCGCATACACCGGCAAATCCACCCGACCGTCGGTCTTGATGTCGAGGCCGCCGTGGAAGTGGTTGGGGCGCAGCTCACCCATGCTGCCAGCCAGGTAGTTCGGCTTGCCCGGCTTAATGGGAAACAGGAAGTAGCCCTTCTCCACGTTGGGGTGCGTGGGTGGGCCAGCTTCTTGCCCCGCAGTGCCGGCGCCGCCAGACCTAGCCTTACTAGCCTTAGTGAGGTCCTCCGGTGGTTCCTGGGCGCCAAAAGGTACGGGGCGCAGGCCAGTCGTGGTGAAGAGCAGCATGGCGCCCACGGCTAGCTTATTCAGGGAAAGAACTCGTACGCGAACTGACAAAAGCAACTTATTTAACCGCAACATCCAACAACTTCTCGTCCTCAATATACCCCGTCAACTGGTCGCCAATCTGAACCGGACCCACGCCGCTGGGTGTGCCCGTAAAAATTAAATCGCCCATTTTCAGCGTGATAAAACGCGAAATGTACGAGATAATTGCCGCGAACGGGTGCAGCATCAGGCTGGAGTTGCCCTGCTGGCGCACCTGCCCGTTCACCTCTAGCCGGAAGTTAATGTTACCTAGGTCCGCGAAATCAGAAACAGGCTTGAAGGTGGTAGAGAGCGGGGCTGAGCCGTCGAAGCCTTTGGCCAGCTCCCACGGTAAACCCTTGCCTTTGAGCTTACTTTGCAGGTCGCGGGCCGTGAAATCGATACCCAGGCCGATGGCGTCGAAGTAGGTGTGCGCAAACTTCTCCTCGATGTTCTTGCCGTTCTTGCTGATGCGCAATACCAGCTCGATTTCGTGGTGAATATCCTGCGAAAAATCGGGGTAGAAGAACGGCTGGTTGCGTTGCAGCAGCGCCGTATCGGGCTTGGCGAAGATGACGGGCGCGTCAGGCGTTTCGTTCTGAAGTTCGGCAATGTGTTCGGCGTAGTTGCGGCCGATGCAGAGTATTTTCATCTGATGAGTTTCGTGCTTAGTGCTTGGTGCTTAGTGCCTAGGCTTTGAGCAGGGTGTTTAGAAGCCACTACAGAGAAATTCCTGCGTTCTATCATTCTAAGCACTAACCACCAAGCACTAAGCACTAAACTGCCGCCAAAGTAACGGTTAATTCGCGGCCTGAAAAGGTAAAAACCTGGCCTACGCGTGCTACTTCCATGCGGTTGCCGGGATTGGCATATAGGAAATTAAACATTTTACCCAGCGCTCGTCGTATAGCTTATTAGCGCTAGGCTAGGGTGCTTTGGATTAGAATCGACCTAGCTCTGGCGACATCTCTCCAAAGTCTTTCTCCTCACTATGTTCAAGAAAATCCTCTTAGCCAGCTCCTTACTGATTGCCGCTGGCTGTACTACCGTTCCCATCACCGGCCGTCGTCAGCTCAGCTTAGTCTCTGATAGCGAAATGCTGACGCTCAGCACGCAGGAATACCAGAAAACGCTGAGCGAAAGCAAGCTCTCCTCCAACGCCACTCAGACGGCCATGGTGAAGCGGGTGGGCCAACGTATTCAGCACGCCGTGGAAGAATACATGGCGCAAACCAACAATAGCAGCCAGCTCGCCGGCTACCAGTGGGAATTTAACCTCGTGGAAGACAAGCAGGTGAATGCCTGGTGCATGCCCGGCGGCAAAGTGGTGGTGTACACGGGCATTCTCCCGATTACGCAGGACGAGAATGGCTTGGCTGTAGTACTCGGCCACGAAATTTCGCACGCGGTAGCCAAGCACGGCAGCGAGCGAATGAGCGATCAGCTTATTGCGCAGTACGGTGGCGCAGCGTTGCAAACCGTGACGGGCGCTAATCCATCAGTAGCCGGCAACATGCTCATGACGGCTGTAGGCGCCGGCTCGCAGCTAGGTTTGTTGCATTTTAGCCGCCAGCAGGAAAGCGAGGCCGACCACCTAGGTCTGATTTTCATGGCAATGGCCGGCTACAATCCGCAGACCGCTGTTTCATTCTGGCAGCGCATGGCGGCTCAGAGCCAGGGCGGCACGCCGGCCTTCCTTTCCGATCACCCCGCTGACGCCCAGCGTATTGCCGACATTCAGCGCTTGATGCCGGAAGCGCAGAAATACTACAAGGCCCGCTAGTGGACCTTGTTCTTTGTAGAACGCTGATGAAAATCTCTAACTCCGTAGCGCGCTTTGTACTGCTTGCCGGCCTAGGTTTGGGAGGGCTGCTCACGGCCTGCGAAACCAGCAAGCACGGCTTCCCCGAGAAAAGCATGCCCGCCGAAGACCCGGATGCTGCTGCGAACCAGCGCAAGCGCGAAGCCGTGAGCAAGCAGGTCGCCACCATCAACGAGGGCAAAGTGGAATACCTAGTGCCGCGCAATCAGCTGGCTACGGCCTTCATCCGGCTGTTCGGCGATGGGACGGTGGTCGATAAAACGTCGATTCAGAAGGTGCAGGAAAGCAAGAAAGACAAGCCCATGTACTACCTGGTGGGCGTGGGACTGCGCAACGGCATGTACCGGGCCATGGCGCTGCCGCTGCAATCGTCTTCCGACAACAGCTTGTACCTGAGTTCCAACGCCGAACGTTATATCCTGACTAGTGTGGGCTGTCCGTTTTGTTCGTTTTCCTTTGAGAAGAACCGTATCGTCGGGACAAACTGCGAGGAAAACAGCGGCGGCAGTCGTTGCGATTTAGTCGTGAAAGAGTACAACGAATTTTTCCTCCGCCAATGAACCGCAAATGGATTCTGCGCCTGACCCTGACGGCTCTGGCGCTGCTGCTGACCACCGACAAGCGACGGCCCAAACCGGCAAAGCTGACCGAAGAGAAATAACAAAGGCCCGCGTGAGCGGGCCTTTGCTGCGTTTAGGAAGAAACGTTGCTTACCGAACAACCTCCTCCGCCAGCTTACCTAGGTCTAGTCCGTCGAAGGTGCCTGACGACATCATCAGCAGGTTGGCGTTATCCCAGTTCTGCTGGTGCAGGAAGTCGGCCAGCGCTTTGCTGTCGGTAAATACCTTCAAATCACGCCGCCCGAAAGCAGCTTGCACCGCCTCAGGAGCTAGGGGCGGCAGGCGCTTGTGTTCCAGTACGTGCGGGTTGAAGTACACCACTGCCAAATCGGGCGCGTCGAAGGTGTGGGCGTATTGCGGCAGGAAGGCCGGGTTGAGGCTGCTGAACGTGTGCAGCTCCAGGCAAGCCACCAGCCGGCGTTGCGGAAACTGCTGCTTCAGAGCGGTGGCCGTGGCCTTCAGCTTGGAGGGCGCGTGGGCAAAATCCTTGTACACCACCGAATCCTGACCGGCGCGCACCAGTTCCAGCCGACGAGCGGCGCCTTTGAAGGTAGCAATGGCTTCGTAGAAATCCTTGCCTTTGATGCTCAGCTGCTTGCAGACTTCCCGCGCCGCCGAAATGTTGCGCAGGTTATGTTCGCCAAACACCTGAATCGGCACTTCTTCATCCTTCTTGTTCAGCAGATAGGTGCGCCCTTGTCGGATAACGTGCTCGTGCGGACCGTAGCCGATGTACTTCACATCCGGCGAGCTAGGTACGGTCACGAGCTGCACCTGCTCGTCGTCCTGGTCGTAGATGAGCACGCCGGCTTTGGGCGTCATCTCGGCGAAAATGCGGAACTGCTCACGGTAGTCTTCCTCGGTCGGAAACACGTTGATATGGTCCCAGCTGATGCCGGAAATCACGCCAATGTGGTGCTGATACAGGTGAAACTTCGGCCGCCGGTCGATGGGCGAGGAAAGGTACTCGTCTCCTTCGATGATGATAATGGGAGCGTCATCGGTGAGCTGCACCATCAGGTCGAAGCCTTCGAGCTGGGCGCCCACGGCGTAGTCGAACTTGCGGCCGTGGTAGCGCAACACATGCAGAATCAGCGAGGTAATGCTGGTTTTGCCGTGCGAGCCGCCAATGACGATGCGTTGCTTATCCTTGCTGGCTTCGTAGATGAACTCCGGAAACGAGTACACCCGCAGACCTAGCTCCTGGGCGCGCAGCAACTCGGGGTTGTCGGCGCGGGCGTGCATGCCCACAATCACAGCATCCAAGTCGGCGGTTATTTTCTCGGGGAACCAGCCTTCTGCCGCCGGTAGAATTCCGGCGTTAGCTAGTCGTCCGCGGGCCGGCTCGAATATTTCATCGTCGGAGCCCGTGACCTGCGCCCCGCTGCGGTGCAGGGCCAAAGCTAGGTTGTGCATAATGCTGCCCCCGACGGCAATCAGGTGCAAGCGTTGGAGAGAGGGAAGGGTGGCCATTCGGAAGCGGTAAGCAGGGAAAGGGCCGTAAAGGTAAGAACCGGCAGGCTAGAGTTCGGCTTGCCATTTTGGGAAAAGCACGTCCGGTTTCCGGAATACAGAGTAAAAGCCCAACCTAGGTATTCTAGCAAGATACCGAAAAGAAAGGATTAAGACACGCTGCTAAATCTAAGCCGTAGCCGCTAGCTTTGTGCCCCTTTTGCGTTAGATTTGTTGAGTACCCCTATGAGTGACCGAATGGATGACCGCCTGAAACAATCGGCCTCGCGGGCCAAAGCCACTTGGAACAGCCGCCCGCCCGTGTTGGCCCTGGCTTCGCCTACTGGCAAGCTGCCGCCCCAGGCCCGCGAACTGGAATCGGCCGTGCTAGGCGCGCTGATGCTGGAAAAAGATGCCCTAACTACGGTTATCGATATTCTGAAGCCCCAAAGCTTCTACGACGATAAGCACCAGCGCATCTTCAAGGCCATCCTGAACCTGTTTGATAAGTCGGAACCCATTGATATTCTGACTGTCAACCATGAGTTGCGGGAGATGGGCGAGCTGGAGGCGGCCGGCGGCACGCACTACGTAGCCAACCTCACGTTCAAAGTCAACTCGGCGGCCAACATTGAGTATCACGCCCGCATCATCACCGAAAACGCCATCAAGCGGGAGCTGATTCGCATTGCCAGCGACATCCACCGCGACGCGTTTGAGGATACAACGGACGTATTCAACCTGCTCGACCAAACCGAACAGGCGCTGTTTGAGGTGTCAGAGTCGAACATCCGTAAGAACTTCGACGACATGCGCTCGTTGATGGGCAAGGCCATTAAAGAGCTGGAAGAAAAGAAGAATCAGAAAGATGGCCTCACCGGCGTACCCAGCGGTTTCTCGGCGCTGGATCGGGTAACGAGCGGCTGGCAACCATCTGACTTGGTGATTATTGCGGCTCGCCCCGGCATGGGTAAGTGCCTGGGCAAAGGCACCAAAGTGCTCATGTACGACGGCACCCTTCGCAACGTAGAAGACGTGCAAGCCGGCCAGCTGCTGATGGGCGACGACTCTACGCCGCGCCGGGTGCTGAGCATTGCTCGCGGCCAGGAACGGATGTATTGGGTGCGCCAGAACAAAGCTGAAGACTACCGCGTCAACGAAAGCCACATTCTTTCCCTCAAGCGCAGCCGTAACGAAGGCAAGCACCGCAACGGTGACGTGCTGAATATCACTGTGAAGGAGTGGCTGGCGAAGTCGGAGAAGTTTCGCTCTAGCTACAAGGGCTACAAAGTGCCGGTTGAATTTGCGGAGCAGGAGCTAGCTATTGATCCGTACTTTCTGGGCGTTTGGCTAGGTGATGGTAGCTCCGACAACTGCCGTATTACCGCGCAAGACGAAGAAATCATTTCTTACCTGCACGAGTACGCCGAAGCGCTTGACATGCAAGTGACTGTGGGTGTGGTCGAAAACCGCTGCAACAGCTACGGCATCACGCGTGGTCGGCAGGGCGGGAGCATCGCGCAGTATTCGTTGCAGGATGAATTGCGCCAGCTAGGAGTGCTGGGCGACAAGCATATTCCCCAGCACTACCTGATCAATAGCACTGAGAACCGCCTGCGCCTGCTGGCTGGCCTGATTGACTCAGATGGGCACCTGAACGTGGTCAGCAACGGCTACGAAATCACCCAGAAAAACCAAAAGCTAGCTCGCCAGATTAAGTTTTTGTGCGACTCCCTAGGTTTCCGTACTGCACTCAAGAAGAAGCGCGCGGTTATTACCAGCCGCGGCTACGAGAGCCAAGTGTACCGCGTGCGTTTCTACGGCGACGTAAACCGCATTCCAGTGCGCGTAGAGCGGAAAAAAGCTAATCCGTGGAAGAGCGAAGTTGACTGGCGAATGACCGGCATTTCGGTCGAGTTCGACAAAGAAGACGATTATTACGGCTTTGAAATCGATGGCAACCGGCTGTTCCTTTTGCAGGATATGACGGTGACCCACAACACGGCGTTCGTGGTATCAGCTATGCGCAACGCAGCTGTCGACCACAAAAAGCCGGTGGCTATCTTCTCGCTGGAAATGTCGTCCATTCAGCTCGTCAATCGTCTGATTTCGGCCGAGGCGGAGCTGGATTCGGAGAAGATTAAGAAGGGCAACCTGGCCGATTACGAGTGGGCCCAGCTGAACCACAAGATTTCGTCTTTGTCGTCGGCCCCGATTTTCATTGACGACACGCCGGCGCTGAGCATCCGGGAGCTGCGCACCAAGTGTCGCCGCCTCAAGGCCCACCACGACATCCAGATGATCATCATCGACTACTTGCAGTTGATGACGGGCAACGCGGATGGGGGCAAGGGCGCCGGTAACCGCGAACAGGAAATTGCGTCTATTTCGCGGGCGCTCAAGGGCATAGCCAAAGAACTAAACGTGCCGGTGCTGGCGCTGTCGCAGCTCTCGCGCTCGGTGGAAACCCGCGGCGGCGACAAGAAGCCGCAGCTGAGTGACCTTCGTGAATCGGGTTCTATCGAGCAGGACGCCGATATGGTGGTGTTCTTGTACCGTCCTGAATATTACAAAATTACGGAAGATGAAATGGGTAATCCCACGCAAGGCATGGGTGAGGTTATCATTGCTAAGCACCGAAACGGCTCGCTCGAAACCGTGCAGCTCAAGTTCATCGGCCGCTTCACCAAGTTTGCTGACCTCGACGGCGGCGGTTTCGGTGGCGACGACTTCAATACCGGCGCTTTCCCCACCAGCACCTTCGATGATGACGCGAGTGGCTTCGCGCCTAACACCATCCGCCTAGGTTCGCGCATCAACAACGACACACCGCCGCCCCAAGCCTTTCCACGCAGCAACTTCGGCAACGAAGATCCGCCGTTCTAAAAACCTATTTACAAACGCAAGAAGCGCCCTCGGGAAACCTTTGGGCGCTTTTCTTTTTAACTTCTTTAAAGCCTCAACAGAAGAAAAATAAAACCTAGCTCGTGGTGCCGCACTCGACCAACAGTCTCGCTATGTATGAACGCTTGCGGGCTTATTTTCAGAATAAGCTCGCCATGTCGGAGGCGCAGTTTGAAGCAATCAAGCAAGTACTAACCCCGAAGAGCGTGCGCAAGCATGAGCTGGTAGTTTGGCAAGGCGAAGTTGAGCGGCACGGGGCCTTCGTGGTGAAGGGCTGCTTGCGCAGCTACGTCGTGGCTGATAAAAAAGGGAAGGAGCACATTATCCAGTTTGCGCCGGAGAATTGGTGGATATCGGACCAACATAGTATGTTGCGCGGCTTGCCCGCTATGTTTTCCATTGATGCCGTGGAAGACGCAGAAGTTTTGCTTTTCGGTCCCGACTTCTTTCCGCTGCTGCAAACCCTAGGCTCAGATTTCCAGGCGTTCTTTCACACGCTCTTGCAGAATAGCATGGCCGCCATGCAGCGGCGCTTAATCTCGACGCTCAGCGCCACCGCCGAAGAGCGTTACCTGGAGTTTTTGCAGATGTACCCGACCCTTGTGCAGCGCTTGCCGCAGCGCATGATTGCGGCCTACCTAGGTGTCACACCGGAGTCGTTGAGCCGGATTCGGAAGGAGTTGGCTAGGTCGTAGGCAATGGCTCATTTCTTACCCTACATCAAGGCGCCAGCGTTCCGGTAACGGTAATTTTGTAGGGTAATCAGAAGGATAGCTGGCATGCAACGCAGTTATTTCCTGAAGGTGCTAGTCGCCCTGTCTTTTGCTTCGACCATGAAACTGAATGATTTATATTCCACTGTTACTTCTTTCCGGAAGAGCGACAAGATGCCGGTGCTGTTTGTGGGGCACGGCTCGCCAATGAATGCGCTGGAGGATAACGCCTTCACCCAAACCTTGCAGAACCTAGGTCAGCAGCTGCGGCTCGATCATCCGCCGACGGCTATTCTGGTGGTGTCGGCGCACTGGCTCACGAAGGGTTCGTTTGCTACGCTGAACCCTATGCCCGAAACCATCCACGATTTCGGCGGCTTTCCCCAAGCGTTGTTCGACATGCAGTATCCGGCGCCGGGTTCGCCGGAGCTAGCCCAGCAGCTTATCGATAGGGTGCCCGACGTGCACGGCTCCGACGAATGGGGCCTCGACCACGGCTCCTGGACCATCCTGCACCACTTGTTCCCGAACGCTGACATTCCGGTGTTTCAGCTCAGCCTCGATTACACCAAGCCACTGGCGTATCACTTCGAGCTAGCCCAGCAGCTGCAGTTTCTGCGCGAGCGGGGCGTGCTGATTACTGGTAGCGGCAACATCGTGCACAACCTGCGCCTGAGCGTGCCCAAGCTGATGATGAACGATAATACGCCGCACGACTGGGCAGTGGAGTTCGACTCGTGGGTGAAGAACAAAATTAACCAGCGCGATTTCCGCAGCCTCGTGAACTACCACCAAATCGGCCAGGCTGGCGCCCTATCTGTGCCCACCGTCGACCACTACCTGCCCATGCTCTACAGCCTAGGTGCTACCGATGCGAAGGAGCCAATCAAGCAGGTGTTTGAGGAGGTGTCGTATGGTGGTTTGAGCATGCGCACGTTTATGGCAGGATAGCGCCGACGGTAATAGCAGGAGCAATAGAACGTCATCGTGCGGGCACTCAATAGCCCAGGGTTTAAACCCTGGGCTATGCAGCGGCCTGGCATCAGCAATATCATTTGGGCGCGAAGCGGCAGAGATGCCTCGGCAAGCTCAGCATGACGTTCTGATAAGTTAAAGCTTGATTCTTTATGGAAGCGTCTTCGCCCCCGGCAGTACAATTTTCGGCTGTGGGGGCTTTTTCATGCCAGCACCTAGGTAGAAGCCGGGGTGGGGTGGCTGGTTGTAGCTGGTGTTTTGCCAGGCAATGCTGAGCCGGTATTGCGGGTCGTGCATGAGGGTGTAGAAGCGGTGCTCGGTGGGGATGGTGGTGGAGTAGATGCGGAGCTCGTGGCTGTCGGGGGTGCGCCAGATGACTTCCTCGCGCCAGTCACCCAGGATGTCGGCGCTAAGAGTGGGCGTGGCTTTCGTGCCGTTGTTGGCGACGCAGCCTTCGGCGGTGAGCAGGTTGCGGGTCTCGGCTTTGGTCCAATTCCACTTGTCGATGCGGTTTTTGTCGAGCAGCTCGCGGGTGAGGTCACCGTCCCACCACACCAAGAAGTTGGTGGAAGACGGCGTCTTTTCGGTGATGGTTTTGCCGTGCACGTCGCGCAGGCCGCCGGGGCCGCCCCAGTTCTCAAAACCTAGGTGCGTGGGGTCAATTTCGGCCGCTACACCACGCCCAACGTCCACGCCGGGACTTTGACTGAAGAGAATCTTGCCGGTTTTAGCGTCGAACATGGCCACGCCGGGCGTGTTTAGGGCGAGCGTTTTCTCCTCGCTTTCGTGAATGCCGAATACCTCCAGACCAGGATGCGTCGGGTCCATATCGGTGAGGTGAATGGCGTCGCCGTGGCGCAGGCCGGTGGTGTAGAGGCCCTGGCCGTTGTCGTCCACCGTCATGGCACCCACGCAGATTTCGTCGCGCCCGTCCTGGTCTACGTCGGCGACGGTGAGGTTGTGGTTGGCCATGCCGGAGTACGGATTGCTGCCATCTTTCGAGTCGAAGATCCAGCGCTGGGTGAACTTGCCCTGGCGCCAATCCCAGGCCGACAACACCGTGCGCCCGTACCAGCCGCGCACAAACACCACGCTCGGATGCACGCCATCGAGGTAGGCCACGCAGGCGGTGAAGCGGTCGGGGCGGCCACCGTTGACGTCGTTGCCGCCATTACCCCCGATACCGCCCCAGCCATCGAGCGGGTAGCGGGTGGGCGTGTAGGGCTGAGAAGCCAGGGCCGCACCAGTCAAGCCATCGAACACGGTGAGGTACTCCGGGCCGTCCACGATTTTGCCGTACTTCGGGTCAGTAGCAGAAGCTAGGGTACGCCAATCTTTGTTGGCGTCGCCGATAGGTTTGCCAACGCCGTCGGCAGTGCCATCAGCCGTTTTGCAAACCAGCTCAGCCCGGCCGTCGCCATCGAGGTCATACACCATGAACTGCGTGTAAGCCGCGCCCGAACGGATGTTCTTACCTAGGTTAATACGCCATAACCGCTTGCCTGCCAAGGTGTACGCATCCAGAAACGTCGGGCCAGTAACGCCGGGCTGCGGTGGGTTTTTGCCATTTGATGGGTCCCATTTTAGAATGATTTCGTACTCGCCGTCGCCATCCAGGTCGCCCACGCTGGCGTCGTTGGCGCTGTAGGTGTAGGCGCTACCTAGCTCCTCGCCGGGTGGCGGCACCTGAAGCGGTACGGAGAGGTAAGGCCGCGCCGGCGTATTGGCCGCTAAGGTAAAAGCGGCGCTGGCAGCTTGCTCGGTGCCTTTCAAAACAGGCTTCACGAAGTACGACCTAGGTTCGCTGGCGCTGGCCTTCGTGTCGAAAAAACCAGTGCTCTTCGTGAGCGGCGTGTTATTCAGCTTAACCGGCGCTTGGCTGCCCGTCTTGCGGTACAAGTTGAAAGCAACATCCTCTGGATCAGTACCAAGCAACCGCCAACTGACAAACGTTGAATCGCGCCCTTTCTGAACGGCTATTACGCCTCGACCTAGGTTCTCCATCTGCCGCTGCGCGAAAGTTGGTTGGCTGGCAGAAGCTAGGAGGGTAGCAGCGGAAAGTATAAAGCGTTTCATGAAAGCAGATTGAGAGGAAGTTTTTCCTGATTTAAAGAAAAGAGTACGTCATGCTGAGCTTGCCGAAGCATCTCTACCATATTGCTAACTTCTAATGTCAGCAATGAAGCGGTAGAGATGCTTCGGCAAGCTCAGCATGACGTTCTGAAATATTGCTGATTACAGCTCCGTGTGCGTAGCTTTCTTCACCTTCTTATCCTTCACCGACGTAGACCGCAGCACGCTGAAATCTTCCACCTGATCAAGCACATAGCTAGGTACACCCGCGGCCTTCTTTGTCTTGATGGATTCGAAATCAATCTGTTGCACATCGTTCAGCATGATGGCGGGACGCTGGTCGGGCGTGATGGGGGTGAGGTCGACGTTGCGCACGGTCACGTTTTTGGCGTGGCGAATGAAGAAGCCGTAAGCCGGCAACTCGCCGAACATAACCGGGTCTGGATAGTCTTTCTCCGCTTCGGGCACCTTGAGCTTGGCTTGCGCCGCCGTGCCGCCGCCTGCGTAGTAGATCTTGATATTGCTCAAACTCACGTCCTCAATCGGGTGGCCGGGGATGCCGCTGATGATGGACGCGTACCGAGGGTCGGCGTTGTACACCACGACGTTGCTGATGTTGATGCGGCGCAACGCACCGACCGGCGTACCAGCCGGGCCGCGCATTCGGGCACCTAGGCGCAGGAAAATGGGCGAGCTGGAAAGGTCGCGCATGGTGAGGTTCGTCACGCTGACATCTTCGAGAATGCCGCCATCCACGGTTTCCAAGGCCAGGCCGCGGCAGAACTCGAACACGCAGTTGGAGATGGTCACGTTCTTGAAGCCGCCGTTCGACTCAGTGCCGAACTTGATGCGGCCGGTCACACCGTCGTGGTCGGGCACGAGGTCGGCCTCTTTGCGCTCGTAAGTGCCTTTCAGCAGTGTGCCGCGGTCGTAGCCGCTCACCTGGCAGTTCGTGATGGTCACGTTTTCGGTGGCGCGGGCATAGCCTAGGCCGTAAGAGCTTTTGAGGCAAATGGCATCGTCGAAGGGCGAGTTCACGGTGCAGTTCGACACGCGCACGTTGCGGCAGCAGTCAATATCAAGGCCGTCGCGGTTGGTGTCGATGCGTAGGTTGTCGATGGTCATGTTGTCGACTCCGGTGGCGAGCAGCACGAAGTGGCCGCCATAGAGCACCGTAAAATCGCGCAGCAACACGTTGCGACACAGCTTTAAAGCAATGGTTTTGTTGCCAATGCCGGGCTTGTTGGGCTTCTCGCGCGTCAGGCCCTTGGTGCCGTCGATCATGCCCGGACCTAAGATGGACACGTTTTCCAGGTTCTCGCCCCAGATCAGGCTGTTGTGCCAGTGGCTGTGGCCGAAATCCTGGTATTGGTCCGAAGCGTTGGGCTCGGCCAGGTCGTAGAGGCCCTGACCTAGATTGGGGTCGGCGGCCAGGAGGGTAGCGCCTTGCTCTAAGTAGATGCAAATGTTGCTTTTAAGCCGAATGGAGAACGAAGGATAGGTGCCGGCCGGGAAGTATACCTGCCCACCGCCAGCCGCGGACGCAGCTTCGATGGCGCGGTTGATGGCTGGCGTATCAATGGTTTTTCCGTCGCCCACGGCTCCGTAGGCTTTGATATTGTAGACGGTGGTGGGCGGGGTTTTTAGCGTTTGGGCGGAGAGGCTGGGGGCAAAGCAAAAAAAGCTCAGCAACAGCCAAAGCCTGCAAGGCGAGTAGTTTTTAGAAAGGCTCATTATGTGGTAAGGTGTAGCACAACCGCGTGAGTGGAAAAGCTAGGTTGTGCGTCAATATTAAACGGCTAGGCTTGAACGGGTCTACTGTACTGTGCTGGACTACTGTAGGAACGCGCCGCGCCACGGCGCGTTCGGCACCCGCGCCAACCGAGCCGCCTGAGCGACCTAGGTTAGCGGTGCTGTTTCGTTCAACGATTGAACGCGCCGTGGCGCGTTCCTACAAGCAACGCTACGACCGATCCTCCTGTCTGTAGCTTGATAACGCAAGCTCATCAACCTCCCGCATGAAAAACCGCTACCTGCCGAAAACGACATTCCTGGTTTTAAGCACCTTCGCGCTCCTGACCACCGGCGCGCACGCCCAGCCAAGCAAACCAACCACGCACCAGCTAAAAGTGACGCCTAGCACCGTTGCCTGGGGCTACTACGATGCGGCCGCCAAGCCCGTACTGCGCATCAAATCCGGCGATGCCGTCGACGTGGAAACGCTTATTACCAACAGCCCCACGCGCCTGGAAGGAGCCGGCGTGAAGCCCGAAGACGTCGAGCAGTCGTTGCGCGACATTTACAAAGATGTAACCAACAAAGGCCCCGGCGGCCACATCCTCACCGGCCCGATCTACATCGAAGGCGCGGAGCCGGGCGACGTGCTGGAGGTGCGCATTAGAAAAATCGACCTAGCTATTCCCTATGCTTACAACGCGTTCGGCCCCACCAGCGGCTTCATTCCCGAAGACTTTGGCTACGCCAAAATGAAGATCATTCCGCTGGATAAGAAGAAGAACGTGGCCCATTTCTCACCGGGTATCGACATTCCGTTGCGGCCATTTTTCGGCAGCATGGGCGTGGCGCCACCGCCGGCGTCGGGCCGTGTCAACAGCGCGCCTCCCGGCATTCACGCCGGCAACCTCGATAACAAAGAGCTGGTAGCCGGCACCACGCTCTACATTCCGGTGCACGTGCCGGGCGCCTTGTTTGAAGTAGGCGACGGACACGCCGGCCAAGGCAACGGCGAAGTGGATATCACCGCTTTGGAAACCTCACTGCGCGGCACGCTGGAGTTCATCGTGCGCAAAGACATGCACCTGACCTGGCCCCGCGCCGAAACGCCCACCGCCTACATCTCAATGGGCATCGACGAGGACCTGACGAAAGCGGCCAAGATAGCAGTGCGCGAAATGGTGGATTTTCTGATGAAGGAAAAAGGCCTCTCCCACGACGACGCCTACATGCTGGCCAGCGTCGCCGCCGACCTAGATGCTACGCAGGTAGTCGACGGCACCCGCGGCGCCCACATGATTATCCCGAAAAGCATTTTCAAGAAGAAGTAGGAACGCGCCACGGCGCGTTCAATCGTTGAACGACGCGGCACCGCTAACCTAGGTCACTCAGACGTCTCGATTGGCACGAGCGACGAATGCGCCGTGGCGCGTTCCTACAGCGGTAACGCAGCCAGAACGGTGATATCTAGCTTGCTATGTTACCTTGCCGTGCCAATTGGCTCGCCATATTCCATGAAGAAACTCTGTCTGCTCGTTGTTGCTGCCACGATCGGGGCTTCCGCTTTAGCTCAGCAACCTAGCTCTGCGGCTGCCAGCAGCTACCGCGCCACACCTACCAAAGTCAACGCCCTGGTACACACCAAGCTCGAGGTGCGCTTCGACTACGCCAAGCGCTACCTCTACGGCAAAGAGTGGGTGACGCTCAGGCCGCACGGCTACGCTACCGATTCGTTGCGGCTGGATGCCAAAGGTATGGACATCAAAACCGTAGCCTTGGTGCAGAATGACAAGCAGTTGCCGCTCAAGTACGACTACAACCAACAGCAGCTGCTCATCAACCTAGGTCGAGCGGTGAAGGTAGGGGAGAGCTACACGATTTACCTGGAATATACCGCCAAACCTGATGAGTTGAAGGTACAAGGCAGCGCCGCCATTAGCGACGCCAGAGGCTTGTACTTCATCAATCCCGACAGCACCGTGGCCGGTAAGCCGGTGCAGATCTGGACGCAGGGTGAGTCGGAGTCGAACTCGGCGTGGTTTCCGACCATCGACAAGCCCAACCAGAAAACGACTTCCGAAATCAGCATGACCGTGCCCAGCAAGTACGTCACGCTGAGCAACGGCAAACTCGTGTCGCAAACGCCCGCCGGCGCGGGGCTGCGCACCGATACCTGGAAGATGGATCAGCCGCATGCGCCGTATCTGGTGATGATGGCCGTTGGTGACTTCCGCATCACGAAAGACCAGTGGCGCGGCAAGGAAGTGAGCTACTACCTGGAGCCGCAGTACGCCGCCCAGGCCAAGCAAGTGTTCGGCAAAACACCGCAGATGCTGGAGTTCTTCTCCAAGAAGCTAGGGGTGGAGTTCCCCTGGAATAAGTACTCGCAGATTGTGGTGCGTGACTACGTGAGCGGCGCCATGGAAAACACCACGGCCTCGCTGTTCGGCGAGCAGGCCCAGGGCACCGCCCGCGAGCTGCTCGATTGGGAGTACGCCGGCGTGGAGCGCGAAATTGCCCACGAGCTGTTCCACCATTGGTTTGGCGACTACGTGAGCTGCGAAAGCTGGAGTAACCTGACCGTAAATGAGTCGTTCGCCAACTTCTGCGAAACCATCTGGGCCGAACACGCTTACGGCACCGACGCCGCCGAAGCGCAAGGCTACCGCAGCCTGTCGACGTACTTCCGCAACCCCGCCAACTTCACCAAGCCGCTCGTGCGGTTTCAATACGCCGACAAGGAGGACATGTTCGACGCCGTGACTTATCAGAAAGGCGGCAACATTCTGAACATGCTGCGGGTGTACCTAGGTAACGAGGTGTTCTTCAAAGGCCTAAACTTGTACCTGCGGCAGAATGCCTTTGGCAACGGCGAAGCCCAGCAGCTGCGCCTGGCGCTGGAAGAAGCTTCAGGCCAAGACCTGAACTGGTTTTTCAACCAGTGGTACTACCGCGCCGGCCACCCCATTGTCACCATTGACTACCGCTGGGATGCCGCGCGTAAAATGGAAGAAGTAACCATCAAGCAAACCCAAGCAGGTCAACCGTTTACCTTGCCTTTAAAGGTAGATGTGTACGTGAACGGCAAACCCGAGCGCCACGCCGTGTGGCTGCGCGAGGCCGTAACAACGCTCCAGCTTCCTGCCGCCGCCAAGCCCGATCTGGTGAACGTCGACGCCGAGAAAGTGCTGGTTTGGCAGAAAACCGACAACAAGACCCTGGCCGAGTACGCCTACCAGTACGCCCACGCCCCGCGCTACCTCGACCGACTCGAAGCCTTGAAGGCGAGCAAGGAAAAGCAAACCGACAAGCTAGCTCGCCAAACCATAGTGGCTGGCCTCAGCGACAAGTTTTTCAACATTCGCGTCGCCGCCATCGAAAACCTGGATGTGAAGAACAGCGCCACCCGTAAAGCCGCTGCGCCCACGTTGCAAAAGCTAGCTTTGGCGGATTCGTCGGTGAAAGTGCAGGCGGAAGCGCTAAAAGCGCTGGCTGAGTACAGGAGCAAGCGCTACGAAAAGGTGTTCGCGCAAGCCTTGCGGAGCCAATCGTACGCGGTGCAGGGCGCAGGGCTGGAAGGTCTGGCTGCTATTGACCGGAAGGAAGCGCTGGCCCAAGCCAACGCCCTCGAAGCTGATAGCAAAGGCGCACTTATTCAAGCAATTGTGGGGGTTTATGGGCAGAGTGGCGAAGTCAGCAAGTGGCCCTTTGTACTGGCTCGGTTTGATGCCGGCAGCCCAAACGACCGCTTCAACATGCTGCCAGGTTTCAGTGCCTTGCTAGGTCGGGTGCAGGACCCGGAGGCGTTTGCCCAAGGCGTGCGTCGCATCAAAGACATGGCCGTGAAATACAAGCCATACGGCATAGATAAGCAGCTGCTGCCGCTGCTGGAATCCTTGAAATCGGACAAAGCAGGCAATGCCGCCGCGCAGCAAGTGGTAGAGCAAGCCATGAACGAGATACAGGCGGCGAAGTAGGCAAGAAGGATAAAGTATTAATAGGATTATCGTAATATTGTAGCGTAGATTATTTCACCCTTTTACTTTAAAAATAACTTGTGAAAAAAGTTATATTCTTCTTAGCAGCAGGCTTGTTGCCTGTGTGCGCATCTGCTCAGGCATCTGTTGTCGCAATTACTCGTTTTGCCGGAAATGGTATTACGATAGCCTCGCGTATGCACAACTCAAAAGCTAGGTCGGCTAAACCAGATGCCACGGTGACGCACTTTCGGGCCGGCAACAAGTCCATCCCGCAGAAGCGCACGCCCGAAAATGAAATTCGCGGCCGAGCAGCCGAAGACATCAAAACGCTGGAAGGCTTCCTGGCGGCTGCGCAAACGGCCTATATCCGACCCGAGGAAAAGAACGTGTGCCCCGATCCTTCGTTGGCGCAAGCGCTCATCAACAATATCAAGAAGTTACAGCCTTCGTGGAGTGTGATTCCTTACCAGCAGGAGCTAGGTTTTTACATACAGGAGCAAAAGCGGCGGCAACAGCCCGATCCAGCTACCGTCACGCCGTAAGGTTGCTTCCCAGCTTGGAAAATAAAATAGCCCAGGGCTTCCGCTCTGGGCTATTTTATGCATGACACATGCGTTCTATTAAGTTCGTAATGATCTTAAAGACAATAACTTAATTTTCCACTTCCACCTTCTCCCTGGCTGCAAACGTCTTGCGGGCTTGCGCAATGGCGGGCGCGTGCTGGCTGGCCCAGTTGCCAAACTCAATAACAGCTCCCAGCAAACCATGACCTAGCTCCGTCAGGCGATACTCCACGCGGGGCGGCACCTCGGCGTACACGGTGCGCGTCACGAGGCCGTCTGCTTCCAGCGCGCGCAGCGTCACGGTCAGCATTCGTTGGGAAATGCCGTCGATGCGCTTACGCAACTCATTGAACCGCAGGCTGCCGTCGCTACCTAGGTGCAGGATAGAAAACAACGACCACTTGTCGCCGACGCGGTCCAGAATGTCGCGCACGGGGCAGAGGCCGGGGCCGCTTTCCGGGATGGCGAGGATTTTCTGCGCGGCGGCCGCAATTTTATCTACTTGATTATCAGCGTTAGTTACGTACATGTGCCTTAGGAAGAGAAACATGCCTTCTTGTGCCGGGCACGGGCGGCAAATACCTTTGAGTTACTAAAAGTAACCATTGAAACTTAACCATCCAAGCACATGCTAGCTATTACCGGTGCCACCGGCCACCTTGGCCGCGCTACCATCGAGGCCCTGCTGCCCAAAGTTGCTCCCGATCAGATCGTTGCGCTCGTGCGCGACCCGCAGAAAGCCGCCGACTTCAGTCGGCAAGGTGTGCAGGTGCGCCAAGGCGACTACAACGACCTAGCTTCACTAACGGCCGCTTTCCAAGGTGTTGATACCGTATTGCTCATCTCGGGCGACGACCTGGCGGCTCGCACGCAGCAGCACAAAAACGTGATTGACGCCGCCAAGCAGGCCGGCGCAAAGCACATCATCTACACCAGCGTGGTGAAGCCTTCGCGCACGTCGCACTTCCCCGCCTCGCCCAGCCACGTCGATACGGAAGAATATCTGCTGGCTTCGAGCCTGACGTACACGCTGTTCCGCAATGCGCTCTACCTCGATTTTGTGCCGATGATCGTGGGGCAGGATGCGGTGGAAAGCGGCAAAATCTACTCGGCCGCCGGCGACGGCAAGGTGAGCTACGCGCTCCGCACCGATATTGCCGCGGCGCTAGCGAATGTGCTGACTTCAGCCGGGCACGAAAACCAGACCTACGACATCAGCCTCGGTACTGCATATTCCATTCAGGATGTGGCAACTGCGCTGAGCGAAGTAACAGGCAAAACCATTGAGTACGTGCCGATTTCGAGCGACGACATGGCCGCCGGTATGCGCCAGCACCAAGTGCCCGAGCCGGTCGTGTCGATGATGGTGGGCATGACCGAAGCCATGAAGCAGAACGAGTTCAATGTACCTAGCTCCAATTTGGAGAAGCTGCTCGGCCATAAACCAACCGATCTGAAGCCGTTCCTGACCAGCGTGTACGGGAAGTAAGCCTAGCTGTCATTCCGAGAAAAGCGAGGAAGCTGGGTTTAGCCACCTAGGTTCATTACTCAGATTCCTCGCTTCTCTCGGAATAACAATACCGAGCCCCAGCGGGACGACACCATCGTTTCGGCGACCGGTGTCGTCCCGCTGGGGCTCAGTTCGTTTGTTCCGAGGCGGAGTTTGCTACTTGACGCTCTTGTTTTTATAAAAATCTTAGGATGAGGTAGTAGCTTTTAAAGGAGGTTGCCGCTACGTGCCGGAAGCCGCAAACGCTCGGTAGAAATAATTAACCCTACCTTCACATAGCCGTATTGGCAAACCAAAAACGGCCTGGAAACTACTGCTGAGCTTGCTTTCAGCCTGAATAGCTCGCAAAATCGAACCGACGAAATACAGGCAGCAACCTAGCCTGGCTTCCGTGCTTTACCAGCTCACGAGTCCGGATGCTAGCTGCTCAGGCTAGTTTCCGGACTGCGCGTCCCCACCTACGTTGCATGACACAAGAACAACTACGCTTAGCTGAAACCAAGACCAAAGAAATAAACTGGCAGCGCTTTGGGCCTTATCTCACCGAGCGCCAATGGGGTACCGTGCGCGAAGACTATAGCGCCAACGGCGACGCCTGGAACTACGTGACCCACGAAGCAGCGCGCAGCTATGCCTACCGCTGGGGCGAAGAAGGCATCGGCGGCATCTGCGACCATCGGCAGCTGCTGTGCTTTTCGGTGGCGCTCTGGAACGGGCAGGATCGAATTCTGAAAGAGCGCCTGTTTGGCCTGACCAACAACCAGGGCAACCACGGCGAAGACGTGAAGGAGTGCTACTACTACCTCGACAGCACGCCCACGCACTCCTACATGAAGATGCTCTACAAGTATCCGCAGCGGGAGTTTCCCTACGTGCAGGTGCGCGATGAGAACCTGCGGCGCACCCGCCAGGAGCCGGAGTTTGAGCTGATGGATACGGGTATCTTCGACGATGGCCGCTACTTTGACGTGTTCATTGAGTACGCCAAAGCTGGCCCCGAGGATATTCTGATCAAGATAACGACGCACAACCGTGGCCCGGAAGAAGCGGCCGTGCATGTGCTGCCGCAGCTCTGGTTTCGCAACACCTGGGCCTGGGGCTACGACAGCTACCGCCCGCAGCTCAGCGCGCCCATGCCCGGCATGGTGCAGATTGACGAGCGGGAGCTAGGTCGCTACCATCTCTACTGCGACCAGGCGCCCGACCTGCTTTTTTGCGACAATGACACCAACGGCCCCAAGCTCTACGGCCTCGACCCGGACAGCCATTATTTCAAAGATGGCATCAATGATTACCTCATAGAAGGTAATACGGAAGCCCTCAACCCCGAGCAGCAAGGCACAAAAGCCGCCGCACATTACCCGCTAACAGTGGCGGCAGGCGGCTCCCAGACGGTGTGCCTGCGGCTAAGTAAGGAAGCTCATTTTCAGCCCTTCGCGGATTTTGATGCGCTGTTTGACCAGCGCTTGCAGGAGGCCGACGAGTTCTATGGGTGCATTCAGCAGGAGATAGAAGATGCCGACGCGCGCAACATTCAGCGGCAGGCGTTTGCGGGCATGATGTGGAGCAAGCAGTTCTACTACTACGACGTGTCGCAGTGGCTCGACGGCGACCCGGCCGTGCTGAACCCGCCGCCGCAGCGCCTGAAAGGCCGCAACAGCAACTGGCGCCACCTCTACAACGCCGACATCATCTCGATGCCTGACAAGTGGGAGTACCCCTGGTACGCAGCCTGGGACCTAGCTTTCCACTGCATCTCACTGGCGATGATCGACTCGCAGTTTGCCAAAAGCCAGCTGCGCCTGCTCACCCGCGACTGGTACATGCACCCCAACGGCCAATTGCCGGCCTACGAGTGGGCCCTCGGCGACGTGAACCCGCCTGTCCACGCATGGGCCACCTGGCGCGTGTATCAGATGGACCAGAAGCTCAACGGCGGCCAGGGCGATACGGCTTTTCTGGAATCGGTATTCCACCGGCTTACCCTCAACTTTACGTGGTGGGTGAACCGCAAAGACCGCCACGACCACAACATCTTCGAAGGCGGCTTCCTAGGTTTGGATAATATCGGGGTGTTCGACCGCTCGGCACCGCTGCCCACGGGCGGCTACATCGAGCAGGCCGACGGCACTTCTTGGATGGCCATGTACGCGCTGAATCTGATGCGCATGGCCCTGGAGCTAGCCAAAACCAGCCCCGTGTACCAGGATATTGCCAGCAAGTTCTTCGAGCACTTCCTCTACATCGCCGAGGCCATGACCAAGGTCGGCGACGAAGCTTTCAACCTTTGGGATGAGGAAGATGAGTTCTTCTACGACGTGCTGCACACGCCTGACGATCAGCGGGTAAAGCTGAAGGTGCGCTCCATCGTCGGGCTGATTCCGCTGTTTGCGGTGGAAGTGCTGGATGAGGAATTGCTGGAATCCATGCCCGACTTTAACCGCCGACTGAAGTGGTTTCTCGAAAACCGCCCGCACTTAGCCGAGCTGGTATCGAGGTGGCAAGACCCAGGCAAAGGCGAGCGGCACCTGCTCTCGCTGCTGCGC
Organism: Hymenobacter cavernae; assembly: GCF_014641455.1. Lineage (GTDB taxonomy): Bacteria > Bacteroidota > Bacteroidia > Cytophagales > Hymenobacteraceae > Hymenobacter > Hymenobacter cavernae. Next base: position 33,859 of record NZ_BMHT01000007.1, read on the forward strand.
GGCCACCGCATGAAAAAGCTGCTTCAGCGCATGCTCGACGAAACCGAATTCTTGTCTGATTACGGCATTCGGGCGTTGTCGCGCAGCCACCTGAACAACCCCTATGTGTACCGTACCCTGGAAGCCGACTTCACGGTGAAGTATGTGCCGGGCGAGTCGGAGTCGAGCTTGTTTGGGGGAAATAGCAACTGGCGCGGCCCCATCTGGTTTCCGATTAACTACTTGCTAATCGAGTCATTACAGCGTTTTTACTTCTACTACGACGACTCTTTCCAGGTGGAATACCCCACGGGCTCCGGTGAAATGTATTCGCTGAAAGAAGTGGCAAATGCGCTGTCGGAGCGACTCACGCGGCTGTTCTTGCGCAATGAAGAAGGCGTACGCCCGGCCATGGGCGACAACCCGCTTCTGCAACACGACCCGCATTTCCGTGACTACCTCTGGTTTCACGAGTATTTCCACGGCGAAACTGGCTACGGCCTGGGCGCCATTCATCAAACCGGTTGGACGGGCCTCATTGCCAAGCTATTACAGCCCAACGGCCATGAGTAACTACGTATAAAGAGCTAAAAAGCTAGGTAGGTAAGCTAACGCTAGAAAAGTCGTTGTCATCCTGCCGAAGGAAGGACCTCATCCTGCATAAGCAAGTCGTTGGTATGTCTGACGTTCACGCGTGATAAGGTCCTTCCTTCGGCAGGATGACAACAAGGGAGGTGCGCTTTTTAACCTTCTCGCTTTTAGCTCCTAGGTTATAGCCCTAGCTTTACCCGAATTTTTGTTGCTCTTTACTAAATCCCTCACATGCTCAGAAAATACTGCGCGCTGTTTCTGTTGGCGCTGCTGCCTTTTAGCCTGCGGGCCTGGGGCGTAATGGGTCACCGCACCGTGGCCAAGATTGCCGAGAACCACCTGAAGAAGAAGACCAAACGGCAGATTGCCGCGCTGCTGGGCACCGAAACCGTGCCACTGGTAAGCACCTGGGCCGACGAAGCCCGCTACTCGCCGGAGTACAAAGAGACAGGCCCGTGGCATTTCGTTAATCTGCCGGACGGCCTAGGTTACGAGCAGTTTGCCACCCAGCTCAAGGCCATGACTATCCCGAATGCCTACCTAGCCTTGCAGCAGAATATCCAGATCGTGAAAGACCACACCAAGTCGAAAGACGAGCGAGTGGTGGCGCTTAAGTTCGTCATTCACATCGTGGGCGATGTGCACCAGCCCATGCACATAAGCCGGGCCGAAGACCAGGGCGGCAACAAGATACCCGTCAAATACCAGGGCAAGGACAGCAACCTGCACAGCCTCTGGGATTCGGGCTTGGTTGAATACCAAGGCTTTACTTATAGCGAGATGGCCCAGGCCTACGACCACATCAGCGCTAACCAGATTCAGCAGTGGCAAGCCGCCGATCCGGTGCAGTGGCTGTTCGAGTCGTACCAGATCAGCCAGCAACTTTACGCAGAAGCCGGCAAAAGCACCGATTTCGACTTTCGCTACAACCCCGCACACTTGCCCACCGTGGAGGAGCGCATCACGCAGGCTGGCATCCGCCTGGCTGCCGTACTGAACACTATTTTCAGCTAAACGCGTAGCAAACACAAAAGCTAGGTTACACTCCGCCGTTCCCTCAGAAAGAGCGGCGGAGCTGTTTTAGGCCGGTCACTTTTTGCGGTTTTGTACCATGATTACGGACTCGCCTTTGCCAACAGTGTCGACTTTAGAAGCTTGCCGCTGTTCCGGTGTTTCGGTGTGAGCCGTATGCTCCCAGGTGGCCCAGAAGAGCGCTAGAATTGCCATCACCGCCATCAACACATAGATGACCCGATTCTGCCGTGGAATGATCTCGCTCTGTTTCATTGTCGTACGAGGCTAAGTATTTTTCCTAACGGGTACAAGGCATTGAGGTTATTGCACTTTCGGAAAACAAGCGGGCAAAGTCAGGACCTAGGGTCAGGTTCTTCGCTGCCGCGCTTGGTGGTTAAGTTATCCGCAACTCAAAACAGAGAGCAGGAGTTTAGGTTTACAGCTGACAAGCGCGAACCGAAGGGGCTAGCTCAGTTCCCTTATAGTGACTTGTGACAAAAAACCGCACATAACAACCAACCCCTCAGTACCTAACTCAACTATGAGCTATCCTAATGCTGTGTCGCTACAAGTTAGCGATGGGACCGAAATGCAAGCCTATACGGCTGTTCCGCGCATTGGCGGTCCGTTTCCAGGTATTATTCTGCTTCAGGAAGCCTTTGGCGTCAATCACCACATTCGTAGCATCGCCGACCGGCTGGCTGAGGATGGCTACGTGGTAGTTGCTCCCGAGCTGTTTCACCGCACCGCCGCGCCCGGCACCGAAATTTCGTACTCCGACTTCGCCAGCGCCGCGCCGCACTACCAAGCCATCAAGCCTGAGGGTTTAACTGCTGATTTGCAAGCTGCTCACGCGTGGCTGCTGAACCATGCCGGCGTGATTACCGACAAAATTGGCAGCATTGGCTTCTGCCTGGGTGGGCGTGTGTCATTTCTGGCAAATGCGGTGCTGCCACTGGCCGCGGCAGTTTCGTATTACGGCGGGGGCACGTACCTGCTGAAAGATCGGGCCTCGGAGCTGCACGCCCCGCATCTTTTCTTCTGGGGCGGGCAGGATAAGCACATTCCGCAGACGCAGGTAGCAGAGATAACACAGGCCCTGGATGCGGCCGGCAAACCTTACATCAACACCGTCATTTCCTACGCCGACCACGGCTTCCATTGCGACGAGCGCCCCAGCTACAACCCCGCCGCTGCTCAGGAAGCCTGGGCCTTGACGCTGGCTTTCTTCACCGAAAAGCTGCGCTAACCTAGGTCATTGGAACGCTAAAAAACAAAAGAGCGTCAGGCTAGCATAGCCTGACGCTCTTTTTACGCGGCAACATTACCGTTTGCTACATCTTCTGCTGGAGCAGAGCTACGACGTCTTGCTTACCTGCTTCTTTTGCCAAGGTTAGGGCATCTTTGCCGTCGTCATCCTTGGCCTTTGCGTCGGCGCCGCTGGCGAGCAGCAGTTCCACAATGGCCTTGTGGCCTTTGCCAGCCGCTGCCATCAGCGCCGTAGCTTTGAAGGCATCGGGCTGGTTTACCTGCGCTTTATGCTTGAGCAGGAGCTTTACCACCTCAATATTGCCGCCACCGGCGGCGGTAATCAGGTAGGTAGTCGGAACGCCAGGGACAATTTCGATAGCCGCATTAGGATTAGCACCCGCCGCCAGCAACGGAGCCGCCGCCGCAGCGTTATTTTTCATGATAGCCGCGAACAGCTCCTTGTTTTGGCCCTGCGCCCGGCTGGACAGCGCCAAGCACAAAAGAGCAGCGGTCAATAATATACCTTTCTTCATCTTATAAGAATAAGTCAAATTTCGGGCGAAGTTAAACACAAATGTGAGAACCTGAGTTCTTTATTATGTTCAACTTGTAAACAATAGTCCAAATTGCAGGAGCAAGTTGCAGAGACCAGCTCAGCACCTGAAAGTGTGGGTTGCTTATTAATTAGTCGTTATTATTCTCAAACCTAGCTTAACGCCTTGGCAACCAACGTTCGCGCAAACGGTGGTAAGTTCAATTGCAAGGCTAGATGATGGCCGTGTGGCGTCATCTTGCGCCAGGTCTTTTGTACAATATCTATTACTTTCTCCTCCGGATATTGCTTGGCGAAATCGAGAAAGTAGTATTCCAAAAAAACTAGGCAGATAACGTCTTCCAGCAGCTGCATTTCGGGGTCGGTTTTGAGCTGCTGCTTTTGCAGGAGCTGCTGCACGCGCTGGATGAGGTCGGGTGCGTAGCCCACAGCCTCCAAAATCTGGCCGGCCAGCTCGGCGTGCAGCTTCTTGAGGCTGTTGCGCCATTTGTGATAACCGGCCGTGTCCATCGGAAAGGCATTGCGCGGAATGCTCCAGCGCTGAATGTGCTGACAGCGCGCCGCCAGTTGCAGTGCTTCCGACGCCTCGGGTGCCACGCGGCTCAGACAGGCGCTCATGCGCTGCCCGTACAGCAGCTCCTTTGGAAATGACTGTCCGTCAGCTTTTTCTACATTAGGATCTTCGCTGTTGGCGGCGTCGAATCGTCGGATAGCCTCCTCAAACCTAGCTTGGTCAGTAATCATAGTAGCAAGTGTTTGGGGCAAAGGTAGGTTGTAGCGCGAAGCCTGCGCTTCGCGTGTCGTTGAACGACTGGTACCTAGGTTTTACTAACGTCATCGTTCAACGATGCGCGAAGCGGGAGCTTCGCGCTACATCGTGCTACGACCTAGGTTCCTGTAGTTACAGTAGCCGCTTCCGGGTTGCGCCGACCCTGTGCGCGGGCAATAATGCTGGCAATCAGGATCTGGATGGCGTGATAGAGCATGAGCGGCAGCAGCAAAACGCCGGTAGTTGCCGCGCCAGGAAAGAGCAGGTTGGCCATGACAGTGCCATGCACCAGCGACTTTTTCGAGCCGCAGAAAACAGCCGTGATGCGGTCTTCGGCGCTAAAGCCGAGCAGGCGGCTGAGCAGCGTTACGAGGCCGTAAACCAGGAAGAACAACCCGGCCATGCCCGCGCTCAACGCAAGGATTCCGGCCGCGCTGTATCCTTCAAATACGTGGCGGGCAAAGGACTCGCAAAAGGCCGTGTAGACGATGAGCAGAATCACGAACTGGTCGGAGAGGCGCAGGGCCTTGCTGTGCCGGCCAGCAAATTCGCCCAGGCGGGAGTTGAGCAGCACGCCCGCCACTACTGGCAAAATTACCTGCACCACCAGATCCATGATCAGGCCACCTAGGTTCGCGCCTTCGGTGTTGGTGTGCAGCACCAGGCTCGTCCAGAGCGGCGTGGCCACGATGCCTAACAGGCTGGAAATGCTGGCGTTGAAGATAGCCGCCGGAATGTTGCCCCCCGCAATCGACACCATCACCACCGAGGTGGAAACGGTGGAAGGCAGCGTGGTCAGGAAGAAAATGCTGCTCCAAAGCAGCGGGTTATCTTCGTTATTGAAGAACGGCCGTACGGCCAACGCCAGCAGCGGAAACAACAGAAACGTGGTGAGCTGCACGACCACATGCAGGCGCCAGTTGCGCATCCCTGCCTGTAGCTTTTCCAGACTGAGCCGCAGCCCGTAGAAAAAGAAAATCAGCCCGACGCCAATGGTAGTCAGGCGGTGCCAGGGCACGGGGCTGGCGTAGCTGCCGATGCCAGGTGCCAGGTAAGCCAGCCCGACCACGCCGGCCAGCGCCAGCAGAAACGGATCGAGCCCGACGCGGGCCAGCAAGGTGGTAAAACGGCTTTTAGGAGCGGCCACAGTCGGGGTGGCGGATGTAGTGGAGTCGGCAGTAGGCATGAGCCATCCTACGACGGCAGGCGCGGTGCGGTTGAAAAGCAAACGCGCCGCACAAGGGTTGTAGCTCTCGTGCGGCGCGTTTGCGGGTCAGCAAAGCGGATAGAAATTTACTGCTTGTTCAAGTCTTTCAGCTTCATAATCAGGTCGCGGAAAGGACCGTGGAAGTCAGCGAACAGCGGATTGTCGCGGTAGGCGAGCTGGGCGTTGCTCAACAGCTTGACACCTATGGCAAGAGAGGCCGCATTCTGGGCATCGAGGCCGGAGTTTTGCTGCACCTTTTCCAGAATGTCAAACAGGTTATCGTGGTTGGTGAAGGTATAGGTGAACGGCTCGTGCGGGGTGTGTTCGGCGTTGGCATCCGCCAGGTGCTCCAGCGTGAGGCGGTATTCGTGATTTCGTTTGGCCATTGTAAAAGTACTTGGTAGAAGAGGGTTAGCCCTTGACCTAGGTTATTGCGGCAGCGCCACAGCCAGCTTCTTCTGTTGTTTTTTCTTGCCTTTCTTGAGGCGATTCAACCACAGAAACAAGCCGGTGATGGGGAAGGTTGTGCCCAGCAAACACACGATTACCGCAATAATCTTGGAAGGCAGCCCGAAAATGGCGCCGGTGTGTACGGGCTTGAAGGTGCTGCGCACGCGCATACCTAGGTTGCGGTCGGCGTAGGCTTGCTGCTTAACTATCTCGCCGGAGTGCTGGTCGAGGTAAAGCTCGTCGGAAGCATTTTCGTGAACGGCATCCGGGCTCAGCGTGGCTACCCGGATGGTGGCCGTAGGCTCTTTGGGCAGTTGAATAGCGTACGAAACCGCGTCCGGTACGCGCTGCTTAATCAGGCTATACACTTGGTCGAAGCCGAGCGTAGCGCCGGGCGCCGGGGCAGCGGTGGGAGGCTCGGGGCGCTGCATGGGGGAGTTTGTGACCCAATAAATGCCCTTGTTGAACCACTCAAACGACCACGCCAGTCCCGTGAAGGCAAACACGAACAGGAACAGCGCACTATAAAAACCAAGCACGATGTGGAAGTCGTGGTTGAGACGCTTCCAGCCGGCACCCCACTTCACCGTCAGGCGCTGCTGCATGGCTTTGCGCGTGGCGGGCCACCACAGCACGATGCCGGTAGCCAGGATGACGAGGAAAAACAGCGTGCTCACGCCCACAATCATCTTGCCGACCGCGCTGCCCAGAATGCCCCGGTGCAGGCTGAACATCTTGAAAAAGAACGTGTCGCGGTAGACGTATTGACCCAGCACCGCGCCGGTATAAGGGTTCACGAACACCGTAGGGCCGCCCCGCTCGCCACCACTGCCGCCTTTGCCCTCTTTGCCGCCCGTGCCGCGACCTTCGGCCCGCTGGTGCTCACCTGCACCACTGGCTTGCCCATGTCCTTCGCCACCGGCTGCCCGGCCTTCGCGGCCACCTTCGGCCCCCTTACCGGGGCCACCAGGACCGCCGCCCGCTAGGCTGACTTCTACGCTGCGGGCGGGGTCGGTGTACACTTTCACGCCGGCTACCTTGGCCTTGGGGTCGTTGGTCTGCACTGCCTGCACGAGCTGCTGCAACGGCAGGCGCTGGCTGCCCGGCGCTACGAAGTACCGCTCACGGTGCAGGGCCTGCTCCAGCTCTTTCTCAAACACAAGCACGCCGCCCGTAAAACACACAACGGCAATAACCAGCCCCGAAACCAGGCTGAGATAGAGGTGAATAGTGCGGAAAAATACCTTCATGGGGAAGAGTGACTGAGTGTCTGAGTAACGTGACCTAGGTTTTCGCTGACAACCCACCGAGCAGCAATGTGCCCGGTGGGTTGTCAGAAGGTAATAGAGGTTTCGCTAATTGTCTACAGTTTATAAGACAAAGTAGCCGAGAAGTTGCGCGGCGCGATGGGGTTCACGCTGTTGTCGTCGTGGAGGTTATAGCTCAGCTCGTCGAGGATGTTAGCTAGCTTGAGGCGCACCGAGAAACGCTCGTAGCTGTAGCCCAGCGACGCATCGAACAGCATGTAGTTAGGAATGGAGATAAGCTTGTAGGTATCCGCTGAGGCATTGATAGGCTGACCATTAACGAATGTGCGCGGATTGCGGCCCGCTACTTTGTCGCCTACGTAGTAGCCCGTCACGCCAGCCGTCAGACCACGCAGGAAGGTGTTGTCGTCGAACGAGTTGCTGAAGTTGTAGAACAAGCTCAGGTTAGCGGTATGAGCCGGGTTGTAGCGCAGGCGGCTGCCGTTCTCGTAAATGTTGCTCTTCGTGTAAGCCGTGTTGTTGTAGCTATAGCCCGCAATGAAGGTCCAGCCCAGGTAAGGCTTGCTTTGCACGTCAACTTCCACGCCCTTACTGGTGACCTGGCCAGCCAGTTCCTGTGCACTTGGCAGGTTGGGGTTGTAGTTGGGCGCACCCACCAAAATCGTCTGAACCTGGTTGCTGTTGACGATTTTATAAGCTGTTACGTTGGCCGATAGCAAGCCGTGGAACAGGTCATTCTTGATACCTACTTCGTACTGATCGATCAGGGAAGGCGGCAGAGCATTGCCCTGATTGTCGGTTGAGGTGTTCGACTGGGGCGAGAAGGAGTTGGAGTACGAAGCGAACAGGGAGGTGTTCTTCACCGGCTGGTACACCAGCCCTAGGCGCGGCGAGAAAGCATCATCGTAGCGGCGGTTTTGCTTTACCGTGATGGTCTGCGTGCCGTCGGTTGCTTTCGCGTAGGTATACACGTCGCTGGGCGTCTCTTGGTAGCTCCAACGCAAGCCAACCAGTGCTTTCACTTTATCGCTGAAGCTCAGCAAATCCTGGGCGTAGAACCCGGCGCGGCGCGTGTTGCCCAACGTGCGCTGGTTGTAAGCTAGCTTATCAAAGCCACTGGCGCGGTTGGCCGGAGCCCCTAGCTCTTTGCTGCGGTCCAGAATATTGATCGAGTCGTACGCCTGTGCCGTGTACGACAGGGAGTTAGTATTGTATTGATCGGCATCGGCGCCAACCAACAAGGTATGCCCCAGGAACCCGGTGCGGAAGTTTCCGGTCAGGTCTAGCTCGGCCAGGTAGTAGTTCTCCGCCGTTTTAGAGCGGTTGAGGCTACGCTGCATATCACCATAAAGGCTGGCTTTGGAGTGAGCCGGCGAAACCACGGTAGTACCTCGTCTGATTTCTGGCATGGTGCCGTTGTTGATACCAACAGGCCGCGAGCCACTGCGCTGCTCGTTATCATAGCGCTGGAAGCCGGCTACGCTCCGAATCTGCCAGGTGTCGTTCAGGCGGCTGGTAAGCGTTGCCGTGGCGCTGGTTTGGGTTGTAGCGTTCTTGGCGCCCGGCACGTTCAGGAAGCGGCTACGCGACTCTATGATGTTGTAGTCGATGGCCCCAATGCCAAAGTCGGGCGTGCGGCTGTCGCGCAGGTAGTCGCCTTCCAGCACGAGATTAGTCTTCGGCGTGAGCTTGAACAGCAGGGAAGGATTCACGTACATCCGGTTCGACTGCACCCCATCACGGTAGCTATCGGCGCGCTCGTAGGTGCCATTGAGGCGGTAGGCTACTTTTTCGCTCTGGCCTACAGCGCCGTACACATCAACTATCGGCTTCACCAACCCGAAGCTGCCCGTGCGGAAGCTTACCGAGCCGCCGCGCTCAAACCTAGGTTTCTTGGTCACAAGGTTCAGTACGCCGCCAGGACCTACGTTGCCGTACAGGATAGCCGCGCTGCCTTTCAGCACTTCCATGCTTTCCAAGGAGCTAGCTTCCGGCATCACGCCGTTGTTGAAGCGCACGCCATTCTTAAAGGTGTTGGTGCTGCCGTAAGCAAAGCCACGGCTGCCTAGCTCTTCCTGCGTGCCGCCCGTGGTGCTGGTCACGTAGATGCCGCTTACGTTCACGATGGCGTCGCTCAGACGCAGTACTTGCTGCTGCTCAAGCGTTTCCTGATTCACCGTCACCACACTCTGGGGCAGGTCGAAGGGGCGCACCGGCATCTTGCCCACGCTGGTGGGGCGCTGGTTGATGGTGCGCGTTTCGGTTACGGTTACTTCAGAAAGCTGCTGGGCGCTCTGGGCGAGCTGCATGGTGGGCAGCGTCAGGGTTTCGCCGGCCACTATCGTCACGTTGAACTCCTGCGGTGCTACGCCTAGGTAGCTTACTACTACCACTTGATTGCCAGCCGGTAAAGCCAGTCGGAACCGTCCGTCGGCGCCCGTGTTAGTGCCCAGCGAAGTGCCTTTGATCAGGATGCCGACCTGCTCGGCAGGCTGGCCGTCGTTCGTCGTCACCTTCCCCGCAAGGATGCCCTTGTTCTTGTCCGGTACTTCCGAGTGGTCGATTACGCGCGAAGGCGGAGTAATCATGGCCAACTCGTGCTGGGCCTGAGTGGCCAGCGGCAAACCTAACAGAAGAAGGAAGGGCAGAAGGGGCGTAGAAGACGGCATAGGTTATTTAGACTGCTTAAAAACAATGCAAAAGAACGGTCTATTTAGATTCCTTCAAAATAGGGGGTGTTAATTTTTAAGATTATTTCTAAATAAGCTAAGGCCAATCGATGCTGAGCAACCTAGGTTTGCATAAAAAAAAGCGCCCGGCAGTGCTGCCGGGCGCTTCTAAATTGCTGACCCTAAGAGGTTTTCTACACCGAAACGGCCACTTGTGCCATCCGGGGCGTAAGCTCGAATACCTGGGCCAGCAGCTCATAGGAGCGGAGACGGTCGGCGAAATCGTGGGTGATGGTAACAGCCATTACCTCATCAACGCCATAATCGGCGGCCAGTTTGGTGAGCTTGGCGTGCACCTGCTCGGGCGTGCCGCTCACCACGCGCTGGCGCTGGTAGGCGAGGCGGTCCAGCTCGGCGGCGGTGTAGCGGTAGTCTTTAATTTCGTCGTAAGGAGGAAAGCCAACCCGTTCACCGCGTTCCAGACGCATCATTTGCAGCACCAGGGTGTCTTCGAGTTGTTTGGCTTTTTCGGCCGTATCGGCGCAGAGCACAAAGATGGCGACGTTAGCCTGGGGCGTGCGCAACAACGGCGAAGCGCGAAACTTCTCCTTGTACATGCGCATCATCTGGGGGCCGCCGTTTGGGTTGATGAAGTGCGCAAATGAAAACGCCCAACCTAGGTACGCCGCAAACAGCCCGCTTTGCCCACTAGAGCTAAGCAGCCAGCGCTCCGGCACCGTATCAGTAATGGGCGCAGCCTGCACAAACGGACCTTCGCCGTGCTCGTCGGTAAGGTAGCGGTCGAGGTCTTGCAACTGATCGATAAAGTCGTTTTCGTCGAATTTATTGGCCGGGTTCAGGATGGACGCCGTGAGCCGGTCGCCGCCGGGCGCCCGGCCAATACCTAGGTCGATGCGGTTCGGGTAGAGCGTTTCCAGCATCCGGAAGTTTTCGGCTACCTTCAGGGCGCTGTAGTGGGGCAGCATCACGCCACCCGAACCCAGGCGCAGGTGCTCGGTTTCGGCGCCCAGCCGCGCCAACAGCACCTCCGGCGTAGTGCCCGCCAGCGAGCCCGCGTTGTGGTGCTCCGACACCCAATAGCGGGTGTAGCCCAAGCGGTCGGCAAGGTGGGCCAGCTCAATGGTATTCTGAATGGCCTGCCGCGCCGTAGTGCCTTGCGGTATAGGCGATTGATCTAAGACGCTAAGGCTGATTTGCTTCGTGGATTCCATGGTAATAGAGCGTTATACCTAGGTAAACAAGCAAGGAGGGCTAGGGTTCAACAGGCGCCGGTTTGGCCAGCAGTACGAGGGCAAAGTGGGGTAAAGGAAAATGATTATCTACGCAGAAGCTGCCGAAAGTTGCCCCTTTTTGCCTGAGCAGTAGCGCGAAAATCCGTTTCGCGACGAGCAGCGCGAGTTCTGCCACCTAGGTACTCGCTTTGCTCGTCGCGAAACGGATTTTCGCGCTACCGAACGGTGATTGTCTACAGACCTCAGGGTGTCGGACCGGCAGGCAGCGCGTTTACTTGGCCGCATTCGGGTTAAAACCCGCGGCAGCCCTACCTTCGCCGCTACTATGACCCTCACGCTTCTACTGCTCTGCTGTTTTGCCTTTCTGGCCGGTTTCATCGACTCTATTGTGGGCGGCGGCGGCCTGATTCAGACGCCTGCCATGCTGCTGCTGTTGCCGGCCGTGCCCGTGCCAACGGTGCTTGGAACGGGCAAAGTGTCCTCTATTTCCGGCACGGCTATGGCCTTGCAGCGCTTCGCCGGCAAGGTGCCGATTCGCTGGCGCTCAGTGGGCGTAGCGGCCGTGGTAGCCGGCGTGATGTCGTTTGTGGGCGCGCGGGTGGTCACGCTGCTACCCTCGGAGCTGCTGCGGCCGCTGGTGCTGGGGCTGCTGGTGGTTATTGCCATCTACACCTTCTGGCGCAAAGATTTCGGCGCTATTCACGCACCCCGCCTCGACGACCGCCGGGAGGTACTGTTTGGCATCGGCATTGGCCTAATTATCGGGTTCTACGATGGTTTTTTCGGCCCCGGCACGGGCAGCTTCCTGCTGTTTGCCTTCGTGGGCCTTTTCGGCTACGATTTCCTGAGCGCGTCGGCTTCATCGAAAGTCGTAAACGTGGCTACTAACCTCACCAGCCTGGCCTACTTCGCCTATACTGGCCACATTATCTGGCACATCGCCCTGCCGATGGCGGCGTGCAACGTGACAGGCTCCGTGCTAGGCACCCGCGTGGCGCTGAAACGCGGCGTGGGGTTTGTGCGGGTGCTGTTCCTGGTGGTAGTCTGCGGAATAATCGTGCGCCTGGCCTGGGACACGTTTTTCAAGTAAGTAAAAACGTCTGTCATCCTGAGCGGCGCGCAGCAGAGCGAAGGACCTCCCTCTCTTACACGCAAAACCATTTTAAACGCCCTAAACCTTAGATAAGCCCAAGTCTCTAAAGCTAGGTTTGGTACCATACCAAAGAGGGCTGTAGGCGTATTAGTTGAGTTTTGGGCATTTAAAAGGCTTTTCGCTAATCATAGGGAGGTCCTTCACTCCGCGTTGCTGCGTTCAGGACGACAAGCGGTTTTTGTTACTTTTAACCTACTCTTCGCCCCGGCTAGCAGGCAGACCCGGCGCCGCGTTGCCCTGCGCACCGCGGGTGCTGGGCACGCCCATTTTCTGCTCGCGCTTCTGCTGGTAACGGTTGAACTGCTCCGGCGTGAGGACGTCCTTCAGTGCCGCGACGCGCGAGGCACCGATGTCCTGCGCCATGCGGTTTAGGTTGGGTAAGTCGGCTTTGTAGCGGTTGCTGGCGGTTTCCATGTTGCGCACGCTAGTTAGGTTGATCTGGCGTACCTTTTCCACCTGCTGCGGCGTGAGCGCCAGGCCCTGGCGCATGTTTTCGGTGAGAGCGTTGGCACGTTCCTCAATCCGGGCTGAGCTAGGTGCCGGCGTCGCGCTGGCCGTCGGCAGCGTGGTTTTTGTTTTTTCGGAAGGACCGTTGGCAGGTTTAACTTTGGTCTTAATGGTTGTCTGCGCCTGTCCGGCCACGGCAGCAGCCAGCACAAACGACAAGGCAAGGAGGGAAGTCTTCATTAGATAAAAAGCAGCAAAAGAGGAAGTCAGGCTGAAAAACGGCGAAAGTCAGGGGAAAAACGGAGCAATTTGCCGCCAAAAGTAACAGCGTTTCGTCGCTAACGTTCCCAAATAGCACTTTCATACGCTGTCGTGCCAAAATCTGTGATGGCCGAAGCGCAACCTTTCCGCCCCGGTTTCCTTACAAGTTGGTATGAAGCGAGAAAACCGAACTAACTGGCTCGTGGCTGCTGCGGCCGGAGCTGTCTTTGCCGCCGCCACCGTGTGGCGCAACCGCCGTGGCTCCTACGACCTCGACGGCCGGGTGGTACTCATCACGGGCGGCTCGCGGGGGCTAGGTCTGGTGCTGGCCCGACAAGCCGTGTCCGAAGGCGCGAAAGTAGCCATCTGTGCCCGCGACGCCGAGGAGCTGGAGCGCGCCCGTCAGGAACTGGCGGCTGATGGCGCCGAAGTAATTGCCCTTTCCCGCGACCTCACCGATGCCGACGCGGTGCGCACCATGGTGGCGGAAGTCCAGCAAAAGCTAGGTCCTATTGATGTGCTGGTCAACAACGCCGGCATCATCACCGCCGGCCCGCTCGACAACACTGAGCTGCGCGACTACGAAGACTCGATGGATACGCACTTCTGGGCACCGCTGCACGCCATGCAGGCCGTGCTACCCTCCATGCGCCGCCGCGGCGAAGGCCGGATTGTGAATATTGCTTCCTTGGGTGGCAAAGTGGCTATTCCTCACTTGGCTCCTTACAGCGCGAGTAAGTTTGCGCTGGTGGGCTTGTCGGAAGGTTTTCGGGCGGAGCTGTCGCAGCACGGTATTGTTGTCACCACGGTTTGCCCTGGCTTGCTGCGCACGGGCAGCGCCCGCCACGCCATCGTGAAAGGCCAGCATAAAAAGGAGTACAGCTGGTTTACCATCGCCGATTCGATGCCGTTCTGGACGCTCAGCGCCGAAACGGCCGCCCGCCAGATCTGGAACGCCTGCCGCCGCGGCGACGGCGAAATCATCCTGAGCGTACCGGCCAAGGTGCTGGCCGCCTTCCACGGCCTCATGCCCGGCGCCGCTACCGACATCCTAGGTTGGGTAAACCGCAGCCTGCCCGGCCCCAGCGAACGAGGCAACGAACGCCGCCACGGCTACGAAAGCGAAACGCCCCTCACCCAGTCATGGCTTACCACGCTCACCCGCAAAGCTGAGAAGCAGAACAACGAGCTGAGCAGCAATCGGTAGGTAGAAAGGACAAGGCTATAGGAACGTCATGCTGAGCTTGCCGAAGCATCTCTACCGCCAAAGTAAATCTGATTACTACAGCAGTAGAGATGCTTCGGCAAGCTCAGCATGACGTTCTTTATATCGGTTGCATTTATATAGTTGCGCTTTCAATACCTTGGGCAGATAAACGCTTATCTGCCATTTCCTCCGTGACGTTTCCCGTTCAACTGGCACTTGGGCCGTTGATCTTGCCGGTGCATTTACTTTGCGAGGTGCTGGCGTACTCGCTCGGCTACCGCCTCTACAATCGCCTGCGTAATCCTGCCCAGGACCGCATCAGCACCGAACACCGGCTTTGGATATTCGTGGGCGCGGCGGCAGGGGCGCTGTTTGGCTCACGTATCCTAGGTTTGCTCGAACACCCTGATTTACTGCTGCATCCGCCAGGCGGCTTTACGTATTATCTCACCAATAAAACTATTGTCGGTGGTTTGCTGGGCGGCCTGATCGGGGTGGAGCTAACCAAGAAATACCTAGGTGTCACGGCATCCTCCGGCGACCTGATGGTGTACCCGTTGCTGCTCGGCATGGGGCTGGGTCGCGTCGGGTGCTTTCTCAGCGGCCTCGAAGATGGCACCTACGGCACGGCCACCACGCTGCCCTGGGGCCTCGACTTCGGCGACGGAATACGCCGCCACCCCACTAATCTCTACGAAATCCTGTTTTTGCTCGCCCTCGGCCTAGGTTTGTGGCTCCTGGAGCGCCGCCGACCGCTCGCTGATGGTATCCGGTTTCGGCTGTTTCTGGCTTCGTACCTGTTGTTTCGGCTACTGGTGGAGTTCCTGAAGCCTACGCCACCGCTACCGGGGCTAGGTCTCACGGCCATTCAGTGGGCGTGCGTGGCGGGGCTGGGGTATTATGCGTGGCTGTTTGGGCGGGAAACCCTGTAGGAATTATACCAAATTATCTAGTATAGAAGTAGCTTGCGAAATAATGAGCCGCTTTAAGAAAATGTACATGACTTGTTGGACAAGAGAAATAATCAGAAGTAAACTACAAGAATGGCAAGCTGATAAGTTAAGTAGTAGCCAAATATGCGAGTGGGCACAGAGTGAATGGTGGCCACTACAAGATGATTATGACGATATTGAAAAGAAAGATAGCTCTTGGGAATCAGTTTGCAGAGATGTATTATGGATGCTCGAAGACATGAAGGCATACTGTCTCTTCAAAGAAGATATCCCCGCACTTTTATCTTATTTAGATACGCAGGTAGGAGGATATTTTGATGGCAAGAATAAGTTTGATGCTTATATGACTAAGTCCAAGTGGTCTGTAAAATAAAATACATCTTTTTGTATTATAGTTATGGGGTTCGGTTTTAATTTATTTGTTGCTTTTATATTATTTCCTCTTACTGTAATATGTGGCTTGATATGGCTATTTACAAGAAAAAAGGTGTTTTTGCAGTTTATTGGTGTTATCTGGGTGTTGATAGTGTCGTTGATTGTCTTTGTTATGATAACTAAGGTCTTATTTGGTAATAGAAACATTGAACGTGATGATCTTTATGGAGAGTATATAATTGATAGAAGTAAGTTCCCCGGTAGACAAGCAGATTGGCAATACAATCATTTTCGGTTTCAAATTACTAGGGATGATAAATTTTACTTTTACTTAATGGAAGAGGGTAAAGTAGTCAAGGTGTACACAGGTGCCGTTAGCTTTCTAGAAGATTACGTAAGGCCTAGGCTCGTTTTACAAATTAATACACCAACATATCATATAATAGAAGACAATCCAACGCTTTACTACACAGGTTCTTCTTTTTATTATGTCTTTAATTCTCCGAAATTCGGCAACGTGTTTTTTGTAAAGGGAGACTGGAAGCCTATAGATGAATAGCTAGAGCAGCTTATAGTGACTTTCTCAACTTCAATTGCTTTCTCCATTAGCTATAGTCACATGCCCGAACGCCCCTATACCTACTACGACTTTACTCTAAGTCTCTGCCCGCACTGCCTGCGGCGCGTGGAAGCCAAGATTGTATTTGAAGACGGCGGCGTGTACATGCTCAAGCGCTGCCCTACGCACGGCCGGCAGAAGGTGCTCATTGCCACTGATGTGGAGTACTACAAGAGCATCCGCAACTACGTAAAGCCCAACGAAACGCCGCGCCGCTTCAACACCGCTACGCACTACGGCTGCCCTTACGACTGCGGCCTCTGCACCGATCACGAGCAGCACAGTTGCCTTACCGTCATTGAGATAACCGACCGCTGCAACCTGACCTGCCCCACCTGCTACGCCGAATCGAGTCCAACGCACGGGCGGCACCGCACGCTGGAAGAGGTGGAAGCCATGGTGGATGTGCTGGTGGCGAACGAAGGCGAGCCCGACGTCGTGCAGATTTCCGGTGGCGAGCCGACGCTGCATCCGCAGTTCTGGGAAATCCTGGACATGTGCAAGCGTAAGCCCATTAAGCACCTGATGGTGAACACAAACGGCGTGCGCCTGGCCAAAGACGAAGCCTTCGTGGCGCGGCTAGCCACCTACGTGCCGGCCTTTGAGGTGTATTTGCAGTTCGATTCGTTCCGCAAGGAAGTGCTCGAAACCATGCGCGGCCGCGACCTGCGCGAGGTGCGCCTGCAAGCCCTGGAGCACCTGAACAAGTACAACCTGAGCACCACGCTCGTCGTGACGTTGCAGAAAGGCCTCAATCACGACGAAATTGGCGAAATCATCGACTTTGCCCTGAAGCAGCGGTGCGTGCGCGGCGTCACGTTTCAGCCCACGCAAGCCGCCGGTCGCCTCGACCACTTCAACCCCGAAACCGACCGGTTCTCGCTCACCGAAGTACGGCAGGAAATTCTGCGCCAAAGTCCGCTGTTCACCGCCGCCGACCTGCTGCCCGTGCCCTGCAACCCCGACGCGCTGGTGATGGGCTACGCCCTAAAGCTAGGTGGCGAAGTGTTCCCGCTCACGCGCTACATTCAGCCCGCCGAGCTGCTCCAAAATTCTGGCAATACCATTGTGTATGAGCACGATCCGCGCCTGCGCAACCACTTGCTGCGCCTGTTCAGCACCGCCAATACGGTGGATACCGTCACGCCCGAGCTGAACCAGCTGCTCTGCTGCCTGCCGATGGTGCAAGCGCCTAACCTGCGCTATGAAAACCTGTTCCGTGTCATCATCCTGCAATTCATGGATGCCTGGAACTTCGACGTGCGCGCCGTGAAAAAGTCGTGCGTGCACATCGTGAGCAAAGATCTGAAAATCATCCCGTTCGAGACGATGAACATCTTCTACCGGGATGCGGAGAAGGTAACCAGGTTACAGGAATTGCGCGATATTCCGATGCTATGATGGAGCCTGCCAAACCAAAAAGCCACTTCGGCCGCGTGCTGCTGATTAACCTAGGTTTAGTGTTGCTGCTGCACCTGGGTCGCACGCTGCTAGCGCCCGAATCAGGAATCTACGGCGCCTTGTTCTTCCTGGCTATCGTCGATTTTATGTTATTTTTAATTGCTTTGATAAGCAGGAGAGGCGAAACCGGCCTTGCGCTTCTACTTTCAACGTTGCTGGTATTTATGATTGGCTTTAGCGATTGTGGCACTCATTTTCACCTGGATGTGCGTTAATTAACCTAGGTTTTTTTGCTATGGCTGAGCCAACACCCAACAACCACATTTTGCGCAACAATCTGTTAGGCGTGCTGATAGGGGCGGTGCTGGCGGGTTCACTAGCCCACGTTACCGAAGGCGGAATAGCTTTCGTATTTGCCCTCGCGTATGGCCTTCAGGTCCTAGTAAATCTGATCCTAGGTTTTGCGCACCTAAAGAAAGGCGCTGCGCCCTATTTCCTGAGCGCATTGCTGGTGCTGCTCATCGGCTTTGGCGCGTGCTCGGCGATGGTGATGATGACGTTGAGAATTCATTAAAGTAATAAAAGCCCAGCTCTCGAAATCCGGCCGAGCAGAACCTACACAATAATCTAATAGTGTTTTGGAATCCTTTACCAAACGTGTACTTGTCTTCAACCTACTGATTCTCATAGGTACCGCAGCTTTTCTGCGCCTGATCATGCGAGGTAGTGAGGCTAGCCTGGGCTTTGTGATTTCAATGGCGTTTGCAATTTTACTACTGGTGTTTCTAAACCTAATTGGTGCAGCATTCAGTAAAGGCCACAGCAAAGATTTTATGTTAGGTGCACTGCTGGTATTGTTAATAGGCTTTGGTACATGCTTCGGTGTTTCTGCTACATATCGTTAGCTAGCAGATTGTTGCACTGTACTGTTCTAGTCACTGGTTGTCTAGTTGCGCTCTTCCGCTGGTGCGGGCTGGCAAACCGGGCAGAAATACGTCGCGCGGCCGCCCACGTACTCCTTCTCAATCTCGACCTTAGGGTGGCGCGGGCAATACTTGTGCTGGTCGGTGCCGGGCGTGGCGGAGGTGTCCCACTCACGGGCGTGGATGAGAAAGGAAGCGGGGAAGTGCCGGTAGGTAGCCTCGTGGCGGATGGCGGTGGTGAGCACCAGCTGAATGGCCCCGCGTAAATCCTCGAACTCTTGCTCCGTCAAGGTGTTAGCGCGACGCTCGGGGTGAATTTTGGCCTGGAACAGCACTTCATCCACAATCCAGTTGCCGAGGCCGGCCGTGATGCCCTGGTCGAGCAACAGCGGCTTAATCAACTGCTTCTTCGCACCGAGCACCTTCTGCAAGTGCGCCGTCGTGACGTCGAGGGCATCCGGACCTAGCTTTTTGGCTTTCTGATATTGCGCTACACTGTCGGTCAGGCGGATGCGGCCGAACTTGCGCGGGTCGATGAAGGCGATGCGCAGGCCATCGGCCAGGTGCAGGGCCACGCGGGTGAAGCGCGGCGCGTCGTGGTCGTCGCGGTAGGCGCCTACGTCGCCGGTCATGCCGAAATGCAAGGCCAGGGCCGTGCCGTCGGAAAGCTCCAGAAAGCAGTTTTTGCCCAGGCGGCGAGTGGCGATGACGTGCTGACCAACAAGGCGTTGGCGCAGTGTGTCTTCATCCACGGCTAATACGTGGGCATCGTGCACCTCAACGGCCGTGATGGGTTGGTGCAGCACCAGCTCATTCAGAAAGCGGCGGTAAGTTTCGACTTCGGGTAGTTCGGGCAAAGGAAAAGCTAGGTTTGAAAGATGGTCCTTGGTAACACCATTTTGGCGCCTGAAGTTGCTTTAGTAGCTCAGCTGTTGTGCGAGTGGAAGCCGCCAGCTAAGAGCGTATCCGGAAGTTCAGAGCGCTGCCAGAACGTCATTCCGAGCTATGCGAGGAATCTCGCGTGCTGAGGTGGTGGTAATTTCCGAACAATTGGAGCTAGCATGGCACGCGAGGTTCCTCCTCTCGTCGGAATGACGTTCTGGCAAATCGTGTAGCCATCACCAGAGGCAAGTCGCTCAACGATACGCGAAGCACAAGCTTCGCGCTACAGCGCCAGGGTTCCTTCCATTACCACCACGGCCGGCCCGCCGATTTGCACCGCGTCGATGTTGTCGCGGCTTCCCCTGATAATGACCTGCACGGTGCCGGGGCGGCCCATCCAGTGGCCTTGCTCGGCAACAAACTGCGGGTGCTCCAGATAGCCGTAGTGCCACAGGTAAGCGGCCATACCTCCTGTAGCTGAGCCCGTTACGGGGTCTTCGGAAATGTCGGGCGGCGTGCCGAAGTGGCGGGCGAAGGTGTGGCCGGCTTCCGTTGCGCCACCCAGGCAGAACAGGTGAGGGCTGAAAAAGTCGCTGCCAGCACGGTAGCTACCCAGGCCGGCGGCATCGGCGACGTGGGCGCGGCGGAGGGCGTCGTGGTCGCGCAACAGAATCATAAGCTGGGGCGTGCCGGTGCTCACGGTTTGCACGACGGCGCCGGGCAGCACGTCGTCGGGGGAGAGACCAAACAGGGGTAGCACCACGGCCGGGTCGTGGATGGCCCCTAATACCGGCCGCCGCTGCGTCATCCAGATTTGCGGCAGCTGCCCGGCTTCCGACGTGCTTACCTCTACCTGGATAGGTCCTTCCAGCAGCTCCAGCTGCAACGTGGTGCGGGCGCCCGTGAGCGGCAGGCGGCCCGTGTGTACCAGGGCCGCCACGGTGGCAATAGTTGGGTGCCCGGCCAGCGGAATCTCCTCGGCGGGCGTGAAGTAGCGCACGCCAAACTCGGCCACCGCTGAGCGCCGCACAAAGGCCGTTTCCGACTGGTTGAATTCGCGGGCTAGGCGCTGCATCAGCTCGGGCGTGAGGTCGTCGGCGTCGAGCACCACCGCGCAGGGGTTGCCACCAAGGGCCGTTTCGGTGAAGGCATCGACGAGGAGAAAAGGGTGAGGCATTGGGGCTAGGTTGGAAAGCCAGGAGGAAGGAAAACAGCCAGCGTTAAGAAGCTAGACAGGCAGCAAAAGCCAACAAAAAAGCCGGCCTCTCGGTTTGAGAAGCCGGCTTTTAAAAGCACTTAGAAAGCTAGGTTGTGCTTAGTTTACCACCACGCGGCGGGAGAAGAGCTGTCCATCGGCGGTGCGGCAGAGCAGCACGTAGATGCCGGCGGCCCGTACGCTGCTGAGCGTATAGGTGGTAGCGGCTGCGCCATTCAGCTCGACTTGCGCCTGCCAGCACTGGCGACCTAGCCCATCCACCAGTTGCACGGAAGCCGCGCCTTTCACGGCAGGCAGCTGCAAGGTGAGCTGGGCGCCGCCCTGTACCGGGTTGGGGTACACTTGCAGCGCCGTCGATTCTGCGGTGTTTTTCGTCGCCAACACGATGTTATCCAGGCGCACATTGCTCAGGTACAAGTCGTTGCCATATTGGTTGAACCCAACAAAGCGCAGGTAAACTGACTGATTGGCATAAGCCGAAAGGTCCGCGTTTTCCTGGCGCCACTGGCTGGCGGCCGTCGGCACAAACTTGGTTTCCTGCGCGGGGGTAGTGCCCAGGCCCGTTGCCGATGATTTCAGATAAACCCGGCCCAAACGGGTAGTGGAGCAAGCCGCGTACACATACACCGCCAACGAGTCGTTGTAGGTGTTGTCGATGGGCGAGTACGCTACGTCGAAGTGCAGGCCCGCGCCCGGCTGCGAACCTAGGTTGAAGGTCTGCGTTTGCAGGGAGTCTTTCTGGCCGGTGGCGGCATAGTCGTAGAAGGGCATGAACACGGCCCCGCCTTTACTGCCGTCTTTCAGCGTGATGTCCGAGGCGGCCGTCCAGGTCAGGCTGTTGTCGGGGTTGAGCACCGTCCAGGAGCTGGGAATACCGGCGGCAAAGTTCTCCGCGAACGGTATGGCCGTGGGCGCCTGCACCCGCACCGTCATGGTTTTGGTGCTGATGCCATTGGTGCTCGTGGTCGTGAGCGTGACGGTGTAAGTGCCAGCGGTAGCGTACGTTACCGTCGGGTTGAGGGCCGCGCTGGTAGCCGGCGTGCCGCCCTGGAAGGTCCACTGATAGCTAACCGGGCACTGTTCGGAAGTGTTCGTGAATGTAATGGAATTGCCGGGACAGATGGGCGTCTGGCGGAAGGTGAAATTCGCCACGGGCGGCGCCGACGAAATCGTAATGACGTTCGGGATGGTGCGGGTAGCGATGCCGTTGGCGTTCGTTACTTGCAGCGTCACGGCGTAGGAGCCCGCCGCGGGGTAAGTCACGATGGGGTTAGCCAAGGTGCTCGTGGAAGGCGTGCCGCCGGGGAAGGTCCACTGGTAGCTGGTTGCGCCAAACAAGGAAGCATCCTGGAACTGCACCGCGGTGCCGGGGCAAACCGGGGCGTTCGAAATAGAGGCGGTAAACAGCGGCACCGGCACAGCGGTATCCGTTGGGCCGCTCACCAGAATATCGTCGAAAGCCCGGCCGCCGCTGCGCGCAGGCGTGTAGGGGTCTACCTGGCCGCTGCCGGCGCGCTGGAAGCGGATGCGGGTATCAGCAGTCAGCGTCAGGCCTTGGGCCAGTGCAAACTGCGTCAAGTTCACGCTCACCGTCTGGTAGTTAGTCGTGGCCGCCGTGCCGGTCAGGTCCGCGAGGCGGTACCAGGTGGTGCCGTCTACGCTCAACGCTACGCCATCGGTGGCGCTGGTGGTCGTGAAGGTGGTCGGCATCACTTGATCCGTCTCGCCCACGAATCTTTTGTGTCGGAAAGTCAGGACCGCGCCGCCGGTGGGAGCCGAAGCTAGGTTCACGTGCAGCGTCGCTTCCGAAGTGCCAGTGGTGTAGTAAGGCAGAATGTTATCGAGCACCAACTGGCCAGGGGCCGAGGCGGGGTTGTAGTCGGAGCGCGTGAGGGTGCGGGAGGCACCACGGCCGCCTACTTCCCAGGCCTGACCTAGGGTCAGCGCATCGAAGGAGTCGAACAGCGGCAGAGCCGCCGCGACTGGATTACCGAAAATTGCCCGGTACGCGTTGATCAGACCAACCCCGGTCAGCTCATCGAAGCCGGCCGTGTTGATGTCGAGCGCCGTGGCTTTTAGCTGGTTGATGAGCTGCGTATTCGTATAGCTAGGTTTGGCCTGCCAGATAAGTGCTGCCACAGCTGCCGCGTTAGGAGCCGCCGCCGAAGTGCCCGCGAACAGGAAGCCATCCTTGGGGTCGGGCGTAGCGGAGCCGAAGAACGTCGTGCTGGTGTTGTCAACGGCTGTGAATTCTGGCTTGGGCCGCAGGCTAGGCGTGGGAAGCGGCACGCCCGTTGGGCTGAACAGGATAGTCGGCGAGCCTTTCGAGGTGAACGACTCGGGCGTGAGGCGATTATAAGAAGGTGCCGCCCCGACAGCCGCTGCGCTCAGGGCCGCCGCGTGACCCGTAATGGTACCACTGTGGGTCCAATATTCGGTAGGCGCCGCCGAGTTGCCATTGTTGAAAATGATATACTTGATGCGCGCCGGATCGGCCGTGTTGGCCCGGCGCCGAATCACTAGATCAAAAGCTGTGTTGTTGCCGGTGTTGTTGTAGTAAACGTATTCCGAGGGCGTCTGATTGGTGAGGTTAGAATCGGTGCTGCGGGCTACCGTGTCGCCAGTAGTTGTCAGCAGGTACGCATCCAGGTCGGTTTTAACTCCGCTGGTCGTGTAAAATGGGTCGCTCCATTGCAGGATCAGACGAAATGGAACGCCGCGCGGAATGCTGAAGCGCTGGCGGGTATCGGTGGTGCCCGTCGGGTTGAAGTTCAGCTCCGCGGCACTGTTGGTCGCTGGCGTAAAAACCGGCGAAACGTACTCGGAGGCATAATCGGCATTGTTGCCGGCCGAGGAGAAATAGGCTACGCCCTGCGCCGTAACCTCTTCCACGGCCTGCGCCACCACGCCATCCTGGAAGAACGGCTCCTCAAAGTAGCTGATATCGTCCACCAGAATTTTGCAGTTGCCGATGCTAGGGTTAGCCAGCTTGCGAATGATGTCGGCGAAGTCACCTTCCGTTTCGTAGGCCGTGCCAAAAGCCAGACCCGCGCCCGGCGCAATGTCGTGCACCAACTCCAGCATCCCGCGGCCCTCGTCGGTGCCGTTCGGAATATCCTTGATAACCTGGAGGTTGGCGGGTAAGTCGCCGGAAGCCACGCCCGCGGTTGCGCCGCCGAGAGAGTTGTAGGAGTCGCTCATCACGCCGATGCGCATACCCGTGCCGTCGTAGCCGGTGGGCATGGCACTACGCACCCGGTTGGCTTCCAGAATGTAGTCGGCCTGGTTCTGCACCCGCCCAACGTGGTTCATGGGGCGTGCTACCGCACGCACGCCGAGCAGCCCTTTGGAAGATAAGGCACTGATGCCCGCCTTGCCAGGAGCCAGCTGGCTCAGCGGCAAACGGCCCTCAATAAAGTGCAGCTTGCTTTGGTCGGAAACCACCTCGAAGCCCCGCGCCACCAGCAACGGGCGCAACGCCGCCACATCCTCGGCCGTGATGCGCACCATCACGGTTTGCTTCGAGTCGTTGATACCTAGGTCCGAAAAGCTGCTCTGCATCGACACAGAACCCCCGCGGGCGGCGCTGCTCTGCCACTGCTGGTAGAGCTGCTGGAGCGAGCCCCCGATACGCGAATTTGGGTCCGGCCGCTTCAGCTCAAGGTCGGGAGCTACTGCTACTGCCTTGGCTCGACTGGTCGGGGAGAGGTTCCCTTTCGTGGAGCTACCGGACTGCGCCCAAAGCGGTCCGGAGAGCAGTGTCAGCATGAATACTGTAGTTAGTTTTCTCATAAAATATGATAGTGAAAGCAAGAATCAGGGGTAAATTATGACATTAAAATTTAATTAAAAATGGGTTTGTTAATAATATCCCTAATTTGTGATAAATGGTTTTCTACCTGCTCGTCACCGGCCAGAAAACCGTTGGAACCTAGGTTGTTGGCAAACGCAAAAAGGCCGGTTCCTTTTGGGAAGGAACCGGCCTTTTTACTTGGAGTAAGCTGGGGTTAGGAAGGGTCGGAAACCTGGCCGATCTGCTGACCGCGGTTGTTGTACACGCCGCCTTCTGCACTCACATAGAGCCGCCGCTCCTGGCCGTCTACCAGGATGTAGGGGAAGGAGCGGCTGTTGGAGCGCGTCAGCTTGCCGACGACCTGGGCCGTGCGGGAGTTTTGCTGCAACCGCACCACACTCAGCTTGTTAGTGAGGTAATACAGCTCGTCGGGGCTGTCGTGAAACGTGATTCTGCCGACCACGCTCACCGGGCTGGCCGAGGTTTGGGTAATCGGAGCCGGAGCCTGAATCGGGCGGCTGGCAATAGCCACCGGCGCCGACGAAGGAGCCGCCGTGCGGGTGCTGGCTACAATCTGGTCGTTGGCGCGTTTCCAGCCGTCGCCGATGGCTTTCAGGCGCGGGGCCTGGCTAGGGTGAGTGGCCGAAGCCCCTTCATCCGACACAACGGCCATAGCCGTTTGCGCCTGGGCCAAGCTGGCACCCATCTTGCGGAGCACAAAGCCCGAAAACTCGTCGGCTTCCAGCTCGTCGCTGGGGTTGCTGCCACCCGATTGCAGGGTATGGCCGTTGAGGTGGTGGCCCATCTCGTGGGCCAGAATGCTGATACCGGCCCAGTCGGTGTGGCCAGCGCGGTTCACGGCCGCCACAAACTGAGGATTGTAAAGCAAGTAGCGCTTGCCGCCGTACACGACGGCCGCAGCGTTTTGAACGTCCGTTGTGGCCCGCAGTTCAAAGCGAGGCTTCAGGCCGACCACATCCGTGATTTCACGCAGAATGTCGCGGGTGCTGGTCGTGGTTTGTGCCACGGCCATGGTGCCCGTCAGGAAGAGCCAGCCGGCAAGCAACAGGCCTGCACAGCGGCGGAAGATGCGGTTGGTTTTCATGAATATTTCCTTGGTTAGCTGGACGAAACAAAGACAAAAATCCTGCCGGAAGCGGGTTCTCTGCCAGTTTGCCCGTGTAGCTTTATAACGTAGAATAAGTATGTTTTAGTGCCTGAGCTCGTCTGATACTTAGCCTGTTTTACGCCTGTCGTCCTGAGGAACGAAGGACCTAATGCCAGTTCAACGAGTCGTTGTCACGATGGTCGTTGAACTGGCATTAGGTCCTTCGTTCCTCAGGACGACAGGCGGGTTCCGGAAATTACAAAGAGGTGCTAGGCCAGCTGCGGGGCTACCAGGGCCGCCGGCCGCTCGCCGATCTGCTGCCGCCACATGGCATAATATAAGCCCTTCTGCGCCAGCAGTTCCTCGTGGCGGCCTTGCTCGGCGATGTGGCCGCGCTCCAGCACGAAGATGCGGTCGGCGTGCAGGATGGTGCTCAGGCGGTGCGCAATGAGAATGGTGATGTGCTGGCGCGAGCCCGACAGTTCGCGCACCGTCCGCCCGATTTCCTCTTCCGTGAGCGAGTCGAGGGCGGACGTGGCTTCATCGAACACGAGCAGCGTGGGTTTGCGCAACAAGGCGCGGGCAATGCTCAGGCGCTGTTTCTCGCCACCCGATACTTTCACGCCGCCCTCGCCAATGATGGTATCCAGACCTAGGGGTGCACGGGCCAGAAGCGTGTCGGCAGCGGCTTGGCGCAGGGCGGCCAGGCATTCCTCATCGGTGGCTTGCGGCGCTACGAAGCGCAGGTTCTCGCGGATGGTGCCGGCGAAAAGCTGCGTATCCTGGGTCACGAAGCCAATCTGCTCGCGCAGCGTATCCAGATCGAGCTGGGTGCCGGGAATGTTGTTGTACAGAATCTGGCCGCTGGCGGGCGGGTAAAGGCCAACCAGCAGCTTCACCAGTGTCGTTTTGCCCGAGCCGGACGGGCCCACAAAAGCAATCGTCTCACCTAGCTTCGTGGTGAAGGTAATGCCATCCAAGGCCGGCAGGCTGGCCGAAAGGTGCTGAAAGCGAACCTGCTGAAAACCTAGAGTCTGAATCTGGTTGATAACCTGCGGATGCGCTGGCTTCACTTCCTTGGGCGTGTCGAGAATCTGCTGGTAATTGGCCAGCGAAGCTTCCGTTTCGCGGTACACGTTGATGATGGTACCCATCTCCTGCAAAGGCCCGAAAATGGCAAACGAGTAGATAAAGAAGGAAAAGAACTCGCCGACGGAAATAACCTTCTGCACCACCAGAAACAGCAGCATCAGCAGAATGATGTTGCGCATCAGGTTCACGAAAGTGCCCTGTACAAACGACAACGAGCGTAGGTAGCGCACCTTTTTCAGCTCCAGCTTCAGAATCTTGCTGGTGGTGTTGTTCAGGCGCAGCGTTTCCTGCTGAGCCAGGCCTAGGCTTTTGATCAGCTCGATGTTGCGCAGACTTTCGGTGGTAGAGCCGGCCAGCGCCGTGGTTTCAGCCACAATAGTTTTCTGAATGACCTTGATGCGCTTACTCAGCACCAGGCTCAGGGAACCTAGGAGCGGAATTGTGAGGAAGTACACCGCCGCAATAGGCCAGTACACGCTGATGGCGTACCACGTCACGAAGATGATGCCCACCAGCGAAATGAACAGCACATTGACGAAGCTCTGAATCAGCTTCTCGACATCGGTGCGCACTTTCTGGAGCTTGCCTAAGGTTTCGCCAGAACGTTGATCTTCAAAAACCTGGTACGGCAACTCCAGGGAGTGGCGCAAACCGTCGGAATACAGCTCAGCCCCCAGGCGCTGGGTGATGACGTTGGTGTAGTAGTCCTGAAAGTTCTTGGCAATGCGCGACACCATCGCGACGCCCATCGCTTTGAGAATCAGGATGCCGGCGCCCATTGTCATGAACTGCCAGAAGCCAGGCCGCACGGTGCTCCCCAGCGTAGGCGTGACGTAGCGGTCGATAATCTGCCGCAGAATGTAAGGGTCGAGCAGGGAAAAAATCTGGTTGATGGCCGCCAGCAACAGGGCCAGCGCCAGCAAGCCCCAGTAGTTGCGCAGGTAGCTGTAGAGGAGTTTCATGAGAAGGGGAGGGCAGTTCAAGGAAGATAAGCACCTAGCCTAGGCATAAGTTTCGACAATCGTAGGAACGCGCTACGGCGCGTTCTCGCCAGAACAGCCAGGGGCGTACCAATAACAGCCAGAACGTCATTTCGACCAACGGGAGAAATCTCGCGGGCTGACACCAGAACGTCATTCCGAGCCTTGCGAGGAATCTCGCGTGCAGTAGTAACTCCAATCGGCAGGGTTTACCATTGCAGTAGAGATGCTTCGACCAGCTCTGCATGACGTTCAACTTCAGCACGCGAGATTTCTCCCGTTGGTCGAAATGACGTTCAGGTTGGATACTTACCTACCTGCTTCGTTCTGGCGAGAACGCGCCGTGGCGCGTTCCTACAGTCGTTTTTACTCCCAGCCCCCGCCTAGGGCTTTAACAAGATTAACGGAGTAGCGGAGCTGATCAGCCTGGGTTTGCACCACGAGGCGCGCCGCTTCAAGTGTTTGGCGGTCAGCATCTACTACTTCGAAGTAGTTGGTCAGGCCGCGGTTGTACCGTTCGCGGGTGAGCAGCCCAGCTAGCCGCGCCGAGCGCAAAGCTCGCTGCTGCGCTTCGAGTTGAGCAGCGCTTTGCTGCACATCCGCTAAGGATGTTTCCACTTCCTGAAAGGCGGTGAGCGCCGACTGCTGGTAGTTGGCCGTCGCGGTGTTAAAACGCGCCTCGGCTAACTGCTGGTTGGAGCGCAAGCGCCCCCCGTTGAAAATCGGAATAGCCAGGCTGCCACCTAGGTAATAGGTGTAGCTGTCATTGAGGCGCATGATTTCGCCGAGCTGCGCGCTCTGCGGACCTACGTAACCGTTGAGCAGCACCGTCGGCCGCCGCGCCAGGCGGGCCGCATCAATGCGGGCATCAGAGGCAGCCAGCTGGCGCTCAGCGCGCTGCAAATCGGGGCGACGGGCGAGCAGAGTGGCCGGCACAGAGGTCGGAACGGTGGGCGCAGCGAGCACTGTAGGGCGCGGAGCCACTGTGAAGCTGCTGGCTGGCTGGCCACACACAGTAGCCAAAGCTGCCACGTAGCCGGCCCGCTGGCGTTGCACTTCCACCCGGCTAGCGTCCACGTTGGCTAGTTCCGTTTCAGCGCGGCGCACCCCGATTTCGTTATCAACCCCTGCTTTGAAGCGTGACTGTACCAGCTGCAAGTTCTGCACCCTAGCTTGGCGGGTGCTGTCGAGCACACCTAGGTCGGCGTCGAGCCCGCGGATGGTAAAGTAGTAGCTGGCCGCGTCGGCGGTAAGCGTGAGCTGCACCACGCGCAGGTCCGCTTCGGCCGCTTGCTGGTCCGTCTCGGCGGCGCGCACGTTGCTGCGGATGCGGCCCCACACGTCCAGCTCGTAGTTGACGTTTATGGGAATGTAAAACTGCTGCTGACTAATGCCGATAACCGTAGCATTAGGAAACTGCACCGGCCGCAGCGCCGACAAGTGGCTCTTGTACACCGAAGGGTTCACGGTCACTTCGGGCGTGCGGTAAGAAGTGGCATTGCGCACCGTAGCCCGCGCCTCTTCCACCCGCGACACGGCCGCGCGGGCGTTGAAGTTGCTGGCCAAAGCCTGCTGCTCCAATGTGTTCAGGTCGGGGTCGTTATAGAGCGTCCACCATGAAGGAGCCTGGGGCGCCTGATTGACAGGCGTTGGCGTGGTAGGCGCGGGCGTTGGGCTGGCTGGCTGCGGAGGCGTCGCAGGGTTCGTAATAGGAGCAGAACTATTGTTTTTCCACTGCGTTGGCGTCGCTACTTCCGGTGCTTTGTAGTGCGAGGTTGTCGCGCAACCAACCAGCCACAGCCAGCCGATATTGAATCCCAAACGACGAAAAAGAGAACTGGAACTCTTCAAAAACTTCATGCGAAGTGGTGAAAGCTAGGTAGGGGAAAGAAATAAGGATAATTGATAGTGAGATAGTTGTATGATCGTCTGTCATCCTGAGCGCAACGCAGTGGAGCATTCCGCGCATCAAGCGGCGTGACCTCCCTCTGATTAGCGAAAAGCCCTATTAAAAGTCCCAACTCACTTATCACCCAAACCTAGGTTAAGAGAGTTTTAGGGCTGCGTTAAACGTTGGTGCTTCTCAGAGTGAGGTCCTTCACTCTGCTTCGCGCCGTTCAGGATGACAGCTTAATGAGCATCCGCTACCGGCGACGACACCCTGGGTTGATCGGGGTCGTAGGGGCGCTGGGGAGCGGCGGGTTTGGCGGGGCCTTCGGGTTTCTTGGGGGCTTCGGCTACTTTGGTTTGCACAAGCTGGCCTTCTTCCAGGGTTTCGGCGGGGTTAATCACCAGCAGCTCGTGGCCTTGCAAGCCTTTTGTTACTTCCAGCTGCGCGCCGAAGTCGCGGCCGGGAACGATGGGCTGGTAATGCACTTTCTTATCCTGAATTACGACGACCTGCGGATTGGTACCGCCGGGTACCAGCGAATTTGCCGAGATGATAACGCTAGGTGCTGTGCGAATCAGCTTGAAGCGCACCTGAGCAAACATACCCGGCAGCAGCTTCTGGTCGCGGTTCGGGATTTTTACCTCCGTGCGCATGGTGCGGGTGGAGGTGTTCAGGGCGCCCGCCGTGCGCGACACGATGCCTTCAAACTTGCGGTCAGGATATTCGGGCACCAGCACGTCGGTGTGCATGCCCACTTTGATGCTCGGCACAAAGTTCTGCGGCACTTCCACGAAGGCGCGAATCGTGTCAGTTTGCTCGATCTTGAACAGCTGCGCGCCCTCGGCCGTGTTGGGCGATACCAGGGAGCCGACTTCCACATTCCGCTGCGTCACGATGCCGTTGAAGGGGGCAATTACCTGACGAAAAGCCTGTTGCGCAATCAGGCGCTGCACGCCAGCGCGTTGGGCTGCGTACTGCGCTTGGCTTACGTCCAGCTCCTGCTTCGAAATGGCGCCGGGCAGCTCCACGCTTTGCAGACGGCTGTAGCTGGTTTGGGCCAAACCTAGGTTGGCGCGGGCCTCGGCAATCTGCTGGTCTAGCTCGGGGGTGGAAATCACGGCCATCAGCTGGCCTTTCCGTACCCGCGTGCCGATGTCGGTGCGCCACGATTTCACGAAGCCGTTGGCCTGGGCAAACACAAAGGTTTCGCGGTTGGAGCGGGTGTCGGCGGGAAGCTGCACCTGCGTGGTATCGGGGGCGGGCCTGGCGGCTTGCACCGTCACGATGGGAGCCGCCGTAGCCTCAGTCTGGGCATCTGCTTTCAGGGCTTTCTCGTTGCGTAAGCGCGGCAAAAAACCCACTAGAAACAAGCCGCCGAAGACGAGCAGCACAATGAAAATGGTAATCCAAAACCGGCGTTTGCTGCGCGGCGCGTTGTAATCAGCAGTCGAATCCATAGTTCTTTTTCGGGGTTCCCGCAGAGGAGCGCGGAGGTTTCGCGGAGGTTCGCAGAGAACGACCTCTGCGAACCTCTGCAGCACTCTGCGGGAAATAAATTAATGCACTAACTCCGCCGGCTGCTCTTCAACCGGCTTTTCTTCCTGCTTTTTCAGGTAGCTAAACATGATGGGCACGAAGAACAACGTCGTGACAGTGGCGAGCATGATGCCGCCAATTACGGCGCGACCTAGGGGCGCGTTCTGCTCGCCACCCTCACCCAGGCCCAGCGACATCGGCAGCAGACCAATAGTCATCGCCAAGGCCGTCATCAGCACCGGACGCAGACGGGTATAACCAGCATCCAAGGCGGCATCCAGCGGCGACAAATCCGGCTCTTCCTCGCGGCGCTCATTGGCAAACGTCACCAGCAGAATACTGTTGGCCGTGGCCACGCCGATGCACATGATGGCACCCATGAGCGAAGGCACGCTGAAGGTCGTTTGGGTTACAAACAGCATCCACAGGATGCCCGACATGGCGCCCGGCAGCGCGGTGATGATGATGAACGGATCAAGCCACGACTGGAAGTTTACCACCATCAGCATATAAACCAGGATGATAGCGCCAATCAAACCGATACCTAGGCCGATGAACGACGTGCGCATGCTGTCCACCTGACCGCGAATCGTGATGGTCGTGCCTTTGGGTAGGTTTTTCTCCGTTTCGGCGATGATCTTGCGAATGTCGGTGCTCACGCCACCTAGGTCGCGGCCTTCCACGCTGGCGTACACATCCACCACGCGCTGAATGTTGTAGTTGCTAGCTACGGCCGTGGTTTTGGTGCGGCGTAGCACGGCGAAGTTGCTCAGCAGCTGAGTTTCGTTTTGGGTGGCGCTGGTTACCCCAATGTTTTGCAGCTCGTCCAGCGAAGCTAGGTTGCGCGTGGGCGTTTGCACGGCCACGGTGTAGTTCACGCCGTTTTGTGGGTTCAGCCACTGGTTGGGGTTGGTCTGGGTGCTGGAGCTGAGGTTGACGAGCACGTTGTTGGCGATGTCGCGCTGCGACAAGCCAGCTTGCTGCGCCCGCAAACGGTCCACATCCAGGCGAATCTGGGGCTGGTCGAAGGCCTGATACACGAAAGCATCAACCACGCCTTCCACGCCGGCAATCTGATCTTTCAGCTTGGTGGCAATCTTCTGGTTAGCCTCTTTGTTGCGGCCCACTACCTGAATATCAATAGGAGCGGGCAGGCCGAAGTTCAGGGTCTGGTTTACGATATCGGCGGCCTGGAAGAACACAATCAGGTCGGGTTGCTGCTGTTTCAGGCGGCGCCGAATCTCGGTGATGTACTCGGCCGTTGGGCCGTGGTCTTCCTTCATCGCCACCAGAATCTCGCCGTCGCCAGCGCCAATCGTTGGGTTGTCGCTCAGAATCAGGTTGATCGGCACAACGGGAAGGCCAATGTTATCCATCACGAGGTCTAGCTCATCCGCCGGAATAACCTCGCGAATCACCTTTTCGACCTGAGCAAAGCGGCGCTCGGTTTCCTCAACCCGCGTACCGGTAGGAACCCGGATGTGCAGGCGCATCTGCCCGGCGTCAACTTTCGGGAAGAAGTTCTGTCCGATAAACGGATACAGGCAGCCCGAGCACACAAACAGCACGGCAAAGCACGTCACGACGGTGCGGCGGTGGTGCAGGGACCACGCCAGCGCACTCCGGTAACTCTCCCGGAACTTCTCAAAACCGTGGTCGAAGGCTTTGTGCACGCGCCACACCCAGCTGCGCTCAATGCCTTCGGAGGCGCGGCGCTCCGCATCGGTGATGGGCAGCTCGTCGTCGTCCTCCGCTGTCATGCTGGCATGCTGCTTCTCGTAGTTTTCGCGTAGCAGCTGCTCCAGGCGGGCTTCCTGAGGTGTTATCGGATGATCGTCGCGCACTTCCGAGCTAGGTAGGTGCGCGCCACCTTCTTTGTGATAAATCGGCAGCTCCTTGCGAAGCAGGTACATCACCATCGTGGGCACCAGCGTCCGGGAGAGGAGGTAAGAGGCTAGCATAGCGAAGATTACGGCCATTGCCAGTGGGGCAAAGATGGACGAAGCCGCGCCCGCCAGGAAGAACACCGGCACGAACACGATACAAATAGCGAGGGTCGCGACCAGGGCCGGCGTAGCAATCTGTTGGGCACCGTCGAGGATCGAGCGTTTCAGCCCTTTCTTCATGCCCATGTTGCGGTGAATGTTCTCGATTTCCACCGTCGCGTCGTCCACCAGAATGCCCACAGCCAGCGACAGGCCGCTCAGCGTCATGATGTTAAGCGTCTGACCTAGCAGCTTCATCACGATGATGCTGACCAGAATCGACAGCGGAATAGACAGCGCAATGATGAGCGTAGAGCGCCACGAACCTAGGAACAGCAGAATCATCAGACCCGTAAGAGCCGCTGCGATGCAAGCTTCCGTGACAACGCCTTTAATAGAGGCCTTCACGAAGAACGATTGGTCGAACAACAGCTTGATGTTCAGGCCAGCGGGCGCTGAGGCTTCAATCTTGGGCAGCTGCTGCTTTACTCGCTCAATAATATCGAGCGTGCTGGCCGCACCGGTTTTCAGAATCGGAATGATGGCCGTGCGGCGGCCGTTTTGGCGCACGATGTTCTGCTGCACCGCGAAGCCTTCGTGCACAAAGGCCACGTCGCGGATGTAGATCGTTTGGCCATTCACCTGCTTGATAGGCAAGTCGTTGAGCGTCGCAATAGCTTCGGGGCTGCTGTTGAGCTTTACGTCGTATTCGCGGTTGCCGATTTTGGCCGTACCGGCGGGCAGCGTGAGGTTTTGCGAGGTAAGCGCATTCACCACGTCGTTGGCCGAAAGGCCCCGACCCGCCAGCGCGTCCGGGTTCAGGTCCACCATGATCTGCTTGGGCTTACCGCCGTTTGGTTGGAGCACCGAAGCGCCCTGCACTACGGCCAAACCCGGCCGGATAAACGCATTACCCGCGTCGTACAAGTCCGACTCACCTAGGTTGTCGGAGCTCAGGCTGGTTTGCGCAATCGGCACGTTGGAGGCCGAGTAGCGGATGATGAGCGGCGGTGTGATGCCGGGCGGCAGCACGCGCAGCAGCGTCTGGGTAATAGCAGTGAGCTGGGCTACGCCGGCTTCCACGTTGGTGCCCGGCTGGAAAAACACCTTGATCAACCCGACGCCTTTCAGCGACTGCGACTCGATGTGCTCGATGTTGCTAACCGTGGTGGTGAAAGCGCGCTCGTTGATGACCACGATGCGCTGGTTCATCTCCTCGGGGCTGATGCCGGAATACGTCCAGACCACGCCCACCACGGGAATGTTGATTTCCGGAAAAATATCGACCGCCATGTTGCGGATGGTCATGATGCCGCCCAGTAAGATCAGCAACGACATGACCACAAAGGTATAAGGGCGCGAAAGCGCCAATCGAACTATCCACATAAATCAGAATACAGAAGTGGCTTCGACCAAAGGTCCACCGTGGCGGATGAGGGAAGTATGAAATGGGGACTTGCTGCCGCAGGGCAGCAGAGTGGGCGTCCGTTGGTGCTAATCACCTTTCCGTGTATAGACATTCTTCTGCTTGAAAAGGACGCATCTGGCAGGAAAAAAAATGACTGTTCGTGCGGCGCACAACCACGTTGAGCTTCTTCAACTGCCTGGCTCTGCTATTGTTAGAATCACCGGATGATTTTAGGCTGCTGCAAAGCCGGTGCGGCGGGCCATGAACTACGGGTAAGACATTTGCTGGTATCAGGTGGCTATAACCAACGCTTGAGCATAAAAGTGACGCAAATTAGTAAGTGCTTACGTAATTATTTAAATTTGTTTCATGAATCTGTTTGATGAGTTAGGGCCCGCTGTGCTGGGAAGTCGGCTGCGCCGGCTGAGCGAGGTGATGACCAACCAGGCATCGGACGTGTACGCCCTCTACCAGGAGGTGCCGTTTGAGCCGCGCTGGTTTCCCGTTTTCTATACGGTCGCTGCGCAGCCGGGGCTGCACGTGGGCGATATTGCCGAGCGGATTGGTCAGACGCACGCGGCTGTCAGCCAAGTGGTTAAAGACTTAGCGAAGCACGAGCTGGTGAGCGTGCAGCGGGGCGAGGCCGACCAGCGCCGCAGCGTAATTACGCTCACCGATGAAGGCGCGAAGCTGTGGCCAACGTTGCAGCAGCAAATTGCCGATGTGCGGCAAGCCAATGAGGCATTATTAGCCGAAACCCGGCACAACCTTTTGCTAGCTATTGAAGAAATGGAATACGCCTTATCGCGCCAAAACCTAGGTGCCCGCGTGAAAGCCGTGCGCGACGCCCGCGTGGCCGGGGAAATCCGGCTGCTGGACTATCAGCCGCAGTACCAGGTAGATTTCAAGCGCCTGAATATCGAGTGGATCGAGCAGTACTTCCGGGTGGAAGAGGCCGACCTGAAAGCCCTCGACCACCCCAACGAGTACATCTTGCAGCGCGGCGGCCGCATTCTGCTGGCGGAGTATCAGGGCCAGATTGTGGGGGCGTGCGCGCTGCTGAAGATGGACGATGACACTTACGAGCTAGCCAAAATGGCCGTTTCGCCTACAGCGCAAGGGCTCGGCATTGGTTTCCGTCTGGGTCAGGCTGCCATCGACAAAGCGCGCAACCTAGGTGCGCGCCGCCTGTATCTGGAAAGCAACACCAAGCTGACGCCGGCCATCAATCTCTACCATAAGCTAGGTTTTGAAAAAACCGTGGCGGGCCAGCCCTCGCCGTATGAGCGCTGCAACATCCAGATGGAGCTGCTGCTTACCGACTAATAGCGTGTTTGCTTTATTTGTAGTGCGGACTTTGTAGTTCGTGAACAAAATGACCAGGCGCGGACTACAAAGTCCGCGCTACAGAATTACTTCCATTTGCCGCTGGCGCACGGCCAGGCGTCTTTCCACTATTCTCAACCTGCCTTTATGAGTGCTTCGCCCGACCCGCAGCCAATGCTGAATCGTTTTCTCGACCAATTTGTCCACGCCGCCGGAACGCGCGCGGTCTTCGGGGAACCGGTGGTGCTGCCCTACGCTACCGTTGTGCCCGTGGCCAAAGTAATCTGGGGCGTGGGCGCGGGGTTTGGTGGGGGCGGCCGCACACAGGCCCCCGATAAAGCCGACGCTACCGGCAGTGGCGGCGGCTACGGCGGCGGCGCCAGAGCCTACCCGGTTGGCGTACTCGATATTCGCCCCAAGCGGACCCGTTTCATCACGACGCCGAGTGCTACGCGGCAGGTGCTGCTGGGCGTGGTGCTGGGCGTGGCACTCACGCAGCTGCTGAAGCTCAGCAGCAAGTAGCAGAATTTGCCAACCTAGGTTCTAGGGCAACGCTTCCGTGGGCGTGTTCAGAATAGCGGGCGAGGGCGGGGCATACGATTGCGCAATCATGTGCGTCACTTTCGGCAACTCGGGGCCGCGGTGAAATTTGCGGGCCTGCGCCAGCAGCGCGGCTTCCTCGGTGCCTAAGCCGCGCTCGTGCTGCTCCTCGTGTTCGGCCCACGAATCGACCACGAAGTATTCCATGATTCGTTCCGGGTCGGCCAGGTCGGCGTAGAGGCCGACGCGCATGGCACCTTCGCGCCGGCGGATGCGGCTGAGCTGCCGCATAACGGCCGTGAAGGCAGGTAAATCCTGCTGGGCAACGCGGTAGGAAATCGTCACCAGCACGGGGCCGTCGTTTTCAGTGGGCTCGTACACGATGGTCGGCTCGGCCCAGTGCTGCGCAATGGTGAAGTCGAGGTTTTCGCCGTTGCGTAGCGAGAAGCGGAACACCAGCAGCAAGGTTAGCAGCATCCAAATGGCGGAGGCTATCAGGGCGACGGGCAAGCCAAACTCATCGGCCACGGCGCCCCAGGTGGCACTGCCCAGGGCCATACCGCCCTGGAAAACAAAGATGTATACACCCAGGATGCGGGCCTGCACCCAATTCGGCACGACAGTCTGAATAGCGACGTTGAAGCTGTTTTGGCTCAGCATCCAGGCCGCGCCGCCAATGATGAGTAGTCCGTACAGCGCCCAAAGCGGTACGTGCTGCGCAAAAGCCAGCCCCAGGCTGACCACCGCAAACAGCACCGCCGCCAGATTCACCCGCCAGTCGATGCCGAAGGCGCGATTCAGGCGCGGCAGCAGCAGGGCCGTGACCACCGCGCCGCCGCCCATGCACGAGAGCAGCGCCGAGTACACGCCCCCACCTAGGTGCAGCAGCTTATCGACCACCGGCGAGAGCAGCGCAAACACGATGCTGGCCCCGAAAGTGTAGGCAAAGGCCCGCACCAGAATGTTCTGCACCGGCGGCGAGAAGCGGGCGTAGCGCACCCCGCCGCGCAGTGCCGCCAGAATCCGCTCCCCATCCAAACCCGAAAAAGCTAGCCCTTGGTTTTCCCGCTTCCAGGTGTACACCATGTAAATAGTAGCCAGGAAGGACAGCCCATTCAGCAGGAAGGCAAAGCCCGGCGACGAATACGCTACCACCAGTCCGCCCAGGGCCGGCCCCAGCGCCCGCGCCAGATTAAAGCTGATGCTGTTCAGGGTAATAGCGCCTGGCAGCAGGGGCCTGGGTACCAGTTCCGGCGTAGTAGCTCGCCACACAGGGTTGTTCAGAGCCCCACCTATATCGAGCAGAAACGTCAGAAACAGCAGGCCCCACGGCGACATGTGCCCGAGCAGCGTAGCGGCCGCCAGCACCATCGCCACGATGCCCATCCAGGCCTGGGTGAACAGCAGAAACCGGCGCCGGTCGACCAGGTCGGCGAGGGCGCCGGCGGGCAGGCTGAGCAGGAAGATGGGCAGGGCCGAAGCCGTCTGCATGAGCGCCACCAGCACCGTGGAAGTGGTCAGGTGGGTCATAAGCCACACAGCGCCCACGTTCTGCATCCAGGTGCCGATGTTCGACACAAACGACGCAATCCAGAGCATCCGGAAAAACTTCACCCGCAGCGGCGCCCACGGCGAAACGGGCGGCGCAGGAGCTAGGGTAGAGGACTCGGGCATGAGGAGAGGAGCTAGGGTAGGGAGCAAGGAGCTAGGAGGCTACGGATAAATTCGTCTTCCAGTTCTCAGCTCCTGCCGTCGCCGCTATCAAATTCCTCCGAATGCGCTAAACAGAAAAACGCCCGGAGAACCACTGGCAGATGCCGTAGTTTTCCGGGCGTTTTTACCTCTGCTAATAAGTTGCGCAGCTAGCTCACTCCTGAATAGATGGGCAACTAGAAGCTAGGTTGCCGCACGCTGCTCCCGATACGCCTAGGGTAGCAGCTGCAAGCGCCGATACGTCACGTTGTCCCCGCAAATCAGCTTGCAGATATACATGCCCGGCTCTTGCTTGCTGCCGTCAAACGTGACTTGGTTTACTTTGCCGGCTAGTGTATTGCCCGCGAACAGCTTTTTCACGAGTATTCCCTGCATAGAGTAAACTTCTAGCACGGCGTAGCCTCCCTTGGGCGCCACGTACTCGATGGTGGAAGTGCCGGGAGAAGGGTTCGGGTAGATGAACAGCGCCTTGTCTTCGTCCGTTCGGCTTGCCGAAGCCGTTGGAGCCGTGCCTGCGGTGCTGCCGGGCACAAAGGGCATCAGGTGGGCGCCGGCGATAGGCCGTTGCAGAGAGTTGTCGGGCAGCTGCCAGCCCACGGAGAGGTGGTCCTCACCGGCGCCTTCTTTGTGCAGAGCCTCAATGTAGTACCGATGCCCAGTCAGCAAGCGCACCACCTTCGACTTCTGGGAGGCGTAGCGGCCGTAGTCGCCTGGGGCGGTGTACTCGGGCACGAAAGCTAGCTTTTGCTTGTGCGTGGGGTCATCATCCGTGCTCAGCCACAGCTCGGCCTGGTTGTCGCCGGCAATGTAGAACACATAGTCGCCGTCGGCGGGCGGGCACACGTAGC
Source organism: Hymenobacter cavernae (assembly GCF_014641455.1). Lineage (GTDB taxonomy): Bacteria > Bacteroidota > Bacteroidia > Cytophagales > Hymenobacteraceae > Hymenobacter > Hymenobacter cavernae. The sequence goes on from NZ_BMHT01000007.1 coordinate 72,520, forward strand.
CGCGCAGGCGCTGCGCATAACGGTCGCCGGCATTCACGGGCGTGGCAAAGCTGCTAACCTGGCTGACCTGGCTGGGCGTGCTGGCGAGCGGAATATCAGTAATCAGGTCACCCGGTACGTTCGCCCAGTACTCGCGCCGAATGCTGCCCGTATTTGTGCAGCTCACGGGTGGCACCACGGGCGCCTTCGAGAATGGCACCAAATGGTTGCCGGCAATAGGCCGTTGCAGAGAATTGTCGGGCAGGCGCCAGCCCACGGAAAGGTGGTCGTCGCCTTCGCCTTCTTTGTGCAGAGCCTCAATGTAGTAGCGCTGGCCCGTCAGCAGCTGCACGGGGGCGGATTGCTGGGAGGCGTAGCGGCCATAGTCGCCTGGGGCGGTGTACTCGGGCACGAAAGCTAGCTTTTGCTTGTGCGTGGGGTCATCATCCGTGCTCAGCCACAGCTCGGCCTGGTTGTCGCCGGCAATGTAGAACACATAGTCGCCGTCGGCGGGCGGGCACACATAGCCGCGCAGGCGCTCGGCGTAGTGGTCGGCCATGTTCACGGGCGTGGCAAAGCTGTTAAGCTCGGTGAGCTGCGTGGGCGTGCTGGCAAGCGGAATATCGGTAATCAGGTCGCCCGTCACGTTGGCCCAATACTCGCGCAGGATGCTGCCCACGTCGGCGCAGGACGAAGTCGTGGGAGGAGTCGAGGGTAGAATATTCACCAGGAATGGCCCCACTACGCTTTCGGTGGCTACTTCGGTGCCCGTTGTCACAACCACGTTGCGGAAACCTGTCACGGCTGAGACGTCAATCTGGATTTCTGCCTTCAGTCGCGTTGCGCTCAGCGCCTGCGTGTTCAGCACCAGGATGCCGGGACCTAGGTTCAAAACCGAGCTGTTGGTGAAGTGGGTGTTAATTCCGTCTATGTTCACCGTCAGGCGCTGCCCCTGAGCGCCGGCCGCGGGCGAGATGGCCAAAATAGTGGGCGCCGAGGGAGCCATCGTCACCTGTACCAAGCCCTCGCCGACGGCCGTTTCGGTTCCTTCGGGCAGCGTCGTGGTGGCTGTCAGGTTTTTGAAGCCTACTGTGGCGCTGGGCTGCACCGTAATGCGGACTTCCAGCCGCAAGGGCGACACCACCCGGACGCTGTCGACCCGAATGCCCGCATCGTTGAACGTGACCGTGGTGCTGGGATTGAAGTTGGTTTTGGTGCCCGTCACGACCAGCGTGAGTGAGCTGTTCAGCGGCACCCGATCGGGCTGCACCAGGGAAATAGCGGCCGAGAGCCCGCCGGAAATGATACCGTAGCCAATGCTCTCGTAGCGGGCGCGCCCCTCGGCGGTGCCATTATTGATTTCCGGCACGTAGGCGAAAACGCCCCCGGTTTCGGCAGCCAGCGCTGAGAAAGCCTCCAGTGCAGTATAGTTGACGGCCGCCGCCTGACTGACGCGCGCGCCGCCGGTAGTACTGCCATTGGGGTCGTGGTTGTCGGAAAAGGGCGTGGGCTCCTCGGTCGGGCTGGCTGTCAGCTGAGCCGTTGCTACGGCCCGGCTCGCCACCGGTGTGCAGTCGCCCGACAGAATGGTGCTGATGCTGATGGTCCGCGCACTGGCGCGGGCGATGGTGCCCGGCAGGTCGACGCCGGCGTGCGGCGCAGCATCTGTCGCGACGAAAACGGTGCCATTATCCTTCACGTTTTCGAGCACGGCGCCGATGGCTTCCACCGAAGCCTCCGGGCAGTCGCCGCCCCCGGAGGCTACCAGCGCCGCGACTTGCTGCCGGATCACGGTCAGGTCGGTGGTGGGCTGGCGGGGATTGGGCGCATCCTTGAAGGTGATGAGCTGATAGACATACCCGCAGCCGCTGGCAGACGTGGATAAGGCAGTGATTTTACGCTGTACTATGTTAATAACGCTGCTGATTTCCTCACTCATGCTGCCTGTATCGTCAATAACGAAGGCAATATCAACCGGCCGGTTTTTCCCATCAACCTCGCCGCCGTTGTGAAATTTAGCCGCTTCGGTCTGGTCTACTTCCGTCATGCCCAGTCTAGTTTTATGCATTATTGGATTGCCTACGTCGGGTGGACTACCTAAGTCGCCTCGATGGCCTAGACCGCGAGTATGTCCAAACTCATGCACCATTACTTCTCCCATCACCTTATTGTCAGTTTCGGCAGTAAGGATCATTTGTGTCCCCTCTCCTGCGCAGCCATAAGCTGAGGCACCCGGATCTAGCTGGCAGAATGTTTCACCCGAATCGGGCATCATGGCGGTTACTACTTTAACAGTAAAACCAGTTGTTGCGATGGTAGCGGCAAGTACTGCGTCAAATTCCGCTTTGGTATTTATTACATCTAACCCATCCCCAATAAGCCCAAATGCGCCGATTGTTCCTGTACCTGCGGGTACAAACGACACCATCGTTGCAACGTCTTGTTCAGCGGTAACAGCATTATCACACTTTTGTAAAATACTGGTTCCGTAAATCAAAGCGGCGCTAGCATTTGCAGCTGTGAAGCCGTTAGTATCAGGATGTTTTAAAAAAGTAAATCTGTGTTTATGTTTATCAGAAGATGGATCAATGTGTCCTTGTGCAGAAGCCGATCTTGTAGTGCAAAAAAACACGAGAATTATTGTTGTAATAATTCTCAATGATATAAAAGAGCGAATAAACATTTTCATAGCTATTTACGGTTAAGAGTTTTTTCTACTCCGCGTGCTTGTATAGCACTATTGCGAGAAATTGCCTCGTCAACGTTATCCACCCAATCGCTTCGCAAATCCTTGCTTTTTCTTAGATCTGACAGGGCCCGATTAGCTTCCGGCTTGCCACTAACGCCCAAGCCCTGAATGGCTTGGCGAGCCAATACTTCACTCAAGGCTTCGTTGCGGTAACGGGAGAAGGAGAAGTGTAAATCCTTAGTTTTCCAGCTATCTAAGCTTAAGTAGTCTTCTAGCGCTTTCAGCGCTTGCTTGTCGCTGTCTTTTCTTGCTATGTGCCCTAAGGATTGGAATACATACAAGACGGCCCTGAACGTCTCCACGGAAATTTCCCCCTGCTGGCTGTCTACAAATTGCACTAACGGCTTAGTCGCCTTGGAAGAACCTATGTAGCCGAGTACAATGACGATATTCATCCAGCTTTTTTGATAAACAGGATCTTTTAGCATTGCTGCCAATACAGGAACATCTTGGCTACTGTATTTCTCTGCTTCATTTGCTGGTATCCCATGTATATAGAACTGGGTAACAAATTCGCGGATACTAACCTCTTCCTTTCGCTGCGCTTGGGCATCAGCACCTAGTAACTGCAGAATATAGAAAAAGGGAAAGAGTAAAACGATTTTCTTCATGATGAATAAGGATAAGAGTGAGATGGATGAGGCGGACTATTACAAGTAATTTTCCTGGGGGACCTACTGGCCTGTTTTTCTGAGGAAACGGCTAAAAAGTATAATTGCCATGCTTCTACATTGCTAAAGAATCATGGGGACGACTAGGCAGAATATAGAGCGTGAGTAGGTTAGGTGCCGGCCGCACGAAGCGGGGTTGGGAGTAGAAGGTCGCTTGGCTTGTAACCGAAAAGATGAGAACAAGGAAAAGATTTTCAGATAATTATGCATCAGTGTTGCCACTGAATACCAGGTGTAGCTAATGGAAGGCGCAGAAAAGCAGGCGCCACCTAGTTTTGCGACTGCTACTGATCCAGGGCAAATGAGCTTTGTGGCAGCTACCTAGCTACCACTGAAATAGCAGGGAGGTAAGCGCTGGATGCTGCGCGCCGAAAGCTAGGTTGGCACAACAAAAAGGGGGCGCGACAAACGTAACTTCTTACGTTTGTCGCGCCCCCTTTAGCTCCTAGCTCCTCCTAATGCCCGTTGTGCTGCATGGCTGGCTCGGCGCTGTTCACCACCTGCAACTGCCGCACTTCGCCTTTTTCCCAGGCGTTGGCGCCGGGCAGCACGGGCGGTACCTGAATGTCGGCGCGCTGGCGGCGCTTCTCGGCCATCGAGACGTGCATGCGCCGGTCGCGCTGCCCGACCATGGCCGTGTCGATCTGGCCATCCTTGGTGAAGCCGGCCATGAGCAGGGGCGTGCCCAGGGGCAGCTCTTTGTCGCGGTCGGTGTGCCAGGTGTGGAAGGTTTTGCCGTAGGTGGAAGCCAGCTGCTCCATCAGCTCGTGCTCGGCCACGTCGGGTAAGCCGGGCGCTACCAGCTCGCCCGATTTTACCTCGTAGGCGTGGCTGTGCCAGAGCTTCTTTTCCTCGGCGGGCAGCTTCTCAAACAAGCGCCGCGAGATGATGTACTCGATGCCCATGATCTTGGCATCCTTGCCGTTACCGTCGTAAATCACCGACTGAATCACGTCTTCGTTCAGCTTAGATCCGAAGTGGTGCGCCTCCATCTGGCTGCCGATCACGCCGTTGTAGAAGTGGAAGCCGTCGAGGTAGATATCGAGCTGGCGCAAAGGCTCTTTGCCTTGCAGCACATCGGCCCCGACCTCCAGCACCTTGGTTTTGGCCGATTTCTCGCCGCCCGGCGGCGTCACCGGCGATTTGGTGTTCTGGTCGCCGCAGGCAGCGAGCAAGGTAAAAGCCGGAAAAGCTAGGTAGAGGAAATGGCGCATGGGGTGGTAATTGGCTGATGGGGGTGAAATAACTCTATCGTTGTCGTTCAACTGGCATAAGGTCCTTCGTTCCTCAGGATGACAACGATTTCTATAGCGCTGGTTTTCGTGTGAGCAAGCTACCGATCATGGCGCACGGTGGGGCCGGCCAGGTTGTCTACGTCTTTGCCGTTGAGCAGGAACTCGCGCAGGCGGTTGATATGGGCTTTTATTTCGTTTACGCGCTCTTCCTGCTGCACGCTCCAGTAGCCTTCGCCGCGGCTGGCCATGCTGGTGAGCAGGTTTTTGCGCTCTTCCATCATGCGCAGCGCCACCCACAGGGTTTCTTCCAGCGTATCCTGACTGCGGTTGAGCAGCGAATCGGCCGTGAAAGAATGGCCCGTGTGGCAACGGTAGCGCAGTACCCGGCCCTGATCGATTTGCCAGAGCGTGCCCCCGCAGTCAGGGCAAGTCAGGGCCACTTGGTGGCCTAGCTTTTCTACGTCTTCAGCTGATCCCACTACTCGCTCCGCAATGGCGGCCTCCAATTTTAAGTCCTCGGGAATAGTACTTGGGGTAATTTCCTGCCGCACCAGCTCTTCGAGCAGGTGCCCCATGCGCGCCAGCGGCACGGCATAGTTGATGGGTAAGCTGCGCAGCGCGGTTTCGGGCATACTCGGAAATTCAGCTTCGCGCGGGTCTTGCACCACGGTGGTGCCGCCGCAGCGCCGGATAAAGTCCAGCCCGGCAGTGCCGTCGTGGAGCATGCCGGTGAGCACCACCCCGATAACGCCCGCCCCAAACTCGACGGCGGCCGACCGAAACAGCGCGTCGATGGCCGGGCGAAAGTTGTTTTCGTGCGGCCCCTTCGTGACCAGCAGATGATGATCTTTAACCAGCAAGTGCCGGTCGGGTTGGCAGAAGTACACGCTGCCCGCATGAATGTGCTGCCCGTGCCGGGCAACGTGACAGGACAACGTCGTACTTTCGTTGAGCCGCTCCACCAGAAACTCGGACGATGAAGTAGGGGCCAGGTGCTGCACCACCAACACCGCGGCGGGCAGCGTAGCAGGCAGTTGACTCAACACTTCGATGAGAGCAGGCATACCCCCGGCGGAGGTACCAATAACAATAAGCGAAGGATGGTTGGGCACAGACAAAAAAGCAGGAATAGCGTGGATGATAGAGCTATAACCTACGTATAGTCACTGAAAATTGTCACGGATTGCCTGGAATTTGTTGCAAACTCGGGCAGTTGTAAGAAACCGGATCGGACCACGCCTATTTTTGCGGTCCTGATTGCAACGGACCAAGGCCGCCGGCACTTGTGCAGCAGCGCGGCCACCCCGGATTTTCTAAACCTAGCTTATGCCGGCTAGCCGGTAGTTAACTTCCTCATGACTGATCTTTCCTCCCGGCCTTCTTCTGCTGACGACGAGCTTACTCCTGAACAAGGCGCCGTTACGATTGATGAGAGTGCGGGAAACCTGGCCGTGGGGCCCGCCGGCCCGCGCATAGCGCGGGTGCAGGGCTCCGAAGACAAGTTCCCGATTGTGGCCATGGGCGGCTCGGCCGGCTCCATCAGCGCCTTCGAAGCATTCTTTCAGAATCTGCCCCCCGATAGCGGCATGGCCTTCGTGGTGGTGGCCCACCAGCTGCCCACCCAGGATGGCGAGCTGGTGAAAGTGCTGCAAAGCTTCACCCCAATGCCCGTGCACCAGGCCGAAGACGGCATGACCGTGCGAGTAAGCCACGTTTATGTTATTCCGCCCGAGGAGGAGATGAGCCTGCTCAACGGCCGGCTGCTGCTATTTGCCCCCACGCAGCCCGCTTCCCGGCGCCTGCCCATCGACTACTTCCTGCAAAGCCTGGCCCGCGACGCCCGCGACCGGGCCATCACCATCATCTTTTCCGGCACCGGCTCCGATGGCACCCTAGGTTTGAAGATGGTGATGGAAAACTATGGTATGGTGATGGTGCAGGCTCCTGAAACGGCCCAGTACGATGCCATGCCGCGGGCCGCCATGTCCACCGAGTTTGTGGATTATGTGTTGCCGCCCGAGGAGATGCCCAAGGCCCTGCTTGAGTACGTGGCCAAGCCCCTGCTCGTGCGGCCTACGCGGGCCGAAGCCGAATCGGAGGAAAAGCCGGCCCACGCCTTCGACAAGATTCTGACCCTGATCAGAAGCCAGACCGGCCACGACTTCACGCTGTATAAGCGCAATACGGTGCTGCGCCGCATCGAGCGCCGCATGAACTCGCACCAGATCAAGTCTTTCCCCAGCTACGTGCGCTACCTCCAGGAAAACCCGCACGAGGTAGAACAGCTGTTTCGGGAGCTGCTGATCGGGGTCACCAAGTTCTTCCGCGACCCGGAGGCGTTCGAAAGCCTGAAGACCCACCTGCGGCCCCTGCTGCAAAGCAAGCCCAACGACAGCATCATTCGGGTGTGGGCGCCCGGCTGCTCTACCGGCGAAGAAGCCTACACGCTGGCCATGTGCCTGCTGGAATGCCTCGACGACGTAGACCCCGGCAAGTACCTGAAGGTGCAGATCTTCGCTACCGACATCAGCGCCGAAAGCATCGACTTCGCCAGGCTAGGTATTTACCCCGAAAACATTACGGCCGATGTGAGCCCCCAGCGCCTGCAACGATTTTTTCACCTCAACAATGGGCAGTACCAGATCCGGAAGGAGGTGCGCGACCTGGTAGTGTTTGCCCTGCACAACATCAACCGCGACGCGCCCTTCACCAAGCTCGACCTGCTGTGCTGCCGCAATCTGCTGATTTACTTCAGCGCCGATCTGCAAAAAAACCTGCTGCCCATCTTCCACTACGCCCTCAACCCGGAGGGCTTGCTGTTTCTGGGGCCGTCGGAAAACCTGAGCGGCTTTCAGGACCTGTTTGTGCCGCTCGACATGCGGTGGAAAATCTCGCGCCGCATCGAGTCGATGGCCCCGGTCCGGGGGCTGAACTTCCCGCTTTTCATCTCGCGCCATCAGCCCGGCCAAATGCTGCTGACCGGCGCCACGACCCAGGCCCACATGTTGCCCAGAAGCCGCGAAACCGGGCAGCTGGCCATGCTGGTGCAGCGGCTGCTGCTAAGCCAATACGCCCCGCCCGCCGTGGTGATCAATGCCAAAGGCGCCATTCTGTACGTGAATGGCCGCACGGGCAAGTACCTGGAGCCCGCGCCGGGCATGAGCAGCATGAACATCTACGACATGGCCCGCGAGGAGCTGAAGTTCGAGCTGAGCACGGCTATTCACCGGGCTTCGCAGCAGCGCGAGTCGGTGCAGGTCGATAGCGTGCGGGTGAAAACCGAAACCGGCTACCAGCTGCTGCGCCTGAAAGTGCGCTACCTGGAAGAGCCGGAGCAGCTGGCCGGCTTGCTGCTGGTAGCCTTCGAAGACCTGCCCACCCCGCGCAAGGTGCGCCAGGGCAAAATGACCGGGGTGGGATCTGACCTGAGCCGGGATGCCGTGGTGGCGGCCCTCGACAAGGAGCTGCAATACACCAAAAATCGCCTCCAGATGACCATCGAGGAGATGGAAAGTAGCCTGGAAGAGCTGAAAAGCACCAACGAGGAGCTGCAGTCGGCCAACGAGGAGCTGCAAAGCACCAACGAGGAAGCCATGACCAACAAAGAGGAGCTGCAAAGCCTGAACGAGGAGCTGCTGACCCTGAACATGCAGTACGAGAGCAAGACGAACGAGCTGGCCGAAGCCGCCAACGACATGCGCAACCTGCTCGACTCGACCGAAATTGCCATTATGTTCCTCGATAATCAGATGACGATCAAGCGGTTCACGCCCCGCGTGTCGCGCATCATCAACGTGTTGCAGTCTGATATCGGGCGCCCCGTCACGCATTTTGCCTCCAACCTGCGCTACGGCAACTTCGTGGCCGACGTCCGGCGGGTGCTCGACCGCCTGACCACCATCGCAACCATCATCCAGACCAACTCCGGCGAGTGGTACGCCATGCGCATTCTGCCCTACCGCACCCTCGACAACTACATCAACGGTGCGGTGGTCACGTTCACGGATATTTCGCACCTGCGCCGCTTGGAAGAGCAGCAGCAGCAAACGGCCACCCACTTCGTGACGGCCGACCTGGAAGGCGCGCTGGAGCCGCTGTTGGCCCTGAACCGGGACCTGAAAGTGCTGGCCCTCAGCGCCTCCTTTGCCCGCACGTTTGGGCTGAGCCAGTCGGAGGTGAAAGGAGCTTCCCTGTTCAGGCTGAACAACGGCGTCTGGAACCAGCTGCCGATGCGCGACCAGCTGCTGGCGCTGCTGGCCGGCGAAGCCGATGAGTTTGATGACTTGCTGCTGGAGCTGGAGCTGCCAAACCTAGGTCGGCGGCGGGCTACGCTCAGCGGCAGGCGCACCCTTCGCCACGACAGCCAAACGGATTATATCCAACTGGAAGTGAAGGCGCTGGATTTGATTTAGCGCCGGCTTTCGCCTCAAACCTAGGTTCGGGAGCCGGCTTTCTGCCTTTCCTGCTCCGGCCGTTGAGGTTGACGCGTAGGGAAATAATACCGAACTAGCTTCGGAGTAAAAGCACCGCATTCAAGCAAGGCAGAAGTGATGGCTGAACCGAACGAAAACGACCCACGGGCATCCCGGCAAAACGTAGACGAGGCCCTGGCCTTGCTGCGCCAGCGCGCCGAGCGGCGGCGCGAGCTGGTGACCCAAGCCGCCACCGATCGGACGCCCCAGGATATGATGCTGCTGGTGCAGGAGCTGCAAACGCACCAGATCGAGCTGGAAATGCAGTACGAGGAGCTGCTGCAAGCCCAGATAGAGGCGCAAACCGCCCGCGCGCAGTTTGAGGATCTGTACGAGTTTGCGCCCATCGGCTATATCACGCTCGACCCAGCCGGGCTGATTCAGCAGCTCAACCTGGCTGCCACCCAGCAGCTGCGCGATGTGCGCCAACGCTTGCAAGGGCGGCGCTTTCTGCTGTATGTCAGCCCCGCCTACCAGGACTATTTTCTGACTTTCTGGGATGCGGTTCGGCAGACCGACCACCGCCAGACCTGCGAGCTGGAGCTGCAACTGGATAAGGGGACGCCGCTGTTTGTGCGGCTGGAAGGCGTCAGCCTGCCAGCGCCCAATGGGCGTACGCCGCTGGTGCGCATCGCCATCCTCGACATTACGCAGCAGCATGCCGCCGCTCGGCAGCTGACGACCAGTGAGGCTAGGTTCCGGACCTTGTTTGAGGAGAGCAACGATGCCGTAGTATTGCTCCAGAATACAAGCTTTATCGACTGCAATGCCGCGGCCCTGAAGCTGATAGGAGCTCGACGAAAAAGCGACCTGGTGGGTACGCAGCCCTGGCAGCACGCACCGGAGCAGCAGCCGGATGGGCAGCCCACGTACGCCTTGTTTATGAACTCGGTGCAGCAGGCGCTGCGCGAGGGTTCGATGCGCTGCCAGGCCCAGATGTACCGCGTAACCGGCGAAGCCATCTGGATGGAAGCCGTACTGACGCCGATAAACCTGGACGGAGAGTCGCCGATCATTCATATCGTGTGGCGCGACGTGACGGAGCATAAGCGCGACGCCGAGCGCCTGCGGCAAAGCGAAGCCCAGCTCAGCGCGGCCTTGCGGGCGGGCGGACTGGGCGTGTGGCGCTGGGTGCCCGCCACCGATGCGCTGGAGCTGGACGAGCGCGCCCGCACCTTGTTCCGGGCCCCGGCCAGCGGGCCGCTTACCTTCGACGTGGTGCGGGCCGTGGTGCACCCCGACGATCTGGCGTTGGTAGGCGAAAAGCTAGGTGACATCCTGGCCCACCAGAGCGACTTCAACTTTCGCCACCGCCTGCTGTGGCCCGATGGCAGCGTGTGCTACGTGGTAGCCACCGGCCAGGTAGAGCGCGACGCGCGCGGCAACGCGCTTCAGCTCATTGGGTTGGTACACGACGTGACCCAGCTGGAAGAACACAAGGAGCAGCTGCTCGCCGAGCGCAACTTCACCCACAACCTGCTCGACAACAGCGTCGATGGCATTCTGGCCTTCGACCACCAGCGCCGCCTCACCGCCTGGAACCAGGTGATGGAGCAGCAAACCGGCCTGCTGGAAGCCGATCTGCTCGGCCGCGACGTGTTCGAGGTGTTTCCGCACTACGAGCACGCCCCCCAGGGCGACGCGATTCGCGAAGTGCTCGGGGGACGGCGCAGCACGCGCTACAACCTGAGCTTTTACGAGCGGGAAGGCTACTTCGAATCGTATCTGGTGCCGTTGCGCGAAGCGGAGGGCAGAGTGAGCGGCGCGCTGGTGCTCATCCGCGACGTGACCGAGCGCGTGCGGCTGGCCGAGGAAGCTACGCGCCTCAAGCTGCGGCAGCAGCAGGAAGTGCTGTCGGCCATTCTCACCACGCAGGAAGAAGAGCGTAAGCGCATTGCCGAGGCACTGCACAACGGCGTGGGGCAGCTGCTCTATGCTACCCGGCTCAACCTGGAAAACTGGTCGGGTAAGAACCCGGGCCCCCGCGAGGTGGTGATGGATTTGCTGGACGAAGCCATCCGAACGACGCGCACTATCTCCTTCGAGCTGACGCCGGGTATTCTGGAAGATTTCGGGTTGAAAGTCGGGCTTCAGGAGCTGTGCAAGCGTATTCCGAAGCAGAACCTGAACATTCATATGGAGCTGCACGGCCTGGAGCAGCCGCGGCCCCGCCTGCTCGACGTGGCCATTTATCGGATGGTGCAGGAGCTGCTCAACAACATCATCAAGCACGCCCATGCCCAGGAAGTGTACGTGCATGTGGTGCAGGAAGACGGCCACGTCACGATTTCCACCGAGGACGACGGCATCGGCTTTGATCCTACTCCCGATGCTTCCGCGCTCAAAGGCATCGGCCTGGCCGGCATCCGCCAGCGCGTCCACCTGCTCGGCGGCACCCTCACCATCGACTCCCGCCCCGGCCGCGGCACCATCGTGACCATTGAGCTAGCCATCTGAACCACGGATTCGGTCAGATTTTTCGGATTACGTGGATTTTGTGGGCGGGTACGGTTTGCTGTCGTTCATGCAGCTCGCCCACAGTCGTTGTCATCCTGACGCAGGAAGGACCTTATGAGACGAGAACGAGTTGTTGCAACGGATACTCGTGCTCACGTCTTAAGGTCCTGCCTGCGTCAGGATGACGATGAGTGGGAAAGCTGTGGGGTTTTATAGCCGCAAACCAATGCCTGGCCCAAGCAGAAAAAACGGCTTGCCGCCATTCACCAGGTAGCCTCCGCCCAGGTAGAGCGGAAAGGTAAGCTTGGCATCGCTGCGCGTCGGGTACACCGACCCTAGGATGACAATACCTAGGTTGCGGTCCTTGTTGTCGGGGCTCAGGTTGAACGCGTTCAGAGCAACGAAGCCCGCACCGATTTTATAAGGCCGGAGCCGGTTGATTTTGTTTGGACTATAGAAGCTGAATTGCGCCAGGGTGGCCAGACTGATGCCGCTGAAAGTGCCCACGCTGGCATCGCTGCCTATTTGCTTGGTAAGCAGACCCGCCGGAAAGCTCACGTCAATGTCAAACTTCACTTTGCGCTTGAGCACCAGTTCGAGTTGCTGCGTGAAGCCCGACTCGCCGTATTGCGCCTGGGTGTGCTTCACCGTTATCAGAATGCGCGACCAATCGTCGAGGTCATACGTCTTGCGACCGAGCAGATTGTTCAGGCTGATGTTGCCCACTTGGCACTGCTTGTCCTGGTAGAACGCCGCGCGCACTGAATTTTCGCCGGGGCACACCACGATGTTGTCGAGCGTGCGCATTTCAATCAGCTCGCCCTTGCTGTTTTGGGTTTTAATATCAACGGTAAGATACTGTTTGCCATACAGTTGCTGGTCGGTGTCGATGCCGTTGCTGTTGAAGCTGAACACCACGTCGCGGATAACCCGGTCGTAGAGCACCGGCCCGTTGAGGCGCGTGATGGAGCGCGGCGACTCACCAAAGGTTACGCTCACAAAATCAAGCGGGTGCGGCCGCTGAAACTCCCGCACCGACAGCGCGAAGCCCGTCGGCTGGCCGGCGTTGAAGATGGTAACGCGCTTTTTGTCAATCGTGACGGGCACCTGCACGCGGTACACCACGGCCGCGTCGGAGCGGACCGACGAATCGGAAGGCACCACCGTCAGGTCTTCGAAGTGGAAGCGCGCCCGCTGCAACGACTCGCCTTCCAGGCGCACGTCCACGGTTTCGCCGGGGTTCACGGCCAGGTTCGTGGTCCAGTCGCCGCCGCGGTGGCGCACCGTCACGCCCGAAATAGCTGTTTTGGGCGAAATGTTGAAGTTGGTGATGTACTTCGGCTGGTCGTTCTCCTTGATATAGAGGTAGCTATCGGTCTGGCGGTGGGTGTTATACACGCGCACCCAGCACAGCACCCGGTCGTTGGTCAGGTAGCTGCGCGTGAAGATTTCGGCGATGAGCGCCCCGCCGGGGTCCTCCTGATCTTCCACGCGATACGTGCGCTTCAGCTCGAAACTGCGGCCGTTGTCGAGGATGATTTCGATGCCGCGCCGGCGGGAGTTCTCATCAATGGTCACTTCCTTTTTATCGACGTTCAGAAAGCGCAGGCGCGACGACTTCACCGTAAACTCTTGGCGCAAAGGCGGTAGCGCGTAGCTCAGGCGGCGGTTGTTGTCGGTTAGGAATGGCTTTTCCGTTTGGGCGCGCACCGTTAGCACCCGCGAACCTAGGGTGTTGGGCAACACATGCAGCCGCAGCTGGCCGTTTTCCTGGGTGATGCGGTAGTCGATGTCCTGTCCACGCGTCCAGTCGGCAGAAGTGCGCACATTCTTGGGGTTGTTGCTGCGCAGCTCAAACACCTTTTCCTCCCCGATGTACAGATCATTATCGTTGGTGGCCAGGTCCACGGTAGTGCGCGTCACGGGCAGCAAATTTACCGTTTGGGTGCGGGCCGGGTGGCCGGCGCTATCCGCAGCCTGGGTGAAGGTGAGCTTCAGAAAGCGCGCCGCCGTCAGCTCTTTAAAGCGGATTTTTGCCCGGTAGTAGCTGTTATCAACGGCCGTAACGGAGTCGACGAGCTGAAAATCGGCCGAGCGGTTGAGGCGCAGCGGCGCCTTCGCCTGGAAGCTGACGGGGTAAATTTGCAGCTCCGCCGTTTCATCTTCCTGCCGGTAGTAGAAGTAGAGGCTAGGTTCACCCTGCGCCAGGATGGTGTTGCGGCTTAGCGTGTAACGCGTTGTGTCCGTGCGCAGTGCTAGGTCGCGGAGCAGGGGAGGAGCCGTCTGGGCCTGGGCTGAAAAAGTGAGGAATAGAACCAGAAATGAAGCAACGGCGACAATAACGCCGCCAATACCCAAGGGAAAACGCACGAGCGGTTCAGGTCAGAGGGTGAGAAATAGGTGTTGCGCAAAGGTAGAACGCCTTGCCTTTGCGCAAAGGCCAAACCAAGCCGCTGCGCACAAGGAGCGCGCCAATCTGGAAAGGGGCTGGGGGAACGTCATTCCGACCAGCGGGAGGAATCTCGCGTGCAATGCTTACCTCTGACGTCAGGATTACTATTGCACGCGAGATTCCTCGTAACCTAGGAATGACGTTCTTCCTCTAGCTCCCAACTCCTAGCTCCTCCCCTAAGCTCCTCAAAAAAAGGCAACCCGACCGGCCCCGATGCGGTACTACGCTGAACAGCTTTTCCTTGCAAAACGGCCCTTTTCGGCCCCAGCTATACGCTCTCATGATAAAGCATACCTACGACCTAGGTCTGATTGGCAACTGCGCCTACCTTGCCCTCATCCGCAAAGACACGTCGGTGGCCTGGCTCTGCTGGCCACGCTTCGACAGCAGCTTCGTGTTCGGCGACTTACTGGATACCAAAAAAGGCGGCGAGTTCAGCATCCGATCTTCTGAAAAGGAGTTTACCTCCAGCCAGTACTACGTGGAGAACACCAACGTGCTGTGCACCGAAATAGAAGACGCCAACGGGCGCTACCGCGTGACGGATTATGCCCCGCGCTTCTCGCAGTACGACCGGTACTACAAGCCGCTGATGATGATCCGCAAGCTGGAGCCGCTGTCGGGGGTGCCGCGCGTGACGGTGACCTGCAACCCGGTGGGCGAGTACGGCAGCACCCAGCTCAGCCGCCGCCGCAGCTCCAACCACATCGCCTACCTAGGTTTGGACGAGGAAATCCGCCTCACCACCGACATCCCGCTGACCTACATTATTGATCAGGAGTGCTTTGTGCTGAACGAGACGAAGTACCTGGTGCTGACCTACGGCGCGCCGCTGGAAGCTGCGCTGGCAAATACCGCCGAGCAGTTTCTGCGCAACACGTTGCAATACTGGCAAAAATGGGTGAAAAGCACCAGCATCAGCAACTTCTACCAGGACCAAGTAATTCGCTCGGCCCTCGCCCTGAAGCTGCACCAGTACGAAGACACCGGCGCCATCATTGCCGCTACCACCACCAGCCTACCCGAAGCGCCCGGCAGCACCCGCAACTGGGACTACCGCTACTGCTGGATGCGCGACACCTACTACATTCTGACGGCCTTCAACAACATTGGCCACTTTGAGGAGGTGGAGCGCTATTTCCACTACATCGCCAACATTTCCACCAAAGTGGAAGACAAGTACCAGCCGCTCTACGGCATTGGGGGTGCTAGTAAGCTGATTGAGACGGAGTTGGACCTGGAAGGCTACCTAGGTAACAAGCCCGTGCGCATCGGCAACGATGCCTACACGCACATCCAGAACGACGTGTATGGGCAGGTGCTGGTGGCCCTGCTGCCGCTCTACGTCGACCGCCGCTTCCGCGACGACGAGCGGGTGAACTCCTCGAAGATGATGTACGAGGCCTTGCGCATGATCAAAAGCACCATGAACATTCCCGACGCAGGTTTGTGGGAGTTCCGCCACATCGCGCAGTACCATTGCTACACGTACCTGTTTCACTGGGCCGGCGCCCACGCGGCGTGCAAAGTGGCAAGCTACCTCCAGAACAAAGACATGGAGAAGCTGGCCAACGAGCTGATGCGCGAAGCCGCCGACAAGATCGAGCAGTGCTTCGACCCGAAACAGGGTGCGTACACCAACGCCATTGGCTCGCCGCACCTTGATGCCAGCGGCTTGCAGCTCATCCTGATGGGCTACCTCGACCCGAACTCCGAGCGGGCCAAAACTCACCTCGCTGCCCTAGAAGGTGCCCTGAAAACACCCGAAGGCCTCTTCTACCGCTACCGTCACCCCGACGACTTCGGCACGCCCGAAACGACGTTCCTGATCTGCTCTTTCTGGTACGTGGAGGCGCTGGCTGTGGTCGGCAGGTTGGAAGATGCGAAGCACGAGTTTGAAAAGCTCATCACCTACACCAACCACCTAGGTCTGCTCTCGGAAGACGTGGACGCCAAAACCGGCAGCCAGTGGGGTAACTTCCCGCAGGCTTACAGCCACGTCGGGCTGATGAATGCCGCCTATCGAATTTCGAAGAAGCTGGACCGCCCGAATTTCTTGTAAAGTGGTGAAATGGAGAGGTGGTGAAATGGTGACTTGTTGTTCTTAGTCACCATTTCACCACCTCTCCATTTCACCACTTTACAACAGCGCCCGCAGCGTGCGGCGTACTTCGTTGGTATTGTTGATATTGTAGCGCGCCAACGAGCGGCCGGTGCCGCCTACTTTCACGGTGAAGGCTTCTTCTGGCATGGCGCGGAAGGTGTCCTCGTCGGTGCGGTCGTCGCCGAGGGCCAGGATGAACGTGGCATCGGGGTAGTTGGTGAGCCAGCGGGCGGCAGCTAGCCCTTTGTTGACGCCGGCGCTTTTCACTTCCACCACCTTGTTGCCTTCCATCACCTGAAGGTCGTTGTTGGTAGCCATGAAGTTGAGGTGGCTGGTAAGCTCGCGGGCGCGCACGGCCGCCAGCTCAGCGTCGGCGCGGCGGTAGTGCCACACCAGCGAGTAGTCCTTTTCCTCGATAAACGAGCCCGCCGTCCGGCTGACGTGCATATCCAGGATCGGACGAATCTCCAGCTTCCAGTCGTTGCGCAAGCCCTGCGCCATCGACCATTCATCACCTTCTGCCTTAAACCAGACGCCATGCTCGGCAATGAAGTCGAGCGGCAGATGACCGAGCCATTCCTGCAACGTGTTCCGGTCGCGGCCGCTGATGATGACGACGCGGTTGCGCTTATCGGCGCTCAGGGCGCGCAACAGCTGCAACAAATCCTCATCGGGGCGGGCTTTTTGCGGGTTCTTGTTGAAGGGAGCCAGAGTGCCGTCGTAGTCCAGGAACAGCAGGCGCTGCTCGGCACTCTTATACTGCTCAATCATTTGCTGCAACACGTCCGCGTCGAGCTTGGTCGTGGCCAGGGTTTGCTGCTTGATCTTGCTGTACGCCAACCGATCCATGAAGAGCTGCACCCAATGGTGCACGTTGTACTGCTTCACCAGCGCCTGCATGTTGGCCATGCGGTGCCGTTGCTCCTGCTCGGGCATGATCAGCGCCTCGTGCATGGCCTCGGCTACCTGGTGCATGTCGCTGGGGTTGATGATGATAGCGTCGGAAAGCTCACGGGCGGCACCGGCCCGCTCGCTCAGGATGAGTACACCCGGCTGGTCACCTTTGCAGGCAATAAACTCTTTGGCTACCAGGTTCATACCGTCGCGCATGGGCGTTACGAGCGCCACTTCGGCCAGTCGGTACAAACCCGCCAGGTCTTCAATCGGGAAGGAGCGGTAGAAGTACTGCACGGGGTTCCAGGAAAGCGTACGGTAGGTACTGGTGATGCGCCCTACCAGCTCATCGATTTCCTCTTTCAGCTCCTTGTACTGTTCCACCTGGTCGCGCGAGGGTACCACCAACATAAACAGCGTCACCTGCTCGCGCCACTCCGGGTACTGCTGAAGCATCAGCTCGTAGGCCAGCAGGCGCTGTGCAATGCCTTTGGTATAATCGAGACGGTCGATAGACAAAATCACGCGCACGTCGCCGAGTGCTTCGCGGTACGTTTGCTCGCTCTTCAAAGCTGGCTCTGAGGCAGCTAGCTCGGCGTATTTCTCATAATCAATGCCCATCGGGAAGGCATCAACCAGCACGCTCCGTTGGCCGGCCTCCACCATGCCGTTCTGGCTTGGGTAGCCTAGCAGTTGCGACACGGCGCTCAGGAAGTGGCGCATGTAGCCGTAGGTGTGAAAGCCAATGAGGTCGGCACCTAGCATTCCTTCCAGGAGTTGCTCGCGCCACGGCATGGCCCGGATGATTTCCTGCGACGGAAACGGGATATGCAAGAAGAATCCAATGCTGCTATCCGGGCGAGCCTTGCGCAGCATCTGCGGCAAAAGCAACAGCTGGTAGTCGTGCACCCAGATGGTGTCGTCGGGGCCAGCTTCGCGCAGCACGGCCTCGCAGAATTTCTCGTTTACGGCCACGTACACCTCCCATTGGTGCTGGTCGAAAACGGCGTATTGGCTGAAATAGTGGAAAGTAGGCCACAGCGTTTCGTTGCTGAAGCCCTCGTAAAAATCACGGATTTCCGCGTCCGTCAGGAAGACGGGGCTCATGCTGTCCTCGTGAAGCTGCCCGATTACGTGCTGCTGCTCGTCGGGGTCTTCGACTACCAGGCCGGGCCACCCGATCCACACGTTGCCATCGGCACGGTAGATGGACCCAAGGCCGGTTGCCAGACCGCCTTCGCTGGGAGTGAATTCGAGGCCGTTATCGGTACGGTGTGCTTTGGTAGGCAGGCGGTTGGAAACAATAATCGTTCGGGACATAAGTACGGCTGTTCGTTTGCAATCATCCTGCATACGGTAGAAACAGCCTTTTTGCCGAAAGAATTTGCAGTTAGGCTATGCGAAAGGGTGCAAGCTGAACTAAGCGGGAACCTCTAATTTCTTTTCCCGTGCCTTATAACACCACTGACCTAGGTATGCACTGACAGCAAAGTGAGATAGTAGTTGGTTTATAGCTATAGTTGAGCTTGGTAGGTAAGGAGACTTAATTATTTAATTTTGTTGATAATTTATTGTATATATCTGATTAACGAAATGCGATTTTTTTAACAAAAAAATTATTTTGTACTTAATTCTTAAAAGAATTGCAGCTTTTGTAGGTCATGAAGTGTCTTTCTTAATGGATTATTGCCGAGTAGCTGTGCTATTTGTTCTGGTAATAGATAAAAACTGCTGCTCAGGCCAAAAGAAGAAATTTTAGCAATATCTAAGGATTAAATAAAACATATTTACGCATAAAAGCGTACATTCAGCTTGTTCTACGGAGTGTCTGGTTCGAGTTTTGAAGAAGGCGCGTTTTTGTATCGACCCAACTGCTACAGCCCACCCATAGGCAGGAGTTCCGGAGCATCTTTCACTAGCCTCCGAGTTCCTGTTTTTCAGTGTTTATGATGTTACCCTCTACGCTTTCATACGAGCCGACCCTGGCTCGCGGGTTTTCCCGTATCCTAGGTTTCACAAGCTTGTTTCTGCTGATCGGTGCGGCACAGGCCCAAACGCCTACGGTTACCAGCATTTCGCCTGCTCGCAATACCTACAGCGTGCCGCGCAATAAAACGGTAGAGGTGAATTTCAGCCAGTCACTCTATCTGGAAGATGCTAACAGCCAAATATTAAAGATTTTTAGTGCGCAAACTGGCTATGTAAAAACAGGTGCCATCGGCACGAGCAACAACACGGTTAAGTTTGTGCCGGGTGCTGGATTCCGGCCGGGTGAAACCATATCGGCTACTATCACTACGGCCGCGCGGAGTAGTAGCGGACAAAAGCTGGCCAAGCCTCTGGTTTTTCAGTTCACCACGGCTACCAGCCCCAGCAAAGGTGTTTTTGGCGGCGATGCTGATCCTGGAATTGGGAACAATGCAACCAGCGCGACCCTAGGTGATGTGGATGGCGACGGCGACCTGGATATGCTGGTGGCTAACTACAACAATGAGGGCACGGTGAGTGTGCAGCTGAACAATGGAAAAGGCACGTTCAGCAGCAAAGGCCACGAGGTGAGAGTAGGAGCAGGGCCGTACCAGGTCGTGCTAGGCGACGTGGACGGCGACGGCGACCTGGACCTGCTCACGCCGAACGCCAACACCGCCGTGAGCACCGTAAGCGTGCGCCTGAACGACGGCAAAGGCAATTTCGGCGGAACGCAGGAAGTGCCCACGGGTGAAAATCCGCACGCTTTAGCACTGGGCGACATCGATGGCGACGGCGACCTGGATCTGCTGGCGGCCAACTACGTGGACAGCAAGAGCAACTTCGTGACCAGCACCGTGAGCGTGCGCTTAAACGATGGAACAGGTAAGTTCAGCGCTGTAGGCCAAGAGGTTACGGTGGGCACGCGCCCCATCAGCATCGCCCTTGGTGATATCGACAACGACGGCGACCTGGATTTTGTGACGGCTAACTCCAACACCGTGACTTCCAGCGTGCGCCTGAACGATGGGCTAGGTTCCTTTAGTGGCAGCCAGGAGGTGGTAGTCGGCACCAACCCGCACTCGGTGGTGCTGGGTGATATCGACGGCGACGGCGACCTGGATCTGGTGACAGGCGACCTTAACTCCAGTACTGCCAGCTTGCGCCTGAACAATGGGCAGGGTACTTTCAGCGGCGACAAAGTGGTGGACATCACCTCCGGCGCGCGTAGCGTAGCCCTGAACGATATCGACGGCGACGGTGACCTCGACCTGCTGGCTCCTAACTATACCGCCAACACCGTGAGCGTGCGCCTGAACAACGGCGCGGGTGCTTTCTCGGGCAAACAGGAGGTGAGCATCGGTGCGGGCTCCTACAGCATCGCCCTCGGCGACCTCGACAATGATGGCGACCTGGACTTGGTGACGGTGAATAACACGAGCAACACGGTCAGCGTGCGCTTCAATGAATCGGAGACTAAAAAGCTGGAGGAGGAAATCAGCGTTTTCCCGAATCCCGCGCACCTGAAAGCGCAACTCCAGTTTCCGCCGCGCTTTGCCGAGCAGTTGGTGCAGGTAAGAATTGTTGATATGGTCGGCCGCACCATGTCCGATCAGCAGGTAACGACGCAGCAGATAGCCACGCAGCCGCTGATGCTTCATAACCTGGCTACCGGCGTGTACCACCTCCGCCTCGACACGAGCGAAGGCAGCATCGTGAAGCGCTTAATAGTCGAATAAAGCTACTTCCAATAAACCAGAAAGCCGGTCAGAGGACCGGCTTTCTGGTTTAAGCCTAGGTGCTGACTGTTAGTAGTTTGCCTCACTAGCGGGCAGGTCGATAAGGATGAATTGCGCGTCTTTGGCTGCACGAATCTCAATTACGTGCTCATCGATTAGGCGGGCCTGATCGTTGATACCTAGCTCGGTGCCATTCACGAAAATGTTGCCTTCCTTCACGTAGATAAAGGTGTTGCGAATCGGGAAAGTCTGAAACAAAAGCTCCTTATCGGCGCTCAGATTGGCCCAGTACACGGCGCTGTTGGAGTTCATGTACACTACGTCTTCCAGCACTTTCTGCCCCGTCACCAGCGGTATTAGCTCGTTCTTAGTGCTCAGAAAATCAATGTCTTTCTGCTCGTAGCTAGGGCTGAGGCCCTTCTGGTTAGAGATAAACCAAAGCTGGTAGATGTGCAGGGGCGCATCAGTGCGATTGAATTCGGAGTGGGCAATGCCGGTGCCAGCCGTCATGCGCTGCACTTCGCCTTTCTTAATAACGGTTTTGTTGCCCATCGTATCCTCGTGGGTCACCTCGCCATCCAGCACCAGCGTCACGATTTCCATCTCGGAGTGCGGGTGTTGCGGAAAGCCCGACTGCGGGGCAATGCTGTCGTCGTTGAACACGCGCAACGGACCGAAGTGCATGTTATCCGGGTCGTAATAGTCAGCGAAGCTGAATAGGAAGTAGCTGCTGAGCCACTGCACGGGCGCTGCATGATGGCGGTCGGTAGCTGGGATGTACTTGAGCATAAGGGTCTTAGTTGAGGTTTAAGGGAGGAACCCTAGGTTTGCATACGCGACTGAACCAAGGGAAGTTAAGTAAAGCCCGCGACCTAGGCTGCTGTTTACGACTTTATGCGCAAAAGAAAAGCCGGGCCGGAAAACAGTTTCCTGCTTTCCGGCCCGGCTTTGTAGCAATGGCGCTTATGTTCTTACGCTTTCTTCAGGGTCGTCATCTGCTTTTGCAGATCCAACACAATGCTAGCCAAGCGGTTCAGCGAAAGGTCGGCGATGGGGAAGGTGCTGCTGATGTAGGCCTTCGCTTCCCAGATTTCGACGACATCCTGCACGTCAATCTCGTAGGGCGAGTACACGGGGTTGTCGGAGTGCAGGCTGAGGGTGGCGGCGTTCTTGAGGCGGTTGTATACACGCTTGAACACGATGCCTTCCTTGGCGCTCACCACGATGCAGGGCGTGCC
The DNA here is from genome assembly GCF_014641455.1 of Hymenobacter cavernae. Lineage (GTDB taxonomy): Bacteria > Bacteroidota > Bacteroidia > Cytophagales > Hymenobacteraceae > Hymenobacter > Hymenobacter cavernae. The sequence continues at coordinate 94,478 of NZ_BMHT01000007.1, forward strand.
GTCCTTCAACGTCAGCCAGTCATCCACGTAGCGCCCCACGATAACCGTACCCGAAGCAATCGGCAGCATCGAGTCGCCGGAGATTTCGAAGGCGCGGTACGTACCACCCGAACCTAGCATCGGCAGGCGGAACTTCGGCAGCTCCTCGATGAACTCGGGGTCGGCGTAGCCGTTGAGGTAGCCGGCGCTGGCCTTCAGCGGCACCAGCTCAATATTCTCGTTCTGTTCCTTATCGACGGTGAGGGCCAGCACGCGCAGGTTGCCAGCGGGGCGCGGCGGCTCCGGCGTAGTGTTCACGGGCTCCAGGTGGCGAATAGCGGTCTTGGCTTTGCCCTTCTTGCTGAAGTCCGTCGTAACCAGCGCATCCAGTGTAATACCGAACAAGCGGGCCATGTTGACGAGCGTCGTTAGCTTGGGCTCAGCGCGGCCTTCTTCGTAAGCGCCTACCAGTGAGCGTTTAATACCTAGCTTCTCAGCCATTTGGGCCTGCGTCAGGCTTAGCTCACGCCGCCAGTATTTAAGGTTAGTGTTGATCATCGCGCAAAGAGCCGGGGAAAGGCTTCTAATTCAAGAACATATCGGCTCGTGAATTTAGTAACATCTTTGCGTTATTACTAATTCAATTAGCTTAAAGTTTTGCTAAATTTTTTATTGAGTTGCTAATAACCTAGCTCAATAAGGTTCAACAGGAAACGAGTTTGTCATTCCGGGCAGCAGGAGGAATGACAAACTCGTTTCCCGAACAATATTATATTACTCACCGCGCAGCTTCTTTTGATAATGCAGCGCCAGACGCAGCTTGAAATAGTCGTATTTCTCGCGCAGGTGGTCGAATAAGTCGCGCAGCAGGGGCGAGCCACCTAGCTGCCCGATAGCCGTCTGGATTTCGGCAAACTCATCCATGGTTAGAAACTCTTCCAATCGGATGGGGAAGCCCTTGGCGTAGAGCGTTTCGATGTGGGCACGAATGGTGCCGGGGCTGAGGTTGCGGCGCTCGGCAATGGCCTCTACGCTCAAGCCCACGCGGTGCAGTTGCAAGGTCGTTTCGTGGGTGTCGCCTACGTCCTTCTTGCGCGGTGCTTTCGGGGCGGGTGCTTCTTCAATGTCTTCTGGCTCATCGGCTTCGGTATCCGCGGGGTTGGGCGCGCCGCCGTAGGCTAGGATTTCCTTGATGAACACGTCGCCGTAGTTTTCGAATTTCTTCATGCCCACGCCCGAAATGGCAAGCATGGCCACGCGCGAAACGGGACGCTCGGCGGCCATTTCCTGCAAGGTGGTATCGGTGAAGATGACGTACGGCGGCACGTTTTGCTCATCAGCAATGCGCTTGCGGAGCTGACGCAACTTCTCGAACAAGGCAGCTGTGGCATCGACAGGTTTAGCAGCTTGCGCAGCCGCGGCGGCTTTCTTGCTGGCGCGGGTTGGCTTTTCAGCTTTCTCGGCAGGCTGGAATTTCTTCATAGCCAGGGTGCGCTGGCCTTGTAGCACTTCCCGACCTAGGTCGGTGATTTTCAACGCATAGCCTTCCTCGTAGGCAATGTAGAGCAGGCCATCGTTGAGCATCTGGTGGATGTAGCTGTACCAATCCAGGTAGGGCAAGTCGGCACCGGCACCGTAGGTTTTGATCTGGTCGTAGCCAGCGGTGAGCACGGCCTGGTTGCGCATGCCACGCAGCACGTCGATGAGCAGGCCGATGCTGGCCCGCTCGCGCGTGCGCACTACTGCCGATAAAGCTTTCTGCGCGAGCAGCGTGCCATCAAACGTAGTAGGCGGGTTGCGGCAAATGTCGCAGTTGCCGCAGTCCTGGGGCAGCGTCTCGCCGAAGTAGTTGAGCAAAATCTTACGGCGGCAGCTGGCAGCTTCCGCAAACTGCTGCATGCGCTCCAGCTTGGTGAGGTTGAGCTGCGTGAGGCTAGGGTTGTCCTTGGTGAGCATGTCGCGCAGGCTCATCACGTCGGCGAAGCTGTAGAATAGCAGCGCCGTAGCCGGGGCGCCGTCGCGGCCGGCGCGGCCAATTTCCTGGTAATAACCCTCGATGTTCTTGGGCAGGTTGTAGTGAATAACCCAGCGCACGTTGCTCTTGTCGATGCCCATGCCGAAGGCGATGGTCGCCACAATCACCTGCAAGTCGTCTTTCAGGAAGGCCTCCTGCACCGAGCCGCGCTGGTTGGGCGTCATGCCCGCGTGGTAGTGGCCGGCGCGAATGCCCTTGGCTTTCAGCTTCTCAGCCATTGTTTCGCACTGCTTGCGCGAGAGGCAATACACGATGCCGGCTTCGTTGGGGTGGCGCTCCACAAACTCCACGATGCTGCCCACGCGGTCCTGGCCGGGGCGCACGATGAGGTTCAGATTGGGCCGGTCGAAGCTGGAAAGGAACACCCTAGGTTCGTTCAGGCGCAGCTGCTGCTGAATGTCGCGCTGGGTGAGGCGGTCGGCGGTGGCGGTGAGGGCAATGATAGGCACCTGCGGAAACTGCTCCCGCAGCAGCTTCAGCTGCGTGTATTCGGGCCGGAAATCGTGCCCCCACGACGAGATGCAGTGCGCCTCATCAATGGCAAACATGCTGATGCGCAAGCGGCGCAGAAACTGCAAGAAGCCTTCCGAAAGCAGCTTTTCGGGACTCACGTAGAGCAGCTTCAGGTAGCCGTTGAGGCAATCGGAGGCAATACTATTCTGCTCGCCCTGGCTGACGCTGCTGTTGATGTATTCGGCCGATACACCGTTGGCTTTCAGTGCTTCTACCTGATCTTTCATCAGGGCAATCAGCGGCGAAACGACTACGCACACGCCTTCTTGCACAATAGCAGGCACCTGAAAACACACTGATTTGCCGCCGCCGGTAGGCATGAGCACTACCGTGTCGCGCCCACCTAGGATGGACTCGATGATATCGGCCTGCATGGGCCGGAAAGAGTCGTAACCGTAGTATTGTTTCAGGACGCGGCGAGCCGAGTCGAGGGTAGGGGCTAGGGGTTCGGGCGCAAATAACATTCGGTAAAAATACGGCGATTAGCGGGGACTTCCAGTGATGAATAAACTATAAGAGCGCACAAATCGTGCACATCTTTTTCCCAATACTGCACCACCTAGCCCTCGTTCAAGGGCGTATAACCAAGAAGTTGTTACTAATTCTTAAATCCACTTTCTCATGAGTGAACCGAATGCGTTTACCCCTCAAAACCCTAATGCCCAAGCCATATTAGAGGCATTAAATCGGTGCATCAATGCCTGCGAAAATTGCATTTCGGGCTGTCTGAGCGAAGAACACGCCCAGATGATGGTTCGCTGCATTGCCTATTCCCGCGACTGCGCGGACTACTGTCGGCTCACGGCCGCATTTATTGCGCGCCGCTCGGAGCATGCGCCGCATGTCATCAGAGAGTGCATCGAAATCTGCCAGAAATGCTACCTAGAATGCTCGCAGCATCAGGATGACCACTGCAAGGAGTGCGCGGCAGCGTGCCAAGCGTGCGTAGAGGCCTGCCGGACGTATTAGGCTGCCTCTCCTTTGGTAGCATTCGGAGCGCCGATGGTAACGGCACCAGTTGGGGCAGCGGCAACCAAGAGGGTAGGAACTGCCGTTCTTACCGAACCAGACACTGCGCCCGAAACCGACCCGGAGCTGTGGCGCTGGACGGAAGATCTGCTCGACCACATGCGCACGGCGCGCCCTTACCTGGCTCCCGAGCTGACCCTAGGCGAACTGGCGGCCCAACTGCGTACCAATACCTCGCGGCTGTCGCGGACGAAATTTTGCTCCTAGGCGCTGCCCCCGCAACTCGCGCCACAAGGCTTGCTCCGCTTCAGTGGTTTCTTTGCGGTTGGTGCGGGCATGTTCTTTCCAAGTATCCCAGCTTTTCGCGCCGGTTGTAAAGACGTATTCCTGTGCTCCGCCGAGTGTTACTTAACTGGGATTCTCTTTAGATACAACTCCTTTGCGCGTGCCGTGGTACAGCTCATACTTCAGCAGGCGGCATTCAATCGGTCCGTTGTAGAGCGGGATGCGGCGCGAGGTCTTCAGGCCGATGCGCTTGGCTGCTTCCAGGTTGCCGGTGAAAACATACGCGTCGTAGCCTTGAAAACCGCTTTTCAATGTGTCGCCGATAGTTTTATAAAGCGCCGCCATTTCTGCTTCCTCCCCGATTCGTTCGCCATAAGGCGGGTTCATAATGACGATGCCGGGCTCCTCTTTGGCGGGCGCTTTGGCATCTTTCACGTCGCGGACGGAGAGGCGGATGAAATCTTCTAGGTCGGCGGCGGCCACGTTCTGGCGGGCCAGGTTGATGAACTCGCCCGAAATGTCGGAGCCACCTAGGTAGGCTTGCGGCTCTTCCAACCTAGCCTGACGCGCATCGAGCCGCACCGAATCCCAGAGCGCTCGGTCGAAATCGGGCCAGTTTTCAAAGCCAAATTTGCCTTGGTGATACAAACCCGGTGCAATGCGCTGTGCAATAAGCGCCGCCTCGGTGAGCAGCGTGCCGGAGCCGCACATTGGGTCAATGAGGGTTTTGCGACCGTCCCAACCCGTAAGCAGGAGCAGACCGGCGGCCAGCACCTCGTTGAGCGGTGCCACGTTGGTGCCCTGACGGTAGCCGCGCCGGTGCAGCGAGTCGCCGGCCGCGTCGAGGCTCAGGGTCACTTCGTTTTCCAGCATGTGCAGGTGCAGCCGAACGTCGGGGTTCTTCACATCCACACTCGGGCGCTGGCCGGTGCGGTCACGGAACTGATCCACAATGGCATCCTTGGTGAGCTGGGCCACAAACAGCGAGTGCTCGAAGCTCGACTTATTCACCACGGCCGTGATGGCAAAAGTCTGGTCGGGCCCGATAAAGTCCTGCCAATTAATACGGCTTACTTCGCGGTAAAGCGCCTTTTCGTCGCGGGCGTAGAAGCCGGCGAAGGGCTTCAGAATACGCATGGCCGTGCGACACCACAGCACTGCTTCATAGAGCAGCTGCTTATTGCCGCTGAACTCGACGGCCCGCTGCCCCACCCGGTCGATGGTGGCGCCCAGCTGCCGCAGCTCCTCCGCCAGCACCTCTTCGAGGCCAAATTGAGTGGTGGCAGTCATGTAAAACGAAGCGGAGCGGCGGTTGTCAGCCATGTGCGTAGGCGGTAAAATGAATAAGCAGGTCGCAAAGGTCGGGAAAGAAGCGCGTCGAACCGCACCCGACGACCTTCGGTCCCTCGGAGTCCCTCACGACTGCTGGCCTGCGATTTCAACAAAACTCCTTATTTGCAGCAGCATAAGCTCGGAAACCTGGCTTTCGGGCGGAGGCAACAGGGCTTTTGCTTGCCTGATCATTCTGCCAATCTTTATTCTGTTCAGCAAGGATATATGAGAAAATATGTCGCGGAGGCGCTGGGTACGTTTGCCATTATATTTTGCGGAACAGGGGCTATCATCATCAACCAGGAAAGCCACGGTGCCATCACGCACGTGGGCATTGCCATCACCTTCGGCCTGATCGTCACGTCCATGATCTACGCGCTGGGTACAATTTCAGGGGCGCACTTCAACCCGGCCGTGTCGATTGCTTTTGCCGTGGCGCGGAAGTTTCCGGCCGGGCAGCTGCTGCCGTACATCGGTAGCCAGCTGGTGGGTGCCCTGATTGCCAGTGCCACGATACGCTATCTGTTTCCGGCCAACGAACTGCTGGGTGCAACGCTGCCGGCGGGCTCCGAAGCGCAATCCTTCGTGCTGGAATTCATCCTGACGTATCTGCTGGTGCTGGTCATCATGAACGTGGCGCACGGCTCGAAGGAGCAGGGCTTGTTTGCGGGGCTGGCAATCGGGGCGGTGGTGCTTCTGGAAGCCATGTTTGCCGGGCCGATCTGCGGCGCTTCCATGAACCCGGCGCGCTCTTTTTCGCCGGCTGTAGTGTCGGGCCACCTGGAGCATCTGTGGCTCTATTTGGTGGCGCCTACAGTCGGGGCAATGGGTGCTATTTTTACGTGGCAGTATCTCACCAGGTGCGTGCCCGCGCCCGACGTTGCCTGAAGGTAGCCTTCCAAGCTAGGTTCAGGCCTGGGCCTAGGTTCTCGGGCAAGCTGCCCGAATGCTCCGGCTTATTTCCCGCGGCATTTTCCGGAAAACTCCGTAGCATTGCTTAGCTGGCCCCGTAGTCGGCTTCTCCTATCATTCTGCCAGCATGGCCGTTCCTACTTCTTCCTCTTCTGCCACCACGGCCACCCCCGCTACCACGCGCAGCTACGTGCTGCCCATGGCGGCCATGACGTCCTTGTTCTTCCTCTTCGGAGCCGTCACGAACTTCAACGGGGTGCTGATGCCCTACCTCAAAGATGTGTGCCAGCTGACTGATTTTCAGTCTTCTCTGGTTCCGTTTGCTTTTTTTATCGCCTATTTTCTGATGTCGTTGCCGGCGGGCTGGGTTATCCGGCAGCTAGGTTATCAGCGCGGTATTGTGGTGGGGTTGCTGGTGATGGCAGCGGGCGCGCTGCTCTTTATTCCGGCGGCCAACTCGCGCACGTTTGTGCTGTTTCTGATCGGCCTGGGAGTGCTGGGGGCCGGCGTGACGCTGTTGCAAGTCGCGGCCAATCCGTACGTTTCGGTGCTCGGGCCAGCGCGGCGCGCGGCTAGTCGGGTGAGTATTGTGGGGGTGGCCAACAACCTAGGTGGCACCTTGTCGCCGCTGATTGGCGGATTATTGCTCTTCGGTAGTGCGGCGGCGCTGCAAACGCGTCTGGCGGCGCTTTCCGCCGAGCAGCGCCTCACCGAAGAAGCCGCTTTGGTGAAATCGCCCTACCTAGGTCTGGCTATTTTTCTGGTGCTGTTAGGTGGGGTTTTCTGGCTTCTGCGCCTGCCCGAAATCGAGAGTATTCCGGTTGATGAAACCGAAGAAGCCGTTCCTGCCGCCCTGGCCGGCCGCCGTTCCGCCCTCGATTTTCGGCATCTGGTGCTCGGCATTGGGGCAATATTCCTGTACGTGGGCGTGGAAGTGGGCCTGGGTGATTTCCTGATTCGCTACGGAGAAGCCCAGAATATCACCCAATTAAGCGGCTTCACGCAGACCTTGGTGCGCGGGCTGAACGCCGTTACGAACTACGGCTTGCTGCTCATCGGGCAAACGCCTCTGCCGGTTAACACGGCTGGCGGCTTCACCAAAGCAATCGGGGCCATTCTCGTGTCGTCTTACTGGTTCGGCTCCATGATTGGCCGCATCGTGGGCATTCCGCTGCTGCGCCGCTTCGACGACCGGCGCATGCTGATAGGCGTTTGCGCGGCGGGCACGGCCCTGGTGCTGGCGTCGGTGCTGACGCATGGCGAGTCGGCCTTGTGGCTGGTGGTGCTCTGCGGCCTGTGCAATTCTATTATGTGGCCCGTTATTTTCCCGCTGGCAATCAAGGGCCTAGGTGTCTTTACCAAGCAAGGTTCCTCGTACCTAATCATGGCCATCGTGGGCGGGGCCATCATTCCGCTGCTGATGGGCTGGGTGGCTACCAACGGCGGCGGCTTGCGCGTGGCGTTCATTCTGCCGGCGCTGTGCTATGCGTATCTGTTGTACTACGCGGTGAGCGGCTACCGGGTGCGGTAAGCATGTAGCGCGAAGCTCTGCTTCGCGTATCGTTGCTGATGTTGGCTACAAACAACGTCCATTGTTCAACGATAAGCGAAGCAGAGCTTCGCGCTACGGCTTACCTTTGCGTCATGTCTACCGCACCCGGCCTCGAATCCAACGTTTCCCTTCGTCCTTATAACACCTTCGGCATTGACGCCAAAGCGCGCCTTTTTGCCCGCTTCACCAGCGTCGATGAGCTGCGGACTTTGCTGGCCCTGCCCGAAGTGCAGCAAGCCGAAAAGCTCATCCTGGGTGGTGGTAGCAACCTGCTCTTTACCAAGGATTTTGATGGCGTTGTACTAAAAAACGAGATTCGGGAGCTGGAAGTAATCGGACACGATGATGCCAGCAACACGGCGCTGGTGCGCGCCGGAGCGGGCGAGTCGTGGCACGCGCTGGTGGAGTACACGCTCCGCCAGGACCTGAGCGGTGTCGAAAACCTGTCCCTGATACCCGGCACAGTAGGCGCGGCCCCGCTCCAGAACATCGGCGCCTACGGGGCGGAGCTGCAAGACACTTTCGACCACCTCGAAGCCGTGGAAATCAGCACGGGGCACCTGCGCACGTTCACGCGGGTTGAGTGCGGATTTGGCTACCGCGAAAGTGTGTTTAAAGGCCCACTCAAAAACCAGTACATCGTGACGGCCGTGGTGCTGCGCCTGCGCCGGCAGCACCAGCTTAATGTCAGCTACGGCGCCATCCGCACCACCCTGGAGGAGATGGGTTTGGAGGGCGACCCCACGCCCGCCAACGTGAGCGAGGCCGTGATGCGTATCCGGCGCAGCAAGCTGCCTGACCCGGCCGAAATCGGCAACGCTGGCAGCTTCTTCAAAAACCCCGAACTCTCCCAGGCCAAGTACGACGCTCTGAAAGCCGAGTACCCCGACCTGCCCGGCTACCCCGTACCCGGCGGCGTGAAGGTGCCTGCGGCCTGGCTGATCGAGCAAAGCGGCTGGAAAGGCCACCGGCGCGGTGCCCACGGCGTCCACGACCGGCAGGCGCTGGTGCTGGTAAACCACGGCGGCGCGCAAGGTGCCGACATCCAGAACCTAGCTCAGGAAATCATTGCTTCCGTCCGCGAGAAGTTCGGCGTGGAGCTGCACCCCGAGGTGAACATTATGTAGAGCAAGGGCTGCCCAGGCGCCGAGGTAGCGTTACGCAGAAGCCACTAAGCTTTGCCCGATGGCTGGCTGCTAAGCGCTTATCAACCTAGGTATCATTCCCCTACGGATTGTGCTGATTGCCACCAAGAAGCAAGGGCTGGCTTGACACGATTTTCAACGATTCATGAGCCCGGCCGCTGGCGTACAGCTAGGTTGTCGCTCGTTCATGCGCCTGCCGAAAGAAGCAAAACGCTTCTGCAGCCCGTAATTTGGTGCCACCTTTGGGGTCCATTTCTCAAGCGCAGCACGTGATAAACGCAACCGAACAAGAAGAGCGAGCCTACCTGGAAGAGGTTAAGGAGAAACTGACGCTGGCCATCAAACGGGTTGATGACGCCGTCAGGCAGTTTTCCGACGAGCTCCGGCAGAAAAAGGAGTACATCCACGAGCACCAATCCGGCATGGACGAAGCCGATATGGTCGCGGCCGGCCAGTCGATCAACCGTATGGCCTTCACGGGCGAAGCGGCCGTGGCCCGAAAACGCAAACTCTTCAAGCTGGCACAGTCCCCGTATTTCGGCCGCATCGACTTCGTCACTCCAAATCAGGTCAGCACGCCCGTGTACATCGGCGTGCACTCTTTCCTAGACGAAGGACAGCGCCGGAACCTGATCTATGATTGGCGCGCTCCTATCTCCTCCCTGTTCTACGATTTCGAGCTGGGCGAAGCCTCCTACAGCACCCCGTCGGGCAACGTTCGGGGCCGCATTGAGCTGAAACGGCAGTACAAGATCCGCGATGGTCGTCTGGAGTTCCTGCTCGACAGCGACGTGAACATTCACGACGACGTGCTGCAACGCGAGCTTGCGAAGTCTTCCGACGACAAGATGAAGAACATTGTCGCCACCATCCAACGCGACCAGAATGCCGTGATCCGCAACGAGGATGCTTCGGTGATGGTCATTCAGGGCGTGGCCGGCTCGGGCAAAACCTCAATTGCTCTGCACCGCATTGCGTTCCTGCTCTACCGCTTCCGGGAGACTATCGCGGCTAAAGATGTTCTGATTATTTCGCCCAACAAAGTCTTCGCCGACTACATCTCGAACGTCTTGCCCGAGCTAGGGGAAGAGCACATTCCCGAGCTAGGTATGGAGGAGTTGGCCGCCGACTTGCTCGGCAATCCCTACACGTTCCAGACCTTCTTCGAGCAGGTGTCCGCGTTGCTGGAAAAGCCAGACCTAGGTTTTATCGAGCGCATCCAGTTCAAATCCTCGTTTGAGTTCTTGAGCAAGCTGAACCAGTATCTGCTGCATGTTGAGAATAATTACTTCGCTGTCAAGGAGTTGCGGGTCGGACGCACCGTTGTGCCGGTTGCCCTTCTTCAACAGAAGTTCCGGACCTACCACCGGGTGCCGCTTCTGAAACGCTTCGCATTGGTAGCTAATGACGTAAGAGCCTACGTGCGGGACGCTGCCGGTCGCAAGCTGACCGGGCAGGAGAAAGCCACAATCGGGGAAGCCATTCCGCGTATGTTCCGGTTTAATAATGCACTGGACTTTTACCGGGATTTTTACCGCTGGATCGGCCGGCCCGAGCTGCTGAAGCTCGACCACCGCCTGCACCTAGAGTACGCGGACGTATTTGCCTTGCTTTACCTGCGGCTGCGGCTGGAAGGTCTCACCACCTACGAGCAGGTTAAGCACCTGCTCGTAGACGAGATGCAGGATTACACCCCGGTGCAGTACGCCGTCTTGTCGCGCCTGTTTTCGTGCCGAAAGACGATTCTGGGCGACGTTAACCAGACGGTGAACCCCTACAGCGCTTCCTCGGCCGAAACTATCGAGCGCGTCTTCCCGCAGGCCGATGTAGTCAAGCTCTACCGCAGCTACCGCTCGACCGTCGAGATTACAGGTTTCGCCCAGCGCATCACCCCCAACCCTGACATCATCCCGCTGGAACGGCACGGGCGGGAGCCCGCCATCGTACGGTGCAATAATAAAGACGAGGAGTTAGGAGCAATCCAGCAGCTGCTCACGGCCTTCAACAGCTCCGGCTATCATTCCCTGGGCATCATCTGCAAAACCCAGCGGCAAGCTGATGCTATGTATCAGGCGCTTCAGGCACCCGGTGTGCAGCTGCTCACGGCCGAGTCCACGACCTTCAAGGAAGGGGTCGTCATTACGACGGCTCATTTGGCAAAGGGGCTGGAATTCGACGAGGTGTTGGTGCCCTTTGCTTCCGCCCGAAATTACCAAACGGAAGTCGACAAGCGGATGCTGTATGTTGCCTGCACCCGCGCCATGCACCAGCTCACCCTGACGTATGCAGGTGAGCTGACGTCCTTCCTGGTGGCCTGAAGTGTGTTGGCTCTCACCTTCTAAGTGGCATATTTAGTCAGTCAGGCATTGAAGCACACAACGCAGGTTTTTGCGGGAGTAATAAATAAGCCCAACGCTTTCCAGCTAGCTTTGCCGAAAGGTGGATGCAACCGCCACTTATTTTACCACTGCCATTCTCTCATGCTGCTCGCAGAGTTGATAGAAAAACGCTGTTGTTGCTGTGCAACTACCTAGCCTACTGAAGCCAGCTACCGGCCGCCTGCTTTTTTTATCCGCTTTTCCTTCGTTTGCATGACTTCTACTTCCAGAGGCGCGTCGCAACCCAACTTGGTGCGCGGTATTCGGCGCTGGGATTTTGTAGCGCTTATCATCAATATCACCATTGGCGCCGGTATTTTGGGGCTGCCGGCCAAAATCTACGCGCTGGTCGGCGACTATAGCCTGGTGGCATACGTAGTCAGCGCAGCCATTGTGGCGCTCATTATCCTGTGCTTTGCCGAGGTCAGCAGCCGGTTTAGCGAGGCCGGCGGGCCTTACTTGTACGCGCGCGAAGCGTTTGGGCCGCTCGTAGGGTTTGAAGTAGGCTGGCTGCTCTGGATTTCGCGCCTGGCTAGCTTTGCCGCCCTCTGCAACCTGTTTGTCGATTATGCCGCCTACTTCTGGCCGGCAGTGGGCGCAGGCACCGGCCGCACCATCCTGATGACGGGGCTGATTGTTAGCCTCACGCTCCTGAACTGGGTGGGCGTTCGTACGGCTTCGCTGGTAAATAATTTGTTTACCATCAGCAAGTTGCTGCTGTTAGTATTGTTCGTGGCAGTAGGCTTGTTTTTCGTGAACTGGAAAGTCTTCTCCTTTGCCACGCTGCCAACGTACCCTAGCTTTTCCGGCGCCGTTTTGCTGCTCATCTTTACCTTCTCTGGGTTTGACGTAGCTGCTATTCCGGCCGCTGAGATTCAGCAGCCGCAGCGCAACGTGCCTTTTGCGTTGTTCACGGCTATTGCCACGGTGGCGGTGCTGTTCTTGCTGGTGCAGGTGGTGTGCATCGGCACGCTCCCGAACCTAGGTGCTTCCGAGCGCCCGCTAGCCAGTGCCTCGCAGCAATTTTTAGGGGCAGGCGGCGCAGCCGTCGTGTCTGCCGCTGCCATGCTGACGGCCCTGGGCACCCTCAATGCGCTCATGCTGACGGGACCTAGGTTGCTGTTTGCCCTGGCCGAGCAGAAGCAGATTCCGGCCATTTTCGGTGCCACGCACCCACGTTTTCGCACGCCCTACGTGGCCTTGCTGGTGTCGGCAGTGTTGAAGCTAGCTTTGGCAATTTCAGGCACGTTTATCTACGCTCTCACGCTCTCTACCATCATTCGCCTCACCTATTTTGCGCTTACCTGCGCGGCCCTGCCGGTGCTGCGCCGCCGCTTTCCGACTCAACCCGCACCCTTTCAGGTGGTAGGCGGCACCGTAATAGCGGCCGGATGCGTAGGTCTGTGTTTGTGGCTTTTGCTGAGCAGCACCGGCACCGAAGCCCGCGATGTGGCCCTGATGGCGGTTGTCGGGCTCGGGGTGTATTTCGTAGCCAATCAACGAAAGCCCGCCCGACTGTGACCTAGCTTTCAGCTCTTTACGAGCCGCTTCAAACGTTGTATTCCTGTTTCTTTCTGAGTGATGTCTCTTTCTTCTCCAATTTCATCTGTTGCCATTCGCACGCCGCAACGGGTGGCGGAAATCTCCTGGTTTGATGACCTGTGCGGCGGCGACACCCAGTATCTGAGCGTGCTTGATGGAGCGTACCGCAGCTCATGGGCGCACTGTCGGGACATTACGCTCTCGGCGGAGCGGCTAGGTTACTCCAATATTCTGCTGCCGACTTCCTACACGGTGGGGCAGGATGTAATGACGTTTGCCGCCGGCATTGCGCCCCAAACGTCGCGTATCAACCTGCTCACGGCCATCCGCACCGGCGAAATTCATCCGCCTATGCTGGCCCGTGCTCTCGCTTCGCTCGACCATATGCTGGAAGGTCGGCTTACCATTAACATCATCAACTCCGATTTGCCAGGCCTGCGCGAAGTGCCCGAGCTGCGTTACCAACGTTGCGCCGAAACCATCGAGATTCTGCGCCAGGCCTGGACGCAGGAGCGCATCGTGCACAAAGGCGAGCTATACCAGTTCGACATGCCGTCGGACCCGGCCAAGCCGTATCAGCAGAATGGTGGTCCGCTGCTGTACTTCGGTGGCACGTCGGAAGGCGCACGGGAGGTGTGCGCCCAGTACTGCGACATGTTCCTGATGTGGCCCGAAACCGAGGAAATGCTCTACGAGACGATGCAGGACCTGAGTGCCCGCGCCGCCCGCCACGGCCGCCAGATTGATTTCGGTCTGCGAATCCACGTCATCGTGCGCGAAACCGAGTCGGAAGCCCGTGCCTACGCCCGCAAGCTCATGTCGAAGTTTGACCCGGTAAAAGGTGCCGAAATCAAGAGCCGGGCGCAGGATTCGTGGTCGTTGGGCGTGCACCGGCAGAACCAGTTGCGCGAATATGCTGATAATGAAGGCTTCGTGGAGCCGCTGCTCTGGACCGACATCGGGAAGGCGCGCTCCGGCGCGGGTGGCGCCCTGGTCGGCACACCCGACCAGATCGTGGAGAAGCTCAACCGCTACATGGACATGGGCTTCCGCGCCTTCATCTTCTCGGGCTACCCATTGCTCGATGAGGCCGACTACTTCGCCCGCTACGTGCTGCCGCGTCTACCCAACGTCTCGATGCCGCAGGTGCAGGGCCGCATTCCGCACGCAACGCCCGTGACGCCGCTCACTACGGCGCCGCTGCGATAACAGCCTGCGTTTCATCCCGAAACGAAATCCGTTTTTTAAAACCAAAAGCCAGCTTTTCGCCTCCAGTGCATCCGGCGAAAGGCTGGCTTTCTGAGTTCGAACAAGATTTTGCCAGCCGAAAACAAACAATACTGGTGGAGAAGGCGAAAACTACCTGTATTAATATTAGTTAATATAAATATAGGCACGCATTTTGAAAGAGGGTATTTCAAGGCACTTCTCCAGGTGCCGTGGTATGGTAAGTAAAAGCCTCGGTTCTTTGGCCGGGGCTTTTCTGCGTACAGCCTAGCCGTCCAGTTCGTCAGAGCTGGGGCAGATAAGACGTCAAAATTGGCAGGGCTGTTTGCCCGCAATAAGCCTAACGGACGCGACTAGGGGTAGGCTCCTGGGTGCGGGTGCGAGGATCGTGCTCCACGGTATTAGTTACGGGTTTTTCTTCGCTGGTGCGCGTGGTAGTGCAGGCTTGCACAGCAAGTGTAGTGAGCAAAGAGAGGAAAAGTAGACATTTGGACATAAAGAACTAAGAGAGGTAAAGTGAAACAGTGCTTGCACGCCCTCACCTTTCGTGCCACCTTGTGAGGCTATGAAGATATTTTGCATTTTAGCAATAAAAATTGGTGTGGCTGGTAAAGGCTAAGGAAATCACTGTTTCTTATAGATAATTATCATTATACTACAATAAATATAGGTGCGTATGATGTGTTCATGTGTAGCTCGAAAAGAAGGGATGAAGCGTCTGGGTTGTTGACTTATTCAGAAAATAAGTACCTGCGTTTTGTGTAGTAAAAGCCTCGGTTTGTATAAGTCATGGTTTGGATGGTAGCTGGACCTTTGTAGTGAAGATTATTCACGCTAAATCTTATCTGACTCGATGAGCACAATCAAAAAAGTAGCATTAGGCAGCCAAGGCTTGGAAGTGCCCGTCGAAGGGCTAGGCTGCATGGGTATGACCCAAGGTATTGCCGGCATGAGCGTATATGGGGAAGCCGACGAGGTGGAAAGCGTGGCTACCATTCACCGAGCGCTGGAGCTAGGTGTTAATCTGTTGGATACGGCTGATTTGTACGGCCCGGCCGTCAACGAACGGCTGATCGGCAGAGCCATTGCCGGACGTCGGCAGGATGTTATTCTGGCCACGAAGTTTGGTTTTGAAGTAGATGACAACGAGACGTTTACCGGTAAGCTGAACGGCCGACCCGACTACGCCCGCAAGTGCATCGAACGCTCGTTGCGCAACCTAGGTACCGACTACGTGGACCTCTACTACCTGCACCGCGTCGACCCGAATACGCCCATCGAAGACTCGATAGGGGAGATGAGCCGGTTCGTGGAGGAAGGTAAAGTGCGCTACCTGGGCGTTTCGGAAGTCTCGCCCGATATCCTGCGCCGGGCCCACCAAGTGCACCCGATTACGGCTTTGCAAACTGAGTATTCCTTATTTGACCGGGGCGTGGAAGAAACTGGCTCCCTGCACACGGCGCGGGAGCTAGGTATTGGGTTTGTGGGCTACTCGCCACTAGGTCGCGGCTTTCTGTCGGGCGAAATCAAAACCCCGGACGACTTCGAGCCCAACGACTCCCGCCGCTTTTTCCCGCGCTACCAGGGCGAGAACTTCTACAAAAACCTAGCTTTGGTGGAGAAGCTGCAAGCGATGGCTCAGGACAAAGGCGTGACCGCCGCGCAGCTGGCGCTGGCCTGGGTGCTGGCTCAGAATGTGGTAACAATTCCCGGAACTAAGCGCCGCAAGTACCTGGAAGCCAATGTAGCAGCAGCTAGTATTACCCTAAGTTCGGCGGAGCTCACCGAGCTGGAAGCTATTATGCCGGTGGGCAGCGCCGCAGGTGCGGCTTATCCGGCTGGCTTTTAGCTGGTTTCCAGCCCGGTCGTAATGCTGAAGGCATCATCACGACCGGGCTGGAAATACCGGCGCTGACTAGCAAGGAAATCGTCCTGATAATAGCGTACTTGCCAGGCAAACACGCAATGATGAGCGACTTTGTTGGCTATTGCACAGTAGACGTGCATGACAGCGCGCTGGCCGTAACCTTTCCCGTGCTGGTATTTTACCCAACCAGCACACCCGGCCAGGTGGAAAAGCTAGGTTCCTACCCGCTGAATGTCGCGCTGGATGCGCCTCTGAAAGCCGGACCGTTTCCGTTGATTCTGATTTCACACGGCACGGGTAGCACGCCGCTGGTGTACCGAAGCTTGGCTTATTATCTGGCCCAAAATGGGTTCGTGGTGGGCTTGCCAGAGCACCCGTTCAACAACCGGGACAACGACGCCTGGGCCGGAACCATGCAGAACCTGGCCGCCCGGCCCCGCCATATCCCGCTAACCATCGACCATTTCTTCGATGAACCTAGGTTTGCACCAGCCCTCAAACCAGCTAGCGTCGGGCTGATTGGTCACTCGCTGGGCGGCTACACGGTCCTGGCGCTGGCGGGTGGGCAACCGATGGTGGGGCCGCCCCACACGCCGGATGGGCAGTGGCATGCTGTGCCCGTGCCCGCGCCCGACCCGCGCGTAGCGGCGCTGGTGCTGCTGGCCCCGGCCGTGTCGTGGTTTAGCCCGGCCGGGACGCTGCGGCAAGTCCGGCTGCCGATTTTGCTGTTGGTAGGAGAGAAGGACGAGCATATACCACCGACGAACGCGCAGATTGTGTTGCGCGGCGTGCCAGACTTAGGTAAGGTGCAGCACCGCGTGGTGGCAAATGCCGGGCATTTTTCTTTCCTGAGTCCTTTTCCAAAAACTAGGGTCAGCCCGGCGTTTCCGCCTTCCCAGGACCCGCCCGGCTTCGACCGGGAGCATTTTCACGCGGAGCTAAACGCGGAAGTGTTGGCTTTTCTGAGGCGAGAAGTTTAGCAGCCAGCTACGTTAAACCTAGGTTAACGGCGCTGCTAAACTTCTGCCGGGGTTATTGGCTTATCGTATATAGTGTAACGCCTTATGAAACAAGCTGCTAAAGAGTTCAAGGTGCTGGCCTCCGTGTCAGACTTCACCCAGCACTTCGGCTACCCCAACCCGGCCCACCCGCTGCTGACGATTATCGACCTCGCTCAGGTTCGCCACCTGGTGCCGCCGAGCGGGCCGGCGCTGCGGCACATGTACATCATTTCGCTGAAGAAAAACCTGAAAGGCCGCATTCACTACGGTCACCGCACCTACGAT
The DNA here is from genome assembly GCF_014641455.1 of Hymenobacter cavernae. Classification (GTDB taxonomy): domain Bacteria; phylum Bacteroidota; class Bacteroidia; order Cytophagales; family Hymenobacteraceae; genus Hymenobacter; species Hymenobacter cavernae. The sequence continues at coordinate 111,500 of NZ_BMHT01000007.1, forward strand.
TTCAGCGAAGGTGTGCTAGGTTTCTACGCGCCGGGGCAGTTGTGCGAATCCAACCCAACACTGGACATATCGGAGCTAAGCGGCTGGCTATTAGTGTTTCACCCGGATCTGCTGAACAAGTACCCGCTGGGCAAGAAGATAGGCAGCTATGGTTTCTTTTCCTACGACGTACACGAAGCCCTGCACCTCTCGGCGCGTGAAGAAACGATGCTCGACACCCTGATGGACAGCATTCGGGCAGAATACGAGCAGCCCATTGATGCCTTCAGCCAGGATGTGCTGATTTCGCAGCTGGAAGTGCTGCTGAGCTACGCTAACCGCTTCTACCACCGGCAGTTCCTGACCCGCCGCACGGCCGAGCACGACCTGCTCAGTCGTTTCGAGGCGCTGCTGAATGCCTACTTCGCGCAGGATGGCGAGCAGCCGCTGCCCACCGTGCAGTACTTCGCCGACGCGCTGCATGTGTCGCCGGCTTACCTGAGCGACATGCTGCGCACGCTCACGGGCCAGAGCACGCAGCAGCACATTCACTACAGTCTGATTGAAAAAGCCAAGCGCCTGCTGCTGACTACTTCGCTGTCTATCAACGAAACGGCCTTTCAGCTAGGTTTCGAGTACCCGCAGTATTTCACCCGGCTGTTCAAGAGCAAAACCGGCCTTACACCCGCTGCTTACCGCTTTTCGGCTCACTAAGCACGTCGCTGGTTGCGTCTCCGAAGTAATGTGTCAGATAGTAGATGGACTATTTTAGGGAGAATTTATAATTAAATTTTAATATATAAATTTATAATTATTACCTTGTGCTTCTATTAGAGGCATGGCCTCACTTGGTCCTTTATTTTCCCTCATCTTACCCTATTATGCGCTTGCCCATTACGCTGTTAGGCACTGCTTTGTGCCTGACCCTCTCTGCTCATGCCCAAAGCATCGATCCTCAAAAGGTTACATTTGATTATGTGCGGCTGCCGTTGGTGCCTGTGCCGGCAGGCACGCACACGTTTCAGCCCGAAGTGCTGCTCCGCTATGAAGACGCCGTGAAGCAGCAAAAGGCTGATCATCAGACGGCTGTTGCAGATGCTAAAACCAAGGCCGAGCAAGCCAAGCAGGAGTACAAAGCTCAATCCTTCGGCGCCAAAGCCCTGAACCGCCTAGTGCTGGATGAGCGTAAGCCGGGCGAAGCGGTAATTCCGCCCGCCGACTACACGGCGCAGGTGTATGACGGTAAGTCGCTGGCTAGCACGTATGTGCACGTAAGCGGCTTGCAGGCCTCGCAAGGCAGCGGCGACTTGCACGTGACGGTAAGCTTAGATGGTTTCACCCAAGGACCCATTACGCCGCTGGCGGTGCAGGGTTCGCAGGTGAAAGTAGGTGGCGCTGCCCTGGGCGACGGGGTGAAACACGCCTATGAAGTTTCCTATAAGTCGCCGATGTACGTGAAAGTAGCGGCCAAGGACGGCACGGTGCTGCTCGACGAGATGATCGAGGCAACCAATACCTACACCGTTGCCAAAACCGAGGCTTTCGCCACCGAAGAAGGCCTCAACAAATACTGGCGCACCAACCAGAATGCCTTCATGCGGCAGCTCGACGAGAACCTGCTGAAAAGCAACATGAAGCTCGTGACGGAGTATCTGGACAGCAAGTTTGGGCAGCGCCCCGTCACGCGCAACACCTCCATCATCGTGATTTCGGACAAGAAAGTGAACTATGATGAGTACCCGCAAGCCTATGAGAAGGCGCTGATGGGCTACAAAATGCTAGCCGATCCTAGCCGCGCTACCGATGCGCAAAAGCAGATTGGTGAGGCCATTGCCTTGTGGAACAAAGCCTTAGCCGAGGCGAATCCGAAGGATAAGAAAGCCCGTATCGACGAGAAGGTGATGGCTGCCACGCTCTTCAACGCTGCCGAAGCCAACGTATGGCTGAACAACTTCGATGAAGCCGAACGGCTGTTAGCCCGCCTGAAGCTGCTGGATATTTCCCGCTATAATGAGCTGGCAAAAGAGCTAAGCGTTGTGGTGCAGGATCAGCGCACGCGCTATTCAGCCAACAAAAAAAGCTAGGTTCCTACCTAGGTTATAACGACTGATAAACTAAAGAAAGAACCCAAAAGGCTCCTCACTACTGAGGAGCCTTTTGTCGTTGTGCTGGCAATTAAAAATTTGAATAGTAAACAGTTACTGCTAGTTAGTCTATAGCCACTAACCTAGGTTTGCTCCTGCCACAAGCCATGAAACCCCAGCGGAATATTGTGCGGGAGCCGCAACCTGGCCAGGGTGCGTAAGTCAGCAGCATCGGCTACTATCAGATCGGTTGTGCGCGTAGGCGCGGCAAACCGCAGGTAAACCAGGTAAGCATCGTCTTCGCGTGGGCTCGCGGCGCCGTTGGAGGTGAGGCGCGGTACGACTACCGGTTCGCTGCACAAGGTGCCCGATTCGTATGCGTGGCGGGCTTGCCCGGTCTGAACATCCAGCTTGATGAGATGATCCAGCAGCGGCGACGGTGACTCCGGCGGGCGGCCGATGGCCCAGGTATAGCGGTACGGCTGGCCAACCCGTGCCGGATGAATTTCGGGCAGCTCCCCTTCGTACCTGGACAAAGACTGCCGCGTAACGGTGCCGGAACCTAGGTCGAGTCGGAAGCGTACGAAGGTTGCCTGGGGCTGGTCATCAGGCAGATTGCCAGCCAGATACGCCTTGATGCTGGGCGAATCGGGGTAGTCGCCGAGCAGCAGCGCATCGGCTACCAGCGTGCCATCGGCGTCCTGGTAGCCATTGATGAAGTGGAAGGTGAAGCCAAAATCCGTTTCCAGGCGGTGCACCGCGCCGGTAGGGTCCACGACCACAATCTGCGTCGGTTGGGTACGGTTCACGCGGATTGAGGCGGCCGGCGAGGTAAGGCCCGTAATGGCCCGCAGCACGTCGAAGGCTACCGGCGTCAGGAAGAAAATCTGGTGCCCGCTCCGGGTCAGCACAAAGTCGTGGGCGAAAGTCGCTTCGGGCATAGGCAAGGCGTGCGCCAGCCTAGCTTCACCGGCCGGGCTAACCTCATAGAGCGCCAAGCGGTGTTGAGCCCCCGCCACCGTGCCGAAGTTGTGGAGCACCCCCGTATCAGGATGCACCTTCGGGTGCGCTGAAAAGGGCATTTCGGGCGTGATAAGGCGGTCGAGCCAGGAAAACGGGTTGCGCAACACGCCCTCGTAGTCAAACCGACCTAGGGTATCCAAAGTGTCCGGATCGAGGCGGTGGGGGAGGCCACCTTCCCACAACGCCAGCAGATGCCCGCCGTGCTGCACCAGGCTGGTGTTGGCGGTGTTTTTAAACTTGGTTTTCAGAAAGTTAGTCCGAATGCCACCGGGCAGGTTGGTGCCGAAGCTGCGGTAGAGCATGCGCTCCGCAGCTTCTTCCGCCACGAACTCCGCTGTGCGCACGTACCGGTTGCGGTAGTGTACCTGCCGGCCATCGAAGCGGAAGCGGGCCACCATGCCGTCGCCATCAAACAGGTGGTCGTACTTCACGCCATGATGCTCGAAGCGGCCGTTGCCGTTGCGCAGCAGCGTGCCAACCAGCTCGGGCGGCAAAGCGCCTTCTACCAGCTCCAAGGCAACGTCATCGTATTCCGTCGTGACGCAGCGGTTCGCCACAATGTAGTCGTGCAGAATAGGGTAGTGGCGGACGGGCATGAGCAAGTGGGTTGGCCGGGTAACAAGGCGCTTACGAAAATAGTTGGCAAGCCTTGAGCTGATTACCGGCCGCTGTTCCGGTCAGGCGCCGAACCTAGGTAGCGGTTCTGCCACTATTGCTCTCACTACCAGCTACTCCCACTGCGGGTTGAGGATGTCGTGCAGATCCTGAAAGCGCCGCTCGACTTGCGCCAGCACATCAGCCGGCACCGGAATCTGGATGCCATAGCGCGTGAGCATGTAGCGCACCAGCGCCGTGAGGCCTTGCAACTCTTCCTGCAACTGCCCACAGATGCTCTGCCAGCGGGCTTCACCGCCTGTCGGCAGGCTTCGGCAGCGATGCCGGGTAACGACGGCCTCGCTGACCAAAGCCGCTAGCTCTTCCAGCACGTGCTGCTCCTGAGTGGTAAAAACCCGCGGCTGCCGATCAATAATGCACAGCGCCCCAACATTCCGCTGGTCGGGCATGCGCAAAGGTGCGGCGGCGTAAAAACGTAGCTGATTCTGCTCGGCCGCCTGCATCGCCTGCGCCGTAATAAATGCTTCCTGCTCCGTTGATAAATCTTTGTAAACGACAGCCTTATCGTGCAAAATAGCAGTAGAGCACAAGGCCTCCTCCCGCGATTGTACGTTGTTGCCGGGCATACCGAAGTTGGCCGCATAGTGTACCTGCTCTTCATCAACCACCGCAATCAGGGAAATGGGCAGGCTAAAAACGCGTGCGGCCAGGGCCACAAATTCGTCGAAGACCGCCTCGTTCAACGAATGAAGCACATCGTACTGCTGGAGCGTGCGCAAACGCGCATCTTCATCAGGCGGAATCAACGGGCTGGAGGTCATATAATAATTAAAAACGAAAGAATCGAGGGAGTAAGCACCAAGTTAATTGGCTAAAGAATCAACAGTCTGCGTCTGGATAATTGTTGCCGTGCCTGACCAGCTTGGCAGATGGGTAAGTAACAGAAGTGAGAGAATGCCAGCATACTGAATGTGGCTACGGCCTTTGTAAAGCCTGGATGCTGCTGACATTATTACCTGACAAAGAAAAGAAACCGTTTGTGAAACCAAATGCACTAAGCTCTATATTCTTGCAACTATTTGGGTAGATACAAGAGCAGGCACAGCGGACTTAGCCTGCCACGTTAGCTTCCACTGGTTCGGCGCGGAGGTCATACATTCGGCTGCTTTGCAAGGCAGAACAAGGGCCAGGTAGGGTGCTGCGAACCGTGGCGGGGCTGCCTGCATTTTGTCGTAATTGAGGCTCGACAAGAGCCAAAAAACCAGTGTATACTTACGTGTTCTAGTTCCGTTATATCTGCCCCCTACCGAACCTCTGATAGCCGCTTGGAGGTCTTCGCTACATCCTAGCTTTTATGCCACTGATGCGTTTTCTGTTTTGCCATTGGTGGTTACTGGGGCTAGGATTGTTTCTTGGAGGAACTGGTGTTTTGCAGGCCAATCCGGCTGACTCTCCTAATAGCTTGCGCGCCCTGCTGCCGAGCACCCGCGCCCAGCAGCTGCATCGCATTGATAGTGTGCGGGCGCTGGTGCAGGCACACCCGCAGCCTGATACTACGCGTGATTCTGCTGACGCATCTGGCAACTGAAATCAGTGCTTACAACGCGCGTGCTGCCGGGCCGGTGCGTCGCGAAGCCCTGCAACTAGCTTACCGCGTCCACTACCGCGGCTTTGTTGCCGAAACACTACTGGACCTCGCCGATTACCACATCGTACTGGCCGAATACGGGCCTGCCATGCGGCGCTTAAAGGCCGCACAAGCCGAGTTTGTCCGTCTCAATGACCAAGGTGGGGTAATGCGCTGCCTAGGTCGTTTTGGTAAGATCGCCGATCAGGAAGGCCGCTACACGGAGGCGTTAGCATACTGTTTTAAGGGATTGGAAATAGAGGCTGCCGGCGACCTGCGCCGCTTTAATACCAGCCTCAAAATTCAAGTCAGCATCTACATCCGGATGCGGGAATATGACCAGGCAAAGCCATATTTAGTGGAGGCGCTGCGGATTGCACGCTATTTTGACTACCCCGACCGGATCAACCTAGCTCTGCGGGCGTTGGGGGAGCTTAGCTGCCGACAAGGGCAGTGGGGCGTCGCCCGCCTATACTACCAGCAAAGCATTGCCATCAGTCAGCACTTAGCCAATCAGCCAGAGGTGCTGACAGTGAAGCTAAACCTGGCCGAAGTAAACGAACAATTAAGCTATCATGCTGATGCGTCTGTCCTGGGTCACAGCGTATTGCAGCAAGCGGAAGCAGCTAACCAGCTGCTCACCGTCTTGAGGGCGCAGGTGCTGCTGGCGCGGGTTTGCCTGAGTACTGGCTACACCGATAGTGCCATCTGGTACGGGCGCCGCAGCCTGCACGTCAGCCGGCAGGATCATTACCAGCAAGGAGCCCGCGATGCGACCCAGATATTGGCGCGGGCGTATGCGCAGCGTCACAACTATGTCAAGGCATACCAGGCACAGCAACAGTTTATTGCGTATAACGACAGCCTGATGGGCACAGAAGTAGCGCGGCGAACAGCGGCGCTGCAGTTCAAGTACGAACTTAGCCGGAAGCAAGCCCAGATTCAGCTGCTAACCAAGCAGCAGCAGCTCGACCACCTGCTTCGACAGCGGCACTTGGCCGGGAAGCTAGGTCTTGGATTGCTGGCGCTACTGACCGGCGGCTTGCTCTGGCTCTATAGGCGGCAGCAGCGCCGCCGGGAAAACGCCCTGCGCACACGTCTGGCTACCCACCTGCATGATGATGTAGGCACATTGCTCAGTCAGATATCCCTGCAAAGCAGATTGCTACAGGGTTAGCCGATCCGGCCAGCCATCGTGAGCAGCTCAGCCAAATCTCCGATGCCAGCACCTCAGCCGTGCGACAGCTCAATGATGTGGTCTGGAGCCTCGATGCCCGCAACGACCATCTGGCTGATCTGGTGAATCGTATGCGCGACTATGCCTACGACGTACTCGGGACAGTCGGCCTGGAGGTACATTTTGAAGCTCCGGCCGGCCTGCTTACCCAACGCCTGTCGGCGCTGCTCCGGCGCAATCTGTATCTGATCTATAAGGAAAGCCTGCATAATATTCTCAAGCACGCTGCCAGCGCTACCCGCGTCGCGGTGCAGGTGCGTTTGGAGCCGGGTGCGTTAACGCAACTGGTGCTCGAAGTGCTGGATAATGGCCAGACTACGCCTGCTGCCAACCGTGCTCCGTGCTATAGTCGCCGAACGGGGCAGGGTTTGCGCAATATCAAGGAGCGCGCTCAGGCAATGGGCACCGCTAGCTGCGAAAGCATTTCCGAAGGCTTTTGCATCCGGGTAGCGGTGCCGTTGCTGTCGGGCTGGAAGGCATACGGCCGGAAGAAAAAGCAAACCACTAACCTAGGTACACAATAAGCTGCCAGTGGCTTTTACGCATCAACATGCGATACTCCCGTGCCAGCAAAGCCGATAATTTTGGAGCATGAAAGTTCGCTTAGCCATCGTGGAAGACCAGTCGGCTATTCGGGAGGCCTTGAGCACGTACCTAGGTGCGCAGGCGGAGTTTGAGTGCAGCCTGGTAGTGGAATCGGTGGAAGTGCTGCTGGCTGCGGGTGCCCCCAAGCCGCGATTGGTGCTGTCGGACATCGGGCTGCCCGGCGTGTCGGATGATGGTATTGCGCTGCTGCGTGAGCAGGCCCCGCAGGCTGAAGTAGTGCTCATTACGGTGTACCAGGATGCAGACCGGGCATTCAAAGCTTTGTGTGCCGGCGCCGTAGGCTATCTGGTAAAAAGTACGCCGCTGCCCGCCATCAAGCAGGCTCTGCTGGATGTGCTGGCGGGTGGCTCACCCATGTCTCCGGCCATTGCTCGCCACGTCATGCGCTACTTCCGACCCGCGCCGGTGGCTTCCGGAGTAGGCCTGACCCCACGGGAGCAGCAGATCGTGGAAGCATTGGAGCAAGGACTGAGCTACAAGCTGGTAGCTGACCGGTTAGGTATCAGTCTCAACACCGTGCGCGCCTACATCCGGTCGGTGTACGATAAGTTGCGGATTAACTCCAAGGCCGAATTGCTGAGCCGTAAGCGGCACAATTAAGGGAGTTGTACTTTCCGGGGGTCGCATCAATATGCGATGCTAAGGTTGGTAAGCGGGCGTACTCTTTGTAATGCGAAGCTGGATTATTCCACTTTGTTATCACTACCTGCTTGAAACATCTCTCCTCTTTTTTGATGAAGCATCAGCCATCAATGCTTTATAGCAACCGAATTAGATGGCCGCATGCTAGTTTATCAAACATTCTGAATATCACTGGGCTTCATTTCACTCACTGGTTCAACGTTGTGCTGTTGATCCTGGGCTCTGTAGGGGGGGCGCTGGCCCAAACGACGACTTTCTCATATATCGGTGGCAACCAGACGTACACTGTGCCAGCAGGCGTAACGCGCATTCAGGTCACTGCCATCGGTGGGGCTGGTGGCGTTGCAGCTAATCAGGGCCTTAGAGCAACTACGGCCTAGGGGCACGCGTCACGGCGACGCTCACGGTAATCCCTGGTGAGGTACTAACAGTGCGTGTTGGTGGACAAGGGGGCAATGACGGTGGCGCTGGTGGTTATAATGGAGGAGGTAAAGCGGCTAGCTTTGGTAGTGGTGGTGGAGCAACTGACTTGCGGCGTGCTACCGCTAATGGCGCAACCAGCGATTATGATGCAGTCCGCAACGCGTTGCTAGTGGCAGGCGGTGCAGGTGGTTCTGATGAAGATCAATCGGCTACTGGTGGCGCTGGTGGTACTCCTGCGGGTGCTAACGGAGGAGGAAATGGAGGTATGGGTGCCACACAGACTGCTGCGGGTGTAGGAGCCGGTAGCAACACCAATGGGGCTGGCAGTATAGGAGGAGCCGGCTACTGGGCTGGTGGTGGTGGTGGTTACTACGGTGGTGGCAATACCGATGGCATTGCCGGTGGCGGCGGCTCCTCTTGGGTAATGCCCACGGGTAGTAGCAACGTCAGCAGCTATAGTGTAGCTCCTTCAGCGACGAACGGTTTGCTGACTATTGTTGTCACGGGTCCTACTATCACGTCCTTTTCTCCTAGCTCCGGCGTGCGGAGCCAAGCCGTGACGCTGACCGGCTCAACCTGGCCGGCGTGACTGGCGTGACGGTGAATGGCGTGGCGGCTAACACGGCTAGCTTCATCAACAACACGGCTACCAGCATCACCTTTCAAGTACCTGCTACAGCTGGGGCTAGTGGTACCACCAGCGTGACTACAGCAGCCGGCGGCACAGCCAGCGTGACTAACTTCACCACCGTGGCTGCTGTGCCGCCCGGCAATGCGCTAGCATTGGACGGCACGGGCGATTACGTGGCTTTTGGTAGTATCCCTGCCCTGAATAGTCTGGGCACGGGTAACTTCACCCTTGAAGCCTGGGTCTATTACAATGGAGGCACGGGCGCGCAATCCATTATTCGAAAGACGGGCGACTACAATCTTTACCTCAATGGCAACACATTGCACGCGGAGGTTTGGCCTAATGGCATAGGCAACTCAACCTGGCAGGTAACCGACGGTAGCCTTGTGTTGCCGGCCAACCGCTGGGTACACGTAGCGGCCGTATGGACCAAGGCTGCCGCAACCTTGCAACTGTACGTAAATGGGGTAGCTGATGGAACCGGGGCAACAGCAACCGGCCAGATCACCCTCTACGACCAGACCAGCAACGCGTACGCCGGCACACTCACCAACTTCGCCCTGACGGGTACGGCCTCGAACTGGGTGGAAAGCTACGCCATGCTCGTGCCCAGTGTTGTGACTGCTACGGCTGTAACTACCAATGGTTTTGCCGCCAACTGGACCGCGCCTAACCTAGGTACGGTAACCAGCTACCTGCTGGAGGTATCTACGTCGAGCACTTTTGCTACTACTATCACTAGCTCGCCCTTTACCATTGCGGCCGGTACCACAACGCACAGCATCACCGGCCTGAACCCTAACACGACGTACTACTACCGCCTGCGGGCGGATAAGACGTCCGTGACGGGGCAGGGAGCCTACTCCAACGTTATTGCCATGACTACTTGTGCTTTGCCCGTTGCAGCAGCCAAGAATGTGACGGTAGCATTGAGTGCCAGCGGTAACGCGAGTGTAACGGCCGCTCAGGTCAATAATGGCAGCAACGCTGCCTGCGGGCCAGTAACCCTGAGCTTAACCGAGAGTACGGAGCGCCTCCTGAATGAGACGTTTGACACCAATACCAATGGCTGGACCGCTACGTATGTCGACGGCAGCGGCGGCTGGAACACCAACGGTAATCCGGGCGGCATGTTCATTCTTAACTCCAATGGAACAAGCACCGATTCTACCTATAACGCAAACCGTGACTGGACTCGTGAGCGGGGCAACCTACGTGCTGCGCGGCAGCTACCGCAATTACTATGGCCTAGGTACCGTAGGCACGCCCGCTTTCGCCATCGACCGGAACGGAACGGAACTGACGAACTTCCCGAATCCGGGAACGACCTGGACGGCCTTCAGCCTGACCTTTACCGCCACGGGCAGCACGCGGCGAAATCAACGGAAGCGACAGCGACATTGCCGTCGACAACCTGAGCCTGCGCCAGACCGGGAGCTCGACGGCCTGGGTAACCACAACATCCGCTGCTGCTCCCTCCGCAACCGTGCCGGTGACCCTGACAGTTACGGATGCCAGCGGCAACAGCAGCACGGCCACGGCGACGGTTACGGTGCAGCAGCCCAGCGTGGCCAGCACTCCATCCCTGATTTGGACGGGCAACACCAACACGGATTGGAGCGAGTGCAGCAACTGGAGCTTCGGCATGGTGCCCAGTGCCACCCACAACGTAATCATTCCGGCCGGTCTGAGTCGCTACCCCTCCCTGAGCGCAGGCACAGCCACCATAACTAACCTCACAGGTACGGTCCAGACGACCCGCGACCTAAGCACCGCCGGTACGCGCTACACCTTCGGCAACCTAGGTTTGGCCCTGACGCCCGCCGGCACGACACTACCCGGCAGCACGACCATTCGACGCGTGACAGGAACGGCACTTACCGGGCAGGGCACGAGCGTGAGCATCAAACGATACTACGACATTCAGGCTGCCACGAATGCCGGCCTGAACGTAGCGCTTGAGTTCGGCTATTTTACTACGGAACTCAACGGCATGCTGGAGAATCAGTTGATGTTGTTTCGCTCCAGTACGGGTACCGCTGGTCCTTGGCAGCCAATAGGTTATAGCAGCCGCAACGCAACGGCTCACACCGTTACGACAACTGGCGTGGACCACTTCTCTATCTGGACCCTAGATCAGCCGAGCAATCCGCTGCCGGTAGAGCTGATGAGCTTCACGGCGCAGGCACAAGGCCCGGATGCGTTGGTGCAGTGGGCCACGGCGCAGGAGAAAAACAACGCGTACTTCGTGGTGGAAAGCAGCGCCGATGGCGTCCGGTTCCAGCCGCTCACGCGCCTGAAGGGGCAAGGCACAACAGCTACCCGCCACGACTATCAATGGCTTGATGTGAAGTTGGCGCGCTATCAATCAACAGTCGTTTATTATCGCCTGCGGCAGGTAGACCAAGATAGCAGCGAGCAGTTCTCGCCCGTGCAGATGGTGCAGGTGAAAGCGCAATCCTCAGCGTTTGAGGTATATCCGACGGAGCTGGCCGACAACTACCTGCGCTACCACTACAACAGCACAGTAACTTCCGACGCGCTCCTGACTGTGTACAGCGCGGCCGGTCAGCTGGTGCTGCGCCAACAGGGAAGCACGCGGGCTAGCGGCAAGCTAGCTTTGCCAACCTTGCCGGTAGGATGGTACTTTGTGCAGCTAACCAGTAGCGGACACCACTACACGGTCCGGTTCTACCGCCCGTAGTAGTTCGTTCTTATTGCACGCAAGCAGAAAGGGACCGGCGTATGCCGGTCCCTTTCTGCTTTTCGGGGTAATGATACAAGTTGCCAGCAGCGTTGCAGCTGCGAGGGAAAACCTAGATAGGTGCCATGATCAGGTGGGGCATGGGAAGGAGCAAGAAACAGCCGCCAGCGAGGGGAAGGGTGGTTTTCCTGAAAGGGACCTTTCATCAGTCTAGCAGATATCAATCTAGTGAAGAAGTGTAATTAACAAAGGCCCGAATTATACACAATCCTTTGTGTTAACAATAAAATCCACTGAATTTGTTGATTTATTGTTAAGCCTTTGTTAATGTTACATCGAAAATATCCCCTAATAATCCTCTGAATAGGCGAAAAAAGCCCATTCCAAGCTTCCTGGCAGGGATTATAGAGCGTCTTCCAAGTAATTCTATTCAAAGTTTTTGTTTGTTTCAGCAATCGTTTGTGATAGTATGTAAAACACAAACGATTGTGTTCCTCATTTACCAAGTTCCCACAATTAGTACTCTATGAAAAAGCATGTACCTAAAATGCGCCGGCTCACCATTCCGGTCATACTCTTGTGCTTGCCGTTGCAGCCCATTGTGGCAGTTGCAAGCACCCCCGACAACAGCCGGATGGGGCTGGATCTGCGCCTGATTGCAGATATAGCCCTCAAAGGTCGCGTGACCGATGAAAAGGGCCAAGGATTGCCCGGCGTGAACGTGGTAGTGAAAGGCACCACCAACGGCGCCCAGACCGATGCCGATGGCAACTTCGCCCTGACAGCGCCCGACAACGCGACGCTGGTTATTTCTTACGTGGGCTACATCGCGCAGGAAGTAGCAGTAGGCGGCCGTGCGACCGTCAACGTGTCGTTAGCGCCGGATGCGAAGGCGCTTTCGGAAGTAGTGGTGGTGGGCTATGTGACTCAGGACCGTCAGAACCTGACGAGCGCCGTGAGCAGCCTTGATGTTAATGAAGCAATCAAAACACCTGTTCCTAACATAGCTCAGAGCATTCAGGGGCGAGTGGCGGGCGTGCAGGTGGAAAGCGCCGGCAACCCCGGATCGGTGCCTAATATTATCATTAGGGGCGTAGGCACGGTGGGCTCCGGTAGTAATCCGTTGTATGTGATTGATGGATTGTGGACAGATAACATTCGGGATCTGAACCCGAATGATGTGGAGTCGACTACCGTACTCAAAGACGCCTCTTCTACAGCTGTGTATGGTGCGCGTGGAGCGAATGGGGTAATCCTGATCACCACCAAACGCGGTCAAAGCGGCGAGCCCAAAATTAGCTTCAACGGCTACACCGGAGTTGAGAACATCTACCGGAAATATAACCTAGCTAACCACAGCCAGTGGGCTGATTGGGCCAACCAAGCCGCCATCAACGCTGGTATTCCTTCTCCTTCGCCTGGCGCGGTAAAGGGCACCCCAGCCTACAGTGACGCTGTGAATACGGACTGGCAGAAAGAATTCTTCCAAACGGGTAAAATACAGGACTATAACCTATCTTTCTCAGGGGGCAGCAGCGCCGGCAAGAATTCTACAAACTTCCTTATTTCGGGCGGTTACTTCAACCAGGATGGCATTGTGAAAGGGCCAAAGTTTGAGCGCTACAGTGTGCGTCTGAACTCGGGGCTGACCAGGGGGCGGTTGAAGCTAGGTCAAAGCGCCTTGCTGACGCACATCAACACAACCCTGCTCAATGAGGTGCCCTTCGTGGATGTGTTGACAGAACTACCGGGCATTCCGGTCTACAATCCCGCTAATTTCGGCGGGTATGGCTACGGTAGCGCTAACCTGTTTAACTACTCGGTAAACCCAATTGCGGCGCAGGAAATTCTGAACCGCACGCAGAAGAACAACCGCTTGCAGGGGAGTGCCAACGCTGAGTTTTCGTTCTTTGATTTCCTCTCCTATCGTCTGAACCTAGGTTTGGAAATACACGACTACAACGACCGGAATGCTCGCCGGGAAGGGTACATCCGTTTGGGGGAGTCGAACAACAATACCACGTACCTTTTCGAGAATCGGGGCACCCAACGTTTTCTGTTGGTTGAGAATACCCTGAATTTCAACAAGCGCTTCGGCGACCACAACGTTACGGCTCTGTTGGGCTACTCGGAGCAAACCTATCATCAGGATAATGCTACGGCCAACGCAACCGGCTTCCCGTCGTCGCCGCAGTACTTCTTTGTGCTAGGTGCGGGTACCAACCTAAATACTCCTCCGAGTGTAGGTGGTGGCATTGATGAGTATGCAAAACGCTCGTATTTCAGCCAGTTAAACTACGACTACAAGGGGCGTTATCTGGTAACGGGTAGCTTCCGGCGCGATGGCTCGTCGCGCTTCGACCCTGACCGGCGCTATGCAAACTTTGGCGCTGGTTCACTCGGCTGGCGTGTTAGCGAGGAAGACTTTTTCAAGAACAGTGTCTCCTTCATAAACAACCTAAAGCTGCGGGCTAGCTACGGCGTAAACGGCAACGACCAGTTGGGCGATGCCGGCAACTATGCATACCAGGCTACGGTGAACCAGACCATTTACTACCCGCTTGGTACTACCCAGACGCTGGTTAATGGTGCCATACAACCATCGCTGGAAAGCCGGGGTATCCGCTGGGAGTCGCGCTACACAACGAACTTTGGCTTGGATATGGCGCTGCTGGACAACCGGTTGACGCTGTCGACGGACTACTACATCTCGACTACCAAGAACGCCTTAGTGAACCCGCCTCTGCCGGGTTATGGCGGGGTGGCCGGTGCGGGCGCTTATCCATTTGCGAACCTAGGTGAAATTGAAAACCGGGGCTTCGAACTTGCCCTGGGTTATCACGAAACTCGCAAGGCATTCACCTATGGCGCTGACCTGACACTGACGACGCTGCGCAATAAAGTGCTGGCACTGTCAGAGCTTCAGCCCAATGTTCCAGGATTTATAGGTACTACTCCCGTAACGCGTACTACAGTTGGTCAACCAATCAGTCGGCTGTACCTGCTTAAAATGATTGGTGTCTTCCAAAATGAAGAAGAAATTCAAAACTATCGAGGTGCTAATGGGAATCTTATTCAGCCTTTAGCGAAGCCAGGCGATGTAAAGTTTGAAGATACAAATGGCGATGGCACGATCAATTTTGATACTGATCGTCAATTTGTTGGTAACCCTTTTCCAAAGCTGCAATACGGGTTAAACCTGTCAGCTGCTTACAAGGGAATTGACTTGAGTATTTTCTTCCAAGGCGTAACCGGCAATGATATTCTGAACTCAACGCGCGCCTCGTTAGATATTTTGGATGGCGCTGGTAACTTCCGCAGTGATATTGAGCCTTGGACACCAGAAAATGGTTCTAATACAACCCCGCGCTTAGTGTACGGAGGTGGTGCTGGTCAAGTAAAGAACTACGAGCGTGCAAGTACTCGCTGGGTAGAAGATGGCAGCTATCTACGCCTGAGAAACATACAGATAGGCTACACCTTCCCGCAACTGCTGACCAGCAAGGTGCCGAGCCTAGGTTCCGTACGCGTGTACGTAACGGGGCGTAACGTATTCACGGCAACCAAATACACCGGTTTCGATCCTGAAACTCCAGGGCTTGGCATTTTTGGTCGGGGACTTGACGATGGCACTTACCCAAACGTGCGGACATTCACCGCAGGGCTGCAAGTCAACTTCTAATACGCTGGGCAACAGCTTAGCAATGCGCCACCTTTCGAACTAATTCCCCATGAAAATACAGAAAATTACTACCCTAGCCGTATTAGGTACCTTGCTCGCTACTACTGGCTGCGACAAGGATCTGCTAGATAAAGTGAGCCCGAATAGACCTAGCACCGAGCAGTTCTGGAAAACCCAGGACGATGCCGTACGGGCGATGGTTGCCGCATATTCCCGCCAGCAAATTTTCACTAACTACAGCCTATATTGGCACTTTGCCACTACGGGCCGCACCGACGAGTCGTTTACGAATACTCCGGATACCGGCCTAAACCAATACTTAGTTTTCCGGCAGGTTAATACCTCTGACCAACGGTCGCAGTACATGTGGAACGACATGTACAGCATCGTTTTTCGCTGCAACCAAGTCCTGACGAATGTGCCGAATATTCAGATGGATGAGGATCTGAAGAAGCGGACGTTGGCCGAAGCGTTGTTCCTGCGTTCACTGGTGTACTACGACCTAGGTTTGCTATTTGGCAATATCCCGCTGGTGCTGACGGTGTTTGACGCCAACACCCGCGTGATGCAGGTGACGCAGGAAGAGGTGTATGCCCAGGTTATCAAGGACCTGACCGCGGCAAAACCAGACCTGCCCCTGACGTATGATGATGCCAACAAGGGTCGGGCGACCCGTGGAGCGGCGGCGGCGCTAATGGGAAAAGTGTACATGCAGATGCGGCAGCCCCAATGGGCGCAGGCCTCCGCTCAGTTTGCGGAGGTAATCAACTCAAACGTATACTCGCTAGTACCTAACTACTCGGATAACTTCACGGAAGCCAACGAGAATAACTCGGAGTCGGTCTATGAAGTCCAGTTCTCGGGTGTGAATCAAAACAACACCCAAGACCAGCCGGGTTCTACTGAGGGAAATGAACGGGCGCAGTTCTTTGGCCCGCCCGGTATCGGCTACACCGACGTTGAAGTGCGCCCTTGGTTGTTCAGTGAATTCTACGATAAAACGACAACTGGCGGAGTAGACCCGCGCCGCGACGTTACCATGTTCAGCGCAGTTGGTACCCCAATCGTGTATGGTAAACCTTTTGGTGCGGGTGGCCTGAACATCAACCCCAATCGCCTCTTGTGGCGTAAATACCAGAATGATCGTACCCGGACCTTCGAAAACTTATTCTCGGGTATCAACATTCGCCTAATTCGCTATGCCGACGTGCTGCTGATGCAGGCAGAAGCACTCAACGAGCAAAATCAGGTTCCTGCTGCGGTTGCCCTCATCAACCAGGTGCGAAATCGGGCTAATCTGGTGCCGCTCGTGGCTGCTAGCTTTAACCAAGCCACCCTCAGAACGCAGCTTCGTCATGAGCGGATCACGGAACTTGCGGGTGAAGGCATACGCTGGAGTGATTTGGTGCGATACAAGCTATTCGAGACGCCGGAAGGCTTGAATGAATTGAAAGCCCGCGATGCGGATTTCAACAACTTTATTTACCCCAAGAATGCGTTGCTGCCCATTCCGCAGACGGATATTGATGTAGACCGTACTCTTAAACAGAACCCTGGTTTTTAAATAAAAAAGCTGTCTATTAGCTGTTCTTGCTTCGCTCGAAACAGGTGGTAGACAGCTTTTTATCTTGAATAGCGTGTGGCAGCGAAATACAGAGCGGGAAAGAGCTATTCGTACAAAGTATCCTAGGTTACATAAGGAGTAGTTTACACAAACGATTGTGTGCGCTGTAGATAATGCCTACTTTACGGCCGCTTCTGGCCAGCAGCTAACCTAGATCTTAGGCGAGCAAGCTACCCCTGAGCTTACTATAAAACAGGCTAAAAAGAGCGTTTACGTTTTAACCATGCAAAACACAGATTCAACGGCGGCCTACGTGATTGGCGTCGACTACGGCACCGATTCCGTGCGCTCCCTACTGGTGAATGCCCGTACGGGGGAGGAAGTAGCCCAGGCCGTGCATTATTACACGCGCTGGAAAACCCTGCAGTACTGCAACCCCATCCACAACCAGTTCCGCCAGCACCCGCTTGACTACATCGAAGGGCTGGAAATAACGGTGCGGAAAGTGGCCCAGTCGGTGCCCGCCGAGCAGATCGTGGGTCTGGCCGTGGATACGACCGGCTCGACACCGGGTCCGGTGAATGAGCACGGCGTAGCCCTGGCCCTCACGCCCGGCTTCGAGGACAACCCGAACGCCATGTTCGTGCTCTGGAAAGACCACACGGCGCTGGAGGAAGCCGCCGAGGTCAACCTGAAAGCGCGCACCTGGGGCGGCGAAGATTTCACAAAGTTTGAAGGTGGTATCTACTCGTCGGAGTGGTTTTGGGCCAAGATCATGCACATCGTGCGTGAGGATGAAACTGTAGCGAAAGCTGCGCACTCCTGGATGGAGCACTGCGACTGGATGACGCTGCTGCTCACCGGCAGCGACCTAGCCCACTTTAAGCGCAGCCGTTGCGCGGCCGGCCATAAGGCCATGTGGCACGAGAGCTGGGGCGGCCTGCCCATCGAAGAGTTCATTGTGCACCTGGAGCCCAAGCTAGCCGAGCTGCGCGGTCGTTTGTTCCAGGAAACCTACACCGCCGACGAGGCCGCCGGCAACCTCTCCGAAGAGTGGGGCCAGCGCCTAGGTCTGACCACTAACACGGTGGTAGCAGTCGGCAGCTTCGACGCACACGCGGGCGCCGTGGCCGGCGAAATTGAGGCGTACTCGATGGTGAAGGTGATGGGTACTTCGACCTGCGACATCGTGGTAGCTCCTTCGGAAGAAGTAGGAGGGAAGCTCGTGCAAGGCATCTGCGGGCAGGTAGACGGTTCCGTAATTCCCGGTATGTTAGGTCTGGAAGCGGGGCAGTCAGCGTTTGGCGACTTGCTGGCTTGGTTCCGGCAGATGCTGGAGTGGCCGTTGAACAACGTATTGTCATCCTCTTCGGTAATCACGCCGGAGCAGCAAGCCGCCTTGCGCGAGGAAATGAGCAACAAGCTGATCGTGGAGCTGACCAAAGCCGCCGCGCAGGTGAACCCCGCCGAATCGGCCGTGCTGGCCCTCGACTGGGTGAACGGCCGCCGCACGCCGGATGCCAACCAGGGCCTGAAAGGCGCCATCATGAACCTGACCATGGGCACCAGCGCCCCGCAGATTTTCCGGGCTCTGGTAGAGGCTATCTGCTACGGTTCCAAGCAAATTGTGGAGCGCTTCGAGCAGGAAGGTATTCCGATCAAGCAGGTTATCGGCATTGGCGGCGTGGCCAAAAAGTCGGCTTTCGTGATGCAGACCCTAGCCGACGTGCTTAATCGCCCGATCAAAATTGCGGTGTCGGAGCAGGCGCCGGCCCTCGGTGCGGCCATGTACGCGGCCGTTGCCGCCGGTGTGCACCCCGACGTACTGACCGCCCAAAAAGCAATGGGCAGCGGCTTCGCCGAAACCTACGAGCCGAACCCAGCGAGCGTAGCCGATTATCAGGCGCGCTACGAGCAATATCAAGCCTTTGGCCGCTTCGTGGAAGACGTGACCCTGCGCGAAGGCGAAGTAGCTGAAACAACACTAGTTGACGAAGTATAATGAGTCAGTACCAAGATCTAAAGCAGGCCTGCTACGAGGCCAATATGCAGTTGCCGAAGCTAGGCCTCGTGCTGTTCACCTTCGGCAATGCCAGCGTCGTTGACCGCCAGCAGGGCGTGTTTGCTATTAAGCCCAGCGGCGTGCCCTACGACATTCTGCGCCCCGAGGACATTGTCATCGTTGACTTCGCCAACAAAATCGTGGAGGGCACCAAGCGGCCTTCCTCCGATACCAAGACGCACGCGGTGCTGTTCAGCCACTGGGAGCACATCGGCGGCATCGTGCACACGCACTCGACCTACGCCACGGCATGGGCGCAGGCGCAGCTCGATATTCCGATCTTAGGTACTACGCACGCCGACCACCTCACCGCCGACATTCCGTGCGCGCCGCCCATGGACGACAACATGATTGCCGGTGACTACGAGCACCAAACGGGTTGGCAGATCATGAACGAGTTTCAGCGCCGCGGCATCTCGCCGGAAGAAGTGGAGATGGTGCTGCTCAGCAACCACGCCCCCTTCACTTGGGGCAAAACCGTGGAGAAAGCCGTGTACAATAGCGCCGTGCTGGAAGAAGTAGCCCGCATGGCTTACCTCAGCTGCACGCTCCGCCCCGACGTGCCGCGCCTGAAAGACGCCTTGATTCGCAAGCACTACGAGCGCAAGCACGGCGCGAATTCTTATTACGGCCAAAGCTAGGATGTAGCGCGAAGCGGGAGCTTCGCGCTACATCCCTCAAACAAGCAAACACATTAGTATTACCCATTCACCCATGATTGACATTTCGCAGTACGAAGCCTGGTTCATCACTGGCACCCAGCACCTTTACGGCCCCGAAACGCTGAAAGAAGTAGCCCAGCACTCGCAGCAGATTGCGGAAGCGCTGAACAGCAAGCTGCCGATCAAGATTGTGTATAAGCCCATTCTGACCGGCCCGGAGGAAATTTATAAGCTGATTCAGGAGGCTAACACCACCACCAACTGCGTGGGCCTGATTGCCTGGATGCACACCTTCTCGCCGGCCAAAATGTGGATCAACGGCTTGAAAGTGTTGCAAAAGCCAATGGCGCACCTGCACACGCAGTTCAACCGCGACATTCCGTGGGGCACCATCGACATGGACTTCATGAACACGAACCAATCGGCGCACGGCGACCGGGAGTTCGGCTTCATCAACTCGCGTATGCGCCTGAACCGCAAGGTGGTAGTAGGACACTGGGAAGATGCTGCGGTGCAGGATCAGCTGAGCGTATGGTCGCGGGCGGCGTGCGCCTGGGCCGACTGGCAGGGAGCTAGGTTCGTCCGCTTCGGCGACAACATGCGCTATGTGGCCGTAACCGAAGGCGACAAAGTGGAAGCCGAAATCAAGTTTGGCTACTCTGTGAATGGCTATGGCATCGGCGATTTGGTGGAAGTGGTAAACGCCGTGAGCGACGGCGAAATCGAGGAGTTGATGGCCGAGTACGAGGCCACCTACGAGCTAGCCGACGAGCTGAAGGACGGCGGCACGTTCCGCTCATCCCTGCGCGATGCGGCTCGTATTGAGCTAGGTATGCGTCGTTTCCTGCAAGATAAAGGTGCTAAAGGCTTCACCGACACCTTCGAAGACTTGCATGGCATGACCCAGCTGCCCGGCATTGCCACGCAGCGCCTCATGGCGGAAGGCTACGGCTTCGGCGGCGAAGGCGACTGGAAAACGGCGGCGCTGGTGCGCGCGATGAAAGTGATGGGCGCGGGCCTGCCCGGCGGCAACTCCTTCATGGAAGATTACACCTACCACTTCGCGCCCGGCAACAACCAGGTGCTAGGTTCGCACATGCTCGAAATCTGCCCCACGATTGCCGAAGGCAAAGTGCGCGCAGAGATTCACCCCCTCGGTATCGGCGGCAAGGCTGACCCGGTTCGCCTGGTGTTCAACTGCCCCGCTGGCCCCGCCCTGAACGCTACGCTCATCGACATGGGCAACCGTTTCCGTATGATTGTGAACGAAGTAGAAGCCGTGGCACCCGAGCAAGATCTGCCCAAGCTGCCCGTGGCCCGCGTGCTGTGGAAAGTGAAGCCCGACCTGGCTACCGGCGCGGCTGCCTGGATCTTGGCGGGCGGTGCTCACCACACCGGCTACAGCCAGAACCTGACCACCGAGTACCTCGAAGACTTCGCCGAAATGGCCGGTATCGAGTTCGTTGTGATTGATGCTGATACGAAGCTGCGCACGTTCAAAAATGAGTTGCGCGCGAACGAAGCGGCTTTTGGTGGCCGCTACTAAGCGGAAGCTAGCTACCCTAGCTTAAAAGAACGTCATGCTGAGCTTGTCGAAGCATCTCGCGTGCAATGCTACCTCCAGTCGTCAGGGTTTACCACCACAACGACTGCACGCGAGATGCTTCGCTGCTGCTCAGCATGACGTTCTTTTTTGCTTCCGTTGATTTCTCTGGTCAGTGTTAAGTAATGCCCAGTCCCACAAGAATTCCCGCCCTTCAACCTGCCCTTACTTTATGATGAAAATACCCTCTTCCTACTGTTCTTTTCTGCCGTTGGGCCTAGCTATCAGTAGCTTGATAGCCAGCCCAGCAGCAGCCCAGTCCGGCGCGCCGACCACCGTGACGGTACAGGTGAACAAGCCCGGCGCGCCCATCCCGAAAACCATGTACGGCTTGTTTTTCGAGGACATCAACTTCGGGGCCGACGGTGGGCTTTACCCGGAATTGGTGAAAAACAAGTCGTTTGAAACCGATGACCACCTCATCGGCTGGAAAGCCATCAAGGGCGGCGCGGCCCTCACGGAGTACACGGTACTGAGTCAGCAGCCGCTGAGCGCTACTAATAACCACTACCTGCGCCTCACCGCCCGCGCCAGCAGCCCCGATGCGGGCTTTATCAACGAGGGGTTCCGCGGAATGGGCGTGAAGCAGAATGCTGAATATACCTTGTCGGTGTATGCGCGGCGCGGCGCTGGTAGCATCAATGGCCTGAAAGTAATCTTGGAAGATGAAAAGGGTCAGGCACTTGCGCAAGCGCAGTTTTCGGGTCTCACACCGGAGTGGAAGCAGTACACGGCGGTGCTGAAGCCCACGGCCACCAACAACAAAGCACACCTTAAAGTGGTCATCGACGGAGCCGGCACCGCCGACATCGACGTGGTATCGGTATTTCCGAAAGACACCTGGCAGAACCGCCCCAACGGCCTGCGCACCGACCTGGTGCAGCTGCTGAAAGACATGAAGCCCGGCTTCCTGCGCTTCCCCGGCGGCTGCATCGTGGAAGGCCGGACCCTGGATCAGCGCTACCAATGGAAGAAAACGATTGGCGTGCCTAATGACCGCGAGTCGCTCATCAACCGCTGGAACACCGAGTTTGCCCACCGCTACACCCCCGATTATTACCAGTCGTTTGGCCTAGGTTTCTTCGAGTACTTTCAGCTATCTGAAGACATTGGTGCTGAGCCACTTCCCATCCTGAACATCGGCATGGCCTGCCAATTCAACTCGGCCGAGCTAGCTCCGCTCAGCGCCACTACGCCTGCTGGTGGTCCTAACGCCAGCGCCGACACGCATGTGCATAGCGCTGATGAAGTTACCTTAGAAACCTTTATTCAGGATGCCCTGGATCTGGTGGAGTTTGCCAACGGTCCGGTATCTAGTCCCTGGGGCGCCAAGCGGGCCGCGATGGGCCACCCGGCACCCTTCAACCTGAAGATGATCGGGGCGGGCAACGAGCAGTGGGGGCCTCAGTATTACGAGCGGTATGAGCTGTTTGCCAAGGCGATGAAAGCGAAATACCCGAATATCAAGCTGGTATCCAGCGCTGGCCCCGACCCGGCGGATGAACGCTTCAAGGCCGCTACTACCCGATTCCGGGAGCTCGGCGCTGACTTCCTCGACGAGCACTACTACGCCAAGCCCGAGTGGTTCCGCCAGAACGTGGGCCGCTACGACGATTATCCGCGCAAAGGGCCGAAGATTTTTGCCGGCGAGTACGCCGCGCAGAGCGTAGCCATTGCGAGTCCCAAAAATAAAAACACTTGGGATTGTGCCATTTCTGAAGCTGCCTTTATGACGGGCCTGGAGCGCAACGCCGACGTGGTAGAAATGGCTTCCTACGCGCCGCTCTTCGCCAACGTGGACGCGTGGCAGTGGACGCCCGACCTCATCTGGATGGACAACCTGCGCTCATACGGCACACCTAACTACTACGTACAGAAGCTGTTCAGCCTGAACAAAGGCACCACCATGCTGCCCGTTACGAACAAAAACGGTCAGGACAACCTGTTCACCAGCGCCGTCGCCGACAAAACGACCGGCGAAATTGTGGTGAAACTGGTGAACTACTCTACTTCCGCCCGCCCGGTAAAGATTGACCTTGCCGGCGTGAAGAAAGTGGGCCAAACGGTGAAAGCTACGGTGCTCGCCAGCAATGATTTGCAAGCCGAAAACAGCCTCGATAAGCCGACGTACCTAGCTCCCAAGGAAGAAACTTTCAAAGTTTCTTCGCCAACGGTGAGCTACATGCTGGCTCCTAACTCGTTCACGGTGCTGCGCATTCCGAATAAGTAAAACCCCTAGCCTGTAGGCTAAGTAATGGGCTGGAAGAAGAGAGTCGCGTTCTTTTTCCAGCCCATTTTTTATCCGTGCTTTTCCGCCCAGAGTACCCGGATAAGACGTGTGTTAGTCCGATCAGCGGGCGACTTTATTGCCTTAATTACCTTACTCACATCTGTTTGCCAGTACGCGTTGCCATGTTCCCTTTCTCACCACCAAATCCCATCTTTCATGAAAACCAATACCCTTTTTTCCAGGCGTCACCGCCTCGGCGTTGCTGCCGGTAGTGCAGCTTTTTCCCTGCAAGTTGAGTGGCTAGGTTATGCCTGTCGCCGTATTGCATTGTTCTTATTTATAACCAGTTGTTTAGCTATTCAGCAAGTCTACGCCCTGCAAGGCGCCAACGGCGCGCACGACCCGAGTACCATCGTTAAGAGCGGCAACACCTACTGGATCTTCACGACCGGCGATGGTGTGTACGGTATGTACTCGACGGACCTCGTCAGCTGGACGCCAGGACCTAGGCCCGTTTTCCCGATCGGCACTTGGCCGAGCTGGATCAACGCGAAAGTGCCCGGCTTCGCGGGTAATTTCTGGGCGCCGGAGTGCAAGTTTATGAACGGGAAGTACTACCTGTATTACTCGTGCTCCACGTTCGGGTCGAGAGTCTCGGCCATTGGTCTGGCGACCAACGTGACACTGGATCCGGCCAGCCCCAACTACAAGTGGGAAGACCAGGGCGAAGTCGTTTCAACGAATGCCAGCAGCGCCGTCAACGCCATCGACCCCGCGCTTTTCGAAGATGCTGACGGAAAGTTGTGGCTCACGTATGGCTCCTTTTTCGGTGGCATTCGCATGACGCAGCTGGATAAGACTACCGGTAAGCCGCTGGACCTAGGTACGCAATATGCGCTGGCTAATGGCGGCGTAGAAGCTCCGTATGTAATTCGTAATGGGAGCTATTATTATCTGTTCGTCAATAGGGGCGCTTGCTGCCAAGGTGTTAACAGCACCTACAACGTGCAGGTCGGGCGCTCGGCCAGCCCAACCGGGCCCTACCTCGACAAGAACGGCGTGAACCTGAACAGCAACGGGGGCACAACCATCTTAGCTACCGCGGGCCACTACATCGGGCCGGGGCAGGTTGGCGTTTACCAGGAAAATGGGGTAACCTACGTGAGTCACCACTATTACGAAGGGTTCGAGAACGGCGCGCCCAAGCTGAGTTTGGCTTCGTTGCTATGGGATGCGGCGCAGTGGCCCGTCCTTACCCGCGACTGGGTGGCCGCCGGCCGCTACCAGATTACCAGTAGCAACAGCCCGCTTGTGTGGGATGCCTGGGGCTGCACCGGCACAGCCGGCCAAGCTATTGCCCAAGGCACCAACGCCAACTTAGCCTGCCAGCAGTGGGATTTTACAAGTCTAGGCAACGGTGAATACAAAATCACCAACGCCCTGGGTGGCCTGGCTGCGGAAGTGGCGAGCTGCTCGCCCTACCTAGGTTCGAAGCTGCAACTGAACGCCTACAGCGGCCTGCTCTGCCAGCAGTTCAAGATCGAGCGCGCCAACAACGGCTCGTATGTGTTTGCCTCCGTGAATGGCAATCGGGTGGTGGAAGTGCCGAACGCTTCGCAAACACCTGGCGTACAGCTAGGTTTGTGGGATTACAACGGCTGCAACTGCCAACGCTGGACGTTGGGCAACGCCATTGTGACGGCCAATGCCACCTCCAAACTGCCGGAGCTAGCCATCTACCCGAGCCCCGTGACGCAAGGCAAGTTCACAGTCGAGCTAGGTACTTTAAAGCTAACCGGCCCGGTGCGCGTAGAAGTGCTGAGCGTGCAGGGGCAAATGGTTTACCAGCAGCAGTTTAATCCGCAACCTAGGTTGGAAGTAGCCGTGGATAAGCCGCTGGCAGCCGGTATGTATCTGGTGCGCCTGAAAACCAGCAGCGGCCAGCTGACGAAGAAGATTGTTGTTGAATAAGACCGTATCAAGGTAGTCGCAACGTGTTAGTTAGCGGCTACTTACAAAACAGAAGCCGCTCTGTACTACAGAGCGGCTTCTGTTTTAATAAGCATACCTGTCCCGGTTGTGGGCACCCGCAGATTGGCTTGGTTACTGAGCCAACTGCACCTGCGGCCAGCCTTGGGCGTCCCAACCTAGCTTTTCCAGGCGCAGCTTGGGGCGGCCTTGGTCGGCGGCATCGTAGGCGTGAAAAACAAGGTAATCGGTGTTGTCGAAGGTGTAGACGGAGTTGTGACCCAGGCCATACCACTTGCTGTCGCCGGCTAATACCTGCGTGCCGCCGCCTTGCTCCAGCGCTACGCCGGCCTTATCTACGTAGGGGCCAGCGACTTCCTTCGAGCGGCCCACCATGACTTTGTAGGTGCTCTTGGGGCCGCGGCAGCAGTAGTCGAACGATACAAAGAGGTAGTAGTAACCGCCTTTGCGGAAGATGAACGGGCCTTCGATGGCAGCGTCGCCGGGCAGGGAATCGGTGAGCTTAGGGTCGCGGGGACGGCTGGCGATGGTGCGCCAATGCTGGGGCTCGGCGGGCGCGGTGAGGTCGGGGCGAAGCTGCACGAGCTTGATACCGTCCCAGAAGGAGCCAAACGTCAGCCAGGGCGTGCCCGCCTGGTCGCGAATGAGGTTGGGGTCGATGGCGTTCCACATGTCGCGGCCCGGCACCGACTGAATCACCTTGCCGTGGTCGACCCACTTGAAATCGGGCGAGCTAGGGTCGAGGGTTTTGTTTGTAGCCAGGCCAATGCACGACGTGTTTTTGCCAAAAGCCGACACCGAGTAGAACAGCGAGTACACGCCATTGTGAAAGGAAATATCGGGCGCCCAGATGTGGTTGCGAAAGCTAGGTACCGCCTGCACGGCCCAGGCCGGCGCCGCGTCGAACACCGGCTTCTCCCGCTTCCAGTGCTTGCGGTCAGTCGACGACCAAACGGCAATGCCCGGCCCCGTGCAGAACATGTAATACGTGTTGTTCTGCCGAATCATGACCGGATCGTGGGCCGAAATAAGCGGAACAGCTTCCTGCGCCTTGGTGCCCAGGCTAAGCAGCAGCAACACGAACAAGAGTAATGGCTTCATTATGATGAGAATTACATAAACGATTGTGTAATCTACAGCAGTTTATTCTAAATGAAAGGGGGCGCGCTTTGTGCAAGCCGCCAACCAGCCCTTCCCAGAAGCCGTTTGATGTGTTTGTCGTGTTAACTTGTTAAATTAACTAGCTTTCTGTTGAGGTAAATACGAAAGATTAGCTTCTTGCAAGCAAGATTCGCATCAATCGGTTGTGCGACAACGGCTAGGCTCCCGGCTGTTATTTTACTACCTAGGTTTCTGGCTTGGCGGCTCATCTGGAGCGAGCAGGAGGGGAGAGCCGGAGAATAGCTGTGTGCTGACGCGTTGCTGCTGCTTCGTTGTCAAACTACCTGATAGCTAATCACGCTAAGAATAGTACAGTTAGCCTATTTTGCTGACTAATTACGCAGTAATACATCCCAATGGCTTCACGCACGAAGAAGGAGAAAGAGAATGAAGTTCCGAGTAGCCCCGTCTCGATGGCCGACCTAGCCAGAGAGCTAGGGGTGTCGATGACGACGATTTCGCGGGCGCTCAGCGACCATCACAGCATCGGCCCCGCCACGAAGCAAAGGGTGCTGAAACTGGCCAAAAAGCTTAATTATCAGCCCAATCACCTGGCGGCGGCCTTGCGCAAAGGCAAGAGCAAGCTGCTCGGCGTGATTGTGCCCTACATCGAAGGCCGGTTTTTTCCTTCGGTGGTACACGGCATCGAAACGGCGGCCAGCAAGGCGGGCTTCAGTGTGATTATGTGCCAGTCGAACGAGGATGTGGCACACGAGCGCAAGAGCATCGATACGCTGCTGAGTGCGCAGGTGGCCGGTATTTTGGTTTCTCTCTCGCGCACGACCAGCGACTTTCGGCATTTCGAAAAAGTACGCAAGCGCGGCATTCCGCTCGTGTTTTTCGACCGGGTGCTGACCGACGACTACGTAAATGCCGTCGTGCTCAACGACCGGGAGGGCGCTTACCAATCGACGCTGCATTTGATTGAGCAGGGCTGCCGGCGCATTGCCCACTTCGCTGGTCCTCAGCACCTGAACATCTACCAGAACCGCCGCCAGGGCTACATCGAGGCACTGCAAAGCGCTGGCATCCCCGTCGATGAAGAGCTGATTGCCTACTTCGATATGTCGCAGGAAAATGGGGCCGAAGAAATGGAACGCCTGCTCGCCCTACCTAGCCCTCCGGATGCCGTTTTTGCCGCCGGCGACTCGTCCATCCTGGGCGCTTTGCAGTATCTGAAAAACAAGGGCGTCCGGGTGCCGCAGGATATTGCGCTGGCTGGGTTCAGCAACGAGGCCTTCACGTCCATCACCGAGCCCATGCTCACCTCCGTCGACCAGCGCTGCGAGGAAATGGGGCAGGCATCGGTACGTCTTTTCCTGGAGCTGATGGAAACCAAAGGGCCGGCTTTCTCGCACCGGCAGGTGGTGTTGCAGCCGCAGCTGTTCATCCGCGAATCGTCCTTGCACGGGCAGGCCGCGCCCTCTGCGTCTACGCCTCAGGAAGAAGAAAACGTTCAGCAGGTCAGGTAGTAAGCTCTGGATAGCTACGGTTTGAATGGGGGTTCCTTCAGGTAGCGCGAACTTTGTAGTTCGCGGTTGCGGAGTAAAGAACCGAGCCCCGCCGGGGCGGCACATCGGTAGCACCTAGCCCGTACAAACGACCGAGCCCCGGCGGGGCGACACCCAACCTAGGTGCCGCCCCGCTGGGGCTTGGGCTTATTGCTGCAGTGCCGGTTTCTACCGATATGCCGCCCCGGCGGGGCTAGCTTGGTTACGTTGTAACACGCTGCAACCTAGGTTTTGTAGTCTGCATGTGAATGCTAAATTCAACTACAACGCCTGCGCTACCCGCGCCTAACCGCCGACGCAGGTTTCTGCTTGGGCGTGGTGGCCGGAGCAGCCTGCTGAGCCGGCTTCACGCCTTCCGATGTCATCACGACGCGCTTCATTGTGCCGTCTTTGTTGTAGTAGAGGTAGTCGATGCACACGGAGCGGCGGTAGCTGCTACCCGCCGTCGGGATGGCGCCGTTGTGGTAGATCAGGTACGACTGGCCTTTGAAGTCGATGATAGCCTGATGGTTAGTGTTGGAGTTGCCGGCTATTTCGTTCAGAATGCCTTTGTATTCCCACGGCCCTTCCAGGGTGCGGCTCATGGCATAGGCCATTTTCTCCGGAAACTGGTAGGCGTACGACAGATAATACCAGCCGTTGTGCTTGTGAATCCAGGGTGCTTCGGTGAAGTTTTTCAGGCCTTCCACCTTCTTGATGGGGCCGTCCAGCTCGGTCATGTTCGGCTTGAGCTTGGCGTAGTAGCAGATGGTGTTGCCCCAGAATAAGTATGCCTGGTTGTTGCCGTCGATGTACACCGTCGGGTCGATATCGTCCCAGCTGATCTTCGCCTCGGTAGTCATGTCGTTGGTAATCAGCGCCGAGCCACGGGCGTCTTTGAACGGCCCCGTCGGGCTATCCGACACGGCTACCCCGATGGCTTTGCCCTTGATGGTGCCGTGCTCCACGGCCGCGTACCAGTAGTATTTGCCGTTGCGCTCAATCACCTGCGAGGCCCAGGCGTCGTCTTTGGCCCAGGCAAAGTCCTTCACATTCAGCGGCGACGGGTGCTCGGTCCAGTGCACCATGTCCTGGGAAGAAAAGCAGAGCCACTCGTGCATCACGTAGCGTTCCTGCGGCGCGGGCGCTTCGTCGTGGCCGGCGTAGATGTACACGGTGCCATCCTTCACCAGCGCCGAAGGGTCGGCGGTGTATTTGTGCGTGAAGATGGGGTTGCCGCCGGTCACGGGAAGGGCAGTGGCTTTCTGTTCCGTGGTCTTCTGCTCAGTAGGCTTTGGGGCAGTTTGTTGGGCTAGAGCAGCGGGTGATGCCAGCGTAGCGGCGAGTAGACCGGCTGCCAGTCCAATGGTAGAGGCAGAAGGATTTGTAGTTCGGCTAGGGTTGACTTTCATGTAGGTAAGTAACACAATCGTTTGTGAAACTTTCGCAACAACTGGAAGTATTTTCCGGGCAACAACAAAAAGAAGCCGTCAGCCAGTATACTAGCCGAGTTGTACAATTAAACGCCACACTCACTTCCCCAAACCAGGTACGCTTAATCTGCTACCTAGCTTTTCCCTCAACATGAATCAATACCTGATTACCGCCTACGACTACACCGATGCCGACGCGCTGGAGCGCCGCCTGCAAGCGCGCCCCGCGCACCTCGAAGGCGCCCACCAGCTGCGGCAAACCGGCAACCTGCTCTTCGGCGGTGCCATCCTCAACGACGCCGGTCAGATGATCGGCTCCATGATGGTGGTGCAGTTTGAAAGTCTCGAAACCCTGAACGCCTGGAAAGAGCAGGACCCATACATCACGGGCGGCGTGTGGGAGAAGGTGGAAATCAAGCCCTTCCGACAGGCGGCGGTGTAGCTGGCTGCTTGGGTAAAACCACAAAGCTAGGCTCTGGCAGCGTTCCAGAACCTAGCTTTTTTATTTAGATCGTCCTCGAGCCGAAGGATAAACCTAGCTTAGGAAGTATAAATCTGCTTGGCTTGCGCAAGTGAAGGCTCCTCGCCGAGCGCCCACCGAACGGCTTCTTCTTTCTGCGCCAGCGGGAAGTGCCGCACCTGCATCGGCGCCAGCAGGTTGCTCGCGGCTGCTAAGGCTTTGATCAGCGTGTTATCGTCGCTGGCAACGGCCACGCGGTTGAAGTCGTTGTAGTGCTTCACATCCTGCCTGATGTCCTGCCACAAGGCCGGCAACGTCATAAAGTCGAGGCTGCGCACTTCCAGGTACACGTTGATTTTGCCCCAGCGCGCCACTTTTTGCTCTAGCGTTGGCACCACGCCGTTGTAGTCGGCTTTCGTTAGCGTGCCCGCTACAATGAGGGTCAGCAGGTTTTGGTCGGGATAATCAGAAGCTTGGAACATAAAGCAGGAGGGGAAAAGAAATTGACAAACGCCCGGGCGTAAGAGCCCCGCAATGCAAGCACAAACGAATGGCTGCCGATGGAAGTTATCGTGGAGATTCAGCTGCACGAAAACCTAGGTCTCCCTCCGCTGGCGCGAGCTTGTAGCTCGTGCCGACGATGGAGTGCGCTTCCTAGCGCAGTGAAAGCTAGCTAATTGCGAAATAGCCCTGCTGGCCTAGCAAACTGGCTGTAAGCCAGTCGACAAGGTGGGGCCAGCGTGTGCTTTACAAGCACACAAAAAAGCCTCCATCCTTTAGCAAGATGGAGGCTTTGGAGTTTATAGAGCGAGTGTTACTTCAGCACAGCTAGGGTCACACCGTCGCCGCCGCGGTCGGCGTGCTCGTCGCCGACACTGGCAATGGCGCGCACCGAGCGCAGGTAGTCGCGCACCACCTGGCGCAGCACGCCGTTGCCGCGACCGTGCAGGATCTTGAGCTCCGGCAAGCCGAACATGATGGCATCATCCACGAAGGCCATCACCTTTTGCAAAGCGTCTTCGGCACGCTCGCCGCGCAGGTCGAGGGTCGGGCTGAAGTCGGCCATGCGGCCGGTAAGATCCATGCCAGAGCTGGCATAAACGGCTTTCTCAGCCTTCTTCTCGCGCTCCTTCACTTCGGCGCGGCTGAGCTTTTCGAGCTGACTTACCTTCGTCAGCGTTTTCATACCACCGAATAGGACTTCAGCGGTTTTGCCTTTCACGCTGGCAATCTCCCCGTAGCCATCCTGACCTAGCAGCGCCACTTTGTCGCCCACCTTGAGGTTGGTAGCGTCGGCGGCTTCGCGGGTCGGGCGGGGCTTCGGCGGCTCGATGTGCAGCTTTTCGCGCACGAACGTATCGAGCTGCTCGCGGGCTTGTTTGGTCTGCTCTTTCTCGGCCTGGTTGCGGCGGATTTCGGCAATAGTCGCCTCAATCTGCTGGTTCGTGTCCTTGAGCAAGGTCTTCGCTTTCTGCTTCGCCTCGCGCAGTACTTCCAGCTGCGTGTCTTCCAAGTGGCGCTTCAGATCTTGATAATCCTGAGCGGCTTTCTTCAGACGGCGCTCCTGCTTGGCGGCCTCAGCGGTACGCTGCTCCAGGTCGGTCTTTTCTTTCTCCAGACCCTCCAAGAGCTGATCGTAGCGGATTTTATCCTTGCCAACCAACCGGGTTGCCTGCTCCACGATCTGCTTGGGTAAGCCAATCTTGCGGGCAATTTCGATGGCAAACGACGAGCCCGGCTTACCGATTTCCAGGCGGTAGAGCGGCTGCAATTGCTCCGGGTCGTAGCGCATGGCTCCGTTCACGATGCCTTGCGTGCGCTCGGCAAAGTTCTTCAGGTTGGTGTAGTGCGTGGTGATGACGCCGAAGCTGCGGGCCTGATTGAGCTGGTTCAGCACGGCTTCCGCAATGGCGCCACCTAGCACCGGCTCGGTACCGGTACCAAATTCGTCGATGAGCACGAGGCTGCGCTTGCCGGCAAACAGCAGGAACTGCTTCATGCTCAGCAAGTGCGACGAGTACGTGCTCAAGTCGTTTTCCAGACTCTGCTCATCGCCGATGTCGAGGAAAACATCATCGAACATGCCCGCTTCCGAACCATCGCCGGCCGGAATGAGCAGGCCGCATTGCAGCATGTACTGCACCAGGCCCACCGTCTTCATGGCCACCGACTTACCACCAGCGTTCGGTCCCGAAATCAGCAGAATGCGCTGCTCAGGGTTCAATTCCATGTCCAGCGGCACCACGTCGCGCGGATTATCCTTTTGCTCCTTGAAAGTGAGGTAGAGCAGCGGGTGACGCACCTGCTTCCACTGCACCAGCGGGCGCGGGTGCAGCACGGGCATCGTCGCTTCCAGTCGCAAGGCCAGCAAGGCTTTAGCCCGGATGAAATCCAGCAGACCTAGGTATTGATACGCCTTGCGCAGGTCCGGAATGTGCGGGCGCAGCTGGTCGGTAAGGGCCGTCAGAATGCGGATCAGCTCGCGCTGGTAGGCATTTTCCAGGTCCTTGATGTCGTTGTTCAGCTCAAAAACGGCTTCCGGCTCGATAAAAACCGTCTGGCCCGAAGCCGATTCGTCGTGAATCAGGCCGCGCACCCGGCGCTTGTGCTCGGCTACCACCGGCAGCACCAAGCGGCCACCGCGGATGGTCGGTTCGGCGCCTTCCGGCACCCAGCCTTGCTCGCGGGCATGACGCAGTACGCCGGCAATCTGCTTGCGCAATTGGCCCTGGCGGGCAATCAGCTCCTGCCGCAAGTGCGAGAGCAGCGGCGAGGCGTTATCGTACACCTGGCCTTCGTCGTTCACCACTTTATCTAAAGCAGCCAGCAAGTTACGGTCGACCTGCACGCCGATACCTAGCAGGCGCAGGGTAGGGTAGAGGGCTTCTTCGGCCTGGGTGAAAAACGCAAGCGCCTGCCGGATAGTGCGCAACGACATCTTCACGGCAAAAAAGGCGGGCACATCGAGGTAGGCACCGGGCAGCGCGGCGCGCACCAGGTGCGGGTGTACATCGTGGTAGTGCTGGCTGGGGAAGTCGGCGCCGGAGTTGAGCAGGGCGCGGAATTCATCCGTCTGCTGGAGCAGCTTCTGAAGCTGGTCGTACTTGGTCAGGAATTGCATCTTGCCCACGAACTGACGACCTAGGGCACTCAGACACAATGTTTCCAGCATTTCCCGCAATTGCGAGAAGCCTATTTTATGTTCAAAATTCTGAGGTAGAATCAAGATTGGTATTTTGGTAATGGTACTTAGATAAAGGCTTGTAAAAGTAAACATCCGCAAGCAGCAGAAGATTCGCTGGTAATACTATATTAATATGAATTGTCTGCTTTTCTGCGCCCAATGATGGAAAGCCAGGACCAGAACCTGGCTTTTTATAAACAACAAAAAAAGCCTAGGTACTACCTAGGCTTTTCACTGCAGGAAGCGGCTGCTACTGGTTGTCGCCGCGGTGGGTGTAGGCCACGAACACCTTGGCTACGGCCGCGGCCACTTTGGCCTTGTCTTTCTCCATGGCCTCGCCGCTACCTAGGCCGGAGGCGTAGCCTTGCCACACCACTTCGCTTTTCTTGCTGTCAACCAGCTGCACGAAGATGCTGCCTTTGTCAAGCTTAATATTGCGCGGGGCATCGTCGGGGCGGTACTCGTTGGCGGTCCAGTAGTTGTCACCGTAGCCGGAGTTGTCGCGAATCTCGGTGGGCTGCTCAAACACGCGAAAGTTTACGATGAGGTCGGGGGTGGTGGGCTGGTAGGTGTAGCCGCGCGTGACCATCTGCTGCTGCACCGCGTCGCGGATGGTGCGTTTGTAGCTGGCATCGTTGGCGAAGAACGTGGCATTCACCGTGTCGTTGACCTGGGAGGCCCAGCCGTAGGTTTTATAGGCCGAGAAATCAACGTTGGAGGCGGAACCAGTGCTGGCGTCGAGGGCAGAGCCGGTAGCTTGGTCGGCGCTGCCGCGCTGTTCGCTGCCCACCGAAACCTGCTCGGAAGAGGAGCAGCCTGCGACAAACAGAGCAATGACAAGGGCGGTAGGTATAGGCAAAGCTTTCATGATGCTTATTTTCTGGCGGGAAACAGGTGACGAGCATCAATACGGCTGTGGAAAGAACATGTTTGACAGCCCGATACGCGCTAATCTACTGCTCGCCAAGGCAGAAGGCTTTGCCCGGCGGGTAAGCCTTCTGAGCAGACCTAGGTAGCAGATCCGGGACCTGCTTCTTACGATCAATAAACTGAACAGTTTTGCGGAAGAAAATCTGTTTTGGTGAATTTTTAATAGAATATTTGCATAAACCATAACACATTTATATAATTGGGAAGAATTAGTTGAAAACATAGCAATTGATCCTGGCTATCAGCTGCTATTGCCTGCTTCGAATAGAAGTAATAATCTGACTTCAGCCGCTCCGCCTTCTGCCAACTCCCACGCCAGAAGTAGCTTCTCAGATTTCCTGTTCCTGCCTCCCGCCAATTCCCGCGCATTACCCTAGTACGCCCGTGCGACCGACTACCTGGCTTGGTAGATCGTGACCACGAGTCTTTGGCTCTGAACATCCCCGCAAATCCCACCGCTTACCTAGGCACCAGACGTGTGCCCTGCTACTGCTTTGCCCAACCAGTACGCTCGGCTTGCCGTGCGACTCGGAAGGCTTTCAGATGTGAATAGGTAATATAGTACTTTGATATTCAAGAATTTATACTTGAAATGGGTGCCTCGTGCGCAGACTCTGTCGGGGCAGATGCTGTTCTAAAAAATCAGAATCAAACCATCCATCTACCTAAAGTCCAAAGCATGAAAAGATTAGTACTCTTACTTTTTCTGTGCCTTTGTACGCTGTCAGCAGCGCTTGCGCAAAAGCAAAAAATTAGCGGGAAAGTGACAGAAGGTGAGAATTCGCCTTTGCCTGGCGTCACGGTCCTCGTAAAAGGTACTTCGCAAGGCATGACAACCAGCGGCGATGGCACTTTCTCAATGGAATGTGAGCCAACAAGCACGCTGGTTTTTTCTTTTATCGGCTATAGCACCCAGGAAGTGCCGGTAAATGGCCGATCGACCGTCAACGTGAAGATGGGCGCTGATGCTAAACAACTTGCTGATGTAGTGGTAGTTGGCTACGGCACCCAATCCAAAGAAGAATTTACTGGCTCGGCCGCGCGCGTGAAGGGCGACGTGGTGAAGGACCTGCCGGTACAGAGCTTCGACCAGGGGCTGGCCGGAAAGGCCACGGGCGTGAGTATTGGGCAGCCCAACGGCGTGCTGAACAACGCGCCGGTGATTCGAATTCGCGGTATCAACTCGATTTCGCTTAGCTCTTACCCACTAGTAGTGGTCGATGGTATTCCGATCAATACGGGTAACGTGGCCGGCAGCAGCACGGTGGCGAACAATCCTTTGGGTGATATAAACCCCGCTGATATTGAGTCGATTGACGTGCTGAAAGACGCTGCTTCAACGTCCATCTACGGCTCGCGGGCGGCAGCCGGCGTTATCCTGATTACCACGAAAAGCGGCAAAGCGGGCAAGCCGAAAGTAACCTATGAAGGCTGGGCCGGGGTGACCAGAGCCGTGCGCCTGCCCAAACTGCTGAACGCCGAGCAGTTCATGATGATCAAGAACGAGGCGGTGCTGAACGCCAAGATCCTGACGGGCAAAGAGAACGATCCGACGGTGCCTTCGGCGCTGTTCTTTCCTATGTATAACGCTGACGGCTCGCTCGTTGACACGGATTGGTACAAGGAAGTGTACCAGACGGGCTTTTCGCAGAACCACAGCCTAGGTGTGTCGGGTGGCTCGGAAACAACTAAGTATTACTTCTCGACCAACTACAGCAAGCAAAAAGGCATCCTTAAAACCAACGAGTTTACCCGCAAAGCCGTCCGCTTCAACCTCGACCACAAGCTGACGCCCTGGCTAAGTCTGACCGGCAATGCGAACTATAACAACACCCTGAACTCCTCGCCCAACACGGGTTCGTTGGAGGGCAATGCCTTTGGCATCGTTGGCTCGGCGCGCTTGGCCTGGATATCGGCGCCTAATGTGCCCGTCTACAACCCTGATGGCTCTTATAACATAACCACTGCCAACGCCATCGGCATGGGTAATAACCAGGTAGCGAGCAACTTCTACAACCCCGTGCCAGTGTTGAATCTGAATAAGTATACGTCAGAAAACGACCATATCATTGGCAATTTCGTCGCCGATTTTCACCCTGTCAAGGGGCTGAATTACCGGATCAGCTACGGGGTCGACCGCCTGAAGATCGAGAATATTACTTTCCAGAGTCGGGTGCACGGTCCGGCTTACGGTAGTGCAGTGGGCGTTGGCGGTAACGCTACCAACACGAGCCTGATGCTCAACAACACCGATTTCACGAACACCCTAGGTTACCAGACCACGCTGCTGGCTAAGCACAGCATTGGCCTGCTCGTGGGTTATGACTGCCAGAAGGTTGCCAGCTCAGCGTGGGGCGCCACGCGCAGCAACGTGGCCGATGATTTCTTTGATGAGTACCAGGGTAGCTACGGCGCTATCGTGCCGGGTGGTACCACTATCAACTCGCTGGGCGACAAAGCATTGGTTTCGGTTTTCGGCCGCCTGACCTACGATTACGACAAGAAGTACTTCCTGACGGTGAACTTCCGCCGCGACGGCAACTCGGCCTTGGGCACAGGGAAGAAATACGGCAATTTCGGGGGCGTATCAGGAGGCTGGTCGCTGGGAGAAGAGGCGTTCTACCGCAATTCGACCTTGGCGCAGGTGATGACCGGGGTGAAGCTGCGCGCCAGCTGGGGCCGGATTGGCAACGCCAACCTCAACAACTGGTATGGTTCGCTGACGCTGTATAACTCGGGGCTGTATGGCTCAGCGGCCACCTGGGCCTTTTCGCAGGGCGGCAACTCCGACCTAGGTTGGGAAACCGGCAAGCAAACCAATGTGGGCGCCGACCTAGGTCTGTTCAATGACCGGGTGCAGCTGGACATGACCTACTACCGCAACAACGTGGACGACCTGATCCTGAACGTGCCCCAGTCGCCTTCGAAGGGCATCCCAAACAACGCCATTCTGCAAAACGTGGGCGCCATGTACAACCGCGGCTTTGAGGTGGGCATTACGGCCAGCATAATGGAGCGCGGCAAGTTCAGCTGGAGAACCAACCTGAACTACACCCACAACAAAAACCGCGTAACGGAGCTATACGGTCAGGGCTCCGAGATTGTAGGCACCACCAGCGCCACCGCCGAAACCAGTAACATCACCCGCGTGGGCTACTCCGTAGGGAGCCTCTACGGGGCCAAAACGGACGGCGTGAACCCCGAAAACGGGCAGCGAATCTTTATCAATAAGGAAGGTCAGAAAGTGCAGTACAACCACGCCGTGCCGTCGGGCCAGAGCCGCTGGACGTACCTGGATGGCTCGGCGGCGCCCGCCATCAGCGTGAGCGACTACCAGCTGCTGGGCAACGCGCTACCGACTTTTTATGGCGGTTTCAACAACACCTTCACGTACGGCAACTTCGACCTAGGTATCAATTTCACCTACTCGGGCGGCAACTACGTGATGAACGGTAGCAAAGGCACCTGGCGCGACCAGCGCTTCTGGAACAACACCACTGAAGTGCTGGAGCGCTGGACCACGCCCGGCCAGGTGACGGATATCCCGCGCGTCGTCTACGGCGACCTGCTGTCGAACGGCTCTTCCTTCCCGATTTCCGAGAACGTGGAAAAGGGCGACTATATCCGCCTGCAAACGGCTTCGCTGGGCTACCGCGTGCCGGTGAAGCTGTTCGGCCCTAAGTCGGGCATCAGCTCAGTGCGCGTTTATACGCAGGTATTTAACGCTTTCCTACTTACCAAGTACTCCGGCACCGACCCCGACATCTCGTCGAACGGCAACAACAACCTCACGCCGGGCGTGGATAAAAATTCCGTCCCGCAGGGTCGCACCTTCACCTTCGGGGTGAACGTCGGATTCTGATCTGACTTCACGGTCCGAGTACGTTCAGGCGGGGCGCCTCACCCCTGGCCCCCTCTCCGAAAAGGAGAGGGGGAGCCGAGAGACAATGAACAATGGACAATGTAGAATGAACAATTGTTCACTGCTCATTGCTCATTAACGCCTGGCTCCCCCTCTCCTTTTCGGAGAGGGGCCGGGGGGTGAGGCGCCCCACTAGAACGACCATACATAAGTCCGCTAAAGCACGAGGTACTTAGTAAAAATCACCTAGCAGAAACTGAAAAAATGGCTCTATATACTTTTAAATCAACTGCCTGCAAAGCCAGCCTGGCCTGTCTGGCGCTGACGGTTACCCTAGGTCTCACAGCCTGCGACGAAAAGGACATCATGAACCCGGTGCCTCAGACTTCGCTTCAGGACGCATACTTGTTTGACACGCCGGCGCGGGTGCTCGGGCAGGTGAACGGCATGTACGCCGGCCTGAAATCGGGCAACTTCTTCGGCGGGCGCTTCCCGATGCTGAGCGACATTCGCGGCGAGGAGTTTATCAACCGCCTGCAAAACGTATTTACCGGCTACGATGCCTGGAATCACACCATCAACTCCGGCTCCAACGATGCGCTGACCACCTGGAGCAGCGCGTATGCTACTATTAACCTGACTAATCTGCTGATTGACGGTTTGGCCGCTCACCCCAACGTGGTGGATGCGGCTACCACGGCGCAGTACGTGGGCGAGGCCAAGTTCGTGCGGGCGCTCTGCTATTTCAGCCTGATTACGTTCTACAGCCAGCCGTACGTGAAAGATCAGGGTGCTTCACCGGGCGTGCCGCTGCGCATGAAGGGTGAGTCTTCCACCACAAACAACAACCTGGCTCGCAGCACGGTAGCCCAGGTATACGCCCAGATCATCAAAGATTTGGATGAAGCCGAAGCGGCTCTGCCGCTCAAATACAGCTCCGATCTGCTGAACACTTCGCGCGCGCACCGCAACTCGGCTATTGCCCTCAAAACGCGCGTGTACCTGAACATGGGGCAGTTCGACAAAGTGGTAACGGAAGCCCAAAAAATCGTGTCGGAAGCGGCGCCCTACAAAGCTTCCGACGGCGTAGCGCACCAGCTCCAGGCCGATATCAACACGCTATTCACGACCAACTACACTTCCACGGAGTCCGTTTTCTCCATGCCCATGACCGAACTGGATAACATCAGCGGGCAAAGCTCCTTGGGCTACGAGTACAACTTCAACCAGGAGTACAACCTGAACCCGAGCGGCATTCTGGGCAACGCGCTGTGGGGCAAGGATGAT
Source organism: Hymenobacter cavernae (assembly GCF_014641455.1). Taxonomy (GTDB): domain Bacteria; phylum Bacteroidota; class Bacteroidia; order Cytophagales; family Hymenobacteraceae; genus Hymenobacter; species Hymenobacter cavernae. Next base: position 150,670 of record NZ_BMHT01000007.1, read on the forward strand.
GCGCGCCGCACCATGCTGCGCACTTCCGGCACGGCGGTGTATTTGATGAAATATCGCAAAGTGAATCCGTATCTCGACTACGTGCCCGTGATTCGCTACTCCGAGGTGCTGCTGAATTACGCCGAAGCGCTGGCCCGGCAAAGCGCGCCCGACCTGAAGACGGCAACGGCGCTGCTCACGGCCGTGCACCAGCGCTCCGATGCGAAGTACACGTTTCCGGCCAGCGCTACCGCTACGGCCAAAGACCTCACCAGCACCATCTGGGCAGAGCGTCGCATCGAGCTGCTAGGGGAGGGGTTTCGCTCCAACGACCTGTTGCGCAACCTGCTACCCATTCCGAGCAAGGGCACGGCGCCATCTATCACGCCTTCGCAGCCGGAGTACATCTTCCCCATTCCAAACGCGGAGATTTCTTCCAACAAGGACTTATAATGAACCTAGCTAGGTCGGCATGTAGAGACGCATACTTGAGTCTCATCTTCGAACGACTGGCGCTAGAACGACGCAACCTGGAACAACCTAGGTACACAACATCCGCAACGAGGAGACCCAAGTATGTGTCTCTACCTCGAAATTGTCGGTTTTCGCCTGACAAGCTAGCTCAACAACCATAAACCCCGCTTCCCGAACACTTTATGAGAATAACTCGACCCTTGCTGGTAGGAATGTTGGCCCTCGGCCAGGTTTCTGTCGCCCAAAACAACCCTTCCAATCCCGCCCCCAGAGCCGAAGCCAAGCCCGCCGCATCCATCTCATCGGTCACGCAGGGCATGAAGAAATTCGACGGCTATTTTCCTTTTTACTACGATGAAAAGAGCGGCAAAATCTACCTGGAGGTAGACAAGCTAGGTAAGGAGTTCCTGTATTTCGGCTCGCTTACCGACGGTGTTGGTTCGGGTGGGCCGGAGCGTGGACAGGCGTCCTCGGCCATTGCCAAGTTTACGCGCGTCGGCAACAAGATCATGCTGGTCGAGCCCGTGTACGGCTACCGCGCCAGCGCCAAGAACCCGGATGAGCAGCACGCCGTGGAAAACGCCTTTGCCAAATCGGTGATTTGGGGCTTCAACCCCGCCGCGATAGAAGGCGACAAAGTGCTGCTGGACTTAACACCATTCCTGGTGCGCGACAGCCAGAAAATCGGCGACCGGTTAGGTACACCTAGCTATGCTGGCCCCGGCGTGGGTGGCGGTCGGGCAGGCGGTGGCGGGGCAGGTAATGCGCCGTATCGCTTCGACGAATCACGCTCGGCGGTCTATCTGGAGAACACCAGGAACTTCCCCAAAAACACGGAGTTCGAGGCCATGATAACGTTCACGGGCGGTCCGACTGGAGCGGGGCGTGGCTTTTTCGGAGGTGGCTCCGACATCGCGCCCGACCCGAACGCGGTGACGGTGAACATGCACCAGTCGTTCGTGGAGCTGCCCGACGACAACTACAAGCCGCGCAAGTTTGACCCTCGCTCGGGCTTCAACCAGTTCACCTACATGGACTTTTCGGCGCCGATGACCGAGCAGCTTACCAAGCGCTACAGCCGGCGGCACCGCTTAGAAAAGAAAAACCCGAAGGCTGCGATGAGCGAGCCGGTCGAGCCGATTATGTACTACGTCGACCGTGGCGCGCCGGAGCCGATTAAGAAAGCGCTCATCGAGGGCGGCTCCTGGTGGAACCAGGCATTTGAAGCGGCCGGATATAAGAATGCCTTTCAGATCAAGGAGTTGCCCGCCGGCGCGGACCCCATGGACATCCGCTACAACGTGGTGAACTGGGTGAACCGCTCTGGTAGCCCGAGGGCTTTTTCGTACGGCTCTTCGTACATCGACCCGCGCACGGGCGAGATTATCAAAGGTGTCGTGACCCTAGGTTCCGACCGTCACCGCCAGGACTACATGATTGCCGAGGGCTTGCTGCAACCCTACGAGGACGGCAAGCCGGTGAGCGACAAGATGGAGAAGATGGCCATGGCCCGCATTCGTCAGCTTTCGGCCCACGAAATCGGGCACACCCTAGGTTTCTACCACAACTTTGCCGCTAGTCCGAAAGGCCGCACGTCGGTGATGGACTACCCGTTTCCGCGCTTCTCGCTGAAGGCCGATGGCACCATCGACGTGTCGGACGCTTACGCCACGGGCATTGGCAGTTGGGACAAGCGCGCCGTGCTCTGGGGCTACCAGGATTTCCCAAAAGGCACGAACGAGGACGAGGCGCTGGATAAAATCATGCAGGAAACCCTGAAGCAGGGCCACATTTTCATCCCGGACATTGGCGGCTACGTGCACCCCAACTCCCACCAGTGGGATGATGGCGAAAACACCGTGACGCAGCTCAACAAGCTGATGACCGTGCGCCGGCACGTGCTGGATAACTTCTCGGAGAAGGCCATCCAGAAAGATATGCCGATGGCTACGCTGGAGGAGGTGCTGGTGCCCATGTACCTGCTGCACCGCTACCAGATTGAGGCCACGGCCAAGTCGCTGGGTGGCTTGTACTTCACCCACGCCGTGAAAAACGACGGCCAAACCATCACCCGCATGGTGGAGCCCGCCGAGCAGTGGCGCGCCTTCGATGCCCTGATGGCTACCGTAGCGCCGCAGGCCCTAGCCTTGCCCGAAAAACTGATTCAGAAGATTCCGCCGCGCCCTTCAGGCTTCCCCGGCGGCCTCGAAACGTTCAGCGGCTACACCGGCCCCACCTTCGACCCATTGGCCGCGGCCGAATCGGCGGCTAACGAGACGATTTCCTCCATTCTGAACCCGGAACGGGCGGCGCGCCTCGTCGAGTACCACGCCCGCGACGCGGCCCAGCCCGGCTTGCTGCCCGTGATGAACAAGCTGCTGGATAAAACCTGGAAAACGCCCCTGGCTTCTGGCTACAATGGTGAATTGCAAGTAGTAGTGAACAACCTCACCCTGAAATACTTGCTAGCTTTAGCTGCCAACGAAAAAGCATCGCCCGGCGTGCGCGGCGCGGCCTTGCTGAAAGTTGATGATCTTCAGCAATGGATGAGCGCCACCGTGGCGAAGGCCGAACCCAGGCAGAAAGCCAACCTGCTGTTTGGCCTGGACCAGATCGGCAAGTACCGCGAAAGCCCCGAAAAATTCCTAACACCGGCTGCTTCCGCGATGCCTCCCGGCGCGCCCATCGGCATGCCCGCTATGGACTTCCTGAATGATGACCTAGCTTATTAGCCTGTAGCGCGAAGCTCCAGCTTCGCGTGTCGTTGAACGAAATCGTTGCTAGGTTTTGGTCGTGCAACGATACGCGAAGCTCCAGCTTCGTGCTACATCACAACGATTCCGTGCAACGATGCGCGAAGCTCCAGCTTCGCGCTACATTTCAACCTCAACCAACCACTACTCCCCATGAAAAGAAAACTACCGCATCTTTTCCGCCGCGCTGGCCTTGTGCTAGCCACGGCCGGCTTAGTGGGCGCCCTCGCGCCTAGGCAGGCCGCTGCCCAAACCACGATGTCGCCGGCCAAGCTGGAGGCGCTCAAAAAAGAGATGGTGGCTGAAATCGACAAGCAGCAGAAATCCACGCAGGAAATGGTGGATATGGTGTTCAGCTTCGGGGAGCTAGGTTTTCAGGAAACGGAAACCTCGCGCTACTTGACCGATATTCTGAAGAAAAATGGCTTTACCATCGAGCAAGGCGTTTCCGGTATTCCGACCGCTTGGATGGCGAAATGGGGCTCTGGCAAGCCAATTATTGCCATTGGCAGCGACATCGATTGTATTCCGAAAGCCTCGCAGAAGCCCGGCGTAGCCTATCATGCCCCCATCATTGAAGGAGCACCCGGCCACGGCGAAGGCCACAACTCGGGCGAGCCGCTGAACATCACGGCGGTGCTGGCGCTCAAGAAGATCATGCAGCGTGAGAAGATTCCGGGGACGCTGGTGCTGTGGCCGGGCGTGGCCGAAGAGCAGCTCGGCGCGAAAGCCTACTACGTGCGCGACGGTTTCTTTAAGAACGTAGATGCCTGCATCTTCACCCACGTCGGCGATAACCTAGGGGTATCGTGGGGCGATGTAGGCGGCAACGGTATTGTGTCCGTTAAGTTCAACTTTAATGGGCAGGCGGCGCACTCGGCCGGAGCACCGTGGCGTGGCCGTAGCGCCCTCGATGCCGTGGAGCTGATGGACATTGGCTGGAACTTCCACCGCGAGCATATGGAGGTGACCCAACGCTCGCACTACGTCATCCCCGACGGCGGCGACCAGCCCAACGTGGTGCCCTCGAAGGCGTCGGTGTGGTACTACTTCCGCGACCGAACCTACCCCAAGATCATGCAGATGTACCAGGACGGCATCAAGATGGCCCAGGGCGCCACGATGATGACCAACACGGAAATGACGTATGAAATCCTGGGTAGCGCCTGGCCGGGCCACATGAACAAGCCCATGGCCGAGGTGATGTACGAGAACATCAAAATGGTCGGTCTGCCCACCTGGACGCCTGATGATCAGACTCTGGCTCGCGCCACGCAAGTCGAGATGAAGGCACCCAAAACCGACCGTCGCGGGCGCCCCATCGACGGTCTGGCCATGACCCTGGACAGCCTCAGCAAGCCCGACAACAACTCCATCGGGGGCGGCTCCGACGATATTGCGGATATTTCCTGGAACGTGCCCACCATTGTGCTGCGCTACCCGGCCAACATTCCGGGCTTGCCTGGTCACCACTGGGCCAATGCCATTGCTATGGCCACACCCATCGCCCACAAAGGCGTGACGGCCGGCGCCAAAGCCGAAGCCATGACGCTGCTCGACATGCTCGTGAAGCCTGAAATCATCAAAAATGCCTGGTCTTACTTCAACGACGTGCAGACCAAGGACACCAAGTACACGCCGTTTATCTCCAAAACCGACAAGCCCGCTATCGAGCTGAATAAAAAGATCATGGCGGAATTCCGGCCCGAGATGAAGAAGTACTACTACAATCCGGCGAAGTACAAAACGTACCTGGAGCAGCTAGGTATCAAGTACCCAACCGTGCGCCCCGCCGGCACGACCCAGTCGGCTACAGGCGGTGAGTAGGAAGTAGGCTAGCTTTTCACAAAGCTAGGTTTCAGCTGTTGGAGCAAAAGAAGCGGTGTTACGCCTGAGCGCGTGGCACCGCTTTTATTTTGGCTCATGCTACGATTAGCACTTGATATGTAGTTTAATTTATTGTAAAAGTACAATTATTAAAAAATAATTGTAGGGGGTTGTTTCAAATACATGGGAGAGTACATAACTTTGATAAATTACTATATATAAAAAACATAATTGATGAAGAAAGTATTACTTAGTATAGTAATAGCTGCGTTTTTAGGAAGTTGTTCAGAGGAAAAAAACATTCTCGATACATATTCTACCATGCGGTTCGAAGACCTGGCTGTACCCGCTAGTATTCGCCCCCAGACGTTAGCTACTGTTGATTTTATATCTGCTACACAGGGCTTTGTTGGAGGTGCGCAGGGGATCATCCTGGCAACGACAGACGGCGGGCAATCGTGGCAGGATAGAAGTCAGAAAGTACTGGGTGATGTAAATAAATTACTATTTACATCTGCTACTAATGGCTGGGCTGGTACCAGCACTGGTCTGTACCGCACCATTGATGGTGGGGTGAGTTGGAAAAGGCAAGAATACCTTCCTGTGGAGGATATTCAGCTGGTCACCGCCAAGGTAGGCTACGCGGTAGGTCCCGATAATACCATTTTGCGGACCAACGATGGGGGAGCTAGCTGGAGTTCTCAAAACGCTTACAACTGGTATCCTAGGCTCGATTTGCACGCCGTATCCTTCACCTCCGCCGATTCCGGGGTGGCAGTAGGTTCGGAATATGCTATCTACAAAACCACTAACGGTGGATTAAATTGGGATCGAAACTCCTTGGGCGGCTTTCCCAATATGTACGACGTTGTGCGCTATCGTAATGGGAAAGGGTTTGTGTGGGTAGGAGGAGCCAAAAACACGGGTATTGAGGGCGGGGGCTTTCAGGAAGTATTTCCTGTTCCGGGTAGCACAACTACCAGCAACTGGACCATCTACCGCGTTCATCCAAGCAATACCTTCACGATTCGAGGGCTAGCACAGTGGCAGGATAACATCGTAGCCGTTGGCGATTGGTCGATCATTCGTAAGCATAAGGAATATAGCAAGTACGACTCACCTTGGGTGCAGGTCTTGGGGCCTGATGGTACTACAATCCGGCACAACTACCGTGCGGCTGATTTCTCTGATGCCAGCACCTTTTTCGCCGTGGGCGACTCGGGTACCGTCTCTCGTTTTCACTATAACTAACGATGTATAAAAAAATAGTGAGCGTCCTGCTGCTGGCAGCAGGGGCGACTCTAAGCGCGCGTGCGCAAGTCAGCAAGTTTTCCGGATGTTATGGCGTGGGTGCTGTGCTGGTTCGCAGTTCAGCCCCTGAAGCTGATCCGTCCTACATGCCTGGTTCTGTGAATGAAACGTATAGGCTGAAAACTGTCAACGCCAAAGCTATTCACTTAGCGCTGAGTCTAGGTTTTGATACCCCAATTCTTAAGTTTAGTCCCGAACACTCGGTAGGCATTTCGCTCAATGCGAGTGCAGGCATCTTAGGTGCTCCGGAAAAAATAGATGGCTTTAATACGCGACTGCTGCTTGATTTCCCTGAATACGTAACGTGGCGTTACGGGGCCAAAGCTACTAAGAAGTCAAAGAAAAGCTTTGGGGTGGGAGCCGGCCTAGGTTACCGGGCCAGCTACTTCTTCATTCCGTTCCGCTCGCCCAGCGCCATGCTGGAAGGCGTGTACAGTTCCGACAAAGCCGATTGGTTTTTGCGCCTGAGCGGCGACTTACGCCCTACACGTTTCTACAATGTGTATTCCAGCGAGGGGTCGGTTGAGGTACTGTCGCTGCAAGAGCTACATGTGACTATGGGCAAAACGTTCTAGATACTACTCCTACTTTATTCATCTTTTTATGCTGAGATCATACATAAGGATGGGCAGCTTACTGCTCAGTCTATTAGCCTGCACAAGCGTTAGCATTGCTCAAACGCTGGTAGGCAATGTAAAGCTAGCCCCAAAGGAAGCCTTGGGCGGCGTGGTGCAACTCGCCGATAACAAAACAGCAGTTTTTATTTCCTCCAGTGAATCGAACGATGTGCGTGTGCTCCTGCTCCAGGCAACTGGAAAGACCGCTTGGGAGGGTAAAATCAGCCGCTTTCAGTTTGCCAAGCCTGAGGTTATTGTGCTAGGTATTGGCACGGGCAAAAGTACCCAGTCTGGCCGGGAGCGGCAGGCCTTATCCAGCTTCCTAAATCCAGTAGATGTATTCACTAATAGTTCCGACCTCTATACTGTAGAAGTCCTCTTATCTGATGTCGATAAGAAGGAAAAGGAATCAGCCCTGAAACACGGAAGTACAGTAGTACAGCATTTTGATGAAAGTGGTCAGCTACAACGTGCGGTATTTGCACCTACTACGGTAGAGAAAAAGGTAGAGCGACGTGTGATGGCTCATTTTGCAGAAGGCAGTGCTTATTACAAAATAGCGCGCGAACGTAACGAGCGAGAAGATAAAACAGAACACTTTTTGGAGGTCTATGATCTCAACAAAAAAACTCGACGTCGCATCACATTAGGCTTGCCAGCTACACCTGAGCGTACGAAGTCTAATATATTTTATAACGATTGGTGCTACCTAGGTCATCGCTCAGGGCAGTCTTACTTAGTCAGACGCTTGAGAGGGCACAGCAAAAAAGATAATTTTTCGCGTATGCCTGTCGAGTTTGAGGTCTTGGTAGTAAACAATGACGGACAGAAAATAGGAGGCTTTGTGACTACTCTCGGCCTCGAAAAAGGAACTTACCCAATCTATTCGGGTAGTTTCCAGCAAGCAGTGGAACAAAGCCACATCTACCGGGAGCATAGTACGAGCAAATACACCTTTGATGAATACGACCTGATAACTGGAGGCTTTGGTGACTTCTACCTAGATTATGCCACTGGTGATGTAGTTATCTACGGAGAGTACTCGCATGGGAGTGAAGGAAAACAGGATTATGGCTATGGTGATGATAATGAAGGGCTGTTCATGCATCGCTATGATCTGAATGGCGTAGCTCGTAGCAAATACCAGACAGCTTACCCGAAAGAGCTAAGCAAAGTCCAGAAAAATGCATTCAGCGGTGGGAAAATGTATCGTTCGTGCACCTTCCTGCCTGATCCGGTCACTGGTAATTTGGAGTTTACAATTAGCTGTGGTGTGATAATGGGCGGTGGCGGAAAGTTCTTTTTGAAATTTGATAAAGAGCTGAAGTATAAATCCTTCATCTACCGTCCGATTGAAGTCAAGGAACGGCGTCTTGGGTCAGAAGAAACAGAAATAAGCTATGTTCCTCCTGTTTGGATTACGCAAGGAACTAGCGCTAACGTAGAATCTCGGGAGCTAGCTGCGGCTGCCAAAGAAGATCCTTTGTATGCAGCAATCTGGAAGATGCATCAGAAAACGGCAAAGACTAATCCTGATACTCGCTACTACTTAGCTCACCCTGCAAGTGGAGCCCTGTTGTTAGAACAGCAAAAGCTAGTAGGGGGTAGCGTTTCAATCTATACCTTCTAAAAGCTTACCTATTCAATTGAGATTTAGCATCAAGCATCTAACCATGTGCCCCGCCGGCACAAGCCAGTCGCAGAGCGGTGGCGAGTAGGAAGTAGGCTAGCTTTTCACAAAGTTGGGCTTTGGCTGTTAAGCATAAGAAGCGGTGTTACGCCTGAGTGCGTGGCACCGCTTCTTGCGTGTGCTTCGCTCGGAGAAATCCCTGTTTATATATTTTTAAAATAATACAATTTACCTTCGCCCTGATAAGCATACTTAACAGGTAAGAACAAGTGTCTATTTCTTTTATTCGTACGCGGCGTTTCGTGTTGCAGCAGCTTGCTCCAGAGAAACGCGAAGCCTTGAGTCAATGCCTCTATTCTTTACATAGTCGCATTTTTTCGGGTGTCCCGTACGAGGCATTCCGCCAGTACGTTGTCTTTTCCGCGGCGTGGCGTACGTGGCTATATGTACGCCAGACGTCCGCCGGCGAGTGGGTGGGCTACACGGCTCTGCACGCCTTCCGTAAAACCTTGCAAGGCAAGCCCGTGTTGATCTTTCGCATGGAAATGGGTTCTCTGGAGAACTACCGCGGCTCCGACCTGACCATTTTGCACGTCCTGGCGAAGATGATTGGGGCTAGCCTGCGGCACTGGCGCTGGTCTGCCTACATCTTTGCGTCTTTTGTGCATCCTTCGAGCTACGCGCTGGCTGCCCGTTATTGCCCGATCGTGTGGCCTAACCGCAACCAGCCCACGCCCGGGGCCTACGAGCGGCTACTCCAGGCCCTGGCCGACGATTTTCAGCTGGCACCTGTCAACCCGCCTAGCCCAAGGGTGCGCCAGGTGAGCTGGATAACCCGCGAAACCACGCCGCTGGTCTGGGACCCGCAACGGAACCCGCATGTAGCGTATTTCCTCGAAGCCAACCCCGGCTACGGACAGGGACAGGGCCTGCTTACCGTTATCCGGGCCAGGTTACCCGATCTGCTCCTCATCTTCGTGCGCTTTGCCTATGTGCGGGGCCGACGGCTCCTGCGTAGTCGCTGAAAAAGCAAGCTTAGCGATACTATGGCAAGGATGTGCTTGTTTGCCTATCTTTACTACCTTTCATTTCCCCCTGAACTGTCCGACTCACCTATTGCTGTATGCTAGTGTATTCCAACAAAACAGGCACTTTGCGTGCTGACCAAGAAGGTAAGTACCTACACCTGACGTGGAATGAAGGAATACGTGAAGATTACCAGATTCAGGAGATGTTCAGCCACGTTTTGCGCTACATCCAGGAAACGGGCTGGCACAAAATCCTGATCAACCAGCGCTGGATGCAGCCGGCAAGTGTGGAAGTGGAGCTATGGTTTCGCACCAACTGGCTACCTAGGGCAGTAGCGGCAATCGGCACCTGTCGGGCGGCAATTGTTGTTGGGCAGGACGTATTCACCCGCCTTGTTACCGTCTCGCTGATGCGAGAGAGTAGCTTGGCTATCAGCAGTGTTTCGGAGCTACAGTACTGCCTTTTCCAACGGGAAGAAACCGCGTTGCGTTGGCTGCTCAACGACAGCCAGACGGATTGTAGTGAGGGTATTGGCTAGCGCCAGAGCACGTGCCGGCTGTTTCTGTAGTCCTCGGAGCGGACACCATCAAAGCTAGCCTGCTTAGGGAGCTTGCCGAAGCCATGCGGCAGCCGAAACTTCGTCCTGAAAGATCTGGTAGTGCAGAATGCCTTCCTGCGCTTCGTGCATCACCAAGTTGGTAGCCAAGCGCGCAAATACATCTTCAGGTAGAAGCATTGCTACCATAACATCTTGGTGCCTTTCGGTTTGCGTGGTCAACCACTGCTCCCGGATCCAGCGGCGCTCCTCATCGGTGAAAGGAGTCATGGCCCGTTGATCGGTGAGCACCTTGTGCCAGCTTCGGCGTTGGAGCAGGTGACCTAGGTGCGTAAGAAGCGCCTGAAAGTCGCCTAGAAGGCGTTTGCCAGGTTTATACTGCACAATGGCATAGCCGTTGGCGTGCTCACTCACGCGCCCAACGGCATTCTCGTAATAAACCAGGTGAGTGGAAAGCGGCATACTCGCGTTGAACAGAACAGGGAAAAGCTAATAAAAACTACGCAAAACTACGCGTACTGCTTATACCACCAAGAAGCTCCGGGCGCTTTTCATCGAAGCCTTTCACTCACCTACAGCTTGCCCGACAACGCTATTCCCGTACCTTTGAACACGCTTTATTGCCGAACCGAATGACTTCTTCTATGTTGGTGCACTCCAATACAGCCGGTTCGTTGCGTGCAGAGCAGGCCGGCCAATACCTTCATCTGCATTGGAATGAGGGCCAACGGGAGGATGCAATGATTGTCGAATTATTTGACCGAGTGCTGACTTACTTACTGCAAACTGGCTGGCGCCGCATCTTGGTCAACCAGCAGCGAATGCAATCCTCCAGCCCAGAAGTGCAATCCTGGTTTCGCGCCGATTGGCTGCCGCACGCCGCCTCCCAACTGGGACCTAGCCGGGCCGCAATTGTCGTTGGGCAGGATGTATTCACGCGGCTGGCCACCGTCTCGCTCATGCGAGACGCCACCCTGACAGTTGCCGAGTTTCCTGATTTCTCGTACCAACTGTTTCATTACGAGCAGGAAGCACAGCGTTGGCTGGTAGGCTAGCGCCCGGCAATTGCGACCAGGAAGAACGCAGAAACCTAGGTCGTAAACCTTTATAAGCTTTGTTGTCGCTTTTCCTCGACACCTAGCCCAAACAAAGCAAAGTCATATTTCACCGGATCATTCGGGTCGAAGGTGCGAAGGTGCGCCGTAAGTTCCTCGGCAGCCTGCCAATCGACCAGCTTGCGCGTGAGCAGGCCCAGGCGGCGCGCCACACGTTCCACATGCACGTCGCAGGGACAGATAAGATCGGCCATCGGCAGGCGTTGCCACAGGCCGAAGTCGACGCCGCGTGCATCCTGGCGCACCATCCAGCGCAGGTACATATTCACGCGCTTACAGGCCGAGCCGCGGGCGGGCGTCGCTACGTGCTTGCGGGTGCGCTGGGGCGCGTCGGGCAAGCTAAAGAAGAGGTTGTGGAAGTTCTCCAGTCGCTCGCGCTGCGTGCTGCCGAGCAGAAATGCCTCTTCCAGCGTGCTGTGGCTTTGGTAAAACCAGCGCAGCCAATGCACGAAGTACAGCAGATCGGTGTCGCAGAAGGTGCGATGGCAGAAGCCGAGCAGGCCCTTCAGGTCGTCGTCGGAATGCTGCATAATGAACTGATACGGCGCATCATCCATGCGGCGCAGCAGCTCGTGGCACTTGCTGATAATCGTCTTGCGCTGCCCCCAGGCAAGCAAAGCCGCAAACAATCCGCTGATTTCCACATCCTGCCGCTGCGTAAAGCGGTGCGGAATGTTGATCGGATCATTCGCAATGAAAGCCGGCTGATCGTAACGGTCGTAGTGGTCGTCAAGAAATTTACGAAGCTGAGCAGTATTCATTTCATTTAACATTTACCAATTAACATTTACCAGTTTATACTAAACCAGTAACCTAGGTTAGATTGGCAAGTGCTGATAACTGGTAAATGTTAATTGATAGATGTTAACTGACTACGGTACATACGAGGTTTCGACGCGGAAGCGGCTGTTTGGCATGGAGAGGCGCTGCACGGCGCGAGGGGAGAGGCGCACCAGAATGTTGCTGTTCTCGCCCGTGTCGGGTAGCTGACCAATTACGCGCACGTACACCGACTGGCCGTTCATGATGTTGCGAACCTGCATAATGGTGCCCACCGGCGCCGTCTTGTGCAGGGCTAGGTACTTGTCGGTTACGGCGCCTTCGATGGTAGCAGCGAGGCCATTTTCCCGCACTCGATGCACAATTTCGCTGGCCCGCTCGGGTGCCCGCTCTTCGTTGTTGCTAGGTGCCGATGTGATAGCGGCATCAGTGCTGTTTTCTTTGTTGCGCTCCTCTTCATCGGGGCGCTCGGGCAGGGTAGCTGGCGCTGGTGGGGTCGATTTGGGCGGGTTTGCTGCACCAGTCGGCTCGGTTGGGGCTGGTTTAGCACTGGCCGGAGCACCGTCGGCGGGCACAATGATCAGCGTTTGCCCCACCCGCACGCCGTACGTCACGGGCAGGTGATTGAGGCGGGCTAGCTCAGTCGGCGCCAGATTGAAGCGGCGGGCGGTCGAGAAGAGTGTCTCACCTTTTTGCACCACATACACTTGATTGCCAACGGCGTCGGAGTGCAGGCCGGGCGCGGGAGCTGTAGGTTTGGCTGCCGGTGCCGTAGGGGAGTGTGCAGCGGTAGCTGGGCGCGGAGCTGCTGGCACCGGGCGGGTCGCCGTTGCCGGGGCGGGAGTAAGCACTACTCGCGTGCGGGGTACCAGCACTACCTGTCCCGAATACAACGCTCCTTTGATCTGCGGGTTAGCCCCCACAATTTGGTCAACGGGCACTTTGTAGCGCCTGGAAATGCCGTACAGGGTTTCACCGGCTTTCACGCGGTGCTTGATCAGCATTTTGTTGTTTTGGTAGATGACTCCAATCGAATCGACCGGGGCAACAGGCCGGGGAGCGGCCAACGCCGTAAAACCAACGAAAAAAGACGTGGTAAGCAGCACTAAAAAACGAGTCATAAGAGAAGGTGCGCAGCAAGCACGCAGAAGCCAGCAACGGGGCCTGGCCCCGCGCGGAAGACGGGATAAAGTAGGCGGAAAGATAAAAAATAATCCTAGCCCAAGGCCGCTTACGCCGGCTTGGCTTGGCGCTAAATCCGGATAAAGTAGCTTTTCTGGCTGCAAACCCGACTGACCTAGGTAGATACCGGAAATTTCGGCGTTTTTTGCAGCACGGTTCTCAGTCCTGTTCTGCTATGCTCAACGCCCTCGGCATTATCCCCGCCCGCTACGCTTCCTCCCGCCTGCCCGGTAAACCGCTCATCGATCTGGGCGGACAATCCATTATCCAACGCGTGGTGGCGCAGGCTCAGCAGTCGTCGCTGGGCCGCGTGGTGGTGGCCACCGACGATGAGCGGATTCAGCGCCACGTCCTAGGTTTTGGCGGCGAAGTTGTCCTGACGTCGCCCGATCACCCGAGCGGCACCGACCGGGTATTCGAGGCTTATCAGCAGCTCGACCTAGGTGCTGAAGTAGATTGCGTGGTGAATATTCAGGGGGATGAGCCTTTCGTGCAACCTGCCCAGATTGACGCCCTGGTGCAGCTCTTCGCCGCTACGCCGCCGCCCCAGATTGCTACGCTCGTGAAACCCGTCCTGACGGAGGAAGAGTTGCGCAGCCCGCACTTGCCGAAAGTGGTGATTGACCAGCGCGGTCAGGCCTTGTATTTCAGCCGCCACCCGTTGCCGTACCAGCGCCAGCACGCGCCCGAGCAGTGGCTGGCGCATCATCGCTACCTGCGCCACATCGGCCTTTATGCCTATCGCCCCGACATTCTGGAGCAGATTACCCGCCTGCCGCCGTCGCCGCTGGAAATAGCCGAGTCGCTGGAGCAACTGCGTTGGCTGGAGCACGGCTTCCGCATCCAGACGGCCGAAACAACGTTGGAAACCATCGGGATTGACACGCCGGATGATGTCACGCGGGCCTTGCAATTCCTGCGGACCTAGCCTCCTGCCTTTTTCGCTTTATACCCTAGGTCTAGTAGCACGGCCAGAGCTTTATCCCGAAAGTCACCCTGAATCAGGATTTCGCCGTCTTTGGCATTGCCGCCCACGCCGCACTTGGTTTTCAGCGCCTTACCTAGGTTTTGCAGATCCGCATCGCGCCCCACAAAGCCGGTGATGAGCGTCACCTGCTTGCCTCCGCGTGACTTCTTGTCAAGCTGCACGCGGAGGTTTTGCTGCTGAGGCGGCAGCGTAGCGGCTTCCTCTTCGCTCTGGTGCTGGTATTCGAAATCGGAGCTGGTGGAATACACCACGCCTTCCCGGTTGCGTCGGTTTTTCATAGGATTAGAATAGAGTAACTGAGTAGCGGAGCAACTGCGTAAGTAGGTCAGCCGTGCTCTTCTTTAGCTTTGATTTATGGTAACTGAGCAGCGGAATAACTGAATAAGTCGTTGAACAACACTCAGTCACTCAGCCGCTCATCCACTCTTACGTGGCTACTTCCAGAGCCAAAGGAGCTAGGTTTACGTCAAAAATAGAGGATTCGCCTACATAGTCGCCGTCAATGTGGAAGCCGAGGGGCGTAGCCGCTTGCACCTGCACCTGGCGAGCCGTGTGGAAGTCGGCGGCGCCGGATCTGGGTAAGTCGCCGATGGCCAAACCTAGGCCCACGCGCACCGCTCGCCAGAGGGGGAGGGCATCAATGAGAACCAAGTCGAGCAGTCCGTCGCGAATATCGGCCAACGGGGCAATATAGGCGTTGTTGCCGTATTGAGCGGCGTTGGCAAAAGCCAGCACGTAGCAGTTGGTTTTCAACAGCTTTTCGCCAAACCTAACCTCAATAGACGTTGGTCGGAAATGCCGGTATTCGCGCAAGGCCACCCGCACGTAGGTTGTCAAACCCCGCGTGCCCGCCGCGGCGAAGCACTTGCTAACGTGCGCGTCAAACCCCAGCCCGGCCGTGCAGAAAAAAGGGTGCCCATTGATGCTGCCTACGTCAATGTGCTGAAAGCTAGGGGCATTAAAGCGCCGGATAGCGGCCCCTAGGTTTAGCGGCACGCGCAGATGGCGAGCCAAACCATTGCCGGAGCCGCGCGGAACAATGCCCAAGGCAGCGCCCGTGCCCAGCAGCCCGCGCCCGACTTCGTTCACGGTGCCGTCGCCGCCCACCGCCACCACTATTCGGAAGCCGGCCGCCGCGGCTCGGCGCGCCAGCTCCTCCGCGTGGCCCGCGTATTCTGTTCGATAAATTTCATAGTCTACTACACCTAGGTCGAGGTGTTGCGCCAGCAGGGTAGGCACATCCAGCCGGCGGTTTGTCCCCGAGTTTGGATTCAGAATAAAACAGATACGAAGCCTGGGCATAGCAGCGGAATACGGGAAAACTGGCCGAAAACGGCCGGCAACCTACCAAAAAAGAAAGCCCGCCCGAAAGGGCAGGCTTTCCACAAAATACAAAAAGCTAGCTTACGAAGCCATTTTCTCACCCAGCTTCTGGATGAGGTCGGCCGTACGCGTGCTGTAGCCGGTTTCGTTGTCGTACCAGCCAATTACTTTGGCCAGCGTGCCATTAGCCGACGTAAGCGCCGAATCGAAGATGCAAGAGTGCGTGTTGCCCACGATGTCGATGCTCACCAGCGGATCGGTGGTGTACTCAATGATGCCTTTCAGCGGACCTTCAGCAGCCTGCTTCAGCGCCTCGTTGATTTGCTCCTTGGTGGCTTCTTTTTTCAGGATTACGGTCAGGTCGGTCATCGAACCATCCGGCACCGGAACACGCATGGCTAGGCCATCCAGCTTGCCTTTCAGCTCGGGCAGTACCAGACCAACGGCCTTGGCAGCGCCAGTGCTGGTCGGGATGATGCTGTAAGCCGCGGCGCGAGCACGACGCAAGTCTTTGTGCGGCGCGTCTTGCAGGTTCTGGTCAGAAGTGTAGGCGTGCACCGTGGTGATGTAGCCTTTCTCAATGCCGAACACCTCGTCCAGCACTTTCGCCATCGGGGCCAGGCAGTTGGTGGTGCAGCTAGCATTCGAGATAATGGTCTCGTCGCCGGTGAGGATATCTTCGTTCACGCCAAGCACAACCGTGGGAATGTTGCCCGTAGCGGGAGCCGAAATAACTACTTTCTTCGCGCCAGCCGTGATGTGCTGACCTGCGCCAGCCTCGTCAACGAAGCGGCCCGTCGATTCCAGAACAACGTCAATACCCATGTCGCCCCAGGGGAGAAGCTTCGGGTCGCGCTCAGCAAGAGCGTGAATGCGCTGGCCGTTTACCGTCAGGCTCTCCTCGTCGTAGGTTACGGTGCCATCAAAGCGGCCGTGTACGGAGTCGTACTTGAGCAGGTGAGCCAGAGTTTTATTATCCGTGAGGTCATTGATGGCCACCACTTCCACGTTGTCACGCCCGAGCAGCGACTTGAACGTGAGACGACCGATGCGGCCGAAGCCGTTGATGGCAACTTTAATTTTAGCCATAAAAGAAATTGGTTTAGCGACTCCCAATGAGCCGGATGAAAACGCGGGGCTAAGGTATGAGGATGGTCTAACTTCGCCAAATCAGAGAAAATTACGCGCAGTCAGGTCCTCTACCCGCATCGCGGGATTGAGGGTATAACAATTTCACACCCGCATTGATTCTGACGCGCTGAATAAAAGCGCTGCAAAAGCTAGGTGCGTCGTGCTTCCGCAGTAGGAAGGTTGACGCTACTGATGGAGAGTAGGCAGGCAGCTCCGGTAGAGTCAAGAAGTCGCTGCCGGAGCCCGGCTTCTCATCCAAAAACCAATTTTGGAGCCTGGGTTTTCGGTAAGCAGACCAATATAATGCTGCTGATGCAGTGTTTGAGTGAAATTTTTCTGCCTGAAAGTCAGCTTATTCGTGTTCGATACGAGATTTTTTTAGGGACAGGTATTGCGGTGAAAGCTCCCACCTCTATCTTTGCACCATCAAAACGAACAAGGGACGGCAATAATACAACAAAATGGTCCGTTCGTCTAGGGGTTAGGACAGTAGATTTTCATTCTACCAACAGGGGTTCGATTCCCCTACGGACTACTCGAAACCTCGTTTTGATATTGCAAAGCCCCGTAAGTCAAGCACTTACGGGGCTTTTGCTTTTATCAGGTATCACATGGGTATCACATGTTGCAAAAAGTACCTTTTTGCCTTGTTCTAAATCCGCCTACGTTTGTATACCTGGCGTCTTTGTTTATATAATTATATAATGATTTAATAATATATTAATTTATGTATAAATGAGGGAATAGGCTTTAGACAGAAGGTGGTGTATAGTGGAACTTAGCCCACAGGCTCGCAATAGGAAAAATTAGCATTTTATTTACCGCACCAACGAAAAAATTACTGTAAGTACCACTCTCAGAATATAACAACCAAACACATGCAAACACATGAAATAAAAGGAGGTAGATTCTACCCTGGGGATTACAATAATTACTTAATAGCTGGCAATCTTATTAATGCATTCGCTATTGGTGCGGTAGGATCAGAAGATGATTTCTTTCTTATAGGTATGGAGCCATTTGATGAATCTCCAATGCCTCTTATTAGTGGGAGGGTTTTTGATTCAGAAGGAGCACTACTATTCAGTTTAGACAAGAATAATATAATCAATAATCAACATAACTTTACTTTTCATTATGGAGACAATGCCGGGTATGCCATTTCAGATAGTACTGGAAAGTTAATACTTAAAGTTCAGACTAAATTCCAAAAGGCTATAGGAAAAGGAAACCAAGAATTTGAGTCTTGGATTACAACAATAACTGCTAACCTGTATAATAAGAAAGGTGAGTTGGTATTCGAGGCAAATTCAGGTGAACCTGATGAACGTATACTTGCTAAAACTAATCTCATCCTAGGTTTTTCGAAACCAGCCGGTCTTCCACCTAGAAGGGCTTTCGCACTACCAATAGGTAATTACTCGCCCGCAGATATAGAGTATATTGGCTTCGTTTTGAATAACCATGCAGATATCAAAGTCCCTTTAAGGGGGGATATTGAAGGTCAAAAAATAATTTTAGATGGGAAAGTTTTGCAAGATGTTAATGTGTCTGATTGTGATGTGATTATAGATAAGGCCGATATTGATTTAATTGGAGATAATAAGTTTAATAATTGCAAAATTACCTTTACTGGTAATGCTGAGTTCTTATACTACATATTTACAAGGTTTAATAATCCTTCCAACGAATCAGTAACTGATAATCCGTTTACTCCAAGTTGAGAACCATTAGCCGTGTTCAGGGGCCATGAAGGCCACGAACAAGCCTATTTCTCTGCCTGTATTTAATTATTTCATTATTTTCAGATACTCAAATCTATGAATAATGAAAAAAGAGAAAACTAGCCGGGAAATAAGAAAGTTCGTGGCCTTCGTGGCCTATCACGGCTAAAAACCGACCCACTCGCGAGCAACGAGAGTATAGTATGGCGGTCGGTTTTCGTGCTCCTGGCCACCCCCTGTTTCGTCAACTTCGTGTACGTGGTCGCCGGCTGTTTGCGTTTTTAGGTTGCCATCATTACCAGCTTGGTTGCCTCGCGAGGCTGAAAGCTGGCCACCATCAGACCCACGGCTATTGATATCATGGGCGTGGCTTCCGGCTTTCTGCATACCGTGCTTGTGCGCTGGGATTTCATCGGTCGTGAGCCTGTGCTTAGCCTCACCACCTGTTTTGCCAATGGTATAGTCGCCGTTCGTTGGGTTCATGCCTACAATGAACCGCTCGCGCAAGTCAGCTGCGCCACCTTGCCCGTTACAGAGCTGCCAGCCTCGTGCGGCTTGGTCTCGCCACCCGCGGCCGGTCCCGTCGTACAAATCACTGTTGTGATTAGTTAGCCACTGAACCTCGCCTTTATAGCGGGTTTTCGATTCAATCCACTTCCAATAAGTAAGTTCCGGACCATTAACGCCAAACAACACAGCATCAGCTGTAGCAGCAGTGCCGTAGGCTTGCACCTCTAACTGTGGCTCGCTCATGCAATTCTTTGTGCCACCTGTTTGATAGGGGCGCGGGTCAAACTGCTCATCGTGGGTATGGGCAATCTCACAAGGAAACTGCACATCACTAGCACCGTCAAAGCGCTGAATGTGGTAGCCCGCCCAGACGAAACCCGGTGAAATGTTGCCGCGGCTATTGCTTAGGAATTCACAAGTACAGCCACTTAGCACCATTGGCGGCGCCCCCTGCAAGATTGCCTCTATTGCGTCGTGTGCTTCTGTTTGCAGTGTTAGCAAATCATCGTTAGCAACCGGCCGGCCGCCAACCTCAAATATCAAATACTTCATTGACTGTTACTTATAAACTATCGTGTGACGGATTAGAGCAAGTTTTAATTGCTTGATTCTCGCTTGTAAGGAAGCTTGTTTAGGGGCAAGCGACCTAGGCACCTGCACAGTAAACCCTACTTGATTAGTGTATTCATTCCATGCATTTATGTAAAGCAATGGCTCGCCTTCATTGTCCAAATACAGCGCCGGCGCGGGTTGCTGTTCACTCACAAAATTGAGGTAGACGGGTTCTAGCTCGGTATCTGAATTGATAATCTTGATTCGCCTAAAACCTGGGTCGAAACGGTCGTTGAGAGCTTTTTCAAGCATCATGGTTTGGCCGTTATAGCTCAGTTCAGTTGTCGAGCGCTTTACGTGCTCAATGAATTGTTCATAGAGGCTCAACAGTGGCAAGTGTAGCGCTTGAATCCAAGCTACCATTCGTTTTTGCCTGAGCAGTGCAGGCAGGAGCGAGGTAAGCAGCGCTTCAATGTTGAGCCGGTACCGGGCCGGCACCTTGGTTAAATCAAGAGCCATAGGGGATGAATTGCAGGGTGTCAGCTAGGGTGCTTTCTGAGGCATTATCTTCTACTATGTAACCTGCCTGGGTCTCATAGACTCGGGGAATGATAGTAGGAGCCCCGTTGCCGGCGCGAGCCGACACGGTTAATAGCTTCACATCTTTTACCCCGGCTACGCTCTGTATTGCGTCCTCAATTTTCGACAGATAGACTAGGCCGTTGAAGTCGAGATTAGCTAGGTAGGAGCGAATAGCGGCTTGCACTAGCAGCTGTAGCCCTGGCACGTCAATGAGTGGGTCGTAGTACACATCAGCCGCAACTTTGAGCTTGTCAGCGGCGCGGCTCACAATTTCTTTCCGAACACCGGCAAAGCCCTTACGGTCAAAGTACCCGCGCACCTGCACTAGCTCAGCATTCGACAGCGGCGCGAGGGTGCCCGCTGTAGCTCCATCTTTGGCAACCTTAATAAAAAGCTTGCCCGTCAACTCGTTTTCAATGGCTGCAGCTCGCGTAATAATGCGAGCACCAGTGCTACCCGCGGCATAATGTATGCCCTCATCATCAGCAACGAGTGTGTCGCCTGCTTGGAATAAAAGTGCTTGGTCAGCATACCATGCGGCGGTACCCGGTTTGGCGCGAGCTAGGGCAGCGTCAACGTCGGCTTTGTGTCGGTCCCACAGCGTCTCATGTGCCCAGAGCACAACCGACGTGATGTAAGCCCAGAGCCGGTGTATTGACACGGCCGAAGGTGAATTTAGGCTAGATAGCTCTGGCTTAGCCTCGCGAGCTGTTTGTATCGAGTCGAAAATATCAGAGATAGAACGGGCCATCGGTTACACGTTGATATAAGGGGCATCAGGATAAATCTGTTGTAGGAGGGCATCAAAGGAGCTGATCTGTGCATCTGTCCAATAGCCGGAGCTTGCTAGCTGCATGCCGTAGCGGTAGGCTCCGGACTGGCCAGCGGTGATACCTAGGTTGAGCGTGGCGGCGTATTGCCCCCCTACGTTTTGGTAGTTGTACCACTGTGAGCCCTGCCTACGGAGGCCGTTGTATTGGTAATTGATCGGGTCATTACTGGCTAGATCGATCCGGACAGCAGTGCGGCGGGAACCATAGTAGCCCCCAGCGCCATCGGTTTGCATGGTGCGTCCCTGCGGGCCATCCAAAATGCACATCACCGGATTGCCTGAATCGTAGAAAAACAGGAAGTGCCCAATGCCGTTCTCACTGTAGAGGGTTACAGGTGAGTTGGGATTGTTGCCAATCGTACCCAGGCCAAAAGAAGTAGTATAGCGCGGGCTATTGGTGCTCCAAGTGGCGGAAAAGGAGCAGTTAGCCGGCAGGAATACACTGCTCCGACCTTGGCCGTAGGCATTCACATCATAAAAAGGAAAGCCGGAGGTACGTACCAGATCATTGCCGAACAGACAGAAAATGCGGCTCACATAATCATTGGCATCTTTGACAACGCCAAACACCACAGCCGACCAGTGCATAAAGGCATTAGGGGCCGTGCTGATGCCTTGGTTTTCAGCCCAGGCAAAGCACAGATCAATCAAATCCAAATCATAGAGCACGCCACCGGCCGCGTCTACTCGGGCGGCGTGCGCTTTAGTTTCCGGCCGGTGGAAGGGTCCAACGGGTGGCACTACTTTAGCCGAGGTATAGTAAACTCTAAGCATGCTATTGTTTTCTGAGCCGTACCGTGCCGCTGCCGGCACCTAGGATGGTGATTTTATCACCCGCGGCCACTGTGATTGGCAGCGGAGAATCAATGCTGTTTTTTTGGTAGCTGCTCACGTTCACGCCCGTAGCACTATAGAGCGCATAGGTGCCGGCCGCCGCGGGCCAAATGGTGAGCGTTGCCGTTTGATTATCGGCGCCGGCAAACTCAGCCGCTAGCTCTACTAAGTCAGAAATTGAAAGCGTGCCGTCGGCGCTTACTGCTACACCCGCACCAGCTTTTACTAGGCCGGCCGTAGTTGTGGTAGCTGCAGCCTTAGCAGCATACTTCGTATCACTCTCAGCCTTGTTATAGTAGCCGCTTAGGTCGGGTGCCGTGCCACCAGCGTTGCTGCTATTGCTGCTAATCGAGAGCTTGCCCGTAGCAAGGTTTTTGGCAATTGTAACGTTGCTGCCTTGCTCAAAAACAGACAGCACGGCATCTGCTGTCACACTGCCTGCAGCTGGCGCGGCGCTGCCATCGGGAGAGGTATAGCGCAGCCGCCAATAGGCAGCCACACCAACACCTGTTTCTCCTTCGGCTAAAGGAGTGTTGGCTATACTTGGCCCTATGTATTCATAAATAGCAAGCTTGCTACCCGATATCGTGTAAAACCAAGCATCGCCAACAGTACCAGCCTCATAGGTTGGCGCATAGCTTTCCCAATGTATTTTGTTGCCATCAGCACCGTCAACGTAATCAGTGCCCTTTGTAGGTGTTTTGCCCTGAAGCGAGGCTAGAAACTGAGCCGGCGTACCTAGGTTGCCAGCATCGCGCCACTCCTGATAGGCGCTTTTGCCAACAGGACCGGGTACTGTGCTTGCCGGGCCTATTGGGCCTTGTTTGCCCTGTGGGCCTATCGGACCGCGCAAACTCATACGGAAGTCCCAGGCGCCATTATCATTAAAGTGCAGGTCTCCGTTTGACTCATCAATATAAGCGTCGCCATCCTTGCCAATAGTAGGGTCTGGGGCGCCGGGCGCGTGTAGAATGCGCGAGCCTTCCGAGAGTCCTTCTAGGAAAGAAACTGCGGCAATAATAGGCGCAAATACTTCTAGCAGTTCCGGACCGGTCAACAGCTCATCAGGAGTTGTTGCCGGCCGTGCAGGTATCAGCCGTGTAGCTATCGATTCTATTTGTTCTGCGTACTGACCCATTATTAAGCGAAATAGGTATTTTTGAAATAGCTGTTATTGAAATACTTGGCTTGTGAAGTAGGCTGCTCAGTAGTGGTTTCTAGCTCAGTGCCCTTGCCCGTGTTGATGCGTTGTGCTCGCGCTGTGAAGTAGGCGGCTACATCTGAGCGACCTAGCAGGCTGCTAGGTATGATTAGCTGTTGCCCAGGTGTGAGCACGTCGGTTATAGCAAGGCCGTTTGCGTCGGCTAAGTCATAAGCGGCGCTGAGGTCGCCTAATTCCTGCAGGCAGATATCTAGCAGGCTTTGCCCGTCGCTTACTTGTGTCATAATCTCTCAGCGTTGATGCTGGCATTAGTGAGGTCCGACACTTCTACTTCTAGCACAGTGAAGCCATCACGGACAAGCTGAATTGTGATTTCTCGCGACAGCTGCGAAGCTTGCGCCGGGCCGTAAGGAGATTTGAGGTAACGGGTTACGCCAACGCCTACAAGGGCATCTTCTCGCCACTCACCCTGCATAGTTTGTAGCAGTAGGTCGACATGCTGTGCGTCGGACTCCCCAACGGCAAAGTCACCTTGCGCTGTAAAAGCTAGGTCAAAGCCCTCACCTAGCAGGATATCTAGTACACTCATTCGATAGTGCCGAATTGGGCCGCGGCGCTGCCAGTAGTTTTGACTAAGCCAGCTTTCACGAAGTCGTACACGGCTTTTGATAGCTTCTTAGCGTAGTTTTTGCGGGCCTCTTCTGGGTTTTCGGCCGTGCTCAGCTCATCAAGAATTTTGATGATATCAGTTTCTAGGATGGGAAGTGCTGTGCTTAGGGGCATGACTTAGGCGGTAAGAAGGTTGGGTAGGCGTTTCGCTAAAAGGTCGAATTGAGCTGAGTTGAGCAGCTTGATAGTTGGGCCGCTGTTGGTTGTGAACACCATTGCCTGAATCAGCTTTATCAAGTCCTGAAGCACCGTAAGCAAGCTTTCTTGCTCGGTAGCTAGTCGGTAGTGCGTAATCTTGTCAGCTGAAATAAGGAAGGTATCAACGAGCCTGTTTTCTACTAAGCCTATCAGCACCTCAGCACCTACGGCCGGGTAAATGCCGTTGAGTAGCGCCACGTCAAATACTTCAGCGTCAGCGCTTTGAGGTTGGACGTCGCACGTATCTTCGTCGGGCCGGACAGCGGTAACAATGCCAGAAATGACAGATACCGGTATCTGGCTATTTACCATTTGCTCGAAAAGGTCTTTTACTGAACTCATGCTTTTGGACCTAGTGTGATGTTGCGCCGGCTGCCGCCGGTGCCAAATGATTTTATGACCTTATCGACTGAAAATGAGCCCTCGCGCTCTGGGTAGTCTGGGTCTTGTATTACTACCACGTCGCCATGTTCGACTAGTGGCACACCGAACGTGGTAAGGGTACCGCGGTACCCATCGAATCTGAGCCGGGCTAGCTCTGCCTTGCCGCGGGCTTCTAAATCCTTCTCAGCGACACCCACGAAATTGAGGGTGCGTAGCTCCCCGTCTAGCACGTCGCCAAATTCCTTTACAATGCGCTTGCGGCCGTGCTTCTTGCCTTCAACGTGACTGATAGCCCGAACCTTAATGCGCACGTCCTGTGCCCGTACGTACTGCAAGTCATTGCTTATGACGTTGTGCCGAAACGCGAGAATGTGCTTCGGGGCTTTGTCCTTCGCTTTGTAAGGGTCGCCGGCAATGAGCACCCCGCCACGGAAGAAACAGCGTATGCCGTAGTCCTTCCGGAGCGCGTCTAGTGCCTGTGCACCGGTTGTTTGGTTAAGCGTGAACTTGCCTAGGCTAGATTCTCCTAGGGTCTGAATTTCGAAGCTGTGCCCAGATTCCTTGCGCACATATTCTAGTAAGCCCTGTAGCGAGATAGAGCGCCAACTTTTAGTAAGTGGCTTGCGCTTCAGCAGCCACATATCGTCTTCACACTGTATCTCAGCCGGCGGCCCGGTTTTCACGCCGACTACGTAGCCGGTAAACTCGGTGCGTAGGGCATCATCATAGCCGTACTGCACAACAACCCGGTCGCCAACCTTCACCACGTCGGGCAATAAGCCAGTGCGTAGCACCTGCACTTTCCGCGGAAGGCGAATAATGCAGGTGTCCGTAAGATTCTGCCAAGAGCTTTCTATCTGGATATCATTAACGAAATCCAAGCTCAGGCTACCAATAAGGATTTTGCAGGTAAGCCGTAGCATCAGGAAGCCGTGTTTAGAGTTACCCGGCGCGCGGCCAAACGCTCGACACTAGGCCCGGTGCTCAGTTCTATTGGCTCATCACTTAGGCAGCGTAGCTCATAGGCTTGCAGGTTCGTAAACCCTGGCAGCGCTGGCCATGTGTGCCCCTTAATAACGAGGTTGCGAATACCTAGAATCCGAAACAGCCGGCCGGTTACGGGCAAGGCTTCTGCAGCATCAATCAGCGCTTGCAGGTTTTGCACCTCGCGTGTAGGATAGCGGCGCGAATACCGACCGTCTTTAGGGTCGCTGGCTAGGATGCCCTTAATCGTAACAGCATAGTCACCATTGCTTATATACTCCTTAACGGTTCCGTCTCTGCCTTGTATGTCTGTGGCTATGATTAACTTATCTCTGCCTACTTCAACAATTGGGTCGTCTAGTACAACCTTGTCGCGAAAAGAGGTAGCCGGGAACTCGACACGCGTAAAGACGGGCAAGCCAAGTAGGTTCGTGCCTTCAATTTCAGGAGCTAGGGGCGTGCCGTACAGGTCCGAAGAAACTTCTTCGGGCTTAGGGTCCGGCGGCAACTCGAAACGCATTAAAGGAGAGTAGCCAAAAGCCTCAGTAGCTAGTGCGCGTATGTTGATATTGAACTGCATACTAGCTAGGTAGTCATGGCGTTAGCGTCGTTCAGCACGCTTAGTAGCGCCTGCCGTACGTTATCCTTCATTTGGTCAATACCCTCTTTGGTCGTGACAGCATGAATGGTCGTTTGCCCGAGCTGCTGCACATTGATTGTGATATGGGTAATGCCGCGGCCGGCGCCGGTAGCGCCACCACTCTTACCCTTGGCATCACCTAGGCCAACACCTTTGCTGCTATCAGGATTAAGGGCTGCTTCAGGCTTGGCATTGAAGCGTTCCCACAAATCCTCTAAGCCCATGGTTTTTGTGCCGTTGAAGTCGCGTACGCCTTTGGCAAAACCCTTGCGGTACTTTTCGCCGGCCTCCATCACTTGTACTAGCCCTCGCGACAGCTGCGCCGGGTCGATAGTAAATGCCCCGGCAACGATGTTGGCAATACCCTTGAAAACGGTTGCCACCGAGGCTGCGAAACCATAGAGGAAGCCGCGGAAGCCTTCAAACTTGTTCCAGGCGTACACCACAGCTGCAATCAGTGCCATTACGCCGGCAACGATTAGCCCAACCGGATTTAGCACCATGGCGCCATTGAGCAGCATTTGTGCAGATGCCCACAGCTCAGTTACTACAGCAGCTACTTTGACATAGCTGTTATAGGCCACGATGCCAGCTATAATAGGGGTAAGGACAGTACCGAGCACCTTAAAAGCGGTGCTGTGCTCCTGTACAAAACGGCTGCTAGCCTGCAAGATTTTCATTAGGCTAGTCAGCACGCTCATTACTTCCGTAATAGCAGGCAGCACAGCAGTAATGAATGTGGTTTTAGTGTCTAGCCACTGATTGTTAAAGCGGTTGATTTTGGGCTGAATGCCATTCAAAGCAGCCGACAAACCCGGCCCAAAACGCTTTTCCAGCTCAGCAGCGAACTTGGGCAAAAAGTCCTCAGATAGCACCTTGCCATCTTTCATCAGGTCCATTAGCGCGGCCGCGGGCATGTTCATTGCCTTGGCAGCAATGCCCATAGCACCGGGTATACGCTCGCCTAATTGCCCGTTCAATTCTTCAGCCGACACCTTGCCCTTAGACATCATCTGACCTAGGGCTAGAAAGGCGCCTTTCTGATTCTCAGCGTCTACACCCATTACGGTTGTCGCTGTGGCCAATTGTCGAAAGATGCGTTGTGTTGCCTCGCCTTCTAGTTTGGTGCCCATCATGGCACCTGCAAGCGTTTTGTAGCCCTCCTGAGCGCCCATGGCATCAAGGCCTAAGCGGTCGGTCGTTTGCTGAACAAACGTGTTAGCCTGGGCACCTTTGGCGCCACCACCTGAAGCGAATTCAATTGAACGCCTCATGCCCTCAACTTGGGCGGTCTCCTGCAAGGCACTCGTAATGCTCATAGCGCCGGCACCTAATGCTAAGCCACCGAGTAGGCCAAAACCTATGCCCCGGCCACCGCTTCTACCTACTCGCTCCAAGCGCTCCATTTTGCGCTCGGTTTCCTCAATAGCTCTGTTAGCTCGCGCTATGTCGCGCAAGTTCATAGATATGCTACGCTCTTTGGTAAGCGTATTGAGCTTGATTTCTAGGCTAGTGAGGCTCGTAACAGCACGGTTGCTGCTACTCGATATCTTCGAAGTAGCCGCGGCAACAGCGCTGCCCATGCCGCCGGCTTTGCTCTGCACTTTCTGTGCAGCCTGGGTTACTTTACCCAATGCCGATTCACCCACAGCAGCCGCTTTACGAAGCGGTGCGGTGAACAAATCCTTTAGCGCGAGGGTGTAAGAAAGCAGGTTTGCCATGGAGCATCCAAGTTCCCCCACCTGTGCGCGCTACGCAATTTGGGCTTTTCACCAACGGTTATAAGCCCCGTTACTCACGGCAAAATGTGCCGTTGGGTAATTGTTTGTATTCTCTTTTGTGAAACAGCCTAAACAATGCTGTAAATGGACTTAACTATTTGTTAATGAATAAATTTAACGTAAACCAGGAACTAACCTGGGCATTGTTTTACTTGGTATTATATAGGGAGGTTAGTTACTCACTTATGGTGTAATCAATCTATTCCTTGCTTGTCTCATCTTTTCACCAAAAGCAATTTTCTTATGGCATCGCGTGAAGATTTAATCCGTCAAGAGCAGCTTAATCAGAAAGCTATCATTGAAGAAATGAGGAAGTCAGATGACCAGGCACAAAGAGATCGTGCCGAAAGACTTGAACAGCAGCGGAAGAACCAAGAGGATAACTACAAAAAGTAAAAAGTACTAAACTTCATAAAAAAAGCCCTGGCAGTAGCCAAGGCTTTTTTTATTCTGCCTCATTCTTCATCCTATGAAGCCACTGTGCTTGTCCTGCCTTATCCTGCCAAACTTCGTCGGGCAAGTTCTCTGGGTGCGGAATGCCTAGGTAGTGGCTAATGAGTGCATCAGCTTTACGAATACCGTCGTAACCGTTGCGCTCGTCAACAGGAAGCAGAGTCAGTTTTTTTTAAGTTCTCCGTCTAGCAGCTCGACTAGTGCGACAGCCTGCATGCTAGCTGACATTTTTAGCAGCTCGTTTTCTAGTACTTCCTTGTCGCCACCAACAAAGCAGTTTTCTAGGATAAATTCACCGGCTTCTAGTGGCTTATTCTGAGCTAGAAGCGACATGCCGCGGGCAACTACGGGCCGGTTTGCTTGCTTCAGATAAGCTGTGGCTTTGACGTTGCCGGCTTTGTCTTTCAGCGTTAGCGTGCTGATTTCGCCGTGTTCTTTCTGCAGTTGCTCTAATTGTGACAACATAGGTAATGGGATGGGGTAATTTTATGATGTGACTTAGTTTTTTACTTCCACTGTATGTGCGTAATAATGAGGTCTAATTCTACCTCAATATTCGTGTCGCCTGATTTAGAAGCACGCTTGTTGCCTTTAAATTGGCAGTTTAACAGCTTGTGTGTCACCACCTTGTTAGATGGGTTGACATAAGAAACTGTGATAGGGAAGGGCGGAATATCCTGCACACGGCCGGAAGGTGTAGCGTCTACTAAGCGCTCTAACTCCTTGGCCTCTAGAGTAATGCTCGCTTTTGCTTCGTTCTTGCCGTAGCCGCGGCTAATAGGGAAGATACCGGCGCCGAAGTTGTCAACCATTTCTTGCATATCTTCATAAGAGATAGCCGAAATGCCTAGCACTGTGCGACCTAGCAACTGCACATTGATATCAGCCCAGGTGTAAGCCGTGCCGTTGATAAGGATTTTAGACAGGTCTGCCATAGCTTATGAAATGCTCTTTACAAAGCCGATAGTGCCGACGATTTCACGCGCCGTAGCCATGGGCACAATAGAAAATTCTACTTCTACTACTGAGGTGCTTAGCACGTCCTGTGATGGGTCTATATAGACCTCACAAGCTGAGATTTCGCCGTTTCGAGAAAGATTGGCTTCTAGCGCACCCTTGCCTTTCGCTTCTAGCTCGCCTACTGTTTGGGCCAAAATCTGACCGTCGGCATTGAGTGCCAACGGACCTTTGAGGTTGGGTAGCAGCGCTTGACGTACCACCCGAGCTGCTTTGTTGAAGGTGCGGGTGTTCTCAATGTAAGCGTAGTCACTGGCCACGTCGGTTGCGGCGTGTGAATCGTTCCAATACTGACCGTCAAAGCCAGTGTGAGTGACCGCAAACAGGTAGCCTTTCGCGTTCAAGCCTTCCAAATCTGAGGGCAATACTTGCCCAATTGGTTTGCCGTTAGCTAAGCCTGACTTCAAGAAAGAGCCATCAGAAGCAAGATTGAACTTATCTAGCCACCCGATATTCTCATGTACGCTGGCATAGCTCAGCGTACCAAGTAAAGTGCCGACCGCGGGCACCGTAGGCTTTTGCAGGTAGTCGACGCCGATTACTACAGCTACGTTCTCTGCATTCTGAGCCCGCAAGTCAAGCACGCCGGCTACGTTAGCTGATAAGCCATGGCCACCAAGCACAACAAATACGGGGCGGTGCTGCTCGAATTCCTCAGTAGCTAGTGCCTGTGCTTTGGGCAAAGCAGTTACTACGTCGGCATCTAGGCCACCTTCCATGCTGGCCACGTAATCTGCAGCTGAATCTAGGCAGATAGCGAGCTGCTTAATTTTGCCCTCAGCTTCCGTGAGTAGGCGCTTAGCGAAGGAAGCGGCTTTGTCAGCCATCAGCGACATGCTCACATTGCGACCGACTACGAATAGCCAGAGCACCCCGCCGCGGCTCATGCGGAAGAATTCGGAAGCGTGGTAATGCAGGTCGGCACTATTCGCCGTGTCATAGTCAGCATCAACGCCCAACGCCTCCAATTGGCGCAAAGAGCGGATTTCGTAGGCTGTATTGAGCTGCAAGCCATCGGCTACGGCTACACCCTGGGTCACAAGGCCGCTAATACCGTCTTCTGTCGGGCGCTGACGACCTAGGCCACCGCGGCCCTTGGCAATACGAACGTCGGGCAATTTTGCCATTAATCGAAAGGATAAAAGATAAGGGTTGATGAGGCTGAACTAGACTAGGCTTATTCCTCGTCTTTGATTTCTTCCCCGTCGGTGCCTACTCGCTTGATAGCCTTATCTGTCAGGCTTTTAGCATGTGCTTTGGCCCAGGCCTCATTCTGCGGCAAGAATGGCGTGCCATCAGAGGTCACGAGCAATTCTTTTGCTTTCGGATTTGCCTTGAAATGAGCGGCAAAAGGGTTTTTCTTAGCTGTTGCGTTGGTCTGTTCCGCCATCGTTGCAAGTTGTTTGAGCTGTTATAAGGACTGTGGTAAGCACCACAAAAGCATACTTGATGTAGGGTAGCACCTCATCTGGTATCAGGTCCGGTTGCAAGCGTAGGGCGGCAACCACGGCCAATCCTGCTAGGCAGAACTTCTGAACCTTGCGCCAAAACTTAGGCGTCTCAGAGAGTAAGCGGGTAATGATTTCGAAATTCATCGGGCGGCGCGAATAGCAAGCGAGAAAATGAAGTAGGTAAGACCAGCACCCACGATAGCACCGCAAAGCAGTAGCAGCCACCATGGCCACCCCTCCACCTCATACCATGCGTAGACCAGCAGCCTAGGACACGGTTTGAGTTTAGTAGCCACTACTGCGGTACTGGCTTTGGTTTCAATGTCCTTCCGGACTACCCAGAGTTGATAAGCGTTACCTGTGCGCCACACACGGCCGGAAACGCCTAATGTGTCAAAGCATAGGGTATCTTGCAGTGTGGGGCGGCTTTCAACCCACTGCAGCACTTTATGTCGTGCCGCGGCTCGCTGCACACTGTCGAGCGAAATTTCTACTTGGTGCAAGAGTGAATCTAGCTGCACACTGTCGCGCTGCTCACGAATCACATTGCGCACCGGTATGTACTGAGTCCGAAATTCGATTTGCGGAATTCGTACGGGTACCTCAACTCGTATGGTCTCTTTAGAGAGAATGTTAGGGTGCTCTGTCAGGAACTTCGCCACCTTCTGTTCAGGTGTTGGGCGCTGTAGTACAGCACAGCTAGTGGCACCTAGCAGTAAGGCACAGGCTAGTAAATGTAATTTCATCGGTGTGATGCTTTCGGTATGGATAAAGCGCCACGGATAGCGCCAACATCTTCTTTCAAATCGCTTAGCTTGTCAAGCACTTGCTTGTTACCATCCTCAGCACTGGTAAGCCGGCGGTTCATTTCGGCTTTAACCTCTTTAGCATCAGCTATATGCTTGTCTAGGTCGCTTCGTAATGTTGCTTGGCTATTTTCAATCGTCGTAATCCGGTTTTCGTACCGAATAGCTGAGCCCAGAGCCCCACCACCCAATAGAATGGCAATACCAATACCCCACTTAACCCACTCACTAGTTTGGCTTTGAGTGCTCACGAGATAGTAATAGTGACAGGCTCGCGCCGGTCGATAGCATCTTTTATTTGCGCATAGAGCACGGCGTATGCGTCGCGGCTTTGGCCTACAAAGTCTGTGCTTTGCGTTTTGCCGACGAGTAAACAGCCTTCAGTGTCGGCGGCGGTGTTGCCGCTGTGGATTCTTACCCCTTCGAAACCAGGCACATTGACTAGCAAGGGCATTAGCCGCTTGAAGCGGTTAGAGTAGGTAACTTGCACATTATAAGTGCCTTTGGGTATTGCAGTCTTGCCCCAAACCTTCTCGCCTTTGCGTACCACATCCTCCAACACGTAGCACTCAAATTGGCCGTTGATGGAGAGTTGCCCAATGGTACTTTGGTTGGTGAACGTAGTACGCTTTAGCGCTAAGTGCATAGCTTATTGATTGTTACGATTGGATAAACCCCACTTTGTAGTTCGACTAGCAATAGTTGGCTTGCCGGGCCAATAGCCTAGGTTGTTGCGAGGCCGTGTGCTCTGGCAACTGCACAGCAGTAACCAGAGCGACAAAGCAGCTAGAGTGGCCTTCACGGCTTAGGCCGCGGCTTGACGAATGGCTACAACGCCTTTCTTGTCGGTGCGCATTAGCTTCATGCCGAAGCGCACAGCGTTGTTCATTAGAGCACCCAGGTATTGTGCTTGTGCCTCGTTGATGTACACTTTTGGGGCACCTTCGACACGGCCAATAGCGTTTTCAACCCAGATAAGCATACTCTCATTGTCATCAGCAGCAGCGGCGGCACCTACGGCTTTGGGTGCGCCGGCGGCGGTGAACATAGCTGCCGTGCTGCGCTTGTACCATTTCACGCCCATTAGCTCACCAATGGCACCGGTCAAAAGAGCCGACGTGTTACCGGTCTTGTTGTAGTCTACAAAGTTTTCAATACCGAGCAGCTCGCTATACTGAGTAGCACCAACAAGGCCGTAGCGCTGGCCTTTCATGTCGGTGCGGTCAAGCACCTGACAGGCTTTGATAATGTCGTCTTTCGTTACGGCTTTGCGGTTGCCCGTCAAGCCAGGAAGGGCAGCAGCAGCAGCAGCACCGCTAGTCGTAATCAGAGCACGCGAGGTATCTACATTCGACATGCGATTGAGTGCCACGTTAGCTGCCATTTGGTCAAGAACGGCGCTGTGCAGCGAAAGCGTGCTAGCCCGCTTGTCGTAGCTCACTTCTAGTAGTTCACGGTCGCCTAAGCGAGTCGGATTGGTAGCTAGAAGGTTAAGCGTTACAATCTCGTTGCCACCCTCAATTTCTTCAACTGGCAGCGGGAAAGAAGCCGGGTCAATGATGCCCGTAGGCTCCTGCATTTCCTGTGGAATCTGGTAAGATGCAGCATCAAAGCTAGGTGCATCTACTGCCGTGTTGAGTTGCTTTGTGCGCTTATAGAACTCGTTATTGGGGAACAAGATTTTTTGCAAGTCCCTAGTAAAGAGTGTGGTAAGTACATCTTCGAAGGCAAGGCCGGGCATAGCCACTGGCTTTACACAGGCGCGAAGCACCTGGGCTCCAAATACGACAGCACCACACAAAACCGGGTTAGCACCCGTAGCAGTGCTGATAACAGCACCTAGCATCATGGCAACGATAAAGCCTAGAAACAGCTTGCCAACGAAAAGAAGATTTTTCATGAGTAGATAAAGAATTGATACAGAGTAGGTAGGGCGTATATTTCGCTTGTCGCTTATCAGATGGGCTTATTTGATGCCGGCAACCAAGTTTTGGTACTTGTCTGGGTTGTTGCGCTTCATGTCGAGTAGCCCGCGCTCATCTTCTTTGCTCCACTTGTCAAAGTCCCAATCATTGCGAGAATCAGCACCCGTAGTGCTAGCAATCAAGTTGGTGCGCTGAGCAACCGACGTGCGGCCGGGCATATCACCTAGGATTTTGCTAGTGTTGGTGAAGTCTGCTTTCAGCAAAGAAGTGTAGGTGTCTTTCTGAGTAGCAGTGATTTTGCCCGACGAAATAGCGCTGTTTACTAGCTGCTCAATTTGATTAGCAGTATCGTTGGCTCGCGAGTCTTTCAGCTCTTGTAGCTCGCGCTTTAATCTTTCTAGCTCGGTCTCTTCCGACTTAGGGGCGGCTACAGGCTCAGATGCCTTGTTTTGCAGCTTCTCAATAGCGGCTAACACGTCAGCCTCAGTGGCATTATCTGCCAATTTAACGCCGGCTTTGCCGAGCGCATTTCGCACTTCTTCGAGCTTCATTTCCTCGGTTTGTTTGGGAATTAGTGACATGTAGAATTTGTGCAGCTCGGTACCTGACATAGAGGCATCAGGAGCTACTAGCCCAACTTTAGCGGGCAATACTTCCGTGCAGAAGGCAATAGCTTTCGCTTCTTGAGCGCTTAGCCATGTCTCAGCTTCCATCATCTGTTCCCATTCTTCAACCGACTTGGTAGAAACGGCAACGTACATTTCAGCAGTTGAGCGGTTTAGCGCTTCCTGTGCAGCTAGCACTTTCTTGATTTCCTTTATCTGGCCATCAACTTGGCCGGAAATCTGGTGCATCATGAACTTCGCATGGGCCTGCGCTTGGCGAACATTACCCGCGGCGAAAACCAGCGTACATGCTGAGCCTACTAAGCCCTCGTTCACTGTAGTTACAGTAAGCTTGCTAGCTAGAATGCGAGCACGCATGGTCTGACCTGCCAGCCAAGAGCCGCCGGGCGAATTCAGACGAATAGTGCAGGAACGGGCACCGCTTCTTTCTAGGTTAGAAAGAAACGTGTCGAGATTGGCAGCGTGCCACATCTCTATACCTTCGAAAATTAATAGTTCGCGTTCCATTGTGCCCCAAAACTTCACTTGTGAAGCGTAGGGCGCAAATTGAGCTAGAAGCGAGCGGGTAAAAGCCCCGTTACTCACGGCAAAATGTACCGTTGCTTCCTGAGTCGAATTGGCTAAAAAGGGCTTTTAGAGCACATTTGGGGCACTTATGCCAACCAACCCCGACATAGAAAGAGAAGATAGCCAGCGCAATAGGGCGGAAATCCAAAAGGAGATTTACGCTTTCATTGCGAAGGAACTACGCCGGCCAACTGTACAGGAGTTGTGCGAGGCAACCGGTTTGAGTCCAAAAACCGTGAAAGCGCACTTGAAGCGCATTAAGCTTGGCGACGGTTCCCCTAACCCATTTCAGGCACTCACACCTAATGTGATTCTGAAGCTTTACGAGCGGGCCGTAGGGTTTTCGCACGAAGCTGTTAAAATCCTGACAGTTTCTATGGGTGAGGGCATGGGCTCTCAGGTTCAGGAAGTGCCCTATACTGAGCACTACCCACCTGACACGGCCGCTGCAAAGCTATTTGTGCAGCTTGTCGAGGGCTACAAGGAAAAGACTGAATCTGAATTGAAGGTGCCCCAGGGTATTACCTTCAACTACATAGCACCGGAGGTACAGACCGATGCAGATTGATTTCAAACCTAGCTATAAGCAGCACCTCGCCTGGGAAGCCCTAGAAGATAAGCTTACTGAGGAAGTGATGTACGGCGGCGCGGCCGGCGGCGGTAAAAGCTTTCTAGGCTGCTCATGGAAGGTGTATCGGCGGCTACGCTACCCAGGTAGCCGCGGCATAACGGCGCGTACTCGAATCAACGATATCAAAGAATCTACGCTCGTTACCTACTTCAAGGTATTGGCGGCATGGGGTCTGAAGATGGGCCGTGATTATCGTTACGTGTCGAGGTCCGGTGCGCCTGACTCGCTCATTTTCACCAATGGTAGTCGCGAGATATTTAAGGATTTGGCCTATGCACCTGCCGACCCAGATTACCAGCGGCTAGGCTCATCAGAATATACAGACGCTTGGATTGAAGAGGCTAACGACGGGGTGCCTGAGAAAGCAGCTGAAATTCTAAAAACGCGCATACGTTGGATGCTTCCAGAATTCGACCTTGTGCCTAAGCTGTTGATTACCTGTAACCCTGGGTATACCTGGGTAAGAACGAAGTACGTCTGTGACAATGACGAAAAGCCGGTTGTGCTACGTCCTGACCAAAAAGTTATTCAGGCACTCGTAACCGACAACCCAGATAAGGACTTTGTACGGCTCTACAAAAAAAGCCTAGAAGGCTTGCGCGACTACGACCGGCAACGCTTGCTGTTGGGCGATTGGAACGCTGTTGAGCGCACCGGCGGTGAATTCTATGAGTCTTTTGATAATCAGACGCATACAGGCGACTATGCCAGCACCTATGATGTTGACTTGCCGCTACACATTACACTTGACTTCAACCTAACACCGGGCGTTACACTCAATGTGCATCAGGTGCGCGGCAAAGAAGTAACCCAGATAGCCGAATTCAACAAGCATAATAACACGCCGGCTACTTGCCGTGCTTTTATGGCAAAGTTCGGGCGCCATCAAGCCGAAGTATTCATTTATGGCGACCCGGCCGGAAAGCAAGGCGACACGCGTAACGAGCAAGGGCACAACGACTTTACTATTGTCGTGAAAGAGCTACGGGCTTTGCACCGTGTCACGATGCGCGTTGAAGCGTCGGCACCTTCGGTTTCGATGCGCGGGCTTTGGATGAATGAGATTCTAGCTAAGCAACTAGACGGTATCACGTACCGGGTTGACCGCAAGTGCAACGTTACTATAGCTGACTATCAGAAGGTTAAAAAGGCTAGCGACGGTACCAAGGAAAAGAAAAAGGTTACGGACCCTGCTACCAAAGTAACCTATGAGCCCTACGGGCACAGCACCGACGCTAACGACTACTTTTTCTGTCGGTGCTTTCAGAATGAGTGGCGGGCATTCCAACGCGCCGGTAGCAGCAAACCCACAGTGGGTACTAGGGCCGATGTACAGCAACGAGCATACTAACTATGAGATTCTTAACAGCAGAAGATTACGGTATTCTTATCAAGCAAGAGCAGCTTGAAGTAGTGCTGAAAGACAACCCAACGGCGCTGCTAAAAGCTGAGGTTTTCGCGCAAGGTTTGATCGAAAGCTACCTACGCTCGCGCTATGACGTGGCTAAAATCTTTCTTGATGTGCAGCCATGGGCCGAAGCTAGGCAGTATGCCGCCGGCGCCGTAGTGTCGTACGGCACACCATCTGTTCTCTATGTGGCCGACCGGGCTACCAAGGGTGAGAAGCCGGGCGTCATCACTGAGCCAGCAGCACCCGAAGTAGCAGAGCCAGTAGCCGACCTAGAAACCGAGCCGGAAGCCACAGAGCCCGCACCGGAAGTGGAGCCCATAGAGCCAGCATGGGAAGAAAAAGATCCGCGGTCGGCTGTGCTCGTCACCTACATGCTTGATATCACTTTGTACACCGTGCATTCACGACACGGCCGGGTACAAATGCCAGAAAAGAGAATCGACCGCTACGACCAAGCTATTGAATGGCTCAAAGCCGTGTCAAATGGCAAGCTGTCAGCTGACTTGCCGCGGTTGCCACAAAAAGAAGAAACCGGTCGCTTTAAATGGGGCTCACAGCCCTTTCAAACTCTTGGTTGGTAATTACTTATCACTTGATTTATCAAAATATCCTTTGATAAATCCCATGTCACTAAGGAAAGTTGTTTGTCTGTTTTCATTTTCTTTTTTATGTATATTTTCCATTATTACTTGTTCGATTTCTTGTATTAAAGAGTCTCTCATAAAAGTGGTTCTGAATTTTGTATCATCACCGCTATTGTCAATTTCTAATGCTAGGATTCCTAGTGATTGTAGAGCAATTAATTGCCCTAATGCATACCCTGATGATATGCTCGTGCCTTCAAGTACTTTTATTATATTAAATTTCTGATTATTTATTTTTGACAAATATGCAATATATATTGAGAATAAACCTGTTACCGAATTAAACCTGAGTGAAGTAGATGCTGCTTTATCCAATATCGTATCCAACTCTTCTTTTGTTAAATTACTTTTTGTTTGATTTGAAGATGTAGATTCAATTGCTTCTAAAGATGATCTTACGTTTGAAGATGAGCTGGGTAGATTAGCTTTGCTTTGAAAAGATTCAAATTTATCTTCAAGACTTTTGATGGATGTAGGGACTGCGTCTATCTTTTTATCTAGGGTTCTGCTTATTCTTAATAAATTAGCACTAGAACTATTTATTTCGGTTGATACATTTGTTAATCTTCCTACAAGTTCACCGAAAGAAGAATTTGAAAAATATGCATAAACGATTGAGATTACAGCGAGAAAAATGGAAGTTATTGTAAGAGCAAAAGAGACGTAATCGACTAATTTTTCATTATTTCCAAAATCGATTGTTAGTAGTATGATTATGATTGTAATTAATATACCCGTGATATAAGTGAAATGTGTCTTCATTTTTATTTATTCGTTTTATGATGATTAAACTTACTTAATAATATGAATCTTCACGAACGTTTACGCGCCCAAGTAGGCGCCATCAATACTAAAATTTCCAAATTAGGCCGGCGCTCGGTATCGGAGCGTATCACGGAACACCAGACCGTACGCTTACGGGCTGACTTAGGAAATTGGCGCTTGGCACTAAGTAACGCCGAAAACTTGTATTATCCAGATCGTACCGAATTATATAGACTCTACCGTGAAGCGGTGCTTGATTCGCACCTGACTAGCGTAATGGAAACCCGTACGCTGAACCTTCTATGCCAACCCTTCAAAGTGGTAAGTATCAAGGGTCAAGTAGAAGATGAGAAGCTTACGCGCATGTTTATGACACCATGGTTTTTCGAGCTGTGCAAAGAAGCTATGGAGTCGCTTTTCTGGGGCCCGCGGGTTGTCGAGCTACAGCCGCCGGTTGATGGGGAGTTTTCAGGCATTGAGCTAGTACAGCCTGAAATGGTAATACCCGAATTCGGGCTTATTCGTGACGCACCCGGTAGCCTCAGCGGCATCAACTATCGCGAGGGCATAGAGGCACAGTGGCTCATTCAGCTAGGCAAACCTAAAGAACTAGGCTTGCTGCACAAGGCTATTCCGCACGTCGTTTGGAAAAAGAACAGCATGCAGGCATGGGCCGAATACTGCGACCGTTTCGCGTTGCCAGTGCGCACCTTGGAAATGGATTTGAATAATGAGGACCGGCGCGAGGTTGAAGATATGCTTAAGAATATGGGCCGGGCCGCTTACGCTATCTTGCCTCCTGGGGCTACTAACTTTCAGTATCATTTGCCGCAAAACTTTCAGCAAGGCGTATTTGCTGGCATGATTGACTACCCTAATACTGAGCTGTCAAAGCTCATTTTAGGGCAAACCATGACTACTGAGAACGGTAGCAGCCGTAGCCAAGCGGAAGTACACGAGCGGGTAAGCGAGAAGTACACCAAGGCTGATAAGATGTACCTGCGCAACCTCATAATGTGGGAAGTGTGGGACCGGCTTTTGATTCATGGCTACCCGGTTGCTGGCTTTGAGTTTAAGTGGGATGAAACCGAAACGCTCACCAAAAAAGATCAGTGGGATATCGTACAAGGTATTATGCAGCACAGCGGCTACCGTGTGCCTAGCAAGTACATTGTCGACACCTTCGGCGTTGAGGTTGAAGAAAAGCCAGAGCCTAAGCCCTTGCCAGTGCAGGTGCCGCCAACACCGGCGCCGGGAAAGTGATAGGCGCGGGTGTAACTGCCCTTTACGCTCGCGCCTGCACTCACTCTCACCATGGGGCCGAAGAGTTGCGCAATGATGCGCGAGAAGATGAGGCTAGTTTCTTAGCCGAATTCTTGACGCTTAGCCAGCAAGTTTACGCGGCCACGTCGGGCAATGTGGGCATACAGCTAGGCCTATTCTCGCTCACGACAAATCGATTGCTACAGGCTGTCGAAATCGGCTATGATAGAGAAGATAAGACCGCTACAGCGTTCCTACGGGGAAACGTGCATTTCTTCTCAGCGGCCAAAACCAAGCACCAAGCCATTGAGCTAAGCAAACTGCTACTTGATGAATCCGGACAGCGTAAACCCTGGGGCGAATTCAAAAAGGACGCTTTAGAGCTACACGACCAGTATAACAAGCACTGGTTGTCGGCTGAATACGAGCATGCTATAGCTAGCTCGCAAATGGCTTCTAGGTGGCTTGATTATGATGAGGCTGACTTAGTCGAGTATCAGACCGTAGGGGATGATAGAGTACGGCCCGAGCACCGAGCCTGGGACAAAGTGACCTTACCAAGTACGCACCCTTGGTGGGACACGCATTACCCGCCGAACGGGTGGCGCTGTCGCTGCACAGCTACAGTTGGCGCACCTGGGACTAGGGTAACACCTGATTCTATCCTACCTGCACTGCCTGAGCCTGACCCACTCTTTAGCGGTAACGTTGGCAAGACGGGCGTTATGTTCCCCAAAGAGCACCCATACTATGCTGAGCTTTCCGACGAGGCCAAAGCGGAAGTAGACGAGTTTACTAAGACCCAGAATGGCGAAGAATAACGATAAGGTATTTGCCCAGATTGAGCGCGAGGCGCGAGCTGTTGAAGCGTTCATGAAGCGGGCACCTAAGCAGGTCGGACAGTTAGCCGTGCGTGAATTCGTGGGCAACTTCGCTCGCCAAAGCTTCCAAAACGAAGCGGGTGTAGAGACTCGGTGGCCATCACGGAAGGTGCGACGGTACCGGCGCAAGTCAGGCAAGAAAGCAACCCGCTTGCGCCTGACTGCAGCGGGCAAAGATGATAGGGGCCGGGCTATTCTGGTTAAGTCGGGCAAGCTGCGGCGCTCTATCCGTGTCGACAGTATCGACAGCGAGCGTGTGACCATCAGCACGGACATTGAGTATGCCCAGGCGCACAACGAAGGGCATGTTTATGACAATCGGACCTTGCCCCAACGTCAATTCATGGGCGCGAGCAAGCGCTTAAATGACGAAGTAGTTACTTACCTCAAATCGGGTGTTGATAGCATCCTGAATAAGAAATAGACCATGCTGCATATCATCTTTCCTGAGCTAGCAGAGCGCTTACGCGACAAGGTGCCGGCGCTCGGTACCATTGATTTAGATATGTCACAGCTTGATTATCAAGACCAAGAGCCCATAGCTTACCCGGCCGTGTTTATCGACTTGGAGAACATAGCGTGGCATGACGTCGGGCAAGGCATCCAAAATGGGCAAGCTTTACTTCGCTTCACGGTAGCTGTTGAGGTATCAGAAGAGACCTTTAGCAACACCGGCCGCACAGATGCTATGGAACGCCTAACCATCATTCAGGAGGTGCATAAGGCGCTGCAGCACTTCGGAAATGCGAAATTGGCGCCCATGGTGCGCACTTCGTACCGTCGGGATAGGCCACAGCACCCCGAAGCGTATTGTGTCGCTATGGGCTACGTTACGCAGCTTTACGATAATGACGGGGTACCTGAATATGAGACAATCAGCAACCTAGGTCTAAAGGTGGCTAAGGGCAAACGTCCTGTGACTAATGATGAAGGCGACTTTATTCTTTAAGATTTTTACCCTCGTTTAGTCCTTCTTCTGCTATTAGTTTCTTCACTTGCTCAATTTCGAAATCATACGGATAATCTAAATGATCTATTACTATGCGTGGAAAATAATATTCAATTTGCTTTACTAGCTTCAGCATGAGTGGGTAAACAGCATCTCCCTTTTCTGTCCTGCTTAAAGCAACCCAGTGAGTAGGATAGTAGCGAACCATCATTCCCATGATGTATGCTGAGGCAAAGTATTGGCCTATCTCACAAACGTTTTCTGAATGTTCAAAAGGAGGCACAATATTAACGTCTCCTATACTGGCGAAAGACATACCGCCTTCCCAAGAAGGAACAAGTCTTAAAGGGTTAGTATCTCCGGAAATAGTAGCAGCTATTTTTACGCTGCCTGGCTCATGATGAATAGTGCAGTTAGGGAACAAGGCTGATATATCATTTTCAATATCACCTCTTAAATAAGAGGTTATTACCATATTGCCTTCGTGATTACGATCTATGTCTGAAACTTCAGCATGTACATAAGCATTGTTGCTCCATAATTGAAGTTCGCGTTTCAGGTCTGGGAAGCCAGCTGACAATGCATAAAAGTTAAATGTTTGTCCTTTTGATGGTTGGAGATAACTTATACGCCAATCAACTTTGTTAGACTTTGCTCTGAAGTAAGTCTTGTTATCAACAGCAGTAAGCAGCTCAGAGAAAGTGCCATTTTGAATGACTATTTGAAGGCTTGCAAAATCTTTACTTGCCAGAGCGCTTGGCCAGTTTTTTACTCCTAATCCATGGGAAGGCTTTAGTGCATCTTCACGTAGGTTAGGAGAAAAGATAAGAATAAGCGCTCTGCTCAATGACAAAACACCATAGTAAAGTAGTAAAGGCTTAACAGCAATATTAGAAGTAGAAGCACTTTTGAAGTATTCTCTTCCTAGCCTGAATGATGCTGCTATTTCTTGCACCTTACCGGCATTAGCTTCAATGCCATGGTGTTTTTTAAAATATCGGCTTATTAAATCTCTCGATTCAAACCCAGTTAACGCGTCCCAAGCTTCTTCCATTCTAATAGCGATTATACTTAGTTAAGCCACACATCAGCCAACAGCTCAAAACGCTGTATAGCATATAGGTTGTAGTATGGGTAAAAGCCTTCAAAGCATAAGATATGCAAAGCTTGGCTAGTCTCATCTAATCGCACCGGGTATACGTCGCCTGCTATTGGCCAATCTCCGCTGTGCTGTGCCGGCCGGTCGGCTGCATCAATGCAGCGAGCATAGGTGAGGTAGGGTAGGTGCCGTGTGGCGTCGCTGAGAGTAAGGTTAAGTACGTCGGGCTGCATCATGGCAGCAAATAAACGAAAAAGCCCCGGCCAAATAGGCTAAGGCTTTTGATTTAATGCTATTTGTTGTTGGATTAATGCACTAGTTCGATTTCTGATAGCTCGCGCCCAATTGCGCGAATGCCGTCCAAGATTCTTTCAACTTGCTTAGCTGAAGGCTTCTTTTGACCGCTGATATACTGTGCTAGCAAGCTTTGATTCATGCCGATGCGTTCAGAAAGTGCCTTGGCATTAATCACTTTGTAAAACTCAAAGAATTGGGGTAAGTCGAGTGTTACCCTAATCATATCATCATGAGGAAAGTACTTGTCTTTGCTCGTTTCTTCAATGTAAAGGCTCAATGCAAGAAGCATGTTTGCTTTTAGCTCCTGAAAAGTGGCGCCCGTTGTAGCTATGGGTAAATCCTGAGCATAAGCAGAATAGCCAGTATTCGTGCGCTCAACAATCATTTCAACCTTCTTTGGATATGGTTTCATGTACGGTTGCCGCTTAACGCTGCGGCGGCGGGTATACTATGGTTAGCAGTTTCTAAAGCGAAAAAGGAGGCCGGACTAAGATAGTCCGGCTTCCTTTAGAATCTTGGCAGCTAGTCCTTTACCGACTTCAGCGCTACCGTGACTGGGTACAACGAGCATACCGGGTTTCTCTGGGTGGCGCATTATCATGTGACTTCCTGATTGTCGTGTCACATACCACCCGGCCCGTTCTAATTTTCTGAGTAGCTCGCTGCTTTTCATGTCTCAAAGGTAATAAATTTATTACTTATTGCAAGTATTAGCCACAATTAATTTTCAACAAAAAAGCCCGCTACACGAATGCAGCGGGCTTTTGCGGCTAGACTGACTGTGGCTATTCCTCAGCTTCAGCGTAGATTATGATGTTGCCATTTGGGGCTAATGCGTAGGTCATATGAAGTGAGTTAGGAGCCTAGGCAGCGTTAGCTAGCTGCTGTTTCTGCCTAGGCTGCTTAGCGTAAATGATATCTTCAACTGTGGCAATTGACAGGTCGCGTTCCTCAGCAATTTGGGCTAGTACATACTCCCGACTGTACATGCGAGGTCGCGCTGCATCAGTGTAGCGCTTGCGAAATTCCTCTTTAATCTTGTCGTTACGTTTCTGTTTGTTAGCCTGAAGTGTGCGTACGCGAGCCGTCATAGTTTTGCCTTGTGATAAATTTAGTTAATTGTACTTTCCATATGATTCTAAAGTACAGCTGAGATAACTACAAAAGCAAATAATGTGCAGTATTGCTAACCTTTTTCTTGCATTTTTCGTAGTGGGTCGTTTTCTCGCGCCCATAGCCTTAAATGAGCCCAGAAGGAACAAATGCCAAGCACACATACTGCCTTGTCATGAAACCAAAGAGCCAGCAAACCCCAGGCTAAATGAACAAGTCCTATTATCAAATCACTGTGTTTATATAAGCGCTTCATTTTGTACGTTTTAAGTATAGCGCATTGGCTATGCACCTAGTCTGAGTGGGTTACTTTCTGGGAGTTTAGGCGAATTCAGGTAGTCCATGATTAGTTCTTTGTAGTGCTCGAAGTTGTCGACTACAGCCACTTTGTAGCCCATGGCGCGTAGCTGCTCAATACGTTTGCTCTGAATCGGGCTAAGCTTATTCTTGCCCACTTTGAATTCGAAGTAGAAGCCGTGATAAGAGGTGCCGAAAGGAGACGAGCAAGGCACGCTTAGAAACCAGTCGGGTATACCTGGGATTAGGCCGCGGCTCGTGTCAAGAGCTGCCGTGAGTGCTGACTTTGCTCCATCATTATGAATCATGAAGCCTAGGCCGCGCAAGTGTTGGAACTCTGGTAAGCTGCACAGCTCATTGTGAAACCACGTATGGCAGGTGGATTGGAGCCGTGATTCACGTTGTTTTTCGGTCTCGGGTAGGAAAGACATGTATATAACTATTTAAAGAACGAATAAGACCTTTTTAGAAGAGAGGCCACGAAGGCCACGAACGAGCCTACTTCTCTGCCTATATTTCGTTTTATTACATTTCTTAGAAATGTGATTCTAGGAATAATAGAAAAATGAAATAGTAGCCGGGAAATAAGAGAGTTCGTGGCCTTCATGGCCTGTCGAACTATTAAGCCTTTGAAAATCTGATATTTGTATCACGGAGCCCAGCATAGCCGCCGGAATCCCGTTGCTCATCAGCTGTGAGACCTTCGTAGTAAGCGTAGTCTTTAAGCCAGCCATTGAACTTGCGTTGGCTGCAAGTCTTTTCGTCAAAGCCTGTGAGGTCACGGAATAGCGTCCAAAGTGTACGTTTCCCATACCACTGACCTAGCTTGATTTCGTCCCTTGCAAAGTCTGCGAATTCCTCAGACGTCTTTTGAATAAGCTTGCGCCGGTTCAAATTGATGGGCGGTGCTTTCTTGACACCTTTTGCTAAGTAGCGTTGGCAGCAGCG
This sequence comes from Hymenobacter cavernae, assembly GCF_014641455.1. Lineage (GTDB taxonomy): Bacteria > Bacteroidota > Bacteroidia > Cytophagales > Hymenobacteraceae > Hymenobacter > Hymenobacter cavernae. The sequence goes on from NZ_BMHT01000007.1 coordinate 195,360, forward strand.
TAGCATCAGGTTATCAAATAGCATCCATTCGGACTCTTCCCATTCGTCAAACAGCTCGTGCCCGAATTCGTCGCGGGGAGTATGAGCCGCTGAGAAGTAGCTAGCCACCTCAATTTCTACTTTGCGTCCTTCATGGCTCGCGCCTTCACCAACTAGGGTGTCATTGGTATTGATGAGGAACTTTGGCGCGTCGTGAAAGTCGATGTACTGTTGCATACCTCCTTTCATTTCTACTTCCATACCCGTTGTGATGATGGAAAACAGCTTTTCGAAAGGCAGTTTTTTTGCGTCCAAATCATCTAAAACAAGCATGTCAGTATCATGACGCACCCGCTGCCAAGCGAATTGCCGTGTGATATCGAAATTCTTACCATCAAGCTTTACCAGGGTCCGGAGCTTTTCGAGTGCCTGCACTAGAAGTCCCTTACCAGTGCGGCCGGCGGCGCCACCGCGGGTTATTGCCTCATCACATAGTACAACAGCGTAGCACTCCGTACGGGACTTGTGCCGGTGCATCAAGTAGCCTAGGGCACTAGTTAGGGAGTCGAGACGGGCGCTGTTGTCAGCCGTGATTAGCTGTAAATACTTGCCGAATTCGCCGTAGTTGGCCACCTCAAACGAGTTGAACAGATTGAAGCCGGTAAAGTCTCGGTCAATGCACTGAGTAGCCCAAATGCGACCGGGCAAAGCCGAATAGGGGCGCGGGGTAATAGCAGCTTTTGTCACTTCAACCCAGACGTTACGAAAGAAGAAATAGGCAGATTGCTTAGTGTCGCGTACGAAGCTTTCACCGACAACCGGCAAGAATTCTAGGGTGCCATCTTCGAACAGTTGCCGGTGTTCCTTCTGTATCCGGTCCTCTAAGATGATACGATACACGTTATCGAATTCGAATGGCAAAGAGCTTACGTAGTCGCTTACAAACTTCTTGATTTCAGCGCGGGTAACCTCTCTGACAATGTTGTTTTCAATGTGTACGGGCACATAATGCTTTCCTTGTTGGTGCATGGCAAAGCCAGCCGACGCAAGCCAGTTGATGTACTTAGCGCGGCTAATCTGCAGCACGTACACATCTTCTGCTTTCGTCTTGCCCTCTTTGTGCATCACGTCCCAGAACGTGAGCAGTACCCTATCTTCCTCAGCGTAGATAGCTTCTACGGCCGGCTGCAGCACGTCGGCGGGTATACCCTGGGTAGCAGCTAGCATGGCCACTACTTGCCCTGGCTTCTCACGTTCACGCTTCAGGTTGCGTACGGTGTATTGCACTTGCTCTGGCAACACTGGCTTCTTTTGCCCGTCGCGTAACCCATCTTCAATCGTTTTGAAGGCGTTTTTCGTGTCGGTTAGCTCGCGCTGGCCAATGGCTTGTTGCAGTGCCTCGCGTGCCTCATCTTCCCGAAGGAAGCCCGACGCAATGTAGCCACCGCACAAAAACGCCATCTTATTAAGCGTAACGTGCTTGGTACCATCTACAGCGCTGAGCACCTTATTTACAGCTGTGCGAAGCGCTACTTGCCCGTAACCCTCGCCATTACGCGAGGCTTGCCAAGTAGTAGTAGGCACCGGCTTCTTAGGCTCTGGCTCAGCTATAGTTTCCTCAAATACCGGCGCCGTAGGCTTGAAGTATAGTGCAGGGTCATAGGAGACAAAGCGAGGGCGCGAGACGTCGGGTAAGCTATCGATTGTTACGCTGTAGGTCTCTTTATAGAAAGCCTGAAGTGCCCGGAAGCTTTCGGCGTGGTGCTCAGTTGGGATGCGTACGATAGCGCAGAAGCCGGCGCCACCTACGCTCGTGAAGCACGAATAAGTAAATGTATCTTGCTCAATGAGTTGACGCTTTGCTTTCAAGTCAACACCTGGGTTTTTATCAGCGTCAACGTCAAGCGCTACAAAGCCGCTGTGAGCTGTAAGCCCATCTTCACAACGCTTTGAGAAGGTGCCACTAACCGTGAAGTAGGGCACAGTTTTCTTAGCCTCGCGCAACTCGGTTTTCGATTCGCACCGGCGCACTAGCTCAACTTGTGTCCGCCATTTTCCCTCACGTATTCCCCGTAGCACAGACTCAATGGATAAGTCTTTGCCCTGGGTGGTTTGATTGATGTTGGGGAATATTGAGACGTTCATTATGCTTCTATTGATTCATTGCGCTTGCTCAGCTGAATGTGTACCCAGCCGGGTTTATAATTCATCAGCTCAGCGAATTCGTATAGCTCATCTTCTGTCATGTCAGCCCATGACTTTTTCAGGTGCTCGGGGCGTTGGGGCTTAGCTGCTTTGACTTTCACGCTCTTAGGCAAGAAGTCCGTTAGCTCTATGAATTCTGCCTCCTGTAGCTCCATTGTCTCCGAAGCGAAGCGGTGCGCGCACTGTGGGCATTGCGCCACCGACAGATACAGCAGCCGTTCACAGCCGGGGCACATCTTCTGGGGCGGTGAATCTGAGACGCCACTAGCTTTGCGCTTATTCGTAGTGCTTAGCTCGTATTCTTCCGGATGCTCGACAGGCCCAAATTGCCGAACGTTGCCGCCTTGGTCAATTACAGTACAGTATTTCTTGCCCGGCGCCGTTCTAAGCCCGCGGCCAACCATCTGCAGATACAGTGACTTTGATTTAGTCGCGCGGTTCAAAATCACGGTTTCAATAGCTGGCAAGTCGAAACCTTCAGTAAGCAAGTTGACGTTGCACAGCACCTCGAATTTGCCGGCGCGAAAGTCCTGTAGAAGCCGCTTGCGGGTATCCTTATGGGTGTCCCCGTCAACGTGCTCAGCTTGGATGCCGGCGGCTAAGAAGGCGTCACGAACGTTAAGCGAGTGCTCGACATTGATGTTGAACACCACTGCCTTAGTACCTGGGGCGAACTTCTGATAGTTCTTAACAACCCCGTCGTATAGCTCGCGCTTGTCGAACGAGGCGAACAGCTGCTTTTTATCGTAGTCCCCGCGCACAACGTCTACTTTATCTAGCGCCGGCTCTAAGTCCTTCCGTGTGCCGTAGTAGCGCGGCGGCGTAAGGTGCCCTTGTTCTATCAGCTCAGCAACCGTAATAGGGGCAACAATCACGTCGTACACGTCACCTAGGCCGCGCCCATCCATTCGATAAGGAGTAGCCGTGAGTCCGATAATTTTAGCTTCAGGGTACTTATCGAGTAGTTCGATAAACGACGGGCTAACGCTGTGATGTGCCTCGTCAACAAACACCACTTTAGCATTTGGCATGTCACGCTTGATAAGCGTCTGAATGCTGGCCACCTGCACATTCTTTCGGCGCCTGGGTGGGTAGCCTGCCATGATGATACCCGGCGCAATGTCGAACTGTATAAGCCGGTCGGCTGCTTGCTCAACTAGCTCTTTGCGGTGCGCCATGAAAAGAACGGGGTTGCCCTTTTCGTCGCTGCCATGAATCATGCTGCCTGCAATGGTAGTCTTGCCGCCACCGGTGGGCACTACTACTAGAATTCTACGGTGCCCGTCGCGTATGGCTTGGCGTACACCCTCGATAGCCCGTAGTTGATAGTCGCGAAGTTTAGGTAGGCTAGACACTGGCCACCTCCTTTGCTACATAGGGCATCAATACAATACGCTCAGAGGGCTTGCCCTTCTCAACATATGGGTAGATGTGTAATGGTGAGGGCGCTTGACCTAGGTTGACTTGCACCCGCTCAGACCGGATAGGGGAAAGCAAGCGCTGCAAGTAGGCTAGGGTAACGGTAACAGTCTGGTTGAAACCCTCGGGCATGTTGCATGGGTACCACTCTTCAGCCTCGCGTGCCCACTCAGAGTTACTTACAAATAAGCGTATGCGACCATCAGCAAAGCGCAATTCCAGCCCGCTTTTCATTCCACTATAGTTTTTCAAGCGGGTTAGGGCATCTAGTACCGGTTGCCGCTCGAAATCAATAGGGGTGCGCTTGCCCGGCTGAAAGAAGTTGTCAATACCTGGGTGCTCATGAATTAGCAAACGGGCATGTAATTGAGTATTACCCAGGCCAAACACAGCTGCCGTGTCTGAGGCTATAACGCTCACCTCACCTTCATAGCGAGCGAGCAGCGCAAGCAGGATGTTGCAGGAGCTAACAGACAGCAACATGTGCAGGTTAGCACCTTTGCAGCCGCCGGCCGCGGCGCCGCTGGCGAAGTGCGACTGAGCCGCGCAAGTCTCAGCGCAGTTAGATTTTACAGCAAACAACAGCCCTATTAACCCTTGCACCGGCGCTGTTTTCTCGCTTTTAGCCACAGAAGGCAGCGAAAATGCTAGTGAGTTGCTTAGCTGGCTAGCGTTGAGGCCTGTGGCCTCAGCACCCCTAACAGTTGTTGGCAGGGGGAAATCTTCGGCTATTTCGCACATCATACTGTAGCGAGCCTTGCCCTCACCAAGCAATACCAGCTTGCAGCTGATAGGGTCGTACTTGATAGCAACCGGCTTTTTGGGTAGCAGCTTCAGCGTGTCAACTAGGGTGCTTACCGGTACCGCGGCGCGGAAGGGTTGCCCAGGTATTTCTACTTTTACCGACGTGGTAATTGTTGTTTCTAGGTTCGTGGCTGTAAGCTTCAGCCATTGGCCGGCAACTTCCATAAGCACCGTGTCATTTGCGGCGTTGAGAAGGTTATTGCTTACAGCCGGTCTTACTATATCGAGAGCACCCAACAGCACACTTGGCAGAAGGGTTAGGGTGTGAAGATTCGTGTTCATATAATTATTCTGTCTTATCGACTATTTGAAGGGGTTGCGTGCCGCAGAGGTCTTTTAGTATGTTGTTAATCGCTGTTTGACAGCCTCTTACAGTCGAGTAGTTCTTGTGACTGTTGAGTACTACAGTACCATTCCTGGCAATGAGGGAGAATTGAAATGTCCCCGAATCATCAATTGCCTTGTAGATTTCCCAATAAGACCGACCTTGCGCCATGGCTATAAGGATGAACAGCCACAGAGCATGTAGACCAAAGCGGCAAGCAAACCCATGATAACTAGGCGTTTGCGGTCTTTTGCTATCTTCTTTTTGCGCCGACCAACGGGTACTGAATAGGTGCGTGGGTGTGAAATAGCACTAGGCACGGCGCACCTCCTTTCTTATGTAGTGCCCAGGATTGATAGTGAGAGCAATACCCTTGGAGCGCAAGAAGTCGACAACTACAGCGCTACGAACTATGCTAGCTGTATCGTGTAAATTCACGAAAGCCAGCGCGGTAGGTTTCTCGTATACCTGTAGTTGGCTTAGCACTGCCTGTGCATCTTCAGCAGCAAAGAGGACTGGCTTAACCTTGTCTAGCTCGTAATAGTCAAATACTCCCTTGTCAGGAAAGCGCACTTCAGCGCGTTGGGCTTCCCAAGTCTGGCAGTAGGGCAACCCTACTAATGTGCCGGTACCATGGGCCGGGCTAAGTAGCTCAATATCAGCACTGAGGTAGTGCTGTAGCTGCTTAAGAAGCAGCTTGTTTGGAGAATCCATTGTATATTTAAGCCTGTTTTAGTTTTACCAATTGGCGGGTCGCTGTTCCTAGGCAGCGGCCCGCCTTTCTTTTTGGATGGGTAGCCAGCAAAAGCCACCAAAGCAGAATTCTTGCGTTTCCTTGCGGTCAATGACCCAACCCGCCCGACGTGCAGCGCCAATGATTTTGTCGGCTGCTACCTCACACTCTGCTAAGCGTAAGACCCTCGCGGCGCTGTCAAGCGTGTACCATTTGTCACGTTCAAAAAGCCTCAGCAGAAAATCAGCGTATTGGGCGGGTGTCATTGTTTAGAAAGGCAAATCATCATCACCAGCAGGCACCGCGGCTGAAGGTGCAGGAGCCGGCGTGGCTACAGGCGCCGGTGCGGGCGCGGGTGCTGCTTGTGGAGCCGGTGTGGTACCGGTAGTAGCGAATGGGTCGCCACCGGTTAGCAGCGCTTGCAGGTTGATTGGCCGTGCTATGAAAGCAGCTTTTACAGCGTCACTTACTGCCTTGGGCGGCACAGGCACTACAGCGTATTCGGTTTTCAAGCCGGCGCCCGTTTTGGTAATCTTCAGGTCGTAATTCTTGGGGTGTCCCCAATTTGAATCACGGCTTAGCTCAGCAATTGAGGTTTTGATACCAGTTTGGGTTATCTCCCAAATCCCCATTTCGCCCGTTGCATAGTCGTACACCGTGACTGCCCAGAATTCTTTCGGCTTTTGAGGGTTGTTGCCCGGGTCGGTCGGGTTCATATCGGCCGGCGCGGTACTTGGCTTCATGAGGGTGCGTACTGGCTTGTTCTCACGGTTGAAGTACAGCCATCCGATAAGCGGCTGCTTACCTAGGATACGGACACAGTTTTCGCCGTTTTGGGGCTTGAAGTAGGCGCCACCAGCTTGAGGTACTTCGTAGGTTTCTGGTAGAAAAGCGTTCGCAGTTGACATAAAAAAGGAGGTAAAAGGGTTTGAGGAAATGAGAATGAGAAAAAAGAAATGGTCTAAATTGACCAGGGTTAGTGCTTGTGATAGTAGCAGCAAATGCCTATCGACTTAGGATGCTAAGCGCATTGCAGGAGCATTCAGGCGCTTGCTCAACTTGTATTCAATGCAGGCACTGCGACTGTAAGTGGGGCGGGTGCCTAGCTTCGAATACTTCAGTAAGCTTCCTGGTTTATCTCGCTCAGCAATCAGTGTGGTGCGAGATTTAATGCCAGTGATCTTGAGGGCTGTAGCCGTATCTATTTCGTCGTCTACTGACTCTATATAGGCATCTAGCTTAGCCTTGATACCTTGGACTAGTTCAATTACTACTGCTAGATCATCCGGCGTAACAAAGGATAGAGAAGCCATAGCAATTAGTTAGTGAAAGTAACGGGGGTTAGCATTTCGGTTAGCTCGCGCTGAACATCAGCAGTGCCAGCTTCTTTGATAATGCGCACAGCCTCTATTACCACTCTGTTATTTGGCTTAGCAGAGCGCAAAGCACTGTACACGCCTTGTCGGCTGATACCTAGTGAATTGGCTATTTTGTTTACTGAGCCATGGGGCAAGAGCCGCTGCAATTGCTTGTCATTCTCTTGAATCATGTTTAGTATTGTTTACTTTCTATTGTCATTCAGTTGACATTTCAAAAGTAGTTAGCTATACTAACTATATCAAGTGAAAGACTAAAAAAAGTTAGTAATACCGAAATATTCTTTACAAAAGGATAGTATTGCTAAACTAAATACTACAAACACTCACTTTTGACATGGACATTAAGGCACTCCGTAAGAAGAAAAAACTAACACAGGAGCAGTTGGCAACCCAAATAGGGGTTACTAGGTCGGCTATTTCACAGTTCGAAAGTGGAATTAGTAAGCCTTCTTACGAGACGTTAGTAGCACTGTCGAAAGCCTTGGGCGCCGACTTACTAAACCCGCAGAATAATAATACAGAAGAATATACAGAAAGTGCAATTGTGCCCGAAAAGGCACATGATTTGTTGCCGGGTGCTAGAATATTGCAGATTAGTAAGGGCGTTGAACTTCGCTATGTTCCGGCGTTGCCCTGGCGGGCAAGGGCAACGTTTGCGGAAACATGGGGCGACGATTCTGCGAACTATGAGCAGCCAACTACTATACCCGTTATCAACGTGCCAAACACCAAAGAATACGAAAACTGCTTTGCTATAGAAATTGATGGAGATAGCATGCAGCCTCAACTACAGTCCGGAATGTGGGTGCTTGTAGTGCCTATAAGCGAGGCGGATTGGGAGTATATGCCCGCGGGCATTTATGCTGTCCTTTATGGCAATCATTTTACAGTAAAGCGCATTATTGACAACACCCTACGCACTAAGCGCGAGATCGTGCTACACTCTGATAATCCAACAGGCGGCACAATGGCTGTCGAGCGGGTTAAGATTCGCGCCGTGTGGCGCGTTAAGAAGATTATTGATGCAGAAGTGGTGTAATGGGCACAGCTACTTTCAAAATCGTTATTGCGGCCAAATCAGATAGCGACGGGTTTTGGGACGTGCGCTTACGCATCACGAAGGATCGTGTTAAGCGCTTCATGAACATAGGCATACCCATTGACCGCAGGCATTGGAATGAGAAGGCCACCGAGCGCCTGGCTAATTGGGTGCGCCCTGGCAACCATGAAGCCGCACAGCACAACGAAAAGTGCCAGGGTTTACTAGCCCGCGGCCGGGCCTTGGCTAAAGCAAAGCCACTGCTTACTGTAGACGAGCTAAAGGCACGTATGCTCTTGCCAGTGGAAGCGGCTGATCCAGATGCACCTAAAGAGCCCGACTTACTAGACTTCTTTAAGGAGCAAGTAGCCCAGGACGAACGACACTATAACCCAACGACAGTCGACAACCGGCGCACCATGGTTGAAAACCTTAGCCAGTTCACCAAGGGCACGTTGTCGCCAACGGCACTAACCTTGGTCATGGTGAAGGATTTTGACGCATGGCTAAAGAAGACCTTCGACAACGGCCCAGGCACCCGCAACAAGAAAATAAAGGTGCTGAAACTGTATTGTCTCAGAGCTATACGAACGGGTATGCTGAGCGCTAACCCGGTGGAAGGTTTCGAGCTGGCCACTGAGCGCCCAAAGCGCGTGTGGCTAACTGAAGAAGAATTTGCAGCTGTAGAAGCTGTGCAGCTTCCTGAGAAAGCCGACCTAGCCCGCAAGGTGTTTCTTGCCCAATACTACCTGCATGGCAGTAGAGTAGGAGTGGTGCTGCGCCTGAAATGGAAGGACCGGCATAATGGGCGTATCACGTTCATTCCAGATAAAGACGGGGACGCTAAGAGCGTGAAGGAAACAGCTAAGCTTACGGTGCTGCTAGATTCGCTCCTGCCTGCATCGGGCAAGCCTAACCCTAACAGCTACATCTTTCCCTACCTGACAGCAGCCTACGAAAAGCGCGAGGGCCGGCTACAGAAAAAGGAAATGAAAGATGCTACCTCGCGAGTAAACCGACGCTTGTTGGCCGTTGCTGAGAAGGCCGGACTAAAACCCTTTTCTACTCACGTTGCCCGTCGTACCTTAGCGACGTTGGCAGACCGGAAGCTAAAAGGTGACATTGGCGCTGTGGGCAGCATGCTAGGTCACAAGAGCCGACGCACTACGGAAATTTACCTAGCCAGTATGCGACCAGAAGATATAGACGTTTCGGCTGATTCCGTGTACGAATAAGGGCTAGGTATCACACAGGTATCACATTTGGTGAACAGCCCCTAACATATACTGTTCATTCCTCGTCGACAACACAGCTGCAACACTGAACAGGAAGTGTTCACTAGGCATTGTTCAATTGTAGACGTCCCCTACGGACTACTCACCTTGTTCACAACGCCTTGTAAACCCAAAGTTTACAAGGCGTTTTTGTTTTTCATCAAAGCTAGGTTGAGGTTAAACCAGGTGCTGGCATACAAAAGGGCGAAGCCACTCTGGCTTCGCCCTTTTGCGTTGTATCCTGTGATGTTATTTACAAGAAATATAGGTCGATGACGAACCTCGCCTTTAACCATGTGCGCGTAGGCCGCGGTAATTTTTGAGCTGGTGCAGGTCGGAGTGGCACACCCCATAGAAAAGAATGTCGATCTGCACGTCGTGCGGGCCGATGTCGCGCCGTTTGAAGGCCTAGTGGGCTAAATCTGTGGTCGGGCTTTGAGCCGCGTAGGCTTTGGTGGGAATCATGAGCGTTTTTATGGAGTTGATCATGGGTGTTGTTGTACACGCACAAAAATATCTGCCTGCTACCCGCGTGTTTCCACTGCTTTTAAACCAGAATACGTGCTTTTCAAGTAGCACCTCTTCCGTCTCCTAGGTTCCCGGGGCACGGAGGTACCGATCTTTTTTAAGACCACTGGAAGCGGTACTTCAGCCACACTACATCATCTTCCAGTTGCTGTACTTGCTTGAGCTCCAGTTGTGTAGCCGGCGTCTTGCGCAAGTACTCACTTACTTCGAAGGTGGTCGGCGACTTGGGGGTGCCGTCGGCAATGGGTAGCAACAGCAAGCTTAGCTCGTCGATGAGCCCGGCGTTCAGGAGGGAGCCGTTCAGGTGGCCGCCGCCTTCCAGCATCAGTGTCTCAATGGGAAACAGTGCGGCCAGCTGCTGTAAAGCCGAGGCAAAATCCAGCTCCTCTTTGCCGGCAAATACGTACGAAATGCCCTTGCGCTGCAGGTAGTACAGGTACTCGTCGCTGACCTGCTCCGTCAATACCTCAATGATATGGTCGCCGCCCGTCTCGTTGTTTTCCCAACCTAGCTTGCCGTGGGCATCGGCTGCTATGGCGAAGGAAGTCGCGTCTTTATCGCCGATGAATGGCTCGCGCGCAATTGGGTGCGGGGCCGCTTGCAGCTCGGGTTGTACGCCGCCCGAAAAGTCTTTTTCCATTGTCACACGTCCGCACATCCACGCTTGGCTGGTAAACGTCTGGTGGTATTTCTCAAACACCCCGCCGTAGGTGCGGAGCAGCTCGTCGGTCCAGCTGGTAGTAAGAATTCTGCCGTCCACTGAAGACATCATGTGGCAGATGACGTAGGGCTTTTTCATAAACTGATAATGTTCAATCGAGTGAGGGCACCGCTCACGCGGCCTTGCGGAAGGCCAGTGGGCTGATGCCGGTGTGTTTCTTGAAGAAGTTAGCGAAGTAGTTGGCGTACCCGAAACCTAGGTTGTAGGCAATGTCAGCCACGCTCCAGTCGGTGTGTTGCAGCAGCACTTTGGCTTCGCCGATAACCCGCTCCGCAATGTGGGTGGTGGTGGGCTTGCCGGTCACTTCCTTCACCGAGCGGTTCAGATGATTGACGTGCACGGAGAGCCGGTCGGCAAACTCCTGCGCGTGCTTGAGGATGGGCTCCCGCAGCAGCGAGGTAATGGGAAACTGTACATCTAACAAGGTCAAGAACAGGTTGGTAATGCGCTCGGCGGCGTTGGTTGGCGGCCCCGAATACGCGTGAGCCGGCTGCATCTGAGCCGCTTCATGAATGATCGTCGAGAGCTGGTTGCGCAGTAGGTCGTACTTGTGCGGGTAGTCGGTGTCAAGGTCGCGGCGCATACGCACAAACACCTCGGTTAGGTAGCGCCGCTGCTCATCGGAGAGGAAGTACACGGGGTTGCCGTCCACTTTGTAGAGCACCGGGTCTTTCAGGCCCACGCCCCGCATAGCCGAGTGCAGAAAGTCTTCGGTGAAGCCACAGATGTAGCCCTGCTGCTCGCCGGAGCCCTCCACAACCTCCCAGGCATAGGGCACCAATCGGTTGGTAAACACCAGCGCTGGCTTGTCTACGGCGTAGCTGCGCGTGGCGTAGTGCAGCTCATTGGCGCCTTCCAACACCAGCACTACCTTGAAATGGTCCCGTCGGCTGAAGCTCCCCATCACGCGCCTAGCTTCTTCCATGGTCACAACGCCGATAGCGCCATCAAGTCGGACAGGAGCCAGGTGGGAAGCGGTAGACGGGGCAATGAGGCGGGATTCGGTCATGGGAATAGTCGACGCCTGTTGGAGCAGGCGCAGTGCATAATAACCCCGAATAACTGCGTATGGTTGAAAACTCGTCGTCGCCATAAGCCTGAATGAACAAGTATGACGCAGCGCTCAACCTTTATTTATAGCTATTGTACTCCTGGTTGGTAATCGGGCGCTCCCAGTTCACGATGCCTTTTTCCGTGTTGATGTTGAGCGCAATATGCGTCAGGGCCTGCTTGGGTGAAGCGCCGTGCCAGTGTTCCACGCCGGGCTGCGCCTTCACCACTTCGCCTTTGCGCAGCAGCCGGATGGGCTGGCCTTTCTCCTGGTAGTAGCCCACTCTGTTGGTGACCATCAGAATCTGCCCGGCCGGGTGCAAATGCCAGTTGTTGCGCGCTCCGGGCTCGAAGGTCACGTCGCCAATGGTGCAGTCAGTAAGATTCACGCCGGCCAGCATGGTGACCCACGCTGTGTCGGTAAAGTATTCCGCCTGTCCACCCTTCGTGCCGGCCGATGTCTGTGGGGTGTTGGTGGGAGTGCTCATGCGGTCAGATATAGTATGCAGGGCCAAAAAGCGCGAAGATCGATAAGGCAAAGGTCTGGGGAACACGCACCTATATAGGTAAAGTATTCAAACAGCTTCTGATAAAAATTAAGCAGGATCGTGTTGCAAGTCCACAGTAGCTAGCGGCAAGAACTAAGTGAGGACATAATCCTCTGGTTGCAGAGCTCAGCGCATCGGTTCGGACGGCGGAAAGTGCTCTTGCAGGAGGGCCTGAATCTTCTCCTGAGTCAGGGGTTTCGTCAGGGTGCCGGCAATGGGCAGTTGCCGGGCGCGCTCTAGGTCGCGCGGATTCACGGAGGTAGTGAGCAGCACAATAACAATGGCCCGTTGCTGCGGTAAGGGCAGATGCTGGTAAGCCTCCAGAAACTCCAGCCCATTCATGACGGGCATATTGAGATCAAGCAAAATCAGCGCAGGGCAACTGGTACTCACCGGCGTACACACTTGGGTTAGAGTGGCTAGCGCCTCACGCCCATTGGTGGCTACCAACAGGTGCTCGGCAACTTGTAGGCGCGTGAGCAGGAGTTTATTCAGGTAATTGGTGGTCGCATCATCATCGACCAACAGCACACTCGGAAGCTTGAACATGAAGAAAGGGAGGAAAGCATGATCCTAGGTAGCGCTAATAAACGGGAAAATATACGCGGAAGATGTTTCCCTTATCCGGCCAGGTGCTTCGATGCTACTGGTTGTGGCTTTCTGCCATCCTCCAGATAAGTTGGCGAAATTGAGCAGGTTGCTGTGATTCTTGTACCTTCCCGTACGACTTTCCTACCTAGCTTTCTGTATGTCTGCTGCCGTAGTCCCGCTCACCGATTTATTTGCTCCTGCCGACTGGCTTACCTTACTGGATGTATCGCTTACGGGCATTCACCTGGTGCGCCCCGTCTACGTCCAGGCCGGCGCCGACATCGTGGACTTCGCGGTTGAATACCTCAACCCGGCCGCCCAGCGTATGATGAGCTTCGCCGAGCAGCCGGGTGGTACCTTGCTTACGCACTTCCCCCACGCGGTGGCGTCGGGTATTTTTACCTACTACCGGCGCGTATTTGAGAGCGGCGAGACGCTCACCTACCAGGCTCACTACCAGACCGACGGGCTTGATAACTACTTTGAGTTCTGCGCCCGGCGTAGCGGCGAGCACCTGATTGTGAGCATTAACGACACCGCTAATCAGCCCCGCGGCGCTATTAAGCAGAATCTGGGCGGCAGCCGGATGCACAAGCCGCAGGTGCTAGCCGAAGCCGAGCAGCAGCGGGCAGCGCTGCAGCGTATTTTTGCCCAGGCACCCGTAGCTATGGGCCTGCTGCGCGGCCCGAACTTGGTTGTAGAGTGGGCCAATGCCCGCATGGGCCAGATCTGGGGGCGGCCGCTGGAGCAGGTCCTGGGTCATCCGTACTTCGAAGCCCTGCCGGACTTCGCGGGGCAGGGCTTTGAGGAAGTATTGGCGGCCGTGTTGGCTACGGGTCAGTCGTACGAGCAGCAGGAGCAGCCGGTGGACATTACCCAGGCGCAGCAGCGCTATCGGAGCTATTTAAACATTACCTATCTTCCTGATTATGATGCGCAGGGCCAGTGCACAGGCATTCTGATTTACGCCAACGATGTGACCGAGCAGGTGCGCGCCCACCGGCAAATACAGCAGCTCAATCAGGAGCTGGAAACCCGGGTCGAGGAGCGTACGCAAGCCGCGCTGGCCTTGCAGGCCGATGCGCGCGCCGTTGTCCGGCAGCGGGTGGCCGAGCGCGAAGCCTTCTACCAGGTATTTGAGTCTATCCCAGCCGCCGTGTCGCTGCTGCGCGGCCTGCGTCACCGGTTCGAGTACATCAACCCGGTCTATCAGCAGGTGTTTGCCGGCCGGCTTCTGCTTGGGCTCGACTTTGCCCAGGCCCTGCCCGACGCCGAAGAGCAAGGCTACCTAGCTTTGCTCGATCGTGTGTACCAAACCGGCGAAACGTTCTTCGGGGCAGAGCTGCCTTTTGTCTCCGTTCGGCCGGACAGGCCGCCCCAGACGCTCTACTTCAACTTTACCTACCAGGCTATCTGGGAGAATGGGCAGGTAGTGGGCATCTCTAGCTTTGCCTTTGATGTAACTGAACAGGTGCGCGCCCGCCAACAGGCCGAGGCCCTACAAGCCCAGATGCTCGCCGAACGCGAAGCGCAGCAGCGGCAGCTACAGGCGGTATTTGCGCAGGCGCCTGTCGCTATGGGCCTTTATCAGGGAGAACAGCACTGCGTGGTTATGGCTAATAACCTCCTCTGCGCCATGTGGGGCTGCGCGCCGGAGCAGGTGCTGGGCCGGTCGCTGCTGGAGGGGGTGCCCGCCCTGCAAGGTCAGGGCTTTACGGAGCTGATAGATGAGGTGGCCCGAACGAGAGTGCCATTTGTGGGCACGGAAGTACCTGTGCGTCAGGATAGACAGGAGAAAATCCACTACTACAACTTCATTTACCAACCTCTCTACGATGACGCCGGGGCCTTGTTAGGTGTCCTGGACATAGCCACGGATGTGACTGCTCTGGTGCAAGCCCGCCGTATGGTTGAGGAACGGGAAGAATCCTTCCGCTTGATGGCCGACCATGCCCCGGCCATGCTCTGGGTGACGAACCCCGATGGACAGTGTACCTATCTGAACCAACCCTGGTATGACTACACCGGCCAGACCGAGGCCGAAGCCTTAGGCCTAGGGTGGACCGGAGCCGTGCACCCGGAGGATGCTCCAGGAGCCGGCGCCACGTTCCTGGATGCTAATACCCGGCGCGAACCCTTTCACTGTCTTTACCGGCTGCGTCGGCACGATGGTGTGTACCGCTGGACCCTCGATTCAGGCTTGCCCCGCTTTATGACCGATGGGACTTACGCGGGCATTGTGGGCACGGTCATCGATGTGCACGAGCAAAAGCTAGCCGAGCTGGCCCGCCGGCGCCTGACCAGGAAGTTGCGTAAGGCCCGCGACGAAGCCCAGGCCCGGAACGTCGAGTTGAGCACGGCCGTCGAACAGCTGCAGCGCACGAACGCGGACTTGGATAACTTCATCTATACCGCCTCGCATGATCTGAAACAGCCGATTGTCAACATTGAGGGGCTGCTGCTGGCCTTGCAGCACGAGCTGCCTGCCACAAGCCTGGTCGGGGAGGTGCAGACCCTGCTGACGTTCATGCAGGATGCCATTGAGCGGTTTGGGCGCACCATCGGCCACCTCACTGACATCTCGCGTTTGCAAAAGGAACACAACCACCCCGTAGTGGACGTGAACCTAGCTAGGGTAGTAGGCGAAGTGGTGCTGGACCTGACACCGCTCATCGTCGAGACGGGTGCCCGCGTAGCCATTGAAGTGCCCAAGGCCGTCGTCCTGGCTTTTGCGGAGAAAAACCTGCGGAGCGTTTTATACAATCTGCTTAGCAATGCCCTGAAGTACCGCCACCCCGAGCGGGTGCCGCAGGTGCGCATCATGTATCAGGCGCAGGAAGCGTACCACGTGCTGGCCGTGCACGACAACGGCCTAGGTATGGACCTGACGCAGGGGCAGGAAAAGCTGTTCGCGATGTTCCAGCGCTTGCATACGCACGTAGAAGGCTCGGGCATCGGGCTGTATATGGTCAAGAAAATGGTCGAGAATGTCAGGGGCCGCATTGAGGTGCAGAGTCAGCTAAACCAGGGCTCGACCTTCTTGGTGTACTTTCCGCGCTAAGAAGCACTTGATCAGGGTAATACTGTGAGCGTGCCTTTGTACTTGCGGCCGTCGGTGTAGGTAATCAGGTAGTAATACACGCCGGAAGTGCCGCTGCCCGACCAGCGGAACGTGCGCTCCGGGGAATGATACACCTCGTTGCCCCAGCGCGAGAAGATCCTGATGCCGGCATAACGCACGTCGCAGAAGTCGGCAGGTAGGTCGGGGAGGGTGAACACGTCGTTGAGGCCATCACCGTTGGGCGTGATGACGTTGGGAGGCAGGAAGCTCAGCGAGTCGGTGACGGGCACCACCTCAAACTGCACCGTACGGCTATAGGGCAGCTTCTCGCAGGTGGTCGTTTCCTGGAGCTGAAAAACCACCGTGAGCATTTTCGACTCCTGCATGGCGTCGCAGGTGGCTTGCCACTGAAAGAGGCCATCGGCGCGGGCGTTGCCGTTCCGGGCGGTAAAGGTCATGCCCATCGCACCTAGGTCAAAACCCTGGCCCTGGGCGCTGAGTACCAGTGCATTTCGGTCGGCATCGGTGCCCGTGAGCGTGCCGGTGTACGTGCTGCCCAGCGGCACCCGAATAGGAGCAGGCGCGCCGTTCGTGCTGCTGACAGCTGGGAAGCTAGTGGTCAGGATGGCGGGCTCGTTCGGGAGCGGCTCGGCCATGAACGCCAGCCGGACCGTATCGCGCCGGGGCAGGCTGCACCCGTTGTCGGCCACCACCAGATCGAGCAGGTACACCTTCTTTTTCGTGTCGAAGCACTCGGGAAAGCAGAGCATGGCCGTGAGGGTATCGGGTGCGCCGGGAGCCCGCACGGTGCCGCTGGTAGCGGTGGTAAAGCTAGGTCCGGCGGCCGCGGAGCCGGTGAAGTTGACCGGCACCGCCGAAACCGTCAGCCGCGAGTTCGGGTCCAGGTCGGTGTAGCGCAGGCGCACGCAGTGGTTGGTGCCCGGTTTGATCTTCAGCGTGTCGCGGCCCGGATTGTAGGCCCGCGGACTGGCGGCGGTGAAGAGCTGCAAGCCAGGCGTCGTATTCTGGGGGCAGTTGAGCACGTAAAGCTGAAAGTCGCGGCGCGTTTCGCCGATCTTTGTGCCGTTACGATACTCCGAGCAGCGCACGCCAAACACAAACAGCCCGAGCTGGCTCGGGCGCACGGTAAGGCGGCCCGTGCGCGCATCGATACCTAGGGTCGGGTTGCCCGGAATCTGATTCCGGGCCGAAAGTCCGGGTGTCCAGGTGATGGTGCTATAGGTCGCGGCCAGTGGCTGCGGGCCGGGGTTTGCGCTGGTCGAATGGCCGTTCAAGGGCGTCACCATGTCGTACACCAGCGAGTCGCCGTCGGCATCCTGCCCGCCGAAGTCGTAGTAAAACAGCTCGCCCCGGCAGGCATAATCCCCGAGGGGCGGGAAAATGCGCGGCGTAGAATCCACGAAAGGCCGGCCGTTGCGCACCACCGGCGGAAACTCCAGGTAAAACGTCTGACCGGCCCCGGCGGGGTTCACAATGTTGCCAATGATATTGTTGCGGCAGCAGCGCTCCACGGCCACGTAGTAGCCGATTGTGCTGGAGAACATGGCGGCCGGCAGGACAATGTCGGCGCTGTACACAATCTTGCGTGTGACCAGGCTGGCCACGGTGCAGGCCGGATTGGTGTACTGCACGGGCGTCCGGCTCACGCGCTGGAGCGTCACATAGTTACCGATGCGGCCGTTGCTGGCTTTGTCAAAAATGCCGGCCAGCAGCGAAGGGTCTTCCGCGTCGGGGTTGCCGTTCACGACGTCGAAGTACAGATTCAGGAGCAGCGTGTAGTTGCTGCCCGACTTGTGTTGCAGCTCCAGCTCGCCGCCCACAATATGGGTAGCACGCGCCGCTGGTCCGCTGAGGATAAACAGCAGAAAGACAAGCCAAAGCGAGCAAAATGAAAACGCTTTTCCAGACAACTTCACCATAACTAGCAGAACGGCAATGTGCCGCCTGCATAGTTACTGAATTAACCAGTAATTCCCGACTGGCAGCGCCACCCGGCAATCAGTTAACCTAGGTAGAGGTAAACGCGGTTACTGTGTTGTTCAGGATTTGAGCCCTGAAGGCGCCGGCGCTAGTGGTTGGCGAGTGAGCCTAGGGTAAGGCCTGAAACGGCCTGTACCATCTTCTTATCGGCTTTGGGCGGCAGCTTCTCCTGCATCAGCAAGATTACTTGCGGGTATGATTTTTCCTCCGGATAGCGCAGCGGGTCGCACCATTCCGATAAACTCATCAACATGTACTCCATCTTAATCAAGTAGTTGTGTGTGCATAGCAAACAAGTAAGCATCACAAAGCTACAAGCGGCAGTGGGCGGACGCCTACGTAGTTGCCGCTGATTAGGTTGCGGCTTTTTGGTATTCTGATGTTGTTTTCCGGCTAATGCACAAGCATCTTTCTATGGTGCAACAGGCCGTGCGCTGTTAGCCTTACCGGTTCTGGATTTAAGCTTCGCTCTTCCAAGTACTTACCCATTGTGTAGCCACAGCTCTAGAAACAGGCATAGCAGAAGCAGCAGCAGCACCCACAGGGCCCGACGCTGGGGAGCCAGCCGGAAGAATCGCCATTGGAGTCCTATCATCGGCCGCAAAGTACAGGACTGTGGTTTGCGTAACAAGCTGAACAAAAGCCAAATATCAACTCCTCAACTATTTAGCTTAAAGAGGAACTTAGGTGCTTTACCCTGGGAGAGCGGCGCCGTCAGGCGGCAGGGCTAAGCTGATAAGTGGAAAGTGCAGTTCTCAGCGAAACCGCGTTTATTTTTTCATATCATCAACAAAGAATCAAATTTGTTGCAAGTATTGACATAATAAAAAGTAATATCCTGCTTAGATTAGTAGAACTATCATACAAGCAAGCAGGATGAGATTCACGCATAACTCCCCTTTGGGTGGCACCATCGAGCGCATCACCCGCGTCGACGCAATTGTACTACCTTATCTGAAGCCCGTGCACAGCGAAATGGCCCACCATATTCTCATTATCCACGCCGATCCGCAGATGGAAACGCGCTACGAGGGGCGGGCATTGGTAGCTGTTTATCAGTATCAGTTTCCGGGTATTTTTCCTAACTGATTGTAAAATGCCTAGGTTGAATCTGCCAGCAGACACCAGCCCGGTACCTAGGTCAGGCTGATGCCTTCCTGCATGAAGCGGCGGTGAATGCTGGCCAACAGCTCGCTTTTCAGCACCTGCTCCTGCCGGATGTTGTTGATCCAGAACAGCACTTTCAGCTCGTACACCTGCCCGTTGATGCTGTTGAGCAGGATTTCGGGGGCTACTTTGTGCAGGGTGTTGGGGTTGTCGAGGATTTCTTTGCTGATCAGCTCCTTGGCGCGGTCCAGGTCGGTATCTGGACCTAGCTTTAGGCCTAGCTCGACGCGGATGTGGTTGTTGCTCAGCGTCCAGTTGATGACGTGACCCGAGAGTAAGTCGCCGTTGGGCACGATGATTTCGGAGCCGGACAGGGAAATCAGCTTGCTGGCCCGGATGCCGATGTCTTTCACGCGGCCGGTTTTACCGGTTACCTCGATGAAATCGCCCACCTGGAAAGGGCGCTCGAAAATCAGGATAATGCCCGATACGAGGTTGTTGATGATGTTTTGCAGCCCCAGGCCGACGCCCACACCCAACGCACCGACCACAATCGTAATCTTATCCAGGGGCAACCCCGAGGCCATCGTGGCAAACAGGAAGCCCACGGCCAGTAGCACCAGCCGGATGGCTACCAGCCACGAGCCACGGCGGTCGGGGTCGGTGTTGAACTCGTCATCGGTATCGCCAAAAAAGTAGCCTACGTAGCGCTGCAACAGCACCGAGATGTAGATGATAGCGAAGAACAATACGATGTTGGCGATGCTGAACGTGATGCTGCCGAGGTGGTGCGGGGTGGTCAGCAGCTGGTCGAGGAAGAAGTAGAGGGGCCGGAAGATGTTCAGGTTGGAGGTGAACGTCATCAGCCACAGCGCGCACACCACCACCGACAGTACCATGCGCAGGCCCTGCTCAATTTTCTGGAAGTTGAAGCGCGCCGCCGCACCACCCGCCAGGCGGCTGCGCTGCATTTGGAGGTGAAACGCTTCGGTAAGCAGCCGCACGAACGCCGACAGCGAAATGATGTGCGTCAGGCCTAGGATGCCGCTGCTGCTGAATACTTTAGCCAGGCTCAGCCGCCCCGTCAGGTTGCAGAGCGCGGCCAGGGCGTTCAGGAGGATGAACAGCACAACAACCGGCGGCACAAAGGCGGCTAACCTAGGTCCGCGCTGTAGCTCGCGCCGGAACCCGATACCCAGCCCGATGGCTAACACGTTGAGCAGCAGCATGGCCCAGCGCAGGCCGGGACCAGGCTCGTTGGTGGCGTAGGTGAACGTCAGCCCCAAGAATAAGCCCACGATACCCAGCCAATACATAAACTGACGCCGCGGCCAGCTGCGGCCCAGCAGCACGCTCAGCGAAATAAGTAATAATAGCTCCAGCAGGTCGGTGTAAGCGGCCGGCGGAGTCAGGTCGAAGAACGGGGCAAGGCTGAACACCACCACCAGCGTGCCGGCAACGGGCACCGGCCGCAGGTAGCGAAACGGCTGCTTCTCGAAGGCCGTAGCGTCGTTTACCTGGCGGAAGTTGCGGAAAACCCACGCGAAAAAGCCAGCCCCGATCAGGAGCATCCAAACGCCGAAATACCAGTTCTGGCCGAAGTAGTAGCGCAGCAGGCGGCGCTGGCTGGTGTACGACTCCCGCACAAGCTGCCCGGCCGCCGCCTGGCGGTCGGCATCGACGGCGGTAGCGCGCCATAAAGGTTCGTTGGCGGGCTCGAACGTGCGCCGATTGAAGCGCCGCATCTGCTCGCGCACCTCGTCCTGTAGCTCCAGCGCCTGAATGTAGCAATCCGATACGCGGGTTTGTAACTGGGTCACGGTCCGCTGGTTACGTGTCAGGAGTAAGGTGGCGCGGTGCTGTTTGCGTTGCAGGCGGGCCGTCGTGCGACCTAGGGCTGTGGTGGTGTCGGGCTGCCGGGTAATGGCGTGCCGACCCAATGAATCGAGCTGGGCCTGCATGCGCGTGAGCTGCTTGCCTTGCGTAGCCAGCGCCGTGCGCCAGGTGCCGAGCTGCCCCTGCATATCGGTGAGCAGCACCTGAAACAGGTGTACCTGCTTGAGGTTGATGACGCTGCTGTACTGAGTCAGGTTTTGCCGGATGGTTTTCAGGTTGGCTTCCACGTTGGGCAGCTCCTCGGCCAGGTCTTCGGTATCAACCCCGCGCCGCACGGCCCCGCTGATGCGACCTAGCTCCAGGTACGCCTGCTCCACGCGCTGGGCCGCGTCCTGCTCCACGGCCGGCGCGGCCAGTGTGGCGCTAACGGTCGTGACTTTCGCCGAATCCTGCGCCAGGACACGCAGCGGGCTGCACAGCCAGAGTAGCAGGAGTAGTGTTCCTAAGCTTCTAGCAGTTAGATTGTAATGAGAAGCGGCGCTGGGAATAAAAACAGGACCTAGGTTGCGGGCAGATTCAGGTTGAGCGGAGGTGACAAAGGGGAACGTGTTCGTGGAGTGCATCAGCGGGTGAGCGTGTAAGGAGCTGCTAAGCCAAAGGAAAACGGCGCTTTTTGTAAGTGGCGCCTGGAACAACAACCCGGCCATACCAAGGTATTCGGGGCGTGTGTAGCTCCGGTGAACAGTAGTTGGCAGGAGAAATTATTCCCGGCCAGCTCTGCGCAAACGCAGGTTCGGAGCAGCGTCAAAATTACTCATTAGAAATTGGGCGGGCCGTGCAAACCGCCCGTTCGTTCCGTAACTTCCCTCTGCACTATCCTTACTGCTATGCTGGATTTAATCATTGATGCCCGCCCCGCCGACCTAGGTAATGGCTTTGGCGTGCGGCGCATTCTGCCGTATCGGTTGAAGCGCATGCTAGGTCCGTTCATCTTCCTCGACCACGCCGGACCTGTCAACATTGCGCCCGAGCAGATGCCCGCCCTCGACGTGCTGCCGCATCCGCACATCGGCCTTTCCACCGTCAGCTACTTGTTTGGCGGGCAAGTCACGCACCGGGATAGTCTTGGCGTAGAGCAAATTATTCGGCCGGGCGAGGTGAACTGGATGACCGCCGGCAGCGGCATTGCCCACTCCGAGCGCTTTGAAGACCCAGCGGCCCTGGCCGGCGGCGCCCTTGAAATGGTGCAGAGCTGGGTGGCTCTGCCCGAAGCCGACGAAGAAAGCGCCCCTGACTTTACGAACTACCAACCCCACCAGCTGCCTGTTTTCACGGATTCCGGCGTGTGGATGCGGCTCATCGCCGGTGATGCTTTCGGCTTGCGGAACGACGTAAAAACCCATTCGCCGCTGTTTTACCTGCATGTGGTGTTACAGCCGGGCGCCCGGTTCGGGCTGCCGCGAGGCTACCCCGAGCGCGGTGCCTATGTGGCCAAAGGCAGCGTCGAAGTCAGCGGACGGGTGTACACGGCCGGACAGCTGCTTGTTTTCACGCGCGGTATCGATCCGGTGCTGGTGGCCCGCGAAGCTAGCACGCTGATGCTGCTGGGAGGGGAGCCGCTGGGCGAGCGGTTTATCTGGTGGAATTTTGTCTCGTCGCGTAAGGAGCGAATTGAGCAGGCAAAAGCCGACTGGCAAGCTGGCCGCATTGCGCTGCCACCCACCGACAACACCGAGTTCATCCCATTGCCCGCCGATCGTTCCCGGCCCGCATCTTCCGCGCCGCCACCCGAGCCTTTGTCGTGAAGCAATTGATGCAAGGAGAGCCGCCAGCCGAAAAACCTAGGTTGTCATTTCGACCAGCGGGAGAAATCTGGCGTGCTCCCGTTAGAACGTCATGCTGAGCTTGTCGAAGCATGACGTTCTATTTGGATGGAGTTTTACTCAGATAGGAATAATAAAGTCTACCCTGTAGACTGATTCAGGATTATTATAATTATATTACATATGATAATTATGCTAATGAACCTTCCAGCCTAAGTTACCGGAGTCAGGCTACGGATAGGCGTAAATAGCTGTTAACGAATAAGCTAGGTTTATATGAAAAGCTATACTCGTTTGCATTCCGGATGGGCTCTGCGCAGTAGCGGGTTGCTGTTAGTCATCAGCCTGGTTTCGGGCTGCATCACCAACCGGGTAACGACGATTCAGGATGATTGCGACACGCCGCCCGGTACCTCCCGCACCACAGAGGTGCGGACGGCCTACTTCTGGGGCTTCAAGCAGCCCACCGACTTCAAGCCGCCCTGTGATCCGCGCTTCAACCACCTCAACGGCGTCACGGTAAAAGCGACTTTTGGCTACTATTTGCTGGCTACCGTCACGCTGGGCATCGTCGTAAAGCAGCGCTTATCGTGGTGTTGCGCGCCCTTTCACCCGGAGCCCGGCGTCATTGGCGCGCCGCGCTAGTCTCCCTTTACCCTAGGTTTATGGCCCTCCCCGACGGAATTTTGGCCGCGCCGATGACGTCGGTCGCCAATAAGCACCAGAACTTCGAGCAGCCGGTCACGGCTGCCGCGTGCTTCAAGCTGCGCATCCCAATGGGGGTGCCGCTCGGGCAGGAAAGCTACCGCCAAACCACCGCCAATTTTCAATGGCTGATCAACTACGGCATCACCCGGAAGGTGCGGCTGCGGGCAATGGGCAGCAACTGGTCGTTTGCGAAAGTGGCCGTTACGGAAGGCGGCATTATTGATACGGCGGCCCTGCACCAATCCTTCGGGCTAGCCGAATCGATGGTGGCGCCGGCGTACCGGCAAAGAGGCGGCCGCGCTGATAACCTGTGGTTTACGGAATGCGGCAACAACATCATCAGCCTGGAGCGCGACCTGGAAAAACGAGGCAAGTCGCTGCGGGCCTCGGGAGCCAGCAACGGGCAAACGATTGCCGGAGCTAGCTCCACGGGCACGCACGGCGCCGGGTTTGTGGTCGGTGCCGTACACGATACCATCGTGGGCCTGCATCTGGTGTGCGGCCCCGACCGTCATGTCTGGCTCGAACGAGCGTCGTACCCCGTAGCTTCCGACCAGCTGACGGAGTGGCTGGGCGTGACCGAAGTACACCGCGATGATGCCTTGTTTAATGCCGCCGTTGTCAGCTTCGGCAGCTTTGGCTTTATTCACGGCTTGCTGCTGGAAGTGTCCGATAAGTTTCTGCTGGAAGACTACAGCGCCAGGCGCGTGGCCTACAACGGCAACCTAAAGCAGGCCATGACCCAACTTGATTTCGCGGGGCTGAAAACGGCGTTGCAGCTGCCCGCTTCCACGCCCACGCGCCAGCCCTGGCACTTTCAGCTCATCGTGAATCCGCACCAATTTGACACCACCACGGCCGACCCGGCGCGGGGCGCTTACGTGCGTATTCTCTACCACACCCCATACCGCCCCGACTACCCGCACCTGCCCCCGCCCAAGCCGGGTTTCACCTACGGCGACGACACCCTGGGCCTGATCCAGACGGTGCTCGACAAGCTAGGTCCGGCGGCGCCGCTGCTGGTGCCGGCTATGGTAAACAAGCTGTATCCCATGGCCTTAGATGATACCAACGGCGTAGCGGGTACGCTGAGCGAAACGTTCAGCAACACCAACATTCGGGGCAAAGCGGCCAGCATGGCCATCGGCATTGCGGCCGAAGATAGTCCGCGGGCACTGGAGGAAATTGTGGCCGCGAATGCCAGAACGCCTTTCCCCGGCGTGCTGGGGTTGCGCTACGTAAAAGGCACGGCCGCGACCCTAGGTTTTACCCGTTTTCCGGTGACGTGCGTGCTGGAACTGGATGGCATTGAAGCCAAGCTAACCAATGCCTTCTTTGAGCGTATCTGGCAGCGCCTCAATGACCTAGGTATTCCGTTTGCGCTGCACTGGGGCAAAATCAACTTCTACCTGAACGCGGCTCGTTTGCGGCAGATGTACGGCGACGCGGCCGTGGAGAGCTGGCTACAGGCCCGGCGCACCCTCCTGCTCGACGCCCCGACGCGGGAGGTCTTCACCAATGCATTTATGGAGCGTTGCGGCCTGGCAGATTCCGCACTTCCACCAAATAGCTGAAGACAAGTAAGAGCAGTATGGGGTATAGCTAGGTTACGATTGCCCCAATATCAGAGTGGACGAAAGATCCAGCAAAGATGGCTACTCTCTTGTAGTCAATGGGTTGTGTTGTGGGTGGTTCAGTAGCAAGATTGAATCAGGCCGGCGCATTAGGTGCTTGTCAGCGGCGTGCCGTAAATTCGTGTTTTCGCCGCTGTCAACACGGTTGCTGTACTTTCTTTTTTGACTCCGCTGCCCGTTTGCATGACTGCTCCTGCTAGCCCTCCTGAAATCCTTAAACGCCTGCGCACCGAAACCCGGCCTTATCATGATGCGCTGGAACAAAACAGCTTCAATCAGGAGTTGACGGCGGGAACCCTGACGTGGGAAGCCACCGAGCGGTTCCTGGCCAAGATGTACGGATTTCTCCAGCCTTATGAAGCGCAGCTCCGGCAGCACCTGTTTCCTGCCACTTGGGACGTGGCGCACCGCTACCGCGCCCACCTGATTCTGAGAGACTTGGATACTGACGCCGCCAGCCTGCCGCTTTGCCCCGCTATGCCGCCGCTGCACACCTGGCCCCAACTGCTGGGCGCCATGTACGTGGTAGAGGGCTCGACCCTGGGCGGGCAGGTTATCACCCGGCAATTAGCCAAAGCCGACATCTCACTGCGGAACTACTTCAATGGCTACGGCGCGCAGACCGGCCCCATGTGGAAGTCCTTCTGCCACTTGCTGAGTGAAGCTGCCTCCGAGACCAACCAGGACGAAATCGTGCAATCGGCCAGCCGCACGTTTCAACACTTAGAAGCCTGGCTCAATCAACCGTGAGTCCAACTATGAATTATACCGACGAGCGTCTGCTGAACGCCGAAATTGACCTAACGAACTGCGACCGAGAGCCGATTCACATTCCGGGGGCGGTGCAGCCATACGGGTTTTTGCTGTGCCTGGATGAGCAAACCCTGCGCATCGTGCAAGCCAGCGAAAACACGCTGACCATGCTAGGTATTCCGGCCGAAGAGCTGGTCGGTAATAGTATGGAGCGGTTGCTGACCGCGGAGCGCGTCGCCGAGATTGAGCAGTTGCGCGACACGCTTACCGAAAATGCCCGCCTGCTGGGCACCCGCCTCGATTACGTAGACGGGCAACCGTTCTACAAAATCATCCTGCACCGCTACGATCAGCTATTGTGGCTGGAATTCGAGCCTGTAACCGAGTCGCCCGCCAACGGCGTGGATCTGCCCTTTCTGAACGATGCCCTCGGTAAGATGCTGGCGGCCACGAAGGTGCTGGAGTTTTGCCAGTACACCGTGGAGCAGGTGCGCCTCATTACGGGCTTCGATCGGGTGGCCATCTACCGCTTCGCCGAAGATGAAAGCGGCGAAATCATTGCCGAAGCCAAGCACGAAGACCTCGATCCGTGGCTAGGTTTGCACTACCCGGCCACCGATATTCCGAAGCAGGCCCGGGCCATGTATCTCAAAAACTGGCTGCGCTTTATCCCGGATGCGTCGTACACGCCGGCCCGGCTGCTGCCGGTGAACAAGCCGGGCGCCAACCGCCCGCCCGACATGACGTACTCGGTGCTGCGCAGCGTGTCGCCGATTCACCTGGAGTACCTGCACAACATGGGCTCGGCGGCCACCATGACGATTTCGCTCATCCGCGACGGGCAGCTCTGGGGCATGGTTACGTGCCATCATCGCACACCCAGGCTGGTGAGCTACGAGCTGCGCGACCTGTGCCAGTTTATTGGAAAGACGTTCTCGGCCCTGATCAAAACCAAGGAGCAGCACGACGAGCAGGAGTACCAGCTGCGCATCCGCGAAACGCAGGTGCGGCTGCTGGAGCACGTATCCAGCAACGACGACTTCGTGGCCGGCCTCTACCAGCAGAAGCCCACGCTGATGGACGTGTTCGACTGCGGCGGCGCGGCCATCTGCTTCGACGGCGACATCATCACCCTAGGTTTGGCGCCTACCAAAGGCCAGATTCAGGATTTGCTGGCGTGGTTGCAAGAGAACGTGCAAGCGGACGTTTTCTATACCAATTCGTACGCGCAGCTCAATCCGGCGGGGGTGGAGGTCCGGCCTGTGGCCAGCGGCTTTATTGCTATTTCGCTGGCCGATGCGCCCGGCAACTACATCCTCTGGTTCCGGCCCGAGGTGCTGCAAACAGTGACGTGGGCGGGCCAGAGTCAGAAGGTGGAAAGGCTGGCCGATGGGCAGGTCTTCTTGTCGCCCCGCCAGTCGTTTGAGGCCTGGAAGCAGCTCGTGGAAAGCACGTCGGCGCCCTGGAAGGCCATTGAGGTGGAAGCCGCCCGGGAAATTCGCCTGCATATCTCCGATGTGCGGCTGAAGGTGTTCAATGAGCTGCAAGCCAGGGCAGTTACCCTAGGTCGGCTGAACGCCGAGCTGGAGCGCAGCAACGACGAGCTGGATTCCTTTGCCTACGTGGCCTCCCACGACCTGAAAGAGCCGTTGCGCGGCATTCATAACTATTCCCTGTTCCTGCTCGAAGACTACGCCGACCAGCTCGACGCGGAAGGCGTGAACAAGCTGCAAACCTTGGTGCGGCTTAGTCAGCGCATGGAAGGACTGATCGAATCGTTGTTGCAGCTCTCCCGCGCGGGCCGGCAGGATCTGGTGCTGGAGCCCGTGGATGTAGACGACCTGGTAGCCGGCGTGCTGGACCTCATCTCGCCGCGGCTAGAGCAAACCCGGACAACCGTGACGATTGTGGAGCCGCTGCCTACCATTACCTGCGACCGGGTGCGGGTGCAGGAAGTGTTTCACAACCTGCTCACCAACGCCATGCGCTACAGCGACAAGCCCGAGAAAACGGTGGAAGTGGGAGTGGCCTCAGAAAATAAAGCTGAACCGAAACGCATTGTGAACTACGACGATTTTTTCGTGTTTTACGTACGTGATAATGGTATCGGCATCGACCCAAAGCACCACGAGAATATTTTCAAGATATTCAAGCGACTGCACGCCCAGGATAAATACGGGGGAGGAACCGGTGCCGGGCTAGCTATTGCTAGAAAGATGGTTGAAAAGCATGGCGGTAACCTGTGGGTAGAATCTACTTTGGGGCAAGGCGCCACCTTCTATTTCTCTGTTTCAAAACACTTGTAAATGGCTACTTCGCCCCTTAAACCCGTTTTGGTAGTGGAGGACAGCGCCGAAGATTTTACGGCGCTGGGGCGGGCTTTTCGCAAGCACGCACTCCGTAACCCTGTGCTGCGCTGCGAAGACGGTGACCAGGCCCTGGAATACTTGCAAGGCTATGGCAAAGCTATCGGCTGGCCCCAAACGCTGCCTGCCATCGTGCTGCTGGATCTGAACCTGCCGGGCACCGACGGCCGGGCGGTGCTGAGCGTGCTCAAGCAGGACCCACGCTTGCATTCCATTCCCGTTATCATTTTCAGCACTTCCTCCAATGTGCGGGATATTGAAGACTGCTATCAGCTAGGTGCTAACAGCTACCTGACCAAGCCAATAGAATACGCCGCGCTGGAAGAAAAAATCCGGCTGACCATCCATTATTGGCTGGAGGCATCTGAGCTGCCACTCGCGAATTAGCCTGCCTAGTGAAAAAGATTTTACTCGTTGATGACAACGAGCAGGACCGTGTGCTGTACAAGCGCTACCTAGGTAAGTATGGAGACTGCACTCGGTTTGAAACTCACGAAGCAGCCTCCGGCGACGAGGCGCTGGCTTTGTTTCCGAAGCTGCGTCCTGACTGCGTCCTGCTCGACTACAACCTGCTGGATACCGACGGTCTGACGCTGCTGGAGGAACTAACAAAGCTAGCTCCGCCGGAAAGCCTCTGCGTGGTGATGATTACGGGCGGCGGCAGCGAGCAGCTGGCAGTCCGCGCCCTCAATAGCGGTGCCCTGGATTATCTGGTGAAGCAGCAGTTTGACCAGGAACTGCTGTGCAAAACCGTGACGCACGCCATCGAGAAAAACGAGTGGCGGCAGCGCACCGCCCGCCACCACGAGGAACTGAAAAGCGTGAACCGGCAGCTGCGGGCCTCGGTGGAGGAGCTGACGGACGCCCGCCAGCAGATCAATCATCAGAACAAGCTGCTGACCTTGGCCAACCAGGAGCTGGCTGCTACCAACCACGAGCTGGCCCGCACCAACGCCGACCTGGATAACTTCGTGTACGCGGCCTCCCACGACTTGCGGCAGCCGGTGCACAACCTCCACGGCTTGTTTGAGGAGCTGCGCCGTACGGCCACCGTGACCGATACGGAAGCAGAAATCATCTGGAAGCTGCTCGATGACTCACTGCGCGCCCTCACCACCACCATCACCGACCTGGCTGAGGTGGTGCAGGTGGCGCGCCAGTCCGGCACGCAAGCTGCCGAGTCGGTTGTGGTAGCTGAGCTGGCTAACCACGTGCTGCAAACGCTGCACCCGCAGCTGCTGGCCGCACAGGCCGAGGTGCAAACGGATTTTACCGCCTTGCCCGAACTGACCTACGTGCGGAGCAATCTACGCACGATTCTGCTCAACCTCCTGGCCAACGCCCTTAAGTATCGTCACCCTGATCGGCCCGCGCGGGTGCTGCTCCGTACGTACCTGGCGGCGGGGCAGCCCGTGCTCGAAGTGCAGGATAATGGCCTCGGCATGAACATGCAACTGCATGGCAAAGAGCTGTTTCAACTATTCCGGCGCTTCCACCCACAGGCCAGCGCGGGCACTGGCGTGGGGTTATTCCTGGTGAATCGCCTGGTGCAGGCGCAAGGGGGCCGCATCGAGGTGGAAAGTCAGGTAGGGCAGGGCACTACGTTCCGGGTATATCTGCGCAGCGTTGCGCCGGGAATTGTGGGTGCCGCCGCTTCACAGCACGTGACTTCGGGCGGTAGCTGAAAAAACCTAGGTTTGATCTTGCCTAGATCCTTTTACGACTACTTTGCGCGAGTCAGGCGGACCATCTTTACCACATAGTTGCAAATCATGCTCACGGAATTAACGAACGGATTCGGCAAAGTTTATCTGACTATCGAGTATGACGCGGCCAACCGGTGGGTGTATAATAACTGGCTCGGCTACCAGACCTACATCGGCATCATCGCCGGCGCCGATGTCTGTCTGCATCCGCTGCGGGAACACGCGTGCTCGTATCTGCTCAACGACAACCGGCAGGTGATTGGCCCCTGGGACCATGCCGTGCAGTGGATCGTTGAGGATTGGGCCCCACGGGCAAGCAAACAGGGCCTCACGCACTTTGCCCACGTAGTTAGCCCCGAATCATTAGCGGCTCTCTCGGCCGAAGCGATGCACCTAGGTATCGGAGGGCGCTTACAGATGCGTATGTTCAGCGATTACGCGGAAGCCCAAACGTGGCTGCACAAGGCGCAGCAACAGGCCCGTCGCGCCTAAAAAAGAAGAGCAGCCCTGCACAACAAGGCTGCTCTTCTTATTATAGTCCAGTGGTAATGTTGTATAACGCCGACCTAGGTCTACTGCCTCGTAGGCAGGCGATTATTCGCCGCTGGTGAGAACAAAATCGCCGTACATCTCCTTGGTATCAGCATTTTCTAGCACCACATGAATAGCATCCTGGCCGTAGGTGTAAGCGCCGGTAGGGAGAGTGGAGTAGTTGATCTGCTGGGTTTCGTTGGGGTTCAGCAGCCGCGTGTGGGCATCCGCGATTTGCACAAAATTAGGTCCCGTGTACCGGCGCAGCAGAAAGTGGTAGCGCACCTTGACTTGGTCTGGGTTACGAAAAATTACCGCTACTGAATCCTGCGGGGGACCATATTTCGACGGAACTACCAGTTGCAGCCGGTTCGTGGGGCTTGTGTACCAGGTCGGGTCGATTCCATCTTTGGGGTCATTATCCTTGGAACAAGCGCTCAGCAAAGCGCCGCAGAGCAGAAGGGATAAAAAGGTTTTCATAAGAAAGACGCAATTAAAAAACAGTTCAGCTATATAAACGAATATTTCTGAATTGTGTTTTGTTTTGAAGCAATTGGACTGCAATTTAGTACTTAACGAGATAATAGTATAACTATTTTAGTGGCAGTTGGATGCAGCTATTACGCGTTACGGGTCGGCTGTATGTTGCACGCTCTGAGAGGGTAACGTATGGCCGCTAAGCTCTCGGAGCGATACGAGGCAGGAAGCGACAGACCTAGGTTAAATTGTGCGAATATTTAGCAGCTTCACCACATCGGCTTCGGAAATAATGGGCGTCGCGCCCTGGTGAGTAGCCACTAAAGCGCCCGTGGCGCAGGCCCGATGCAGGCATTCCGTAGGGGAGAGCCCCGCTTGCCAGCCGGTTAGCAAGGCTGCCAGAAAAGCGTCGCCACTGCCGATGGTGTCCTTCACCTCAATGGGGAAGCCGGCACTCCGGTGTAGTTGACCGTTGGTGTAGAGTAGAGCGCCCTCGGCACCTAGGGTCACGCAAACGGCTTGCAGACTGAATCGGGCCGCCAACCACTCTATCGCCAGCTCATCGTCGGCCGTCTTGCCAAACCAGCCCATAATTTCGGCCAGCTCGTGGTGGTTCATCTTCACCAAGTTGCTGTTTTCCAGCAGATATCCCACTACCTCACGCGTGTAGTGCGGCGGGCGTAGGTTCACATCGAATACCTTGAACCTAGCCTGTGGTAGCAGTCGGTACAAGGTCGCGCGCGTAGCAGGCGTGCGAGATGCTAGGCTGCCAAATACGAGCATATCGGCCGCACTAATTAACTGAGCCAAAGCCTCATCGTACTGGATGTAGTCCCAGGCAACGGGCTGCACAATCTCGTAAACTACCTCATGGCGGTCGTCGACGTTGGCTTTTACCACGCCGGTCTGATGAGCGGGACCGTGCTGCACAAAATCGGTGCGCAGGTTCCGCTCCTCAAGAAAGGCGAGCAGCTGCCGACCTAGGTCGTCGTCGCCGACGCGGCTGATGAGGTCGACGGATTGGCCGAGCTGGTACAAGTGCACGGCCACGTTGAAAGGTGCGCCGCCAGGCTGCTTGCCCGTTGGTAGTACATCCCAGAGGATTTCGCCCAAGCAAACGATTGACATACAATAAGGTGATGAAATGATGAGATAGTGAATTGGTTGTGCTGCGTTGCCGGGAAATTAGGAAAGTGAGGAGGTACGGCTAGGCGAAAAAGACAAAGCAAGGAATGAATTAGTCCGGAACGGTAAGGCGTGGTTCTACTATTGCGCTACTTATCCGCTTAGTGAACAACCGATGTTTTTTCGGGCTGCTCTAAGCCGCCGCTTCTGGTATGCGCGTTCTACTATAACTACGAGTACGACGCCATGATAACGCGAAAGAAGAAAAAGGGGCCAAACCTGACTGAAATAATAAGCAAGCAAGATAAAAGCCTCGGCCCAGGAAGTTGAGGCTGCTGTGCGTCAGGCGCGGTATGCTTTGCGCGAAGCAGAGTTTGCGGAAGCGCTACGGAGGAATAGCGATAACTAAACCCGCAGGTAGTTCGGCAGGTGCCAGGAGGGCTCTGGGATTAGGAGAAGAAATCACCTGTTTCATAAAGCGAACCAAGGATTAGGCCCACTTTCAGCCGAAAGCCTAGCTGCGCAGGGATTGGCGGTAAGCAAGGACTGGCAGAGTGGTACTTACCATAAACGTTACGGCTGCCTCTGGTAAGAAGGTCAACCCTAATCGAACTCGACAGGAAGGTAAAAGTTGCCCAGAATGAAACCTTTAGGGTTCCGCAATGCGCAATTGGCTGGAATTTTATACCAGTACGATAAAACAAGCACAGGCCCGTCGGATTACAGCTGGCGTAACCCGACGGGCCTGGAATCGTGAAGATCTTTTTCGCTTGCCTATTTGAGCGTGAAGGTAGGCTGCTCGCTCGAAGCGCAACGTACCTGGTTCACGACTTTCCATTCCCCGTCAATTTGCAGCAGGTTCAGGAAATCCGTCACCGGGCCTTTTGCAGATGGTCTTTCCACGCGGGCCACGGCCGCCGTACCCTGTAGGTCGATATAGACGATACGGCCAGGCTGCTGATTCTCAGTGGTTTTTGCGGCGGCAAGCGCTTCGTCGGTCGCACTTTGTGTAACCAAGGTGCCATTTTGCACCCGCATCACCTGAGCCGTAGGCAAGTAAGCCTGACTAGCAGGGCCCGAAGCGTTTGTGAGCAGATAGCCACTCAGCGTTTCTTCAATGCGCGCTATCTGGTACTTGGTTTTGGCCATGAGGCGCTGAGCAAAAGACACAGAGGCGAAGCTGATGAACAGAAGGGCGAGGAAAAGAACTTTGGTTTTCATGGCTTGAAAAGGAAGAAGTGGAAGAGAAAAAAGGAAAGGAAGAGTGGAAAAACGGAGCGTAGAACGGCTGAGGCTAGCCCAGCAAGAGGAGCGAAGTGCTACAGGAAAAGAAGCAGAAAAAAAGGGGCCTACGGTGTCATAGGGAGAAGATAGTAGTTGGATTTTTCCGGCAATTAGAGGCCGTTCCAAGCGGCCGCGGTTCCGCTGGTTTGTCCTCGTTTGGGGAGGTGCTCAACTGAGTAGGAATGCCCGACTTTTGAGCATTAGTGCAACGTCTTGGTAGATGCTGGCAGGTGGCTAAGCCTTGCCTGAGCAAGGAGCGTTATAGACCGACTTACCTGCATCCGGCGACGTTGAAGGGCTGGCGAGTGCCGCCCCGGCTGGGCGGCTGCGATGGCTAGGGGTTGTTTGAAGTAGTGATACAAATGTAACAGAAGGTACTATGCAACGCAAGGTACCTTCGATAAATATTTTTATTTTTTCTTTAGCTACTTAGCTTTATCAACTACTATATGAAGCAGTAGATTGATTTTTAGTATTTTAGCTAAAATATACTTCTCGCAGGCTATTGGTTTCTATTGTTCATAGCGGTACAAGGAGTAGCAACCTAGGCTCTGGTAGCGGTTCCTGGATCTATCAGGATAGTTGTTTTTTGTGGTAGTGGCCAGATTGCCTTTCAGGAAAAGCCGCCGCAGCAACTAACCGCGTCTGCCTCGTTGCAGAGCTAGGTTTGCGTCAACTAAACTTATGCAATCAGGTAGCCAAAGGGCGAGCCGCCGCTGGGGAGTAGCCCCTGACCTAGGTAGCCGATCTAGCTGGCTGGCAGAGCGGAAAAAAACCAGCTGTTGACTCAGTTACTTTGCCTTACGGATATAAATATTTCCATTAAGGGTCTTCATCATTACTTCCGCTCCGCCGCCGTTCAGTTTGCCATACGTCCAGTTGTCGACGTTCACGCGGTAGGTGCCGCCTTCGCTGGTACGATTCACTTTGGGCGCGCTTTTCTCCGTCACCAGATCGAAGTCGCTATAGATTTCGCCGTGGTCGGTTTTGAGCTTTAGCGCCGCTTTTGTGTTGCTCGGAAAGGTCACATCTACCACACCGTTTACGCTGGAGAAAGCCATGGGCGTGCTGGATGTTACGGTTTTAAAGGTCGCAGTTACGGGGCCATTCACGGTGTTGGCTACGGCTGAGCCGCCCACGTCTTTCAGCTGAATGCCGCCGTTCACGTTGCCTACTTCCAGTTCGCCCGTCACGTTTTCCACCACAATGTTGCCATCCTGCACGGTGCTGACTTGCAGCGAGAAGTGCTGCGGAACCTTAATAGTGAGGTGTACGGGGTGCCGATAAGAGTCGGTTTTGATGTTCACGCGGTTGTCGTTTTCGTCCACTGTGAGCTCCACGCCCGAGTCGTTGTCGATGCGGCGCAGCCCATTGGCGCTGGGCGGAGTGGCACGGGTTGCGGTGCGTTTGCCAGCACGGGATTCTGCGTCGATGATAACGTCTTTGCCCGAGTAGCCGACTACGCTGACGGAGCCGTTGACGAGCTTCACGCGGAGCATACCCGGTTTGCCTGGCGAGCTAAGGGGCACGACGAGTTGATCTTTGTCGCCGGATTGGGCTAGGGTTGGCAGTGAGGCACCGAGTAGCGTCGTGAGCAAGCTAGCTCGGAGCAAATGGCGGGTGGCAGTAGGAAGAAAGGTCGTTTTCACTTGGTTTGCTGTTTGATGGTTACGTCGCCGTTGAGGGTTTCGAAGCGGAAGTCTTTGCCTCCTTTGCCGAGCCGCATGGCCGTATCCTTGTTGAGTTTGTAGCGGGTGCCGTTGCCGGAATTCTGCTTGTTCTGCGTGACCTGCACGGGTAGCGCTTCGACGTTGGGAAAATCGGTGAACAGCTCGCCGTGCATACTTTTGAAGTGTACATCTGCCGAAGCATCTTTCGGGTAGCTTACAATGATTTGCCCGTTGATGGTGTGATAGGAAGAGGCGCCATCGGGGGTGCCCACGTAAGACGCCTCCACGTTGCCGTTCACGGTGTGCGCCTTCGTAGTGCCGCGCACGTTGGTGAGGGCAATGGCGCCGTTCACGTTGTAGGCTTCCAGCTTCCCGCTCACATCCTGAATTGCGACCTTACCATTGTTCACTGTCGAGATGTGCAGGTTCAGCTGGCGCGGTACCTTCACCACGTAGTTAAAAGTGTAGTGATAATCGATTTCCTTGTGGTTCCGGTTGCCGCGCTCATTATGTGGGCGTGAGTCGTAGGGCGAGGCCGTGTAGGCGATGATGCTGTCGCCGCGTTGCTCGAAACCTAGCTGCGCTTCCTTCTTACCCAGCTCCAGCGTTTGCGCGTCATCGGCCCGGATGATCTTGGTAACTTCAAGCACTACTTTGTTGCCGTCGTAGCCTTGCACTGTCACGGCGCCATCGATGTTGTAGAGGGCTAGCACATTGCGGGTTGCGGCCGTCGCAACCGTGAATTCCTTGCTGACTTTCTCTGTCGATTCGCGGTTTTGAGCCAGGGCATAGCAGCTAGACAGCAGTGTTAGTATTCCTGTCAGCTGGGGTAGGATGGAAGGTTTCATCGTAGGGTTTATTGGAGGTGGTAGGCACTGATTGACCGTTGGACAAGGACTGAATGCTTTCTTTAATTTTGCCGCGCACCGCTTCATTCAGCGCCGGATCGTTCAGCAGGCGCCGCAACGGCTTCACCGACCGTTTCTCCTGCAACTGCACCATCACATCAGCCAGCGCCGACTGCACCAGTGGCGATTCTTGGTGCGCCAACGACTGCACCAGGCCTTGGCGCACGGCCGGCTCATGGGCGAGCTGGGAGAGGGCTTCGAGGGTGGCGAGGCGCACGTTTACATTTTCGTCGTGGTTGAGCGTGCTCAACAGGGCTTCCACTACCCTAGGGTTGGCATTACTCAACTCCTTGGTGTAGCTCACCGCCCGTAGCCGCTCGGTGGCCGAGGGGTTGTCGATGAGCGAGAGCAGCATCACCTGGCGCATATCGGCTACTTGCTTGGTGAGCGTGACGAGCTGTTGATTGTCAGGAGTTTGTGCAAGCTGTTGTTTGTTCAGCCAAAAGCCAACCGCCACGCCCACTCCAACCAGACCTAGGCTGTAAGCCAGCCGCAGGGCGTGTTGCGGCGTGAAGACCTCCTGCAGCCACTGCCACACCGTGGCCCAGGAGCTAGGTTTGGCCTGTATTTCTTCCTTATAAGAAGCAAGCATGGCGTAGAACGCCGGCCGCACGTTTTCGCTGGGTTCAGGCACGGGCATGGCGCTCATCATGCCCCACACTCTTTGCAGGGCCAGCAGCTCCTGGCGGCATTCGGTGCACTCCTCTAAGTGGGCGGCCACGGCAGAGCGGTCGGCTGCCGGAAGTTCGTGGTTCAAATAATCGATCAACTGCTCTTTGGCGTGTTCACAATTCATGGATCTATCGTCAGTTTTCAATTCGTAGATAAATGGTCTTCAGCTCGTTCATGGCCCGGTGCACCCGCACTTTCACGGCGCCTTCGGTGGTGTTCAGTACCCGGGCAATCTCCTCGTACTTCAGCTCCTGAAAACGGCTCAGTACTAGCACTTCGCGGTAGTCGTCGGAGAGGTGCGCCAGGGCACGGTGCAGGGTTGCTACTTCCTGTTCGCGCTGTAGGATGTCGTCGGCCCGCACGCCGCCCCCGATTTTCTCGCTCCAGTCGGCCACATCGGTGTGATGGGCGCTGTGGCGGTTTTTCTTCACGTGGTCGGCCAGCACGTTGCGGGCCAAGTGGTACATCCAGGTGCGGAACTCGCCCTCGGCCGTGTAGGTGTGGCGGTACTTCAGCATCCGGTAAAACACGGTCTGGACCAGGTCCTCGCTGGCTTCGGCCTGGCCCAGCATGTGGTAGAGAAATCCAAAAAGCCTGCGGTGGTAGCGTTCGAAGAGCAGGCCCATTCGGTCGACATCACCGGCTTTCACCCGGAGCATTAGCGCATTGTCAGTAAGCGTATCCAACCGGGAGAGAAGGTTTGGTGGAGGTGATTTTGATGTGGACACCGCGCTTTGGCGGGGAGGTTACAGCGAGGCCAAACTTTTTTTGAGAACGGCCAAAACGCATGTAGCGCGAAGCTCCTGCTTCGCGTATCGTTGCACGACTAAAGCTAGGTTCTCCCTTAGCCTAGATCGTGCAACGATACGCGAAGCAGGAGCTTCGCGCTACATACAAACGACAAACGGCGTTACGCCACCGATGCTACAGGCCGGCGCAGCCACAATACCGCTCCCAGCAGCACCAGCAGCACCAAAGCGGGTAAGCCACCGGCCAGCCCACCAGGAATTGTAGTGGCGTGCATGATGACAGCGCCCACCATGATGATGATTAGCCCAATGGCTGCTAGGCGCGTGAAGCGCGGCACCAACAAGCCTATGCCACCTAGCACTTCTGCTACTGCAATAACGTAAGCCAGCGCGCCGGGCAGCCCAATGCTGCTGAACATGCCTACTGTAGCTGGTAGGTCAGTGAGTTTTTTTAGGCCTGAAGCAACGAAAGCTAGGCCGAGCAAGCCTTGCAGAATCCAGGCAATGATGTTGCGAGTGGAAGAAGACATAACGACAGGAATAAACGTGGAAGAAGACAACGCTATTCAGCCAGTTCTCTGGCCGTTTAGTAGGAGCAAAGGTGTCGTCTGCTTGGTTTATTCCAGCTAGCAGTTTACCAAAGGGTACCGGTATACTGCGGTATACTGTATTGATTTACAGTAACTTTGCTAACTTGCCTTTTTCACTTCTTCATCCTTACGCGAAAGATTCAAGGCTAGTCGGTGTACGGGCTCCGTCTCATCGGCCGCCGATGGGTGCATAATGTGCGCGCGGTGCATCTGCCCCAACAGGCGCAAGGCGTCGATGACCGGAAACACATTCTCGCCATAAGGAGCAAGGGTGTACGTGACGGATACCGGCACCGTGTCGGCCTCGACGTGGCGAGTGATTAAGCCATTGATCTCTAGCTCCTTCAGTTCTTTGCTGAGCATTTTGGCGGTGATGCCCGTTACGTCGCGTTGCAGTTGCTTAAAGCGCCTTGGTCCGTCGAGGAGGCCCACGATGATGGGGAGCTTCCACTTGCCGCCGAGCAGGTCGAGGGCGTCGCGCACGTAGCGCATGGCGCTGGTGCATTCTTGGGAGTTTGCGGGGCGATGAGGGGGCTGTAACATGTGGTAAAGGTCGCTCAAAATCAGGTTTGTATCCTAGAGGATACCGGTATCCTTTGGTAAACCACTAGCCCAAATAAACCACCTGGTCTCCACCTTTGCTCGCACCAAACCGCTGCGAGTAGCCACTCTGAGTATGCCTGTTGCGCGCAGGGCCTGCCCAAGCTTGGCAACCGCGGTTGAGTTTCAATGAGTAGCAACCTAGGCATCCGGCCTGGTGCAGCCGCAGGGCACGTTGCGCTTTTCATTCTTAACTGTTCTCTTTCAGCCATGCACATTCTGCATATTATTTCCAGTCCCCGCGGCAACGCGGCATTCAGTATTCAGCTAGGCAACGCCTTGGTTGATAAGATCTTGTCAGCTAACCCCGGCAGCACGGTGCAGGTGTACGATCTCACCAACAAGTCCTTTCCCCACATGGAAGAGGTGTACCTGCAAGCCATCAACACGCCCGCCGAAGAGCACACGCCCGACCAGCAAGCCGCCGTGCGCCACTCCGACGAAGCCATTGCTGCCATTCAGGCTGCCGACACCATCGTCATTGGCGCGCCCATGTACAACTTCGGCATTTCATCCACGCTCAAAGCCTGGCTCGACCACATCGTGCGGGCCCGCGTCACGTTCCGCTACACCGAGCACGGCCCCGAGGGTTTGGTGCAAGGCAAGAAAGTGTACCTGGCGGCTTCGAGTGGCGGTATTTACTCCGAAGGACCCATGATGAGCCACGACTTTGTAGTGCCCTATCTGCGGGCCGTGCTGGGTACCCTCGGCATGACCGATCTGACGGTGGTGCGGGTAGAAGGCACCGCTATTCCCGGGGTGCAAGATACCGCCTTGGAGAAGGCGCTGGCTAGCATCGATGTAGCAACCACGGTCGAAGTATAATAAACTGGTTGTTAGTAGAAACAGCCTGCCCAGAACCAGTATTTGCTGGTTCTGGGCAGGCTGTTTTCGTTTAGGCCCGTACGCCACTTATTGAGCCAGTAGTGGCCAGTGTGCCAACAGCTCGAGTTGTGAGTTTTCGGGCGCGCGCAGGTAAGGGAAACAGAAATTGATAGTGGTTTGCACTAGTTCGTTCGGCTGTTGTAGTGGCTGCAACTTCTCCCAGAGCTCGGCAAAGCAGCAGTTGGGAACATCCGCCGGGGCCACGCCGTTAGATCTTCGTTCGAACCTGGCTGCCCACGTTCCGGGCGGGGATTTGTAATCTCTGCCTCCTGACAACTGCATTGCAACTCCGGCCGAGCGGCCCGGCTTACCGTCTGATTAAGCTAGGTTGGTTCTCAAGCTTCACTTTGCGAGACCACAGGCAAGGTAAACGCGAACATGCTGCCCGAACCTAGCTCACTCTCAACCCAAAGTTGCCCACCCTGGCTCGTGATGAACTCACGGGCAATGCTGAGACCTAGGCCTGAACCGCCTTTGTAGCCGTTCTTGTCCGGAATCTGCACGAAACGTTGGAAGATCTTTTCCTGATACTGCGGCGCGATACCGGGGCCGTGGTCCCGCACCCGTACTTGTACCTGCTTCCCATCGGGAGCTAGGTCAGCTTGGATATGAATAGCTTCTTGCTCAGGCGAGTAGCGGATGGCGTTGGCGAGCAAGTTGAGCAGGACCCAGGTGGTTTTCTCGATATCGGCGCGCACAGCGGGCAGCGTTTCGGGCACTTGCACATCGAGGGTGAGCTGCTTGGGCTGGAGCTGAAGCTGGATGGTATCGGCGGCAAACTGCACGATGTCGTAGACGCGGCTGGGCTGGAAGTTGAACTGAATGTTGCCCGATTCCAGCCGTGATACGTCGATGAGCTCGCCCACGAGCTTCAGTAGGCGCTGGTTTTCACGGTTCAGAGTGGCGAGCAGCTTCTGCTGCGCTTCGTTGATGGGCCCCACGCGCTGATCTTGCAACAGCATGAGACTGAAGTTGATACTCGACAGCGGCGTTTTCAGCTCATGCGACACAGTAGCGAGGAAGTTGGACTTGGCCTGATCGAGCTTCTTGAAATCAGATACGTTGCGCAGCAGCAGGATGGAGCCCACGAACGCCTTCTTCTCCAGTGCCTCGTTGTAGGAAACTACATCATGCACGATGAGGCGGTAGTACACTTCCTCGCCGGCCTGAGCTAGGGTGAGTAGGGGCGGGTCGGCTTCGCGACGATTAGGCGGCAAGTCGAGGTGGCGCAGCATCTCGCGGAGCAGGTCGTTTTCCTGGGCAACCTCGTCGGCGGCGCGGTTTTCGAGCTGGTCGAGCGGCAACCCTAGCAAGTTGCTGACCACCGGATTTGCCACAATTACGCGGCGGTTTTGGTCAATCAGCAGCAGGCCTTCATCGAGGCTATTCACGATGCTAACCACACGGTTGCGTTCCGTAATCAGCTCGGCGAGGGTAGAGGCACGATAGGCTTTGAGTTGTAGCAGCATTTGGTTGAACGACCGCGCCACCTGCCCAAACTCGTCGTTGCCCTCTTCCGGAATGGAAGCGGTAAAATCCTGGCGGGCCGCGTTGGTGAGGCTCGCCGTCAGCTGCCGCAGCGGAGCCACCGTCGCTTCAGGCACGCTGAAAATGAACATCATCGTGAATAATACGCTGAAGGTCAGTAACCCTAGGGTGTAGCGGTTGGCCTTGGTGGCGGTTAGCTGGGCAGCTAGGTTCTTACGCGTTAGAGCGTTCATGTTCACATGAATCATGCGCGCTGTTTGAGCTCGGAGCATCTGGTGCCGGGGCAAGATCTGCTCTAGGTAAAACGAGGCTGTGGGCGCGCTTTTCGACTGCGGGTCGAGCAGTAACTGGTAGTCGGCGAAAGTGCGGGTGAGGCTATCTACGAGCTGTTGTTCGCCGGCTTCGGTGATGTTGCCGGCTTCACGGGTCAGGCTTTGGCGAAACTGTTGTAGGCCGCGTTGCAGCGAAGCGGTATACTCTGCAGGGGCCGCGCCACCTAGGTAGCGCTGCTGCTCAAGGCGAGCCAAGGCGTCGAGGGCCGCAAACATCTGCTGACCTAGCTGCACCGAGTAAAAGTTGTCTTGCAACACCATCGAGGAGGAGCGCTCCAAGTGCTTCACCGAATACAAGGCGTAGGCACTGACCCCGATAAGTAAAGCCAGAACGGCCAAAAAGCCGAGTGTGATTTTGGTTTTTAAATTCATGCTGCTGAGCAGGCAAAATCCAGAACGTTATGTTCGCTCTGTATGACACGCTGGTTGTATAATCAGTAGGTTACCAAGTAAATATCCACGTCTCGATCCGATGCCGCGACGCGCCGCACGAGTTCGGTCGTTACGCTGCGCCGGGCTAGCTTTCCTAGCCAGTTCTTTTCGCTAGTTACGCCACAAATCAGCAGCGACACGTTTTGTTCGGCGGCTACGCGCAGTACTTCGGCCACTACATCGGTGCCTTTCACCCGCAGGATTTGGCCGCCTAGCTCCGTGGCGAGCTGGAGGTTGTTGATAAGGTGGCGCTGCGCCGCCAGCCCGATGCGGTCGGCTGATTCGGCGGGCGTTTGCACGTAGAGCACGGCCCAGCGGGCGCCGCCGAGGCGGTCGGCGAGGCGGGAGGTTTTACGGATGATTTCCTTGGCGGCTTCGGCGTTGGTGTTCACGCAGGCCAGCAGACGGTCGGCGTTGCGGCGTTGGGGCTGCACCGCCGACGCGCCCGTATCAATCTGACGGCCAAGCTGGTTAGCTACTTCGCGCAAGGCTAGCTCGCGCAGTTGCAATAGGTTATTGGGTTGGAAGAAGTTGCGCAGCGCGGCCGGCACTTTCTGCGGATCGTAGATCTTACCTTCCTCCAGGCGCGCCCGCAGCTCGTCCACCGTCAGATCGACGTTTACTACTTCGTCGGCTTGCTTGAGCACTTGGTCGGGCACCCGCTCGGTGACGTCGGTGCCGGTGATTTTCAGCACTTGGTCGTGCAGACTTTCTAGGTGCTGCACGTTCACGGCCGTAATCACCGAAATGCCCGCTCGCACGATGTCTTCCACATCCTGCCAGCGCTTCTCGTTCTTGGAGCCGGGCACGTTGGTGTGGGCTAGCTCATCGACAATCACCACTTGCGGGCGGCGCTGCAACACGGCGGCTAGGTCCATTTCCTCCAGGGCCCGGCCTTTGTAATAGAGCGTTTTGCGCGGCAGCAGAGGCAAGTCGCGCAGCTGTGCCACAGTGCCGGGGCGGCCGTGCGTTTCCACGTAGCCTAGCACCACGTCCACGCCGTGCTGGTGCAAGTCGTGGGCCTCTTGCAGCATGCGGTACGTTTTGCCCACGCCCGCCGCCAGACCTAGGTACACCTTCAGCCGGCCCCGGCGCTTCTGCTGCACCAAGCGCAGGAAGCGCTCGGCGGATTGGTCGCGCAGTTCATCTTCGGCCGGAGGCATGAGGTGAGATGGTGAAATAGTGAGAGGGTGAGTGGCTTTACTGCTTTGTTGCTGACGTCAGAACGGTGTAGAGACGCAATATTTTGCGTCTCTTCGTTGAACAACGTAGGTCGTACCATTTGGAGCAAACAACATCAGCAACGAGGAGACGCAAAATATTGCGTCTTTACATCAGTAAGGAGCCTGTGATGTGGCTGGTAAAGAGACTAAAACGACAGGGCAATGCTCGACGTCACGTTGCCGTAACTATCGGACGTGCGGCCGTCTTTCTGCTGGAAGATGTTGCTCTTGGCATCCAGCAAACGGCCCTCCACGCGGAAGACGACGTTGCTGGTGGGAGCATAATCGAGGTTGAGCGAACCGCCTTTTAGCTTCACGTCGGCGTCGGTGGCGGCGGGCATGATGGAGTTGATAATCACCCCATGATCAGCGTTATAGTACTCGACGCGGGCGGCGGCGGTCCACTTATCGGCTAGCTTGTAGCGCACAAAGGCGGCGCCGGTGTGCCAGGTGTCGGCTTTGGTGCCATCCTGGGCTTTTTCCTGTTTGCCTACGTCGAACACCAGGGCTAGGCTCAGGCGCTCGGTGGCCGTGTAGCTCACGTAGAAATCGTGGAAGTAGCGGCGGCGCTTCACCGAATCGGAGGGCTGCTCGTTGCCGTAGAAGGTGCTGGAGTTGATGAGCAGCTTCTCGGTGGGTTTCCATTGAATCTGGGTGCCGAGGGCTTTGCCTTGGTTGTTCTCGCGAATGTTCTGCCAGCCATTCAGCGCCAGCGCGGTCAAGGTCAGCTTGGGGTCGACTTCGTAGGTGAAGCGGGCGCCGGCCTCGTAGTAGGGCGAGTTTTCGGCCATGAGCGAGCGGGTCAGCGTCCAGTTGTCCTTGCTGATGGCCGACTCAAAGCCGATGTGCGAGGTGAAAATACCTAGGTCGAGCCACGCTTTTTGGAACGGGCGGAAGCCGGCGTACCCCTCGTAGATGTGCTTGAAAACTTGGTCTTCAGCGGCGTAGTTGGCCGCTACGTACGTACCCGCATGTAGGGCGAAAGCTCCGCGCACCTTCTCATCCTGGTAGCGCACCCCCACGATGCCGTTGTTGATGGTAAACTCGTTTTGGCGGTCGTGGGAGTAGAGGAAGCCGGGGCGGTCGTGGGTGTTGGCGTGCTTGAAGTCATAGCCATAGTAGCCATCGACGAAGCCGTAAAAGGTGAGGGGACTGGCACTGGGGGCTTTGATCGAATCAGCGGCGGAGGGCTGCTCCTGGGCTACGGCGGCGAAAACGGGCAGCGTGAAACCAAGGGCGAGCAGCAAAGAGTTTTTCATGGGGCGGTTAGCGGCTAGCCGAAGCTAGGTTATCGAGGGCTAGGTTGAGGCGCAGTACGTTGACCCGGTCGGGGTTGATGACGCCTTTTTCTAGGTTGTTGTTAATTAAGCTTTTAATGGTGTTGGGGTCGATGTTGCGGGCCTTAGCAATGCGGGCCACTTGCACGTAAGCACCCTGCGCCGACAAGTGCGGATCGAGGCCGGAGCCCGACGCGGTAATCAGCTCGGCGGGCACTTGGTCTTTCGTTACGCCGGGGTTTTGCAGCAGAAAGGTATCAAGCCGGGCCTTCACGGTACCTAGGTACTCAGGGTTGGAAGGGCCTTTGTTGGAGCCGGCCGAGCCGGCTGCGTTGTAATCCACGGCCGAAGGACGCGAGTTGAAGTACTCGGGCCGGTCGAATTTCTGCCCAACATTGTCGTAGCCGACCACGCGGCCGTTTTTGCTTGCCGTTACACCTAGGCCTTGGCCCGGTGCGAGTTGTACCCCCGCCCACACCAGGGCCGGGTAAATAAGGCAGCACACCACCAGCAGTACCAAGGTGAGGCGGATG
This sequence comes from Hymenobacter cavernae, assembly GCF_014641455.1. Lineage (GTDB taxonomy): Bacteria > Bacteroidota > Bacteroidia > Cytophagales > Hymenobacteraceae > Hymenobacter > Hymenobacter cavernae. Next base: position 239,726 of record NZ_BMHT01000007.1, read on the forward strand.
GCTGGAAGCAGTTGATTTTTCATTTTAAGAAAAAGTAAAAAGCTAGGGTTAGAGCTAGTTCCCCTCCTTTTTTCAAGGAGGGGGGGCGGGGTGGTTCCTCGGTGAACGACTTGCGTTTGGTCGTTCTAATTTGATTATTCGTTGTAAACAACATCAGCAACGACGGTCAACCACCCCAGCGGCGCCGAAGGCGCCGCGTCCCCTCCTCATCTGAGGAGGGGAGCTGTCGTTCAATTAATTACATAAACACACCCACCAGCAAGTCAATCAGCTTGATGCCAATGAAGGGCACGATCACGCCACCTAGGCCATACACGAGCAGGTTGCGGCGGAGCAGCGCCGAGGCGCCGATGGGTTTGTAGGCGACCCCGCGCAAAGCCAGTGGCACCAGGGCCGGGATGATGATGGCGTTGAAGATAACCGCGCTCAGAATGGCTGACTGGGGCGACTCTAAGTGCATGATGTTCAATGCACCTAGGCTCGGAATGGCAACCATGAACAAGGCCGGCACGATGGCGAAATACTTGGCTACGTCGTTGGCGATGCTGAACGTGGTGAGCGTGCCGCGGGTCATGAGCAGCTGCTTGCCGATTTCGACCACTTCGATGAGTTTGGTGGGGTCGTTGTCGAGGTCGACCATGTTGCCGGCTTCTTTGGCGGCTTGAGTGCCCGAGTTCATGGCCACCCCTACGTCGGCTTGGGCGAGGGCGGGAGCGTCGTTGGTGCCGTCGCCCATCATGGCCACGAGTTTGCCGCTTTGCTGCTCGGTGCGGATGTAGGTCATTTTATCCTCGGGCTTGGCTTCGGCAATGAAGTCGTCGACGCCCGATTTCTCGGCGATGAACTTCGCCGTTAGGGGGTTGTCGCCGGTTACCATCACCGTTTTGATGCCCATTTTGCGCAGGCGCTCGAAGCGTTCCTGAATGCCGGGCTTGATGATGTCTTGCAGCTCGACTACGCCCATTACGCGGTCATTTTCGCTTACGACCAGCGGCGTGCCACCGTTTGAAGCCACGGCTTCGGCGCGCTGAGTCACTTCTTGGGGAAAGGGCTGATTGGCTTTGGTGGCGAGCTGACGAATAGCGTCGGAAGCACCTTTGCGGATGCGGGTACCGTTAGCGAGCGTCACGCCGGAGGAACGAGTTTCGGCGGTAAACTTAATTAGCTCAGCGCCTTGCAGGTGGGTTTGCAGCTGTTGCGGGTCTACATTTTGCTCGCGGGCTAGCTCCACGATGCTCTTGCCCTCGGGCGTTTCGTCGGTGAGCGAGGCGGTGGTGGCTAGCTCAATGAGCTGGCGCTCGTCGACGCCGGGGGCGGGCCAGAAGTGGGTGGCTTTGCGGTTGCCGATGGTGATGGTGCCGGTTTTGTCGAGCAGCAGCACGTCGATATCGCCGGCCGTTTCCACGGCTTTACCCGACTTGGTGATGACGTTGGCCCGCAGCGCCCGGTCCATGCCCGCAATGCCGATAGCCGAGAGCAAACCGCCGATGGTGGTCGGAATCAAGCACACAAACAGCGCGATAAACGAGGCAATGGCAATGGGCGTTTTGGAGTACACGGCGAAGGGTTGCAACGTGACGCACACAATTACGAACACCAGCGTGAAGCCTGCCAGCAGAATAGTGAGGGCAATTTCGTTCGGCGTTTTCTGCCGGGCGGCACCTTCCACCAAGGCAATCATCTTGTCAAGAAACGACTCGCCGGGCTGGGTAGTCACCACCACCCGGATGCGGTCTGACAGCACTTTCGTGCCGCCCGTCACCGACGATTTATCCCCGCCGGCTTCGCGAACCACTGGTGCCGATTCGCCCGTGATGGCTGATTCGTCGATGGTAGCTAGGCCCTCAATGATTTCGCCGTCGGTGGGGATGATTTCGCCGGCTTCCACCACGAACATCTGGCCTTTCTGGAGCTGGGAGGAGCTAACCGACGAAATGTTACCTTTCTCGTCGATGACGCGGGCAGGCGTTTCCTCGCGGGTTTTGCGCAGGCTTTCGGCTTGGGCCTTGCCGCGGGCTTCAGCAATGGCCTCGGCGAAGTTGGCAAACAGCAAGGTGAGCAGCAGCACCAGGAAGACCACGAAGTTGTAGGCAAACGAGCCCTGCGCCGGGTCGGGGTTCACCAGCAGACCTAGGGTCACGAAGAGCATGACCACCGTGCCGAGCTCCACGGTGAACATCACCGGGTTGCGGTACATCAGCCGCGGGTCGAGCTTCACGAAGGATTGCTTAAGCGCTTCCTTCACGAGCTGGGGCTGAAATAAGGATTGGGATTTGGGAGACATGAGATTGTCGTTCTGACGGGCGCCTCACCCCCTAGCCCCCTCTCCGAAGAGGAGAGGGGAAACTAGCTCTAGTTTTCTAGAATGCTAGTTCTAGTAGGATATGGCAATGAGTTACTAAGGCTAAAAAGCTAGGCTAGTTCCCCTTCTTCTTTTCGGAGAGGGGGCTAGGGGGTGAGGCGCCCGTGTGGCGCCTAATACAGGCTAAAATGCTCAGCAATAGGGCCTAGGGCTAGGGCCGGGAAGAAGGCCAGGGCGGCGATGATGACGATGACCGCCAGCACCATCACGCCGAAGGTGGCTGTGTCGGCGGGGAGCGTGCCAGCCGATTCGGGCACTACTTTCTTGCGGGCGAGTAGGCCGGCAATGGCGACCGGGCCGATGATGGGCAGGAAGCGCGAGAGTAGCAGCACCACGCCCGTCGAGATGTTCCACCACGGCGTGTTGTCGCCGAGGCCCTCGAAGCCGGAGCCGTTGTTGGCGGAGGCAGAGGTGAACTCGTAGAGCATTTCTGAGAAGCCGTGGAAGCCGGGGTTGGCGAGCCAGCCTGCGTATTCGGTGGGGTTGCCGGCGTAGAGGTGAGCCGTCATGGCGGTGCCGGCCAAGATGAGCAGCGGGTGCAGCAGCGTCACGATAACGGCAATCTTCATCTCGCGGGCTTCAATCTTCTTGCCCAGAAACTCCGGCGTGCGGCCCACCATCAGGCCGGCAATGAACACGGCGATAATCAGGTAGGCGAAGAAGTTGAGCAGACCTACGCCGCAGCCGCCGTAGAAGGCGTTGGTCATCATGCCCAGCATCTGGCACAGACCCGAAAGCGGCATGAACGAGTCGTGCATGGAGTTGATAGAGCCGCAGCTGATAACGGTGTTGGTGATGGACCAGTAGGCCGAAGCCGCCGCCCCAAACCGCATTTCCTTGCCTTCCAGCGCCCCTAGGTTCTGGTCGACGCCCATTTGCGCAATGGCCGGGTTGCCGTGCATTTCGTAGTAAATGGTGGGGGCGAGCAGGGCCACGAAGCCCACAGTCATCACCCCGAAGATCATCCAGGCCAGGCGTTTACGCTTGAGGTAAAAGCCCAGTGCGAAGATCATGGCCAGCGGAATCAGCGTCAGCGCCACGTTCTCGACCACGTTGGTGAGGAAGTTGGGGTTTTCGAGCGGGTGGGCCGAGTTGGCACCGTAGAAGCCGCCACCGTTGGTACCTAGCTCCTTGATGGCCACCATGGCGGCCACCGGGCCGCGGCTTACCGCCACCGACTCGCCTTGCAGCGTGACTAGCTCTTGCTTGCCAGCCAGCGTCATAGGCGTGCCGTTGAACGCTAGGATGAGCGCAATGATCAGGGAGCCAGGCAACAGCAAGCGTGTCAGGCTTTTTACGAAGTAGTTGTAGAAGTTGCCGAGCTTGTCGGTGGTGCGGGCCTGCAAGGCGTTGAAGATGACCACGGCGGCGGCAATACCAGTGGCGGCCGACACAAATTGCAAGAAGGTAATCACCACAATCTGCGACAGATACGACAGGCCCGACTCGCCGGAGTAGTGCTGCAAGTTGCAGTTCACCAGAAAGGAAATAGCCGTGTTGAAGGCTAGGTCTGGTGACATACTGGGGTTGTGGTCGGGGTTGAGGGGCAGCACGCCTTGGGTGCAGAGCACGGCCATGGCCAGCACAAACCACACAAGGTTGATGGTGAGCAGCGCCACCAGGTGCTGCTGCCACGTCATTTCGCGGTTGGCGTCGATGCCCGAAAGGCGGAAAATGCCGCGCTCGACGGGCGCGAGGAAGTCCAGCGCGTTTTTGTCGCCGCGGAATACGTTCGCCAAAAAGCGTCCGAGCGGCAGCGCCAGCCCCAGCGCGAGGCCAAACATGACGAGGACACCTAGCAAATCTTGATTCATAACACGAGAGAAGTAGAAGGGAAAAGGCAGAAGGCGACTAGAAGCGCTCGGGCTTCAGCAGCACGTAGATCAGGTAGCCAAACACGGCCAGCGACAACAGAAAAAGGGCAATCATCATGGCGCAACGGGCGTTAGATGTGGTCGAAGTATTCCACGGATTTATAGAAAAGCCAGAAGCCAGCGAGGCCAGCGGCAGTGAGCAACGGAATCATGAGAGCGGGCACCATGGGGCAAAGTGGTGTAGTGAATGATTGGATATGCCAGGTAGCTTGCGAAAGTCAGCCCAACCGGCATTGTTCTGCTCAGATATTCTTTTTGCTGCTGATATACAGTGCGTTGTATTGTTGAAAATTGGCTTTGCGCTGACCGAAAAAACAGGGGGTACTAGCGTTTCGCTAGGGTCGCTTTACCAGAATGCTAGGGCCGCGCGCCACCTAGGGCCGCCTGTGGCGTTACTAAAGCAGCAAGCCACACGGAGCACAAAGGGCCGAAAAGCCAAACGCGGCTTCTCAACCTGAGAAGCCGCGTTTGGCGGTGAGTGGCAGTGGAACAGGTTTAGGCTAGGATGTCGGCACGCTGGTGTTCATAGGCTTGGAAGAGGCGGGTGGGCATGAGTTGGCGGGCTAGGGCCACGCCTTCGGGCGTGTCGTCGAGGTGCAGGTCGGGGAGGTAAATGGTTTCCATGGCCGCGGCGAGGTAGGCATTGCCGCGGCGCAAGAGCTCCTCGGCCACGGCAAAGCACTGGCGCAAGCGGGTGAGCTGGTTGGCCAAAATGGCCTGGTGGGTGTAGAGCGCAAACTGACCCAGCGGGCGGTAAAAGCCACCGCAGCGCGGAACGGGCTGAAGCTTCAGCGCCAGATCGGGAAAGTTGGAAATGAGCAGTTGGATGGTTTCGTTGGGGGTAAGCATAATCGTAAGCATTGACAAGGCGGAAGCGAAAGGCGCGGGCAGAACTGATCAAATAATCAGCTCAATAGCTAGCCAGAGAAGCAGCAAAAAACCGAGGGTATATTTCATAGAAGCAATGGTAGGTGAAGCAAAAACCTAGCGGCGGGCGCAAGCCTGCGACAACGGGCGGGGCATGAACTGCTCCAGCAACTGCGGATCTTGGGGGAGTTCGGCTAGGTGCAGCGCGGGTAGGTAGCCGTGCAGAACGGCCGCCGTCAGGGCCGGGTCGTTGAGTTGCAGCAGCTGATTAGCCAGAACCAGGCAGGCGCGTAGTTGCGGCAGGCGCCCGGTAAGGGCCACGTGGCGCGTGTAGGCCGCAAAGGCCGCCAGCAGGTCGAGGAGGGCGGCGGGCTGGTTGCAACCCGGCAGCTCATGTTCGAGGGCCGGAATGTGCTGCACCAGCAGCGCTGAAAGTTGAGAGGAAGCCATCATAGCCAGCAAAAAAGACAGTGAAACAGACTGACTGCGCGGTTGCTGCCAAGCAAGCAACTGCATGTGCCAGTAAGTTGTCAAGGCAGGTGCCAGGCGCTGGATACTTGATTCTTGCTGTTTGTAAATAGTTGTTAATGAGCTAATAATCGTAAAAGGATGCGGCCGTAAGGTCGCCAAAAAACGTGATGCCCCCTGTCGTTTCGCTACAGGTGCTCTACGCTTTTGCATAGCTCTAAATGAGATTTAGCTTTTTTGGCTGCTAATAATGCTGCTAGGTATAGCAGGAGCTACCTGCGCCTTGCTCGGCCGGATTTGTAATCCGGTCGTTCGGAGCTGCGGATTTGCAATCCGCCCGGCCGCGCCGCTAGGTGTGTTCGTGCAGGCGCAACTGCCCGCTTTGCGGGCGGGGATTACAAATCCCCAGCTCCCAACAGCCGGATTACAAATCCGGCCGAGCAAGACCGAGCAAGACGAGCAGACCTAGCAACTGCTACCACTGCACCGGTAGCACGCGAGATGTTTTCCGCTGGTCGACATGACGTTCTCCTACTGATGTTCCTTGATTTTACTGGCCATCGGCCCACCCTAGCAAAATGAAAGGCGGGGTGCCGGGGCAAGTGGCGCTTACAGGGCGGAAATCCACTGGAGAGGGCAGTGGCACCTAAATGGCGGGGAGATGCTGCGTGAGACTAGCTCACCTACTATTTCCACAGACACGAATCCTCATCACGCCACTCATGCCCGATTTACTTGCCGAAATAACGCACGCTGCGCGAGCGTACTATCAACAGCTCCAACCAATTAGCTGCACCGAAACCGATTTTCGAGATTGGCTACAGGTATTGCCGATGGTTGAGCGCGAGCAAATGATGGCAGATGGATTTGCCATTGCGTGCACGCGGCGCGCGTTTCAGCGCCACTGCTTGGAGTGGCGCGGCTACTTAATGCGCGAATTTATGCGAACCCACTTGTCGGTAGCTGCTTTCGACTTGTGGGAAGCGCACGGTGAGTTCAATGGTGATTTGTCGGCCTAGGTTCTGGTAGCCAAGTAATTAGAGCTCGTACTCTTGCAGCTTGCGGTACAGGGTCGTCAGGGCGATACCTAGGATGCGGGCCGTTTCGGTTTTGTTGCCGTGCGTTTCGAGCAGGATGCGACGTATGTGGCTTTTTTCTGCGCTCCGTAGCGTGCGCTCGTCGTCGACCAGGCTAGGAGCGTCGGGCGACGGTTGGGGCTGGTCGAACTCGGCGGGCAGGTACTCGGGTGTCAGCACGTCGCCGTCGGCTAGGATGACGGCGCGCTCTAGCACGTTTTTGAGTTCGCGCACGTTGCCGCGCCAATTGTAGTGGGTGAGGTGGCGCAGAAAATCAGCGTCCATGCCGCGCAGACGCTTGCGGAGCTTAGCGGCGTAGAGGCGCAGGAAGTGGTTAGCCAGCGGCTCGATGTCTTCGCGGCGGGCATTCAGGGGCGGCACGGCCACCGTAAACACGGCTAGGCGGTAGTACAAATCGGGGCGGAAGTGGCCGGCGTCGGCTTCCTGGCGCAGGTTGCGGTTGGTGGCGGCCACAATGCGCACGTCGGCGGAGCTAGGTTTGGTCGCGCCAATTTTGGTGAACTGCTGCGTTTCCAGCACCCGCAGCAGCTTGGCCTGGAGCTCCAGCGGCAATTCTCCAATTTCGTCCAAAAACAGCGTGCCCGTGTTGGCTTCTTCCAGCAAGCCTTTCTTATCAGTGAGAGCACCCGTAAACGCGCCTTTCTTGTAGCCAAATAGCTCTGATTCCAGCAAATCCTTCGGAAAGGCGCTGCAATTGACGGCCACAAACGGCTTCGTACGGCGCGGGCTAGCCTCGTGAATGGCCTGGGCAAACAGCTCCTTGCCGCTGCCCGTCGGGCCTTCCAGCAGCACGGTGCTATCGGTTTGCGCCACGCGTTGCGCTAGGCTTTTGGCTTGATTGAGCGCCGTCGAGTGCCCAACCATGGCGTCGAAGGTGTAGGGCAGGGCTACGCGCTTTTCCAGCTCGGCCACGCGGCGCTTCAGCTGGGCTTTGTCGACGGCGCGGCTGACCACGGCTACGAGCTGCCGGTCGGAGTCGCCCTTGGTCAGGTAGTCGAAGGCGCCTTGCTTCATGGCCTGCACCACGTCGGGGATGGTGCCGTAGGCCGTCATCAGGATAACCTCGGCCAAGGGCGCTTTTTCCTGGTAACGAGGCAGTAAGGCTAGGCCATTGCCGTCGGGCAGCTTCACGTCGGAGAGAATAACGAGGATTTCATCGACGTGTTCCTGCAAAAGCTCTAGGCCGCGGTAGGCGGTGGCCGCTTGGAGCACGGTGTAGCCTTCAAGCTCTAGAATTTGGCTCAGCAGTTGGCGTAAGCTAGGCTCATCGTCGATGAGCAGCAGGGTGCCGGTAGGCATGGGGAGAATGGTTGGTGGAAAAACCGGCCGCAAAGTACGGCGGAATGCGTGTAGCGCGGACTTTGTAGTCCGCGAGTAAGGGTAATGAACGTAAACGCTACAGTTGGTGGCGCAGACCGATAAGCGCGGACTACAAAGTTCGCGCTACAGGTATTCAGGATGGAAAAACCAGCCGCTCATGCGACAAGACGCAAATTGTTGCGTCTCTACCCCGTTCTACGAATCTCTCAACGGTCGTCATGTCGACCAGCGGGTGGCCTCTCGCAGGCAGTGCTAACCTCAATGGCTCGGTTTAGCTTTACAACAACCGCACGCGAGATGTCTCCCGCTGGTCGACATGACGTTTATTTGTTTGGCAATCTTACTGTAATCTGAATCCCCTCATGCCTTTTTCTTCTGAGTCCATTCGGGCTTGCTTTCCTGCTTTACAAGAACGCGCTGACCATAAACCGTTTATATTTTTCGATGGCCCCGGCGGCACCCAAATGGCGCAGCAAACCATCGACGGTTTGCTCGGCTACATCACCGGCGGCATGGCGAACTTGCACGGCACGTTCGCCACTAGCCGCGCCACCGACGAGTTATTGGAAGCCGGCCGCCGCGGCATGGCCGATTTTCTGAATTGCCAACCGCAGGAAGTGGCCTTCGGGCAAAACATGACCTCGCTGGCCTTCGCCATTGCGCGCAGCCTGGGTTCTTTCATCCAAGCCGGCGACGAAATCGTGGTGACGGAGCTCGACCACCGCGCCAACGTGGACCCCTGGGTGACGCTCGCCAAAGACCGCGGCGCCGTGGTGAAGTTCATCCCCGTGAACCCCGAAACCTACACCCTAGAACTCGACCACCTCGACGAGCTGATTACGGCCAAAACCAAGCTGGTAGCCGTCACGATGTCGTCGAACGTAGTGGGGACGGTGCCGCCGGTGGAGCAGATCATTGAACGCGCAAAAGCCGTGGGCGCGTTGATGGTGCTGGATGCCGTGCACGCTACGCCCCACTATCCTATTGATTTTCAGAAGCTAGGCGCTGATGTGCTGTTTTGCTCGGCGTACAAGTTTTTCGGCCCGCACCTAGGTATTGCGGTGGTGTCGGCGGGTTTGTTTGAGAATCTTCCCGTCTACAAGCTCGCGCCCGCTCCAGCCTACATCCCTGATAAGTTGGAAACCGGTACGCAGAACCACGAAGGCATTGCCGGCTTGCTCGGTGCTCTGGCGTTCATCGAAAGCCTAGGCGAAGGCAACACCCGCCAAGAGCGACTGCGCACGGCTATGCAAGCCGTTGAGGAACAGGAGCAACGGCAGGCACAGGAGCTCGAAGCCTTCTTGCAAACGCTGCCGCACGTGCGCCTGTACCGAGCCCCGGCCGGCACGCGTAAAACGCCTACCGTTGCCTTCACGCTGGAAGGCGTCAACTCGCGGGAGGCCTGCGCCTGGTTTTTCGAGAACTACAACATGAACATCGCCGACGGCCATTTCTACGCTTCCACGTTGGCCGAGAAGCTAGGTATCATGGCGCAAGGCGGCTGGATTCGGCTGGGCCTAGCTCCGTATAATACCGATCAGGAAATCGAGCTGTTCAAAACCGCGCTGCTGGCTTTTATAAAAAGAAGCTACTGAACTATATGAAAAGACCGTCATGCTGAGCTTGCCGAACCGAAGGAAGGCGCAAGCCAAGCATGACGGTCTTTTATAGCTTAGCTGTGGCCCTAGAAAATCTGCACGGGTGGCGGGTTAAGCTCTGGGCGCTGGCGCTGGTGCCAATAGGGGTAAACCGGCGGCGTGTCGCTGACCTTGTCCAGGCGGGTCACCTGCTCGGGCGTCAGGTTCCAGCCCACGGAGCCTAGGTTCTGGCGCAGCTGCTCTTCGTTGCGGGCCCCGAAAATAACACTGGTAATCGTCGGGCGCTGCAAGAGCCAGTTGAGGGCAACCTGAGCGACGGTTTTGCCGGTTTCTTCGGCTAGCTCGTCCAGCACGTCCACGATGGCAAATTGCAGCTCATCGGGTACGTCGGGGCCCTGGCCGCCGCCTTGCTGCAAGCGGCTGCTCTCCGGAATCGGCTGACCACGACGCACTTTGCCACTGAGGCGCCCGCTTGCCAGCGGCGACCACACAATGGCGCCCACGCCCTGATCCAGCCCTAGCGGCATCAGTTCCCACTCATATTCGCGGTTAATGAGGGAGTAGTACACCTGGTTGCCGATGTAGCGCGACCACCCGTACTTCTCCGACACCGACAGCGACTTCATCAGGTGCCAGCCCGAGAAATTGGAACAGGCGATGTAGCGTACTTTGCCGCTCTGCACAAGGTCATCCAGCGCGCGCAGCGTCTCCTGCACCGGCGTGCGCGAGTCGAAGCCGTGCATGTAGTACACGTCGATGTAATCGGTGCCTAGGCGCTTCAAACTATCCTCGCAAGCTTTCACCAAGTGCAGGCGCGAAGAGCCAAAGTCGTTCGGGCCTTCGCCCATCGAGAAGGTGGCCTTGGTGCCAATCAGAACCTGTTGGCGCCGGTCGCCGAGCGCCTGAGCGAAGATTTCCTCGGCCATGCCGTTCGAATACACGTTGGCCGTGTCGAAGAAATTGACGCCGGCTTCCAGGCAAATGTCGATCAGGCGGCGCGCTTCGGCCACGTCGGTGCTGCCCCAGGCTTTGAAAAACTCATTGCCCCCGCCGAAAGTCGCGGTGCCAAAGCTCAAGACGGGCACGTACAGGCCTGAGGCCCCTAGCTGTCTGTATTCCATAAGTTGTTTTGGTTGGAAGGAGAACCTAGCCATAACCGGACAATCGGTGGTCTGGTTATGGTCGAGGTGCTTACGGCGCTGCTTAGAAAGTAGTCAAAAGCCAAAAAAGAACGCCTTGCTGAACTGGTCGAACCGAATGAATGCGTAAGCTAAGCTTCGCTGCTGAAGCCGAAACGATGTAGAGACGCGACACTTCGTGTCTCCTCGTTGAACGATCTACCTGGAGCGACCTAGGCAAACAACGTCAGCAACGAGGAGACGCAAAGTGTTGTGTCTCTACAATCGGTAGGCGAAGCGGTAACTTCGACAGGCTCAGCAGGACGGCCAAAGCAGATTATTCAGCTTTGCTAAACACCTTCGATTATCCGAAAGGGCCCCACGAACCTAGCCTAGTAAGCGCCAGCCTGTCGAGCGTATGTAAGCAGTACGCTACTTATCCTCGGCTAGCCACTGCATCGTTTGATACTGGCCGGGACCTAGGAAAAGCTGCAAGATTTTATCCGTCATTTTCAAGCCATTAGCGCTGTTGGTCAGGAAAACAATACTTTCCTGCTTGCCGGGGAAGGCCATGAAAAAGCCCTGAAAGTCGCCGTTGTCGCCCCACTGCCAAATGGCCGGACCGTGGCTAGTAGTAGCTAGGCCAACCCCACAAGCCCACGCAATAGCAGCATCGGTGGAAGTAGGGGGCACGCGGCAGCGGTTGGCCGGGTTGGCTGGCGTAAGCAGGAGCTTAGCCGTGGCAGGGGCTAGGCCTTTGCCCGTTAGCACAGCCTGCAAAAAACGGTTGTAGTCGCTGGCCGTGGAGAGCAAGGTGAAAGCCCCGTAAGGCGCGGTAAAGTGCAGTTGCTGGGTGGGTTTGCCCGCGGCATCATGGCCGAAAGAGGCATTAGTGGTAAAAGCATCGCGCCAGACGAAGCTGCTGTGCGCCATCTGCAAGGGCGCAAATACTTCCTGCTGCGCCAATGTGTTGAAGGATTTTCCGGTGAGATGCTCCAGCGTTTTTTGCAGAAATACATAGGCCTCGCCGGAGTAATTCCAGCAGCTATCGGGCGCGTAGCGCAAGTGCAGGGGCGTAGTACTCCAACTAGCGCTCAAGGGATTTTCCGCCCAGTTGGGCAAGCCAGTAGTGTGCGCCAGCACCATGCGCGCCGTGATGTTGGCGGCGCGTGGCTCCTGTTGCAGCCGCGGATACGCGTAGTAAGTCAGCAGCGGCGTATCCAGCTTCAGTACGCCCTGGTCGCACAAGCGCAACGTGAGGTAAGCCAAAACCACTTTGCCGAGCGAGGCCGCTTGAAACGTGGTGCCCGCCTCAACAGCTTCAGCGCTACCGCTTTTGCGCAAACCTAGGTTGTAGACAGTGGCGGCGGCTTTCTGACTGTAAACCAGCTGCATGCCGGGTACTTTTTCTTGTTTCAGCAACGCCTCTAGTTGTGCTTGCTTCGTGGCCTTGGCACCAGGCGCCGCCCGATGCGGAGATTGAGCCGCCGCAACCAGCGCCGTGGTCCAAAGGAATAAGAGTAAAAAAGCTTTCATGAAAAACGGATCAGTAGGTGGTGCAAGCTAGATGCAAAACGCACCTGATCCGTTGGCTGAACAGAGAGATACTCAAAACAAAAGCCTCAGCGTGCGCCGAGGCTTTTGTTTGTAGAAGTAAACGGGTAGCCCAGACTACAGAATTCGAGCTACTTAAACCGGGGTGTTTTCTACCGAAACAGTAGGTAGGCAATACCTAGGGTTACGAAAATGTTGAAGGTTTGAGCGAGCAGGAAAGCGTAGAGCGGCTTCTTGTTTTCCTGCTTGAACAGGTCGTTGAAGTTGGTTTCCAGGCCAATGCTGGTGAAAGCCAGGGCAAACCACCAACCTTGCGCGCTCTTCAAACCAGCTTTCAGGCCGTCCGTTGTTTCGGGGGCTAGGAAGAAGGAGAACAGCAACGAGGCGGCAATGAAGCCCAGCACGAACTTCGGAAACCGCTCCCAAATCACACCGAGGGTCGGCTTGCCTTCGGGCTCGGCGGCGTTTGGGTGGTTGGTGTACGTCCAGTACAGCGAAATGGCAAAGGCAGCTAGCCCAAGCAGCACGTTCTGCGAAAACTTCACGATGGTGCTAATTTTCAAGGCGGTTTCTCCCACCAGCGTGCCCGAGGCCACCACGGCGCCGGTTGTGTCGATGCTGCCGCCGAGCCAGGCGCCGGTTACTTCCTGCGACAAGCCTAGCCAGTGCGCGGCGTAGGGCATAAAAATCATCATCGGGATGGCCGTGATGAGCACGAGGGAAATGACGTAGGAGAGCTTCTTGGAGTCACCTTTAATAGCGCCCGCCGTGGCAATAGCCGCCGACACACCGCAGATGGATACGCCGCTGGCAATCATCATGGTTAACTCGTCGTCGACTTTCAGCTTGCGGCACGTCCAGAAGGCAAAGTACCACACCGACAGCACCACCACCAGCGCCTGCACCAGCCCGAGCGAACCGGCCTTGAGAATGTCACCGAAAATGACGCTCGTACCCAGCAGCACCAGCCCGATTTTTACGAACAGCTCCGTGGTGAGCGTGGCCCGCAGCCAATCCGGCAAGCCAAATACGTTACTGACAATCAAGCCCGCCAACAAGCTGAAAATAACCGCTTCCAACCCTAGCCCCCGCGCCTGCGGACTTCCGGCTACAATCAGCGCCAGCAGCGTGAGCAGATACACCAGCGGAAAACCTAGGGCGAAGTTGCGCACCGACTTACCCGTGAGCCGCGCCCCAATGCCGGCGACGGCGGCCAGGTAAACGAATTGCGCCAGAATGAGTTGCAAGTTAGCGGCGCTGAAAACTTTGCCGGTAAGCTCGGCCGTGTTGTTCCAGTTGAACACGGGCACCGCAAACGGCAAACCTAGCAGCGAAAGCCCAATGAGCAGCCCGCCGAGGACGACGACCACCCAATCTTCGTGAAGGGTAAAGGCTCTGCGGGTGAGAACGGGGGAAACAGTGGTGGACATAGAAGAAAGAATAGTAAGATGGGAAACCTAGTCTTGGTAAAGCGGCGGGGCTTTGAGGTTAAACACGTCCTTCAGCGCGCGATTAGCGGCGTGGTAGCCGCACATGCCGTGCACGCCGCCACCGGGCGGCGTGGCCGAAGAGCAAATGTAAAGCCCTGATTTTGAGGTGCGATACGGCGAAGCGCGCAACGCGGGGCGCGTGTACAACTGGGTGGCATTGAGCAAGCCGCCGTTAATGTCGCCGCCCACGTAGTTGGGGTTGTGCTCCTCGATTTGGGCCGTGTCGAAGGTGTGGCGGCCGATGATCCGCTCGCGGAAGCCGGGGGCGAAGCGCTCCACTTGCCGCTCGATGATGTCGGTCATGTTGACGCGGGAGCCGTTCGGGACGTGGCAATAGGCCCAGGCGGTGTGCTTGCCGGCGGGCGCACGGGTGTCGTCGAAGAGGCTTTGCTGAGCCAGCAGCACGAACGGCTTGGTCGGGTGGTGGCCGCTGGCGGCGACTTTTTCGCTGGTGGCAATTTCGGCCAGCGTGTTGCCGAGGTGCACCGTGCCGGCCTGGTGGCACTCGGGCGCCTTGAACGGAATCGGCCCATCCAGAGCCCAATCTACCTTGTACACGCCCATGCCGTAGCGGTAGCGCCGCAGCTGCCACTGGTAAATGGTGGAAAGGCTATGCCCCGCAATCTGAAGCAGTTGGGTGGGCGTCACGTCGAGCAACACGGCGCGGGCTTTCGGCAGTTGTGCCAGTGAGCGAACAAACGTGCCCGTTTCTACCTTGCCACCTAGGGCCACGAAGTGCGCTACCAGCGCGTCGGCAATGCGCTGGGAGCCGCCTTTCGGCAGCGGCCAACCTTTGCGGTGCGCGGCCGTCAGTAGCACCAAGCCGATGGCCGACGTGGTGATATTTTCGAGCGGCTGAATGGAGTGGGCCGCCATGCCCGCGAACAGACCCTTGGCTTCTTTGGTCTTGAAGCGGTTGGTGAGCGTGGTTGCCGGCAGCAGGGCCGATAAGCCAAACTGCGCCATGTTGATGGGGTGGTTCGGAATGTGGAGCGGCGCCAGCACGTCGTTGGCAATGCTCGGCCAGTTGGCCACCAGCGGCTCCATCAAGTCGCGGTACGATTGCTCATCCGGACCTAGGCGGCGGGCGGTTTCGGCCAACGAATTAAGCACGGTAGCCGCTGTGCCATCATCAAACGGGTGCGCCGCCGCGACGGGCGGCGTAATATATTCCAAGCCATACTGCGCAAGCGGCAGCGTTTGGAAGTAAGGCGAAGCCGCCGCCAGCGGGTGAATGGCGGAGCAAATGTCGTGGTGAAAGCCCGGCAGCGTCAGCTCGGCCGTGCGCAGGCCGCCACCTAGGTCCTTCTTGCCTTCGAGTAGCAACACCGACAAGCCGGCTTGCTGCAACACAATGGCAGCGGCCAGCCCATTCGGCCCCGAACCAACGACAACGGCATCATAATCAAAGTTATCCATGGAGTTATGAAGAAGCTCCGCGGCTGATTTTCAGCGCAGAGCTTGTAAGTGAGAGAGTTGAACGTCCCGGTCCGACGCCCTAGGCGTCCGACCGGTTGTCGTTGCGAATGTTCGCATCCTATAAACAAGGCAGCCGCAACATCAGCCCGAAGTTCGTTCAACGATACCAGTCGGACGCCTAGGGCGCCGGACCGGTGCACGCTAATACTGCCCGGCCGACAACGTCGACTCCGATAAGGTGTACTTACGGTCAACTCGGTCGAGGACTACGTAGAGCGAGTCTTTTTTCTCATTGAGGCCCCGCAAAATGACGTGCTTACCGTCGTCGGTGGCCTGATAGGTGAGGATCATATGGTCGCGCTTTTCGGGGCGCTGCTCGGCCTTGACGCCGCGTACGCGGCGCGTGCTGTAGGCGCTGGGGTTGATTTTGGCGGTTTCGTCGCCGATGTGGGCGAGGGCCGTGGGGCTGATCCACTCGGCCAGGGAGGCTTGGTATTTGGCTTGGCGCTCGGCGTCGTTGCCACCTAGGTAGCTGCCGCCAAAGTCGCCGCCGTAGCCGTTGGTGTGGGCGGCGGCAATGCTGCTGCCTTTCGGCACGCGCTTCTGGGCAACCGCTTCGTCCCGGTTGCGGCGGCCGCGACGGTCGTTACCCGTGCGGATTTTGCTTTGCAAATACAGTGTGTGGTCGATGGTGCCGGCATCGTAGTAGAACACGCGCTGCCCGCCGGCTAGGCCCGTCGTTTCGAAGGTGCGATTGATGTCGCGCATGGGCGAGCCGCCGCCATTCGAGAGGTCGAGCTTCAAGGGGCGGTTCACCTTGTAGGTCAGCGTGGTCCACTTCTCAAACGTGGCCTGTTGCCACCGCACGCTGTCGAGCGGTGAGTAGGGGATGGTCTGGCCGTTGAGGCGAAATTCAGTTACGTTGTAGAGGCCGCGCAAGGCCGCGACGCCTTTTTGGGCGGGTTGCTTATAAGGGTCGTAGGTGAAGTTCTCATATTCAAGGTAGGTCAGGTACACCAGGAAAATGCCGATGGTCGCGGTTTTCAGACCTAGCCTGGTGTAGCGCAGCCACGCCTCGCGGAACCTAGGGTAATAGTGATGCGGCACCGTGTACCGCTCTTTGATGAGCAGATTATACAGGTTCGGAATGTCCTGAATCATCAGAAACGCCGCCAGCAGTACGAAGTAGGAACTGTACACGTGCACGCCACCGTCGTAAGCGAAGTTGACGAACACAATATCTCCGAGGGCACCTAGCAGCAACGCCGCCCCCAGGAAAGTCGTGCGGCGGAAGAACAGCAACACGCCTGCTAGTGTCTCCACCAGCCCCGTAAACACCTGGTACCACGGCACAATCCCAATCTGGAGCCAGAAGATTTTCTGGGCCGTCATGTCGCCAAAATCGCTGTTCAGCAGACCGATGGAAGGATACGGCATCTGCGTCGGGAATACCTTGGTGAAGCCAAACCCGATGATGCCGATACCGGCCCGGAAGCGCATTAGCACGCGCAGCCAGTAGTACAGCACCTCGTACTCCTCGCGCTTGCGGTCAACCAGCGTCCAGATTATGCCAATAACCAGCGCTATACCGAGGGCAACAAACCACTTGTCGTAGCCGAGCAGAGCCGGGGCGCCACCCTCCGCGCCGCCCGGCAGGAAGAACGTGGGCGAGAAGCGGGCAATGTCGTACACGTCGCGGTAGTGCCCGTGCAGCCAGTCAATCGTGAACAGATTCTTGTACCACCCGAAGTCACTGGGGAGGGACATGAGCACGAAAAACGGGAAGGCAATGCGGAACAGGATGCGCTGGTACGGCTTCCAAGGACGGCGCACCGAGGCTTCGGTGGCGGGTGCCGCGGTAGTCGGCAGCGGCGCAGTGAGGGAAGTAGGAGCCATGAGGATAAGAGTCTAATCAGATTTGATATACTATCGTGTCATGCTTCGACCAGCGGACGCCAGATGAAGCATGACGTTCTTTTTATCAGTGCATCACAGCTTCAGGCCAGCGCCGCGGCCGGTTTTGCTGGCTTCTTCGAGCAGGTATTTCTTGTTGCGCTTTTCGAGCACCACGTACAGATCTTGGCCTTGCGCATCGGTGCCGCTGAGGACGAGGGTGCTGGCATCTGGGCGGGTGAGGTGCAGCGTTAGCTTATCGGGGCCTTCCAGTTGGTTGCGATTTTGAAGGTTGAGCGTCTGGCCGTCGGCGCTGAGCGTGTAGCCGTAGTAGTGGCGGCCGGCGGCGCCGGCAAACTCGTAGTTGCGGGCTAGGTCGTCGGGGTGGACGGCTTCCGTGTTGCCTTGGTCGAGCACGACGGGGCGGTTGGAACGAATGCTTAGCGTGGCCCATTTTTCAAACACCACATCTTGCCAGCGCACCGGGTCGGTGGCGGAGTAAGGGTGCACTTGGCCGTTCAGGCGAAACTCGCGCACGTTGTAGAGGCCGGCAGCATTTGGCAAGCCCGCCGTGGTGGGGTAGTGGTAAGGCCCCGCGTGATACGCCGCGTAAGTTTTAGCGCCATAGATTCCTACGAAGAAGAGCACGAATGCTGCCTTCAGCGCCAGCTTAGCCGTGCGCGGCCACCCCGCGGGCAGCACCAGGCGGAAGCGGTTCGGTTGGGTGGGTTGCTCCAGGGTGAGCAGGTTGTTGAGGCGGCGCAGGTCGTACCAGAGCACCAGCAAACCTAGGGTAATCAGGTAGAAGCTGTACACGTACTCGCCGCCCTCGTAGGCTAGGTTCGAGAGGAACACGTTGCCCAAAAACGACAGCACGATAAACGCCCCGACGCTCGCCGTGCGCCGGTTGAGCAGCAGCAAGGCCCCCAGAATTTCTACCAGCCCCAAAAACGACTCGTACGAAGGCACAATACCTAGGCTCAAGGAGAAGATTTTCCAGTTGCTCAGGTCGCCGTAGCGCGTGTTCAGGTGGCTGAGCGAGGGCAGCGGTGACTGCATCGGAAAGAACTTCAGGAAACCGTACGCCAGCAGCCCCGCCGCCAAGCGGTAGCGCGCCAGCACCCGCAGCCAATAATATAAGGTGTCGTAGTTCGTGCGGGTTTGGTCGCGCAGCCCCCACACGGCCGCCCCAACGGCAGCAATACCGGCAAGGATGGCCCAGTTGACAAAGGAATCGGGCCCGTCGAAGAAGCGGGGCGAGTAGTGCGCCAGCCGGAAAATGTCGCCGAAGGAGAAGCCCGCCCAATTGCTGACCACGTCGCGGTAATACTTCCAATCGAGCGGCACAATTTGCAGGAAGAAGTACAGGAAAGCGAAGCGGAACAGCCCTTTCTCGAAGCTCGACCACCGATCGGGCGTCTGCGTTGGCGCGGTAGCTGTCGGCGCCGCTGAACGCTCCTGCACCGGCGTGGTTTGGAAAGACAAAGTGGTGCTCATGGGTTCGAAAGAATGAGTGGAAGGAAAGAGAATGAGTTATGCTTTGCCGGGCTCAGAATGACAAATGCTTGTAAGGATTATAGGTCGTTCAGGCGAGGCGCCTCACCCCCCGGCCCCCTCTCCGAAAAGGAGAGGGGGAGCCAGTTCCAAGCTGTTAGCAATTAGCTTCTAGCTGATAGCTTTTTTCTGAACAAGAGCTAACAACCAACAGCTACTAGCCCCTTCTAGGCTCCCCCTCTCCTTTTCGGAGAGGGGGCCGGGGGGTGAGGCCCCACACCAGAATGACCACGCTTAGTACCCAGCGTTTTGCGTCAGCGCGGCATCGACTTGGATCTGGCTGATCGGAATGGGGAGCAGCAGGCGGAAGGAGGGCAGGGCGGCCGTGTTGTTCAGTGGGTCTTTGAAGACGGTGGTGGCGCGGCCCGTGCGGGCTAGGTCGAACCAGCGGTGCGGTTCCAGGGCAAACTCTAGGCGCCGCTCGTTTTCAATGGCCAGCAGAATGTCGCTTTGCGAAGTGGCGATGCTGGCAGCTAGGCCGGCGCGGGCGCGCACGGCGTTCAAGTCGGCCAGCGCACCGGAGAGCTTGTTTTGCTGGGCCCGCGCTTCCGCCCGAATCAGGTACAGCTCGGCGATGCGGAAGATGTAGCTAGGGTCGGAGCCAGGGCTGCGGTAGTAGAGGTTGCCATACCACGTAGTAGGGTTTGCGCTGGCGATGAGCGTGCTACGACCGTTCAGGGTATTGTTGGGCACCGTAGTCAGCAGGCTCACCAACTCATTGTTTGGAGCCCATTGCCGGGTGCCGCCGTTGGCCGTAGGCTGCCATTGCCCGCGGTGACCGTTTACCTCCGTGGTGCCGTTGTAGAAAAGCTCAAACACCGACTCGCGGGTGCCGCGGGCATTGTTGGCGAACCACGCGTTGAAAGGCGCTACCAACTGGTAGTTGGTGTTGTCGCTGATGAGGCGGGTGGCGTAATCTTCGGCCGCGGCCCAGTTGCTTTGGTACAGATACAACCTAGCTTTCAGCGCCCACGCGGCTTTGCGGGTAGCGCGGTAGCGGTCATTGGTTTGCACGGTGGTGGGGTTGGGCAACAGCGGCTCGGCGGTTTCTAAGTCGCTGAGCACTTGGGCATAGGTTTCAGCCTGGGTGGCGCGGGCAATGCCTTGGTTGGAAGTGGCCGTGAGCGTGGGCTGCGTGATAATCGGCACCCCGCCGAAGGTGCGAGCTAGGTCGAAGTAGGCCAGGGCCCGGATGAAATACGCTTCGCCGAGGTACTGATTGCGCAGTGCATCCGTCAGCAGCGGGTCGCTCACCTTGGGCACGTTGGCAATGACGTGGTTCGCGCGGTTGATGGTCACGTAAATGGCCGACCACACCGTGCTAATGGTCGAGTTATCGGCCCGCACGTTGTGGGTGATAAACTCCTGCACCTGCGACTGAGTGCCGGTCCACTGAATATCACCGCCACCTAGGTAGCCAATCGACTGAAAGCTAGTGCCGTAGTAGCCGCCGCTCGCCAAGGCGCTGTACACGCCATTGAGCGCCGTACTGGCTGATTTTTGGTCCACAATCGTCTGGTCGTCGGCGATGGATTCGCGGGGCGCCACGTCCAAGAACTGCTCGCACGCGCTCAGACTTAAAACCAAGGCGACAGTGGAAAAAAGCGAGGCTATTTTTAGGTAAGTGAGAGACATGGTAGAGTAACTAAGTAGCTGAGCGACTGAGTGATTGGTTGCTGACTAAAAGGTGGCATTCACGCCCACTTGCAGGCTGCGTGGCTGGGGCGGTGTACCTAGGTCGATGCCTTGTTGGTTGGCGTCGCTGCTGGAAGCCGATTCGGGGTCGAGGCCGGTGTATTTGGTCAGCAAAAAGAGGTTCGTGCCTTGGGCGTACACCCGCACCGAGCCGCCGAGCAGGCGCTTGGTCAGGCGTTCGGGGATAGTATAGCCGAGGCTCAGGCTGCGCAGGCGTAGGAAGGAGCCATCTTCGAGCCAGCGGCTGCCGCCGTCGAGGTAGTTGTTCACGTTGATGCCGTCGGGCCTGGGCACATCGGTGACGTCGCCGGGCTTCTGCCAGCGCTTCAGGTTGCTAGCGAAAATAACGCGCGCCTCATCCCGCGCGCCACCGCCCTCGCCGAAGAAACGGTTGTGGTTATATACCTTGTTGCCGTACTGGAAGGAAAGCAACACATTGGCGTCAAAGCCTTTGTAAGTGATAGAGTTGGTCAGGCCGCCGAAGAACTTAGGCCAGATATTGCCCACAATGTGGCGGTCAGCGGCCGTGATTTTGCCGTCGCTGTCTAGGTCGCGGTACACAGCGTTGCCGGTTTGCGGATCCACGTACAGCTGCTCGTAGAGCCAGAACGAGTACAGCGGCGAACCTTGCTGCTGCAAAATCAGGTCGCGGCTGCCGAACTTGGTTGGGGTAGCGAGCTTCTCAATGTTGTTGACGTTGCTGGCAATGTTGAAGTTGGTGTTCCACGTGAACTGCTCCTTGCGAATGTTCACCGAGTTCAGCGCAAACTCCAGCCCCTTGTTGCTGACCTCCACCGCATTGGCCCAGTAAGAGCTAAAGCCCGTGGTAGCCGGTTCGGTCAACTGAATCAGGCCGTTCTTGGTGTATTTGCGGTACGCGTTGAACTCCAAACCTAGCCTGCCGTCGAAGAAAGCCACATCCAAACCGATGTTGGCCTGCGACGTTTGCTCCCATTTTAAGTCAGGGTTGGAGAGCTGCTGGGGCGCAATGCCAGCCGAACCTAGGTAGTTCGAACCGCCGTTCCACAGGCCGCGGGCCGCGAAGTTGCCGATGCCGTTCTGGTTGCCGGTGAGGCCGTAGCTAGCGCGCAGCTTCAAGTCGCTGAGCACATGCACGTTTTGCAGGAAATTTTCCTGCTTGATGCGCCAGGCCGCGCCCACGCTCGGGAAGTAGCCCCACTGGTTGGATTTGCCGAAGCGGGAAGAGCCATCGGTGCGGAAGCTCACGTTCAGCAAGTACCGGTCGTTGAAGTTGTAGTCGGCCCGCCCGAAGAAGGAAGCCAGCCGGTACCCCGACCAGTTCTGCGTGCTACTCGTGACCGAAGCCGCGGAAATTTCCTTGAAAGAGTTGTTCGGAAAGCCCGTGCCCTGGGCAAACGTGCGGCCGTTGGTGTCGCTCTGCAAGCCGTTGCCGACCACAATACCTAGGCCGTGCTTGCCAAATTGCTGCCGGTAGGTCAGCGTGTTTTCGTTGAGCAAGGAAGTGTATTGCGTGACGCTGGACGTGGCTAGCCCACCCACGCCAGCGCCCGCAATCAGGAACGTATTCCAGTATTCCGACTCATCGTAGTTGTTGTAATCGACGCCGAAGCTGGTGCGAAACTTCAGGTTGGGCAGCAGCTGCACGTCGCCGTACAGGTTGCCGATATAGCGCAGGCTGGTCGAGTTAACGTCGTAGTTATCAATGAGCAACTGCACATTGTCGAAGCTAGCCCGGCCCACGAGTTGCCCATTGGTGTCGTAAGGCGAAAGCAGCGTAGGCGTGTGCAGGGCCGCTTGTAGCAAGCCGCCCGCCGGTCCATCGCCCGCCCGACCTTCGTTGCGGTAGGTGCGCGAAAATGAGTTGCTCACCCCAATCTGCACCTTATCCGAAATCTGCTGGTCGAGGTTGACCTTGAAGCTAGCCCGCTGAAAATCAATCGGCCGCAGAATCGACTCCTGCTTCGTGTAGCCGCCCCCGATGTAGTAGCGCGTACTGGCGCTACCGCCCGACACCGACAAATCGTAGTTCTGCAACCGCGCCGTGCGGAACACCTGGCTCAACCGGTCGTACGTCGGCTGCTCCTCCGGCAATCCGCGCCCGCCCTGCGAAACAGGCCGATACGGGCGGTTTTCATTCGTGTGCGGCGTAGTGCCGGTAGTATTCAGCCAGTTCTCGTTCACCAGCGTCGCGTGCTCCGGGCTGGTAGCTAGGTCCCACAGCTTGGCTGCCTTTGCCCAGCCCTCCGACGCGTTCAGGCTAATCTTTGGCTTCTGGTTGAAGTTGCCGCGCTTGGTTGTCACGAGGATAACGCCGTTGGCGCCGCGGGCGCCGTAGAGCGCTGTGGCGTCGGCGTCCTTTAGCACCTCAATGTTCTCAATATCAGCTGGGTTCAGGTCGGTAATCGGTGTGCTAGCTTTGCCGCCCGTGCTGATGGTTTGCAGGCTGTTGTTGTTCATAAACACGCCATCCACCACGTACAGCGGCGTATTGGAGCCGTTGATGGTGGTGGCGCCGCGCACCCGCACGTTCGTGGCCTGGCCCGGCACGCCGCTGTTCGACGAAATCTGCACGCCCGACACCTTGCCTTGCAGCTGCGCATCGAAGCTGCCGACTGGAATGTCCTTGGTATCCGCCGGGTCCACTTTCACGATGGAGCCCGTCAGATTCTTGCGCTGTTGGGTGCCGTAGCCCACTACTACCACTTCGTTGAGCTGGCCTTGGTCGGGCGCGAGCCGCACGGTGAGGGTGCCGTCGCGCCCCGCCTTGACTTCCTGCGACTTATATCCGACGAAGGAGAGGATCAGCGTTGCGTTTTCCGGCAGTGTGGGCAGCGTAAACGTACCGTCCGGGCTGGTGGTAGTGCCTTCTGTGGTGCCTTTTACCCGCACCGTCACTCCGGGCAGGGCCGCGCCGGTTTCGTCCAACACCTTACCGGTGACGGGGCCTGCCGCGGCCAGGTGATAATGGGTGTAATTAGGTACAACTGTGCCGTGCGCCAGGGCCGGCAAGCCAACGGCCAATAAAATAAGTGGTATTGGTAATTTCATGTTGCTAGGAGTTTCCTGCCTTGTTTGCTGGATTTGCGTGCTGCTGGTATGCCTCCCCAACCGAGGCGTTAGCACTGGTTGGGGAGACACCGGCCAGGATTAGTAAAGCCTTTTGGCTTTGTTGATCGAAGAGTAAATTGCTGTAAATCAAGCGGTAGATGCTGGAAGCTAGCTATTGGAAGCAAGAGCACCTCGGCCGCGCAGCCAGCGTGCGAACTGTCCGGCTTGAGCGGTGCTGGGCGGTTCGGCAGCTAGGTTATCCAGCAAGTCGGCGCGGCGAATGCCGGCGATAATTGCCTCCGCGTAGGGAAAGTGGTTGGCGGAGCTAGCAGCTGGTGCGGAAGCCGTGTCGTTGGTGGGAGCAAGCGGCGACTCGTAAGCCGCGAAAATGCCATTCAAAACCTGATTCATGATAATGGGTAGAGTAGTTTAGGGGCACCGGAACGTAGCCACGCCTATTGAGTGAAGTCAGGGGGAAGCCATTGGCTGTCAATAGAGTAGCAAGCGGTTGGGCGTTCTGCTGCCGGCGATGTCAGAAAGTAGACGGTGGCACGTAGGCCGCGTTATTAGCAGGAGCCAGCTACGACTGGCCCTAAACCTCCCGAAGGAGTAATTCAGGCGGAGCAAGCATTGGCTTGCAAGCACTGAATTTCACTATGCGGAAGCTAACATGCTTCAGCTAGCTCAGTCATAAAGGGGGATTTGTACTTTTCCTTCCGTAAGGCTGCCTATTCGTGTTCTTAGATCAGTAGCGTAAGCGCCCTGCACAATGACACCTAGGTTAGAACCTGGTGCAAAAACGAAAGAATAGGACTTTATGCTAAGTAATAGAACTTTCCTGATGTGCAAACCGAATTAGAAAGCGCGTGGGGCGTACGGAAGCTAATCCTGGCAAGTCTTGCCAGAATCAGGCACACACAGAAAGCTGGAAGCTTTCCTGGAAAAGTGCTAGCAGAAAGAGGAAAAGGAGGGTTGGATCTGCCTCAACAACAACCCATACAGCCGGCCATGCTCATACAGACAGCTGCTGCGGCAATACCACAACAGCCACGTTGCGAAGCAACGAGCATGGAAGACAGCGTGTAGAGTTGTTGGGAGTGATCCACGGCAACTTGTTTTTATATGATCAGGATTTGGCACCGTTCCGGAATTCCGGGGGTTGTCGGCGTTTCGTCGAGCCTGTCTCTCCACGCCTCTGTATAAAAACAATCCTTTAGTCAGAAGGGATTGATTGCGCCAAAGGTAGAATCCTAGGATTGAGAATTCCAAATAATTCTTTGCAAAATTTATCAGACGTGCATGAATAGTAACTGAAAACGAGTGCTTTCGCCCACTTCGATCGTTGTGCTGAACCTGCCAAAGCATCGCTACTTCAATGGTAGATTCCGACGTGAGAGCAAAGCAGTAGCGATGCGTCGATTGGCTCAGCATGGCGTGCTAGATGAGTCGGAAAACCTAGGTTTACTTCCTATTCACAGACCCTGGTAATAGCAGAAGCTTTAGCTGGATTTTTCTAATGCGCTGATTGTGAGATAAGATGGTTTGCTAATAAAGTTATCCGACTGCCTGGTAAGTAGATATCTGGTTTGATTTTGCAGATAACCATAAAAAAATAGGACGTAGGGTATTTTATATCTCAACTTAATTCTTGATGTTGCTAACCATATTAGAGGTTCGCTTTTTAGTGCTTTTATCTTTTTAGACTCATGCGTTTGCAGCTTTATCTCACGGCCGACCAAGCCGTACCATTCGATCATCTACCCACTTTAAAAGGCGCTTTTCACCGTTGGGCTGGCCACGACGACGACCTGCACGATGGTCTTTCGCTCTACTCGCTTTCCTGGCTGCGCGGCGGGCGTGGTAGCAGAGGCGGCCTATGGTTCCGCGACGGCGCTTACTGGTCCATCTCCGCCCACGACCCGCAGCTAATTCACAGCCTCGTGGGGGGCGTCATCCGGGAGCCCGACCTAGGCCTAGGTCTGCGCGTGCGCGATGCGCAGCTGCTTGCCTCACCTGCGTTTCAGGAGGGCGAACAGTGGTTTCGCGTGCTCAGCCCCGTTTTTGTGAAGTGGGAAACCGAGCCGGGCAAACCCGCCGACCACCTCACCTACGAAGATCCGCGCACCGACGAGCTGCTCACGGCCACGCTGCGCCACAAGCTCCGCCAAGCCGGCCTCGACGACACCGGCGCCGTCGTCCGCTTCGACCGCGCCTACGCAGGCGCCAAGACCAAGCTATTCGCCTACAAAAAGGTCCAGTGCCGCGCCAGCATGTGCCCGGTCATCGTCACCGGCACCGCCGAGCAGATTCGGTTTGCCTGGTGTGTAGGGGTAGGGAACAGCACAGGGCTAGGTTGCGGGGCGCTAGAGTAGGTTTTACACAATTTATTGAGTTTGCACTATGCTTTACGTGGTAAAGTACACTGGCCCATTTGGCTATTTAAAGCCATGGACTGCGGTTAGAGATGGAGAAACCTATTCCCAGCAGTTCTTAACTCCTTCAGTTATTGAAGGTATGCGCCAGAAGCTTGGCGTATCAGCTATTCTGCGGCACAAGCTGACCTATACTGGCCTGAGTATGCAGCAGGAGCAGACGCAGCCTCGCGGCTGGACTTACGAAAAAAAGAAACAACTCATGAGCCGACCCCGCGCTATTCTGATGCGTGGGGTGATGCTGGATCCGGAACTGCATCTAGCTTTTGCTAGCGCGGAAGAGGCAGACTTGGCTGCTAGCCAGCATTTGTGCCTGTGTCGTAATGAGGATATTGTGCTGCCCTCCTTGCCGTTGGAAATGAGCAAGGAAGCCTTCAATCTGCTGCCCGGCTTTGAGTTGCGAGAAGTTGCTGCGGGCGAAGCCAATGCTTTTCTGGTGGGCTTCAATCGATTCAAGGAAGGGGCTCCAATGCATGGCCGGCTGGAAATAACCGGCAACCCTATCCGCCAAGCGGCACAGGTATTATGACGGATACCACCATCTGGGCCAAAAGTGCCAGCCATGGCGGCGCATTGAGCCTATTTGAGCATACGCGGCACGTAATGGATGTAACGGCTGCCATTGCGGGGGCACTGAAATTCGATGAGCGGTTAGCGGTACTGGGCGCGGCTATTCACGATTTAGGCAAGGCACATGTAGCCTTTCAGCGCAAGCTGACGATGAAAAAGTCACAGTTGCAGGACCCTAACCAGATACTGCATCGGCATGAATTGTCTTCCTTGGGTTTTCTGCCTTTGCTGCCCCGCGAAGACTGGCCGGCCGTGATTGATATGGTCGTAGCACACCACAAGCCAATCCGGCAGGCTGCACAGGCAGCCGATGGATTCGGCAAAGGCATTATTGACTTAGACAAGCGCAGCCGGACGTGGCTGGCTGACCATCTCGAGGGCTGGGAAGACTGGTCACCACGAGCCTTGGCGGTGCTGGAGGAGCTGGGTATTACCACACACGCAATCAGCCGGATCGAGGCCGAAGAAGCTATCCGCTTCGCGCTGGCCCATTGCAAAGCCAAGGGCTACGGCTGGTCAGCAGAGCGAGGCTTGCTGATGGCCGCCGACCATTTTGCCTCGGCCCTGACGGACAAGGCTAAAGACCAACTGTCTTTGCTATTCAAAGAGCCTAAACTGGAATATTTCAACCGCCCGCACGAGCTATACCCCTTGTCGTTGATGGCGGCCGACCAGCCCCAGCGCCACACGCTAGTAGTAGCCTCCACAGGTGCGGGCAAAACCGATTACCTATTTCGCCGTTGCCGGGGACGGGTATTTTATACGCTGCCGTTTCAGGCTTCCATCAATTCCATGTATCAGCGGCTGCTGAAAACCGACGAAGAAAAGCCGTTTGGCGGCTCCATCCGGCTGCTGCATGCCACTTCACAACTGGTGGAGAACCGTGGCAAAGTAGAAGAACAGCTTCAGTCCTTGGTGGGCGCATCGGTGAAGGTGTTGACGCCCCATCAGTTGGCAGCCATCGTGTTTGGCACACCGGGCTTCGAGGCCGTGATGCTGGACGTGCGCGGGGCCGACATCATTCTGGACGAGGTACATACCTACTCGGCCCAGGCCCAGGCGATGGTACTGGAAATCGTGGCTGCGCTGCGCCGTTTGGATTGCCGGCTGCATATCGGTACTGCCACGATGCCCAGCACGCTCTACGCGGAGCTGCTGCGCCGCCTGGGTGGCCCTGCCGAAGTAGCCGAGGTGCAGTTGGCGCCCGACGTAGTCGTCAGCTTCGACCGGCACCAAGTGTACAAAGTAGCGCGGGATGAGGACGACCCGGCCGGCTGGCCCCTCGAAACGGACGAAATACTCACCCAGGCTTTTGCCGTCGGCGAAAAGGTGCTGGTGATTTGCAATACCGTATTCGGAGCCCAAAAGCAGTATCAGCGGTTGCGGGAGCTATTTCCGGAAGTAAATCATCTGCTGCTGCACAGCCGCTTCAAGCGCGGCGACCGGGCCAAGCGGGAAAAACGGCTGGAAGATGAGTTCAACAACCCAAAGATTCCCGGCCCGTGCTTCGTAGTATCCACCCAAGTGGTCGAAGTCAGCCTAGATATCAGCTTTGACCGCATGATAACGGAGGCCGCTCCACTTGATGCGCTAGTGCAGCGGTTCGGGCGCGTGAACCGACGGCGCACCGAGGATACTATTGGCAAGTTCAAACCGGTGCACGTGCTGGCCCCCGGCCCCAGCTACTTGCCTTACGGGGCGGCGGAAATCAAAGCCAGCTACGCCCAACTGCCCGACCACGGAGGCATCCTGCACGAGCAGGAATTGCAGCAGAAGATTGATGCCGTGTACCCGCAGTTGCAACCCTGGGACATCAGCACGCACGTCATCTGGGACGGGGAGCGGTGCCGGCTACGGGAGTTGTGCAATAACACCCGCTCTGTCCTGGTCGACGCCCTACAAATCGAGTCCTCGGCCTGCATCCTGGAAAAGGACCAGGAGAAATACGAAGCCAAAGACACCCCTTGGCAGGAACGGATTCAGCTGGAAATTCCTGTCAGCTGGCGCAGTATGCGGCCTCATTTGGGCAAGTATTGCCGCTCCGACGTGGGGGCTTTGCCTTTTGTGATACCGGGCAATAAGCACTATGAAGAGCTGGGGCTGCTGTTTGATGAGCACGACATTTTTCTGGAGAATTAGCCTATGTATACCAGTTACATTGGCCAGCGCCTGCTGGCCCTCTATAACCAGCGCACCGGCAGCAGCCTAACGGCCCGGCAGTTTTTCGAGCAGCAGCTATATCCGCTGTTTTTTGAGCCAGCTAAGTACTTGCAATGGATTCCTAGCTCGCCCTTTGCACAGGTAGTGGCAGCTCGTGACCTAGTGTTGGGTGGCCCTACTGCTACTCAAATCCAGTTGGCCAACCTTCATCGCAAAATCGAAACCGTAGCGCCCGACGGCAGCTTTGTCATCGGCTTTCCGGCGGCGGGTGTGGAAGGTACTACTTCCGGGCAGGTATCGAACGTGGGGCCGGTGATGAGCAGCGAGGAAATGTATTGCTCTTGGATTGGCGGAGCCTTAGGTGTCGGTGTCAGTGGCGGCCTTTCACTGCTGCTTGATGAGGATGACGTGCTTTGGACGCTTTATGAAGGCTGGGCTTGGTACCGGAAGTTTCTGGATCAGCGGCCGAGCCTGAAAGGTAATCAGATTGATACGTGGAATGGTACATGGCTGGTTTATGTCTTCAGCGAAGATTTCGATCCTAAGTATCCGGACAACGGCTTAAACGAGTTCCGACTGACCGATACAGCGGGCGTTTCCTCACTGCCCACCCAGGAATGGGTGCAGGTACTCTTTGCCCTAGCCGGCCGGTTTCGCCGCGACTTGACCGCCTATGTGTACGGCTTTGGCAAGAGCAACCGTACCGTGGGCTTTATCCCGCTCAAGTTGGAAGGGATAAGCCATGTATGCGACTTAGAGGATAAGCTGTTTCTGTTTTCTGATACACTGAAAAGTGAGGGCCGCAGCAATCTACTGAGGTTATATACTACGCAGCACAGTTTCTCCTATGCTTGCCAGCAGGGCTCTATTGGGGTAGCCGCCATAAAACCGGAGAAGATTCAGGATTACATCGGGGAAAATCAAAAAAACGACAAGTCTTTACTCACGCCGGATGGAGAAACGTCCATT
Source organism: Hymenobacter cavernae (assembly GCF_014641455.1). Taxonomy (GTDB): domain Bacteria; phylum Bacteroidota; class Bacteroidia; order Cytophagales; family Hymenobacteraceae; genus Hymenobacter; species Hymenobacter cavernae. Next base: position 269,196 of record NZ_BMHT01000007.1, read on the forward strand.
CATTTTGCCTTCTACCAAATCTGGATAATTGCCATGCTCGACAGACCAGGAATTTTAGATGCCGCCGACCGGCTGGCACAAACACTCATCCAATTCACCGAGAACAATGATCGGGCGAAAAAGGGAAATTCCGAAGCCGTAAAAACGCTCTGGAAAGCCAAAAGCCGGAAATCATTCGTCGAGGCACTGATTGCAATCCTTGAAAAGCAACGCCATTCAGTGGAGCAGATGGAGGAAGCGGTAAACCATGCGAATACGCTACCATTTGACCAATTGCCCTATTTCGTGACCCTCACGCACTTCCGCTACCTGGCTTTATCGATAAAAAACAACGAAATCGTTCCACTCGCTGACTAACTCCGCCCATGAATCCTTATATCTACCTCCGCAGCCTCCGTCACGCCGAGCACACTGTATTTGGGGTGCAAAACGGCCAGAAATTTTATACTGATGTTCAATTCAATAGGAAACAGGCATACTCCAGCGGGCAGCAGGTGAAGCGTAGCATCATGGATATGCTTACCTCTTCCCTGAATGTGATGCCCGCCCCTATCACCTTCAACTGGGTTATCAAGAAGGAAGGTAAAACCCTCGACGCCAGCCAACGCGAAGCTTGGGCTCCATGCGACCCCTCCTATGTGGACCAGTTGTTAGGGGGCTACATGAAAGCGGAAAAAGACAACTCCGTTATCAAGCGGCGTAGCCCTTTGTCCATTTCCGCTATGCGGCCCTTGCATCCTCTATTGGGTGGCTTGGAACAAGAAGGTGAACTGAGCACCTTTGACCGTACCTCCCACCCCAATCATCATCCTGTGCGCGTGAGTGATGAAAAGGGCAATTTGCTGTCGGAAGAGCAGCTTCAGGAATTCTTAGATACAACCGGCCGTAATCTATCCAATCGACTTTTGGTTAAGGAAGCAAGCCGGGCTTCTGGGCTTTTTGTATATGATGTGTGCGTGGACTTGCGGACGCTGTTCTGCGTTTCTACCAACAAGCTGGAGCCGGAGCTTAGCACCGAAATCAAGGATAAGCTTTTGGCTGAAGGATGGATAGAAACCAGCAACGTGTTCGGTCCATGCCTGCTTGCACCCAAGGCGGAGCGGGAGCGTTATATCCCGGCTCTGGCCCACACCCTGATTAACTGGCGTATCACCAGCAATCAATCGCGCACCTTCAGCCTGATGGAAACGCTGGCCTTGGCCATAAGCGACAATGCAAATCATTTGGCCGGCGCTATCCGGGCACGTCTGGATGAAGAAATAGAGCGCAAAGCCCATCCGTATCTGGATTATGACGCTGGAGCAAAGCTCTTCGTAACATACCCAGCCGAAGGATATATTCGTGGTGCCATCAATCCTACTGCTGATGCGCTGCAGCGGGCAGAGCAAGATATTGCTCAGCGTCTGCGTGACTTTGACTATGAGAATCAGGTAGCTGGTTAAGGCAACACGGGCAGCTTTCAGCAATGAGGCTGCCCACTTGCTTTTAATTCATGAGCTAGCGCTATGCACCTCACCGGCAAGCACATCAACTATTACCATATCTGTCACCGCAAGCTGTGGCTCTTTCACAATGGCATCAGCTTTCAGCACACGCACGAAAACGTGGCTGATGGCTCGTTGCTGCACCAGACGGCTTACCCGCAACGTGCTGCTCGTTACCGGGAAGTGCAGCTCGACGGTATCAAGATTGACTTCTATGATCCGCAGGACCGGGTAATTCACGAAATTAAACGTTCGGATAAGCTTGAACATGCTAGCATTGCCCAACTACAATACTATCTCTATGTGCTGGAACGGCACGGTGTACGGGAGCCGACCGGGTTGCTGGAATATCCTAAGCTGCGGCAGACGCAAACAGTGGTGCTTACCGACGCGGACCGGCAAGCAATTCCGGACTGGGAAGCTAGCATCGAGCAGCTAGTAAACCGCCCAGAGTGCCCGCCCGTCATCAATAAGCTGCTTTGCAAGCAGTGTAGCTATTATGAGTTCTGCTATGTGGCAGAATAGCATGTCATTTAATGGGGCGAAGCTATCGACTGGCTTTATAAAGGATAACCTATGCGCAAAACCTACTATCTATTCAATCCTGGCCGTCTGAGCCGCAAGGATAATACCCTGCAATACACCGCCTACGACGAGCAAGGTCTGCCCAGTCAGGTGAAGTACCTGCCAATCATGGATGTGGCCGACCTTTACGTATTCGGCTCGCTGGACGCTAATTCTTCGCTTTATAACTTTCTGGGTAAGAATGGCATCTCGGTGCATTTCTTCGACTATTATGAGCACTACACCGGCTCGTTTATGGCGAAAGAATACTTGCTGGCCGGTAAGCTGCAAGTACAGCAGACGCAGCATTATACTTCCAAGACGAAGCGTATTGCGTTGGCCCGCAAGTTCGTGGAAGGCTCCGCTTTCAACCTGCTCAAGAACCTACGCTATTACCAGACGCGTGGCCGTGACCTAGCTTCGGAAATCGACCAGATTGAAGGCTACGTGTCGGCGCTGCCGTTTGCCACTGCCGTGCCGGAGCTAATGGGCCTGGAGGGCAACATCCGCCAGACCTACTACGGCGCCTTCGACCGGCTCGTGCCCGCCGACTATGCTTTTGGTACGCGCACCACGCAACCCCCGCAAAATGAGTTGAATGCGTTAATGTCGTTCGGTAACATGCTTTGTTACTCGGCCTGTTTGTCGCAGCTCTATCATACGCAGCTTAATCCTACCATCAGCTTTCTGCACGAACCCGGCACGCGTCGCTTCTCGTTGGCGCTGGACCTGGCCGAAATCTTCAAGCCGCTGTTAGTCGACCGGCTGATTTTCCGGGTGCTCAACAAGAAGGAGATTCAACCCCGTGACTTCGTGCAGGACCTAGGTCGCTGCGTGCTGAAGGAACCCGCCCGCAAGACGGTGGTCCGCGTATTTGAAGAGCGCCTGAAAGAGACGATTCAGCACCGCTCGCTCAAGCGCAGTGTCAGCTACCAGCACCTGATCAAGCTGGAATGCTATAAGCTTACCAAGCACCTGATGCAAATGGAAGAGTACAAACCCTTTAAGGCGTGGTGGTAGGATGTACGTATTGCTAGTGTATGACATTAAGGAGAAGCGCGTGGGCAAAATGCTCAAGCTCTGCCGCCGCTACCTGAATTGGATTCAGAATTCAGTGTTTGAGGGGGAAATTACCGAAGTGAAGTTGAAAGAGCTGCTAGCCAAAGCCGCCGACTTTCTGGATACGGAGGAGGATAGCGTGCTTATCTTCAAAAGCCGCAGCCAGCAGTGGCTGGAAAAGCAAGTGCTAGGGCAGGAGCGTAACCGTTTGGATACGTTTCTGTAGCGTCGGTAAGTCGTCGCTCACGCGCAGAGAAGTAACCTAGGTGCTGCTTAGGTAGTAGTATTTTCGTAATGCGTTGATTCACAGTCGTCGTCGATACCCCGCTAAAATCGTATTACAGATGATCGACGACTTGTTGGTATGATAGAGGCAGGATTTATGTAGCTTTCCGCTGTTGAAACGGCCTTTTCTTAACGGCTATTAATCGGACTAGGTGGAATTGAAATAAGTAGCCGAACGAGGGCCGGAGCTTATAACGGGCCTATTAATCGGACTAGGTGGAATTGAAATCGAAAAAGAAAGCACTGCCTGCCACGTATCGAAGGCCTATTAATCGGACTAGGTGGAATTGAAATTACTGAGTTCGCAATGGTAGCTGAACGCGGGCCTGACTATTAATCGGACTAGGTGGAATTGAAATCGGCTTTTTTAACGAACGTCAGCGCGGCCGTTACCGCTATTAATCGGACTAGGTGGAATTGAAATGCCGCAGGAAGTGACGCGGAAACTGATGCGTTGAACCTATTAATCGGACTAGGTGGAATTGAAATGGAACGTACCTGGTGCTCTACTAGGGGCTGGTGTGCTATTAATCGGACTAGGTGGAATTGAAATTAGTGTATGCCTGCCTGTACTTCGCTCCTTTGAAGCTATTAATCGGACTAGGTGGAATTGAAATAGTATTCCGGCTCCGGGTAGTACTCGATGTTATCCGCTATTAATCGGACTAGGTGGAATTGAAATATGCAAAAGCAGGCAGGATAAACAATAGGAAAGCCACTATTAATCGGACTAGGTGGAATTGAAATATCTTCCAGCATCACGACACTAATACCATTGCTGTCTATTAATCGGACTAGGTGGAATTGAAATAACTACTAGAAGGGCAGCAAGCAGATTTAGAGCGTCCTATTAATCGGACTAGGTGGAATTGAAATAAAGATGAACCCGACAGAGGGGGCAACGTCATCTTCACTATTAATCGGACTAGGTGGAATTGAAATAGGTTGACATGATTAAGAAGCACCTCAATATGGTGCTATTAATCGGACTAGGTGGAATTGAAATCACACAGCCCGTTTCGCTACCGGTTTTCAATAAAATCTATTAATCGGACTAGGTGGAATTGAAATAGAAGTGCAAGCGCTAACCAAGCGCAATAAGCTTGTCTATTAATCGGACTAGGTGGAATTGAAATCGGTGAAACGGTGTTTACGCCTTTCGGGGGAATAGGCTATTAATCGGACTAGGTGGAATTGAAATGTTCTACCCGCGGCATCTTCTCCTGCGTGTAGGTGCTATTAATCGGACTAGGTGGAATTGAAATGAAGAACATCCGATAGTACCCATTCAGGTAAATAACCTATTAATCGGACTAGGTGGAATTGAAATAAAATAGCATTGTTCGCGTCCTGTGGGTGGAGCGACCTATTAATCGGACTAGGTGGAATTGAAATGAATTTCTTCCGCTACCTTTTCCAACTCATTAGTCAGCTATTAATCGGACTAGGTGGAATTGAAATAGGTGCCCGCCACCGACAATTTCCTGCTGGCGATTACTATTAATCGGACTAGGTGGAATTGAAATGTAGTTGCAGCTCCAAGGGCTTCACATCGAACACCACTATTAATCGGACTAGGTGGAATTGAAATGACTTTGCGTTCTTGGAGTTCAGCGCACGGAAGATTCTATTAATCGGACTAGGTGGAATTGAAATTATTTTAAGTCAAGCTTTTGTTGCACGGGTGTTTTTCTATTAATCGGACTAGGTGGAATTGAAATATGCTTTATCGCGGGAGTGCTTTACTTCTTTGATGTACTATTAATCGGACTAGGTGGAATTGAAATGACTGCATAGCCTGTGATTACGGCTTACAAGGACACCTATTAATCGGACTAGGTGGAATTGAAATTAGGGCCGTACGATTAGCAGGCAAGGCAAGGACACCCTATTAATCGGACTAGGTGGAATTGAAATTGTGCCGTTGATAATAAGCAACCCAACCCGTTCCAGCTATTAATCGGACTAGGTGGAATTGAAATTACTCAGCCGCTTGAGCCTGTCAATCCTGCTGAACACTATTAATCGGACTAGGTGGAATTGAAATGGTACTGGACCTAACCAATCCTGATTTACAACCCGAACTATTAATCGGACTAGGTGGAATTGAAATGATATGGAGCTGCCAAAACAATTAATTGCGCAGCGGCTATTAATCGGACTAGGTGGAATTGAAATCAAGGAGTATTTACTTCTGTGACGGCGTGGCCTGCTATTAATCGGACTAGGTGGAATTGAAATAGGGTTTGAGCGATTGTCGCGTTATCAACCGTCTGACTATTAATCGGACTAGGTGGAATTGAAATGATTTCCTGCCGCAGCTGCTCCATTGGAGCGCCGGTCTATTAATCGGACTAGGTGGAATTGAAATACGGTTGCCGGATCTATTCGGCCATGAGCCAGCGCGCTATTAATCGGACTAGGTGGAATTGAAATTAGATTTACACACTTCAAGCCTCCACCACCGAATGCTATTAATCGGACTAGGTGGAATTGAAATGATTAAACGCGGGTTTATCAACTACATGCACGAGCCTATTAATCGGACTAGGTGGAATTGAAATCGTGTACGTCGATCCACGGATTGATCAGTTCAACCAGCTATTAATCGGACTAGGTGGAATTGAAATACCGCAATAACTGGCTAGGTTCGCTGGTGGTGATGACTATTAATCGGACTAGGTGGAATTGAAATGGTAGAGCTGGAATATAACCGCCTCAAACTCTACCTGCTATTAATCGGACTAGGTGGAATTGAAATGCGTAAATCACTCTACGCTTCCTTCCGCGACCTCTACTATTAATCGGACTAGGTGGAATTGAAATGGCGGAGAGGAGCCGGATAATAGGTGCGGAAATGCAGCTATTAATCGGACTAGGTGGAACTGAAATTACTGTATGGTAGTCCTGAATAGGGCGAATGTGTACCTATTAATCGGACTAGGTGGAATTGAAATACGGGTATGCCGTGGCTTTTGGCTATCAAAATGGCCTATTAATCGGACTAGGTGGAATTGAAATTAGACAAGCAAACCTGGACGCTGATTAAGAAAATCACCTATTAATCGGACTAGGTGGAATTGAAATAATATCAACCGCGTCGAGTTTACCACTACTTCAATCCTATTAATCGGACTAGGTGGAATTGAAATAGCAGCGGCACTAAGTCCAGCGTGCGCGTATCCGTGCTATTAATCGGACTAGGTGGAATTGAAATGGCTGTACAATTCCTCTTTCGTTGCACCGGGTACCTCTATTAATCGGACTAGGTGGAATTGAAATGATCAGGCTGAACACGCAGACGCACTTGGTACCCGCTATTAATCGGACTAGGTGGAATTGAAATGATGCTCCAGCGGTTATTCTCGAAAACCACCGTATCCCTATTAATCGGACTAGGTGGAATTGAAATACCGACACGCAGTCGGAGATTAAGATGCACATGGACCTATTAATCGGACTAGGTGGAATTGAAATAGGCTCAGTCTTACTACGAGAACACCCGCCAAGCCTACTATTAATCGGACTAGGTGGAATTGAAATGGCTTGGCTTGCCTGATACCGATCCGACGGCGTTACCTATTAATCGGACTAGGTGGAATTGAAATCACGTTCACTATGCCGAGTGGCGCCAGCGCAGAAGTCTATTAATCGGACTAGGTGGAATTGAAATTAGGAACTTCGCCGCAAGTGGATTAGCGGGCATCAGGCTATTAATCGGACTAGGTGGAATTGAAATGATGCCGTGAGCAGCGGCAAGCAGATGTACCTCTACCCTATTAATCGGACTAGGTGGAATTGAAATTGAACCGGCTGAAGGAGTTCCGGAAGGAGCTGCCGTTCTATTAATCGGACTAGGTGGAATTGAAATTAGCTAATGTCATTGTCTCGTCGAACATGGGACAGGCTATTAATCGGACTAGGTGGAATTGAAATGAAGCGGGCGGGCGGTGCTACAAAACTGCCACGCAGCTATTAATCGGACTAGGTGGAATTGAAATAAGGTGTAAATGGAGGTATTCAGACGGGGGTAGTCGGCTATTAATCGGACTAGGTGGAATTGAAATTGAACAGTCAGAACAAGTAGGAGAACAGGCTTTTAGCTATTAATCGGACTAGGTGGAATTGAAATTTCTGTTCGGCTGTAGTAGCGGCGGCGTTTGGCCGGGCTATTAATCGGACTAGGTGGAATTGAAATTGACAGGTGCCGCGCATGTACTCTGCCCTAGTTGCCGCTATTAATCGGACTAGGTGGAATTGAAATCGGATTCCGTTCGCTGGATTCACCACCAGCTGCGGCCTATTAATCGGACTAGGTGGAATTGAAATCTGGAAACTCAGCACTAGAAGCTGTCACTGAAGCCGCTATTAATCGGACTAGGTGGAATTGAAATGATGAACAGGTAGCGGTAGGAGACAGCATTGTACAGCTATTAATCGGACTAGGTGGAATTGAAATAAGATAGTACCGTCAGGTAAGCCGGTAGTATCCTTCTATTAATCGGACTAGGTGGAATTGAAATTGGGGATTACGTCCGCCGCAGCTCTTGGTCCGATTGCTATTAATCGGACTAGGTGGAATTAAAATTCTTAGAAAATGCGCCGCAGGATAGAATGGAGCTACGCTATTAATCGGACTAGGTGGAATTGAAATTTTACCAGCACCAGGTTATACCACAGGCAGTTGAGGCTATTAATCGGACTAGGTGGAATTGAAATGTTGCAAAATAAGTTTGGGAAAGTGATATTATGGGTCTATTAATCGGACTAGGTGGAATTGAAATCTGTTATAAGGTGTATCCCCGCGCTCGGTGCCAAAGCTATTAATCGGACTAGGTGGAATTGAAGTTGTAGCTCACAGTGTGGTTACCTACGTCGAGAGGCGCTTGGCTGCGACTGGTGGAATTAAAGACGGTGTTCTTGCCTAGAAGTGGATAAAACAACATAATATTGGCAAATAGCCGCTTACTAGCACTTTAGCCTTGCGCGGTGCTTTTTGACTTCTATATTTGCGATGCGCTCCTTTGCCGGAGCACTTATCAAGAAAGGCGGAGGGACAGGCCCTGTGAAGCCTTAGCAACCAGTAGCAATACCAGGTGCTAAATCCTGTTCTGAGTCGGCTGCAGCCCGCTCAGAAGAAGATAAGTTATAAGATGCTCATCACGCGGTGCTGCTCTTCTGACTTGTCGGGAGGGCATTTTTTATGCGCTTTCGATAAGCTTTCTTGATCAAGTGCTTACGGAAAAAGAGAGGCGTTCGTCAACCGTTCAACCTCCTCGAACCTCCGTTATGTCTGTCGCTACCTGCTCCCCGCGTTCCGTTTCTTCTTCCTTTCTGACTGGTACTCGTGCTGCTCGCCGAACAGTTGTGCTGCTGCCTAAGGTGCCTCAACTGACTGTATTAGAGGAGCATGCGGTTTTGCCTTGTTGTCTTTCGCCGGAGCTGGAAGAGAAGTTCAACCACCTGTGGCACTTGGTGGGCAACACGCCCATGCTGGAGCTGCACTACCGCTACCTAGGTCAGCCCGGCCGCATCTACGTGAAGTGCGAGCACTACAACCTGACCGGCAGCCTCAAAGACCGTATGGCCCTCTTTATCTTGCAGGAGGCCTACAAAAACGGCGAGATTAAGCCTGGTGATACCATTGTAGAAGCTACCAGCGGCAACACCGGCATTGCCTTTGCCGCCATCGGCAGGGCACTGGGGCACCCGGTGCGCATCATCATGCCTGACTGGCTCAGCGCCGAGCGTGTGAACATCATCAAGAGCCTGGGGGCTGAGATTACGCTGATTAGCAAGGCCCAGGGTGGCTTTCTGGGCAGCATTGCCTTGGCGGAGGAAATAGCGGCGTCCCGCTCCGATGTGTTTCTGCCCCGGCAATTTGAGAACAGCTGCAACGCTAAAGCCCACGCCAAAACTACCGGCGTAGAAATTTGTGCGCAGCTGAAAAAGCTAGGTCGCGTGCCCGATGCGTTTGTGGCGGGTGTGGGTACGGGGGGCACCGTGATGGGCGTGGGCAGCTATCTGCGCAGCCAAAACCCGGCCGTGCGCATTCACCCCCTGGAACCCGCCGAGTCGCCGACACTGACCACGGGCTACAAGGTGGGCTCACACCGCATCCAGGGGATTTCCGATGAGTTTATTCCCGCCATTGTCAAGCTCGACGAACTCAATGAGGTAGTGCAGGCCAACGACGGCGACGCCATCTTGGTGGCCCAAAAGTTAGCTACTGAGCTAGGGTTGGCCGTCGGAATTTCGTCGGGTGCGAATGTGATTGGGGCTATTCGGCAAGCTGCCGCGCTTGGGCCCGATGCTACCGTGGTGACGCTGCTGTGCGACAGCAACAAGAAGTATCTGAGCACTGATCTGCTCAAGGAAGAGCCGGTGCGGGCGGGTTACCTGGCTCCTGAGCTGGAGTTTACGCACTATCAGCCGATTAGCCGCCTGAGCTTTCCGGTGTAAGGCCAGGTAGACAGGCTAGGTTTTAGACAAAAACTCAGCTGACCTGTGGCTGCTCGATGTGCCCGCACCAGCTTCGTTACCTTGCGGAAGATGCCCGAACGGATATTGTGAACAGGTTATTTCACCAGCAGTGTCCGCACCTTGCCGGTCTGTTTGTCTACTTCGAAAGCAGCGCGGTTGGGCATTCGGCCGGCCCAATCGGTGCGCGGCACCAGCACTTGCCATTGCGTGTCGACGTCTACGACGCTCGCCGAGTCAACCACGTAAAGATTTACGTTGGGTTGCGCTTTCAAGTAGCGGGCTATGGCGTCGCGGGCCGCTGCTTCGGTTGGAGCGGCTGTTGCGGTCGGGGCTGCCGTTTGGACTGTTTGGGTGGCAACTGCGTCAGCCGCCACGGGTTTGGCTTGCTGACAGCTGGCTAGTATTCCCATTATTGCTAAAGCTAGGTAGCGTTTTTGTAGCGGCAAAAAAGCGGAAGGAGGTAGGGAGGCAGGGCGGTTGTTCACTAAATGGGTTTGGCTATCAATTGCTTACGAAAGTAATGCGCTTTTGCGCGGCCACAAGATACAGCTTACGGGCTAGTCTGCTCTGGTATCTACGGTTGAGGTTAAAGCGCCAAAACCTTCGTGGACAGCTAGCTTTGCCGCAGCACCAGGCGCAGCGACAGCACCCCCAGCAACAGGATGGCCGCCGCGAAGCAGCCCACCACAACCGCCCACAAACTCCGCTGTATAGCCGATTCGGGAGCGGGACGCAGCAGCAGCAGCGGGAGCACTACGGGGGCTAGGGTCTGGGGAATGGTAGCGCCCGCCAGCATTTCGCAAATGCCTACTGCACAAGCAAGTAACGTGGCTGCTCCTAATGCTATCTGTTGCCAGAAGGGCAAAGCCGGCATGAAGAATGGAGGCCACTGGGCAGGGTCAGTGGGGGCAGAGCGACGGAGCGCTTTGTGTCGGCTGCTGCGCTTGGTGAACTCATCCAGCCGGCGCTTTACGTCTTTCCGAAGGTGGATAAGCGTGAGCACGGCCACCACTACCACGAGGAAAGTGGAGACGGCAAAGACAATCAGCAGCGGGACCAGATACTCTTGCTGGCCTGGAGCAGCCGCCATTAGCAGAACCGAAGAAAACGCGGGCAGACGGTGATTCATCACGTGGAAAATACGCTTTTCAGGCGTTAGTCGTATGAGGTCGGGCAAAGAGGCACTCGCGCCGGGAGCCGCAAGCTAACAGGAGAACGTTGGCGTGCTGCATCCTATTCTACAGCTCGCTGACACTGCCCCCTTGCCAAAACACGCAAGCGGCCACACTGGCAGCAGGAGGCGGTTATTATCCGCATAAAAAAGCCCCTGACCAAATTGGTGAGGGGCTTTTCGGAAAACGGAGCGTTGAATGCAAGGTTAGCGCGCGTACCTAGGTAGGCTTACTTGGTCATCTGCACCGAGCTGTCGTTGATTTCAAACGGGTGATTTTTGAGCAGGCGAATCGTTTCGGCGCCGGCCAGAATAACCGGGCCGTAGCCGTGGGCCGCGTACACGTTTACGGGGCGGTAGTAGTAAAAGGCCGGGTCGAAGCCCATACCGGTGCCCACGCAGGTGCCTTCCACCTGACCGTTGGCGTTTACTTTGGTGCTCACCGCGTTCCAGGCCAGCAGCACCATCGGGCCGTACGCTTTGGCATCGAGCCAGCCTTTGTTGATGGCGTGGGCAATGGCGTAGGCGTAGATAGCCGTGGCGGAAGTCTCTAAGTACGAGTCGTTTCGATCGAGGAGCTGGTGCCAGAAGCCCGTGCCCGACTGGCGCATAGCCAGGCCATCGGCGTGGGCGCGCAGCTGTGCCAGGATGGCGGCCCGGCCCGGATGATCTTCGGGTAGCACGTCCAGGATTTCAACTTTCGTCAGCAACGCCCAGCCGTTGGCGCGCGCCCAGTGAAACTCGGGATGCACGGCCATATCCTGCACCCAGCCGTGCATGTAGAGGCCTTTCTGCTTATCGAACATGCGCTGCGAAAACTGCGTGAACTGCTTCACCACCTCGTCGTAGTAGCGCCGCTCGCCGGTGAGCTTGCCCATCTGCGCTAGCGCCGGCAAACCCATGTACATGTCGTCGAGCCAGAGCGTGTTCGGCTGCGGCCGGTTGCGGGCCAGAGTACCATCCGAGAGCCGGAACTCCTTGGTCATGATGTAGTTGACGAAACTGTCGATCAGCGGACGCAGGTTGGGGGCGGAGAGGCCGGCGCTTTGCGCCTTGATCATGGAAGCCGTCAGGGCGCCGCCGTCGTCGAGGGCATGCGGGTTCATAAAGCCGCGCATGGGCGTGGGGCTCTGCGGGTTGGCCGTTTGGTAAGCGCGGTAATAGGGGGCTAGGTCCGAGAGAAACTTCAGGCGCGTGAACGTGTAGTCGGTGTATTTCTTGTCGCCGGTTACTTCGCCCGCCAGCAGCATGCCCGAGTACGTCACGCCCCATTCGTAGCTAGTCAGGCGGAAGTCGCCGGGCTTGATGATGGCGTCGGGGTTGAACTTGCCGCGGGTGCTGACGGCCGCATTTGTCTTTTTATCAACGAGTTCCGCGGGCGTAGCTTTGTCGAGGTAGTTATATACCCGATCCAACACCTGCTTCACGTCTTCGGGCTTGGTTTTGCCGTAGGGCACCGGGTAGTCGGGTTGCAAGAGGTGCAGGGGTGTGGTGGTGTCGTTGGCTTTGGGCGGGTTGGTTTGGGCCGAAGCCGTGACGGAACCTAGCAGCAGCAGACCTAGGGTGAAGGAGGGTAAATGGGTGGTTTTCATAGGCGAATGTAGGAACGCGCCACGGCGCGTTCGGTCGTTGAAAGATTCGGCGTTGGCAGGTGCTCTTGTAGGAACGCGCCACGGTGCGTTCTGATAGTGAACCATTTGGCGTTGGATAACAGGGGCATTTCGCGCGAACGATGCAGGCGACGAACGCGCCGTGGCGCGTTCCTACTGACCATCTGGCTTCACCACGGTGCTTTTCGGGCTGTCGAACCAATGCCAGCTGACTAAGGCATCGGGGTGGTTGGGGTCGAAAGCGGGCGTGTCGTTGCGGAGGTATTTCACCAAACCTAGCTTGTTCGCCTTAATGCCTTCCACCACGCACTTCGCAATTTCATAAGCGCCGTAGGGGTTGAAGTGGGTGTTGTCGGCGAGGGGCTGCGTTTGGCCGGGGTAGGTGTTGGCGGGGTAATGCACCAGCGCCTTTTTCGAGTCTTCCACGCCCAGGGCTTCGTAGAGCTGGGTGGTCATCTGGTTGAGGTCGACGAGGGCAACGTTTTCCTCCTTGGCCACTTTGCGGGCGGCGTCGGGGTATTCACCGAGGCTGTTCACGTTTTTGCCGGTGCCCTCGTCGAAGTTGCGGCGGGCAGTGGACGTCAGAATAACCGGCGTGGCACCTTTCTTTTTGGCTTCGCTCACAAACAGCTTCAGCCGCTCGGTGTAGCTTTTGTAGGCGCCGTCGTTGGGGCCTTTCTCCTTCTGGTCGTTGTGGCCAAACTCGATGAAAAGGTAGTCGCCGGGCTTGATCACGCTCAGCACTTTCTCCAGGCGGTGCGAGCCCTGGAAGCTACCTAGGGTCAGGCCCGATTCGGCGTGGTTGGCAATAGCCACGCCCGGTTTGAAGAAGCGCGGAATCATCTGCCCCCAAGCGGCCCACGGCTCGTCGTCCTGGTTCACGACGGTGGAATTGCCAGCCAGAAAGACGGTTACGGCGTTCTGGGCGGGCGTTATTTCAATGGCATCGAGGCAGGTTTTGGAGCCGTTGAATTCCAGCGTGAGCTTGTCGTCCCAATCGAGCTTGGTCAGCTCCCTAGGTTTCAGACTTACTTCGCCGCCGGTCGAAATCCTGCGGTCTTTGACGTTGAGCGTGAAGGTCTGGGTCGTGAATCTGCCCGGCGTCGTTTCGGTTTGCTCCAGCAGCAGGCGCCGCGATTCCGCCTTGAGCGACGTCGACGACGCGCCCTGCGCATCACCCAGGGTCACCGTCACGTTGTAGTTGCCTTCGGGCAGCTTTACCGAGAAGTAGAACGGCTTGTCGCTGGTCACGAAATCGCCCTTCAGCGCATCCTTGCCGCCGCGGCTCACGGTGGTAGCCGTCGTGTTGAAGTCGAAGCCGTAGCCTGCGGTGGGCGAGTACACGTTGGTGGGCAGCACCTGCGTGTAGCCGGGCGCCACTTTGCCGCTGCCAAAGTCGAATTTGTAAGAAGTCTTGGTGGATTGAGCGTTGGCGCTGGCAGTCAGCGTCAGGCCCAGCAGGAAGGCCGGAAAGAACGTTGGGCGTGTCATGGGAGGCGTTTGGGACTGGTAAGAAGGCTGTTACCTAGCTTACAGGCTCTAATAACACCTCCGACCCAGGCTCGTCCGTCCTGTAGTCTGCTGTTCAAAGCAGGGCTAGGGTGAACAAATGGCGTTTATAAAAATGAGAATCCGGCTGCCGTAGATGCAAGTTGAAGGGTGCATTTACGGCAGCCGGATTCTCAATCCGCTGAGCAGGCTAGCTTATTCTACTGGATTTTCACCAGCCTTTTCGACGTGGCGTTCTTGCCCGTTGTCAGCTTGAGAATATAGACGCCAGCAGCCGGGAACACCTTCTCATTCAGGCTGACCTGGTGCGCGCCCGCTTTCACTTCCTCGTCGAGCAACACGGTAATTAACCTGCCCTGAGCATCATAAAGGGAAATATTCACCGGCGCTTTTTCGGGCAATGTAAAGCTAGCCGTGGTCTGCGAACGAACCGGAACCGGCGCAATCGACAAACCTAGGTCGTGGTTTTTGGCGATGCCAGCGGTGCTCAGGATAACCCCAGTCGTCTCAAAGCAACCTAGGTCGGGCGCGGTGCCGTTGTACGGGAAACCAATGTTGGCGCCCGCATCGACCATCTCGCTGGTTGGCTTCAAGCGTAGAAAATCATTTACGGGCAGGCTGCCGTCGGGCTGGCGCGGGGCGGTGAGTAGCTCCATATCCGTGCTCAGGAAATCATCGGCTGTTACAGCAACAGCCGCATTCAGGAAGCTGTTGTGGTCAATGGTGCAGGCGGCGGGGTCGTAATCGGTGATGTCGCGGCCCGTGGAGCGCGGGGCAAAGCTGATGTTGTTTTTGATAACGTGGTTGTAGCCAGGCACGTCGGTGAGATAATCCGTTGCGTTCCTCGCTTTTCGGTTGAGCATGTTGTAGTTGGTGGCATTCATGTAGGCCGTGTTGTTGTACCAGTCGCTCCCCTCCAGGTGGTGATTGGAGTAAAAGCCATTGGACTTGTTGCGCACGGACAGACAAAGCTGAATCGTGTTTTTAGGCACCACGGCCGGGATAGAAGTGAGAGCCGCGCCGCCGTAGCCGCCTGCTTTAAAGCCATTACCATCGCCCCGGCTGCCGAAGGTGGCCGTGTAGCCATTGTAAAAGGCCCAGCAGTTCTCAAACACGGTCGGGGCAAAGGCCGAGATGCAGTCGTAGCCGTCGTCGCTGTTGAACCAGGCGCGGCAGCCCCGGAACACATTGCCGGTGTAGTTCGCGTTGTTGGGGTGGTTGCCGAAGCCATCCACGTTGCCGCCATTAGCGGCGCCGGTGGTGCTGGAGGTGTTCACGTTGTCGTTGTTGCGGTAGGCGTCGCAGTTGAGGACGAGGGTGTTGCCGCCCCTGGTCAGGTAAAAGCCAATGGCCTGTCCGTCGTGCATGCTCAGGCGCTCGTAGATGTTGTTGCCGCCCGCTCCGCTCTGCGAGAAGCAGATCGACTGCGTGTTGACGTTGGGGGCGACAAGGGGCACCCGCACCCCCACGACTTCCAGCCCACGGATATGGATGTAGGAGCCCGTCACCTCAAAGGCGCTGAGGCGGTACGGCGCAGCAAAAGGAGCGCCGGGGTTGGTCACGTTCGGGTCAACGTTGGCGTAGTTGAAGACCGGCTGCTCGCCGGGGTAAGCCCAGTAGTTGATGCGCTTGCCCGCCGAGCCGCTTTTATTCAGCAGCGTGATGTAGGCATAGGGGCTGCCGTAACCCGCTATCTGCGAATTCTGCATCAGGTAGGTGCCGCCGCGCACCCACACCGTGTCGCCAGCTACTACGGCCGTTTGGGCCCGCTGGATGGTTTTGAAAGGGAGGGAGATGGAGCCGTTGTTGTTCGCATCCTCGCCGGTAGGCGCCACATAATAGGTGGCTGAAAAGGCCGGGAAGGAACAAATCGCCAGCAGCAAGGCGGAAAGGTAGTTTTTGAGCATCAGGAATTATGGTTAATAAGATGGAGAGGAAATGGGGGGATTATAAGTCCTAATAAAACCGCCGACCTAGGTTTATCTGTCTTGTAGTGTGCTGGTTGGAAAGGCATTTTAATTATTGTTGAGTATGCATTAAGTATAAATTATTATCGATATTTTTAAATAAATTTGACCTGTTGAAAGATGATTGACGTCAATTCTTGTTGTTCTCTTAACTCTTGATTAGCTGGTAGGGGCGCAAAGCCCATAAGCGTTTGCTCATACACGCTGAGTAGCCAATGCTATTTGTTGTTGCTTCACGCTCAGTTACATAAGTGGCATGCCAAGCAGTCAAGCCCAAGGCTAGGTGTGCTGTTGTAGCAAGCGGTGCCAACTCAGCTGAAGCTAGGGCGCTGTCTGTTTCCTGCTTCCACACCCGATTTGCTCTCACTATCGACATGATCAATACAGCTACTTCTTTACCGGTATCCTTAGTACCCGCGAATGATGCCGTGCGGCTGCGCACGCTGCATCAGTACCGTATTGTGAATACGACGCCCGAGAAGATTTTTGACGAGTACGCCGCATGGGCGGCCCAACTCTTTAACCTGCCTATCGCGCTGATTTCACTGGTGGATGAAAATCAGGTTTGGTTTAAGGCTGCCATCGGCACGCAAGGCGTCAGTAGCCTTGTGCGCGGCGACAGCATGTGCTCAGCCGCTATCCTGCAAGACACCGCCGTGGTGCTATCCGATTATTCCAAGGAAAGCTGCGGACTGATCAGCCAGACTGTCGCGGAATCTATTGGGCTTCGCTTCTACGCAGGTGCTGCTTTGCAAATGCCGGATAATCAGAAGATTGGTATGATGGCAGTGATTGGCCGGGAGCCGCGCGGTTTCTCCGAGGCTGAGTCAGCCTTGCTCGTTCGCCTGGCCCAACTGGTCAGTCAGACGATCATGCTGCGCGGCCACTACCTAGCTCATGAGCAGTCTGATGAATGGGAAGACGCCCAGCAGGAGCTAGCCCAGCGCCTCGACGACAATGCCGCGTTAGCCCGCTACCTTACCACTCGCGCCCACGGCATCGACCTGGCCGATGAGGAAGTGGCGCAGGTGATTTACCGGCGTTTGGATGAGGTAAATACACTGCTGGAAAAGCGCTTAGCTGTGGCCGCTTAAAAAAAGCTAGGTCCCTGAAAACAGCAAAGCCGGGCGAGGAGCCCGGCTTTGCTGTTTATGATGGTTTGTAATCCATTCGAGTGAAACATCCCCCTGCTGGCGCGGGCTTGCAGCCCGCGCCAGTAGGAGCGGCAGTTCCAATCATTAGCGCTCACCATTGCACGCGCGATGCTTTGGCGGCTTAGCATGACGTTCTTTTTGCTGATGGCTTCAGGAATACGGCTTGTCTACTTCTGCGTGGCGGGATTAAATACCATACGAAATGCGTGGAGTGCGGCCGGATGATAAATAGTCTGATGCGTTTCGGCAGGCATGGGCTCGTAGTGCCAGGTCAGCCCAGTACGGGATTGGGTGGTTTTCAGTATATCGGCAAGCTGGTGGGTGGCGGCGGCAATATCCGGCTGGCTGCTGTTAGCCAGGTATAGCACCTTATTGCTGTATTTACATCGTGTACTTCCGCCCTTTATTCTGCTGCTTCAGATACGTCATCAGCGGCTGGAAATAGTCGACCATGGCGCGGGCGGAGAGGTCTTCGCCGGTCTTTTCTTTCAGCACAGTGCGCCAGTCTTTGCTGGAGCCGGGGCGCATGATGTCGCGCAGGAAATTGCCGACTTCCTTGCTGCCGTAGTAGTTTGTGGCGTGCGGGTCCTGGTGCAGGATCTGCTTGGCAATGTGGTCGTGCAGTTGGAACAGGATGACGTAGCTCAGGGCGTAGTCGTAGTACTGCGCGGGGTCGTCGTTGATGTGGGTTTTGGTGGCGGGGTCCAGGTAGTTTTCGCCGCGCGCGGTGGGCGGCACAATGCCCTGGTACTTCTTCACCAGTTCCCACCACTTGGCATTGAGCTGGTCGGCGGGCAGGTTGTCGGCGTAGAAGCTGCTTTCCCACTCGCTCATCACGCCCGAGGAGAACGGAATGAACGTCACATAGTTAAGGGCTTCTTTAAGCAGCGTTTGGGTCTGGTCGGTTTGGGTTTTGGGGTCCATCAGCTCCAGGCCCACCAAGAAGGGTTTCTGACTGGCGGCTAGGCCCATGAGGCTGCCCATGGCTTCGTGGTAGCCACGGTTGGCACCTTGGCGCAGCAGCACCGGCACATCGGGGTTGGTGTAGGTCAGATAGTAGTAGATGTGACCTAGCTCGTGGTGGGTGGTTTCGTACCACTCGGTGTTGGCCTCCACGCTCATCAGGCTGCGCACATCCTGGTTGAGGTCGATGTGCCAAGCGGAGGCGTGGTTATTTTTCTTGTAGTTGGCGCCGGCGGGTAGGGGATAGAGGCTGCTTTTCTCCCAGAAGCTAGCGGGCAGCGCCTGAAAACCTAGGCTCTGGTAGAAGCGCTCGGCTTGCTTCACTTGCCACTCGGGACCTTTTTTGGCGAGCGTGGCGTCGAGGTTCACGCCTTTCACGTCGACCATGGCACTCCAATCCTGACCCCAGCGGTTGGGCAGCCACGAGGCGGGGAGGTAGTCGGGCACTTGCTTCACGCCGTACTTTTTGGCTAGCTCGTAGCGAGCGTAGGTGTGCAGCTCGCGGTAAAGTGGGCGAAGCTCCTCGTTGATTTTGCGCACCAAAGCCATCATTTCCTCCCGGCTCATGCCGTAGTCGGAGGCTTGGTAAGTGAAGAAATCTGAGTAACCCAAGGCTTGCACGGTTTGGTTGCGCAGGCCGCGCAGGTCCAGCAAGCCGGCCTTTAGTGTCGGGCCGATGGCTTTGCTCGCTTCCCAAATGGCCTGGCGCTTCTGCGGGTTCTTCTCGGTGCGCAGCAGCTCATCAATGTCGTTGGTAGTGACAGATTTGCCGTTGTATTTGTAGTCGAAGCCGTAGAGCTTTTCCGTCTGGGCGGCTTCGGCTTTGATGCGGCGCTTCACCACGTCGGCCACCGTTTGGGGTGAGTTGGCAGCGTTGTAGAGGGCGGTTTGCAGCTCCTTTATCTGAATTTCCGAAAGCTGGTCTTTGTGCTCCAAGAATTGCCGCAGGCGCTGGATATTCTCGGCGCTGCCCGCGAAGGCGGCCATGCGCTCGTTAGCGCGGGCCGTGGCACCGGAGTTGGTGGTGTCGCCGGGCACAATGTGCGTGTTGGAGCGCCATTCTGCCTCGCTCGACTGCGTGTAGAGTCGCTGGTATTCAGCGGAATATTGCTTTAGAAAGGTATTAGCCTGCGCACGCCAATCGGTGGAGGAAGCTTGGTAAGTGGCTTGTGGAACGGGGCTAGCAGAAGCCGGAGCAGCAACCGTAGCAGGCGTTTTGGCCGCCGGTGCGCACGACCACAGCGTGGTACCTAGGGTAGCGAGGGCCAGGCCGCTGAAGAATTGTTTTTTCATAGTAAGCGCGAAAGAAGAAGCCGAAGCCAGGGGCAAAACGCCGCCGCTCGTCAGCTAGCCCCGAAAATAAGAAACCGCAGACGAACCGGCCGAAACGCAACGGGTCGCGCTAGTGTTTATTTGCCGCTACGGTAGCGGAAAGGCCTACTTGGTACCGTGCTTGCTACCACCCCCTAAGCTTACAACCTCTTTATTACCCCTCTTAGTAGCTATGTCTACGTCCATCACCATGACTCAAGCCGGCAGCATTTATGCCGGCCATTTCCTGTTTACCCTAGGTCGCTATGTTGTATTCGCCGGTATTGCTTACCTGATCTTCTGGCGCTGGCGCAAAGAGCGGTGGCAGTCGCGCCGCGTGCAGCAGAAGTTTCCCGAAGACAAGTACCTGCACACCGAGGTAAAATATTCGCTGCTTACCTGCCTGATTTTCGCGGCGGTGGGTGTCGGGATTTTTGCCGCTAGCCAAGCCGGTTACACGCGCATCTATACCAACCTGGCCGACCACGGCTGGACTTACTTTGTGCTAAGCATTCTGCTGCTTATTGTAGCCCACGACGCCTATTTCTACTGGACGCACCGTTTCATGCACCTTCCCCAGGTGTTTAAGTACGTGCACCGGGTGCATCACCTCTCGCACAATCCTTCGCCGTGGGCGGCTTTCTCCTTCCACCCCTTGGAGGCTGTTATCGAAGCGGGCATTGTACCGCTGATGGTATTTATCATCCCGCTGCACGGGCTTGCTCTAGGTATATTTATGCTGTATATGATGGGCATGAACGTGCTGGGGCACCTAGGGTATGAGCTGTACCCGGCTGGTTTTCTGCGAACTAAGTTTGGGCGGCTGCACAACACCAGCACCCACCACAACATGCACCACCAATACGTAAAGGGAAATTATGGCTTGTACTTCAATATCTGGGACCGGCTCATGGGCACCAATCACGCCAGGTACGAAGCTAGGTTTGAGGAAGTGACCGAGGGCAAGCAGCCGAAAAAAGCGGTAAGAAAAGCAGCGTAAAGCGGCTGTGTTCAAGCCGGTATTTCGGTGATTATGCCGAGCCGGGCGAGGAATCTAGGTTAATGCTATCTTGGCAAACTTAGATGCCCCGCCCGGCTCGTTTAGTTTCACGATAACCTGGCTTTTATGAATCAAACGCGGAAAGCCGTAACCGTTTAAGAGGCTAATGACGGCTAGGTTCAAGCTGTCTTCTAGTTGAACCGGAGTCTAATAGATACATATTTTAAATAATACATTATGCGGAGAATTGCGCTTTTATTGTTACTCTATTATTTCTCCTTTGGCATGGCAAGCGGTCAAGTTAAACAGGATACTGATAAAATGAGATTAATTGTAAAAAGTGATAGAAAGAAGTTTCCTAATGATCATCCATTCATTGTTATTGAGTTTAAAAATATTAGTAATAATACGATCAGACTTGCGGAGTTTGATGATTATCCAGGTAGCTGTTTAGATGTATTGTTCTTTACATCTATAATTGTTCATAATGAAAAGGGGAGATTTGTTGCTATTAAGCAAGGGCCAGGTAAAATTGATATTATTGAATATCCTAGTCGGACTACCTACATCGAAGTTTCAAAAGGCAAATCTTGCCGTCGGATAATAAACCTGAATGATTATTTACGGCATGGAAAGTCAAAATTAGAGCCAGGGTTATATAGAATAAATGTCAATTATGTAAATTGGTATGGGGGTGAATGTATTAAAGGAGCTTTTCATTCCAGCGAATTATTGCTCCGCGTAGAAAAGTAATTGACCTCTGTGTGGCTTCCCTCTTTTTCATCTCTTTCGCTCAAGCAGCCTGCTGCTCCTGCTGCAACAAGTGACAATCCTTATACTTCTTGCCGCTACCGCACGGGCACGGGTCATTGCGCCCAAACTTGCGCTTGCTGCGCAGCGTTTTCAGCCACTCCCTAGGGTCGACGCTGAAGCGCAGGAAACGCTTTTTAGGATTTTGCCGCAAAGCCCGGCTCAGCAATTGGTACAGTTCGGGGTGGTTTTCCTGAAGCTTCTCCGGTTTCTCAAAGAAGTACTCCGTCACGACGGCGAAGAACTCGGCTTCGTTGGTGGCGCCGTAGGGGTTGATTTCCGATTTGCCGTCGCGGATGGCTTGGATTTCCCGCTGCATCACCTCGGCCCAGGGTTGCAGCAGCTCGGGTGGGAGAGCTAGCTTCGGCACGCCGTCAATCACGCCATCGGCCTGGTCGAGCAGGTGGGCAAATTCATGAATGCCTACGTTTTGCTTGTCCATGGCGTCTTTAAAACCTTGCTCTAAAGAGGCTTTCGAGAGGCGCATATAGTGCTGATTCTGAAAGTTCTGCACGCTGCCGAGCAACGTGCCTTCCAGTGGCGCTAGCTCCTTGTTGGGGTCTTTGTCCTGCTTCCACGCATCGGGCACAATGAGCACTTCGCCTAGGTTGCCATATTGCCAATCGGGGAAGCCGAACACGGGAATGATGGCCGAAGCAGCCACGAGCACGCGGGTCGTATCATCGACTTCGACCTGCACGCCGGTGATGCGCGTTTCGGCCAGAAAAACCTGAACAGCCCGCTCGAAGCGCTGCTTTTCGTTTTTCGACAAGGCTAGGTAAAACGCCACGCGACTAGCTAGAACCTGACGCCATTCGGCTGGGAAATCCTGCGCCAACGCGGCAGCCCGCACGCGGCTTTCGCGCGTGACGTAGCGGTAAAAAGCGAAAACGACGGCTGCCAGCACGGCCAGCCAGATGATGTAGTTCATTTAGCAATGAGCAATGAAGAGTGAGCAATGAAGAATGCTCTAAATGCGCTTGAGCGGCGACTTCGTTATACGATCAAGCCGTTATTTCGCCGAAATCAAGCGCATTGCTCACTCTTCATTGCTCATTACCAATTGCTCATAGCCAATTGACTCCCAGGTGTTCTTGCAGACGCTCGCGCAGCAAATCTTGCAGCACATGGTCGAGAAACTGAAACTTATCGGGGATGCGCAGGCAGATGACAGGCTTGCCAGCTAGCTCCGCGGCGAACTTCTGCCGCAGAATATCCGCGTGCTTGCGCTCCATCACGAAGATGGCATCAGCCCAACCTAGGTGGCCAGCCGTGACGCGCACACGGGCGCCCGGCTCGGTGCCCGCCGAGCGCGCCACGTAGTGCGGGTGCCCATCGAACAGACGCTCGGCGGTAAGGCTGCGCCAACGGTTCTGGCTGCAAATGAAGAGAAGCTGGCGGGTGTCAGTGGAGATGGGTGGCAAAGAGAATAAGCGAGTTAGTCGCCGCAAAAGTACAACGGAGGCGCGCGGTTGTGCTACCTAGGTACCAACGTTGGGAAATTGCCCACCGGCCAGCAGACTTCAGGTGAGTGCGCTGCCCGAATGCACGTTTATTTGCTTACATCTTCCCCAAGCAAACGCCGCTGCTTCTTTCTTCGGGCGCTTTGCTTATGTTCCAAACCCTCCCAATGCCGCACCCCGACCCTAAGAAACTCCTGGCTGCCGCGCTTTGCGCCCTCACCTTGGCAGCTTGCCAGCAACAGCTAACCTCTTCACCGACTGCTGCTTCGGCAGTCACAACTTCCGCTTCTGCCGCGTGGCCGGCAGTGAAAGCCGAAACGCACCCCTGGACGCGCTGGTGGTGGATGGGCAACGCCGTGGATGAAGCTAACATCATCCGTAGCCTGAAGCTCTACGCCGATGCCGGGCTGGGTGGCGTGGAAATAACGCCCATCTACGGCGCCGTCGGTTTCGAGCAGTCGTACATCGATTTTCTGTCGCCCAACTGGATGCGTATGCTCAACACCTCGGTGCAGCAGGCGCACAACCTAGGTTTGGGCGTGGATATGAACCTGGGCACCGGCTGGCCCTACGGCGGCCCGCAGATTACGCCGGAAAGCGCGGCCGGCAAGCTCGTGGTGCAGACCTATGAGGTGAAAGCCGGGCAGCGGCTGGCCGAAAAGCTGGTGGTGCAAGACCCGCGTCAGCAGAAGCTAGGTGCCCCGCTCAAAGCCGTTGTTGCCTACGGCCCGAAAGGCGAACGACTTGACTTACTGACGAAAGCAGATGCCAGCGGCCAGCTCAACTGGCAACCCTCGGCTGGCACCTGGCAGGTTTACGCGGCTTTCGGCGGACACACCGGCCAGATGGTAAAGCGGGCGGCGCCCGGTGGCGCGGGCCTTACGATGGACCATTTGTCGGGGGAGGCACTGGCTATGTACCTGCGCCGTTTTGATACGGCTTTCGGTGGCAAACCAGCCGGCATTCGTTCGTTTTTCAACGACAGCTACGAGGTGTACGACGCCGATTTCTCACCTAGGTTGTTCGAGGAATTTCAGCAGCGGCGCGGCTACGATCTGCGGCTGTACCTGCGCGAGCTGGTGAGCAAGGAAAACAACGAGCAGGTGGCCCGCATCCGCGACGATTACCGCGAAACGATGGCCGAGATGGTGCAGCAGAACTTCACCAAGCCCTGGACCAACTGGATTCACGGGCAGAAAGCGGTGTCGCGCAACCAGGCGCACGGCGCGCCCGGCAACGTGCTCGACCTGTACGCCAACGTGGATATTCCAGAGTGTGAGACGTTTGGCTTGACCAAGTTCCCCATTCCGGATGTGCGCTACTACACCGTCGACACGAAGAACGTGCCGCCCGACCCGGTGATGATGAAGTTTGCCACCTCGGCCGCCAACGTGATGGGCAAGCCGCTGGCCTCGTCCGAAACGTTTACCTGGCTTGGGGAACACTTCAAAGTGCCGCTGGCGCACTGCAAGTCCCAGGCCGAGTTGGCTTTTCTGACAGGCGTCAACCACATCTTTTACCACGGTACCACCTACTCGCCGGAGCAGACCAACTGGCCGGGCTGGCTCTTCTACGCCTCCACCGAGTTTGCGCCTTCCAACAGCTGGTGGCCGCATTTGGAAGGGCTGAACGAGTATATAACACGCTGTCAATCAGTGCTGCAAGCCGGGCAGGCCGACAACGACGTGGTGATGTACTGGCCCGTGTACGACGTGCGGCACAACGCCCCGCCCAAGCTCGACATGATGATCAGCATTCACACGATAGAGGAATGGCTGTATCCGACGGCGTTCTATAAAAATGCCATGCAGCTGTCGAAGAATGGCTATGCGGTTGACTTTGTGTCGGATGACATGATCCGGCAGGCTCAGCCCAACGGCAGTGGCTTGCGCGTGGCGCAGCAAGGGCCTAGGTATAAGGCGCTTATCATTCCTTCGGTTGAATTTATGCCGGTCGAAACGCTGGCCAACGTGGTGAAGCTGGCTCAGCAGGGCAGCACCGTTATTCTGCAAGAGCTGCCCAAAGACGTGCCCGGCTTCCACGAGTTAGCCAGCCGTCGGCAGCAGCTGAAGGCGCTTACGGCAGGGCTGAGCTTTGCCGCCGCCGGCAATGGCGTGCAGGTCGCTAAAACTGGCAACGGCCAGATCGTGCTAGCTTCCGACGTGCAGAAAGCGCTGGAATACAGCAAGATTGGCCGCGAAACGCTCACCGACACCGGCTTGCAGTTCGTGCGCCGCAATGACAATGGTACGCGCTACTACTACCTCGTAAACCACACGGCTAACACAGTCGATTCGTGGGTGCCGCTGAACACCAGCGCCAAATCCGTCACGATTCTGGACCCGCAGGATGGCCGCGCCGGCCTGGCCAGCACCACCGCCGACGGCAGTCAAACCAAAGTGCGCCTGCAAATCAAGCCCGGCGAATCACTGATCCTGAAAGCAGTTGAGCAAGCGGAAGTTGCCGTGCAGCCCTGGCAATACCTAGCCCCAACCGGCACGCCCATAGCCGTAAGCGGCGACTGGAAACTGCACTTTACCGGCGGTGGCCCCGAGTTGCCGAAAGATCAGAACCTCGGTAAGCTGACCTCCTGGACCGACCTGGCCGACGACAACGGCAAGCGCTTCTCGGGCACTGCCGAATACACCGTTAGCTTCACGATGCCCGCCAAAACCGGCGCCGATTACCTGCTCAAGCTAGGTGACGTGCGCGAAAGCGCCCACGTCTGGATTAACGGCCAGGATGCCGGTTTCATCTGGAGCTACCCCTACGAGAAGAAGGTGGGCGCGTACCTGAAAAAAGGCAAAAACACGCTCAAAGTAGAGGTAGCCAACCTGATGGCTAACCGCATTATCGACCTGGACAAGCGCAAAGTAGAATGGCGCAAATACCACGAAATCAACTTTGTAGACTTGTACTACAAGCCATTCGACGCATCTGGCTGGCAGTTGCAACCCTCGGGCTTGTTAGGCCCCGTGACGCTACAGCCGCTCACGGCCAGCGCGAGCAACGTGCAGTAAGGGAAAGCCAGAACGTCATGTCGACCAGCGGGAGACATGACGTTCTGGTGCAAAGTGGTAACTGTTAACTGGTAACTAAAAATGCCTTTACTCCTGGTGCTGGCGGCGGTTATTCTGCTGCTGATTCTGACGATAGGGTTCAAGCTTAACGCGTTTCTGGCGCTGGTTATCGTGGCAATGGCTTTGGGTTTGGCGGAAGGCATGGCCGCAAAAGCCGTGTTATCATCCGTGCAGAGCGGCATCGGCAGCATGCTAGGTTCGGTGGCCATGATCCTGGGGTTTGGGGCCATGCTCGGCACGCTGCTCATAGAAAGTGGTGCCGTTCAGCGAATTACCCATCAGCTTATCAAGACCTTTGGCACGAAGCATATTCAGTGGGCGCTGATGCTCACAGGGTTTGTGGTGGGCCTGCCGATGTATTACATGGCGGGCTTCGTGCTGCTGGTGCCGTTGGTGTTTGCTATTGCCGCGTCTACGCGCCTGCCGCTGCTGTACGTGGGCGTGCCGCTGGTGGCGGCGCTGTCGGTCACGCACGGCTACCTGCCGCCGCACCCCGGCCCGACGGCCATTGCGGTGCTGTTCAAGGCCGACGTTTCCCTGACGCTGCTCTACGGATTGGTCATCGCCGTGCCCGCCGTCATTCTTGCCGGGCCGCTCTTTTCCAAGCTCCTAAAGCGCTACAACCCTACACCGCCCACCGGGCTGGCTATGCCCAAAGAATTCACGGATGCGGAAATGCCGGGCTTCGGCGTCAGCCTGTTTACCGTTCTCACGCCGGTGCTGCTGATGACCATGGGTGCCGTGGCCACGCTGGTGTTGCCGGCCACTTCCCGGTTCCGGCAGTTGTTGGAATTTATCAGCGACGCGAACCTAGCCATGCTGCTATCGGTGCTGGTGGCGATAGTGACCCTAGGTCTGAGCCGGGGCAAAACCATGAAGCAGGTGATGGATCTGATCGGCAATTCCATCGCCGGCATCGCCATGATTCTGCTGGTTATTGCCGGGGGCGGCGCGCTCAAGCAGGTCCTGGTAGATAGCGGAGTAGGCGGCTACATCACCGATCTGTTCAACGATTTACACCTATCACCGCTGGTTATGGCATGGGCTATTGCGGCCATTCTGCGCATCTGTTTGGGCACTTCTACCGTGGCTTCGCTGACGGCCGGCGGCGTGGTATTGCCGCTGATTGCGACTACCACCGTAAAGCCCGAACTCATGGTGCTGGCCGTGGGCGCCGGCAGCCTGGTGTGCTCGCACGTCAACGACCCTGGCTTTTGGATCTTCAAGGAATACTTCAATCTGACCATTCCGCAAACCCTCGCCACCTGGACGGTGCTGGAAACGCTCGTGTCGGTGATTGGGCTCATCGGCGTGCTGGGCTTAGATGCTGTACTATAACGTTTTGTGATACAGATTTGCCCATTGATACGCTTGAGCTTGCGATTATGCGTATACTACCCCGGCAATCATTTCAACACAAGCAGTATGGAGAGTGGTCGGATTTTCATTGTAATGGGCGTGTCGGGTAGCGGCAAAACAACGATAGGGCAGCTATTAGCCAAAAAGCTAGGAATTCCCTTCCACGATGCCGACGATTTTCATTCGGCGGCCAACAAGGATAAGATGGCGCACGGCATCCCGCTCACCGACGACGACCGCCGCGACTGGCTCGCGCAAATGACCGCCGGCATCAGCGAGTGGGAAAAAACCGGCGGCGCCGTGCTGGCCTGCTCCGCCTTGAAAGAAGTGTATCGGCAAGAATTACAAAGCGGCGCTCAGCAGCCCATTAAATGGACCTTTCTGGATGGTTCGCGCGAATTGCTACGCGGCCGCCTCCTACACCGAAAAGGTCACTACATGAAGGCCGACCTGCTCGACTCGCAGCTGGAAACGCTGGAAAAACCTAGCTACGGCTTACGAATCGAGCTAAGTAACCAGCAGAGCCCGCAAAGCATCGTAGCGGAGATTATCCAAGCCTACGTGCCCGAACACGTTGAACAGAAGTAGCTTAGAAGATAGCGCAGCATAAAACCATACGCCTGTCATCCTGAGGCACGAAGGACCTTACTACGATGGCATAACCTAGGTTTGCAGCCGTAATAAGGTCCTTCGTGCCTCAGGATGACAGGCGTTTTTACAGTTTGTTTTTAACAGTTTACTCCACCAGCGACACCCGGATCTTCCGGCCCTTGATCTTGGCGCCGGTCACGCGCTCGGCTACTTCCTGGGCTTGCTGGCGCGGCACGGCCACGTAGCTGTAGTGGTCGAACACTTCGATGTGGCCTACAGCTTCGCGCTCCAGGCCGCCGTGCGCTACGAAGGTGCCAACCAAATCGTGGGCACTCACTTTGTCCTTGCGGCCGGCCGAAACGTGCAGCGTCGTGCTGACGGGCCTAGGTGCTTTGGGTGCGGCGGGCGGCAGCTTCGGAGCGTGCATCGGCTTCCACTGAATCGTCTCGGCGACGGGCCATTTCTGCACGTGGCTTTGCTCAGCGGGGGTGGCGAGCAGGTGCGCCGTGCCCTCGGCACCGGCGCGGGCCGTGCGGCCGGCCCGGTGCTGGAAAGCATCCGCCTTGTCCGGCGACTCATACTGAACAACTGTATCCAAGGCTGTTACGTCGAGGCCGCGGGCAGCTACGTCGGTGGCGACCAGCACCTGGCTGGAGCCGTTGCGCAGCTTCATGAGGGCTTTGTCGCGCTCCGGCTGCGGCATTTTGCCATGCAGCACTTCGGCCGCTACGCCCCGGCCCACCAGAAAGCGGGCTACTTCCTGGCATTTCTCCCGCGTGTTGCAGAACACCAGCACGCGGCCCGCGCCGGGCTGCTGAAGTAGGTGGTACAACGCGGCCGGTTTCTGCTCCGTGGAGCCAACATGACCAATCAGCGTCAGGTTCTCGGGAAGGCGGTCCTCGTCCTGACCTAGGTTTACTACCCGGGGGCGAGTGAGGTTGGCGCGGATGAGGTTCAGCACTTTATCCGACATTGTAGCCGAGAACAGCAGCGTCTGACGACGGCGCGGCAGGCGCTTCACAATCTCCACCAGCTCCTCCTGAAAACCTAGCTCCAGGAGCTTGTCGGCCTCGTCGAGCACGAGCGTTTTGAGTTGGTTCGGAATAATGGTGCGCCGCTCCAGGTGGTCGAGCAGGCGACCGGGTGTGGCCACCACGATGTGCGGCGCCTGTTTGAGCGAGGACGTTTCGTCGCGCATGGCGTGGCCGCCGTAGAACGCCGCCACCCGCAGATTGGGCAGGTACTTACCTAGCTTTTTGAGGGCGTCGCGCACTTGCAGGGCTAGCTCGCGGGCGGGCACCAGCACCAGAATCTGCATCACATCCTGCGTCACGTCAACGTGTTGCAGCAGGGAAAGACCGTAGGCCGCCGTCTTGCCGGAACCCGTTGGCGCCTGACCCGCTACGTCCTGCCCGGCCAGTGCCATGGGCACTACCTGCTCCTGCACAGGCGTGGGCGTGGTAAAGTTCAGCTCGGCAAGCGCTTGGAGCAGGGGAGGAGCGAGGCCTAGGTCGGCAAATGAGGTCATAGAAATCAAAGAATACAACGACAAAGGTAAGAAGCGATTAGCGGCTAATCGTCGGTCTTGCTTTAAGGCGGCCTGAACCAAGTGGTATACGTACTGGTTTGGAGAAGATTTAACGGAGGTTTTGGCGCCTGCACCTAGGTTGAGCGCTGCTTGCTGAGTTCAGCACGAAAGCTGATGCCCAACCTTTTACAGTAAGAATTAGCGTAGAATACGAATGACAAACAACAAAGTACTGACCGCGCCCGTGCCCACATCGGAGGCGCAAACGGCTCCGGCCGCGCCCATGAGCAGCGCTCTGGTGTGGCTGATGGCCATTTCCTGCGGCCTGGTAGTCGCAAATATTTACTATAATCAACCGCTGTTGGCCGAAATCGGCCGCACGTTTGGGCTTTCCGATAGTAATGTGAGTCTGATAGCCACAGCCACCCAGATCGGCTACACCCTAGGTTTGCTGTTCGTGGTGCCGCTCGGTGATAAACTGGAACGTAAGCGCCTGATCCTGATTGAGCTAGTGCTAGCCGCCGTCGTGATGGGCATAGCCGCGTGGGCGCCTTCCTTTACGGTGTTGCTGGTCGCCAGCGTCTGGATTGGCATTTTCTCGGCCGTGCCGCAGCTGCTGATACCCATGGCGGCCAACCTGGCCAGCAATGAGGAACGCGGCAAGATCGTGGGGAAGGTGATGAGCGGCTTGCTGATCGGCATCCTGCTGTCGCGTACGATTAGCGGCTATGTGGGGGCACATTTCGGCTGGCGCACGGTGTTCGAGGCGGGTGCCGTGGCCATGCTGTTGCTGGTAGCCGTGCTGGCCGTGAAGCTGCCGAAAGATCAGCCGGTTTTTGAAGGCACGTACGGCAGCCTGATGAAGTCCCTGGTGACGCTCACGCGCGAGTTTGTGCCCTTGCGGCGCGCGGCGCTGGTGGGCGGATTTCTGTTTGCCAGCTTCAGCGTGTTTTGGACGACGCTGGTTTTTTTCCTGGAAGGCAGCCCCTATTTTTATAAGAGTGATGTGGTCGGCTTCTTTGGCCTGGTCGGGGCATGTGGGGCGCTGGCTGCACCCATGGCCGGCAAGATGGCCGACAAGCGCGGCGCCGATTACGCCATTGGCCTCGGCATCCTGGCGGGGCTGGTGGCCTTTGTGGTGCTGGGGCTCATCGGCCAATTTCTGGTGGGGTTGGTGCTCGGTATTATCCTGCTCGACGTGGGGGTGCAGGGCGCTCATATCTCCAACCAGTCCCGCATCTTTGCGCTATTACCGGAAGCCCGCAGCCGCCTGAACACGGTGTACATGACGGCTTATTTTATTGGCGGCTCGGTGGGCTCGGTAGTGGGCGGCGCAGCGTGGACTGCCTTCGGGTGGCACGGCGTCTGTGTCGTGGGGCTGCTGTTTGTGCTGCTGGCGTTCCTGGCTAATAAGTTCTATGGCCGCTCCCAGGAACCCGCCACGGCGCGTACCTAGGTTCTGTCTTCCTCCAGCTCCACCAAGCGGTAGCGCACAGCCGATTTTTTGGGTCGGATGTCCATGCCGACGTAGTGCGCGTAAACTTTTGTGAAACAGGCGCCAAAGTAGAAAATGATGGCGCAGTAAAACACAAAAAGCAGCACCAGCACGATACTGGATGCCGGCCCGTAGATCGGACCTAGGTTGCGCGGCACCAGCAAAAAGCCCAGCACATGCTCGCCTAGCTCGATGAGGACGGCCGTCAGGGCGGCGCCGCGCAGCACGGCTCGCCAGGGCACCTTGGCGCTGTTCAGGTTGCGAAAGGTAACGGCAAACCAAGCCGCCAGAATCAGCAAAGAACTGACGACGTTCAGCACCTGAAACAGAAAGTTGCTGAAGTTTGCGTTGAAGCTATTGAGGTGGGCGGTGAACAAATGCAGCGCGCCATCAATCAGGAAAGCTAGCATCGAGAGCAAGCCCGTCGCCAGCAGCAGCCCCAGGGAACGGGTGCGCTCCTTCACGATTTTACTGAAGCGTCCTGTGGCACGAGCGGGCCGAATCTGCCAAAGCTGGTTCAATGAATTTTGAATCACCACAAACAAGGTGGTGGCGATAAACAGCAGAAAACCAAAGCCTAGCCACGTCACGAGGCGGCTGCGCTCGATGTTGGTAACGTTCTGCAAAATCTGCTGCACCAGCCCGGCCGCCGCCGTGCCGAGCAGGGCCGAAAGCTTGGTGAGCAGCAGCCCCCGCACCGCCGAGCGGGAGTAGAGCGACCCGAGCAGTTGAATCAGGATGATCAGGATGGGCGGCAGGGCAAACGTGGTGAAGAAGGCCGTGGCGGCCCCCAGCCGCAGCGGGTCGTTGGCGGCCAGCTCGCGGGCGGCGCGGCGCAGCAGCAGAAAGAAATCCGTCCAAACTCTAGGCCGGGGGTGCCCTGGCAGGCGTACTTTTGTCATCAGCTCGCGTACAATCCGTGGGCGTGTGGCCGCGGGAAGCGAAGGTAACGCACTGCTCCCGTACGAGCCAGCGCTCGCCTCACCAAAATCATTGCTGTTTTGTCTCTACCATCTGCGCCGCCCGCTTCTTCCTCTCGCCCCGCCGCCTGGCTGCGTCGTCGCGTGGTCGATCCGCTGCTGAACTTACTCAAACAAGGCTTATCCCCTAGCCAACTGGCGCTTACGGTAGCACTGGGAGTGGTTTTTGGGCTGATTCCCTTTTTGGGCGGCACTACCTTCCTCGACTCAATAGTAGCCGTGCGCCTGCGCCTCAACGTGGCAGCCATGCTGCTGGTGAGCCATCTGCTGAGCCCGTTGCAGCTGTTGCTGCTCATCCCATTGCTACGTCTGGGCGCCCGGCTGTTCGGCGAAGGCCCCGCTCCAGACCTTACCATCACGAAACTACGCTTCCTTTTAGCAAATGACCTAAGCGGGGCGTTCAGTCTGCTCTGGCGCGCCGAGTTAGGTGCGCTGCTTCTGTGGGCATTAGGTGCGGTTCCACTGGCAGCCCTACTTTACCTAGGTCTCCGGCCTATTTTCCGGCGCATTATCGCCCGTCAAGCGGCGGAGTAGTTTAGATAAAGAACGTCATGCTGAGCTAATCGAAGCATCTCTACTGCCAAAGTAAACCTAGCTTTTAGGAAAATTGCCGTTGTAGTAGAGATGCTTCGACTAGCTCAGCATGACGTTCTATCAAAGCTGAAGCGAACCTAAGCGCGCTGATACACAGGCTCTACCTGCGCAAAATACTGGTTCAGCGGTTCGTCGGAGCTAGGGTCGAGCAGCATCATATCCACAAACTGGTGGTCGCCTTGCAGGTTGCCCTGAATGATGGGACCTAGCTCCTGCAAAAAGGCGGGGTCGCTCTGCTCGGTGTGGAAGGCCAGGAGCAGGCGCGGCGGCTCGGGGCTGTTCTCCAAGCGTAGCTCGGCCAGGTAAGCCGCCTCAATAAAGGGTTGCTCGGCGCAGTAAGCGCGCAGGGCGTCGGCCAGTGCCACTGGATTTTCGGCGGGTGGCCCGATCAACATCTGACCTTCCGGAGCGGCAGGACCACCCTCAAAGAGCTTACCGGTCAGCAGATCAGCTATTTCACCGGCGGGCAGCAGCTTGCCCACCACCGAGAACGGGTTGAGCGCGCAGTCGGCACCCTGAATCATATTGAACAGGTCGAAGCCGCGCAGGCGTAGGAACGAAAGCGGCTCGGGCACATTCTCGCCATCGAAGATCCGCTCCTTCGACGTGAACACCGGAATTTTGCCGTCGTGCAGCACTTGCAGCTGGATTTCGGTGCCGGCTTCCACAGTCACCTCACCGGCCGGCGTGCCTTCCTTCGGGGCCGTAATCACGATAAGCTCTTCTTGCAGAAGAGCTTGATAGAAAGCAGGGCGAACTTCCGGCTCACTTGCGGCCCGCATCAGCAGCTCTTCCAGGATGTTGGTCGGCGTGAAAGCCGGCGGCTGCGGCATGGCCGGCATCGGCGGGATAGCAGGCATCGGGGGCGCGGCTGGGGCTGGCGGAGCCGTATAGTTGGAGCCCTTATAGCGCGGACCGGTGCTAGCGGGGGAAGCAGGTGTGGCCGACGCGTCGGCTGGCGCCGGGGTAGCAGGCGCGTCAGTTGGTTGTTGCTTGGATTTGAGAAAGTCGAAGAGACCCATAGGTATAGAGGATTTGGATTGGCAAGCTACTGAGGATTGAGGAAAAACGCTGCCTGTAGCTGCTACAGATTTTTGATAAGTTGACCGGCTAAAAAGATAAATAAAATGGCTTTTTATTCGACATTATTAATGGATAATAATGAAGCTTTATAGGCAATCTGAAGAGTTGGCATTGCTCAGCAAGCTGAGCTGGTTGAAGCATCTCTACCGCCTCGTTGAACAATGTAGAGACGCAACATCTTGCGTCTCGTCGTTGCTGAGGTTGTTTACCTAGGTTTCCTATACCGGTCGTTCAACGGAGAGACTCCAACTATTGCGTTTCTACAGCGTTCAACGAAGCCCGCGAAACGCTTCAGCCAACGAGGCATCATTACCTGGGTTGACGCTTTCAGCCTGGGGCTACAACCCGCGCGCGCCACCGCAATACTTTAGCTCGTCGGCTACCTCCTTAATCGTCCAAACCTCTTCCTTGTTGCCCCACGAGGTTTGCACGTAGTTCAGCAGGTTCGTGATTTCGGAGTCGGTGAGGCTTTCGTTGCCGGGCATGAGCTGGTTGTACTTCACGCCGTTTACCGTGATTTCGCCGGCCAAGCCTTTGCGCAGCTGGCAGGGCAGGCTGCTGCGGTGCTGACCTAGGTAGTCGGAGCCGGCGAGGGGCGGGATGAGGCGGCGGAGTCCTTCGCCGTTCTCGCCGTGGCAGCTGGCGCACCGTTGGGCGTAGAGGCGGGCACCTTCGTTTTTGCGCTTCGTGAAGCAGCCGGCCAGTAGCAGTACCGCCAGTAGCACCGCCGTAGCGCGCACCCATTGCAGCGGACCTAGGTTCATCGGGAGGTGGTTTGCTTTTCAGCTTCTATCTCCTTCAGCAACAAAGGAATATCCTGCATTAGCTTCTCCACCTGACTTGGCTCCATGCCGTCGTAGAGGCCGCGGATGTGGCGCTGCGTATCAACGAGAGCGAAGGTGCCGCTGTGCGCGAAGCCGCCTTTCACGGTAGCATCTTTCTGAGCACCCGTCATGTAGGCGCGGGCCAGGCCGAAAATCGTGTCGTGCTGGGCGGTGGCAAAGTGCCAGCGGCTGGCATCCTTCACGCCTAAGCGCTCGGCGTAGTCGCGCAGCACGGGGATGGAATCGTGGGCCGGGTCGATGGTGTGGGAGAGGAAGAGTACGCGCGGGTCGCCCTGAAACTTCTCGTACACGCGCAGCAGCTCGCTCTGCATTTTGGGGCAGATGCTCGGGCAGGTCGCGAAGAAGAAATCCGTGATGTAGATCTTGCCCTTGAAGGTGTCGTTGGTGATGGTTTTGCCCTCCTGATCGGTGAGCGTGAAGGTGGGCACGGTAAAGATGGTGTCGGCTGGGCCAGCCATCGGCGCAGGCTGCATGGCTCGGTCGCCCAAATAAGGCAGCTTCGTTTCCGAATCCGCTGACGCGCTATTGGTAGAGCAGGCAGGAAAGAGGAGGGAGCTAGCTAGGGCTAGCAAGCTTACGCTCAAGGTGTGGCGGAGAGTGGAAAACGTCATTTGGCAGAAGGTTGGGTGGCTGGCTGCGCTTGCTTGAGCACTAGTTGGGCCGAATCAATACTATGCTCCATCAGCACGCCGACGGAATCGATAAAATGCTGTTGTTCTTTAAAGTAAGCTAGCTGCTGGTCAGCAGCAGTAGCAGCCGCAGGCTTGTGGTACTGGTGCATCCAACTCATCATGGCCGCGTCGGCAGTTAGCAGTGAGCGGCGGCGTTGGCCGGCCTCAACAGTGTCGGGGAGACTAGCTTTTTGCAGTTGCTGGCGCAGATCGTAGAGCTGGTCCATGCGACCCATCAGCTCGTCGTGCCGCGCCAGCACGGCTTTTTCGGCAGCTTCGGCTTTTTGTTCGTCACTTTCGAGTGACAGGCAGGCGGACAGCGCCAGCAGGAGCGGCCAGAATAGGAACAGCAGGGTAAGGCGGGCAGATTTCACGGCGCGAATGTACAGCACGCACGCCGAAGCAGCGACTGGCGTGTAGGAGTACAACACCTAGCCCTAGGTGGGTTGTTCAACAGCTAAAGACTTTTCGGAGACCTAGCTTTTAGCGCCAACCTAGGAAGAAGACAACAGCTGCCCGCAACCAGCACCAGGCCCACCGAGCAACCTCACAAAATTTATAGAACGCAGAAGCTACACTCAGCTTGTTTGCTACCGCTTTACGGACGAACTTGGCTGCTATAGAATATCTTAATTTATTACAATTACTTGCTGTTATAATAATGAGTAGGTCAACCTTTCTCGTGATTCTATTGCTGGTGTTGGTTGTTGCTGGATGTCAAAGTACAAGGTCGATTGCTACCTTTCCCAAAGTGCGTGAGTATGGTAGGCATTCGACGCCGTTGCCAATGGATTCTGTTAATAATGCCGAACCTATACTTACGGCCGCGTTGCCAGGCATAGAAAACCTAGCTCTGGTTCAACCGAAAAAGCGGAGCGTAAACCTAGGTTCCGCTCTGGTCGCGCCTACGCTCACCCCGCTTAAGCTGCCTGCTGATACCTTGAAGAAGGCCGTACCACCAACGGTAAGTGGCAAGCCCGATCCGGCAACCACGGTGGTAAACGTGATAGGCGGAGCCATGGCCGTCACGGGTGTAGGTGTAATGATTGCCAGTTCCAATGCTGATACTGGAGGAGAATGGGGAGGCCTAGCAGATGCTATTGGTGGATTTATGGGGCTGATACTAACAATAGCCGGCGTAACGTTGCTCTTTTTCCAAGGGAAGAACGGCCGCTTACGTCGTCTGCGCGAAGCACGCAGAGCCGCTAGAAATCCTGTGACTCCCGGCACTGAGCAGGGCCTAGCCACGCCGCCCGATGTTACAAAACCAACCACAACCAGACGCCAGCGAAGCAGAGCAGGCGGGCACTTAGTTATTGCAGCGGGTTTGCTGGCGCTACTGAGCCTTTTTGCTGGCTTCTTGATTATCATACTATTGCCTGCTAGCCTCATACTCTTATTACTAGGGCTAAGCTTGATGATAGCAGGTCAGTAGAGCTATCCGGAGTGCCCCCATATGTAAGCAGTTGTAGGCAATCAAAGGCCCGCAACCTAGCCCCAATGTGTTGCCCCGTAGTGCCACAGCCATGCGGTCAGTGCCCACAGGCCCCAGGCCAACAACCCGAAGAACACGAGCATCCCGAGCAGCACTATCGTCAGCAAGACGCGCCCACCACCCTGGTACTTGCCTTCGGCGTAGTGGCGACGCAACAGCTCCACGTTACGCTCATTGCTTTTATAGGCGAAGTCGAAGATGTTGCCGATAATTGGAATAGCGCCTAGGATGGTGTCTATTAAAATGTTAAGCGCCATGCGAATCACCACGTGGCGGCTGGCGCCGTGGCGCATCATGGTCATCACCAAAGCCACCGAAACGGCAAACGTCGACAAATCGCCGACGAAGGGAATGAGGCCGAGCACCGGGTCGAGGCCAAAGCGGAAGCGCGTGCCGGGTAATTGGAACTGACTGTCCATGAGCCGGGCTACGCGCTCCACCCAGCGCAGACGCTCATCGGTGGCAAGAGATTGAGGGCGAGTAACAACAGCTTGGACAGGCATAGAACAAGGGCTTTTTGCTTTTAACGAAAACGCCGGGAAAAAGGCAGTCGTAGGAGGGTTGAAAACCTAGATTGCCAATCAAAAAGTGGCCGTGCTGGTTATTCCTATCGTATTACCATTTCCCCTCAACCCGCCCGGAAACGGGTGTCAAAGACCAAAAGCATCATGCAAACGCGCACATTAGGCAACTCCGACCTCACCGTATCAGCCCTTGGCCTGGGCTGCATGGGCATGTCCGACTTCTACGCTGGTCGTAACGACGAGGAAAGCATCCGCACCATGCATCGGGCCGTGGACCTAGGGGTTACCTTCTTCGATACGGCCGATATGTACGGGCCTTACATCAATGAGGAGCTGGTGGGCCGGGCACTGCAAGGTAAACGCAGCCAAGTAGTTATTGCCACCAAGTTCGGTATTCAGCGCGACCCCAACGACCCCACCAAGCGCGGCATCAATGGCCGACCCGAGTACGTGCGCCAAGCCTGCGAAGATAGCCTGCGCCGCCTCGGCACCGACCACATCGACCTGTACTACCAGCACCGCGTCGACCCAAACACGCCGATTGAAGAAACGGTGGGCGCCATGAGCCGCCTCGTGGAAGAAGGCAAGGTGCGCTACCTAGGTTTGTCGGAAGCCGCTGCCGACACGCTGCGCCGGGCTCATGCGGTGCACCCCATCACGGCCCTGCAAAGCGAATATTCGCTCTGGAGCCGCGACCCGGAAGATGGCGCGCTGCAAACCTGCCGCGAGTTAGGTACGAGCCTGGTAGCGTACAGCCCACTCGGCCGGGGCTTTCTCACGGGCCAGATTCAAAAGTTCGAAGACCTGGCCGAGGACGATTATCGCCGCTTTACGCCCCGCTTTCAGGGCGAGAATTTCCAGAAAAACCTTGATGTGGTGGCGCGCATCCGCGAACTAGCCGCCCAGAAAGGCTGCACGGCCGGGCAGTTGGCCCTGGCATGGGTATTGGCGCAAGGCCAGGACGTTGTGCCCATCCCCGGCACCAAGCGCATTTCGTACCTGGAGGAAAACCTAGGTGCCCTGCAAGTACAGCTCACCGAAACCGATTTGCAGCAGATTGCCGAAGTAGCTCCGCGTAGCGCTATTGCCGGTAACCGCTACCCCGAGGCCATGATGCAGACGCTGAATGGCTAGGTGAAGAGCTATAGGCGACACGCTGGAACGTCATGCTGAACTTGCCGAAGCACCTCGCGCGCAATGGTAATTATATACTACTGTGGCAGAGATGCTTCGGCAAGCTCAGCATGACGTTCTTCAAGTAACCCAGGTCGGAGCTAATCAATACATTAGCCTAAAAAGCAGGATGAAAAAGTATCTACTTGGCTTGCTATTAACGCTTTACTCGGGCTTTGCCGCGCAGGCGCAACGCACGGGCGGTGCCGCTTCCGACTCGGTGATGATTACCATTTTCCTGCGGCATCAGCAGGATAAAAGCCTGAAGCAGCTCCAGGAAATCCAGGAAAAGAACAACTTCTGGGGGATGTTTCCGCCCAAGGAAACGCGCGTGGTTTCGTGGTATGTGCTGATGGGCATAGGCCAGGTTGTGACGCTGAGAGTGGCGCCCAAAGACGTGCGCACCCTGAACCTGGCGATTGAAAACGGCGCCTGGGGCGCTTTCAACACCGAATTTTATCCTACCTACGACTACGCGCCAGTGTGGCGCGAATCGATGGAGAAACGCAAAGCCGGCAAGAAAAAGTAGTGCCGCTGCCCAAACCAACCTAGGTCAGACAATGACAAAAATGCCATTCCGGGTGAAACGAGGAAGCTGGGTTGACTAACCTAGATCTTAACTCAGATTCCTTGCTACGCTCGGAATGACAGCGTACTCACTTCTGCGCCGGCGGCAGCAGGTCGATCAGGCCGTCTTCGCTCACCACAATGGCCAGCACAGGGTAGCGGCTGCTTTCCACGTAACGTACGGCGGAATTGTAGCGCGAGCCCCGCGACGAATCGCCTTTCTCGGTAGCCAGGCCATCGAGGATGGCGCCGATGGCGTAGCAAACGCCAGTCGGGTTGATAAGCACTGCGCCGTCGATATTAGTGACCAGGCGCAGCACGGAGGGCGTCATGATGCGCGGCGCCACTCGGAAGCACTGCCGCGTGAGGCGGGCCGCTTCCTGGGCCGCGCCCTCCGAGATGACCAGAATGGTGCCTGTAGGCTGCACGCTGGCGTTCTGGGTTAATTCCCAGAGGAAGGAAATTCCGTTGTCGTCGAGCTGGGGAAAGACACGGCGCACGGCGCGGGTGAAGTTGGCCTCATCGACGCGACCCTGGGGCAGGCGCGGCGTATTCGACACCACCTTCATCATCACGTTGCCATTGTGGCTCAGCTCCCAGCTGTAGTGCTTGGTGAAGTGTACCGTGAAAATGGGCTCGTACTGCGGGTCGGAGCGCTCGACCAGGTACCCTAGGCCAAACACGTCGCTGGCGTCGGTTACGAGCGAGGTGCGGCCTTCGCTTAGCTCCAGCAGCTTCCGAATGGAGCGATGGTCGCGCAGCGGAATCGGGGTTTCGAGCGTGAGCACGGGTACCACGGCCGGGTGGTGTCGCCTGGCTATCAGCATGGTACCTATGCCTTCGTCGCCTTCGTGGCGCAGGGCGGCCACGCCGTTGCAGGCGTCGTAGAGGCCGTGGGTGCCGGCGGCGGCGCGCAGCATAAAGCGGCGACCAGCGGCGCGCAGCAGCTCGTTGTAGTCGCGGTCGAGTACGGGCCGATCGTCGTCATCGTCCGATTCGCGCAGGGCGCGGGCGCAATCCTGCAAAAACTCCTGCACGGCCGCCGCCAGCAGCGAGCCGCGCCGGGCTCCGGTGGTGAGGGGCGGCAGCGCGTAGTAGCTCAGGTACGCATCAGCGGAAAACTGCAAGGCGATAACAACCAGATAGCCATACAGATTAACCGGCAGCGAGCAGAAGCTGATGCGGTCTTCGCCGCGCTCAGCAGCCAGGTTTTGCAGCGTCAACTCGGTGGAGCGCCGCAGCAGATCGTACCAGCGCTGCTTCTCGTAGCGGTCGTGGTCGCCTGGGTGCAGGTGGTACACGATTTCCCGCGGGCCTTCGGGTTCGAGGGAGCTAGCCCTCGACTTTACGTTAGCAAAATTGGTGGGCTGGTAGCGGTGGTGCGGGGGCTCTACCACGACGGCCTGGGGCTCGTCGGTTTCGCGACCGGCAGCAAGTCCCAGCAGGAAAACTTCAGGTTTAAGATTCCGGTCGAGCAGATTGAAAACGCCCTCGGCAAAAAGCTGAGCCGTGACGCGAAAAAGACTTTGGTGGTCCCACATGGGCAATTCGGGCGGGGCAGGCAATCGGGAAGAGAAGGGGGCGCTGATAGGTACGGAAAACATGTGGGAAGGTAGCTGAACAATCGGCAACATTTCAGGCATTTTTACGCAACTTCCGGTGCTGCACCATGTTAAAGTGCTGGAAAGGACACCGGCGGGGCTTGTAAAATGTCTGGGGCTGCTGTACCTTCGAGAGTAGCTCCCCTAACTGCCACGGCCATGATGTTTGATCTACTGTTCGGGTTTATGTGCGCCGTGTCGTTTTTGCCGCTCACCACGGGGTACTGTGCTTATAG
This sequence comes from Hymenobacter cavernae, assembly GCF_014641455.1. Taxonomy (GTDB): domain Bacteria; phylum Bacteroidota; class Bacteroidia; order Cytophagales; family Hymenobacteraceae; genus Hymenobacter; species Hymenobacter cavernae. The sequence goes on from NZ_BMHT01000007.1 coordinate 309,851, forward strand.
CTACGGCCGCTCCTTCTGGCTGTGGTTTGCGCTGGGCTGGGTGCTGCCGATCATCTCCTTCTTCATTCTCTTCGCCCTGATCTGCCGCAAGCAGCTCAACCAGGGTGAGCGGCTATTGGATGAAGCCAAAGAGATTCTGGCCGAGGCCGAGCTGGCTGCGATGAACAAGAAGTAGTTTGCCTTTTAAAATTGTAAGAACGTCATGCTGAGCTTGTCGAAGCATGACGTTCTGTAAAGCTCAAAACCTAGCTTTTCAGCTGTCGGGTTCCTAGTTCTGCGCTTCCAGCCAGCCTAACACACCTCGTGCGGCCCACGCGCCCGTGCTGAAGCAGCCTTGCAGCAGATAGCCGCCCGTGGGCGCTTCCCAGTCCAGCATTTCGCCGGCCACGAACGTGCCGGGGCGGCGGCGCAGCATCAGGTGGTCGTCTACTTCCGCGAATGGAATGCCGCCGGCGGTAGAAATGGCTTCATCCAGCGGGCGCAGGCGCGTAACGGGAAGCGGAACATGACGCAGCAACCTGGCCAACGCCTCGGGGGTGGCGGTGGCTTCGGGTGGGGCTACTTCGCGCAGCAGCGTAGGCACCGGCGGACCTAGGTGGAGGGTTTTGGTAAGGAAAGCCGCCAGCGACTTGCCCCCGCGCGGCTGACCTAGCTTTTGCAACAGCTGCGCGTCGGAGAGGTCGGGCTTCAGATCCAGCAGGAGGGGAGCAGGCGTGTTGTGGGCCAGCGCGGTACGCAGGGCCGGCGTGAGGGCGTACACGGGCGTGCCTTCCACGCCGTAGTCGGTCAGGAGCAGCTCGCCCCGCACTTGCTGGTCGCCGCAACGGAGCGCAATGTTTTTGAGCGGTGCCCGGCCTACTTTTTCCCTGAAAAACGCCGACCATTGAATTTCTGCGCCGCAATTGGAAGGGGCAAAAGCTGTGGGCGTAACCCCGATATTGGCTAATGCTGTCGTCCATTGGCCGTCAGAACCGGTTTTGCGCCAGCTGGCGCCGCCCAGGGCTAGCAAGGTGGCGTCTGGTTGTATTTCAAACTCCTGGCCGGTGCTTTCATCGCGCAGCCGCAGGCCATTAGCTCCCGCAAAACCTAGCCAACGGTGCCGGGTTTTCAGCTCGACACCTAGCTCCTGCAACCTGCCTAGCCAGGCGCGGAGCAGCTGAGCGGGTTTGTATCCAGCCAGCGGGAAAACGCGCCCACTAGTTCCCACAAACGTCGGAATACCTAGGTTGGTGGCCCACTGGCGCAGATCAGCGGGCGAAAAGTGGCTGAGGTAAGTGGCAAAACGGGGCTGCGTGGCGCCGTAGTGCGCCTCAAACGTGGCGAGTGGTTCGGCATTGGTGAGGTTGAAGCCACCGTGTCCCGCCACCAGAAACTTGCGGCCTACCGTGGCCTGCGCCTCGTACACCGTGACGCGGTGGCCCGCTTCGGCCAGACGTTGCGCCGCCAGCAGGCCCGCGGGTCCGCCGCCCACCACCGCAATAGAAAACGACATAGAAACAAGGGAAATAGCAAAGCAAGATACGGCACCTAGGTTTTGCAGCCGGTGTATCTTGGGGCGAAGTAGTGCGGAACGGATTTCCGCGCTACCTACTGCTGTGGCTCCGGCCAAATTTTGCAGCTTGCCGCTAAAACCAGGCAGCCGATTTCCGACGGGAAGCCGAAAGTTGCCGTATAGTAGCGCTTACTACCTGCCGTCAGGCCCTCCGCATGAGCTCGTATAACATCCTGATTGGGCTGAGCATAGCCGTCATTCTCTCCTACTTATTCGACATGGCCGCGCGGGCCACGAAAGTGCCCTCCGTGCTGATGCTCCTGCTCACGGGCATCGCCCTGAAGCAAGCCGCCGATTACACCGACGTGCACGTAGCAATACCACAGGTGATTCTGGAGATGTTCGGTATTATCGGGCTGATTATGATTGTGTTGGAAGGCTCGCTCGACCTGAAGCTAGCCCGCGACAAAGCGCCGCTCATCCGCCGCTCGTTCTTTGCGGCGGCTCTCATTCTGATTGTACAGGCCATTGCCATTGCCCTGCTATTGCGGGCCTACGTGGGCGTGTCGTTTCAGAGCTGCCTGGTGAATGCCGTGCCGCTGGCCGTTATCAGCAGCGCCATTGCCATTCCGAGCGTGGCAAGCCTAGGTGGTGAGAAACAGGAGTTTATCGTTTACGAAAGCACCTTCTCCGACATCCTGGGCATCATGTTTTTCAACTTCGCGCTGCAAGACGACTTTGCCCAGGGCGTTTCCGTCGTCACCTTCGCCCGCGACTTTATCGCCATTCTGCTGGTGGCGGTGGTGAGTACGGTGGTGCTGGCTTTTCTGCTTCATCGTATCACGCTGCATATCAAATTCTTCCTGATTCTGGCCTTCCTGATTCTGATGTATAGCCTGGCCAAGGAGCTTCACCTGTCGTCGCTGCTGCTGGTGCTGGTTTTTGGCCTGGCCGTCAACAATGCCGAGCTGTTTCTGAAAGGGCCGCTGCGGCGCTGGTTTCACCCCGAACGGCTCGCCAGTGAAGTGCAGCAGCTGCGCAGCATCACGGGCGAATCGGCGTTTCTGATCCGCACGTTCTTCTTCCTGATTTTCGGCTACTCCATCACTGTCAGTAACTTACTGAGCAGCGCCGTTATTCTGCAAGGCCTGCTCATTGTGGGCGTGCTGACCTTAATTCGCTTTTTCTACCTGCGCTACATCGCCCGCATCGACCTGATTCCGGAAGTGTTTATCGCGCCCAAAGGTCTGATTACGGTGCTGCTTTTCTTCAGCATTCCGCCCGAGCACAGCATCGGCGAAATCAGCGAAAACATCCTGTTCGTCGTCATTCTGCTCACCGGCGTGCTGATGATGGTGGGGCTACAGCTAGCCCACCGCAAACCCGAGCTAGGGGAGTATTGATGTGCTGATTTATTAATGTGCTGGTGTGCTGATTTATTAATGTGCTGGTGTAAGAACGCGCCACGGCGCGTTCTGCATCCGCGCCGTTCGGGTTATGGCGCGCAAGAACGCGCCGTGGCGCGTTCCTACACCAGCACATCACTCCGTTTCTTTCAGCAGCTGACGGCGGTAGGCGGCTAGGATAGTGGTTTTCAGGATGAAGCCGACATATTTGCCTTGGCGCACGACGGGCAGCGCCCAGGCGTCGTGCTCCTCCAATTGGTGCAGGGTGTCGAGCATGCTGTCTTCGGCGTTGATGATGGCGGGCGGCGCACTCATCAGGTCGCACACGCGGGTGGTGTCGTAGTGCTCATCATCGAAGAGGGCGTCGCGCACTTTATCCAGCGACACAATGCCGAGCAGCTGCCCGTCATCGCCGAGGACGGGAAAGAGGTTGCGAGAAGCGTGGCGGAACGCATCGACCAGCTCGCCCAGCGTATCGTTCGGGTGCACCGCCACGAAGTCGCGCTGCACGAACTTGAGCGGCTCTAGCTGGGCCAACAAGCCTCGGTCGCGGTCGGCGTGCATCACCACGCCGCGCTGCACCAGCTTGCGCGTGTACACCGAGTATGGCTCGAAGTACTTGGTAATCAGATAGGAGCTGGACGTTACGACCATCAGCGGCACAAACAGCGCGTAACCGCCCGTAATTTCGGCAATAAGAAAGATGCCCGTGAGCGGGGCGTGAATGACGCCCGCCAGCACGCCCGCCATGCCGAGCACCACAAAGTGAACCTCCGAAATCGGGTAGAGGCCGCTCATGTTGATCAGCCTGGCGAGGACAAAACCTAGGAGCGCGCCCGTAAACAGCGACGAGCCAAACATGCCCCCATTGCCGCCCGCGCCGATGGTAATGGTGGTGGCAAACACCTTGAACAGCATGCTCGCGCCCGCCACCAACAGCAGCGTCCACACGTTTTCATCCTGATACACGGCGAAGATGGAGCTGTCGATCAGGCGTTCGGGCTGGCCGCTAAGTAGCAGCTGCACAATGTTGTAGCCCTCGCCATAAAGCGGCGGGAAGATGAATACCAGCACGCCCAGCAGCAAGCCGCCAACCACCACCTTGCGGAAGGTGCCGGGCCAGGTGGTGAAAAACGTATCGGCCCAGAAGTAGACGCGGATCATGTAGACCGACATGAGCGCCGTGAACACACCTAGGGTCAGGTAGAGCGGAATGGCTTGCACGGGCCAGGTTGTGGTAATCAGCACGAAGGGCTGGCCGGCGTACAACGCCTTGGAAATCACGGTGGCCGTGGCCGAGGAGATGAGCAGGGGAATGAAAAACGGTGCCGACAGCTCCGATAAAATTACTTCCACCGCGAACAGCACCCCGGCAATGGGGCTGTTGAAGATGGCCGCCACACCGGCTGCCGCCCCGCAGCCCGTGAGCAGGCGCCGCTCACGGCGGCCCACCCGCAGCAGCCGACCTAGGTTGGAGCCGAGCGCCGCGCCCGTCACCGAAATCGGGGCTTCCAGACCCGCCGAGCCGCCAAAGGTGACCGTCAGGAAAGAGGTGAAAAACTGCGAGTACATCTTACTGCGCGGCACGATACTGCCCTGACGCGCAATGTTATAGATGACCGGCGCGATGCCCCGACTGAGCTGTCCGCCAAGCAGGTAGCGCGTAAACAGCACCGTAAGGCCAATGCCGAGAATGGGGTAGAGGAAGAGCGCAAACACGCGGTTTTGCTCCGGCACCCAATCGTAAAGCCACTCCTGCGCCGTGTGCACCGAGCCTTTCAGCACCACCGCTGCCAAGCCAGCCGCTGTGCCCACCAGGATGCTCACCAGAATCAGATAGATCCGGTCGTTGATGTGACGTAAGCGCCACAGTAACAGCGGACCTAAGATTCGGTGAACGGTACTTTTAGGCATGGCAAAAGCGCTAAGGGCGGGTACGCGCAGCGTTGCAAGAATCCGGCCGCCGCGTCACAACGGCGGCGCAGCAAAGCGCTGGTTGCTTGCGGAAAAGTAGCGCTTTGCGGGGAAAAAGCTAGGTTAGCCCGACATTGAAAGCGCGACCTAGCTTATAGTAGTTGTGGGCGGGTAGCCCGCGTCGATCAGCATGGCTTTGGTGCCTTGCATCAGTTTGCTTTTCAGCACCAACACGTGCCGGCGGTAATCTTCCGACTTAGCCCAGAAATACACGCGCAGATCGGCAGTGGTGCCGGCGCTTTTTTCCAGGGTGATATAACTAATGTACGGCGGCACGGACTCCACCCCTTCGGTGCTGTTGACGTACTGCAAAATCTTGTCAATGACCTGATCCGGCGTCTTTTGGTCGCCGTAGTCGACGCTGACCAGGAAGTCTTGGCGGATGTAGTCGTTGCGGGTGAAGTTGATCAGGGGCTCGCGCAGCACGACTGCATTCGGTAGGAAAATGTGCTTGCCTTCGAAGGTTTTGATTACCGTCGTGCGCAGATTCAGCGCTTCCACCTGCCCTAGCATGTCCCGGATCTGGACCGTGTCGTGGATGTGAAAGGGGCGGTTGAAGGCGAGCACCATGCCCGCCAGAAAGTTCTCGGCAATGTCCTTCAGGGCAAAGCCCACCACAAAAGCCGTGAGGCCCGCCGCGCCCAGCACGCCGCTCACCACTCCCGAAAGGCCGATTACCTGCATGGCCAGCAGCACCCCGGCCAGGATCATGCCCCACTTGGCCACATTCGTCAGGAAATCAGCCAGAAGCGGGTCGTGCGCTTTGCCTTCCAGACGGCTGCTGAGCAGCAAGCTGAAGCGTTTGGCTACTGCCAGCGCCAATGATAAGACAACCAGGGCGATAAGCAGCTTGGGGGCTATGTACAGGAAGCTTTCCCAGTAGGAGTGGAGTACGCGTTGCAGGTCTTGGAGCATGAAGAGAAAGTAAGAGGTACCAGGCTTTTGAGGCAAAACCTAGGGTGCCTTTACGATAACCTTAGCCCTGGAGGTTCTGTCGGCGGCCGGCTGCGCAAAGCAAGGAGTCGCCAAACGACCAGCGGCCGGCACCTAACCTAGGTGCCGGCCGCTGGTCGTTTATTCGCTGGGTAGGTTGTCATTCCTCGCTCAGCTCGGAATGACAACCTACCCAACTACTTACAGCTCCATAATGTCCTCGTTCCAGATCATCGGCTCGGCTTCGATGAACTCCTGCATCATCTGCACGCACTCGTCCAGGTCCAGGTCGACTACTTCCACGCCGTGGCTTTCCAGGAAAGCACGCGACTCGCCGAACGTGCGCGACTCGCCCACCATCACCTTCGGAATCTTGAACTGCACGATGGTGCCGGCGCACATGTAGCAGGGCATCAGCGTGGTATAAAGTACCGTGTCGCGGTAGGTGCGCTGGCGGCCGGCGTTGTTGAGGCAATCCATCTCGCCGTGCTTGATGGGGTTGTCCTCCTGCACGCGCTTGTTGTGCCCCCGCGCGACGAGCTTGCCATCGCGCACCAGCACAGAGCCAATCGGAATGCCGCCTTCCCGGCGACCCTGGCGTGCCTCATCAATGGCGGCCTGCATGAATTCGTCCATAAACGGTGAGTTGGTGAAATAGTGAGTTAGTGAGTGTCTTTTGTGCAAGGCAATATTACACTCACCAACTCACTATTTCACCAACTCGCCATTTCACCAACTCACCTACCGCGCGCAGATGCCTTTATAAGGGCAGTACTGGCAGCGGTCCAGGTCATCGGTCTTGCGAATAGGCTCGGCGGGGTCGAGGATGCGGCGGGCGAGTTCGGTGAGCATGGCTTCACCTTTCGCGACAAACGACTGCCCATCTTCGGTCAGAAAGCCCATTTCGGCCGTCATCGGGCCGGCACCTAGGTTGCGCAGCGAGATAATGGCCGCATCGGCCGCGTGGCGACCTTCCCGCTCCAGCATGAAGCGGTAGAGCCAGAGCTGCCGGACTTTATCGGCCGAGGAAGTGGCGTCGGTAAGCAGGCGCTCGGTGGCGGCCTGGGCATCTTCGCCCTTCTTTTGCAGCTTGAGGTCGTAGGGCTGCACAAGGCCGGTTTTGTAGTCGACCACGCGCAGGCTGCCGTCGGGTAGCTCGTCGAGGCGGTCGGTGAAGCCGTAGAGGCGTAGCAAGAGCTGCTCGCCCTCAGCTACTTGCAGCGGAACCTTGGTTTCCAGAATCTGTTCCAGCGCTACCACTTTCAGCGGTAACGCGCCGGGCTGCGCCAGCAGGTTTTCCAGGTAGCGCTGCACCAGCTGCACCGCCACCTGACCCAGCACGTAGTTCAGGCCTTCGTCGGTGCGGGCATGGCGGTCGGTTTCTTCCTTCCGCAAAGCCCGCTCTACCTCGCCAGGCGCCTGCTTGAGCAAGCCCGGAATATCGGCCGCCGTAATGGGCTGATCTGCTTGCACAAAGGGCCGGAACATGTTTTCCAGCGCCTCGTGCACCACCGTCCCGAAACCATCGGCACCTAGCTTTTCTTCTACCTCTTCGGCTTCCTGAAAACGAGCTAAGCGGTTGAAATAGAACCGCAGCGAACAGTTCAAGAACTCATTCAGCGCGGAGGGAGAGAGGCCGTGCTCCAGCACGCCGCGCAAGGCGTGCAGCATCTTCTCATCCTTTTCCAAGACCAGGTCGCCGACGGGCGTTTGCGCCACAACGTCTTCATTATCTGTATCCTCGTCATCATACAAGACATGAATAGGATGAGGAGAAGAGGTCGCCGTTGCCGTCAAGTCCCGGAGCACTAGCTGCGGGTTCTGCGGTAGCAAGTCGTTCTCAATCTGTAGCAAAAACCGGCTCCGCTCACCAGTGCGGGTACCCTCGGCGCCGGGCAGCACATGCAGCAGATCGACGCGGCGGGCGCGTTGCAAGAGGCGCCAGAATTGGTGCGCGGTGGCCGCTTCGTGGTCGGCGTAGGTGGGCAGCTTGAACTGCGTGAGGACGTCGTAGGGGAAGAGCGAGGCGTGGCGCTTGGGCGCGGGCAGCACGTTCTCGTTGCAGCTCAGGATGATGATGTGGTCGAAGTCGAGGGCGCGGGTTTCCAGCAAACCCATCACCTGCACATCGGCAATCGGCTCGCCGGAGAAGGGCAGGCGGGTGCGCGCCATCTGCTCGTAGAGGAACCGCCGGAACGAGCGCACCGACAGCCGCTGCTCCCGGCAGTCGAACACCGAATCGAGGCGCTTCACCAGCGTAAAAAACAGATACAGGTACTCGGCTTCAATGGCCGAATGCTGATCCTGATAGGCTTGTTTCAGCAAATCAATCAGCGTGTAGCAAGCCGCAATAATATCGTCGCAGGTGTCCCAGGTGCGAAACAGCGCCGCAATGAGCGGGTGCTGCCGACCTAGGTCCAGCAGCTCGCTGGCGGGCAGCAGCACGGCGTTGCGCTTCACGATCTGGTGGCAGATATTTTCCAGTAAGCCGTGATACTGGGGCTGTTCCTGCTTATCGAGCCACTGCTGGTAGCGCCGCAGAAACGGGTGCATCAGCAGCTTCGTGACGGCCAGGTGATGGTAGCGCGGCACGCCGTAGCCGGTTTCGGCGCTGCCCTCCCGGATGCCAGTGAGGTGGACCTCAAACAGCAGATCCACAAGGTTGAACAGCGGCGTGCTCTGAAAGCTCAGACCCATCGTGACGTTGTACTCGGGTACGGCTTCGGGTGGCAGGCCGTGGAGCACGGGCAGCAGCAGCGTTTCGTCGGGCAGCACCACGGCCACTTTGGCGGTGGGATCGTGCAGGCGCGACTCGGCCAGCAGCTGACCAGCCACTTTGCCCTGCATGCTGGCGTTAGCCACGCCCACAAACTGCACTTCACGGGGCAGGCTACGCAGCAAATCCGCCGGCCCACCAAAGTTCTCGTTGGGCAGCTCCCAGTCGCGGCGGTAGCGGCGCAGGTGCTGGCCGGCGCGGTTGGGCGAGTCGTTATCCATATAAAAGGCGTCGCCATCGAAATGCACCTCCGCTTTGCCCTCGCGCAGCAACAAGCGAATCAGCTTTTCTTCCGCCCGCGACAAAGAACCTAGACCCAGGAAGAAGTGCCGCGCGATAGTAGCGTCATTGTTCTCAAGGCGGTTCTGCATCCGCCTGACGGCCAGGCGGTACGCCAAACCTGGGTAAGCCAGGTGGTCGTGTTTCATGCGCTTGCGCAGGCGCCAGTACACTTTCTCCAGGTCATCCCAAAAGCGAAAATATTGCGCCGTAGTGCTGGCCGGGGCGGGCACGTCGGTCAGCTCCCAGCGCTCCAGCGCCTTCGCTTGGCTCAGGTACTCGAACATCTTGGCGGGTGAAGCTAGGTTCTGGTCGAGGTTGGAGAAATCCTGCAACAGCAAGCCCGACCAGCCCACGAACTGATCGAAGTCGAGCTTCTTATCAATGCCGCGCAGGATGTCGAACAGCATGAGCTGCAAGGCAATAGGCTCTTCCACCTGCACGCCAGCCAGCTCCACCATGTAGTCTTCCATAGCCGTCACGCGCGGCGACCAGAGCGCCTGCCCGGCCTCAGCGGCCAGGGCTAGCTCGTTCTTTAGGTACACCACGGCCCGGCGCGTAGGCACAACGACTATCAAATCAGATAGTTCGGAGCCGGGAAACCGCGTCACTAAATCCCGCGCCATTTGGGTGAGGAACGGAGTGGCAATGGCGGCAGGAGCAGAGAGCGTAGATGAGCTGGCGAGCATAAAAACAGAGAGCAAAACTTCTTAAAGATACAGCAGCGGCGCAGGCTTTCCGTAGCTGGGCTGTAACAACCTGATACCTAGGCCCGTTGAGAAGGGCTTAGTAGTACATGCTTCCTCTGGCAGGCTCAGTAGGCGCTTAGCAAAGCTAGGTTGTCGTCTGCCCTACTTCTGCAACAGGAATCGAAGCTCCGCTAAGCATCTCATAAAAATTAATCAATTGTTTAAAACATTGTCATAAACCCTCTGTTTAAAACGCTACTCACCTGATTGCAGAAGCTATGTCGGAAGAAACTGTACCCTTGAACACTGAGAAGCGTATCAAAGAAGCGGCTCGTAAGGTGTTCATGGAGAAGGGTTTCGACGGAACAACCTCCCGCGATATCGCCGAAGCAGCGGGCATTAACGTGGCGCTTACCAACTACTACTTCCGCAGCAAGGAGAAGTTGTTTAAGATGATTTTTGAGGATGCGCACCGCGAATTCTTTCACGAAAGCCACGAGCTGCTGCAAAAACCGATCAGCCTGCGCGAGAAAATTCCGCAGTTGATGGCGGCCGATTTTAACCTGTTTTCTAAAACGCCCAATCTGTCGCTTTTTCTACTAGCAGAGCGGCACCGGCACCCAGAGCTACTCGCCTCGGTGGAGCAACCGTCGGCTTTAGGCTTCTTTCTCAACCAGATTCAGGAGGCAGTGGAGCAGGGCGAAATCCGGCCGATGGCGCCGGCCCATGTGCTTCAACTGATTATGGCCAATGTCCAGTTTGTATATCTATCGAAGCCCGTGATGGTGCAATGTGCCAACCTTAACCCAACCACCTACGCTGACTTCGCCGGTCAGCATCAGCAGCTCGTAACCGACATGATAATGAACTACTTGTTTAATTTCTAACGCTGTTTTCTCTGACTTAGCTGGCTTGGCTGCCCAGGGTAGGGCGCCCCTTTTGGCCTTAGTTTAAAACCCGAAAATGAACAGAACATTACCTCATCTGCGCGCCCGAAGTCGCGCGCTGCTGCTCAGTATGCTGCTGCTTGCGCCGTGGCTCGGCTGGGCGCAAAAGGCCACTACGCCCATCGGCTCGCTGCCGCCGCAAGCCAATTTGCAGCAATGCATCGAGTATGCCCTCAACAACCAGCCTCTGGTGCGCCAATCGAGGCTGAATGAGCAGATCGGCGAACGGAACATCCGCATTGGGCTGTCGTATTGGCTGCCCCAGATCAACGGCACGGGCATCTACACCCGTAATATTCAGCTGCCTACCAGCGTGTTGCCCAACTTCACCGATCCTTCGGCCGGGCAGCAGATCATTCGTATTGGTCTGAAAAACACTTCGACAGTAGGCCTGGGTGCCACGCAGCTGCTCTTCAATAACGACGTGCTGCTGGCTGCGCGCTCGGTGCGGGCCACGCGCCTGAACTATGCCCAGACCACCACGCTCAACAAGATTGAAGTGGTGACCAACGTCAGCAAGGCGTTCTACGACATTCTGCTCACGCAGGAGCAGCTCCGCATTCTGCTGGAAGACATTCAGCGGCAGGAGCGGCAGGTGAAAGACGCCCGGGCGCAGTTTGAGCAAGGCATCGTCGATAAAACCGACTTCCTGCGGGCGGAAATTTCGGTGAAGAATGCCTACGCGCAGCGCCGCACGGTGTCGGAGTCGATGCGGGGTAAGTATGCCACACTCAAGCAGCTGATGGGCCTAGGTCCGGAAAACCCGCTGAACCTGACCTACGACACGCTGCAAATGGTGCAGGAAACGGCCCTGGATACGACGCAGCAGCTAGCTTACGAAAGGCGCGTCGAGATTCAGCAGCTGCAAACGCAGAAACAGCTTCAGCGCTTCCAGATCGACTACTACCGCTACGGGTTTCTGCCTTCGCTGTCAGGGTTTTACAACTACAACCGCGTTTATCAGAACAACCATTTCGGGGATCTTTACAGCCGGGCTTTTCCCAACCAGAACGCGGGCTTGCAGCTGGCTCTGCCCATCTTCACCGGCACCCGGCGCCTGCAAAACCTCAAGATTGCGGAGCTGCAGGATGATCAGCTTGACCTGAGTTTGTTCGACACCCGTAACCAGATCAATACGGAGTACGAGCAGACCATAGGTACCTACAAAGGCGCCCTGAACGAGCTGGCTGTGGTGCAGCAGAATGTGGCCGATGCCAAAGAGGTATACCGCATTCTGAACCTCCAATACCGCGAAGGCATCCGCACGTTCCTGGACGTGATTATCGCCGAGACGGACCTGCGCACGGCGCAGCTGAATTACTACAATGCCTTGTTCAACGTGCTGTCCAGTAAGCTGGATGTGCAGCGGGCGCTCGGCAACATCACCTTCAATCAGTAGAGGTTAGAGCTTAGAGGAGAGAACCTGGAGCTTAGAAACGAGATAAATACCTCCTGTTTATCGTATTTCTTCCCCACTCTGCTGCTCATTCTTCTCCCCAAACTCTAAGCTCTAAGTTCTGATTTCTAACAGCTAAGTAACATGAACTGGAATTCTAAGCGGGTGTTGCCCGTCATTATAAGCGCCACGATGCTAGCTTCTTGCGGCAAGAAGGACGAACAGCAGCAGCAAGGACCACCGCCTGCCATTCCGGTGGCGGTGTATAAGGTAAGCGAAGAGCCGGTGGTAGGCGCCGATACGTACCCCGGCACTGTAGTGCCGCTGAACGAGGTGCAGCTGCTAGCCGAAGTAACTGGCTATCTGACGGATATGTATGTGCAGGATGGGGCACGCGTGACAAAGGGGCAGCGGCTTTACGGCATCGACCGCACCCGCTACCAGGCTTCCTACAACGAAGCCGCCGCCCAGCTGGAAGTAGCCCGCACCAACTACGCCCGCGCCGCCCAGGATGCCGAGCGCTACGTGCGCCTCGGCGAGCAAGACGCTATTGCCAAGCAGCAGGTGGATATTGCGAAGGCAACCCAGGCTAATGCCAGGTCGCAGATTGCAGCGGCGCAGGCCGCCGTCAGCAGCGCCTCGCTGGATGTGCGCCACTCCGCTATTACGGCGCCGCTCACCGGCACCATCGGCATTGCGCAGGTAAAGCTAGGTGCCCTCGTGACGCAGGGACAAACGCTCATCAACACGGTTTCGGCCGAGAATCCGATTGCGGTTGATATCAACATTGCCGAGCAGGACATTGCCCGTTTCCTAAAGCTGCAACAGAATAAGGCGGCGACCAAGGACTCCGTTTTCACGCTCGTACTGCCGGGGCTGCGTCCTTACACGTTGCCGGGTAGAGTGGCTACCGTGGACCGGGCCGTTGACCCGCAAACCGGTACGCTGCGCGTGCGGATTCAATTTCCGAACCCCGAAAAGCTCCTCAAAGCGGGCATGAACGTGACCCTGCGCGTGCTCAACCAGGATACCGGCAACCAGCTCGTGATTCCGGCCCGCGCCGTGACCGAGCAGATGGGCGAGTTCTACGTGTACGTAGTCGGCGATAGCAACAAAGTAGCCCAGCGCAAGGTGATGACCGGCACGCGGGTGAAAGATATGGTGGTGGTACGCAGCGGGTTAAAGGAAAACGAAACCATCGTGAGCGACGGTTTGCAGAACCTGCGCGAAGGTGCCGTGATTCAGGTGGGCGACCCCACGAAGCCAGCCGCCGCGCAAGGTGGGAAGCCGACGGCTGCTAAGTAACAACTCAGAAGAACGTCATGCTGACGAAGGAAGCACCTCGCGTGCTGACGTGGGCAAAGTAGCTCCAATCACGAGGGCTGCCATTGCACGCGAGCTGCTTGGACCAGCTCAGCATGACGGAATACATCAGCAACGATACGCGGGCTAAAAGCCCGCGCTACATCCTATGATATCAGACGTTTTTATACGGCGGCCGGTCACGGCAATTGTCGTATCCATTGTGATTGTTCTGGTTGGGGTGCTCGCCATCCTGAGCCTGCCCATCAGCCAATACCCCGATATCTCGCCACCCGTGGTCCAGATTTCGGGCAGCTTTACGGGGGCCGACGCGCAAACGGTAGAGCAAACCGTGATGACGCCCATCGAGACGCAGGTAAACGGTACGCCGGGCATGGCCTATCTGTCGTCGAATGCCACGAGTGACGGCCGGGTGTCGTCGAACGTGACGTTCGAGATTGGTACCAACATCGATATTGCGACACTCGACGTGCAGAACCGGGTGAGCGTGGCTCAGCCGCAGCTCCCCGATGAAGTAAAGCGCCTAGGTCTGACGGTGAAAAAGCGGAATCCGACCATCCTGATGGTGGTGGCGCTGTACTCGCCCAAGAAGACCCACAACATTCAGTTCCTCGACAACTACACCAATATTTACGTCCGCGATGCGCTTTTGCGCGTGAAAGGCGTGGGTGACGTGACCAGCATCGGCCAGGACTTCTCGATGCGCGTGTGGCTCAAGCCCGACCGCATGGCGCAGCTAGGTTTGAGCGCCGCCGAAGTAACGAATGCCTTGCGGGAACAGAACGTGCAGGTGGCTGCCGGCTCCATCGGCTCGGCCCCGCAATATGGCTCGCAACCCTTCGAGTACACGCTTTTTGTAAATGGTCGCCTGACCAAACAGGAAGAGTTTGAGAACATCATCGTGCGCACCAATCCGCAGGATGGCTCCATCGTGTATCTCAAAGACGTGGCGCGCATCCAGCTCGGCAGCTTCGACTACTCGCGGGCTTCGACCGTGAACGGCAACCCCGCCACGCTGCTGCTCGTGAACCAGACGCCGGGCGGCAACGCTCTGGAAACAGCCGAAGGCGTGTACGCGGCCCTCGATCAGCTGAAGACGAAGTTCCCACCCGATGTGTCCTATAAGGTGCCGTTTGAGTCGGTGACGGTGGTGCAGGTGTCCATTGAGGAAGTAATTCACACCCTGATCGAAGCGCTGGTGCTGGTGACGGTGGTGGTGTTCGTGTTCCTGCAAAGCTGGCGCGCCACGCTCATCCCGATTGTGGCGGTACCGGTGGCCATTGTGGGTACGTTCATCATGTTTATTCCCCTAGGTTTCACAATTAACACGCTGACGCTCTTTGGTTTCGTACTCGCTATCGGTATCGTCGTCGACGATGCCATCGTGGTGGTGGAAGCCGTGCAGCACTATATCGATACGGAGAAGATTTCGGCCCGCGAAGCCACGCAAAAAGCTATGGCCGACATCACGGCGCCGGTTATTGCCATTGCCTTGATTCTGGCGGCGGTGTTTATTCCGGTCGGCTTCATTCCGGGTATTGTGGGGCGTTTGTACCAGCAGTTTGCCATCACTATCGCTATTTCGGTGGTGCTGTCGGCTTTCATTGCCTTGTCGCTCACGCCGGCGTTGTGCTCGTTGATGATGCGCCCTACGGAGCAAACGGCTGATTCGAAGGGTATCAACAAGCTGTTCTACAAATTCAACCAGTGGTTTGGCCGCGTCACCAACTCCTACTCCAACGGGGTGCAGCGCACACTGAAAGCTACGCCGCTGGTGCTCATCGTGTTGGCGTGTATCTATGCCGGTACGTTCGGCCTGTTCCGTACCAAGCCATCGGGCTTCATTCCGACCGAGGATGAAGGTCGTTTGTACGTGTCGGTGGAGCTGCCGCAGGGTGCTTCCAGCGCCCGCACGAAGGCCATCATGAACCAGATGTCAGACATCATTCGCGAGAAGGTTCCGGCCATCAACAACTACTCCGGCATTGCCGGTCTGAACGCGCTGAACTTTGCCTTTAAATCGAGCAGCGGCACCTTCTTCGTGCAGCTCAAGCCTTGGGAAGAGCGCAAAGATGAGTCGCAGCAGCTCTACGGCGTAATTGGTCAGCTTCAGAAGGAGTTCTCGGTGATTAAAGGTGCCAACATCGTGGTGGTGCCGCCGCCCGCTATTCCGGGCCTGGGTAACACGGGTGGTTTCAGCTTCCAGCTGGAGCAGCGTGAAGCTTCAGCCGATATCAAAGCCTTCGAGGCGACCGTGAACAAGTTTGTGGCTGCCGTGAATCAGCGCCCCGAAATCGCGCGGGCCTACACCTTCTTTACGGCCAAAACCCCTGGCTATCAGATAACTGTCGACCGGAATAAAGCCAAAAAGCTAGGGGTGCCGCTCACGAACATCTTCCAGACGATGTCGACCTACCTAGGTAGTACCTACATCAACGACTTCACCCGCTACGGCCGCAACTTCCGCGTGGTGGCCCAGGCTGATACGTTCTACCGCAAGGATATTACGGAGCTGAACACCTTCTACGTGCTTAATCAGCAGGGAAATCAGGTGCCGATGAGCTCGTTGGTAACCTACAAGCTGGTCGAAAACGCGCCGCTGATTTCGCACTACAACCTGTTCCGCTCAGCCGAAATCAACGGTGATGCGAAGGCAGGCTACAGCTCTGGCCAGGCCATTGCAGCTTTGCAGGAAGTAGCCGCCCAAACCTTGCCCGCCGACTACGGCTTCGACTTCTCGGGCCTGAGCCGCGAGGAAATTAACGCTGGCAACAGCACCATCGTCATCTTTGGTCTGTCGATCCTGTTCGTGTTCCTGCTGCTGGCGGCCTTGTACGAAAGCTGGTCGGTGCCGTTCTCGGTGCTGCTGGCCGTGCCGCTGGGAGCCTTTGGCGCTATCGTGGCCCTCACATTCCTACCCAAGCTCACCAATAACGTGTACGCCCAGATTGGTCTGATCACGCTGATTGGTCTGGCCGCCAAGAACGCCATTCTGATCGTGGAATTTGCCAAGGAACGCGTCGACTGGGGTATGAACGTGACAAAGGCAACGCTGGAAGCCGTGGAGCTGCGTTTGCGCCCGATCATCATGACCTCGTTGGCGTTCATCCTAGGTGTGCTGCCGCTGGCCTTTGCCTCCGGTGCCGGTGCCGTCTCGCGCCAGACGATCGGCTGGACCGTGACCGGGGGTATGATTGCGGCAACCTTCCTGGCCATCTTCGCGGTGCCGGTGCTGTTTGTGGGCATTACCAAGCTAGCTTACGGCAAGGAGAAGCTCGCTGAAATGGAAGCCAACTACAAGCCCGAAGAGCACGGCCACGTTCAACACGGCTCGAAGGAGCCCAATACGCCGCCGGAAGGCCCATCGGAGCCGAAGCAGAACGATCGAGGCACGGAAGAGCAACGGCGCAACGACCAGACGCCGCCGGAGCTGGGAACCTAGGTTTCACTTCCGAAGCAACAGAAAAAAAGCCAACGCTTTCAAGGCGTTGGCTTTTTTTCTGTTGCTTCGGTATATAGTTTTATCGGGGATGATCTTTGAAATGCCCAGCAAACTAGCGCCCTATTCGGAACACAGCGCACTCACATATCACAACTCCTTTTACCGGGTAGGTCGGGACAAACAGTCAGCAGTTTGGCTAACTACTAAGCCTCACGGTCTGCCTTTCGTCACAGGTTGGTTACTGCCTGATAGAGGAAAAGAGCTACCGTAGCTCGGTTTTTCGAATGCGACTCAAGG
Organism: Hymenobacter cavernae; assembly: GCF_014641455.1. Lineage (GTDB taxonomy): Bacteria > Bacteroidota > Bacteroidia > Cytophagales > Hymenobacteraceae > Hymenobacter > Hymenobacter cavernae. Next base: position 326,805 of record NZ_BMHT01000007.1, read on the forward strand.
ATTGCGGCGTGATCCGTAGGTAAGAAGCAATATAGTGTTGCGGTATGCTCAAAATCAGGTCAGGGTAGCGCTTAATAAATTCCTGGTATTTCTGCTTGGCGGTTCCGAAATGCAAAAAGTCGTTGTCCTTCAAGGTGTTGAGCAATGCCACTTCCGTCAGGAGCTTGCTCAGGATGAAGAGCTTGGGAATTTCCTCCATAAGCTGCTGCCAGGGGCGCCGCTCGATAAGCAGCAACTCGCACGCCGTGAGGGCCTGAATGCCTGAGTGCGTGGGTTGATTGCTGGAAAAGCTCTCCAGGTCCAGGATAAATTGGTTGGGGCGAAGAAAACACGTGGTGGCTTCGTCCTCCGGTTCCGGACCCACCAGGTACCTCCGGCAAACGCCGGCACTGACGAAGCCCAGCCGGTTCGAGAGCTCGCCGGGCGCGAGGAAATGCTCACCCGCCCGGAATGGCTGCATCGCAAAATGGCCCGTGATATAGGCAATTTCGTCGGGGCTCAACACCCCGCCGAAACAGAATGCTTGGCGTAGATTTTCCATACGAATGGTTGGCGCTTACTTAACCAAACCTAGGTCGAGGATGCTTTGGGCGCAGGCAATCACGGCTTCCTCCTGGGTTAGTGGCTGCCAATGTAGCAGCTCTTTGGCTTTTCGGTTGTCGCACTTGCGCTGCTGGCCTAGGTCCAGGAGCACCGGCCGAATGGCCGGGTCAAACCAGCTAAGCAGCCGGGTCAGGAGATTAGGCAGCACCCGGCGCGGAATGTTACGGCCGGGAAAACGGGTGCGCAGCAGAGCGGCTATCTGGGCATACGTCAGGAAGCCCGCCGTGCCCACGAAGCGTTGACCCGCGGCAGCCGGCTGCTCCATGGCCCGCCGCAGCAGGTCGGCGATAGAGCGCACATCTACCAACGCAAAACCTAGGTCGGGCACGGCGGGCATGCTGCCATCCAGTAGCTTGAGCACTGCGTTGGCGGAATTGCCAAAATCCTCTTCCAGCACCGGCCCCAACACCAGGCCGGGCAAGACGGCGGTCAGTTCCAGCTCGCTGGTGTCCGCCGCCATAAAGTCCCACGCCGCCTTTTCAGCCAGCGTCTTGCTGCGGAAATAAGCCGTGGTGTCCACTCGATTGGTCACATCGGTCCACGTCGTTTCGTCGTAGAGCCCGCTTTCCCGGCCTTTGGGCCGCCCATACATCAGGGCACCGGTGGAAGACGTAAGCACCACGCGTTTGACCCCGTTGGCTGCCGCTGCCCGCAGCACGTGCAACACGCCGTTTTTGGCGGGCACAATCAACTCATCCTCGTGCTGGGGCACTTCCCGCGGGTTTGGCGAAGCAATGTGCTGAACGTAGTCCATACCTTGCATTAGGTCGTGCCAGACCGTTTCATCGGTCAGTTCCGCTTGGGCAAAGCGTAGCTTGTCTACATGCTGGGTGTGGCGCGCCAGCATAGTTTTTACTGCATCTGCCCGGTCCAGACTCCGCAGCGTACCGGTAACTTCGTACCCATTCTCCAGCAAGTGGATGGCCGTATGCGAGCCGATAAAACCGGAGATGCCGGTCAGTAATACCTTACCTTTCATAGTCGTTGCGTTACGCGGCAAAGGTCCAGGACCTGGCGCTACGCCCACGTTACCAATGGGTAAGAAAATCAGCAGCTAGTAAATTCTGGAGGCCGGACGGCGCAGAAAATCGGCTTCGTTTTACCTGGGTTGTTCACGAAAACCTAGGTTTTCACAACCACCAAGACCTAGGTTTTCGTGGACAATCCAGGGCACACGCATCAACCTGGCGGCTCTGCCCGTGTCTCACCCATTGCCAATGATGTTGCCGATAAAGGTTGTCTTGCCTTCCACATACTGTTCGCTGGCGTAGGGAAAACGACGCGCAAGGTCGCGCTTTAAGGCCGCATACGCTTGGGCCTGTTCGGGGTGCGTGCGCAGGTAGTTGCGCAGGGAAAGATGATTCGTGAGTCCTGCGCCTGCTGCTAAACACACGTAGAGGTGATGCGCGGGCCACGTTCTTTTGGGTGTTGTGTACGGGGCATTTTCATCCAACTGTTTAAAAGCTTCCCGCTCCTTTACGCCTCTATTGCCCAGATGCTGATACCCCAACGCTGCTAGTGGCGCTACCAAAACAGGCAAAACTGCCTGATCTTGAATAACAAGATCAATATCGATAACCGGTTTGGCTGCCAAACCGGGCACGGCGGTGCTGCCGACATGTTCGATGCCGATAAGCCACTCACCGAGCGCCGCAGCATAGACCTGGGCTAATTCCTGAAAGGCAGTAGGCCAGCTAGGGTTATACTCGACGATTTCAATCTTGCGCATGTCCTATCCGAGGAGTGCATGAAGCTGCGCATACTGGAGCAACAGGATGGTTTTTGCATCTCTGATTTCGCCCGTCCGGATCAGGTGCAAAGCATGAGCAAACGGTAATTCCAGTACTTCAATGTCTTCCTGTTCTTCGGCTAATCCACCGCCATCGTGCACGCGCAACTCCTCACCGTACTCGGCCACGAAGAAGTACAGCATTTCCGTGACGGAGCCCGGCGACATGTACGCCTCGAATACTTTCTGCACTTTTTGGATCCGGTAGCCGGTTTCTTCCTCCGTTTCCCGCCGGATGCAGGCTTCCGCGTCGTCTTGGTCGAGCAGGCCCGCGCAGGCTTCAATGAGCATACCGGTAGTGTTGCCGTTCAGGTAGGTGGGCATACGAAACTGCCGGGTTAGGATAACCGTCTTCTTGCCGGGGTTATACAGCAGGATGGCCGCCCCGTTGCCCCGGTCGTAGGCTTCGCGGCTCTGGGTAGACCAGCGACCATCTTTCTGCCGGAGCGCGAAGGTGATTTTGCGGAGCGTGTACCAATTGTCGGATAATACTTCAATCGTCTTGGTATTGACTTCCGGAGTGTACATGGAACTAGAGTTAGAAAGGAAACAAAAAAAGAGCTGCGAGGAAGTATAGCTACTTCCTCGTTCATCCTTCGTAGCATGTGCTTTTTCCAGTGGGCGCACCGTGTTCCGTCTTCTTGAGATGGAAGATAGTTATCTGCCGAGGAGCCCACCGTCAGGCCTGGCCCGCCACGAAACCTAGGTAGCCTGCGTCATCAAGCGAAACAGCGGGATACACCTGCCAGGCCGTTTGGCGGTAGCGAAAGGGGGGAGAGGCAGAAGCTACTCAAGCACAATTCGTTGGGTCGCCTGGTATCCCTGTGGTCCGCTTACGCGCAGCCAGTACAAGCCTGCGGGCAGGGTGTCGGTGGGGACCTGGACGGATGCCGCCGTCAGGGCGTGGCGCAAGACCTTACGGCCGACTGCATCCACCAGGTGCAACTGGAGGCCAGAAGGTGGCATATTGAGGGCTAGCTGCACCGTGAAGGAGCTACGGGCCGGATTGGGATACACACGCAACTCTGCGGGCGCCTTGGCTGAATGGTTGGCCAAGACAGCGGGGGCGAGCTTCACCACCCAATAATCGCCGTAGAGCTCCCCGCCGCGGCTGGGTTCGCTCTTGTCATTTACGGCACCATCCGTGGACATGCCCGCCAGCAAATACCCACCATCCGAGGTAGCACTTACCCGCGTGAGCTGGGTATAGCCACCGTCAGCACGCAGGGTTTGTTCCCACTGCTTGGCGCCTTGCGCGTCGAGCTTCGTCGCATGGTACGTGCTGAAGTCGCTGCTGCCAAACAGGCAACCGCCATCGGTGGAAAGAGTGAGGCTGGTGAGATAATCTTCCTGATACGTGCCGTACGCGTGGTCCCACTGTTTGGTGCCCTGCGCATTGAGCTTCACCAGCCAGAAGTCCCGGCCACCTAGGTTGGGCTGGCTTTTATCGCCGCTGGCTCCCGAGTAGGAGGAGCCGGCAAGCAACGCGCCGCCATCAGCCGTCAACTGTAGCCCTTGCAAGTAGTCATTCTCGCTGCCGCCGAGCACCCGGTCCCACTGTTTAAGGCCTTGTGCATCGAGCTTAACCAGCCAAAAATCGTAGCCACCCAAGCTAGGCTGGGTTTTGTCACCGGAGACATCAGATTGGGAGTAGCCGCCGAGCAGGTAGCCCCCGTCCGGGGTTGGTTGCAAGCTGGTAAACGCATCAATTCTACTTCCCCCAAGCGTACGATCCCACTGCTTGTTGCCTTGGCTATCGAGCTTCACAACCCAGTAGTCGCTTCTCCCCCGGCTGGCTTGACTCTTGTCGCCGGAAGTGGCGGAGCTGGAATTGCCGGCTAGCACATAGCCGCCATCGGCGGTTTGCTGCACACTGATCGGGGTGTCATCGGCGTCGCCTCCAATGGTACGGTCCCACTGGCTGGTGCCTTGCGCATCGAGCTTTATGATCCAATAATCTACGCCGCCCTGGCTGGCTTGCGTCTTGTCATCCGAGACAGGCGAATCAGAGTAAGCCGCCACGATATAGCCGCCATCGGCGGTTTGCTGCACGCTGGTTGCCCCGTCGTAGCGAGTGCCACCGAGCGTTCGGTCCCACTGCTTGCGGCCTAGCGCATCTACTTTCACCACCCAGGCATCATCTCCCCCGAGGTGTGCCTGCGTTTTATCACCCGAGATGCCGGACTGGGAGGCGCCCACCAGAATGCTGCCGCCGTCGCGAGTGGGCTGCATTCCCGCGAGTCGTTCCTCCCCGCTGCCACCGAGGGTACGGTCCCATTGCTTAGCGGGCGTTTGGGCCAAGGCGCTTCCCGAGAGCACCAGGGCACAGGCCACGAAGAAAGTTTGGAATTTCATAGCGCGAAGGATCGATGATAAAAGCAGAAGGAAAGCCTAGGTTGGGTAAGAGGCTGCTACAGGTCTGTTTGCTGGCAGGGCCGCTGCAATTGTAGGGCAAAGCTAGCTAGGTACTTATTTGTGGAACTTCGCCAAACGGAGTTTCACTTGCGTCTGCTGGATTTTTAACTCCAAGCCATTCGCAACGGCGCCGGCGACCATCCCATTAGCTTAGGTGCCGAATGCCAGCTGCTGCCGCGCTGGGTCGTTTATGCGACTGGCTTCGGCGGGGCGCTCCTCAAGGTTAACCAGCAGGCCAGGCACGAGCTTGCCCGGTACGCGAATTTGTACAATGCTGGGAGCAGAGCTAGGTCTCCGGCATTATTACAACCAAGTCAAACGGCGACAGCGACGCCAAACAGCCGGATCTTCCGTCGGAAACTATCTAGCGCTGCAATCGACCAGCAGCTGGCGGAATCCGCGCAAGGTGGGGCCAGCTGCTGCGATATAATTTTACTATGGTAGCCGTGCTGTGGGGCGTGCAACGTCGACTCGGAGGCCACGGCTTCGCTGAGGCCTGCGCGGGCCTAGGTCTATCCAACGACATTCAAGCAGAATACCACGAAACGTATGAGCTGCAACGTCACCTAGTCCTGCAATACTTAGCCAGAACCTACCATAACTTGCCGGGTAGGACGTGCGGAATAGCTAGGTGCTGCGCTGGGAAGTGAGCAGCCGGCATTACTTAGCTGGTGCTACCCCGTCTGTCGTTTGCACTATTTTCTGGATGGTGCCGTCGGGGTTGTAGTGCAGGTAATCCACGCAGATGGAGCGCCGATAGCTGCCACCGGTGGGCAGGGCGCCGTTGTGGTAGAAAAAGTAGCTCTTGCCCTTGTAGTCGATGATGCCGGGGTGGGTGGTGAAGCTGTTGGGCACATTTTCCTGGATGATGCCCCGGTAGGTCCACGGCCCGGTGGCGCTGGGGGCCGTGCAATACTCTATCATTTCGGGCTTGGTGCCGGCGCTGGCATACACGAGGTAGTAGAGCTTTCTGCGCTTGTACACCCAAGGCCCTTCGATGTAGTTTTTGGGAGTAAACGTGGTGATGGGGCTCGCCAACTCGATCATGTTATCCTTGAGCTTCACCCACTTGCAGCTGCCGTTGCCCCAGTACAAGTATGCCTGTTTGTTGTCGTCGATAAAAACGGTGGGGTCAATATCATCCCAGGCGTGCGGCAGGTCCTTGGTCATCTCATTGACGATAAGTGCTTTGCCAATAGCATCCCGGAACGGCCCCGTAGGGCGGTCCGACACGGCCACACCGATAGCCGCGCCGCCCTGGCTGTTGTCGTCTTTCTTATGAAACGTGGATACAAACCAGTAGAACTTGCCCTTATGGTAGACGCACTGCGCCGCGTAGGCATCACCGGTAGCCCAGGCAAAGGTTCGGGGCGAGAGGCGCGTGCCGTAGTCTTTCCAGTGCACCAGGTCGGTGGTGGCGTAGATGCGCCAGTCGGGCATCTTGTAGTTCGTTTCCTGCACCGAGGCCGTGTCATGACCAGTGTACAAAAACAGCGTGTCGTGGTACACCAGCGGCGCCGGGTCGGCCGTGAACACGTCTCGGATAATCGGGTTTTGTGCCTGCAAGGGTAGCCAGGACACCAGGGCCAGTAGGACAACGAGGAAAGTGTTTTTCATGGAGCTAGGGTAGAAGATAGGGGTAGTGAACTCGTAAGCCTGTAATTGCTAGGTGGCTTAAAACAGCCTCTGGGCAAACAGGTACAAATCGTGCCGCCACACGGGCCAGGTATGACCGCCGGGATACTCGCTGTACACGTACTTGATGCCTAGCTCATCCATTTTGGCCCGCATCACCTTATTGTTGGCGTAGGCGATGTCGGCCTGTCCGCCCATCGAGAGCCACAGCTGCTTCAGGTTGGTGTTGATGGTGCTGGCATTGGCTTTCATGAAGGCATACTGCGGGTCGGACAGCTGGGGGTTATTGGCAAAAAAGCCCGAGCTGAACACCCCCAGGTAGGCAAACATATCGGTGTTCTTCATACCGGCGTAGAGGGTTTGCAGGCCTCCCATCGACAAGCCCGCCAAGGCCCGATTGTTGGCCCCGGCTGCCACCCGATAGTTGCTTTCCACCACTGGTAGCACGGTTTGTTTTAGCTCGTCTTCAAACCTTTTCAGCGTATTCTCGCCGAAGCCGGCCAAGCCACCGGGGCCGCCCATGTTGCCATCCAGCATTACCACGAGCATGGGCTTGGCCTTCTTTTCAGCAATCAGGTTGTCCAAAATCAAGTCAGCTTTGCCTTGCCTGGCCCAGCCGGTTTCGTCTTCGCCGCCGCCGTGCAGCAGGTAGAGCACCGGGTACTTGGTGGCGGGGCTGGCGTCGTAGCCCGCTGGGGTATAGATATAAAACTGCCGCCAGGTATTAGTGACCTTAGAGAAGAACCGCTTCATCCGAACCTCGCCATGGGGCACGTCGCACAGCGCGTAAAAGCTAGTGCCGCGGCCGGGAACCTCAATGCCGCTAGCCATGCGCCCCATCCCGTAGAAGGTGTCGCTAGCGGGGTCAGCTACGGGCAGGCCGTCGAGCACCAGGGAGTAATAATGCAGGCCCCGGCTGAGGGTGTCGGTCGTCACCATCCAGGTGCCGCTGCTGTCTTTTGCCATGTCGTACTTCCGGCCTAGGTCTAGCTGGGCTTGCTGCACGCCGGGCGCTTTGAGGCGAAACACGGCGCGGTTGTCGGGCAAAAGCTGAGGGTATTTGGCATTGCGCACGTTGGTCGCAGCCGGTGCGCCCAGCACGGTGTAGGTAGGCAGCGCCGCCACATCGACGGGCTTAAACAGCTGCTGCGAGAACATGTACAGCCCGTTTTTCCAAACCTTGAAGTCGTGCCCGCCCGCTTCGAGGTAGTACACGTGCGGCACGCTGTGCTCGTAGAGGTAGTCGTGCGTGCGCTGGCTGATGGGCAGCAGGCCGTCGGCGTCGCCGCACGAAATCCAGAGCAGCTTGAGCTGCTTTTTGGCTTTTGCTACATCGGGCACCAGCTGCTCGGGTTGCCTGGTGTTAGGAGCCGAGGAAAAGCCGCCTACCCAGGCAAATTTATCCAGGTTGCCCAACCCAAAGTTCAGCGACTGACCACCGCCCATCGACAGCCCGGCAATAGCCCGGTTCTCGCGGCTGGTCAGGGTCGGGTAGTGCTTTTCGATGTAGGGGACGAGGTCGGTCAGCAGGTCTTTTTCGAAGTTGGCAAAAGCAGCCACTTTATCCGGGCCGTAGATATTGCCCACGGGCCGGTCGTCTTTCATGGCCCGGCCGTTGGGCATCACCACCAGCATGGGCTTGAGCTTGCCCGCCGCGTACAGATTATCCAGAATCACCTGCGGGCGCCCTCCTTTGAGCCATTCCTTTTCGTCGCCACCGATGCCGTGCAGCAGGTAGAGCACCGGGTACTTCTTCTTTTTAGAATAGCCCGGCGGCGTGTACACCAGCGCCTTACGCACCGTGCCCACGGTTTTCGACGGGTAGCTGATACTATCTAGCTTACCGGTAGCAATGCCCGCGGTGGGTTGGTCGAAGCCCTTAGGTGCTTCCATCGCCATTTTTTGGGCAAAAGTGTTGCTTATGCTCAGCACGACAACGCCCAGCATAACAGGGAGTAGGTTTCTCATAACTCGGAAAAAGGCCCGGCGGACCTAGGTGATGGGTGGGAAAATCGGACGGTTTGCAACGGGAATAATCAAAACCGGCGTAGCCGCCGGCATTCCAGGGCCTAGGGCTGCACCACGAAGCCGCCCCGCGCGGGCAGCGTTACGCTGAGGGTAGTGCCCACCACGGCCCGCGTGCTGAAGCTGCGGTTGGTGTCCCCGTCGGTAATGAGGGTGCCGCTTTGCAGACCTAGCTTACCGAGGTCCAGCTGAATGGTTTTGGGGGCGTCGGTGGCGTTGATGCCAGCCACGTACCATGCGCCGCCGGGTGCCTGGCGGGCCAGCACCACGTACTGGCCGGGGTAGCCATCCACCAGCTTCACGTCGGCCCAGCGCGGGGGTAGCTTTTTCACGAAGTCCTGCACGTAGGCGGGCTGCGCGGCCATGCCCTCGGGCACCTCGGCGTAGTGCTGAATACCGGACTGAAACAGCACCGACAAGGCCAGCTCAAAGGCGTTGGAGGTGCGGCGCTGCTTGCCTCTTATCTCCGAAAAGGCCATAGGCGTGAAGTCCATCGGGCCCACGGCGTTGCGGGTGAAGGGCAGCGTGGCGCAGTGGGTAGCCTCCTGGTCGGTGTTGCGCTGGTCGAAGGTCAGGAACTCGAAGCCCTTCACCGCTTCCATCGTCATCAGATTAGGATAGGTGCGGTTCCAGCCCCTAGGCAAGGTAGCGCCGTGAAAGTTGACCAGCAGACCGGCTTGGGCAGCATCGACGAGCAAATCCTGGTAGTAGTTCATAAACGACTGCCCGTCGCCGCCGAAGAAGTCGATCTTTATTCCCACAATGCCCATCTGCTTGAGGCGGGCAAACTCCTGGCGCCGGCTTTCGGGCTCAAAGAGCACGTTGGTCGGGGTTTGCGGGGCCTGGTTCCAGTGGCCGTTGGAGTTGTACCACACCAGCAGGCCCACGTTTTTGGAGCGGGCATACTGAGCTAGCTCCTGCGTTTTGTCGTAGCCGATTTGCTTGTC
>NZ_BMHT01000008.1 GCF_014641455.1 Hymenobacter cavernae
GTGTATTTTTTGCGGGTCAGCGGCGAGCCGCTTGGAATGATTTTGTCGGGCATGGGCAGTGGAAGATAAGACTTGCCACTGTCTGTTTTTACTCGACCACCTCAGATACGTATTCTGGTTGAACAACGTCTCTTCCAGCTTGCGTTTCTGAATTACGACGTTGTACTCTTCCAACTCTCCTAGCAACTCATTCAAAAAAGTGGACTTGGCAGTAAACAACTGCCAGTTAAAAGGATTCTTCTCACCTGCCTGAGCGTAGTAGTAGTTACCTGCTGCTTTGTCATAATAGATATCGTACAGCTGACTTACAGTATCTCGAATATCAGCTTGCGTCACCTTCTTACTATCAGTTGGCTTTGCTGCTTGGCTCCTGGTCTTCTTAGTACCTACAAGGCTAGGTAGCTTTAAATCTACTCCAGCTTCACGAGCCAGGAGTACCAGCGTACCAACACCATGTTGTATTCTATCCTGCTGGATGTTTCTAAAGAGCTTCCGGACGCCATCTGGATTATAACCACTACCATCTAGTCTACTGAATTGGTCGAAGATGGACAGAGCATACTGGTTATCACCTACCACTCCTTTCACCACATTTGCGACAGCAAACCAATCATTGTAGCTGCTGGTAATGCTCCTACTCTGTTGCTGGCAAGCTTCCAGGATGGTCTTTACTACTAGTAAACCGTTGTCATCATCATCCTGGTCTTGGTCATTTCCATCCGTTTGGTGAACACGAACACTAGGTAACCTCTCCTTTTCTTGCTTAATGTATTCTGCCTTCCAATCTGAACTAGGAGTATGTGAACCCAGCCCTAGCCAGATATCTACACTAGTACGACGGTACACATCAGCATCTGGATTGTAGTACACATTAGTATCTGCACTTAGAAAGCAGCCTCTAGACACATTTGCGGTCTGGGTATCCAGCGCAGTACCAAGTTCAGGAAGCTCTTTCCCGACTAGTTCAGCCAATTTCTTCCAGCAAGCCTTATGCTCGTCTGACTTACAATCAACTTCAAAAACTACCTTCAGACCGTCGCCCGTGGGCGAGACAAAGGCTAGCTTGACGTAGCGTCCAAACTTGCTTTCCAGCAGTCTCTGCTTGGTAACCTGGACATCTTCAAGATGGTCGTAATCCAAGCAGAGGTAACCTGTATATGTGTCTACCTTCAGGCTAGCATCACTTCTTACACCTTGAAACTGACCAGCGAAGGCCACGACAGGCAGCTTCTCTTTTTCCTCTTTGTTGCCAGTAGCTCTGTATTGCTGTATTTGGTTGGTGATATCATCCTGTTGGATGAACGTACCACTCTTTATTATTTCTGCAACTCTGCTGAGCGTTAATAGCTGCTCATTAGGTTGGTTTCCTCTCAGCGACTCGTAATAGTTGAATTGTGGCTGTAGAGCGTCATTAATGGTGTTTTTTAGTTCGTCAAATTGTTGTGTGGTTAACATTTAGTTAAACATGTTCTGTATTCTATTATTTGTTATCTGCTAAGTGTAGGTAATTACCTTATACTCTATTTCTACCAGCACTAGGACTTAGGTGCTTAACTAAAGCTTCTTCGAGTAGCTCAGTCACTGTTATTTCTCGACGTTTGGCTTCTGATTCTACCAGCGTCTTCCAAGCTGGTACCAGCCTGAACGTAATCCGTTCAGTTCTCAGGTCCTTTTCTACTTTTTGCTTTTCTACTTCTTGTTTCATGTTTGTCTTTGTGTACACCATTAAATAGTGGTGGCAGACAAACATCTTGTCTTTTATGTATACTAAGAAAGTAAAAAACACATAGCATAATTATAACTCATTAATAATCAGAGACTAAATTTTACATAATAGGCATTAAAAAACCTCTACGTCATGGTGTAGAGGTTGAATTTCGTCTTACAATGTGCCTACTGGCTACCATACTTCTCAGCATCCGACGCGTTCAGGATACTATTCTTGATATGTGCTAGTACTTGTGCCTTGCTGGTCATCTGGAAGCCTAATGCCACAGCGATTTCATCCCAGCTGACCCCAGGCTTTTTAATCAGCTCCAGAACACCTTTACTCACACGTTCTGGCGGCGCAGGCTTCACCCGTATAGGCTTCACATAACTAGCAGGACGCTTATCTACTAAGTTATCCAGCCTATTATTTTCCTTGTTGCCGTCAGCGTGGTAGGCCTTCTTTTTACCCCAAAATGCCTCAGCAGCGAGGTTATGTACATATGCACTTCTCATAACACTCCAGTTGTTTAAGAACACAGATACGCCATATGGTGTGTTTCGCAGTCGAGGCATAAAGTCACCTTTGCGCACGCGGCCCAACGAGCTGACCTCGTAATGCTCCCAGTCAGGAATTGACTTCCAGATTTCAACTTCTTCCATGCGTGTAAATACGCCCTGCAAGCATAGATGACAGACGCCAGAAGGATTGTATACCCATGCGGAGAGCGTTCAACCTGGACTAGCGCAGGCAACAAAAAACCTCTATACAGGAGCATAGAGGTTAAATTTCATCTTACGGCCCTTGCTAAGTAGATTTTAGTTGTTAGCGAAAAGCTTTTCAAACTCATCTATTTGCATCCTCGCACCCGTAATTTCACCGTTGAAATCTTTTACGACAGTAACAACTTCTTTCCGTTCTGGACTATAGATGCTAGTAACCACATACTTTTTACCGTTTTGCAGAACTACCAGCATGATACGATATGGTGAAAACTTTCTGTAGACCTCATTGCCATTTTCTATTACCAATAAATTTTCCTCATCTTCATAATGAGTATACCTGATGTCCTCGATATTGTCCATAGACACGTATGAACCATCTTCTAATTTAATAGTCATTTTCTTTCTACCTTGGTTATTAGTGTACTTTTTTTCTCAATATACCAAATTTTTCCAACATGTCGTTTTCGGAATCATTAATCTCAGTCTGTATTTCAGAAATCAATTTATTCTCGTAGACTATTGAAACCCTTTCTCTTACATTATCTAGGTCTCCTGACAAATCTATTTTGTAACGACTCACTTTGATAGGAGACGTCTTACCACCAAAGAAGACCAAGATTTCACCTGTATTTTTATCCTTCAAAACATGCCTTTGACTACTGGTAAAATTGATTTTTTTATCAATACTAATAGGTTCTCCGTTGTACAGAATTTTCCCTTCGTTCCTGTAAGTATACTGGGAGCCCTGTAAAGTATACTTAGGATGAACAACTTGATGAGGATTGTAATCGGCAAATACACCACCAAGTATTTGTATTTTATAATAGAATCCTTCTTCATTAATAAAAGGCGAAAAATTAAAGAAGAAGAACTCTAGTTCTAAGTAGCAACCCTTCTCAATAGTATCCATATCTTCTGGAATAATGTATGCCTCTAACCGAGGATATGTAACCTTCTTAAATAAAGCTTCTATGTAGTGGTGAGGAGCTGGCTTCTTTTGCCCATCAATCCTCATATAGTAGATATTATCTGTTTGGTGAGGAGCATAAGGACTCTCATCGATTTCAAATACACACACTTGATAATCATCCTTTCTGATTAACTGAGCACGGATACCAATCGGCAAGGGTATTATCTTATCAGAAATCTTACTAATCAGCCAATCCTTTTCGACGGTAAGAGGGACCCTGGTCAAGTCCCCAACAAACACCTTCTCTTTCTTACCATCTACCTTCTTTCCTTCGGGTGCTCCCCAGATAAGTAGCCCACCACTGGAGTTGAGAAAAGCACAGATACCTTGGGTCACCCCCTCTATCTTATCATCCAGCTTACCATTGGGATTACATGACTTGAACTCCAGTTGGTCTGATTCTTCTCGTTCTACCGAGAAAAATGCTTCTAAATCAGGATAGGTTAGTTGCCCTAGGGGCTTACCAAAGTAGATTTGAGAGTACTCCATATAAGAAGTGTAACGGTTTAGCTTAGTCAATAATAGAACTCTAATAAAGTTAGCAATATTCTTAGTATTTTTAGCACATATGATTGCCTCTCATTACACTTTTCGCACTCTTAGCTTCCAGGAGCAAGTAGTTCTGGTCTGGGATGGAGGAATCTACCTAGCTACTCGCTACGAGGAAGAAGACACAGTTGGCCTGTATCACATGTCAGGAGGCTACTTCGTGGAGCTGTTCTATGACCACTTGGAGAACAAGATGCAGGAGTATACCAGGACCCTCACTAGTACGGAGTGCTTGGAAGATTATGCTTGTTACATCAAGCTCACAGATTTATAAAGTAGAAACGAAGAAATCCTCAACTAACCGCGATAATAATTCATGAATACTATCAAGTTTCTATACAGAACCAAGATACTATTGCCAATAATAGCTCTTCTGTTTGCACTATTATTTCTTAGCTCTATTGTAAAAGGTTTAGAAGCTACTCTTTATGACAACGTAGCAAAACCTTACCTGTCAAAGGTAGCAGGTAATGCCCCTCATGACGTTCTTGTAACTTTAATAGCGCTATCATTCATTGCTATTGCATCTATAGTGCTAAGAAAGAAGCTCAATGGATACCTGCTTCTATCGCTTAGCCTAATAACATTACTAATAACAAGCTTCCATGTATACTTAAGAGTTTTCACAAACACCTGGGTTTTCACAGGATTCAAGCTATACGATAAGCTCAAGTACTTAGATATCCCTGTTATACTATTGTTTATCTACTGTGTTGCTGCAATATCCGTCTACTTATTAAAAAATACGCAGGCCAGAAACCTAGAGAAGAAATCGGTTGAAAATTCAGGAAAAATATTATTCCCTATTATAACCAACGATGAACCAATCACAGGTACAGACGAACATGCTGATGAATTAAGCTATAACGGTTATGCCTCTACATTAGCAGCATCAATCAATAACAACAGATTTGATACAGCATTTGCTATTGGCATCAATGGACCCTGGGGAACTGGGAAAACATCATTTATAAATCTAATTATTTGTGACATTAACAAAAAAGACACAATACACATTGAAGTCTCTCCTTGGAATAGCAATACGCCCAAAGACCTCATTAAAGATTTCTTCGACACAATGCAGGAAGCATTGGCAGAGCATCACCAATCAATACCATACTTACTAACAAAATACTCCAACAAACTAGTTAATATTCACGAAAACAAAGTAACAAGCCTTATAAAGAAAGCAACTTCTACTGTAGCTAATAACGAATCTATTAATAGCATTCATAAAAATATCAATAACACACTCAGAGAGATAAACAAAAAAATTATTATTACGATAGATGACCTAGATAGGCTAGATTCGGAAGAGATTATGGAAGTCTTGAGACTTATAAGGAATACCGCCAACTTCTATAATACATTTTTTATAGTTGCGTACGACAGGACTTATGTATCAAAAGCCCTTGAGAAACATAACACACATAATACAAATCAATTCATCAATAAGATATTTCAAATAGAAGTAACCCTTCCATTCTACAACAAAGATATATTGATAAACAAGTTAACAGCGCAACTCATCATAGCATTTCCTGAATCTGAAAAGGTCTTTAAAGAAGCATTTTTTGGAGCAGAGATTAACACAGAGCCTGTTTTAATAAAATCTTGGCTAACGAGCTTACGAGATGTAACAAGATTATCGAATAGCATATCTTTAAATCTAAGCAAACTTATTGGAGAGGCTAATAATCAAATAATAAGCGAGGTAGACGTGCATGATTTCACTAGAATAGAAATACTAAGACTCAATTATCCGGAAGTTTATCAATTACTATACAAACAAAGAGAATTATTTTTACAGAGACCATATTATAATAATGAAGACCAGAAATACACTTTAAAAAAGAAAGAAAACAATGATAATAATGAATACTTACTTAGTGAACACCTTGAAGATAATCTTGAAATATTAGCGATTGAAAAACATTCTGTATCAAAGATAATAGAACTTATTGCAGCTATTTTCAGTGATTCTAATAGAATAGAAAGAACAAAACAATCTATAGTTTACCCGAGTAAGTTCAATCTTTATTTCTCCTACGCGCTTCTACACAATAACTTATCAGAAATAAGCTTCATTCGCGCAAGAAGCTCTAGCCAAGATATCTTCAATAATCATATTGACAAATGGATAGAGAGTGGGCTTACAGATGAATTATCCGAGCGCTTTGAATATATTACAGCTTTCGACAACCCAGGAGATTACAAGAAAGTAACAACAGCTATTTTTTATTTTGCCAGCAGAAAGCCTAAAAAAAGCTTCTTTAACAAGTATGGCGATGAAATGATAGGCTTTAATCCTGAAAAAACTATTTATTTAATAAATATTTATGAAACACACAGCTCTAATATGGATGAAGAGAAAAATATACCATTAGAAAGGCATGAATTTATTGAATTTGTTAGAGAATTATTCATCAATGCCTCATCGCCGTTTATTTTTGAATCATCAATAATAAAAAAGATAAGCAAAGAATACCAACACACCTTTACTCTATCCCCAGAAGAAATAAACAATATTGCAACTAATTACTTACAAAAATACTGCAATCAATCTGATGCAAGATTCAAAACTGCTCAAACATTATTTCTTAACTGTGCAACATACAAAGATGGAAAATATGAAAGACCATCATCTCACGCAAAATCTATCTACCTGTTTTTTGCAGTAGAGAGAGCACTTGATGACTTCATTCACTCTATTTTATACCGCTGGAGCACAGATGGTGATAAATTCTTAATTGGGCCTTATGCAAAGGATTACTATGGTAATTACGAAACTCTTGTTAACGTTATAAAAAAGAGCACATTTGCCAATTGGAATTACTTACCAGAATTCATTAGGTTTTATGAGGTCTTCAAAAAGAATCAATATACCCCAGTAGAATTCGATTTTAAAGACATACCTATTCAAAGAGTCTCATACGACACTAGTAACTCTTAAATTAAAAAATACCTGGACATTCCTTCTTGATTCGGCCTACGATTGCAGCCGCTAAGTTGTCTTTAGGCTGTCCTTGGTGCTCAGCCCATGCTTGATGTTGGGCTTTTATCACACTGTCAAATCTTGAACGTTTCCCGCCGCACCAAGACAGGATTTTAACAAGCTGAGGGAGCGTTACGCCACGATTTTCCATGACTTTACAACCCTGAGCTACATGTATAGCCTCAGCACCACTCCAATCCGCTAGAATGTTACGGTTTACAGCCTCTACGGGCTCACTCTTAGTCTTAGGAACTTGGTGCGAGGGCTTAGGGTTCTTATCAGCCAGCGCCTCACCAGAGGCTTCCACAGGCTGTATCGGCAGCGCCTTGAAAATGACACCTAGGACACGTTTCCCGCGCTTTTTGGTTTCGTAGCTATAACCAAGCTCAGCACACACCTTATCGAGCAAGGCACGGCGAAAATCCGCCAAATTGGGGTAAGTGGTCAAGTCGTTCAGGATAGCCATCCGGAGTTCTTCGACCTTCCATGCTTTAATCGTGTTGAGTGATTGATACGACTTCAATAGCCAGAAAAGCCGGTAAGTATGAGGATTGCGGAAACGAACCCGAGTAAAATCTACTTGTGTAAAACCGACGCCGTTAGCCTCAAATCCTATCAAGTGCGATTCAGCTGCTGGGTTCCATGTACCAACGATATCCCCAGTCTGTTCTTCAATCCCTAGGGTATCAAATAAGCTTGTATCACCAAGGCATTGATATTTTCTGGATAATAGGTTCTCAATGGATTCGCGCACCAGCGCATACGCTTTGCCGGAGTAGCTGGTAATGACATCCCCTACCATCCTCACGCGTATCTCCTGAAGTACATTATCAGCTCGACGCACAGTGCGAAGACACGCCGCGAATAATCTAGCCTCCGTAACCGTCATAACTGACTGATTTTCTCGGACAATAGTGTTGCTGAGTGTCGCTGTAGTTTTCATTTCTGTACTGCTTATATGCTTTATGGTACTGCAAAGTTAAGAATAATGCAGTACCAAACAACATATATCAGAAAATTTACCTCAGATACAGTACCATATACCTGGTATATCAGTACAAGAATCGCAACTGAATGTACCATAGACCTAGTAATCCAGTACTATAATCCAGCTGAGGCAGTACCATAGCACAAGAACACTCTTCGGACAATTTGAAAATCAACGAGTTAGCCTACCTCGAATAGGGAATAAAAGGAATACATGGAATAAAATCGAATAAGGATTTCGATTTTATTAAATTGAATTAAAAAGGGAAAATAATTAGGAAAGGCGTATCTTTACTTTATCAGCGGCGTAAAGCAATACACTATGGATATTCACCCTTTCGAAGAATGGTTACCAGCTAAATTTCACCCTGGATTCGAGGTCTCGAATTTTGGTAATGTTCGATTTCAGGACACGAAACAATTAGCTGAACTACGTAAAGGTGCAGATGGGTTTATTTACGCGAATCTAGACCTTCCAGTGGATTATTTAGTAGCGGCTGCATGGCACTCAGGTGAAGAGCTAATAGAGGGAAAATTTGACGTTATTCACCAGGATGGTGACACAACAAACAATATGTCCTATAATCTAGTAGCTGTACCATTGTAGTATTACCAAGCAAGCTCAGCTACTAGTTGAGCTTTTTGTTTTCCTGGTAAATAACTTGCGTGTATGTTTGGTCAGAAGTTATTACTCTGCTACTTCTGAGGTTACTCATTTTTATCTGTTCTGTTCTGTATTGCAAGGAGGTCTACCATATGGTAGGCCTTTTTTGTTTTTCCTGAGTTAGCAATGACAGTATATTTGTTACAACACACTAATCAACCAAATACCCATTGACGAGGCTTACCAGCCCTGACCATAGATAACAAATGAAAGCAGGGTAACTCCTGCTTTTTTCGTTTATAGAGTATTTACTACTATACAAGGCAACAACATGGAAGAACTAGCGAAACAACTACAAGAAAATAATAAGATGTTACATGAAATAGCAATTCAGCTTTCAATTATTGCAGACGTACTTAGAAGTGAGCAAATACGAAAAAACAGGAAAAGAGAAGCAAAAGCAGAAGGCTACCGGTTTAACAAGGTGACAAAACATTTCACTTGACAGCCGTAAGATAATATTCTTACATTTGCAACATACCGAACTTCTACCACTAACACAGAAATGATGAGCACGGAAATGTTTGCAGCGCAATTGAAAAGTTTGACCACCAACACACCTCAGGCAGTTCAGTACCTGAATCACGACGCTATAGACTTAGCGGACGCTTTGGAGCAACTGTATAACAACAGTGTAGAGCACGTGAAATTCTTATGTGATAAGAGCTACGAGTACGTGGCTTACTTTACTAGTGCTGCTGGAATTGTGGTGAACCTTCTGGACTAGATATTTAGCCTACCATCGAGAACCAGCCTTAGCGCTGGTTTTTCGTTTTAGAGCCTTACCACGCCACTTTAGGGACCTCAAAAGGGAATCACCTTGGCGCTCGGGCGAACGTTTAACCTGAAGGTACATGGTTTACTAGGGTTCCAAGTAGCTTTCCAATCATTAAAGCTCACTCCTATAGGCCTCAAATCTACTCCTACAAAAGTCAAAGTTACTCCTACATTTTCTGGTTTGTAGGAGTGAATTCTGGGGTATTTGTAGGAGTAACTTTTCCAGACCCGAACTCAAAAACCCTTATAACGTGCTGAAAACGAACTATTTAAGCACAAAAAAGCCTCTCATTCCTGAGAGGCTTATGGTGATTCCGCTGGGATTCGAACCCAGGACCCATACATTAAAAGTGTATTGCTCTACCAGCTGAGCTACAGAATCGTTTATTTTGTTGTGGAATTGTGTTCCTTTATTGTGGGCACAAAAGTAGGGGGTCATCATTTAACCACCAAACATCTTGAAGAAAAAAACGAGGTTTTTTTTACTGTTTTTCACACTTTTTTGGCAAACCATTCTGGCTCAAAAAGTTAGTAAAACGCTTTACAAAGCAGATTCTTTGTTTTTGGCAGGCAAACAGGAGCAGGCGTACCCGTTGTATCGCCGAATCCTGCGGCAGGAGCGCCAAGCATCACCTCAGCTTCTGTTGCGCATGGCTTACGTGCAGGAAGGTCTAGGGCATTATACGGCGGCGCTCTACTACCTGAACCTGGCCCAGACTCGTCAGCCGCGCCATGCTACTTGGCACAAAATAGTGGAGCTAGCCCAAAACCAACGCGCCACCGGCTACCCCGATTCGTGGCGCCAAAGTCTGATCATCACCTTTCGCCGGTACTACTACCGTGTCCTGCAACTGCTGCTCATTGTGGCGGTGGCCGGCGGAACCCTCCTGCTAGCACGACGGCGCTCCGTGGCGCGGGGCTGGTGGCTCGGCTACGCGGCTTACCTAGGTTTGGTCGCTGCGTTCCTGAACGTGCTGGGTCCGGTGCAGGCGGGGATAGTGGCCAATCCGCACGCCGCCCTAATGGCTGGGCCGGGTGCGGGCTCTTCCTGGCTCACGACGGCGGCGGCTGGCGACCGGTTTGTGGTACGTGGCCAGCAGGATATCTGGTACCGCGTGCTGTGGCGGGGCCATACGGCGTACATCCGCCGTGCTGACTTGCTGCTAATCAAGTGAGTAGTTAGCGCAAGTTGCGAAGTAGGCGGACCTAGCTCCGACGGGGCACTATAGTGGCAGTAGCCGGCGCCCGGTTGGAGCTTAATCAATAGCTTCATCGGTAAAGCACAGTGCCCGGCAGCCGATAAGCTAGGTTTGTAACTTATCGGCTGCCGGGCACTGTGCTTTACTGGTGGAGACTTATACCTTGAAATCCGTTTCTTCTTTACGGAAGTGATTGAGCACCAACTTATCCGTGAGGCCTGGCAGCAGCTTGTTCAGAAAGACCGTGAGCTTACCCTGGCTGGTAAGCACCAGGTCGCGGCGGCGTTGGCGCACGGCACTGACCAGGTGCTGCGCCACCTCTTCGCTGCTCATCATCTGAGCTTCGTCGCGCGGCGATTCGCCCTGCGCGGAGCCGTCGGCGGCCAGGGCCGTCTGGCGAATGTTGGAGGCGGTGAAGCCGGGACAGGCCACCAGCACATGTACCCCCTGCGGCAACAACTCCGTCCGGAGGGCTTCCAGGAAGCCGTTCATGGCGAATTTGGAAGCGGAGTAGCCCGTACGCCCCGGCAGCCCGCGGTAGCCGGCAATACTGGAGATGCCCACAATAGAGCCTTTGCTGGCTTGAATGTGGGGCAGCGCAAACTTGGTGGTGTACACGGTGCCGAAGAAGTTAGTCTGCATCAGGCGCTGGATTACGTCGAGTTCGGCATCCTGAAACAGGGCGCGCATGGAAATGCCCGCGTTATTAATCAATATATCTAAGCGCCCGAACGCGGCAATTGTCTCATTCACAGCTTGCTCTGAGTCGGCAATGGTGCCCACGTCGGCGCGCACGGTATGGTGCTGAATACCTAGGTCGGTGAGTTGCCGGGCTGTCTCGCCCAGACGTGCCGCATCGCGCCCGGTGACAACCACCTTGGCGCCGGCCTGCCCAAATGCCACCGCACTGGCACGCCCGATGCCGGAAGTACCGCCGGTTATTAAAACTACTTTTCCTTTCATACGGGTTAATTCTTTGTACTACTCCCCAAAGCTAGGCAGTCTAAACGGGGTTCGGGCAGCAAATAGGTTCGAAATTGACGGTAGAAGTTTGGGCGTAGATCGTGGCGGGACTAGCCTTTCAGGGTTTGCCCGCACCGGTACAGATTGCAACAGTCAAATCAGGCGCGGCTTGTCGGTAAAAACTGCCGCTTTTTATTGCCTTATTCCTGAAATACAAACCAGCGAGCGGCAGCCTTTTGGATTTCGCCACAACCTAGGTCGCTGTCAGAAGCCCAGGCGACAATTCCATCCGGGCGGATCAGCACCGCGTGCAAGCCGAGTTGTTCTTTTGCCCCTCCGACACATACTTTATTTGGTTGTCGTAGTCACCCGTCAACGCTTGCAGGGCAGAATCTCCCTCAAAGTCAAGCAGTATGCCTTGGCCATCGTGCATGAGTCCGCCAATCGTCGTCCCGCCTTCCAGCTCAAAGTCAGGAACGCTGTGTCATATTAAAGGATGGTCGCCACCAAGATGGTACTGTGTATTAACACCTCATACCCTCCCGGCAAAATAGGTGGCTCCGTCGTGCGTATTCATTAGGTCGCGGATGATGATGTGCTCACGCGTGATGAGCTTCTGCGTGCTATAAAATGCCCCACCGTCAAAATCCTGTAGGATCAGGTAACCGGGCTGCAATTAAAGGTACATGCCGGTTGGAGTGAGGTTGGAGAAAGCAGCGGCTTTTAAGGCGCCAAGTGGCAGCTTTTTTCGGTGACGTAGCCGTGTTACTGGATTATACACAGCTTCAATTGTACAATTAAGTCAGTACATTTAACTGATCTTTCGGCACATTGGTGGCAGCTTCTGGGCAGCGCGCTTTGGTTGTTTAACGGGTCGTTCGAGCTGGCGAGCAGCGGCAGCATTACTACAACGACAAAGCTAGCTACCTGGCAATTGACGTACCCGCGCATGACTTCGGGGTGCGACATACGCTGTACGCAGCTGATTTTCTATTTTCTTAGCTACGCACGAACTGCGTCTATATCTTCTCCTCTCGCTTCTCATCAACGTTTTATATGCCAAAACCTTTACTCCGTAGTTTGCTGGCTTGGTTGGTCTTGTTGGTGGTGCGTGTGGTGCCGACTGTAGCCTCCCACCTGGTCGGGGGCGAGTTGAGCTACCAATACTTAGGTGTAAGCCCGACTAATAGCGCGCTGCACCAGTACCGCATTACGGCCCTGATTTACAACAACTCGGAGTGTACGCCCGGCACGAATGTGTCGAACTACCCCGATGGTCGAAGCAATGTTTTTGTCAGCATCTACAACAAGGCAACTGGCAACCTAATCGACAGTAGGCAGGGCACCCAGACTTTTATTTCCCTCCAGATTAGCTGCGGGCCGGTCGTGACGCTGAACGAGCCGCAGCCGAACGGAACTTTCCGGCTGCCGCGCGTGGCCAATCCGATCATCACTCCCACCCAGCTCAGCGCGTGCACCGCGCCGGGTGGCACGCCGCCTAGGGTGCGCCTGTGCCGCTACGAGGCCGTGGTAGACCTGCCCGAATCTGCGCTGGGCTACTATGCCGTGTACAGCGACGGCACGCGCAGCATGGACGTCACCAATCTGCGCAACCCTACGCAGCAAAACCAAACCCTTTACGTGGAGATAACGCCGCCGCGGCTGTTCAACTCCTCCCCTAGCTTTTCGGATACGGCCGTCGTGGTGATTTGTCAGGGCGATACCAGCCTTGTGCTGAACAACGCCGTGGACCCTGACGGCGACCGGCTGGTTTATGCCTTCAGCACGCCCTACAACGGCCCCATGAATGCGCCGGCCACCTTCACGCCCCCACCTGCCGCCGTGACCTACGCCGATGGCTACAGTGCCGCGGCCCCCTTCGGAACAGGCGCGGGCAACTACATTGAGCTGAATGCCCGCACCGGCCTGAGTCGCTATAGTGCAGCCCAGAGTGGACGCTACGTTGTGGCAGTAGAAGTGCAGGAGTACCGCTCCATCAACGGGGCCGAAGTGCTGCTGGGCTCCACGCGCCGCGAGGTGCAGCTGGTGGTGCAGCGCTGCCCCACCAACCAGAAACCGCAGTTTACGGCGGCTACGCTCAACACGCGCTCCTTCACCGTAGAAGAAGGCCAGTCGCTGAGCTTCAACGTGGCTGCCTCCGATGCCGACGGCGACCCGCTCACGATGCGCGCCACCAGCGTGCTGCTCGATGGCTTCGATGGCCATAATGCCGAATTTGCCGGGCTGCCGGGCTTGTTGCCGCCTACCAGTATCGCGGGTTCGGTAACTATAAGGGGCACTGGTGGCAACGTGGGGGGAGAATTTGTATTTAACACTCGTTGCGGCGATGCCCGCCCGACACCCTACGATGTCGTCGTAACGACCACCGACGCCGCTTGCGGCGCTAAAAGCGTAGCGGAAGTATTTCAGATTACCGTTATTAAAGCCACGCCGCCTATCAATATTACGGGCAGTGCGGTGGTTTGCGACCTAGGTTCGACGTACGCCTACACCGCGGGAGGCACTGCCGCCAGCGCCTACCAATGGAAAGTATACGGCGGAGCTATTCAGGGCGCTACTACGGGCGCGACGGTGCAGGTCCGCTGGAACACCGTTGGCACCGGCCGCCTGACCGTTCAGAAAATCGTGGAGCCAGCCTGTCTTTCCGACTCGGCTTCGCGCATGGTAGAAATCCGGCCACCGGTGCTGGTCGACGCTGGCCCCGACGCCACGGTATGCCCCACCGCGCAGGTAAGGCTAGGTACGCCGGCTCAACCAGGTCTGAGCTACCAGTGGAGTCCGGCCACCAACCTGAGCAGCGCCACCAGCGCCCAACCAATTTTCACGGCTGTTAACACAACTGCCAGCCCCATCACGCTGACTTATACGCTGACAGCTACCACGGCGGAAGGGTGCGCGGCCACCAGCACGGTGCAAGTCAGGGTAAACTCGGCGCCGACCGCCAGCATCACCGGGCCGCGGAGCGTATGTCCGGAACAACTTACCGGCATACGCTACTCCGCAACGGGACTCGCAGGCTCTACTTTTCAATGGGCCATAATCGGCGGCACGCTCGTGAGCGGGCAGGGCACCAGCAGCATCGTGGTCGACTTCGCAGCCGATGCGGAGGCTCGCTCCGTGAGCGTGATAGAAACCTCCACCACCAATTGCAGCGGCGCTCCAAATACGCTGGCTGTCAGCCTCGACGACGGGCGCGTGAGCCTCCGCCTGGCTTCCGTAGATGCCCAGAGCGACGCCCGGATCAGCTTGACGCTGAACACCGTTGGCACTCCCCCGCCCGGCAGCCGCATCACCGTGCTACGGCGCGAGGCGGGCAGCATGGGCGCCTACACGACTGTAGGCAACGTCGCTAACAACGCCGCCACCTTCACCGATGCCAGCCTCGATACCGATGCGCGCGCCTACCAGTATCAGTTGCAGCTCACCAACGCCTGCGGCACCGTGCTCAGCAGCACCGAACACACCACCGTGCGCCTGGAAGCCGTGGCCACCCAGAGCCAGGGCGGCCGCGACGAAGGCCGCGTGACGTTGCGCTGGAACCGCTACCTAGGTCTGAACATCGCGCAGTACGCCATCTTCCGCCGCGTCGATGGCGGCCCCGAGGAGCTGGTGCAAATCGTGCCGACCACCGGCGCCGCGCAGTACACGGTTGAGCTTACCACGGGCAGCCTAGGTTTCAACCAGTGCTTCCGCGTGCGGGCGCAGGCGCTGCCTTCCGATCTGGAGTCGTTTTCCAATGAAGTGTGCGTGAATTTTGCAAACCCGCTGGCGTTCTACAACATCATCACGCCCAACGGCGACGGGCGCAACGACGTGGTGTACATCGACAACGTGCAGCTCTACCCCGGCCACACGTTCAGCATCTTTAACCGCTGGGGTAAAGAGATTTATACGACCGCCAACTACCGCAACACCTGGGGCGGCGAAGGCGCTACGGCAGGCGTGTACTACTACGTTTTCAAGCTGGCCGATGGCACGAAGAAGAAAGGCTGGTTTGAGATTGTGAAGTAAAACCTAGCTTTTACTGACGTTACTCCTTTATGACGCAGGCATCATTGCCCGCAGAGGCCGCAGTGTACACGCAGAGGTTCGCAGAGGTCGTTTAGCCAAGGTTGGCTGGAAGCAGACCTAGGGTGAGGCAAATCGTTTTACCTTTGTCCTCGTGAGCAAAGCAGCAAAAATCCCGGCGGAGGCACTCCGCGAAGTCGAAATAACCGACATGGTGGCCGAAGGCAAATGCCTCGTGCGCCACAACAATATGGTCATCTTTGTCACGGGCGTTGCGCCCGGCGACGTGGTCGACCTGCGTATTACCAAATCCAAGAAGAGCTTCCTGGAAGCCGTTCCGACGCACTTTCATAAGTATTCCGATCTGCGCGTGGAGCCTTTTTGCCAGCACTTCGGTGTGTGCGGCGGCTGCAAGTGGCAGCACATCGGCTACGATACGCAGTTGAAATACAAGCAGCAACAGGTGGAAGACACCTTGCAGCGCATTGGCAAAGTGGAGATTCCGACGGTGCTGCCGATTCAGCATTCGCCGGCCTTGCAGTACTACCGCAACAAGCTCGAATACACGTTCAGCTTCATGGGTTGGCTGACCGCCGAGCAGATTCAGGATGAGACGCAGGAGTACGACCGGCGCGTGCTAGGTTTCCACACGCCTTCGCGCTTCGATAAGATTATTGATATTGAACACTGCTGGTTGCAGCCGGAACCTAGCAATGGTATTCGCCTCGCTATCCGCGAGTACGCCCGCGAGCATATGCTGCGCTTCGGCAACCTGGTGAAGCAAACGGGTTTGCTGCGCAACCTCATCATCCGCACCGCCAACACCGGCGACCTGATGGTGATTTTGCAATGCTACCGCCAGCACCAGGCCATTGAGCCGCTGCTCGATTATGTCTACGAGAAGTTTCCGCAGATCACCTCGCTGAACTACGTGCTCAACGACAAGGGCAACGAAACCTTCCACGACCTGGAGGTGGTGTGCTACAAAGGCGAGCCGTACATCCACGAGGAAATGGAGGGGCTGCGCTTCCGCGTCGGGCCGAAGTCGTTCTACCAGACCAACTCGGAAGGTGCCTACGGTCTCTACAAAATCGCCCGCGACTTTGCCGGCCTGACCGGCAATGAGCTGGTGTACGACCTCTACACCGGCGCCGGCACCATCGCCAACTTCGTGGCTCGCCAAGCTAGGCACGTAGTGGGCGTGGAGTACGTGGAGCAAGCCGTCGCCGATGCCCGCATCAATTCCGGAATCAACAACATCACGAACACCGAATTTCACGCCGGCGACATGAAGGACGTGCTGTCGGCCGAGTTCATCGCCGAGCACGGCCGCCCCGATGTCGTCATCACCGATCCACCCCGCGCCGGCATGCACCCCGATGTAGTGCAACGCCTGCTCGAAATGCGCGCCCCGCGCATCGTGTACGTGAGCTGCAACCCCGCCACCCAAGCCCGCGACCTAGAGTTGCTGGACGAAGCGTATAAAGTGACGCGCGTGCAACCGGTGGATATGTTCCCGCATACGCACCATGTGGAGAATGTGGTGTTGCTGGAGTTGCGGTAATTAAACGAGAGTCAAAAAGTTTACCCTAGCGAAGTAGTTACTACTTAGCATGAAGACAGTCCTAAGAACGCTATTTCAACTATTCACATGCTGGTTCCTATGTTCGTTGTCTGTGCGAATGTTTTATAGGCTTGATGGCGTTCCTCTCGGATCTGTTTCTATTGGTATTTCACTGACGATTATATTACTGAGCTTCTTTGTGATAATTATTGCTCAGAATATTGTTGCTGCCAAAACAATCAAAGAGTCTTATATCAGTCTGACACTGACAGGCTTGGCTTGCTTATGGTCCTTTTATCTTTTGCCAAGTTCTCCACGCAGGGCGCTTTTACTTCACCTAGCTTTTTTGACTAGCTATTTGCTTACGGTATTGGTTTTTCGTAAAAAGAAAAAAGCACCAGTAGTTTAGAACAACCTTATGGATTACGCCAACGACCCCGAACTGAACGGCAAATACCTAGGTACCATCACCAAGGATTTCGCTACGGTTTCTGATACGCTCATGGAAGCGTCGTCGCAGATTCGCAAGCGCGACATTTCCAAGTACCCTATTTTCGTGTTTGCCCGCCAAGAAGTGCCGCTGGGTGGCTTGCTGGTGAATGCCGATGAGCTAGATCTGGAGTGGCACGTCTTCGCCTCCTACCTGGAGCTTTTCGTGCAGCAGCGCATCATTGCGCCCGAAAACGTGGAAGCCTTCGAGCAGACTTACAAAGACCCGAATGAGTACTGCTGCCTCTTCGTGCTGGATGAGGAGTTTACCAATTTCGTGTACATTCCTTATCCAGAGGATTAGCACTCTCTCCATCTGTCATCCTGAGCTTGCGAAGGACCTCCCTCTGATAAGCGAAAACCTTTCTACAAGCGAAAAGCCCTTGATGAACCACCTAGGTTGATCAAGGGCTTTTCGGTTAAAATAGAGCTTTTCGCTTATCAGAGGGAGGTCCTTCGCAAGCTCAGGATGACAGATGAGAGAAAACCTAGCTTAGAAATGCTGCCAGCCTTGCGCTTGCAGCGGCACAGCCTGGCCGGCTTTCGTCACGAGGTTCACGCCTTCGCTCTTCACCATGATGTTGCCAATGATGGTAATATCCGGGTGGTTTTTGAGCTTGTCGTAGGCGGAGAGCGGCACGGTGAAGAGCAGCTCGTAGTCCTCGCCGCCGTTGAGCATACACATGATGGGGTCGAGGTTGAACTCGCCGGCGGCTTCCAGCGTGGGATTGGCGATGGGCAGGTTTTCGGAGAAGATACGGGCGCCCGTGCCGGAAGCAGCGCAGATGTGCAGCAGCTCGGAAGCCAGGCCGTCGGAAATGTCGATCATGCTGGTAGGCGTGATACCTAGGTCCTTCAGCTCGTGCACGATATCCATGCGGGCCTCGGGGCGAAGCTGGCGCTGCACCACGTAGCTGTAGCTGCCTAGTTCGGGCTGCATGTCGGGGTCGGCGAGGAAGGCCTGCTTCTCACGCTCCAGCACTTGCAAGCCCATGAAGGCGCCACCTAGGTCGCCGGTCACGCAGATGAGGTCGTTGGGCTGGGCTCCGCTGCGGCGTACGGCCTGGCCGCCGGGCACCTGCCCCATAGCCGTCACGCTGATGGTGAGGCCGCCTCGGCTGGCAGTGGTGTCGCCACCCACCAGGTCCACGTTGTAGGCTTCGCAGGCCAGGCGCATGCCTTCGTACAGCTCCTCGATGGCTTCTACCGAGTAGCGTGCGCCAATAGCCAGGCCTACCACAATCTGGGTCGGCGTGGCATTCATGGCAGCAATATCTGATACATTGACGGCCACCGCCTTGTAGCCGACGTGCTTCAACGGGGCAAACGTCAGGTCGAAATGCACGCCTTCCACCAGCAGATCGGTGCTCACGACCACATCACTGGTTGGGGCGGGCGTGATGATGGCAGCATCGTCGCCGATGCCGAGGCTAGTGCTGGCCTGCCGCAAGGTCACGGTGTTTTGCAGGCGGCGGATCAGGCCGAATTCACCCAGGGTATTTAAAGGAGTTACGTCGCTCATGAAAGAATACTGATTTGCGTGGGACAAAGGTAAGGGCCATAACGTTGTAGCGCGAGTTGACTTCAGGATGTAGCGCGAAGCCTGCGCTTCGCGTA
This sequence comes from Hymenobacter cavernae, assembly GCF_014641455.1. Classification (GTDB taxonomy): domain Bacteria; phylum Bacteroidota; class Bacteroidia; order Cytophagales; family Hymenobacteraceae; genus Hymenobacter; species Hymenobacter cavernae. Next base: position 19,237 of record NZ_BMHT01000008.1, read on the forward strand.
TCGTTGAACGAAATCGTTCGACTAATCTAGGTCTGGTCGTTCAACGATACGCGAAGAAGGAGCTTCATGCTACTTGAATATTTTAATCTGTTTGTACGTTATTGTTCCCATGAAAAAGATCTTCCCTCTAGCCTTACTCGTTTTGTTGGCTAGCCTTGATGCCTGCAAAACGGACCGCTCGCCCAAATCGGCCGACCTGGCTTCACCGGCCGCCGCTAAAGCCCAGCTCGACGTATTGCGCGACTCCGTAGATGCGCGCTGGACCCAGATGGTCGCCAGCGATGATGCCAAAATCAGCGCAACGCGGCAGGTGTTGCGCGAATTAGCCAACCAGCCCGGCACCGACCACAGCCAGCTTCAGCTGCTCACCCGCGCCAACGACCGCCTGAAGCGCCTGCGCTACAACCAAGAGACAATGGCCAACTCCGCCCAGATTGACGCCTACGATGCCGCCCAGGATTCGCTGCTACATGTGCTCTACCCCATTGCGCAGCCCGCCGCCGGTCAGTCCAGCGAGATGGTACGCAACCTGACCGAAGGAATACAAACATCTGATAATGAAGTAGTAGGCTACCGGCTGCGCTACGATCAAGCGGCCAAGCAGTTCAACAACTACCTGAAGCTACACCAAGAGCAGCTTTCAAAGCTGGGTGGCAAATACGCGAAGCTACAGCCGCTGCCTCTCTTTGAGCTGCAACCCTAGGCATCAGAAGCCAGTCAGTCTATAGCGGCGCTTGGCTGCTCTCGACACTCTTATGTTTCCTAGGTTTCTGCCAAGGACAAGCAGCGTGAGCCAAACAGCCTTAACAAGGCTCTAAAAACCTGGCAATCATCCACTTGATTTCTATATATTGGTTATAGCTTAAAGAACAATTCCTGTTAGGAAAGATAAAATCAACTACAAACCGGTTTAATTCCTACATTTTTGTACGTCTCTGGATTGCCGGTCGCCCTTACTGCTGCTCCCCTTGTCTCTTACGATACCCTCCCCAACGCTATTCCTTCGTCCGTCAAGAATTCTTACGGCGCTTGCTTTGGGATTTTTTATAGCACTGCTACCCGCCTGCCGCGACGCTCGCCTGCTCACTGTAGGTCCTGAGTGCAATGTGCGCGCCACCGTGCGCGACCTCACCGCTCTCGACGGCTGCGGCTTCGTGCTGGAACTGCCCAACGGCACACGCTTGTCGCCGGATGCGCAGGTGTGGGAAGGCTTCACGCCCTATGAAGGCCAGCAGGTGCTGATTCGGTTTATAGAAGTAAACCGGGCCACAACTTGCCAGGTCGGGCGCCCGGTGCATATCCTTTGTATCACGGAGGTACAGCCAACATCGGGGCAGTATTGAGCTTGCCTCCGAAACTTCAACTGTATTAAACCAGCTCTTTTTAGCAAAAAAGAAAAGCGGCCCAGATTGCTCCGGGCCGCTTTTCTTTTTCAGAACGTTAGCTGCTAGCTTCGGCTTACAGCTTCGCCATTTCTTCGCGCACGAAGTCGGCCAAAGTACGCAAGTAGCTGGTGCTAAAGTCGAAACGAATGCCGGCGGCAGCGTAGATCTCACCAATCGGAGCGGTGTAGCCGAGGGCCAGCGCCCGCTTGTAGGCCGCCAGCCCTTCCTGCGGGTTTTGGCGGAAGTTGCGCCAGACGGCAATAGCGCCGAGCTGCGCCATGGCATACTCAATGTAGTAGAAAGGCACTTCGTAGAGGTGCAGCTGCTTCTGCCACAAGTAGGGCTTGAAGCGCTCCAGGCCTTTCCAGCTCACCGTGCGCTGGTTGAACTCGTCGAAAATCTGCACCCAGCAGTTGTGTCGCTGCTCAATGCTATGGTTCGGGTTTTCGTAGATCCAGTGCTGAAACTTGTCGATGGTAGCAACCCAGGGAAAGGTCTCGAGCACGCTTTCGAGGTGCGTTTTCTTAGCCCGGCGCAGCTCATCTTCATCGTTGAAGAACAGGTCCCAGTGGTCCATGCTCATCAGCTCCATGCTCATCGAAGCTAGCTCTGCCACCTCTGACGGCGGGTGCTTGTCGGCGGAAAGCGGCAAGGAGCGCGTCAGGAAGCTATGCACGGCGTGGCCTCCTTCGTGCAGCATGGTCACCACATCGCGCAACGACGAGGTAGCATTCATGAAGATGAACGGTACGCCGGTTTCATCCAACGGGTAGTTGTAGCCACCGGGCGCTTTGCCCTTCCGCGACTCCAGGTCGAGGTGGCCCATGTGCCGCATCGTGCGCAGGCAGTCACCTAGGTAGGGGTCGAGGCGCTGAAACACTGTAACGGTCTTTTCCAGCAGCTCTTCGCCCGTGTCAAACGGCCGGAGCGGCGCCTTGCCCGACACGTCCACGTCGAGGTCCCAAGGGCGCAGCTCAGGCAAAGCTAGGTCTTGGCGGCGCTCCAGGTCAAGCTCATCGATCAGCGGCACCACGGTTTCACGGATGGCCCGGTGAAAGGCAAAGCAGTCCTCGGGCGTGTAGTCGAACCGGCCGAGCGCAGCGAACATGTAGTCGCGGAAGTTGGCAAAGTCCGCGTTCAATGCCGTTTGATGACGCAGCTGAATCAACTCCGTGAAAAGCTGATCCAAAGGTTGGGCATCCTGCTGGCGGCGCGCCTGAATAGCGTACCAAGCTTCTTCTCGTACCGTCCGATCCGGATTCTTAAGGCGGTCGGCAGCACGGGGCAGCGTAATTTCTTCGCCGTCGAGCTTCACCGTCATGGCCCCTACCGTGGCGGCGTACTGCTGCTGCTTGGTGCTGATATCGGTTTTAAGCGGAATGTTCTCGGCACGGTATATTTCCAGGGCTTGGCGCACCGAGCGAATGAACACCTGGTAGCGGGCCGGGTCGAGGCCACCTAGGTAGTCCGAGCCCATCATCTTTTCGTTGAGGGCGTGGTCGTAGGGAGCGACGTTAGGCTCTATTTCACTTACAAAATATTGAAAAGCTTCGGCGCGGTCCGTGTCTTGGGTGTCGCACGTCATGCGGATGTAGCGCCAGGCCAAGTCTTCGCTCAATACGCTTTCCAGCTCGCTACGGTCAAGAAGCCACCGTTCCAGCTCCTCCGAAGAGTTGATTTCCCGGTCGCGGAGTTCTAAAAAATAAGGTTCGAGTGCAGTCCAATCAGTGACGGTAAAGTCCTCGGGGAGGTACTGGCGCGGGGGGCGCTGTGTTTCGGTAGCCGAGGCAAGCTGGGGTTCAGGGGCGGCATTTATCATGGGTACAAGATACACTAACGTTTTTTCTTGTTAGGACTTTTTGGTAGCTCAACCGGAATTTCCTGCAGGCTTAATAGCCGCGGACATCCGTGTTTAGCGGGCCCGGAAACGGCGGTAGGACCCCTCTGCGCAAAACCAATTTATTGGTTTAATCAAGCTCAATCACTACATCGTCGGTCAGCGGGTGCCCAACACAGGTGAGCACATAACCTTGCTTCAACTCCGCATCAGAAAGCCCTTCTCGCTCATCCAGATGCACTTTTCCCGAAAGGCACTTGCCGCGGCAAGCCGTGCACAAACCCGCCTGGCAGGAATACGGCAGATCAATGTCCAGGTCGAGCGCCGCTTCCAAAATCGTTTGGGACGGCGCCACTTCCACTTCGTATTCAGTGCCTTCGTACTGAATCGTAACCGTACGGGTCACGATTTTCCCATCGTCGTCAGCTGCTGATACGTCACCGTGTCCGTTGGGTTGGGCCGCGGCTGCTTCCATTGTTTCGGCGGCCGCCACAAAGCTCTCCCGACGGATACGGTTGGCTGGCACGCCCAGCAGGTCGAGGGCAGCGCGGGCTTCGTTCATCATGCCTTCGGGGCCGCAGAGGTAGTACTCGGCTTGCTCGGCCGGGAACTGGTGCTTCTGCTCCAGAATGCGCAGCAGCATGGTGCGGTTCAGGCGGCCGGTGTGCTGGTGCGGGCTAGGTGCCGCGGGCTTGGAAGACGTGAAGCGGCTGAAAAAGGAAGTACTCTTTGCCTCGGTTTTGCCGGTGGGCTGGCTGTACACATGCTCCACTTGCAGCCGGCTAGGATATTGCTCCTGAAGCTTTTGGAGCTGGTCGCGGAAGATGACCGATTCCTCGTTGCGGTTGCCGTACACCAGCAGCACATGGCTGTTGGGCTCTTCCCGGACCACGGCTTTCAGGATGCTCATCAGCGGCGTGACGCCGCTGCCCGCGCCCACCAGCACCAGCGAACGGGCGGCTTTAGGGCTAGGTTTCACGGTGAAGTTGCCGAGCGGCGCCATCACTTCGATCTGCTGGCCTACTTTCACAGTATCAAGCAGATAGTTGCTAACCAAGCCGCCGTGTACTCGCTTCACCGTGACGGACAGGCGCGGGGCTTCGTGGGGCGTGCTGCTCAGGGAGTAGGCGCGGCGCTCCTTTTTGCCACCGGGGCCGCAGGGTAGAATCAGGGTCAGGAACTGGCCAGGCTCGCTGGGAATGGGCTGGCGGTCGGGCCGTTCGAGGTGAATGGTTACGGCGTCGCTGGTTTCGGGAGTAAGCTCGACGACGTTGAGCGTGAGATAAGGACTGCTCATGTACGCAATAAAAAGCTAGGTTGAGTAGGATAACCGAGTTAGGGTGCCGCAGGTTCGGCGCAACAACAAAGTACGTGGTTTTGTCGCGGACGGGTTAGCTTGCAGCCTTGTTTTGGCACTTTGGTTATTATAGCTACAACCTAGGTTGCGGCCTAGCTCCCACCCCAGAATCTTCATTTTATGCTCTCTGCTTTGCTCCTGCGCCATCAGGCGGAATTCGGTGCGGTTCTGCCCGTCGACCTGAACGGCGCTGACGTATGCCGCCTCGACTTTACGGCCACCAACCCCACCCTGCTTGCTGCCGACCTGCGCGACAGCGCTGCTTTTGAGCAGGTTGTGCAAGCAATGCTCGCCGCTCAAAGTGCCCGCGTTGGGGTGGGCGGCTACCTCGAAAACCGCGTCATCTACCGGCGCAGCCCCGACCTGTTTGGCGACCCGGCCGTGCCCGCCCGCTCCCTGCACTTAGGGGTGGATGTGTGGCTGCCGGCTGGTACGCCGGTGCTGGCTCCGCTGGCCGCCACCGTGCACAGCCTAGCCGATAACGCCAATTTCGGCGACTACGGCCCCACCGTTATTCTGCAACACGAGTTGGAAGGCACCACATTTTACACGCTCTACGGGCACCTAGGTCGGCGCGAGCTGCCGCTGCTGCGCGAAGGCCAAACGCTGGAAAAGGGCGAAGCCTTTGCCACCGTCGGTCCCTATCCTGAGAATGGCGACTGGCCGCCGCACCTGCATTTTCAGGTGATAGCCGATATGGAAGGCCGCCGCGGCGATTTTCCCGGTGTGGCCTTGCCAGAGGAACGGCAGAAGTGGGCGGAGTTGTGCCCCGACCCGAATCTGATTCTGAAAAGCCGCTGGCTGTAGCCCGCCCTGTCATCCTGACGAAGATTCCGCGCATCAAGCGGCGTGACCTCCCTCTTCTACCCGACCAACTTGCTACAAGCGAAAAGCCCTTGATCAACCTAGGTGGTTGATCAAGGGCTTTTCGCTTGTAGCAAGTTGGTCGCTTCTCAGAGGGAGGTCCTTCGCTCCGCGTTGCTGCGCTCAGGATGACAACGAGGTGTTAATCAAATTTGATGGCTGTAACCGGCCGAATCCGTGAAATCAGATACGTTGGAATCAGCACGGCGAGCAGCGAAGTGCAGAAGGTCGCCACGTTCAGCACCACGATAATGAATGGGTCCCAATGGATCGGCACGCGGTCCATGTAGTAGTTCTCGGGGTCGAGCGGAATGAGGTGGAAGAAGTACTGGATAGCGCAGAAACCTAGCCCCACCAGGTTGCCGTAGAGCATGCCGCGCAGCGTCAGACTCAGCCCGCGGAAGAAAAACATGCTCCGAATCTGGTTGTCGGTGGCGCCGATGGCTTTGAGCACGCCAATCATGTTGGTGCGCTCCAGAATCATGATGAAGATGGTGGCCACCATGTTGAACGTCGCCACGAAGATGATGAGCAGCAGAAAGATAACGACGTTGCGGTTCAGCAGCTGCAACCAATCAAAAAGCTGCGCATACTGGTCCGTAATCTTATCGAGCTTGAGGTCGTAGCGCAGGTTCTCGTACATGCCTTCCGACACTTGATCGAGCTGCTTGAAGTCGCGCAGCACCACCTCTACTCCACCTACCAGCGAGTCGGGCCAAGCATTCAGCTCCCGAATCTGCCGAATGTCGCCCATCACAAACACGTCGTCGAACTCGTCGAGGCCGGTTTGGTAGATGCCGCGCACCTGAAACTTGCGAACTCTAGGTGGGTTTTGGATAAAGTAGAACAGCGCCTCGTCGCCCACTTTTAGGCGCAGCTTGTCCGCAATTTTGCGACTGAGCAGCACGTCGGTGCTGGCCGAAGAGTCGGGGAAAGTCAGGAATTTGCCGGCCACCAAGTTCTGGCGCATCGGCGAGAGCGAGGTTTTCTCGTCAACGCCTTTCAGCACCACGCCCAACACCTCGTCGCGGGTTTTGATGATGGCCGTTTTGCGGGCAAACGGCTGGATGGATTTTACCTGCGGAAACCGTCGCAGCTCATCCACCAGGCGCGGCTCGCCGATGGGCTCCACCTCCAGCGAGTTGTTGGTGTCGTACTTGCTGATTTGCAGGTGTGCCCCGAAAGAGAAAATCTTGCTTTGAATCTCATTTCGAAAGCCTTCCAGGATGGCAAACGACACAATCATGACTGCCACGCCGAGGGCAACACTGATTATGGCTATTTTTGTGACCGACGAGGTAAAAGAACCTGAGTCGGCCCCATCAATCTTGTGGGATATGTAGCGCGCAATATTCACTGCCGTAAAGCTACACGTCTGTAGTCAGTTTTCCAGTTCACTTTTCGGATGTCTTTACCTCTTCTAACTGGCCTATTTAGCCTCTCCTTGCTTCTCACCGATACCAGCTGCGTATCTACGGCCACGCACCCCAGGCAATCGGCTGGCGCTGCCGCGGCCGTAACCGCTGCGCCCAAGGCTAGCCTGCGCACCGGCGCCGAGCAGTTTGCCAGCTACCTACCTAGGTTGAAAGGCAAGCGTGTGGGGTTGGTCGTGAACCAAACCTCGCGGGTCGGCCGTTCCTTCCTGGTGGATACGCTGCTCGCGCAGGGCGTGATGGTGAAAGCTATTTTCGGGCCGGAACATGGCTTCCGGGGCGAAGCAGCCGACGGCGCGCTCATCAAAAGTGACAAAGATGCCCGCAGCGGCTTGCCCGTGCGCTCTTTGTACGGCGCCACCAAGAAGCCCACTCCCGAAATGCTGGCCGACCTGGACGTACTTGTTTTTGATATTCAGGATGTTGGCACGCGCTTCTACACCTACATCAGCACGATGCACTACGTGATGGAAGCCGCCGCCGAGCAGGGCAAGGAAGTCATCATCCTGGACCGGCCCAACCCCAATGGCTGGTACGTGGATGGCCCTGTGCTGGAGCCGGCGAACAAATCGTTCGTGGGGATGCACCCGATTCCGGTGGTGCATGGGCTCACAGTTGGCGAGCTGGCCAAGATGATCAACGGCGAAAAGTGGCTGGCCGGCGGCCGGCAATGCCGCCTGACGGTGGTTCCCGTGGCAGGCTACACTCATGCCACGCGCTATTCGTTGCCCGTGCCGCCTTCGCCCAACCTGCCCACTCCGCATTCCGTGGACCTCTACCCCACTATCTGCCTGTTCGAAGGTACTGATGTGAGCGTAGGTCGGGGTACCAGTACGCCGTTTGAGGTGATAGGCGCGCCCACGCAACCTAGCACGCGCCCGTTCAGCTTCACACCTAGGCCCAACCCCGGCTCGCCCACACCACCCCAAAACGGTAAGCTGTGCTATGGCCTCGATCTGAAATCAACTGGTAACGACCTAGTTTTCACGCTGAAGTATCTGCTGGACTTCTACCAGCAAAGCAACGTCAAGGACAAGTTTTTCACCAAGTACTTTGAGCAGCTCAGCGGCACCCGTACCCTGCGCGAGCAGATCATAGCCGGCAAATCGGAGGCCGAAATCCGCAAGTCGTGGGAGCCGGCGCTGGGGCAGTACAAGGCCATGCGCAAGAAGTACTTGCTGTACACTGATTTTTGATTTCTCGCAGAGGTTCGCGGAGGTAGACGCAGAGGTTCGCAGTGTTCTATCGTATGCTCCGCGGACCTCTGCGTTTACCTGCGCGAACCTCTGCGAGAAACTTACTTATGCTTCGAATCATCTTCATGGGCACGCCCGAGTTTGCGGTGCCTACCTTAGAATCTTTGCTCAGCTGGCCGGGCTGCCAGGTAGTGGCCGTCGTGACGGCACCCGACAAGCCTGCCGGCCGCGGCCGGCAGCTGGCCGCCTCGGCGGTGAAGCAAGCTGCCCAGGCGCACGACCTGCCGGTGCTGCAACCCACCAATCTGAAATCACCGGAGTTTCAGACTCAACTCAAAAGCTACGCGGCTGACTTGCAAGTGGTCGTAGCCTTCCGGATGCTACCGGAAGCGGTGTGGAACATGCCAAAGCTAGGTTCCATCAACATTCATGCGTCGCTACTGCCGCAATACCGCGGCGCCGCGCCGATTAACTGGGCACTGATTCACGGCGAAACGCAAACCGGCGTCACGTCTTTTTTTCTTCAGCACGAAATTGATACCGGCAACCTGATTTTCCAGGATGTGGTACCGATTACGCCTGATGATGATTTCGGCTCGCTGTATGAAAAGCTGAAAGCAACTGGCGCCGACCTAGCTTTGCGCACGGTGCAAGCCATTGCCGCCGGCACCGCTCCCAGCCTGCCGCAATCCAATGCCGGCGACTTGCGCGTCGCTCCCAAGATTCAGAAGGAAACCGGCCGCCTGGACCTCAACCAACCGGCCGCGGCCCTCGTCAACCTGGTGCGCGGCCTCTCGCCCATCCCGACTGCTTTCACGCAGCTACCGGACGGCCGGACGCTCAAGGTGTTCAAAGCGGCGACACTACCTGACAGTGAGGCTCCTGGTGCCGTCGGCAGTTGGTCGTCGGATGGGCGAACCTACCTACGCGTACAAACCGCCGCTGGTCAGCTGGATCTGCTTGATGTTCAGCTGGAAGGCAAGAAACGTATGTCCGTGGCAGAGTTTCTGCGCGGTTTCAACGTAAGTCAATTAACAATGAGCAGTGAACAATGAGCAATTCACCACTTCCGTCAGTTGATTGCTCATTCCTCACTGCTCATTGTTCATTCTCAAAATGATTGCTTTCGTAGTAGCCGTGGCGGAAAACGGCGTGATTGGCCGCGACAACCAGCTCATCTGGCACTTGCCCGCCGATTTACGCCATTTCAAAGAATTGACCCTAGGTCACCCGATCATCATGGGGCGGCGCACGTTCGAATCGATTGGACGGCCGCTGCCGAAGCGTACCAATATTGTCGTTACGCGGCATCTAGGTTGGCAAGCAGAAGGCTGTATAGCGGCCTACTCCGTGCCCACCGCCTTAGAGCTAGCTCAGCAAACCGACGAGCAGGTGTTTGTCATTGGCGGCGCCGAAATCTACCGGCAAGCGCTGAGTGCCGCCGATACGATCTACCTAACCGAAGTGCATCACTCCTTTGAAGGGGATGCCGTCTTTCCCGAAATCAACCATAGCGAGTGGCGCGAAACCACCCGCGAACGACACGAGCCCGACGAGAAACATGCCTACGCTTACAGCTTCGTAACCTTGCAGCGGCGGTAAGGCGGTTATTCAGAAAAAAGAAGAGGCTGCCCAAAGTGGCAGCCTCTTCTTTTTGTACTTGCTGAAACCTAGGTTAGCCTACCACGGCAACGGCCCGTCCGGGCCGGTGAATGTGCCGGTTGGGCCATCTTGGTCGAGGGCAGCTCGGATAGGCGCCTGAGAGCCTTGCTTGACCGTTTCGGTGCCGGCAAAATTATTGAGCGCCGTTGCCGTGAAGCCTGGGCTCACGGCCCTGACCTTGATGTTGGTCGATTCCAGTTCAATGGCGAAAGCCAGCGTAACGGCGTTCAGGGCCGTTTTCGAGGCGGAGTAACCAACGCTGAAGCCGGCCCGATACGGAAAGCTAGGGTCCGCGTTCAACGTCAGGGAGCCGACGCCGCTTGACACGTTGACAATGCGCGCGGCCGGCGCTTCGCGCAGCAGCGGCAGCATCGCCTGGGTGACGGCAATGACCCCAAACACGTTCGTCTCGTACACGGCGCGCACTTCGTCCAAGGAGGCATTGCTCGGGCGACTCGATTGCAGGATTTCCTCGAACGGCGTACCCGGCTCACGCGTGTTGGAAATGGCCGCGTTGTTCACCAGCAGATCGAGCCGGCCGAACTCGCTGCGAATCCGCTCGGCGGCAGCGTCGATAGAAGCCTGAACCGTTACGTCGAGCTGAACCGCGTGCGCGTTTGCGCCGACACTCTTGGCGGCGGCCTCGCCCCGCTCGAGGTTGCGCGACCCGACGAGCACGGTATAGTCGTGCGCTGCGAGTGCCTTCGCTATTTCCAGGCCGATGCCCTGATTTGCCCCCGTGACAAGGGCGACAAGTTTAGTGTTCATACAAAACTCCTTGGGTTATAGCGGTCTGATTGGTTTGTGCCGCTTGGTGAGGTTGCAAGTAGCTGCATCCCAAAAGTCTGACTTCTGGCAAGAAGTTTTTTTGCCAAATGACAAAAACGCTCTATCGGATATTTTTTCGCACGCGGCTCAAAGAGGATTGCGTGATACCTAGGTAGGAAGCCAGATAGGCAAGTGGCACCCGGTTAACCAGTTGCGGATATTTCTCCATGAAAGAGGTGTAGCGCGTCATGGCATCCTGGGCCAGCATCGGCACAATCCTTTCCAGCTTCTGGCTCAGTGTTTTCGCGATAATCTTATGCACAATGGCATCCCAGCCCGCAATCGTAGCAGACAGGTTCCGCCAATCCTGAGCGGAAAACACCAGGAGCTGGCAGTCCGTGACGGCCTGTACATGGTAAGGCGAGGCGTTGTTTTCTACAAGCCCGCGTACATCCATTATCATGCGCCGCTCTTCGATGAAATAGTGGGTAACTTCTTCGCCTTGATCTGTGTAATGGCAAACCCGAAACACGCCCTCTACCACGAATCCGACCCGCTGGCCAATGGTACCAGCCTCTAAAAAGTAGTCGCCTTTGCGCAGGGAAACGCTGGTTGCTTTCTGCGAAAGCAAGCTAATTTGCTGCTCATTCAGGCTGCCTAGCTGCGAAATGTACTCCAGAAACTCCTTCATTGCCCGAAGATACAGGAGTGAGTACTCTAATAAAATGTGGGTCCTGCGCAGTAGATAGACAAGCTTCCTATTTGCTGCTCAACACCCACATTTTACTAGTCTTCGCCACCCTACGCCTGACAAAAGGCGTTGGCTACTCACCTCCTAACGCAGCAGCACCAGTTTGCCCCAGTCCTTTTTGAAGGCTTTATCGGCGGCGGTGCCGCGGCGGCTGAATTTGGTATCGGGGTCGTCCATCACGACGCGGTAGAGGTAGGTGCCATTAGCGAGCTGGTCGCCAAACTCGTCGGTGCCGTTCCAGGCGTACTCCGTGATGTTGTTGCCGATGTGCAGCGGACCTAGCTCGTTCATCAGGATTTCGCGGACCACTTTGCCGGTCAGCGTCATGATCTGGATCTTCATGTTGCGCGGCAGCTCCGAGCCGGTGAGCGTGAACACGAACTTGGCCTTGCTGGTAATCGGGTTAGGGTACGGGAAGATATTGGTAATCGCCGAGCGGCTAATAACCTCAAATGAAATCTTGTAGTTTTCCGTACCGGCGGCCGTGCTGTTTGCGTCGCGCGCCTGCGCTTCCAGCGTATATACACCATCGGTCAGCGCCGCCGATTTACCGGGCTGGTATTCTACCCGCGAAATGCCCTTTTCCGGATCGGCAGTGAAAACGATGTCGGAACCAGTCATATTGACCTGCACGGGCGTGGCTTGGCCGGGCTTTGTCAGGAAGAGGTTGAAGTTGCTGGCATTCGTTACGGGCTGGAGCTTGTTTTCATCTTTGAGCTGCACCAGAATAGTAGGTGTTGCCGACACAATATCGCCGTTCAGGATGTGCTGACCGTCGAAAGCGACATCCAGCACCGGAGGCAGGTTGTTGTCGACTAAGGTGAAAGGCGGCAGCGTCAACTGATTGTTGAAGTAGTTCAGCTCGGGCAAAAGGCGCGGGTTCACGTCAACCTGGCCCGTGATGGTGCCCGTCAGACCAATCACGTTCAGCCTCATCGGGAACACCACCGAACCATCGGCCTTTAAGGTAGCAGGCGCCGTGATGTCATCGGTTCGCACCACGTTCTTGCCGTCGCGCACCGTTATCCTAGCTTTCAGCGGCGTACCAAAATCAACATTTGATATATTCTGGAATGTAACGGGCAGCGTGATATAGCCCGTTTGGGTGGCTTGCTGCAACAAAGTAGCTGCATCGTAGGCGGTGGCAGGCGTCACCTGGTCGCGGCGCACCACGCCTTCCGGCACGCCCTGATAGGCAACCAGCCACTGCTCCAGCTGCGGCGCAGTCCGCTTGAGCGTATCGCTCAGCTCTAGCACCAGCTGTAAATACGGGTAGTCTTTGGCAGCTATATTGCTGAGTGCCAAGGCCCGGTCGGTCACGTTGGGGTTCAGCACGGTTTCAGTACCAGCGGCATCAATGCCCACGATGCTGAGCTTGTAGCTATCCGAAGCCTCCGTCCGGACGGTGTGGAAGAGGGTCGTCCATTGCTGCGCCGGCCCGATGCGGGTGGAAGTGATGGTGGCTTTGCCGGTTTGGGTGCGCAGGGTGGCATCCAGCGTAATCACCTGCTCGATGCGGGGCACGGTGCTGCTGGCGTCATAGGTCAGCTCCTGCACGGGGTTGGCACCAGCGCCAACTTGTCCTACAAAAGCGAAAGGGTCGCCGTCTTGCAGCTGGTTGATGAGCCGCGAACCTAGGCTGGCTAGCTTGGCCTTCAGAGCCGGGGTGAACGAGACATAACCCAGGCGGTTCATGGAAACCATAGCCACGTAAGCCCCGTCGGGCACCTCGTTCAGCAATGCCAGCAGCCGATTCTGCCCCGACAGAGTATTCATATGGTCGGTGCCGCTGCTGGCAAAGTGGTAGAAGAACTGGTCGTCCTGCCCGCAGATGTAGTAGTTAGTACCAAGCTTTGGCAGTCGTTTGAAAGAGCGACCATCAAATACGGCTACCAACATATCAGGCAGGTTAACCAAGCAGTTGTTCACATAAGGACTACCGGCATTCTGAACCGTAATGCCATAAGAGTTCTGAAAGGTAGACACGGCGCCCGTGCTGCCACCTTGGGTGCGTAACGTAATTCCCTGCGTTATCTCCCGAAAAGTCCACTTCCCTGATGGCGTGTCGACGCTCAACCCATCGGTGAGTACATCGCGCCGGAACTGCCCGTAGTGGCTCTGCGACCACCCTCCGGAACTGCCGTTGATTACGCGGAAAGAGCTGGTTGACCACTCCGGATTTTCGCCGGCCTGTGGTGTTTGAAACCGCAGGCGCCAATACCAGACTATACTGTCGCGATTCGCAATCGTGGGCAACACGGGGCGCCATTCGGCCAGTAGCGTACCATCTACCTGCGTGCGGCTTACCAGCGGACTGTTAAAGCTAGGTATTGTATCCAGCTCCATCTCAAACTTCCGCTGCGCACCCAGCAGGTCGTTGGTTTGCCCCACTAAGTGCACGTTGTTAGACGCCACAATACCGAACTCGGGCGGGTTCAGCGCCGTGACGCCACCTTGCAGGAAGCTGAAGTTGATGCTGGCCTGGTTGTTCGTTTCGTCCAGCTCGACTACTTCGTTTTTATAATCAACGTTGACTACAAACCGATTATCACCAAACACAACCCCGGTGTTAGGAATTTCAATTGTGTAGATCGTGTCGCGCCAGGCCTGGCGGAACGCCTTGGGCGTAATCAGCCGCGGCGTTTGCCCCGTAATCTGGCGCGACACCGAGATGCGCACCGAATCGTAGGTCACCTTACCTAGGTTCTTCACCTTCACCAGCAAGTTGAACTTTTCAGACGACGCCTGCACTGGCTCCGTGCCAATCGGCTTGATCTGCAACAAGCTGTCGGCCACTACAAAGTCGGGCTTCTCAGGCGCGTAGAGCTTTAGTGCCGGGTCGCCCTGCCAGATGGTGCTCATCAGCATGTTGATGCCGGCGCTGTTACCTAGGTACATCGGCATGAGCCGGCGTGCTACTTCATTCTGCACGGCCGCAACCGGCTTGCCGTACCAGACGGGCTCATTAAACAGCAGCTTGTGCAATAAATCGGCGTAGGCATCCAGGTTGGCATCGAAGCCAAAGCTGGATTCCGCCATAAACCCAACTAGCCCTCTGTCGGCAGCCAGGGTCCACTGAGTTCCGAAAGAGATATCAGAGTCGCCGATAGTAAAGGCATTCCCCGCGGCACAGCCGTAGAAGAACATAATCGGGTACTTGCCTTTATTATTATAGTTATTGGTTGGGTCGTTGATGTTACCTAGGTTCAGGTCGAAGCGGTTGAGGGAGCCATGTCCGAAATACGTCATCAACGAGAGCCCGGTATTCAACTCTGCAGCCACGTTAATGTTGACCGGAAAACTACTGTACCCGCCTACCGTGGAGCGCATATACGTTTTAACCACCTTCCCGGCAAAGAGCGGCTTTTCAATGTGCTGCTTATAATCATTCAGATAGCCTTGAAACTGCGCAAACTGACTTGGGTCTTCCCCACCAGCCAAGTGCAGCACGTTCTTCCGCCAACCGGCTACTCCCAGCGCTTCATGCTCCCTGAGCTTGTTTAGATAGTTGAGCACCTCGGTGGATGTCTGGGCCGAGATTCGTCCGGTCGCCATCTTCGCTACATAGCTGTTGTTCTGCCAGTCAGCGGTAAAGAAGGCATCCGAGGCACTGCGGGTGCTGGTCGGAACCAAGTCTTTGAACGGCGAGATATTGGGGTTTTGCCGGTGATATCCATTAAGGTACTCGCCCGTAATCAGACCTTTACCCAGCAGCAGCAGGCTCTTAGGGCGGTTATCCGTCAGCATCCATTGCGCAAACTGGCGGATGGCCAGCGCCGACTTCTCTCCGTAATGAAACTGATTATAAAGTTGCTCGGATGTTACGACCAGCGTATCGTAGCGCCCACCAGCTACCGAACCTCGGTAGTCGGCATAGGCCCGCACGGGGTTGGCTACACTGCCCACGGGCTTCATCAGGGCAGCATGACTGACGATCAGAAAGTTAGAGGAGCTAGGAGTAAATGCCCGAAAACTCACCTTCTGGGCGGGCGTTGGCGGCATTAAGGGCCGCGCCATATCGGCTACCAGAAGTTGGTGGGTTCGCCCGACGGCGGTGGGAAATACGAAGCCACGCTTGGTGCTGCTTACGGCCTGTCCTTCCACCCGCTGTATGTTATACACGTCCGTTATATCGTAGCCGCGAGTAGTGGCCGGGATAGTATCCAGTACAAAATACGGCTGACCGCTTAGCGTGGAATCATTGGCAAAGGCAACGCTGCGCCGGTTGGCAAACCAACGGTTGGTTTGCGGGTAAGTCAGGCGCACGTAGCCAATCCGATACCGATCCGCAGTGCCCCCGGAAGGTGTAGGATTTACCGCATCAAACCGCAGCACTACCCGCTGATCGTTCTGATTTACAACATTATCTCGTTGTAGCGAATATATTCGCTTAGCTCTGGCATATCCAGTGTATTGGATAGTACCTAGCTCAATCGTACTTCCGGAAGTCGAAAACGTTGAAATTTTGGTCGCGTGCTCAGCGCTTGAGCTACCAGCTACCAGAACCTCTATGCGTGGTTGTGGCCCTAGGGGCGATACACTACGCACTGAGTCGGCCGAGGAATAGCCGACTCTGCCATAAACAAGCTCTCCTGATAAAAATGCTTCCTGCGGCTCGGCCCAACTTTGCCAGATGTAGCTGTCTAGGCTAACATCAGAGTAATCTTCTTTCTGAATCTTCAGGCTCGTCTGCAGGCGGTAAGGCTGCGGAGTGCCTGTGCCCGCCAGGTTCGATTCGCTCATGCGCTTGCCTTGGGCCGTGGCCGCTACCGTCAGGAAGTAAGCAGCTGTATCGGTATAGAGGCTGTAGAGATTGTGAGGCTGGTCACTGGGCTGTTTGTACATGCCACGGTCGAGTTGCCCGTCGTTGCGCTGACCGTAGAACTCGATAAAGGTTGTCGGGTCGAGTGCGGTTTGGTTGCCACCTACGTAGATAGCCACTTCCTTGCCCCGGCGCCACAGTTGCAGCCGTTGTGGGTCAGCACTAGTCAGACCCGCCTGGGCTAAGTACTGGTAGTTAAGACGGTAGAGCCCGTCCTGGGCTACTTTGATTTTATAGTAGTGCTGGCCCGGCACAATCCACTCGTTGCCATAAGGCCCCGATTGAGCGGCAGCCGATCCACTACGTAATAGAAACAGACTCAGAAAAAAACACCAGCTCACTAGCTGGTGCAAGCGGTAGCATTGTAGCATCCGGCAATTAGGATAGGAAATGTTACGGATCGGTCAGGCAGCGGCCCGCCCTGGCAGCGACGTTCTCAAAAGTCGTACCTTAACTTATTGTTATTTAAAGCCGTAGCCCAGCGACACGATGATGGAGTTAACGGAAGAGCCCCCTAGCTTATCTACCGCTAAGCGCGTGAGCGCCATATCCAGCCGCAGCCCGCTCAGCGCCAGCCCAACACCTAGGTTCGGCTGCGGCCGCCACTCATCTTTACCTGAGACGCCGCTGGGTATCTTCTGGATATTGTTTACACCACCGCGCAGAAAGATCAGGTTATTATAGGCCACCTCCACTCCCGCGTGCGGATCAATACTGATGAGGCCAGTGGAAACCAGCGTGTTGCGCCGGCCATCCGTGGTGATGTCAAAGTCGGCGGCGGCTAAAGCTGTAAACTGGCCTGGCAGCTTAAAGGCATGCCCCACGCCCAGGATGAACCTAGGTAGGGTGATTTCATTGCTGTTTTTGGGAACAGAATCGCCGACGGTAGCGGGCCCTTGGAAGCTGTCGGCGTTTATCTGCCAAGCGTTGAAGGTGGTCGTAATATCCCGCGCCATCAAACCCAGGCGCCAACCGCCGTGGTTGTACTGCACGCCCGCATCGATGCCAAAGCCATACGCGTTGGCAAAGTCGCCCATGTTGCGGTAAATGATTTTGCCGTTGGCCCCAATCGACAATCCTTCGACATTGCCAACCTTGCGCGCGTACGAGAGCAACAACGCATAATCGGCTACCGAGAAGTACGTGATTCTATCATAAGAAATCTGGCCGTACTCGTTTACCAGCGCCCGTGTGTCGGCAATATTATCCACACCCACCCGGATAATGCTCGCCCCGATGGCACTCTTATCATCTAAAGGCATCGCAAACGACGCGTAATCATTCTTCACGATACCCGAGAACAGCTCAGAGTGCATGAGCACCGCGTCGTATTTGGTCTTGAGCGTAGCCAATCCCGCAGGGTTCCAATAGCCGGCAGTAGCATCGTTAACCAAGCCTACCTGCACGCCGCCCATCCCCAGCGCGCGGCCACCTACTCCGATATTAAGAAAGTCATTGCTGTATTTGGGGGTAACATCCTTGCTCTGGGCAGCCGCGGAGGCTGCCAAGCCTAGCGTGAAAACAGTTCCGAGAAGCAGCTTGGTGATTTTGGAGAAGTGCAGCATAGAATAAGTAAAGAGACGAACGGTTAATCCGCAGTCGAACGCAAGATACTCAATTCTAGTGCGTCCTGAATTCCTGATTGTAAGCCAAAGCAGCACAAATCAGACCATTAGATTTTTCAGGTTTTGCGGCTACCTAGGTCTGCTTGCTGTCCAGTGCGTGCCGTATGCCAGTATTTTTCTTAAAAGCAACACTCTATACGCCAGTATATTAACCAAAAAAACTAACACATAAGGCAGAAATCTTAAAGCATACAGTACTTTTTTTGCTTTAGTACCTTGCGTTGCATAGTACCTTCTATTATATTTGTCTCATTCTTCACCGATTTCTGCCTCAGCCATGAAAGTAGAGAACACCCAAGTGCAGATGCGGAAGGGCATTCTGGAGTTCTGCATCCTGGAAATCATTGCCCGCGGCGAGGTCTATGCGTCAGATATGCTGGAGGAGCTCACCGCCGCCCGCATGATCGTGGTAGAGGGCACCCTCTACCCGCTGCTGACCCGCCTCAAAAACGCCGGCCTGCTCGATTATACGTGGAAGGAGTCCACGAGCGGCCCGCCCCGTAAGTATTACACCCTCACCCCGTTAGGTCAGGAGTTTCTGCACGAGCTGCGCCTGACGTGGGAAGAGGTTTCGGACTCCATCCGCATTATTCGCCAGAGGCCGCACGCCAATGGCTCTGCCCCACCGCTGGTCTAATACCCCGGTCCCGTTTTTTTCGAGTTAATCTTGAATTGCAGCACTGAGATGAAAAAGAACATCAGTATCAACCTCCAAGGCCTGATCTTCCACATTGAAGAAGACGGCTACGAAGTGCTCGGCCGCTATCTGACCGAGGTAAGAGCACACTTCAGCAGCTACCGCGGCCACGAAGAAATCGTGGCTGACATCGAGAGCCGCATTGCCGAGCTATTTGCGGCCCGGGTATCCACCAATAAGCAGATTATTACGCTGGAGGACGTGCAGGAGATGGTAGCCAAGATGGGACGGGTGAGCGACTTCCAATCGGCGGATGAGGCCGAGGAGGAAGAGGAAGCGCTGGCGGGCGGGGCAGCTACTTATTCTGAATACACGGCTAACGGCACCGCTGCTGCGGGTGCAACCACCGCCACGGCTGCCAATGAGCCTAAGCGCCTGTACCGCGACATGGCCAACCGCAAGATTGCGGGTGTAGCCGCGGGCCTAGCTCGTTATTTCTCCACTAATCCGCTGTGGTTCCGCCTAGGTTTCTTAGCGCTTTTCATCATTTTGCCGATTCTGCTCGATGATACTCGCTTAGAAGATCTTGGCGGCAAGCTTTCCGGCCTGGCCTTCCTCAGCTACGTGGTGCTCTGGATTGCGCTTCCTAAGCGCTATGACACACCGCCCGCCAACGAAGATCCAACGTTCAAAAAATTGTACCGCGACACGGACAATGGTAAAGTAGGTGGTGTATCAGCCGGTTTGGCCGCTTACTTCAAGACCGATGTAGTGCTCCTCCGCATTCTATTTGTG
Source organism: Hymenobacter cavernae (assembly GCF_014641455.1). Taxonomy (GTDB): domain Bacteria; phylum Bacteroidota; class Bacteroidia; order Cytophagales; family Hymenobacteraceae; genus Hymenobacter; species Hymenobacter cavernae. The sequence goes on from NZ_BMHT01000008.1 coordinate 38,369, forward strand.
GTATTTATCTTCGCCGGCGGCTTTGCCATTCCGCTCTACATCATCCTCTGGATTTTGCTGCCCGAGGCTAAAACCGTATCGGATAAGATGCGAATGCGCGGCGACGCGGTTACCCTGTCCAGCATCGATAACTCCTTGCGCAACAACGCCCTGGATGGCGACGGAGCCAGCTCCAGCCGGCCCGTGGGTACGTTTCTGGAAGAGCTGTTCCGTAACCTAGGTCCGCTGTTTGCCTTTATTGGCACTGCTATCCGGTGGTTTGTGGGCGCAATGCTGGTTGTCATCGGCTTCTTGTTGCTGCTGTCGCTCACTATTGCCTTAGGTGTAGGAGTTGGCTTGGTGCCAGAGTCGCAGAGCTTTGTACACACGGGACCGTTCCCGCCTTACTTCTTCATGAATAGCGTACCTACCTGGTCGCTGTTTGCCTTCTATCTCACGGGTGCCATTCCGGCCTTATCTATGCTGCTGCTTGGCCTAGGATTGCTTTTGCGCCGCTCCATTCTGAAGCGCACGGCTAGCTTATCCCTGTTGGGCTTATGGCTGCTGAGCATTATGGGCACGAGCATAGCAGCCGTGCGCATCAGCCGCGACTTTCAGGATGAAGGCTCCTACTCGACCACCCGCAACTTCACGCCTAGCCCTTACCCCACGGTGGTGCTGCAAACCCGTGATTTTGAGCATATGACCGACCGCCCCCGCATTACGCTGGTTAGTACCGATAGTGGGCAAGTGATTCGGATGGAGCAGGAAATTACGGCGCGCGGCGCCAGCGAAGCCGCTGCTATCGAAACCGCCGCTAACAGCGTAACTTATGGCGTGCAACAGCGCGACTCCGTACTGACGTTCGATGAGAGTGTCCGCTTCCGACCCGGTGCCACGTTCCGCGACCAGAAGATCTCGCTGGTGCTGCATTTGCCAAAGGACAAAACCTACCGCTTATCCAGCAGCTTTGCTTATTTGCTTGACGAAGAATCATTTGTCAACAATCATCGTCCGGAGGAGGTGCAAAGTCGCCGTTTCCGCCTGCGTGGCAATCAGCTGGAGTGCATCAGCTGCACAGAAGCTGAAATGCACGATGAGCGCGACAATGATGACAATGACGGCGACGATGTACACGTAGACCTAGGTAATGGGGAAAATATGCGCGTGCACGTCGACACCGACGGCGGCAAAGATGGCGACGTGGATGTAAAGGTTGATGTCGACCGAGCTAGCTTCCCAACTGAGCTAGGTGCTTATGGCTCAGGCCGCCGCACCTTCAACCAGCGCGACTTCGAACGCATCGAAGCCAGTGGAGCCTACCGCGTCTATGTGCGCCAAGGCAGCGAATTCAAGATTGAAGCGGCCGGTGAAGAACGTGACCTGCGCGACTTGCGCGTGGACACGGAAGGTGACCGGCTGATAATCCGGAACCGCAACTCCGGCTCGTGGTTCAGCTTCTCCAACCGCAACCGCAACCCCGTCCTGATTCGGGTGCAAGTGCCCACGCTTCGTGGCCTTGATCTGAGCGGCGCCTGCCGGGCCGACGTAGCTGGCTTCAGCGGGGAGGCGCTGACCGTAGAACAATCCGGTGCGTGCGCCGCGGTGCTGGATGTAGACGTACCCCGCCTTGACCTTGACCTGAGTGGCGCCTGCCGCACTGATCTGCGGGGCCGCGCCAACGAGCTACACGCCGAAGGCTCAGGTGCCTGTCAGATTCAGGCCCTAGGTCTGCAATCGGAACGAGCCAACCTGGAGCTAAGTGGCGTGAGCCGGGCCAGGGTGCGGGTTGCCAATGAGCTACGCACCGACCTGAGCGGCGCCAGCTATGTCGACTACGCCGGTAACCCTACAGAAGTCAAGAATGAAACGTCAGGCTCTTCGCGGGTCACGCACGTGAAAGAGTAACTGCGTTGAGTGACTGAGTGGATGAGCAAGGTTTTTTGAACGTCATCCACTCAGTTACTCAACTGAAACCAGGGAGCCAAATGGTGAGGTGTCTCCCGGAGGAAGCCCTTTTGCCTTTCCGAGCTGCAACAGGAAGGCAAAGGCTTCCTCCATTTCGTTCCGGATTTTACCGTCCAGAATGGCTTCCAGCACCGCATCCTTCAGCTCACCTACTTCGCGAGAAGGCTTCAGCCCAAAGGTTTGCATGATGACTTCACCGGTAATGACGGGCTTGAAGTTGCGCAGATGGTCTTTTTCCTCCACGTCCTTCAGCTTCTGCTCGACCACCCCGAAGTTGCGCAGATAGCGCGCTACCCGCTGGTGGTCTTTGCTGGTTATATCCGCTCGGCACAAGGTCATGAGGCGGTCGATATCGTCGCCGGCTTCGAAGAGCAGGCGGCGCACCGCCGAGTCGGTTACGGTTTCTTTCACCAAGGCAATCGGGCGCAAATGCAGGCGCACGAGCTTCTGCACCTGGCGCATTTCCTCCCCCAGGGGTAGCTTTAGCTCCGCAAAAATTTGGGGAACCCAGCGAGCACCTTTGTCCTCGTGCCCGTGAAACGTCCAGCCTACCTTCGGGTCGAGGCGCTTGGTGGCGGGCTTAGCAATATCGTGCAGAATGGCCGCCCAACGCAACCACAAGTCGCCGCCCGCCGCCGCTACGTTGTCGAGCACCTGCAAGGTGTGGTAAAAGTTGTCCTTGTGGGCGTGCTGCCCCACGCGCTCCACCCCGTAGAGTTGCGCCATCTTAGGGAAAATCAGCTGCAACAAGCCACTCTGAAATAGCAGCTTAAAGCCGTAGCTAGGTTTAGGTGCCTCAATAATCTTGTTCAGCTCCACCGTAATCCGCTCCTGCGACACAATCTTGATGCGGTCCTTGTTGCGGGCAATGGCGTCGTAGGTGTCGGGCTCGATATCGAAGTCGAGCTGCGTGGCAAAGCGCACGGCCCGCATCATGCGCAAGGGGTCGTCGGAGAAAGTAATATCTGGATCGAGCGGCGTGCGAATGGTTTTGCGCTTGAGGTCGCCCACGCCATCGTAGCGGTCGACTAAGGCGCCAAAATCTTCCGGGTTCAGGCTCAGACCTAGGGCATTAATGGTAAAGTCGCGCCGGGCTAGGTCTTCTTCCAACGTGCCAGCTTCTACCTCAGGCTTGCGAGAATCGGCCCGGTAGCTTTCCTTGCGGGCACCCACAAACTCGACTTCCACGTCAGACGTGGGCAGCATGGCCGTCCCGAAGTTCTTGAATACTGTGACCCGTGGCCGGCCCGGCAGCTTTTTCCCGACGGCCTGCGCCAGCTCAATTCCATCGCCCACGCACACCACATCGACATCCTTGCTCGGCCTTTCCAAAGCTAGGTCACGCACAAAGCCGCCAATCACGTACGCGGGATAACCTAGCTCGCCGGCAGCGGCAGCAATGGTGTGAAACAAAGCCAGATCAGGGAGTTGCGGGGACTTCATAAGCAAATCGTAAGCGAAACTTCCCGCAAAGGTAGAAGGTCATTCCGAGAGCAGCGAAGAATCTGACTTACCCGACTCAATAAGTTGAGTCGACTTCTGCTGTTGTGTCCGGAATAACCTAGGTTTTCAATCACGCACAACTTCCAGCTGCCCATCGGGTGTGAAGCGCACCACGCGCGACGGCGCGACGGTCGTGACGTCATTCTGCCGCCAGCTCACCACGTAATCGGCCTGCCGAATGATCCGAGGATCAACGGCGACGTAGGTGGCGGGCGTTGGCTCACCACTCACGTTGGCCGACGTCGAAACCAGGCCATGCCCAAGCCGCCGGACCACTTTGTGGCAAAACTCATCCTGGGGAATGCGCAGGCCAACGGTGCCATCGGGGCCTATTAATTGTGGCGCTAGGTGGTGAGCAGCCGGTATGATGTAGGTTGTCGGCCGGGTCTGGGCTGCCAGCGCAGCTTCCAAGGCTTCAGGCACTTCGCTCACGTAGCGCGCCAGCATCTTCAGATCTGCCACCAGTACAATGCTAGGTTTGCCCTCCGGCCGACCTTTTATTTTATAAAGCTGCTCTACCGCTTTCGGCACTTCGGCATCGCAGCCCAGCCCCCACACCGTATCTGTCGGGTACAAAATCACTTGCTGCAACAGCAAGGCATCAACGGCAGCGTCAACTTCCTGACGGAAAAAAGAATTCATACCTAGGTTTTACTTACTTAAAGGAGAATCACGACTTAGAATCGAATCATTGCAGCGCCAGAGCAGATCAGGGCTTCAGTATTTCCTGACACAACTCCACCAACACGCCCGCCGCACTTTTTGGGTGAACAAAGCACACGAGCTTGTTATCGGCACCTAGTTTCGGCTCGTCGTTCAGCAAGACAAACCCTTCCTCCCGCAGCCGCAGCATTTCGGCCCGAATATCAGCTACTTCGAAAGCTACATGATGAATTCCTTCGCCTTTTTTGCTGAGGTACTTCGTGATGGCGCTGTCGGGCGAGGTGCCGGCCAGTAGTTCTACTTTGGCGCCTCCAACCCGAAAGAACACCGTGTCTACGGCTTCACTGGGCACGTGCTCGTGCTTGTAGGGCGCTACGCCTAACAACTTGGTGTAAAGCTCCGTAGCTGATTGCAGATCCTGTACGGCCAGGCCCAGGTGCTCGAGGTTGACAAACATGTGTGGTGTAAGGGAAAGGGTAGTGCAGCTTATTTGTAATATATCTACTTTTGCGGAGGCAAAGTAAAACCAGTTCTGTTGTTTCTGTGTTCTACTTTCGAATCATTCTTACGTCGACTTACTGACTCCGAGCCATGCTCAAGCTACCTATCTACCTCGACAACAACGCCACTACCCCTCTCGACCCACGGGTTCTGGAGGCCATGATGCCGTACCTGACCGAGGTTTTCGGCAACGCTGCTTCTCGTAACCACCCCTTCGGCTGGGCTGCTGAAGAAGCAGTAGACTATGCCCGCGAGCAAATCGCTCAGCTCATCCACTGCGACCCCAAGGAAATTATCTTCACCTCGGGCGCTACCGAATCGGACAACCTAGGTATTAAAGGGGTATTCGAGATGTATTCCCAGAAGGGCAATCACATCATCACGGCTACCACCGAGCACAAAGCCGTGCTTGATACCTGCAAACACATTGAAAAGCTAGGTGGCCGGGTTACGTACCTGCCCGTTGATGGCGAAGGCCTCATCAACCTGGCTGAACTAGAAGCCGCCATGACGCCCGAAACCATTCTGGTGACCATCATGTACGGCAACAACGAAACCGGTACTGTTCAGCCGATTCGTGAAATCGCAGCTATTGCCCACAAGCACGGTGCACTGTTCATGACGGATGGCACGCAGGCTGTAGGCAAAATCCCCGTAGATGTTATTGCTGATGGCATCGACCTGATGGCTTTCACGGCGCACAAGATGTACGGCCCGAAAGGTATTGGCGCTTTGTACGTACGTCGCAAAAACCCACGGGTAAAAGTGACGGCCCAGATGGACGGCGGCGGCCATGAGCGTGGTATGCGCTCAGGTACTCTGAATGTTCCGGGTATTGTAGGCTTGGGCAAAGCCTGTGAGCTAGCCCGCCTGGAAATGGTAGCCGACACGGCCCGTCTGTCCGCCATGCGCGACCGGCTCGAGGCTTCGCTGCTGGAGCTGGAAGAAAGCTACGTGAACGGCTCGCGTGAGCACCGCCTGCCGCACGTCACCAACATTTCCTTCAAATATGTGGAAGGCGAAGGTTTGATGATGGGTGTGAAAGACTTGGCCGTATCGTCGGGCTCGGCTTGTACGTCGGCTTCGCTGGAGCCTTCGTACGTACTGAAGGCCCTGGGTCTGAGCGACGACCTGGCGCACTCTTCGCTGCGTTTCGGCCTCAGCCGCTTTACTACCGACGAGCAAATCGATTACGCCATCAACCACGTAAAAGAAGCCGTAACCAAGCTCCGCGAAATGTCGCCCTTGTGGGAGATGTTCAAAGAAGGTATCGACCTCGACAAGATCGAGTGGGCAGAACACTAGGAAATTTTGAGTGTTGAATGCTGAGTTTTAAGTGACGGCCTAGTCTAGCATTCACCAACTCAGCATTCAGCGACATTCAAAACGCAACATTTAAAATTCAACATTTCATAAGATGGCTTACTCCGATAAAGTAATCGACCACTACAGCAACCCGCGCAACGTAGGTACGCTGGATAAAAGCAAAAGAAACGTAGGTACTGGCCTGGTAGGTGCACCTGAGTGCGGCGACGTAATGCGTCTGCAAATTGAGGTAGACGAAACCACTAATACCATCACCGACGCTAAGTTCAAGACGTTTGGCTGCGGCTCGGCCATCGCCTCGTCGTCGCTGGCAACGGAATGGCTGAAAGGCAAAACCATTGACGAAGCGCTAAGCATCGACAACATGGAAATTGTGGAAGAGCTAGCTCTCCCGCCCGTTAAGATTCACTGCTCGGTGCTGGCTGAAGATGCTATCAAATCGGCTATTAGCGACTACCGCGTAAAGAACGGCCTGCCCGCTTTGGAAGAAAGCAAAGCCCACCACTAAGCTAGCCTACAAACGAAGAAGCCGCCCAAACCTAGGTTTGGGCGGCTTCTTCGTTTATTCTGATTTTCTAATGCTTGATCTGAACAATTTTGCCTTCTTCGAAGTTAATTAGAAGGAATCTCAATAACTTTGTTCAACGACCAGACGGCAAGTACGGTCGTCTTCATTCCAGCGAACCATGATTACCGTTTCTGATAAAGCCAAAGTGAAAGTAGAGCACCTCATGCAGGAGGCTCACCTTGATGATACGTACCGCTTACGTGCTTCCGTAGCGGGTGGTGGCTGCTCGGGCCTCTCCTATAAGCTAGACTTCGATAATGAAGTAAAGCCAATGGATCAGGAGTTTGAGGATAAAGGCGTACGGGTGGTAGTGGACATGAAGAGCTTCCTATATCTGGCAGGTACGCAGCTCGACTTCTCCGACGGCTTGAACGGCAAGGGCTTCTTTTTTGACAACCCAAACGCTTCGCGCACCTGTGGCTGCGGCGAGAGTTTCTCGGTATAGATTTTATTTTTACAAAAAGCCTCTTCCCACAAGAAGAGGCTTTTTTTGTTAATTAACGATAGCAATATACCCGCCTAGGGCTGCTTTTCGAACCGATGGATGGTACAACCCGCTTCCATCCTGAGTTCCAGATAGTAGATTCCATCTCGCAAGCTTCGCACATCTATAACTTCTCTTCCACCGGCTGCCTCACCTGACAAAACTACCTGGCTCATCGAGTTGAATATTCGATAATGCACCTTAGTTGCTCGCGTCTGAAAAGAGAGGTAACTGCTAGCTGGATTGGGGAAAATAAGGGTTTCGCTAAGTGCAGGCTGCACCGCCACTATTGGCGAAAAGCTGGCTGTGCCATCTTCATCTACTTGGCGTAGTCGATAGTAAGCCAGCGTATTAGGGGCTGTTACGTCAAAGCTGGTGTATACTGTCATCTGACTGCTTTTCCGCTGCCCCGGTACTATATCTATCACTTTGAAGTCCTTACCATTTATGCTGCGTTGTACCTCGAAGCGGTTGTTGTCTTTCTCTGTTGCGGTAGTCCACCGCAGAAATGTGCCGACATCACGGCGCACAGCAGTGAAGCTTGTTAAGGTAATTGGTAATGGATTCTGATTAGCAGCCGCTTCTGTATTGCCTAGTGCAAATTGACTGAAGGATGTAAACTGCGTTGAGGTGAGCGTACCGGCTACGGTCTCACCTTTATTAAACGTACCTGTACTTGCCGCGTGCCCAATGCTCTCCCAGCCACTGCCACTATTCTTGGCGATTACCAATGAGTTGGCTTCCGGATTCGTCACTACGTCATCCGTACCGAAGCTCAGCGTGATAGAACCTAGGAACTGGCCAGCAGTTGGCACAGGTGCTGGCGTTATTTGAAACGAGCGAATCTGGCTCACTCGCTTCAAGTCACCATTCAAATTAGTAGCATCGAAAGTGCCTTCCTGTTGCACGGCGGTGAATGTGGTAGGCACAGCTAGTGTAGCAATGTTCAACGTCAAGGGCCGATAAGCTGCTCCCGATGCGTCAATCCGGCCAACCGGAAAAACAACAGCACCAGCTATAGTAGCCACGCGGGCGACTGGCCCGTTCACGAAACTGGTACTAGATCCTCCCGTGGCGTTGTTCGCCAGTGTTACAAGGTTGGTCCCATCCGTGTTCAACAAGCCGTTTACCAGTTCCAGAGTGCCATTTACTATCATCGGCGCAAGCAATGTTACGCCGGCAGTGTTGTTGACTTTTAAGGTAACACCTGGACTAAGATAACTAGCACTCGTCGCCGTGGCCCCAAAGGGTGGGCCGCTGATTGTCTGAGCGGTTTGGCCATTCAGCGTCAGAGTACCCGTACCAGGGGTTCCACTAGGAGCGAAGCGCATACCACCTTGAATAACAACGTTTCCGGCGATCCGGACCTCTCCCGTCATTGTAGGCGCGAACGTTGCTTTTGAAGCAATAATAAGGTTACCACGGATGGTCAAAACACCTGAACCAGACCCACCATAGTTAGTAGCCGCCTGATTAGACGGACAGCGAAGAATTAAATTAGGATAGCTGCGATTTGATAGTGACAATGTTGTGCTACTCCTACGAAAAACCCAGTTTCCGTTTTCGGTACCAGCAGCAGTTGAAATATTTTCTGCTACACTAGCATGTGTACTAGTGCTATAGTGCCGGTATGTACCACCATTGTAGATAAACAGAGTTCCTGCAGTACCTGCTATTTCAACAATGGTTCCGCCATTTGCACCTGAAGCATTGGTAAACACACCTTTATCATAAATAGATAGCGCTTTCCCACCAACACCTGTTAGCGTTAGGGCCAGTGCTGTAGTATTGGTACTAGGCACCTCTACCCGGATGCTGTCACCTGACCCAGGATTTATCGTGAGCGAATTTAACGTTTTGGGTGCTGAGCCTGCGGGAAACACTACGTTATAGTCACCCAGAAAAAATTGATGATCTAGCACTACATCCTCACCGTCGGCGGGCACTTGGTCATTATCCCAGTTAGCAGGATCAAAGAAATTATCAGTATTCGCTCCCTTATCCCACTTGCGAGGGCCAATGCTTTGCGCTCCGCTAGGTATGGAGTACAATAACAATGACAAGGCAAGCAATACATAGCGAGCAAATTCGAACGCACGATAACATTTCAAACCAGAAGACACCATTAACATAGAATTTCCTTACCTATCAATTAGAATATTATCAATTAAAATCCGCCTTATGGCATGAAAAAGCCCTCTCCAGGTGAGAGGGCTTTTCCTGATACAAAGCAGACAGCGTGCTAGTTCTTCACAACTTTGCTCACGACCTTCTGATCACCGAGTTGAATTGTAATGAAGTACGTACCAGGCTTCAGGTCGCGCATGTTCAGCTCACCCGTAGTGCTTAGTTGCTGCGTTCGGATAGTGCGACCCATCATGTCAGTCAGTTGCACCTGCGTGCCAGCTACCGGCAGCTGACCTAGGTTAATCGTCGCTATATCCTGTGTTGGGTTAGGATATACAGACACAGTAATTAGGGCGGCAGTATTTACAATAGTTACAACCGGTGAGTAGGAAACTTTACCATCTAGGTCTACTTGCTTGAGACGGTAGTAAGAGGACCCTGCTAGTGGCTGATTGTCGATTGCTTCGTAAGAAGTTTTATTAGCCGTAGTACCTTGGCCTTTTTGGTAGGAAACGCTCGTGAAGGCCTTTCCATCCTGACTGCGCTCTACATGGAAACCTTCGTTATTAACTTCGGAGGCCGTAGCCCAGCTTGCATATACATGCCCTTTCCGCAGTTTTGCATCGAACGAGATTAACTCAACGGGAAGAAATATGCCGGGCGCTACAATTCCCGAGACTGGAACGGAAGGCGTTTTATAGTTCTCTGCATTCTGCACTCCTACTGTAACCTGTTGATTGCTGCTATTCACATATGTGAACAGGTTATTAAATTCGTAAGAGTAGAAATAGTAGGCTCTATTCTTATCTAAACCTGTAATAGTAGCGGAAGAAGCTGAACCAGCATATACTACATAATAGCCGGGTGCCACTTGCTGGCTGCTCGCTGTTCCACCGTAAATGCCACTATTGATGTCGTAAGAAGTCCCATCCACCGGTTGCGAGCCCGCCGGCAGCGTACTATTGAGACTAACAACTATTAATCGATTCTCACCATACCCTTGCGTATTACTCTGACTGTTATAACCTGCTGGCAAGTTAAAGTTTACCACAGCTGTTCCAGCTTCTAAGTCCCGTTGAACATTAATGCTAGCAGCAACATCATTAATAGGCTGGTTTGCAATGGCATTACCAGTTAGAGTACCATTGTTTGTACCATCCGTATTGCTGCTGAATGTCTGCGGAGTCTTGATGTTTGAATCATTAGTTTGGTACAACAGCGAAGTAGTCGACTTACCTAAGTATGTAGGATTATAGCGTACATAAATCGTTTTTGTCGCGCTGTAAGTACTCGCATCCGGGTTGATAACTACTGTACTGCCCCAAGTAGTATTGTCTTCTGAAACTTCGTATTGAGGTGTTTTGGAAGGGTTAAACTGATTATCATCAGCTGCGATTGATAATGTAATTGGCTTAAGAACCCGTTTAGCGCTGATGGCCATTGTTTGACCTGCCATTGCACCAGAACCTAACACTACATTGGCAGCCGGTGTGAAGGCATTTGCTAACTCTACGGAGGGCATACTAGTCCCCGATACCTGAATAGTTTTGGTAGTAGCTGGTTGACTAGTAATGAATATGTTAACGTTATTTACATCACGGGCATCTGTTGGCAAGTACCGGAAATATATTGGCACCCCGCTAACATTATAGCTCGTCACATTTCCTTCACTATCACGTGGACCTGCAATCTTGATTGTATTGCCAGTTGCTCCCGCTGTAATATCTGAGAAGTCTGTTTTAAATGATACTTGAAATAAGCTTGGAGCAGTGATCGTAATATCACTTTGCAGGTTAGTACCTGCAACAGTATACGTTTGGTAAGCAGAGGCTACATTGGGCACCGTAGAGAATTTGGTCGGCGCTGCTCCCGATGGCGTCAGTTCAGCATCCGCACCATTGTTAATAGCGCTAATTGCTACTTGTGCTGAAACATTATCCTTGGAATCTACTAGACTGATCTCCCCAGTAAAGGCCCCTATAGGCGCGCCAGAGGTAGTTCTTACTTCAATGGTCTTAGTCAAACTTCCATTAGCGGAGCTAGGAGTTAACGACATAGTGGAAACGAATCCACCACCAGCATCAGGGTCACGGAACTGAACGGCCGTACTAGCCGTGAGTGTAATCGTACCCGTTAGATTATTACCTTTCACCTGAAAGGGCAACGTTTTGCCAGAACCGTTGGCCGCAACATTGCCAAAGTCTAAGCTAGGAGGAGTTACAGTAAGGGTAGGTGCAAAGGAAGTTCCAGTGCCACTAACAGTGACTGTTGTGCCACTTGCACCATCCGAATCTAACGTTATTATTTCTGAAAAGTCGCCGAGTTGCGTAGGGGCAAACTGAACGTATACAGTTGTATTGACATTGCCACTGGTTGGTATCAACGTAACATTATTCGAAAAGCCAGTCGTGCTGGTGCTAATCGTGAAAGGAGAATCGGCAGGCAAAGTAATGTTCACAGGATTTGTTAGTTCACTGCTCTTTACAACGAAAGACTGTGTTACTGTCTGACTGGTTGGTAGTGGACCAAAATTCAAGCTAGCAGGCGTTACTTGCAAGACGGGCGTACCCGTTAATTGCACATCGTCCATCCGAAACTCGCGAGCGGCACTACTATTTGCTGGCTTTCGAAAACGGAGACTTAGATTGGAAGTGCCTGCCCCACCCGCAAGTGTAGCATCTTTAAGACTCCAGGTACTATTAGCTGATGTGCTATTATATGCTTCAATCCAACCTGCGCCCTTATTTGCATTGTACTCAACAATAAAAGATGAACCCGACGTTGAAGCACTGTACAACTTGAAATATAGCCTCAGATCTTGCAGGTAAGAGGTATTAATATTATCTATCTGAAAAGTATATTCGCCAGCGGCGGTTGGAGCACCAGCTTGGGGGCCAAAGAAGATAGATGGTAATGATGGTGGATTCGTACCCACCGCCGGCGCACTCCCTGCTCCAACTGCAGTGCCCGAAAAAATAAATTGAGTATTCTTGAAAGCTCCCCGGTCATTAGCATGGGTAATACTTTCACGGGAACCTATACCTCCTGCCGTGTAGGTGGGGGTAGTTGAGGACCCTCCTGTGCCGGGGGTATCCCCCATATTCTCCGTGAATGTCTGTGCACTGCTTGCGAGGGAGACAAACAACAATGGTACAACCATTGAGAGAACCCACAGAGGAGGTCGCAAGTAGTGTAGTAAACTATTCAGGTAAGAGTTTTTCATGGTATGGTGGGGATGATTAGGGACAATAAATTATTTGAAAAAACCAATTTGAATCTCCAACACTTTAAAAGTTGAATCATCATTGAGTAGCAGACAACAATACGGAGGAGATCAATAAGCGGACCTGCATATTTTCAACTACATTTATAACTTTTTCAATAAATCAGTTTACAAAAGGTATACTCATTCGATAGAACTAACCATAATTCGTGCCAAACGAAATAGCCTTATAGGCAATAATAAAAGCCCACAAGCATCTTACCCCCAATCCTATGCAATTTCAAGCTAGCTATGTATCTATCTAGGTAATATCAATATATCGCTCAATATTCAGCAGGCACATTCACTATCATCCTACTTTTATTTATCAATAGGCATAAAGCCGCCTACCAGCAAGATCTTATAGGCTCATAGCAGCAACTTAGAATTATTAAATACCTTTCAGCAAGTTATTTATACAGATTACCATTATAGAATATACTGCACATAAGCATAGGCCTTCGAAGAGTAGCGCAGTCCGGCTATCTTACCAAAGCGAAGACGTTCCTATCTACCAAGCACACCTAGCTAAGCCCGTACCAGAATGGTATAGGCGAATCTACTCTCAAACTGGAAGGCTTATTCCCACAAAGGGTAATGCTCGAGACGCACTTGCTGCCCGAAGAAAATGCGGGTGCTTTCCTCAAAGGAGCGGGTGAAATCAGAGACGTAGAAGAGATGCTCCGGTAGAGAGGAAGTCGCAGGAGCCTTCAGCTGATTCGCTTCCAGATATGCTTTTACATGCTGAGCAACGACATCAGAGGCATCCAGCACAGCTACGCTGCCCTGATAATACGCTTTGATTTCCTCCTGGATCAAAGGATAATGAGTGCAGCCCAGAACCAGCGCCTCAATCCCATCCAGATGAGGATTAGCTAGGTAAGTGCGGATAATATTATCACTAATGTTATTCTCAAAGAAACCTTCTTCAATCATCGGGACCAGCAGCGGAGTGGCAAGGGCGTGCAGTTCTACTCCGGCATCCAGGTCGTCAATCTTCTTTTTATAGACGTTGGAGTTGACGGTCTGCTTGGTACCAATCAGGCCGACTGAGCGCCCGGCGTACGCTTCCCCGATGTGTGCTACAATAGGATCAATCACATTAAGTACCCGCGCTTTACTGCCGACATACTCACGCACCAACTCGTAGGCGGCAGCCGAAGCGGAGTTGCAGGCAATCAGAATAACCTTGCACTGCTGGCGTAGCAGCAAATCGCAGATCTTGATGCTATACGCCTGAATAGCAGCCTGCGACTTGTCGCCGTACGGGAGGTGAGCAGTATCGCCAAAGTAGATCAGCCGCTCGTGGGGCAGCACACGGTTGACAGCCCGAGCGACCGTCAGGCCGCCGATGCCGCTGTCGAATACACCAATGGGGCGGGTAGTCAGGTCGGAAGAGGAAGTGGGTGCCATACGGGGCGAAGGTACAATGATCAGCTGCTAATTTGCCGGTAGCGCGTAGCAGCATCGTGGTGACAGCACGAAGCTAGGTTGGCCATCAAAACCACATTTACCAAGCCATATTCCTCTTGGTTGCCTCACGAATAGCAACTATCGAATAACAACTTATATATTAGCTGCCAATCCATCCTCTTTGCGCAGATGAGCAAAATTCTGGAAGAAATCGACCACGCTCTGGCCGCCTACGACTCCAGCCAGGGCCGCCCAATAGCCATAGAGCTAGGGGAACGTAAATACACACAGCTTGTGCTCGATGTAGCCCATTTATACTCCGCTGGCGGCGATTTAACCACCAACACGGGCCGACCGTTGGCTTACCGCGGGCTTGAGATTCTGCGCGATGATGTGCATGTGGATCAGGTAAGAGTCATCTGAACCACAGATTCTGGCGGCTTTTTCGAATTACATGGATTCTATGAACGATTCTTTTGGCTGAAAATAACGGCCTTTAGGAATTTACTAAGGCGGCTTTTCGTAGTGAATTGAACCTTAGCGCCCACAGAATTCGTGGCAGCCGAAAAATCCGGAGGAATCCGTGGTTCAGAAATTACCTTTGTCCTATGAATCTTCTTTCTGCTGAAAATATCTCAAAAAATTACGCCGACCGTTGGCTGTTCCGTGACCTAGCTTTTGGCTTGAGCCAAGGGCAGCGTGTGGCGCTGGTAGGCATTAACGGGGCCGGCAAAACGACCCTGCTGCGCATCTTGGCTGGTCAGGAGCAACCCGACACTGGTTCGGTGAGCGTGCGCAAAGACATCCGCGTGGCCTTCCTGGGTCAGCAACCGGTATTCGATGAAGCGCTGACGGTTGAGCAAACCATTTTTGCCAGCCAGAATGATACGCTGGCTGCCATCCGCGACTATGAGCACGTGGTGAACGACCCCAACCACAAGCCCGACGACTTGCAGCGCGTAATGGAGCGTATGGACGCGCTAAACGCCTGGGACTACGACTCGCAGGTGAAACAAATCCTAGGTCGGCTGGGCATCCTGGGTGAGCTGCTCGACCGGAAAGTAAGTATGCTTTCGGGAGGGCAGCGCAAGCGCGTAGCTTTGGCTCGCGTGCTCATTGAAGAGCCTGAAATCTTGATACTTGACGAGCCGACCAACCACCTCGACCTAGATACCATTGAGTGGCTGGAAAACCGATTGGCTTCGCCTTCGCTCACCTTATTAATGGTGACCCACGACCGCTACTTCCTGGATAAAGTCGCCAACGAAATAGTGGAACTGGACCAAGGTCGGGTGCATCGTTACCAGGGCAATTACTCCTACTTCGTGGAGAAGAAAGCCGAGCGGGAGCAGATGGAAGTAGCTGAGGTAGAGAAGGCCCGCAACTTGCTGCGCAAAGAACTGGAGTGGATGCGTCGCCAGCCGCAGGCGCGCGGCACCAAGCAGAAGGCGCGTATTGATGCTTTCTACGAAACGCAGGAGAAAGCCAAAACCAAAATCGGTGGGCCGCAGCTGGAGCTGTCGGTGAAGACGACGCGGCAGGGCGGCAAAATCATTGAGGTCGAGCACCTGCACAAGCAATTCGGCGACAAGGTGGTGCTGCAGGACTTCAGCTACGTATTCAAGAAAAAGGACCGTATCGGTCTGATCGGGCCAAACGGTGCGGGCAAGTCGACGCTATTGAACATGCTCACGGGCAAGCTAGGTCCGGATAGCGGCGCCATCGACAAAGGTCAGAACACCGTGTTCGGCTACTACACGCAGAACGAGCTGGAGTTCGACGAAACGCAGCGCGTGATTGACATCGTGAAGGAAGTGGCCGAAGTAGTGGAAATGGCTAATGGTGACGTTGTTACGGCTTCGCAGTTTTTGCAGCACTTCCAGTTTCCGCCCGCCCAGCAGTACACGCTCGTGAGCAAGCTGAGCGGAGGCGAAAAGCGCCGCTTGCAACTGCTGCGCGTGCTGATCAAGAACCCGAACTTCCTCATTCTTGACGAGCCGACCAACGATCTGGATATCATCACGCTTAATATCCTGGAGGAATTCCTACTCAACTTCACGGGCTGTCTGCTCATCGTGTCGCACGACCGTTACTTCATGGATGCCCTGGTAGAGCACGTATTTGTGCTGGAGCCCGGCGGCAATCTGCGCAACTTCCCCGGCAACTACACCGACTACCGCGAGTGGCAGAAGGAGCATAATGCCGCCGAGTACGCGCAGGAAGCCGCCCGCACGGCCAAAGCCGCCGCTGGCGTGGCGCCTTCGGCGGCTCCGGTTGTGAAGGAGGTGGCACCAGCAGCACCCAAGCGCAAAGCTAGCTTTGCGGAGAAAAAAGAATATGAGCAGCTAGAGGCAGACATCGAGCGCCTTGAAGCGCAGAAGCAACAACTAATCGACCAGTTGAATGCAGGCCAGGGCACGCACCAGCAGCTCGCTGATTGGTCGGCGCAGCTTAAGCGCACCGACGCGGATCTGGACGCCAAAGGCGAGCGGTGGCTGGAACTGGCTGAGTTAATGTAGGACGCGAGCCGCACAAAAAGAAGCCTCTGCTGATACCAGCAGAGGCTTCTTTTTGTGTACCTAGGTTTTGAGTTATGCGTAATCTTTGCCTGCTATGTTGGTCAGCTACAAGCAAATCCACGTTACGTCTACTGCCAGTTAAATGACAGGATAACGCGTAAAGCCAGGGCAATGCCAGGTTTTACCTGTTGAGCTATAAGCGCACCAAGCAGTGTGTGTCGTCTGCACCAGTCAACATTCAAAACTCAGCACTCAAGATTTCCTTTACGCTTTCCACACTTCCTTGCGCACCTTCTTGCCTACCGACAGAATCAGGCGGGTAGGATTGGGGACGAGCACGAGGCGGGCTTCCTTGCCCGGAAATTCGTCGGAGTCAACCCAGACGCCTTCCTTGTGCGAGGGCACGTAGTCGGTGTCGCCACCTAGGTCGTTGGGCAGGTAGGCGGTGGGCAACAGCACGTCGGTATCCGGGCAAAGCTGCTCGTGTACTTTCTCCAGCACTTCTTCCAGATACGGGCCGTATTCTTCGTTGAAATCGTCTTCGAGGTCGTGTAGCTCCTCCTCGATGTCATCGTAGCTGTCGTGGTTGTAAGGCAGCTTGTGCAGCGCCTGCTTCTTTTCGATCAGCGTTACGAGGGCGCGGTTGAGGTCCTCTTTATTCATAGCCACAGGTCAATAAGGTTTGTTCGCAAAGGTGCGTACTATTCTACAAATCTACTACATGACATGGAGTTGTGCCATGAGTAGGAGTCTCTTACGGCCAGAGCTACTTAATCGATGGCAAAAGGCTATTTTTACTCCTCTACCATTCCCACCCAATCTTCCACCCCACCCATGGAAACTCTATCCTCCCCCACCCCAGCCGCGGCGCAGCCCGCCACCGACTTCCTGCCCCTGAAAGGCACTGATTATCTTGAGTTCTACGTCGGCAATGCCAAGCAATCGGCGTACTACTACCAAGCAGCCTTTGGCTTCGAGCTGGTGGCTTACGCCGGACCCGAAACCGGCCTGCGCGACCGGGCCAGCTACGTGCTTCAGCAGAATAAAATCCGGCTGGTGCTCACCACTTCCCTCCTCCCCGATTCGGAGATTTCGGAGCATGTGCGCCGCCACGGCGACGGCGTGAAGGTGATGGCGCTGTGGGTTGACGATGCCCGCAAGTCCTTCGAGGAAACCACCAAACGAGGCGCCCGCGCCGCTTTCGAGCCCTACACGATTTTCGATGAGCACGGTGAAGTGACCCTAGCCGGGATTTACACCTATGGCGAAACCATTCACACTTTTGTAGAGCGCACCAACTACATGGGTCCGTTCATGCCGGGCTTTGTGGCGCGCACCAGCACTGTGCCGCAGGGCAACCCCGTTGGCCTGCACTACATCGACCACTGCGTGGGCAACGTAGGCTGGGGCCAGATGAACCAGTGGGTCAAGTTTTACGAGGATGTAATGGGCTTTAAGCTGCTCATCACCTTCGACGACGACGACATCAGCACTGAGTACTCTGCCCTGATGTCGAAGGTCGTTTCCAACGGCAACGGCTACGTCAAATTCCCCATTAATGAGCCAGCCGAGGGCAAGAAGAAGTCGCAGATTGAAGAGTACCTCGACTACTACCACGAGGCTGGTGTTCAGCACATTGCGGTTATCACCCACGATATTCGGGCCACCGTCGCGGAGCTTCGCCGGCGTGGTGTGGAGTTCCTGAGCGTGCCCGCTACCTATTACGAAGACGTGCTCGACCGGGTCGGCGCTATCGACGAGGACCTAGGTTCGCTGAAAGCCCTAAACTTGCTCGTTGACCGCGATGAAGAAGGCTATCTGCTGCAAATTTTCACCAAGCCCGTAGAAGATCGGCCCACTGTTTTCTACGAAATCATTCAGCGCAAAGGTGCCAAGAGCTTCGGCAAAGGCAACTTCAAAGCCCTGTTCGAATCGATTGAGCGCGAGCAGGCGCTACGCGGTAATCTCTAAGCGTAGTTAGATTGGAACGTCATAACTAATAAAACGTCATTTCGACCAGCGGGAGAAATCTCGCGTGCAATAGTAAACCCTAATGATCAGAGTTACTATTGCACGCGAGATTTCTCCCGCTGGTCGACATGACGTTCTAGCGAAGCACACGAGGTTTCTCCCGTCGGTCGGAACAACGTTCAACGCCTTTTCGCACCTAGGTACCTAGCTTTTACTTGCTGCCGACCAGCACGCCACTTACAAAGTAGTTACCAGTTTCAGTGCGTAAGTTGTACACCTCCCATGCTGTGCCGGCGGGTTGCCGATCAGCCAGGTGCGTTGTTTCTACCTCATTTTCGTTGAGGCGCAGCACCTCGTCGGAGGGTTGCAGCTGGTCGGCGCGGAGTGCTTGCCGGTCCGCAGTAATGATGGGGTGATTAGGTGTCATCAGCAACTTTATCGCGGGGGTGGCAAGTGCAGCGGCCGTACCTAGGTCGGCGTACACGGCGGGCGTACCAATAGTGAGCTGCACGAGCGCATAGTCATGGTCGCTGTGAATATCAACGCGTTGCACGCGGACCGGACGTAAACGCCCCATAGCGGCATCGTAGCCCAACACTTCATCACCGGGACGAATTCTGCTGATATGCACCTGACGGCCATCGGGCAGATTGACGCGCGCGGAAGGCGGAAAGCAGGTAGCCAGCTCGCATTTAAACGGCTTGTTATAATCAGCGGTCAGTTCGCAATACTTGCTGTTCAGCTCATAAATGGCCTGACTGTAGCCCGCCAACTGCGTTATCTCCTGCAACATCAGCTGCTGACCTCCAGCCAGAGAAGAAACAAACGCTTTTTCCTGCGGCCGCTTGATGTCGTCGCCATAGTGAATCTTGGCTAGCTCCGTCTGAAATGGCGTGCTGCGCGCAATCAGCTCCTTTTTCCGGGCCTGCCAGGCGGCGGCTAGCTGCGGCATGTACTTGGCCATCAGGTCGAGGCGCTGCTTTTGGTAGCTGCGGTATTGGTCGTAGTTGCGTTGCTGTCCTTGGCAGTCTCCTTCGCGCGCCTCTACCCGCGGACGTGCGGCGGCCTCTTTGCTTACGGCTTCGAGGCTAGCTTGTAGCTGCTGCTGTAAGCGCAAAAAAGCATCCGGGCTGTTGGCTTCTGCGGCGATGATTCCGGCCAGCTTCGCGTTGGCTTCCATGGCGGCGGTAGCCACAAGCGGAGCCAGCGGAGCAGTGGTTTTGGCAGGGCCAGCCACGGCTTTGAGCTGCGTTTCATCGAGGCCGTGCTTGCGCATGAGTTGCTGCATATAGGCATCCTGTTCGGCCTCCGACTTCTTCTCCCATGCTGCCCGAAAGCCAGGGTTTTGCATTTGCTGCATAAAATCGGCTTGTGCGGCCTGGAAAGCGGGATTATTCACCATGCGCTGCTGCGTGGAGCCGGGCGCGGCCATCTGCTTCTGCAGGTACTGCGCCTTTTCCACGTCGCTCATTTGCGAAAACTTGGCGGTGAAGGCCGGGTCTTGCATCTGCTGGGCCAGCTGCACCGCTTGCGCATTACTGCCGGGTATATTGGCGGCCTGCTGCATGTAAGCTAGCTTTTGGGCCTCACTCATGTTCTCCACCCCGGCCTCTGTTACCCGCTGACTAACAGCCTTCATGTCAGCTTCTTCCTTGCTTTGTTCTGCCGTGCGGCTGCTGGCGATGGTCTGGCTAAGCTGTGCCACCTGCCGCTCTAAGTCAGCAAAGCCCGCTGGGAGCTTCAGGGTGCAATTGGGGACCGTGGGCGGCGCTGGTACCTTATCGAACAGCGGTATGATTTCGGTTTTGACGGGCTTTTGCGCAAACGCGGCTGCAATGGGCAACAACGCCAGCAGTAAGGCCATGAGAAAGAACAGGAAGTTGACGAGACGGTGTGTGGATTGCATAGCAACAAAATGTGAAAGATGTACTTGCTGCCAGCTTGGTTCAACGATCAGCAGCAAGCAGCTTTTGCGGCTGCAAGTGCGGCAAAAAACAGACGCCGTTCAATCGCATATGTATGTGACACCTAGCTTTCTACGGAAGCTATAACTACTACTCAAAACGTCGCCGCTACCACGCGCAGCCTCTTGCTTTGCCGGCATTGTAGGCATCAATACCTAGGTTTGAATGCGTTTTGCTCTTGGTTCTTAAAGGCTGTTGCTCAACAAACTTCGGCAGACATAGAATATTCTATTACAATGATATAATGTGAAATTATCCTTAATGTTGCACCTAGCTTTCCACACCGGAAAGCTCTTTTTCGTAGCACACGTAAGCACAGATAGTCACCGGCATGGTTTGCTGGCATTATTTGTTTTCTTTACCCTCCTAATCAATCCTTGATTCCTGTACAATGGCCCTCACCCCTGAAATTCAGCAGAAAGTAAATACTTGGCTAAACGGCAGTTACGACGCCGACACCCAAGCCGAAATCCGGCAGATGCTTGCCGATAATCAGGAAGACACCCTCAACGATGCGTTTTACCGCAACCTGGAGTTCGGCACCGGCGGCCTGCGCGGTATCATGGGCGTGGGCTCCAACCGCATGAATCGCTACACGCTGGGCATGGCCACGCAGGGTTTGTGCAACTACCTGCTTAAGTCGTTCCCAAACCAGGAGATTAAAGTGGCCATTGCCCATGACTCGCGCAACAACAGCAAGCTGTTTGCGCGCATCACGGCGGGCATCTTCTCGGCTAACGGCATCACGGTTTACCTCTTTGAGGATCTGCGGCCTACGCCTGAGCTGTCGTACACCATCCGCCATTTGCATTGCCAGAGCGGCGTTGTTATCACGGCTTCGCACAACCCGAAGGAGTACAACGGCTACAAAGTATACTGGCAGGACGGCGCCCAGGTAGTAGCGCCCCACGACAAGAACATTATCCAAGAAGTCAACAACATACACTCGGTTGATGAGGTGAAGTTTGCAGCCGATGAGTCGCGCATTCACATGATCGGCGCCGACATTGATGAGGCGTACCTGAGCGAGGTAGAGAAGCTAAGCATCAATCCGGCTGCTATTCAGCGCCAGCACGACCTGAAGATCGTGTACACGCCCCTGCACGGCACCGGTATTACGCTGGTACCGAAGATTTTGCAGCGTTTTGGTTTCACCAACGTGCACATCGTGCAGGAGCAGGCCACGCCCGACGGCAACTTTCCCACGGTGCAGTCGCCGAACCCGGAGGAGAAAGTAGCCATGCAGATGGCCCTCGACCAGGCCAAACAGCTGGATGCCGACCTCGTAATTGCTACCGACCCGGACTCCGACCGCGTGGGCATTGGTGTGAAAAACCAGCAAGGTGAGTGGGTGCTGGTAAACGGCAACCAGACGGCCGCGTTGCTCACGCACTACCTGCTCTCAGCCCGCGCCCAGGCCGGCAAGATGACCGACCAGGACTACATCGTGTACACCATCGTGACGAGCGACGTGCTGGGCGATATTGGCCGGGCGCACGGCGTGAAGTCGTACCAGACGCTCACCGGCTTCAAGTACATTGCCGGCATCATCCGTGAGCTGGAAGGCCGCGAAACCTACATCGGAGGCGGCGAGGAAAGCTACGGCTACATGATCGGCGACTTCGTGCGCGATAAGGACGCTATTTCGGCCTGCGCCATGATTGCTGAGATGGCGGCCGTGGCCAAAGACAAAGGCCAGACGCTGTATGAGGCGCTCGTGCAGATGTACGCCACTTACGGCTTGTACCAGGAAAACCTCATTTCGCTGACCAAAAAAGGCCAGCGCGGCGCCGAAGAAATCCAGGAGATGATGCGCGACCTGCGCGCCAACCCGCCGGCTACCATCGCGGGTTCGCCGGTCGTGGAAGTTCGCGACTACGACCTAGGTCACATCCGCAACCTGCACACAGGCGAGCAGTTCCCAACGGGTTTGGAGAAGTCGAACGTGCTACAGTTCATCACCGAAGATGGCAGCAAGATTTCGGCTCGCCCGTCGGGCACCGAGCCTAAAATCAAGTTCTATTTCAGCGTGAAGCACCCGCTCGCCTCGGCCGTTGACTTTGATATGGTGAACAAGAAGCTTTCGGACCGCATCAATGCTATCATCGAGGATATGCAGCTAAAGTAAGAAGCTGTCTTCTTCCGTTTATTTAGTTTGCAAGGAGCTTGGTTGATGAAACCAAGCTCCTTTTTTGTGTAGCTGTGCAGCTTAAAAAGCTAGGTTTCAGTCCCACAACAGCCCGTCATGTCTCCCGCTGGTCGACATGACGGGCTAACGAAGCACGCGAGATTCCTCCTTGCGTCGGGATGACGTTCCAGGGGCGTAACAGACTCTATATCTGCCGCTTCAGCCGCACGGCCGTTGTAACCAACTCGCCATCGGCACGCCGAACGATGAGCAGGAGCTGCCGGCCGTCGGCGGAGTGAAACAGCCGGCTCATTTGGGTAAGCGTGAGGCCGGCGGTAGGCAGCAGATTAACCGACAATATCTCGTCGTTGGCCCGCAAACCTGCCTGGTCGGCGGGGGAGCTAGGTTCTACCCGCAGCACGAAATAGCGGCGGTAGTTCGGGCCGGCGGCCAGCAGCTCCATCCCACACATATCGTGTTCAAATGGGTCGCGGAATAAGCTGTTGGGCTGAAGCATCAAGCGGTTGTGCGGATAATCAATGATCAGCTCAAAGCGCTTCAGCAGCTCAAAGCCGATGTTGCCATTGCGCGCTACCTCGGCGCGCACCTGGTCGGCGTCGGGGAAGGATGTGAGCAGGGACCGTACCTGATACTGCCCCAGCTGCAAGCTCGCCACCCGACCTAGGTAGCCGTTGATGAAGCCATTCAGGCCCCGACCCAGCTGCGAGCGTAGGCGCCGCGCCGGCACGATTAGGTGCGGGTCTGATTTGGTTTCGAGCGACAGCGCGTGGCCCGCGCCGGTGTCGAGCACGAGCTTCAGCGGTAGTTTAACGGTATCGTTTACAGCAACTTCAGTGTGCAGATAAGCTTTGCCGCCTTCGAGCGTGAGCGGCAACGCCGACCAGCGGCGGCTGCGGGGCGTACGGTAGTGAATCGGGTCGTAGAGGTCGAGCTGCCCCGACAGCGGGTGAATGCGCATCACGAAGCTGCTGAACAGGTCGCTACCGATGATGCCGTGCATGGGCATCCCCACGTAGCCGGATAGGTCGAGGGCGTCGTCGGAAAGCACCAGAAATGTGAGAGCGGCCGCTTCAACCCCGTGTATCACCACCCGGACGCTATCCGTCTTGAAGGCATCTAGGCCGCCTTCGCTCCCCGACCCCACTACCCGAAACCGCTCGCCCTGCCGCAAACCTAGCTCCTCGTGCAGGCGTGGATCGGTGATAAGGGAAATATTGACGCCCGTATCCAGCAGAAAATTGTACGGCCCCTTGCTGTTGAGCATGGCGCTCACCACAATCAGATTGCGTTGCAGCTCAAAAGGCACCTTGGTCTTGTGGGCGCGGGCTTTTACAAAACGAAAAGCTGCTGGTTGCGCATACGCCGCAACGCTAACGAAGAAGCAGCTGCTCAGCGCGAGCAGGGCGCTGAGTAGCAGGCCGCGCCGCAAGAAGCTCGGCGCCAGCAGCGCAAACGGCCAACAAGGACGCATACAGGGTGGGATGGGTGGGGAAGTTAGTTAAAAAACGCCCACAACGTACGCCCGGTTCCAGCTCTGAATCAGGCGGGTAATTCCCAGGTTTCCTGCGGGGCGTAGTGCAGCCGCCCGGCCTCAATCCGGAGCGGCGCCGCTAGGTTATTATGGTAGAGCTGCCCCGTACCTAGGCCCTGCGGAAAGTCGGACTGCACGTAGGCACTCGCCAGCTGACTCACCGCATTCAGGCCGATGTTCGATTCCAGGGCCGAGGTCAGCCACCAGCTGCTTCCGCGCTCCTCGGCCAGCTTCATCCAGCGCTGAGCAGCCACGAGCCCTCCCAGCAGGGTCGGTTTCAGAATAATAAACGGCGGGTTGATCGTATCCAGCAGCTGCTCCTGCGCCGCTGCATCGGTCACGCCGATCAGCTCCTCATCGAGGGCGATGGGCACGGGCGAGGTACGGCACAGCGCCGCCATAGCGGCCGGCTGCCCGGCCCGGATCGGCTGCTCGATGGAGTGCAGCTCAAAACGCGCCAGCGCCTCCAGCTTCGACCTAGCTTCGGTGGGTGCGAAGGCGCCGTTGGCATCTACCCGCAGCGTGAGGCGCTCCGGCCCCGCCACCGCCCGAATCTCAGCCAGCAGCTGAAGCTCGGTGTCAAAATCGAGGCTACCGATTTTCAGCTTCAGACACGAGTAGCCTTCCGTCAGCCTCTTCTCAATCTGCTGGTGCATGAACGCGGCATCGCCCATCCACACCAGGCCGTTGATGGGAATGCCGGCCTCGCCACGGCTAAAGGGCGTATCGTAAAGCTGGCGGCGGCCGCCGTTTTGCCAATCGAGCAAGGCCGCTTCGAGGGCGAAGCGCAAGGATGGCCACTCTGCGCCCACGAAGCGGTGCGCGTATTCGTACGGGAAGTCAGCTAGCTGCTGTTGATTGAATTCCTCACATAGCGCCTGTACCTGCGCCTCGAAATCAGGGCGGTCGTCGGGGCTGAGTCCTGTCAGCGGTGCCGCTTCGCCGTAGCCGACGCGGGCGGGCTCCTGGTCGTCGTGCAGACGCAGGTAGTAGGCAGTATGTTCAGTAAGTGCGCCGCGCGAGGTGCGGGCGGGAAAGTTGAAGCGCAATACGCGCCTGGAGTAAGAAAGCACGAGCATAAACAAAGCAGTAAAATAGCTGCTTGCAAGGTATACGAAAGCCAGCACCTAGGTTTTACTGCGTCATCCCCTAAAAACAACAAGCCTCCGCGCATGGCGCGGAGGCTTGTTTATAAGTCGACGACCTCAAGAAGAGTCGCCGTTACATCAGAAGGAGCTATCGGGTAGCACCGCCCTGGTTGCCCCGTCCGCGGCTTGCCTGGCCCCCCTTACGGCCGGCAGCACGGGCTTCTTCTGATGTAAACCGATGACCACGGCCGCTCTCGTGCGATGCCTTGCCGCCTTCGCTGGCAATGCGACGCTGCTCGGCTGGGTCCATAGCGGCAAAGCCACGAAGGCTCTTGCCCGATGGGCTGGTCTGACCGCCCTTTGCACTAGCCTGACCGCCTTTCCGGCCGGCTTCTGCGTGTTGTGCCGAGGTACCTCCGCGCTGGTTCTGTCCGTTAGTAATCATAGCTTGTTGTAGGTTGTGGAAATTCGGAGCTGAATGCCTTTTGGCTTTCTAACGGTCAAGTTAGCGGCTTAGATGACGGTGGCAGCCATTAAAAGCACCTACTAACTTAAAATACCATATAGTACCTAGTGTTTACTCCGTAGTTGAGCTTACTTTGGCGCGATAAATACTCAGACTGAACAATTCGACAGACCTAGGGTCTTGTAAATAAAACAGTTGCGTCAAATACCCAGTGCGCGACCCGCACTTTTGCGTAGGGTAGCCCAAACCCGATGTTGCTTTTGTAGTTACACCTGTACTCCCCCTCTTGTCTTTCTCCTATGGCTGTTTCCTTTGCGCCGGCACCGGCGCTTACCTCTCCAGTAGCTGCTTCGCTTTCAGGTCGCTACCAGACCGTACGCCAACAAACTGAGCGGTTGTGTCAGCCCCTCTTGCCTGAGGATACGGTGGTGCAGCCCATGATTGATGTGAGCCCGCCGAAGTGGCACCTGGCCCACACCACCTGGTTTTTCGAAACCATGCTGCTGCGCGAGTATCAGCCGGGTTACGAAGTATTCCACCCCGACTACGCCTACCTGTTCAACTCCTACTACAACTCCCTCGGCAGCCGCGTAAATCGCGCCGACCGCGGCACACTTTCCCGCCCCGCGCTGGCTGACGTGTACCGCTACCGCGCCTACGTGGACGAGCACATGCAGCGCCTGCTGGGCCGTGCCGCCGAGCTACCTGATTCTTTTGCGGCCGTTTGTGAGCTAGGTCTTCAGCACGAGCAGCAGCATCAGGAGCTGCTGGTTACCGATATCAAATACATTCTCAGCACCAATCCATTGGCACCCGAATACCTGCCAGCGCCCGCAAACCTAGCTCCTGAATTGCCGGCGCCTGCGGCTACCTGGCTGCCGGTGCCGGGCGGGGTTTACCGCATTGGGTACGCAGGCGATGGGTTCTGCTTTGATAATGAGCAGGCCCCACACGAAACCTACGTAGCCGACTTTGCCCTGCAAAACCGCTTGGTGACCAATGGCGAGTACCTGCAATTCATCGAGGCTGGCGGCTACCGTGACTTCCGCCACTGGCTCGGCGAAGGCTGGGATTTGGTGCAGTGCGAGCAGTGGCTGGCTCCTCTATATTGGGTGCAGAAAGAAGGTCGCTGGTTCCGCTTCACGCACCACGGCCTGCAACCCGTGAACATGGCCGCACCCGTAACGCACGTTAGTTTCTACGAAGCCGATGCCTACGCCAATTGGGCCGGGGTCCGCCTGCCCACCGAGCAGGAATGGGAAATAGCCGCCCGCCGCTTCAAACCCGATTCGGCCGCTGGCACCTTTGTGGAAAGCGCCCAATACGACCCGCAGCCCCTGGCCCCTGACGCTGACCCTGCCGCGTGTCACCAGTTGCTCGGCGACTGTTGGGAATGGACGTATTCGGCCTACCACGCCTACCCTGGCTACGAGCGCGCCGCAGGCCCACTGGGTGAGTACAATGGCAAGTTCATGATCAATCAGCTGGTGCTGCGCGGCGGCTCCTGCGCCACCCCCGAGAGCCATATCCGCCTGACGTACCGCAACTTCTTCCACGCCGACAAGCGCTGGCAGTTCACCGGCATCCGCCTGGCGCGGTAATTTGTTGATTGATTAATGTGCTAATGTGCTGGTCTACCGAACTGCTATTCGAAAGCATGAACCCGGACTAAGACAGCTACTCATCTGCTTTCCTCTACATGTTTTCTATGTCTTTATTTTCTTCGGACGTCAGCACGCCAACGCATCAGCAGATTAGCACCTCAACCGATCAGCAAATCACTGACCTAGCCCGCCACGTTGCCGAAGGGCTCAGCCGCTCGCCCAAGACGCTGTCGTCCATGTACTTCTACGACGACGAAGGCAGCCGGCTGTTTCAGCAGATCATGGCGCTGCCGGAGTATTACCCGACGCGCACCGAATACCAGCTTCTGAGCACGCACTGCGAGGCCATCACCGCCGCGCTCCGGCCGACCGATGGCGCGCCGTTTTACCTGATCGAGCTAGGTGCCGGCGACGGTCTAAAAACCAAGATCTTACTGCGTCACCTTCTCGCGGCGGGCACCGACTTTCGCTACGTTCCCGTGGATATTTCCTCGGCGGCGCTCGACGGCTTAGCGGCGAGCTTGCGCGAGGAGCTACCTAGCTTGCAGGTAGAGCCGGTGGTGGCCGACTACGTGGCAGCCCTGCAGCTGATGGCCACTAAACCTGGCCGCAAGGCGGTGCTGTTTCTTGGCTCAAACATCGGCAACTTTCTACCCGCGGAGCGCCTGGTGTTTCTCCAAAACCTAGCTCAGCCCCTCACCCCCGACGACCGCCTGCTGATCGGCTTTGATTTGCAGAAAGACCCGCGCCTCATCCGCGCTGCCTACGATGATGCCCAGGGAGTTACGGCCGCGTTCAACTTCAATCTGCTTACCCGACTCAATCGTGAGCTAGGTGCTGAGTTTGACCTAGCCAACTGGCAGCACTACACCGACTATGATCCGCTGGCCGGCGTGGTGCGCTCTTTTCTGGTCAGCACCCGAGCCCAAATGGTACCGATTGCTGCCCTCAAAGCTGGCTTTCAGTTTGCCGCCTGGGAGATTATTCACACCGAAAATTCCTACAAGTTCACGGCTCCCCAGATTCAAAACCTAGCTACGGATGCCGGTTTCCGCGTCGCGGAGTTCTTCACCGATGCCCAGGATTATTTCGCTGACGTAATTCTAACGCCCACAGTCTAGGTTGATTAACACTCGCCAAGGGTCGCAGCGCTCCTCCTCTTAAATGATAGTTGGTAACTGGTAACTGTCAAATGATCAGCCTGGCTTCGGGTTACGGCAACTTCACGCCTCCGGCCGCAGCGGTTGCGGCGGCTACGACTAGCCTGCAAAGCGGCGTGTTGCCCGTGTCGCCCATAGCAGGACTGCCCGCTTTGCGGGAAGCATTGGCGGCGCGCTACCCAAACAGCTCCGTGGCGCCGGAGCAGATTGTGTTGACGGCTGGCACCAAAGCGGCGCTTTTTGCTTTGCTGAAAGCCGTGCTCCGCCCCGGTGATGAAGTGCTGCTACCCACACCTAACTGGTTCGGGTTCTGGCAGCTAATTGAGCAGGCTGGTGGTGTGGTGCGCCCTCTAGCCCTGGCCGCCGATGATGATTATGCCTTAACCCCAGCGGCGCTTCAGGCGGCCATCACGCCTCGCACCCGCGTGCTGCTGCTGTCGAACCCAAACAACCCGACGGGCCGCGTGTACCATCGCGCCGAGCTGGATGCCGTGCTGGCTGTCACGCGGCAGCACCCTGGCTTGTTTGTTCTCTCCGATGAGATTTACAACCTGATTACGTTCGGTGCGGAACCAGTGCCCTCGCTGCTGGAGTGGGACGATCCGCACGGTCAGCATCTGGTTGTCAATGGCTTCTCGAAGTCGCTGGCGCTTATCGGCTGGGGTGTGGGCTACCTGGTGGCGCCTGCGCATGTGGCGCAGGCGTGCGCGGCCTGGCAGTTTGCCACCGCGACTGCTGTGCCGATTCCTACGCAGCTGGCGGCCTTGGCTGCCACCGAAGCCGCCCCGACCATTGCGCACAACCTGCTCACCCAGCTTGCCCCAAATCGCGCCATTTTGCTCGACGGCCTGGCCACGTTGCCGAACGTCCGCTGTTCCCACCCGGAAGCCACGTACTACGCCTTCCCCGATTTCACGGCTTACCTCGATCCGCAGAAGTCACCCGAAGTCGCCTCGGCAGCATTCGTAAGCCGCTTGCAGGCGGCCGGCGTAGCCGTGGTTGATGGTGCCAGCTGCGGAGCCCCCGGTTTTGCGCGGCTTTCTTACGCCGTTCCCGCCGCCGATTTGCGGGAAGCCTTCCGTCGCCTACACAGAACGTTAGCAGCAAGCTAATCCAGGTGGTCGGGCCGGCACACAACCTAGGTTGGCTTGCTGCCGGGCATCGTACCTTTGCGCTTCCATCCACTCCGGTTATTATGCCTTTTGCTGCTATTCGCTCACACATCAAACCAACCCTGTTACTGGCTTACCCAGTCATTCTGAGCCAGTTAGGACACGTACTTGTCAACGTGTGCGACAGCGTGATGGTGGGTCAAACAGGCACGGTCCCGCTGGCGGCCGTGTCGCTGAGCGTCAGTCTCAGTACCGTGGTGATGGTGCTGGGGATGGGTCTCTCGATGGGAATTACCCCCCTGGTAGCCGCTGCGGATGGCAAGCGCGACCTGCCCCGCCTGGGTCAGCTGCTGGTAAATGGCGTGCTGCTGAGCAGCCTGGCGGGCCTGGTACTAGGCGTGTTAGGGCTGCTTATCGCGCCCATGCTCCCCTATTTTCACCAGCCCACCGCCGTTGTGCAGCTGGCCGCGCCCTTCGTGCGGGTGATCTTTCTGTCGTTTTTGCCGCTAATGGTGTTTCAGGGCTTTCGGCAATTTGCGGAGGGGCTAGGTCTCACGCGGCAGGCCATGCTGCTTTCCATTATGGCCAATATCGTTAACGCGCTGCTTTGCTACGCGCTGATCTTCGGGCACTTCGGGGCGCCTGCGCTCGGCATGATAGGCGCAGCCTGGGCGACGCTGATTGCGCGCGTGCTCATGGCGCTACTCATGGCAACTTACGTGCTGCGTGCCGAGCGACTACGTCCGTACCGCGAAGCGGCAGGCAGCTGGCTTCGGCTGCACGGCGCTACCATGCGGCGCTTGCTGAGCCTCGGGCTTCCCATTGGCGTGCAGATGATGTTCGAAATGGGAGCCTTCAGCTTCTCGGCCATCATGATTGGCTGGCTGAGTGCCACCGCGCTGGCTGCGCATCAGATTGCCATCAACATTGCCTCCGTCACCTACATGGCGGCTAGTGGCATTGCTGCCGCCGCTACGATCCGGGTCGGCAATCTGCGGGGGCTAGGTGATGCGGCGGGCGCCCGTCAGGCAGGTTTTACGGCCTATCTGCTGGCCTTCCTCTTCATGAGCAGCATGGGCCTGATTCTGATCAGTGGCCGTCATTTCGTGCCGCATTTCTACAACCACGATCCGGCGGTAGTTGCGCAAGCAGCTACCCTCCTGCTCATTGCGGCGCTGTTTCAGGTTTCCGACGGTTTGCAGGTGGTAGGCCTGGGTGCACTGCGCGGCCTGGAAGATGTGAAGGTGCCTTCAGTGGTGGCGCTGCTTGCTTATTGGGCCGTGGCGCTGCCGCTGGGCTATGGCCTAGGTTTTGGCCTAAAGCTAGGTAGCGTGGGCGTCTGGATTGGCTTACTGGCCGGACTCACGACTGTAGCGGTGGTGCTGCTGTGGCGTTTCCGGCAGCACAGCGCCGTAGCGGCCCCAATGAACGAAGCAGCCGTAGTCAGGCGTTAAGGCGTTATTCTTGCTATGGGTTAGCCGATGTTTTTCTATCTGCTAGTCCTTCTTATCCGCGCCTTTCATGTCTTTTTTCTCTTTTCTAACTCCGCTCCTTCTCGCCAGTCATCTGTTTCAGGGTCCGGGCCAGGGCACGCAGGCTACCGCCGCAAATGACGCCACGCCGGGCACCTTCACCTGGTCGGCCAACCGGCCGCTGACCTGGGCCGACTTCAAGAGCAAGCCCACGCCTTCCGACCGGCTGGCGGCCCTCACCTCGGCCAATATCGACGTGCAGGCGGCGTGTCAGGACTTTAAGTTTGCCTCCACGGTGCGCGCCATCTTTATTCCGACCGAATCGTGGGTGCGCGACCCGAGCAAGGCCACCCCGAACCTGCTGCGCCACGAGCAGCTTCACTTCGACATCACGGAGCTGTACGCCCGGAAGCTGCGCCAGAAGATCAGTCTGGCTAAGTTCGATTGTGAGCATTTGCAGCCGCGCTTTAAGAATATGTCGAACGCCGTGTTTGCCGAGTGGCAGCGCGAAGAAGCCCGCTACGACCAGGAAACCAACCACGGCCTCACCACCGACCGCCAGCGCGGCTGGGAGGTGAACATCCAGAACCAGCTCAATCAGCTGGCCCAGTTTGCCGTGAAGTAGTTAAGCTAGGTAGGAACGCGCCACGGCGTGCTCGTCGTCATACGACCTAGGTTGTATGTTTGCGCTTGCTTGCTCAAACAAATAACCAGACGACGAACGCGCCGTGGCGCGTTTTTACATTTTATGGCCGACTCCTCTAATCTTATTTCCTGGGCTGATTTTGAGCGCGTTGACCTGCGCGTAGGCACTATTCTGGAAGCGCGCGAATTTCCGCAGGCGCGCAAACCAGCCTATCAGCTGCTCATCGACCTAGGTCCGGAAATTGGCCAGAAACGCTCCAGCGCCCAGATTACGCACCACTACCAGCCCGCCGATCTGGTGGGCCGCCAGGTGCTGTGCGTGGTCAACTTTCCACCGAAGCAGATTGGCCCTTTCCGCTCCGAAGTGCTCGTGACCGGCGCACCCGATGCTGATGGCCATATTGTGCTGGCTACGCTGGCCTCACCGGTACCCAATGGCAGCCGACTAGCCTAGCTTTCAGCGGCTTACTTCTTTTCTCCCAGCTTGGTTTCCCGCACCGAGAGGCTGTCGATAACGTCGCCGTAAATCTTATCCAAGTCCTTGTCGTGGACGGCGTAGTAGCGGTAGCTCTGGTAGAAGGCCGAATCGGTGGTTTCGTAGCGCCAGAATAGGTCGCGGCGCAGCTGGTTGAACATGGCCCGCGCTGAATCCGGCGCGAGGCGCGACGCTTCCACCTGTGCCTCAGCAATATGCAGGTTTATCAGCAAGCTCGCCATCTTCTCTTTGGGCAGCAGCAGCGCGGGGCGCACCGGCTCCTCGGGGCGCTGGCACTGCATCAGCAATACAGTCAGCGACAGGGCGAACGTAAGACGCAGGTGGGAACGAAGGTTTTTCACAGCAGCAAAGTTAGCCAGAAGCCGTAGCTTAGTCCTAATGAATACGCAACCCGGCACTCCGCTTCAGCAATTAGTTCGCAAGCTGCGGCAAATGGAAATACGCATCATCAAAACAGTGGATGCGCAGCTGCAAGGCGATTTTCACTCCGTGTTCAAAGGCACCGGGCTGGAATTCGACGACGTACGCCTTTACCAGTACGGCGACGAGGTGCGCGCCATCGACTGGGCTGTATCGAGCAAGGGCCACGGCACGTTCGTGAAAACCTACAAAGAGGAGCGCGAGCAATCGGTTATGCTGCTGCTCGACGTCAGCGCTTCGCAGAAGATCGGGGCGGAAGGCCGGCAAAAGCTGGACGTGGGCCGGGAAATCTGCGGGCTGCTTGCGCTTACGGCCACTCGCCAAGATGCCAGCCTAGGTATTATGGCGTTCTCCGATCAGAAAGAGCTGTATTTGGCGCCCGGCAAAGGCATTCGCCATGCGTATGCGCTTATCAAGCGGCTGTTTGAGTTGCAGCCCCGCTCACCCCGCACGGCGGTCAGGGCGGGCATCAAGCAGGCCCTAGGTTTGCTCAAGCGTCGCACCATCGTGCTGCTGATTTCCGACTTTATTGACGTCAACTACGAGCGGGAGCTGACGATGCTGGCCCGCAAGCACGACCTGATTGTGGTGCAGCTGCTCGACCAACGCGAGCGGGAATTTCCGCCGCTCGGCATTATTCCGCTGCTCGATCAGGAATCCGGGCGCACCGTGTGGGTGAATACCTCTTCCGAAGCGTTTCGCACGCGCTACCGGGCTACCTACGAGCAGAACCGCGAGCAAATCGGGCAGATCTGCCGCCGCCACCGTACCGAGTTCGTTTCCATTACCACCAACACCGATTACGTGCCGCAGCTGGTGAGTTTGTTTCGGCGGCGCAATCAACGCAGTGGCCGTAGCTAAGGTGGCAATCGTGATGCTGAAATCCTGGAGCTTGCCAGGGCTGCTTTTGCTCATCACCTTACCCGCTTGGGCGCAGGCACCAGTGCGTGCGAATGAGCCACAAGGTCGTTTTCTGCGGCCGACTGTGCGCGTGGGTGAAGTCATTGATTATGAGCTGACATTGCAGCACGCACCTAGCCTGGAAGTTGTTTTCCCCGATTCAACAGCGACTTTCAAGCCGTTCGAGTTTGTGGGCAAAACGTATCAGCCCACGCGCACGCGGCAAGGCCGCAGCCTCGACCGCGCCATCTACCACCTGCGCACCTTCGCCCTCGACTCGGTCCAGCAGCTGAGTCTGCCCGTCACGATTCTGCGCGGGGAGGATACGCTTACCGTTGCCACGTCGCCGGCCGCCGTGCGCCTGCTGCGTACGGCGCCGCTCGTCAGCCCTAATGAGCCGCCCGTGCTGCAACAGGATACGACCCTGCAACCCGTCGCCTCCGACTTCAATTATCCGTATCTGCTGGCCGTGGTTGATGTGGTGGCGCTGATAGCCGCCGGGCTGGGGCTAGGTTTTGGCCGGCGTTTGCGCAAGCGTTATCAGCGCTACAAAATGCGCAAAAACCACGTGTATTTCCTGGCCCAATACGCGCGCCATGTGGAGCGTTTTACGCTTTCCCGCTCCCTCACGAACATGGAACGCGCCATTACGCTCTGGAAAAACTATCTGACCGGCCTGGAAGATAACGGCATCAACAGCCTGACAACCAAGGAAATCGTGGCGCTCTACCAGAACGACCCGGATGTAAATCGCGCCTTGCGTGTTGCCGATAAGGTTATCTATGCGAATCAGCTGGTGGAGGACGAGGAGGAAACAGACCTAGCTTTTACCCTGCTCCGCAACTTCGCCGAACGCCGGTATCAGTTAACGGTTGACAGTTATCAGTTACCCGTTACCAGTTAACAGGTATCATCTACCAGTTACCAATTGTCAGTTACTGGTAGTTGCTGCACAACTACTCAGTCAATCAGTTACTCAGTTACGCTATGCTCGAACAGATTTGGCAACATTTCCTAGGTCCGCTGGTGGATAGCTTGCGTTATGCCACGCTCACGAGCTACTCCTGGGAAGCGCCGCGGTTGTTGCTGCTCATTCCGCTGCTGCCGTTGCTGTTCTTCGGGCGTTGGGCGCTGAGCTACCGTCGTCGGCCGCGGCTGGCGGTGGCTTTCGTGGCCGGACAGGTGCGCCGCGATTGGAGCGCGTTGCTTCGCTTCGTGCCCAATGTGGTGCTGTTTCTGAGCCTCATGTTTGGTATAGTTGCCCTGGCTCGCCCGCAACGCACCGATGAGCGCGTGGTGCAAACCGGTGAGGGCGTGGACATCCTGCTGGTGCTGGACGTGTCGGGCTCAATGGAATTGCAGGACTTACGCCCCAACCGTCTGGAGGCCGCCAAGCGCGTGGCGCGGGAGTTTACCGACGGGCGGGTAGGCGACCGGCTTGGGCTGGTGGTCTTCGCCGGCGATGCGTACTCGGTCGTGCCGCTCACCACCGACTACGACCTGCTCCGCGAGAGTATCGGCGGCCTTAAGCTAGGTATGATTCCGAACGATGGCACGGCTATCGGCTCGGCCTTGGGCGTAGCAACCAACCGCTTGCGCGATTCGCGCAGCCGCTCCAAGATCTGTATCCTCATCTCCGACGGCGAAAACACGGCCGGCAACCTCGACCCACTAACGGCCGCGCAGCTTGCCCACGCCTACGGCCTGAAGCTCTACACCATTGGCCTGGGCAAAGACGGCATTGTGCCCTACGGCACCGAAGAAAACGGCCGCCCCCGCTTCGTAGAAACCCGCCTCGACGAAACCACCATGCGCCAGCTCGCCCAGGCCGGCGAAGGCCAGTTTTTCCGCGCCACCGACAACGATGCCCTGCGCCAGGTATTCCGCCAGATCGACAAGTACGAGAAGTCTGAAATCAAGCAGACGCGCTTCCGCAACACAAAAGACTATTACCGTCTTTACCTGTTCTGGTGCGTAGGTTTGTGGCTCGTGTGGCTAGCCTTGAAGAACACGTTTCTCACAAACGCACTGGAAGACTGACTTAATGAGATAATGTGCTGGTGAGATGATGTGCTGTTTTTTGAATGTATTATCAATCCAAACTACCACACTTATGCTAATCAGCACATTATCTCATCATCATATTAGCACCTCAAATTCATGTCCATAGCCGAAAACATTCACCACCTCGAAGCGCAGCTTCAGGGCACAAACTGCCGCCTCGTAGCCGTCACCAAAACGCACCCGGTGGAGCTGCTCCGTGAGGCGTACGAGGCCGGAGCCAGGCTCTTTGGGGAGAATAAAGTGCAGGAAATGGCAGCCAAGCAGCCTGAACTTCCGGCCGATATTGAGTGGCATCTCATCGGCCACTTACAAACGAACAAGGTCAAGTACATTGCGCCGTTCGTGCACACGATTCAGAGTGTCGATAGCCTGAAGCTGTTGCAGGAAATCGAGAAGCAAGGCGCCAAGAACGACCGCATCATCAACTGTTTCTTGCAGTTCCACATTGCCGATGAGGAAACCAAAACCGGCCTTTTTTCGCTTCCCGAAGCAGAAGAAATCCTGCAATCGGAGGCGTACCGCGCCATGCACCACCTACGCATCACCGGCGTGATGGGCATTGCCACCAACACCGATGACGAGGCGCAACTCCGCCGCGAGTTTCAGGAATTACGTGGCTACTTTGAAAAGCTGAAAGCTAGCTACTTCGCTGATGCTGAGACTTTCCGAGAAATTTCGATGGGCATGAGTGCCGATTATCGACTAGCCATCGAGGAAGGCAGCACGCTCATTCGCGTCGGCAGCGCTATTTTTGGGCACCGCAACTATGCCACTGCGGCGTCTTAGCGCTTTGTTGTACTTCTCTTTCTCTTGCCCATGACTGCTCGTGCTATCATCCAAATTGCTGCTCTTCTTGGTGCCCTAGGTGTGGGAATCGGTGCCTTTGGCGCCCATGGTTTGCGCCCTATGCTGGAAGCTTCCGGCCGCTTTGATACGTTTGAAACCGCTGTGCGCTATCAGTTTTATCATGCACTGGCCTTGTTGGCTGTGGGCATACTGCTCCAAGCAAAACCCGAGATGCGCGAGCTAGGTACCGTCAGCTGGATGTGGCTGATCGGCGTAATCTTGTTCAGCGGCTCGCTTTACACGTTGTGTTTCACCGGCATTACCAAGCTAGGTGCCGTTGCACCTATCGGTGGGCTGGCGCTGATTGCGGGTTGGATTGCGCTGCTTTGGGCTGCGCGGCAATTGTAGTAGAACTGTCGTTTAACTGTCATTGCGAGCAGCGCGAGGAATCTGGATTAGCAACCTAGGTCCTAACTCAGATTCCTCGCGTTGCTCGCAATGACAGATAAAACAAGAAGAGCGACCTAGCTAGGTCGCTCTTCTTGTTTAGGCTCAGCAAAAGCAGTCAATTACGACTTCTTCTTTGCTTTGATTTTGCTGTCAGTGGCTTTCACCTTCTGCTTGCCATCGGCAGCATCAATGTCGGAGGACTTAGCAGCGGGAGCTACAGAGGCCGTAGTAGCATCGGCAACCGTGCCTACCAGCGAAACCATGGCGTTGCCAGCAGCCGAGTTCGACTCGATGGTCAGCACTTTGTTCTGCATGCCCATTTTGCCGGCGCTGTTGAATTTAGCCGTTACGGTGCCGGTTTTGCCGGGCATCACGGGCTCTTTCGTCCAGTCGGGGGTGGTGCAGCCGCAGCTTACACCGATGTTCGAAATCACGAGCGGCTGCGTGCCTACGTTTTTGAACTTGAACGTGTGGTCTACAATGTCGCCCTGCTTGATGGTGCCGAAGTCAAACTTATCCGTTTCAAACTGGATTTGAGGACCGGCTACTTTGTCGGTGGCATTAGCAGGTTTCACGGCTGCCGTCTGAGCCTGCGAGGCAAAACCAGCCAGCGAGAGCGCCAGGGCCAGAACAAGTGCTTTTTTCATGGGGTGAAGACGTTAAAGAATTGTGTTTGACAAAAATACGTGTTTGCGGCGATAGGCAGATTGCGCTGTCTTCGCGCTTCTGCTTCGGTTTTGGAGGTAGTAAGGTACTAACGGAATTTTAAATTCCTTAGCGCCCGAAAATCTGATCTTCTGCACAACCTAGGTTAGCGCGCTTTGTTCGCGTCAACCTGGCTCGACTACAAATCGCTGAGCAGCTTAGCATTGAAGTTCAGCAGGAACAACCGCTCGGCGGCGCGGGTAATGGCCGTGTAGAGCCAGCGCGCAAACTCAGAATTCACCATGTCGTCCTTCAGGAAGCCGTGGTCGACGAACACCGCCTGCCACTGGCCGCCCTGGGCTTTGTGGCAGGTCAGGGCGTAGGCAAACTTCACCTGCAAGGCATTCAGAAACGGGTCTTTGCGCAACGCGGCACTTTTCTCGCGCTTCGTACCTAGGTGCGCATAATCTTCGCTCACGGCTTGGTAAAGGGCGTTGCTGCGGTCGGCGGGTAAGGCGGGGCTTTCGGTGTGCAGCGTGTCGAGCAGCAGCTTCACTTCGATTTCGGGCTCGTCGGGGTAGTCTACGAAGCGCACCCTGGCATCGGCGAAGTGGAAGCCAAACTCTTCCGTGCGCCGCACAATCTTGGTTACCTGCACGAAGTCGCCGTTGGCCAGAAAGCCCATTTCCGAATCTTTCGGCAGCCAGAAATAGTTGTTGCGCACCACCATCAGGTAGTCGCCGGCTTCTATTTCATCTTCCGCATCAAACAAGATTCGTCGGATGTACTGGTTGTACTGATTGGCGTTCTTATTGGAGCGGCAGATGATGGTCGTGTTTTCGTGGCCGAAGTGCTTGTAGGCCCAGCGCAAGCCGTCTTCCAGCTTGTCGCCGTTCATCTTGAAGATATCGGGGTAGCCTTTGGTGAAGAACTGAATTTCCGGCTTTTCCTCCCGCAGCTCATCGCGCAACACCGTAGCATTCATCAGGATACCCGATTCTTCGGCCTGACGCATTACCTGGCGCAGCTCCACCGAATCAACCTTCGCATGGAAACGATGGGCCAGCAAGCTAGGGTCGAGCGCGGGGCTGAGCAGCTGACCCACCGGCGGCAGCTGGGCCGTATCGCCGATGAGCAAAAGGCGGTTGGTAGGCTTCTCAAACACATAGCCCATCAAATCATCAAGCAGGCCGTTTTCGCCGAATGCCTTCTCATCCGAAATCATGGAAGCCTCATCGACGATGTAGAACATATCAGCCGTGCGGTTGGGCTGACGCTGGAAGGACAGCTTCTCAGAAGGCGTACCGCTGGTCTGGCGGTAAATCTTCTTGTGAATGGTGCTGGCCGGCACACCCGAATAAGCGCTCATCACCTTGGCCGCGCGGCCGGTGGGTGCCATCAGCGTGTATTTGCGGCCCATGCGGTGCAGCCACTGCACCAAGGCACTCACCACGGTTGTTTTGCCCGTACCCGCGTAGCCCCGCAACACAAACGCCTTGCGTCCCGGCAACTCGTCGCGCAGAAAAGCATCGAGTTGCTGGAAAAGGGCCGATTGGTCTTGGGTGGGTTCGAAGGGGAAGTAGTCGCGGAGCGAAGGAGTGCGGACTGTAAGCATGAAATAGTATGATGTTAAACTTCCTCAACCCAGTAAACATACCGGCGGAAGATTTGCATTCCTTGCGTTAAGACTTTTGCGATAAATTTTCGCTCGTCTTTATTCCACCTAGGTTTGTAAGGGGGAGTTTCGGGAGGCGCCAGCAGCATGCCGGTAGATGTGCCGAAGAATAGTTTGTCGTAGATTTTTCCACGCCACGCTTGCCTTCGCTCACCGCTTTGGCCTGCAAATCTTCTGCTCGTACCTTCTGCTACATCCAGAAAGAAATTCCATGCTGTTAGACAAGCCCTACAATCAATGAAAACTCTAGGATTTTTCAACCAGTTTTTAGCCCAATCTAGATTTTGAAGTCTGGGCTCTTCATGTACTAAAGTTATTCCTGACTCTTTGGCGAATTCCGTAATCTGAGAAATAGACCCGAAAGAAGGAATGCGACCATCGGCGTCCGTATAAATAGCATCCGTAGCATCACCCGTTTTCCACAGAAGATAGCCATCCTCTCTATCAAGCTTATACCAAGAGATAAAGTATTCCCATTCTTCTCCCATATCTCTACTGAACGGGCTCCACAACGGCCATTGTCGCAGAAGCCTTAGCAATCATTTTATCATCGCACCAGACTTCGGCTTCGCAGAAGTGCAGGCGGCGGCCGGCTTTCAGCACCCAACCCACGGCGCGCAGCTTCTCCCCTACGCCTGGGTGTAAATAGGAAACTCGTAAATCCGCCGTTACGACGCCATAGTTGTCGGGCACGAGCGTGACGGCGGCGAAACCGGCTACCAAGTCGGCCATTGTGGCGACCAGGCCGCCGTGGGCAAAGCCGCGGTGCTGCTGATGTTTTTGCTCCAAAGCTAGCTCTGCTTCCACCCGGCCGGGTTCAATGGTGGTCAGGTCGGCGCCGACGAGATGCATGAAGCGCTGCATGGTGAGCTTTTGCCGAATTCGGGTTGCTAAATCTAGCGTTGAGGCGGAGTTTTGCGTAGGAGGCATCTACAAAAGTAACAGGCTGATTCTTGATGTGCTGATATGCTAATCGATTAGCAGAAGAATAGTCTAGCACTTACAGCAAATCAGCCCACCAACAACCGCTCCCGATCAATCAAACCACACCTATGTCCACCCCCTTTACCTCTAATCTCCTAGGTGCTTACACCAATCAAGTGCGGGTGCGCGTATGCGGTCTGCTCGTGCACGATGGCGCTGTTTTGCTTACCGCCCATCGTGGGCTGCTGCCCGATGGTGCGCTGTTTTGGTCGCCGCCGGGCGGGGGCTGGCAGTTTGGCGAATCAGTGCAGGAGTGCCTGCAACGGGAGTTTCGGGAGGAAACCGGCCTGACTATTATACCCGGTCGCTTTCTGCACCTGCACGAGTTCGGCAGCGACCAGCTACAAGCGCTGGAGCTATTTTTTGCCGTAACGCCAACCGATCCGCAGGCTTTGCCTCAGCTCGGCACCGACCCCGAACACGCCGCCGATGCGCAGCTCCTCACGAAGCTAGCTTTTCTGCCGACACGCCAGCTCGTGAAGCTGCCGCCCCAACAGGTGCACCCCGTGCTGCGCCACATCATCAGCCCCGACGATCTTTATATTCCCCAAATTCGCTTTCGGCTGTGATTAGCTGTTAGCTGTTAGCTATTGGCTGTTAGCTTTTTGTGATAGCATCGGTGGAGGACGAAGCGCTATAGGAACGCGCCACGGCGCGTTCGTCGTTGAACGATGCCGCTTAGTATCTACTCTGGGCACGCCGCCCGGACGAGAACGCGCCGTGACGCGTTCCTACAGCGTTTCGTCCTCCACCGGAACAGTTAACAGCCAACAGCTAGAAGCTAACTTCGTACCTTTGAGGCCCTATTCCGTACCGCCTCTTTCCCGATTGCCCTGTGCCCTTCTCTGATTCTGCTGCTTCCGTACCTGTTGTCCAGCACCGTTTCCGCGACGAAACGCTGGACCCAGCTAACCCGAGCGCCTATAATCTTTACATTACAGCCGGCCCAGCCGGCATACGCCTAGGTCTGGCGGAAGTGCAGCGCAACAAATTTGTGCTGTTGGAAGATTATGCCGTAACGGCTACTTCGTCGCTGGCAGCACAGCTCCAAGCCCTGACCGCTGAGCACGAGCTGCTAAGGCAGGCCGGTTGGCAGCAGGTGCGGCTAGCGGT
Organism: Hymenobacter cavernae; assembly: GCF_014641455.1. Taxonomy (GTDB): domain Bacteria; phylum Bacteroidota; class Bacteroidia; order Cytophagales; family Hymenobacteraceae; genus Hymenobacter; species Hymenobacter cavernae. The sequence continues at coordinate 79,377 of NZ_BMHT01000008.1, forward strand.
GCAGAATCGCGACTTTACGCTGCTGCCCGCCCCACTTTTTCGCCCCGGCGATGAAGCGACCTATCTGCGGCTGCACCACGGTTTGCAGCTAGCAGAGGAAACATTGCACTACTACGAGCATACCGGACTCGATATGGTGAGTGTTTTTGCCACCGAAAAGTCTTTATCTGCCTGGCTGCAAGCTAGCTATTCTACCAGCTGCCTGCTGCACCAAACCAGCGCCCTGATCGAAGGCATCGTTCACCAAAGCAAGCAATCGGCGCCACGGCAGCTGTACCTGCATGTCAATCCGCAGGAGCTAACGCTGGTAGCCGTGCAGGGCAAACGGCTGGAATTCTGCAATATATTCCCTTTTAGCAGCGCCGAAGACTTTATCTACTACACCATCCTGGTGATGCAGGAGCTACAGCTCAACCCCGATCAGGACAGCATCGTCGTGTGGGGTGACTTGCTGCTTGACTCTGAGCTATTTACCATTTTGCGCAAATACGTCCGCAACGTTCGTTTCGGTACGCGCCCCTTCGACCTAGCTTATAGCTACCGCCTCAACGACGTATTTGACTACCGCTACTTCGAGCTGTATAGCCTTCACTTATGTAAATAGAGTAACTGAGTGAAGTCGTTCAGATACACACTCAGCCACTCAGTCACTCAGTCACTCTTCTATGCGTATCGCGCTGTTTCCCGGCTCCTTTGATCCGTTCACCAATGGGCACCTCGACGTGGTGCGCCGCGGCACGGTACTTTTCGATAAGGTGATTATTGCCATCGGCAACAACAGCAGCAAAACCCGCTATCTACCTGTCGAGGAGATGATAACACTGATTGAGTCGGTATTTCAGGATGAGCCCTGCGTGTCGGTGCAGGCGTACAAAGGGCTGACTGCTGATTTTGCCAAGCAAGCTGGAGCCCGATTTCTACTGCGCGGGCTGCGCAACACCACTGATTTCGAATACGAAAACACGATTGCGCAAGCCAACCGGCACGTCAACCCCGAGCTGGAAACCGTGTTTCTGATTACGTCGCCGGCACTGGCAGCCATCAGCAGCACCATTATCCGCGAGATTCACCGCTTTGGTGGCCCAGTCGATGATTTTGTGCCGTTCAAGCTACCACCTTACGCAGCTGGCTAGCTGCGCGGTATCATGCGCACGCCTAGCACCTTGTTGGTATTCTCCGGATTCAGCACGGGCACCACGATGTAGTTGAGCGCCGTTAGCGTCAGGTTGCTGCGCTGCATCAGCTCATCTTCATCATCTCCGAGCACAATAATATCGTGCACTTTACGCGTGTTGGCGTTGAAACTCACGATGAACGTAGTGCCCTTGTTCTTGAACGTGTTATTCCAGTTTTCGCCGGCGGGCGTGTGCTTCTGCGCCTCAGTTGGCTCCGGACCTAGGTCCTGCTCAGCTGTTTCGAGCGGCGAACCTAGCTTTTGGCGCACCTGATCGATGGTGCAACCTAGCAATGAGGGAAGGTTGAAAGGCGTATGCGCGGCGGGCGCGTGGACTACGGCAGACACACGCCGTTCCCCGACAGTTGAACGGCCAGTGCAGGCCGCCAGCTCATACAAGCCCAGTAAAACAAGCAGATAGTAGAGTCGACGCATAGGCAACTCCGCCGAAGGGAGTTATTTCGCAGCTTCCTTCGCAGAATCAGTGCCAGCTTGTTCGCTCAGGTAGTGCCGCACCACCAACGCAATAGAAGCATACGACTCATCGAGTACATTCAGTGCTTCCTGGGGCGTCATCCAGCGCACTTCCTCAATCGATTCTTCGGCTTGTGGCTTCATCAGCGAGTCGTCGAGGCACTGCATGATAAACCAGCTGGTTTTTTTCAGGATCTTGTTTCCGTTGTAAGCATAGGAATGCCAGGTGCTTGGCAGCTTTTCGCCTAATACCACGGTAATGCTGCACTCCTCTTCAACTTCACGCAGGGCGCCGGTGCCGGGATCCTCCTCTTTTTTGAGCTTGCCCTTCGGCAAATCCCACATACCTAGGCGGTAGATCATCAGAATCATTCCATCCTTCACCACAAGGCCACCGGCGGCTTTCACAATGCGGAACTGATCCTTCAGGTGCAGAATAAGCCGCTTTTTTTTGCGGGCCAGCAGCGTCAGCGACTTCAGCTTCTTGAGCTTTTTCACCTCCATCAGACGCAGCAGCCGGTCGATAAAGCCATCGGTTACGTCGCGAATCAGCACATCACCGATCAAATCCTTGGACGTAAACTCGTCTTCCGGATTCAGAATCAGGTCGTAGCGGTGCTTGTACACCTTCTCGCTGTTCTTTTTGATAATCAGCGGGATATCATTGATAAAAACATTCATCGCGCAGGATGATCTGAGGGCAAATGGGGGAAGGGAACAGATTATGCCGCAAAACACAGCATAAATATCGGCAAACGGAAATTAGCCTAGGTCGGGCAAGATACGCGTTGCGGCCGGTTGAGTTGTACTGGTGGCAATGAGAAATGAAAATAGAATGAAGGCGCACAGCGCGAAAGTCGGCTGCCCAAGAAAAATGTTGTTGTTTGCCGGTTCCACGTAGACGTTTGTCCTGGCGATTTACTTAACGGCGTACCACTACATGAAAAAAATAGGCCTACTCTCCGATACCCACAGCTACCTCGACGACCGCATCGTGCACCACTTAGCCGGCTGCGACGAAATCTGGCACGCCGGCGATTTCGGCACAGCCGCCATCGTGGATGCTCTTAAAGCCCTGGCTCCTTTGCGCGGCGTGTACGGCAATATCGATGGGCAGGACGTGCGCCAAACCGAGCCGCTGGTGCAGAGCTTCGAGATTGAAGGCCTGAAGGTGCTGATGACGCATATCGGTGGCTATCCGGGCCACTATAGCCCGGCCGCCCGGCTGCTGCTGGCGCAGGAGCGTCCCGGTTTATTCATCAGCGGGCACTCGCACATTCTGAAAGTGATGCCCGACCCGAAGCTGCACCTGCTGCACCTGAACCCTGGCGCGGCCGGCCGCCACGGTTTTCATAAGGTCCGGACGCTGCTGCGCTTCGAGGTAGCCGCAGGCAAGGTTCAGCAGTTGCAGGCTATAGAGCTAGGTCCGCGGGTGGGGTGAGGAGCCTGAAAAGCAAAAAGCGCTTTTCTTTCACAAGAAAAGCGCTTTTTGCTTTCTATAGCCGACCGACACCGGTGGCAGGCCGCTCTACAGAGCGATTTCGGGCTTCGGCTTATCGCCTTCCTGGCCGTCTTCGTTCACGGGCTTGGTGATGGCTTCGGCTTCGTCGAAACCTTCGGAACCCGTCTGGTTTACTTTAGCTTCTTCGTTTTGCGAAGGTGTCGAAGTGGCAGCAGGCTGCACTTTCTCTACCAGGTCGCCTACTACTTCCTTAGCCTTCTCCACTACATCGGAGTGCGCTACGGTGTTAACTACATCAGCAGCAACTTCTTTCACCTTGTCGATTGCCGAAGTAGCAGCTTCTTTAACAGAAGCAACTACGCCAGTAGCAGCAGAGCTAGCACCCGTTGTGGTGAAGCGTGACTTCAGTTCATCTAGGTCCACGTTCTTCAGAACGGGGGTCAGAAGCAGTTGCTTGATGATACGCTGCTTGTTGTTGGCGCGCGCAATGTTCTTGCGGTGCTTCCGCTTGAGGCGAGTAGTGCTCATATCCGGGTCGGTTTAAGTCGATTTGTAAATGGAGGGCAAAAGTAAGTCTTATTTTTGAATCGCGAAACATACGCTTATCTTCTCTTTCGGCCTTACCCTCAGCCATTATGCCCGAACCTATCATTGATCTGCGCTCCGACACCGTCACGCGCCCCACGCCAGCCATGCTGGATGCCATGTTCCACGCCCGCGTTGGCGACGATGTTTATGGAGAAGACCCCACCGTACGGGAGCTGGAAGAAACCGCCGCCGCCCGCTTTGGCCTGGAAGCCGGCCTGTTCTGCCCCTCCGGCACCATGACCAACCAAATCGCCATCAAGGCCCAAACCGAGCCCATGACGGAAGTAATCTGCGACCAGACGGCGCACATTTACTTGTGGGAAGTTGGCGGTATTGCGTTTAATTCCGGCGCTTCCGTGGCCCTGCTGCCCGGCGACCGGGGCCGGATTACGGCGGCGCAGGTGGAAGCCGCTATCCGCGACAAAAACAACATTCACTACCCGCCTACCCGCCTCGTGTGCCTGGAAAACACCAGCAACCGCGGCGGTGGCAGCTGCTACTCGCTCGAAAGCATCGAGCAGATTGCCGAAGTAACGCGCCGTCATGGCCTGAAACTTCACCTGGATGGTGCCCGTGTATTCAACGCGTTGGTTGCTACCGGCCAGAAGGCCGAGGACTACGGCCAGTACTTTGACTCGATTTCGGTTTGCCTTTCTAAGGGCCTAGGTACGCCGGTTGGCTCGGTGCTGCTTGGCAGTAAAGAGTTGATTCAGAAGTCGAAGCGCATCCGTAAGGCTATGGGCGGCGGGATGCGCCAGGCGGGCTACCTGGCTGCCGCTGGTCTTTATGCCCTAGAGCACAACGTAGACCGCCTGGCCGACGACCACCGCCGGGCGCAGCAGTTGAGCGCCACGCTGGCCGCGCAGCCGTACGTGGCGAAGGTACTCCCCGCCGAAACCAACCTCGTTATTTTCCGCCTGGCCGACGAGCTGCCCGAAACGGCGTTTCTGCAACACTTAGAAGAGCAAGGTATCCGCGCGTCTTCCTTCGGTCCGCAGATGATCCGCTTCGTCACGCACCTCGACTTCGATGATGCTATGCTTCAGCGCGTTGAAGCTGCCTTAGCGTCGGTATCGGTGCCAGCCTAGCCCTGGTAGCGGGCGGCCACTAGAAGCAGCAATTATTACTATTCGCTTGCTTTAGTGGCCGCCCACAACACGGCCATTCCAAGCAGCGCCGACGCGAAGGAGGCGATGATAACAGCCAGCTTCGCCAAATCGACCTGCGCTACTTCCGTAAAAGAAAGGTTGGCAATGAGAATGGCCATGGTGAAGCCGATGCCGGCCGTGCAACCTAGCCCCAGGAGCTTCAGCCACGTTATTCCTTCTGGCAGCGACGACAAACCAGAGCGGACGGCAAGCCAGGTGGCACCAAAAATTCCGAGCGGCTTGCCCAGCATCAGACCTAGCCCTACCCCTAGCCCCAGCGGCGACAGCAGGTTGCTAAATGAGTCGGCGGAAAGCACGATGGCGGTATTCGCCAGCGCAAACACCGGCAGAATGAGGTAGCTAACGGGTTTGTGCAACGCCGCTTCGAGACGCTCGATAGCTGCAGTCGGGATGGTCATGGCCAGCAGCACGCCCGCAATAGTAGCGTGAATACCCGATTTCAACACGCAAAACCACAGCACAATACCTAGCCCAAAGTAGATAGGCAAGGTCATTATTTTCAATCTATTACAGCCAACCAGCACTGCAAATACGCCCGCGGCACCCAGCAGATACGGCAGGTGCAATTGGGACGTATAAAACACGGCAATAATAATCACCGCCATTAGGTCGTCGATGATGGCTAGAGCGGTGAGAAAAATACGGAGGCTAAACGGCACCCGGTCGCCGAGCAGCGACAGAATGCCGAGCGAGAAGGCAATGTCAGTGGCCGTCGGGACGGCCCAGCCGTGCGCCGCTGGCGTGCCGGCTGCGCAAAGCAGATACACCCCCGCAGGCAAGGCAACGCCGCCTATCGCCGCAATAACCGGCAGCATGGCGTGGCGCAAGTCGGTCAGTTCGCCATAGAGTACCTCGCGCTTAATTTCCAGGCCAACTTGGAAAAAAAACACGACCATCAGCCCGTCGTTGATCCAATGCTCTACGCTCTTTTCCAACGGCGGCATACCTAGCTGAAATTCCCAAAAGTGATGGTAAGCGTCACCCCAACTTGTGTTGCTGATGGTTAATGACACGGCCGTTGCCAGCAGCAACAAAAGCCCTGAAAGCTTACCCGTTTCTGACAAGTCCCGAATAGGAGCGATAATTCTTCGTAGTAGCATCAAGGGTAAAGATACCGGTATCAGCCACAAAGGTTCGTTTTCAGGCAATGGTAGCTGCCTCAATGGCTTGTCCCAACCGCTTGAAAAAGCGTATGAAGTACCGGCTGCCTCCTTTTGTTATCAGTGACAAGTTTAGGTTTTGACACCGAACTGTCAGCAACCTAGCTAAAGTTTTAAAAGCACAAACAGCTTGCTCGCCAGATTTTTCGTAGCATTAACCTTGTGCTTGCAGCCAGCTTGCTGTGCGGTCTGATTGTAGGCATTACTTATGTAGTAGTTGTTTTTCATCGCGGTACAAGCCCTCACCATTGACCCTTTGGTGAAACAGCTGCGGCTCAGCACCGTGCTGAATACGCATCCTCTCCTTCTCATTAAATCATTCTTGGTCAGCCTAGCCCCTTCTGGCCGATGCGCTGCCTAGCTTTACTGTTCATGAATCTTTTTCTTATCGGCGATGTGCATGGCTGCTACTACACGTTCCAGGCGCTGCTGCGCTACTGGCAACCGCAGGAAGAACTCCTGATTCAGGTCGGCGACCTGGTCGACCGCGGCAATTTTGCCCCTGAAACAGTGGCTATGGCGATGGAAGTGCACGCCGATTATCCCGGCCAAACCGTGTTCCTGCGCGGCAACCACGAAGCGGGCATGATCCGGCACTACGGCTCGGACGGACCTTTTCCGGAGTGGCTCAACTGGGGCGGCCGCACCACAGTGCATCAATACGACCAGCAACCGTCGCTGCTTCAGCCGCACCTGCGCTGGCTGGCGCAGCGGCCCCTGATCTGGGAAAACGACCACGTAGTCGTCAGCCACGCCGGCCTGGCCGATACAGATGACCCCTACGACGAAGAAAACCTGGATGGCGTGTTGTGGCGGCGCGGTCCGCTGCGCAATGTTGGTAAGCTTCAGGTGATTGGCCACACGCCCACGCCCAACGGGTTGCCGCTCTTCGACCGTCTTTCGCACACCCTCAGCATCGACACGGGCGCCTACCTAGGTCGCGTGCTGACCGGCGTAAAGCTCACAGCCGAGGGCGAGATTTTGCAGATCGTGGCTATTCCGGTGGAGGCCGCTGATATCAGCTAATTTCTCCTAGCTTGCCGCATGTCTACTTCTGCCGAAGCCGCCCTGCTCCACCTGCACCAAGTCGACCCAGTGCTGGCGACCGTGCTCGACGCAAGCCGGCCTATTCAGCCCAGCGCCCACGAGGATATTTACCTGGCCTTGCTGCGGGCCATTGTCAGCCAGCAGATTTCGACCAAAGCGGCGGCCGCTATCTGGCGAAAGTTTGAGAGCTTGTTTGCGCCCGATGGCTACCCCGAGCCGCTAGCCGTGCTGGCGCTGTCGGATGAGGAAATGCGGGCCGTGGGGTTGTCGCGCCAGAAAGCGGGCTACCTGCGCGCCATCGCCGACTTTGCCCAGCGCGACCAGCTTGACTTCCAGCACATCAGCAGCCTCGACGAAGAAGGCCTGACGCGCCACCTCACCAGTATTCGTGGCGTTGGCCGCTGGACGGCCCAGATGATTCAGATGTTTGCCCTCGATCAGCCCGACGTTTTTCCCGAAGGCGACCTAGGTATTCAAAACGCTATGCGCCGCCTCTACGGCCTGGAAGAAACCGGCCGCGCCCTGCTCACCCGCATGACTCAGATTGCCGAAGCCTGGCGTCCCTACCGCACCCTAGCTTCGAAGTACTTGTGGCGGTCGTTGGATAATACGCCTGTAAAGTAATGAAAAGCGCCTTTAAGGATTGGGAAGAGTTGTTCTGTTTTATTGATATGCTTTGCAATAAGCTAGCTGCCGAAAACTTGTCTAGCACTGGATTGAGGAGTTGGCGAACAACTGCATGGGGAAGCAACCTAGAAATGTGGGGCGAGCTAGGGCTTGCTGTCAGGCAAACAAAGCAACAGGCAAACTTATCCTCTGACGATATTAAGCATGATCTTGAGCAGTTGATGACGGAAGTACATCGAACTTGGCCTGCTATGTAAGTAGCCCCAGCGGGGCGGCATGTTGGTAGATAATTGACCTCAAGGAACCTTAAGTCCCAGTGGGGCGACACTGACCTAGGTTCGTGTCGCCCCACTGAGGCTACTTTGCAACCTAAATTGCCAAGCTTACCGCACTTTCCCCCGCTTCACCAGATACGCATACAGCACCTTATCAAACGGCTCGCGGGTATCAACCGGCACGAAGTCAATCTTATACTGCCCGCAGCGCAAAGCTAGCTCCTGCTCATATTGGCGCATGGCGGCGCGGTATTGGTCGCGCACTTGCGAGGGCTGGAGCTTGATTTCCTCGCCAGTTTCTACATCCTCGAATAAATACGGCCGGTCGGCGAAGTCGAAATCCGCTTCGGTGGCGCGGTCCATGATGTGGAAGAGCAGCACTTCATGCTGCTGATGGCGCAGGTGCTGCAAGGCCGCTAGCGCCGCCGTTTGCTCTTCCGGCGCCCTACCTAGCATGTCGCTGAACAGCACCACCAACGAGCGTTTCGGAATCTGCTGGGCTATCTGGTGAATGACCTTGGCCACATCCGTAACGCGCCGGGTGGCGGGGCGCTCCAGCAGCTGTTGCAGCGTGAGCAGCAGCGTGTGGCGGTGCGTGCTGGTAGAGCGTACGGGCGTTTGCAGCTCAATCTGATCGGCAAACGTGACCAGGCCCACCGCGTCGCGCTGCTTTTGCAGGAGCGTGGTGATGGCCGCCGCGCACAACACCGCGAAGTGCAGCTTATCGTGGCCGGGCGCCGGGTAATACATACTCGGCGACACATCGAGCAGCAGGTGGCAGCGCAGGTTGGTTTCCTCCTCGTAGCGCTTCACAAACAGCTTATCGGTGCGGGCCAGCACTTTCCAGTCGAGGTGGCGTGTGCTTTCGCCGGGGTTGTACAGGCGGTGCTCCGAAAATTCCACCGAAAAGCCGTGGTACGGCGACTGGTGCAAGCCCGTGATAAATCCTTCGACAAGCTGGCGCGCCAGGAACTCCAGGTTTTCAAACGAACGAACGGCAGCTAGGTCGAGCGGCTGAGACATAATAGAAACGAACTAAGTGATACGGCTTGCTGCGGTGTCAGCCCTCGAAGCTAGGCAACAGTGCTGATGATTGCTAGGGCAATCTACTCCTTCTCTTCTTCCGCTCCCACCATTTCACGCGGCAATTTACTGGAAGTCAGCCAGCCGCGGCGCGATTTGCAAAGCCAGGTAGAGCGTACCCAACCTAGCCTTCCGCAGCTAGTGCTTAACAAAAACACCACGCACTTGTTGCCAAAAACTAAACTGCTGAATTTTTATATCCCGATTCAGCGTTGTATTTTGCCTTGAAATTCGACCCTTTTAGAAAAAACCAATCGACTGTAGGACCCGTGGAAGACCGTCAAGATCAGGAAGAAATCTACTCTCAACGCATTAAAGCCGGGAAGCGCACGTACTTCTTCGACGTGAAAGCGACGCGCGGCCAGGATTATTATCTTACCATCACGGAAAGCAAGCGCAAGCTGCGCGACGACGACACCTTCTCGTACGAGAAGCACAAGATTTTCCTCTACAAAGAGGACTTCGCCAAATTCGTGGATGCCTTGCAGGATGCCGTTGATTATGTGCGCGAAGAGCTGCTTTCTCCCGAGGAAGTAGCCGAGCTCGACCGCCCGCGCCAGTACAACGACGATCAGCCCTACAACGGCGGCAGCCGCGACGATAACTACTAGTCTTCTGCCTATCGAAGCAAATCCTTACTCGCTTTTCATATGTAGCGCGCACTTACCTAGGTAGGTGCGCGCTATTTTTTGTCAGTAAGCTCAAAGCAGGCGCCGCAAAATAGCTAGCCGGCTTAGTTCGTTAGCGCCGGGCAACGTGCCGCGAAAGCCAGCTATTTATTATCCTGCGCTTTCCCCGAAAAACAGCCGTACCTTTGCACCCGAATTGGCGCCAGTAGCCCAACTCACCATTTCACCAACTCATCATTTCACTTTATGGGTCTCCGCTGCGGAATTGTGGGCTTGCCGAACGTGGGCAAATCCACCTTGTTCAACGCCCTTTCGAATGCCAAGGCCGAATCGGCCAACTATCCTTTCTGCACCATTGAGCCCAACGTGGGCGTCATCACCGTCCCTGACGAGCGGCTTCAGATTCTGGAAGAAATCGTGAAGCCCGAGCGCGTGGTGCCCACCATCGTCGAGTTCGTCGACATTGCCGGCCTCGTGAAAGGCGCCAGCAAAGGTGAAGGCCTAGGTAATAAGTTTCTGGCCAACATCCGCGAGGTCGATGCCATCATCCACGTCGTGCGCTGCTTCGACGACCCTAACATCGTGCACGTAGCCGGCGGCGTCGATCCGGTGTTCGACAAAGATGTGATTGACACCGAGTTGCAGCTCAAAGACCTGGAAAGCATCGATAAGAAGCTGGCTAAGTCGGAGCGCTCGGCCAAGAGCGGCGATGCCAAAGCCAAGAAGGAAGTTACGTCGCTGCAACGCTTCAAAGATCACCTCGAAGCCGGCAACAACGCCCGCTCGCTGGCCGCCAACGAAGACGACCTGGAGGCGGTGGAAGATCTGCAACTACTTACCATCAAGCCCGTTATCTACGTAGCCAACGTAGACGAAGCTAGCATTCAGAGCGACGGTAATAAGTTCGTGGACGCCCTGCGCGAGCATGTAAAAAGCGAAAACGCTCAGATTGTGGTGGTATCTGCCGCCATCGAGTCGCAGATTGCCGAGATGGACGACCCCGAGGAAAAGGCATTGTTCCTGGAAGAATACGGCTTGAAGGAATCAGGCCTGAACCGCCTCATCCGCGCTTCCTACGAATTGCTCAACCTCATCACCTACTTCACCGCCGGCGTGAAGGAAGTCCGCGCCTGGACCGTGCACCGTGGCGACAAAGCGCCTGCCGCTGCCGGCGTCATCCACTCCGACTTTGAGAAAGGCTTTATCCGCGCCGAGGTAATTAAGCTAGCTGACTACCAGGAATACAAGTCAGAAGCGAAGATTAAAGAAGCCGGCAAGATGTCGGTAGAAGGTAAGGAATACGTGGTGCAGGATGGCGACATTATGCACTTCCGGTTTAATGTGTAATTGCTGATAATCCGTTGTAACTTATGCGCCCCGGCCGGTTGGTCGGGGCGTTTTTGTTTTAGCTATATATAATATGAACAAGGATATTTACCCAAAATGGTTGGGTAAGCACATATTAAATGATTCCTTCTCCTGGGATAAATCAACACGCACTACTTTCCCTGTTTTATTAGAGCAGATAACACTGCATGATTCTCAATGGTATACTACCTTTTTTGAAATGGACAACTCACTAGTTATGGTTATTGAGTTGGATGCTGTCTGGAATAAAGAATTTTGCTATAACTCTGAAGAATGGCCTTTCTTGATCATAAGGTTCAACAATGTTTTATGCACTTTCAGCAACTTCAACCGGGATGATTATCCTGTAAAAACTATCAGCTCGGCTGAAACTAGCATCATAGATAATATCAAGTTCAATAGTTGGTACAATTCCGCTAAAGACCTAGGTATCTTATCTAAGCCTTTCTACGAAAGAGACAGTAAGAATATTATTATACATCGCACTGAGATAGACACCATATACAGTGGCACAAGTACTTTTTTTCACGCAGTCCTGATCGAAACTTTATTTTACTCAAATATGGGCCAACTTCTACCTATTCAACTACCTTGATACCATAGCGTCTCACAAAGCTCAAGAGCTTCAATTTCATAATTAAACAACCTAGCTTTTTCCAGCAGAATTTCAGTTCAAATTATCTAATGTACAGCTAGCTAACCAATAATAAAAAGAAGAGCCGGAAATAAATCCGGCTCTTCTTTTTATTCGCCATTACTGACGGCTATTTACATCAATAGCCTTATACCCGATCAGCAAGTCGGCGCGGGTGCCGGGCGGACGGTAGTACACCAGCAGATCGTACTGGTTTTCGGTTTCCTGGTGGCTGCCTTCGAAGTACACATCATCGGGGGCGGCGCCTTGCTTGCCTACCACGTAGTAGTAGTTGTAGTAGCCTTGTTTGAGCAGCGCCTTGCAGGTGTATTGCTGCGTGGCGGCATCGTAGGTGAGGCGAAACTCATCTTTCAACTGCCAGTCGGTGAGGGCACCGAAGACGTAGACCGGGCCGGGCGCGGCCTGTTCAGCGTGGAGTTGGAAGGTGACGTTGGCGTAGTCGCCGTTGGTTTCGCCGTTGCCGTACTCGCGGTTGTCGAACACCCGCTGACCGTTGATGTCCTGGTATTGAGTGTAACTCTGGCCGTTGCGCGAGCCTTCGGGCGTCAGAATTACTTCGCGCGGCGTGGCGGCCTGATCTAGGTGCGCCATTCCTACCCCTAGCTGCCGCAACGAACGTGTGTCGAAAAAGCGAAACTCGCTGCTGGCCGGAAAGGCATTCTCGAAGTTGAAGTATTGGTAATCTAAGCGCCGTTCAGCGTCGCGCACGAAGGTGGGCCGTAGACCAATTTTGGCGTTATCCCAGCGAAAGTTCTGGCGCAAAATCACCTTCACTTCCTGCGAAGGATTTACCAGTTCCATACCGTTGTAGCGGATGCCGAAGTCTACCTGCTGCAAGGTGTAGCGCTCCGCCCCGGCCACCGGAATGCCCTGAGCTAGGTTCACTTCCACATTGTTCTGATACACCAGCAGGCGTCGGCTCAGCACCGGCGTGCCCCCTTGCCCCTGCACCACGAGCAAGTAATTGCCGCTCAATCTCACGCGCGGCACCTGCAATGTGTAGTGAAAATAAGGCACTTTGGTGTTGATAGACGTCTTATAATTGGTCAGCAGAAACTCGTTTATCTCGCTGAGAAACTGCATGTCCGTCAGCACCGACGGCTTCCAATCGACGTCGCAGTGAATGAGCTTGGCGGTCAGGCGCTGCGAACCGACGTTCACCAAGTCGAACTCCAACCGAATGGGCTGCTCCTGGGCTAGCGGCACAATGGGGGGCTGAAAAATCTCGGTGTTCACGCCCGTGTACACGTAGCACTGCACCGAGCGCACATTCGGGTCGTAAGTATAATCTTGATAGCGCAGGGCGCGGTCGGCGTAATATTCCGGGGGCTTCTGCTGGCCGGGCTGGCGGGCAGCGTTCGGGTCGGTGATAGGCGTGCCGAGCGGTACGCAGGCAGTGGCCAGCAAGAATAAAGCTAGGTAGCGAAAGTGCAGCATAAGCGAATGTAGCGCGAAGCTCCAGCTTCGCGCATCGTTGAACGACAGCACAGAACGGCATTATTGTAGATGTCAGCAACGACATCGTTCAACGATGCGCGAAGCTGGAGCTTCGCGCTACGGCTGTTCTGTGCAGCTCTCTTAATCTCTATGCTAGATACGGATTTAACCTATTATCGGCGCAATTTGCCGCACCGTTTGCCACCAGGCGAAAAACTTATTTATCACCTTCCGGCTAACCGGCTCATTGCCCCACGCCGTGCTGGACACCCTACGAACCGAGTGGGAACAGTTAGATAAACAGCACACCATGGAAGACTTGTATGCCCGGCAGAGACGCTATTTCGGCCGGTTCGACAAGCTGCTCGATCAAGCCACCGCCGGCCCGACTTGGTTGCGCAACCCCGCTATTGCCAACGTCGCAGCCGAGGCGTTGCATTATTATGATGACTACGGCTACTTCCTCGTTTGCTACTGCATCATGCCCAACCACGTGCATCTCGTCGTTACGCTCCCCGACGCGGCCCCGCCCCTGTTGCGCACCTTACAGTCCATCAAAAGCTACTCGGCCAGCAAGAGTAATGCGCTGCTGGGCAGAGCCGGGCAATTCTGGCAGCGCGAAAGCTACGACCACATTATTCGAGATGCCGGTGAAATGGAACGCATCATCAGCTACGTGCTGGAAAACCCGGTAAAAGCTAGGTTAACCGACGATTGGCAACTCTGGCCCTACACCTACTGGCACGAACTGTAGCACGAAGCTCCCGCTTCGCGCCGCGTTGAACGACTCGCGTCGGCTATCATCAGGTAACCGCTATTATTCAACAGTCCACAAAATAGAAATAGTACGATCAGAAGCCAGCATTAAAATGACCGAGATTTATACCCATGTTGCTCAGCGCCCTGCTTCGCTGCTTGACAACCTGATCTTTACCAGCCAACCTGTTGTCGATTCAAGCTACGGTTGGCAGTAATGACACATTGCCTTACGAAGGACGGATTGTCGCTACTCCGCGTAAGATTTGAGTAGCAGCAATACAGATTTTATATATAATCCTAAGAAAAACCACAAGCCTTTCGAGATAACTAACTAATGAGAAAATTCCTGACATCTATTGCAAGAGGCTATTTACTAATACTACTTACGGTCACTTCTTGCAGTTATTTAGAAAATGACGGGACTGAAATTGAAGTACAAATCTTTAAAAATATCCTATTGCAAAAACAAATTGATTCTAATGAAATGCTATTAGTATTTAAAAAAACTAAAGAAATTTATTTCGTGCTAGCAGAAAATTGCGATTCGGTTTTTCACGACTCAAATAGCCAGATTATCTGGACTAAAAGCATTATAAACGATCATAATAATTCATATTATCAGATAAAAGTCTTGGACACTTTAGAAACAAATGTAGCTCTAGCTATTCAAAAGAAGGAAATTTCAAAACAAGACTTTGTCACTAAGACAAGCCATAAAGTTGCGAAGTGGGATCGTAGCAATAAGTTAGCATCCAAGAAAAGGATCCACATATAGCATTAGCTAAAACTCATTTCTACTGAAATGCAGGTATCATGTTTTACACTTTTTAATCACTTCAATATTAGAAATAGCAGGATTGGTTTTATATCCCGCATTACTCACAGCTTTAACCGTTATAACAAAACCCTCGCCAAACAAAAACAGCAATGTTTTCGTCCGGCGAGGGTTTTATTTAAACCACAAAACCTAGCTTTTACACCAACTCCTCCCAACGCTTCGTCTGGGCAGCCAATTCTTTTTTCACCTGTTCAAACTTCAGGGTCGCGTCTTTTAACTGAGCGGCGTTGTTGTAGGTGCTGGGGTCTGCTAGCTGAGCTTCATACTGGGCTAGCTCTTTTTCCAGTTTGGTAATACGAGTTTCTACTTCCGTTAGCTCCCGGCTGTTCTTGGAGCTGCTGTTGCTGCTCGCCGGTTTGGCAGGCTCTGCTTTAGGAGCAGCGGCTTTAACCGGAGCAGGCGCGGCCAGGGCCGCTTTTTTGGCGGCCTTCTCCCGATCTTCCTGCCACAGCTCGTACTCCTCGTAGGTACCGGGGTATTCCTTAAGCTGGTAATCTTCGATAAACCAGATCTTGTTGGCCACGTTCTCTACGAAGAAACGGTCGTGGCTGATGACGATGTAAGTGCCTTCGTACTGCTCCAAGGCCTGGATCAGGATGTTCACCGACTGCATGTCCAGGTGGTTCGTCGGTTCGTCGAGGAGCAGGAAGTTGGCTTCCGAAATCAGAGTTTTGGCCAGGGCCACGCGGCTTTTTTCGCCCCCGCTCAGCACCTTGACTTTCTTGTAAACCTCGTCGCCGGTGAAGAGGAATGAACCTAGCACCGAGCGCAGCTCCATCTCATTGCGCCGCGAGCCGGCCTCGTTCATCTCCTGAATAATCTCGTTGTCCACGTTCAGCGACTCCAGCTGGTGCTGAGCGTAGAAGGCCATAATCACGTTATGACCTAGCTGGTGGTTGCCGTTGGAAGGTGCTTCCTGCCCCGCCACCAGGCGCATGAGCGTCGATTTACCCTTGCCATTGGCGCCGATCAGCGCGATTTTGTCGCCGCGCTCAATGTGTACATGCGTGTCGCGGAAGATGATTTTTTCGCCGTACTTCTTGCCTACATGCTCCATGCGCAGGATGTGGCGACCTGGCTGCACCGTAAAGTTGAACTTGATGTTCACGCGGGCGTCGTCGCCAGCTACGTCGTCGATGCGCTCCAGCTTGTCCAGCATTTTCATGCGGCTTTGGGCCTGCTTGGCTTTGCTGGCTTTGGCTTTGAAACGCTCAATAAAGCGCTCGGCCTGCTTGATCTGGGCCTGCTGGTTTTCGAAAGCGCCTTTCTGAATCAGGTTGCGCTCCTCTTTTTCTTCGAGGTAGAAGCTGTAGTTGCCGGCATAAGGCACGAGTTTGCCACCCGTCACCTCCACCGTGGTATTGGTGGTGCGGTCCAGGAATTCCCGGTCGTGCGATACGATGATAACGGCGCCTTCGTAGCCGGCCAGATAGTTCTCAATCCACTTGATACTGGGCAAGTCCAGGTGGTTAGTCGGTTCGTCGAGCAGGAGCAGCGAGGGTTGCTGAAGCAGGATTTTGGCCAGCATCACGCGCATACGCCAACCGCCCGAAAACAGCTTCAGCGGCTTCTGTAGCTCTTCCGTCGTGAAACCTAGGCCTTCCAGGATTTCCTCGGCGCGGGCTTGCATGGTGTAGCCGCCCAGCGCCTCGAAGCGCTCCTGCAAGTCGGCCAGCTTATCGACGAGGTCGTCGGTATAGTCGGTTTCAAACTTCAGCAGCACCTCATCAATCTGCTTCTGGAGGCGCAGGGCTTCTTCGAACGCCTGCATGGCGACTACCAAGATGCTTTCGTGGGAGTCGTAGCTGAGCAAATCCTGGTTCAGAAAACCTAGGCTTACTTCTTTGCTCATGCTGATGCTGCCGCCATCGGGCTTGTACTCGCCCACCAGGATGCGCAGCAGCGTCGATTTGCCCCGGCCATTCAGCCCAATCAGGCCGATTTTATCCTTGGGCTTTATGTGAAGGTTGGCTTTGTCGTAGAGCGTACGCGAGCCAAAATGGAAGTCTAAATCGTTAATGGAAATCATCCTACTTTGCTATGAGAATACAAAGGTACGACCTATCTGGCTGAGGTTGGAAGAGAAATTCCAGTCTCGCTTATCTAAGCATGGAGCCAACTGTCTGACCACTTGATAACAACAAGATATACTAGCAAATAATGCTATAGGCGGTTTAAAGATTATTACTAGAAAGCTGCCGCCTTATGTATTTGCTGTTGAACTCATGATGGGCAGGCTTTCAACACACTCTCACACCACCTCCTGCAACAAACCTAGCCTACCTGCACGGCCAGCAACTTGCGTAGTAAGTCCTCTTCCTCAAATGGTTTCGCCAGGCAATCATTCATACCGGCGGCCAAATACCGCTCGTTGTCGGCGAGGAAGGCGTTGGCGGTCAGGGCTACGATGGGGGTGTGCGCCCGCGCCAGATCGGGGGCTTTCCGGATGATCGTCGTCACATCTACCCCGCTCATATCAGGCAAGTGAATATCCATGAGAATGACCTCGTAGATCCGCTCGCGGAAGTACGTCAGGGCCGTGGCACCATCCGGAGCCAGATCAACCTGCATTCCGTTATTCTCCAGGATAAGCTGCGCCAACATCTGGTTAATGGGGTTATCCTCAACCAGTAACACCTTTAACCCACGCAGTTTTTCCCGCTCCAGGACTGGGGCGGTATCTGTTGGGGCTTCTTCTGCTTTATCGAAGATGAGGGTAAAGCTGAAGGTGCAGCCCTGCCCACGGTCGCTGCACATCACTAAATGCCCACCTAACTGCTTAACTAGCCCGCTACTAATGGTCAGACCTAGGCCGGTGCCGCCAAAACGGCGCGTGACATCGGAGTGCGCCTGCGAAAAGCTCGTGAAGATGGTTTCGTGCTTGTCCATCGGTACGCCGGGCCCCGTGTCGCGCACCTGAAAGTTGACCGTGAGCGTGGAAGCGGTTTCGGCCAGCACCCGGCTGACCAGCATGACGCTGCCGCGCGCCGTGAACTTAAGGGCATTGCTTAGCAGATTGAGCAGCACCTGACTCAGGCGGTAAGGGTCGCTAACAATCTGGGGTTGCGGCACCTCGGGCAATTGCAGCACGAATTCCAGCCCTTTTTCGGCAGCCTGAAAAGCGAGGGTCTGGGCAGTGTTGCGCAGCGTAGTACCTAGGTCGAAGGGCGTATGCTCCAGCTCCAGTTTGGCCGAGCTGATTTTGGCCACATCTAGCACGTCGTTTAACACCCCGAGCAAGTGCCGGCCCGAGTTGCGAATAATAGCCACGTACTCGTGCTGCTGTTCGGTGAGAGTGGTGCCAGCGAGCAGCCCCGCCATACCAAGCACCCCATTTAGAGGCGTACGAATTTCGTGACTCATGTTGGCCAGAAACGTCTCCCGCGCTTGCGCGGCGGCTTCAGCGGCCCGCTTAGCGCGCTTCAGTTCGCGCTCGGCCAGCACCCGCTCCGTAATGTCCTGCCCGTAGGCAATGACGTAGGGCGGCTCATTTGCCTCGGCCACCAAGCGGTTGTGAAACAAGATGTAGCGACACGCCTGACCATCAGCCACGTACAGCGGCATCACTCCCTGCATTTCGGCGTGTTCCGCGATGGAGGCTAGGTATGGCTGAAAATGCGGCTGCTGATCGACAACCAAGAACTCGGCCAGGCTATGCCCCACCAGCGCTTCGGGCAGCTGCGCCACCAACGCGGCTAATGCCGGATTGACCGAAAGCAGAGCACCCTGCAAGTCATGCGTACAGATCAGTGCCTGCGTGTAGTTCATCAGGTCGCGGTACTGCTTGGCCTGACGCTCCACATATTGCCGGGTATGCTTCAGCTCGGTGATGTCGGTGTGGAGCGTGAGCACCTGCACACCCCCATCTGGCAGCAACAGCGGGCGTTTATCCATCTGAAAATGCCTGATTTCTACATCCGGAATAGTCAGGGCTACTTCAGCCTGGATGACTTGCTGGGTTGCCAACACTTGCCGGTTCCACTCCTGTAGCTGTTGCAGCTCGGCGGCCTGAGTGGAGCTTTCCTGCCCCCGGGCACGGGCTTCTCTTCGCCCCTGAAAGAAGATTTCAAAAGCAGTGTTTGAGAATACCAGATTATTTTCCTGGTCGAACACACCTAGCATGCTAGGAATGGTATCGACAATCTGACGGATAAACACCTGTTGCTCAGCGAACCTCTCCTCCGCCTGCTGCCGTTCCGTGATATCAATTCCCGAACTTACTACCATGCGCAGCGTGCCGTCGGGTCGATAAACGGGCCTGTAGCGCCGCAGAAAGTAGCGCGATCCAATTGTTTCTTCCCAAGTCACTTCCCGCCGCTCACGTAAAGCTTGCTCAAACAAGGTCTGGCGCTTCTCCGCCATTGCCCGCGGGCGATTACGCCGCCTAGCTGATTCAAAGTTATCCTTGCCAATCAGCCACTTACGCACGGCTGGCTGGGGCTCAATGGTTGGATTTACGTATAAGTAGCGGTGTTCGGCATCGAAGGCAATAACCCCCGCCGGCACCTGGTCCAGAATCGTTTCGTAGAACTCCTGCTGCTGCGCTAGTTGCTGCTCGGCTCGCCGCCATGCCGTCACTTCCGTGAAATATAAAGTTGCGCAAGCCTCATTGGGCACTGCTACGACCGTAAGCATATAGTAGCGTCCACCAAGGGCAGCTTCGTGCTGCTGCGACGCCTTCGTCCGCAGCGCCGTTGCGACCAGGGGCAACAGCTCGTGGCGCAAAGTACTGGTGCCCTGCGTAGATAGCAGTTGCCACAACTCGACGGCAGCGGGGTTAGCATACAGCATTTCTCCTAGTCCCGTCAGACGCAGAATCGGGTTCGGATTCTGCTCCGGGATGTAAGTGCGCGCGCGCGCAGCTGCTTCCCGCCGGAAGCGCTCAGTCACGTCGCGGTAGCAGATCAGGCAGTCAGCCGCCTGCTCATTTTGCACAATATAATCCCGTTCTAGGACGCGCCCGTCGGCCAGAAACACTTCTTCATTGCGTACCGTTTGCCCCTGCGCATGCAGCTCCCGCATGCGCAGCAGAAAAGCTGCCGGGTCTTGAAACAGATGCTGCATCCGCTTTGCCAGCTCCAGCACGCACACATTTTTCTGGGCAACACAATCAGCCGACAAATCAAACAGGCTCTGAAAGTGATTGTTAACGGCTTCAACCCGGCCATCGGCACTAACGCACATCATGCCCCAGGGCAAGTGGTCTGCCAGGGCGGCAAACGCCGGGGCCGGAATAGAGATACTCATAAATCGGACAGCACAATAAGCAAAAGCAGTAAGATAACCTGCACCGCTCAGGGGTAGCGCTACAAGCACTGTACCAGTAAGCTTAGTGGCCCGGCATAGTTCTAACCCAAGTACGCGAAGCGGAGCAGTATCACCACCGGAAGCCAATAGACACCGTAGATCTTGACTGCCTTGCTCCTACCCGCAAGCACAGTAAGACCCGGCGAAACCTAGCTTTGGGCGCTTGGATACCGAGCAGCCAACCCCTGATCTGCCGCTTTCGCCACTTGCTGCTGCGCCCCAGATTACCCGAAGATAGATACCAGAATGCGCTCCATCTTACCTAGGTCTGCCACTAGATGATAGTCGTTGGCGGCGGGCATTATTCCAACATCTTCCCCAAAAGCTTTGTCCTCCACCTGCTCGCAGGGCAGCGCATAATAAGGTAGCTCCAGGTAAGAAGACAGACGGAAATAAAGCGGATTTACGGAGTGAATATTCAGCAGCTCCACCACCGTGCAGCTAGGCTGCATAAACAGGATATTCGTCATGTTGGCGCCATGCACGCCCACTACCACCTCCGCTTGCTGCATTAAGGCTACCTGCTGCTCAAACGAGAAATCCTCGAAGTGAATTACCTCGAAATTATACGCCGCCAAAGCCTCAACGAATGCTTCTTCATTCATCAGGCGGCGCTTCGGTTGGCGCGAGCGGGATAAGTACAACCGCCGGCTAGGTTGCTTGACTGCTTTGCCCAGTCCATTTATAATTTCCTCCCGAACTCGCTTAATCAGTACCGGATCATGAAAAAGAGAATGCGCTGTATGTTGAGGAATAATAAACTTATGCGCTTTCAATATTTCATCTTTATCAATAAAAAAAAACCGATCGAAGCCAAAGATAGCGGCTGTGGTTTTGATAAAGCCAGCCGCAGATTTCGGCAGGAGCAGCAGATGATTAGGAAACTTTTCCCGTAAGACTAATAACCGTGGCAAACAATCGACCAGCCAGTGATAATAATTATTATGGGAAGACCACTGGTCATATACCAGTGCAATACCATCTTCAGTTTCAGGCAATACGATATGCTTACCGTACCATTGCTTCAGCAGAAAAGTATAAGCAAATAATTCTTTCACCCAAGCCCCAGCCAGGCTGGGAATAAAAATCTGAAAGTTTTTAAATGCAACGCCATTAAAGGTACTGTAAATATCATGCAGAATAAATATAGAACGCGCTGGTAATTGCACTTCTTGCCTGAACCAGTAATGTAATTGCTCAGGAAGCTCCTTATCATTAACAGCTGGCGTATACGTGTATAATTTTGTTGCCTCAAGCATTGGCAACGCAACAAATTTCTTCCAGGGTGGAAGCGCATCTGATAATTTTTTGACAGCAGAACTTATAGCATTTTTACCCGCACTCATCATAGCTATATTCGAAATGCAATTATTTACCCTGAAGAACCTCGCTCTTATGCTTAAAGTGGCTCTTTAATGAGTACGCAAGATAACGTGTCCGATGCAGTTTGCTTTTAGCACCTTGCTGGACGAAAGGAAAACCTAGCTTTCCGCCCAGCAAGGTACAGTATCTATCCTACCAGCGGAGCCCGAAACGTTGGCGCCGTACGCTGCTTCGAGGCTTGCTCATAAGCGTAAGCCAGCGTGAGCAGGCTAGCTTCCGCGTAGGCTGGCCCTACGAAGGATAACCCAACCGGCAGCCCGTGGGCCAGCCCCATCGGGACGGTAATGTGCGGGTAGCCGGCCATGGCTGCGGGCGAAGAGAAACCGGGACCTTTCCAGGTGTCGCCGTTGACCAGATCAATGCAGGGCGAGGGGCTATTGGTGATGGCAACAATGGCGTCGAGCTTATTTTGGCTGAGCACGCCATCGAGTGCCTGACGGGCCCCATTGTGCGATTTGCGCAGGAACGCCTGGTACTTCGGGCTAGCCAGATCGTCGAGCTTCTGCGAAGCTTCTAGAATTTCCTGCTGGAAGAAAGGCATGGCCTTGGCCTTGTTCCGGGCATTGAAAGCAATAACATCCTGAAGCGTTTTCACCGGCGCATTGGCACCCGCCAGGTATTTGTTCACCCCATCCTTGAACTCGTAAAGCAACACGTTGTACTCGGCTTCACCCAAGGAGTCGGTCTGCTTCTCAACGTCCACTTCCACGATGGTCGCGCCCTGCGCTTTGAGCAGCGCAACGGCCTGCTGAAACAACGGCACCGCGTCTGATTCGCCTTTCAGGTGGCCTTTTTCTACGCCGATACGCTTGCCTTTCAAGCCGTTATCATCCAGAAACCTGGTATAATCCGGCTGCGCTTTGCCGGCACTTTCCTGGGTCACGGCGTCGGCTGGGTCGACGCCGGCTAGGGCACCGAGTAGGATAGCAGCGTCGCGCACGGTGCGCGCCATCGGGCCCGCTGTGTCCTGCGTGGCCGAAATCGGGATGATGCCGGTGCGGCTCAGCAAACCCACCGTTGGCTTAATGCCCACAATGCCCGAGCACGAGGCCGGCGACACCACCGAGCCGTCGGTTTCGGTGCCAATGGCCACGGCGCACAAGTTGGCCGACACTGCTACTCCGGAGCCCGAGCTGGAGCCGCTCGGGGTACGGTCGAGGATGTAGGCGTTCTTGGTCTGGCCCCCGCGGCTGCTCCAGCCGCTGGTGCTACGCGTGGAGCGAAAGTTGGCCCACTCGCTCAGGTTGGTTTTGCCCAGCAGCACGGCTCCGGCTTCGCGTAGCTTCTTAACAATGAAGGCATCCTGTGCAGCTTTATGCCCGGCCAAAGCCAGGGCGCCGGCCGTGGTCTGCATCTTGTCGCCGCTGTCGATGTTGTCTTTGATGAGCACCGGAATACCGTGCAACGGGCCGCGCACCTTGCCGGCTTTGCGCTCTTTATCAAGAGCGTCGGCAAGGGCCAGAGCATCGGGGTTGACTTCGATAACAGCCTGCAACCTAGGTCCTTTTTGGTCGATGGCTTCGATGCGCTTCAGGTACAGTTCCGTGATAGCGCGAGCGGTTAGCTGGCCGCTGCTCATCTTATTTTGTAGCTCACCGATGGTGACTTCGTTCAGCTCAAAAGCGTCGGGCGTGTCGGTAGGGCTAGCTTCCGAGTTCTCGTCTTGTTTGGCTTCCGTGGAGCAGGCGCTTAGAGAAAGAGTAGACAAGGCAAGGCCTGTCAGCCCACCGTTGCGCAGAAATAGTCTTCTATCCATGCTGGTTTTTTGCTGGTAAGATAGGCGCTCCAGCCTTGCGCAGCTAGCTTAGGACGCCACAGAGCCAATTTTCTCCTTGCTTGGTCGTTTCGATAGCGCCGCGCTTCCTAGCGCTGCCGACCTTGGTTTGGGGCGGGGTTGCCGCTGGCTGTGCTATTTTTACCTGGGTTTTCAGCAAAACGAGCTACCATCGGCGTATGCAGGCTATGTTTTCGCTGCTTAAATCCTCTGTAAGTCAAGACTTTTATCTGCCCAATGTCTGTTTCGTCGCTTTTCCGTCCTTCTCTCACCCTAGGTCTGCTCCTGGGAAGTCTGCTGCTGGTAGCATCTGGCTGCACCGACGACACCGACGACCTATCGCTAAAGCATCAGGATACGATTACTGTTGATGAAAGCGTACAGGGCTTGTACCCGGAAGGAGTACAGTTTGACGCGCAAAACAACACGTTTCTGGCTGGCTCCCAGACCCGTAACACCATCGGTCGGGTGCAGGATGACGGCATTTACCGGGTCTTTATTCGGGATACCAGCCTGATTTCCAGCGTTGGTCTGAGCCTCGATCCTACCCGCGACCGGCTGCTGGTGGCCGTGTCAGACCCCGGCTACAATACCGCGCTTTCCAAAACGCGTACAAAAGGCAAGCTAGCTAGGGTAGTAATTTTTAACAGTAACACCGGTATCCGGGTACAAGATGGCTACTTGAACCTCAGCGACCAGTTCCGTAAAGGTGGGCCACACTTTGCCAACGATATAGCTTTGGATAACGCTGGCACCGCCTATGTGACAGACAGCTTCTCGCCAGTTATTTACCGCATCAACTCGCAGAACCGGGTTACTATCTTCGCAAAAGGCGACACGCTGCTGGCGCCATCGGCAGCGGACGTCTTTGGCATGAATGGCATCGTGCACAAATCGACCAGCGACGGCAATTATTTACTGGTCATTAAATCGGATACGGGCACGCTGCTGAAAATAGAAGTGAAGGGCGAGGTAGCGGGAGCCATCAGCCAAGTTGCTGTTGATCAGGATCTAAGTGGCGGCGACGGAATGCTGTTCCAGGATTCCACCCTGCTGGTGGTATCTAACAAGCAGAACAAGGTTTTCCGGCTTTATAGCACCGACAACTGGAAAAGCGCGACCAACCTAGGTACGTTCTCGGCTCTCCCCAACAATGCCTACCCAACCACTCTAGCCCGCCGCACGGCCTTCGAAGCTTATGTGCTTTACTCCGGCCTGAACTCGTTGCAAAACAACCAGACACCGCCAACCGGATTTACTATTCAGAAGGTGAAGTTTTAGCCGAAGTCGGCAGTCGTTTGTCGTGCCAGGGAGCTAGGTTCTTACTGCATCTCACTGAATTTCTGCGCCATTCCTGCGGGCACCCCGATGCTGTTGAGCATTCCGCTCACTAGGCCTTGTCGCCACAACGAAAACACCGACAGGCGTAAGTCGCGGCGGCTCTGGATGCTGCCGGGCTTCAGCTCCCCCCGGCGCGGATTCTGGTCCCGAATCACGACCACATTCACCACCTTTGATTTCACTTTCGAAAACAGGTTCTTGTGGTCGGCACCACCATCTTTGGCCAGAAAGGTTAGCTGTAAACCGCTGTACTGCGCCTGCATCACGCCTTCTATGTGGCGACGGTCGGCCAGCATTCGCACGGACACGCGCCGGATTTGCCCCTGTTTGAAGCTCACTAGCCGGCAAGGCTGCGTCATGGGGTTGAGCATGGCAATGGGCGCCGGCCCAAAGCTGCCTACCATTCGATGCGTGCCTCGGCGGTCGAGCAACGGGAGCCAGAAGGTGGCCTGCACGTAGCACCGGTTTTGCAACCAACCGGAAGCTCGCGCCATTGCCGGATGAGTTGCCGTCATGTGGCGCGGGTCGTTGGTAAAGTTGGTGATTGTACCCCGCATCCGGTTCAGGCTCATGGTGCCTATCCTTTTGGTGGTCGGTGCCAAGTAGGTGAAGTACATGTTGCAATCGGTAATGAGCAGCCGGCGCACATCCACCCGGAAAGGCAGCCGTCCGAGCGCATCCGGCGTGACGATTGAAGCCTGCGGGTTCAGTGGGAAACGACCATCTCCGGCCACCTTAATGCGTGGGTGCCGCGCGACGAGTTGTTGCATGAGCAGCGCCTTGCGGTTAGCTAGGGCCGCGTAGTCGAAGCCTTGCACACCTAGGTAGGGCAAACGCACGGTGAGGTGCGGCGCCTGGTGGTGCTTCCGCCGGTTGAGCGCCGCCGGCGACAAGGTAGGCACCAGTGATATATCCTTGATTTCCAACGATCGTTGCCGCGTAGCTATCCGGAGCCGCTGATAAGTCAACCGGTAATACGGAGCATCGAGCAGCAGCGCGCCGGGGCCGGTTTGCACTTCCCACGCCTGGGCGTAGAGAATGCGCTTTGGATCGTGCGCGCCTACTGCATCCACGCGCAGCCCGTGGCCGCTCAGTGTTATATCGCGCACGCTAGGGCGGCGCTCAATGCCGGTTACGCGTCCTGCACCTTGCCGCACCACTACGTGCGCGAGCTGAAACCGATCCAAGTAAGGTGCCAGGAGCTTATCCAGCGAAGGCGGCGGCACGGTGGGCGGCTTAAAGGTGATGCGCGGCTGCTCGAAAACCAATGAATCAGCCCGGAACTGACGACGCTGCAAGGCTGCGGTTTTCAAGCCCGTCAGAGCCATTTGGGGCAGCATCAAAGCCACCCGCATCGCGCCTTCTGGAGCGCCCACGCGCAGGGGCTCACTCCGCAGTGAATCCAGCGTTAAGCGGTGCGCCCGCGAAGAAAACTGCGCGGCCGTCAAACCTAGGTTATGATATTGAACGGTTGTTTTTACGCCTTGCAAACGGATTTCCACGGCTGCCGCGTAGGCTATTCGTTGGGTATCCGTTGCGCCCGCGGCACTAAGTAGAATGTCGTGGGCAGTGAAGTCGCCGCGCCGTAGAGAAGCGTGGGGTTGCTTGCCGGCACCATAGCTAGCTTGCACCCGCCGCAGTTCCAGCGAACCTAGCCGAATGCCTTGGAGCTGAAAAGGCAACTGTTCGTGCAGCGGCTTACTGGGTTCAGCAGCCGTACGAGCTGGTAGCGCCAGCACGCGTACCCTAGGTGCATCCAGCAAAACCCGATGAATGGGCATTACGCCGTGCCGCAACAATGCTCCGAGGCCAATACCGGTCACAAAAAGCTCATCCATATCGAGTTGCACACGCGGCCAGGCAGCACCGGCGCCTTCAAACCTAGCTGCCGGTCCGGGCTGTAGATGCACGCCCTGCAACCGCACTGAGCGGCGCCACCAGCTTGTGTGCAGCGCTTCCAGCCGGAGTCGGTAGCGCCCCTCCGACCGCTCCGCAACCTGCTCTTCCAGCTTCCGCCGTAGCCACGGGTCCAGCAGCAGCGAAGCTGCCGTGAGCAGTCCGATCAGCAGCAACACAATGGCAAGCAGCCACCGCAGCCACCTCCTGCTTGGCTGAGCAGTCGTGTTGATTTCAGCAGAAGGCGAAGCAGGAAGGAGCGTAGACAAGGCAGAATCGTAATGAGCTTCCCTTAACGCAGGCCACACAAGAAGGATTTTAGAATAGGCGTTTGAACCAGGCTTGTAGCAGCGCTTTCTTGTCTTTTCAGCAATTATCCTAACATTAGACCCCGCTAGCATAGCATTTCATTGGTCATCTATCTCACAAGTAGTACTGCCATGACTACTCCCGACCTACTTGCGCAGGCAGTTCTCGCCTTCTTTCGCCATAGCTTTGTGAGCTACGCTTACCATACTGGCCAATTAGATCAGCTGGCCAAGTACTTGCGTGGCTACGCATGGCAGACGCTTAGCATTACGCGGGGCCAGAGCGAGCAGTTTACGCGCGAAGTTCAGCGCCAGCCCAACCACTAGTAGCGTTTTCAAGTAAAGCCATTCATGCTCGCCATCACTTCTCTGCTAAGCCCCCCTCACGCCCGGCGTATTAATAAGATTATCAAACGGTTGGAGACGGACTTCGGCCTTGATGATGTGCAGGCCACCCCCGATCCGCACATCACCTACCAGTTGGCTGGGGTGCGCAAGCTGGAGTCGCTGAAAGAGGTGTTGCACAGCATTGCCGCTACGACTGCGCCCTTTCCGGTGCACACCACGGGCCTAGGGGTTTTTCCGGGGCCAAATCCGGTCATCTACATTCCGGTACTGCGCTCCGATGAACTCAACCAACTGCACCACCGCATTCTGGAAGCCACGGCCCCGCTTTGCCTGCGCACTGATAAGTTCAGCAGCCCCGATTGCTGGCTACCGCACATCTCACTGGCGCTGCACGACACCACTCCCGACTTGCTAGGGCCTGTCCTTCAGTTTCTTAATCAGGAAACGTACAACCTCAAAATTACCATCAACAACATCGCTATTCTGCGGCAGGAAGGCGTTCAGTTTGTGTGCGAAGAGCGATTTAAATTTTCAAGCTAGGTAGTCAACGCTTGACGCATTGCCCAACGGCGGCGGTTTTCTCGTGCCTGACTCCGACCTTTGAGCCCTCACCTACCATTTTTTTCTGCTTATGTACAACACCGTACTTCTCCTGCACTCCTGGACGCGCTGGCTGGTTCTCATTTTTGGCCTAATTGCCGTGTTCCGTGCCCTTGGCGGCTGGCAGGGCCGACGGCCCTACCTAGGTGCCGACAACGGCATGGCAGCCTCTTTTGTGGGCAGTATGCACCTACAACTCCTGCTCGGCCTGATTTTATACCTAGGTCTCAGCCCACTAGGCCTGAAAGCGATGGAAGCAGGCGGCGCGGCCATGAAAAATCCCGTTACGCGCTTTTGGGGCGTCGAGCACATCACGGTTATGATTCTGGCGGTGATCTGTGCGCAGGTAGGCCGGTCATTATCGAAGAAAGCTACCGAGCCGGTACGCAAGCACAAGCTAGCTTTTGTCTGGTTTACGATTGCGCTGGTACTGGTGCTACTGATGATTCCGTGGGGCATCTGGAACCCGGCGCGCCCGTTATTCCGGTTCTAAGCCGTAAGGGCTATGCCGTATGGCCATACGGCATAGCGCTTGCATTTTATCACTAAGTAATTATCTTTAAGAAATTACATTAGCAGTTTTATTTGCATTTTATAGATTGGTTTAGCATTATTACCAAACGTATTGATCATTATAGATATTCAGGTATAACAATTTAAATAATCAATACGTAAACTTGCTGCACTCTATCATCTAACCTGAGTTTCTCACCTGCAACACATCTACGTATCGTGCAAAAGTCAGTAGCTAAATCTCGTTTCTCCCGGGATGAGTTTTGTCATCTCATGGACTCTCACCTGCGTAAGTTAGAAACCTCCCTTGATGCGCAGCATCAGTATGGTCGCGTGCTGGAAGCATTACGTCAGAACCTGGAAGAATACAAAAAATCAAGGCTCACAGCGCGCTGCTAACTTTTTGGTCATTAACTACAAGCAAGTATTTACAGCACCATTCTTAAATTATCACGCACTGGCAAGCAACATCTACTTTTTCATGCTCTGTATGTAGCCCGGTGCTACATGAAACGCCTCCTGATTATCAGTGAGGCTTTTTCGTGCGTATTCCGGGAGGTTGACTTCCACTGAACCTGGGTCATTTACAGCAGTAAATAATTGTCGATCAATAAATAATGCTGCTAGGCTCTTTTGCTGAGAGTAGCTCCTGGTGAGCACGCGCCCAAGCCTAACTTTGAGCCCAAAGCTAGGTTGGTCAAGCAGGTGTGCGTGGTAGCGCAGAAGCACTTGTCAAAGGTGCCACTCTTGCCTGAGTCGCTTTCGAAAAAGAGTTTGAGCCGCTAGGTATGGTGCGTAGATACCGGAATTTGGTATGGCAGCGCGCCTGATTTTGGATAATCCAGGCAAGAAGTTTACTTTAGATAAGTACACCAGTACTTGTAAGCTAAATAGTCTACTTTAGAATTCTGATTTACCTATCTACGCTATCTACTTTATGGCCGACCATCGTGTTCATATCCTGATTGTAGAAGACGAAGCCGTTCTCGCCATGGACTTGTGCGATACTCTCGAAGCGGAAGGCTACGTAGTGGTGGGCACAGCCAGCAACGGGCGGCGGGCGCTGGAGCTATTTCAAAAGAACCAAGTCGATCTGCTGCTTTGTGATGTCAACATCAAGGGTGATTGGGATGGTATTGAAACTGCAACGAGGCTGCTGGCCCTGCGTCCGGTCCCGATCATCTATCTCACAGCCCTTTCCGATAAAGGCACCCTAGACCGTGCCCTGCAAACGACACCGGCCGCGTACCTCACCAAACCCGCCACTACCGCTGGCCTGCGCGCTTCCATAGAAGTGGCACTGCGAGCTTTTACCCACCAACAGGCTACAGCGCCGCCGGCGACAGAGAACATAGCAGCCGCTGCTTCGGCCACTGCGCCACCGAGCGGCAGCAGAGAGGTGCTTTCGCGAGAGACGATCCTTCAGCTGGGTGAGTACGTTTTCATCAAAGACAACTACCAGTTTGTGCGTATCCCGCTCAAAGACATCCTGTTACTGGAAGCCAACAACACGTACACCACTCTCGTGACGCCAGCCCGCAAGTACGCGCTGCGCCTCACGCTCAGCACGGTGCTAGAGCGGCTGAACTGTTCGCAACTGGTGCGCACACACCGCTCCTACGCCGTCAATATTCAGCACATTCAGTCGTTCAACGATACCGAAACCATGCTGGGCGATCAGGCCGTGCCACTTGGCCGCCAGTACAAAGACGCGTTTCTGCGGCATTTTCAGTTTCATTAAGCTGCGTCGCTAACACCTGCCTGCTACTTGCGCCACCCCCGCCCCACGCACCTACCATGCCTACTTTCCCTCCAAAGATCGGCTACGGTCAGGCCTGTTTATGCGCTATCTATTCCGCGCCTTCAGCGCTCTTGTTCTGCTACTTACCTTCGCGCACTGGCAGAACCTAGGTGCAATTCCGCTTCCTGTCGCCGCGGGCCCCTCCGACACCATCCGGGTAAAGCAATGGTGCGCAACCGCACAAGGCTTGCTGTCCATCAACAACGACTCGGCGGAAGCCCGCAGCCGGCACATCATTCGGGTATCGCGCCAACTCGACTATTCCTATGGGGAGGCACAGGGCTATTTGCTGCTCGGCTCGGCGCTTCGCAACAAGGGCGAGTTTGAGGCGAGCCTAGGGTTCAGCCAAAAGGCCTTAACGATGTTTGAAGCGAAAAACCGCGCGCGGAATATTGCGGCTGTTTACAACGCACTTGCCTTGACCTACAAGCGTATGGGCGACGCGCAGCATGTAAAGTTGCTTACACGCAAAGCCTTAGACTATGCAAAGCTGGCGCGGCAGTTTGCGCGCAAAGGTCCCTACTTTCCGGAATTGAACCGAGCTTATATCAGCGCCGGCATTATCTTCCGCGACCTAGGTCAGCTTGATTCGGCGGCGGCCTGCTACCTGCGGGCCATGCCCATGGCGCAGCAACACTACTCCCGTCCCTCTTCCCTGCCGGTCTGCTACGCCGACTACGCGCAGCTGCTCATGGACACCAATCAGGATCTGCCGAAAGCGGTTTGGTACCTGGAGCAGGCCATTCCGCTGTATGAAGTGGAAAATAACCTGACCGGGCTGGAACACGCCTACCGCAACCTAAGCTGGACCTACCGCAAGCAGGGCGACTACGCGCAGGCCCTGGCCGCAGCGGATAAGTCGCTGGCGCTGGGCCGGGCTATTCGGGACCCGCACCGCTTAGTTAATTCGCTGGAAGCCGCTTACCTAGCTTACCGCGCCGCTGGCCAGCCCGCGCACGCCATGGACCTGATGGCCGAATGGAAAATGCGCGAGGATTCGCTGCTGAACCTGGAAAAGACCCAGGCCGTGGCCAAGCTCGAAGCCGCGTATGCCTCCGAAAAGAAGGAAGCACAGATTCTGCGCCTCGACGAAGACAACGCCCACAAGGTGCGGCAGTTAATAATGCTAAGTATTGGTGCTCTGATACTTGGCTTACTGCTCGGCGTCATGCTCTGGCAGTATCGCACCATTCAGCACACCAATGCCCAGCTCCAGATTACCAACAAGACCATTCTGGAAAACAACCGGCACATGAGCGAGCAGGCCGTTCGCCAGACGATGCTGATGAAGGAGCTGCACCACCGCGTGAAGAACAACCTGGCTATTGTGTCGAGCTTATTGCGGTTGCAGTCCAACCGTTTGGCCGACGAGATGGCCACCAAAGCCGTGCGCGAAGGGCAACAGCGCGTGGAGGCCATGTCCTTGATTCACCAGCGCCTCTACCAGTCCGACAACGTGACAACCGTCGACATGCGCCGCTACATCACGGACTTGGTCGAGAGCCTGATGACGGCTTATGGGCGTGAGAAAGAGACGTTCAACTCGATGGTACGCGTCGAACAAGCGATGCTCGACGTAGAGCTAGCTTTGCCGCTGGGGTTGATTCTGAATGAACTATTAACGAATGCTTTCAAGCATGCCTACCACAAGGTGGCGCAGCCGGCCCTGCGCATCTACCTAGGTCATGACCCGGAAGCTAGCTACGGCGGGCTGCTGCTGGAAGTGCAGGACAACGGCCCCGGCCTGACGCAGTGGCAATGGCAGCAGGCTACCGGCTCGTTTGGCAAGCGCCTGATTGACTCCCTGACCGAACAGATCGGCGGCACGTTTGAGCTGAGCGACGACACCGGCACGCTGTTTCGCCTGCATATCGCGCAACACGTACCAGCGCACGCCGCCACCTAGGTTGATAACGCAAAACCCTGACAGGGCTTGAAGTCCTGTCAGGGTTGCAATGGTCGCACGAAACCTAGCTTGCCGGTTTAGATGGCCTGCCCGCCTGAGGCTTCGAGACGTTGGGCGTCGATCCAGCGGGCTTCGTCGGTGCAGAGGAAGGCTACTACAGGGCCAATGTCGTCGGGCAGGCCCACGCGACCCATCGCCGTGAGCGAGGCTATGTGACTGTTAATCTCCTTGTTGTCGCGCGTGCGGCCACCGCCGAAGTCGGTTTCGATAGCGCCCGGAGCCACAATATTTACGCGGATGCGGCGGTCGGCCAACTCCTTCGCCTGGTACTTGGTCAGGGTTTCCATCGCCGTCTTCATGCTGGCGTAGGTCGACGAGCCGGGGTAAACGATGCGCGTCAGGCCCGACGAAATGTTGATGATACCGCCGCCGTCGTTGAGCAAGGGCAAGGCTTGCTGCGTCAGGAAGAACGGACCTTTGAAGTGAATGTTCAGCGCCTGATCAAACTGTTCCTCAGTGGTATCAGCAAAGGGCGCGTACAGGCCGGTACCGGCGTTGTTGATGAGAAAGTCGAACTTGTCGACGTTGAAAGTGTCGCGCAAGGCGGTCTTTACCTGCTCGAAGAAACCACCAAAGGTCTTCACGTCGGAGGCGTCGAGTTGCAGGGCCACAGCCTGCTGACCTAGGTTCTTGATTTCGGCCACAACACCCTCAGCCTCGGCCTGCTTCGTGTGGTAGGTCAGAATTACACTGATGCCTTTTTGGGCTAGGTTCAGGGCCATGTTTTTGCCAAGGCCACGGCTGCCACCGGTTACTAATGCTATTTTGGTTGTGCTCATTGTTTTGCGTGTTAAAGTTAACCCTGCAAAGATGGCGCACGAGCTGACCTAGGTTCTGGTGAGTAGTTAAGAAATAATGGTGACTAGTTCCGATGCGGCGGCCCGCTGTTCCGCCCACGTCTGTTCCCGAAACTGCTTGGGCGTGACACCCACGAAGTGCTTGAAAAACTTGGTAAAGTTGGACGGATCGTAGGTGAGGCGCGCCGCTACTTCTGCTATCGACAAGCGCGAGTCGAGCAGCAGCTCTTTGGAAACTGCTACTAGTTTACGCTCATAAATAGCACAAGGCGCTTCGCCGGTGGTTAGCTTAAGCGTGTTGCTGAGGTGCGTAGGATGAATGCAAAGCTGACTGGCAAAGTCGCGGATTTCAAGGGCTTCCGTGGCACGGCCGGCTACTAAATCATCCACGTGCGCGTGCACGAGGCGGGTGAAATCGGCGGTTATCTCGTGCTGGCGGGCTAGAATTTTCTTGGGGATGGTAGTTGCGGGCATATGATGAACTGAGTTAACCTTCCATAGAAATATCATAAGGCAAGAAGCCTTTCACAGATATATATATTATAAACATATGATTCTTGTCGTGGACAGTTTCAAACCCTAACTCCCACTCTGCACTCTGTTCTTCGTTATTAAGAGCAGGCACTGAGAGGTAAACGGGCCAAAATTCTTTTGTGAAATCTTGGATTGTAAAATCAGGCTTATACTTTCTAATTCGTTCTGTAATAAGGCTCTGTATAGCAGGCACGAGAACAAGATACTCCATTTCTACCTGCCGGTAGAACTCTCTTTGCCCGGTTGTTGGTCCTGGTAGATTACCAGTAATACCTAGCTCAATTTCTTGACCAGTCGGCGCAAAAACTCGCCAGCCTTCAAAGTAACTCTCTTCAGGTTTTTTTGCATCTAAAAGCAACAAGCTTCCAAAATACTCATCTTCTACACGGATGTTTTCACCAAACAAGAAGCTCCAGACACCCATACTTTATTATTAATTTCAATAGCTAGGTCTAATGTACAGCAAAGCTAGGGTCTGTGAAAGCACATACCTAGCTTGAAGCAACCTAGCCCTATCTCGTTTGATTTACATAACTTCGGGTTATGCCAAAGACCCAGACCCTCGAAGACTTCTACAAGCACAAGATCCATTGGATGCCCGAAAACCTTCAACAGGACATCGGGCACTTCAACGTATTTCGGCTCGATGACTACGTGGGACCGAACGCCTGCGCGCTGCCCTACAGCCGCAAAGACTTTTACAAGATAACCCTCGTTACCGGGCACAACAAGTACCACTACGCCGACAAAACGGTAGAGATAAACGGCAATGCGCTGCTGTTTGCTAACCCATTGGTGCCTTATCATTGGGAGCCTCTCGACGATAATCAAACCGGGTACTTCTGCATCTTCACCGAAGCCTTTCTGCAACGACACATGACGGTGCTGCCCCAGGATCTGCCGGTGTTTAAGCCCGGTGGTCAGCCCGTTTATTTCCTGAACGATGAGCAGCTAGCTACCACGAAGCAGCTATTCGAAAAGATCTTTGCGGAAATAGATTCCGATTACGCTTTCAAATACGACTTGCTACGCGCCTACGTCTTTGAGCTGGTACACGGTGCTATAAAGCTGCAACCCGCCTCCACCCTTTACCACGATAGCAACGCCGCTACGCGCATTGCGTCGCTATTCACAGAACTACTAGAGCGCCAATTTCCGATTGAGCTGCCGGGCCAGCAAGTAAAACTGCGCAATGCTAATGCCTTTGCCGCCCAGCTCGCCGTGCACGTCAACCATCTGAACCGGGCACTGAAGGATGTAACCGGCAAAACTACCACCCAGCTCATTGCAGAACGGCTCGTGCAGGAGGCCCACGCCCTGCTCAAACACACTGCCTGGAACGTGGCCGAAATTAGCTACTCCCTGGGGTTTGAAGAGCCGGCTCACTTCAGCAACTTCTTCAGGAAACACGCGGGCACTGCGCCTTCCACCATGCGCGTTGTTTGATTTTCGCAAGTATCTGTTTGAACCGGGCAAGCTCCTAGCCTTTGATGGGTTCTAGTTTTGCACTGTACAAACAGAGCAACGATGAACAACCCCAAAATCTGGTTTATTACTGGTGCCTCTCAAGGCCTAGGGCTTTCGTTGGTAAAGCGCCTTCTGAGCGAAGGCCACCAAGTAGCCGCCACCTCCCGCAACCTAGCTAGCCTCGCGCAAGCCGTCGACACCACCTCTCCTGCTTTCCTGCCCCTGCAAGTTGACCTAGCTGATGAGGCGAGCGTGCAGCAAGGCATCGAACAAGCCATCAGCACCTTCGGGCGCTTAGATGTAGTCGTGAACAACGCTGGCTACGGCATTGGCGGCAGCATCGAAGAGCTAACTGACGCCGAAACCCGGCAAGCTTTTGACGTGAATGTGTTTGGGGCGCTGAACGTCATCCGGAAAGTACTACCGCATTTACGTGAAGCTGGTGCCGGCCACATCATCAACATTTCGTCTATAGCGGGCATTGCAGGAGCGACGGGTTGGGCGATTTACGCGGCTACAAAATCTGCAATGATAGCCTTCTCGGAAGTGCTAGCCCACGATGTGGCGAATTTCGGCATTAAGGTCACGGTGGTGGAGCCGGGCGCTTTCCGCACTAATTTCCTAACGACTGAGTCATTGAGCCTAGCTCAGCAGCCCATTGAGGCGTACCAAGCGGTGCAGGCTTCGCACGAGAAGTACCTGCAAATGAACGGCACCCAAGCCGGCGACCCGGACAAAGCCGCCGCGGCCATCATCCAGCTAGCTGCCGAAACCAACCCGCCTATTAATCTGCTCCTCGGCCAAGACGCCTACCAACGCGCCTTACACAAACTCGACACTCTCCAGCAAGAATTCCAAACCTGGCAACCGCTCACGGCCTCTACAGGCTTCGATGCTTAAAACCCAGTGGGGCATCTAGGGGTGAGGTTATGAAGAAGTAGTTGGAGGTAACACAAAATTCACGCGTTGGTATCAAGCAAATGCCTATGTTGTTCGTCTACTAAGTAGCGTGGCACAATCAAATGGTGTGCTGCGTCAGCCGTTCAACGAGCCATAAGCTCAGCAGTGCATCTGCTCGCCCTCCCGATACGTCAACCTTCTACCTCAACTATTATGCTCTATTTATTTGCCCAACTAGCGCTAAGCGACTCCCTTTCCTACTCGCAAGATCTTTCATTCGATGACTACCAAGAAGATTTGGTTCGTGACCGGCGCCTCCAAGGGCCTAGGTCTGACCCTGGTTCAACAGCTACTAACCGCCGGCTACGTAGTAGCGGCTACTTCTCGCAATGTGGAGGAGCTAAAACGCGCTGTGCCGCTTAACACCAATCAATTCTTGCCCTTGCACATGGACCTCGGCAACGAGGCCAGCGTGCGGCAAGCCCTAGAAACAACCATCCGCACCCTAGGTGGGCTGGATGTGGTGGTGAATAATGCTGGCTACGGCCAGGTTGGTGCGCTGGAAGAACTATCGAACCAGGAAGCGCGCAACAACTTTGAGGTGAATGTGTTCGGTATGCTGAACGTGATACGTGAAGCGACGCCGCACCTGCGCCAACAAGGCGCGGGGCACGTGTTTAACATCTCCTCCATTGGCGGTTTCACGGGTGCATTCCCCGGCTGGGGCATCTACTGCGCCACCAAGTTCGCCGTGGCGGGCCTCACGGAATCGTATGCCGCTGAAGTGAAACCATTTGGCGTGAATGCCACGGTGGTGTACCCCGGCTACTTCCGCACCGAGTTCCTGTCGGCTGGCTCTATGGGCAAGCCTCAAGCACCCATCGACGCCTACCAGTCCGTGCGCGACTCGCAGGCGATGCACGAAGAGCAGATCAACGGCAACCAGCCCGGCGACCCGCAAAAAGCAGCTGCACTTCTGATTCAGGTAAGCGAAGCCGAAAACCCACCTGTGCATTTGTTCCTAGGTGAGGACGCCTACCAGACAGCCGAACAAAAAATTGCGACCGTGCAGCACGAGATGCAGCAGTGGCAGGAACCCGCTACAGCTACTGGCTTTGTGGAAGCATAACCTAGGCCTAGGCGATTAAAGCGCCTTCCGTAGCCTGACACAGCTTTCTGACGTCCTGAAGAACGAAACCTAGCCCCAAACCATTCGGTCTGTTTTGGCGTCTTACTGCATTATTTCACACGACCTACTCATGCCTGAAACACAAAAAATCTGGTTTATAACCGGCGCCTCAACCGGCCTAGGCGAAGCCCTGGCTACCCTGCTGCTCGAAAAAGGAGACAAAGTGGTAGCTACCTTCCGCCAGCCCGAGCAAGTGGCTGCCTTCACCCAAAAAGCCCCCGGACAAAGCCTAGGTGTACTGGCCGACGTCACCAATGCCGAGCACGTAACGGCTGCCGTGCAGCAAGCGCTCGACACCTTTGGCCACCTCGACGTGATAGTGAACAATGCGGGCTACGGTTCGCTAGGCAGCATTGAGGAAATTACAGAAGAGGAAACGCAGCGTCAGTTCGACGTGAACGTGTTTGGGCCACTGCGTCTCGTTCGGGCCGTGCTGCCGCACCTACGGGCCCAGAAGTCGGGCCATATTCTGAATATCAGCTCCGTGGGTGGGCTGATCGGCATGGCGCACGCGGGTATCTACAACAGCTCGAAATTTGCGCTGGAAGGCTTAGGCGAGTCGCTGGCCGCGCAGCTCAAACCTCTAGGTATTCACGTCACCAACGTGGAGCCCGGCCCGTTCCGCACCAATTGGGCGGGTCCCTCGGCTACCTACACCGATACAAAGATTGCTGACTACGCCAGCACTGTGGGCGAAGGCTTGAAAGCCTCACTGGGCCGCAGCGGAAACCAGACCGGCGACCCGGTGAAGGCCGCCGAAGCTATGTACCAGCTCGTGCGCTTGCCCAATCCACCCATGCGCTTGCTGCTCGGTGGCTTCGCCTACCAGATGACTCGCCAGAAGCTCCAGGCCATGCTGAAAGAAATCGACGACTTCGCTTACCTAGGCGAGCCGACTGATTTTTAGAATTGCTTTTCGAGGTTCTAAGTCGCTACAAAAGAAAAGCCCGCCGCTGAGACTCAGCGGCGGGCTTTTTAGTTATATAACCTAGGCTACTTATTGCCCAAGCACTATCGCGAAAATCAGCGGCGCAACAATCGTGGCGTCCGATTCGATGATGAACTTCGGCGTGTTCTCCCCTAGCTTACCCCACGTGATTTTCTCGTTGGGCACGGCGCCGGAGTAGCTGCCGTAGCTGGTAGTCGAATCCGAAATCTGGGCGAAGTAGCCCCATAGCGGTACGCCGTGACGACCTAGGTCTTGGTGCAACATCGGCACTACGCAGATCGGGAAGTCGCCGGCAATACCGCCACCAATCTGGAAGAAGCCCACAGTGCTGTCGTGCGTGGCTTGTTCGGTGTACCAATCGGCCAGATACATCATGTACTGGATGCCCGTCTTCATGGTGTGCACGTTCTTGATGTCGCCTGAGATTACGTGGCCCGCGTATATGTTGCCGAGCGTGGAATCTTCCCAGCCGGGGCACACGATGGGTAGGTTTTTCTCAGCGGCAGCCAGCATCCACGAGTTCTTGGGATCAATCTGGTAGTACTGCTCCAGCTCGCCCGAGTTCAGGATCTGGTAGAAGAATTCGTGCGGAAAGTAGGCTTCACCGGCTTGGTCGGCTTGCTCCCAGAACTTCAGCACCGTGTGCTCGATACGACGCATGGCTTCCTCTTCCGGAATGCAGGTGTCAGTCACGCGGTTCATGTGGCGCTTGAGCAGGGCGTGCTCGTCGGCGGGCGTCAGGTCGCGGTAGTTCGGTACTCGCTCGTAGAAGTCGTGCGCCACCAGGTTGAAGATGTCTTCTTCCAGGTTAGCGCCCGTGCAGCTGATGATATGTACTTTATCTTGACGAATTAGCTCGGCCAGCTGAATACCCATTTCGGCCGTGCTCATGGCACCGGCTAGGGTAATCATCATTTTACCACCTTCCGCGAGGTGCTTGTTGTAGCCTTCGGCCGCGTCGATGAGGGCAGCGGCGTTGAAGTGGCGGTAGTGGTGCTTCAGGAAGTTCGTGATTTGCATCGACTCGTTGTTCTATTGATGGGTGTGCGGATTATAATCAATTAGTAGCCCTAAATCGTTCATTGTTTGCTCTCTATACTAGAGATTATGCATAATGAACAATTCAGCCTAGGTTGCTTACCAAACAGCTCGTTAAGACGGCTGCTCAATCATGAGGTTGTGATTGGTGTAGATGCAGATGTCGGCCGCAATGTGCAAGGCATCTTCCACCATTTGGCGGGCCGTGAGGTGCGGCGCGTGCTTTTTGAGGGCTAGGGCCGCGGCTTGGGCGTACATGGCGCCGGAACCGATAGCGGCTACGTCGGAGTCAGGTTCGAGCACGTCGCCGGAGCCGGCAATGATGAGCAGCTCGTCTTTGTCGCAGACCACCATCATGGCTTCCAGCTTGCGCAGGTATTGGTCTTTGCGCCACTCTTTGGCTAGCTCGATGGCCGCGCGCCGGAGCTGACCGCCGTAGCCGGAAAGCTTCTCCTCAAACTTATCGAGCAGCATAAAGGCATCGGCTGTGGAGCCGGCAAAACCCGTCACGACTTTGCCGTTTTGCAGCTTGCGCACTTTGCGTACATTGCTCTTGGCCACATGCTTATCCATCGTGGCCTGACCGTCGGCACCGAGGGCAATTTCCCCGTTGTGGCGCACGCCAAGAACGGTTGTTGAGCGTATTTTCATCATTTCATTTATCAGTTAACATTTAACATCTATCAAGTGGCCTTTACAAATCAACCTCTAACGGTTAACAGGTGACCAAGCTAACCCTAAGGCAAGCTCAACCACCTGTTTACGGTCAGTTGCTAACTGATAAATGGTAACTGGTAAATGTTGAATGATCAGAATCGGGCCTGCAATTTAGCAAAGTAAAATCGGCCGTTCGATCCCATCTGCACCGGATCCCAGGCGCCACCCGTTTCGGTGTACTGCGGATTGAAGAAACTAGGATAGCGGTTGAACAAGTTGGAGCTACCTAGGATGAATTGTAAGTTGTTGGTTATGGCGTAGTTCAGGGTCAGGTCTGTTGTGATGCGGGTCTTGTATTGATTGGGGTCACCATTCCAATCAATGAGCGTCACTTTATCGAAGCGCACAAAGCGCAGCAATGTTCCGAAGTGCCCAACCTGGTAATCGAAGGTCAGATTGATCTTCGATGGCGGTGCTGAAGCTTTCACAAACGCCTGTTCGCGGGCACCAAAGAACTCCTCTTCCCGCCCGGCCAAGCGGCCGGAAGTCCGCACCCGATCGATTTTCAAGTTGTTGAAGTTGGCGGCCAGTGTCGAGTTGAGGCGGCTCGTACCTAGGGTCGCGGTGTGGCTCAGCACCACATCAAGGCCCAGCGAGCGGGTGTCGGCAGCATTGGCGAAGAACTGCGCCTGGCCCACATTCAACGCCTGCAAATCGGTGCCGATAACCGGGTCATCGGCCGAGAATTGCGTGGTAAGCACCACCCGGTCTTTCACTTTGATGTAATAGCCATCAAGCGTTAAGCTCAAGTTGGAACCGATGCGGCTCGTGATGCCAATGTTAGCGTTGTTCGAGGTTTCCTGCTTTAGGCTCGGAATACCTAGCTTCTGCGTGACGGGGCTATTGTTGCGGGCCAGTAGTACTTCCACCGGCTGCCCGCCGATAAAGTTGGTGACGGTCGAGTTGAAGTTTATTTGCGCCAAGGAAGGCGCCCGGAAGCCGGTGCTGTACGTGCCGCGCACCGTCAGGAAATCGGTCAGGTTGTAGCGCGTGGCTACCTTGTAGTTCAGGGTGCTGCCGAAGTCGCTGTAGTGCTCGTAGCGCAACGCAGCTCCCAGCAGCCAGCGCACGGTCACGTTCAGCTCCGCATCGGCGTAGATGCCAATATTATCGCGCGTGGCTTTGATGGCATCGCTAGGCTGGAAGCCTGGAAAACCCTGCGCGCCAGCCGCCTGGCGCAGCGAATCGGGTGTTCCGGCAGGGTCGTAGTTGGCGTAGGAGGTCTCCTCGCCCGCAAACAACGAATACTTTTCGCGGCGCCACTCGGCTCCGGCAGCCAGATTCAGACCTTCTAATACGGTTTTGTAGTTGCGCGTCAGACCTAGGTTTACTACGTTCTGCTGCAACTGAAAGCCGCCGGCATCAAACTCTGTGATCCTAGGTCTTTCGCCAAGCGACCTGTTCAGGGAGTTGCGCACGCCGTAGTCAAAGCGGTTGGAACCGAAGTCGTTGCTCAGGTCTAGGTCCCAGCCGCCCAGGGTTGCGCGCACGCCGGCTACTGCCGACACGTCCCAAATGTCGCTGGTGATAATCGGGTCAAAACCATTGGGGTAAATGGCCGGCACATTGCGGTCGTCGTCGGCAAAGCGCGTCCAGGCGTAAGCGTCGCCGTGGCGCTTATTACCCCCGCCAAATACATAAATGTGCGCCTTATCGCTCAGCGCAAACTTAGAGTTCACATACGCCGAGGTGTTGGTCACGCGTGGGTCACCGTACTCACGGCGGAGTCGTCCGTCGGGCGCGGGCACGTTGGCGCGCTGGGTATGCTCGCGACGGTTGTAGTCAAGGGTAGCATTGATGAAGCTCCCCTTCTCCCCTATCGCGCCGCCGTAGTTGACATTGGCGTTGAAGTTCCCACCGTCAAAATCTCGATCATCGAAACGGTATTTGGCGTCGTAAGCGCCGTAGTTCACGTTGGCGGTGAGCTCTTTCACCGAGCGTTTCAGCACGATATTAATGACGCCGGCAATGGCATCGGAGCCGTATTGCGCCGAGGCCCCGTCGCGCAGAATCTCAATGCGTTCGATAGCCGCCGCCGGAATGACGTTCAGATCGGTACCGGTGTTGCCACGGCCGCGCGTGCCAAACAGGTTCACCAGCGCCGATTGGTGCTGGCGCTTGCCGTTCACGAGCACCAGCGTTTGGTCCGGACCTAGACCGCGCAGGCTAGCCGGGTCGACGTGGTCGGCGCCGTCGGAGCCCGTTTGGCGGTTGGAGTTGAACGAGGGCGCGACGAATTGCAGCAGCTGATTCACATCCAGCTGGCCGGTTTTGGTGGTCACGGTACGCACGTCGATGATGTCAACCGGCGAGGGCGAATCAGTGATGGAGCGGTTCTGGCTGCGCGAGCCTACGACTTCCACACCACCGAGGCTGGTGCTAGCCTCCGCCAAGCGCACCGTTAGCGAGCCGCCATTGGCGCTTACTTCCTGCGGCGCGAAGCCAATAGAGCTGACTACCAACCTAGGTTGCGCGGTACGGGCTTTCAGCGTGAAGCGGCCGTCGCCGCCGGTGCCGGTGCCGTTGTTGGTGCCTTTCTCCACCACCGTCGCTCCGACGAGCGGCCGGCCCGTAGGGTCAAGCACTTGCCCGGTTAAGACCTGACCTTGCCCCCAGGCAGCCACGCTAATCACGCAGCACAAGGGTGCTAGTAGTAAATGTTTGTTCATCGTGTCAAAGAATAGTTAGTGGCGTAGTTGTTATGATTTCGATAAGCAAGAGCACTATTATTTCCCAATAAAGCAATAAAAGCACAGGGTTATCAGAAAGACTACACAGGAGAAACCTAGGTCTGGGTTAGAGCCAGGTTTAATAGCTAGCTCTGATTTGACTTTTCAGAAGTACATGACAAACAAAAAAGCCAACCCTTACAGGCTGGCTTTTTTTTGTAATCACCTTTCGAAGCTAGGCTCAGATGAGCATGCGCATCGGATCTTCCAGCAGCGCTTTCAGCGTTTGGAGGAAGGCAGCGCCGCTGGCGCCGTCCACTACGCGGTGGTCGCAGCTGAGCGTCACTTTCATCACGTTGCCGATAGCTAGCTGGCCGTTCTTCACCACGGCGGTTTGCTTGATGCCCCCCACGGCCAGGATGCACGCATCCGGCGGGTTGATGATGGCGGTGAATTCCTCGATGCCGAACATACCTAGGTTCGAGATGGTGAAGGTGCTACCCTCCCACTCCGAGGGTTGTAGCTTCTTTGACTTGGCTTTGCCAGCCAGGTCTTTCACCTCCGTAGCAATGGCCGAGAGGCCTTTGCCGTCGGCGTTGCGGATAACCGGCACCAGCAGACCATCTTCGATAGCCACAGCCACGCCAATGTTCACCACTTTGTTCTGGCGGATCTTGTCGCCGAGCCACGACGAGTTGATGGCCGGGTGCTGCTTCAGCGCAACAGCCGACGCTTTGATAA
Organism: Hymenobacter cavernae; assembly: GCF_014641455.1. Classification (GTDB taxonomy): domain Bacteria; phylum Bacteroidota; class Bacteroidia; order Cytophagales; family Hymenobacteraceae; genus Hymenobacter; species Hymenobacter cavernae. The sequence continues at coordinate 122,360 of NZ_BMHT01000008.1, forward strand.
CCAAGTCGTTGAAGGACAGCTTCACGGGCGACAGCGCATTCAGCTGCGTGCGCACCTCCATGGCCTTGTCCATCAGGATTTCCATCGTCAGATAGAAATGCGGAGCCGTGAACAGGCTCTCCGACAAGCGGCGGGCAATGACCTTGCGCATCTGCGACACCGGCGTGTCGGTGTAGGTGCCTTCGGCGGCTGCGGGAGCTGGCGTAGCAGCTTTGGGAGCCTCGGCAGCGGGAGCAGCCTGCGTAGCCGGAGCTACGGCAGGAGCAGCTTGCGGCGCGGCAGCGGGAGCAGCCGAGGGCTGGAAGCTCTCCACGTCGCGCTGCACGATGCGGCCATTTTCGCCGGTGCCTTTCACCTGGCTCAGGTCAATACCTTTTTCTTTGGCAATGCTCTTGGCAAGCGGAGAAGCCAGTAGACGGCCACCCGATTGCGTCGTGGTAGCCGCTTCAGAAGCAGCGGCGGCCGCGGGTGCAGCCTGGGCTTCAGCAGCCGGAGCAGCCTGCGGCGCAGCACCACCCGATTGGCCACCGAGCAAGGCCTGCACGTCAGCGCCTTCTTCGCCGATGATAGCCAGCACGCCATCTACCGCAACAGCTTCGCCGTCCTTCGGTCCGATGTAGAGCAGGGTGCCATCTTCGTAGTTCTCAAGCTCCATCGTGGCTTTGTCGGTTTCGACTTCGGCCAGTACGTCGCCCGATTTCACTTTATCGCCTACTTTCTTGAGCCACGCAGCAATGGTGCCTTCGGTCATCGTGTCGCTCATTTTGGGCATCCGAATGACGGTGGCTTTTTTACCGTTGCCAGCAGCGGCGACCGGAGCGGACGCAGCAGCCGGGGCTGGTGCAGGCGCGGGAGCTGCCGGAGCGGGGGCAGGAGCCGCGGCTTGCGGAGCAGGAGCTGCCGCTGGTGCAGCGCCACCCCCTGCCTGACCGAGCAGGCCGGAAATGTCTTCTCCCTCTTTGCCCACGATGGCTAGCACGCCATCTACCGGAACCGAGTCTTTCTCTTTCGGCCCGATATAAAGCAAGGTGCCATCCTCATAATTTTCCAGCTCCATCGTGGCTTTGTCGGTTTCGACTTCGGCTAGGATATCACCGGATTTCACTTTGTCACCTACCTTCTTGAGCCACGCCGCGATGACACCTTCGGTCATCGTGTCGCTCATTTTGGGCATTTTTATGATTTCGGCCATTTGCTTCTTGGGTTGGAGTTGAGGCGTCAAAATTAGCCCGAATTTCCGGGCAAGCAAACCAAAGTACACGTAGATAGGGGGCAAATCCTACCCTGCTTGCTGGAATGCACCACGGCACGTTCGTTGGCTGCGCCGTTTGCCCCAATGAACGCAATTTACCGGACCTAGGTCGTTGTTCTACTACAAAAGCACGTTCAGCCTTACCTAGGTCGGCTGTAAATGCATGGTATCCATGAAGCTGTGCACCGCAAACATGGAACCCGTGTAGTGCAGCTTGTACAGGCACAGGTTGCGGTGCTCAAACGAATCCATGCAGCTGAGCGGATAGTTGAGCAGCTGACACAGCAGCACGCGCATCGCCCGCCCATGCATGCACACCAGAATGGTTTCTTCCTCGGGGCGCGACAGCATCAGCTCGATGAAAAGGCGCTGACGGGCGGCCACTTGGTCAGGGCTTTCGCCGCCGGGCAAACCTAGGTTGGTGATGCCTTGCTTCCAGCCCTGCAAAACTTCATGATACTCAGCATCTTCCTCGGCCGTGATGCGGGTGCCTTCGCGGGCGCCCCAGCTAATCTCGTTCAGACCGGCGTGCTGCTCGTGCGGCAGACCTAGGTCCAGGAAGCCCTGCACGGACTGGTGCGTGCGCTGCAACGTGGAGGTGTAAACTTTATCAAACTTGACATGTTTATAAGCGGCGAAAAAACGCGCGGCCTGCCGGTGCCCGGTCTCGTTCAGGCTGGAGTCGACGCCGCTGCCCTGCACGATACCGCGCACGTTGAAGTCCGTTTGTCCGTGCCGGATAAGGTAGATTTTTTTGACGCTCACTTTCCCGCTAGCTTTGCTGAACAAGGTTCCAAACTAGCGGTTTTACGCTGGAAAAGTCTTAGTTGCCTTGTTTTTTTAGCATGAATTTTCCCACCCACGATCTTGCCCAACTCAATGAGTGGTCGCGCAATACGCTCAGTGAGCACCTCGGCATCGAGCTTACCGAAGTAGGCGACAAGTACCTGGTCGGCCGCATGCCCGTCGACCGCCGCACGCATCAGCCTATGGGCCTGCTGCACGGCGGCGCGTCGGTGGCGCTGGCCGAAACCCTGGGTAGCATCGGCGCAGCGCTGCAAGTCGACCTAACGAAAAAGGCGTGTGTGGGCCTGGAAATCAACGCCAACCATATTAAAGGAGTACACTCGGGCTACGTAGTCGGGCGAGCGACGGCCGTGCATATCGGCCGCAGCACGCAGATCTGGGAAATTCGCATCACCCACGAGGAAACCGGCGCGCTGGTGTGCCTCAGCCGCATTACGATGGCTGTCATCGACTTGCCCGCTAAACCTAGCTCCGCGGCATGAAGAAGCCGCCACTGCGCGCCGTCGCTTGGCCGGGCGAAGTACCCGACTTTCGCATTCAGCTGCGCCAAATCCTAGCTTTTGCGCTGCAACACAGCTTACCCGTGGCACTCTGGCGCTTGCCTAATACTCAGCAGGCCCAGCTTTGCCTGAGCTTTTCGGATGAGGCCGCCTTTGCGGGCCTCACGCCCATTCTGGAGCCGAAGGCGCCGGCCGGCTTCGCTTTCTTCCCCTTCCGCGACTCCGACCACAACCCGGCGCTGTTTCTGCCCGCCGACGTCTTTTTCGACACGGCCAACCCCGCTGAGCTGCACGTAAGTACCTCCCTGGATGAAGCCGGCGAGGCGCAAGTAGAGGCGCTACTTTCCTTCCTGAGCACCGCGCCACCGTCCTCTTCCACGCCGCTGCCCTGGCATGTGAGCCCGCAGCCGGTGCCGCACACCGCCACGCGGGCCGAATACGCCGCGCTGGTGCGCAAAGCCGTAGCAACCATCGAGCAAGGTCACCTTCGCAAAGTAGTATCGTCGCGGGCGGCGCGGCGGGTGCTGCCCCTGGGTTTCGACGTGCTGGTGGCTTTTGGAGAGTTGCACCGCCGTTATCCGTCGGCGTTTGTGTCGCTGGTGAGCACGCCCTCGGCGGGTACGTGGCTGGGTGCCACGCCCGAGAAGCTGGTGGAAGTGGATGAGGAAGGTGTGTTCCGCACAATGGCGCTGGCTGGCACCCAGCCGCTCACCCCTGACCTCACTCCGCAAACAGCCATGTGGACGGGCAAGGAAATCGAGGAGCAAGCCTTGGTAGCGCGCTATATCGTGAGCTGTTTCAAGCAGTTGCGACTACGCGACTACGATGAGATTGGTCCGCGCACGGCGGCAGCGGGGCAGCTGCTGCATCTGCGCACCGATTTTGCCGTGCCCTTGCGCCAAGTGCCCCACCCTACCCTCGCCACCGACATGCTCCGCCTGCTGCATCCGACTTCGGCCGTGGGCGGCATGCCGCGCCAGGCCGCCCTGGATTTTCTGCAAGCCCACGAGAGCTATGATCGGGCGTACTACAGCGGCTTCCTAGGCCCCGTGAATCTGCCGCAGCCGGGCGTGGCGCGGGTTTTCGTTAATCTGCGCTGCTTGCAGCTACGTGAAGATGAGGCGGTTCTGTACGCCGGCACTGGCCTAACGGCCTTTTCCGACCCGCTGCGCGAATGGACCGAAACGGAGCTGAAGCTAGCTACCGTCGGGGCAGTGCTGGGCGGCAAGGCGGAGTGACTTCGTGTAGAGCATCTGAGTACTCCGTAAGGCAACTCAAGCACGTCATGCCGAGCCCAGCGCGGAATCTCGCGTGCTTGAGTTGCGCTGGTAAACCTGCCGATTAGAGTTAGCATTGCACGCGAGATGCTTCGACAAGCGGACGCCAGATGAAGCATGACGTTCTATTCGGAATGACGTTCTTGTTTATTCCTCATCCAACAGCAGTACTCAGCTGTTAAATGGTAACTGATAATTATCAACTGAAAATGCAGGCTGTTTATAACATTGCGGAAATCTGTGCGCAGCATGGCATTACGGATGTGGTGCTGTCGCCGGGCTCACGGTGCGCGCCGCTTACTATTGCTTTTGCGCGGCACCCTAGGTTGCGGGTGCGCACGGTGCCCGATGAGCGGGCTGCCGCCTTCATCGGCCTAGGTTTGGCGCAGGCGCAACGGCGCGCGGTAGCCTTGGTATGCACTTCCGGCACGGCCGCCCTGAACTACGCGCCGGCCGTGGCTGAGGCGTTCTTCCAGCAGATTCCGCTCGTCGTTTTCACCGCCGACCGCCCGCCGGAGTGGATCGACCAGCTCGACGGCCAGACCATCCGCCAAACGGATATCTACGGCAACCACGTCAAAGGCGCCGCCACTTTCCCCGCCGACACCACGCATCACGACGCCAAGTGGCACTCGGCCCGCATCGTGTCGGAAGCCATCAACCTGGCTCAGCAGTTTCCGGCTGGCCCCGTGCAGGTGAATATTCCGCTGCGGGAGCCTTTTTACCCAAAAGCCGGGGAGGCGTTTCACTTTGAGGAAGTGAAGGTAATTCGTGAGCAGCCGGGCGCGCCCACGCTGCCTACTACGGAGCTAGCCGCCTTGCGCCAGGAGCTAGGTCAAACGTCGCGGGCTTTAGTAGTTGCCGGTCAGTATCAGCATGATGCGGCGCTCCTGACTGCGTTGCGGCACTTTGGCGTGGATTATCAGGTGCCGGTTGTGGGCGATGTTATTGCCAACATTTACCTGTCGGCGGTGCCTGAGTCGAAAGCGCAGTTGGCCCCTATTGGGCGGCAGGATGTGTTTCTAGCCGTGCCGGACAAGGAGCAGAAAGAAGCCCTGCGGCCGGAGCTGCTGATTACGTTCGGGCAGTCGCTCATCTCGAAGGCGCTTAAATTGTACTTGCGCGAATACGCCCCGAAGCAGCACTGGCACATTCAGGCCGCCGGTCCGGTGGCCGATACGTTCAAGTCGCTCACCCGTATCATTCGCATGGAGCCGGCGGCGTTTTTCAAGGCGATGCTGGCCGAACCTGCGGCCCGCGAACCTAGGGTAATCGTGGCAAACCCAGCCGTGCGCTCGGCCCAGCACCGAACTGTTCCTATCCCCAACGTGCTCCTCACGCCTCCCGACGCAGCGGCGCACGCGGCTGCACCCGCCTACCTAGCTTCCTGGCAGCGGGCGGAAAGCTGGGCCGACGATTTTCTGGCGAACTTCTTCAACGCTGCCAAGCAGCCGTTCAACGAGTTCAGCGCCTTCCATTTGGCTTTGCAATTCGTGCCGAGCCAGGCGGCGATTCACTTGGCCAACAGCATGGCGGTGCGCTACGCCAACATCCTAGGTTTGGCTAACAAGCCCGACACGGAGGTATTCGCCAACCGCGGCACCAGCGGCATTGATGGTTGCAACAGCACCGCAGTGGGGTCAGCGCTGGCCCAGCCGGAGCGGCCGGTGGTGCTGTTCACCGGCGACGTGGCGTTTTTCTACGACCGCAATGGCTTTTGGCACAACTACCCCGTGCCCAACCTGCGCGTGGTGCTGTTCAACAACCACGGCGGCGGCATCTTCCGCATCATCGACGGGCCGCGGCAGCAACCGGAGCTAGAGGAGTTCTTCGAGACGCGCCAGCCGCTCACCGCCGAGAATACCGCCCGCGATTTTGGGCTGCGTTATTTTACGGTTTCGTCTTTCGCCGAACTTGAATCGGCGTTACCTGTTTTCTTTGCGGCCGAAGGCGGCGCGGCCTTGTTGGAAATCACCACTGACAGCGCCACCAACGCCGAGTTTTTCGAGCACTATCGCTCAGCAGTTCGTACTTCACATTCATAGAACGACTCTGCGAACCTCTGCGGAACCTCTGCGGACCTCTGCGGGAAACATCGTTGAACGACGGGTTCCCGCAGAGGTCCGCAGAGGCTTCGCAGAGGTTCGCAGAGTTCTAAAACGCCAAACAATATGGCAGAACAAATCACCTGGACCCCGATCAAGGAGTTCCGCGAAATCCTCTTCACCCAGCACGGAGGCATCGCCAAAATCAGCATCAACCGCCCGCAGGTGCATAACGCCTTCACGCCCCTCACGGTGCAGGAAATGATTGAGGCAATGGACATTTGCCGCAACCGCACCGACATCGGCGTCATCATCCTGACCGGCGAAGGCGGCCGCGCCTTCTGCTCGGGCGGCGACCAAAGCGTGCGGGGCCACGGCGGCTACGTGGGCGAGGACACAGTGCCGCGCCTGAACGTGCTCGACCTGCAAAAGCAGATTCGCTCCATTCCGAAGCCTGTTATTGCCATGGTGGCCGGTTGGGCCATCGGCGGCGGCCACGTGCTGCACGTCGTCTGCGACCTGACCATTGCCGCCGAAAACGCCCGCTTTGGCCAGACCGGCCCGAAAGTCGGCTCCTTCGATGGCGGTTTCGGAGCTAGCTACCTGGCCCGCATCGTGGGCCAGAAAAAAGCCCGCGAAATCTGGTTCCTCTGCGACCAATACGACGCCCAGGAAGCCCTGGATATGGGCTTAGTGAACAAAGTAGTGCCGCTCGACAAGCTGGAAGAAACTACCGTAGCGTGGTGCCACAAAATTCTGGAGAAGAGCCCTCTAGCTTTGCGCATGTTGAAGTCTTCGTTCAACGCGGAGCTGGATGGCCAAGCCGGTATTCAGGAGCTGGCCGGCAACGCCACGCTGCTCTACTACCTCTCCGAGGAAGCCAAAGAAGGCAAAAACGCCTTCCTTGAAAAACGCACGCCCGACTTCTCGAAGTATCCGAAGTTTCCGTAGGCCGCTGGTAGCTCGCGCAATAATTCAAAAGGCTCTATATTCCTGTCAGGCAGGACTCTGGAGCCTTTTGAATTTTAAAGGAATGCGTGGATTAAACAAAGTAACGCTTATCGGCAACCTAGGTAAGGACCCCGAGGTGCAGGTATTGGAGGGCAACATAGCCGTAGCGAAGTTTTCGCTGGCTACTACCGAAACTTTTCGCGACAAAGCCGGGCAGCTGCACACCCACACCGACTGGCACAGCATCGTACTTTGGCGTGGCCTGGCTGAATTAGCGCAGGCCTTTCTGCGCCGGGGCAGCCTCGTGTACGTGGAAGGCAAGCTCAAGACCCGCCAATACGCCGATGCCGATGGTCGCCGCCACTACGTAACGGAAGTTATTGGGGAGCAGGTGCTGATGCTCGATAAGAAAACTGGTGACGTGCCGCTATCCGCCGTGGCTTCATGAAAACGGCTGTATCCTTACGCGTGCGTTCCGCCGGCATCGATTACCAGGTATTCTTTCCGTATGCCGATGCGCCGGTACGCGCCGCCCTGCTGGCAGCCGGGGTGCGCTACGATGCCACGGCTCGTGCCTACCTGCTATCCATGGAAGCAGAGTTGGTGCAGCGGGTGCAAGCAGCTTGCGCTCAGTTGAGTATCCCGCTCTCCGCGCCTCCGCTGCCCATTATTCCCCAAGTGCTACCACCGCCTACCCCGCAGAACGAGCTGCTGGCGCGCTATGGACAGCGGCTGGCGCTCAAGCGTTATAGCTCCCAAACGGTGCGAAATTACAATACCGCTTTTCGGGCTTTCCTGGTTTATCACGCGCCCCGGCTACCGCTCACGCTCACGCACCAGCAAATTCTTGATTATATGGCTGAGCGGGTCGCAACCGGCATTTCTGAAGCTTACCAGAACCTGCTTATCAATGCTATCAAGTTCTATTATGAGCAGGTAGAAGGTCAGCCTCGCCAATACTACGAAATTCCGCGTCCAAAGCGCCCCTTACTAAATCCCAAGCTGCTGGGTAAAGACGAGGTAAAAGCCCTGCTACTGCACACTGAAAACAGCAAACATCGCTGTATGCTGATGCTAGCTTACGGTTTAGGACTGCGCTTGAGCGAAGTCCTAAACCTGACCTTACAAGATATTCACTCCAGCCGAATGGTACTTTATGTACGCGGTGGTAAAGGCAAAAAAGACCGTATGTTGCCTTTATCTGAACAATTGCTACATTGGCTACGCGACTACTACCGTCAATACCGGCCACTTACATTCCTGTTTGAAGGCCAGCAGGTTGGTGAGCGCTACAGCGACCGGGCCCTACAGTTAGTAGTAAAGCAAGCTGCCCAGCGGGCTGGCATTCAACGACCCGTTACCTTACACATGCTCCGCCACAGCTATGCTACTCACTTGCTTGAAGCCGGCACTGATATTCGTCTTATCCAAGACCTGCTTGGCCATAGCAGTATCAAAACCACTGAGATTTATACGCATGTTGCCCAACGCACCCGCCCGGCTTCTCCACTTGATAATTTGGGGCTCTAAACCTTCGTTTACCATCCCATATTGGTACGGTAAACGAAGGTTCACTTCGCTTTTAAGATGGGTTTACGAAGGTTTGCAAACCTTCGTAAACCCATAAACCTTCGTAAACACAGATGTTAGCGGCTACCTTATGTGGACAAAACATAAATATCATCCTTGGAATGCTAAAGCTCAAAGTTGGGACTATATAGAAAATCGTTTTGCAACGGATTTTAGTGGAGTGCATTTAAGACTGATTGAACTGGTAAAGCATATTAGAAAATCAGGTTTGTCAGAACGGCTTTTCGGTTCAACTTCAATGGACAAACTTGTGGTGAGCATATACGATCCAATAGACTATCGCAAAGAGGCATTACATATAACTTACGATTTGGACAAGAACAGTTGGACGTTTAATTATTTTGCTTTACCATTTCAAGACCCTGAATTTGTAAGAACTTATTCTGGCGAGATGGGAATTGAAAAATTTGATAAGTTTATTAAAATGATAAATTGGTAGTATCACCTTTGTCAAGAAACTTCTCATAAATGTTTCGTCCCGCTTAGGAGAAACAATATTATTCTTGTCAGGCTTCGAGGGGAGAGAGCAAGGCAGCCGCTAACAGTGCGTTTATAAAATTGTGGCGGGACGTTAAGCATTATTTTGCTTTTGTGGTTAATTGAAACTGACGTTTTTTAAATACCACAACTTCATAAACACTTTAACGTTACCACCAATGCTAAGACGACAACGAAAAGAATGAAATACACAAAATACATAGTTATATTGACCTTATTCGTATTAAGTTCCTGTGTGACAAACAGACTAATATTTGAAAGCAAAGAGTTTAACGAATTTGGCAAACTTGACATTAAAACGGTAATACAATTAGAAAGACAAAAGCACTCAAAAGACATTACACCAGACCATCTAATAGGAATTGAAGAAGGGATTTACCCCAACAAAAACAAATATATTTTAGCGACACCAAAAATTTATGGAATCAAAGAGAGACCGAATTTCAAACTTGAAACTGAATATTTTTATGCCGTAAATGACAGTTTAGTAAGAGTAATCCTTTATCAATGGGACGACTTGCAAAAAAAGAATGCTGATTTTTTTAAAGAAGAAAATTATACAAAAAAGTTCAAAGCGTTTCAGGACAATTTTGATAATTTGTCATCTAAACTGACTAAAGAATTTGGAGAACCTATCTCAAAAAATATTGAACAAGGAAAAATTAAGGAGGAGACTTTTAGAGATGACTTAAAATTTAAACGAGCGGACGGAATGAATGCGTATTTATTTATGTTTGGAAACGACAACAACGGATACAGACAAATAAGACTTGCAATTTATAAAGACTGAAAAACTATGAAAACAAGAAGCACTGGTGGTAACACGGGTTTTGCGTCAGGCGGGGTGACGTGCAAACTTAGAGCGTTGTGCTTCTATTTAAGTGTAGTGCTTACTTGACAGTTTGTGCTCCGAAACCCGCCCGAACGCAAAGCCCGAAAACGTTAATAGAGTGAACAGAACTATGCTTTAAGAGCAGCTATATTATATCTCGTCGCTAATCGCCACTACTAAAGCAACGCACGTAATAAACTTCCATTAGCAGAAAAGCAATGGAAGTGACAACTCAACCCGACAGCGTATCACCGGGCACTGCCCAAAAGCTAGGCGCCCCTCCTACTTACTGGCTCACCCGCTTTGTGCTTCTGCGCCTGCTGGGCGCTATCTACGCGGTGGCCTTTTTGGTAGCCATGAACCAGATTGTGCCGCTGATCGGCGCCGACGGGCTGCTGCCGGTTGGCATTTTCCTGAAGCAGGTGAGCGCCGCCCTAGGTTCTGACGGCGCGGGATTTCTGCGGCTGCCGTCGGTGTTCTGGCTCGGACACTCGGATGGGGCGCTGCTGGCGGTGGCCTGGCTTGGGTTTGTACTTTCCTGCGTGGTGGCGGCGGGCTTTGCCAATGCGCTGCTGCTGGCGGTGCTTTGGTTTTTGTACATGTCGCTTGTGCACGTTGGGCAGGAATGGTACGGCTACGGCTGGGAGATTCAGCTGCTTGAAACCGGGTTTCTGGCCATTTTCCTCTGCCCGCTGCTCGATGGGCGGCCCTTTCCGCGGTACGCGCCGCCCATGCCCATTATCGTGCTATTCCGGTGGCTGGCTTTCCGCATTATGCTAGGTGCCGGCCTCATTAAGGTGCGCGGGGATGAGGTATGGCGCAACAGCACGGCGCTTTTCTATCATTTTGAAACACAACCTATTCCGGGGCCGCTGAGCCGGTGGTTTCATTTCCTGCCGCGCATCATGCTGAAGGTTGGGGTGTGGTTCAACTGGCTGGCCGAGATTGTGGCGCCGCTGTTTGCCTTCGGACCTAGGTTGGCGCGGCACATTGCGGGCGTGGTGATGATCTTGTTTCAGCTCAACATCATTCTCAGCGGCAACTTGTCGTTTCTGAACTGGCTGACCATCGTGCCGGCGCTGGCTTGTCTGGATGATGGCTTCTGGGCCAGGCTGCTCCCGAATCGGCTCGTGCGAAAAGCGCAGGCCGCGGCTGAGCAAGCCGAAGAATCGAAGCCGATGCTGGTGACGGCCTGGGCCGTCATGGCCGTCATTGCCATTCTCAGCATTCAGCCCGCGCTGAACATCGTGTCGCCGGGGCAGATCATGAACACGTCCTTCGACCCGCTGGATCTGGTGAATACCTACGGTGCGTTTGGTTCGGTGGGAAAAGAGCGACTGAATGTAGTGTTTGAAGGCACCCTGGACGAGAACCCCAATGACCTGGCGCACTGGCAGCCTTACCGTTACAAAGGCCTGCCGGTGCTGCTCGACCAACCGTCGCCGCAAGTCGCGCCGTATCAGCTGCGGCTCGATTGGCAGATGTGGTTCGCCTCGATGGCGTCGGTTAATGAATATCCGTGGACGCTGAACCTCGTGTGGAAGCTCCTGCACAACGACGCGGGCACGTTAAGTCTGTTTGCCAATAACCCTTTCCCTGGCAAGCCGCCGCGCTACATTCGGGCCGTTTTGTACCGCTACCGTTTCGCGAAGCCCGGCAATCCGCAGGGGCGTTGGTGGGAGCGGGAGCGGATTAGCCTCTGGATTCCGGCCTTATCGGCCCAGGACCCGCGCCTGGTGGAATACCTGCAAGGCGCTGGCTGGATTCGGTGAAGAAGTGTAGCGCGGAAATCTGTTCCGCGACGAGCAGCGCGAGTTCTGATACCTAGGCACTTGCGCTACTCGTCGCGAAACAGATTTCCACGCTACAGGGCTACGTATTTCAGCACCTTTTTGAGCCAGGAAATAGTTACTTTCCTGAGCACCTAGGTATGATGCCTGGCGCCTGGAGCAGCTTAGTATGAACACCATTCAACGGATCCGGAGAATCCATTTTGCGCAGTTCCCCGTGCAGGCCGCGCTGATGGTGCTACTTGTTTTTTCAACGGGCCACCGCTTGCGGGTTACAGGTTCTGCGCCCTCCCCGGCGCCTGCTATTCTGGCCCTGAGCCTGCTGCTGCTTGTGGTGGGCGCGTGTCTGTATCTGGTTTCCAAACGCATTCGGCCCAATCTTCGGCGGCCGGAGGAGCAAAATCGAAAGCTGTATTTGAGCGGCATCATTCTGCGCAACAGCTTTTTAGGTATCCTAGGTTTGCCGCCGCTGATGATCTATCACACCAGTCGAAACTGGCCGGATGCGCTATTTTTTGGCGTGCTCCTGCTTGCCCTTTGCCTCCTGACAGTGCCGACGGAGCAAAAATACCGCCGCTGGCTGCTGCGGTAAGTAGAACTCGTTAAACGTCATTCCGAGGCACGAGGAATCTCGCGTGCTGACGTTGAACGTCATTCCGACTAGCGGGAGGAATCTCGCGTGCAATGGTAAACCTTAACGATTGGAGCAAGCATTGTACGCGAGATGCTTCGACAGGCTCAGCATGACGTGCTGGTAGTAAGCTGGCTTAAAAAAGGCGGCTGTAGGAACGCGCCACGGCGCGTTCTCGTCCGGACGACGTGCCCACAGAAGGTACTAAGCGGCATCGTTCAACGACGAACGCGCCGTGGCGCGTTCCTACCAACCGCTGCAAAACAAAAAGCCCCGCTTGGCAGCAGGGCTTCTCTGGGTGGGTTTTGCGGGTAAGAGCTAGTACTAGAAAATGGAACCGTAGGCCTGACAGCCGGAGCACCAGCCAAAGAAGAATCGGAGCCGTTCGTTCTTGCGCCACTTCTTCAAGGCTTTGGCCTGGGCTTTTTGCGCCGCTTCCTGCGAGAGAACGGCTGGCTTAGATGAAGAAGTAACAGAAGCAGACGCTACTGATTCGGCTTGGAGTTGCTTGGCAGTATTCATGGCGAATGTGATTTAATCCTGGCCTAATGTACAGTATTTGGTTTCAAAAAGTCAAGCGCAAACGTTTTAAATTCATGCAAACGTTTGCTGAACTTAACGGCAAGGCGGGAAGATTAGCTAATCTTATGGTTGTATTGCCGCGTATTTACCTCCTCATCCGTCCTGCTTATGCCTGCTCCCCTCCTGCCCGATTCTCTGGTGCTCAACGGCCGCCTATTCCGCTACGCCGACCTGCAACAATACCCGCTCGACGCCCCGGCCGACCTGAATGGCTACGAGGCGAAGGTGCTGGATTTCTGCCGTGAGTGGCTGAACGGGGCCCTGGCGTTTGAGCTGCGCACCTCCGGCTCCACGGGCACGCCCCAGCTTATCCGGATGCGGCGGCGGCAGCTGGAAGCCAGTGCGCGCCGCACCTGCGAATACCTAGGTTTGGGGGTCGGCGACCGGGAGCTGGTGTGCCTGAACTGCGAGACGGTGGGCGGCCTGATGATGCTGGTGCGCGGTCTGGAGCAGAACATGCACCTGACCATCGTGGAGCCGAATGCCAACCCGCTGGTGCTGGTGGAGCCTGAGGCAGCGTTTGACTTTGCCTCATTTGTGCCCTTGCAGCTGCGCACGCTCCTGGACCGCGGCTACGCGCCGCGCCTCAACCAAATGAAGGCCATTCTGGTTGGGGGCGCCACGGTGGAAAGCACGCTCGAAAAGGCGCTGCAACAGCTCACGGTGCCGATTTACCATACCTACGGCATGACCGAAACGGCCTCGCATATTGCCTTGCGCCGCATCAATGGGCCTGAGGCGTCGCCTTATTACCGGGTGCTGCCCGGCATCCGGGTGGCGCAGGACGAGCGGGGCTGCCTTACCGTGCGCGCCGATGTAACGGACGACCAGCTGATTACGACCAACGACCGGGTGCGCCTCGTGGATGAGCACACTTTCGAGTGGCTGGGCCGGGCCGACTTCGTGATTAACTCGGGTGGCGTGAAGGTGCAGGCCGAGAAAGTGGAGCAAGTGCTGGAAGTAGCGCTGGCCGAGCTAGGTTTGCCAAACCGGCGGGCCTTCGTGGCGGGCCGGGCCGATGAGCGTTTGGGAGAGCAGGTAACCGCTTTTCTGGAAGGCGAGCCGCTGACGGAAGCCGAGCACCAGCCATTACAACAGCTACTTGCTGAGCGACTTGACCGCTACGAACGCCCCCGCGCCTTCGTCTACGTGCCGCAGTTTCAGGCCACGGCTTCCGGGAAGATCGACCGGCTGACAACTATTCGCACCTTGGCTGGTGCATCGCAGCCCGACAAGACGCGGGAAAGCTAGGGTTAGGTTACTGCTCGTTGCCGATCATCGTGCGGCCTTGCTGGCGGAGCAACAGAAGCCAAAGCGCTACCGCTCGCGCCAGTTGCGGCGGTGCAGGCCTTTCTGCGACAGCAGCCGCTCCCGGCCGCGCGCAATCTTGTAGAGGTCGCCAAGGAAGAGCTTCACCCGGCCCAGCACGATAAAGCCGCTCAGCTCCCGCTCCTCGCTGCCATTCAGGAAAAGCATCTGACGGTAGCCGACCCCGGCCCCAACGCCTATCCAGCGGAAAACGCGCATATGCCCGGCCAACGATGGCTCAACCAGCCAGATATGATCAATGGCGGACTGCTGCTGACTACCATCGGGCAGACGGTAGCGGGCAAACACCCTCCCGAAGCCAAACTGCGTGGGCGTGCTCAGCTCCCAACGCGGCGTGCCGATCAGCACGTATTCGCCATACGCCGCCACGTAGCGAAACCGCAGCTCCGCTTGCGTTCCGGGCGGCAAAGCAAGCGGCACGGTACCACTGATGGGCACGCCGCCGCTGAGCAAATATGCCCCAAGGCCGGCGCGCAGGCGGCCGCGCCACTCTACTCCTAGCTTGAATCCGTTGATACCGACCAGCTTTCTGTTCAGGGGTGAAAACCGTTGATCGAATTGCGCCACGATCCGGCGGTGGCGCTGTCGCACCCCAATACCGTTGTGGCGAGCTTCTCCCGGTCCCACCGAATCGGCTACCTGCGCGGTAGCCGTGAGTGAGCCGGCTAATAAGCCAAGCAGGACGAATTTGAGCGACAGATAACGCACGGCAATAGAAAGGAACTGCCACTGCAATACGCACGGCAGCGCCGGCAAGTTAACCAACACCCCCAGCGCTTCACCCGATACTGGTCGGCACTTCGCCCCTGCGCCGTGTCGTTTCACCTTGATTTAGTGTGCCCGAGCTAGGTTGCCGGAGTAGCTTAGCAGCAACAAACTTCTGCTGTTATGACACTTACGCCCGCAAGCCTGTTTCCGTATGCCAGCCAGGCCGCCCTACTCGGGTGGATTCTGCTGATCGTTGCGCCGCGCTGGCGCGTCACGCAGCGCCTCATTATCAGTGGCGCATGGTCGCTGGGACTGGCCGTGGTTTACGCCGTTCTCATTCTCAGCCACTACCTGGGTGGGCAGGCCGACGCAGGCGGGTTTGGCTCACTGGCGGAAGTAGCAGCGCTGTTCCATGATCCGTGGGCGCTGCTGGCCGGCTGGGTGCATTACCTGTGCTTCGACCTGGCCGTGGGCGCCTGGGCCAGCCGCGACGCCCAACGCCGCGGGGTCCCGCACCTGCTGCTGGTGCCGGCGCTGCTGCTCACCTTCCTGTTCGGCCCCGTTGGCTTTTTGCTGTACAACATCGTGCGCCGCTGGTACCCGGCTATGATTACGTCAGCCGATTAATTCTGCGTGTTCCTTTCCACTCCTTTCTCCGCTCTCTACTGCCTATGAAAACGCTCACATTTTCTACTGTCTCCTCCGCTTCTGCTCAAGTTCAGTCTTGGCCGGCTCCGTTCGCGCAATTAGGCAGCTGGCTGGTAGTGCTGCACCGCTGCAACCCCGTGCTTTCGTGGCCAGCCTGGCTGCATGTGGCATTGTTGGTGGTTGCGCTGCTGGCCATGCCCTTCGATGACCGGGTAATAACGGGCACCAACGCGTGGATCAAGCCGGCGAAGTTTGCTATTTCGGGCGCCATCTACCTCTGGACCCTAGGTTGGCTGCTGGCCGATCTGCCGGCGGCTACGCAGCGGGCCGTGCGCCGCATCAGCTGGGGCGTGGCGACGGCGCTGATGGTCGAAATTGCGGCTATCTACGTGCAGGCTGTTCGCGGCACTACGTCGCACTATAACATCAGCTCACCGCTCAATGCGCTGCTATTTGGTTTGATGGGCATCTTTATCATGCTGAATACTGCCCTGATTATCTGGACTTTATTTCTGGTATGGCGGCACCGGCCACACGGTTCAGTGGCTTACGTGTGGGGCGTGCGGCTAGGCGTGCTGCTGTTTCTGGTTGGCAGCGCAATGGGCGGCATGATGATTCACCAGAATGCGCACACCGTCGGGACGCCCGACGGCGGCCCCGGCCTGCTGGGCCTAGGTTGGAGCACCCGCGCCGGCGACCTGCGCATCGCGCACTTCCTGGGGCTGCACGCGTTGCAATTGGTGCCGTTGGCTGGCTGGCTCCTCGGGCGCTACCTGCCGCGCCGTGCTGTAGCGGGCACCTGGCTTTTTGCCCTGACGTATGCCGCCCTGACTGGTTTTATCTTCTGGGAAGCCTTGCAAGGCATTCCGCTGTGGGCACGTTAGCCAACGCTCTACGTGGTGAGGTGGTGAGGTGGTGAGGTGGTGAGCAGTGAGCAGTGAGCAGTGAGCAGTGAGCAATTTATGCCTTTCTTAATCAAAATATTATCTATAAAAATCACCATCTCACCACTTCACCATCTCACCACTACACGGAGGCTGCCGACGCGGTATTAGCGTCAGCCGTAGAGCGATTCGTGCGGATGCGCCGAGCTTGTTCCCGCTGCTTTTGGGCCCAGGGCTCGTCGGTTTCGCTGGGCAGCACGATGGGCACTTGCAGGCACACGCTTTGGGCGGGCAGCACCTGACCCCAATCAGCTATGAGCTGCTTGTAGGCCTCCCCGACGGGCCGGATATTCCGATCTAAGTCGTAGAGACCTAGGGGGTTCACGTTGTTATTATTTTCCCGCAGGGCGGTGTCCCAGTCCATCTGGTCGGTGAGCGAATACCAGGTGAAGCCGATAATGGGCACGCCGTCGTTGCGCACGCGCAGCACGTTGGCCCACTCCTTCCAGAGCCAGTTTACGGCCTCGTCGCCGCAGGGGCCCTGCCAGAGGTTGGTTTCGGTGTGCATCACCGGCAGCCGGTAGCGGTCGTGGTACTGGCTGGTAATAACATGGTAGCCAAATATTTCGCCTGCCGCGCGGGTGCTGCCGTCGGCCGACACGCGGTGCTCGTTGGTTTTGTAGTAGTCATTGCCCATGATGCACTGGTGCTTCATCTTGTTTTCCAGGAAGAAGTGATATTCCCGGCGGGTCATGCCGTTGTCCATCAGGTATTCGTACATCTCCGAATCCACGCGGCGGCCGTAGTTCAGATCGAGCGACAGAAACCGCTTGGCGTTCATCAGCTCGGCGGGCTTGATGGCGGCGGGGTTTTCGGCGTGGAAGTACTCCGACGACTCGCTTTGGACAAACAGCGCATCGGGGCGCACCCCGGCAATGGCCTGCATCGCCAGCACATTGGCCTTCACGATATACTTGAGGGCCGTGACGAACGCCTTGTCACTCGTCAGCTGCTCGTTCCACCAGCCAAACAGAGCCGAAAACTCGGCGCAGATGTACATCTCATTCACGGGCGTGTAGAGCTGCACCCACGGAAAACGCTTGGCAAAATCGCGGGCGTAGCGGGCAAACAGCGCCGGAAAATCCGGGTTCTGGAAATTACCCAGCCAGTCGGGCACCCCGAAGTGGCACAAGTCCACGATGGGCACAATGTCGCGCCGGCGCAGGTCCTGGAAGGTTTCATCAGCAAACGACCAGTCGTAGTGACCCGGCCCCAGCCAGGTGGTATGAATGGGCGGCCCGTAGCGTAAGAAGCTGATACCTAGCTCCTGTACCAGGTCAAAATCGCGCTTCCAGTAGCTGTAGTGGCCGCATTTCTCCATTTCATCCATCCGGACTTTCCCGCCCTGAATGGTTGGATAACTGTTTTCGATGCCGGTGGCGAAGATGAAGTGGGGTACCATAAGGGGCGATTAGGGAAACGAAAAAGGCCGTTGCCGAGCAAGCACAGCAACGACCTTCGTATTCTTTTCGGGCTAGGCAGGAAGCCTAGATTAAGCGAACATGAAGCGGCACCTAGGTACCTAAAGCTAGGCAGCGGGCTCCAGCAGCTCCACCTGCCCGCGCAGATCCATCAGGAAGCACCGCACTTGCAGGGGGTAGTCGTTTTCAGTGCTCCAGGCCAGAATCTTTCCCTTCAGCTTGAGCGCGTATTTCAGGTGATCTTCGCGCTCGTCGTGCTGGCGCGTGTCGGTATCGTCGAAGTCGCCGGCGTCGCCTAAAAACTCCCGGTAAGCGCCGCAGTTACGGTGCTCCATAATGTACACATCCTTGATATTGTGTAGCTTACAAGCCACTTTCAGGTGATCAAAGAAGGCGTCGTTCCAGTGTCCATTCACGTCCGTACCCAAGGCTGCGCCCGCCAGAATGAACTGGTCGTAGCGGTTGTTGAGGTTGTCGCGGTCCATAAACCGCACGATGTCGTCGAGTAGGCGCAGGTCCATGCAGCTGAGCAGGAGCACGTTGCCGCGCGGCGCCGGATACGTTGATTTCATAGCAGACAGAGGTGAAGGTGAAGGAATAAAAACGAGGCAAAGCACCTAGGTAAGTAACCTACTTACAGACAGTTACTCTGCCTGAAGATACTGCAACGCTTCTTCGTTGCCTTGCTGAATAGCTAGGTCGTGGGCAGAAAGGCCGCGCCGGTCGCGCAGGGTCTGGTCGGCGCCAGCCTCGACCAGGATCTTGACCAGGTTGTTGCGCCCAAACAGGGTAGCAAACATGAGGGCCGTGCCGTCGTTGCCGTTGCGGGCGTTCAGGTCGGCCCCGTGCTGAATCAGCAGCTGAGCGATTTCGGGGTAGCCTTTGAAAGAGATGCCCATCAGCGCAGAGTTGCCGCTAACATCCTGAATTTTAGGATCGGCGCCGGCTTCCAGCAGGAGCCTGGTGGCTTCCAGGTGGCCATCGTAGCTGGCTAAAATCAGGGCGGTGAAGCCGCGGCCATCCTGCACGTTCACGTCAATGCCGCCTTCGAGCAGGTGTTGGAGGTACGCCACATCGCCCTTGCGGGCCGCGTCAAAAAGCAGATCTTCAGGTCGGGCGGAATAAAAAGACATGTTGGAGTTCGGGGGTTCGGGGTTCTGATACAATTACGCAACAAGAACAAAATTGACGGGCTTTGTTCCGGCAATTCAGCCAAGCAATGTAGCACGATGTAGCGCGAAGCTCCCGCTTCGCGTATCGTTGAACGACTTGTGCCTGCACAACCTAGGTTTAGCTAACGATTTCGTGCAACGATACGCGAAGCGGGAGCTTCGCGCTACATCGTACTACAGCAGCTTGCCTTCCTTTTGGTATTCCAGGCGAATGCCGTCCATCACGTCTTCGAGCGTGAGTAGCTGCGCCTGCCGCGCCAACGCCCGCAGCGCTACAAACTGCACGATGTTCAGAATAGCCGCGCCCGACAGTTCGTAGCGGGCGGCTAGCGTTTCCAGGGCCACATCGGCGGCGAGCGGCACGTTGGGCGGCAGGGTTTTCTGCCAGAGCGCCAGCCGCTCGGCCGCCGTGGGCATGGGGAAGTGAATCATGGCCTGAAAGCGCCGAGCAAAGGCCGGGTCGAGGTTGCTTTTCAGGTTGGAGGCGAGAATCACGAGGCCGTCAAACTCTTCGATCTTTTGCAGCAGAAAGGCCACTTCCTGATTGGCGTAGCGGTCGTGGGCGTCGCGGGTGTCGGTGCGCTTGCTGAACAAGGCATCGGCTTCATCAAAGAACAGAATCCAGTTCTTCGACTGCGCTTTATCAAACAAGCCACCTAGGTTCTTCTCCGTCTCGCCGATGTACTTCGACACCACCAGCGAGAGGTCGATGCGGAACACGTCGCGGCTCGTGTGCTTACCTAGCAAGCTGGCGGTCATGGTTTTGCCGGTGCCGGGCGGGCCGTAGAATAGCGCCCGGTAGCCGGGCTTCAGGCGGGCACCTAGCCCCCACTCGCCGCGCAGAGTTTCGTTGTGGTGTACCCAATTTTCCAGGTCGCGGATCTGGGCCAGGGTGCCGGGCGGCAGCACTAGGTCGCTCCAGGCCAGCTCGGTGCGTAAGTGCTGGGCCGGAAAACCAGGGCTGAGCGCCGGCGTGGAAACATGGCCGGTGGTGAACAGCTCCACGTACTCGGGGTCGAGGATCAGCCGGCCGCTCAGGCGCGGCTCGCCGACAGGCACCTCTCCCAAGGTGAGCATCTTATGATAAGCAAACGGATGATCTGAGCTAAACAAAGGCAAGAGGCGTTGCCGCTGCGTCAGGCTGGTACCGGCCAGCACGAATAATACGGTTTCGCCTGTAGGCAGGAGGCCACGATGATTCGTGCCCCGCACACCTCCAAACTCAGGAAGTTCGCCTCTGTTCGGGGCATATTCCCCAATTAACTCATCAAAGAAGCTGGGTTGAAGATGCGGCACCAGGGCCATGCTCAGATAAACCAACTCCTCCTCATTGGGCTGAGTTTGCACCAGGAACTGAGCAAATGGCGCATCCGCAGCCGCTTCGTAGAGCGGCGGCGTGGGCCGATTCAGCGATGAGTTTGCGGGGTTCACCAAAAGGCTTAGTCGCCAGGCGAGCAGCTGATGCAGATACTCGAAGGTTTTGGTCAGGTCAGTCATACCGCTGGACGGATAATCGGTCGGTGCTTACTCCGCTTTTCACTCATCTTTCCCTTTAAACTTTTGCCCTACTTCTGGTTTGTACGCTGGCTCCTTGTTACCTAAGCTACTATTCAGCTCAACGGAAATGAGCCGCACAGCTGCCGAGTCGAACCAGCTTTTACGCTCGTTCTGTGTTTGATGCCGCCCATCGTTATTCCAGTGCGATACCATTGAATCGGGGAAATGGTCGACCGACCCTCGTTTGGGCACGGAAGCATAGGTTTGCCCGTTGATGATAATCTTCGGATGCCATCTTTCCTCACTGTGTGCTGCTTCACTAATGAAGCGTTCGGCTGGCTTTAGCGGATCGGCAAGCTTGCCCGTGATTGTACCGCTTACTTCGGGCACGGGCGGACCAGGGGTAATAACCGTGAAGCCGCTTGCTAAGAATTTACCATTCAGCAATGGGTCGCGTCGCGATGCGTACAGTGTGCTCATGCTTGGATAGAACCAAGGGCGAATGTTGCTGCTGCCCTGATAAGCAGGCTTCAGCTCGAACTTTGCGCCTCCAACCGGTACTACGTACTTCGATGGGTGCTTGAAGGAAGCGGCACTACGCCGCCACACGGTTCCTTCTTTGGAATATTTCAAGGTATTCACTCCATCGTTAGCGGTAGCTGTGGTGAAGTTTACCAGCCGCTCTACTCCTGTTGTCGGATTTCGGATAGCCATTGCTTTGCTATTAGTTACTTGCTCTAATGCGCTGGTCGCGATAATCTCCACCCACGACCCCACGGGCACAGCAACCCCAGTTGCCGTCGCGCCCGCGGCACCCTGCACCTGCGCCTGCGTGTTCTGCTGCTTGGGCGGACTGGCAGCGGCTTTCACCGCCCACACGCCTTCGGTGGTGGGCACTACTTCCAATAAGCTTAGTTGGTAACGCAACTTAATTGCGGCTAGCAACGGCATCAGCACGGCACTGGCGACTGGTCGGCCTGCAAAGCGGTTTACAATCGGCACGGCCGCGGCCAGCGCATTATCGACCCGCTCGCCCGGCGTGTTGCCGCCGGCTACGCTGCCCACCAATCTGCGTCCCTGCGCCACTACCCAGGTTACCACCCGATCCAGGGCCCGATCAACGGGCTGCCGCACGCGGGCAATGGTGTTGCGGATGGTGTTGGAAATGCCACCTAGGCCCAGCAACCTAGCTAAGAAGCTGATAATCACGGGCACCATGCGGCCCATTGTTTCTTCGACGCGCGTGGCCGCCGCCCCGATGTTGCCGGCCGCAATGGCGGCAATGGAGTTGACGTACGATTCGACCACGGCCCCGATCTGGTTGATGCGCTCCATGAAGAACATCACCGTATTATAAGTGGCAATGATGGCCTGGATAACCGCGCCGGCCGGGTTCAGCATGGAGGCAATGCGGATAATAGCTTGGCCAACAACCGTTTGGCGCACCCAGCCGATAATGCCGTCGAGCACCATATCGCGCAGATTGCCCAGGTATTCCAGGATTTTCTGCCAGGCTGCGGCGGGTCCTTGGGTGATGAGAATGCGCAGGAAATCAAACACCTGTTCCAGCCGGCTCACAAACTGCTCGCTGGTGGCGCGCACCAGCTTGGCCCGGATGTTCTGGTAGGTCAGACCTAGGATCTGGAGCACCAACGACAAGATGCCTTGCAGGTTGAACTCGCGCGGCAGCTGCAAGCCAGCACCTTCCAGCGCCCCGAGCAGCCAGCCGACTACGCCGCGCTGCAAGTGCGTGAGGGCGTTGCCCATAAATTGCCGAAAACCCTGCACCCCCGCCCGCACGAGGTTGCCCACGAACCGCACCGGGTCGCGGATGATGACCAGGAACGTGTTGCGGGAGCGTTTCAAGATAGCCAGCACCCTGGCCCCACCGGCACCCATCACGGCCTCGAAGATGAGTTCCAGCATCTTGATCAGAGCCGAGCCCGCGAAACCTAGGATGTCGGCGGCCAGGCCGGTGAACAGGCCCACGATGCGGCCGATGGTTTCCAGGGGGTGCAGCACGGCATCAGGCGTGAGCGTATCCCACACGGCCGTGAACGTGCCTTTTATTCGCTCCCAGGTCAGGTTGCGGCTACTGGTTTCCTGATTAAACCAATCGAAGGCGCGTTGCAAGGCACCCGATTCCTGCATGTGCCGGAAGCGTTCCTCGCCGTTGTCCATCAGGCTCATAAAGCCGCGCACGAGGTTGACGGGGCTGCGGTCCACTACTTCGTCGGTGAACGGGTCTTTGCCGATAATGACGGTGAGCAGCGGGAAGCCGCGCATCTGCCGCGCGCGGTTGCTCAGGGGCCGTACGATGGTTTCCTTCAGGAACGTGACGACCTGCGCCACCACGCGCCCCACAAACGCCGTGATCCGGCTGAACGGCGGCCCAAACACGCGATGCGCCACGGCAATGTTGCCGTCGATACCCAGGCTGATGCCCATTTCATCCCACGCCTGACTGAACAGGCCCTGCACATAGGAAAGCGAGATGCCGAGTGACGCCACCTGCGCATCAATCCAGTCGGCAGCGCGGGCGATGATGCCTTCATCGCGGAGCTTGTTGAACAGCAGCAAGCCGATGGGCCCACCCAGGGTCAGGAAGCCTTCGATGAGGTTGGCGGTGGTGCGCGGCACGTTGCGTTGCAGCACGGGGTTGTAGCCGATCAGCACCGTGAGCAGGCGCCAGCCGGGCAGCGCCGCCAGCCAGCCATCGATGCGGCCCGCCACATCGATGCCGAACAGGCGCTGCACACCGGGCGCTGCCGTCGACACGGCCGGCGAGCTAGCCTGCCGCTGCACGGCCGCGCCCTGCTGCACGACGTGCGTAAGCTCGTGGGCGAGCAGGTGCTGGCCGCCGGAGCTGCCGGTGTCGTACTTGCCGGCATTGAAATAAACGTGATTCTGATACGTGAAAGCTTGAGCACCAATCTGCTGGCTCATCTGCACGGCCGGGGCATCGGTGTGCACCCGCACCGCCGAGAAGTCGGCGCCGAAGCGCGGCTCCAGCTGCTGGCGCACCACGGGGCTGAGCGGCTGCCCTCCCGATTGGCTGGCCGCGAGCTGCGTTTCAAACGACCTAGGTGGAGTCGGCGCAGTGGCCTCGCCTTTCCGGCGAATCTCTTTTTCCTCGGCCTTGGCTTGCAACCTAGGTCGGGCTTGCGTCCGCGCATTAGCGCCACCGTTCAGCGGCATGCGCATCACGCGGTCGGCGGTGGCTTCGGCTTCGCGCTCGTGGGCGTCATCGGCGCGCCCGACGGCTAGCTTTGGCTGTACAAAGGGCTTGAAAAAGGGCGTTTCCGTGGCCTGCCGCCGGAGCGTTGCGCCGCCGCTTGGGGCAAAAAACGGCGTAGCGGCCGGGGCGGCATTCGTCGCTTTTGCTGCGGGGGCCGGCTGGAGTTGCTTCGAGGCGCTGCTCATGGCTGTTCGGTTTAGCCCCAGCTGACCATCAGCCGCTTCGGCATCCAAGGCAGTTGCACCACGCCCAGGCCCCAACCATAAGGCAGCTGGTCGAGGAGCACGTCCTGGGCTTTCTGCTCGACGGTGAGGGTCCAGCTGCCGTCGGGGGCGTGCTCCAATTTGCCTTCGCGCTGCAAAAAGCCCTCACGCAGCCCCGTCGGCGACGTATTCTTCAGGGCCGGCCAATGGTTGATGGCGGCCTTCAGCAGTTCCGTGCCTTCTTCCCGCGCCTGCCTGGGCAGCCGCACGCGGGCGTTCTGGGGCGCAGCCGCCGGCACGCCGCAGAGCAGCTTGGGCAATAACAGCTCATACTCAGCGGCCTGACTGTTGCCAGTAGCCAGAAAATGGACGAGGCGCACGGCCTGCATCTGCGCGGTTTTGCTGCGAAACTCATCGTCTGCCAGCCACCCACAGGCTGCGAAACAGGCTGCTAAAAACGGATGCAGCAGCACCACGCCGGCATTCTCCACGAACTGCACCGCGTCGGATAAGGCGTCTTCCGGACTGGCGGCGCGGCGTGGTGCGGTGGCAGCCGCCTTTGCATCTCCTAGGTTTTCAGGCGCTAATACCTCCGCCAGCAGGCTGCGGGCCGCGTCCAGATTGCGGGATTCGGCAGCATCGTTTACGGCGGCCAGCTGGGTTAGCAGCGCGGACCAATCGATGGGCACCGAATGGCTGAGCCGTTGTATAATCCGCTCCCAGATGAGGCTGTCAAGCGGCTCCGCGGCGTCTTCGTAGGGCAGCTGCCGCAGTTGCAGCAGCTGCTCTGCCAGCTGTCGGAGCTGGGGCGCTGCTCCCAGGGCCGCTCCAATAGCCAGCCACAGCAAAACTGAAAACTGATTGATCAGGCGCTGCCGGGCTCTTGGGAGCGTGAGCGTCTGCTGTAAGCTAGCTTGTTGCGCCGGGCTGAGCGCACCCACCAGCGCCACGAGCTGCGGCTCCCACTGCCGCATAGAAGGCAGCCCGGCGGCGGAAGACGGCAGCACGCCGTTAGTCAGAAAATAGATAAGCTGCTCAAAATCATTCATCTGCGCCGTCCAAACTGCCGTGCCCTGCAACCGGGCGTCGGCAATAGCTTCCCGGAGCTTCAGGCGGAGCAGCGCGGGCAAGCGGTCGGCGAGCTGGCGCTCCATCACGGCGCTTTGCAGCGTACCTAGGTCCACTTCCAGCCGGTCCAGCTCCACCCACTCGCCCGGCCGGCCTACCTCCGACAGCACCTCGTCAAGCGCATTCAGCAAACGCCGGCTTTGCAGCTCCTGCTCGGCCCGCTGCTGCACCGCACGGCCATCCGCTGCGCCCACGAGGTGCAGGCGCAAGGCCAGGCGGTAGATGATATGCGGACTGGTGGAAGACATACGTTTTTGCTGATCTGTTTTGACCTTATCCTACCTGCACTTGCCCCCGAACAGGCCCGCAAAGGGCTGCCTCGCCTTGCCTCATGGTGAGCACCAGCAGGCCATTGCCGACCGGAATGTTGGTGCTGAAAACGGGCGCTATTTCGGCGTCGAAGGAGAAACGACTGCGGTTCTTGTCGATTTTGGCTACTGCGGCGGGCGTAATGGGCTTGTTGTTGAACGTCCATTCGTAAGCAATGCCGTCGGGCGGGGTCAGGATGTTGGCTTCGAAATGCACGGTGCGCTGGTCGGGGTTGAGGCGCGTGTTTTCGATGGTGAAGCTGCCCGGCAGCACAAAAACATCGATGCTGGCGGTGGCCCCCTCGAGCTTATAGGTGATGGTGTGCTTGCCCTCCTGCGTGGCCGTGAACTGCCCTTCGCCACTGACCTGCAAGGTTTTCGACGAAAACTCCCCACCTCTTGGGTCCGCCGCCACCTGGTTGTCGGCGCCCATGCACATCACCGGCGACTTCAGCTCCAGCCTGATAACGGGTCGCGCCGTGAAGGTCACGGTTTGCGGCTCCGACCTAGCTTTGCAGCCACCGTTGGAAGCCGTCAGCGTCGCGTTGAACTCGCCCGAGCCATCTTCCTTGAGCTGATAAACGTGCTGGGTGTTGCCATTAATGGTGTCGCTGAGCGTGATGGTTTCCGTGGGTGAGCCGT
The DNA here is from genome assembly GCF_014641455.1 of Hymenobacter cavernae. Classification (GTDB taxonomy): domain Bacteria; phylum Bacteroidota; class Bacteroidia; order Cytophagales; family Hymenobacteraceae; genus Hymenobacter; species Hymenobacter cavernae. The sequence continues at coordinate 148,353 of NZ_BMHT01000008.1, forward strand.
CACCAAAATCCCAGGTTACTTCCGTGGCGTCGGAGCTGAGGTTATTGAAGGCAATGGTCCCGACTTCAGCCCGCGCCGGTGCGCTAAAGCGGAACCTAGGTATCGGCAGCGGCAACACCTCCACATCGATAGAAACCGTCTGACTATCAGTTGCTTGATACTTCAGTGTGTGTGTGCCGACGACCGTAGGGTTGAAGAAGAAGCTGCTGCCTTTTTGCGTCACCAGCGCGTCATCGAAAGAGCCGCCGGGGGGCGCCACTTCGATAAGGCTAGGTTCTTCGTTCAGGCAAAAGACGGTTTTGGGCAGCGCAATGCCGGGCGGCGGCTGGGGTAGCACAAACTGCACGCCGTTGCCACGGGCGGGCCGCATATAAGGAAGATAAAAATCGGCTACTACGGCCGGCGAGCCGCCTCGTACGTTGCCGACGTTGTCTTTGTAGACCAGCACGAACGTGCCGCCCCGCGGCACGCCGGCCCCGTGTTCCAGCCCCGGATTAGCGCGCAGAAAGGGCCCAAACGTCAGGGCATCTTCAAAGGCTGTGCCCCGCCGGTGGTAAGCGGCATTCAGGTTTTGCAGCAGCGGCAGTTTATCCAGAATACACTGCGCCGGTGGCTGTTGCTTGTTCATCGTCAGCAGAATGCGCTTGTAAGGCTCCAGCGTTTTGGCGAAAGCAGCTTCCGGCAGCTGAAGCACCACACTCAACGAGGCAATAGGTGCGGCCGTTTTTAGTTCTTTCTCCAGGCAATGAATCTGCGCCAGCAAATCGTCGAAATCGGCTTGCAAGTCGGCGAAGTCGAAGGTTTCACCGAAGGTTATCAAGCGCTGATTGGCGTCGGCGCGTAGGGCCAGCACGTCGAAAGCTAGGTTGTACTCTTGCCGCAGGGTCAGCAGCTTGGTTAAGGTTGGCACCAAGCCCGCCTCGAGAAAACCCTCAATCCGATAAAACGGAACAGTCTCAATGCCAAAGCGAAACGGCTGCACCACCTCCGGCGGCGCCCCAGCCAGCGGCGCATGATACGAGGCCACCCACGGCGTGCGGCACACCCTAGCTAGCGCGTAGCTCCAAGACGTGCGTGTTTCGGGCTTGTAGTAGAACGGCATAGCCCGCCTGTCAATAAACGCGGCGCGGTACTGATCGGGCGTGATGCCGAGGGCCGGCGTGGCAAAAACCGCAGCGCGGGCGCCTGCCACGTTCAACGAAGCCTGCGTGGTGCGCGTGGCGGGCACTTCAAAATTCTCAATCAGCTGGCCGATACGCTGGTAAAAAGCCAGGGCTCGTTCGCGCGCTTCCTTCTCCTCCGTCACGGCGGGCGAAGGCCGGAACGCGTGCCGGTACTGCGGCTTACACAAGCTGGGAGCTAGCACCAGCTCACCTAGCAACAGGTGCTTGGGGAAAGCCGTTTCGGGCGGCATGCACAGCACCAGCCAGTGCCGCGTAGCCTGCCGAAACTCCTCATACGCGTCGTGTAGGTCCTTGAGCCAGTCGTACACGTACTGGCTGCGCGCATCCTCGCTGACACTATTTACTTTGCTGAGCAACAGCTTGATCCATGCGGCCGGCGAGGTAATACCGCTCACGTCTTTGATCAACTGATACGCTTGCTTCAGCTCATTGCCAAACGTGGTAGCCGCCCGACTCAGGAAGTTCTGGAAGCGCTGCAACGACGGCCCATACCCCCGATCATCGAGGCGCACGCGGGGCATAGCCACCACTGGCAGGCGCGTGTAGGCAGCCGCCAACTCGCGGTACTCGGCGGCGATGAGGGCATCGGCATCGGTTTGGCGCACTAGCAGCACATGCAGGCGGTTGTTGTAGGCGTCGCCTTTGTTGTCGCAGGCCACGCCGGTGCATTCGTCGGCGGCTTTCACGGCGCTTTCCAAGTACAGCAGCACGACTTTGTCGGCTAGGTCGAGTTGGGTTAAGGGGCTCGTGTCCGGCTCGGGACGTGTCGGGCTAGCTTTTGACTCCGGAAAGATTTCCCAGAGCTGTAGTCCGCGCACTACCTGAAAGGGCGCGTACACGGGGTGCGCGCTTAGGTCATAAGGTGCGAAGCGGGTGTAGGTTGTGTTAGCTTCGATGCTGAGCAAGTCGCCTTCCGTCGTCACCCCGCAGCCCGCCGACACGGTCACGCCACCCGCTCGCCCCTGCCCTAGCCCCGCTTGCAAGCCGCACACCACGCCCACCCCAATCAGCCGCGTGCGGGTTTGCTGCTCCTGGCCTAGCAAGAAGCCAAAGAGCTTGTTGAGCTGGTCGGCCGTCAGCACCATGTCGGGCTGAAACACGGTCAGCCCGTAGTTGCTCGGGTCAAAAGGCGCGGGCAGGGTGGATAGGTATGGATTCAACATGGTGGTGAAATGCTGGAGGTGGAATGCAGATAGTTAGCTAGGTTTTAGACCTAAGCAACCAAGCCGGCTATCATGCTATAATCGTCTGTCATGCTGAGCTTACCAAAGCATCTTTACCGCTTCGCTCTCACGTCAGGATTACTATTGCGGTAGAGATGCTTCGGCAAGCTCAGCATGACGTTCTTATTTTATTCTCTGTTCATTTTTCCTCTTCAACTGACCCTAGGGTGCTGCGACCCAGCACGATGGGGTTTTCCTCGTCGGCATTGTCGCAGTTGTGCAGCACGCCGGGCGGATAAATGGTGTGTAGCTTTTCTAGAATGTTAATCAGCTCATTCAGAGCTGTGGCGTAAGCGGCGTTGTCCTTCACGCCACAGGCCGCAGCCTTCTGTGCGAGCCACTGCTGTAGCTTCTGCTCGAACTCGGCTAGGTGTTCCCGACTCACCCAGCAGATACGGGCCAGTACGTGCGCCGGCAGTTCCAGCCGAATCATCTTTTCGAGGTAGCGCCGGTAGTCCACGTTGCGGAAGCGGGTCGTATAGCCCGGTAATATCACGCTCACGCGGAAGCTGTAGGGGTCGAGTGGTTCACAAAAAGTACCATCAGGCTCCGCACACACCGACATCCAGCTTTCAGCTAGGTTCAGCGGGTCGGGGCGCAGCAGCAGGTGCTCGATCAGAAACAGCGCTTCGCCGCCGTACACCAGCGCGTCCAATGCTTCGTCTATGTCGGCCCACGCTTCCTCGGCATCAACGAACACACGTGGGCACTCGGCAATGATGTTACCATCTAGGCCGCGCAGCAGGTAGTTGTTGGGCCACACCGAACCACCTTCCACCAAGAACTGCTCCCGCCGTGGCACCGGGCTGAAGGCCTTACGCATGGCCTTATCGGCTAGCTTTTTACTGGCAAACACTTCCTCTGAAACCAGATAGACCTTGCTTGGCGCACTCGATGCCGGCGCGTGCAATTGGAAGCGAAACTGCGTTGGATCAGTGGTGTCGGGTACTGCTTCCAGCACCGTGAGAGCGGCCGCGGCGTGCGCTTGAAAGTCGCGCATACCTGCCAACCTAGCAATGCGGCGCGTAGCGCCGGCCACGTTGTCGGTTTCCCAGGCAGGCTCGCAGTAGTTGTAGGCGCGGGCGCTGCAAAAGTTGGGGTAATCCTCGAGCAGCGCGGCTTTGTCTTGAGCTGTTTCCTGCCCGCTTCGCTCACCGTACAGGCTGTGCATGAGCAGCGCGTACTCATTGAAATTCTCGGCAAACCTAGCCAGCAGATGATCCAGGAAACGGTTCTTGCGTTCTGGGTTTTCGCGGTAACCTTCCTGCTCGGCCAGCACATCATCAAGCGTGTTGGGCAGATCGGTATAGTTCACATACAGCTCGTCCACGCCCACCATGTCTCGGGTGCTAACTACTTGGCCGAAATAGGTTTGCAGCATCTTAGTATCCGTCCCGAAGAAGTTCTTCAGGTTCGCCAGCTGAGCTAGGTAGTTGGTTAATATTTGGTCAAAAAACAGCAGGTACGCCTTCAGCTGCTTGGCCTGGCTGTGGCGCTCTACCGAGGCTGAGTCGGGCAAGCCGTAGGGGCCGATGCCGTAGTTCTGCGGGAAGTCATTGGCTACGGAGCGGTACTCGTTTAAGGCGTACACGGCGCCGGCCGGCACAGGCAAGTCGTTCACCTGCTTTTGGTTGGCTTGGTAAGCGGCTTGCTCTAGCTCAGCGAGCTTTTGCAGCGCCTTCTTCTTATCCGCCAAGCTCCCGACCGGAATAATGTCTTTGTAGAAAGCTAGGGCGACTCGCTCCATACAGAGCTGCGGCTGATACCCTTCGCGTACCGGCAAGCACCACCGGTGCCCCACGGCATTCTTGGTTTTCCACTCCGAACAAGGCTTGTCCACTTCTTCGATCAACTCATTCAGCTGCACCTTCTTCAGCCCTTTCACCCCTTCTATCCCCATAATGAGGTTGATGAGGTCGGAGGTGTACACTACGCGGCGCAGTTCACTAGCTTCCAGTTCTTCATCCCGGATAAATCCGTGTTCTAGCAGCGGCCCTTCGAAGATCTGATCAATTGTGAGCGGGTTGCCGTCGGCGTCCGTTTTGGCTTGCATTTCAGCCAGGGAGTAGCGCTTCACGGGCGGAGCTAGGTACTGGTTCACGGCCAGCAGAATCCGCGCGTAGACTTCGCTCACGTTGGCTTCAGGAGCTAGGTCGATGTCGGCGCAGAACATGATTTTCTGCACCGGCACTTCCGTAATCAGCACGTAGTCTTCGCACAAGTTGCGGTGCGCCACGTACGTTTTGCGGACTTTCTCCAGCACCGCTTTGCGGACCGCCGCCTCATCGACAGCGTGGCCGGCTGCTACTTCAGCAGCTACTTTCGCCGCAATGAAGTACGGGTCTAGGTCAATCTTCAAGTCGTACAATCCATTCAGATCGAAGGAAAGCGAACTGCCCGGCACCGGGGTGCGACTCAGGCGCTTGTGCGGGTCAGGCTCTTTTGCGTTGACATAAATGGTTTGGGCCGGCGCGGCTTTCGTCAGCCAGGCATTGCGCACGCCTTTCAAATCGATCAGCAGCTTGCGGTAGTCCAGCTCCGACACGGGGCACGTGGGCAGCACCTTCGCTACCGTCGGGAAGCTAGCTTGCATCTGGGCCGAGCTACCGTAGGAGGAAGCCAGCAAGTTCTTGATATCGAGCGCCGTACGCTGGCTCAGGTCGGTAATGGCGTAGCACAGCAGCTCCAGCGTGGTGATGCCGGGGTCATGGCGGTTGTAGTCGGTCCAGAGCGCGTGGGCGTACTGCTCGATGTAGGCTAGCCCCGCCTCGCGCAGCGCTTCCCAGTCCGAGGCCTTCCACTCCGGCGGCGCGGTCGATATGGTGATGCTTTCGCTCATGACGTGCAGGGCTCGGTGAAGAGTTGGATATCGTGCTGGCTACAGGACACGAGCACCGCCCGGGCGTCGGAGGCGGTAATCACCTCATTATCATCGCGCACCGTGGGGTTGGTGGTGAAGTGCTGCATGGTCAGGTCGGTGACAAAATCGACGTAGTGCAGCCGCTCGATGTAGTTGATGACCGCGCTCTTGGTCAGCGTGCCGCCAAAGGGAATTTCGGCGCTGGTGTCAAAGGCCCAGGGCGAGAGGTAAGCGAGCAAATCTCGTTGCAGCTTTTTGCGGTAAGTAGCAAAAGCATAGCCGCGCAGAAACTCCACTTTGAAGTGCAGCTTCACCCGTTCATAAGCCGGGTTGACTACTTGAATACCAACGAGTTTACCAGCATGATGCTGTAAGAAATCCTGGATAGCCGCCAGCGTATTCAGGTCCACTTTCGGCTCCAGCGGATTGATAGCATGCGCAATGCGCAGATCCGGCACGACCACCACCGTCACGTAGCCTGGCGCTAGCTCGTGCAGCTTAAAGCTAGCATCCAGCCGACTGTGATTCAGGCATTTCACCTTATACACGCCGGGGAAGGACTGCAAAATCAAGTGTTCGTAGTCCCAGATCGTGACGGTGCGCTGCTTGTGTCGCAGCCGCTCGCTCACGCGGGTGTAAAAGGCCGCATCCGGCTCAGCGGGGCGCCCACCGAACGAGGCGTACGGCTGGTGCACCGCCTTCAGCCCGGCCAGGCTCTGGCGCGTTTTGCTGATGGTGTCAGCGGGCAGTGCCGCGTCGTAGTGGCTCGGGTCGTTGGCGTGGTCGTGGAAGATGGCGAGGCTCGCTTGCGGGTGCAGGGCCACGAGGTTGCTCACGCTGTCGATGGGCGCGGGGCTGCCGGCGGCGGTCAGCAGTTCGGCTTTGAGCCAGACCAGGCCAGGTTCGAGCAGCGTGTTGTCGGCGCGGATTTCGGGAGGCAGGTAAAACTGGATGATGCCCGAAGTCAGCAGGTGATTGGTGGCGTCGCTCAGCACCTCTTCTTCCGTGAGGCGGCGCCACTGATTCTGGCTCAGCACGCTCCAACTCACTGTTGCCACGGCGCGCTCGGGGTTGGCGCTGCCTTCGGCAACTTGGAAGAGCACGGTGACACTTTCCAGAGCGCCAATGTTCTGCAAACCAACGAGGAACGTACCGCCTAGCGCTAACTGGGGCAGCAGAAAGGCGTTGTTCTTCGAGGTGTTATCCAGAAAAGCTAGGTTCTGCTTGAGGAAAGCGTGTTCCTCGGCTTGCCCAAACGGCGTGTTATGAAATAGCTGAAGGTCGCGGCCAGTAAAGTCAGCGGCACTCTTGGAGGTGAGCGGCACGACCCCGGTGGAAGCTAGGTAATCAAGCGTCAGCTCCTTCACCATTGGCGTGTAGGGCGGGTTCGGAATGTCGCCTTTCGGGTCAGCGAGAATAGCTTGGGTGAGCTTTTTCGGGTACGCCCTGTGCCCGAAGCTGCGATTGAGCTTGATCTTCAGCAGACTATCACTGACGGAAGTCTCGCTCAGCGCAAGATTGTTGGCAAGGTAAAATTGCGGCGACGCGGCCTGAAAGATGCCGCCCGAAAACACGTAGTCTTTGTAGAGACTGAACCCCGAATAGCCTGTCAGATACGACGAACCCACGCTAGTCGTGGTCGTGGTGTCTGGCACACTTAAGCTCGAAAACGCGCTGAATAGCGCCGCCGTGCGGCTGCCGGTTAGGCTGTTGTTTTGCAGCGTGGCCGTAGCTGTGCAATTCGACTGATTCGTGTAGCTGCCGCCGTAGGCGCTGTAGTACGAGCTCCAAGAGCTAGGTTTACCGATCCACTCGGGCAAGTGTACCGTCACCGAAGTTAAGGGCTTAGCTACCGCTTCCGGGCTACCCACGTACAGCGTCGAGCCGACTACCGGCGTCGGACCGAAGGGCATGAACGGCTTTTCGGGATTGACGCTACCTAGGTCGTTTTCAAGCGCTAAGGTCTTTTTTAAGCCCGTCACGCTCACGTCAATCTTAGCCGATTGCAGCGTCAAGTTCCGTAGCGCGGCGTAGTCAGCGGAGCAGCTGAGGTAGCAGCGCAGCACCGGCGCCGTCGTGACGTAGCCGCCATCGAGCAAGGCCGCATTGTACGCCACCACGGCCTGCTTCTCGGTGGTGGGCAGCGTGACGGTGAACGTGAGGTCGTTACCGGTTTTCTTCAGTTCTACCTCACCAGCCTCAATCCAGGCTTTGGCCCCGCTCAGTTGCGTCCGCAACTTGATTCCCGCGGGTAAGCTCGCGGCCTGGGCTAAAGCTAGCTTTACCGTAATCGTCCGCTCGCCTTCCGCCAATAGTAAAATCGACGAAGCCAGCGCAAAACCTAGCTGCGCCTCCGGCAGATTAATGGTTTCGGGCGTGGACGGCTCGCAGCTGACGAGCGGCTTGCGCTTCGGCCCGAAGGCGTTCCAAGTGGGGTCGTCTTTGTCGAGAGGCTTGGCAATGCCGTCTTGGGTGTTGGCGGCGGGGGCGTAGTAAATCGTCTGGTCGCTGTGCACGTAGAGGGTGCGCAGGTGAGCAATTTTGGCCTGATTGACCGTGCGGTTTTCGGTGCTCTCGTAGAGCAGCGGCTGCTTCTTTGGGTCGCGGCCGGCATCCAGCTCGGTTTGGACCGGCACGATTTGCTCCGCCACGTTCTTGGCTAGCTCAAACACCACGTGCACGCGGTCGGGCACGGGTGCTTGGTTGGTGAGCTGCAAGACCTCTTTGTAGTAGAAATCGAGGTGGCGCTTGGTGAGCGAGTTGAGGTGCTGCTGCGCGTGTCCAAACAGTTGTAAGAACGTCAGAAACAGCGCAAAATGCGGCTCGATGTCGCTCCGGCTGTCCAGCTCGGCGGGCTGCACGTAGTTCTCGAAGTTCATCAGCTCCCGCCACGCTTCGCCATTGTCCGGAGTGCCCGCTAAGTCAAAAAGCCGCACTTTGGCCTCCTTCGCATACGCCTTCGCAAACTGCAACAAGTCCTCCAGCGAGCGTTCGTCGAGGCTGACATACGCCGGTTGCAGCGCCGCAAGGCGGCGTTGTGGCTGGCTTAGGCCCTCCCGTTGCAGCGGGTTCGTATCGGGGCAATTGGTTGACATGAGGCGGAAAACGGGTCAGGTTAGCGGACTACAGGGGTCGCCGTAGGGCCAGCGTTGGAGAGGGCGAGTTCGGTGCCTTCTTGCTTATAAAATGGGTAGACGAAGTTGTGCCGAGCGTTCGTGGCGCGCACTTTGAACTCGACTTCAATCAGCAGCAAGCCAGGTTGTTGCGGGGGTTCGGTGGCCGTCACGTTCAGCAGATCAATGCGCGCCTCGTAGTACAGAATGGCCGTGCTCACGAGGTCTTTGAGGCGGGTTTCTAGGGTCGTATCCAGGGGCTGAAACACGGCATCTTGCAGGTCGCAGCCGAAATCGGGGGCTAGGATGCGCTCATTCAGGCGCGTCGTCAATAGGATTTGCAAGCTCCGCTCAATGTCTTCCAGTCCCGTCGTCATCTCCACGCCTTTCGGGTGCAGATTGGGATTGAACGTGGGTGGAAAGCTCCAGCCCCGACCTAGGAAATTCGCTTCGAGGTTTGCCATATCATCCGCCGATTAGCACAGTAGGACAACCGATTACGATACTTCCGCCATGCGCCGTCGTGTCGCCGAGGCGGGCGGCCGGCGCACCGCCAATCATGACCGTCGCCGAGCCTTTGATGATGCTATCTGGCGGACCCGAGCAGGTAACCAGGTCGCCGACACGGGCCGCGGGCATGCCTCCGATCAGCACGTTAGTCGCGCCCGGTGGCAGCACCGGGCCACCCACGTGGGGTGCGCCGCCTGGATTTACCATCGGGCAAACATGCATATCACTGGCGCGGGCGGCTAGCTGTCCCATAGTAGTTGATCTTGAATAGGTTAGTTGATCTGAACCATAGCCCCTTTTATCGTCGTGTTGCCGCTGCTGCTCACTTCGGCGGTGCCCGAGCCGCTGGCTTTGAATTGGGTTTGGGCCGTGTGCGTCACGTTCACGCCAGTTACTTTCACATCCGTTGCGGCTTTGATAATCACGTCTTTAATGCTTTCCAGCGTAATGCCGGCGTCGCTCAGCACGATCTTATTGCCGTGCTGATCTTGGACCGTAATACTCTTCGCCTCATCATCTAGCTTGAAGAGGTTACCGGCCGGCGTTTCCAGCGTCAGGCTCTTTTTCTCGTCGTCGAACACCACTTGCAGCTTGCTGCGCGACACGTAGCCTTTCTTCGGATTCGCATCGGCGGTTTTAAAGGGCGAAGGAATCGGATTGTGGCTGCTGTGCAAACCACCTAGCACCACGGCTTCCCGCGGATCGTTGTTGAGAAAACCGACCACAACCTCGTCGCCCACTTCTGGGCGGAAGTAGAAGCCGCGCTGGTTACCGGCATCCACGCTCAGCACGCGAGCCCGACTGCCACTGCCCGCCGCATCAAGCACCGGCAGCCGCACCGCAATGCGCTCCTCCCCGGCCGCGTCGCCTTCCAGCGCCGTCACCACCCCAATTTGCAGTCCGGCTATAGATGGCAGCAGGCCGCCAGCCGGGGGCGCACTCACGTTTATTTCCGCCGCAAATGGCTGCGGGTTGAGCCCAAACTGCGCATCTGTGGTCCAGTTGCCGTTATCCAAACGATGGTTTACACCCGTCACGTAGGCATCACCGTTGAACCGCTCGCCCATGCCAGCTAGGTTGATGACCGTGCCTGGCTTCACGTCGGCGTTGCCGTAGAAGCGGATGCGTCCCCGGATTTTGGCTAGCCGCCGTTTCAGCAGCGTCGCATCGGCCCAGGCTTGCAGTTCCCCAGTTGGCAAGTAGCCACCGTGTTGCAGGGTGAGCTTGGTGCCGAGCGCCTCGGCTAGGTCGTCGGTCGAGAGGTTGCCTTGCTGCTTGAAGCTAGGTTCGGCAGCTTCGGCTTTCGCCATCTCTGATTCGCTGTAGTCCCAGGTCGTTGTGGTGAGGCCACTGAGTTGGTTGCGAGCGTCGATTTCGGCGTCGAAGTCGAGCACCGTGGCACCGAATTGCAGCTTGGTGACAGGCGCTTGATCTAGCTTGGGCTTGGTGATGGTCAGCTTGCCATCGTCTACCAGGCACAGCATGCCGTTGGCTTCGGCGCGCATCACCAGGAAATCCCAGTCGGTGGCGTCGTATTGCAGCAGTTCTTCGTGCTTCGGGGTGGTGGCTGTGGCATCCAGCGTCAGGCCGCTGTACTCCTCCACAATCTGCTCGGCTACTTCGCTATCCTTCTTATCCAAGAAGTAGCGGCGCTTGGGAGCTAGGGTCGTTTTCACGAAAGCATCCTTGCAGGTCACGTTCAGGCGGGTGGTGCCAGTCGTGCGGGCTTCAATGGCGTGCTTGATAACCAAGCCTTTGAAGATCAGCTGCTCTTTCTCGTGATAGCCGGCCCACACTTCCACCTTGCGGCCCGGCACAAACAGGTCCGCGTTGCTGGCCGGAAACGTGCCCGCGGCCGCGCTGCCATCTTTCAGCACCAGATGCGCCGTCGGGATACGGTTGGCTTCCTTCTGCACCCGCACCGCCAACACCTGATAAGCCCGCGCCAAGGCCTGGCCCTCAACCTTCACGGTGAAGGTGGGCAGGTCGCGCGAGGCGGGGGTGTCAGGCGTACGCGGGTTTTCGGGCATGTGGGTGGCTGAATGATGAAGTGGCTGAGTGAACTAGAAGTAGGGAATAATCAGGCTGTCATGCTGAGCTTGTCGAAGCATCTCGCGTGCAGTGGTAATTTCTAATGCTAGCTCAACGAAGCGGTAGAGATGCTTCGACAAGCTCAGCATGACCGTTCTTTTATTTTGACTTACTATTCACCGTCTTTTCAATTGGTGGGAAAAAGAGCTGCTGACCAACCGTGAGGGTGCGGAAGTTGATGAGGTGGTTGACCCTAGCTACCTCGCCGTACAGCGTAGCGTCGCCGTAGATGCGGTGGCACAGTAGCGGCAGATTGTCGCCGGCTTGCACGGTGCGCACGTGGGTTAGGTCGGGGGAACGGGCGTTTTCCTGGGCCACGCGCAGGTCGTCGTTGGTGGTCTCGACGAAGCTAGCTTTGGCCACGGCCCGGATGGGCGTGCCGTCGGGCTTGAACAGCTTATAGGTGACGCTCACCTTTTCGAGCTTGCACTTGAAGCGCAGCTTGCCCCACTCCAGAATCACGAACGGCGGCTGGTGCGTGCTGCCGTTGTAATAGAACACCGTCTTCTTGAACTGCTCGACCTGGTCCCACACGCCTTGGTTCGTGCCTACGCTGAGCGGCAGGGCTAGCCCCGTTTGCTGCAAAGCGCCGGTCGAATCGAACAGAAACTCAAACTCCAGCTTGCGCGGCGCAATGCGGTTGAAGGCCGGTTGGTTGGCGCTCGTGCCGCTGGCCTGCTCCTGATTGCTCTGAATCTCGTAGTTGAGCGTGTAGGTCTCTGGGTTGACAACGGCCGTGTACACGTCCCCCGTCGGCTGGTCGAACCGGTCGTTCTGGTAGCCCGTCAGGGTCATCTTTTTCAGTTCGCCGAGCATGGGAGGTTAGTGAATCAGGTTATCAAAAAGGCCGTTTGTCATGCCTCATCTGGCGTCCGCCTAGCGAAGCATCTCTCCCACTTCAACTAAACGTCATTTCGATCAGCGGAAGAAATCTCGCGTGCTGACGACTGCAACGAAGCGGGAGAGATGCTTCGACAGGCTTAGCATGACGTTCAAGAGAGGAGACACGAGGTATTGCTAGGTCTTACCGCTCTTTCTTCTCTTCCAGAATAGCTAGCACTTGCTCCACGCAGGCTTGAATGATCTGTTGCTGGGCTTCAGGTGATGACGTGGCGGCCGAAGTGGCTTGCTGATCCGCGTTACCATCAACGACCGCCGTGATAACTAACTCCTTGATTACAATAGGCATGTTTCAGATTCTGATGGTGTTGTAGTAGCGGTAGGTAAGTGTGAGCGTTTCGATGGCAATGGTGTTTTGCTCGGCGTTGAAAGCCGACACGTCCCACTTCTTAGGTAGCGCGTGCACCACATGCCACGAGAGCAAAGGCGCGTGCTGCTCATTCAGGAGCGAGACAATCAGGTTCACGGGCTGGAAGGTGAAGTCCTCGAAGGCGTTTTTGGCCCACTGGTACACGCCCGAGCCGATCAGCAGGCCGCGTTTCAGCACGAGGTCGGCGTACTTGGAACGCACCGGCAGCTGGTGCTCAAAGCGGTTTTCGCCGCCTTCTTTCACGCTTTCCATCTGCATTTCCACGTTCAGGCCGCTCACTTCCTGAAAGCGAACATCTTGCACCGTCTGCGGAAACAGCTCAAAACCGACCAGAAAGTGAAAGCCAGTTGGGGGATATACCAGGCCAGTCATAGGCTAGTCGCCGTTCTGGATGCTGAGACCTTCGTGCACCAGCTCAATGCTTTCAATCAGCACCTCGTTGGCGTCGGCCTTCAGATCGCCCGACATGACTTTGGACGGCCACGCCTGCTTGATCTTCCAAACCACTACTGGCTCGTGGCGCTCATTGAGCAGACTGATGGTCAGGTCGCGGCGTTCGATGGTGTTGAGCGCCACCGTGTTCCACCACTTAAAGAATTCGTTGTCGCTGCGGAAGGTGCCGCGCTTGAGCGTCACGTTGGGAAACTTCTGCAAGCCCGGCATCTTGATCTTGTGGAACTCCGGCGAGGCACCGTCGCGGTACTCAATCACATCCGTTTCGACGTTCAGCCCGGTCACTTCCGTGAAGCTGACCTTGGAGCCGCCCCACTCCACCTGAAAGTGGAATTTCGGTAATGGATAGCTTGCCATGTGGTGAGTTGGTGAAATAGTGAGCTGGTGAGTGGCTGATGGTATGAAAGTTATGACGTTCTGCTGGGGCGCCTCACCCCCCGGCCCCTCTCCAAAAAGGAGAGGGGAGCCAGACGCTAGACAATTTGCAATGAGCAGTGAACAATGATCAATTGTTCATTCTACATTGTCCATTGCTCATTGCCTCTCGGCTCCCCCTCTCCTTTTCGGAGAGGGGGCCGGGGGGTGAGGCGCCCCCGCCTGAACGCTCCTACGACTCCTGCATTTTATGCGAGAAGCGCAGGATAATGAACTCCGCGGGGCGCACCACGGCCATGCCGATTTCCACGATCATGAAGCCGTTGAGGACGTCTTGGGCAGTCATGGTTTGACCTAGGCCGACGCGCACGAAAAACGCGTGCTCGGCTTTGATACCGGCCAAGGCACCAGCTCGCCATTGCAGCGTTAGGAAGTTCTCAATCATCGCCCGAATCTTCACCCAGGTGTTGGCGTCGTTGGGCTCGAACACGAACTGCGCGGAGGCTTTTTTCACCGATTCTTCTACCATGATGAAGAAGCGGCGCACCGGCACGTAGCGCCATTCGTTGTTGGAGCCGGCGAGGGTCCGGGCTCCCCAAATTAACGTGCCTTTGCCCGTGAAGGCTCGAATGGCGTTGATGGATTTGCCCGCGTTGGTGTCCACGTTGAGGTCTTCCTGTTCGCTGTCGGTGAGCAGGACGGTGGGACCTAGCACGTAGTTGAGGCCCACGTTGGCGGGCGCTTTCCACACGCCCCGGTCGTTGTCGGTACGGGCGTAGGCGCCGACCACCGCGCCGCTTGGCGGCAGCACGATGCCCATGGCTTCGGCTGCGGCGGTCATGGCCGAGTACAGCGGAATCGTCGATTTCATCTCTACTTCCTTGGCTTGCAACCTAGCCTGCACTTTGGTCAGAAAGCCGCTGATGTAGGTACTGATCTGCTCAAAGGTTTTGTCGAAAGCGGCTTGTGGCGACTCGCTGCCGCTGCTGGTTTGCAGGGCGTTGGTAGCATCACGCAGGGCGGTCAGCTTCAGACCATCGGAGGTAGCTGGGGCGCTTTCTTTGATATAGTTGTTGAAATCGGTTTGGTTTGTCGGGTCAGTAAAGGCAGCGGCGCCGGTGAAGGCCGTCAGCAAACCGAGCAGGTAGGTTTTCTTGTCGTCTTTACTGGCGGCGGCTTGATAATCAGTTATGTCCGGCAACAAACCTGTCACGGCACCTAGGTCGGTCACGATGTTCTTGGCGGCGGTAGCTAGGTCTTTGGCCGCGCCAGGGTCCAGCAATTCATCGAGCGTTTTGGTCGTGCCAGGGTCAGGACCGGTTTTAATGGTCAGGTTGGCAAAGCTGATGGTCAGCGGCAACGAGGTGCGCAGATACGGATAGTAGGCCGCAGCGTAATTGAGGTGACTAGAAACGCCGTTGCGGAAGTTGTCAATGTCGGTGTCGTTCCGATCGATCTTCGTTGGGTCAGCCACCTTCACGTCGAGCACCGCAAACCGATCCTGCATGTACTGGCAGTGGTCGATGGCGGCTTGCTGCACCGTGGCTACCGCACCGGCCGCCGTCAGGTTGAGCGCGTCGGGCAGCACGATGAGCGTGGGCTCGTCGAACTTCTTGAGTGTCTCGAAGGCGTTGATGTACTCCGTTTGGGTTAGCACGTCGGTGTACTTGCCCAACGACATGATGTAGCACTTCTCCCCGCCGTTGCCGAAGAACATCATCAGGCTGTCGTGCAGATAGAGGCTCGTGGCGAAGTTGACCGAGCTTACGCTGTTCAAAGCATCGAGCCGCACCGTCACCTGCCGGTCAGGGCTGCCGCCGAAGTAGCGTCGGTACTCGACCATCGACTTGATGCGCGTGGGCACGTTGCGAATGCTCTGGCCATCCTTCACGTGGTCTTGCGTAGGGCCGATAAACACCGGAATGGCGGTTTCGACCTGCGCCACCGAGGGCGGAAATAACGACACCTCGTCGATGTAAACGCCGGGCGTCTTAACGGAGGCTAGGTTTAGGGTGCTGGCCATACGCTTGAAAGGGATTAGAAGGCGTCAATAAATAGTAGAGACAAACTGAGTACCCCGGTCGGTGGTGGTGGCGGGGGTCGGATTAGGCAAGGGCTTGGAATCGGCGGCAACGCCAATGCGCCCGTAGTGCACCAGCGGAAACTGACCTAGGTTGGTGGCGCGGTATTCCCACTGCGTGGAGCGGTTGCGCAAAATCACCTCGAAGGTTAGGTCTTGCACGTGCCCATCTTCATCCAGCAAGCTGTTGCCGTCGGCGGGCCGGTGCTGAATCTCGATGAAGCCAATGGGGCGGCCGCTACCTAGGTCGGTGGTTGGGGGTCGCGCCTCCAAGTCGGCGGGCCGAATGGTTTCGTCGGCGTTCAGGCGCAGGCTGCCCGGCACGTTGCGCCAACGGAACACGCTGTTTTGCTTGGCAAGGCCATCCAGCACCGCGCGGTCGAGGTCGGTGTACAGGGGGAAGTAAGCGTCAGCCTGGTAAATGGCAAATATCAACGTAAGGCCCTCGGCCAAAGGCACAACGGACTGATGAGCCGCCGCCATTATTCCCACCCGAAAGCCGTCGGGCAGGTTTTTGAACACCATCCAGCCATTGCGCATGGCTAGCTGCGTGGCCGCATCGGGCACGATGCGCCAGAACTTGCTGATATCGTAGTCGCCCCGCACCAAGGCCAGGGTTTTCTGCTGCGCGGGCGTGGGGCTAGCTAGGTCGAAAGGCGTAGCGCCGAAGTTCAGGAAGTAGCGGTGCATCACCTGTACCCTGCACAGCGTTTCGTAGCCCGTCACAAAGCGTTGCATGGCCATAACCGTCAGTTTAGGGTGGGGTTGATAATCTCGGTTCGCCCCTCAATCGTGGTGATGGCCGCGCCGCTGCCAAACTGGCTTTCGGCCTGCTCTTCCACCACCCGCACCTTGTACACCACGAACGGCACCTGCTTGCCGCCGAGCGTGCCCCACAGTTGGTTGATTTTTTCAAACGAAAGCGAGTACAAATCCAGCGACAAACGCAGCCGCAGCGCTTCGTCCGGCAGACTGTCGGTGGGCGTATTGGCTACGCTCAGCTCCTTTTTGCGCTGAAAGCACTGCACCGCCCACGCCAGCCGTTTCAGCGCTGTGGCGTAGGTGCTATTGTCAGTGAAGCTGGTGCCAATCAGCACAAACAGATTCAGGAACACCGGCGGGTTTACCAGATCGAAGCTGCCGGTGGCGTTGCGCACGTACGGGCTGCTATTTTTTAGCGCGCTTTCCTCTTCCACGTTCACGAGGCTCAGCAACAGCGCATCGGTGGTGGCGCCGGGCGCGCAGATGCTACCTAGGTCTACATTCGCCGTTGCATCGAAGGCCTTGACGTAGGCTCTTAGCTCGGCGCAAATCATCGCTAATGCCTCGTAGATCATCGGTTTGTAATTGAGCTATCGACCGTATCCCTTCACCCGGCAACCAGCCGACCTAGGTATCACACTAAGAATAGTATGACTAAAGTACAGCAAGCCTCTACCCAGCACAATCACATAATCATGTGATACTCTTCGATTTACTGCGATAGACAGAAGCCGCGTTTCGCGCTTCTACGGCCCTCTTGCAAGCTGACTGGCCTAGTGCCGCCAACGCTGGCGCAAACCGCGGCGCATGATCATTGGCGGCTGTAACTTCGGCTCACCCCTCCGCTCCGGCTGGTTCGCCGGCTAGCCTTGCTGCTTCACCCCAATTGCTGTAGTTCCAGGAGCTTTACCTTCCGAAATTTGATTCGTAACAAGGCCATTTTCTTTGCTAAAGTGCCCTCTTCCAAAACCTAGGTCATTTTGCCCTGACAATAGGAACACGCCAAACCCTGCCCCGTGGAAACCCTGCATCGCCTCAATATCGGAGTACATGTGCTGTTCGGTACGCTGGCGCTTCTGGTCGGCCTGGTGCCGCTCCTGACGGCCAAAGGCAACACCGCGCACCAACGCTTTGGGCGCTGGTTTATAGGGCTGACGACGGTGGTGCTCGCCACGGCGGTGCTGGGGCTGGCGGTGTTCAACTTCCGGCCTTTTCTGACCGTGATTGTGCTGCTAAGCGTGTACCAGGCCTATTCCGGCTTTCGTGCGCTACGCACCCGCAGCACCGGCCCCACGCTGTCTGATGGCTTATTTTCGGGCGTATTCCTGTTGGGTGGGCTCGCTTTTCTGGCGTTGTTGCCGCACATTCAGCTGGTGTGGTCACCGGTAGTCATGTACAGCACTTTGGGAACCTTAATTACCATGACTATTTATGACCTAAGCCGCTTTAGCTGGCAGCAGCAATGGCGGCGCGGCGCCTGGCTCTACGAGCACATTTGGAAGATGACCAGCGCCTACGCGGCGCTGTTGTCGGCCTTCACAGGTACGGTGCTGGCCGCCTACAAGCCGTATAGCCAGTTTATGCCCTCGCTGCTGTGTTCGGGCCTAGCCTTGGCCTTCATGTTTTCTGCGTATCGCAAACGACGACACCTGGTCAGGCTCTTAGCTTAGCCGTGGCTTTCAGCTTCTTTAGCCCTCTTTCATGCAGGACCGTCGTCTTCGCCTCATTGGTATTCCCGTCTTGAGCTTGCTTATCACGCTGTTCACGCTGCCTGCGCTTGGCTCACTGTCGCCGCTATGGCTTCTTATTGACTGGAGTATCTCGCTGTATTTCACCTTTTTCCTGTGGGTCGGCAACCGGACGCTGTGGGCGTGGGTTCTTAGCCGTTTTCCGCATGTAGAGCAAACGGCCAAACGTCTCTGGGTACTAGCCGCGTTGTCGGTGCTCTTTACCAGCCTAGCCACGATGCTGCTGCGCCTGCCTTTGCAGATGCTGCTACCTAGGTATTTCACCGCTTTTTGGCCCGATAATCTGCGCGCTTCTACCTTCAACCTGATTCCTACCGTTGTGGTGCTCACGGTCTACGAGGCCGTGTATTTTTTTCAGCAATGGGAGCAGAATGTGCGGCGCACCGAGCAGCTCACCCGCGCCGGGGTCCAGAGCCAGTTGGAGGCCTTGCAAAGTCAGCTCGATCCGCACTTTCTCTTCAATAGTCTCAACACGCTCTCGGCTCTGATCGACGAGCACAACACGCCCGCCCAGGAGTTTGTGGAGCAGCTCTCCGACGTGTACCGCTACGTGCTGCTCAGCCGCGACAAAGCCACCGTGCCGCTATCCGAAGAGCTAGCTTTTGTGGCGACGTACGTGGCCCTGCAAAAAGCCAGGTTTCGGGAAAACCTGCAGGTGGAGCAGGAAGTGCCCCCGGAAGCCCTTTCGCAGCACGTAGCGCCCTTGAGCGTGCAGCTGCTGGTCGAAAATGCCCTGAAGCACAACGTGGCGTCACGGGAGCATCCGCTGCACCTGGCTATCCGTTACGAGCCAAGTGGGCCATTTTTGGTGGTGGAGAACGTATTGCGTCCGCGCACGGCGGGGTTAGGTTCAAGCACGGGCATCGGCCTGCAAAACGTCATTCACCGCTACGAGCTGCTGCAAGTGCCGCAACCGGTGGAAGTCAGCAAGGACGAAGGCTGGTTTCGGGTGCGCCTGCCCCTCTTAAAGAATGGGTGAATGGCTGAGGAACTGAGCAGTTTTTCCGGATTTTAGTGCTCGTGCTTAACTGACCGACAACTGTCTCTCTATTACTCTACAATCTTCTGCTGCTTAACTCCATCACTTCCCCATGACCGTCCTGCTGCTAGAAGACGAATACCCCGCCGCCGAGCGCCTGCAACGCCTGCTTCAGCAAGCCGCCCCCGATGCTGAGGTAGTGGCCGTGCTCGACAGCGTGAGCAGCACCCTAACCTGGCTCGCCGCACACCCTGCTCCCGACCTTATTCTCTCGGATATTCAGTTGGCCGATGGCTTGAGCCTGGAAGTGTTTGAGCAAGCCATCGTTAGCAGCCCCGTTATCTTCACTACGGCCTATGATGCCTATGCCATTCAAGCGTTCAAGGCCAATAGTGTCGACTATTTGCTGAAGCCGGTGAAGCTAGCCGAATTGCAAACGGCCCTCACCAAACTGCGCCAGTGGCGCACGCCGGCTGCTCCGGCTCCCGACGATTCGGCCCAGCGGCTCGAACGGCTAATCGAGAGCCTGCCCAGACCGAATCAAGCCTATAAAGCTAGGTTTCTGGTGCGCAGCGGCGAGCAGCTTCTGCCCCTGCTCGCCTCGCAGATTGCTTGGTGTCAGAGCCGCAACGAAGTGACAACCCTAACCGCCACCGACGGCCGCCGCTACGTGGTGGATTACACCTTGGAGCAGCTCGAAAAGTTGCTCGACCCGCAGCAATTTTTTCGATTAAACCGACAGTTTATCGCTCACTTACAAGCCGTGCAACGTCTGCATCCCTACTTCAACGGCAAGCTCAAGCTAGACCTGGCTCCGGCGCCCAGTGAGGAAGTGGTGGTGAGTCGGGAGAAAGCCAACGCGCTGAAAAGCTGGCTGGAAGGGTAGTTACTGTTCACCGATCCAGCCACGCTTTGAAGGCCGCCACCCGCTCGCGGCTGACGAGTACGGCTTCGTCGGAGCTGACGGGGCGCAGCACGGTTTGGAGGCGGCTGTTGGTGTAGTGGATAATGTCCTGGATGGCGTCGGCGTGGGCTAGGTAGGCGCGGTTCAGGCGAAAGAAGTGACGCGGGTCGAGCAGGTTTTCGAGCTGCTCCAAGGTGTAATCCACCACGTAGCGGCGGTTTTCCTTGGTCTGGAGCAGCGTGGCTTTTTCGAGGCTGAAGAAGTAGGCAATCTGCTCCGTCGGAATGGCTTTCAGGTGTTCGCCCACGCGCACCACGAAGCGGGTTTTGTAGCTGGTGCTGGGTTGCGCCTGGCGCAGCACCTCGGCCAGCAATGAGGCATCGAAAGCTGGTGCGGTGGCCGTGAGACGCAAGCTGCGCAGTTTGGCTAGTGCCACTGTAAGTTCCTCTGAGTCAATTGGCTTGAGTAGATAATCAACGCTATTGACCTTGAAAGCCCGCAGCGCGTAACGATCATAAGCCGTGGTGAAGATGACGGGGCATTTCACTTCCAGGCGCTCAAACAGCTCGAAGCTCAGCCCATCGGCCAGGTGAATATCCAGGAACAGCACATCGGGGCTAGGTTGCAGCGTTTGCAGAAACGCCTCGGCCGCTGCCACCGACTCGGCCGTGCCCACGACTTCCACCGGCAACTCCTGCTTTTTTAATAGCTCAGTTAAGCGGCGGGCCGCAAGTGGTTCATCTTCAACAATAAGAGCGCGTAGCGTTAGGGACATAAGGAGCAAAATAGGTTTGTAAAAGCTAGGTCTGAGAGGGGTGGTAAAGATAAGCCGTAGGGCTACCTAGCGGTCATCCTGAGCTTGCGCAGGACCTTCCTCTGATAAGCAATAAACCCTCACTTCTCGCCTAACCATTCCTTTACCTGCTCAGTGGGTTTGGGCTTAGGAGTTGATTTAAGCTTTGGGTTTCCTTAGAGGGAGGTCCTTCCTTCGTCAGGATGACAGACGATTATTCCTGGCTTTTTCCGCTACACCAACTCTAGCACTGGCAGCGTCACGATGAATTCATGGTCTGTTTTCTTCACTGACACAGGGTGTTGCGTGAGAAAACCATAGCGCGATTCCAGGTTCCTCAGACCTAGGCCGGTCGATTCTTCTGGCGCCACCCGGCGCGGGCGCAGCGTGTTGCTTACGACAAGCTGATGGCTCGCCTCATCGAGGTAGATGCGGATGCGCAAGGGCTGGTTTTGCAGCGCCGTGTTGTGCTTGATGGCGTTTTCGAGCAAGAGCTGCAAGGCCAGTGGCGGCACCATGAAGTTCTCCAGGTCGTCGGTAGGCGGCAGGTCCAGCTCCACCTCCAGGCTGTTGCCCAGGCGGGTGCGCTGCAAGTACAGATACGCCTCAGCGAAACGCAGTTCCTCAGCCAGCGTCACAACTTCGTGGTCCTGGCTATCAAGCACGTAGCGGTACACTTGGGAAAGCTGCCTGATGAAGCGCACGGCGCGAGTGGGGTCTTCTTCCACCAGCGACGTCAAGGCATTCAAGGAGTTAAACAGAAAATGAGGATCGACCTGCCGGCGCAGCGAATCGAGGCGCGCCACGGCCGATTCTTTCTCCATGCGCTCGGCCCGAATAGCGGCGTCGCGCCAGCTTAGCAGAAACGAGCGGCTGTGCATAAACAGCGACACAACCACCGTAGTCAGCAAGGGAAAGATAAAGTTCTCCCAACGAATAGCGCTTACCGGGCGGTGGTGGTAAAAAGCCAGAAAGGCAACATTGACCAAGGAAATGACAAGCAGAGAGGCACTCATGGAAGCGCCCAACGTAATCAGGAAACTACGGATAGGGTTCTTAGTCCAGTCGGCATTGCGATTGAGCCGACGATTGGGGTACTCATTCGCCAGCCATAAGCCATAGGTGTAGCAGAGCGTATAGCCAAGCGTCACCACAAAATCTTCGGTGAAAATGCCGCACTTCGGACAAAACAGGAAAGTCAGCACGAAGGCAAACAGCGTCATGCCCGCCAGCTTCCGCCACCATTTGATATTTTGGGGATAATGCTTCCCAAGTGAGGTCGATTCGTTCGCGCGGTCGCGAGCAGATAGAGACGTGGCCATAGCGCTAGATAGACGAACAAGGACAAGTTAACCAGAATTAGACGCCGCGACAATCTCGCCGGAAGTACAAAGAGGAGCGCACGACCTAGGTCGTGCGCTCCGCCTCGTTTCGATGTTTTCAGTTTGTGCCGGCCGAAGCCGTTTCGTAGCTTTTCAACCGACCTAGCACCTGCCGCTCGCCCCAGTTGGGCGCTAGGTTGCTGCTAGGTTTGAAGGCGGCAAACCTAGCTTTGGCGTTCTCATACAACGGCTTGGCTACCTCGGCGCCCCCGCCGAACATCTTGGGCGTGTAATAGGCGTTGTTGGCTTCCACCAGGTACACGCGCGGATTGGCGGGGTTAAGCTTTTTGGCCTGAGCCACCGTTTCCTCTACCATACTGGAATACTTCATAGAACGCAGCACGGGCGAAATACCCAGCCGGGCCTGGTAGATGTAGGCTTGCAGCACCAGCAGCTCCGATTCTTCGCCACCTAGCTTGCGGGCCTGCGCCAGGGCAGCTTCGGCCTGGTCGAGGGTTTTGTCTTTCACGTCGCCGTCTTCCTTGCTCTGAAAAACATTGATTACCAGCGCATAGGCCTGGTAGTAGCGGGGCAGCCAATCGGCAGGCGCTACGGTAGCGGCGCGCTCCATTTTGCCAGCCAGGCTCTTTAGCTCGGCTGGGTCGCCGGTGCTCATCAGCTCTTTAATCGTGGGCCCTAGCATATCGTTGTAGCCAGCGGGTGCGACTTGCGTCGTGGCTGCCTGAGCAGCTTTGTTTTTTTGGGCCGAAGCGGAGAATGAAGCGGCGGCGAGGGCGAGCAGGAAGATGGTCTTTTTCATGGCGTTCAACGGGTTAGGTTTGTTAGGGCGTTTTGTTGAGTCAAAGGTGCAGCCCACCGCCGCGCCCTGAAATTTTGAGTTACCGAAGCGTCAGATAAGGCGGATGAACCGTTGATTTCGCCACCTAGCTTCTTTGCAAGCAAGCACCTAGGTTCGCAGCCAGGAGAACTAAAAGCCTATCTAGCTAGGCCAAGCCAACCAAGAGAACGTCATTTCGACTAGCGGGAGAACTCTCGCTGGTCGAAATGACACCTAATTAGATAAGCGCCAAGCGCCGCAGCTAACCTCCCACGCCGCTCAGCGTTAAATCAGGCTCACACCCTAACCTACCTGCTATGAAAACGGATTCTTTACAAGATGCTGTCGTCGTGATTACGGGGGCGACCAGCGGCATCGGCCGCGCCACGGCTCTCACCTTTGCCCGCAAAGGCGCCACCCTGGTGCTGGCCGCTCGTCGGGCCGATGTACTGGCTGAAGTGGTGGCTGAATGCGAAAATTTCGGGGGCCGCGCCCTAGCCGTACCCACCGACACCACCGACGCGGGCGCCGTGCGCTACTTGGCCGAAGCCGCCCACGAATTCGGCGAGGGCCGTATTGATATCTGGATCAACAACGCCGGCAGCGGCGCTGTCGGGCGCTTCGAGGAGGTGCCGCTGGCTGCCCACGAGCAAGTGCTGCACCTCAATTTATTTGGTTACCTCTACGGTGCGCACGCCGTGCTGCCTTACTTCCGCCAGCAGGGTCGGGGCACGCTGCTCAATGTGGTGTCGCTGGGCGCGTGGCTGCCTGAGCCTTACACGGCTTCGTATAGCGCCAGCAAATACGGCTTGCGCGGCCTCTGGACACGCTACGCGCCGAGCTCAGCGACGAGCCCCACATCCACGTCTGCGACGTGCACCCTTCGTACATCGACACGCCCGGCTTCCAGCACGGGGCCAACTACACCGGCAAAGTGGTAAAGCCCGCGCCGCCCGTGTTTCCGGCCCAAAAAGTCGCGGACACCCTTTTGGCTGTCGCCCAACATCCGCGCCCGACTACGATGGTGGGCTGGCCGGCTTACGTGATGCGCTGGTCATACGCCATAGCACCTAGCCTTGTCGGTCGCACCACCCGCCGTTTGTTTGACACCTATTTTGCGCAAGCTGATCCTGCTCCGGTATCGGAGAACAGCCTATTCACGCCTAGCCTCGTACCGCACGACACGAACATTTCGGGCGGCTGGGCGAAGCCCACGAAGCCGCGTAATGGGCAATGGCTCGGAGCCGCTTTGGTCGCTGGGCTGGCCGTGAGCTTCCTAGCCTGGCAGCGCACGAAGGAGGAAGCTAGGTAGTGCATGACGTTCCAATCTAACAAGAAGCTAGCCTAGGTTACTCTGGGGCGGTTTCCGTATCGGAGGGGCGTTTTTTATTGATAGAAATCAACAAGCCGGCAAATACCATCCGCTGGGCGGCGGGCGTCACGGCTACGTTTTGGTAGAAGCCGTTGGCATCGGGTGTGTTGGCGTAGCGGTAGCCGTAGATATTATTGCGACCCAGCACATTAGAGCAGGAAATATGCACGATGGTCAGGTTGCGCCACAGGCTCGTCACGTAGCTCAGGTTGATGCTCAGGTCCTGGTAGCTAGGGGTGCGGCCCTGGTTGTAGCCGTCGCGGTTGAGGTCGTAGTAGGCGCGGGGCGAGCCGTAGCTGTAGGTAGCGCCTACCTGCGTATGCAGCTTCTGAATCCAGTACTTGCTCACCACCGATAGGTTATGGCGCGAGGCGAAGGTGGGCACGGCCATGATTGGGTCGAGGCGCTGTTGGCGGCGGGTATCTACCAGGCCGTAACTCACCCAATAGTCCAGGTTTTTCACGGTTTTCCGGTCGCGCCAGAAGAAGTCGAATCCGCGGGCGTAGCCGTGGCCGGTACTTTGGTAAAAAGCCGGATTGTAGAGGTGCGCCGCCGTGGAGTCGTAGCGCAGCAGGTGGGCGTAGCTTTTGTAGTACGCCTCCAGGCGCAACGTGCGGTCGTTTTTAACTCTTTGATACGTAACTAAGTAGTGCGTAGCGCGCTCGAAACGCAGGCCAGGATTGTACTGCCCGATGCGCAGCAAGTCGTTGGCGGGCGTTTGGTAGAAGTAGCCGTAAGCGGCCGAAAGCTGACTGCCTTCGTTGAGCTGATACGCCAAAGCCAAGCGCGGCGCGGCATTCCAGCCACCCAGCACCCGCGAGTACTCGGCGCGCCCACCCACGCGGGCCACGAGCTGGTTGGAAAAGGCTACGTCCGATTCCGCAAAAGCGGCGGCGCGGCGTTCGTCGAAACCTAGGTGCATGGTGCTGGCGTCGTTGTTTTGCTGGTATTGCTGGCGGTAGTTCTGGGCGAGGCCCTCGGCACCTAGCTTCAGGTTGAAGTAGGCACTGGCCGAATCGTTGGTGAGCACCACCCGGCCTACCACTGACTGCTCCAACTCGTGCAGGTACTGCACATCAGGGCGCACGGTTTGTTCGTCGAGGGTACCGGCCACGCCGGTTTGCACGCTCC
Source organism: Hymenobacter cavernae (assembly GCF_014641455.1). Taxonomy (GTDB): domain Bacteria; phylum Bacteroidota; class Bacteroidia; order Cytophagales; family Hymenobacteraceae; genus Hymenobacter; species Hymenobacter cavernae. The sequence continues at coordinate 173,361 of NZ_BMHT01000008.1, forward strand.
AGCCCCGCGTCAGGGGGCTGCGGAAGGTGGCATTCACGTACTGGTTGCTGTTTTGCAGCGCAATGGGTCGGCCGCCTTCAAACATCGGATCAGGCTGGCGCAAAGCAAATTGCGACTGCGTGAAGGTGCTGTACACTTTCACCATGCCGGCCTCGCCGGTGCGTTGGCGCAAGGCCAGCGAACCGCCCATGCTCTGCGGCGCTTTCGTCCAGCCCCAGCGCTGCGGCACCAGGCCGTAATAAGGTTGCAGGTTGGTGTAGTCGCCCGTCACGGCCACCGACGACCGCTCGAAGCGCTGCTGGTGCGACACGCTCACGCCCACCGACAAGAGCGACAAGCCCGTTTGCGTCTCCGGAGCTAGGTCGTAGGAGTTCAGCCCCACCGCCGCCGACAGCGCCTGCCCGTACTCGGCCGAGTAGCCGCCGGTGCTGAACACGGTGCCTTTGAACAGGTTAGGCGAAAACCGACCGCGCGAGGGCACGCCGCTCACGCTGGCATTGTAGGGGCTTTGCAGAGGCAGGCCATCAAGATACTGCTTGGTTTCGCCGGCCGCACCGCCGCGCACAAACAGCTTACCTTCCTCCCCTACCCGCGAGGTGCCGGGCAGCGTGTTCAGCGCCCCGCTGATGTCGGCGAGGGCGCCAGCGGTGGTTTGCACGTCGCGAGTGGTGAGCACCGTGCTGCGCTTCTCGTCGCTGGCTTCGAAAGCGCCGGCGGTGATAACCACCGAACCTAGCTGATTGCGCACAGGCTTGAGCGTGAGGGTGAAACGCTTGCTCGTGCCATCGAGCACTACTGGTTGCTCCTGGGGCTCGTAGCCCAGCAACGAAGCCAGCAGCGGCAGCGTGCCGGTTTGCTTGGTAGTGAAACGGAAGTGACCTAGGGTGTCGGTGCTGGCGCCGTCGAAGGTGGTTTTCAAGAACACGTTCACGCCCGGCAGCGGTTGGCCGGCCGCGTCGCGGATGGTGCCGCTAAGCGTGGTGGTAGGCGTTTGGGCAACGAGGTGGCAGGTGGCAATCAGCAGGAGCAGCAAGGAGAGGAACAGTCGTTTCATGGCTTTCGGGCGTTTGAATGACCCAAAAGTGGCCGACCGCTGAGGCTACTGAAACTAAAGGTTACTGAAGCGTCGGATCAGGTGGATGTGGTGCGGCTTTCGTGGATGAACTGTAGCTCTCCTGTCATTCCGAGCGTAGCGAGGAATCTGAGTTTAAGTATTACCACGATGTAATTCAGATTCCTCGCTACGCTCGGAATGACAGGAGACTCGCTCGGAATGACAGAAGTCGGGCCTCCCTTTTTGCCCTGCGCTCCGTATGAAAGCAGCTCAAACCTACTCAGCAATCGACCTGGCTTTTCTGCCCTAGGCAGAGCCTCCCACAACCCATCATGCAAAAGAAAACCGCTGCTCTCCTACTCGCTCCCGCGCTCGGGGCCGGCATCCTTACCTGGATCTTCCGCAGCAAACCCTATACTATTCAGGCCGATAGCTGCGCCACCCTCACGACGGCCGGACGTATCCGGATAGCGCTTTTACGCCAGCTCATCAAAAGCATGCGGCTTTCCACGAAGAAGCTAGGTATGCCGGAAATAGCCATGCGCGCTATTGAAGAACGGACGGTGCCGACCACTTATGGGCCAGCGAAAACCACTTTTTACTGGCCTAATGCCGTCAGCAGTGCGCCGTTGCCGGTGTATGTGAATTTTCACGGGGGCGGCTTCATGCTCGGCTACCCCCAGCAAGATGATCTGCTGTGCCGCTACTTGGCGCATCATGCTCAATGCCTGGTGGTTAATGTAGATTATGCGTTGGCGCCCGAGCACCCGTTTCCGGCGCCGGTGCTGCAAAGCTATGAGGTGGTAAAATGGGTGCAGGAGCAGGCACCTAGCCTAGGGTATGATGCCAGCCGCCTTGCCATCGGCGGGCACAGCGCGGGCGGCAGCATCGCGGCGGCGCTGGCGCTGCTGGTGAAAGAGCGGCAGGAGTTTCCGCTGGCGCTGCAAATCCTGGATTATCCGTCGCTCAACATTGCCGAACCCTCTCGGCAGAAGCACGTTTTGCCCGACCGCAAACAGGCGCTTTCCGTCGAGCTGACGGCGTTTTTCAAGCACGTATACGCCCCTTGCCCCGCTGACTGGACGAACCCATTGGCCTCGCCCCTGCTGGCCGACGACCTGACCGGCCTGGCTCCCGCCCTCATTATCACGGCTGAATACGATTTGCTGCGCGACGATGGCAACGCCTACGCCGAGAAGCTGCGGGCGCAGGGCGTGCCCGTCACGCACCGCGAGTTTCAGGGCGTCGACCACGCCTTCACGCACTCGGGCCCCAAAGAAGCCGCTGAGCAAGCCTGGAACCTGATGCTGATGGCGCTGCAAGAAGCTTTCCACGCTGATAGCGCACCCAAAACAACGGAAGCCATAGCGGCCGACGAACCTAGCCTGGGTGGTTCACTCATTTAATTTTCTTCTAGCCGCAACGCAGGCAAAAAGCGCTGTCAGCTGTTTAGAACGTCATGAATTAGAACGTCATGCTGAGCTTGTCGAAGCATCTCTACTGCAATGGCATTCATTTACTTTGGCGGGAGAGATGCTTCGACAAGCTCAGCATGACCGGAATACAAAACACACCTAGCCCTACTTTCAATCTTTCCGCTCATGGAAACCGCCACCACCGCCAGAAGAATCTTCCAGGTCATCGACGGCAACAAGAAGTTCGTCGGCGACGGATTCGACGTGACCAGCCCCATGCCGGGGCCGCGCATCCGGCAGCTCAGCCCCTTCCTGCTCATCGACCACACCGGCCCAATGCCCGTAGCACCCACCGACGCGCCGCTGGGCACGCCGCCGCACCCGCACCGCGGCTTCGAAACCGTAACAGTAGTATACCAAGGCAACCTAGCTCACCGCGACACGGCCGGCTACAGCGGCAAAATCGGCCCCGGCGACGTGCAGTGGATGACAGCTGGCTCGGGCCTCTTGCACGAGGAGCGGCACGAACGGGAGTTTGCCAAACAAGGCGGTACGCTGGAGTTGGCGCAACTGTGGGTGAACGTGCCGAAGAAGGACAAAATGGCCCCGCCGCGCTATCAGGAGCTGCCCGCCACCATCATTCCCAGCCTCCAAACGCCCGACAACCTAGGTACCATCCGCGTCATTGCCGGCAGCTACGAAGGCACCAGCGGCCCCGCCGAAACCTTTTCCCCGATGATCATGCTCGACGTGCACCTGAGCAAAGGCGCTGAGCTAACACTACGCTTACCAGCCGATTACAACGTGGGTATCTACGTCGTGAAAGGCGACGTGACGTTCAACGGCAACCGTCAGGCGAAAACCAAGCAGCTCGTCGTGTTCGGCTGGGACTCCGCGGACATTCCGGTTACCTGCGCCGAAGACAGCATCTTGCTGGTGTTGGCCGGTGAGCCCATCGAAGAACCGCTCGCCACCTACGGTCCTTTTGTGATGAACACCAACCAGGAGCTAATTCAAGCCATGGCCGATTTTGAAAACGGCAGCATGGGCCACTTCGATGACGATGAGCACGAGCACTAGAATGCAGTCAATAGAACGTCATTCCGACCAGTGGGAGGAATCTCGCGTGCAATGCTAACTCCAATCGGCAGGTTTACCAGCACAACGTCAGCAAGCGAGATGTCTCCCGCTGGTCGACATGACGGTCTGATTTAGCACGACGTTCCGGAAAGCCCAAATGCCAACTATTCTCTCTACTTATCCCAACCAAGCACTTATGCCTACGAACACCGTTCTCGTAGTTGGTGGCAACGGCATTATCGGCCGCAACGCTGTCAGCCATTTGCTCTCAACCGGCAACTGGAACACCATTGTCACTTCCGCTTCGGAGCTGGATTATGACACCACGGCGCAGTACGTGCAGCTCAACTTACTCGACCCAGAAGCAGTAGCCCAGCAGGCCGAACGGCTGCGCGAAGTGACCCACGTAATTTATGCCGCCTATGTTGAAGGTAAAACCTTGGCCGCCCAGACGCACGTCAACCTGGATTTGCTTCGCAACCTTGTGATTGGGCTGGAGCAGGTGGCGCCAAACTTCAAGCACGTCACCTTCATCCAGGGCGGCAAGGCGTACGGTGCGCACCTAGGTCGCTACAAAACGCCCGCGCTGGAAACCGACCCGCGCCACTTTCCGCCCAATTTCTACTACAGTCAGGAAGATTTCCTACGCGAGCATTCGGTGGGCAAAGCCTGGAGCTGGACTTCGGTGCGCCCAGACATTGTGGTTGGTTTTGCCGTGGGCAACCCCATGAACCTGGCCAACCTTATTGCCGTGTACGCCAGCCTGTGCAAGGAGCTGAGAGTGCCGTTCCGCTTCCCCGGCAGCCTAAAGGCCTATGATGTGTTGGTGAACGTGACCGACGCCAACATCCTGGCCAAAGCCATGGAGTGGGTTTCGACGCACGAAGAGTGCAACGAGGAAATCTTCAACGTCACGAACGGCGACATCTTCCGTTGGAGCCAGTTGTGGCCTAGGTTCGCCGAGTACTTCGGGGTGGAATACGCCGAGCCCATCACCTTCCCGCTGCACGAATATATGGAAGATAAAGCCGAGCTGTGGCAGCAGATGGTGGAGCAATACGGCCTGAAAAACCATAGCTTGGCCGAGCTAGCCCAGTGGCCCTTCGGCGACTTCATCTTCAACGTGGAAGCCGACGCCTTCTTCGACGTGAACAAACTCCGTCGCTTCGGCTTCCACGAAATGCAGCTGGATAGCTTCACTTCCTTCCGCAATCAGTTTGAGCACCTGAAAGCGGAGAAAATCATCCCTTAACACCCGTTCAGGTTAACGTACGCAGTAGAGACGCAACATCTTGCGTCTCCTCGTTGCTGATGTTGTTTACCTAGGTCAGCCAGGATTAGTCGTTCAACGACGAGGCGCAAGATGTTGCGTCTCTACTGCGTACACGCGTTTTATCGTAGAATTTTGTCAATGGAAGCTCAACCTCTTACCGGCAAAGTTGCCCTTATTACGGGCGCCAGCCGTGGCCTAGGTGCTAGCATTGCGCTTACCCTCGCCCAAGCCGGCGCCACCGTAGTTGTAAACTACCACTCCGGTCAGGAAGCGGCCGAAGCCGTCGTGCGGGAAATCGCGCAGCAGCAAGGCAAAGCCTTTGCTATTCAAGCTGATGTGAGTGATGCTCAGGCTGTAGAGCAACTGTTTCAGCAGGTGCGTGCGCAAGTCGGCGAAGTGGATATTCTGGTGAATAACGCGGGGATTGGCGTACCCAAGCCATTCCTGGAAATCACGCTCGATGATTGGCAGAAAGTGCTGACTACCAATCTTACCTCGGCGTTCCTGGTCAGCCAAGCGGCCATTCCGAGCATGATGGCCAAAGGCTTTGGACGCATCATTACTATTTCCTCCACAGCGGCGCAAACCGGCGGCGTGATTGGGCCGCACTACACGGCTTCCAAGGCGGGGTTGATTGGTTTGATGCACTCCTATGCTTCGCTGCTGGCCCAGCACGGCATCACGGCCAACGCCATTGCGCCCGCGCTCATCGAAACCGACATGATCCGGAACAACCCGAAAGTCACGCCCGATCTGATTCCGATGAAGCGCTTCGGCCAGCCCCAGGAAGTAGCCGATGCCGTGCTGCTGCTCGCCACCAACGGCTACATCAACGGTCAGACCATCAACGTGAACGGTGGCCTCTACATGAGCTAGCCTGTAGCGCGGACTTTGTAGTCCGCGCATAGTGTATCAGTCTCACAACAACTGATTGGACGGCTCAGCGCTATCGGACTGGAGGCGCGAGCCATTTTATCAAGCACGGACTACAAAGTCCGCGCTACACATGCTCCTTACTATGCTTACTAGCCTTATCCCATCCACCCAGCAGCCTCTGCCGGTCATCGGCCTAGGTACCTGGCAGACATTTGACACCTCCAGCAAAGCGGCTTACCCACAGCTCCTGCAAACACTTGATACGCTGCACGCTGCGGGCGGAACGGTCATTGATTCCTCCCCCATGTACGGGCGCTCGGAGGAAGTAATCGGCGACCTTACGGCGCAGTTGGAGGCGCGAGAGGCATTCTTTTACGCCACCAAAGTCTGGACGCAGGGGCGACAGGCGGGCATTCAGCAGATGGAAGCTTCGCTGCGCAAGCTGCAACGCCCCAGCATCGATCTGATCCAGGTTCATAACCTCGTAGACTGGAAAACGCACCTAGCTACGTTGCGCGAATGGAAAGCCGCTGGCAAAGTCAAGTACCTAGGTATCACGCACTACCTCGATTCGGCGCACGCAGAGCTGGAGCGCGTGCTGACGACGGAGCCCATTGATTTTGTGCAGTTCAACTACTCCATTCTCGACCGCCACGCCGAGCAGCGCCTGTTGCCCGCAGCCGCCGCGCACGGCGTCGCAACGCTCATCAACCGGCCTTTCACGGAAGGCAATTTGCTGAGCCGCGTCAAAGGCAAGCCATTGCCGGATTGGGCTAAAGAGCTAGGTATCAGCAGCTGGCCGCAGTTCCTGCTCAAGTTCATCCTCTCCCACCCCGCCGTGACGTGCGTGATTCCCGGCACCCGCGACCCGCAACACCTGGCCGATAACCTGAAAGCCGGCGAAGGCGAACTGCCCGACGAAGCCACGCGCGAGAAGATGGCGGCCTTCGTGCGCGGTCTGTAGAGACACTCCTACCTTTGCCCAGGCCTTTTTCATTTCCCATGACTCTGCACTGGACCACCAAACCCTTCCACGACCTAGCTCTCACCGAACTCTACGCCCTGCTTCAGCTTCGCAGCGAAGTATTTGTGGTGGAGCAAGCCTGTGCTTTTCAGGACATTGACGGCCAGGACGAGGCGGCTTACCACCTGCTGGGCCACACCGAATCGGGCGAGCTAGCTGCCTACACTCGCCTCTTCGACGCCGGCAAGTGCTACGCGCAGGTGAGCATCGGCCGCGTAGTGGTGTCGCCGAAATATCGGCGCTACGGGCTAGGTCGGGAGCTGATGCGGCAATCCATTGCGCAGTGCGACGCCCTATTCGGGCCGCAGCCGATCAAGATCGGGGCGCAGTTTTACCTGCGGGAGTTTTACCAGAGCTTCGGCTTCCAGCAACAAGGCGACATTTACCTGGAAGACGACATTGAGCACATTTACATGCTGCGGCCGTAGCCTAAGTTGTCATTCCGAGCCAAGCGAGGAATCTGGGTTAAAACCTAGGTGGATAAACTCACATTTCTCGCGTTGCTCGGAATGACAAATAGTCCTTTACTGTTTCGACCCGCACTCGGCGCAGAACCGCTGGTCGGCTTTCATAGTCGCGCCGCAATCCACGCAGAACTTTTCCTTGTTCTGGGCCGTGGCGTTCGGGGTGCCGCATTCGGGGCAGAACTTCTGGCCAGGATTAAGCTTGGCGTTGCAGCTTTGGCACTGTACAATGCCGCCGCGGTTCAGAAAATCCAGCTCTTTGGTGTAGTCATGCTGGCGGGTTTTGGTGTAAATCTGCTCCCGGCTGGCCTGGGCTTGCTGGGAAGCTAGCTCCTCGTGCTCGTCGGGCGCGCAGTCTTCGCAGAGGCCGGCTTTGCTGTTCCAGCACACATCGGGGCACACCCAGTGGCCGCAGCGCGTGCACTGCTTGAAGTGCTGCTTGCCTTCGAGCACCGCTTTTTCCAGCGCCTCATCGTGCGCCTTGCCGCCGATGGCGCGCTGCACGTGGTAGGCGGCGTTGCCGGCATCCGAAAAGAGCCCGCCGAACAGGCTGCCGGCGGCGCGCATCAGCTCACCCGCAATGCCAACACCATTTGGCTGAAACCGCGACATATGGCCGTTGCGGCACTTGTCGCAGTAGAACTTGAACTGGAAGCCTTTGTCGGTGGACAGATCATCGTGGTTGGCGACAAACTGAATCATGTTGCTCATAGCGGTCGGCTGGGTTGATTATCAGGTGGAAGTAAGCGTCATTGTTGACGTTACGCAGCCGCCAAAAGTAACATTTCTAATACTCTATTTACTTATTCAGATAAGATCTTCCAGAAAGCTAGGTTTACTACTGCGCGTCTGCTCGGCCGAGTTTATAAATTCGGCTGAGCAGCGAGAAAGGCCGTCATGCTGAGCTTGCCGAAGCATCTCTACTGCAATGGCAAACCCTAATGATTGGGATTACTTTGGCAGTAGAGATGCTTCGGCAAGCTCAGCATGACGGCCTTTATCAAGGCTTTTCATTCAAGCCCAACCTCTTACCTCACGAGAAACCTAGCACCGGGTGCGGCTGGTATAATTCCTCGAGTCTCTTGATTTCCTCATCCGAAAGCTTCACCGACACAGCAGCTACAGCATCTTCCAGGTGGCCGGGCTTGCTGGCACCGATAATCGGCGACGTGATGACCGGCTTCGACAGCATCCAGGCCAGGGCAATCTGGGCGTTGGGTAGGCCGTGCTCCTGGGCAATTTCGCTCACGCGGTTGGCTACTTCAAAGTCATCGTCGCGGCCGTAGAGCGACTTGCCGAAGTTGTCGGTTTTGGCGCGCTCGGTTTCGTTGCGCTCCTTGCTGCGGCCGCCCGTGAGCAACCCACGCGCCAGCGGCGACCAGGGAATCACCCCGATTTTTTGATCCGCGCACAGCGGCAGCATCTCGCGCTCTTCTTCGCGGTACACCAGGTTGTAGTGCGGTTGCATGCTCACGAAGCGCGTCCAGCCGTGCAGATCAGCCAAGTACAGTGCCTGCGCAAACTGCCACGCGTACATCGACGAGGCGCCAATGTAGCGTGCTTTGCCGGCTTTCACCACATCGTGCAGCGCCTCCAGAGTTTCTTCAATGGGCGTTTCGTAGTCCCAGCGGTGAATCTGGTAGAGGTCGACGTAATCGGTGCCGAGGCGCTTCAGGCTAGCATCGATGGCGCTCATGATGTGCTTGCGCGAGAGGCCTTTATCGTTCGCGCCGGGGCCCATCGGGTTGTACACTTTGGTAGCCAGCACGATTTCGTCGCGCTTGGCAAAGTCGCGCAGGGCGCGCCCCACTACTTCCTCGCTGGCGCCGTTGGAGTACACGTCGGCCGTGTCGAAGAAGTTGATACCTAGCTCCAAGGCTTTCTGGATGAAGGGGCGGCTTTGCTCCTCGTTCAGGGCCCAGGGCCAGCGGTCGGTGGGCGTGCCGTAGGTCATCGTACCCAGGCAGATTTTGGAAACTTTCAGGCCGGTTTGGCCCAGGCGAATGTAGTCCATGAGGGGTGTGTTGGTTTGGAGCTGTTGTATACGCCCAGGTTTGGCGAGAGGCTGTAAGAACACTGCGCCCTTTGCGTGAACACTGCGTCTTCTGCGGGCTAAGTCGTTGCTACGGTTTGAGCCCGCAGAAGACGCAGTGTTCACGCAAAGGGCGCAGTGTTCAAATTGAAATGCGGATTTACAATTCGTACACATCTTATTGCATGATTACACAATCGATTGTGTAGCTTTCGAATAATTCCTTCCCAACCTAGCCACCTTCTTCTGTCCTCATGCTCAACTTCTCCTTTGCTTTCGCCAGCCGACCGGTGTTGCTTGCTTGCCTAGCTTTGGCTAGTAGCTTCTTACCAAATCAAACGCAAGCCCAGCGCCGCACCAAAGCCGCCACTTCTGCCGCTACCGAGCGCACCTGGATGGCCGACAACGGCAACGGCACCTTCACCAACCCGCTCTTCTACGACGAGTTTTCTGACCCCGACCTCATCCGCGTGGGCAACGATTTTTACCTGACGGGCACCACCATGCACACCATGCCGGGCCTGCCGGTGCTGCACTCCAAGGATCTGGTAAACTGGGAATTACTGAGCTACGCGGCCGATAAGCTGGACTTCGGTCCGCAGTATCGCTTTGAAGGCGGCAAAGACGTGTACGGACAGGGAATTTGGGCGCCTTCGTTCCGCTACGCGCGGGGCAAGTTCCACATTTTCACCAACGTAAATGGGCGCACTACCCAGCTCTACACCGCCACTAACCCAGCCGGCCCCTGGACGCACACCGAACTAAAAAAGTCCTTTCACGACCTATCGGTACTCTTCGATGACGACGGCAAAACGTACGTCATTTGGGGCTACGACGAGCTGAAGATTGCCGAGCTGACCGACGACCTCACCGACACCAAGCCGGGCACCGAGCAAGTGCTCATCCCGAAGGGCAGCGGCGTGGGCGAAGGCTCGCACTTCTATAAGATCAACGGCAAATACTACATTACCAACACCAACTACGACCCGGTGGGCTTCATGGTGTGCGCCCGCGCCGACAAGGCTACTGGCCCCTACGAAGTGACAGTTATCAGCGCCGAAGAGGCCCTAGGTATCGGCGTGAACTGGCGCTTGCAGCCGGGCCGCACGCCTCCGTTCAAGCTCACGCAGCCCACCAACGACTTTTCCTCCGCCATTCCGATGCACCAGGGCGGCATCGTGCAGACGGCTACCGGCGAGTGGTGGGGCTTCTCGATGATGGACTACAATGCCGTAGGTCGGCTGCTAACCATCTCGCCCGTAACGTGGACCAACGGTTGGCCCTACTTCGGCCTGCCCGGCAACCTCAAACGCTCGCCCCGCACCTGGGTAAAGCCCAACACCGGAGCCAACTTGCCCCCAATGGCGCCCTTCAAGCGCAACGATGAGTTCAACACGGGTAAGCTCAACCCGCTCTGGCAATGGAACCACCTGCCCGATGATACGAAATGGTCGCTTACCGAGCGCAAGGGCTTCCTGCGGCTGCACTCCCTGCCTGCCAAGGACTTCTTCTCAGCACGTAATTCGCTGACACAGCGCGCCATCGGTCCTGAGTCGACGCCCACGACGGAGATGGAGCTGAAAGGCTTGAAAGTAGGCGACGTGGCCGGCCTGGCTTTGCTGAATTTCCCGTACACCTGGATCGGCGTGGCCCGCACCGCCGAGGGCTTTGAAGTGCAGCAGTACGATCAGCAAACCGAAAAGCTGGTGCGCCAGCCGATTAAAGAGTCAAAAGTGTGGCTACGAGCGCACTGCAACTTCGACACCGACCTAGCCACCCTGCACTACAGCACCGATGGTAGCACGTTTCAGGCTATGGGCGGCCAGATAAAGCTGCCGTATCAGCTCCGCACGTTCCAGGGAATTCGCTACACGCTGTTCAATTTCAACACCCAAGGCACGGCCGGTGGGTACGCTGATTTCGACCGGTTCGTGGTCGATCAGCCCCGCGCCAAGGGCTTGACGCAGCCCATTCCGGTGGGCAAAACCATCATGCTCACCAGCCTGGCCGACAGTACCATTCTCATCAACTGGCGCGGCTGGCTGCGGCCGGTGCCGCTCAACAGCCCGCTGGCGAAAGGCACCGCTGGCCGCTTCCGCGTGGTAGATCGGGGCCTAGGTCGCATTTCGCTCGAATCGGCTGGCGGCACCGAATCGGCGGGTGGGCTGGTTACCGTAGTGGGCCTTGCCGGCATGGGCGAAGTCCGCATCATCAAAGGCGAGGCCGGCGACGCCAACACCTTCCAGTGGCAGGACATGCTGCGCGGCGACCTCATGCTGATGAACCTGAGCAACCACCGCTACCTGCTCGCCATTCCGCGCAGCGGCAGTTTCTGCGCCGCCGACGCCCCCGGCACTCGTCCCGACCGGAAAGACGGCGCGTGCTTCACCTGGCAAGTGGTAAGCGAGTAAGAATACTGCGCCCTCTGCGAAAACCTCTGCGCCTTCTGCGGGCTAATGTCGTTGTTACGGTCTGAGCCCGCAGAGGACGCAGAGGTTTTCGCAGAGGGCGCTGAGTTGTGCAACGCATAACCTAGCTTGTCGTCTGTTCCCACAACCAACCTAGCTTTCTCGCATGAGCGGAATCCGACTCTTATTCGTTTGCTTTTTGTCGCTGCTGCTCAGTGGCTTCGTGCTGCATAGTTATAAGCGTCCAAAACCGCCCAGGGCTAAGTTCCAGCTGATGGAAGCGACTATTGCCGATGTACACCAAGCCCTTAAAAAGGGCGACTGTAACTGCGAGCAGCTCGTGGCGGCTTACCTGAAACGCATTGAAACGTACGACCAGCCCACTAAGCTAAACGCCATCATCCTGACCAATCCGCAGGCGCTTGCAACGGCCCGGCAGCTCGACGCCGAGTACAAGAAGACGAAGAAGCTGCGACCGTTGCATTGTATTCCACTCATTGTCAAGGACAACTACAACACGGCGGGTTTGCAGACCACCGCAGGCTCGTTGGCCATGAAAGGCTTCGTGCCGAAGGAAGACGCTACGGTAGTAAAGTCGTTGAAGGACGCCGGTGCGATTGTGTTGGCGAAATCCAACATGGCCGAATGGGCCTTTAGCCCGATGGTTTCGATTAGCTCGATTGCGGGCGAAACGCTGAACCCCTACAACTTGCTGCACGTACCGGCCGGTTCGAGCGGCGGCACTGCGGCAGCCGTAGCGGCCAACTTCGGTACGGCCGGCCTAGGTACCGATACCGGCAACTCCATCCGCGGGCCATCGTCGCACAATGCGCTGGTGGGTTTCCGGCCGACCCTAGGTCTGGTGAGTCGGGCCGGCATTGCGCCGCTGTATTTGCGCAACGACACCGGTGGCCCCATGACCCGTACCGTAGCCGACGCCACGCGGCTGCTCGAAGTAATGGCCGGCTTCGACCCCGCCGACCCATTAACGAAGTATTGCGAAGGCAAATACACCAAAAACTACCAGCAATACCTCGATAAAAACGGCTTGAAAGGTGCCCGCATTGGTGTACTACGCACCCTCAGCGAACGAAGCCCCGATCCGCAGGTGAAAGCCTTGTTTGAGCAAGCCGTGGCCGATTTGCGGAAAGCCGGTGCTATCATCGTCGATCCGGTCGAGATTCCCGACTTTGCTACCGTCAGCAAAGACCAGTGGTGCTCTGTGTTTCAGCACGATATCAACGAGTACCTGGCAGGCCTAGGTCCGCAGGCGCCGGTGAAGAATTTGAACGAGATTATCGCCTCCGGCAAGTTCGCGCCCTCCATCGCCGACAACCTCACCTACCATCAAAAGAGCGCCGTGACACCGGAAGGCACTACCTGCGCCGACCCGTACACCGACCCCAAACGCCTTGCCTTCCGCAAAGCCGTGACCGATGTGATGGACCGCTACCAGCTCGGCGCGCTCATCTACCCGACCTGGAACAACCCGCCCGCGAAAGTCGGCGACTTCAAAGGCTATAAAGGCGATAATAGTCAGCTCATTGCTCCGCACACCGGTCAGCCGGCCTTCACCGTGCCGATGGGTTTCACCTACGATAATCTGCCCGCCGGCCTTCAGTTCCTAGGTCGCTCCTTCGACGAGCCAACCTTGGTCAAGTACACCTACGCCTACGAGCAAGCCACCAAGCACCGCAAAGCCCCCACGCTTTTCCCGGCACTTCCAAAGTAAAACACTGCGCCTTCTGCGGGCTAAAACCGTAACAACGACTTTAGCCCGCAGAGGACGCAGTGTTCACGCGGAGGGCGCAGTGTTCTTACGCTAAAACTTCACCACAATCTTCCCGAAGTGCGAGCCGTTGCCCATGAATTGCAAGGCGTCTTTCACTTCGTCGAAGCCGAAGGTTTTGCCGATGATGGGCTTGATGTTGTTCTGCTCGAAGGCTTTGAACAAGTCGGCCAGCATCTCGGCGCTGCCCACATAGATGGATTGCAGGCGGTTCATGAAAATGGGCGCCATTTGCAGGCTCTTGGCATCGTCGGGGGAAGCGGGGCCGCCGACTGCGCCAATCAGGAAGACGCTGCCGCCGGCTTTCACCGCTTGCAGCGACTGAGCTAGCTTGCCGGCTACTTCCACCACATAATCAGCACCTTGGCCTTGGGTTAGCTCTTTGGTTTTGGCTTCCCAGTCAGGCGTTTCTTTGTAGTTAATGGTCAAATCGGCGCCGAGGGCTTTGGCTTGCTCCAGCTTTTCGTCGCTGCTGGAGGTGATGATGGCTTGGGCGCCAAACAGCTTGGCGATTTGCAAGCCGAAGATGGACACGCCGCCCGTGCCTTGCAGCAGCACCGAGTTGCCGGGCTTTAGTTGGGCCTGAATAGCTAGGGCATGCCATGCCGTGACGCCTGCGCAGGGGAAAGCCGCTGCTTCCTCGTAGGTAAAGAACTGCGGTACTTTCACCACCGAGTCTTCGTCGAAGGTCACGTACTCGGCCAGCACGCCATCGGTGCTGCCGCCCAGGGAAAGCTCCGTTTTTTTAAGTGAGAAAGGTCCGGCGTGCCAGTTCGGGAAGAAGTTGACCGCTACCCGGTCGCCGACGTTAATCTTCGTTACGGCCGAGCCAACTTCCGTCACCAGACCGGCCGCGTCGCTGAACGGAATGAAGGGCAGCTTTTCGCCGGGGTAGCCAAACCAGCCGTTGGCCAACGCCCAGTCGCGGTAGTTGAGGGAAACGGCTTTTACCTGAATCTTAACTTGTTTGTCGTTGACGGCGGGCTCCGGGTAGTCACCTAGCTTGAAGTTTTCGAAGCTTTTAGGCGCGTGCAGTTTATAGGCTTTCATGAAATTAAAGCTGATTTGAGCCTAATCAACTCCTGAGCGGAGGATGATGTTTTGTAGGAACGCGCCACGGCGCGTTCGGCGCCTGCCCCGTGTGATTACCTAGGTCCTGCCTTGCAAGGCAAGCTTTTTCTTTGATTGTCCGGTCAGGTTATCGTTCACCGTCGAACGCGCCGTGGCGCGTTCCTACAATTGCAACGGTGTCGTTCAACGACGAACGCACCGTGGCGCGTTCCTACTTCGGGTGATTGCTCACGGGGGCTTTGTCGTCTTTGGTAACCGACTTATCGGAATAGACGACGAAAACGGCGCCCGCTGCCATCAGCAACGCGCCCACTATCAGCTGCCAGTTTACCTTGTCTTTCAAGAAGACAACGGCCAGCGTAATGGAGAAAACCAACGACACCTTATCCAGCGCCGAGGTGCGCGAAGCGGCTCCTAGCTTTAGTGCGTGAAACGAGCACAGCGACGACAGGCACGTAATGACGCCCGCCAGAATTAGGAAAATCCACGCTTTGCGCTCAATCCGCCCCACATCGGGCAGGTGGCCCTGAAAAATCACCACCGACCAGGCCACAATCAGAATCAGCACCGATTGAATGGCGAAGGCCAAGCTCGAATCAACGTTTTTGATACCTGCTTTTGACAGCGTGATAACCACCGCCGCCAGAAACGCGGCCGACAAAGAGAAGAGAATCCACATGCTGTTTGGCCTACCAACTTTTAAACGACGCCCCACCCTATCTGCCGGCCAGGCTAACTGCCTAGCAATACGGCCCCTTAGCGACTTAGTTGCTGGCACAAGCTAGCTCGTCGCTAACAACGCGGGGAGCTGTTTCGAGGTAAAACGACCTGCTTCGGCAACACACCGCTGCCGGATTCGCCGTCGGCGGGGCGAAACCTAGCTCCCCTTTTTAATCATTTGCTTTATGTGTCAGAAGCTTATTCTTGTCAGTGCTTTCCTCTCGCTTATTTTACAAAACGTTGCAGCCCAAACGCTCAAGGGCCCGCGCGGGGAAGTCTTTGCGCGGCGCATTATCACGCGGCAGCTCAGCGACCCGTGGGAAGTAGCCTACGGTCCGGATAACTACCTGTGGATCACCGAGGGCAAAGGCTACCGCGTGAGTCGCGTCAACCCCGCCGACGGCACCAAAACCGTGTTGCTGGACCTCAGCAAGGAGCGGCAGTTTCCGCGCTACGACAAAGTTTCGGACCAAATCGATGGCGGCAAGCCCTGGCCCCAGGGCGGCCTGATGGGCATGGCCTTGCACCCACAGCTGCTGAGCGGCAAGCCCTACGTGTATCTGGCGTATATCTACCGTTTTGCGGGCGCTAACCAGCCGGGCAAAGGTGGCGCGCCGAACTACGGCGGCCTGTTCTTCACCACGCGCATTGTGCGCTACGAGTATGATGCGCAGGCTCAGAAGCTGGGTAACCCCGTCACGCTCTGCGACACCATTCCCGGCAGCAGCGACCACAACGGCGGCCGCCTGGCCATTGCGCCCGTTGATGGTAAGGACTATCTATTTTACAGCATCGGCGACCTAGGTGCCGGGCAGTTCGACAATGCCGGCCGCCCCAACCATGCCCAGCAACCGGGCCACTATGAGGGCAAGATCCTGCGCTTCAACCTGGAAGCTGATGCTGATGCAAGTGTTGCCGATAAATGGGTTCCGAACGACAATCCATTCGGCACGGCCATGCGCCAAAACGCGGTGTGGAGCTACGGCCACCGCAACCCGCAAGGGCTAGCCTACGCGGTAGTCGGCGGAACGGGGCGGCTATATTCCTCGGAACACGGCCCTTTTTCGGATGATGAAATCAACATTATTGAGCGCGGAAAAAACTACGGTCACCCGCTCGTGCTAGGTTATAATGATAACAACTACAATGGCTTAGCTGCAGGCGTATCGGACCATGCTAGCTTGCCCGGCACTTGGCATACCTCTTACCCTTTCATCAAAAGCGAAAACGAAAACGCGAAAGCCATCGGCGCTGGTTACCGCGACCCGATCAAAACGCTGTACCCGAACTCGAACAAGTTCCTTACCGACCTTTTCATCAAAACGCGCAACCACGACCCGAATGCGCCCGAGTGGCCTTCGGAGGCCCCGAGCAGCATTGCGGTTTACACGGCATCGGCTATACCGGGCTGGCAGAATTCGCTACTGTTGCCCATGCTCAAGCACGGCAAGCTCATTCGGTTGCAGCTCAATGCGGCAGGCACCAGCGTCACCGGCGACACGCTCACCTACTTCCGGGCGCCGGTGCGCTACCGCGACCTAGCTTTCTCGCCCGACGGCACCAAGATCTACCTGGCGACGGATAGCTCGTCGGTCACATCTGGGCCGTCGAAGGAAGATCCGCAGGGCACCAGTTGCAAGGGTTGTCTGCTGGAATTCACATACAAAAGCGGCGGTGCTTCTAAACCTAGCCCGGCAACTGGCAAAGCCCCCGCGCCGAAAGCGGCCGCTCCTAGCCCGGCCGACCGGCGGCGGTAGGAACGCGCCACGGCGCGTTCTGGTTTGCGGCGCGTGAACGGTGCGCGTTGCCTTACCTAGGTTTATCCAGCGCATCGTGCAACGACGAACGCGCCGTGGCGCGTTCCTACGGGGTTTTCTGACTATCTTGGGAGTTGGGCCGCGCGTTTGCTAGTCGGCAAGACGCTATTTTGGCCTTTTCTCTGATGAAATATTTCCTTTTCCTGCTTGGGTGGTGCTTACCTCAGCTGCTGCTCGCGGTGCCGCTGAAAAAGCCGCTGCAAATTGCCGAGCGGTTTGTGTCGAAAGAGCAGTGGCCGGAGATGAGAAACTACCTGAGCGGCGAGATTTTGCAGCAAGCCAAGCAGCAGAGCCTAGGTCAGCAGATTCCGGCGCACCTGCAACGCCGCTGCGCGCTGCTCCGGCAAGATTCGGCCGCCGCCGTGGTCACGGTGGAGCTGCGTGATACTACCAGCCGCAACGATTTCTACCTCTACTTCGCCAAAGAGGAAAGCACCTGGAAGCTGCGGGCCGTGCGCGGTTTGGCCATGGTAGGCCTAGGTCAGCAGATGCTAAAGGTGCTGACGACCATGCCGCCCACCGAAATAGCGCAGTACAACCAGCGTCACCCCGAAGCGAACCACGCCTTCACAGTGGGCAACCTCAAGCTGTGGTCGGGTGCCGACGCCGACATTATCGAGCACTTCAACCAGCACGCCGCCGACTTCAACAAAGTGGTCGGCCTCGTGCAAGCGCGTCAGTATTTCCCCCCGAAAGCCGACGTGCTAGCCCTCGGCGAACAAGCCGCCAACGCCGATTCTACCATCAGCGCGCTGCTACAGTCGCTTTACATCAGCCGCATCACGCGCCGCGACACGGGCTGCGGTACTTGCCTGGAATTCCTCATCGGCGGCCTCGTTGATAACACCGTAGGCCTTATGTATCAACCTGATGCCAACGCTGTGCCCGCCATGCATCCCGACCGCATCATCGTTATCAAACCCATCGGCAACGGTTGGTATCTGTACAAAACGACCTAGCCTTTACGGGGTTCCCGCAGAGGTTCGCAGAGGTTTTCGCTGAGGAACGCGGAGGCTGTTCCAGAACGACTCAGCGCCCTCTGCGCATACCTCTGCGAACCTCTGCGGGAACCCCGGAACCACAATCACCCCAGCAAGCCGCTTTCATCTTTCAGCCCCACGCCCGAAAGCTGCCTGCGTAACGATTCCTGCAACAGAAAGAACAGCTTATCCGCCGCCAACGGATACACTAATCCTTCCGGCCGGATGTTGGAAACGCAGTTGCGCGCCTCATCCGTAAGGCCCGGCCGAGGACCATAGGTGAAGTAAGCGCCCAAACTATCGGGGGAGCTGAGCCCCGGCCGTTCCCCGATCAGCACTAAGGCCAACCTAGCTTTCAGTAACGCCCCGATTTCGTCGCCGATGGCTACCCTAGCCTGCTCCGCCAGCGTGATGGGCGCCAGCCGAAAACCTGCCCGTTGCAACTGTGGCAGCAGCAACCGCAGCAGCGGCACGGCGTGCTCGTTAATGGCCGTGGCTGACAAGCCATCGGCCAGGATGATGGCAATATCGCACGTGGCGGCTTGCTCGGCCAACAGCGCTTTGGAAGCTTCATCCAGCTTACGACCTAGGTCCGGGCGCTGCAAGTACTCCTGCCGGTTTTGCGCCTGGCTTTTCACCTGACACACTGCCAATTTCAATTGACCTAGGTCCGTCAGCAACTGCTCCGCAGCCAGCACCGAATACACCGCATCCCGCGCATGTGCGTGCGCCAACCGAAACGCCAGCGACTCCCGCAACGGCACACTCGTCCCCGTGCGACCTAGCGCAATACGGGCGCCGGTGAAAGCCCGCAGGCTAGCCCAAGGGTCGTCGGTGGGGTCGGAAGAAGATTGAGCGGGCGTATTATCGGACATCAGCTAGGTTTGAAATAGGAACGTCATGCTGAGCTTGCCGAAGCATCTCTACCGCCAAAGTAACTCCAATCATTAGGGTTTACCATTGCGGTAGAGATGCTTCGACAAGCTCAGCATGACGTTCTTTAAAATACTTTCCTACTTACTTCTGGCTTCCCAATACTTGCAGCGTCTTACTGTCTTTTGCGCCTCCGTAAAACTTATCCAGCACTTGTTGAAACACCGGATTCGTATTAGCCAACGCGGCAAACAGCGTCATCGACGATTTCAGCTTCATATCATCCGGGCTGCCAAGTATCCGGTATGGGTCATTACCCGGCAGCTTGAGCAATTCACTGGAAATCTCTACCAACCGGCTGCCAAGCACCGGATGCGTTAGGTATTCCTGCGCTTCGGTGTCGTCTTTTATGGCGTAGTACTTAGCCGTCTCGCTAAAACCTAGCCCTTGGATCTGCGGGAAGATATACCACATCCAATGGCTGCGCTTTCTGCCGTTCTTTATTTCGGCCAGCGCGGTTTGGTAGTCGGCTTGTTGAGCGTCGAGGAAGCGGTTTAGGTTAGTATCTGCAATCATCGGTTAATTATTCAACTTTTTTAAGTTGTCCATTTTTCATCTCATATACGGCTGGCACTCTCCAGAAGTCATAGCGTTTATAACCTGGTTCATACCCCCAAGATCCACTAAGTGCTTCGGTATTTACAATTAGCATTCTACTATCAACCCTATAATCGACACCACAATGACCATCGGCCGTATCGAACGGAATCTTTGAGAAAAGTATCTTCCCATTAATTCTGTCTACAATTGCCATTTCTTGACAAGCTGATCCGCAGCCCCATTCAACAATTGTATAATGGCCAGCGAAATCCGGTTTTGTGTTTTCACAACCTTCCTTGATTCGCGTAATAAAGTATTTCGCATTCTTATCCGTACTAAAATCTGGCCTCGCTAACCCACCTTTATATAAATCGTTTACCTTGAAGTCTTCAAACCTAGACTTAAAGCTAAATTTCTTATAAACTGGGCTATCAATTTCATCAGCATTCCCAAGCATCAATGTATCTCCGTAACGATACAGAGTATCACCTCGGGTTCCACCTTTTGAAACCTCTCCTTTTCTAAGGAATTCAAATCTCATTTTATATTTTCCTTCAAACATAAAATTTCTTACTTTATAGATATAACTCACTGTAGTTCTACCACCGGAAGTATCTATTTTAACTGTTTTTAATACCCTGTTTTCAGAACTGATTGTTTTACGACTATCTACTAAATTATCACACGAGCATATTACAAGCACCATAATTAATAATGATGCACAATATTTTAAGCAGTCCATTGCTCCAAGTAGTTTATTTGTATTTTACTTTAAATAATACAAAATATTGCTATTATTTTACTTATTCCTCAACGGAATAACCGCGCCTTCCAACCCACTACCCTGCGCTTTCAGCCGGATCGTTCCTACCTGTCCCTTTTTCCCGCGCACGATAACGAGGCACTTACCATTGAACGCTTCTCGCTCCGGCGAAGCAAACGACTCCAGATTGGCCGCATCCCCATTGTCGGTAGCGACAATCTCGCCCGGACCTTCGATGGAGAATTGAATCTTGTTGTTAGCATTCGGCACGAGCAGACCGTTTTTGTCGGTGAGCTGCGCCGTCACGAATACGAGGTCGTCATCCGTGGCCGTTACCGTTGTCCGGTCCGCCGTTAGCTTGAGGCTAGCGGCCTCGCCGGACGTTCTGACTACGTCCTCGGCCCAACGCTTGCCGTTTTTGTAGGCCACCACCTTCAGCTCGCCCGGCGCATACACCACGTCATCCCAGCGCAAGCGGTACTCGTACGCGGCCTTTTTCTTGCGTCCCAGCGACTTACCGTTCAGGAATAGCTCGGCCTCGTCGCCGGAGGTAAAGACGTGTACGGGCACCACTTGGCCCAGGCGCTGGGGCCAGTTCCAGTGCGGCAACAGGTGGGCCATGGGCAGCTCCGGGCGCCAGTAGGCTTGGTAGAGGTAAAACCGATCTTTCTTGAACCCGGCCAAGTCGATAATGCCGGAGTAGGAGCTGCGCGAGGAATAGTAGGGCGTTGGCTCACCTAGGTAGTCCCAACCCGTCCAGGCGAAGCCGCCGGCCACGTAGGGGTGCTTTTCCAGCGTGGCAAATACCTTGTCGGCCGACGAGCCAAAGGCCACCGAATACAGCTCGTAGGAGCTCACCTGATGCGTTTTCGGGTCGCCGCCCTGCCCGTCGAGAACAGGGGCGCTGTTACCGTCGAAGACCGGAAACTGGTACTCTCCGCGGCTGCTTAGCGCCGAGGCGTTTTCGCTGCTCAGAATCATCTTGCCGGGAAACTTCTTGTGAAACTCCGGAAACAAGGGCGGCGTGGAAATGCCCTTTAAGCCCTTGTATGCGCCATCGTAGCGGATTCCTTCGCCCTGGTAGTTCAGGCTGATAACATCGGGCACGCCGGGCAGGGGCATGTCGGGCTTGGCGTAGTTCATGGCCACGGTGGTCGGGCGCGTGGGGTCTTCCTCCTTCACGATGGTGTGCAGCCGCCGGGCCACGTCGGCGCCTTTTTCGCCCGTGTACTGCTCGCCCACCTCATTGCCGAAGCTCCAGAGAATGACGGAAGGATGGTTTCGGTCGCGGCGCACCATGGCCCGTAGGTCCTGCTCGTGCCAGTCGGGGAAGATGAGGTGAAAATCGAGCGGCGTCTTTTTCGTTTCCCACGAGTCAAACACCTCATCGATAACTAGGAAACCGAGGCGGTCGGTGAGTTCGAGCAGCTCCGGCGCCGGCGGGTTGTGCGACATGCGAATGGCGTTGCAGCCCATTTCGCGCAGCAGTTGCAGCTGGCGTTCGGCGGCCCGCACATTGAAAGCCGCCCCGAGGGCACCTAGGTCGTGGTGCTGGTTAACACCCTTAATAACAAGGTGTTCTCCATTCACCAAAAGTCCCTTGTCAGGATCAAACTGCACCTGGCGAATGCCAAACGGTGTCTCGTACGTATCCAGCGTTGTGCCCTGAGCCGAAATGGTCGTAACGGCCACATAGCGGTTCGGCGTCTGAGTGGGCGCAGGTCCCCAGCGCTTGGGGTTAGCAATAACCACGGAGCCGGAAACTGTTTCGGTCGACTCGGCGCGGACGGCTGCTTTCGCCGGAGCCAGCGTGGCTACGGGCCGGCCGGATTTCTCTCCTTTGGCATTCAGCAGATAGATTTCCGTTGCCACATCCACGTTAGTGTCGCCTTTAGAATAGTTAGCAACCGCCACCTTGAGGTCGATGGTGGCAGAGGACTGGCTTACATTGCGGGTGGTCACGACCGTTCCCCACTGCCCGACGTGCACCGGGTTTACCTTGGTCAGCCACACGTTGCGGTAGATGCCGCCCCCAGGGTACCACCGCGACGAGCTAGGTGGATTGTCCAGGCGAATAGCTAACTGATTATCAGCGCCCGGAACGAGATACGGCGTCAGGTCGAGGCGCCAGGAAGAGTAGCCATACGGCCAGCCGCCCACCAGCTTACCGTTCAGCCACACCATAGCGTACGACATAGCGCCGTCCACATCAAGGTAAATGGTGCGGCCCGCGTCGGAGGCCGGAATCTGGAGCTTCTTGCGGTACCAGGCGACGCCTTGCACCGGCAGCCGCCCCATACCTCCGCCAATGGGCACGCCTTCGCCCACGTAGAAAGGCCCTTTAATGGCCCAATCGTGCGGCAGGTTCACGCTTTCCCACGCCTGGTCGTTGAACCTAGGTTGCACGAATGGAAAGTTGCCGCCCGGATTTCCTGCTGGTCGTGTGTAGCGTTTGGCCGGATCTTTCACAAAATCATTGCCCGTCGGCAGAATCCAGGGTTTTAGCACGCCTGTGGTGGCCGCAATGGCTACAGCCTCCGTGGGTCGGGAGTCGGCGGCTTTGCTATCCTGCTCGTTCTGCACTTCCGGCCGCACGTCGTAGATCAGGCTGTCGGCTTTTTCCGTCGGGCCATACTTATAAAACTTCCAGCCTCCGTTGATCAGAATACGCTCCCTAGCTGCCTGCGTGGCGTAAGGAGACTTTTGTAGACTTCTCGCAACCTCACCTGGCGGGACATCAATATGGGCTATCTTCCTAACAGAAAGGAACTTTACCGAATTGGCTTCCCTGTTATCATCCGCGGAAAAGACCACCAAGAAACTAGCTACGACGACAGGTAAAAGCGTGGATATTCTGAGCATGAAAGTCTGGCTGCGGTGAAGTGGTTGTTCTGGGAGCCAAGATAAAGCTAGTTTCTCTAGCTTAGCCTGCTGGGCCGGATTTATAATCCGCTGGTCAGGAGTTGCGGATTTGTAATCCGCCCGCGTGCGCCGCTAGGAGCAGCCGTGTGGTTGATTTACTATCTTCTTACCGACGATATTTTAACAGGAGCTAGGTTTTGGTTGTAGAAACTGCCTTACGCAAATGGCAAACGGCGCGTACGGGCGGATTGCAAATCCGCAACTCCTCACGACCGGATTATAAATCCGGCCCAGCAGGATAAAATCAACCATATGCCTGCTCCTAATGACGCACACGAGATAATTATAACTCCGGCGGAGCGGAATGTATTTTAAGTATTAGCTACAAAGTACCAATGATCTGTAATATTTGTTATTTCTATCGGATCATAGAAAATACTGTTACTATACTGCCTGAGCTTAAACTTAGTCATGGTATTTTCATTTGGCACATAAACAAAACCTGATGAGTTATCTGTCAGCCCTCTAAAAGTATAAAACAGAATACACACTTCTCCATCTACCTTTTCTACAACCACGTTTGGTGAACCCACAGACAAATTTTCATATTTATCAGGTATATCAACACGAGACGTTTTAGTTAAATCGTAATTTATTTGCTTGTTCATAATCATCCTTACAACTTCTTCTCTTGCATCTTGCTTAAGTCTAAAGTCTACTTGTAGTGTCAAGGCTGTAAAAGGAAATAACAACATAAAAGAAGTAGCAATAAGACTAAAAACAAAAGGACCGAAAGGCTTCTCTACTTTCCCTGTTTTTCGGCTCCAATAAACTGCAGATAAGATGAGTAGTATAAACAATCCCCAATAACCTACCAATGACATAATACCATACAATAGGATAGAGAATGAATTAATTAACTGACATTCAAATAATTTAATTAATATAAAAGTAACTGTCCACCATAAGGTCAAATTAAACGTAGTTGACTGTGTGTATTTTAATTCGTTTATCATAATATTACTTGTTTTATGTTTTATATCATTCGCCAGTAGTGCAATATACAATTCACTTACCGCCCCACCTCCAACAACCTATGCCCAGCCGACGCCGGCAGCAGCTTCCCTCTCTCATCAAAAATCCCCTGCTGCAACAGCCACGCTTCAAACTCTGGGGCGGGGCGCAGGCCTAGCACCTGGCGCACGTAGAGCGCGTCGTGGAAGGAGGTGGATTGGTAGTTGAGCATAATATCGTCGGCGCCAGGGACGCCCATGATGTAGTTGCAGCCGGCCACGCCCAGGAGCGTGAGCAGATTGTCCATGTCGTCCTGGTCGGCTTCGGCGTGGTTGGTGTAGCAGATGTCCATGCCCATCGGGAGGCCCAGCAGCTTGCCGCAGAAGTGGTCTTCCAGGGCCGCCCGCGTGATTTGCTTGCCGTCGTAGAGGTATTCGGGACCGATGAAGCCGACAACGGAGTTGACCAGCAGCGGCCGAAACCGCCGGGCCACGGCGTAGGCGCGGGCCTCGCAGGTTTGCTGGTCGAGGCCGTGGTGGGCGTTGGCCGAGAGGGCGCTACCCTGCCCCGTTTCGAAGTACATGACGTGCTGCCCTAGGGTGCCGCGGTTCAGGCTCAGCGTGGCTTCCCAGGCTTCTTGGAGCAAACCTAGGTTCACGCCAAAGCTGGCATTCGTCGCCTCGGTGCCGCCGATGGATTGGAACGTGAGGTCCACCGGTGCCTTTTGCTCGATCAGCTGCAAGGCCGTCGTGACGTGGCACAGCACGCACGACTGGGTCGGAATGGCGTACTGCTCGCGCACGGCATCCAGCATGTGCAGCAGATTACTAACTACCTGCGGGTTATCAGTAGCCGGGTTGATGCCGATAACCGCGTCGCCGCTGCCGTAGAGCAGGCCATCGACGAGGCTGGCCGCAATGCCGCGGGCGTCGTCGGTGGGGTGGTTGGGTTGCAGGCGCGTGGCGAGATGTCCGCGCAAACGTAGGGTGTTGCGAAACTGCGTGACGACTTCGCACTTGCGGGCCACGGCAATCAGCTCTTGGTTGCGCATGAGCTTCGACACGGCCGCCACCATTTCGGGCGTGAGGCCGGAAGCTAGGTTTTGCAACGCCTGTGTGTCGGCGGCTTCCGAGAGAAGCCAGTCGCGCAGCTGGCCCACGGTGAAGTGACTGATACCTGCAAATGCCGCTGCATCGTGCGTGTCGAGGATGAGGCGCGTGACTTCGTCCTGCTCGTAGGGCACGAGGGCTTCGTGGAGGAAGTTATGCAGGGGCACGTCGGCGAGGGCGAGCTGGGCGGCCACGCGCTCTTCGTAGGTGGCGGCGGCTACACCGGCCAGCACGTCGCCGGAACGCAGCGGCGTGGCCCGCGCCAGCAGCGTTTTCAAATCGTCGAAGGCGTAGGTGTGCTGGCGAATGGTGTAGCGGTACATTTTTTCAGTTACCAGTTATCATTTAACAGTTACCAATCGAGTGAATGTCATTACCAGACAGTCATGTCGACCAACGGGAGACATCTCGCGTGCTATAGTAATTTCAATCGGCAGGTTGATCAGCACAACATCAGCACGCGAGATTCCTCCTAGCGTCGGAATGACGTTCCTGTTGATCATTCTAATCAATCAATGCGTTGCGTGCTCTACGAACTCACGGCTTCGAACGACTGCCGGTGCCGACCTAGCAGCACGTACACGCCCAGCATCAGCAGCAAGCCCGCGAAGAAGATAACACCCAGCAGCAGATTATAATACACCATGGCACCTAGGCTCAGCAGTGATAACGCCAAGGCGATGATGGGGAAGAATGGGTAAAACGGCGCCGTGAACGGCCGTACCAGCTCCGGCTCCTTGCGGCGCAACACAAACAGGCTCAGCAAACTCATGATGTACATCAGCACCGCGCCGAACACGGAAAGAACGATAACCTGGTTGGTTTTGCCGGTGAGTAGCGCCAGGCAGCCCACCGCCCCACCCGCCACCAAGGCCCTGTGCGGCGTTTGACGACCATTGAGCCGGGCTAGAGAGCCAGGCAGGTAACCGCTCCGGGCCAGCGCAAAAATCTGGCGTGAGTAGCCGATGATGGTGCCGTGAAACGACGCGACCAACCCAAACAGGCCGATGCTGGCAAAGAACTTCGTCCAGCGGCTGCCTTTGCCCAGCACAATGCCCAAGGCTTCGGGCAAGGGATAATCGATGTGGCTCAGGCGCCGCCAGTCGGCCACGCCGCCGGTGAGCACCATCACGCCGAGGGCCAGCACCACCAGCGTGAACAGGCCGTAGCCGTACCCTTTCGGGATGGTGCGGCGCGGGTGCTCCACTTCTTCCGCCACCATGGCTACGCCTTCAATAGCCAGGTAAAACCAGATGGCAAACGGCAGCGCGGCAAATACGCCCGCCGCGCTCAGCGGAACCGGGTTTGCCAGGAAGGTGCTTGTCTTAAAACTCGGCGCGACCAGGCCCATGTACAGCAGCAGCTCGCCCACGGCAAGCAGCGTCACGACCAGCGAGAAGTTCGCGGACTCCTTGATGCCGAGTAAGTTAATCAGCGTAAAAATGCTGTAGCAACCTAGGGCCGTGTAGAGCACCGGCAAGCCAGGGTACAGAAAATGCACGTAGCTCCCGAGGGCAAACGCAATGGCCGGCGGCGCAAACAGGAACTCGATAAGCGTCGCGTAGCCGGCTACAAAGCCGCCAATCGGGCCGAAGGCCCGGTACGAGTAGGCAAACGGCCCGCCCGCGTGCGGAATGGCCGTAGTCAGCTCCGTGAAGCTGAAGATGAACGCCACGTAGAGCACCGTAATCAGCAAGGTGGCTACCAGAAAGCCGACTGGCCCGGCCACTTCCCAGCCGTAGTTCCAGCCGAAATACTCGCCCGAAATGACCAGGCCGACCGCTATGGCCCACAGGTGCAACGGCGTCAGGGCTTTCTTCAGGCCAACGGAATCAGCGGGCTTCGTCATAGGAGGCTAGGTCATTTGCTTCCATCAAGATAGCAGGTGAAGGCAAGCAGCCTAGAAAGCTGAAGCAAAACACCTAGCTTTTCCGCATGAAAACAGCCCTCCGCGCCGCCTGCTCGCCCCTGCTTGGCCTTGCCCTGATGAGCTTCACGCAGCGCGACACCGCTCTGACTCAAACGGCACCCACTACCGGCAATACCATCAAGCTACTGGCCCTGAATCAGCCGCCCTGCTCCATACCAACTGATGAATCAGTCATCACCGCCAAGCTAGCCTACCACATTGCCGAGCAGGAACAATCGGAATACGGCTTTGAGGTATCTATCAAGTTTCAGGGCACAGACCCGCGAATGACCTTTTCTATGAGCAGAGGTCCGGCCAATACGGGCAATATCAAGGTCACAAGCAAAAGCGACACCTTGACGCTAACGTACCCCATGGCCACTATTCTCAACAACCCTCGACTGCGGCGCCCCATTACCTGCTACTTCTACCTGCACCGCAATACAGAGCCAGGCCGCAGCGTCGTCATTGCCAAAACACCCCCGATTATTTTTGCGGAGTGCCAGTAGCCTGTAGCGCGGAAATCCGTTCCGCGCTACATTCCTCCTAGGCCATCTGCCGGTGAAACGGGCAGCCGAGCGCCCTAGGTGCCGCGCCCACGGCGCCAGTTGGGCGCACATTTTCAATGATGAAGCCGCTACGGGGCAGCGTGGGCATACGGTCGAGCGGGAAACCTAGGTTTTGCGGCGGCACGTCGTAGGTCATGCCTTTGGTCAGGTAAGTGACGGCCAGCTTCAGGGTTTCGATGGTCAGCCACTCGCCGGCGCAGCGGTGGCCGGTCAGGTAGTCGCCGCCGCCTTGCGGGATGAAGTTGAACGCGCTGCCGTCCCAGGCCCGGAACCGCTCGGGGCGGAACTGCCCGGGCTGGTGCCACTGGCCCTTGTCGCGGTTGGTGCCGTACACGTCGAGCAGCACCAGTCTTCCTTTCGGAAACTTATAGCCCTTCCACTCGAAGTCCTCGCGCACGATATTGCCCAGGAACGGCGCAAACGGATAGAAGCGGCGCACTTCGTGCACAAACCAACCTAGGTATTCCTCGTCGCCGGCTTGCAGCCGCGCCTTCGTTTCGGGGTACTCGTGCAGGGCCAGGGCCGCAAACGTGATGTACCACCCGATAGCCGTGATGGGCCGGATGATGTTAATCAGCTCAATAGCGGCCATTTGCAGGCTCAGCAGCTTGCCATCCACATCGCGGTGCCAGGCCACGCGGTAAGCCACCGATGCTTCGGGCACTTGCAGCTCCTTGTTGCGAATCTGCCTGATGATGCCCTTGATCCAGCTTTCAGCCCGCGACCTGGCCCGCTTGCCGCGCCAGTGCCGCGGCCCCACGCCCCCAAAGGCATCGACCATGCGGCGGAAGTCGCGGGTGCGGGGGGCTACCTCTTCCTCGGCCAGCGGCACGCCGGTCCAGGCGCAGGCCGCCCGGCAGAGCAGCTCCTGCACCTCCGGAAACAGCACCACCTGCTCCTGCATAGTCCATTGTTTAATAGAATAGCGCCAGTCGGCCGCCATGAACTCCATAAGCTTGTGCAGGCTGTCGGGCGTCATCACCGACATAAATAGTTCTTTGCGGCGGCGGTGCTTGCCATCGTCCAGGGTTTGGATGCCGTGCAGGCCCATCAGCGTGGTTTGGATGCGCCGCGGAATGGCACCGGTGCGCATAAACTGCTCATTATCACAAAAGAGCGCGGCGCCATCCTGCCCGTGCAAACAGATGGTTTTCATACCCAGCAGCCGAATCTGAAAAATATCGGACTGGTAGCTGCGGCTGCGGTTCAGGATAAACGGGAAGCCTTCGCGCAACACGTCCAGCGTGCTGTCCAGGCTTTTGTCGCGGGGAATATGTTTCATGCGTAAAAAGTATTTTAGAGAAGAAGCCAGCTACCTAGGTATCCGGCGGGAGCATTCATGCGTACTGCTTACGCGCAGACTGCCACAGGGATATGTCGAGTCTGCCACGCAGTAGTGTCAGTCTCACGCTTATTTGCCTAGATTTCGCCTTTGAAACGGGATTCCCTTTGTCGCGCTTGCCGACTACCTAGCTCCCGGCTAGCTTGCTCCCGTAATTCATGTCCAACTTTGTGAACATGGTTGATTACCAGAAACTATTTCGGGCGCTGCCCGAAAACTTCCTGCTCATTTCCCCCGATGCCGCCGCTACTATCGTCGATGACACCGATAGCCACGTTGCCGTTTCGATGAAAAGCCGCGAGGAAGTAGTAGGCAAACCTTTCTTTGAAGCCTACCCGGTGGCCGATCAGAACCAAGGGGATGCTATTCTCCAGTCGCACGAGCATGTTCGCCGCTACCGCGAGCCGCACACCATGCCCATTATCCGCTACGACCTGGAGCGGCCCGCTGAGCAGGGCGGCGGCTTCGAGCAGCGCTATTGGGAGGCCACGCACTATCCCATTCTCAACGAGCAGGGCGAGCTGGTGCACATTCTGCAACGGGCGCAGGACGTGACCGAGCAGTACCTGGCCGAGCAGCAGCGGCTGTTGCTGCAACGCGAGCTGGACGAGGCGCAGGCCCGCACAGCTTTCATCCTGCAAGCGCTGCCCGTCCTGATTGTGACCTTGCAACCCGACGGCGCAGCCGATTACTTCAACCAGCGCTGGCTCGACTTTACGGGCCGCTCGCTGGAAGAATCCGTGGGCTGGGGCTGGCTGGAAGATCTGCACCCCGACGACCGTGAGGCGGTGGGCAAAGGCTGGCAAGAGGCCGCGCAGGGCACCAGCGAGTACCAGGTAGAATACCGCCTGCGTCGCCACGACGGACATTACCGTTGGGTGCTGGTGCGGGCCGTGCCGCGCCTGGGCGCCGATGGCCGACCTAGCTTATGGGTGGGCGGCGCCACCGATATTCACGAGCAGAAACAGCTGGTGCAGGAGCTGCTACTCTCCAACGAAGAGCAGGCTGCTCTGTCCGACCAGGCGTATCAGGCCTATCAATTGGCCGAAAGTCAGCGCTCCACGTTCTACAACCTATTCATGCAGACGCCCGCCATGATCTGCATTCTGCGCAGCCCCGAACACCGTTTCGAGTTTGTGAATCCGGAATACCAGAAGCTGTTCCCAACACGCCAGTTGGTTGGCAAAACCGTAGTCGAGGCGTTGCCGGAGGTGATCGAGCAAGGCTTCGTGGAGCTGTTGAACAATGTTTATGCAACCGGTGAGGCTTTTATCGGCAATGAAATCAGCATCATGCTCGACCGCAACGGCGATGGGCAGCTTCACCAGAGTTACCTCAACTTCACGTATCAACTTTTTGAAGAGAGCGGGGAGAAAGCCGGCATTACAGTATTTGCCTTCGATGTGACCAGCCTGGTGCAGGCCCGCAAAGCATTGGAAAACCGCACCGGTACCGCCAACGCTTAACTTTTCTCCCGCTTTCTTTGCCCGCGTCCTTTCTCTCTGCTCATGGATTTAACAAACCTGGATTTTCAACAAGCCCGGATCAAGCAGGTGCTGTTCAAGTCCCGGTTGCGCTCTATTCTGTACGGGGTGCGCGAGACGGACGATACCATGTTCTCGCTCCAGAAGAACCCGCTGGGCGAGTGGCTGAACACCATCGTTAAGCCCAAGTACAGCGTGCACCCGGAGGTGCGCGAGATTGAGCGCGTGCTTCAGCGCATGCTCGACACTGGCCGCGAGCTGGTGCGGCGCTACCAGAGCGGGCAGCTGGAGGAAGCCCGTGCCGGCCTCGACCAGATCGAAGGGTATTCAACCCAGATTACGAACCTGCTGCAAACGCTGGAAAAGCGCACCGGCTAGACCTAGGTTATAAGCCAAGAACGTCATGTCTCCTCTGGCGTCCGCCTGTCGAAGCATCTCTACCGCTTCG
Source organism: Hymenobacter cavernae (assembly GCF_014641455.1). GTDB lineage: Bacteria > Bacteroidota > Bacteroidia > Cytophagales > Hymenobacteraceae > Hymenobacter > Hymenobacter cavernae. The sequence continues at coordinate 204,337 of NZ_BMHT01000008.1, forward strand.
TTGAACGTCACTGATAGAACGTCATCCGAGCTTTGTGAGAAATCTCGCGTGCTGATGTGGTGGTAAACCCTACCGATTGGAGTTACCATTGCACGCGAGATTCCTCGCGGGGCTCGGAATGACGTTCTATTCATGACGTTCTGTTAATAACGTTCATTCAATTCTGGCATATCATAACTCTTGCTAGCTTTATGCGGTACACGTTGGTCTACTGCCAGCTACCTAGGTTATGAAAAAAACTACTTCTTCTGGATTCTCTTCCGCCGCTTCGCGGCGCGACTTTTTGCGGCATCTCTCGCTGGGCGTTGGGGCGGGCTTGCTTGGTGTGCCGGCTTTGGCCAATGCGCTGGCGCTGGAACCAGAGTCGGCACTGGGCGCGGCTAGCCTGGAGGCGCTGCAAACGGGGCGCAAGCTAGGTGTGGCCCTGGTGGGGCTGGGAGGCTACAGCTCCGGGCAGCTGGCCCCGGCCCTGCAAAAAACGCAGCTTTGCCGCCTTGTCGGCATCGTGACGGGCACGCCGGAAAAGGCGCAGAAATGGAAGCAGCAGTACAGCATCCCCGACAAGAACATCTATAACTACCAGAATTTCGATTCGATAAAGGACAACCCCGACATCGACATCGTGTACGTGGTGCTGCCCAACTCCATGCACGCCGAGTACGTGGAGCGGGCCGCGCGGGCGGGCAAGCACGTTATCTGCGAGAAGCCCATGGCGACCTCCGTGGAAGACTGCCGCCGCATGATCGAGGCGTGCAAGAAAGCCGGCAAGAAGCTCAGCGTCGGCTACCGCCTGCACTTCGACCCCTACCACCTAGAAGCTATGCGCATTGGGCAAAACCAGGTGTACGGTCCGGTGAAGAAGCTCCTGTCGGAAAACGGCTTCACGATGGGCGACAACCGGCCCTGGCGCATTCAGAAGAAGCTTTCCGGCGGCGGACCGCTCATGGATATGGGCATTTACTGCGTGCAGGGCGTGATTTATACCAAAGGCCAGCTGCCGGTTTCGGTGACAGCCAAATACGCGCAAAAGACCCGGCCCCAGCAGTTCAACGAAGTGGAAGAAGGCCTGAGCTGGCAGTTCCAGTTTGCCGATGGCTCAGTGGCCGACTGCCGCACCACTTACGCCGAAAATATCAGCCACCTGCGCATGGAAGCCGCCAACGGCTGGCTCGATTTGCAGCCGGCTTTTTACTACAACGGCCTCAAGGGCCAGACCAGCAAAGGCCCGCTGGCGAACGTGCCGACGCAGGACGTGAGTCAGCAGGCCCGCCAGATGGACGACTTCGCCGATTGCATCCTGAACAACAAGCCCACCCGCGTGCCCGGCGAAATGGGCCTGCGCGACGTGCAGCTGCTAAAAGCCATCTACCAGGCCGCCGACAGCGGGCAGAAAGTATCCACGAAGGATATTGTGGCGGTGCTGGATAAAGTGGGCGCCCGCTAAAAAGCTAGGTATCAGAGCTAAACCCGCAGAAAGGCCCGTTCTGCGCTGTGGAATGGGCCTTTTTGCGGAAGCAAGCGAAATATTTCAAGCACAAACTTCTAAAGCAATTATAAAATATTATGTAAAAAGTTTTATTTTAGCCAGCTCAGTTCGCGCTCCACCCCTCCCCCTCATGAGTATTCACGGCAGCAATTCCTCGCATCAGCGTCCAGCATCCGCCTCGGCTACGCCGTGTCACGCATGTAGTATTACTGACCCATCATGGCGGAGTGCATCGGAGAATTATGCGTCTGCTTACCCGGCCCGGCTTATGCCAACGGGTAAGATGGACGCCACAGAGTACGGGCCCGCCGAACAGATAGCCGAGGATACTACTCTCTTGCACTTAAAGCAGCTTTTTACAGCCTTGCTGCATCCAAGTCGGATTCCGGTACGCTACCATGCGGGCTTGTTGCTGTCGGCTGTTATGGCGCTCAATCTATTGATCTTCAACGGCCTCAGCACCAAAGAAGATCTGGCTTATCTAACTCAGCCCCGCACCGGCGACCTATACCAGGTCCGGACCCAGGAAGGCAATTACTCGCTACTGAAAGTAGTTGCGGCAGCAGGCAACAGCGTGCAGCTGCAAGCCAATGCCTACCAAACGCCAAGCAGCCTGGAAGTAGCGAACCTGAACAAGCCCGAAAACTACGGCCGCGAAGCCTTCGACCTTACCCGATACGATTTGCAGATTATGATGCAGAAAGAACAAATCGTGGATGTAGAACGTCCTGAAAGCGAGTAACCTAGGTTTACTTCTCCTTCACCCACACCGCCAGCGCTTCGCGGTATTCCCGCTGCGCCAGCTCCAGGATGGCCGCGTCGGGGTCGGTGCCGAGCAGGATGGTCGTGCCTTTTTCGCGGGCATACGGGTTCGTGATTTCGCCCACTTGCCGCAGCTCTCGGAAATGCGGCACCAGCGCGGCAGGGTGTCCTTCCCCGATCAGGAGCAAGTGCCGATACGGCTGCGCCGGTTGGGGTGGAAACCAGAATAAATAGCTCCCATTGAAGCTATTAGCCAGCGGCATATCGCGGTGGCGGTTGTAGTAGTTGATGGCGCTGGCCTGCCCGTAGTTGTCGCACTTGATAAGCGTAAAAGCCCGCGTCGAGTCGGGCAGCGCCTGATAGGCCTGGTAGGTTTTGTCGGCCAGCTCCTGCCAGCCGATCATATCGGCGTAGTCCTGCGGCAAGGCGTGAATCTTGCCGTCTTCCCAGCGCGTGATACCTAGGTTCTGGTACCTGGCGCTGATAGCCTGCATGTAAGCGGGCGGATACAGCGTGAAGATGAACGGCACCACCGGCAGGATAATCAGCACGGGAAGGAGCACCAGCGCGGGCCGCACCAGCGCGCCGTAGCGGAAGCCTTGCAGCAGCTGCTCCCACCACACGGCCCCAAACGCAAACAGCACCGGATAATACCCCAGGCTATAGTAGCTTTTGCCGTGCAACATGGTCAGAATCAGCAAACCAACCACGTACACCAGACCTAGGCTCCGATACATCCGCAACGGCCCGTACGCGAACAACGCCAGCAGGCCCGGCACCCACACCCACACGGCCGGAAAGCACATCAGCAGCTGCTCCTTCCAGAAACCGGCCACCGACACGTTGACGAGCTGCGTATCGTGCAGCTCGCTCATGTGGTGCAGAAACGGCACGCCGTGGGCAAGCTGCCACCACAAGCTAGGCGAGAACAGCACCAGCGTGAGGGCGGCAGCCAGCCAGAAGTGCTTGCTGGCCAATACGCGGCGCTGCGGCGTGAGCACCAATGCTACCAGCAGCGCCGCGATGAAGAAGAATGTGGTGTACTTGTTGAGCAAGCTCAAACCTAGGCCTAACCCAATGTAGTACAGATACCTGGGTTTTGCTTCCTGCATGTAGCTGAGCAGCCAGTAGCAGCACAGCGTGAAGCCAAAAACCTCAAACGAGTTGGGCTGAAACAGAAAATTAAGCCGCGCATACCCCGATACGCAGTAGCACACGCACGCCAGCACCACCGCAAACCAGCCGCCACCTAGCTTCTGCGCGATTCGCCCGACGAGATAAACCGTGAGGGCACCCCACAGAAACGGCCAGAACTTCACCCAGAAATAGTCGCCGCCCAGCGCCTGCGTCACCCAGGCCTGCGCGGCAATCAGGGGCGGCACTTCCAAGTAGCCCCAGGCCAAGTGCCGGCCTTCATCGAGGTAGAGGTATTCGTCGCGGTGCAGCTCGTAGGCGCGGCTCGCCAGCACGAAGCCGGAAATGAACTTGAGGACAGCAAATAGCAGCGGCAGCAGGCGAGACGGTTTCATGCCGTCAAGATAGAGCAGTTTCACCTCACCCTAGGTTCCGCCTACAACTCCTCTGGCAGTCGGATTTTCTCCAGATAGGCCGTGAGCCCGGCTGGGTGCTGAAAGAGATGGATAAACAGGATGCGCTCCTCGTCGCAGAGCCGCCATTCTTCGGCGTAGAAGTCGCCGAGGGCGTAGAGGCGCAGGCGGCAGCTGTCCTCGGCGCGCTCAGCCAGAAAATGGCCGCGCTGGCTGAGAAGCCGGGCCTGCTGGCCCATCGGGAGCTGTTTGAAATCGACGAGGTTCATGTACGCAGCAAAACCCAAAGATAAGGCACCTAGGTTCCGAAGCGGCACGACTTCGTGCCGCTCACAAAGCGTTTTGCGTGTAGCGCGAGCTTTGTAGTCTGCGCACGTAGTGGCGCAAGCGCGGACTACAAAGTCCGCGCTACTACGCGCTTTGCGGCGGTTTCCGCTACTTTCGCCACTATGAAAACCATGCGCTTCCCTCACCCGCTCGTGCTGCTTGTCGGGTTTATCCTGTTGGCAACGCTGCTGAGCTACGTGCTGCCCGCCGGAGAGTTTGCTCGCCACCTCGATGCCCTCACCAAGCGCGAAGTGGTGGTGCCCGGCTCCTACCAGCGGGTGCCGGCGGCGCCGGTGAGTGCGTTGCAGGCGCTGGTCGCCATTCCGCAGGGCATGGCCGGCGCGGCCGATGTTATTTTCTTCGTATTTCTGACGGGTGGCGCTTTCACCGTGGTCGACCAAACCGGCGCGCTACGGCGCGGTGTCGATTGGCTGGTGGCGCGTTTTCGGGGCCGCGAGGCCTTCGTAATTCCTCTTATTTCCCTGCTTTTCGCCACGATGGGCGCGCTGGAAAACATGCAGGAAGAAATCATCCCGCTGGTGCCGGTGCTGCTGGTGCTGATGCGGCGGCTGGGTTATCCGGCCCTCACGGCGGCGGCCGTAAGCCTGGGTGCCGCAGCCGTGGGCGCCGCTTTCAGCCCGATCAATCCGTTTCAGGTGGGTATTGCGCAGAAGCTAGCCCAGCTGCCGCTGCTCTCCGGCAGCGGGTTTCGGTTGGTGGTGCTGGGGCTGGCGTTGCTGATCTGGATTGGCGGCACCATGCGCTTTGCCAGCCGCTACCGGGTAGCGCCCGCCGACGCGGAAGCAGCAGACGAAACCCCAACGAGCGTCGGCCGGCACGGCTTGGTGCTGCTGCTGCTGCTGGCTACGTTCGGCGGGTTCACGTTTGGCGTGCTGAAGCTGGGATGGGCCTTCGAGCAGATGGGCGCCTTGTTTTTCGTATTCGGCGTAGCGGCCGGGCTGCTAGGCGGCCTAGGTCTGAACGGCACGGCCGAGGCATTCATCGCCGGCTTCCGCGACCTGGCTTTTTCGGCGCTGCTGATTGGCTTTGCCCGCGCCATTTTCATTGTGCTGGAGCAGGGCCAGATCGTGGATACCATTGTGAACGGGCTTTCGGCGCCGCTAGCCGGACTGCCGGTGGCGCTGTCGGCGCTCGGCATGATGGGCTTGCACACGGCCTTGCACTTGCCCGTGCCCAGCGTGAGCGGCCAGGCGGTGCTCACCATGCCCATCCTTACGCCCCTCTCCGACCTCATTGGTTTGCCCCGCCAGGTCATGGTGCTCGCCTACCAATACGGCGCTGGCCTGTGCGAGCTGATTACGCCCACCAATGGCGCCCTCATGGCCATCGTGGCGGCCTGCGGGGTGCGCTTTGATGCGTGGTGGAAGTTCGTGCTGCCGCTCTACCTAGGTCTGCTGGCCCTCGGCGCAGTAGCGGTCATCGTGGGCATCATGCTTCACCTAGGGTGAGTTTGTTGAATGACTGAGTGACTCAGTGCGAAGCCACTCAGTCACTCGCTACGCGAAGCGTAGCTCGTCGGCTTCGAACACGCGCTTCACTTTGCGCTTCTTCTCGACGAGCTGGAACCTGGCTTTGTCGGCGCCTTCATCCCAGAACACGTCCGAAATCAGGCCGTGGTGGGCGGGGCAGCCGGGCTCGGGACTAACTTCCTGCACCACATCGCCGAAGCTGAAAGGCGGCTTTTTGTGCAGCTCAGTGAACAGCTCCGGGCTGACTTTAAACTGCTGCTCATCGTAGCGGAGCAGAATCCAATCGTCGGTTTCGTCAATTTTTTCGAAGACTTTGCCCAGCGGTTCCAGCCACTCGAAGGAGCGGCGGTTGGCGGGGTGAATGTAGCGGAGGCCGTATTCCGGCGTCCAGGGGTAAAGGCCGTAGCGAACAGGTTTAGGTCGGGGCACGGGAAACAATCAGGTGAAAAGACAAAGTAACGCACTCGGCGGCAGAAGCGCTCAAGGTGTACTCGGGCACTTTAGTCCTGCTCTTTTCAAACAAAAAAGCAACCCAGGATAGTGCCCCCACAACTGCGAATCGCTGTTTCTACGGATAGAAATTTCCGTTTTTATCGCGCTTACCGTTGGTGCAGTTTAGCCGTTCAATACCCTGAGTGCAGGGGCCGACGCCACGGTTGGTTCCTGAAGAAGCAAGCGCTTCTTCCTTACAGAATGCCCTTGGGCAAGCACCTAGCTATCAGTTTGCTGCATGGCTAGGTGTATTCCAAGCCGCTCCAAAAAATCACAATTTTTCATGGTCAGTTTTCGGCAAGCCCGCGTACACGGAGCTGCGGGCTTGCTATGGCGGCACTCCTGACAAACTCCCAAACTCAAGATGAAGAAGGAAGACATCCACCTGGAAGACTGGAAGCGAATTATTATGGGCAGTGCGCCCGGCGAGTTCATGCTCGAAATTGCCATCCGGACGCTCATTATCTACCTCATTCTGCTGATTGTGATGCGCCTGCTGGGCAAGCGCATGGGGGCCCAGCTCACGATTACGGAAATGGCCGTGATGCTGACCCTAGGTGCCATCGTGGCGGTGCCGATGCAGGTACCGGAGCGCGGCCTGCTGCCGGCCGTGGTGCTGCTGCTCACGGTGCTGGCCCTGCAACGGGGCGTCAACTGGCTGGCCCTGAAAAACCGCAGGTCGGAAGTGGTGCTGCAAGGCGATGTGAGCCTGCTGGTGAAAGACGGCGTGTTGCAAAACCACGAAATGAAGAAGACCGGCCTTTCGCACGAGCAGGTGTTTGCGCGGCTCCGCTCCAACAATATCCAGCACCTAGGTTCCCTGAAGCGGGTTTACTTAGAAGCGGGTGGCTTTTTCAGCATCTACAAGTTTCCGAAAGCCCGCCCCGGCCTGAGCGTGCTGCCGCTCAAGGATAAAAAGCTGCACGATGCCGAGCACCGCGCCGATGGTCTGAGCGCTTGCCTGAACTGCGCCACCGTGCTCAAGCTGCCTACCCCCGATGCTAGCTGCCCCAACTGCGGCCATAAAGAATGGTCCTACGCCGTGCAGGAGGACTAGCCGCTAAGGTTAGCCTTGTTTCAAAAAACCTTCATAGTCAACAGATAACACCATCAGCATGAAGCCTGAAGAGATTCACTTAACCGATTATATGCGCATCATTCTGGGGCAGGTGCCCTGGAGTTTTCTGATAGAGGTGATCATCCGCGCTACTTTTCTGTACGGGCTCATCATTTTTTCCATGCGCCTGATGGGTAAGCGCATGTCGGCCGGGCTCAGCCGCAACGAGCTAGCTACTATTTCCTCCATTGCGGCCGCTATCGGTGTACCGATTCAGGCGCCCGACCGCGGCTTGTTGCCCGCCGTAATTATTGCCGCCGTGATTGTCATTGTGCAGCGCATCGTGTTTCGCATCTCCTACGCCGACAAGAAGTTTGAGAAAGCCTCGCAGGGCGACATCGGCATCATGGTGGAAGATGGCTGCCTGCGCTACGAGGACATGTCGCTTTCGGTGCTGCCGAAGGAGCGCATCTTCTCCGAGCTGCGCAACAGAGGCTACGACAACCTAGGGGAGATCAAGCGGATGTACATGGAAGCCAGCGGCGCGTTCACGATTCTGAAACAAGAGCCGCCTCAGCCCGGCCTCACGCTGCTGCCGGAGTGGGACAAAGAATTTCGAGACGACCAAAAGAAAGTGCCGGGCCTTTTTGCCTGCGAGCAATGCGGCAACGTGAGCAAGCAACCGAAACGGCCGTGCCCCCGCTGCGGCTGCGATGAGTGGTGCGACGCGGTTATTTCCAGCGAAGAAGTAGTGGCGGCATAACCTAGGTCCGTAGCGCGAACCGAAGGAAGGCGTCAGCCAAGCCTGAGCTTCGCGCTACGGACCTAGGCCTCAGCGGGCAAAGCCGCTGCGCGCGTCAGCAGCTGGTCGCGGTGAGTGGCGCCGTTGTGCAAATCAGCAAAGGAAAGCTGCCGTGTTTGCCCGTCCGTTAAGTGGATGATGACAGCGGCGTTGTCGGCTGGTTCGATGCGAGCTACCTCGTGCCAACGATAGGCAAAGGGCTTTCCAAGCAAGGTAAGCCGGCCGCTAAATCCCTCTTCGTGCAGGTGCAGGTAGCGCCGGTCCAGTATGCGCGCAATGCCGAACGCCATCAGGATGTACCAGACTGCCAGCACCCAATACAGCCACGGCAGCAGGTGAAAACGGTGCACACCGGAAACTGCTTCGGCTTCGTGGTGGCGGTGCCAGATGTGGTAGCCTTCCAGCGCCAGAATGCCCGCCGCGGCTATTTCCAGCCACGCGACCCGTTCGTGGTGCAGGGGCCCATGACCTAGGTGGCGCAGTTCGCGCACCATCAGCACCAGGTAAGCCGCCCCGATGGCAAACTCAAGCCACACCAGCGCCGATAGTGACTCAGAACTCGTGAAAGCGCCCAGCGCACTCACCAGCAAAACGGCTGCTGGGGCTAAGTGCGACAAAGCCTTGCCCCGCGTGCGCTGGGTGTGGCGGCGATGATACAGTGTAATAGGCTCAGTGCCAGCAGAAGCAGCGGTTTTCATAGTAGGAAGCACGGCATTTTTTGCCAGCCAGACAAGCACGGGCGAATACTTCTCCAAGGGACCTAGGTTAGCCTGTTTTTTCGGCCGCCACAAGCTCGTCGGTAGCTAACGAAAACCTAAACCGTACTAATTCAGTTAGGGAAACTACGCTGTCGAGTTTGCAGCTGTTTTTAGTTTCCTACTACATGCCACCCGCTTCCACTCACCTAGCCTCCACCTCTACTTCTTCCGTCTCTTCCGAAGCGCAGCCGCAAGCCGGCATGGGCGCTATTCCGCACGAAAAAGGCACCACTTTCCGCGTCTGGGCACCCCACGCCGACGCCGTGGCCGTTGTAGGTCCCTTCAACGACTGGAACCCTAAATTTCACCCCCTAACCCACGAAGCCGACGGTTACTGGGCCGCCGATTTTCCGGATTTGCCGGTGGGCACCGAGTACAAATTCTGGCTGCGCAACGGCAAGAACGAACTCACCCGCAACGACCCCTACGCCCGCGAAGTGACCCACTCGGCCGGCAGCTCCATCGTGCCCGATATCAGCTTCGATTGGGAAGACGACCACTTCGAGATGCCGGCCTGGAACACGCTCGTCATTTATGAGCTGCACGTCGGCACCTTCAACCGCCACTCGCCCGACGAGCCCGGCACGTTTTACGATGTGATTGAGAAGCTGCCGTACCTGCAAGGGCTAGGTATCAATGCTGTCGAGATTATGCCCGCCACGGAATTTCCCGGCAGCCTTTCCTGGGGCTACAATCCGGCGCATCCGTTCGCTATCGAAACGGCGTATGGCGGGCCGCAAGCTTTCAAAGAGCTGGTGAAGCAGGCGCACCGCTATGGCATTGCCGTGATTCTGGACGTGGTGTACAACCACTTCGGCCCCGGCGACCTGGACCTTTGGCAGTTCGATGGCTGGGCCGAAAACGACGGCGGCGGCATCTACTTTTACAACGACTGGCGGGCCGAAACGCCCTGGGGCCACAACCGCCCCGACTACGGCAACCCCGCCGTGCGCAATTACATTCGCGACAATGCCCTGATGTGGCTCGAAGATTACCACGTTGATGGGCTGCGCTGCGACTCCATCTCGCACATCCGCAACGTGAACGGCAGCAACGACCCCACCGCCGACCTGCCCGAAGGCTGGAGTCTGATGAAATGGGTGAACGAGGAAATTCAGGCCCGCACCCCTTGGAAAATCACCATTGCCGAAGATTTGCAAGGCAACGAATATATCACCCGCCCCACCGATCAGGACGGTGAAGGATTTGCTACCCAGTGGGATGCGGCGTTTGTGAACATCATCCGCGAAGCGCTGGTGACGCCCAGCGACACCGACCGCTCGATGGCCGCTGTGGCCAACATCATCGGCACAACGTACAACGGCGATGCTTTCCAGCGCGTGATCTACACCGAGTCGCACGACGAGGTGGCCAACGGCAAGTCTCGGGTGCCGGAGGAAATTATGCCCGGCGCCGCCGCCAGCTGGTACCCCAAAAAACGCGCGACCCTAGGTGCCGCCATCGTCTTCACCGCGCCTGGCATTCCGATGATCTTCCAGGGCCAGCCAACCCTGGCCGACGGCTACTTCTCCGACGATCAGCCGCTGGACTGGTCGCGCCACGAGCAAATGGCCGGCCTCGTGCAGCTCTACCGCGACCTGATTCGGCTGCGGCGCAATGCGGATGGCCATACCCGCGGCCTCACGGGTCAGCACACGGAAGTTTTCCACGTCAACGACGAAGACAAAATCCTAGCTTTTGCGCGCTGGGCTGATGAAGCCGGCGGTCCCAACGACACGACTATCATCCTGGCCAACTTCGCCGACCAAACCCGCGAAGCCTACACCATCGGCCTGCCCGCGCCCGGCCGCTGGACGGTGCGCTTCAACAGCGACTGGCAAGGCTACGACCACGAGTTCGGCAACTTCGAAAGCTTCGGCACCGACGCCGAGGAAGGCGAATACGACGGCAAGCCCTGGCACGGCACCTTCGGCCTGGCGCCCTATTCTGTACTGATTATTTCGCAGGAGGCGTAAACTTAGGTTTCGCAACAAACGGCCTCGCTGCTGTCCTCACCCGGATAGCGCCGAGGCCGTTTTCTTTTGCCGGAAAGCAGGCGGCACCTAGTCGGGCACCTAGGGCATCGGACCGGCAGGCGGCCATTTTCGCAGCTTTTTCGGCGTGAATAGTTTAGCCCGAACGAACAACTTTTCCGTAGGCGCTTAAGATTGCTGGTGCTTGGGTATCAGGGTATAGCTGCTTATGCCTTGCCGCAAACGGTTGCACCGGGCCCACACGCCAGCTAGTCTATGTGAAAGAATTCCGTAAAACCTCTTACGTTGCTAACCCAACGGTCTAGTTGGCTCCTCTCCTACCATACCCTCTCGTATGCAACCACCTGCCTCTGCCCCCGAAATTGTTGCCCCCGACGCGCTGCTTGTGGAAGTAGCCTGGGAAGTTTGTAATCAGGTCGGCGGTATCTACACCGTCATTCGCTCCAAAGTACCTGCTACCGTGCAGGGGTGGGATGAGCGCTACTGCTTGCTAGGCCCCTACTTTTCGCAGCAAGCTCAGGGCGAATTCGAAGCCTTCGACGACTACCAGCTGCAAACGCTCACCGACCCCTTCGCCAATGCCGTGCGGCAGATGCGGCAGATGGGCTACGACGTGTGCATCGGCACTTGGCTGATTACGGGGCGGCCGCGCGTGGTGCTCATCAACCCCTTCCAGGCGTACGGGCAGCTAGGTCAGATCAAAACCGAACTCTGGCTGCGGCACGGCATCCCGACCCCCGACAACGACGATCTGCTGCACCAGGTCGAAGCCTTCGGGCACCTGGTCAAGATATTCATGAAGGTCCTGACCGACGAGGTGGTGCCGCCGCAGCGCGTCATTGCGCACTTCCATGAGTGGATGACGGGCGTCGCCATTCCGGACATGCGCCGCGAGCAGATTCCGGCCCACATCGTTTTCACGACTCACGCCACCTTGCTAGGTCGCTACCTGGCCATGAACGACCCCAATTTCTACGACCACCTCATGCAGGTCGATTGGGCCGCGGAGGCCGTGCATTTCAACATCGAAACAGCCGTGCGCATCGAGCGGGCCGCTGCGCACGGCTCGCATGTGTTCACCACGGTGAGCGAGCTGACGGTGCGTGAGTGCATTTACCTGCTCGACCGGATCCCGGATTGTGTGCTGCCGAACGGCCTAAACATCGAGCGGTTTGTGGCCCTGCACGAATTTCAGATTCTGCACAAGCAGTACAAGGACAAGATCCACGAGTTTGTGATGGCGCACTTCTTTCAGAGCTATTCCTTTGATCTGGACAAGACCATCTACATGTTCACGTCGGGGCGCTACGAGTACCACAACAAGGGCTTCGACCTGACCTTGGAGGCGCTGGCCCGCCTGAACTACCGCTTGCAGCAAAGTGGTCTGGAAGGCCAAGTGGTGATGTTCTTCATCACGAAGCGGCCTTACACCAGCATCAACCCATTGGTGTTGCAGAGTCGTGCCATCCTCGACGAAGTACACGACACTTGCAACGCCATTCAGAAGCAGGTGGGCGAGCGGCTAATGTACGCCGCCGCCTCCAGCACCGACCACCGCCTGCCCGACCTCGACAGCATGGTGGACGACTACTGGAAGCTGCGCTACCGCCGCCTGCTCCAAACCTGGAAAACCTCGCAACTGCCGTCCGTCATCACCCACAACCTGATCGACGATCAGAAGGACGACATTCTAAACTTCCTGCGTCGTGCCAACATGATAAACCATGAGCACGACCGGGTCAAGATTGTGTATCACCCTGATTTTGTGTCGCCTACCTCGCCGCTGTTTGGCATGGAGTACGGGCAGTTTGTGCGGGGCTGCCACCTAGGTATCTTCCCGAGCTACTACGAGCCCTGGGGCTACACCCCACTGGAGTGCGTGGCCCGCGGCGTGCCGGCTATCACCTCCGACCTCTCCGGCTTCGGCGACTACGTGGTGCAGCACGTCACCGACCACGAAGACAAAGGCATTTACGTGGTGCAGCGCCAGGAGAAAACCTTCGATGAAGCGGCCGAAGAGCTGACCAACATGCTCTGGAACTTTGTGCTGCTCAGCCGCCGCGAACGTATTGCCCAGCGCAACCGCGTGGAAAGCTCCTCCGAGCTGTACGACTGGAAAAACTTGCGCCAGTACTACGACCGCGCTTATGAGCTAGCTCTGGAGCGAAGCTAAACTGTCATTCCGAGCAGCGCGAGGAATCTGAGTCGAGACCTAGGTTAATCAACTTAGATTCCTCACGCTACTCGGAATGACAAAACGGCGCCTGATTTAGCAGCTTTGGGGGCGCGTGACAACTACTAATTTTCACTGCGCGAAATACGGATTCTTTCTCCCGTCTAGCTTCATCTTTTCTTAATACTACTTTCCCAAGTTTACAGCGTGAGCGTCCGTCTAAAGCTCTCTTTGCTCCTGTTGGTTTGCGGCATCACCGCGGCGGGCGCAAGCGAGTTCTGGCTGGCACCACGCTTTTTTTTGACCCTTGGCGAACAGATTCAAGTGCCCATTCTGGTAGGCAATAATTTCACTGGTGAGCGGTGGCGTGGCAAAAACAACCGCCTCACCCGCTTCATGCAGTACATGCCCACCGACTCCCTGGACCTACTGCCCACCACAACCCGGCGCGACACCGGCCTAGCTTCTGTGGCCTTTCGGCAGCCCGGTACGCACCTGCTGGCCCTGGCTACCAACAACGCCCTTCTCACGCTACCCCCCGATTCGTTCAATCTTTACCTAAAAGCACAAGACCTAGGTAATATCCTGTTAATCAGAAAAGAGCGAAACGAGCTTGATAAGCCAGTCCGCGAGGCATACCGCCGCTGCGCCAAGACGCTGGTGCAGGTCGGGGCCTCCACCGGGCTAGGTCAGGCGTTCAATCACGTAGCGGGCTTGCCGCTGGAGCTGGTGCCCGAGCAGAATCCGTACACGCTTCCTCTTGGTGCTTCTCTGACGCTGCGCGTGCTGGCCGAAGGGAGGCCGGTGCCGGGGGCGCTGGTGCAGGTCTGGCACCAGGATGTGAAAAAAAATGTAGAAATAATTAGATTGCATACCAACCAAAATGGTCGTGTGCTGTTTCGATTGTCCACGCCCGGCACTTACCTAGTTAGTACCATGCGAATGACTGCATCCGCCGACCGGCAAACGGCTGACTGGCAAAGCACATGGTCGTCACTTACTTTTGGTTTTGCCAGTCGTGTTCCGCGCTGAACCTAGGTCTTGCCCCCGGCCTGGGTCGTCGGCAGCCCTCTGCACCCGATTACTTTTTTTGTTACCTTCGCAACTCTCTTAACCACCGAATTTCGCCGGCATGAAGTACTCGATTGATAAAAAGGACACTTACACCATCATCACGATTGATGAGAAGAAGCTCGACACCACTGTTGCGCCTGATCTGAAATCGGAGTTTGTGAAGTTGAACGCCGAAGGAATCAATAATCTGATCCTGGACCTGGCTAACGTTAAGTACACGGATTCTTCGGGCCTTAGCTCCATTCTCATCGCCAACCGTTTGTGCAATTCAACGGGTGGCCTGCTGGTACTCACCGGCCTCCAAGACCACGTGATGAAGCTCATCACCATATCTAAGCTCGAATCGGTACTGCACATCCTGCCTACGGTAGAAGAAGGCATCGACCGCATTTTCCTGCACGCCATCGAGCGTGACCTCACGAGCAAGGAATAAGGTTTTAAGAGCTGTTAGCTGTTGACTGTTCGTTGTTAGCTTCCTGGCTGGCAACCCACGGTCAGCAGCTTTTTTGTGTCGGATAGTTAAATGGCTGATTGTTGATTACTATATGGTTGATTAAAAATTCAACCTTCAACCATATAGTAATTAACAATCAGCCATTTAACCATTCTCCTGTTTAGCCGTTCAACAGTCAGCCATTTAACCCTTTACTTATTTACTCTTGGAGTTCGAGCTGAAAATTCTGGGTAGCGCCTCGGCTACGCCTTATCTGAACCGCCACCACACGGCGCAGATACTCACCGTCGACAATCAGGCGTACCTGATTGATTGCGGCGAGGGCACTCAGAACCGGCTGATGGAGCACAAATTTCGTCCACAGCGCATCGGCTCCATCTTCATTTCGCACCTACACGGCGACCATTTTTTTGGCTTGTTTGGGCTGCTTTCGACCATGCACCTGCACGGCCGTACCGAGCCGCTCCGGCTCTTCGGGCCAGCCGGCCTCGATGAGGTGCTAACTACGCAATTTCGCGTCTCAAACACCCAGCTCACCTTTAACCTGGAGTTTACGGCCGTTGATACCACGGCTTTCGCGCAGGTGTACGAAGACCGCCACCTGACGGTGCATACGCTGCCCATGCGGCACCGCATTGCCTGCTGCGGCTACTTGTTCAGGGAGAAGCCCAAGCGCCGCCACCTCGATAAAACCAAACTACCCGCAGGCCTAACGCCAGCGCAGCTAACCGCCCTCACCCACGGCGAAGATGTGCGCGATGCAGACGGTAATATCTTGGTGCACAACGCCGACGTGACCACCGCACCCAATCATTCGCGCAGTTACGCGTATTGCGCCGATACGCTGTACACCGAAAGCAATGCCGAGCTGGTGAAGGACGTGGACCTGCTCTACCACGAGGCGACCTTCCTCGACGATATGCGCGAGCGGGCCGCCACCACGCACCACTCCACTGCCCGGCAAGCAGCCCTCTTTGCGCGCCGCGCCAACGCGCACCGCCTCCTGATTGGCCATTTTTCCTCGCGCTACCGCGACTTAGAACCGCTGCTACGCGAAGCGCAAGCCGTATTTGATTGGGTGGAGCTAGCTACTGAAGGCAAAACGGTAAGTTTGCCGGAGCAACTGTAGGGACGCGCCACGGCGCGTTCTCGTCTGCATCAACTGTGCAACCATAAGCAGGGATTCCGGTTCAACACCTACTGTTCAACGATTGAACGCGCCATGGTGCGTTCCTACTGATTTGAAAACCTTCGCCCACAAAAAACAGCAGCTCTACCTCGTGCTCAGCGGGATTTTCCTGGTGAATGCGCTGCTCGCGGAAATCATTGGTGTTAAGATTTTTTCTGTCACGGCGCTGCTAGGTTTGCCCGGCGACCTCACGGCGGGCGTCATCATCTGGCCGGTCGTGTTCGTCACCACCGACATCATCAACGAGTACTTTGGCCGGGCCGGAGTGCTGCGCGTGAGCTACCTCACGGTCGGGCTTATTCTGTATGCCTTCCTCGTTATTCTGGCCACTACCAAGCTGCCTCCTGCCGCCTTCTGGCTCGAGGTGAATAAGACCGATCCGCAGGGCCGACCCTTCAACATTGAGTTTGCTTACCAGAGCATCTTTCGCCAAGGCCTAGGTATCATCGTAGGTTCGATAACGGCTTTCATCATCGGGCAGGTGCTGGATGCCTCAGTGTTTCAGGGGCTTCGCCGCGCTACGGGCGGACGCTACATCTGGCTGCGCGCCACGGGCTCCACGCTCATTTCGCAGCTCGTGGATAGCTTTGTGGTGCTGTTTGTGGCCTTCTACGTATTCGGCAATTGGCCGCTGGCGCAGGTAATCAGCGTAGCTACTTTCAACTACTGGTATAAATTTGCCGCTGCTATTCTGCTAACGCCGGTGCTATACCTAGCCCACGCCATCATCGACCGGTACCTAGGCAAGGATGATACGCTGGAATTGCAGCAGGAAGCGGCAAAGGATTTGAGTGTGTAAATAAATACACATTTATTAATCTCTATGCGCAAGTTTTTCCTTTCCAGCTTGGTTGTATTATTGCCCCAGCTCACCCAGGCTCAAATTATTCTTGACTCTTTTAAACCCGGCTATTATCAATTGAGTGATAACCGCCTCTCAGTCTACAAAGGTAAATTAAAGGTCCGCTTAGATGAGCTCATTACCAAAGATGAGCAAGGCAACGTGAAGCGTTTCAAACCGGAAGAGGTCTACTACGTCAAAACGGCAAGTAGTAAACGTTATATGCCAGCTAGTGGCTTCCCTCTACCGGCTACTACCCTCTTCCAAGGCGATAAAACTGCTAAACCCACTCTAGTCGAACTATTAGATAGTGGTCAGGTGAAGCTCATGCGCTATGCAACTATTGTTGCAGGCGCACCTATGATGAACGCAGGAGGAGGAATGTCTTACAGTGGTTCATCGACAAAGGCGGTGTATTTGCTACAGAGAGCCGACGAGTCAGAACCAGTTTCACTACCTTCAGCCGGTATAAGTGGCAATGGTCAGAAATTTCTTGATGCCTTAATGCCTTATGTAAAATCAAGACCTGACTTAACTTTGCTGCTAATCAAAAAGCGTGTTTCTGTTAAGCACTTGGCTGACTTTATTCACGCGCTTAACACTGGTCAGCCCTTTGCACCGACAACTGCGTCCAATTTCTAGTCTTTCATAATGTCCCGCATTCTCACCGGCATCCAGAGCACCGGCCGCCCGCACCTAGGTAACTTGTTAGGCGCCATTCTGCCCGCCATCGAACTGTCGAAAAGCAGCACCAATGAGTCGCTGCTGTTTATTGCTGATCTGCACTCGCTCACTCAAATTCGTGATGCCGAGACATTGCGCCAGAACACCTACGCAGTAGCCGCCTCGTGGCTAGCCTGCGGCTTCGACACAGAGAAGAACATGTTCTACCGGCAATCAGACGTGCCGCAGGTGACGGAGTTGACGTGGTATTTGAGCTGCTTCACGCCGTATCCGATGCTAGCTAATGCGCACTCCTTCAAGGATAAGAGCGACCGGCTATCCGACGTAAATGCGGGCCTCTTCACTTATCCGGTGCTCATGGCCGCCGACATTCTGCTCTACGATGCAGAGATAGTGCCTGTGGGCAAAGACCAGATTCAGCACCTGGAAATTGCCCGCGACATTGCTTCTGCCTTCAACAACCGCTACGGCGAAACCTTCGTGCTGCCCCAGGCCCGCGTGGATGCCGAGCTGATGACCATTCCGGGCCTCGATGGGCAGAAGATGAGCAAAAGCTACGGCAACATCATCGACATCTTCGCTGATGAGAAGACCCTGCTCAAAACCATCCGCAGCATTGTGTCGGACAGCACACCCCTGGAGGACCCGAAAGACCCCGACAACGACACGACCTTCAAGCTGTACTCGCTGCTGGCTACTCCGGCGCAGACGGAGGAAATGCGCCAGCGCTACCTGGCCGGCGGCTACGGCTACGGCCACGCCAAGAAGGAGCTGTACGACGTGATTATGAACCGTTTCGCCACCGAGCGTGAGCAGTTCAACTTCTACATGAAGCATCCGGCCGAAATCGACGCTCGCCTAGCCGAAGGCGCCCGCAAAGCACAAGCGTATGGCTCAACCATAATCAACAAAGTGCGCGAGAAGGTCGGATACTTGCCACGGTAAGTCTGAACCACGGATTCGGTCGGATCTTTCGGATTACACCGATTTTGTGGACGATTGATAACCTAGGTCCTGTTCAGCAGAAAAGCCTTTCCAGCAGTGGAAAGGCTTTTCTGTTTTAAGCTCTAACTAGGATTATACAGGAGCCGAAGAAAATTGTCTACAAAATCCGTGTAATCCGACTAATCCGTTGAATCCGTGGTTCAGACAAGCCGACCGAATCTATGATTCAAGCCTGGTCGCGGGCGAAGCTGAAGCCGACCTTCTTAGGATGGCAAACCTGCTGATTCTCTAACTTTTGCTTTAGGGTAATCTTCTCAAGATCTTCTATAGGTTGCGCCAGCAAGTCGTTGTTGACGGCGGCAATCATCGCGCTTTCTACCAACAGGCGCATTGTCTCTGCCGTGACTAGGTCTGTGGCGATGTCTTGCGCAGGTAGCTCAAGTTGCTGTACCCCATCTAGGTAATAATGATTTTCGATGTCGACCAGCAGCAATCCGACTAAGTAGCCTTGGTCGTCCAAGCGCTGGTACTTGATGCTGTCGGCCATGAAGTTATAGACCATTATATGGCCGAAAAAACGGCGTCGAAAATCGGCCTTCACGTAATCCGACGACATGGGCCCATAGTCATTGGGTAAGGTGACGATGTTGGAGTGCAGCACGAACATGAGCAGATCGCCGTAAAACTTGATATGAAACTCCATCTCATTCACCGGCCGGTACTCAATTATTACGCTTGGGTCAACAGGACCTAGCTCCCGGCTTAGCTCCGCCACCAACGTCTGCGTAACCTGCCGTAGCAAGGCAAAAGCCGCCTGCACGTTGCGATAAACAACTTGTTTGGCCGTCGCTTTTTGCGTCAAGCCTTTCAGTATCTTATCGAAGCGGTCTTCGGGTTTTGAAACAGCTGAGCTAGAAGATGACAAGGGCACTTCAGGGCTAGCTTCGGCGGGCACATTGGCGGCAGGCGCAGCAGACGGAATGAGCAAAGAGGCAGCGTCAGGCGTGCTGGGTATCAACGCAGCAGGCGACACTTTGGGAGGCGTTTTATCCATATGACGATGGAGCAAGTGGCCGCGCCAAGCCAGAGCGACCAGGTGAGCAAATCAGATTGATTACCAATCAGCAGAAACTATCCTTACGGAACGCGGAGAAGTAGGTGTTGCGCCCGGTGCCTTTTGCGCTTCTATCCTAACCCGTAACCAAGCCAGGTCAGACGCCCACTTAACCCAACGAAAAGCCATGGACTTGCAAAAGCAAAGCAACTTTAAGATAAGTTAGCGCGCATACCGATTATTCGCCGGACGGCGCATTTCTTTGACTATGACAAACGCAATCAAAACCGGCCTGCTCGCCTACGGAATGTCGGGCAAAGTATTTCACGCGCCTTTTGTGGCTACTCACCCCGGCTTCGACTTTCGGGCCGTGGTGGAGCGCCACCACAAACAAGCCGCGCAGGATTACCCCGGCGTCATCAGCTACGACAGCGTGGAGGCCCTGCTCGCCGATCCTGAAATTGAGCTGGTCATCGTGAACACGCCCAGCAACACCCACTTTGAGCTGACCCAGCAAGTGTTGCAAGCGGGCAAGCACGTGTTGGTGGAAAAGCCCATGACGGCATCGTTAGCCGAAGCCCAAACGCTGTTCGACCTAGGTCGGCATATGGGCAAGCAGGTGTTTGTGTACCAGAACCGCCGCTGGGACAGTGACTTCCAGGCCGTGCAGCAAGTCATCAACAGCGGGCAGCTCGGGCAGCTCATCGAAGTTCACTTCCGCTACGACCGCTACAAGACGGCGCTCAACCCCAAGCCCTTCAAGGAAACGCCCGTGCCCGCCAGCGGCATCGTGTACGATCTAGGTCCGCACCTGCTGGATCAGGTAATCAGCTTGTTTGGCAAGCCGCTGCGTAGCCACAAAACCACCGGCCGCTACCGCACCAACACCAAAGTAGACGACTACTTCACGATTCACTTACAGTACCCAAATGAACTAAACGTCTTCGTTACCAGCGGCTTACTGGTGGCTAATCCGCTGCCGGCATTCGTGCTGCACGGCACCACGGGCAGCTTCCAGAAGGGCCGCGTTGATGTGCAGGAGCCCCAGCTTCAGCAAGCCATGTCGCCCACGGCTGCCGAATACGGCTTGGAAGCGCCCGGCAGCGAGGGCGTGCTGACCGTGGTGGGCGCCGAAGACGAGAAAACGACCACGAAAGTACCTTCACTGAAGGGCGACTATACGCATCTGTTTGAGGCTGTGTACCAAACGTTGCGCAACGACGTTCCTTACCCGATTCAGGAAGAGCACATTCTATGGCAAATCGCGCTTCTTGAACAAAACGCAGGCGATTGGGCGTTCTTAGGGTAAGAGCTAGATTCGCTTTCCGGTAGATTGCTGTAGGAACGCGCCACGGCGCGTTCGGCGTTGAACAATTTGGTGGAGCATAATCTAGCCTCTACGCGGCGCGGGCACCGAACGCGCCGTGGCGCGCTCCTACAGCCCGATAGCCTGCCAACAGCCTAGCTTATCGGCAACTCAGCCGTACCGTCTGAAAATACTTACCTTTACTACATTACCATTACGCGGTTTGCTGACCGGAAACGCAGGGTCAGCCATTTATTCACTAGTAATTCGCTGAACTTTGACGTTTCACGACTTTAACCTCCACGACGACCTGCTGGCCGGCGTGGACGCCATGAACTACCTACAGGCCACGCCCATTCAGGAGCAGGCCATTCCCAAAATCATCGAGGGTAAAGACCTGATTGCCTGTGCCCAAACCGGCACCGGCAAAACGGCGGCGTACCTCATTCCGCTGCTTGATAAAATCTCGCACGGCAAGCATGAGCACACCAGTACGCTGATTCTGGTGCCCACGCGCGAGCTGGCTACCCAGATCGACGAGCAGGTAACCGGCTTCGGCTACTTCGTGGAAGCCAGCAGCATTGCCATCTACGGTGGCGGTAAAAGCGAAGGCTGGGAGCAGCAGAAGCGCGCCCTTACCGGCGGCGCCGACATCATCATCGCCACACCCGGTCGCCTCATTGCGCACATGCAGATGGGCTACGTCAACTTCGACAAGCTCAACTACTTGGTGCTGGATGAAGCCGACAAGATGATGGACATGGGCTTCTCGGATGACATTCTGAGCATCGTGCGCCACTTGCCGAAAGAGCGCCAGACGCTGCTGTTTTCGGCGACCATGCCCAACAAGATCAAGGAGTTTTCGAAGCAGCTGCTGAACCAGCCGGAGGAGATTCGTCTGGCGGTATCGAAGCCGGCAGAAGGCATCAACCAGCAGTTCTACATGGCGTTCGACCGCCAGAAGATCTACTTGCTGGAGCACCTGCTCAAAAGCCAGAACGTGCAGAGCATGGTGCTGTTTACCTCGCAAAAAGCGGCCGTCGGCGGTATTGTGCGGGCCATTAACAAGCTAGGTTATGTGGCCCAGGGCATCTCCTCCGACCGCACGCAGGAAGAGCGGGAGAAGATCATGCGGGAGTTCAAAAACAAGCAATTCCCGATTCTGGTCGCTACCGACGTGCTGAGCCGCGGCATTGATATCGACTCGCTGAGCCACGTGGTGAACTACGATATTCCCCGCGCCGCCGAGGACTACGTGCACCGCATTGGCCGCACGGCCCGCGCCGCGACTACCGGCACGGCCATCACCTTCATCAGCGACCAGGACCAGGACCGCGTGGTGAAGATCGAGAAGCTGATTGAGCGCGAGATTGAAAAGATCAACATCACCGAAGAGCTAGGCCTAGGTCCGGCACCCGAGTTTGACCCGAAGCGCTTCAGCGGCTTGCGTGGCAAAATCGGCGGCCGCGACGGACGCAGCGGCAGCTCCGACCGCAGTGGTCGTCCGCCCCGCCGCGAAGGTGACAAGCCCCGCGGTGAAGGAAGCGGTGAGCGTCGCCGGGAGGGTGGTCGTGGACCGCGTCGCGAAGAACGTCCGGCAGTTGCGGCTGCACCTGAAAATGGTACAGCCACCACCGAAGCAGGCGCCGCTCCGGTGGCGCAGGAGCCGCGTGCTCCTCGCCCACCGCGCGCACCACGCCCGGAAGGCGAAGCTACTCGTGAGCCCCGCGCCGAAGGAGACGAACAAAAGGAAGGCCAGCGCCGGCGCAAGCGCGGCGGCCGCAATCGGGGTGGCCGCGGACCTAGGGTCGAAGGCGGCGCTGCCGATGCGGTGAGTGCTGCACCAGCCGCACCAAGCGCTGAGTAACGATTCGAATCATGAAAAAGCCCCTGTTATGAGAGTAGCAGGGGCTTTTTATATGCTTCTTCATGCATTCTTGTGTGCTAGGTCTGCTGCAAACAATCTGTTACGACTTCTTCCCGTATCTTTCCTTACCTACTATTTCGCTGTTGTATGCCGCCCATTACGCACATCTCCCAACTCGACCTGAATAAGCGCTATACATACGCCGACTACCTGACGTGGCAATTGGATGAATGGGTTGAACTCATAAGAGGCAGAGTACACCGAATGAGCCCGGCCCCCAAGCGGGTTCATCAGGACATTACGCGTAACCTAGAGTTTTCCATTATGCAATTTCTGCGTGGGAAAACCTGCAAAATGTATCACGCGCCCTTCGACGTGCGGCTCAGCAAGAGCACTCCGAATGGTGATGCGACTACTGAAACGGTTGTGCAACCAGATATTTGCGTTATCTGTGACCCGGCTAAGCTAGATGAGAAAGGTTGCCTGGGAGCCCCAGATTGGATTATTGAAATCATTTCTCCCGGCACTGCCAGTCACGATACGAAGGCCAAATTTGACCTCTACGAGGAAAACAAGGTGCAGGAATACTGGATTGTATTTCCGGGTGAAAAGAGCATCGCTACCTACATGCTGGAGGAAGGCCGCTATCAGCAACATGGCGAGTTCTATATGCCCGGCCTTATTCCGGTGCACACGCTACCGGGCTTCCATGTGCCTTGGGAAGAAGTATTTGAAGGCGTCTAATTTCTTGTTACACCACCTGCCCCACCCCGAACAGCACCGTAAATACCAGCGTCGTCAGCGCCATTTGCTTCAATAGCGGATCAAGCTGCATCGACTCCTGGCGTTGCCATACCTGCAAACCATTGCGCAGCAGCAGCGGCGCGGAGAGCACAAACAGCCATTGCCACGGCGAATGATAGGTAAGCGCCACGTATACCACGGCGCAACCGAAACCTAGCATCAGCAGCAGCCAGTGGTAGCGCCGAGCGCGGGCCGGACCTAGCCGCACCGGAATCGTGATTTTGCCGGCTAGCTCATCGGAGCGGATGTCGCGGATGTTGTTGACGTTCAGCACGGCAGTAGCAAAGCAACCGAGCGCGGCGGCGGGCAGCAATACAGCTAGGGGTAGTTCGCGGGTTTGCAGAAAATAGGTGCCGCACACGCCCACCATCCCGAAGAAGATAAACACCGACACATCGCCGAGGCCCGCGTAGCCGTAGGGTTTGGAACCTGCCGTGTAGTTTATCGCCGCCCAAATGGCCGACAGACCTAGTACGAAGAAAGCGCCAAAAACCCAGGCGCCGGCCGTACCTAGGGCCACCCAAAGCAGCGCCAAGCCAGCTACTAAAGCTAGGAAGCCAAAAACACCCATCCCGCGCTTCATCTGGGCGGGCGTGATGGCGCCGCTCTGCACAGCGCGCTGCGGACCTTCGCGGTGTACACTGTCGGCGCCGTTTTGGGAGTCGCCGTAGTCGTTGGCGAGGTTACTCAGGATTTGCAGCAGTATGGTCGTCAGGACGGCGAGACCTAGCACCAAGCCGTTGAAGCGACCAGCAGCAGCGGCCAGAAAGCCACCGGTGAAGATGCTGGCCAGCGCCAAGGGCAATGTGCGCGGCCGAAAAGCGGAGATCCAAGCCTTTACCGGGCTCGGAGCGGGAGTTATCGTAGACATAAGAGAAAAGGCATAACAGAAATACAGCCCCAAAAAAGAACGTCATGCTGACGCAGGAAGCATCTCGCGTGCAATAGTAACTCCAATTGTTAGGGTTTACCATTGCATGCGAGATGCTTCCTGCGTCAGCATGACGTTCTGACTAAAAACGGACCTGCGAAAACCTAGGTTTACTTCGTGATGGCCGCCACCAGCTCGTCGCTCAGCGGCTTCACTTTCGAAGGATAGAATGCTACAACGTGGCCTTTCTCATCCACGAGATACTTGCAGAAATTCCAGGTGGGCGCATCGGCTACGGCGCCATTTTTCTGCTTGTCGGCCAAGAACTTGTACAGCGGATCGGCATCGTCGCCCTTCACGGCAACCGTGCTGAACAGCGGGAACGTCACGCCATAGTTCTTCTCGCAGAAAGCAGCTACTTCCGTGTTGGAAGCTAGCTCCTGGTTGAAGCTATTGGACGGAAAACCGAGCACCGTCACCTTGTCGCCGTACTTCTTAGACAGTTCCTCCAGTTCCTTATACTGCGGCGTGAAACCGCACTTGGAGGCCGTGTTCACGATCAGCAGTTTCTTGCCTTTGTACTTGCTCAGCTTCACGTCTTTGCCGTCGATGGTTTTCACGGTGAAGTCGTACACGGTGCCGGTGGCGGCACGGGGCGCAGTTTCGGTGGTAGCCATAGTAGGTTGCGTTACGAACGTACTGGAAGAGAGGCTGATGGCACCTAGAGTGCCTAGCATAAACAGGAAAGAGGCTTTCATATGGAGGGGGTTTTGTACCGGGCTAACCGCAACCCGTAGCCGAATGTTTTCGACACCGGAAGGTACGATTTCTCAGCTTAAACTGGTTTGCGTTATCGGCTTACGTAGTGGGTGGTGACAGCCATTTTTCGACGGCTATCGGACGGTAAGCCAGCATTTTGTCGAGGATGCCGTTGGGCATTTCATCTTCCAGCAGTTGGGTGCGGTTCTCCCGGCGCAGCAAGCCTTCCTGCTGCATGGTATCCAGGGCCGCGAGCAAGTGGTTGTAGTAGCCATTCACGTTGAGCACCGCCACTGGCTTTGGATGTAAGCCGAGTTGGCCCCAAGTCAGCACCTCAAACAGCTCTTCCAAGGTGCCGTAGCCGCCAGGCATCGCCACGAAGCCTTCAGCCAAGTCAGCCATCATCAGCTTGCGCTCGTGCATGGATTTGACGACGTGCAGTTCCGTCAGGCCTAGGTGCGCCAGCTCTTTATTGGCCAGGAAATCAGGAATAACGCCAATGGCCTTACCGCCGTGGCGCAGTACGCCGTCGGCAACGGCGCCCATCAGGCCCACGCGGCCACCACCAAATACGAGCGTCATGCCGCGCTCGGCTAGGGCTTGGCCCATAGCTTCTGCCTGCTGACGATAGATATCGTTGTTGCCTACGCTGGCACCACAATACACTGCTACACTTTTCATTCGGTGCTTTTATTCTATTGCTCTAAGCATCTTAAAATCACTTGTCATCCTGAGCTTACATTCCGCTTAATGCACAGAATGCAAGCTCAGGATGGCAGACGGGTTTTTACATCCGCTCGGGTACGTCGATACCTAGCAGCAGCATGGATGCTTTGATAAAGCGGCCAGTTTGAGCCGACAGCGCCACACGGAAGCTGCGTTTTGCTTCGTCGGGATCTTGCAACACAGGCACTTCGTTCCAGAAGCGATTGTAGGTTTTCGCCAGATCATAAGCGTACTGCGCAATAAGGGCAGGCGAATATGCCTTGGCAGCCTCACTTACAGCATCCGGGTATCTAGCTACCAATTGAATGAGTTCACGCTCTACTTCGTGCAGCACTCCAACTTGCTCCGGTATGTTCTCGCCAACATTCATTGTAGCCGCTTTTTGCCGCAATGAACTAATCCGAGCGTGCGAGTACTGGATAAATGGCCCCGTATCTCCTTCTAGTTTTACCGATTCTTCTGGGTTGAAGAGCATGCGCTTCTTGGGGTCAACCTTCAGCAAGTAATACTTTAATGCACCCATACCCAGCATATGGAAGAGGCGGTTTTTCTCAGCTTCAGTCATGCCTTCAAGCCGGCCTTTTTGCAAGGTCACCTCTTTTGCGGCTTCGGTCACTTCCTGCACCAGTTCATCGGCATCAACTACGGTGCCTTCGCGGCTTTTCATTTTGCCCGAGGGCAGATCGACCATGCCGTAGCTGAGGTGATAGATGGCGTCGGCGTAGGGCTTACCTAGCTTTTTAAGCACTGCCTTCAGCACCTGCATGTGGTAGTTCTGCTCGTCGGCAATGACGTAGACGGACAGGTCGTAGCCGAAATCCTGATACTTCAGCTCGGCCGTACCTAGGTCTTGCGTTATGTACACGCTTGTGCCGTCGGCGCGGAGCAACAGCTTCTCGTCGAGGCCTTCTTCCTTCAGATCAACCCACACCGAACCATCGTCTTTGCGGAAGAACACGCCTTTTTGCAGGCCCTCTTCCACCCGTTCCTTGCCCAGCAGGTAGGTTTCCGATTCGTAGTACATCTTGTCGAAATCGACGCCAATGGTGGCGTAGGTTTCGTCGAAGCCTTCGTACACCCAGCCGTTCATTTGGCGCCAGAGGCTTACCACTTCCTCGTCGCCGGCCTCCCAGGCGCGTAGCATGTCTTGGGCTTCCAACATCATGGGTGCCTGGCGTTTGGCTATATCAGAAGCTACGCCTTCGGCTTCGAGCTGGCGCACCTGCTCGCGGTAGTGCTTCTCAAACAACACGTAGTATTTGCCGATGAGGTGGTCGCCCTTAATACCGGCTTCCTGCGGCGTCTCACCTTGCCCGTATTGCTGGTACGCCAGCATCGACTTACAGATATGGATGCCGCGGTCATTCACCAAGTTCGCCTTCGTGACGGTAGCGCCCGTTGCCTTCAAAATCTCGGCCACCGAGTAGCCCAGGAAGTTGTTGCGCAAGTGACCTAGGTGCAGCGGCTTATTGGTGTTGGGCGAAGAATACTCAACCACTACTTGCTGCGGGCCGCCGGTGGGCACGGGCGCGTTGTCGGGGCGCTGACTGAGTTCGGTGAAGAGGCGCACCCACTCGCTATCGGCAATTTCCAGGTTCAGGAAGCCTTTCACCACGTTGAAGCCGCTTACGCGCGCTTCGTTGGCCGTTAGCCATTCGCCCAGCGCCTGCCCGATCTGCTCCGGGCCTTTGCCTAGCGCTTTGGTCAGCGGGAACGTAACAAGGGTGAAAGAGCCCGCGAAATCTTTGCGGGTGGGCTGCAAGGTGAGCTGTTCGGCCGGCACCTGGGCGCTGAATACTTGCTGGATAGCCGCGCTGAGCGCCGCTTTGATGCTATTTTCGAGTTGTTGCACAGAAAAGAGGCTAGGATAATAGCAGATGAGCGCCGGCGCCGCTAAGCGGCTACTGCCACAAGCCGAAGCTCAGGCAGCCGATGACTTGGAATCTGCTTCCGATTTCTGGCGCAAAGGTAGAAAGGCTAGGGGGAACGTAAGGGAAAAGTTGTGGTAGGTGGAGCTACAGTTGGCCTCCTTCGTGCGTGAAGGCAGATGGGTATTCTATTGATAAAAGCACAGCAAACTACTTCGCCTGGAAGCTTAGCTGACCCTCAATCAACGGCTCGATGGAATAGTCGTTTGAACTTGTCTAGCCATTTGGGCTCTGCCACCTCGCCTTCAAGCAGAAATGCATATGGATGCAGTTCCGTCACGTGGGAGCATATAATGCGGATGATAGCGAGCAGCGGCTCAAATAAGATCATGCCCGGAATACCCCAAAGCAGCTCGCCGGCTACTACCCCTACAATAGTAAAAATGGGGCTTAGGTTGAGTCGGGAACCCATTACTAGCGGCTCAATGATGTTGTTGTCGATGACTTGTGCCGCCGCTATAATGGCCGCTGTAGGTAGCACCTGAGTAGCGGAGCCACTTACTAGCGCCATCATTAAGGGAAAAAAGGCGCCAACAAAAGCGCCAACATAGGGCACTAGCGTGGGCAATGCGCCAATAAACGCCAACAGTAGCGCATTCTTCAGCCCAGCAATGGAGAAGCCAATGGCGTAGAAAACCGTTAAAAATATGATCGAGACAAATCGGCCGCTTAGGTATTGTCCAGCTACTCGCCGCATCTGGTCGAGCATCTGTCCCATTTCGCCTCGCCGACCTTCCGGGGCTAGGCGCAAGAAGAACTCGCGAAACTTGCTCCGACCCCAGAGAAAGAAAAACAGGTAGAGCACTACCAGCACTAAGCCACTCAGCAAACCGCTAAGTCTCCTGAGCGAAGCCGTTAGATAGCGATTGGCCGATTGCCCAGCCTTACTGACTTGCTTCTCTATGAAGCGAATCTGCTGCTGTGGTGCCACCCCAAACTGCTGCTGAATCCACTGCTGAACCTGTTCCAAGAGTTGTTGCAGCTTCTGCTGAATTTGCGGCAGCTGTTCGGAAATGCTAGCCGCTTGGGCTCCGATAATTCCAACGACGGCGCCAATGAACAGCAGCAGCAACAATATGCACAACAACCCCGACGCAACTCGACCTAGCCCCCACCGCTCAAGTCGCTGCGCCACAGGTGTCAGCAGCATAGCCAGCACCGCCGCCAGCGCAAGCGGTACCAGAAATGGGCGCCCAAAGTACAGAACTACCGCGCTGAGCACAGCTAGTAGCAACACGTGATTAGTTCGCGGAAGAGAGAGGTTTCGCATTGACAAATGCAGTTAGATTGGAGTAGGATGAGATTAATACGACAGCTGCGCTGCACCAAGCATGTGCAATAAGTTAAATAAGTATAGTTGAGGTTAAGCGGCTACCTGACTGTCCACGTAAAGCAGAACCTAGGTTTTCCTTATTTACCTACTTTATAACGCCCGCCCCCCGGCTGATCCGAAGAACGCTGCTAGTCCGTCCCAAAGGACACACCTGCGCAAAACATCCCAGATACTCAGAGCATCTGCGGCTGCGGCTACGATGATCCCGGCACCAGCACAGACGTACATCCACAACGAGACAGTGACTGACGTGACATAAAAAAAGGCTCCTCAATGAGGAGCCTTTCTAATTTGCTCTAGAACTTCTACGCCTGCCGGTCGCCTTTCGTGAAATCCAGCATCCAGCCCGGATACTCCGGGGTTAGCTTGCTAACTTCATCCAGCTTCTGCAAGTCTTCGGGGGTCAGCTGCACATCCACGGCTTTCAGGTTATCTTCCAACTGGTCCATCTTTTTAGCGCCAATGATTACGCTGGTCACGACGGGCTGGTGGAGCAGCCAGGCCAGGGCAACTTGTGCCACCGTAACGCCTTTTGCTTCGGCCAGCGGCTGCAACGCGTCGATGATGTCGTAGGCTTTTTCTTTGTCGACGGGCGGGAAGTCGAAGCCGGTGCGGCGGGAGCCTTCTTCCCCCTGGTTCTCGCGGGTGTATTTGCCGCTTAGGAAACCGCCGGCCAGCGGGCTCCACACCATTAGGCCTACTTTCTGATCTTGCAGCAATGGTACTAGCTCGCGCTCCAGGTCGCGGCCGGCAATGGTGTAGTAGGCTTGCAGCGACACGAACTTCTCGACGTGGTTGTAGGTCGAGTACGACAAGGCTTTCATCAATTGCCAGGCAGCTAGGTTGCTGGCCCCGATGTAGCGCACTTTGCCGCTCCGCACCAGGTCATCGAGGGCGCGCAGAGTTTCTTCCAGCGGCGTGAGCGGGTCGTAGCTGTGGATTTGGTAGAGGTCGATGTAATCGGTGTTCAAGCGCTTGAGGCTAGCCTCGGCCTGATCCATGATGTGCTTGCGGGTGAGGCCAACCTGGTTGGGGCCCTCACCCATCTTGCCGCGCACTTTGGTAGCCAGCACGAGGTCATGGCGGTCGATACCTAGGTTGCGGAAGGACTGGCCGGTCAGCTCTTCCGACCAGCCTTCGGAGTACACGTTGGCCGTATCGATGAAGTTGATACCCGCGTCGATGGAGCGCTTCATCAGCTCATCTACTTGCTCTTGTCCGAGCGTACCGATGGCTTGTGCCCAGCCTTTGCCGCCGAAGGTCATGGTGCCCAGGCACAGCTCCGAAACTTTCAGGCCCGTGTTGCCTAACAGATTGTATTTCATGAGGTAGGTGGAGTTGGTTGTCGTATGTGCATAAGGACTTGCAGCCGACAATTGTTTGCCTTTCTCTGTTATTCCGAGCGCAGCGAGGAATCTGGGTTCATCTTTAAAGTGGTAATCCAGATTCCTCGCGCTGCTCGGAATGACAGGTGCCCTCACCCATTTGCCACCTCGCCCCTAGGTCCGCGCGAGGTAGCTTCCTCCAGCCGCAGCCGCTCCTGAATGGCATCGGTGGCCGACTCCAGAATGTCGAAGGCATTCTTCGCCATCGTGTTTTCGGAGTCGAGCGTGGGATTTATCTCGACCATTTCGAAGCACACAACTCGCTCATTTTCCAGTAGATAATGACACAGGCTGATAGCTTCCTGCACATTCAGCCCAGCTTCTACCGGCGTGCCGGTGCCTTTGCTGAAGCGCGAATCCAGCGAATCGACATCGAACGACACGTACACCAAATCGCAGAAGCGCAGCCGCTCATAAATTTCGCGGGCTACCTGCTTAGGCCCTTTGGCGCGAAATTCATCGAGCACAAAATTTTTTACACCTAGCCTTTCCACCAGCTCATCCTCTTCGCGCTGCGTGTCGCGCACCATCACGTACACGAGGTGTTCGGGCGTGAGCTTGGGGCCGGGCTCCCCTAGATTTTGGAGGCGGCGCCAGAAGAATTCGGTTTCGGGCTCTGGCTCGTTGCGCTGCAACACGCGATTATCCTCGTTCAGGGCCATGGCCAGCGGCATGCCATGCATGTTGCCGGAAGGCGTAGTGTAGGGCGAGTGAATGTCGGCGTGGGCGTCGACCCAAACGACGCCCAGGGTCTTGTGCGGGTAGGCCGCCTTGATGCCGGCGATGGTGCCGGCGGCGTTGCTGTGGTCGCCGGCCAGCACCAACGGGAACTCCCCGAAACGTAGCGTCTGTTCCACCGTATTAGCAATGCCCTTCAGCACCGTGTACACCGAATCGATGTGCTTGGCGTAAGGGAAGTGATTTTTGTCGAACAGCACGTGGTTCAGATCGGGCACGGCAACGGCGTTGAAGCGCCGGAAATAATCAGAACCTTTGTTCAGACAAGCAATGCGCAGAGCGTCTATTCCCAGACTAGCCCCGCGGGTGCCCGCCCCTAGCTCGGAGCGAACTTCAATGAGCTTAATGCGTTTCATAACCAACTGTGCGCGACAACGACGGGCAGCCAAAGACCCAGCCGAATACCAGTCGGAGCAGGACCACGTCTCACCGCTCTCGTCCCGGACGCCCCCGTAGGAGTGTCCGCTACCACCTATCTTTGCCGGCCCTTAAAGGTGCGCAAAAGCCCGCAGAAAGGCTAGGTTGTTTCACTCATTTACGCGCTTCATGCTCTTGCTTCAGCATCTTATCCGTCTTGGGTAATCTTCCATTGTTGATGGAATTACCAGGACCTACCCGATGTTTCGGCATGCGCTTTATAGCGTTTTAACCCACAAGCTACAGACCCCTTCTCCCTTCAATGGATACCTATCACGACCTGATTTCTCAGACGTTCGACTTTCCCACTCAAGATTTTACCGTACAAAATAACGAGCTGCGCTTCCATGATATTCCCCTGATGGATATCATCCAGAAGCACGGTACGCCGTTGCGCCTCACCTACTTACCCAAGATCAGCTCCCAGATTCAGCGGGCCAAGAAGTGGTTTGCAGATGGCATCGCGAAAACAGATTACCAGGGCACTTACACCTACTGCTACTGTACCAAGTCGTCACACTTCAGCTTTGTGCTGGAAGAAGCGCTGAAGAACGATATTCAGATCGAGACGTCTTCAGGCTTCGATATCAACATCGTACGGGCGTTGTACAACAAGGGCAAGATCAACAAGCAGACCTTCATCATCGCCAACGGCTTTAAGCGCGAGCGGTACAAGCGCCACCTCACCGAGCTCATCAACGAGGGTTTCGTGAACTGCATGCCCATTCTCGACAACCTCGACGAGATTGAGTACTACCACGAAAACGTGCGTGAGAAGTGCAACCTAGGGATGCGCCTAGCTTCCGACGAAGAACCTAGGTTTCAGTTCTATACCTCGCGCCTGGGCGTGCGCTACGCCGATGCCATTCCGCTCTACGAGCAGAAGATCAAGGAAGACCCCCGCTTTGAGCTGACGATGCTGCACTACTTCATCAATACCGGCATCAAGGACACGAGCTACTACTGGTCGGAGCTGAGCCGCTTCGTGCATAAGTACTGCGAGCTGCGCAAAGTGTGCCCCACCCTCACCACCATCGACATCGGCGGCGGCCTGCCCATCCAGACCAGCATCCAGCCGGAGTACGATTATGCCTATATGATCGAAGAAATCCTGCGCACGATCAAGCGCATTTGCGCCGAAGAAGGTGTGCCGGAGCCGAACATCTTCACGGAGTTTGGCATCTTCACGGTGGGCGAAAGCGGCGTGACGCTCTACTCGATTCTGGACGAAAAGCTTCAGAACGACAAGGAGCTTTGGTACATGATTGACGGCTCGTTCATCACCAACCTGCCCGATACGTGGGCCTTGAATCAGCGCTTTATCATGCTGGCCATCAATGGCTGGCAGAAGTCCTACAAGAAGATTCAGCTCGGTGGCCTCACCTGCGACTCACAGGACTACTACAACGCCGAGAAGCACATCTACCAGGTATTCCTGCCCGAGCGCAAAAACACGGATGAGCAGAAGCTGTACGTCGGTTTCTTCCACACCGGCGCCTACCAGGAAAGCCTTTCCGGCTACGGCGGCATCAAGCACTGCCTCATCCCGGCGCCCAAACACGTCATCCTTGACCGCGCCGAAGACGGCACCCTCACCGACTATGTGTTTGCCGATGAGCAGGATAGTGAATCAATGATGCGTATATTAGGGTACCAAAGCTAGGTTACCGCTGCAAGTACCGGGCTGGCTCCACGCTGAGTCGGCCCGATACTTGTGTTTCGGGCCCAGATCTTTTCTCTGCCAACTTTCACTGCTTTCCCATGATCAAAAAAGTACTTCTTGTCGCTCTAGTAATTGTTTCTGGACTTACCTCTTGCAACAAGCAAGTTTGTCCGGCTTATAGCAAAGCTAAGGGGTCAACTTCAGCGCCCACCAACCAGACGGCTAGCATAGCTACCCCAGCTACTCACCAGTAGTACTATATCCTGATAACAATATCAGTTATCCTTAGAAACAGCAAGCAGCTTCCTTCACCTTGGTGAGGAAAGCTGCTTTTGTATTTTAGGCAAAATCTTTGTGTTAGGAACGATCTATACAATTAAGTGGTTTGCATTCCGTTTGAACCTCTTGGCATCTTCCTCTAACAAGTTATTGCATTTTTACATGAAAAACCTTCTTCTCATCGCAATAATCGGCCTTGTAGGTTTGAATTCTTGCACCACCAAATGCCCTGCTTACTCCAGCACCAAGCCGGCCACCCATGTTTCGTCGCCTATCACGGCCAGCACGTCTACTACTTCTGTTGCTCGTCAGTAATAGCAAGCTAGACAAGTGCGCCGAGGCGCATGTGGAATTAACACCGCATGAAAACCTAGGCTACCGCACGCAACAACCTTTCCCAACGAAAGCCCCGCCCTCGGTCGGGGCTTTCGGCTTTAGAAGCCTCATCTATCTATACCTAGGTTATACTACCATTGTAGTACGACACCTAGCACTGAACTTTATGCTCTTGATTAATCAGTCTGATTCTCAGGAAAATCAATATTCTTACTAAATTAATTCTATATTCAGCTTTTATATCGACTTTTGCATATTAATCAAGAGCAAGACGCAAGTTGGGTAAGTGCTGGTATTCTGCATTCCAAGTCGTCCTTAATCGTTCAGGATAAACCCTTCTGCTTGACTGACACATTAACGTCCAAGCATTAAGTTCGTCCGTGCGAAGCTATTAGTTAAAGTAGTCTAAAGGTTAAACTGCGACAACATCAAAAGAAAAACACATGAAGCTCAAGCTTTATACTGATTTAAGCCTACTAGACAAAGGCAAGCCCGTTGAACTGCTCATTCCTTTTATAGGTAATTTCGAAGAGAAGCCTGGTTCAGTTACGTACGGCAGGTTCGACGACTATCTAAAGAATGGCAAAGAGTTCTTGGAGCTTACAACGCTTGAAGAATGCGACGCTTGTTTGCTGCCAATATTCTATGATGTAATTAATGATCAGGCAAAATTCGAAAAAGAAATAGAGCCCTTCGTTAAATATGTAGAAGGCAGCAATAAAAAAGTACTGGTTTTTGTAGGCCACGACACATTGGACCTGAATATAAAGATCAAAAATGCTATTATATTCAATAGTGCCATCAGCAAATCAAAACAGCCGAAGAACGTACATCCTTGGCCGCACTTCTTTGAAGACTTCTTGGAGAAATATAATGATGGCGTATTAACAATTCGCCCCAAGGCCAGCAAACCCGTTATAGGATTTTGCGGTTATGCTCCTCCTCTTAATACCACGATGGGCAAGGAGAAGGTACTAGGCATGATCAGACTGATAGGCAACTACATGGGAATCATGCAGAAGTTTCCCGTTAAAGTAGCCCACTCCTATAGAGCACGGGCAATAATAGGACTACAACGTTCCAAAAAGGTCGTTCAGAATTTTAGGCTGAAAAGCAATTTTGCCTTTGGCCCAGACGGCCTCAACACGGGTAACATTGCTGAAGACAACTACAATTTCAGGAAGAAGTTTGTAGATAATATAATTGAGAGCGATTATACAATATGCATTCGCGGCTATGGAAACAATTCTATTCGCTTCTTTGAAACCTTATGCTGCGGCAGAATTCCAATTTTCCTGGACACTGATAGCACCGTACCTTTTGAAAACGTAATTGATTGGAAAAGCCTTTGCGTTTGGGTGGACGAGAAAGACATTGATAGAATCGGAGATATTGTTGCAGACTTTCACAACAATATCTCCGAAGAAGATTTCAAAGCGCTTCAGAAAAAGCTACGAGGAATCTGGGAAGAGTATTTAACCCCTACTGGCTTTTTCAAAAGGCTAGGTACGTATATCAATGAAGAAAGCTTGATCGAAAATTAGCAAGTAGAATTATAAAGGAATGCGGGGTAGAAGTTGAGCAGAAACTTAACTTCTACCCCGCATTCCTTTTAGCAAAGATATTGCACCTGACCTAGGATAATATCGGTGGCCGCTGCCAGGTTGGCGGCATAAGGTTGATACGCGCCTACTTCGCTGTGACCTACCAGGATGCCCCGCACGCCAACCCGCGCTCCGGCCTCCAGGTCGCGTAGTCGGTCGCCCACAATCCAGCACTGAGTTGGGTCGAGGTGGAAGCGCGCAATGGCTTTCTCCAGCATCAGGGGAGCCGGCTTGCGCGACAACGATTCGCTAACAGAAGGATGCGACGGAGCGAAGTAAAACGCATCAATCAGATTCCCAATGGCTTGCTGCAGCTTATCGTGGCAGGCATGCATCTCAGCAGGTGTAAAGAGACCTTTGGCGATGCCTGCCTGGTTTGTGACGACAATAAGGTAATAGCCAGCAGCTTTGAGGCGGACCAAGCTTTCCGGCACTCCTGCCAGCACCGTGAAATCCTCCAGGCGCCATACATAGTCGCCGATTTCCTCATTCAGCACCCCATCGCGGTCCAGAAAAATGGCTTTGTTGCGCTTGGGCAACTCAGTCGTAGAGTTTGAGTTATTCATCAGTCCAAAACTACATTCTGCCATGCGGAATGCGTAAAAAATCCGTTTAGCTGGTGAATTACATGGGCTCATGATTGTTACCAATCAGGCGTGGACGCCCAAGGTTGACGGCAGCACCTACCTTTGTGGCGGTGCGCTGGCATCACGTTGTTCTTTTATCTTTTCCTAAGCGTTGTATCATGGTCGCTATTCTGGGCGGTGGCATTTCCGGCCTTACACTGGCACATTACCTGCAAAAAGCAGGTGTAGCCTACGATTTGTTTGAGGCTAGCTCAACGCCTGGCGGAAATTTGCGCACAGAACAGACGAGCGATTATCTGATTGAAACCGGCCCTAATTCACTACAACTCAGCGCTGAGTTGGAAGATCTGCTTACCGACCTAGGTTTGAGCGGAGATATTCAGAATACTGCGGGTGTAAGTGCCAATCGCTACGTGCTGCGCGGTGGCCGCTATCGGAAGCTGCCCAGTTCGCCGCCCACACTACTAGCAAATGGCTTTTTCAGTCTGAAAGCGAAGTTTAATATCTTACGGGAACTGAGCCGCGCGCCGCTGCCAGCCAACCCAACTGAAACCGTAGCTGGCTTTTTTCGTCGCCGTTTCGGGTCAGAGGTCGTGGAATACGCGGTAAATCCGTTCATCTCCGGCATCTACGCCGGCGACCCGGAAGCATTACTATTGCACAAAACGTTTCCGAAGCTAGCTGAGCTGGAGCAAACCTACGGCTCAGTAGTGCGCGGACTTGCCAAAAGCAGCGGCACTGGCGGACGCCGACGCATTATCTCGCTCCGTGCGGGCCTGCAAATGCTGCCCATCACCTTAGCTAATCAGCTTACGAACTACCACGCTGGTGAGTCGGTTACGTCACTTACCCGGTTGCCAAACGGCCACTATCAGGTGCAGCTTGCGGGTGGCTTAGCTCCGCAACATTACACGGATGTGGTACTTGCTTTGCCCACGTACGCGGCTGCTCCGCTGCTTCAGCCTTTATTTCCGGAAGCAGCCAAGGCGCTTGCCGGCGTGTACTACCCCCCAATGGCGGCTGTGTACACGGCTTATCGTCGGGCCGATGTAGCACACCCGCTGGATGGCTTTGGCGCGCTGCATCCACGCATAGAGCAGCCATATGCCGCTGGCAGCATCTGGACCAGCTCGCTTTTTTCTAACCGGTGCCCGGCCGACCAAGTGCTATTTACCACATTTGTGGGCGGCAGCCAGTACGAAGCGCAGGCACAACAGCCGGAGGCGGAGCAGAAACAAGCGGTTCATCAGGAGCTTAGTCGCTTGTACGGCATTAAGGCAGCAGTTCCTGTGTGGCAAAGCCGCTACTACTGGCCGCGCGCCATCCCGCAGTTCGACCAACGCATTGTAGCGGCCCACGCCGCCGCTGACGATTTGATTACCAGCAACATTCACACCGCAGCTAACTGGCGGGCAGGGGTTGGCGTGCCTGATTGCGTGCGCCACGCCCGGCAGCTGGCCGAAAAAATTATCGGCAGCAGGCCCTAGCTATTATCTTTGAGGCAATGAACAGTGGGCTGGTCTTAATCCCGACGTACAATGAGCGCGAAAATGCGGAGCTGATTATCCGCAAAGTATTTTCGTTGCCCAAAGCGTTTGATGTGCTCATTATCGACGACGGCTCACCCGACGGCACAGCGGCTATCGTCCGAGGGTTGATGCAGGAATTCCCAGATCGGCTTTTTCTGGAAGAGCGGCAGGGCAAAATGGGCCTAGGTACCGCCTACATTCACGGCTTCCGGTGGGCGCTGATGCGCGGTTATGAGTACGTGTTTGAGATGGACGCCGACTTCTCCCACAACCCCGACGATCTTATCCGTCTTTATGAAGCCTGCGCCGTGGATGGCTACGATATGGCGATTGGCTCGCGTTATATCCAAGGCGTAAACGTGGTTAACTGGCCCATGGACCGCGTGCTGATGTCGTGGTTCGCCTCGGCCTACGTGCGCTTTATCACAGGCATGCCTATTGCTGATGCCACGGCCGGCTTTAAGTGTTATACGGCGCGGGTGCTGCGCACGGTACTACGCCACCGCATCCGTTTTGTGGGTTACGCCTTCCAGATCGAAATGAAGTGGCTCGCCTACAAGTACGGCTTCCGCATCAAGGAAGTGCCGATTATCTTCACCGATCGCACGCGCGGCGCTTCCAAAATGTCGAAAGGCATCTTCAAGGAGGCATTTTTCGGCGTTGTGCAGATGAAGGTTTACAGCTGGTTTCACCGCTTCCGGCGCGGCACAACCGACAGTAGCCAGAATGCCCCGGACGCTATTTCGGTGAGCACCGCAACCCCGGCCCAGGAATCGCGGTAAGCCTAGCATAGTTCTGCTCCGTCTTGAGGGCAGAGCTAGGTCTTGTCTCGTCCTGCGCATGGAAAACACTCCCGCCTTTTGGGTCGGCTTCAACGCTTTCGTTTTGGCGATGCTGATGCTCGACCTGCTCGTCTTCAACCGCAAAGCCCACGTGGTAAAAATGCGGGAAGCGTTGGCATGGAGTTGCTTCTGGGTAGTGTTGTCGCTGACCTTCAACTACTTCGTATACCGCACAATGGGTAGGCAGGCGGGGCTAGAATTCCTGACCGGCTATTTGATTGAAAAGTCACTGAGCGTTGATAATCTATTTGTCTTCTTGCTCATTTTCAGCTATTTCCAAGTTCCACAGCAGTATCAGCACAAAATCCTGTTCTGGGGCATCATTGGTGCTTTGGTTTTGCGAGCGGCGTTTATTCTGGCCGGAGCGGCCCTGCTGGCCAAGTTTCACATCCTGCTTTACGTGCTAGGTGCTTTCCTCATCTACACGGGCGTACGCATGGCGCTCAGCGCAGGCGAGCCGGCAATTGACCCAGATAATAACCCCGTCGTTAAGTTCCTGAGCCGCTACATGCCCGTGACCAGCAAGCTGGAGGGCGACAAGTTCTTTGTGCGTAAAGACAAGCTGCTGTTTGCCACGCCATTATTTGTGGTGCTGCTCATGGTCGAAACGACGGACGTGATGTTTGCCGTCGATTCTATCCCGGCTATTCTGGCGGTTTCGCGCGACACATTTATCGTGTACACGTCCAACGTGTTTGCTTTGCTAGGTCTGCGGGCTATGTATTTCGCCTTGGCCGGGCTGATGAAGCTCTTTCACTACCTGCACTACGGGCTGGCCCTGATCCTGGTCTTCATTGGTGCTAAGCTGCTCGGCACCGACTACCTGGCGGCGCGTGGCTACGAAATTCCGATGAGCCTTTCGCTTGGCTTAGTAGGTTTTATCTTGGCTGCATCCGTTATCATATCTCTTATTTTCCCTAAACAGGAAGAAGAGCCGTTATAATCTTGCCTCCCTAGTTTACAAAA
This sequence comes from Hymenobacter cavernae, assembly GCF_014641455.1. Classification (GTDB taxonomy): domain Bacteria; phylum Bacteroidota; class Bacteroidia; order Cytophagales; family Hymenobacteraceae; genus Hymenobacter; species Hymenobacter cavernae. Next base: position 243,406 of record NZ_BMHT01000008.1, read on the forward strand.
AAAGCCTCTCTGAATTGAATCAAGGAGGCTTTTCTTTTACTGTTCTATGGTTTCTGCGGCGGTGGCGCTGGCTGCTCGTCGGGTGTATTGCTGTTCACCCCCGCGTCGGGTGCCTGACCGCCGCCAAGCAAGTCAATTAGGTTAAGGGGCTCAAACTGCGACGAGTCGGCAGCAGCCGGGCGCGTGGTGTCACGGGCCGTCACGATATACTTGCGAGCGGGACCGTTTAGCGCGACGCCGAGGGCCATATTCTCGCGGTCAGCTTGCGTGATCATGCCGCGCTCCACCATAATGTCGGCGATGAGGCGATAGAAGTAGCGGGTGCTGCCCCGCAGGTTGCCGTAGCTGTCGAAGGAGTAGCGGTAGAACTTAGGCTTGGGGATGATGCTCGCCAGGTACAGGCTCTCCGAGAGGTTGAGATCGTCGGGCTGCTTGGCAAAGTAAAAGCGGGCCGCATCCTTCACCCCGTAGATTTTCGGGCCCCACTCAATGATGTTCAGGTACACCTCAAACATGCGCTCCTTACTCACGAGGCGCGTATTTTCAATAAGCCACACAATGAGCATCTCTTCCACCTTGCGGGCCACGGTTTTTTGACGCGTCAGGAACACGTTTTTCACGAGCTGCATGGAAATCGTGCTGCCGCCGCGGGCGAAGCGATGCTCCTTCAGGTTCTGGATAGCCGATTTCACGAAGGCCTTCTCCATGAAACCTTTGTGAGTAAAAAACCTAGGGTCCTCGGCCGTCTGAATGGCGCTTTTCAGGTAGTTCGATACCTGATCGTACGGCACAAAATCCTTGTTGTCGGAACCAACTAGGAACGTTTTGATGGAGTCGCCTTTGTCGTTGTAGGCAGTGTAGGCAAATTCCTCGTTGAGCTTATTCAGGTTTTCCTGTCCAAAGTGCGTAATGCGGAAGTTCTTGCCGCGCAACGACGAATCAAACTTCAGGCTATCTACCTGGTTCATATCCAGGGATGTATGCAGGCTGTACTTTAACGTGCCTTCGCCCTGCATCCCTTCCAGCGCCTCAAACATGCCGCCGGGCAACGACGCAAAAAAGTCGTTTGCGGGCGTCTCAGCCGATTCTATATCCGCCGAAACCTGCAAGCCCGCTAGAAAGTCGCTGCGCTTCTTCACGCCGTTGGCTTTGCCAATCACGCGTTGCGGTACCGGCAGCTTACGGATGCTGAACGTGGGGTAAAACTCGATGCGGTTGAGCCGCACTTTGGTGCCTTTTTCCAGCACCATCGACGCCTGACCTAGGGTGGTGATGAAGTTGATGCCGCCGTGCGGCACCACAATGTCGCGGGCAGCCAGTTTAGGCTGGTTGAGCACAAAGTTGGTGGCGGAGGCCGAACCGCGTAGCGTCAGCTGCTCGTCGTCGAAGTCTTTACCATCTAGGCTCACGCGCATCGTGTCGAACTGCACGCGCGTATTGAGGCGACGCTGCAAGTAGGGCAACGTCACGGGCTGCCGGTTCAGGCCGTACACCTGCGCCGCTAGCTCATAGTCGCCAGCTTCTACGTGGCCAGTGATACCCAAGCGGTTAGTGACCGAATCGATGACGGCCGTAAGTTGGCCCTTAATGTCACCGTCTTCAATCGTGAGGCTTGGCATGGTTATCTGCGCCTGGTGGCGCGGACTATCGTAGGTGACCAAGAAGTTCTTGAAAGCCGCCTCGCCCGGAACGTTATCGAACCCGGCTTCCAGCAGTTGGTTCAGCAGAACGCCGTAGTTGGTTCCCTTGGCCGTATCGCGCGCAGCCGTTGTTCTTTTCTTCTTCCGATACAGGAACGAGAAATTGTCCGTCGCGGCCGTTTTGCGGGCCGTCAGGCGGGCATTATCGATTTGCAGATTGCTGAACACCGGCCGGCCGGCAAACAACGACCGTACGCTCAGCGAAGCATCAATGCTTGAGGCCCGCAGCAGCGTGTCGTGGCCAGTGGGCACTAAGGCTACGCCGTCGATGCGCACGGAATTCAGATCTGTGAAGCGGGCCGGACCTAGGGTCAGCTGCACGGGGTACTTGCGCTCGACTTTCGCCTTCACCTGAACCAAGGCATAATTGAGCAGTTGCTGACGCTTAAGCAAAAAAACGCCCAGCGCCACGGCCAGTAGCGTTACCAGAATGCCCAGGCCAATACCTATTTTTTTCTTAACAGCAGAATTCACGCGGAGAATCAGAGGGAGAGAATTGCAACGGACAGGTACGAGTTTCATACCAAATTCGTCGCCGCATACTGCACAAAGGTAGCGAAAAGCCGCGCGCTTAGCTTCGTCGGACGGTTCGGCTTTCGTTACCTTTGGCCCATCTGGCCATCCTCTTCGCTATGTCTTTCCCCACAACCCTCACCCCGCTTACCGCCGTTTCGCCCCTCGACGGGCGCTACCACCGCCAAACTGCGCTGTTAGCGCCTTACTTCTCGGAACTGGCGCTGATTCGCTTTCGGGTGCTGGTGGAAATAGAATACTTTATCGCCCTCTGCGAATTGCCGCTGCCGCAGCTAGCAAGCGTCGACCCGACTGTGTTTCCGGCGTTGCGCGCTATTTACCAGGGCTTTGGTGAGCCAGAAGCAGAGGCAGTGAAAGCCCACGAGCGAGTAACCAATCACGACGTAAAGGCGGTGGAATACTTTCTTCGCGACCAGTTCACGACCCTAGGTTTGGGGCAACATCTGGAGTTTATTCACTTCGGGCTCACCTCACAGGACATCAACAATACGGCGATTCCGCTGAGCCTCAAACAGGCGTTGCTCCAGGTGCTGTTGCCCGCTTATGCCCAAGTTCGCAATCAGCTCGCTACGCGCGCCGACGAGTGGAAAGAGGTGCCGATGCTGGCCCGCACGCACGGGCAGCCCGCCTCCCCTACCCGCTTGGGCAAGGAAATAATGGTGTTCGTGGCCCGACTCGATGCGCAGGTAGAGCTGCTAGGGCAGGTGCCATTCGGGGCGAAGTTTGGGGGCGCGACCGGCAACTTCAACGCCCACCACGTTGCCTATCCGCAGATCGACTGGAATCAGTTTGCCAACCATTTCGTGAACGAAACGCTACACCTGCACCGCAGCTACCCGACCACCCAGATTGAGCACTACGACCATCTGGCTGCCACCTGCGACGGACTCAAGCGCCTCAACACCATCCTGATAGACCTAGCCCGCGACGTGTGGCAGTACATTTCGATAGGCTATTTCCGTCAGACCATCAAGGCGGGTGAGGTTGGCTCGTCGGCCATGCCGCACAAGGTAAACCCCATCGATTTTGAAAATGCGGAGGGTAACCTAGGTGTTGCCAATGCATTGCTGGAACACCTGGCCGCCAAGCTGCCCATCTCCCGCCTCCAGCGCGACCTCACTGACTCCACGGTGCTGCGCAACCTAGGGGTGCCGCTCGGTCACACGCTCATCGCGCTGACCTCGCTGCAACGCGGCCTCAATAAGCTGGCCCTCGACGAAGAAGCGCTCCGCCGCGACCTGGAAGCCAACTGGCCCGTGGTGGCCGAAGCCATTCAAACCATTTTGCGCCGCGAAAACTATCCCGACCCCTACAACGCTCTGAAAGCACTGACGCGCACAGGCACTTCCATTTCGGCTGAGACGATTCGGGAGTTCGTGGAAACGCTGGATGTGAGCGAAGGGGTGAAAGCCGAACTGCGCGCTATTTCCCCCTCGAATTACCTCGGTATCTAACCGCGGTTAGCTTACCGTCGCTATCTGCTATGGCGCTACAATCCTGGCTGGAGGCCCACTCCAGCCAGGATTGCACGTCATTATCTTTGCCCAATACTTCTTCTAAGCATCCTAGTAATGCCTGAACTGAACGGCATCCTCGTCCACCCCGATTGCCGCCATTTTCGCGGTGATATTCCCTGTCGTCCCAACAAAGAGCATGGCTATGTGTGCGCCGGCTGCCCAGTGTACGCGCCTGTTAAAGAGCGAATTCTGATTATCAAGCTAGGTGCTATCGGCGACGTAATTCGGACGACACCCCTGCTGCGGCGGTTGCGACAGGAGTATCCGGCGGCTAAGATCACCTGGCTTACGCTCACGCCCGCTATCCTGCCTGCCGGCGCCGTGGATGAGATTCTGAAGCTGGACCTAGCTTCGACGCTGCACTTACAAGCCCGCGAGTTTGACATCCTGTTCAACCTTGATAAGGACAAGGAAGCCTGCGCGCTGCACGATACTATTCGGGCTAAGCAGAAGTTTGGCTACAGGCTGCACCCCGACTACGGCGTGGCGTGGCCCGGCAATGAGCTGGCGAATCATAAGTTCCTGACCGGCGTATTCGACCAGTCTAGCCTGGAAAATCAGAAGCCTTACCCACAGGAAATCTTTGAGTTATGCGGTTATGAGTTTCGGGGCGAGGAATACGTGTTCGACAACCACCAGGACAAGGGCTACCGCTGGGATGCGCTGCCCGCCGGCAAGCCGCGCGTGGGCCTGAACACCGGCTGTGGCGACCGATGGACGACCCGCTTGTGGTCCGATGAGAAATGGGTTTCGCTGATCAGGCAGCTCCAAAGCGCCGGCTACGCGCCCATTCTGCTCGGCGGCGCGGCTGAAGATGAGCGCAACCAGCGCCTGCACACCGCTACCGGCGCCACCTACCTAGGGTATTTCCCCTTGGAGCAGTTCATCAACCTGCTCTACCAAATGGACGTCATCGTGACGCAGGTAACCATGGCCATGCACATCAGCATTGCCCTGCAAAAGCCTACGGTACTGATGAACAACATCTTCAACCCCTACGAATTCGACCTCTATGGCCGCGGCCAGATTGTGCAGCCCGACCGCCAGTGCGTGTGCTTCTACCGTGGCACCTGCAAGCTAGGTACCAGTTGTATGGAAGACTTACCAGCCGAGAAAGTCTTGAGCGCGGTGCAAGCCAGCATGAGCGTGTAGCTCCGGAAAGCTAGCCTGATAAGAGCCTAAGTTTCAACGGTGCCAAGTGCAGCCGGGACCTAGGCTCTTTAACTTGCCACAGCTTTCAGCGCCGCTACCATTTCCGACCACGAAAATTGCTTTTTTCGGGCCCACACACCGGCAGCAAACTCGGCCTCCCGACTGTTTTCGTAGAAATCAACCAGCGCGTCGGCAATGGCTTTGGGCTGCGCCTTGGTAACGTACCCAACTTCGCCGGCCGGAATTAACTCGGCTAAGCCGCCAACGTCGGTCACGAGCATCGGCCGCTCGAAGTGGTAAGCAATCTGTGAAACGCCGCTCTGGGTGGCATTTTTGTAAGGCTGCACCACAATATCGGAAGCGCAGAAGTAATTGGCTACCTGTTCGTTTGGAATGAAATCGGTGGCGCGCACCAGGCGGCTTTCCAGGTTATACTTCTGGATGAGCACTTCATAGGGCGCCGCGTCTTCGTAATACTCCCCGGCAATGATCAGCTTGATGGGCAACTGAGCCAGCCGCTCGTCGGCAAATGCTTCAAGCAAGATATCAAGCCCCTTGTAGGCCCGTATGAAACCGAAAAAGAGCAGGTAGCCAAACTTCGGATCTAGGTTCAGTGCTTCCAAAGCCGCAGCTTTCGGCTTCAGGGCTCCAAAATTATCGTAAAGCGGATGCGGCTGGTACTGTGCTGGTTGCTTAAACCGCAGGCGGCGCAAATCAGCCAGCACGGCGCGCGACATCGTCACGAATCCATCACAAGCTGACAAGAAGTAGCGCGTGAACGGCCGGTCGCCAGGCCGCTTTTCGTGCGGAATGACGTTGTCAGTGATGGCAACAATGCGCGTGTGGTGGTTGCGTCGTATTCGGCGAGCAATGGTTCCGAGGGCCGGCCCCATAAACGGCAGCCAGAAGCGGAACACCACCAGATCCGGCTTTTCACGTCGCAGCTTCTCGCCCACGGCCCACCACGTCAGCGGGTTAACGGAGTTGATACTGACGTCGATAGCTAGGTCTGTGGGGCCGGGTTCGGTGCTAAACTGGGTCTGACCAGGAAATAAAAAGCTAGGGTACTGTAGACTGAACGTCACAATGCGCACCTCATCACCGGCCTCGCGAAAGGCCCGCGCCAGCCGCTCATTGTAAGTCGCTAACCCTCCTCGCAACGGATAAGCCGGGCCGATAATGACAACCTTTTTCATTTACCAATTATCATTTAACATCTTCCTATTTCTTTGATAGCTAGGCTAAAAGACTAATAAAATTGATAAATGACGAAAGACGACTGATAACTGGTAAATGATAATTGTTAACTGATATTCAGCTTGTCCCGGATTAGATATTGATTGCGGCGTGGCCCGTTGAGCTGCACCATCTCGGCCAGAAAACCGGCCAGAAAGAGCTGTACCCCAATAATAACGGCCACCAAAGACAGAAAGAACAAGGGCTGCTGCGTTACGCCACGTGCTTTAAGATTGTGCAGCGACAACCACCACTTCTCACCCGTCAGCCATACCGTAAGCACCATGCCTATTAGGAAAGACAGCGAGCCTAAGGTACCAAAAAAGTGCATGGGCCGCCGCCGAAACCGACTTACAAATGTGATACTAGCCAAGTCGAGAAAACCGTAGACAAAGCGCTCCAGCCCAAATTTCGTGACGCCGTACTTGCGTTCTTGGTGCTGCACGGCCTTCTCGCCAATGCGCCCAAAGCCGTTCCACTTGGCAATCACCGGAATGTAGCGGTGCATCTCGCCATACACCTCAATACTCTTTACCACGCGCTGGTCGTAAGACTTGAGGCCGCAATTAAAGTCATGCAGGTTGATGCCGGATATCCAACGCGTTACGCCGTTGAATAGCTTGGTCGGAAGTGTTTTACTAAGCGGATCATAGCGCTTTCTTTTCCAACCGCTTACTAGGTCATAGTGGTCCTCCACAATCATCCGGTAAAGCTCAGGCAGCTCTTCCGGCGAATCCTGCAAGTCGGCATCCATGGTGCATACGACTCGGCCAGTAGCAGCCTCAAAGGCCGTATTCAGCGCCGCCGATTTGCCGTAGTTGCGGTTGAAGCGGATGCCACGCAAGTGCGTATCCGTTTGGGCTAGCTCCTCTATCACCTCCCACGAGGCGTCGGTGCTGCCGTCGTCTACCAGAATGACTTCGTAAGTGAGCCCATGGTGCGTGAGCACGCGGTTGATCCAGCGCGTCAGCTCAGGTAAGGACTCGGCTTCATTGAGCAGCGGTACAACGATGGATAGCTCAACGGGAAAATGCTGCGATGGACGCTTACTCAAACTCGGGACGGTTATGTTTTGTGAAGGCTGTAATAATCAATCCTATAAAAACCTCCCAAACACAATTACTAGCTAATCCTTTAACGATCTGTAATGGAGACTTTACTTTTTCATCGCTCATTCCCGCTAAGCTTTTATCAATTTGTGCCTCTGTTACATTGGGTAGTGTACTCATCCAAGCTTCCATGTCTGCACGCATACGAATTACATAATCAGGATCAACTAAGTTGACATATATGTAATTAAATAAGCCAGACAACAGCCCAAAAATCACAGAGATTACGAGTACAATTAACATCCCTTGTTTGTACGTCATAAATCCTCCATTATTCTGCTTGAAGAACTTATGCGCCAAGATTGTACCTAGTGTATACACAATTATAGCAGCACCTAGGTATACAGAGTATTTAAAAGAAAGCTCCGTTAATCGTAGTATGAAATCAACAATGATCCATATCAGCCCTGTGACTAACCCATAGCGAATTGCAGCAGAGGAAGGATTAACGGCAGGTGTTGCAGTAGTTTCCATGACGATTTTGAGTTGAGGCGTGAGATAGTAACTGGCTATTTCCGAAGGAAAATTCCGCCGGGTATAGCGAACAGGAAACCTAGCAGCATCTTCTTCACAAACTCATCTTGGGCTAGACCCTCGGGTTTCGTCGGACCACCTAAAGCCTGCTGCTCCAATTCATATTGCTTTGCGCCACCAGGCTGCTTTAAGTAATAACTGCGTGCTCCTTGCAAAATTTGCCGGGCCTCTACTGCATTACGCTCCAGCAATATTGGGCTAGCAGCGCGGGCAAAACCATATAAGGTAGCGGCCGAAACGGCAGACGCTATCAAAGCCGTGAGCAGCCCCGTTCCAATTGCCCGACCTAGCCCCGGCCCATTGGCGTAATACCGTCGAACAAACCACTGACTTGCAATTACAGCTACAGGTACCAGGGGCACGGTCATCAGGCGCCGCGGGCCGTATGGATTACTACCAGCCAGATTCAATAAAATCACCCAACCTAGGGTTAAAACTCCTAACCCAACACCAAAGAGCAGGGCCGTTCTAAGGACTGGTTGAGCAGAAGAATTAGTTGATTCCACGTGTTAAAAATGAGGCAGCAAGATAACGGAATTTGCTCCAACTATCTTGTGGCTCTGTTTAGGCCGCGTTAGCAATGGGCTGCTGTGCGGCAGTCTGCCGACGACCACCAAAACGCAGTAGCAACACTTCTGCTAGCAGGCAAGCCAAGGCTCCCCATAAGCAATAGCGCCAAAGAGGCGTACCAACGCGTTCTGCTCGATATTGGGATGCAACCGAGGTCCCAGCGCTGGCATCGTACACTCGCATATTAGATCGATTTCCGATCATAGCGCGCAACTCTTGGGCAGAGTAGTGAGCTAGATTTGATTCACGTTTATCGAAGTTGAAGGCCAAGGTAGCCACCATCCGCCCATTGCGCGAAAGCTGGTAGAAGCCAGGAGCCTGCATCTCCGGCGGCACATCGAAGCGCAATTCTCCAGCCTGGATACGCTGCACTGGAATAAACGTCAGACTGTCTTTCGTAAGCTTAAACACACGTTCCGCACGGCCTGCAGTTTCACTGCCATCTATGGCAAGCGCCACCGTCCTTTGATTCAGCCGGTAAGCAGGCTGCTGATCGTTGCGAAAACTCTGCATGGCCAGTCGGTACATCACGGGCACAAAGAGCGCATGGTTAGTAAAACTGGAATACCTCTCATCAAAGGGCGCCGAGAACAGGTACACCTTGCCTTTTCCACTTGGGAAGCCAGCTAAGTAAGCTTCTCCGTCGCGCATGTGCAACACATCTATTCCCGAGCGTGACCAATGCAGCACAGGGGCTGCTTTCGGCATTACGGCCGGCCGGTTCTGTCGCGCAAACACTTCACGAAAGAAAGGATTTTGCAGATTTGGCGAGGCTAAATCCCGCAAACTAGGCTTGTCAGTTAGGCTGGGCTCCCACTGCACGGTACCTAGGCCTAAGTCGTGGAATAGCGTGTTGTAAGACTGTCGTCCAGTTGCGTCGGCTGGTGGCACAATGACTAGTGTAGCGCCCCGTTGCACTGCTTGTTGCAAGTTCTCTCTTAAGCTGGTTTCGATCCGCGGCAACTCCTGTATCAGCACCAAATTAGCCGCCGTAAGTGCTCGATAATCTACGCTGTTGGGCTTACCAAGAGTATAGCTAAACATAGGCTCATTGGCATAAAGACGTTGTGTGGCGGCTTTGTCAGAAGCTAGTTCAGCTATTCTAATTTGTGGGGCAGGCTGTAACGTGAAATAATAGGTATTATCAAATGTAACGGGAAAATCTTCAATTTCCACCCGGCACCTCTGCAAGTCGCGTCCGGTCAAACGCACCTGCACGGTAGTTGCTGTGCTAGCACCGGCTTCTACGGAGGTCTGGAAAGCCGCTGCCTGTCGCTCCCCGATAAACAACCTGACTTGGCAATTATTAGCGGCCACATTACCGCCATTGTGCACCCGAATTTTAATGGACAGGTCAGCATCGACACGCACGAAGGCATCATCTAGCATTAAACTATCTACATACACATTTTTACCTTCTTTGCCTACTACCGGCACCAAAAAGACCTGTTGTGTCGTATCGAATCCGGTAATGAACTGAGGTGAAAAGTCATTTTTCTGAAAATCTGAGAATATATATATCTGCCCTTCTTGCCTCACTCCTGTTTCTACTAAGCGCGCTAATGTCGTTTGCAGAGAGGCTGTGTGGCCCGAGATGCCTAGTTGCTCTAAGCTCGTACGGTAAGCTGATTCTGTTAGCCTCCTATGTGGCTTATTTACTAGTTCAAAATACGTCGAAGCAGGATAAACAGTCGTCAGGTCACGCGCTTGCTCCACTACCTGATCGAAGGCTGTCTGCTCTTCTTCGCCCTGCACTTGCATACTAGGCGAAGTATCTACCAAGACCTTCACGGAATTGCTATTCCTATTTTTCTGCGGAGCAGGCAAGAAAGGCTGACAAAATACTAACACCAGAAATACGATAAAGCCAAGCCGGACTAAGAGAACCAGCAAATGCTTCACCTTCCGTTGACGTGCTGTAACAAGCTTTACTTCCCGGATGAAGCCGGTATTACTGAATAAAACACGCTTCGGTCGGCGTAATTCAAACAGATGGATTACAATTGGAACTGCCAGAGCCAGCAATCCTAGCAAGAACCACGGATAAGTTAACGACATACTTGCTGATTAAAGCTAAAAACTCAAGATCAAGCTATAACGCAACAATACTCAAAATCATAGCAACAAATACTAAAGTATCTTCTTACGCTTACTGAATAATGTTAAAAAAGATCTATTAACCCTATCTGTCAACATCTATTATAAATCAATGCCTGAGTCGCAGATGATATTCTGGTTAAATAACGCACTTTAGCGTCTACATCTTGCTTGGATAGTTTGGCAGGAGTGCGTTGCGTAGCGAAGGGCGGGGGGTAAACGAGTTCAGCCCTGACTGTTCGCGCGGAGGGCAGCGACCAGCCAGGGCTGAAGAACAAGCAAAGGTTGGCGGCGACCGACTCTCCCACCGGTGAAGGCAG
>NZ_BMHT01000009.1 GCF_014641455.1 Hymenobacter cavernae
GTGTATTTTTTGCGGGTCAGCGGCGAGCCGCTTGGAATGATTTTGTCGGGCATGGGCAGTGGAAGATAAGACTTGCCACTGTCTGTTTTTACTCGACCACCTCATAGCGCCATCTTTCCGGTAGGCAATCGTTAAGGTATGGCGGCCGACACTGAGCACAGAGCTGGTCAGTTTCATCCACTGCCAGCCCACTCCTGTACCTGATATCGACGCCACAGGCAAATGAAAGTATCAAAATCGTTCCCGGTAACGATTTATACAATGATAAGACATCATTACGTTCGTTTCGTTATTGCTACCCTACTAGCTTGTTCCTTGTTCGTCCTTGTGAGCCTGAAACATTCTGCCAGAGAATTGATCCAACTATATAGCGGCTTAAGGAAGCAATAGCAGCAGAGTGGTAGACCTAGGTTATTCTAATTGGCTGACCAAGGACTATGCCTCTGTATAGTTCCTACGCTGCTTGCCAGTCTTAAGTCTTAATTAGGGTACCAGCGGCATTGATAGCTCAGCAACCAGACGGTTAAACCGCGCGGCTTACCTTTGCGGCTCTTATGCTCACCAACAGCGCCGTCTACGGTGGCAATGTTGAGCCTGCCGTTTGCCTATGCCGAAGCTAGTTTCTGTTTGCCTGTTTCTTCTTGCGTATTTTTTGCTGTCAGTCGTAGCTCACGCCCAAAATCAGCAACAACCCGATACTACCCTCATCGTCTACAACGGTCAGCTGACGGGCGCCTACAGCCGTGGCGGCGTTAATCGCACCCTGATTTCTACTACGCAAGCTGTCATGTTTACCCGCGGCAAGCACCTAGGTTTACCCCTGAATGGCAGCTTCATTTATGGCAAACAGGATAGGTTACTGAAGGAGCGGGAGCTGCTGCTGAACGCCACACCGTATTATTATAAAGGACGGTTTCGCGCCTACGCCATCGGCGGCTTCGAGCGTAGCAACCTGCGCGGCATCACCGATCGGGTGCAGCTAGGTGCCGGACCGGGCTGGGCGTTCTACTCCGATACGTTGGGGCGGGAAGTGTCGGTGAGTAACTTGTTTATTCGAGAAAAAACCGACTTTTTGGATGGCACCCAGCAGATAACAGCCCGTAATTCCGTGCGTCTGAAGGTGGCCTACTCTATTAAGATTCTAACGCTTAGCTCCATCACCTTCTACCAGCCGTCGCTGGAAGACTTCAACAACTACCGCTTCAGCAATCTGACGACCCTAGCCCTGAAAGTTACCAAAACGCTGGCCGTCAACTTTTCCTACAACTACACGCACGAGAGCCAGTACAGCGAAGGCAAAGTGCCTGATAATACCAACGTGACGTTGGGCGTGTCGTACGCAACGAAGCGGTAAACCTAGGTACTGCCTGCACAAAAAGAACGTCATGCTTCGACAGGCGGACGCCAGATGAAGCATGACTAGTCGTAGATTAAACCTTGTGCTTTATCCTGCGTCTAACCTCTACTTTTTCACCGCCCTCTACCCTACTCCTGCTTGGAAGACCAGGAAATCTTAGCCAAGTTCGCTGACCCCGCCTCCCGCAACCTAGCCTTCAACCAACTGGTGCGCAAGTACCAGCAGAAGGTGTATTGGCATGTGCGGAAGATGGTTGTAGACCACGACGATGCCGACGACCTCACCCAGGATACGTTCGTAAAAGTGTGGAATCACCTGGGAAATTTTCGGCAGGATGCGTCGCTTTACACCTGGATTTACCGCATTGCTACCAATGAATGCCTGAGCTTTCTGTCTTCCAAGCGGCGCAAGTTCTTCCTGCCGCTCAATGATGTAAGCGAAGAGCTGGCCGCCAAGATGGAAGCCGACCCCAGCCTCGCCGGCGACGAAGTGGAGCTGAAGCTGCAAAAAGCCATTCTGCGCCTGCCCGACAAGCAGCGGTTGGTCTTCAACCTCAAGTACTACGAAGACATGAAGTACGAGGACATGGCCGAGGTGACGGGCACTTCCGTGGGTGCGCTCAAGGCCTCGTATCACCACGCGGTGAAAAAGATTGAGCAATACATTAACGAACCGTCTTAAACCTAGCCGCTTGTGCGGCCTCTAAGGATTATGAATACTCCTTTTCGTTTGGATGATCATCCGCGCCGGCCGCAGCCGCTGGCCCCGCCCCCGGATGGCTACTTCGACCGGCTGCCCACCCAGATTATGGCGCGGGTGCAGCCCGGTGCCAGTCAGGAACCGGCTGCTTTCGGCTGGCTGAAGGCTCTTTCGCTTCCGTTGCGCACTGCGTTGGGTTCGGTGGTTGTGCTCGGTGGCTTCGCCGCTACTTTCCTGCTGAATCAGCCCACCAACACACCGCACCTAGTCCACGCCAACCTAGCCAGCGTGCCCCGCGCCGAGATGGTGCAGTACCTGCTGGCCAGTGATGAGCGAGTGTCCCTCTCCGACCTTTCCGAACTACCTGTTGCTGACCAGGATATGGTACATGAGTACCTGAATGTTTCACCCGCTGAGGTGCAAGCCGCCCTGGACGAGCAGCCCACCGAACCTAGCTATTTGTAGCGTCAGCGCCTGATCATGCTTTTTCCTTTACTACGATGAATTACTTCCTTCGAAATACGCTGATTTTACTGCTCCTGCTAACCGGCACACTCCGCGTGCAGGCGCAACAAAGCGCTGAGCGCCAAGAGCGTATGAACCGCATTGAAAACGCGAAAATTGCTTTCCTAACGGATAAACTGTCGCTCACCCAAGAGCAGGCTCAACGCTTCTGGCCCGTCTACAACGAATTCACCGACAAGCGCCGCGACCTAGGTCAGAAGCAGAAGCAGCTTCGCAGCACGAAGGTTGAGTCGTTGAATGACCAGCAAATCCGCGACTTGCTTAAGCAGAACACCACGTTGCGCCAAAACGAGGTGAACCTGGAAAAAGAGTACTACGACAAGTTCCAGAAGGTGCTTTCGGTGCGGCAAACCGGCCAGCTCTTGGTTGCCGAGCGCGAGTTTACCCGCGAGATTCTCCAGAAGCTAGGTGGTGGCCGGCGTGGAGGCTCGCCGGCTCCGGCTGGCACTGCCAATTAATTATAAAGGCATAATAAGTACGAAAAGAGAGGCTGCAATAGCAGCCTCTCTTTTTTAGTTAAGGCCACTAATACTAGCGTGGGTACAGCCTCAAACCTAAGGCAGACACGAACCTATGCAGCTACTCAGTTACTTAATTACTCTTCGGCATGCATACTTTTGCGGCTTGAATTTGTTTGCCTAGTAATATGCTTACGCCGCGCCAGCTTTTTCTTCGCCACCAGGCCCAAACTTCCGATTTTCCTTTGCTGCTCGAAATTGAGCGGGCCGAAGGTGTGTACATGTACGCGCCCGATGGCCGCCGCTACCTGGATTTGATTTCCGGCATTGGGGTCAGCAACGTGGGGCACCGTCATCCGCGAGTAATACAAGCCATTAAAGACCAGGTTGATAAATACCTGCACCTGATGGTGTACGGCGAATTGGTGCAAGCACCACCCGCCGAATTGGCCGAAGCCTTGCACCAAACGCTACCCGCCCACCTCGACAACGTGTACTTCACTAACTCCGGCGCTGAAGCCGTGGAAGGTGCCCTGAAGCTGGCCAAGCGTCACACCGGCCGCACCGAGCTGATTTCCTGCCACCGCGCTTACCATGGCTCCACCCAGGGCGCTTTGTCGGTCACGGGCTCCGAAAGCTTCAAGCGCAACTACCGCCCACTGCTGCCGGATGTGCGCCACATTGAGTACAACAACTTCGCAGACCTAGGTCTCATTACGGAGCGTACCGCCGCCGTTATCATCGAAACTATCCAGGGCGAAGCCGGCGTGCGGGTGCCCACCAATGGCTACCTGCAAGCCTTACGCAAGCGCTGCCTGCTCACCGGCACGCTCCTAATTCTAGATGAAATTCAGTGTGGCTTTGGGCGCACGGGCACGTTCTGGGCTTTCGAGCAATTCGGCATCTGGCCCGATATCCTGGTGTGTGCCAAGGGCATGGGCGGCGGCATGCCGATTGGGGCCTTCATTTCGTCCCAAGAAATTATGTCGGGCTTCAAGACCAACCCGGTGCTGGGGCATTGCACCACCTTTGGGGGCCATCCGGTGTCGTGCGCGGCGTCGCTGGCCACGCTGCGCGTGATTCAGGAGGAGCAGCTGCTGGCGGGCGTACACGAAAAAGCCGCCCGTTTTCGGCGGCTTCTGCGGCATCCGGCCATTCAGGCCGTGCGCGGGCACGGGCTCCTTATGGCGGTTGAGTTCGATTCGTATGACGTGCTTAAGCCGATCATCGACCGGGCGCTGGAGCACGAAGGCATCCTGACGGATTGGTTCTTGTTCTGCGACAACTCGTTGCGCCTAGCCCCGCCCCTCATCATCACCGATGCCGAGATTGACGAAGCCTGCGCGGCCTTGCTACGCGCCATCACGCACGTAACCGGCGTGGCGGCCTAGGTTTTATTCTGCGTGTTTGTTGTTCTGCTCGTTGCACTCAAACCGCAGAAAGTTCTGGGTTTCTTCTTTGATCTGTTCCCGTGGCAGCCCATCCTTCACGCCCAGCGAGATTTTACGCACCAGCACCCCCACAATTGCCTTGCGAAAACCTAGCCTCTCGGCCATGCCAATGCAGAAATCCATCTCACTGTCGTCGACGATGCCATCGGCCAGCATCATGTCCACCAAGTCAAAGATCTGGTCGAAGCGCTCGGAGTCGTTATCCGGAATGAGCATTTTGACACTGCCAGCATTTGCCACAATGTTGCGAACCTCGGTAGCGCGCATTCCGTTCTTCTTGCCAACGGCCACAATGAAGTTCATTTCCCGTTCGTCGATATGACCATCGGCTTTGGCCAGGGTTGCCAGATTCATCAGGTGACTCTTTACTTTCTTTGTCTGCTCATTTTCGAAAAAACCAAACATACAGGCTATTGCTTAAAGGGGTGGATGGGTGTAGGAAACAAACCTTCCGCCGAAGGCGCAAGACAGAACGGGGGGCGTGTAAGTTAGCGGCTAGGTTGCTCAATTCCAACAGCATCGCATACGTAATGAGCCAAAAAAAAGCCGTTTGTTTTCACCTTTTATGATTGCTTTGGATAATGCCTGCATTTTTTCGGAGGGGATTTCCCAACTTTGCCCCGTCCGCTTCGGGCATTTTCCGCTTATCACATTACCATGAAACGTATAGGAGTCTTTACCAGCGGGGGTGATTCGCCGGGCATGAATGCATGTATCCGGGCGGTGGTGCGTACAGCTGTGTATCACGGCATTGAGGTGTATGGCATCATGCGCGGCTACAGCGGCATGATCAAGGGCGAGTTTGTGAAGCTCGATTCGGCCTCCGTTGCCAACACCGTACAGCGCGGCGGCACGATTCTCAAATCGGCCCGCAGCCAGAAATTCATGACCAAAGAAGGCCGCCAGCAGGCGTTCGACCAATTGGTGAACCACGGCATTGAAGGCCTGGTTGCGATTGGCGGCAACGGCACCTTCACCGGCGCTACCATCTTCGAGCGGGAATTTGGCATTCCCACCGTCGGCGCGCCGGGTACCATCGACAACGACCTCTTCGGCACCGACTATACCATCGGCTACGATACGGCCGTGAACACGGCCTTGGAAGCCATCGACAAGATCCGCGACACAGCCGACTCGCACGACCGCTGCTTTTTCATCGAAGTAATGGGCCGCGACTCGGGCTACATCGCCATTCCGTGCGCCATCGGTGGCGGCGCCGAAATCGTGATGGTGCCGGAAACGCAGATGTCGGAAGAAGCTGTGATTGAGACACTTCGCAACAGCTGGCGCCGGTCCAAAACTTCGTTCATTGTGGTAGTAGCTGAGGGTGAGAAGGAAGGCAACGTGACCCACGTAGCGGCCCGCGTGAAAGAAGCCATTCCGGAGTTGGATGCTCGCGTGACCATCATCGGGCACGTACAGCGCGGCGGCGCCCCCACCGCCTCCGACCGCCTGCTGGCCTCCCAGATCGGCATTGCCGCCGTAGAAGGCCTGATGAACGGCATGCGTAACGTGATGGCCGGCATCATCGACCGCAAGCTTGTCTACACTCCTTTTGAGGATACTATTTATAAGAAGAAGATGCTGAGCCAGAGCTTTATGCGGATGGTGGAAATCTTGAGCGTATAGCTTTTTCAGGCTTTATCGATTTCTAGCTGATAAGCGCACCTCAACAGGTGCGCTTATTTTTTATAGTTTAAAATCGATACTTTGCCACTACTATAAAGCACCTTCATCCTACCACTATTCATGTTTAATTTCTACTGCACAATTAGTTTAGCCACGCTCCTAAGCGCGGCCTTGCCCGCCTTTTCCCAAGATGCCTTTCCTCAGCCACGGGCCGCCTGGCAGCTAGGTTTAGGATCAGCAGGCATGGGAACCGGCGATTATATAGGTTTCAAGGCGCATGTAGAGTACGCGCCGCTATTCGGTCGCTACCTAGGTACGGGCACTCGGCTGGCTTTCGTCGGCGGTAGCCGTGAGTCATACAACTGGCTAAAGAATCCCACTCCTACCAGCAACGGTATCACCGTTCCGTTTGTGATGAGCTACCAGGCTCTCAATGCGGAGCAGGAAGTGTATATCTATCCTTTTGGCAACAATAAGAGAGTGCTGTTTGCGCTGGGTGGCGGCGGTTACCTAGGGTACTCTAATCGGTACGGGGCACCTGAAACCCGCGGTGATTTCACCACAGGAACTCCTACTGTTGTCCTCGACCAGGAGCATGGTGTGCACGTCGGCTATATGTTCTCCCTCAACCTCGACGTAGCAGTTGATGAAAACCGAAACTGGCTGGTTGGCGGCAAAGCATCCTTTCAGAACGACACTTTCGGCAACTCGCTGGCAACGTTGCAGCTGAAGCTAGGTCGACGGTTTTAAGCGGAGGCAGCCCGTTCAGCCAGCAGCTTTGCAATCTGCGCTTCCGCCTCATCCGGGTGCAGCCAGGTATAAGCCGGGTCGCGCCGAAACCACGTAAACTGGCGCTTGGCGTAGTGCCGGGTATTGCGCTTGAGCAGGCGCACGGTTTCGGGCCAATCCTGGAGCCCATCGAGGTAGTCGAACACCTCTTTGTAGCCGACGGTTTGCAGAGCATTGTGGTGGCGGTACGGCACTAGGCTTTCCACTTCGGCCAGCAGCCCTGCCGCTATCATCTGATCGACCCGCTGATCAATGCGCTCATAAAGCTCTTCCCGCTCGCGGGTAAGCACCACTTTCACCACGTCGAATGGTCGGCTAGGTTTGTTCTGCGCAGTATGAAAGCTCGAAAAAGGCTGGCCCGTGCTGCGCGTAACCTCCAGCGCCCGCAGCACCCGTTGCGGATTTTGCCGGTCGATGCGGGCGTACGTCACCGGGTCGCGCTGCGCCAGCTCGGCCACCAACGGCTCCAGACCTAGGCCGGCCAGCTCGCGCTGCAACTCCTCCCGCACCTGTGGGTTAGCTAAGGGCATCTCATCAAGTCCTTCAGTAACGGCTTGCAGGTACAAGCCCGAGCCACCCGTCAGGATGACGACTTGCTGCCGCTGAAATAGCTCCGCCAGCAACGCAAGCGCATCGGCCTCAAAGCGTCCGGCGTTATATTCTTCCTGAATGCTGTGCGAGTCAATAAAATGATGCGGCACGCCCTGCATTTCTTCCGGCGTAGGTTTGGCCGTTCCGATGCTCAGCTCCCGAAAGAACTGCCGCGAATCAGCCGACACAATCTCGGTTTGGAGGTGCTGCGCCAGTCGCACGCACAGCGCTGTTTTGCCTACGGCCGTGGGGCCGGCCACCACCAGCAGCGTTGGCCTGATGCTAGGTACTAACGAATTCATGCGGATACGGGCTGTGCTTTGATAAGCGTGGCGTATAAGGCCAGCAGGTGCTGCTCTTCCTGCTCCCAGTTAAGGTCGAGGCGGGCACGACGGCAATTGACGGCCAGCTGGTGGTAGCGGGCAGGCTCATCGCGAAGCAGCCGGTTGAGGGCTGCCGCAATGGCGGCCGGCGTCAGCGCTACTACTTCGGCCACTTCGTATTGCTCATTGAGGTGGCGGTACTCCGGAAAATCAACGACTATTTGCGGCACACCCGCGTGCAGGTAATCAAAGAACTTGTTTGCCAACGAGTAATAGTAGCTTAACCCCTGATTCTCAAGTAGCATCACGCCCACGGCGGCGCCCCTCGTCACTTCCCGCAACGCATCGGGCATCACATACCCTTTAAATTCCACTTGCCCACTGGCCAGCAAACCTAGGTTTGCCGCCCGCTGGCGCAGCTCGGCCGACAAGTCGCCTTCCCCACAAATCACCAACCGCCCTGCTACTTGCGGCATGGCATCGAGCAGCGCTTCCAGCCCCCGTCCAGCATTCAGCACGCCTTGGTACAGAATGTAGCCGCCTACTGGCGCTGCCAGCGGCGCGGGCGGCAGCTCGCGCCCATTCAGCCGACTGATGTTTCGTATCACCTCAAACGGCCGACCGTAGCGCTGCTCAAACAACCGCGCCAGCGCCGGCCCTACGGTGTACGCCAGGTGAGTACGCGGCACGATAAACCGCTCAACCCTGCGCCACAACCGCTGCACCACGGGCCGATTGACGACCTCCGGCACTTCCGTAAATAGCTCGTGCGCATCGTACACGAAAGGCTGCCGCCCTAGCTTTGCCCGCAGCCACACAGGCAGGGCAGTATCTAGGTCAATGGCGCACCAAACCGCCGCCCGCTGGCCCAATAGAAAGAACAGCAGCCGTAGGTTAAACTCTAGGTAGAACAGCTTCCCTTTGCTGTACCAGCAGTGCAGCCGGTGCTGCCGATACGGCTGCGCAACCAGCGGCAACGAGTGCGGCCAGGCCCGACCGACCAGCAGCACATCGTAGCCATTTCGGGCCAGGCTCCCGCAAATGCGTTGCATCCGCTGGTCATAATTCAAGTCCGTTGTGACGGTGAATAGCAATAAACTCATAAAGAATATTCCTGCTCCATTTTTCTACCGTAAGCTGCCAATAACAAGGCAAGTTGTTTGGGATATTTTCGACAAATTTAGGGGTTAAATCCGGGCACCTGTTCACTTCAAGCAAGGGTTCGTCGCCGTCCTATTGACAATGCCTATTCGCTCTATCCCCTCTACTGCCACAGCCGCTCAGCCTGTGTCTACCTCGCCGGATGTCTTCTATCGGACCCTTTTTGAAGAGGCCTACGATGGCCTGCTCCTCTATGATGAGCATGGGGTACTACTAGATTGCAACCAGACGATCTTGCGCTTTTTGGGTACAACCCGCGCTATGCTGCTGGCCTCCGGCCTGATGGCGTACGCTACTCAGGCGCCCGAAGAGCGCGAGGACCGGTGGTTCTCGGCGCCCATGCTCCACGAAGCCGTTATTCGTACAGCCCGTACGGGTCAGACGTTTGCTAAAAGCTGGCAAGGGCAGCGGAACAAAGCCCAGCTCAGCAGCTGGGCGACGCTGCACCGCGTAACGCTACCAGGCGGCCTCGTCCGGGTGCAGCTCACGCTCCGCGAAACGCCGCCCGTCGTGCAGCAGCCCGAGCCCACGCAGGCGCTTGTGGTAGATCAGAGCCGCCACCAACTGCGCGACATGCTGAGTCATACAAACTTAAGCTATGTATTACTTGACCGCGAAGGCACGATTAAGGATGTAAATGATTATTTTCTCGATTTTACGGAGTACACGCGCCAAGAGGTAATTGATCATAATTACTATGACCTATTTACGCCGCCCGCAGAGCGTGAAATGCGCCACAAGGGCTTTCTGACCCTCATTCAGGAAGAGCAGCTTCAGGATTACTACGAGCGGGCGCTTCTCACCAAGTCGGGTCAGGTGCGCATGGTGTACTGGCACGGTGAATTTGCGCGTGATGCAGCCCAGAAAATTACCGGAGCCTTCATGGTTGGCCGCGACCTGACGGACCGCCATGTTACGGCACGGGCACTGTCGGATAACCGGCACCGCTTGCAAGATTTTTTCGACAATGCGCATGATCTTATTCAGAACCTGAGCATTGACAACCGGTTCCTGTTCGTCAATAAAGCCTGGAAGGAAAAGCTAGGTTACGACGACGATGACCTGCCGCACCTGACGCTTGGCGATGTGGTGCATCCTTATTATAAGGCGAAGCTGCTGTATCAGCTGCGCAACCTCTACAAAGGCGAAAAGGTCAACAAGCTCGAAACGGTTTTCCTGACCAAATCAGGCAAGCCCGTTCACCTGATCGGCAGTATTTCCTGCTCGTGGCAGGATGCCGAGCCGGTGGCAACGCGCGCCATTCTGCACGACATTACGGACCGCATCAAGGCGGAGCGCCTGCAAAAGGTCTACTATAGCATTGCAAACCTAGCTATCAGCTCCAAGGACCTGCACTCCCTGTACGGCGCCATTCACCGCGAGCTGAGCAAGATCATTGAGACGAACAACTTCTACATAGCCCTGTGCGATGAGGAGCGCACGCACTTGCAGTTTGCCTATTTCGTTGACCAAAATTCCCAGGGTGAGCAGAATACCCGGTCGCGACCGTTCTCGTCGGGGCTGTCGGAGTACATTATTCGCACGGGTCGGCCTCAGTTTCTGCTTAAGCCCGAGCTTCAGGAGCTGATTGCCAATGGCACCATCACTGCCTACGGTCTGATGCCGGAAGTGATGCTGTGTTCGCCCCTGAGCATTGGCGAGCGAATCATTGGCGTGATTGCCGTGCAGGATTACCACAAAGCCGACGCCTACGCGGCCGGCGATATTGAGATTCTGCACTTTATCTCCAACCAGGTTGCGTTGGCCATTGAGCGCAAGCGCAATGAGGTGCAGATCAATAAGCAGAACGCCAGGCTGAATGCGATTTTCGAGAGCGGTTCCCACTTAATGTGGTCCGTGGACACACATTCGCGCCTGACTTCGTTCAACCGCAACTACTCGGCTTACTTCCTGCGGCGCAACGGTGTATACCCGGCCCTCAACATCAACTTATGGCAGGCTGACCTAGCCATGATGGAAGAGGAAACGAGGGAGCTTTTTGCCCAGAACTACCGCAAAGCCTTTGAAGGGCACCCGCAGCGCTTTGAGGTGCGCCTGCGTGATGCAAAAGGCCAGGATACCTGGCGCGAAATCTACCTCAACCCTATTTACCTCGATGACGGCTCTTTCGAGGAAATATCGGGTATTGCGCACGACATCACCGAGAAGAAAAGCTCGCAGCTGGAGCTAGCCGCGCAGGAAGAGAAGTTCCGCGCCATTTTCGAGTCGTTCCAGGACGTGTACTACCGCACCGACGAGCAGGGTATCTTGGTGCTGGTCAGCCCGTCAGTTCAAGAGACCCTAGGTTATGCGCCCGAGGAAGTTATCGGCACTTGTATTGCCGACTACTACGTTTACCCGCCGGAGCGGGATGGCTTGTTGACAAGCATCCGCGACCAGGGGGAGGCGCGCAATTTCGAGATAGCCATGCGCCATAAGGACGGGCACGCTGTGAGCATGCTCGTGAATGCGCGTCGTGCTGCCAGTGGCATCGGCGGCACAGAAGGTATCGGTCGTGACATCACAGAGTTCAAAGAAATGCAGGATGCGCTACGGTCGGCCAAAGACGAGGCCGAAGCAGCGCTGGAAGCTAAAACGCAGTTCCTGGCGAATATGAGCCACGAACTGCGCACGCCCATGAACGGCATCATCGGCATGATCGACTTGCTGCACCAGACGGTAGCGTCGGAGGAGCAGGAAGAATACGTGGACACTCTACGCAAGTCGTCGGAAGCCCTACTAGCCATCCTGAACGATATTCTGGATTTGTCGAAAATCCAGGCGGGCAAGCTGCAAGTCAGCGAGTCGGGCATTGATCTGCACTACACGCTCGATAAGATTCACTCGCTGTTTGCCAACCGGGCCAGCCAAAAGAATCTTGACTTTACGTACCACATCACGCCGCATACACCGCGCTTCATCATCACGGATGAGACGCGCCTGCTGCAAATTCTCTCCAATCTTACTTCTAACGCTATCAAGTTCACGGCCCAGGGTTCGGTGAGCGTACAGGTATCGTCGGTGGTAACGGATGGCGAGGAGCACACGCTGCGCTTTGCGGTTCAGGATTCCGGCATCGGCATTTCGGAGGAAAACGAGAAGCTGCTGTTCAATAACTTCACCCAGCTTGATACTACCCCCACGAAGGCTTTTGGTGGCACAGGCCTAGGTCTGGCCATTAGTAAGCAGCTATCCGAGTTGCTTGGCGGTGAGATTGGCGTGTTCTCGCACGAAGGCGAAGGCAGTACGTTCTGGTTTACAATTCGCTGCCGTGTAGCTTCCAACGAGGCCGAAATCGTGCAGGAGCGCGTGGCCTCGCGTGAGCGGACGCCGGAAGTAGTGCGCTTCGAATCGGTTCCGCACGTGCTGCTCGTCGACGACAACCCCATCAACCAGAAAGTGGCGGTGCGGTTGCTCGACAAGCTAGGCTGCAAGAGCGATGTCGCCAACGACGGCTTCGAAGCCATCAGCCGGGCTACCGATCCAAAAATGCACTATGATGTCATCTTCATGGACATTCAGATGCCCGAAATGGATGGCGTGACGGCTATGCAGGAGATCCGACAGCGGCTAGGCGAGAACTGCCCACCGGTGGTAGCCATGACGGCTTACTCTATGAAAGAAGATGCCGAGCGCTTCGTGCAGCAAGGCATGGATGACTACGTGTCGAAGCCGGTTAAAACCCACGATCTGTACACCGTGCTGCGTCGGTGGGCGTTCGTGGATAAGACCATGACGCCCACAGAGATTACCCCGGAAGTGCTACCTGAAGAAGATGCATTACCCACAACCGGGCTAATTGATTTAGACGTGGTAGAGCAGCTGCGCCAGCTAGGTGGTCCTGAATTTGCGGCGCAGCTCTACAGCGACTTTGAAACCGAAGCCGGACAGCTGCTTGAAGAAGCTACTGCATTGGTCAACGCCGGCGACTATCAGCAAATCCTGCCACACTTGCACCAACTGAAAGGCACAGGCTTTACGCTTGGCATCAACTTAGTGGCTGAACAAGCTAAGAGTCTGGAACATGACTTAAAAAAAGGACAAACCCATCATGTTGAGCGGGATTTCCAACTCTTGCTGCGTTACTTTGCGCAGTTCGTTGCCTCTTATTCTTCGCTGATCCATGCTGCTTAGCTTGGCAACGTAACTTTTATTCATTCACTTTACCCAGAATTACAATTCTCTTTTCTATGGCCGATTCCAAGACGATTCTGATTGCGGAGGACAGCTCCGTTATCCTGAACTTGACCAAGAAAATCCTTGAACTTCAGCGCTACCGCATTGTGTCGGCCAAGAACGGCGGCGAAGTTATCAAGCAAGTTGAAAGCCAGCCTATTGACTGTGTTTTGATGGATATCAATATTCCCGTGAAGGATGGCATGGAATGCACGCGCGAGATCCGTCGGCACGCCGATCCTCGCATTGCTCAGTTGCCCATTATTGCCATCACCGGCAACGCCAACAACTACTCTATGGAGCAGTTTAAGGAGGCTGGCGTAACGGACTACCTACCCAAACCGCTCGACTTTGATGCCCTAGTGCGTGTCGTAAAGCAGTACGTGGGGTAACACTTAATTTTGAATGTTAAGTTGTGAATGTTGAATGTTGCAGCCTTAATCTATAATTAGCGTTATACTGTTTAATGCGCCAGTTCAACATTCACAACTCAACACTCAAAATTCCGAAGTGGAAATAACTTTCCTTGGTACCGGCACCTCCCAAGGCGTACCCGTTATTGGGTGTACGTGCGCCGTGTGCCGCTCCCTGGACTACCGTGATAAGCGTTTGCGCGTGTCGGTGCACTTGCAGGTGCAGGACAAGAGCCTCATCATCGATTCAGGCCCCGATTTTCGCCAGCAGGTATTACGTGAGCGAATCGACCATCTGGATGCGCTGCTATTCACGCACGAGCATAAAGACCATACGGCTGGCCTAGATGATATTCGGGCCTACAATTTCCGACAACGCCAGGACATGCCTGTGTATGCTGAGCCGCGTGTTCTGGCTCAGTTGAAGCAAGAATTCTCTTATATTTTCGCAGAAAAGAAATACCCCGGCGTCCCGCAAGTACAGCTCATGCCACTCGAAAGCGATACGGCTAGCTTCTTCGTGCAAGGTGTGGAAGTTCACCCAATTCGGGCGCTACACTACCGCTTGCCGGTGCTAGGCTTTCGTATTGGCGGCTTCACCTACGTGACGGATGCTAACTATCTGTCGCCAGAGGCAATAGAGCGGATGCGTGGCTCAGCAGTTATCGTGCTGAATGCACTCCGCCACGAGCCACACATTTCCCATTTTTCATTATCGGAAGCAGTAAGTATTCTGGAGGACCTAGCTCCGCAGCGTGCTTATCTCACGCATATTAGCCACATGCTAGGTCGCCATCGCGAAGTAGAAGCAACGCTGCCGGATTTCATCCGGCTTGCCTACGATGGGTTGCGCGTGAGGCTGTAAAAGCGTAGCAAGATGCTGCTTTACTTACTTTGTAAAGCCTCAAACACATCTATTCTGACAAATACTCGCTTGTAGAAGCTAATCGAGTGTACCAGTTTGTAGCCAGCTTTCAGAAGTTTGTTGGATGTTTGATTAATCCGGTTTATGGTAGCTAATACCTTTCCTTGCCGGTGATGGAACTCATCGAATTCCACTAAAATTACTTTAACATCTAACTTATCGCGCAGCAAATCTTCAATTACAACGTATTCGGAGCCTTCTATTTCTATTTTTAGCAGGTCGATATGTTGATGATTTAGGCTGCGCATAATATTTCCCAATTTATCTACTGGCGCTTCAATGTAATCGGAAGTATTTTGGAGGTTAGTAATTGAATGACCAGGGTAATTTTCTTTGGACGGAGAATAAAATCTAACTGTTTTCTTTTCATTCCAAACTCCAGTAGCTAGGAACTGGATTGTGTCAAACTGCTGCCGCTTCACTTTATAAATATATTTTCCGTCGCCTCCGCTGGCGTTGAATTCTTGCCCTTTCTCTGCCTTTTCTATCAAAGTATTGAAATGATCTAACGCATAAGGCATTGGATCAAAGATGAATACCTGAGAACCAAACCGAGTAGCTAGCTCAACATCCAGGGATATATCAACTCCGGCTCCTACGCAGTAGCAAATAGAACCAGCATGTAGATAATTATCGGGAACGTAATAACCTTGGAATGTTGAACCTAGGTAAATCAGGCCTTTCAGCGGCACTACATTTTCCTGAGACTTACGCGCAACCAGCTTCTTTACTAGATCTTTTAATACTTGCATGAGAATCGGCTTAATACAGTTTATATAAAATTGAAAGCTTGTGAAGCTGCTGGTGCATTGAAGAAACGAGCACAAGCAATATTAATATATAAATACTAATATACAAATTAA
The DNA here is from genome assembly GCF_014641455.1 of Hymenobacter cavernae. Classification (GTDB taxonomy): domain Bacteria; phylum Bacteroidota; class Bacteroidia; order Cytophagales; family Hymenobacteraceae; genus Hymenobacter; species Hymenobacter cavernae. The sequence continues at coordinate 15,361 of NZ_BMHT01000009.1, forward strand.
ATTTTGTAACAATCAAGTTAGGTCAGCACTTCATGCATAACAACTATTACTTCCTGCGCCAGCTTGCTCCAGAGCTTACGCAAAAGCTAGCCGGCTATAACGTGGTGACGTGTTTTTCTCAGGAGAAGGATGAACTAGTCGTTGGTTTTACTAATGGCGCAGAGGAATTTTGGCTAAAGGCGCAACTTTCGGCTAGTTTTCCGGTGCTAGCAATGCCGGAAACGTTCAACCGGGCTCGGGCCAACTCCGTGGACTTATTACCTAATCTGCTAGGCCGGACGGTGGCTAGCTTTGGCGTTTTCCCCAACGATCGGGTGCTCACAGTTACCTTCACGGATGATGCTACGCTCCTATTTAAGCTCTTTGGACCGCGCCCTAATGCTATTTTCCGTTCGTCGCCCGATGCTCCGGCTGAGTTGTTTCATCAGCGCTATACGAGTGATGCCGAATTGGCTCCTGCTTCTGGCAGCGCCATAACTAACCCAGATCCGCTCAAACGCTACCCGGCCCTTGGCGACCTGCCGCCGCGCTACTTGCGTGCGCAGGGCTACAACCTAGCTTCTGAAGCCCAAAAGGAAGAAATGGTGAAGGCAGTAGTAGCCACGCTGGAAAACCCGGACCACTTCTACCTTATTGCGCTGGATGACCGTACGCGTCTGAGCTTGTTGGCTGCAGGGGAAGTAGAGCAGACTCTGCCGCCGGACCCAATTGCAGCATTGCGCTTGTTTGTGCCCTTGTACCTAGGTCGAAGGGCTTATGAGACAGAGCTGCGGCAGGTGCGCCAGATGCTGGAAAAACGCGCGGAAGAAGCTACCATCAGCGCCAGTCAGGCGCGCACGCGGCTGTACGCGCTGGAACACACGGCTGGTTACCGCCAAACCGCCGACCTGATTATGGCCAATCTGACGCAGATTCCGGCAGGTGCGACGCAGGTGGAAGTATTCGATTTTTACCAGGATCAACCGCGTGTTCTGAAGCTTAAGGCGAACGAGACTCCTCAACGCACCGCTCAAAACCTATATCGTAAAGCTAAAAACCAGAAGATCGAAACGCAGCAGCTTCAGGAACGCGTAGAGCGCCGGGAAGCGGAAGCCTTCTGGTGCCTGGAACGGCTGGAGGAGCTAGCTACGATAACCGACTTACGCGCCTTACGCACTTGGCGCAAAACGCATGATCTTCAGCCTGAAACCAAAGCTAAAGCCGCTACGGAGCTTCCCTTCAAGATTTTTGAAGACAGTGGCTTTACTATCCTGGTAGGCCGCAATGCGCAGAATAATGATCTGCTCACCCAGCGCTACGCCCATAAGGACGACCTGTGGCTGCACGCCAAAGACGTAACCGGCTCGCACGTTGTCATCCGGCACCAAGCGGGCAGGGCAGTGCCAGAACCCGTGGTAGAACGCGCGGCGCAGTTGGCAGCCTGGTATTCGCGCCGGAAAAACGATTCGCTATGCCCCGTGACGGTGACACCGAAGAAATTTGTGCGCAAACCTAAAGGAGCAGTACCCGGTGCTGTTGCAGTAGAGCGCGAGCGGGTGGTCCTGGTGGTGCCAGCAAACCCTTTTGAGCGAATAAGCTAGGTCTGTAGCAGTAGCCAGTAAAACAAAAAAGCCCAACCAGTCGGTTGGGCTTTTTGAAGTGCGCGCGGGGAGATTCGAACTCCCACACCCGGAGGGCACCACCCCCTCAAGATGGCGTGTCTACCAGTTTCACCACGTGCGCAGTTGGGTTTCGCTAGGTATTCTAATAGAAGCTTGTGAGCTTCTCCCTTCGCTGAGGCGGCGAAGTGGGGACAAAAGTAGGTATTGCTAAGTGTCAGTGCAAACTATGCATCTAGTTTTTTTCTGTTTTCTAAGCAAAAGAGGAATCTTGATGCTAGGTTATACCTTAAGGCTCAGGCACTAGCGCTTCATAAAATACTTACTCTGGAAGGAGAAGACTAATGTTTTCCGTTTGTCTTGACAGCTTTAGTGCGTTGAAAAGCTAGGTCTGCACCGAAACTACCTTAGCTGCTAACAACAAAAAGCCGCCTCTCACTTTCGTAAAAGGCGGCTTTTTGTTGTTAGCAGCTAAACTGATTACTCAGCTTGCGCCAGTGGCGAATCCACTACGTGCTCCGATATGAACCACACTTGCATTTCATTCGTGCGCATTACATTGCTCACGATCAGATCGTTGGTACCATCGTCGCCGCTTTCGTCTGCTCTCTTGGCGAAATCGTGACAGTTTTTCAGAATGATCTGGTGCGCTTCGAGCAGGCGCGACACCTGTACAGGCGCTTCTTCCCGGTCACGGGGTGGCCGGGGAATGCTGGTCGATTCGGCGATGTCAGCGGCCATTGCCACGGCAATACCACCTAGAATCTGAATACGTTCTGCAATCTGATCAATCAGCGCGTCTTGCTCTTCGTAGTGCTTGTCGTAGAGCAAATGCAGCTGATAGAACGTTGGGCCAACTACCTGCCAATGGTGCTTCTTGTACATATCGCGCAAAGAGCAGGTGTCAGCCAGCAATAGGTTGAGCATATCTACGCTTTCCTGCCGTACGTTCTCCTCAAGGCCGATTGGCAGACGCTGCGTAACGGTACCGAAACGCTGGAGCGGAGCCGGCGCGCCTTGTTGCTGATTTAGAATAGGTTGAACGCTAACAGCCGGATTGCTTTGTTCAGCGTCGGCGTTCGTTGCTGCTTTGGAAGTTGCTTTTTTCGCAGGTGCTTTGGTTGCGGTTGCCATGATGCCAGTATTATCTATCGATGAGAAGCCTGAGTGAAGCGAATGGTTCACCCAAGAACACACTTCTTTACGCATATGCTAGGTTCAGGTTGAGCCTGCTTTGTACATTTTACCGGCTATTCCAGGTTACCTTCTGCTACTTATCCGAATTCAAGAGAGCCATTGCCCTAGGTTGCTTTGCCAGTTCTCTTCCGCACGATCGAGGGCCTGGCAGCTCTGCTTTTGCTGGCTCTGCTTATTCCTCACTCCTGTTTTTAACACACCATGGCTTTCCCTTTTGCCGGCGACGATAAATCGACTATCGCCCACCTGCTGAGCACGTTGCCGCAGGTCGGGCACCTGGAATGGATTGGCATCCGGCCCGTACGCCGGGCGCCTTTAGTCGCAATGCGCGAAGCAACCGTTGAAACCGACCGCCACATTCAGGGCGACCACGCCAACCCAAAGCCCGGCGGCAAACGTCAAATTACGCTTATTCAGCACGAAGACCTAGCGGCAGTAGCCAGCTACCTAGGTTTGTCGGAGCCCATTGAGCCAGGTCGTTTGCGCCGCAACCTAGCCATTAGCGGCTTAAATCTGCTAGCCTTAAAGAATCGTAAAGTGCAGATTGGCAAAGATGTACAGCTGGAAATTACGGGCGAATGCCACCCCTGTTCGCGCATGGAAGAAGAGCTAGGTCCCGGCGGCTACAATGCCATGCGCGGCCACGGTGGACTTACTGCCCGCATTCTGCACGGCGGCGTGATAAAAGTTGGCGACCCGGTGCGGGTAATAGAATAGGAGTTATGAATGTTGAGTGTTAAGTAACTCAACATTCATAACTCAGCACTTCAAAGCCTATTTTCGGCCTTCCACAATCTCCTTCACGATGTCCGGATCGAGCAAGGTGGTGGTATCACCTAGGTTGTTGGTTTCGCCCTCAGCTACTTTGCGCAGGATGCGGCGCATGATTTTGCCCGAACGGGTTTTGGGCAGCCCCGACACGAACTGAATTTTATCGGGCTTGGCAATACGGCCAATTTCCGCCACAATGGTTTCGATGATGCTAGCTTCCACGCGCGGCGCTTCGGCCGGATCTACCGGGTCTTGGCAGATTACAAAGGCATAAATGCCTTGCCCTTTTACGTCGTGCGGGTAACCCACCACAGCCGATTCGACTACGTGCGAGTTCTGGTTGATGGCGTTTTCAATTTCAGCGGTACCGAAGCGGTGACCGGACACATTAATAACATCATCAACGCGGCCCATGATGCGGTAGAGGCCATTTTCTTCGCGGCGGGCGCCGTCGCCGGTGAAGTAGTAGCCCGGATATACTCCGAAGTAGGTCTGGCGGCAGCGCTCATGGTCGCCGTAGGTCGTGCGGATAATGCCGGGCCACGACTGCTTGATAGCCAGGTAGCCTTCGGCATCGTTGCCTTCAACCTCCTGGCCTTCTTGATTTAACAAGACGGGCTGCACGCCGGGCAGCGGCAAGCCGGCGCGCGCCGGTACGCTCGGTGTAATGCCCGCCAAGGCTGAAATCATGATGCCGGCAGTTTCCGTCTGCCACCACGTATCCACGATGGGGCAGCGGTCCTTGCCGATGTGCGTGTGGTACCAGTGCCAGGCTTCCTCGTTGATGGGCTCCCCTACCGAACCTAGCACGCGCAACGAATCCAGGGAGTACGCCAGCACGTGGTTGATATCGTGCGCCATCAGCGAGCGAATAGCCGTAGGCGACGAATAGAACACGTTCACCCCGTGCTTATCAATTACTTCCCAATAGCGACCGGGGCTCGGGAACGTTGGCACGCCTTCGAACATGAGCGTGGTAGCACCCGCCAGCAGCGGACCGTAGAGCAGGTAGCTGTGTCCTGTTACCCAGCCGATGTCGGCTGTGCACCAGTAGACATCGTTCTCATTGACCTGAAACACGTTACGGTACGTGTAATCCGTCCAGACCATGTAGCCGGCCTGGGTGTGTACTACGCCTTTCGGCTTGCCGGTGCTGCCGGAAGTGTAGAGGATGAAGAGCATATCTTCGGCCTCCATTTCCTCGGCGGGGCAGGTTTTCTCAACTTCCGCCACTTCGTCGTGGTACCACACGTCGCGGCCTTCCTGCATGTGCACGGGCCAGCCGACGTGCTCCACCACAATCACGCCGCGCACGGAAGGGCAGGTTTCAAGGGCTTCATCAACTACACGCTTTACCGGAATTTGCTTGGCGCCGCGGTCGAGGCCATCGGAGGTAATCACGACGGACGCCTGCGCGTCGTTGATGCGGTCGGCAATAGCATTGGCCGAAAAGCCGGCGAAGATGACGGAGTGAACAGCCCCGATGCGGGCGCAAGCTAGGGTGGCAATAGCTAGCTGCGGAATCATGGGCATGTAGAGGCAAACTCGGTCACCTTTCTCTACCCCATTGTTGTGCAGCACGTTAGCAAACTTGCACACCTCCTGGTATAGCTCCCGATACGTGTAGCGCAAGCCGCGGGTCTTGGGGTCGTTGGGCTCCCAGATGAGAGCTAGCTTATTGCCGCGCTGCTCCAAGTGGCGGTCGAGGCAATTCTCGGTGATGTTGAGTTTGGCCCCGCTAAACCACTTATTATGACCGCCTACTAAATCGGCTTGCATAACCGTATCCCACTTGCGGCGCCAGGTAAACGGTTCGGCTATTTCAGACCAAAATTGCTCGGGGTTTTCGACGCTGCGTTGGTAAGCGTCCTGGTATTCTTCAAACGTACGAATGCGAGGGTGTTCAGCGGGCATGACGGGAAAGATTTGATAATAACTTTGGGTTTTGGCGGAAGACGAGAGCAAGAAACAGCTTTTATGCGTGCATAATGGCAAATGTATCGGACTCAGCCAACCAATGTCCGCACTTGTTCCATCAACTGACGAGTGCTGAAGGGCTTCGCGATGTAGAGGTCGGCCCCTAGCTCGTAGCCTTTCCGAACGTCTGCTTCTTCACTTTTAGCACTCAGAAAAATGACTTTGGTAGCCTGCCGGTCGGAGCGCTGCCGCACGTAGTGGCACACTTGGTGGCCATCCACGTCGGGCATCGTTACATCGAGCAAAACGACAGCAAAAGGTGTCCGGTCAATGGCCTCTAACGCCTCCATCCCATTACGCGCAATACTAACGTGGTAGCCATTTTTGCGCAGCAAAAACTCCAATGACATGACGAGGTTCGGCTCATCGTCCACGAGTAGAATCTGGGGTGAATTCATAGCCGAACTAATTGTTGAAAAGAGAGTAACAGAGTACCTAGGTATTTGAGTAATGACTTACTTAGCTACTCTGACACTCACCTAGCTACTCCGTGGCTTTATCCTCCATTAGTTTCACATTGCGCACGTCCTTCATCATGGCCATGCCCACAAAGAAGCAGATGAGGGCGATGACGACCGGGTACACCAAACCGACCAAGCTGCTGTGCTCTCTAGCAAATGTTCCTTCGGGTTGCGCCGCCGCCCACACGCCAATGGAAGTAGCAATCAGCGGCACGAAGCCGCCAAACACGCCGTTGCCAATGTGGTAAGGCACTGACAGTGAGGTATACCGCACTTTGGTCGGAAACAGCTCTACCAGGTAAGCGGCAATGGGGCCGTACACCATCGTTACGAACAGCACCAAGCAGAACACCAGCGCAATCATAGCTGGTACGTTGGGCGTGAGGGCCTTCATAACTGCCGGTAAGGCCTGGCCCGCGGCATCAACGGTGGCGGGCGTTACTTCCGTGAGTGGCCCAGCGAAGGCCTTGATGCCATAGAACAGCGGAATGGTGAACAGCGCCCCGCAGATCATGCCGGTCATGATGATGCGCTTACGGCCTATACGGTCGGAGAGCGAGCCGAAATAGATAAACAGCGGCGTGGCTAATAGCATGGCTACCACCATGATAATGCTTGAATCAACGATATCCAGCTTCAGGGTGGCGTTCATGAAGGTGAAAGCCTGAAACTGGCTGGTGTAGAAAATAACTCCTTGTCCCATCGTTACGCCAAACAAGGCAATCAGGACCAGGCGGCGGTTTACGGGATTCATAAAGGAGTCGCGCAGAGGGCTTTTGCTCGTTGTGCCGGTCGCTTTGGCTTTGGCAAACAGCGGCGACTCATGCAGCTTCCGCCGGATGTAGTACGAGGCAATAACCAGGAAGCCCGAAAGCAGGAACGGAATGCGCCAGCCCCACTCCTTGAAGGCATCTTCGCCCATCAATTTGCGGGTGATCAGAATGACGGAGATGCTGAGAATCAGGCCGCCGGTGGCCGTAATCTGGATGAAGCTCGTGTAGTAGCCGCGCTTGGAGTCAGGCGCATATTCGGCGACATAGGTAGCCGCGCCGCCGTATTCGCCGCCCAAAGCTAGCCCTTGCAGCAGCCGTAATATTACCACGATAATCGGTGCGACAATGCCAATGGAATCGTAGCTAGGTATCAGGCCGGTGATGAACGTGGCGCCGCCCATAATCAGCAGCGTTACCAGGAACGTGTACTTGCGCCCGATCATGTCGCCTAAGCGCCCGAAGAACATGGCCCCGAACGGCCGCACCACGAACCCAGCCCCGAACACGGCCAGGGCACCTAGCAACGTATCCTCAATCTTGCCTGCGTGCCCAAATAGCACCGGCCCAATGATGGCGGCCAGCGAACCGAAAATGTAGAAATCGTACCACTCGATGACGGTGCCGACGGATGAGGCGGTAATGACCTGCCAGATCGTGCCGGTCGAGACGGCATTGTTGTCGTGCTCCACCGGAGCGTCGGGCACGGCTGCGTAGCCGCTTGTGCTAGGGGTACTCTGTTCCATACTCGTTTAGCGAGATAAAGTGAGGAGAAGTGGGAATTGGGAAGCTCAAGAGTACCTGCGAATTGGCTTACGACAGGTAGAGCAGCAGTTGCCGCGTGGTGATGGCGCATACGCCTACACCAAGTAGAAGAATTGACAAGCAGAAACCGCCTCGGCGCTATAGTTTCGTTAATACTATAGCCCTAGCCTTCTTTGAACCGTTCCCAACGGATCATCATGTACTTATCCCCTAGCTCTGTCACCATCAGCCCCGCGCCTTTCAGGTTCTGTGGGTTCTGAAAGAAGTCAGCTAGCTCTTTCTGAGTCAATATCTTGTGCGTTGGGTGATAATCCGTCTGACGGGGAGCCCGCACGCCGTACTTTTTCACCCAGTTCATCACGCTTACGTGGCTTACCCCTAGCACCCGCTCAATTTCGCGGTAGCTCACACCTTCCACGTACAGCTGTAGTGCTTTGATGACGTAATAAGAACTCACCTCACGCCCTACTTTATCGACGGAGAAGTGATAGCCGCAATTTTTGCACTTGTACCGTTGCCGGCCGCCTACAATTCCGCTTTTCGTAGCTTCTGTAGCATCACACTTAGGGCAAGCGGGCTTGGTCATGGCAGAGAAATAGAACGATAGATGAGTAGCTATAGCTAGTTAGTAAAGATATATCAGATTAGCTAAGTCATTTTTTGAAAGCGAAGAGCGTGTTAGGGAATCTCAAATCTGCCTACCTTGCTCTATGCTATCAGACTACTCCTCCAAAGCTCTCGCTCAGCTACTTGCTTCACTTCCTGACCTGCAAGGGTTGTTTACGGAGCGTGAGGATTACTTTGTAATAGATACGACGAGCCCTGCGGGCTGGCCCTTTTGGGTGGACTCGGACGACGAACAGATAACCGTTGGGTTTGCCGAATATCATTGTCACTGCGGCGGATTCGCGGGTAGCACCGTGGAAGCGGACGTCGCGGAAGCTGTAGATTTTATTCAGGCGTTGCGTACGGGGCAGTTGGTGCTTGCTGTTTCATTTCGTGGTGAGGAGTATGCAGGGTCTTACCCGCTTCCCCCTGATGAACAGCCTAGGAACTTTGCAACAGGAGCAAATACTTCCCTAAAGATTAGACGATGGTCAGAGTAGGATGTCTTAGTTGGGATAATGATTTTCAAAGCTCATTCAGGTTCCTAATTCCCCAACACGCTCTAAGCATATCCTCTATTTACTCCTGCCTTAGCAAGAAATACCTATACTGCACCGCAACCAACCTAGGTTCAACTGCCGGTGAAACGATCTGACTACCGCTCATTGCTGCTGTGGACCAGCGGACTCCTTGTGGCCCTGTTGTACCTGCATACAGAGTCAAGTGAGCCTCTTCTTATGATGCTACAACTAGCTGGTGCAATGGCATTGCTGCTGGTTTATGCTGTGCTCATGCTAGTCATCGGGATAGTAGCGAAGATTTTACGGCAATTTCTCAGGCCGTTACTGATAGCAGCATTCCTTAGCTTTCCGTTGATGATTCCAATATGGAACTGGCAAGGTAACCGCACGGAGCAGCGCGCTGCTGGCATAATAAATAAGCTGGAAGCTTATCATAAGCGACACGGACACTACCCAGATTCGTTAGCGCAACTCACGCCACGTTACCTAGCTACAATTCCTTTTACTGCGCAAGGTCTGTTATGGCCCCGACCTTTCCGCTACGAATCGGCTAGGACCGACTCAGCTGCTTACCCGCCTGATCGGTCGAATGAATTTTACTTACGATATTATGCCGGGACCATGGTTGAAGCGACGTACAGCAGTGATACGCAACAGTGGCATTATGACGATTAGTTATAGCAACATCTGCTGTTCTATCTTGCCCGCATGATTCCCTCCCTTCCCTCCTTCCGCACCATCACGCCCGGCAATATTCCCGCGCCTGACTGGTACCAGTTTATGGTTACCAGCGTAGCGCCGCGGCCGATTGCTTTCGTTAGTACCATTTCAGCGGCCGGCGAGGTGAACCTAGCTCCTTATAGTTTCTTCAACGTCTTCAGTCCCAATCCGCCCATTCTCATCTTCTCGGCTACGACGCGTGGCCACGACAACACGCCCAAAGACACGCTGCTCAACGTGCGCGAGGTAGCCGAGTGCGTAATTAACATCGCCAACTATCCGCTGGTAGAGCAGCTTTCACTAACGAGCACCGAGTACCCGAAAGGCGTAAACGAGTTTCAAAAAGCAGGCTTCACAGAAGTTACCTCTGATAAGGTCCGGCCGCCACGTGCCGCCGAATGCCCGGCCGCTTACGAGTGTGTGGTCGAGCAGATTATGCCCTTGGGAGACACAGCCGGCGCCGGTAACCTGGTTATCTGCCGGGTGGTGCAGGCCCATTTTCATGAGGCATTGCTGAATGATAATGGCATCGGCCTGAACCCGCACAAGCTGGAAGCCGTGGCCCGCCTGGGTGGCGACTACTACAGCCGCGTAGGCCCTGAAAGCCTGCTCCAAGTACCTAGGCCGAGCCGCCACCAGGGAATCGGCTTCGATCAGTTGCCGACGCACATCCGCCACAGCGACATTCTGACGGGCAACAACCTAGGTCGGTTGGCCAATGTGGAGGCTTCGGCCCTACCTTCTGCGGCGGAAGTGCAGACTTTTCATACGGAGCCGCTGGTTGCCTACACGCTCAATAAGCACTACGGCAACCCAAGCGAGCAGCGCCGCCAATTGATGTTGCTCGGCAAGCAGTTTCTGGAAGAAGGCAGGGTCCAGGAAGCCTGGAAGACGCTGCTGCTCGCCGGTAAGTAATCGAAAGCAAAGGTTGAATCTCAGGCACTTTGTCAGAAATCACGCTGGTTCTCGTTATTTAACGTTAGAGTCAGTCTTCAATCAGCCACCCGTAAACACCACCTAGCTATGAACAAACCCTATTTCCATCTAGGCGATTGGCGTCGCAACGTGCTGATGGTTGCCGCCGCTGCGAGCCTAGGTATTGGCCTGCCGGCGTGCTCCGGCAACTCCAGCTCCGACAAAACCACCGCCGAGGGCGACTGGAGCAACGGCAACAATGACTCTTACTCTGAGGGCGTTATCACCGAAATGACGGAGGTGCAGCCCGGCAGCTGGAAGATTACGGCCGAGCGCCCCGCTGGGAAAGAGCAAGTAGCCGCCATCCTCAAGCACTTCGACGGCACCGTGGATACGCTGCAAGGCCAGGCGCTGCAAAAACAGATGCAGGACTACAGCCGCACCTACCCCGAAAACCGCGTGGGCAGCACCGGCATGATGGACGTGCTGATGTGGGGCGGCATCGGCTACATGGCCGGTCGTTTTCTCACGCCCAACCTAGGTGCTTACGCCAACCCCGGCGTGGTACAGCAGAATAACGCCTGGCGAAGTCGGGTGGCGCAGGAACGCGGCCAGGGCCGCAGCTTTTTCGGGCGCGGTTTCGCGGGCAGCCGCACGTCGCCCACGGGCGGCATCCGACCTAGCCCTACTGTTACGCGCAACACGGGTTTTGGTCGAAGCCGCAGCAGCATTCGCAGCACCGCACCAACCGGCCGCAGCTCCGGCTTTGGTAGCCGCGGCGGACGAGGCTTTGGCGGATAATTTTCATTTAACATTTACCAATTAACATTTAACAGCTACGGTTATCATCTGCCAATTAACACTGTACCGACAACCTAGGTGTTGGTTAGGCAAGTATGGGTAACTGGTAGCCGACATTTGTTAACTGATACTTGGTAGCTGTTAAATGTTAATTGGTAAATGTTAAATGAAATATGATCAAGCTCTTACCGCTTTCGGGTGATGTGTCGCCGGCCGTGCGTGGCCTGGGTTGGGAGTGGGCTATTGAGGATGCCTGCCAGAACTACGTGGCCCGCGAGGCGGTGCAGCTGCCGGAGCGCTCGGCCGACGCGCTGCTCGAAGCCACCGATACGCTCTACGACTTGCTGGTGCAGTCTATCCCCGATCCGATTCCCGACGATCTGCTGCGGCTGCTTGCCATTCCGGAGAACCTGTGGGCTGCCGTACGTCACTCCTGGAACGATGACCGTCACTGGCACCTCTACGGCCGCTTCGACCTGGCCGAAACGCCCGACGGACCCAAGCTTCTGGAGTTCAACGCCGACACCGCTACCAGCCTCCCCGAAACGGCCGTGGTGCAGTGGGCTAGCCTAGTTGCGGCCGGTCAGGGCCAGGATGATCGGCAGGTGAACGGCCTCTTCGAAGGACTGCAAAACCAGCTGGCACAATGGCTGGAACTGAACAATGACCTGGAACCTAGCTTGCTACTGGTTCACCTGCCCGATAGCGACGAAGATGCCGCCAACTGTGCCGTAGTGGCCGAAGCAGCCGTAGAAGCAGGTTTCGAGCAAGTACACGTCTGCTCCGTTGATGCCATGCAGGTTGCCGTGCAGGGCGAAGACCGGGGAGCGTGGGCCGAAGTGGAGCCGGGTCAATGGCAACGATTTGCCTTTGTGTTCAAGCTCGTACCCTGGGAAATTCTGGCCGATGAAGAGCCGGAACTGACCGCCGACCTTACGCAGCTCCTGCAAAGCCGTGACCTCATTATTGCCAACCCCGCCTACACGCTGCTTTTCCAAAGCAAGGGCATCCTAGCCTGGCTGTGGCAAAACTTTCCGCATCACCCGTTGCTGCTCGAAGCATCACTGCAAGACCTGCCGGGCCATTACGTGCGCAAGCCGCTGCTAGGTCGCGAAGGGCAAAATGTGACGGAAATAAACAACGGTCAGGCTGGCGAAACCATCGAAGGCGACTTCGCCGATCAGCCCCAAGTGCGTCAGCGCTTTGCTGAGCTCCCGCAAGACGCCCAAGGCCGCCGCTACCAAGCGGGCGTATTCTGGGCCGGAGCAGCCTGCGCCATCGGCTTCCGCCGCGACGCAGGCTTCATCACCAACCTCTCGGAGTTTGTGCCGCACATTATCGAATGAAGCCAACCAACCTAGGTAGGTCTACTCAGGCGAGCACAAAGCTGCAGCAAAGCCGTCCACAAAATCCGTGGAATCCGAAAAATCCGGATGAATCCGTGGTTCAGATTAATTCCGCACCGCAATCATCAAACCTAGCTCCTTGTAGCGCATGTTGAATTTCTTCGCAATAGCCACGTTCGTGAGCGAGCCTTTGTAGATGTACACGCCGCTGCGGAAATGCTCGTTCGTGAACAACACCTCGTTAATGCCGCCGTGTTGGCTGATTTCCTGCAAAATCGGCGTAAAAATGTTGCTTAGCGCGTTGGTAGCCGTGCGCGGCACCCGCGACGGAATGTTGGGCACGCAGTAGTGAATGACGTCGTACTTGCGGAAAACCGGCTTGTTGTGGCTCGTCAGCTCCGACGTTTCGAAGCAGCCACCCTGGTCAATGCTCACATCGATGATGACCGAGCCGGGCGACATCTGCGACACGACATCTTCGGGCACCATAAACGGAATCCGGCCTTCCTCCACGTTCAGCGCGCCAATCACGACATCAGCGCGACGAATCTGCTGGTTGAGCACGAAGGTATCCAGGGTGCTCGTGTAGAGCTGCGTACCTAGGTTTTGCTTGAGGCGCCGCAGCTTATAGATGTGGTTATCAAACACTTTTACCTCGGCGCCTAGGCCCGTAGCGGCACGGGCGGCATATTCGGCTACCGTGCCTGCGCCCAGAATAACCACCTGCGAAGGCGGCACGCCCGTAATGCCGCCCAGAATAATGCCTTTGCCTTCGTTGGCGCGCGCCAGGTATTCGGCCGCGATAAGCATGACGGTGGAGCCGGCAATTTCGCTCATCGCCCGCACTACTGGCCTAGCCCCCGACGGGTCTTTGATCAGCTCAAAGGAAATAGCGTTAACCTTCTTCCGCGCCAGCGCCGCAATGTATTCGCCTGTGAGTGAGCCAAATTGCAGCGCCGAGATGAGCGTCTGATTAGGCCGCATGTGCTCGATTTCATCCTGCGTAGGCGGCGCTACTTTCAGGATGAGGTCGGCCGCGTACACCTCCTTTTGCGTGTACACGATAGAAGCACCCGCCTCGGAATAGTCGTGGTCGGAATACTTGCTCGGTTCGCCGGCCCCGCTTTCCAACACCACTTCGTGGCCTTCGTTCACGAGGTGTTTCACTGCCTCAGGCGTCAGGCCCAGGCGGTTTTCCTGCAACGAGGTTTCGCGCGGCAGCCCAATAAAGAGCTTACGTCGCCGCGTTTCCACTGCCAACATGGATTCTTGCGGGTAAAAAGCGCGGCTGGTAGCCAGCGACTCGAATCCTGGGGGTACTGCTTCGGGCATTGGGAGAGGTTAAAAATCAAAAATCAGGAATTACAAACTACCTCGTGCTGTACAGCTTCTGAAATCCAAGACATTCCGCAGCAGGCTTTAATTTTAATTCCCAACTTTTACTTGGAGGATTCTCGATTCTGGTCCGGTAACGGTGAGTGTAATGAGCAGATAATCTGGGGGCAGCAACGCTTCCACACGGCTTGGCCATTCTAGCAGGCAAAGATAGCCAGAATCGAAGTACTCTAGGGCACCCATTGCTACAGCTTCGCTGGGGTCATCGAGCCGATAGAAGTCGAAATGGTAGATCGGCTGGTTTTGCGCGTCGCGGTACTCATTGACGAGCGAAAACGTCGGGCTGCTCACTTCGCTTTCCGGCACACCTAGGTCTGCGCACAATGCTTTGATGAAGGTGGTCTTGCCAGCTCCCATCTCGCCTTCAAAAGCTACGATGCTGTGATCTACCAGCAGGTTCTTGAGCTGCGCGGCAGCGGCGGGCAAAGCAGCTAGGTCGGGAATCGAAATTTCAGTAGTAGGCATAGCGACAACTTTTTACAGGCGCAAGTTTAGCATTCTTCTGCCCAGCCGAAGCAGAACACGACCGAAAAGCAACCTAGCTGCCAACTGTGACGCCGGCTTTCGTGCAGAAATGGCATCATTTTAAGCGCTGTTGCTTTCCCCCCGCGACATGTGTTGGCAGCACTTTGCCCAACCTAGGTTTGTCCTATTTATCATCAGTATGTTTAAGTTACTCTCTTCTTTTTCGCTTGAAGAGTCCTATAAAACGCTACAGCAGCAGCTCCGACAAGAGTGCTTGCGGCGCGAGCAGGCCGAACAGCAGGTTGCGGAGCTTCAGCAGGCGCTGCTTGACGCGCAGGCGCAGGGGCAACTGCAGCTTGCCGCTGAGCAGCGCGCCGCCGAACAGCGCTTGGCCGAGCAGCATGATTTCTACCAAACCATTCTGGAAGAGCTGCCCATTGGCCTTACTGTCTTCGATAGCCAAGAGCGCTACTTGATAGCCAACAAGAACATATCAGCCGATAAAGAAACACGGAAATGGATGATAGGCAAAACCATCCTGGAAGCCTGTCTTCACCGGCAACGGCCTATTAGTATAGCGTTGCGGCGCCAGGCACTCTTCCAAGAAGCTATCCTGGAGCGGCGGGAGGTTACGTGGGAAGACACATTGATGCATCCTGAAAGAGGGCCTCAACAGGTAAAGCTAGCTTTCCGGCCGGTGTTCCATGCCGATGGCACGGTGCGTATGCTGATCAGTACCGGCACCGACATCACGGAGCAACGCCAAGCTGAACAGCAGCTAACAGAACAACGCGAGTTCTACGAAAACATCCTCGACCAGCTTCCCACAGATGTTGCGGTAGTCGATGGGCAGCACCGCTTTCTGTACGTTAATCCGGGTGCCATCAAAGATCCGAATATCCGGGCCTGGGTTATCGGCAAAACAAACCTAGAGTACATGGCATATCGCCAACATCCAGCCGATGTTGCGCACCAGCGGGAGGCCATGTTTGAGCAAATGCTGGCCGAGCGCCGGCAGGTAAACTTCGAGGAAACGCTCATCGCTCCCGAAGGACCACGCCGGCTGTTGCGCTGCCTGTATCCGGTGTTTGGCCCCTACGGTGAGGTGCGTATGGTCATCATCTACGGCGTCAATATCACGGAGCGCTACCTGGCCGAACAACGACTGGCTGAGCAGCGCGAGTTCTACGAAACCATTCTCAACCAATTGCCTACCGATATAGCAGTGTTCGACAATCAGCACCGCTATCTGTTCGTGAACCCGGTGGCTATCAAAAATCCGGAAATCAGGCACTGGATAATTGGCAAAACCAATTTCGAATACTTTGCTCATCGACAGCGCCCCATGGAAATGGCCGAGCGGCGCAGCGCCATTTTCAGTCAGGTGCTAGGCGAGCGGCAGCAGCTAGCTTACGAGGAAACGATTGACACCTCCGACGGCGAGCGGCGGCTCTTGCGGCGGCTGCACCCGGTGCTAGGTCCCGATGGCGAGGTGCGCATGGTCATTGCCTACGGCCTCGACATCACCGACCGCTACCTAGCCGAGCAGCAGCTAGCCGAGCAGCGCGAGTTCTATGAAAGTATCTTAAACAATCTGCCGGCCGATATTGGGGTGTTCGACGATCAGCATCGCTACCTGTTCGTCAATCCTGCGGGCATCAAAAATCCGGAAATCAGGCACTGGATAATTGGCAAAACCAACTTCGAATACTTTGCTTACCGACAGCGCCCTATGGAAATGGCGCATGAGCGGCAAGTCAGGTTTGAGCAGGTAATGACTGAGCGGCAGCAGGTGAAGTTTGAAGAAACCATCATGTCGCCCGACGGACCGCGCCAGTTGCTGCGCATCTTTCACCCAGTTCTGGCGTCGGAAGGTAATGTTCGCATGATTATCGCCTACGGCCTCGATATTACCGACCGCTACCTGGCCGAGCAGCAGCTGGCCGAGCAGCGTACCTTCTACGAAAAGATTCTCAACCAGCTATCGGCTGCCGTTGCTGTTTTCGACCCCGAAAAGCGCTACCTATTTGTAAACCCCGGCAGCATTCAAAACCCGGAGATCCGGCAGTGGGTTATCGGCAAAACCAATATGGAATACTGTGAGTACCGCCACTTCCCCATTGATCTTGCTATCCAGCGCGACCAGCTGTTTGACCAGGCCATCCAGGAGCGACAAGAAATCAGCTGGGAAGAAACAATTAACAGCCTCACTGGCCCGCGTCACTGGCTCCGGCGGGTGCTTCCTATCTTCAACACCGATGGTTCGCTTCAGGTACTCCTAGGTTCCGGCATGGACCTCACCGAGCGCTACCTGGCCGAGGAACGCCAGCGGCGTGCGGAGGCGGTCGTGCAGGAGCAGCAAGCCTTTATCCGGCAAGTAGTGGACACTATCCCCAACTTCCTGTATGTGAGCAACAAAGCCGGCAATGTAATCTTCGCCAATGCCGCCTACGAGAACCTTATTCAGCGTAGCAATGACTTACCCACTCTCCCACCAGCTCCCCCCGAAACAGCGGAGCTGCAACAGCTTAATACCTGGAGCGAACTAGTGCTGCACACTGGCGAAGAGCTTAACGCCGAGCTGCCTTTCACGCTTGCCAACCAGGATGTACTTCAGTTCCAAGTAGTGAAGCGCCCGCTGGTACGGCCCCAGGGCGAGGTGGAAGTTCTTACCGTTGGCACTGATATCACGGAAATCAAACGCATCCGGCAGGATCTGGAGCACAACGCCAAGCAGTACCAGGATTTGATGCAGAATACGCAAATCCTTATCTGTACCCACGATATGCAGGGTATTATGCTCTCGGCAAATCCGGCGCTGGCTACCCTCCTAGGTATCCCGGCCGAGCAGTTGGTAGGCCAGCACCTAGCCGAAGTGTTGACTGGTACCATTCCTGACGATTTTGTGCGCTACTTGGAGACCTTCGCGCACCAGAATGAGTTATCTGGTCTGATGCCGATTCTGCTGCCAATCCGTGCCGAGAAGCGCTACTTATTGTATCACAGCTGCTTAGTAACAGAGCCTGGCAGCCCCGCGTACGTCATTTCTTATAGTCAGGACATTACCAACCGGGTGCTGGCTGAGAAAGAAATGAAGCGAGCTAAGTTGGAAGCCGAAGCCGCCGTGGCAGCCCGCGAAAACTTCCTGGCCAATATGAGCCACGAGATTCGCACGCCTATGAATGGTGTACTGGGCATGGCCAGCCTGCTGGCCCGCACCGACCTTAACCCGCAGCAGCTCGACTATCTGAACATTATTCGTAACTCAGGTGCTCACCTGCTCAGCGTATTAAATGATGTGCTCGACGTAGCCAAGATCACCTCGGGCAAACTGGAACTGGAACAAACGCCTTTCGACCTAGGTACCATCATCAAAACCGCAGCCCAGACCCTAGCTTTCCGGGCGACGGAGAAAGGCATCGAGTTCAAAGTAGAGCCACTGGTGCTGCCGCCCTTTATGGTGCTCAGCGACCCACATCGTCTCAAACAGGTGCTGCTCAACTTGTTCGGCAATGCCATCAAGTTTACGGAACGTGGCAGCGTGACGATGGCGGCCTCGTTGCGGGCCGAAACTGAGACAACCCTAACCATCAGCTTTCTGGTGCGCGATACCGGTATCGGGGTGCCCGTCGACAAGCAGGAAAAAATCTTCGAGAGCTTTTCCCAGGCTTACACCGACACCACGCGGCGCTTTGGCGGCACCGGCCTAGGTCTGACGATCAGCAGCAGCCTGGTTGAACAACTCGGTGGGCGCTTATTTATCTATAGTGAGCCAGAGCACGGCAGCACATTCAGTTTTACGCTCACGTTCCCCAAGGCTTCACCTGTCAGCAACGCCAGCATCAACCAAGCCCAAGAGCAACTTTTTATTACCACGGAGGCAGTGAAGGGATTACGGGTGCTCCTGGTAGAAGACCACGAGGTAAACCGACAGCTAGCGCAACTGGTGTTAGAGAATTACGACGTGCAGGTAGATTCGGCGGCGGATGGAGCCGCCGCGCTGGTGCTGTTCGAGCAAGCTTCGTACGATGTTATTCTGATGGATATTCAGATGCCCGGTATGAGCGGCCTCGAAGTGACGGCCAGAATCCGTTGTCACCCGAACACCGTACTTGCCCAAACGCCCATCATCGCACTGACTGCCAATGCCTTCCGAGCTGATAACGAGCGCTACCTAGCCGCAGGACTAAACGATTGCATTGCCAAGCCCTTCGACGAGATAGAACTTCTGCACAAGATTACCGCCGCGCATCAGGCTGCCGCCGAGCAGCCGGCCCCCTTGTTCAATCTGGCGGAAGTGCATCGGATGGCGCATGGTAAACCTAGCTTCGTGCTACGCATCCTCGACTCTTTCCTGACTCATACGCCTACGGAGCTTACTAACATACAGCAAGCCGTCGCAGCCGAAGACTGGACGCTGGTCGCGCAGATTGCGCATCGGCTTAAGCCATCCCTGAAAATGCTTCAGGTTCATGGGCTTACCGGCCCCACGCAAACGTTGGAAGACGCGACGGCAACAATAACTTCTCGTCTTGAAGCTGCTGCGCATTTCACTCAGTTACTTCCTGAGCTACTTCGGAAGCTACATGAGTGGCGTGCGGCAACTACTTCTATCTCCTAAGCATAACTATAATACAAAGCCGGCTTTCTACTTTGCAACAGGTGCAGGGTAGAAAGCCGGCTTTCTTTTTACTAAACTCAACTGTTGCGAAGTATATTTACCGCTACTGATCAGCTTAGAAATATTATATACAATCAATAATTTATTTTACCTGCTCACACTTGTTGCCATTATCTGTTTCCGGAGAATGGCAACTTAGAGGTTAGCGGTGCGGGCTCGCCGCGAGGTGTACGATGTTAGTGCCCGAGTTAAGACGCTCGAACACTCGCTCTACAGCGCGGCAGAAGCAAGTATAGTCGAAGGGCTTAACGAGGTAGTCTGTCACACGTAACTCAAAAGCATCGCTCCCGAAGTTTTCGTGCGCGGTAGTCAGGACAACCTGCGGAGCTTCCGGAAGTAAACGAAGCATGTCAAGCCCGTTTAAATCAGGCATTTCCACATCCAAAAACAGCAAGTCGACGCGGCGCCCCATGCTGAAAAAGTCCAGTCCCTCAACGCTGCCAGCCAAAGAAGCCACGAGTTGCAGGGAGCTATTCATTTCGATATAGTGCTCCAGCGTCAGCCGGTTTATCTCATTATCATCCAGGATAGCACAGGTTAGAATTTGTGAGGGTGTACCGATTTCGGGATACATAGAAAAGAATATAATGAAGGTTTCTTACTCAAAAGATTTACGATCCAACTAAGCTTATCGGATTGATCATAGAAATCGACCAAAGAGGCCTACGTTGGTATTGTGCAAATCTAGTTTAAAACATATTAAATTCTAAATACTATTCTATGAATTAAGTTAAATCCTCGTTCAATCACCTAAAAACTACGAGCGATTATTAGATAGATACAATACATGAAAATAGTTGTTGCATAAGCGTACAAGTGCTTAGCCTAGTATTAATAAAAAAGGCCGATCATAGGACCGGCCTTTTTCACTAACCTAGCGTAGGCTAGGCGCCTTTCGGAGTGAGCGTAATAAATGGGATGATACATTCCTCCAGCGAGATACCGCCGTGCTGGAATGTGTCCTTGTAGTAGTTCACGTAGTAGTTGTAGTTGTTGGGGTAGGCGAAGAAGTAGTCGCCGATGGTGAAGACGTAGGCAGTGCTCACATTTTCACGGGGCAGAAAGATGCGCTCGGGCTTGCGCACGGTGTACACGTCGCGCGAGTCATCGAAACCCAGGTTCTTGCCGTGCTTGTAGCGCAGGTTCGTATTGGTGTTCCGGTCGCCCACGATTTTGTAGGGCCGCTTCACGCGGATGGTGCCGTGGTCGGTCGTGATGATGAGCTTGCCTTTTTTCTCGGCAATCTGCTGCAGCATCTCATACAAGGGCGAGTGCAGGAACCACGAGCGGGTAAGCGAACGGTAAGCCGATTCGTCGGCGGCCAGCTCCCGAATCATGGCCATGTCGGTGCGGGCATGCGAGAGCATGTCCACAAAGTTGTAGACGATGACGTTGAGCTTGTAGTTGTTGTGCAGGTTGCTCATCTTGCCCAGCAAATCCTTGCCCGCCTGCAAGTTAGTCACCTTGTTGTAGCTGTATTTCTGCTTCTGGCTAGCCTTCTGGAACATGATTTCGAGAAACTCCTGCTCGTGCAGGTTTTTGCCCTCGTCGTCGTCGTCGTTCACCCACAGGTTCGGGTACTTCTTCTGAATCTCGCCGGGCATCATGCCCGAAAAGATAGCATTACGCGCGTACGCCGTGGTAGTAGGCAGGATTGAGTAGTACATCTCCTCCTGATCTACGGTAAACAGCTCAGCGATAATTGGTTCTAGAATCTTCCACTGGTCGTAGCGCAGGTTGTCGATGAGCACGAAGTACACGGGCGTATCGCCGGTGGCTTTCAGCAGCGGGAACACGCGCTCTTTGAAGAGCTGGTGCGACATGAGTGGCGCATCTTTGTCGTCGCCGTTCACCCAGTCTTCGTAGTTCTCGGTGATGAAGCGCCCGAAGTAGGTATTGGCCTCGTCCTTCTGCATGTTGAAGACGTCGGCCATACTTTTGCCTTCGGTCTCATCAATTTCCAACTCCCAAAATACCAGTTTCTTATACACATCAGCCCACTCACTCGGGCTGAGCCGGTCGCCGAGCTGCATACCTAGCTGCCGGAAGTCGCGCTGGTAGCCGCTGTTGGTTTTCTCACTTACTAAGCGCTTGTTATCCAACACCTTCTTCACCGAAAGCAGAATCTGGTTCGGATTAACGGGCTTGATGAGGTAGTCAGCAATCTTGGAGCCGATGGCTTCTTCCATGATGTGCTCTTCCTCGCTCTTGGTAATCATGATCACCGGCGTGGTCGGGCGGGCCGCTTTGATTTCCGTGAGCGTTTCCAGGCCAGTCAGGCCGGGCATATTCTCGTCCAAAAATACGAGGTCATAGTTCTGTTCGCCGACTTGCTCGATGGCGTCGGCTCCGGAATTTACGCCGGTTACGTCGTAGCCTTTTTCTTTCAGGAACAGAATATGGGGTTTGAGCAGATCGATTTCATCATCGGCCCAAAGGATGCTGTAGCGTTGCATAATGGAGGTTGGGGTCTTAGGGTCTTGGGGTCTTGGTTTTATCGACTGGCCCAAGCCTATCTGAACAATGTAATGCAGCCGTAAAGCCACTAGCTTTACCGCAAAACGAGCAAATAAGATACAATCTTGTGCTCAGCTATAGCTAGCATACATCATTTAGGAACTTTATGTTTGATTTTCGTAAACTGCGAATTTGGCAAGAAGGGCAGGAACTGACGTTTGCGATTTACCGAATCACGCGTGACTTTCCGAAAGACGAACTATTTGGTTTAACCAGTCAGATGCGCCGGTCGGCGTCTTCGGTGCCGCATAATATTGCGGAAGGCTGCGGCCGCCAGTCGGCCCGCGATTTATTGCGATTCCTTACTATTGTGATGGGTTCAGCCAGCGAACTAGCTTCTCAGCTACTCTTAGCACAAGGATTGAACTATCTGACAGCCGATGCAGCTGCATAGTTGATAACTGACGTTGAACGGCTTCGCCGAATGCTCACGGCCTACTATCAAAAGGTAAAAGCTAATTTGCCCGACAATCGCGCTATGTAAGCTGGTTTTATTATAGCCAAGTTATAGTCAACGACTTTCCTGGGATATTCGGGCTACCGGTCTGCTCATCCAAGACCCCAAGACCCTAGGTTCCCAAGACCCTACGAATGAACAAAAAGAAAATATTTAACGATCCAGTCTACGGCTTCGTCACCATCCCGACCGAGTTGCTCTTCGACCTGATCGAGCATCCTTACTTTCAGCGGCTGCGGCGCATTCAGCAGCTAGGTCTGACGGGGTTTGTGTATCCGGGGGCGCTGCACACGCGCTTCCATCATGCGCTTGGCGCTATGCACCTGATGAGCACGGCGTTGCGCACGCTCAAAGACAAACACGTCAAGATTTCGGCGGCCGAAGGCCAGGCGGCACTGGCGGCCATTTTGCTTCATGATGTTGGGCACGGGCCGCTTTCGCACGCGCTGGAAACCGCCATTTTTCACGAAGTGCCGCACGAGCGGCTGTCGTTGCAGCTCATGCAACGGCTTAACCAGCAGCATCATGGCGCGCTCGACCTAGCTATTGAAATCTTTCAGGGCAGCTACCAACGCCCATTTTTTCACCAGCTTGTGAGCAGCCAGCTCGATATGGACCGGCTCGATTACCTGAACCGTGACTCTTTCTATACTGGCGTGCAGGAAGGTCGACCCGGCGCCGACCGCCTGATTAAGATGCTGACAGTGGTGAATGAGCGACTGGTGCTGGAAGAAAAAGCCATTTACAGTGTTGAGAATTTTCTGGTGAGTCGGCGCCTGATGTACTGGCAAGTGTATCTGCATAAGACTGTTACGAGCGCCGAGCAGATGATTATCCGCATCGTGCAGCGTGCCCGCGACCTGACCCGCGCCGGCCACAAAGTCCCGGCCTCTCCCGATCTGCACTTCTTTTTATCTAAGCCTGTCAGCATCAAAGATTTCGAGCAAGACGAGAGTATTCTGCAACGCTTCGTGCAGCTCGACGACTACGACATCTGGGGCGCCGTAAAAATGTGGGCTGGTCACCCGGATAGAGTGCTCAGCTATATGTCGCGCTGCATCCTGGATCGGCACCTATTCAAAATCACGCTACAAAGTGAACCCGTAGACGAGGACCTGAAGCTAGGAGTCGTGGAACTGATCAGCGAGAAGTTTGGCCTGCCTCTGGAAGAAGCCAAACTCCTGATGCTCAGCGGCCGCATCAGCAACAACGCCTACGATACGCACGACGAAACCATCGACGTGCTGACCAAGCGCGGCCACGTCGTGAACGTTGCGGAAGCTTCGGACTTGCCCAACATCCGCGCCCTCAGCAAGCGCGTCGAAAAGTACTACATCTGCTATCCCAAAGAGATTATTCAGTAGTTTCTTAGGGCTGGCACCTAGGTTTTGGCCGTTAGCGTTTAGCACATGATTTTGAGGGCTGAGACCTAGGTAGCACGTCTGGTTCTGCTCGTGCAGAATGCTTGAAAACCTTAGTCCTCAGCAATTACCATCCAAGCACTAGGCACCAAGCGCCAGTCACTAAAATCAAAGCACCAAATTTCTCTACTTTTGCCCGATGGAATTTACGGTAGGTCAGATTGCGGAAGTGCTCCGCGGTGAGGTCGAAGGCGACGCGACACAGCGGGTCGATCGACTGGCAAAGATTGAAGAAGCGCGGGCCGGTTCGCTTACTTTTCTGGCCAACCTGAAGTACGAGCCGCATCTTTATGATACGGGCGCTACGGCCGTCATTGTAAGCCGCAGCCTAGTACTCCGCCAGCCCGTGCAAGCGGCGCTCATCCGCGTCGATGATCCTTACTCCAGCTTTACTACGCTGCTGGAGTTCTATCAACAGAGCAGCCGCACGGGGCGGCGCGGCGTAGAGGAGCCGGCGCACCTAGGTCCCGGCACCCAAATAGGTGATAATCACTACCGTGGCGCTTTCTCCTACATCGGCGAAAACTGCCGTATCGGCCAAAACGTGCTCATCTTTCCGCACGCCTACATCGGCGACCGGTGCACCATCGGCGACGACACCATCATCTACGCCGGGGCCAAGCTCTACGCCGATACAGTGGTTGGCGCACGCTGCACCATTCACGCCGGCGCCGTGCTAGGCTCCGAAGGCTTTGGCTTTGCGCCGCAGCCCGATGGCTCCTATCGGGCTATTCCGCAGACCGGCAACGTGGTGCTCGAAGATAATGTGCGCATTGGCGCTAATACGACCATCGACTGCGCTACAATGGGCTCCACTATCATCCGCGAAGGCGCTAAAATTGACAACTTGGTTCAGATTGCGCACAACGTAGAAATAGGTCGTCACACCGTCGTTGCCGCGCAAACCGGCATCTCGGGCTCCACCAAAATCGGCGACTTCTGCGTGCTGGCCGGACAAACCGGGCTAGCCGGACACCTGACCCTAGCTAATCGCACGACCGTAACGGCGCAGTCGGGTGTGGGCAAATCCATCAAGGAAGAAGGCGTGTTCTTACAAGGCTCTCCTGCCTTCAATCTGCGCGACAGTCTGCGGGCAAATGCCATCTTCCGGCACTTGCCTGATCTGGAGCGGCGCCTCAGTCAATTAGAGCGCAGCCGGACCGAACCGGAAAAGCCCTAGCTTTGCGCTGGTAAAAAGCTGTTGGCTGTTAGCGCTTCGCTGCTAGCCTCCTGTTTTTGTTCTTCACTTTCGCTCCGATTTAGATTTAGAGTTTAACCGTCAGCTACTAGCAAGCAGCTAAGAGCTAACAGCTTCTAATGAACGATAAGCAACACACGATTAAGGCCCCGGTGACCGTCAGCGGCATTGGCCTGCACACCGGCGCTCAGGCCACGATGACTTTTTGCCCGGCCCCTATTAATCACGGCTATAAGTTTCAGCGCATCGATTTGCCCGGTCAGCCCTTGGTTGATGCCGACGTGGACAACGTAGTAGACCTCTCGCGCGGTACTACCATCGAGCAAAACGGCGCCCGCATCAATACGGTGGAGCACACGCTGGCGGCGCTGGTCGGCTTGCAGATTGATAATGTGCTGATTCAGCTGGATGGCCCGGAGCCGCCCATCATGGATGGCTCCTCCTACGAGTTTATTAAGCCGTTGCAGGAAGTAGGTCTGGAGGAACAGAACGCGCTCCGCAACTACTTCGAGATTCCCGACGAAATTCGCTTTGTGGATAATGCGCGCGCCGTGGAACTTGCGGCGTTGCCGCTCAACGATTACCGGCTCACGGTGATGGTTGACTACAACTCGCCGGTGCTAGGTTCACAACACGCGTCTCTGACTGATATATCGCAGTTTGCGAATGAAATAGCATCATCCCGTACATTTTGCTTTCTGCATGAGCTGGAAATGCTCTACAAGCAAAACCTCATCAAGGGCGGCGACTTGAGCAATGCTATCGTAGTCGTTGACCGCGTGGTGACCGACGAGGAACTGACGGACTTGGCGAACATGCTCGGCAAGCCCAAAGTAGCCGTCAAGAAGGAAGGCATTCTGAACAACGTGGACCTGCGCCACAAAAACGAGCCGGCGCGCCATAAACTACTCGATCTGGTAGGCGACCTAGCCCTGGTAGGTCGGCCGCTGAAAGGCCAGATTCTGGCGGCCCGCCCTGGGCACGCGGCCAACGTTGCCTTCGCCAAGCGCATCAAGAAGAAGATGATGGAGGCAAATGCCAGCGCCGTGCCGACCTACGATCCGTCGCGCACGCCGGTGATGGACATCAACCAGATTGCCGCCACACTGCCGCACCGCTACCCGTTTCTGCTCATCGACAAAATCATTCACCTCGATGCCAACACGGTGACGGGCGTGAAAAACGTGACGATGAACGAGCAATTTTTCCTGGGTCACTTCCCCGGCAACCCCGTAATGCCAGGCGTGATTCAGATTGAAGCAATGGCACAAACCGGTGGTATTCTGGTGCTTAACTCTGTCCCCGACCCCGAAAACTACTGGACCTACTTCATGGGCATCGAAAGCTGCCGCTTTCGTCGCATGGTCAAGCCGGGCGACACCATTATCTTCCGCTGCCAATTGCTGGCACCCATCAAGCGAGGCATCGCCAAAATGAGCGGCAAAGCCTACGTGAATGGCAAAGTGGTAATGGAGGCGGAAATGTCGGCCAGCATCGTTCGGAAAAATGCCTAGCTTTTCAGTTAACAATTAACATTTATCATCTAACAATGCCGCAACTACCTTTGACGTTGAATTGCGACTATTTAGATGGGGTTGATAATTGTTAAATGGTAATTGATAATTAAAAATAATGAACCAGCCGCTCGCCTATATTCACCCCGAAGCCAAAATCGCCCAAAACGTAGTGGTGGAGCCCTTTACCACGATCGATAAGGACGTAGAAATCGGGGAAGGCACCTGGATTGGGCCTAACGTGACCATCATGTCAGGCGCCCGCATCGGCAAGAATTGTAAGATATTCCCCGGCGCTGTGATTTCGGCCATTCCGCAGGATTTGAAGTTCGCGGGTGAAGTTACGACGGCACACATCGGGGATAATACCGTTGTCCGTGAGTGTGTTACCATCAATCGCGGCACGGTAGATCGGCAGCGAACCATTATCGGCGCGAATTGTCTGCTCATGGCCTACGTGCACGTCGCCCACGACTGCATCATTGGCAACAACTGCATTTTGGCAAACGCTGTGCAGGTAGCCGGTCACGTTGAAATCGGCGATTGGGCCATTGTGTCGGGTACTTCGGCCGTACATCAGTTCGTGAAAATCGGGGCGCACGCCATGGTTTCGGGCGGGTCGCTGGTGCGCAAGGATGTACCGCCTTTCGTGAAGGCCGGGCGCGAGCCGCTAGCATACGCTGGCATCAACTCCATCGGGCTGCGTCGCCGTACCTTCTCCGACCAGAAGATCGCCGAGATTCAGCAGCTCTACCGTCTGTTGTTTATGAGCGGCCTGAACACCAACGATGCGCTGGAGAAAATCGAGCTTGATCTACTCCCCTCTCCCGAGCGCGATGAGGTAGTAAACTTCATCCGCAACTCGGGTCGCGGCATCATCAAGGGCTACTCGCGCAATAGCACTAGTCTGGACTAATGCAGATTACGGCGGCCGGTTTGAGCAAGCGCTTTCACCGCGACTGGATTTTTCGGGACCTGACGCACACGTTCGAGCCCGGCACTGCTACGGCTATCTTAGGTCCTAACGGCTCCGGCAAGAGTACGCTCCTGAATACACTCTCCGGGCAGCTGCTGGCCACTGAGGGCACTCTTACCTACACGTATCAGGGCCAGCTGGTGGCGGTGGAAGAAGTACCGCAGCTGCTGGCTTACTGCGCCCCGTATTTGGAACTGATTGAGGAGCTTACGCTAACGGAGTTATTGCAATTTCATACCCGCTTCAAGCCGCTACGTGCAGGCCTCACCAACGAAGGTCTGATTGAGCGCATGTACCTAGAGAAGTCACGCCACAAGCTGGTGCGCGACTTCTCCTCCGGCATGAAGCAGCGCCTGAAGCTAGGTCTGGCGCTTTATGCCGCGGCTCCGCTCCTGCTGCTGGATGAGCCCACCACCAACCTCGACCGCACCGGCGTAGAATGGTACCGGGAGCATGTGCGCGCCACGGCACTAGGCCGCCTTGTGCTTATTAGTTCCAACGTAGCCGAAGAATACGACTTCTGTTCGACGCACCTGGACGTGACTAGCTTTGGAGTTAAGCCGACGCGCTAAGCTAGCTGACCGGCACACATTGGTAGCTCAATCTGCGAAATCTCAGCCGTAAGCTTCTTACTGAACCAACGACTACCTAGGTCGCAACAAACACCTTCCAGAGCTAAACAGTAGGCTTTTTCGCCGTAAAAATCCGGTTTCGAGCCGAACGCAGAACCTGTTCCTGCCGTATCTTCGCTCCGGTAACCACACCTGATTCTTCACTATTACCCGCCCTCACCCGGCCATGAGACAATACGACGACCTCGACGACGATTTCCTCGATGACGATGACGACCTGGACACCTTCGCCAAGAAAGGCGGCGGCAAGGCCATTGGAAGCCCCGAAGATCGGCTAAGCGCCAAATACGCGGACTACCTGATGTGGCGCGATACCGGCTCCTCCCACGATGAAGCCCTGGACCTAGCTAGCATGACCGAAGAGGAATACACGGCCGCTGAGGCTGCGGAAGACCCGGATGGCAGCGGTTTCGCCAGCCTTGATGACGATGAAGACGATGATTTCGGCGACGATGAAGACGATGACAGCTACGGCAGCCACCGAACCGGTCGGGGCCGCAGCACGCGCTACAACGAAGACGACGATTTTTAATTTGCTGATTCTTGATGTGCTGGTGTGCTGATCATTCTGACAGCATCTAATGCAAAGGCCCCGCTCGACTACGTCGAGCGGGGCCTTTTTTGCACCTAGGTTCACCGTTTAACTATCAGCATACCAGCACATCAAGAAATCAGCACATCAGCAAACCTAGCTTTTGCCAAACACGCGCTTGAGCAGATCGGTGGTGCGGGCTACGGGATTTTCGCGGATGTTCGCTTCTTCCTGGGCCACCAGTGTAAATAGCCCATCGATGGCTTTGCCGGTGGCATAGTCGTTCAGGTCAGTGTTGACGGGCGTCACGAGCGGAATCTTGTTGTAGCGCGTGGTCAGGTCGGTGTAGTAGCGCGTGGCGCTTACTTTATCCAACGACTGCTGAATGATCGGTTTAAAAGCCGTCGTGAGTTGCGTGGTGGTGGTGCGCTTCAGGTAGCTGGTAGCGGCGTCCTTTTCGCCGGTCAGAATACCCCACACATCTTTGAAGGTCAGGCTCTTGATAGCGGCCAGAAAGATCGGCTTGGCGCTCTTAGCCGCATCTTCCGCGCCGCGGTTCAGCGATAGCTCAAACTTATCGACCTGGGCACCTAGGCCTAGGGTACGCAGCGTAGTAGCGACGCGCTGCGCGTCGGACGGAAAAGGAATGCGGATGAGCTTATTCAGGTAAAAGCCATCCGTTTTGGAGGCTTGGTCAGTGCCTTTGCTAATCCCCTGAATCAGTGCTTCTTTCAGGCCGTTAGCAGCGTCTGTCTGGCTGACGCCGTTGGCCGTTGTTCTGGTGGAAGTAGTGGTGGTTTTAGGAAGTTGGGTTTTCAGGATTTCTCCAAGCTTACCCAACTTAATCTGTGCAGAAGCCGTGAAACTCAGCCCCATGAGAGCAACCAGCAACACGGAATAGCGAGTCTTTTTCATAATACAAAATGGGAATATCCGAAGGTTGAAAAGGCCTTTATGGAGTTGTAAAGACATAAATCGGACCAAACCAGCCGGCTTAGTACTGCCCCAACTCAACGGTCGTAAATGCGGGTTCGTGCCTTTTGCTATTTCCATTCCTCAAGAAATTTCTCCTAGTTGGAATGTCGCTTCGCGGATCTTCACCTTCATCCCAACGCATGTTTAGACATCTTACAGTTCTGGTA
The DNA here is from genome assembly GCF_014641455.1 of Hymenobacter cavernae. Classification (GTDB taxonomy): domain Bacteria; phylum Bacteroidota; class Bacteroidia; order Cytophagales; family Hymenobacteraceae; genus Hymenobacter; species Hymenobacter cavernae. The sequence goes on from NZ_BMHT01000009.1 coordinate 44,739, forward strand.
GCGTTTACCGCTCTGTGCGTTACGAACCTAGCCTTCGCCCAGAAACCTGACCCGGTGATGTGGGTGAACCCGCTCATGGGCACCGATTCCAAACCTAGCTTGTCCAATGGCAACACCTACCCGGCTATTGCACTGCCCTGGGGCATGAACTTCTGGATGCCTCAAACCGGCAAGATGGGCAGCGGCTGGGCTTACACCTACAGTGCCGATAAAATTCGGGGTTTCAAGCAAACGCACCAGCCTTCGCCCTGGATGAACGACTACGGCCAGTTTGCGCTTATGCCCATCACAGGCAAGCTGCGGTTCGAGGAAGATGAGCGGGCCAGTTGGTTTTCGCACAAAGCTGAAACAGCCACGCCCTATTACTACAGTGTGTACCTGGCCGACCACGACGTAGTAACGGAAATTACGCCAACTGAGCGAGCCGCCCGTTTTCGCTTCACCTTCCCCCAGACCGATAGCGCCTACGTGGTGCTCGACGCCCTCGATAAAGGCTCGTATGTGAAGCTGCTGCCACAGGAAAACAAAATTATAGGCTACACCACCAAGAACCGGGGCGGCGTTCCGCAGAATTTTAAAAACTACTTCGTCATTCAGTTCGACCGGCCGTTTACGAGCACCACGATTTACCACGATAGCACGCTTACGAGCAGCATTATGGAGTTCAAAGCGGATCATGTAGGCGTGCTCGTTGGCTTCCAGACGCGCAAGGGTGAGCAGGTGAATGCGCGCGTGGCATCGTCCTTTATCAGCCCCGAGCAGGCGGAGCTAAACCTAGGAGAGATTGGCAACGATGACTTCGAGGCGGTGAAGCAAAAGGCCAAAGCTGCCTGGAACCAGCAACTCAGCCGTATTCAGGTGGAGGGCGGCTCCGAGGACCAGATGCGAACGTTTTATTCGTGCTTATACCGCTCACTCTTGTTTCCGCGCAAGTTTTATGAGCTGGATGCGCAAGGGCAGGCAGTGCACTACAGCCCGTATAATGGCCAAGTGCTGCCGGGCTACCTCTACACCGATACTGGTTTTTGGGATACGTTTCGGGCGTTGTTTCCTTTTCTGAACCTGATGTATCCGAGCGTAAACGCCCAGATTCAGGCGGGTTTGGTGAATGCTTATAAAGAAGGCGGCTGGCTGCCCGAGTGGGCTAGCCCCGGCTACCGCGACGTGATGGTGGGCAACAACTCCGCCTCGGTAGTGGCTGACGCTTACCTGAAAGGCGGCCGTGGCTACGACATCAATACGCTGTACGAAGCCTTGGTCCACGGCGCTAACAACGCCGGCCCGCTGGAAGCAGTGGGTCGCGCCGGGGTGCAGTACTACAACAAGCTAGGTTACGTGCCTTATGATGTGAAGCTCAACGAAAACGCGGCTCGCACCCTGGAATACGCCTACGATGACTTCACCATTTATCAGTTGGCGAAAGCGCTGAACCGGCCCAAGAAGGAGATTGATCTATACGCCAAGCGCAGCCAGAACTACCGCAACCTGTTCGACAAGCAAACCGGCTTGATGCGCGGCAAAAACCAGAACGGGCAGTTTCAGTCACCTTTCAACCCGTTCAAATGGGGCGACGCCTTCACCGAGGGTAATAATTGGCATTACACCTGGTCGGTGTTTCATGATGTGCAAGGTTTGATGGATTTGATGGGCGGTCCGAAGCCGTTTGTGGCGGCCTTGGACACGGTATTTACCCTAGCTCCCGTGTTTGATGCTTCCTACTACGGCTCCGTCATTCACGAAATCCGGGAGATGCAGATTGCGCACATGGGCAACTATGCGCACGGCAACCAGCCCATTCAGCACATGATCTATCTCTACAACTACGCCGGCCAGCCGTGGAAAGCGCAATATTGGGTGCGCGAAGCCATGAAACGTCTCTACCTGCCCACCCCCGACGGCTACTGCGGCGACGAAGACAACGGCCAAACCTCAGCGTGGTACGTCTTCTCCGCCCTAGGTTTCTACCCGGTTTGCCCCGGCACGGATCAGTATGTGCTGGGGGCTCCACTGTTTAAAAAGGCGACTCTGCACTTAGAAAATGGCAAAGAAATAATTCTGCAAGCGGCGAATAATAGTGATGAGAATCGCTACATCCGCCGCGCTACTTTTAACGGCCAGCCCTACGACCAGAACTGGCTAAGCCACAAAGCCCTGATGCAAGGTGCTACACTGGATTTTGATATGGCCGCTACCCCAAATACAGGCCGCGGTATGCAAGCCGAGGCAGCACCTTACTCCTTCTCGAAACCGCGCAAGCGCTAGCTAGCACTAATCTGCATAACGAGCTAGCGTTTTGAATGAAGGTTAAAGCAAAGAAGCCTCAACTGTAGAGTTGAGGCTTCTTTGCTTTAACCTAGCTTTTAATTTAAGATAGCTTTATTTACCAAATACACGCTTGAGTATGTCGCTGCCGGCAGCGGCTGGATTGGCCCGGATGCTGCCTTCTTTGGCGGCAATCAGGGTAAACAGGCCGTCTACTGTCTTCTCCGTGGCATAGGGTTCCAGCTGTTTGTTGAGCGGCGTCACCATCGGAATCTTGTTGTACTTGGCGGCCATTTCGGCGTATAGCTTGGTAGCGCCGGTTTGCTGCAACGACTGCTGAATAATGGGCTGCAAGGCCGTTTTCAGCTGCTCGGCCGTCTTATCGTACAGATATGTGGTGGCGGCATCATCGTCTTTGCTCGTTATAATACCCATAGCGTCGGCAAAGCTCAGGTTTTGCACCGCGTTCAGAAAGATGGGCTTGGCCTGCACCGAGGCAGCCTCAGCACTGCGGTTCAGAGCTACTTCAAAATTGTCAACCAGCGCGCCCATCTTGAGCTTGCGCAGCGTAGCTGCTACCATCTCGGCTTCAGGTGGAAATGGAATGCGGATATCAGCGTTACCATTGAAACCATCGGCCTGGCTGGCCTGCTCGACGCTGCTCGTCACGCTTTGCACGAGTGTTTCCTTCATGCCGCTGGAGGCTTCCGCATCGGTGAGGGGCGCTTTCACGACGGGAGCCGGGGCAGGTGCGGGCGTAGCGGCTTTGGTGGTTGTTTTGGCCGTAGTAGTCGTTTTAGCAGTCGTTTTGGCGGCTGGCTTAGCGGTCGTTTTCGCCTTCGTGGTGGTCGTTTTTGCCTTTGTAGTCGTGGCTTTTTTGGTGGTCGTTTTCGCCTGTGCGGAGGCGACGTGGCTACCGGCCAACCCAATGACGATGGCTACTGTAAGGGTACGAAATACGTTCATAAGCGAAAAGACAAAAACCTGACGGCCCCTGTGGCGGTCTTACGAGTCGTGCCCACAAATTGCGCCAATTCTCCCAGCCTTCCTAACCTCAACTATATGCCCCTGCTTCCTGATGTTGAAATCATGACTATTGGCGACGAGCTGCTCTATGGGCAGGTCATCGACACCAACTCTGCCTTTATGGGGCAGGAGTTGGCTAAAATTGGACTGCGCGTGCGGCAGATCAGCAGCGTTTCTGATCGTGCCGATGAAATCGTGACGGCCCTCGACCTAGCCCGGCAGCGCGCCCAGGTAGTGCTTATCACCGGTGGCCTAGGTCCGACCAAAGACGACCTGACCAAGCATGTGCTAGCCCGATACTTCCGCAGTGAGCTGGTGATGCACGAGCCTACATTGCGCCACGTTGAGGGCATTTTTGCGCGCTTCAACCGGCCGATGCTCGACGTGAACCGCCAGCAGGCGCTGGTTCCGTCTAACTGCGAAGTGGTATTCAACGCGGTAGGCACGGCGCCGGGGATGTGGTTTGAGGATCAGGGTACCGTGTTTGTATCGATGCCGGGCGTGCCGTTCGAGATGAAGCGCATGATGACGGATATCGTGCTGCCGAAGCTTCAGGCTCACTTCCATACTCCCGCCATCGAGCACCTGGTAGTACAGACGGCCGGCATTGGCGAATCATTTCTGGCTGAGCAGATTGCGGATTGGGAAAATGCTTTGCCGCCAAATGTGAAGCTAGCTTACCTTCCCTCCCTGGGCAACGTGCGCCTGCGCCTGACCGGCACCGATGATGGCCAACCCAATCTGCGTGGCCGCATGGAGGCGTTGCTCCCCGAACTCCGCGCACGTGTTGGCGAGTACATTTTTGCCGAAGAAGATATTCCGCTGGAAGCCGCCGTGGGCCGCCTGCTTGCCGCCCGCAACCTGACCATCGGCACGGCCGAAAGCTGCACGGGTGGCTTTCTGGCCCACAAGCTTACGAGCGTGGCGGGCAGCTCGCGTTATTTTATGGGCAGCGTAGTAGCATATTCCAACGACATAAAAATTAAGGAGCTAGGTGTGAAGCCCGAAACCCTAGCTGCTTATGGCGCCGTGAGCGAAGCCACGGTACGCGAAATGGCCGAAGGTGCCCGCCAGCGCCTAGGTGTGGACGTAGCCTTAGCAACCAGCGGCATTGCCGGCCCCGATGGCGGCACGCCCGATAAACCGGTGGGCACCATCTGCATTGCCTACGCCGACCAGCACCAGACCGTCAGCCGGCAGTTTTTATTTAACCGCGGCCGGCAAATAAACGTCGAATACACCACCACCGCCGTACTGAACCTGCTGCGCCTGAGTTTGCCGCCGCTCAAGGAAAGCTAGGTTTTGTTTTACTGCTTCCCGGCGGCAGCGCTCTTCAGGAGGACGGCCAAAACAACGAACGGCAACAACGGGCGCTTTCCTATTACCTTTGCCCGAAATCCTCGACCCCCACCCAATTAACAATTCAACCCAACCCCCAATAACTGCATGGCACGAGTGGAAATGGTGATGCCCAAAATGGGCGAAAGCATTATGGAAGGCACCATTCTGAAATGGCTCAAACAAGTAGGTGATGCTATTGAGCAAGATGAATCGGTGCTGGAAGTAGCTACTGACAAGGTAGATACCGAAGTACCCGCCATTCATGCCGGTGTTTTGCAGGAGATTCTGGCGCAGGAAGGCCAGGTAGTGGCCGTAGGCGCCCCCATCGCCATTGTAGAAACCGAAGTGGCTGCGGCGCAGGCCTCAACGTCGCAGGCGCCGGCAGCACCGGAATCTGCTGAGCCCGAAGCAGAAGAAGTGGCTGCTGTGCCTTACCTCCCGGCTGCAAGCAATGCCCAGCCAGCCGTAGCGTCATCGACCCACTCCGCTCAGCCTGGCCGCTTTTACTCACCGCTCGTTCTGAATATTGCGCGCCAAGAAGGCATCTCGCTGGCGGAGTTAGAGCAGATTCCGGGCACTGGTCAGGACAATCGCGTAACCAAGAAGGACATTCTGACCTACGTAACGGACGGCAGGAAACCCGTGAATCAAGCAGTAGCGCCTGCAGCAGCTACGCCACCAACCGCGCCTGAACCGGTAGCGCCTAAGCCTGCTGCGCAGCCGAGCACTCCCGAGCCGAAAGCTGCTCCGGCACCCGAATCTACCCCTGCTCCGGCTACCGAAGTACCTGCTTCAGCCTCAAAACCCGCTAGCGCTCCGGCACCTGGCAAGCCTGCTCCATCAGTAAGCGGCAACGATGAGCTGATCGAGATGGATCGGATGCGCAAGCTGATTGCGCAGCGCATGGTCGATTCCAAGCGCATTTCGCCACACGTTACTTCGTTCGTGGAAGCCGATGTGACGGAGATTGTAAACTGGCGCAACAAGCACAAAGACGCCTACAAGAAGCGCGAGGGTGAAAACCTGACCTTCACGCCGATTCTGGTACAAGCTATTGCACGCGCCATCAAGGATTTCCCCAACATCAACGTGTCGATCGAGGGCGACTACATCATTAAGAAGCGCGACATCAACATTGGCCTGGCTGTAGCGCTGCCTTCCGGCAACCTCATTGTGCCTGTCATTCACAAAGCGGATGAACTGAATCTCAACGGCTTGAGCAAGCGCGTGAACGACTTGGCTAACCGGGCCCGCCTGAATAAGCTGAAGCCCGAAGACCTGGAAGGCGGCACCTACACGGTGTCCAATGTCGGCTCATTTGGCAACGTAATGGGTACGCCCATCATCATGCAGCCGCAAGTAGCCATCATGGCCCTAGGTGCCATCAAGAAAAAGCCCGCCGTGATTGAGACGCCACAGGGCGATTTGATTGGCATTCGGCACTTTATGTTCCTGTCGCACTCTTATGACCACCGGGTGGTTGATGGTTCGCTGGGCGGCATGTTCGTACGCAAAGTAGCCGACTACCTGGAGCAGTTCGATCCGAATACCACGATTTAAGCAATGGTGCAGACTAGTCTCTGCGCCTGCTATTACCGCATGAAAAACCTTCTTTTTCTCCTAGCACTGCTGATTTCGCTGGGCACCATTCTCTACCTGTACCGTCAGCTCTCGACTACGGAGAAAGCCTTAGAGCTAGCCGAAAAGCGTTTTGCCGATTGTGAGCAGGTAACATTTCAGTTGCAAATGCAGAACCGTGGCAATACGCCCCGCGGCCGCCGGAGCGTAGCTACTGATACGCTATCTGGTGAGTAACGACCTAGGTCAGATAGGCAAAGAAAAAGCCCCGTCAAACGACGGGGCTTTTTCTTTGCCTATGGCTGTGTACGCAGCACAGCTAGCTTACGAGTTCAAACCGAGTAGCATCAGCATAAAGGCGTACTGCCGGGCCGTGTCATTGATGGATTTGAAGCGGCCGGAGGCACCACCGTGGCCAGCAGCCATATCCGTGTGTAGCAACAATAGGTTGTTGTCCGTCTTCATCGTACGCAGCTTGGCCACCCACTTGGCTGGCTCGAAGTACTGCACCTGCGAGTCGTGCAGGCCAGTGGTAACGAGCATGTTGGGATACGCTTGCTTTTTCACGTTGTCGTAGGGCGAGTACGAGAGCATGTAGTCGTAGTACTGCTTCTGATTGGGGTTGCCCCACTGATCGTACTCGCTGGTAGTCAACGGAATGCTTTCGTCGAGCATGGTCGTTACCACGTCCACGAACGGCACAGCGGCAATAACGCCTTTGTAGAGGTCAGGGCGCATGTTTACCACGGCGCCCATCAGCAGGCCACCGGCGCTACCGCCCATGGCGAACAACTTAGCGGGCGAAGTATACTTCTCCTTGATCAGGTATTCCGAACAATCAATGAAGTCGGTGAAGCTGTTGATTTTGTGCAGCATACGACCGTCCTCGAACCACTGCCGGCCCATTTCCTGCCCGCCACGGATGTGGCAGAGCACGTAGGCGAAGCCCCGGTCGAGCAGGCTCAGGCGCGCGGCGCTGAAGGTCGGGTCTTGCGAGTAGCCGTAGGAGCCGTACGCGTACTGCAACACCGGCGCGTTGCCGTCCTTCTTGAAGCCTTTCTTGTAAACAATGGCAATCGGCACCATGGCGCCGTCGCGGGCTTTCACGAAGGTGCGCTCCGTTACGTAATCTTCTTTCTTGAAGCCACCTAGCACCTCCTGCTGCTTGCGCAAGGTACTCTTGTGGGTGTTCATGTCGTAGTCGTAGGTGGAGGGCGGCGTGGTGAACGAGGTGTACACGTAACGTAGCACCGGCGTGTCAAATTCAGCATTAGCCCCGAACGTGGCCATGTAAGCCGGCTCGTCGAACTTGAGGTAATGCTCCTGTTTGCTCTTCCAGTTGATAACGCGCATTTGGAACAAGCCATTCTTGCGCTCATTCACCACCAGGAAATCGCGGAACAAGTCACAATCGTTGATGAACGCATCTTTGCGAGCCGGAATAACATCTTTCCAGGCAGCTTTGGCTGTGTTGCTCACTGGGACCGACATCAGGCGATAGTTTGGCGCCTGCCAGTTGGTACGCACGTAGAAGTTGTCGCCCATGTGCTCGACGTAATAAAGATGCTCCTTCTCGCGGGGTAGGAACGTCTTGAACTCACCCGCTGGGTTAGCGGCATCGAGGTACCGCGTCTCATTAGAAAGGGAGCTGGTCAGCACCACGTAGATGTACTTCTTGGATTTCGAGCGCGCTACATTCAGGTTAAAGGTGTTATCCTTCTCCTCGTAAATGAGCTTGTCTTGCTTCGGGTCGGTACCTAGGGTGTGGCGATAAAGCTGGTACGGCAGCAGCGTCGTTACGTCCTTTTTGGCGTAGAACACCGTCTTGTTGTCGGCGGCCCACACGGCGTTGCCACTGGTATTCGGAATGGCTTCGGGGTAAACCTTGCCGGCCTTCAAATCCTTGAAACGCAGCGTGTACAGGCGACGGCTCACGGTATCAGCACCATAGGCCATAACCTGGTTGTTGTCGCTTACGTCGTAGCTGGCAATCTGGAAGTAGGTCTTGCCTTTGCCCATTACGTTGGCGTTGAGCAGCACTTCTTCCGGTGCTTTCAGGTCGCCTTTCTTGCGGCAATAAATCGGGTATTCGCCGCCCGTCTCGTAGCGGGTGTAGTAGAAGTAGCCGTTGTCGCGGTACGGCACCGACTCGTCCTGCTCCTTAATGCGGCCTTTGATTTCGTTGAAAACCTTGCCTTCAATAGCTTTTGCAGGCGCCATTTTCTGGTCGAAATAGGCGTTTTCAGCGTCCAGATACTTGATTACTTCCGGGTTTTCACGCTCGTTGAGCCAGTAGTAGTTGTCGGTGCGCGTATGACCTAGGGTGGTCAGTTGCTTAGGTTTGATGGTAGCCACGGGCGGGTTGCCCTGCTGTGCCTGCGCTGAGCCAAGGGCTAGTACGCTGGCGCTTACCAACAAAGGGTTGAGTTTCTTCATGTGTGTTTGGAATGCGAAAAAGGAAGACGGTAAATCAGCACTGGTTTTCTACAGCTTCAAAGAAACAAGGGAATGCTGTTTGGCTGCATATTTCGTAGCGAAATGTTCTCGCTTACTCTTAATCTCGTGAGTTTATCTCTCTTCTTTAGTAACTCCCTATCATGAGAAAAGTAGCCGTAATGACCTGTGTAGTATTACTTATACTAGCTCTGTCTACGGCGTTAGAACGCTATTTTCAGCGTCAAGCCAGCTTCACATTAGCCTACATATTCGCTTACCTTATACTTCTATGCTATTGCATGCTAATAGGAACAGTTCTGTTTGGACTGTCTGTAGATATCAGAGAGGGAATTCGAAATAGAAAAAAGCGGTAATGCTTCATCAGAGCCTTTTAACCTCCTCCTTACTTAGAAGAGCCACTGCTTAATAAAACAAGAAGGCCACCTAGGGTAAGGTGGCCTTCTTGCTTAGTGTTAATTTGTTACCAGCTTACAGCAAAGCTAGGCTTTGCTCCAGCGCCGCAATCTTCGCTTCGGCGTCGGCTTGCTTCTGCCGCTCGCGCTCAATCACGTCGGGCTTGGCGTTCTGCACAAACTTCTCGTTGCTGAGCTTTTTCATCACCGATTCCAGGAAGCCGCGGTTGTACTCGATTTCCTTTTCAATGCGAGCCCGCTCGGCCGCCAAGTCGATGTGGCCTTCAAGCGGAATAAAGAACTCGCTGGCGCCTTGCACGAAGCTCACCGCGCCAGTCAGTCCTTCGTGCACGAAACTGAGCTCACTCACGTTAGCTAGCTTCTTAATGATAGGCGCGTAAGCAGCTAGCAGTTCCTGCTCGTCCGTTTTGGCGGCTACCGCCAGCGGCTTGCTCGGGCCGATGTTCTTCTGGTTGCGCACGTTGCGAATGCCGGCTACTACGTCCAGCACCGTGGTCATGCGGCTGAGCACGTCGGCATTGCCCGCAACTGGCGTCAGCTTGGGCCAGGGCGCCACGCACACGTATTCCTTGGCACCGCGGGAAGCTAGCTCGTGCCACAGCTCTTCGGTGATGAAGGGCATGAACGGATGCAGCAGCTTCAGCAGCGTTTCGAAGTAGCCAATGGTGTGCTTGAGTGTCTCAGCGTCGATGGGCTGCTGGTAGGCGGGCTTCACCATCTCCAGGTACACCGAGCAGAAATCGTCCCACACAAGCTTGTACACCGTCAGCAGCGCATCGTTCATGCGGAACTTGTCGAAGTGCTCGTCGAGCTGCACCACCGTTTCCTGCAACCTAGCCCCGAACCATTCCACCGCTTTTTCACTGGCGAACGGCAGGTCCTGGCTTACCTCCCAGCCTTGCGTGAGGCGGAAGGCGTTCCAGAGCTTGTTGGTGAAGTTGCGGCCCTGCTCTACGAGTTTGATGTCGAAGAGCAAGTCGTTGCCGGCCGGCGCCGAGAACAGCATGCCGGTGCGCACACCATCGGCACCGTATTGCGCAATGAGGTCGAGCGGATCGGGCGAGTTGCCGAGCTGCTTGCTCATCTTGCGACCTAGGTCGTCGCGCACGATGCCGGTGAGATACACGTTTTTAAACGGCACTTCCTTGCGGTATTCCAGCCCCGCCATGATCATGCGTGCCACCCAGAAAAACAGGATTTCGGGCGCCGTTACGAGGTCATTGGTTGGGTAGAAATAGTTGACGTCGGCGTTGTCGGGGTCCTTGAACCCGTCGAACACCGAAATCGGCCACAGCCACGACGAAAACCACGTATCCAGCACGTCTTCGTCCTGGTGGATGTCGGCTAGACCTAGGTTTTCGTTGCCGGATTTCTGCTGAGCTAGCTTTAGTGCCTCGTCTTCGTTCAAAGCTACTACAAACGAGCCATCGGGCAGGTACCAGGCCGGAATGCGCTGACCCCACCACAGCTGGCGCGAAATGCACCAGTCGCGCACGTTCTCCATCCACACCCGGTACATGTTCTTGAACTTGGGCGGGTGCAGCTTGATTTCGTCAGTTTCGACAGCAGCTAGGGCAGGCTTTGCCATCTGGTCCATTTTGCAGAACCATTGCAGCGACAAGCGCGGCTCAATCACAGCGCCAGTACGCTCCGAGGTTTGCAGCACGCTGGCGTACTCCTCGATTTTGTCGAGCAGACCCGCTTCCTGCAAATCCTTGGCAATCTGCTTGCGGGCGGAAAAGCGGTCCTGGCCCACGTAGAGCACGGCTTTCTCGTTGAGCGTACCGTCGTCGTTCAGGATGTCGATAACGGCCAAGTTGTGCTTCAGTCCTAGCTCGTAGTCGTTCAGATCGTGGGCCGGCGTCACTTTCAGCGCACCCGTTCCGAAGTCAATGGCCACGTACTCATCCAGAATAATCGGGATTTCGCGACCGAGCAGCGGAATGCGGACCTTCTGGCCGTGCAGATGATTGTAGCGCTCATCGTTAGGATTCACCGCTACGGCTACGTCGGCCATGATGGTCTCGGGGCGCGACGTGGCAACGGTCAAGTATTGTCCTTCCTGCCCTACTACCTCATAGCGCAGGTGGTACATCTTGCCGGTTACGTCTTTGGCAATAACCTCCTCGTCGCTGATGGCGGTGCGGCCCTGCGGGTCCCAGTTTACCATGCGTACGCCGCGGTAGATCTGGCCTTTACGGTGCAGATCCACGAACACGCGCAGCACGGCTTCGGTCATTTCGGGCTCCATCGTGAAGCGCGTCCGGTCCCAGTCGCAGCTGGCACCTAGCTTTTTGAGCTGCTCCAGAATGATGCCGCCGTACTTTTCTTTCCAGTCCCAGGCATGCTTCAGGAACTCCTCGCGGGTGAGGTCGCGCTTGTTGATGCCTTGCTCTTTGAGCAACGCAACTACTTTAGCCTCAGTAGCAATAGAGGCATGGTCGGTACCGGGCACCCAGCACGCTTCTTTGCCTTGCATGCGGGCACGGCGCACCAGTACGTCCTGAATCGTATTGTTCAGCATGTGGCCCATGTGCAGCACGCCCGTCACGTTGGGCGGCGGAATGACCACAGAATAAGCAGGTTTGCGGGGGTTCGGTTTGGCTTTAAAAAAGCCTTGCTCCTGCCAGCGCTGGTACCATTTGGCTTCAACGTCGGCGGGCGTGTAGGTTTTGGCGAGGGCCATCGGCGGGTAAAATCGGTTCAGAATCACTACAAAAGTAGGCAATTCGGGGCGGGGTGGGAAACGCTAGCTGTTGAGGCCACTTAGCGAGAATCTCCAGGAGCCACTCCTGCCCTTTTCACTAATTGGGTAATATGTTTGTAGTATGCGAAAATGAACGCATGGTTTTTACTGCTGATTTCAGTATAATTATATCATTTCGTGATATTTTTGCATTGAGCCTTTTCTCCCCTCGTCTCTAAATTGCTTATGGCTCCACTTTTCTCGCTTCTCCGGAAAAAGTCTGTCGACGCTGCACCTAGCTCCACGGTCGCCCCGGCGCCGAGTGCCAGTACGTCGGTTGAAACTTCTACCGAAATACTGCGCATCGGCATGGGCCAGCTGCTGGTGGAAGGCGGCGAGCCCCAGCGCAACCTCGAACGGGCCGCCCGCATGATTGCCGAAGCCGCCGAACGGGGCTGCGACCTGGTGCTGCTACCCGAAACCCTCGACTTCGCCTGGACGCACCCGAGTGCTCTTACCGAGGCTCAACCCATTCCAGGTGCCTTCAGCAACCGGCTTTGCGAGGAAGCCATCAAGCACAACATCTACATCTGCGCGGGCCTGACGGAAAAGCTCAACGGCCGCAACTACAATACGGCGCTGCTCATCAACCCAGAAGGGGAAATTCTTGTTAAGTACCATAAGATCAACCTACTGTCAGTTGAGCAACCCTTCTATAGTGTTGGGCAAACGCTAAACGTAGTAGATACGCCGCTCGGCAAAATCGGCGTGAACGTGTGCGCCGATAACTACATCGACGGCTTGGCTATCGGGCACACGCTGGCCCGCATGGGCGCCGAGTTTATCCTGGCTCCCGCATCCTGGACGGTCGATTACTCCATCACCGAGGAGCACGACCCCTACCAGGAAAAGTGGGTTCGCCCGTTCAGCATTCTGGCCCAGCTCTATAACGTGGCGGTGGTAAGCACAACCTCCGTGGGTTACATTGTGGGCGGCCCCTACGAAGGCAAGAAAAGCATCGGCTGCTCGCTCGCCATCGACGCGAGCGGCATTCGGGCGCAGGGCACCTTCAATGAATTTGCCGGCGAGTTGGTAATCGCCGAAGTACCACGGCCTATCCGCAAGGAGCAGGGCACGGCTATTGGGGAAATGCTGAAGCGCAAAGGCTACCAGTTTGACCAGCTACCTAGGTCGCAGGCTTAACTTCACGCTCCGCAGATAATTTTTCACTTTCCTGTTCCTTTCCGCCCAACTTTCTCTCCTACCGTCACACCTTTACCATGCAGCAACCTTCACTTGGGGAACAGGCTTTAGCCAGTAAAGCACTTCATAGCAGCTCTAAGACAGCAGATTACCAGCGCTGCGTGCGCTGCATTATGGACACAACCGTGCCCGGCATTCATTTCGATAGTAAGGGCGAGTGCAACTTTTGCGGGCTGCACGACAAGATGGACCGCGCTTTCCCCCTAGGCGAAGCCGGCCGCCGGAAAGTGCAGGAGCTAGCCGACGACATCAAGCGCACCGGCAAAGGCAAAAAATACGACTGCGTACTAGGTGTGAGCGGTGGGCGCGACAGCTCATTTACGCTGTGGTATTGCGTTACGCAGCTCAAGCTGCGCCCGTTGGCCGTGCACTTCAACGACGGCTTCGGCAACCCTGTGGCGGGCGAAAATATGGTAAAAGCCTGCCGCAAGCTAGGGGTGGAAATGCGCACTATCACCTCCGACTGGCGCGAATCGAAGGATTTGAAGATTGTTTTCCTGAAGGCCTCCACGCCCGACATGGAGGAAGGCACCGACCTAGGTATTGCCACGGCCCTCTACGGCGTGGCGGCCAAAGAAGGCATTCAGCGCATCGTCATCGGGCAATCGTTCCGCACGGAAGGCATTGCACCACTTTCCTGGAACTATTTGGATGGCAAATACTTGAAGGCAGTGCACAAGCAATTCGGCACGGTGCCGCTGCGACCTTGGTCACCCAATGACCCCGGCTTCAACCTCGACCTGAAGGAAATGTTCTACTATGCCTTCCTGCGTCGTATCAAGACGGTCACGCTGCTCTACCACGTTGATTATGTGCGTGCTGACGTGGATGAGCTGCTAGAACGCGAGCTGGACTGGAAAAATCCCGGTGCCCACTACTTCGACGATCTGTATCAGAGCGTTATCTATTACCTGAACCGCACCAAGTTCAACATTGACCGGCGCTTGTTCAACTATTCGGCGCTGGTTCGCTCGGGTCAGATGTCGCGCGAAACGGCCTTGGAGCGCACCAGCCAAATCAACTCTATTGAGGACCAACGGGTTATTGATTTGTGCATCAAACGGCTAGGTCTCACCCGCGCCGAGTTCGACCAGATTGTGGCCACGCCGCCCAAAACCTTCCGCGATTATCCGAACAATTACTCCCTAATTCGCCTGTTGCGCTGGCCCATCAAAGTACTGAGCCAAGTGAGTCTGTTGCCAGAATCGGCATACGACAAGTACTTCAACTGCGGCACCTAGGTCTTTGGCGTGTAGGAACGCGCCGTGGCGCGTTCAATCGTTGAAGGATTTCGTTCGCTCAACTCAACTTCAACACACGTCCATGCAACACGCACAGGTCGTGCCATGCGGCCGTTCAACGACGAACACGCCGTGGCGCGTTCCTACAGCGAATAACAAAAAAGCCTTTCCGGAACTCGGAAAGGCTTTTTTGTTTATTAATACTGACCAACCTAGCTTGCTGCGTGCAGCCACTCTTTTTTAGCAACCAACTTCTCCTCCGACTCACGATAGTCGGGGTCGTCGACGCAGCAATCGACGGGGCACACAGCGGCGCACTGAGGCTCTTCGTGGAAGCCCACGCACTCGGTGCATTTATCGGAGACGATGTAGTAGTACTCGTCCGAAACAGGGGTTTGGGGGGCAGTGCCGGCCACTACCTGACCGCCATCTACCTCGACTTGCTTCAATGTGGTGCCATCGGCCCAGCGCCACTGCGCGCCGCCTTCGTAAATAGCGGTGTTGGGGCATTCAGGTTCGCAGGCACCGCAGTTGATGCACTCGTCCGTTATCATGATGGCCATAGCCGTTTTCCTCTGGTTTAGTAGGTGAATGACGATAAATACGTAGAAAAGGCGAGCATGGCCCGGCCTGAATAGGCAAAAGTAGAAACTAAGCTGTAGCCTTGCGAGCTATTCAGCAATTTTAAGGGCTGAATAATGGACATTGTGACCGAAATAGCTGTTAGCAGTGACGCGTGATGCTGCGAATTGCTCTTGAGGTCTCGTACTGTCACTCCTTCCATTCAACACTCAACACTTAGCATTCAACATTTCCCTGATGACTCATTCCGACCGCCTCGCTGCTTTTGTGGCCCTGGGGCGCCGTTTAGAACAGCTTACCGACGAAGAAGTAACAACGCTTGCCGCCCGTGCGCGCAACACCAATGCCTGGTTTGATGCGCCTAACGTCACGGCGGCGCTGCGCGGCATTGCCGATCTGCTGGCGGAAGAGCCGTTGCGCCAATGGGCGGCCCGCTACCCGGCCGAACCTAGCACCCCGCGCCGCGTGGGCGTAGTTATGGCCGGCAACATTCCTTTCGTCGGGTTTCACGATTTAATGTGCGTGCTGCTCAGCGGCCACCAGCTACTCGCTAAGCCCAGCGCCGAGGATACTGTGCTCATGCGCTGGCTGGCCGAGGAGCTGGTACGCCTGGAGCCCCGCTTCGCCGAGCGTATGGCCTTCGTGCCGCGCCTCAACGACGCCGACGCTTTCATTGCTACCGGCTCCGATAACACCGCCCGCTACTTCGAGTATTATTTCGGCAAGAAACCTAACCTCATCCGGCGCAATCGCACCAGTCTGGCCGTGCTGACGGGTGAGGAAACCCGCGAAGCACTGGCCAACCTAGGTCCGGATATTTTCCGGTACTATGGCCTGGGTTGCCGCAACGTATCCAAGCTTTTTGTGCCGGAGGGCTACGATTTCACCCCGTTGCTGGACGGCCTGCAACCGTGGCACGACGTGCTCAACCACCACAAGTACCAGAACAACTACGACTACAACAAGAGCATTCTGCTGGTCAACCGCGTGCCGCACTTCGACACAGGTTTCCTGCTGCTCACCGAGAACCCGCCGCTCGTCTCGCCGATTTCGGTGGTCCACTACGGCACGTACTCGGACACGGCCGACCTGACTGCGCAACTCGCGGCGGTAGCGCCTCAAACCCAATGCATCGTCTCGGATAATGGCTGGTACGCGGGCAGCTTTGCGTTCGGGCAGGCCCAGCACCCCGGCGTGGGCGATTACGCCGATGGCGTCGATACAATGGCCTTTTTGGCGGGAATGGCGTAATTAAAAACCGAAACCTAGGTCCAGGTGTTCCACTCACGTTGGTGATCAGGCCTTTGGGTTAGTTTCTTTCACTTTCACCTGCTTCTTTTTCACAACGGTTTTTGTCCCTGTTAGTCTATGCAACCTATTGAACAACAAGATGTAGAGCTTGTCGAGAAAGAAAACATTCCGACCCTGCACTTTCCCTACGATGATGTTTTACCTGACCCGGAGGCTCAGAAGTTGCGTCGTTCTGAGGCCGAGCGCGCTACCTCTCTCGGCAACGCGTACCACAACAAAGTAATCATCTACTTTCAAACCGACGACGGCGCCACCAAATGCGTGAACACCTCCGTCTGGGCCACGCACGAGGAATATATCACGCTCAAATCGGGCATTACCATTCCCTTGCGGGCGATTCTGGGCTTCACCTTTTAGGCCACTCAGGCCAGGTAGTACTGCCACTCGTAGCAGGCTGAGGCACCAGCAAAGTAAGGCTGTAGTCTATCATTGGATTGTAACTAGCCAAGGGCTATTGCAGCTAAGAACCCTTAGCCGCAATAGCCTTTTTTAGCTCAAACGCAGCCTATAGCCACCAAACCGCCACATTGAATAATTATATTTTTTATACATTATGAATATTGTTTAGATTAAATATTACTTTCATTTTAGCAGGAAATAATCCACCTTTTATTCCTGCCCAACATGCATACCTTGCCCAATGAAGTGGTCACCAAAGAAGCCATTTCAACGCTCCGCTTTCCTTCTCACGATGTTCTCTCTACAGTAATTGAGCGCCAGCAAAGACGCTGGCAGGCCGAGCGGGCTACTACGTTAGGCAATGGTTATCAGAGCAAAGTAGATATTTACTTTCAAACGGTTGATGGCTTAACCAAGCGCATCCACACCACCGTTTGGGCCAGCGACGCAGAATATCTCTCGCTAAAATCGGGCAAGGCGCTACCACTTCGCGCCGTGCTAGGCTTTGATTTTTACTAAGGTCAACAACCAGATTCCAACCTAGGTCATAGTATAACTATTACAACAAACCCCAGGATGCGAGCTAAAATAGCTCGCATCCTGGGGTTTGTTGTTTTTCCTGTATTCAGGAAGAGGCTACAGCGCTGCTACACCCGATCCAGCGTTTTGACGATCAAATCGTTTACAACCGCTTCCGAATCGGTGGCAAACTCGCCGGTGGCCCGGTTGGCTACAATGGCGTTTAGGGAGGTTACTTCGTGGCCCAGCATCCGGCATAAGGCATAATAGCCAGCGGTTTCCATTTCGAAATTGGTGAGCCGGAACTCCCCTTCGGCGCTTTCGTAGCGGAAGTTCTGGAAGCGGCTGATCAGGTCGGGCTGGCGCAGGTCGAGGCGCAGCACGCGGCCTTGCGGACCGTAGAAACCGGGGCAGGTGAGCGTATTGCCCACAAACATACCGGCGCCTAGCTGCTCGCGAAGCAGGTCGGAGCCGCGCACGCAGTACGGGCGGTAATCGAGGCCCAGGGCCTGCTGCACGCCGGTGCCTACCTCCACTTCGAGCCCCGTTTCGACTAGCGGGTAGAACTGCATCAGCGAATCCAGCCCCACGGCGTGCTCCGTGACCAGGTGCGAGCCCACCGGAATATCGGCCTGCAAGGCGCCGCTCGTGCCCACCCGAATGATGCGCAACGCAATGCGCTCTTCATGCGGCCGCAGCGTGCGCGTCACGAAGTCGATGTTGACCAGTGCATCCAGTTCATTGAGCAGAATATCAATGTTATCCGTGCCCATGCCGGTGCTGATAACGGTGAGGCGTTTGCCCTTGTAGTAGCCCACATGCGTCACAAACTCGCGCTTGTGAATCTGGGTTTCGATGGAGTCGAAGTGCTGACTTACCAGCGCCACCCGCGCTGGGTCGCCAACGGTGATGATGGTGTCGGAAATATGATCGGGCAGCAGGTTGAGGTGGTAGATGCTGCCGTCGCGGTTGAGAATCAACTCCGAATCGGGTATTGCGGTCATATTGGCTGCGGATTAGTAGGCTACAACGTACGGGTAAGCCAAGCAACGGTTTTGGTGTTGCTTGCCGCGGGTAAATGTACAGGTTGGGGCTAAACTAAGTGCGCGAACAGCTAAACGCATACTTGTCCGCTTTTTATGTAATGCTCCTTCGACGTGCTAACTAAGGCTAGCGCTTGCTTTATCTTAAAGCGAGAACAGTAGTGAAAAAGTCACCGGAATAGCTGTATACTTTGCAAAGAACCTAGGTATTTTCTTATTCAAACATCTAGTGCTAATGATCAGACGAGCACACAGATACTTCTTAATAAGCATTGTTTTCTGGCTCCTGTTTTCCTGCCAATTGCAAGCTCAGTCAAAGGTAAAAAGCACACCCTTGCATGTATTCTTCCAGCAGAACTTTGACAGCACCATCATCTACCATGTAGGCTCGAACTGGAATAATTCGCCCCATTATTTGATCATAGCTAAGCACAAGGAGCGTGTTTACTTTTTCACCTATATCAGCCCTTACCGTCATTTGCGAGGCGCTTATTATCCGGGCAATCTACCCCTAAAGATTATGCGAGCAGAATCCACCTTCCAAGCCACCGCTCCCGACACCAACCGTTACTTTTTGCCTAGACCACTTTCATCAGACACTCTTCTTCGTGCTTGGCAGTTACTAAATCTGCCTCATTTATGGCTTATAAAAGATGAACGTGAAACTCCAACGTCAAGACGAGGCTGTACTGTGATAATGGATGGAGATGAAAATACTTTATACCTAATTGATAAGCAGACTATCAAGGCAGTCGACTTTTATACACCTGATGATGAGGGCTGTGAGGAACAAGACCCAAACAGGCAGCAGGTTGTTAAGGTTAGAGACACGTTACTTATGCTTCTTAAGCAGTGGAATAGGCAATGGCAATGGTAGTTTTACGTAACGAAAATGCAACAGCCTCTATGACGTTTCGCAAGACGTCGTAGAGGCTGTTGCATTTTGTCGTTTCCTTGATCAGCGAACGTTACGACTGCACTTACGGAGCTCAGTATAAAAACAGTTCTTGCTCTGGATTGTAGTTGTTGCTCAGCTTCGGGTACGTACCCATACAATCGTATGGGAGTTTGTTGGGGTGCTGCTGGCACGTTTTGGAGCAGATACATTGAAAGTTGCAGTTGCAGGAACCTAGGTTCAGGCCCCCGCAACATACTGAACTAAGCTCCACCGAATACCTAGGTGCTTATAGGTTAAAGATTGTTTTTACTCCTTCTATCAGAGTGCTCGGTTTGCGCCCCAGTAGCTGTTCCAGATCGGAGCGCACGATTTCCTCCTGCCCATTTTTGATGTCAGTCATGAAGCCTACAATGCGCTGAATGACGATAGCCGGCAGGCCACGGGCGTGTAGTCGTTGCTCAAACTCAGCGGTTTCCAATGGGGTGTAGGCCACTGGCTTGCCGGAGAGAGTAGTCAGGGCGGCGGCTACGTCGTGGAAGGAATAGGCTTCGCTGCCGGTGAGATAGTAGGTTTTAGTATTGCAGCTGCTATCCAGCAAGGTGTGCGCAATGGCTTCCCCCATCTCGCTGCGCAAAGCATACGCTACCTTGCCCTCACCCGCGGGCAGGCCAATGCCGGTGGTCAGTACGTGCGGGCCGGTAAACTGCGGCAGCGCCTCCATGTACAGGATGTTGCGGAACAAAACGTAGGCTAGGCCGCTGGCTTTGATGTAGTCTTCCGTCTGAAAGTGCCGCACCATCAACTGGTTAGTAAGCGAGTCAGGATCTTTCAAGGCGCGACTGGTGTAGGCCAGGCACTGCACGCCGGCTTGGCGGGCGGCATCTACTACGTTGTAGTGCTGCTGAAGGGCATCGTCGTCTCCACCACCCGATATCAGGAGCACTTTGGTTATGCCCTGCATCGCTCGTTGCAGCGAAGCCAGGTCGCGGTAATCGCCCACACGAATGCTTATACCCTGGGCTTGCAGGTCAGCGGCTTTGTCGGGGTCGCGCACCAAGGCAGCTAGGTTATCAGGAGCCGTTTTGCTGGCTAGCGTCTGTAGCACGGCCCGGCCGAGGTGCCCGGTAGCACCAGTTACCAAAATCATACGAACAATCTTATCTGGTTGAACATGAGTTCGCAACACCGCCTCCGCTACTTGCTGCACGGCCGATGGCAAGTAGTGGAGCATCTGGTGTTGCACCAGCAAAGTTCATAGTTGGCCTACCCGCCGGACATAGCCAGAAGGCGGCAGGATTTGGCTAAATGGCGGCAATCAACCTAGCCTTGCTTATAGGCGGTAGGCGAAAGCCCCGTGCTCTTTTTGAAGAACCGGCTAAAGGCAAACTGATCGGCAAAATGCAGCTTATCCGCTATCTGGTGCATCGGCAGCGTGGTTGTCTGCAACAAGGTTTTAGCTTCCAGCACCACGGCTTCGGCTATCAGGTCGCTGGCGGTTTTCCCGGTTACTTCCCGCACCATTTCCGTCAGGTGCTTCGGCGTGACGCAGAGCTTATCGGCATAAAATGCCACGTTGCGCGCCAACGCGCTATGCGCCTGAAGCAAGTGCTTGAACGCCGTTGTCAGCTCCTGGCCCCTGGGTTGCGCGACGGGGCGCGGGGCGGGCATTTGGTCGTACAAAGCGCCAATCTCATACAGCAGCCCATTGATGATATTCTTGACGATTTCCCGGCGGTTCGCGTGCGGGGTACGGTATTTCTGCTGTAGAAAACGGAAGGAAGCGGCAATGTTCGCGGCCTCCGGGGCCGAAAGGGGCAGCACGTACGCCGTCGGGTTCAGCAGAAAACCTAGCTTTCCGACGTGGGCGTTGTTGGCCGTGATAAAGTCGCTGCTGAAAAAGACCGAGAGCGTTTCGTAGTCGTCGGCGATGTGCGTCCACTGCTTGATGATGTGGGGCGTAACCAGCACCAGGCAGCCGGGGCGCACAACGGAGGTTTGCAGGTTGACTTTCAGCTCGGCCTTTCCGCGCAGGCAGAGGCTGATTTTGTAGTAGTCGCTGCGGTAGGGAATGGTAATGGGCGCAACTGCCTTACCCCCAGCATGATACTCAGGGCAAAAGACCTCCGTAGCCGCCTCGTCGTAGTCAGCAAACATGCGCAGATGATATGTCGGAATATGATCATTCATAGCACATGGCCGGCACAGGAGGACATTTATACTGTAAGGTAACTGGTAAAAGTCAAAGAGCCGTGGCTTTCGCCACGGCTCTTTTTACAGCTGTAGGAGCTATAATTGGTCGGTGCTCCTGCCAACCTAGCTTATTCAGCGGCCGGCTGCGACTGGAACTTCTTGATAATCTTCTGTTCCTGCTCGGCTTGCTTGGCAGCAATTTGCGCGCGCTGTTCCGCCGTGCGTTCGGTGCCCAGGCTTTCAAGCTGCTTTTGGATTTCGGCAGCGGTCAAATCCTTGACGTACAACGGCGTGCCGGGCTGCTGCCGCCACGACTCGTGCAGGCTGCCGCCGTCTACGGGGTCAAAACCTAGGTCGTCGCCGAATATTTGCGCCCGCCGAAGCCCTACGTCGTAAGCTTCGGTGCCCGGTACGAAAGCAGCCCTTGCTCCGGGTTGTAGTTGTTGCTGAGCTTCGGATACGTGCCGGTACCGTCGTATGGGCGCTTATCCGGGTGTTGCTGGCAGGTTTCGGAGCAGGCGCCGGCTAACTTTTCGCCGCAGCTCTCGCACATTGCCAGGTGGGCGTTGCAGTGCGGATTGGCGCAGTTAATCATCCGCGCCGAGGGCGTGTGGCAGTGGTGGCACTTCGAGATAATCGTGGGGTTGACGCTGTTTACGTCCACGGCTACGCGGCCGTCGAACACGTAGCACTTGCCCTCAAAATCTTCGCCACCCGCCTCCAAGCCGTACTTGATAATGCCGCCGTGGAGCTGGTACACGTTCTCGAAGCCCTTCTCCAGCAGGTAGGCACTGGCCTTTTCGCACTTGATGCCGCCCGTGCAGTACGTGAGGATCTTCTTGTCTTTGTACTGGGCTAGCTCATCTACTTTATCCGGAAACTCGCGAAAGTTCTCGATATCCAAGGTCACGGCGTTTTTGAAGCGACCTAGCTCGTGCTCGTAGTCGGAGCGCACGTCCAGAATCACGACGTCGTCCTGGTCCTTCATATCGCGGAACTCCTGCGGCGACAGGTGAATGCCGGTGCGCTCGTAAGGCTTGATTTCGGGCAGGCCAACGTGCACGATTTCCGGCTTCACCCGCACGTGCAGCTTCTGAAACGTGTGCGTTTCGGAAGGCTCTATCTTGAATTCGAGCGCCGCAAACCTAGGGTCGGCCTTCACAATGCGCATGTACTCTTCACAATCGGCCGTGAGGCCCGACACGGTGCCATTCAACCCCTCCGGTGCCACGATGATACGACCCAACAGGTTCAGGCGCAGGCACAAGCGGTGATGTTCCTCCCGGAAAGCCTCTACATCGTCGATGGGCGTGTAGCAGTAATAAAGCAGAACGCGGTAATCCATAAAACAATGAGCAATTATCAATGAGCAATGAGCAATTAGTCAGGCTTGTACACCTTTAATTGCTCATTGCTCATTGTTCATTGATAATTAAACTTTAGCGGCGGGGTTGCCGAACACCGTCTGGTTGGCGGGCACGTCAGCTACGACAACGGAACCGGCCCCGATGCGAGCTTTACTCCCGATTTTCACGCCTGCCACAACTACAGCGCCGGCTCCGATAAAGGCTTGTTCGCCTACTGTAACCCCGGCATTGAGAATTGCGCCGGCACCTAGCTGTGCGTAGTCACCTAGCTCGGCGCGCACATCCACCACGGCATTCGGACCAATGATGCAGCCGTTGCCCACTTTCGTGTTGCTGGAAACCACCGCGTTGGCGCCCACCAGAATACCGTGCCCCAGCCAGGCATGTTCCGATACACTGCCACGGGCGTGAATAGCATTGACGGGCGCCACCTGGTATTCGTCGTGGAGCATGCTGGTAAGGCTGCGGCGGCTGGCCGTATCTTCGGTCGCCACAAACACTTCGCATTTCTTGCCCAGCAGCTTCAACAGCTCTTTGTCGTCGGTGTTGCCCATCACAGGCACATCGTTGAGCTCGGTATTTTGGAGCTTGGCGTCATCGTCGAGCAGGCAATACACCACCACGTCGTTGCTGAGAAACGCGTCGAGGGCGGTAGTGCCTACGTTTTGAGCGCCCAGAATAATAACAGGATTTTCCATGCGGAGAAGCGAACAGCCGCTGAGCGGCCGGTTTTTGAACTGCAAAGATAGGCTCTGAGCCGGCCAGGGCCAAGCCTGGCGCTAGTGGGTCCGTAACACCTTATCGGAACCAGCGGTTCAGCCAACGCGCTGCGTACGCATTCTGGAACAACAGAAAGAGCAAAAAAGGCAGCAGCACGGCCCGATATCGATTGAGCGTACCTAGGTTGGGCGTACTCAGCCCCAGCAAAACCGCCAGTACAATGCAATAAAACAACAGGCCTACCACCAATGCGAATGGCAACGCTCCACTCCTGCCCTGCAGCAGCGCCACGCTGGCCACCACCAGCACCACTAGCAAGACCATGTTTTCAAGTCCGGCGGCAATGTACGCCGGGTCATGGTACTCCCAGGGCCATGGCCGCATCAGGGTATAACCAATGGCAAGCGGCGCATTACGGGCAATGCTGGCACCGGTAGGCGCTAGATCATTGAACTCAATATGAGGCCGTTCGAGGGACGTAGCTCGCAGGTCGGAGTAGTTGCGGATGAGCTGGCTGGTAAACTTATTGAAGCGAAACGCCGGGATAACTTCGCCAGCGGCCCAGGCACCCCCGCTCAATATCAGCGCCATTAGCACTACCTGCCCCCAGCGGCTTCGGGCGCCACCCAACTGCTGCACCAGCCGCACTACACCCAGGGCTACCAAGGCTCCCAACAGTAATGCGGCAAAGAAAAACCGCATCTTAAAGAAAAGTATTGCCAGTATTATTATCCACAAACCCAGCAACCTAGGCTGCTGAGCAGTGCCGTAATACCAGCGCAGCACCAACGCCAGCAACCACGCTGAGCTGCCCACCAGCAGGCTTTCCTTCGTGAGACCCGACGACCAGTAGAGCACCGTGGGCCACAGCAAAAAAGCGAGGATAGTGGCGCCACGTGGTGTTTGCGGGAAGACTTGTTCTATTGTTCGCACCAACTGCCAGCAACCCACAAAGCAAAACAGGCTGAGATACAGCACATTCAATAACACATGTCCCAACGAAAGCAAGTTAAGAGCGGAGAGCAGCTTGATAAGGAAGAATGTGTTGGAGAAGCCGTGGTAGATGAGCTGATGCCCTTCAAACAAAAACGTGTCGCTACTCATAGTTTGCAGCCAGGCGCTGGGGGCTGCCCAAAGCTGCTCCGTCAGCACACGCGCCCACGATTGAAAGAACACCGCATCGGCGCTCAACCGCTGCCACGATATCACGCCGACACCTAGCTTCAGCAGGAGCAGCGGCACCAACCAGATCCGCAATGTGGGCTGCTGGTATTGGGTACGCAGCCAACGGCCCAGGGCTAGCAGCAGCGCCGCATTTAGCAGAAGAGCCAATACTATTTTCACCGGAGCACTTTGTTTTGCCGTAGTACGTGGCTGCCGATGGCGCACCGCAAGCAGTGACGCGGCTCGCAGTAGCTCCGCCCCAAGGCCAGCAGCCCCTGCGAATCAGCGGCACTGCGGTGGCTGAAATTCAGTGCCTCGTACGGCTCGGTTAGGTGGTTGCGCTCGGCAGGAAGTTGGTTGAGCAACGCCACTGCGCTTTCTGTAAGCTCGGGCTGGCCCACATAGCGCGCATAGGCTACCCGCAGCGGCACAACTACATTAGTGACAAGTAATTGCGCGCTGCTCCGACCTAGGATGGGCACTTTGCCTGTGCGCCCCGGCCGATAATGTTCGCGCCAGTACTCCGACAAAGGTGCCGCGAAAAATTGCTCCAGCGTCAGCACGTCGGCGGCGGTGAGCAGAGCATCAAATAAGGTGGGCCGAGCATGCAGCAGGGCAGCAAACTGCGAGAGGCGTACCGTCGGGAAATTAGCGGGTCGTAGCCGCAGGAAGTTCCAAGCGTGTACGGGCAAGGCAGAGGAAGCTAGGTTGTACTTGTGAGCCAGAAACATATACTCGTTTCGCAAGCCTGTAATATAGCTGTCGGTTTCCGTTTCAGCCGCTTCTCCCAAGAAACCAGCTTGCCCGAATACTAACGCTTCCAACTGCCTTACATCGTGGCGATGCCGCCGTACGATATTCAACGGCAACGCTTTAGCTAAACGAGCAAGAGACTCGCTGTTCTTTTGGAACCCAAATGCGGTGGCCAACGCGTGGTACGCTGTAGCTTCCCAATCAGCTCCGAGCTGCTGGTGCAAGGCTTCAATTCCCGCCGCTTTCTGCTCCACCCGTTCCAGCAAGGCCCTTTCGACCATCATAGCCCGCGTGATGCCCGGCACCTGCATCAGAAATGGGGCGCACGGCAGCGCGGTTGGTGGCGCGCTTAGCAGCCTTTGGTAGCGCTGTAGCAACTCGGGAGCTAGGCGCGAGGCCAAAGCTAGGGTCGGCACCAGCGTACCATTTGTGCGCCGCACGGCATGGTCGGCGGTGTATACTACGTGCAGCACTACCTGGTCGTATTTGGGGTCGATTTGGTGTTGGTGGCGCGCCCAATCGGAGGCGCTCAGGTGAATTTCCACGGCTCCGTTCCACTCCACCTCCCCTATTTGCAGCCGCGCACCCAGGAAGTCGGGGCCGGCGTCGGCGTTGCGGTTACCGGGGCGCAAAACGGTGATGATTTCGCCTGCTTCCGTTTGTAAATCAGTTTTATCGAAGTATTGATGCTGCCAGATATAGTGTAGGAAATCTTCTTGCATAGAGGATAAACGAAGTATTATTTGTGGCGTTAAGCTAGGTTCTTCTGTCATTCCGAGCAGCGCGAGGAACCTGAGCAATTTGTTGTAGCTGCTACCTCAGATTTCTCGTCTCTGCTTGATGCGCAGAATGCTCGAAATGACAAGAAGTTTACTTAAGCTTCAAAGCTTGGGCCTAATTTTCACAAGCGCCTAAAAAGCTAGCGCGACATACCTAGGTCCTGTATAAACCAAACCAGCCCGCCCTCACACGAAGTGAAAGCGGGCCGGACAAATCGTCAGCGACAACCTAGCGTAGGTCAATCACCTTTACGCCTTTGTACTTAGCCTTGTCAAAGGCAAATGTGTTGGCATCAACGGGCGGATTAGCCTGGAACTTCTTGATAGACACCGTGTAGCGATTGCCATTTTTTTTGAACATCTTCCAGCTTTTCACCGATTTATCGGTTTTGCTTACCGTCATGCGCACTTTATAGATCTGGTTCGTGCGGTCTTCGGGCGAGAGTTCGATTACGTCGCAGGGCTCACCGGCTTCTTTGGTTTCCTGCACGTAGGTGTACTTGTAGCCTTTCTTGTAGAGCGTGTAGATCTGGGAAGGCGAAATATCCTGCTCATCCGGGTCGTAATCGGAGATATTCACCTCATTCTCAGCCTTCATGTAGGTCCACACGGTTTTGCCGTTGTTGATGACCTCCTGGCCGTTCATTTTGAGGTGATACTTCTGACCGCTCACGGTAATATCACCGCTCATGTTGTCTTTTACCTTCGCCGCGTCGTTTTCCAGCGTCTGCGTGAAGGTAGCTTTGAAAGCATTCAGCGCCTGATATTTAGCGCTCATCTGATCCAGAATCTTACCTGCTTTAGGGTCCTGCTGCGCTGAGGCCGACGTCATCAGGGAAGCCGAGAGCAGGAGCAGGGCGATGGTTTTCTTCATTACAAAAGGGTGGTGTTGCTAAGTAAGTAGTAAGACATCAACAAGGAGGCATTCGTTTAAAACAGAACAGTCAACCGAAGCCTTCAAGGTATGTTTCTGTACTTACTTCTAACTTTTCGAAAGATTATTCAATAACTGTTCCAAACTATACTCGTCCGGAATAAGCACTTCGCGGGCTTTGCTGCCCTCAAAGGGTCCTACGATACCGGCGTGCTCAAGTTGGTCGATCAGGCGGCCGGCCCGATTATAACCTAACTTCAAGCGGCGCTGCAACAGGGAAGTACTACCCTGCTGGTGCGTAACAATCACACGCGCAGCCTCTTCGAACATGCTGTCGCGGTCTGTGGGGTCAAAGTCTTCGCCGCCACCGTTGCCGCCGTCTTCGCCGGCCACTTCGGGCAGCGCGTAGGCATCTGGGTAGCCCTGCTGCTCGCCGATGTAGTCGCAAAGGCGGTCTACTTCGGGTGTGTCGATGAAGGCGCACTGCACGCGAATCAGGTCGGAACCGGCCGAAAACAGCATGTCGCCCTGACCGACAAGCTGGTCGGCACCGCCCGTGTCGAGGATGGTACGCGAGTCGATCTTAGAAGTTACTTTGAAGGAAATGCGGCAGGGGAAATTTGCCTTGATGATACCCGTAATGACGTTCACCGAAGGACGCTGCGTAGCCACAATGAGGTGAATACCAATGGCTCGGGCAAGCTGGGCGAGGCGGGCAATCGGCGTTTCGACCTCCTTGCCGGCCGTCATCATCAGGTCGGCCAATTCGTCGATGACCAGCACGATGAAGGGCATGAAGCGGTGGCCTTTCTTCGGGTTCAGCCGGCGCTCCACAAACTTGCGGTTGTACTCTTTGAGGTTGCGGCAGCCGGCATCTTTCAGCAGATCGTAGCGCCGGTCCATTTCCATGCACAACGAATTCAGCGTGTTCACCACCTTCTTGGTGTCGGTGATGATGGCTTCTTCGGTGTCGGGCAGCTTGGCCAGGAAGTGACGCTCGATTTTGTTGAAGATGCTCAGCTCCACCTTCTTCGGGTCCACGAGCACAAACTTCAACTGCGACGGATGGCGCTTGTAGAGCAACGACGCCAGAATCACGTTCAGGCCCACCGACTTACCCTGACCGGTAGCACCGGCCATGAGCAAGTGCGGCATTTTAGCTAGGTCGGCCACGAACACTTCGTTGGTGATGGTGCGACCGAACGCTACCGGCAGGTCCATTTCGGTGTTCACGAACTTATCCGTGCTGAATACCGAGCGAATGCTCACCATCTCCTTTTTCGTGTTCGGCACCTCGATACCGATGGTGCCTTTGCCCGGAATCGGGGCGATGATACGAATACCTAGGGCTGCTAAGCTCAGGGCAATATCATCTTCCAGGCTCTTGATTTTGGAGATTCGCACCCCGGCATCCGGCACGATTTCGTAGAGCGTCACCGTTGGGCCGATAGTGGCTTTGATGCTAGCGATATTGATGCCGTAGTGACCTAGGGTCTCCACGATGCGGTCTTTGTTGGCTTCCAGCTCTTCTTTGCTCACTTGGGCCTTGGCGGCTCCGTAATCATTGAGCAGCTCCAGGGTTGGATACTGGTAGCGCGGCAGGTCCAGCGTCGGGTCGTAGTTGACCGTGGGCATGGTTTCAGCTTCCTCGTCGGCTTCGGCAATAGCGGCCATATCAGCACCAGCAGCGGGGTCCAGCTCGCCGGGCGTGCTTTCGATTTCCAGGGCTGGCGTAGGTGCTTCACGCACAGTTAGCGTAGGCGAAGGAGCCGGCAAGGGTGCATCCGGATCGGCCAGGTCTGCTAACGACAGCGGCGTGGGCACGCGGGAAGGCACCGCAACCGGCGGCTCCGCTACGGGTGCTTCGATGGAAAAGCTAGGTCCGCTGGTGGTGGCGACCTTGGCAGCAGCTGCGGCGGTTGTAAGTGCGGCCGCAGCCGGCGCTACCGTCAGCGGAACCACCGCTGCACCAGCGGCAACTGCCGCCGCAACGGGTGCCGTCGTATCGACGCTGACGCTTAGTGCAGGCTTCGCTATGGGGCCAGTTGCCACCATCGGTACGTCCTGCTCATCGTCAGCATCTTCGTCTTCCTCTTCTTCCTCAAGCTGCGCTTGCGGGCGAGCAGGTGCAGCCGGAGCGGCGACGGGGCCTACGCGGCGCAGCGTCATACCGAGCGGGGCTGCTTCCTCTTCTTCGTCCTCCTCTTCAAGGGAAGCCGTAGGGTTAGCAGCATGATTTACACCTAGGCCATTACGCTCGTATGTATCCTGATAATCAACCTCCTCATCCTCAAGACCAGAGCGGTGCAGATTCAGACTCGTTACGTTGAAGAAGAACACTACGAAGGAAATCAGCAGGAACGCCAGCAGCAGCACCGTGCCCCAGCCAATGAGGCTATCAAGCCAAAGGGCCGTCTCGTAGCCGATGCCACCGCTCAGGAAATCAAGGCTATGTGCCAGGCCAGAGTCGCCATCGGGTGCTTCCAGCGACAGGACGACGTAGCCCAGCAGCACGCTCAGCCACACCATCGTAAACAAGCACAGGGCCAGCACGTAGCTCAACGACAACCCAGGGCGCCGGAACACAATCTTGTAGCCCAGGAAGAACACAATGGGAATGACGGCGAAAGCTGCCACACCGAAGCCTTTGTAAATCAGGACCTGCGCCATGAACGCGCCGACCAGCCCCAGCCAGTTGCCGGACTCCTGCCCCGCTTCCTTCACCTGCGTATTGCTCAGGCCTTCTACCACGCTTTGGTCGGAGTGCCCGGTGAACACAAACGACACGAACGCAATAGTCAGGTACATAGAGCCTAACAGGAAGAAGAAGCCCAGAAAAAGCTGAAAGCGCCGGTCGCGCAGGAAGCCAAACAGCCCACTGAACGACACCGTGGGCAGCTTCAGGGGGCGGCGCGGTGGCTTGGCAGCTTTTGCGGCGGCTTTTGCGGCCGCAGGTCGCTGACTGGCTTCGTTGCGCCGGGGCTCACGTACGGGCTCCTCCGCGGGTCGCGCGGCAGCGCGCGATGGGCGGGGCTCGTTGCCACGAGCAGGCGGAGTCATATTTTGTTTGTATGTATTTTTAGCCATTCTCACGCACCAAAAGGCCAAATCTAGCTATTTCCGGTGAGATGGTGAGTTGGTGAAATAGTGAGTTATCCAGCAATAGGTTGGGAAGTTTACTACTTACCTAACCTAGCTCATCTGGAACATCAAACCTTCTATTCACAAACGCACCATTTCACTACTTCACCTCATAAAGATACACCTGCCAGTACGCCATTGGGTCATGGAACTCGCGCAGTAGGCGCAGACCGCTGCGCACCGGAGTGGCAAGCCGCACGGCCGATAGTACATAGCGCCCACCCATCTGGCGGAAAGCAGCGGCATCAAACGCAAAATCTTGTACTGTACGGTGAGATAACGCGCCGACGCGGAAATTCTTGCCTAGCTCGGCGGCCATCAGATAGCAGCGGTTGCCCCAGGCATCGAAGTACGTACGCAGCACGGCGCTCTTGGCCAGCTCGCCCGCAATCAGGGGGCGGAACTGGTGTTTGTACGGCAGCGGGTAATTGTTCTGGTAGCTGTCCAGCGTGTAGAAGCCGTTGAGTTGGGCAACACTAGGCGGCAAACCCAGGCAAGCCACGCGGTATTGGGCGGGCTCCTCCCCTGTTTGCTGCTGAATACTGTTTTGAATTTCAGCGAACAAAGCTGGTGCTACAAAGGCTTTGTAGCTAGGTTCATTAGTGCGGGCACGACCAACTAGTATGCACAGGTTTGCCAGCCATTCGGTGTTCATCGCTAAGCCAATAAGCAGTTGAAATGTCACCAACGCCATGCGCAACCTAGCATTGAGCAGCCGCCGCAGACAAAACACCAGCACCACAAACCACAGCAAAGGCGTCAGGAAATGAAAGCGGCTCAGGTTGAAGGTGCGCAAGGCAGGCACTTGGTTTTGTACCACCGCTACAAGCTGGGGATAAAATCCGCAGAACACCGCCAAGCAACCTAGCCCGATCAGCAGCGGCACCAGCTCGCGGCGTAAGGAGCGGCGCGCGGCAGCAGACGCCGTAAATAGCGCCGCACCAATGCCCAGCAGCGCCGCGCCCCGGAAGAAAAGGCTAGCATGATATTGCCCCATGAAGAAGTAGAGCGCGGCGCTCTTCAGTCCAGCTTTCCAGCCATGCGGACCTAGCTGACCTAAGTCGAACTCCAAGCGGTGCGGCACAAACTGCTTGGCAATCAGCAAGGAGTAGAACAATGGGTATTCCACAACCAGGAACATAATCGTCAGCAAGGCCAGGCCGGCCACCAGGCGCCACGCCACTCGCCGCTTCTGCCACACGTCCCAGAGCAGCAGCACAAACGCGCCGGCCACCACAAACGCGCCGGCCAAGACAAACATCGACCACAGCGGAAACAGAATCAGCAGGAGCCAGTCGGTCCAGTGGCCGGGGCCGCGCCGTAGGTTCAGCAAAGCCAGCAGCACCCACGGCTGCCCCAGCACTGATACGCCATAAATTGGGTAAATCGGCAGCACGGCCCAGGCCAGACCTAGGCCAGCGGCCAGCCAGCGGCTCTGCGCGGTTGCGTCGGGCAGAAAGTGCCGCCGCAGCAGCGCGTACATGCCCAGCAACCCGATCAGGCGCACCAGCACCTCGTGCGCCAGGTAGGCCCACAACGGTGAGAGAGCGGCAAACAGCGGCATCGTCAGGCTCAGACCCGAGCGCAACGCATTGCGGGGCAGGCCATTCATGATGGGCGGCACCACGGCGTCAGATCGGTAGTCGAGGGCTAGGTGATGGCGCGTGAGCAGGTATGGAATGCTGATTTCTGTGTCCAGATTATCATCGATGGTGATGTAGCTCTGCGGGCCGAGCACCAGCCAGGGCAGCAGAAAAAGCAGCAGCCCCAGCAGCGCAACAACCAGCGGCGATGAAAAACGGGAAGAAAAAGGCATACAACAGCAGGTTGGGGCAAAGGTAACAGGCGGCTCCGAGCTGCCTGCTGCGCTCCTCAGAAGTTCCCGTTGAGCTTACATTTCATAATCTGACCAGTACTTTTAACCCACAATTGCCGGCTTTCGACCTAGGTCGCGACTTTCCGGTTTTCTTTGTTTCTGCTGCTCAGTGCTATACCTGAATCATTGGGCTGCCAACGTCCGTGCCCGCGTACACTCGTTCTCAGCTACTACCATAAACTAAGTAAAGCACAAAGCTGTAAACAGCTTTTAGTTATCACTATGTTTCAACATATACTCACCTTCGCCAATCCGCAGGACGTCTGCATCAATGAATATGACGAGGCAAATGGCTGGCTGCGCGCTACCTGGCGGGGCTTCGTCAACAACCAGGATGCCACCAAAGGCGCTAGCAAAACCCTGGAAGTCATGGAAATCACCCATGCGCCTTGCCTGCTGAACGACAACAGTCAGATCGTCGGGCCGTGGTTCGATTCGGTGGAATGGCTGGAGCGCGTGTGGGTGCCGCAGGCGGCAAAGCTAGGTCTGCGCTACATCGCCCACGTAATGCCGCCCGATGCCAACGCCGACATCACTACCGTTGCCATCCGCCACCCCGACCAGATTCCGTTTGAGCTGCAAATATTCCGGCAGGTAGCCGAAGCCGAAGAATGGCTCCACACCTGCCAGGAGCGGTGAGGTGGTGAGTGGTGAGGTGTCTTCTAAGTGATGGACGAGTTAAACATCAAATTCACCACTCACCACCTCACCACTCAGCTACGCGGGTGAAACTCCGTGATTACCTGCTTGAGATAATCACGGTCGAGGTGGGTGTAGATTTCGGTGGTCGTGATGCTTTCGTGACCTAGCATTTCCTGCACGGCCCGCAGGTCGGCGCCGCCTTCGATGAGGTGCGTGGCAAACGAATGGCGGAACGTGTGCGGGCTGATGGTCTTGCGGATGCCGGCTTTGGTCGCTAAGTCTTTGATAATGTTGAAGATCATGATGCGCGAGAGGCCCGTGCCGCGCTTGTTCAGAAAGACGGTGTCTTCGTGGCCGGGCTTGATGTCGAGGTGCGTGCGCACGCCGGTGAGGTAGAAACCTAGGTGCTTGAGCGCATCGCGACCGATGGGCACGAGGCGCTCCTTGTTGCCCTTGCCGGTCACGCGCACGAAACCCTGGTCGGCGTAGAGGTTGGAGAGGCGCAGCTCCGTCAATTCCGACACGCGCAAGCCCGACGAGTAGAGCACTTCCAGGATGGCCCGATTGCGGGTGCCTTCATTGGTACTCAGGTCCACGGCCTCCAGCATCTGCGTAATTTCCTCGTAGCTCAGCGTGTCGGGCAGCTTACGGCCGATCTTGGGCGCTTCCAGCGTATCAGTCGGATCGAGCAGCAGTAGGTCCTCCATAATCAAGAAGTTATAGAAGGCTTTGATACCCGATAGCGTGCGAGCCTGGCTGGTGGCGCTCATACCTAGCTCGCCGAGCCACGCCAGAAAATCGCGCAGCAAGCGCGTGGTTACCTTTTCAGGACCGGCGGACAATTTTGAAATTTCCAGGTACTGCCGCAGCTTGCTGATGTCGCGCACGTAGGCCTCCACCGAGTTAGGCGACAACGATTTTTCGAGCTGCAAATAGCCTTCGAATTGCTTGATGCTGACGGACCAGTTCACTTGGGGAGAAGTTAGAGGTTGGCAAAGGTCGGTGAACCTTGCTAAAGGTTTAGAAAAACCTAGCTCCAAAATTTCTGTTCAACGACCTTTGCCACCTAGGTTTCATCTACTCCGGGAGAACAGCCAGCCTCCTATTTCTCAGCTCCCAACTCCTAGCTCCTAGCTCCTTCCAAAAAGCACATGCAAATCCTGATCATCAACGGCCCGAACCTCAATCTGCTCGGACGGCGCGAGCCGGGCATCTACGGCACCCGCTCTTTCGACAGCTACCTCCCTGAGCTTCAAGAGGCTTTCCCCGATATCCAGCTCGAATATTTCCAAAGCAACCACGAAGGCGAACTGCTCGACAAGCTGCACGAAGTGGGCTTCACCTACCACGGCATCGTGCTGAACGCCGGCGCCTTCACCCACACCAGCCTAGCCCTCGCCGATGCCATTGCGGCCATTGCCACGCCGGTCGTAGAAGTTCACCTATCCAACGTAGCCGCCCGCGAAGAATTCCGGCAGCACAGCTACATCAGCCGCGTGTGCGTGGGCACTATCACGGGTTTCAAGCTGGACAGCTACCGACTGGCCCTACACTATTTCGAGGGTCTCCGCCCTAAGCGTGTGGGCTTTAAAGTGTGAGGTGGTAAGGTGGTGAAATGGTGAGGTAGTGAGTTTATGAGTCCACCTAGGTCTGATTGCCAAAAACAAACTCACCACTTCACCACTCACCACCTCACCATCAAACTCACCATTTCACCACCGCACCATTTCACCTATCCCTACCTTTGCCTTTTCCAACTGACTTTCTAACTCGTATGTATACTTTCAATCCGGGTCCGTCGCAGGTTTATGCCGAGGTGCGGTCCTATCTCACGGCGGCTTTCGACGAAGGCTGGCTTTCGGCTCCCCACCGCGGCGAGCGTTTCACGGGCCTGGTACGTCAGGTTATTGCCGACCTGAAAGCCAAGCTCAACATCCCGCAGGATTACACGATTTTCTTCCTCAACTCGGCCACGGAGTGCTGGGAGGTGTTGGCCCAAAGCCTGACGCCTACCAAGAGCTTCCACCTCTACAGCGGCGCGTTTGGGGAGAAATGGCTCGAATACGCCAAGGCACTTAAGCCGGCCAGCACGGGTCAATTGTTTGGCGTCGACGAACTCCCTAACCTAGGTCAGATTCCGCAAGATGCTGATCTGGTGTGCATCACGCAGAACGAAACCTCCAATGCCACGCAGCTGCGCGACGGCTTCATTCTGAACCTGTACAACAAGCTAGGTCCTAACTCCTTGCTGGCCGTGGATGCCACTTCTTCACTGGGCGGCATTCAGCTCAAGATGATCAAGGCCGACATCTGGTTTGGCTCGGTGCAGAAGTGCTTTGGCTTGCCGGCGGGCCTAGGTCTGATGATTCTGTCGCCGCGGGCGGTAGCTCGGTTCCGTCAGATCAATGAGCGGGCGCACTACAACAGCCTCGTGTCGCAGTACGAGAAGATGCTCAACTACCAGACCACGCACACGCCCAACGTGCTGGATATCTACCTATTGAGCCGCGTGCTGCAAGATCGGCAGCCGATCAAAACGGTGCACCAGCACCTGCTCGACCGCGCCACCAAGCTCTACGACTACTTCGACAACGCCACGCAGCTCACGCCCCTCGTGACGAACCCCGAAACGCGCTCCACCACCGTTATCGGCCTGCAAGGCCCTCCTGCCCTGATCGACGAGGTGAAGCGTCGCGCCAAAGAGCAAGGCTTGCAGCTCGGCAACGGCTACGGCAACTGGAAACCCAACTCGCTGCGCATCGCCAACTTCCCCGCCATCCCGGACGCCGCCTACGAGCAGCTAGTCCAGTTCTTCGCCCGCGAGTTTGCTTAGAAGTGAGATGGTGAAATGGTGAGTAGTGAGTAAGCTATCCTATCATCATTTCACTATCTCACCATTTCACCATCTCACCTATGTTCAGTCTTCAGGAAATCTTTTCGGTTACGCTTACGCTTTTTGCCATCATTGATATTCTGGGCTCCGTCCCGATTATCATCCAGATCCGGCAGCGCGAAGGCAAGATTCACTCGGAGAAAGCTACGTTGGTTGCCGGCTTGCTGATGGTCACGTTTTTGTTTCTGGGCCAGAGCATTCTTTCGCTGTTTGGCGTTGATTTTCAGTCGTTTGCTTTAGCCGGCGCCATCATCATTTTCCTCATCGGCATGGAGATGATCCTAGGTATCGAGCTGTTCAAGAGCGATATAGCGGCCAGCAGCGGCTCGATTGTGCCGCTGGCCTTTCCGCTCATCGTGGGCGCCGGCACCATGACGACCCTGATTTCCCTGCGCGCCGCCTACTCTTTACCTAACGTGCTGGTAGGCATCGTATTAAACTTGTTGTTCGTGTACATTGTGCTCAAGAGCAGCGCCTGGATCGAGCAAAAGCTAGGTAAGGCCGGCGAAGATATCCTGCGCCGCGTGTTCGGCGTGATTCTGCTGGCTATTGCCATCAAGCTGTTTAAACAGAACTTCTAGGGTCTTGGGGACTTGGGGGCTTAGGGGCTTGGTTGACGTTCTACTAAACATGCGTTAAACGTCAACCAAGCCCCTAAGCCCCCAAGTCCCCAAGTCCCAAAACTCAATATGATTTACCTCTTCACCGATGGCTCCTCGCGGGGCAATCCGGGCCCTGGCGGCTACGGCGCCATTCTGCGCTACGGCCAACACGAAAAAGAAATTACCCAGGGCTTTCGCCTGACCACCAACAACCGCATGGAGCTGCTGGCCGTGATTGTGGGCCTGGAAGCCGTAACGCGCCCCGAAATCCCGATTATGGTCGTCACCGACTCGAAGTACGTGGTGGATGCGGTGGAGAAAAAATGGGTGTTTGGCTGGGTCAACAAGCCGGATTTTGGCAAGAAGGCCAACGAGGATCTGTGGCGCCGTTTCCTGAAAATCTATCGGCAGCGCTCGGTGCAGTTCCGCTGGGTGCGCGGCCATAACGGCCACCCCGAAAACGAGCGCTGCGACCAACTGGCCGTGTACAGCGCCACGCAAGGCCCGCTGCTCATTGATGAAGGCTACGAGCTGATTGAAGCCCGGCGAAGCTAGGTTGCTGCTTGCATGGCCAATTCGTACTTCCAGTTCAAACAGTTCCGCGTCGAGCAGGATCGGTGCGCCATGAAGGTGTGCACCGATGCCTGCGTGCTTGGTGCCGCCGCCGATGTAGCGGGTGCTACCCGCGTGCTCGACATTGGCACCGGCACGGGCCTGCTGGCCCTAATGGCAGCGCAGCGCAACCTAGGTGCCACCATCGAAGCGGTAGAACTAGATGAGGTCGCCGCCACACAAGCGGCTGAGAACTTTGCCGCCAGTCCGTGGGCCGAACGCCTGATGGTGCACGCGCAAAGCCTCCTAGCTTTTGCCAACACTCAGCCCGCACCTTTCGACCGCATTCTGTGCAACCCGCCGTTTTTCCGGAACGCGCTCCGCTCGCCGGATGCGGCCCGCACCACGGCTCGCCACACCGCCCCCGACACGCTGCCATTTGAAGAAATCGCTGCCTTTGCCCAGCAGTTTCTGACCTCAGCTGGGCAACTCATTGTTTTGCTGCCACCGCCTGAGATGCAGCACTTTGAACGAGCGGCCAATGCTGCGCAACTCTACCCGAAGCAGCGCCTGGTGCTGCACCACCGGGCGGGCAGCAAGCCGCTGCGCCACATCACCATGTTTGGGCGGCAGCCGCAAGCCGCAGCGCAGACCAACCTAGCTATCTACGCCTCCGACACCAACGTGTACTCCGCAGAATTTCAGCGCCTTCTGCGAGATTTTTACTTGCATTTATAATTCTGTAAGCCGTCGTGCTGCGGTTCGACAAGCTCAGCATGACGTTCTTCTGGATGACGTGGTAGTGGCGCTGGCTGTCATACTTCTTTGACACGGCGTCGAACTGCTCTTTGATGGCGTTCATAAGGAAGGACTAAAGACATTCATTATCTTGATTTTCAAGCTACAACACTCACTTCATTGTCTAGCCACAAGGCCGCGGGCAGATGGCTGCTCTTCCTCCAAAAACTCAATCTGATAGTCCTGCTTCAGCTCGGCTAATATGGGCTCGTAAAAATCGGCGTTGGTAGGAATGACGACGCCGTGGTGCGCTACCTCGCCGCGTGCCAAGCGGCGCACCGCCATACCCAGCGGCAGGCCTACCGTTTTAGCCATAGCCGTGTGGGTGGCATCTTCCCCGAGCACGATGAGGGAAGCCGTTTTATGGTAAAGCGCGCCATCCAGCTCATACTCAAACTGATGCTGCATCACAATCATGTCGTGGTCGTGGGGCTGGAGCTGCCATTTTTCCGATAGCAGCCGCTCCAGCAGCTGCGCGGGCGTGGCATTAGCGTGGCCCACCGGCTTGTCGCTGAACAAACCCAGCCACGTCAGGCGCTGCATTTCTTCGCCTTCCGGGTCAAGACCTAGGTAGGCAGCCAGGTGCGCGGCAATGTCGAAATCGGGGGGCACGGGCGGCAGGTAGGCGGCTACCAGCTCGCGCCAGGTAAGGCCCGATGAGTTGCCGAGCTGCACCGTATCATCGGTCAGACCTAGCTTCACCAGCGCGTGCCAGGCGGCGCAGTAGCCGGGCCGACGCAACGTGCCGCGCAGCATCGTCGGGATGTGGTCGAGACCATAGGGGGCGCGGTAGCTGAGCGAGTCACGGTTGGCGTAACCCTCAAATTGGCCGTACCCAGGCACTTCCAGCGTTTCGTAGCGGGCAAACAGCTGCTGATACGGAATAAACCGCAAGTGCCCGTTTTCCAGATATTTGGCAGTGCTCTGACCGGCCAGCACCACGTTGCGCGGGTTCCAGGTGAACTTGTACTTCCACGGATTGTCTCCTTCCGAATCGGGCGCCAGCAGCCCGCCACAATACGATTTGAAGCTCGTGAGCGTCCCACCTTTCGCCCGAATGTCGCTCAACACTTGCATCGCCGACATGTGGTCGAGCCCCGGATCAAGGCCGCACTCCATCAGAATCGTGAGGCTAGCTTCTGCCGCTTCCGCGTGCAGCGCCCGAATCTCATCGGTGGCGTAGCTGGCTGTGGCCAGGTGGCGGCGGTGACGAACGCAGGCCTGCGCAACCGGCAAATGAAACCCAGCTGGCAGCATAGAAATCACAATGTCAGCTTCTTGCACCAACTTCTCCAGCTCCTCTTCCTGCTCAATATCGAAGCGCACGGCGCGGGCGTACTCACTGTGCGCGGCCAGTACCGGGACCAGGTGCGCCGGGTTCACATCGGCAATGGTCAGGCGCCAGCCTTCCACCGGAGCGTAGCGCAGCAAGTATTGCAACAGTGAAGCTGCCGAACGCCCGGCCCCCAAAAGCAGCAGGTTTTTCATTTGACATTTACCAATTAACATTTAACAGCTACTAACTGCTGGTAGCAACAGCAGGGCCGTTGGGCCAATAATCGGTAAAATTGACGGAACCTGCGCTGCACGAACCTAGGTTTCACCGCAACGCAACAACATCTCCGCAGCAATTGATAAATGGTAAATGATAGATGTTAAATGATAATTGTAGTACATTCACCGCCCCTCACGCTGTCGGGGCAGCCATTTGGTGCCTGGACCAGCTTTTATTTTATCCGCATCAATGGCCCAATTACTTAACGTGACCATTCAGGTCGACGTACTTTCCCCGACTGAACTTACTCCTGCTGAGACGCTTACCTGGCAGCAAGCCCGCGCCGCTACCGATAATGCGTATGCGCCGTTTTCGCAGTTTCATGTGGGAGCCGCGCTGCTGCTCGACGATGGCTCGGTGTTTCAGGGGAATAATCAAGAGAACCCAGCTTATCCGTCGGGGCTTTGTGCGGAGCGCACCGCTATGTTTGGTCTGGCCGTTAGTCAGCCGCAGCGCCGCATTGTGGGCATGGCCGTAGCGGCGCGGCCCAAGCACGGCGACTTTGTGGTCGGGATGCCCTGCGGCGCCTGTCGGCAGGTGATGGCCGACTACGAAACACGTCAGGGTCAGCCGATTCCACTGCTGCTGCTCGGCCCCGATGAGACGATTTATCGTTTCCGCTCCCTGGCCGATCTGCTGCCTTTTCAGTTTACCAGCGAAAACCTGCCGCCACGAGCCTAGGCTTTGTAGCGCGAAGTTCTGCTTCGCGTATCGTTGAACGATGAAGCTAGCACGACAACCTAGGTGCCAGTCGTTCTGCGATACGCGAAGCAGAGCTTCGCGCTACAGCCACGCACTTTCACTTTTATGTCCGACAACGCACAGGAACACCACCTTACCGTCAGCCGCTCGGCCCGTTATTATCAGTTGGGCGAGCTGTCGGCCGCTACCCGGCGCGTGTGGTTTGTGGTGCATGGCTACGGGCAGCTGGCGGCCTACTTCATCCGGCACTTTGCCACGCTCACGCAGGCCGATCCGACCCTGGTGGTACTAGCGCCCGAGGGTTTGTCGAAGTTTTACCTGAATGGCCACAGCGGCCGAATTGGCGCCAGCTGGATGACGCGGGAAGACCGGCTAACAGAAATCGAAGATTACGTGGGTTACTTAAATCAGCTGGCGGACAGCATATTGGCGTCGTGCCCGGCCGTGGTTGAAATCACGGTGCTGGGTTTCTCGCAGGGTGGGGCCACCGTGAGCCGCTGGCTGTCGCGGGCGCAGTTCCGGCCGAAGCAGTTGATCTTGTGGGCCGGCAGGTTTCCACCCGATATGGATGCTGAAACGGCCACTCACTTGTTGAACCAGCTGCCGGTCACGGTGGTGTGCGGCGATGAAGACCCTTTCGTGTCACCTGAAGCCTTCGAAGAAAATCTCCAACTACTACGCTCGTTCGGCGTGGAGCCCGAGGTAATTCGCTTTACCGGCAAGCACACGCTCGACGCCGACGTATTGCGACAACTAGCAAGCCACTAAGTAGTTAGCTACTGCCACCCAGGTATTCATTTGGCTTTTCTTCAGCTGCTCAGGAGCCGCCCTTCATGGT
Organism: Hymenobacter cavernae; assembly: GCF_014641455.1. GTDB lineage: Bacteria > Bacteroidota > Bacteroidia > Cytophagales > Hymenobacteraceae > Hymenobacter > Hymenobacter cavernae. The sequence goes on from NZ_BMHT01000009.1 coordinate 85,204, forward strand.
CTCTTCACAGTGGGGTTGCGTATGTTGTATTCCGTATTCCTCCCGAGTTATAAGCTGTTCATCCTATTGCTATCATGCACGTTCTCATTGTAGAAGACGAAAGAAGCCTGCACCAGGAAGTGAGGCAGTTTCTGCTCCAGGCGCAGTATCTCTGCGATTCGGCCTTCACCTTTGCCGAAGCCTCCGAGAAAATATTTGTCAATAGCTACGACTTCGTGCTGCTCGACCTAGGTTTGCCCGACGGCGACGGCCTACAGCTGCTGCGCGAAGCCAAGCAGAACGAGCGCCAGGAAGCCTCCTTCATCATCCTCACCGCGCGCGGCGCCATCGACGACCGTATTCGGGGCCTCGACCTAGGTGCCGACGATTACCTGCCGAAGCCTTTCTCACTACTGGAATTATTGAGCCGGATGCAGGCCATCACGCGGCGCAAATTTGGATTGAAGCGCCAGGAGCTGACGTTTGGTGGCGGTTTTCAGCTGGATGTAACGGGTCGCACGCTGCGTTTTGAGGGTGCTGAAGTGCCGCTCACCAAGAAGGAGTTCGACTTGCTGCACTACCTGCTGCTGCACAAAAACCGCGTGCTCACGCGCTTGCAGCTCGGCGAACACCTGTGGGGCAACGTGCTGGAGGACGATTCTGACTCGAACTACATCGACGTGCATATCAAGAACATCCGCAAAAAGCTAGGTCACTTCGCCCCCACCGACTTCTTGGAAACCGTTCGCGGCATTGGCTATCGGGTAGCGGATCAGAGTTAAGCTAATAAGCAAACTACGTAGGAACGCGCCACGGCGCGTTCTCACCCGCGCCGTTAGCCCGACGTGCCCACTCATCATCAACTCCAGTCGTTCAACGATAAACGCGCCGTGGCGCGCTCCTACCGTAGTTACTCTCGATAAGAAGTGAAAATGCGCCTGGAGGCCAAGTTGGCCTTGTTCAATGCTTTATCGAAGCTGCTGCTGCTGCTGACGGGCGCGCTGGTGATTCCGCCGGTGGTGAGCCGGGTCGCTGTTGCACACACCGATCAGCGGCTACACGAGCAGATGGGCGAAGTGCTGAGCCTGATTAAGCGCGACGGCATCACGACGTTTGTGCGCACCGAGCACGACGAGGCCTACGCCGATTACAACCTGCTCAAGCAGGAATACATCACCCTCACGCCCGTACCGACCAACGCCAAGCACCTAGGTAAGGTCAACATCTTCGAAGAGATGCGGCAGGTGGACAACGAAATCGAGGATTTTCGCATCCTGAGCTACACCCTACCGAGCCGCGGTCCGCGCACCTACCGACTTGAGATTGGCAGCAGTCTGGGCACCGTGGAGCTGCTGACGCGCACGCTGCGCAGCATGGCGCTCTGGGTGCTGGTGATTGGGGCCCTCATTACCATCATCACCGACGCGGCGTTTGCCCACTACCTGCTCCGCCCGTTGCGGGTGCTCATCCAGCGGAAGCTGCGGGGCGTGCAACACCCGTCGGCCTTCTCGTTTACGCCCATCCCGACGGACACCACCGACTTTCGCCGCCTCGATACGAGCCTTTCGCGCATGATGCGCCAGATTCAGTCGGCCTTCGAGAAAGAGCGCGAGTTCATGTCCAACGTGTCGCACGAACTGCTCACCCCGGTCAGCATCTTGCAGTCGCGCTTCGAGAACATGCTCCAGGACCCCGACCTAGGTGAAGCGCATTCGCTTAAAATCGTGGATTCGCAGAAAACGCTGTACCGGCTGCGCAACACCGTGCGGACGTTGCTGCTTATCGCTAACATCGAAAATGCGCAGTACCTGCGCGACGAGCCAGTGTCGTTGGCAGGGGTGCTGGCCGACGTAATCAATGAGCTGGAAGACCGGCTGGCGCAGCGCGAAATCCGGCTGCTGCAAGAGCTGCAACCCGACTACGTGCTGCCCGCCGCCAACCGCACGTTGCTCTTCACGCTGCTGTTCAACTTGCTCAGCAACGCTATCAAGTACAACAACTGGGGCGGCGACATCATTATTCAGGGCAAGCTGCGCCCGGAAGGTGGCTACCGCCTGAGCGTGACGGATACCGGTCCCGGCATCGCGCCCGAGAACATTCCGCACCTCTTCGACCGGTTTCGGCGCTTTCACAGCGGCGGCGCCTCGCCCGAAGGCTATGGCCTGGGGTTGCCCATTGCCAAAACCATTGCCGAGTTTCACGGCGCGGAGCTGGTTGCCGAGTCGGTAGTAGGCCGGGGCACCACTTTTTCCCTGCTGTTCAAGTAGCACGAAAGCTAGCTTCTGCTTTCACCGCGAATTCATGTCGCTGAGCCTAAATTAGATCTATTCCCGCTCGAATAGTCTCAGCCCTTTACCATGCCATCCTTCCTTCTCTCTGTAGTTCTTGCACTTGCCGCGCTGCCGGGGCAAGTCACGCCAGCCCGAACAGCGGCCGTAAAACCGCACGCCACTGAGCTGCCGTCTCACCTAGCCGTTTTACCGGTTCATAAAAAAATCCAGAAGTCTGCCGCTGCTCGTCGACCCAAGCGCGTGCTGATTATTAAGTCTACCATCAATGATCAGCTGTAAGCTAGGTCAACCTAGGTTGCAACCGATTACTCATCAAGCAAAAAGGCCGGAAGAACTTCCGGCCTTTTTGCTTGCGGCAAAGTTGATCTATTCTAGGAGCTAGCTTTTGTCTTGCTGCTTTTCTTCCCTTTTGCGGGCAGCACCGCCCCGGTAGCCACCTCTTGGTGGGTAGGATTTTCGGCGGGCTTTTCCCCGCTGAGCGCTAAGCTCCACTGCTCATTAAGCTGCGATACGCCATGCTGGGCCGTCAGATCGAACTGGCAGGGCACGATAGAAATGTAGTTCTGCGACAGCGCCCACTCGTCGGTGTCCTGGCCTTGGTCTTCGTTCACAAAATTTCCGATGAGCCAGTAGTAAGGCCGTTGGTGCGGATCGTAGCGCAGGTCGAAGTCTTCCTGCCACTTGGCTCTGGCCTGGCGGCAAATCCGGGCACCTAGGATTGGCTCCTCTGTTTTCTTGGGAAAGTTGATGTTCAGGGCCGTACCTACCGGAATGCCGTTCGCCAACGCCTGGCGCGTCAGGTGTTCTATCCAGGTTTCAATGTGGGAGAAATCGGCCAGGTGGCCGTAGTCGCAGAGCGAAAAGCCGATGGCCGGCAGCCCTTCGATAGCCGCTTCAATGGCCGCCGACATCGTGCCCGAATACAGCACGTTCACCGACGAATTGGAGCCGTGATTGACGCCCGACACCACCAAGTCAGCTTGTCGGTCGCGCAATACGAAGTGCTTGGCCAGCTTCACGCAGTCGGCGGGCGTGCCGCTGCATTCGTAGGCCTCAATGCCGTCGAAGATGGTGCTCGGGTCCAGGCGCAGCGGCTGGCCGATGGTGATGGCGTGGCCCATGCCCGACTGCGGCGAGTTGGGCGCCACTACCACCACCTCACCGATGCGCTGCATCACGCGCACTAACACCGCGATGCCGGGCGCCGTGATGCCATCATCGTTTGAAATCAGAATCAACGGTTTGCGAGATTTGGTAGCCACGGGCAACAGAATTTGGTGAGAAAAACCTAGCCTCCGATACGTAAGGCGGCCGGTTGTGGTCGTAAAGTTTTGATTAGAAGCAGCGCGGCTCAACGACCAGCTAGCTCGCCTCGTACTAAAACCATTATGACAGACCTAGCTTACCTTATTCGCTCGACCGCCGGGGCGCTGCTGCTGACGGCCACGCTCACCGCCTGCGACTCCTCCACGAACAGCACGCCCGCTTCTTCCAGCAGCGATACGCCTTTCGCGGGCAACTCGACGGCTACTGACCCCGCAGCCGCGGCCGAACGGATAGCGGCTAACCCTAATACGCCCGATTCGCTGCACCTGCTCAGCCCCGGCCAAGCGGGACGGTTACGCATTAAAATGTCGGAGAAAGTTCTTCTGGCCCGAGTACCGGCCGAGCAGCTGCGCAAAATCACGCGCACCGTGGGCGACAGCACCTACCCGGCTTATGAGATGCGCGACGCGCAGCAGCCCAGCGCACCCGCTACGCTACTGGAACTCGCTGGTAATGAGCAAAAAGGCTTCCGCTTGCGCCGCATCATCATCACCGATCCGCAGTACCGAACGGGTGAGGGCATTGGCGTCGGCTCACCCTTCGGCGTGGCGCGCCAAACCTTCGGGCTTTCCCGCGTACGCATAACCCCAGACGGCTTCGCGGCCGTGTCGCGCCAAACGCGCATGGCTTGGCTCCTGGATGAAAATTCGCTGCCCGCCAAGCACCCCAACGATATGGCCACCGCTGAAATCCCAACGGCTACGCGTATCACGGGTGTAATCGTCTACTAGGTCAATTGCTGTGTTTTACAGCAATTATTGCACTTTGACGATAGTAAAACCTACTGAGAGCTAGGTTTGCGCTGTCTGCTCCTCCCAAAACCCGCCCCATTACACGATGCTATTCTTCGAAAATCGGTATAACTCCCACGACCTAGGTCTGCTCATACTGCGGGTCGGCATTGGCATTATGTTCACCATTCATGGCTACCCCAAGCTGATTGGCGGACCGGAAAAGTGGGTGGAAATCGGAAGCGTGATGAAGTCGTTCGGGATTAGCGCTTCGCCCGTGATGTGGGGTTTATTGGCTGCCGTATCCGAAGCTATTGGTGGTCAGCTACTTGCTTTCGGGCTTTTCTTTCGGGTTGCCTGCCTGCTGTTGCTCGGCACCATGCTGGTAGCCACCGCCATGCACCTGATGAATGGCGACGATTTTAACGGCTATTCGCACGCGCTGGAAGCGGCTTTCCTGTTTCTGGGTCTGCTCTTCGCCGGCCCCGGCAAATACAGCGTCGACCAGATGCTGTTCCCGGAAGAAAGCGAGCTGTATTAAGCAGGAAACCTAGGTTAGCACACTCGTTGTCATCCTGACAATGAATCATGGCAAGGTTTGTCTGGCGCTAGCCTAGCTTTGCGGCTCTGGCCTTACTCCTGCTTTATGCTTGCTTTTCTGCTTTCCGCGCTCCTGCTCACCGATTCCGGCCCCAAAACAGACTGGCGCACGCCGTTCGAAAAAGGCGACGGCAACACCACTACCACCTACGCCGAGTGCATTGCGTACTACCAACAGCTCGACGCGACGTATCCTGAAATCACGATGCGGGAGGCTGGCACCACCGATATTGGCCAGCCGCTGCACGAAGTAGTCGTGTCGCTGGATGGCGACGCTGACCCGGCCTCCGTGCGGCGCAAAAACCGGCGTATTGTCTTCATTCAGAATGGCATTCACCCCGGCGAGCCGGAAGGCATTGATGCCTCGATGATGCTGGCCCGCGACTACGTGCAGAAGAAAGAGTTGCGGCAGCAATTGGAGAACGTGACGCTGGTCATTATCCCGGCTTACAACGTGGATGGCATGCTGAACCGCTCGGCCACGAGCCGCGCCAACCAGAACGGGCCGCGCGAGTACGGCTTCCGGGGCAACGCCCGCAACCTCGACCTGAACCGCGACTACATCAAGCAGGACTCGCGCAATGCCAAGTCATTTGCCCAGCTTTTCCAGCGTTGGCAGCCTGACTTATTCGTGGACACACACACATCGAACGGCGCTGATTACCAATACGTCATGACGCTGATTGACACGCAGAAGGACAAGCTGCACCCCGCGCTCAGCCAGTATTTGCAGAAAACTATGCTGCCGGATCTGTACAGTGGCATGGCAAAAAAGAAGTGGCCGCTCACGCCGTACGTTGATTTCACGGGTCGTACGCCAGAGAGTGGCTTGCGGGGCTTTTTGGAAACGCCGCGCTACTCCACCGGCTACACGACGCTGTTCAACACCATCGGCTTCATCACCGAGACGCACATGTGGAAGCCGTTCACGCCGCGGGTACGTGCCACTTACGACTTTCTGGATCTGCTGGTGCACCTGGCCCACCGCGACGCCGCACAGCTGGCGCAGGTGCGCGCCACCGCCGAGCAGCAGCTCCGCGCCCAAACGGAGTTCAACCTAGGTTGGCAACTCGACACGACGGCCGTAGAGAAGGTCAACTTTCGGGGCTACGAAGGCCGCACCAAAACCAGCGAAGTGAGCGGGCAGCCCCGCCTCTACTACGACCGCAAAGCGCCGTTTACGCGGCCTGTCAACTTCTACAACACGTATCGACCCACGGCGACGGTGCGCCGCCCGGTCGCCTACCTGATTCCGCAGGCCTGGGGCGAAGTAATTGACCGTCTGCGGCTCAGCAACGTGCGCCTGCAACGCCTGCGCCGCGACACGACGCTCACCGCCGAAGTATATTACGTGGAAGATTACAAAACCGCGCCGCGCCCCTACGAAGGCCATTACCTGCACAGCCAGGTGAAACTGCGCCCCGAGCAGCAGAACCTAGCTTTCCGCCGCGGCGACTATGTCATCTACCTCGACCAGCCCGCCGTGCGCTACCTCGTCGAAACGTTGGAACCCCAGGGCACCGACTCGTTTTTCGCCTGGGGCTTCTTCGACAGCATCTTGCAGCAAAAGGAGCATTATTCCGACTACATCTTCGAGGACCTGGCTGCTGAGCTATTGAAGCACGACCCGCAGCTACGACAGCAGCTGGAAGCGCGCCGTCAGGCTGATCCGGTTTTTGCCAAAAGCGGCGCGGCGCAGCTGGATTTTGTGTACCAGCATTCGCCCTATTACGAGAAGTCGCACTTGCGCTACCCGGTGGCGCGCTGGCAAGGCGGAAAGCTGCCGGTGGAGCCGTAAAACCACTAGCTTTTAATGACTCCCTAATAACCCGGTGGCACCGCCTCTGGCGGTGGCGGCGATTGCAGGGAGTTAGCGTAATTCACCAGAAAAGCTAGCTCGCGGGCATTTTTGAAACTCAACTCGTTCTCCTTCGCATACGCCTTGATTTCGCGGGCCTGCTTCGGAAAGAAAGCCAATAAGTCGCGCTTGGTCTTGTGCAGGGCTACCGGCGTTCCCTGGTTTTTACTCAGGTAGAAGGTTGTTGTGATGTCGGTGCTGGAGCGCATCATGGTCCGGTTGGCATTCACTACCGCGTAGTTGTATTGCACTGGCTCTTCACGCCGTAAGAGCATTACGGGGCCCTCACTGAGTTGCTCAAAAAAGGCCCATACCTTGAATTCGGGCGCTTTCTTCATCGACCACGGAAACGAATAGGAACGGAAGATGCGGGTAAGTGCCACATATTCTTCTCCTTTCTGCCTGTTCTGCTCGCCGCGCACGGCAAAGCCCCGCACTATCTCGGCTGGCAGCGTGTAAATGGTGTCATTGGTCATGCGAAGCGCTATTTTGTTCTTCGCCCGATCCAGGCTGATTTCTCCCTGCACTACCGCGCCGGAAGCCAGCATCACCGAGCCTTCGGTGAAGTGTACAGAGGAGGCATCAGCCCAACCCATTTGTGCCTGTGCCCGTCCAGTCAGAAGCACGCTCAGCAGGATAACAGTAACGCGTAAGGTAGTTTGCATAGTCCATCCTAAAATCTTTCCAGCACCTTATACGCATCAGGGCTGCGGCGCGGGCAACGAGTTGGCGTAGTTCACGATGAAGGCTAGCTCGCGGGCATTGGTGTAGTGGAGGTTGTTTTCTTTTGCGTACTGCTCAATCTGCGGAGCCTTCTGTTTGAAGAAGGCGAGCAAATCTTTCTTAGTAGCCCGCAGCGGCAGCACGTTGTTAGTGCCCAGCGCCAGAAAGAAGTTATCGACGCTTGTTGAGTAGACCATGTTGGCCGAGACATACTGACTAGGCCGCTGGTAGCGCAAGAGCGCAACGGGCCCGTCGCTGATCTGTTCGAAAAAGGCCCAGGTAGGTTGCAAAGAGCTTTTGTTCAGCACATAGTAAGGCCGGAATACGCGCAGAGTTGACACCAGTTTATCCGCCGTAATCCGCTCCTGCTGCTCTTCTACCGCCACGCACTGCACCATCGGCGCCGCGAAAGTATAGACCGAGTCGCTGGCCTTTTTCACTTGCACCACGCCTCTGGCTGGATAGAGCATGACCGTGCCGCGTAGCTGGGTACCGCTGGTGAGCACTACGGCGCCTACGGCGTACTGCTGTGCATAACCGAAGAACTGTGCCTGTGTTGCCTGGCTGAACACTAAGCTCAGCAACCCGATAACCGTAATTTTCCAACGTTTCCACATAATCTGAACGGTTGAATAATGACCTGACAGCTACCCATCTACTTGATTAAATATACTTATTTATGGCTCCTTTGGTGGTGTGTTGGCGCTTAATAGTTTCTGACAAAAAAAGAGCCTCCTGTTATGCACAGAAGGCTCTTTTTGGTGGTTGCTAAATGAAGTACTATACCGCTACTGCTTAGGCGCGCTTTGGAGCGAGTTGGCGTAGTTTACGATGAAGGCTAGCTCCCGCGCTCTGGTATAATCAAGCTGGTTTTCCTTCGCGTATTTCTCGATCTGCTTGGCTTGCTGATGGAAAGCAGCCAGCAAGTCTTTCTTCGGGTTGCGCAGCGAGATAATAGCACCCGCGGGCGTACCTAGGTAGAAGTTATCCTTAATCTCGGTGTAGTAGCCCATTGTGCGCGGCACGCCATACGGGTAGCCGTAGCCCCCATAACCACCGTAACCGCCATAGCCGTAGGGCGAACTAACCGCCCGTTGCACCAGCGACTCACGGCGCAGCAGCACCGTGGGGCCGCTGCTAAGCTGCTCAAAAAACGCCGGCGACTTGAAGTCGCTGTAGTCGTTGTCGCGGTTCCAGCGGTACACCCGAAACACGCGCACCAAACTCGTATCGGGCTTTTCGCGGCGCGGACGCGGCGTCATGCCACCATAGGGGCTACCGTAGAAGTAGCCCATGCGGGCATCGTAGAAGTCATCGTACTGGTTGCGGTTGCGGTCGAGCCGCTCGCCCTTCACCGCGAAGCTCTGCACGGCCACCGCCGAGAGTGTGCTCACGGTGTTGTTGGGCTGCGTCACCAGAATCACGTCTTCATTGCGATGCAGCGTGAGCGGGCCTTCGATCGTGTCGCCAGTCGCCAGCAGCACGGTGCCGCCGGCGAATTGCTGAATGAAGGTAGAGCCATTGGAGCGCTGCGACCAGGCATTGCTGCTAGCTAGTAGATTGAGTACCAGCGCCAATACGCAAGCACTCAGAACGGTACGCATTCGTTTCATAACCTAGGAGAGATAATCTGGAAACGCGCCCCGCTTGCCACTCGTTACGACTCTTTTGAGGCCGCTTCGGAGGTGGGCGCCGCCGGCCGCATTTTAGTCAAAATTGTGTGACCTAGCTTGTCGCGCTTCGTAGTTAGGTAACTTTGGTTATGCTGATTGGGTTCAATCTCAATCGGCACCGTCTCGATGATTTCCAGGCCGTAGCCCATCAGGCCGGTGCGCTTGCGCGGGTTGTTGGTGAGCAGGCGCATTTTGGTGATACCTAGGTCGCGCAGAATGGAAGCGCCCACGCCGTAGTCGCGCTCGTCCATGCCGAAACCTAGCTCCAGGTTTGCCTCCACCGTGTCGCGGCCTTGCTCCTGCAACTTATAGGCACGCAGCTTATTAAGCAAGCCAATACCACGGCCTTCCTGGTTCATGTAGACTACCACGCCGCGGCCTTCCCGGTCGATCTGCTGCATGGCGCGGTGCAGCTGCGGGCCACAATCGCAGCGGCAGGAGCCGAAAATATCGCCCGTCACGCAGGAGCTGTGCACGCGCACCAGCACTGGCTCGGGGCTGCTCACGTCGCCTTTCACGAGGGCCAGATGCTGGGCGCCGTTAGAGCTTTGGGTGAACGAGTACAATTCGAAATCGCCCCACTCGGTTGGCATTTGCACCGAGATATCGCGGGTGATGAGGCTTTCGGCTTTCAGACGGTATTTGATGAGGTCCTGCACCGAAATCAGCTTCAGGCCCCAGCGTTTGGCTACCACCTCTAAGTCGGGCACGCGGGCCATTTCACCATCTTCCTTCAGGATTTCGACCAGCACCCCAGCCGGCTCGAAGCCCGCTAGCCGGGCTAGGTCCACGGCCGCTTCGGTGTGCCCCGCGCGGCGCAGTACGCCTTCCTTGCGAGCTTTCAGGGGGAAAATATGTCCTGGCCGACCTAGGTCCGACGGCTTGGTTTCGGGGTCGATGAGCGACAGAATCGTTTTGCTGCGGTCGGAAGCGGAAATACCGGTGGTCACGCCGTTTTTCAGCAAATCGACGGACACTGTGAACGGCGTGGCGTGCAGGGCCGTGTTGCGGCCTACCATCAGCTCCAGACCTAGCTCGTCGCAACGTTCTTCCGTCAGCGGCGCGCACACAAGGCCGCGCCCGTGCGTGGCCATGAAGTTTATGACTTCGGGAGTAGCACAACGGGCCGCGCAGATGAAATCACCTTCGTTTTCGCGGTCTTCGTCGTCCACCACAATCACCACTTTACCGGCGCGGATGTCGGCAATGGCGTCTTCAATAGAGTCAAGCATAATTGTACGAGCAGCGGAATGGCCTGCTCAACCTGAATAACCAACAGTGGCGGTGCGAAGTTACGCCTTCGGAGAGTAACTGAGTGCCTGAGCGACTGAGTATGGTCGTTCAACATCACCCAACCATTCATTGCGTTACTTAGTTACTTTTTACCTTGGCGTGCTCGAACTGAAGGCAACGGGCTTGAACCTAGCCTCTCATCACATCCAACCCGCTCATGCTAAAAAGCTTATCTCTCTTTCTGCTCTTAACGGCCAGCCTGAACGCCACGGCGCAGGCTCGCCGGGAATACGTGCTGGCCAACGACTGGAAGTTCACAAAAGGCGATGTTCCGGAAGCCGCGAAACCTGACTTCAAAGATGCGCAGTGGCAAACCGTGAGCGTGCCCCACGACTGGGCAATTTACGGTCCTTTCGACGGCAACAATGACCTGCAAACCGTCAAGATTGAGCAGAACAACGAGCAGAAAGCCACTCAGAAAGCTGGTCGCACAGGCGGCTTGCCGTTCATTGGCACAGGCTGGTACCGGCGGCGATTTACGGTGCCGCAGTTCAAAAAAGGCAACCAAGCCGTGCTTCTGTTCGACGGCGCCATGAGCAATGCCCACGTTTTTGTGAACGGCAAAGAAGTGGGTTACTGGCCCTACGGCTACAACTCCTTTTCCTTCGACATCACGCCGTACCTGCAAGCCAGCGGCGAAAACACCCTGGCCGTGCGCCTGCAAAATCAGCCGGAAGCCTCGCGCTGGTACCCCGGCGCGGGCCTCTACCGCAACGTGCACCTGATCGTGACCGAGGACGTACACATTCCGGTGTGGGGCACCTATGTGACGACGCCCGAAATCAACTCCGCTTCAGCTAAAGTCAACCTGAAAACGCAGGTGGAACGCCCGAAAGGCAACACGCAGGCGCTGCGGCTGCAAACCGAAATCCGCGACGCGGCGGGCAAGGTCGTGGCTACCGTTTCGACGCCGCTCGCCTCCGGGCAGGCCAGTGGACAAGAATTCGTGCAAAACCTAGAGGTGAAATCGCCGAAGCTGTGGTCGCCGGAAACGCCGGTGCTGTACACAGCTGACTCTAAGCTGTATGCTGGCACGGTGCTGAAAGACGAATATAAAACCCGGTTCGGCATTCGCTCCTTTAAGTTTGAAGCGGAAAAAGGGTTCTCCCTCAACGGACAGCCGCGCAAGTTCAAGGGTGTGTGCAACCACCACGACCTAGGTCCGCTGGGCACAGCGGTGAACACGGCGGCCCTGCGGCGGCAACTCGCGTTGCTCAAAGACATGGGCTGCGACGCCATCCGCACCTCGCACAACATGCCCACGCCGGAGTTGGTCAGCCTCTGCGACGAGATGGGCTTCATGATGATGGTGGAAGCTTTCGACGAGTGGAAGCGACCCAAGGTGAAGAACGGCTACAGCCAATACTTCGATGAGTGGTCGGAGAAGGACATTGTGAACATGGTGCACCGCGACCGGAACAACCCTAGCGTGATTATGTGGAGCATCGGCAACGAGGTGCCCGACCAGAGCAACCCTGAAGGCTACATTATTGCCAAGCGCCTTCAGGACATCTGCCACCGCGAGGACCCTACGCGCCCCGTAGCCGCCGGCATGGACCGCTTCGACGATGACTTCAAGAACAACTTTGCTCAGGTGCTGGATATTGCGGGCTTCAACTACAAGCCGCACCGCTACCCCGAGGCGAAAGGCAAGCTCCCGCAGGGTTTCCTCCTAGGTTCCGAAACGGCTTCTACCGTCAGCTCGCGCGGCGTGTACAAGTTTCCGGTGGAGCAGGTAAAGCAGAAGAAATACCGTGACAATCAGTCGTCTTCCTACGACCTGGAAGCGTGCAGCTGGTCGCAGATTCCCGACGATGAGTTTGTGAAACAGGACGACTTAGGTTACGTCACCGGCGAGTTCGTTTGGACGGGCTTCGACTACCTCGGCGAACCCACGCCCTACGACGAAGCCTGGCCTTCGCACAGCTCTTACTTCGGCATCATCGACTTGGCCGGCATCCCGAAGGACCGCTACTACCTGTACCGTGCCCGATGGAACACGCAGAAGCCGACCTTGCACCTGCTACCGCACTGGACCTGGCCCGGTCGCGAAGGCCAGACCACGCCGGTGTTCTGCTACACCAGCTACCCGTCGGCCGAGCTGTTTGTGAATGGCAAAAGCCAGGGCAAACAGACCAAAGCGCCTTCGGATAAGTCCCAGAGCCGCTACCGCCTGATGTGGAATGAGGTAAAGTACCAGCCCGGCACCATCAAAGTGGTAGCCTACGATGCCCAGGGCAAAGCTGTGGCGGAGGAAGAAGTAAAAACCGCTGGCAAGCCCGACCACATCAAGCTCGTCGCCGACCGCACCAGCCTCACCGCTGATGGCCAGGAACTAGCTTTCGTGACGGCCCGCGTAGAGGACGCCCAAGGCAACCTCTGCCCCGATGCCACGAACGAGCTGCAATTTGCCGTAAAGGGCCAGGGCAAGTTCCGCGCCGTCGGCAACGGCGACGCGACTAGCCTAGAGTTATTTCACGAGCCAAAGATGCACGTCTTTCACGGCCAACTCGTGGCTATTGTGCAGGCTTCCGATAAAGCTGGCGATGTGCAGCTGAATGTTACGGGTTCGGGGCTGAAAGCCGCACAGGTGACGCTGAAGACGAAGTAATATTTCGTCTTCAAACCTAGGTTATACAACTAGAAAGGGCCGCGCTGATCAGCGCGGCCCTTTCTAGTTGTATATAGACCGTCATGCTGAGCTTGCCGAAGCATTTCGCGTGCAGTCGTTGCCCGAAGTAGAGACGCCATATCTTGCGTCTCGTCGTTGCTGATGTTGTTTACCTAGGTTGTTCTAGGTAAGTCGTTCAACGAGGAGACGCAAGATATGGCGTCTCTACATGGTTTTAGCGTCCGCAACGAAGCGGTAGAGATGCTTCGACCAACTCAGCATGACGGGTTTGTAGTAACCAGACGCTACATCGACACTTTCTTCTCGCCTTTATCAACCCCTAGGATAAACTTCGTAAGGCCTTTCATATAAACAGCCTGATCGTCGTACATGCTCATGTGGCTGCCTTTGTTGCAGATGAGGGCGGAGCCGTTTTGCACTTGAGTGGCAATCCAGCGCATGTGCTCGGGGTCCATGGTATCGTGCTTGCCGCCAATGGAGAGCACCGGCACCGTGAGTTGAGGGAGGTCTTTGGATCGGTCCCAATTGGTGAGCTTACCGGAAATACCAAACTCGCTCGGGCCTTGCATCGTCACGTAGAGCGACTGGTTGATTTTGCTCATCGAGCGGGTAACGGGCTCCGGGTTAGGCACGATGCGGCACAGGTGCTCGGCGTAGAAGTTAGGCTCAAGCAGGCCCATGTACCTAGGGTTGCTGAAATCCTTTCTGGCCTCAATCTGCCGGATTTCGGCCAGCACTTCGGGCTTCATCTGCTTGGCCAGCACTTCATCGGCGTATTTGCCGTAGGCGGGGCAGCTCATCATCATGTTCGAAATGATGAGGCCTTTCAGGTTTTGTTGGTATTTGAAAGCGTACTCGGCTGCCAGGATCCCGCCCCACGAGTGACCTAGCAGATAGAAGTTGTCTTTATTGAGATTCAGCGCTTTGCGTACCTGCTCTACTTCCTCCACGTAGCGCGGCAGGCTCCACATGGCGGTATCTTTGGGGTTGTCGGAGTTGCCGCAACCTAGCTGGTCGTAGTAAATGAACTCGATGCCTTCGGCGGGCAGGAAGCTTTCCATGCACTCGAAGTACTCGTGCGTGGCGCCGGGGCCGCCGTTGAGCAGCAGCAGCTTGATCTTGGGGTTGTTACCGAAGCGCTTCGTCCAGACGTTGAAGGTGCCTTTGGGTGTCGTAATCGGAATGATTTTCACGCCGCCCGTTTGCACCGCACCGCTGCTATCCTGGGCAAAATAGTTGGAAACGGCAGCCGCAGCGGCATTATCCTTCGATTGCTGCGTACTACAAGACAGCGCGCTGAGCCCAAACAGAGACAGGCAAGCACCGACGGCGATTTTCGAGAAGTTCATGGGGGCTGAGGGTAATAAGGCGAGGTAGCGCGTGTAGTTGAATCAGCTCAACTGCTTAAACCTAAAGATACTCCCCTAGCATTCCAAAAGCTAGGTAGCACGATGTAGCGCGAAGCTCCCGCTTCGCGTGTCGTTGAACGATGACGCCTGCAAGACCTAGGTGCCGGTCGTTCAACGATATGCGAAGCGGGAGCTTCGCGCTACATCGCGCCAAGCACCATCACTTCGCCTGCTGGAAGCGTTGCGTCGGCTGCCAAACGGTCGTTTTGATACCGCGCAGATAGCGCCACCAACCCAGCAGCAGCGCCGCGTTCATGCTGTAGAAGTGCGTGATAAAGCGCAGGATACGCGAGTGAAAACCCACCCGCCGCAGCAGCCAATCGAGGCCAACCAGTACCGGCAGACCTAGCTGCCCCAACAAGGAAAGCTGGTAAAACCAGCCCGTACCGCGCACCACCAGCACCACGTTAGCCAGCAACATCAGCAGCAACAGCTGCGGCGTGTACCAGCGCAACACCTTATGGGACCAGAAGGCAAAAGCGCGCCCGTTCCACGGCGGCCACAGCACCCCCCGGAATACGCTCAGATTCTGGAAGTTACCAGCCGAAATCCGCGCTTTGCGACGAAACTCCTCCGGTAGCCGATCCGACACGTCTTCGTAGCAGACAGCTTCCAGCTCATTAATTGCCTGATATCCATCGCGCAACACCGCCATCGAGATATAGAAGTCATCGACCAGGAAAGAGGCCGGAGCCGGATGATACGCGCTGCGGCGCACGGCAAAGCAGCCGCCGAACGCGCCCATCATGGCGCCCCACACCACACCTTCCTCGTACTTGATCTGGTTTTCGCGCTCCAGATAGGCCTTTTCCTGACCCGAAATTCCTTCGCGGCGGTGTTCGGGGTTGATGATGTTGCCACCTACTTGCCCGATAATCGGATTTCGGAAGTGCTTGACTAGATGATAGATTGTATCGGGGGCGAAGAACACATTGGCGTCGGTGAGCAGCAGTACCGGCGCGGTGGCTTCGCGGGCCAGGGCTTCTATCACGCCGGGCTTGCCGGTGCGCTGATAAAAAGGCCGAAACTGCACGCCTGAATACGTAGACGCGAGGCGTTCTACCAGCGTATTTGTCTGATCCTGAGAGTAATCGGAGCCAATATAGAGTGTGATCCGGTCGAGCGGATACGTGGTTTGGAAGGTGCTGCGGATCTTCTCCTCAATCACCTGCTCCTCATTGTGCACGGCCAGCAGAATATCGACAGCGGGCAGGTCGGCACCGTTCGGCGCATATACGTTGCGGTTGGGCTGTCGCCCTTTCGCCAGCCAACCTAACAGCACCGGAAACAACGCATACGTGTGTGCCACCAGTAACAAGCTCAGCCAGAGCACAATTGCCGCCACTACCTCTATCATACCGTAGCAGGCGTAAAGCGGCGATAAAGCTCCAGAAAGCGTTCTACCACTCGACGGTTATCATAAAGACGACCAACCGTTTGCGCAGCCGCTTGCCCGATTTCATCACAGTTTATCTTGCCCCGATGGTAGCGCACGATACGGTCGATCCACTCGCTGGGCTCGTCGCAGATGAGAATATCTTGGTTGTTGGAAACGTGAATTCCCTCCGAACCTAGGCCCGTGCTGAGAATGCACTTGCCCATTGCCATGCCCTCGATAATCTTGATGCGCATGCCGCCACCCGAGAGCAGCGGCACCAGCATCATCTCGTAGCGCTGCATGAAATCGGCCGCCGACTCCACGAAGCCGTGCATGAACACGTTTTTTAGCTTGAGTTTCAGCAGCTGCTCCGGCGGATTCTTGCCGGCAATGTGCAGCTCCATATCCGGCAGTTTTTCCTGGATGGTCGGCCACACGTTGGTCAGAAACCATTCCAGTCCTTCCAAGTTCGGCAGCCAATCGAGGGAGCCGATCATGAACAGCGTGTTGGGCTTGGGCCGAATGCGAGGGTCAGGGCGAAAACGGGCTAGGTCTACCCCGGCCGGGATAAAGACCACTGGCTCTTTGCACCCAAAGGCGCGCAGGCGACGCTGGTCGGGCTCGGTGATGGCCGCAATGCCATCGAAGCGGGGCAGGTACTCCTGCTCAAACTGCTTCACGCCCTTAGCCAAGTGGTATAAGTAGAAGCGGCGCAGCGAGTTAGGCTCGCGCTCAGCCAGCATCTGCCAGATCGTGTGCTCCACGTTGTGCGCCCGCAACACCACGGGCAGCTCAGGCCGCACGCGCTTGATTACGTCGAGGTACCAGGCCACGAACGTACCTTCCACCTGCACCACGTCAAACTGCTCCGTTTCTAGCAGGTGAGTCAGGGTATCGGCCAAAGCCGGGCTCACGAACCGCTCGACATTATAAGGCATTTTGCCTACCAGTAGGTTCTTCAGCGCTTTCCACGGCGACAGGCGCGTATCGACTGGCACGGGCACCAGACGCACAGCCGGACCTAGGTGGTCGAGCACATCTGCTTCCTGCCAGTGCTTGTGCGTGTTAGGCGCTACCACCGTTACGCGGTGCCCCGCCTGCACCAGTCCTGCGGCAACATCATACATGGCAATAGCGCCACCATCAGTTGGCGGAAACGGCACCCGGAAGCAAAGCTGAAGAATATGCACGAAAGAGTAACTGAGCGGCTGAGTAACTGAGTAGCGGTCTACTATCGTTCGGCAAACTTAATCAGTTACTCCGTTACTCAGTTACCCTGAATTATACGTGAAATTGCTGCAACACGGCTTGCACCTGCTCGTCGGTGCCGAGCAGCAGCAGCACGTCGCCGGGCGCGGGGCGGGTGTCGGCGCTGGGGCTCACCAGCACTTCCCCACTTTGCAGCCGCAAACCAATAATGGTAGCGCCCGTGCGGGAGCGTACATCCAGCTCCCGGATGCTGCGGCCCTGCCACTCGCGCCGAAACTCCTGATAACGTAACTCTTCCAGCCTCAACTTATTAGGACCTAGGCCACTAATCATATCCAGGAACCGAATTACTTCGGGCCGCATGATCAGGTTGGCCATGTGCGAGCCCCCGATTTCCTCCGGCATCACCACCGAATCGACGCCGGCGCGCAGCAGCTTGCTTTCGCTGGTCTTGACGCTGGCGCGGGCAATAATCTTGAGGTTCGGGTTGAGGCCGCGCGCCGTGAGAGCCACAAACACGTTGTCGGCGTCTTTGGGCAGTGCCGAAATGAGTGCCTGCGCGCGCTCCACTCCCGCTTGCAGCAACGTTTCATCGGCAGTAGCATCACCGAAAATAACGGCGGCCGGTCCGGTGCCATTCTCGGTTGCTAGGCGTACCAGTTCCTGATCTTGTTCAATTACAACCACTTGCGCCCCATTCGCCACCAGCTCCGCGTAGGCTTTGCTCCCGTTACGCCCGAAGCCGCACACAATTACGTGGTTCGTAAAGCTCCTGATTTCCTGGTCGGTCCGGTACATATTGAATAGCGTGCGCAGCTCCCCGTTGAAGATATAGGTGGTAAGCTGCGAAATCAAATAGGCAATAAAGAGGAGGTTGATGAAGATATAAACCGACACAAACAGCCGCCCTGCCGGCGAAAACGGATGCAGCTCGCCGTAGCCCACCGTCGAGACGGTGGTAATGGTCATGTAAAAGGCATCGAGCAGACTGTAGTGCTCGATCAGCATGAACCCAATGACGCCGGTAGTAAGGCTAGCCAAGGCCAGCACCAACGACACCATGAAGCGGTTCAGAGCGGCCGCGCGCTTCCACATGAGGGTTTGGATTTATGTTCAACGAGCTACAATGTAAGACTACTTACGCTCCCCTCGGAATCACCGTACCGAGCATGTTGCCGAGCTGGTCGTCCATCTGCTTGAGCAGCTTCACGGCGTGCAGGGTTTCCATGAGGGTTTCCTCGTCCAGTGGCTCGCGCAGAGAGTCCAGGCGGGCGGCTAGCTCGCGCTGCACGTTCACTTTGTTGAGGCGCAGAATGGCGTTGTCGCAGGCTTGCTGAAGTTGGTCTAATTCGCGGGGCACGTAGATCTGGTGGGTGCTCCAATTAGGACTCAGCTCGTACTTCTCGGTAGCTAGGTCGCTGACTAAGCTCCGAATGTCGCCGCGGCCGTGCTGAATGAAAGTGCGCACTTCGGGCCAGCGGCCCTGCTCCATTTCCTCGCGGCACAGGTGCAGCATGTCGGCGTAGATGGGCGTGCGGATCGGGGTTTCATCCAGCTGGCTAAACAGATACTGCGCCACGCTGATGTCATCGGCCAGGGGTTGCGCGGCGTAGAGCAGCAGCAGGCGCACGACTTCCCGCTCGCAGGCTTGCAATACGTCCGGCACCGGCTCGACCTCGGAGTCATCAGCCAAGGAGCTGCTAGCGGCAGGCGGACCAAACAGCTCCTCAGTGGCACCATACATGGCGGCTTCGTCCTCGGGGCTGAGTTCGGGTTGTAGCTGCGGGCCTCGGGTGGATGCTGACGCCGAGGCTGGTTTTGCCGCCGTCGTGCTATTATTGTTAGGTGGCGACCCGCCTGCTGCTTTGCCGGAGGCGTTCTTTACCAGCTTGTTATACTCCGTAATGAGCACCTGCTCATCAATGCCGAAGGTGCCGCTGGTTTGCTGCAAAAACACCTGCCGCTTGATCGGGTCGGGCACCTTGGCAATGCTTTGCAGCACGTCGCGGATGGCCTCTGCCTTCTTCACCGGGTCGTGGGCGGCTTCTTTGGCAACGAGGTTGGTTTTGAAGCTGATAAAGTCCTGGCTGTTGTTTTCCAGATACTCTTTGAAGCGCTGGTCGCCGACTTTGCGGATGTAGCTGTCGGGGTCGTCACCGTCGGGAAAGAGCACCACGCGCACGTTCAGGCCGCCTTCCAGAATCAGGTCGATGCCGCGCAACGACGCCCGGATGCCCGCCGCATCACCGTCGTAGAGCACCGTCACGTTGTCGGTGTAGCGGCCGATCAGGCGTATCTGACTCTCCGTGAGCGAGGTACCTGACGAAGCCACCACGTTGCGGATGTCGCCCTGATGCAGACTCAGCACGTCGAGGTAGCCTTCCACCAGGTAGCAAACTTCCTCATTGCGGATGGCCTGCCGGGCTTGGTAGAGCCCATACAGCACGTCGGACTTGTGGTAAATATCCGATTCGGGCGAGTTCAGGTATTTGGCGCTCTTATCGTTGGCCTTGAGCGTGCGCGCCCCGAAGCCAATCACGCGCCCCGAGATGTTGTGAATCGGGAACATCACCCGGCCTCGGAACCGGTCGTAGCGGCGGCCCGTATCTTTGCCCTGATCGTCTTTGCGCTCAATAGCCAGGCCGGTCTTTTCCAGATACTTGCGCTCGAAACCAGCTTTCTCGGCCGACTTCAATAGGTCGTCCCACTGATCGAGGGAGTAACCTAGCTCGAAGGTTTTGATGGTCTGCTGATTCAGGCCGCGCTGGCGCAGGTAGCTCAGGCCGATGCTCTGGCCCTCGTCGGTTTCGGTGAGCAGCTTGTGGTAGTGGTCCTTGGCCCAGTTCGAAATGATGTACTGCGAGTCCTTATCGTTCTGAATGAGCTGTTCCTCAGGCGTTTTCTCTTCCTCCTGAATATCAACGCCGTACTTCTTAGCCAGGTATTTCAGGGCCTCCACGTAGCTGGTGCCCTCGATGTCCATGATGAACTGAATCACGCCACCAGCCTTGCCGCAGCCGAAGCACTTGTACAGCCCCTTGGCCGGCGCCACCGAAAACGACGGCGACTTTTCGTGGTGAAACGGGCAACAGGCCCACATATTCTGGCCTTTGCGCTTCAGCGTGACGAAGTCGCCGACAACTTCTACGATGTCGGCAAGGTGCAGGATTTGGTCAACGGTTTCTTTGGGGATGCGGGCCATACGGCAAAGGTACGTGCACCACCTAGAAGTAGTGTTAAATAGTATCGCTAAGCTCCCAAGCAGACCAGCCAGAACAATGTAGCGCTAAGCTCCGGCTTGGCGCACGAGCGCAGCGAGTAACCGACTTCTCACATTTGCGCTGGACGCGTAGGAACTCGCTTTGCTCGTGCGCCAAGCCGGAGCTTAGCGCTACATTGTTCTGTACCAGCGGCTTAGTGCATCCCTACCGACTTGTTCTTGTTGTGCACATCACTTGCCCCGGAAGCATGCGACGATAGGCTTTCGGCCGACACGTACGCGTCGCTGGCGCCGCTGGCATCTACCGTGGCGCGCTTGCTCAGCAAATCGGAGGCGCGATAGTCGCTGCTACCGCTGATGTGCACTTGCTGGCTTTCCACCTGGCCGGTCAGGCGAATGTCGCTGGCGCCGCTGGCTTCTACACTGAGGGTTTTTGCTTTTACACCTAGGGTCACGTCGCTGGCGCCGCTGGCTTTGATGCGGAAGTCATCGGCGGAAAAGACCGACTCGCTTTTCACGTCGCTGGCGCCGCTCAGCTCTAAGCTATTCAGCTGAGGCGTAGTGATGTAGACGGTTATTTTATTGCTTTTGGTAGGTAGCCAGGTGAAGCTGCCCCCGTCTTTGTCGCGGTAGATGCGCAGCACGCCATTCTCCACTTCCGTCCGAATGTGGCGGAGTACATCCTCTTCCTCTGCTTCCAGCACTACCGACGTTTTCGAGCCTTGCTTCAGCATAATATTCACCGCGCCGCTGGCTTTAATCATGCGAAAATCGCCCGTTTGCCGCGTTTGCTTTTCCTGGGCGGAAACGGAGCAGGATACCAGACCTAGGCCCAAGGCCAACGCGCAGACGTGGAGTGTAGTAGTCGTTTTCATGAGAAAGAGTTTGAAGTTGGGGTTCAGGAAGGAAGATGCAGAAAAAAGCCCGCCCGTTGCCTGGTGACTTCGTCGGAGTGGCTGAGTAGCTGATCAATTGAGTCATTTTGGCGTCACAATTCGGTAGCTATTGCGGCACCTAGGTTGCGCAGGCAAAGTACCTCGTTGCGCATTTCCTGCTACCTTACGCGTCTATTTATTCTGGCTTTTCGCCTGTTTCTTACCTAGCCTATGCACAAGTATTTACTGGCGCTCAGCGCGGCGGCTCTCTTCCTCTCAGAGGTGGCCCTGGCTCAGCAGCAGCCTGCTCTCACCACCCAGGATTACGCCCGGGCCGAACGCTTCATGATCTACAAAACCCAACCACTGGTAGATCATAGTATTGACCAGATCAACTGGCTGACCAACGACCGGTTCTGGTACCGGACCTCGACGGCGCAGGGCAGCGAGTTCATCCTGATCGACCCGGCCCTTAAAACCCGCGGCCCGGCGTTCAACCAGGCTAGGTTGGCGGCCGCGCTTTCGGCGGCCACCGGTCAGGCGTATGAGGCCAACCGGCTGCCGTTTCGCAACCCCGTGCTTTCGCCCGACGCGAAGATGGTGTACTTCCGGGTGAGCGGCAAAGCCTGGAAATATGATGTGGCGAGCGGCCAGGTGAGCCCCGAAACCACGCCCGCAGATAGCCCTAACGCCAACGCCGACAATGAAATCGTTTCGCCCGACGGCCAGCTGGCAGCCTACATTCAGGATTATAACCTGTGGGTGCGCAACACCCAAACCAACCAGAAAACTCAGCTGACCACCGACGGCGCCAAGGACTACGGCTACGCCACCGACAATGCTGGCTGGTCCAGCAGTGACCGGCCCGTATTGCGCTGGTCGCCGGACTCGCGCAAGATTGCCACCTTCCAGCAGGATCAGCGCAAGGCGAGCGATATGTATCTGGTGACCACCAACATAGGTGCGCCGATGCTGAAAGCGTGGAAGTACCCGCTGCCCGGCGACAAGGACATCATCACCATCGAGCGGGTGATTGTGGAGGTGAACAACCCGAAAGTCGTGCGGCTGCAAGTGGCGCCCGACCCGCACCGCGGCACGCTTTCCGACGACATTTCCAGCAGCGGCACCTTCGACGACGTCGACTGGAGTTCTGATGCAACGCAGCTAGCCTTCGTGTCGACCTCGCGCGACCATAAGCAGGAGAAGTTTCGGATAGCCGACGCCGCGACCGGCGCCGTGCGGGAGGTATTTTCGGAGACGGTGCCCACGCAGTACGAATCCGGCCAGGGCGCTATCAATTGGTGCTATTTGCCCAAAACCAGGGAAGCCATCTGGTACTCGGAGCGCGACAACTGGGGCCACCTTTACCTCTATGACGCCGCCACCGGCAAGCTTAAGCAGCAGATTACCAAGGGCAACTGGGTAGTCACGCAGCTGCTGAAAGTAGACGAGCAGCGACGTCAATTGTACTTTCTGGCCGGGGGGCGCGAGCCGGGCAACCCGTATTTCAGTCACCTCTACCGCATTGGCCTGGATGGCAAGCACCTGACGCTGCTCACCCCCGAGGCCGGCAACCACCACATCACCTTCTCGCCTTCCAACCGCTATTTCGTCGACAGCTACTCGCAGCCTAATGTAGCGCCCGTCAGCGTGTTGCGCAGCCTGGATGGCAAGCTCATTATGCCGCTGGAAAAAACGGATATCTCGCGGCTGACAGCCACTGGCTGGAAAGCTCCCACGCCCATCACGGTGAAAGCCAACGACGGACAAACCGACCTCTACGGGCTGATGTTCACGCCCACAACGCTGGACCCGAACCGTAAATACCCGGTTATCAACTACATCTATCCGGGTCCGCAGGGTGGCAGCGTGGGCAGTTGGTCGTTTGCGGCGGCGCGAAACGATAACCAGGGGCTGGCCGAGCTAGGTTTTGTAGTCGTTGCGATTGAAGGCAGTTGTAACCCAATGCGTTCCAAGAGCTTCCACGATGCCTGCTACGGCAACATGGCCGAGAACACGCTTTCCGACCAGGTAGCGGGTATGCGGCAGCTGGCGCAGCGCTACCCCTACATCGACCTAGGTCGGGCTGGCATCTGGGGGCACTCGGGTGGTGGGTTTGCGACGGCCGCGGCCATGTTCCGCTACCCCGATTTTTTCAAAGTCGGCATCTCGGAATCGGGCAACCACGAGAACCGCAACTACGAAGACGACTGGGGCGAGCGGTACATCGGTCTGCTCACGACCCAGGCCAACGGCACTTCCAATTACGACTCGCAAGCCAATGCAGCCTACGCTAAAAACCTGAAAGGCAAGCTGATGCTAGCGCACGGCCTAATGGATAACAACGTGCCGCCCTACAACACGATGCTGGTAGTCGAGGCGTTAGTTAAGGCCAACAAGAGCTTCGACCTGGTCGTGTTTCCGAACGCCGCCCACGGCTACGGCGCCTACTCGCCCTACATGACCCGCCGCCGCTGGGACTACTTCGTACGCAACCTGGCCGGTGCCGAGCCGCCCCAGGACTACGAGATGACACCTAGGCCCGACCCGCGCACGGAGGTTGAGTAATAGCCTGCCTGTCATTCCGAACATTCTGCGCATAAAGCAGCGATGAAGAATGACAGGCAGGCTCTTTTTTAAACCGATCTAAGTTCAGGCAACTTCTACCCGCATTTCCGGGTTATCTTTGCACTTTGAACCTCTGACTTATGGCTATTACCCAAGAAGACGTCCTGCGCGCGCTGAGCTACGTGGAAGAGCCCGACCTGGGCAAAGACCTCGTGACACTCAACATGATTGAGGACGTGAAGATTGACGGCTTGAACGTATCGTTTTCGGTCATTCTCACCACACCCGCCTGCCCACTTAAGGAGCTGATTCACAACGCCTGCGTGCGCGCCATCCACACGATGGTCGATAAAGACGCGGTGGTAAACGTACACCTG
Organism: Hymenobacter cavernae; assembly: GCF_014641455.1. Lineage (GTDB taxonomy): Bacteria > Bacteroidota > Bacteroidia > Cytophagales > Hymenobacteraceae > Hymenobacter > Hymenobacter cavernae. The sequence goes on from NZ_BMHT01000009.1 coordinate 109,346, forward strand.
ACTTCCCGCGTGACGACAGCGCGCGCTGCCAATGCGGCCGTGCTGAATGGCGTCAAGAATATCATTGCTATTGCATCCGGCAAAGGCGGCGTAGGCAAGAGCACCGTGACGGCCAACCTAGCTTTGGCATTGGCCCGCACCGGCGCTAAAGTCGGCCTGGTAGATGCCGATATTTCCGGTCCTTCGATGCCGACCATGTTCGGCGTGGAAGATGCCCGCCCGCACGTTTTCCAGACGCCCGAAGGCAAAAACTTGATTCAGCCCGTCGTGCAATATGGCGTGAAGCTGATGAGCATCGGCTTCCTGGCTCCATCTGAAAGCGCCATTGTGTGGCGCGGCCCAATGGCGTCGTCGGCCTTGAAGCAGTTCATCACCGAAGTAGATTGGGGCGAGTTGGATTACCTGCTGCTCGACCTGCCGCCCGGTACCTCCGACATTCACCTGACGCTGGTGCAAACCGTGCCCGTAACCGGCGCCGTTATCGTGACGACGCCGCAGAAAGTGGCCCTCGCCGACGCCCAGAAAGGCTTGCAGATGTTCCGCCAGCCCCAGATCAACGTGCCGGTGCTCGGCGTAGTGGAGAACATGGCGTGGTTTACGCCCGCTGAGCTGCCCGAAAACAAGTACTACATCTTCGGGCAAGGCGGCGGTAGAGCTTTGGCTGACAAGCACGAAGTGCCGCTGCTGGGCCAGATTCCGCTGATCCAGAGCATTCGCGAGAACGGCGACCTAGGTACGCCCGCTATTCTGGAACCCGGCACTGGTCCGGCCCTGTTGTTTGAACAGCTCGCTGAGGAGCTGGCCCGTCAGGTTTCGATCCGCAACGCTACCCAAGGTCGCACACAGATTGTCGAAATGACTCGTTAATTTGTTGATGTGCTGATTGTTGATGTGCTAATATGCTGATTTGTTGATGAGTCTTTATCTTAGAGGATTGCTTGCTAAGCTCGTACTCTAAACCATCAGTACATCAGCAAACTATCAAATCAGCACACCAACACATTACCATCTCAGCACATCAAAGAGAATCAGCACATTACCCCATCAACCCATCACCTCATGTCGTATTCCGTAGTCGTAGAAGATCATCCTTTGTTATCCCGCATCGAGCAGGCGCTGGATACCATTCGCCCCTACCTGGCCGCGGACGGAGGCAATGTGCGCGTACTCGAAATCACGGATGACATGGTGCTCAAGCTGGAGCTGCTCGGCGCGTGCGGCACCTGCCCGATGTCGCCGATGACGCTGAAAGCCGGCGTGGAGGAATCGGTGAAGAAAGCCGTGCCCGAAATCCGGGCGGTGGAAGCGACGAACGCCACCCCCATGGATGAGCAGCCCGCCGGCCAAACGGGTCATCCGCTGCCGCCTACTCCCGTCTCGACGCCGGAGTTTTAGGGTTTAGCTGTTAGCTTGTAGTTCAATATAAGGTTGTGAAGGCCAGCTTTCTGCGGAAAGCTGGCCTTCTTATTTTGGCGCGGGTGCAGTAGGAACGCGCCACGGCGCGTTCTCGTCTGGGCGACGTGCCCACAGGAGGTGCTAAGCGGCATTGTGCAACGACGAACGCGCCGTGGCGCGTTCCTACTTTGCTAGTGAAGCTTCAGAGAGAACGTCATGCAGAGCATTCTGCGCATTAAGCAGCGACGAAGCATCTAGCGTGCAATGGCAACCTCAATCGTCAGGGTTTTCCACTACAACATCAGCACGCGAGATTCCTCGCATAGCTCGGAATGACGTTCAACAATGACGTTCTAGTGAAGCACGCGAGATGCTTCGACCAGCTCAGCCTGACGGCCTTTTTCGCTCTCTGTCCACACCAACCTAGGTATAGCTTTCATCGGAGAGCAAGTGGCTGGCGAGAACAGTTGGGCTTGCTGAACGTAATGAGTTTACATTCCTTCCGGCGCAGTACCTTGCCGCCAACCGCTTTCTTTCGTCATGCCAGCCGCCCTTAATAATCCCGACCTCCACTCCTGGATTGATATTCCCGCCAGCAGTCACTTTCCTATTCAGAATCTCCCGTTCGGCGTGTTCGAAACCCCGGAGCGCGGCTCGCGCCTGGGCATTGCCATCGGCGACTACGTGCTCGATCTGTACGCGCTGAGCCAGCGGGGTTTCTTCGACGACCTCGACCTAGGTCCGCGCGAGCCGAAGGTGTTTCGGCGTCGCTCGCTCAATGGCTTCATTGCCCTGGGCCGGACGGCATGGCGAGCGGTGCGCCAACGCGCCAGCGAGCTGCTGCGCCACGACAACCCTGCCCTGCGCGACGACGAGACGATGCGCGCCTGCCTCGTCCGCCAGCGCGACGTGCAGATGCTACGCCCTGTCAAGCCGGCTAATTACACGGATTTCTACTCTAGTCTGGAGCACGCCGCCAACGTCGGCCGGCTGTTTCGGGACCCGGCAAACCCGCTGCCGCCCAACTGGCGCCACATGCCCATCGGCTACCACGGTCGGGCGAGCAGCATTGTCGTCTCGGGCACAGATATTCGACGCCCCAACGGACAGCGCAAAGCTCCTGATGCCGCAGCACCTAGCTTTGGCCCATCGCAGCAGTTAGATTTTGAGCTGGAAATGGCTTTCATCACGGGCCGGAATACCGAGCTAGATCATCCTATCCCGATTCAGCATGCCGAAGAAGCTATTTTTGGGCTGGTACTATTTAACGACTGGAGCGCCCGCGACCTGCAAAACTGGGAATACACGCCTCTGGGCCCATTCTTAGGCAAGAGCTTCGCCAGCAGCATTTCGCCGTGGGTAGTCACGCTGGATGCCCTGGAGCCCTTCCGCGTGGCGGGTCCGGTGCAGGAGCCCGAACCCTTGCTCTACCTGCGCACCGTCGACCAGCACCACTTCGACATCAACCTGGAAGTAGCTTTGCAGACGGTGGATGGGGCCGCTACCACCATTGCCCGCTCCAACTTTCGGCACCTCTACTGGAGTATGGCTCAGCAGCTTGCCCACCAAACCAGCAACGGCTGCAACTTGCAAGTCGGTGACCTCTACGCCAGCGGTACCATCAGCGGCCCCACGCCCGAGTCGCTCGGCTCGCTGCTGGAGCTGACCCTAGGTGGTACCTACCCCTTGCTCCTGCCCAACGGCACGGAACACGGCTTCCTCCGCGACGGCGACACGGTGACGATGTGCGCCTACGCTGAGAAGAACGGCGTGCGAATCGGCTTCGGGGAAGTAACCGGCACGGTGCTCGGTTCGCTGTAGCGCGAAGCCTGAGCTTCGCGTATCGTTGAACGACTGACACCTAGGTTACTACAACGACATTGTTCAACGATGCACGAAGCGGGAGCTTCGCGCTACAGCACGCCTACACCTAGCCCTGATGGCCGTTTAGTATCGTGGTAGAGCCGAATCGTGGCTTTCTGGAAATCTTTAGGATCTGCTTTTGGGATGTCCACGAACGTCTGCGGGTTGCGGTCGACCAGCGGGAACCATGAGCTTTGCACCTGCACCATCACGCGGTGACCTTTCTTGAAGGTGTGCAGCACGTCGGGTAGCTCGTATTTCACTTCTGCGACTTGGCCGGGTGTGAACGGCTCCGGCTTCTCGAAGCTGTTGCGGAATTTGCCCCGAATCGGCTCGGCGCGCACAAGGCGTTGGTAGCCGGTAGCTTGTGGTTTTTTGGAGCTAGCTTTTGAATCGGCTGCATCGGCGGGCGACACGTCGATGAGCTTCACAACGAAGTCAGCATCGGTGCCGGTGGTCGATACGAACAGGTCGGCAGTGAGCGGGCCGGCTAGGGTCAGATCTTCGGTCAGCGGCTCGGTTTGAAAGGTCAGAACATCCGGCCGAGCGGCAGCGAAGCGCTGATCTTCAATCATGTATTCATTGTTGCGATGCGCATATACGCCATTGGTGTACGGCACCGGATTGGCCGGGTCGCTGACGTATTCGTTCAGACTTTCGGCGGCAGTGGGTTTGGCTAAAGTCAGCTTGCCACCTTCCTGCATATAGAAAGCCTGTGACTTTACGGCTTTCGGTGGCCAAGTCTCATACGTTTTCCACTCGTTGATACCGGTGTTGAAGACAGTGGCCTCGGCGGGTTTGAAGTCACCTTTGTCTTTGAGGTAATAGTTGAAAAACTTGGTTTCCAGGTTGTCGCGGAAGTACTTCGCCGTGTTCTGCCCAAAGGTCAACGGCCCGAACTTACTCCACTCCTGCCGTGCCCAGGCACCGTGCGTCCAGGGGCCCATCACGAGGCGGTTGGTGGTGCCGGCACTTTGCTTTTCAATGGCTTTGTAGGTGTTCAGTGCCCCGAACAAATCTTCCGCATCAAACCAGCCGCCCACGACCAGCACGGCGGGCTTTACGTCTTTCAACGCCGGCCGGATATTGCGGGCCTGCCAGTACGCGTCGTAGGTCGGGTGAGCTAGGTATTCATTCCAAATCTTGGCGCGGTTATTAAAATACTGAGCGCTGTTGCTGTTTTTAAGCGGACCTAGGTCCAGAAAAAACTTGTACAAATCCTTCGGTGCGTTTGCGAAAAGCTCGCTGTATTTCTCCGTCGGGCCCTCGTGGGGCGAGTCGAAGTAGTTCATAAAGGAGAAATTATCGAGCAGGTAGAACGCGCCTTTGTGGTTGGCATCGTCGCCCATGAACTCATCCGTTACAGGAGCTTGCGGCGACACAGCTTTGAGGGCCGGGTGGGCGTCGGGCAGAGCGGCGGTGGCATAGAAGCCGGGATACGAAATGCCCATCAGTCCGACGCGGCCGTTGTTGCCGGCCACGTTCCTGAGCAACCACTCGATGGTGTCGTAAGTATCTGAGCTCTCGTCGGTTTGCTGGCCACTGTTGCCGGGCACGTTAGGCGTCATTTCCTCAAACTGCCCTTCACTTTTGTAGCGCCCGCGCACATCCTGGTACACGAAAATGTACTTCTCCTCCGACAGCTCCTGACTAGGTCCGGGGCCACGCTTGCGGTAGTTGCTCTCGCCGTAGGGCGCCGCTGAATACGGCGTGCGCTCCAGCAGAAAAGGATACTGCCGCTGCGCTGATGCATCCTTGGGTACATAGGTGACGGTGTAGAGCTTCGTGCCGTCGCGCATCGGAATCTGGCGGTCGAGCTTGCGGTAATTTTGGCGAACGAAGGCCGAATCTTGAGCGGCAACGGGTGTGCGCTGGGCGAAGCTAGCTGGTGAAGAACCTAGGGTGAGCAGCAGCGCGGAAGCGTAAAAACAGCGAGTCATGCGGGGAAGGTAGCAAAGGAAAAACGGGCGCTGGATGAAGCGCTTCAATACTACTGAATTAGGTTTATAAATCGTGCTCCGGTCCGCCGCCTAGGGCGGCGACCAGTCGTCATGCACCTAGCTTGTTCCGATAATTTGTTCAATGACAACCGGTTGGACGCCTAGGGCGTCGGACCGGTATCCGCGAGTTGTTCAACGATACACGAAGTTCAGGCTTTGCGCTCTTAGTCTTGCTGCGAGGGCAAATGCTCGGTTGGCGAAGTAGCTTTGCGGTGTGCAATGCGGTAGGTTACGCTTACCACCACATTGTTCTTGGCTGATGTTATTTGGGGGATAAACTGCCCCTGTTGAATCACGGGCAGATTATAATTAGCCTGATTCACCCAGCCAACTTGCAGAATGACGTGTTTGCTGAACTGGTAGCCGGCGCCCCCATACACCCGATTGCGTTCGAACACCGGCCCGTCCGGATTAAGAAATATTTCGTCGTACACGGACAAGAAGACGGTTTTGTCGGTAATAGTCTTGTTGTTCAGCGGTAGAAAGGCATTGAGTCGGTAGCGAAGTCGCTGCCGCGTGCCAGAGCTGTCGCCGCGGTAGGCAAACCAGCGCTGCTCGATGCGGTAGCGGTGCTCAATCTTCAAGCGGTCGAGGTACTGATTCAGCACCAGTTGCAGCCAGAGCCGCTTTTCCACGTTCAGTGGGCCATCTTCCAGGGCGCGATAGTTGGAGGTGGCATAGCGGCCGCCGGCCAGCATCACGGTGAAGGTCTTGTCGAGGTCGTAGCTGATGCCGGCTTTCAGCTCATTATAGAAGTACTTCCAGAAAACGGCATCAGTACGAGCCTGTACTTCCGCAAAGCCGCCCCATTTATTTTCGGGACTACCCGGCAGCAGCGCCGTTCCGATCAGCCAGCTGCCCCAGCGCTGGGGTGGATTAGCGGGCGTTTGGGCAAGGGCAACACGGCTATGGCCAGCCAACAGTACTGATATGAGAACCGTAATGGGTAAGAATTTCTTCATCAAGAGGATAAGCTTAGGCGAAAAGGCAGGTGAGAAACCACAGCGAAGGTAGTCTACTACTGCTGCTTGTAGCTCCTTGCGCCGGTATTCAAAGTAATTACCTCAGAAATAAGTGCAAGCCAGACCTAGCCCCGGCACACGCACAAAAAAGGCAGCACGACGCTAGGTCATGCTGCCTTATCTGAACGGTACGCGCTACTTACTAACCTAGGTGCTCGCCCCTTCCATCCGCACGATGCGCGGGGTGAACGTGCCGAGCACGTCCACCAGTTGTTGCTGGCTGCGCATCACGGCGAAGATGTCCTTATACGCCTGCGGCGCTTCGTCCACGCCACCGCCGATGAGCGACACACCCGCGTCGGTCAGGTACTGGCGCACTTCGGCTTCGCCTAGCTCCTGCTTGGCCCGCGTCCGCGACATGGCCCGGCCAGCCCCGTGCGAGGCGGAGGCCAGCGAAGCCGCCTCTCCCCGTCCGCGCACGATGAAGCCCGGGGCCGTCATCGAGCCGGGGATGATGCCGAGTACCCCGGCGCCGGCCGGCGTAGCACCTTTGCGGTGCACCACCACGTTGCGGCCGTCGGCGAGGCGTTCTTTCCAGGCGAAGTTGTGGTGGTTTTCCACTTTCGCCAGGGGCCGCTCACCGAGGGCTTTGGCAATGCGCTGGTGAATCTGGTGGTGACAGGCGGAGGCGTAGTCGCCGGCCAGGTTCATAGCAGCCCAATACTCTTGGCCCGCTTCAGTGTCGAGGGAAAGCCAGGCCAGGTGCTGCGCTTCAGCGGGCAGTTGGCACACGTCTTTCGCCAGCTTCGTGTAGTGATTCGCAACGCTTGCGCCCAGGCCACGGGAGCCAGAGTGCGAAAGCAGACCTAGGTACTGGCCCACCGGCACCCCTAGCTCGTTCTGCGGATCGGTGATGTCAACCACGCCGAACTCCACGAAGTGGTTGCCGCCACCGGAAGTTCCGATCTGCGCAGCGGCCGTTTCCTGCTTATTGCGCAGGAACGGAATGCTCAGGAACTCGTCGCGCTCCAGTACCGCGTGGTCTAGCTTTTGGCCGTAGCGGAACACGTCGCGGTTGCCGAACTTGGTGTTGTCGAGCAAAATCTTGCGCATCTCTTGTAGGCGCTGCTCCAGGTGCTTAGGCGGCAAGGCGTACACCGACAGCGCCATGCGGCACCCGATGTCCACGCCCACAGCGTAGGGAATCACGGCGTTGTCCGTCGCCAGCACGCCACCGATGGGCAGGCCGTAGCCGTGGTGGGCATCGGGCATGAGGGCCCCGGCAACGGTTACGGGTAGTTTCATAGCCGTTTCCATCTGATGGATAGCGCCTTGCTCGATGTACTCGGGGCCGAATACGGCGTAACTTTTCCGCTCGGCCAAGGCAATGTGACGGCTCGGGGGCGGTAAAAGCGCGGCAGCCGTGTGACTCCAGTCGAGGTCGGTTAAGTACTCATTGGGATTGTTTAACAAGGTTTGGAGCAGACCTAGCTGCTCGGTGTGGGAAAGTTTTTTCAAATGTTTGCGCTGCAATTGAGCCAGCGCCAAGCCAATGGCACGCCCTTCCGGAAATCCGAGTTGGCGGAGGTCATTGCCACGTAGTTGTTGAGCCATGATTGGTTTTTGTTTTGGGCTGTTGGTTTTACAGAACCAACGACCTTGTCTGCCTTCGGCAGAAGTTATTAGTTAATACCTAGGTACCTGCCACCATTTGGGGGTATTTGTGCAGAGGAACACAAAGGCATTTTCTCAGTCGGTAATCAGCCTTGCTTTTACCTATCCAAGCACTTCAGTGCCGCGAAGCGGTGCAGGTGCTTGGCAAAAAGCCGCAAAATCTTCCTCCCGAATGGGCTAAGGGTAAATCTTGGTTTCATACTAGTGTGCTTATGGACTTTTTACACAAAACACAACCCTAGCTAGCCGGAGCAATGAGCGACAAGCGTGCTGTTTGCGAATAGAAATCGAAGGAACGCTCGCCTACGGCATCCGGCTAGGTTGAGTGGAACGCGGGAAGGGCAACAACTGAGTAGTCATATTGGATTTCCAGTCGAAGTAAGACTACCCTACGGCACCTTCTTGCGTTCCAATAAATTGACAGGGCGACAACCGCAAGTCTCTGTGCTCTAACCAACTGAGCTACCACCCCAAAGGGTGAGCGGGACTCGAACCCGCGACCCCAGCGTCCAAGGCGAAGTAAGACTTTGCTACGGCACCTGCCAATTGGCGAGGTGGTGAGATGGTGAAATGGCGAGTTTGTCGTTCTACCATTTTCAATCTAAACTCTCACCACCTCACCATTTCACTATCTCACCACTCGGGGCAACAAGCGCCCAGCCTCCAAAACCTGCTCTACCAACTGAGCTACAACTGACCCTTGCTAGGCCAATTGGCGGGGTTCGAACCCGCGACCTGGGCAATCGAAGTGCGAAGCATGGCTGAACTACGGCACCCGGTGAGGTAAGAAGAAATCCATCGGGGTAAAAAGCACGGCGCGAAAGATACGGCCGAAGCCGCTCTGCTCTACCCGCTGAGCTACTCTCAAGCTAGGCTTGAAGGCAGGGCTCGAACCTGCGACCCGAAGTAACGCGCCACTACGACACCCGACGGAGTACTTTTCCACAACCAACCTAGCAAGGGCAACAAGCAGCCGGCGACATGTTTTCATTCCCCAAGCCTTTAGGCCGGGGAGCAGGGTTCGAACCTGCGAGACTTCACGTGGTGAAGTCGAAAACGGACCACGAAGTAGCGCCCACTTACGGCACCTTGTAGGCTAGTTGGGAAGTGTTGTTATCGATTTATTTGATTGAATTTCATGGGAGTACTTTTTGGAAAAGTGCCTGCGCTTACCTGTTGTCAAGGGAGCGGCAGCCGCTTTTGTCTCTGCTGCTCCTTAGGTCGCTTCATTGAGCTAGAACTCAATTTTTTCAATCTCCGTCAGGGCGGAGCCGCCGTCTTCCAGCGCGGCCAGCACGTCGAACACTTTATCCGACCAGCCAGCAATGAGCGCCACGCCATCTTCGCGGCGCACTTGCAGCGGCACGGTGCCGTGGCCAGCTAGGTCGAAGAGATAGAGCTGCGCTTGCGGGGCTACCGTGCGGCGGTATTCGCGCCACTCAGCGGCCAGCGAGCCGGCCCGGCCGGTGTTGTCCCACAACTGGCAGTCGGTGAAGAGCATCACCTTATCTACCACTTCACGGCGCTGCCGCAAGTCGTAGACGACCAAGTGGCCGTTGGTGCTGTAGCCTACTTCGCCTTCACGACGGTACAGCTCCTGCACGTTGCACAGCACTTGCCCGCTGGGCAAGCTAACGCGCTTCCACCGGTCGCCGAACATGCCGGTTACCACATGCTGACAGCGGCTTTGCAGGAGCATCGCCAGCACCAGCCCGATGTCGTAGAGCAGCACTTTGCTGCGCGCCGAGATGGGTTGCTGCATGGAGCCCGACACGTCGCAAGCTAGGAGCACGCGGGTATTGGCGTCGAAGCCGCGCAGGTTGGCGACGGAGTGGCCGATGGCTGTTTCCAAAGCCGCCAGCACCGCCGGCACCCGCCCCGACTTCAGCTCCAGCACCTCGCGGTAGGCTGCCAGAAAGCGAAACGGCAGCTGCTTGCTGCGCGCCACCGCCGCCCGGTTGGCGAGCGTAGCGCACACGGCCTGCACCGCCTCGGCCGACACGTCGGCTTCGAGGATGTTGCGCAGGTTTCGCAGCAGGGCCATATAGCCTAGCTTACCGCTACCGATCAGCTCTTCCCACTTGGCTTGGAAGGCTACTTGGCGCTCCGCTGCGCTAGCAAATGCCTGCTGGCCTTGGGCCGACAGCTCTGTTTCCCAAGTGTAAGGCGTAGCTAGCTCGCCGCGCACCAGTTGATCGAATAAGGCTTGCTGGGCCGCGTCTTTGGCCTGTGGGTGCATCAGGAACAGGGCATCGCGGAGGCGCACCTGGCCGGCGCGGTCGTACTTGGCGAGCTGGTAGCCATCAAAGTGGTTGAAGCTAATAGCTAGGCCTTTCTGCAACTGCTTAGAAAGGCGGTTGAGCGTTTTCGCGGGCGCTTTGCCGTTGGCGCCTTGGCGCTCGTTGGCGACGGCGTAGAAGGCCAGCAACTCCGTGATTTCGTCGGCGCGCTGCACCACGCGGGCCACGAGGCGGCTCACGAGGTTGTCGCCGCGGTGCAGGCGGGCTAGCTCCACGGTCAGCACCAAGGGCACTGAGCGTAAGTGGAGTTTTTCGCGGGCATACACTGCCAGGCGCGCCACAAACAGCGGTTCGTTTTGCGCTATCAACTCGCGCAACCGCGCCAGCCGCGTATCGGCCTTCTCGTAGAACTGGTCGCTGAGCGCGGCGGTAGCCACGGCAGCGTATAGTTCGAGTGCGGGCGTAAGCTGGTAAGCGGCGGCGCCTTCGTGGTTGACCACCGGCGCCGATTCGTTTTTGCGGAAGCTGAAGTTGAAGCGCATAATTGTAGAGCGTAATCGAGTAAAAAGAAGCTTGGCTTCTGGAAATAAAAAGCTAGGTCTTGAGGGGCTTAGCCGGCTTAGTTGGCTGCGCTTTAGAATCAAGGTGATTTCCTTTTGTATCTGAATGCAGAGAATTATTGCCCGATACATGGGTTGCCGAAGTCACCGGCATCGAATTACTAAAGGATAGTCTGAAGATTTCGTACATAGTAGCGTTGGTAAAAGGGTGTAACCATCCGTTCGGCAATTCCAGCGGAATTAATTGCCGTTATTAAATTATTACCGAGCTAAAACTTTAGGCAATATTTTTCTACACCGTCATTTATTGACGATTAAAATAGAAAATAAATACCAGAAATAAAGCCCGATTTAGAAATACACGAACCGTGAATAAACCGGTAATCTTAGCTATGTTTTCGGCCGCAACTTGGCTTTCGTAGCTGGTCCCAGGCGCCGCACCAACGCCCTAGCACTTGGGCTGGATGTGTGGCTGCCAAGCAAAGGGAGGGTTGATGAAAGGACGTCATGGAAGTAACTGATTAGGATAGAGGAAAAAGAAAACGCCCGAACCTAGGTGGGTTCGGGCGTTTCATATGGTTGGTTTCTATCAGGTAAACCTACCTCATTGCATACGCGCCGAACCCGGGCTGAATATCGCGCTTCAGCTGACTGGGCATGGTTTGAAAATCTGATTTGTGGCGCCGCATGACGAGGATTGACTTTGTAGTCGCGTTAGGTTTTGTGCTTTGAACGGGACAAATATAGAAAAGTTATTTTCCTAAAGTCAATATACGATGAAAAATGTTTTTACTTTTTTTTATCAGAGGCAATTATTCGATTTCTAAGCAAAGAAAACTATTCATCCTGCCACAAGTAATTCTTATTAATCAACTACGAAATAGCGGAAAGCAAAAGATTTATTACGCGCAGAAATAACACGAGCTACTAACTAGTTCTTGAAGCTAATTCACAATTCTCTGAGTCATGCTGAGCTGACCGAAGCATCTCTCCCGCCAAAGTAAATCTGATTACCACTGCGGGAGAGATGCTTCGGTCAGCTCAGCATGACGTTCTAGAGAGTCTTTTCTGATCTACCCTCTTTCTGAGAACAGAGTGTGCTGTTGCACAGCACTGCTGGCCACGCGCATCTTACCTAGGTAATTGGTGGCGGGCACTAATTGAAAGGCCGGATCGTCGCGGAAGATGCTTTGCAGGGACCCAATGTGCGCCGCCCCGATAATGACCAGCACTTTCTTCGACTGCTGCGCCATCTGTGTGGTCACGATATTGGAGTAGATTTTATAGTCGCGGTTTTTAAAGATGGACGTCAGTTCGGCACCGATGTAGCGGGGGTTCACGAAGGCAGTGTCCACCATAGCATCAGGGTTGGTAAAGTGACCATTGGTGACACGGGCAGGCATGACGTAGCGCAGGTGATGGATTTTCTGCGTAATAGCGGGCTGGTTTATGTAGGTGATATATTCGGTGAGGCTTAGCTTGCCATTGTCCAGCTCGGTTTGCTTGGCCGTAGACAGGTTGCGCATCTGCACGCCTTCTTCCTGATATAGTTTGATGTTCTGGCCGTTGCTCAGGATGCTCTGTGAAGTACCGCCGGGCGCATTTACGCCCACAATCCTTTTGAGACCTAGCTGCTTACCGAGCGCGAAACCGATCTGGTATTCCTCGCCTCGCCCGTCTTCCATATCGGCGAGTTGGAGCTTGTTGTTCACGTACAGCGCGTAGGTGCTGTCGAGGGAGGCCTGTCCTTCAGGTACCCGCTCCACCACAATTAGGTCGGGTTGAAACTTGCGGATGCGGCTGATCAGGTCGGCCAGTTCCTGCTGGCGCTTGGCGGTCAGTACATCGGTATTTGGGTTGTCCTTATTGTACATCTGTCGCAGATGAGCGCAGCCGAGCAGCATAATCTGGGTGGGTTTTCCCTGGCTCCATCCTGAGCGTGTGAACAGGAAGCAGACCACGAGCAGCGCGAACAGAAATTTCATTTTATAGTGTTTTAGTATGAATGTGTATAGGTCGTAACCCAATAGCCATGCCATCTACTAAACCCTATCATTATCAGCACAATACATTGAATATCAACTTTCAACTTCGTCCATAAGTGAACGGTAACTGTCCGGTTCTGGACAGCTCATGAAAAGGTGTTCGATTTTGGCTGGATGAACGGTGTAGAGACGCAATAGTTGGAGTCTCTCGTTGAACGATTGCTGCCAACGCGGTCGACAGCAGCAACGACGAGGCGCAACGCATTGCGTCTTTACGCTGCTCTCAACTAACCGCAAGCCGAAAGGCGCCCCTACCCCACTTGGCCCCGTTGCGTATGTAGGCATGTTCTTGTAGCTAGGTTCGGGGGTCTTCGCAGATCTGCTGGCCGTTTTGCTTTTCACCGCATGCCCTGCCTCGCCACTTCCGACCGGTACGTTCTCGACTTGCCCACCGGCCACCGCTTTCCTATTGCCAAATACGAGCTGATTCATCAGCAACTTTTGTGGCAAGGCATCGCGCCGCCCACCGATTTTTATGACCCCGGCCTATGCTCGGAGGAAGACTTGCTGCGCGTGCACACCGTGGAGTACTGGCACAAGATCCGCGACCAACAGCTCTCGCCAGCCGAAGTGCGCCGGCTAGGATTGCCGCAAAGCGAGCGGCTGGTACTTCGCTCTCTGAGCAGCTCGGCCGGCACGCTGCAATCGGCGCGGCATGCTCTGCGCGACGGTGTAGCCCTGAACCTAGCCGGCGGCACCCACCACGCGTTTGCTGATCGGGGCGAAGGTTTTTGTGTGTTCAACGATATTGCCATTGCCGTCATGCACCTGCTGCATCACGGCCTAGCTAGGCAAGTATTAATCGTAGACCTCGACGTGCACCAGGGCGACGGCACGGCCAGCATCTTCCGCCACGAACCTAGGGTGTTCACCTTCTCCATGCACGCCGGCGCCAACTACCCGCTCCGTAAAGAGCAATCGGACCTTGACGTGCCACTGCCCCTGGGCATGGATGACGCCGCCTACCTATCCCAACTCCGCACCATCCTACCAGGCCTTATTGACCGAGTGCAGCCCGATTTCATCTTCTTTCAAGCCGGCGTGGATGTGCTGGCCACCGACAAGCTCGGCAAGCTAGCCCTCACCAAAGACGGCTGCCGGCAGCGCGACGAGTTCGTATTAGGTCTCTGCCGCCAACATCGTTTGCCGGTGGCCATAAGCATGGGCGGCGGCTACTCCGAGCGCATCGGCGACATTGTGGACGCGCACTGCAACACGTTTCAGGTGGCGTACGAACTGTTTGGGTAACCTAGAACCTAGCTCCCCTCCCTTCGGCTTTTCCTCTCCTATTTTTGTCTCTATGAATCTGCACAACCCCGCCATCGATCTGCCTGCTGAGCAGCATGTACCCGTCAAGCAACCGACGGAAGCACCTAGGTCCCCGACCCAGCAGGCTTTTCAGCAAGCGGTGCAGGACGTGGAGAACCTGCGCCAGCGCCTGCGCGACCTGCAAGCGGAGCAAGCCGAGGCCCGCCGCCGCTACTGGCAGCAGGTGGGGCCGCTGGCCCAAACAGTGGTAGCGGCGCGGCGTGCATTGTTTGAGCCGCTGGAAGAAGCCTTGCTCTCCGGCTACTTCAACCGCGGTGAGGAGCGGCAGCTGCTAGAGGTGATTGTCGGCAACGCCCGCACACTGCAAGACCGCTTCGGGGAAGATGAAGCAGCGATTTTGCAGAAGTACGCGCCCGATGCCAAGGCCACCCGCCCACCCGAACCCGCGCCTGAAGCTGCCAGCACCGAACCTAGCTTTCACGAAGAAGCTGCCCAGCAAGCTCGCGCCAAGCGCAAAACCAAAGCCGAGCGCGCTGCCGAAGCCGCGGCTAAGCAAGAGCGGGAAGAACAACAGCGGCTGCTCTCGAACACCAAGACTGTGTACCGGCAGCTGGCCCGCGTCAACCACCCCGACCTGGAACGCGACCCGGAACGCGCTGCGCTGAAAACCACCCGCATGCAGCGCATCACGGAGGCATACGAGGCCAACGACCTCTACACGCTGCTGCAACTGCTGGCCGAAGACTCCGCGGAAGCCCCCGACGACAACCTGCTCACGCGCTACACCCAGGCCTTGCAGCAGCAGCAAACGGAACTGAAGCAGCAGCTCAACGAGTTGAAGTATGGCCCTAATGGCTTTGCCGGCAGCACCGGCAAAAAGCAGGAGGCCGAGCTGCGCCAACTGAAGCGCCACCTACGCGCCGAGGCTGATTATCTACACCAGGTCGGGCAGCTTATTGCCCAGCCCGGCGGTTTGCGCGATTTGCTCAGGGACCTGGCTTCGGCCGGCCACGATACGTTCTAGGTTATCGCGCCAGTAGCGTGAAACCTACGCTTCGCGTATCGTTGAACGACCATCGTAAATGCACTACTATACGGTCCAAGGGTGAAACCCTAGGCTACGGAGCGGTTCTCATGTTCGACCGCTAACTAGCCCAGGGTTTCACCCTGAGAGGACTACCAGCTTCCAGCCACGACGCCGTATTTCTCGTATTGCTCCTAGATTCTGGCTCGACAGCAACTAGCACGGAGGCTGCCGTTCTCTGCGATGCAGCCGGAACTAGCGGCCTACTTTATGAAATGGTTTTCTTTCCGGCGTTTGCTCGGCTTGGGGTTCTTGCTGGTCGTGCTGACGCTGGGCCTCGCCGCCTGGTTTATCGGCTCGGCGTATGGGCGGCGCTACCTGGAGCAGCTCGTGCGCGGACGAGTCAGCCGCAGCTCCGACCTCGTGCTGGCGCCGTTTGAAATTGAGTTTTCGCCCTGGCACGACTTTCCGCACCTCACGGCGTCGCTGCACCACCTGCGCCTGACGGACACCACCTACCAGCAGCCGCAGCTGGTTTTTGGGGTGGGGCGCGCCGATATGCGCCTGGAGTTAGGTAGCCTGCTGCGCGGCCGTGCGCGAGTCAGTCGTCTGATCGTGACCGATGTAGACTTCCGGGAGCGGGTCGATTCGCTGGGCCATAGCTGGGGCTTGCACGGCAAGCGCAAAGGCCAAAAGCACAGCACCAGCCCCGACCTGACGCTGGTGCTCGACTCGCTCATTGTCAATAACTACCACATGCAGTCGCGCAACGAGTACGCCCACAGCTCGTTTGCCGCGAGTGCGCGGCAAGCCCGCCTTTCGGTTCGGATTCAGCAGGGCGTGTTGCAGGCGCGCGGCACTATCGATGGGCAAATCAATTACCTGGGTAGCAGCGACGACCCACTGTTTAAGCAGGAGCCGGTGCAGGCTTGGGTCAATTACACGTTTAATTTCGAGAAGCGACAGGGCGTGTTTTCCAACACCCGCGCCACGCTCAATGGCGACACCATCCAGGTCAGCGGCACGCATACGAGTACGGATAACCGGCGGGCCGGCACGCGCATGAACCTGCGGTTTGAGGGAGAGCAGCCGCTCATGGAGGTTTTGCATAAAGCCCTGCCTCCTAGCTTACAGTCGTATCTGGCGGGAGCAACCAGCCCGAGCAAGGCCCATATTATCTACACCATCGCGGGGCTGAACGGTCCCACGATCAGCACCCGCAACGTGCTGCGGTTTAAGCTACGCGGAGCCAGGTTGTTCTGGCCTGACTCGACGCGCCGCATCAACCACTGGGACCTGGCCGGCACCTACGACAATGGCCCCGGCCACACTTCCCGCACCACCTTTCTGAACCTCGACCATTGCCGCCTCTACACGTCGGCGGGGCAGCTAAACATTGCCTTGCTGCTGCGCGATTTCGACCGTCCGTTCGTAGATGGACACCTGCGTGGCAGCACCGAGTTGCCGGAGCTGGCAGCCGTCGTGTCGCCGGGGTTGTGGCGCGCCCGCCACGGCACGGCCCAGCTCGATGTGCGTTTGCACGGACTGCTGCCGCCCCCGCCGGGTAGGCGCACGGCTGTCTCCCGGCAGCCTAGCTTGTCGGTGCGCGGGGCCGTGACTCTGCGTGATGCCTCGTTCGTGCTGCTCGACCGGGGTGCCGACATGAGCGGCCTGAACGTGCGCATCGGCTTGCGCGACAGTATCTGGCGGCTCTCGGATGCTTCCGGGGTGCTCGATAAGATGGGGTTTCGGGCGGGCGCTACCACCGTTAACCTGCTGGATTATCTGACCGGCCAAAAACCCGTTACGCACATCACCGGCCATTTTGCCGTCGATGAGCTGCGGGTAACCCGGCTGCGGGAATTGCTGCGACCCCGCCCCCTGGCCACCCGGCCGGCAGCTACGCCGGCCCTGGCTCGCAAGCGCAACCGCGCCAAACAGGCCAACCGCACCGCTAACCTAGGTTCCAGCTTGTTTCCGCCCGGCTTGCGGCTGAACGTGGCCCTGCGCTGCGATCAGCTGCTGCTGCCCACCGACACGCTCCGCCACCTGGCCGTAACGGTGCGCCACGATGGCAAGCGCGTGGAGCTTTCCAACCTGGCCGGGCAGGTGTGGGGCGGGCAGGTGCGCGGGCAGGTTTCCTGGCCCACCGACACCACGCACCAGGTGGCTCCCGTCAACTTCCAGCTCGGCGTCCAGTTCGCCACCATCAACTACCAGCGTTTGCTCGCCAAGATGGCACGCCCTCCGCAGCGCTCGGCCAAAGCGCCGGCGAGTCCGGCGCTCCGCGAGCTGCTGTTGGCTGCTAATGGTCAGATTATTTGCACTATAAATCATGTGCAGCTGCCAGGCGGCGAGCAGTTGCGGAGCCTGAAAATGCGCTTCGATAAGCAGGAAAATGTTCTGCGTATGCCTTACCTCGACTTTGGCACAACGCGCGGCGGTACGGGCCACGCAACAGCCTCGGCGCAGGTAGCGGGCACCCACCTGCAAGCCGCCGACGCCAGCCTGGATCTGCGTTATGCCACCCTCGATGTGCAGGAACTCCTGAAGCTGCTGGCCAGCCTCGATCCGGACGATAACGCTACGCCCGCTCCGGTAGCTACTGCCAAACCAGAGCAAAACGCCAATAAAGCGGCCCGGCTACTGGCCGATGGTCTGCTTACGGCCAGGGTGCGCGTGCAGGCCGATGAGGTGCATTACGCCGCCATCAAGGGGCACGACTTCCGACTGGTATCACGCCTGCGCGACGGGGCGGCTCGCCTGGAAGATTGCTCGCTCAAAGCTTTTCAGGGGCAGATTCAGCTGCGGGGCTTTATGCGTACTAACGCCGGCCGGCACCATCACCCGCTGCACGTGCAGGTGCTATTAGATGCTATTCAGCTGCCGGAGTTGTTTGCGGCCGCCACTACGATGGGCCTGAATGTGATGAACAGCGACAATGTTCGCGGCTCCATGCACTGCGCCGCCGATCTGCGCACCGATCTCAACGCGGAGTTCCTGCCCGATTTCAACCAGACCCTAGGTTACCTGCGCACGGATATTCGCAACCTGGAACTCATTGAGGTCGACGCCCTCACCCAGGCCTTGCGTTTTCTGAAAGCGGAGCGCACCGATCATCTGTACTTTGAGCCGGTGAGTACCCGCTTCGTGCTCGACCGCGGCCAGCTTTTGATTCCTTCGCTGAACCTGAATAGCAATCTCACCGACCTGCACATCAGTGGCCGTTATGGCCTCGATGGCCGCTCCAACCTCTACGTGGGTCTTAATCCGTTGCAGGCTCTGTTCAGCAACAACGACAAGCGCATTGCCCGCATCCAGAGCGGCGAGGCTACCCGGCGACCCGACCGGCCCCTCACCTACGTCAATCTGCGCCGCACGGCACCCGACGCCAAGTATGGTGTGCGCCTCTTCAAGAAGGACGAGCAGCGCGCCCAGCAGGCAGCACTGCGCCAGCAGTGCCAGCGGCTCCTGCTTACCCAGCGGCTCGATACCACGCTCCGGCTGTTGCGGTCCGACGCACCGGCCGTTATGCAGCGCCAGCAGTAGCGGCCCGCCCATAAATCCTCAACTTCAAACCCTATAATCGTCACATTATCATGCGATTGATGGAATTTTTGCGTGCGTCTACCTTTGTCTTACATCACAGTACTACTTTCCGTCACTGCCATGCAAGACAAAGCCGAGAGCACCACGCTGGTGCACCCCGACGCAACGCCTGATTTCTATTTAAGCAACAAAACCCTCGGGACGCTGGGTATGCTAGGTGCGCCGTTTCTTGCCCTGGCTATGCTCTGGAGCAGTTTCTGGGGTAAGCACTGGCTGAACCCCTCGTACCTCGACGGGGTGCTCTGCCTCGTGTACATATCGGCTTGGATGTGCAGCATGCTCGGCTTGGTCCAATTGCGCGCCACCGGCGAAAGCCGCTTCGGGCGCGGCGTGCTCTACCTCATCTTCAGCACGCTCACCCTGGCCAATTGCTGGAACACCTACCACGCCATTCATCCCAACGCCTGGACGCTGCTTTATAGGGCGTTGGATGCTTTTTGGCCCATCAGCAACCTTGTCATGCTGGTGGTGGGCATCACCATTGCCCACACTAAAGGGCTGCCGGGCTGGCGGCGCTACGTGCCGCTAGCGGTGGGCCTCTGGCTGCCGAGTGTGGCCTTGGTCTACACCTGCCTGGGTAATAACCTGAGCACCATGCTGTTTGATACCTCCTACACCACCAGCGCCTGGCTGACCCTCGGCTACGTGGTGCGCACCAGCCCGGAAAGCTAGGTTTCGCGGAGTTCGGCTGCGGGGAGCTACGTACGCTTTAAATTCAACTTGCCGGCAATCTGATTTTTAGAAAATAAGCGCGCAAAGAGGCATCTCACACGCACTGAAAAGGCATTTAGATTGTAGTATAAGAAGAAGACCACGTATAGGGTCTGCTTCTTATACTACCACCAGCGCCAGATTATCTTACCCTGCCCGGATGTTTTCGCATCCTGAGCCTTGGGCTCCGTTGATCTGGCTACTGTTCAGCTTACCTTGCGTAATGATTATACTAGAGCCTTTCACCAAAGCCGATTTTCCGCAACTTATTTCCTGGATTGATAACGAACGACTGCTCAAGGAGTGGTCGGGTGGCCTGTTCTCTTTCCCCCTAACGGAGGACAGCCTAAACTGGTACATCGAGGACACCAACGACCTCGAAAACTCAGAAGTATTTGTTTACAAAGCCGTTGACACCAATACCGGCGAAACCGTCGGCCATATTTCACTGGGCAGCATTAGTCGCTACCACAAAGCCGGGCGCATCACGCGCGTGCTGGTTGGCAACACGGCCGCGCGCGGGCAGGGCTACGGCCAGGCCATGGTGAAAGCTATTCTCTCCGTTGGCTTTCGGGACCTAGGTCTGCACCGCATCAGCCTGGGCGTGTACGACTTCAACCACAGCGCCATTCGGTGCTACGAGCGCGCTGGCCTGCACCGCGAAGGCACCCTGCGCGACGTGGTCCGCTACGACGACAAATACTGGTCGTTGGTAGAAATGAGCATGTTACGGCACGAATGGCAGCAAGCGCAAGCCGAAGCGCAGGTTTCGGTCTGTGTTGCGTAGCCGGGCGGGCAGCCAGCCTTTTCACTTCCGAATCGCTAAAACTCTGAGCCGGTACGCGGCCGGTTCCGCATACAAACGGAACCGGCCGCGTACCGGCTCAACCCATCCGGGGCACACCACGTAGGCCTCGCAAAGGCAGCATCCTATTCCGGCGGCTCTTGCGACTTCCAGGGCCGGGCATTCGCTAACGACCAACGTATGTTTGAGCAGGTAGACTGGCACGCGGTGTTTGTGCCTCACACGCCGTTGCTGTAGATTTTCGTTCGGGGCTCCCTGATCTATCTAGCTTTATTCCTGCTGCTACGGGTGCTGCTGAAGCGGGAATCGGGCACCCTAGGTATCACCGACACGCTGCTCATCGTGCTGATTGCTGATGCCTCCCAAAACGGCATGGCCGACGATTACCGCTCCGTCACCGACGGCATTATCTTGGTAGCCACGCTTATTTTCTGGAGCTTATTTCTGAACTGGCTCAGCTACCGGTTCCCGGTTCTGGAGAAGCTGATAAAACCCCGCAAGCTGCTACTGGTCAGAAACGGCCGGATGCTGAAGGACAACACGCGCAAGGAGCTGATTACCTACAGCGAGCTGATGAGCGAAGTACGCGCCAACGGCATCACCGACCTCAGCAGCATCAGGGAAGCCTACATGGAGCCAACCGGCACCATCAGCATCATCTGCTTCGAGGAAAGCCCGGGCGGCAAGCGGGAAGAAAAAACAGTGGTATGACACGCAAAGGAGCAGCCTTGTCCGGGCTACTCCTGGCGGTTGTGTTTCGCATTGAGGCCGCTTAATAACCTAGCTTTTCTACAAAGCCCTGCGGTGGGGCAAGAACCGATGCGGCACAAAGTGCACCACCAACGGGCCTTCTCCGCCGTGGGCGGCGTAAAACGCGGCCACGGCTGTTTTCAGGGCCGGCTCATCGTGCAAAGAAACCGTGGCAAACACATCGTGCGCGTCCAGCGGAGCGGGCAGTGCGCTCAGGCGACAGCTATCAACCCCAAAGGAATGCTCGACGAACAACGGAGTACCATCCTTGGCGGCGTGGTCGTGCTGGTAGCGCCAAGCCTGGCTGAACGCCGGCCGGTTGGCCATGCGGTCCTCGTTGGTGGGCGAAAAACCTAGGCTTCGCAGGTAAGAATCGGTCATGGCAGTAAGGGAAAAAGAAGTTAGATAGAAAGAGAAGGCTCTGCGGCCCAGTTTACCTGGCGCAACAGCACGCGAAACTCAGCTTCCGAAGCCAGGCGGCCCTGGAAGCTGTACAGCAGCCGGCCGTTCACGGCTTCCAGCAGGGTCAGCTCGGCATCATCGTAGAGGACGATGGTTTCCTGCCCGCAGTCGCTGGGCCGACTGTAGCGCGTTTGTCCGGCCGGGGCGCGGTACGGCACGAAGCCAAACGCCAGCAGCAGCTCGGCGGAAGGCTGATAAAAGGAAGACATACAGGATGGCTCGGGAAAGGGCGCAAAGCCAAGATACTCTGCGCTAAGCTAGTAAGCGCCGAATGAGGGCGCAGCACAGTCAACAGTATCGCTACTACTACGGCCGGTACTTAGCTTAACGCGAACGGAGCCGTTAAGTTCGCCGGCCGACTACTGCGGCAAAAAGATGTGGAACGTAGTGCCGCTGCTCACTTCACTCTCCACCTCTACCCGCCCCCCGGCCTGGTGCACGAGGCGGTTGACCAGGTACAAGCCCATGCCGGAGCCAACGACCTCGGGGTGAAAGCGGCGAAACAGCTGAAACAGCTCGCTGCCATGCCGCGCCAGATCGATGCCACGGCCATTATCCTGCACGCTGATTATCACTTCCTTGTCGCCCTGCGCCGTGCTAACCCGCACCTGGGGCCTGCGGTCGGGGCTGGCGTACTTGAGGGCGTTGCTGAGCAGATTATACAACATGCTGTGCAGGCTAGGTCGCGCCATGCGCAGTCTGGGCACGGCAGAGAAGTCGAGCGTGAAACCGGCCTCATGCTCGCTTGGGTGCAGGCTGCGGATGATGTCCTCGGTGAATGGGCGCAATTCTACTACATCCACCGACACCTGCTCCAGCTCGCGCTGCTGCTGCACTACTTCCGTTAGCCCCTCAATGGTGCCCAGAATCTGCTGCAAGGCTTCTTCAAACATGCTCATCATGCCGGCCGCGTCGGGGTCGTGGAAGGTAGCGGTGCGTTTCAGCTCCTGAAACAGGCCCGCCATGTTCGTGACGGGCTGCTTCAGATCGTGAGAGGCCGTGTACACGAAGCTATCCAGGTCGGAGTTGATGCGCGTGAGCTGTTCGTTCTTCGTGACCAGCAGTTCGTTGGCGCGGGCGAGCTGCTTGCTCTGCTCCTCGGCCTGAACTTTGGCGCGCAACAGCTCCTGCTCGTATTTGCGCCGGTCGGTGATGTCGAATAAGGTTATCCGCACAGCCAGGGGTTGCTTATCGATGTCGCGCAGCAGCACGGCATTCATCAGCACGGGTAGCGTCGAGCCGTCTTTGCGGCGCAGCGTGTAGCTGATTTCCCGCACCTGATCTTGCAGCAACAGCAAGGGCGCGCAGTGCATTTCGTAGTGCAGGCGCCCGCCGATGGTGAACAGCTCTTGCAGACATTTGCGCGCTACCAGCTCCTGCACTTCATAACCTAGCCACGTAAGCAGCGTGTGGTTCAGCTTTACCAGGGTTCCGTCGGGCAGACAGGTGCAATAGCCACAAGGGGCATGTTCATACAGATCTTCCAGATTTTCCTGGGTTAAACGCAGATCAAGCTCGGGCAATAGCTCGTCCTCAGGTTCACTCATACTAACTACTTACGCCGGTACGCAAAAAATGGTCAATTGCGGCGATGGTTGCCCGCGGAACGCTCAGGTGCGGACAATGCCCGGAGGTATCCAGCACAATTAACTCGCTTTCAGGCAAATGCCTATGCAGATAGGTCCCGACGGCCAAGGGCGCAATTACATCGTGGGCACACTGCAAAATAAGGGCCGGCATGTGCAGCCGGGGCAGATCGGCGCGGTTGTCGGAGAGGAACGTGACGCGGGCAAAATGCCGGGCAATAGTGGGGTCGGAACTGCAAAAGCTGTTGTTCAGCTCGGCGGCCAGCTCGGGGCGGTCGGGGTGGCCCATGATAACGGGCGTGATGCCCCCCGACCAACCTAGGTAATTGTCGTCCATGGCCTCCAGCAGCTCCTCAATATCCGTCTGCTCGAAACCACCCACATACGCCTCGTCGTTGATATAGCGGGGCGAGGGCGCCACCAGCACCAGGCACGCAAAACGCGACGGCTCCCGGTTGGCTGCCAGCACTCCGATCATCGCACTCACGGAATGCCCTACGAAAACAACGTTCTCTAAACCTAGCTCGTGAATAACGGCCAGCACATCCTCGGCGTGAGCCGCCAGCGAGTTGTACCGCAGCGGGTCGTAGGCAGTCAGGTCCGAGCGCCCCGAGCCGACCAGGTCAAGCAGCACCACGCGGTAGCGCGCCTTAAAGGCCGGGGCTACCAAGCGCCACATGCGCTGGTCGCAGCCGAAGCCGTGCACGAATACCATAGCCTGCGCTCCATCACCGGAAACAGTGACGTTATTACGCCTGAGAACATTCATACCGCCTTCGCTACCCGTTAATCAATATGCAAGCCACGGAATAACAGGCCTCACTGAAGGTTGCCGCAAGCTGCTCCGCGCCCCTAAGGTAGCAGTTGTGCTCCGGTAACCGTGTTATGGGTCTGGGATAAGGCCACAAACTATTCCCGCCCTAGCTGCGGGTACCTGCTGGCAGCACCCGCTTGACTTCATGCCTTGGCGGGCACCTTTTACTTAACCGCCCCGACTACGGCCGACTGCTCGGGTCGCTCGGTTTAGCTTGGCCTTTAGTACCTCCACCCACCAGCACGGCGACATTCTTCCCAGCGTGTTCCTGGCGCGCCTGCAAGCTTACAGAAACCACATGGCCTCCGGCGCAAGCGCCACACGCACTTCCGCGCCGGGCTCAATCCCGTGCGTATCTGTCTTCAGAACAACCGTCGTATCGGCAAACGCGACATGCAATTCGGAGTAAGAGCCAAAAAACCTAGCTTCTATCACTTTGCCGGAAAGACCCGGATTTTCTCCCGAAGTTATCTTCAAATCTTCGGGCCGAATTACGATGCTTTCTCCTTTCGCTTCTACGCCGGCCAATTTTGAGAAAACCGCCACCTGCTCACCCGTTATCAAATTATAATCGCCGAACAAGGCGGCCGTGTATTCATCCGCGGGTTGTCGGTAAATCTGCGCGGGTTTGCCACGCTGAATAATTTGCCCGGCTTTCAACACCATAATTTCATCGGCCCACGAAAGCGTATCGTGCGGGTCGTGCGAAATCAAGATGCATGTGATACCTAGCTTTTCCCCCAAGTCGTGAATAACCGACTTCAGAATATTCTTATGAACCCGGTCCAGGTTTGAATACGGCTCGTCCAACAATAGCAAGGTTGGCGAAGCTAACAGCAACTTAGCCAGCGCAATCCGCTGACGCTCGCCCCCAGAAAGCTGGTTGGTTTTACGCGCAATCAAATGGTTGATCCGGCACACATCGTACAAGGTGCGCGCCTGCTCCGCCGATAATTTGTTAGCGTAGCGCAACACCTGTTCAACCCGCAAAAACTGCGGAAGCTCAAATTGCTGCGACAGGTACGCAATGGCCGGGTGACCCGGCACTAGTTTGTCCGCCGGGCCTCTTACTAGTTTATCTTCGAAGTATACTTCACCGGTTTCAGGCTGAATAAGGCCGGCTACGATTTGCAGCAAAGTGCTTTTCCCCGCGCCCGTTTCGCCCGCGATGGCTAGCTTCTGGAATTTCTCCAGCGTAAAGCGTATGTCCTTTAAAGCAAACTTATTATTCTCTTGTAACGATACTTCTGAAACACGCAATAAACTCATACAATCGAAGAAGAGGGTTTCGGTAAATCGCCAGAACACCTAGCTAGCTTTCCAGCCGATTAGAAGCCCTTGGGGTTGACGAAGGTACGCTGCTCGCGCCAAGACGACCTCATGGCATGCAGAGACGCGGCCGCTACTGTTCCCGTTTTTGCATGGTCGTCGCTGCGCCTTCTTCGTCGGCCTGATTAGTCGCGGGCGCTTCTCTCGGCTCATAAGCCAGCACATAGGCGGGCGGCAGGTTCAGCAGCACGTGGGTATGCCCTGTGAGGCGGAAGAACTTCTCGAACAGCTTCCGATTCTGGAGCGAGTACTGAAACAGGATCAGCTTGCCGGCAGGTAGCAGCAGTTGCTGGGTGTGCTCTACAATGCGCCACCCTAGCTTTCGCGGCAGCGAGGAGAATGGCAAGCCGCAGACTACATACTCTACCTCCTTGACACCTAGGTGTTTCAGGTAGTCGCCGGTTTTGTCGGCTGAGCCGTGGATGATGTGCACGTTGGGCTGGTTAGTATACCGCTCTTGCAGGAGGGTAGCGAAGCGGCGGTTGGTTTCGACCAGCACGATGGTCGTTTCGGCGCGGCGCCGGGCTACCAAGATGTCGGTGAAGACGCCCGTGCCGGGGCCATACTCCACGATGCAGCGAGCAGCGGCAAAGTCGATAGGTTCTATCACTTTGTTGGTCAGCTCGCGAGAGCTAGGGATGAGCGACCCAACCATAGCCGGGTTGCGGAAAAACTCTTCTACGAACGAGGACATGGCACAGCAGAAATTAGGACGAAGGTAAGCCTAGGTGAAAACGACTTCTGTACGACAATTTTCGGCTTTGGATCAGCACGTATTGCAGCTTTCGTAATTCTCTGACCAACAACCTCAACAGTACTGGTACTCGCTTATTGCGCGCCGCCTCGGAACCTGGCTAGGTAGGGCGCCGTGCGGCTTTTCTTTGCTTTCGCCACCTCGGCTGGCGGACCCGCAGCTACGACGTGGCCACCTTCGTCGCCGGCGCCAGGACCCATGTCAATCACCCAATCGGAGCCGGCTACTACGCGCATGTCGTGCTCGACGACGATAACGGTGTTGCCGGCTTCTACCAGTCCGTCGAGCTGAGCCATCAGCTTCTCAACATCTGATGGGTGCAGGCCGGTGGTGGGCTCGTCGAGGACGTAGAGCGAATTGCCGCGCTGGGCCCGTTGCAGCTCCGTAGCTAGCTTGATGCGCTGGGCCTCACCGCCCGATAGCTCGGTGGCCGGCTGGCCGAGGCGCAAATACCCTAGGCCAACTTCACGCAGCACCGTGAGGGCGCGCAGAATCGTCGGTTCGTCGGCGAAGAACTCCCAGGCGGCGTCTACCGTCAGGCCGAGCACCTCGGCAATGTTCTTGTCGCGGTAGGTGACTTCCAGCGTTTTGGCGTTGTAGCGGGCACCGTGGCAAACCGGGCATGGGGCGTACACGCTGGGCAAAAACAGCAGCTCTACCATCACAAACCCTTCGCCCTGGCAGTTTTCGCAGCGGCCTTTGGCTACGTTGAAGGAGAAGCGGCCGGCATCGTAGCGGCGGGCTTTGGCCATTTTGGTAGCGGCAAACAGCTTCCGCACATGGTCAAACAAACCGGTGTAGGTCGCCATATTGGAGCGGGGCGTGCGGCCAATTGCCTTCTGGTCGACGCGCACCAGCCGCTTAATCTGCTCCATGCCCGCCACAATTTGCCCACCTAGCTCTGCGGGTTCAGCGCGCTCCAGGGGGTCGGCTTCTTCCTCTTCGGCCTCCACCTCCTGCCCTAGCTGCTCGGCCACCAGCTCCACCAGCACCTGGCTAACCAGACTCGATTTGCCCGACCCCGACACGCCCGTGACGGTAGTGAGCACGCCCAGCGGAAACGCCACCTCTAGCTGCTCCAGGTTGTTGCGCGTGACACCCGCCAGCCGCAGCCAGCCCACAGGTGTGCGGGGCGTGCGCACAACCTGCTCATCGTCGGAAGTGAACAGATAGCGGCGGGTCTGCGACGTTTCGACGTCGGCCAGGCCTTTGGGCGGACCGCTATACAGCACTTCGCCGCCCTGCTCGCCCGCAGCCGGACCCACATCCACGAGCCAATCAGCTTGCCGGATCACATCGAGGTTGTGCTCCACCACAAACAGCGAATTGCCGGCTTGCTTCAAGCTAGCTAGTGCTTTCAACAAGGCTTCCGTATCGGAAGGATGCAGACCGGCGGAAGGCTCATCGAGCACGTACACTACGCCGAACAGATTGGAATACAGCTGCGTAGCCAGCCGCAACCGCTGCAACTCGCCCGGCGACAACGTCGGCGTGCTGCGCTCCAATGACAAATATCCTAGACCTAGGTCGAGCAGCACAGCGAGGCGAGCCGCGAGGTCGGCAGCAATGCGCTGCTTCACAATCAACTGCGCGGCATCGTGGTCCGGCTGACTGCCGACCGCACCCGTGGCGTAGGGCTGCAACAAGCTAGCGACGCGCTTCAGCGGCAGCCCCGACAAATCGGCAATATCCAGCCCGGCAAACATGACCGACAACGACTCGGGCCGCAGGCGCTTGCCGTGGCACAGCGGGCATTCGGTGCTGAGCATATACTGCAACGCCCGCTTTTTCATGAGAGGGCTTTGGGTGTTGGCGAAGGTGTGCAGCACGTGCCGTTTGGCGCTCGTGAAGGTGCCCATGTAGTTGGGCGGCTCCTTGCGCTTCAAGGCGCGCTGGGTTTCCTCGGGCGAGTAGCCGGGGTACACGGGCACCACGGGCTGCTCGTCGGTGAACAGAATCCAATCGCGCTGCTCCTGGGGCAGCTCGCGCCAGGGCGTGTCCACGTCGTAGCCCATCGTGACGAGGATGTCGCGCTGGTTTTGGCCGCCCCAGGCCTGGGGCCACGCCGCAATGGCCCGCTCCCGAATGGTGAGCGAGTCGTCGGGTACCATCGACTTTTCCGTCACTTCGTAGATGCGACCTAGGCCATGGCAGGTAGGGCAAGCGCCTTCAGGAGTGTTGGGCGAAAAGGCTTCGGCGTAGATAATACCCTGATCCGCTGGATAGTCGCCAGCCCGCGAGTAGAGCATGCGCACCAGGTTGGAGAGCGTCGTGACGCTGCCCACCGAGGAGCGCGTGGTGGGCGTGCCGCGCTGCTGCTGCAAGGCCACGGCCGGCGGCAAGCCGTCGATAGCATCTACTTCCGGCACCGCCATCTGGTGAAACAGCCGCCGCGCGTACGGCGACACCGACTCTAGGTAGCGCCGCTGCGCCTCGGCATAAAGCGTCCCAAACGCCAGGCTCGACTTCCCCGAACCCGATACGCCCGTGAATACCACCAGCGCATCGCGCGGAATTTCCAGGTCAACATTCTTGAGGTTGTGCTCCCGCGCGCCACGCACGCGCACAAATCCAGTAAACTCTTTTATATGAGTAGAGGACGAATCTTTTGCCATGTAGTAAAGCCCGATCAATAAATACTGCTGAGCTCAAGTACGCAGACCTAGCTTAATTCGCCGAACTGTTGCGTGCCGGGGCTAGCTCATCATGCTGACGCAACTGACACAAAGCAGCATCTGACATTCCTCGCTAGCAGGTCATTTCGACCAGTGAGAGACATCTCGCGTGCCATGCTAACTCCAATCGTCAGAGATTACTAGCACAACCTCAGCATGCGAGATTCCTCCTGGCGTCGGAATGACGTGCTAGTGTCAGCGGCAACGGCTATATATTCTCACCTAGCGCCGAACATTTTTTAGTATCATCGTCGTACATCTTGCTTCTGTCTTCTCTTCAGCCTATTGCTTTTGCGTACCGTTTCTCTTTTTCTAGCACTCATCTTAGCTTCTATCCTGGCTTTCAGCCAGAGCGGCTACCGGCGAGTAACCGCGCGTCGCGGTGATAATATAGCAACGCTGCTGCGGCGCAACCGCCTCGACCCTAACTCGAATCTGCGGGCTTTCTTAGCACTAAACCGGGGCAAGCTAGGTAGGCACAACACGCTGATTGCCGGCCGAAAGTACACGCTGCCGCGCCCCTCGTTGCGGCCCGTTGCCAAGCGCAATGTACCGGCTTCGACCCTCAAGCCTAAGCTAGCGGCCAAGCCCGCAAAGCTCAGCATTCCGCTGCCGGTGCTGTTTGGGCCCGCTTACAGCCAGGTTACGGTGCGCGACCAGCAGCTGCGCGGGGCCGTGCTCTACGTTTCGACCGGGCACGGCGGCCCTGATCCGGGCGCTATTGGCAAATACGGCGGCAACTCGCTGGCCGAGGACGAATACGCCTACGATGTTGGCCTGCGCTTGGTGCGGGCCTTGCTGGAACACGGCGCCACGGCGTACATGATTATTCAGGACCCGAACGACGGCATCCGCGACCAGGCGGTGCTCAAGATGGACAACGACGAGGTGACATACCCGCACCAGATTACGCCCATCAACCAGCTCGCCCGCCTGCGCCTGCGCATCAACGCGGTAAACAAGCTCAAAGCAGCGCACAAGAACAGCTATCAGCGGTTCATCGGCTTGCACGTGGACAGCCGCAGCATCGGTCAGAACATCGACGTATTTTTCTACCACAACTCGGCTAGCCCGGCCGGTAAGCGCTTAGCTGAAAGCATCCACAAAACGTTCACCGCTCGTTATAAACGCGCCCAGCCCAACCGCCCTTACAAAGGCACCGTCTCGACGCGCAACACGCTGTATGTGGTGCGCAACAGCCACGCGCCCGCAGTGTTTATGGAGCTAGGCAACATCCGCAACACCAAGGACCAACGTCGTTTTGTGGTGCCTGATAACCGTCAAGCCATGGCAAACTGGATTTGCGAAGGCATTATTGCCGATTACCGCAACCGTCGCTAGCTTACGAATCCAGCCGAACCATACTCTCGGAATTCATGCAGTAGCGCAGGCCACTTGGCTCGGGGCCGTCGGGGAAGATGTGACCTAGGTGCCCGTCGCAGACATTGCACTGCGCTTCAATGCGCTGCATGTGGTAGCTGTCGTCGAAGGTGTACTTGATGGCGTTTTTGGCAATCGGCTGCGTGAAGCTAGGCCAGCCGGATATGGCGTGGTACTTCTCGGTGGCGTTGAACAACAGACTGCCGCAGCCTACGCACGCGTACACGCCGGGCTCATAGGAGCGGCAGTACGCGTTGCGATACGGCGACTCGGTGCCTTTCGCGCGCAGCACCCGAAACTGCGCGGGCGTGAGCTGCGCCGCCCATTCCGCCTCCGTTTTCTCCACGCGCCGGGGCGGCTCGGGGTTACTGTATTTGGCAAATTTGAGAACGTCGATCCAGCGCAACACAATTGTGATTTACCATTTAACAATTAACATTTACCAATTATCAGTTGCCGGTACTTCCTCATTGCTACTTAGGTTAGTGGTGCCGTGTTAACTGGTAGCTGTTAACTGACCGCCGGGTTCATCAAGAGGAAAAGTAGGTTGTGGTAAACGATGCCTACTTCTCCGTCGTGCAAGCCGTAGAGGCCGGCGTCTTCCATCAGCCCCTCTACTTCGGCGTAATCCTCCACGAAGTCTAGCTCCAACTCGTCGGGGTTATCGTCGGCTAGCGTGTGCGTGACGTAGCGGCGCTGGGCTTCGAGCGTTACAAACAATTTCTGCCGAGCCGTTTGGGCGACGAGCAGCGCGGGAAATTGCAGGCGGCGGTTGCCTTTCTGGGTGTGAATAATAGTCTTTTCGGCGTCGGGCGTGTGTTGCAGGAAGGTGTCAAGGTCTAGGCTCATGGTGGTAGTATACGGCAGCGCTGCAAAACGCAGCGAGTAAAGCAGCACTTTCCTTGGCTATAAGCTTCTGAGTTAAGCACATGCGCTTATTTCGTACGCTTCGCGCTTCTGCCAAGCTGCCCACTCAATCTGTTTGGTTTTAAGCATCTAGCTTAGCATTCTTAAACGCTACCGGCATGTTCCCTTTTCAGCATGTGGAATACTTGCAGCATGGCACAGCTGTGCAGCAATCAGCTTATCATATTCTTCTGAACAGCAATCTACTGCACGTATTACGCCCCTATCAGCCGCTGCTGGTGGGTACCGTGCCCATCGGCTTGCAGCTGCCCGGCAGCGACCTAGATATTATCTGCGAGGTCCATGACTTAGGTGCGTTTGAATCCTTGCTACGGCAGTATTTCGGCCACTACCCGGACTTCTCCTTACGCCGTATCCAGCGGCAAGGCCACGCCTGCATTGTGGCTGCGTTTACGACGGGCTCGTGGCCAGTAGAGGTGTTTGGGCAGCCCGTGCCGAGCACGCAGCAGCACGGCTACCGGCACCTGCTGATCGAGCACCGCCTGCTGATGCTGGGTGGCGACGCCTTCCGGGCGCAAGTGCAAGCCCGGCGCGCTGCCGGGCTGAAAACCGAGCCTGCTTTCGCTATAAGCCTAGGGTTGGTGGGCGACCCATACGCGGCCCTGTTAGCGCTTGAAGCCTGCTCAGATGCAGAGCTGCGGGCGCGCTATTTCCGCAATACAGTTTGATTATCAAATTAGTACAGCTATCTTAAACAGAAGTCAAGCGGCTACTCCGCAGAAAGTCACGCTCCGGTTTCCGTGCCCTGGCTAGCCGGGCGCTTTGCCGAACCGCCGTTGGTTTATCAGTCGATTGTTAT
This sequence comes from Hymenobacter cavernae, assembly GCF_014641455.1. Taxonomy (GTDB): domain Bacteria; phylum Bacteroidota; class Bacteroidia; order Cytophagales; family Hymenobacteraceae; genus Hymenobacter; species Hymenobacter cavernae. The sequence continues at coordinate 140,979 of NZ_BMHT01000009.1, forward strand.
GGCTCTTATCACGAAACAATCAACGCAGAAAGATCCTGACTCAGCACCGGCGTCTTCGTCATCGGCTGCCGATATTGCCCAGAGCACTGACGTGCACCAAGGCAGCAAGCCCAGCCCGAGCCCGCCTCCTCTTGGACCCGCGGAGCTGCGAAGTGCATACCAGCAGGTAGGGCAGCAGCTGCGCGTGTGGCTAGGCCTGGGTGTGGTGTTGCTGCTGCTGGGCCTGGCGCTGTGGAGGTGGGGGCCGCGCGAACGGCTGAGCGAGCAAGCATTGGTCCCAACGGGCGGCTATACGTTTCGGCAGGCGGGCACCACAAGCGGACCCAACGGTGCCATCTGGCTCTGGATTCTGGCCGATACGGCCAACCGCGCGCAGGTGCTGCTCAGCGCCGACACGGGCCACACCTGGCAAGCACGCGACCTAGGTCTGCCGAGCAGCCGCGCCAAGGCGCTGGCGCTTGGCTGGGGCGAATGGGGCAAAGGCCTGGTCGTGGGCGACTCGGGCTGGGTGCGGACACTGGACAACGTGTTCGAAGCGCCCACCCAAGGCAGCAGCCGACAGTTGGGCCGCGACAAAGACGGGGAAAGAAATTTTCAGGCGGTGGCCGTCGACCCTGCTGGGCGCACGGCGGTGCTGCTGCAAACCAATGGGTACGCGCAGCTTACTCAGGATCAGGGCCAGAACTGGCAAGCGGCAAACAGTTTCCTGGACATCCCCAGGAAAGATGACCGCAACCCGCCTAAGCCGGGATTGGTAACGTACTGGCCAGCCCGCAAAAGCTTCGTCCTGACTTCGCGCTGGGACAACAGCGAGCTAGCCCCAGATAACTCCATAACTACCAGTGGTGCAGAACGGACGCTACCTCTTACCGACTCGGTGCTGACGACAGCCACAGACGCGCAAGCCAGGCACCGCGTGTACGTGGCCCGCAACGGGGACACGCGCTTCACCTGGCAGCCTGATACGACCGGAAAGGCCGCTCCTCTTGAAATCAGAGCGTCTTTATTTGGGCCGAATGTGCAGGCCGCGGGCCTGGTATTTTGGCAGCCCAACACCCTAGATAGCGCGCTGCTGCTGGTGAATGCTCCCGGCGGCGGGCAGCTCCGACGCATCGCCGTCAGGGCGCGCCTGGATGAAGCGCTGGAGCAGTTCAAGAAGAGCTACGCGGCGCGGCAGCCGTTTAAAACAGCCGGGACGCCACCTAGCCTAGCGACAAACCCAGCTAAATTAAACCCCGGAGCTGGCGCGAAGAAATCCTCTAAATCGGCTTCCAGCACCGCATCAAAAACGTCATCCCAAGCGGCGTCCCAAAGCGGCAACGCGAAAGGCAACACCAGCAACAATCCGCGCGGAAATCTACCTACTACCTCCGACGAGGAAGTAGTTGGCAAGGGCTCTTCCCCAAAATCCTCCTCGGAGAACAATCCTGTCCAACAATCGCCTGTGCAGCAATCGCCCGTGCAGCAAACCCGCCCTCCCCGCCGCGGCACCGATACACTAGCAAATCCGCAGCGCCAGCAAAAAGCAGCGCCTTTCACCCAAGGCAAAAATTAGCCACCCGTAAACCGCCGCACTCCCATGCTCCCCGTTCTACTCCGTGATAAGTTTGCGCCGGGCCTGCTGCTGGCCATCCTCACGCTCGGCCTGGTGCTACTGACGCTGGTCTGGGCTTGGCAAATTGTGCGCTTGCTGGGTCGCCGCCGCGAGCTGCGCGCCGTCAGCCCGAACCTAGGTCCGGATTCGCTGGCGGCGGTGCTGGGCAAAGACGACCAGCCCAGCGCCGCCGACACCCTAGGTTTTGGGGCCGTGGCCGACGCCGTGGCGGGGCTGCTGCGCAACGCGGCCACCGGCGCGCCCTACTCGGTGGTGGTGTCGGGCAACTGGGGCTCGGGCAAAAGCTCCGTCATGCTTCAGATCCGCAAGAAGCTGTGCCAGGAGCCGGATCGGGCGCCGTTCCGGGATATCTGGATCAACGTGTGGCACTACCAAAGCGAGCAGCACCTGCTGGGCGCTTTTCTGCGGGACCTGCTGCGCGCCTGCGACGATGGCTCGTACCGCAGCAGCTTCCGCAAAGGGCGCCTGCGCGAGCTAGGTTTCTGGCAGGCGTGGCGCGTGGGCATCGTGCTGTTTTTGCTCGGGCCGGTGGTGCTGTACCTCACGGGCGTGCTGCTGGAGTCGCCGCCGCTGCGGCTGTTTAGCACCCTGGGCCTAGTAAAACCGGCTCATGACCTTGACGCCTGGTTTCACCTGCACCACCTAGGTTGGGTGCTGGCTCCGCTGCACCTGCTGCACCGCGCCCCCGATCTGCTCCAGCTGGCCGGCTCCGACAAGACCTCGGGCACGCCCGGCCTCACCATCTGGAGCACCGTGCTGGCGTGGCTGGGCACCTTGCTGGGTCTGATTCACGCGCTGCGCACCCAGGGCGCGGCCATCACCGAGCTGTTGCCGCTGCGCCAGTTTGAGCAAGCCGCCGCCCGCGCCGACACCGGCTTCCGCGACCAATACCGGCGCGAGTTCAGCGACGTGCTGCGCTACGCGCCTTCCGGGTTGCGCATCGTGTTTTTTGTGGATGACGTGGACCGCATTCCCGGCCCGCGGGTGCTGGAGCTGCTTGAAAGTCTGAACTTTCTGGTGGAAGTAAGCCGGGAGGCGCGGGCCCAGCAGGATGCCATCGTGAAAGCAGCCCCGGATGACGACCGCACCAAATCGGCGCCTGAAGACGTGGCCCGCCTGTACTTTGTGCTCGGTATGCACGTGCCAGAAGTGGTGCGCACCCTCGCTGACGCCCTCGACCCCAATCAGCGCCTCCCCTCCCGAGCCGAAGCCCGCCACCACGCCGCCCGCTACCTCGAAAAGCTGATCGACCTGGTGGTGCCGATGCCAACCCTCGCACAGTGCGCCCCCGAGCAGGTCGCCAAGCTGCTGTTTGGCGAAGAAGAACCTAGGCCGGAGCCCACTACAACCGATGCTGTGCCGCAACCTAGCCCTTTATCAGCATGAAAAAGATGCTGCCTGCGCTGCTGGGTTTGCTCACTGCTTATCTGCTGGTGAGTCTGTTCTACGCCCGCCTGGAAGAAGACGCCACTATCGTTGTTCAGAAGAACGCTGCAAACAAGAAGACTGCCGAGCAAGAAAAGAAGCGGGCAGAACGGGACAAAAAAGCCCTACTCGCAACCGAAGAGCGGCGACATCGGGAGCTGGTAGAGGCCTTGCGTACTGGTGTTCAACGCAATAGCGCTAGCGTGATCAATACATCGTCGGAGCGAGCTGCTTCCACTGCTGCCTCTGACACTACGCCTGCCGGCGAAAAACCTAGCCCTGGAGTTTCTGTTTCACAGTCTTTGCGAAACAACCAATCGGTGAAACAAACCAGCAAGCCGGCGCTGGCTGACCAAGCGCGGGCGCAGCTCTGGTGGCTGCTCCCCGGCCTAGGTCTGCTGGGCGCGGTGCTGCTGGGTCGGTTTGCCTGGGTCGGCTGGCGCGATAGCCAAGTGGAGCTGCTGCTGCCCGACCGATCCGAGCGCGACACGCCTGTGCTGGAAATGCTGCTCCGCACGTTTGCCGGTCCCATTGGCCGCGCCCTACCGATTCCGCGCCAGGTGAAGCGGTTTGCATCGAAGGCGCGGCTGCAACACAACTTGCTGCACGCGCTAGCCAGAAGCACGAGCAATGGCCCTAACCCGTTCCAGTTTGGCCCCAAGCAGCAGGTGCTGGCTTTTCTGCTATTGCTTTTGCTGGAAGAAGAAACTGCCCGCGAGAATTTCGCAAAGTCAGTTTCCGGACTCAACGATGCGCCCTTGATGCGCCTGCGCGAAACCGAACAGGAGCTGTTTGCCACCGAACTGCGGTCCATCTTCACCGCCTGGCACCAAACCGGCACCGACGCCTCCAATTATGCCGCTTTCGCGCAAGCCGCCGGGCGCTCAATACCAACCTACTCAGAATTGCCGACGCTACTGACCAATGAAGCCAGCGACCGGCTCCTGGTTCAGCTATACCGCCTGAATGCTGGCCTACTTGTGTAGCCAGCTTCTAAAAACCTAGGCCTTCTCTCCTACCGTCCAACCCTCACGCTCTACAGGCGTTTGGTCGGGGCTGGGAATGAGGCGGTCAAGGACGGCGCCGGTGGTGAAGGCGTAGATGCCTTTGTGCACCAGATCAATCACTTGCTCGTCCTTGGGCCACGTCCAGGGCAGGGCACCTACGCCGGTGGCATTTTCCAGGGTTTGGTCGTTGAGCAGGCGCAGGTTCATGAACATGAAGGAGCCCACGGGTCCGCGCAGGCCGCGCTCGGCCATGATGCTCCGCACAATACCCAGCACGATACCCTGCCCCCAGTGCATCGCCCAGTTGAGACCTAGCCTCTCTTCATCGGGCTTGTGCGGAAGCGCCAGCAACTTTTCGAGCACGTGGGCGGGCACGTACGAATTAGGGCGCTTGGTAAAGCGCTGCTCGATCTTCTCGGCCAGCGTCATGGCAGCTACTCCGGCTGCACCCGCCGCCAAGCCATATAGTATTGTTTTGCCTGTCATATCTGTCTTCTCCCTGTCCAGCTAGCTACAACACCGCCGGACTATTTATGCGGCTTCGAAAAGGCGCTTGATGCTATGGTTATGCTTACCCCAGCTTGAGGCAAAACGTGCTGATTTCTACGAGTGCGGCAGCAGGTGGTTCGGGGAGAATAATGGCCAGCTGAGCGGTAGTGAACAGCCTTTTAGCCCAAAGCACCGCATACATACCGCCTCTATGTTGTCGCGGGTGCTAAAATAATCCGTTGGTGCTTGCCGCTACCAGAGTTAGGTCAACCTGTGACAATGAAAAATACAATTATTTAAATCCATAAATAGCATCTGTCGTACAACCGCTGTCTGCTTCAGATATATTCAATAAGAACAACAAAATCTTGTAAACATCTAACACACTTTCAACCTGCATTCTCCTCTCTCCCTTTTATGAAAACACCATTACTGCTAAGTAGTCTGCTCATGTTGACGCTGCACGCGCAAGCCCAATTTCAGGTACAACAGCTTGCCCCGACACGCAACACCAACACGGCCGCGCGCAGCACGCCTGTGCGACTAACCTACAGCCAAGATATACAGGCTAATACAGCCTCTAAAGTGGCAGTTTTCAGCAAGCAGGCAGGCGGACGTAAGGTGGGCACGACTACCGTGTCGGGTCGTACCATTACGTTCGATCCGACGGTCGATTTTAAAGCCGGTGAAACCATATTCGTGACTGCTCCGGCTACGGTGCTCAACATCAACGATGTGCCCAGCAAGCCTTTGGTGTACCAGTTTACGACCCAGGTTCAGCCTAGCCCCGGCACCTTTGTCACTGGCCCGCAAGCCGATGTGGGCGCCACTCCCACCAGCATCGCCCCGGCCGACGTGGATGGCGACGGCGACCTCGACCTGCTCGTGTCGAACTCCAGCCCGAACTGGGTGAGCGTACGGCTGAACGATGGCACGGGCAGCTTCACCAATGGCTGGGTGGAGTATAGCGTCGGCGGGGCGCTCAGGGAAATACAGGCAACTGACTTTGATGGGGATGGCGACCTAGATTTTGCCGTAATCAGCGGCGGCTTTACCCCTCTGGTAACAGTGGGCCTCAACGATGGCACGGGCCACTTCCCCGGCCGTGCATCGGCTAACCCTGGTTACACCAACGCATCCGGCCGAACCGTCCGAACTGCCGACGTAGACGCCGACGCTGATGAAGACATTCTCATTGCGGCCTCTGGGGATATTTTTGTGAGCCTCAATACCGGAGCGGGAAGTTTTGGCCCCGTTAGTCCTCAATTAGCGCTCGGCGGCAACGGCGCCCGCGACCTGAGAACCGCCGACATTGACGGCGACGGGGACCTAGATCTGCTCGCGTCCGTGGCCACCACGTCGTCCAATGAGGTGCGCGTGCTTCTCAACGACGGCTCGGGTTCCTTCGGCAATGGCTACAGTGTGCGCGTTCCGACCGCGCCTTATGGCCTAGCTACGGCTGACATGGACGGTGATGGCGACTTAGATATTCTTACATCAAGCGACCCTAGCAGCACGACAACGGGCACGGTAACCCTCCTTCGCAACAACGGCACCGGCACCTTCAGCGCGGGAGCGGCCGTGCGGGTAGGCAGTTCACCCAGCGTCCCGGCCGTCGCCGACCTCGATGGCGATGGCGATCTGGATTTGGTGACGGCGAGCAACGTCAGCACCGGCGGCGTGAGTATCCGTCGTAACGACGGCGGCGGCAACTTCGACGCAGGCACCGATCTGGCAGTAGGCAGCTATAATTCAAGCGTGACGCCCGCCGACATAGATAGCGACGGCGACCTAGACTTATTAATCATCAATAACTTGATTGATAAAGTAAACGTGCTTTACAACAGCTCCGTCTTAGCCACTGCTTCGGCCAAGACGGCAGAACCCGTACGCGTGTACCCCAACCCAGCCCAAGATGCCTTTACGGTAGAATACAACGCAACTGCTGCCCAGCCCGCGACGCTCACGCTCACCGATCCGCTCGGGCGCGCGGTGTATCAGCAGTCGGTGCGGCTGGTGGCTGGTCGTAACAGTTTTCCGCTCTCGGGAGCTAGCTTGGCACAAGGGCTTTACCACCTTACGCTCGTGCCCGGCACAGCAGCAGCCGTAAGCCAGAAGGTGATGATCAACCACTAAAAGGAGCTCTAGCTTGTTGCGGGGACGGGCAAAATTCTTCTACGAGGCTAGCCTTTTATGCAGCCGATTAACTGCCTAGTTGGGTTGTAATAGGCACCGCCCCCGTAAGCGTTTTATGAATCGGGCACTGCTCGGCTACTTTCAACAGGCGTTGCAGCTGTTCGGGACCTAGGTCGCCGTGCAGCTGCAATACTATTTCTAGACTAGTAATAACATGGCGCTCGTCGCGCTCAAACGTGACGGTGGCTTCTATGCTTTGCAGGGGCCACTGCTTGCGGGCGGCGTACATGCGCAACGTGATGCAGGTACAGGCGCTCAGCGAAGCGGCCAGCAATTCGCCGGGCGTCGGACCTAGGTCCAGGCCACCTAGGTCGGTGGGCTCGTCGGCTATCAGGGTGTGGCCGCGTTCGAGGGCGATGGTAGTCAGGTAGGGAGCGGCATCACTGCGGCCGGTGACGGTTGGCATGGCGAAGAGTTAGCGTGGAGCTATCTTCTACGGAGTCAGCCGCAAAGTAGTGGCACCCGCCCGCTGAGTGCCGGGCGAAGCGGCAGAACCCGCGTTTCCGTAGTATCTTCATGCCTGTACTATTGAAAACGCTCTGTTCTTTCCTTGATGTCTACTATTTTCCCTTTTTCGGGTGGGCGGCGCTTACTGCCGGCGCTGCTCACCGTTAGCCTTGCTGCCGCCGTGAATCCGCTACCTAGCTTCGCCCAAACCAAGCCCGCAGCCGGCTTCGCGGTGCGCGCCGATAATTCGATGCTCGCCCAGTGGGCAGGCCCCTACGGCGGCTTTCCGGCCTTCGACAAGGTACAGGTAAGTCAGCTGAAGCCCGCGCTGGAAGCCGCCATGGCGCAAAACTTAGCTGAGGTTCAGGTTATTGCCAACAACCCGCAGGCTCCGAACTTCGAGAACACCATTGCTGCTATGGAGCGGGCCGGTGGAGCTTTGGATCGGGTGCAAACGGTGTACGGCATCTGGTCGGGCACGATGAGCAACCCTGAGGTGCAAGCCGTGCAACGCGAAATGGCCCCGCGCATGGCCGCTTTCAGCGACCAGATTACACAGAACGAGAAGCTGTTTCACCGCATTGAAGCGGTGTACAATTCGCCCGACAAGAAGAAGCTGACGCCTGAGCAGCAACGCCTGACGTATGTGTATTACAACAACTTCGTGCGGGCCGGAGCTAGGCTTGATGCCAAAGCCAAAACGCGCCTCTCGGAGATAAATCAGCAGCTAGCCGGATTTTTTACGCGCTTCAGCCAGAACGTATTGGCCGACGAAAACGACTCGGTGCTGGTGCTGAAAACCACTGCCAACCTAGGTGGCTTACCCCAATCCTTGCGCGACGACGCGGCTAACACAGCTACCGCCCGCAAGATCACGGCGCCCGGCGTCATTGCCAACACTCGCTCCTCTATTGAGCCTTTCCTGACGTATTCTGACCAGCGCAAGCTGCGCGAGAAGGCGTGGCGTATGTTCTACAACCGCGGCGACAACGGCGGCGAGCACGACAACAACGCCCTGATTACCGAGATTTTGCAGCTCCGTGCTGAGCGGGCCAAGCTGCTCGGCTACAAAACGCACGCCCACCTGCGCCTCGACAATACCATGGCCAAAACGCCCGAAGCAGCCATGGCGCTGATGGAGGAAGTGTGGGTACCGGCCGTGGCCCGCGTGAAAGAGGAAGTGGCGGATATGCAGGCGCTTGCAAAGAAAGAAGGCGCCCCCGCCAACTTCAGGATTGAGCCCTGGGACTACCGCTACTACGCCGAGAAGGTGCGCAAGGCCCGCTACGACCTCGACCAGAACGAGGTGAAGCAATATTTACAGCTCGACAAGATGCGCGAAGGCATGTTCTGGGTGGCCGGCGAAATCTACGGTTTCGCCTTCACGCCCGTGACGGATGTACCTGTCTACCACCCCGACGTGACGGCCTGGGAGGTGAAGGACAAAACTACCGGTAAGCACATCGGCCTGTGGTACTTCGACCCGTATGCGCGGCCCGGCAAGCGCTCCGGCGCCTGGATGAACGCCTACCGTAAGCAGGAGCGCATGGATGGCGAGGTGGCCACCATCGTGTCCAATAACTCCAACTTTGTGAAGGGTAAGGATGGTGCGCCCGTGCTCATTTCCTGGACCGACGCCACAACGCTGTTCCACGAATTTGGGCATGCCCTGCACGGTCTTTCGTCTAACGTGACTTACCCGACGCTCTCGGGCACCAGCGTGGTGCGCGACTACGTGGAGTTTCCGTCGCAGGTAATGGAAAACTGGTTGCCCACGCCGCAGGTGCTCCAGCGCTTTGCCGTGCATTACCAAACCGGCAAACCCATTCCGCAGGCGCTGGTCGACCGCATCGAAAAGGCCTCGACCTTCAACCAGGGCTTCGAAACCACCGAGTTCCTGGCCAGTGCCCTCATCGACATGAAGCTGCACCTCGCCGGCGACCAGAAGATTGACCCCGACAAGTTTGAGCGCGAAACCCTCGCCCAGCTCGGCATGCCCCGCGAAATCGTGATGCGCCACCGCACGCCGCAGTTCTCGCACGTATTTTCCTCTGATGGCTACTCGGCGGGCTACTACAGCTACCTGTGGTCGGTGGTGCTCGCCTCCGATGCCTTCAGCACCTTCACCGAGGCGGGCGGCCCCTACGACAAAGTGGTAGCCAAGCGCCTGAAAGACAAGGTTCTTTCCGTCGGCAATACCGTCGACCCCGCCGACGCCTACCGCAGCTTCCGCGGCCGCGACCCGAAAATCGACGCACTGATGCGCGAGCGGGGCTTCCCGATGAAGAACGCCGGTAAAGCACCGGAGAAGAAAACGACTGGCAAGAAAAGCTAGGTTGTTGTCTGGTTGAAAGCTACTTACAGCAAGAAGCCCTAGCTGCATCAGCAGCTAGGGCTTCTGTGTTTTGAATTTGTTTGGTGGTTAGCCAGCTACAAAGGCAGCAACAACCAAGCGGAGCTGCATCCCTCTTGATTTCATTGCTTTTCAGCGGCGGGCCACCAAGTAGCTTAGGTGAAGCTGAAAAGAGGCGTTGCGAATACGGTTCGGGGCTTGGCGCACATTCGTCAGGCCTGCATTGTAGCGTGCTCCTATTCCCAGGCCGTTTCTCAGCTCATAGCTAATACCCGCGGCGTAACCTAGCTCCCATCGTTGGTAAGGGTCAACACTACGTTGTTCGCGTAGCGTGAGGGTAGGATTATAATCGCGTAAGCTAAGCAAATAGCCGAGCTGCGGACCGGCTTCAAGGACTAAACCACCCGCTTTAATTTTAGCTAGCAGAGGCAAGTTCAGATAATGTAAGCGCACACTGGTCTGGGCAGTAAACGAGGGCGTTGACAACTGAAATCCCTTGCGGATATACAGCAACTCAGGCTGGAAAGAGAAGAAACCATCGGACGTAAGCGGTATGCTTGTAATCAACCCAATCGTATGCCCCAATTTGAGTCCTCCATTATATCTGCCTTGCCCACTAACCGTTGAGACATTGACGCCCGCCCGCACCCCATAACGAATACCTTGCGCCTGTACGCCAACGATGCTGCTGACTAACAATAAGCCGGAACATAAAAGCTTTTTCATAGGAAGATAGATAAGCAAAGAGGTCTATACCGTCGCTCTAACGGACCTGTTGGCTACTAGCGTATTGATAATAAGACAAATAACTTAACCATTGTCGCTCCGGCGATTTCTAAATCAGACAGGACCTAGCTCGGCGGGGTCCATGATGCTCTGTGGGCAGTTACTTAACTCGGCCGAATTTATAATCCGGCTGTTGAGAGTCGGAAATTTATAATCCCCGTCCGCACAGCGGACAACTCTGCCAGAACAATCGCTCAAACCGCGCGACCGGGCGGATTTGTAATCCGCCCCCAGCAGGGCCAGCAGGTAAGCGGACTGCCAGGTCCGTGCTACAGAACCTGGCAGCTTCTCCTGCGTATGGCAGCGCATTTTCGGTTACCTTTCAGGTTGAAACCTAGGTGTATGTCGCAGCAGCCCAAAATTCAGCCTCTTCCAGAAAACGAACCGGACCTGCACCAGTACACCTTTGCGGCGGCCACCGTTGCTACGCTCAGCATAGCCGATGTGGCTCGGCACTCCCCGCCCGGCTTCTTCGCCGACAACCGCACCCTGACCGCTATTCAGCCCAAGAGCCTCACGCTGGACTGCGGCACGTTTAGCAGCTCGGAGCTAGGTTTCCCAACGGTAACGGTGGAGCAACAGGCACACGACTTAGTGTTAACGTGCGCTTGCTCAACGCCAAAAACAGCCTTGTGCGAGCACCAGGCGCAGGTGCTGCTCAGCATCTTACAGCGCCGAGAGCTGCGTGTGTTCTTCGATGCTAGGGCTCGCCGTGAACTGCTACAAGCTACCGCCCGCGACTACGGCCTGGAGCACGCCCCCGACCTCGACGCCTACTTTCAACTCACTTATACCCGCCCTTCGGTGGTGGTCACGCCACGAGACGCAGGGCTGTGCCCCGTAACGCCGGCTACCAAGCAGGAGCTGGTTAGTCAACTGCTACGCCCGGAGCAACGGCCCACCTCACCGTCAGCTAGTACGCAGCGGTTTATTGTATTCAGCAAACACAAATACTACGGCCACCTCACCGTCCAGTTGGCGGAGGCGGCTTTCACGGCGGCGGGCAAGGTGAAGAACCCCGTGACGGTGCTCAACCCGCTGGATGCTAGCTGGCAAACCAACGACATAGCCGAACTGAAGTTTTACAGCGGCCTCGCCCGTTTTCAGAACAACTACGACGATGCTCGCTCCGTGGCGGCAGTGGAAGCACTGCGCGCCATTCTGCACAACCCCGCTGGGCTGCCTATGTTTGCCCACGACCCGAGCGTGTCGGACAAGCTTATGGCGCCGGCCCTCACGCCCTTGCAGCTACGCCACGCCCCGGTAGATTTGCGCTTGTCGGTGAACGAAACCGAGGACTTCTACGAGGTAGCCGGCCACCTGCTGCTCCACGACCAACCCGTGGATCTGAGGAACCTAGCTGTGCGGTTTGAGTACTTTGTGGTGGCTAATAGTGCCTTGTACCTGATTGAAAGCCAGGATGTATGGCGCGTGATTGAGTTTTTCGCCAAGCGCAACAACACCCTGCTGATTCACCGAAGCAAGTTCGCGGAGTTTCGGCGCGATGTGCTGGCCAACCTCGAAGATCAGCTCCACGTCCACTACGCCTACACCCGGCCGGCCACTCCGCAGCAGGTCGTCAGCCACGGCTTCGATCAGGCGCCGGAGAAGCTGCTCTACCTCACCGATGCCGGCGCGCACGTGGAGGTGCTGCCCGTGATGCGCTACGGCACGCGCGAGGTGTCGGTGCTCTCGCGCCGGCAGCTGTTTGGCGTCGATGAGCTAGGTAAACCGTTTGCTTTACAGCGCGATACGGCCGCCGAGCTGCACTTCACCACCGCCCTGCTGCGCCATTATCCTGACTTCCGGGAGCAGCTTCAGCAGGCAACTTTGTACGTACCCAAGTCGGTGTTTCTGGACGAAGAGTGGTTTCTGGCGGCCTTCGAAGACTGGCAGCAAGAGCAGATTACCATCCTAGGTTTCAACCAGCTCAAGAACAACACGCTGAACCCCAACCGCGCCCGCATCACGGTGCGCGTGACGGGCGAAACCAACTGGTTTGAAACTCACCTAGGGGTGCGCTTTGGCAAGCAAAAGGCCACGTTGCGGCAGCTCCAACAGGCCATTCGCAACCGCAGCCATTACGTGCGCCTCGACGACGGCACCCGCGGCATTCTGCCCCAGGAATGGGTTGATAAGTTTGCCCGCTACTTCGCGGCCGGCGCGGTGGTGGAGGATACCATTCGCACGCCGAGCATCAACTTTTCGGCCATCGAGGAGCTGTACGACCCCGAGACACTGGCCGCGGAAGCGCAAGCAAAGTTAGCTTTGTACAAGGCCGCCGTGGCCGATTTCGACGGCATCGAAGCCGTGCTAGTGCCCACCGACCTGCGCGCCACCCTACGCGACTACCAGCGGCAGGGCCTGAACTGGCTGAACTTCCTCGATACCTTCGGCTTTGGCGGCTGCTTGGCCGACGACATGGGCCTAGGCAAGACTCTGCAAATGCTCGCTTTTATCCTGCTCCAGCGCGCTAAGGGCCGCACCGCCGCCAACTTAGTAGTAGTGCCGACCTCGTTGGTGTTCAACTGGCAGGCCGAAGTTGAGAAGTTTGCGCCCTCCCTGCGCGTGCACCTGCTGCACGGCCCCGCCCGCCGCCATGACGCGGCCCTGTTCGACGACGCCGACATCGTGCTAACGACTTACAACACCATGGTTTCCGACATTCGGCAGCTGCGGGAATACCGGTTTAACTACGTGATTCTGGACGAAGCGCAGGCTATTAAGAACCCGGATTCGCAGCGCTACAAGGCGGCTTGCCTGCTGCAAGCCCGCAACCGGGTGGTGCTTACGGGTACGCCGGTCGAGAACAATACCTTCGACTTGTACGGCCAGCTGTCCTTTGCCTGCCCTGGCCTGCTGGGTAGCAAGCAGAACTTCCAGGACCTCTTCGCCGCCCGCATCGACAAGTTCAAAGAATCGAAGCCCACGAGGGCCTTGCAGCGCAAGATTAGCCCGTTTGTGCTGCGCCGCACCAAAGCTCAAGTAGCCAGGGAGTTGCCCGACAAAACCGAGATGGTGATTTACTGCGAGATGGGCGACGAGCAGCGCCGCTTGTACGAGGCCTGCAAAAAAGACTTCCGCGACCTGCTCCTGGGCAAGCACGAGGAAACGCGCCTGAAAAGTAGCGCCCACGTGCTGCAAGGCCTCACCAAACTGCGCCAGATCTGCAACTCCCCCGCCCTGCTTCCCGACCAGGAAAGCTACGGCCACCCATCGGCCAAGCTAGAGGCGCTAGTGGAGGAAATTCGCAACAAGGCCCCGCAGCATAAAATCCTGATCTTCTCACAGTTTGTGAAGATGCTCGACCTGATCGGGCACGCCCTCCGCGCCCACGATATTCCTTTTGAGCAGCTCACCGGCCAGACAAAAAACCGCGCCGCCCCGGTCCAGGCGTTTCAGCAGGAAGCAGGGTCGCGGGTGTTTCTCATCAGCCTGAAAGCCGGCGGCACCGGCCTGAACCTGACGGAAGCCGACTACGTCTATATCGTGGACCCGTGGTGGAACCCGGCCGTCGAGAACCAGGCCATCGACCGTAGCTACCGCATCGGCCAAACGAAGAAAGTCATGGCCGTGCGCCTCATCTGCCCCGATACAGTGGAGGAGAAAATCATGCACCTGCAAGAAGCCAAGCGCGACCTAGCCCACGACTTGATCAAAACAGATGCGGCGCTGGTCAAGTCCCTGACGCAGCAGGAGCTACTGGAATTGTTTACGTAAGGTACTATTAGCTTGTAGTGAGTACTTTGCTAATTACCTCATCGTTGGTCAAAGACTGCAAAAAAGCTAGCCCCTTTTCTTTGTTTACTTTCAACAATGACTCGGCACTGTACTCCCTCACTTCGTTATCCGGATGCGCACACAGTTTAGTCAGCAGTTCGAAAGTATTTACGTGCTTAAATGCGGGCAGCGCAATTGCTAAATAAGACAAGGAGTAGTTATCGCTATTGTCCAGAATAGCTAAGAGTTGGTAAGGGTCTGTTTTCCGTCGCCGTCTCCCTATATGAGAGAACAAGGTTGCTATTTCAACTTCGTCTTTCTCTACTTTCAACCGCTCAAGTAGCTCCGCATAAGGTGGAATTTTCAACGGCGGTTCTACCCTTTCACGCTTGATTCGTCCCTTTATATCGCCGCGTCCTATGCACACTGGACAAACGCAAAGCCATTCTTTTACATGACTTTCAGGCGAATAGCGCCATCCTACAGTTTGTGGCAAAGCTACCACTTTCATGATTTCGCTTGGTTCAATCTTCCGCTCGATCAAGAACTCGTAGCCTAACTTGTTCTCTAGCTGCATAAAGGACCCGATAGCTTGCCCTAAAGCAATTTTCTGATGTCCTGTACCTGACCTCCTCCCATTTACTGAGCCCGCTAGAAGTAGAGCATCAGGCGTTTTGAAGCTCGACCGTAGTGGCGGCAGCTACTACCTCATCGGGCGTTAAATTCTGT
>NZ_BMHT01000010.1 GCF_014641455.1 Hymenobacter cavernae
ACCGCCGACACTCCGCACTAGGCTACCGCTCACCGCACCAATTCGAACTTGACTGCCAGATTAACTTATCTTAGCCAGCTGTCCGTTTTTACTGGACCACCCCAATCAGGAGACTAACTACCTACAGGCTCAGCTGAATTGGCTGATGGCTATCGAGTACGATGGTCAGGACTACCTTCAGGACCTCTTGGATTCGATTCAGACAGACTCACAGGAGCTATTTAAAGTACAATTTAAGAAATGGTTGGTTTCGCTGGTAGCTCAGGCATTTGAGAAGGACAGAAATGACTATGTGTTCGTTTTGGTGGGACAGCAAGGGTCAGGCAAGACGACCATTATGGAGAACCTGCTGTGGGATGATAAATGGTTTGCGTCAATGCCTGACTTTAGCTTTGGCAACAAGGAACATAGACTCCTGATGGCTACAAAAGTGCTGATTCTATTAGATGAGATGCACCAGTACAGTAAAGCTTCGGACGTTCGTCAGCTCAAAGCTGGTATGTCGCAGAGCAAGATTACAGCAGACAAGAAGTTCCAGGAATCTGGAGACTATAGCCGTGCTGCTAGCTTCGCTGGTGCTTCAAACTCTTCTGATTTTCTGAGAGATGACACGGGGGACCGGCGTTTTTTAGTGTTCAATCAAGTTGGTCTTGACCTGGAAAAATATAAATCAGTAGATAAAAGAAAGCTTTGGGGTCAATTGGTATACCTGTTCAAATCTGGATTCGATTACAAGATTAGCCAAGCTGAAATCAAGGACATTGTTAGTCGCAACCTGGAAAATTATACGGTGCATAAGCCAGAGGATACCTTCATTTCCGAAATGTTGGAGGTTACTCAGGACCAGCAGGACTTCTTGAGTAACATCGAGTTGGAACAGCTGGTGAACTCGTACATGGTTAACTATAACCTTCGAGGCTATGGCATCAGCATCAGCACTGTTAAAGCCAAATTGAAGCTGCTGGGCGCACAACTGAGCGTGGTTAAAAAGCGGAATGGCATAGCCTGTAGAGGTACTGCATGTATAAAGCGCAAACTAGACTGCTTGGCTAGTGTGGACTTGGTATAATAGACCTTAATCCACGATAAATAACTGATAACCAAAGAGGTTACACTTGGTTACACTTGGTTACACTTCAAAACTGCCAAGTGTAACCTGTAACTAGCTGACAAACTACTACTTACAGCAAAGGTTACACTAGTTACACTAAAAAGAGAGTATAATACATGAGAGGATTCCCATTATGGGAATATGTAGATTATATATGGTTGAAAAACTAGTGTAACCGTGTAACTAGTGTAACCTTTCGAGATAAGCAACTGATAATCAACAAAATAAGGGTTACACTTCGAAATCAATAAAGTGTAACCTCGGGGGTAACAATTCAGAAAATGAGAACCACAGATAACAAATCAGAACAACAAGTCTATAACCTATATCTTAATTCGGATGAGCAGGAGTATGCAAAACAATTAGATAGCACGACCACGAGCTTCTTCAATATCTTATGCCTGTTCAATCACGACGTGCAGCAAATAAAGAGCTGGGTAGATAAAAACCATCAACATCATCTTTCTATCTACGAGCTAGTAGAAAAAGGCTGGTTACAATGGCTTCGGGACATGAAGGATATGCGAGAGGATTTCTACCAGAAGTTGTACCAGCCAGAAGTGGAAGCCAACTTCTGGAAATGGTGGAATTCTATACCTGAGGATAAACCAGATAGAAAAGTGCTGCAAGAAGAATTAGACAGAGATTTCTTCGCTTCCTTCTAGCCCTAAGAAAGCACTAGCCTTGCAACGTCAGGAATCTGAAATCATCATTGATGGTGTAGTAAACCACATCACTCAGCATTATTATCCTCAAGACTTCTTTGCCTTGACCATACATGATAGCATCACCACGACGTCGGATAACGCTGATTATGTCCAGGGGCTGATGCTACGGGAGTTTAGAAAATGGGGAGTAACCCCGATGATAGCAAGGGAAGAAATCAACTAACTTCCGGTCATTCACCCAACTTGAAATAAAATGCCAAGACTAAAAACTGTTTACTCTGATGACATTCTGGAGATACTGAGGGAAACAGCTTCTGATGCACTCGTAAACTTCAGCTTTCCCCCAGGCAAGAAGAAAGGAACTTGGCTATTACATGTAGGTTCGAATATCTACAACATCAATACACCCACTTTCAATATTATGAACCATTGGTGGCCGCACAACCTTCCAGAAGCACTGGAACGGCGTAGGCTTGAATCCCCAGATGGTTTTCTACACGGACAGACCAAAACTCAAGCTGAATTCTGTGCGGATTATCCTCCCATTACAGTAGAGGAGGTACTAGTCAACAGAGAAATTGCCAAGGGCACATAATACTAATCCATATTAAGATTTAGCCTACAGTAACCCCCTATAAGTAACACCCAGATATGCTCACTAAGCTTAAGGATAATCTACCTCTCGTTACCGTCTACTTGCTGGTAGTTTGTTTAACTAAATTGGTTGTATTCTACAAAGTCTTTGGTATAAACATAGTCGAATACATTGAAATAACGGAAGTAATAACTCTCCTTTCAGATTATCTTCTTTCCGTATTTGGTATAGCTATATTTTTTATATCATTATTTGTACTTATGTCATTGTTGTTTCCGGATGCTGAAGCAAGTAAATTTTATCTCCGAAGAGTGTATCCAAACTCTAGGCAACAAGAGAAGCCTAAACCTGAGTCTGTATCTGATAAAGATGAACAGAGTACTGCTGGTTGGATTATCTTTATTTTGGTGTTTGGTATTATTCCTTTGGGTTTTATGATTTTTGTTGAAGGATTTGAGTTTGTTTTTTATGTCGTTATTATTGTTATCGTGCTTTCTGTTGTAGTAATCTCTGTACTGTTTACAACAATGGGGCTCGTAAAAAAACACGAAGTAGAGGGAGATAATGATAAAATAGGACGAATAAAGGAATTGGGATTTACTATTCTTGGGCTACTAATATTTATAGGTTTCAATAGTTATTTATCCTTTCTTCAAGCAAGTGGTGTGAAGTATAATAAAATGGACCATTATTACAGTAGATACTTTGGGGAGAAGCCATACATGCATATAACTATTGAGTATGAAGGCAAATTAATTAGAACTTCTCCAACATATGCCTATATAGGTCGAACAAAGAACTTTACCTTTTTCTACAACAAGCAAACCAAGTACGCCCACGTGTATCCAAATTCCGGAATCAAGCGCGTGTACATGCGTGATTAAGAAATAATTATACGGGTGCTCTGTTGAAATCAGGAGTTACTGTACGCTTCCCTAAATAGAAGGCCAGTTGTGAGTAGAGAAAGACGTAACTTTCACTACCTGACGACTGACGAATGAAAAAGGGACGATTCAGCGAAGCCCAAATTGTGGCCATTCTCCAACAGCAAGCCAGCGGCCAGACCGTCGCCCAGATTGTGCGCGAGCACGGCCTGAGCGAGGCGACGTTCTACGCGTGGAAAAGCAAGTACGCCGGCGCCAGTGTGGCCGAGTTGGCCCGACTCAAGCACTTGGAAGAAGAGAATAGAAAACTCAAGCAGATGTTCGCGGACCTGAGCTTAGAGAATCAGGCTATCAAGGAGATCCTGCGAAAAAAGTAGCTAGCTCTGCGGCGCGGCGCCAGGCAGCGCAGGGCTTAGTAAGTAAAGGCTGGAGCCAGCGCCGGGCGTGTGCCCTGGTCGGGCTTGCGCGCGGCAGCTACCACCCGGTAGCGCACGGGCATAATGACGAGCCCGTGCAGCAGGCACTGCGGGCGTTAAGTGGGCGGCACCCAGGCTGGGGCTTCTGGAAACTGCACCACCGCTTGCGCAAGAATGGGCTAGTAATCAATCACAAGCGCACACTACGCATTTATCGGGCGCTGGCGCTAAACCTACCCCGGCGCCTGAAAAAGCGGGTGCCTGCTCGCGTCAAGCAGCCCTTAGCGGTGCCCACGACGGCCAACGTGTGCTGGTCGCTCGACTTTACAAGTGATGTGTTGACCGATGGCCGACGCTTTCGGACGCTAAACGTGCTCGACGACTACAACCGCCAGCTACTCGGCGTGGAAATTGACTTTTCTTTGCCAGCTAGTCGCGTCGTGCAGGTACTGACGCGCTTGGTCGACTGTCATGGCTGCCCCGCGCAGCTGCGCACGGACAACGGACCCGAGTTCATCAGTGCCCGGTTGAGCGAGTGGTGTGAGCAGCAAGGCATTATTCTGCACTGGATTCAGCCCGGCAAGCCGACGCAAAACGCCTATATCGAACGCTTTAACGGCTCGTTTCGCCGCGAACTGCTCGACGCCCACCTATTTCGCTCGCTGACCCACGTGCGCCAACTCGTGGACGAGTGGATGCACGACTACAACACCCAACGGCCCCACCAAGCTTTGAATTTTATGACCCCCATCGAATTTAAACAAGCTGCTTAGCCTCTGCTAACTACTGGCTTACCGAACGGGGAAGCGTACACTTCAGCTCTCCTCTACTGAGGTTGGTATCACTGCCACTAATAACATCTCGTTAAACGTACAGGGTAAGTTTATTGACTTCAAGCCAGATGCTAATGATAGACGGATTAATGCTTACTCCCCTATCTTTACTACAATGCTTTATAATGATTATAAAGCGGCTACAGTAGCTGATAAACGTGCTCTGCTTACTCGTGAACTGGGTGAAGAGCTATTTGCCCCTATTGGCAGCACTGGCAGCACTGGTTCTACACCCTATAATGACAGTGAGCTACGTACGCTTATTAATGCCAGAATTCCATTATCAGGTACAACCACAGCGAATCCAGTAACAGGTGATATCCATATAAACCACAGGTTGAATTTGCGTTTCCTAGGCAATGCGAATTCGAGTGGCGCTACGCTACAAATCGGTACCTATGGCTATACTACTAATGCAAATGCACAAAGCCAAGGTGGAAGTATTAGAAGCACATTCTTGGGTCCGTTCCTGTTTAATATTGACAGTAGCCTAAATGTTTACTCTAAGCAAGGTGGTAGCATCACGGCGATAAACCCAGGTAGTCAGCAAGATGCCAATATTGTAGAATGGAACTTCACAGGTATGCGTTTCTATAACGTCCCAGTCTACATAGGAACTGCTCAAAAAGAAGAGGAAGCTTACAGTAATAGCACTGGTGCGCTGGGTGTAGGAGATGCACTTATCACAAAATCACGTCTCCTGAAGGTTCTCAGTGGATATACAGGTGGTTCTAGTGGTACGACTTACAATGATACGGAGCTACGTAACCTGATTGCCGCCAAGCAAACTAAAGGTGATATCATCCAAGTCCAAGGTCCAGCTGGCAGTCAAGAACCACTGGTGAAACTTGTGGCTAGCAATGGAAATGAGTTGTCGTTTACCAAGGATGCCAACTCCATCCAGACTTCTGGAGCTTTCTATTTTAATGGCGGTGGTAATCTAGTCTTCCAGTCTAGTAATCAAGATGTTCTGGAACTTACGTCTGGCGCTATTTATCCAAAGAAGCCACTAGCAGAAGCCAGATTTACGAATGGTTTGCAATTGCAGCCAGGGTTATCCGGCACAGTAGGCCAGAATGGTACGCTGGAAACAGATGGCGACGACCTGTATGCGACACTTACTGGTAACCGAGTAAAATTACCGAAAACAGATGTCTCAGGTGCCGTAACTACGCTCCAAAATCATGACAATGCACCGCTCATGTGCTGGGGTTATAATCAATCCGCGCCTAAGTACCACTACTCCCTAAAAGCGGCTTTTGAGGACCCAGCTTTGCAATATGGTATTGTTGTCTGCCGCCAATCTCACATAGAAGCTGATGGTGATATCACCAATACAACCATTGAGAGCTTCGTTGGTAATGGTGGTATTTTCTACGCGAGTGGTCACAGTGTTAAGATGCCGCCGAGCGTGTATAATACTCGTTTTGCGGGTGGTACGGGCGGATTCGTAGCTTCTACAACTAATGGTAGCATTAGTACTGTCCTAGGAACGACCTACTATAACTGTCAATTTTCTAACCAGACCTTAGTTCCTGGAGGTCGGACAATCAAATTGGTGGAGTGTATGGCGGTTCTTTCCTATGGACTCAACACGGTGTTCACGTCGGGTGCAGGTACATTAATAATTGGTAATGGTTGTGAAATCCAGCCATCACTGGACCCTGCCACAACAATTGTTGATTTACGTGTTAGTTCAGTTAGTTCAAGTACTACTCTGGATTTCAGGTTTGAAGCTGGTTACGCACTAACCTACACGACAACAATTACCAGTGCGGACGCTGCTACTTATACAACTGCTTCTACCAGCAATATTGCCAGTGTAGAATATCGCGTAAATAATAATGTGGTAACCCTGCCATTTGCACTGGTAGCAGGTAACTCCTTAACAGTAACCATTACCAAAACAGATAACGCTGTTGGTGCTGTGGTTGCCATTAGAAATTAATAGTACCTAAAGTTATCTAATGTTAAGACGTCATATATTTTATTCCACTCGTATTCCTCAAGCTAAAAAGTATATAATTGACCCAGCTTCTATTACAACCAGTCCGGGTGATGTGTTTAGAGGTTACCCGAGACTTGGTGTCAATCAAGGTAACTACACCGTGCCATTATTTGACACGTCCGGAGTTACTTCAAGCAAGATTTTGACTGTAACCAGTGCTGGTGCAATTGGTGTTAACGGTGGTTACAACAATGCTGCTGGTGCTTTAGGTTATGGTCAAGATAGCTGGTTTACAGCACATTATGCTAACTCTGGCACTACTGTTAGCTACCAGTTCACAGGCTTGAATGATGCTGCTGTCTATGAATTAACCTTGATTGGTTCCCGAGCTGGTTCGACGGAAGTGCGGGTAACCAACTACACAGTGAGTGGAGTAACCAAGAGCCATCAATCCACGACGCAAGACGGTCTGGGTAACCGAACATTAACCAGTGTGTTTTCTAATCTGAAGTCAGCAGGTGGAAAGCTAAGCTTCAGTTTTAACGCTGCTCCTGGTAGCACGTTTGGTTACTTGAATATTATTCAACTTGTAGAAGTAGTGTAATTAATTACCCGCAGGCTATTTACTTCTATATATACTATTCAGAAATTGATACTAAACACACTATTACTACAAACACAAGTAGATACAGGATGGGATTGGAATAAGATTATACCAACCGCAGTTGGTGGCTTATTGGTAGCCATTATTATGCTGCTGATTAACAACTATAGGGATGGTAGAAATCAGTACAACAATCGTATTAAGGCCCTAGAAACGAAGGCTGTAGAACACGATTACAGGCTTGGTCAAATAGTCCTTGACCGTGAAAACCTCGTGGATAAGCTTGAAACCAGATTTGTAAGTGTAGAAAAGAAGTTAGCCACAGTTGACAACCTAACGATAGAGGTAAACCGCTTGACAACGGAGATTTCTCACCAGTCAAAAGCGATTGAAAAGCTTGAGAATAAGCTGGATAGAATAATTGAAGGATTGCGTGTGAGTAAATAATGTTTGGTTGGTTCCGAGACATCACTACCAATGCCAAGACGAATCATGTCGTAGCGTTGGACCTATTCAAAGCCCTATCGTTTTTCGCTGGCTTATTCTATTTCCTGCTACTAGTTCCTACTGTCATTCTGGTTACCCCATCTCATTTGGTTTTGCCAATGGAGCCTGGATTTTTCTTGACTGCGAACGGTTTTGGCTTGCAGGTGGTGAAGGAAGGTGCTAAGTACTTGGCAAGGAAAACAGCTGATGACCAAGGTAACCCGTTGGCTACTCCTACCAGCGTTGAACCTCCTTGTGAGCCTAAGCTAATGCCTCAGGTTCCCTGATGGATTAGGAATCTGAAATAGTGGCGCTACGCTATTACTTCATAAACGAGATTTCGACAACAGAATCTTTGGGGAGTTGTACAAACTTCGCCGGGATAAGACCGTTTTGATACAGGCTGTCCGCAACGATTTGCAAATTATACTCCGACATCACACCCCCCGCTGCGGCCATGTGCAGGTAGATAGCTGGGTTGTTATAATCCCAACGCTTCTCGGGAGAGTTGACTTTGATGAAAAGCTTCGAAAAAGGGCTATTCGTCATTAAGGAGCGTTCCACAACAATGGTGTCATTCACGACAACTTTGATGGATTGGGCATGGCCGCGCTTGAAGCAACAAAATATATTGTAGTAGTCGGCAATGTCGTTCGGCGCTAAGGCCAGTTCTGCAATGGTGTTTGTGTCTAAGTATACTCTAATAGGGTGAACCTGCTTCAAATCTTGGCTCTGAATGTAAAGCTTAAAATCCTGCTCCTGGGGCACGCAACTTGTTATTCCGAACAGCAGCCAACTCGGGAGTCTGTGAATGCGTGGAAGCTGTGGAATGTGCATGTGTTTGACAAAGGGGATGATGAGAAGCGTAGATATTGAATAGAGCCTAAATAACTGATTGATATACCATGAATACGAGTGTCAGATTTCAAATTATTCTACCCCAAATTGATTGCCAATGAGGGTGGATACGCAAATAACAAGCAAGACTTTTAGTCCATCCTGTGATTCCTTTCTACGTCTCGTCTTGACGTATCTATTTACACACAATAGATATGAAAAGATTGGATTTAAAGGGTCAACAATTTGGTAGATTAACTGTAAACGAATTCGCTGGTAGTAAGAGAGTAGGAAACCGCTACCGTACGTTTTGGCAATGCGAGTGTGAGTGTGGACAACAAACAGAGGTTAACACGGATAACTTAAGGAATGGGACTACACAAAGCTGTGGGTGTTTGCACCGTGAGTCCACAGCCGCTATCAACTACAAACACGGAGAAGCCAACTATTCAAAAGAAAACAAAACTTGGTTCGGTATTAAAGCTCGGTGCTACAACCCGAATGCAGAGAAGTATCCTCAGTATGGTGAGAGAGGGATTACAGTCTGTGAGCGTTGGCTGGATTCGTATGAAGATTTCCTACTAGATATGGGTAGAGCACCAACAAAAGACCATTCTATTGAACGTATCGATGTGAATGGTAACTATGAGCCTTCTAACTGTCGTTGGGCTACCGCTAAAGAGCAAGCCAATAATAAGACTACCAACGTGTTCTTAGAATTAAACGGTGTGATTAAAACATTAGCGCAGTGGGCTGAAACCCTAGGCTACAACTACAAAAGCTTTCACCGTTACATACGATATCAAAACAAATCCTTAGCTGATTTAGCAAGAGCTAGGGGATATAACCTAACAAGCTAATTACTTGAAAGTAAACTTTATAATTGTCTGATTTTAAATTATTCTACCCTAAGCTGATTGCAAATGAGGGTGGCTATCAAGCTAATCCAAAAGACCTAGGCAACGGACCCAGAGGAGAAACCTATAAGGGAATAGCCTCTCGATACCATCCGGCGTGGGCAGGGTGGAAGATTGTACACGCCTACCGTGAACAATGGTTAGCAGTAGGTAAGAAGCTCCAGACGAGCAAGGATTGGCTAGCCTTTAGCAAGTACTTGGCTCAGTCCACAGAGCTTGAGCAACTAGTAATACGTTTCTACGAGGCTCAATACTGGGACTCGTTGCTCCTGGACCTAGTAGCTAATCAGTCCGTAGCTGAGAGCCTAGCTGATGCGGGTGTGAACGCTGGCACGGGCCGCGTTGGATGGATGATTCAGTGGATATTGAGAGTAAGCTTCAATAAAGACCTAGCCTTGGATGGTAAGATAGGCCCGTTGACCTTGAAGGCTCTCAATGCTGTTGACCAAGCGCAGTTCCATGCTTGTTTTGCTCAGTTGCGCCGTGATTTCTACCGCTATAGGACTGGTCAATTTGGGAGTTACCAGCAAGAGCCAAGGTTAGTGGCGCTACACAAATTCTTCCGTGACAAGCTGCACTTGAAAACGGATGTGAGCCAGAAGGTATTTCTCAGGACGTGGTTACAGAGGGTAGACCATATGAAGTTCTCTGCCTAGGGTTACTCAGGAGTATTTAAGTAGTATGAAGAATCTTGTAACCAAACTACTTACCAATTTATACCCCGAACACGATGGGGGTACTGCCATGTTCATTTCAGGCCTATTGTTGTCTGCTATCATGATGACAATCATCACTATCAGTGATGCTCTAACTGAAGGTGCTGATATGTATGAAGTCGCGTGCATACTAATGTTCGTGTTGCTAGCTGCTGCTACCTACGTGTTTGGTAAGTCTACTCAAGAGTAGGGATGGTCAAAAGTTACACTTCAACTGCTACTAGGTGTAACCAACATGTGCCTGATTATCATTACGATAGCCAATAAGGTTACACTAGTTACACGGTTACACTAGTTTTTCAACCATACATAATCTACATATTCCCATTATGGGACTACTCTACACATATTATACTCTCTTTTTAGTGTAACCAGTGTAACCTCTAAGGTAAGTAGTATTATATCAGCAAGTTACGGGTTACACTTGGCAATTTTGAAGTGTAACCTTGTGTAACCAAGTGTAACCTGTTGCTGATTTTTATTTTGTTTTTGGTAAGTTTATTTTGATTGTGGTAAGTATTTACCTACCTTTGGTGTATACCAAGCAAGCCAAATCAGACTGACCATGCGAATCTTTACCAGAAAAGCAATCCAGGATTTTTCGCAAGCCAATGCACAAGCCAAGGAAGACCTAGCTGTTTGGTTTAAGCAAGTAGAACTAGCTGATTGGAAGGATTTTAATGCTGTGCGTAGCGATTTCCCGAGCACAGATTATATTGGTGACAATCGCTACGTGTTTAACATAAAAGGCAATCATTACAGGTTAATCGCAATGGTGTTCTTTCCACCTAGACAAGTCTATATAAGAGGTATTTTTACACATGCAGCTTACGATAAGCTTAGTAAACAGCAGATAATTAATCTGTAGCTCCAACCACAGTTCAGTTTCTCACTCAATTTCTCAGGCCATGTTCACCAGCATCACCAACGATAAGGAACACGAAGAAGCGGTAAACCAGCTTATTCAATGGAATCAGGCTCCTGACGCACATGAACGACTAGCAGAAATCCAAGCACTAGGAGAACTAGTAGAAGCTTACGAAATCGCAGCAGGCCACACGCCAGACCCGCCACAGACACTACGGGGTATTCTGGAAGTTGAGATGTTCAAGCGCCGAATAAGACAGAAGAACCTAGCTGAAATGCTGGAAGTAACCGAAACACGTTTATCAGAAATAATGCGAGGTAAACGGGAAATGAACATGGATTTCGCTCGTAAGCTCTACACCAAGTTGAAGATACCTGCTGATGTTATCTTAACCATAAGCTAGAACTGTCTAAACCCTTCGTACAAATTGATAGTGAGCCTCTTGGAGAAATCCGGGAGGCTTTTTTGTTGCCTTAAGTTGTCTTGAATTATTTGTAAGAAAATAATCTTACAAAGGTATTGTGTTGTAAGAAAATGTTCTTACATTTGAATATCAGAATGGCACACGGCTAAACTGATACTGTCTCAGCTCTTTGAAATCTGGAAGTAAACAAACCTAACCGACCTGCTACTAGCATTCAGTTGCTAATAGCCCCAACCTTCAAATTTACACAAAATGGAAACCGCAATCGTAAATCTCGAAACCATCTACAGCAAATTGGAAAAGATTTTCCGGACTAAGAAAGCTGTAAAAGTTGTCTGCTTTGACCACAAAGTAAAAGTGATTCACTACCAGACAACAATTTTCGAAGTGAATCAGGATGGTGAAATCACCTTAGACAATGGTGGTTACATGACCAGAACGACAAAAGACCACTTGAATGAATGCTTAGAAGCCCTAGGGAAAGTGGAGAGAATTTACCAGAAGAAAGGCAAGTGGTATGTATCAGGACTTGATACCACAGAGTTTACCCGAGGCTTTAAAATGACCACTTACTAGAAAAAGAAAAATGGAGCTGGTGAGACAGCGGCTCCTACTTCTTTTTATTGCTAACCTGAAAAAGAAAGTGGTCATGACTCGTTTCGCATTCGTATTCTTGGAAGAATTGAAAACCCAGGTAAAGCCTTTATATGGTTCAACATGAAAGCTGAGAGGGTAGAAGTTAATAAGGGTTTCATTATTAGCTGCCTACAGAATTCGCATCAACAAGCAACAGAAAATAAATTGCTCAGGATGATAAAAACCCAGGGTTATACCAAAGCCAGAATTTGGGAAGATAAAGAAAATCCAGGCTCTTATAGATATATCAGAGTCGATTAAATCAGAAGGGTAGGGGCTCCATGTCTCTACCCTTTTTTATGCGTAAATTTGTCCCTGCAACACTGAAATCACCTATCTGATGCCACTATCCACAGACCCTAATAAATTGCCCCACGTCAAAGCGCTTTTGAACGATTGGGGTATATCTGCTACCGATTTAGCTAATGGTATCGGTCTGAATACCAAGACAGTAAGTAATAAATTTAGCCCTAGCTTCCGTGATACCTTCAGTCCAGACCAACAGCAAGCAGTTAAGGAGTACCTGAAGCACTTGAGAGACGCCGTAGACCACTTACTCCAAGACTGGGAGTAAAGCCGTATCTTTGCATCAAAATGTAGCCGTTCGCGGTTTTCATTTTTGTGTAAATTGAAAGTGCCTGGGTCTTGCTCAGGCACTTTTTGTTTTAATTGCTTGCGCAACTCTTTCCCGTGCTTTTGCTTCTGCTTTCTCCTTTACGTTGGCTTTCTCAACCTTCAAGTATTTCAGGATTTCATTCGAAGTACTACCCAGCATCGCTTTTATTTCCTCTACTGAATACTTGTGTACGTTGTACATGTTGGTGACAAAACCTCGGCGTGATGAGTGATTGCTAATTAGTTCGTGCTTCTGGAATTCGAAATAGAAGGGTTGACGCCACTTATATTTTACAATATGGATGGTGTGCTGGTTTACCCCGTGACGCTCAAATATTTTCTTCAGGATTAGCTTGATATACTTATTATATTTTACCTCCGATACAAGGTTTAACTTCATTTCATATTTATTCAATATCTGCTCTATTCGTTCGTCAGTTGCCAATGGAATGAAGTAAGAGGTTTTGTTCTTGGTATTTCTACCTACTAACATTTCATCTTCTACCCAGAACTTACTATTCTGGATATCACTAACTCGCAAGCCTGTCAGGTTACCGAATACGCACAGGTCAATATACTTTTGCTCCCAGGTTTCTTGAGGCTGATAAGCACATATAAGATTTAATTCCTTCGGAGTTAGATAAATAATTTCCTTGACTTCACTCAAGACTTCAAAGGACCTATAGGCTGGATTTACTTGTATTCCATCTGCTACGCACTTATTGAGGAAGGTCTTCAACTTTTTAACGTTGGCTCCAAACCATCCATCAAAACTATCTCTCAATAACCAGTCCCCGTAGGCTTTGTAGAAAGCCTTATTCATGTTGTCGAAAGTCAGGGTAAACCCAGTTTCTTCGCCAAACTTGAGCAAGGTATTTTTCCAGCTAGTGATTTGTTGCCTCACTAGTTTGCTGGACTTGATGAAGGTGGCTGGATACTCGTCTAAGAGCTGACGAAAGTGAGCTACTGCCTTGGCTTGTTCGTCATCGTTGGCGTCTACAAAGGCTTGGGTAGATGCTATAAAGTTCTTATATGTTTCTACTGTCTCCTTGGTTTCCCTAGCCTGCCTGACTTTCCTCTCCCTAGGTGATTTGTCTTCTAGCTCATTCTGATAAGCATCAGTTTCCATTGCCAACCAACGAGCAAACAAAGCTTGAACCTGCTGCCAATCCTCTTTATCCTGAGCCTTGCTAGCTGCTATTTCCAACACACGCTTCTGGAAGGTAAGCTTGTTGTTTAGTTGGAAGGCTTCGTCATGGTCGTCACTTACTTTCTCATTTGTGGCGTCCCAGAGGTTAGGATGAATATTCAGCCCCAAGGATTTCCAATACTGTTGCCGAGCGACTGTGTAGCGTAAAAACAAGGGTATCTCACCTTTCTTACTGGGTTTACCTTTGGCCCGGATGGCTACGCTGAATGTCGTCTCTTTCATGTCTGTATCTCGTTGGATTCCAGAAGACAAGATACAAAACTACTCCTACATTTTTCTCATTTTCACTCCTACATTTCAAGAAAAAAGTGCTCCTATTGGCTGGAAATGAGGTTTTAGTTTGCTTTCGAATCCCAGCGGAATCACGAAAGCCTCGACGAAAGTCGAGGCTTTTTTGTTGTCTATTGAGCCAAGGCTCGGGATTTGTCGCCTCTGTGCTTACTGCGCGAAGCTCTCCTTTCCCATGCTTCGCAGCGTGGCTTACTAAACCCATGAGTTAATCCACGGGCTTACTGGTGAGGAGCTAGGTTTTACAGGCACAAAATTAAGGCTTTAGTAACCGTTTTTCGCTGGTTTTAGTATCAGAGACAGAATGACTTCTGAGCGGGGAAAGCTGATCGGAGCACAGGCATGAGGAGAACATCAAAAAAGGTGATTCTGTCAGGTTGCGTGACCTAGGTGCCGGCGGAGTAGGCCGGCTCAGAAAAGAGTCATTCTGACCAAACCTTAAAAAGAGCACAGCATTATCATGACAGAGGAACACAAACTCAGCCGGCGCAAAGTACTCGGCGGACTAGGCGTTAGCTTGGCCGCGGCGGCGGTTTCGCCGGTTTTGTCGGTTGAAGGCGCGCCCATTGCGGAAGCCTCGGCCCCGGAACCCCTTACCGACCCGACTACTAAATACCCTAAGCCGCCATTCAAAGGGCAGTCGCAGCCCTGGCCGGGACTGGCCAGCCAGATGGACCCGCGCCCCGACCACGGCGAGAGCAGCTACAAGGGCTCGGGCCGACTGAAGGGCCGCCGGGCGTTGATTACGGGCGGCGATTCGGGCATGGGCCGTGCGGCTGCTATTGCCTACGCGCGGGAAGGTGCCGATGTGGCCATCAATTACCTGCCCGCGGAAGAGGCTGATGCTAAAGAGGTTATTGCCCTGATCAAGAAAGAAGGCCGCAAAGCCATTGCCATTCCTGGTGATTTGCGCGATGAAGCTTTCTGCAAGCGGCTGGTCGATGAGGCCGTGCGTGGCCTGGGCGGACTGGATATTCTGGTCAGCAATGCGGCCCGGCAGCAGCAACACCAGTCCATTCTGGACCTCTCGAGCGAGGACTTCGACGCGACGATGAAAACCAACATCTACGCCCCATTTTGGATCATTAAGGCTGCGCTGCCCCATTTGCAGCCCGGCTCGACTATCATTGGCACTACTTCCGAGCAGGCCACCGATCCTTCCGCCGATCTGTACGATTACGCCCAGACCAAAGCTGCTACTACCAACTATGTCCGGTCGCTGGCCAAGCAGCTGGCTCCGAAAGGCATCCGGGTGAATGGCGTGGCGCCCGGCCCGATCTGGACACCTTTGCAGGTGAGCGGCGGCGCGACTCAGGAAAAGCTCAAGAAGTTCGGCGGCGACACCCCAATGGGGCGGCCTGGGCAGCCCGTGGAGCTAGCTTCTATTTATGTACAGCTGGCTGCGAGTGATGCCAGCTATGCCACCGGTCAGGTTTACGGAGCCGCCGGCGGCGGCGGGCAGCCCTAGGAGGTTGTTGTTGAAAGTGTTACAAGATTATAAAACGAATCTTGTAAAAGAAAAAAGGGGCTGCGTCAGCAGCCCCTTTTTTGTGTCTTGCTATTTAAGAAAAACCTAGGTAGGTGGTTAGTGTTGCCGTTCGTCTCAGTGTAGCGCTGACTTTGTAACCTTTGTAACTCAGGTTGTGAAGTCGTCGGACCGAGCCCCAGTGGGGCGGCATGTCGGTAGAACGTAGGAAGTACAAACGACCGAGCCCCAGCGGGGCGGCACCTAGGTTCCAAAGCCAGGTGCCGCCCGCTGGGGCTCGGGTAAAACAATACACGAACTTTCTATACCGATATGGCGCCCCGCTGGGGCTAACGCTGCCACTTGGGTTTTATACTCCGAGCCGTGAACGGGCTAAGCGCGGGCTACAAAGTCTGCGCTAGTGCGCTAGTTCTTGTAGCTCACGCGCCAGATTACGCCGCCACCATCTTCGGCAATCAGCAGCGAACCATCGGCGGCGGTAATAACGCCTACCGGCCGGCCCCACACCTGCGGGGCCGCTTTCACGCCTGCATTGAGATGCCAGCCCGTTACAAAATCTTCGTAGCTCGCACCCCGGCCGTTGGCGCTGGCGGTTTCGGGCAGACCGGCTGCATTCATGCGGATGCGTACTACCTTATAGCCAGAGCCCTCCGAACGGTTCCAGGAGCCGCGCATCGCCACAAAGATGTCGCCGCGGGCGTCTGAAGGGAACATGTTGCCGGTGTAAAATGTCAGGCCCAAGGCTGCGGCGTGGGCCTCAAACAGCACTTCCGGTGTGCGGGTGCTGGCTACCTGCGTGGGTAGCGGCCCCGTAATCCTAGGGTCGCGGTTGGTGGGCGCCAGGTACACCCAGGGATAGCCAAAGAAGCCATTACGGGGCACGGCCGTGGCATAGTCGGGCACCAGGTTGTCGCCTAGCTCGTCGCGCTCGTTCACGGCAGACCAGATTTCGCCGGGCCGGGCCGGGTTCACGTCGAGGCCCTGCGGGTTGCGCAGCCCCGAGGCGTACGTGGTCTGCCCGCTGCCATCGAGGTTAAACTCCTGAATGGTTGCGCGGCGGCTGTCCTCTTCCACCGAGGCGTTCTGTGATGAGCCAATGCCCACGTAGAACTTGTTGTTATAGATCAGTAGCGAACGGGCTGGGTGCTGACCTCCGCCAGGCAGGTCGGCTAGCTTAGTAGGCGCGTTGCCGGCCGCGGTTTGCCCGCTGGTATAGTCGTAGCGAAGTAATGCGTTAGAACAAGCCACATAAAAGGAGTTGCCCTGAAAGGCCATGCCCATCGGCCGATTTAATATGCCGCCACTGGCCCACACGGTTTTCTGATCGGCGCGGCCATCCCGGTCGCTGTCGCGCAGCACCGTAATCTGATTCAGGTTCATTTGGGCCACGAACACGTCGCCGTTGGGCGCAATAGCCATCCAGCGACCCGTCGCCAGGCTATCCTGGAAGATGTTCACGGCGTAGCCCTGGGGCACGCGCAGCTTGGCGTTGGCAGGGCGCGTATTTAGCACCTGCGGATAATTGGTCACCGACATAGTTGCGTAGGGTGCCGGCAAGTCGGCCACGCGAATGGTCGTCGGGTTGGGGGTTAGGGTTTCCGTAGGGAAGTTCGTGGAGATGGGCGGCGTGCCGCCATCATCATCCTGGTTGCAGGCGGCCAGCCCCAGCAGGCTTAGGCCGGCTAGCAGAAGGGTAGTGACTTTCATGAGCGAAAAAGAGTAAAAGGTGGGAAATAGGATTAGAATGTGTAAATGGAGTAACTTTCTGTTAATCAGAAGCTTATTTTCTGGCTGATGCGCAGAGTCAACCTAGGTCTGGTAGTTTGCAGCACGCGGGTCAGCTAAGCGCAGCTTCCCCCTGACGAGCGCCCGACAACGAGAGACCTAGGTTCTGGTCGGGTGAGGAATACGGCTGCGCTCCGCCAACCTGGGTCGGCACCCCGGCTTGCTTTTCTTGATCTTGTCCAGCAGCCTCTGAACGTTGTGAATAGCGCAACTTGCTCAGGCATAATAAGAAAGCGCGAAGGGGGTGAGCTGTAAGTACGGCTAAGCTATACGCCTGAGTTGCGGCCCGCTGCCCGAAAAAGAGTACATCTTCTTGGGTATTCCTGACGCCGGCAACATCTGGTTTGTCGCGGCCGGGCTTCTCTCCTGAAATGTGCTGCCAACTGCCCAAGTATTGCCCCAATACACCGCACTATTATCTGCTCAGCCAACGGTTCGTAAACTGAACCGTAGCTGGCTACGTAGAAGGGATAGTATTTCTAACTATTTGTATAACAACTTCTTCTATGGCAGATCCGAAGAATCCTACCAACCGCACCCCGGAAGACCTAGCTTCCAAGGGTACTCCGGACAGTCAGCCCGATAACTCGGCGGCGAACCAGCCAGGCGAAGCGGCGCCCGACGCAACACCCGACCCGACAACAAGCAGCTCACCGGCCGCAACGCCCGTGCAAACGGATGCCACGGCTACGCCAGCACCGCAAGAAGAGGAGCTATCAGTCGATGCTGATGCCGCAAACACCAGTTCCGGTGGCTACGACGACACCGATGCCAGCGCCAGCAACAGCACCGATATACACCCGCTGTAGCCCCTTTTGCGCCCGTAGCTTTGTGGTCTGTGCACAAAGGACCTAGGTTTTGGTGCGCTGATTATAAAGGAGCCAGCACACCAAAACCTAGGTCCTTGGTCAGTCGAAACCGCTTAGAGCGATTCGGCCATCGTGCGCATCTGGATTTCGATGATGCGCGAGCCGGGCGACTGAGTGCAGGCCAGCAGCACCGCGCCGGCTACATCCTCCGGCTCCAGCATTCCTGATTGCGACACGCCTTCTTCGGTGCGGCCCTTGCCCAGGGCAAACTCCGTTTTCACGCCGCCCGGACAAATCACGCCCACTTTGATGCCTTCCGGCCGCAACTCTTTGTCCAGGGCCTGGGCGAAGCCGACCTGCGCAAACTTGGTGGCGCAATACACTGCTTCGCCGGCAAAGCCATACAAGCCCGCCATCGACGACAGCATCAGGATGGTGCCGGATTTCTGAGCGAGCATAGCCGGCACGGCGTGCCGCGTGAACAGGAACGTGGAGCGCATGTTGGTGTCCATCATCTCATCGTAGTCGTCGGCGCTGGTGTCCACTAGGTTTTTGTAGTTGCCCGCGCCGGCATTGTTGATGAGAATATCGAGTTTGCCGAACGTATCGAGGGCGGCTTGCACGCTGCGGCGGGCGGTGTCTTCGGCGCGCACATCGCCGGCCACAATGACCACCTGCGTGCCTTGCGGGTGCAGCTCAGCCTTGAGCGCCTCCAAGCGGTGCTCCCGACGGGCCGTCAGCACGAGGTGGGCACCTTCCGCCGCTAGGGCCCGTGCGCACGCTTCGCCGATGCCGGCACTCGCGCCGGTGATGAGAACTACTTGTCCGGTTAATTTTCCTGCCATGATTCTGCTTTTTTAGATGGTTGGTCCTGGGCTTGTACGTTAGCCATCGGCTTACGGGCGAGGTAGGCAAGCTGCTGTTCTGCTCCGAAAAAAATAATATCACAATCGATTGCATCGATTATTTCAGCCGGAATACTGCGGGTTTGGTCCTGAAACGATTGCGCTAACTTTCCAGGGGCCTACTTTAGAGGTGTTCTTGAGGCTTTATGCGTAATCGGTAATCGGCGAAGCGCGGCGCAAAGTGGCATCTAATAGCCCTTGCGCGCCGCATAACCTAGGTGCTGGTACGCATGAATACTTACCCTTTCACCACTTCCAACGCATGAAAAAACCCATAATCGTCTTGTCGCTGCTGGCGCTCACCGGAGCAATCCAGAGTCAGATCCAGCAGGGCAAAACCAATACTGGCTCGCAGGCAATGGCTGCCAGCAAAGCCGAAGACTTTCCATTTCGCAATCCCGACCTGCCCATCGATCAGCGGGTAGATGACCTAGTCGGCCGCCTGACGCTGCCCGAGAAAGTGTCGCAAATGCTGAACGCCTCACCCGCCATCGATAGGCTAGGTATTCCGGCCTACAACTGGTGGAACGAAGCCCTGCACGGCGTGGCCCGCACGAGCATGAAGACCACCGTCTTCCCGCAGGCCATCGGTATGGCCGCTACCTTCGATAAGGAAGCTATGCTGAAGATGGCTACCATCACCTCCGACGAAGCAAGGGCCGTGCACCAGGAGTACGTACGGCGGGGCGAACGAGGTATTTATCAGGGGCTTACGTTCTGGACTCCAAACATCAACATCTTCCGCGACCCGCGCTGGGGCCGCGGCCAGGAAACCTACGGCGAAGACCCGTACCTGACCGGGCAGCTAGGTTCGGCGCTGGTAAAAGGCTTCCAGGGCGATGATCCAAAGTACCTGAAAATCACGGCCTGCGCCAAGCACTTTGCCGTGCACAGCGGCCCCGAGCAGCTGCGCCACGAGTTCAACGCCAAGATCAGCGACTACGACTTGTGGGACACGTACTTACCTGCTTTCCGCGACCTGATTGTGGATGCGAAAGTGGCGGGCGTGATGTGCGCTTACAACGCCTACGCCGGTCAGCCCTGCTGCGGCAGCGACATTCTGATGAACCAGATTTTGTATGATAAGTGGAAGTTCAAGGGCTATGTTACCTCGGACTGCGACGGCATCAACGACTTCTGGCAACACCACAAAACTGACCCAGATGCCGCTACCGCTGCCGCCAATGCCGTGCTGCACGGCACCGATATTGAGTGCGCCACGGGTAAGCTGTTTACCTACAACTCCTTGTTGGAATCGGTGCAGAAGAACCTGATAACGGAAAAGCAGCTGGATGTGTCGGTGAAGCGGCTCTACAAGATTCGCTTTCAGCTGGGTATGTTCGACCCAGTGGAGCGCGTGAAGTACGCCCAGATTCCGATGAGCGTGGTGGAAAGCCAGCCGCATCAGGTGCACGCCCTCAAAATGGCCCGCGAATCCATCGTGCTGCTGAAGAACGACAAGAACACCTTGCCGCTGCGCAAAGACATCAAGAAGATTGCCGTGCTCGGCCCGAATGCCAACAACGAAAGTGTGCAGCTCGGCAACTACAACGGCTTCCCGACGGACATTGTGACGCCGCTGGAAGGCATCAAGGCCAAGCTAGGTAAGAATGCGGAAGTGACCTATATACAAGGAGTTGACTACGCCAGCAACACCGTATATGAAACCTTCGACATCAATAAGAACCTAGCTTACAACGGCAAGCAAGGCTTCAATGCCGAGTACTTTACCGGCACTGAGCTGGCCGGCAAACCCGTAGCAACCCAGATTGAGCCGGGCCTCGACCGCTACCTGGCCAACACCAAACTGGAAATCGTGAAGGGCTTGCCTTCCGAGAACGTGTCGGCGCGCTACACGACGACGTTCACGCCCGAGAAGTCGGAGGAACTGGCTTTGCAAATCACCGGCGACGATGGCTACCGCCTGTTCGTGGATAACAAGCTGGTGATTGACAACTGGAAAAGCCGCGGCGTATCGACTAACCAGCACACGCTGAAGGTGGAAGCCGGCAAAAAGATTGACATCAAGATTGAGTACTTCCAGGCGGTGAGCCGCACCATTCTGAAGTTCACCGCGGCCCACATTGTGCCCATGAACGCGCAGAATATTCTGGCGCAAGTGAAAGATGCTGACGCCATTGTGTTCGTGGGCGGCATCTCACCTAGGTTGGAAGGCGAGGAAATGAAGGTGGACGTGGAAGGCTTCAGCGGCGGCGACCGGACCAGCATCGCGCTGCCTAAAGTGCAGACCGAGCTGATGAAGGTGCTGCACTCCACGGGCAAGCCGGTG
This sequence comes from Hymenobacter cavernae, assembly GCF_014641455.1. Lineage (GTDB taxonomy): Bacteria > Bacteroidota > Bacteroidia > Cytophagales > Hymenobacteraceae > Hymenobacter > Hymenobacter cavernae. The sequence continues at coordinate 21,332 of NZ_BMHT01000010.1, forward strand.
GTGTTTGCTATGATGACGGGCAGCGCCATTGGCTGCCAGTGGGAAGCCGCCAACCTGCCGGCCATCGTGAACATCTGGTACGGTGGGCAAGCAGCCGGCACGGCTCTGGCCGATGTGCTGTTTGGTGATTACAACCCCAGCGGCCGCCTGCCCGTGACGTTCTACAAGTCGGAAAGCCAATTGCCGGCCTTCGACAATTACAGCATGGAAGGCCGCACGTACCGTTATTTCAAGGATACGCCTTTGTTTCCTTTTGGCCACGGCCTAAGCTATACCACCTTCAAATACAGTAACTTGAAAGTTGGTTCTGCTCCGCAAACCGGCAAGCCGGTGAGTGTGACTGTGGAGGTGCAGAACGCTGGTCAGCGCGCCGGGGAGGAAGTGGTGCAGCTCTACGTGAAGCACCCCGACGCGAAAGGTCGCGTGGCGCTGCACGCCTTGGAAGGCTTCCAGCGCGTGTCGTTGAAAGCGGGCGAAAAGAAAACGGTGCAGTTCACGCTTACCCCGCGGCAACTGTCGATGCTCGACGCCAAAGCGCAACGTGTGGTGCTGGCAGGCAAGGTGCAAATCTTCGTTGGCGGCGGCCAGCCTCTGAGCAAAGACCTGGCAGCCGGTCGCGTACTGAAAACCGACGTGGCGCTGACGGGCGGTATTTTTGTGGTTGATAAGCAATAACCTAGGTTGTGCTCATGGAAAAGGCTGGTTTCCCTTCTCGGCTGAGAAGGGAAACCAGCCATTTTGTTAGCCATAAAAAGTTGATAGCGCGTCATGCTGAGCATGTCGAAGCATCTCTGCCGCTTCGTTGTTGGCATTCTAATTACCACTGCGGTAGAGATGCTTCGATAAACTCAGCATGACTAGGTTCAAAATCCCAAACCCACTCTGAATTCTTTACGCAGAAAGCTAGCCACCTAGGTTGGCTTCCCGCATTTCCTCCACCAGCACGCGCACGAGTTCGGCGGCAGGCAGCGCACGCGCCAGCGCTACGCCTTGCCCGGCCCAATGCGCGGCGAAGTCGGTGGGGGTGCCGTACTGGCGGGCGGCGGCTATCAGGAGCTTGCCCGCCTCGTAGGCCTGCGGAAAAGGCGCGGCTTCCGGCCGCCCTGGCTGGTCTACTTCGCGCGCAAACCGATTGACTAGTCCGCGCGCCGGGCGTCCCGAAATAGTGGCCGTAATGGCCGTGAGTGGGGGAGGGCTTTGCAGCAACGTAGCCCGATATACCTCATCGGCCGCCGACTCGGGGCACGCTATAAAGGCCGTGCCCATTTGCGCCGCTACGGCCCCCAGGCGCCGCACTGCTGCAATGCCTGCGCCATCCATAATGCCGCCGGCTGCTACCACCGGAATGCGCAGCCGCCGCACCAGCAGGCGCGTGAGGGCTAGGGTGCCCAGGCCGGCGTCGCCCTGCTCGGGCTCGAACACCCCGCGGTGGCCACCAGCCTCCACGCCTTGGGCCACTACCACGTCAATGCCTGCTGCCTCGATGATGCGAGCTTCGGCCAGGGTAGTGGCGCAGGCGAGCAGCGTAGCGCCAGTGGCCCGCAAGGCCGCGAGCTGATCAGCAGGAGGTAAGCCAAAGTGAAAGCTGATGACTGCTGGGCGGGTTTCGAGCAATAGCCTGAGCATGGCCTCATTCTCTACGAAGCTCTTGTAGGGCTTGGGCAAACTAGCTGGTGGCGTGCTACCTAGCTCTGCAAAGAACGGACCTAGGTATTCCAGCCAACGGCTTTCGCGGGGCACGTCGGTGGCGCTGGGTCGGTGGCAGAACACGTTCACGTTGAACGGCCGCTCGGTGGCCTGGCGTACCTCGGCTATCATTTGGCCCACCGCTTCTACGGAAGCGCCACCGACGCCCAGCGAACCTAGCCCACCTGCATTGGACACGGCCGCCGCCAGGCCAGGGGTAGCGGTGCCGGCCATAGGCGCCTGAATAATGGGGTGGTCGAGTGCCAGCCGGGGAGATAAAGAAGTCATTTGTTTTGGACTGATGCGGTAAAGAACTTCTAATATAGGATGGTTTGTATCAATTAATTATTCAAAAAAGCTAACTCCTATTTCTCGGTAGCTGCTGTTGGGCCTGCAATCCGTTTTTCCGCTGAGCCCGTAGGTTGCCGCTTTGCTGGCCTGATCTTCGCTGCAATATCTCTGACGATTTTGACCTGGCTATTATCTATATCACATTGCGTCTTACTACGTTGGCTCCTGATCATCTGCTCACTTACCGTAGCCACGGCTACCGGGTAGAAGTATTGCACCGCATTGGTCGGTGTCAGCTCACATGCGCGCGCCACGCCTTTGCCGAGGACGTGTACATTGCCACCTGGGGCTCCTACAAAGTAACGGCTACAAGCGCGGCCAAAGCGCTGCACCATCTGCGCGACTGGGTGCGGGTAGAGCGCCTGTATGGTCAGTTCTGGCCCTGGGATGATTCCCGTCGGAACAATCATTCTTCGCAGGAAGAAGGGGGCTAGGTTTTTTTAAGCAGCCGAAAGCCAACAAAAAAGCCTCCCGATGAGGAAGGCTTTTTTGCTGTTGGTATTCGTTTAGTCTTATTTACAGCAGCTTGTCCAGCGTAATCGGGAAGTCGCGGACGCGCTTGCCGGTGGCGTGATAGATGGCATTGCCCACGGCCGCCGCTACGCCCACGAGGCCGATTTCGCCCAGGCCTTTCGCGCCCAGCGGGTTTACAATCTTATCGTGTTCTTCCACAAAAATCACCTCCAGGTCGTGAATATCGGCGTTGACCGGTACATGGTACTCCGAGAGGTTATGATTCATAATGCGGCCGAAGTCGTGGTCGAGCACGCTTTCTTCGTGTAGGGCCATGCTGATGCCCCACACAATGCCGCCCAGGATCTGGCTGCGCGCCGTTTTGGGATTGATAACACGGCCGCCCGCAATGGCACTCACCACGCGGCGCACGCAGATCTGACCTAGGTCTTCGTCCACTTCTACCTCCACAAACACGGCGGAGTGCGTGTTGCGGGAGTATTTCATCTGCTTCAGGAAATTGGGCAGGGCCGTGGTTTCTTCTTCGATGTAATTTATTCCGGTTTGCCGCATCGTCTCGATGATGGAGACGCTGGCTGAGGGGTTGCCTTTCAGCTGAATCCGGCCATCGGCAAACGCAATATCTTCGAAAGCAGCTTTTTTCAGCGGAGAGTCTTTGAGCTTTTTTGCCAGCTTAAAAAGCTTTTTGCCAATAGCCTCGCACGCTTCCTGCACGGCCGTACCCACCGAGGATACCGTCCAGGAGCCGCCTTCCAGCGGGGCTTCGGGCAAGGTGGTGTCGCCGAGCTTAAACGTAACAGCCTCAATCGGCAGACCTAGGGTTTCGGCGGCAATTATCGACATGGCCGTGTAGGTGCCGGTGCCGATATCAGCTGTGCCGCTTGCTACTACCAGCTTTCCGTCGACGGAAAGGTTGGCTTTGGCGGCGGCTTTCTTTTGCTGCGCATCCCAGATGCCGGTGGCCATGCCCCAGCCAATGAGCTTGGTGCCTTCGCGAGTCGAGCGGGGCACAGGGTTGCGCCTGGACCAGCCAAACCGCTCGGCGCCCTGGGCGTAGCACTCGCGGAGCGCCTTGCTGGAAAAAGGCTTGCCTTCCAGCTGATTCACTTCCGCGTAGTTGAGTAAGCGCAGCTCCAACGGGTCCATACCTAGCTTGTAGGATAGCTCGTCCATGGCCGTTTCGGTTGCCAGCACACCCGTGGCGGCACCAGGCGCGCGCATATCCATTGGCGTAGAAACGTCGAGGTTACGCAGGTAGTAGTCGAGCTTCACATTGTCGCACTGGTAGAGCGAGCCTGACCAGTTCACGATAACCTCCGTGTATTCCTCCCCGCGCGACGTTTCGCTCAGGGCCTCGTGCTTAATGGCTTGCAGCGCACCCGCTTCGGAAGCCCCCAACGATACCGTTTGCAGCGTGGCCGGGCGATGCCCGAGGCTGAACATCTGCTGGCGCGTCAGGGTCACGCGCACTGAGCGTTTCAGCTCCAGCGCGGCCATCACGGCCAGGTACAGCTGGTACTGCGGGCGCAGGCCCGACCCGAAACCGCCGCCCACGAAGGGTGATACTACCCGCGCTTCATCCTTGCTCAGCCCAAAAACCTGCGTAATGTACTTCTGACTATTGAAGGCGCTTTGCGTCTTGTCGTAGATCTTCAGCTTGCCCTCTTCGTCCATAAGCACCGTGGAGGAAAACATTTCCAGCGCATTATGGTGCTCCGGCATGTGCACGTACTCGGCCTCAAACTGCACATCGGCCATTTCGAAGGCTTTTTTCGCGTTGCCGCGGTCCTTGGGGGGAGTGAAGCCCGATTTGCCTTTGGGCGCTTTGTGCCCTTTGGGCTTGCTCGTGAGGTCCGTTTCCGGCTTTTCGGCTTTATATTCTACTTCAACAAGCGAAGCGGCGTAGCGTGCAATTTCAAATGTATCGGCCACAACCAGCGCAATCGGCTGCATGCTAAAACCGATTTCGGGGCTATAGAGCGGCTTGAGCGGCGCGCCGGCTACGGCGTCGTCATCCTTAAAGCTTCTATCGAAGTGTGCCGGGCGAGGCGCGTTTTCGTGGGTAAATACCTGCAAAACACCCGGTATGCTCAGCGCCTGCGAGGTGTCGATCTTGGTGATTTTGCCCTTGGTAATAGCACTCGAAACCACGTAGCCATAGACCAGACCCGCGGTGTTGAACTCGCCGGCGTACTTTGCTTCGCCGGTTACTTTGGCGCGGCCGTCGACGCGGCTTATCGGCTTGCCGACATAGGTAGTTGCTGCCATTATTTCTTCTTCATTTCGGTGGCCATCACCAGCGCCCGCACGATGGCGCGGGGAGCCAGCTCAATCTTAAACGTATTCGCGCCAAAGCCTTTGGCACCTTCCAACAGGGCCTCAGCCACTTTGCGGAAGTTCTCTTTGGTCGCTTTCTGGCCTTTCAGCAAAGCTTCGGCTTCGGGCTTGCGCCAAGGCATGTGCGCCACGCCGCCCAGGGCCACGCGTGCTTCCCTGATGGTGTCGCCTTCCAGCTCGAGGGCGGCCGCTACCGATACCAGCGCGAAGGCATACGACGACCGGTCGCGCAGCTTCAGGTAGTTGTAGTTATTCGCGAAGCCGTTTGCGGGCAGATCAATGCTGGTCACGATTTCGCCGGCTTCCAAATTATTGTCGTACTGCGGCTTGTCGCCGGGCAGGCGGTGAAAGTCAGCCATAGCTAGGGTGCGTTCCCCGTTGGGGCCGCTTACGCGAATGGTGGCTTCCAGCGCCGCCAGCGCCACAGCCATATCGGAAGGGTGCGTGGCAATGCAGTGCTCACTGGTGCCCAGAATGGCATGAATGCGGTTGAAGCCATTGATAGCCGAGCAGCCCGAGCCCGGCTCGCGCTTGTTGCAGGGCGTGGCTGTGTCGTAGAAGTAGTAGCAGCGCGTACGCTGAAACAAGTTGCCGCCATCCGTAGCCATGTTGCGCAGCTGCGCCGAGGCACCGGCCAGAATAGTCTTGCTCAGCAGTGGGTAGCGCTTTTGTACCTCTGGATGATACGCCGTATCGGCGTTCGTGACGAGCGCACCTAGGCGCAAACCGCCATCCGGAAGCGTTTCTATCTGCTTAAGCGGCAGGCGGGTGATGTCAACAAGGTGGTCGGGGCGCTCCACATTCTCCTTCATCAGGTCGAGAATGTTGGTGCCGCCGGCGATGAACTTGGCCGTGTGGTGCGCCTTGATTTCGCCGATAGCCGTGTCGACGGTTTCCGCGCGGGTGTAGGTAAAGCTGTTCATCGGTTACTGCGCGTTAGATTGACACACCTTCAGGGCTTGCTCCACAGCGGCCGTGATGCCGACGTAAGCCCCACAGCGACAGATATTACCGCTCATCAACTCTTGTATGTCTTCGGTAGTCTTGGCGTGGCCCTCGTTGATCAGGCCCACGGCCGAGCAGATCTGGCCCGGCGTGCAGTAGCCACACTGGAAAGCGTCATGCTCGATGAAGGCTTCCTGCACTGGGTGCAGTTGGTCGCCTTTCGCCAGGCCCTCAATCGTGGTGATTTCCTTGCCTTCCTGCATCACGGCCAGGCTCAGGCAGGAGTTGATGCGCTTGCCATCAACCAGCACCGTGCAGGCGCCGCACTGGCCATGGTCGCAGCCTTTTTTGGTGCCCGTCAGGTCGAGGTACTCGCGCAAGAGGTCAAGCAGCGAGGTCCACGGTGCTACTTCCAGCTGCTTTTCGGCGCCGTTGATGGTCAGCGTCACGCGCTGGAGCGGCGGCAGTGCAACAGGCACATCGCCGAGGGGTTTCGTAAGAACTTTGCTGCTCATAGAGCGAATCGAATAGAGTGGGTAGATGGATGAGGACAGGCGCCGAACATAAAAGAAGCCGTGGTGGGAGAGGTGCCGTGCATCCCTAGGGCGAATAGGTGCTGTACGCCTTGCACTAAGGCTAGGTTAACTAGATTGATTCTAACAAGATGCGGCGTATCGTCTTGATAAACCGCTATATATAGGCGTATATAACCGTTGGGCGGCGTGTATTTCGGTAGGTACTAGCCGTTTCAACGAGCTGCATTCTTGGTAAGCTAGCCCCGGTGGGGCAGGATATTGGTAGAACCTAGCCCGTACAAACGACCAAGCCCCAGCGGGGCGACACCCGTCGTTGAGACCTAGGTGCCGCCCCGCTGGGGCTAGGATGTGCTACTGCTTTGGGTTCTAATGATATATAGCCCCGCTGGGGCTATGTAAGTGTACCCTATAACGTGGATTACTCACAAGGCAGCTCGCCAGGAAGGACCTCTTGCGAATACGACCTAGGGCTGCTTTATAGTGCCTATGCGGCTGGGGTGCTCAGGTAACGCTGGGCCGGGAACCACTGCTCGCAGGAACGCAGCCACTGGTGGGCCCCGATTAGCTCATCGAAAACAGCTATCAGGGGCGTTTTGGTCATGCCGACGGCTTGGTCGGCGTACATCCGGCAATCCAGCGAAGGCGACAGCACCCAGGCAATGTACTGCAGGCCGGCCTCTGCGTAGCGCGGCATAGCCTCGGAGGCCACCCAGTCGGAGAAGTACCAAGTGGCGGCCTGCACGTTGGTGTTGTCGTTGAGGAGCTTGTTGCAGGACGTTTGATGCAGGCAGGCTAGGATAGCCTCCGTGCCGCGCTTCACCTGCTCCAACCCTAGCTCGTCCTGCCAATCAGCATAAATCCATTGATTATCAGGATCATGCGAAATGATAAGAAAATCTGACTCCAATAAAGTAGAAAGGCTCATCCCGAAATTTATAACCTATTAAGTAGAAACTCACCAGTCCGTAAAAAACCTAGGTTGGCTCGGTGCCAGGCAGCCTTGCTATAGTCCATAAGACGTAAGCGCTACTGTTCTGTTCTGTTGCAAAAAACAAATTCTTGACTAAGCGGAAGAGGGTAAAGCCGCTGAATGGAAAATTATCTTATATAAATTAAAATATTTAGGATAATAGTCCTGTGGAAAGCTAGATTTTTGTTTTCTTTTTTAGCTCGGGACTATGGCAGTTTGCCTTGGGTAAAAGTCCTGAATCTGGTTGGGCATTCTGGTAGCAGGAGAGTGCGGGAAGGATTTGCTGCCGCGGCAGGCCAGTTTTGGAGCGTGGGAAATAATTCAGGTGGTGCTGCCTGGATGATGTAGTCGTTAGCCGGCATCTGCAAATGCCGGCTAACAAACGTTTGCAGCCGCAAACGTTTTCCCTGAAGGCTCGTCGGCAACAGTACGCCGGCATTAGCGCTTCTCAGCGGCTCGCCTCCCGTAGGAAAATGGCGCTTTCTTGGCCTCTGGGTTGCTAAAATCCAAGTTTTTATAAAATAAAAATACGAGCCTGAGACATCAGAACGGTACTCTACAGGAGAGTTTCGGGCGGGTCAAAAAGTAGTTTTAATAGCTCTAATTCAGTCTTCCTCACGCTCACCTATTACTCAAAACCCCCATGAAGAAAACCTACAACTGGCGGCGTGGTCAGCCGGTGGCGCTAGCGGCGCTGCTGCTGCTGGCGAATCCCGCCGTCAGCACACTACAAGCCCGCCCGCTTGCCCGCACTGTTGCCGAATGGCAGCTGACGGGCCGAGTAGTTTCGGGCTCCAATGAGGGCCTGCCCGGCGTAACGGTAGTGGTAAAAGGTACCACCAACGGCACGACCACGGGCGCCGACGGTGCCTTTACGCTATCGGTGCCAGAAACGGCCGGCACGTTGGTTTTCAGCTACATTGGCTACCAGACGCAGGAGCGCAAATTCTCTGGCTCCGAAGCCCTGACCATCAAGCTGGTAGAAGATACTAAAGCGCTGGATGAAGTGGTGGTAGTAGGCTACGGCACCCAGAAAAAAGGCGACGTGACCGGTGCTATTGCCTCTTTCAACGCCGAAAAACTACAGGAACGCCCGCTCGCCCGCGTCGATCAGGCGCTGGTGGGACAGCTGGCCGGCGTGCAGGTGAAGCAGACGACCGGCGTACCGGGTCGGGGCTTCAGCGTGCAGGTGCGCGGTGCGGGTTCCATCACGGCCAACAACGAGCCGCTGTACGTGATTGATGGTTTCCCGCTGGAAGCAGCGGCTCAGAACTCCTCCGGGCGTTTCGCGAGCGGTAGCCCGCTGGACAACATCAACCCCAATGATATTGAGAATATTGAGGTGCTGAAGGATGCCGCCGCCGCCGCTATCTACGGTTCGCGGGCCGCCAACGGCGTCGTACTGATTACCACCAAGCGGGGCAAATCGGGCAAGCCGAAGATCAACCTGAACACCTACGCGGGCTTCACCCAGGCGGTGCGCAAGCTCGACATGCTCAACTCGGAAGAGTGGATCGACCGCTCTGTTGAAATCATCAACGCCAACTGGGTGGCCTCGGGTCCGGGGCGCCTTGCTACCCAAACGACGGCTGAGCGGCAGACGGCGCTGAAGGTAACGACCATCGACCCTAGGTATATGATTGATGACCGTTGGCTACAGCCTGGGCATCCGGGGCTGGATTTCGTGAATTGGCAAAAGGAAGCCTTCCGCACCGGCTTCACGCAGGACGTGCAGCTGGCGGCCAGCGGCGCCAGCGACTTTGTAAACTACTATGTTTCGGGTGATTACCTGAAGCAGGACGGCATGGTGGTCGGGCTGGGTTACAAGCGCTACTCGGGTCGCGCCAACGTAGAAGTGAAAGCCAGCGACAAGTTCAAGTTCGGCCTGAATATCTCACCGTCGTACTCCATCACCAATGACCCCGGCGTGGAAGGCAAGGACAACCTGCTCCACCTGGTAGCCACCAGCTCGCCGGTAGTAGAAAGCACAGCCGGCCTGAACACGAACACCGGTGACTTCACCTACTATAACTGGGGCACGACGCGCAACAGCCCGATCCGGCTACTGGAAAAATCCATCGGCGACACGCGCACGTTCCGGACCCTAGGTACCGTTTACGGTGATTTCCAGATTATCAAAGGGCTAGCTCTGCGTTCGACGGCCAACATCGACAACACCGATGCGCAGTCGAAATCGTATGCGCCGGCCTTCGTGAGCGGCAGCTTAGGTAACCGTCAGGCGTCGGGCTCCTACAGCAGCTTCCGTCGGCAGACGTTCGTGAACGAGAACACGCTGACCTACACCAAGACCCTCGGTGGCAAGCACGACATCACCGGGCTGGCCGGCTACTCCTACAACTTCACCAAGCTCTACTCGCAGGCGCTGTCGGCCACGGGAGGTTTTGTTAATCAGGCCGTAACGACGCTGAACGCAGCGGTCAACATCAGCGGCACGGCTAACAACTACACCACTGAAACCCAAAGCGCGTTGATTTCATACTTCGGGCGCGTGCAGTACGCCTATTCCGGCAAGTATTTGCTGTCGGCCAGCATCCGCCGCGACGGTTCGTCTCGCTTCGGCGAAAACACCAAGTTTGGCGTGTTCCCGGCCGCTTCGGTGGGCTGGCGCATCTCCCAGGAAGGCTTCATGCAGGGCATTGCGCCCATCAGCGACCTGAAGCTGCGGGCCAGCGTGGGCTACTCCGGCAACAACGGTATCGGCGACTACAGCAGCATCGCAACCCTAGGTATCTACAACTACACGTTCGGCGGCGCGCAGGCCAGCGGCCAGGCCCCCAACCGGGTGAACAACCCCGATCTGAAGTGGGAAAGATCCCGCACGTATGATGTCGGCTTTGATTTTGGCGTGCTCAAAAACCGCCTGACGGGTTCGTTCGACTACTACACCAAAACCAGCAAAGACCTGCTGCTCAACATTCCGGTGCTATCAGCGGCCGGCTTTAGCACCCAGCTGACCAACATCGGCGAAGTAGTGAACCGCGGTCTGGAGCTAGAGCTGACCAGCCACAACCTGGTAGGCGCGTTCCAGTGGAATACTTCCGTGAACGTGAGCCACAATTCCAACAAGGTAGTACACCTAGGTGTCGGCGACGCGCCAATTGAGATTCAGTCTGCGTTCGACATTCCGAACAACATCCTGAAGGTTGGCCAGCCGCTCTACAGCATTTACGTGGTGAAGCAGGACGGCATCCTGTCGCAGAGCGACATTGATGGCGGCGCCGCGCTCTACGGCTCTCAAACGGTAGGCGACCCCAAGTACGTGGATGCCAACAACGATAAGAAGATTGACGCCAACGACCGCCAGATCGTAGGCCACCCAAACCCGAACTACATCTGGGGCGTGACCAACAGCTTCCGCTACAAAGGCTTCGACCTGAGCGTGCTGGTGCAAGGGCAGAACGGCGGCTCTATCTATTCGCTCTTTGGGCGGGCCGTGGACCGCACCGGCACCGGGCAAGTGGATAACGTGATTGGTTTGTACCGCGACCGGTGGCGCTCACCCGAAGACCCCGGCGCAGGTCTGCGGGGCAAAGCCTACTCCACCTTCGGCCGCATCAAGAACACCGACTGGCTGTATTCTTCTGACTACTGGCGCGTGCGCAACATCACGCTGGGCTACGACCTAGGTCTGCTTATCAACAAGAGTATCGCGCAGGGTGCCCGCATCTACGTGACAGCTGAAAACTTCTTCGGTCACGATAAATACACAGGTGGCTTCAACCCCGAAGCCGTGAACACCGGCGGCGGCGACAACAACTTCCCGGTAGGCGTCGACTACGGCGGACTACCGCTCGCCAAGTCGCTCATCCTGGGGTTGAACTTTACCTTCTAAGCCTAGCCTTCCTTTCTCATGAAAAAAATAGTTTTTCTTCTGTCTTCGGTCTGCTGGCTTTCCCTGAGTGGGTGCGAGAAGGACCTGGAGCAAGCACCGCTTTCCAGCGGCTCAACCCCGACCTTCTACCAGACTCAAGCCGATTTCGACCAAGCCCTGACGGCCGCGTATCAGCCGCTGGTCACCTACCCGACCCGGGCGCTTAACCTTTCCGAAACCCGCTCCGACAACATTTACGGCGTCGATGACCTAGGTGTGCGCGACTGGGCGCCCGTCAACAATTTCTCGACGGCGCTGGTGAACAACCCGTACGTGGCCGAAGCCTGGAGCGGCAACTACAACGGCATTTTCCGGGCGAATACGCTCTTGGATCAGCTGGCCAGCAATGGTAGTGTGGTGGCCGAGGCCGCGCGCACCCGCTACGAAGGCGAAGCCAAGTTCCTGCGGGCCTTCTACTATTTCGATCTGGTGCGCTTCTTCGGCAAAGTGCCCCTGATCGACAAGGCCCTGGTGCCGGCGGAAGTGGCGAAAGTGCCCCGCACGCCCGTTGCCGACGTCTACAACCTGATTATCTCAGACTTACAAACCGCCATTGCCAACCTGCCCGCCGCCTACGACGGCTCTGTTACGGCCGACAAGCCCAACGTAGGTCGGGCCACGGCTAACGCTGCCAAAAGTCTGCTGGCGCTGGTGTACCTGACCCGCTCGGGCCCCACCTACGGCATCGAAGGTCCGGGCCTGAACACCAACGAGTACGCCAAAGCGCTGCCGCTGCTGAACGAGGTGCTGAACAGCGGGAAATACGCTTTCCTGTCTTCGTATCCCGATATTTTCTCCTACACCAACGAAAACAACAAGGAAGTCATCTTCGACATCCAGTTCCTGAGCGGCGGCGCCGGGCTGGGCAGCGACTTCCCCGGCTTGCTGGTGCCCGATGCGTATTTCACGGCGCTGAAAATTCCGTTCGTATCAGGCGGTCTGGAAATCCGGCCGATTGCTAACGATCTGCTGGATTCTTACCCCACCGGCGATGTACGCAAGACCTTCAACTTTGCCCAGGGCTACACCAGCACCACCGGCTTCAAGGAAACGCGCTGGCTGATGAAGAAGTACCTGAACGAAAGCGCCCGCGGCACCACCCGCACCGACTGGGGCATCAACTGGATTGTGCTGCGCTACACCGACGTGCTGCTGATGAAGGCCGAGTGCATTCTGCACGGCGCCGGCGGCACCCAGGCCGAGGTAGACGACGCCGTGAACCGGGTGCGCACCCGCGCTGGCGTTACCACCAAGCTCACCGGCGTTACGCTGCCGCAGCTGATGGAAGAGCGCCGTCGTGAGCTGGCTGGGGAAGGCTCCCGCTGGCATGACCTCGTGCGCGAAGGGCTGGTGCTCACCACCATCAACGCCTGGATTCCGAAGGAAGACACGCGCAACCGCATGAGCCGCAGCGTCGATGCCAACCAGATCATCTACCCCATACCGCAGGCCGAGCTGAGTGCTGCGCCTAACCTGTATGATCAAAACCCTGGCTATTAATATCTTGAAGGTCAGGTAACAACCCAGAAGCCCGGTTTTCGCAGACGACATGCACTGCGGAAGCCGGGCTTCTTTTTTAGGAAGTACGCACCGCTACTTACTTGAATGAGCGTTTCCACAACGACTTCGCGCTATCAAAACCTAGGTCGAGCAGGCTGCGCGCTTGGGTGTATGCTGCTGCTTAGCGCCGGCCTGACTACGGCGCACCTGGCTTCCGGTCAGCCTGCTTCTACTGCTGTTAGTGCCCAGCCTAGCCTCTGGCACGACCAGCAACGCGCGCTCCGCTACCATCCGGAAGGCCAGGATTTTGTTATCACGAATGGCAGCAAGCGCTTCACCCGCGCCCTCTACGGCACCAACACCGCTTTCCGCGCCGAGGCCGGCGACTTGCCGGAATTCGCGCTCTACCTGCCCGGCATGGGCGGCAACCTGAAGTTTGGCCTGCTCGCGGCCAATGGGCAGAGCAAGTGGCTGATTAAGGCCGACAAAATAACGGCCCGCTACCGCCCCGGCGGCATGCTCTACGACATCACGGACCCGCTGCTCGGCACGGGCAGTATGCACCTGGAAGTGCTGGCAATGGCTGATGCCGAAGGCTTGCTGGTGAAAGCTAGGTTTGACAAAGTGCCGGCCAGCCAAGTGCGTTTGCTCTGGGCCTACGGCGGCGCGACAGGCAAGAAATTCAGCCGCGACGGCGACATCGGTGCCGACCCCGAATCGGGCTTTTACCTGAAGCCGGAGTACTGCCAGGGCAATACATTCGAGCTGAAGAACAACACCTTCACGCTCTACTACGGCGCCGAGGCTAAGAGCACCGAAGCCGAGCGCTACGAGATTCAGCCGGCGGGTCAGGTGAAAAAGCCGATGCCGACGGTGCGCAAGAGTCTGCTAGGTCTGGTGCCGCCAACCTCAGCCACGCACCTAGGTGATGCCGCGCAGCAAGATTCGCCGCAGCAGTTGCTAGCTTCTAAAGCTTCGGATGCGCCAGTACTGACAGGTGCCATTTCGGCCAAAGCAGGAGAGGAGCTATACTTCGCGGTGCAGAAAGCAGAAGGCGCTGTAAACCTGCGCTATGCGGATCTGTCGAAAGCCTTTTTCAAAGCCGAAGCCGCCCGCCAGCAGCTTGCCAATCGGGTGCAGGTTATCACGCCCGATCCGTACATCAACACCCTAGGTGGCGCCCTGAGCGTGGCCGCCGATGCCATCTGGGAAAACCCTTCCTATATGCACGGGGCCGTGGCGTGGCGCATGCGCCTCAACGGCTGGCGCGGCCCGTATGCCGCCGATCCACTCGGCTGGCACGACCGCGCCCAGACGCACTTTCGAGCTTACTCCAAGTCGCAGCTGACTACGCCGGCTGGCCCCGTGGTAATGGATACGACCCTGAACCTGGCCCGCAGCCTGGAAAAGCTAGGTACCAGCGTGTACAGCGACGGCTACATCAGCCGCAACCCTGGCGGCGACTTCCGCCCGCACCACTACGACATGAACCTGGTGTACATCGACGAGCTGCTGCGCCACTTCTACTGGACCGGCGACCTAGCTTTTGCCAAGGAAATGTGGCCCACCTTGCAGCGGCACCTGGCCTGGGAAAAGCGCAACTTCGACTCCGACAATGACGGCCTGTATGATGCCTACGCCGCCATCTGGGCCAGCGACGCTTTACAATACAGCGGCGGCGCCGTCACGCACACCTCCGCTTATAACTACTGGGCCAACTCCGTGGCCGCGACTTTGGCCGAACGCATTGGCGAAAACCCGGCGCCGTATCGCCAGGAAGCAGCGCATATCCGACAGGCGCTGAACACGCGGCTGTGGCTGTCGGGCAAAGGCTGGTACGCCGAGTTTCAGGATGGCCTAGGGTTGAAGCAGCTGCATTCCTCAGCCGGGCTCTGGACCATTTATCACGCGCTGGACTCGGAAGTGCCCGATCCTTTTCAGGCGTATCAGGCGCTGCGCTACGTGGATGCGGAAATTCCGCACATTCCGGTGCGCGCCGCGGGGCTGCCCGACGACGGCTACTACCTGCTTTCGACTACCAACTGGCAGCCCTACGACTGGTCCATCAACAACGTCGTGCTGGCTGAAGTGCTGCACACTACGCTGGCCAACTGGCAAGCAGGCCGCACCGAAGAAGCCTTCAAGCTCTGGAAAAGCGCCTTGCTGGAAAGCATGTACCTAGGTTCCAGCCCCGGCAACATCCAGCAGATTTCCTTCTACGACGCCAACCGTGGCGAGCTGTACCGCGACTTTGCCGATCCCATCGGCATGACGGCGCGCTCCTTGGTGGAGGGCTTGTTCGGCATTGTGCCTAATGCGCTAGCCGGCACGCTCACCATCCGGCCGGGCTTGCCGATGGCCTGGAACTCGGCCACCCTGCAAGTACCCGACCTAGCTTTCGACTTCAAGCGCCAAGGCAACCAAGACACTTACATGCTCACGCCGCACTTCGCAAAGCCGCTAAAGCTTCAGCTCCAGGTAAAGGCCCGCACGACTTCTATCAAAAGCGTCACTGTAAACGGGAGCAAGGCGGCATGGAAGAATGTGGATTCAGCTGTCGGTCAACCCATTATCGAGATTGATAGCGCCCCGGCGGCGCAGTACGTGGTGACTATCGAGTGGCAAGGCGACGCGCCGGATGTGCCGAACCTAGGTTCGAAGTATGCGGTCGGCGACGCGTTGAGCATGCGCTTGTCTCATGCCAGCATCACCAAAGTCTTCGATCCGCAGCAAGTACTGCAAGCCGCCACGACGCAGGCCAACGAGTTGAAAGCTAGGGTTACGGGCGAAGTGGGAAGCCGTACGGCCTTCGCCCAGCTCCACCAAGGCGACCTGACCTGGTGGGCGCCGCTGCCGGTAGAAGTTCGCCAAAGGGTGGCCATTGTGGAGGAGCCGGAAAGCAACGGGTTGCAGTTCCGGGTGCAGAACCACATGAATGCGCCGGTGCAAGCTCGCGTGACAGTTGGAGCTGGAAAGAAAGCTTTTGTCGATAACATCAGCGTGCCCGCGCATGCCACTTCGGCGGTGGTGGCGGTGCCGACCGCGCAGCTCATGCCCGGTAGCAACCCAGTGGCGGTAGAATGGGGCAACAAGCAGCGCGTAACCAAAAACCTGCTGTCGTGGACGGTGCCTGCCGTGGCAAATACGCGCTACGAAACGGTAGACTTGGCGCCGTTCTACAACGACAAGGTGACCAGCATTTTCCAGAACAAATACCTGTCGCCGCGTCCGAAGGGGCCTACGTTGCAGTTGCCTACGCAAGGCATCGGCAACTGGTGCTACCCGACCACGCAGGCCATCATCAACGATGCCGGTTTGCGCAAGCTAGCCGGCGCGCAAAACCAGATTCAGCTGCCCTGGGGCGCTCCGCTCCGCACGCCCGGCGCGGCAGACACGAAGAACGTGCTGTTTGTGTCGCAGTGGAACAACTACCAGCCTGAGCACACGGTGCCGCTCAAAGGCAAAGCCTCGCACGCTTACATGCTGATGGCCGGCTCCACGAACCCCATGCAAACCCGCCTGACCAACGGCGAAGTCATTGTGACGTATGCTGATGGCTCCCAGGAGAACCTAGCTCTGCGCAACCCCGAAAACTGGTGGCCCATCGAGCAGGACTACGCGCAGGATGGCTTTGCTTTCACCACCGACGCCCCGAAGCCGTGGCGCGTGCACCTGCAAACCGGCCTCATCACCCGCGACTTCAGCCAGTACACCGCCATCAAAGGCTATAGCACCCGCGCTATCGAGGGCGGGGCGGCTACCGTGCTCGACCTGCCGCTTGATTCCAAGAAGAAGCTGAAAAGCCTGACCATTAGGGCGCTGGCCAATGATGTCGTGATTGGCCTGATGAGCATGACCTTGGTGCGAGAGTGACCTGAACAATAAAATCTTGCCGTCATGCTTCGACCAGCTCAACATGACAGACCAATAAAACCCTGAACACCGCCTATGCCTTACCCCCCCAAACTACTAGCTAGCTTACTGCTGACTGGCGTAACCCTGACCGCCTTCCCGGTAGTCGCCCAACAAACGCCCATCGACCGAAAGGCCTTAGTGGAGCGCCACAAAGTCGTGAATACCAGGACGGATTCGCTGGCTTCGCTGACGGTGGGCAACGGAAAGTTTGCCTTTACCACCGACATTACCGGCCTGCAAACCTTCCCCGAGTACTACCAAAAGGGCGTGTCGCTGGGCACGGAATCGGAATGGGGCTGGCATAGCTTCCCGAATACCGATAACTACAAGGTAGAGGAAGCTCAACGGGAGTACTTGCTGAACGGGCGCAAAATCCCGTACACGGTGCAGGTCAAAACGCCGGCGCGGGCTGTGGCTGCAACGGATTTTCTGCGGGCTAACCCGCACCGCTTGCAGCTCGGGAACCTAGGTTTTGTGCTGCTGAAAAAGGATGGTTCGAAAGCCACCATCAACGATCTGCGCGACATTCGGCAGGTGCTGAACCCCTGGACCGGCGAGATTACCAGCCACTTCACGCTGGAAGGCACGCCGGTGGATGTGGTGACCCTAGGTCATCAGGAGCGGGACGCGGTGGCCGTTCAGGTGAAGTCGGCATTAGTAAAGCAGCAGCGCCTGAAAATCTTCTTGCGTTTCCCGTACCCCACAGCCGAGTGGACCGATGAGGGCGTGAACTATAAAAATGCCGATAAGCACCAGTCGAAAATAACGCGACAAGACAGTAAATCGGCCTTAGTGGGGCACGAAATAGATGACGATCAGTATGCTGTGCACTTTGCTTGGAGTGATAAAGCTAAGCTAGCTACTGGCAAGCAGCCGCACGAGTTCGTGCTAACGGCTGACGGTAAACAAGACCAGTTGGAAGTAGTGGTGGAGTTTATCAAGCCGCAGACGAAAATGATGGGACCGTCACTCTCCTTCGCCGCCACGCGCACCAGCAGCCAAACGCGCTGGAAATCGTTCTGGAGCAGCGGCGCCGCCGTCGATTTCAGCGGCACCACCGACCCCAGGGCCGCCGAGCTGGAGCGCCGCATCGTGTTGTCGCAGTACCTCATTAAAACGCAGACCACCGGCCACTTCCCGCCCCAGGAAACCGGCCTGACCTACAACAGCTGGTTTGGTAAGCCGCACCTCGAAATGCATTGGTGGCACGACATGCACTACGGCCTTTGGGGCCGCCCCGACTTGCTGGAAGAAAGCCTCGAATGGTATCTGCGTCCCGAGGTTCAGGCCGGCGCCAAAGCCATTGCCAAGCGCCAGGGCTTTGAGGGGTTGCGGTGGCAGAAGATGACTGATAATCAAGGGAAAGAAGCGCCGTCGTCGGTGGGCGCGTTCCTGATCTGGCAGCAGCCGCACCCCATCTACATGGCCGAGCTGATCTACCGGGCTAAGAAGGACCCCGCAACGCTGAAGAAGTACCAGGATATGGTGTTCGGCACGGCCGAGTTCATGGCTTCGTACCCGTATTATGAGAAAGACAAGGACCGCTACATCTTGGGCAAAGGCTTGATTCCCGCCCAGGAACGCTTCAAAGCCGAAGAAACCTTCAACCCAACCTACGAACTGGTGTACTGGCATTGGGCGCTGAACGTAGCCCAGCAATGGCGTGAGCGCGCCGGCCTAGGTCGTAACCCGAAGTGGGACGAGGTGATTAAAAAGCTCTCGAAGCTGCCCGAAGCCAACGGCGTGTACCTGGCCACCGAAAGCGCCACCGATTCCTACACCAACCCCGAATACAAAACCGACCACCCGTCGGTATTTGGCGCTTTGGGCATGATGCCCAACACCGGCCAGCAAAACCTAGGTACCATGCGCCGCACCTTTGATTTGATCTGGAAAGACTGGAGCTGGAATGACACCTGGGGCTGGGACTTCCCCATGACCGCCATGACCGCCACCCGCCTAGGTCTGCCCGACAAAGCCATCGACGCGCTGCTGATGAAGGTGCACACCAACACCTACCTGCCCAACGGCCACAACTTCCAGGATGACCGCCTGCGTATCTACCTGCCCGGCAACGGCGGCCTGCTCGCCGCCATTGCCCTCATGTGCGCCGGATACGACGGCAGCACTGAAGCCACCCCTGGCATTCCGAAAGATTGGAAAGTGAAGTGGGAAGGCCTGCAAAAAATGCCGTAACCACCTTTGTATGAGCTGGTAGCCGGTAGTTATTGGCGGTTAGCTCTTATTCAGAAAAAGCTAACCGCCAATAACTACCGGCTACCAGCTAACATCAACTTAACCACAGGTTCTATCAGCTTCTTCGAGCCTGCCGCATCCAGGTGCAAGCCGTCGGCGGTCATGGTTTCGACGTTCAGGCCGGGCGTTTTGTAGCCATTTACAAAAAGGCAGTTGTTGCGTTTGGCTACTTTTTGGAAGGCCTTGCTCATTGCTTCCACGCGTTTGCCGCCGCCTGCGTATTTCGCTGTGGCCTCGGCTTTTGCGCCATAAGGAGGCGGGGAGATGATGATAATCCTGGCATTGCTGATAGTCGGATAGGGGCAAGTCTTGATCTGCTTAACGAGCTTCTCCAGGTTATCCGGTACTTCTTGCTGTTGGTCGGCAAAAACGGCTTTGCCGTCGTTGGTACCTAGCTCCACTACCACAAAATCAAAGGGGCGGGCTTGGGTAAAGTCGGCGGCTTTCTTCAGGTTTTCGTCCAGCACCAACAGCGAGTTCAGGGTGCTGTCACCTAGGTTCAGAAATCCGATGGTTCGACCCGACTTGCTGATGTTGAACACCTGCGCATTCGGCAGGGCATCTTTGAGCTGCTTGGGCCAGCTTTCCGGAAAAGTGCCATTGCTGTCGCCTAAGGTGAATATGTTCAGGGGTTTACTATCTAAGGCGGCGGTTTGGGCGGAGAGCACAAAGGGAACAAGCACCAGAAAGGCGAGTAGGAACTTTATCTTATTATTCATATGCCTGTCTGATTATCAAACAATTGCTATAAGTGCAATTAGCGCAAGAACTCGTGCCACCCGAAAGCTAGGGCATCTTGGGAAATAGAAGCAAAACAATTGGTAAGACTTCTCTCAGCCTGTGGCAATCAAGCGCTGAGCACCAGCTAAAATCGTCTTTTCAGGACTTATTTGGGTAAAACCTGTGACATACGAGTCCGAAGAACGATTGGTTTATGAAGATTTGATGAAGTCACAATGGGTTGGGTTTATTCCATTTCTTATGACTTTACTAATTCATAATCAGGCTATAAAGGATTGAAAATGCTGGATACACGGTGAGAGAAGCTCGTCACAAAAGGGTTTCACACGTCCTTTCCGACGGCGCTAAATAGGCGGAGATTGGCCTCGGATCCACTCTTCATCTCACCAAAACTAATCAACCGTTCTATGAAAGTTTCAACCGTACTTTCTTCTCTTTCCCTTATTGCCTTCTCGGTGCTAGGCCTAGCTTCTTGCCAGAAGGAAAGTGAAAATGTTGTTACCAAAAATGAAGTGCCCCAGGAGGTGCTGGGCAAGATTCAGCAGCTAGGTCTGAGCACCCAAAACGCCCAAAAAGTAGAAGGCGGCTACCTGGTAGAAGGTGATATCATGTTGACCGACACCGATCTGGAAGAAAAGCCAGACTACAAAATGCTGCGCGTAGGTGCCGAAGAACAATACCGCACCAACAGCCTGGTAACCGGCTTGCCCCGCGTCATCACCGTATCCGTGTCGAGCACCCTAGGTTCGGCTTACGTAACGGCGGCCGACGAAGCCATCCGGCGCTATAATGCAGAGGGTCTGCGTATTACGTTCCGGCGCGTGACTTCGGGCGCTAATATTGCCTTGGTGAAGGCTCCTGCTGGTGCTGGTTACCTAGCTTCAGCGGGCTTTCCCTCGGGTGGCAACCCCTACAACCAGGTGCTGGTAAATTCCGCTTCGCTGGGCTCCAGCTACGCCACCACCACGATTGCCAGCGTGCTGGCCCACGAAATCGGCCACTGCATTGGCTTCCGTCACACCGACTACGCCGACCGGAGCTATAGCTGCGGCGGCCAGTACACCAACGAAGGTGCTAGCAACGTAGGGGCCGTCCTCGTTCCCGGCACGCCCGCCGGCGCCGACCCGAACTCGTGGATGCTGGCTTGCATCGGTGGCGGTCAGAACCGTCCCTTCAACGCCAACGACCGCACGGCGCTGAACTACTTGTATTAGAAAAGAGTAGCCCAGGCGGTACTCTGATTTGGAAACCGCTTTGAGGGTGCTTTTACAAGCTATGAAAACAGAACAGCCCGGCGCTAGCTATAGCGCCGGGCTGTTCTGTTTTAGTGTCTCTTGTCATTCCGAGCGCAGTGAGGAATCTGGATTAGCTAACATAACCATTGACTCAGATTCCTCGCTGCGCTTGGAATGACAAGAGGCATCCACTTTATAGAATAACCACCCGCACCACTCGCTCCAATCCGTTTTCAGCCTGAACCCGTAGCAGATACGTGCCGCTACCTAGCCCTGTCACATCCACCGTATGGATCGTGCCGGTTGATTCCGTTTCGCGGCGCAGGCGACCTAACAAGTCGTAGATGCGCACCCGAATGGCCTCAATCTCGCCCAGAATAAGCTGAAGCGGCTGCTCCGGGCCGACGGGATTAGGAAAAGCCACCAACTCATTGGCCCGGATATATTGTACTTCTTCTGGCTCGCTGTAGAAGGTGCGACCAGTACTGGTTTCGAGCCGCACGCGGTACACATTGCGGCCCGGCTGGGGTGCTGGGTCAGCTAATACCATTGCTAGATGATTGACCGGAGAAATAGTCTGCAACTGTGCAATAGTCGGTTCAAGGCGTTCCAGCGTGAGGGATTTCAACTGGTATACGCTGCCCAGCGTGAGGTCGAACTGCACTGTGTCGGTGACGAGCTGACGGGGCAAAAAGGAGCGCACGTAGCATGCCGTGCCCTGCTGCGTGTAGTCGATGGTGGAGCCTCGTTCGCCGGGCACGCCCCGTACCACCGGCGCCACAGCGTAGTGTAGCGCCGGAGATTGGCTGCGGTTGAGCACGATAACTGTGTCAGTGGTTTGGGCGAAGGGCTCTAAGTAATTAGTACCTAGCCTATAAACCTGGTAACGAGCCACGCCTGGCACCGGCGACCAGTACAGCAGTGCCTCCTCCTGGCAGGCGTAACCAACCTGCAACGCCAGCGGCCGCGTAATCGAAAAGGTATCCGACTCAAAGGCTGCGCCGTTCACCACGCACCGGACTTGCGCCCGAGTTAAAGTTTCGGGCACGCGCCAGGCAAACGTATCCTGCGCCAATGCCACTGAGGACGTAATTTCCTGCCATTGGGTGTTGCCTACCGCTTTGTATTCGAGGCGGCCGGCAGTGGCAGGGCCGCGCCATTGCCACCGTAGCGCGTAGCTGGTAGCAGGCCGCAGGTTGGTGCCAGTGGTTGGGCTAACCCAGTTGAAGCCGCTGCCCAACTCAAAAGCTAGGCTAAAGGCTTGCGAACTAGCAGAAACCCGGTAGCCGCGTACGCGCAGCTCGTAAGCGCCAGCCGCGGGTAGCGTCAGCGTGATTTGCTCGGCATTGTTCAGGTGGTCGGGGCGACGATGGGCGGGCAGGGCCAAGGAATCGGGGTGGGGGCTGAGTACCCAGGGCTGCCACCGCTGCCCGGTAGCTAGGTGCACCAACTCTAGGTCAAGGTCGTGCACCAGCGCTTCAGCGGCGTTGACATCAGCGGCAGGGTCAGTCCAGACCAGTGTGGCTTTCAGCTCGTACGTGCCAGCGGGCACCGTGAGAGGAGTTATCTGCTCCTGATTTTGGCTTACTGCGGCATTTACAAAATGTTTGTCCTGAATGACTTGCACAGCGCCTTGCGCATCTGCCTGGCCGTAGCCGCTTACGAAATCGACGGCGGGGCGGCCGGTGTCGTCGGCGCTGGTGAGCAAGGCGGCTTTCACCAGGGAAGAAGGCGGCAGCGTGCCGTATTGGTCACGATATGCTTGCTGCAACAACAGGCTAATGCCCGACACCAGTGCCGACGCGTCAGAGGTACCATCGGCGCCGTAAGCCACCAGCTCGGGCTTCACGCGGCCATCGTAGGCGGGGCCGCGGGAACTGAGGGGCGCTACCTGACCCAGCGCGTCGGTAGCTCCCACGCTGATCGTGTTCTTCGACATCTTGAACTGCCCGGTGAGGTTGGCCACCCCAGCTAGGTCGCGGTAGGTGCCGCTGGTGCTGGCGCTGGTTCCCTCGTTGCCCGACGAAAACACGTGTACCAAGCTAGGATACTGCACACTCTGCTGGTCGTACGCCTGAGCCTCCAGACCGTAGTAGTTCTCGATGCCAACCCCGTAGGAGTGATTTTGCACCGATACGCCCGCCTGGGCTAGCTGCTGACCATCGTCGGGGAGCAGCTCTGCGAAGCTGGAAGTAGCTAGCCTAGCCTGCCAAGCCGCACCTTTGCCCGTCGGGGCTGAGTTGCCACCACCGGCGATGAGCGTCGCCATGGCTGTGGCGTGGGCCGAGATGGTTCCCGTAATCTGCTCAGGGTTCAGCACCCGGCCTTTGAAGTCAATATCCTTCGGGTCAAACGGATTTTCCTTTACCGACACAGTTAAGCCTTGGCCCGTTAGCCGCGGAAAATGGCTGTGCAGCGGCGCAATCTTGTTGACACCTAGGTTGGAGTTATCAAGCTGCCGCTCCTCGTGGGCTGCCCGGTTGGGCACGTCTACAAACTCCAGCCACGGAAACGTCAGCAGCTCAGCTAGGTTTGCGGCATCAAGGCCTGCTACGAGGAACGTGCGAGGGGCGGAGCGAAGAGGACAGTAGCTGAGGTGCTTGCCTGACCGTTGTACCCATTGCTGAAAAGCAGTTGAGTCTTGCACCTGCACTCGGTACGTGTGGCGCGAGCCCTTGGCAGCTCGAAGCGCAGTTTCGGCTACTGCCGGAGCTAGCTTGCCTGGCCGGGTGCGGGCCTGTTGCTGCGCCAGTAGCTGCCCCCAAGGCCAGCACCCACTACCCAGCACCAGCAGCACCACCCACAGGCGCCCTTGACGCTTTACTTCACACAAACGATACGTAAACATTAATCCACAAGCTATTTGCACCGGTCAGGCGGCCTATACCACCGGCACAATCTAGCAAGTTGCCGTCACAATTGACTTTTGCAATGATCAGTGCTTAGCACCTAGGTAAGTCGCCCAGGCACAGCTAGGCCGCTACTTACTCCAAGTGCTGCTCCGCCAGCCCTGTGGCTTCTGTGGTGTACAGTCTTTGAACTGAATGTTCGCCGACTTTTCGCCTGATACATCCGTTAGCAGCGCATTTCCCGGCACGGTAAACTGCACTCTGTCAAACAGAACCTTCCGAGTATCCAGCAGGGTGATGTGCGCATCCTGAGTGTGAATAGTCGCGTTGCGGATGGTAAAGCCTTGTACATCAGCGGCGGAGAACAGCTTATTGGCATTCACCACCAGGTTTTCCAGCACAACATTCGTAAGCGGCATCTCCGGAATAGCCTCCACTTTCACGAATTGGCTGGCATTTTCCACGATGATGTCCTTGGCGGTGATATTGGCATAACGGGGCGTCAGCGGGTTAAGGGGCCGAGCGGGCAGCCGGTTCGCCAGGTCGCCCACGTAGGTTTTGCTGCCGAGCATATCCCAGTTAAAGGCCGCATTTTTCAGGTTCATGCGGATGCGTTCGTACGTCAGGTTTTCGCCCCCACCGCCGCGCGGCCGCCGGGTTTTGAAGCGGATGCCCACGCCGGTATTGTCGAACACACAATCGTGCACGTACAGGTTGCGGATCATGCCCGCCGTTTCGCTTCCGCAGGTGATGCCGCCGTGCCCTTCCCGCGCCAAACAATACCGAATCACGACATTTTCCGTGGGCTTATTCACCCGCAAACCATCTTCGCCCCGGCCCGCCTTGATGGTGAAGCAATCGTCGCCGCAGCTCAGCGTGGTGTACTCAATCAGCACATTGCGCGACGACTCTACATCGATGCCGTCGCCCCTGGGGATTCCCACCGAGTTCACCGTCACGCCCCGGATAATCACACCGTCACAATACACCGGTACAATGTTCCAGAAAGCTGTGTTTTCCAGCGAGATACCTTCAATGTACACCTTCTTGCAGTTGATGGGCGAAATGAACATGGGCAGAAAAATGGGGCTGCCGTTGTAGCCCTCATACACCCGTTCGGCGACGGGTTTGGTGGCGGGAATGATGTTTTCCACCACGTCGCCTTCCATCACTTGCTTGCGCACCGAGCCGCCTTGGGCCGGGCCGATCAATTTGCCTTTACCCGTCACGGCAATGTTCTCCTGTCCGTTGGCGTAAATGCAGGCGCCCAGCGACATAACTTCCACGCCTTCGTTGCGGGTAAATACCGCCGGGCGGTAGTCTTCCACTTCTCCGCTGAAATACAGCTCCGCTCCCGCATCGAGGCGCAGGTTCACGTTGCTTTTCAGGCTGATACGCCCCGTGTTCCATTTACCGGCCGGAACTATAACGGTGCCACCGCCATGCCGATTTACTTCATCAATGGTGGCCTGTATTTCCTTCGTGACCTTGGCGCCTGACTGCGCGCCTCGCTCGGTAATGCTGAGCGCATAGTTCGGAAAGGAAGGTTTCTTGAACAATGGCATCGTGAAAGCAGCCTTAACCGGCGCAATGTCGGCCGGCAGATTAAGCGCCCCGACTTGTTCCTTGGTCGGAATAGTAGCGATAGGGCTAGCTGGTTTGTCGGTGCGGAACGCCGCACCCGATGCCACTAACAGCAGCACGAGCCATAACGCAGATGCCGTGCGGTGCTTAGCAAACAGACCTAGGTTACCTTCTGGATTATATTTTATTCTCATCAGTGCTTTTGGGAAAGAAGGGAGTACGGTTTGGAGCAGTCTAGTGATTGTCGGGGTAAACCAACTGGCCTACGCAGGCAAAACCGTCCTGCACCATCCTGACGCCAAGATGGTTGGCGGCCGATAAGTCAGCTTCAGGATGGTACAGGACGGTTTCGCAGCTGCTTTTTGCGACTTATGCTGGCCTGACCAACCTAGCCTGCACTTTCGCCTTTGTATTTATCCCTTTCCAGATGACCAATCCACTCCGCTTTTTTCTACTCAGTCTGCTCTTGCTAAGCCAAGCTAGCTGGGCCCAAACTAAGCCCAAAGCTGCCGCCGCTACAAAGCCGCTTTCGCAGCGCATGACCGATTCCTTCATCGCTGAGTACCCCGATTCGCTTGGTATTCAGAAGAGTAGAATAGCTAGGTGGGGCTACGAGCAAGGCGTGATGCTGGCGGCCATCGAGCGGGTAGGGCAGCGCACCGGCGACCCACGCTACCTTGACTACGTCCATAAAATAGTAGACTACTCGGTGCAGCCCGACGGCACCATCACCGGCTATAAGGCCGATGATTACAGCGTCGATAACCTCCCGACGGGTCGTTCCATCCTGACGCTGAGCCAGAAGTACCCGAAAGAAACCAAGTACCGCAAAGCCGCTGATTTGCTGCGTCAGCAGCTCACCACGCACCCCCGCACGAAAGAGGGCGGCTTTTGGCACAAGAAGCGCTATCCCAACCAGATGTGGCTCGATGGCCTCTACATGGTGGAGCCCTTCTACGCCGAGTACAGCAAGCTTTTCAACCAGCCCGCCAACTTCGACGACATCGCCAAGCAGTTTGCCTTGATCGAAAAGTACTGCGTCGACCCCAAAACCGGCCTGCTCTACCACGCCTACGACGAAAGCAAGGAACAAAAGTGGGCCAACAAGCAGACCGGCCAGTCGCCGAACTTCTGGAGCCGCGGCATGGGCTGGTACGCCATGGCGTTGGTCGATGTGCTCGATTACTTCCCCAAAAACCACCTGCAGCGCGCCCAACTTATCAAGGATTTGCAGCGCCTCGCGCCCGTATTGGCGAAGTATCAGGACCCGAAAACCGGCGGCTGGTATCAGGTAACCGACCAGGGAACCCGCGCCGGCAACTACATCGAAACCTCGTCGTCGAGCATGTTTGTGTATGCGCTGGCGAAAGGCGCCCGCCTAGGCTATCTGGATAAAAAATACGCCGCCGTAGCGCAAAAAGGCTACGACGGCCTGGTAAAAAACTTCATCGAAACGACCCCTGATGGTGCGCTCGTCATGAACGGCACGGTGAGCGTAGGCGGCCTGGGTGGCGACCCCTACCGCGACGGCAGCTACGAGTATTACCTGAGCGAGAAGATCAAGAAGAACGATTTTAAAGGCGTCGGGCCGTTTATTATGGCGAGCCTCGAAATAGAAATGGCTAAGCGCTAATCCAAATAGGGCGCGACAGAAAAGAGGACGTTATTAACAGAACGTCATTCCGACGACAGGAGGAATCTCGCGTGCAATGGTAACTCCAATCGTTGGGAAATTACCACCACAACCTCAGCACGCGAGATTCCTCGTCGCTGCTTAATGCGCAGAATGCTCTGCATGACGTTCTGCTAATGACGTTCTAACGAAGCACGCGAGATTTCTCCCGCTGGTCGAAATGACGGCCTGAGCCTAAGAAGCAGCGCTACAAGCGGGTGGTTGTATACCCTAGGATAGCCGTGTCGCCGGCGTTAGATAGCACGAAGGATTGGGCTGTTTCGGCTACTTCGTAGTGCAGCACAACGTCCGTTTCGAAGGCGACGAAGTACCGGCAAAGCAGTTGCAGCGCCCGCGCCTGCCAGCTATCGGTGAAGTACACTTCCAGCATGGGCGCCGACAAGGACTCGATGGTGATTTCCAGGGCGGGTAGCGTTTCCTGGTAGAAGCCGCCCAGCACCAGGTCGCGCCCCAGGGCCGCCTGGCCCAGGGTCGCGCCTACGGCTTCGCCGCCGGTGTCGGTGGCGGCTAGCTCGTGGCGCAGGGGCGCGATGGTGCGCAGGCGCACGGCATTCTCCAGCACGCTCTCGAAGCACAGCCGCGTAAGGTGCAGGTCGCCGACGATGCGATGCACCACGGGCAGCAGGTAGAGCAGATTGGTGATCTGGCGCGGCGGCAGACCTAGGTCGTGCAGCTCCCAGAAACGAGCCAGCATCTCGTTGTACCACTGCGTAGAGAGGTTGGTGAGATAGCGCCGCTCTTCCTGCTCCAGCAGTACCCGATGCCGGTAAAACTCCTGCTCAAACGGCAGGAAAAACCGACGGGCGGCCTTCTCCTTGCGGCGCTGCGTTTGGATGTTTTCTACCACCGAGCGCGCATCCTGACGGGGCGAAGGATCGGTGAGGTGGTGGAAAATCTCCTGGGGCATTGCATCATAAAGACCCTCGCGGTGCACTTCTACGGCCAGGCGCGTGGGGAGCCACCGCTCGGCGCGCTCGGTAGAAAAGGTGCCAATGTCGCGCCGGTAGCGACGGGCAAACAAACTCACCGGCCGGATAATAAAATCGTCGAACTGATATCCATTCGCTATCAATTCGGCCAGCACCACTTCCAGACGCAGGTCCAGCGGTTGGCGCTTTAAGTAGGCAAAGAGCTGAGAAAGACTAGTAGGCGTAGACACAGAAACAGGTTTACGGATTGGCGTAGCATACTACGCTTTTCCCGGCAGATTAGGTAGCTGCCGTGGGCCTCACCCCCGGCCCCGGTCTGCTTGGTGCGCAGAACCCTAGGAGAGGGGAGCCTGACGACCTAGGTAATAGCGGTTTGCTGATGTTTGGCTCCCCTCTCCTCCGAGGAGAGGGGCCGGGGGTGAGGTTTACGTAAGACGCAACAAAGTTGGAGCTGAACGGTACACGTTAGCACCCTTCCAATCGTACTTGCCTGGCGTGGGGTTTCCGCTATTTTTGGAAACCAAACTGTCTTGTTTTACTCCGGTTCCTGATTATACAACGACAATGCTACAACCCAATCTTGAGTCGCAGGGGCGCAGTGCGGCGGGTAACGTCTTCTCCGGAGCGCAATCGAGCCTGCGACGCAACCGGGTGCTGGTGGGCATTCTGCTGTACCTGCTGGGCAGCTTCGTGGTGTTTGGGCTGGTCGGTTTGGCGGGCGGGTATAGCCCGTTGGCATTTCGACCGACGTTTCTGCTCGGGCATGCGGTGGCGCTGGGGCTAGGTATTGCGCACCTAGGTTTGCTGCCGTGGGCGCTGCCCTGGTTCGAGCCGGACAACCGCAAGCAGGGTACGCTGCTCACGCTCGGAGCGGCCGTGGCGGGCGCCCTCGGCATTGTGCTGCTCCAATGGCTGCCCAAGATTCAGCCGCTCACGTCGCCGGTGGCGTTTGTGCCGGCGGTGCTGCCGTTCGTGCTGCCGTACTTCTTCTACCAGGCGTACCTGGCCTGGAATCAGATTCCGGACAGCGTGTACAAGCTCTGGTATTACCGCGCCAACGCGCCCGGCCCCGACCTGGCCCGCGTCGACCTGAACAACTTTATGGTGGTGCACTTCTGGATGGCGCGCCGCTACGGCGAGTCGCTCTACCACGATTTTTCCTCGAAAGCGCCCTACGAAATGCGCTTCAGCGACTTGTTTCACATCTTCCTGACCGACTACAACGTCATGAAGCCCGAGCAGGCCATTCAATATCTTGACGAGCAGGGTCGTTCTTTTGGCTGGCTCTTCTATGCCAAGCAGCCTTGGTGGAAGCCGCGCCGCTACTACGACCCCGATCATACGTTCCGCGATAATTTCATCCGGCAGGGCAATATCATTGTGGCCCGACGCGTGCCGGCCCCGAGCGGAACGCGTGAGACCTAGCTTGCCTATCTTGTTGCTGGCTTATTGGAGGCGAAACTGATGGTGAGCCGCGCAACGTATTTCTTCGTTCTTCCTCGTTGAGTTGACTAGCTATGCTACCTGAAATAAAACACTACCCGGTAAACT
This sequence comes from Hymenobacter cavernae, assembly GCF_014641455.1. GTDB lineage: Bacteria > Bacteroidota > Bacteroidia > Cytophagales > Hymenobacteraceae > Hymenobacter > Hymenobacter cavernae. The sequence continues at coordinate 50,776 of NZ_BMHT01000010.1, forward strand.
GGGTCGACGGGATGAAAATCTCCCGGCGACATTTTACCGAGTTGGAGCAATTCACCACCGAACACCTGCGCGACGCCACGGCCCTAGGTCTGAGCGCGCACCGCTACGGCCTGCTGCCCACCGACCCGCACGGCTTATCGTCGTTTGAGCTGCTACTCAGCGTCGATCAGCAGCAGGGTGTGCTGGCGCGCCTCACGCATTGCCGGGCCATCACGGCCGGGGGCGCCCGCATCGAGATACTAAATAGTGCCGAGCCGCTGACGTACCGGACCAGCCTGGCGCAGCTGCTATCGGAGTTCAACCTCACGGCCACCGAGCAGCTGCGTTTCAGCGTTATTGTGTCGGTAAACCCCTACGTGCGCGTGCCGATGGGGCAGCCGGCGCCCGAGGAAATTCCGCCCCGCCACCCGTACACCACCCCCGAATACAAGCTGAGCGTAGTGCCGACGCAGCAGGTAAACAGCGCCGCCGTCGGCTCCTTTCACCTGGTGGTGGGCGAGCTGCTGTACGCAGAAGGCGCCCTGCGGCCGGTCGCGCAGTTTATCCCGCCCAGCTTGGCGTTGGTCAGCCATCCGGCGCTGCTGAAGTGGCTGCATCAGTTTGAGCATCAGCTGCAAGAGATTGAAACCGACGCCTTCAAGATTATCCATAAAATCAAGCTGCGGCCTGATAAGAAAAGCACGCTGAGCGAGCAGGTGCATTTTCTGGCCGAGCGCACCACCTTTGCCCTGGCCCAGCACCTGACTAGCCTCCACCTCACCGCCGCCGAGCTGCCGCCCATCAACCTGCTGGATATCTTGCTGCGCTTAGCCAAACAAGTAAAGACGACCCTCGACTGCCTGACGGAACCCGAGCGGGAAGAGCTGCTGAAGTACTGCGAGCAGTGGTCGGAGACGCTGCCGGCGACCGTGCTAGGTGCCCTGCGCGGCGCCGTGACGATGACCTACGACCACCACCGCGTGCACGAGCACTTGCAGCAGCACTACGAGCTATGGCAGCTGCTGGCCAACATCTTCCGGCAGCTCAGCCAGCTCGAGTACATCGGCAAAAACAAGGAAGGCTGGCGCACATTCATCAACGAAAACCCGGTGGCGCCGGCTCAATCGCCGCAGGTGCAGGAAAAGTCCAGCTCGCGCTGGAGCCCGTTCTGATTTGGGTGGTGAGAACTTAGTAAAGAGTAGTCAGCTATAAATCAGTTTGTTGGCTTGCACTAATTTGTGTTTAATCGCACTGCTCACTACTCATTACTCATTAATACTCACTACCTAGGTCTCGCTACGTAATTGCCCGCTGGTTTCCCACTCTCTTTCATGAAGCCCCTTAACCAAGCTGAACGCACCACCCGTCTGTGGAAATTCCTGCTCCTGTACTTGCTGGCCTTGGCGTTGCCGCTGGTGGCGTCCTACTTTATTTTCTCCGATAAGACCATTGCCGAAGAAAATGCCCGCCTCAAGCAGGAGCTAGCCCAAACCCAGGCCGAGCAGCGGCGCCTGCTCACGCAGATGGATACGCTCACCAGCCACCTACAGCGCATTGATGTCATTGACCGCCAGATGCGTACCGAGACCAACGACCTCGTGTTGGGCGAGCTTTCCAAGCGCACCCAGGATTACCTCAACGCCGTGGCCCTCACACTGAGCGAAGTGCGGCGCGACTCGGCCCAGATGAAGACGGCTTCCAATAAGCTGATTTCGCAGAACGTGCTGCGCCAGTTCGACCTCTTCCGCAACAATCGCAGCACGGTCGACTTTCTGCGGCAGGAGCTAGGTCGGCGCGGCATCGACGTATCGAACCGGGAGCAGACGGCCGTGGAGCTGGCCCAAACCAAGCAGCTGCTGGCAACCTACCAGGCCGCGGCGGCCAACCGGCCGGTAGCCCCGGCGGCCGGCGGCGGACGCAGTGGCGGCGGGGGTGGTGGGGGCGGGGGCGGCGGCAGTGCCCGCACCGCCGACCTGCTACAGCGCCTACAGGATAGTGAGCAGCAGCTAGCTTTGCTCAACGATCAGGTGACGTTCGCCAATGCCGATTGCCTGCGTCTGCGGGCCGTGGACAAGAAAACGGCGCAGCGCAAAGAAATGCTGGAGCAAGCCCGCAAAGGCTTCCTGGCCATTCTCCAGAATCCTAGCTCCGACGATATGAAGGCAAGCGTGGAGAAGATGATCGACTCCATTGATAAAGAGCTAGGTCGTAAGCGGGGCTTGTTTAACTAAGAAGCTGCTTGAACGGCGTAGAGACGCAACATTTTGCGTCTTCTTGGTCGCGCCATTGGGCTTCGTTCAGACCTGATTGTTCAATGGGAAGACGCAAAATATTGCGTCTCTACGCCGTTTTGGTCAACTCAAACCAGCTTCTAAGTCGTAAAGCATCGCAACCTAGGTTATAGCCCGTATGAGCAACGAGTTCTACCGTATTCCGCTCGATTTTGAGGAGCTGTTGCAGCGCCGCCACTTGCCGCGCTGCTCCGTGCAGGAGTCGATTGCCCAGCACCTGTACCTGATGCTGACCACCTACTTCGGCGAGTCGCGCTTCGACTCGACCTTCGGCTGCGTGGTGTGGGAGCAGGACTTTGAAGCCATGACCAACATGCGCTGGAAAGATGCCGTGCAGCGCTCCGTGGAGCAAACCATCAACGCCCACGAGCCGCGTTTGGAGCAGGTGCGGGTGCAGGTAGGCGTCGAAGATTTTGAGTTGAAAGGCGTGCACCAGCGCATCCGTAAGCGCCTGGATGTCATCATCAAAGCCGTACTACGCCACACCAACGAGCCCTTCGGCTTCCGGGCCAGCCTGTTCGTAGCCCCCTTATCTGTAGAGTAATTGAGTGAATGTTCAGACCTAGGTAACAGAACAGCCACTCAGTCAGTCACTCAGTTACGTTTATGCAACTGCCTTCCAACGACTTTACGAAAGCCAGCATCAAAAGCCGCCTGACCCGGAAGGCGGCCGAGCTGTGGGGTTACTCTGAATCCGACATTGAAGGGTTTGACCCACTGGTGGAGCTGCTGCTGGAAGCCTGCGCCGTGGAGTTTGAGAAAGTAGGGCAGGAGATAAATCACACCCAGCACCGCCTTGTGGAGCGGCTGGCCGGGCTGCTGAACCCCGACGTGATTGACGCCCCCCGCCCGGCCCACGCCGTAGCGGTGGCTCAGCCGCGCGAGCCTCAGCTGCTGCTGCCCGCCGATGCTCAGCTGGTGCATCAGCGCCCCGTGGGCCTGCGGCAAACGGCGGCCCCGCCTGTGTTTTTTTCGCCCTTGCAACCTACGCGCCTCACCGATGGCGCCGTGCGCTACCTGGCTACCGATTCGGCTGTATGGCAGGTGGAACTAGCTGGGCACAAGCGCATTACGGCCCTTGCTGCGCAGTCGGTACCGGCCGAGCACCGGCGCCTCTGGATCGGGCTGGAGCTTAACGCCGCCATTACCTCGCTCACCGACCTAGCTTTCTACTTCGATTGGCCCAATGAGCCCCGGCGCGAGCAGTACCAGCCGTATTTGCCCGGCGAAACCTGGCTGCTCAGCGACCAGCGCCTGCATGTAGCGAGCGGCTTCTCCGCCGCTTTCGATGCGGAAGAAGCGGAGCCGTTGCTGCACCAGGAGTTCGACTTTCTGCGGCGCGTGGAGCAGCAGGTGCGGGCAACGTACGAGGGGAGCTTTGCACGCATCGTGGCCGCGCCCGTCGATCTGGCGACCTACGTGCGGCAGCCGTACCCGCCGGCATTTGCACAGCGGTTTTCGCCCAATGAGCTGCAAACGCTGGAAACGCCGCTGCTGTGGCTGGAAGTGCGCTTTTCGCACGCCTTGCCGCCCGAAGCGCTTACCAACCTGACCTGCGCCATCAACTGCTTTCCGGTGCTCAACCGCCGCCTGAACAAGCGCCTCTACCGGCTGCAACAAGCCCTGAACATTTTCCCGCTCGACACGGAAGAGGCTTTTTTGGCCATGCACGAAGTGTACAGCCTGAGCAACGTGGTGTACCGCTCCACCACGCTCAGCGGCTTGCAGGAAGGCCAAACGGACACCTACACGCTGCGCACTCACGGCGTCGGCCGCTTCGATACGCGCACGGGCAAAGAAGCTCTGCTGGAGCTGCTGGAGCTGCTGCGCGACGAAAGCCGCGCCTTCACGGCCACCGGCACCGACTTTATTTCAAGTATTCTGCGAGAGCTGAACCAGAACCTGGCCCGGCTGGAAGACCGCCTGGAGCAGGCTCGCGCCGCTACCCGCGAAGCGCCCGTGCCCTACGTAGTCCTGCGCCCCCGCGACGCCAACGACAGCGTGTACCTGGAATATTGGTCGAGCGACGGCGAGGGTGGCAACCGCCTTCCCGCTGGTAGTCACCTGCACGTCTACGACGGCCACTACCTTGATCAGGTGCGGCTCATGACGACCACGAGCGGCGGCCGGGAGCGACCCAGGCCCGAGGAGCGGGTGCTGGCGCTGCGCAAGAATCTGCTCAGCCGCAACCGCATCGTCACGCTCGAAGACATCAAGGCGGCTTGCTGGGCGGAGCTGGGCAACCACCTGGGTCGGGTACACATTGAGAAGGGCTTTCGCACCGGCCCCACCCCCGACGCCGGGTTTGTGCGCTGCATTCGAGTGGTGCTCACGCCCGCCGCCACCAGCCGCCTGACCGCGCAGGAATGGCAGCGCACCGCCGAAGAGCTGCAAGTGAGCCTGGCTGCGCAATCGGCGATGAATCTGCCGTATGAGGTGAGCATGGCGCCTCATACCTAGGTCCGTTAGGCGGCTTCAGAATCAGGCCAATCTACGCTTACTATCCCTACTTTTTCCAATTTTCCTCTGAGCAGGATTTGCCCCAGAAATTCCGTCTTCATGCGTTGGCTGGTGCCCGTTTTTTCTAATAGATATTCAGATACGAGAAATTCCTTATTGTATTGATTGCAAACGCTCTGTATCCTGGCGGCGGTATTTAATGTGTCGCCGTGGTAGGCAATATCTCTTTTTATTTCGCCTATTTCCACGGCCGTTACATGCCCCGTATGTACACCGGCCTTGAAGTGAGGAATAATGCCATAGTTTGCTGTATAGTACTCGGCTCTATTCTGAAACTGTTTTTTACAGGCAAAATAAAACCGGATACACAAATGGTCTTGTAATCCTTCACGCTCAGGCCACATCACAACAATTTCATCACCAACGTATTGATAAACCTGGGCAGAATAAGGAAACAGTACTTGATTTATATCAGCAAAACAGTCCCTAATGAAAGAGCTGTATCGGCTATGGCCCAGCTTTTCAGCTATAGTAGTCGATGATTGCAGATCCATGAACATGAAAATTCTTTCTTCTTCCTTCGGGGTTCGGTATTTACCTAACAGAAGCGGTAGTAGAACGCCTGGTCCGTATTTTTTATTGATCTGATTGATAAAGCTAATTACAAGTGTCATAAAGAAATAATAAACTAACAGCATATCAAATATATAACTCCAGACCTTTTTATCGGGAGAAGTGCCTGTTCTGAATAGGGGCAGCGAAATAAGGGAGTGCTCTAATGCGAGCCGCAGCAGCCATAAGAACAAGGCAATCAAGGCCAGCGACAATAAGGCTTTGATTAAAATTATTTTTCCGAGGGCTACTTTTCCGAAAAGACTCTTATCCAGGTAATAGCCTGGTAAACCTAGGCTCACGCCCCACAAAATCCCGAATATAACAGCCGCAAATAGTGATAGTCCAAACCCCCCGGCCACAGGCAGGTTAAATACCTGACTAATTATCCGGGCGTGCAGCGCCAGGAGCGATACAAGCAATAAATTGGCAACAATCCAGAAATTTGCTTGTATACCCACGTACGCAAGCACCGGAAACCTAGCCGTATGGCGCTGCGCCACAGTAGTGTACTCAAAATTATTTGCCATTTAGCGCAGGTTATTTTGTTGCAGGAAGGCGCTGGGCGGTGGACAGCAAGTAGCGCGTAAGTTAGCTAGGTGTGCTGCCGGCGAGTGGCTTTCGGCGTAATTAAATCGGTGGGAGAGTAGCCAAACTGCTTTTTGAAAGCATACGAAAAATGCGAAAGGTTTTCAAAACCTGTTTCGTAGCAAACGTCAGTAGGTTTTCTTTTCTGCTCGGAAAGCTGGTAATGTGCTAACCCCAGGCGCTTTTCTGTAAGCCACCGCTGCGGGGTTGTATTAAATGCTTTCTTGAAATCCCGTTTGAAAGTAGTTAGGCTGCGGCCTGTCAGGTAGCTGAATCTCTCCGCGGGCATGTTAAACATATAATTATTTTCCATAAAGCTGATTAAATCAACTTTATGCGGATCATCAAAATTGGCCAACATGCCATCAATGTCGGGGTTAATTGCTCGCAATATGCTAATGGCTTCCGTGATTTTTAAAGAAGCTAGGTTTCTCGGGAATTGCCCCTTTATAGAAAAATAAGGAATTAAGGATGCTAGGCAGCTTTCCAGGAGAGGATGATTGCGGAAATAATAGAGTTTTGAGAGAGGCGCAGAGCTGGCCTTTACATCAATTCGGCTGTAAAAGTCTCTTAAGGTTTTTTCTGTCAACAGCATTACCACTGATTTATGTGGTAAGCCATTATCGGGGTAGTTAATGATAGTTGCCGGCTTGTTTCTGGGGATTAAAAAAATGTCGCCTGCTTTAAAGTGGTGTGTTTCTTCTGCCTGCACAATTTTGGTTTCGCCGGAAATAAACCAGACGAGCATGTGTTGGTCGAAGATGATTTCGGATTTAAAGAATTTGTCTTCGTAGCAGGAAAGCTTTATTTCCGGCGTCAGGTATTCGGATGTGTGTTCCATTGCGTATAGATTATCGTTGCTCTTCCGTGCAGCGCTGCCCCATTATTGCTTTCAGGGTGGCGGGTTTCTATCGTACTCTTGCATACCAACCTAGGTATTAATTAGCGAGAAATGCTATAGCAGTCATTTGCTCACTCAGGGTCCAGAGCTGCTTGGCACTGGCTTCGTCCAACGAGTAAGGCTGCACGCCCCGGGCCGTCGATGGGTCATCGTGCCGGTGCTCAATCTGCCCTGCGTCCAGTTCGGCTACATCAGCATCCTCGCAATAGACACCGCCCAGGTCGTTCAGCAGCGGACTGGTGGCGCACCAAACGGTGGTAGCCGCACCCTGCGGAATGGTTTTCAGCTTGGCAGCTACTTCCGGCAGAATGTTGCCCTGTGCATCACAGAACCCCATTTGCTGAAACAGCTCGACGGGGGCTTCACGCCCTAGCTCCGTCCCGTTGATGGAGCCTGGATGTACGGAATACGCTTTGATATTGAAGTGTTTACCGCGCTCATCCAGCTCTACGGTAAATAGGTTGCTCGCCGTCTTTGATTGACCATAGCCTTGCAGCGTGTGGTATTCCCGCTGCTCAAAATTGGGGTCCTCGAAGTTGAACGGAGCCATCTGGTGCCCGAACGAGGATACATTGACCACGCGGGCGCCGTTAGCTTTTTTGAGCGCCGGCCACAAGCGAGCTACCAGCTGAAATTGCCCCAAATAGTTAGTAGCGAGTTGCGACTCAATGCCGCGGCTGTCGCGGCGCAGCGGCACCCACATAATGCCGGCATTGTTGATCAGCAGATGGAGCGGCCGGCCAGAAGCCAGAAACCGCTCAGCAAACGCATCGATGGATGTGGGATTCGTCAGGTCCATGGGCTCCAGCTCTACATGGGCTATTCCTTGCAGGTTTTTCCGAGCCTTTTCAATATCTCTGGCCGGCACAAGCACCGTGGCTCCGGCTGCGGCCAGCACCTTAGTGGTTTCCAGCCCGATGCCGGTATTGCCGCCGGTCACGATGGCCGTTTTTCCGGTGAGGTCAATGCCTTGAATGACATCGTTGGCGGTAGAGGCAGCGTTGAAGCCGGAGCCCAGCGGCTTCTGCAATGCGCCTTGATAATTAGCTTGTCTCATGATCAAGTTATTAAGTTGATTTCGTTGAGACAAAGGTGGGATGGTTGTAATCGGCTGGCTTTGTTGAGAAGTCCTACTTTGCTTTGTTTAAAAGACCAATTCTCCTCTTAGCTGGGCAGAACCCAGGTTTGGGCTGACTCTTAAACCTAGGTCCTGCTTGTCGCCAATTTGAGCAAGCCTTTACGCAAGCTTAGACCTCCGCCGGCTGCCGCGTTTCCCACACCAGCTCTTCGGCTTCCGCGGCCTTGCTCACCAGAATCTCGGCGCCTTTGGCCACTTCACCGGCGATGATCATCCGCGAAATGGGGCGGCGCAGCTGCTGGCGAATCACGCCTTTAATCGGCCGGGCGCCGTAGCGCGGCGTGAACCCCGACAGGGCTAGGTGCTCGCGCGCTTCGTCGGAGAGGTGTAGGCTGATTCCCTGGCGGTGCAACTGCTCCAGCAGTGGCCGCAGGTGAATGTCGAAGATGCGCACCACGTTTTCCTCCGAGATAGGCGCAAAGGGCACGATTTCCGTGAGACGCGCCAGAAACTCGGGGCGGAAATAACGGCCCATCACGTCCATCAGCTCATTGCCGGCCGGAATCTTTCCTTCCCCGAACGATTTGATAATCTGCTCGCTACCAATGTTGGAGGTGAACAGAATCACGGCGTTGGAAAAGTCGCCCTCCCGACCTAGGCGGTCGTGCAGGCGGCCTTCGTCCAGGATCTGCAAAAAGATGTCGAACACCGAGCTGTGGGCTTTTTCAATCTCATCGAACAGCACCACGGAGTAGGGCTTCTCCCGAATCTTGTTCACCAGCAAGCCGCCTTCCTCGTAGCCCACGTAGCCGGGAGGCGCGCCGTAAAGTAGCGCAGCCGAGTGTTCTTCCTTGAACTCCGACATATCGAAGCGAATCAGAAACAACTCGTCATTAAACAGAAAGTCGGCCAGCGACTTCGCCAGCTCCGTTTTGCCCGTGCCCGTCGGACCTAGCAGGAAAAATGACCCAATCGGCTGCCCCGCCTTGGTCAGGCCCGAGCGCGACTCCAGAATAGCTTCGCACAAAGCTTTCACGGCGTGGTCTTGCCCGACCACGCGCTTCTGCAAAGTCAGGTTCATATTGAGCAGCTTTTCGCGCTCATTGCTTTGCAGCTTGCCCAGCGGGATGCCCGTTTTGCCCGACACGACCGCCGCAATGTCTTGCCGCTCCACGCTTTCCTTCTTCGTGCCCGAAAGCTCCACCAGCGCCGCCAGCTGCGCCCGCAGGTAGCTTTCGAGCGCTTCGGCGGTTTCCAAAGCTTCCGGCTGTTCTTCGGTTTCGAGCTGGTTTAGCCACAGGTGACTTACCTGGTTTTGGAGCAGATACAGGAACCAGCGCAGCTCCTTTAAGTATTCTGTTTCTTCCAGCTCAGGGCCGCGCGCCGCTAATGTCTCAAACTCTTCTTGTAGCCGCAGCAGCTCGGCCACGGCGTGCTCATCCATCATCCGGATGGCGGCCATGGTGCGGTCTACCAAATCAATGGCGGAGTCGGGTAGCTGGCGGTCCTTGAGGTAGCGTTTGGCCAGGCGCACGGCTTCGCTCACGGTGCCTTCGCCCACGCGCAGGCCGTGGTGGTTGGCGTAGAAAGGCAGTACACTCTCCACCATCCGCTCGGCCACGACGAGGCTAGGTTCCTCCACGCGCAGCACATCGAAGCGACGGTTAAACGCCTCATCTGCTTCGATATACTGGCGGTATTCGTCGCCGGTGGTGGCCCCAATAACGGTGATTTCGCCGCGGGCCAGCTCGGGTTTCAGCAGCTGCGCAATGCCCGAGCCCGCCGCGCTTTTCGTGTCGAGCAGCACATGGATTTCATCAATAAACAGAATGGCCCGGTTGTACTGCTTGATTTCGCTCAACACATTCTTGATGCGGTCTTCCACTTCTCCTTTATAAGAAGCGCCCGCTACCAGCGTACCTAGGTCCAGCTCGAAAAGCACGACTTGCTGCAAATGCAACGGCACTTTCTGCTGCACAATCTGCTGGGCGAACCCCTCTACCAGCGCCGATTTGCCCACGCCCGGCTCGCCCACCAGCAGTACGTTGGGCTTGGTGCGCCGCCCCAGAATCTCGGCCATTTGGCGCGTTTCCCGGTCACGCCCCACTATGGGGTCCAGCTTGCCGGCGGCAGCCTGCTCGGTTTTATTAACGCAATACGTTGCCAGCGCGCCCGCTTTACCGGTTGGCTTCGGGGAGCTGGCTTCCGGTGTACTGGCATCAGTTCCCGAACCTAGGTCTGCGGCCCGGGTGGGCTCATCCTCGGCTACGGCGTCCATTACTTCCTTCTGCGTCAGGGGCAGCGACTTCAGCTGCTCGGTGGTGAAAGCCAGCCCCGCCCGCAGCAAAGCCGCCAGCGCCGAAACCGGATCGGTCCAGTCCTTGGAGAGCTGCATGGCCACCAGGTCGGCCACTTCCAGCACCTGCTTGGCCTCGGCATCGGCCGTCGGCATTTCGGGCGGGCGCGTAGACTTGGGCAAACTTTCCAGGCGTACTTCGGCCCACTCCCGCAAATAATGGATGTCTTTGTCGAGGCGCGCCACCAACCACGAAGCGAGGCCAATTTCGTTGTGCAGTAGCGCCAGTAGCAGGTGCGGCGCGCCAAAATGCTCGTGGCGATATTCGTGGGCCACCGCTTGCGCAATGTGAATAGTCCGTTTCAGGTCGTCGGTGTAGGGCACGGGCAGAGGAAAGAAAAAGTAATGTTAAAACTGATTTAAAGGCAGTTGCACAACCAGGCAGGCAGTCCCATCATAAAGAATTAGTATAGGATAATTGTAACACTCAACAGTATTCTACGTTGAGGTAGGCAGCAATTTCCTGAAGCGTACGCCGGGCGCTACGGCGCAGTTACGTCCGCTTCAGCAACATAAAGCAACTTCCCTTCAATTACCAGTTCAGGCGGGCAGCAAACGAAAAAAGCCCGTAAAATGAACCTCGTGGTCGGACTGTTTTTAGTTGATTTGCTATATCTTAGCCTAAGCCGCTTGCCATCGGGTAGGCAGAATACCTTAGTTTTAAGTCCTTCATCATCAGTAGCCAGTCTATGTATAACTACGGAATCGGTGGACAGGAGCGCAAGCTCGATAACGCCCAGGAAGCTATTACGGATATTCCGCTGAACCGCACCTTGCTTGTGCAGAAGCTCACGGCCGATCCGCCCCTGCGGGCTCAGATTGTGGAAGGACTGCGCACGCCCGAAGCCGTATTTGCGCACTTCAAGCCCGAAGTAGAAGTGGAGTTTGAAAAGGAGGACGGCAGCGTCATTCCCGAAACCCTGCAATTTCAGTCGCTCGGCGATTTTGGCAAGAAGGGCATCATCAATCAAAGCGAATTTCTGCAAGATCTGAACACGCAGGCCGATGACTTGCAGAAGCTGCTGCGCCAGCTTAAGTCCAACAAAATCCTGAAAACGGCCCTGGAAAACCCGGAAACCAAAGCCGCTTTCCTGGCCACCATTCAGGCCATGATCAGCGAGCTGGAATAATCCACTGCCCGCTTATTTGCCCGATCAAGTTTACGCACCCTACCTAGGTAGGGAACTACAGAACGTATGGCAACCGAACAACAACAATCTGCCGCCGCGGCGGCTACCCGCGAGCGAGAGTCGGCGGTTTCGCTGGAAAAAAGCGCGCAGGCCCTAGCCAAATTCGGCGGTTTCGACTTACTGGAAACGACTATTGAGGGCGCCTCGAACCTGAACCCCGAGAAGAAGGCCCGCAAGAAGATCTTCCTGACCGAAGAAGCTAAGAAAGAGGATCGGGAGCAGCTGAAAAAGCGCCTTGCGCTCTGGCACCAGGTGCTGAGCAGCGCCGATTCGGTGGCTGATGCGGTGGAAAAAAGCGAAGCCCAGGTGGAATCGGCCAAGCACCAGCTGACCGACAACCTCAAAAAAGCCCTCGAAGCCACCCACGACCTGGAGCAGGCGTACCGCTCGGTGGCCTTGTTCTACCGCAACACGGACCAAGACGAGGTGAAGAACGTGTCCATCATGAACGCGGACAAAGAGCAGCTGCAAGACCTGGACAACACCACATTCATCGACGCCGTGTCGGATGAGCTGGAGCAGAACTACGACCGCCTCGACCTGCGCGACAACTACTCGCTGCTGGTGGTGCCGGGCTACCTAGGTTCCAACAAGGTGATTGACAAGTGGGCCAAGATTGCGCACAAGAATAAAGTGATGATGGTCACCGACTTCGAGCACTACGACACGCCCGACGACGTGATTGAGCTGTTTGAAGACGCCAACCTGACCGGCGGTGACGCGCACAAATCCAATGTCATCATGGCCTGCAACTGGCTGGTCGGGCGTGGCAAACTGGAGGAAGTAGGAGAGGAGGAGGACCTGTTTGTGCCGCCGTCTTCGGCGCTGGCGGGCCGCATCTACACCACCCTGGCTTCGCAGGTAACAGCGGGCCGCAAGCACGGCACCCTCAACGAAGTAGACGGCGTGCGCTTCCCGCTGCGCAAAAGCGAGATTGCCAGCCTGGAAAAGCTAGGTCTGGTGCCAATGGTGAACGAGTACGGCCGCGTAATGGCGTTTTCGGCCAAAACCTTGTTCAACGGCGACAACATCGGCTTGCAGACCTACTCCGTGGTGCGCGTGTTCGACTACGTGACTAAGGTACTGATCGACTTCCTGAACCGGCGCGCCTTCGAAAACTGGGACCACAACATGCGCATGGACATTCAGAGCCAGATTGTGCGCTTCCTGGATGGCATTGCCGGCCCCGGCAAGCTGATTGAGAAATTTTCGATCAAGAAGTTTGAGCGCGACCCCAATCAGAAGGACCGAATCCTGCTGGATATTCATATGGTGCCCTACTTCCCGGCCAAAACCTTCCTGGTGTCATTGGATGGTACGAAGGGCGACGACCCGGATGCGCCGGGCCGCGATTGGAATGCCGAGTACAAGCAGCAGTAGTAGCGCTGTGCGGTTGAGTGAGCTAGCTTGATAGTCTTGATTGAATTGCCAATTTCCATTTTCATCTATTCCCCAACCCCCTAATACCTAACCTTATGGCCTCTTTCAGTGCATTCTTTAACGCCGCTGGCAGCGGTGACTGCGAAGTAGTGAGCTGCAGCTACGCTTTCGAGCAAGCCATCGACGACAAAGGCAGACCATCGTCGAAAGTGCAGGGCGGTACTATCAAAGTGACCATTGTATCTACCGACAGCGCCTCGCTAACCAGCTGGATGCTTGACCCGTACAAGCGGGAAAGCGGCAAGATTACGTTCAAGCGCATCGACCAGGATTCGACGCTGAAGGAAATTGCTTTCGAAGAAGCCTACTGCGTAAGCTACGCCGAGCACTTCGACGCTCGTGGCGCCGACACTAACACTTCCATGACCTTAAGCCTCACCATTTCGGCCAACAAGATCAACGCCAATGGGGCCATGCTGGATAATAAGTGGGTGTAATCCCAGCTGTTATCATCAACTAAAAAAACCTTCACAACCTAGGTTGTGGAGGTTTTTTTAGTTGGATCTAGGTATGCTCAATAGTCCTTATTCTGGCGTGCAATATGAAAGAGTTTATTGCCAACGTCTAGGCTTTGAAAGTCTATCTTACTTACGCCGGTTGTTGGAATCACCCCAATTCCTTTTTGCAGTAATGCCAGAGGAAGAAGACGCAATTATTATATCTGCCTGGGCTAGACCACTCACTCTCAGAATCCTTTTTGAGAACGATAAAAGGTGGTCTACTACTTAATAGAAGATTGCCGGAAGTGGTATGAACACCTGATGCTTATTACTTGATTCGCTTGTACCAAGATCTTCCTACCTCCTTGAAAGAAGCAAAGTAAATCTTCAGGCGCGGGCTTCAACGCCAGGTCACCCGTTTCCTCGTGCCAGGACCAGATCAGGCCCCCAACCTGAACATCCTCAATGTTCTAATAGGCTAGTAAGAGAAGAGCGTTATAAGATCTTCTATTGTGGTATCATTACGTAATAAGTAGGTTCTATCAAGATCCTCATTTATTAAATATATGCCTTTACAGACGGGATATTGTGACCAAGCAAAAAAGCTAAATCTGGCCAGCCAAGTGTAGGATGATCCTTTAAACTCAATAGTAGCTTGATCATTTGCAATGAATATCTCTAGATAATGTTCCCCTTCTGTAACCCGCCAACCCCAACCATCAGGAGGAGTTATGAGGCTGTATATAAAATGGTTTTCTGTTGTGTATAATTTTATTAGCTTGTTTTCAAAACTCACTACATCAAGCTGGAAGTTGGGATAATATGATGGCGTAATATAATAGCGCATAAGTAGGTTATGTAAGCTCGTTGCCTAAGTAAATTGGGACTTGTTTCAGCTCTAAACCTGTAATGCTATTTCTTTGAAGAGCATCTTTTAGTCTTTCGCTAATAATAGGATAGGTGAAGATATTATCGCTTATTCCATTTGTATAGAATAAGTCTAATGGGTTGCTGGTATAATGATTATTGAAAATAAGCTTCTTGTATATGATAGAGTTATCTGTCTCTAATGTTGAATCAATGGCTTCCAAAAGCCCTCCAGGAGTTTTTATGTTAACGTGATTTATAATCTCTTCTTCGAAATCATCGAAAAGAAAAAAATCGGAGTTGTCATAATCAATCCATTTGTAAAAATCTTCGCTAATAATTTGTAGCCAACTGTAATTTATGAGAGGTTTTTTTTCGCTTTCATATTCAAAAGTATCAAGCGGGTAGAAGCGGTGTCTGCCAAGGCGAAAACTTGCAAGCAAGTTCTTTAGTCTATCACTAACTATAAGTCCCGAACCGCCGATAGCTCCTCCATCTGTTATTACATCTGTAGGAGAGCCTGTGATTAATAAGCGGGAGAAATTTGGCTCTGTTTGTGGGAAATGGTCGTATGATAATTTGCTTTGTGAATTATCCGCTTCAATATCATATTCCCATAAAGGAACTACCTCTCGTGAACCTGCTTGTTCAACATCTTCTCTGACCTTATAAAAACTCATGGCTAAAAACCTTTTAGTTGGGCTAAATCATTTAATGTTGTTTTTTCACTTATTGCTTGCTCGATAAACCTGTCAACTCTGGGCATCACCTTCTCTTCCAACAACTTGGACGCCGACATATTAGGATACTTCTTTGCTGCATTACTTATTAATGATTCAACGTATCGGTTGTAAGATGCGTGATGGTAAGCTAATTCGCCATTAGTAAATATGTGTGTGTAGGCCGACAAGGCTTTGCCATTAGCAACGCCATTAAAGTCAAAGCCTTCATGATAAGCTCTTTGAACCAGTGGATTTCTTTTTAGAGATTCTAATGGAATCTTGTGGTGCGCGTGCGCGCCAGTACCAGCTGATCCGATAGCGGTACGCAACTCTGCTCTCGCAGCTTTGGCCCACTTCTGCCATTCTTTAGCACTCTTGAGCGCGTCTTCCAAAGCTGCTTTTAAGCAGACTGTGGCATTATGAACCACGAACATCCACCAGCTAACCAGGTAGGTGTGCCACTCCGCTACTTCGAAGTTGTACACCGTAGTGGACTGCTCCGTATGGTGAGTGGTTGCACTCACGGGCATGGTAAGTCCATCGGAACGCAGCAGCGTATCACCTGTTACTAGCTCTCCTGCCTTCTTCCACGCGCCATTGGCCCAAAACGGGTGTTCGGGTGTCGCTTGCACCGTGTCGGCGCCTATCTGCAACTCAACGAGCGCATCCGAGTTGCGCTGCATAGTCTGTAGCACGGGCTTCAACGCCAAGTCACCCGTTTCCTCGTGCCAGGACCAGACCAGGTCTCCAATCTGAACGTCCTCAATGTTCTTATAGCCGCCTTCTACCGCCACCGGAGTACCGGCCGGAAAGCAGGCTGTCACGCAGATGCGCGGAATTTTGGCTACAAAGGCCCGGATACCTTTCAGCCCGTTTTTCAAGGCTAGCCCCTTAGCAGCTACTTCGGCCATCTGCTTCTTAGCTGCACTTAAGCCTACTTTCGCGCCGGCCTTAATAGCGGTGCGCACGCCGGCTTTGGCCCCCATCATGGCCGCAGTAGCCGTGCCGAAGCTGAAAACACCAGCTACCACCGATGCCACATCCCACACCAGAAACGCCGCATTCATGGCCATGCCTACCTTGTCGCCAGTCTGAATGGAGTGGATCAGGTCCCGGCCCGAGCCCCAGATAGGAATCATTCCTTCCAGAAATCCGGCTTCTCCCACCGAGTTCTTCTCTTTCTCGGCTTGCTCCAGCGCCTCCTCTGCCTCTTCCTTCGTCTCCTTGATCTGCTGGCTCATATCCGGAGGGATGGGCAGCTGACCTGAGGTCAGAAACTCGATTTTTCCCTGACCTAGGGGGCAGTGGATACAAGAGCGAAACAGCAAGGTTTCTGCGCCGCCCACTTTGGCCGGGTACGTGTCTTCCCACTGTAAGGGCTGCGGCGTGCAGGGTACGGGCGAACCACCCGCTTGTTGGGTAAGCTTCTGACAAATGACAAAAGAAGGAATGTTCGTCAGGGGCGCTTTGTCTAGTGCGTTGCCGGCTTGCAACCCGGCAATCTTGCTGGTGCGCGGCGTAGTTTGGAACGGCATAGGTACCGTGCCCTGACTACACTGTAGCAGGGCTCCGGTCGTCACGTACTCAAGCGGATGCGGCATAAGCGGTGAGAGGAAGAAGCTAGCGAAGCGACCGGGATTAAATAATATCGGTATCCTGCGACCTGATCTTAGCTTGGGCGCTAGCGTTGATAGTCAGGTTGTTGCGGAAATCGGCTGTTAAGTTCTCGGCTACTAGATCCAATGCTTGTTTAGCATCAAGGGCCACCGCTGCTTCCTGGGCTGTCACGACCACGTTCTTTTTGGCCGTAATGGTTATATTATTACCGGCTGTGAGGGTGATATCTTTTTGGGCCGTGAGTGTGATGTCTCCGCCAGCTGTGAGGCTGATCGGACCATTCGTCTTCAGCGAAATACTGCCGTCGCCATTAAAGCCGACTTCTAAGGCCGTACCCTTGTTGTTGGAATTGGAGATGAGAATCTTTTGCTGCCCGGCCGTGTCGGTCATCACGAACTTGTTGCCGCCGGCCGTTTGCAGGCCCTTCAGGCTGTTTTGCGGGTTGGTGTACTTGGCGCTCTGCTTGTTCTGCGGGTGAAACAGGTTGCCGAGCACCAGCGGCGTCTCGGCCCGGTTCAGGGCGTAGCCGATGAGCACCTGCGAGCCGACTTCGGGGGTGAAGAGCTGGCCTTTGCCGTCGCCGGAGTAGGGGGTGCTCACCCGTATCCAGTCGGTTTCGGCTTGCTGGGGCTGCTCGGTGGGCCAGTAGTAGCGCACCTTGATGCGACCTAGCCGCTCGGGGTCTTGCAGGTTGATTACTTCGGCCAGCTCGGGCTGCGCTGCCGGACTGAGCACGTGTGGATTCAGGGGCGGCAGCTCCAGCGAATGCAGAATAGCCGTGAAGGTATTATGGTAGTTGCCCGCCTGATCGACGACATGCTCCAGGCTGACAATCCGGTACTTACCTAGGCTGTCGAGCATGGTGTTGGCGCTACCTAGGCCCTCGGCCGATACGTCGATGATGGTGCCCAGGCGCAGGTTTGGGTCTTCGCTGCGGCCCTGAAACGTGAGCGACGACGTAGCCTGCGCCCGCGTCATGTTGCGGTTGGCCTCGTCCAGCTCACTCTGGCTGCGCGCCCCCAGGCCCGGCGCCACGTACGAGGTTTGGGTAAATACTTCGTGCGAGGTTTGCAGAGCAAATTGCGCGTATTGGTTGGTGCCGATGCCCGCAACCTGCTCTTCACCCTGCCCCCGAAAATGCTTGTGCTGCGGCGCTTCGTAGCTGTAGAGGCTCACCTTGGGCGGCCGGATGGTGGCCGAAAGCTGAAAGTTGCTCCAGTAGCCATCCAGGTTCAGCTTCACCGTTTTATCCTCCTTCGGCCGGCCAATCTGGAGACGGGTGCCATCGTAGTAAAACCACTCGTGGCACTCGGCAGCCAGGCGGTTCAGAAAGTCGAAGGCGCTTTCGTTGTACTGCACCACGTAGGGTAGGGGCTTGCTGCTGGCGGGGGCGTTGGTCTTGGTCAGTAAGTCGGCGGGGTAGGGCTGCATCACCTGATCCACAATGGCCGAGAGCGACTTATTCAGGAAGGTGCGCTTCTGAATGCCGTCGGTCATGAGGCAGGTGGGGCTGTAGCCTTTGATGAGGAAGCTGCCCGTGTAGTCGTTGTCATTGCCGAGCACCAAGTCCGTCACGATGCCGGTGAAAGCAAAGTCGGTGCTGGCGCCGGTGGCCTCTTCCTGAAGCAGCAGCGAAATGGGCTTGCCCACTAGCTCCTGGTGCGCCGTCTGCATAAAGCTACCCAGGCTGCCTTCCAGGTAATCGAATGGAACGCTAAGCTCGAAGGAGTGATGCGCGTGCAGATCCTGGTGCAGCCGCAGGTAGCCAACTTCCGTGATGGGGAGCTTTCGCCCCTTGGGCTGCACAACTAACTTAACCAGACGAGACATAGACAAGTAGGGATAGTGAGCGTCATCAAAGCTAAAAAAATACTTGTACTTCGCGGGGCAGTACGATACATTTAGAAAAGGGCTCGTATTACTTCGATAACCCACAGAAGCTCAACGGTAAAGCAACGTGCCAACCCGAATTTAGGTTATTTCTGGTCAACTTTTCGCTTATCGGTACCGGCATTTTCTGGCTTTACGAACCGCTATGGAATACAACGTCGTTCTGAAGAGTCCTTTTGCGAAAGCCGCAGTCATTCAGCAGCTTACCAGCACCTACGGGTTTGGCGGCCTCACCCGCTGGGGCGGCTGGCCGACGTATTCGCTGGCTTCGCCCTCCGTCTCGTCGCTTGCTTTTTCGGGGCTAAAGCCGACCGGCAATTTCTCAGTGCAGGCCCAGCCGGTGTTCGAGAATCAAGATTTTGTCCTTTTCTCAAAATCCAGCAAAGGCGGCCAGGATGTCGATTATTTCGACATCGATAAGCAGCACCTGGTGTACGTGCGCAGCGTGAATTTCTTTTACTGGGAGTGGCCTTCTACCACGGGTGCGCCCAACAAAGGCATCACGCAGGAAGACCTAGTGCAGGCCGCCAAAGACCTAGGTTTGGAGGTGGAAGTGATGATGGCCATTGCGCGGCAGGAGTCGCACGGCGGCGGGTTCTTTGCCGATGGCCGCCCCAAAATCCTGTTCGAGCGCCACAAGATGTACCAGCACCTGCGCGCGGAAGGGCACGACCCGGTGGCGCTGGCCAAAAAGTACCCCGACATCGTGAACAAGGCGCAGGGCGGCTACGGTAAGGAATCGGTGCAGTACGATAAGTTGGAAAGGGCCCGCAAGCTCGATGAGGAAGCCGCGCTGGAATCGGCATCGTGGGGGCGCTTCCAGATTATGGGCGAGAACTATAAAAACCTGTATGCCACGCCGCAGGAAATGGAGAAGGCCATGCGCGAATCGGAGAAGCAGCAGCTCGCTTTTTTCGTGGCCTTCTTGCGAAAGAAAGCAGGCGGCAAGCTGATTACGGCGCTCAAAAACCATCAGTGGGAAACGGTGGCGCTTTATTATAATGGCAAGTTCTGGAAGAAAATCAACCCGCAATACGCCAACAACCTCCAGAAATACTACGCCGAGTATAAGAAAAAACCGGCCCGTTAACGTAACCTAGGTACGTCTTTCTCACCACTTTCTGCTCCCACCATCATGAGGCGAACTGGTCTTCCATCCTGGGCTTTCCTTGGGCTAGGTTTGCTCGCGGCTTGTGCGCAAGCGACTGATACACCGGGTAGTTCGCCAACCAGCCAGCCGACGACGCCTGTAGCTGCCACGGCCACCCGGCAGTCCGCACCAGCGGCACCTAACCTATACCGCCTTGATAGTATGCGCACCCAGCGCGAAGACCCGAAGCTGCCGCTCAGCGTGTCCGTGTCATACCCGCAACTCCGGGCTGAAGGCAACACGGGCGCGGAGTCGGGCAAACTCGCCGGTTTCAACCGGGAGGTAGCTAGGTTCGTGCAATCGTTGGTAAGTGAAATTGATTCGGTGGCGAAGGAAAATGCCGCCACCGAAGTAGGCGTAGGGGCTGGCTTGCAGGTTGCTTTCAAGCCTTACACGCTGACCAACAAGCTGGTAGGCGTGAACCTGACCGTCACCCAGGATGGCATCGGACCTAGGTCCATCACCTGGGCCAACACGTTTTTTTATGATCTGGAGCGCGGTAAAAAGCTAGCTGCCCGCGATGTATTTCGGCTGAATCCGGCCTTCAAGAAGGCCGTCGCTGCCGCACTGCAAAAAAATGGCGCCGACTCCGGGTGCGAGCCCGACGCCAGCACGCTCGACTTCGATAACTTTTGCGTAGCTGGCAACGCGGTCTACTTTTTCCTGGGCGATGTGCAGGTAGGACAGGCCTGCCCGACGCGGCAGCTACAGATTCCGCTGGCCGCGTTGCAGCCCTACGTGGTGAACCAGGCGCTGGTGCAAGCGGCACAGTAAACCGCTGCTGTTTAGCGGCTTTTAGCCCAATAGCTGTCCTTGGAAGTAGAGCCCATCGAGAGGCGGGCGGCGGAAATCTGGAGCGTGCAGACGTAGGAAGTAATGTCGGTGGTGGTGCCGGGCGAAAAGCTTTCCTCGTAGGCCACGCAGAAGCCATCTTCAAAGGAGAGCTCCTCATGCGTGAGGGGCTGATCGACGTGGTCGAAGGTGAGCTGGCCGCTCATTTTCTTGTGCGGATCGGCGGCCCAGGCGAGCAGCACGTCGTCGTCGGGTACAGGTAAGGTGATGGTAATGAGGCTGGTGCGCACTTTACCCATGGCCCGGCCCCGCTCGTTCACGTTTTGCTCAAACTCGTAGCTGCACTTCGTAACCGGGTATTGTCGGCCGTCCAGGTGAAGGGTGCTGTTGAAAGAAGCCATAAGGATAGGAGCTAAGCGTCAGGAGGTTATTGCGGCCACTGGTTGTCAATCGTGACGCTCCCGACCGTCAGCCGGCTGGCCGACAGGTGCAGGGTCATCGTCATGTTCTGACTGTTCGTCGAGCTGTCGAAGTCTTTGCGCATGGCCACGCAGTAAGCATCTTCGAAGGCAATGGTCTTGCGCACCGACCTAGCATCGGAGTGATACACAACTAAGTTGCCGCTCATCTTCTTGGTGTCATCGAGGGCCCAATGATGGAGCTGCTCGTCGGGCTGCGAGTCGATTTCCAGTTGGAGCTGGCCGCCTGATACGCGCGTATCGGGGCGGCCCACTGCGTCCACATTCTGGCTCACCGCCCACACAAAGTGACGCAGCGCGTACACCTTACCTTCCAGATTCAGTTCAGCAGTAAACGACATAAGTAGCAGTTCGTATCAGACAATGAAGATACTAAGCGCAGCGGATTAAGGCCATCAATACCAAACACAAGGACCTGGGTAGCGGTACGCTGCGTACCAGGCCAACGTTGCGGGAATGACCGTTGTGCTTCTGTCAGCTTGTTTTTGTGGTTAACTGCTAGACTCCTCGTTATGATTCATTTGCTTCGTGCTTTTATCCCGGGCTTATTGCTGCTTGTGCCGTTGCTGGCAGCTGCGCAAGTACCTCAGCGGCAGAGTGTAGTAGAACTGCTGCGCGCCAACAAGTGGCAAAAGCGGCTGGTGCTGCTCTGCGCGCCTACGGCCGACAACGGTGAATTTAAGCAGCAAAAAAGCCTGCTGTCCCAGGATGCCAAAGCCATGCAGGAGCGCGATATTCAGGTGCTGGAACTGGTGGCAAACCAGCTATCAGAAGCTGACAAACAATACTTGCAGCAACAACTCAAGGTTGTGCCAGACCAGTTCACGGTGCTGCTACTCGGCAAAGACGGCGGTGTAAAGCTGCGCCAAACCGAACCGCTAACGACGCAGCAACTATTTGGCACCATCGACACAATGCCTATGCGGCAGCAGGAAATGCGCAAAAAGCAATAAGGCGAACCTAGGTTCGCCTTATTGCTTTTTGCGTGGTTAATATCTAGCCAAAAGGACGGTGTAGAGACGCAATATTTTGCGTCTCCTCGTTGCTGATGTTGTTTACCTAGACAGACCTAGGGTGTGCTAAGCCGCATCGTTCAACGACGAGACGCAAAATATTGCGTCTCTACATCGCTCAGGTAATTAATTGCCTCCGGTACTAGCTGGTTTGCTTTTGTTTATGCTTGCCAGCTGCATAAGTAACTCGCGCACTGCGGTATCCAGCTGCACATCGCGGCTGGTGTAGCTCTCGCCGATAGGGCGAGTTACGGGCACATCTACTGGGCGTGGGTTCATCTCCATCACCTTGCCGTCGCGGGTGGCGCGGATGGTCGTGTTGGGCAGGCGCAAGCTGGAGCCGTCGAGCAGCGACACGTTCGACGTAAAGATGATCCAGCCGCCAGTCGGCTCGCCTACAATCTTACCTAGGCTCAGAGCGCGGTAACCTTCGGTAAAGTCCTCGGCGTCAGATAGGGAATGTTGGTTTGTGACAAGAACCGTCGGCAGCTCCACGGCGCGTTGCCCCAGCGAACCTCGTGCAGGAATAGCTTGCGGCATGTTGCGGTTGGTCATGGTCAGGTAGCTGCGCCGGGCCAGCACGTCGATGGCGTACACGTTCACGAAGCCGCCGTTGTTGTTGCGTACGTCCACCACCACGCCTTCGCGACCTAGGTTTTCCGCATCAAGGTCGAGGTAAAGCTGCGCCAGCGAATTAGCCGACATGTCGTACATGTGCACGTAGCCCAGGCGGCCGCCGCTGGCTTTCGCTACGTAGGCGCGGCGCTCTTCCACCCACTGCCGGTAGGCCAGGCCTTTTTCCGTGTCGCGACTCAAGGGCCGCACTACTACGTCGCGGGCGCTGGTGCCCTTGGCGTTCGGTGCCACGCGCAGCGTCACGCGGCGGTTCACTTTATATTGCAGCAGTTCGTCTAGGTTGGTGGGCGCGGTCAGCTCCTGACCGTCCAGGGCGAGCAGGTAGTCGCCGGGTTTGAGGCCGGCCAAGCCACCGGCGCTGAGCGGCAACAAGTTGGTAATCCGAAACTTACCTTTCTGCTCGTATTCTTCGCGGTCAAACTCAACGCCCAGGCGGCCGGTGGAAGGCGAAACAGTGCCCGTAGTAGGAACGGCGGGATTCAGGCCGGTGTGCGAGGCGTTAAGCTCCCCAATCATCAGGTTCACCAAACGGCGGGCTTCATCCACGGTGCGCGCCCCGGCGATATACGGCGCATACTGCTCGTGCAACGCGTTCCAATTGGCGCCGTTGAAGTTCGCGTCGGCAAAATGGTCGCGCAGGTAGCTCCAGGCTTGCTCAAACACGGCTTGCTTTTCGTGCTCAAAGTCCACGTCCATCTCGGCCGATACGGCTATGGGGCGCGCCTTGCCCTTCTCGGGGTCCACGAAAATTACCTGAATCTTGCCCTGATCGAGGTAATAAATTTCCTTGCTATCGGGCGAAAACTGGGCGTCGCGCTTCAGGCCGGTCGTTGAGGTAAGCTGCCGCACCACGGCGGTCGGCTCTTTGCTCAGCTCGTCCAGCGAGTAGAGGTAGAGGTTCGATTGGTTGGCCACGAAAGCCGTCAGCAGCAGCCACTTACCATCGGGGCTAATGGAGTGAGAGTTTACGTTAACCCCAATCGGTAACAAGCTCAACCGCCGCCGGATATCTTCAAACACAATGCTCACCGGCCGCTTGGCGGAGGTCGAATCAGCGGCGGAAGCTAGGTTGTTCTTGCCGCCCCGCTTTTTGCCCCGACCTGTAGCCAAGCTCGGTGTGGTGGCGCGAGTTGAATCTGGCGCGGCGGTGGGCAGCGGGCTGGCAGGCTTCACCGTTGGGGCCGTGTTTTTGTCGGGCGCGGTGGGGGTCGGGGTTTGCTGCTCGCGGAACAAGTCACGGAACTGGTCTTCGCGGAAGCGCGGCGTGCGAGGCAGCAGATCCACGCGGGCCACTTGGGTATCTTCGGTGCGCTGGCCGGTGTCAAAAAGCAGGAACTTCCCATCCGGGCTCCACGACACGCCATTGCTGTTGGTGTTGGCCACGAAGCTGACTGGCCTGGCTTCCTTGCCGCCCGCCACCGGCACCACCGAAACGTTAGTGAAGCGCCGGGCGCCGCGGGGCAGAAACGCCAGCCACTTGCCGTCCGGCGACCAGGTGAACGAGCGCTCGGCGTGCAGCGGCACCCGGTCGAAGTTGGCTGTCGTCACCACGCGCTCTTGCTTGGAACCTAGGTCTAGCACGCGCAACTCGCGGGCGTTGCGCTCAAAAGCCAGCAGCTTGCCGTCGGGCGAAAAGCTAGGTGCCGCATCGTTCTGCTTGTCGTTGGTCAGGCGCGTTTCCTTGCCGGTGCTGAAATCGTAGCGGTAGACGTGCGTCGCCGCGTCGCGCTCCGAGATGTAGATGAGGCTGCGGCTATCCGGCGACCAGGAAATGTTCATCTCGGCGGCTGGCGTAAGGGTCAGGCGAGTTGCTTCGCCGCCGGTAGTAGCGCCGGCCGCAAACACTTCGCCGTGTACTACAAAGGCCACTTTCTTGCCATCAGGTGAAAGGGCTAGCTCCTGCAAACGGTCGGTGAAACGCACGCGCTCCACGGGACTGCCCGCCGGCGCACCCCGCCGCCGAATCGTCACTTCCTTTACTTGGCCGTTATCCGTGTCCATCGTCCAAAGGCGGAAGTTGCGCTCAAACACGATCAGCTTGCCATCATACGAAATGCTCGGCCAGAGCAAACGGCCGTCTTTAAAGCTCGTTACCTGCCGGGCCGGTGAGCGGTCGAGACCAATTGTCCAGAGGTTTTCGCTGCCGCTACGGTCCGACATGTAAAACAGCCGCTGTCCGCCGGCTGCCCACATCGGCCACAGTTCCTTGGCGCCGCTGGTCGTCAAGGCTTCGTAGCTAGGTTTGCCGTCTTTCTCGTGGCGCAGCCAGATTTCGGATTCATCTAAGTGGCTGTGGCCGTGGCGCCACCAGTAGTTGGAAGCCACCCCGCGCGCCGAAAAAGCCAGGGTCTTGCCGTCGGGTGCGGGGGCGGCGAAAAACTCGTTGGCGTAGCGGTCGGCACTCACCGGCATGGGCGTGCCCCCATTCACCGACACCCGATAGATGTCGTTCATGGAGGCAATGTCGTGGCTCGTAGACGAGAAATAGAGCCACTTGCCATCGGGCGACCAGGCGTCGAGCTGGTCGTTGGCGTCGTCGAAAGTGAGGCGCCGTAGCTGCCCGCTTTCCAGATTCAGCACGTACACGTCGCCCGCGCCGGTGCGCGTCGAGGTGAAAGCCAGCGACTTGCCATCGGGCGAGTACAGGGGCCGCGCTTCGTTGGCGGGGTGCGCCACCAGCAACCTAGCTTCGCCGCCCCCCACCGGCACCGTCCAGATATCGCCGCCCGACACAAACGCCAGCTCCGTGCGGTCGGGCGACAGGGCTGGCTCGGTGAAGTAAGCCGCCGTCGGCGGATCGGCGGCCAGGGTTGGCACTACTGGCGCGGCCAGCAAGGCCGCCAGCAACACGCGTTGAGGAAAGCTGTGCAGGGTAGAAATAGGCATATGGCAGAAAAAGGTAAAGCAGTGAAGGAGTATCCGCTGTTCTCTCAACGCGACACTAGGTAAGATAAAACGACGGTTGCGGCCGGCCAAAGGCTGCTTCTGATTTTTAACTGCTTGAAATGATGGGCTTGCTTTCGTTTTACCTAATTGAATAAACCCTTGCTGTTTAGGAGCAAGAGCGACCTAGGTCGTTTAGCCCCAGCGGGGCAGTATATCGGTAGGAACCAACGCTGTAGCACCACCAAGCCCCAGCGGGGCGGCACCTGTCGTTGAAACCTAGGTGTCGCCCCGCTGGGGCTTGGTCGTTTGTACAGGTTATTCTTCTACCGACATGTCGCCCCGCTGGGGCTAGGTTCCAAAACTCCGCAGCTTGGGTTATTATAGGAGCAAGTCTACCTAGGTGCTCAACCTGGCTACTTCTCAAAATGATAGAGAAACGTGATAACGCCCGTGTAAGCAGCTTTCGGCTGATCCTGAATTTCCAGCGTCACTTCAATTCTGGTTTTGGCTACGCCGCGCAAATCTTTCACTGACAGTACTTTAGCCCGGAGCCGCACGTAGCTATCTACCTTCACCGGCTGGTTGAAGCGCAGGCTTTCGATTTCGTAGTTTACCTGGAGCTTCAGGTTGTTGATGGTAACAATCTGCGTCCACAGATACGGTAGCAACGAGAGCGTCAGGTAGCCGTGAGCGATGGGCATCTGGAAGGGCGACTCACGCCGGGCGCGCTCCGCATCAACGTGAATCCACTGGTGGTCGAGGGTGGCTTCGGCGAATAAGTTGATCTGCGGCTGCGTGACTTGGTAGTACGGCGAGACGCCTAGCTCCTGGCCTTCATAGCGAACCAGCTCCTCTAAGCTGCTGATAATGACTTGACTCATGCGGGGCAAAGGTTGTGTAGTAGTGGCCCACCTAGGTTTCAGGTGGGCAATGTTGCGGCCGCAATATCGTGCAAAGTTGCTAGGGGTGTATAAGGTAATGCTGCTTTGGCGGCTATCAACAGTTCGGCCTGGCTGCTAGCTCTTTTCAGAACCAGTAACCAGGCCGAACGATGCTTCCGAGGAAAGTAATTTAGTTCGAAGCTTGCGGGTCAGGCATGTCTGCTTTTGGATGACGGATGAGCACCGGCTGCGTCGTCGTCTTCGTGCCTACGGTCAGGTGTAGGTTGTAGTCGCCGGTAGGCAGCGTCAGGAAGTCGAGCGTCTGGTTGTGCGGCCCCGCCGTCTGGCGCCGGTAGTCGGAAACGCGCACCACGATGCCGCGTTGGTCGTAGAGCACCCAACCCAGGGGCTGCTCCTGCGGCAGCTGGTAGTTCATCTGCACCACCCCGTTGGAAGGGTTGGGATACACGCTCATGTTGTTGTCGCCAACACCCTGAAGCCGAGTGGCAGCCATCAGAACCGGCTGCGTTGCCACGGCAGGCTCCAGTTTCCACTGCTGGTCTTCGTGGCCATTATAGCGCCACTGCTGAATGCCGCCTTCCGCAGCTAGCTTAGCCGTCAGGGCTTTACGGCTGTGCTTGGCCGTGAGCTTGTAATAGCCTCCTTCTACTTCCTCAATGCGCCAGAGCTGGTTGTTGCCGCTATAGTACGTCCATAGGCTCAGTGGGGTGCCGTTGGAGGTTTCGCTGCCCAGCACTTCCAGCACCCGGTTGCTGCCCTGCACCACGATGCGGTAGTAACCCTCGCCCACACTCTCAATTTTCCACTGCGGATCTTTCGGTGCATTTGCCGGAGCGGCACCTTCACCGGTATAGGGGTGGCTAGGTTCAATGACTTCAAGCGGCGTGCTATTAGCCCGTGACTTCAGCGTAAATACCCCCGATAACGGCGGCGCAGACGGCGCTGCGGGTTCTACTACCTTCGGAGCTCGAACGAGCTGAGGAGCCGAAGAGTTTTTGGGTTTGGGACTCTTGTCCGCCGGCTTGGCTACCGGGGCAGACTTGGGGGTTGATGCAGCTGCCACAGCGGCGGGTGCCGGTGTAGTAGGCCGAGTTTGCGTAGGTGTTTTAGGTTTCGCTACTGCGGGTGGCCGCGGAACAGCTATAGCCACGGCCTCCGTTTCCACGGGAACTGTGGCTACCGGTGCTTTGGCCGGGGTAGCCACAGCCTTAGCCGGAACTGAAGCAGCTGCAACAGCGGGCTTGCTTGCGCCCGCCGGATCCGGGGTAGTAGGCGAGCCAGATGGATATAAGTACGCCATCGGAATAATCTGCGGAGCTTTGCCCGGTGGCGTCCATTGGAGCTGTACGGTAGCATCGCCTTCTTCTTCGTAATATTCTAGCTTGAGGCTGGTTTTTTCGCCCGCAGCGAGGCTTACAGGCACTCCGATAATGCCGGTGGTACCTTTCGTGCTCCAGGTATCAATTACTTTTTTGCCATTCACCCAAAGCCGGACGCCGCTATCCGTGAGGACGGCAAATGTGTAGCTGCCGGTGCTGGGTGCAGCCAGCAACCCTTCCCAACGTACTGAAAAATAATCGGTTGGCAAGCCAGTAGCCGGTGCGCCTTTGCCCCAACGGAAGTCAACGCTGGCATCTACGCGCTGAAGCGCCGGCGCGCCGGCCAGGGTGCCGTTGTTGAAGTACGATGCCGTGAGGCCGGTGCCCGCGCCCTGCATCAGCTCGGCCTCGGTGGTGTCGTGGTGGGCAGATTTATCGGGGCCAGTGGTAGGGAGCAGAATGGGCGCGCCTGCCAGCGCGGAACTGGTTATGCTAAGCCCAAGGATAGAACAGAGAAGTAGATGTCGCACAATTCAAAGAAGATATTGACTCAAGACAGGAGAGGAAGCCGGAACAGCTAAGTGCAAAAACGGCTTACAAATTTCCGGCCGTATCTGCTTCCTGTTGAGCACAATCAGCGCCTTCTAGTGGCCTTTTTAGTCTGAGTAGCTGCTTTTTTCATACTTTATATAGTGTTACGACTATTTTTATCTTGCGTAAGGTCCTATTAAATCTGTCCTATTTGCTATTTTGTGGGGTGCCAGGTAAGTAGGGACATCTGTGCTACACCAAAATTATGTTCAAGAAACACCTAGGTTAAAAGATTGACCCAACGCTAGCCCTGCGCTGACACGATGCGTAAGGAGCTATTTTGCAGTTTGTTTTGTTTTGTTCCTGTGTCTGTCCTCCCCGAAAACTCCCGCCGCCCCGACCTGCTGCGCCTGTCGTACGACGACTACCGCGCCGCTCCGGCCATTGCTAATTCCGACCTCTCGCGCCTGCGCGATGCCCTCAATGGTCGTCCTCCGCGGTCAACCTCTTCCTCGAATGCGTTGAGCCTAGGTACGGCTTTTCACACGGCTTTGCTGGAACCTGACCTGTATGAGCCCGCCCAGCCCGGCATCAACGATACGCTGGTTTGGTGGCTAGTCGATGGCGTGAAGCTGAACCCGGACCTGAACGCGCTGCTGCAAGCCGGCACGGCCGAACCTAGCTGCATCTTCACCGAACCAACTACTAACACGCTCTGTAAGCTGCGCGCCGATCTGGTGGTAGATCAACCCGGCCAGCCCTACACCGTTATCGACTTCAAAACCACGCTGGCCCGCGACTACAACCACTTCCTGGCCCAATGCAGCGGCTACGACTACGACCGTCAGGCCGCTTTCTACTCCGACGCCCTACACGCCGACCGCTTCTTATTAGTAGGCGTCCAGAAAGTGGAGCCGTTCCAGGTGTTCACGGTGGAGGTGTCGCCACATATGCTGGCTGAGGGGCGCGCCAAGTACCTGCGCTTGCTGAAACTGTTGCAGCCTGATGCTGAGGTGCCTAGCTACCTCACCGAGACCGTGCGCGAAGTAGCCAACCACCTAGGTCAGACGCCGGAAGAATAGGAGCGAACCTAGCTACTGCACATTTTCCTGCCGCACGATAGGCTTGCCTTCTTTCACCTCAATAGCTAGCCCGCTGAAATCTACGCCGCGGGCATTTTCAATGACAATGCCCTTTTGGGCTTTGATGTTGCAGTGCTTGAAGGTAACGTTCAGAATGGGGCTGTCTTTAAGGCCGTGAATGTCGCCGACGTTGGTAGTGGTTCCTGAGACGTTGACAATCTTGACATTGCGTACCACGGGCAACACCTTGGCGGGCGGCAGCACCGGCGGTACCATGCGCCACTCCATGTTGAACTCGAATACCTTGCGCGTATCGTTGAGTTTGATGTTGCGGTAGGTGATATTCTCCACCACGCCGCCGCGGCTAGGTTGCGATTTGAACCGTATGGGCGCCCAGTTGCCGGCTTCCATCACGCAGTTGCGCACCTCCACATTGCGAATGCCGCCCGAGGTTTCGCTGCCCATCGCCACGCCGCCGTGCCCGTAGCCAAATCGGCATTTTTCCACCACAATGTCCTCGCTGGACCGGTTGACGCGCAAGCCGTCCGCATCCTTACCCGATTTGATGGAGATGCAGTCGTCGTTCACGTCGATGTTGCAGCCCGTGATGCGCACCTTCTTGCTGGAGTCCACATCAATGCCGTCGGAGCTAGGGATGTTGTGGTCGGCGGTGATGGTCAGGTTTTCGGCGACTACGTTTTCGCTGTACAAAATGTGCAGGCACCACACGGCCTGGTTGTGTAGGCGCAGCGACGAAATGCGCGCTTGCCGGCAGTTCTGAAAGCAAATCAACCTAGGTCGGCCGCGGTAAGGAGTGGCTGGTGGCGTGCCCTGGGGCTGCTGCTGTCGTTGTTGCTGCGCCCGCAACACCCAGGCGTCGCCGGAGCCATCAATCGTGCCTGCACCGCTGATTTCGACGCCGGTTAGATTGTTGGCGTTGATCAGGGCGGAAGTCCACTCGCGCTCTACGCCTTCCCAGCGGGTTTGAATCTGCGGGTAGTCGTCGGGGTTAATGGAGCCCTTCAGCACGCCGTCCTTCAGCACGCTCAAGTTCACGCCCGGCTTCAGAAAAATAGCACCCGTCAGGAACGTGCCCGCCGGCACGACCACCACGCCGCCACCCGCCGCCGAGCATTTGTCGATAACGGCTTGAATAGCGCTGGTATTCAGCGTTTGTCCATCGCCCACCGCGCCGTACTCAGAAATTACATACGACCTGCTGGCTCGGCGCATGGCGCTGGCAGAGCTAGCTAGTAAACTCAAGCCTAGCAGCAGTATGCAGAAGATGAGCCGGTTGGCAACGATGATGGTTTTGGAGCACATGGCGGTATAAAGCAGGAGAGTTGCGGAATGAGTAACAGGTTACGGCCTGGTAAGCACAATGAACCGGGTTTGATGCGGCGCCAACTGCAAGGGCAACGTCAGCGCCTCTTGGCCGGACCTAGCTTCCGCCATGTTTGTGATAGTGCCGTTGGCTGCGTCCCAGAGCTGCGCCTGACCTAGCCCCGACACCGTTAGCTGACGAGTTACCGGCTGTTCGCCCTCATTGAAAAAGAAGTATAAATCAGCGTTTTGCCAGCGGCGATGTAAGTATTTGACGGCGGGCGTCGGCTGATCCAGCGTGACATCGGCCCTAGGTAGCGCGGCCAACACGGCGGGCGTCAGTTGTCCCGATGGCTCACGCACTGCCCACGTTAGTGCCGTTGCTGAGCTAGCTTTTAGGTAGTTGCTGCCAGCTACCAGCGTAGGTTCTTTGCCCAGAAATATCACCTGCCCGCCGCCTTGCGCAAAAGCCCGCAGCCGAGCGAGTACTTCCTTCGACAAGACGCTGACGGACGGAATAAGTACCGTGCGGTAGCTTTGACCGCTGACGTTTTTCAGTTCGCCCTTACCTGCCGTTAGGCCTGTAGCCAGAGAGTAATCGTCTACAAAGTCGAAATCGCGCTGGTGCTCTAGCAGTTGCTGCGCAATAGCTAGGGTGCTTTGGTTGGCCTCTTCGTCGCCGAGCCACAAGCTAGGGGTGGGATGATACAAGGCAATTTGGGTGGCCGGCGAGCCTTGCGCCAGCAGATAGCAAGCCCGGTTGAGGTAAGCCGCCAGCGCCGGAAACTCAGGAGCAGCCAGGTACTTTGATAAGCCCATCTTGCCGGTGGCCGCTGAACCGCCCGCGTACATCAGCTCAAACAAATTGATGCCGCGCACGAGCTGGTGATCGATAACCCACTGAGCCTGAGCAACAGTAGGCGCGGGCGAGTAGGCCGCGAAACTTTCACTGAACGAGCGAGGCCGGCCAAACAAGTGCGCCGCCGAAGAAGCTAGCTTCGGAAAGTCGGCTACCTTGTCGGGCCAGATTTGGCTCCAGATGGCATCCACGCCCGGAATCTGGACGTAGCGCATGTCCTTGAAAAAGTCGCCTTCGGAGCGCACCAGCTCCATCATTTTCTCCTCGTGGTTCAGGTGCACGAAGTACTCCAGGTGGTGAGCCGCGCACCAATCGGCTTGTACTTTGAAGAAGTTGTCGCGGAACAGATCCGACCACACGTCCCAGAAATCGGCTTTGGCGCGGCGCTGCTCGTAGGTGGGCTGCGGGGCGAAGAACGAGGCGATGTACGGCGTAATATCGTAGCCCTTGCGGCGCCGAAACTCAGCTGGCAGGGCAGGAGTCCAGGGGATGAAGCCGTAATCGGGTTCGTCGCCGCGAAAACCTAGCACCGTTTGGCCGAACTCGTCGCCAATGTACTTCTGGTATTGCACATGCGTGAACTCCAAAAACTGCCGGGTAGCAGCCGGATTGAGGTAGTCGCAAAGCGAATTAAGGGTGTCTTTGCCGTGCGTAGCGTTGTTGGCGGCCCGCGTTACAGACGTGCGAAACTTATGCAGCACCAGTAGCACCTGCCAGTTGCCGGCCGGTGCTTTCCAGGTTAGCTTCCGACCTTTGATCGGGAGTACCTGGCTGCTTTTATCGTCGGTGTTAATGGCCAAAGCACCTAGGATGCGTGCCGACATTGGTTGCGAAAACGTCTCGCCGGCCGCTAGCTTGATGGTTTTGGTGGCTAGCCCCTGCATGCGCAGCTCTGGCTTTTCGGCGCTGAACTTGCCGCCGGCAAAGCCGCTGGGGTACTTGCCTTCGTCGATAATCCAGACGCGCATGTTGCGGCGTTTGGCCTGATTTACAGCTTCTTTTACCAGCTCAAACCAGCCCGTTGAGAGGTAAGCTGCCCCCATATCATAGCCGGCCTCAATGGTAACAGCCTGCACGCCGCGCGCATGGAGGCTATCCAAATCCCGGCTGATGGATTGCGGCGTGATGGCGCCGTTCCAACCCCAGGTTACCGTCGCGCCAAATTCGGGCGGAGGCGTTTTGAACTGCGCTGCTACTGCTACAACGGTTGGTTGCTGAAGCTGTTGCCACGGTCGTTGCTGCGCCCACGAGAGCAAAGGAAGTAGGCAGCTGAGGAGCAAGGCCGCCGGTTTTGTTAGCGTAGATGGCGTGGTTTGGTTAGTCAAGGCGCTGGTTTTCTTGAGGGTACTACTGCTCGCTATAGCTGATCTGCTAGCTAAGTCCTCGACTGATGAGGAAAGACGAACAAGGAATTGCTCTACAAGAAGCAAGGCTAGGTTGACGGTTGCTTACTGTACTGTCCTGGGTGAAGAAATACTAACAATCATTAGCTTTTAGAATAGTTTTCATCGGTAAAGCTGCATTATCCGACGATAGATTTGGGGTATTCAGAGATGAAACAGGGTTCGGCAGGGGTGAAATCCGGTAGCTGGCACTGCGCTTGCAATTGGGAGAACAAGCGCTTGATATTTTTTCAACGGATAATCCAAACGATTTAACCGCCTGATTATCCAATACTTTCAACCTTTTCTAACCTTCTCCTAACTATGAAAACCTCCCTGCTTTCGTTTGCCGCTGCTGTTGCTATGCTGGCTACCACTCAATCGTTCGCCGCTCCCGCACCGATCTTCGACCACCACGACAACGACCGCCGCGAAAGAAACTATAAAGACGACCGCAAAGCCGCTGCTGAGCGCGCCCGGCTCGAAGCAGCCCGCCGCAGAATGGAGCTGGAGCGTCAGCGCAGAGAAGCCGCCGAGCGGGCCCGCTGGGAAGCCCAGCAGCGCCGCAACAGCCACAGCGACCGTTATGACCGCAACGACCGTGACTTTAACTACGGCTACGACCGCAACCATCGCGTAACACCCGCCGAGCGCGCCCGCTGGGAAGCCGCGCACCGCAACGACTACGGTCGGCGTTAGGCGTACCTAGATTAGCCGCTACGCTGAAATTGGCCTAACGTGTTCATATACAACATAAAAGGAGCCCTGGCTACTAAGCCGGGGCTCCTTTTTTTAGGGCTATCTTACCAGCACGTCATTTCGACCAACGGGAGAAATCTCGCGTGCAATGCTAATTCTAATCATCAGGATTACTACCACAACATCAGCACGCGAGATTTCTCCCGTTGGTCGAAATGACGTTCGCTTTACTGGCCATGCAGGCGCTTATAGCAGCTTGCTTAACGGCAAGTTTGCTGCTAGCGTGGGCGTTAATAGCTGCGTAGTAGCCAGGTGCCATTCCGCTTCCAAGGTTGGTATCTGAGGAGCCGATTCGGTCGTCCAATCCAGGGCGGCTGATGTGTCGGTAAAGAACTGCACCTCAAAGCATACCAAATGGCGGCCGGCCCACAACACGGCTTCCACGGCCATTTGGTTGTGCACGGTGGCAGGCAGTACCAGCGCCACCCGTTGCAGCTTCTGCCGGGCAATGATAGGCAGCCAGTTCACCGTCATCCAAAGCTGATCCTCAATACTCAGGTCTGGTAGGCCGTTTAGGTCAACAAGGGCCAGCGCAGGGCGATAGTGCGCAACCAGGTCGCGTCCGTACTTCAGGGCCGGGCGCAGAAGTGTATACGTATTATCCAGCCATTGAAAACGCATTAATTGAAGTGGTTGATCGTACTGTACAAGTAGGTGGTCAACTTTAGGCAGGAGCATGGGATAATGATAAGCCTAGGTGCAAGGCTCGGTAGAGAAGAGACGGCAGGCAAAAAGCGGGTCAGCGCAGCTAATCAGTGGCTTGACTCACGCTAGCTGCTTCTCCCCGCGCAGCAAGATATACATGGAACTTGTATATTTTATAGTAACACTATGGATATTTTAATAAACTCTGCGCGGCATTTGCCCCACTCTCCAGCGCAGCCTCTACCGTGCCAAAGGCCGGGCCCGCGTACAAGGCTTCACCGGCGAAAAACAATGTCTGCTCAACGGGTTGCAGCAGCACGGGGCGCGCCGTGGCCGTGGCCACAGTAGAGTAGGTGTAGGCGCCGCGCGCAAACGGGTCGGCGGCCCAATTGGCCACGCGCCAACCATGCAGCTTCGTACGCAGGAAATCAGGCGTAGTAGCGAAGATGTAGGCCAATGATTCCAGCGCCTGATTGATGATTGTTTCGTCGGGCGCATCGCGGAGACGGGTGGCGGTGGGACCACCGAGCCAGCCAGTGAGCAGCGGACGCGGATCGGGGAGCTGGGCCCACCAGGTTGGAATGGGCGCGTCGGAGAACAGGAAACCTAGGTTGGGTGTGGGCTGACCTAGGTTTGCAGAGGCGTGTTCCCAGAGCACTTCGTCGAACTCCAACAGAATTTTGATGATGGCGCCAAAGCCCATGGCCGCCGCGGCTGCACGTTGCGCCGGTAGCTCCGGCACAAAGCGAATGTAGCCAGGCTCGTCGGCTGTGGCTTGGAGCACGCCAAGCGGTACGGTGAGCACGATTTGGCGCGCTTCGTAGTGCCGGTTCTGGTCGCAGTGTACGGTTACCTGGCCGGGCTGCCAGTGCACTTCCTGCACGATCGTACCTAGCTCAACGTGCCCACCAGCTTCCCGTAGCTGCCGGGCCAGCAGCGCCACCATGCCGCCGTAGCCACCCACGGGGCGGGGCGAATCTTCGGCACCGCCTGCTGACCATTCTTCGCGCAGGGCAAACGCGCTGGCCCGGTGCGAGTCGGCGGCGTCGTAGCCTTCGGCAAAGCGGATAGCCTGCTCGCGCAGCAGCTGGTAGCGGTCTTCGGGAAAATATTGGTGAAGGAAAGCGGCCAGAGGCATATCGTCAGACAGCTCGTGCAGCTTTTCGAGCAGTAAGGGCAGATCTTCCATATAGTCGCCGGTTTCTACGGCCTGGCCGCGCCCGACCTCGTAATTCTTGCCTTCGGTGTCGTGGTAGGCAATGCCGGCTTCATGCAGCAGCGCCCGCGTGATGGACACGTCGCCGTGCATAAACTCGGCACCTAGCTCGACAGGCTGCGCAAAATCGGGGCTGGCGAAGGTGTGGATACGTCCGCCGAGCCGGTCGCGGGCTTCGAGAACGAGGACGGATTTGTTGGCGCGAGCTAGGTCGCGAGCTGCCATGAGGCCCGCTACGCCCGCACCGATAAGTAGAATATCGGCTTGCTGATGGAGCATGTGTGAGTGGAAATGCTACAACCCTGATAGCTGTAGCTAAAGTATTGGTAATGAAGTTGTCTTGATGTAATCGGGCTTCTGCTCAATTGCGCTATACGGGTATCAAACGTAGAATAGCAGCAATACGATCAACAGCCGATAGGACACAATTCTTTTAAACCAAGTACTAGCCTAGGCGTAAAAGTTTAACAAGCAATAACTTAGCTCAACAATAAAATGGCAGACGCACAAAAATATGCTCTCATCACGGGGGCAACCAGCGGTATAGGTCTCGAATTGGCCAAATTATTCGCGCAGGATCACTACAACCTGGTCATCGTGGCTCGGAGCGAGGAAGAGTTAGCCAGCACGGCTTCTCAGCTCAGCCAGCAATATGGCGTGCAGGTGGAAACCATCGCCAAAGACTTGTTCCAGCGCGAAGCGCCCTTTGAAGTGTACGAAGAAGTAAAAGCCAAAGGCATTCAGATTGCTGCCTTGGTGAACGACGCCGGACAAGGCCAGTACGGCAAGTTTACGGAGACGGATATTTACCGCGAACTAGACATCATTCAGCTTAATATTGCTGCCTACGTGGTGCTGACCAAGTTGTACCTGAAGGAAATGGTGGCCCGCAACGAAGGCAAAATTCTGCAGGTTTCGTCTATCGGCGGCGAGCTGCCGGGGCCGTTGCAATCAGTGTATCACGGCACGAAGGCCTTCATTACGTCGTTCACGGAAGCTATTCGCGCGGAGAACAAGGACTCCAACGTTGCCATCACCGCCCTGCTACCCGGCGTGACTGACACCGATTTCTTCGATAAAGCCGACATGGAAGACTCGAAGCTGGTGCAGGAAGGCAGCAAAGCCGACCCGGCCAAAGTAGCCAAAGACGGCTACGAAGCCCTGCTGGCCAACAAAGACAAAATTATTTCGGGCTTCAAAAACAAAGCACAAGTCGCCATGAGCAACCTCATGCCCGATGATATGGTGGCTGCGAACATGCTCAAGCAAGGCGAGCCGGTTCATAAGGAAGAGAAATAGCTAGGTTTGAGTCGGATCTGACAGACCGAAGTAAAACGCCCTGGCCTGCTCAGCAGGCCAGGGCGTTTTGCGTTCTGAGGTAAACCTAGGTTTTAGCGTTCATCGGCCGAAGGACCGTAGATGCCGGGTACCGGCACATCAAGCAGGCGCAGGTACACCATTATCTGGGCGCGGTGATGAATCATGTGGTTGATGATGTGCCGGACCACCTCGGCGCGGGGCTGATTGATGACAGGGTGGCCATCGTAGTACATCGTCCACTGCTGAGCAAAAGCTTCGTCATCAGTAGCTTCTAGAGCGGTCCGGGCAGCAGCGGTGCCTTTTTCTAAGCGTTGGAGCAGCTCAGCAATTGTCGCGGCCGGTGTCCAGTCGGTGTCGGTGCTGGAGAGATGCAGGGCCGGCGTTTCCAGCGTGCTCACCATGTAGCCAGGCATATCGGCGGTGTGCGTGGCCAGTTGGGTCAGCGTCATCGATTTGGGGTGAGGCTGCCAGTTGAAGTGCGCTTCAGGGGCGCGTTCCAGCACGCGACGCGTGAGGACTAGCTCGTGGTCGAATTCGGGCAGGAGGGTTTGCGCGAGCAGCGCGGCGGTGGCGGTCAGCATAACAGCTAGGTTGTAGGTGAAGGATAGCACAAACCTAGCCCCCGGTAATGACAGCCCTATGTCAGTAGGAAGTGAGAAGATTTTACTTTTTGTAAAAATAAGAGCGCGTGCTCGGGGCTGCTGGTGAAGCCCTACAAACACCACGGCAGGAGTTTGGCGTGCCACGATAGAATTCTATCTTGCTGGCACGTAAGCCGTTCTCCGGCTCGGCGCATCGACTCTCTTACTTCACTTTCTTTCCCACCCAATTTCCAAGCCTATGAAAAACCATAGACCCCTTCTTTTCTGTGTAGGGCTGTGGCTGTGCAGCATTACGCTGCACGCGCAGAACGAGCCTATTTCGCAGCAAGCCGAGTCCGGCACGGTAGGCGCTGACTGGAACGTGCTCGACGACACGGGCTTGCAGTACGTCACCATCAAGCCCACCAGCACCATCAATGCCCAGAATCCGGGCACTCCGGCGCGGGTCATTACCTACTCCGTGACCTTCCCCTCGGCGGGTACCTATAGCCTCTACGCCCGGATTCGCGTCGGGGCGGGCGCCTTCAACGACGACAGCTTTTACTACGGCAATGGCTTTGGAGAGAAGTCGCCTACTAACGACGCCAACTGGATTACCGTTAATGGCCTGGCGGCCGCCGGCTTTACAGAGCCGACCGACGTGGTGACAGGCTCGGGTACGGCGACAACCGGGGTCTGGAAATGGATTAACCTATCTAGGCTCAACTTAACCAATAGCGGCAGCGAAACTCCTATTCGATTTGACGTAACGGCGGATGCCCTCACGCAGACGTTCCAGATCGGGGCCCGCGAAGATGGACTTGAGTTTGATAAGCTGGCTTTTGGCCGTACGGTTGCTTCTTACACTGTAGATAACCTGGATAAAGGCCAGGCCGGCACTGTGCCGCCACCACCACCACCCTACACGCCCACCGGGCCGCCTTTGGCAACGGGCAAATCGAAGTTCTTTGGGGGGATCTGGAGCCCTGCGCAGCTGACCAACTTCACGGCCTACTGGAACATGGTGGTACCGAGTAATGCCGGCAAGTGGGGCTCGGTGGAAGGAACTCGCGATGTGATGAACTGGACGAACCTGGATGCGGCCTACAAGCTAGCCAAGGACAATGGCTTCCCCTTCCGCCTGCACGTGCTGCTCTGGGGGGCGCAGCAGCCTACCTGGATTGCCTCTCTGCCGCCGGCTGAGCAGCTGGAAGAAATCAAGGAATGGTTTGCGGCCGTGGCGGAGCGCTACCCCGGCATCGACTATCTGGAAGTAGTGAACGAGCCGCTCCATAATGCCCCGGACGATAGTCCTACGACCAACGGCGACGGTGGCAACTACATCGTTGCGCTGGGTGGTGCCGGCACCACTGGCTGGGATTGGGTGATCAACGCCTTCAAGCTAGGCCGCCAGTACTTTCCCAACGCGCGGCTCATGATCAACGACTACAGCGTGGAGAATTCCGTCGAGAATGCTACGCGCTACCGCAACATCATTACCTTACTGCAACAGCAGCAGCTCATCGATGCCATCGGCATCCAAGGCCACTCTTTCTCCACCCGCCCGACCTCGGCGGCGGTCCTGAAAAGCAGCCTGGATGTGCTGGCTGCTACCGGCTTACCTCTGTACATCACCGAACTCGACGTGAATGGGGCGGAAGATGAAACGCAGCTCTCGGAATATCAGCGGGTGTTTCCCGTGTTCTGGGAGCACCCTAGCATCAAAGGCATCTCGCACTTCGGCTGGCTTCCAGGCGCGGATGCCGAAGCGCACCTTGCGTACGCCAACGGAGCCGAGCGCCCGGCGTTGGTGTGGCTGAAGGACTACGTGCGCAACACGGTACTGCCGTGCAACGTGAGCGTAACTTCCCGGCTCACGGAGCCTGCTTCCTGCACGGGGACAAACGGGGCGATTAACCTGACGGCGCAGGGCGGGGGTACGGTCAACTACACCTACCGCTGGACCGGTCCGAACGGCTTTACCGCCACCACGGAAGACCTGACCAACCTAGCCCCCGGCACTTACCAGGTGACCGTGACGGCGCCCAACAGCAGCTGCAGCACCACGGCCGAAATCGTGCTGCGGTGCGGAGTGCTGGCCACGGGCCAACCAGCACCAGTACTGGCGGCGTTCCAGATTTACCCGAACCCCGCTGCTGAGCAGGCTACGCTTTCGTTCCAGCCCGAGCAGGCCGGCAATGCCCAGGTGCAGGTGTACAACCAGCTGGGCAGCTTGGTGGCTACGCTTTATGATGGCAAAGTGCAGGGCGGCAAGCGCTATAATCTATTGCTGGATAATTATGCGCTGGCTAATGGCGTGTACAACTGCCGGCTGGTGCTTAACGGCAAGTCGCAGAGCTTGCGCTTGCTGGTGAGAAAGTAAGGAACCTAGGTTACCCTAGGTTGCGTAGTTGGTAAGCTAGCCCCAACCGGGCGGCATACTGGTAGAAACCAACAAAGTAGCAAAACCTAGCCCCGGCGGGGCGACACTCGTCATTAAAACGTGGGTGTCGCCTTGTTGGGGCTAGGTTTGTTTGTCCCATCCACATAGGTTAAGTAGAAGGCAATTCAGCAAAAAGGGTTGGGTGGCATCACGCTGCTCAATCTTTTTGCCTCAAGCCAGCAGATCTAAATAGAAACTGTCTCAGCACCTGCTTAACCAAAATGCGCGTATGCCGCCCGCGCTAAATCTCGTACGTGCTGCCGAAGCTCCGGCGGCGACACAATAGTAATATCAGGCGCAAACAGCAGCAGCCACTTAGCCAACTGCTTCAGGCAGCCCACCAGAAACGTCATTTCCAGCGAGCCATCGGGGGCAGCCTGTTCGTGGGCCCAGCCGAAGTAGTGCTTGTTTTCCTGCACCGAGGGCAGCACCGCCGGCCCAAACCGCACCACCGCCGCGTGGGTCTGCCACTGCTGGGCTTGCTGTTCCCAATACGATTGCAGCGTGTCGGGGCGCGGGGCAAACTCTTCGTCGCGCAGGCGTATTCCGGCAATGCGGTCGAGGCGAAAGTCGCGGTACTCTTGCCGCAGGCGGCAAAACGCCACCACGTGCCAATATTGACCGAAGTACACGCCGATGGGCTCGATGTCGCGCTGGGTGGCTGTGCCATGGTAGCCGGCGCGGTAGTCCAGCGTCACGACGCGCCGGGCCGCAATACTGTCCAGTAGCTGCTGATGCGTGTTGCCGGGCAACAGCGGTGCGGCGAGCGTTGATCGGGGGCGGAATACTCTGATGTGTGGGCCGAGCGCTTCGAGGTAGTCGCGGTCGGGGCGGCGCAGCACGGCGCGGAGCTTGTCCATGGCCGTCTGGCTTACCTGCGCCGTATGCGCATCGGTGAGCTGCGCCACCAGCTTTTCGGCTGTAATCAGGGCAGTGGCTTCTTCGCGGGAAAACATGACGGGTGGCAGCCGGTAGCCATCAGCCAGCGAGTAGCCCACGCCCGCCTCGCCGCAGAGTGGCACGCCCGCTTCTTCCAGCGTGCGCAGGTCGCGGTACACGGTCCGCAGGCTCACGCCGTAGCGCGCAGCTAGGTCGGAGCCTTTCACCATGCGCTTGGCCTGGAGCTGAATCAGGATGGCGGTAATTCGGTCGAAGCGGTTCATAGCGCCGGCACTTCAGGCAACGTGTTAGCAGGAAGATAGATGCGGAAGGTGGTCCCTAGCCCAACCTCACTTTCTACTTCCAGATGACCACCCACCTGCTGCACAATCCGATTCACCAGGTACAAACCTAGGCCCGAGCCTGCCACGTGGTCGTGGAAGCGGCGAAACAGCTGAAACAGGTTGGCGCCGTGGCGCTCCGTGTCGATACCCAGGCCATTGTCCTGCACCACCAGCACAGGCGCGCCTTCGTTGGTTAGCTCGGTGCGTACCTGCACCACCGGCGGCCGCTCGGGGTGTGCGTATTTAAGGGCGTTGCTGAGCAGATTGTACAAGACACTCTGTAAGTTAAGCTGCGCGAAGTACAGCACCGGAACCGCCGAAAAATCGAGCTGAAAGTCGGCCTTTAAGTCCAACGATTGTCCCGACATACTTTGCAGTACTTTTTGGGTGAGGGGCAGCAAGGCTACGTACTCAGCCGGCAGCCGTTCGGTATGCCGCTGCACCTGCACCACTTCGGTGAGGCCCTGAATGGTGTTGTTGATCTGCTCCAGCGCCATTTCAAACATCTCCACCAGCAGCAGCGCCTCGGGGTCGTGGAAGGTAGCGGTGCGCTTCAGCTCCTCAAACACACCCGCCATGTTATTCACGGGCTGCTTCAAGTCGTGCGAGGCCGTGTACACAAAGTTATCGAGGTCCGCGTTGGTGCGCGTGAGCTGCTGATTGGCCAAACCTAGGTCGGCGTTGGCGGTGCGCAGTCCTTCGTTAGTAGCGGCCAGCTGCTCGGTCAGGGCTTGCAGCTGCTGCCGTACCCGCTCGCGCTCAGTCACGTCGTTTATCACCCCGGCCACCCGTATCGGCTTGCCCGCCGTATCATAAAAGACCCGGCCCCGGGCTTCGAGCCAGCGCAGTTCCCCGTCGGCCCGACGGATGCGCGGATTGATGCGC
This sequence comes from Hymenobacter cavernae, assembly GCF_014641455.1. Lineage (GTDB taxonomy): Bacteria > Bacteroidota > Bacteroidia > Cytophagales > Hymenobacteraceae > Hymenobacter > Hymenobacter cavernae. Next base: position 92,633 of record NZ_BMHT01000010.1, read on the forward strand.
AGAGTGCCGGTTTCCAGGGCTTGCTTCAGCTGCTCTTGAAACTGCACCTGATCTTCGGGCTGCATGTGGGCCAGCAGCGTTTTAATATTCCATTCTGGCAGTGGCGTATCGTAGCCGAACAGCACATGATGGCCTTCGCTGCGCTCGATTTGACTGGTGAGCAAATCCAGGTTGAAGGTGGCCATGTTACTGGCTTCCAGCGCCATTTGCAGACGCTCCTCGTTTTGCTCCAGCTTTTGCCGCGCCAGCACGTACTCCGTCACATCGAGGGCGTAGTGAATGATGCCATTAATAACGCCTTGTTCGTCGTACGTCGCCTGCAAAACAATATCGAAATAGCTTTCCTGCTGGCCGCTTTCACTGTCGATGGCGTCGATCCAGACCAGCGTTTCTTTGGCAATAAGCAGCTCGCCGGTGCGGTACACCCGATCCAGCAGCTTCAGATAACCTTGCGCCACTAGTTCCGGCACGGCCTCGTGCAAGGGAAGATTAAGTAGCTCACGGTTGCCAAATCGTTGCTGATAGTGCGCGTTAACCAGCTCGTAGGTGTGCTCGGGGCCGCTGAAGATGCACATGGGCATCGGCATCTGGAGCAGGAACGAGCGAAGCCGCTCGCGCTGAAGCTGAGCCTCCAGCAAGGCACGCCGCAACTTGGCCGTGCGATCGGCTATGTGGGCTTCCAGCTCCTGATTAAGCTGCTGCAAGGCCACTTGGGTCTGAAACAGCTCGTCGTTATTAGCCAGAATTTCTTCATTGGCAGCCTGTAGCTCTTCGTTGGCCGCCGCTAGCTCCTCATTGAGCACGCGCAACTCCTGCTCCTGGCGTTCTACCTGGCGGCGCGCCAGCACCTGCGTTGTTACTTCGTAGGCAAACACCAGAATACCACTGATTTCGCCACCAGGACCATGGGTCGGCTGGTAGATGAAGTTGTAGTAGTTATGACCTAGCCCCCCCGAATTCTCATGATCGAGCTGCACGAGCATTTCCGTCGCCACGAACGACTCGCCGGTCTGGTACACTCGGTCGAGCAGGGCAAAGATGGGTTGCCCTGCTAGCTCAGGCATGGCCTCCCGGATTGGCTTGCCTAGCAGAGGGCGCGGGCCAACCAGCTGCTGGTAGCGCGGATTGACGAGCGTGAAGGTGTGCTCTGGCCCTTCAAAAATGGTGATCATGGCCGGCGCTTCCATGAAAAGGGAATGCAAGCGGTTACGCTGGATTTCGGCTTCGGCCCGGGCAGCTTTTTCGCGGCTCTGGCTTTCGCGCAGGGCTTCTTCCACAGCGGTGCGGTTCTGGTCGGCCGTGTCGGTGAAGCTCACTAGCAGCCCCTGGCCCACGCGGCGGGCTGATAAGTGGAAGTAGTTATCGAGCCCGTCGCCCTGGTAGTTTATGCTATAACGTTCGACTTTCTCCGACTCGAAAGCGCGGCAGTGAAACTCAAAAACGCCGGTTTCTAGTGTGTGCGGGAAGAGGTGTAAGTATCGTTCGGTGGGGTGCGCCGGCAGCTGAAGCATCCGTTGGGCGGTAGCATTGAGCAGCACAATCTCCATATCCACGATTTTGCCGGTGTCAGCATCCCAGATCGGCTTGTAAAAGGCTACCCCGGTCAAAGAAGCATCCAATAGACCTTGCAGCAGCTCGTCAAGAGGAAAAATTTCCTGCAATTCGGAGAAGTGGGAAGAAGAGGCCGCGGCGGAATCAGGCATGATTAAACAAGGTAGTAAGAAGGACGCAGTATAAATGGCCCGCACCCAACACATCAGCAAGTTAACTAACCCGCCAAAACCAAAGTGGTTTTGACAACTGCCTGCCTCACGCAACCTGTCAAATTTGATGGTCAAAAACCTAGCTTGGATGCTGTTACGCCGTAGTAACAAGCTCGGCAACGGAATAAGAAAGCGCCGCTTGGCGCCGATACCAGGCCACCGAGGTGCGTTGCGCCCTATTTCGTTGAAAGGATGCTTCCCGCAAAGCCATGCGTACACCCTACATAACAAGGCTAGGGTGTCGCTATGTGGATACCCTAGCCTTGGTAAAACAAATCAGGCAGCGTGTGCTAATTGGCTGCCGTGAGCTACACGTTAGCCAGCTCCGAAAAGCTGGTGCCTGCGCCGGTTGCCAGCAATGGCGCGTCCACAAACTGTGCGTGTACGATGGGCGTAGTAGCCGTAATGTTACCCCCTGCGTCGCAGTAGCAAACGACATACTCGGTCAGCGTGTCGGCCGGAATGAAGGTTACGTCGAGATAGGGGCTGCACGCGTTGCGCGCCACGCACTGCCACTCCTGGTAATCACGGCGGCGATAAACGTAGGCAAAACGGCCGGGCTGGGTAGTAAAGTCCAGACGGCGGCCAGCCGGAACATGATGTAGCTTGAGTTCAGGAGTAAAAGAAGTCATAGAGGTTAAATGGTTGGAAGAGTCGGAAGGAACGGCTGGTATTTAGGTTGGTAAGATACTGGCCTAAATGGTAGATTAGGGCACTTTAGGTTCCGGTTTTCTACGGGTTTTCCTACCAAAAAACCTCAGTTTTATCCTGCATAGTACACGCAGAGAGTGACTGAGTGTATGATGTTCGTTGGACATCATCACTCAGTCACTCTACTGTCCGTCAAGAGCTTGAATTTGGGCTTTGTAGGCGGGAGGGAGGAGAGCGGTTTTAACCCACTGACTCAGAGAGAAATGCTGGGTGTGGCGGTAGACTGGCACCACTGGCCGCAGCCACGACCAGGAACCTAGCCTCAGCAAGCTGCGTACCCGCTCGGGGACCACTAAGCGCTGTCCTTGCAGCAGCAGCCAGTAACGCAACGGACCTAGGTGCCGGCGATACTGCTGAAACAAATCGGCGCTGAAGTGGCTGTATACCAGATCCTGCACTAGGTGCTGCTCCCGCGCCACGAGCCACTCAGCATGCGTGGTGGGCAGATCAGGGATGTTCATACGCTGTCCGACGCGGGCAAATACGTCGAAAACTTCCTCTTTTTCCGCCGTCGTGAGGGGGCGCTCCAGCGCTTCAAAGGAGCGAATGGAATAATCGATGAGCATAAACAGTACATCGCGGTAGGCCCAGGCGGGAATGGCCGCGCCGCGCTTCGCTTCTACCGCACCATGAATGGCCGTGATGGTGTCGATGGCGCGCTCAGCTCCGGCCCGGTGAGCAAACACAATCTGGCGGGCATACTCGACAGTGGAGAAGAGCCGCCCTAATGGATCGGCGGGCAGCCGTCCGGTGAAGTAGAGCCAATCAACGGCTTTGTTCAAGGCAAATTCGGCCGCGGCCCCGGCAAAGATGAACAGCACCGTGTCGGCCTTGCCCCAGATGGTGCGCACGATGGAGTGCTTTGCTACGAAATATTCCATGCTATAAGAACTGAAAAATAGGCCAAAAGGCTCCGAAGCTTGTTGCCGCAATGCTAATCTAGCTCCAGGCTAGCAACCATCTATAGCCGCTCCTGCGTTGAGGGAGGGAAGCTAGGTTTAGCTTCCTAATTCTTACAAAAAAGAACACGTTACCTATGACTTCTATTGCTCAGCCCATAGATCAAGCTGTTTTTCATAACTCGTTGGTGGAGGAATTGCGCGGTGAGGCTTCCATGAATAAGGGGCCGCGCCAGGTGCCTGGCTACCACTACTCGCGCATTGAGCCAACAGCCGTGCGCGACCCGCACCTGCTCGCCTGGTCCGATGACTTGGCCGCATACCTAGGTTTGGTGCACCCGCCAGAGCGCGGCCCCGCCGTTGATATTTTAGGCGGTAACCGGCTGGCTTCTACCATGAAGCCATTTGCGGCGCGCTACGGCGGACACCAGTTCGGTAGCTGGGCCGGGCAGCTCGGCGATGGGCGAGCTATTTCCCTGGGCGAGCTAACTGCCGTGGATGGCACCAGCTGGGAAATTCAGCTTAAAGGAGCTGGTCCCACGCCGTATTCGCGCCGCGCCGACGGGCGAGCCGTGCTGCGTTCTTCGCTACGGGAGTTTCTGTGCAGCGAGGCCATGCACTACCTAGGGGTGCCCACTACACGGGCTCTGAGCCTAGTCGGGACCGGCGACATGGTCGTGCGGGATATGTTTTACAACGGCAACGCACGGCCGGAGCCGGGTGCCATCGTGGCGCGGGTAGCGCCCACATTTATTCGGTTCGGTAACTTCCAGATCATGGCCGCGCTGGGCGAAAAGGACAACCTGCGTGCCATAGCTGATTACACCATTCGCCACCACTACCCCGAGCTAGGAGAGCCTGCACCGGCTGTGTATGTGCGGTGGTTTGAGGAAATCTGCCGGCGCACGGCTGTGATGATAGCACATTGGATGTCAGTAGGTTTTGTGCACGGCGTGATGAATACTGATAACATGTCCATCCTAGGCCTGACCATCGACTACGGCCCTTATGGTTGGCTGGAGCCCTACGACCCCGACTGGACGCCCAACACTACCGACTTCGGCTCGCGGCGCTACGCCTTCGGCCAGCAGCCGCAAGTGGCCCTGTGGAACCTCTACCAACTGGCTCGCGCATTGGCCCATTTGGTAGAGAACCCCCAGGACCTGCAACAAGGCCTGGAAGTATACCGCACGACCTTAGCCGACACGCGCCATGCCATGCTGTTGCAAAAGCTAGGTCTGACGCCGCTTGCGCCGGACGCGGAAGACCGGGCTTTCCTAGAAGAGTTGCTCGAAGCGCTAGCTGGTTCGGAAATCGACATGACGTTGTTCTTTCGCCACCTTTCGCATACGGCGCCGGCTTTGTTGGAGAACCTGGAAAACGAGGAAACAGCTTGGCGCGAGCTGCTCGCCAAAGCGGCTTACTCGATGTCGATGGAGGAAGAGCAAACGCTGTTGCATTGGCTACAACGGTATCTGCCAAGGCTCCGGCAGGAAACGGCTAGCCAAGAAGCTATTCGGAAAAGCATGCTCGGCGTGAACCCCAAATACGTGCTGCGCAACTACTTGGCTCAAAACGCCATAGAAGCGGCCGAATCGGGTGATCTGTCTTCGCTGAATACGCTGATGGAAGTCCTCAAAACGCCTTTTGCGGAGCATCCTGACCACGAAGAGCTGGCAGCCAAGCGCCCCGACTGGGCCCGCGAGAAGCCCGGCAGCGCCACGTTGTCGTGCAGCTCGTAGAGTGTGCCAAGGTCCAGCTGAAAACCACAAGAACGCCATGCTACGCTTGCCGAAGCATGGCGTTCTTTTTCGTGCTACTTCCTTGCCCTTTGCGACCTTTGCCACATGCACACCCTTGACCAACTACGCGCCGGAGAGCTGGCGGGCATTCAACGCCTCGATTTATCAGCCGGCCTGACGGAGTTTCCGACCGAGATTTTCGACCTGGCCGATTCGCTGGAAATTCTCAACCTTTCGGGCAATGCGCTGTCCTCATTGCCCGACGACCTAGGTCGTCTGCGCAAGCTGCGCGTTATCTTCTGCTCTGATAACCAGTTTACAACGGTGCCGGAGGTGCTGGGTCAGTGCACCAATTTGAGCATGATTGGCTTCAAGGCCAACCAGATCCGCATACTGCCGGCTACATCGCTGCCACCACTGCTACGCTGGCTTATTCTTACTGATAATCAGTTGGCTACTTTGCCCGAAGAACTAGGTACGTGCACGCACTTGCAAAAGCTCATGTTAGCCGGCAATCAGTTGGCCGAACTGCCCGAAAGCATGGCAGCGTGTACGAACTTGGAATTGTTGCGCATTGCCGCTAACCGCTTCACGGCGCTGCCGGCGTGGCTGCTCGCACTACCTAGGTTGTCGTGGCTAGCGTATGCCGGCAATCCTTTTTCCGAGGAAATGGAAGCGGCCGTGTTGGCGCAACATCCTATCAGTACCATCGATTGGCGTCACCTGATGGTGCAGCAAAAGCTAGGTGAAGGTGCCTCTGGAGTTATCTATCAGGCTCAGTGGCAGCAAGATGCTGCTCTGGCACGCGATGTGGCAGTAAAGCTGTTCAAGGGTGCCGTGACCAGCGACGGTTTGCCGCACAGCGAAATGTCGGCCTGCATCAGCGCCGGCGCCCACCTGAATCTGATTGCGGTGGAAGGCAAAATCGAACATCATCCGACCGCCGCCGAAGGGCTGGTGCTGGATCTGATTGACCCGTCGTTCCGCATCCTGGCTGGGCCGCCGAGCCTGGCTTCCTGCACGCGCGATGTGTACGATGCTAATACCGTGTTCAGCCTCGATGCGGCGTTGCGCATCGCCCACGGCATTGCTTCCGCGGCGCAGCATCTGCACGCGCGCGGCATCATGCATGGTGATTTATATGCGCACAACATCCTGACTACCAACACCGGCAACTGTCTGCTGGGCGACTTTGGTGCTGCGTGCTTCTTCGACCCAAATGACTCGGCGACGGCCACTGCTTTGCAGCGCCTCGAAGTCCGGGCTTTTGCCTGTTTGCTGGAAGAACTATTGGAGCACTGCGAACCTACAATTGCTTCCACTGCTTTTCATGCTCTTTCCGATTTGCAGCGGCGCTGTGCGCAACCTGACGTGGCAGCTCGCCCCTTATTCGCCGAAATCTCGCAGCGGCTCGCAAACTTGTTACAGGCAGCTGAAGGCTAGTTTGTTATTTGCTTTTTGAGATATCGCTGAGGGTGTTTAGCACGATGGGCGTTAGTCCCAGAGCTATCATCGCCCGGCGCTCGCGAGGCGGTATGTTGGGTAAGAAGCAGGCTAATGCTAGAAAAATCGGACCTTCTATCTGCCCGGCCCGTACGTGCGCCTTGAAGCTGATGAGCGGAAAAATTCCTTTTCTCGGCCATTTCGTGATGGCGCCCGTTGCTCCCTCGCCCAGCGCATTCGCCAGGATGAGTAAGCCAGCTAGCCTGCTACGCTGGCCCGCCCACGCGGCTAGTCCTAACATGCTAGGGAAAGCAAACATATCGAATCGCGCGTGCGCTTGTGGCGAAATAATATTCAGCGCCTGCTGCACGGAAGAGGCCTTTTGGGACAAGGAGGAAAGCAACGTGTTAGCCATAAAAGCAGAAAAATAGGTACGCTTGTTTCTCTGCGTGTTACGCGGGTCGCCAGGGCAAGTTGTGGCCTGCCTGAGCCGTAGAAGTGTTTTTACCAGGAATGGAGCGCGCAGCCTGCGTTTCGCGCTCCATTCTGCTGATTCTCCTTAAAGTCGAACTATGGCACTATGACGCATAGCCAACCCCAACTCAGAACCGTGGACGTAACGCGGTACGTGAAACCCTTACGCGAAGGCGGCTCCTTGCCCGCCATCGTAGAGGCCGACGACAATTTCCTGTACGTCCTAAAATTTCGTGGCGCCGGGCAAGGCGTTAAAGCCCTGATTGCCGAGCTGATTGCCGGCGAAATTGCTCGCATCCTAGGTCTGCGGGTGCCTGAAATCGTGTTTGCCACGCTCGATGAAGCGTTTGGCCGCACCGAGCCCGACGAGGAAATTCAGGATTTGCTGCGGGCCAGCGAGGGCCTGAACCTAGCTTTGCACTACCTCTCCGGCGCCATCACCTTCGACGCGCTGGTGACTAATGTTGAGCCGAAGCTAGCTTCCCAGATTGTGTGGCTCGACTGCCTAATTACGAACGTCGACCGTACCGCCCGCAACACTAACATGCTCATGTGGCACAAGGAGTTGTGGCTCATCGACCACGGCGCGGCGTTCTACTTTCACCATTCTTGGCCCAACGTGGAAGAGCAGGCCCGGCGGCCGTTTGCGCAGGTGAAAGACCATGTTTTACTGCCGCAAGCCACTGCACTAGATGAAGTTGACGCCGAGTATCGGGGCCTGCTCACGCCCGAGCGCATCCGCGCCATCGTGGCGCTCATCCCCGACGAATGGCTCCTAGGTGATTCGCCCTTCGCCACTACGGAAGAGCATCGGCAGGCTTATATCCAGTTTTTAGAGGTCCGCCTGGCCTCATCCGAAATCTTTGTTAAGGCCGCGCAACATGCAAGAAAAGCACTTATTTGAGTACGCCGTCATTCGCGTGATGCCTAGGGTGGAGCGCGAAGAATTTCTGAATGTCGGCGTCATCCTGTATTGTGCCGGGCGAGGCTTTCTGCAAACGAAGTACACCTTGAACGAGGCCCGCCTGCGTGCTTTTTCGACCGAACTGGACACGCCCGAACTACACGAACGACTGCGAACGTTCGAGCGAATCTGCGCCGGGCGAAAGGAAGGAGGCGTCATTGGACAATTGCCTGTGGCCTCACGTTTTCGGTGGTTAACGTCCACCCGCAGCACCATCGTGCAAACGTCGCCCGTTCACCCCGGCCTGTGCCAAGATCCCACCGAAACGCTGGCGCGGCTCTTTGCACAAATGGTGGAGTAAGAAAGCGAGGTGATAGGAGTTAAAAAGTCATTGTCATCCTGAGCTTGCGAAGGACCTAATGCCAGTTGAACGCCAATTATTAACGCGACTTGCGCAACTGGCATTAGGTCCTTCGCAAGCTCAGGATGACAGACGTTTTTTAGCGGCAACAAAGCTAGGTTCTGCCTTTGCTGCTCCTAAAAAGCCACTATTCTTTACCTATCGGCAAACGGCCAAGCTGCGTATATAACACGAAAGGCCAGCACCTGCACTATAATCAGGAAGGTGTATAGCAACCAGGAAAGCAAGGGCAGATGTTGGCCGATAACCGCAACCCTAACCGTAATACGATGGACGCAGAATTGGTAAAGGAGAAAGCAGCAGCCAGCACCACCTACGACGTGGCGCAAATCATGGGTGCTCTGTACGGCGATGGCATCTTGGGGCTCAAAGGCGCGTTTTCGCGTGAGTGGGCCCAGCAGCTAGGAGACGACCTTGCCGTGCTGTACGAAGAAGCCTTAAAGCGCCCCGGCGGCGCTATTGGCCGCGGCCCCAAGCGCCATTACGTCGAGATTCACCCCGAAGATATCCGCGGTTTCGTGGAGCTGGCCACGCACCCGTGGGTAACGGCCGTGTGCGAGGCGGTGCTAGGTCCGGAATACAAGATTGTGGAAATCGGCTTCGACGTGCCCAACCCTGGCGCCGTCGACCAGCCCTGGCACCGCGACTTTCCTGCGCCGGAAGATACCATCGTGGGTCGGCGGCTCAACTCCCTGGCTTTCAACCTCACCACGGTTGATGTGTACGAAAATATGGGGCCGTTTGAAATTGCACCCGGCACGCAGTGGGATTTGCCTGTTGACTTTCAGCACGGGATGTTTCCGCCCAAAACCAACTACCCGCGCTACCAAGAGCGCGCCCAGCGCAAGATGCCGCAGATGGGCGACATCTCGGTCCGCTCAGCCCTGACCATTCACCGCGGCACGGCCAACAACTCCGACAAGCCGCGCCCGGCCCTGGTGCTAGGTGTCGATGCGCCCACTGCCAACAATGCCGAGCGCCACGATCTGCAAATAACCCGTGCCTTCTACGCCACCCTCCCCAAAACCTTAAAGCAGCACCTGACCTGCCGGTTGGTCGATGAGCTGGAGCCTATCGTGCAGGGCCACACAATCGAAGGGTTGATGATGGGGGAGGCGTAAAGCGCAACCTAGGTTTCATCCGCAAAACGCCCCTATCATCCTAAAAACGTCTGTCATCCTGAGGAACGAAGGACCTAATACCAATTGAGCTAGTCGTAGCAACGATCATCGTTCAACTGGCATTAGGTCCTTCGTTCCTCAGGATGACAGCGATTTTTTCTACTAGAACCAAACCTATGCACACGCCCGACGACCACATTCATCAGGAGGCGCAACTGGCGCCAATGACGGTAGCCGAGATCAACAAGCTGACGGAAAGAGGCAGGGCGCTGCCGCCCAGCGGCGACCAAACGCATGTGCTGGTGGCAGATGGCGAAGACCCATGGGTGATTACTTACCAAGGACATTTATACTACTGCACCGTCGATCGGACGAAGCAGAAGATCATGGTTGCCAAGTTTTCCGAGCTTCAGGAAATGGCACAGGCCGAGCTAGTGCAGGTGTGGCCGGGCAAGCAGGGCGCTACGCCAGAATTTGTGGAGATATGGTCGCCGGAGTTGCAGGTGATTGATGGGCACCTGTTTATCTATTTTGCGCTTTACAACGCCAAGCTAGGAGAGGAGCGTCTCTACGTTCTCCAGGCATTGTCCAAAGATCCGCTGGGCGAGTACGAACTGCAAGGCAAGCTGGAAATCCCGACTGACCGCTGGGCTATTGATGGCTCGGTACTCGTGACGAATGAAGGTGAGAAGTACTTCATCTGGTCGGGATGGGAGGGCCTTACCAACACGAGCCAGAACATCTACATCGCCAGGATGCATGATCCGTGCACCATCGCCTCCGACCGGGTGTGCATTTCAAAGCCCGAGTACGACTGGGAAAAACAGGGCTACCCATACGTGAACGAAGGTCCGCAGGCGTTGGCGCGCAACGGCCGCATCTTCATCATCTATTCGGCGAGCGGCAGCTGGACCGACGACTACTGCCTGGGCCAGCTCACGTACCTGGGTGGCGACCCGCTGAACCCCGCGTCGTGGCGCAAAGAGCCAAAGCCGGTTTTTGCCAAAACCGACACCATTTTTGGCCCCGGCCACGCCTCTTTCGTCCAACTGGAAGGTCAGGATTACATCGTGTACCACGCGGCCCACAGCAGTCAGGCCGGCTGGGCCAGGCAGATTCGGGCCAAGTCGTTCACCTGGAACGAAGACGGCTCGCCCAACTTTGGCAAGCCGGAATAACAAGTTGGCTGTCAGTGGACTATCATTCCTTCCGTCAGTCGGAATGACGTTCTTTTTCTGTTACACGCCGCACGACCTAGGTTTATGCTTGCCGTTCCAGCCAAGCATAGGCGCACGCTACATCGTCGAAGAGGATGACGACGGGCTTGGTGACGAACAGCATAGCCGTTCCCATCGATTTGCGCGCTGCCCAGTTTCGGGGGCATACCCATGCTACAAAGCGAATACCCTGCTCGGCTAAAAGACTGTAATACTGTTCGCCTACCCAGCGTGCGCCCTGCTGCCATTCGCTGGTTACCTGACTGTTATCGTTTAGCATTTTGCTGCAAGGTCGGGTTTGCAGGAGCTGAAGCACCTGCTCGCCGCCGCGCTGGGCAGATACGGCGTTGTGCTCACCTTTCCACTCCACGTACAGCCATTGCTGGTCGGGGTCGTAGAAAATGGCAAGGCCGGGCGTATCGTAGAGAGACTCCATTGCAAGCGGCAGAACAGAAGATCGAAGCGGGTGGGAATACTTCTTTTAGGCTCCGAAAGATACACAGTGCCAAAGTGTTTTTCTTGGTTTTTGCAACCTGAGGTTAGAAGCTAAAGTGCTCTTTTTGAGCTCATTTTGCAATTCTGCTCAACGGCTGCCCTGCCAATAAAACCTAGGTAGTACAACTGTGCAGTAAGTCATCAATCCGTTTACCATTGTCGATCAATCCAGGCTTTTGTTTCCGCCTCAGCTTCTTCAGGTGATTCGTGCTGTCGGCGACACCAAGCGGCGCATAAGCGCTTCCATAACTTTTTCATTACTACAATAGCTCATTTAATTATATATTAAAATTATATAATATTATTGGTTTGGGCAATATTCCTCCTAATTAGGAGGAGCGCCTAACCTGCCTTATTACTGGTCTCAGACCTAGGTTACTGATTAAGGCGCTGCTGAAAGGCCTCCAGGAACAGCCCAACGTGGTAGCCATCGGCCAGGCCGTGGTGCACGTTTACGGCCACCGACATGCGCAGACTGGCGCCATCCTGATACGATTGGCCCACCGAAATCTTGGGGCAGCTATCGGGAAATTGGAAGCTGCGGGCGTGGGTCAGGCCGGTGAAGCGCACCCACGGAATAGCGGAAAAGTGAATCACATCGGGGCGGCCGGTGGTGTCGCTCAGGCGCAGGCCGCTGCTTTGCTGCACGGCTTCTATCTCCCGGTTGGCCCCCGCGATAAACTGACCTAGGTCGTTGTGCTGCTCAATAAAAGAAAAGCCGAACGTGCGGTCAGGGCGGCCGATGGTGGCGGACGCATGGATGCGGTCGTAGCGATACACCCGCCCCGCCTCAATGCGGTAGCGAAACTCCTCGACTTCGTTGGCAGCTTGTAGGGCTAGGTGCAGATAGTAGAGAAAAAATGAAACTCCGAGCCGCTTAGCTTCGGCGTAGGCGCGGGTGCAATCAACCTCGGCCACCAAGCCAAAAAAGGGCTCATCGAACCCGGAGAAGAAGGTAAAATGCTCCCGGCGGGGCCACGTAGCAAGGTCAATCAGCTGTTTCATGGGGCGCAAGTTCGATAACTTTGCCGCGCTGCGCCACTCAGACCTAGGTTTATAGCTGATCGGTGGGCGTTCAGTTGTGTTTAAAATTACGCTTTCCCAATCATGCCAACTCCTCAACTCATTGCCTTCGACGCCGACGACACGCTGTGGCCCAACCAGCCCCACTTCGACTACGCCGAGGCCCAGCTCGCCGCCCTGCTCGCCCACTACGCCGACTCCGACACCCTAGGTAAGCGCTTCTACGAAGTGTGGCAGCAGAACATGCACCTGTTTGGCTACGGTGCCAAGTCGTTTATGCTCAGTATGATCGAAACGGTGATTCAGCTCACCGACGGCACTGTAACCGGCACCGAGATTCAGCAGATTCTCGACTATGGCAAGCGCCTGCTGGATTTCCCCATTGAGCTGCTGCCGGGCGTTGAAGAGGTGCTGGCCGAGCTGAAACAGCGCGGCGTGCCGCTCATGCTGCTCACCAAAGGCGACCTGTTCGACCAGGAAAGCAAGCTGGCCCGCTCCGGCCTGGGCGACTACTTCGACCACGTAGAAATCGTGAGTGAGAAGAACGAGGCCACGTACCAGCGCATCCTCACGCGCTACCAGGTGCTCCCCGCCGACTTCGTGATGGTGGGCAACTCGCTCAAATCCGACATTCTGCCCGTGGCAAAGCTAGGTGCGCGGGCCGTGCACGTTCCCTACCACGCCACCTGGGTGCACGAGGAAGTGCCCGCGGAAAAGCTGGCCGGTGTGCGGTTTGAGCGGGCTGAGTCGTTGCGGGAGGCGTTGGGGTATTTGGGGTAGAGAGATACCTACTCGCTTGAGTAACAGTATTTTTGCTATTTTATATAATTTATTTTAGTTTCTATTGAACAAACTTGATTGTCAATACAAAACAAGCATAATTAGCTTGCAGATGCTGCGGCAGAAGAATTCGCGGAGGAACCGTCTTCTGTGTTCTAGGCTGTGGCGCTTGTAAAGTCTGTTTCACTATATCCACAAGAAAGCTATGAACAAGCGCCTTGACGAGTTGAAACAAGAAATTAAGTTTCGGCCTGCTTCTATTGTAGTTGAGTTCAATAGCCAGAGTGAGTACGAGAAAGCGGTAGACCTCTATTGCCGTTTGCTTAATAGAAGAAACCCATATGGAGGCAAAAGGCCATATCCTTCTCCAACACCTTTCGCAGTAGGCGACTATAAAGAAGTAGAACTGCGTCTTGAGTTTGCAAACACAGGTGCACTTGCAAATAAGGTGGAAGTTTACTGGGAAATTCCCCAAGGAAGTCTCGAAGAAATTCATGACGCTCTATCTGATGAGAATTATTCTCGCATAGAGCCTCGACCAGGTACAGATTTACCACCTGACGATAATGAAACTAGGCGCATCCTCTTCAAAGACTACTCAGGCAACTTAGTTGGTCTAATTACCAATCCCCCTTTCCCTCGTGGCGATAGATTCAAGTGGTTGGAGTTGCTTTTAACAAGCTTGATCTCACTATTTCTTGGACTTGCGTTTGCTCCCAAGCTCACCGCATTATTTAAAGCTTTACGTAAATCGAACCATTAACAATTAAGTATAGAGAAGGGTAACACATTCTTTTTCAGGGTGGCGATTGTTGAAAGTGCAGGTCTAGCTCAAATAAAGCTTTCTTATGAAACGCTGGCTTGCTTTGTTCTGGGTGTTGAGCTTACTACGTGTCGAGCCACTGAAAGCCCAGACGCGAGCAGCCGATAGCCTGCGGACCTTGCTCAACAAAGCGACCCAAGCCGATACCACGCGTGTGCGCCGGCTGCAATCGTTGTCGAATGAACTACTGGCGACTGACCTGCCCCAAGCCGTTACGCTGCTCAAAGAAGCTCTCACGCTAAGCCAACGTATTCACGATCAGCGTGGGGAAGGTCGTGCATTGATCAGCCTAGGTACGGCTGCACGACTAGAAGCTGACTACCCTCAGGCGCGGCGCTACACGCAACAGGCACAAGCGTTGTTCAGGCGCCGCAACGACCGAAAAGGACTGGGTAAGGTTCATTTGCAGTTGAGTCTGATTGAGATGATTCAGGAGAATCTTGCGCCAGCCCTGCGTGCGGCTCTTCAGGGCTTGCCTTATGCTGAGCAAGCCGGCGACCATGCGACCCAAGCTCAACTGCAATTTGTGTTGGGAAGCATCTACGTTAAACTGGAGAACTACCAGGAAGCTTTACCGGTGCTACAGGCCACGCTACGGAATGGCGAAAAGCTAGGAGATGAGTATGTAGTAGCCGCTACGCTGGAACTGCTGGGGAATACGTACCAAATGTTAAAAGATTGGCCGAAGGCGCTGACCTATTTTCGGCGGGCCGTTCAACTAAATCAACGGCTGGGAGATGTGCGTAGCGCCACAGGGAACGAGGCGAAAGTAGCCGAACTATACGAGCAGCAGGGCAGCTATAAGCAGGCATTGATGCATGGATTTCGAGCAAGAAATTCCGCACGAGCAAACAAGGATACGTACAACCTACCAGCCGCAGAGCTGACGCTAGCTAAGGTTTATCTAGCCTCTGGGAACGTTGATAGCGCTATCATCCTGGCTCGGCGAAGCTTTGATATAAGCCAGCGCACGCATAGCAACGAGTATCTGCGCAACGCCAGCAACGTGCTGGCTCAAGCTTATGCCCGACGCCGCGACTTTGCCCAAGCCTATCGTTACCAAAGCCTGTGGGTTGCTTACCGAGACTCTGTTTCCGGCGAAGAAACCCAACGCAAAACCAGCGCCTTACGCTACGGCTACGAGCTGGATAAGAAGCAGGCTCAGATTGCATTACTCAACAAAAAGCGGCAGCTGCAACGTCAGCAGTTGTACGGTTTGCTGGCCGGGCTAGGTGGCGTGCTGCTGCTGGCGGGGCTGCTGCTGCGCAACATCTTGCTCAAGCAGCGCATTAATCAACACCTAAAAGAAAAGAACAGCCAGATAGCAGCCCAGCGCGACGCCCTCGATCGAACGCTGGTGGAGCTGCGCGCCACGCAGAACCAGCTGGTGCAGCGCGAGAAAATGGCTTCGCTGGGGGAGCTGACCGCGGGTGTGGCGCACGAAATTCAGAACCCGCTGAACTTCGTGACCAACTTCTCCGACCTGAACGCCGAGCTGATGACGGAGCTAGGGGAGGAGCTGGCGAAGGAGCCTTTATCGGTGGGCGGTAAGGAAGCCATCGACCAGCTGATGCAGGATCTAGCTCAGAATCACACCAAGATTCACCAGCACGGCCGCCGCGCCGACCGCATCGTGAAGAGCATGCTGGAGCACTCGCGGGCAAGCCAGGGTCAGCGCCAGGCCACCAACCTCAACGCGCTGGTAGAGGAAAGTCTGCGCCTGGCTTACCACGGCGAGCAAGTGAGAAACAAGGAGTTTCAGGCGACCCTCACCACCAAGCTCGACCCCGGCCTGGAAGCCATGCAGGTGGTACCGCAAGACCTGAGCCGGGTGCTGCTGAACCTGCTCACCAACGCCTTTTATGCCGTGGCCGAAAAGCGCCGGCAAGAGGGCGAGGGGTTTCAGCCGGAAGTGTGCGTGCAAACCCAGCGCACGGATAAGCACGTCTGTATTCGGGTGCGCGACAATGGGAACGGCATTCCGGCCGCCGTGCGGGAAAAAATATTCCAGCCTTTTTTCACGACCAAACCCACCGGCGAAGGCACCGGCCTAGGTTTGTCGCTCAGCTACGACATCGTTACGAAAGGCCACGGCGGCACGCTCAGCGTTGAAAGTCAGGAAGGTCAGGGCACGGAATTCACCATCTGCCTGCCCGCCGAGGAGAGCGTTAGTTAAACGGCGCTGGTATAATTTGTTGATTTATTTAGTTTTATTCTATAAGTTATAAGCCCGTCCTGACCTAGGTCGGGGCTTATACAAATGGTTTCGCTAAGTGGTGCGCTGCTGATGACGAACGATAAAACGGAGGCACAGGCAGGCTGCAAACCGAGTAGGTAGTCAGGTGCTTCCGAGGCTCCGGTGTCGGCGCGTGCTACTTGCCAGCGCCTGATCTTCAACTAACTAGCGCTGGCTACCTAGGTTACTATCGGTTGGGTTTACCTGAATTTACGGGCTGCGATGTTGCTCCAGCATCTTATTCCTGCGCGCTTCCGCACCAGAATGGCTGCCCGGCAACGCCTTCGGGCGTCCGTCACGGAAGCGGCGGATGCAAGTCGAAGCAGTTTTTGGGCCCGGCATGAGGTGCGGCAGTTCCTGCTGCATGGCCTGTTGCTGCTGGCAGGGGTGTTTTCAGCGGCCCTGGGTCTGAAAGGCTTCCTGCTGCCCAACGAATTCATCGACGGCGGTGTGACTGGCATAGCCTTGATTATCAATCAGCTGACGGGCGTGTCGTTGTCGCTGCTGATTCTGCTGCTCAACATTCCCTTCGTCATTCTGGGCTACTACCACCTGGGGCGCAAGTTTGCCCTCAAAACTCTGCTGACGCTGCTGGCGCTGGCCGGGGCGCTGCTGCTGGTGTCGGTGCCGCCCCTCACCCAGGATCGGCTGCTGATTGCCGTATTTGGCGGCTTTTTCCTCGGGGTCGGCGTTGGGCTGGCCATGCGGGGCGGTGGCGTGCTGGACGGCACCGAAATCCTGGCCGTCTATCTTTCGCGCCGAATGCCGGCTTCTATTGGTGATATAGTATTGATTATCAACGTGCTGATTTTCGGGGTGGCCGCCTGGCTGCTGTCGGTAGAAACGGCCTTGTATTCGATCCTGACGTATTTGTCGGCGGCCAAAACCGTCGATTTCATCCTGGTAGGCATCGAGGAATACACGGGCCTGACGGTTATGTCCTTCCACAGCACCGAAATCCGGCAGATGATAACCGACAAGCTGCGGCGCGGCGCGACGGTATACGAATGCACCCAGGGCTTCGGCTCGCACGGCCACCAGCACCTCAAAATGGAGGCGGTGTTCACGATTATCACCCGGCTGGAGGTCGTCAACGTGACGGATGAAATCTACAAAATTGATCCGCAGGCGTTTATTTATACCCAGAGTATCAGCGACATGAAGGGCGGCCTGATCAAGAAGCGCGCCTTGCACTAACCTAGGTTTAGCTGGCCCTCCACTTCATCCAAGCCTTGCTCACGCGAAAGAATTCCCATGGAACAAGGATGCGGTTTTCTGGCAATACTAACGGGCGCAACAAAGGCGGGATATTCGTCTTTTACGGCTCATCTGCTGCTGGACTTCAACTTGTCTGGGGCTGGTAATCTGCTACTTGCGGGGCTAGGTGCGCTGCTGCTAATAGCGTTGCGCTGGTGGTGGCGAGCGTCCCGAACGCCCCACCGGCCGGCGAAAAGAACAACTGGTGTTCGGGCCCCGGAGACACCTAGGTATGAACGTGATAATTCTGAAGCAGAACCCGAAAACAGCGACACGGATGATGGAAAGCCGGACCCCAGGCTGATTCGGGAGCTGCTTACTGCTCTTCAGGTGAAAGCCGAGCGGGAAGCCGCCACCGATAAACTCGTACGACTGGGGCCGGTCGTGCTGCCGCTGCTCGGCGAAGCCCTGACCCAGGAAACCGACGAGCACCGGGCGCAGCCGCTGGCAAACCTGTGCGTCCGCCTAGGTACGCCCGCGGCCCGACAGCTGCTGGTAGACCTGGCTCCGAAGGTCAGCTTGCCCGCCCGGGCTGCCATCGTGCAGGCGCTGAGTTCTTTTGCCTCGGTGCCCACCGATGCGCCGGTGTTTCATCGGCTGGTGGAGGAAGAGCTGCGGCTGGCCCAGCACCTGCTGCACGGTATGATCGGGGCCGACGCGGAGCTGCGCCACGCCCTGCACTACGAGCTAGGACAGGGTCGGCAGCGCCTGCTCGGCTTGTTGCTGCAAGTGTACGAGCGGCCCTTGCTGCTGGAGGCCCGGCGCACGCTGGCGCGCACCACCGGCAAGCAACAGGTCAATGCCCTGAAAAGCCTGAAAAATCTGCTGCCCCGGCCGCTTTATGAAGGGTTGGAGGCGCTGGTGGAGGGCGGCCACTCGCGGGCCAAAGCCCAGCTGCTGGATGAGGTGCTAGGTCCGCTCACGGCCTCCGAGCCCCTGATTACCACAATCGTGCGCCGGGGCACGGCGGCCTTCACCGCCTGGACGCTCGGCGTGGCGCTGCGGCAGTGGCATCCGCAGCCCGCCACGGTGCTGCACCTGTACCCGCACCTGTTCAGCCCGGATCTGCTGGTGCAGGAAAGTGCCCGCGCGGTGGTGCAGCGGCTGCCCGTGCAGCGCCCCGCCGCCTACGACGTTCTTCTGGCTGAATATCCGTCACTTACTTCCCAGCTTATGGCTACCCAACCAACGGACGCCTGCACGTCGGCGCTGGAGCGTGTGCGCATGTTAAAAGGCACCGCCCTTTTTGCCGACACCCCCGAAAACGTGCTGGCGGCCATCATGCCCATTATGAAGGAAGTTTCCTTCGCGCCGGAGCAGGAGATTTTTGGGAAAGGCGCGCTCGGAACTTCGCTTTTTATCATCTGCGAGGGCGAGGTCGGCATCGTCAATGGCGCGCAGCAGCTCGCTTCCTTCCACTCAGGCGACTTTTTCGGCGAGCTGGCCCTGCTCGATGCTCAGCCGCGCTCGGCTACGGCCGTGGCGCACGGCCACGTAACGGCTCTGCGCCTCGATCAGGAAGATTTTTATGAGGTAATGGCCGAACGCAGCGAGGTTCTGCGCACTATTCTGCGGGTGTTGTGTCAGCGCCTGCGCCGACAAAACGAGCAGCTGCAAGTGCAGCAGTAACGAGGCAGGCCTGAAACCAAACCTGGGTGCAGTCAGACCTAGGTAGTCAGCCCTGCGAAAAACGTAGATCGGGCTTTTTAATGCCTGGTTGAGCTTGAGCGGTTAGATCGAAGGAAGCGTCCGGCGGCCCGTACTTTCCAGGCTAGCCTGCGTATCAGGTTGAAAATTAGCTTGAAACCCCTCCTGATGAACGAGAATCCTAACAAACTTGAACTCCCTTTTTACGCCAAAGCGCCGCTGGTGCTGCTCGGCCTGGCCTTGCTCGTACTAACAATCTACCTGGCCGGCGACATCCTGTTTCCGCTGTTCTTCGCGGCCATCTTTGCCATCCTGCTGCTACCGATTGAGCAGTGGCTGCTCCGGCGCCGGGTGCCGGAGCTGCTGGCCATTACTCTGACGGTGCTGTTGGGAGTGGCGGTGCTGTTGGGCGTTATGTATTTTATCTACCTGCAAGCCGGGGAGCTAGCTTCGCAGATGCCGATGTTCAAAGCCAAGCTCTTGCAGACGCAGCGGGAGCTGGTAGGCTGGCTCGATGCGCGCTTCGGCATCACCAACCAGCGGCTGCTCGGTTGGTTGCAGCAAGCCACCAGTCGCGCCACGGCGCTGGCGGTGCAGGCCCTCTCAACGGTGTCGGGGCTGCTGGTCGTCGTGACGTTGGTGCCGGTGTATATTTTTCTGCTGCTGCTGTACCGCGAGCGGCTGGTTAACTTTCTTATTCAGGTGTTTTCGGGCCGTAAGCACGACCCGGAAGTGGAGGAGGTGCTGCACGAAAGCAAAGGTACCATCCAAAGCTACATGACCGGCCTGCTGATTGAAGGCGCCGTAGTGGCCGTACTCAATGTGGCCGGGTTGTTTATCCTGGGCATTCCATATGCCTTGCTGCTGGGCGTGTTGGGCGCCTTGCTGAACTTCATTCCCTATGTAGGCGGCCTGGTTGCCATTCTGCTGCCGGTGCTCATGGCCTTTGTCACCAAGCCTGGGTACCTCTATCCGCTGGGCGTGGTAGGGGTGTACATGGTCATTCAGTTTATCGACAATAACGTGCTGGTGCCGCGCATTGTGGCGGGCAAAGTGCAGGTAAACGCCCTGGCAGCCGTTGTGGGAGTGCTGGTTGGCAATTCCATCGGCGGCATACCCGGTATGTTTCTGGCGCTGCCGGGCATGGCCATCCTCAAGATTATCTTCGACCGAATTGAGGCGCTGAAACCCTGGGGCCTGCTGCTCGGCGACGACGACCGACCACGTAAAGTCAAAGACAACAACAGCGAAAAAGTGCTGACCTAGGTTTCAGGATAGCGGCCGACAACAGTTGCATCTCTACCGCTTTTACCAGAACGTCATTCCGACAACAGAAGGAATCTCGCGTGCGGTCGTTGCGGTAGTAATTCCTTTTATCAGGTTTGCCATTGCACGCGAGATGTCTCCCGTTGGTCGACATGACGTTCTGGCAAAAGCGGTAGAGATGCTTCGACAAGCTCAGCACGACGGTCTTGTTGGTTTAATATTCAGCTGTCTAGGCAAGTTACTTGCCCTTCTCCTTGTACGTCCGCTTCAGCCACGATTCCGGTACGGGCACAATGCAGATATTCATCGACTTATTATCTGCCGACAGCATCGCTGACTGAATCTGAATGCGGGTGCCGTCGGGGCTGAATGTGGGGTGGGGGTGGTCGGCGGCGGTTTCCTTGTGGCCGGTGGTCAGCATAAGCATCTCGTGCGTCTGCCGGTCGATGAGGTAGAGGCTGCGTGAGAAGTCGTCGCCGACGGCAAAGCGACCATCAGCTGAGCCGCTTACGTGCCACAGGCCGCTGCCGCTCGGTGTTTGGCCGGCAATGGTCACCTCGCGGGTGCGCAGGTTCACGATACCTAGGCCGGTCGGTTTTTCGCGGGTGCCCGATTCGCCCCAGCCGGCTTCCTGACCGGGGTTACGTGGGTCGCTGGCTTGGTTGCTGGCCGTCGCGCCATCTTTGTTGAAGTTGATTTTGCGGTGTCCCATCAAGGCAAACGCCACCTCATCGCGCGTAATTACGGCCTCGTGCGTCACCCATTCGTAGCTGGCTTCCGGGTAGAGCGGGCGCAGGCCCGAGCCGTCGGCCAGCACCGTCCAGGTGCGTTGGGGCGACTTGCCGCCGGTTTCCCAGCAAAATACAATTTCGCCCGGCACCCACGGGTTCGTCTGAACGTGCCCGATCTGGAACGGCACCGACACGACGTGCTTGAACTCGCCGGTTTTCAGGTTCATGCTGGCCAGTCCTGCCGGTCCTGCACCCATGTTTCGCGGCCCAAAGTTGCTCTCAATCTTGGTATTAGCAGCTAGGTGCTTGGCAGCTTCGGCCTTGCCGACCCGGAAATATACTACGTCTTCGTTGGCATCCAGGGCCATGTCGCCGCCGGCACCCATTTCGGGCGGGGTGGTGCCGCACACGCGCTGGTAAACGCTGGGAGCCTGCATCTTACCGGCTTTGCTGTCGGCAAACACCTTCGCTAGGTCTACCTCGATAATCTGCACGCTGGTGGCCGGATTTTCGCGGGTGGTGCCGGCCGGGTTGCGCATGAAGTACAGCTTCATCGACTTGCGCCCAATATTGAGCATGCCGGTGTAGCCGCCCTCCGTTACCTGCACCATCTCGCCGGTTTTCTCGTTCACCGCCATGGCCTCGCCCGGCACCCGCCCGGAGCGAAAGATGAGCCAGTGCCCATCCGAAGTCCACTGATTATGCGTCTGGTAGATCTTCGAGTCGCCGCTGGGGGTGCTCGTGAGGAAAGTGAGCATGGTGCCCGTTACGGGGTCCTTCACCACTTTGCGCTCCGAGGGAAAGCGCTTGCCGATTTGGGCGGCGGCCGGAGTTGCCAGCAGAGCGGCCGCACTCAGCGCCGCAAGCAGCAAAGTAGATTTCAGTTTCATGGTGGTTTTGGGGAGCTAGGTTTGGGCAACAGGTTTCGCGGGTACCGGCAACTGCCTTTGTACCAGCATTTCAAGGACGCCAGATTGGCGGGGTGCTCCATCCTGCACCCTCCTGTTAGGAGTGGCTTGCCTTCGGGCCAGGAACTGACGGCTGAGCGCCAACGGCAAACTTCGCTTCCGCGAAAGGAAACTATTTCTTCCGGGCTACTCGTATGCAAGTCAGTACGTTATAAAGTAGCAAAACAGTGTGCTATGAATCTCCCGGGCTTAAAGATCAAACCACGCAAAAGCACTACACCGCCCGACGACTACACGAAGTGGGGCTGGTATGTGATGGCCGCGTTGGCCGTTTTGTGGATGCTCTACAGCTTTCTGTACCACAAGTAGGCTGCCGGGCGTTCGCCGGAGTAGCAGGACGATAGCCGCTTCTGAAGTTGCGCGCTGGGGTAATAGTGTAGGCGAAAGCTGCTGGCATGCAAAGAGTTTGGCCGCCAGTAGGTAGGAGCCTGTGGGTGGCCGTGGCACAACCTTCCCGGCGCAAGGCAGTATTGAAAAGCTGACCTTTTCTCCCAAATAACCTACCCACTACTTCGTAATGGCTACTGACAACCAACCCGCCGACCAGCAAAATCAAACCCCCGACCCGGCCCAGCTCGGCGGCGACCAAGCGCCTGCAACACGCTCAGAAGACGACCCGCGCGATATGTCCACAGTGATGGCAGATGCCGATATGGACCGTAGCCAAGCACCCGGCGCGGCCTTCGGCACCAGTGACCCGCAACCCGGCCAGGGCTCCGATTTCGACCAGCAGCGGCGGCAAGGTGCCGAAGGCACCGGCAACAACTCCGATGATGCCGTAGGCCAGGGGGAAGGCATGGGCCGCGCTGGCTTCAACGGCGACGAAGACCGCGGCTACGATCAAAGCGGCCACCGGGGCGGCCTGGGTAGCAGCGGCGGCCGCGAAGACCTAACCGACCGCAACCTCGGCACCGATTCCAATGCCTTCACCGGCGGCTACGGCGGCGGTGATTACGACCAACCCGATAAATCCCAAACACAGAACCTAGGTCTGAATAACGGCGGCCCTACTAAGGAAACAAACGCAGGCTAACTTCTTGTAGCGCGAGCCTAGTGCTAGGCCGGATTTTATAATCCGGCCTTTAGGAGGTGCGGATTTGCAATCCGCCATAGCCGTGCCGTCTAAGTTTTGTCTTAGCGTAGCTGCCCGCGTTGCGGACGGGGAGTACAAATTCCCAACTCGCAGCAACCGGATTGTAAATCCGGCTGAGCAGAGGAATCCCAGACTTACTTTTAATATGTTTAGCAATACATCTTTTTAAAGCTATTATGCCCACGCTCATTCATTTAGCCGACGAAAAGGAAACAAAACGTATTATTCGCGGTGGAATAAAGGGTGGCAAGTATCAGAAAGGCGTATTCTTTATGCCACTAACGTCTGACTTTTTTGTCTCGCATCAGTGGCTACGTGAACTGAGGCGTAGCGGCGTACAATCTTACGTAGGCATTTACTTCAAGCTGCCTGATGAGGAAGAAGTTTGGTTCGGCGAATACGGTATGACCTCTCCCCGTAAAACTAGGCCAAGCTAAAGTATAGAAAATCAAGCACTTGTCGTACCTTAAAAGACCAGGACAATTGCCATGAAAAAGACCAAGTTTACC
>NZ_BMHT01000011.1 GCF_014641455.1 Hymenobacter cavernae
CCCTTTTTGTATATTATTACTGTTGTATGGTTCTTTTTACACGAACCATATCATCAAAGTCATTCCTTAAAATAAGGAGTTTAAGAGTAGATATAAATTTATTTAACTCTCGCTCCAAAATCAAATCGTAATCATTGCTCAGCGTATTGAAATCATTTGGCAACAAATTCTGTATAGCGTGATTTATTCCTCCTAGAATGGTTGGAAAGTCGATAAACTCCAATACTCCCTCCTTTATCTTAGTTTCAACACTAATATACCTAGGTCTTCCAGCATATTTAAAAGATACGCTTTTAGTTTCTACCGATGATTTCATCTTTTCAAATTGAATATTCACATCCTGTTTAATCTTTTCAGGTATGATAATATTCAGCATACAATCTTTATGCAACTCATCATCTACTAAAAAACCATTGTTTTCTACCACATGTTTGCATATAGGTAAAACAAGGCTTTCAAAGTAAGTTGATGCCAATGTTGCTGAAGGGAAAAAATTTATTTCGGTATCAACGTTAGACAAAAATAGGTCTCTAATTTGTTTAACAGCGACATCAAATTCACCTATATTATCTTTTTCAAATCTAGCAAGAGAAATACCATTCAAATCAGTCAATACTTTCAACTCCTTTTCTACCAAGAATGCACATTTGGAGAGGCCTAATCTACCCATAAACAGGCCTAGTTCAAATAATACATTATCACGAGGTTGAAGAACCATTTTACCGTTGTATATAGTCTTATCGTCTGTTGTTCCTATCAATATTCCACAGTCATATAAGAGTGAGGCTTTCATCAAATCCGAGAGGAAATTCTGATTTATCTTGAATACAGCGGTGTCCCATATTCTGTCATTCCAGATTGTGACATCAAAATCCTTCTCTAAAATCTTCTTTGCAATTTCAGCGAGTTGCACTTCCTTAGTAGAAGAACCTATGAAGATTCTCTTTTTTGGAGTACCTGCTTTCTTTTTTTCTTCTTTTTTCATGAGTTTAAAAAATCACACGTAGATCTTACCTAATTTCCCTGTACTCAACAGATCGTTATACACTATTGATATTTCGTAGTGTATCGCCTGTAAACTACTCAGTTTTTCTGGATTATTTAAAAATATTGGCTCCCTTCCATCCACAGACATTAGTGAATCTGAATGCCATTTGTTCTGCGACAAGCTCTTTGTTTGCCTATAGAGAACTGGTACCAATTCATAGAAGGCAAGATTTTTATAAGAATCAGGATTTATCTCGTAACATATAGCATTAAAGTCAAAGCTACTCAAAATAATATCCGCCTTCGATTTAGCTTTTAAATTCTTCAGGAAACGAATCATCTTTTTTATTCGACCTACAGTTTCGTCACCTCTACTGTTTATCCTGCTAATACTTAGAAAAGGATAGTCAGGAATACCACGAGTACGAGTATCCTTATTATAAACTTGAATACCTCGATAATCTGCTATTTTGTCATTCAAAATAGCAAGTACATCATCGTAGTAGTTTGCAATAACAACATCAACATCTCTTTTCAGATCGAGATTTCTTATCTTAATAGACTTAGGCTTTGCTATATTACACACAGAGTATTTATCAGACAAAATCCTTTCGCAATCCATACGAAGGTTATGTAAATCATCTAATACATTACCTGTGTAGGACGAGTAATTGAATTCTCTATTAAGTTTTTCCGATTGCCATGCTGGATAAATATTCTCATTGATAGCTTTTTTAGCAGAGCTAGCATCCCAGTAATAAAACTTATCTGAAATAGTTAAGAGGTCAATGTCACTGTTCGCTATAATATGGGTGTTGGTCATCACTGACCCCTGATATCTGAAGCTAACATTCGTTAGCGAACTCAAGTGATCTTTCACTCTCTCACCAGCTAATCTACTTCTTCTAGTGTATTCCGGTGGCACTCCTTTCATAGCTAGTCTTACATATACCAGCACGTCACCACTGTAGGATAAAGTACCAAGCTCTTCATCAAAAGACCTCTGAAAAGCTAGATGGTCAGGGTTGATGCGGTCTTTAACGCTCTCTGTCAAGAGTTTATAATCTTGAGGCATACTGATGATTGGTTTATGTGAATATTGATAAGTGAAGAATGGTTGCTAAAGATAGTAGTAATACATACTTTTTTCCATCATTATTTATAGTTTTTTCTGAACCATGCTATAAAGATTAGCACAGCCCTCTTTGACATTGCGCAAGGGGACGTTTTTCATTGATGCTGAGGTAAATAATTGGCCCGTCGAGGCTGGACAGGCTTGCTTCCCCTTGCCAGCTTCGCAGCATCATCAACCAATTATTTACCTCAGCATCAATGAAAAACGTCCGCTTTTATGTAACCATTTGGGCCTCCGGCGCCGGGCAGGAAGAAAGGTACTCCTTCACCACTCGGGAGGAAGCCGACCAGTACTACAAAAACCTTAAGCTGGGCATAGTCTACGAGCGCTTCACCTCCTACCCCGTTTTCGCGGAGCTCAGCGCCTCCTAGGTCGGCCCCATACTCAGATGTTGAACCTGCGAAAGTGATAGCTTAATGGCCTTCTTATAGCAGGGAGGGAGTAAAATTACTGTAAGCTGTTTCTAAGCAGGGCCAGAAAGTCAACTCATTGAGCTACTACAGATTGAAGAAAGTTGAGCCCAATAATCTCCCAGATGCGGTTCAACAAGACGGTTCAGAAAAGAATAGGCACTTTGCTTTTTGAGCCTGACTTGTTGAACCACCTAGATGAGCTATTTCAAAACGAAGTTCTAGTGCCGACTTCAATTAATGCCATTGATGGCCAATAAAGTCCTTAAAGTAACTTTATCCCCCGCTGCTATAAGAAGGCCAAATAGAAGTAGATAGGGCAAGGCGGCCCACTGCGGGGCTGCGCTAGTGTGGCCGCGACCAGAGGGCACTGTTGGGGCGCCCTTTTTGCTGAGCACCGAGCCGTGGAAGGGAGCCAGCCCTAGCCCGTCACGCAGCCCGCTGATATTGAGGGTCTGGCCTTCGAGCGAGCTGGGCTCAAACAGGGGTACTCCTTCCAAAAGGGCGGATTTACACGCTAAGCCCTTCGGCAGCACTTTATCAAAAAGGGTAGCTCGAAAACTGGCTCAAAAAGGGCGGTTCCAAGCAATCAAGCGGGTATGCCTTGCTTATCAAGAAGGATTTCCTTTTTGATAAGACAAGTAAATTAGATCTCTAGTAGTCTGTAATACAAGTATTTACATGGTTAGCGTGTAAATCTGCCCGTTTGCAAGAAGAAGCCCACCCTGGGGAAGGGTTAAGTATAGCCTTTCTAGAATCAAGACAAGGTTCTGCAACAGCCACGTCCCTCTTTTGAGACAGACAAGACATAAAATCAAACAGACACTAAACATCCTGCTCGAAAACAAGAACGAGGTTGACTGATCACCACTTCTAAGACGGGATAAGATTCGTAATCTTTATCTGCACGGGAGTGTAGATGTCAACGTCTGTAGTGGGGGTTTCTAGGGTTACGATGAGACTGTAACGCACTTTAGAGTTGGCCTTACCTAGTTTCTTTCGGTTCTTATACCAACCGTTTTTGGGATACACAGCTATGGTATTTCTCCTAGCCATATCAGCACCAGACATTACAATAAAGTCTTTTTTGACCGAGCCTCTTGAGCGCACTCGCTTAATTAGCCATTGCTCATCGCGGGTATCAATATCATCTTCGGGCGATTCTGATGCCGCAGAAATTCTTTGCTTGAATGTTCTAAGGGCCTCACCGGGTTTGATGACAGCGAAATCCAGTCCATGTGAATGATATTGGAAATTGCTAGCGTATTTCTTGTTCTTGCTTCCCGGGTTGGGTTCTATGAAATATGAGAGTGTAATCTTGAGAGTTACATCTTCGGCATATAGCTCATCAGCAAGAATGTCAGCTGGCCAAGGCAGCGCAAATAGATGGTATTCATTATACTTTGCAATAGAACCCTGTAGCTGATAAGGTTGGATTTCCCGCTCTGCAATCAATGTCAAACTATTCTCTGCGCTATACATGGCCTTCTCCTGTATAGGAACGCCATAGCCAACAGACCGAAGTAAGTTTATTCGAGCCCTCTCCGTCAGACTCTCGAACTGTTGCCCATTTAGCATCGCCGAAGTCCATTCGGCGGAATGCACCATCAACGCACGAATTGTTTCAGGCCAGTACTGGGGGTATGCTGTTCTTAATTCGGCCGCCATCTTAGCAGCTAAGGCAGCTGCACCACTTGTGTCACCGAATGGCAAAAAAATTGCGCTTGGATAATCTTTGTCGGTAGTCAGAACTTTTAAAGAAGGATGACTAACCACAAAATACTCATTTGTAGAAAGATTCCCTCCTTCCATTACAATATCTGGTTTGATAGGCCACTGGTGTTCCCAGATAATAGAAGTAGAGTTACAAGGAGCCATAGCCCCATGTTGCGCCAATGCCCGCCAACCTGGCCATTGGCTCTGGTCTATCTTGTCTTTCCTGGTATATGCCCCAACAGTCAAACAGTTATAGGCTTGACCAGGATCATGAATTGACTCGATATAATTAACATCCGGGTGCTCACCAAGATTATTGATAACAGTATTACCGCTACTAACGATTATTAGCTGTGGATCAATTGGATCCATAGAGGAACCAAATGCAATCTTGTCAACTGCAGCAGACCAAGCGGAAGGGCGGCCTTTGAAAGCTTGTGTCTTATCTGTGATAGTCATGCAAAATACACGAGGCGTATTTGCTCTATCAATTAGTGGTACGCTACAGGCATACTCTGTAACAGCGCCATACAGCTCGACATCGTTAGGATCACTCAGCTGAACAATCTTGAATGATTCGAGCCCATGCGCAATTCGTATCTGAGCAGGAGTTGCAACGGCATCAGTTAGATCACCATATAAAGCCAAACCGGCTATGCCGGTGCCATGCCCGCCATTGTCCCAGCCATCATATGTACCCCACGCATCATTATAAGTGTAAAGATGTGCGTCAGGGAGAAAGGGCTTAAGCAAAGGATGTTCGTTATTGACCCCACTATCCAATAAACAAACTAGGACGCTGTTCTCATCAAGAGAAGCCTGCGTCCTCTTACCTAGATCCTCTAGCCATTCATTGTGTCCGGTTGAGCTACTGCTATCGTCTTTGTGAATTAAGAAGTCTGCTAGCTCTTGCGGCTTGCGAAGCTCAGCCAAACTATCTAACAAGAGTAGTGAGCGCGATAGTTGAGCCGCCGTGCCTTTTATTAAACGAACACGATGTTCTGCAAATAGCAATTCTGACTGTCCGATCTGAACGTCTGAAGCTCTAAGATTCTGCAGAATCCTACTGATATTCTCATTATCTCTAGTCCGTCTAAACCAGACTTCCCACCATATACTCTCACTTGCCTCAGGAAATGGAATTTCGGGCTCATCAGTCCAAAATGACTTGAGTGTAGCGAGTTGAATATTATGGATGTTATTAATCAGAGCATAATTTTTGGGTTTGCCGTTATCTTCTCCTTCTCTGGTTCTACCGTTCTCAGTTAAATACTTCTCGACTTTCTTTATAAACTGCCCAACTCCACCTTTGGTCATCACCAAAGTGGCATGATAGCGAGATTCCTCGCTATCAATACCAACAACTCTCTTCTCTTCACGAATATTTAATATTTGAAAAGCTGGATCATACTTATCTTGATCGAGGCTTTCAAATTTCAGCTCGAACCCCCATTCTGATGCAAAATCTACATAAATAATATCGTCACGAACAAATTCATGTGCTAGTACGACATTATTATTTACGTCAATTTGATTACGAACAGATTGTAGCTCCTGCAAAAGCTTATTTCCGTGAATGATTCTATTCTGAGCTTTTGGATCTTTGGCTATAGGTCTTCTACCCGGGTATTTATATAAAAAAATATCCGCATACCCATTAACAAGGATATGCGGCTTAATTCTATTTTTAGCCATTTATGAAGTTCTTTTTTCAAGCGATTGTTTGAAATACGTCAAACTCAATTTTTCATCCCCATTAAGGATCATTTCCTTTAATGCATCTTGACAAACCTTAGTGATAACTGAATAATTTAACCCAAAAGCCATTTCAGCTAATTTTTGATAATTGGCTCGTTGGTTAAAAGAAAAACCCCTGGTACTCCGCTTGATTATTTCAATAATTTGGTCTTTACCTGGTAAGGGATAGTGAATCACATCATCAAAACGCCTGAACAATGCTTTGTCTAGGCTATCTGGCAAGTTCGTCGCCGCCACAATAATGCTATTACTTTGATCTTTCTCTATATTAATCAAAAAGCTATTGAGAACGCGTCTTATTTCTCCTACGTCTTGACCCTGGCTTCTGTCTGAACCAATTGAGTCAAATTCATCGAATAAATACACTGCTCGGTGGTCATTCATCGCGTCAAAAATCAACCTGAGCTTAACTATAGATTCACCCATAAATTTCGATATTAATCCATCAAGACGAATAATATAAACAGCAATACCTAACTCCCCTGCAAGAGCTTGAGCAGTCATTGTTTTTCCAGTGCCCGGCCCGCCGATAAGCAAAATCTTTCTTCTAGGGCTCAGATTATGTTTTCTAAGAATTTCCCACTTTTTTTGCTCTTTAACTAGTCGATCCAAGTCGTATTTCACCGAATCGTTAAGCACCATATCATCTAACTTGATCTTGGGCTGAAATACTTCTATCAGCTCGTTTAGCTCACGTTTAGGAGCTGAAATTGATATAGTTTTATTTGACTCTAAGAAGGAGAGCGATCTTTCTTTTTTAGCTTTTTCAATTATTTTTTTTAACTCTTGAGCAAAACTAGTATGGCCTTGCCGTGCCTCAGAAGCAGCAATTTGCATGGCTGTAGCAAAGAAGCGCCCTTCATCTCCATCTCCGAAGGAGGCTATTAAATTTTTTATTTGATCCGCTGCTGCCATGACACAAACTTAACTCTTGAATTTGTAACATGCCGACTCAAGTCTATAACTGATGTTACGCGCCACCTGCGTCAGTTTGCTGGAAGGGCCTTCAGGCAAACCGCAAAAGCTTGTTTACAGCATTTTTAGGCAGGTGCCGCGTAACATCAGTCTACAGCTGTTTAAAAGACAAGCTACATTGATTAAGAATAGAAGAAAGCTTTTAGTTACCCCAACTACTCCTATGAACATGTTGGTTATCAAAGTGTTATTTAACCAAGATGGTCTCGTTCCGACAACATGAATGTTGATGTAACTTCACCGCTTGCTCTAAGCACATTAACATAACAAAAGAGCTAAAAGTAACGTCTTTACAGCAGAAAACGCTAAAAATCTTAGCCACAATAACTAACTATTCGGTAGTGGTTCAAAGCAGGCGTTAAGCGTATAGGTGGGCAGGAAAGCATGTCTCCATTATTGAGAGCATCAAAAAGTGTGGGGCAATCCTATTTTCCAATTGGTCTAGACTGGAAATGGAGCGAATAGCTTCTTGACTCAAAGTGGTATCGCTCCACACTTTTTGATGCCTTCCAGTAATACAATTGACGAAGAATGGATTAACAAAGTGGAATACCAAGAGCCGAACTACGTTGGAGAGAATAATCCAATTTGGATTGTAATTGAGGAGCCCATTGTTGGTCTTATTTTAATGTTGATTATGCTACCTCGTGGCATGCGCAAAACGTAGGGCATTCACTTTACCATACTGCTGGTGTTCGTGTACCCAGGGTTAGCCATTATTACGTTAAGCCAAGTAGACGGCTCGCGGCCCAAGTTTTATGGTAGCAGTCCGCTACCACCCATCGGCACCCGAATGCTGAAGCGAATGTGCCCGTAGGTATGTAAAAAAACATTTCCGAATACCAAGAGGGTTTTCTGAAATGTTTAACAGTTGTAAATACAGGTGACCCTAAAAAGTAAGAAATCAATCCAAGAGTTTATATGCATTCTTCATATAAATTCTTTTAATTCCGGAGTTCGGATAGGAGTGAGCACGTTCAGTTTGCTTATTATAGAAGAAAGTATAGTTTTTTGTTCGACCCAAATAAATATAATGTGATGTAGCACTGGCTCTAATTAATTTGTTATCATATTCAATTACCATACGTTGGTATCCCGACTTTTCCTTCAATGCTTGTGCATCAATTACAGCTATAAGAATGTTAAAACAAGCAAGTATTATTAATATGAATGAAGTATCCAATATTCTTTTTAATTCATTATTAAACTTATCAATCTCAATTCCATATCCCTGTTTAGCAAAGGCTTTCATAATTTTATTAACTAAAAAAGCACTGGATATGGATATAATTGTAATAGTTAATATAGTAAATAACATCAACCATGTATTAAAGTACCAACATACGCAAATATATCCAAACAAAGTTCCAATAAAGAACAAGGTTGACAACAACTTACTGCTCAACCATGTATTGAGTAACAACTTAGGAGTATTCCATTTACGTAGTAGATTATCAGCTATCCTATCTGTAAACATCATAATACCCATGATGATTATAATTATTGCAGATATAGAAAGTAAGTAATCTGACAATAAAGACAAAACCTCTGTTACCTCAATATATTCGGTTATGGTCACCCCAAATACCTTGTAAAACACTATTAATCTTATTTGGCAGATTATCAACAAGAGTAAAGTAGCAAGTGGTAGATTGTCCCTGATTTGAGTTAATATACTAACCGAGGTTGGTTGGGTAGTCTCGCTCATGTGTTATGTGAGATGGTCTAACTATGCCGCACAGAGTTGGGACCTAGTTTGAAAATGGGTTTCGAAGTGGTTGGGGCGAGATAGCCGAGCGCCGAATGCCGTCGTTCAGCGTTGTAACAGACCAGATAGTGACTGATTTCCTGTCGGATTTCGGCGAGATTCGCAAAGCTACTGCTAGCGAGCAATTCGATTTTAAGCCGACTCCAAAATGACTTGGCGTGCGCGTTATTATAGCAGTTACCGAGGTGGCTCATGCCCTGAACTGCCTCGTAGCGTGCCACTAAGGCTTTGAAGTTGGTGGCGGAGTACTGGCTACCTTGGTCGGAATGCACGACAAGCTCAGGCGCGGGCCGGCGCAGGGCCTCGCTAATCAAGTCTTCGGGCATGGCCTCGCGCACGTCCTACGTGCCTCATCGGAGGCACCAAATCCGACCACTTTGCGCGAGTAGCGGTCGATTGTCATCCATTCTTTGGCACAACCTGTCTCACAACTGCGTAGTCGAGATTAGCCAAGTAGAATCCAAAATATGTAAGCAGTCTGTTCTTTTGATCTCGTCGTAAAAAGCCTTGTAGTCCTGACCTTGCTTGTTAAGGTCATAAGAGATGCAATAGACTGCCATGTTCTAATGTATGCTTAGTAAATGTGTAGTCTATACGTTTACCAATTGACCTGAATCCAAGCTTCTATATTCTTGTGACTGCGTTTGTCACTGGGGCACTTGTGAATCAGTTGTTCTACCTTCTGCCCAGTAGCTATGCTGGGTTCAACGGCTTTTTTGTTAGCGTCTACCCATTTACGTTTTTCAACATAACGTTTGATAAAGGGCAGTACCTCATAGCCTTCATTTCTGTCTAGCAGAAAGTTGTCAGGAAAGCCTGTGATCTTAGCGTTATCGCCCTCTGCTTTTGCGGTCCATTTATAGTCAAACTTCAGGTCAGACCGTTTGAAATTGTATCCCATACTATGAGTGGCTGTTTTGAGTATGCTCTTGCTAAAATCGAATGCCCATAGACGTTTATTCTTAGGTATTCAAGGTAGTATGATAATAATTGACTTCTAAATATTCTCAATAAAGTCTACCTAATTATTTGGTCTTTGTTTTGTTTGTTAATGAATGCTTTACGCACGATGCATAGAGTAGTAAACGAAATATATGCCCCAACATATACAAAAAGCCCGTGTGCTGAAGTCTGAGAGCATTTTATCAGGCTATTTGACTTTGGAAGAGCAGTTCTATATAGGAGTACCGCTTACTCCAGATCTAGTTAGCCGGTTAGACCTAAAAAAGTTTGGCCTTGATACAGCCAAGCCGGGAGATGTTAAGGTGCCCCTAGCTAAAGGGCCTAATACTAAAAATAACATCAATGGCAAATATGGGCGTACTCAACCAGAAGAGAAGCATGAGGTTACCAGGCACATCGACTATATTAGGAAGAAAGATAATACTCGTGTGCAGTATGACCGGATCTATGAGGTGTATAAGAAAGAGCTAAAGCATAAGTACGATATTGCTTTAGAGTTTAAGCAAGACGTTAATGGAGAGAATACGGTGTTTTCACCGTTGCTCATCTTTGACAATACGCCTGCTAACAACATGAAGAACACTCATGTAATGAATGTTTTTCTTGAAATTTTCGGCACAATCGACCTTTATCGAACGAATCTAAGCCCTCTATATAAATACGAGAGGTCCTTTGATGATGAGATATTGCCTCCTGGTAACTTGGCTGACAAGGACAACTTTGATGCTCTTATGCGAATAGCTGAACGGCATGCTCCTGAACAAGAGCTTAAGCCATTGCTACACCGCTTGGAGCTATTTAAGGAGTTTAACCCAGTAATCCGTCAAGGCGGTATGGGATTAACTGGCTATTACGCTTTCATCTTCAAGGACAAAGGCATAGTAGCTGCTGAATCTATCAAACGGGATAATGCTACCTATTTCTTCAACGAGCAAGGACACGAGGCTATCATTGTAAAGGATAAGCAAGAAATAATTGCTAATGATTTGATGATTAAAAGAATACCTCATACAGATACTTGGGAGCAGAGAGTACGCAAGTTTTTAAATAGTTACCCTAAGTAAAGGGCAAAGGATGATCAGTAAGCTTGCTCCTCTACTAAGTTGGTAATCAGTGCAGGATTTTTGAATAGTGGAAGGCCTTACGCTGAAAGCTTGAAGTATCATAAATAGGTATAGTTAGGTATAGATTAAAGGTTGTAAACGGTGCTTGGACATTTTATGAACGGTGTTGAAAGTCAAGGGTTGAGGGCAAGTTTTGAGGTAAAATTGGCTTGATAAGGTTGGCCAGACTTCACAATGGCAAAGGCTTGCTTGAGTAGTTTGTTGCAGACGGCAATCAGGGCCACTTTCCCGTTCTTGCCTTTGGCCACGAGCCGGTCGTACAAGGCTTTACAGGCTGTATTTCTCTTCTTGGCCGCGAAGCTGCACATGAAGAGTTTGCCTCGGATCAAGCCACCACCCATTTTGGTGATGCGCACTTTCCCCCGCACACTGGTGCCGGACGTGTGTTCGCGCGGGGAGAGGCCAGCCAAAGCGATGAGCTGGCGATAGTTATCGAAGCGACGGAAGCCGCCGGCAAACAACAGAAGCATGCCCGCCGTCTTACGCCCGATCCCGGGAATGGAGCGCAGCAACGTCATCTCCGCCTGGAAACGCTGCTCGAGCAAGGTCAGCAGTTCGGCTTCTACGGCTTCTACCTGGTGGGTCAAAGCTGTTAGGGTTTGTTGCAGCTGCTTCAAGGCGGTCTTGCTGATCACAGGTTGTTGCTGCAGCGCCTCTAACGAGTTACTGACCATGGTTTTCTGCTTAAGTAGCTGCTCGGTGACTTGCTCCAACTGCCGACACTCCACGAGTACTTGCTCGTCCGGTTGCCAGATTTTCACGGCTTGCTGCTGGCCGTAACGCAACAGCCACTGGGCATCTTTGCGGTCGCTCTTGCCTTTGCTCAAATGCATCTGAATAAAGCGGCGAATGATCAACGGGTTCATCACTGCCACTTGCCCACCCTGCTCATGCAGGTAGTAGGCTAGGGCTAAGTAGTAGGCGCCGGTGGCTTCCATCACAAACAAGCACTGCGCACCACAGGTCTTCACCAGCTGCTGAAAGCCCGCTTTGTTATTGCTGACTTCCAGGTGCTTGACCTGCTGATTTACTTGGTAGCACACGGCGAGCGTCGCTTTGCTAATGTCAATGCCCACGACGGGAAGAGGAAGTTGCGGATCCATACCTAGCGAGAAGAACGAAGTGAAAGGAGCGATCAGTAAGAAGGACTTCTAGGGCATCTTTATTATCCTAATACAGGCTCAATGGCCTCATGGAACGGTCCAAAGTAGCGCTAGAAAAGAGGAGGGATTCTCATAAAATACGAGCTCGACGGCTCCCAAACGGATGAATCTTACTCCCCTCTTTTCCTGCTTAGCGCCGCAAGTACGGCAGGTAGGCAAACATAGGACAAACGGTCCCAGTAAAGTGTCCAACGAGCCTATCATTCCTCCCCACTGCCCCACTGCCCAACCTAGGCCGTACCGAGCCGGCGCTCATCGGTCGCGTAGCAGCTGTTGAGCAGGCACGTTGTTCCAGGCACAGTCGCTTAACAAATGCTACACGAGCTACTAAATTAGGTTCAGGAAGGCTACAGTCGAGCTTGTATCATTACATGTAATACGAGCTCGACGGCTCCCAAACGCCTGAATCTTACTCTCCTCTTTCCTGCTCAGTCGCCGCAAATACGGCAGATAGGCGAACATAGGATAAACGCCGGCTTAAAAAAGAGGCCCTCGGGAAGTCAGTCTAACTAAGCTAACAGAGGGGTAAATTTCATTTCACAGTCGTTGAACGACCGTTTAACGACTGTGAAATGCGCGAAATTTGGGCTACTTTTGCCTAAACTTCCCGGTCTCTATGAAATCCTACGTCGCCTACCTGCGCGTCTCCACCCAGAAGCAAGGCCAGTCCGGCCTCGGCCTCGAAGCCCAGCGGGTCGCGGTGGGGACGTTCACCCAGGCGGCCCACTTACTAGGGGAGTTTGTCGAAGTGGAATCCGGCAAGAAGAACGAGCGGCCCCAGCTCCAGGCGGCCATGGCCCTGGCGAAGGCCAAGGGCGCGACGCTGCTCATTGCCAAGCTCGACCGCTTGTCCCGGAATGCGGGATTCATCTTCGCCCTGCGCGACGCGGGCGTGGACTTCGTCTGCTGCGACATGCCCGATGCCAATACCCTCACCGTCGGCATCTTCGCCGTGCTCGCCCAGCACGAGCGCGAACTCATTTCCCAGCGCACGAAGGCCGCCCTCGCTGCGAAGAAAGCGCAGGGCGCGCAGCTGGGCACGCCGGCCAACCTCACGCCGGCGGCCACGCAGAAGGGCCGGGACCGGAGCCAGGCGCAGGCACACGCCCATGAGCATAACGAGCGGGCGGCCGCGCACATCCTGCTGTTGCGCGAGAAAGGCCTCAACTACTCCCAGATTGCGGAGCGGCTCAATGCCCTGCGCTTTCTCACCCGCACCGGCAAGGCGTTTCGCGCCGAGCAGGTCAAACGCTTGTACCTGCGGGCCAAGGTCCCCACCCCCGGTTAGCTCCCCCTGGGGTAAGCCGGACCGCTTGGCCCCCGCTACCCGGCCCGGGACCGGATTGCCGCTCGTTCGCCCCGGCGTGCCACCTCAACGACGGGCGCTGAAAGAGGCTATCTTGCGCCGACCCTGGCGAGGCGTTCCGCTGGGGCCTGCTCGTATGACCCCCAAACAAGCCGACCGACTCCGCCGCCAAATCAGTGCTATCCGCCGTACCCTGGCCGCGGAGAAGCGTAAGTTCGGCGGCTATGATGATAGCCGGGGCTTGCGCTACCTGCCCACCCGCTACTACGTGCAGCTCGCCGACTTCGCAGGCGGGCTGACCTATCTGCGCTGGTTTTGGCGCAACTTTCCCACCGACGCGGGCTTTGCCGACTTCCTCTTCGAGGCCACCATTATTCTCTGTAAGCAGGGCAAGCTCCTGGAAGCGGCCCGCCAAGCCACCGCGACCTTTCGGGCCGATAGGCAGTTGCTGGCGCGCTTTCTGGGCGCGCCCGCCCCGCCCGTGGAAGCCTGGGAAAACGCCCCGCTGGCCGCTGAGGCGTATGCGCGCTACTTTGCCACGCTGGGCAGTCCCGCTACCCTACAGGACGTGGCCGAGTGGTTAGGCGAGCTGACGAGCACCGCGGAATTCCGCACCAGCGCGCAGCAGTTTAGCGACCTACACCGGCAGTTGCACGGGGAACAAGATGGGGCAAAGCGCCGGCACTTGCTGGCGCAGTTGTATCCCCCGAGTCCTAACAACGCTTGACGAGTACGCCCGCCACCGGCGACTCGCCGGCGTGGTCTATGTTAACTCCTCAAAGCGCCGCGGCAACGGCTGATCCAGCGTCAGCAATTCAATTCTACAAAGTGGGAGAAGCTGAGTCGGCTCAGCAGTAGTTCGGGGGCAATGCCCGGCAAGGGGTGTTACCCTTCTGACGGCTCAGCCGGTCGAGCTTGGCAATGAGCAGCGTGGCCCACTGCTCCCGGGCGGCCGCGATAGTGGCCAGCAGCTGGGGCAGCTGGTTCTAGCTGCCGCTCTCCACTTCCGTAAAGGCCGGGAGTAATTGTGCGGGATCGGGCACGAACGCCCGAACAGCCGCTTGCTGGGCTTCCAGGCCGAGGCCGGATTGGCCTTGCCGCTGGGTGGAGACGCGGTAGTAGGGAACGTAACGGGGGAGGCTCATGGGGCCGCAAAGTACGGCGTATAACGTTTTCCAAACGCACGTGGCTGTTGCAGAACGCAGCACAGGATCTCCCGCACTATCCTCAGCAGTCGAATCAGCACTATAAACCTGGGGGAAGCTGCTTTGTGTCTGCCTCTGCATCCAAGGTGCCCTCCTATCGAGCGAGTATAAGCGTTCTGCAACAGCCACGAACGGTTTCTACGCAGTTTTAGATACCGCGAGAATAAGCTGCAAACGCCGTTTTTAGAGACTTTTTTCGCCTCCCTTTTTTGAGCGGCTTACCCTGTGCCGAAAAAGATGTTTTTTGGCACAGGGTAAGCCTACACGAAACAGCAACGTTCATCGTTGAATCGCTATAATCTATTCTGCTCACTATTCGTCACTTCTATCATTATGAGAACCATCTTGCTGCTTAGTGTCTGCACAAGCATTTGGTCATTGCCCGTCGCCGCGCAAGGCGTGAAGTTAGGGCTCAAGGTGGGGGGCAGCCGCTCCCAGGTACTGGGCAATCGGCGCCAGAACCTCGAGTCTGCCTACCAAACGAAAGCGCAGAGCATTGCTGGCTTTTATGGGGGCGTGAACCTGAGTATGCCTATCCGGCGCAGCACCCACTTCGCGTTCCAACCCGAACTGGTCTATTTGCAGCGGGGCTTTTCCATCGAGAACAAGCCCAAGCGCCTACGCGAGCGGGATCAGTATCTAGAGCTGCCCTTACTTGTCCGTTTCTCCCAGCAGGGCTTCTTTGCGGAAGTCGGCCCCCAGGTGGGTTATTTTCTCGCCAACCGTACCAATGAGACTAACTTCAACGGGCAAGATAGAGCCTACTCTGTGGAGGAACACTCGGAGTTTAAGTTCTCCCTAGGGGCCACAGCGGGCCTGGGTTATGCCTGGGGTTCCGGCCCGCAGGTGGGTGTCCGTTATACGGTTAGTAGCGGACGCTACACTTCTAGCGGCGTCTTAGCCGGGTATGTCGGCTATACCTTCGGCAGCTCGCGTTCGCAAAAAGGCTAAGCGACGGGCTGCTCGTTATGGCTCAATCAGGGCTTCAACATTTGGATCTATAACTACCACGTAGGCACTACTTCTTGCCTAGACGACATTCAGTTGTTCGAATTACCTAATTGCAAACGCCCCCGAAAACCTGCGTTTTCGGGGGCGTTTGTGCAAGTGCTCTAGGTGTTCAGAAAAGAACTGTGGCTGTTGCAAAACTCAAGGGAGTGGCTTTTTACCTTGCTTAGTCGACTTGAAAAGCGAGGTAAAAAGCCACTTACACCAACCATTTTACGTGCTGTGCCGGTTGGTCGAAGTGCTTACAGTCTGCTGCTCCGAGTTCTGCAACAGCCACGCACGTTTAGAAAATGTTATAGAAACATATCGATCAAATAAAGGGGAAGAAAAAGAGCGCCTGCATTTTCTATAGTAGGTTTTCTGGAGGTTGTTGTGAAAGTTAATTATCAAGCAGTTGAGAGCGTATTTACTGGGGAAACAGTAAAAATACACATCACTTTGTTTTCATTTTGAAAACAAAGTGTTATCTTTAGAGTATAGAGAGAGCAACAAAGCTCTTTTCTAAAGCTCACTTTTATGACAGGTATTCGCAACACCTCCACCAGCGCCGGCCCTGCAACAGCCGACGCGTATCAGGTCATCACTGACCGCATCATCGCCAAGATGGAAGGCGGTGAAATTCCGTGGCAGAAGCCTTGGCACTCGCTAGGTGCTCCGCGCAACTACGTGACCGGCCACGTATACACCGGCATCAATGCCTTCCTGCTGCATTTCCTCAGCGAAGGACTGCCGCTGTTCATGACCTTCCGTCAAGCTCAAGACCTAGGCGGGCACATTCGCAAGGGTGCGAAGGGCTTCCCGATCATTTTCTACAACGTGGTCGAGAAGGAGACTGAGGAAGGTACGACGAAGAAAACCCCCTTCGTGAAGTACTGCACCGTGTTTAACATTGACGACGTGGAAGGCATCGAGTTGGTGGTGCCTGAGTTTGCCGCAGTTGAGCAGGAGCCCATCACAGCAGCGGAAGCCATTGTGACGAGCTGGGTCGACCGGCCCCGCATCACGCATATGGACCAACAGGCGTACTATGTACCTTCGACCGACTACGTGAACATGCCGTTGTTCAGCAGCTTCCGTTCGGCTGAGCAATACTATCAGACGCTCTTTCACGAGTTGACCCACGCCACCGGCCACCGGCAGCGCCTAAACCGTTCCGACCTGGCCGAGAACATGGCCGTGAAAGGAGCCGAAGGCTATGCGCGGGAAGAACTGACTGCCGAAATGGGTGCCGCTTTCCTCTGTGGTGCCGCTGGTATCAGCCCCGAGGCCACTGACGATAATACGGCCGCTTACCTTCAGTTTTGGCTCGGTCGGTTGAAAGCCGATAAGACCCTGCTGGTAAAAGCTGCCAGCCACGCTCAGAAAGCCGCAAATCTAATCCTAGGCGTAGCTACGAAAGCCACAGTATAGAAGCCACGAGAAAGCCCCGGCCGCTACAGGTGGGGCTTTCTTACGGGCTCTTTTCTTCCCTTTTGTTTATTGATACATGCTTCATGGAACAGCCCGTTCTACTACTTTCGTCTCGTATGGATAGCACAACGCCCCCGCCAACCTTCACTGAGCTGCTACGCGAAGGCAATAAATTCACTGACCGCGACTTTATGAAGGTGCTGGGCATAAGCCACACGAAGCTGAAACGCCTAGAAGCAGATCCTTCGCTTTTTACCGTTAATGATTTAATGGTGCTGGCGCTGCTCATCGAAAAACCTATCAAAAAGGTGATGGCGGTAGTACTGGAGCAAGTAGCGCAGGATGAGCAAGCCGCCCAGGAGCGAGAAGAAGCTGTAAAACAGGCTACAGGACGGAAGTACTACCCTCGTAAACCCAAGCAGGAAAGCTAGGCTTTGCTTGTGATTCCTATCCTTTGGCTAGGTAGGCTCAAAACTGTTTTGTTATCATATTGAAAACAATCTGAGCAAAAATGCTACCTTTCAGAAGTCAATAGCAGGCCGCTGAGAATTAGCTGGCTGGCATAAAAACACTGCGGGAGCCCCTGTGCAACCAAGGACTCCCGCTAAGTATTAAGTATTCGCATGACAAATGTAGAAAAAATCTACCTGGATTCTAACATATGCAGGTATCCTAACGAGGTATTGCAATTTGGACCCTACGGGAGCCTCGCAATTGACTTACTCGTGTGGGCGGCAAGAGAAACCTACGTGCCCAATTTTCGGGAGCGGTTGGACCTGTTAATTCCCACGCCTACCCTCATCTTTCACGCCGCCGACTTTTACAACCTCTTTGGCCATCGGCGCAATAGTGTACTCAAGCCCTTAACGCCAGGTGGTGAAGCCATCTTTGCATATCGGGAGAAGCACCGCAAAGAATACGGCCGTTGCATCCTAGATGCTGTGCTCTACAGCATGTCCACCAACTCGATTGCCTACAGTGAAAAGGAGTACCGCGTTGTCGACGAGCGTCGCCGCACGCGCTATACCCTCACGTCACTAAAAGTGTTCAAGGGACTCACCATCGAGCGCAGCCAGCGGGCTTACGTGCGCTATACGATGCAGGCAAACCCTGACTTCGTGCAGAACAACCACCTGCTCAGCCAAGCCATTAGTGTTCCGGACTACGTGAGCTTGCGCACGGCCGGCACTGAGCATTCCAAAGAAGGAAGTAGTTGGACGGTAGGCCGCTTCTTATACCTGCGGATGCGTTACGCCTGGGGCTTATGGTGCACAGCCGAGAACAAAGCCAAAGCTGAGTTCACCGAGAACTTTGAAGAGCTGCTGGAGATAGCAGGCTTTGTGAAAACGCCGCCTAAGAAAGCAGCCAGCTTACTTCGCGGCTACCTAGAGCGAGTTTGCACTTTAGCGAGCATCCCCTTCACGGCTCGCATTGAAAAGGTAACCACCCAGAATGCACGCCGGCAGCAAGACGGCAGCCGACCAGATGCCTACCAGGTAATCCTAACCAAGAAGGCCACCCAGCGTGCAGAGGAAGGCGAGCAGATGCGCATGGCCACTGAGCAACAGCACCAAGAGCAGCAGCAGCAAGTAGGACAGCCGCGCCTACAGAACCTAGCCCAAAATCTACACGCAAACTAGCGTAAAGGCCGTTTTCAGTAGTCCAAAAAAGTCCATTTTGCTATACGCGGGATGGTCTTTTTTATGCCTTTTTATGCTGTCGGTTTTCATTCACCTCCCTGTCGGTTTTCATTCACTTACTGTCGGCTTTAGTTCACTAGTCTGTCGGTTTTCGTTCACCTCTGTCGGTTTTCATTCACCGTCTGTGTCGGTTTTCGTTCCTTGATCTGTCGGTTTTCGTTCACCTACTCCTTATAGAGAGAAAATAGAATCTTAAGAATAGCACCACAACGACCACACCCAAGAGAAAGAAAATTAGCTTTTAGAGTGATGTTCAGGCGGGATAATCGAGCGAAACCACCCGAGTTTGAGGCATAGCTTACGCAGGTTGAACGCGCGTACCATCATACGATAAAGTCATCAATCGAAAAGGGCGCGTGCCACAGAAAGGAAATATGGGCACGATCGGAAGCGTCGGCAAATCGCCCGAAACGGGAAGAAAGGGCTGCGCAAACTAGGGGCGCGGCGGCTGGCAAAACTTCTTACTTTTGGTAACAGCAAAAGCAGCACCCATGGAAGCGGACGAGCTACACTTTTTAGAGGATAGTCTTGCCAATGCAGAGCTGCTGTACTGCGAGACGTGCCAAGATGACACGCTGCACACCCATGAGGAAGTACTAGACAGGTCTGAGGGAGTAACCGAGCTCAAGATGCGGTGCACGGATTGTATGACGTGCCGCACTTGGCTTCAGGTTGAGGGCAAGTAATTACTTACGCCGGCCAATACGAAAACCAAAGACTCCCTGGAGCACCATGCAGCCGATGTACCCCAGCATAAACGAGCCCAACGTGATTTTTACAAAGACAAGTGGGTCGAAGGTGGCGAGCATGGGTCCGGAGGTTAATCGTGGTCGTGGTGATAACGGCGCCGAGGCATGTTCTTGCCGATGGTGCCGAAGATGGCAAGAACGATGGTCATATTCACCACGTCGCGGCCCCAGCTGGGGCCATAGGGACTGTACAGGAAGATCGCGGTAACCAGGATAATGAGGAACGTGCGCATAGCTGAAGTGAATAAGCGCCTAAGGATTACCTAATCTACACAAACAGCAAAAATTAGTTCGACTATTTGGCTTCTGGTGCTGCTGGATTGCGTTGCAATGGCAGCCGTTGCACGCATCAACTTCTCTGTTAGGGCATCACGCCGCAGGCCTTGAGTAGCAGCACAGCCCCGCCAGCGACGCCAGCCAGGGCGAGCCGCGTAAGCATCTTTTCAAGAAAGCTGGGTTCGTTGTACATACTTGCCGCACTACAACCCGCGTGCCTACCTTCGCAGTATGGCAAACATCAACCGCATCGAACTCACCACGACCAGCGTTTACGTCTTCTTCTCCGATGGCACGTTCTGGCCGGGTCCGTATGCGACCGTGCCGTGCACGTTTCTCTATCACGCCACCGAGGCCCAGCGCGCCAACTGGCAACTGGTGGATCAGGATACGGCGGTGGAGTGGCCGGACCTAGCGCAGAAGCTCACGATGGCGCAGATGGGGAGGTAGTTACAATTAAACTCTAATTAGTGTAGGCATGAAGGATTTCGGTATCGAACTAGATAAGCTTTATCATTATTCTACTCCTGCGGGTTTTGCCGGAATATCAAAAAGCAAATCCTTGTGGATGACAAATATTCGTTATCAAAACGATATGGAGGAGTACAGCTACGCTGTTAAGCTAACACTGGAGGTGCTTAAGGAGTATGATCCGCCTATTCCTTATCATGGTATTTACTTTAAAGAAGACGTCCCTATCTATACCTTCTCGCTAACGGGAGATAATGACTCGTTAAGCCAATGGCGAGGGTACACCCCAGATGGGGGCTTTGCCTTTTCCTTTAAGCATCAGATGCTAGCCAATGTTATCAATCGCTACAATCTAGAGCTTGTACAATGTGTTTATGATGTAGAGGCACAAAAGGAAATAATTCGATCCAAAGTGATCGGAATGCTGCCAGCAGCTTGGAGCGAGCTTTATCAAAAAGCAGCCGCAGTATCCTTTGACAAGAACACAGTGGACGGTTATGCCCATCATGCTCGCACCCGCGGGTGGCGCGCGATGGGCTTTTCGTTGGCTCAGTATGCTCCAGTGCTCAAACACCCTCAGTTTAGAGAAGAAAAAGAGTGGCGACTGATCAAGGATACATTAGATCCAAAAGGAGAAAGAGTGAGGTGGTCGGGTAAATCAGGACAGAATAGGGCCTTATCTTTCGCATGTCATGAAAGACAGCCCCCAACCCGCCAAGCGTCGGCGTTATGACGCCGCCTTCCGCGCCGAAGCCTTACGCCTGGCCAGTGAAAGCCGCTCGACGCAAGCTGCCGCCCGGGCGCTCAATATCAATCCGAAGTTGCTCTATAAGTGGCAAAAAGAAGCCCTCACGCCGGTCGCGGCGGCCCGCGGGGCGGAGTTGGACCCGGCCACGGCGGCCGAACTGCGCCAGCTGCGGGCCTTGGCCCGGCGGCAGGCGCAGGAGCTGGACATTTTAAAAAAAGCCATTGCCATCTTCTCCGTGACCGACAC
Organism: Hymenobacter cavernae; assembly: GCF_014641455.1. Taxonomy (GTDB): domain Bacteria; phylum Bacteroidota; class Bacteroidia; order Cytophagales; family Hymenobacteraceae; genus Hymenobacter; species Hymenobacter cavernae. Next base: position 21,119 of record NZ_BMHT01000011.1, read on the forward strand.
CCGATGAGCCGCTACCGCTTTATCGAAGCGCACTGCGGGCAGTACCCGATTCGCCTGCTTTGCCAAGTAGTGGGGGCGCCCGCCAGCGGCTACTATGTCTGGCAACAAGCACAAGAGCAAGCAGTAGCCCCGGGTGAGCCGGCTTGGGAAAGGGCATTGGTGCAGGTCTTTGGCCGGCACAAACGCCGCTACGGCACCCGTCGGCTGCAAGTCGCCTTGCGCCGAAAGGGCTACCGGGTAGGCCGTCAGCGCCTGCGCACGGCCATGCGCCAGCGGGGCCTGCACGCGCTGCAACCCAAGGCCTATACCCCGCGCACGACCGACTCGACGCACGGACTGCGCTGCGCGCCCAATCGGCTACTCGACCAGCCTAAGCCCACCCAGGCGAACCGGGTCTGGGTCAGCGACATCACGTATTTGCCGCTGGCTAACGGCGACTGGGCCTATTTGTGCGCCTTTCAAGACGTGGCCAGCAAGCAGGTGGTGGGCTGGCAGGTCGGGGCCACGATGCCCGAAGAACTGGTGACCACCGCCTTGCAGCGCGCCTTTTGGGCCCAACCGCCCACGCCGGGCCTGCTCGTGCACTCGGACCGCGGCGGGCAATACTGCGGCACGGCCTACCGGCAACTGCTGCACGACCACCAGGCCGTGCGCTCGCAGAGCCGCCGCGGCGACTGCTACGATAATGCGCAGGCCGAAAGCCTGTGGTCCCGCCTCAAAACGGAGGTGCTCGAACTACGCGAGCGGCCCGTTTTTGCGGACTTGGCTGATGCCCGGGCCAGCGTCGCCGATTATTTTGACTACTACAATCACGAGCGCCTGCACTCCAGCATCGACTACCAGACCCCCTATCACACTCACCAACAACTTCTTCCACTTAACGCCCTAAACTGTCCAGGCTACCCAGAAGTTTAGAGATGTCAAGGGTGTCTCTATTCCTTATTTGGAGATTCCGTTAATTGATGAAGAGGAGGAATTCAAGTTAGCCTCTATCAAAGTCGGCCCAGTTTCTCAGCCGGAGCTAACAGCACAAGCAATGGAGCTAATGCCAGGTATAGATATAACAGCTTCAAATATACCATATCGAAAGTAGGGATTAACTCAAAAGCCCGGCCTTGTGAGAGTCGGACGGTTATTCAAAAAACTAAAAAGGGTATAACGATTCGTTATACCCTTTTTATGGCTAGCCATGCGGAAACTAACGTGTAGCCACTGTCGCCGGCGGCGAGCTGAGCATGCGCGCCTTTAGAATGTCTTGGTTGGTAATCTTCAGGGAGAGATGGCGCCCGCCGCCCTTCTCGAACATCTCCACCACCAGCTGCTTGTCATCGGGAATCGTAAACTTGGGGTAGACGTACACCCGCTCCAGTAAGGTGTTCCCCGCAAAGGCGCTGCGGCCACTGTTGTACACGTAACGTGGCGCTACCTCGGACTCCTGCACGGCCGTGCGCTTGACGGTTTTCTTGTCACGTACGTAGAACTTCACAAAGTCAATGTCATACCCAATGTTCGACTTGTTGAACATATAGAGCTGAAAGTAAAACAGATCGTCCGCCGTGTAGAGTCCGTGCAGGCCGAGGGTAATGTCATCCTTACGCACATCATGCCGGCGCACCGTGCGCTTCTTGGCGGCTACTTCAGCGGCCGTAGATTCCATGCTGTTTTTGGCTTGGGCTGCTTTGCTGGCCTGCACCACTGGTACCCCTCCCCCGCCAACAGCTGCCCCAGCGAAATTAACGTTGATGATTTTTGGGTCACGCTCGTAATCCACGAGAAACGAGTACAGCTTGCCATCGGAAGTGAGCACGGTCATGTTGGTCTGGGCAAAGCTGGCGGCATTTGCTTTCACCTTTACAATGTTCTCCGCCCCTTGTGCCTTATCGGCTATGATGCTGCCGCTGCCCAGGTCCACGTAGGTAACCGCGCTGGGAAAGATCAAGTGAGTTGTTTTTTGAAAGCCGACCCCTAGGTGGTAGCTGGAGATGAGGTATTGCGCCTCAATCGTGAGAAATGGCAAGGGCTTCTGCTGAGCCAGTGCTGAAAAGGAAAGGCCAAGGCTAGCGAGCGAGGCGAATACAAACCGACGTGTTTTCATTACTGGAGCAAAAGTTTATAGTTGGCTTTCAGGTTGATTTTGACCAGTTTGATCTTGTTGCCGGCGATAGCCTTCCCGGTCTGAATAGCAATGCCCGCAGCTTGCGCCCCAAGGCTCGGCGACATGGTGAGCAGGTCGGCGCTGCTTGCGCCGTTGGCCATGCCTTGTTTAGCAGCATCCCGATCCACTGAGCCCGGAATGTTGAGTCCTTCCCCACCATCCAGATCGTAAGCCGATAGGCTGACAGGTACAATGCTGTTATCGTACTGAATAGAATTGATCGTGATGGTGAGCCGTTGTCCGCTCAGGCCACATACCCCGTAGACGAAGGTGTTAGCTGGAATCACGCGCCCCTCGAGTTGCACATCGGCAAGCAAACGAAGCTTCACCGTTTGGCCTTGCACGACCACCTGATCAGAGTGGACCACCGCAGGTACCGCATTCACGGCGGCCGCAGATCGAGACGTTCCCCCTAGGCCATGAAAGCTATTGCCCTTGCCTGAGGCTGCGGTGTTCGCTTGTAGGCGATTCACCACCGAGACAGGTTCGGCCGCCACAACGGAGGGCGCTGGCTTACTGGATTTAGTAGAGGCTGTGGCAACGGGTGCCGCGGGCGTGGCCGCTGGTGCCGGCTTATCCAAGTCTTGCAGCCGCTTTTCATATTGCTGGCGCAGCTGGTCTAGCTCCCGTAGGCTCTGATCCATTTGCTCATCCTTGGCCGAGCTACCACCATAGTTACTGCTCGTGGCCACGCTGCCGGAAGAGTAAGTAGGCTCCGGAGCGTAGAGTTGCTGCTGCGTGCGCTGCATGCGGCTTTGCATCGCCGCCACATTTGGATCAGCCTTTGGGTCATAAGCTTGCGAGGGTTGGCCAGGCTGTACCGCGTAGTTTAAACCTGTCGCGGGCTGACCAGTGATAGCAGCGGCGGAGCTATCCAGCGTGGCTGAAGGCGCGGGAGCACTAAAGGCTAAGCCGTTGTGGTTGGTGCTATCCTGGGGAGCTGCGTACGCATCCAGCTTGCTTTCAAATAGCGACGTTTTGCCAGCAGAGGGAAGGGATGTGTTGAGGCCACTCATGCCAACGCCAGGTCCCGCCTCAGCCGTGGGCACGCCTTTGCCCCCACCACCTAAAACAAAGAGAATCGTCAGAAAAATGACGGAAGGAAGTGGAATGAACAGCAGGAGCCGCCGCTTCTTGATGAACTCCTGGGTAAGTTTTGGAGCGCTCATAGTCGTAGGAATAAGAGAGATTTAGCGACGGTTCTCTGTCAGCAGGTCGTTGTTTTGCACCACGCGCCACCGCTCCATTAAAAAGCCGTGGGGGTTGTTGGCCGAGCGCGACACATCGCGCAGGTAGCACTCCGAAATCAGGTTGCGGGTAGTGACAGTGGAAGTGCGAATGATGTGTTGCTGGGCATAGCACTTGGCGTAATAACCACTACTACTAGGCTGCACGGTGACGCTATCCACGCGGATATCCTGGCTGATGTTTTTCTGAATCAACTCGTTGATATAACCGCTTTCTTTCAGGTACTCGTACTGCTGCTGCGCACTAGCATCGGCCAGGTACAGCGACTGACTCACGTTGTACTGAATAGCTTTGTCGTCCGGATCCAGCGTGAAGAACAGTTCGTGAAAGCGTTTGACGTGATCCTGCGCCTCAACTGGCCGGTTCTCCTTTACACTGTGGGCGCTAGCCGTCATTAGCTGCCCATTATTCAGCAGGTAAATATTGTCCAGCGCAATCATCGTACTCTTGTGGCCCGAGTAGATAGCATACACCGTAATCAGAAGGCAGAACAGCGCCAGGGTGAAAAACATGGTTCTGCTTTGTTGGTGAGCCGAGTCGATATTCTTGAGGGAACGGAACATAGTCGTGGTTTCTAGGATGGATTAAGCAGCCGTATTCTTGAAGCCTGTCTGATTACCCACACTGCCAGGCACCGTGTTATTTCGAATGTCGGAGAGCATGGCACCCGCGGTATTCACACCCCGGCCGGCCACTTGTCCAGCAGTGGCGCCGGCGAAACTGGCAGCGCCACTAGCAGCTGCGCCGCCCTGCACAGTAGCGAAGCGTAGAATGTTGCTCATGCCGCTCGCCGCTACAATCCAGCTTGACACGGAAGGCACCGTGAAGTAGCCAGCAATAGCAATCACCAGAAAGATCATGTAGCCCATATCCGCCGCTTCCAAATCACCACCTGAGCGAATCTGGGCAATGTCTAGGTTGAGCATCATTACTTGAATTTTGGCGATGATGGCCCCGAAGATGTTGGCCACTGGCAGCCACAGAAACACATTGATGTAGCGGGCTAGCCAGTTGGTCAGCGTGGCCTCGAAGCCAGGCCAGATAGCAAAGCCGAAGCTGATGGGGCCGACAATGCTTAAGATGATCAGGAAGAAGGTGCGAATGGTATTGATGACCAGCGCCGCCGAGTTATGAGCCAGTTCCAGCACATTGCGGATCCACTCACGGAAGTTCTTCTGCACGTCATAGGCCATGCGGTCAAAGTACAGCGCCGCTTTCCCGCCGAAGTCTAAAGCATCCTTGCTCTCCAGCTCCTTGTCAAATGCTTCGTTCGATTCGTAGGGCGCATTTTCCGGCCGTGCGGCGAGTAGTTCAGCTTTACGCTCTTGTAGCTGAATGATATTTTGATTCTGCACCCGCACAATAGAGTTTGTTGCGGAAGAGACACCGCCGAGGACGGTATTCAAAACAGCGAGCATAGAGGGGAAAAACATGATTACAATACCGATTCCAAACGGGCGCATCAGTGGCCAGAAATCAATCGGCTCGGTAGTAGCCAGGTTGCGCCAAATCTTGCTGCCGATGAATACCAAGGCACCTAGGCCACCCAGGGCACGCCCCACGTTGACTAGATCTGAACATAGGGGCAGCATCTCATTGTAGAGATTGTCGAGCAGTTGTTGCAGTGATTCGACCGGTATCGATACCTGAAGCAGCAAGGAGAAGAAGGAAAGAAGCATAGTCGTTAGTTGGATAATCCGTAAAGCTGTTTGAGTAGCTGGCGGTCTTTTGCCGCTTTGGTTTGAGCCGAGGCAATGGCCTGGTTGCGTTTGGTGAAGTAGGAGACGAGCTCGTATTGGTGCACCACCTTATCCGAGAGCTTGTTGATGAACTTCAGCCGCTGGGCATCCGTCATCTTGGCCGCATTCGGTGTGAGGATGGTGGTCAGATCATCAAGCAGCCCGACGTTCTCCGAGAGCAGCACCGTGTAGCCCTTGATCATCCCTTGAATTTGTGGCGGCGTCAGGTAGGGGTTGCTCCGCAGCTGGGTCATGTTCTGGGTGTACAGAGCCAGGGTGCGGTCTTGGTAAGACCAGATCGTTTTCACCCGCTGGTAATCCTTCACCACTGAGTTGATCTTAAGCAGGCTCGTGTACCAGTCTTCGTGCATGGCTGCCGTCTGATCAGTGAGCTGCTTGATAACTGCCTGGGTATTGGTACCCTTCTTCACAATGGTGTTACCCAAGGCCCGCAGTGTGGTCAAGAATCCTTGGTGAGTTGCTTGCTTGGTGGCCTGCTTCTCTGCAATGGGCATCGTGACCACGAACTGAGCGCGCGTGGCGTGCGACAGGAGCCCCATGGCTACTATCGCAAATAAGGTTTTGAGCTGTTTCATAGCCTAGGTCCTATTTGGCTAGGCCGTAGAGTTGCTTGATGGTAGCCAGGTCTTTCGCCGCCTGATTTTGGCGGAACGACATGGCCATGTTGCGGCGCGTGAAGTAGGAAACCAAGTCGTACTGATGCGTTACCTTATCGTCTAAGGCATCAATCAACTCCATGCGCTCGGCATCCGTCATCTTAGATTTCAGCGGCGAGACGATGGCGGTCAGATCATCCAGATAAGAAGCTGATTCCTGAATCAGGGTGGTATAGCCTCGTACGATACCGGCCACCTGCTCGGGGCGAAGGTTAGGATCCGCCTTGAACTTGCCGATGTAGTTGGAGTAGATGGTGATGATGGCCGTCTGCCGCTCAAAGAGGTGGCGCACGCGCCGGTACTGCTTGACGGTGTTGCTGACCTGCATCAACCCATCGTACCAGTTCTTGGCCAGGAGCATGTTCTTTTCGGTGAACCCCTTGGTCAACACCTGCTCGACCACGCCGGCATTCACCAGCGTATTTGCTTTGGTACTTAGCGCCTTCAACGTGGCTTGTAACCCCGTCTGAATGAAGTTGGTACCTTCTAAAATCGGCGCCGAAACCACTGCTTGTGCGTGCGCGGAAGGCTTACCCAAAAGGCAAAGCGCTGCCAGACACAGTAAAAACCGTGTTTTTTTCATGACCTAGATGTAGTTAGTGAATGGGTGCGGGCTGGGCTATTCGTGGCCCCACATTTCCCGGTTGTACTTCTGGTGTTTCAGCTTTTGCTCCTTCTGAGCTATCGCCGCCGCGGTCCGTCTGCTATAGTATTGTACCAATGCGAGTTGATGCTTCTCCTTCTCTTCCAAGTCCGAGACGTACTTGAGCTGCTCTGCCTCACTCATGCTCGTTCCACTAGTAGCTAGGTTCGATAGTTCCTGCACATTCGAAGTGCTTTGGTTGACCAACGATTTATACTGGGAGCGGATACCCTGGGCCTGCTCAACGGAGATAACCTCTGCTTTCGTCAGCTTCGGTCCGTTAGCCGCTACTTCCTGTAGGATGGCCGCATGGGTCTCGTAGATGTTGGCAACTCTTGGATTCAGCTTAATCGTATTGGGCACCTCGCTCTGGTACCACTCGTGCAGCAAGGGGCCAAAGCTAGCTGTCGCCTTTTCACCACCGAGCTTGTAAATCTGTTTGATGGATGCAGTCACATGCGCTTCCTGATCAGATGCCAGCTTTTTTGAAGCTGCATCTTGTCCGCAAGAGGCAAACAGCAGACTAGCGAGTAAGAATAGTGAGGTCGTTTTCATAGTCGGTGGGTGGTATGGCAGGAGTAACTTAATCAAGTTGACGCTCTTAACCAGCGTCCCGTAATTCTTGAGCGTACACCTGAATAGCTGTTTCTATATCTAAGCCAGCGTCTAGCTTTTGAAAGAGAACCATCTTCTCAGTTTCTTCCGTCGTGTAAGTCACGTACTCTTCTTTCGACACTACCACGCCGTACACCGTGGCCACTTTGGTCCCTAGACCAATATAGACCTCATTGTAGAATTCATCCGGGCGGCGGTCGGCATTGATGCTAAGCACCAAGGCTTTTTGCTTTTCGGAGAGCGCCAACACCTCTTGAATTTCATCGAACTTGCCCATGAACTTCTCCAGGCTCAGCAGGATCATGCAATCAGACTGCGTGATGATCGTATCCTTGACAATCGGATTATCGAGGATGTCTTTGACCTCCTGTGTGACCACGACGGCTTCCCCCTGAAACTTGCGGACGGTCTTGAAGAGGTATTTCAGGTAATCGGCCATAGCCGGGGTGGCAATGGCTTTCCAGGCTTCCTCGATCAAGATCATCTTGCGCACACCCTTGAGCATGCGCATCTTCTGCAGAAAGGTGTCCATGATGACCAGCGTAACAACGGGGAACAGGATGGGGTGGTCCTTAATGTTGTCAATCTCGAAGACGATAAAGCTTTCACCCACTAGATCTAGCTCCTGCTCAGCGTTCAGCAGATAGTCGTACTCTCCACCGCGGTAGTAGGGCCGCAGCACGTAGAGAAAGTTCTGCATGTCGAAGTCATGGTCGCGTACCTTCTCTCCCTTCAGGTAGGCATCAAACGGCCCCTGTAGAAACTCATAGAAAGTATTGAAGGAAGCTTTGATTGTGGGATCATTCTTCAATGCCTGGTAGTACTGCGTGAGCGCTGTCGAAATGGACACATACTCGGATTGCGAGAGCGCTTCGTTTTGGCGTTTCCATAACGTCACGAGCAGATTATGCAGGCTTAAGCGCTTCTCTACGTCCGGCGCTCCAACTACATAAAAGGGGTTGAAGCTGATGGGCTTGGCTTCTTCGTAGGTGTAGTACACCCCGCCCCGTAGCTGGCACAACCCTTTGTAGCTGTTGCCGGTGTCCACCAGCAGCACGTGCCCGCCTTGCTCATGGAACTGCCGCACCAAGCCGTTCGTGAAAAACGACTTCCCACTGCCCGAGCCGCCCAGGACGAACTTGTTACGGTTGGTAATGATGCCCCGCTTGCGCGGCTCTTCCGAGATGTCGACGTGGACTGGCTTGCCCGTCAGGCGATCTGACAGTTTAATGCCAACGGGGCTGCTGGAGCTGCGGTAGTTGGTCTCCACGTTCCACAGGCAGCAGGCGGGCCCGGCAAAGGTGTAGAAGGTTTCCTCGCTGGGGAAGTCGCCGGCGTTGCCCGGAATACCGGCCCAAAAGAGCGTACCGATATCAACCGTGTTCTCGCGGGCCTTCCCCCCCATTTTGGTGATGGCATCGCCCGTTAGCTCCCGCAGTTCTTTCTCGTGCATCTCCTGTTCCGTCCACGCCAGGATGTTCGCGTGCGCCCGGACTGGTAGCCGCTGCTGAGAATGGGCTTCATTCAGGTACCAGTCATAAAAATCTTTGTTGATGGCGTTCTGGCGTGAATTCAAGGAGAGCGAATTCAGCCTATCCCGCTTCTTTTCGAAGTCCTTCAGGGTCTTGGCAGCGTCATCGACAAAGAGATACTGGTTGTAGATGTGATTGCAGTTCAACTGCAAGCCAAGAGGGGATGCGAAACCAATAAAGAAGTTGCTATAATCGGTGCTTAGATTGCCGTGCCTGGTGCTCGTCTCCAGTATTTCGGGCAAGTCATCGAGTTGACCGAGTGAGTAGCACGTGCACCGTTTAGAGCCCACTTTCAGCCCTTGCGAAAAATCAAGGTCAGCCACTGGCGCTGTATCGCTCATGTTCAGGTAGAGATACTTTTCCAGTAGGCCGGTCTTTCCTTCTGCGCCGGCCAAGTCATCATCGGTGAGCTGCGTGCACTTGATGCCTACGGCCGCGAGGGTTCTTACAAACTGCCCGACTGCGTTAAAAAAGGCAGCCAACAACTTCTCGTCCATCATGTCTTTCGGGACGATTTTGGATCGGGTAAGCAATGTGGCCAGGCTAGTCCAATTCTCCCGACTAGTAGGCGTCTTGGTCAAGAACAGATAGCAGTAATGATTCAGGAAAGGACGTTCATTGAAATGCCGCTCGTAGGCTTGTGAGAGCATCGACCGCTCTACCTCAAAGTTAGCTACGTACTTGTCCTCTACAAACCAGTCTTGCTTGTGTACGACCGTATGGTTGGGAAGCAAGCGCACAGCCTTTACAAAGGCAGAATGCAGAGACTCGTAGTCGGCCTCCGATAAGGTGAAGATTTCCGGTAGGTCCAACCGGTAGGCCACCGTCACGTCGGCGTTCTTGCTGATCAGGCAGTCGTTTTCAACCGCGTAGATCGGTTGCTTGCTTTCCAGCGTAGCAGAGGGAAGAAGTAGGTTGCTCATGAGCGCTTTAGGTCTTTAAAGAGGCGAGCATTGCGATTCACGATCCGAACGGGCTGGCGGCCCTTGGCTTGGTGCTTCATCGCACCGTGCTCGCCATATTTCGAGCAGAGACTGAATACCCGGATCCACCAAAGAAACCCGCTACCGAGAGTGAGGAAGGTGGTCAGGTAGGTGTTGACCCCGACGCCGAGCAGGACAATGGCCGACATAAACACGGCGCCGAGGCCCCCAACCAGCATAAAGAGATAGCGCGCGCCTACCAACCCTATGAATTCAATTGGCTTATTAACGCCCTTATTCAATAGGTAGTGGCCCATTGCTCTACAGGAAGAAGGAGCGCAAGATGGTAGCAGACACAACCAGGAAGATGCAGCTGCCAAACCAGGCAGTAAGATGCTTCTGGGTGTTTTGGTCACCTGAGTTCCACTTGATAAAAGCCGTGATGGCACCACCCAGGCCCGCGGCGGCTCCAATGGCATACATGAGCAGCGTGAGGTTGTCGAAGTACCCTGAGATCATGGAGGTAGCTTTCGTGATGCCGCCCGAGCCGTCACCCTGGGCCAGTGAGGCCGTGGCGGTGGCCAGCACCACGAGTGCAGTCAGAATCGCTTTAACTTTTGCCCGGGAAGATTTGCCAGGTCCGGTGAAAATGAAAGGTTTGTTAAGCATGGCTTTAATGAGTAAGAATGGTGTGAAATGAGTGAAAGAAAAAAGATGAAGGCTACTAAAAATATTAGCTGACGGCGGGTTCTACCACGTCAGCATAGAGCGTCGAGGTAAGTTGCTGCGCACTCTTACTGCTCTTCTTATAAAATGCCATTAACACTTCCGTGTTCTCTAGGGCAGGAATCTCTTCTACTAGTTGCTCCTGGGTGATTTCTCCCTCTGCTGCTCGGTCAAAGTAGTCGCTGAGCTGGGCTACACCAACCGTGTAATCATGCTCAAACTCTTCTAACTCCTCTCCCCTTTCCTGATTTGGGACAGAATTCCCAGAAATAATCGTTTCGTCATTATTAGATTCTATAGATATATCTAAATCATTTTCTTTAATCTCATCCGCCTCTTTCGCTTCTAGTGATGTAGTTGTTTCCTGCACCACTTCGGCGGGCTCTTGCTCGTTTACTTGCTGGGCGGCCGCTGGTGCTTCCTGCTTCGGAAGCACGATAGCCGCCGCCTTGGATACCAATGGCACCTTGCCCAGCACGGATGCAGGCGTGGGTGCCAACGATTCATCACCAACGGCCCGCCCCTTTCCTTTCATCAAGCCTAGTAGCTCCGTTCGGTAATACACCACGACCACAAACACATAGTACAAGACGAGCAGCACTGCCACAGCGCCTAGGAACTGCGGCCACGAGATCATTTTAAACATGGTAGCTAGAATTGATAAGGTTACAGGAAAGGCAAAGCAGTAGCTAGAGGCTCCATTTTGGGGCCTTGTAAATCAATTGTTTATAAGTTGAAGGGCTAGTAAGGCAGGTTGCCCTTGCGCCGCTTTTCCATCTCGTTCAAGAAGGTGCGTATGTCAGGGCCGTACGTTTCGAAATGATGATTGAGTACGTTGATTATTATATCAGCTAAACCAATATCTGCGGCTTGTGAAAGCACCGATAAGGCGTTGTGGGATGTTTGATCCACATAAATAGCCTTGTTCTTCTTGCTAACTACTGGCTTCAAGAAGGTATCAGCGTAGGTAGAATTAACTCCCTGCACAGATGAGGACTGCTTTTTCTTTCCCTTTTGTTTTTGGCTTTCCACCGGCGCTTCAGCTGGTGGCATTGGCAAAGGAACAGGTGATTCAGAAGGGACTTGAGTAGCGGCTTCTGGAGCAGTAATAGCCTCAGGCTCAGGTGCGGGAGCTTGGGCGGGCTCGGGTGGGTCGGGTGCAGCGTGACGTTTGCGCTGAAACGAGCTAACAAAATCAGTGACGTCGGTCGAGGCATTCTTATTGGTGGCCATGCGTCTGGGTCTAAAGGCTTTCGGTTTCGTCCGTTTCTGCCGGCGTCGACTCCATGGCCTGCGGAGCCTGGTCATGGAAGATGATTTCCGACATTTCTTGAATTAACCCTTTGATACCCAGGCGTAGGTATTCTTTTGAGAGGGGAAACATGGTAGAGCGCATGCCTTCCTTTCGGTAGTTCACGCTATGCTCCAACCGGCTTTTCAGGAAGGGTATGTTCTCCTGCGCGAAAAGCTCCTCGGTCTTTACATAGAAGTCCTGCTTCTCACTCTTAATGTGCTTGTTCCAGAAAGCATAGTACTCCTTTAGTCGGCTCCCAGGCTTACCCTTTGCAAACTCTTGGAGAGCGGCTGCGAACGGCAGAGTGGCCTCGACACTGAGTATGTCTCCTTCCATTGGAATAAAGACGTAATCGAGCATTTTCCAAAGCTCCAGTAAGCCAGGCACGTTGATCGTACCCGGAGTGTCAATAAACACTAGGTCGAATTCCCCCTCCATATCCTTTGCAATGGACAGGGCCTCTTTCACGGTGCAGCCGACGATTGGATAAGCCTGCTGCCCTAGTGCTTGAAACTCAGCCGCTTTCTCAGGGCTAGCCTTCAGTTGCTCTAGTTCTTTGTTGCGCAGGCCTTCTAGCGAATGCTGCGGATAATCACAGTCAATAACCGCGACCTTCTCTTTCGCTAGGAAATGAAAGGCCGAGGCTGCCAGAATATTGATGGATGTTTTTCCAACACCCCCCTTTTGGGAGGAGATAGAAATGTACTTCGTGGTACTCATGGCGAATACAGGTAAATGGTTAGTGGAGAGAAATGGAATGTGGTTGCACACATCAAAGGAATCCTTTCACTCTTTCACTGATTACAAATTTAACGTCGTGAATGAATAAAGCAACATCATGAGAAATAATTATGATGAAATCATTTTAACTCACTCGTTCATTCATTAATCTTGGAAAGAGTTAGATGGGTACAGCTATGCGATGATACAAGCTTTTGTTGAGTACCTGATTGTGAGAACATCAGCGAATCAGGATATCAGTTTAGATGTGTACCAGTTCATCATTGTATAAAAACATCAATCCATAAGGACACAAATACATAAAAAAATCAATCCATCAATCCATAACCACATAAGAATATCAAAACATCAAAACATAAGTTCTTATGTCTTTGCATAGAACAATACATAAGACTATCAGGGAACCAGATAACCGAAGCACGAGGGTATAAATAGATCAGGGCATAAGTCTATTGTTATATCAAGACATCAAAACATAAACACATCAATAAGCCAGAGTATAAGAACTGGTATGTATGAATATGACAGAGTATCAGCTTGTAAATCCATGACTTACGGCTCACCTTATTCGTTTGACCGACGCGCACCTGCAAGAGTGGAGGCGAACGTTTTGAGCTACTCGGTAGGCGCCCGGTTTTGCCTTCCCTCTTATTTACAGAAGTTGTTCAGCAAGCCATGTCTTTGTGCGCACAAACCTTCGGTTCGCGCTACCAAAGACAAGGGGAAATTGACGCAAGCTATTTCCCCTTGTCTTGCTGCTAGCAGACCCTAAACCAGTGTTGAAATGGAAGAACCAGACGTACCCGAATTAGCTCCCGAATCGAGCGAAGAACTGCTCAAAGACGCGCACATTAACGTTCGAATTACGAGTGTTGACAAGAAAACCATTGAGCAAAAGGCGGCGAAGGCCGGACTCACAACCGGTGATTACGTCCGGCGCGCGGCCCTCGGGAAAAAGATTGGAGAGAAAGTGCCGAGAGAATTGCGCAATCAGATGGCTGGTGCAGCCAACAACTTGAACCAACTCGCACGTCTAGCCAATGCTGGCAAGCTTGGTTCTGTTGGCGGCGAGAAGTTAACGGACCTAGCCAACCGTTTACTGGAGCTACTAAAATGATAGCGAAAACAGTAACCGGCAGTGACTTTACAGGTGCCCTGGAGTACGGCGCAGGCCTGCGTTCGGACCGAACAAACAAGCAGGCCGAACTACTGAGCGTAGCTAATCTGGGTAGCAATAACGTGCACGGAATGGCTGCTGAAATGCGAGCCGTCGCCGACATGAGCGACCGAATTAAGCAGGCTGTTTGGCATACCGTTTTATCGTGGGCACCAGGTGAACTAGTCGACCGCGAACAGAAGCTAAAGGCGGCGGCCATGTATTGCGAGCTGATGGGGGCCAGCCTTGATCGGCACCAGGTCGCCGTGTTCGAGCACAAAGACAAGCAGCACCCCCACATTCACATCTACATCAACCGCGTGCCCACTGATGGCGGCCCGGCCCTGCGCACGGATCAGAACTATGCGCGTAACGTGAAGGCCACCCGCCAGATTCGGGAGCAGCTCGGCATGGCGCCGTTGCCCTCGCGCCGGCAAAGCACCAAAGACCTCGACCCACAAAAGGAGCTTGCCCGCGGCTATGTGCGGGACGTGCTCACAGCGGCGCTACAAGATGGGGCCATTCGTTCCGTCGATCAGCTAGTGGCGCACCTGCGCACGAAGGAAATTGAAGCCTACCTGAAACGCGACGGAAAAGGCCTGCTGGTAGGCAGCAGCTTCCGCTATCAGGAAAGCAATGTGAAGGGCACCGAGATTGGTATCAAAGCCAAGCAGCTGCGTGACCACTTCAGCCAATACGGCCGCGAGGCATTGCGCCCCAGCGACTCACTCGCACCAGGTAGAGGCGGGAGCCACATGGCCAACGCCGGAACGGGTATGCGGACCGAGCCCTTGCTCAGTCTAAATGATAGGGCAGGGGAGGGCAGCGGCGGGCCAACGGCAGATGACGCCGAGCAGAATGAAAACCAGGTGCGCCGCAAGCGTCGGCGGCCCAAGCTCTAAATAGCTCGCTCCACCAATTGGTGGAATGAGGAACCCCCTATCAGTTCACCCAAACGAAAACACCCATGGAAGACGAAAAAGGCTTACGCATGATCATCAACATGACGCTCATAATCGGGGCGTTCTTAGTAGTGCTGCACCTCTACTACTACTGCTATGGATTCTTCATTGAACATCACTTGACCGCTGCCTGGGTCGGGAACATTCTCACGCGCTTCAGCACGAAAACCGCATTGTTCCGATCTGCTTACGTCACCAAGGGTGCTGCTGTGCTGTGCTTGGCGATGACCTGCTTTGGTACGCGAGGCAAGCCCGATGACAAGCAGACGTGGCCGCCCATTATCGCCTACCTAGCGATTGGGATCTTGATGTTTCTGGGCAACATCTGGGTGCTAGACCTTGGCTACTCGGCAACTCTTATAACTGCGTTGTATGCCAGCACGACTATCCTAGGTTTCCTGCTTATGCTCAGAGGTGGCATACAGATGAGCCGGATGCTCAACGTGAATCTGAGAAATGACATTTTCAACACGGCCAATGAAAGCTTCCCCCAAGAGCAACGGAAGATGGAAAACGAGTATTCCGTAAACATCCCGACGCTCTACCAGTGGCAAGGCAAGAAGTATCAGGGCTGGGTGAATATTGTCAATCCGTTTCGTGCCACTGTCGTGTATGGTACTCCGGGTTCCGGTAAGTCCTACGCGGTAATCATCCAGTTCATCAAGCAGCACATCGCAAAGGGTTTTGCTATGTACGTGTACGACTACAAAATACCATCCTTAACCCTAGTAGTGTACAATGAGCTGTTGAAGCATCAAGACAAGTATTCAGTGCCGGTGCAGTTCTTCGTGGTTGATTTCGACAATCCCCGTCAGAGCCACCGAGGCAATCCTTTGCTGCCTTCCATGATGACGGACATCATTGACGCAACCGAAGCGGCCGCGACGATTATGCTGAACTTGAACCGCACCTGGATACCTAAACAAGACGACTTCTTTGTAAAAAGTCCGATCAACTTCGTGGCCGCCATCATCTGGTTTCTGAAGCTCTACGAGCGGGGGAAGTACTGCACCTTTCCCCATGTCATCGAGTTCCTAGCTCGCGACTACCAAGAGATGTTCCCAATCCTAGGCGCTTATGACGAGATCGAAAACTACGTCAAGCCCTTCGTGGATGCTTACGAAGATGATGCAATGGAACAGTTGTCGGGGCAGATTGCCTCAGCTCGAATTGCACTCGCTCAAATGGCTTCTCCGGCCCTGTACTGGGTGATGAGCGGCAATGACTTCACCCTTGACATCAACAACCCAGAGGCTCCTAAGGTCGTCTGCGTTGGCAACAACCCGAAACGTAAGGGCGTCTATGGCGCAGCGCTGGGCTTGTTCAACTCTCGCTTGGTTTCCCTCATCAATACGAAGGGCAAGCTGAAGTCGTCGCTGATTATCGACGAGCTGCCAACGATGTATTTCCGTGGCTTAGACAGCTTGATTGCGGAGGCCCGCAGTAATCTGGTGTCGACCTGTCTGGGCATCCAAACCCAAGCGTTGCTAGACCGGGACTATGGTAAACTGGAATCAACAGCCATACAAGAACTTGTGGGTAATGTAATCTCCGGACAATTAACGGGTAACAGTGCCAAGTCCTTGTCAGAGCGCTTTGGGCAAATCGTGCAGCAGCGCCAGGGTGTGAGCATCAACAGCAAGGATACCAGTAGTAGCATTTCGACGCAGATGGGCAACATGATTCCCGCCAGTACGATTTCCAACTTAAGCCAAGGTACGTTTGTGGGGGCCGTTGCCGATAACTTCGGGCAAGAGATACCGCAGAAGGTGTTTCACGCCCAAATCGTGGTTGATGTGGCCAAAATCAAGAAGGAAGAGGTAGCCTACCAAGAAATTCCCGACATCACCAGCTTTATCAATCCTGAAACGAGAAAGGATGAGATGGATGCGATAATCCGCGATAACTATAAATCTATCAAGGAAGAAATTGCTTCTATCGTGGCCAAAGAATTGGATAGGATTAAACGAGACCCCAATTTGCAGCATCTACTCAACACCAAAAAGATAAAAGCATCATGAACAGCAAGCAGATCGGCAAGCGTCTAGCTCTCCTACGGGATGAGCTCGCTAGCCCCGGTGAAGAGAAATGGGCGCAGAGCAAGGTGGCCGCAGAAACCGGTCTTACCCTTAACCAAGTAGCACGCCTGGAACAAGCCGCTGCTGGCAGTATTGAAGGGTTCGTGACCATCCTGTTATTCTATCACAACAAGGGCTATAATATCAGTTGGATCCTGTTGCCTGACAACACCACCGTTTCCAAGCGGGCGCTTTCTGAAAACACCAAGACTGTTGATGCACGCGATGTAATTAAAAAGCTGAGCGCCTTCAAGGAAGAGATTGGTAAAGAAGTAGATACCTTAATGGAAGTGTTAACCGAGTAGCTGTCGCATTATGGCTTAATGATTACTTTTAATTACTGTTATTAAATAGTCATAATCAAAAGAGTAAATTATTATATTTGCTTTAGCTGGCCCCGTGATGGTGGACAGGTGGTATAACTCATTTACTAACAGTGATATGCTTGAGCAAACCGAACCTAAACAAGGTGCGGGAGAACAGCTAGTTCCCCAATCTACAGGGCCAGCAGCGGCTCCAAAGAAAACGCATGACATCAATGTTGATGCGCTACGTGATGAATTCATCATCAATACGCAGCCGGTAGCCGATGCCCTGCGCAAGAGTGGCAAAGCAACGGAGGCCACTCAGCTTGAACAGGCGGCAAAGATTATCGGTGTATCCGTGGGCACTCAGCCCCAGCAGCAGCCGGTGCTAGGCGATGCCCTGAAGGGCGATTCTGTAGGCAATGTGCTCAAAAACATCTGGGAGGTGATTGACAAGGATCCGGACTTGAAAAACATGTCCCAGGCGCAGAGCCTACGCAAGTCAGGTAAAGCCCTCGATGACGCGGGCCTACTCAACATCACGGTTCGGAACGGGGTCGTGGTGAGCTTCGTCAGCAACTTCGCTGAGAACTTCGCCAGTGCCCAGCAGGCTATACCAAAGCCTGAGCAAAAGCCAGTGGCAGTAAAAGAGTCGGCGGCGTCGGCGGCGCGGGTGCAGCAAGCCGGCGCGAGTGCCCCAGCGCCAGCCGCGCCGGTAGTATCGGTAGAGCAAACGCTAAAAGCACCTGCGCCCAGCCAGCCCACTCAGGAAAAGGCGGCTTCTTTGCTGAGCCCTTCTTTGCTTGAGAAGGCCAAAGAGCTTCATCAGCAATCCATTGAGAGGAGAGGGAAAGGCTTCACAAAAGAGGACTTACCCGCTTCACTACTAGCTAAGATGGGCGTGCAAATAAGTGACCTAGAGAAGTCGGGCCAACTACAGAAGCTACTCAGCGGACAAAAGACGGACCTCATTTCTTCTTTCTCGCTACGCAATGAGCACGGAGAGGCCGTGCCGTTCGCCGCTAAGTTGGTGCTCAAGCGGGATGAGGCCGGCGCCCCCAGCTTGCAGTTTGACTTACCCAAACACCAGCTCATTATTCCGGAGCAGATTCTAGGGAAGGAAATCACGCCCGCCATGCGCAAGCAACTGGCTACTGATGGCGTGGTGCCGTTGTCAGATGGCTTTCGCGATGGCAAGGGGCAAACCTTTGCCGCTTACGTAGCAGTCGACAAAGAGATGAACCGTGTCGTTGCCGTGCGCCGTGAGGGCATTGTAGTGCCCAAACAACTCATGGGCGTCACGCTGGAACCTGCGCAGCAGAAGCTACTACTAGAGGGAAAGCCCACCAAAATTGAGGGGATGCTTAACACCAAGCAGCAACTGTTTGATGCTGTTGTGCAGCTCGATCCGGTGAAGCGCCAACTCACGTTTCGGGAAGCCACGCCCCACGCTGCGAAGGAAATTAAGAAGGAGGTAAAGCAAGAAGCGCCGGCGTCACGGCCACGAGTTCGTTTATAATTTGCTTGATTTGAATACGGAAATCAGTTCCTGAGCATACCGGGAGCTGATTTTCTATTAGTACCCAATCCGACCTACATCTGATAGTCTTCCAGACTTTTGCTCAATATTGAGCAGAAGTCTATAATTTCTTGACCCGACCCACACACCTATGCAACAACAAATAATTGCCCTTGCTTATGCAGCAGCCCCGCGAACCTGAGCTAAACTTCAGCCAAGTCAAAAAAGACCTCAACTTGGTTGACTTGGTGCTGCACCTGGGCTATCAGCACAACCGAGCCAAAAGCGGCCCTTCCCCCGACAAAGGCAAGTTTCACGTCTTCGATTACCAGGGCAACCCAAACCTAGATCAAGTCATCATCTACAAAGCACCCTCGGGGGATTACCTGTACTTCAGTCGCGCCGATGACCGGGACAAGGGGAGTGTCATTGACTTCTTCAAGTATCGCATCGAGAACCCCCGTATCGTTGGCATCGTGGCCAGTCCAGGCAAAGGCATCTGGGGCAGCGTCATCGACAACGCAAAGCGTTTCCTGAACCTGCCAGAGCAGCAGCGGCAGCCCAGCCCCGCTCTGCAAGCAGCTATTGAGCCGGTAAAGCATGGCGACCAATATGTGCCTGACTTCCTGCTAAAGACAACGCCCCTCACGGATAAGCGCTACCTGCTCAGCCGCGGGCTCAGTGAAGAGACCCTGGTGAACAGTTGTTTTGCCGGCCGGATCCTGAATCATATTCACGAGGGCAAAAGCAAGGATGGCCAGCCGTATCGTTTTGTAAACACTGCCTTCCCGCAGCTCTACAAGGACAGGATTGTAGGCTTGGAGATCAAAGCCAACGGCTTCAAAGGGCAGGCCGCCGACTCGCTGAATTCGTCGGCATTGTGGCTTTCCAACAGTGGCGCTAAGACCCACACCCTCATCGTATCAGAAAGTGCCATCGACAGCCTGTCATATTTCCAGCTGAAGCAGCCAAACAATACTATGTATGCGTCCACTTCGGGCAATTTGACCAATAACAAAGTGGGCGAGATCAAGAGGCTGGTAGAGAGCCAGAATTTGAAAACGGTGAAGCTAGCCTTCGATAACAACATGGAAGGCCACCTATTTGACACGAAGCTTATCACTGGCCTAGCCCATGCATCCACGCCCATGCGCATCGAACGCAATATGCCGGGGCTGCTCACCGTCAGTATTTACTCGGACCAGGAAAAGTATTTCGCCAGCCTGCACCGCGAGGCCAAGAACTACAATCAGCAGGTTACGGAAGGGTACTACCAAGTGGCCGGGCGGGAGCCCGCAACCTCCAGCACGTTAACCAGCGAGTTGATCATTGCCTCAAAGGAGGCTGAAAACAGCTACCGGTTTCACATTCCAAAGCGCCTTGAAGCATTAGCCTTTTTCAATCAAGCTTTGATGAATGCGTATCCCATGACTGTGCGGCTAGAAATGGATAAGTCGCGAGCTAATGATTGGAATGACCAACTAAAAGAGAAGATAAAAGACATTCAGCCAACCCTAGAGCAAAATACTAGACGGCGTACCCCCAAGCTGTAGTACAATTATTTGAGAGGCAAGGACATTCAAGTCCGTTTGAAATAGCGGATTTGAATGTTATTTAGAGCGTGTTGAGGAATTAGCGTAGACGATTCACACAAATGGTGATGTTAGTCAAATAGAGCCAGGTCACATGGCTGTCCGGGGTGTACTCGTAGTCCACAGCCAAGCGACGAAAGCACGCCAACCAGGCGCAGGTGCGCTCCACCACCCAGCGACGCGCAACCGGCACGAAGCCGCGAGTAGTTGGCGGTTAATATGGTGCGTGAGGTGCAAGCCGCGTCAACATCGGGCAAAGCGGCCACAATACGCTTTGTCCGATGTTGACGCGCTTACCGCTGTCAAGCCCGCGCTGCTCATGAATGGGCGGAGCCAGCTTCACAGCTTTGACTATCGACACAGGCGAAGGCAGGTATGGCTTCTTGGTGCTGGGCTAAGCGGTCGAGTTGGTTGAGCACGCGTTGAAGTGGAGAAGCATTTCTAGTAGATTATAAGCTTCGCTATGAGACTTATAACATAAAATGTAAAAAGGCTTTTAGCCTTTCCCAGATGACTGATTGGAGATGTGCTGAGCGACTGTTAGGCTGAACAGGGTTCATATAAACCATTTATGTTTACAGGCTTAACTCTCCCCCTTCCCTAATGACCGCCGTAATCCAAGCTAAGCGCCAAGTACTCGCCACAGTGGCTAGTCAAGTGACAGATTATCCGAAAACAGCTCGGCTAGCCAACGCCTTGGCCAAAAACTTCAAGTCTACCGTTGTCGATTCCCTAGAGCGCACTAAAAACTTGGCTTATCAACTCTACGTGCAGGACAGACCCGATTTATGCTTGCAAGTCTGCCAATTGCTTAATGACCTAGTTTTTACCAACAATTATAATATCTGGACCTGGGTAGAATTAACCTTAGCGCTGGAGTGGAAGCTCCAGACTCAAGCTGGTGAATTGACCCAGGCGCAACGGTGTGCCGCTATACTGCGGTCCACTTACGAACTAGGTGATACCGTTGCGCAAGCGCAAGGAGCGAAGAATTTAGCTTGGCGGGTAAATGGCGGCTTGCTCTATGATGCTCAGATTGCGCAGGCAGAACAGAGGGGCGATACGACTGCTGAGAAGTCTTATCGCCAACTACAACTAGGGGCGCTCCTATGCATTCAGGCCCTTGGCGGTTCCGCGACGTTACCGCTACCAGAACTCGAACGTCAACTTGTTTTTCAACTAGCCAAGCTTCGAAACACTTGAATAAGCTAGAAAAGGCAAGCTGTTTCCCAGAAAAACCTAATTTATAAAGCTATAGGCTCACAAAGTAAATTAGTTTTATTCTCAGACCTATCCTGTAAGCAACATTACGTTAATCGACTTTTTCTAGGACACAGTAAGCATAGCAACAAGGCTGAACCTAGTTTTCGTCTACTTTTATCGTTATGCTCAACCTTCTATTCCCAAGCTTACCTTATCAACGGATGCTAGATCCGATGTGGCAGCAGGAAGCCCAGCAAGCGCAGCATCACGGCTACTCGGTGTGCCTCTATGATGCCGAGCAGCAACGGCTTTATCAGACCCCTCATCCGACGTGGCCCACCCTGTACCGCGGGTGGATGCTCTCGGAGCGAGAGTACCGCCAACTTGCCCAGTTAACGCCGCTGTTCATCTCGCCGGAGCTGTACCTGGCTTCCCATCAAGCCTCGGGCTGGTATTCGGCGATTGCACCGTTCACCCCAGCGAGTGTGTTTGCGCCGGTCCACCAAGCAGCCCCCTTGATCGAACAAGCCTTGCAGTTCCAGGATCGTTGTTTTGTCAAGAGCCTGACCAAATCTTTTGGCGCAGATTCCGTGATTTCTTCGTTGCCTGCTTTTACCGCACTCGTACAGCGGCATGCCTTAGCGGCCGACGAGGTGCTCTTCATTCGCTCCTATCAGGAACTCTCCAACCAGCCAGAAGAGCGCTATTTTGCCATCCAGGGACAGGCCTATGGCGCTGCGAGAAAACGCTTTCCAGTGGTGTTGCAACCCGTGCTGGCCCGGCTGCAATCCCGTTGGTTGTACACGCTGGATGTGGCCTACACCGCCTCGGGTACGCCGCTGATCATCGAAGTCGGTG
Organism: Hymenobacter cavernae; assembly: GCF_014641455.1. Lineage (GTDB taxonomy): Bacteria > Bacteroidota > Bacteroidia > Cytophagales > Hymenobacteraceae > Hymenobacter > Hymenobacter cavernae. The sequence continues at coordinate 43,085 of NZ_BMHT01000011.1, forward strand.
ATGGCCAAGTTTCGGATACAAAGGAGTGGTCCGTGGCAGAGTTGTATCAAACCGTGCTGCAACGTTTAGCTGAGCAGGCTGCTTCGTAGTCGAGCCCTATTAAACATGGATTCGACTTCTCGGACGCCAAGCGTAGACGGTAGATGATTCTAAGCAGTTATTACTGATAACTTGAAGCTCTTTTCTATTGCGCAATCAGGCGCAGCATACTTAGATGAGCAACGCACTTTATAACAGAGCAAAAATCTTGGTAAACAGAATCGCATTGACCCACTTTTTTGCACTCGCTTCTCTCGTGGCCAATGCACAACACCTTAAGCCCGCTTTGCCAGCCATAACCAGTACATTCTATCAGCGGCTAGAGACTACCTATAAATATCAAGAAGCAGTATTACCGCTGGGCACCACCTCAGTTAAACGCTACTTGCAATTGGGTAGAAAGCGCTATTTACTAGAATATAGCGTCAATGATCAAACGCATGAGCGGCGACTACGGGAGAACTATTTCCTAGAAATCATAAATAACGATACCTGTCAAGTGAGCAAGGCAAAATACCTGCTCAGTGGCACGACGGCTAAAGTGGATCCAACAGGCGCTGTTGCTGTCTTTACTAATTATCGGGATGAGTTGTTCTTTGAATCAGGAAAGCTCCTCATCCAGCAAGATTTTGATCCCATTGCCGTGCTCACAGTTCAGGCTGCGGCAACGAAGAAAGGCCAGTGGCTCTATGCGACGAGTTTTGCCGATGAAACACGAAACGATACGGTGGCCTGCTACCACTTAACACGTTCCGTTACGGGTGATACCTGTACCCTGGAGCTACGGGAGCGAATAGATAACCACTTGCGGCGCTGGCGCAGCAACAATAGCACGCAGCTCAGTTGGCAGATTGAGGTAGCAAAGCGCCAAGTGACGGCCACACAAGGGGCGCTGAGCCGTAATGAGTATCAATGGCGTAGGACCTATAAGCCCAACGCAGACTTCTCGGAAACGTTGGGCATCGCTGGTATGTCGTCGATGGGGGCTGGCGTCGTAGCCAAAACCTTGCTCTACAAACGGGAGTACCGGCGAATCAACAAGGGGAAAGCGGTGGACACCTACACCGTGATGGATCCACTGAGCCACCAAGTAGCCTTCACGTTTACCATCCTATCGCTCTATCAATAGCGAACCGTAAATAGCCTAAGGGTGGTAGAGCGTACGTTAGGGTGCAACTTAGTTCTACCACTCAACAGAAGGGGTATCCAAAGCAATGCTGATCACCTTTCTCGAGCATAGGATAAGATTTGTTCTCGGACATTCTTGGGAATAGCGTATTTACGCCTAGCGAGTACTAGTGCATAAAAAACAGTATTTCTCCGTTATTGGCAAGCCTACTTGCCACCTTAGTTACTCATGCGTCAATTTCTCTCTGTTCTGCTGGTACTCTGTTCTGCTTGCGGGTCGAGCGACTTTCGACCCTGCCCCAACACGCACATAGACCTCACCAAGCAGCTCTACAATGATGTGATCATTGAAATCATCGAGCAGCGCTTGCATAATGCATACCTCCCGAAGGAAGATCAACAGGTGATCTGGCAGCACTTTGTTACCAGCGATCATCTGGAGCCTACTGCCGCCGATTCGGTATGGGTTCGTGCGCAAAAAGTCCACTTTCAACAGCAACTCTTCCAGGATACAGCCCGCTTTCAGACCTTCTATTTGCGTACCATGGGGGCTTATAAAACGCAGTTAGCCAACTTGCCGACTCAGTTCACCACCGTGCAGGCGGGACCAAAAGTATTAGCTCGCCTAGCAGCGCTGATCACGGCGCTGGCGCCGCAGCAGCCACAAGCAGCGTTGGATAGTCTCAACACGGTCCAGCAGCATATGCAGGCACAGGAGTTCCAACTTTGCACAGCCAAGCTGGTGCCGTTGCAGGCTGCTCAGCGGGTTCATGAGGCGGGGGGAACGATTACTCTCTCCTCCGTGGTGTTCAATGCTCACCAAGACCAGGCGCTGCTTGCCTATAGCTGGCAGTGTGGCCCACGGTGTGGGCTTGGGGAGGCGTTGTGGGTGGAAAGAGTGAAGGGACGGTGGCGCATCAAGCAGGCGGAAGGAATCTGGATCGCCTAAGCCTCTGCCCGGTAACTCATGGGAGGCACCTGGGCGTACATCCTGCCTGTAATTCGTAGGCAAAGCCTTCTTATCAAGCCTATAACGTTTCTTAACCGTTGCTTGGAAGATGTTATGGGCGTTACGCTCAAGCTATAACGTCCTGTAAAGGCCTCTATAAGATATTAGTAGCATGCTTCGAATCATGTTGCCTTATTTAGCGCGGCTTGACTATTTCTCAGCTGATTTTCCCACTAACAGGTAAATAAAAACGGCGGTTAGTAACGGGATGCACAAGAAGAAGACTAGAAAATAGTCTGACGTGCTAGGAGCTCCATAGATGGTAGGCTCGGGCCAACAACGAAAACCAATGTAGGCCACCAAGCAGGCTAACATGACGCCAATGGGCTTGGACTCCGAGGTACGCCACTTGTTAAGAAGAAAATATAAGGACAATCCGTAAAGAACAGCCGTCGGAACCGCCTTAAACAGGAAGGCAGCAAAGCGTAAAATGTCGTCGTCAAGCAATAGCAATCCGTACATGAAAGTGTTTGCCAAGGCAAAAGGGAATTTATTTAGTCAGCGAACAGAAAGGCACTCTCACACGATTAGCTACTCAGGCCGAGACGAGTATCAATTTGTGGCAGGCTTAAAAGAAACGTCTTAGAAGCCGATTGAGGTGCTACTGGAGGATTGCTCCAACAACCTCACCAAACGCACTTTTTTCACGACACGCACACGATCAGTGCATTCAGAAAGCTTAACAGGTGTAGTAGCTTGATGAAAGCTCCCACAATGCCAAGCAATCGTTACTAGGCTTGGACATTTTGCAAAGGGACTATCACAAAGTGTCCAAGCTCCAATTTAGCTTTCTCCCCTTTTACTAGTTGTTAGTGAGTGCCTTGGCTGTACTGGAAACACTCAGTTACAAGCCTTTCAAGAAGTTCTTCTGCTAAGAAGAGAGAATTGGAGACCTGACGTATAAATCGGCTTTTTTGGCTAGAAGAACCCCCAACACTAGGGCTGTTTACGGTGATATAGCCTTCTTCAAACCACTTGACACTCAAGCTCTCCACCGGGTACATCACACGGTGGGGGTAGTGTGTTACGAACGACAAACAAGTAGGCAAGCAGCAGGAACAGATAACTGACGTTCTGCGGCTTAGTACTATAGCTTCCTGACTACCTGCCACCGGCTCTATTTTCCGGAACGAACTGCGTCTACCATAGCCGTGTTGCAGCTATTTTGAATAGCGGTGAACGTAATTGAGTCAAACAGCTTGAGCAATTTCGCCTCTTGGGTCGCACTCAAGTCTCGGCCATACATGTGGAAGGAGACCATACCGTACAAGTTAGCGCCAATGCTGTCGATATAGATGCCGGTTAGTCCGTTGCCCGTGACGCGCGGCCGGCTTAGCTTATAGCGTTGCTGGTGTCGGCGTCGGAAAAATACATTCTGCTTTCGGTACTCATCTAGGTCGTAGTAGTCGGTTCGGGCAATGTGCATGGTGGGACCGAGCGCGTAGTAGTTTTCTTGACCTGGCGCGATCACGGCTACTAAGGGCTCTTCTTCTGTGACGGTCCACACGTGGTTACCCACGGCGTAGCGGATCGTATCGCGGCCATACAAGAAGTAGGAAGCGCAGGCGTTCCGATCAGAAAAGGTGCAGGATTCTCCGTACGCGTGGAAGGAGAAAAACCGCGTGCGTTCTAGCGGGCCTTCGCTCGCAACGCAGCCGACCAGAAGCACCAGCGCAAGGGGAGAAAGCAGCTGGGCTGTTTTGTGTGCTATCCAGTACATGGGCAATATCTTTTTCATCTGTATGGATCGTCTTTCCTCGTTTCGCTGGTGTTGTACGACACTGCGCATGAGCGTCCAGAGGGTTCTAAAATCGGCCACCTTCCACAAGAGATATTATAGCGTTCTTGTGCCGGTAAGTGGAGAATGGCTGAGCGTTTGTGCCGATTCATGGACCGGGATATACAGGCAAGCGACAAAGGAGTAAAGTAGTGGAAGGCGTAAGGTATGCGCCGTTTGTTTAGCTATCAAACCAGCCTTTTGCTGCTAGTCTTAGGCCGATCGTTGAAGCAAGAGCTGCACGCCTTTGCCGGTGAAGGCGCACCCGCGCCGGGTGCGATACCCTTTTTCATTTAAAGCCTGCGCGATCTGGCGTAAGCTCAAGCCTTTCTCCCGCAGCAAGTGGATGAGATGCTGCGCCTGGACGTTAGCTTTATGCGTACGCGCATTTTCTTGCTGTTGGGCTCGCCCTTGGATTCTACCGGCCGTACTCAGATTCACGGGAGTCCCTAACGGCTCGCCACGGGCTTTCTTGGCCGCCAGGGCCTCCTGCGTGCGCTGGCTAATGAGTTCGCGTTCATGTTGCGCTAGGCTGGCAAAGATGCCTTTGGTAAGCGTGTTCAACTCTGGCATGTCGGCGGCCACAAACGGGACCTCTAGGCGCAGGATGTAGGCGGCATCCCGGCTCATGCGGTCGAGCTTGGCCACCAACAGGGTAGCGCCCAAGCGCCGGCACTCGGCCACGGCCTTGGCTAGCTCGGGACGTTGGCTGTTCTTACCGGACTCTACTTCCTGGAAGGTGGCCACAATCGCGGCTGGATCCTGCACATAGCCCCGCACCGCGGCTTGCTGCGCTTCTAAGCCTAAGCCGGATGCCCCCTGCTTCTGGGTGGAAACCCGATAATAAGCAACGTAGGGCATCGGGGAACGGGTTATTAGTGGGAAATGCCCAAAGATACCCGTGCTGTGTAATTCTAGGAAGGGAGGTGCCTAGGATTACACACCCCTGCTCAACCAGCTGCTCGACGGACCTCACGGCCTGGAAAGAAGGACGCTAGATGAAGATACGTACGCCTGGTGCCGGCAGCGGGACCAGCGGCCCACCAATTCGGGTCTGGCCATGCCACGCTGCGCCCAACCCCTTGCTCGGTCACCGGGTCCCCACCGCTCTAATTGGGTCTGGTTAGGCTCTCGTCACCGACCTACCCCAGCAGGGCGACTGCCGGCTTTACCTGGCCATGTGGCTCGATCCCAATCGCCAAACCACGTCGAAACACACGTGCCTACTGTGTCCGGCTTCGCTAGCTCCCCTTTGCTTCCATGCCCATCCTAATAGAAAGATCATCTGTCCGCTACTCTTCGCCTTTTTCGAGCGATCAGCTGTTCGATACGTCGCCCAAGCTATTTACCCAAGCGTCAGCTTTACGATGCTTAAGAATTCAGGCCCGTAGCCACCATGATAGAACAGGACAGTTAGCGGAGGGGACCTAGCTACTTTTAAACTGCCCTAACATCCTACTAAAGCTACTGATGATCAACCAGGTTTACGCGCGCCTTCTCCTCTTTTTAGTAGGTGGTTTGTTCTCTGTTCAAGCCGTAAAAGCCCAAACCCAACCAGGCCGCACGATCCGCAACTTTGATAAAAGCTGGCGCTTCCTTAAAGAAGACGCTCCCGGCGCCGAACAGCCCTCTTTTGATGATTCCCACTGGCGGACGCTGGATGTGCCGCACGACTGGAGCATTGAAGGGCCGATGGCCCAAACCAACCCAACCGGCCGCGGGGGCGGGTATATGCCCGCCGGCATCGGCTGGTACCGGAAAACGTTTACCGTTGCGGCGGCTGACGCTAACCGCAAAGTACGAATTGAGTTTGACGGCGTCATGGCCAATAGCGAAGTGTTTGTGAATGGCGTTTCGGTCGGTAAACGCCCCTATGGCTATGTCAGCTTCACCTACGATCTTACCGCGCAGCTACAGTTCGGCGGCAAACCCAATCTCATCGCCGTGCGGGTGGATAACAGTGCGCAGCCTTCCTCCCGCTGGTATACCGGCGCCGGTATTTACCGCCATGTGCGTTTGGTATCGACCGGCACTACCCATTTCGACCAGTGGGGGGTATTTATCCGGCCCATGCAGGTTACCGCGCAAAAGGCAGTAGTAAGGGTGCAGGCCAACGTAACGAATGAGTCGGCCGCGGTGGGTAGCTATACCTTGCAAACCACCCTTATTGACCCAACGGGCAAAACTGTAAAAACAAGCGAAAGCAAACAAACCATTGCGGCCGGCAAAACAGTGGACTATACCCAAACGCTTGAGGTGACTAGCCCTGCCTTGTGGGATACCGAACACCCGCAGCTGTATAAAGTCCTTACCAAATTAGTAGCCGGCACCGTTACTACCGATGCGGTAACCACGCCGGTCGGCATCCGCGAAGCTAAATTCCTGGCCGCTACCGGTTTTTGGTTAAATGGGAAGAACCTCAAACTGTATGGGGTGTGCTTACACGAAGATGGGGGCGCGGTTGGTTCGGCTATTCCGCTTGCCGTCTGGGAACGCCGGTTTAAGCAACTGAAAGCGATTGGCGTGAACGCCATCCGCACCGCGCATAACGAAGTGGCCCCCGAGTTCTTAGACCTGTGCGACCGCATGGGCCTGCTGGTCATGGATGAAACCTTTGATACCTGGGAAGCCAACAAAGTAAGCCGGGGCAAAGAGGGCGGCAGCGGGGGGTATCACCTGTATTTCAAGCAATGGTGGGCGAAAGATACCCGCAACCAGGTGCTGCGCGACCGCAATCACCCTAGTGTAGTCATTTACAGCGTGGGCAACGAGATACACGATAACCTGAAAGATAGTACGGGCTTTCGAAAATATAAGATGCAGCAGGATCTGATCCACTCGTTGGACCCCAGCCGGCCGGTTACCATGGCCTTGCTGCAACCCAACGGTAGCTCCCAGGTCTATAAAACAGGCTTTGCCGAACAAATGGATATTGTGGGCCAGAATTATCGGGAGAATGAATTGGTGGCCTATCACCAGGAACATCCCGACCGGATAGTGATCGGCACGGAGAACACCCATGTGCTTACTCAATGGCTGGCGCTGCGGGATAATGCCTTTATGTCGGGCCAGTTTTTATGGACGGGTGTTGATTACCTGGGCGAGGACGTTTGGCCCAGCCGCGGCGCCACCTTCGGGCTGCTAGACCGGACCGGCGGCTGGCATACCAATGGGTTGCAACGGGCCGCCTGGTGGTCGGCTAAACCGGTGGTGTTTATCCAGCGCAGTTCACCAACTCCTCCGCGGCCGGCGCGTGTACCGGCCGGCGCTGCCCCTGCTGCAATCCCTGCCGGTACTCCGGCGGCTGGGCTGGACGGACCTACCGCGGCCGCAGCCCGGGGCGGCATCGAGTACCTGTCGGACTGGACACCGGCCGAGCCGGCCACCTATACGACGGCCCGGGTACAGGTTTTCAGCAATGCCGATGAAACCGAGCTGTTCCTGAACGGCAAGTCGTTGGGGGTTAAACACAAGTCGCCCCTCGATTCGGCGCTGTTCTGGAATGTACCTTTTGAAAAAGGCACCTTGAAAGCCATTGCCCGCAACCAAGGCCAAGAAGTTGCCACCGACGAGCTAAAAACGGCCGGCGAACCGGCCAAGATCATCCTGACGGCCGATAAATCTCGAGTTGGCAATAACTGGGATGCTGTCTCCTTTGTGACGGCTAGCGTTGTGGATGCTAAGGGCGTGGTATGCCCGAATAGCGCTAAGCTTATCCAGTTCCGTGTAAGCGGCGGCGGGGTGATCGCGGCGGTGGATAACGCCGATCGCAACGATCACGCTCCGTACCAGGCAACAGAACGCAAAACGTATAAAGGCACCTGTATTGCCTTAATTAAAGCGAAGGCAGCCACCGGTAAAATCACGATTAAGGCCAGTGCCCAGGGTTTAGCCGATGGGGTAGTAACTATTGACGCCATGCCTTAAAAAGTAGGCGGTGGGCGAGGCGGTGGTTTGTTAGCCTAAAGGCATGCTTGAAACGGCAGCTTGCCCATCAAGGCCATGACGGCAGCGTTGGCCTAGCGCAGGTTCTTGAGCGAGAAATGGTATCCGCCCCCGCACGGCGACTCAGGTGCTTACCCTGCGCGAGGCAGGAGCGCATTCCGCATTCCTGCCGCCATCACTTGGTGCTGGTCCGTCAGTGCTGCTGGATATACGCCATAGCCCGGTCGAGCACCTCATCGCGGCCCGCTTAGTGGACCAGAATAGATGGGTCGGTTGGACACCTTCTAATAGTCCCTTTACAAAATGTCCAAGCTAGCTGAGCCCGTACGCTACGGTCCATAATTACGCCTAGAAGCAAAGGGGTTCGAGTACCGAAAGCAGTGCTCTTTTACAAATACCTTAAGTTAGCGGCTCCTGTATGCCGATAGATACTCTTGCGCCTCTGCTCTTGTCGCTGCCCCTTACCCATCAAGCGGTGTTTGCGGCCTTAACCTGTGAGAAAATGCTTCCCTCCATCGTTCGGTTTGATGAGGTCGAAGAGTCGTCTGGTGCACCCATTTTCCGCAAGGCCATTGATACTCTCTGCGCCTTCGGGGCAAACGAGCCCGTTAGGATGGCCGAGTTTGCCCGTCTGCAGCAGCAACTGGAAGCGTTCTGGCCTGATTTAGACGAAAGTACCAACCCGGTTGCTTCGTATGCCTTCGACGCCTGCGTAGCGCTCGGCGAGGCCTTGGCCCTGGTCCAAGAGGCAGAGGCGGAACATGTCGTGCACTGTGCCACCGCTGCCCGAGATACGGTGGATATGTATGTACAAGATGTGACCGACCTCGACCTGCCTCCGGCTGAGCTGAATGAGTTCATTGATGCCACGCCTGTCATGCAGCAAGAAGTCGCGCGGCAGGCAGCAACGGCCCAAGTTTTAGCAACAGCGTCGCACCTAACAGCCACTTTTATAGACCAGTTGCGCCAGCAGAACAGGCAAGAGCCTCTCATAGACTTTGCCAGGGTCTAAATCACCTGATTTGAGAAGCAGGGCCTTAGCGTGTAAAGCCATCCTTTTGGAAGAAGAACCCCCATAACGTTTTCCAATTCGACCTTTAGAAAACGTTATAGGCTCGACAGGGAAGGTTGACGCATGTTTACAAAACGTTCTATCTTCCCTCTCTCTTCTCTTATCTGGTTTCCGTGACCTATTCTACGACGTATTCGCTGCCTTGTGGGAAGCACCAGATCCTCAACCTTGATGCCGATGAAGAGGGCAACTACATTGCCTTGCTAAGTCATGGGGAAGTTTGGACCCCTACCTTTCAGGTGCAGTTGCCCCACCAATTCCGGTTTCCCCTGATTCGAGCCTTGGATAAAACGCGGTTCCTGATCATTGAGGGACGGCAACGCATCGAGCCCAACGGGCACATCTTCGACTACGCAGGCAATAAGCTCCTGAGCTTCGAAGCCGGTGATGGCGTAGAAGACGTCTTGGTGCAAGCGCGCCAGATTGTGGTGTCGTACTTTGATGAGGGCGTGGCTAGTGACAAGAAACCCAGTAGTGACGGGCTCGCCGTCTCTGACTTCACAGGCCAGCAACGCTATGGGCTCAATTCTAGTCAGTCGTACTTCCTGCTCGATTGTTACGCGATGTGTAAGTTAGGCCGGGATAGTATCCTAGCCTACACCTACACCAAGTTTCCGTTGCTTGAGTTGCGCTTAAACGATTATCGACTCCTCGAACAACCCACCCCGGCTGACTTTGAAGGAGCGCATGCGCTGACAACCAGTCACCAGAATGTCGTCTTCTATAGTTCCTACCAGGACAAGAGCAGCTTTTTCTGGTGGGACCGGCAAAAGAAAGTAACCCGCTTCGGGCATTTTTCGGCGGCACCAATGCGCGGCATTGGTTCGGGTAAGTTTCTGACCTATGATGCCAATAGCTTTACGATCATTGATGCTATGGAGCTAATGCGACAGGAATTGTCTTCCAAACACAAGCATATCTGATAAGCTGTGCGGAAAGCATAGTAGAAAAAGTCCTGGATTATATAATCGCGAGCGGGTTCAAGGAATTTATATTATTCCTATGCTTGTCTGGTATCGATTATTATGTAAAGAAATTATTCTTAGATACAGTAGGAAATAATTACCATTTCCTACTACCCCTAAAATTTTATTTACGTGTGTTCGTGAAAGTATTTAGTGTAGTGTCTGCGAAATGCCTTCCTACGCGTTATTGCAGGAAAGCTGATTGGTAGAAGCGTTTTTAACTTCGCCTCGCGTACTAAGAGCCCACTAGTCATCGCATGTAGAATTACTGGGTATCGTTTACTAAAAGAAGCCTTACCTATGCTTCCTTGGAAAAGAATTGTACTAGGCAGCGCCATTCTGCTGCTGGATAGTGGGGCGTTGCTTCTCTTGATCGTGCTATCGATGAGCTATGGTGATGAGACTGACCTGCTGGAGGACGAAGCGTATCAGCGGTTTGAGCGCAGCGTAACGTTCGGCTGGTGGCTTTGGTGGGGGGTAAACGCAGGAATACTTGCCCTGCTACTGTATCGGTTATTTAAGCAGCGTGCGGCGGTGTCGTCAGCAGTTCCTAGGAGTTAATTAGGCAGTACTCTAAAGTGCGCGAAACCAATTACTCAGGTTGCAATCGCCTTTTGAATAGGGTCTGGTAAGGGTGCGTTATCACGCCTATGCCAAGTGTTAAACCAGTGCCGATGGATTGCTAAAATCAGGCTTACTGCAGTCCGAGAAGTCCCGTTATGTTTAATAGCGGGTAGATAGCAGGCCCATCAGACTTATTTCTTGATCCGAAACGGATCGCTCCGATACATAGTCGTACAGGTGTGTAGATCGGCGCAATACACCACCACCAAGCGAACGGTGATGGCCCCCGCTTCCACATAGGTCTTCTCCAGCAGCCTGGTATTGTAGGAGTGTGCCCCGTTTTGCAAGACCTTTGGCGACACGGCATTGCTCGTCTGACACGCAATGTCCATATCCACCTCGTACCAGCGGTCTTGGTAGTTGGCTTCCAAGCTAATATAGCCGGTTGTACCGGGTGCCATGTGACGTAGCTCGAAGTGGATTAGCTCGCCGTACGTATACGTTATTTTGGGTACGTGCACACGTGGCGAAGGCGCAAGTGCCAGCCAGGTATGCAGCGCAGTCAGTAGGGTCATCACGATGAAGTTGCGAGTAGACGAAAGCAAGAAGTGAGCCTGACTGACGAGGGGTCTGAATCCTGGAAAAAGTTGATAAACATAATGTTGCTTATGGCCACCTTCTCGGAATAAGCGCAATTTTTGCTTGCTACTAGTGCTGGCCTAAAATTACACTTTGCTTTGATCAAGCCGATACCTCCACCCCAAGGAGAAACCACAGAAGCTCGGCAATGGGTAGCCGAGCAACTCGGCCTGCCTTATCAGGACGATATGCAGGACTGGCCGTGGGAAGTGGCAGATGCCGCGTGTGTAGAAGAGTACCTTCAACTCTATGCGCGTGCTGGTGATACCGAGCGGATCGTCCTGATGGAAATGCTCCTACAAGCTGCTACAGAGCAACGCACGCCCCAAAAGCGACGCGTAGCGTGGGCAAAAATAGAGGCGCTCTTAACCCAAAACGCAGACTTACATGCCGCTACCGCGCACTATTGGTGTCTGTGGGGGTACGAAGGAAAGGGCTTTCATATAACACCGCATGTGCGAGCTTGGTGGATCGCTCACTACCCAATTCCCGATGACTTGGCAGACGATAAGCTCCTAAACGATCAATTATAACGGATAACATTCTGTAAAGGCTCCCTTACAGAACGTTATGAGTTGCCTTAATAAGCCTCGATAAGCCAGCGCTTACCGAGCGTAAGGGTTTGTGAAAAGACCGTTTTATGAACGCTTGCGTTGTTTAGTTCATCATCTTGGCTAGCGCTTAAGCCGTCTCTCCCTATGCTTCGGAAATATGCTTGTTACGCTAGCCTGTTGGTGGCGCTGCCAGCAAGCAACGCCTTGGCCCAAACCCGCCCTAAAAAATGCGCCAGCAAGCCGGTGGCAGTGCCGACACCAGTGCCAAAAAGGGTGCCTTACGCGGCGCAAGAATATGGAATTGACCCGTCGACCCCCTGCCCAGCGAAAAACCGTTCTTCGACTTAAATGGCGTCTATACCTACGTAGACCAAATGCCGACGCTGAACGGCCAGGACGCGTCCATGGCCAGTAGTGCTGCTATCTACCGGACTTTAGTTGTGCCACCGGCCGCCCCGGACGGCCGCGTGTTCGTGTCGTTCGAAGTGGATAAAGAAGGACGTGTCCGCCACCCGCGGATTGTGAAGGGGCTACGGGCCGACGTGGATTCGGCCGTTATCGCGGCGACGCGGCAGCTTCCACCCTTCATTCCCGGCCAGCAGGAGGGGCAAGCGGTAATCATAAGCATTATGGTACCCGTGCCCATCCTAGTAAAGAAGTAGCCGGAAGCCGCTCTGCTGGGCCTAGTGTGGATGGCTTTTCTTAATTCCCTCGTATTCCCACACCACTCTCCTATGTGACAAATGATAGAGAAAAATCACTCATCTATATGACTTTACAATGTTTCACCATATTTATATAAATAATGATGTTGATGATACGCCTCTAGGGCTGTATGCTGACGGAATGAAAATGTATAAACACGCTCAAGTGCCAGTTGGATCAGATTTCTCATCTGATTGGCCAACGAACGATCAAGGAGTTGTCGAGTATATACAGTCTGCTACTTCCTATGAAGCAGTTGCATCAGAAGAAGAATCAACTATAAGAGTAACTATTATTAACGGAGCTTCAGAGGTTGCTGGTAAAACAATTGAAGATTTATAAATAAACAAGCAATGAGATTTGCATTTGCGTTGATATATTACGGACCAGCATTTATAGTGCTTTCCTACGTTATATATGCTTTGCTAATACTTTTAAATTCTAAAAGGTTTTTACCTTTCCGGTATTGGTTTGGCTTGTGGACTATTTTTGCTTATTTATTTTTCGCGTTCTTAGCTGGATTTAGTGTAGTTATAGCGGAGGAAATAAGCATAAATAGATATGTAAAGTGGATAATATTTAGCGATTTGAGCGCTCCAAATAGTTTATTGAGTTCTCTAACTCATATTTGGATATTTTCCATGTTGTGTACACTGCCTATTATACTGCTTTGCTATTGGGTTTATAAGTCTGTTTACGTAAGTAAATAATATTTAAATACTGAAATCATATACATCTCCGTTCCTACTAATAGGTTCACGTGCTTTGCTGCACGTAAAAGAAAGTCTGAGTCTAAGTCGGAAGTAGAGTACTTGTTGATGCAGCTAGGCTGGAGAAGCAACATACAAGCCAATGATCTGCTTCAGATAAGAAGCGCATTCAATTTAACAGATGTCTTAACCCAAATCAAGACTCTGGTAGATGATTTGCGCTATCAGCGAGGGGATATAGCTGCTACGGTTGAAAACTTAATTTCCTCGTTTACATGAACAGCCTAGCTCACTTGAAAACGGGCAGTAAGAGAGGGTAAATAGGCTGGAAAACGGTACAGAAAAGCTGTTCAGCAATCAAAGTACAATCTGCTTCTCATTTCGTTGAGAAAACTGTACTTTAGGTATTGTTAAACAAATAGGGGAAAACCTCCAACTCACCATTACATTGGCTTAGCGGATGGCTATCAGAGGGCGTCTATGTCAAACGGCATCCGTATAGGCTCTCTCGGGCATGGGAGCTTCGGGGGCGGCTAAAAGTCAACACCCGCACTGTAAGATTCCTTAATTGGCTGCTCAATAGTAACCCGCATGTGCGTATCACCGTCCGGTAAGTTGAGCAAAAAAGCCCAGTCGATGTGCAGCGTGGCGGTAACAGGCTGGCCATGAAGCCGAGCCGGGACCAGGGGAGGCAATTGGTACAGGGCCGCGCGAATGCCTTTGTATAAGGCGACATGATGCTTTTTGAGGCCGTCATACCGAACAAGTTTAATGGTCGTCACCTTCCCCGCACGGTTCACCACAGCGTCTACGTACAGCGTCCCGTTCACTTGGGAAGGCTGCACGCCGGCAGGGTAGTGAAAGTTTCGAACGAGGGCTTCCTCTAAGGCCTGGGGGCCGCCGCCAGGCAATTGAGGTAGGTGGTCAACATTTAGGTTGGCGGTTAGTGGCGCATATGTAAGCTGCTTCACCGTCCTGTCTTGCCGCGCTTTGGGTTTTGCCACTAGAATATCTACGAGGGTCATTCTGACCACCACTGGCCGTCCGTTTTGCTGGCCAGGAATCAAACGCGGTAGTTGCCTTGCCGCCGCCAGCACGGCCGAATCGGTACTCGCGTTCAGTCCGTTCTCAATATGCAGATTCCGTACACCACCCGCGGTGTCTACCTCCAAACGTAAAAATACCCGCCCCTCCTGCACATCGCGTGGTAACACCAGCCGGGACATAATAGCCCGTTCAATTGGCGCAACCCCGCGGCGACCAGGCATGTGCGGCATTTCGTCCACGTAGTTATAGACTCGATTGCCATTCACCGGCGGCGGTGGGGCTTCGACAGGCGCGGCTGTCAGTGATGGTGGTGCACTCTCCCCGCTATAAGGCTTAGTAATCACAAACGGGTACTCCCTTAATTGATTCTGCGCTACACCTTTAAGGGAATCAGGATCGACGATCACCCGGTTAATAGTAGCCCACCCCTGCTTTGTGTAGAAGTCAACGTATTTGTCTGCGTTTGGACCTGAAAGGCCTGCGTGTAGGAAGCCAATACGCTGCTCAAAAAGCCAAGCACGGTATTGATAAAGGGTAATCTGGGTGTTCGTGGTTTCGCTGATCATGCTGGTCCAAGTCGCCAGCTCAATGCGGATACTCTCGTCCCGATAAACAACATCGTTCTCATTGTCCCGGAAGGACACCCATACGATCAGAATAGGAACAAGCAAGGGGGTGAGCCACGCTTGTGCCTGGGCCCATGCCCTTCCCGGGCCTACGGCCATCTTAGCCCATATTCCACCTAGCAAACCGCAGCCTACGATGAGCAGGGAGAAACAGGCGGGAGAGCGAATGCGCAAGTCCCACGGGCCACAACTCACGAGAATAGCACCTAGGATCAATGCCCCGCCTCCCCGATGCGCCCACCGTAACGGACGCTCTACTGCCTTGGCGGGTAGGTATCGCGGCAGGAGAGTATACAATAGCACGTAGAGGACTATGGCGGCGCCGAGTAAGCCGAGAAAAATGAAAATATCCAGCATGCCGCAAAGATTAGGAACGTCGACCGAAGGTAGCAGCCTACTCCTTCCTTTAAGATGTTGTTAATCAAGAAGGGAAAACCGCTGACTCAGCAGCGCAAGCATTTGATCACTTAACGAAAAGTTAAGTGATCAAATGCTTGATGTAATGATAGGAGTGATAGTGTAAATGTTCGTTTTAGCTATTCTCTTTCAATTGTATCGAGGGACGTCTAAAACTATCGACTAGCGCTACTCTTACGGCGCATCTATACCTTATCAGCAACATTCAAGCTGGTTGACTTCCGAGTCGGAGGTTTTGCCCTATTTGTTTAACAACACCCTACTTTCAACTAAAGAAGAGTGGATAGCTCGTCACTCGCAACCAGAACTCGTTATAGCCTTCTAACAGGATTATCTGGCTTGAAAGATATTGAGCTCTCATTAGTTACTAGTAACGCTGCCACTCATGGAAAGCAGTGTTGATTAACATAAATCAACGTTCTTTCACCAAATAATTGCTTCCCCTGCTTCGGGCTCGCATTGTGTTTGCTATCAAAGGAAGATACTAAATTGAAGTAGTGCCTTCTATATGACTACCCTGTTGCAAGAAGAAGATTTTGACGGTTCTATCTTTCTGAGAAAGTGCGGTGTGACTGCCCAACGGCTAGAAGCTGTAAATATCTTAGAAGGCGATCTCGAAGCCATTGTTGATAATTTCAAAGCCCGGCAAGCGCAATTTCAGCGTACTGCGCAGAGCGTTTCAGATACGCTGCTGCAAGACGCAGGCGTACATTCTGTCCGGTACCGCGTGAAGGATCCTTACAGTCTAGCAAAGAAGATTGTTCGCAAGAAAGAGCTTAATCAAGAGCGAATTATCACGTTGGATAACTACGATGAAGAAATCACAGACTTATCGGGGGTGCGTGCGCTCCATCTTTTCAAGAATGATTGGATCCACATTCATGAGTTCATTACCCGCAACTGGGATTTGAAAGAAACACCTGTAGTATACTATCGCAAAGGTGATTCCGATGAGTTGTTACAGATCTACCGGGAGCAGGCATGTGAGCTAAAAGAGCATCCGTATGGATATCGGTCCGCACACTACTTAGTCAAAACTTCTTTGACGAAGAAACAAGCCTATGTAGAAATTCAAGTTAGAACCATCTTTGAAGAAGGCTGGAGCGAGGTGGATCATAAGATCCGCTATCCGGAATTTTCTAACGACCCATTGCTGACTAATCTGTTGATGCTGCTAAATCGTTCGGCGGGCGCAGCGGATGAGATGAGTGGTTTTGTCCAGGATCTAAAACGCTATATCGAGAACAATCAACGGGAAAAAGCGGAGCAGATGCGGCAATTGCAAGCGGCACTTAACAAACTGCAAATCCCCGAAACAGCGAAGCATAAAATTGAAGACATTGCCAAGTCTCTGCAGGTATTTAGCTTACAAACACTTCCACACTTACCACTTGGCCATTTAGCAAGTTTAGAAAAATCATTTGCGGGATTTAATCCCCATGACTTGTTTGCTCCTGGTTTTATTGCAGCGATGGAGAATATCCCTCGACCAACGGAAGAAATAGTCAACTTAATTAAGCAGATACCATCATCGGCCCTGATGGCACTTTCTTCTGGAGAATTAAAAGCTCCCGTGAAGAAAGTACGCAAACCTAAGCCGTCTGCTAAAAAGTAGCTCTGGAGTGGTCTAATCTGACGATGCCTCGGTTGTCATGCTTTAGTAATTGATAGGATGCGGTTTACCTATCACTGTGCCATATCTGTCTGGGAATAGCTGCTCGTATAAATACGGAAAAACCAATGAGCTATCACCTGCGCTAGTTACCTTTGGCTTACTCGCATGGTAGTCACCCCGCTAAAGCGTCGTCTGAAAAGACGAAGCCCCAGCTGGTGATGACAGCTAGGGCTTCAGGAAGTGGGTGATTCGAGCACCCTTACTCCCGAGCAATATGGGTAAACGTGCGAAAGAGAAGCAGACAAACCTGTTTCTCGTGTCCCTAGAGTTAGTGAAGACGGCACTAGGGGCGGTGATTCGAGCAGTGGTCTCCCACTGGCTGGATCGCCATTAGAGTAGGTGGCAGGTGGCCCGTGTGGCTGCCTGCCATTTTACTGATTGACGCTGGGCTAGCGTCTGCCTGTACAAACATACGCATCCTACGGAAAAAGTCCCTGACTTTCTAGCAATACTCGCCCAGTTTCTAGTAATACTTGCCTAGTTTTCGCATTTTTCCTTAGCTTCTAGATCATCCAATTGGACGCGATCAGGAAAGGTTAGCGTTGCTTTGACGGGCTAACGGGCTTTGTGCAGTCAATTACGTGTGGCTCAATAAGGTAGCCTTCAACTGGGTAATTTTTGAGGTGATCAGCTAAAAGCTCTGCTGAGGCATAGCGTGCGGGTAAAGATATGCCGCCCTGCGATTTGTACCAAAGCACTAGGTAGAGGCCGGCCGTCGTCTTCTCAGCCTGCATGTAGGCGACCAGTTGCTTGCTCATAGCCTTGTCAACCTCCGCATGCTGTGCCTTTTTAATTTCCATGCAGACGTTCAGATCTAGGTAGGTGAAGGTCATGTCGATGGACCCATCAGCGGCAAAAACTTCCCGGTGAATCTTGATGCTTTTTTGCCGACACGCTGGATCCAGTATCGACCGGATATATTGCTGCACCTCCGTTTCTTTCTTATCATCGGTGCATCGTTCGTCTCGCCAGAAGTTCTTGTAGCCGCCCTGTTGCCGGATCGCATGCTCCAGCTCAGTAGTGATTAGATCAGAAATAAAGCGTAATAACTCGGCGGGTGTAGTAAAGTAGGGTGTTGAATTCTCTACACTAAGCGCCCACTTCTTCTTTTCTAGCTTGATAAACTTGCATATTGCCGCAAACTGCTTTTTATCATAATGCTCCTCTCGTTGCTTATAAGAAAGCAGTAGCTGCTTTAAATAGGTTACCTTTTTAGCATTGCTGGGTATTGTGTCCAAGTACTCTTCAATAGCAGTTTGGTTAGTTGTAATAACGCCATGTCTGGCAATATCGACTAGATAGTTAAGTTGGCCATTTAGCTGACTACCTAGGTACAGTTTTGCAGCCTGCTCTTGTCCACTTCCTATTACTTGGCTTAGAATGCGCTCGACGCTGTCTAAGTGATCTATTGCCATCTCTAATCCTTGGCTAGACATCGTATAGACACGGTTCTTCAACCTGGGAAGCGTGTCGATTTCGAGCAGCATTCGAGCTACTGTTGTTCTATGCATAGCCATAGGACTGTCGTCGATAACGGCGAAAACTGGGCTGTCGTCGAAGAGCGGGTGTTGAGCTAACTCGAACGCTTTGGCTAGTGCGCTCCTTATCTCCAAAATAGAACGCATACCAGCTGGCTCGTCCAGCTTTACAGATTTGGCCAAGTACTCAAAGCTTACCATAATAGGGAATCTAGAGAGGTAATAGATTGCTGCTATACTGAGCCAGATTATTGCGGAGATGCAGAAGTGCTACTGGTGGCCACACCTAGGTGCGCGAGGTAGCGGTAAATAGTGGCGCGACCCACATTTAGTAGTTGGGCAATCTCTCCACCATTTCTACCCTGGAGATAAAGCGTCTTAGCGGCCTCAGCTTTGGCTAGCGCTTCTTTGCTCAGACCTGCTGGCCTCCCTCCTTGCCGGCCACGTGCACGTGCAGCCGTGAGGCCAGCATTGGTGCGCTCCCGGATAATGTCACGCTCGAACTCGGCCAACGAGGCGAACAGGTTAAACATCAACCGACCTTGGGCTGTGGTAGTATCGAGGTGGTCTTGCAGGCTGACGAAGTGAATACGCTGCTCTTGGAATCCAGTAACCAGGGTAACTAGATCTTTAAGGGAGCGACCGAGTCGATCTAGTTTCCACACTACAATCGTGTCGCCGGTGCGCAGCTGGGTGAGTAGCTGCTTCAGGGCTGGGCGTTCCTTGGCTGAGGATGCCTTCTCCTGCACGATGGTATCACAACCATACTTTTGCAAGGCATCCGTTTGTAGGTGCAGCTGCTGATCAGCAGTGCTCACCCGGGCATAACCAAAAACCATAGATTTTTCTCATTAAGTCAATACTCGAAAGATAATGAGAATTAGAATAATGAGAACAAATAATGAGACCGAGAAAGGATGGGATAGAGGGTGTGCAGGATAGGAGGCATCTCGTTATCAATAAACGTCCGTTTTAAGAGACGCCCTGCGCTCGACAAATCTAAGGTGATCGAAATCCAGCCAGATAGCCCTATTGTTCCTAACTTATTGTGTGACTCTATATACTGAGAAAGGGAATCCGTCACTCGCTCTATTTTGAGTAGCGAGCTAGTTTCATCCACTGTTCTACTTTTTTAGTGCAGCAACCGGATTCTCCGCCCTCTGTATTCACAGCCGCTCGTCGAATATGTGGTCAATGACCTGAACAATCTGCGCTTGCTGCATCAGGGGATGTTGCGGATTGAGCAGGATATTGCGCGAGGGCGTATGCTTCATCACCACGGAGGGCACGCTGAAGGCTAGCACGGGATAGCTTGGTTGGAGCCGAGGCAACAGGAACTGCGCTAGCCCATTGGGGGCTACTATCTGGTCCCACCCAGCGGGTAATTCCTCCTCCGCGATGACTTCCACGGAATCCGGAATCTCCAGTTCCACTTGTATCAGCGGCGGCATATCCCGTAAGGGAGTGCCGTCGGTGTGCACCATCACCTCCAACATCGCCAGTTCCGGCGTGGTAGAGGTATAGAGCAGCGGTGTGCCGACCGGATTCCAGCGGCCGCCCGTCCGACGAGAGCCCTCGCCATCCAGGAACGTGTCTACATACCGCTGTTTTTGGAGGCGATATACGCGCATACTAGCTGTATACGCCGTACTCCAGGCGGCCCAGTAGTTGATCTACCACCACAAAGCCCGTCGTCATATCCAAGTACGCCAGCGGCGACCGATCATCCAGCACCCGCAGCGGCCGTCGGAGCCAGCGGTTGAATTTGCCTTGTTCTTCGAACACATCCACACCGTGCTCGGCGAGTTTTTGCAGCAGCACGAGGCGTTCGGATTCCAGCGTGTTCAGGGTACTGTGCTCGGCAATGCGCCGGGCCATGGTGCGCTCGGTAACCGATAATAAGCCGGCCTGCTCGGGAATAGTGAGCTCCAGTAGGGCCGCCAGACGCTGAAACTCGGTGAAGGCAATTCCCTCCCGGGCCTTATCCACTACCACCCGGTCATCAATCACACCGAAGATACCCCGGTTGAGCCTGCTCAATAGGGAATCTGATGGTTGCCCGACTCGAGTAGTAGATAGACGCTGTTTTCTTTCAGGGCTGACGCGTTGTACGCGGTCCGGAGAGGGACTTTCCTTCTTGTTTTTACTGGATTGTGTTGTGGTCGCCATAGTAGCAGCAATTTGTCAGTAATGATACTGACATTTTTCTACAGTAGAACGTAGGACAGGGAGTATTAGTTTTGAATGCCCGCAACTAGTGAAGTGAGATGACCTAGTTCGGCAAAAAAGCGTTAGGACGAGGGAGATTTCGAAGGGGTTGGGGCGCGATAGCACAGAGCCAAGTGCCTTCAGGTGCACTGGTTCTTGCCATTGATCGATGCCAGGAGAAATCAAGCAGTAACGGCAGGAGTAGAATAGCTTCCGACCCCATAGTTCGTTACATAATCTAATGTCCGATGAGGTAATGGTCGCCGCGGTTACTGTTGAGTTTCAAAATAGCTGATCCTGTACTGTCAGGTGGTTCGATAAATGGGAGGAGGTCAGGTTGGGTCTTCCTTGTATGCTGGCAGTTGCCAGTTCAGGGATTTGTCGCCAGCTTTGGCAACCAATCAGCAGCAACGCCTCAATGGAGAGTCGTCTGCGTTTCAGTTACAGTTAGAACATCCTCAGCTCATGCAGCAGGAGTTGTTTCTTACTGCCGAAAAGGATCCCGTCGATAAAGCCCGCAGTACCGCTACTAACACGATGAACTATAGATTTACATGATTGTCTATCAGAAAACTAAGGCAGAGTTTCGAGATGATGTATTCTCCAATTACGTCGAGAATATCATTCAGGAGCAGGTACTCAAGAAGCTAGGTAAACGCACTGGCCAGCCCGAAATTAACTCCTGGCGCAACTCCATGCAGTACATGGACCGCGTACTAAGTGACCATCAGATTCCCGATGATAGCGGCGTCAGCATCGAATACCAGCTTCCATACTCGGGCCTGCGCATCGACTTCGTGCTGACTGGCCAGGACGATGCCGGAATCGATAAGGCCATTATCATTGAATTGAAGCAGTGGTCTGAAGCGAAGGCCACCGACGAAGACGGTATCGTTGCTACATTCATCGGCCGGGGCATTCAGGAAGTAAACCATCCATCCTACCAGGCGTGGTCTTACGCAGCCTACCTCGAAGGTTTCAATGAGACGGTGTACGAGGAGAACATCCAGCTGCTCCCGTGCGCCTACCTGCACAATCATCCCGACGACGGTGTCCTGACCACCGGCCAGTACGCCGGCTACGTTGAGAAGGCTCCTCTCTTCCTGAAGTCCGACGCCGCGAAGCTGCGCGACTTCATCCGGCAGCACGTGAAGCGTGGCGACCACACTGGCATCATGTACCGCATCGATGGTGGCCGCATTAAGCCTAGCAAGCAGTTGACCGAAGCCCTGGCCGGCTTGCTAAAAGGGAAACCTGAGTTTATTCTTCTGGACGAGCAAAAGGTAGTGTACGAGACGGGCCGTAAGCTGGCCGCCAAAGCCACCGACGACCACAAGCAGGTGCTCATCGTTCGTGGCGGCCCTGGCACCGGCAAAACCGTGGTGGCCATCAACCTGCTGGTGAAACTGTCCCAGCAGCCCATGAACGTCAAATACGTCAGCAAAAACTCCGCGCCCCGCCACGTCTACAAGCGCAAGCTCACCGGTACTGTGCGCGGTACCGTGTTCAATTCGTTATTTGGCGGCTCCGGAGCGTATATCAACACCCCAGCCAACACATTCGACGCTCTGATTGTCGATGAGGCCCACCGTCTCAATGAGATGTCGGGTATGTATGGCAACTTGGGTGAGAATCAGGTAAAGGAACTGATAAACGCTGCCCGCTGCACCATCTTCTTTCTGGATGAGAATCAGCGCGTTTCGGTCAGCGACATTGGCAGTGAGGCGGAGATACGCCGCTGGGCCGAGCAGGTTGGAGCCGAGGTTCACATCAAGGACTTGCATTCTCAATTTCGCTGCAACGGGTCGGATGCTTACTTGGCTTGGCTCGATAACGTGCTGGACATTCGGGAGACGGCCAATCCTACTTTGGACGAGACGGATTACGATTTCCGCGTAGTCGACACTCCCGATGAGTTGCAGCAGCTCATCTACGACAAGAATAAGCTGAATAACCGTGCCCGCATGGCTGCTGGCTACTGCTGGAAATGGAACAGCAAGAAGGACGGGCAACAGCTGGACTTTCAACTGACGTCGACTTTCCGCCACCGCTGGAACTTGACCAAATACGGCAACCACTGGATTGACGAGCCTAATTCTGTCACCGAAATTGGCTGTATCCACACCACCCAGGGACTTGAATTGGACTATCTGGGCGTCATCATCGGCCCCGATCTAGTAGTCCGCGACGGCAAAGTAATTACCAACGCCTTGGCCCGTGATCAGTATGATACCACTGTAAAAGGGCGGAAACAGCTGATGAAGTCGGCCGAGGGCCGGGCACTACTCGATGAGGTGATTAAAAATACCTACCGCACCCTCATGACCCGCGCCATGAAAGGCTGCTACGTGTACTGCACTGACCCTGAAACAGCTGCCTACTTACGTCACCGCATCAATAATCCTGTTTAGGTCAAATTAGTAAACAGTTTTTACCTGAAGAAATATCTCAGTCAGCCAAAATTTATCATGAGACTTGTTGCTATATATATCGCTGAACATGAGTACCTGTTTAGTATACCTCAGTCAATCAATTTCGGTGGTAAATACTTGTATTCGTTTGAAAAAAGCCAAAGTCCTGATTCCATTTTAGTAACTAGAGAGGTCAACCCTAATTTCATTGAGGGTTTTTTTAATATAACTGGGTCAAAATCGAAAGTCACCAATCTTAGCGCTATCGTCGGCCAAAATGGCGCAGGTAAATCATCTTTGTTGGATGTCATACGAAGCATTTTCATAAGAAACGGATACGCACTTCCTCAGTCACAATGTCTGGTATTAGCCGAGTCTGCTACTGGGAATAAGTTGTTTGTGCTACGAAATGACTTTGCCCGAATTTCTTTGAGAAACAAGACGAATGACGAAGAAGGAACAATTACATACAAAAGTCAAAGAATAACTTCGTCTCCTAGCAAGAGCGCTCAAACTCTATATTACTCCCCTCATTTTGACTATAAGTATAATCCTAACTTCGATAACGTAGACGGGTACGATATTTCCTTTGATCGAATTTTAGAGGAAGATCTAAATGAACTTGGTGAGATGGATGCCAGTGATGGGGGCGGAGCTTATTCTATTAACGAAGAGTTAGCATTTAAGAATTCACTTCGACAGATAGAGTTCCTAAGTTCCGACCTGGTAGCGAAGCACCAAATATTCAAAGACATCTACCCATTAAAACAGCACGGAAATCCTATTCTCAAGATTCGAGGTTATAAACAGCAGGAGCGAGAATGGAACACTCCTGAAGGTTTCCGGGAAATACTTAAGTTAATTCATCATAAAAATGAAGAAGAGCTTCGAGCCTGGGCCAAGGTAAGAGATGATGAGGATCTAAGTCAAGTTGAAGTATATAGATATATATTTAAAAGAGAGGTTATAAAAGCAGTACTTTCTGTTTTTTATCAGCAAATGGAAAAAGAAAATCATTACCTATGGGAAGGTAGATTTCCTCTTTCTGATTTAAGAGAAAGTCTAGAAAATTCCACTTCCCACGAAGCTCTTAATATTTTTATTGAAAACGCTGAAATGGGTAAAGGAGAAAATGCGAAGAAAATATTGTTAGATTCTGGGTTACGCGAGCTTGTTGAAAAGATATTCTCATCTATTGATATTGTTGAAGGGGAGTCAAATATTGAAAGCCGAGAATATAAGACTTCAAAACAAGATGCTATAGAAATTTTGTCCTTGCAGAGAAATTTTATTAAAGTATTTAATAAATACTATCGTGTCTTCGCTAAGGATAATGATGGCTATATGTTATCCGATGATTATAAAATACGAGGATTTGTAAATTATATGCCATTCGATCAGAAACTCAGTTCTGGCGAACATGCTTTGCTAAACTTGTTTTCTAGAATATATAATTTTTTGACTGAAAACTTAATTGATAACCAATTTAGAAAGCTTCACGAACATTATATTATATTACTCGATGAAGCAGATCTATCCTTTCATCCTATTTGGAAGAGACGCTATGTAAAAGCACTTCTGCAAACATTGCCTTATTTTTTTGAACAACTCGATAAGCATCCTTCTATCCAAATAATTTTCACCACTCATGATCCCTTGAGTCTTTCCGATTTGCCCAACTGCAATGTGGTGTATTTGAGAAGACCAAGTTATGAAGAAGCTGCCGTAGTGTCAGATTATAGTGACATGAGCAGGCCGTCCAGAACGTTTGGGGCCAACATTGCCGAACTATTAGCTGACTCTTTCTTTCTAGATGGAGCTTTGGTTGGAGATTTTGCTCAGGATATTATTCAAGAGACAATTAAGTGGCTTGATTCCCCAAACAGAGAGAAGGCTGAGCGATACAGCAAGATTATCAAGATGGTTGATGAACCTATTGTTCAAACGAAATTGGCGGAGATGTTTGATGAAAAAATGACTAGTAATTTACAGGCTGCGGTCATTGATGATCAGATACGCAAACTTCAAGAACTAAGAAAGAAACTAAGGAGCTGATGCTATATATCCCACCGCATAGCCTTAAGATATTAAAAGCCAAAAAGGCCTTTCATGTAGCTATGGCAGACTTCGTATACGAGAGGATAGATAAAATTGACACGATAAAGGGAATAGATTGCAATAGAGTAAGGCTATTATTTGATATAGTTTTGAATGACAATATTGATGATATTCTTATTGGAGAGCCAGCTAAATTAATTGAGTTGAACACAAAGATTAATCCTCTAATTCAACGTGAGAATGACTTGAAAAAAGCAGTTGAATATGTTTTCAGCTACGATGTATTTTGTGATGAGAAAAAGATAAAGTACTGGGCTTACGATCTTGCTTCTGCTTTAAAAATAGATACTTGTGTATACTGTAATAGAAACTATACTAGTACTGTCGTTACGCAAAAAGGAAAAAAAGTGACTAGACCACAGTTCGACCACTTTTTTGATAAAGGAAAAAACCCGTTACTAGCCATTTCGTTCTATAATCTCATACCAAGCTGCTCAATATGTAATTCCAGCATCAAGGGAACTGCAACTATGAACCTAAGCACTCATCTGCATCCATATGTTGATGATGGTTTAGCCGATATCACTTTTTCATACAGGTATTCCCACATAGCACCTTCCGGAATTAGAATAAAGGTCGAAGCACCTAACTCTCTTAGAGCTAGTAATACTATAAATGTGTTTGCGATAGAGGAAATATACAACGCACATACAAGTGAATTACAAGACTTGCTTCGGATAAGAAGATTCTTCTCCGATAGATATCTGGATATACTTAATAACAGTCTATTAAAGGGTGTATCTGTGTCGAAGCCAGACCTATATCGAGTAGTGTTTGGGACTGAATATGAAGCATCCAACTTCGTAAAAAGGCCATTCAGCAAGTTTAAGAGCGATATCCTGAAAGAATTGGGAGTTATCTAATCGAAGCAATTAAGCGGTACTTAAACTATCGTGCACTTTTGCTGTAATCTGCGCAAAAGCTGGATACTAATAGTAGTCACCGCAGACTTCTACTTTTTTGGTTCACCATGCGCCTCTACGCCGGTTCCTCCACCAACTTTATCACCGCCGCCGCTCACAACGCTATTGTCGGCCAGCTCCAGGCCGCCTTCTTCGACTACTACCGCACTGAGCCTCAACCCAACGAAGTCACCTCCTGGCGCAATTCCCTGCGCAGTGTTAGTGAGGTCTTTAAGAAGGCCAGCCTGCTCGACCACGGTGTCCTGCTCGAGTACCAGCTTCCGCTTACTTCCAAGCGCCTCGACTGTCTCATCTGTGGCCACGATGCCCAACAGCAGCGCCAGGCTGTCATCATTGAGTTGAAGCAGTGGTCCGAGACCCAGCCCTCCGCTGGCCCCCACGAGGTAGTCACCTGGCTAGGCGGCCAGCTCTCCGACGTGTTGCATCCCTCTGCCCAGGTAGGCCAGTACCGTCAGTACCTGGCCGACGTCCATACGGCCTTCAACGACGCCGACGCGCCCATCCAGCTGCACGCCTGCGCCTACCTGCACAACTACACCTTCACTGCCACCGACGCCCTGCTCGAACCCAAGTTCACAGAGCTGGTGCAGCAAAACCCGCTCTACGGCGAAAACCAGGAGGCCGCGCTAGGTAGCTATCTGCAGCAGCGTCTGACCGGCGGCAATGGCTATCCTGTCCTTGAACGCATTGATGCTGGCCGCTACCGCCCCAGCAAAAAGCTGCTTGACCACGTCGTGGGCCTCGTGCGCGAACAGCGCCGCTACGTCCTGCTTGACGACCAGCTCCTGGTCTACGATCGGGTCCTCACCGCCGTGCTCGATGCTCAACACCGGCATACCAAAACCTCCATCCTAGTCAAAGGGGGTCCCGGCACCGGCAAGTCCGTCATTGCCCTGCACCTGCTGCCCGACCTGCTCCGCCGCAATTTGAAGGTTCACTACGCCACCGGCTCCAAGGCCTTCACCGAAAACCTGCGTGACCAGTTCGGCCGCCGCAGCCATAGCTTCTTCACCTATTTCAGTCATTATCGCCTATCCCTTCCTAACTCCCTTGATGTAGTCATCTGCGACGAAGCCCACCGCATTCGTAAATCCAGCACTAGTTTCCGTACACCAGCTGCCCAACGTAACAACATACCCCAGGTTGAAGAATTACTTCAGGTAGCAAAGGTCTCCGTCTTCTTCATCGACGACCACCAGCGCGTCCGCCCCGACGAAATCGGCTCCTACGACTCGCTTAAACAAGCCGCCCAACGTTTGGGTGTTACTCTAGCTGAGTTTAAGCTCGAAGCCCAGTTCCGTTGCAGCGGTTCCGCTGGCTTCATCAACTGGCTCGACAACACGCTTGGTATCCAGCGCACTGCGAATGTCCTGTGGAGTACACAGCAGGGCTACGAATTCCGCATCGCCGATTCTCCCGTTCTGCTGGAAAAGATGCTGGCTAAACGCCGCCAGCAGGACCACACTGCCCGCATGGTAGCCGGGTTCTGCTGGCCCTGGTCCAAGCCACAATCCGATGGTCAGCTAGTCAACGACATTATCATCGAGAACGACCAGTTCAGCTATACCCGTCCTTGGAACGCCAAAGACAGTGACGGCCACCTCGCCCCCGGCATTCCCAAATCTTCCCTGTGGGCGACCGACCCCGATGGGGTCCACCAAGTCGGCTGCATCTACACGGCCCAGGGCTTCGAGTTCGATTACGTCGGCGTCATCGTCGGCCCAGATCTAGTGTATCGTCAGCAGCAGGGAGGGTGGGTAGCTAATAAAATAGCCTCTTCCGATACTGCCATCAACAACAACCGCCTATCCCCCCAAGAAGCCTTAGAATACCTGCGCAACACCTACAAAGTCCTTATGACCCGCGGCATGCAAGGCTGCTACGTCTACTTCACCGACGACGAAACTCGCCGCTTCTTCCAGAGTCGGATGGAGTAGCGACCATTCTACGCGCTATTTTCAAGCTTACTTACCATTGCCAACCAGTTTCTCTCAAGTCCGAGTCAACTACATCTTACAACTATGCCTTCCACTAAAATCAGCAGTGACAAGATTTTCGTCAAAAAACTATTGGAGATGTGGTTCCGCATCCCTAGCTATCAGCGCGCCTACGTTTGGGGTAAAGATCAGGTCTATGAACTCCTGGATGACCTTACGTATGCTCAGACAGAGAATAAATTTGATGAATACTTTCTCGGGTCCATTGTGCTACGCCGACAAACGGAAACACCACTGGAATACGAGGAGTATGAGGTATTAGATGGACAGCAACGACTTACTACGATCCTTCTATTACTGGCTGTAATCCGAGACTTATTTGATAGCCCCAAGATGGCTGCGTCCTGTCAGAAATGCCTTTGCCAGGAGGAAGATGTGCTTCTCAATGTTCCTGGTCGCTTTCGTTTAGAATCTGACCGGGGTAGTCAAGTGCAGAAGTTTTTTAAAGACCATGTTGAAAAAGTTGGTGGCACTCTCGATAAGCAGCTTAAGCAGAAGTGGGATGTCGAAAAAGAAGATAAGTCGGCACGCAACATGGCACTGGTTGTACTGGAACTACAAGCTTATCTTAAAGAATATTCCACTCCATCCCTGATCGAACTTACTAACTTCCTACTCAATCAAGTGCTACTTATCTACGTGGCCACTGAGGACATGAATGATGCCTTTCGACTGTTCACGATTTTGAACAATCGGGGTATGCCATTGCGCAACAGTGATATTCTCAAAGCGCAAAACCTAGGCAAAATTGCAGATAGCAAAAGGACAATTTATGCTAAGGACTGGGAAGATATGGAAAGCGAATTAGGAGATGACCTTGACCGTTTCCTGGCGTACGTGCGGACCATTTTGGTCAAGGACAAAGCCCGTTATGGGCTTACAACTGAGTTTCGTACCAAGATCTTCGGAGCGGGACTAGTGGAAGAGGGCAAACCGTTCCTCGATTTACTATTTAAATATTTCCAGCATTATCAGCATCTACTCATCAACAAACAGGGTGGCACGCCGGAACGCCGTCAATTCGACAACCTTATTTCCCTCATGCAGGAGGGCTTACCGGGTACCGATTGGGTTCCGCCCCTACTGGCCTACTACAATAAATTCAAAATGGAAGGGCTACTCACCTTCCTGGAACACCTCGATAACAAGGTGTCCGCTGACTTGATGACTGGGGTTCCCCCAACCAGCCGTATCGAGAACATGAATACTATTCTCAAGGCCATTGACAACACCAAACTATCCACCGACATTAACAACCACGAGGAATTGTTTGCCGTCGACCAAAACGACCTATATGGGGTATTAAACGGCAAGATGTATGGTCGACGATTCACTAAGTACGTGTTACTTAAACTCAGTTACCTGAAGCTAAATCATGACCTTACCTCGCTGAATGTAAGCCGGGCCATTACCATTGAACACATCCTTCCTCAAAATCCAGAGCAAAATAGCCAGTGGACCAAGGACTTCACACCCGAGCAACGCGAAGAGTTAGTACATAAAATAGGAAATCTAGTCTTGCTAGGCCGAGGCAAGAACGCTTCCTTGGGTCGCCATGATTTTGTGAATAAAACTACCAAATACTTCAAAGGCTACCTAAGCGTATCGCCTCACATGGCCAATACGCTGCATAACAAAAAGACTTGGCATCCGAGTGATATTACAAGCAGTCAACAGGAATCTGTAAAGAGCCTGCTAGATCATTATTTTCCTAATTGAACTATAACTAGATATATGTTCTGTAAGAAGAACTAATGGCAGCTGAAAAACCGATAAATAATACCCTTTGGGCAGTCTGGATAATCATCTTAGGAGCCCTTTTAGCACTTGTCCTTCCTTGGACGTTAACTCATCTATACTCCGGAGTCAACTTCGCCGCAAAGGACCCCATCGGCGACACTATCGGCGGCATTGCCGGCCCAGTCCTCAACTTCGCGGGCCTGTTGGTCGTGTACTTTTCCCTGCGCGAACAGTTTACCTCCAACCAAATTCAAATCCAGAACTTCACTAAAGAGCAGCACCGCAGCGCCAACGAAAGCACCATTAACACGGCCTTCAAACTCATTGACGATCTGCGTACCGAAGCCCGGCGCATTCAGGATCAACTGCCACTTCGCGGCTATGATCTAACGGAAATGACAGGTTACATCGACCATGATAAATTCCCCGATTTCTCAGAAGTAAACTACGAGAAGGAGCCCCAGCTACTCCAGTATCAGGCTACCTTCGAAGAGGCTGCCTCCAGCGAAGGCTATTCCTTCCAGCGTCTAGTGCTCGACTATTTTCAATCTGTAGCCACCCAGACCAAGGTACTACGGGCTACAGTAAGCATGTTCTTTTACTTGCTGAATAACAGCCAGCTGCCGCCTGCCCAGCGCATTCATCTCTATCATATCGTACTGGCTTTCTACGAACCCCTGGTCATCAACCTCCTTGGTGGTCTGGAAATATTCAGTCATTATCGGAAGCCAATTGATGAATTAGTCCAACAAGCCTGGATTCTGCAGCAGGATATGCGTAACTCATATGAAGCCTTTTCTGATCTGGCTGAGCATGACCCAAACGATGAAAGGCTTAGTCACTGAGTTAAGAAAGGCGGCTCTACTACAAAATAGTTACCGAACTATTCCATTTTAACTGGGAAGCCCCCCACGAAACTGATGGAAGTGAGGAACTGGGCTCCCGATAAGCCCGGCACTGTTTTGCTTGCTCTGGCAAATAGGTAAGGAACAGAGGCTTCGGCTCGGATATTTTTGAGACGAAACGTTAGCGAAGGTTCGAATCCTAGATGAATCGTGTTCGGGCTTAGTAAAAAATCCTTCCGCATTTGCCGAATTGGATCTGAGTGCCGTCCAACGTCCCCCTGAATACTTCGGCCAATTAAATTGATTCCTAAACGCACCGAGTTGCCATTCAGCCGCCGTTGATCTTCGGGAATAAACTCATAGAACAGGCCAACTTTTCCCCCAATATTCGAGACATCGACGAACGTGTTCCTTCTCACCATTGCTGTATCACCATTACTAATCTGCTGCACCTGGTCGTAGTACCCCCATACGTTGTTGGAGGCCGCCAGCTTGATTTCTATACCGCTGAACAGCTTGAATAGTGGCTTCGCGCCATTGGCCCGGTACCAAAGCATGTCGACAATGGTAGACTGCTTGGAGAAGCCGGGAATCAGCACGCTACGACCGTACAGGCGGTTGTTTGCCACTATGCCGTTCACCCGTGCGTGCAGAATGGTATCTATCGTCGAGGCCACATTGACCTTCGCGTCCAGTTGTAATTCCCATTTGCCATTCCAAATCCGCCAGAATAAGATGCCCAAGCCGGTATTAGCCGCTATTTCTCTCTTTTCATTGCTCAGCCCAGCCTGAATATCCCCGTTGCCCACAAAATAGAGCTCTGACACCTGCTTGTCTTCTCTTAGCTTTTCATCAAGCCGTTGTGTCAGCGTGAATTGGCCCCGTACAGGTAGTACCAGGATACCTAGGAGCCCCAGCATTGTAAAAAGTGTCTTCATCTGACAACAGGATTAGAATGGAGAAGTATGACACCCACGCCGACAGAGAATCGCCTGTAGTCCTTGCTACTACTTTATTTAGTACGCACTAAACCAAAGTGTTAGCCATGGTGTCTGAGACGCTTGATGAGCGGTTCACGAGTCGAAGTATAATGATTAGTCTATAATAATGTTCTTTGTAATTATATCAAAATAATTATTAAAATACTCGATAAAGTTACAATTAAGTCTTTTAATCCTAGTGCCCGTCAGACAATTACACTTACTACCTTTATCCTTTCTAGTAAGCTCAGGTCTTCAGGCAGACCCCATTTAGCGAATGACCATTCACCACCCTCTCAACGACTTCCTCTACAGCCTCTTTCCCGAAGCCCAGACCTTCGGCCAGAACGCTCAGCAGCTCGTTGACCACCTCACCGACTTCTATACTTTCGGTCCCTACCGCCCCACCGTCACCATCAAAGGCGACACGGTCGAAGTAAAGATTGATACCAACGCTATTCGCACCCAGCAGGCTGAATACCAGAAGGTGTTACGCCTGTGCGAAGACCGGCAATTCCGCCAGGCCCTACCACGGCTGCACCAGCTCATCGAGCAAAATCCTACCGTTTCGGAATACCACCGCGTGCTGGGTCAGGTACTCTCCGAGCTGGGTCAGCCAGAGGAGGCCCTGGATGCCCTCCTCGACGCCCTGCGCTGGGACCCGCGCAACGGCTACGCCCTGATCATGACGGGCAACATCTACGCCCGGCAGCAGGAAGACCTCAAGTCCGCCAAAACCTTCTACGATCAGGCCCTAACCCTCAACCCACGCGACTTCATTGCCATAAACAATATCGGCGGCAACCTCATGCAGTCCGGTCGCCCTCAGGAAGCAGAACGGTACTTCGAGATTGCCCACGAAATTGAGCCTAACTATCCTAACACGCTCTATGCGCTGGCTATGGTGCGCCAGCAGCGCGGCGCTTACGAAGAGGCCTTTGACTTCGCTACCCGCGCCCTGCGCCATGCCTCCCTCGGTGATCCAATCCTGCGGGCCAGCTTGGCGCTAGCCACCGAAACGGCTACCAAGTACCTGAACAGCACTAATACCTTTTCCATTGCCAACGAGTACCAACTGCGCGTACAGGAGCAGGCCGGCAAGGAAATCCGTGTCGACGAAGATGCCTACCTGCCTACGGCGGCCAAGCTGGAAATAGCCGAAAACTACAACCGCTCCTATCACCACGTTAAATTCAAGCCCGATTATCCGGCCGTGGAGCACCTGATCATGCACGAGATTGTCCATCTCGACTTCGTGCTGCAGGCCCGCGCCGCCGGTAATAACCAACTCTTCACCACCAACGGCCCGCGCAAAGAGAAATTCATTCGCGCCGCCGAGCCCCAGCTTAAGAAGCTGCAAAAGGCTGGTTATAAGGAGCAGAACATTGCCGGCTTCGTGGACTCCATCTTTGAGGGTATGATGCGGCAGATCTACAACGTGCCCATCGACTTGTTCATTGAGGATTTTCTTTACCAAGAGTTCCCCGAGGCGCGTCCGCTGCAGTTCCTCTCCTTATTGAAATTGCTGCAGGAGTACATTGAAGCAGCCCGCAACAAACAGGTAGCTGAGTTTTCGCCCCCCTCCGTGCACAAAGCCAATACGGTTCTCAACCTAGTCATGGCCCTGCAGTTCCGCGACCTGTTCGGTTACAACGCTGTGCCTGATTTTCGGGCCCCGGCCACCCAAATAAAAGAGGCCGAACGTCTTTGGGCGGAATACCTGGAGTACCGAGCCGACCGCCAAGCGGGCGAAGAGTACGAGGTAGTCCAGCACTGGGGCGACGACCTAGGGTTAGGGGCCTATTTCGAGCTGAAGGATGAGCAGGCGGTTCGTACTGATCAACCAGGCGCCGGCAGTGGCCAGACTCCACCTAGTGCTTCCCTAGCGTCTACCGACGAGCCCGCTGGCGAAGAATCCCCCGAGGAGGTCTTAAACCGCATCGAGCGTGACCCACTCGGCTTAGACGAGCCTGAACCCGCCGATGCCCGCAAAGGTCCACTTTCCTTTAGCGACAGCCCCGCCGGCGGCATGGCCGTCATGTTTTATTGCCTCGATTGGCTGAAGTATTTCGAAGGTAAAACCCGCCAGCAGGTGCAGGATGTCACCTTCGAGATTGCCATGCTCGGCCGCTCCGGCCTCAACCCCGGCGACTCCGCCCAGAAATACAGCTTGGCCTCCGTACCCGGCAAGAAGTATTCTGCCCTACACCTGCTCACCGGTATGTACACCGGCTTCCAAGAGCTTGACCCTAGCCTCGACACCGGTCTTGACTTCGCCAACGAGCTAGCCATGGCCCGCTCCATGCACAAGAGAGATGAATAGCCCCATTGACGACCTACTTCAGCAGCTGCGCCAGTTCCGCGACGAGCGGGACTGGGTCCAATTTCACAACCCCAAGGACCTGGCCCTGGCCTTAAGCATTGAAGCCGCCGAGCTAAACGAGGTCTTTCTCTGGAAAAGGCCCGAGGACGCCGACCCCACTAAAGTCCGCGAAGAGTTGGCCGACGTGTTATTGTACGCGTTCCAACTAGCCGATAAATACGGTTGGGACATCCCGCAGCTAATGCAGGAAAAGCTGACGCGCAACGCAGAGCGGTATCCAATTGACAAAGCTAAAGGCAATTCGCTCAAATACAACGAATTAAATTAACATAGCTTCCTTGGTAATACAAAGCGCCTAATGGTATAATCGGGCGCTTTTACGTTGTATAGCGGTCCATGAGTGCAGCTCCTTATTCTCCCACCTAATGGCATATGTATCCGGTGAGCAGGTAATTGCCACTATTCTCAAGCATGACACTAAGACTACTAGCTATAAAATGGCGCTGCTACGAGCCATTAACGACGTAGTACTAATGTATCCGGATATGGCTCGCAAGGGCCAGGCAGTCGCTGTTCCTCTCTCCCGTATCGCAACGCTATGGGCCGCGTATTACTGGCCATTCGTCGACGAGCAGTTGCCCATCTACCAAAAGGCCCGATCCGTTGTCAACGGCCAGCTGCAAAATGACATATCCTTCCGCCCAGCACTTAGCAGGCTGCGTTTGCAGTGGCAGCAGGAGGTGCAACTGACACCGCAAGCGGCGGATGGTTTTTTTCTACTGACTGAAATGAGTACGCCCCGACGGCGGGCAACCTATAGCGCTACCCTACAGCAGACGTATAAGCTGGCCACAGAAGCTATAACGGGGGCGATTCAGATGCCCATCAGGCATTCTGGTCCGGGAGAGTGGACGGTATTTGACAAGCCGGCCCGACTCGACAAATTAGCTATACCTGTTGTCCCCTTACCAAGTACGCAAGCCAACGAGGTTTGCCTGGTCATCACAGCGGACTTGTGGCAGGCATTTCACCGCTTGTCCCTGTACATCGAAGCACTTTGCCTTCACGAATGGTGCCTCTTTACCGAAAAAGTGCCACAAGACGCAACTCATGAAGTCACCCGTGGTGTCATCTACACCCTGCTCACGGCCCGCCCCGACAACCGCCGTCCCCTCAGCTGGGAGCGTAACCAAGTCGACATTCTGCTGCTGGAGCAAGTCCCCATCTTCTGCCTGTGGACCGGCCGGCGCATTACCCAGCCTGCCCACTATGACCTCGACCACCTGCTCCCGCTCAAAATTTATCCCATCAACGAGCTGTGGAATGTATTGCCCGTCGATAAAGAGTTCAACCAGCGTAGAAAACGCGACCGAATTCCCAAAACTTCCGACCTATTCGCGGCGCAACCCCGCGTAGCCGCTGCGTATACGGCCTATCACCATTCTACTAAGCTTCGTGCCGCCATCCACGAAGACGCCGCCCTACGCTTCGTTAATCTCACTCCAGGGCCCTCCTTCGCTGACTCGCTAGCCCAACAAGCGCTTTCCTTCATCGATAATGTGGCCACGGCCCGTTTCGCCACTCGATTTTAATTCTCGCGGCTGTTGTCGAACGCTCTAAGCTGCTAAAACAAGGGGAGGCTAGTTCCTAAATGCGCGTAACAGGCGAAGCTAAGGTTTCTTCTTTAGCTTGGCTTGGTTCGTAAAACCCTTGCTTAGCCTTGTCGCGCCGAGTTCTGCAACAGCCTGTCTTGTCCTACGATACGTTGACCATTTTTGCCTGATTTGTTGGTTTAGTTAGGGTTGGATTGGCTTCCTGAGTGGCTCCAAACTGTTCCATCCGCGTGACATGCGCTTGTGCGGTGACTTCTGGATTTCGCTGCTCAACGCCTACCACCACCGCAAGTGTTGGAAGGATCTACGCTTTGCATTCGTGCTGGCCAACACCTTCAAGAACCCAGACGGCCAGAGTGAGCACCGCAACATTGATGCTGAGCAGAAAGCGTGGGAGTTCCTGCGGCGCTGCTTCGGAGAGGCCATCCAGCTGAAAAAGGATACACACCTGGCTAAGCGCAAGCATCAGTTTCAAAAGACCATGAACCTGCCCCTCTGATACAACAGTAATAATATACAAAAAGGGAATGCTTGGTATAAGCATCCCCTTTTTGTATATTATTACTGTTGTATGGTTCTTTTTACACGAACCATATCATCAAAGTCATTCCTTAAAATAAGGAGTTTAAGAGTAGATATAAATTTATTT
>NZ_BMHT01000012.1 GCF_014641455.1 Hymenobacter cavernae
CTGCTGCCATTTTTGCGCAAAGCAGTACTGCCGCATTTGGCACACGGTAAGATCGTCTGAAGCATGCCCCTAACCTACTAAAAACCACCTTCTAGACCACCGCCAAGCCATCATGCTGACGCCAGGATGCATGCCGCGTGCAATGGCAACCCTAAACCATGAGGGTTTACCCGTTACGCGAGGTACTTCCTGTCGTCAGCATGACGTTCTAAAGCGGCGAAAGCACTCGCTTTTGCTGCCGACAGCTAGCCTATTAAGCCAGCGCCTGCTCCAGATCCGCCAGCAACTCTTCTACTGGCTCAATGCCAATTGACAGCCGCACCAGTCCCGTCGTGATACCTAGGTTTTGCTGCTGCTCCGACGTCAGGGCGCGGTGCGAGGTACCGAGCGGATACGACAACGACGAATCTACTCCGGCGAGTGAGGGCGCAAAAGGGAAGCGTTTCACCCGGCGCATGAAATCATTCACGGCTTCGGCGTCATCAGCTAATAGAATAGACATCATGCCACCAAACATACCTGCTCCTTGCTTAGCGGCTAGTGCATGTTGAGGGTGCTGCTCCAAGCCCGGGTAATACACTTCTCGCACGCCTGTGTGATTAGCAAGGAAGCTGGCTATTACCAACGCATTGTGGCTGTGCTCGCGCACTCGCACTCGCAATGTTTTCAGTCCCCGTACCGCGAGCCAGCTTTCCATCGGACTAAGCGTTAAGCCATAAATCACTCCGATCTGCTTGAGGCGAGCCGCTATTGCTTCATCAGCTGCTACCACGACTCCTGCCGTTACGTCGCTATGGCCCGCCAGGTATTTCGTCACACTATGTAGCGCAATATCAGCACCTAACGCAAGCGGACGCGTGATAACAGGAGTAGCAAACGTATTATCGACTACCAGCTTCAGCCCGTGCCAGTGGCATTCTTCTGCCAGCCGACCTAGGTCTGCTACGCGCAGCAATGGGTTGCTGATGGTTTCAGCCAGCATCAGGCGCGTGGTAGGCCGCACAAACTGCTGTAAATCGTAGAATTGCTCGAAGGGCACGTACGTTACTGTAATTCCCATTCGGCTTAGCTCGGCATTCAGCAGCGTGGACGAACCGCCATAAATATCAGCGGCGCACAGCACATGGTCGCCCGCTTGGCAATACGCCAGGATGGCGGCGAAAATGGCAGCCATCCCCGAACCTGTAGCAATGGCACCCGTGCCACCTTCCAGCCGATTGATAGCGTCGGCTAGCTCATCGGAGTTCGGGTTTCCATTTCGCGAGTACAAATAGCGGCTGCCGGGCTCACTGAAGTACGATTCTAGTTCGTTGAGGTCTTCAAACTTGAAAACTGAGGTCTGATAAATGGGAGTGATTTTGGGGCGAATATCCATGAGCCGCTGATAAAACAAAAAGCCTTTCCTCGGTAAAGGAAAGGCTTTTCGCAAGGAATTCAGAACAAAAAGCTAGGCTGCTACGCCTTCCGCCAGCACAATCACGTTATTACGCAGCACTTCCACCACGCCACCTTCAATGCGAAATGCCTCACGGCCGCCGCCACTCGTCACGGTGATGGTGCCCGCTTTTAGGGCGCTAATCAGCGGAGCGTGGTTGTTCAATACTTCAAATAGCCCATCGGAGCCCGGAAACTGAGCCGAGGTTACTTCCCCCGCGAATACTTTTCGGTCCGGTGTGATGATTTCTAGATGCATTTTTTTGAGCTGTTAGCTTTTGGCTGTTAGCTATTAGCTCGATTCTGCCAGCCTTACTGCGAAGAGCTAACAGCTAACAGCTCAAAGAATTTACTTTGCTTCCGCAATCAGACGCTCACCTTTAACCACAGCATCTTCAATGGTGCCGACCAAGTTGAACGCTGCTTCGGGCAGGTGGTCGTACTTGCCGTCGATGATTTCGTTGAAGCCTCGGATGGTGTCTTTGATATCAACGAGTACGCCAGGTAAGCCCGTAAACTGCTCAGCCACGAAGAAAGGCTGCGACAAGAAGCGCTGCACCCGACGAGCGCGCGAAACCGTCTGCTTATCTTCCTCCGAGAGTTCGTCCATACCGAGGATAGCAATAATATCTTGCAGTTCCTTGTAGCGCTGCAGGATCTCTTTCACGCGTTGGGCCGTGTCGTAGTGCTCGCTGCCAAGTATGGTAGCATCTAGGATGCGCGACGTAGAATCGAGTGGGTCAACGGCGGGGTAGATACCTAGCTCGGAAATCTTCCGCGACAATACCGTGGTAGCATCCAAGTGAGCAAAGGTGTTCGCCGGAGCCGGGTCAGTCAAGTCATCAGCAGGCACATATACGGCTTGTACTGAGGTGATTGACCCACGCTTGGTCGAGGTGATACGCTCCTGCATGGCGCCCATTTCGGTAGCCAGCGTGGGCTGATAACCTACGGCCGAAGGCATACGACCCAGCAGAGCCGATACTTCTGAACCCGCCTGCGTGAAGCGGAAGATGTTGTCGATGAAGAACAGGATGTCGCGACCAGCACCGGTGCCATCACCGTCGCGGAAGCTTTCGGCAATCGTCAGACCCGACAAAGCCACCCGAGCACGCGCTCCTGGAGGCTCGTTCATCTGGCCGAATACCAGCGTTGCCTGCGATTTCTCTAGCTCAGCCTGGTCCACTTTCGTGAGGTCCCAGCCGCCTTGCTCCATTGAGTGCTTGAACTCAGCGCCGTAGCGGATGATGTCCGACTCAATGAATTCGCGCAGCAGGTCGTTGCCTTCGCGGGTACGCTCACCCACCCCAGCAAACACCGACAGACCCGAATAAGCCTTGGCGATGTTGTTGATAAGCTCTTGGATCAGAACCGTTTTACCTACACCAGCACCACCGAACAGACCGATCTTACCACCCTTTACATAAGGAGCGAGCAAATCGATTACTTTGATACCCGTGAAAAATACTTCCGACGTAGTAGCCAAGTCTTCAAACGGCGGCGCCGAGCGGTGAATAGATAGGCCGCCGTTGCTTTTAGGCTGCGGAATACCATCAATCGCCTGCCCAATTACGTTGAACAAGCGGCCTTTTACGCCGTCGCCGGTGGGCATGGAGATCGGCGAACCTAGGTCGCGAACTACTGCGCCGCGGGTCAGGCCCTCGGTCGAGTCCATGGCAATCGTGCGCACCCGGTCTTCGCCGAGGTGTTGCTGGCACTCGAGGATAACCACCTGGCCGTTGTCTTTGGTGACTTCGAGCGCATCGAGGATGTTAGGAAGGCGTGTGTCTTCACCCGCGAAGCTCACGTCCACGACGGGACCAATGACCTGGGTGATTTTTCCGTTATTCGCCATTGCGTGTGTTTATCTTATCTTTAATTAGATGGGAGCAAGGTTTCAGGCTGCAAAACTACGGTTAAAACGTCGCTTTGCCAAGGCTCTATCCAGAGTATCGCTTCCCCTGGCCTGAAGTTCTGAAAATCAGCCGTTCAGCTACTCAAAAAGGCCCTTCCAGAAGCTAGGGTGCAGAATTATTTGAAAAAATATTTGCGGCAAAGTTTGCCTTGAATCATTCCCATCGTACATTTGCACACCCAAACGGCAGAGCGGTTTGGAAATTGTCCGATGGTGTAACTGGCAACACGCTTGATTTTGATTCAAGAAAGTCCAGGTTCGAGCCCTGGTCGGACAACTTAAGTAAAGCGAAAGGCGCTGATATTCCGTTTAGGAAATCAGCGCCTTTCGCTTTTTTATTGCCATTGTGTATCGCTTACTTTTGCTTTCCCCCTTCTTTGTATTGCCATGCCTCCACAGGTCAAGATTTTTGCGGGTAACGCTTCCCACGAGCTAGGTGAGAAAATAGCCGCCGCTTACGGCACCCGCCTCGGTGACTTAAGCATTCAACGCTTCGCCGATACGGAGCTAGGTCCTAGCTTCAACGAGAGCGTACGCGGCTGCGCTGTGTTCCTGATTCAGAGCACCTTCCCGCCCGCCGAAAACCTAATGGAGCTGATGCTGATGGTGGATGCGGCCAAGCGCGCTTCCGCGGCTTCCGTCACCATCGTGATGCCATACTACGGCTATGCCCGCCAGGACCGCAAAGACAAGCCTAGGGTAAGCATCGGCGCCAAAGTAGTAGCCGACTTCGTGCAAAGCGTTGGTACTGACCGCCTCATGACCTGTGACCTGCACGCGGGCCAGATTCAGGGTTTCTTCGACATTCCCGTGGATCATCTGGACGGCGCCGCCGTGACGGTTCCTTATATTAAGTCGCTGAATCTGGCGAACCTCATCTTCGCCTCGCCCGATGTGGGCGGCGTGGTGCGCACCCGCGCCATTGCTAAACGCTTCGGGGCTGAAATCGTGGTGTGCGACAAAATGCGTTTGCGGGCGAATGAAATTGCCTCTATGCAGGTAATTGGTGATGTGACCGGCCAGGATGTAGTGCTGGTAGATGACATCGTAGATACAGCTGGGACGATCTGCAAAGCGGCTGAGCTACTGATGGAACGCGGCGCTAGCTCGGTGCGCGCCATCGTAACCCATGCCCTACTCAGCGGCCCGGCCCACGACCGGATTCGGGCTTCGGTTTTGGAAGAGCTTATCATAACCGACACTATTCCATTGCGGCAGGAAAACCATAAAATCAGAGTCCTTTCTGTCTCCGATTTGTTTGCGCAGGCCATCCGGAATGTGGTTACGCACGAGTCGATCAGCTCGCTATTTATATAACCTCTTTAGCTTTCAAGCTATTAGCATTCAAGGGCTTCTCTGGCAAATACAGAGAAGCCCTTTTTGTTATGTAACAATACTGCTATCTTTGCGGCCCGTTTGCCCATGTTGGGTAAGTGTTTTATTTTCTTCAAAAGAACACGTTTATGAAAAGCCTCGAGATTGTAGGGTTTAAAAGAGCGAATCTCGGTAAGAAGGATGCTAAGGCGCTGCGCCTAGATTCCTATGTACCGTGCGTATTGTACGGTGGCCAAGAGCAAGTGCACTTCTCGGCTCCCGCTATTCTTTTCCGCGAGTTGCTGTACACGCCGGAAGTTCACATTGTTGATCTGAACGTAGAAGGTACGATGTACCGCGCTATCGTGCAGGACGCCCAGTTCCACCCCGTGAACGAAATGCTGCTGCACGTTGACTTCCTCGAATTGCAGGAAGGCAAAGAAGTTAAAATGGAAGTACCCGTGCAGTTCGTAGGCGTTTCGCCGGGCGTTCAGCAAGGTGGTAAGCTGGTGACGAAGCTGCGCAAAATCAAGGTGCGCGCGCTGCCTGAGAACCTGCCTGATTCTGTGAAAGTAGACATCAGCGACCTGGAACTGGGTAAGTCGATCAAGGTGAACAAAGTAACGCCTGAGAGCTACACCATCCTCACCAACCCGCTTGCTCCTATCGCTACCGTGACCATCCCACGTGCGCTGAAAGGCCAGATGGGCAGCTAATTCAGCTGAACCACGGACTCGGGCGGATTTTTTGGCCGCTCAGTTTATTTGAAAATAAAAAGCCGTCTGTAACCAGACGGCTTTTTTGTGTGGTTAAGAGAAAGAACCGACTACAGAATCCGCGGAATCCGACAAATACGTCGAATCCGTGGTTTAGACATAACGATGAAACACCTTGTTTTAGGCCTAGGTAATATTGGCCCTGAGTATGCGAACACACGGCATAACATCGGCTTTATGGTAGCCGATTATCTGGCCGAAAAACACGATGCGCGCTTTGAGCTAGGTCGGCATGCGTTCGTCGCGGAAATCAAGCACAAAGGCAAAACGTTCGTGCTGGTGAAGCCGACCACTTACATGAACCTGAGTGGTAAAGCCGCCGCGCATTATCTGACCAGCCTCAAAATTCCGATAGCGAACATGATTGTCGTGACCGACGACCTAGCCCTCCCCTACGGCAAGTTGCGCTTGAAAGGCAAAGGCTCGGCTGGCGGGCACAATGGCTTGAAGCACATTCAGGAAACGCTCAGCACGGATGAATACGCCCGCCTGCGCTTCGGTGTGGACGCTAATTTCTCGAAGGGCCGGCAAGTTGATTATGTATTAAATCCCTTTTCCGCCGACGAGCAAGTTGATTTACCCACGCACATCGAGAAAGCCGCCGACGCCGTGCTGCTGTTCGGCCTGCAAGGCTTGGAGCGCACGATGAATGTCGTAAATACGAAGTAAAAGATTATGTAGCGCGAAGCCTGCGCTTCGCATATCGTTGAACGATCTAACCTAGGTCTACCTAGCACAAGTCGTTCAACGATACGCGAAGCGTAGGCTTCGCGCTACAGCTATAAAGCAGTTCTACGCTACGTGGCTGCCATTACGCACTTCGTGGCCAGGCTGCATCAAAGCTAGGCTACCGTCAGCATTTTCGGCCAATAGCAGCATGCCTTGGCTAGTAATTCCTTTAATCTCGCGGGGAGCTAGGTTGGCGAGCACCATGACTTGCTGCCCGATAAGTGCCTCTGGAATAAAGAATTCCGCGATGCCACTGACGATGGTGCGCCGATCCAGGCCCGTATCAACGGTGAGCTTCAGCAGCTTCTTGGTTTTGGCTACTTTCTCGGCGGCTACTACAGTACCGATGCGGATATCCATGCGCTGAAAATCTTCAAACGACACGTTCTCCTTGGCGGGTGCGGCAACGGCGTTAGCTAGCTCGTTCGCTTTTTTGGTATCGAGCAGCTTTTGCACTTGCGCGTCTACCGTGGCATCCTCAATCGGTTGGAAGAGCAGGTGTGAAGTCGGAGCTAGAGCATGACCAGCTAGCAAGAGATTAGACCTGCCAGCTTCGGACCATTGCCCCTTCTCCACTTGCAACATGGCGCCTAAGTTGGCGGCGGCATTTGGGAGGAAAGGCTCTAGCAATGTAACTAAGCTAGCTGCTAATTGTAACGCCACATGCAACACTGTACCTGTCCGAGCTTCGTCGGACTTAATAAGCTTCCATGGCTCAGTAGTAGCTAGATACTTATTACCCAGACGGCTCAGGTTCATTAATTCATTCAGCGCGTCGCGAAAACGATAATTATCAATCAGTTCACCGATGCGCTGCGGAAACTCGCTGAGCTGGCGCAGTACGTCCTCGTCTTCGGTGGTAAAGCCTACAGCGGCTGGTACTTTGCCCTCGAAGAACTTGTGCGTGAGCACCACGGCGCGGTTCACGAAATTACCTAGGTTGGCAACCAGCTCGTTGTTGTTGCGCGCCTGAAAGTCCTTCCAGGTGAAGTCGTTGTCCTTGGTTTCGGGCGCGTTGGCGCAGAGCACGTAGCGCAGCACGTCGGCTTTGCCGGGGAAATCGGCCAGGTACTCGTGCAACCATACGGCCCAGTTGCGCGACGTCGAGATTTTGTCGCCTTCCAGATTCAGGAATTCGTTGGCGGGCACATTATCGGGCAGAATATAATCGCCGTGCGCCTTGAGCATCACTGGGAAAATGATGCAGTGGAACACGATGTTATCCTTACCAATAAAATGCACGAGCTTAGTACCGCTGTCTTTCCAGTAGGTTTCCCAGGTGTCCGGCAATAAATCCTTAGTAGCTGATATGTAGCCAATTGGCGCGTCGAACCACACGTAGAGCACTTTACCATCGGCGCCAGGCACTGGTACGGGCACGCCCCAATCTAGGTCGCGCGTTACGGCGCGGGGGTGCAAGCCCTGGTCAATCCACGATTTGCACTGCCCGTACACGTTGGTTTTCCAGTCGCTTTTGTGGCCTTCCACAATCCACTCGCGCAGCCACGGTTCGTACTGATCGAGCGGCAAATACCAGTGCTTAGTTTCGCGCAGCACCGGCTGATTGCCGCTGAGCATGCTGCGCGGATTAATTAACTCGGTGGGGCTGAGCGAGGAGCCGCATTTTTCGCACTGGTCGCCGTAGGCATTTTCGTTGCCACAATTCGGGCACGTACCCACAATATAGCGGTCGGCAAGAAACTGCTCAGCTTGCTCATCGTAATACTGCTGCGAGGTTTGCTCGATGAATTTATTCTCTTC
Organism: Hymenobacter cavernae; assembly: GCF_014641455.1. Lineage (GTDB taxonomy): Bacteria > Bacteroidota > Bacteroidia > Cytophagales > Hymenobacteraceae > Hymenobacter > Hymenobacter cavernae. The sequence continues at coordinate 7,930 of NZ_BMHT01000012.1, forward strand.
GTACAGTTTTTCGAAAAACCCGCTGGCAACTTCACGGTGCGTTTCAGAAGAAGTGCGCGAATAAATATCGAACGACACGCCGAAATCAGAAAAGGAATCCCGAATTAAGGCGTGATATTTATCGACTACTTGCTGCGGCGTAACGCCTTCTTTCTGAGCACGAATGGTGATGGGCACTCCGTGTTCATCGGAGCCGCAGATGAATTTTACATCCCGCCCAGCGGCACGTAGGTAGCGCACGTAAATATCGGCGGGCAAATAAACGCCGGCCAGGTGCCCGATGTGCACCGGACCATTGGCGTAAGGCAAAGCCGCCGTGACTGTATAACGTTGAGGATCAGAAGGCATGAGCAAGAAAACAGAAAAGCGGTAAACAAACCAAAAGCGCCCAGCCATAGAAAGCGGGCTAAACTAACTGCAAAAGAACAAGGAAAAAAAAGGAAATAAGCGGCGGGAACAGCGTAAAACTTCTTGAAGAATTAATTGCTGCTTTCGTGAGCAAGCTCATCCATTTACGTCCTTTGTTTGCCATCAACCAGAAGCCACTAACTCATCTTTCCCATGAAAAAAGATTCGCAGGAGCAACCTGAGAAAAAAGCCAAGAAAACACCAGCTGAAAAAGCGCAGCGCAAAGCCGAAAAAGAGGCCGCTCGTGCAGCTGGTTCCTTGCAGGATAACCGTAGCGAGAAAAAGTCAGACCAGAAGAAGGCTCTTAAATCGGCCGCTAAGCAGCTCCAAAAAGAGCTGGATAAGCGCATGAACGAGGTGGTGAAACGGATTCGCAAAGAAACGAAAGCGCGCCTGAAGGAAGTGGTAAATGAAGCCTTACAACACGTAGATACCGAAACCGAGCGGCTGTTTGAGCAAGCCCTGCACAGCATTGTGCGGCACTACGACGGCGGCACACCGGGCGCTTCCGACAGCATTGCCACCACCAGCGACCTAGATGCCCCAGCCCCGCTCGACGTGCCGCTATTACCTGCCGAGGCGGGCGCCGATGGTACGGCCCTCGCCAGCGGCAAAGCCGCATCCGCAGTTCCAAAACCTAGCCCCCGCCGGGCACCTAGCCCTTCTGCTTCCGCCAGCCGGCGCGGACGAGCCTCTAAGCCTGCTGCCTCGTCGAAAGCTGCTCAGGACACCGCCGCCGCTGGCTCCCCCGACAATCCTACCTCATAAGGCATTTAATGCCAATCGATTATAAGCTGCTACCCCGTTGTTTCTATTAACTGACAACGGGGTAGCTCTTTTATTAATAGCTGGTAGCGCGGCGCAGCGTGTCAATAGGAGCGTCGTTATTGAGGCGACGGATGCGCGTTTCGGGTGTGGTGTTATTGGGGTCGTTGGTATTTACACTTTCCGGCCGCTTCCGATTATTAATGCTGCTTGCCTGCTCTCCCAGGCGCACACGGCCCGGCGTGGCATCAGGCACTGAGCCGCCGTAGCCACCGCCGCTATTATAAGCCGCTTGCCGGTCGGCGTCGGAGCGAATTTCGGTGGGTACGCGCGGTTGTTCAATCTCAGCGCCTTCTTGCGCTGCCGTACAAGCCCCGAGTAGGCCACCCGCCAACAACAGCAGACGGGCTCCAAAAAAAAGAGAAGTAGAATATGGTGTCATGGAGAAGTGCGTTCTAAAAAGCTGATCATTAGCAGACCTAGCTTTGTACAACGCACTTCCCGGGTTTGAGTTGGCTTCTTTTCTTACTTGATTTTCTCGAACAGCATTCCGTCCGAATCCATGCAGTAGCGCAGGCCGGTGGGCTGCGGGCCGTCGTCGAAGACGTGACCTAGGTGGCCGCCGCACTTGGCGCACACTACTTCGTCGCGGCTCATGCCCAGGCTGTTGTCGGCCGTCACTTTCAGGCTGGCGTTGGTGGCCGGCGCCCAGAAGCTAGGCCAGCCAGTACCCGACTCAAACTTGGTGTCGGAAGAAAACAGCAGGTTGTGGTCGGCAGCGCAGTAGTAGTTACCTTTTTCGTGGTTGTCGAAATACTTATTCGAAAACGCCCGTTCCGTGCCCCGCTGGCGCAGGATGTAATACTGAGCTGGCGTAAGCTGCTGGCGCCACTCCGCCTCCGTTTTGCGCACCGGAAACTCGTCGGGCTTGTGTGTAACGATCTGCGGCTTAGGGTACGACTTCGCTGAGCCCGTGGGCTTGGTAGCAGCCTGTGGTTTTGCGACGGCCACCTCGGTCCGCTTCTGGGAGCAGGCCGAATTCAGGGTGAGCACCGATAGTGCCAGAATCAGAAAAGAAGAATGCAAAGACATGTATGTATAAAGAAATGAGAGAGTAAGGCGAACTAGCTAACCTAGTTTTGCTGTTTGCTCAACATACGCAGTGCAACTTCTGTTCGGTTGGCGCACCAATAGAGGATTTATGATTGCCTAATCTTAACAATTGATTTACACGGGTTTTCCCGCCTTTATTGCGTACCTTTGCGCCCGCAAAACTCTTTGTATGCAGAACATTCGGAATATAGCCATCATTGCCCACGTTGACCACGGCAAGACCACGCTCGTGGACAAAATCATTCATGCCTCGAAGCTTTTCGACGAGCACCAGCACTTCGACGATCTGATCCTCGACAACAATGACTTGGAGCGTGAGCGTGGCATTACTATCGTCAGCAAAAACGTATCAGTCCGTTATAAGGACGTAAAAATCAACATCATCGATACCCCTGGTCACGCCGACTTTGGTGGTGAGGTGGAACGCGTACTGAAAATGGCCGACGGCGTGCTTCTGCTCGTCGACGCCTTCGAAGGCGCCATGCCCCAAACGCGTTTCGTACTGGGCAAAGCTATTGACCTAGGTCTGAAGCCTATCGTGGTGGTGAACAAGGTTGACAAGGAAAACTGCCGTCCCGATGAGGTGCACGAGCAGGTATTTGACCTGATGTTCAACCTAGGTGCTTCGGAAGATCAGCTGGACTTCGTGACGCTGTATGGCTCGTCGAAGCAGGGTTGGATGAGCACTGACTGGAAGGTAAAAACCGACAGCATCATTCCGCTGCTCGACGCGGTAGTAGCTTCTATCCCGCCGGCTCCTACCTTGGATGGCACGCCGCAAATGCAGGTTACCTCGCTCGACTACTCGTCGTTCGTAGGTCGTATTGCTATCGGTCGTGTGCACCGCGGCACGCTGCGTGAAGGCGCCAACATGAGCCTGATGAAGGCTGATGGCAGCGTTAAAAAAGTAAAGATCAAAGACCTGCAAGTTTTTGAAGGTCTGGGCAAAGTGAAGGTAGCCGAAGTTAGCTCAGGCGAAATCTGCGCGGTAACGGGCATCGAAGGCTTTGACATTGGCGACACCATCGCCGACGCTGACAACCCAGAGGCACTGACGCGCATCAGCATCGACGAGCCGACGATGAACATGCTGTTCACCATCAACAACTCGCCGTTCTTCGGTAAAGAAGGTAAGTTTGTGACTTCGCGTCACTTGCGCGACCGTCTGTTCAAAGAGACTGAGAAAAACCTAGCTCTGCGCGTAAAGGAAACTGACAAAGAAGATACATTCCTGGTGTACGGCCGGGGTATCCTTCACTTGTCGGTACTTATCGAGACCATGCGTCGCGAAGGATTTGAGTTGCAGGTAGGTCAGCCTCAGGTTCTTTTCAAAGAAGACGACAACGGCAACCGTTTGGAGCCCGTTGAGCACTTGGTAGTTGACGTGCCGGAGGAAACCGCTGGTAAGGTTATCGAATTGGTAACCATGCGTAAAGGCGAGCTGACCATCATGGAGCCCAAAGGCGACTTGCAGCACCTAGAGTTCAACATTCCTTCCCGTGGTCTGATTGGCTTGCGTAACAACGTGCTGACCGCTACCGCTGGTGAGGCCATTATGAACCACCGCTTCTCGGCTTATGAGCCCTACAAAGGCGTAATTCCGGGCCGTATCTCTGGTTCGCTGATCTCGATGGATACGGGTGCTGGCACCGCATACACCATCGACAAGATGCAGGACCGCGGCGAGTTCTTTGTTGATCCGGGCGAGGAAGTATACGCTGGTCAGGTTATCGGCGAACACACCCGCCCCAACGACTTGACCATCAACATTCAGAAAGGCAAGAAGCTCACGAACATGCGTGCTTCGGGCTCGGACGAAAACGTGAAGATTGTACCGAAGCGTCAGTTTTCGCTGGAAGAAGCCATGGAATACATCCAAAAGGATGAGTACCTGGAAGTAACTCCGAAATCAGTGCGGATGCGTAAGATTCTGCTCGACGAAAACGAGCGTCTGCGTTCGGCCAAGAAAGTAGACTAGTTTTTAATAAGCTAGGTATAAAAAGGCGCGGCTTTAGTCGCGCCTTTTTTATTGGCCATACCGGATCGAATGTCGACCTGAGCACGTATTTTTACTAAGCTCTTTACTCCTACCTAGGTCTTTATGGATCCCGAAAACCGCAATAAGCGCGACTTACCCGAAGTAGTAGCTGAAATCTTAATTGAGCAGCAAGCCATACGTCAGACCCTGACGCAAATGCAGCAGCAGATGCAGCAACAAGCTGAGCAGATGCAGCAGCAAGCTGAACAGATACAGCGCAACCATGAGCAAACCATCAACGCCTTCAACCACATGACTACAGCTGTGCTAGATGCGATGAACCGCCAGACGGACCGGTACGACCGGACGGCGGACTCGCATACGCAGCACGAAACTGAAATCCGGGACTTAAGGCAGCGGGTAGAAGGTTTGGAGAAAACGGTATATAATAAAGCAGGTTAATTGCTGCTTTCCGCTTACAAACAAGAAGGCGGGACCTAGGTCCCGCCTTCTTGTTTGTATCTAAGCTGCGGCTTCTGAGTGGTCTTTTGCTTCGTGCTGAAAGCTGTAGTAGAGGTAATACAAGGCCGGCAGAATAAATAGGCTACCGAGCAACAGCGCCCAACCCAGCGCATTCATGGTAGCGGCGGGTGCCTGGTCTTTCAGCAGCGAAAGATTCGGCGCATCTTTCATCACCACAAAATCCGGGAAATGTCGGTAGCCGATAGCCAGCAGGATCATGGTTACCTGAAAACCTGCCAGCAGACGCGGCAACACCGTTTTCTCTTTGCTAACTGCGTACGCCATTACGCCCAGCGAAATGGTAGCCAGCAACACAGCTCCCGTACCGACTACGTTGCCGAAAATCCACTGTGCCAAAGGAATTTCTTCTACGCTGGCTGCCAAAAACACGAGCCCGCCGGCGATAAAAGCAATAACCGTCATTAGCTGAGTTTTGCGGATGAAGTAACGCTTGTCCTCTTCATTATCTGCCTCGCCAATGCTGTAGACGCTAGCCAGGTAGCCACACAAAGCCATCGTGAACACGCCTACGGCTACCGCAAACCAGTGCAACCAGGTGAATACATAAGCGGCCAGAAAATCGGGTGCCGTTGGGTCGATGTAGCCGGCGAGTACGCTTGGCGGCAATAACACCTAGGAAGAACGGGGTAATGGCGCTGGAAAGCACGAAAACACGGTTGTAAACCATCTGCATCTGGTCTTTCACCGCATCGTAGTGCCGGAACACGAAGGCCGTGCCCCGCGCAATGATGCCGAGCAGCATAACCAGCAGCGGAATGTGCAAGCTAACCGACATGACGCTGTAGATGCGCGGGAAGCCCACAAAGAGAATCACGACGGCAATAATCAGCCACATGTGATTGGCTTCCCAAATCGGCCCAATAGCGTGCGACATCGTGTGCCGGGCGGCGCGACGGTTTTTGCCGCTCGTAAATAGCTCCATGATGCCTGCCCCAAAATCGGCACCACCGAGTAGCAGATACAGCAGGATGGAGAGGCAGAGGTAAGTAATAACGACGTACTGCATGACGGCAACCCTAAACTGCGGCTAATTGCTGAGCGGGCCGGTCGTACAGTTCCGGCACCATCTTGATTTGGCGATAGAGCAGGAAAACCACAATCAGGCTGAGCGACATATACACGACCGTGAACAAGTAGAACGAGTACACGATGCCCGGCATTGGCGTTACGGCATCGGCGGTGCGCATAATGCCGTACATAATCCAGGGCTGCCGGCCCACCTCCGTTACGGTCCAGCCGGCTTCCACCGCAATAAAGCCGGCCGGAATAGCTGCTACAAAAAGCTTCAGAAACCAGTCAGCGCGCAGCCACTGCTTTTTGCGCCACAAGGCTAGGAAGTACAGCAGGGAAAGCGCCATCATGAACATACCTAGGCCTACCATCAGCTGAAAAGCCAGGTGCGGCACCAGTACAGGCGGGTGGTTTGCGGCTGAAATTCGGTCAAGGCCCATTACTTCCTGCTTGAAGTTGCCGTGCGCCAGGAAGCTTAGCATGCCCGGTATTTTGATGGCGTAATCGACGCGCTGCTCGGCCTCATTGGGTAGGCCGCCCAGCACCAGCGAAGCCGATTCCTCAGTGTGAAAATGCGCTTCCATAGCGGCTAGCTTCGCGGGCTGACGCTTGGCTACGTCTTTGGCCGAAAAGTCGCCGCTGAGAGGCTGAAGCACGGCCGCGACGGTAGCAAAGAGTGCTGCAATTCGGAAGGCATGCATGTGAAAACGCACGTTCTTGCGCTTCAGAATCATGAGAGCGTGCACGCCAGCCACGGCAAAACCAGTGGCCGCAAACGCTGCCAACGACATATGAATAGCCTGCGACAGCCACGCGTCGTTGAACATAGCCCGCATGGGGTCGATGTTCAGGTACTTGCCATCCACGTAGTCGAAGCCAGCGGGGCTGTTCATCCAGGCATTAGCTGCCACCACCAGAATGCCCGAAGCTAGCCCGCTGACGCCCACGACTACGCCGGTAAACCAGTGAAACCACGGATTAAACCGATTCCAGCCGTAGAGGAAAAAACCGAGGGCAATGGCCTCGATAAAAAACGCCGTGCCTTCCAGCGAAAACGGCATCCCGAAGATCGGGCCGGCGTGCTCCATGAAGCGCGGCCACAGCAAACCTAGCTCAAACGACAGCACGGTGCCCGAAACGGCGCCGGTAGCGAAGAAAATCGCAACTCCTTTGCTCCAGGCCTTCGTCAGGTTTTTGTAGGATTCATCGCCCTTGCGCAGCCATTGAAAGTGCGACACGGCCATGAAAAAAGGCATCACCATTCCGATGCACGAAAAGATGATGTGGAAGCCCAGCGATAACGCCATTTGCGAGCGGGCAGCAAGAAAATCGTCCATAATACGAGGCACTTAGCACGTGAAGCCATCAACTGATGGCAAGCGGGCCGGCATTATCACGACGAGGCTAGCCCGCTCTAAACTCCACGACTAAGGTAGGTGCCGTTTGCTACGGAGCCTAGGCTTTCTTGCGATTTTATAGCGCTTTTGGGGTCAGGCTCAGAAGCCAACCTAGCTTTACTCACCGCGTCGCACTTCAAATTTCTGGTAGCCCTGCGCTGGTGCTTCCTGCACTTCTACCCTATCGACACGCGCGTTTGCTGGCCCCTTGCGGCACCAACTTTCGAAGGCTGACAGGGCTTCGGCGGAGCCTTCTGCCTCAATGAGGACGGAGCCATCCGGCTCGTTGTGGGCGTAGCCGGTGAGACCTAGCTTTTGCGCTTCTTTCTGGCTCGACTGACGAAAAAACACGCCCTGTACGCGGCCGTAAATGCGGAATGTGTGGTGCTTCATGCGAAAAATGCGGCTACTGCTTTGTGCAGCTGAATAAGACGCATAATTCTACGCGGAAGTTTGCCGATTAAGTGGTGAGGCTAGCTTAGCTACCCTTTATTTCTATTCCTTGCCGCATTTAGAAAGGCCTACCTAGCTCAATCAGCCAGCTTTTGCACCGATACCACATCAATAAGGCTCTTTTGGAAATTGCGAGTGCGCGCAAATACGCCCGTACCGTTGCTGGAGCCTTGCTGGTCGGTGTTGCCTTCGATAGTTTCAAAACAGTCGCCTACCACGCGGCTGATGATGCCGGTGTGATGCCAGTCCATTGAGTTTTGGGCGTTGCGCAGCAAGAATATGTCGCCCGGCTTGGCTAGTGCGGGGTTAATGCGCACGTCTTTGTTGCGCACCAACGATCTGCTTTGGGTGGCCGAGGTGCCAACCGTGTCGCAGCTCAAACTCATGGGCATCAGATCGGTGAAGCGCCGATTGAGCGTGGACGAGGCCTGATCCAGCACGGTTTGCACAAAGCCCATGCACCATTTGTAAGGCGTGCCGTCGGCGCCGTTGCAGTAGCTGCGCACCCACGAACCTAGGTTTTGCTGGGCATCGTATTGCAGCTCCCTTGGGTGATTTTGCAGGTGATTATCGGCGTATTTCACCACGAGGCTGCGCAAGCCGCCATTGGGTGGCAGCTGCGTTTCGAAGGCTTTTTGCAACGGCTGCGTGAGGCGGGCAAACAACGCTTTGTCGACCACACCGGTCGATGGCAGCCCGATGGCTTTCTGGTAATTCCTGACGGCCAGGGCCGTAGCATCGCCATATACCCCGTCGATAGTGGTGGCAATGGGCGCGTGCGGATGCTGGGGCGCATTGATACACAGCCACTCCTGAATTTTCTTGACATCCTGTCCGCGCGACCCGACCTGGCAGGTAGCCGTGAGCACAAGCTCTTTTTTATACTGAACCTTAAGCATGGCGAGAATAGAAATCGTATTGGTTGTTCATTTTCCTTGTGTCATGTCCACTGCAATTCCGGGTCGGGGTTCGGGCAAGCCGGCACCACCCGGCAGATAAATCCCAGCAACTCCATCTCCTTCTGCTCTGTCACTTGCAGCTGCACCGGCGGCGGTGGCGGCGCCGTGACGGTCGGCTGCAACACCCTAGGTCCTACCACGCCCGTCGGGATGCGGCTGGCCAGGATACCGGGCGAAATCGTAGCCATGCGCGTCGTTGCCACGGTAGCGGCAGGCGCGGCGGCTGCTTTTACCACACTGCCCATCAGCAGCTTATCGCTGCGCAATGCCACCATTGGCTGCGCCACGGTGAGCTGCGCGGCGGGTTGCAGCACGAGCGGCGCCGTGCGAAAATTGAAGCGGGTTTTGACGGCAGCAGGCTGCACCACCGTCAGTGGACGGCCTTTTCTGGCGGCCAGGTCTGTCATGGTTTTTATCAGCGCTTTATTCTGACTTTCCCGCGTCTGGAAAACCTGCACTTTGTTCTGAAGCACCGGCGCGATGGAGGCTTTTACTTTGCTGAATAACAGCTTATAAAAGTCGAGTTTATTCGTGGGAGGCGTTGGCTGCGGCGTCTGTTTCGACACGATTTTTATGTTGCGCACAAAGATCATTTTATCCGGAAACGAAGGCAGCTTGCCCTGCCCCTGCCCATCCGAAACCGGAAGACGACCGGCCGGTAATTTCCAGTAGCGCTGCAACAGAAAGTCCTGAAAATGAAACCACTCGCGCACGATATCCACCACCGTATAATCGAGCGTCATGTTCTCGATGTCGACGGCGGCATCTAGGTCGAATAATTTTCGCAGCCGCTCGGGCGCGCGTTGCAGCAGACCTAGCACTTCCGCTTTGTCGAGGGAAAGCTTCTGCCAGATTACCGCGTCATCAAAAAAATTGATGGGCGAAAAATGCGTGGGCAGATACGTTATTTCGTTCGCCAGCGTATCCACGGCCGTTGCCCTGGCAAATTCCTCATAGTCAAGCTTTAAGTCGGCTACGGTTTTGGTGGGCGAGTCGCCGGCGAGCAGCATGAAATCGGCCAGCTTGTTTTCGACTTCCGTTTTGCGGCCTTTGGTTTCCCAATTCACCATCGCTAGGTCGCACGCGCTTTTCAGGCTAGGTTCTTCGGCGGCCCACTGCTGCTTTATCTCGGCGGCGCCCTCGCCCTGGGCCGTGTCGGCGGCTATTTTGGCGTTTTTGTACGCGCTAAGTGCCTGTTTATAAATACCGTTGTAGTATTCATAATTCGTCAGCATATCCACCTGCTGGCCCGTGGCAGAGGCTACGGTTTGCTGCAAAAATTGCAGGGCCTGTTCGTAGCGCTGCTGTTGCTGCTGGGTGCGCTTGCTGGTGGCCGGCGCGCAGCTCGTCAGGATGTCGTGGTACACCGCGTCCAGCTCGTCGGAAGTGCTCGTAATTACGTCATCCAGCGCCGACACGAAGTTGAACATCTTCGAGAAATTCATGGCCCAGCCGGCGGTACTGCCGGCATCCAGACCGTATTTGGCGGGCTGCATAAAGTAGAAATTGTCCTTCGCCACCGGAAAGGCCCCGTTCTGAAAAGCCAGGAATTTATCTTTCTGCGGATTACCCGCAGCGTCCGTCTCGAAGATCAATTTCATCTTCGTCAGGAAGGCAACTGCAACGGAAGTATTCATGATCAATCGACTTAATAGGTGCCAGCGCTATTTATAATTGCGGTCCGGCCGATGTGGGCAGCAGCGCCAAACCTAGGTGCCGCTGCCCACGCTACCGGACAGTCGCTTAGTCGAACTTAGCTTGCGGGTCAGGGTTGGGGCACACGCCCACCAGACGGTTTAGGAAGCCAATCAGCTGCATACCAGCGCATTTGAAGCCCTGATTCGTTTCCTGATAAGAAAAGTCGTGGGTTTCTTTGCCGTGCGAGTAGCCGCCTTTCACCCGGAACGGGCCCCAGCCGGCGCTGGCGCTCGTGTTCAGCTGACTGCGGAAACTGCTGCTCTTCCAGGCGGCTTCGTCGAATTTCACTTCCAGATTGCGGGCGAAAATGGCGTTGGTCGAGTAGGCGATGAACGTGCCTTTGGGCGGCTGCCCGCCGTTCGAGAGCTGGGTAGGACCAAACGTCCAGGTGCCCGGATCGAGCTTCCAGCCGCGGCTGGAGAACAGCTCCGTGCCAAACCACGGCCGCAGAATCTTGACCTGCGCCAAATCGAAGCTCATGGAATACGTGGAGGTATTCATGCTGGCGTTTTTCCGCTCGCTGGAGCCGCTGGCCGAAGCGCCTGCGCTCCACAAACCTAGGTTAAGGCCACCGCCCGCGTTCCAGGCGTTGGTTACTTTGCTGGAATGTGAGGTGTATTCCTTCTCACTGAAGGAGTATTTTGGCCAGGTATTGTTATAGAAGTTAGCCGGATAGAGACGCGCCGGATAGAAGGTGAAATCCATATCAGGATCTGTGATGGCCGTGCGGTTGAAAACATCCCGCAGGTTGGCAAACCACGTAGCCATGCTCCGGCCCGTTACCTGCGCGATATAGCTTTCCATGTCCTCTACCTCGTTCTTGTAACCCGCCGACGTCCAGGCGTTCATCGCCGATTTCACCTTGTTGCGATAAATGGGAGCATTTACCGAGAAGTCATTCACGGCCATGACGGATTCGGCGGAGGCGGCGGCAATGCGCTTCATGTTATAGAGAAACGCGGCGTCCTCGTAGGACTGCATCTTTTCGACGTAGGCCTGCCGAACGGGTCCTTCAACGGTTACCGTTGTTTTCTCGTCGGTTACCAGGTTGGTTTCCTCTTTCGTTGTGTAAAGCAGCTTTTTAAATTTATCCAGCTTCGCTTTCTCAGCGGCCGATGGCTCGCTTCGAGTCACTTTGGCAAACTGGAGAATATTGCTGTAGATGTTGCTCAGTCGCTCCTGACTGTTGCGGTCGATGGTTTGCCCTTCTTTCATGGCGTACACGGCCGTCGGATCGGGTACAAAGTCCGCGAACATCGCAAAGTCAGCTGCTTTGCGCTTCAGATCCAGCACTTCGTTGGGGTCCTTGCTATTGAAGCCCTTGGAGAGAAAGGAAAAATCCTCGGGGCCAAACGGCATGCCCGGCGTAATCCAGGATACGAAGTTGTTTTTGCTGGCCGGCGCAAACTCGTCGCCGCCCGTAATTACGTCATTCAGCTTTGCGAGAGTCGCCTTCATGAGGTCCTCTGACTTGAAGATTGCCATACGAGTAAAAGAATTAAGTGAAAGGATGGGTGGAACGCCGGAATAAATAGGTGTGTAGCAACGCGGTAAGGCACGCCCAGGCACAGCCAGCATAGCGCTGACGAGCGGCAAAAACCAGTAGGTTGAGGGGAAGCAATAAGCCGGTTGAGTGCTACAAAAGCAGCCCAAACTGAGCAGACCCGACCTGAAGCAGGTCGTAACGAAGCAGAGAAAAACGCTTGAGCTGCAAGGGTGTGGAGCCCTGAAACAAAGGGCAGGTCGCCGGAAGCGGTAGGATCAGCTAACAAAGCGCCGACCTAGTTGAGTCCGGTTTTTTGTGCTGGTAAAAGCTAGCTTGGTTGAACAAAAATAGCGCACGCAGGCACGCCGCGCTATCACATGAGTATGTGATAGACAGTACATTACTTCAAAAAGCCAGAAGTAACCTAGGTTGCAACCTAGGTTAGCCGCGCTGCCGCACAGCCTCGAAAGTCATGATGGCGGTGCAGGTGCTCACATTCAGCGAATCGATGTAGCCGGCCATCGGAATCTTGATTCGCTCGTCGGCGGCAGTCAGCCATTGCTCGCTCAGACCCGTGGCTTCCGTGCCCATCACGATGGCCGACGGGCCGCGGAAATCCATGTTGGTGTACAAAGCCGTAGCCGCCGGCGTGGTAGCGTAGCTGCGAATGCCGTGCTGGCGCAGCCAGGCCAGCACCTCCTCGGTAGGCGCCGCGACAATTTGATTGGTAAATACGCAGCCGATGCTGGCCCGGATAACGTTGGGGTTGTAGAGGTCGGTGCGCGGGTCGCAGACGATGACGGCGTCGACGCGGGCGGCGTCGGCGGTGCGCAGCACGGCACCTAGGTTGCCGGGCTTCTCTACTGCTTCCAGAATGATTAGCAGCGGGTTAGCGGGCAATTGCAGCTCGGTGAGGCGGCGGCGCGGCGGGCGGGCTAGCGCCAGAATACCGTCGGAGCCCTCGCGGTACGCTACTTTCTCGAACACCGGCCGCGACACCAGAAACCAGTCGGTTCCCGAACCTAGGGTGGCGGCTAGCTCGCGCTGCCGCGCCTCATCGGTCAGTTCGGGGCAGACAAACAGGCTCGTGATCTGGACGCCTGCCTGCTGCGCAATCGTCAGCTCGCGGTAGCCCTCGATGATGGTGAGGTCCTGGGCCCGCCGCTCGGCTGGCTTCTGCTGAAGCTTGAGCAGGTTTTTGATGCGCGGGTTTTGCGGGCTGGTAATCGGATCGGCGGCAGGCATTGGCGTAGCGTAACAGGGAAAGCAGCAAGGCGCGCCAAACCTAGGTCTGAAGCTGGCGCCGCCTTGCGGGCGAAGATACGGCGACGCAGCACAAGACCGCCCCACGGCCTGCCCACACTTTTCGGCCGGCCGCCGTGTACCTTTAAGCTGCGAAGTACCACCATGTGCCGCTTACCGCCTGCCCGAATATGTACCTGAAGCTTCATACCAAGATCATTCTCGGCTTTACAATCTCGCTGAGTATACTGCTGCTCACCTCGTTAGCCGCGTATTTCAGTATTCAGCAGCTGGCCTACTCGACGCGCCTGGTGGAGCACACCTACAAAGTGCTCCAGTACACATCCGACTTGCGCATGCAAATGCGGGACGCCCAAAGCTCTTTGCGCGGCTATCTGCTCGTGAGCGATTCTGCTTACCTGAAAAGCTCTAACACCTACCTCCCCATCGTGCTGGCTGATTACGATTCGCTGCGGCGCTTAACGGTCGACAACCCTGCGCAGCTCATGCGCTTGGACACGCTGCGGCAGATTATCAGCGAAGAAAAGGAGTTCTTAGACCTCTGGCGCGGCGCGGCTCCTTCGCCGGAAGCGGCACAGGCACTTTTGCTCAGCGACCGGAATATGCTGGAAAGGCTTCGGCTTATTATCAATCGGATCAAAGACACGGAGGAAGAATTGCTGAAGCACCGCACGGCACGGCAGGATTTCTTCGAGAAAACCACGCCGTTGGCCATTTTGGTATCGGCGGCGCTGGCCATTATCACGGTATTGTGGCTGTTCCGCAAAATCTGGCAGGAGCTGAACGCCAACGCCCGGCTTCAGGCGGAGCTGGCACAGGTGAACACCGAAACCAGTCGCCGCATCCAGATCATTGAAAATCTGGCCGAGAAGGTCGTGCAGGGCGATTATAAAGTACGGATTCGCGACAAGGAAAAGGACAACCTAGGTAACCTGGCCACCTCTCTCAACCGCATGACTCAAACCCTCGACACCGCGTTCAGCGCCCTGGAAAACCGCAATAAGGAGCTGGACCAGTTTGCCTACGTGGCTTCCCACGACCTCAAAGCGCCCTTGCGCGGCGTGCTCACGGTACTGAAATGGATCGAAGACGAGCTGTCGCACGAGCTGTCGACCCAGATGTGGCAATACCTAGGTATGATGAAGGGGCGCCTTGCGCGGCTGGAAGACCTGATTAACGGTATCCTGGCGTATGCCCGCATCGGGCGCACGGAGCAAAAGCTGGAATCGGTGCGCGTGCAGGAGCTGGTGCAGGAAGTCGTCGACTTGGTGGTGCCCGCCGAATTCACCGTGCACATTGCCCCCGACCTGCCCACGTTCGTCACCGACCGGCTGAGCCTGGAGCAGGTTTTCACCAACCTGCTGAGCAACGCCGTAAAGTATCACGGCTCCGCCATTGGCACCATCACCATCTCCTGCTCTGAAACCAAGAAACTCTACGAATTCAGGGTAGCCGACGACGGCCCCGGCATCGCGCCAGAGTACCACGAGAAGATATTCCTGATCTTCCAGACGCTGCGCGACCGAAACACGGCCGAAAGTACCGGCATCGGGCTGAGCATTGTGAAAAAGATTATTGAGGAACGAAAAGGCAGTATTCGCGTGGAGTCGGCTCCCGGCGAGGGCGCAACGTTTATCTTTACGTGGCCCAAGGAGTAATTCGTTGCGTGACTGCGTACTGGTTTTAACGGCCACACGTAGTCACGCAACGAAATCTCTCTACCGAAGTCATTCATTTATTCAGTTACTCCATGCGTTCTGTTTTGCTGCTTGAGGATGACTTTTTTGATACGATGGTCGTGCAGAAATCCTTTGCCAAGTTCAACGTGCAGCACAAGCTCTACACGGCGTTCAACGGCCTGGAAGGTTTAGATATGCTGCTGGGCCGCAATGGCGTACCGGCCATCGACCCGCTGCCCGAAGTGATTCTGCTCGACCTGAACATGCCCAAGATGAACGGGCACGAGTTTCTGGCCGAGCTGCAAAACCACCCGCATCTGCGCCACATTCCGGTGTTCATCACCACCACTTCTTCCATGGATGTGGACCGGCTCAACGCCCAGAACCTAGGTGTGAGCGGCTACATTCTGAAACCCATTGATTTTGAGACCAACACCGACATGGTAGACAGCATGAGCCTGCTGGAAAAGCTGCTGAAGTGAGTGCTTAGTGCTGTAAAAAGCCAGGTTACGAAGAGAGCTGCATTGGTCAATGCAGCTCTTTTTGTTATTGCCCTCACTGGCTAAGCACCAAGCACTAAAAAATCTAGCTTCGCTTGTTGTTGCTCAGGTAGGCGCGCGCCTCCTGGTACATTTCTGATTTGCGCTCGGCTTTGTCGTTCACCACTTTATAGTAGCGCATGGCCATTTTCACGTCGCCGCTCTGCGCGGCAAAGTTGGCCAGGCTCAGGTTCGCGTCGAGGTAGTAGAAGCTGTTGGTTTCGCCGGTGCTTTCGGCAAACACGATGCAGCGCTGGTAGTATTCCGCGGCTTTTGCCAGGTCTTTGTAGCGGTTTTGCATCACCCAACCTAGGTAGTACGTCGCGTAGCGCCCGCTGATGGCTTCGTAGCCGGGCATGCCGCGGTTGAGCTTGTCGAGAATGTCGCGGCTTACCCGCTCGCATTCCCGGAAGTTGCGGGTATTAAAGCAGCTGAGCGCGTAAAAGCGCTGGAAATAAGCGTTATCGGGAAAATTTGTAGCCAGGTAGCGGGAAACAGGAATGGATTCGGCGGGCTTGTTTTCCTCATTCATCAGGATTTTCATGAGGAAGTAGCGCGCTTCCAGACCCGTGTAAAAACCCGTTTCGGCCACCGTCTTGAGCTGCTGAATACCTAGCTCCCGGTTTCCTCTCGGGAAGAACAAGAGCACCGGCTTGAGCAGCGTGTAGTTGTCGCCGAGCCACACGGCGTAATAATTAACCAGCGCCTGCCCGAACAGGAACTCCGGGCTTAAGCCATTGGCTTCTTGGCTTTTATTAAGGTATTCGAGGGCCCGCTTGCCGCCTATGGCGGCTTTCATCATTTCGTGCCGCTCGCCGTGCAGGTGCGCCGCAAAACCATAAGCGGCAGCCAGGAAAAAGCAGGCTTCGTAATTCTTGTGGTCGGCTTCGTAGAGCTTCTCGCCGTGCACGATGGCCGTGTCCATGTAGGCGTAGAAGATGTTGTCGTATTGCTTAGTTTGCAGGTTCGTCGGGATAATTTTCCACCAAGTACTCAGGCCCAGCAGGAAGTACGGCATGGGGTGACGCGGGTAGCGGCGGCGCAACGAGCGAAACTGCTTTTCGGCCTTGTCGAACTTGAAGTTGTAGAGGTTCTGCACCGCGCCTTCCAGCTCCGTCTGAATGTCCTGATCCGTTAGCAGCCAGCTCTTTGTGTCGATGGCTTCGGGCAGCACATCCACATTGCCGACCTCGATGGTGCGAATGGGCGTGCGGGCTGTATCTGCTACCTGCTGGGCTCTTACGCTAACCGTCAGCAGGAGCAACACAAAAAGAGAAAGCAGTCTTTGGATCATAAAAAGGAAGCTTATACCCACTTACTCCTGACACTCTGGTACTACTGGAAGCACGTAAAGATATTTAATCTATAACTATTTTGAGCGAATAGGTTGCTGCGTCTCGCTGCTACAAACCTTGTACCGAGTACTAAGCATAGGGTAAAATAGCTTTTATAAGACATAAAAACACATAATTAATCCATAATCATTAGGCAGCACCAGTATGGTTAATCGGCTTTAAAATTGCACTTATCAAAAACAAGACAAGCTACATCAGCTGTTATTCCCGCAAGCGGAAACCTAGGTCAGATTAGCACTATTTTGCTAGGCAAGTTGCTTTCGCAGTCGAATTCAGCCTATAAAAAGACTTTGCAGGAATGCTAAACGGCGGGCTGTTAGTATCGCCCTTGCCTAAAGTTCAATTCTGACTAAGAACGATGCAAAATTACTTTGTCCTTGCATCGGCGTCAATCGCCTATTCATGTGAGTAGTCCAAGTTGCAGCGTAGCAACCAAGGGCTTTTCGCAATTTATTACCCTGACCTAGCTTTACGCGGTTGTTTGCACAGTGGTGAGGTGCACACGAAATGTGGCGCATTTACCGTTAATTGAAGGTCGTGAACCGAGCAGCTTTGCGGGGGTGCTTCACCCAAAACCCATTCGGCTGCCTTCTTTTTCAGGACCGTTCTTCTTTTTCTTTTCGTGTCATGCGCTTTCACCCGCTCTTTTTGCTGTTTTCTTTTTCCGTCTTCCTGCCGGGTTTCGCCCAGGCGCAGGAAACCCCACGGGAGCTGAATTCTTTACCTACGGCGCCCCCTGCACCAGCGCCCGCCCCTGCCCCGGCTCAACGTCAGCTTAGCACTGCCCCCGTCGTGCCCGATTCGGTGCGTGAGCAGCAGCGCCAGCGCCAGATGGCTCCACTCCCGCCCGAAACCACCCGCTTTGCCGTCGGGCTGAAAAACGGCCAGGTGCTGCGGGCCTACGATGTGGAAGTGAAACAACCGGTTTTTGGCCGCAGCTTCCTGCTGGTAGATGGTATGCAGCGCTACGATCTAAGCGACGTGCGCTACTACGACGACGAAACTGGCCACTATGTGCGCACGACGCTGCCCAAGTCGCGGCGCGAAACCACGCTGCGCCGCGACCGGCAGGGCCGCATCAGTCTGTACTCGATTACCAGCACGCAGTACGCCGGCAGCGGCTTTGGCTATCCGTATGGCGGCTATGGCGGCTTCGGGCGCTACGGCTATGGCGGCTACGGCCCCATGTACCGGACGGTGAAAACGGAGTATTTCAGCAAAGACAATGGCCCGGTGCAGAGCATGACGCTCCGCAACCTAGCTATTGCCACTGCCGACAACGCCGGCAGCAGCGCCTTGCTAGCCAAAGCGCGCAGCTACCAGCGCATCACCACGCTTAGCTACGTTGCGGCGGGCGGTGTGATGCTGGCCGGCCTGTTTACCACCCTCAATCCGGGCAGTTCGGTTTCGGGCGTGTCGCCGCTGATTTATGCGGGCGTGCCGCTGCTGATTGTGCCGTTGATCGTGGGCGGCAAGCAGCAGAACAGCATCCGGCAAGCTATTGCGCTTTATAACCGCGGGTTGCAGTAACCTCAACCTAGGCCGGCTGCGTAAGCACCTGTGTGGCTGCTACCTCCCCTCCTCTCCCCGATCTGGAAACCCTGCGTGCGAAGGCGCTGCTGGTGCATGAACGCTTGTGCGCGGAGTACGGCGCGCCGTTTCCATTTTTCAGTACCAAAGACCCGCTGAGTGAGCTGATCAGCGCGCTGTTGTCGCACCGTACCCGCAACCAGGATTCGCACCGCGCTTACCAGCAGCTGGTGGCTCGCTTCCCAACCTGGGAGCAGGTGCGCGACGCGCCCACGGCAGAGGTGCAAACGGCCATCAGCTCCTGCACCTGGCCCGAGCAGAAAGCGCCGCGCATTCAGGCAGTGCTGCGCGAAATCAGTGCGCGTTGCGGCGGACCTTGCGACCTAGCTTTTCTGGCCGAAAAATCGGTGCCGGAAGCCAGGGCTTGGCTGGAAACCATTCCGGGCGTGGGGCCCAAAACCAGCGCTGCCACGCTGCTTTTCAGCTCGTTGCGGCTGCCGGCCATGCCCGTCGACAGCCACCACCACCGCGTAGCCCAGCGCCTCGCCCTGATCGGCCCCAAAGTAGGCACCGAAGCGGCGCACGCGCTGCTAGAGGCGCTGTTGCCGCCCGGCTGGGACGCCCAGCAGGTATACGACCACCACGAGGCACTGATGTATCATGGGCAGAAATGCTGCTACTTTCACTCGCCGGCCTGCGGGCGGTGCGTGGTGCTGGACCAGTGCCCGTATGGCCAGGCCCGGCTCAGCGGCGCGGTGCTGCCCGTGCTGGCGTCCAGCAAGTCGTCGTAGCTTACAACCTAGCTTTTTGCCTTTTACTGACCTTGATTTCGCCGACCTAGGTTTTGCTTTCCGGTGAGGCAATAGTCTGGCAGCCCGCAACGGTTCTGCTACTTTTGCGCCGCCTGTTTTTTGCTGCCATGCCCGCCATTCTTCACCTCAAAGCCAAGCCCAACAGCAAAGCAAACCAGCTGCTGGTAGCCCCGGATGGCAGCGTGACGGTGCGCCTGAAAGCGCCCGCGCAGGATGGCAAAGCCAACGCCTGCCTGCTGGCTTACCTGGCCGGGCTTTTTGGCGTGCGCAAATCGAGCATCACCTTACTAACCGGCCACACGGCGCCCTTCAAGAAAGTATCGCTCGACACCGTCGATGAAGCTTCTTTGCAGCAGGTATTAGCTCGTTATCAACAGCTTGCAACCTAGGTTCAGCTGATCTGAGCTTGCCGCAGGCCCACCTCCATCTTGGCGGCGTAGCGGGCAATGATATCGGCGCGGTCGACGCCATTGATGATGCGCCGGGCGTTGCGGTAGTCGGTTACGGGGCCGTGCAGGTAGTGTTCCAGCGCCTTGCCCGTAAACAGGCCCTGCCGCATTCCGAGCGAAGCAATGCGGTAGCTCACTTCCGGATCGAGGGCCAGCTCGGGCTTTTGCTCCAAACCCAGGCTGAGACGACGCCCGAACTGCCGGTAGTTGGCCCGCCCCGTAAGCTGCACGTAGCCACGGCCTTTGTATCGCGCGCCGTCGCCTTTTTCCACGTTGCCCAGCACCCGACCGGTGTTGGTAGCAGGCTCGTAGCGCTGAAAGTACGTTTCGGAGCCTCTTTCCTCGATGGGCTGCCACGTATCGGCGCACTCGTGCTTCACGGTGGCGAGCATGTAGGCCACCCAGCGCATATCCGTTAGGCCGGGGTCGTGCTCAACGAAGTCGAGCAGGTGCTCGATGCCGTCAATCTGACTTTGGGTGAAGCGCAAATGCGCCTGCTCGCGGTATAAATCAAACAGCGTTTTGTGGTCGAATTTCATGGCTTATCTCGCGTAGTCTGGTTGATAATGCTTCTTCTGACAGGGCCAATCAGCGGAAGTAAGCATGGAAAACGTTTTGCTGATCAGCCCTTCTAAATAAGCTACAACCAGGGTCTGCATCAATCACATAAGCATGTGATTGATGCCTTAAAACCTAGGCTCTCTCCACCTCCGTGCGCTCGGCCGTATAAGACTTCGCTTGTCCACCTTTTTCCCTTCCACTTATGGCGTTTCCTACCTGGGCTCTGGCCGGTTTTTGGGGTCTCGTATCGGGCTCGGCGCTGCTGCTGGGCGCTGGCGTGGGCTATTTTCTGCGCGTGCCCCAGCGCCTTATTGCCGCCATTATGGCCTTTGGCAGCGGCGTGCTCATCTCGACTTTGTCGCTGGAACTGATGGAGGAAGCGTACATGAAAGGCGGCTTCGATGCTACCGCCATTGGCTTTATTGGTGGCGCAACTGTCTATACGCTAGCCAACTGGATTTTGGCCCGCCAGGGCGCCAAGCACCGCAAGCGTTCCGGCAAGCAGCAGCACGAAGAGCGCCAACAGGTGAAAACAGGCGCCAAGAACGGCACCGACGCTGGCGACGACAACGGCATGGCCATCGCCCTAGGTGCCCTGCTCGACGGCATCCCGGAAAGCATCGTTATCGGGCTGAGTTTGCTGGCCGGCGGCGCGGTGAGTACGGTAGCCGTGGTAGCCATCTTTCTCTCCAACCTGCCCGAAGGCCTTTCCAGCGCCGCCGGCATGAAAAATGCGGGCCGCTCAGCAAGCTATGTTTTCTGGCTCTGGACCGGTATTGCCGTCATTTCGGGGCTGGCTTCGCTGGCGGGCTACGCCGTATTCAGCCACTTTTCGGCCGATGTGGTGGCGGCCACTACCGCCGTGGCAGCCGGCGCCATCCTGGCCATGCTCGCCGACACGATGATGCCGGAAGCCTTCGAGGAAGCCCACAACTTCACGGGCCTGATTACGGTGCTAGGTTTTCTGGCGTCGTTTTTCCTGAGTAAGATGGGAGATTAAGCATCTGACTACGAGGCAGAATACTTCAGCAATAAAGAACCAAGCAGCTTTTGGGGCTTTCTTACGATCATTAGTCCACACACTTGCTATAAAGTTGTGCTACTACTCAGTCTTACTTTCCAACCTAGGTGCGTTTGTTTCAGCGCCTTGGCATGGTGTTAGTCCGGGTTAAAATTTGCTTACCCGTTACCTGCTAATCCTTTGTGCTCCTGGCTTAAGCGTGTAGCTTGCCACAGTTGCTTGTTAAAATTACTATGTCCGCTTTTTCCGATCCCGCTGCTATTCAGCCTCTTCTTGAGGCGCTTTCCTTCTCCCCCGATAATCTGCCGTTGCGCAAGCACGTAGCGGCGCTGCTACTTCAGGCCGGGCGCCTGGCCGAAGCCGAAGACACGTACCGCGTCGGCTTGCGCCAGACACCCACCGACCCCGACTTGCAGCTTGGCCTGGCGGAAGTGTACGCAGGATTGAGCAAGACTTCGGCGGCTTTTGTGGTCGTGGAAGAGTTGCTGGCCAGTTACCCCGAGCACGCCCGTGCCCACCTGCTGCATGCCCGCTTACTGGCCCGCACCGGTCAGCTCGCCGCCGCCCGCGAAGCCTACGAAACGGCTCAGCACTACAACCCGGCACTGGAAGATGCGGAATTAGTTGCCCAGCTTCGGGAGCGAGCAGCGGCGCAGCCCGCCCACGGCGGCCCGCCGCCCGAGGCACCTGGCAACGCGGGGTTGGTTATCGATGAGCACGCCTTGTTCTCGGGGCTGGAAAAACCGAAAATCAACTTCTCCGACGTGGGCGGCATGGAGCCTGTGAAAGAGGAAATTCGCCTCAAGATTATTCACCCGCTGCAATACCCTGATCTGTACAAAGCCTACGGCAAAGCTACCGGTGGCGGGCTGCTGCTGTACGGTCCGCCCGGCTGCGGCAAAACCCACCTGGCCCGCGCTACGGCCGGCGAGGTACAAGCCTCCTTCATTAATGTCGGCATCAACGACATTCTGGATATGTGGCTAGGCAACAGCGAGAAAAACCTGCATCAACTCTTCGAGATGGCGCGCCTGCAAGCACCCTGTGTGCTATTTTTCGACGAAGTGGATGCCCTGGCTGCCAACCGCCACGACCTGCGCCAGAGCGCCGGCCGCTCGTTGGTAAACCAGTTTTTGGCGGAGCTGGATGGCGCCACCCGCACCAACGAGGGCGTGCTCATCATGGCCGCCACCAACGCGCCCTGGCACCTTGATGCCGCCTTCCGCCGCCCCGGCCGCTTCGACCGCATCGTGCTGGTGACGCCGCCTGATGAAGCTGCCCGCGCCGCCGTGCTGGAGGTGCTGCTGCGCGAAAAGCCACTGGCCGCAAGCGTGAATGTGGCGGCTGTAGCAGCCAAAACGCCCGGCCTTTCGGGCGCCGACCTCAAGGCATTAGTCGACACGGCCATCGAAGCTAGGTTGCGGGAGTCGATGAAGCTAGGTCGGCCGTTGCCCATCGAGCAGAACGACTTGCTGACTGCGGCCAAAGAGATTCGGGCCAGCACGAAGGAGTGGTTTGCCACGGCCAAAAACTACGCGCTGTACTCGAATGAAGGCGGCGTGTACGATGATATTCTGGTGTACTTGGGGATTAAGAAGCCGTCGGCGTAAGCAGAATTCAAATCGTGCCTATTTCTTACCCTTATCACCGAATTGAGCTTTTACTTCGGCAGCAGCGTCCAAAGTTAGCAGAAGAAGTATGTCGTGACTTGCTAGCACAAGACGGGCAAGATATAGTGGCTCATTTATTTCTGGCGCAGGCTTTATTAGACCAAAACCACTGCTCTGCGGCAGAAGAATCCCTGATTTACCTATTGAGCTTGGAACCAGAACTTCACAATGCTCACTACCTATTAGCTTACGTGCAACAGGAGCAAGGGCGGCTGGGTGAAGCTCAAAAATCGATTCAGGAAGCTTTACGTTTACACCCATTTTCCTCCGCCTACCATGCTACTGCCGGGTCCATTGCCCTGGCAAATGGACAACCACAGAAAGCACTGAAATTTGCTGTCAATGGGCTAACTTATGAACCTACGCACGTCGGATGTCGCAATCTACAAGGGCGAGTATTAGCGCTATTAGGCGAACACAAAGATGGCATTGCAGCATTAAATGTTGCTTTGGGAGCAAATCCGCTGGTGTCTCAAACTCATGCCAATGCTGGACAGATATACCTGGAAGCTGGTCAATATGCCTTGGCACGCCAGCATTTTGCTGAGTCACTGCGTTTGCAGCCAAACGAAGAGGCAGCGCGCGAAGGATTGTTGCGAGCGTTCAAAAGCCGGTTCTGGCTTTATCGAATGTTAATGCATTGCCACTTATGGCTAATCCGCCAACTTGGCCTTAATTTAGGTCCTGCTGACCGGCGGGCACTTGCTTTTGTCGTACGCTTACTTCTCTTCATCATAGGCTTTGCTCTCTGGCAAAGCCCATCCTCCTCCGGCAAACCATCCGGTGGTGATACGGGCATGCTCTTTCAGGCCTCGATCATTGTATTTGTTGTCTTTCTGTGGGGCTTAAAGCTACTATTTAACACCCTTGTGCGCTTCGATGCCCACGCACGGTATGCGCTGAGTGCAGCAGAGGTACATGGTTCTAATGTGTTTGTTGGGTACGTGATGGGCGTTAGCTCCTGTCTTGCTGTTTTGAACTTACCAACGCAGATACCTACTGTATTGCTTGGAACTACCTTAGCCTTACTTGTACCAATCTCAAGTAGCTATCTGACAAATAAACCAGATTATACGCCCTTCGCATCCCGACTATGGGCTGCGGGCATTGGACTATTAGGAGCTTCAGGGGCGTACAATGTCTTACAGCCAGATTATAACGCTGCACGTATTTGGCTGCTCTGTGCAGGATTGACAGCCATAGCCTATGTTGTTGTCTATGATCTTCGTTATTCAGACAAATATATCTCTTTTTTCAATTACCTAGGTTTCGGTAGATTATTGTTCATCAATGGAACACGTTTCCTCCCATCACTGGTCTGAACGCATCCTGCTGCTGCTTCGCCAAGGCCGCGCGCCCCAGGCGGAACAGGAGCTGCGGCGCATTCTGCAAGCCGACCCGACCGATGCCCTGGCCCATGCCTGGCTCGGCATGTGTTTGCTCGATCAGGCCAAGTTGGAGGAAGGACAGTCGGAAGCCGAAACTGCCATTCACCTGGCACCCGAGTACGATTTTGCCTACTACCTGCTCAGCCTGGCGCATTTGCGGCAGCACCGGCAGCCGGCGGCGCTGGTTGCCATTGAGCACGCGCTAGCCCTCGACCCGACCGATCCAAATTATTACCATACCCTAGGTATTATCCGCTTTCAGCGGCACCAGTGGCAGGCGGCATTGAAAGCGGCCGAATCGGGCCTCTCCTACGACCCCGAGCACGTCGACTGCCTGGGGCTGCGGGCCCGCGCCCTTACCCGCCTCGGCCGCCGCGACGAAGCGGCTGATGCCCTGGGTCGCGCCTTGCACCAGGACCCCGACGATGCGGGCACGCACGCCGACGCCGGCTGGGTGGCGCTCGAAACAGGGAAAGCCAAACCCGCTTTGGAGCACTTCCGGCAGGCGCTGCGCCTCTCTCCCACCTCCGAATACGCCCGCGAAGGCCTGGTAGAAGCCTTAAAAACGCAGTACTGGCTGTACCGCAACTTTATGCGCTTCGGCTACTGGTCGTCTTCGCTCAGCGACGGAACCCGGCGGGCGCTCTTTCTGGGACTATTTGTTTTCACGCGTTTCATCCCGGTGCTGCTGCCGCTGTATCTGGTGCTGGTGTTCATGAGCTGGTTTGCTGATCCGTTGTTTAACACGCTTTTGCGCTTCAACACCTACGGGCGCCACGCCCTGAGCCAGACGCAGGTGCGGCAATCAACCCAGTTTTCGGCGCTGCTCGGCGTGGGTGTTGCGGCGCTGGCGGCTAGCTTCTTCACCAAATCTGACGCCTTGAATATGCTCGGGATGGTAGCCATGGGCTTACTTTTTCCGCTGGTTGGCACCTGGCGGCTTGCGGTACCCGCCCAACGCCGGCGCTCGTTGTGGTTTGGGGTAACGCTGGCGGTGCTAGGTCTGATAGCGGCTGGCCTCGCCGCCCTGCACGTAGGTCCGCCCTACGAAAGCATCTTCTTCGGCGGGTTCCTGATTGGTACGGTGCTGTATATCTGGTTCTACGCGTTGCGTTAGAAGCGTGTAGAACTTGTAGCGCGAACTCTGCAGTTCGCGTATCGTTGGACGGCCGTACCTAGGTCTTGCTAGGTTCTGGGGACAGTCGCCGTTTTGTAGCGCGAAAATCTGTTTCGCGACGAGCAACGCGAGTGCCAACGTGTTTGGCTCCATGCCGTCGAGCACTGCGGACTACTCGCGTTGCTCGTCGCGAAACAGATTTTCGCGCTACTGTTCACATGCCCTCGTACTGGTCGTTTAACGACGAACGCGCCGTGGCGCGTTCCTACGGCAACCGCACTTCAGCCACCCAAAAAATCTTTTCTTAGCGAGGGTGATAATCAGGCAAAACGAAGATTAATAGTCAGAACTTCCGCTTGTATGAGAACTCAACCCGCTACACTTGGCCCAACGGCACCTAGCCTCGCATTGCAACAGGCGTTGCGGACGGACCGGGAACGGACGCTCACCGACCTCTACCGCCAGACGTTTCCGGTCGTGCGCCGGCATGTGCTGCGGCACAGCGGCTCGGCGCAGGATGCCCAGGATGTGTTCCATGACGCGCTAATCGTGTTTTACGAAAAGGCCGTGCACGGCAACCTGGTCCTGACGGCCGCGCCGAGCACTTATCTGGTCAGCGTGTGCCGCAACCTTTGGCACCGGGAGCTTAGCCGCCGCAGCCGTCAGCCTAGCGCCGCGCTGCTGGATGAACACGCGGAGCTAGCCGAAGCAGCCGCGCCCGAAGTAGCAGAAGCGCCTTCCGGCTCCAATTCGGTACTGGATTACGTGGAGCAGCTTGGCGCGAAGTGCAAAAGCATTCTGGTTTCCTTTTACTACTTCAACGAGCCGCTGGAGCAGATTGCCGCCGCGCACCAATATCGCAGTGTGCGCTCCGCCACGGTGCAGAAGTTCAAATGCCTGGAGCGCCTGCGCAACGCCGTGCGCAAGGTGGCCGCTACTGTACTTGAATACTAACCCCATGCGCCCCGAGCTAGAACGTCTGCAACGCATTGAGCACTACCTACTCAGCAACCCGCAACCCGAGCAGGTAGCCGACTGGCGCGTGCAGGAGCTGCTCGATGCTGACCTGGCTTCCGATACTGATTTTCAGCGCCGCGCCTACCAAGGAATACACGCGGCAGGCCGAAAGCAGCTCCGGCGTGAGCTGGCGGCCATCCACCAAAAGCTTTACAGGAATCAGCGCCAAAGCCTGGCAGATTACTTCCGACAAGCACTTACCAACCTAGGTCAGCAGCTCCGTCGCTTTCTTGTCAACCTAGGGTAAGTCGCACTCTGCGCCCTCTGCGGGAACCCGGAACTGTCCAGTAACACCTCCTCCAACGTATCACTTGCAAGTGCTTTTCCGAAGCGCCAGGAACCCCATTCCCTGGACTTTGGAAGCGGGCTTGCGCATTTTCATTTCGTATGCTCAGCAAACAAGAATTCCGAAAATTCGCGGTGCATGGCCAAGGTATCAACAGCCTGGGTGTGGATAACTACCTGCGCCAGGTAGAAAGTCAGGCGCAGCCCCTCGTCACGGCCATGACGCGTTCCGTTATTGAAGAACGCCCCACGCGCTTCGCCGAAATCGACGTGTTTTCGCGCCTGATTATGGACCGTATTATTTTCCTCGGTACCGCCGTCGATGATCAGATTGCGAATGTGATTACTGCGCAATTGCTGTTTCTGGAATCCGTTGATGCGCAGAAGGATATTCTGCTGTACGTCAACTCGCCGGGCGGCTCGGTGTACGCGGGCCTAGGTATCTATGACACAATGCAGTACATCGGCCCCGACGTGGCAACCATCTGCACGGGCGTGGCCTTGTCGATGGGCGCGGTGCTGCTGGCGGGCGGCGCGAAGGGCAAACGCTCGGCCCTGCCCCACGCTCGCGTGATGATTCATCAGCCCTCGGGCGGCGCGCAGGGTCCGTCGGCTGACATCGAAATTACGGCCCGCGAGATTCTGAAACTGCGCGCCGAGCTGTACACCATCCTGGCCCATCACACCGGCAAGACCTACCAGGAAATTCACGACCACTCCGACCGCGACTATTGGCTCCGCGCCGACGAAGCCAAAGCGTACGGCCTCATCGACGAAGTGCTGGAGCGCAAGGAAATGCCGCAGCTAAGCTAGAGTTAGAAGATGTGGACAGCAAATAAAAGCCCGTCATACTGAGCTTACCGTAGAGATGCTTCGGCAAGCTCAGTATGACGGGCTTTTCGACTTCTTAAAAACAGCTTCAACAAAAAAGCCGTCGGCTTCACACTGACGGCTTTTTGTTGAAGCTAGGTTGGGCAATTACACCCGCTCCGCTACGAGGTCTTTGTCTTTGCGGTAGGTTTTCTCAAACTCTTCATCGACGTGGTAAGTCGACTCTTCGTGCTGGCTCAGGTCGAGGCCTAGCTCTTCCTCCGATGCCTTCACGCGCAAGCCGAAGAGCTTGTCCGTTACTTTCAGCAGCACCCAAGCACCTACAAAGCAATACGCTATGACAATCACCAGCCCAAGCAGGTGGTAGCCAAACAGCGTGGTAGTGCCGTGCACGAGGCCACCGTTGTTAGCGAATACGCCGGTGAGAATCATCCCGACAATACCGCCTAGGCCGTGGCAGGGAAACACATCCAGCGTGTCGTCGATGCTGGTGCGGCTGTTTTTCCAGTGCACAGCGGCAGCGCTAATCAACGAAGCTACCATGCCGATCAGTACGCTCTGACCGTAGTCGACGTAGCCGGCAGCGGGCGTGATGGCCACCAGACCAACCACCGCCCCGATGCAGGCGCCCATTGCCGTGGGCTTGCCGCCGCGGGCTACTTCAATCAGCAGCCACATCACCAGGGCTGCGGCGGAAGCCAGGTTGGTGTTCGCAAAAGAGAGAGCCGCTAACTCAGTGGCACCCAAAGCTGAACCAGAGTTAAAGCCAAACCAGCCCATCCACAACAGCCCCGTGCCCAGGAGCACATACGGCACGTTCGGCGTTGAAAAAGACGTGCTGCGGCCTTGCGCCACGCGCGGACCTAGCACCATAGCGCCAGCCAGGGCTGCAATACCGGCCGAAATGTGTACCACCGTGCCACCAGCAAAATCAAGCACGCCCCACTTGTGCAGGAAGCCCTCGGGGTGCCAGGTCCAGTGCGCCAGGGGGCAATAAATGAACAAGCAAAACAGCACCATGAAAGCTAGGTACCCTTTAAAGCGTACCCGCTCCGCGAACGAGCCAGTGATGAGCGCCGGCGTGATAATGGCAAACTTCAGCTGAAAAGCGAAGTACAGGATCAGCGGAATAGTGGGCGAGAGCAACGGGTGCGTGGCGGTGCCCACGTTGCGCAGCATGGCAAACGTGAACGGGTTGCCAATCAGGCCGTGCCAGCTGTCGCCATAAGCCAGCGAGAAGCCGACGAAGTAAAACACCAGCGTAATCACGCCCATCGCCACGAAGCTTTGCAGCATCGTCGAAATCACGTTCTTGGGGCGCACCATGCCGCCGTAGAAGAACGACAGGCCCGGCGTCATGATCAGCACGAAAGCTGTAGCGGTCAGCATCCAGGCGACATCGGCGGTGTTGATGGTGCCGGGCGCTGCCGCTGGATGGTTGGCCGGCATGAAAGCCGCTATAACTCCCAGCAACAAACAGGCGAGGAGCGCAAACAAACTTAGACCAGGCCGGAAGCCCGTAGAGGAACTAGACATAGTGCTTTAAACGGGTAAGTTTTGAGATGTGGCTACTATGAAATCTTATGGCAAGATACCAGATACATTAACAATCATCCAACATACACCTCCAAAATCAGAGTACTTTCTCTGAAAACCACCCTTTTTCTAACAAACTCCTCTTTAAAACAGAATAGCTAAGTCCGAAATTGATTTTATCGAAAATTGGCCTCTTTTCCGCAAAAAGTACTTTCTCGCAAATCACGCAGCTTCTAACAGTTGCGTAGTTGCTAACTGCGTTGCTGCGCTTCCAGCTTACTTTTTCAGGCATAGCGTTCCGACCTAGCAGCAAAAGCTGTCAGGCACAGGCATAAGAAAACTCCAAACACTTACAGGCGTTGTAGCAGCTGCTCTAGCAGCACGTGCCCGGCTGGCCAGCTCCCGAGCCCCGACGCGGCATTGATGTGGCCGAGTGCTCCAACCTCGACCAAGGTACTCCCCCACCTAGCCGCAAATACCTGAGCGCGGGCCAGTGACACGTATTCGTCATTGGCTGAAGCCACTACGATGCTCGGGAATGGTAGCAGTTTTTGGGGCATCGGCGCAAAGCCGAAGACTTCGGGCGGAAAATCAGCCCGCTCTGTGTCAGCTGGTGCCACGAGCATAGCACCGACTACCGACACCGTTGGAAAATGCTCCGCCCAATGGCCGACGGTGCTGCACCCTAGGCTGTGCGCTACCAACACCACCCGCGGCCCGGCTTGTCGTACCGCCTTGTCCAATTCGCGCACCCAATCGGAGCACCTAGGCCGGTTCCAATCTTGCTGCTCCACACGCGGGTAGCCGTATTGCTCAGCCCACTGGCTTTGCCAATGGGCTGGCCCTGAATTACCTAAGCCGGGAACGAGCAGAATAGTCGGTGTCATCTTACAGTCCTAGGATGGCGCCATACACACCATTGACCACTTCCGCCATCCGCCGGAAGTCGAGCGTTTCGATGGTGTCAGTGGCCTTGTGGTAATTCGGGTTGCGCAGGAAGGAGGTGTCGTTGATCATCACCGCATCGTAGCCGTAGCGCCAGTAGTTGCGGTGGTCCGACAGGCCAGCTAGGCCCTGGGAGGTAGGCAGGTTGATGCTCTGCACATCAATTTTGGCGTGCGCCTTCATAAGCGTTTTGATGCGCTGCGTAATCCCTTCCTGCCCTTGCTTGCCAACTACCGTAATAAAGTTGCCTGTGTTGGGGTAGAGCGCCGCCAACCTAGGATCGGGGAATTGCTGCGAGCCGGGCTCGTCGCGGAAGTAGCCGATCATCTCGTAGCAAATCATGGCCTTCACCGGCGCCTTCTCCGCGTTTACCGACTTGGCATGCACGGCGCTGCCCATGTGGTCGGTGGCAAAATAGGGCGGTTCTTCCAGCGAAAACGCTACAAAATCAATCCGATGTTTGAGCGTGGGGTTTTGCTCGTGCAGTAGGCGCGCCGTTTCGAGCAGGCCGGCTACGGCGCTGGCATTATCGTCGGCACCGGGTTGGTCGCCGCATACGTCGTAGTGCGCGCCTACGATGATGCGCTCGGCCGTGGGCGGCCCGAAAGAGGCAATGACGTTGCGGTACTCGTGCCCGTCCACCGGAAATTTCTGCTCCTGCACCGGAATACCTAGCTTTTGCAGCTCCGCGTGGATGTAATCGGCGGCTTTGTTCAGCGAACCTAGGTTGCGGTGGTTGCGGGCGGGCTGTAGCGAAGTCAGGAACTTCACATCGGCGTGCAGGCGGGCTTGGTTGGCAGCAGGCATGGGCAGTGGCGCTTCAAAGCTGGCAGTTAGGTTTGGGCCTTGGGCACGCAGCCCAAAGCAAGCCAGTAGGTTCAGCGTGATTACGGCTGCGAGTAGTTTGCGTTTTGCCATTTTCTAGTAAGCATCCGGTGAGCCAGAACGTCATGCTGAGCTGGCCGAAGCATCTCGCGTGCAATGATAAACCAGACGATTGGAGTTAGCATTGCACGCGAGATGCTTCGACCAGCTCAGCATGACGGTTTAGGCAAGTCTTCACTGAATCAGCTTCCGAAAAAACGGCTCCAGCTCGCTCGCCATTATGGCGTGGTCTTCCACATTCGGGTGCCCCAGGCAGCCTCTGGCCTGCATCGGCTGAAAGAAATACACGGCCACGGGTTTATCCGTCGGAAAGCTGGCGTCGGTTTTTTGCTTTACGGCGGTCAGGCAGTTTTGCAGCAGCGTTCGGTTTTTGCCGTTGATCATGGGGCTGCTCAGCAGGGCAATCTGCGCTTTGGGGTATTTCGCCTTTACCAGCTTCACAAACTGCACATAGTTGCCCACGAAGCTGGCGCTGTCGAACGGCAGGCGGGCGGTTTTGCCGTCGCCATTGCTGAAGTCGTTGGTACCGAGGGCAATACTCACCACTTTCGGGCTGTACGTCGCGAAGTTCCAGCGCTGCGGGTTCTTATCCTGAAAATCAATTTTCTCATACACCTGCGGCATGGTTGGGCTGAGGCTGTTCCAGTTGCGGTAAACCCCGATGCCGCTCACGCTGCTCAGGATAAAGTTGGTTTTCAGTGCCCTGGCAGCCCTAGGTCCGTAGGCCATGTAGGCGTTGTGCTGATCGTGGTACTGCCCAGCGCCGCAAGGCACTTCCGACGGGTCCATGGCCGCGCCGCAGGTGATGCTGTTGCCGATAAACTCAATCAAAGGCGCTTTCGA
The DNA here is from genome assembly GCF_014641455.1 of Hymenobacter cavernae. Lineage (GTDB taxonomy): Bacteria > Bacteroidota > Bacteroidia > Cytophagales > Hymenobacteraceae > Hymenobacter > Hymenobacter cavernae. Next base: position 39,467 of record NZ_BMHT01000012.1, read on the forward strand.
GTTGGGCATTGCCTTCACTTTCTGCCCTGTTATTTTCTGGATGGCAATGGCACCCGTGTGCGCCTCGGTGGCTTTGTAAACCCAAACGGTATGCTTGCCCGCGCCAGGTGCCGTTATGGTAATCGGCTCCTTCGAATTGCCGGTTACTTTAAGGCGTTTCTGGTACACGCCATCCAACTCGTATTGCAAGTAATTGTGGCCTTGGGTGTTAGGCAGTGAGGCAAAAATCTGGCATTCGGTGCCTTCGAAGCTAAAGCCAAAATGCACCGCCGAGCTGATCAGCTCAAGCTGCTCTTTATTAAGCAACGTCCTCCCGTACGGCTGCAAGGCAGCGGCGGGCAGCACATCTGTGACTTTGGGAACGACACGCGGCGGCGCAAAACCTAGGGTCAACGCGCTAAAAGTTATTAGCAGACAGTGGGCGGGAATTTTCATGCAGAAAGTACGGGGCTTGTTTTGGCGGCGGGAGAAGCTGAACCCAGGTGCGCAGGGCTTTGTAAGTCGTAAAATAAACAAGAACGTCATGCTTCGACAGGCGCAGCATGAAGTTCTTATTTCCGTCTGTTCGGCTGGATTTACAATCCGGTTGCTGCGAACGGGAGATTTATAATCCCCGCCCGCGAAGCGGGCACTTACACCAGAACAATCTCAAACGGCGTGGCCCCGGCGGATTACAAATCCGCAGCTCGTAACGACCGGATTATAAATCCGGCCGAGCAATCAGGCGCCCAAGCGGCAGAACTCGCGTTGCTCGTCGCGGAACGGATTTCCGCGCTACAAACCTAGCCTGGCTCCTACTGATCATAGCGGCCTTCCACGTTTTCCAGGTACTTCTGGCCCGAGCCGGTGTTCAGCAGTAAGATCTGCTCGTCGGCGCTGAGCCAGCCACTGGCTAGCAGCTTCCGGGCGGCCATCCACACGGCGGCGCCTTCGGGGGCTACGAACAAGCCTTCCTGCTTACCTAGCTCGCGCATGCCTTCCAGCATTTCATCCTCGCTGATGCTTACGGCCGTGCCCTGCGACTCGTGCAACACATTCAGCATCAGCGGCTCGCCCAGCGGGCGCGGCACCGCCAAGCCGTTGGCAATGGTCGGCTTGCCATTGTACTGCTGTGAATTGGCCTGCCGACCTAGGAATGTTTCCACCAGCGGCTGGCAGTTTTCGGCCTGCACGGCTACCATGCGCGGCAGCTTCACATCGGCGGGCAGCCAACCCAGGGCTTGCATTTCGCGGAAAGCTTTCCAGATGCCGATCAGGCCGGTGCCGCCGCCGGCGGGGTACAGCAGCACGTCGGGCAGGTGCCAACCTAGCTGCTCGGCAATTTCGTAGCCCATGGTTTTCTTGCCTTCTATCCGGTACGGCTCTTTCAGCGTCGAGACGTCGAGCAGATGGCCGTCGGCGTTGGTTTCGCGCACCCAGGCGGCGCAGTCGTTGATAAGGCCGTCAATTAGCTGCACCTCAGCGCCGTACCAGTAGCATTCCTCTTTGAAGGCTTTCGGCGTGTGGCGCGGCATGGCTACCACGGCGCGCATACCCGCTTTGGCGCAGTACGCGGCCATAGCCACGCCCGCATTGCCGGCCGTCGGAACGATACAGCCCTGCACACCTAGCTCCTTGGCTTTGGAAATGGCCATGCTCAGGCCGCGGGCTTTAAAAGAGCCGGTTGGGTTCTTGCCTTCGTCTTTCAGCACCAACGAGCGCAGGTTGTAGCGGCTAGCTAGGTTTTGCAGCGCGATGATGGGCGTAAAGCCCTCCCCGAGGCTCACGCGGTTTTCGTCTTCGAGCAAGGGCAGCAGTTCGCGGTAGCGCCACATGCTGGCTTCTCCCAGGTTGATGCTGGTTTTCGGCAGTGGGTCGAGTAAGTCGTAGCGCGCAATGAGCGGCATGCCGTGGCATACCGATACGCGCTGGAGCTTGAAAGCAGAGTGAGGCGCGCCACAAACCGAGCACTCTAGGTTGGTGATTCGACTGGAAGTTTCGGTACAGATGGTCATGACAAACCTAGGATTAGGTGCTTAGCTATTGGCTATTAGCTTTTTTTGCAAGAAGCAGTAAGCCGCTTACACCTTCGTGTGCCGCGACTTGCTGCCTGCAAAACGTTGGCAAGTACCTACTAGGTTATACCCGAATCAAATGGAGTTTCGGAATAGGCTATTCCTTTTCGGAATAATAACGCTTCGTGAAGCGGACGAAATTCTGGTAAGGCTGGTTGTTCTCGGTGCCTTTGCGCTGAATGAAATTGAACTGCCGGGTCAGCTTCAGGTTCCGTATGCGCACTTCCACCAGCTCGCCCGATTCCAGCTCTTTCACCACCGCCTGCCGCGGCAGAAAAGCTAGGCACGTATCAACCCGCACAAAGTTTTTCAGCGCCTCAGTGCCGCCGAGCCGCACTTTCACCGGCAAATCGACCAGCTTGATTTGCTGCTGCTCCAGGGCTTCTTCCAGCACCGCCAGCGTGCCCGAGCCATATTCGCGCAGAGCGAGCGGCGTCTCGTACAGGTCTTTCAGATCTAACTCGGTCTTCACCAACGGGTTCCGAGCCGAGCGCACCGCCACCACGTCGTCGGTCAGGAACGGCGTGTAGGTCACGTTGCTGACTTTGTTGATGCCCTCAATAATACCTAGGTCGATTTCGTGCTCGATCAGCGCCTTCAGGATGTTCTCGCTGTTGCGGTTGCGCAGGGTGAGCTGCGTGTTCGGGTTTTGCTGCAAATATGCCGACAGCACCGGCGGCAGCACGTACAGCGAAATGGTGGTGCTGGCCCCGATCATCATCTGAATCTGGGGCGAGAAGCTGGTGCTGATGCTGGCAAACTCCTGGTGCAGCTCGTGTTGCAGCTGCTTGGCCAGCAAGAGTTTATCGTACAAGAGCTTGCCAGCCGGCGTGAGCACCACGCTGTTACCGAGCCGTTCAAACAAGCCGATCTTGTAGTACTCTTCCAGCGCCTTCACCTGCTTGCTCACGGCGGATTGGCTTGTGAACAGCGTCTGGCTGGCCTTGGTAAAGCTCAGCTGCCGCGCGACTTCCAGGAAGATTTCGTGTTTGTGGGAAAGCATTTGAACGCAAGATATCGCAAAGTCATGGTTCTCCCGGTCAGATGCCCGCACGCCGTTGGGCGAGGCATACGCAACCGAAGTTTGCCGGAGCCGCCGCTTTAACCCCTAGCTTTGTGCACCGTTTCGCATGACCGGCCTCTTCGCTCCTATCACCCTTACGCCACCGTGAGCTTCTCATGCCCGGCGGCATTTGCTTTCGCAAATGCCTCATGCACATGCTTTTTATAGGCAAACCTAGGTTACGCCCGGCGCGCAGTCGGCGGCACGTCTTTCCCAAACGGAATACCTTTCGAATGATTCTTCTTGACAAATTAACCCGAGGCCATAGCCTCAAGGATGAAGTATTGGCGGGCCTCACCACGGCCCTGGCCCTCGTGCCTGAAGTAGTGGCGTTTGCCCTGCTGGCCCACGTCAGCCCACTCGTGGGCATTAGCTCGGCCTGCATTATTTGCCTTATCACCAGCCTTTTCGGTGGGCGGCCAGGCATGATATCCGGCGCGGCGGGCTCGGTGGCGGTGGTCATTGTGAGCTTGGTAGAGCGGCACGGCGTGGAGTACCTGTTTGCGGCCGTTGCGCTGATGGGCCTTATTCAGATAGCTATTGGCTTGCTGCGCTTTGGCAAGTTTATCCGGTTGGTGCCGCAATCAGTGGTGTTTGGCTTTGTGAATGGGCTGGCGCTCATCATCTTCATGGCGCAGCTGGAGCAGTTCAAAGTGGCAGATGCGACTGGCGCAACGCACTGGCTCAGCGGCTCGCCTCTGTACCTGATGCTAGGTTTGGTGGCCCTCACGATGGCTATTATTTTCCTGCTGCCGAAAGTTACGAAGGCCATTCCGCCTTCGCTCATCGCCATTCTGGTCGTTTCGGCGCTGGTGATTTTCGGCAATTTACCCACGAAGTCGGTGGGCGATATTGCTTCCATTGCGGGCGGTTTGCCGCAGCCGCATTTGCCGCAAGTGCCATTCAACTGGCAGACAATCAGAATCATATTTCCTTACTCCGTTATCATGGCGCTGGTGGGCCTCACCGAAAGCCTACTCACGCTCACGGTAGTCGACGAAATAACGGAAACCCGCGGGCGCGGCAACAAAGACTGCGTGGCGCAGGGCCTCGCCAACATCACCTCCGGCTTCTTTGGCGGCATGGGTGGCTGCGCCATGATCGGGCAGACGATGGTCAACCTGGAGTCGCGCGGACGGCAGCGGATCTCGGGCGTGGTGACGGCAGTGGCGCTGCTGCTGTTTGTGGTGGTGGGCTCGTCGCTGATTGAGCGGCTGCCACTGGCGGCGCTGGTGGGCGTAATGTTTATGGTAGTTATTGCCACCTTCGAGTGGGCCAGCCTGCGCATCATTGGCAAAATGCCGCTTACCGATGTGGTCGTGATGGTTTTGGTGACGCTCATCACGGCCATTTCCCAGAACCTAGCCTTGGCCGTACTCATCGGCGTGGTGATTTCGGCGCTGGCCTTTGCTTGGGAAAACGCGGTCCGCATTCGGGCCCGCAAGTACGTGGACGAGCAGGGCATCAAGCACTACGAAATCTTCGGGCCGCTCTTCTTCGGCTCGGTGGCGGCGTTCAACGAAAAGTTCGACCTAGCTTCTGATCCGCAGGAAATTATCGTGGATTTCCGCGAAAGCCGCGTGGCTGATTTATCAGCCATCGAAGCGCTGAACAAGCTCACCGAGCGCTACCACAAAAGCGGCAAAAAGCTGCACCTGCGCCACCTCAGCCCCGATTGCCGCCGTCTGCTCGCCAACGCGCAAGCGCTTATCGACGTGAACTACTGGGAAGACCCGACCTACAAAGTTTCGGTAGACGCCATGGAATAGCCTTGCGGCGGCTGGGCGGTTGTGCCAGGTTCTGGTTAAATTTCGCCCGCTCTGCTTTCCTTTCTATGTCGCTCACTTACAAAAGAATCATCGTTAAAATCGGCTCCAACGTGCTGACGCAGGACAACGGCCTGCCCGACACGGCCCGCATCCGGCACCTGGTCGAGCAGCTCGCCGCGCTCAAAAAGCTAGGTCGGGAAGTCATTTTGGTGTCGTCGGGCGCGGTGGCCTCGGGGCGCAGCCTGGTGCAGGTTTCCGACAAAGCTGACGCCGTGACCAGCCGCCAGCTGCTGGCCGCCGTGGGCCAGGTCAAGCTGCTCAGCACCTACGCCGAGCTGTTCGGTCAGCACGACTTAGTTTGCGCGCAAGTGCTGGTCACGAAGGAAGATTTCCGCGACCGGGTACACTACCTGAACATGCAAAACTGCTTCGGCGCGCTGCTCCAAAACAACATCATTCCCATTGTGAATGAGAACGATGTGATTTCCGTAACGGAGCTGATGTTCACCGACAACGACGAGCTGGCCGGCCTCATCGCCTCCATGCTGAACGCCGACGCGCTGCTCATCCTCAGCAACGTCAACGGCATTTACACCGGCGACCCGAAAGACCCAAGCTCCGAGCTGATCCGGGAAATCGAGCCGACTACCACCAGCTTTTCGTCGTTCGTCACGACGCAACGCTCGCAGTTTGGCCGCGGCGGCATGATTACGAAGTGCCACATGGCGCACAAAGTCGCGCAGCTCGGTATTGCGGTGCACATCGCCAACGGCAAGACGGAGAATGTGTTACCTAGGCTGCTGAGCGGCGAAGTGGAGAATACACGCTTCATCCCGTATAAAATTGCCTCGGGCAAAAAGAAGTGGATTGCGCACTCCGAAACCGCGGCGAAAGGCGTGATTCACATCAACGACGGCGCCAAAACGGCCCTCACCACGCCCGGCAAAGCCATAAGTCTGCTGCCAGTAGGCATCACGAAGATCAGCGGCGAATTCCAGAAAGGCGACATCATCAAGCTAATCGATGAGCACCAGAAACCCGTTGGCCTAGGTCTGGCGGAATATGGCTCCGACAAAGCCGTGGAGCGCATCGGGCAGAAAAACCAGAAGCCGCTGGTGCATTATGATTATCTGTTTTTGAACGCCGAAATCAGCTAACGTAGGAACGCGCCACGGCGCGTTCGGCACCCGCGCCTCTCGTGCGCTTACCTGGTTTAGACACCACTTTACAGGCCCTTACCTTGTGCTGGGCCAGGTCGTTCAACGACGAACGCGCCGTGGCGCGTTCCTACAGTTCCTTCTTATGAACTTGCAACCTGTATTTGAAGCTTCGCAGAAAGCCAGCCGCAGCCTAGGTCTGGTTGCCTCCGAAAAAATCAACGCGCTGCTGCGCGACCTCGCCGACGCGGCCGTGGCGAAAACGCCGTTTCTACTCGCCGAAAACGAGAAGGACCTAGCCCGTATGTCGCCGGACGACCCCAAGCACGACCGGCTGAAACTAACAGGGCCACGTATTGAAGCCATTGCGGAGGATATTCGGAGCGTAGCGGGCCTTACGTCGCCGCTGGGGGAAGTGCTGTTGCAGCGGGAACTGCCGAACGGCCTGCACCTCTCCAAAGTGTGCGTGCCGCTGGGCGTAGTCGGCGTCATCTACGAAGCTAGGCCCAACGTGACCTTCGACGTAGCCGCGCTGTGTCTGAAAACCGGTAACGCCAGCATCCTGAAAGGCGGCAGCGACGCTAGCTTCTCCAACGAGGCTATCATCGCCGTCATTCACGACGTGCTGCGCCAGCACAACCTAGCTCCCGAAGCTGCCACCCTCCTCCCCCCCGACCGCCAAGCCACCGAAGCCCTGCTCAACGCCGTCGGCTACGTGGATGTGCTGATTCCACGCGGTAGCCAGGGCCTGATCGACTTCGTGCGCCAAAACGCTAAAGTGCCCGTTATCGAAACCGGCGCGGGCGTGGTGCACACTTTCTTCGACGAAACCGCCGACCTAGCCAAAGGCCGCGCTATCATCTTCAACTCCAAAACGCGGCGGCCCAGCGTCTGCAACACCCTCGATTGCCTGCTGCTGCACCATGCCCGCCTTATCGATCTGCCGGCTCTCACGGCACCGCTAGCCACTGCGCACGTGCTCTTGTACGCCGATGAACCTAGCTACGCGGCCCTGCGCGGCCTGTACCCCGCCGAGCTGCTGCAACACGCCACGCCTGAGCACTTCGGCACTGAGTTTCTGTCGCTGAAGCTAGCTATCAAGACGGTACGCGGCTTGGAAGAAGCCCTTCAGCACATTGCCGAACACAGCTCCAAGCACAGCGAAGCCATCCTTTCGGAAACGCCCGAGCACATCGAGCAATTCCTGAACAGTGTGGATGCCGCGGCTGTGTACGCCAATGCTTCTACCGCTTTCACCGATGGCGCGCAGTTTGGCCTAGGTGCCGAAATCGGTATCAGCACGCAAAAGCTGCACGCCCGCGGCCCGATGGGCTTGGAGGAACTCACCAGCTACAAGTGGCTCGTGCGCGGTGACGGGCAGGTACGAACCACGTAGAAACACATACTTGTGTCTCCGTCGTTGCTGAGGTTGTTTAGGCCGCATTGTTCTGACATCGGTCGTTCAACGGGGAGACACTCTACACGCCAACAACGTATTTGTAAAGGAGACCTATCTTTAAGTACGACCTAGCTTGTTCAACTATGATACCTATTACCGACATCTCCCAACTCGACCTCACCAAAAGTTACACTTACGCCGATTACCTGACGTGGCAGTTGGATGAGTTTGTGGAGCTCGTGCGGGGCAAAATCCGCCGCATGAGCCCGGCGCCGCGGGTGGCTCACCAGCGCATCTCAAGCCGTTTCGTCGGTAGACTTTACGCCTACTTGCTTGCACACTCTTGCGAAGTTTTCCACGCGCCATTTGATGTGCGACTAACTCGCGCTACTCTGAACGGCGAGAGTACCATCACTACCGTCGTCCAGCCAGATGTTTGCGTGGTGTGCGACCCAACGAAACTAGATGAATTCGGCTGCCTAGGTGCCCCCGACTGGATTATTGAAATCCTGAGCCCCAAAACAGCCGCTTACGATACGCACGAAAAGCTAGAGTTGTACGAAGAAAACGGCGTGCGCGAATACTGGATTGTGCTGCCCGGCGAAAAGAGTGTGGTAGTCTACACGCTGGAAGATAGCCGCTACCAATTGCAGGATACGTACTACACGCCCGGCGCTATTCCGTCGCGCACGCTACCCAGCTTTCGTATTGAGTGGGAGGAAGTATTTGAGGGCGTGTAGCGGAGCCCAGTCATGACCTGACCCAGCAGCGTCATCCTATACAGAAACACGTATTTTAGTAAAACCTTCTTTTGCTCTTTACGCTATGCCGCCCATCACCAACCTTTCGCAGCTCGACCTCACCAAAACCTACACCTACGCTGATTACCTGACGTGGCAGCTGGATGAGTTTGTGGAGCTGATTAAGGGCAAAGTCTATCAGATGAGCCCGGCGCCCCGGCGGCGCCATCAGGTTACGGCTCGTAACCTCAATACGCCGATTGCGCTGTACTTAGAAGGTAAGCAGTGCGAAGTTTACTTCGCGCCCTTCGACGTGCGCCTGACCACGGCTGGCCCCAATGGCGACGTGCAGATTACCACCGTCGTGCAGCCAGATATCTGCGTGATCTGCGACCCGGCCAAGCTCGATGACCTAGGCTGCCTGGGCGCCCCGGATTGGATCATCGAAATTCTCTCGCCCGGCACCGCTGCCCACGACACCCGCGATAAGTACGACCTCTACCAGGAAGCCGGCGTCTCGGAGTACTGGATTGTGTCGCCCCTCGAAAAGTACGTTTCCGTCTTTGTGCTGCGGGAGCAGAAATACCAGCTAGCCGGCGAGTTCTACGCGCCCGGCCCCATCCCGACCCAGACCCTGCCGGAGCTGGAGATTCTGTGGGAAAAGGTGTTTGCGGGGGTGTAGGAACGACCGGATTGTATATCTGGTCGAGCGGAGTAGTCAGTCATAGAAAGCCTGCAACCTTGGTAAAGCCGCTACAGTTGTTGTTGGCTCAAGCATTTGCCCTGCTCACCGTATTCGGCTTGCACGAGCTGGGGCTGAGCTGGCCGGTAGTGCTGGGTCTGCTCTATGCCGAAAACCTGGCCGTGGTTTGGATTGCTACCCAAAAGCGGGAGGTATTCCTCTACCGGGTTGCCTTGGGCGGCAGCTTAGCCGCGGGGTTAAGCCTGCTGTTGACGGCCCTAAGCAACGCAGGCCACAGCCTGCCGCCTATGCTCTACCGCGACGCCTTGGTGCTGGCGATGGCCGGCTGGGCGGGGGTCGTACTGGTAAACCTGACCCATCGGCAATTGCAGCCCGCGCAGCTTGCCGAAGAGCCAGATAGTACTCCTGCCGACTTCGGTCTGTTGGGCGGCATTGCGGGGCTGGCGGGCCTGCTGCAGGGCGGCACCGGGCTGCTGCTGGGCCGGGCGCTGTTCGGCTGGCTCGGGGCGCCGGTGGCCCTCTTGCTGGTTGCGCTCCTGGGCATGGGTGGCATCGCACTCGGCCTAGCGGCCTGGGTGCACGCGCAGGGCCTGTTGCCCCGTTGGGTGCGACGCCAGCAGCTCGCGTTAGGGCAGGCGTTGGCAGTGCTGGCCGTGTTTGGGCTGCACGAGGCGGGCCTGAGCTGACCTGGGGTCATGCTGGTTTTGTATGCCGAGAATCTGCTGGCGGCCCTGCTGCTAAGGAACCGCGATGAAGACGACCTGCTGCACCTGCAGACCTACCTACTGGTGGTGCTGGCGGCCCTGTTGCCGCTGCTGGTGCGCTACACTTCGCCGGGAGCCTTCGGGGCCGAGGTACGGGCGGCTTTGCTCGTCGGGGCGGCCCTGCTCACGGTGGGCTACCAGCTGCGGCGCCAGTTGCTGTCGAAAGTGGACGGGGACTACGCGGTGCTTCCGCTCGGCGGCATCCTGCGGTTGCCGGTCCTGGGACTGGCCGTGGGGTGGCTGTTGCTCAGTGGCGGCGCGCTGGTGTTCGACCGGGTCTGGGCCGCCTGGGCCATGGTCGGCTTGC
>NZ_BMHT01000013.1 GCF_014641455.1 Hymenobacter cavernae
CTTCCGAAAACACGGCACTGGCGCCGCCCACCTGGTACTCGTTTGGGTGGTCCTTCGGCACGCGCAGGGCTCCGTCGAGTTGAAAGTTGGTGGCGCGCATGTGCGGGTAAGGCCAGAAAAAGGAGGAGGAAATCACCGACACCACTTTGAAGGTAGGATCCTGCTTGCAGGTTAGCTCCGCCGTGAAGGAACAGTGCACGTCCCCCGACACGAAGACCACCTTGCGTACGGCCTGTTGCTTGATGAAGTCCAGCAGTTGCGTGCGCTCGCGCAGGAAGCCGCCCCACTTGTCGCTTTGTTCCTCGCTGGCCTGCAAGTCGGGGAACACGGGCACGGAGGTCACAATCAGCTTGATGCGACCTGCCGCCGCGTCCTGAACCAGCCACTGTTGCAGGGCCTCCATCTGCACGCGCGTAATCAGGCTCCGCTTACTAGGATCCTCGTGCCAGACGCGCTCGGTCCGCACGTCCATGACAAAGCAATCGACGCAGCCGTCGCGGAAGGAGTACCAGAACCGATCCGGGGTCCCGGTAATATAGCCCTGCGCATCCAGGGCGAATACCGGGCTGTGGCTGACTTGGTAGATCTGGTAGGCGTGAATAGCTTTGGAGTAGAGCAGAATACGATCCCGCTGCGTGGCTTTCTGGGGCCAGTTGTCTTCGATCTCGTGATCGTCGAGAATCATGTAGGTGGGCACTTGCTGCATGAGCTGCCGCAGGTAGGGCTGGCCAAAGGCCTCCTGGTAACGACCTAAGAACTGCGCCATGGTCTTATCGGGCTGAAAGAAGCTCAGGTCATCGGCGTAGATCTGATCCCCCATCATCAGCAAGGCATCCACGCCCTCTTTCTGCGCCAGAATGCTGCGGAAGACTTTATCGCCGCGTTCATCGAAGACGTCTAGATCGTGGCCCAGCAACCGCAGCTTGAGCAAGTAGCGACAGGAGCCAACCACCAACGTGCGCTCCTGACCAGCGTCCGGCACGCCGGTGCGAAAAGTCATTTCCGCTACGGCGCCCCAGTCCAGTGCCGCGGGGTCGGTGGGGAGCTGGTTCAATTCCGCGTCGGCATCCGCTTCCACCCAGCCGGTGCGGTAGTGATAAATGGTGTTTGCTTCTAACCCGGTAAAGGCCAGCACGCCGGTCATGTCAAAGTGCGGCTCTAGTTTTTGGTACTGCTGCGTGCCCCACCCCGTCACGGGATGTTGGAGTTGAGCCACTGCGAAATAGCGCTTTTCAGCGGAGAGCCGCTCCCCGCGTACCCAAATTCGAACTTGCTCAGGCGTGGTGTAGCCTAGGATGGGGCCGAGGGTAGGAGCTTGAATAGACAGCATGGCGCAGGACGAAGCAGGAGAGAGGCCACCACCAACGTACCAGTGAATGACCGTACCGGCAGAAAGGGCGAAATAGCAGAAACGGATTGCACCTGAAAGAAGCAGGCTGCAGGGCCGTGACGCATCCGTGCTGCCACTGATTTTAGCCTCTTGTCGTTGCCAAGTCGCCGACCCCAAGGACGAGAAGAGCCACCGGCTTCTAAGGAGGCTGTTTACCCCAGACTCAGCCTAGGGGGGCCACGCTGCTGCCGCTAGTGCGACTAAGCCTTTGTGACGCTGCAGAAGCACACTAGCCGTTACTGATCTGGCTTGTGGGCCTGTGTATTATTACTTGACCGGGCGTTTAAGAAATGATACAAACTCGACCGTAACTTAACCTAGCCTTCTGAATAGGCTGGGGTACTTTATCATGAGCCGCCGTTTACGTAATGATACATGGGTATTTCCGCTACTGCCGATTCGATCACTTAGGTAGAAGCACTACATTACGGCGTGGTTGTACCGAGCCGGCCACATCGCTTTATTTATTCTTATGACGCGTATTTTCTCTCCCTTATTGCTGAGCCTCGCGTTACTCACCACCGCCTGCTCAAAAGACCACCACCCGGAGCCCGAACCTACCCTGGAAGGTCAATGGGAACTACAAAGCACTTATCTCCGCATCTATGGGGCCGATGGCAAGCTCCTCTCACCGGGGAGCAATGTGATCCAGTCCGCCCCAAAGGAGACCCTGCGCTTTACCAATTCGGATGTTACGTTCTCGACAAGTCTACTTGCCCGCGAACTGCCCATCCCTACGCAGCACTCTACCCACCCGTACACGCGCCAAGACAGTACCCTTGGCGTTACCCTGCCCGGCTTCAGCAGCTATCTCATTTCCCCGCTGACCATCGTAGAACTGACCAGTACCACCCTCGAAGTCCAGCAGCGCCTAACGCAACCACAACCAGGCAGCCCGGAAGGTGCCGTGCTCGGCGGGCGGTACACGCGGCTATGACAACGCTGCTACACCTGCTTCTCCAGTAGGTATAGCCGCCGTTTCGCTACTACTATGCTATACATCAGCTTGATTTGTTGAGCGGCTATGCCTAGAACAACGTGCCGGCTCAACAGCTGCCACACGACCGATAAGCGCCAGCTTGGTACGGCCTACGTGGGGTAATCAGATAATGGGGCAGTAAGGAAGAAAGGTATCAAAAATGAACACAAAAAACCGCATCTTTAGCCTATATCCATCGCCTATGAAAGTGTCAAAAACCGTTGAGTAGATATAGATCCAGCTCACGGTTAATGAAGCTTATTACTGTACATACATTGAGAGATGACTCAAGTGCTCTACATTCTTTGAATGTATCAGCCTCGGCTGTCATTTACTGATCTAGATAGTTATTTTGAAACGGATCAGTTGTGTCGAATGAGTGACCGAATAATGCAAAATTAAAAAGGAAGCCTCATCAACTAGGTATTCGCTCATATATCATGCATTTAGGAAGAGCTCAGGATGCTGGATGGGGCTCGCTGATGCAAACTGACACAATAATCTTGGTGCATTGCTCAATGCATATAGAACAAAGAGCACTAATAGCTTAACGAAGCAAAAACTTAAGAAAGCTACTGTCTTAGAATAAGTTATGACAGATAGTATTGTGGAGCTATACCAATAGCCACTATAGTGTGAAAGGACGTACGCAACGAGCACATCTCTTTTCTCTACTTTCGCATACATACCATACCTGAAGTATATCGCTCCTTTGAGACTGTAGAAGCTTCATATAAGACAGATCGTATCACAACTGCAAAGTAAAAATGAATTACAAAAGCATTAGTGAAGAAAACTTCGCCGAATATGTTGATTTAATGTCAATAGTTCTAGTGACTGTTACTCAGATAGAAAAGGAGTGCCTTCATGAACGATTAACTCCCTTACATGGCTTGGAGAATATTTTGGTTGTGCAAAAGCAGTTCTATACCTACTACTTAGGTATGTTAGGGAAGTATGCTGTCTGCCACGTTGAGTCGAGAATGGGAAGTAGTGGAGCAGGTGCTTCTACAATGACAGTACAGCAAGCAATTGAATTTGTGAAGCCAACTTTCATTATGATGGTTGGTATTGCTTTCGGCGTAAATAATAAAGAACAGCGAATTGGAGATGTGTTAGTTTCCGAATTAATTATTCAATACGAAAATATAAAAGTTAAGCGTGGGAAGATTCAATGCCGAGGTTACAAGCAAATGTCAAGCGTTTTATTGTTAAATAGATTCGTAAATCCTATAGGATGGGAGTTTGCTCTGACGCCTACGCGACGTTCAAGGGTGTTATCTGGAAATATGCTATCAGGAGAGAAATTGATAGATGACGTAAAGTATCGAAACCAACTTGTGCGCCTATTTGAGCCAGTTGTTGGTGGCGAGATGGAGGGTACTGGACTTGCATCTGTTGCTCATGCATACAGCAAGAATTGGCTTGTTATTAAAGGTATATGTGATTTTGCTGATGGCAACAAGGGGATTAATAAAGTCAAAAAGCAGTATTTGGCAGCAAGGGCAGCTGTAGATTTATGCTGTAATGTTTTTAATGACAACTTTACATTTAAAGACTTGGGTGTTTTTCCTCTTGAAACTCTAAAAGAAGAAGACAATGTGTTTTGCAAGATAGATCAAACTGTATTTAGAGATGCTACTTTTAACGCTTATTCAGTTACTAAAGAAGCGTACTATTTAAATAGAGAAATTGATGTTATGTACTCAAATTATATTGCCGCTAAAGCGAATATATGGTCGTTCGGAAAGAGTGGTATGGGTAAAACATGTATGACCTTTAGGAATCTAATTCAGGCTGGTAAGAGAATATTCGTAATTGACTTCTCAAGCATTGAGGCTAGCAACATGTTATCTTTTTTTGAATATATGCAAGCGAGATTACTTGATTTTGTTGATCATAAAGATACCACATGGCTTAGTCCAGTCAGTATAATGCAGGCCATGGATAATATTTGTGAAATTGCTAATAGATATTTAAATGATTCATACATAGTTATGGAAGAAATGCCTGTTGATGATGATAACGATAACGTATTTAAGCATGTATTCTCATTGATAGTCAAAAATTCTATTCAATATCCTGACTCGGCCGTTAATTTTGCTTTTACTTCTATAGGAGATCCTAAGAAAAGAGTTCTTTCAATGGCGGAAAAAATTGGTGAAAAAATTAATTTTTTAGAAGCAATAGAATGGACAACCAAAGAAATGAGCCTTCTTTTGCAATTGATGCTTGATATGTTAAATTGTAATATTGGACCGCATTATTCCAGTATATTAGTTGAAAAATCCTATAACAATCCAAGAAAGTTAAAGACAAACCTTCGAGATTTAATATTGTTTTCGCAATTTAAGGATCAACCATTTGAAACTTCATTGCAACAATACTTTGAAACTGACATGCGTCATGAATAATAAACTATTGAAATCATACACGATCATTCCAGATCATCTTTACGTTCGTAGAGAAGCTGACCGACTAGTTGAATTTATTATTAATGATACTGGTAGACCTGGCTATGTTTTAGTAGCTAGGCAAATGGGCAAGACTAATTTACTATTAAATGCTAAAGCGCAATTAATAGGTCCCGATGATGCTTGCGTCTATCTTGATTTTTCTAATTCATTTAGAAATGCAAGAGAATGTTTTAGATATATTATTGACTTAGCAATTGATACTAACCCTGAAAAGCTACACTTTCTGTCAGGTACAATCAAGAAAATGCGCAATGAGAATGATGAAGTAGATCATGTTGAGCATTTGTTAGAGTTAAGAACGTTATTACAAGTGATAAAGGGAAGGTTAATTGTTCTTATTGATGAAGTAGATGCAATGACCACAGTGCCCTTTTCTGATGTAGTTTTTAAGCAGATTAGGAGTGTGTATTTCTCGAGAACAAATTATCCAGTACTGCATAAATTAAATTATATTCTTTCTGGTGTTGGTGAGCCATCAAAGTTGATTAAAGACCCTAAGATATCACCTTTTAATATTGGGCAAGAAATATTTCTTGGCGACTTTAGCTATAGTGAATATTTAGAATTTCTAAAAAAATCAAAGTTAAATATAAGTAATGATGCTGCTGAAAGAATATATTATTGGGCGAATGGTAATCCTCGTATGACGTATGAGATATGCTCTTCTGTTGAAGACATCTTGATGATAGAGTCAGCAATAGAGGTTGAGGTTATAGATAGATTAATTCATATGATGTATCTAACAACTTTCGACAGAGTACCTCTAGATAATATACGCAGTATGATTCAAGGAGATCAAGAGATGGCAAGAGCTGTTATTAGTCTAAAGAAAAGGGATTTACAATCAATTACAATAGCACAAAGGCGACAGTTATACTTATTAGGGGTGGTTGGTGCAAATTTTGAGAATGAAAAAATTGTTATTAAGAACAGAATTATAGAACATGCTTTATCTGATGAATGGTTGGCTGAGATAGTTGATGACGAAACTAATTTAAATGACCAAGTAACCGCTGCTCTTATAAAGAAAGATTACGATACAGTAATAAGCCTTTTGGAGAAGAATATAGATAAATATGATGGGGTTAATTTTATTGTGTTACAGCAGGCCATAATAAATGCTTTTTTTAATAAAGGTAAGTATTTAAGCATAGTTGAGCATTTTGAGAATAAAGATATTGAAGTCAATATCGGTAATTTAGATAGTGCTTTATCAATAAGATTAGAATCCTTGTTTTTATATGCTTCCGCACTTGATACGTTAAAAATGTATAGCAAAGCATTTGATGTGCTTTTTAAGATACACTCTTATGGTTTTAAAAATGTTTATTATTATAAGTCTTTACTGGCAATAGCCCAGTTGAGTAGCCAAACTAATGTATTATCTGAAATAGATATAAGTAATTATACTTCGGTTGAATTAGATCAATTGGGTATATATAAAATGGTTATCGATGAAGTAGCCACCTCTGAATACGACATTTCGCGAGAGGATATTAATAGTGTCTTATTTGGCGCACATTTGAATTTAGGAATGTATTTTAAAGAGCGTAACGAGCACCAACTTGCTCTAAATAACTTCACTGAAGCATTCAGCAGATCTTCAACCTATATTCAGCCATTTGTTCTTTTTCAAATGGCGGCTACTACGGAGTCTCAAAACGATAGAAACAATTTGTATATAGAGACTATTGATGCTATTACTAATAATAAAATTGTATTTCGTGATTGTTTAGATGGTGATATATTTCGTTTTAGCTATTTAGATGTATTGAATTTAGTGAATTACTGTTTGGTATTTAGCAAGGAATATGCTTTTATATTGATAAAATATTTTTATAATGAAGAAATTAAAATGTTGAGGTCGAGAAATGCAATATTATTTAAGGATGAGCATTTAGATCAATTAAAAGCAAGAGAAGAGTTATTTGTTATTTCATTTAATGAATTCGCTGGATCTTTAAATAAAGAGCAGTTAAAATTAGGTTATAATATTTTTAAAGAGTCTAAGTTAATAAATATTATTCATGGGAGATCATTTATTGAAGCGGCTTTAAAATATGATTTTTTGCCAGAACTAGATACTCTTGATTTCTCTTACTTTTCGCAGTTAGCCTTAGCTATGGCGCAAGAAAAGGGTGATCTGGCTCTTTCTCAAGATATCATCAAATATCTCAGAAATAATTATTTCAATTTACCAGGCAAGCCTGTCGCTGAGATCGCTCTTATAGATTTCTATGAAATGGAAATAATGAAGCGAGGGGATAATATTTATGAAAGATTCGAAAAGTCAAAAGCTATATTATCTACCCTTAAAGGGTACCAAGCAAACGAAGACAGTTCTGTATTAATTGACAATAAAACCCTAGATATTATCCGTGATATAGCATTTAAAACTTACACTGAACTTTTGAAGAATTTTAATAGTGATATTGATACCAATCTTGGCGGCAGAAATAAAAAAGTTACAGTTCAGTATAAAAATGGAGCTATAATGAATGATAAATTAAAAAGATTTGAAAAGGATATTGCCAAGGGGTTATGTAAAATAATTCAAATATAATAGCACGGTTTGCAAAATACATATTCTATTACTTGTTACATACTAGCAGCGAACATTACTAGTATGTGATAAACATTTGAATACCTTATAGAAGGGCTTAGGAATTAACTATTATATAGTACAGCAGTATATGAATTTGTTTCACCTATAGAGTAGCTATATAGCTTATGCACGACATACCCGAAAGAGCAGCTCATAAAAGCAGACTTCGGGTAAGTTGAAGCTACGAAGTTACGTACTAAGAACGCTCGTTCTTCCGCTGCAACAGCGATGCTACCTAGACAAAGGCGTAGAACCTACGGTACTCTTGACCAGTAGCTATCCGGGTCTATATAAAAAGAAAAAGTCCCGTCCATAAACGGGACTTTTGGTGAGTAGTTTAAGGGGTTGGGCTTAGCGCACGACGAAGCCTTTGGCCAACTGAGGTGGTCTAGGAATAATGGACAGAAGAAGGACGTATCTTTCTTCTGCTATGACCGCAAAAAAGAACGGGGCGCTGCCCGACAAACGGCGTAAGTACGATGCCGCTTTCAAGGCCGAGGCCCTGCGCCTAGCCACTGAGAGCCGCTCGACCCAAGCAGCCGCTCGCGAGTTGGGTATCAATCCCAAGTTGCTTTATCGCTGGCAGCAAGAGCAACTCGTAGCCGAGGTGGGCAGTGTAGAAGTGGCCCGTGACCCGGAGGTGCGAGCCCTGCGGGCAGCCAATAAACGGCTGGCGCAAGAACTGGACATTTTAAAAAAAGCCTTGGTCATCTTTGGCCAGCCGACCCCGTGAGCGTCTACCAGTACATTGCCCAACACCAGGCGCACGTGTCCGTACGGCAACTCTGTTCCGTGTTGCGGGTAACCACCAGTGCCTACTACGCTTGGCGCGCCAAGACACACCGATTGACTCCTGTGCCAGCGTGGCAAGTAGCCGTGCGGCAGCTCTTTGCCCGGCATGCACGACGTTATGGTACCCGCCGGCTACGGGCCGAGTTGGCGGCCCAGGGGTACCCGGGAATCGGTCGCCGACGTATCCAGCGGGTCCTCGCGGCTCACGGCTTGCGGGCCCAGCAACCCCGCTCGTTTGTGCCCCGTACCACCCACTCGGACTCAGCTGTGCGGGCCGCGCCCAACCGCCTGTTGGAGCAGCCATCGCCCACAGCCCCCAACCAGATGTGGGTGGGTGATATCACGTATCTGCCTAAACAGGGTGACGGCTGGCTTTACTTAGCCACCTGGCTGGACCGCTATTCCCGCAAGGTAGTGGGCTGGGATGTGCGCGACACTATGCCGGAAGGCTTAGTCAGCGAGGCGCTACGGCGCGCACTGGCCGTGCGTCAGCCTGCCGCCGGCTTGGTCGTGCACTCGGACCAAGGTAGCCAGTACGCGGCCACCCGCTTCAAGCACTTGCTGACCTGTCACGGAGCCGTGCAGAGCATGAGTCGGCGGGGCAACTGCTACGACAATGCGCACGCCGAATCCTTTTGGAGTCGGCTGAAAACCGAACTGCTCGATGGCGGTAGCTTCAGTTGCCTGGCAGAAGCGCGGCTAGAAATTAACCATTACATCGCCTACTACAATGCCGAGCGGCGGCATTCCGCTCTTGGCTACTTAGCACCTAACTACTTCGAAACCCAACTAAAAACAACGTCTCAACTCTGTCTGGCTTAGCTGGACCACCTCAATCTTGACTCTCGCTGGTAAACGATGCTTTTCAAGTTGAGCAACACACTAGCCAAACAGCCCGGACATTTTCTAAATGGTCCCAGTAAAGTGTCCAACGAACTCACCTTCTTTATGCACCTCTAGCGTTGTAAGACAAACAGAGTAAACCAGCCAAGCCGAAGACCTTGTTTATTTAACGACATCTCTTTGCCACTTCTACTGCGCTTATAGTGGGTGTATAAATCGAAAAGACTAACTTTGTGATCCGCAAATCGCGGATTGCGGATCATGGAAAGCTATGCGGAAGTTCAACGGATTGCGGCCACAGGACATTGTCCTGCTCTTAAAGCTAGCTGCGCATGGGACGCGACACCATTGGCAAGGCAAGGAATTGGCCAACTCGTTGGACTTAAGCACGTCGGAGATATCTGACTCGCTCGCCCGCTGTCGCTATAGTCGCTTATTGACGGTTGACCCGCAACGCTTAGCGGTGCATCGTCAAGCCCTGCGCGAACTACTCGTGCACGGTCTACCTTACATCTTCGCTGTGCATCCTGGCTCCCTGGCTCGTGGGCTAGTCACGGGGGCAAGCGCTCCGCCTCTGAGCGATACCTTCGGCAGCGAACCGGCCTACGTGTGGCCTGATGCCACAGGCGAAACCTGGGGAATCAGCATCGAACCCTTGTATGCTGGCGTGCCCGCTGCTGCCCGGCGCGATGAGCGGCTACACGAACTGTTAGCCCTCGTAGATGCTCTACGGCTAGGCCGTCCGCGTGAGCGAGCCATCGCGAGCAAGTTACTCAACGAGTATCTCCCGACTGCCGCTTCTCACCATGCAGAATAAGTCGCGTAATCTACCTCGTTTGATGGCGGTGGCGCACGCGCTGGGGCCCCTGCGTGACCGGGTGGTTTTTGTGGGTGGGGCGACCGTGAATCTATATAGCATGGCTGCCACTGCCACCCCGGAGCCGCGCACAACGGACGATGTGGATTGCATTGTCGAAGTTGCGCCGCGAAGCGCTTTCTATCAATTAGAGGAAGAACTGCGTGAGCTAGGATTTAGCCATGCTATGGAGGCGAACTACATCGGCCGTTGGAAATCGCCAACGGGCCTCACAGTAGATATGATCCCAACTAGCCCCGAGATTTTGGGCTTCAGCAATCCCTGGTATCCCGCTGGCTTTGCCCTCGCTGAGCCGTACGTGCTGCCAGATGCCACGAGTATTCGCATCTTGAGTCCACCCTACTTTTTAGCCACGAAGCTGGTCGCTCTGCGCGATCGTGGCTGGCCGGATTTGTGGACCAGCCAGGACTTGGAAGATATCGTCCATGTGCTGGATAACCGTCCGGCTCTCCCAATAGAAGTGAGCGCCGCAGACCCCGAGTTGCGCACGTATGTGAGCCAGCAGGTAGTGGCGTTGCTAAGCCGCCCCGAACTATTAGACGTATTAGAAGGGGTATTACCACCTGGCTCGGGGTATGAACGCAAATATGAAATAGAGCGTCGCTTGCGACAACTGCTTGCCAGCTAATCTGACAGCAGGCTCGTAAACCGTGTACAGGCTGACAAGCGTGTTGGGGTTCTTCTTCCAAACGGATACTGTTGGCGAAAACATGCTGTTCCACATTTTTTGATGCTCTCCAGTGATAGATGCTCATGCGTTCTTTTCATGGTTCTTAATTGATAGAACACAGAGCAACAATTACTGCCTTTTCTGCTGACTAGAACGATTCAACGCTTGTGGTTGTGTTTTGCTCACCTGACCTCCCGAAATGCTTTCTCCTGAACAAGGAGAAGACTCCTCATAGCATTTGCCAGCTCCCATACCTACTAGTTGTTGGTAAGAGCCACAGTTACCATCTGCTATTAGCCGGTAGGTGAAGCACATCCATTCGTCGGCAGGATTTGCATTATCGCTCTGATTCCACTCACAAAGGATAGTGCCAGCGGGTAAACAGGATTTGCACGCATCGGGCGCATTGTTAGCGTAGGTCTGTGCGTTTGCTGTAATATCCGCTTGAGCTTGCGCATTCGCATCCTCAAGCGACGTACCGGAAGTATATTTCCCGGCCGGAACTACATACGTTACGAGCTGTGGCTGGCTACCCCCAGGGCAATTATCGGGAGCTAGGGTTTTACGCATTTCCTGGTTGAGGTACGCCGCACGTCGACCATAATTGTACTGGTATTGCTTGACCAGCTTCATGGGCGTGGAAGTGTCGCCGGGACGGTCGAGTGCTTCCTTGTAGACCGTGGTTACCTTCCCAGCAGCATCGTACTCATAGTGCGTGTACAGGTTATCATTGTCCAACACGAAGGTTGGCTGCCGGGTAGCCAGATCGTACACGTACGTGGTCATCGGGCCGTCCACTGGTTGGAACCTAAAGTCATCAAAGTACACTTCCCCGGCGCCGGCATTACGGCAGCCGACGGTGAGTTGCTTGCCCGTGGCCGAAGTGGGCACGTCAAAGTAGACGTTCAATAAATACCACGCGCCCGCCTTCTTGGTTGAAGTCGCCTTAATAGAGGTTTCCGCCACTTGGATGCCATCCAAGGAAGCATATAACCGCCCATTGCCGACGCCTACGTCATTGCCATAGACCCAGGCACTCAGACGATACTTACGATTAGTGCCGACTTCCTGCGCATTGCCGACCACTGCTTTGTAAGTGAAGCCCAGTTGATGCGCCGTGAGCTTGCTGCTGTACTCCCCTGTGTGAGCCTGCGTATGATCCTGGCGACCACCATCCCGTACTTCACCCCCAAAGTGTAGCAGGCTGCCACTGCGTAAAGGAAACTGGTCTTCCGCTCCCGAATACGCGATCTCAGTATAGCGGGCATTAGCGGCCGAAGCGAGTACCTGTGTTTGCTGGTAGCCCAGCTTCTGAGTTGTAAACAGCCCGTTTACATCCTTCGTCTCCAGTGGCTTGGAGTAGTGATCATAGCGCGTGACTTCGCCTACCTGCAGCCAACCCGAATTCTGACTGGTGAGGGGTCGTGTCCAATCAATATCTACGAAGCCAGCGTAGGTGCCGTCGGCGTTCAGCTGCGGCGTATTCCACACGTAGCTGGCGTGCTGGCGCCAGACGGCGGGCGTAACCTCGGTCTCCTGCTCGTAGCGGTCTGTGGTTTCATTGTAGCGACGATAAGTATCCCAAGCACCTTTCCAAGTCTGAATACCGGCCGAAACAACCGAGAGTTGCCCGCTGGGGGCTCGTTTATAGACGTAGGAGGCGGCCGTTTGGGTCAGCATGTTGGGATACGCTGCATTATCACCGCGTGCCCCCATGCTGGCGTACGGTGCGAGCGTATACGCGGGAATGGTCTTGGTTTGGTAGGTATCGCCTAACGAGTTGGTATTGGTCGTTTCCAGCACCTGTCCCGTGTAGAAGTCATAGCGCTCATTGCTATTGACAGACTGCACCCCATTCGCTACAGTTGTCGTGGATCGTAGTACAGTGGGCAAATACTCTTTCGTAGAACGATTAAGCCGATATAAATAGCTTATATAAGGCTCTCCACTGACTAACTCCGCTGTTAGCGTCCCTTCCGTAAACTTGCCTTGTCCAGCAAGGCCATCGGTGTTCGTGAGAGTAGAGGCATAATTGAAGGTCGTAGCGAACTCCAATTCGCCACGTCGATTGTACTTGCGTACGGCTTGCGGTTGGCCGATTTTCCCTAGGTCAACCTTGGTGTGATTGCCAATATGCGTGATGCGGCGCAGGGTCATAAACAGGGGAGTATTCATATCACCGAAGTCTCCACCTTTGCTGTCGGTGCTTTCCAACACCATCCGCGATTCGGGGGTGTAGAAGTTGTATTCCTCGCGTTGATCATAATCCAGATCCTGTCCGTTGCGGAACGTGCCCCGCAGCACCGTAACCTTGCCGTACAAGACTGGCGTGCTGGGATAATCATACCACTGGTAAAATGGATGATCCACTTGCTTGACGTAGTCCGGCTCCTTGGAAATGACGCCCGTACTGACCGCTGAATTCAACAGGCGGTTGTAGCGGTAGCGAACCTGATACCGATGATCCTGCTCATCCACAGTCGTGATAGCCGCGACGCGAATGTCGCCCCCGTTCTTGTTTTTCGGGATTCGGATGGTGGTGACAAAGCCGCCGTAGCCGAGGTAGTTGCCTTGGTAGGTATGCTGCGAGGTATTGGCCGGGATGCAATGAGAGATGTCGGGATTCGGCGCTGGCGGTAGCTCCGTTAAGGTGAGCGAATTGGGTGTAACCTCTTTTAAAACATCATTGTGCTCATAGATTAAGTCACAGTTGCCCTCCGTTGTGGAACTCATATTCGTCGTGTTGTCCCAGTCTTGCAGCTCGTATCTACTAAAGACTGAGCCTTGCGTATGCACCACGTCACTGGGCTTGAACAGGGTGGTCAGGTCTACGGAACCATCTCCATCCAGCACACCAGTGGGACGTTCCTGTCCTTCGGCGAGCCCCCGATCATGCAGAACATAGCTTGTATAGGTGCCATTGTCGTACTCCGACACTGCACTATACTGATCCCGCTCGTAGGTAATCTGCGTGCGACCACCTAAAGGATTCAGGATCTCCGTTAGTGACCAGGCTGCTCCGTCTTCACTGGCAGTGGCATAATCCGCAGGTATACTATGGCCGGTATCGGTCCCAGTGCGGTTGTACATGCCGAAGCCATCCCACTTATCGCGACCATAGGTAGGGTTCGAGCCATAGGTGAACTGAAAGTCCGGCATGAGCTTCGTGTTCTGTGGCCCGTAAATAGCCACGCCTTCCAGCGTCAGCTTGCCCGTTCGATTACTAGGCGCGCCGTAATCCGGCATGTCGGGCAGCGTGGTGAGACTAGCGAAAGCGTTGGGGGTACCCGGACACAAGCGGTAACTATAGTTGAAGATGACGCGCTTCAGGGCATGTTGGGCAAGATAGTCCCGAACTTGTGTATTCGTCATTAGATCATGCTGGTCCAGTACACTTGCGTACGAGTCCTTATTGCGCAGTTCATTGGCATCAAACGTAGTGGCATTCTGCTGGGGGTTGAGCAGGAAACCAACAGGTTCATTCTCCGCTCCCGTCGCGCCGAGTGCCGTCTTCAACGCATTTAAATCTTCGTTGGTGAGCAGTGCGATCTCATCCAGACGCAAGGAAGAAGAAGGAGCCTGCTCATCAATACCCAGGTGAGTTTCGCCGCCTGCAGCCGTGAAATGGCCGCGCCCATCCTGGCGGGCGCTTTTCACGAACAAAGCGGTGTGCGTACGCGTGTGGATGGAGTTCAGGTAGTACGTTTCCTTGTAGCCCTCGGAGTAACTCCCGTTGGTTCCATCCGGGGTTAGGCTCTCGCCCAAATATGGTTGGCGCCACTTGTACTGGGAGGCGAACTTGCCGTAGTTGAATGCTACCCAGCCGCCCCAGTCACTATCGTCTACTACCCCGTTGTGGTTGCGGTCAATGTAATCGGCCGAGGTGATGGCCGTCAGCAACCAGGCCGTGGCATAAGCAAAGCCGCTGGTGGGGCCGCCCATCGTTTGGGTCGATTGGGCCGCATCATTGCGGTTGACCTTCTTTTGAATGGAGTGACCATACTGCGTGTAGTGATAGACAGGCAGCGAGTAGTGGTACGTGGTCCCATCTTCGGCCGTGACGACGAAGGCGCCGATGCCTTTTTTAGGGAGTGTTTTTCGAAACGGGTTATTGGAGGTAACCGTTTTATAGATGGGTTGCTGGTAGCAGTCCGTCCGGTAGGGAGTAGGGCACACGAGCCGGTAGCCAGTGATTTCCTGGGTTGTGCTCGCTTTGGGGTGCGCAAACTCCAGCAGCGTACCATTGCCCTCAGTGGAGTTCTCATACATTTTGAGAATCTCCTCGTTGGAGTACCACTGGATATGTTTACCCTGCACGAGCCGTCGATCTCGCCGCCGTGGGTCCTGCATCGGGTTCGTAGCTGGGTTTGTATCGGGACGGTTGTAGAGTCCTTTGCGGGCGGCACCTGTGCGCGGCGCGGTGTTGTTGTCCAACTCCATCAGGCGCGGGTCGCGGATGATCAAGGCCCCTTTCAGCGAGTTGTCACCCGTCGCATTGGCATCATGGTCAATGCCATCCCAATTAGCAGTCGAGACCGGGGGGATGTAGTCGTGATAATCGTAGCCATTGGAGAGGCTGTTTTCGTAACGAAACGGGACTTTGTAGTCGTCCAGGAACGAAACTAAGTTGTATTTCTCGTGGGTGTCGGTCATCTTCTTGGGAAAAGAGATGGTCCCCACTTCCAGACGCTGCGGGCGGATCGAGCCCGAAACGCCTTCGCCCATCACCGAGAAGTCGTCGTGGGCAATGCTGGTCGGGCGACTACCGGTAACGATGTAGCTGTTCTCCCCTTGGGCGGCATACTGGTACACGTCGGCCCCGACTTCCTGCTCGTAGGAGCCTCCGTCGTACGAGCGCTGGTAGAGGAACGGGCGGGCTTTGTACTGCGAACCGTAGAGCACGTCCCGGTAAATGGGGGGACCAATCTTGTAGCCATTATTATCATCATTGAGGTTCTGCTCTTTGCTCATTTCCTGAAAGTTGAGCGAGCCGTACATGCGTTCTTGCTTGTTGTCGTTGTAGAACACCCAATAGTTGGTGCTCAGAAAGTGTCGCCGCGTACGAACAGCCGGCCGGTTGTAGCCGCCGCTGATGCCACCTTTCTTGCCGAGCATCATGGCCCCGCCAACGGCTAAGCCGACGCCAGCAGTTGTCGCGGCCTGAATGCCGACCTGCGTGCCAATAGACTGCGTCGCCTGACCCGCAATACCCACCGTGGCGCCCGCGCCAACAGTGGCAATGGTCATAGCTGCATTAAACATGCGGACCGGATCTACGCTCACTCCTTGGCCACGTGCGTATTTGACTCCTACTAAATCCCCGGAGCTCACCTGGCCCCCGGCCCAGCCCACGCTGGCTAGCCCCAGCAAATCGGCCGTGCCGCTGTGGCCCGTCTCCGAGTCCCACCCGAGGTCGAGCAAGCCGGGTACGCCTCCCGACCAGCCTTTGGCAACATCCTTCGTAAAGGTTGACGAATAGGGATCGTTGGCGGCGTCATCGGGGTAGCCGTTCAGACCGCGGGCGATGGCGCCCGCGTTGAGTGACCAGCCTAGCCCTACCCAGGAGGCTTCCTGCTCGGGGCGGATGCCGGCGCGGTAAGTCAGCGGCAGCGAGAAGCTGCGCTCCGGGCCAGGGATGTCCAAGGCGGGAATGTTGTAGGTTAGATCACCCGTTGTCAGGCTGACCATGTCCGTGGAGCCCGGGGATTCGTAGCTGGTAATTTCCGGTTGGCCCGGACCCATCATCGCTACGCTCAGGCTAGGCGTAATGATAGAAGTAATCGTTTCGACCAGGCACAAGCAAGCCATAGCCCGTACCAACGGACGATTGCGAAATAGCATAAAACGAAGGGTAACAGTAGCGCGATAGAAGCGAGGAAAGAACTAGAAGCGGAGCGTAGGCAGATCGGCTAGGTCGGAAGCGGTAAAGGGAAAACGCAACGTACCCACGTTAAACTGGTCACCGCGAAAGGTGATGTGAAAGCCATGAGACAAGTCAAGTTGATGGGTATCGAAGATGAGTAGCACGGTGGAGTGCCCCGTAGTGCCGTACTGGCGCGGGTAGATGCTGGCCAGCGCCGGAATCGAATCAAGAGTAGGGGTAACGAGGAATACATCGGCGGCAATACCGGTGTTTAGGTAGGCTAAGGCGTTGGTATAAGCCGTTGAATTGGTGATAAATTGGTTCTCGATTTCGGCTCCATCCTGAGCTAGCGAGAGAGAACAATAGGTTTTCCCTTGGTAGTGGCGACGCAGAGAGTCTACTAATTCAGCCGCAGGAACAGCCCGAGAGATTGCCAAGTCTTGTGCTACGAGCAGGTCCGTGGGGCGGTAGGCACAGGTAATAACCGCACCGTTAGCTTCCACTTCGTGCGTTAAGCCATGCGCCGCATCTTGTAGGTACGCGTGGTACGCGACAGATTCCAACGGAGCGGAACAGCTAAGCAATCCTAGCGCAAGCAAGCAACTCCTTACGAAGTAGCTCGCTTTTGACAAATCAAAAGAACAGGCCATGATTAAGGATGGGTAGGATGTTGCCGGTCGTACTGCTGGTTCAAGCCTGTTAATACTTCCTCGGTGATATCCTTGCCTTCCGCCGCATACACGATGTTGCCCTGCTCGGTAGCCCCTAGGATGAAGTCATAGCCTTTTTCCTTGCCGTACTGCTTGAGGTAGGCATTAATCTCATCCAACGTCTCTTTATCCAAACGTTGCTGCTCGGCCACTGCTTTTTGCTGAATGGCCTCTCGGTACTGTTGTAGCTGCTGCTCTTTGGCTCGCTTGGTGAGTTCAGCCGTTATGGCTTTTGTTTCGGCTGCTAACGAATCCAAATTTTGCTGCCAAATCCTTAGTTGGTTAATATAAGTTTGCTGTTTGGCTATAGCACCATGATAGCCTTCTAATAGCTTTGTTGGATTAACATATCCAGTTAAATGATTAGAACAAGACAAAAATAAAAAGCCAAAGGAAAACAAGAGAATACGAAGAGAAAAAGCGCCTTTTGCCACAATACTTTTTTTAATAATTTGTGTAATATGCTTATTCTTTATGCTTAGTAAAAGAAAATATATTTCTACATTTAAGAATGTATTAACTAATATAATAAATCAACTTGTTTATATACATATAAATTTAATGTATCTCATAAGAACTTATCACTAGCCTCTATTAAACAAAATAGATTAGGATTATTATCCTCAAAAATAATTTTCTCTTCATCAGTTAAGTTGATGAGAATATAATCCTCGTGTGTAATAGTTGCTACAAGCTCGATGTCATCTTTAATGAAAGAAACGTCCTCTAATGGAAATCCTTTCCATTCTGCCCATTTTTTATCTAATATAAATCTCTTAGTATCTTCGTTCAAAGCTAATCTGATAACTTTGCCCGAGTTATAAATTTTGGGCGCAATGTTATAAATACCCAAAATACTTTCACGTAAATAATTAATAATGTCAGTAAATTCTTTGCCTTCGAATAAAATATTAAATAAAATTTCATTCGAATTATCTAAAGCGTACATCAATATACGGCTCCATTTATACTGCTTAAGATGCAAATCATCATTTGACATATCTTCAAGGTACAAAGACTTATTTACCATATCTGAAAGGCAATTTAGGGTTATTTGAAAGATATTTCCATTTTTTGGGATTGTGAATGATATGCAATTTATTAAAATTAGTATGAGAAGCTCTTATTGCGCCAGAAGCACCACGACCTTTGATTGCACTTATTGCATGAGTATGTGATTGTACTCTAAGCGCTGGTTTTTCTGTCATAAATCCTCCTTCAATTATTCTAAAACCTGTAGCATTCTTAGCAAAACGGCCTGCTAAATTACCTCCTTTACTCAGAAATATACTCTCCCCAAGCTTCTCAGTTCCATACCCTACCGCATAACCAACTTCTTCGGCATTCATGTTTGGCAGGTTGGTTAATGCATCTACTGCAATACCAGATAACGACTTCATTAATTGAAGTTTTTCTGAAGGTGTAGCAATTGTTATCAGAGCAGCACTGTGCAGGCCATTACCTAGTTGATTCCAGCTGTGGTCCTCCCCCCAAGGTGTTAAACCAGCTAAGAAGTGTCCAGTGTCTTTAGCGCCACTCCAAGCACCTTCATTAAACCCTACTGCATATTCTCCAGCAGCCCTCTCTAAGTTATTGAACAGTGAAACGGTCCGTGAAGCTAATTTTCTGAACGAATAGCCGGTCACATTGGCTCCCTTCGCTAACCCTGCTGATGAAATAGCATCTATAGGTCCTGGCCCCGACCATCCGCCATCAGAGTCAGTTCCTGATACGGGATTATTGCCCATACCTACAAAGGGCGAGTCAAACTGGCCTTCCGGGTCCGTGCTCAACCAACGCCCAATTCTAGCATCATACAGGCGCAATTCAAAGCTCTCATAGCCGGTTTCTTCATCTTTCTCGGCAAACTGGCCTTGGTAGCCATGCCGGTAGCGCTTGGTGCCGACTACGTAGTTGAGCCCGGTGAGCGGTGAACCGTAGGCATATTGGTGCTGCTCCTGCACAATCAATCCGCCGGTTTGCTCATAACGCACGTCATCAAAGCTCACTTGCGTGCCGGCCCGTAAACCGCTGCTGAGTTCCAGGCGACCCGCTTCTGGCGCCCGGAACCCGAGTACCACCTGCTGCCAGTCTGTGCCCGTCATCTCCTGGTCCCCTTCCGCTTTCAGGTTATCATCCTTGTCGTAGAAACGATAGTGCAGGTAAGCCGTGAGGCCGCCCGCAACTGCGGCTGCCAACGCGTTTTGTTGGTCACGAGACTTGAACAAGCCCGTAATCCCCACCCCTATTGCCACGCGGCGCAACACCTGACTGAAGCTTGTTTGCGATGTAGTAGTAGTAGTAGCTTCCCGCACGGGCTGCGTGGCCCCCAGGCTGCTGCCGGCCACGGCAAAGGCAGCCATCTGGGGAGCCGCGTTGGGCGTCGAAGCGGCGTAGCCTTTCACCATCGCCGAGAAGGTGATGGTGTCGCCTTTTTCCACCGTCAGCTGCTTGGCTGGTCCCGGAGTCATTCCCTCGACGGCAGTCACATACCTGCCTGCCCACGCGTCAGTATCGTACACTCGCGGGGAGGATAGATTCTGGAACTGTTCGTCATCGGCGCTCAGCTGCGTTTGTTCCATGGAGGCCGTATAGGTCGTCGTGGTTGGCCGGTGAAAGATCACGCGGGCATTACCGAGTTGATCATTCAGTTCGTAGCGGGCATCCAGCGTACCATCGTCCACGCGGGTGAGGGTGCCCACCCGACCCGAGCCATACAACGGCACTTCCGTGCGTTGCACAGCACTACTGGGCATCTGTTCATAGGTACTGAGTTCGTTACCGGCGAGGTCGCGTACGTAGTAGGTCGTCTTCGTCAGCGCAAAGGAGGTATTGTAGCTGGCTTTGCTAGCGCGGAAGCCCCGGTCATCGTAGGTGTAGGTCACCATAGGTTGGGTATGTCCGGCGTCACGGTACACCCCCGTGACCTTCCCCGTTACATCGTAGGTGAGATAACGCTGGCCCTGCTCGTCGCGCTGGCGGATCATCTGCCCGGTAGCATCGTACTCGTAGTCGAGCACGGCCGTACCAGATTGATTCTGCACTTGGCCAAGCTTGTTCGTACCTTCCACGTACTTGTAGGAGAAGTCATCCGTAATCCAGACGCCATCTCGGCGCGTGAGGCTCATCAGGTTACCATTCAGGTCATAGCTCAGGTTCTTCTCAGAATAAGCTTGGTTATCGGCGGGCTGGAACTGGTTTGTACCGCGCAGCAGTTTGCCGTAGTCAGAGGCTTTTAGCTGGCCTAGTTCGTCGTACGTGAAAGCGGTTAGGTGCCGGTCCGCACTAGCCGCGGTGCGCCAGGCGGCATCCCGTACGGTACCATCATAGCGCACGGGGCGGTTGCCATCCAGGATAGGCGTTATAACCGGAATACTGGTACTGTGGTAGTCCGCCGTAAAGTAGTCCAGCGACAGACTAAAGAGGTCTTTAGCAATCCCGTTGACCTTCGGACTGTCCTGACCGGGGTCATATTTCCCGGACAAATGGTTGATGTTCTTGAGCCAGCCCTGCACGGTGTAGGTGTAATCGACTCCTTGCAGGCGGTCGGCCAGTTCCACGCGTTTCAAGGAACCATGCAGGTAGTACACGTAGCGGGCCTGTAGCGTACGTTCCACCCCATCAGGGCTTGTGTAGACGCGGCTCAGGCGCCGATCCGCATCGTACTGGTAGTGGTGATAGAACGCATCCGGCTGGTCCTTTTGGTAGGCCACCTCCAGCACATTACCGGTGAAGTCGTACTGGTAGTCAACGGTCTTGGTGCCGATAGCAGGAGTTTGCTGCAGCAGCCACACGAGGCGGCCCAGTTCGTCGTAGCTGTACCAGCTCGTCGCCGCTGGCGCGGCCGTGCGACTGGTACTTGTCGTTGTCTTGGCCACCGCCCCCAGCACAAACTCCTGGGTGCGGCTGGTCGCCGTAGCAGGTAGATCATCCACCGGCAGATCATACCATACGCGGTTTACCTGACTGCATCGCGCGTCATCGAGTCCTCCACTGGCGGTGCGTTCTTCCAGCACCGCGCTTTGCAGCACGCTGTTCGTAGCGGGTGTAGTGGTGTAATGATTTTCGAAGACGAGACCTGGTCCGGATCCGTTTGCGTCCGTGCTGTACTCGCCGGACTCTACCACGCGCCCGAGCGCATCGTAGTTGGAGTAGGAGAACTTGTTTTCTTTCTGCTGCCGGGCACTCTGGGAGAAACGCAGGTTGCCGTCACGGCGGTACACGTACTCGGTTTTGCCCTCGTCCGGGTTTGCGGTCCAGAGCAGGTTACCCGCTGTATTGTACGCGTTGCGGGTGACAAACTGTAGCTCGCCCGAGCCAGTGGGCGTACCCGGAGTAGTCGCCTCTACTTGTTGTACCAACGTTACGTCATCAAAGTAGAGCCACTCACCCGTGGCGGTCTCGGCCTTGGAGTGAAAGCCAACTTCACATTGCCCATTGCTGACTGGGATATCGCGTAGCTCAATCAAGTTCCAGGCGCCCCCTTCTGCGCCGGGCGTCTGCTTGATCACATGCCGCTGTACTGAGCCACCATTGTTCTGCGCGAGCATTTCCGCTACGGTCTGCCCCCCTTTGCTTTTCACCCAGGCCCGCAGGGTATAACGACCATTCGCGAGTCCTGTAACCGTTTGATACGTATATACTTCATAGGGCTGAGGACCATAATGGGTCCCGTGTAACGTGCCTGCGGCCGCGTTGGGGAAGCTTTCGGTGTAATCCTGGTACTGATCGCCTTGGCTCTGCCAGTTGGTTAAGTCATTCTCGAAGCTGGCATTGGCGAGCAGGTTCGGATTCACCGGCTGTTGCGCGGCTTGCCGCTGGAAGCTTACGTCGTCGAAGTAGAGCGCCTGCTCGCTGCCAGCCAGCGAGTGAACGCTAATCTTACACCGGCCGGACGTCACCGGGATGTTGACCAGTTCTACCAGCACCCAAGGATCTTCGTAGGCGCCCCCATTAGCGGGGATAGGAGTGCGCATGCCGACCCCGCTCACGCCGTAGTCCTCGGCCAGCAGTTCCGTGACCAATTGCCCCCCTTGGTTTTTCGTCCACGCCCGGAAGGTGTACAAGCCGTCAGGCAAGCCGGTAATCGTCTGCGCGGTGTAGATCTCGTAGGGTTCGTTGCGGTAGTGGGTGCCGTGATAGTCGCCCTCGTGTGCGGGTGGCCAGCCCTCGGCATAGCTGGAATTAGTATGTAAGGAATTAGGCACCTCAACTGCCCAGTTAGTAGGCGTCTGCGAATTGGGTACCAGCTCCTCAAAGCTGGGATTGAGTACCCAGTTTTTCTGCAGGTCGGGTCCGTCGGTGCCTGCCGCCGTGCGGGCCAAGTTCACCCCTTTGGGGGCGATGGAGGCAATGAGCCGGCCCGCATCATCGTAGTAGGAGTAGCTGAAGTGGCCGTAGTGGGCGACGTAGCTAAACTGCTGGCTGCCGCTCACGGATTGTACCCGGTAAAAGCCCTGCTCGAGCAAAGGGGAGACCGTCGCCGTACTGCTAATGCTGGTCACCTGCGTTTCCACATTGGTGAGCAGGTTACGCACCCGTACTTCCCCGGCGCCGGTAAAGGACAGCGTCGCGCCACCCGCCGGAATATGAATGTCCTGGTAGCTGGGCAGTTCTTCTCTCGGATCGGCCGCGTTGATACTTGCCCGCAGGGTGAGGCCCGGGTACTCATTTCCGCTCAGGCACGTGGCGAGCACCTGGCCTTCCTTGTTGGCAAAGGAAATAGCTTCGCGCCCGTCGGCGTTGATGCTCACGGATTTCAGTCCCTGGTGGGCCAGAGTACCCGTACTCGTGCTGCCGGTAATAAATTGGGGACGCAGGCTCAGGTAATGGTCGAGCTCATTGAGTAGAGGTACTTCCCGGCCGCGGCTTTCGTGGCCGGAGCCCATTCCTAGCTCCTCGCCTGGGCCGGCCGCCCGCCGGGTACCACCGAGTGGCCCTTCGTAGGGTTCCGTCAGGCTGTAAGGATGGTAGGTTAAGGCGGTATAAGGTTCAAGCGTATTCTGCTCGCCGTAGTAATAGCCCAACGAGCCAAGCGTGCCTTGGTCGCCTATCGCATCAGGAGCGGTTGTGAGACCCCGGTCTTCAAAGTTCGTGGGGCCGTAATCCTCCGTGCCGTTGGTGGTAGCAAAGTGCTCCTTGTAGTTAAATGCTTGGTTGTTGATGGGCGCTACCAGCGTATTGAGCACCGGCTGCCCGCCCGAGCTGTAAATAGTCTGGCTGGCCAGCACGTGCTGGTTGGTTAAGTTCCTGACCTGTCCTTGAGTTGGCCGGCCCAGCGCGTCCATGAACTGCTTGCTCTCCCCGATGAGGTGCTCCTGCCCGTCGTAGGTGCGTTCCAGCGTCCAGTTGCGGTCTAAGTCGTCACTGGGGTCTGAAGGGGCCATTGCCACGGAGTTGATCTCCACCCGGTACGTTTTAGAATACAGGGTAAGTCCTGTGACGCGGGTGTTGGTCGCCTGGCAACGGTAGCGACCTTCTTGCAGGGCAGTAGGATCCGCTAAGGTGTACGTGGCCGTGGTCGCCTCATTGATGTTTTGCCAACTGCCTCCTTGTTGATACTGCCATTGATACTGCGTGTAGGTACCGCCGAGATTACTGGCGAGCAGGAGCGGCGTTCCGGTTGTAGCAGCTACTACTACTTCCTCGCTTGACAAGGTCTGGGGCAGGTAGGTCAAGATGGACACTACCGGTGCTCCTGGTGCGGAGAAGTTCGGCTCGAGTGCCGTAAAGTCTAGGGCGTTGTATTCAATGTAGATCCGGGCTGGTTTGTAAGCGGTTTGGCTCCAATCCGGTAGCCCGGAGAGTTTGTTGTTGTTTACGTACAGGTAGCGCAAACTCGGCATTTGACCAAAGGACTCCGGTATGCTGCCTGTCAGCTGGTTGCCAGATAAGCGGATATAAATCACCTGCCCCATTTGACTCAACTCTGGGGGGATCGTTCCCGTTAGTTGGTTCTCAAATAAGTAGAAGTACTGCATGCTGCTCATTTGCCCAAGCTTCGCCGGGATGGAGCCGCTGAGTTGATTGTTGTTTAAGGACAGGTTGGTCAGTTCATGCAAGTCTCCTAGTTCCGGTGGAATAGAGCCGCTGAGTTGATTGAATTGTACGTCAAAGGCATATAAATGCGAGAGCCCGCCTAGCTCAGCCGGAATAGGTCCCGACAGCTGATTGAAGCTAGCGACCAAGTAGTAGAGTTGTGGCAATTGCCCGAGTTCGGCTGGAAGTTCCCCTGATAGCTGATTGCTACTAAGAACCAGATGTTGCAGGATCGATAATTGACCAAAGGAACGCGGGATGTTGCCTTCTAGTTGATTGTCATGCAGGTACAAATACTGTAGGTTACTCAGTTGCCCAATACTCGCGGGCATCTCCCCCGCGAGTTGGTTGTTGTTGAGGCGCAGATCCTGCAGCCCACTCAACAAGCCTAAGCTGACAGGCAGCGAGCCGGTCAGGTGATTATAGGGTAATAGGATGGCGCGAATGTCATAGCCCTGATTCGCATTCCCGGTGACGAACACACCATGCCAGTTCGCAGCATCAGCGATGCTTTCTAAACGAAACCAGTTGGTGTGATTGGACCACCCATTTCCGTTGGTAGCCGTGTAGAACTCATGCAGCACCTGTAGCTCCGTTGCATCGGGTACTAGACCTTCACTACTTTGCGCATAGCTGGTCCAACTATACGTACTGGCAAGAATAAATAGGACAAAGCGGAGGATTCGCCACCGATGGAGAAGCATTGTTCTAGCAATAGAGGTGTAGGATACTGGCGAGGCGAGAGGTAAGCAAAGGGTATGCGCGCAAGCCAGCTACTTGGTACCAGTTGAAGTGAGCAGCAGCGGAATAAGGCACATTAGCGGGGTGTCCCAAATGCAACGAACTACTCAGAGAAGGATGAGAATGCGTTAGCAGGCATCCTCCATAGTGGTATGCCTGTGTATCGCCCGTTTATAGCGGAAAGGCTGCGTTTGCCATAAGGCAGTAACAAGAGATAATGGGTATCATAACAGGCTATCAGACGAACGAACAAGACACAAAGCATTGCTAGGTGACGTCTTAGACGCAACCGAACAAGTAATCCAGTGGCCTTGAGAAGGCCGGAACGTGCAATAGGTAGCGGCTGGTAGTAGAGCGGGAATAAAGTGGACGTATGAGACCAGCGACTCAGAT
This sequence comes from Hymenobacter cavernae, assembly GCF_014641455.1. Classification (GTDB taxonomy): domain Bacteria; phylum Bacteroidota; class Bacteroidia; order Cytophagales; family Hymenobacteraceae; genus Hymenobacter; species Hymenobacter cavernae. The sequence goes on from NZ_BMHT01000013.1 coordinate 25,379, forward strand.
CCGACATCAAAGTAACTAAATTTATTCATATATTATATATTTAATATATTTAAGTCTCTGTCTATGACCACAATATTTTTACAGAAGATTAAATTATCTTCTTTTTAGTGGGTACATACAAGAAACACCAGGGTGCATCCAACTATTTATAGCTGCTTTTTGTGGAGTAAGCAATAGTACTTCGGATCACAATCCGGTACTTCACAGCCCGCTAAATACACCTTACCGTGCTTGACTTGGGCTAAGAGCCGCTTCCCCAGCAGACTATAGATGATCGAAATCAGTTAATCCGTATACCTTGCTACACAAGCCAGGGACTTTCCCGCTTGGTACTGTAATAGCGACAGGATCCCGGAAAGGTTAGAGTCAGGTCGGTGAACGTGGCTTGTGTTACCGTAAGCCTTTGCTTCGGTAACCGATCTACTTGACTTCGAGTTGATAGTGTCCAACAGGAACAGCGAGCAAGCGAAAGCGGTCTGCCATATTCGTTGTGGCTCCATCACCACTATGCTATCGTGTTTGAGCAGGATCGTGGTACCGACAAAGCTGTGGAGTCGTGTGACTAGCCACTGCTGGCCCTTGACCTGGTGCACGTAAGGACCAGACAAGCCCCGCGAGCAGAAACCGATTTATGTAAGAAGTGAGGTAACAAGGTAGATAAGTAATAGGCGGAGATTTCCCTCACTTGCAGTAAGAGAAAGATAGTTGCTTTTTTCAAAGGTCTATGAATTAGATAAAAGCTAGAAACAGGCTAATATATCATCATACCCGGATCTTGGGATTCTTTTCTTGACACGAACTGTGTTAAAAGTCAAGGATTGAGAGCAAGTTTTGACGAAAAATCAGCTTGGTAGGGTACCCCCGATTTGATAATGGCGAAGGCTTGCTTGAGCAACTTATTACAGACCGCAATCAGGGCAACTTTGCCGTTCTTTCCTTTAGCCACTAGTCGATCATAGAGCGCCTGACACGCCGCATTTGACTTCTTAGCGGAGAAGCTGCACATGAACAGCTTGCCGCGGATCAAGCCGCCACCCATCTTGGTGATGCGCACTTTGCCGCGGATGCTGGTGCCGGAGCTGTGTTCCCGCGGCGATAAGCCGGCCATGGCGATGAGTTGGCGGTAATTGTTCAAGCGGGTAAAGCCGCCAGCAAATAAGAGCAACATACTAGCCGTCTTACGCCCAATGCCTGGAATGGAGCACAACAGCGTGATTTCCGGCCCAAACCGCTGTTCGAGCAAGAACAAGAGTTCATTCTCCACCGCCTCAACTTGTTGGGTTAGGGCTTTCAAGGTTTGTTGAAGGCGTTTCAACGCCGTCTTGCTGATGATGGGTTGTCGCTGCAAGGCCTCCAAGGCGTTACTGACCATCGTTTTCTGCTTGAGCAACTGCTCAGTAACTTGCTCCAGCTGGCGACATTCCACCAGCACCTGCTCATCGGGCTGCCAGCGGGAGACCGGTTGTTGCTGGCCGTAACGGAGCAGCCATTGGGCATCCTTGCGGTCACTTTTGCCTTTACTCAAGTGCATCTGGATAAAGCGCTTGATGACCAAAGGGTTGAGCACGGCCACTTGCCCACCTTGCTCGTGTAGGTAGTAGGCCAGCGCCAAATTGTAGGTACCGGTAGCCTCCATCACAAACAAGCACTGGGCGCCACAAGCCTTCACCAATTGCTGAAAGCCCGCTTTGCTGTTGCTGACTTCCAAGTGCTTGAATTGCTGGTCAGTGGCCTGATAACACACCGCCAACGTAGCCTTACTCACGTCGATACCAACAACGGGGAGGGAGAGTGGAGCAACCATACCAAGTAGGAGTTGAGGTGAAATCAAGAAGAAAGGAGTTCTAGGAAATCTTTTGCTATCCTAATACAGGCTCTCGGGCCTCACGGAACTGTCCAAAGTAGTCCTGGAAAAAGAAGGGGATTGTCATGTCAAACGGGCTTGCAGTAGCCCCATAATCGATGAATCTTGTTCCTTCTTTTTCCTTTCAGCAGCCCTAATGAAGGCTAGTAAGCGAACATAGAATGTTCTAACTAGTTGTCTTTCGCGGGGTTAGTCTTTCTCCCGCCCAATCATAACTCAATGGTTTTCCTCCTTTCTCTGGTTTCCATCCCAGTTGCTGTGCTTGTTGAATGATCAGGGCGGCCTCTCTGGGCTTGATGAGCTGCAGGTTCAACTGGCTGACCTGCGGAAACGCTACCCAGTAGGCGTTGACGTCCGTTTCAAAATAGACTTCAATCTTGCTACCTTGACAACCTGCTTGTTGAGCGACAAAAACATTATAGCCATCATTCGGGCTTACCAACCAAGTATATCGGATGCCCTCTAGCGTGATTGATCGAGACTTCTTCTTGGATAGTGCCATCTAAAGAGGCTTGGCTTATACGGTGTTTTTTGAAGACTATACTTCTTGCTTGATATGACATAAGGTTGCTTCGAAGACACTTCTTACTGCAATGCTAAAATGATTATTGAGCGAGAAATTGTAGTATACAAGTTCGACTTTGTACTGTATCAACAAGCAACTTATTCCTTATCGGGTGTTGTTAAGCAAATAGGATAAATCCCCCGGATCAGTGACCACCCAAGCCAAACTGGTCATGACAATGTGTTAACACCACGTAAAAGTATCAAAAACGATCGCCGTGCAGACTCCTGAAGCTAAGGAGGGAATGTGCGAGCGAAATCGGGCTTCCTTAGGTATTTAACAACACGCTCAACTAGAAAGCAGCCCGGTTATTTTGCTTCGGGTCCGTACGTACGGAATCCAACCCGAACCAACCAGCCGTCTGCCAGTTTATGTAAAAATGGTAGTAGGGTCGAATGTCATACCCGTGAATCAGAATGTGACGCGGCGTAATATTGACCATAGGCGCTATCGTCAGCTTCGTTTTTGGTTGTTGGGCGGCACGGCGGAACAAGGTATAACGGGCTTGCCATTGCTGGGCGTACTGGGGCGCCTCCAGCGTCCATTCCAACCAGGCTCGCCAACTAACCAGCGCGATCGTAGCGGTCAAGTAAAGGGCAATGAGTAAGCGTGCGGAATGCCCCAGCGGAACGGCAGGGGCCGTCATCGGTAGCGCGGCCCAACAGGCCACCGGCCAGCCTAGTAAGAGCCACCATAACAAGACATTGACCGCTCGGGTAGGAATCGTGGCCTCCCAGATAAACGCGTAGGGTAGACACCCCAGTACGACGCCGATTAGAAGAAATGCGGTACTAAGCAACAGGGGAAATGCTAGGCCGCGTGGCCGGCCCGGCAACAAACGTACGCCAAGGGGGGCTAGCAGCAACGGCAACAAAAGGACGCTATTGAGACTAAAAGACGGAAAAACCAGCCGCACAGCTTTCACGAGGCGGCGGAATGCTTGCGGCAAGCTCGTAGCCGGAGCGGAATCTACTCGCATGCGCACATAATTGCCAGGGGCACTTAGGCCCACCAAGCCAACTACGAGTAGTAGTACCCCCAGCCCGAACCAGATGCGGGCACTGATAGCTTGGCGCCGGTACAGGCTGACGGCAAAACCCACCAGGATCAGCCATCCTAGCAACACAATGTTTAGCTCCGTGGAGCCTGCCGCGGCCAGCGTGCCGATACCCGCCACGAGCAGCCAGCGGCGGCGGCTACTCGCGGCGGGGGCCCGTTGCGCTTGGTCGACTGCCAGGGGTACCACCACTAACAGCAAAGCGGGCAACTGATAAACGGCTACATCCGTGAAGTAATACACGGCAGAATATACGTCCGGCACGATCGCCAAATAGAGCAACGTGAGTCCTACTGCCAGCCAACCAGCGGTAGCGCCGGCGAGTTGGTTGGTAGTTAAACGCCGTAATCCCAGCCAGAGGATTCCTAGCTTGGAACCTAGTCCAACCAAAATCGGCAGGGCCATATTTCCCAGCCAATTATAGCTCAACGGATTCAAGCCCGTTTGCAGGAGATTACAGAAGAATCGCCCCGACCACGTAAAATAAAGCCGCTGGCAGGCACCGCCTACGCCGTACTCTCGGGCTAACTGCCCAGCCGAGTAGTCGTCAGAATAGGGCTGATTATAATAGATTAGGGCTAAAAAAGGCAGGAAGGCGAACAGGATTCCAGCTTTTACTAGTGGCCAAAGGGCGTGATTTCTACTTGCGAGCGGCATTAGAGCGTACGTTGAACGATCAAAAATACGATAAACCGATCCCGTGGTGGTCCTGCCGGGAGGACTAGTTTTTCTGGTTCTCCGCGCCATCCGATGCGTTAAACAGCCATCTTACAGGTCATGACTCAACCTTTCGTATCCCAGTGGCCCTTCTGGCGCTCTAGCGGCTGGTGGTTTGGCAGCACATTCGGGCTCTTCTACCTGTACCTGCATTATTGCGCCTCCGGGACGACGGAATTCCAGTACGATGCCCAGGCCTATTGGAACCAAGCGTACCAACTAAGCGAAGGCCATCTGCTGGGCGAGCGGGTCCACGGCAGCAGCTTGGCACTACTTTATTACCCAGCCGTCTTGATGGTACGACACGCCGGGCTTACGGACACGGAAGTAGTCCAGCTGATGGGTGCCGCAATGGCGGCTCTACTCTTTGGGGTGGTCGCACCGGCATTGTGGCAGACGGTTGTGGTCGGGTCATCCCTGAGCGGGTACCGCCGGGGTATTTTTGTGGGGTTAGGGTTCCTGTTCTGGCGCGATTACTTCCGGTTCCCCTTGTCCGATTTTCCAGGCCTACTGGCCTTGTTAGGAGCGCTTCTAACTGCTAGCCGAAGTCATCGCCGTCTGCCCGGACTGGGGTGGGTGCTAACCAGCGGTGTTCTATTGGCCTTGGCCGTGAACCTGCGGCCCATCTACTTGCTCGCCGTACCGGCCGTGGTGGGCGTAGTCCTCTGGCATAGAACGGCGGTAGTGAGTAGGCGCGCGCTCGTGATCAGCTTACTGGTACTGTTCAGCGGTTTTAGCGTGGCCAGCTTGCCGCAACTGCTGCTTAATATCGATCGGTTTCATTCGTATAGCCCGCTGGTAGACGGGGGCGGCCTACTATTATGGCAGTTGAATAAGGGCTTAGTTATTCAGAAGTATGAAACCAATGTAGGGACTGGGTATCCGGTGGCACAAGTTATTTTCCGGGATGTAGCGGGTCAGGCGCTGCTAAGCCATGACTCGCTGCTAGTTATTCCCTCGCGCCGCGCGTACCTTCTGTTTGCCATGCGACATCCGGTGGATATGATAGCCCTATACGCCCGCCACTTGTTTAACGGGTTAGATGTCCAGTACACTTCTCCCTATATCGTTCTGGTCCAACAGTCGACGGTCGGCTTAGCGCTCGTCAACTATACGCTGCAGTTTGGGTGCTTGCTTCTTTTATTTTCTAGGAGGGCCGGCAACCGGCTGACCACAACGCAGGGTCTGTGTCTGCTCGCCGTGTTGCTTCCGTGCGTGCTGGTGGCCCCTTTTGCCATGGAATGCCGCTTTTTGCTTGCGCTGCATGTATTGCTTTACGCCGTTCTCTGCTTTGGGTGGCCGGCGGGCGGGCCTTGGGTCAGCCTAGCACCACCCGTTCGGTGGCGTTTAGTAAGCGCCTATGTGCTGTATATGCTGTTGTGTTTGGCACTATCATCGGCTACCCAGGCGACGCTGGTTGGGCAGCCGAAGCTCTTTCAACCCTGAACCATCCGTCTCAAATTCAGCGGCACTTGGCGGTCCTACATTAAGCGGATAGCAGAAGGACGTACCTTGTTTCTGTGGACCAAGGCCCTCCACCTAGCTTCCGAGAGCCGTAGCACGCAAGCGGCCGGTCGTTACGCATCCCGTCCTAAGGCAGTTCTACCCCTAGCAGCAGGCCCAGGTCATGGCTGAAGTGAGATAATGGCAAGGTAGTGCGCGACCCAGCAGTGCACGAAAGCACGCCTGCTGACCTCGTCAGCCGAGTGCTGCGCCGCTCTAAAAAGAGAACACACGAACTTGATACGATTTATAATACGATAGCTCATCTACCGGCTCGTTGCTGTTCTAACCGGTACGAGCAGTAGTCCTGCAGTAACTAGGGTTGCATACAGCACAAGCCATCACATGCCGCTACCACTTTCATTATTTAACGAAGGTAACCTGCTGAAAACAGGTAGTGGTAAGTAAAGTGCTTCTTACCTAAGTTCGAGATAAAGCTTACGGAGCAGTTGCGCCAATCCTCCAATAAGGTCTGATAATTAAGCATTATTGTAGCTTATCTGGACCAAAAAAGGGCTTGTCGTACTAGCTAGAGTTGAGTTGCTTCAGGAAGGTCTCCCCCTCATAGATAGGAATTTCTAAGTTGCTGCTCTTTTTCAATAAACCGGCGGCATACGCTTCTGCCTGCTGAAGAGAACTGAAGTAGAGAAAGGGCATCTCCGTTCCAGAAAATATGGTTTGAGCATCTGAATTCAGGACGTGCCCGGTCGAGCGCTGACAGACCAGTAATTTGTAGGCTTGTAGCATGCAGGTGGAAGTACTAGACCCTATTTACATTTCATCTTCGTTCTGATAATGCGGTCGTATCAAGACCTAAAACAACGGTCTAGATCGCATAAAAAAGTACAACTTTGTATAGGGATATTTTTGCTTTTTTATACTGAATAAGCCTCTGTTATTCAGTCTTTTGGTACAAGTTAGGGAAGTTGGTTTTCAACAGATTCAATGTGCTAGCTCCTAAATTATCAAAGTGCCTGCTTTTAGTCTCAAAGTCACGCAGTAGAGGAAAAGTTAGCTTCAAGAGCTTTTCTAGCTGTGATGCATCATGGTTGAGTATCTGAAGTACTTTTTTGATCTGTGCCTCAGTAAGCTGAAGTTTGCGTAATCGGCTGATGACTCGATCTACTAAGGATGTTGGTTGCTCGCCGTGGGTTAATTGCTTAGTTATGGATGTAGGCTCAATGCTAACTGAGGTACCAAGATCTTCTTGGTCATGGTACTTAATTGTAAACTCGATACTATCTACAGCCCGACCTTTCTTGTTCTCTGTGTAAGCTATCTCAAAGTTCTTCGCGTTCAGCTCAGCAATGGACGGTTTAAGCACTTTACTACGATAATCAGCAAACTGCGTATAGGTGCCCTTACCTGTAGTGATATTGCGCAACTTTTCCACAGTTACCGTAATTGGAGAACGAAATTCCCAGCTTTTCAACAGCCAGTAGAAGCGAATAGTATTGACGTTAGATAAACTCATCAACTCAGCCACATGGCCTAAAGTGTACTCTCCAGCTAGATGCAATAAGTAAGGCATTGCAGTCTCACTAAACATACCTACTAGAATACCTTTGGTACCATCGTAGCGCATGCCTTGCACTAATGAGATGACATGACGCTCCTTCTTACGATTTACCACTGGCAGTTCTAGACGTACCGACATGAGGTTATCGATAGCGGCATTTAAAAGATCATAGTTACGGCCACCCATTGCACCTGGCTTCTCGCCCATCAGATCTTCTAGTGAAATAACAATTTGCTGCGGCTTAGTATCAATCTTGTGCAAGCAACGCAACATGAGAATAAAGATCTTAGCTTCTAATAAGGTTAAAGCAAGAGGTGCTTCGATTAGATAATTATGTTGAGCTACAACCGAACGCTTGCGACTTTTAGTTATTAGTTCCTGCACGTTCTCAGGTGTAGTTGGTTCCTGAGCGATAGATTTTGGGACACTGATAGGTTTAGGGACACTTCCTTTAGCGGCCTGAATAGCAGCATAAGCCAACTCTTGGGTGTCAAAATAACCCAGATTACGCTGCATGCCATCAACTCTTAAACGAGCTTTCCACTTGTTCCTTGACTTATCGTACGTGGTCCCTTTATACTGATTATCAGGCATTTAAATTGAAGTAACAGTACTAACGAAAGTAGTAAGAAAAGTTGATAGTATCGTTGTGATTCTATCAAGTGTCATACGTTTTCAAACGGACTTCATTCTTGTTTGAAGCTGTCCCAAAACGGACTTCATTCTTGTTTGAAGCTGTCCTTAAAGGACTTTATTCTTGTCCCAAAGGACTTTATTCTTGTCCCAAAGGACTTTATTCTTATTTCAAGCTTATAACGCATTGGTTTTCAACAAGAAATGGCGCTTTAAATATTTAAATACGATTCAATAGATGTTTTGAATAGAGTTCAGTCTTTTTAGATTTTGACTTTAGAGTTAGCACATACATACAACTGGGTTATGTTACAGGCATTAATTAGGTAACATAGAGGCAAAACAGTTTTGACTCTTGGTCGAATTTGAATTCTATCGCGCTTTGAAGGTTGGAGTCTTATTAAGATAAATCAAGCCTAGTTATAAGCAGATTATGCTTCGCAAAAAGGCGGGATCTATGTATGTACATTATTATTATATAGTCAAAAAGAGCAAATATACTTAAACCTGATTTTATTAATATTATTTCTATCGTATAGATAGGTTAGTAGGTTATTTCGTTGCTGCAACAAAAACATCCAATTACTATATTGAAATCTAGGTGCTTAGAGGGCAGGTTATAAAGGTATAGAATTCATCTATTTCATCAAGACGATCTTGATGAAATAGATATAAAAGATAATCTTGTTTATCTTGATTTAATAGATTTTCTTTATAGGATAGACAATATAGATACGATGGAAGTATTCACATTTGCGCTTCGGAAAGGAGGCACTGGTAAAACCACTTCTGTTTGGGCAGTGGGCAACTGCTTAGCACAGTCAGGATATCGCGTATTGATGGTTGATGCGGATGCACAAGCTAATCTTACGCGGTGTTTACCACCCGTTGATTATAGCCAGAACTTAACCTTGGTCGTGGATGGGAAGGCCACACTGCCCGACGTGATGAAGCCGGTAGGTAATAACCTGTGGTTGGTGGCAGCTACCGAATCGTTGGTTGTTGCCGAAAAGGTGCTAGGGGCAGACTTAGCATATCCATTGCTTCTCAAGAAAGCAATCAAAGGTTTGGCCAAGCACATCGACTATGTCTTAATTGATAGTCCACCCTCACCTAACTCACCTTTAACAATTGCTGCCTTGACTGCTTCTACTAAGGTATTTGTACCAGCACAACCAGAGGTGTTCAGCTTCGATGGTGTACAAAGCTTGCTAGAACTGACTGAGAAGATCCAGGACAGCTACAATCCCGAGTTAGCAGTAGGAGGAATTTTCCTGACTAAATACTCACCGAGCTACCGCCGGAGTCTTCACCACGCTTTTGTCAAAAAAATGCGTGAAAAGTTCGGTAACCTCGTAATGGAAACCTCTATTCGTGACAACGTAGCTATTGCCGAAGCGCAGGTGCAGCGGCAGTCCTTATATCAAGCTGCTCCGCAGAGTAATGCATTGGTTGATTATGAGGCACTAACCCGGGAAATCATAGCTAGATCATAAAGATAATCTAGCTATTCTTGACTTTCAAGAAAATCAAGATCATCTTCCTTATCAAGATAAAAATGGCGGTAAAATCGAAACCTGATCTCGACCAACTAATTCCAACGAGTTCGCCCGACGACCTCTTATTAAAACCTAAAACACCAGCAGTAATAGGGACTTCGCTTCCAGGTGCATCACCGACGGAAATAACTAAAATTAAATACTCTAGTATTCTGCCCTCGGATGTATGGAAGCAACTGCATCAGCTATCCTTTTGGGACCGCAAAGACCTAAGTGTTATTATAGAAGCCGCCTTGATAGAGTACTTCAAAGAGCACCCAGATGCACAGCGTGAATTACCAGAAGAAGAGAAGCGTCGGCGTCGGCTGCTTTAACATTCAATGTTTGTTGTCTTGATACTAGGGAATCGCGGGCCAGTTACGATCCATTTGTTGACTGACCGCCTGAGGAGAGCAGCGCCTGAGGAACGTTCTAGAAACATAGCATTCTGGGGAGCTTTCCCGCGGAAAAGCCACCTGGAACCCTGATTGCAAGGCGAAAAGCAAGCAAAAGCGTACCGAATCCGGTACAAAACCGCCGTTTTCGGCCCTTTTTGCACGCCCATTCTCACGAATCTTTCCTCAACTACAATATAATCAATAGTTTAACCTGTTTTCGTGCCGTTTTCGCAACACTACTGGGCGGTAGCCCCACGACTCGCGCAGCGCGTGGCCTGCAATTGCACCTCAAAAAGCCCGATATCTGCAATGGTTACTAGCTACCGGCTGGGTCTTCTTGGGCCCGCTGGGCCAGGCGTTGCACCTGTTTGTGGGTGAAGCCACAACCCCGCCGCGTGCGAAAGCCTAACCCCTCCAATTCTTGCGCAATCTGGTTGTAGCTATGCCCCTGCCCCAGGCGGGCCAGGATCAACGCCGTCGCCTGGCGGTTACCCTCGTGCTGGCGGGCATTGCGCTGGCGGGCGACCTGCCCTTGGGCCTGCGCGGCCACCGTCAGGTTCTGGGGAGAACCGAGCTGCTTGCCCTGCTTCTTGAGCACCTGCAGCGCGCGGCGGGTACGCTCGCTGATCATATCGCGCTCCTGCTCGGCCAGGGCCGCGAAGATGTGCACGGTAAACTTATTGGCTTGCGGCTGATCACAGGCCACGAACTCCACCCCCGATTCCATCAAGGAAGCAATGAAGGCCACATTGCGACTCAGCCGGTCGAGCTTGGCAATCACCAGCACCGCCCCGCGCGCTTTGGCCAGCTGCACCGCGGCGCGCAGCTGGGGCCGCTCCGCCGTCTTGCCACTCTCCACTTCCACGAACTCCCCCCACACGGCTTCCGCCTTGACGAAGGCCCGCACCATCTGCTGCTGGGCCGTCAGACCCAAGCCACTCTTGCCTTGTTGCAGGGTACTGACACGGTAGTAGGCTACATAGGGCATAGGCAAGTAGGGCAGGGGAGGAGAGAAGAAGGTCGAAATAGTCGAGTTCTCCTCAAAAGTAAGCTTCTTGGACATTATGTAAACGCTCCTTTACATAATGTCCAACCCCGCCAAAATCCTTGGGTTCGCGCCCTGTCCTGCGAGGAAACAGCGCTTGCTCGGTAGCCGCTGGTCCCCTCGGGGACGCCCGCCCGATTCGAGAAGAAGCGACCCGCCAAGCGGTAGGGCAATTGCCCGAAAGCACGCGGGCAATTGCCCTACCAGTCCGAAGAGGTAGTGGCTCCGGCTAAAAAATGGGTGAATTATTACCGAAAAGAGGTTAAGGAGCTGATTACCAGAAGTGATTGCCAGAAATATTATTACTTATTCCACATGGCATAGCGCGCCCATTGCCAAGGGAGCAATTGCCAGGATGGAAATTGCCGGGAATATATGCGCAGCCGGGTACCTGCGAAAACCCGCATTCCGCCGCGTGGAGGCAGTTTGTTGGCAATTGCCAAGGGAAGACGAGCAATTGCCATTCTCTTGTTGCCGCTGTGTCCACACAGCCCTACTTAAACCAGTCGCCAGTCTGGGGGAGGAGCAATCCACGGCCTAATAGAGCAGCGCGGGGAGAAATCGGGGAGCAATTGCCACTATGGAAATTGCCCAGAATATAAGCACTGCTTGATCGCCCGCAGAAGCCCTTCCAGAGGCTGTGAGGCCAGGTTTATTGGCAATTGCCTCTGCCACGTGCCACCATGAGGACACGTGAGGCTGGCGTACGTACGGAGTGGCCTATTCGTAGAAGAGCGTCTGAAAGAAAGTGGGCAACACGGCCAAATCCAGGGCCGGGGCGAGAGCCTGTTGCTGAAATTGCACGGTCACGCGCTGCGCCTCCGGCGTGGGATGTACCACCAGTAGGCGTTCCTCTTGCAACCATTGTAGATGCTGCTGGAGCGTGCGCCACGACTTCGCTGTGTTCTCCTGCAGCCACAGCTGCAAGCCATCAGGGGTATAAACGCCGTCATAGGTGTTGGAGTGGCCCAGAAAGGCGAGGCTTACTACCTCTTGAAAGCACTCTGGTGCCCCCTTGGGTGGCCAGGGATACGCAATCGCTTGGTAGGCCACCTGCATCAGCCACTCCTCGCTCATGTCGTCAGCTTCTGCCCCGGGCTCGGGCAGCAAGATGGGACGCCAGGACGGCAGACCCGTGCTCTGTTGCCACTGTAGGTGCACCCGTTGCTGCAATGCCGGCAGCAACTGCTCGGTCTCGGTGCTGGACAGGCGGTGCTGTTCAACTAAGTAAAAGCCGTCACAAGGGGCAAACACGTACGCCCGCACACGCCCAGCTTCGTTGCGCTCGACAAAGAGACAATAGTCTTCCGTCTGGTGGCAGAAGATAATCTGGTGTGCCGCCAGGAAGTCAGCAGAGAATGGCAGGGGCGTGTCAAAGGGTACCAAGGGGGAAGCAGGAGTAGCCATGGGGTAGCGAAAAGGAAAGGTTTTCAAGCAAGAGCGGTTTCGGCCACCCCAGCAGACGATCTAGGAGAAGCGCAGAACAGCAAAGAAGAGCAAAATCGGAAGGGGTACTGCCAGCAGCCGGTCCCTATCCTTTGTGGCTCAAGGTACAGGTTATTTTGCTAATGTGGACATATAAGTCCACATGCGAAGCCGGCACAGGCCAGAGCTTGCGGAGGTGAAGAAAGCCGCCATTCGTCAAGCCTTTGGCACGCATCTGCGCCTGCTCCGTGAGCAACGAGGCTGGAGTCAACAAGCGCTGGCCGATGTAGCGGATGTGGCGAAAAAGACGATTTACCGCCTGGAGACGGCTCAAACCTCGCCCACGTTGGAGGTGCTGGCCTGCTTGGCGGAAGGGTTGGAAATACCCTTGCGGGACCTCGTGGATTTCTCCGCAACGGAGTCGCGTGCTTGAGGCATATGCTGTAGGGCGCTGTCTCTGTTCTGTGAGCGAAAACAGCGCAGATAGTCGCCTTGGGTTCTCTGAACCACTTTCTTAGTGGGAGAAGTAACGGAGGAGTCTGGCTAATGTGTTAAGATTGAGTTAAATAGCGTAATAATCGGACTTCTTACGGCTGAGCTGGGTAGGCGAATGCGTAGTTTCGCCTACCCAGCTCATCAGGCTTGTTCCAGGTGACTGGATTGTCGCTTTTTTCACTCCCTTATCAGCCAGCTCTATGAATAAAATCACGGTAACCGACGGTACGGAAATCTACTACAAGGACTGGGGCACCGGCCAGCCGCTGGTCTTCCATCATGGGTGGCCCCTCTCCAGCGACGACTGGGATGCCCAACTGCTGTTCTTCCTCAACAAAGGCTACCGGGTGATTGCCGCTGACCGCCGCGGGCATGGGCGCTCCTCGCAACCCGCCACCGGGCACGACATGGACACCTACGTAGCGGATATCATCGAACTGGCCGACCACCTCGACCTAAAGGATGCCGTGCACATCGGCCACTCAACTGGTGGAGGCGTGGCCATTCGCTACGCCGCTCGTGCTGCCCACGGCCGCGTCGCTAAGGTGGTGCTCATCAGCGCCGTCCCCCCTTTGATGCTCCAAACCCCGGCCAATCCCGACGGCGTGCCGATAGCGGTCTTTGATGAGATCCGCGAAGGCACGGCGACCAACCGCGCCCAGTACTATCAGGATTTTACCCTGCCTTTCTACGGCTACAACCGTGAGGGTGCTCAGATCAAGCAAGGCATCCGCGACAACTGGTGGCGGCAGGGCATGAGCGGGGGAGCCAATGCGCACTACTTCGGCATTGCTGCCTTCTCGGAAACGGATTTCACCGACGACCTGAAAAGTGTGGAGCTGCCGGTGCTGGTGCTGCATGGCGAGGACGACCAGATTGTGCCCTTTCACCTGAGCGGAGCCAAGTCCATCCAGCTCCTGCAGCAGGGCCAGCTGATTTCCTATCCTGGCTTTCCGCACGGCATGCCCGCCACCGAAGCCGCTACTATCAATGCCGACCTACTAGCCTTTATTCAGGCCTAGTACCGGGCGTATCTTCTCTAGAACAAGCCAAGCAGCGCTGCTTGGCTTGTTCGATGGACTACCGTCTGCCCTGCGCGACTGCCGCGCAACGCGTGCCGTCACCCACATCGCCCTTAGCAAGTGGTAGAGGCGAGCGCCAACGCGAAAGGAAGAAAACAAAGTAACAGCCCAGTCTCACTCCCAAGTACCCGTACGCCGTGGGAGGGTCTTTTTTCCACTATTTTGGCCTTCTTCCGTCTCACAAGTTGAGGGCAGTACCTCAACTTGCCCTGTCTTCTGCTGGAAACGCACTTTAATCACTGCTGTTCATACCAGTCGAGAATGTAGTCGGCGACCTGCTCCCACCCCGGTTCCCCACAGAGGAAATGACTTTTGCCTTCGAAGATCTTGACCGTCACCGGACTCTTCTCATCGGTATAGCGGCTGGCAATCTTCCGGGTCAGCGGGGCGGGGAAAATATGATCGCTACCGCCCCCAATAAACAACAAGGGAACATGCGGGCGCTGGAAGTCGATCTTGGAAAAAGGATGCAGCACTAATTGGCGACTGACCTTGTAGCTTTCCGGTACGGCCAAGGCCGCAAAGGCTTTCTCTTTCTCGGCCGCCGGCAGAGTATTGAAAAAGGCATAGTTGTACCAGTTGCGACTACCCATAAAATACTTCTTCCACGAGAAAAAGCCAAAAGCGGGCAACACCGTTTTTAGGGTCTGAAAAGGCGGGAACACATTCTTCGGTGGGGCGCCATCAATACTGACACCCGCTGCGGCCTTTCCCATCTCTACCAATTTCAGCGTGGCCATTCCGGCCATCGAGTGGCCAATCAGTAAGGGCTTCTCAGGTAAGGTGGTTAAGAAGCGAGCAAGGGTCTGGACAATATCGATAAACCCGGTTTTAACCAGGTCCGGATGCACGCTTGCTCGCAGCGCGGCCGGGTCGCCCTCGTGGCCCGGGTTGGCCGGCGCGTGCACAGTATAGCCCTTCTGTTCATAGTAGCTTTTCCAGTTGGTCCAACTGGTGTTGTTCACAAAGTTGCCATGCAGCAGAACGATGGTTTTCGAGCGGGCCATAACGAGCTAGGTTTAGAAAGGGAGAACGGTCGATTCCTCTTCAGTAGTTGCGCAACCCGGTGCGCAATGGCCGCGCGGTATACGCCCTACCCGGCTACGCCCGCCACTAAGAGCCGGGTTGCCCGGCAGTCGGGGCGAACGAATGCGTGGCTGGGAGCCGGCTTAAGGGCTTTCCTTTCCGGTCGAAGTAGCTGACGCTAATGCCGTCCGGGCGACAGGTCAGCCGGCCAAAGTTGTCTTCCGAAAACACGGCACTGGCGCCGCCCACCTGGTACTCGTTTGGGTGGTCCTTCGGCACGCGCAGGGCTCCGTCGAGTTGAAAGTTGGTGGCGCGCATGTGC
>NZ_BMHT01000014.1 GCF_014641455.1 Hymenobacter cavernae
CCCGTCACTTGCCTTTTCGGTTACGAATCCGAGGGCTGCAGACCGGCAAGTTAAGCTAGTGGAACACAGACCTGAGAGTATAAATGGAGTTCTGCAACAGCCACGGTTCTTTTTCGAACGCTTTTAGCACCCGCCTAAACGGCCTCGAAAACGCTGTTTTTCGGGGCTATTATTTGATAGGTAATCTGAACACCTACACTGGCGCTTATAACGTTTCCGCTTGCTCGGTTCCGAAGCGCGGCGTGCCTAGTCTCCGTAAAAGCACACATAGGTGTGAACCTGCTCTTGGCTTTGGGTTAGTAGGGTGATGAGCTCGTCCACTACCGGGCGGGGTTCTAACTCCCGTAACAGGCGTAAGTCCGTAAGCAACTCCTGCTGTTGTAGGCGATTGAATGTGGTATTCCCATAAGGGTCCAAGTAGCGCAGCATGCGAAAGGCCTCGTTATCCAGGTTCACCCCCGTCCTAAACTCTTCGCTTAGCGAAGCGATCGGGTGTTTGTTCTCGTCCTCCAAGATGACGGTCCAGCTCATGTGGGCCAAGATAGGCAAGGTGTGGAGAAGGTCCCAAGGAGCGAGACTTCACGGTTGTGCTCTGCGAAAGTAGCAGGTGGTGCTGTAAGCCGAATATTTTGTGCGCAAAAAAGGGTGTCCAAAACAGGCTGAAAAAACGGCGTTTCCAGCTTGTATTCACATCCTCTGAAAGTGCGTAGAAACCGGCCGGTTGTTGGGGGCATAAAACGAATGTTTATCGGAGGGTATTCAGTAGCTTTATAGCAGATGAATAAGCAGGTGAAATTGAAAGAATCATGATAAAATCAGGAGACTCTGCTTCATTTAAGTTCTGTATCGAAAACTTTCTTAAGGGCAAATCAGATTTCATGGATAGCAGCATATATTTTATTATAAAGAAAAAATATAAATTCTGCTAATGTAAAATATGATTATCAGTTTAGCAGATTGTCAATGCTTACTTCTTCAAAAGCATTAATCTCCGGAGTATTTCTGCCACGAATTGGAACAAAACTCGGCTGTCTACTATACCAAAGGTCTGTCACCTTGTAACATGAATATAGAGGCGATAGCTCTGTACTACCAACTATTTGCAACATCTTGCCTCGCGTAGATTTTACTGTTAATTCAACATTGGGGTCTGCAAGTGATGCCCCCTGTATATTTACTTTTGCATCTGCTTGTAAAGTAACCCCTGATGAACTATCGTTGGATATGATTACAGTTGCTCGTCTTGCAGTGTAAAGTGATTCAATCAAAATCCAATCTTTATTCCACTTATCATCACGGTAAGTTTTTAGAATTTCTTCAGCGACCCTGCTAAGTTTATCAAGACGGTGCATACGGAGCCCAGATGCATTAAAAACAAAAGCACCTTCACGAGAAAAATCAATCGTGATTTCGCCTTTAGCACTCGAAGGAGCTGACATGCCTGCTGAAGTTATGATTTTGGTGCCTTCCGTTGAGGTATATTGTATGTCTTGTTCCGTTTGGTCGGACATTACGTCACATTGAATACCGAGCTGTGTCAATGTGGTTTCGAGCCTAAAGCGCCCATTTTCCAACACTCCTACATCTCCTATAGCTATAGGATCACCTGGAAACCAAGTGGCAAAGAATCCAAGATTCTTGTGCATTTCTTGCTGGTATAGTTTTGCTGGACTTGCCATGTATTTCTCAAGATTTAAGTTTTGGGAAGTTACCCAAGCATATGGATGTAATTGCGTCACTATATTACCTCATACTTAATACATTCTTTCTAACACCTTATTATTTCGACTATGAGCGCCCCTGACGTAATACAATACCAATTGTTGCTTGATATAATCCTTGGTTATCCTAATGACAATCAAATAATTATGTATTTTGTTAACGATAGTTCCCTTTTGGATAGGACACTCCTAGGAGCGTTGGCAACTAGAATGAATCTGGATGAAGCGTTGCTCCGTCATCAAGAGCTCTATCGATTACTTGATACTTTACTTATTCGTAAAACATTAAATGAGTACGTGAACCTGCCTAATGGAGAAGCAGGTAGTTATATCATACATCATAAAGAACTCTTAACTCAAGTTGCTTACAGAGAATTAGAAAGCTTGTTAACTCAGTATATTTATAGTCCTAGGTTACATGCTAATCTGCTTAATTGCCAAGTCCAATTAGCTCAAGCAGCCGCGCAAATAATTATATATAGTACCGAATGGCTGGATAAGAGGTTTTTACTTATAAATGGCTTGCCTTGGCTTACACATGCTAGTGTATCAATCTACTTTACTCAACTTACTGCACATGAACCTAATATGGCAGAACGAGTAGAGGTGATTAAAGAAGCTATAAATCAGTGCGTCATTCTTGGTAGTGAGGCTACTGTTAAGGAGATTGAGCTGAGTGCTTTGATCGAAAGGATCAACGAAACTGCAGGGGATGCTCGCATTCCTCTAGTACGACGTGCATTAGAGTTTATGCAAGATAGGCGAGACCGTGAGTGGGCATCTTTACAGCTAAAACTAGGACTTAGTTTAAAGAATTCTTCCTCTGGCGACAAAGCGCGAAACATAGAGGCTGCTATACAAGCCTTTGATCAAGCATTAAAGATTTACAATCGTGAGCAATATGCTGAAGATTGGGCTACAACTCAGACTGCTTTAGGTAATGCTTACATTAATAGACTCTCGGGCGACAACGCAGAAAATATCGAGAAAGCAATTCAAGCATACAAGTTGGCTTTAGAAGTATTTACCCAAGAAGAGTATCCAGAAGGATGGGGAAATACACAATTTAACTTAGGTAATGCATACGGTGATCGTATGGAAGATAGGGCTCTGAACATTGAGGCTGCTATTCAAGCTTACCAAAACGCATTACAAGTATTTACCCATGAATATTTTCCAGAAAGAAGAGGACGTATACAAAACAATCTAGGTAACGCTTATTTAAAACGCTTAGAAGGAGAGGAAAAGGAAAATCAAGAGCTCGCTATTTGTGCCTTTGAGCAAGCCTTACAAATAGCTGCTTATAGAGATGATGCTCAAGAATGGGCTAGAACTCAGTTTAATTTAGCAAACGCCTATCATGGCCGTGTTAATGGCACATTAGCGGAGAACATAGAATGTGCTATAAATGCCTATAAACATGCATTGGAGGTGTATGGTCTGGATACTCATTCCGAGCAACTAGCTAGTGTTCAACAAGGATTAGGCAATGCTTACCTAGCACGACAACAGGGTGAACGCTCCCAAAATTTTGAAGACGCTTTAGACGCTTATAACTCTGCCTTGCAATTCTTTACCAAAGAGGATCATCCTGAGCGATGGGCCAGCATACTGAATAGTTTAAATCACCTATACATATACCGTTTACGAGAAGATTGGGAACAAAATCTAGAAAAGGCAGTTGCTGCGTCTAAATCAATTTTAGAGGTTTTTACTCGTGAGAGTAACATAAAGATTTGGGGGAATGCTCAACTTAGCTTAGGTAATGCTTATGCTAAACGTCTGCTAGGGAATCGTTACGAAAATTTCACACTTGCTCTTGAGGCGTACGATTTAGCAGCACAAGCATACGGTCAGGATCAAGATTTTGAGAAGTGGGCTGGTGTACAGATAAATATAGGAAATATCTACTTCGAACCTTTAGAAGGAAATCGGTTTCGAAGTGTAGAAGATGCTATTAACGCGTATACACTAGCTCTTCAAGTATGCACACAAGCCCATTATCCTGAAGATTGGGCTATAATACAAGTTAATTTAGGTGCTGCTTACAGATGGCGTCTGCAGGGGGAACACTCTAAAAATATAGAAGATGCTATAATTGCATATAAGTCAGCCTTGCAGATATATACAAAAGATCATCATACCCGATTATACTTAGATGTTTCCTATTACCTGGGAGAGTTATTGTATGAAGACAAGCAGTGGTTCAATGCAAAAAAAGCCTATGAAGATGCTCATGATGCGTTAGTTCTATTACGTGAAGGGACACACAGACAGGAGAGTAGAAGTTACTTATCGCGAGAAAACGCTGAACTCTATGCAAATCTTATTCACTGCTGTTTACAGCTAAATGACTATGCAGCAGCTGCCACATACGCACTATCTAGTAAGAGCCGTACACTTACTGAATTGATAGCAGGAAGCTCCTCATCCCTTGATGAATTATTATCTCAAGACCCTGCACTTCGAGCAGAATGGCTTCCTATACAAGAGCTTCAAGATGAATTGGATTCTTTGCTTGAACCTCTTGGTGCCTCTGCTCCACTTACAACAAACCGGTACTGGCAAGAACGGCAAGCAAATGGCGTTGATACTCGAATTGCATTGTTGAGACAGGAGATTAATCAGCGTAGTGATACACTATTATTTCGTTTTCCTGTGTTAGCCAGTGTTCAGCCTTTGCCACAGTTGTCGGCTGATCAAGTTCAAAAACTATCAGCAGAGTTGGGAGGTGTACCGCTGATTGAATATGTTCAACATGGAGGTGGTTGGTGTGTTTTCGTTATCACACCTGAAGCTGTACACTATGTATCATTAGCAGATAACCTCTTAGAGCTTCTGATTGATGCGCTTGAGGCTATTATAGCAGATACTTTTTGGATTCAGGGTGGACAACTGGTTGATCAGTCAACTAGCTTGAAAAACATGTATTCCTTACTTATAGCCCCCTTAAAGGCATGTATTTCTGTTATAGGTCCGCTATTATTGGCTCCTACAGGCCCACTTCATTTAGTGCCATTCCAAGCGTTGGTTGACGAGCGAGGGCGCTACTTGAGTGAAGATTGCGCAATCAATTTTGTTCCTAGTGCTGCTACGACATATGTACTTTATAGTCAAATTAAAGCGCAGAGTATAGAACAGAATAATGCAGCAAAGCAGAGACTACTCAGCATTGCATACTCAGACGCTAATGGTAACTACTTACCTAGTGTAATATCCGAGGCTAAAGCTATATGCAAGCACTTTACCGAAACTATAGAATTACTAGAAGATGAATCTTTACCAGAACAGGTAATCCAAGCTACTAGCCAACCCTTTGAAGTAATACACATCGGATGCCATGGTAGCTTCAGCTACGCCAGTCCTTTGGACTCAGGTTTACTTCTGGCCCAACAGCATCTACTTACAATCAATGATATTCGATTACGTGTCCGTCTGCAAGGGCGACCATTAGTTACGCTTAGCGCTTGTCAGACTGGTCATACCCGGCCGGAGCGAGCTGATGAAACGAATGGATTGTCTTGGGCCTTTTTAGCAGCAGGCGCATCAGCTGTAGTCTCTAGTCAATGGTCAGTAGCTGACGATGCTACTCGCGAATTGTTTGAAGCCTTCTATGCGATCCGTCGCCAAGCTCAGATAAGTAATGCTGAAGCTTTACGTCAAGCTATACAGCATCTTCGGCAAAAGCTAGATTATCAGCAGATTCCTTTTTTCTGGGCTGCTTTCCAGGTGATGGGGTTACCACTATCAGCTTAATTACTCAACCATACACCGCTAACGAGATGAAAGAAGTAGACTACTTTCAGGTATTTGCGGCCGTTTTTCCGTTTGGAGGAGCTTATATCATTATATAAACGAGGCTCATGATATGGTACACTAGTCAACAAGTCAGACTAACGAGTACTACGGCCAAGCTTGTATCATTTCACAAACGCCCGTTTGTGAAATAGTACAGTCTTGGTGTTCGCAGTACCTTGCTCGAAAGATACCGGCGAAAGATTGTGTAGGCTTTCTGGTAGTATTTGCTGGTCACTAACCAGGAGCGTTGTAACGGATGAAGAAGATCACTGCTGAAGCGGGCGCTTATGACTTGATCGTCGCAGAGCAGTGGCTGTATTATCGGGTGCAGCTGACCCGCCGCACGAGCAACCCCTATGCGTTTTTCAAGCATAACTTGGTGCAGAACATCGAAGTCAGCGAACAGGAGTTCAACCAAGCCAAGTACCGTGGGCCGCTCCCGCCCTTTCAGCTGGAGGAAGAGGTCGTCTTCTTGCCGCAGGGTAACACGCTCCGCTGCTCATTCCAAGAGTCCATCGTGCGGCTCTTCAGCCCGGTAGGCGAGTTGTTACGCACCCTACCCGAGTCGCTGACCGCGGGCGACACGATCTACAGCATCGCCGTGGATGCGCAGCAACACGTGTGGACAGCCGAACCCTCTTTTCACTACGTCGGGCAGTATGAGCTAGCCACAGGCCAGCGGCTCTTTTCTCTCGGCGGCAGCTATGATCCGGGGGAGTTTAACCATCCGGAAGACATCCGCATCGATGGCCGCTTTGCCTTTATCAGTGATATGGGCCATGAACGGATTGTGTGCCTCGACACGCAGACGAAAGCGCTACGGACTTACCGCACCTTCACACAACCGGTGTGGCAGTACCGGCGCTGGCGCGACCAGGAAGTGGTGCGGCTGCAGGATGGCCTCTATGTATTATGAGCGGAGCAGCACAGTGCTATTGGCTATTCTGCCTGCAGCTGCGTCTGCAGCAACAGAAAGAGTTCCGATCCCTGTACCTGTAGGGCGGCCGCTAAGCGCAAGATCGTTAAGAGGGAGGGTTGTTTGCGCCCCGTTTCTAGTTGAGAGAGAAACGTACGATCGAGCCCTGCCTCTGCGGCGAGGGCTTCCTGCGAGAAGCCACGGGCTTTCCGCAAAGTCTTGATGACCAACCCAAATGCTTTGACGGGATCGTCGCTCATAGCAGCGGCAAACTACCAGGCGGACTCAGCCCCTTGTTGTTGTCAATAGTCTACAAAACTCCTATCTTGGTCGCTCCTAGTAGCCTTTGTGTAACCACCCTCATTTGCTTTCTTTTAGCGATGAGGACTTCCACCAGGGCGCTAGGAACCCATTTTTCACCCATCAACCTTCTCTTGTATGAAGCACGAAACCTTAATGGCCATTATTGACCGTGCGAATGGTCAACCGGTGGTCCAGGTACCGGCCTTCACGTACTTTGCCATCGCTCCTCACGTAGAGGAAGCCGAAGTCGAGGTGCATTACACCACCAAAACCGTGAATGGCCCTATATACCATTCGGGTACCCACACCATCTTCTTAATCCGCAATAACGACGGCATCTGCGTGGCCGCCATCCAAGACGCAGGCGAATGGGACTTACACTGGGTGGTGGACCCCGCCTACCGCGGGCAAGGCCTACTCACCGCCGCACTCCGAAACGAGCTTCTCCCCTACCTCTTGCGAAGTCGGCCCTGGCAACAAGTGACCGTGAGCTACGGAGTAGCCGCCGAATACTACCAAGCCAGCCAGAAGGTCGCCCGGCGAGCCGGCTTCACCGCGATCAGTACCACGGACGACGAAGTGGTCTACCGCATCACGGCCGAGGACCTGGTAGCCAACCCGGTTTCCTAATCTTCTCCTTCCACGCGCGTCCTGCCTGATGCCCGCTCCTACTCCGAAGCCCACCGCTGTGTTCAGCGGTGGGCTTCGTGCTTTTTAGATGGGTTTTGGCGGGGTTGGACATTATATAAAGGAGCGTTTAGAAAATGTCCAAGAACCGTACTTTTGCGCGACAGCTACCCTTTCCCCTTCCCCTAGTCTGCTTGCTATGCCCTACGTTGCCTACTACCGCGTGAGTACCCTGCAACAAGGCAAGAGTGGCTTAGGCTTGAGCGCCCAGCAGCAGATGGTGCGGGCATTCGTCAAGGCGGAAGCCGTGTGGGGGGAGTTCGTGGAAGTGGAGAGTGGCAAGACGGCTGAACGCCCGCAGCTGCGCCAGGCGTTGCAACTGGCCAAAGCCCGCGGGGCGGTGCTGGTGATTGCTAAGCTCGACCGGCTGAGTCGCAACGTGGCCTTCATTGCCTCCTTGATGGAGTCGGGGGTGGAGTTCGTGGCCTGTGATCAGCCCCAGGCCAACAAGTTTACGGTGCACATCTTCGCCGCCTTGGCCGAGCAGGAGCGCGACATGATCAGCGAGCGCACCCGCCGGGCGCTGCAGGTGCTCAAGAAGCAGGGCAAGCAGCTGGGCTCCCCGCAGAACCTGACCGTAGCCGCGCAGGCGCAAGGGCAGGTCGCGCGGCAGCGTAATGCCCGTCAGCACGAAGGCAACCGCCAAGCGACGGCCTTGATCTTGGCCCGGCTGGGGCAGGGGCATAGCTACAACCAGATTGCCCAGGAATTGGGACAGTTAGGCTTTCGCACGCGGCGCGGCTGTGGCTTCACCCATAAACAGGTGCAACGCCTGGCCCAGCGGGCCCAAGAAGACCCGACCGGTGGTCAGTAGCTGCTGCAGATATCGGGCTTTTTCAGGTGCAATTGCAAGCCACGCGCTGCGCGAGTCGTGGGGCTACCGCCCAGTAGTGTTGCGAAAACGGTACAAAAACAGGTTAAAGCATTGACTTTATTGTAGTTAAGGAAAGATTCGTGAGAATGGGCGTGCGAAAAGGGCCGAAAACGACGGTTTTGTAGCGTTTTCGATACGTTTCGGCGCGCTCTTGAAGCGATTATTCCGGTGTTGGAGGGAAGAATGCCCGGCGGCGCCGCGCGGTAGCACGTTCCCTCGTCTTGTGTCCCCCTCCTGTTCTTGCGTGTTTGTTCCCCGCACGACCCAAAGCGAGCACGGTCCGCGCGTGGCGGCGAATCACGTGCTAAACCAGCCCGCGCCCACCGCTGCCGACCAGGTATGGGTGAGCGATATCACCTATTTACCGCTGCAAAATGGGTCGTGGGCGTATCTAGCTGCGTTCCAGGATGTCTACACCAAACGCGTGGTGGGCTGGCAGGTGGCTGGGCAGTATGCCCGAAGAACTGGTCGTGAGTGCCTTGCGTCGGGCCTTGCTGAGCCGGCAGCCAGCGGCCGGGCTTGTCATCCACTCCGATCGGGGCGGGCAGTACTGCGGCAACGCCTACCGACGCTTGCTCACGCAGCGGCAACTAGTGCGTAGCATGAGCCGCCGAGGCGAGTGCTATGACAACGCCCAAGCTGAAAGTCTCTGGTCGCGGGTGAAAACCGAAGTGTTGCTGGGCCGCGCTGCTTTTGCTTCGGTAGCCGAGGCGCAAGCCGAGCTGGCGACGTATTTTGACTACTACAATCACCAGCGACGACACTCAACTCTGGGCTACGAGTGTCCACATACCTTTGAACAACAAGCTCTTCTATCTAAGACCCAACTCTGTCTCACCTAAGCCGACCACCTCAAGTGTACGTTACACTGCCGCTTCTGAAAAATTTTATCGTGCTATATTCTCCGTTTTTTAAGAAGTCCCTATTTGGTAATGCCGCGGCGAATACGCTGCTTACGGGTTTCTTCCTGCTGCCTGATATGAGCTGGTCGCTCTTCAATGGTTGCCCCCTCAAATAATCGGTCTAAGGCCTCATGCAAGGCCTGTTTTTGCGTGTACTCATATTGTCCGTTAACCCGTTTGGTGTGCACGAAATCCTTGAGACGGTTCATATACTGCTGTCCAATGATAAAAGTCTGACGTACATCTACATCTTCACCTATAACACTATCATTTTGTGCCATGATATCAGTACCTATGTTACTAGTATCAATAGTGTTACTAGCGTTACTAGTGTTATTACTTGATTGCATAGTCATTGATTCATCATTAGCAGATACCTTCTCCTGCTCTAGAAAATCAAGGATATCCTTTTCAGAGTTACGCTTCGGCAGTTCCACCTTAGGCGTGAGTTGTTTGAACGATTTGGCCATGAATTACCGAATTAACGAGTCAGAATTTCTTTTACCAGGGTTTCATAGTCCGCGGCGCCGGCACTAGTTGGCGCATAGCTGAAAATATCCTGCCCCAGGTGTGGTGCCTCGCCAAGGGCAATAGCCTCGCGGATGGTGCTGGTCAATACCAAATCGGGATACTTATCGCGCACCACTTCCGCTGTTTCGCGGCGTAGTACTTTACGGGAATCAAAACGAGTGAAGAAGATCCCCCCAACCTTCAAGCCTGGATTTAGTCGGCGCTTCACTCTTGCCACCATTTCCAGCACTTTCTCTAGACCTTCAGTAGCGTAGAGTTGCGCCTCCAGCGGGATATAAAGATCCGTGGCACAAGCGTAAGCATTGAGGGTAATCAACCCTAATGCTGGTGGACAATCGAGCAGGATGTAATCGCACCGCTCATGCAAGGGTTCAAGCAGATCTTTGAGTAGGAACTCACGATCCAACTCGTCGCCCTTTACTTTCTCGAAGCTGGACAGGGTCGGTGAGCCAGCTATAAGAGCCAATCTCTCTTGGATGGGATAGGCCTTCACCTTATACTCGTGCAACAAGGCTCCATACACGTTGAACTCGGCATCTAATAAGCCCAGTCCATGTGTCAGATTAACTTGAGGATCCAAATCAACCAGCAGTACTCTGTGTCCAGCCCTTGCTAAGCCCGCGCCAATGTTCGCTGCGGATGTGGTCTTGCCCACGCCCCCTTTTTGGTTGGTAAACGCGATAATCTTGCTCATACGGCAATACTACAACAGAATCGGTATTATATCCATGGTATAGGGTAATACCACTGTTATGCATCTTACTCTTGTTACATGTGTTCCGTGTATTATTAGTGTTACTTATGTTATAAGTAAATAACATAAGTAACACTAGTAATACACGGAACAATTCCTAAATGAGTATTTTCAACATAGGTGTGGTACTAAGCCAAATAGTTTCAGCTTCAATCTCTACTCACACCAATACTACTGGCTTCAATTACCGCTCAGTTCAGTATCTGCTCCATTGCCAATCTATTCTTGGAGCCACGGATAATAGGTAAATACTTATAAAACGTGGTTTTTAGAGAATAAGCTTATAAAATGTGAGAATAACCGATTTTTATTTAAATATACATAAGAAAAGTACAATCGCTGAGGTCGTTTGTACGATGCATATTGTTTTTGCTTGTTTGTTGCTTGTTCTGAAAAACCACGTTTTATAAGCCAAACCAATATTCTAAAAGCTAATCTGATCTGCTAACAACAATATTGTGAAAACTTGTAATATTTATCTATTTGCAGAGGGTGTAACTCATTGATTAACAGAAGTATATAAGAGTAATAAACCACTTTTTATAAGTTTTATACCACTTTTTATCAGTGAAGACGCACTTTTTATAAGTGAAAAACCACGTTTTATACGTCTAACCACCACTTTTTATAAGTGAAAAACCACGTATAAAAATACTAGTGGTTTTATACTATAATTATTTATCTTGGCGAGCAACTTCCCTTCATATGACCCAAGATAGCACGCAGTTAAAGGATTTGGCAATTCGCCAGCACAACGCTATTACCACCGCGCGGTACGATTACTCAGCTTGTCAGCTTGACATCCTGTTCTATGTGCTATCCAAGTTGAAGAAGGATGACGGTCCCGATACACAGTATTGCATCTACGTCAAGGATATTGAGAACCTAACGGGGCGCAGTTGGAACTATCAGCAACTACGAGAAGCCACCGCTGATATGGGCTCGCGTATGTTCGAAGTGGAAAACGCTCAGGTCTACAAGCAGATCTGGATGTTTCAGAAGGTAGAGTACATCAAGGGGAAAGGGTATCTAGAAATAGAGCTATCCCGGCACATCCGGCCTTATCTCTACGAATTAAAAGACAACTTCACCTCCTATCAGCTTCATTCTGCCCTTAAGCTGACCAGCAAGTACGCCAAGCGTATTTATCAGCTAGCCAGCCAGTGGAAAGACATTGGGGAAACCAAGGCCTATGACCTTGAAGACTTCAAGCTAATGCTCAAGCTCAAAGATCCTGCAGGCAAGGAGCCGGAGCAGTTTCAAAATATCAGTCAACTCAAAGCTAGGGTGCTCGATATTGCCGTGCGTCAGATCAACGAGCACACAGATCTACAGATTGACTACCAACTACAGAAGAAGGGGAGGGCCTTTACTGGAGTACGCTTCTACGTACGCAAGCAACAGCCACAACAGCTACCCATTCTATTTACTGACACTCAAGATGACACCCGTACCCAGCTAGCTCGTCAACACCTGGATTCACTTGGTATTGTGCAGGCCGAGCTCATGCAACAAATCCTCAACGAGCCACGCTTGGTTGATGAGCTCTTCAAATTCATGTACAAGCTTAAGACCGATAAGGTGAAGGCCGATCGTAATCCAGGTGGCTTGTTTCTGAAGATGCAGGGGCTTCGATAGAACGAAAAACCACTTTTCATAAGCCAAGGCCTACTATTAGCTTATTAGGTAAAGTATGACTTTGAATAACATTAGTAATATTGATAATATTAGTAACATTAATAACACGAATGTGTAAATTTACCTGCACATTTATATGCTTTGGTATTTACTAGTTAAGGTGTAACTGTCTGCGCTCTTGCAATCTAAAGCAAGTAAATAGTAAGCAGGGTTTACTCAGACAGGCCCGCGCCGTGATTTACCACGACCTAGCCCTGGAAATCAGCGCCACCCTGCCCCCGGACGCGAGTCGTACGGCTCACGCCCGCTCCGCTACCAGCCGGTACAGGTCTTGGGCATTGTCAAAAGCGGCGCCCATGGTATTGTTGAAGTAGGCATACACGTCTTTCCCCTCTTGGAGGTAGTCGTGGATCTGCTCGGCCTGGTCGTGCAGAAAGTCGCGCTCGTAGGACTCGCGGTAGTTGCCCTGCGGGCCGTGGAAGCGCAGATAGACAAAGTCTGCCCCCTCGTTGAGCCGCGCGTTGCGGGCGGGACCTTTGTCGTGCAGCACGAGGCTGGCGCCGTGGTGGTCCAGCATATCAAAAGTATCATCTGCATACCAGCTTGGGTGGCGGAACTCAACCGCTTTGCGCCACTCGTGGGCGGGGTCTGCCGCGGCAAGCGCATGCAAGAGGGCACTGACCGCGTTTAGCTGACGAATGGTGTTGCTGGGCGGGAACTGAAGGAGCAGGCAGCCCTTTTTGGTGCCCAACGCACGTGCTGCCTCTAGAAAGCGGACCAGGCCGGAGAGGTCATCGGCCAGCGTCTTGGTGTGCGTAATATCGCGCCAAAGCTTGAGGGTAAAGTCAAACGCCGGGCCGGTTTCAGCGGCCCAGGCCGCAAACGTTTTGGGCTGGGGGATGCGGTAGAAGGTGCTGTTAATCTCCACCGAGTTAAACAGGGTGGCATAGTAGGTGAGGCGGCTCGTGGCCTGGTAGGCCTCGGGAAAGGTGGCCTTCGGGCCAGGCACGACGATGCCGCTGGTGCCAGTGCGCAGGGTGCCAAGGAGGGCAGGCATGGGAAGGAGTTATACGGGCGTTTCGGGGTATAACGTGCCAGGCTGTCTCGGCGTTTTCCCCAGGCGCATCTTCACAGGGTCCCAACGTATCATCTGCTGGTCATCGTAGCGCTCTTTGCAGGCCAGGCAGGGGGCGGCCGCTCGAAGGCCCTGCACGCCGCCGAAGGCAACGAGTTGTGCTTCTACGCCGGGTCGCTGCTGCGCCTGCCCGACCAGCGCCCCCTGGGCACGCGCTGCCTCATCGACCGCCGGCCGCGCACGTTCACCGCCGCCGAGCAACGGGTGCTCAACCTGCTGGCCGCACTGGTCAGCCAGGCCATTGCCCTGCGCCTCACCTGCCTGCCCAGCCTCGGGCAGGGCCGTCGCTTAGCCGCATTCGCGCTCAGCTACGCAGAGCGTAAGCACCCATATCTTTGCCCGCAGCGAAGCGAATCAGGGTAACTGATAACGTTCTGTAGGGGAGCGTTCACAGAACGTTATAGCGCAACGATAAACGTTATAACCTCTTCCGCGCATGTTCAATAGCTGCGCTGAGCTTAACTACTGGGTTGTTTACCTGTTCGAAGGCCATTGAGCCCACCAGCACCAGCACCTAGCACCTAGTCGTGCTAGGTGCTGGTGCTGGTGCCTACACACCCGTAAACTTCACCGTCACGAGGGGCCGGGTTTCATCGCAGTGGATCAGATGCGGTTGGGTGGCCAGCAATGCCCTAGTGTCTTTATAGGCAAAGTCGAACTCCTGCAGAATACTGCTGTCAAAGTCGCCCTGGCGGTTGAGCAACTCCGAGAAGCGGTGACGATAGGTATCCTTCTCGGCTTTCTTGAGCGAATGCCAGTACTTGAGCGTATCGGTGCGGCTGTAGCGGCGGCCTGCTCCGTGTGCGCAGCTCCACAGAGCGTGCGCGAAGGCCGGATGCCAGCGGTTGGGCTTGACGATCAGCGAGCCGCGGCTCATAGACAGCGGAATAACGACTTCCTGGTCGGCTATCAGCTGGGTACTGCCTTTGCGATGGATCACGCCGTCGGACGTGAATTCGAGCAGGTTGTGGCAGCTGTCGGCCAACACGGGCGTAGTAGCCCGTACATAGCCGTTGCGCAGCAGGAAGTCGTAGGTTTTCAAGACGAACTCCTCTCGACGGCTCGCTGCATACGTCAGCACCCGTCTATACTCCCGAAGATAGTCGGGCGTGGCCAACTCAAGCGGCAGCCACTCCTTTCCCGGATTATGCTGCTGCAACAAGCGGCAATTCTCTTGATAGAAGTAGATGCCCAGGTTGCGGCTACCCGTGTGCACCATCACGTACAGGTACTCCTGGGAGGTTTCCAGCGAGAGAAAGTGATTACCCCCACCCAGGCCTTCATCGGTCATGCCGTGCACCTCGCGCTCCAAGGCGCGATAATGCTGGGCTTTATCGAAGGGGCGTAGGACATCCTGTTGAGGGATGCG
Source organism: Hymenobacter cavernae (assembly GCF_014641455.1). Lineage (GTDB taxonomy): Bacteria > Bacteroidota > Bacteroidia > Cytophagales > Hymenobacteraceae > Hymenobacter > Hymenobacter cavernae. The sequence continues at coordinate 14,629 of NZ_BMHT01000014.1, forward strand.
TAGGTAGGCCACTCCGCAGCCCAGATCCTTGCCCGTGACTAAGGGATAAAACACCTCCGTGGTGTGAAACGCGACCCCCACGGGAATGGAGCGTTCCGAGCAGTAATGAATATCAGGGAAGACGGCAATCTGCCCGATCGATGCTTGTTCCTCGTAGTGGAGGAGGGATTGTCGCGCGTGCTGCTCCACGTCGCTACGATCCGTAAAATAGACGGTGTTCACTTGGTCTTCTTTACGCAATAAGGAAAAAGGATGCGTGCCCGGGAGCAGCCGCAGAAAGGGCGCGCGAAAGGAGCCTCAGCATAGGCTCACCCAAAGATACGATAATTGACTATACCTTAGCAAAGTGCCACGTTCTAATAATAGAAGAAAGGATGACTATTCCAAAAATGCTCTTATAAGCAGCATTATGTTTATCAGCTTTTCCCAGAAAGCAGTTCTCGAGGTAGTAGGCCCATTTCTTCCTTTTGTCTACTTTAGCGAAGACGGAGAAAAGCAACTATCATTTAACAATCGTCGACTAACGGGTATTCCGACGAGCATAGCACGTGAATCAGCCCTTTATACCGAAACCCAGAATTCCTGCCGCTACTCGATTCTTACTAGGTCTGGCTTACTATAACTTGGTCGGCGGGCTGGTCGGCTTATTTCTACTCGTCGATGATTTAGCAAGAGCACCCGCCCCGACGACCTTCCAGCTGGGCAGCGGTCTTTATGGCGCCTGTACTTTTCTGCTCTCGATCGGTTCCTGCTTCCGCTATCAAAAACGCCATGATCCCACCCTGATCGGGATTTATGCCTTGCTCCAATTGCCCGTGGTGCGCTATGCCGGACTTAAGTATATGCTCAATAATGGCCTATGGATCACCTTGAGCCTAGACGCGTCTTCTCGCGTGGAGCTTAAACTCGATCATCTCTACTATGTTCTGTTCCGTGTAGCCACCACCAACCAAGAGGACTGGCTCTTTGGCCTAAATGTCGTCTCTGTAATCACGCTTTTCTATTTGTTCGTGCTCTATAAAGAACCAGCCGAGGATCCTCAGTTGAAGCAAGAGCAACTATAACGTTAGAAGTTAGGAGCTGCTACTTTACATAATTCGACTTATTGGACAATGATGAGGTGAACAACTTCTATTCACCAGTCAATCTGCTCTTCATACGCTCGATCTTGATAATCAGGGAAATCTCTCACCTTACGCAGCGATAGGTCCATTAGATGGAGCCGCCATATGGCCGCATGTGTTCCCCAAGGGTCAATCAGAAGTTGGACATCTGTAGCATCTATTAAGCGGAGCGCCTGAACATAACGCAGTTGTTCAGCTACTAGCTGTGTCACTCCTTGTGCTTTGCGCCAGACGGTGATATGCTCTCCGGCAACAAGGGCCCACTCACTGGTGGGACTAATACAGCCGCAAGTGGGGTCCCCATAGAAATCATCAACGAACAGGTGTTCCCCACTCCACTTGCAGATTAGTATAGCTGTCTCGAAGCTGTGCCCCAGTAGCAACTCCGAATTTTCAGCTAGTACGTGTAGGTTCGGGTAGTTCTTATACATTGAGATAGGATAAAAACAACTTATACGACAATCATAGATTAGGATTATTTTTAACTAGCGGCCACTTATTACTATTCTACATCGTCTATACGATAGTCTATGTTGGGCGATTGGTGATAGCTGTTTCTACTGTATGATGATCCACTTGCTTCGGACTAGCTTCCTGTTGTTGTTGGCTAGCGGTTTACGCTGTACGCCCGTATCGGATTCAGGTGCTAACGAACAGAAAACGCTTGTTCCGGTTCCTCCACCTACTGCGCAACAAACCTCCTCTGCTATCCGCCTACAGGCGGGTAGTTTAGCCAGCTATGTGGCGGATAGCCTCCTGCTCGTGGCCAACCGCGACGCGCATACAACTTCTTCGGGGCACTGGCGCTTGCTGAACGGAGCCGATGTACAGTTGGATTCGCTCGCCGAAACGTTGGTGAACGAAGAAGGCTCCCCTAAATTTTTGCTCTATGACATTGTCTACCCGGTGTTCCACCTGTATCCATCGGCTACTCCCGCCATAGCGCTCAATGCCTACTATCGCGCAGCGTACAGTGAACTGCTAGTTCAAGATACGAGTACGCCTCGCTTAGCAGCTTGGCTTCGGCAACGTCCTAGCGGGAAAAAGCGGCGGTATGATGCACAAGAGGCGGCGGTAGACTACCAAGTTCGACCCTATCTCCACAGCCTCTATATTACGGCAAGCCAAGATACCTTTCTGAGTTCCGTAGGGGCGTACACCTCCGAAGTGGGCAGCGGTAATTTATCCGGGTTGGCGATCTACTCCGTCCAGGTAACCCGTTCCATCCAAGACGTGGCCGTAGTGTTTGCCCAATCGCTAACCCGACAGCCATGGCCGGAATTGGATGAAGTGGTGCGCAAACGGGTGGGCGTTCCGTTTCTGCAACTACCCGACACGACTGGCTTCGCGTGTGACTACTTCTTTGCCCCACAAGGGCTACTCATTGGGGTGAACTGGGCGGATAAGAGCCAAGACGAAACAGAAGCCTTCTTCATCGAGATTCCCTATGCCACGCTAATGCAACGATTACAGAGGACTCGTTAATGGCATCTCACTTGAGTAGTTAAGAGAGCACTGCACTATATTGTACTACTTAAAGGCCTTGTGGAAAGCTTGGTAGTCTGATGTTCCCGGAAAAGTTGATGAACATAATTCGTGTTATAAGAACCGACCTTGGAAATATACAGCTAGATGATGACTGCCAATCCAGTCAGCATTATAGTATTTTTACGTTCAACTACTTTCTATTTTTACTCCCTATGTGGTCGCTATTGTCCACCCTATTACTCGCTACGTCCACACCCGTTGTCGCACCCGTAAGCTTACCTTCCTGGGCACAGACCTACTGGACCCAGCACGCGCTCAATACTCGTTTCCGCCTCACGGCTTATGCCAAGCCCGGCATCTTACAGGCCGACTTCAATGGCGATGGCCAATCGGACGTCGCCGTGTTGGTGACGCGCAAGACTACCGGGAGCCACGGTATTCTCATTCTACACCAAGGCCTGGGCGTTCATTACCTGGTTGGCGCTGGCTCTGCTCAGCAGCCAGACCTGCTGCACAGTGATTATGCCTGGGCGACGCAGTGTCAGGTGTATACCCGTCCTACCGCTGTGGAGGTGGTGTTTAAAGCAGACGGGGAGGTACTAGGCGACCGAACCATCCGGTTACGCCGTCCCGCGATTACCGTCTGGCAAGAGGACGAAGAAGGGGGATTGATCTATTGGGATGGCAAGCGCTACCGCTGGATCCACCAAAGTTGTTAGTGCTATCAACTAGCTCAACAAGCTCATAACGTTTTCTGAACGTTCTATCGGAAGACGTTATAAGCTTAACAATCACGTTCATGGCGGGAATTGAAATCCACGGCGACCTAGACAGCCCCTTTCTGACGGTGACGTTACGCGATATCTTGCCCTGCCTTCAGGCACCAGCAGCTATGCAGTGGCGTGTGTGGCGCTTGGAAGCGTGGTCGGCCACCGAGTGGACCCTTGACGGGCTCTCAGGTCAGACTTACGAGGAAGGAGTCGATGCTACCCCAGACGGGTACCCCATTACCCGAGAACAAATGCAACTGCTGGCTGAGGCACCGGCCCAACTCGTCAACCTCGTGTTGCTGGGCAGCACCAACTTTGCCACGGTGCCTAGCTTTGCCACGAAAGCGGCGCTGTATACGGCCTGCGAGTATGTGCTAGAATTCTTCGATTCCTCGTATGCCATTGTCTATAGCGTAGATGAGGCGTTTATTACGTGTTTACGGAACCGTTTAGCCGGCGTAAAAACGATTCCACAAGTGGCTTAACGGAACGCAAAGTGTGCCTGAGTGGAACAGGGGTTAGAGGGAGGTATAAGCCGGCCGTCAGCTTGGACATTTTGTAAACGGAGCCCTGTAAAGTGTCCAAGCCCCCTCCCTAATTTTCTCCCTTTTACCAGTTGCGAACGGGTATCCAGCCGGTTGCGTTAAGGTTCTATTCCTGCACCCGCGTTTTGGCTGCGGATGAGTGGTTCCAACTGCGCGGCATTGCGGACTATGTATCGTCTAAAAGGGACTTGGTCTTCGGGTACAAAGGCCTTTGCAAGGCCGATGCTATCGACTGGCTGTTTGCGCCACCCGTGTTGAACGAGGGGGTTGCTCTTCGCGTAAGCTTGAGCGAGCACCTCTTCGATGAGTAAGTGGATCTTTCGGCTGTTCAAGCCGTAGTGCTTCTCCTTTCCATTCCTGGTTATACTGGGTCCTGCCCTGTCCGAGAAGGTGTTTTTAGGGTATGCTCTGCTTAGCTACGAGGCACTCGTTGCCTTTCGCTGACGCTGCTTAGGTGCTAGTCGAGCGAACCCTAGCAGTTGGCCACCGCCTTGATCCATCCTAGCTGGGCCAGAAGAACACCAGAGGATAGCTCTTTATTCGTTTGGCGGCGGCTCAGCTTCTGACAGGTGGCTCTTTTCGGCCGCTACCAGGACCGGATGGGTGACGTAAACGTAGCCCAGCGCTACCACGTTCGTCAGCAGCAGACTCATCCAACTAGCCAGCGGGACCAGGGCCAGCCCCCAACTCACCGCCACCAGCGCGGCCGTGCTCAGGCTATACCGCCGCTGCCCTTCCGAGGCCAGCTGTGGGTAGCTGAGCCAGAGCAGGGACCCCATCGCCAGGGTAAGCCCCAAGGGGAGGAGCCAGACCTGGGGGTTGGCATGGAGCACCTCGAAGACGCCTAGGGCGACGGTGCCGCTGCCCAGGTAGAGGGGCAAATGCCCCAGCGCGTAGCGCAGCCCACTCTGATGCTCCTTCTGGACCAGCAGCTTGGTGTGGTGCTGGTAGTACCACCACCACAAGCCCACGCCTAGTACAAACCCATTGGCCGAGGTCAGCAAGGCGGGCCCCTGCCACAGTAGGTCGCCCAAGTCTCTGGGCAGCACCTCGATATTCTGGCTGACCACAATCATGGTAAACTCGCGCAGCCGACTGGTGAAGTGTTCTTGCGTGACGGGCAGCTGCTTGAGCAGCTGCTGGTGGAAGCGCGGCGTGATGAAGTCGACGAGCAGCCCCCCGACCTTCCACCACAGGCCATAGGTGGGCCACAGCCCGCCGATCACCCAGCCCAACCAGCCCAGCGAGTAGCCCGTCAGTAAGCCGCGCGCCAGGGGCCGAGCCTCTTCATCGGTCCAGTACGTGTAGGCATAGAGGCCCAGCAACAGCCCCCGGGCCGCTACGTAGGCCCAGGTGAAGCCCGCTACTTCCCCCTCCAAGGTCTGAGGCGCCGTCACGGAGAGCAGCACCAGCAGCAGCATACTCAACAGTAAGCTGCCTTGCTGCCAGCGGGAGTTGCGGTCAAACCGATCGAAGTACATCGAAAAGCCATTCCACAACCACCAGGCTGGTACAAAGACGGCGCAATAGTGCCCGTACGAGGGCAGCGTGACCGTCTTGGTGAACATGGTGGTGAGCTGCCCGATGAGCACGCCGGCCACTAAATCGTAGAAGGGCTCCAGCCAGCGGTCCACCGGCGTCTGGCCCCGCTCGTCGTCGGGGGCGTCGGCGGTGGGCTTTAGTTCGTGGGCACTCGCATCAGGCATGGGCAGGCAGGGTGTGGTTTGGGGCGCTGAGGCAGCTTAGCTACTACTTCGCTGCCCCAGAAGCACTACGACGGCAACGGGGCGTTGGTCGTAGCAAGCCGTATAACAACGAGAAGCCGCGATTGGCCTGAAATCCTTTTTTCGCCCCGTCCACTTAGCAACCGCTAGAAAATAAGTCTACGTTTACCAGCGCCCACTTTCTAGGCAAGCTGATGCGGTAACCGCTGGCTAGTAAAGCGTGGTCAGTACCTATTCGAGGGATTATTCTTGCGTATATTCTATGAAACAACTCCTGCTGCTGGTGTTCGCAAGTATCCTGCTGGCGCTGCCCACTCAGGCCCAGCTGTCTGCCACTCCTAGTGCCGCGCCGCTGTATGGCACGGCCTCAGTCGTACAAGGGGGAACGAACTACTGGTATCTTGCCTTGTGCGATGGCATTACGCCTAACCCACAATACCGGTACCTAGAGGAAAATGGCCAGAAACGGCGGTTTGCCGATGAGGCGGCCGTCTTGAATTACCTCTACAGCCTGGGTTGGGACGTGTTTCCTAATGGTACGCGAGGTGATGCGGCGGACTTTCGCTACCTGCTCAAGCGTCGTAATCCGTAGCCCTCCCAGCAGTGGACGTCTGGATAGTACGGCCGGTAGATTGGTAATTACCCGTGCGACAGGCTTCCTGCTCACGCCCCTTCACCCACTCGTAGCCGGTACGCGCTCACCGAATAACTTGCACCCAACCTTTGTAGGGAGTGGTCGTCGCCGCTGGTCGCAGCACATAGTAGTACACGCCAGCCGGGGCTTGTTCACCCCACGTGTTGCGGTAGTGAACGTCGTGGTACACTTGCCGTCCCCAGCGGTTGTATACCTCCAGCGTCCAGTCTTGTCCGGCGAGGCCTTGCACGACAAACCGGTCGTTAAGTCGATCGGCGTTGGGCGTAATTACATTCGGAATGTAGAGAATGGGCAGCGCCATGTCTGGCAGGGTACTCGTTGGCGCGTTTCGAACTCGATAGCTTGCCTGCCGGGTACAGCCACCGGCATAAGTAGCAGTGACGGAATAGGTGCCGGGTTGCTCCACGCTAATGCTGGGCGTCGTAGCTCCCGTACTCCACAGGTAGGAAGTAGCGCCGGTTGTAGCCGCGGTAAGCGCCAACGGGCGGCTATTAACCAGCAGTGAGTCGCCTGTAATCTGCAGCGTAGTTGAAAAGGCGCCGACCTGGTGCTGCACTGTGCGCGTCTGTCCATCGGCAAAGGTCACGACCACCGAGTAGGTGCCCGGTTGTGTTACGGGCAGCGTGGGTGTGGTCGCGCCCGTACTCCACAGGTAGGTGGTTGCGGCCGGCGTCGTAGCAGCGGTAAGCACTACCTGTCCACCCGGACACAGGCTCGTTGGACCGCTGATCTGCGCAGTAGGCGCTAGGTTGTTGCTAAGTTTAACGATCCAGTAGTCATGCCCCCCTTGTCCGACCTGGGTCTTGTCGCCCCCCAGGCCTGAGTCGGAGTAGCCGCCCAGTAAGTAGCCCCCATCGTTAGTAGGTTGCAAGGCATACAGAATTTCACCCATTGATCCTCCCAAGGTTTTATCCCACTGCTTGGTGCCGCTGGCATCCAGCTTGATGACCCAATAATCGTAGCCGACTCCTTGTGTACCTTGGCTCTTGTCGCCACTGATACCCGACATTGATAAGCCCCCCAACACGTACCCTCCGTCTGGCGTGAGTTGCATAGCACGCAATTCGTCCTGCCCCGTTCCGCCGAAGGTTTTGTCCCACTGCTTCGTGCCATTGGCATCGAGCTTGACGATCCAGTAATCGATAAGCCCTTTATTGGCTTGCGTTTTATCCCCACTAACGCCCGAAGTGGAAGCGCCGCCCAGCACATATCCCCCATCGCTCGTGGATTGAAGCGCATACAGGTAGTTATAGCCCACCCCACCAATAGTTTTATCCCAAAGCTTTGTGCCGTTGGCATCAAGTTTAACAACCCAGTAATCCCACTCTCCTTTGTTTGGTTGAGTCTTGTCCTCACCTAGGCCCGAGCTGGAGTGGCCCCCTAGCACATACCCCCCATCCTTAGTCGGTTGCAGCGCGTACAAATAGTCGAAGGCTGTCCCCCCAAAGGTTCTATCCCATAGTTTGTTGCCTTGTGCATCGAGCTTGATGATCCAATAGTCAAATGCGCCCACGTTCCGTTGCGTTTTGTCACCACTGATGCCTGATCTGGAGCTACCACCTAGAAGATAGCCGCCGTCCTGGGTGAGCTGTAGCGCAGTCACTTGGTCGCCGGAGGCTCCGCCAAAGGCTTTGTCCCATTGTTTGTTGCCTTGTCCATCAATCTTAACGACCCAGTAATCATAGCCGCCCTGGCTTGGTTGCGTTTTGTCCCCGCTACTACCGGAAAGGGAACTGCCGCCCAATACGTACCCGCCGTCGCTAGTCGGTTGAATAGCAAACAACTCCTCTGCTGCCGTTCCTCCATAGGTTTTATCCCACTGCTTGTTGCCCTGCGCATCGATCTTCACAAGCCAGAAGTCCGTTGCTCCTTTACTAGCTTGGGCTTTGTCCCCGTTGAGACCCGAGGAGGACTCCCCACCAAGCAGGTACCCCCCATCCGGGGTAGGTTGCAGAACCCGTAAGTTGTCTTCCCCGCTCCCACCAAAGGTCTTGTCCCACAGCTTGGTGGGTGCTTGCGCACGAGCTAGCCGACTACTGGCTAACAGACCTACTAGAAGATAGAAAATGCACAGCCAAGACGCACGGGTAAAGAGGAGCATCGGAATACTTGATAGCGGAGAGGAATAAAATAGATAGAACAAGTGTACTGCACGCAGGCTGCCCAGACGTTGGTGCCGCAGGAACAAGCCTTGCGGCTTTCGCACGTCTACACGCCTCTAGCAGCAAGATGGGGAAAGTGCTCGTTTGGTTGCTTGGCAATGGAGCATACTAGCGCAGCCTTGCCCCTTCTTCTTATCTGGTTTGCTTTCCTATCGCCTACTCCTTACTCCAACACCACCCGCTGGGTGGCTACAAAGCCATCCAGTCCTTCCACCCGCAGCAAGTACAGTCCGGCGGAGTGCTGGCCTACTTCCACCGGCAGATCGGTGCCCGATGGTACAAACAGGGATTGCTGATAGACGATGCGGCCAGTAGCATCCAGTAGCGACAAGTGCAGCCTCGTGCGCGGTGTTGCTGCTGGCAGCAGCACACTTAGGCGATTGTGGGCTGGATTAGGGTAGACGCTTAGCGTAGTTGAGGCAGTAAGCGGCTCCGTGGCAGTCACCACATCCGGGCCGAGCTTCACCACCCAATAATCAAAGTCTCCCTGACTCGGCTGCGTCTTGTCGCCGCTCACCCCGGAGTTGGAAATGCCACCGGCCACGTAGCCGCCATCGGGTGTAGGCTGCAGGGTATAGAGTTGGTCAATTCCAGCACCGCCTACAACCTGGTCCCACAACTTATTCCCCTGGCCATCCAGCTTGACGAGCCAATAGTCGTGGCGTTCTTTGCTTTTACCGGCTTGTGTTTTATCTCCGCTGATGTCGGAATTGGAAAACCCGGCCAGCAGATACCCGCTATCCGGAGTAGGCAGTAAAACGTGAAGTTGATCGTAGCCTGCTCCGCCGATCGTACGATCCCAGACTTTGTTGCCGCTAGCATCAAGCCTCACCACCCAGTAATCGGGCGTTGTTGTGGGGCCTTGATTGGCTTGGGTCTTGTCGCCGCCGAGGTCAGAAAACGACCGCCCGCCGAGTAGATAGCCGCCATCACTGGTGGGCACTAGCGTCTGGAGCCAATCTAAGTCTGTGCCGCCGAAGGTGCGGTCCCAAAGCTTATTGCCACTTACGTCCACTTTCACGATCCAATAATCGGCCATTGTGCCTTGGTTGGGCTGCGTCTTGTCGCCACTCACAATCGAGTACGAATAACCTCCAAGGATATAACCGCCATCCAGCGTGGGCTGTAGCGCTTGCATCTTGTCCACGGAAATACCGCCGAAGGCTCGATCCCAGAGTTTATTACCGTTGGCATCCAGCTTGATGAGCCAGTAGTCGGAGGCGCCTCGGGTAGCTTGCGTGCGATCACCGTTGAGGCCGGAGTACGATTCTCCTCCAAGCAGGTAGCCGCCGTCACTGGTGAGCTGCAGAGCGCATAAGACGTCATGCGCACTCCCACCGAAGCTACGGTCCCAAACCTTATTGCCACTAGCATCCAGTTTTATGACCCAGTAGTCTTGCCCACCGCGGCTTGGCTGGCTTTTGTCGCCGCTACGGTCCGAAGAGGAGTAACCTCCTACGATATAGCCCCCATCCGGCGTTTGCTGCAGGGTAAGTAAGACGTCATCAGCGTTCCCTCCGAAGCTGTGATCCCAGACCTTATTACCGCTCGCATCCAACTTGATCAGCCAGTAGTCTTGCCCACCCTGGCCCGCCTGGGTTTTATCGTTGCTAACGTTAGAGGCAGAAGAGCCGCTTAGAATATATCCCCCTTCTTTAGTAGGCTGTAAGGCATTCAAGCCATCAAAGGCCGTACCCCCAAAGGTTTTGTCCCACTGTTTGGTTAACGCTTGAGCCTGAACCGAGAAGCTGCCAGCCAGCAGGCCAGCGGTAAGCAAGAAAGCGGCGCATAGCCGCGGTAGAAGTAAAGAAAATACCATAAGCTAGATCAAGTTTAATATAATATTAGCTTGTAAATATACTTACTTGAGGCCGCTACACCTTGGATAGCTGTAGCTAAATACTCCCCTTGCCAGATTCTCTGCTTCTATGAAATCCGTGGTTGCAAAATCCATGAAAAACGGAATGTCGTTTTTATGGATGCCTTGTTAGTTAGAAGATCAAGGCCCCAAAAAGAAGAGCGAGAGCGTGCTCACCCCTTGGTTGTCACGCCTAAGAAGGCCAGGTACCGGTAGATGGTCGCCCGCCCCGCGCCCAAGAGCGTGGCGATCTGCCCACCCGTATGACCTTGTAAATAGAGGGTCTTGGCGGCCTCGGCTTTGGCTAGTGCGGCGGGGCTCAAGCCCGCGGGTCTTCCCCCCTGCCGCCCTCGGGCTCGTGCAGCTGTTAGCCCGGCATTAGTGCGCTCGCGGATGAGATCCCGCTCGAACTCGGCTAAGGAAGCAAACAGGTTGAACATCAACCGGCCTTGGGCGGTGGTCGTGTCCAGGTGATCCTGCAAACTGACGAAGTTCACCCCTTGCTCCTGAAAGCCGGTGACCAGCGTCACCAGGTCTTTCAAGGAACGGCCCAGCCGGTCCAGCTTCCAGACCACGACCGTGTCACCTGGTCGCACTTGGTCGAGCAGCTGCCGCAGCACCGGACGCTCCTTCACCGAGGAGGCTTTCTCTTGTAGAATCGTGGTGCACCCATACTTCTGTAGAGCATCGGTCTGCAGGTGCAGCTGCTGATCGGCAGTGCTCACCCGGGCATACCCAAAGATCATCGGTCTAGTCTTATGAAGTCAGTAGGATACAAGATAATGAGAAATAGAATAGTGAGACAAAGCCATGAGACAAAATAAGAATGAGTAAGCAGTTCATCGGACAGAGCACCCACGTGTCTCATTAAACGTCCGTTTGCTGAGACCGCACGCCCGGCCAAAAGGGGGCTCAACTACCCTCCTGGGAATGGCTGCTCGTCTGCTTGCCCTACCCCGCCCAGTGCTTGGACACTTTACGGGGTCCGTTTACAAAATGTCCAAGCCGATTAGAGAAGCGTTGTTTGATCAACGGTTGGACATCTTTTAAGGTCTCCTTTGCAAAATATCCAACCTGGTACCCTTCCCCTCTTGTTATTCGAGCGAGGTCAATCGAAACAAATCCTCCACACCTTGGGTTAACTCGGGCGCTTGGAAGCGGGAAGTACATGGGTGCTGTGGTTGTAAGCTATCTGCTTTGAGCAGGGTTCGTACGAGTTCCTTGAGTGAGGGCTCAAACTGACGCCAGTCCCCTTGATAGACACGACTCTTGCCGTGTCGGTAGAGCACCGCTTTGGTCATGCCACAGTCGGAACAACTAATAGGTTGCTCACGGGCTTCCTTATGTGGGGGGACTTGGGCAATCTCCTGAGCAACGGCCATGACTTGCCGCAACTGGGAGGGCGTGAGCGTGAAACAGGACACCACCGAGTCCTGGGTTTCTACATTGAGCCGTAGCGTGTGCACCTGGCCGACGCTATCTAGCTGATAGGCCCGGGTTTCGTTCCACCCATTGAAGGTAAAAAGCGCGAGTGCTTCGACGTGGCTACCCTCTTGGTTTGCCGATCCGCAGCTACTGAGCAGTAGAGCTGTGAGCAAGAAAATTAGAGAGCGCCACTTAGCCATTTTCGAGACTCCTTGCCTGCCTGCCGTATTGGATAGTGGCACTGAACACGTCCAGACACGTGATGCTACTTTGCGAATAACGGTCAAGTAACGTGATAAAACGCAGCCTTGGCATTGATTAGCCTGTTTGGTAACTCTTGTAACGTTTTCTGATTCAACGTTTGGAAGACGTTATAGGCTCTATCGCATGTTAGTTAGTAAGATAAGGCACTGTCTTTCCTTCGCAGGACTCACCGCTTGTCTAAAAGCAACAAGATATCGGCGTTGGTTAGAAACAAGCCGATTCGTGTAGGACTCACCACGCAAAGCTGGTAGGTATATTTATCCGCCGACTGTCCTTCATAATGAAAGACTTGTAAGGTGCTGGCGGCGGTGTTGAGCAAGTTCATGAAGGTATTCCCTACTAAGCACGTCGTATCAGCGGCGCGATAATCACACTCGAGTTCACCGCCAGGATAGCGCCTGGTTTCGTCTGAGTCCACGCTTCGTTGAAAGAAGGTAGCACCGGTTACCTTCGCCGTTCGGCTGTACCCATCTGTTTTCTCTAACTGCGATGGAAACGTAAGTGCCTCCTGCGTGAGCACAAACTCACTGCCCCAATAGGCTCGTGTTCGCGCAGCAAACGCTTTTCGGCTAAGAGCAGGCTTTGCTACTCCGAACTCTAGAAACGTATTCTTGACGGCGATTACGCGCCAAGTACCGACTAATGGCGCGGCCGTGGGGGGCTGTAGATTACTGACTAACAGAGTTAACAACCCAAGCAGTGGTTGTAGGAATATACCGATCACGTGCGATTAGGATTTATATCAATGGGTTGAGGAAACACTACCCATCCAAGAGAATGTCAAAGTGCTTGATGCAAGTGGCACCAAGAGTCGTTAGGTACTCCTAATGCCCAATCCGTAGCAAGCTTCTTATTTGTAAAGTATTATATAAAGTTGGATATGGTAGAGAATGTCAAAATAATATTTTTCTTATAATGTCTTTATAACAAACATTATGTTCATTAACTTTTTCGAGGTATACCGAAGGCGTTTACAATTGCTCTATCTTAGAAATACGCAACTAAGGTAATCCTAAAATGCGTTCGAGTTGCCTTTCAATATTCTCCCTTTTTAACGCATACTCTTCCACGTCAATTGTTTCTGCTACCCGCTCGGTTTGCCTTTCCATAAAGGGACAGATAAACCAGAGCAGCGTGACAAATCGTTGCGATAACAGTTCATGCTCATCAAGCTGAATGCTCATGAGAGTTGTCACAAAGTCGCCGTAGAGCACGGGATCAAAAATACCTTCGCGTAAGCGCCCTAAGAAACCGGTTTCAAGCTCCCAAGCGGCTTCCAACTTATCTAGGTATGATGGGTCCATACGGATATGCAAACAATGGCAAATTTAGCTTAACCTTAAACTAGGTGGGATAGCGAAGAGGCAAAACCAGGCTGTCGTATAAGTCTTTTTTATGTTAACCGGACCTTGCTTTTTTTGTAAAGTCAAGGGAGTAAATAGGCGGTCGAAGTAGCTGTCCACACGGTAAAAAGCGGCGCTGGGCCGCGCCACGGTGGAGGTGTGTAGCTCCTGAATCTGTCCCATTAAAGTCTGTCCTCGCCAGTGAATTTGCAGTCGGCCGCTGCTATCATCGGAGTACTTCCAAATCCTGCCAGCGGTGTCGACATCGGTCAGCGAAAAGCTCTGAAAGAAGGCGTGCGTGAGGGCAAACAAACTATCTGCTTGCGCTGGCTGTAGGGCGGCCTCCACCGTATCGAGTGCTGCTTTCGGGGGATTGAAGATGCTGGTTCCACTACCATCGGGCCGATGGATCCAGTAGGCAAACATGACTGTGCCAACAGGTACTGGGTTACGTTTGAAGGCGTGATAGCGCCAGCGTTTGTGCCGGAGTTCGTACACATGCCCCGATTGGCTCAGTTCTATCGAGTAGTCGTATCGCTTCAGCAACTCGGGAGCTGAGTTCGTGGGTGCCGTACAGGCGCTGAGCCACCAAACGGCCCCTACCAGGAAGATGGCAGTAGAGGGGAGGCATTGTTTCATCGCGAGCAGGTCGTGGGGGCTTGTCTTTATAAAAGGCCTTCTAGTTAGATAAAAGTAAGAAGTAGCTTGCTCTGTCAGTTCGTCCGTTTCCTAAGAAAAGTTGATTGACATAACATTGCTTCCAAGACAACTCTTGGAAAAGTGGTAAGTTTTGGCCTCCTTTTGGGACGCGGCCGATGTGGTACTTTGCCGGGAATAAGGTGCTCACTGAAATCAGACCTGCGCCGCTTGGAAGAGGCGCTGACTGACGCAGTAGGGTAATTTTCAGTTCTGATGACTACCATGAAAACCTTGCTTATCGCCTTGTTGCTGCTGGCTACCGGCCGGACGCAGGCGCAATTCCTTTCGCTGAAAAAGCTGCTGCTCGTGGCCGAAAAAGCGCAAGGGAATTTTCTTGGAGAGAGCAGGCAACCCTTCGAGTCGGAAAAGGTGCTGCGGGAAGGGGGGTTCGCACGCGTGCGGTGGCGGGAACACGACCCGGATATTGACTACAATCCCGCCTCCTATAAACTTTATTCGAGGACTACTGATGCCTTCCTCCTTTTCCACGCCGATGCTCATGGCCGGCTGCTGGAGGAGCTGGTGTACCGCGTCAGAAGCCCCGCGTGTGTAGTACAGCTTCGCAAGCAGCTGGTAGCGGCCGGCTTTGTGGTGCTGAGACCCGGAGAGGTGCCCGAGGAAGATCCGAATGCGATAGTAACCCATTTTTCGCCTTATGACCTGTACTGTAGCAATCCGAAATACACCGTCACGATAACAGGCGAAATGGATGCAGCCGGTAAAGACCTGCACCGCTATTCCGTGTCCATCAACCGTGACGCCGCCATGCGGCAGATGGAAGACGAAATCAATGCCGTGAACAAGGATGTACAGGAAGCCGAACAGGGGAAAGCACTCCCAAAGCCACATCAGCGATAATGAAGCACTTTTTACATATTGCTAACCACCCCCTTTGCAGCACGTAAACAGCTTCAACACTGCTCAAAAGATGGTAGGACAGTTCCTGCTGCGCTTATAACGTACTGTAAAGGCTCCTCTATAGAACGTTACAGACTGCACTTCGTACCGCTGACGGCCATTACTACTGCCTGGCCTAGCCTGTTGCTCTTCAATCAAGTAAGTGACCGCCTCCCCTGCTGGCCGTACGGCTTAAGGTGCAGCTTCAGGCCCGCAGGCGAGTTCACAAAGCCGTGCGATTCGTTGAACCGCACGGCTTCGGGGCGTTGTTTGTCCGTGATCAACGGCAGCAGATGCACCCCGTGGGGGGTGGCCCACGAGATAGCATACGGAAAGAGTTGGGTGCCAATTCCCCGCTCCGGTACGCCGGCTTAACGTGTATAGACTCGATTATTCCGGCGGGACATCCTCGGCCGCCAGCTCATCCGCTGGCGTGAAGCGGGCTTTGAAGCGGGCATATAGCGCATTCATGCCCAGCAGCAGCAGGCCCATGAAGATAAAGACGAAGGCCCGCGTGATGGTGCCGCTCCGGCTCAGATCGAAAAACACCAACCGCAGCAGCGAGCCCAGCATACCAGCTAGGGCGAGGTAGCGCAAATCCTGCCGCCGCAGCAGCAGACTGGTGCTGAACACGGCCACCACTTCCAGCATGAGCAACACGGTGAGCACCGAGCGGTCAAAAGACTGCACGAGCAGCAGCGAGAGGGCCAGGAAAGCCGGGTAGAGCAGCCAAGATTCGAGCACGCGGCGGGGCGGGCGGGCCAGCCGGTCCCAGGTGGGCGAGAGGCCAGCATAAGGGGTGTTTTCAGCTTGCAGGGCCAGGGTCACGTAGCCAAACAGGGAGGC
>NZ_BMHT01000015.1 GCF_014641455.1 Hymenobacter cavernae
AGAGTCGGTCGCCGCCAACCTTTGCTTGTTCTTCAGCCCTGGCTGGTCGCTGCCCTCCGCGCGAACAGTCAGGGCTGAACTCATTTAGCCCCCCACCCTTCGCTGGGCCGAACGGTTTTCCTACAACTTAAGGAAAATCGGATTGCAAGCAAATTTAAGGTGTAATACCAAAAAGCCCTCTTAGTTGCACAACTAAGGGGGCTTTTCGTTCAAATAGAACACAAATTACCAAGCTTTAATGTAGTAAGTAGCTTCACTTTCGAACTAGTAGTTGGGCGAGAAAGCAGGTATTAAAAAGTAAGTTTGAGCAGAGTTCCGTCACCCGAGTTAAGCACGTAGTACAGCCGATTGCCAACTTGTTCTATATCGGTAGGACGGTCGAGGCCATTGAGCAAGGTAATTTTGTCGCCATTAGTGATGAGCCCAGTTTTGGCTTGAAACCCAACTATGGGTGGAGTGAGCGAAAACTGAGCGTACTGAATAGCGATAGGCTTGTCGTTAGCGGATAGCGCAATGTCAGTGAGCGTGGTGAAACCTGTTTTGTAGTCGGTAACATTGCCGGCTAGGTCAACGCGGTATATCTTGGTAGCTCCTGCCGCGAACGGAAAACCACTGAGGCCACTGACCAAAAACTTTTGCCCATCATAAGTGATGCCAGTAGGTACAGCCTCCGTAGTAGGCGCTACGTTCGGGATTCTAGCAAATACGCTCAACGCCTTGGTTTGGCTGTTACGTTTGATAATAGCGTTGGCTCCTGAGTCTGTTATATATAGATCATTGTTGGGACCTAGGGTGAGGTTGTAGATATTGGTATTAATAGGATTAGTCAGCAGTTGCGCTTTCACGAAGGTGCCGATATCTTCTTTGGGCAGGTTCTTGGCTTCGAGCGGTGCATCACCGGGTTTGAACGAGGCTACGTTCACTGTGTACAGCATGCCAGTAGCACCCTCTAGCACGTAGAGCAAGCCTTCTTGATACAACAGATGCCCGATCCCCTCAACAGAACCATTGGCAACAAGCGAGGCAAAACCCGTAATAACCGGGTACACTTGTCCTTCTTTTGTGATCAGCGAAACTCGTGCGTCATTGTTGCCCGTGCCACTTTCTGTTACCCAGGCGCGTCCTAGTCCGTCGAAGCTCATACCGATGGGCAACGTCAGACCTTGAGCAAAAAGCTCTGGGTTGAAGTGTGTTGGCTCTGCGGTGATAATTGGCTCAATCTCATCGCAGCCAGTGGTTGTGCCTAGCGCGAGTAGCGCGAGAACTATGTAGGATTTTAACCGCATAATAGGAAGGTGTTTGGATGGTGAAAAATGCATTATTTGACAAGAATAAATTTATAGTAAAATCTGATAATCAATAGTTTGTCATAAAATATTTTGCATAGAAATTAATTACTATAAATTGTATTTTGCAGGCTTAGAGGCCGATTAGATCTTTCATCAAGTGTAGCGAATATGTGTGAAAAGCTAGGTTGTAAGGTGGCTTAACTTCAAGTTGATATTGGTGACTTTTGCTATCTGCTCAGTAAATAGAAATAGTATTTGCTCCTTCTTTATCTACCTGCAACTCTTCCACGACATATTCGCTGCTACTAGCATTGCACTACCGCGCAGTAGTTGAGGACGAATACCTTACTTAGACAGTTAAAGTGTGCTAACACATGTCTTACATCTGGAAAGCGTGTATGCCAGATGCCGACTGTGAGGGCATGTACATCAAGATCGGCAAGATGCTGCTCGTTTGCTGGCTAGGTAAGGTGGCCGCCATTGCCAACGCCTACCTCTGCCTGATGCAGCAGCCAGCTCACCTGCACAGGGCTGATAGTGGTGATGGACGGTGGCCCTGTGCAGGTGAGCTGGCTGCTCACTCCCACCGTATAGGTGTCGCAGCTAGGTTTATTCAGGGGGGCCGGCGAACCATTTTGCTAGCTTTCTGCTTTTACAGCCTACCTCCATCATTCGCGCTTGCTCTGCCTAGCCTTACGTAACCCAAAAAGTTAGCCCTGCTTTACGCTAATCAAGTTCGATGTTACCTACTCATGACCAAACAACGCTACTTTTTTCTGATTCTCATCCTAGGTTCTTTATCGGCGCTTGGGCCATTTTCCATTGACATGTACCTGCCGGGTTTTCCGGCCATTGCCCAAGATCTGCACACGACAGTGTCGCGCGTGGCACTGTCGTTGTCTAGCTTTTTTGTGGGCGTCTCGGCCGGGCAGCTGTTGTATGGCCCGTTGCTGGACCGCTTTGGGCGCAAAAAACCGCTGTATGTGGGCTTAGTGGTTTATGTGCTGGCTTCCATCGGCTGCTACGAAGCGCACACGATAGACGCCCTGATTCTGCTTCGCCTTCTGCAAGCCGTTGGCAGCTGTGCAGCCTCGGTGGCGGCCGTGGCCATGGTGCGCGACTTGTTCCCGGTAAAGGATAGCCCCAAGGTGTTTGCCTTGCTGATGCTGGTAATCAGTGCTTCGCCGATGCTGGCGCCTACGATTGGCGGCTACATGGTGGCGGCTTTCGGCTGGCAATCGGTGTTCCTGATTCTGTTTGCGATGGGGGCACTGATGCTGGTAGCTAGCTTATTCTGGCTCCCAGAAAGCTACGCGCCCGACCCCACGTATTCGCTGCACCCTCGCCCGATTCTGACGGCATTTTGGTCGGTGCTGCGCCACCCGCAATTCTTCACCTACGCCCTCACCGGTGCCATGACGTTTGGCGGCTTGCTGGCTTACGTGTCGGGTTCGCCGCTGGTGTTTATGGATATTTTCCACGTGAGCAGCCAGGTGTATGGATGGATCTTCGCTTTCCTGTCGGTTGGCTTTATCGGGTGTAGTCAGGTAAACAGCTGGTTATTGCGCTATTATCGCAGTGAGCAGATTGTGCTGGTGGCGATGCTTTGCCAGTCAATTATCGGCCTGGTGTTTCTGCTCGGTACGATGCAGGGCTGGTACAGCGTGACGGGCACTATTGTGTTGCTCTTCCTTTTCTTGTGCTGCCTAGGTTTCTCCAACCCCAATGCCGCCGCGCTGTCAATTGCGCCTTTCTCCAAGAATGCCGGTAGCGCCGCCGCTCTGATGGGCGCTACCCAGATGGGAGTAGGTGCCCTGGCGTCGTTCGGGGTGAGCATGTTCAACACGCATACAGCCGTGCCGATGGTTGCTATTATGGCGGGTTCGGCGTTAGTGGCTCTTTTTCTGCAAGTAATTGGCCGCCGCTTCATGGGCGAAATGGTGGTGGCATCGGAAGATGCGGGCGTACTCGTGCACTAGCTGGACGAGCGCAAGCCGCAGTTTATAACGGCGTTAAACAAAAGAAGGCCACTCGCACGAGTGGCCTTCTTTTGTTTAACGCTAGACGGACCTAGGTATTAGCTCAAGTTTTCCAACGCTTTCATGTCTTCCTCCGACAGCTGGATAGAACCTGCTTTCACGTTCTCTTCCAGGTGCTTCACTTTCGAGGTGCCCGGAATGAGCAGGATGTTGGGCGAACGGTGCAGCAGCCAGCTCAGGGCTACTTGCTGAGGCGTAGCGTTGTGTTTCTGCGCAACCTGACCTAGCTTTTCTAGGGCTTGTTGGTTGCCGCCGCTGAGCGGATACCACGGAATGAAGGCCATATTCTGCTCTTCGCAGTACGTAAGCTCGGCTTCCCACTTGCGGTTATCGACGCTGTACATGTTTTGCACCGACACCACTTTCACGTATTCCTGCGCCTTTTTGATCTGATCGACGTCGACTTCCGACAGACCGATATGCTTCACTAAGCCTTCTTCCTGCGCTTTTTGCAGGAACTCCAACGTTTGCTCGAACGGAACGTTCGGGTCGACGCGGTGCAGCTGGTAGAGATCAATCTGGTCGAGCTTCAGGCGCTTGAGGCTGCCTTCCAGGGCTTCGCGCAGGTGGTCGGGATGCGCGTTGATGGGCCACTGGTTCGGACCCGTGCGCAAAAGGCCGCCTTTGGTAGCGATTACCAGACCGGCGCGGTAGGGGTGCAGCGCCTCGGCAATCAGCTCCTCCGACACGTTCGGGCCGTAGCTGTCGGCCGTGTCGATGAAGTTGATACCTAGGTCCACAGCGCGCTTCAGCACCCGGATAGCTTCGTCGTGGTCTTGGGGCGGACCCCAGATACCGTCGCCGGTGATGCGCATGGCGCCGTAGCCCAAGCGGTTGATGGTCAGGTCGCCACCTAGGTTGAAGGTGGTTTGAAAGCTGGTTACTTCAGCCATGATAAACAGAGTTAAGGGTTGGTTGAGGGTAAGAAAGGGCAGTGAGCGTTCCTTCGTGATAAGAAGAAGAAAAAACCAGCGTGAGAAGGAAAGGTTTGATTGGCTCAGCTTTGTTGGCAAGTCGGCCAAGCCCCTGCTGGGAAAAGAAGTGGAGAGAAAAGCTCACCTTTTTGACAAAGTGGCTAGGGTGCTCTCCCCGTTGCACGACTATTACTAGGAGCAGCGTTGGGGCTAGCTCGCGTCGTCGGCTTCTTTGCGCAAGTGAGCACCAGTCGCCACTTATTCGTCTTTTTCCTATGAAGGTTTCTCCCTTACGTATCGGGTTGTTGCTCAATTGCCTTTTATTAGGCGCTTGTCAAACGCAAAAACCAGTGGCCGACACACCTACTACAAACGATAACAGCGCAGCCATTTGGCAATCTGACGCTTACAAGCTCTTTCGCGACCGGGTGGAACAAGGTGCCTACGTCGCTAAGGCCGTATCACGTACGGAGCTGACTTCCAATTACCAAAGCCCGGCCAACGCATTTCAAAGCCCGGAAATCAGCTTCAAGTTCAGCATCAACGGCAAAGACAACGAGATGCCTGCTGGGCTGAACCACACCGTCGTGGCTATGCCTGAAGCGGGCGCCACGGCAGTGGAAATGCCTGTCATTCCCTTTGGGCAGCATTATCGGGATGCTACACCGGTGCCGGCCAACACCTACCTAGCCCCGAACACGCCGCTGAAAATTAGGCTGGACCTGCGGGCGGTGCTGGCGGCATTCAAAAAACAAGGGTATTACACGGCCTTCAACGGCGACAAAATCTACCAGCAGGACTTTAAGCACGTGTTCGTGGCCGGCGACGCGGCCCCGCTGAGCTGGGACTTTGACAACCTCGTCAACAAGCCCGAGCTGGAGCTGAAAGACCCCGACGGCGACGGCATCTACGAAGTGACGCTGACGCTCAACCAGCCGCAAGCTGCCAAAACCACGGCTACGCAGTGGAAAAAGTCCATCAACACCGACGACTTTCCGCAGTACACTTCCGATTACCCGCTGAGCGATGCGCTCTACAACCTAGCTTTGGAGGAAGCGCGCCGCGCCGTGGAGCCCGACAGCACCTTCCGCACGGGCAAGGAATGGGCCGGCGTCTGGACGCGCGACATCAGCTACAGCATCATCCTGGCTCAGGCGAGCCTACAACCTAGGGTCGCCATGAACAGCCTGATGCGCAAGGTGTCGCCGGATGGCCGCATCATTCAGGACACTGGTACGGGCGGCGCGTATCCGTGCTCTACTGACCGCATGATCTGGGCCACAGCGGCCTGGGAAATCTACCAAGTGACCGGCGACCAGGCGTGGCTGCGGCAGGTGTATCCGATTATCAGGAAGTCCATTGAGGATGACGTGCAGAACGCCTACGACCCGCAAACGGGCATGGTGAAGGGCGAATCGTCGTTTCTGGACTGGCGCGAGCAAACCTATCCGCGCTGGATGCAGCCGGTGGACATTTATGAATCGGAGAACCTAGGTACCAACGCCGTGCACTATCATGCAAACGTGGTGCTGGCCGAAATGGCGCAGCAGCTCGGCGACCAAACGGTGGCAGCGAAGCACCAAAAGCTAGCTTCCCAGATCAAGGAAGGCGTAAATAAGCACCTGTGGCAAGCCGATAAAGGTTATTACGGCCAGTACCTGTACGGGCGACTCAACCGGATTTTGTCGCCGCGGGCGGAAGCGCTGGGCGAGGGGCTGAGCGTACTGTTTGGCTTAGCCGAGGGCGAGCGGGCGCAGCAAGTCGTAGCCAAAACACCTATTACCGCCTACGGAATTTCCTGCATTTACCCGCAGATTCCGGGCATCCCGCCTTACCACAACAATGCCGTGTGGCCCTTTGTGCAGAGCTTCTGGGCACTGGCCGCCGCGAAAGTCGGCAACGATGCCTCCCTAACGGAAAGCATGGCCGCCATCTACCGCCCTGCCGCCCTGTTTCTGACCAACAAAGAGAACTTCGTGGCCGAAAACGGCGACTTCGCCGGCACCCAAATCAACTCTAGTAACATGCTCTGGAGTTTGTCGGGTAGCCTAGGTCTTGTTTATAAAGTGCTGTTCGGCATGCAGTTCGAGCCAAATCGGCTGGTGTTTCACCCGTTTGTACCGCAGGCTTTTCAGGGTCAGCGCAAGCTCACGGGCTTCCACTACCGCGGCGCCGTACTCGATATCGAGCTGCAAGGGTTTGGGAATGAACTCAGCTCCATCACCCTCGATGGGCAGCCGCTGCCTGGCGCGGCCGTGCCGGCTAACCTCACGGGCCGCCACACCGTGCGCATGGTGCTGAGCAGCAAAGCGCCGCAAGAAGCTAGCATCAGCCGGGTGCCCAACCGCTTTACACCCGAAATGCCTGTGGTAAGCTTCGCCAACAATCGGCTGACGTGGGCCAGGCAGGAAGGCGTGAAAACCTACAAAGTGCTGAAGGATGGCCAGCCGCTTACCACCACGGCCAGCACGGAGCTAGCTGTTTCTGTGGCGGCTTTCGCCGTTTACCAGGTAATGGCGGTTGATGACCTAGGTTTGGAGTCGTTTGCCAGCGAGCCGCTGCCGGTTGGTGCGCAAGCCTCTGGGCAGCAGTATCAGCTCGAAACCGCGGCGCCGAAAGCTAGCCTGTCTTACAAAGGTTTCACTGGCAACGGCTTCGTTGAGATTAGTAAGACCAAAAACCGAACGCTCACCATTCCGGTAACGGTAGCCGAGCCGGGCCTCTACGCCGTTGATTTCCGCTATGCCAACGGCAACGGGCCCACCAACACCAATAATAAGTGCGCCATTCGCGCCCTGCGGCAAGGAAGTAAGCTGCTCGGTACCATCGTGTTGCCGCAGCGCGGCGTGGAAGAATGGTCGAACTGGGGCTTTACCAATGCCGTGCTCGTGCGCCTCGAAAAAGGCACGCACCCGCTGACCCTAGCTTTCGAGCCCGCCAACGAAAACATGAACGGCGAAGTCAACCAGGCCATGCTCGACTATCTGCGGGTGCGGCGGGTGCAATAAGGCGCCGAAACAGCCGACAGCTAGCTACGGCACGCGGGCACAATTGCAGAAGACGCGGATTGTGCGCTCCGTAGAGTTGGTGTTGGCTACCTTGATAACCCAGGTATTAGGAGCGCTGGCATTTTCAGTACCACTGTATAGAATGGTGAAGTTGCTGTAGGTGGCGGTGGTTGGATCAAGCAAGCCGCCGCCGCCGCTGAGCAGGCGCTTGCCCGACGGGCAACCCACGGCGAAGAAACCTAGGTAGCTAGCGGGTATAGTATAGTCTCTGTAGACCGTTTCCAGATCGAGGCTCAGGCTGGCTGGGGTCTGCCAGGTGCCGTTGCCGTTGGCATCGGAGGTGAGCACCTTACCCGCGGCTTGGTTGCCGTCGACAATGCGAATAGCCGCGCCAGGGCTGTTACCCGTGTTAGGCGCTAGGCCTACCCATCGCTGAGGTGCCCCCGGCTTACCCGCCGAAAAGATCCCACCCCAGCCACCGGCGCGATACGCATTGCCCCACATAGCGTAGTCAATATTGGTCCCAAAAGGCCCGCGGCCGTAGCCCGACAGCATGGCACGGGTGTACAAACTGCTGCCGAGTTTGCTGCGCGTGATAGAGGCGGCGCTAGGAGTACTTATATTAGCAGTTACCTCGACTTGCGCGACGGAGTCGCCCAAGGACGTTGTAGCCGTGCCCAGCAAGCGCTGGCTGTTCAAGTCCAGGGTTTGGGTAGCTTTGTGGTTACCTAGGTTGTCGCCGGAGCGCGCTTTATCGGGAATAAACACCCAGCTATTCCCCACGGCGTACCAGAATCCCTTGCGACCATCCGTCTGGAACACCATCAGGCCATCGGGTGGGGCGCTGATGGCGGCGCGCGTGGCCGAGTCCATACGCGGGATGAGCAGGCCTTTGCCCGTGGCATCCAGGTCCAGAATGGCCTTGCTGTTGGGGGCGCCAGCGGTGCCTATGCGCACGCCGCCGGGCGTTTGGGCCCGCATCAGGGAGCTTGAGCATAGGAAGAGTAAGCAGAGTAGGGTATAGCGGTGTTGCATGGAGAAAGAAGGAAGTCAGGAAAGAAGGAGGGTAAAGACAAGTTATTCGCGCACGAGCTTGAGCATGCGCTGCTGTTCAGCCTGTTGCACGCGCAGCAGGTACACGCCCGGCGTCAGGCGAGCGGCTTCTTCCAGGGGCAGCGTGCTGGTGCCCACGGGCAATTGCACCTGGCGCTCACTGAGCAGCCGACCCACCGCATCTGTGATTTGCACCTGCGCCGGGCCCGCCAGCTGCGTCTGCACCGTGAGGCTGAACTGCTGCTGGTAGGGGTTCGGCCAGGCCTGAACCTGTAAGCCCTCGGCAAGCGACATCTGAAGGACCTGCACCGGGGAGTAAGTCTCCGTGCCGTCGTGGTCGACCTGGTGCAGCCGGTAGTAGATGTGCTCGGCGGCGTAACGGGCTAGGTTCTGATCGACCCACTGATAAGCGTGCGCCTGGCTGCTGGAGCCTTGCCCCGCGACGCGGCCCAGGCTTTGAAAGGCTTGCCCGTCGATGCTGCTTTCCAACTCGAAGTAGGCGTTGTCCTGTTCGGAGGCTGTGGCCCAGCGTACTAGCGCGTCGGTGCCTTGGCGCTGAACGGAGAAGTGCAGCAGCTCCACGGGCAGCGGTTGGCTCGCGCTGCTCAGCGTGAACGTGCCGAGCTGCGCCACGCTCGCCGTGAAGCTACGCCCCGATGCACTTGCCGGCGCGCCCACGGAGTTCCAGGGGGCGGCCGCCGTTTCGGCGCGCCACAACTGCACGGGTGCGGTGCTGCTTACGCCGTGGTCGTCATCGGCTACCCAGCTCAACGTCAGGGTCACGGGCGCTGCTGGCGGCTGCTCGGCCACCACTTGCCACACACGGTCAAGGCCCTGACGAGTACTACCTAGGTTGGTTCCGTAGCTCACGCCGGCGAGCTGTAGGCCAGCGGTGCGGGTGATGGTCACGGCACCTAGGTCCTGCCCATTCGGGTTAAGCACTACGCCGTGCGAAAAACTCACTGCCCCGGTACCCGCATTGACGGCCGCCCGCCGGATGCGCAGATTACCTTGCACGTACTTCCCCGCCGCCTCGCCGACTACCTCCGCCGAGCCAAGAAGACTCACGATGGCGGCGGGGTCAGTTCGCAGCAAGCCCTGGGTTAGAAGCAGTTGCGTTGAAATCGAAATATCATCCGGCACCAGCAACCGGTTTGCCCCCGGTGCCCCGGTGTTGTTGACCTCAATGGTGCCAAAGCTGCCGCCACCGCGCAGGGTTTGATCGGCCTGACCATTGAACACGAGCTTTCCCGGCAGCGTGAGCGTGCCTTGGTTGGTGAGATTCCCCGTGAGTTGAAGCAGGCTGCCGTCGGGCGCCATTAGCGTGCCGCTGCTCGTATTCAGGAACGCCCCTTCAACTTGCACGCTCGCCCCCGAACCTAGGGTGATGGTTGCGCCGCTGTTGGTCAGGCCCTGTGCCGAGGCGGTCAGCGTTCCGAACCAGATGATTACTCCGAAGTAAGCGTGTTTCATGAAGGAAAAGCATAAGCACCCAGGCTCGGTAAGCGCGTAGAGAAGCCGCACAGATCAATGAGCCATGCAACTGAACCTAGGCTGGC
The DNA here is from genome assembly GCF_014641455.1 of Hymenobacter cavernae. Taxonomy (GTDB): domain Bacteria; phylum Bacteroidota; class Bacteroidia; order Cytophagales; family Hymenobacteraceae; genus Hymenobacter; species Hymenobacter cavernae. The sequence continues at coordinate 9,863 of NZ_BMHT01000015.1, forward strand.
AACTGGGCTACCCGAATGGGATGAAGTCCAAAGTAATGGCCCAGAAGGGCTGCTCGGGGGAGAAAAGCGGTGAACAGCGGCCATACGGTAGTAAACACCGGATTTTGGTTGGTGGCGCGACTGTATGGAGAAGGTGTAGTGGGCTAGAAGGGGTACCTTGAATAATGCAAAAAGTCTCCGCCGTACGGCGGAGACTTTTTGCATTGCGATGATACGGCATCTGATATAGCGGGCTGCGCTGCACTAAGTGCTACGTACTGCTGTCGCCGTACTTTATCTGTTCACCTCCACCTCGTCCCACGGCCACGACCCAGCCGATGACGATGAGCGCGGGGTAGGTGAGGTGGTTGTCGTGCACGAGGCTAGGCAGGTCCTTCACTTGCCCCACCACCGACTTTCGGTAGGGCAGTGAGGCGTGCTGCACCACGGCCACGGGCACGTCGCCGCGGCCGGCTTGCAGGTAGGTGGCCGCAATTTCCTCTACCTTTTTCATGCCCATGTAGATGACGACGGTGGCATTGCTTTGCATGGCCAGGCGCAGGTCGTTGGAGAGGGTGCCGTCCTTTTTAGTGCCCGTTATCATCCAGACGCCTTCGCTCACCACCCGGTGCGTGAGCGGAATGTCTTCAAAGCCAACGGCTTGCATGCTCGAAATGCCGGGGATATAATACGCCGGAATGTTGTGCGAGCGGGCAAACAGCATTTCCTCGAAGCCGCGCCCAAAAATGAACGGGTCGCCGCCCTTTAAGCGCACTACGCAGCCTTTGGCTAGGGCCTTTTCCAGGATCATCTCGTGAATGGCCTCCTGGGGCGTGTAGACGCCGTAGGGCTTCTTGCCGACGTAAATCTTCTCGCAATCCTCGCGCGGAATGGTCAGCAGGTCCTTGTTGGCTAGGTTGTCATACAAAACCACGTCGGCCTTCTGGAGGATCTTATACGCTTTCATCGTCAGCAATTCCGGGTCGCCCGGACCAGCACCAACTACATAGAGTTCAGGGCTTGCTGTAGCAGTAGGCATAATGAGTTGACTTGATGAAGTACTGAGCTGTTGACCTAGAAGCAATTAGCTGATGCCGAACCCAGCATGAAGAGGATAAGCGCAGTTAACCGCTAGCCAAAGCAAGCTAGCAGAAAGGCAATCTGCAACCCGAAGAGGTTTGAGCAAGCAGTAAAGACACTTTTTTAAAGAAAAAGTTGGCAGTGCTGTGCCACGGGGCTGCTTACATAGGCTGACTATAATATAACCCCGTGCTAGCTGCTAGAACGCTTTTGCAGGCCTATAGTCCCTTTTTAGCGCAGTTCAGAAGTAAGGCGAGATGGTTTTCAACGATTCCTCGCTAAAAAATGAATAGTACAAGCTCACTTAACCAAAAAAGTGAGAGTGTTAAAAAAATAGGGGGTGGCTTGAAGAATTAGCAACTATTTCAAACTTGACTATTGCTTATGAAGGGTGTTTGACTATAAATTGCATGAAAATATCAAAACATGCCCTTTGAAAGAGGGGGTGTTTTGAAAAATTCACCTTATTCCTAATAAAGGTGCCTCTTACGGAAAGGGCATTCCGGAAATAAGGGTGTCAGGCTTACTGAAAGGCATGCATAGCGGCCACTAAGGCCGACAAGCAGCACGCTTCTCCTTCAACTTTTGCTCAACAGCTAACCGTAGTTGCTATGACACAGCAAAGTCTCCCCACCGTCGTTGTGATTGGGAATGGAATGGTCGGATACAAGTTTTGCGAGAAGCTCCTAGCAAAATCGACCGCCTTCAACCTGGTTGTGTTCGGCGAAGAGCCCCGCGTGGCCTACGACCGGGTGCATCTGAGCGAGTACTTTGGCGGCAAAACGGCCGACGACCTCCTGATGGCCCCGCAGCAGTGGTACCACGACAACCACATCACGCTGCACCTCGGCGACCCAGTGCAAGAAATTGACCGCGCCAGCCAAACCGTGCACTCGCGCCGCGGCCTCGTGCAGCCCTACGATTACTTGGTGCTAGCAACAGGCTCGTCGGCCTTTGTGCCTGATATTCCGGGTGTTGAGAAAGAGGGCGTGATGGTGTACCGCACCATTGAAGACTTGGAGGAGATTAAAGCCTATGCGGCCACTGCTAAGTCGGGCGCGGTGCTAGGGGGGGGCTTGCTAGGTTTGGAAGCGGCCAAAGCGCTGCTCGACCTAGGGGTGGCAGAAACCCACGTCGTAGAATTTGCCCCGCGCCTCATGCCGCGGCAGATCGATACGGCCGGCAGCGCCATGCTGCAACACAAGCTGGAAGCCCTCGGTCTGCAAATTCACCTGAGCAAAGCCACGTCCAGCATTGGCGGCGACGGCAAGATTGACTCGCTGCACTTCGGCGACGGCTCTATTCTGGAAGTCGACATGCTGGTGATTTCGGCCGGCATCCGGCCCCGCGACGAGCTAGCTAAGCTGGCTGGCCTGGAAGTGGGCATGCGCGGCGGCATCGTGGTAAACAACGACATGCAAACCAGCGACCCGCAGATCTTCGCCATCGGCGAGTGCGCCCTGCACAGCGGCATGATCTACGGCCTGGTGGCGCCCGGCTACGACATGGCCGAAGTGGTGGTGAGCCAACTCACACAAGGCGCCCGCGCCTTCACCGGCTACGACATGAGCAGCAAGCTCAAGCTCATCGGGGTGGATGTGGCGAGCTTCGGCGACCCGTTCATTGCCGAGCCGCACAGCCGTTCCATCGTGTTTGAAGACGCACACAGCGGCGTGTACAAGCGTATCAACATTAGCCCCGACGGCAAGTATCTGCTTGGTGGCGTGCTCATTGGCGATGCAGAAGCTTACAACATGCTGCTGCAAACCGTGAACAACAAGATCGTGCTGCCGCCGCACCCCGAAGACCTGATCCTAGGTGCGCGGGGCGGCGAGGCCAGCGAAGGCGCCGGCGTGATGAACCTGCCCGACGAGGCCCTTATCTGCTCCTGCGAGGCTGTGACCAAGGGCGACATCTGCTCGGCGGTGAACGAGCTAGGGGTGACCAGCGTCGATGGCATGAAGAAGTGCAACAAGGCCGGCACCGGTTGCAGCGGTTGCGTGCCGATGGTGAAAGACTTGATAAACAGCACCCTCAAAGCCAACGGCGCTTACATCAAGAACGTCATCTGTGAGCATTTTGACTACTCCCGCCAGGAGCTGTTCGACTTGTTCCGCATCAACGACATCCGCACCTACGACGCGGCGCTCGACCACTTCGGCAAAGGCGACGGTTGCGAAGTTTGCAAACCGGCCGTAGGCAGCGTGTTGGCGGGCCTCTGGAACGAGCTGATTGTTAAGCAAAGCACGATTCAGGACACCAATGACCGCTACCTAGCCAACATCCAGAAGGGTGGCAGCTACTCGGTGGTGCCGCGCATTGCGGCTGGCGAAATCACGCCCGAGAAGCTCATTGTCATCGGCGAGGTAGCCCAGAAATACGGCCTCTACACCAAAATCACAGGTGGGCAGCGCATTGATATGTTCGGCGCCCACCTCAGCGACCTGCCCGACATTTGGGAAGAGCTGATCAACGCCGGTTTCGAGAGCGGCCATGCCTACGGGAAGTCGCTGCGCACGGTGAAAAGCTGCGTGGGCAGCACTTGGTGCCGCTTCGGCCTGCACGACAGCGTGACGTTTGCCATCGACATCGAAAACCGCTACAAGGGCATCCGTTCGCCCCACAAGCTCAAGAGCGGCGTAAGCGGCTGCGTGCGCGAATGCGCTGAGGCTCAAGCGAAAGACTTCGGCATTATTGCCACCGAAAAAGGCTGGAACCTCTACGTGTGCGGCAACGGCGGCGCCAAGCCCCAGCACGCCCAACTCCTCGCCTCCGACATCGACACCGAAACCTGCATCAAGTACTTGGACCGCTTTCTGATGTTCTACATCAAGACGGCCGACCCGCTGATGCGCACCGCCACCTGGCTCAACAAGATGGACGGCGGCATGTCGTACCTGCGCAACGTCATCATCAACGACAGCCTAGGTATCTGCGCCAATCTGGAGGCCGAGATGCAACTGCTCATCAACAACTACCACTGCGAATGGAAAGAAGTAGTGGAAAACCCGGAGCTGCGCAAGCAATTCTCGCACTTCGTGAACGCGCCGAAGGAGAAAGATCCGAACATGAAATTTGAGCTGATGCGCGGCCAAAAGGCGGTGGTGGAGTGGTAGGGTAATGTGCAACGAAGGGCCTCACCCCCTAGTCCCCTCTCCGAAAAGGTAATGCGCATAAAGCATTTGCGGGGGAACTAGCTCTAGAACTAGACTTCTAGTCTATTAAAAGCAAGACTAAAAACTAGAATCTAGTTCCCCCTCTCCTTTTCGGAGAGGGGCTAGGGGTGAGGCGCCCCATGAGGCCTTCAACCGAGGTTTAGAACACAAAATCAACCATTTAACCCATATGGAACTAGACGTTTTAGTAGCAGTTGATTGGGTGGCCGTGTGCAAAACCACGGATGTGCCCCGTGATGGAGGCGTGTGCGCCTTGGTGAACGGCGAGCAAGTTGCCATTTTCAATTTCACGCGTCGCGGTGAGTGGTACGCCACCCAAAACCTCTGCCCCCACAAGCAGCAAATGGTGCTGTCGCGCGGCATGATTGGGAGTACTGGCGACACGTGCGAACCGAAGGTGGCGTGTCCGTTCCACAAGCGGACTTTCTCGCTCATCACCGGCGAGTGCCTGAACGGCGACGAATGCCAAATCAAAACCTACCCCGTGAAGGTGGAAGGTGGTGAGGTGTATGTAGGGGTGATAAATACCTAGTTTTTAATGCGTTAGTATAGTGCCCCACGGATTCTGCCATCTGCTGCCGCCAAACCTACGGGGTAGTGGCGGCGCAAAAGCTAGGTGCCGCGGCCTTCGGCGGCGAGTTCTGCTGCCAAGCCGACGCTAATGCGGCCGGTCGAATGATTCGGGCCTGCCTGACTGCCTTCACCGCAGCCTGCTACACGAAGGCAACACCACTTCTTCGCTACTTCCTCGCTGAAAAACGATCGACCAGCAAGGCCACTAATGAGTGGCCCTAGGTGATGCGCACTTTCAAGCCGGTGCTCTTGCAACATTGGTCAGCAGCAGCGCCAGCCTGCGTTCCTGGCGCATCTACTTTCCACTTCAAACCCAGCCAACATGGCCACAACCACCGCGGAGCAGCCGTTGAGCAAGCTTAACATCTTTTCGGGCAAGGGCGTGCAGATGCGCGCCTTCCACATCACCTGGCTGACGTTCTTCTTCTGCTTCTTCGGGTGGTTCGGGATTGCGCCGCTCATGCCGTTGGTGCGCGAGCAGCTGCACCTCGATAAAGGACAAGTCGGTAACATCCTGATTGCGTCGGTGTCGGCGACCATCCTGGCCCGCTTGCTCGTGGGGCGCCTGTGCGACTCGCTCGGGCCGCGCCTCACCTACTCGATGCTGCTGGTAATAGGCGCTATTCCGGTGATGCTGATCGGCCTGAGCAACAGCTACGAAAGCTTTCTGCTGTTCCGCTTTGTGATTGGCATCATTGGCGCTTCGTTTGTGATTACGCAGTTTCACACGTCCATGATGTTTGCGCCGAATGTAGTTGGTACAGCCAATGCCGTGGCCGGTGGTTGGGGCAACCTAGGGGGCGGCATTGCCAACATTGCGATGCCGCTGGTGGCCGGCGCGTTCGTGAGCCTAGGGTACGTAGACAAGGCCAACTCTTGGCGCCTCGCCATGGTGGTGCCGGGCGTGATCCTGCTCCTCATGGCGGTGGTGTACTACAAATTCACCCAAGACACGCCCCGCGGCAACTTCAGCGACATTCAGCGCGACACCACGGCCAAGAAGAAAGGCACGTTTGCCGTGGCCCTGAAAGACTACCGCACCTGGATTCTAGCCCTAGCGTACGGGGCGTGCTTCGGCATCGAAATCACGGTGGATAACGTGGCTTCCATCTACTTCGTGGACCACTATAAGGCTACGCTGGTCATGGCGGGTTTGCTGGCGGGCTTCTTCGGGTTCATGAACATCTTCGCCCGCGGCCTCGGGGGCTACGTGAGCGACATAGCTGGCCGCGCCTACGGCATGAGCGGCAAATGGTACCTGCTCGGCGTCCTGCTGCTGCTGGAAGGCCTCGGCATTGCCTACTTCTCGCAAGCTGGCACCCTCACGTTGGCTATCATGACCATGCTGCTATTCGCCTTGTTCCTGAAAATGGCCAACGGCTGCACCTACTCCATTGTGCCGTTCGTGAACAAGCAAGCCATTGGTAGCGTGAGCGGTATCGTGGGTGCCGGCGGCAACCTAGGTGCTATGCTGGTGGGCTTCTTGTTCAAGTCGGAGAACATCAGCTACTCCACGGCTTTCCTCTACATCGGCATCGGCGTGGCCGCCACGGGCGCTATCGTGTTCCTCTCGCGCCTGCTCACCACCAAAACCAGCGAAGTACCTGCTTTGGCTGATACTGAGTTGCAGCCGGCCTAGGTATAGGTAAATAGTGGTCAGGTAAAATGCTGAGCCATACAACATTCATCTGCGAGAGGCCGGGTGAATGTAGCGCGAAGCTCCCGCTTCGCGCATCGTTGAACGACTAGCGTGCGTGACGTTCCAATGATAATCGTTCAACGATGCGCGAAGCGGGAGCTTCGCGCTACATCCGCTCAGTTACCAAAATGGCTAACGGACCAGCGAAAGACACCTTCACCAGCATCTGCTGCTATTGCGGCGTGGGGTGCGGCGTAACGGTGAAGAAGGAGAAAGATGGCTCCGTGTCTGTGGCCGGCAACCCGGAGTACCCCGTCAACCGTGGGATGCTGTGCAGCAAGGGCTTGAACCTGCAATACACCGTCAACGACCAGAGCGACCGGCTGCTGTACCCGCAGATGCGCTACAACCGCAGCATGCCTAGGCAGCGCGTGAGCTGGGACGAAGCCTTGCAGCGCACGGCCGCCGTGTTCAAGACCTTTATTGAGAAATACGGCCCCGATTCGGTGGCGTTCTACGCCTCAGGCCAATGCCTGACGGAAGAATACTACGTGATTAACAAGCTGATAAAAGGCTTTATCGGCAGCAATAACCTTGATACCAACTCGCGCCTGTGCATGAGCAGCGCGGTGGTGGGCTACAAGATGGCCCTGGGTGAAGACAGCGTGCCAGTCTGCTACGACGACATCGAGCTAGCTGATTGCTTCTACGTAACGGGCGCGAATCCCGCGTGGTGTCACCCCATTCTGTGGCGCCGCGTGGAAGCGGACAAAGCCGCTAACCCCGCCACCAAGATCATCGTGGTGGACCCGCGCGTGACCGATACCTGCGCCATCGCCGACCTTCATTTACAGCTCACGCCCGGCACCGACGTGGTGCTGAACCACGCCATCGGCCGCGCCCTGATCGAAAACGGCGACATCGACCTAGCCTTTATCAGCAACCACGCCGAAGGCTTTGAGCAGTACAATCAAGTTGTGTTCGAACGCCCGTTGGCCGAAGCCGCCCACATCTGCGGCGTGCCGGAAGAGCAGATTCGCCTGGCCGCGCAATACATTGGCTCGGCCAAAGGCTTCATCTCCATGTGGACGATGGGCCTGAACCAGAGCGCGGTAGGCGTTGATAAGAACCTAAGCTTATTGAACCTGAACCTCATTACGGGCCAGATCGGCAAGCCCGGCGCGGGGCCTCTTTCGCTCACGGGCCAACCTAATGCGATGGGCGGCCGCGAGGTGGGCGGCTTATCGAATTTGCTGCCGGCGCACCGCAACCTAGCTAACCCCGCGCACCGCGCTGAGGTGCAGCAGTTTTGGGGCGGCACCACGTTGTCGGACAAGCCGGGGCTGACGGCCACCGAGATGTTCGAGGCTTTGAACGATGGGCGGCTGAAGGCTATCTGGATTATCTGCACCAATCCGCTGACTAGCTTGCCCAACGTGCGGCTGGTGGAAGAGGCGCTGAAGAAAGCCAAGTTTGTGGTGGTGCAGGACATCAGCAACAAGCCCGAAACCCTAGCCTACGCCGACGTCATTCTGCCCGCCGCCGCCTGGGCCGAGAAAGAAGGCACCATGACCAACTCCGAGCGACGCATCAGTCACCTCGCGAAAGTGGTGGACGCGCCCGGCGAAGCCCTGCCCGACGCCGAAATCATCTGCCGCTTTGCCCGCACCATGGGCTACCCCGGCTTCGACTACGATTCGCCCGCCGCCATCTACCGCGAGCACGCCCGCCTCACGGCGGGTACTAACCTTGATATTTCGGGGTTGAGCTACAGTGTGTTGCAGGAAAAAGGATCGGTGCAGTGGCCTTACAAAGTCGGGCAGAAAGACCTAGGTACGCCCCGCCTGTTCGCCGACAACATCTTCTACACGCCATCCACGAAGGCCATCATTCATGCCACACCCGTTGCTTTCCGCAGCGAGGAGCCTGATGAAGATTTTCCCTTCATCCTGACCACCGGCCGTATTCGCGACCAGTGGCACACGATGAGCAAAACGGGCAAGGTCAACAAGCTCAAAAAGCACATTTCGCAGGCTTTCTTAGAGATTCATCCGCAGGATGCGCCCCGCCTGGGCGTCGTGGAAAATGACTTGGTGGAGGTGGAGTCGCGGCGGGGGAAGGTGCGCGTGCAAGCTAGGCTCACCAGCAATATCAAGCCGGGCGTGGTGTTCCTGCCCATGCACTGGGGTAAGATCTTGGGCAACGACCTGAACCGCGCCAACAACGTAACCAGCGGCGCCCTCGACCCGATTTCCAAAGAGCCCGATTTCAAGTACTGCGCGGTGCGGGTGGAAAAATACCGCAAGCCGTTCCAGCGCATTGTGGTCATTGGCGCCGGTGCCGGGGCGTACGGCTTCGTGAAATCGTACCGCGAGCTGAACCAGGACGACGAAATCACCATCTTCAGCAAGGAAGATTTCCCCTTCTACAACCGCGTGATGCTGCCCGACTACATCAGCGGGCATCAGGGCTGGGACCGGCTGGTGAAGATGCAGGACCACGAAGAACCTAGCTACAACATACGGTTGCTGCGGGGCGTGAGCGTGGAGCGCGTCGACCGCGAGCAGAAGTTTGTCATCGATTCACGTGGGCAGCGCACCGAATACGACGTGCTGATTATGGCCACTGGCAGCCGCGCCGCCGTGCCCAAGCACGTGCCCTCATTGCCGGGCATCTTCAGCATGCGCAGCCGCACCGACGCCGACAATTTCAAAAACCACCTGCCGGAAAACGCCCATGTGGTTATCGTGGGAGGCGGTTTGCTAGGGCTGGAAATGGCGGCTTCGTTGCGCGAAATCGGCACGCGCGTTACCATTATCCAGCGCATTTCCCGCTTCCTCGACCGCCAGCTCGACACCCTCGGTAGCCAGCTCCTACAGGAGGAAATGGTCGACCAAGGCTGCGACCTGTACTTCAACGACGAAGTGGAGCTGTACTACGGTCGCTCCCGCCTCACTGGCGTGGGCCTGAAAAGCGGCCGCCGCATCGACTGCGACGCCCTCATCATGGCCATCGGCACGGTGCCCAACCTGGAGCTAGCCCGCGAAAGTGGCCTTGTGTGTCGGCGCGGGGTGGTGGTGAATGAGCGCCTGCAAACCAGCGACCCCAGCGTGTACGCCCTCGGCGAAATAGCCGAATTCGAAGGCACGCTCTACGGCATCACGGCCGCCGCCGAGCAGCAAGCCGACGTGGTGGCCCGCTACCTCAGCGGCGACATTGCCAGCTACTACGGCGGCAGCACCTTCATGAACATTATCAAAATCCACGGTTTCGACCTGTGCAGCATCGGCTTGCCCGAAGCGCCCAACCCAGAGCACTACGAGGAGATTGTGTTCATGGACAAGGCCAAGCGCTACTACAAGAAGTGCATCATCCACCAAGACCGCCTCGTGGGCGCCATCCTTATCGGCGACAAAAGCGAGTTCCAGGAGTTCCGCGAGCTGATTGCGGGCAAAATCGAGCTAGGGGAGAAGCGCCTGCAACTCCTGCGCAGCGGCGCCAAAGCCGAACCCGTGCTGGGCAAACTCGTGTGCAGCTGCAACAGCGTCGGCCGTGACAACATTCGCCAAAAAATAGCCGCCGGCTGCACCGATCTGAAGGAACTGTGCGCTACTACGGGCGCCGGCACTGGTTTCGGTTCCTGCCGCCCGGAGGTAAAGCAGATCCTGGAAGAAAGCCTGCTGACGCTGGAGGTGCTGTAGAAAGCTAGGTCGTGCAACGTGTGCTAACGGGTGCGCCTCACCCCCTAGCCCCCTCTCCGAAAAGGAGAGGGGGACTAGCTTCTAGCATTTTAGAACTATCTACCTCTAGACTAGAATCCTAATACTAAAACTAGTTCCCCTCTCCTTTTCGGAGAGGGGCTAGGGGTGAGGCGCCCCACCAGAACAAAACCCACAAAAACGCAATGCCACCGAAAACCCACATCATTAAAATCAACCTGCCCGGCGGCATTGTGTCGGCGGGGGACTTACTGGCCATCCTAGATGCGGCCGAAAACGCCGATGTGGAACACCTCCAGTTCGGCAACCGGCAGCAGATTCTATTTACGGTGGCCGATGAGAAGAAGCGCTGCCTGCAACAGCAGCTAGCTTCGGCTGATATTATCTATGAGCTAAGTGCTGATGTGAACCCGAACATTGTCAGCTCCTACGTGACGGAAGACGTGTTTGAGCACGCCAACTGGCTGCGCGAGGGTGTGTACAAGGACATTCTGGACCTGTTTGATTACCGGCCGCAGCTGAAAATCAACCTCATTGATAACAACCAGACGTTCATTCCCTTCTTCTCGGGAAACCTGAATTTCATTGCCTCGGATACCAACAACTATTGGTATCTGTACGTGCGCTTCCCGAAGACGAACAGCCTGTACTGCTGGCCATCGTTGGTGTATTCCGAAGACATACCTAGCCTCAGCAGCGCCATCGAGCGGGTGGTTTTTGCCCACCAGCACAAGTTTTACGACCAGCCGTCGGCCGACGGAGCGCTGCTCTATGGGCTGGTGAGTGCGACGGGCGGCAGCTTTGTATTGCAGCCAATTACGGTGCCGTTGAAGGTGCCGGCTTTCACGCTGCCGTATTACGAGGGTTTCAACCGCTACGGCAACAAGCTGTGGCTCGGCATCTACCGGCGCGATGAGCTGTTTTCGGTGGCTTTCCTGAAAGACTTGTGCAAGATCTGCCTGAAGACGCGCATTGGGCAGCTATACACCACGCCCTGGAAGTCCATCATCATCAAAGGGATAGAGCTAAGTGACCGTGGGTTGTGGGACACGGCCCTGTGCAAACACCGCATCAACGTGCGGCACGCGGCCAACGAGCTGAACTGGCAAGTGGAAGACCTCTGCGAGCAAGGCCTAGCTCTCAAGCACGAGCTCGTGCGACAGTTCAACGAGGAAGATGTGCGCACGTTTCACCTGTGCTTTGCCATCAAGACCCAGCCCAAAACTGGCTTGTTCGGCTCCATCGTTATCCGGTCGCAGCAGCACAACCCAAACCAGATTGGGCTGCGGGAGGAGCAGTTTGAAATCCTGCACACGCGCGACTTCAACCCCAACTCTAAGGACTTCATCAGCTTCCGCCAAAAGGTGAACCGCGAAAGCCTGAGTTGGTATCTGGTTCAGCTCTGCAACCAGTTCTATGAGCTGCAAACGAGCGACGACCCAGGTCTAGGCACCTTTTACGCGGAAGAACCCGCACCCGAACCGGCTGAAGGTCCAGCAGCGCCCATGCTTTATCAATGCACGCGCTGCCTCACCATCTACGATCAAACTTACGGCGACGAGCTGAATGAAGTGGCGCCGGGCACGCCGTTCGAGGCTATTGCTAATTACACTTGTCCGACCTGCGAGGCACCAAAAGATGCCTTTGTGATGGTTGCGGCGGCAAGTCAATCAGCCTAGGTTTAGCTTTGGCAGGGTGCCACGCTAGCGCTGGGAAAGTAAGTGAATAGTAACGGGTTAGGGATTACATCGACTACGTTCACGGGCTGTGCGAAGTGTTTGCGCGCGAGATCAACCTGATGCCTGGCGCTAAGTCGGCTATTCCCGAAAACAGCCAACCGTATTCCGGCGATTACGTCTGCTCGCCTGGATTAACAATTCAGCTGAGCCGATCGACCCAGAGAGCAAAGCCGAGTGGTAACTAATTAATAGTATAAATTGTAACTCTAATCAAGAGCCCACTTGAATTGACTTTCGAATTTAAACCGAATAACAATGATCGTAAGTGTAAGAAAGAAGTAAAATAGAAATAGAAGTTTTATGCTTTTGTATTTACTGCTGTTAATAAATAGAAGTGGCGAGTAAAGTGCTGTTAAAAAGAATGTTATAGGTGTGGTGATACTCAGCAATAAAAGGAGTATAGATATGTTATCTAACCCTAAGGAGTATGGGTCGATTGGATTACCATATTCCGGGATATATCCTAGGGTTTGCTTTGCTTCGAATACTAGATACAATAAAGTTAAAATCCATAAAGACGGAAATACAGAAAATAGACAAAGTTTTTTTCTGTTCTGTTCATGGAGTTTTGACTTCAATCTAATTGCTAGATGTAAATTATACTTTGCAAGATGCTTAAACAACTCTTTGCTCGGCCGGATTTATAATCCGGCTGATAGGAGCGGGGATTTGAAATCCCCGTTCCCAGAACAAAGCAGCTAACGCAGGTGCATATGAGTTGCTTAGGCAACTCGCGGATTGCAAATCCGCGGCTCTGTACAACCAGATTACAGATCCGGCCGGGCAGCGTAGTCGGGGGAGCTAGCCGGTGAATAGAAAATGTACAGGCTCCTAAACCTAGGTTGCGGCTCTAAGCGTAAGGCTACCTAGGTCGTTTAACCGGGGCAGTTTCCTATCTTACGGCCTCAAGTACGGCCCCTCGGTTGGGATTGTTGGCGAAGGCCGGCCAGCCGGGCCGGAACGCTGCTCAAAACCTGTCTCTACTTTTCAAACCTTCCGTTTCTCCTTTTTTTATGGCAGAACAAACCTTTACCGGCCTGCGCGCCGGCGTCTTGCACGGCGATGAAGTACAGTCGCTTTTCCAATATGCCAAGGCCAACGCCTTCGCGCTGCCAGCCGTCAACGTGACGGGCACCAACACCGTGAATGGCGTGTTAGAAACCGCCAGCGCCGTGAACTCGCCGGTGATTATTCAGTTTTCAAACGGCGGCGCTCAGTTCTTCGCGGGCAAAACCATTCCGAACGGCGACCAGCGCGCCAGCATTGCCGGCGCTATTTCGGGCGCTCAGCACGTCCATCAGATGGCCGTGCTCTACGATGTGCCCGTGATTCTGCACACCGACCACGCCGCCAAAAAGCTGCTCCCCTGGATTGATGGCCTGCTGGCGGCCGGCGAGAAGCACTACCAGCAGTACGGCCAGCCGCTCTACAGCTCCCACATGCTCGACCTGTCGGAGGAGCCGATTGAGGAGAACATCGAAGTCTGCAAGCGCTACCTGGAGCGCATGGCCAAGATCGGCATGACGCTCGAAATCGAGCTAGGTGTGACCGGCGGCGAGGAAGACGGCGTCGATAACTCCGACGTAGACAGCTCCAAACTCTACACCCAGCCTTCGGAAGTGGCCTACGCTTACAAGGAGCTAAGCTCGGTAAGCCCGCGCTTCACGGTGGCGGCGGCCTTCGGCAACGTGCACGGCGTGTACAAGCCCGGCAACGTGAAATTGCAGCCTATCATCCTGAAAAACTCGCAGGACTACGTGCAGGAGCACTTCGGCACCGGCCCGCAGCCCGTTGACTTCGTGTTCCACGGTGGCTCGGGCTCCAGCCGCGAGGAAATCCGCGAAGCTATCAGCTACGGCGCCATCAAGATGAACCTCGACACCGACTTGCAGTGGGCATTGTGGCAAGGCATCAAGGATTACTACGTGAAAAACGAAGGCTACCTGCAAAGCCAGATCGGCAACCCCACCGGCCCCGATTCGCCCAACAAGAAATACTACGACCCGCGCGTGTGGCTGCGCAAAGGGGAAGAGTCGTTCGTGGCGCGCCTCAAGCACGCCTTCGAAGACCTCAACGCGCTGAACCGCCGCCCCTAGTACCGCGGGCCAAACGCCGAAAGAGGCGTATACCTAGGTTCTGACAACATCAGAACCTAGGTATACGCCTCTTTCGGCGTTTGGGATCTAAGAAGGCCTTACCAGAACTTGTTGGGCGGGCACACGGCCTGGGCTCTTTTCTTTAGCCGCAAACCTAGCAGTACTTCGTGGCTGCCGTGGTGGTAATCGGTTAATTCTGAGATGCCTGCGTCGTAGGAGTAACCTAGGGTGAACTGCTGGTAGCTAAGGCCCACCATGCCCACCACCGAGTCGAAGGCCCGCCACGACACGCCGGCCCACAGCAGGTCCTGGTACTTGAGCTTAGCGTTGATGTCGATCGAAAGCGGCGCCGGATCAACGGCCTTCACCAGCACCGACGGCACCAGCGACCAGTCGTCATTGAGCGGCAGCCGCACCCCGGCCGTGGCAAAGTAGTGGCGTTTCAGGGAGTTGCCCGCGCCCGCATCCAGCGAGTTGAGGCTGTAGGAAAAGTCGAGCTTATTGGCCAGCAACTGCGCCCCCGAAACGCCCACGTAGAAATCGTTGCTGTACACCCATAAGCCTACCGAGCCATCGAACACCCGCGAGGCCGCGCTGGCCGCCTGGGTGGTAGGGTCGAAGAAGTGCAGCTGCTGCCCGTCGATGGCAAACTGCTGCATGCCCGCCGACACGCCCAGCGCCGCCCGGATTTTGGGCGTTAGCACCAGGTTATACGCGTAAGAAACGTAGGCGCTGGTCCGGCTCGTGGGCCCGGTTACATCCCTATACACGAAGCCGCCTATCGCGTGAAACGGCCGGCGCCACTCGCGCAAGGTGCGTTTGCCGGTCGTGCGCCACTTACCTAGGGAGGAATTGATGCTGGCGTAATACGTTTTGGGGGCTCCTTCCAGTCCTACCCACTGGGTGCGGTAGCTGAGCTTAACGTCGATGTAGTCCTCCGCGCCCGTTGCGCCGGGGTTCAGGAGGTAATTGTTGTTCATGTACTGGCTGTACTGCGCCTGCTGCTGGGCCAGGGCCGGCGCGGCGGCCAGGAGCAGCGGGAGCAGCAGTAGAGATAAAGCTCTTTTCATAACAGTCATTGCCTCAAGGCCTAACTAAGAAGAAGGTAGTTCGGCTGCACCTAGGTGCAGCCGAACGTTTTTGTTAATACACAACCGTAATCGAACCACTATACGACCGGCCCAGTGGGCCCTTCGTGACGATGACGTAGTAGTAGGTACCCACCGGCGCGGGCTGGCCGTTGATGTCGCCGCGCCACTCATTGGCCCGGCTGTAGTTTTCGGCCGAGAAGATCCGGTTGCCCCAGCGGTTGAACACGCTCACGGTATTGTTGGGAAACTGCTCGATGAACTCAATCTGCCAGGTGTCGTCGCGGCCGTCGCCGTTGGGGGAGAAGGCATTCGGAATGCGGATGGGCTGGCGCACGGTTACGGTTACCTGATCGGAATCGGCGCAGCCACCTTCCCCGGCCGAGATGGTATAGGTCGTCGTGACGGTGGGCGAAACCACGGGCCGGAGCGGATTCGGCGTGGTGCCGGGGAAAGTCAGGCCCACGTTTGGCGTCCAGGTCACGGGATAGTTGCCATCGGCGCGGCCTTCCAGCGTCACGGAGGTGCCGGCATAAATCTCCTTATCGGGGCCGGCATCCACGTCGACCGGCGGTTGGATGCGCACGGCCACACCGTTGGAAACAGCCGTTGCAGGCTGGCCGCAGCTGTTGGTTGTGCGCAGGCGCAGCGTCACGGTCTGGCCTTCGCGCAGTGCGGTGCTGGTAAAGACTGGACCGGTAGCCCCAGCCACATCGTTGCCATTAACCTGCCACTGATAGCTAGGTGCCGGGCCGGCCTCGGTCACGTTGGCGATGCTGAACGTAAGCGGCGCGCCGAGACAAACTGGTCCGCCCGGCTGCACAGCAATGGCGAGCGTAGGCTGCGGTGTTGCCGTGCGCGTCACCGTGACGGTTGCCACGGCGCCGCCCGTGCTGCACAGCCCTACCGTGGGCGTTACTTCGACCCGTACCTGATCGCCAGTGACCAACGTGCTACTGGTGAACGTAGGCCCGGTGGATACGGCCACGTTGTTGACGAGCCAACGGAAATTAGGTGAGGCACCCACGTTTGTAGTTACGGCCGTAAAGGTGAGGGGCTCGCCAGGACATAACACAGGTGGAGGCGCCAAGCTCACAGTGGGTGTAACGAGGCCCTGCACTCGCACTGCTACAACGTTTGACACAGCCGTTGCGCAAGTACCGGTACCCGCCGTTACCCGGCGGCGGAAGTAGGTCGTGCCAGTGGGTGAGCCGGGGGTGAAAGTCTCGCCGATAGCTCCAGAAACCGGCACCCAGTTTACGTTATCAGCCGAAGCTTCCCACTGGTAGGCAAACGTGCCGGTGCCCCCGCTAGGGCTAGCTGTGCTGGTCAGCGGGTTAGGAGTGGCACCCAGGCACACCGTCTGATCGGTGCCAATGCTACCAGCCAGTAGGGCCGGCAAGATTGTTAGACTGACAGAGGGTGAATATACCGGTCCGCAAGGCCCCGATGTTACCCGGCGACGGAAATACGTGGGGGCCGTGAGCGGGCCGGGGGCAAACGTATCGCCGGTAGCGCCGGCAATAGCCGTCCAGGTCGAGTTGTCCGGCGATGATTCCCATAGGTAGCTGTAGCTGCCGGTACCCCCGCTTGCACCTAGGATAGTGGTAAGCGGGTTAGGGGTGGCGCCAAGGCAAAGCGCCTGATTGGTGCCGATGGTGCCGGGGGCTAGTTGAGGGGCTACAGTGAGGGTGATTACGTTGGAGTAGACCGGCCCGCAAGCTCCCGAACTGGCCTGCCGACGGAAGTAGGTGGTGGCCGTGAGTGCCCCGGGCGC
>NZ_BMHT01000016.1 GCF_014641455.1 Hymenobacter cavernae
CCCGTCACTTGCCTTTTCGGTTACGAATCCGAGGGCTGCAGACCGGCAAGTTAAGCTAGTGGAACACAGACCTGAGAGTATAAATGGAGTTCTGCAACAGCCACAACCCTTTTTTCGGAACACGGTAGCCAAGCTTCTAGCTGCCATTTTCATTTCTGAGCCGTTCCTGTTCTTCCCGCACCAGCGCCTGCAGTTCGGCCTCCGAGGGCAAATTCACCTGATACTTGCTGACAAATAGCTGCTCGGCCAGACCTGTGGTGGCGTAACGTACCAGCGTATCGTTCTTCCGTGCGCACAGAATGAGCCCCACCGGTGGGTTGTCGCCCTCTGTCATTTCGTGTTCCCGGTAGTAGTTCAGGTACACATTCATCTGCCCGGCATCGGCGTGACTGAAGGCGCCAATCTTCAGATCCACCAGCACGTGGCACTTGAGGATGCGGTGGTAAAACACCAAGTCAATGAAGTAATGCTCATTGTCGAAGGTGATGCGCTTTTGGCGCGCCTCGAAGCAGAAGCCGCGGCCTAGCTCCACTAGGAAGGTTTGTAAGTGCGCTAGGATGGCCGTTTCCAAGTCGCTTTCGCTATAGCTCGCCCGCTCTTCTAAGTTTAGGAATTTCAAGACATAGGGGTCTCGTACCACGTCGGCAACTACCAGCGGCTGCGCCCCGGCGTGGCCCGCCAGCACCGCCGCCTTGTCAGTCGACAGCCCCGTGCGCTCATACAAGGCCGAGTCAATAGCCCGCTTCAGCTCCCGCACTGACCAGCTGTTCTTGACGGCCTGCACCTCATAAAAGCTGCGCTGCAACGGTCGGTTCAGAGCGAGCAATTCCAGAAAGTGTGAAAAGCTAAGCCGGCTCAGCAGCAGCGCCGGCGCAATGCCGGGCAGGTTAGGCGACGCTGGGGCCGGTGTGATGGCCGGCCACGCGGGTAGGTGCAGGGTGTGCCGCAAACCCGCCCGTTGTAATTCTGCAGACACTGTCTGCAACATCCCAGGATAAGCCCGGTAGAACTCCCGACACTGGTATAGCCGCCGTTCGGCCAGGCCCTTCACCTCGCGCAACTGCCGCGCTAACTGCGAGAGCAACTGCGTGCCATAGGCGGCCCGGTCGCTGCCGTGCTGCTCATACTCAGCAATGTGCCAGCCGATAAGCCAGTTGCGCACCGTTAACTAGGAATTGATCTGCTGAGCGGCGGCTTGTTGCGTTTGCGCGTGAAGCTGCGCAATCTGTTCGGCCAGCGTCGAAAGGGAAGTCTCTGCCATAGGTGGCAAGATAGCCAGCTAATGGATAATGGATCGTTTACGCCCGCACCACGACGGTGAAAGCTGGTTAATGACTGCTAATTTTAGTGTGACAGCAGTGGCTAAGAAGGTGTCTTATCTAAGCTAATAGTTTCATAGTCTAGCCGTAACACTCCCATAATCCTGCGCCAATAGCTTTGCGGACTACAACCAAAACGCAAATGCATGGCATTCAATTACTTAAATTTGCTAAGCAAACCTTGTGCAGTTGCAGCTTCGGTAGTCTTGCTGAGTCACACGGTCTTTGCGCAAGCCCCGACGGTAACAGGAGTCGTGACCGATGACA
Organism: Hymenobacter cavernae; assembly: GCF_014641455.1. Classification (GTDB taxonomy): domain Bacteria; phylum Bacteroidota; class Bacteroidia; order Cytophagales; family Hymenobacteraceae; genus Hymenobacter; species Hymenobacter cavernae. Next base: position 1,587 of record NZ_BMHT01000016.1, read on the forward strand.
AGGGCCAAGCCCTGCCGGGGGCAACTGTGGTGATCAAAGGCTCCACGACGGGCACGTCGACCGATGCCAGCGGCAACTACTCGCTTCCGGTGACCAGCAACACCGTGCTGCTGGTCACTTACATTGGCTTCGTTACCCAGGAAGTTCCCGTCGGTTCGCAAACCACCGTGAACATTCGCTTGGTGCCTGATGCCAAGCAACTCAGCGAGGTCGTGGTGACGGCCTTGAACATCAAGCGCGAACAGAAAGAGCTAGGGTATGCCACGCAGACGGTAAGCGGGGAAAGCTTGGTGCAAGCCCGGCCGAACAACTTCGTCCAGGCGCTGTCGGGCAAAGTAGCCGGGCTGAACCTGCTGTCATCGGGCTCAGGCCCTGTTAATTCGACGCGGGTTTCGCTGCGCGGCGATAATTCCTTGAACCCCAATGGTAACAATGCGCTGATCGTGCTCGACGGCGTGCCCATGAACAGCGGCCTGACCAGCTCCGGCGTGGGGAGTGCCTATGGGGCGGGTTCGGGCAACGACGTCCCCGTCGACTTTGGCAACGGCATTGCCGACATCAACCCCGATGATATTGCCAGCATCACGGTGCTGAAGGGGGCCAGTGCTACGGCGCTTTACGGCAGCCGCGCGGCCAATGGTGCGCTGATCATCACCACCAAGTCGGGGGCCCGCGCCACGAAAGGGATTGGGGTGTCGGTCAACAGTAACTTCAGCGTGAACACGGTGCTGAAATGGCCGGACTATCAGTATGAATACGGCCAGGGCACTGGGCGCTCCTTCAACGCGGCGGGCGAGCCCTACTACTCTTACGCCGCTTCGCCGGACGGGGCCGGCACGGGCGGTACTAGCAGCGCCTTCGGACCTAGGTTCAACGGCCAGCACTACTACCAGTACGATCCGGCTACGCAGACGCAATCTACCGACCCTGTGCCGTGGGTGCCCTACAAGGATAACATCAAGGGTTTCTGGCGCACCGGCTCCACGATTACCAATAGCGTCGCGTTGGAGGGCGGCAACGAAACCAGCTCGGCCAGGGCCTCCATTACCCACTCCAAGAACCAGTGGATCATGCCCAACACGGGCTACGAGCGCATGGCGGCGGCCCTGAGCGTGCAGCACAACATCTCCAAGAAGCTCAAGCTCACGGCGAAAGCGACGTACACCAACCGGAAGAGCGACAACTTACCGGCCACGGGGTACAACAACCAGTCGATGTCTTACTTCATGATTTTTCAGAACCCCAACGTGAGTCTGGACGCGTACCGGGGCATCTGGAAAAAAGGACAGGAGCAACTCGACCAGATCCACCCGTTCAGCTCCTTCATCGACAATCCTTACCTGATTGCCTATGAGATGACCAACTCCGTGGATGCGCGCAATACGGTGGGCAACCTAGCCGCCACCTACCAGATTTCGCCCAAGTTCGATCTACTGCTGCGCTCCGGCCTCACGATGGGTCAGGAAGAGCGCGAGCAGCGTCGCCCTTACAGCACGGCCAACTTCCAACGCGGCTACTACAAGCAGCAGAACATTGCCAACTCGGAGTCCAATACCGATTTCCTGCTCACCTATCACCAGAAGCTTAGCAGCAAACTGGAGTGGCGAGCCTCGGTGGGCGGTAACGCCATGAGCCGCCGCTACCGCAGCACCGACGCGTCGGTGGTGGGCCTGGTGATTCCGGGCGTGTATAAGCTGACCAACGGCGCCAGCAGCCCCTTGCTGCTGACCAGCATCAGCAATAAAAAGATCAACAGCCTTTACGCTTTTACCACGTTGGCCTTCGACGAGAAGATTTTCGTGGACCTGACGGGCCGTAACGACTGGTCGAGCACGCTGCCGGTGCAGAACAATTCGTTCTTCTATCCTTCTATCAGCTCTAGCTTTATCCTGAGCGAGTTGCTGCCTCTGCCGCGCCAGATTTCGCTCTCCAAGCTGCGCTTGTCTGCGGCTCAGGTCGGCAATGATACCGACCCGTACCGGACGCGCAAGTACTACGGGCAGAGCGACTTTCCTGGCTCGGGCTCGGTACCAACCACTTTGCACAACGCCAACTTCAAGCCCGAAATCACGACTAGCTACGAGGCGGGCTTAGAACACATTCTGTTTCAGGGCCGGCTCGCGCTCGACGTGACGGTGTACCAGAACGTGACGCGCAACCAGATCTTGGACGTGCCCCTGGACCAGACCACCGGCTACAGCCGCGCCGTGCTGAACGCCGGGGCAGTACGCAACCGCGGGATCGAAGTCGTGCTGAACACCACTCCCGTGGAGCTAGCCAACTTTCGCTGGAAGAACACGCTGACTTGGTCGCGGAACAAAAACAAGGTGCTCGAGCTAGCCGACGGCGTAGACGACCAGCAGGTGATTGGCGCGGGCGGCAACGCCACCATCATTGCCAAAGTGGGGGGCACAACCGGCGACCTCTACGGCTTTGGTTTTCTGCGGGCCCCCGATGGGCAGATCATTTACAACAAAGACGGTCTGCCGGCCCGCCCGGCCGATATTCAGTACATCGGCAACGCCTATGCGAAGTGGAAAGGTGGGTTCCTAAATGAGTTTTCCTACAAGAACGTCCGCTTCAGCTTTTTGCTCGATGGGCAGTACGGGGGCATCATCTACTCCCAGACCCACCACAAAATGACGGAGCAAGGCAAGCTGAAGCACACGCTGAAAGGCCGGGAAGAAGGGTACATTATCGGGGAAGGCGTGGTGGCTAACGCAGACGGCACCTACGCACCCAACACTACGCAAGTGATTCCGGCCACTTATTACGGCGACTACTACCGCCGGGCCAACGTGGAATCCAACTCCTTCGACGCCTCTTACCTGAAGCTGCGGGAGATGCGCCTGGACTACACCTTCCCCAAGCAACTGCTGGCTAGAACGAAAGCCCTTACCGGCGCTACCATTGGCCTGTACGGCCGCGACCTGGCCATGCTGACGCGCTTCCCCATGTTTGACCCCGAGACGGCCGCCCTGAACGGGGGGACCCTGCTGCCCGGCGTCGAAATTGGTCAGCTGCCCTCGATGCGCACCATGGGCGTGAACGTGACGCTGAACTTCTAATCCCGCTTAGTCTCTCCTCCTTATGATCAAGAAAGCTTTATTGCTGCTGCTTGTCTTCAGCGGCAGCCTGGTGTCGTGCACCGATGAGTTTGAAGAACTCAACACGGATCCGACGCGCATTGAAAAGATAAGTCCCGGTACGCTGTTGAACCCCATCCTCTACGAGATGGCCAGCTTCAACACCGACCGCAGTGCTGGTTTCACCTTTGACCTGATGCAGGTCTCGCTGCCGTACCCCAGCGTCAGTGGGGGCCTCCACCGCTACGACGTGAGCGAGAGTGCCGGCAACTCCACTTGGACAACCTATTACCGCTGGCTAGCGAACCTCAAAGAGATGCGCGTGGCGGCTGAGGCAGCCGGGGACCCCAACTACCAAGCCATTGCCCTGACGCTGAATGCGTGGACCTACTCGCTGCTAACGGACTGCTTTGGGGATGTGCCCATGACGGAGGCCGCGCGCGGAGACGAGGGCCTGTTTTACCCAGCCTTCAACTCGCAGCAGGAGATTTACACGCGGATTCTGGAGGATCTGGAAACCGCCAATGGCCTGTTTGCCCCAACCGGATCCATGGTGTACGGCACCGATCTACTCTACGGGAACAACGTAGCCAGTTGGCAGAAGTTCTGCAACTCGCTGCACATGAGGCTTCTCTTACGTGTAGCGAAGCGAACGGAGATGAATGCCGCCGCGAAGCTGGCCGAAATCATCAACAACCCCATCAAGTACCCGGTCTTCACCCAGAACAGCGAAGCCGCGTTGTTGAAGGTCACGGGCGTAGCGCCCAACTTGTCGCCTTGGGGCCGCGCCATTGACTTTACGACGGGGCGTGCGGCGGCCGAGTTCTTCGTGGAGAACCTGAACACGCTCAATGACCCGCGCCTGCCCAAGTTTGCCAGTCAAGCGCGGGCCAGCGATGGCAAAACGACGATCGGCTACAAAGGCATCCCCAGCGCCTATACGGGGAGTGATGCGCAGTTCAAGTACGTGCCTTCTAATCTCAACGTCGCGTTAATAACAGCGCCGATGGTGTGCGTGATCATGACCTATGCGGAAGTGGAGTTCATCAAAGCCGAGGCAGCGCAACGAGGTATCACCAAGGGTGATGCCAAGACTGCGTACGAAAAAGGGGTGAAAGCCGCTGTGGAGCAGTGGGGCGCCACGCTACCGGCTACGTACTTCCAGAATGCGGCGGCCGCCTACGATGGCACCCTGGCGCGTATTATGCTGCAGAAGTATTATGCGCTGTTTTTCAACGATTACCAGCAATGGTTTGAGTACCGCCGCACGGGATTACCCGCCTTGCCCAAGGGGCAGGACCTACGCAATGGCGGCATGATGCCGGTGCGCTTCCGCTATCCCACTACGGTACAAATCAGCAATGGCGACAACTATCAAAAGGCGGTGGAAGCCATGGGAGGTGATAACATCAACGTCAAAGTGTGGTGGGAGAAGTAGCCCCTCGAGCTAGTTGCTGGGGCTGGCTAGCGGCTAGTAGGTAGCCGCAGGTCCTAGCGCACGACCTCCGGCAAAAACGGCCGGTTCCCCAACCACCTACCAAAGCCCCAACCTAGCTAGGTTGGGGCTTTCCTTGCTTCTACGCCTCACCCCATAGGCTGCCTTGCGCAGGCCACACGTGCGGCTGGAGAACAAAGAACGTATCATGACCTCCTGTCCACTGAAAGCAATGGCTAGGATTCTGTGGAGGCCTCGGAGCTTCGAGCAGACGTCGTAAGCGCTCACGATAGCGCAAGTACTTCACCTTTCCCGATACGCCTGGATCGGGACGCCGCGGTGGCGCAAGTACTTGTAGAGGGTGACCTTGGAGATGCGCAGCTGGCGGGCAATCTCATCGACGCCGAGCTGCTGCTCGTTGTACAAGGTCTCGGCGACGATGGCCGCGCGCTCAGCTTCTTTTGATAGCCCGCGCCGGCGTCCTCCCACCCGACCCCGAGCGCGGGCGGCCGCAAGGCCCACCTGGGTGCGCTCACGAATGAGCTCGCGCTCAAACTCGGCCAGCGAGGCAAACAAGTTGAACACCAGTCGGCCCTGGGGGGAGGCCGTGTTGATGGCGTCCGTGAGCGAGACCAGACCGACCCCGCGAAACTCAAACTCAGCCACCATGTCGAGTAGGTGCTTGAGCGAGCGCCCCAGCCGATCCAGTTTGTAGATGTAGACCGTGTCACCCGGGCGTAAGCTAGCCAGCAGGTGGTCGAGTTCAGGTCGCTCCCTGGTAGCACCGGAGGCTTTCTCCTGAAAGATGCGCTCGCAGCCGACACTTTGCCGCTGTACCCATCCGGGTAGGCCTGCAGCCAGGTAGCGAGCCGTTCTACCGCCAAACGCTGGTTCTACCGTGCGTAGACAGAAAGCTGCTGGAGGGAATCGTTGAAGGCGGTTCCCGGATCGAGGCAGCAGCGTGGGGCGGACCGCTGGGCCCAAGTCAAGCAGGGTAGGAGGGTAAAAAGGACGAGGAGCAGTATCCGGACAATCATGGCCGAATATGTATTTTATTTAGACAAGATGACGATGATGAGGTCTCTTGGTGAATAACTTCTTACCCGATTTTACTTCCTGAAATATAGCCACGATCGCGGCCGGACCCTGCACATAGGTCCGCACCGCGGCCTGTTGCGCTTCCAGACTCAAGCCGGGCTCTCCCTGTTTTTGAGTAGAAACGCAGTAGTACGCCACGTAGGGCATCGGAGACTAGATGTTAATGGCTGGAAGTCTCAGATATACGTTAGGTGTGTCGTTCTAGGAAGGGATGTTCCTAGAATAGCACACCTACTAGTGCGAGTCTGCGATGTTAGCATAGGGCTGCTACCTTTATGCTATGCGTTCAAAAAAACTGTTAGGGCTGTTGCTGCTACCACTAGCCTCGTGCGCCGACACCGGTAGCTGATAAATAACGCTGCTCCTCTAACGATCATGCTGGTTGGCACAGGCAGCGATACAACGGACCTAAAAAAGCAGCTGGACTCCTACCGGGCCGACACTGCAATTTACACGCAGGCAAGCGGTAAGATCACCTTTGTGTGCCATCTCGCGACGGGCGATAGCTTGGAAATCGGACAAGGGGATGAAGGGCCGTTCTGGCATCGCAATCCGCCACCGCTCTTCTGCGATACAGTTGTTGTAAGCCCGGCAACCGGTCCATCAGTACGGCTAACGGAGGCTTCCATCCCGCAATTCGTTACAGGAACATCGGAGGAGAGGTATAGGTGCTGCGGAGAATACTTAAGAATCACCAAGGTCCATGAGGTGGCCTTTCCACAATCGCCGTAGGCTGTTTCAGTGGCCACCACTCTGGCTAGGTCACGCTGCTGGTAGCGACGCGGCAGCAGACCGTGACGCGGTTTTATGGTAAAGCGATCTAACCTATGTTTTCCGCTAAACAGTAGAGTAGACCTGGTTCGTTGATCTGCGCTTTAAGGGAGCACCGCAACAGCCCCGCGCGTTGCTAATTAAAGTATACACGCAACATTATACTTATAACGTCTCCCAATCCGACGCTTAGAAAGTGTTGTAACCCCTATAACATCTTCCGCGCAATACGACTATTGCAGAACTCCAGCAATAACTCCGCCTACTGGTCTCAACACAGGAAACAGGTAGCCGGGCCGTCAACCATCAATAACAATACTTTGTATTTAAAAGTACTTTATAATACATTTACTGCTCAGATTACCTTTCTGCTGGTCAGGGAACCGCTGCCCGCTTTACCTCACCATGCTCTCCATCGCCTCCTTGTTCCTGCTTAGGTGACAGCCCGCCCGATTCCTGTTCCTGGTACTAGTTGCCAGCCTGACCATGACCGTACCGGTCCATACCGTTCCGAACTTTTTTGGTGGGGAATCCGGTCCTGAAGAGAAGCTCATCGTCCTGAGTATACTTTTGTCCTTCTTCGGTGGGATCCCGCTGCTCATCAGCCTGCTTGTTCGCTGGTACCTCCAACCTCCTTCCGTGCAGCATACTTTGGCTGACTTTCTGGCCATCCTCTATGTAACCTTCTGGGCCTGGGTAGTAGCCCTGCTTGTTTTCGGCGTTTTGCTACTGTTGCTGCCGAGCGGCTTCGGGGTCTTTAAACTCAGCCTATACGCCGTCCTCTCGCTTGGGAGTGCGCTTGGCGCTACCGTAACGCAAGTTCGTGCAAACCGATGAGCAGGCGCTTATAGGAGCGTTTTGCAACAGCCAAGGTGGAGGAGAATGTCCAACCCTCAACCTTGCTTTCGCTCTTTCACCAGTAGCGCGTGGGTATCTGTTCAGTTGCGGCTACTTATAGGCACCTTGTCGGCAGCGGGCGCACCACAAGCACCATTATAAGGTAGCAGCCAAACAGGGTGTGGAAGCAGTAGAACTTGCCCCTGAGAATAGAGTCTGCTCTCTCACAGTATCCCTTTTTCAGGTTCCCCTCACAAACTAGTATGAAAAGAGTCGTTGTTAGCGCCCTGGTGCTGTGCTTGGTTATACTCACCGGGTATGGTTTTGTCGTACACGGACTATCGTATCAGGTGGTGGGCTATCGCCCTTATCCCCAGTCGCTGGACCAGCAGCACCTGGCGGCAGTCCGGACCCAGTTGCAAACGGTTAGGGGTAGGGTGACTACTCCGGCTACCCTACGGCAGTTCGCCGTAGCGGAGACCGCTCGGCGCCTGAGGTTTACCATGCAGTACAATGCGTTGTCGGACCCCAATAAAATTCTAGATGGCCAGCAAGCGCACTGCAAAATGTATGCGTACGTGGTCGCGGCTATTTACAATGCGGTAGCAAAGCAACGAAATTGGAAGACCGCCTGCCGAGTCGCCTATGGGCACGTTTACCTGTACGGGGTGAACCTCCACCAATTTGTTGGGGGCGCCTTCTGGCAAGACCACGATTTCTGTGTCTTCACCGATGCGCAAGGGGCGTACGCCGCCGATGCCACGCTGTACGACTACTGCTTGGTGGACCGTATTCGACTGCGCAAGTAGTCGCGTCACGGCAGGGCCAAACTGATCTCCTTTCGTAAACCTGGGTGGCGGTGGCACCAGTAGCTGGGCAGGTGAAAAATAGCACAACCAGGGGAGCTGTTCTGCTCCCCTGGTTGTGCTTCGCTATCTTTAGCGGCTCTCTACGCTCCTCATCTCTTGCTTTTGTTGATGGCTGCTGTTTCCCCCTCTCAATCCCCTTTCTTGGCAACTCGCCGCCACCTGCTCGACACCGGCTTACAGGTACTTGCCACCCAGGGCTTCGCCGCCGTATCCCTGGCCGACATTGCCACCGCTGCGGAGCAGCCCCTGGCGGAGGTATACCGCCATTTTGGGTCGAAGAATGACTTTATCCTGGGCTTGTACCAGCGCATTCACGATGAGCTGGAAGCCCGGGTGCCCGACCTGCCGGCTGAAACCGTAGCGGAACGCTTCCACGCCTTTGTACATAGCAAGTTGATGCTGCTGGCTCCTTATGAGCGCCTGCTGCGCTCGCAACTCGCTTCCCTGCTGGACGCGGACGTACCCACGGGCGTGCTCAGTCCCGCCACGGAAAACATCCGCCTGCGGGGTCTCACCTTGCTGGAAATCGTTGCGCGAGGTGCCACCGACGTGCCGGCCGAAACGCTGATAGCGCCGTTGGCACAGACCCTGTATGCCGCCCACTGGGGCCTACTCGGTCTGCGCTTACTTGATCGCTCAGCCGGCGCAGCGGCTACGGAGAGCCTGTTGCGCCTGGTGAGTGCCGGCCTCGCGCTGGTGGCCCCGCAGCTGGCCACCCTAGTCGGACCGCTGCTGCTGGGACAGGTCAGCGCCGCCATCATGCCGTTTCTGCAGGTGGCGCCTGCCGTGGATTTCGACGTCGCCCGGCGCGTGGCCAAGCTCCTGCTGCTGCATCGCAAGGTGCTGCGCACCGGAGCGGACGAGCCCACCGCGCCCGATGAGCAGAGCATTGCCTTGCTGCTCCCCAAGCTCCAGTACTTCATCGGTCAGCAACGGCCCATTCACTTGATCCTACCCGCGTTCCCGGCCAAGTCGCCCAACCGCCGGAAGGTGCTCGGCCCGTTGCCGGACCTGGGCGAGGAAATCGCGCTAACCTTCCTGCAAAGTCTCTGTCAGGACATCCGGCAGGTGTACGCGCCCGGGGCACGCCTGAGCATCTGTGCCGATGGCCGCGTGTTTGCCGACTTGGTGCAGGTGAGCGATGCCGAGGTTTCGGCCTATAATGACGAACTCAAGCACCTCTTACGGCAACTCGACACGCCGGATTTGGACGTGATCAACCTAGAAGATTTGCTCTCCAACGCCTCATTCGATGCGGCCCGCGCCTGGATCGTGGCCGAGTACGGCGAACCCCTCGACGAACTCAAGGCGCGTGTGCGCGCCAGCGAGCACCACCAGGCAATGTTCAATGGTATTCACCGCTTTGTCTCGGAAGATGGCTTGGCGCTCGCTCCGGAAAAGAGTAAAAGTCGAGTAAAGGAGGAAAGTAAGGAAGTGGCGTATGGCGTCATTCAGCGCAGCAATGCTTGGACAAGGCTCCTAGCCCAGGAGTTTCCCTACGCCGTGCGCCTGAGCATCCACCCCCAGCACCCGCACGCCGACAAACTAGGCCTGCGTATCACCCGCGCTGTGGATGATTGGCTCACGCCCTGGCACGGCGTGGTGCTCTTGCGCGACCAGGATTACGTGCTCGTGAAGCGCTACCAGGCCGAAGAACTCGGGGCCCACTTAGTCGAGAAGGATGGTCGTCCTAGCCACTATGTCGCGCAGCCGAATTCTTCACTACTTCCGCCAAATTCTTAACAGCTTCCCCGCGACTGGATTCACATCTTTGCCCAGAAAAAGCACACCGGCTGCAGGTGAGGCGCTACCACCCGACGCCGGAGAGAACCTCGTGCGACGTTGACTTAAAGGGTACTCCTGTATGATTCTTGCGGCTGTGGTCCTGGCCCGATCGCGCTGGGCTGTTTTCCCTTATTCGATTCTCTAGCAATGTCCGCTTACACCCTCGAACCCCAAGTGCCCTTCGGCCTGCTCGTATGGGCCGCCACGCCCAGCCAAACGATCGCCAGCATTCCCGCCGCGCAAATCATGGAGTGGATACGAGCGCATCGTATCTTGATATTTCGCGAATTCGAGCTGTTTGATAAAGCGCAGTTTGCCCGCTACGCGCAGCAGCTGGGTGAACCGTTGCAGTGGCCGTTCGGCGTCATCAACGAATTGCTGGTAAAACCGGATGCCAAAAACTACCTCTACACGCCCAGTGCCGTGCCGCTGCACTGGGATGGGGCCTTCGTCGGCCGCATTCCCTACCTGATCTTCTTTCAGTGCCTGAAGGCGCCGCGGCCCGAAGACCGGGGTGGTACCACCTTTGCCGACACGGGCCGGGCTCTAGCCCGCGCGACGGCAGCGCAGCGCACGCGCTGGGAGCGGGCGACGCTGCGCTACCAAACGGAAAAGGTGGTGCACTACGGGGGCACCATCACCCAGCGGCTGGTGCAGGCGCACCCAGTCACGGGGGAGCCCACGCTGCGATTTGCCGAGCCCGTACACGACCTAAACCCGGTGCGCGTCGACGTGCTGGACGTCGCCCCCACCGAGCAGGCCGCGTTGATTGCCGAATTGCAAGCGGCCCTGTATGCCCCGGAGGTGTTCTACGTCCACACCTGGCAGGATCACGACCTGGTCCTGGCTGACAACCATGTACTGCTGCACGGCCGCGAGGCGTTTCTCAACCCCAACGAGCGCCACATCCAGCGCATCAACCTGCTGGCCCGGCCCGCGCAGGGCGGCCTGTGGCGGTTTCTGAAAAACAGCAAGACGCTGCGACGCCCCGAGTTTTTGCTGGCCGAAATCCCCATCTTCTTTATTCCCATTCTGCTCAGCGCCCAAGACCAGCGCTTCGTCAAAACGCCCGAGCTGTACGTGGGTCTAGTGGGGATCTACCTGCTCTTCAACTTCGGCGATATGGTTAATACCTACGCCGACCGCCACGTCGATGCCGTCTACAAGAGCCATTTATCCAATGCTATCTTCGAACTCGGGGAGCCGGGCGTGCGCTGGCAGATGCGGGCGTCGGTAGCCGGCACGGTGCTCATCAGCCTGTGGCTGACCAAGCGTACCGGGCGCTGGCAGTTCATCCCGCTCACGCTGATGGGCTGGGCCCTCGGGTTCCAGTACTCGTGGAAGCCGCTGCACTTCAAATCGCAAGGCTTGTGGCAGCTGCCGGCGCTGTGGGCCGTGCTGTTCTTTGGCCCCATGGCCTACACCAGCAGTCTGGTGACGCGCTTCCCGAAGCCGGCGGTGCTGACGCTTTCCGCAGCCTACGGGCTGCTGCAGATGGCGGTTATCCTGCTCAACAACGCCGAAGACTATACCGAAGACCAAGCGGCCGGCCTGCGGACGATGGTCGTAGCTCTGGGCTTGCACCGCAGCATGCGCGTGGCCCAAACGATGGTGACGGGCGCAGGGCTCGTCGTGCTCGGCAGCTTCGTGGCGCTGTTCCGGGCCGAGAAGCTGCCGAAGGCCGCCTACCTGGGGCTGCTGCCCTTGGTGGGCGCACTCGCCTACGTGAGCCAGGGCTACGCCACCATCAACCAGAAAATAGCGGCGCAGGACGAAGTCGCGGCGACCACCACTATTAAAGAGAACGGGATGCTGGTGCCCAAGTGGCTGTCAGCGACCGCCTACACGAGCCTGGTAGCGGCCGGGGTGCTCTTCGCTGTGCGCGTCGCTCGCGCCAAGAAGCGGCGCGCCTAATGGACAAGCACGGCTGGTTTCTACCAGCACCACCTACCGCCCTGCCAGCAGGCTACGCTTTTTCTACAGGCTGTAACTACCCCAACGATGACCTCTCTGCCTGCTGACCTACGCCGCCATGCCGCGGCCGATTGCTATGACTGCGCCATCATTGGGGGCGGCGTAGCAGGCCTCACCCTGGCTATCCAACTCGCGCAAGCCGGGCGCCGCGTCATCTTGTTTGAGAAAGAAACCTACCCGTTTCACCGGGTGTGCGGCGAGTACATTTCGCTGGAGAACTACGATTTCCTATGTCGCCTCGGGGTGCCGCTAGCGGCAATGAACTTGCCGAGAATGACGCGCTTCACGCTCTCCTCCCCCTCCGGGGTGGCGCTGCATCACGCCCTGGATATCGGCGGACTGGGCATCATGCGCTACGAACTGGATCCCCTGCTGGCCCGCATCGCCCGAGAAAATGGCGCTACCATCCTGGAAGGCACCCGCGTGACGGACGTGGTGTTTGCCCAGGAGCAGTTCACGCTCACCACCGCTGGTGGCACTACCTATCAAGCGCGCACGGCTTGTGGGGCCTGGGGAAAGCACGCCAACCTGGATCGCACGCTGCACCGGCCCTTTCTGACGGCGGGTCGCCAGGATCGGCAGTTCGTGGCCGTGAAGTACCACCTGCACGACGTGGACTTTCCCGAAGCGACCGTGGAGATGCACAACTTTAAAGATGGCTATTGCGGGCTCTCGCCGGTAGCGGGCGGCCTAACCAACTGCAGCTACATCTCCGACGTGCGGAACCTACGCGCCCACGGCAATAACATCGCCGAGATGGAGGGCCACGTACTCATGCAAAATCCATTGCTCCGCCCCTACCTGGTGGCGGCGCAGCGCCAGGGCACACCGCCCATTGTGATCTCCCAAATCACCTTTCGCGAGCGCTCCACCGTGGACGAGCACGTGCTCATGCTAGGCGACGCAGCCGGCACGATTGCTCCGCTGTGTGGGAATGGCATGAGCATGGGGATGAATGCCAGCTTTCTGCTGCAGGGACTGCTGCTCGATTTCTTGGCGGGCCGCATTTCCCGTATGCAGCTGGAGCAGCAGTACACCCGTGCCTGGCGGGGCTTGCTGAGCCGACGCATCACGGCAGGTCGCCTTATTCACCAGGTGTTTGGCCAGCCCCAGTTGACCACGGCCGGCATCCAAGTGCTGCGACGCTTGCCGTTTATGACCGACTTTATTTTGCGGCTGACCCACGGCCAGCCCTATTAAATAACTGTATTGTTCCGTTAAACAAGTCTTAACTGAACAGACTGCACACTCACTCGCAACCGGTAAAAAAGGAGAAAGCTAGGTTAGGGCTTGGACACTTTACGGGGTCCGTTTGTAAAATGTCCAAGCCCGTTGCGCTTGTTCGGCTTGGTCTTGTCTGCTTCGTGGTATAGCCAACTTGCTCGTCGTGGCGCTTGTTGTACGTTTACCTACCTGTTTGCTTCGCGCAGTGTTCCCTGCTATGCTCCCTTCCACCCAACGCTTGCTGGTTCTGCTCTGGATTCTTACCCTGCTGGTGATGGCTAGGGGTTCTGTCACGGCTTACGTAGGTCCTCTTAACTGGCTGAGCGCGCTGCTCCTATGGGCCAGTGGCTTTTACTCGATGCTGGTGTCCGTGCCGCAGCTGCCACCTAAGTTGCTGCTGCGTGCACCTTGGGTGCTGTACCTGCTTGGGGCCGCAGCCCTGACTCTGTCCTTCTGTTACTTTGCGCGCTCGCCCGTGCACTTTACGGGCTGGTTCATCGGCCTAGTCAGCGTGCTGCTGCTGCTGGCCTTTTGCGCCACGCGCACGAGTCAGTTGGCGTTGCTGGCCACCATAGCCCTGTTGGTGCTCGTGCCCGGGCTGCTCTTGCGGCACACGAGTCTGCTGCCTTCCATCGCCGCCGGCAGCGAACCGCATGTGCGTTTGCTGCTCGCCTGCGGGGCCAACGTCAACGCGATCGAGCAACACGATACGCCGCTGATTGCGGCCGTGAACCTGGGCCGAGCCGACTTAGTCGAGTTGCTGCTACAGCAGGGGGCGGACCCGAATGGGCGCAGCAGTGCCTTCATGAACCACACGCCGGTCCTGTTTGACGCCGCACGGCTGCCGGCCGACCAGCAACGCGTGCTAGCCCTGCTGCTACAGTATGGCGCCGATCCGAACTTGACGAATGGTAGCGGCGAGACGGCGCTGGTGCATGCCCTTCGCTTTAAACAACCGCAGAACGCACAAGCGTTGCGGGCGGCCGGGGCCCGGTCAACGCCGTAAGCACTGTTGGAAGAGGGACCTATCCGGAAAGGGTCGCCGCAAACCGGCAACCCACCAGATGGGCTGTTCTAGCACCGCGAAAAGCCGCCGTGGTTCATAACACTTTCCGATAGAACGTGGCTGTTGCAGAAGTGCTAGCCGGTTGTTGGGTCCTCTCGTAGAGGGAAGATGCAAGGCAAGAAGCAGTTCACGGATCAAGTGGTCACGTACTTCCGGCTCTCCGAGCGGGTATCCGCGCATAATTTCTACCGCCGACTTGATGAGTTACTCGACTTAGGTTTTCTGTACGAGGCCACCCAAGAGCTCTACAGCCACACGGGTCAGCCCTCGCTTGATCCAGTGGTCTTCTTCAAGCTGGTGCTCATTGGCTACTTGGAGAACCTCACTAGTGACCGCCGCTTGCTTGAGCACTGTGCGATGCGGCTGGACTTGCTCTACTTTCTCGGCTACGAGCTCGACGAAGCTCTGCCCTGGCACTCCACGGTGAGCCGCACCCGGCAACTCTACCATCGGCCTTGTTCGAGCAGCTCTTTGACCGCGTCTTCGGCCTCTGTGTCAACCACGGCTTGGTCGCGGGTGACACCCAAGTCATCGACTCAGCGCCCGTGAAAGCGAATGCCTCACTCGACCGCGTGTGCGAGAAGCAAGCGGCCCCGGCCCACATGCCGAAGTTAACCGTGGTGGGGCAGCCGCCCGAAGCGGCCAGTGCTCCCCTGCCTGCTTCCATCCTATCGGCGCCAGCGCATCAACTCCGCTATGAGGCGGCGCGCAAAGCCAAGCGCAATCAGCAACCCGGCTCCTTGGGGTACCGCAACCCCAAAGCCCGGCTGCTGAGCAACAAAACCCACTATAGCCCCACCGATCTGGAGGCACGTATCTCCATTAAGCCCGGCAAAGCCCGTGCCCTGAACTACCTCTGCAGCTTAGCGGTCGACACGGCTCAAAGAGTGATCAGCCATGTGCAAGCGGATTTGGCCGACACGCGGGACAGCCTTTACTTACCCAGCATCGTCGCGCAGGTGCAGCAACGCTTGCGCACGCAGGAGCTGCACTTGCAAGACGTGGTAGCCGATACGGGCTACTCGAATGGCTTCAACTATGCCTGGCTGGAGAATCAGGGAATCACGCCTTGGATCCCGGTCTTTGATGCTTACAAACCCGCCGTGGAAGGTTTCATCTATCACGCCCTGTCCGATGAGTACCGCTGCCGCGCCGACAAGCCGTTGCCTTTTCGCAAGTACCGCCCGCGAGCGGATGGCGGGTGGACCAAACACTACCGGGCCTTCTACCAGGATTGTCAGCACTGCCCCTACAAAGCAAGCTGCGTACCCTATGCCGACCATAAGCAACTGAATCGCTCCGCCTTTGAGGCCACTTACTACCGGGCTTGGCACCGGCAGCGCAGCCTACGAGGTCAGTACATGCGTCGGGTACGCCAGCGCACCATTGAACCCGTCTTTGGCAGCTTGCTCCAGCACTACGGCTTGCGCCGCCTCAACGTGCGGGGCCAAGCCGGGGCACATAAGTCGATGCTGTTGGCGGCCATTGCCTACAATCTGAAAAAACTGCTGCGGTATTCACCCAAGTAGCAGTTGGGAATGGCCTTAGCATTGCCCCTGCCGCCACCTGGATTACCGTTTAGGCTCTGCTGCGGGCGGCGTAACCGCACGAAGAACTACAGAAGTGGCCGCTAGCTTAAACCAGCTGGGAGTTCTGCAACAGCCACAAATGTTATCCTATGTTCGCCTACCAGCCGTAATTCAAGGCTACTGAGAAGGAAAAGGGAGGAGTAAGATTCCAATGTTATGGAGCCTGCGAGCTCGTTTTACATGACAATCCCCTCCCTTTTCTGGGGCCACTTTGGACCGTTCCATGAAGCCAGCGAGCTTGTATAAGGATAGTAAAAGACGCTCTAGAAGTCCTTCTTACCCTTCCATTCACTTCTTTCTCCTCGCCAGGTATGAATCCGCAACTTCATCTTTCTGTGGTTGGCATTGATGTGAGCAAAGCCTCACTGGCCGTCTGTTACTTGCGCCAGGAGCAGGTACAGCACCTGGAAGTCAGCAACAGCAAAACCGGCTTTCAGCAGCTGGTGAAGGCTTGTGGGGCTCAGTGCCTGTTCGTGATGGAAGCCACCGGTACCTACTACTTAGCCTTAGCCTATTACTTGCACGAACAGGGTGGGCAAGTAGCAGTGTTGAACCCGCTGGTCATCAAGCGCTTCATTCAGATGCACCTGAGCAAAGGCAAGAGCGACCGCAAAGACGCTCAGTGGCTGCTGCGTTACGGCCAGCAACAAGCCGTCAAGATCTGGCAGCCCGACGAGCAGGTTCTGGTGGAGTGTCGTCAGCTCGAGCAAGTGACCGAGCAGCTGCTCAAGCAGAAAACCATGGTCAGCAATGCCTTGGAAGCCTTGCAGCAGCAGCCCATCATTAGCAAGCAGGCCTTGAAACGGCTGCAGCACACGCTGAAAGTACTCACCCAGCAAGTACAAGCCGTCGAAGCCGAATTGCTGACCTTGCTAGAACAGCGCTTTGCTTCGGAGATGACGCTGCTGTGCTCGATTCCGGGTATCGGCCGCAAGACGGCCGGTATGCTGCTCTTGTTTGCCGGCGGCTTCACCCGCCTGGATAACTACCGCCAGCTGATTGCCATGGCGGGCCTCTCGCCCCGAGAACACAGCTCCGGCACCAGCATCCGCGGCAAGGTGCGCATCACCAAAATGGGTGGCGGACTGATTCGCGGCAAACTCTTCATGTGCAGCTTTGCGGCTAAGAAATTCAATGCGGCCTGCCAAGCCCTTTATAACCGGCTCGTGGCCAAAGGCAAGAATGGCAAAGTGGCTTTGATTGCCGTCTGCAACAAGCTCCTCAAGCAAGCCTTCGCCATCATCAAATCGGGTGTACCCTATCAAGCCGATTTTACCTCAAAAATACCCCTCAAAGCTTGACTTTTAACACCGTTCATGTTCATCAACTATTTAAAGAAACGTCATGCGCTACTAGCTGGACGTGCGTCTGCGTTTTATCTAGTTTAGGTTGCCAAACGACCGCTTCGCTACGGCTTATAAATTCGAGATAATGGAAAAAGAAGATACAAGCTTCGCGGTAACAAAAGCGGAAAACGCTCGTTTGCAGGAGATTATAGTCCGTCAACAGGCCGAAATTCGGGCGTTGCAGGCCCGGCCGCTTCCGCCGGGGCCCGCAGTCGTGGCCGGTCTGGAGCACCTCGACCAATCGTTGCGGCTGCTGGAAACCGTGTTTTCGTCAGTGCTGCTGACCGATGTGCAAGGCCATATCCTCTGGCTTAATGAAGGCTTCACCCGGCTTTGTGGCTGCAAGCTGGCCGACGTCGCTGGGCAGCTCCTCAAAGACGCCATCCCGAACTACTGGCCCGATGAGGCCACAGCCGCTTATATCGATCAGTGCCGGGCCCGCAGCCTGCCCTACGAGTTTGAAGGCCCCAATCCGAACCAGCAGAGCGCTATGCGCTGGATGCGCGTGAAAGCCCAGCCGCTGCTGAACGCAGAGGGGCTAGCCCTGCGCTACATCAGCCTGGTCGAGGATATTACCGAGCAGCGCGTGGCCCAACAGGCCCTGCGTGAAAACGAGCAGCGCTTCCGCAAGCTGATTGAGAAAGCGCCGGGCGCGCTCTACGAGTGGCGCGAAAACTACGACGGCACGTACTACGTGATCTACGCCAGCCCGAAATTCTGGGAGCTGTTTGGCATCTCTCCCGAGGATATTGCCTTGATACCTAACTTCATCCATCCCGACGACCACGCGGCGTGGCGCCAGTCATTGCAGGAGGCCAACCAGCGGCAGACTCCCTGGGAGTTTGAGGGCCGGATATTGGTACCAGGCCAGCCGCTGCGCTGGTGGCGCGCCTACGCCCTGGTGTCGGACCGGGATGAGGCGGGCCTGGTGTACCGGGGCATCATGCACGATAGCACCGCGACTGTGGAGGCCCGGGATTTGGTGCAGGCCAGCAACCAGCGGTGGCGCGCCGCCATGGAGGGCGTGGGCAACCACACCTGGGAATACAACATGCGCACCAAGGAGCTGCTGATTTCGCAGCGGTACCACGAGCTGCTAGGGTACGACGCCAACGATGCGCAGTCGGCAGTGCTGCCGCACCTAACTAATATTCGGGCCGAAGACCGGGTCGCCTCCCGCCAGGCTTTTCGGGCCTACCTCAACGGCGAAACGAGCCTGTATGCCGCCACCTACCAGCTGGTCGATGCGCAGGGAGAAACCCGCTGGGTGCTGGTGCGGGGCCTGCTTACGGAGCGTGACGAACACGGCGCACCGCTGATAATGACCGGTACGCACACCGATGTGACGGACATCACCCTGGCCAACCGCGCCCGCGAGGCAGCGGCGCTGCGCCTGGCTAGCACCATCGCCGGCCTGCAGGGCGCGGTGCTGCTGGAAGACGAGCACCAGAAAATCATTCTCGCCAACGCGGCCTTCGGCCGGATGTTCCAGCTGCCATTCTCCCATGAACACTTGGTCGGGGCCGACTGTCAGGGCCTGTTGGAGGAGACTAAAATGACTTTTAGCGACGAAGAAGCCTTTTTGCGCAGCACCAGCTCCATCCGGGAGCAGCGCCTGACCGTGCACGAGGAAACAATGACGCTCAAGGATGGCCGCGTGCTCAAGCGCGACGCCACACCCATCTACGTGCAGGACGACTACATCGGCTTTCTCTGGAAGTACGAGGACATCACCGTACGGGCCACCGAAGAAGGCGCGCTGCGACGGCGGGAAGAAAAATACCGGAGCATCCTGGAAAACCTACGGCTCGGCCTGCTGGAGATAAACGTGCAGGAACAAATCGTTTTCGTCAACCAGAGCTACTGCGACATCTCGGGCTACGGCCGCGAGGAGCTGCTGCACGCGCCCATGACGATAATCGCGCCGGCCGAAGGCAGCCAGCATATTCCGCAGGAAAAGCGGGCACTGCGGGCGGTGGGTGTGGCCGACACCTACGAAGTGCCCATCAAAACGAAAACCGGCGAAACCAAGTGGCTAATGGTGAGCGGCGCCCCGCTCTACAACGACGAAAAGGAGTACATCGGCTCGATTGCGGCGCACCTCGACATTACGCACCAGAAAGAGCTGGAAATCAAGCTGCGCGAAGCCAAGAAGCAGGCTGAAGAGTCGGCCCAGGCCAAGGAGCTGTTTCTGGCCAACATGAGCCACGAGATTCGCACGCCCATGAACGCCATTCTGGGCATGAGCCAGCTGCTGGCCAAAACGGCGCTCTCCGGCCAGCAAAGCGAGTACCTGCACGCCATGACCACCTCCGCCGGGAACCTGCTCGTCATCATCAACGACATTTTGGATCAGTCCAAGATTGAGGCGGGCAAGCTGACCATTGAGCACATCGGCTTCGACGTGCGCCAGGTGTGCCGGCAGGTCGAGAAAACGCTGCAGTACAAGGCCGAAGACAAGGGGCTAGGTCTGCACGTGCACGTAAGCCCAGCCCTGCCGCCGGTGCTGCTCGGCGACCCGCACCGCCTCACGCAGGTGCTGCTGAACCTAGCCGGCAACGCCGTCAAGTTCACGGAAAAAGGCGCCGTCCGGATTTCCTGCGAGCTGCTGTCCTCCGCGGGGCCCGAGGTGTTGGTCGAGTTCCGCATCCGCGACACGGGCATTGGCATCAACCCCGCACACCTGGCCAATGTATTCCAGAATTTCAGCCAGGAAGACGCATCCGTCTCGCGCAAATTCGGGGGCACTGGTCTAGGGCTGAGCATCTCCCGCAAGCTGGCAACCCTGATGGGCGGCCAGATTCACCTCGAAAGCGAGCTGGGGCAGGGGACCACCAGCATCTTCTCGCTGCGCCTGCCCGTGGGCTCACCCGCCGACCTGCCCTGCCCCGAGCCGGCCGCCAGCCCCACGGTGCTGCGCAAAGCCCTGCGCGGCAAGCGCGTGCTGCTGGTAGAAGACAACGCCTTTAACCGCCTGCTGGCCAAGGTTTTCCTGGAGCAGGCCGGCATGCAAGTACGGGAAGCTGAAAATGGCGCCCTGGCCGTCGCCGCCCTGCAAGTAGAAGCGTTCGACCTGATTCTGATGGACGTGCAGATGCCCGTGCTCAACGGCCTGGAAGCGACCCGGCAGCTGCGGGGGCAAGGCGTGCAAATTCCCATTATCGGCCTGACGGCTAATGCCATCAAAGGCGATAACGAGAAGTGCCTGGCCGCGGGCATGAACGACTACCTGTCGAAGCCCTTTCTGGAAAACCAGCTGCTGACGATGCTGCACGAGTGGCTGCCTGCGCCGGCTGGTCCGCTAGCGGCCCCCGCGCTTTATCAACTCACCCAGCTTCGGGAAATGGCCAAGCAGGACGAGCGGTTCGTGACCTTCATGGTCGGCACTTTCCTGAAAAGCGGCGCCAGCACCCTCACCAACCTGCGCACGGGCCTGGAGCGCGGCGACATCAACGCGCTGAAAGAGGCGGCACACGAAATCAGACCGAGCCTGACGCACCTGCAAATGCAACAGCTCGTGCCCCTGTTCACGCAACTAGAAAACTGGCCGGGCACCTTCAATCGGCCGGTGCTGGAACCCCTGGTGCAGGAGATCGAGCGGCTTCTGCAGCAGGTCTTGCAGCAAATTTGGCAGGACCTGGAAACCCGCACAACCTGATGGCAGCCGGTTAGGTGATGAATAAAGAACAGCACATGAGAATTAGTACCCAGGGCCTCTGTCCCAGCGCTCAGTGCTGGTGAAAAGCACTAAGAGAGGCGCTCATGACGCTCTACATGCGTACAGGCAGTAGCCGAAAACAAGCAATAGCTTAGTTAAGCTGAACGGCCGTTTTCTGGGTATGCTTAGCGCAATACATAGACGTTGAGTGGAAGCCTAACCTCTACCAGCTGTCTAACAGGGGCTTGCTTTTGTGAGTTGGGTTCAAACCAGACAAAAGCAAGAAATAGGTCTAGCGGACAAGGTGTCTGGATCCTAGGATAAGTTGATAAACATAATGCTGCTTCTCAGACTAGTCTCGAAAAAGTGGTATCTTGTCTGCTCTTTCTTACCGTTAGGCTTATAGTATTATCCTAATAGCGCACCGTGCTGCTAGCGTCACACCTTGCGGCGTCTTTAACTAGTACACTATTTATCTTGGGAGTTTATGCCGCGCTCTATTCCTAGGCTGTTAGTGGTTGGTAGCAGCCTGCTGGTCTGTAGCCAGTGCCGGTTGCGCAATCCTTTAGATGATCCCCAACCTGCGAAGGTGTTGCCACCGGCCACGCAAACGGGTGCCGGTACACTTGGCTTTCTGGTCAATGACACGGTATGGCTGCCGCAGGGTAATTGGTTTCGCGACCGGCTGGGGGCTACTATAAGTATGGCAGCTTTGTCCTGTTTGGCAACTATAGTGTGGGGACAGACCACAGCGATCAACAAACCTTTGGGATCAATATCGGCGATGCCCGCTCTGGTCCAGGCACGTACTCGCTGTATGTGCCGATCAACAGTTCCCCGACGAACCGCGGCAATTCTGCCTATTTTGCTCGGCGCGAGAAATCCTACGAGACCAATGCCAAGCACCGGGGAACCCTAACGATTACGCGGTTGGACTCAGTAGAGCGCATTGTGGCTGGCGAGTTTCGCTTTACGCCCATCGACCCGCTCACCGGCGACTCGGTGCGCATCACTCGCGGGCGCTTCGACTTGCGCTATTAAGCGGCATGGACCATCCGCGGGCGGGCTTGGACAAGTCGCCCGTGCTAGTGCCGCATCGCTCCTGGCTCGCTACACGCTGACTAAGAGAAAGCATAAAGCTTGAATCTATACACGCTCTAGGGCAGTGCCTTATCAACCAGCTGACCACCAGATTAACCAACGCTACGGCTGAGCATATAACCTTTCTCAAACCTCCGCCTTTAAACGTTATAGCTTACCGGGCACCTCACTCGTGCGACCGTGTCTGTTTGCTCGCCCCAGGCTTACCGGGATTTTTTCTGCGCCTATCTAAAAACTGTGCTGATCTGCGTTAGCAGGAAGAGCCTACTACTCATGCGCTTATTAGCGTCTGTAGCCCGTCTTTATTCATCCGTTATGTATTCGTTCGCTATGAAAGGACTGGGGATTGTTTTGCTCATGCTGAGCAGTGCGGGAAACACTCGAAGGCAATGCGTTGGATCGCCGCACCAGCGCTTGAAAGCGCAAGGCCAACGGGCCAGCCAGCAAGTTGGGGCCCTCGCTTCCAAGTCGTGTTTGGTGCCGAAATAGCGGTAGGCATCCGCTAACGGCAACCCCGCGGCGGCGGCAATATTCGCCACGGAAACGTTGTTGACCCCTTGCTTCTCCAAGAGAGCCAAGCCGGTGTCGAGCAAACGTCGACGAGCCGACGCGGGAGAGAAAGGGAGGGCAGATGGCGTGGTCATCAAACAACAAGCAACAAAAACAGGGGGCGCGGTTAAAGGGAGCAGGGGAAAGTGCCTGTCCGCTTTTATTCCGGCCGTACATCCGCCTCTGGCAGCACTTCGGGTGGGACATCCTCGGCCGCCGGCTCATCCGCTGGCGTGAAGCGGGCTTTGAAGCGGACATACAGCGCATTCATGCCCAGCAGCAGCAGGCCCATGAAGATGAAGACGAAGGCCCGCGTGATGGTGCCGCTCCGGCTCAGATCGAAAAACACCAGCCGCAGCAGCGAGCCCAGCATACCGGCCAGGGCGAGGTAGCGCAAATCCTGCCGCCGCAGCAGCAGACTGGTGCTGAACACGGCCACCACTTCCAGCATGAGCAGCACGGTGAGCACCGAGCGGTCAAAGGACTGCACGAGCAGCAGCGAGAGGGCCAGGAAAGCCGGGTAGAGCAGCCCGGATTCGAGTACGCGGCGGGGCGGGCGGGCCAGCCGGTCCCAGGTGGGCGAGAGGCCAGCATAAGGGGTGTTTTCAGCTTGCAGGGCCAGGGTCACGTAGCCAAACAGGGAGGC
>NZ_BMHT01000017.1 GCF_014641455.1 Hymenobacter cavernae
GGTAAACTTGGTCTTTTTCATGGCAATTGTCCTGGTCTTTTAAGGTACGACAAGTGCTTGATTTTCTATACTTTAGCTTGGCCTAGTTTTACGGGGAGAGGTCAACTTCGATAAAGGGATGCGGGTGGATGATGACATCACCGTGCTGTTTAGCGACGACAATTGGGGCAACATTAAATACCTCCCGAAAGAAGATCTGAATCGCAAAGGCGGCTACGGCATGTACTATCACCTGGATTATGTAGGTGCTCCCGTATCGTATAGATGGTTGAACGTAACCCAAATCGAACGGATTTGGGAGCAGATGAAGCTCACCTACGACCACGGCGTGAAAAACCTCTGGATTGTGAACGTGGGGGATCTTAAACCCATGGAGTTTCCCATCAGCTTCTTTCTAGATTATGCCTGGAACCCGCAGGCCATCCAAGCAGCGGACCTGCCGAAATATTATACCAACTGGGCATCCGCCCAATTTGGCCCTGCGCATGCGGGTGAGATTGCTGAACTGCTGGCGCGCTACACGAAATACAATGCTCGCCGGACGCCGGAAATGCTCACGGCTGACACCTATAGTGTTGAAAACTACCGGGAAGCAGACCGGGTCGTTGGGGAGTACAACTCCCTCGCTGAAAAGGCTCGGCAAGTGTACAACCAACTGGGTGGCACCTATAAAGCGGCCTTCTATGAATTAGTGCTTTCGCCCATTGAAATGAGTGCTAACCTGAATGAGATGTACGTTTCGGCCGGCAAGAATAAATACTATGGCGAGCATGGCGCCGTAGCGGCCAACTATTATGCAGAGCGAACCAGGGAGTTATTTGCTAAAGATGCCCAACTCGCGAAAGCCTACCATGAGTTGGAAGGCGGCAAATGGAATCATATGATGACGCAAACGCACATCGGCTACACCTATTGGGATCATCCGCCGCTGAATATGATGCCGCCGGTATCGTATGTACAGGTGCCGAAAAAGGCCGCCGAATTGGGCTACCTGCTCGAATATGGCGAGAGGCCGCAGTGGGGGTGGCTGGATGTGGAAGCTGATTGGGCCTTTAGTACGTCCTTGCCTCTCTTTGATAAGATAAACAAGCAAGAGTGTTATGTAGATGTCCTCAATAGAGGGGAAGAGCAATTGACCTACACCATCAAGGCCAAAGAAGACTGGGTTAGGTTGTCAAAAGAACAGGGTACTGTCCAGTATAACGATAAAGTATATGTCACCATCGACTGGAGCAAAGTCCCCCAGGGCTCGGTCACGGGTACTATCGTTCTTGCTGGTGCTGGGCAGGAATATGCCATTACGGTTCCGATCCGAAACAACGTGCCGGCGGCTTCCGGTTTTGTCGAGAACAACGGGGTGGTAGCTATAGAGGCGCCTCACTTCACCAAAAAGGTGGATACCAAAGAGGCCCACTGGACCGTGGTGCCCAATCTGGGCAGAACCACGTCTTCCCTCATCCTGGAACCCGTGACGGCCAAGACGCAAACGCCAAGAGCCAATGCCCCCCGGGTTGAGTACGAGTTTACGGTGTTCACAGCGGGAAATGTAACGGTAGACGCCTACCTATCGCCCACCCAGGATTTCAATAAGCAAGGAGGATTAAAGTATGCCATTGCCATCGACAACGAAAACCCGCAGGTGGTGAACCTGAATGCAGGGGAAACCAAGCCTGACTGGGAATATCCTGAGTGGTGGACAAAATCTGTGGGCGATCATATCAAGATCAAACAATCACGTCATAAGGTGACCACAGCAGGCAAGCATACGCTCACAATATGGGCACTTGATCCCGGCGTCGTCTTCCAGAAGTTTGTGCTTAACGGGGAAGGAAAACCCAAGGCTAGTTATTTGGGAGCTCCCGAAAGTGTCTACCACAAGCCCTTTTAACAACTTACCACCACGCTGCCTGAACAGTTCTGGTAGCTTCTTGGCCCTTAGTCGGGCAGCACGGAAACAAAGGAGGCGGCTGGCCTGCCGATCGCCACGACCCTACCTAACTTAACTATCTGGCTTACATTATAGGATTCTTCATTTAAAAGGGTGGCTTTACACGCTTAGTGTGTAAAGCCACCCTTTTTTGTCTTAAACGAATTTGACCGTTTACGCACTGAACGGTAGCTTTTATTGAACAATCTGGTTAAAAACAGCTCTCCTGCTACTGGAACGCGTAGTAACTGACGAGTAGTTGTTCAGTGAAACGAGTGGCTGTTTTTTTGCTTGCTGCTGACCATTGCCTTCCAGTCGGCTAAGCTGATTCACATCGCCACTCCCTTTCTGCTGCTACATTCTTGACTGCTGCGCAACTCGCTTGGGCTCATTTTCGCAAAGCTTCCTGGCTGGGCTTTCTATGTCTGCCCGTAGGCGCCGCCCTAGTGGGTGCCGCGCAAGCCTGGGGCGACCAATCCGGCTATCCTGCTCCCTCTTTGCTGGCCATCGGCATGCGGGTGCTTAGTAGTCTGGCCACGGCCTGGGCTTGGGTGCTGGGCAGTGCGATATGGGGCTCTATCTTCTTAGGCATTCCCGCTCTGCTGTTTGGCTTGCTCCGCCAACCGCTGATGTGGCTGTTGTTTACCTGGTGTAGAACCTGTACGCCTGCCATCGGGCGGATCCTCGCTTTGGTGGGCACCCTCGGTTTGTTTGAGTTCCCCGTCTGGCTGCTGGGCAATTTGATGCGGCACGTGCACACTTATGGCTACTCGGTGCACCTGTTCTGCTTCGGCGTGAGCCTGCCTTGGCTCGTGGGCTCCCTGTGGGCGACCTGGTTATTGAGGCAGGAGCTACTGGCCGCCTCTTGAGACCACAAACCAGTGAGAGGGCCTAATCAAGTGAGACAGAAGAGGGCGTTATCTTTCTTCTGTCATGACTCAAAAACTGAACACAGGCGCGCCACGCAAATGCCGCCGTTATAATGAAGCGTTGCGGGCCGAAGCCTTACGTCTAGCCAGTGAAAGCCGCTCCACGCAAGCGGCGGCTCGTCAACTGGGCATCAGCCCCAAATTGCTCTATAAGTGGCAAAAAGCCGTACAACCGGTGATCGAGGAGTGCAGCAGGGAAGACGAAAGTGCGGCGATGCGCCAGCGTCGGGCCTAGAACCGGCGCTTGCAGCAGGAGCGTGACATCCTAAAAAAGCCTTGGCCATCTTCATGCCACCGACCTCATGAGCCGCCACCGCTTTATCCGGGCACAAACGCCGCACTATTCCGTGCGTCGACTTTGCCAGGTACTTGGGGTGGGGGTGGCCAGTTATTACCGATGGCAGCAAAAAGCAGCTATGTGTCCCCGTGTGCCGAGTTGGGAAAGCGCATTATGCCACGTGTTCTTCCAGCATAAACGGCGCTACGGCACCCGCCGCTTACGGGCCGAACTGCACGCGGCTGCACGGCCGTCATCGCATCCGACAAGCCTTGCGCCGGCGCGAACTAATGGCCGTGCAGCCGCGCGCGTTTGTCCCGCACACCACCCAAAGTAAGCATGGTCCGCGGGTGGCGGCTAATCACGTGCTGAATCGGCCAGCACCCACGGCGGCTGATTAGGTATGGGTGGGCGATATTACGTATTTGCCGCTGCAAAACGGCTCGTGGGCCTATCTAGCTGCTTTTCAGGATGTGTATACCAAACGCGTAGTAGGCTGGCAGGTGCTAGGTAGTATGCCCGAAGAATTGGTGGTAAGTGCCTTGCGTCGGGCACTGCTGAGCCGGCAGCCTGCCAAGGGGCTACTCGTCCACTCGGATCGGGGTGGGCAGTACGGTGGCAACGGCTACCGAGGCTTGCTCACCAAATGGCAAGCAATGCGCAGCATGAGCCGAAAAGGCGAGTGCTACGACAACGCCCAGGCCGAGAGTTTGTGGTCCCGCGTGAAAACGGAAGTGCTCCTAGGCCGCTCTGCCTTTGCTTCCCTAACGGAAGCACAAGCCGACCTGACCATCTATTTTGACTACTACAATCAGCAGCGGCGGCACTCGGCCCTAGGCTACGAGTGCCCGCATACCTTTGAACAACAAGCTCTTCTAACTAAGACCCAATTCTGTCTCAACTAACCCGACCGCCTCAAAGCAGCAGCCCCAGCGAGTGCGAAAGCTCAAGCTTTCCAGCTCCTGCGCCAGACGCGCTAGGTGAGGCGGTTGGGAAGAACATGTTGGTAGAAGACTTTAGAGGGTCCCTTTGTGCTATGTTTGCCTACCTGCCGTACTTGCGGAGCTAAGCAGGAAAAGAGGGGAGTAAGATTCATTCCTTTGGGGGCCGTCGAGCTCGTATTTTATGAGAATCCCTCCTCTTTTCTAGAGCCACTTTGGACCGTTCCATGAGGCCATTGAGCCTGTATTAGGATAATAAAGATGCCCTAGAAGTCCTTCTGATTGCTCCTTTCACTTCGTTCTTCTCGCTAGGTATGGATCCGCAACTTCCTCTTCCCGTCGTGGGCATTGACATTAGCAAAGCAACGCTCGCCGTGTGCTACCAGGTAAACCAGCAGGTTAAGCACCTGGAAGTCAGCAATGACAAAGCGGGCTTTCAGCAATTAGTGAAGACCTGTGGTGCGCAGTGCCTGTTCGTGATGGAAGCTACCGGCGCCTACTACTTAGCCGTAGCCTACTACCTGCATGAGCAGGATGGGCAAGTGGCGGTGATGAACCCGTTGATCATTCGACGCTTTATCCAGATGCATTTGGGCAAAGGGAAAAGCGACCGCAAAGATGCCCAGTGGCTGTTGCGTTACGGCCAGCAGCAACCTGTTAAGGTATGGCAACCGGATGAGCAGGTGCTAGTAGAGTGTCGGCAGTTGGAGCAAGTCACCGAGCAGTTACTGAAGCAGAAAACGATGGTCAGCAACTTGTTAGAGGCCCTGCAGCAACAACCTGTGATCAGCCAGTTAGCGCGTAAACACCTGCTGCACACCTTGCAAATGCTCACCCAGCAGGTCCAAGCGGTCGAAGCCGAGTTGCTCGCACTACTCGAGCAACGCTTCCAGGCGGAGATGACGCTGTTGTGTTCGATTCCCGGGATTGGCCGCAAGACGGCGGGCATGCTGCTCTTGTTTGCCGGCGGCTTCCAGCGTTTCGAAAACTACCGGCAGCTCATTGCCCTGGCCGGCCTCTCCCCACGCGAACACAGTTCCGGCACCAGTGTGCGGGGGAAGGTACGCATCACCAAGATGGGCGGTGGGTTGATCCGGGGCAAACTCTTTATGTGCAGCTTCGCAGCCAAGAAGAGGAATACAGCCTGTAAAGCCTTGTACGACCGACTCGTGGCCAAAGGCAAGAATGGCAAAGTGGCCCTGATTGCCGTCTGCAACAAGTTGCTCAAGCAAGCCTTTGCTATTATCAAGTCGGGCCAGCCTTATCAAGCCGATTTTACCTCCAAACTTGCCCTCAACGCTTGACTTTCAACACCGTTCATAAAATGTCCAAGCTGGGTTCCGAGATTGTCACAGCAGGGGTATAATACTGGTGCATTTGCCAAGGTAGGCACCCGATGGCTACCACCAAGAAGGTCCAGGAGAGCAATAACTGGCCAAATTTCACCCGAAAGGGTTGACGATCCATTCGGGTACGGAAGGCTGGGTAGGCAGCTGATTGGATGACGCCCACATAATTTGCTGCTACGGCCGTCAAGCAGGCGGCCACCACAATCGCGTAGGGCAGCGACCAACCTAGGTCGAGGGCAAAGATCACCCCGAACACGAGGGTGTGAGCGACCGCTGTGACTTGCAAGGTGCACAACCCTTGGCCACGATAGGTGGTCCTGGACAAGTGGACTTCCCGTGCGAATTTGTCAAAGCCATAGTAATTGGCGAAGAGCACCGTCATCAAGGCAGTACGCATGGGATTCTAATGGACGAAAAGTAGGCACTTCCGTCTTGTGAATACTCGCTTGTGCGAAACAGCCAAGCATGTAACATTTGCCGATGAACGGTTAAATAATGTTATAGCCAGTTCACGTGCTGCAAATCGTCATTTACAGTACGTAAATGGCTGCGCGCTTAACAGCACGTGTTTATAGCGATTGATTTATCACTAGGTATCGGTACACTAAATCAACTACTTCCAACACGGCTTTTGCGTCTTGGTGGTTGGCTAGAAAACTAGCCTAGGATTGATGATAAAAAGAGGAATATGATTCTTGGATTGCGCCAAATAAATTAAACGACATTGCTAATTACATTTACTGGCTTTTAATTTAAAGAGCGTTAAATATTTTTGTCAAAACTAACATTTGCATACTCTTAAATGAAAAGATTTTGATTTAATCTTTAGCTTATCACAGTCATAATTAAGTTGGTTTATCCCAAGAAAGCAACCCAAATCCAATCAATACTCAGAAGCCAAGAATATGTTTGCGCTGGGCCAAGGACGAAAATTGCAGGTTTCGCTCATCCTTCTATTCAATCCTAGCCTTTGTTAGTATACAATTTTGCCGGCTTCTTCCTATTATGCGATTAGTAATTAAACCCTTTAAAAATGTTGCGTTATTTTCTGTAGTTCCGTTTGAATTTCCTTTTGCTTGTTTTCGCCCGCCAATAAAAAGGAGTTTTTAGTGGTGTTCATTTTATCTTTCGTGAGGGTAATTTCCTGGGATATCTGGTTGATCTCAGCTTTTAGAGTATTTAAGCGTTGGGTAAGGGTTTGCAGTTCCTGCGCTTTCTTCTGGAGTAGTTCTTCCTTGGGCCGCACCTCCTGCTGATACTGCTGCGCGTGGGCGCTTTGAAAAGCATTTAAATCCCGACCAATCAAGTTTAGGTATTCCTGTCCGGTGGAGAGAAGCTTTTCTTTGGTGAGGCCGGTGCTTTTTAACGCGTTGTAAGCGGTCTGGTACTTGATGGCTTCGTCCTGAATGTCGTCTATGTCGATTTTGCTGTCCACAAACTCTTTGAAATCAGTTCCCTGGAACAAGGGGTTGCGGGCATTCGCTTCGTCAATCAACCGTTCAAAGTACTGTTCATGTTCGGGCAAAGGTTCCGTGATGGTGCCTCCGGCCGAATAGGTGGGAACATGGTCGGGAATAGTGACGGGCGCGGCGGGGCCGTTGATCAACGGATGCTGGGCATTCTCTGGGACAGCAGGTAGTGGCGGAGGTAGGAAGGAAGGCGTAGCAGGCTGCGGCGTCGCAACTGGCGCGGTGACCGGTGGATTCGGTTTTGCTGGTCCTTTCTTGGAATCGTCTTCAAACTCCACAAACGGAGTCAACAACTGCTTTAAGAAACTCATAGGAAGAGAGCTTATTGGTTGAGGCTCAGCAGGAACCCGATGGTAAAGTTGGCGTCCCAGTCAAACACAAAGGTATCGGTACCGGTCGCCTCGGCCAAGCCTTTGTAGATAGTCAAGCCCGAGGCCATTTTCTTGTCCGCTGCCTGGTACGCCCCGGGCGCCTTTAACACGGTATATCGTTCTTCTCCTTGGCGGTGTTGCTTGGCCAGGGTAAAGGGCACCCCACCTAGAATGAAACCTACATTTCGCTTGTTCTGAGGCACTTTAGCGGCCAACGTTTTCACCTGATTGTATACTTGCTCATCAGCGGTTCCTTTTTCGTAGTACTTGGCGCCGGGCAACTCGATGGATTGCAGGCGGCCATTCTCCTGCCAGGAGATTTTGGTATTACCTGAGCCAATGTCTACCAGGAAAGAATTATCGGCGAAGGCGGGGGGAACGGTGGCACTGAAGCCCAATTTGCCTTCCTGCTCGGCGGTTACATTGTTCACCACGTACCCCATCTTTTTCAGTTCATTGCTGATGATGGCGGTTTTGGGGGCTTTTTGGGCACCCGAGGAAATCACGAAGTGCATGTTTCTGTTCGCCACGCCTTTGTCGAACATGGCCGCTAGGTATTTCTTGAGACCGGCTCTGATATCATCGGTGGTAGCTAGGCCTTCGTAGGCTAGGGATTCGCCAAAATCTTTGGAGACAATCTCCCAGCGTTTCTGGCGATCCATGTTGATGACGAAGGAGTTGAAGCCCGTGGCTCCTACTTCCACTACCCCCCGTAGCGTGCCATTCTCCGGTTTTTCGGGCGTGTAGCTGAATTCCCGGGTTTCCTCGGTAGTGCTGGTCGCAGGAGTAGTAGTGGAGGGAGTTGAAGCAGCCGGTATCTCCCCTGTATTGTCCGGCGCCTGGTTGCTACCGGGTATGCTGGGCGAGGTGGTAGAGGAGGTAGCTGTGTCAGCATTGCCCCCGGTTAAACGAGGCTTAAGGGCGAAATAGCCCAGCACCCCAATAATCAACAGAACGACAATAATCCCTAGTGGCTTGATTTTCATCTTGGTAAGTGTTAGTGCGTTGTAAGGTTATTTTCCCTCTCAACTTCTCGGTTCTTTCTTGTTGCTGGCGACCGTAGCGGCGCTACTTATTGGCCATGGTAATCACCACTACCCGGCCGCCTTCTTCCTTGGACAGCAAGAGTTTCTTGCCGTCGGTGAGGTCTACCATGGTGTTCACGGGTATCTCTTTGTCTTCGGTGAGGTCTTTCAACGAGGTGAGTTTCTGGTTCACCAACACCCACTTATTATGGTGGAAGGTGAAATACCCCACTGGGGTCTTTTGCTCGTCCGTCAGTTTTTCATTTCTAACTACGTGCCGATTCACATGCCACTGGAACAGGTATTGATTGTGGTAGACCATGAGGCGGTGATTCTCGGGGCGCCAGACGGTGGGCTTGAACTCAAAGTATAGGTCCAGCACGGGCAGCGTTCCTTTTACTGGCGTACCGCAAAACGGACACTTGGGCGAGGTGGTATTATCGAACACAAACCACTTCTGCTGGCATTTCGGGTTGCTGCAGGGCTGCATCAGATCGGTGGTTTTGAGTAGGGCCTGCTCCCATTGGTCGGCGTTGGGTCGCTGATTAGGGTCGTGAAGGCCGGTAACAAAAGCCTGATCAAATAAAGCCTTCAGGTAGGGGCCGGTAATGGTGTAGGGTAACTTCGTTACATCCGCCCACGGCAGCGTCCACTTCGACACCTGATCCATTTTTGGCCGGTTAGAGTGGTCGGTCGGGTGCTCAATGAACAAGGCCTTCTCCCCCATCGACAGCAGATCGTCTTGCTCGGTATCCAGGGAGTTGACCTTGCCTCCTTTCAGCGGATGCCGATAGAGCAGGTACAGGTAAATCATGACCGGCAGGGCATGCAGGTCGGTGGTGCGGTTGGCGTGCTTGCGGGTAGGGTCGCGCAGTTCCAAGTGTTTGGTGGCCAGTACCTCCGGCGCAATAAAATCGGCGGTGCCAATAACATCGGGGGGGTACAAGCCGGGTACTACCAGCCCGTCGATGTCAATGATGGTGGCGGATTTACTGACCGGATCAATTAAGACGTTTTTATAGGATAAGTCAGAATGGGCGAGACCGGCGGCGTGCAGGCGTTTCACTCCCCGGGCAATTTTCACGCAGATCTGGAAATAGCTAAGCCAGTTGCCTAACTCGCTGTCATCCAGGCGCAAGGCGAACTGAGGATGCCGGAACTTGGCCGAGGCAAACCACAAGCCTTGTTTCTCTTTTCCTTTGATGCCTTCGCTGGTGGCGTAGCCTTGCTTGAAAAAGAAGTTCTTGTTATAAGTCGGCACCACTAACCCCACTTTCCCGTCGGCGGTTTCCACCATGTCAGTCGGCCAACAGTACAGCTCCTTATAGTATTCGCCGCCTTCCCGATTAAAGAAGCTATCGTAATACTGCGTCACCAGTTTCTTGAGCCGTTCCCGGGAATTATAATCCTGCTTGTCGCGGTAAAAAGCAATTACGTACGATTTATCGGGCCCGAAATACACGTCTTTCATGCCGCCCCGCATGGGCTCGCCATTATCCACGTACGGGTAGGTTTTACCGGGCGTGATGATGGACGGCACCGACTTCGCGGGTTGACCGAGGTTACTAGAAAAGGTGGGGCTACTGCTTTGGCTCACAGGTTCAATTCTATAAATTGTAAGTACCCTGGTCTAGATTCGGTTGCCAGTTACTTGGTAGGCAAGAGCTAGAAAACGATGGCCAGCGTTCGGTCGTCGTGGTTGCCGGAACTCCAGAAATCCATCCAGCGGGAGAGTTGCGCTTCAATGTCGGGGTTGGTAGTGCTCAGTTCCACCGTGGCCTTGTCCTCGTTCTGCCCCTGTAAATCAGCCAGAAACTCCTGCCACTTGGCAATGTTAGGCAGGTTCGCCTCCACCACGAACTTAGGGTCATAGATGCCATCGGACATCATGATCAGGTACGAGAAATCGGCTAGCAGCTTAAACCCGAAACGGGTAGCGAACTTTTCATTCTGGAAGATCTCGGGCATGGTGATAAACCGGGTACCGCCCCCGAATTCGCCCACGTCAATCCAGTTCATAAGCGTCACTTCGGTCACGTCTTTGTTAAGCACAGCAATAGGGCAATCACCGACGCCAAAGGAAAGCAAGGCGTACCCCACGTCGTACTTCTTGAACAAAGTGAAGATGAGCGTACTGCTCAAATCTTTCAGCGTGACCTCCTGCGCCTTGGCGAAGCTTTCCAGTTGTTTGTGCACCTGAAAAGCCGCTTTCCCTAGGTTGTTGTAGACGAAACGGTTCAGGTTTTTCTGGGTGTCGTCCCCGGTTTGGCTGGCGTGCTGTTGGAGCAAGTCGTCAAACTCAATCATGCTTTCTACCGAGGCAGGGTCCAGAAAATAGTTGACCACGCCGGCACAGGCCAGCGCCGACCCTTTTCTGGACAGTTTCGCACTCCCGGCCCCATCCGACACCACCACGACGTTCCAGCCATTGGGCAGTTCTTTGAACGCAAAGTCATCTTCCCGAAACGAGCTCACATTGGCGTGGGAGCGCCCGCGTTTAGAAGAAACCAGCAGGTGCCGGTCACCTAGTGGCGAGAACAGGGTAGCCTCGTCTTCCTTCCAGTAAGGATCGTTCTTATCACTCTCCAGGTTTTTCCAGAGGCCTTTAGGGTCTGGGTTGATGATGAGTGGGATGTCTTTTTGGTGAAATGGAGCTTCCTCCGGTTGTCCTTCCACTTTGAAGTAAACCGAAAACTTCAGGTCGCCGCTCTGGGTGGGAACCCCAGTAAGTTGGTTGTTTTCGGCGCTGTAGGTCAGCCCGAGGGCTTCCAGATCTTCTATTCGAAAGGCGATAAGGTCGTTCCAACCGTATTGCTCGAAGTCAAAGGGAGCCGTGTAGGGTTTGCCCACGGTAGCATTGGGAATACGAATGGGCTGTTGCACGATCTCAGCTATTCTGTCTTCGATTTTCCAATTCGCCATGAGCTGTTCCTGTTTTTTTCTGAGTTGGTGGAGAATGGCAAGGTTCTGTTCTTCCAGTAAAAAGCGGTCGAACAACTGCATCCGGTGCGCTGGAATGGTAATGCCATAGCTTTTGAAAAGATCAGTCACCAGTTGTTTTGCATCGGCCATTCCTGCTGTGGGGCTTACGGTTTTACACTCTTATTCGGTGGGCTACCTCTTAGCCAACCCGGTTGCCGCTCCGGCTACCCGGTAAGCTTTCGTTACCTAATCGGCGCTGGTCGCTGAGCCTACTACTACAGAAAACAATGAAAAGGAAGAGGCTAAAGGAAAATATCTTCCAGCCTCTTCCTTGCCTGGTGCGGTGCTACTCGCTTAGGTAACGATATTCAATTCTGCAGGAGGCGGGGGTAGTTCGCCTATGCCGGTCACTTCTTGGCCGCCATCTTCCACCTTGGTAGAGGAAACGCCAATGGAAGCACTCACCCAAGTAAAGAACTTGGCAATGCTCTGGCTGTCAGCGGTATCCAGGCTGACGACATTTTCCGTGATCTGCTTCAGCAGCGCCGAATCGGCGGCGCTACCCGCGGCGCAGGCCACGGTAAAGGCGGTTTTCCGTTTTCTGAATTCTTCCAGGCCAATCTGCCAATCATCGGTGGGAATACCATCCGTCATGATGAACACCAGAGGTTTCCAGTCGCCTTTTTGCTCGGCTGTGGTTTTCGTTACCTCATTATCTATGCAGGTAGAAACCAACTTCAGCGCCTCGCCCAGGCTGGTAGTGCCGGTAGCTTTGATGTCCACCATCTGAAACGAAGCTAAGTCGGTTAACGGCACCACTTGCTTTGCCTCACTATCGAAGGTGATGATGCTGATGAAGGCAGTCTCAATCGCCTGCGGATTCTGCCGCAACGAACTGATCATTACCTGAACCCCATTTTTAACTGCTTCAATGGGCTCGCCGGTCATGGAACCAGATGTGTCCAATAATAAATAGACGGGTAGTCTCCTCATCGTTTCAGGTTTTGAAAGGTTTTTGATAAACTCTGCAATTGCAGCGGCGTGCACAAGACTGAAACACAAGCCAATTCTCCTTCAGAAAATGGCTCTTACACTACAGGCTCTATTCTACGCGTCATTTTTGAAAAACAGCTATGAAACCCTGTCTTCGAAAAATTGGCGGTTGAAATGTTTAACGCAAGCATTTAGGCAAGGTTTTCTAGTAATTAATGAAGAGTTGCACTTTAGTTTTCATGCGTGTCAAGGCATTGAACAGGTGTAAAGGTGAGGTAGCCTAGCTAAGCCGGACAGTGTTGGGATGTTGTTTGAAGGTAGATTTCGAATTGGTTGGGGGTTCGACAGCCGAGCGAAGAATGTCGTCGTTCAGCGTTGTACTAGGCGATGTGGTAGCTGATTTCCAACTGGGCTTCGGCCATACCGAAGAAGCTGCCACTGTCGAGTAATTTGGCTTTGAAGCGACTCCAAAACGATTCGGCGTGGGCGTTGTCATAATAGTTGCCGCTCCGGCTCATGCTTTGCACAGCGCCATGCCGGGCCAGTAAATCCTTGTATCGCGTGGCCGTGTACTGACTACCTTGATCCGAGTGCACCACAAGGCCGGCTGGGAACCGGCACACCACGAGGGCAAGGCGGGTTTGTCAGGTGCCACCCCGCTGAGTTTAGCTGCCATAACAAAAAGAATATGCGTCCTTCTTTCGTCATCTCTAGATCACCTCATTGTTAAACGACTGGTACATGCTTGGACACTTTACGGGGACCCTTTGCAAAATGTCCAAGAGCGCCTACTGGTAGATGTTTGACCCTGTGCTTGCCTGCTCTATGGTGAACTAGCGGCCTTATAGTCCCTGGTACATCTTGGTAGCAATCATCCCAGTAAATTCTTACTCTCTTTTCCAATGCCATCAGTCAAGCAGCACGTAGTAGACCTGCTTCACGATTATCAAGCCACCGTTTATCGGGCCGTCGCCTTATTGAATGCGAAGTCACAACAGGAAAAAGGTTTTCAACTGCAGCAGGAAAGTCCAGGCGTTTGGGCCGGGTATCTAGATGAGGTCAGGCAAGTGCGTTATAGATTTCACGGCACTGGCTGCCTGATTACCACTCCTGCGTTTCAGGTCGATTACGCCCAAAAAGGCGGCTGTACGGGCATTGACCCTTGATACCTGGTTGCTTTTCTAACAAGCAACTCGGGCATACAGGCAAAGTATCCCTCTCTGACGAGCAGGGAACAAGTGGAGCAGGTCCTACAGGAATTAGTGGCTGAGGGTTTGCTGACCAAACATGTGTATTCTGAGGATGATAGACGCTATTACTTAATGACTGACCGCCACAACTCAACTCCGCCGATGGTAACCTTGTACATGCCGGAAGAAGACATTTCTTCGTAAATGTTCTCCCTGGAAGCGCTTCCCTGATCAAAGTACCTAGCTGTATCCTATGGCTTTATTGCCTGCTTCTGTTCGAGATCCTACAAACGAGCGTTCAAGAGCATAATAGGCGCACCTTAGCTTTATAACGTTTTCCAAGCAACGTGGCTGTTGCAGAACTCCCAGCTGGTTTAAGCTAGCGGCCACTTCTGTAGTTCTTCGTGCGGTTACGCCGCCCGCAGCAGAGCCTAAACGGTAATCCAGGTGGCGGCAGGGGCAATGCTAAGGCCATTCCCAACTGCTACTTGGGTGAATACCGCAGCAGTTTTTTCAGATTGTAGGCAATGGCCGCCAACAGCATCGACTTATGTGCCCCGGCTTGGCCCCGCACGTTGAGGCGGCGCAAGCCGTAGTGCTGGAGCAAGCTGCCAAAGACGGGTTCAATGGTGCGCTGGCGTACCCGACATCCCCGGCCTGATCATCATCCGAGAACGGGTACCCCGTGCCACCGGGGCCGCCGTAGCCGCCGCCGGTGCTGACCCATTGTCAGCGCCCATCGGCGCCCGCTAGCTGAGCCACGTAGAGATCGGGTCCCCGGCTCAAGCTGCGCACGGCGGGCAACGCACCAAAGCGACCGGTACCGGAAAAGCTGTTGGTGAGCAGCACTTCTCCTGCGGGGGTGGTCGCGAGTCCCCCACTGCCCATGGGGCGCCCCGTACCGGCGCCGCTCACGGCCCACTGCCACGCGCCATCCGTTACGCGCACCCGTCCGACCAGCGTGCTCACGCGCCCAGGTCCCGGCGCTACGCGCAGGTCCTGACCGAGCTGGAGCGTACCGCCATATTTGCCGCTCACCACCAAGTCGCCTCCGGGTAGCGTGGTCAACCGCTGGGCTTGCACCAGCGAGTCGGGTTGCCCAGCTGCCACGGCCACCCACCGCCAGCGCTGCTCCACCACGTTCAGCCGGGTCACAAACGCCCGCGGACCCGTTGCTGACAGCGGCGCCAGGTTGCCCAGCGTGAGCGGCGCCGTGCTCATGCCCGCCAAGGCTACGTCGCCGTCCGGCAGGGCCACCACGTCCGTGGCCTCTTCATCGCCCAGCCCGCCGGCTCGAATGCCTTGCAGCCAGCGCCCCGTTCCCAGGTCCAGCCGAGCCACAAACAGGTCCAGGTCACCACTGCCCAAGGAGCCCGGCCGGGCGGAAACCAAGGGTGGCAGCGTGCCCAGTTGCAGCTCATTGCGGAAGGAGCCAGTCACGACCAGATCGCCGTTCCCCCCGAGCACCATACCCTTCGGGTTCACCAGGTCAAAGGCCTGGCGCGTCGCCAGCGGCGCGATCCACCGCCCGCGGCCCGTGGCTCTGTCTAAGCGGGCTACGTACCCGTCGTAAATGCCCACAGCAAACAAGGGCGGGAACGTACTAAAGGTAGTGCCCGTGTACCCACTGGTGAACGTGCCCAGGACCAATACGTCCCCATCGGGCAGGAACAGCGCCCGCGTGAAGGTCGTGCCCCCCGGAGGAGTGTTGAGGTAGTCGGCCCAGAGCCACTGCCCGCTGGCCGGGCGGTAGCAGGCGATGAGCGCGTTGGCATAACTACCCGTCTTCCCAACGGCGCCTAGGTTACCGAGCTGGGCGGTGCCCACGACATTGCCGATCAGCACCACGTCGCCGTTGGGCGCCAGTGCGGAGCCCGTCCACATGGCCGCCTCGCGGCTGGCGACCGTGCGGCTGAGCAACTCCCAGGTTTGGGCCGGCGCGGGTTGGGCGAGCAGCACCAGTAGGCTCAGCAGGAGCCAGCGCACACCCGTACCATGCGGTCCGGCTGGCCTGTTCTTCCTCGTTGCTAGAGGGTAGCCAGGGAGAGTACGACGAAACGCTGGAGTAAGCATAAACAGGTAGTTGGAGCGGATCTCGTAAGGGAAAGCAGGCCAGCAGCAGGGCGAACCTACCGCTAACGGAACACTTGACCATCCCAGAAAACGCAGTCGGCAGACCCTGGATAAGTGCTTATTGTGTCGATAGTATACTTGCAATCAATAGCTTACACGCTATTTAGCAGACTTTATACGAGTCTGTAGCGGGTGGCGCAGGCAAGACTAGCAGGCGGTGCCTACGCGGGTTGGTAGGGAGCACCCCCTTTGGGGAAGCAGGTAGCCTTGTATGAGCGTGGTTCGGTCCTTGTTCTTCGGCTCGGACAGCAAGGAAGCAGGTGGCGTTCCCGTCGGGAAAGAGAAAGAAGGCAACTGGACGAAAAACAGAAAAGCACAACCTGCCACTCCGTCCGAATCCTAGAAAAAGTCGCTTTACATAAAAATGCTTATAACCCGAATCTTGGAATTAATGCGGTTTTTGGCCTCGTCCTGGGCTATGATCAACGTGGTACTTTGGCGGGGAACGGGTGCCCGTTTGGGCGTTTACAAAAAGCATCCCTGTGGGCCCTTTCATAAACGTTGAATCATGGATGGGTTTCTGAAGCTCACTCCGCGCTATAAGGGCCAGTTGGCCACCCGGTGTATGACCGACTCCTATCACCGAAAGGAGGATTCTTGCTTTCACCCCGGCAGGCAACTGGCCACCAGCACCGGCCGGCGCAACCGCTTTGGCCTGGCCCTAGTAGGAGGCCGAATTCAAGTCGCTGTCCCTGGCACGGTCGGGCGCTGGTTGATCTCCCCTAGGATGGTGCAGGGAGGTAAGGTAGGATAAGCGGCATACTATTGCCCCATGCCGCCTTCTCGACCCTCCCTGCTACCAGTAAATCACCGATTACTACTTCTCCTCCTTTGCTTCGGGCTTTTTTCTCCTGAAGCGAAGGCTCAAGCTAGAAAGGTACCCTTCGACCGGGACTGGCGTTTCTACTTGGGGAACGTCCCCACCGGCGAGACCCCGTCCTACGACGATTCGTCTTGGCGACTGCTCAGCCTGCCGCACGATTGGAGCGTGGAGTCCCTGAAGAATCAAGTTCCCGGCACGACCATCGGCCCCTTCAGCAAGGAAAGCCTCGGCGGCGCGGCGACGGGTCAGACCCTGGGGGGGGAGGGCTGGTACCGCAAAACCTTTACCCTCTCAGCAGCCGAGGCCGGCAAGCGGCATGAGTTATATTTTGAGGGCGTCTACAACCAATGCGACATCTGGGTAAACGGCCAGAAGACGTACCGGAACGTGTATGGCTATACCACCTTCCGGTTCGATATCAGCCCGTACTGCAAGGCCCCTGGCCAGAAGAATGTGGTTGCGATTAAAGTAGTTAATGAAGGCAGGAATTCCCGGTGGTATTCGGGATCCGGCATTTACCGGCACGTGTGGCTGCTGCACACGCCCCCCAGCCACCTGGACGATTGGGGGACCTTTATCGATACCCGCACGATCGACCAGCAGCAGGCGGGCATGGCCCTTTCCATCCCGGTGGTCAACCGGGAAAAAACCGCCGCCGCGTATACCGTGGCCGTAGAACTGCTCTCCCCGGACGGAAAACGCGTTGCCACCGCCACCCACAACGCAACCGTAGCGGTTTACGACTCGCTGGCAATTCCGTTAGCGTTAACGGTTCCAGCACCCCAGCTCTGGTCCCCGGAAACACCGAGGCTCTATGTCGCCCGCATCCGGTTGCAGAAGGGGAAAAAGGAAATCGATGAACTCCGGGTGCCGTTTGGCATCCGCACCCTTGCGTTTTCCGCGGCAAGAGGCTTTGAGCTCAACGGGGTAGCCCTGGAACTCAAAGGCGGTTGTTTGCACCACGACAACGGGCTGCTGGGAGCCGCGGCGTTTGACCGGGCCGAGGAACGGAAGCTGGAGCTGCTCAAGCAAAATGGCTACAACGCCGTCCGGGTTTCCCACAACCCCATGTCCGAGAGTTTCATGGCCGCGTGTGATCGGTTGGGCATGCTGGTCGTGGACGAGGCCTTTGACCAGTGGCAGGAGCCGAAAAACCTGCAGGATTACCACCTCTATTTTCAGGACTGGAGTGCCAAAGACATCCGGGCGCTAGTTTTACGGGACCGCAACCACCCGTCCGTCATCATGTGGAGTATCGGCAACGAAATACGGGAGCGACTCAGTGACCAGGGCGTGGAAATAGCCGGTTACCTGAAAAAGGAAATTCTCCGGTATGACACCACGCGCCCGGTGACAGCCGGGGTAAATAAACAATGGGACAAAGACCACCAGAATATGTTGCCATTGGATCAGGCCTTTACCCACCTGGACGTCGCCGGCTACAACTACATGTGGCGTTTTTACGAGCAGGAGCACGCCAAATTCCCCCAGCGCATCCTGTTCGGTAGTGAAAGTGTGGCCACGGAGGCGGCCCAGAACTGGAATAAGGTGGAGCAATACCCGTATGTCATTGGGGATTTTGTGTGGACGGCCCTGGATTATCTGGGCGAGTCAGGCATCGGCAACTCCATTGAGGTAAACCCGCAGGAAAACGTCCACCAGTTTATGGGCTGGCCCTGGTTCAACGGGTGGTGCGGTGACCTGGACATTCTAGGCACCAAGAAACCGCAGTCGTATTACCGCGATGTCATCTGGCGAAGCCGGAAAATCAGCCTGGCGGTGGAGAAGCCCGTGCCAGCGGGCAAGGTCCGCAAGGTCAGCTTCTGGGGCTGGCCGGAAGAACGGCTTTCCTGGACGTTCCCGGGGCATGAAGGGAAAGGCCTGAAGGTGAACGTATACAGTCGGGCCCCTAAGGTGAGGCTCTACCTGAACAACCAGTTGATTGCCGAAAAGGAAACCGGGGAGTTGTACACGGCCTCGTTTGTGGTTCCGTATCAGGCCGGGGAGCTGAAGGCGGTGGAAGCACGGCAGGGCCAGGAAGGGGCCGTGGCCGTGTTAAAAACGAGCGGGCCACCCGTTGCCCTGCGCCTCACCGCCGACCGAGCCAAGCTTGCTGCGGACGGGCAAGACCTATCGTTTGTATTGATCGAACTAATCGACCAGCAGGGGAATGTGGTGTATGACTCGAACCGAAAGGTGGCCATCTCTTTGGAAGGAAAAGGCGGGAAGATCATCACGTCCGGCTCGGCCTCGCCCAACGACATGGAAAGCTTCGGGTCGCTGACTCCCAAACTGTTTAACGGCCGGGCAATGGCCATCATCCGGGCAGATTACCAAAGCGGAAAAATGGAAGTACGGGTTTCTTCCGAAGGGGTAAACGGTAGTGCCATCCGCCTCCAGAGCAAGTGATTTTAAGGTTCTCTGAAGTTGTGTAGGCGCGATGTAACAGAACGCCATCCATTACTGTCATTGAGGATAGCAGCCGGACCCACCGGCTGTTATCAGTTAGCGCTTCCTGTGGCCGAGCCCTACAACAGGCCCGGTAAGTTAACGAAGGTGTCAAGCCGATTTATATGCTAGCAACAACCATTTGCAGCACGTAAACGGCTTGTTATGTTTCTTGAACGTCGGATTAATTGATGCTATAGGCACTACGGTTGCGCTTATAACCTCCTATAAAGGCTCTTCTGCAGTGCGTTATGAACCAGCTTAAAACGCCCGTAGTAATTGTAAATTACTTTCGATAATGCGGCCCTATCAGAATCAAGCAGAAAGCTAAGTCAGCTTGATTACAAGCTAGCAGAAAGCAGACGACGATCCCCTGGAAGACACAGCTTGCTGAGCCAGGAGCGGATTGGTATGCCTTTTGGTGATTCTGAGAACGGGTGTCGCATTCCGCTAGGATGCCAAAAAGTAGCTGCTACAGAGGACAGGAAGCGCTGAAGGTACTCCGTTCGCTGCTGCATGCCCAGCCTCCGCCGTGGCAGCCTGACGGCCATAATGAATGTCCATCCACAGTACGTCTAACCCTCCGGTGCGATGCCGCGCTTGTTCTCCTTTTTGCTGTGTAGTCTGCTGCTGACCGGAATTGCCGCCTGTCACCAGAACGATCCGGAGCCGACGCTTCAGGGTAGCTGGACGGTCGCCAGCCGCACCTACTACTACTGTGACCAAGCGGGCAAGGTCCTGCGCACCGATGTCTCGGGCTCGTTGGCGACCACTTACCGGGCGCAGATCAGTGCTGACACGATTGCCTACTACGCCATTGCGTTCTCGCCGGCTTACCGGGAAAGTGCGCAAGCCTATACCCGTCAGGGCGATAAGTTACGGCATCCGTACGGCGAACCAACCCAGCTACGGAAGCTGACGGGGCATACCTTGGTCCTTTTCAATCAAGGGTCTAGTGGAGCTGCGGGTACTTATCGGATTGATTACGAAACCACCTTGACGCGCTAACGCCTAGCCTCATCGTGGTCCTGTAAGAGCTGCAATCCCTTGCAGGACTTCTACTATAATTTGACACGCAGTTGGTTTACCAAAATGATGGCAAAGTTGAGCTTCCGCCTGCTGGAGCGTACCCCCCGCCAGGTGCGCCTAACGGCGGCCGGCCAACTGCTGCGCACTGAGTGGTCCCGGCTGCTGCGCGAACTGCATGCCGTGCACCGGCACGCTCGGCAAATCAGCTCCGGCGAGGTGGGCAGTGTGCGCATCGGCCACGTCGGGGCCGCGGCCTACGGCTGGTTGCCCCGGCTGTTGGCCCGCTTTACGGCCCACCACCCCTTGGTGCACCTGGACCTGCTGGAAGTCAGCGCCACCGAAGCGGAGCATCCCCTGCTGACGTACCAGGTAGACGTCGGTTTTTGGCGGGAGCCCGCCACCAACCCTGCCTTTCTCTCGGAGCCCGTGTTGGTTGAGCCGCTGGCCTTGGTGGTGCCCCAGCAGCACTGGGTGCAGGCGGAAACGTTTACGTCGCTGGCCGCGCTGCGCGGCGAGCCCTTCGTCTTGCCGGCGCTGACGGGTCCGTCCGACTATGTGCAGACATTACGCGACGTGTTTCGGCAGTATGGGTTTGAGCCGCGGGGTACCGTCACCTCCGATTTTAGCACCACGATGCTGCACTTGGTGGCCGCTGGCCTGGGCATATCGGTGCTGCCCCTGGCCTACGCCAGCAGCCCGTTGCCAGGCCTACGTTTCCTCGAATTGCCCCATCAGTTAACGGTGTATTTGGTGTGGCGACGCGAGGACAACTCGCCCGTGCTTCGGCACTTGCTGGCCGAAGCACGGGCGCTACCGTAGAGTATAATCGTAATGGGGGCAGGAACCCGACGTGGTCAACCGAGCCAGGGCTTAGAGTAGTTTTATTCCCCCCCACCGCTGCTATAAGAAGGCCTGGTTAGGCGGTAGAGCAATTAAAAGACGATTTCATACCATTGCCACGCAGTGGTGAAGTAGCGTGTTGTTAAACAAATAGGACCAAACACTCGAGTCGGAGGTGTACCCCTATTTGTTTAGCAACACCCGTTGTTGAACTACACGAATAGCATTTGCTAACGCTTGGTCATCGTTAAAGTAGCGCGCCGCTAATGTTTTGGCTTGGTGCGGGTCGTTTAGCGTCACGTTTAACGTGTTGAATAAGAATTGATAGTCTGTTCGCTCCGTGGGAGTTACTAATAGGGTCCGTAACCACGCCCACATTTGTTTCTCGCCTATTTCTCGCTGAATAGCGGTGAGGATAATGGGAGTGTAATAATACACGTAGAGCTCCCGGTTATTATAGGCTTTTTCTGAAGTAATTTTTGAAAAAGGAATAGTTTGGAATTTTTTAGTTTATCTATTTTTCTAGTTAGTTTTTGCTGATAGATACTATCCGGGAGCATGTTCTTA
This sequence comes from Hymenobacter cavernae, assembly GCF_014641455.1. Lineage (GTDB taxonomy): Bacteria > Bacteroidota > Bacteroidia > Cytophagales > Hymenobacteraceae > Hymenobacter > Hymenobacter cavernae. Next base: position 21,234 of record NZ_BMHT01000017.1, read on the forward strand.
GTGAGATTAAGAGCCATGTACTCTGTGAAGCCTTCGCTAAATGCATCTCCTAATGCAGAATTAAACACTTTATATGTACCGAAATAATAGTGACCTAATTCATGGGCCATAAATGACTTAAACTCACTGCTTGTTTGTTCATTAAACATGGCTTTCAACCCGTATTCTCCTCTGCCAATATTGAATATAGCAGGGTAGCTTACGAACAGCCACATGTTACTTTGGCGGTGGTCTACTAGATGGTGAATTGGCGATTATGTTCGTCAATGACGAGTTGAATGCGCACCTGGTGCATGGCCAACGAGCGACTGAACGAGCAGGAGCGGC
>NZ_BMHT01000018.1:0-20997 GCF_014641455.1 Hymenobacter cavernae
GCCGCTCCTGCTCGTTCAGTCGCTCGTTGGCCATGCACCAGGTGCGCATTCAACTCGTCATTGACGAACATAATCGCCAATTCACCATCTAGTAGACCACCGCCGATGGCTTTTATAGTTATACTGGTAGGTGCGAGCTGTTCTGGGGTTTCGTTCAACGATTCGGCCGTTTCCGACGTCTGACCGGTGGGAGTTAGTTGGGGTTGAACAGCTTGGACGGTAGGCGCACGCAGCTGCGGACTCAGGTACGGAATACCTAGACCCAGCCCTCGCACAATGAACAGCACTGCCATAAGGGAAGCCACATACGGCACGGCCTGCCGCATGCGGGTCCGCCACAGCATCGGCACCAGCCGACCAGTCAGTGACAAACCAAACATCAACGGCAACGTGCCCAGGCCGAAGAGCATCATATAGCCCGCCGCTCCGCCCAAACCGGGTGCACTCAGCGCCCCCGCCAAGGCTAGGTACACGAGGCCGCAAGGCAGCAGCCCATTCAGCGCGCCGGTGAGATACAGCGCACCAGGCGACGCCTGCCGGAACAAATACGCCAGCACTTGCTTGAGCTGGGCCAATGGCTAATTGAGCCCAACCGCCGCCGCGGCCCGGCCCGTGTGGTGCTCCGGCACTACCACCAGCAGCAGAATCAGCAACCCCGACACGATCCAGGTTTTGCTGCCAACCCGCCAGCCGCAGCGTTTGGCTCACCAAGTCTGCCCCCGCGTCGAGCATTGTGTAAGTTGTGATGCGACCTAGGTTGTAGAGCAAACGACCTGCTAGGTAATTTGAATTGGTCGGCAAGCACGATTCCCGCCCCACCAGCCAACCAATTCCGACCTAGGTGGTATAGCATACCGCGTTCTTATCTACTTCACTCAACCCTTGCACATGAGCTCACAACCCCAACTAGGCTGGATTGGCCTCGGTACGATGGGTAATCCGATGTCGCGCCGACTGATCGAGGCGGGCTACCCGGTTGCCGTTTATAACCGCAGCAAAGACAAAGAAGAAGCCCTGCGCGCCGCCGGCGCCACCACCGCCGATTCGCTGGCCGCCGTGGTGCAGCAAGCCGCCGTGGTGTTCCTGATGGTATCCGACGACCAAGCCGTGCGCGACCTGTTCACCGGCCCCGACGGACTGCTAGCGGCCGAAGCGAGCGGCAAACTGCTCATTAATATGAGCACCGTTTCGCCCGGCATCAGCCAAGAAATGGCGACCCTCAGCCAACAGAAAGGCTACACCTACCTCGATGCGCCGGTTTCGGGCAGCGTGAAGCAGGCAGAAAGCGGCCAGCTAGTGATTATGGTAGGTGGCGACGAGCCGGCATTCCAACAGGCGCAACCGCTCTTTGAGCACCTAGGTAAGCTCGCGCTGCACCTAGGCCCGGTCGGCAACGGCAACCTCGCCAAACTCGCCATCAACACTTTGCTGGGTATTTACACGCAGGGCCTGGCCGAAACCTTCCTCTTTGCCCAGCAGCACGGCCTGAAACCCGAGGATATGCAGACGATCATCGGCAACGGCGCCATGAGCAACGTGTACGCCAAGATCAAGGGCGAAGCGATTATGGGCGACAACTTCCAGGCTGCTTTTGCCCTGAAGCACCTAGCCAAAGACCTGCGCCTGGCGAAAGCCGAAGGCCTGAACACGCCCCTGGGCGAGGTCGTCTATGAGACCTTCCAGCAGGCCGAGCCCGCCCTCGGCAACGAGGATGTTATTGCCATCATCAAGCACCTGCACCGCGACTGAGAACGGTCATTTCGACTAACGGGAGAAATCTCGCGTGTAACGGTAATCTCAATCGTCAGGGATTAGCGGGCGCACGCGAGATTTCTCCCGTTAGCTGAAAGGACGTTGAGACAAAATTTCTGTGCTTTCGGACAAAGCTCAGAGGAAATCATAGAGGACTTTCCCGAACTGACCAAAGAGCAGATTCAAGCCTGCTTGCTTTACGCCGCTGACCGGGAGCGGCACTTGCGCATTGCCGGATGAAGCTTCTACTAGACCAGAATATTTCTTACTACTCGAGCGGAAGGAAAGATCTAGCGTCGCCGCATGTTGAAGAGCGAATCACAAGCTCGTGCTACCTGATGTTCTACTTCTAGGTGGTCCAGCAAATGAGAGGAGGTCAACCTTATGCCTATACCGAATAGCAACCTAGTTTTGTCTCGCAAAATAATGCTTATGCCGACGGCAAGAACAATCTTATTCTCAGAGCGTGGAGAAGTCTGAACTGTAAAGCATGATTTAAAGCAAGTAGCATGTTAAGATTAAGTAGCTAGGTTTTGCTTTTTACTCTTTCTATAATCGGAAGGCAGTATGTTGAACTTGGCTTTGAAGGACTTAGTGAAGTAGTGAGGAGTAGCAAACCCAACTTGATAAGCAATTTCAGAAATCGTTAAGTCACTTTCTCGCAGCAGTACGGATGCTCGATCCAACTTAAAGGATCGTATAAACTCGACCGGAGGCATGCCTGTCAGCTCTAATATTTTGTTGTACATTGAACCTCGGCTCATGCCAAAATTCTCACTTAGCTCCTCCACCGAGAAGTTCGAGTTCGTGAGGTTCTTCTCGATATGCAGTACCACATTGTTGAGAAACCTCTCACTGCTTGATGCTATATCTACGTGGTTTAGTACCACCTTCAGTTGCTTGGTATACGTGGTTTTCAAAGACCGATTCAACTCGAGGAGGTTCCGGATTTTAGCGTTCAGAATCTCGAAGTTGAAAGGCTTGGTCAGATAATCATTAGCCCCGGATTCAAGGCCTTTTAGTTGCTCTTCCTCCCGCGTCAGGCCAGTTAATAAAATAATTGGGATGTGGCAGGTTCGCTTATCTGATTTTAGCTTACGGCTCAAGGCAACGCCATCCATGTAAGGCATAGTGATGTCGCTGACAATCAGATCGGGGTGGCACGCGAGGGCCTTATACCAGCCATCCTTACCGTTCAATACGTCCGTGACTTTATAATGGTCCTTTAAATTATCTTTCAAGTAGTACCGAAACTCGTCATCATCTTCCACAATTAGTAGATGCGGCAACTCACTGGTAACCCGGGTTTTAATAATATTCCCTGGCGGTTTTAGCCCCTGGCTAGGCTCCGATAGCTCTGGGCTCTCTATGCTATTGGGTAGGAGGGTAGAGGGTGCTAAGGGAAGTACCACGGTAAAGGTTGTGCCTTCACCTAGGTTGCTTTCAACGGAAATATGACCGCCGTGTAGCTGCACAAACTCCTTCGTGATGGAAAGGCCAATACCGCTACTTTGCCCTGTAGCGGAGGCCACTTGATGCCCCTGGAAGAAGCGTTGAAAGATGAGTTCTTGTTTATCTGGCGGAATGCCGACACCACTATCAGCGACCTGAATACGTATCGTGTTTCCCTGCGTGTCATCGTGGCCGTCCTGCACTGCTAACGCAACGCTGATTTTTCCACCTTCTGGGGTGAATTTGAAAGCATTTGAGAGAAGGTTAACCAGGATGCGCTCTACTTTGTCGTAGTCAAAGTGTACAAACAGCTTTTTAGAAGGCAAGAGCAACGATAAGTCAATCTTTTTGACCTCGGCTAGGTCCTGGAAAGAGTTGGTCACCTCTTGGACAAAAGCAGTAATCTCGCCTGCAGAAAGGTTCAGACTAAGCTCGTGTTCCTCCATTTTTCGGAAGTCCAATAATTGATTGACTAAGTGCAAAAGTCGCCGCGCATTGCGTCGGATCACTTGTAATTGCCCGGCACTGTGCGAATCCTGTTGCTGGGTCAGCAGCTTGTCAGTGGGAGCAAGAATCAAGGAAATAGGAGTACGAAACTCGTGGCTTAAATTGGTTAGAAACTTGATTTTCAATAAGTCTAGTTCGCGAATACGTTCTCTCTCTTTCTGTTCTTGCTGCTGCTCAAATTCTTCTTTTAGTTTTTTGATGCCCCGGTAGCGAATGTATAACAGGGAGAAGCCGAATAGGCCAATGTATAAAATGTACGCATAAACTGTTTTCCAAAAGGGAGGGCTAATTATAATTTTGATAGAAGTGCCAGCCGTGTTCCAAACACCGTCGTTGTTGCTGGCTTTTACAACGAATTTATACTCTCCCGGGTCTAGGTTTGTGTAATAAGCAGTGGTTATAGAGCCTACATAACTCCAATCTTTATCAAAGCCCTGTAATTGATAAGCATATTGATTTTTCTGCGGTAATGTATAGTTTAGTGCAGCATAAATAATTGAAAAATTTTGTTTATAATCTAGATGAATATCTTTAGCTACTGTTATTTGCTGTTGCAGAGGAGAGTTATCACCGGGTTCGATAATTTTGTTGTCTACTTTTAACTCTGTTAGCAGAACTAAAGGAGCGTTGCGATTGAATTTTATGTTTGAAGGATCAAAATAGTTTAAACCTTCAATATTTCCGAAAAAGAGGAGGCCATTGGATAATTTAATTCCCGCGCCACTCAAGAATGCATTGTTTAGAAGCCCATTTTCTTGAGAGTAATTAGTGAACTTTTTCTTCTCAGTATTCAGCTGGCTTATTCCTTGGTTGGTGCTCACCCATATGCTGCCATTATTGTCTTCTAGAACTTTGTGAATAACTCCGTTAGGTAGGCCTTCTTTACTAGAGAAAGAAAAAAATCTATTCTTATACGTGTCAAAAAGATACAAGGCATTTCCGCTTGTTCCAATCCACATATTACCACGGTGATCTTTCTGAATAGAGGCTATATTATCTAACGCTAACCCTGTTTGAGCTGACTTGTAAGCCGTAAATTGTCGAGTGGCAGGATGGTAAACGGCAATACCGCTCCCGACAGAGCCAATCCAAATATTACCATTAGAGTCTTCCTCAATGGCTCTGATGTAATTATTAATAGGAAACTGTTGATTCTTTGCGCCCCGAGGATCTGATATAAACCTAGTGACTTGGTTGGTTTCCAGGCTATATACATTTACCCCACCGCCATTTGTGCCAATCCATATATTCCCGTTGCTATCTTCTTTAAGACAAAAAATATGGTTGTCACTTAAATCCGATAGGCCTGAGCCTCGAAGGAACTGCTTGTAAGCGCCAGTTTGAGTATTATAGCAAAATAAGCCATGGTTATACGTTCCTATCCACAATTGCTTACGACGGTCTAGCACCATACTTAGGATAGGCAAGCCAGCTAAATCAATCCTTTCTTTGCTCTTGATAGGGATACGGCTAAATAATCCTGTCTTAAGGTGATATACACTGAGCCCACCCCCGTCTGTGCCTACGAATACGTCACCATTGGGGCTCTCCGCGAAGGAGGTTACCAGCGGAGCATTAAGTCCGAAAGGGTCCAGTTCGCTACCACGTTTGCCATCGAACAAGGTGAGATTTCGGTCAAATTTATTGATGCCGCTCTTATACGTTCCGACCCAATAAATGCCTTGTGGATCAATTAATATACTTTGTATAGATTTGCTATTTAAACTAAAATTATCTCTGCTGTTGTGCGCATACCGGGAAACTTTTCCCGATACTATATCCATAACGTTTAACCCGCCTTCGGTGCCAATCCAAATAGTGCTGTTTTTATCAGCTGCTATGGAATGAATGAAATTATTGCTGATTGTATGATGGTCTTCGTAATCAAACCTGAAGTTTCGAAAGCTGCTCTCATCTCCGCTAAGTTGGCTTAGACCGTTGCTTGTACCTAGCCATACCTGCCCGTTTTGGTCCTCGGCTATAGTACGCACTGTATCGCTTACTAAGCTGCGTACATCAGCTCGGCTATGCATGAATCTTTGGAATGAATGTGAATTTTTCTTTTGTACATACAATCCATGCTCAGTACCAATCCAGATTCTCTTTTTACGATCCTCGTAAACACATAAGGGGTTAGCTGCTTTTGAACTATTAGATGATAATTTAAATGAAATTTTACTAGTTCTAGATGTTTTAAGATCTAAAACATACACTCCTGTAATTGTTGCAAACCAGATATTGCCAAGATAATCACTGCACAAAGACTTTATGTATTTACTATCAAGCTGATCGTCCTGATTACTGAAGCGATAAGGAATAAAAGTATCCTTTAGTGGGTCGTAGGTATAAAGTGAGCTACCCATTGTTCCTGCCCACAAACGCCCCATTTTATCTTCATGCAGAGCATACACATTTACCTTATGAAAACCAATGTTCTTGGACGTGCCTAGGGAGTATAGTTTAAAGTTTCGGCCATCATATCTATTTAAACCTTCTTCTGTGGCAATCCAGAGTAAGCCTTTCTTATCTTTTAATATGGCGTTTACAGTATTGGAAGATAAACCATCTTTTGCGGTTAGAGTAGTGAACTTTATATCACCAGACTGAGCAGAAACAGGGCGCACCAATAACCCTAATCCTAGGTATAACAACAATATGAGTACCCAATCAGGAGCTGCGTAGCCGAAGCATTTTAATGTCTGGCTCATATCATATTACTTTTCTATCACTTACCGAATTACAAGTATCCGATACAAAGCTGTCTGGAGTAAAGAGGGGGTAATGGAGCAAGCCCATCTTCAATAGTGCGTTAGTTGTTACTCGCTGCCACCTGCAACATACAGTAACTAGCACAAGAGCCTCTACAAAGATAACATTCGCCTCATAGCAAGGAGAGCATCAGCAGAGCCGGGTTGTACCCCTGCCGGTCAGGCCTGTGCACAATATCGGAAACGATTGCGCTGCTGAAATTAACTGATCAGCTACGATAAGCATAGTATCTTGCTAAGTGGTAGTAAGAGGTAGAGCATGAATACAGGCAGGTCTTCATGCCTACAGGTACATCCAGTGCTATTGTCAACCTAGGTTAATAACGATATTCTATGAAGTAGCTCGTCTACTATTAGTGCAACTAAATGGGTGAACTTGTTGTCGGTCGTTCAAGGTATTGTATAGGCCCTTTATAGCAGCCTTTAACCACCTTCAGCTAACATGGTCCGTGTTCCTATAGGTAGCTAGGATACTAGCTGCTCCTAATCTTTCTACCCAGCCGAATGGCCACAATAGGACGCTGCTGAAGTAAGCGCTGCCGGCGTAGGATCTTGTATAATGTGTGTTTCTAACTAGACAAATTCGTGTTGCTGTTGCATAAAGTGGAAGACAATAAATGTGCAACTGAATAACACATTGGTTCACAAAGTGCCCTCATCTGCTTCAGAAGAGCGTTCTGTATTTGCCAAGCACTGCAAAATAATTGAACATATATTGTAAGAATATAAGCATATCTGCGCTAGCAGAGCGAATACCTTTGGATTACTACATAAGTGGTTTTGAGGCAGAATATCTCTGAAGCGCTTAGGCTAATCCATTCCTTGTAAGAGAGTAGTAGCTCCTAGGTCATCTGATACGAGAATTTGCATTGCTCATCTGCAAGAGCTCTCTTACTTGTAATATAAAGAGCTAGGTTAGCAGAAGTGTGCTCTTAACTGCAAATTGGTTTTGTCCTACTTATAGGTCATAAATAAAGGTGCGTGTCATTCAATAAGTTGACTGCTCCCACAATTTAAGTTCTGCGGTTACATGAGTTGCCTTTCCTAACCTATGTAGCCACAATCGTTTGCACAATCGATTGCGAGTAAGATAGCTCAACTCCCTAGATGGTAATTAGCTTCTATAAACCCTTTCTTCCAACAATTTCCCACCTGCATATGAAAGCACCTCTATTTGCTACGATGCTACGCTTCGGGCAACCAGTAGCGCGCGGGGCAGTAGTCCTGTCCTTACTTGGTCTCACGCCCACGCTGGTAATGGCGCAAGCCGCACAAACAGTCTCGGGCCGGGTCGTCAGCGCCGAAAGCGGCGAAGGTCTGCCCGGCGTTACTGTTCTACAAAAAGGTACCACCAACGGGGTGTCAACCAATGGTGACGGAGGATTTACGTTGTCGGTCCCTACGGGGAGCACGCTGGTATTTAGCGCTATCGGTTTCGTAAGCCAAGAGACAACCGTTTCCGGGGCTACCGTGAACATCAGGCTGGCTACCAACACCAAGGCGCTAGACGAGGTAGTGGTCGTAGGCTACGGCGTGCAGCGAGCAGAAGCGGTAACTGGTTCAGTTGCTTCTATTAATGGAGATGTCCTGCGCGAGGTGCCTGCGGCCAACATATCGCAGGCTCTGCAAGGCCGGTTGCCTGGTGTACAGTTTTCGCAAAACTCCTCCCAGCCGGGCGCTGCCACGCAAATTCGGATCCGTGGGGTACGGTCACTCACTGCCAGTAATGATCCGCTGATCGTACTGGATGGCATTCCTTTTCCGGGTTCTATCGGCGACATCAACCCCAACGACATTCAGAGTGTTGATGTTCTGAAAGATGCCTCGGCCACAGCTATTTACGGGTCGCGCGGAGCGAACGGCGTTGTTTTGGTAACCACCAAAGGCGGGAAAGTAGGGCAGAAACCGCAAATAACGTATGATGGGTTCGTTGGCGCGAAAACACTCTTCTCCAAATACCCCATGATGAATGGGCCCGAATTTGTTGAGCTTCGCAAAGCAGCGCGCCAGTACATTGACTCCAACGGCGTTCCGCTGTTCGGTCCGGATGAGGCGGCTGACGTGAATACCGATTGGCAGGATAAACTCTACCGAACGGGTATACAAGTAAACCAGAACATCGGGGTTTCCGGCGGCACGCAGAACGGGCGTTATAATTTCAACGCGGGGTATTACCAGGAGGAAGGTGTTATTCCAACTCAGCAATACACCCGTTATTCTGTGCGCGGAACGCTTGACCAAGGCGTTGGCAAGTACGTCCGTTTGGGCTTTACGGCGAACAACAGCTATAGCTTATCCGAAGGCTCCAACGTAGGTATATATGGCACTTTAAACTCGACCCCAATTGCTAATCCTTACAACGCTGATGGCTCTTTGAAAAGAGTTATCAGGATGTATCAGGATAATCAGTGGGTGTACAACAAAGATATTGTAGAGGCTAATAAGGATAAATGGTTAAGCCAAACAAGAAGCTTTGCCAGCTACAACTCCATCTTCGGAGAGTTTAAGATTCCGGGAGTAGAAGGATTGAAGTATCGCCTCAATCTGGGCGTAAACTATCGACAGAGCCAGGGTGGTTCTTACACCGGGCGGGGCATCGGCTCCGACAATCCGGATAACCTTTCTACTGGCTCGGTCAGCAACTCCGTTACGACCGATTACACCGTTGAAAACATCCTGTCGTACGACCGCACTTTTGCCGGGAAGCATAACATAAATGCAATAGCTCTGTATTCGGCTTCTAACAATGTGTTCAACCGGTCGCAGATTAATGCCCGGGACATTCCTTCCGACGCCTTCCAGTTCTACAACCTAGGACTGGCCGCCGGCGAAATCACCGTACCCACTCAGAATAACGAACAACAGTACCAAAAATATGGTCTGTTGTCTTACATGGGCCGCGTGATGTACTCCTACGACGACCGGTATCTGCTGTCAGCTACGGTTCGTTCAGACGGCTCCTCGCGCCTTGCACCAGGTTATCAATGGAATACCTACCCCGCTGTGTCGGTAGGCTGGAACGTAGCCAAAGAATCGTTCATGCAGGATGTTTCGGCCGTGAACATGCTGAAGTTCCGGGCTGGCTACGGTATCACGTCAAACCAATCTGTTAACCCGTATGCTACCTTGGGCCTGTTGTCAACCCGGCCCTACAATTTTGGCCCCACTGGCTACCAGACCGGCCTGTATGTAAGCCAGCTGCCTAACCCGAAATTGGGTTGGGAATACTCGAAAACCTGGAACTACGGGGTAGATTTTGCGCTCCTGAATAACCGTCTTTCCGGTACGGTTGAATACTACGTTACCAAAACTGAAAACCTGCTGCTCAGCGTAGGCTTGCCAGCCACTTCGGGCGTAGGGAGCTACACTGCCAACGTTGGCGCTACCCAGAACAAAGGCATTGAGCTTTCGTTGAACGGGGTAATCCTGGACAACCTCAACGGCTGGACGTGGGAAGCGGGCGTTAACGCGTACGCCAACCGCAACAAGATTACGGCGCTTGCTGGGAACCAGCCCAGGGATGAAAATAACTGGTGGTTCGTTGGAAAACCGATCAACGTAGTTTTTGACTATGAGAAAATTGGGCTCTGGCAGCAAGACGACCCGTACAGAAATATTCTTGAACCAAGTCCCGCTGACCCTGATGCCACACTTGGCATGATCAAGGTGAAATACACCGGCGACTACAATGCAGATGGCACCCCGACCCGCGCCATCGGCGCAGCCGACCGTCAAATTCTGGATACTAACCCCAAATTCCAAGGCGGGTTCAATACCCGGGTAGCGTATAAGGGTTTTGATTTAAGCCTAGTAGGCATCTTCCAAAGCGGTGGCCTGCTCAACAGCACCATCTACGGCTCAGGCGGTTACCTCAACATGCTGTCTGGTCGTCGCGGGAACGTGAAGGTGGATTACTGGACTCCTACTAACACGGATGCCAAATACCCTAATCCGGCGGCTCTGCGCAGCGGCGACAATCCGAAGTATGGCAGCACGCTTGGGTACTTCGATGCTTCCTATCTGAAAATACGCACCATTACACTCGGTTATAACCTCGATAATATCACCTGGTTGAAAAATAAGGGCGTGAGCAGAATGCGTCTTTACGCGACGGCCCAGAACCCATTTGTGTTCTTCTCGCCTTACAAGAGAGAGTCGGGCATGGATCCGGAAACCAACTCACGCGGCAATGAGAATGCGGCCGTAGCATATGGCGCCAACCTCAGCCGCATCCTGACGCTGGGAACTAATGCCCCAGCCACCCGCACTTATCTCGCAGGCCTCACCCTTACCTTCTAAGGAAATCAGACATGAAACGTTTTAATAAAACATTTTTAATTGGGGCGGCGGTAATCTCGATGGCCGCGCCTGGATGCACAGACTTGCTGGAGGAACAGCCCAGAAGCATTTACGAGCCGGGCTTTTTTCAAACCGAAAGAGGCGTTAGCGGAGGATTGACATCCATGTATGCTCACCTACGCTACATCTACGGAGAGGCTTACTATTATAACACCACCGAAACCGGGACGGATGAAGTAACCTACGGCCAAAGTGCCGACGAGAACTTCCTGGCCGCGGACCTCTCGGGAAGAGCGGCGCTTAACGCCAACAACAGCCGCGCCGATAGAGTGTGGTCTGCGGCGTTCCCCAACATCAATACGGCTAGTGGTATTATTAAAAATGCTTCTGCCGTGGGTACCGTTTCGCCGGCCTTAGTTGCTGAAGCACGGTTCTTCCGAGCCTTCGACTACTTCTTGTTGGTCCAAACCTTTGGGGGCGTGCCGCTGGATTTGGGGGCTGGAGAACTGCAGTTCAACACCAACCCGATCAGAACCTCTACCCGCAACACGGTACCCGAGGTTTATACAAAAGCCGTTTTCCCGGATCTGCTAACCGCAATCAATGATTTGCCGGCGACTCCGCGCGTTATCGGTGGTGTCACCAAAACGCTGGCCCGCTTGTATCTGTCAAAAGCCTACCTGACCTATGCTTGGTGGCTTGAAAACCCTAATAACATTCCGACCTATCCAGCATCTCAACGCACAGATCCGGACGGACATGACGCCAAATGGTATTATCAAAAGGCGTATGACATAGCAGCTGATGGCATTGACAACCCGGGAGACTACCGCTTGCAGCCCACGTACTACGATGTGAACGTGGGCACGAATGACCGCAACGCGGAAACAATGTTGTACGCTGACCATACCGAATCCAGCCAGTTATATAACGGAGGTGACTTGGCCTTTGGTAGCGGTGGTGCCCCTGACAACTTCGCTGGCTGGATGCTGACTTGGAACTACACCGCCATCCGGACCACGGGAACCTACCCAAACAAGCCAAATGCTGCTTTTTCTTCTGTGCAACGAGAAGCCGTGCAGGCGTTAGGCCGTCCTTGGGTACGTATGGCTCCTACCATCGGTGCCATCACCACCACCTTTGCCGACAAAACCAACGACTCGCGCTACGACGGCACCTTTACCACCGTATACCGGGGTAACTGGCCTAAAGCGGGGGGTGAGCTGCCAACAACTGCTCTTAACGCTAGCAATTTGCCAGTGAACCCGGGTGATGCCATCCTGACGTTCCTGAACACAGAACCGGCTACTGCCATTACCTATCCTAGCGGAGCAGGCGCAAGTGGCGTAGGCGGAGGCGTGCTGCCCGGCAGAGCGGACTGGGTAATTGGGCCGAATGGTATCAGCCGAATTGCGTATCCCGGTCTGTGGAAGCTAGGTCCGTACCGTACGGACAGTGGTACGGGCTTAGGCTCGCCCAATGCTGGCAGCACGCGCCCATATTACATCGCCAAATTCTCTGAGCTATACTTTATAGCGGCGGAAGCAGCGGTGAAAGGAGCAACTACCAAAGGAGGCAAAAGCGCACGGGAACTGATTAACGTTATCCGGGCCCGGGCCGGCAAGTGGCGTTTCGACAATAATGGCAACGTAACCAAGGTGCAGGATAACAGCGCGGCTATGGTTGCGGCCACTCCGGCTACGATAGATATCAACTACATCTTGGCAGAACGTTCGCGCGAATACTATGGTGAAGGTTACCGCTGGTATGATCTGGTGCGCACCCAAAAGTGGAATGAGTTGGCTGGAACCTACCGTATTGGCGGCAACAACTTCGGCGACCATACGCCTGCTACCGTAACGCGTACCATTCAGCCGTATCATTACCTGCGTCCCATTCCGCAGAGTCAGCTTGATGCAATGGATGTACCAGCAGATGTAAAAGCTGCTTATCAAAACCCAGGATATCAATAGTCTGATGAAGCAGGAGTAAAAAGCTTGGCTGCTCGTATTAAGTAGTCAAGCTTTTTACTCCTTTTCCTTGTCGACGGCTTGCTGCGTGATGCTCGCAAGTACAGCATGAAGCTGGTGCTCGTGTGGTTTGGCACCTGAAAGTACAGCATGTCGTGCTACGCCCCAGCTTGGGTGAAAACCGATCTGAAACGCGTTTCCCGCGGGTGGAAAACAAGCAGGGCATACGACAGGAAATCATGATGCCCTTCGAGCCGCGCAACCTAGCAACGCTGATGTACGCCTGCCGCGCCTGATAAGTAGCGGTATGGTGTTGCAGCGTGACGCCAACCTAGGTATTCTGGGGCGGGGGAGAAGGTAGCCCTTGCGTTTAACGGCAGAACCTAGCGCGCTACCACCCGTGCCGATGACAAGTGGCGCTATCAGCCTGCCTGCCCAGAAAGCAACCGGGACAAAGCCTCTGAAGATGATCAATTGACGCTGGGAGACCTGCGCAACTCTGCCCTCCCAACGGCGAGCCAGCAGTTGGAGAACATCATCAACAGCATATACAAATTGTAATAACCGACCTGGCTGGCCTTTTTTGGATGTGGGAACCCGTTGTAAGGCCGGCCGGGAAGGTTTTATCACTTGTTACAGGACCATCTGAAATCTTTTCATCAATTTCATGGGTAGCATTAGCCTCCAAGGATGCAACTACCAGCCCAAGCCTGCTTTCCAAGCAGTAGTGCAGACCGGGTCGCCCAGGACTTGCAAGCCGATATTCACCGCGTAACCAGCGTGACGCTCACGCTGACGACCGACAAAGCCACATCGGCTATGCCTACGGCAACAACCACGGGTAGACAAAATGTCGGACGTAGTGACCTTGCCCCCGGATAAGATCACAGAACTTGTAGAGTACAGGACGTGGGTCGCAAACTACGGTGATCAGTTTGTCTCGATTGATGCCGAGCACTACACTCAGGCCATCAACGCTGGTTCCGTCACCTGGCAGCGCCTGCCCGACCTAGGTCGCACGGCGGGCGCCGTGACGACGTTCCCGGTTACGGCTGCGCCAACCGAGAGACCGGGCGGCACGAGTCCGCACCTGGAACACCGCATCACGCTACCGCAGGCCGGCCCCGTAATGGTGCAGGCCTACCAGGCTCCGACGCTGAACTTCACCAACGGCCAAGGGCTGCGCTACGCCGTGTCGATTGACGACGAAGCCCCGCAACTCATCAATCTGCATACCGGCATGACCGCCGATAACGGCAACCGCCCCTGGGAAAAGGCCGTGGCCGAGAACATCATCCTGAAAACCTCGCAGCACACGCTCAGCAAACCCGGCGAGCATGTGCTCAAGTTTTGGCGCGTTGATCCGGCCGTGGTGCTGGAGAAACTGGTAGTCGACCAGGGCGGCCTGAAACCGAGCTACCTAGGTCCGCCGGAAAATGCGACGGGTGGTAAGTCGAAGTTAGCTGAGGCGAAAAACAGTCTGGGCCAGCGTTAACGCTGCCTACATCGTTTCGCTGACGGATAGTAGCTACTTTTCGGAACAAAGTCGTTAGGTCGAAGAACCAGAATATGAATGATTATGAAGCGTAAATTTCTGCTCCTTTCTACCTGCCTGCTGCCTCTTCTAGGTCGTAGTCAGACAACGGCTTTACAGAGCTTTTCAATATCGGCGGTGCGCCTGCTGGATAGCCCCTTTCGGGAGGCCCAGCAGACGGACCTAGACTACATGCTGGCACTTAACCCCGACCGGCTACTGGCGCCCTACCTAGCTGCTGCGGGCTTGCCGCCCAAGGCCGAAAACTACGGCAACTGGGAAAACACAGGCCTGGATGGCCACATGGGTGGGCACTATCTCTCGGCCCTGGCTTATATGTACTCCGCAACTGGAAACAAGCAAGTACACCAGCGGCTCACGTACTTTATTGACCAACTGGAAATCTGCCAGCAGAAAAGCGGCAACGGGTACCTAGGTGGCGTGCCGGGTGGCCCTGCCATGTGGGAGCAGGTGAAAGCCGGCAACATCAAGGCCAACAGCTTCGGGCTGAATCAAAAGTGGGTGCCCCTCTACAACCTGCACAAAACCTACGCAGGCCTCCGCGATGCCTACGTGGTGGCCGGCAACGCGAAAGCCCGCGACATGCTGCTTAAGGTGACAGATTGGTTCTTGGACCTGACGGCCAACCTCACCGATGCGCAGCTGCAAGAAATGATGCGCAGTGAGCACGGCGGCCTAAACGAGATATTTGCCGATGTGTCTAGCATCACCGGCGAACGGAAGTACCTGACGCTGGCTCAACGCTTCTCGCACCGGGCGGTGCTGGAGCCCCTGCTAGCTGGCCAGGACGTGCTAAACGGCATGCATGCCAATACCCAAATTCCGAAGGTGATTGGTTTTGAGCGGATAGCGGAAGCCGGCGGCGACCCAGCCTGGGGCGGAGCGGCGGCTTTTTTCTGGAAAACGGTGGTGGAAAACCGGACAGTTTCCATCGGAGGCAATAGCGTGAGCGAGCACTTCAACCCGGCCACTAGCTTTACCTCCATGCTGGAAAGCACAGAAGGGCCGGAGACGTGCAACACGTACAACATGCTTAAGCTGAGCAAGGAACTATACCTGACCAGCGGCTCGACCAAGTACCTGGATTACTACGAGCGAGCGACTTACAACCACATTCTCTCCTCGCAGCACCCAGGGCAGGGCGGCTTTGTGTATTTCACCCCCATGCGTCCCCGGCACTACCGCGTGTACTCGCAGCCACAGGAAGGCTTCTGGTGCTGCGTGGGCTCGGGTCTGGAAAACCACGGCAAATACGGCGAGCTAGTATACGCACACCGTGGGCAGCAGGAAATGGTGGTGAACCTGTTCATTCCCTCCACGCTCACCTGGGCCGAGCAAGGCCTCACCCTAACCCAGCAGACGACCTTCCCCATGGAGGAGCGCACGCAGCTGAAACTGAGTCTGAAAAAGCCCCGCACTTTTGCCCTCAGCATTCGGCAGCCGCGCTGGGTGCCCGCGGGTCAGTTACTGGTGCAAGTCAACGGCCAGCCAGTGGCTACCAGAGCTACTTCGCCGGGCTACGTCACGCTGAACCGCAAGTGGCGCTCGGGCGACGTAGTAACCGTGGCACTGCCCATGACCACCACGGCTGAATACCTACCGGATCATTCTTCCTGGGTGTCGTTTGTGCACGGCCCAGTGGTACTGGCGGCCGTCACCGATACCACTGATTTGACGGGGTTGCGGGCCAACGGCGCCCGCATGGCCCATGTTCCCAATGGCCGGCTCTATCCAATTGAAGAAGCCCCCGTGCTCGTGTCGACCAATCCGAACGTGGCTGAGGGTATCAAGCCCGTAGCAGGCCAGCCGCTCACCTTCACGGCCGCTAGCCTGATCGACTCCGACAAGTATCGCAACGTGCAGCTGGTGCCGTTCTATCAGATTCACGACGCACGTTACATGGTGTACTGGCCCGTGACGACGCCAGCCGGTTTGGTAGCCCGCAAGGAAGAACTACGGCGCAAAGACGAAGAAAAGCGGGCGCTCGAAGCCCGAACCATAGACCAGGTAACTCCCGGCGAACAGCAGCCGGAGTCGGACCACGGCTTCCAAGGCGAGCAAACCGAAACGGGTACCTTCCGCAACCGGCACTGGCGGCACGCTACCGGTTGGTTTAGCTACAACCTGCGCAACTCCAAGCGGGCTGCCCGCACGCTGCGGGTAACATACGCGAGCGGCGACAAGAACCGGCAGTTCAGCATTTTGGTGAATGGGCTGCCACTGGCGAAAGTACGGCTGGAGGGCAATCCGCAGGGCGACTTCTACAACGTGGAGTATGCGCTACCCGAAGCACTTCGCAAACCTACTGCGCCAACAGAGCTAACCGTGAAGTTCATAGCGGAAGCATCCTCTACGGCAAGTAGCGTGTACGACGTGCGCCTGCTACAATAGCTTAGCGACCCTACGTCGCCACCTGCCTAAGCCGTGTTGCGGTTGGAGGCAACCCAGTGCGGGCACTTGCAAGCCTAGCAGCTAAGCACAAACTTTACCTACACCATCAAAAAGCACATTCATCTTAGTAAAATGAGAATCAAGCGTCTGAGAGTATTGACAGCTGCTGTAGCGTCCTTGCTGCTGCCTACTGCTGGGCTATTTGCACAAGGGGTCGAGTTAGTCAATCCTATTCTCACCGGCTTTTATCCCGACCCTAGCATTGTAAAGGTGGGGCCGGATTACTACCTGGTAAATTCCACCTTTTCCTACTTTCCCGGCATCCCCGTGATGCACAGCCGAGACCTCAAGAACTGGAAGCAGGTGGGCAACGTCATCAGCCGACCTTCGCAGATGAACTTTCTGGGCGACCGGATGACGCGCGGCTTATTCGCCCCCGCCATTGAGTATCACAACGGCACCTACTACGTCACCTGCACGCTCATCGACCACAAGGGTAATTTCGTGGTGACGGCCAAAAACCCCGCCGGCCCGTGGAGCGACCCGACTTTCTTGCCCGAGGTGCGCGGCATCGACCCCTCGCTGTACTTTGAAGGCAACAAGGCTTATGTCATCTACAACAGCGACCCGCCCGGCACCCCATTGTACGACGGGCACCGCTCCATCAAGATCATCGAGCTGAACCCGCAGACGCTGCAAACCGTGGGCGAAGCTAAAATTGTAGTGAACGGGGGAGTAGACCTAAGCAAAAAGCCGGTCTGGATTGAGGGCCCGCACCTGATGAAGCGGGGCGACTGGTACTACCTCTACGCGGCCGAGGGTGGCACGTCGGTGAACCACACGGAGGTGGTCTTCCGCAGCAAGGCACCCCTAGGTCCGTTTGTGCCCTACGAGAAGAACCCCATTCTTTCACAACGCGAACTGCCGAAGGACCGTAAAGACCCCATCACCTCGGCCGGCCACGCGCAATTTGTGGAAGGCCCGGATGGCAAGACCTACGCCATTTTCCTGGCCGTGCGGCCTTACGAGGGCAATTTCTACAACACCGGCCGCGAGACGTTTATCGTGCCCGTGGAGTGGAAAGATGATTGGCCTGTAACGGTGCCTGGCCCTAACGGCGTGCAATACGCCTACAAAGCCAACTTTCCCGAAGTGAAGCAGCCCGGCGCCCTGCCGCAGAGCGGCAACTTCGGCTACACTATCACCTTTGAGAAGGAACTCGACCCGGCCTTGCTATTTCTGCGCACGGTCGATAGCACCAACTACTCGTTGAGCAAAGCCAAAGGGCTCACCCTAAAGCTGAAGCCCGAGACGGTGGCCGAAACTAGCAACCCGGCCTTCATCGGCAAGCGCCAGCAGCACCTGTACGGCACCGCCGAAACGGAGCTGACGTTCGCCCCGAAAGCGGCCAATGAGAAGGCAGGTTTGGTCATCTTCCAAGACGAGAAGCACTTCTATTACCTCTGCAAGTCGGTGGACAATGGCAAGCCGCTGCTGCAGCTATTCAAAAGCACCGCCGATGCCAAGCAGCCAGAACTGCTGGCGCAGGCGCCGCTCAAGTCGGCCGCGGGTAGCGTGCAGCTGCGCATTCAGGCGCAGGGCGATGCGTACAACTTCGGCTTCTCGGAGAATGGCAAGACGTGGACGGTGCTCAAAGACAAGGTCGATGGCAAGTTCCTGAGCACGCAGGTAGCGGGCGGCTTCATTGGCTGCTTGTTCGGCATGTACGCTACGTCCTCGGGCCAGCCTACTACTAACACGGCCGCTTTCAAATGGCTCAAGTACGAGGGCAACGACCCCATGTATAAGAAGTAGGACCCTAGCCGCTCGCGGCTAGGCGCACCCGTTTTTCGCCTTTTCCTACCCTATGTGCTGCTTTATATCCCGCCGGCTACGGCGGGGGATAAAGCACTCCTTCGTCAGCTATGAAAAAGCTTACACGCCTACTGGCCCTAGCGGCGACTGTGGCCCTGGCAACCCCCGTGGTAGCCCAAACTGCGGCCACTGGCAAGCCTATCAGCTCCGATTTGTTCGGTATTTTCTTTGAGGATATCAACTACGCGGCCGATGGGGGACTCTACGCCGAGCTGGTGCAAAACCGCTCCTTTGAGTACGCTCCTGGCGACCATGACGGCTGGAACCCGCTCACTAGCTGGGAGTTTCTGCGGGAAGGCTTCGCCACGGGCAGCTTGTCGGTAGAAAGCGCGGCGCCTTTGCATGCCAACAATCCGCACTACGTGCAGCTGCGGGTAGAAACGCCGTTTCAGAAGGGAGCAGGGCTCCGAAACGTGGGGTTCGATGGCATTCCGCTGAAGGCGGGGGAGAAGTACGACTTTTCGATGTGGACACGCCTGAAATCATCGGCGGCCGTGCCGCTGCTGGTGCAGTTGCGCGACCCGAAGGGCACGGTGCTGGCCGAAGCCACCTTGTCGGCCCAGGCCGGCGAGTGGCAGCAGCTTCGCGCTACGCTGGCCCCCAACACCGCGGAGGCAGCGGCTAGCCTGGTAGTGCTAGCTACTGGCAAGGGGGTAGTGGACCTAGACATGCTGTCGTTGTTTCCGCAGAAGACGTTTCGCAACCGCCCCAACGGCTTGCGCGCCGATTTGGCGCAGACCATTGCCGACCTCCACCCGAAGTTCATCCGGTTTCCGGGCGGCTGCCTGGCCCACGGCGATGGCCTCGACAACCTCTACGACTGGAAGAAAACCGTGGGCCCCGTGGAGCAGCGGAAGGGCCAGCGCAACATCTGGAATTACCACCAAACGGCTGGCCTCGGGTACTTCGAGTACTTCCAGTTCTGCGAAGATATCGGGGCCAAGCCACTGCCGGTGGTGGCCGCGGGCGTGAGCTGCCAGAACTCGGGCGGTACTTGGCGGATTGGAAGCACCGGCCAGCAGTGCCTGCCCATAGCCGACATGCAGGCCTACACCCAGGATGTGCTGGACCTAATAGAATACGCCAATGGCCCGGTCAGTTCGAACTGGGGCGCCAAGCGGGCCGCCGCGGGTCACCCTAAGCCGTTTGAGCTCACCTACATCGGCATCGGCAACGAAGACAAGCAGACGCCTGAGTTTCGGGAGCGGTTCAAGCTGCTCTACGACGCTATGCGCCGCCAGCACCCCGAAATTACCATCATTGGCACCGTCGGGCCCGGCCCGAAAGGGGAGGACTACGACCTAGGTTGGGCCTTCGCCAACCAGCTGAACGTGCCAATAGTAGACGAGCACTACTACGAAACGCCCCGGTGGTTTATGACCAACAATCAGCGCTATGACCGCTACGACCGGAGCA
The DNA here is from genome assembly GCF_014641455.1 of Hymenobacter cavernae. Taxonomy (GTDB): domain Bacteria; phylum Bacteroidota; class Bacteroidia; order Cytophagales; family Hymenobacteraceae; genus Hymenobacter; species Hymenobacter cavernae. Next base: position 19,986 of record NZ_BMHT01000018.1, read on the forward strand.
AGGCCAAGGTGTACGTGGGCGAATACGCCTCCTGGGGCAACACCCTGTACCACGCCCTAGCCGAGGCCGCCTATATGACGTCGTTGGAGCGCAACGGTGACGTGGTCCAGCTAGCCTCCTACGCCCCACTGCTGGCCAAGGAAGGCCACACTCAGTGGAAAACCGACCTCATTTACTTTACCAACACCACCGTAGCGCCCTCGGTCAACTACTACGTGCAGCAGCTTTTCGGCCAAAATCAGGGCAACACCTATCACGCCGGTGTGGTAACGCTACCCCCCACTGCCACCGCAGATACCACCGTGGCGGCCTCCTGCGTGCGCGACGCCAAGTCCGGCGACATCATCCTGAAGCTGGTGAATACGGTGGCAAGCCCCCAGCGCTTTACTGTTGATTTGACGCGCTTTGCCGGGCTGAAAACCGCCGCCACCCAGACGGTTTTCGCGGGCCCCAAGGATGCCACCAATTCCTTCGCTAGCCCCCAAACTGTCATGCCGAAGGCCACCGCCTACAAGGCCGCCAAGCGCTTCACCTATACTGCCGCGCCGTATTCGCTCACCGTGATTCGAGTGCGGGGCAGGGAGTAGGACCAGTGCGCCGCTAGCCTGTTGCCTATTTTTTTAATTACTTGATTATCATGCGTTTATCTTTCTTTTTTGGCGCGTTTATGTTTGCTGCCGTCGCTGCCCAGGCCGCTCCTCCTATCAGGATCAACAGTCCCAACGGGGCCGTGCAAGTGACCGTAGACGTAACGGCCCAGGGCCAACCCACCTACGCCGTGCGCTACCGCCAAGCCGAGCTGCTGCGGCCCTCGCACCTAGGTCTGCACCTGGCTAGCGCCGACCTCACGCAGGGCCTCAAGCTAGCCAAAGCCGACAAGCAAACCACTGTGGCCGACGACTACCAGCTAGCCACCGACAAGCGCACGAACTGCCGCTACCGGGCCAATCGGCGCGTGCTCCATTTTGCGGGAGCGGCCGGGGCGCCGCAGCTCAGCGTGGTGTTTCAGGTG
>NZ_BMHT01000018.1:21144-21509 GCF_014641455.1 Hymenobacter cavernae
TCGGCGGCGGCCAAAGGCTGGCTGCACCCGCACGCCAAAGCGCAGACCGGATTTGCCAATACCCAGCCTAGCTACGAGGAGAATTACCAGCGCGGCATTGCGGCCGGCACACCCTCTACCATCGGGCAGGGGTGGTCGTTTCCGGCCCTGTTCCAAACCAACGGACACTGGGTGCTGCTGACCGAAGCCGGCCTGGACCGCACCTACTGCGGCACCCACCTGGCGCACGAGTCGCCCGATGCCGAGTACGCCGTAGCCTTCCCGCAGCCGCCCGAAAAAACCACGCCCGAGGCGGCCCTGCTGCCCGAAAGCCGCCTGCCGTGGCGCACGCCCTGGCGCGTCATTGTGCTAGGTGCTTCACTGGC
>NZ_BMHT01000019.1 GCF_014641455.1 Hymenobacter cavernae
ACCAAGGCGGACCCTCAGCAACCTACCGCTCCGGACTTGACCACGAGCCTGGCCAAACTCACGGCTAAGGTGGCGGACCTCGATAAGCGCACGATTGGATTTATTCGCGAACAGGAAAAGACCTACCTCAAGCCTATGCTGGCCCAGGTTCAGGCATTGCAGCAGGTGAGCAGCACTCCGGCCCCGGCCCAACTGAGCCAAGGGGAGCTGCGCCCCGCCCAGGTGCAGGAGCTGTACGGGTGGTACGCCCGCATGCTGCGCCGCCTGATTGTGCCGAGCCAGCTCGCCCCCAAATTCCAGGCGGAGACCCTGCCGCCCGCTCCCGCCAAAGGCCAGGAGGACCCCGCGCTAGCCACTCTTAAAAACGGGTTGTTCGGTATCCTGCGGTTGGCCTTGCAGCCCGACTTGCTGACCCCAGCCGCGACCTCAGTACCTGCCGCGCCGGTTGTACCACCTCCTACCCGCCCCGCCTAATGGTGGCTAAGATTCCCAATGGTGGCTCTGGCTTGGGGCAACGGTCGGGCAGCTGCGGCGGCTTGGTGGCCTACCTGGAAAAAGAGGTGCAGGGGCAATGGTTCAGCCTCGACCGCGAGGACGTGTCCGCAGGCGAAGTGGTGGCCACGCTCGACGCTAACAAGCGTAATCTGAACCGCGACGCCGACAAGTATTACCAGGTGGTGCTCGCCCCGAGCCAAGCCGAGCTGCGCCATATTGGCAGCGACCCCGAGAAGCTGCGCGCCTATACGCGGACCGCGATGGAGCAGTACGCCGCCAACTTTGGCAAGGGCATTGAGGGCCGCGATTTAGTATACTTTGCCAAGGTGGAGCACGAGCGCACTACGAACCACCAGGACAGGGCGGTACAAGTGGGCGACGTGGCCAGGGGCCAGGCGAAGGCCGGTCCGCAGACGCACATTCACGTCATCGTCAGCCGGACGGAGAACCTCGTCCGCTACACCGAGCGCAAGCAGGCCGGCGAGATGGACCGGAAAAACCCGTACCACTTGAGTCCGCTGACCAACCACAAGAACACGCAGCGCGGGGTAGTAACGGGCGGCTTCGAGCGCAAGCAGTACTCGGAGCAGGTAGAGCAAGCGTTTGACCAACTATTCGGCTACGAGCGGCCCCTAACGGAAACCTTTCGCTATGCCCATGCGATGCAACACGGTAGCCCCGAAGAATGCGCAGTACTTCGCGCTCAGGTCTTGCGTGAGGAGTACCAACGTCAGTTAGCATTGCAGACCACTCAGTCTCCTCAGCAGCAGGCTGTACCCGAGTCTGTCACTCACGAAAAGCGGCGTGTTCGAGGGCTCCGACTTTGAAGAGATTCAAATGCACAGTTAACACCTAGCCGAAATCGCGCTACATAACAGAAAAGCTAATCTGATTTTCGAGGAGTTGCTGTACGAATGACAAGATTCCTATCTCTAAGACTAATAGGCGTTGCAGAAGCAAGAAGTGCTTTAGCAACACTGCTGCTTTCAAATTCAACAAGGCAGTAACCTTTACTCCTTCCTTTGGAGAGCGGGAAATGAATATTTGCTACAGTTCCGAAGGATGTCATAATATCAAAGACTTCGGATCTTGTAGCTTCAAATGACAGATTTGATATAAATAAGGTATGGGTACTATCTGATATGTCGGCTTTTTGCGCTTTTACAGATGTAGAACCTGATTTTGGCAATGAAATCTCGAACCTTGGAAATTGCTTGTTAGGTATTTTCTTCTTTGCCGCTAGTTTCCTTGCTTCATCTTTGCTTATCTGAGACTTCAAAATGTCTAGCTTAACTAAGCCAGACATTAACTTCCGATAATGCTCCGTATCTACTATTCCTACAGCATCCCATATCTCCTGTGCAGAAAAAACGCGTGCTTCTTGACCGAGCAGGATGATTGCTTTCTGCTCCCTATCAAGGTCAAATTGCTCGAATTGGCTAAGCCACAATAAATCCTTGCCAGAGTAAAGAGGGCGGTGCGTTAAGGTAATAGTGAAGCCATCTGATGAGCTTTTTAATACCGGTGGTGCTAACTCATTACGGTGCATTAATTCGTAAATCCGCCGCATCCCTTCGCCCAGCTCGCGCATATACCCCAGTTCCCGTAATACACGCGATATATATGTGTTTCTTGACTGATGAGCACCTTTTTGATTTACTATGTCTTCTAAACGAATAGATGAAAGTAAGGAGCCAGGGTTCTTTATTTCGAGCCTATTCGAGTAGATAAATACTTCTATGCCTCTTCCTTCTTCAGAATAATCTCTGTGTGCTATTGCGTTTAACAAGGCTTCTCTGCACGCGAGCTCTGGGTAGATAGATTTCTGCTCAAATCGCGCAGATTTATCAAATTTAGTATGCACCAAATGAGGCCGTAAGGCTTCCCACGCGTCCTCAACTAGAGTAATGATGTTGCCATTGATTGTAGTATCAGATATGGCATTGTAACCCTCGCCTGTTCCAAGCTCATCGCCGTCTATTTTCAAAATACGTATCTGGACACGGGGATGCCATTTCGCTGGTGATTTTGCAAATAGTAAAAGTGCAGCTTTTCTTAATTTTAGTTGTGACAGACTCAGTTGTGACAGACCGTACTCACCGAGCTCAAGGTATTGCAAGCATTTTTCAACAGACATTCCTTTTAAGACTTGGTCTGCAACAATGCGGACAAGACCCAAGTCCAAATCATCTGCTGAAACCCCATCAACGAACTTTCGGTCGTACTCTCTAGACTGTATCTCCCTTCTGTCAAACTGGACAGCTTCGGAAGACACAGGGACTGACTCTAGATCCCTCCTTTGTAGACAACGGCCATCCGATGTAACGTGCACATATTCGACGCTCTTCGCTACAGAAAAGTACAGTACATTATGGCTGTCAAGACTTACTAATGTCTTTCGTACAGTTGGTAGTGGAGTGTCTTTATGGACACGAGTAACAGATGCTTCTTTAAGAAGCTCGATTTCTGACTGAGAAAACCCCTCAAGTCCAGTAACTTCTCCGGAATCCTCTACCCCGACTAGAAGTTCACCACCGTCTGCATTAGCAAAGGCAACTAAGGTCTGAGCTATGTTAGTTGCTATGTCTTTAATCGGACGCTTTTTCTTTTTTCCAGGTTCACCTTCAAGAGCGCTTTTGAACTCGCGGAAGTGGCTTTCTCCTAGCTCGATGGCAGTTCGAGCACGTTCTGAAGTAGCAATTGCAGACATAAGTATTTAAGTAGACTATTCTAGTGCTAAGCTACAATACATGTTAGATTTGATAGCTAGTCCAAGGTGCCTACAATTAATGGACACGCTGATGACCGAACATTGCCAGTTCTTATATAAGAGTAGACGATAGAAGTTAATAATTCAAGCGGCCACCCTGCCTGCTTCATTGTCCAATATATCTATACTGAGGCGGTGGAGAGTTGCTCCGCGCTCGCTTCTTTCCAGTGAGCACTCCCAAATTACCAGCACTTGCCATCCTGCCTCCCGCAACGCTGCATGCGTGAACCGGTCCCGCTGAACATTGCGCTCCAGCTTCGGCTCCCAATAAGCAAGGTTGGATTTAGGTGCTTTTGCCCTGATGCCGCAGCCGTTCCCATGCTTATGCCAGAAGCAACCCTGAATAACTACGGCCGTTTTGAACCGGGGCAGCACGATATCTGGCTTTCCTGGCAGGCGCTTGTCATGGAGGCGGTAACGGAAGCCCTGCGCATGCAGGTAGCGCCTGACCAGCATTTCCGGCTTCGTATCCTTGCTCCGGATCTGACGCATGTTCTGGCTGCGCTCAGCAGGGGTTATCTTATCGGCCATAGAGCGGCGGACTAGGCTTTACCCCTAAGCAGTAGCACCGTCTAATAAGTTCACCCGCCTGCCTGAAATAGGCGTTCCAGGCAGCTCTTTTACAGCCGCTTATAACAGAACACAGGGCTGCTATCCGGCAAGCAGATGCTGAACTTGCGCCTGATACTTTTCAAAGTACCCTAATCTTCCATCTTCTTCAAACCAGCATACAGCTATGTTCCGGTCTGCACACAGGTAATCCTCTAGCCACGGGATGCCGTCAGGCCTGCCCGGCAAGACTAGGCATAAGGTAATGGCGTCACTTTCAGCTATTTCGTCCTGATACCTGAACTTGTATTCATAAAGCTGGCTTACTGCCTTCCTAATCTGGTCAAGCAGATTCTCGCCGCCGCTTTTGACCTCAAACAAGAATGGCCCATTTGTAGGGATCTTAGCAAATGAGTCAATATGCTCAGTTTCCTTCGGCTCGGCGCCAAGGCTCTCCAGGTGATCTTCCAGCTGCTTCAATATTAGCTGATGCGCTAGATTCCGCCTTTGCCGTTTTATCCTGGTTACTTCAGGATCTGCTGCCGTGCTTGGCCTTGCAGAAGAGGAACCGCTTGGCGCGCCTATGCTGCGCTGCTTGAATGGGTAAGTCCTAGGGGAAGCCTCACCTTGGCGGCTTGCTTCCTGAGGTGCCGCAGGCGGAGGCAGCAGCAGCTCTAGCTGAGAAGCCGGAGTGCTCGGCAGCACTGGCGGAGCAGCAGGAAGCTGACTAACAGATACCCTTTCCGGCTGCCATTCCTTTGTCAGAATTTTGACTGCTTCCGGATCTAGGGTAGTTAGCCCATCAAAATACCTGCCCCATTCACCGCTTTTTATCAGATTTGCTAAATCCGTTGCACCCTGCACAGCAGCAAAGCTGCTGAACCCCACCTCCAAGCTGGCTATAGTTCTGATCTTATCAGTAAGGTCTGATTTATCCAGTGCATCCACAGCTCTCCTCAGCGCAATTGTTGTCACTCTGCCGCTGGAACTCCTAGTGAAAAGCTCTAGATGGTCTAGTATGTGGAAGCGGTTCTCAAATATTGCCGGCACATTGATGCTGCCGCTCCGCACCCTTTGCAAAGCATCAGTAACGACTGTTTGCAGCGGAGAAACAGCTGTATAGATGGGCCTGTGATTAACCAAAGCAGCGAGCTCATCAACCGTAATTGCAGCCTGAGCCAGATCTACCCTGCGCAGCTCTGCGTCGGCAATAAGTGCCTTGCATATTACTCTGAGAGGCGCCACCTGCACCCCGCCCCTGATCAAGGCTAAAGCGGAATCCCGAGCATTTGCCTGTATATGAAATCCTGCAGGATCAGAATAGACCCCGCCCTTGCCATTAGGCAACTGAAAGAGCGAGAGCTGCAAGCGCATGAACGCGGCAACATCAGGCTCCTCGCTCAGCAATAGCTGTTTGGCTGTTTCATTCAAGTAGAAATACCAGCGCCCTTGCTGAATTTCCAGCCGGTAAATGCCCAAATAAGAAGGATAAGCGCTTATCTCATCTCTGAATTTAGACTCATCCCTTTCATAGCCCATGCCTGTTCTTGGGCTTATCTGCTGCAGCCTAGCCTCTATTGCAGCCCGGTTGTATGGCTGGCCATCAAATTCTGAGAAGATAGAAACCAAGGTTACTAACTTCTCAGGCCAATCTGCTGATGAGGCGTGTATTTTATGGCTGAACAGGTCGGTGATCATATCTAAAAATAGCGGCAGCTGACGGATAAGAGGGTAAATATATAGGTGTATAACTAGGTTACAGCAGGAAATCTAGTTCAAGCCTTTCTACTAGCTGGTCATAGCCGAAGGTGTCATTACAGCCAAAGAGGTGCTCAGCTACATGAGAAGCTAGCAGTCCTCCAAACAGTGCAGGCACAGCATTGCCCACTTGTCGGATAACATGGCGGCCATTGCCGTGGAATTTCCACCAGTCCGGGAAGGTCTGCAGCCTAGCAGACTCGCGGGGCGTCACCTCCCGCGGTGTATAAGGGTGAACGTGCCCTTTGCCGCCTCCTTTGTCGGAGCCTACGATAATGGCAAAGCTAGGCCGGTCGGGGTGCAGCTTGTTGATCCTAGTTTTGGGGTCCCTCTCGCCGAATTCCAGGCCTTGATACCTGCTTACAATGCGTTCGCTGTGCTCCCGGCCTACATGATTGTAAAACGAGCCTTCAAGCGAGGGCTCCGGCATATTTTCCAGCACCTTCTGCACAGTCACATAAGGCCTACTCAATTCAGCAACCGCAGCAGAGCTGCTTGCAAACGGCAGCATGCCCACAGGTTCTTCATGCCCACCATGAGTAGGCTCCATTTTGGGCACCTTGACGCCTCTCTTGCTGCCGATAATAATAACCCTGCTGCGGAATTGGGGGATTCCATAATCAGCTATCTGGTATTGATAAGCAGAGACTGCATACCTGCCATTAAAGGAAAGCTCTTCTACAAGCTCTTTATACAGGCTCCCGCCATGTATGCTCTTCAGGCCAGCAACATTTTCAAATAAGAAGCCTTCTGGATCAACGCCTTCAATTATGCGCGCATATTCCCACACAAGGTTGCCTCTTGGATCTTCGAGCCCCTTCCGCTTGCCAAATACAGAGAATGCCTGACATGGCGGCCCACCGATAACAAAATCTACTTTTCCTTTCGACAAGCCTGTTACTTCAAAAATTGATTCAGGGGTGACGTTCACTATGCTGTCGCACACAACCGGGTGCTTGCCAAAGTAGGACTTCGCGCCGCTGTTCAATTCAAGAGTCTTGCAGGAATATGAATCAATATCAGAAGAGTAAACGATGTTAAAGCCGGCAGCAGCGAAGCCTAAGTCTAGCCCTCCGCCTCCAGAAAAGAATGATAGCGTGTTTATGTTCTTCTGCATGTTTGTTTGAAATTGAGGCGAGGCAATACGGTACTGAATGCCATTGCCTTTTACTGTGAGTTGTCAGGGCCTAAGTGCCTGATTCAGGATTACACAATACAGTCAGCAGCAGGCTTAGTTTTTTTGCTTGCGTAAAAGTACTGGCCATTCCAGGGCTATTGAACCTATGAAGCATCAGCCTAGCTTGCTAAGAAGATCATCCAGCATTGACTGCTTATAGATGCGGTAGCGGCTGACCGGGTGACGGTGCGCCTGCAGCTTTCCGTTAATATCCCAATTGCGCAGCGTAGACCGGGAGACTCCCAAATAAGCAGCAGCTTCTCCTACTTTCATGTATCTAGGTGGCTCCTTGTGCAGGTTCATGCTCACAACATTAGCAAACATTAGCAAACATTGCCAAACATTGCCAAAATATAAGCGTGGAGCTGACTGCTCTAGCGGCTCACTTTCCCTTTCCTTAATCCCGTATTATGCTGTCTGTCACTCTCTATATTCCAGGCATGCCTGCAGAGGCAAGACTTAGCGAAGAGCTAGGGGGCCTAGATGCTATTAGCAGGTCTGCTGATGCCAACAATAGAATAGCTGCTCTGTTAGGATGCGCCACGGGCATGGTTGATGTGCTTGCCAGCGGACAAGGTTACACAGCCTATTCAGTGTTCGACTGCGAAGGTGAGGTAAATCCTAAAGCTATGAAGGCGGTCACAGCGTTATCTGGCGTCGCTTTCGATTTGGATAATGATGATGAGGTTTTAAAAGGCCCGGTTCTAATCCTAGAGCAGCGCTAAACTGGCAAGTTTGCGGTACTGTCTGAGTACTTAGGCAGAGTACCATGCAGTCTGAAGAGAATTGCAGCTGAAGGAAGTGAATAGGCATCTTACAGGCCCACCAGCTGTTACATATATGGTTCTTGACAACTCAACTGACTATGCTATGACTAAACCTACCTTCTTACCACAAGAAGCCACCGAAGACCAGCGCCGCGCCATTATGGAACGAACCTACGCGGCTGGCCAGGCGCAGGGAGCTATCATTACCCCAGCCACTCGCGAAGTCTACGAGCGGTATGTGCGGGGCGAATGCACATTGGAGCAGGCCGCCGAGCAAGCCATGAGCATCTACCCCTTGCCCGAAAAATAGCCCCAGAAATAAGGCTGCAAACTGGAAAAGTACCACGCCGAGCGCCGCGACGCAACGGGACGAAAACCGTAGTTATTTCAAGAAGTGTCCGAGAAGCGACATTATGTTAAGCAAGAATTCCCAGAAACAAGAGGGAAAAAGAGCCGTCCGCTACTACACTAAAAATCCTGTTTTCTTAGCCCCAAAAATAACCCGTGCTGGCCTTCCCAAAACCGACCAAAATCGAAAAGCCCCTGAAACGTAGTCTCAGGGGCTTTTCAAAAGCATTCTTAATACTTCAGCCTAGCGTGTAGCTAATACGCGAGCCGCAAAGTGAAGTGTAGGTAACATCATAAGCACATGTATTACCTAGACCCAATTCAGTTCCAGCAGATACTGTCTTAGTATGCCTGTGGCTAGTGGGCCGTGCACTATGCACAGTTCTTGTGTAAGAAAATGTGATGTCTTGGTCAGAATAATTTTGGGCATACACTGCCTCTCCGTGGTGGCCGGGTATGGGCCTAAATACTAGCAGAACCTGATTAATCAAGTCCTTGGTACTTATTTTATTGATTGTAAAGTTTTTAACACCAGTGATTCTTTCAGCATTTTCCTCAGAATGATCAGTGTTTTCAGTCAATTCATCTTGTTCTCGAGTACCTAAAGCTTCGTTTGGCATGATGTATTTGTTGAATAGAAGTATGAACTGATTGCCAGCAAATGTTCATACCTAATGAATATCAATACATCAGTGCTAGCACTGAATTATATCATGCCCAAAATACAGCTAGCCGTTCAGGGAACCGACCACGGCCCCGGCCACGACCCACGCACCGACCACTTGCGCCCCGTCATCGACTATCTGCTGGCCCAGGATAACCGCCCGGCCCAGTGGTGGCACGAGGATGGGTGGTGGTCAGATCCAGGGGGAGAATTGCATTACGTCTTTATTGACCCCATCGACGCGGCCCAACTGCGCGAGCACTTTGTATTTCCAGACTCCATCCAGGTGCAGGAGGAAGGTTCGATTCGGGACAGCCTGAATCGGGTGGACATTAGCTATGAGCGCCCGCAGGCCCCGCTTAGCTTTGAGTTGCCTTAACTATAAAAGTCAGTTAGCTAATGGTTTATCAAGTGATAACTAAACCGGGTGTTTAGTTATACAAAATAAATTGCGGGATTTGTGACTAGATTAGCCGTGCAACAAAACGTCTAACAAAACCACCATGCAGCCCCAACTGGACGAAACAAAACCCGAGTTAAGTACAACACTTGCCAAAAGTGCCGAAACAGAACCCGAGTTGAGTCCAACACTGGAAGAAGTAGGCGAAACAAAACCCGAGTTAAGTATAACACCCGCCGAAACGGCCGCAGAGGGGGCAAAACAAAACGAAACAAAACCCAAAGCGAAGGGAGGAAGGCCCCGTAAGGCTCCCGATACAGGCGTTTGGGCTGTTCGGGGAGTAGATTTGGAAACGCGGGCCATCGTAGAGAAAACCGCCCAGCGCGCCGGCAAGACGATGGGCCAATTTGTAAATGAGGATGTGCGTTCCTTCTGCCAGGGCCAACTCACGCAGTCGCAACTACCCGCCAGCCCCCGCGACTTGCAGGTGCAGGTGGAGCAGCTGACCCAGCTGGTTGAAGGAATTGCCGCTCGCATGGCCGAGCCCGCTCGCAAGGGATTTTGGCAGCGAGTATTCGGAAAGTAGGAGTGAGGCTAACGGGCTTTAGTAGGCTTGTCAAATAGCGGCCCGCCAGCAGTTGCTTTCTTGATGCCAAGCATTGTGAGCAGCAGGCCCGAAAGGGAACGGGCGCTAGTATGCTTACCAGTTTTCAAGTCGTGTGCAAACTTGTTGCAGGTCGCAACGTGCGAGGGGTTGCCTAGAATCTGCTCAACCAGAGCAGGGGTAGTAATGCTCAGTTGCGTGAGTAGTCGTCCAGCGCTTTCAACTTGGTGCTGAGTTGCTACAGGCCCATTAAGAGCTAGGTCTGGGACTAAATCAAATGATATGGTAGTGGCGGGTATTTGAGGTCTAACTGTGAAAACAATGTTTTGAAAGGCCCGGCCTACCTTCTCAAGCTGGTAGCCAATGTGTAGATCCGTCTTTTCATTGATTTGTTTTACCGCTACATCTAGCACCTTCTTCTTGAACATTGCTAGGATAGTGTATTCCTCATTGCCTTTGTCGTCAGCTAATCCTAGAGTCTTTTTCAAGTCTAGGATGGCGACTTTTCTAGTTTGGCCCTTGTCTTTCCATTGGCTGCAAATCTGATAGATACGCTTCGCATGCTTGCTAGGAAGATTTAAAGCAGCATGAACTTGGAACGAGGTGAAATTATCCTTGAGATCGAATAAGTAAGGAACAGCATATTCATTGAATTCCAGTTCGATAGTGCCGGTGCCTAGGATATAATCAATCCTCTTAAACAGAACAAGTTGGCGAAATACTTCCTTACCGTTGTGGTGGGTATTGATCTTATGTACCCGACTCATCATTTCCTCAGTCGAGTTTCTTAACTGCTTATAGTTAAGCTTCTTATTAGTCAGATTTTCTAATTCCGTTACTGAAATCTGATATACATCGTCTGGAGAATCCTTGCGCAACTTAGACAACAGGACCAGGAAGATATTAGCCTGTGTTTCCGTGTACTCGTAACGCGCATTTGTTAGCGCGTTTGCTTGACGAACTTCTAATTCCTTATTCATAGCGCAGGTGTCTATAAGCAGAGCAATAATACTGAAAAGCTAACCTTTTTATATAACAGTTATACTAAATGGTTATCTTTCGCTTATAAAAAGTTAGCCTTCTACTTATAAAAGGTTAGCTTTCGAGCCTTCTGGAGCTTATAAAAAGTTAGTCTTCGCTTATAAAAAGTTAGTCTTCGCTTATAAAAAGTTATCTTTTGATAGTATAAAGCATTGACTTTTAGATGATTGCGAGCCCTACAAATAACAAATAGTTACAAATAGAGAATTACACAATTGTGTTTCGCGCGAGGAAAAGCTTTTAGAACTTGCAGATGGGCGATGCGGCGCAGCCCAAACAAAAACATCAACGTTCTAGAAGCCAGTAATTTGCGCGCATTTCACAACTATATATTATTGGTAATCAATGGTATAATTCCTTACTGTTGTGCTTGTTTGTGCGGCCTTGTACCCCCGTTTACTGGCTCCTTTTGGCCTAAAGCCGTTGCCTAGCACCAGGCTTTTTACCTTGCTGGTATGACAACAATTTTCTTCTGGTTGGGCCACCTGATCGTGGCTCTCGTTTACGCGGCCATCGCTCAGCTAGCGGCTCGTCTGCTACGCCAGATACTGCCCCAGGTATCGCGAGGCTTGTACCAAGCTATCGGCTTACGCCAAGGCCCCGACGACTTACTGGTGTCCTTTGTGCGCTTTGCGGGCCTGTTTCTGCTGGCCTCCGTGGTCGGGAGCTGGTTAGGACTTAGTGGGCTGGTCACGCTGCTGCTGCTGGCCTGGTTAGGCTGGAACATATACCGCGCTTATTCTAGCCCTCAGGACGCTACAACTGCTGCCAGGGGAGCCCAAGGCCTGAGCTTCACCCTACGGACCACCAGCGGCCCTAACGTGCGCTTAGGCAACCCGTTTCGGGGTACCTTCATTGCCGGCGGCGCGGGCAGCGGTAAAAGCAAGTCCATCATTGAGCCCATTATCCAGCAGGCAGGCGCGGCCGGTCTAACGGGCGTCGTGTATGACTTCAAGTTTCCCACGCTGGCCGAGGAAGTAGCCGGCAGTTACCAAGGGGGCACCGTGACGCCCTACTACGTCAACTTCACTGACCTCTCGCGCAGCCACCGGGTAAACCCGCTCGCGCCCGAGTTGCTGGCCACTGCCAGCTTTGCCCGTGAGGCCGCGGCCACCATCATCACCAACTTGGACGCGAAAGCCGCCCAGCAGCGCAATTTCTGGATTCAGTCAGGCGAGGTGCTGCTGGCCGGGTGCATCTGGTACTTGCGCCGCAACCACCCCGCGCAGTGCAGCTTGCCGGCCGCCGTGAGCATGATTCTGGAAAGCGACGCGCCGCAGCTGCTGACCACCTTGCAGCAGGACGAGGAAGTGCGCGGCCTGATTGCCTCGATTGCCAGCGCCAGCAAATCGGAAAACACTATTGCGGGCGTCTTCTCGACCATTCAGAATTACTTGGCCGTGCTCAACTCGCCGGAGATTTTTTGGGTGATGAGCGGCGACCAGGTGCCGCTCGACCTCAATACCCGCGAGACGCCGGGCGTGTTGGTAGTGGGCAACGACCCGGCCCTGAGCAGCACGTTCTCGCCGCTCATTTCGCTCATCGTGGCCACGGCCATCAAGCGGCTGAACCAGCAGGGCCGCTTGCCCAGCCTGGTGCTACTCGACGAAGCGCCGACCCTGTTTATCCCCAATTTTGCCCAGCTGCCCGCTACGGCCCGCAGCAACAAAGTGGCCACGGTGTACGCCGTGCAGGACGTGGCCCAGATGGAAGCCCTGACAAGTCGACAGGAATCCGAGATGATTCTGGCCAACCTAGGCAACCAGTTTTGGGGCCGCACCACCAACACGGCCACGGCGGAACGGGTGAGCAAAATGTTTGGCAAGGTGGACCGGGAATATCGGTCTACCACGGCGGGCAAAAGCAAGAGCCGCCAAGTCAATATTTTCAAGCCGAGCACCCATACCAAAAGCACCAGCGAGTCGGTGAGCATCCAGCAGCGCGACAAGCTGGAGGCCCAACAGGTGATGCGCTTTGGGGTGGGCGAGTTCGCGGGTCTGGTAGTAGAGAGTGGCCGGCCGGAGTTCCGCAGCACCTTCCGAGCCGAGCCAACGAAGGCCATAAAAATTGCCTCGTTCCAGGAGGTAGGCGACGACCAGGTGCGCCAGAATTTCGCCGCCATTAAGGAGCAAGTACGAGCCATCGTAGGCAGGGAAACCAGCCCCGCGCAGGAGGCCCAAGATTCTGCCATTGCCAAAAAGGAGCTGACCGAACAGCCCACCCAGGACAGCCAAGGTTTTGCAATTGTAAAGAAAGCGCCCACTGACCAGGCCCCTAGTACCCCTCATCAAGAGGAAGAGAACGATGTAAACCAATGGTAATTTGACTAGGCCAGCACCGACCACCCGACTAGCTAGAAGGGTAAGGTTTGGATAGGTGCTGGCCACCGATTAGAGCCCAGTTTAAGGGGGTAGGTGAGTTGGTGAGCAGTGGTGGTAAGCGAGTAGGCAGGCGGGATAAGAGTCGGAGAGGCTAGGCTGAACGAGGGATGTATTTGTCCTTTTATTCCCTTTTGTTCTACCTTGCTATTATAGGCGTAACCAGACGAATCCAGCGAATGCGATCAGCCCCAGGGTAAACAACGATTCCGTTCTGAAAGAAGCGAGCAGGAACGCTATTCGCTGCGCTTCATACCGTTCTGCTCGTTAAATTACTGCTGATGATCAAGTAGTTATAGTGTATTACTTAAAAATTAGTAAACAGTAATGTCAACGGATTAAGTTAAGTAACTAAAAATCAATGCTAAATTGTTTACAAATATGTCAACAGCAGCCAAATTCGTTCGGTCGGATGACCAGACGCACGAAGCTTTGCAACAGCTAGCCAAGGAGCACAAACTGAGTAACACGAAGCTGCTGGCCGCGATGGTGGAGTACTTCCGGGTAACCAAGGCGGACCCTCAGCAACCTACCGCTCCGGACTTGACCACGAGCCTGGCCAAACTCACGGCTAAGGTGGCGGACCTCGATAAGCGCACGATTGGATTTAT
>NZ_BMHT01000020.1 GCF_014641455.1 Hymenobacter cavernae
GCAAGCCGACCATGGCCCAGGCGGCCCAGACCCGGTCGAACACCAGCGCGCCGCCACTGAGCAACAGCCACCCCACGGCCAGTCCCAGGACCGGCAACCGCAGGGTGTCGCCGAGCGGAAGCACGGCGTAATCCCCGTCCACTTTCGACAGCAACTGACGCCGCAGCTGGTAGCCCACCGTGAGCAGGGCCGCCCCGACGAGCAAAGCCGCCCGTACCTCGGCCCCGAAGGCTCCCGGCGAAGTGTAGCGTACCAGCAGCGGCAACGGGGCCGCCAGCACTACTAGTAGGTAGGTCTGCAGGTGCAGCAACTCGTCTTCATCGCGGCCCCTTATCAGCAGGGCCGCCAGCAGATTCTCGGCATACAAAACCAGCATGACCCCGGGCCAGCTCAGGCCCAGCTCGTGCAACCCCAACACGGCCAGCACCGCCAATGCCTGCCCCAGCACGAGCTGCTGGCGTCGCACCCAACGGGGCAACAGGCCCTGCGTATGCACCCAGGCCGCTAGGCCGAGGGCGATGCCACCCATGCCCAGGAGCGCAACCAGCAAGAGGGCCACCGGCGCCCCGAGCCAGCCGAACAGCGCCCGGCCCAGCAGCAGCCCGGTGCCGCCCTGCAGCAGGCCCGCCAGCCCCGCAATGTTGCCCAACAGGGCGCGGTCGACGGGAATACCATCGGAATCTTCGGCTAGCCCCGGAGCTAGCAACTGCCGATGGGTCAGGTTTACCAATACGACCCCCGCCCAGCCGGCTAGCGCCAGTACCGAGGCGTCGTGGTAAAGCGTAGGCGGCAGACGGTGGCCTACGTTGTTTAGGGCCGTCAGCAGCAGGCTCAGCCCCGCAGCTAAGCTGCCGCCCAAGGCCACCCGATAGAGGAATCCCTCCCGCTTCCGGGCGGCAATCCAAACTACGGCCAGGTTTTCGGCATAGAGCAGACCCAGCACCACCGGCCAGCTTAGCCCTAACTCGTGCAATCCGAATACGGTGAGCACGGCAAATGCTTGAGCCAACAACAACTGTAGCGGCTGCACCCAGGCCGGTAGCCGGGGCTCCGCCCGCACCCAGGCGGCTAGTCCCAGCGCGACGACGCCCATCACCAGAAGCGCCGCCAGCAGCCAGGTTGCCGGCGCCTGCGGCCAGGTAAACAGCACGCGCGCCAGCAGCAGGCCCGTGCTGGCTTGCAGCAGCGCAGCCAGCCCCGCAAAGCCACTAAGCAGGTGTTGGTCAGTTTCGGAAATCTCAGTGGGGGCGTCCGGTGAGCTGTGGGCCGAGAGCTGCCGGTGTGCCAGGCGCAGGAATACCAGACTCAGCCAGCCGGTAAGGGCCAGTACCAGCGCGTCGCGGTAAAGTTCAGCGGGGAGGGTAGTGCCGACCTTCACCCAGGCAGTTAGCACTAGTCCGCCACCGGTTAGCAAGGCCCCTGCCTGGGCAACGCGGTAGAGTAGGGGTTCGCGCCATCGGGCCGCCAGCAAGGCCACGGCCACCTGCTCGGCGTAGAGGATGCCCAGCACCACCGGCCAGCTCAGACCCTGCTCGTGCAGCCCCAACCCGGCCAGCACCGCAAAGAACTGCGCCAGTAGCAGTTGCTGCTGCCGCACCCAGCCCGGCGTTTGGGATGCTGTGCGTACCCAGGCCGCCAAGGCCAGGGCGCAGCCGCCCAGGGTCAGTAGGGCACCCACTAGGAGTATCATCGGCGCATCCGGCCGACTAAACAGCACCGTCGTCAGCAGCAGTCCGGCTCCGGCCTGCAGCAGGCCGGCCAGCCCGGCAAAACAGGCCAGCAGGTTGCGGGCAGACTCGGCGGCCTGGAGCAAGGGCTGCTTATACGTGAGCCGGCTGAACGCCAGCCCCGCCCAACCGGACAGCGCCAGCACGAAGGCATCGCGGTATAGCACGTGGGGCAGGCTGGAATCGGCGGTAAAGGCAGCGAGCAGCAGCAGGCCACCCCCCGCTAGGCAGGCCCCGGACAGCGCGACCCGGTACACCAGCGCTTCGCGTTGCCGGGCCATTACCAGCGTGACCAGCAACGACTCGAGCAGCATGAACAGCAGGATAACTGAGTTGGTAGCGTGCCAGCCTTGTAGCGATAGGGCGGTGGCCAGCGCCAGAATAAGCGAGATGATGGTGTCGGTCTGGAACAACCAACCGATGCCGAGCCTTTTGGCTTGTCGCCCGGCCCAGAAGGTGAGCAGCGCGCCTAGGCCCAGCGGAATGGTTTTCCAGATGGAGCCCGTGCTGTACATGTACAGGTTGATGCCCAGGCAGGTCCAGTTGAGGAGGTGGGCGGTAAAAAGCAGCGGTTCGAACCGCCGCTGGGCGTACACGCGGCGGTACTGCACCACGGCCGCGGCTACGCCCACCAGCCCCACCAACCCCATGGCCATTAGGCGCTGGGAATTGGAGATGGCCGTCAACTGCTGATGCCAGTAAAGGTGGAAGGCAAAGAAGCTAACGATGCCGAGCAGCAGTTGATACTTCCACTGCTGACGATACGTGATGGCAATAGTGAAGGCCGTAACCGCGGTCGCTGTCCCCAGCGTCAGGACTGTGGGGGGCAACACCGCCAGGGCTACTAAGCTCAGCACGCCGTGTAGCGTCGCCACTTCCTGGCGGCGGGCGCCCCAGGCCAACAGCAGATTGGCACCCACCCCGGCCAGTAGCAGCAGGTAGTCCCAGGGCGCGGTAGCCCAGCGCAGGCCCTCGATGCTCACGGCCGCCACGCAGGCAAACAGGAAGATGGCCGCCGCGCTACTCAGCAGCCAGCTGTTAAGCTGCCGCGCAAAGCCTTTCTGACGGAGCACAAACCGCACACCCAGCAAGCCGGCCGCAAACGCGCAAATCAGCAGGAACCGCACCGGCGGGCTCACCCGCAGTGCCGCGTAGATTCCCAGGAAGCCGACCCCCGTGACCAGCACCACGGCCCCGAGGATACCGGTCCAGTTTTCGAGAAAGAGAGCGGAGGCCCGCTCCCACCCGGTGGGCTCCGGCAGGGGTGGCGGACGTCGCGGCAGCCGAGGTGGCGTTGGCGGGACCAGTGGCGGGGGCGATAGAGCCGGGGCAGTTGCCGTTCCGGAATTGGGAGCAGCTCCGGGCTTGGGGCCAACCGTAGGCCTTGCCGCCGGAATGGGTGCCGGAACAACTACCGGGGCCGGGGGCAAAACCGGCGGGGGAACGGGCGCTGACACTGGGGACGCTGATAGCACTGGCACCGGTGGAATGGTAACCGGTGCGGGTGTAGGCGCCGGTGCCGCCGGAACAGGAAGAACCAGTGGCAAAGCCGATGATTCAACCGGAGCAGGCGGTGGAACCGGCACGGTTACGACGGGCTCCGCAACCGCCGTGCTAACCGGAGCGGGTGCAGAGGTACTTGGCACGCCCTCCGGCACGGGGGTAAACGGTTTGCTGTCTGGCGCAGGGGCCGTTGCTGCTTCCGCTTCCGCTTCCAAGGCAGTGACCTGCACGGGAGCGGAAGCAGCAACGGCCCTTGGCCGCGCCAGACCCACTACGGGAGGGGCCTCTTCGAGCAGCTCACCCTTTGCGAGCAGACTGACCAACTGTTCGCGCAAGCTTTGCAGCTCCGTTTTCAACTCGGCCTGCAGCTTGTTGTGCTCCGCTTTGCGGATTTCCAACTCATCCTGCAACGCTAACAGGCGCTTGGGTAAGCCTCGCACCCGCCAGGCAACTACTACGGCAACAAGTAAAGCGAGAAAGGAAACATCCATGCGGGAGGGCATTAGGTGAAGCATTAGGATGGGGCAATACTCCCGCGCTTTTCGCCCGTCTGGAAGTGTTTTCTGCTGAAGGAGGACTCCGGGGCATTGAATCGGGATAAGAGTCCAGTGAATCCGCCAGCCGAAGTCAGCTTTTCGTCGTGCTACCTAGTAATTTTGCCTTGTCGTGCGGGTTTGGTAATTAGGTCCTAGCGCGACGACTGGGGCAGTTGCCTCCGCTTTCTTCCGTGACCATTGCCTTGACGCAATACGTCGCCTCACTCAGGCCCTATGACCCGAAAAATTGCGTTGGCGGCCCTGGCCGCCGTAGTGGTCTTCCACGTGATTGTGTTCATTGAGTTTGGCACCTTGTGGGTGGGCGCGCTGGCTGGCTACCAAGAGCTGCTGCTGGTCTTTGCCTTTCTACTGCCCACCTTCCTGGTACACGCCCCCTTGGCCCGCCTTTTCGGCGCCGATCGCCTGACCAGACCACCTGCCACGGTCAAAGCCTTATTGGAAGGGCTCTGCGTGGTGCTGGTTAGCCTGGTTTTCTGGGTAGTGTTCTTCTCCCTCCCGCAGCATTACCTGGTGCCGACCGCGGAAATTACACCCAAAGCCCTGCGCCTGTCGCTGGCTGTCAGCGCCGTGCTGTCTTTGTTCTTCTACTACTTTGTGGAGCGTGAGCACAGTCGCCAACACCTGCAGCAGGAAGTGGTGCGGGTGGCCGAGCTGCAAAAAGAAACCTTCCAGGCCCAGTTGGAAGCGTTGAAAAATCAGGTCGACCCCCATTTTCTGTTCAACAGCCTGAACGTACTCGGCTCGCTGATTCACCTCGACCCGGACCGGGCCGTGCAGTTCCTGAGCCAACTCGCGGAGGTTTACCGCGCCCTGCTCGACACGGGGGCCCAACCGCTGGTGCCGCTGCGCAGTGAAATGGCGCTGGTGCGCGCCTACGCCAGCCTGCTGGAAACTCGCTTCGGGGAGGCCCTGCGCGTGGAATGGGACATTGCCCCGGCGTGGGAGCAAGCCCTGGTGCCCCCTACCGCCGTGCAAATGCTACTCGAAAACGCCATCAAGCACAACGGCTCTACCCCTCGCAAGCCCCTACACATCAAAGTGTCCATCGCCGACGGGATGCTGGTGGTCGCAAACAACCGCCAGCCCCGTACCGGTGCGGTAGCCTCCACCCACACGGGCTTGCGGAACATCCAACGCCGCTACCACCACCTGACGGACCGTCTCGTGGAAATTGTGCCCACCCCGGAGGTTTTTGTCGTCCGCCTTCCCCTCCTAACTGCCCCGGCCGCATGAACGTCGTGATCCTCGAAGATGAGCCCCTGGCCGCCCAGGCCCTGGCCGCCTTGCTCACCCGCCTACGGCCCGCCACGCGCATGCTGGCCTCGCTGGGCTCGGTGGAAGACGCCGTGGACTGGCTGCGCGCGCAGCCGGCCCCCGACCTGCTGTTCTGCGACATTCACCTCTCGGACGGCAACAGCTTTGACATCTTTCGGCAGGTGGCGGTGAGTGCGCCCGTCATCTTTACCACCGCCTACGACGCGTATGCCATCCAGGCCTTTCAAGTGAACAGCGTGGACTATCTGCTCAAGCCGCTGCAAGCGGCCGAGGTGGAACGAGCGCTGCAGAAGTACGACACCCTACGCCCCGCCACGCTACCGGCCGCCGTCGCGAACGTGCAGCGTTTGGTGCACACCACGCCCCGCTCGCGCTTTCTGGTGAAAACCGGGCAGGTGTTGCAGGCGGTGCCGGTCGAGCAAGTCGCTTATTTTCTGGCCGAAGAGGGCGTGGTATTCCTCGTGACGCACGCCGGCAAGCGCTTTATCATCGCCGACACGCTCGACCAGCTCGAAGGGCAGCTAGCCGCCCAGCACTTCTTTCGCATCAACCGCCAAATCATCTTGAGCATCGAGGCGGTGCGGGAAATCCGGCCGTATTTCAAGGGGCGGCTGGTGTTGCAGCTAGCCCCCCCGGTGGCGGGGGAGGCCCTGGTCGTCAGTGCCGGCCGTGCCCCGGCCTTTAAGCAGTGGCTAGATCATTGACCTACCGGACCTGCGCTATAAAATATAGTGCTCTATTTCTCTACTTTACAGCGGGAGGAGCGCACCTAAGCTGGCCGATCGAGTAGGATGGTTGCTGTCCAAAATCACCATCCCACGGGTGCTTTCAAGCGGCAGCGGACCACTTATTCCAGCGCGACCCGGCGGGTGAGGATCCGCCCGGCCGTGGCCACGCGTAGCAGGTAGACCCCGGCCGGCAGGCCGCTGGTCAGGAGCGTGTGCTCCGCCGCTGCCGACAAGTCCTGGACCAGCACGGGCTGACCTAGGGCGTTGAGCAGCGTGGCGTGGCCGGAGCTACTCAGGGGCAGTGCCAGCTGTAGACGACCGCTGGTGGCGGGGTTGGGATACACCGTGAACGTGGTGGTGGCTGCCGCTGACTGGCTCGTTATGATGGGCTGCACCCTCAGCGTGACGACGACGGAAATCGAGGTGCACCCCCCGGACATGGCCCGGCGGCGGAAGTACGTGGTAGCCGTCAGCGGGCCGGGTGCGAAATCCATCCCCGTGGCACCGGCGATAGCCGTCCAGGTCATGTTGTCAGCCGAGGACTCCCACTGGTAAGTATACGTGCCCGTTCCGCCACTCGCCCCAGCCATACTGGTAAGGGGAGCCGGGGTCGCGCCGGTGAACAGCGTTTGGTCCGCGCCAATGCTGCCGGACGTTAGCGCCGGCAGCAGCATGACGGTCACGACATTGGACGTCACCGTGGCAGACGAGCCGGCGCCCGAGGTGACTTGGCGGCGGAAATAGGTGGTGACCGCCAACAGCCCCGGGGGGAAATCCGCCCCCGTGGCGCCGGCGACAGCCGTCCAGCTCGTGTTGTCGAACGAGGACTCCCATTGGTAAGCATACGTGCCCGTTCCGCCACTCGCCGCTGTCAGATTGCGGAGCACGGCCGGGGTTTCACCAGCGCACACGATTTGATCCGTTCCGATCACGCCGGGGATTACTTCTTGGGCCAGGGCCGTCGTGGCCTGTCCGGCCAGCAGTAGCCCCAACGCGAGACCAGCGGCGGTGCGGGTTACTCGGTTGCCCGGCCGCGTCGGTATTGCTCCGAACGGGGCAAGCACAAACCGGAAGAAGGTAAGGAGTACTTGAGGGAGATGTAAAATTGTATTCATAGCAGATAAAAACTAGTAAGTACTGGATAAGCAGCAGGTCGCCGTTGTGCTCCTGTATCGAGAGAAGAAGGCTTCTGACGAACCATCACCTAGCTTGTAAGATGGTCTTGCGAAGCCGGACGGCTGTAGGACGTTGTTTGCAGGTGGAGTCAGGGCTTGGTAGCCGAGCAAAGTATACCCTCATTCAGCGTTGAGTAGGCGATGTAGTGGCTGAGTTGAAGTTTAGCTTCCACTAGGCCGGGGAAGGAGCACTTGGTCGTGCTGCCCCCTACCGGTTCAATCAAAAAGTGCACCACCCCTAGCGACCAGTCCACCAGGCGGCGCTGCGTGGAGTGACGTTCCCTGAGGGAATGGCCAAGAAGTCCTGATCGGCGAAAGCCGTATTCCGCTACCACTACCAACGCCCGTTTTGCCAAACGGCTCCCTCACGTGCACCATGCCCAATAGCCATTCTTGGAAATGCAGACGGCTTTTAGCGCTTGGTACGCAGAAAAGGGCTCGGTTAAGTAGCAGTGGTGCAAGAGGAGAGAACGAAGACAACGAAGCGGCTCCCAGTTGATGGTCTCAAGAGGCGGTCTGTAGCTCCTGCCTCAATAACCAGGTCGCCCACAGAGAGCCCACGAGCCAGGGCAGGCTCACGCCGAAGCAGAACAGGTGCACCGAGTAGCCATACGTGTGCACGTGCCGTAGCAAATTGCCCAGTAGCCAAACGGGAAATTCAAACAACGCGAGAGTGCCTACTAAAGCGAGGATCCGCCCAGTAGCAGGCGGACAGGTTCTACACCCAGTAAACAACAGCCACATCAGCGGCTGGCGGAGCAAGCCAAACAACAGAGCGGGGACGCCTAAGAAGATAGAGCCCCAGATCGCACTGCCCAGCAACCACGCCCAGGCCGTGGCCAGACTACTCAGCACCCGCAGGCCGATGGGCACTAAGGAGGGCGCCGGATAGCCGGGTTGGCCGACCCAGGCTTGTGCGGCACCCACCAGGGCGGCGCCTACGGGCAGACAGAGAAAGCCCAGCCAGGAAGCTTTGCGAAAATGAGCCCAAGCGAGTTGCGCAGCAGTCAAGAAGGTAGCAGCAGAAAGGGAGTGCGATGTGAATCAGCTTAGTCGACGGGAAGGCAATGGTCAGCAACAAGCAAAAAAATAGCCACCGTTTCATTAAACCGGATTTGTTGATTCGCTCCATCCTCCTTTACGCCATGTTATTGCTGCCCATGAAAGTGCTGTACCCCATCTTGTTAATTGTAGCAAGTGTCTATTCGATACCGGTAGCGGGGCAGAACGTCGAGAAGATGGCCTAGGAGTATAGCCGGCCTTTCCCGTAGATTACCCCTCCATTAGGTATCAGCCAGCATGTTGAAGAAGTTCGCCATTCTTGTGGGGGTAGATGTGGTCGGGTTAGGCCTGTGGATCTGGACGGAGCAGCCGGGTAATGACATGGCCATTCTAGGCGTCGTTGTTCCTCCGGTGCTGCTGCTTGCCAATTTGCTGCTGGTTTTGCTCAGCCTGCTGCTCCAGCAACGCGGGTGGCAAACGGCCTTTTTGCTTAACGCCGTCGCCGCACCGCTTCTTTACGGGCTGCTCTTAACGAGTTGGTTTCGGTATTCGCTGGCGCACCAGTTCACCACGTTCACCTTCACACAGGGACAGAAACACTACACGTTAACACTCCATAAGCGGAGCTCCGGCTGTGATATTTTGGAACGCCAGTCACCCAGCACTTCTCTTGGGCTGCTGACCGGGGAGTACCGGGTGAGCAACGACACCACGTATTTGCGCGACCCTCGCCGGGGCGAACACTGCTTCCTCTACCACGGATACCTTTATCAATTTCAGGGCAGCACACAACGGATTCCGTTGCAGTCAGCCGAGTAACTCGGCCGGACGTATAGGGTGCATCGAGAGTGTCTATTCCCTAGTTTCGCTGAACAAACGGGCGCTTGTGAGCAAGATTGCAAACCCGCCTTTCCGCGAAATCTGGTCAGTCTTACAGCGGAGTTGTTCAGTGATCCTACCGTTTTTTTGAACTGGCGCTCCCTGTCAATAAGCGGGGTTGCTGGTCAATAGGACCGAGGCTTCCGCTCCGATGCGGATAAACTGGTCATCTTCCAGCCTAAATAAGATGTGGTCTTTCTCGCTTTCGGGTCGCTCCATGAACCAGTCCAGATCGAAGTCATTCGGCTCCTTGAAGCCAATTTCTTCAATGCTGGTGGGCAGCTGCAGGCCCTCGCTTTGCTGGAAGTAGTACACCTGCTCAAATGTCAGTACCAGGTGAGCGGGGTCGGGCACTTTTACCCACTCGGCTGTTCGCTTGACAAAGTGGAGGTAGCACCGGGCAACGTCAAGCTGGGCGCTAACCAGTTCGTAGTCATTATGCAAATCGAAGTAGCCTGTCCCATTTTGCAACGCAATCATCTGGTCCAGGGTGTAGGCCAAGTTCATAGCGGGTAAATTAACGTTCGTCTAAGCGGTTCTAAGCGTTTACAAACGCTTAGCAAACCGTTCTGTTAGCGATTCGGACCGTGGCTGTGGTAGCACCCCGTGCCGGGACGGCATCGTCCTGTGCCAAGGAGCGGGGTTGGCAGGCCTGAGACCTCGGCATCGGGCTAAAAAAACGAGTGCTCGCTTTCTTCCTGTGAGCCAGTTAGATACTCGCCTGAATGCAGCGCTGCGCGATGGGTTCACCCCCGCTACTTCCCCAGTAGTGTTAAAAAAAACCTGGGTTTCCCTAAGGATTCCTCGCTTTCCCCGACTAATCGGGAAATACCAAGCATCTTGAAAGAGCAGTTCCTCTTACTTATCAATAGCCATCAGGGCCTTATCCAAAAGGTCGGCAACCTGTACGGCAACTCCAAGGAAGACCGGGAAGACCTCTTCCAGGACATCGTGCTGCAGCTCTGGCGTTCCTACCCCACCTTCCGGGGCGGCTCCAAGGTCACTACCTGGATGTACCGGGTCGCCCTCAACACCGCGCTCACCCGGCTGCGGAAGGAAACCAAGGCCGAGCGGTTCGTCGAGTTGGGCTCCGAGGCGTTCCAGGTGCCGGCCGTGGAGGGTGGCCCCAGCGAGGAAATGGCGGCCATGCACCGGGCCATCCGGCGGCTCTCCCCAGTGGACCAGGCCCTGACCCTGCTCTACCTGGAGGACTGCAGCTACCGGGAGATAGCCGAGGTGCTGGGGATCTCGGAGACGAACGTGGGATTCAAACTCCACAAGATCAAGAGCCAACTACGAACACTCATCAGCATAGCCTAACATGGAACTGGACGAATTCAAAAAAAGCTGGGGCACCGCCCGCCCGGAAGGGCCCGTGCCGGGGGGGCATACCCGGGAGGCATTAAACCAGATCCTCGAGCGCAACACCGGTGCCCTGGGGGAGCTGCGGGAGAAGAGTGCCTTCTGGAACAAGGCCGGCGGGTGGAACGCCGTGCTGCTGGTGCTGCTGACGGTCGGTTACCTGGTGTGGCAATACCACTTGGGCCTAGGAGGGAGCGCGCTGGCCGTAAAACTTACCCTGGCCGCCGTCCTGGTGGGTTTCGCCCTATTCTCAGGGTGGAGCTACCGCCGACAGCAACAGATCTTTTCGGAGTACACCGACGCCAGCTCACGGGAAGCGCTCCGCCAGACCCTAGCAGCGTTTAAAAAGTATTACCGGTTCACGAATTCCGTCTTCCTGGTTATCTCCCCGGTGGCCTTCTATGCGGTGTTCGAGGGCGCCAGCTTCGGCCTCTCGTTTGCAACCATCGGCTTGGCTTCCGTGGTCATGACCGGGTGCTCTTTCCTGCTCCGGTACTGGTACTACCGGGCTGTTTTTTTCAGCCGGATAAAGGCCATGGAATCCAACCTGCGCGAGCTGGAAGCTGCCCCCGGCGTCGAAGCCACGCCGGGGGCGCCGGGTGATCGCGGTTAACGCATCGCCTGTTTCAAGGCAGTAACCATAAGGAGCCCCATCGGGCACCCAGGCAGCCATACACCAGCCCAGAAAATCACTTTTCAGCGCATTCCTTTCAAACCACTAATTTCCAACGCTTACTTCGTTCAAGATGAAACAAGTCCTATTCACCCTTGCCTTGGCATTCAGCTGCTTGGTCGCCCAGGCCCAGAACTTCGAGGGCAAAATCGTTTACCGCAACACTTACCAGAGCAAAATCCCAGGACTTGCTGACGGGCAACTCACCACCCTGATGGGAGACGTGCAGAACTGGTACATTAAAGGAGGCGATTACTTGTCAGAGGTCAATGGGACGCAGATGGTTTGGCAATTGTACCGTAACAGCGAAAACAAGCTGTACAGCAAGGTCGCCGGTTCGGTCCGGCTGCTCTGGAACGACGGCGCCACGAACCCCGACAGCGTGCTGAGCACGACGCTTCGCAAGGGCGCCACTGAGGTCCTGGGGTATAACTGCGACGAGTTGACCCTGGTGTGCCGAAGCGGGGTACAGAAATACTATTTCAGCCCGCAGTTGCCGGTGCAGCAGGGCCTGTTCAAAGCGCACCGTTACGGTAACTGGTACGCCTACCTCTCGCAAGCCGGGGCAGTCCCCCTGAAGCTAGTGATCGAGACCGCTCAGTTTACCCTGCAGAGCGTCGCGACCGGTGTGCAGCCTATGAAGCTCAGCAGCACGCGCTTCGCGCTCCCCGCGGATGCGCAGACCATGAAGAGCCCTTACTAAGCCCGAAGGGGGGTGTTCTACCAAACGAGCGGATATACACGAGAAGGTTTAAATCCTCCTTTTACTGTACAACCTGCCGTGCCAGACGAGGGGCAGTTGGGAGCGGTAAAAGGGTAGATAAATGGTATAGTAAAGTTGTACAGCAATCAAAGTACAAGCTTCTTCTTGCTTCGATGAGAAAGCTGTACTTCCATCCCCCTCCTCTGCTGCACTGAACTCCACATGCTCGCGCGTCGCAGGCTAGCTAGCTAGCTAGCCTGCGACGACCTTGGTCTGGTTACCATAGACGAGCGTATCTTGCCGCCTATGGCAGACACCTCGCTTTTGACCCTAGCCCAGCAGATCGAGCAGCTCCACACGCAAACCCAACGGGCCGCCGCCCAACAGATCAACTCCTGGCTGAGCGTGCGTAACTGGCTCATCGGCTACTACATTGCCGAGTACGAGCAACACGGTAGTGACCGGGCCGCGTACGGGGAGCAGTTGCTGCCGCAACTGGCCCGTGAACTGCGCGGCGTGAAGGGCTTAGCCGAGCGACGCCTCTACCAGTGCCGCGAGTTCTACCGGGCCTATCCCGAGATTCTGCAGACAGTGTCTGCAGAATTACAACGGGCGGGTTTACGGCAGACCCTACGCTTACCTACGCGTCCCGCCACCGAGCCAGCCGTCGCGTCGCCAGATTTGCCCGGTATTGCGCCGGCGCTGCTGCTGAGCCGGCTCAGCTTCTCGCACTTCTTGGAATTGTTGGTCCTGGAGCGGCCCCTACAGCGGCGCTTTTATGAGGTGCAGGCCGTCAAAAACAGCTGGTCGGTGCGGGAGTTGAAGCGGGCCATTGACTCGGCTTTGTATGAGCGCACGGGCCTGTCGACCGACAAAGCCGCCGTGCTCGCCCGCCATGCGGGTGCCCAGCCGCTCGTAATCGCCGACGTGGTGCGCAACCCCTATGTGCTCGAGTTCTTGGAGCTAGAAGAGCGGGCCAGCTATAGCGAGAGCGACTTGGAAACGGCCATCATCGCGCACTTACAGACCTTCCTGGTCGAGTTGGGTCGCGGCTTCTGTTTCGAGGCGCGCCAGAAGCGTATCACCTTCGACAACGAGCACTATTTCATTGATCTGGTGTTTTATCACCGCATTCTCAAGTGCCACGTGCTGGTCGATCTAAAGATTGGCGCTTTCAGCCACGCCGATGCCGGGCAGATGAACGTGTACCTGAACTACTACCGCGAGCACGAGATGACGGACGGCGACAACCCGCCGGTGGGGCTGATTCTGTGCGCGCACAAAAGCGATACGCTCGTGCGTTATGCCACCACGGGGCTGGCCGAGCAGTTATTTGTCAGTAAATACCAGGTGAACTTACCCTCGGAGGCCGAGCTGCAGGCGCTCGTACGGGAAGAACAAGAACGGCTCGAAAACGAAGGCAGTCAATAAATGCTTGACGCTGTGTTCGAGAAAGGGTTGTGGCTGTTGCAGAAGTAATAGCCTGTTAGCAAGTGTTCTCGTAGAGCGAAGATGCAGGGCAGGAAGCAGTTTACCGATCAGCTCGTCACCCAGTT
>NZ_BMHT01000021.1 GCF_014641455.1 Hymenobacter cavernae
ACAGAATTTAACGCCCGATGAGGTAGTAGCTGCCGCCACTACGGTCGAGCTTCAAAACGCCTGATGCTCTACTTCTAGCGGGCTCAGTAAATGGGAGGAGGTCAAAGTAGTCTTGCACTTCTTTATAGATGGCCCAAACCTGGGGTGTTTGTTCGGCCGGTTTCCCAGTTACTTCCGCTAAGATGGTGCGCTGATCTTTGATGATGGTCTTGAGTAGATCGACGGCTGTTCCTTCGCCCATTCCCGCATCTCCATCCCCGCGCATGCCGACCGTCACCATGCTTTCGTAGTTGCCCATGCGTTGCACCCCACCCCGCCAGAATTGCTGCAGCTTTTCCTTGTTAGTGCGGTAATCCCAGGCACCACTCTTAAACACGGACCATTCATTGTGGGCGCGCATCATAGGTTCGTGATGGCTGGTAGAGACCACAATGCCAAAGTCGTCGGCGACTTTGGGGTTCAACGGATCATCCACATTAAACATGGTGGGAAGCCACATAGAAGGCCACAGAAAGTTGGCCTTGTTACGGAGCAATAGCTCACATATCTTCTCATAAACTTGGTGGTTAATTCCCCCGAACTTCTCCGTTGCCCAGTTTCGGAAGGCCGGCGCTTCATCATTGATGAAGATGCCACGATATTTTACGGCTGGACCAGTAGAAACAAAGCGGCCTTTTTGCAGAAAAATGGTGGAAGATTTCTGAACCGGCACATCGGCCCACCAATACCAGGGCGATACGCCCATTTTTTCGGACAGAGTAAACACGCCGTACGCCGCTCCCCGTCGATCACTGCCCACAATTACCAGCGCTTGCCTTACTCCTGGGAAAGGTTTGTCAATTGTTTGAATAATGAAACGCTCCCATTGTCCTTTAATAGAACTTACATCGAGTCTCTTTTTCTTTACAAGTTGAGTAATAAGCTCATTATTGCCAATTGTGCCAACAATAATCATGGTGGCTGCCAGTGGGGTGCTGCCAGCTAGAACCGGTGGCTTTTTTCCGGAAACCCGGTCAATATCATCTGCCAGGAAGTTGGCCGACTTTTTTACCAAAACATTTTCAGAGGCGTCATAAACAATAGTAGCCGAAGTAGACTCACCGATTATTGGAAATTGCTTATTTTCATTTCCTCCATTCCGGAAAATTACCTGGGAAAAACACAAGGCAGGGAATAAAATAAACGGCAAAAACAGGTAGGCAATTTTTAATTGTTTCATGTGCTATTTTCAGTGTCGCAGAGTACTATTTATCTTGAAATTAATTACCAGCTCTAGAGTTAAACAAGCTGTTTAACCAAAACATCTTTGAGAATACCCCTGCCACACTACGAGCCTTGGTGCAGGTAAGTACCTGGATTTAAGATGCTTGTTGATGTAAGTTCAAGAATGTTCTCCCGGCCAAGATAAGAGCTTCGGCAGTTTACAGAACTTCATGTCCGAACAAAAGCAGGTTACGATTCCACTGTTGATCGGAGGTGGAAGATTTTGGTCTTCCTGGTCGTTACCGCCCGGCACGTAACCTGCCCTACGGCGTGAGTCCAATCTTGCTGATGTAGAACTGAGGTGGTTCGGTTATGCTGGACAGTTTAGGGGGTTAAGTGGAAGAAGCTGTTGATGAGCGTGATAGGGCGTCTGATAGCCAATACTGGAATGTAGGCGCTCGTGATTGTAGTAGTCAAAATAGTCGGCTACGCTGACTTGGACATCAGCTAGGTCGGCAAAAACAGGCCGCTCGCGTACTTCGAGCACCTCGGTTTTCAGGCGCGACCACAGGCTCTCAGCTTGGGCATTATCATAGCAGTCGCCGCGGCGACTCTGCGAGCGCACCGCCTCGTGGTCGTGGAGCAGCGTTCGGTAGACGTTGTGAGTGGGCGTGATACGAGTGAATTGGTATTCCAAAAAATGCCGGTGGGTAGAGCTGACTTACTTCGTGGTAGTAATGATAGCGCGTACGAAGCGCCTCACTTTATGCCATTTCTGGATAGCCTCTTCTACTCCACTACACCTGAGTCAAGGCAAAGCACCTCCAAGACGGAGCAAGGGCTCAGAAAGTAGGGTGCTGAGCAGGTGGCTCAGAAAGTCCGTCCTAAGTACCTTGGTGAGCTAGAAACGGGGTTATCGTTGGCTCGTTCCGGTGCGTCAGAAAGGCGCACCTTCTTGGCCCCACCCGGGTGCCGCAGGGGGCGTCGGTACGCCCTAGCTTCGAGTCACCGAACGGTTACTTGTTTAACTGTTGTACTCAAACTTTTAACCACGGCCATTACTACTCTTGGACTCCGCCAGTCCCCGTAAGATGGGTTAGCCCTTTTGCGGGTCGGTTGCGCAACAGCGGCCACGTCAGCAAGCTCACCAATGCGGGCAGCGCCAGGGCCGACAACCACAACCCGTGGAACGGGCCGGCCTGCTGGGCCTGATTAGCTTGCAAGCGGGCCAGCTCGGTGGCGATGGTTCGTTTATTGGAGGGTTCTGCACCTAGCCAAAACGGCTTGGAAACGCAGATCTTCCGGGCCGGTTTTCAAGACCGTTTTTGGAGGGTAAACCGAACGGTTTCTACGCACTTGCGGAGTATGTGAATACAGGCTGAAAACGCCCTTTTTCAAGCTCGCTTTTGCCACCCTTTTTTGCGCACCTAAAAGAAGCTCCGGTTCACGGCTGATCGAGCATGACATCTTATCTATCCCGTCCCTTTCTAGTCGCCTTGAGCACAAACATGCTGCTCTTCTTAGGGGCGTGGCTCGGGGTTAATCAAGGGAAAGGACTCTTCTTTTTCACGCAAGATGAGCTGGGGCTGATGCTGCTCTTGCCGCTAGCTGTGGTCATCAATGCTCTACTCTATATTGTATGTCTCCTGCTAGATGCACGCCAAGGGGCCAAAGGGTTTGGCGCCACGTTCTTGTTGTTACTTGGTGGGTGTAGCGCCGTTTGGATTCATGGCGGCCAAGCGGGTGTTACATCATAGCTACTAAAACACGGTGCGTTGTTGACAAAGTCACCTGTTCAGATTACTTATTAACAAACGGCCCCAAAAAACTGCGTTTTTGGGGCCGTCAAGGTGGGTGCTAAAACCGTTCAGCAAAGGGTTGTGGCTGTTGCAGAAGTAATAGCCTGTTAGCAAGTGTTCTCGTAGAGCGAAGATGCAGGGCAGGAAGCAGTTTACCGATCAGCTCGTCACCCAGTT
>NZ_BMHT01000022.1 GCF_014641455.1 Hymenobacter cavernae
GTGGCTGTTGCAGAACTCCATTTATACTCTCAGGTCTGTGTTCCACTAGCTTAACTTGCCGGTCTGCAGCCCTCGGATTCGTAACCGAAAAGGCAAGTGACGGGGTGGCGGTGGCGGTTTGGGCAACGCCACTACCCGGGCGAGCGTCTGAGCGGGATGGTACTTGAGGAGTTTCTTCAGATTGTAGCTCACAGCGGCCAAGAGCATTGTCTTGTGCGCATTCGCTCGGCCCCGCGCACTGACGCGGCGTAGACCATAATGGTGAAGCAAACTGCCAAACACGGGTTCCACAGTACTCTGGCGTAGGAGCCGCATGCGCTGCCCCTGCTGGCTTTGCTGGCGCCGTAAGGCGCGGTGGTACTGCGGATCGTAGGCCGTGCGGACGATCTGTCGCCGCTCCGTGTTCGGGATGCAGGAAGCCTTCTGCGGGCACACCCGGCAATCACGCGCAGAAGCGCGGTAAAGCTTTAGTAATCCCCCATCCCGATTCTTATCATAGTCCTTGAAGGGGAGTTCCTTACCCGCCGGACACCAAAAGGAATCCGTCTCGGCTTGGTAAGTGAATCCGTCGAGGGAGGGTTTGTAGCGGCTAAAGACCGGGATCCAAGGCGTAATACCTTGCTGCTCTAGCAAGGCG
The DNA here is from genome assembly GCF_014641455.1 of Hymenobacter cavernae. Classification (GTDB taxonomy): domain Bacteria; phylum Bacteroidota; class Bacteroidia; order Cytophagales; family Hymenobacteraceae; genus Hymenobacter; species Hymenobacter cavernae. The sequence continues at coordinate 638 of NZ_BMHT01000022.1, forward strand.
TAATTGGCCCCATTGGAATAGCCTGTATCGGCTAACACCTCGTGCCAGTACAAGCCATTGGCGCGTAAACGCTGGTGTAGTTGGTGGACCAGAACCGGTAGATGCACACTGTCGCGACTGTCGGCAAAATCCGCTTGCACATGGCTGATAACCCCTTGAGCCGTGTCCACGGCTAGGTTACAGACGTAATTTAAGGCGCGCGCTTTGCCGGGCTTGATGGAAATACGAGCCTCTGGATCCGTCGGGCTATAATGCGTTTTGTTGCTGATCAGCCGCGCTTTGGCGTGGCGTGCGCCCAAAAAATGATGTGGTGCGGCCTGCCATCGAGCGTGTCGAGTCGCGACTCGGCGCAACTGATAAGCAGGAGTGGCCGCCAGCGTTAGGGAAGGCGGGCTAGGGGAAGTTAGGGCGGGTTGGTCGACGACCCTCATCCGAGCAGGCGGGGCTTTGATGGGCTGCTTTTCACACAAGCTATCCAGGGAGGCATTAGCCTTCACGGGCGCTGAATCAACCACTTGGGTGTCGCCTTTCACCAAGCCCTGCGCCACGCATAAGTGAAATACCTGATCAAAGAGCTGCTCGAACAAGGCCGCAGGATACAGCTGGCGGGTGCGGCTGAGGGTGGAATGCCAGGGCAGCTCTTCATCGAGTTCATACCCCAGGAAAAGGAGGATATCCAAGCGCAAAGCGCAGTGTTCCAGCAGCCGGCGGGTGCTGGTGATATTTTCCAGATGCCCGACTAGTAGCAGCTTAAAAAAGACAACGGGATCTAACGAGGGCTGTCCAGTATGGCTGTATAGATCGTGCGTGGCCTCGTAGAGGAAACTCCAGTTGAGCAACTCGTTGAGGCGCCGGTAAAGGTTATGGGGTGGCACCCGTTCCGAGAGGCGGAACTGGGTGACGAGCTGATCGGTAAACTGCTTCCTGCCCTGCATCTTCGCTCTACGAGAACACTTGCTAACAGGCTATTACTTCTGCAACAGCCACAACCCTTT
>NZ_BMHT01000024.1 GCF_014641455.1 Hymenobacter cavernae
CCTGGTAACAGGGTAGCTCCCGGAAGAGAAGTAAGCAAGGGCACACGGGGGATGCCTAGGCTCTCAGAGGCGAAGAAGGACGCGATAAGCTGCGAAAAGCTGCGGGGATTGGCACATACGAGGTGATCCGCAGGTATCCGAATGGGGCAACCCACTACCGTGAAGCGGTAGGGCTTATACCTTTAGTGGTATAGGGGCAAACGCGGGGAACTGAAACATCTAAGTACCCGCAGGAACAGAAAATAACAATGATTCCCCAAGTAGTGGCGAGCGAACGGGGAGGAGCCCAAACCAGGGTGGTTACGGCCACCGTGGGGTTGTAGGACCTCAACATCTGATTGGAGTACTTTAGCTGAATGACGTGGGAAAGTCAACCAGAGACGGTGAGAGTCCGGTAAGCGAGCGAGTACTGCACGGTAGAGGATTCCTGAGTAGAGCGGGACCGGAGAAATCCCGTTTGAATCCGGCGGCACCATCCGCCAAGGCTACATACTCCTGAGAGACCGATAGTGAACGAGTACCGTGAGGGAAAGGTGAAAAGAACCGGGAATACCGGAGTGAAAAGAACCTGAAACCGTGTGCTTACAAGCGGTCGGAGCCCTTTGGTGGGGTGACGGCGTGCCTTTTGCATAATGAGCCTACGAGTTACTCCTCTCGGGCAAGGTTAAGTGCTTGGAAGCACGGAGCCGCAGCGAAAGCGAGTCTGAATAGGGCGCAGAGTCCGAGGGGGTAGACGCGAAACTTTGTGATCTACCCATGACCAGGGTGAAGGTTGGGTAACACCAACTGGAGGCCCGAACCAGTTTCCGTTGAAAAGGATTTGGATGAGTTGTGGGTAGGGGTGAAAGGCCAATCAAACTGAGAAATAGCTCGTACTCCCCGAAATGTATTTAGGTACAGCGTCGGCGTGGAGTTACGTGGAGGTAGAGCTACCAATAGGACTAGGGGGTGTCAGAGCCTACCGAATCCTGATGAACTCCGAATGCCACGTAATATAGCCGGCAGTGAGGCTTGGGGTGCTAAGGTCCCAGGCCGAGAGGGAAAGAACCCAGACCATCTGCTAAGGTCCCTAAATCCGGACTAAGTTGAACAAAGGAGGTCCACTTGCTTTGACAGCCAGGATGTTGGCTTGGAAGCAGCCATTCATTTAAAGAGTGCGTAACAGCTCACTGGTCGAGCGAGAGGGCATCGATAATACGCGGGCATCAAGTCCGGTACCGAAGCAATGGATTTACGCTATGCGTAAGTGGTAGGGGAGCATTCTCGTCAGCGGTGAAGGTGCCTTGTAAGGGGTGCTGGAGCGGCGAGAAAAGCAAATGTAGGCATGAGTAACGATAAGGCGGGTGAGAAACCCGCCCACCGATAGACTAAGGTTTCCTGCTCAACGCTAATCGGAGCAGGGTTAGTCGGGACCTAAGGCTACGCTGAGAAGCTACGTCGATGG
>NZ_BMHT01000025.1 GCF_014641455.1 Hymenobacter cavernae
TGAGGTGGTCGAGTAAAAACAGACAGTGGCAAGTCTTATCTTCCACTGCCCATGCCCGACAAAATCATTCCAAGCGGCTCGCCGCTGACCCGCAAAAAATACACGCCGGCCTTTAAAGCCGAGTGCGTACGCCAGGTGGCCGCTGGGGCCCGGCAAACGGACGTGGCCCGTGCCCAGGGCCTGTCACCCGCCTTGCTCGGCCGCTGGCAGCGCCAGGCGTTAGCCGAGGCCGTGCCCAGCAGCGCGGAGCGTGACGAGATAAAGCGCCTGCGGGCCGAACTCAAACGCGTGGAACAGGAGCGCGATATTTTAAAAAAAGTCGTGACCATCTTTGCACAACCGCCTCAATCATGAGCCGTTACCAGTTCATCGAGCAGGTGGCGGCCACCGAGCCGGTGCAGGTGCTCTGCCGCGTGCTACACGTCAGTAGCGCTGGCTATTATCAGTGGCGGAGCCGGTCGGCGCGCCCAACGCCCGCTTGGGAGCCTGCGGCCAACGCCGCCTTTTCGCGTCATGCCCAGCGCTACGGCACCCGACGCTTGCGGGCAGAATTACGCGCCAAAGGGCACATTGTCGGACGCTATGCCTTGCGCACCTGGCTGCGTCGCTGCGGATTTCAAGCGCTCAGCACGCGGCCGCAACGCCCACGCACCACGATGGCCGACCCCGCGGCGGTTGTGGCCGAAAACCTACTTCTCGGCCAGCCTGCGCCCACCGCGCCCAATCAAGTGTGGGTCGGTGATATCACCTACCTGCCGCTGGTCGGTGGGCGCTGGTGCTACTTAGCCACCTGGCGCGATACCTGCTCGCGGCGCGTGGTCGGCTGGCACCTGGATACGCAGATGCCTACGGAACTGGTACTCACCGCGCTGGAACAGGCCCTGACGCTGCGCCAACCGGCTCCGGGCTTGGTTATCCACGCCGACCGCGGCAGTCAATACACCAGCTCGGCGTGCCGGGCGCGCATCGAAAAAGCCCAGGCACTGGCTAGCTATAGCCGGCCGGGCAATCCGTACGATAATGCCCAGGCCGAGGCCGGTTGGAGCACGCTCAAAACGGAATTGCTACCTCACGGCGGCGCGTTTGCCAGCCTGGAAGAGGCCCGCCTGGAGGTGGCCCATTACCTCGACATCTACTTCAACCTTGACCGCCGACACTCCGCACTAGGCTACCGCTCACCGCACCAATTCGAACTTGACTGCCAGATTAACTTATCTTAGCCAGCTGTCCGTTTTTACTGGACCACCCCA
>NZ_BMHT01000026.1 GCF_014641455.1 Hymenobacter cavernae
TGACCTCTCCCCGTAAAACTAGGCCAAGCTAAAGTATAGAAAATCAAGCACTTGTCGTACCTTAAAAGACCAGGACAATTGCCATGAAAAAGACCAAGTTTACCGAGGCCCAAATCGTGTTCGCCCTGCGCCAGGCGGACACGGGTGTGACTGTAGCCGAGGTATGCCGCAAGATGGGCATCAGCGAAGCGACCTACTATAACTGGAAGAAAAAGTACGGGGGCTTGGGCGTGCCGGAACTGCGCCGGCTCAAACAGTTAGAAGAGGAAAACCAGCACCTCAAACAACTGGTAGCCGACCTGAGCCTGGACAAGCAGATGCTGCAGGACGTGCTCAAAAAAAAGTTCTGAAGCCCGTGCAGCGTCGACACGCGGCTCACCACTTGATTGACGCCTACCGCATCTCGGCTCGGCGAGCTTGCCGAGTTATTGGCTTGCAGCGCGCCAGCTTCGCTTATCAAGCGCATGGCCGAGATGATACGGTCCTGCGCCAGCGCTTGCGCGAGTTGGCCCAAGTACGGGTGCGCTACGGCAGTCAGCGTCTCTACACCCTACTACGTCGGGAGGGCTGGCCGGACAACCACAAACGCGTCCATCGGCTGTACTGCTTGGAGGGCTTGAACTTACGCAGTAAGCGCCCGCGGCGCAATCGCGCGGCTGCGCACCGACTAGAGCGGCTTCCGCTGGGGCGTCTGCACCAGTGTTGGAGTATGGACTTCGTGGTGGATAACCTCTTCGATGGCCGTAAGATCCGGGCCTTAACGATAGTCGATAATTTTAGTCGCCAGTGCTTGGCCATTCACGTTGGCCAGTCGCTCAAAGGCGAAGACGTGGTCGCCGTGATGACGCGCTTGCAGCAGGAGCTAGGCCTCGTGCCCGAGCGCATTCAGGTCGACAATGGCAGCGAGTTTATCAGCAAGGCGCTTGACCGCTGGGCCTATGACCAGCACGTGACGCTCGACTTCTCGCGCCCCGGCAAACCGACTGACAACCCGTATATTGAGTCGTTTAACGGCAGCTTCCGTGACGAGTGCTTGAACGTGCACTGGTTCCTGTCGCTGGCCGATGCGCAGGAAAAAATCGAGCACTGGCGCCAAGAGTACAATGGCTTCCGGCCGCACAGCTCGTTACAGAATTTAACGCCCGATGAGGTAGTAGCTGCCGCCACTACGGTCGAGCTTCAAAACGCCTGATGCTCTACTTCTAGCGGGCTCAGTAAATGGGAGGAGGTCA
>NZ_BMHT01000027.1 GCF_014641455.1 Hymenobacter cavernae
ACGCGGCGGGGCGGGCGGGCCAGCCGGTCCCAGGTGGGCGAGAGGCCAGCATAAGGGGTGTTTTCAGCTTGCAGGGCCAGGGTCACGTAGCCAAACAGGGAGGCCACAGCTACTGTAATTGCCCACCATTCGGGGCGGAGGAGTTGCTCGGGCCTGAGGTAGCGCAGGCAAGCCAGGCTGGCCGTGCCTGCGGCCAGCCAGTAGTAAAGGCGGCCGTACAGGACTAGGCGCCGGAAGCGCACGGGAAGGCGGGCCGCCAGGAACGTCAGCGCCAACGCGGCCCCTGCCCACAGCAGCGGCAGCCAGGGCATACGCACGTGGTGCGCCAGCGTGGCGGTGCCAAAGAGCAGCGCCGCCTCGGGTAGCCAGGGATGCAGCCGGCGCCAGGATCTGTATACCGGGGCCGTAGCAGGTGGAGCCGCCGCCGCCAGGACCACTAGCGTGGCGAAGAATAGCGCCGCCGTCACGTATTCGGCGGGCGGGCCGAAGAACCGCTCATCGAGCGCGAGCAGCCGCACATGCGTGAGCAGGCCAACCGTTAATAGCCCGTAACTGAGGTGCAGCAGGTAGCGGTCGGGCTGACCGGCCCGCTGCACGGCCGGCTCTTCGGGCAAGCGGCGCCGCCAAACCTGAGCCGCGGCGAAGGCGGTCCCCGCCAGCCCGGTAAAGCCGAGCGAGAGGTAGGCCGTATGGCCCGCTGGCACGGCGGCCACCAGGGCCACCACCACGTGCAGCCCCAGCAGGTACACCCACGGCCCGCGCACGAACTGTTGGGCCGGTGGCCACCAGGAAACCCGAGCGCCCACCAGCGGCACGGCCAGCGTGGGCAGCAGGTACAGCAGCACGGCTCCCGCGCTGGCTAGCTGCCCGGCCGGTGACCACAGCGCGTAGCGCCACTGCAGGCCCAGGTAGCCCACGGCGGCGAGCAGCAGCCCAGCCCAGACGCCTGGGGCCGCTACCCGGTACCGCAGGTACAGCAGCCCGCCTAGCAAGCCGACCATGGCCCAGGCGGCCCAGACCCGGTCGAACACCAGCGCGCCGCCACTGAGCAACAGCCACCCCACGGCCAGTCCCAGGACCGGCAACCGCAGG
>NZ_BMHT01000028.1 GCF_014641455.1 Hymenobacter cavernae
GGCGAAGGTGCCGGTGCCGCCTGTGGCCGCAGCCGTGCTGGTGAGCGGGGTAGGAGTAGCCCCCACGCACACGTCCTGGGTAGCCCCAATGCTGCCCGCCGTCAGGGTGGGTAGCACTCTCACAACGACTGGGAGCGAATACGCTGGTGCGCAGGACCCCGACGTTGCCCGGCGGCGGAAATAAGTAGTACTTGTGAGTAGGCCGGGCGCAAAAGTTGAGTTGGTAGCGCCGGTAATAGCGTTCCAGCTCACATTATCCGTGGATAATTCCCATTGATAGGCAACCGTGCCCGTGCCACCTGTTGCTTCAGCTGTACTGGTGAAGGGGGCAGGAGTACCGCTAACGCACAGCGTCTGGTCGGCGGCAATAGTGCCAGCAGTCAAAGGTGGAGCCACGGTGATGGTGATGACGTTGGACAAGACTGGTGCGCACTCACTGCCCGAAGTTGCCCGGCGCCGGAAATAAGTTGTAGTAGTCAGCGGCCCCGGCGTATAATCAGTGTAGCTGGCACCAATAGCCCCACCAATAGGCGTCCAGTTCACATTATTCGTAGAAGACTCCCACTGATAGATGATCGTGCCCGAGCCGCCGCTAGCCCCGGCTGTGCTGGTGAGTGGGCTAGGAGTAGCGCTGGCGCAGAGGGTTTGATTGGCCGCAATGCTACCAGCCGTCAGAGCAGGCACAATTCTCACCGTCACCACGTTGGATGGCGTGGTAGTGCAGACACCGGAACTCACCTGGCGGCGGAAGAAAGTAGTGGCGGTAAGTAAGCCCGGCGCATAGTCGGGGCCAGTAGCGCTGGCAATGGCCGTCCAGGTCGAGTTGTCCAACGATGATTCCCACTGGTAGGCGATAGTGCCGGTGCCACCTGTAGCGGGAGCAGTACTCGTTAGTGACGCGGCAGTGCTGCCCTGGCATATCAATTGGTCAGTGCCGATGGTGCCAGGGGCTAGCTGAGGGGCTACAGTGAGGGTGATTACGTTGGAGTAGACCGGCCCGCAAGCTCCCGAACTGGCCTGCCGACGGAAGTAGGTGGTGGCCGTGAGTGCCCCGGGCGC
>NZ_BMHT01000029.1 GCF_014641455.1 Hymenobacter cavernae
GGCGGTGGTCTAGAAGGTGGTTTTTAGTAGGTTAGGGGCATGCTTCAGACGATCTTACCGTGTGCCAAATGCGGCAGTACTGCTTTGCGCAAAAATGGCAGCAGCAAAGGCAAAGCCAAGTACGTGTGTACGGCCTGCCGCCACCAAGCCGTGTTTGTGCCGGCGGCCCCACGCAAAGCCGCTCAGTACGCGCAAGTTGAGAAGCTGCTGCTGGAGCGGGTGTCACAGCGGGCGATTGTGCGCCTGACGGGCGTGGCGCGCATGACCGTGGCCAAACTGGCAAAAAAAAGCGCAAACCCCAGCGCGTAGTTGCCGCTTACCGCTGCGCGTAAAAGAGTTGGAGCTGGACGAGATGTGGACCTTTGTGGGTCGTAAACGGCGCAAAGTGTGGCTCTGGTTGGCCGTTGAACGCGGCACCCGCCGGATTGTGGCCTGGGTGCTGGGCTGTCGCGGGCAGGCCACGGCTCGGCGCTTGTGGCAGGCACTCCCCCGGCCGTATCGCACCAACACCTGGTACTATACCGACGAGTGGGAGGCCTACCAAGGCGTGTTGCCCCGGCACGCCCACCAAGCCCATCCAAAAGGCAGTGGACAGACCAGCATCGTGGAAGCCATCAACTGCTCCTTACGCCAACGCTGCGGTGTGCTGGTGCGCCGCTCCTGCTCGTTCAGTCGCTCGTTGGCCATGCACCAGGTGCGCATTCAACTCGTCATTGACGAACATAATCGCCAATTCACCATCTAGTAGACCACCGCC
>NZ_BMHT01000031.1 GCF_014641455.1 Hymenobacter cavernae
TACACCTGTAGCCTATCTACGTCATCATCTCTGACGGCCCTTCGTATATGGGAGATCTCATCTTCTGGTGAGTTTCGCACTTAGATGCTTTCAGCGCTTATCTCATCCCAGCGTCGCTACCCGGCGCTGCAGCTGGCGCCACAACCGGTGCACGAGCGGCTGGTCCATCCCGGTCCTCTCGTACTAAGGACAGGTCCAGTCAAATCTCCAACGCCCACCACAGATAGGGACCGAACTGTCTCACGACGTTCTGAACCCAGCTCGCGTGCCACTTTAATCGGCGAACAGCCGAACCCTTGGGACCTTCTCCAGCCCCAGGACGTGACGAGCCGACATCGAGGTGCCAAACCTCCCCGTCGATATGAGCTCTTGGGGGAGATCAGCCTGTTATCCCCGGCGTACCTTTTATCCTTTGAGCGATGGCCCTTCCATGCGGAACCACCGGATCACTATATCCGTCTTTCGACCCTGCTCGGCTTGTAGGCCTCACAGTCAAGCCCGCTTCTGCTATTGCGCTCTACGTACGGTTACCAAGCGTACTGAGCGGACCTTTGAAAGCCTCCGATACTCTTTTGGAGGCGACCACCCCAGTCAAACTACCCACCAGCCACTGTTTCCGTTTCCAGATTAGGCACCGGCTAACACAAGGGTGGTATTTCAACGTTGACTCCCCGA
>NZ_BMHT01000032.1 GCF_014641455.1 Hymenobacter cavernae
CAGAAGCCAGTTAGGGTAGAACAGGTAACTGGGGCTAAGTCGTAACAAGGTAGCCGTACCGGAAGGTGCGGCTGGATCACCTCCTTTCTGGAGCTGCCCGACTCTGTGTCGGTGCGTTAGCACTCCTTTTTGTCTTTCCATCATTCAACGATTTTGATCGGATTCGGCCAGTAGGCTGACCCGGGCTTGTAGCTCAGGTGGTTAGAGCGCTACACTGATAATGTAGAGGTCCGTGGTTCGAGTCCACGCAGGCCCACGTCGCGTGGCGAATGGCTGCGGAGGGGCATACCGGGGGATTAGCTCAGCTGGCTAGAGCACCTGCCTTGCACGCAGGGGGTCAACGGTTCGAATCCGTTATTCTCCACGGAAGCGGCGCCACAAACGGTGGCCTTGCACGGGAGTAATAGAGTACCAAGCAGGAGTACTAAGCGATTAGTCTGCTGCTACGTTGTCCTCAATAGGAGGGCAGATGTTCTTTGACGTACTGAAAACGAGTAAGAAGTAACAAGCGCGGAGCGAGCCTGGTAACAGGGTAGCTCCCGGAAGAGAAGTAAGCAAGGGCACACGGGGGATGCCTAGGCTCTCAGAGGCGAAGAAGGACGCGATAAGCTGCGAAAAGCTGCG
>NZ_BMHT01000033.1 GCF_014641455.1 Hymenobacter cavernae
TGAGGGGCTACAGTGAGGGTGATTACGTTGGAGTAGACCGGCCCGCAAGCTCCCGAACTGGCCTGCCGACGGAAGTAGGTGGTGGCCGTGAGTGCCCCGGGCGCATAGCCAGAGTCGGTGGCCCCAACAGGTGTCCAGGTCACGTTATCCGTAGAAGCTTCCCACTGGTAGGCGATAGTGCCGGTGCCGCCACTGGCTTCCGCCGTGCTGGTCAGCGGGCTGGGGGTGGCGCCCTGGCACAGGCTCTGGCTGGCGCCGATGCTGCCCGCACTCAGCAGGGGCAGCACGCGCAGCACAACCACGTTGGAGAAGAGCGGCCCGCAGGCCCCGGAGCTCACGCGGCGGCGGAAGTAGGTGGTGCCGGTGGGCACCCCTGGGGTGAAGCTCTCGGTGGTGGCGCCGGACACCGGCACCCAGCCCACGTTATCGGCCGAAGCTTCCCACTGGTAGGCGAAGGTGCCGGTGCCGCCTGTGGCCGCAGCCGTGCTGGTGAGCGGGGTAGGAGTAGCCCCCACGCACACGTCCTGGGTAGCCCCAATGCTGCCCGCCGTCA